>CAWEII010000033.1:0-126961 GCA_963809085.1 uncultured Actinomycetota bacterium | reverse complement strand
GACGACGGTGCTCCCGGCTCCACCGACACTTCGGATCCAGCGCCGCGAGCCGCCGTCGGGGCGCTGACGCTCGGGATCAGCTCGGATCTGCGGTTGCCGCTTTCGATACTGTCGCGCCACAGTCGCGTCCAAGGTCTCACGCAGTGCGGGTACCTCGTCCAGCAAGCGGTCGAGATCATCGCGCCCGATACGCAACACCTCGGCCCGCCCAGTCGTCGTGACAGTCGCATTCCGCAGTTTTCCGGGCCGATGCGGAGATTCGCCGATCACCTCACCCGGTCCCACCACGGCGATGCGGTCCCGGACCCGACATAGACGCCCGCCTCACCGCTGAGCAGGATGTAGCAGGCATCCGACGGTGTCTGCTCACGAATCAGCGGCCATGGCCCCGATGTCGAACTGTGATGTGTTACTCGGGTAATACGCCTCAGGTCTTCGTCAGAAAAGTTTGCGAATGCATCGAATTTCCGTAGTCGACGGACGTCCTCTGCGGTTTCCTTTTCGCGGGTTCTGTTCGCCTCGATGGTCTGGCGCCTGTTCATGGTGGCTCCCCGGGTTCATGATGACCCTGACATCCGGGAGCCTAGCGAGAGGGCGCTGGCTGTAGGTCGTAACGCACATTCGTCTCGGCCGGCGAAGCCGAATCGGGGTCGATCATCCACTGCCGTAAAGACGCAAGGCCCGCGCCGACGCCGTCGCCACGTCACCCCGCAGCTCCGAGATCGGCGCACTGCCTCGCAGATGGATCGAATTCGACCAGCAGCACGACGTAGGTATCCGAGCCTGGGTCCAGCCACAGCGAGGTTCCGGTGAGGCCGGTGTGCCCGAAGCTACCGATGGGAAGAGACGGACACCGCCGCGCGGCCTCGGACTGTCCCGTATCGATATCCCAGCCGAAGCCGCGCAGGCTCTGTCCCTCTGATCGCCGGATAGTGCGGAGCGAGCAGCGGGTCTCGTGTGTTCGGCCCCTCGTCGCGCCCGGGCGCGGCATTGTTCGCTGCGTCAAGTCGTTCCGCCTGTATGCCCCGGCTGCTGCGGAGTCGTCATCAACTCCCAGAGTCGCTTGCTGCAGCGGAAAGTTGCTCGGCCGACCCGCAAGCCGGTCAAGCAGGGCCTGCGCGATAGATGCCGACATCATCTGCCGTCGAGAACACCCCGGCACTGCCCCGCCACTCCACCCATGCGCCGCGCCGTCGTGTCATGCACGGTGCCCCGAAGCAGGTAATCGATGTCGGGATTCTTGCCCGGATCGGCTCTGCCCTCCTCGTCGACGTGCCGTCGGTGAAGCCATGCGTGGCAAGAGGCTGGTGTTCCAGGTGCCGGCTGGGGGACAGCTCGACCGGCGCAGCAGGCTCCAGGCGCCCAGACGATCGCGGCTCCGCGCATCGTGTGCGGACCGCATGCGTCGGCCGGGGGAAGGTACCGCGGTCTCGTCCATGCCGAGGGGGGCGAATACGTGCTCCTGAACGTAAACGTCCTCTGCTTCACCGGTGACCTTCTCCATCAGCGCGCCGAGCAAGAATGAAGTTGATATCGGAGTAGCGGAAAACGCTCGCCGGGCGCTGAACTCCAGCGGCGTGGTGAGCGCGCGATGAATGCCTTCTGTTTTGTCGGCTGCTCTCCAGTCCCCACGGATCCTCCGAGATTGACGTCTCCCGTTTCGCCTGACGTGTGCGTGAGCAACATGCGAACGGTCACCTTCGCACGCTGTGGGTCGTTCGCCGTATTGAAGTCGGGCAGATAGTTCTGCACGGGATCGTCGAACGCGAACCTTGCCCTCTTCATAGAGCTGCATGACGGCGGGCGCCGTCGCAAGGGGTTTCGTCAACGACGCGACGTCGAAAATGGTGTCCTCGGTCATCGGCTCGGCCGGTGCGGGCGATCCATCCAGTCCCGGCTCGCCGGCAACCTTGCGCGATCCATACGCCTGGTGGAAGACGATCTTGCCGCCCGTGCCCGATGACAACCACGGCTCCTGGCAGCTTGTGTGCCGCGATCGCGTCGTTCCATCCAGCTTGGAGACTGCTGCGAAGTCGGGCGTGGGAACCGCAACGGGCGGCAACGCAGGCGCAACTGGAGGCGGCGTGGCCTGCGCCGTTGTCGGTCACGGCTGTCTGCCTCTGCGTTTCCGTGCTGATCACGCTGTCGCGAATGCCAGCACGGCAGCACCAACAGCAATAGCGCTTCGCGCACATGGCTTATCGAACATAAAACTGGCTGTCCACCTCTCAGCGACATTGTCGCTCAGAGGTGGACAATTGCGACAGCCATGCCGCCGGCCGGGTGCTGCTCCCGAGGCCGCGGTGGCCTAGAAGATTGGGCTCGGCGGGATCTGGCCGAACCAGAGACCGCCGGCCCACTCGCGCGTCTTTGGCTGCCCCGTGCGTGCTGACCGATGGTGATCAAATCCCGGTGTGACGTTCCAGCCGGGAACCGCGACGAACAGCGGCCGTGCCAACGGTCTCGACGAGTACCGCGACGGCGTCCGGCAACTCGTCACGGTGTGGACGAGGCATCCCGCCAGCGCGGCGCGGTCCTCGAAACTCGGGCTTGTCGCCGGACTCCAACCTGACCAGAAGTTACCGAGAGTGTCATACGCGTAGCTGCGGGCCGATCCGACCATCGCCTGGGCGCGCGCGATACCGGCACGAACCCTCGGCTCGTCTCGGGCATGGGCCTTGTCGGGCATACTGACCTTTCCGGCCAGGATCTCCATAGCCAATTCGATCGCGTCGGCCGCCGCACCGAGTGGGACGGCCACGAAATTGGCGACGAACAGGCCAGGCCAGCGGTAGAGGGTGCCCTCGCGCCGTGGCCCGTCGATCCGAAGGTATGCCCGGTCGGGATGAACGCGCCCTCGAGACGTAGTCGTTGTTACCCGTCCCGCACAGCCCGGTGGTGTGCCAGGTGTCGTGAATCTCCACCTCGCCGGAGGCAGCAGGGCAACCCGCCACTTGCGGCCGTCCGTCCGGACCGGGCACCGGCACTCCGCCCTCGGTGAGCACGGCGCCGGCGGACATGACATCGGCATGGGTGCAGCCGCTACCGAACGACCAGCGCCCCGATAGCCGATAGCCGCCGTCGGTGACCTCCAACGTCCCCAGCCGGCATGATCCAACCAGCGGTGACGGAGTCCAGTTCGGGGTAGATCTCCCGTGCGTCGGCATCGGAGAGGGCCGCACGTAGTAGAACCCGCTGTCGGAGCCGATCATGGCGCACCACCCGGCGGAGGCATCCGCAGCGGAAAGCACCTCCAGGATCTCGACCTGGTCGATAAGGTCCACCTCGGGGCCGCCCCAGGCCCGAGGCATGGACATCCGGAAAACGCCGGTGTCCCGGAGCGCATCGACCACCGGCGTGGTGAGGCGGCGGCGGCTTCGACTTCGTCAGCGTGTTCACGCAATAGCGGCACGATCCGGCGTGCACCGGCCAGGATCGATGTGCTGTCCACAGTGTGCGCGTCGGTCGCCGTCACATCTGCCTCTCAGTTCCGCGATTGGAAAAGATGCCTTTTGTGGCTAGAGCGGTCGGGCATGGCGTTTTCGTTCACCGTGATACGAGCGTCACAGTCCCGCAAAGGATTCCGGATGTCGGACCGGCGAGGTCAAACGCAAACTCGGCAACCCCAGGAACTGTCGTCGGGACACGCCCGCAGCAAATCGATTGATTCATTGTCAACAAACGATTGATCTACGGATAACAAACCTACGCCCCGGATACGCTCCGAGGAGTCCTGACCGCTCAGCCGAGAGGACGCCGTGACGGAACTGGCGCAAGCGCTTGTCGGGGGGATTCTCATCGGCGGCCTGTACGTCGCCATCAGCATCGGCTTCTCGCTGTCGTTCGGCGTCCTCGACGTCGTCGACCTCGCCGTCGGGATGTGGGTGGTGCTCGGCGCGTTCGCCGCGATCGTGGCCAGCGAGAAGCTCGGGGTGGACGCGTTTTTACTGCTCCCGGTCGTGTTCGTCGTCTTCGGGGTGGCCGGCTGGCTCATCGCGCCGCTGATCTATCGGGTCCGGACGAGTAAGTACGCCTTGCCGGCGCTGATGGGGCTGGCGTTCACCTTCGGGCTCGCCACGCTGATCCGCGGCGGCCTGCTCACCGCGTTCGGCTACACGCCCCGCACCGTGCACACCGACCTCGTCTCCGGCAACGTCGAGCTGCTCGGCATCACCGCACCCGCGATCCGGGTGGCCGGCTTCGCCTTCGCCGTCGTGGCCACCGGCCTGTTCCTGGCGTTCCTGTTCTACACCCGCACGGGTCTCGCGATCCGGGCCACCGCGCAGAGCAAGGAGAACGCCGGGCTGATGGGCATCGACGTGAAGCGGATCAGCAGCCTGGTGTACGCCATTTACACCGGCCTCACCGGGATGGCCGGCGTGCTCCTCGGCGCCATCTACGCGATGACTCCCGAGGTCGGCCTGCGCTACACGTTGTTCGCGTTCTTCGTCGTGGTGCTGGCCGGGCTCGGTTCCGCGATCGGAGTGATGGCCGCCGGGCTGTTCCTCGGCGTGCTGCAGTCGCTGGTCACCACGTATGTGGGCGCCGACTACACACTGCTGGTGGTCTTCGGGGTGCTGTTCGTTGCGTTGCTCCTGTTCCCGCAAGGCATCTCGCGGCGGGGGCTGACATGAGCAAGCCCGCCTCCGGCGGCAACGCGGTCGTCAACCTCGGCGTGCTCGCCGTCGTCGTCGCGGTGCTCTTTCTGCTGCCGATGATGACGACGCCGTACTACGTCCGGGTCGCCACCGGCGTCGCGATGTGGGCCGGACTCGCGCTGTCCTGGAACGTGATCTGCGGGTACGCCGGCTACATCAGCTTCGGCCACGTCGCCTTCTTCGGCATCGGCGCCTACACCACGGCGATCCTGATGCAGCCCCAGCATGACTGGAACTTCTGGGCGACCCTCCCGGTCGCGGCCGTCATCGCCGGCGCCGTTGCGGCGCTGGTCGGCTGGCCGGCGCTGCGGCTGAAGGGGGCGTACTTCGCCATCGCGACCTGGGCACTGGCCGAGGCGGTGCGCGAGCTCGCCACGATCCTCGACTTCACCGGTGGCTCCCGCGGACTGACCACGCCGATCCACCTCGACGACACCTTCTTCTACTACACGATGCTCGCCACCTCGGCGATCGCCTTCGCCGTGTGCTACCTGCTGCTGGAAAGGTCCCGGTTCGGATTCCGGGTGAAGGCGGTGCGCGACAACGAGATTGCCGCCCGCGCGCAGGGCATCAACACCACGCTGGTCAAGATCGCGGCCTTCGTCCTCAGCGCCATCATCCCGGCCGTCCTCGGCGGCATCAACGCGTACTGGATCACGTTCATCAACCCGGAGAGCGTGCTGAACACCATCATCACCGACCAACTGGTGGTGATGGTGCTCGTCGGCGGGCTCGGGCACGCGTGGGGTCCGGCGCTCGGCGCGACGGTGTTGTACATATTCGACGAGCAGCTCCGGGTCAGCTACGGCGAGACGACCGCCTACATCATCATCGTCGGCGCGCTGGTGATGGCCTTCGTGCTGTTTCTGCCCGACGGGCTGGTCAGCGTCGGCCGGCGAGTACGACGGATGCGGCTGGTACGCCAGCTGCTGGGCCGCGCCCGCGACGACGTCATGCCCCGGCGAACGGACAGCGAGACCGAGGAGGCCAGACGATGACGGTGTTGGCGGTTGACGACCTGTTCCGCTCCTTCGGCGGCATCCGCGCGGTCGACGGTGTCTCGTTGGACATCGAACAGGCCGAGATCGTCGGCATCATCGGGCCGAACGGCAGCGGGAAGAGCACCCTGTTCAACCTGCTGACCGGGGCCCTGAAGCCCGACGCCGGCACCATCTCGCTGTTCGGCCGGAACATCACCCGGCTCGCTCCCTACCGGATAGCCCGTGCCGGCCTGGGACGCACCTTCCAGATACCCGCATTGTTCGTGAACATGACTGTGCGGGAGAACCTTTGGACCGCCGCGGTGCAGTTCGACTGGAACAACGCCCGGGCCGACGCGGACGCCGTGCTGGAGCGCCTCGAACTCACCCACGTCGCCGACGACCTCGCGAGCAGCTTGTCCGGCGGGCAGCAGCGGCTGCTGGAGATGGGCCGGGTGCTGATGCAGAAGCCGAAGGTCGCGCTGCTGGACGAGGTCGCCGCCGGCGTTCACCCGCGCCTGCGCCAGATCATGGTGGACGCCATCCGCACCCTGCGTGACGCGGGCACGACGTTCCTGGTGATCGAGCACGACATGGAGCTGGCGCAGGACATCTGCGACCGGATCATCGTGATGGATGCCGGAAAGATCGTGGCGCAGGGCAGTTTCGAGGAGATCTCGCACGATCCGCATGTGATGGAGGCGTATCTGGGGGTGCCGACGAGTGAGTGAAAACAGCGGCTCCCGGGACAGCGTCGTCACGGTCGACGGCCTCGACGCGGGGTACGGCGGCGTGCAGATCCTGCACCAGGTGTCGATGACGGCCCGCACCGGCGAGATCACCTGCATCTTCGGGCCGAACGGCTGCGGGAAGAGCACCCTGCTGAAGGCGATGGTGGGGACGATCGACCCGTGGGCGGGCAGCGTCACGATCGACGGCGACGATCTCACCCATCTGCCGTCTCATCGCACCCTCGGCCGCGGGCTGGCGATGATGCCGCAGGGCGGCGGCGTGTTCCCCCAGCTGTCGGTGCGCGACAACCTGCGGATCGGGGGCTACACGATCCGATCCCGCCAGCAGCTGGATCAGCGGATCGAAGAGCTGCTGGAGGAATTCCCGCGACTGCGCGAGCGGTATGCCGTGCAGGCCGGCCAGCTGTCCGGCGGCGAGCAGATGATCCTGTCGATCGCCCGCGCGCTCGTCTTGAACCCACGGTTCCTGCTGTTCGACGAGCCGTCCGCCGGCCTGTCCCCCAAGCTGGTCGGCGACGTCCTGGTGCGCGCCGCCGAGCTCGCCCGGCGCGGCGTCGGCGTGATCATGATCGAGCAGAACATCCGCGAGGCGTTGCGGGTGGCCAACCGGATGTACGTCCTGGTGGGGGGGCGTAACCGCTTTGACGGCACACCCGCCGACGTGAAGGACGACCGCGAACTCATGCACCTCTACCTAGGGGGCCGCTGAACCATGTACGGCCTCGTTCCGCGGCCCGCCTGGGCCAATCGAGAGGAGTAACCATGTCCACCTACATCAACCGTCGAGGTTTTCTCACCCGGGCCGGTCTCGTGGTGGGCGGCGTGGTCGCCGGCCCGAGCCTGCTCAGCGCGTGCGGCGGTGAGAAGGGCGGCGGCACGTCCACCGACACGTTCAAGGTCGGCGCCGTGCTCGAGCTGTCCGGCGCATCCGCGACCGGCGGACAGATCGCCCAGCGCGGATACCAGCTCTGGGCCGACACCGTGAATGCAAAGGGCGGGCTGTCGATCGGCGACAAGAAGTACAACGTCGACTTGGTCGTACAGGACTGTAAGAGCGATCCCGGCACCGCCGCCGACGCCACATCCCGGCTGGCCACCGAGGAAGGCGTGAACGCGATCTTCGGCGCGTACACCAGCGGGGTGCAGATCGCGATGGACCCGATCTGTGCCAAGTACAAGGTGCCGTGCATCGCCGGCTCGGCGGAGTCCCCCGGCATCTGGAAGAAGCAGCCCGCGTTCACTTTCGGCGTCATCCCCGCCGTCGACACCACGGCGGCCCGCTCGATCCAATCGATCGTCGACATCGCGAATCCCAAGCCGGCCACGGCGGCGGTCGTCGGCGCCAACGAGCCGTTCTCCGACGACACCGCACAGGGCTTCCGCGCGGGGGCCGAAGCCGCGGGGATGAAAGTCGCGCATTTCTCGCTGTTTCCGCCGAACGCCGACCTGGCGCCGGTCGCCAACGTGGTCGCGGCGCAGCGGCCCGACATCGTGGCGGTCGGCGGCCACGACGTCCTGCTGGTTGACTTCGTGAACGCGATGGCCGCGACCGGCTACACCCCGAAGGCGATCATCGAGCACTACGGGATAACCGATGCCTCCTTCTCGAAGGCGCTCGGCCGCCGTGCCGACGGCGTGATGGGGATCTCGGTCTGGCTGCCGACCGCGGCCTTCAGCGATGACCTGTTCGGCTCGGCCGCCGACTATGCCAAGGCATTCGAGGAGAAGCACGGCTCGCCGCCGGACTACACCGCCGCCGGGTGCAGCGCCGCCGGGCAGGTGCTGCAGGCCGCGGTCGAGAAGCTGGGTCAACCGCCGTCGCTGTCCGAGGACGCCCGGGGCAAGCTCAACGACCTGATCGCCGCCACCGACCTGACCACCTTCTACGGACCGATCCGGTTCGCACCCGATGGCGACCACTTTCACAACAACACCGCGCTCAACCCGATGCTGGTCCAGATCCAGGGCGGGCAGGTCAAGGCCATCGCGCCGCCGGACTCGGCTCAGGCGAAGATCATCTACCCGCTCGCCCCGCTGGGCTGAGCGCCACCTTCGATGCGACTGCGGGCCACCCCAGGCCCGTGGACGAGGACATCGCCGACATGCCCGACGGCGTCGCTCAAAAGCTTTGAGACCGCAGGCATCTCACTCCCGCGATCACGCCAGCGGCGGCGAACGCCCGCACTGCGGCCGCGAACGCGAGCGGACTCGGGCCGGGGCGCAGCGACCGGGCGGCGCTGTGCAGCGACTCCGAGAGCGAGTTCACTCCCCGAACCTAGCCAACCGCGGCAGAGGGCACGTCGGCCGTTGGACGCCTATGTCGAGGCGACCGGCCACCAGATCACCGCCGCTGACGCACCGCCAGGTAGTGCTCGGACACCGGCACCCCGTCGACGTACCGCTCGACGGCCTCCTCGATCAGCCGGTCCTGGCCGGTGAGCCGGGTGTAGTGCTGGTGCATGTGCTCGCCCCACGACCGCACGACGAACGTCTCCACGAACGTCGACTCGTGCTCGACGCTGCGGAACACCCGCCACTGCGAGGCCCCGGTGCGCTGGCGGGACCGGCCCAGCACTGCCATCGCCGCCAGGAAACCCTCTTCGTCCTCTGGCGCGATCCGGTACGACGTCAGCACCAGAACCGGACCGTCCAGCGGTTCGGGCTCGAAGAGCAGCGTCGGCTCGGGCCAGTGCGACGACGGCGTCAAGTCGAGGTCGGAGGTCTTCGCGTGCAACGGCCACCAGGCCGACGACAATCCGCACACCAGCAGCAGCGCGGCTGCCACCAGCAGGCTGGTGGCACTGTTGGTGGCCCCGGCGACCAGCCCCCACACCAGCGAGCCCACCGCCTGACCGCCCATGAAGATCAGCTGGTACACCGATAACCCGCGGGCCCGCACCCACGCCGGCAGGCTCAACTGCATCGACGCGTTGAGCGTCGACAAGGTCAACAGCCAGGCCATGCCCCCGACGACCAGCGCCAGCGACACGACGACCACGTTGTGCACCAGCGCCAGCACCGCGGTGGCCACCGCGAAACCCACCGCGCCCGTCGTCAGCATGGTGTTCTGCCCGAAGCGGACGCGCAACCGGGACAACAGGACCGCGCCGAGCACCGCGCCCACGCCGAGCGCCCCCAGCAACAGCCCGTAGCCCGACGACGACAACCTCAGCTGGTCCTTCGCGATCACCGGCAACAGTCCCCACAAGGCGCTCGCGGGGGCGATGAACAACGCCGTCCGCAGCAGGATCCGCCGAACCACCGGCGAGCTGCGGATGAACCTGCCGCCCGCGCTCAGCGCCGCCAGCGCCCGTTCGGGTGGGTAGTTCTGCTCGACGGGGGAGTGGCGCCACGAGATCAGCACGAACACGATTCCCACGAACGACACGGCGTTGAGCGCGAAGACCAGCGTCGGGCCGGACAGCGACACCAGCACCCCCGCGACCGCCGGCCCGATCGCCCTGGCGGCGTTTATGCTCATGCTGCCCAGCGCGGCCGCCGCCGGGATCTGCTCGGGTGGAACGAGATCGGGCTGGATCGCCTGCCACGCCGGTGCCGTCAGCGCCTGCCCACACCCAACGACGAACAACAGCATCAGCAGCACCGCCGGCGTGGTCAGCCCAGTCGCCGTCAACGACGCCAGCAGCCCCACCCCTGCGGCCATCGCGCCCTGCGTGGCGATCAGCAGCCGGCGCCGGTCCACCAGATCCGCCAGCACCCCCGACGGCAACGCCAACAGCATCACCGGCAGTGTCGTCGCGGTCTGCACCAGCGGCACCAGCACTGCTGCCCGAGGATCACCGACGAGCATCCATTGCGCCCCGACGGTCTGCATCCAGGTGCCGAGGTTCGAGACCAGCTGCGCGATCCATAGCGCGCGGTACATCGGCGAGCGCAGCGGCGCCCACGTCGACACCGATCGCGTCGATGCGTCCGTCGATGTCATCCGTCGCTCCCGTATCTGGCCTTCCCGACACTGTAGAAGGAAGCGGCGCCACTCCGAGGTGCTTTCGGGCGGTTCCGCACGGATCACATGTGAAAGACGGTGTGGTGCAAGGTTTTCAAACGAAGTCGATGATTGGCCGTGACCGGCGATCACACATCGAGGTCGGTGACGTCGTCACGCCAGGTATCGAGGATGCGGTCGACGCGGTCGCGCACAGGATCGCGACGGCGAGTTCATCACGAAACTCCTCGTCGACTGCGCTAGAACGCGTCGAGACCGAAGAATGCCCAGTTCGACGATGACTCCGGCGTGGTGCGTGGCCCCGGCCGCGGCCCGCTTCTTGAGTCTCACCTGATTCTGGCCTACGAATCGGGCAGCATGGTGATGTGCCGCTCTCCGAAACGACGCTGCTCCAGGTGGCCGGTGAGCTGGTCTTCGCCCGGGGCGAGGACTACGTTCGTTATGTCCGAGGGCTCCGCACGACCGACTTCAAGGCCTACGCGTCAATCCAGGCCAAGCGGGTCTACACCGTGGAGCTCGACTGGTCTGGTCCGCTACCCGACGGGTCCTGTACCTGCCCGCATCATGCTGACGGCAACTTCTGCAAGCATCTGGTCGCGACGGGGCTCGCCGCGATCGACTCCGGACGGGTCGCGGTCGACGACACCGCCAGCGGTACGGCCGAGGCAGCGCTGGAAGCAGCGGTGCAGGCGATGGATACCGATGAGCTGCGTGAACTGGTCATCACACTTGCGCAGCGCGATGGCGCGGTGCGCCGCCTGCTGGAGATTCGCGCCACGACAGCCTCGGGTGACGACTCGCAGGGCAAAGCCGAGCTGGAGGCCTACGTGCGAAACACGTTGGCGTTCCGCGGCTTTGTCGACTATCGACGTTCCTTTGAGGTCGCGGAAGCGGCCGGTGAAATGCTCGACGAACTCGAGAACCACCTCGACAGTGGGGCGGCCGAAGTCGCGCGGCCGGCGTTGCTGCGGGCACTGACCCGGTTGCGCAAGATCATCGAGCAGGCTGACGACTCCTCGGGCTCGATCGGTGACGAATGCCAGCGGGCCGCCGACCTCTACGCGCGGGCCTGCCGGCTGGGTAAGCCCGACCCCGTCAAACTCGCGACGTGGCTGGTGAAATTCCGGGCGGACTCGCCGGGCTGGCCGACGCTGGTCTTGGCGGACTTCGTGGACGCGTTCGACGAACAAGCACTCGGGACCTATCGCCGGGCGGTGGCAGCGCTGGACCGCAAGTTCGAAGATCGCGATCAATGGGGGCGGTCCGAAGTCGACGCAATGCTGCTGGAGCTCGCCGATCACGACGGCGATGTCGACCGGGCCGTCCACCTGCTTGCTCAGCGAGAACACCCGCAGTACGGGGCGATCGTCGACCGGTTGCGGGCAGCCGAACGCACCGAGGATGCGGTGGCATGGATCGATCGTGCAGTCGCCGCTGGACGAGTCACCAGCCATGGTGGTGGCAACGAATATTGGCTGAGCCCCGACGACGTCGCCAAGACGTACCAGGGGCTGGGCCGGATCGAGGATGCGGTCAACGTCCTTCGCGCAGATTTCGTCCGGCAGCCGTCCGTCCCCACCTACCGTGTCCTGCTCGATTTCGCGGCCGGCGTCGACCGTGCCGATACCGAACGCATCTGGGCCTTCGACCACGCGCGCCAACTAGCGTCGGACCGCTACGCCGCCGGCGCGGTCTTGGTTCAGCTCTCGCTGAGCGAGGGTGATGTCGATGCCGCGTGGCTGGCCGCCGACCGTTATGGCCCCGGCTGGGCGTGGCGGGAATTGGCCGACCGAGGCGCCGAGGCTCGGCCCGTCGAAGCTGCAGACCTGTACCGGCCACAGCTCGAGAACGATCTGCGGCACCCCAACACCAGGCTGTATCCCGGCATCGCCGCGACACTGGCGACGATGGCCGAACTCTATGAACGAGGCGGTCGCAGTGCTGATTTCGCGTCGTTCATCGCGCAGATCCGCCAGGACTACGGCAGGCGGCCCTCGCTGATGAAGGCGCTTGACGCGAAGGGCCTATGAACGGCGCCTGGCGTTGTCACTGCCCGTGAGTAGCCAAGGACCGTCGCAGCGATCCTCCGATGCGCGGTGCCGCTCATGCTGTGCCTGTTGGCATCTGAGACAGCCGGGATCGGGTGGCCCGAACGTGTCGGACCCCTCTGCGAGGATGGGGTCATGTCTTCGACCGCTTCGTCTGACGCCCCGGTGGTGCGGGCTGATGAGCGTGTTGGGGTGTTGTTCGGGGAGTTGTCGGAGTTGGCGGGTCAGCGCAATGCGATTGATGGGCGCATCGTGGAGATCGTCGCGGAGTTGGATCGTGACGAGTTGTGCGGTGCCACCGGCGCGCGGTCGGTGGCGGCGTTGGTGGCCTGGAAGCTGGGCGCCTCGGCGGCAAACGCCACCACGATCGCCACCGTCGCCCGCCGGTTGGCGGTGTTTCCCCGGTGCGCTCAAGGCATGCGGGAGGGTCGGCTGTCGTTGGATCAGGTCGGGGTGATCGCCGGGCGGGCGGCTGATGGATCTGATGAGCATTATGCGGAGTTGGCCTCCTGCGCCACGGTCAACCAGTTGCGCACCGCGGTCAAGCTGGAACCGCGACCCGAACCCGAACCCGATGCCGACCCCGATGCCGCGAGCCGGGGGCCTCGATCACCAAGACCTGCGACGAGAAGTACACCCATTGGCGGATCACCCTGCCGCATCTGGAGGCGGCCAAGTTCGACGCGGCCTTGGCGTCTCATCGTGATGCGCTGATCGCCGAGTGGAAACGCGATCACGACACCGGCGCCGACCAGGCGGGGCAGCGTCCGCCGTTGCCGAACACCGGTGCGCGTTCCTGCGCCTGGTCGAGGCCGGTTGGGACGCCGAGGTGGCTGCCCGGCCGCACGGGCAGCACACCACGGTGGTGGTGCATGTGGATGTCCAGGACAAGGTCGCGGCGCTGCATTTGGGGCCGCTGCTGTCTGACGCTGATCGGCGCTACCTGACTTGTGATGCCACGTGTGAGGCGTGGTTGGAACGCGCCGGGCAGCCGATCGGGGCGGGGCGGGCGACCCGGCTGATCAGCCGCCGGTTGCGCCGTGCCCTGGAGTATCGCCATCCGACCTGCGCGGTGCCCGGGTGTGGCGCCACCCGGGGTCTGCACGCCCACCACATCCGGCACTGGGAGGACGGCGGCGCCACCGAGCTGGACAACCTGGTGCTGCTGTGCCCTTATCATCATCGGCTGCACCATCGGGGCGTCATCACCATCACCGGACCCGCTGACACGTTGTCGGTCAGCGACAGCGCCGGCCGAACATTGAGCCCGGCATCGCTGGCCCGCCCACCGACTCGACCCCCACCCGCGGTCGCACCCTGCCCCGGACCCACCGGGGAGCGCGCCCAGTGGTGGTGGTACCAACCCTTCCAACCCCAACCCACCCACCAACAACCAACTAGGTTGGTTACCGGGGTCGGTCGATGACAGCATCACCGCGCCCGACAGCCGTACACCGAGGCCGTCGGACGAGTGCAGGCTCGGTATCGTGGCGAGTTCCGCGACGCCCAAAGCTAGAACCCCGACTCTCCGCCGGCTGAACACCTCCTAACCCCCGCCGTGTCATGTCCACCGATCGGGGGACACGGGGTTCACCCGGTGCAACGGCCGGTTGGCGGACATACATCTCCTCATGGCTGCGACATAGTTATCTCATCGCCGGAACACACCGGCCGAGAAACTTAAAAGCACACCCGCACAAGGAGATTCACATGAACGCCATCACCCGCCGCGTCGCCGCCGCCACTGCCCTGCTGGCCGCCCCCGCCCTGATCGCCATCGGCACCGCAGGCATGAGCCATGCCGACACCACGGTCCGCTACAACGGCCCCGCCACCAGCGCCCCGGAACACCACCCGGCCTTCCCGCACCAGAGCAACACCCCCAAGCCCGGCACCCCCGAGCACCACCGCCACCAGAACCACCGCTAAACCCCTGAAACCCCTGAAAGCCCGGAGTACCTTTGATGGCACCAACGGGCCAAGAGAATCGCACAGTGCGAATGACAGCGTGGCTAATGCGTCGGCAAGCCGGTCGACTTTTGGTGGTGAGCGCAGTCGGCGTGATCGCCATCGCCAGTGCACCCTGCGCCCTGGCCGATCCCATAGCGACGTGCACCAGCGACGTCGTCGACGGCGTCGAGGTCGACGAGTGCGTGGGCAACCCCGACGCGAACACCGTCACCGACGTGCCGCGCGTCAACGTGCGCTTCGATCTGGGCGTGGGAATCGGGTAAGCCGTCCGCCCCACGGCCACGAGCACGGCCAAGTCAACGCCCTACAACCTCATGACCACGACGACGAGGGCGATGACACCCAGAACCGCGATCAAGCCGGCCATGATTCCGGATATCGAGTACGGCAGGGTGCCGACCGTCGCCTTCAGTTCCTTCATCTGCTGACGGTGCTGAATCCAGGCCAGTGCCAGGCCCGTCAGACCCACGAGGATCATCGTCATCCCGACGACCCACGGACTGACGACCGTGTTGCGATGCTCCTCCGTCGCCAGGTACTGGAAGAACTTGAAGATGGTGAAACCAAAGGCGATCAAGGACGTGGCGGTGCGGATCCACGCCATCAGCGTTCGTTCGTTGGCCAGGCGTGTGCGTTCCACGGCGAGTCGAGTGGATGTGTCTATCGGCTGATCTGCCATCATTCCTCTTCATGGACCCGCGGTCGTCGCGTCACGTCACCGCCATCCGTGCGCTGCGTTGACCCGGCCGCGTCGCCGTCGACGTTCTTCTCCGGTTGTTGGCCATCGAGATCCGCGTGGTCGGCCGTTCGCCGGCGCCACCCGCGCTGCGGCTCACGTCGGTCTCCGCCGCCGAGTCAGGTCAACACCGCTTCGATCCGGGACCCGGCGGTGGGGGTTCGGTACTTGTGTTGGCGCACATGGGGACTCCAAACATCTCCCGCGGATCGCGCCATCACGCCGGTGCGAATACCCGAATCCTCTCACAGCCCGGGCCGGTACGCATGGGCAATCGGCTCAGGGCCGGAACTGGAGGATCCGGTCGTCACCGTCGCGGGCACTCCCCCGACCGTCGCGGTTGCTGGTGGTGAACCAAAGCGTGCCGTCCGGTGCCGCGACGACTGTCCGCAAACGCCCGTACTGCCCGACAAACAGCGGTGCCGGAGTGCCCAGCGAGCCGTTGGCCCCGACCGGTATCTGGAAGAGCCGCTGACCGCGAAGTGCCGCGACCCACAAGGACCCGCCGAAGTAAGCCAGTCCGGAGGGTGACGCCTCGTCGGTCGACCACTGGATCGCCGGGTCGATCAACCCTGCGGTGTCCGCGCGGCCCTCGGCCATGGGCCACCCATAGTTGCCGCCCGGTTGGATCAAGTTGAGCTCGTCCAACCGATTCGCGCCGTACTCCGTGGCCCACAGTCGGCCAGCGGAGTCCCACGCCAAGCCCTGGATGTTGCGGTGACCGAATGACCAGACCGGCGATGCCGGATCGGGATTGTCGGACGGGATGGAGCCGTCGGTGTTGATGCGAAGGATCTTGCCGCCCAGCGACGAGCGGTCCTGCGCCAGCTGAGGACTGCCGCTCTCACCCGTCGCCACATAGAGCTTGCCGTCGGGGCCGAACGCGATGCGCCCGCCGTCGTGGATGGAACCCGCAGGAATACCGGTAAGTATCGGCGTCTGCTCGGTTAACGCGTTCCCGTCGAAGCGCATCCGGACTACGCGGTTGTCTTGCGCGGCCGTGATGTATGCGAAGACCGTTTGATTCGACGTGGCGAGGCCGAGCAGACCGCCTTCCCCCCTCGACGCGACGCCGGTCACGCCACCGACCTGATTCACCACGCCGGGCGCCGACATGCGCTTGATTGCGCCGCTGTCACGTTCGGCGATCAGCGCGCTACCGTCGGGCAGAAACGCGATGCCCCACGGCACATCGAGGTTCGTGGCAATGTCGTCGAGTCCGGCAGCGTTCGGCTGACCGCGAGATTCGACGTCGTTCGCGCACGCGACGAACAACAGCACGGTCGAGGCGAGCGCTACCGCAGCTCGCTTCAGCCCCATGCGCATCGGCGAGTCACCTCGGCTGGCTACTGCTCGTGGAATGGCCACACAAGGCTAGTACCCGTAATCGTCTGTGAAATCACCTCCGGCCCCGCCGTCCGACATCTCTCCGATGAGCCGTTCAGTCCTGGCGTACGGGATCAAGCGGCCGGCCACTGATCACGTTGTCTGCGGTACCGTTGACCGTAACTGGACCCGTCCAGCGAAACCGCCTATTGCGGCGGTGGTTTGGGATGAAAGCAAGCGTTAAGGGCTCGTCGCCGATCGGCGTTTTCAGGATCGCGACACTGGCAGTAGTGGCCACTGTCGGTGCCGTGCTCGTGCAATGCGCCTCTCCGCCACCGCCTCCTCCGGCGACATCATCACCGTCTGTCGCCAGGCCGGCGCCGTCCGTCCCGGCGCCGCCGCCGGCCCGCGAGCCGCCGGCACCTCCAGCCGCGACCGTTCACCCGGTCACCGTCGCCGAGCTCGGCGCGAGCTGGCGGCCTGGTTGCCCCCTCGAACCGGGACGGCTGCGGCGGGTCGAGATCAACCACATCGGTTTCGACGGCCAGACCCACCGCGGTGCGCTGATCGTGCACGAAGACCTGGTGACCGAGGTCATCGCGATCTTCGAGCAACTTCACCAACTGCGCTATCCCATCGAGAAGATCCGCGCGGTCAACCACTATCCGGGCGCCGACGACGAGTTGTCCATGGAAGACAACAACACCTCGGCGTTCAACTGCAGAGGCATCCCCGGAACCCGCCGATGGTCTCAGCACGCCTACGGTCGAGCTATCGACCTCAACCCGCTGCTCAACCCCTACATCAACCGCACGGGCGCATTCCAACCCAAGAACGCCGCGCCATACCTGGACCGCAACCGCAGTGACCCCGGACTCCTGCACGACGACGACTCGGCCGTGCACGTCTTCACCGATCGAGGTTGGCGCTGGGGCGGCTCCTGGCGAACTCCCATCGATTATCAGCACTTCGAGCACCCCTGAGCGTTGACAAGGGCCACTAGGCCCACGCGCAATCGCTGCGCCGCCCGGCCTGAGTCCAGTTCCCAGCCCCACGACTGGAGTGGTGAGCGGATCGGTCGGAGTCACCGTCTCCGACGGGCGTCGACGTGGATCGTCTGAGTGACGATGCCGCGCGGCTACGGCACCGACCGCGACACCGACGCTGCTCGGCCTAACCCTGACCACGCTTACCGAGACCCGCGGCGGTGGCCGCGGGTGCTGCGACATGGTTATCTCATCGCCGGAAACACCGGCCTAGGAATTCAAACGCGCACGCACACAAGGAGAATGCAACTGCTCGACGCGGAGCGCGGCGCGGCGTGCTGGCGCAGTTCGTCCAGCGAACCGACTGGATCGAGTGGTCCGGTACTCACCGGTCGGCATCACATTCTCCAGCGCTTGGCGCAGCGACCCTGAGATCACGCCGGAACGGTCAGGACGGCACTGCCATACCAATGACAGAGAAGCAATGCGACTTCGACGTCGAGTCGGCTATCGCTGATCGGTTGGCCGCGACGTTCGATCGCGCGTTGCACGCGATATTTGACGGAGTTGGAGTGCATGTGGAGTTCCTCGGCGGCCGCTTTGAAGCTCGAGCCGGCGCGCAGAAAGACTCGCAGTGTTTCGCGTAGTCGCTCGTCGTTCTCCGTGCGTGATGCGAGCGGGCCGAGTACCTCGGCGACGCGAACGCGCGCGGCGCCTAGATTGCCGCCCAGCAGCGCCGCGGTCGGCAGGCCGGGATCGGAGGCAGCGGTGACCCGGTGTGCGTTCGACCCCGACGCGATCGCAACCGCATGGGCTTCTTGCGCCTGCTCGTGCGAACGCCGAAAGCCCTCGACGCCTGGCAACGGATTCCCGACCGCGATCCACGGGGCATCAGCCAGTGCCTCGGCGACCGCGCGAATGCAGGCGACCACGCCCGGTGCAGCGTCCACCGGCACCGGGATCCATGCCCATCCGGTCAAGCGGTCCACCGAGATGAACAACGGAGCTTCGCGGGCACCGGCCGATTCGGCGAGTTGATTGACGAAGCGCTCCATCGACTCAAGGACGTCGCCGTCGTCGTCCTTGTCCCGCCAGGCCACGACCGACACGTGGGTCCGTCTGAGTGGGTAGCGGATCGCGGACGTCACCGCATCGATGTCGAGGTCGGCCCCGTCGAGCATTTCCCGAACGCGTAGTGCCCGCAGGCTGTTTCGGTTCTCCATCCAGCGGTCGTGCTCGCTTTGATAGGTACTCACCACCCGTTGGGAGATCCAGTCGATATAACCGAACGTGATCTCTGAGATCTGCCGGAATACGGCGAGGCTCAGCGGCGGCTCCAGGTTCGACGCGCCTATCTCGTCCAGCACGAGGTCGAGCATCGCCTTGTGGCCGAGCCGGTAGGCGCGCACCAACACATTGACCGTCACTCCGCGCTGCGCCAGGCGCCGTGCGTGTTCGAGGGCTGCCGTCGGCAGCTCGACCTTGTCGATCGGGATGCCGTGACGGATCGCGGAGAATACGGTGGCGACGTTTGCGTCAACGCTGTCACGCAACAGGTTCAGCAGTTGCGCGTCGTCGCGCAGTTCGGCGATTTCCGTGACCACCGTCTGCTGGATCGAGGCAGTCACCTCGACCAGTCGCTGGTCCAGCCGGCTGACGATCGCCGCCGCCGACCGGGCGACGACCGCGGCATCGTCCTGGCCCGTCTCCGCCATGACCAGACGGTATCTCCGCAACCCCGACCGCAACCGGCTTTGGCTCCGGAAGCCAAGAACTCGCCGAGACTTGGTCGCCGGACGACGTAGCTGCCCAAGCGCGGCCCGGCGATGCTTGATGGCCAACGCGACGCCAAGTCTTCAACCGCCGAACGCGCCGAATGAATCAATCTTCCAGAGTTCCGCTTCGCGGAGAAGGTGAGTCAACCATGGGCCTCTACTTGAGCGCCGTCGCAATCATGATGCTGGTCCTATCCCCGCTCTTCGTGCCAGTGGCCATCACATTGGCTCCGCACGTTGTCACAGGCGTCGGACGCATCCGCCGAGCCTTCGGCCGGTACCGCCCTGTCCCTCGACACCCTTGATGACCCGCGCGTCGTCCCTACCCAAACCGAGCATGAAAGGTCACGCCATGGCCCTCGAATTCAACACACTGCAGCGGACGACGCTGACCGCGATCGTCGACACATTCGTCGCAGCCGTTCCACGCGAAGACGACCTGGATGGGTTCTACGCCGCCAAGGGCAGCGACGTGGGCGCCGACATCGCAACCGAGCAGTACCTCGTAACGCATCTGCCCGAGGAACAACTCGCGGGTCTGCTTGCGCTGATCGATGCTGCCGGCCTGGCCGGGCTTGAAGATCAGCCCCAGGCCGGCCGCGAAGCGATCGTCGCCTACCTAGCAGGCATCTCGCCCGAGGCCGCGGGGGCGATAGCCGCGCTCAAGCAGCTTTCGGTGCTGTTCGCCTACAGCCTCCCGGGAGCCGACGGCCCCAACCCACTGTGGGTCGGCATGGGGTATCCGGGTCCGGCCCAGGCCCCGCCGGCGGATGCCCGCAAGACGTTGGAGGTCATCACCCCATCCGGTGAGACGACGCTCGAGGCGGATGTGGTCGTCATCGGCTCCGGCAGCGGCGGTGGCGTGGCCGCCGCGGCGCTGGCGCAGGCCGGCAAGCGGGTGATCATCCTGGAGGCAGGCGGCTACTGGAACGAGTCCGACTTCGTGCAGTCCGAACCGCTCGCATATCAGAAGCTCTTCCTGCGCGGCGGGTTCTTCCCGTCCGCCGACGGCATGGTCAGCATCGCTGCGGGCAGCACCGTTGGCGGCGGCAGCACCGTCAACTGGTCCAACTCGTTGCTGACCCCGAACACCGTCCGCGCCTGCTGGGCCAACGACTTTGGGCTCGAGGACGTCGACACCCCGGCGTTCGACGAACACCTACAGGCGGTGTTCGCCCGGATCAAATGCAACGACAAGGTCGCCACCCAGAATGGCCCCCACGAGCGGTTGCGGGACGGTGCGTCCGAGCTCGGGTACTCCTATCAGGTCGCCACGCTCAACATCGACCCGGAAAGGTACGACCCCAACCTGATCGGGTACAGCGGGATGGGCGATCAAACCGGCGCCAAGCAGGGCACGATGCGCACCTATCTCCAGGACGCTTCCGACGCCGGGGCGAAACTGCTGCCCAACACCTGGGTCGGCCGGATCCTCACCGAGAACGGCGTCGCCCTCGGAGTCGAGGCGACCTACACCGACCCGCAGACGCACCAGACCTCCCGCGTGGTCATCCACGCACCGTCTGTCGTGGCTGCCGCAGGCAGTCTGGAGACCCCGGGGCTGCTGCTGCGGTCCGGCATCGGTGGGCCCGCAGTCGGCGCCGAACTGCGATTGCACCCCGCCAGCCTCGTCAGCGGGATCTACGACGAACCCCAAGACCCGTGGTACGGCCCCGCGATGGCCGGAATCATGAACGAGTTCGCCGAAGTCCGCGAGGGCTACGGGTATCTCATCGAATGCGTCCAGCACCTGCCCGGCCTGTTCACCACAGTCGTCCCCTGGCTTGGCGGCGCCCAGCACAAAGAACTCACCCGCCAATATCGGTACCGCGCCGACTGGGTGTTCATCGTCAAGGACCGTGGTGCCGGCAGCGTCACGATCGACGAGAACGGCCAATCAACCTTCTGGTATCCATTCGACGACGAACTCGATCGTCGCCATTTCCGCGAGGCCGCGGAGACGTGTATTCGCATGCACGAGGCCGCAGGTGCACAACAGATCTTTCTCGCCGGCCAGCCCTTCGCGCCCTGGACGCGCGGCGAGGACCTCGAGGCCTTCATCGCGATGATCAACCAGCTCCCCATCGGCCAGGGCGGCACACCGGTTTTCAGTGCGCACCAGATGTGCAGCGCGAAGCTGGGTAGCGACCCGCAGACGTCGGTCGCCAAACCGAGTGGCGAACTGCACGACGTCACAGGTGTCTGGATCGCCGACGCCAGCGGAATGCCCAGCTGCTCGGGGGTCAACCCGATGGTGACGACGATGGCGCTCGCACGCCGCACGGCGACGAACATGGTCAGGTGAAGAGCTACAGCCTCATAGCCACCACGACGGCGTCGAGTGGATGTGTCTATCGGCTGATCTGCCATCATTCCTCTTCAACTGCGGCGGCCCACGTTGAAAATGACTGCTACCTGAACGCCTTTGGTGCCCATTGCCGTGAACCGATGTCAACACACTGACAGACCGCGCCCGCCCAACCGACCCGAGTAGGTTGAGACCCGTGGCGCGCTTTCAGGACAGGGTGGCAATCGTGACCGGCGCCGGAGCGCCCGGCGGCATCGGCATGGCGGTGGCACGTGCGCTGGTCGCCGAGGGTGCCCGCGTGGTGCTCGGCGCCACCTCCGAGCGCGTGCATCAGCGGGCGGCTGAACTCGGCGACTCGGCCGTCGGGGTGGTCGCCGACCTGACCGTCGACGGGGCGGCCGACGGTCTGGTGCGCGCGGCGCTGGACCGGTGGGGCCGGGTCGACGTGCTGGTCAACAACGCCGGCATGACGTCGGTGACATCGGGTTGGGACGCCGACGACGACGTGGCGGAGATGTCGCTGGCAGAGTGGAACGCGGCGCTGGCCCGCAACCTCACCACTGCGTTTCTCGTGTGCCGATCGGTGGTGCCGGTGATGACCGCGGCCGGATACGGGCGAATCGTCTCGATCGGGTCGACCACGGGCACGGTCAACGCGATGCCGGGTCAGTCGACCTACACCGCCGCGAAAGCGGGCCTGGTGGGCTTGTCGCGGGCGCTGGCCCTCGAGGTCGTCGGATCCGGCGTCACCGTGAATGTCGTTGCGCCCGGCTACATCGCCACCGAGTCACAGCTGCCGTTCGAAGCCGCCGCCGCGGCGGCGGGACCGATCGGGCGCAGTGGCACGCCTGCGGAGATCGCCGCGTGCGTGCTGTTTCTCGCCCACGAGTCGGCCTCGTTCGTCACCGGGACGGTAGTGGTGGCTGACGGCGGCCACGGTCTACCGGAGACCTGGCCCCGGCCCTGAGTCCGCCACGACTCCAGCTTCACCTGCGAGTAGGGCTGAATGTTGCAGAAGCGGATTCTGCGGCCCGCGCCGAAATCTACGCTTTCGTGATCACCCCGCCACCGCGAAGGAGTCGGTCATGACGCGCACCATCCAACACGGCGATCGGAACGGCTACGCCTCCCTGGGCGCCGGCGGCTTGAGTCAGCAGTCGTTTCCACTGCGCTTGTTCGCCAAGGGAAACGCCAAGCACTGGAACCCGGCGGACATCGACTTCACCCAGGACGTCAAGGACTTCGCCGCGATGACCGACGTCGAGCGGCGGTATACCACCATGCTGGCCGCCCAGTTCCTCGCCGGCGAGGAGTCGGTGACCCAGGACCTGCAGCCGTTCGTCGCCGCGATGGCCGCCGAGGGCCGCTTCGCCGACGAGATGTACCTGACCCAGTTCGTCTACGAGGAGGCCAAGCACACCCTGTCCTTCCGGCTCTGGTTCGATGCGATCGGGCTGACCGAGGACCTGCACCCCTACGTCGAGTGCAACGGCCCCTACATGCAGATCTTCACTCGAGGAGCTGCCCGCCAGCCTCTACGCCCTGGAGCGGGACTCCAGCCCGCACAACCAGATCCGAGCCTCGGTCACCTACAACCACGTCATCGAGGGCGCGCTCGCGCTGACCGGCTACTACGGCTGGCAGAAGGTGTGTACCAGCCGCGGAATCCTGCCCGGCATGCAGAAGGTCATCAAGCACATCGGCGACGACGAGCGCAGGCACATGGCATGGGGCACGTTCACCTGCCGCAGGCACGTGGCCGCCGACGACGGCCTCTGGCAGGTGGTCCACGACCGGATCGGCGAGCTCATGGGGTTGCTCACCGAAACGATCGTCGTGGGCAATGGCCTGTTCGACAACAAGCCGCCGTTCGGGATCGATCCCGACGAGATGACCGCCTACGCGGCGGACAAGCTCACGCGCAGGCTCGGGGCGATCGAATCCGCCCGCGGTGCCGACCTGTTGACCATCGACCGCGACGCGTCGTCGGAGGCGTTGGAGGAGAAGTTCCACTCGGAGGACGAGCTCGAGCTCGCCAGGTGACCATGCGCCCCATCACGAACACCTAAGGGCGCGGAGTGCACGAAATCGGGAGACAGACCCAAACAGCGGTGCCAGGACAGTGGACCGCGACCAACGATCTAACGCAACGTGTCGAGCCGACCACCCGCTCCTGACCAGGGTGTTTGTCCTGGTCAAGCTAACGATAGTATCGTTCATATCATTGCGGTGTTGCGATAGAACGTACCGATCGTGGAGGTCGACATGCGCCTACACCCCGCCATGCGGGACGGCGATCGGCGGATCGTCGCATTCCGCAACGCCCCGCTGTCGACTCAGATCGTGGAGCAGGTGCGCGACGCTCTGTTCGCCAAGGAACTACGCCCCGGCGATTTCCTGGGCACCGAGAAAGAGCTCGCGGAACGCTTCGGCGTGAGTCGGGTCGTCGCACGCGACGCGCTGCGCACGCTGGAGGCGCAGGGCGTCGTCGAGATCAGGATCGGCGCCAACGGGGGAGCCCGCATATCGCACGGCAACACCCGGCTATTCGCCGAGGCACTGGCCGTGCAGCTGGACCTGGCGGGAGTTTCGATCGCGGAGATACTCGACGCGCAGCGCGCGATCGAATGCCTCGCCGCAGAGTTGGCAGCTACGAATTCGACGCCTGACGACGTCGCCCGGCTGCGCACCATCCTGGCCGAAGCGGAACGCCACAGCGACGATCCGGTGACCAGCACGAGGCTCGGCCGGGAGTTTCACCTCGCCGTCACCGAGGCGTCGCACAACCGGGTGCTGGTGGTGCAGCTCATCTCGCTACAGCACGTGTCGTGGCCGACGCGCAACCCGACCCTGACGCCCGAGGTCACGGCCCACATCATGCGGACCCACCGAGAGCTCGCCTCGCTCATCGAGATGCGCGACGGCGCCGGGGCCCGCCGGCTGATGGAAGACCACGTGAAGATGATCGGCGCCCGCAGGATCGCCGAGCATCCGGACGACTCGGCGTCCTACCGAGCTTGTTGTTGATCCGCGGCAACCGTTCTCAAGGTCCCGCCAATCACGAAGGAGCGCAGTATGTCTCAAAGGAAGTTCGCCATCGAAGGGCATTTCCGACTCCAGGAGTGGGTCGCCCACGAGAAGGGTTACTTCACCGACGAAGGACTCGATTACACGTTCCTGGAACTGATCAAGTCCACCGACGGCGCACACCATTCCACGGGTGACAAGAGCGGTGCGATGCAATCCCTCGAAGCCGGCCGGCAGGCCGATGTGAGCTGTGCCTGCCACTGGACGGTCGATGTGGCCGCGTCGAAGGGTGCAGGCCGGCTCTACCCCGGTGCATACTCGGTGGCCCCATCGGGTGTCTTCGTCCCAGCTGGCTCACCGATCGTGACGCCGGAAGACCTTGCGGGCGTGCCGATCTCGGT
Source organism: uncultured Actinomycetota bacterium (assembly GCA_963809085.1). Classification (GTDB taxonomy): domain Bacteria; phylum Actinomycetota; class Actinomycetes; order Mycobacteriales; family Mycobacteriaceae; genus Mycobacterium. Next base: position 102,026 of record CAWEII010000033.1, on the reverse strand, counting down.
CGGTTATCAGTCGGGTAGCCACTACTCGACCATCCAGGCGCTCGAGCAGTACCTGCCCGCAGACCAGATCAATCTCAGCTTCGGCGACGGCATGCTCTTTCACCGGATCGACCAGCTCATCGAAGGCCGGTCGCCGGCGTCGGCACTGTTCAGCGGCCCGTACTACTTCGCCGAACAACTCGGTTTCCGCAAGGTCATCGACACCACGTTCATGATCGCCACCATGATCCACGGCGATCCCGACCCCGAGGATCTGCGGAAGTTCTTCAGCGCGCTCAAGAAGGCACAGCGCGACATAGATCTGCGGCCCGACCTGTGCACGCAGTACTACAAGAATGAATTTCCCGAGCGCTATCACGCCAAGATGGACACCAGGCGCTGGGGCCCGGGGGAGCGGATCGTGTTCGAGCCCTACACCAAGGACATCTACGACGAGACTTTCCGGTGGATCTCCGAACGGGGGATCTTCGACGAGACAGGTATGGGCTCGGGCAACTACGACGATGCCGTCCTCGCGGTTTAGTCGCTCACGCCGCCGCCCGCGGGCTGCGCAGTTCGCGGGCGGTCGGCGCCATCACTGGTGCGCCCTGCGCCCTGGCCGAACACGTGGCGACCTGCACCAGCGACGTCGTCGAGGTGCATCGTTGCGTGGGCAACCCCAACGTGAACACCGTCACCGAAGTGCCCAGCGTCACTCTTCGTTGGGATCTGAACTTGGGGCTCGGTAAGCCCTTCACCGACCAACCCCTGCTCGAAGTCCAATAGCCCGGCCCCCAACAGAACACGTTCAGAACCAGCGCGATTCAGGGCGCCGAAGATTTCTGGGCGGTGACGCGTTGAGCATGTCGACAGCCAATCCCATTGGTTCGAAATCGCCAGAACCGAGGGCGACGTTGAAAGGGCATATGAGGGAAGATGACTACGACAACCGACAAGCCGACAGCCCCACCGTCGATCGACCTACATCCAGCCGTATGCATGCCAAAGGATTTCGCGTTCGATGCGGTTCCCGAGCGTCCGAAGATCATTCCCCACCGAGTCGTAGAGGGTGAGCCGGCGTTGGGCCCGCTCCAGGCGTTTGCGGGAGCCTTCGTGGGCCGGGGATTCAACACCATTTTCCGTCCCCAGAACAAGGCCACTCCCACCGAGCTTCCTGTTCCGCAGCCCGACAGCAACAACGTGCTGGAGCTGAACTTGACGGCCGAGACGTTGTCCTTCTCACAAAGCCTTGGCACTGTGCCCAACCGTGGCCAGGCGCAGGGTGACATCGCTCTCAACGGTGTTTCCTATCTTCAGACCATCACCGATGTCACCGATCCGGAAATATCTACGTCCATCCACTTCGAGCCCGGGCTCTGGATGATCGCTCCTCCGACAGCCCATCCTCAGGAGACCGAGTCGACACTGTTCCGGCTGGGGTCGATCCCGCACGGAACGACGATAAATGCGCAGGGGACTTTCTCAACAGTTTCAGGCGGACCGAAGATCGATCCAATTGACATCACACCGTTCAAGATTGGTGACGATACCGCTCGCATTCGCTTTCCGAGCCAGACCGCCACAGACACCAAAACCGCCCGTATCCCCCAAGATCTTTCGATCGTTCCGTCGATCACTCAGGACTTGCTCGACGATCCGACTGCGCTGCTGCGCAGTCAAATCAACGGTCTCAACATCGTCTCGACCGACGTAATTCTCATCGACACACAGTCGAAGAAGATTGCTGGCGGCGGCACGGACAACATCAACTTCCTCAACGGTGACGACCAAGGGCCAAACGCATCTGCGGTTGAGATGTCGGCGACGTTCTGGATCGAAACCGTTCAGGCCGTGATCGAAGTGGGTCCGGCCGAAGCCAATGTGGCGCAATTGGTTGAGGCAGTAGTTCCCGCCAGCGCACCGGCGCCGGTGTTCTCGGTGACTTCAGCGTCGACCATCGACAAAAACCAGTCGATCACTGTGACGTTCACGCAGATCCAGTACAGCCAACTCGTCCTCTTGAACTTTGCAAATCTCAGTTGGCCGCACGTTTCGGTCGCGACGCTGGTGCCGTCCACTCCGATTGACGTGCGACTGTAGGGCAGCCGTGGCGGGTGCCCAATCGACCCCGGGCAGGATCCCGCGGCTGGTTCGGGACCTACCGCCGGGCGGTGGCGGCGCTGGAGCGCAAGTTCGAAGATCGCGATCAATCGAACCGGTCCGAAGTTGAGGCAATGCTGCTGGAGCTCGCCGATCACGACGGCGATGTCGACTGGGCCGTCGAACGTACCAGTCACCAGCCATGGTGGTGGCAACGAATATTGGCTGCGCGTCGTTCATCGCGCAGATCCGCCAGGACTACGGCAGGCTGATGAAGGGCTGGACGCGAAGGGGCTTCCAACGGACGGCGGCGGGCGAAGAAGCGCGTCGTCGAAAGTTCTACCGACACCACACTCCGGGCCGCAATACGCGGTGCACTGGCAGGTGGGCATCCACTCGGCCTGCTCAGTATGGCCAGCATGGCGATCCACGTGGCTAAACGTGAACCGCTGACATCGCCGAAGCCCGGTCAGTGCGATCCGAGTCGACTCGATAACATCCTGACCGGCCTGATCGGCGTACAGGATCGCGCGACGACGGCGCTACTGGCCGTCATCGCCGAACTTCTGGTCGACGATCCGACGCGACAGCTCCGTTGTCGCCGTGAAGTGGCTGAACGACGTGACCATCTGCCGGGATGGATCTCCGCTCTACCGCGGGTCGATGTGTACCGGGCAGTGCGCAGAACCCACGTGCTCGGTGATGTCGACGAACTCGTGGTCGGTATGCGACTCGCAGGTGGGCACGAGCTGACCATCGCGGTGGAGATCGACCACAACATGTGGTCGAGCGTCGTCGATGCAGGCGTCGTACCGGATCCGATCGATGAGGCTCTCGCGCGGGTGGCCGAATCCAGCACCGACACTGACGTTTTGGAGATGAGCCTGGCCGATGCGCGGGTGTGGATCGAGGATGCGCTCAACAAGCCGGCACTCGCACCGGAGACCGACGCTTGGCCGCGGTACCGGGCGTTGGTTCAGTGGTTGGTAGGTCGGCTACCCGAGGGTGGTGAAGGCCGGTCACCGGTCGGGGAGTGGGAGGCGAACGAGGAGCTGTGCGACAGGTTCTTCACGACTGGTCCCCCCCCCCCCCCCGCCGCCCTACAGCGAGGACAGCTTTCCGTTGGAGGTCGCGCTGGACGCACCCGATCTGCTGCGCGCTTCATTCCATATGCGCACGCGCAGAGCGGAATTCGAGACGAACTGACGACACAGACACTCGCCATGGTCGACGCGCTGAGGTCGAGCTACAAGCGGGAGGTTCTGCGGCAAGCCAAGTACTGGGATCTCGATGATGCGGTCTAGCGCGAGGATTCGGGTGGCCCAAATTTGTCGTACCCCTCTGCGAGGATGGGGTCATGTCTTCGACCGCTTCGTCTGACGCTCCGGTGGTGCGGGCTGATGAGCGTGTTGGGGTGTTGTTCGGGGAGTTGTCGGAGCTGACGGGTCAGCGCAATGCGATTGATGGGCGCATCGTGGAGATCGTCGCGGAGTTGGATCGTGACGAGTTGTGCGGTGCCACCGGCGCGCGGTCGGTGGCGGCGTTGGTGGCCTGGAAGCTGGGGCGCCTCGGCGGCAAACGCCACCACGATCGCCACCGTCGCCCGCCGGTTGGCGGTGTTTCCCCGGTGCGCTCAAGGCATGCGGGAGGGTCGGCTGTCGTTGGATCAGGTCGGGGTCATCGCCGGGCGGGCGGCCGATGGATCTGATGAGCATTATGCGGAGTTGGCCTCCTGCGCCACGGTCAACCAGTTGCGCACCGCGGTCAAGCTGGAACCGCGACCCGAACCCGAACCCGATGCCGACCCCGATCCCGAGCCGGGGGCCTCGATCACCAAGACCGGCGACGAGAAGTACACCCATTGGCGGATCACCCTGCCGCATCTGGAGGCGGCGAAGTTCGACGCGGCCTTGGCGTCTCATCGTGATGCGCTGATCGCCGAGTGGAAACGCGATCACGACACCGGCGCCGACCAGGCGGGGCAGCGTCCGCCACTACCGAACACCGGTGACGCGTTCCTGCGCCTGGTCGAGGCCGGCTGGGACGCCGAGGTGGCTGCCCGGCCGCACGGGCAGCACACCACGGTGGTGGTGCATGTGGATGTCCAGGACAAGGTCGCGGCGCTGCATTTGGGGCCGCTGCTGTCTGACGCTGATCGGCGCTACCTGACTTGTGATGCCACGTGCGAGGCGTGGTTGGAACGCGCCGGGCAGCCGATCGGGGCGGGGCGGGCGACCCGGCTGATCAGCCGCCGGTTGCGCCGTGCCCTGGAGTATCGCCATCCGACCTGCGCGGTGCCCGGGTGTGGGGCCACCCGGGGTCTGCACGCCCACCACATCCGGCACTGGGAGGACGGCGGCGCCACCGAGCTGGACAACCTGGTGCTGCTGTGCCCTTATCATCATCGGCTGCACCATCGGGGTGTCATCACCATCACCGGACCCGCTGACACGTTGTCGGTCAGCGACAGCGCCGGCCGAACATTGAGCCCGGCATCGCTGGCCCGCCCACCGACTCGACCCCCACCCGCGGTCGCACCCTGCCCCGGACCCACCGGGGAGCGCGCCCAGTGGTGGTGGTACCAACCCTTCCAACCCCAACCACCACCACCACCGACAACCAACTAAGTTGGTTCTTACCAGCACCAGTGGGCCATCCGCAGGAACACTGGGTTGCTGAACGCTTCGGGCGGTAGGTGGAAGTAGTCGTCTTCGAGCGTCGTACGCGGCGGCCAGTTGCGTCGCGATCTGCAGTGCCGCCGCCCGTCCGAGGTGACCGTGCTCAGGATTGGGGCGCGACATTGCAGCCGCGCTGCAGCGCGATTGCAGCCCTCGTCGCAGGGGGCGACCGATCGGCAACACGCCGGGCGCGGTGATGGGGTTGAGGGTCGGCGCGCGGAATGATGTGCGGCTGATGAGCTCGTCGATGGCAAGTTGTTCGAGGTAGGTCTTGGACAGCGCGCAGACGCCCAGCTCGGCGAGGCCGAAGTTGCCCGTCGAACAAGACTTTTCGCCCGTTCGGCCCGATCATCGATGGTTGCTGGCGCCGGCGCGCAACGACCGCTTGCCCGCGGAACACCTGGCCCGGCTCGTTGCCGAAGTGGTCGACGAGCATGTGCATCAGGTGCGCGGTTTGCGGCCCTACGATCCGCGGCTGATGGCAGTTCTGTTGTACGCCTACGCGACCGGGGTGTGGTCATCGCGGATGATCGAACGTAGGTGCGTCGATGATGTGGCGTTTCGGTGGCTGACGGCCGGCGCGTCCCCGGACTACCGGTCGATCGTCGAATTTCGTAAACGGCACCTGTCTGCACTCAGACACCTGCTCGTGGAGGCGTCGAGCCGGGCCACGGGTGTGGTCCGCCCGAAGGAAGTCTCGGCCCTCCTGGCCGGCGCCGAGCGGATCGACGACGCCGAGGACGCGGCGTTCGGGAAAGACCGTCGTATAGGGCGACAGCCGCAACGGCTGCGGCGACGCGATACCGGGCTGGCCAAGATCTTCAAGACCACGGCTGCCCTGGAAGCCGAGATCGGGCCGCGCCGGCAGCGGCGGGCAGTGGTCGGCGCGCTGTTGGTCGCGGTGGCGATCGCGGGCGGATTCACCGTCGCGATGCACAAGACGCTCACGCTCTCCGTCGACGGCTCACCGATGACGGTGTCGACGATGAAGTCACGGGTGATCGACGTGCTGCGGGAAAACGGCTTCACCGTCGACAACAACGACGAACTGTCTCCGGCCGCCGATCAGCCGGTTCATCAGTCCGACACCATCGTGCTGAAACGCGGCCGGCCGTTGCAGGTGTCGGTGGACGGCGGCCAGAGCAGGCAGGTGTGGACGACGGCCTTGACGGTCGAGGAGGCCCTCGAGCGGCTGTCCATCCGCGACGCCGCCCCCGCCGCGGTATCTCGTTCCAGCCCAGTGCCATTGGCCGGCATGGCGCTGTCGCTGGTCAGCGCGAAGAAGGTGCATATCGTCGACGGTGGTGTGGCCAGCGACCGGCGGCTGGCGGCGCCGAATGTGGGGTTGTTGTTGGCGGCGGCCGGCGCGCCGCTTGCGCAAGGCGACAAGGTTGTCCCGCCGGCGTCGACACCGGTCACCGAGCGTATGAGGATCGTGGTCACCCGTATCCGGGTGCTGGACGTCACCGCGCGTATCCCGCTGCCGCCGCAGGCATACCGCATCCAGGATCCGACGATGAACATGAGCCGCCACGTTGTGGAGATCCCGGGCATCACCGGGATGCAGGATGTCACCTTCGAGGTGTCGACCGTCAACGGTGTCGAAACGAGGCGGTGGCCGGTCAAAAACGAGATCGTGGCGCCCGCCCTGCCCTCAGTGGTGCGGGTCGGCGCCAAGCCGGGCACCTACGTACCGCCGGTGCGCAACGGCGCGAGCTGGGACGCGCTGAGCGCCTGCGAGTCCGGCGGCAACTGGGCCATCAACACCGGCAACGGTTTCTATGGGGGCGTGCAGTTCAACCAGAGCACGTGGGAGCGGCACGGTGGACTGCGTTACGCGCCGCGAGCGGACCTGGCTACCCGCGAAGAGCAGATCGCCATCGCCGAGTCGACTCGGGCACGGCAGGGCTGGGGCGCCTGGCCGGTATGCAGCTCCAGAGCGGGGGTGCGCTGAACCCACCCCACGGCTTCGTCTCGCACCCGATGATCGTCGACGTGCCGATCGCGTTCTTCGACCGGCTCGGACGCCACGAGCCCGCAGCCACCATTGCAGGGTTCGCCGCCATGAATCCCCTAGCCGCGCTTGTCTTCCCGGATATGACGACCGCGATCGCCCATCTCCACGAGCGTCTCGGCGGTCCGATCTACGAATCACTCGCCCGTGACGGTGAATCGATGACCACCACCGAGATGGCCACCTACGCATACGGCCAAATCGACCAGGCCCGGACCGCACTGAACACCGATGGGCGCGCGGTGGATCGCTAGCGCGGACGCAACGAGAATGACTGAGTGTCAAGTATTTCGGGCTTCGAAACCCATTAGGACTGCCTCCAACGTGCGGCTCAAACACGTGCGGATCGTGCTTGCGAGGGGGATCATGCAAACATGCGATCAACGGAGATTGTCAGTGCGTTCTGGGACGACGTCTGGAACGACCATCAACCCGATGCCGTCGGCCGGTTCGTGGCCGACGACGTCGTCATCGAGGCAGGCGGCCAGGAAATCTCTGGCAAAGACAACGTCGAGAACTGGGTCAAAGAGTTCCTCGACCACGTCAACGACCTGTACGTCGACACCATCGAGACATTCCAGAACGAGGACGGCACCCGCGTCACCTCTCGTTGGGTTCTGACCGGCAACAACAACGGCATCCTCGGCACCGAACCCAACGGCAAGCCGATTGCGATGACCGGCACCGCGGTCTGGACCGTGGGCGACGACGGGAAGCTACAGCACGGCTGGGTCGAGCAGGCCTCGTTCGAGCTCTACCACCGCCTGCTCGCGATGTAGATATCAGGGTCTCAAGACTGGCCCGCGTCCCTCGCCTTCCGGCAGATGACGAGGGCCTCGACGTAGTCCCAGCGATAGCGGTCGGGGGCCTCCGCGACGCGCTCCTCGAGCTCTCCGAGGAAGTCGGCGAGGAGACCAGCAGCGCGATCCTCACCCTCGTGCGCGAAGGCACGAAGGAGGAGCGGGCCTCCCCATGCGGTCACGCTCTTGACGTAGTCCCGCGCGAACACCGCGGGATCGTCGTGACGGTAGGGGTTTTCCAGACGGAACAGCTCGACGCTCTCGAGCTCGAGGCCGGCGAAGCTCCCGCCGCCCGCCTCGAACGGAGCCCGGAACTCGTCGAGCGTGCGAGACCAGACCGGAACGACGGCCGCGGCGACGGTGGCGCCACCGATGCGCCCCGCGCGGCGCCAGTCGGCGAGCAGCAAGTTCATCTCCCCGATGATCTCGACGTAGAGCCCCGTCCAGTCCGATCGGGGAGCGGGGGAGGCCGGGATGGCGGCGATGAACCACCCGCCAGGCGCCAGCTCCACTGCCCGCATCTCGAGCATCTGCTCCCACTGCCGCTCGGCGGAGAGACGCCAGGCACGTCGCTCGTCCTCGTCCATGTGGTCCGGGTAGCCGGGGAAGACCGAGCCGGTCGAGGCCAGGCCGGCAGAGTCGGCCACCCAGTGCATGGTCGTGCCGGTCACCGCGACGTGCACTGTGCCTCGCGGAAAGGAGGGCGCCTGGTGGAGAGGGATTCCGGCCATGGAGACGACCGTGGCGGGAGCCGGGTCGCGATCGAGCGCTCGCCGGCAGGCCTCGCCGTTGGCCTCCGGCGAGGCGTAATGGGAGCCCGTGCCCGCGTCGACGACCCCGGGGCCGGACTCGCCCTGCGCAGGGATCACGACCATCGCGTCCTGGTCCTCCGCTTGGCCGAAGGCGTCCCGCAGGTGGGCGGCGGCGACCCGCCACGCGTTCGTCGGGAGGTCGACGAGCGCATAGATCAGCGGCTGGCCGGCGCGCTGGGCGACGAGATTGCGGATCAGGTCGTGAGAGTTCACGCCGTCGGCGGCGCCCAGATCGGCGACGCAGAGCACGGGCTCGCTCGCCAGCTGCTCCGCGGCGGCCATCACGGCGGGGTGGGTCGCCTCGAACGCGGCGCGCTGCGAGAGGGCGTGGCGCGCGTAGTCGTCCGCCATGCTCAAGAGCTCGGATCGACGTGACGCCGTGGCGCATCCCTTCCGCGCTGCGCCGCCGCGGTCCGGACGGCGCGAGGTGGCCCATCGTCCCACGGCGCCGGCGTCGGTAACCGACTTTCGAAGTCACCTCGTCAGATCCCCTTCCGCCGAGTCCGAATCGCGCGCACGATGGAGAAGTCTGCGGATCCCACGAGGTTGAGGAAGGGAGCGGGCAATGAAAGCGAAGGTGGGCGACTTCCTAGTGGTCAAGGGCACGACTACCGATCGGCATGATCAGCACGCGGAGATCATCGAGGTCCGCTCGCAAGACGGCTCGCCGCCCTATGTGGTGCGCTGGCTCGTGACCAACCACGAGGCCACGGTGTATCCGGGCTCCGATGCGGTGGTGGTCACCGCGGCCGAGCACACGCAGGCGGCCGAGCGGGCGTCGGCGCGGGCGAAACGCTGATGGAAGCCCGGCTTCCCGGGAAGTAAGCGGCGAGGGACACCGGTTGCCGACGGTCATCCCTCACCGCCGAGTTCGCTCTGGTCCCAATCGGTGTCGATGGTGTCCTGAGCCGAGCCCCCTCTGCACATCACCACCGAGGCGGTCCGCGGACAGTTGGGCGAAGTCCAGGGCCTGTACTTCGGAAACTAGGTCTGCTCGGATCCGAACGCCAGCCCACAACGGAACGCAAGAGCCCCAAACCGACTGGACTGAGCGAGTAGGGTTTTTCTTGCAGGGCAAGCGCGAGCCCACGTCGACGTGACCCGCCGGAAGTGGTCAGCGGCGATGGGTGGAAGGGACGTTTACGGCTTGCGTGGGACGCGCTCCCCGCCGAGAGCCGAACATGCCTAGCAAATGTCTTGGAGGGGCGGTGGAGATCGTACTCGGTGTGTCGATGACACCCACGACGGTCAGCATCGCACTCGTTGAGGGCGAAAAGGCCGACGGTGTCATCGTCGAGCGCGACGTCTTCGACATCACCGCCATCGACGGCTCGGCAACGTCGAGCGCATCCGATCACGTCATCGCCGCGATCCTGGGTACCCAGGAGGGCGCGATCGCCGCCGGCCACCATCTGGTGTCGACCGGGGTGACCTGGACTGACCACGGCCAAGCGGCCGTACTGCGGGAGGCATTGGTCGCCCGCGGCATCGAAGACGTGCTGCTGGTTTCGGAGTTGCACGCCGCCGCGGCGCTCGCCCAGGCGGTCGGCCGGGCGGTGGGCTACGACAAGACCGCACTGATGTTCGTCGAGCGCGACACCGCGACGCTGGCGGTCGTCGAAACCGCCGATGGCTCAGTGGTGAAGGTACTGAGCCGAAGTCTGCACGGTGAGGACACGATCGCCGTGTTGGCCGAGATGGTCACCAACCTGGAGGCTCCAGGAACCAGCGGCCCAGGGCCTGTTCGTCGTTGGCTCCGGCGTGGACGTCACCGCGGTCAAGGCACATTTGACGGACCTTGTCTCGGTGCCCGTCATCGCCCCTGAAGAACCCCAGCTGGCGTTGGCGCGCGGCGCTGCGCTGGCGTCGGCGAATGCGCCGCGCTACGACACATCCACCATCGGCCTGGCCTACTCACAAGATCCCGACGGGACCACGGTCTACCCGCTGGCCCTGGCCGATGACGCCACCACGTTCCTTGGCCACGCCGACGCATCCCCGGACACCGCCGACATCGCTTCGGACTCCGACGACGTGCCGGAACGCAGCAAGCCGTTCCTGTTGGGCAGCTCGCTGACCGCCATCTTCGTAGCGGGAATGATGGCACTGGCCATCGCAATGGCGGTCAGTGCCCGGCCGACCGTGGATCAGGGCTCGGACGACATGACGATGCATCCCGACGCTGTGGCGCCGCCTACCGCGTTGCCGAGCTGCGCCGCCGGCCGCGTCGCCGTCCATGACGGTCCCCGCCCCCGCTCCGGCGGCACCACCACCTGCGGCCATCGCGACGGCACGGCTGAAGGTTCCGCCCGCTCCGCCGCCGCCAGTATTGGTGCGCAACGCAGCACCCGCCCCGGCAGCGCCCGCCCCGGCTGGCCCGCCGCCCGCGCCGCCCCCTCCGCCGCCCGTTGTGCTTCCGCCGCCGATACCGCCGCTGGTCATCCAGTGGCTGCCACCGATTCTTCAGCCACCGCCCTTCTTCAACCCGGGTCCAGGGCCGCAGTGGAACCCGGGTCCGAAGAAGCCGCCGGGGGGCCGCGGCGGCGGAGGCCACGGTGGCAAGCACGGTCACGGCGGTGACTAGCGGTGATCGAAACGCTCAGCCGGCCACCGGGCATTCGCCGAGCAGCGACGTGGTCAGCATGATGCGGCCCAGCGCCACCCAGGCGGCGCCGTAATAGGTCGGAGACCGCTGCTCCAGTTGCGCCGCCGCGTCAAGGCGCTCGATGGCGCCGTCGGGATTGCCGGCGCCCTGTTCGGTGGCCGCGGCGGCGACCAGGGCGACGGGATGCTGCCAATTGCTCGCAGCCGACCCATTCAGGTTGCGCAACGCGGGAACTTCACCCGGCGCTGTGAGGACGGGGCGCATCGCACCCGCGAGGGCTCGGTCCTCCCGATCGCAGGATTCTGCGAACCGGACTGGTAGGCGCGCGGCGTCGAGACCGAAGCGTATGGGCCCCCCGGTGACGGGTCCGGTGGGCACGGCATGGCCGACTTCACTGACGGTGGCCCAGTCGGGCGGCAGCATCCCGGTCCCGATGAGCTGCCAGCCCAGGACCCGCTGGGTGCGGGTGATGTCCGTCCACCGCCGGTCGGCCGATGCCTCGAAGAGTTCCCATTCGGCGCGAGGACTGAAGTACCCCGGGTTGACGACGTACGGCGCCGTCCTAGCCCAGTTTCCGCCGACCAGCGTGCGCCCCGATCCGGCCACCCAGGTACCCGGCGGATTCACGTCGCTCGGAGGGGCGGCCCCGGTGCCGACGGCGACGGTCTCGGTCTCCAGGATCGCCACGCCCAGCCGTCTGCCGTCCTTGGTGAGCTCCGGCGCATTGAAGCGTCGGCCGGCCAACACCAACGACCGCGCCGCATCGAGATCGGCATCCGCGGCGCTGTTGACATCGGTGACCTTGTCATCGGCCCACCGCCAGGCCAGCAGGCCGTCGGCGCGGCGCAGGTGAGTCTTCGTCCACTTCCATATCGACCGGAACCGAGTCTCGTCACCGACCGCCACAGCGATGAGCATCCCGTAGGCCTGTCCCTCGCTTACGACGTCACCGCCCTCGTCACGTCGCACGACCCGCCCGTCGGGTTCGACGTACTCATCCAGGAACTTCTGGCCGGCGATACGCGCCGTGTCCTCCCGCATGCCGGCGATGTCGGCCGCATCCAGCCGCGGATCGATGGCGTTCGCGATCCACCAGCCGGCGCCGACCATCAACACCAGCACGAGCGCAATTGCCGACGCGGTGCTCAGTTGCCTCTTCATCTGGGCTCCCGCGGAACCGAAGGCTTAACGGCCACCCGGGTAGTCGCGCAGTGTTGTCTAGTCGCGCGGTGTCGTCGACATCGAGATCCAGTCGCGCAGTGTCGTCAACCGGTCGTGCGCGGCGAACCACCTCACGCCAGTGCGACCGCGCCCGCACCGCTTCGTGCAGTGCAGCATCGTTGTGCTGTCTCTGCCGCCGCGGCGGAACCGAAGGCTTAACGGCCCCCCTAGGTAGTCGCGCAGTGTTGTCGACATCCAGATCTAGTCGCGCAGTGTCGTCGACCGGTCGTGCGCGGCGAACCACCTCACCGCCGCGCCCGCGCGCGCACACCGCTTCATGCGATGCGGCATCGTTCTGCTGTCTTTGCCGCGGCGGAACCGAAGGCCTGACGGCCCTCCTCGGTAGTCGCGCAGTGTCGTCAACCGGTCGTGCGCGGCGAACCACCTCACCCCCGCGCCCGCGCGCCCGCACCGCTTCGTGCGATGCGGCATCGTTCTGCTGTCCCTGCCGCCGCGTCGGTCGCGCCCTGGCCATCAGGACCGCTGCGCCCATGATGGCGACGACGCACAGTACGACCGCGATCCGCCTTCCGTCCGAGCGCTCAATCGCAGGCGTTTTCGCCTTGGTTTTGTCCACCGCACTTCCGCTCGCGGGCATCGTCAACGTCGGGGGATTCAGCGCGGCGGGGGCCTCCGGAACATCCCGCAGCGTCCGCAGCAGGGGACCGTCGGGCCCGTCGGTGAGCAGGAGACTCATCGGCTCGCCACCGAGGAATTCAACGGGTTGGCGCCATTCCCGGCCGTTTGCACTCACCACCGCTTCGTACCGCCCCGCGGGCACCGCGGCATACCCGGTGATCAGCCCGTACCCAGCTTGGTTCGCCAGCACCATCGGCTCGACCATGCCGGGAGCTACCAGCGCCAGGTAGACGGATCCCGCTGCGCTGGCGGCGTGCAGCATCCGCACGGCGGAGTCGGGCGTGGGGCCGGTGGGCGGGCCGTCCGGTGCGAGTTGCACTGCGATCTGGCTGGATTCGGCCGCAGAGAACAGTGCGAGCGTGTAGGTCACCCCTGGATCGAGCGTGAGCACCTGACGTATAACCGGGTCACCTCCGCCGGGACGGTTCGTCACCACCACGTACGTCCCCGCGGGCATCGACCGATAGCTCGACGGATTCGCGTCGTCGCTCGTCTCGAGCGAGCCGGCCGCGGTGCCGTCGATGCGCACGAAGTTGAGTTGCTCGGCCGGTCGGCTGCGGCGCAGGTCCGCCACCCGCAGCGCGGCCGGACCGCCCTGCGGCGGCGCCGGAGCCGTGCCCAGACCGATATCCTTGGTGCGCAACGGAAATCGAACTCTCAGTCCCTTGGCGGTCAGATCCACGGACTGCACTGCGAACGGGCCCACTTGGCGTTCGAAGAACGCCGCCACACCTTGTAGCCGGTCGCGCGGGCCCGTCAGCGTGATATCGCGTCGGGGCGTTCCGGTGTCGTCCTCTCCTTCGATAGTCGAAATGTCCTCGACCCGAACGGGTTGCGTCGCAGCGATCACCGCCAGCGTCGCAAGCACACGTTGATCCACCGTCCGAGACTGCAGGACCGCGAGCACATCCGGATCGGTGGCACCGGCAAGGCGGGCCGCGAGTTGCCCTCCGAACGCCGGCGCCGCGGGCGACGGGGGTTTCGAGGTCGGTGCGCCATTGTCGACACGGAGCACCTCGACTCGGTCCCGCCCGAGCCGAATGTCGCCGCTGGTTGTGAGTGCGCGACCGCGTCAGTGAGTACACCGTTCGGCGGCATGTTGGCGCGCAAGGACGCCGTCGACACGACCCACTCGTAGTCGGTCCAGCCGTGGGGCGCCCAGCCCTGCACCTGCTCGTCGGTGTCCACCTTGTAGGCCCACACGACATTGCGCCGGTCGCGGCCGTCCCGGATCAGGTCCAGCCACAACGCATCGTCGACGATCAGCCGGTCGGTCTTCGGCACGTTCTGCTCGATCCATTGCTGTGCCTGCCGCATCGACGCGTCATCGTCGGACTCCATCAAGCCGTGATAGGTGGGCAGCCAGAGCGACACGGCGATGGACACGATCAGCGCCCCGGCGGCCAGCGCCGGAACACGGAAGCGCCGCAGGCCAACCGATCGCTGCTCAACGGTGCGGAACAGATGGCGCAGCGCCACCTCGCCGGTGCCCGCGGCCAGAAGCGCTGTCAACGGCAGCGCGGACAGGATGAACGGCACCGGCAGGTATCCGGGACGAAGAATCGTGACGATGAGTATCACCAACCCGACCGCGAACGGCCTCAGCCGCTTGACGAACAGTGCGGCCAGGGCGATCGGGACGGCCAAAAACGGCAGGGCCGGATCAAGTCGGAGCCATTCGTCAACGGTATGGCGATTGAGCGAATAGGGATCATCGAGCGCGCCGCCGGTCGCGCGCTCCCACAGCTGGAACCTGATGCCGTCCCACAGACTGACGTGTCCGGGCCCGGGGACCAGCTCACCACGCAGGACGGCCATCAAGACGTACGTGCTCACCACCACGCCGAACACGGCGACGAACACGGCGAGCGCGTAGCGGCGGGTCACCGGCGCGGTCCTGGTCCAGACCAGCCAGGCGAACATCGGCAGGAGCAGCAGCATGGTCTCCTTGGTCAACACCGCTATGCCGAAACATGTTGCGGCGCCGAACATTGCCGACAGCCGGTACCGGGGTGAGCACAGAAGCACCAGGGCGCCCAGCACCCACGCGATGGCGAGATTGTCCAGATATACCGTGCGGCTCAACGAGATCGCCAACGGAGACAGCGCGAAGACGGCGACCGCGGCCGCGGCTGCCCACCGCGACATCTCGATTCGGCGCGCCAGGGCCCACAGCAGGGCAGCGGTGATCACGGCGACGATGACCATCAGGTATCTCCCGGCAGCGACCGCGTTGCCCCCGAAGTCGGGACCCGAAATCACCGTCCACAACGCCAACTGCAGCCAGCCGGCCGGCGGATGGTCGTACCAGTAGGTGTAGTGGGCGAGTTCTCCCCATTCGGCCACGGCGTAGGCCTGGGCCATATACGTGCCTTCGTCGTCAAGTCGGGCGGGCGACCCCGTCAGGTTGATCAACCGCAGTGTCGCGGTGAGTATCAGCAGGATCCCGAGCACCGGGATCGAGGGATTCAGGCGGAATGGACGCCTCATACCGGAACCGGCGGCTTGGGCGTGGTGGTGCGGTGGGCGTTGGTGTGAGTGGTCTTCTCCCAACCTCCGTGCCCGCGAATCTCACGCCACACCGACCGCACCGCGGCGGCCGCGAGTAGCAGCTGGTATGGAACGGTGCCCAGCAATAGTCGCGCGTGATCACGGGCACGTATTCGAATGCCGAATTCCCGTCCGAACTCACCGAGTGCGGCAGACTCGACCGCCATGGTGACGAGCGTCGGCGCCAGCGGCAAGAACGTCACCAACGCCGTCGGCATCGGAACCTTCAGCAGGAACATCGATGCCAGCGACAGCGGCATCAACACGCCAGTTGCCGCCTGCAGCAAGGGCATCGCCAAGGTGTAGCGGGCCAACCAGCGCTGTCTGCGGCTGGGCAGCTTGCGCCACTCACCCTTGCGGAGCACCTGCAGAAAACCTTGATCCCAGCGCGTGCGCTGCTTCACGAGGGCACGGATCGAACCGGGGGTCTCTTCCCGGGTTACCGCTTGCGGGTCATAGGCGACGGCGACGACCGCACCCCGGGTGGACAACCGCACGCCGATCTCGCAGTCCTCGGCCAGACAGTCGGGATCCCAGCCGCCCGCTTCCCGCAGCAGCTCGGTGCGGGTGAACACGGTGTTGCCCCCGAGCGGAATGAACCGTTTCTCCGCGTGGAAATGCAGGCGGGAGCGGAACCAGAAGTAGTACTCGAGGCAGTTGCGCAGCGACCACCAACTCGTCTGGACGTTCATCAACTGCACGCCCGCCTGAACCACATCTGCGCCGGATTCCTCGAAACGCGCTTCGACCAGACGCAGCAGCCCCGGATGCACCTCGTCCTCGGCGTCGAAGACACCGACGATGTCGCCCCGGCATTTGCGCAGTGCGGTGTTGAGCGCCTTCGGCTTGTTCTTGGGCAGGTGGTAGTCCATGACCACCCTGACGATGCGCGGGTAGCGTGCCGCCGCCTCACGCGCGACGAATTCTGTCTCCGGGTCGTCATGACCGATGATCACGATCACCTCGTACTTGGGGTGGTCGAGCCGAGCCAGCGCGTCGATCGTGTCCCCGAGGACATCCTGTTCGTGGCGAGCCGGTAACAGCAATGAGAACGACCGAGGTGCACCAGCTGCTCGACGCCGAAAACCCGTTGCTGCCAACGCGTCCGGACTGCGCCACGCGTGCAGCATCCACCACAGGGTGGTACTGGAGACCGTGAACAACCCCAGCGACAGGACCACCAGCACGCCGTTGAGGAGGAGCTGCGGCCACGACGGCGGACGATTCTCGCTCTGCTCGGGCGGCATCGGCTGTGCGGGCGGCTCAGTGCCGCCTGAAAACGCTTGCACGCCTTGGGCCGGTGGCAGTGCGCCGCCGGATGAGCCTTCGGGATGCGCACCCGGGGAACCGGTTCGCGGTCATGCCGCTTGTTCCGTCGCGGCAGATGACCCGTCACCGCTGGCTGAGGGCACCGACGGCTGCGGCGCGGGTTGGTCGTCGCCCCCGAAGGGCCGCCCACTGAAGACCACCAACGCGACGAAGAGGAGAACGGCGGCGAACGCCACGGCAGTCCGCTTGACGCGGAGCCCCCAAAGATTTGCCTCGCCAACAGTCACCGCTTCGTGCAGTGCAGCATCGTTCTGCTGTCTCGGCCGCCGCGGCGGAACCGAAGGCCTGACGGGCCCCTCCGAAGTCGTGCAGCGCTGTCAACCGGTCGTGCGCGGCGAACGCACGTCACCGCCGGGCCCACGCGCCCGCACCGCTTCGTGTCGTACGGCATCGTTCTGCTGTCTCGGCCGCCGCGGCGGAGCCGACGGCTTAACGGGCACCGTCGCCGGATCTAGTCGCGCAGTGCTGCCCGCGTCAAGATCTAGTCGCGCAGTGTTGTCAACCGGTCGTGCGCGGCGAACCACCTCATCGCCAGTGCGCCCGCACGCTTCGTGCAGTGAAGCATCGTTCTGCTGTCCCGGCCGCCGCGGCGGAGCCGAAGGCTTAACGGCCACCGTCTCCGGATCTAGTCGCGCAGTGTTGTCCGCATCCAGATCGAGTCGCGCGGTGTTGTCAACCGGTCGTACGCGGCGAACCACCTCACGCCAGTGCGCCCGCACCGCTTCGTGCAGTGCAGCATCGTCCTGCGGTCTCGGCCGCCGCAGCGGAACCGAGGGCTTAACGGCCACCGTCTCCAGATCTAGTCGCGCAGTGTTGTCAACCGGTCGTGCGCAGTGAACCACTTCGCAGCCGCGCCAGCGCGTCCGCACCGATTCGCTGCACATCGATATCTTATTGTCAGCGGTCACGTAATTCCCAGGTTTGAGGGCGGCTGCGCCTCGCTACGACCCATCCACCATCGGCCTGGCCGACGTCCTCGGCCGACCTCCGCGGCCACGACCGGGCATCCCCGAACACCGACGACATCGCGTCGGACTCCCACGACCTGCGGGAACGCGACTTCAGTAGCGAATGCGGCAGGCTGCACGCCAAGATCTAGATGCGATCACGGGTGGGGACCACCCGCCATGAACCCTGCCGCCCGCTGCACCGCCGCCGAGGGCGAGGCAATCCCCAATCGCCCTACGGGGGTGCTCCGCGAAGTGATATCACCGGCGAGGCCATTTGGCGCGACCACCACACCCTCCACACTCGCGGCCATCGACGCGCCGACATCGGTCATGTACAGCAGCGTCTGCGCCAGGCCGGTTCGCCCGACGTAGTCCGGGTTTGCGGAGTACTTGCACTCGATGATGAACGCCGCCTCCCCGGGCAGTATCAGCATGAGGTCCGGTGCCAGTGGCCGGGTCTGGGCTCGCAGCGCCGTCGTCAACGACCGGTACAAGGACGAAGCCCCGTAACGCTGCCAGCTCCCGCCCGCCTCCATCCACAGATGCCATACCCGACCGCCGTACGACACGTGGAACTGCTCCCGGCCGGTGACGAAGCTCAGCGGCGACGTGCTCGTGATCGAGGCACCCGCCGACCGCAGCGCCAGCAGCAGTTCCCCCAGCACGCCGAGCTGGAACAGCGTCGGCCGCAGCTCCGGCACCGGCATCAACAACGACGCCGCCAGCTCGGGTGCGCTCGCCGAGCGGATCCGGCGCCCCACGTCCACCAGCCGGCGCCAGACCGCGCCCTCCCGCTCCACGGCCGCCAGCTCGGATGGGCGCGGCTCACCTAGACCGGGCTCGACGAGCCCGATCGCGAACACCCGCGACAACGAATCCAGCTGCGACGAGACGCTTTCCGACACAGAGGAATTCACCAGAGATGCCCGCCGCGCCAGGCGCAGCACCTCGCCGCCCACCCACGCCAGCACCGACGACAGCAGCTCGTGAGCGACCCGGTCGCGGTGCCGGTTCACGAACGCCGAGGGCGGCCAGCCGTACCGGCGCCGGGTGTCGACCCACGACGTCGCACCGCTCGGAGTGTCGGAGACCGCCTGCCGACGCCGCGACTGCGCGGGCAACAGGTCGATCCATTGCCGCGCCGAAGAAGGCAGCCGCTCGATCAGCCCAACCAGGTCCAGGAACAGCATCAGGTCGGCGCGCAGCTGCGTGTCCTCGGGCCGCCAGTCCCGCGGAAGTTCATCGCCGGCAACCTGATTGAGTACCTTGACCAGCTGGCCCCGGCCCACCCATGCGCGCAGGACGTGGTCCAGGCCCGCCTCCGGTACCGGCAGCATGACGTCGGGCTCGGTCCCGACCGTCAGGACAATACGCGGCTCATCTCAACGATCCACTCCCACTCGGACTGCCCGAGCGCGTGGTGCTCCTCGACGATCGCCCTGCCCAACGACGGCAGCTCGTCCTCCATCTCCCGCAGCCACGTCCCCACGTTCACCAGGTACGCCTCGGCAAGCAGTTCGCGGTCCACCTGGCTGACCCCGGTCAGCGGCTCGGCGTCGGTCCCGACACCGGCGGCGATGTAATCGGCCATCCGCAGGAACAGCGCCGGGCCGAGCGTCGTCATCGAATTCGCCAGGTGCGCAGCGTAAATCGCCACGATCGCGTCGAGCAGTGGCTCGGGCAGCCCGCTGTCCTGACCCAGCAGCGCAGTGCGGAACCTCTCCACGTCGGCCGCAGGGATCGGCACCCGCAGGAACCGGCGGCCCAGTGCGTGGCCGAACCGGAACACGCGCTGCGCGTCGAGCGCGTTGTAGGTGCCAAGCAGCCGCCACTCGGTGCCAGCCAGATACCGCACCGGGCTGGCGCCCGTCTCGGGCGTGGTCAGCAGCGAAGCGTTCTCCACCGAACACGTCGCGGTACCCGACCAGCCGAGCTCGACCTGCGGCGAGCCGATCGACGGCGACACCGCGCCGAGTGTCACGTCCTGGCCGCTGAGCCACGTGAGGAGCCCGCCGAAGATGCGGTCCATGTCGGCCCGGTTGACCTCGTCGATGATCAACCAGCGCCCGGCCGCCACGGCGCTGAGCACCCGGCCGGGACGGAACCTCAGCTCGGCGCCGTCGATGGTCTGCCCGCCGACCAGGTCGGTGGCAGACCAGTTCTCCTCTGCCGCAGACCATTCCACGCCCGTCGGGCCGGCCTGGAAGCCGAAGCTCTTCGGGTCGGCGACGATGCGGTCCACCACCTGACGCAACAGCGTGGTCTTGCCGCTGCCCGGCGGGCCGACCAGGATCACCGCGGGCGCGGACAGGATCGCCAGCCGCACCATCCGCTCGATTCGCGGGTCGATCTCGATCGGCACGCTGATCACCGACGGGACTTGTCCGCCAACGGAACTGCCCGCCGGGTTGCCCGTCGCGGTGACGCCGAGCACCGGATGGTGTTCGGGGGAGAGCTCGGGGAAGATGGCCTGCAACCGCCCGATCGTCGCGTCACTCATCGAAGATCACCAGCCGGTCGGGCGTGGTCTCCCGCAGGAACAGGGCCGCCTTCAACGACGGCAGCCGGCCGCGCTTGCGCATGGCGTTCAGCATGTGCTCCGGCGTCACGTCACCCAGCACGCTGATCACGGCGTACACCGGGTTCGACTTCGCCATCTCGTCGCAGCGGTTGCCGATCTGCTTCTGCTCGGTCACCAGCTTGCCGATGACCGGGCCGCCCTTCTGGCCGTTGCCGACGCCGAGCTCGTCGGCGAACCACCGATACAGCGGATCCCACTTCGACGCGTCGTTGCGGCTGGCCTCGATGCCATGCCGCACGGCGTCGATGATGCCGTCGCGCAGGCGCTGCGGATCGTCGAGGTCACCGAACAATCCGGTCATTCACCAATGCTTTCCGGGTACGTGGTCGTCGCTGACCTGACCCTAACGCGGCCCGGTCGGCTCGACGGCAAGACCCTCCGAAGGCCGCCTCACCCCGTTGCCGCGACGATGTGACCCGCGCGCAGTGTGGTGCGCGTGCTATCGCGATGAAGCTCCGATGTGATAATTCAGGTTGAGCTCGATCAACTGGGGAATCGCGAGAACATGGCAATGCTGAGGACCGGGGATGGAATCCCCAACGTCGTCGTCACCGCAATCACGTCGACCAACGCGATCGCGACCGATGCCGAGGAAACGTGGAAGCTGCTGCTGGACGGCAGGAGCGGCATCCGGCAGCTCGACAAACCGTTCGTCTCCGAGTTCGACCTCCCGGTCCACATCGGCGGCCCGCTGCTCGAAGACTTCGACGCACATCTCAACCGCGTCGAGCTGCGCCGGTTCTCCTACCTGCAGAAGATGGCGACGGTACTCAGCCGTCGGCTGTGGACACAGGCCGGCCTTGACGGCAACGACACCCTCGACACCCGCCGGTTGATGATCTCGATCGGGCTGGCCCTCGGTACCGCCGAGGAGATCGTCATCCAGTACGACACCTTCAAGGAGAAGGGCATGCGTGCGGTGTCACCGCTCGCGGTGCAGATGTACATGCCCAACGCGCCGTCCGCAGCGGTCGGTCTCGAACGCCGGGCGCAGGCGGGCATCGTCACCCCGCTGATGGCCGATGCCTCGGGTGCCGCCGCCATCGCCGAGGCGTGGCGCCACATCGTGCTCGGCGAGGCCGACGTCGCGATCTGCGGCGGCATCGACACCTGGATCGGCCCGGTGACCATCGCCGCGTTCAGCCAGATGGACCTGTTGTCGACACACAACGACGACCCCGCAGGCGCCTGCCGCCCGTTCGACGCCGACCGCGACGGCACGGTGTTCAGCGAGGCAGGCGCCATGCTGCTCGTCGAATCGGAGGAGCACGCCGTCGCGCGCGGGGCGCCGATCCTTGGCCGGTTGATGGGTGGCGCGGTCACCTCGGACGGCTACGACCCCGTCAAGCAAGATCCCAGCGGGGAGTCCGCCGCCGTCGCCATCGGGCGGGCCATCGAAATGGCCGGTCTGACACCCGACGACATCGACCTCGTCACGGCCGACGCCGCAGGAACACCGACCCGGGGACTTGGCCGAGGCCGCGGCGCTGCACAATGCCTTCGGCCGACGCCCGCCCGCGGTCTACGCACCCAAGTCGGCGCTCGGCCACTCCTGGGGTGCGTCGGGGGCCGTGGACGCCGTCCTGACGGTGCAGGCGCTGCGGGACGGCGTCGTGCCGCCCACGCTGAACCTCGCCCGAGCCTCGACCCGGACGTCGACCTCGACGTGGTGGCCGGCGGGCCCCGGCCCGGCGACTACCGCTACGCCGTCAACGACTGCTTCGGGTTCGGCGGGCACAACGTGGCGCTGGTGTTCGGGGCGCCATGAGCCGCGACCACCCCTTGGCCGCGCCGGCTATCGCTTGACGAGCGTGAACTGCCCCAACTCGCTGACGCGACGCTTGAAGAAGTCGCTGCACCCGGTCAGGTACTTCATGTACCGCTCGTAGACCTCTTCCGACGTCGCGGCCACGGCCTCGTCGTGGTGGGCCTCCAACGCCGAGGACCACAGGTCGAGCGTGCGCACGTAGTGCTCGTCGAGCAGTTGCTTGTCCTCGACGGTGAACCCGGCCTCGGTGGCACAGCGTGACGATCTGCTCCTCGCCGGGCACCGAGCCGCCAGGGAAGATCTCCTTGGCGATGAACCGCATGAACCGCAGGTCGGTCATCGTCACCGGGATGCCCAGCTCCGGCCACTTCTTCAGCGGATGCCCGAGGATCGCCTGCAACACCATGCGTCCGTCCTCGGGCATGATGCTGCTGCACGTCTTGAAGAACGGCTCATAGCGGTCCGGCGGGAACGCCTCGATGGCCTCCAGGCTGATGATCCGGTCGACGGGCTCGTCGAACTGTTCCCACCCGCGAAGCAGCACCCGCCGGGTCCGCGAGGTGTCCAACCCGTCGAGCAGCTGCTGACCGAACTTCGCCTGGTTCTTGCTCAGCGTCAGGCCGACGACGTTGACGTCGTGCTTCTCGACCGCGCGCTTCATCACCGAGCCCCAGCCGCACCCGATGTCGAGCAGCGTCATCCCCGGCTGCAGGTTCAGCTTGCCCGAGCGCCAGATCGATCTTGGCCATCTGCGCTTCTTCGAGCGTCATGTCGTCGCGCTCGAAGTACGCACAGCTGTACGTCCGCGTCGGATCCTGGAACGTGCCGAAGAAGTCGTCGGACAGGTCGTAGTGAGCCTGCACCTCTTCGAAGTGCGGCTCCATCGCCGCCGTGTCCGGCGTGCCTATCGTGCTCTCAGCCATATCCCCGACTGACCTCCATCCGGCGGACCGCCCCGAGGCGTTGCGGTCCTATTCAGTTGCGTGCGTCCGAAATTACTACACCGCGTGCAGTCAGCCCTTTTCGAGGTGAATTGGACGACGTCGGTGTAGCCCTCGCGGAACAGGTCGGCGCAGCCCTTCGAGATACTTGAGGAACCGCTCGTAGATCACCTCGTTGGTGATCTCGATGGCCTCGTCCTTCTTGGATTCGAGGTTGCGACGCCCAGGTGTCCAGCGTCTTGACGTAGTGCGGCTGCAGGTGCTGCTCGCGGGTGACCGTGTACCCGGCCTTGACGGCGTGCTCCTTGACCATCGACGCCAGTGGCAGACGGCCGCCGGGGTAGATCTCGTCCATGATGAACTTGATGAAGCGGACCCGCGACATGGTCAGCGGCAGCTTCTTGGCCTTGATCTCCTCATCCTCGGGGATGATGATCGTGTGCAGCATCTGCACGCCGTCGGCGGGCAGCCAGTCGTAGGTCTTCTTGAAGTAGTCGTCGTACTTGTTGAAGCCGAAGTGCTCGAACGCGCCGATCGAGACGATCCGGTCCACCTCGCCGCTGAAGTCCTCCCACGGCTGCAGTCGGACCTCCATCTTGCGGTCGCTCGTCGAGTTGGCGAACCAGTGGTCCTCGATGTGCTGCTTCTGGTTCTCCGACAGCGTCAGGCCGATGACGTTGACGTCGTACTTCTCGACGGCCCGCATGATCGTGGCGCCCCACCCGCAGCCGATGTCCAGCAGCGTCATCCCTGGCTTCAGCCCAAGCTTGCCGAGCGACAGGTCGATCTTCGCCAACTGCGCCTGCTCGAGGGTGTAGTCGTCCTTCTCGAAGTACGCGCAGCTGTACACCTGGTTCGGGTCCTGCCACAGCTTGAAGAACTCGTTGCTGATGTCGTAGTGGAACTGGACTTCCTTCTTGTCCGAGCCGCGCGTTTGGGACGCGGACTTGGACAACCACTTGGACTGCGCAGGGGACGGCTTTGCGTAGCGGTCTGCGCGTCACTTGAAGAATTCATTGTCGCCCGATTCGCACTCGAAGGTCAGAGTCGTTCCCGCGGGCCTCTTCTTCACCACGACGGTTGCAACGAGACTACATATCGGTGATACCCGATTTGAAGGGGTACACGCCGGAGAGCGCCCAACTTCGGTGTGCGATGGCACGTGTTGACCGCTGACGTGTTTGCCCCGCCGAATCCGGCGACCCTCGATCCGGCGCGGGTCCAATCAACCTTGCGCGTAGGCCTGCAACTCGTCGATGAAGCCAGGCGGGAACCGCAGCGAGCCCTTGGCCGTTCGGCGCAGGAAACCCGTCGCCGCCCGCGCCGACAGCGGCGCACCGGGGTGATCGAGGAAGTCCACCAACGACTGCCGCGGCACCCACCGGGGCCACGGGCCGACGTCGGCGGCGTGCACCACGCCGTCGAGATCCGCCCACGCCGCGCGCCGCGGCCACTTCGCACCCGTCCACACCACGTCCGAAGCGCCGGAGTACCGCCCTGGCGAAGCCAGCCGCTCACCGATCCATGTCGCGACCGGCACGCTGACCGAGTTGCCCACCATCCGCCAGCGCTCGCCGCGCTTGGCGACCTCCTCGGCGGGCGCGGTCCAGTCGGCAGGAAAGCCTTGCAGCCGTTCGGTATCCCGCAGATCAGGCGTTACATAGGCGCCCGACGGCATGCGGATGGCAGGCGGCGACGCGACGCCGACCGACGAGCCGCACTTGATCGGGGGCACGCCGTCGACGGCCCAGCCGAATGCCCGCATGCCCTCGGTCCAGTAGAAGCCGCACGCCACGTCCGGGTAGGTGGCAACGGGCTCCGGCCGTGCGACGTCGTCGGCCAACAGCACGTCACGCGGGTCGCCGACCCGGCTGGCGACGAGGTACCAGCGGTTGCGCCGCTGCGGCAGCCCGAACGCGTTGGTGTCGACCACGCGGTACGCCCACCGGTAGCCCAGCTCGGTCAGCGCCGTGGTGATCAGCGTCAGCGCCGCGCCCTGGCCAAGCGACATCAGGAACGGCACGTTCTCCAGCACCAGCCACGGCACGTCGCCGCCTTCGAGCAACCGCAACACCTCACCGATGAGACTGCTTCTGGCACCGTCGATTCCGACCTTGCGGCCCACGCTGCTGAGGTCCTGGCACGGGAACCCGGCGACGACGACGTCGGTCCTGGCCGGCAGCGCCACCAGGTCGCGGACGTCACCCTCGAGCTTGGTGTCGGGGAAGCGGCGCCGCAGCACGTGCATCGCGGGTGCGGAATTCTCGACCAGCAACTGTGTGCGGTGCCCGCTGGCCGTCATCCCGAGCTCGAGCCCGCCGATACCCGCAAACAGCCCGGCCACCCGCATCGAGGTGCGTCTCACCGCAGCCACTCCATGGCCACCGCATAGCTGAGCCGCGACGGCACCGCGTTGCCGATCATCCGGGCCATCGCCGTGCGGTGCCGCACCGCGTCGAACGAGAACCAGTCCGGGATGTACTGCAGCCGCGCCGCCTCGTGCGCGGTGATGGTGCGCCGCCTGCTCGGATGTACGTAGCGGCCCATGCACATGCTGTAGAAGCCCGTGGTGACGGTCTGCGACGGCCGGTCCCACGCCAGCCGCCCGTAGATGGCCTTGTAGCTGTGGCCGCCGTTGGCGTGACACGCCGGGCGCTGGCTGTCGGGCAGGTCGAACCCACCGGTCTCGAAGAGGTAGTCGATGCGTTCGCGCGTCGCGGGCGCCGACCGCGCGACGGCGTCGACCAGGCCGTCGCGCCGCGAGTCGGGCAGTGCCTCCAGATCCTGGAACGCCCACGCCACGGTGCGCGCCTCGCGCCGGTGCCGCTCGACCACCTCCGCGGGCGTGATGCCGTGCGTCAGGCTGGCCATCAGCGCCAGCCTGCGGCGGCGCTGCGGCACCCCGATGTCATGCAGGTTCATCACCCCGGTCGAGACGTGGTACCCCAGCCCGCCGAGGGCATCGGCGGTGCGCTGCACGACCGAGCGCCGGTCGTTCAGCGCTCCCGGCACGTTCTCGATCAGGATGTGCTGCGGCTCAAGCACTTCCGCGGCGCGCACCATGGTGCGGTACAGCTCGTTCTTGTCGTCGGCGTGCCGGGTGCGGTTGTTGAAGTCGCTGTGGCCCTGGCACGGCGGACCGCCCACCAGCACGTCGATCTCGGCGTGGTGCTTGGACAGCATCCGCTCCGCCGACGTGAGCCTGGCCCCGACCTTGCCGGGCAGCACCGCGGTGACGTCCTTGCAGACCGTGGCGGCGGTGGGGAAGTTGGCCGCGTAGGTGTCGGCCGCGACCTGGTCGACGTCGACCGCGAGCACCGGCTCGAACGAACGGTTGAGCGCGCGGGCGGCCTCGGCCAGCCCGATCGACAGCCCACCGCACCCAGAGAACAGATCGACCACCCGCAGCGAAGACCGCGACGCCCCGCACGGCGGCGCGACCGTGCTCTGCAACCAGGCGCGCTCCGCCTCGTCGGCGGACGTGGGACGGGCATCGCCGCCGGCGTATCCGGCCATCACGCTGGCGGCCTTGCGGCCGTCGCGACGGCTCAGCACCCGCTCATAGGTGCCGTTGCGGGTGCGGAACCGCTCGAACCCGGCGTCGGTGCTTGGCCGCCGCTCGACGGCGCGCTGCGATGGTTCGGTCATCAACGCCACGCGACCTGCGAAGGGTCGTCTGCTCGACGGCGGTGGCGAATCACACGGGCAATCGTATTCAGCGGTTCCGACAAGTCCGGGCAGGTCGGGCGGCGCGCCGCACTCGACCTGGGCATGGTGACGGCATCTCGCGCCTCCCACGTCGTGCGATACGGTCGAAGGACACTCAGACGGTTTCGCGGGGGCCCATGTCCAGCAGTGATCCGGCGCGCGCCCTGATCGGCAGGCGCGCCGAATGCGAGACGTTGGACCGCCTCGTCGGCTCCATCCGGGCCGGGCAGAGCCGGGTCGACCTCGCCCGCCGCGAGCTCGTTGCCGGTGGCGAGCCGGTACGCCGACGTATCGCCGTGACCCCGAGCGCACTGAGCCCGCAGGAGGACCGGATCGCGCGGCTGGCCGCCGACGGCATGACGAACCCAGAATTCGGGGCCCGCCTGTTCATCAGCGCGCACACGGTCGAATGGCACCTGCGCAAGGTGTTCACCAAATTCGGCATCCGCTCCCGGAAGCAGTTGAGCGGCAAGCTCTCCGGCACCGCCGGCGCGCGATGAAGCTCTTCGGCCGGGACCCCGAACGCGGGACGCTCAAGCAGATCGTGAACACCGTTCGAACCGGTGAGAGCCGGGCGCTGGTGCTGCTGGCGAACCCGGCGTGGGCAAGACAGCGCTGCTCGAGTATCTGAGTGAGCAGGCGTCGGGGCTGCCGGCTGGCCCGGGCTGCGGGCGTGGAGTCGGAGATGGAACTGCCGTTCGCCGGACTACATCAGTTGTGCGCGCCGATGCTCGGTAACCTCCCCCACTTGCCGCCACCGCAGCGGGAAGCGCTTCGGACTGCATTTGGCATGAGTGCCGGATCCGCACCGGACCGATTCCTGGTCGGGCTCGCGGTGCTGAGCCTGCTGTCCGATACCGCCGAGCAACGACCGCTGCTGTGTGTAGTCGATGACGAACAGTGGCTCGACCGGGCCTCGGCGCATGTGCTCGGATTTGTCGCTCGCCGGTTGATGGCGGAATCGGTTGCGTTGATTTTCGCGGCTCGCGTGCCCAGTGCGAGCTAGCCGGGATGCCGGAGCTCGCTGTTGAAGGGCTTGCGCGAATTCAGATGCGCGAGCGTTGTTGGACGCGGTTCTGACGGGGCCGCTGGACGCCCAGGTACGCGATCAGATCGTCGCCGAGACGCGGGGCAATCCGTTGGCTCTGCTCGAGTTATCTCGTGGACTGACCCCGCAACAGGTGGCGGGCGGGTTCGGGCTGCCCGGCGCCGTGCGCTTCGCGGGCGGCATCGAAGAGAACTTCCGTCAGCGGCTCGACGCCCTTCCGACCCAGACGCGGCAACTGTTGCTGATCGCGGCGGCGGAGACCGGGCGACCCGGAGCTGGTGTGGCGCGCGGCCGCGCACTGGGGATCAGTGCCGACGCCGCGGCGCCCGCGTCAGAAGCCAGACCTGGTCGAGTTCGGCACGCCGGTGCGGTTTCGCCATCCCTTGTGCGATCGGTGGCTTACCGGTCGGCGTCGCGTCCGGGAAGCGCGGGTGCACCGCGCGCTGGCGGACGTCACCGACCCGCACGAGGATGCCGACCGCCGCGCCTGGCACCGGGCCGAGGCCGCCCCGGGCCAGACGAGGACGTCGCCGACGAACTCGAGCGCTCGGCCGACCGGGCGAAGGCGCGGGGCGGGCATGCCGCTGCGGCCGCATTCCTCGAGCGCGCCACCATGCTCAGCTCGACCCGGCGAGCGCGCCGAGCGCGCGCTCGCCGCGGCCGCAGCGAACGTCGACGCCGGGCGTTCGATCGCTGCCCGCGATATGCTGGCCGTCGCCGAGGTCGGTCCGCTCACCGAACTCCAGCGCGCCCGGATCGACCTGATTCGGGCGCAGCTCGCGTTCGTCACCAACCGCGGCAGCGACGCGCCGCCGCTGCTGTTGAAGGCGGCGAAGCGGCTGGAGCCCATCGACGTCGGCTGTCCCGGGCACCTACCTCGACGCGTTCGCCGCCACAGTTCGCCGGCCGACTCGCCGTCGGCGGCGGAGTCTGGGAGGTGGCGCGCCAGCCGGTGCGGCGCCGCGCACCGCCCGGCGAGCCCAGCGCGTCCGATCTGCTGCTCGACGGGCTGGCCGCCCACTACAACGAGGGTACGCGGCCGGTCTGCCCTCTGCGGCAGGCGTTGACGGCCTTCGGCGCGGCATGTCGGCAGACGAGGAGTTGCGCTGGCTGTGGCTGGCCTGCGTCGCCGCCGTCCACATTTGGGACGACGAGCGCTGGCACGAGCTCGCCGACGCGGCATGTCCAGCTGGCCCGCGAAGTCGGCGCACTCAGCGACGCTGCCGCTTGCCCTCAGCTCGCGTGCGTACACGCTGATGTTCGCCGGCGAACTGCCCGCCGCAGCGGCACTGATCGACGAATCGAGACGGTACGAGACGTGACCGGAACAGCGTGGCGCTCATACGCCGCGCTCGGCCTGGCCGCCTTCCGCGGCAGGGCCGCGGGAAGTCGCCGCGCTCAGCGAGCCCACCCTCGACGACGCGACGCGCCGCGGCGAGGGCAACGGCATCACGTCCGTCGAGTGGGCCAACGCGGTGCTCAACAACGGTCTCGGCCGATACGAGGAGGCGATGGCCGCGGCGGAGCGCGGCGGCGCCTACCCCGGAGACTTCGCAGGCCTCCGACTGGAGCTCCGTCGAACTCGTCGAAGCGGCCGTACGCAGCGGAATGCGAGACACCGCGGTCGACGCCCACCGCCGCGTGCTCGCGAGATGGCCACGTGCCAGCGGCACCGACTGGGCCTGGGCGTGGAGGCACGCTCGCGTGCGCTGCTGAGCGAGGGTGAGACCGCCGAGGAGTCTTATCTCGAGGCGATCGAGCGGCTCGGCCGCACCCGCTGCGGGCGGATCTGGCACGCGCGCACCTGGTCTACGGCGAATGGCTGCGCCGGGAGCGCCGCCGCGCCGACGCCCGGGAGCAGCTCCGCACTCGCCCACGACATGTTCGAGGCGATGGGCATGGAGGCGTTCGCCGAGCGGGCCGGCCGCGAACTGCAGGCCACCGGCGAGACCGCCCGCAAGCGCACCGTGGTCGAGCGACCGAACAGCTGACCGCACAGGAGATCGCAGGTCGCCCGGTTGGCTCGGGACGGATTGTCGAATCCCGAGATCGGCGCGCCGACTGTTCCTCAGCCCCCGCACCGTCAGTACCACCTGCGCAACGTCTTCGCCAAGCTCGGCATCACTTCGCGCAGCCAACTCGATCGACGCTCTTTCGGAGTCAGGACTCGACCCGATAGCGCCCCACACACGGCCACGGTTCGGTCGTGCTCCTCGGCGGTGGTGAAACCCCATGCGTTGCCGAGGAATTCGGTTGCGCCCGCATCACGCAACCGCAGGATCTCCGCTCCACGTGCGCCTCGTCGCCGATGATCGCCGACGTCGCCCGCGTTGCGGGCGCCCTCGCGTTCCAGCACCGTCGTGTAGGCGGAGAACTGGTCGTACATCGCCAGGTGGGCGGCGGCCCGCTCGGCGACGCCGTCCCGGTCGTTGGTGACGCAGACCGGCAGGCTCACGATCACCTGCGGGGCGGGCCGGCCCGTGGCCGCCGCGGACAGGATCGGCACGATGTGCTCCTCGACGGTGCGTGGCCCGGCCAGCCAGGTCAGCGTGCCGTCGGCCAATTCCCCAGTGACACGCAACATTGCGGGCCCCAGCGCGGCGACCAGCACCTGGGGTGGCGTGCTGCCCGGCACGTGGCCGGGGAACCCCGTCGTGTCCGCGACCACCGTCTCGCCCCTGACGTCGACCTCCCCGGTGCGGAGCAGGTCGCCCAGCACCTCGAGGTACTCGCGCAGATGCCGGGCGGGCCGATCGAACGAGTGCCGTAGCGCCGTTCGATCAGCTCGCGGTGCGACACCCCGAGCCCGAGCCGGAGCCGGCCTCGGCGGCGGCCTGGGCGGTCTGGGCCTGACTGGACATGACGATGGGGTGCCGCGGGTAGGTGATCGTGACGGCCGTGCCAAGGTCGACGTCGGGGACCTCGCGGGCGATGGCGGCGACCGCGGTGATCGCGTCGATGTCGAAGAGCTGACCGAGCCACAGCGACGCGACCCCGGTGCTTGACACCGCCTGCGCCCGCAGGACGAGGTCGTCGATGGCATTGTCGACGTCGGGCGCAGGCGGTGCCAGCGCAATGCCGATCGGGATCATCGGCGGCGTCACTCCGTCCAGCCGTTGTTCTGCACGACCTCGACGAAATCCTTGCGCTTGAACCCGGGGTCGAAGTGCGCGAGCACGTCCGCGGTGATCGCGCCGAACGTCGTGTCGGGACGCTGCTTGAACACCGCGGCGAAGGTCGGCAGCGACTGGCGCTTGAAGTCCATGCGTGGATGGGCCGCGACGACCTCCTTGATGTCCGCAGGCTCCAGCAGGTCGAGCCCGGCGCCGTCGACGTCGGTCTCGACTCCGGCTGCCAGCAAAGCGATCTCGGGTTCCATGAACACCGGGATGCCGTGCGTGGTGTGCAGGGCGATGGCGGTCCACACCCGGCGGGCGTCGTCGCGCGGTACCTCGTGGGAATCGAGGAAGTCGCGTGCGGCATCGGCGCCGTCGACCTCGAATCGCTGCTCGAGGTTCATGTGGCCCTCGACCATCCCGAGGTCGTGGTACATCGCTGCGACGTAGAGCAGTTCCGGATCGGCGTGCTGACCGCGCAGCTGCCCGTGCAGCATGCCGAACAGATACGTCCGCCGCGAATGGTGATACAGCAACGGCGATTCGGTCTCACAGATGAAGTCCGTCGTCTCTCGGCACATCTTCGAGTCGGGGATGGTGACGCCTGCGATGGTTTCGGCCATGATCGCTCTCCTTGATGGTTCGCCACGGATGGAGATACCCAACGATCATCGGGTCTCGGGCGCGCGTTCGTATCCGCCAGTGCACAGCGGCCAGTCCGGTGCGGGCACCGCTACGCGTCGGGAAGGGCGCGTTCGAGCTGGTTGCGCGAGGTGATGCCGAGCTTGGCGAACACCTTGCGCAAGTGGTACTGAACCGTGCGGGCGCTGATGAGCAGCCTGGCCCCGATCTCGGGGTTCGACAGCCCGTCGCGGGCCATCCGCGCGATCTGCGCCTCCTGGGCGGTCAGCGCGCCGCCGGTGCCGGGAGCGGGGGAGCGGTTGCGGGCCGACTCGCCGGTGCTCTGCAGTTCGAGCCTGGCCCGTTCGGCGAAGGCGTCCATGCCCATGGCATCGAACATGCCGAGGGCCGTGTGCAGATGCATGCGCGCGTCGCCGCGGCGGCGTTCGTGGCGCAGCCACTCGCCGTACAACAGATGCGCGCGGGCCAGCTCGACGCGAAGGCACGTCCGGCCTAGACGCTCGATCGACTCGCGGTACAGGGCGTCGGCGGCGTCGCCATCGGCGAGCTGCGCCCGCGCAGCGGGCACCGATGCCCAGCGCCCAGTCGGAGCCATTGGTTTCGGTCATCGCGACCAGCCGGCCGTGGGCGTCGACCGCTTCCCGGCGCATGCCGCTGTGCGCGGCCGCCTCGATGAACTCCACCACGGCCCACGTCGCGGCGCCCAGACCCGAAGGGAACTCGGCGGCGCGCGCCGCCGCGTCCATGGCCTCCTCGTAGCGGCCAAGCCCGTTGTTGAGTACGGCATTCGACCACTCGGCCAACGTGATCCCGAGGCCCTCACCGCGTTCGGTCACGTCGCCGAGCGTGGTCTCGGTCAGCGTGGCCACCTCGGCTTGGTTGCCGCGGAAGGCCGCCAGCGCCAGCGCGGCGTACGGCGCGAAGTTGCTGCCCGTGGCGTCCGTGGCCGCCTGGATCTCCTCGATCAGTGAGCCCGCCGCGGCGAGTTCGCCTGCGAGCAGCAGCATGAACGCACGGGAACTCAGGGCCAGCGGCAGTTCGCTGAGCGCGCCGACGTTGCGGGCCGCCTCTACGTGGCTGGCGGACAGCTCCTGCCAGTGGACGTCGTCCCAGGCATGGGCCGCGGCAATGCAGGCCAGCCAGAACCAGTGCAGATCCTCCGGAGCGGGCAGGTCACTGCCGAAGGCGCTCAACGCCTTTCGCAGACTCGGAAGCGCCTGCCGCGTACCCCTCGTTGAAGTACGTTGCCAAACCCTCCAGAAGGAGGTCGGACGGGCGTGGGGTGGCCAGCCCGATCAACGGCAGGACCCGCGGCGCCTGCGACCTCGGTCACCCCACAGGTGACCGCGAGGCGTCCCGCGAACATGGCCGCGGACATGGCATCCAGATAGGTAGCGCGCGACAGCGTTGCGTCGATGGGCCCCAGTCGCCTCGCGGCCTGCAACAGC
This sequence comes from uncultured Actinomycetota bacterium, assembly GCA_963809085.1. Taxonomy (GTDB): domain Bacteria; phylum Actinomycetota; class Actinomycetes; order Mycobacteriales; family Mycobacteriaceae; genus Mycobacterium. The sequence continues at coordinate 69,097 of CAWEII010000033.1, read as the reverse complement.
AGGGGCGGGGCGTCGCTGCCGCGGCTCGTGACGAAGGCCAACTGAGCGCGCACCAGGTCGAGGCGGGCATGCGCGAACTCGTCGAGCGGTCCGGCTTCGGCAATGGCCAGCAGATCCACCGCGGCGTCCAGTGCTCCCGCCTCGACCTTCGCGGCCGCGGCGTCGAGCGCCCGCGTCGCCCGTTTCACCGGGTCGACCGTCAGCATCGTGGCGCGCTCCAGGAACGCCGCCGCCGCGGCGAGGCCACCCCTGGCCTGTGCGCGGCCCGCCGACTGCGCGAGTTCGTCGGCGACGTCGTCATCCGGTCCCGGCGCGGCGTGTGCGCGGTGCCAGGCCCGCCGGTCGGGGTCGAGGTGCGGGTCGATCACCTCGGCAAGGGCGCGGTGCGCGGCCCGTCGTTCCGGCAGGTCACCCGAGCGGTAGGCCACCGAGCGAGCAAGGGGGTGGTGGAAGCGCACGTAAGCACCGAAGTCGGCAAGGCCGGCTTCGACCGCGGCCGTGGCCGCATCGGGACCGATTCCGAGCTTCGCGGCCGCACTCCACACCAGGGTGGGATCACCCGCGGGTTCGGCCGAAGCGATCAACAGCAGGCGCCGCGTGGGATCCGGCAGGCCCGCGAGCCGCCGCGCGAAACCCTCCTCGAGGTGGCCGGCGTGCGGTACCGAACCGGGCAAGCCGAACCCGCCCGCCAACCCGGGCGAGGCCAGCGCCCGCGGCACCTCCACCAGAGCGAGCGGGTTGCCTCGCGTCTCGGCGACGATCCGATCGCGCAGGCGCGCCTCCATCCGAGTGGTCAGGATCGAGTCCAGCACGGCGCGCGCATCGGACTCGCGTAGGTTCGTCACCGCCAGTTGGGCCAGTCCACGTCAACTCGGCCGTCGGGACGCGCGCCGCGAACACCAGCCCGACCGATTCCGCTGCCAGCCGGCGTGCGGCGAAGGCCAGCACCTTGGCGGAGGCGGTGTCCACCCACTGCTCGTCGTCGACCAGACAGATGAGTGGTCGTTCCGCGCCTGCTTCGGCCAGCAGCCCAAGGACGGCCAATCCGAGCAGAAACCGGTCGGGCACCGCTCCCGAACTCATCCCGAACGCGGTGTGAAGGGCATCACGCTGCGGGCCGGGCAGTTCGGTGGAGAACTCGAGCAGTGGCCCGCACAACTGGTGCAGACCGGCGAAGGCCAGCTCCATCTCCGACTGGACACCGGACGCCCGCACGACACGACACCCCGTGGCCTGCTCAGCGGTGTAATCGAGCAGCGCGGTCTTGCCGACCCCAATCTCGCCGTGCACCACCAGCGCCTGGCTCTGGCCGCCGCGGACCGCCGAGACCAGCCGGTCGAGCACGGCGCACTCAGCGCCTCGGCCCGTCAGCTGCGTCACACCCCACCCCCAAGCACCCGTCCCCGAGCGGCGTACGCGCACGAGGCTATCGCCGTGATCAGTGCCACGCTGGGCGATTGGACAAGCCAGTGGCGGATACGACCACACCCCGATCCACGACAGCATGAGAGCTGTCCGAAACGCCGGTGCTCCAACCACCCGTTCCACCGAAGGAAACACACATGCCGAGCTTCACCACCCGCTTCAAGACCGAGATCGTCAACGGTTTGGAGGTGTTCTACCGGGAGGCCGGTGATCCGGAGAATCCGACTCTGCTTTTGCTGCACGGATTCCCGACCAGCTCGCACATGTTCCGCAATCTCATCGCCGAGCTGTCCGACGAGTATCACCTGGTGGCTCCTGACTACATCGGGTTCGGCAACTCGGCTGCGCCGTCCGTCGAGGAGTTCCAGTACAGCTTCACCAACCTCACCGACGTAGTGGACGGCTTGACCAAACAACTCGACCTGCGACGCTTCGCCATCTACATCCAGGACTACGGCGCCCCGATCGGGCTGAGCATCGCCAGCCGATCCCCGGAACGCGTGACGGCAATGATCAGTCAGAGCGGCAACGCCTACATGGCCGGCTTCACACCGTTCTGGGACATTCTGTTCGCGCATGCCAAGGATCGGGCTGGCAACGAGGATGCCGTCCGTAACCTGTTGCAGCCGAAGACAACCCGCTGGCAATACACCCACGGCGTGCCGTCGGATCGGCTCGACCGGATCGCACCGGAGACCTGGCGGCTCGACCAGGCGGGCCTTGACCGCCCCGGCAACGACCTGGTGCAACTGCAGCTGCTGTGGGACTACCAGTTCAACCTCGACCTCTACCCCGCCTTCCACGAATACTTCCGCACACACCAGCCACCCACGCTGCTCACCTGGGGACGCTTCGACGAAATCTTCGGCCCCGCAGGCGCAGAAGCCTTCCGCACCGACCTGCCGGACGCCGAACTGCACCTTCTCGATGCCGGCCACTTCGCACTCGAGACACACGGTGCCGAGATTGCCGAACTGATCCGGCGCTTCCTGCGCCGACATCGTTAGCTTCACGACCTGAGGACACGCCATGCATCTAGCTATGGATCTGATCGTCATCGGCTTCGGCACCGGCGGCAAGCTCGTCGCCGGTGCCATGGGTCGTCACGGCGCGCGCGTCGCCATGATCGAACAATCCGACCAGATGTACGGCGGGACGTCAATCAACATCGGCTGCGTGCCAACCAAGTCGCTGGTGCATCTGGCCGAGACCCGCAACCCCGACACCGATCCCGACGAATGGTTCCGGCGGGCCGCATGCAAGACGAAGACCCTCACCGCGCTGCTGAGGCGGAAGAACTTCGCCGCGCTCGACGCCGTCGAGACCGTGACCGTCATCACCGGGCGGGCCGCATTCCTCGACGCGCACACGGTGACCGTCGCCACCCGGCAGGACACGCTGACGATCAGCGCCGGGGTCATCGTCATCGACACCGGCTCCGAACCCGTGATCCCGGACATCCCCGGGTTGAGTGCCTGCTGTCACGCCTACACCAGTACGGGGCTGTTGGACACAACGCAACGTCCGCGTCGGCTCGCGATCATCGGCGGAGGCAACGTTGGCCTCGAATTTGCCAGCGTATACGCACAATTCGGATCCGACGTCACCGTGCTCGAGGAGTCCGGGCGGCTGTTCGCACACGAGGACAGCGACGTCGCGACAGAGGCGATCAGCCTCCTGCTGGACGCAGGGGTGAACATCCGCACCGGCGCACACGTCACCGGCATCGACGACCACCTGATCTCCGTCGGCCGGGTCCCGGCCACCCTCGGCCTCGGACTCCAGTTCACCTACATCTCGCACGACGACAGCCGGATCGTGCTCGACCAGCTCCTCGGGACGGGGGCACGGTCGACGGCCGACCGGGTGGCCGTGCCGTCCACGGTGTTCCTGACCCCGCCGCTGGCGCGGGTCGGCATGACCGAACGGCAGGCGGTCGAGGCGGGCACGTCCGTCGACGTCGCGGTGAAACGCATCGAGGACATCGCCGGAATGCCGCGCTCGGAGATCATGGACGACACCAGGGGTCTGATGAAGTTCGTCATCGACGCCGACACCGACGAGATCATCGGCGCCGCCCTGCTGTGCATCGACTCCCAGGAGCTGATCAACCTCGTCGCCATGGCGATGCGCAAGCACGTCACCGCCTCCGAACTCCGCGACACGATCTTCACCCACCCGACGTCGACCGAGGCGATCGGTGAAGTCCTCTCCGCGCGGCGGCCGGCCCGCGCGAAACCATCCATGCCGGCCGTGACAGGAGTGCCGTCATGACCACGCACGTGTCCTCGGGACCCGACCTGTTCTACGAGACCACCACCCGCAAGAAACGCGGGCGACGGGCGGCGGGGACGGGCCGCGACCGGCTACGGGCCTACGGCCTCGAGAACGGCTTCACCTGGATTGGGGGCAACCCGGAACCCGACGTCGACGAGTTCATCAGGGGGGATCGCATCGTGCACGTCCGTTACGCCGACGACCACGTCCTCGACGTCCTGGTCAACGGGCACAGCCTGTTCAACCGGGACCGCAGCGTCGCCGCCCACCACCGAGCGATGGCGGAGTACCAACGCTCGGGGATCGGCCTGATCTACGGCGACGACGGTCATTGGATCGCCGACCATCTGGCCGGTGCCGAGAAAGCGCGTGCGGAAGCGCGGGCCGACAAGGCGTGGGCCAAGACCCACCGGCACTGCCCCGGCTCGGGACAGGTCGTCGGCAATCCGAAGGGGCACCTGACGCTGTTCCGCTGCCCTGACTGCGAACAGCGGGTCGGTCTCGACGCCGACGGCAGGGTGCTCCCGCACTCGGTGCGGATCACCGCCTGACCCTGGCGCTGATCCCTGGCCGCCTTGCCAATCCGTGGCGAGTGGCATAGAAGGAACCGGTGGCCGAATCCCGGGCATCATGGGCATCGTCGCCGGACGCGCGGGCCCGCATGCAGTCCAACCGCAGCAGGGACACCAAGCCCGAGCTGGCGCTGCGCTCGGCCGTGCATGCCCTTGGGCTCCGCTACCGCGTCGCGGCCAAGCCGCTCGTCGGGCTGCGGCGCACCGCCGACCTCGTCTTCCCGAAGGCCAGGGTGGCGGTGTTCCTGGACGGTTGCTTCTGGCACGGCTGCCCCGAACACCACACCGTCGCATCGGCCAACGCCAAGTTCTGGGCCGACAAGGTCGAGGGGAACCGGACGCGGGACCGCGACACCGACAGCCGGCTCCTCGACGCGGGCTGGGTCAGCGTGCGGGTGTGGGAACACGAGGATCCGGCCGAGGCGGCGCTACGCGTCGAGCAGGCCGTTCGCGGACGGACGCGCTGAGCAACCGGCAATCAGGCGAACGCTGCGAAACGAGACCATTACGAAAGACGCACGGACGCGTGCCCGATGTGTTCCCGTCGGCTGCGCCACCTACGATGAGACTCCGGCCGAATCGGCCACAAAACCTAGGAAGTCTGGAGTCTTGTTGACGTCGTCTCGCCGTGCCAGGGGTGCCTGGGTGGCTACCGCATTCGCCGTGCTCATCGTGCTCGGGGGAGTTGTCGTGACCGATTCGCGGCAGTGCCCGGGTACCTGTCAGGTGGTCGCCGCCCCGCGCGGCCTTGCCGAGGCGGCGCCTGCCGTGCCGACGTCGACGCCCGCGGTCCTCACCGTCACGCCGATGCCCGGTGCCGACCGCGTCAACCCGGCCGCTCCGGTGATGGTGTCGGCAACCAGCGGCACCATCACCGACGTGACGATGGTCAACGACAGCGGCAAGGTGATCCCCGGCGTGCTCACCCCGGATCGCACGGCGTGGAAGCCGACCATCCAACTGGGCTACGGTCGCACCTACTCGATGACGGTGCTCGCCCGCGGCGCGCTGGGCATGCCGTCGCGCCAGACCGCCAGCTTCACCACGGTGTCCCCGAGTGATCAGACCGAGGTGTACCTCGACACCGTCGGCGGCGCCCCGCTACAAGAGGGCGGCACCTACGGGATCGGCACCGTCGTCGTCGCGCACTTCGACGAGCCCATCGACAACAAGGCCAACGCCGAACGGCGCCTCTCCGTCACCACCAACCCGCCGGTGACGGGATCCTGGTACTGGACCGACGACACGACGGCGCACTGGCGGCCGGAGAAGTACTACACACCTGGCACCACAGTCACCGTCAATGCAGCCATCTACGGCACGCCGCTCGGCGACGGCCTGTACGGCGAAGAGGACGAGCACGTGTCGTTCAAGATCGGCGATGCCCACGTCTCGATCGCCGACGACGTGACCAAGCAGGTCAGCGTCTTCGACAACGGCAAGCTGGTACGGACCATGCCGACGTCGATGGGGATGGGCGGCACCGAGACGATCGGCAACACCACGCTGTCGTTCTTCACGCCGCCAGGGGTCTACACCGTGATGGACAAGGCCAACCCGGTAGTCATGGACTCGTCGACGTTCGGGCTGCCCATCGACTCCCGGCTCGGCTACAAGGAGTCCATCTCGTACGCCACCCGGATCAGCACCGACGGCATCTACCTTCATCAGCTCAACTCGACGGTGTGGGCGCAGGGCAACACCGACACCAGTCACGGCTGCCTGAATCTCAACGGCGACAACGCGGCGTGGTTCTTCGACTTCTCCGTGCCGGGGGACGTCGTCGAGGTCCGCAACACCGGCGGCAAGCCGCTGCAGCTCTGGCAGAACGGCGACTGGAGCGTGCCGTGGGACCAGTGGCGCCAGGGCAGCAAGCTGAATTAGGCAGGCGCGGCGCCCTGCCCGGCTTGGGTGCGGGTGATGGTTGGCTCGGCGTAGCCGGCCCCGCTGACCGCGTGCCGCACGGCGTCCCCGACGGCGGCGACCTCGCCGGCGTCGACCAGGGCGATCACACAGCCGCCGAAACCGCCGCCCGTCATCCGCGCGCCCAACGCGCCCGCCGTCACGGCGGTATCGGCGATCAGGTCGATGTGCGGCGTGGTGATCTCGAAGTCGTCACGCATGGAGGTGTGCGATTCGGTCAGCAGCCGGCCGGCTGCGGTGAAGTCGGAATCGCCCAGTGCGCCTGCGAAGTCGAGCACGCGCTGATTGTCGGTGAGGATGTGCCTTGCCCGGCGGGCAGCCACCGGGTCCTTCACCTTCTCGAGCACCGACGGTCCGCCGTCCTGCACCTCCCGCAGCGAGGTGACGCCCAGCTCGTCCGCCGCGCGCTCACACGACGCGCGCCGCGCGGCGTACTCGCCGCCCGCGTGCTGGTGGGTGGCTCGTGAGTTGATCAGCAGCAATGCCAGACCGGCGGCATCGGGATCGAACGGCACCGGCCGGACGCTGACGTCGCGGAAGTCGATCAGCAGCGCGTGCCGCGGTTCGCCGAACAGTGATGCCAGCTGATCCATCAAACCCGTTGGGGCGCCGACGTACTCGTTTTCGGCGCGCTGGGCGAGCCGGGCCTGCGTCACCCGGTCGAGTGCCAGGCCGGTGGCAGTGGCGATCGCGCCGAGCGCGGCACATTCCAGCGCCGCCGACGACGCAAGGCCCGAGCCTGCCTCGACGCCGCCCGCGACGCACATCCTGCCGCCGGGGATGCGGTGCCCCTCGCTGCGCAGCGCCCACACCACGCCTGCGACGTAGGCCGCCCAGCCGGTCACCCCGCCGGGGGCGGTGTCGAGCGCGACGCGGACGTCGGTGGCCTCCCGGTCACTGCGGACGACGATCGAGTCGCCGTCATCGGGCACGAAGGTCGCCACGGTGGGTTCGGGCAGCGCGATGGGCAGTGCGAAGCCGAGGTTGTAGTCGGTGTGCTCGCCGATCAGGTTGATCCTGCCCGGCGCCGCGAAGCCGACCGTCCGCCCGACGCCGATCACCGGTCCAACCCGCGAAGCCGCGCGGCGACGGCCTCGGGCGTCACGTCGTTGATGAACGCCTCCATCGCCGACTCCGAACTGGCCAGGTACTTCAGCTTGTCGGCGCTGCGCCGAATCGACATCAGCTCGACGTGGAAGTAGCCATCGCGCTGTGAGTCCGTGTCGCCGAACTGGTGCAGCGCCGACATGTAGGGCAGCGGGGTGGGGTACAACCGGTCGAACCGGCCGAGAATGTCGAGGTACATCTGTGCGAACGCGTCGAGCTCGGCATCGTCGAGCTCGATCAGATTGTGCACGAACCTGTTCGGATAGATGTGCACTTCCACCGGCCACCGCGCCGCGAACGGCACGAAGGCGGTGAACAGGTCGTTGCGCGCGATGATCCGGCTGCCTTCGGCCACCTCGGCAGCCAGGACGTCGGCAAAGAGGTTGCTGCCGTTGTGCTCGCGATGTGTCCGCGCTTGGCGCAACATCGCCGCGGTGCGCGGCGTCAGGTAGGGGTAGCCGTAGATCTGACCGTGCGGATGGCTGAGCGTGACGCCCACCTCCTCGCCGCGGTTCTCGAAGCAGAAGACCTGTTCGATACCCGGTCGGCCCATGAGGTCTTCGGTGCGGTGCCGCCACGCCTCGACGACCAGCCTGGCGTGGGGCAACTCGAGCTCGGCGAACGAGCCGGTGTGGTCGCTGGAGAACACGACGACCTCGCAGCGGCCATTGCCCGGTGCGGTCACGAAGTCGGTGCCGTCGGTTGCCGGGAGAGCCGACGTGGCCTGGCCGGCCAGGCTCGGGAAGCGGTTCTCGAAGACGACGACGTCGTAGTCGGGTGCGGGCACCTCGCTGGTGAGCCCGGTGGGTCCGGGGCACAGCGGGCACTGGTCCACCGCAGGCAGATGCGTGCGGCCCTGCCGCAACGCCGCAATGATGACCCACTGGCCGGTCTGACGGTCGAAACGTAGCTGCGAGCGCCCGGCTCGATGATCGGTCAGTGGCCGCAGGTCGGTGGTTGGTGTCGCGGCGTGGCCGGGCAGACAGAAGAACAGCAGTCCGCGGCCGTCGGCCAACGGCCACCGAATCGGCGTTTTCACAACGGTGCTCATCGATCAGGCGGTGGATCGCAACAGGTGCAGCGAGCGCTCATATGCCCAGCTTGCCAGCGCCGACTCCCGGCGGGCGTCGTGACCGGGCTGCGTGGAAAGGTACTCGTGCATCCTGGCCTTGGCGGCGAACCAGGCCGACGCCGCCTCGGCGGTCGCGTCGGGCCTGGGCCGGTCGTTGGACAGCGCGGTGATCTCGCGAAGCAGGTCGACGGTCATGGTCAGCGTCCTTTGGTCGAAGCGGTATGGCTCATTCGCAGCCAGGGTTGTCTCAGCTCGCGTTCCCGCCGGGCCGCCTCGGCCTCGACGATGACGTGACACCGGTCGATCAGCTCGTCGTGGCTCATCCCGAACCGCTCGAGCACCTCGTCGGTGGGCGGCCCGCCGAATGGTGCCCAGCTCCGCATGAAATCGAGGATCTCGCGGTCGAACCGGTCCATCGCTCAGGAGCCGCCCTTCTTCTTGTTGTAGACGTCGAAGCCGACGGCGGCGAGCAGGACGAGGCCCTTGATGACCTGCTGCACGTCGCTGCCGATGCCGATGAGCGACATCCCGTTGTTCAGCACACCGAGGACGAAGCCACCGATGATGGCGCCGAACACCGTGCCGACTCCGCCGTTGGCCGATGCCCCACCGATGAACGCCGCGGCGATGGCTTCCAATTCCATCCCGATCCCGGCCTGCGGCGTCGCGGAGTTGAGCCGCGCCGCGAAGAGCAGGCCCGCCAGCGCCGACAGCAGACCCATGTTCACGAAGACCAGGAACGTGACCCGCTTGGTCTTCACCCCGGACAGCCGTGCCGCCGCGACGTTGCCGCCGACCGCGTAGACCTGCCTGCCGAAGACGGTGCTGCGCATCACGAACGCGAAGATCACGAACATCACCGCAAGGATGATGCCGACCACGGGGACGCCCCGGTAGCTGGCGAGCAGAAGCGTGAAGGCGCCGAGCGCGGCCACGATGGCGGCGTTCTTGAAGACGAACCAACCGGCGGGTGACACGTCGAATCCGTAGCGGGACTGCGTCCGACGCTGGCGTACCTGCTGCCACACGGCCGCCACCATGACGAGCACGCCGAGGATGACGGTGGGCCAGTGGTAGAGGCCGCCGCCCCCGCCGATCTCGGGCAGGAACCCGCTGCTGACCTGTCCGAAGCTGCGGGGGAACGGTGCGATGGACTGTCCCTCGAGCAGGTACTGCGTGGCGCCGCGGAACACCAACATGCCCGCGAGGGTCACGATGAACGACGGAATCCCGACGTAGGCGATCCAAAAACCTTGCCACGCACCGATCGCCGCGCCAAGCAGCAGGCAGACGAGCACCGCGATCGGCCACGGCATGCTGTGGTGGATCATCAGTACCGCCGACATGGCCCCGACGAATCCGGCGATCGATCCGACCGACAGGTCGATGTGCCCGGCGATGATGACGATGACCATCCCGATCGCCAGGATGAGGATGTAGCCGTTCTGCTGAACGATGTTGGTGACGTTCAGCGGCTTGAGCAGAATGCCACTGGTCCACACCTGGAACAGGATCACGATCACCGCGAGTGCGGCGACCATGCCGTATTGCCGGAAGTTGCCCTGCAGCGCGGACTTCAGCCGCTCCCCAGGGGTCTTCGATGGGGGTGGCGGCGGCGCCGCGCTGGACGCGGCGGCCCTCGTCGGAGCGGTGGTCATCTACGTGCGTCCCTTCATCATGTAGCGCATCAACGTCTCCTGCACCGCATCCTCCCTGGCGACCTCGCCGGTGAGACGACCCTCGTTGAGGGTGTAGATGCGATCACACAAGCCGATGAGCTCAGGCAGTTCGGAGGAGATCACGATCACGGCCTTGCCCTGGGCGGCAAGTGCGTTGATGATCGTGTAGATCTCGTATTTGGCCCCGACGTCGATCCCGCGGGTCGGCTCGTCGAGGATCAGCACGTCCGGGTCGGCGAAGATCCACTTGCTCAGCACCACCTTCTGCTGATTGCCACCGGACAGGTTGCCGGTGGTTGCCCGCACCGACGGCGCCTTGATGTGCATGTCCTTGCGGAAGCGCTCCGCGACCACCGTCTCCTCGTGCTCGTTGATGATCGAGCCCCTGCTCACCTTCGGCAGCGAGGCCAGCGTCACGCTGCGCGCGATGTCGTCCATCAGGTTGAGCCCGTAGTGTTTGCGGTCCTCGGTGGCGTATGCGATGCCGTGCGCGATGGCCTCGGATACCGTCCGTGTCCGAATCTCCTTGCCGTCCTTGAAGACCGTGCCGCCGGCCTTCTTGCCGTAGCTGCGCCCGAACACGCTCATGGCCAGTTCGGTTCGGCCTGCGCCCATCAGTCCAGCGAGGCCGACGACCTCGCCGCGCCTGACGTTGATCGACACGCCGTCGACGACCTTGCGCTGCTGGTCGAGCGGATGAAAGACGGTCCAGTCCTCGATGGCGAACGTGATGTCACCGATGGGGTGGTCGGTCCGCTCGGGAAAGCGGTCGACCATGTCGCGCCCCACCATGCCGCGGATGATGTGCTCCTCGGTGAGCTCGTGCTCGACCGCCCGTGTCTCGATGGTCCTGCCGTCGCGCAGGATCGTGATGGTGTCCGCGATCCGCATCACCTCGTTGAGCTTGTGCGAGATGATGATGCAGGTCAGGCCTTGGGCCCGCAGCTCGGCGATCAAGTCAAGCAGGTGCCTGCTGTCCTCGTCGTTGAGCGCAGCGGTCGGCTCGTCGAGGATCAGCAGCTTCACCTGTTTGGACAGTGCCTTGGCGATCTCGACGAGCTGCTGCTTGCCGACGCCGATGTCCGAGATGAGGGTGCGGGGACTTTCCTTCAGGCCCACCCGGTCGAGCAACTTCTGGGCGTGCACCATGGTCTCGTGCCAGCTGATCACGCCGGCCGAGGCGTGCTCATTGCCGAGGAAGATGTTCTCGGCAATGGACAGGACGGGCACCAGCGCGAGCTCCTGGTGGATGATCCCGATACCCCGTCGCTCGCTCGACCGGATGTCCTTGAACTCGCCGGGCTTGCCGTCGAAGACGATCTCGCCCTCGTAGCTGCCATGCGGGTAGATCCCGCTCAGCACCTTCATCAGCGTCGACTTGCCAGCGCCGTTCTCACCGCAGATGGCGTGGATCTCGCCGGTGCGCACCGTGAGGTTGACCTCGCTCAGCGCCGTTACTCCCGCGAATCTCTTGGTGATGTCGCGCATTTCGAGCAGCGGCGCTGCCGTCTCATCGGTCACGCGAGCTGTGCGGCGGTGTAGTAGCCGGAGTCGACGAGCACCTTCTGGTAGTTGGTCTTGTCGACGCTGACCGGGTCGAGCAGGAACGCCGGCACGACCTTCACGCCGTTATCGTAGGTCTTGGTGTCGTTGACCTCGGGCGTGCCTCCGGTGAGCAGCGAATCTGCCATCTGCACAGCGGCTTTCGCCAGCTCACGGGTGTCCTTGAACACCGTCTGCGTCTGCTCGCCCGCGATGATCGACTTCACCGACGCGAGTTCGGCGTCCTGGCCGGTGACGATCGGCAGCGGGTTGGCCGGCGTGCCGTAGCCCGAGCTCTTCAGCGCCGAGATGATCCCGACCGACATGCCGTCATAGGGGGACAGCACCGCGTCCACCCGACCGGTGGTGTAGGCCTTGCTGAGCAGATTGTCCATCCGGGACTGTGCGAGTCCGCCGTCCCAGCGCAGCGTGGCCACCTGGTCGAAGGAGGTCTGGCCGCTCTTGACGACGAGCTTGCCGCTGTCGAGGTAGGGCTTGAGGACGCTCATCGCGCCGTTGAAGAAGAACGTCGCGTTGTTGTCGTCGGGCGAGCCGGCGAAGACCTCGATGTTGAACGGGCCCTTGCCCTGCGCGAGGCCGAGCTTGTCGACGATGTAGTTCGCCTGCAGCACGCCGACCTTGAAGTTGTCGAACGTCGCGTAGTAGTTCACGTTCGCGGTGCCGCGGATCAACCGGTCATAGCTGACCACGGGGATCTTGGCGTCGGCCGCGCGCTGCAGGATGTCGGTCAGCGACGAGGCGTCGATGGGCGCGATGACCAGGACCTTGACGCCCTTGGTGATCATGTTCTCGATCTGGGACACCTGGTTCTGCACCACGTCGTCGCCGTACTGCAGGTCGGTGTCGTAGCCGAGCTTCTTGAACTGCTCGGACATGTTGTTGCCGTCGGCGACCCAGCGCTCGGACGACTTGGTCGGCATCGCGATGCCGACCGTGCCGGTGTGCTGACCCCCGCTGGGGGTGGCCTCTGGGGTGGTCGAGCGACCACAGCCTGCGCTCGCGAGCGTGGCCACCACGGCCAACGCGCTCACTGCTCGAATGAAGCCTTTGCGCATGAGAACCTTCCGGTTGATTCCTCGTCATGGCGCCGCCTGAGGGCGCCGCGGGCCCACGATGTGAGCGTTAACAATTGGCCATCTTGTGATGCGGCTCACGGCTTTGTCAAGCCTTCCGGAGCATTGGATGTGAGCGCTAACAAGTGATTGACAGGTTCGAGATGTGAGCGCTAACATCCCCCAGCGTGTAACGCCGGTCACATCGTCTCCCGCATCCATGCGGTCTGCCGAACCGTGGCGGCACAGGCTGACCTCGGCGATCCAAGACATCGAAGGAGACGTTGTGAAAAGGGTTCTAACTGCGGTGATGGTCATCGCGACGGTAGGTGCGCTGGCGGCGTGCGGAAGCGGAAAGGCGCCGGGCGGCGAGGCATCCGCAGGGGGGCAGCTGACGATGGGCTTCTCCCAGGTGGGCGCCGAGAGCGGCTGGCGGACGGCCAACACGACGTCCATCCAGGACGCGGCCAAGGCCGCCGACGTCGACCTCAAATTCTCCGACGCCAACGGCGAGCAGGAGAAGCAGATCTCGGCGATCCGCTCGTTCGTGCAACAGCGCGTCAAGGTGATCGCGTTCAGCCCCGTGGTGCGCACCGGTTGGGACGCGGTCCTCCTCGAGGCCAAGAACGCCGGCATCCCCGTCATCCTCACCGACCGCGCGGTCGACACCCAGGAGAAGGACGTCTACAAGACATTCCTCGGTGCGGACTTCATCCAGGAAGGCAAGTGGGCAGGCGAGTGGGTGGTGAAGCAGTACACGGCCGCCCCAGGACCGGTCAACATCGTCCAACTCGAAGGCACCACCGGGTCCGACCCCGCCCTCGAGCGCAGCTCGGGCTTCTCCGACGCCATCAAGGCCAACCCCAACCTGAAGGTGATCGCGTCGCAGAGCGGCGACTTCACCCGCTCCGGCGGCAAGCAGGTGATGGAGGCGTTCCTGAAGGCCAACCCGAAGATCGACGTCGTGTTCGCGCAGAACGACGACATGGCGCTCGGGGCGATGGAAGCCATCGAGGCCGCCGGTCTGAAGCCGGGCACGGACGTCAAGATCGTGGCCATCGACGCCACCCACGACGGCATGCAGGCACTCGCCGACGGCAAGCTCAACTTCATCGTGGAATGCAACCCGCTGCTCGGCCCCGAGCTGATGGATCTCGCGAAGAAGGTCGTCGCCGGCGAGTCGGTGCCTGCCCGCGTCGTCACCCCGGACCAGACCTTCGACCAGCAGCAGGCAGCCGCGGCGCTGCCCAACCGCAAGTACTGACCAACGGACTGTCGATGCCGCCCGGGCTCCCCCTGGTCCACACCCAACGGCCCGGGCGGCATCGACCAACTCCGCGACCGACTCCGTGACCGACACCGTGACCGACAACCGAAGGATCTCCGATGACCACACCACTCGCCGGGGCCGCCGAGGACCCCGTGGTCGTGATGCGGAACGTCACCATCGACTTTCCCGGCGTCAAGGCACTCGACGGCGTCGACTTTCGTCTGCTGCCCGGTGAAATCCATGCGTTGATGGGGGAGAACGGCGCGGGTAAGTCGACGTTGATCAAGGCGCTCACCGGGGTCTACGACATCGATTCGGGAAGCATCACGGTCGACGGCGTCGAGCAACGGTTCAGCGGCACCAGGCAGGCGCAGGACGCCGGCATCAGCACGGTCTACCAAGAGGTCAACCTCTGCGCCAATCTGACTGTGGCCGAGAACATTCTGCTGGGCCGCGAGCCCCGCCGCCTCGGCCGGATCGACTATCGCGCGATGAACTCCTCCGCCACCGAACTGCTTGGCGAGCTCGACCTGACCATCGATCCGAGGTCCACCCTCGGTGCCCACCCGATCGCGGTCCAACAGCTCGTCGCCATCGCCCGCGCCACCGCGGTCTCCGCCCGCGTGCTGATCCTCGACGAACCGACGTCCAGCCTCGACGCCGACGAGGTCGCCGAGCTGTTCAGGGTGATGCGCCGCCTGCGTGACGGCGGCACGGCGATCCTGTTCGTGTCCCACTTCCTCGACCAGGTGTACGAGGTTTCGGATCGAATGACGGTGCTGCGCAACGGTCGTCTGGTCGGGGAGTATCCGACGGTCGCGCTGGACAGGGTCAAGCTGGTGGCGGCGATGCTCGGCCACGAGCTCGACCTGCTCGAGGAGATCGAGGACACCCTAGCCGCCGCAGCCGCCGCGGGCACCAAGACCGACCAGACGGTGCTCAGCGCTGCGGGCATCGGCCGCAAGCCCAGGGTGCATCCCATGGATCTCGACGTCCACCGCGGGGAGGTCGTCGGCCTGGCTGGACTGCTCGGCTCCGGTCGAACCGAGCTGGCGCGACTGCTCTTCGGTGCCGACCGCGCCACCAGCGGACGGATGCTGGTCAACGGCAAACCGGCCGCGATGCGCTCGCCACGTGCGGCCATCGCCAAGGGGATCGCCTTCTCCTCGGAAGATCGCAAGGGCGAGGGCATCATCGGCGACCTCAGCGTGCGCGACAACCTGATCCTCGCCCTGCAGGCCCGCCGGGGGTTCGCCCGCCCGCTGGCCAAGAAGATCAAGGACGACCTGGTGGATCGCTACACCGACGCCCTCGACATCCGGCCGAGGAACCCGGCCATGCTGGTGAGGAATCTCAGCGGCGGCAATCAGCAGAAGGTGCTGTTGGCACGGTGGCTCATCACCGAACCCCAACTCTTCATCCTCGACGAACCCACCAGGGGCATCGACGTCGGCGCCAAGGCGCAGATCCAGAAGCTCGTCGCCGACCTGGCGGTCGACGGAATGGGCGTGGTGTTCATCTCCGCCGAGCTCGACGAGGTCGCCAGGATCAGCGACCGCATCGCGGTGCTGCGCGACGGGCACTGCGTCGCGCAGGTGGGCTCGGACCGCACGGTCAAGGAACTGACCGCCCTGATCGCCGGAGGAGGGGAGTGATGGTCAAGAAACTCGGAACTTCGCCGCTGATCTGGCCCGCGCTGGCACTCATCGCCCTGCTCGTGGTGAACGTCGTCGTCACACCGAGCTTTCTGAACATCCGCATGCAGGACGGCCACCTGTTCGGCAGCCTGATCGACATCCTTCGCAACGGCGCTCCCACGATGCTGGTCGCGCTCGGCATGACCTTGGTGATCGCCTCCCGCGGCATCGACCTGTCGGTCGGAGCCGTGGTGGCCGTCAGCGGTGCGCTCGCGTGCGCCCACATCGCCGCCTCCGCCGACCCGGCGAGCGCGGGCACCGTCGTCACCGCGATGGGAATCGCCCTCGTCGCCGCGGTCGGGCTCGGCCTGTGGAACGGAATGCTGGTCTCGGTGTTCGGAGTTCAGCCGATCATCGCGACGCTCGTCCTGTTGACGGCGGGGCGCGGGATCGCGCTGCTGATCACCAACGGGCAGATCGTCACCGTCACCAGCGCACCGTTCAAGATCCTCGGCGCCGGGTTCGCGTTCGGCCTTCCGGTGGCAATCCTGGTGAGCCTGTCCGTGTTCGCGCTCGTCGGATTGCTGACCAGGCGCACCGCACTCGGCATGCTGCTGGAATCGGTCGGCATCAACCCGGAGGCCAGCAGGCTCGCCGGAGTGCGGCACCGGACCATCGTCTTCGCCGTCTACGTCTTCTGCGCGCTGTGCGCCGGGATCGCCGGACTGATGATCGCGTCGAACATCTCCGCCGCCGACGCCAACAACGCAGGTCTGTGGATCGAGATGGACGCCATCCTGGCCGTCGTGATCGGCGGCACCTCGTTGTTGGGTGGGCGGTTCAGCCTGACCGGAACCATCCTGGGCGCCTTGATCATCCAGACCCTGACCACCACGGTGTACACCGCGGGGATCACGCCGGAGACCACCCTGGTGTTCAAGGCGTTGGTCGTGATCGCCGTCTGTCTGCTGCAAGCGCCGAAGTTCCGCGCGTTGGTTTCCCGGCGACGGCCAAGGCCTACACCGGCCCCGGATACTTCGGACACTTCGGATTCGCAGGGTGCGCAGCCTCTTTCGATCCCCGACCGTGACATTGAACCAAGCACCGCCGGCATCCGAGATGGCCACGAAGTGAGCACACCATGAGCGTCCAGACCGCCACGCGGCCCCGCGTCGACACCACCGAACTGCTGCGCCGGATACGGGGCCGCTACCTGTCGCCGATCGCCTCGCTGGTGCTGTTCGTGATCATGTTCGCCGCCGTCATCGGCCGCTACGACTTCGCCAGCCCCACCCAGGTATTCCTGAACCTGTTGGTGGACAACGCCTATCTCATCGTCCTGGCGGTCGGCATGACGTTCGTGATCCTCACCGGCGGAATCGACCTCAGCGTCGGATCGGTGGTCGCACTGTCCACGGTCATCGTCGCCACCACGTTGAAGGCGGGATGGCCGATGCCGCTGGCCGTCGGCACGGTGCTGGTGGTGGGACCGCTTCTGGGGCTGATGATGGGTCTGGTCATCGAGTACTTCGACGTCCAGCCGTTCATCGTGACCCTTGCCGGAATGTTCCTGGCCCGCGGACTGTGCTACGTGATCAGTGTCGACACGCTGCCGATCAACGATCCGGTGCTGCGGGCGTTCGGCCTGAACTACGTATATCTGTACGAGGACAAGTTCATCCGTTGGACCGTCGTCATCGCGCTCGTCGTGGTGGTGGCCGCGGTCTACGTGCTGCACGAGACCCGGTTCGGCCGTACGGTGTACGCCGTCGGCGGCAACCGGCAGTCGGCACAGTTGATGGGGCTCAACGCTTCCCGAGCGCGGGTGTCGGTCTATGCGATCAGCGGGCTCTGTGCGGCGCTTGCGGGGCTGCTGCTCGCCGTGCAGAAGCTGTCGGGGTACAGCCTCAACGGCATCGGTCTGGAACTGGACGCCATCGCGGCCGCGGTGATCGGAGGAGTACTGCTGTCCGGCGGGGTGGGTTTCGTCCTCGGCTCGCTGATCGGCGTGCTGGTGCTCGGCACCATCGAAACGTTCGTCACGGCGGAGAACCTCGACTCCTACTGGACCAGGATCATGACCGGCGTCCTGCTGCTGATGTTCGTCCTGGTTCAGCGACTACTGGTGAGGAAACCCGGATGAGCAGCCATCCCATGCATTCCATGGCGCCGAAGCCGGTGATGGCCGATGTCGCAAAGCTGGCAGGCGTGAGCCACCAGACGGTCTCGCGGGTGATCAACGGCTCGCCGAGCATTCGGCCTGCGACCAAGGCCCGCGTCGAGCAGGCCATCGCGGAACTCGGCTACCGGCCCAACACCGCGGCGCGCGCCCTGGTGACGCGCCGCTCCGGAATCATCGGGATCGTCGGCACCAACAGCGCGCTGTTCGGCCCGGCCAGCATCCAGCGGTCCGTGCAGGAGGCCGCCCGCGCCGCGGGCTACTTCTCCAGCCTGGTACCCCTTCCCGAGGTGACCGTCGAGGAACTCCGCAGCGCCATCGACCACCTCGCCCGCCAATCGGTCGAGGCGATCGTGATGATCGCCGCGCGGGCCGACGCCCTCGCCGTCGTGCACTCGGCTGACGCCCGACTTCCGCTGATCGTGGTCGAAGGCGACCTGTCGGGGCGCGGACTCAGCGTCGGTGTCGACCAGATCGACGGTGCGCGCCAGGCCACCCAACACCTCATCGACCTCGGGCACCGCGCCATCGACCACGTCTCCGGCCCGATGGGCTGGACCGAGGCAGAGGGCCGCCTCACCGGCTACGAGGAAGCCATGCGGGCCGCGGGTCTCTCGCCGAGAGCGCACTGGGAGGGGGACTGGACTCCAGCCCGCGGCTACGAGCTCGGACGCGAGCTGGCCAAACGTGGTGACGTGACAGCGGTTTTCGTCGCCAACGACCAGATGGCCATCGGGGTGCTGCACGCGTTCGCCGAGGCGCGGCTGACGGTTCCTGGCGACGTCAGCGTCGTCGGGTTCGACGACATCCCGGAAGCCGCCTACCTCAACCCAGCGCTGACCACCGTCCGGCAGGACTTCCAGGCCATCGGGCAGAAGGCCATCGACCTGGTCACGGCCACCCTGGACGGTTCGACGACCACCGTGCCGCTGCTTCCCCCCGAACTGATCATCCGTGATAGCACGGCACCGCACGAGGAGACTTCATGAGCAACGAAAAGTACACCGTCGGCGTGGATTTCGGCACGCTGTCGGGGCGGGCGCTGGTGGTGCGCGTCGATGACGGCCGCGAACTGGCCAGCGCCGAACACGCATACACGCACGGCGTGATCACCGACGCGCTGCCGGGTTCGGACGTCCGGCTGCCCCCGCAATGGGCGCTGCAGATGCCTTCGGACTACGTCGACGTGCTGCGCAACGCGGTGCCACGGGCCATCGCAGGGGCGGGCATCGACCCCGCCGACGTGATCGGCATCGGCACCGACTTCACCGCGTGCACCATGGTGCCCGTGCTGGGCGACGGCACGCCGCTGTGCGAGCTGGAACGGTTCGCCGATCGACCGCACGCCTACGCGAAGCTGTGGCGGCACCACTCGCCGCAACCGCAGGCCGACCGCATCAATGCCGTTGCAGCCCAACGTGGTGAGTCGTGGCTGCCCAGGTACGGCGGCCTCATCTCCAGCGAATGGGAATATGCGAAGGCACTGGAGATCCTGCAGCAGGACCCGGACGTGTACGGGGCGATCGAGCGCTGGGTCGAGGCCGCCGACTGGATCGTGTGGCAACTGTGCGGGACCTACGTGCGCAACGCGTGCAGTGCGGGCTACAAGGGCATCCGCCAGGACGGCAAGTACCCGACGCGGGAGTTCCTCGCCGCGGTGCACCCCGAATTCGCCGACTTCGTCGCCGACAAGCTCGACCATCCCATCGGCCAGCTCGGCGACCGGGCCGGATCGCTCACGGCTCAGGCAGCCGGATGGACCGGGCTCCCCGAGGGCATCCCCGTCGCCGTCGGCAACGTCGATGCCCACGTCACCGTTGCGGCGGCCGACGCGCTGGAGTCGGGCCGACTGGTGGCGATCATGGGAACGTCGACGTGTCACGTGATGAACTCCGACCAGCTGAGTGACGTGCCAGGCATGTGCGGCGTGGTCGACGGCGGAATCGTCCGCGACACGTGGGGATACGAAGCCGGGCAGTCCGGCGTCGGCGACATCTTCGGCTGGTTCGTCGACAACTGCGTCCCGGAGAGCCATCACGTCGCGGCCCGCGAGCGCGGGCTGTCGCTGCACGAGCACCTGACCGACCTCGCGGGCAGGCAGCGCGTCGGCGAACACGGGCTGGTCGCGCTGGACTGGCACAGCGGGAACCGTTCGGTGCTGGTCGACCACGAACTCTCCGGCGTCATCATCGGACAGACCCTCAAGACCACGTGCGTCGACATGTACCGGGCACTGCTGGAGGCCACGGCGTTCGGCACCCGGATGATCGTCGAGACGTTCGTCGACAACGGGCTCCCGGTCACCGAGCTGGTGGTGGCAGGCGGGCTGTTGAAGAACCAGCTGCTGATGCAGATCTACGCCGACGCCGTCGGGCTGCCGCTGTCGACCGTGCCGTCGGCGCAGGCGCCCGCGCTGGGCTCCGCGATCCACGCCGCCACCGCCGCGGGCGCGTTCAGCGACGTCCGTGCCGCCGCCAAGCAGATGGGCACGCGAGTTCACAACGCCTACAAGCCGATTCCCGAGAACGTCGCAGCCTATGACCAGCTCTACCGCGAGTACGTGGCGGCCCACGACTGGTTCGGGCGCGGCAACGACATGATGCGCCGCCTGCGGCGCATCGGATCACGAGACACCATTGGAGCCGTGCAATGACGATCACTTCCGAGACCGACCGCGTCATCGGGCGGTTGCGCCAAGAGGTCTGCGACCTGCACGCGCAGCTGACCCGCTACGAGTTGGTCATCTGGACGGCGGGCAACGTGTCCGCGCGCGTGCCCGACCGCGACCTGATGGTGATCAAGCCATCCGGCGCCGACTACGACTCCATGACCGCCGATGACATGGTGGTGTGCGACCTGTACGGAAACCTCGTCGACGGTGAGCTGTCTCCGTCGTCGGACACCGCCGCCCACGCGTACGTGTACCGCCACATGCCCGAGGTCGGGGGTGTCGTGCACACGCACTCCACCTACGCCACCGCATGGGCCGCCCTTGGCGAGCCGATCCCGTGCGTGCTCACGATGATGGCCGACGAGTTCGGCGGCGACATCCCGGTCGGCCCCTTCGCCCTGATCGGCGACGACTCGATCGGCCGCGGCATCGTGGAAACCCTGCGGGACAGCAGGTCTCCCGCCGTCCTGATGCGCAACCACGGGCCGTTCACCATCGGCCGCACCGCGCGCGATGCCGTCAAGGCGGCGGTCATGGTCGAGGACGTCGCTCGCACCGTGCACGTCAGCAGGCAACTGGGCACGGCAGCCCCCATCGATGCGGGCGATGTCACCGCACTGTTCGAGCGTTACCAGAACGTGTACGGCCAACCCGGCCGGAACACCGACACCCTCCAGGAGAACCAGCGATGATCGCGTCCCGACTCGTCACCAGCCAGGTGTGGCTGATCACGGGCAGTCAGTCCATGTACGGACAGGACATCCTCGACCAGGTGGCCGATCAGTCGCGACAGATCGCGGAGCGGCTGGACGCGAGCAGCGAGATCCCGGTGGAGGTCCGTTGGCTGCCGGTCGTCACCAGCTCCGACGAGATCGCCCGGGTGCTCGGCGAAGCGAACGCCAGCCCGGACTGCATCGGCGTGATCGCCTGGATGCACACGTTCTCGCCCGCGAAGATGTGGATCCGCGGGCTCAAGACGCTGCACAAGCCGCTTCTGCACCTGCACACCCAGTTCGGCGTCGAATTGCCTTGGCAGAGCATCGACATGGACTTCATGAACCTCAACCAGGCCGCGCATGGCGACCGTGAGTTCGGCTACATCCAGTCGCGGCTGTCGACGTCTCGCAAGACGATCGCCGGCCACGTCGGCGACCCGCACACCCGCGGGCGGATCGGCTCCTGGGTGCGGGCGGCGCTCGGACACGCCGAGTTGTCGAAGCTGAAGATCGCGCGCTTCGGGGACAACATGCGCGGCGTTGCCGTCACCGAGGGCGACAAGGTAGAGGCCGAGGCGCACTTCGGCGCGTCGATCGACACCTACGGCGTCAACGACCTGGTCGAGGTCGTCGAGCTGGTACGCCCCGCCGACGTCGACAAGCTGGTCAGCGAGTACGAGCACACCTATCGGGTGGCCCCCGAGTTGCAGGCGGGCGGCAACCGGCACGCATCCCTTCGGCACGGTGCGCAGATCGAGCTGGGCCTGCGGAAGTTCCTGCAGGATGGCGGTTTCCACGCGTTCACCACGAACTTCGAGGACCTCGGTGGGCTGCGCCAGTTGCCGGGGCTGGCGGTGCAGCGCTTGATGGCCGACGGCTACGGGTTCGGCGGTGAGGGCGACTGGAAGACCGCGATGATGCTGCGCACGGTCAAGGTGATGGCCGAGGGTCTGCCCGGTGGCACCTCGTTCATGGAGGACTACACCTACGACCTGACCGCCGGCCACGAGCGCATCCTGGGCGCGCACATGCTCGAGGTCTGCCCGAGCATCGCCGCGGGTGTCCCGACCCTGGAAGTCCATCCGCTGGCGATCGGCGCTCGCGAAGACCCCGTCCGGCTCAGGTTCACCGCGGCCCCCGCCGACGCCGTCATCATCGGAATCTGCGACATGGGTGCCCGATTCCGCCTGGTGGCCAACGAAGTCCGGGTGGTCGAGCCGACGGCGGCGCTACCGAACCTTCCCGTCGCATGCGCCGTGTGGGAACCGCTGCCGTCCTGGTCCACCTCGGCGGAGGCCTGGCTGATGGCCGGTGCGCCGCACCACACCGTGCTCACCACGGCGGTCGGCACCGAGACCATCGACGACCTCGCCGCGATGACGGACACCGAGCTGCTCGTCATCGACGCCGATACCACCGTGCGGGGCTTCCAGCACGAGCTCAAGTGGAACGATGTGTATCACCATGTTGCCGCAGGCCTGTAGAAGGAGACTGAACCGTTGATCGCCGCCCGCTTGCACGCCGTCGGGGACCTGCGTGTCGGTGCCGAACCCGATCCAGGGGACCCGCCGCCCGGCTGGTCCCTCGTCGCGGTGACCTCGGTGGGGATCTGCGGCTCCGATCTGCACTGGTTCACCGACGGCGGGATCGGCGACAACCGGATCGAGCATCCGGTCGTGCCTGGCCACGAGTTCGCAGCGGTGGCGGTCACCGGTCCGCACGCCGGACGACGGGTGGCCGTGGACCCCGCCATCCCGTGTGAGTCGCTGCGAGACGTGCCGGGCGGGCCATCAGAATCTCTGTCCCACGGTTCAATTCGCCGGGCACGGCACGTTGGACGGCGCCATGCGGGAACAGCTGCTGTGGCCCGACCATCTGCTGTTCCCGCTGCCCGACGAGATCAGCGACGACGGCGGCGCCCTGCTCGAGCCGCTTGGCGTCGCGATCCATGCAGTGGGGCTCGGTCACCTACGGCCGGGATGCGACGTGCTGGTGGTTGGCGCCGGGCCTGTCGGGGTGCTCGCGTCGCAGGTCGCACGCCAGTCGGGGGCGGCCCGGGTCTTCGTCGTGGAACCGCTCGAGCATCGCAGGGCGACGGCGCTGCGCGGCGGTGCCGACGGGGTCTTTGCGCCCGAGCATGCCCTGGACGCGGTGCTCGAGGCGACCGGCGGCCGGGGTGTCGACGTCGCGATCGAGATGGCGGGTACCGACGCTGCGATCGAGATCGCCGTTGAGGCCATTCGGCCGGGTGGCCGCGATCGTGCTCGGAGGCATTCCCTCCGAGGACCGTTCGTCGTTCCCCGCCGGGACGGCCCGCAGGAAGGGCCTGACGTTCACGATGGTGCGGCGGATGAACGCCACCTACCCGCGTGCGATCGAGTTGGCCAGCAAGGCAATCGATCTCGACCTGTTGGTGACCGACCACTATCCGCTGACCGAGGCCGCGAAGGCGTTCGCCACGGCAGCCGAACGGCACGGCGACAAGGTGGTCATCCGCGTCTCGACGTCGTGACCGGTTACTTCAACCGCACCATTCGCGTCGTCGAACTCTCGTCCAGCTCGACGGTGTCCGACCGGGACCGCAGGAAGTCGCTGAAAGACCGGAAGCCAAGCGACTTCTCGCTGAACGACGGGTCCATCCGCTTCATCTGAGCCTTGACCGCCGAGTTGTGCAGCCAATCGGCGTCGTCCTTCTCCAAGCCGATCTGCAGGGCCCGCTTGAGCAGTCCGGTGGCCGTGGCCTGCGGGTCGGGTTCCTCCGGCTCCTCGTTGTCGGCGGGCCGCGCCGCACGCCTGCGCTTCTTCGGTGGGGCAGCGGCTTCGGTCCCGGCTTCGGCTTCGGCGTCGGTCTCGGTCTCGGTCTCGGCGGGCACGGGACTCGGCTCGAACACCGGCACTCCCGGCAGCGCGTCGTAGATGACGAACTCGTCGCACGCCGCGGCCAGCGACTTACTCGACGAGCCGGCCACCCCGATACCCACCACGTACCGGCCCAGTCGCTTGCAGCGCTGCGCCAACGCGATGTAGTCGGAGTCACCGGCGACGATCACCACGTGGGTGAGGTCCGGTAGCCGGAACATGTCCTCGACGGTGTCGACGGCCAGCCGGATGTCGGCGCCGTTCTTGCCGTAGGCGGCGGCCGGGAAGAGCTGCACGAGGTCGACGGCGCGCCCCACCAGCTGCCCGCGGTAGGCGGCGTTCAGATCGGCCGACCAGTCCGCGTACGCGCGGGTGAGCACCAGCGTGCCGAACGACGATGCGAAGTCGATGATGGCGCCGACGTCGACGGTGGCCCGGTCCAGCCGATCGGGGTACTGGTCGAGCCCCTTCGACTTGTCGCGCTGAAACGAGTTACGCCCATTCACCTGGTCGTACCGCGAAATCACGATGTTGTCGAAGTCGAGGTAGACCGCGACGCGGGTGGTACTGGCGTCCGTCATGCGCTCAGTGTGCGCCGTGCCGGATGCGGGCACGCCGCACGGCCTCCTCGACCAGCCGCTCCGCGACCACGTTGAGCTTGACGTTGTCGGCCTGGCTCATCTTGGCGAGCCGGTCGAACGCCTCCTCCGCGGTGGCACCGGAACGGCTGCGGATGATGCCGATCGCCTGATCGATGACCGCGCGGGTGCTCAGAGCCCGCTGCAGCCGGTCGGTGCGCTCTTGGGCCGTCGCGAGCAGCTGCGCGTTGTATACCAACACCGCGGCCGGTCCGGCGAACTGCGCGCCCAACTGGACCGCATGCTCGGTGAACGCATCGCGCCTGTGGGCGTACGCATTGATCGCGCCGATCACCTGATCCGCGATCATCAGCGGCAATGCCAGCACCGAGTGCACGCCCATGCGGGCCACGTGGCCCCGGAAGTGCGGCCAGCGTTCGTCGCAACCGATCGACCCGCTGACCGTGGGCCTGCGGGTCTGCATGCACGTCACGCACGGTCCCTCGTTGAGCACCTCGTACTGGAGGTCGTCGATGTCGCGGACGAACTGTGGGGTCGCCGCCCAGGCCCGGGCACCCGCAATGCCGCGTTCGGCGTCGATCAACGTCACGCCTGCGCCGTCGACGCCGGGGATGGCCTGAAAGGCGAATTCGGCAACGTCGCTCAGCAGCTCGCTGACGCCCCTTGCCCCGGGCACGACGTTGGCCACTCCGTTAAGGCCGCGGAGGAGATCGACCTCGTCGGCCTGGAGCTGTGCGGGCGACAGATCCGAATCCGGCGGCGATTCGCGGCCGGGTTGGGCGTCGTAGTTGGGCATGGCCCTCCCTTCCGGGCGGCGGCGCGGTGACCACCGATCAGCGCAGACGAGTGGCGTCGGTGCCAACCTACCCGGTGCTGGACACCAGAAAGGCCTACCCGCGGATGCGCGAGGTAGGCCCTTTCGGTTAGACGACGAGCGGCATGGCGTGCGCACGCCGCAGCTTGCCCGACGGGGTCTTCGGGATCATGCCGGGCTCGAGAACCACCACGTTGCGCGGCCGGACGTCCACCTCGGCGACCACCTCGTGCGCCACCTGGCGCTCGATGCGCCGAACCTCGGCGGGGTTCTCGTACTCCTTGGACTCCACGGCGACGGCGAAGCTCTCCCGCGACTGCCCGGCATCGAGCCGGACTGCCACGGCACAGCCCGATCGCACGCCGGCGACGCGGGCGGCGGCGCGTTCGATGTCGGTGGGGTAGACGTTGCGCCCGGCCATGATGATGACGTCCTTGACCCGGCCGCACACCACCACGTTGTCGGTTTCGGTGAGGTAACCCAGGTCGCCGGTGTCGTACCATCCGTCGGCGTCCTGCGCCCCGATGAACCCGGCCGCCGTGGTGTAGCCGATGGTCACGGGTTCACCCCTGACCTGCAGGACGCCGACCGCGCGGTGGGGCAGCACGCTGCCGTCCTCGGCGATGACGCGGATCTCCAGGCCCTTCAGCACCCGGCCGAGCGAAACCAGCCGACGGGTGTTACCCCTGGTCGCCGGTACCGCACGGTGCAGCACGGCCAGCAGGTCGGCGTCCACCTCGTCGACGACCATGCCTCCGCCGGATTCCGAGAACGACACCGCGACGGTGGTCTCGGCCATGCCGTAGGCGGGCAGGATGGCGCCAGGGCGCAAGCCGAACGGGGCACCGGCTTCGACGAGGTCCTCCACGTCGGCGGGCTCGACCTGCTCGGCGCCCGACAGTGCCCAGCGCAGGGTGGACAGGTCGAACTGGCCGGGCGTGGCCTGCCTGCGCAGGCGCTTGGCGAAGAGGGTGTAGGCGAAGTTGGGCGCCGCGGTCATGGTGCCCTTGTACTTGTCGATCAGCTTGGCCCACAGCAGGGTGTCGCGCAGAAAGTCCATCGGCGTGACCTTGACCAGCTCCGTGCCGAAGTACATCGGCACGGTCAGGAAGCCCGTCATGCCCATGTCGTGGAAACACGGCAGCCAGCTGACGATGACGTCGGTCTCCGGGTCGACCTCCGCCCCGACGAACATCGCCTCGGCGTTGGACACCACGTTGCGGTGACTGATCTGGACGGCCTTCGGCGAACCGGTGGAACCCGACGTCAGCTGCATCAGCGCGATGTCGTCGTCGTCGGTGTCGACCGGATCCGTCGGAGGGCCCTGCAGGAGCTCCTCGATGGTCACCACGTTCAACCCGAGCTGCCTGAGCAGCGGCTCGGCAGGCATGAACGGATCGGAGATGACCACCGCCACGGCGCCGATCATCGCGATGACCGCGGTGGTCTCCTCGGCCCAGCGCTGCAGATCCGTGCGCGGGGTCGGCTGATGCAGCATGGTCAGGCTCGCGCCGCGCATCCAGATGCCCTGGGCGGTCGGGGCGATCTCCACCGGTGCGCCCGCGAGCACGGCGACGGCGTCCCCGTGCTGCACACCCGCAGCGGCCAAGCCGCCCGCAATGCGTCTTGCCCGTTCGTGGACCTCGGCCCAGGTGTGCCGGACCGGGGCATGAGGCTCGCCGGTGACCATGCCCTTCCTGCTCGACTGAGCGTTGCTGAACATCGTGTCGGTGAATCGACTCACGACAATCCCCCTGACGTCGCCGCGGGCGCGGCATGGCTTGGACTGTTGCATTGATCAGGCGCCTGCGACACGCGGCGCGCGTGCACCATTGAGGTAGTAATCAACTCGAGATCGTTTTGGTTACCTGGCGCCACATACCGGAGAGGCAGCGAAGTATCGCGGGTGCTGGGCGGCGCGGTAACCGCTGAATACGCAGTCAAGGGACTCCGTCATTCGTGGGCACAACCGTTCATCGAAGGTCGGCCTGCGTCTGCACTAGAGCGGCGCTCTCAACGGGGACTGTTACGTCGCCGCCGTGACGGGTCCGGGTGGCTGAGGTGTCAACCGGCTATGACCGTACCGTGCCCGCAACCAAAGTTGCAGCCATTGAACGTGAAATCGACGTCCTGAGACCTGGTCGTAACGCGATTGCTGCCGAAGAAATGCCTGGTGACGGGCTATTGCGGGTGTTGCTGGAGGATTTCTGGCGTCGGCGGATCTACGAGGTCGTCAAAATCGTGATGCTTCTTGACATATGCGGAAACCATCGGGCAGACCGCCACGATCCGCAGCCCGTCGGCGCGTGTCGCAGCCAGCGCCTCGGAGATCACCGCGGTGCCGAGGCCGCGTCCACCGAAATCGTCGTCGACCTCGGTGTGGTAGAACACCCGCTGCCCATCACGTTCGGTGAATTCGGCCCGCCCCACCGTCTTTCCCTCCACGTCAATGGTGAATTCGTGGGGTTTCCGCGACACGGTGACGGGGGCGCCGGTCTTATCGGTCAGCGTCATGGCGTTCCTCTCGCTGCGTACGATCGACGCTGCCGACATTACCCGCCGACGCAGGCCCGACCCGGAGGTGTGATGGACACCGAGCACATCCACATCGACAAGCAGTCACCCGCGGCCTATCAGGCGCTGGTGGGCGTCTCGACCGCCGTCGCGAGGACCGCTCACGAGGCCGGCCTGCCCCGCACGCTCGTCGAGCTGATCAACGTGCGGGTGTCGCAGCTCAACGGCTGTCCGTCCTGTCTGGAGGTGCACAACCGCCGCGCCACGGCGGCAGGGGTCACCGACAAGCAGCTGGCGACGCTGTCGGTCTGGCGCGACACCGAATTGTTCGACGAGCATCAGCAGGCCGCGCTTCGGCTCGCCGAGATCACCACCACGCTGCCCCATCACGACACCGCCGAACGCGAGTACGCCCGCGCCAGAAAGGTTTTCACCGACGACGAATTGTCCGCGGTGATCTGGGTGGCGACCGCGATCAACGCGTTCAACCGGGTGTCGATCCTCAGCAGGCACCCCGTCAAACCGTAGAAGCGGTCGGCAACCGACCGCACCGGGGCGGCGAGCGGCACGCGTTACTGGCGCGCCATCGCCAGGTTGAACCGTTCCTCCGGCGTGATCAGGTGATCGTGGCTGTCCTCACCGATGTCGAGCTGCACCCATTCGATCTGTCCGCTGAACCGGTTGCCGGTCGGGCCGTAGTCCGGTGAGGCGGGCGAACCGGTGTCAGAGCCGACGTCGCAGGCCTCGTCAGCGGAATAGCCCATCGGAATCGTCTGCTCGACGCGGCCCTTGCCGACCGCCTTGCCGTCGTAGAACAGCGTGACGTCACCGCCCTTGGCCAGGCCGCCGCCGTCGTAGGAGAATTCCATCCGCAGTTGATGCCTGCCCACCGGAATCGGCTTGTCGGCGGTGGTGATGTAGTGCTCGATGCCGAAGAAGTTGAAGCAGTACTTCAACTTCCCCTCGTGCGCGTAGAGCGACCAACCGCCGACGCTGCCGCCCTGGGTGATGATGACGCCGTTGGCACCGGACTTGGGGACGTCGACGTTCGCGGTCACCGAATAGGACTTGTTCTTCAGCGTCAGGACGCAGTTCTCGCTGACCCGCATCCTGTCGAACAGCAACTGGGTGTTGCCGCGGATCAACTGCGGTCGCCCCGCGATATCGGGGTTGATCCGCTCGAAACCGCGGTCGTCGAGTGGGACGACGTTGTACTTCACCGCCTCGATCAGCCAGAGACGTTGCAGTTCAACGAGTTTTGCCGGATGCGCGGCGGCCAAGTCGTGCGCCTGCGTCCAGTCGTCGGGCCCGTACAGTTCCCAGACATCTTCGTCGAACGGCGGCGGCGTGTCGGCCTTCCACGGGGTGCGGTGCTTGGTGACCGCAGTCCAGCCCCGGTGGTAGATGCCCCGGTTGCCGAACATCTCGAAGTACTGGACCTCGTGGCTCTCCGGCGCCTTGGCGTCGCGCAACGACGCCAGCATGCTGACCCCCTCCAGCGGAGCCTGCGCGATACCGTTCACCGCTGCAGGTGCGGGCAGGCCCGCCGCCTCCAGGATGGTCGGCGCCACATCGATGACATGGTGGAACTGGTTGCGGACTTCACCCTTGCGCGCCAAGCCCTTCGGCCAGTGCACGATGGTCCCGTTGCGGGTGCCGCCCCAGTGCGACGCCACCTGCTTGGTCCACTGGTAGGGCGCGCACAGGCCGTGCGCCCAGCCGACCGCGTAGTGGTTGTAGGCATCGGGGGTGCCGAAGTCGTCGATCTTGGACACCAGGAACTCGGTGGTCTCGATGCCCGGCATGCCGTTGAGCGTGGTCATCTCGTTGAAGCAACCGTTCAGGGTGCCTTCGGCGGAGGCGCCGTTGTCACCGATGATGTAGTAGATCAGCGTGTCGTCGAGGAACCCCAGATCGTCGATGGCGTCGACGACGCGGCCGATCTCGTGGTCGGTCTGCTCCAGGAACCCCGCGTAGATCTCCATCTGGCGGGCCAGCACGGGCTTGAGTTCGCCGGGCATGTCGTCCCAGGACGTGATCTCGTCGTGACGCTTGGTGAGTTCGGCGTCCTTGGGCACCACGCCGAGCTTCTTCTGTTGCTTGAGCGTCTTCTCCCGCAACACATCCCAGCCCTCGTCGAACTTGCCCTGGTACTTGTCCGACCATTGCTTGGACACCTGGTGTGGGGCGTGGGTGGCCCCTGGGGCGAAGTACATGAAGAACGGCTTGTCCGGGACCAACGCCTTCTGCTGCCGCACCCAGGTGATGGCGCGATCGGCGAGATCCTCGGTCAACGAGTAGCCCTCCTCGGGCGACTTCGGCGGCTCGACCGCCGTGGTGCCCTCGAACAGCCCTGGGTAGTACTGGTTGGCCTCGCCGCCGACGAAGCCGTAGAAGTACTCGAACCCCGAACCGGTCGGCCACTGGTGGAACGGGCCCGCAGGGGAGACCTCCCACACGGGCACCTCGTGGCACTTGCCGAACTGCGCGGTCGAATAGCCGTTGAGCTTCAGGGTTTCGGCAATCGGCGCCTTCTCCTTGGGCCGGATGCTGCAGTTGCCTGGCGCCGACGTGGCCATCTCGGTGATCGCGCCCATGCCGACCGAATGGTGGTTGCGTCCGGTCAGCATCGCCTGGCGGGTCGGCGAGCACAGCGCGGTCGTATGAAAGCGGTTGAGTTTCACCCCACCCGCGGCCAACCGCTCGGCGACGGGTGTGTGGCACGGGCCACCGAAGGCCGAGGAGGCGCCGAAGCCCACGTCGTCGATCAACACGATCAGCACGTTGGGCGCGTCCTTGGGCGGCCGCAACTCCGTGATCGGTGGATACTTGGTGTTCGGGTCCTTGGCGTCGTACGTGGTCAGTCCGACATGCTTGGTGTCGGGGATCGGCAGCTGCTCACGCGCCAGGTGCGTCTCCTTGACCGCCTGTGCGGCAACGGGTTTCGCGGCCTTCTTGATCGCGGCCTTCTTGGTGGAAGCCTTCGGCTTCGGCGTCTTCGTCATGGTCGGCCTCTCAGTTCACTGTCGCGCCATGGCGACTCGCGCCTCGGCCTTCTTGGCTTCCGCCTCGTCGTGGTCGGGTTTGCCGGATACGTCCACGGTTACCTTGGAGATGGTGCCGGTGAACGGGAACGGTGACGCGTACCGCGTGGACGTCGCAGAGCCAGGGTTGCGACCAACGGCGAAACCGCTGCCCAGCCCCAGCGCAAGCGGCACCGTCACCGCCAGCTCGCCCTGACCCACCTGCTCACCGTCGACGAAGAGCCTGCCGACGCCGGGCGTGCCTCGGCCTGCCATCAGGTCCGGCGCCCCGGTTGGCTCGAATTCGTAACGCAGCGCATGCCTTCCGGCCGGGATGGGCCCGTCCGAGGACACCGCGAGCTCCTCGGCGCCGACATAGTTGTGCACGTAGTGCAGCCTGCCGTCCTGCACGAACAGCACGTACCCGCCGACGTTGCTGCCGTGACAGGCCAGTACGCCCTGGTCGCCGTCGGCGAACTCGGCTTCGACCGTGATGGCATGGGCTCTGTTGAGTACCTTCGCCGCGACGTTCTCGGGGACGCTCTGGGTGCCGGGGAAGTAGACGTACGTGTCGCGCGGCGCGGCGATCTGCGGACGAGGATCGGCGAACCGCATGGTGCCGCGGCTATCCAGGGGCAGCACGTCGTACTTGCCCGCCTCGGTGTACCAGAGCGCGATCATCTCGATGAGCTTCGCCCGCTCCTGCTCGGCCAGATCGTTGGTCTCCGCAGGGTCGACCTCGACGTGATACAGCTCCCACCCGCCTGCGTCGAGCTTTCGCAGCTCGTCCTCGGACAGTTCGAGTTGACCGAAGCTCACACCTGCCTCCGCGAACGACGTGCCGGGGAACGGGCACACCGCGCGCCAGCCGTCGTGGTAGATGGCACGGTGGGCGAACATCTCAAAGTACTGGGTGTGGTGCTTCGTCGCGACTGCGCCGTCGTCGAACGTGTGCGCAAAGCTGACGCCCTCGAGTGCGGACTGGGCCACTCCACGAAGCTCGGTCGGTGCGTCGATGCCGAGTGACTCGAGCACGGTGGGCACCATGTCGACCGCGTGCGCATACTGGCTCCGGATCTCGCCCTTGGCCTTGATTCCCTTGGGCCAGTGCACGATGAACCCGTCGGAGACGCCGCCGCGGTAGGTCTCCCGCTTCCACCGCCGGAACGGCGTGTTTCCCGCGAACGTCCAGCCCCACGGGTAGTGGTTGAAGTACTTGGGGCCACCGAGGTCGTCGAGGGCGGCGAGGTTCTGCTCGAGGTCGTCGGGCACGTTGTTGAAGAACTTGTTCTCGTTCACCGAACCGTGCGGTCCGCCCTCGGCGCTGGCCCCGTTGTCCGAGATGACCATGACGATGGTGTTGTCCAGCTGGCCAAGGTCGTCCAGAAAGTCCAGCACCCGTCCGATCTGGTGGTCGGTGTGCTCGAAGAATCCGGCGAAGACCTCCATCATCCGGGCGTAGAGCTTGCGCTCGTCGTCCGACAGGTCGGCCCACTGCTGCACGTCGGGGTCATGGCGGGACAGTTCGGCGTCTTCGGCGATGATGCCCATTTCCTTCTGGCGCGCGAATACCCTTTCGCGGTAGGCGTCCCAGCCGTCGTCGAACTGGCCCGCGTACTTGTCGGCCCATTCCTTGGGCACCTGGTGGGGGGCGTGGTTCGCGCCAGTGGCGAAGTACAGGAAGAAGGGCTTGTCCGGTGCCACCTGCTTGAGGTCGGCGACGAACTCGATGGCCTTGTCGGCAAGGTCGACCGACAGGTGATAGCCCTCGTCGGGGGTCTTCGGCGGCTCGACCTGATGGTTGTCGAAGACGAGATCGGGATAGTACTGATGGGTGTCACCACCCAGGAACCCGTAATAGCGGTCGAATCCGCGGCCCAGCGGCCAACGGTCGTACGGGCCTGCGGCGCTGACCTGTTCGGCCGGTGTCAGATGCCACTTGCCGACGCAGAACGTCGCATAGCCGTGCGGGAGCAGCATCTCGGACAGGAAGCCGTTCTGGAACGGGATGGCGCCGTTGGACCCGGGGTAGCCGGTCGAGCCCTCCGTGATGCACGCCATGGCGTTGGAGTGGTGATTGCGCCCGGTCAACATGCAGGAGCGCGACGGCGAGCACAGCGCCGTGGTGTGCATGTTGGTGTACCGCAGTCCATTGGTCGCAAGCCGGTCCAGATTGGGCGTGTTGATCGGTGCGCCGTAGCAACCGAACTGCCCGTAACCGGTGTCGTCCAAGACGATGTACACCACGTTCGGAGCACCCGGTTCGGACCGCAGCGGGGCTGGCCAGGCCGGTTCGGACTCGCTGACCGTCCGTCCCATCCGACCGGGGAACGTCGTCCCTGGCTCGTACTCGGTCAGGCTCATCGCCCACGTCCTCTCACTGTCGGCAGCACCGAATTCGGGACTACGTTGAGTGCCCCTGAGCGGTCGGGCGTCGCCAGACTATGCCGTGCGCCCGAGACCGGAAGTCGAATTGGTCAAGGGGTGGCCAAATCCGCGGGCCCTTCGGGCGAGGTCGCGAACCCGCGCAGACGTTCCCGCAGACCAGACGCCCGTACCGCCCGTCGCTCGATGGCCGCCCGCACGGACGCCTCGGAACCGACCACCCGCACCCTGGCCTTCGCCCGCGTCACCGCGGTGTAGAACAGCTCCCTGGTCAGCAACCGCGACTCCACCGGCGGCATCAGCACCGTCACCTCGGACGCCTGCGAGCCCTGGCTCTTGT
Organism: uncultured Actinomycetota bacterium; assembly: GCA_963809085.1. GTDB lineage: Bacteria > Actinomycetota > Actinomycetes > Mycobacteriales > Mycobacteriaceae > Mycobacterium. The sequence continues at coordinate 35,420 of CAWEII010000033.1, read as the reverse complement.
GGATCGTCATCGCGTGCATGGTGTCGAGATCCGGCAGCCGGCTGGTTGCGAACGACCGCGGTTCACCGGCACTGGCGATCGCGGCACGCAGACCGTCCTCGCCGGCCACCGCCACACCGGTGTCACCGTTGTACAGACCCAGCCCGTAGTCGTTGGCCGTCACGAGCACCGGCCGCCCGGCGTACCAGTCCGACCAGATCGGTTCTCCCGTCGACTCGGTGAGCCACCGCTCGACCTGGCGATTCCAGTGCTGCACTCCATGGGGTCCGCGGCGGTGCGCGCACAGCAGGCGGTGCTCGGCGAGCGTCGCCAGCGCCGCGCGCGAGTCACCGAGCACGGCGGCCTGCCGCAAGGCGACCGCCTGCGGCAGAAGCACTTTGCGCAGCGAAGCGGTCGGGTCCTCGTCGTCGATCCATTCGATGTGGTCGCCACCTGTACGCAGCACCTCGATGGTCGTGTCGCAGTCGCCGGCGCGAATCGCCGACGCCAGCGCGCCGATCGACTCGCCGAACCGATGGGAGGTTTGCAGGGCCACCACCGGCGAGTCCTCGCCTGCGCCAAGACCGTCGACCAGGTCGGCCAGCACCGCGCCGGCGTCGACAGAGGCCAACTGATCGGGGTCGCCGACCAGCAGCAGCCGGGATTGCGGGCGCACCGCCTCCAGCAGGCGGGCCATCATGGTCAGCGACACCATCGACGTCTCGTCGACGACGATGATGTCGTGCGGCAGCCGGTTGCCGCGATGGTGCCGGAAGCGCGACGAACTGTCGGGACGGTTGCCCAGCAAGCGATGCAGCGTGGTGGCCTGCAGCCCCGAGAGTCGTCGCTGATCGACGAGTTCCAGCTTGTCGATCTCCAATTGCACCGCCTCCTGCAGGCGGGCCGCCGCCTTCCCGGTGGGCGCCGCCAGGGCGATGCGCAGCCGGGACCCCGTCCCCGCCTGCCCGGCGAACAGCGCCAGCAGGCGTGCGACCGTGGTGGTCTTACCGGTGCCGGGTCCGCCCGTGAGCACCGTGACCCGTTGTGAGAGCGCGATTTCAGCGGCGCGGCGTTGCTCCTCGTACCCGGCCGGGAAGAGGCGCTCGATGTCGGCCGTCGAATCGATCGGGTCGACGGCCCGGCGGGAGACCATCGCCCGCAGGTCGTCGGCGACCTGCTCCTCCTCCCGCCAGTACCGGTCGAGGTAGAGCAGGTGTTCCTGGCGCCGCAGCACGTTTGGCGGCGCGAGCAGTGGACTGGACCATACGGCCTCCAGCCAGTCCTCGATCGCGGGCCAGGGCAGGTCGGGGTCGTCCACCTGAGCTTCGACCGACCGCAGATCCAGGCATACCGACCCCGCGCGCAACCCGCGCACCACCAGGGCGACGGCGAGCATCACCCGCTCGTCGGTCTCCTTGACCAAGGCGCTCAGTCGCTGTGCGACGAGCACGTCTGACGCATCGATGACCGATGCCTCGTTGAATGCCGCAAGCAACCCCGAGGCGCCGACGGCCCTGCGCCAACTCGCGGTGTCGACCGGCTCGACGGATGTCACGCGGCGGCCCTCCCGGCGTCGAGCAGCTCGGACACGGCAACGATGAGCGATGCAGGAGGTTGCCAGTCGAACACCCCGGCACGATGGCCGTCGACCACGGGGGTGTCCACTCCGCACATGCCGCGTACGAACAGGTAGAGCACACCGCCCAGGTGTCGCTCCGGGGCGTATCCTGGCTGTCTCCAGCGCAGAAAACGGTGCAGCACAACGCTGTACAGCAGCGCCTGCAGGGGGTAGTCGGAGTGCAGCATCGCCTCGACCAGTCGGGCCCGCTCGTAGTCGGCTGACGTCAGGGAACCGTCGCCGTCGCCCAGCCAGTTCGACTTGTAGTCGACGACCACGTAACGATGGCCGCCGGGCACACCGGCTGGATCTTCTGGGCCGGGGATGCGCAGCACCGCGTCGACGGACCCGTTCAGATACCCGCGCAGCGGCTGGTTGCCAAGCGGGTCACCCGTCAGCCGCTCGGCGTAGGAGGCAAGCGGGTCGTCGGCAGGCAGGTACCGGGCCACCAGGTCTCCGACGTCGCGCAGGTGGATCTCCGGTGCCGTGGCGCCCATGTCACCGCCTGCGAGGGGAAACTCGAAGTCCATCTCCCGCAGTCGATCTCGCAGGCCGATCTGGCGCAACGTCAGGTCGGCGGCGAGCGGGCCCAGTGGCGTGTCGTGCATCGGCAACAGCGCGGCGGCCAGCTCGGGCGCGGGCACGTCTACCGGCCACCACACCGAGTGGTTGCGCACGTGTGTCTCCAACTCGGCGGCCAGGTCCGCCGCGAACGGATCGGCGGTCTCCAGGACCGCGTGCACCAGAGTGCCGAACTTCGCGCCCTTCGGGAGATCGGCCATCGGCGAGGGCACGTGCGGCCCGGTCGACGGCTGCAGCAGCGGGAGGTCACCGACCTCGTCGTCCAGCGCGACGACCTCGGGCTCGCTGCTCACCCCCGACACCTCCGCAACGCGGATCAGCCCCGAATACGAGGTGCGGCGCCAGGTCGTGTCGATCGAGCGGTGAAAGTGCCTGGCGTCGAGGTTCTTCGGCGCCGGCTCGGCGGGCGGCGGCGGCGCGGGCGTCAGCACCGACTGCTCCAACACCGGCCCACCGACGGCCTCCCACCGCCGCAACCGTGCGAGCGCGTCGTCGTCGTTGATCTTGCTTGGCACGCACCTGTTCGGGTACGACGGACTCGCCCGGTCCCCGACCGCGCAGCAGCCGGGAGAGCCCGCCGTTGGGCTCGTCGCGGGCCGGTGACCACCAGGCCACCACCTGGGCCTGCGCCCGGGTCAGTGCGACGTAGGTCAGTCGGCTGTCGTCACCGGCGGACTCCTCGCGGCCCAGTCTCTCGACCTCGCGGTAGTCGGGGCTGTCCTTGCCGCCGACGTGCAGGCACCGGGTGGGGCCGTCGTGGAACAGGATCAGGTCGGGCTCCGGCACCCAGCGGTTGAACGCGAACGGCAGGTACACGATCGGATACTGCAGACCCTTGCTCACCCACACCGTCATGATCTGCACGGCCGCGGCGTCACTGTCCAGTCGGCGATTCCGTTCGGTGGTTCCGTTGCGGTCAGCACGCTCGGCGCGCAACCAGTCGCGCAGCGCGGGCAGCGTGTAGTGCTCGCGGTGCGCCGCATCCTGCAGCAACTGCGTCATGTGGGCGAGATCGGTCATGTGCCGCTCGCCGTCGCGCCACGACAGCACCCGGTCGCTCATGCCGCGCAACTGAGCGGCCTCGAAGATCGCCGCGACACCGCGCTCGCGGGCGTGGCCTGCCCACTGCCGCAACGTCTCCGTGATCTCGTCGGTCAGCGCGTCACCGCCGTCGACCAGGTCCTGCGCGGTCTTGCCGAAGAACATCGTCGCCGCGGCGGCACGGACCACCCCTGCGCGGTGCGGCTGATCGAATGCCTCCAGTAGCGAGAGCCAGTCATCGGCCGCCTCTGAGGTGAAGATGTCCGAGTCGCCGGTGTAGACCGACGCGATCCCGGCCCGGCCCAGTGCGAGCTGGCACACCCTCGCGTCGCGGTGCGTCTCGACGATCACCGCGACGTCGCCCGCCCGCACCGGCTTGCCGTCGAACGCTGGCACCACCGGCGAGCAGGGCGCCGATGTCGCTGGCGAGGTCCTTGCCGATGTGCTGGCGGACATCGCCGATCGGAACGTTCTGAGTTCCACGGAGGCCGAACGTCTCCCGTTGCACGACGCGCAACCGGAACGGTTCGTCGTGCGGTGCGCCCACCAGTCGGCCACCCTGATTCGCCGCCTCGACGTCATGTACCACGATTGCGGGATTGCCGAGTTCGGCGCCTCGCAGCACCGCTTGCAGCGAATCGACGAGGACGCTGTCACTGCGCCAGTTGGTGCCAAGGGTCTTCTTGGCGCCCGCGGTCTCGGCGGCACTCAGATACGTGATGATGTCACCGCCGCGGAAGGCGTAGATCGCCTGCTTCGGGTCGCCGATCAGGATCACCGTCGATCGGCCGCTGAACGCGCGGTCGAGCACCTGCCACTGCACGGGGTCGGTGTCCTGGAACTCATCGACCATCACGATGGGCCAGCGCTGGTGCATCCGCAGGCGAGCGGGGGAGTCCCCGGGCTCGAGAGCCTCCGCCAGCCGCGTCAGCAGATCGTCGTAGCCCAGGATCCCCAGCCTGCGCTTGCGGATCTCCAGTTCCGCCAGAACGTCATTCGCGAAGCGGATGCATGTCGCGGCGCGAGAGTCGGGTGGCGGATCGAGCGGGCGCAGCTCCGTCGCGGGGTTGCCGACCACCTCGCGAGCGAGCTTGAGCGCGTCGGGGTACGTCAGTTCGGGGTCGTCACGCTGCTGGCCGAAGTGCGCGAGGTAGAGGTCGTCGACGACCTCGGTGACCAGCTCCGTCAGGCTCTCCACCAGCGTCACCCGCGAGTCGGAGTCACCCGCCACGCCCAGCGACTTCAGCACCAGTTGGCAGAATTGGTGGGTGGTGGCGATCGTCGCTGCGTCGAAGCCGGCCAGCGCGTCGCGCAACCGCTGCTTACGAGCCGACCGTTCCTCGTCGGTGCCCTTGAGCAGGTACGCGACCAACTGGTTGTCGCCGACGAGCGACGGATCGTCGAAAGCGGCTGCCGCGTTGGTGATCTGACGACGCACCCGGTCGCGCAGCTCCTGGCTGGCCGCGCGGCCGAACGTGATGAGCAACATCTGGTCCAGCGTTGCCACTCCCTCGGCGAGGTAGCGCGTCACCAGCCCGGCGAGTGCGAACGTCTTGCCGGTGCCTGCGCTGGCCTCCAGCACCGTGGTGCTGGCTTCGTCGGGCAGCGGTCCGCGAAGGTCGAAACGCTCCATCAGAGCACCACTTCCGCGCGCAACATCGGCAACCAGAGTCGAGCGGCGTAGGCGCCGAGTCGATGGGTTTCGCCCTCGATCTGCTCGCCGGGCCGCAGTGGTTGCATCAGGTCGTTCAGCGAGGCGTTCGGTCCCCAGGCACGTACCTGGGCCGGTTCCTTGTCCTCCGCCGGATAGTTACCTGACTTCCACTTGAAGGACGCCTCCCGCTCCGGGTCGCCACCCTCGTGCCGCGCACAGGCCCAGGCGTATGACGTCTTGATGGGCAGGGGCAGCGGCTCGCGACGGCCCGCGTCGTAGATCGCCACCAAGTCTCGCAGTACGTTTACCGCCGGCTCCTGCGGCTGGCCGAGGCCCCGTTCGCTCGGCGTGCTCCCGCGCCGCGCCCGCCCGATGCAGATGGCCCACCAGTCCCGGTCCGGATGATGAGCGAACAAGGCCAGCAACGGAATCCACGAGGCCAGCAGGTGCTTGCCGTCGAGCCGGGAGTAGGTGACCGAGACCAGACCATCGCCGAACACCGGCGACACCGTACCCGTCAAGCGGCGCCCGGCGCCCAGGTCGATGTCGACGTCGTAGCCGTCTACATCGGCCTTCCGATACCGCAGTGCCGCTGCGGCGAGCAGGGTCGACTGCTCGCGCAGTTCGCCGGCCTTGCGCCAGCCCAGCTGACCGGGCGGCAGCGTGCCACGTCGCCACTCGGCCTGCCGCGCATCGTCGGGCGTCATGCCGCGCAGCATGTCGCCTAGCATCCGGTCCCCGACGGCCCACTGCTCCAGGGCGTCGATGTCAACGGAGATCTCGTCGGAGACGCCGTCGACGTCCCACGGCAGCGTGTATTCGAGTGCACGGAAGAAGCCCTTGACCGGATCCTTGAAGAACCCGATCAGATCGGCGAGCGCGACGTCCTCGTGCGGTTGCGCAGGCAGCGGGCCGGAGATGAACTTCGGCTGTTCGGACCGCTCGCGGGTGCTCGCCTGCGCCGCCCGAAGCACCGTCGAGTCGAAGGTGAACGGAACGTCCGGTACCAGCTCGCCGGGCATCACGTTGCGAATGTCGAACGGCTGCAACGGGTGATGCGCCACGATCAGCGTGCGGACGCTTTCCGGCGTCGTGGCGTCCAGAGCGTCGAGCAACTCCGCAACCGGCACCGCTGGCGGTCGTGGCTGACCCGAGTACGCGTTGGCCCCGGTGTAGGTGATCACCAGCTTCTCGGTGGCCGCCCCGACCGCGTCGAGGAGCAGTTGCCGGTCCTCGGAGCGGCTGTCGCGCTCGCCGGTCACCGGGTTGCGCGCCAGCACGTCGTCACCGTCGATCACGCCGTGCCGAGGATAGATCCCGTCGTCGAGTCCGACCAGGCACACCACCCGGTGCGGCACCGACCGCATCGGCACCATCGTGCACACCGTGAGCGTGCCGGTGCGGAAGTTCGCCCTGGTCGGTCGGCCCGCGAGGTGCCGATCGAGCAAGCGCCTTGACGTCCGGCAGTCGCAACACCATGGCGGACCGCGCGCCTGCGTCAGCGAGCACGTCGCCGAACTCGCGTTCCATCTGGCTGTTCTGCCAGGCGTCGGCGTCGCCGATCCGGGTGAGCATCGTGATGCCGTCGGTCAGCGCGGACAGCCAGTCCCGTAACGGCCGGGCGCCGTCGAGCGCCCGAACCGTCCGCTGCAGGCGGTCCACGAACTCGGCGAGCTGCCCGGCGAGTTCGACGCGATTGCTGCTGACGTCGTCGAGCGGCAGGGTCGAATCGATCCAGGTGTGCGCGTCGTCCGACATCGCGACGCCGGCCAGCACGCGGTCGATCCCGAAACGCCAAGTGTTGTGCACGAAGTCGACGCCGTAGGGCTGGCGGTGCTCCTGGTCGAAACCCCAGCGGACGTTCGATTGGCGCACCCAGCGGGTGATGTCCTCGAGGTTGTCGTCGGTGAACCCGAAGCGGGCGCGCACCGGTGCCGACTGGGCGAAGTTCAGCACCTCGCTGGCCGTCACCCTGCTGCCCGCCAGGTCGAGCAGCTGCGTCGCCACGGCGAGCAGTGGGTTGGTCTGCACCAACGACCGATCAGCGAGGCGCATCCGAAGCCGGTGCGCGGGATGGGCGCCGCGCAGCACGTCGCCCAGCCCGAAGTCGGCGTTGATCAGCGGTGCGTAGGTCTCGATGTCGGGGCACATCACCAGGATGTCGCGCGGCTCCAGCGTCGGATCGTCGGCGAGCAGACCGAGCAGCACCTCCCTCAGCACGTCCACCTGCCTGGCCGGGCCGTGGCATGCGTGGACCTGAACCGACCGATCTCTCTTGGTCAGCGTCCGGCCCTGTGGCCGAACGGTATTCGCGGCGATGTCGGACTGCAGCCAGCCGAGCAGGGTGTCGGGACGGTCGCCGCCGCCAGCCCGATGACCGAGGTGTTCGTCGGTGCCGACGCCGGCGGGCAGGCTGCGCTGCAACTCACGCAGATCCCGGCCGAGGGTGGCCAGCAGGGGATGGCCCACCCGGCGGTGGCTGGTGTCGTCACGGCGGGGGATCACCTCGTGCAGGTCAGCGAGCGCTCGCCACAGGTCGTCGCTGGGATGGGGCAGCCACAGATGCAGGTCGTGATGCGTGGCCAGCGCCCCGATCAACTCGATCTCGGTGCGGGGCAGCCTGGTGTGTCCGAACAACGACAGCCGCTGCGGCAGGTCGGCGGGTGATTCCGTAAGGCGCGCAACGGTGTTCCGCTGCCGCACGTGCGGCGGATCGGCCGCCACGCGGCCGCACAGCGCCCGCCACAGCGGCGGTTGCCAGGTGAGGTCGCTGGGCAGGTCGGCGCTGTCGCCGTCGAGCCAGTCGACGAGCAGTTGCGGTCGTTGGCTCGCGTATGACGCGAACAGGCCGGCGATGCGGCGCGCGACCGCGTAGCGCCGCCCCAGCCGCAACTCCCTTTCCTCGGCGCCCTTCTCGAAGCGGCCGAGGTGGGTGGCCAGCGTCCGGCACCAGTCCTCGTCGAGGCTTTCGTCGATCACCTCGAGCAGCGGCCAGACCATGGTGTCGGGCGCCCACGGGTCATCGTCGGCGGTACCGGTGATCTCGGCGATCAGCGACCGTGGATTCCTGAACTCGACGCCGGCGCACACGCCGTCCGCACCAGCGCCGCGACCGAGGACGTGCGACAACCGCTGGCTGAGCCACCGCTCGACGCCGCGTGCGGGAACCAGGATCAGCTCCGAGGCGAACGGGTCGGGGAGCGGTTGCGAGAGGAGCGCGCCGAGACCGTCGGCCAGAAGATCCGTACGTTCAGCGCGGTGCAGATGCAGGGCCATCAGTGGTCACCTTAGGGCCCCCGCCCGACAAGGGCTACGCCCGACGAAGGCTACGCCTGACAAAGGCCAAGGCGTTTGCTGAACGGCGGGTCCACCTGTCGGGCCCGCGTGTCACAGTGAAGGCGAAGGACGACAAGAGATGGAGACCAAGATGCCGGCTCAAACCGCCACCCCGAAGCTGAACGCGCGGTTCGACGAGGCCCTGAAGTACGCCTCCGAACTTCACCGCACCCAGACCCGCAAGGGTGGGGGCATTCCGTACGTCGGGCACCTGCTGTCGGTGGCCGGCCTCGTCATCGAGGGCGGCGGCACCGAGGATCAGGCCATCGCCGCGCTGCTGCACGACGCGGTCGAGGACCAGGGCGGGGCGCCGGTTCTTGCCGAGATCCGCGAGAAGTTCGGCGACGACGTCGCCACCATCGTCGACGAGTGCAGCGACACCGACCAGGTGCCGAAGCCGCCGTGGGACGAGCGCAAGAAGCAGTACATCGAGCACCTCGGCTCGTACGCCTCCGAGGCCACCATCCTGGTGTCGCTGGCGGACAAGCTGGACAACGCCCGCGCGATCCTGCGCGACTACCGCGTGCACGGCGACGAGCTGTGGCAGCGGTTCAACGTGAAGGATCCGCAGAAGCACCTCTGGTACTACCGCGAGCTGGTGAAGGTCTTCAAGGAGAAGAACTCCACCTGGCTGGTCGACGAACTCGATCGGGTGTTCAAGGAATTGGAAGGAGAAGTCACGAAGACGTCGGACTCCTAGGGTCGCCGGCGACCGCGCGGCGGAGGCAAAAGTGCTGGTAGTTCGCCCTGCAGGGGTCTACCGTCGAAGTATCTCAACGACGAGGGGAGATGCGATGAAGGGCGCGTATCACGATCCCGTAGACCACAGCCGCACCACGCAACCGCATGCAGGCGAATCGATGATCGACACGCTGTGGTTTCCGGGACTGGTCCTGATCGGTATAGGAATAGTCGGCCTCGCCTGCATCGTCGCCGCCGCCGCGTACGGCCACCCGGAGTGGGTGCTGCCGCTGGCGTTGGTCAGTGGCGCGGTGGTGACGGCGGGCGCAGGCCTCATTGCTCTTGAGCATCGCAGGGTCAACCGCATCGAGCGGACGTGGATGGCCGAACATCCCGAGAGCCGCTCACATCCCGACGCCGTTTAGCGCGGCGCGGCGCAATTTCAGCAAACCGACGGTGTTCCCAAGACTCGGGTAGTCGACTACGCACGCGACCGTCGACGACGTCGGCCACGATCGGATCATGTTCACCGAAATAGACCACTCCTCCCTCAGCAGCGTTCGGACGGCCCTGGCCACCCTCGCCTGCATGCTCATCGACTGGACCGAGCGGGAAGACGGTGGCAATTTCCTGCTCAAGCCCGCTGACAGCAACGATTGCGACCGCCACCCCATCGCTGTCATGCACACGGCGTCCGACCACTCGTGGGCGGTCGAAGTCGACATCAAGTTGAGCGACGACGCCGTCGCGTCGGACGATCAGCCCGACATCCCGACCCACGTGGCCCGGGTGTGGAACCGCTACGGGTTCGCGTGGGGCGGCGAGGATCATGGGCCGAACAGGGACTGGATGCACTTCGAGTTCATGGGCGTACCCGCCGATGCGGTCGACCTCGCGCGGGCCGCCCTGCGTGAATTGGCGCCAGGGACGACGCGGCGGGGGAGCAGGGGGTCCGCGGTGGCCGCGCTGCAGCGGCGACTCAACCGCGACCGTCCCGGGCTCCTGTTGGTCGACGGAATCTTCGGCATCGCGACGGAGACGGCCGTCCGCGACGCCCAATTGCAGCGACGGCTGAACCTCACCGGCGTCGCCGACGTCGACACCCTCGCCGCCCTTGCGCTGCAGGGGTAGGCATGCCAGTCGCACCGGCCACACGTCACGGCCTGAACTCGCGTAGCCCCGTCGATACCAGCGCTGTCAGCCGGCACGGAAGCCGTTCAGCAGTGCGCGCACGCCAAGCTGCCAGCGCCGGGTGCTCGCCGACTCCGACGGCCCGAGCCAGCGACCCGCCTCCTGAACCGCCAGACCCTGTGCCAGAGCCAGCAATACGTGCGCGATGTCGGCGGGACTGCCGGTCAGCACTCCGTCGGCCAGGCACCGCTCGATGCGCCCGACGAACACCAGCCGCACCCATTCGCCTGCGGCCAGTTCGTCGGGTCCCGGCTCGAAGTCGGCGAACGGTCTGCTGAACATCACCTGTGCCAACTTCGGGTAGTGCAGGCAGAACTGGCGGAACACCGGGACCAACGCCTCGACGTCGGCCAGTGGGTCATCGGTCGCCGGCAGCTCGGCCAGCGCATCACCGAGCCGCCGGAACCCCTCGAAGAACACCGCCCGGATGAGGCCGGCCTTGTCATCGAACAGCTCGTACACCGCGGGCAGCGAGGTTTCCGCGCGCTCGGCCACTCGCCGGGTGGTGAACCCCGCGATGCCCTCCGACACCAGGGTCTCCACGGCGACCGCGAGGACGCGGTCCCGAAGCTCGGGCGTTCGTTGCTTCGCCCTTGGCACGGCTGGTGCCTAACTGCGCGCGAACTCGGCTGGTAGCCCGTCGATCCCGGCGCGGATCGCCGTGAGCGCGTCGTCGCGGGCCTTCACCTTGCTGGCCACGTGGGCCCTGGTGTTCAGTGTCGCCGCCGCCTCGGCCGCCACGTCCGCCGCGCGTGCCAGGACGTTCTCGGGCTCCACGACCTCGTCCAGCCAGCCACCCGCCACGGCGTCGTCACCGCTGAAGGTGGCCGCCATCGAGACGGCACGCTGGAACGCCGCCCGGGTCAGCCGCATCCGCATGATCTCGATGGCCGAGATCGGCAGCGTCATTCCGATCGCCACCTCGTTGGCCTGACACCGCGATCTCGGCGAGCCGATCCGGACGTCGCCGCTGAGCAACAGAAACGATCCCATCGCGATCGCCGGACCCGTTGCGGCCATGATGACCGGCGCGGGAAACGTCAGCGTCCGGATCGACAGTTCGAACCCGCCTGCGAGCATGCCCAACGCCGCCTCGGCATCGCCCGAGTTGAACACACCGAGATCGAAACCGGCGCTGAACACCTTCGCGTTGCCGGCCAGGACGATCGCCTTGACCTCGCCGGCCAGGACGTCGGCCTCGGCGCGGTCGAGCGCCTCGTTGACCGCGGTCTGCATGGCGGGCGAGAGGACGTTGACCTTGCCGTCGTCCATCGTGACCGTTGCGACGGCCTCGTTGCGTTCGTAGGCCACGGTGCTGCTCATCGACTCTCCCTTGCCTGGTCTGAATTCGGCACGATGTTACGTAACGATGTTACGAATGCCAAGGCCTCAGGGTGTCAGCCCAGACCGGCGTGATGCCGCCCCGCCTCGCCCGACGCTACGAAGCGACTGCCGTGAGCTCGACGGGCACGACGGACGGGGTCGCGTCGGCGGGAACCAGACGCTCTCCGCGGGCCAGCCAGTCCGGATCCGACCATACGACGCGGTCCGGCAAGCGGCGCCAATACTCGGGGTGCGCACGGAGGTAGACGTCGACACTCGCGTGCAGGCAGGCATCGGTGGGCAACCGTCGCAGCCAAACACTGCGGGCGCTTCCGGCCAACGCGTCCGTCTGGCCGGGAGCGGGGGACGCGATGGTGTGGTCGCTCCTGAGCATCGCGCCTGCGGCGACCGCGCCGTCGAGAACCCAGTCGAGGCTGATGTCGGCGAGCGGCTCGCACGCGCCTGCTCCGCCGGCAACGTCGCAGTGCGAGCCCCTGAACCACACCTCCTCGACGCCTTCACACCGCACGTTCATCAGCCGATGGCCGAACGGTCCGCCGTCGACGGCCATCGCATGCCTGCCTGCCAGCACGTTCGGCAGGGGTGGCGCCGGAGTAACCGGCAACGCGTGCGGTCGAAGCGCATCCCACAGTCCCAGGTATGCGACGGGGATGGCGGATTCGTCGCCGCCATTGAGTTCGGCGGCCAACTGCGTGATCCGCGCCCATTCGCGCGAGGTCCGCGGCGTCCGGGGCAGACCGTACGTCGACACGAAGAAGTCGACCAGATCATCCCAGCGCGGCGGCAGTACGCCGACGCAGCCCAGCAATCGGGTCAGCGCCTGTGCGCAGTAGCCTCCGCGGCCCGCGCCGAACAACAGGATGCGGTCGTCGGGTTCGAAGTTCCTGACCACGAACGCATAGGCCTTGCGCACCGTGATGCGGGCGTCCGCGAGCGCGTCACGCCCTCTGGCCCGCCGCGGTGTACCCGTGTGGTACCAGCCGGTTTGCTGCTCGGACTCGTCGAGCAGCCGGAACAGCGCTGCCGCGTTCGTGCCGTCACCGACGTCCGGATGATGTCCCATCTGGTCAAAGCACAGCACGACGTTCTTCACAACACGACCCCCGGCGAAGAGTTGAACCACTTCGACGGATCCAGTGTCCCAAGCAAACTTCGCGATGTCCCGCGAATTGCACATCCAATGCGGAAAGTTGCGACGGATTCTTCCCGGTGCCGGGGGAACTGCTACGGAATCAGTCGCGCCATGGGTCGGTCACACTGGCAGTTCGACCCCGGCGCCACCGGGTTCGCCGTGAACCTGAATCGACGTCGGCGTGGTGCCGACCGGCACGTCGAAGGCAACCGCCGTCTCGACCTGCTCGCCGGGGTTGATCGTGACCACACCGCCACCGAGATAGAAGGACGCCTCGTCGTCGGGGGTGAAGGTGTCGGCGTCGGCCTTGAGCTGCTGCAGCGTGGACAGGAAGGTCAGCGGCGCGCTGCCGGAGTTGCCGACGTTGAGGTAGACGACGAAGAACTCACCATTGGCGGTCTTCTCGATGTACTCGTTGATCGGCGAGGTGACGGTGTCGCCGCTGTCGGTGCTCGCGACCGAGAACGCGAAATCGCCTTCGGTGGCTTGGTTGCCGGCGGGGGGCGCAGGCGATTCGGTCGCTTCCGATTCCGTGGAGGTCTCGGACGGCTCGCTCGACGGGGTCGTCGGCGACGCGGACGTCGACGTTCCAGGCGCGGCGATCTGAGTCGTCTTGTCGTCGCGAATCACGAAGGCGTACACCAGCACCAGCACGAGGATCAGCAGCAGTGCGCCAACCGCGCTGAGGAATCCGATGATCAGTTTGCGGTTGTCGGGTCCGCCGCCGGGGCCGCCAGGCCCGCGTGGCCGGCCGGCGGGCCTGACAGGCCCGCGTAGGCGGACGGTGCCTCGGCCTGGGGGGCGTCATATGAGGACGCCGCATACGAGGGTGTGCCGTAGGGCGGGGTGGACGGCGCGTCATCGGTCGGTGCCGACGGCGCCTCCCAGGACGGGGTGGACGGTGGCTCGTCGGACGGGGTGGACGGTGGCTCGTCGGAAGGTGTCGACGGGGTGTCCCATGGCGGCAGGGGAGGCGTCTCCCAGGACGGCAGGGGAGGCATCTCCCAGGACGGCAGGGGAGGCGTCTCCCAGGACGGGGTCGGCGGTACTTCCCACGACGGGGTGGAGGGAGGCTCGGAGGTCGGGGTGACCGGGGTGTCGAAGGACGGCGCTGCAGGCTGAGTCGGTTCGGGTTCCGCATCGGGCGCGCGGTGGGCGCCCGATGGCGCGGGAATCCTCGCGATCGGGCGTCTGGGGGCGCGATGTCTCCCTCGGCACCACGGTGGTGGGCTGCTCGAGGAGTGATTCCACCGACGTCTCCTGCTCACCGGCAGGAAATTCGTCGGCGGACTCATCCGGTGCGGTCGAGGGTGCTGGCGCGGGCGCGCGATGCTCCGTCCAGGCAAAGCCGTCCCAATACCGCTGGCCCCCCGTGCCCTCGGGATCCGGATACCAACCGGCGGGCGTGGATGGTGTGGTCATCGGATGGTTCCTCCCCGTCACACGCCCATGAGCGCTGAGAAACCGGACAATATCGCAGGCCCAGAATCGACGCGCTATTTCGGTTCAGGCGAAGTCCGATGAGGCGTTGGGGTCAGCCGCCCATCACCGTGCGCCACTGATCAAGGTCTTTCGCCCGGTAGACGTAGTTCGTGCGACGCACCTCGGACAGCTCGGCGCTGGGCTCCGCTGAATACCAATGCCCGGGAAAGACAGTCGGGTTTCCCGGCAACTGGGCCAGCGCCTGCAGGCTGCGGAACATGTCGTCGACGTTGCCGCCAGGAAAGTCGGTGCGGCCGCAGCCTTCGAGGAACAGCGTGTCGCCTGCCACGAGCCGACCGTCGAGCAGGAAGCACTGACTGCCGGGAGTATGGCCTGGCGTGTGCAGCAACTCGACCTCGACGCCGCCGATGCTCACCTTGTCGCCGTGTTCGTGTGTGGTGAGCTCGCTCAGCGGGATGCCGGTGATACGGGAGACCCACTCCGCTTCATGGGAATTGACGTGCACCGGGACGCTGACTCGCTCGAGCAATTCGGCCAGGCCCTTGAGTTCGAAGCCCATCATCGACCCGCCGACGTGGTCGGGGTGGTGGTGCGTGGCCAGCACCCCCGACAGGTGCATGCCGTCGGCTTCGAGCGCATCGACCAGGTCATTGGCGGCGTAAGCCGGATCGACGATGACGCAGTCGCCGGTGGCCCGGTCGCCGATGAGATAGGAGAAGTTGCGCATCTGCTTGGCGATCACGTCGCCTGCCGCGAAGTCGCGGCCGGACAGCAACTGCCGGAAGTACAGCCGGTCGTCATCCTCAGCGTTCGCCATGGGCCAAGCCTAGGTGTCCGACATCGACGTCGTCCGACGGCGTGGTGACCAAATCTGTGAGCAGCGGTTTGGCTAGTCAAACCGCGAGAATGTACCCTCTTTAAGGCCCACGGCGCAGACGGTGTTCGATGCCTGGGGTCAGGCCCCCTTAGCTCAGTCGGTAGAGCGTTTCCATGGTAAGGAAAAGGTCAACGGTTCGATTCCGTTAGGGGGCTCGGTGGTTTCCCGGGGGGACTGGGAGACCCAGGGAGCAATAGGTGCCCGACATGGCGGTGTAGCTCAGCTGGTTAGAGCGCACGACTCATAATCGTGAGGTCGGGGGATCGAGCCCCCCCACCGCTACAAACGACAACGCAAGAAGAAGGACGAGAAACGTGGCCTCCAGTACTGACGTACGGCCCAAGATCACCTTGGCCTGCGAAGTGTGCAAGCACCGCAACTACATCACCAAGAAGAACCGCCGCAACGACCCCGACCGGCTGGAAATCAAGAAGTTCTGCCCGAACTGCGGGACCCATCGCGCCCATAAGGAATCGCGTTAGCGAACTACCCGCGGGCTTCGGCTCGGGGTTGACCGGTAGGTTCTGAATCCGTGGCGTTGTCTTCGAGCATCATCGGGATGCATTTCCGCTACCCCGACTTCTACGAGGTCGGGCGCGAGAAGATCCGCGAGTACGCGATCGCCGTCAAGAACGACGATCCGGCGTACTACGACGAGAGTGCCGCGGCGGACCTAGGCCATGACTCGCTGCCGGCTCCGTTGACCTTCATCTCGGTCTTTGGCTATCAGGCGCAGTCGGCCTTCTTCGCCAACGCCAACATCGGCATCACGGACATGCAGATCGTTCAGGTGGACCAGGAGCTGAAGATCTTTCTGCCGATCAAGGCGGGTGACCGGCTGTTCTGCGACGTCTACGTGCATTCGGTTCGGCAGGCGCACGGCACGGACATCATCGTCACCAAGAACGTCATCACCAACCAGCAGGGTGAGTCGGTACAAGAGACGTACACGACCCTCGCGGGTCGTTCGGACGACAGCGGAGAGGGCTTTTCCAATGGCACTGCGTGAGTTCAGCTCGGTCAAGGTGGGCGACGTCCTTCCCGAGAAGGTCATTCCGTTGACCAGGGGGGATCTGGTCAACTACGCGGGCGTGTCCGGTGACCTCAACCCGATCCACTGGGACGACGAGATCGCCAAGCAGGTCGGCCTGGACACCGCGATCGCGCACGGCATGCTGACCATGGGCCTCGGCGGCGGCTACGTGACCTCGTGGGTGGGCGACCCTGCAGCGGTCACCGAGTACAACGTCCGGTTCACCGCGGTGGTGCCGGTTCCCAACGACGGGGTCGGTGCCGAAATCGTGTTCAATGGACGTGTGAAATCCGTTGAGCCCGAGACCAAGTCGATCACCATCGCCCTATCGGCCACCACCGGGGGAAAGAAGATCTTCGGGCGCGCCATCGCGACCGCGAAGCTGGCGTAGGCATGCCCCTCAATCCGAACATCCTGGGGATGGTCCACCACTATCCCGACACCTTCGTCGTCGGTCGCGAACAGATCCGTCAGTACGGCTGGGCGATCAAGGCCGACGACCCTGCGACGTTCGACGAGGCGGCGGCCGCCGAGCTCGGCCACGACAACCTGATCGCATCACTGACCTTTCCGGCGATCCTGGCGCTTCTGGTGCAGAAGGACTTCTTCCGCAAGGTCGACGTCGGCATGGCCACCATGCAGATCGTCCAGGTGGACCAGAGCTTCGTCTACCACCGGCCGTTGCAGGCAGGCGACCGGCTGCAGGCCAGCATGGAGGTCAAATCGGTCGTCGAGCGATTCGGGGCCGACATCGTGGTCACCCGCAGTGTCTGCACCAATGAAGACGGCGAGGTCGTGCTGGAGGGGTTCACCACGCTGATGGGCCACGAGGGCGACAATTCGATCTCGGTGAAGTGGGACCCGGAGAGCGGCCAGGTGATCCGGACCGCGGTTGGAGCGGATTAGTAACTCGGACCTGGCCCGCTGTACACTGGGGCTTCGGGGTTTCACCCATTTGAGCGCGCTGTCCGTCGGTTGCTGATCGACCGTTCGGGGGGCGCGCGAATTGTGTGAGGCCGCAGGTTGGCCTGCCAACCGTGAAGGGGCGTAGCTCAACTGGCAGAGCAGCGGTCTCCAAAACCGCAGGTTGCAGGTTCAAGTCCTGTCGCCCCTGCTCAACTGAAGACTAGACACGTGTGGACACTGGATAGTGACCACACAAACCAGACGAAAGGCATGCGGTGAGCGACGAGCGCGACAGTGCTGGCTCCGCAAGCGACGGCACCGAGATCACCGACTCCCCGGAACCCGGCGAGACCCGCGGCCAGACCGCCGTGGTCACCCGGCCGCAACGCCCAACGGGCAAGCGGTCGCGGCGGCCGGTCGTCGACGCCACCGATGACGTCGACGACGACACCGACACGACCGTCGACACGGCGTCGAAGACGACGTCCAAGAACGGTGCCGGGAAGAAGAAGACTGCCAAGAAGGGCGCTCCGCGGCCCAACCCGTTCGTCTTCGTCTGGACCTTCCTGAAGCAGGTGGTCGCCGAACTGCGGAAGGTGATCTGGCCGAACCGCAAGCAGATGATCAGCTACACCACCGTGGTGCTGGTCTTCCTGGTGTTCATGGTGGCGCTGATCGGTGGAGTCGACCTCGGCTTCGCCAGGCTCGTCAGCTGGGTGTTCGGCTGACCCGCACACCGCATGACGAGCAGAAGAACTTAGAGAGGACTGACAACCGTGACGACCTTCGATGGCGATACGCCCTCGGGTGAGTCCGACGTGCTCACCGGAGCCGCGGAGTCGGCGACATTCGCCGAAGACGAGACCGTCGAGCAGGCGATTCCGCCGCCGACGAGACCGCAGACGATTCCGCCGAAGAGCAGGCACCCGACCCCGCCGACGCCGTGACCGACGGACCGTCGCCGAGGTGGCAGACGAGCCCGTCGTCGAGGAAGAGGACGACGAGGACGTCGACCCCGCCGTGGCGCTGAAGAAGGACCTGCGCTCGCGGCCGGGCGACTGGTACGTCATCCACTCCTACGCCGGCTACGAGAACAAGGTGAAGGCCAACCTCGAGACCCGCGTGCAGAACCTCGACGTCGGCGATTACATCTTCCAGGTGGAAGTGCCCACCGAAGAGGTCACCGAGATCAAGAACGGCCAGCGCAAGCAGGTCAACCGCAAGGTGCTGCCCGGCTACATCCTGGTCCGCATGGAGCTCACCGACGAGTCGTGGAGCGCGGTGCGCAACACGCCCGGCGTCACCGGCTTCGTCGGCGCGACCTCGAAGCCGTCGCCGTTGACGCTCGACGACGTGGTCAAGTTCCTGCTGCCTCCCGCCGCGGCGAAGAAGCCCGGCGAAGGCGCATCGACCGCCGGTGGGGCCTCCTCCGAGGCCAGCCTGGAACGTCCGGAGATCCTGGTCGACTTCGAGGTCGGCGAGTCGGTCACCGTCATGGACGGCCCGTTCGCGACGTTGCCTGCGTCGATCAGCGAGGTCAACGCCGAACAGCAGAAGCTCAAGGTGCTGGTGTCCATCTTCGGCCGCGAGACACCCGTCGAACTGACCTTCACCCAGGTCACCAAGATCTAGAAAGGAACACCACACCCATGGCCCCGAAGAAGAAGGTCACCGGGCTGATCAAGCTGCAGATCCAGGCCGGGCAGGCCAACCCCGCCCCGCCGGTCGGTCCGGCGCTCGGCCAGCACGGCGTCAACATCATGGAATTCTGCAAGGCGTACAACGCCGCGACCGAGTCGCAGCGCGGGAACGTCATCCCCGTGGAGATCACCGTCTACGAGGACCGCAGCTTCACGTTCGCGCTGAAGACGCCGCCGGCTGCCCGGCTGCTCCTGAAGGCCGCGGGCGTGCAGAAGGGTTCCGGCGAGCCGCACAAGACCAAGGTCGCCACGGTCACGTGGGATCAGGTGCGTGAGATCGCCGAGACCAAGAAGGAAGATCTCAACGCCAACGACGTCGACGCTGCCGCGAAGATCATCGCCGGCACCGCCCGGTCGATGGGCATCACGGTCAAGTAGCTCGACCAAGCAAGCGTGGGAGGGCCAGCTCCGGCCCGTGAACCACGAATCCAACAAGCACGATTGGAAGATCGATGAGCAAGAACAGCAAGGCATATCGCGAAGCCGCCGAGAAGGTGGACCGCGACAATCTCTACACGCCGCTTGAGGCCGCGAAGCTGGCCAAGGAGACGTCGTCGAAGAAGCAGGACGCCACCGTCGAGGTCGCGGTCCGTCTCGGCGTCGATCCCCGCAAGGCCGACCAGATGGTCCGCGGCACCGTCAACCTGCCGAACGGCACCGGAAAGACCGCCCGCGTAGTGGTTTTCGCGGTGGGCGACAAGGCCGAGGCCGCTGAGGCCGCAGGCGCCGACGTGGTCGGCAGCGACGACCTGATCGAGCGCATTCAGGGCGGCTGGCTGGACTTCGACGCCGCCATCGCGACGCCCGACCAGATGGCCAAGGTGGGCCGCATCGCGCGCGTGCTCGGCCCGCGTGGGTTGATGCCGAACCCCAAGACCGGCACCGTCACCCCCGACGTCGCGAAGGCCGTGGCCGACATCAAGGGCGGCAAGATCAACTTCCGCGTCGACAAGCAGGCCAACCTGCACTTCGTGATCGGCAAGGCGTCGTTCGACGAGAAGTCGCTCGTCGAGAACTACGGCGCCGCCCTCGACGAGATCATGCGGGCCAAGCCCGCGTCCTCGAAGGGCCGCTACCTGAAGAAGATCGTCGTCTCCACCACCACCGGCCCTGGCATCCCGGTCGACCCGGCGATCACCCGGAACTTCACCGAGGCGTAGATCCTCCACTGACGTGAGACGCAGACCCCCGCGCACTTGGGTGCCGGGGGTTTGTGCCGTGTAGCAGGGCAGCACGGATTGCGAACTCGGCCGTTCGTCGCCAAACCTGTGTCCCGCTGTCATCCGCCCTGTGCCGCGGGGGCGTGCGCCAATGACGAGTTCACCGGACATGGCGGGATCGAACCTTCCGTCGGTCGATTAAGCCGTCAATGTGCCACGCAACTGGCTAGAGTCTGAAGCCATGAAGTTGCTGGTAACTGGGGGAGCAGGCTTCATCGGCGCCAACTTCGTGCACAGCGCAGTGGAAGCCGGTGTGTCGGTCACGGTGTTGGACGCGTTGACCTACGCGGGTAGTCGTGAGTCGCTCGGCCCGGTGGGGAACGACATCCGTCTGGTGCAGGGCGACGTGACCGATTCCGAGTTGCTGGACGACCTGGTCCCCGACGCCGACGCCGTTGTTCACTTCGCCGCCGAGACCCATGTCGACAACGCCCTTGCGGATCCCGAGCCCTTCCTGCACACCAATGTCATCGGCACGTACCGGCTTCTCGAGGCGGTCCGCCGTCACGAGACGCGCCTGCACCATGTCTCGACCGACGAGGTCTACGGCGATCTGGAGCTGGGCAGTCCGCAGCGGTTCACGGAGGCGACACCCTACAACCCGTCGAGCCCCTATTCGGCAACGAAGGCAGCAGCGGATCTACTCGTCCGCGCATGGGTCAGGTCCTACGGTGTGCGCGCGACCATTTCGAACTGCTCGAACAATTACGGGCCGTTCCAACACGTGGAGAAGTTCATTCCACGTCAGATCACCAACCTGCTGACGGGGCGCCGCGCGAAACTCTACGGGAAGGGCGCCAACGTCAGGGACTGGATTCACGTCGAGGACCACAACCGTGCTGTGTGGCGAATATTGGAGGATGGTCAGATCGGCCGCACGTACCTGATCGGCGCCGAGAACGAACGGGACAACCTGACAGTGATGCGCACGCTCTTGAAGCTGATGGACCGGGACCCCGACGACTTCGATCACGTGACGGACCGCGCCGGTCACGACCTCCGCTACGCCATCGATCCGTCGACGTTGACCGATGAACTGGGGTGGGTGCCGAAGTACACGGCATTCGAGGACGGCCTTGCCGAAACGGTCGAGTGGTACCGGCACAACGAAACCTGGTGGCGGCCATTGAAAGACGCCGTCGAGTCGACCTACGAAGGCCGCGGCCAGTGAAGGTTCGCGAACTCTCCGTCCCCGGCGCTTGGGAGATCACCCCGCAGCTGCACGCCGACTCTCGAGGGCTGTTCTTCGAGTGGTTCACCGATTCGGGCTTCAGCGGATTCGCGGGTCACAGTTTTGACCTGCAACAGGCCAACTGCTCGGTGTCGGCCGCCGGGGTGCTGCGCGGTGTCCACTTCGCGCAGCTGCCTCCGAGCCAGGCCAAATACGTGACGTGTCTGCACGGCTCGGTGCTCGACGTGGTGGTGGACATCAGAGTCGGCTCGCCCACGTTCGGGCAGTGGGACTCGGTACTGCTCGATGATCAGGCCCGCCGCACGATCTACATCTCCGAGGGTCTGGGCCACGCATTCCTGTCCCTGCAGGAGTCGTCAACCGTGATGTACCTGTGCTCGACCGGATACAGCCCGGGCCGCGAGCACACCGTCCGTGCCACCGATCCAGCTCTCGGCATCACATGGCCTGACGTCGCCGGCGAGCCAATCCTGTCCGACCGTGACGCCGACGCCCCCACGCTTGCCGAAGTCCGCGACGCCGGCTTGCTTCCGACGTGGGACGACAGCCGGGCATTCGTCGACGAACTCCGCCGTCGGCACATCTGACCGCCGAAAGGCACACGCAGGAATGTGGATTGGGGCCGACGCGGAGGAGCGCGAGGGGCGGCGTTTACGCGGGCCGCCGTGCTCCATTCCAATGCTCGGCGAGCTGTTGTGTGGGCTCGGTGAGCAGTGCGAGTGGGGACAGAACGCCGAGGAGCTGTTCGTCGAATACCGGGTGCACTTCTGTGACGGCACTTCGCAATTCCGAAAGCCGGCCGCGATATCCGTCCAGGACCGCAGACATATCACTCGGTGAAAGCAGTTCGCGAAACTCGACGTGCAGCAGAACCAGTCCCGTCGTTTGGCGGTCTTTGACTTCTGGGACGAGGATGAACGGTCGCCGGTCTCGTTGGCCAACCGTCGCCAGCACCTGCTGCTGCTCTGCCACCATGAGCTTGGTGCCAAGCAGCCGGTGATCAACGTCGGTCCGCGAATGCAGACCCTTTGAGACGCCCTGCCGGCTGGCGATGGCAATGTATTCGCCTGCCACGGTGTAGCGGGTGGAGCCGACGACTGCCCTCACAGCGCGGTCAAGCGATGCCACCGTGCGAAGTGTATTGTAGGAGAATGAGTTTCGATCGGTTCCGACCGCCAGTACGGCGGCGACCAGCGGAACCGTGAGTACCTCCTCATCGCTGCGACTGGTACCGACGGTCACCGTCTTCGCTTGATGCCGGATCGTGTCGATGGTGCGCGAAACTTGGTCGATGCCGTCGGTCAGCGCGGTTGCCAGTTCACTGATCACGGCTTCGGGTCCCGCGGCGTGCGACAGCAGAACTCCTTCTGACTGGGTGGCAATTGCATGGAATGCGATGGCAATTCGCGCAGAAGTGCGCGCGCTCAGCGAGGCGTCGTAGCGGCCGGCATTGAGCCGGCTCATGAAATCGTCCATGGCCGGACCAATGGCCGCAGCGAGATCATCCAGCATGGCTGCCGGTTCGCGGCCGTTCGCGACGGCGGCTTCTTCGATCGCCACCCGCGCTGCCTTCAAGGGCAGCGTCTGTTCGTCGATGGCCAGCGCCGCGTGGTACCCGAACAGATGGCCCGCCATCGCGGCGAGAAGGAACGCCAGGTCCGGATGAACGCTCGGCACCCAGATGACGCCGTGCGCACCGCTGAACCGTGATTCGCCTTGAGTGGCAATGACGATGGGCACCCCGTTGTGCGAGGCAAAGATCTCCACCTCCTTGGCGACGTCATCGGCCGCGGAGCCGGTCATCCCGGCAGCACACACGAGGGTCAGCGGTTCCGCGGACAAGTCGATGTGCTTCTTGTCCGACGATTCGTCGCACGAGATGGATCGATAGGTGAGCTCGGAACACTTGATCCGGATCTCCTCGGCCGCAATTCGATTGCGGGAGGAACCGACGACCGCCCATGCTGCCCTCGACGGCGCGTGGCGTTCGGCAAGAACTGCGACCTGCTTCTCGTCGTCCAAGAGATGACGCATTGCATCGGGGAGCGTCAAGAGCGCAGTGAGGAGTTCGTTCTCTCCCGCGTCGTCCTGACATTTCGCGGCGCGCGCCAACGCGAGCGCGAGCAAGGTACCCGCAGCGATCTGCGCGTAGAAGGCCTTCGTGGAGGCAACGGACATCTCGACGTCGCGGCCGTCAGCCGTATAGAGCACGCCATCGGCCTTTTCAGTCAGGTCACTACCCCGACGGTTGACTATCGCTACGACGATGGCGCCCCGGCGCCGAATGATGTCCACTGCGCGATTGGTGTCGGTCGTGGTTCCAGACTGGCTGATTGCGATCGCCAGTGTGTCCGACATGTCGGGGACGAGGTGAAATCCGGACAGTTCCGTTGCCGTCGTGGCCACTACCTCGAGGTGATCCCGGCCAAAGGCGTCCCGTACCGCAGCAGCCACCGCCTTGCCGGCGACGGCCGCGGTTCCCTGACCGATCACGACGACCCGCCGGATCCCTCTGTCATTCAATCGGGTGACCAATTGAGGCGGAATCACGTCCTCTCCCAAAGACGCCTGCAGCATTCCGGCTACGTTCGCGATTCGACCGCGCAGGGTCTTCCGCATCGATTCGGGCGCTTCGTGCAACTCCTTTTCGAGGAAGTGTGCATGATCTCGCCGATCTATGTCCCGCGTGGTGATGGAGGCCGTCAAGATGTCTGCGTCGGAAATCGGTCGAGCAGATCCGTCGTATCCCCAGCGGCCCAACGCATCAAGGCTTCCTGCGTCGGCGCTGTCGATCGTCACGACCTCACCCGAATTGCTCTCTAGCCGAAGGTAGTTGCGACAGTGCTCGACCAAACCGTAAAGCTCTGATGCCACGATCGTCATACCGCCGACGGCACCGACCAAGAGCGATTGACCGCTGCCGCGTTGAGCGAGCAGTATCCGGCCGGGCTCGCTTGCGGTGTTCGCGGCGATCGCGACTGAGCCGTCGAACTCCTTCACGGTATGACGAAACGCCTCCGTGGCCTCGAAGCCCGAACGCATTCGGCGTCCAGTGAGGATGGGGATCACCTTTGCGTCGGTGGTGATTTCGGGCGCAATGCCGAGGCCGTACCGATCGATGAGATCCGCATAGTTGTCGACGTCGCCGTTGAGTGCGGCGACGACGTAGCGAGAGTCCGGTGAACCCTGTAGTTCCTCGCTCGTAAGTGGATGTGCGTTCGCTTGGTTGATCATTCCGATACTGGCCCAACGGGTGTGCCCCAAGACGACCACGTGCGCAGTCGACGACTGGAGAGCCTCGAACAACAGGGAGTCGGCAGAGATCGTGGCACGTAACGCACGCCTGTTGTCGCCCAACCCGCCGATCTCCGCAGCGTGCTTGTAGACGATGCTGAGGTGTCCTGCTGGCGTCCGCACCGCAGTGGACATGAACAACGGATCACTGCTTCGGCGCGCTATCGCTGCCGCGATTCGAGGGTCGTCGAAGTCGAGGGCATGGCCGGTGACGAGGACGTGAAGACCCACTGAATCCCTACCGCGCAATTCCAGCCTGTCGAGAGAGGTCAACGCCACCTGGATGGCTGCATAGGCGTTTATCGCCGCAGAGCAGTTCGAGGCGCCGGCAAGATCAGCGACCTCGGCGGCGAAAGGCAAGCGATCTCGGCTTATCGACCACCACGCGTCCTTCAGTGCGACGGTCGCGGCATTCAGCCGCTCGATGTCGTCGTCAGCGGTGGTCCACGCCTGGGGCGCCGACTCGAGTGCTGCGATCTGTCGCTCGATGTCATTCGACCGATCTGCCAGTGACTCAGCGACGGATGCTTGGTCGAGCAGACAACGCAGCCCGCCGATGCCACGTAGTTGGTCGTCGACCTGGCTCAGTGCACTGGCGACTCGCTCGATTTCGGCAGGCCGTGGCTTCTGCTCTGCCTCGATGGTCAGCATTCGGCGGGCCGTGTCCATCCGGTTCACCAGGTCGAACCCATCCGGAATGCACACGTCTGATGCGTCGTATACGACAGCGACGATTCCACACATCGTGACCGACCTCTTCCCCTCGACGGTTGACCGACGACTCACTGGCGGTAGAGCACGCGGCTCGACATCCAGCACGCCTCTGCGATGAACCCGTCCTCACACTAGTCCCGATTCGGTTTGCCATTGCGGCAAAGGACCAAGAGAAATCCCCCGCCGCATCGTAGCGCACGACGCTCGGCATGGCTAAGTATTATGTTTCGGCACTGGTACTCATTACGGGCCCGAAACATGGCGGGAGCTGCTACCTAGCGGAGCATGCAAGTCGATGGTGGCCATCGGGCTGCAATTTTAGCAACGGACGCTTCAGGAGCAGAGATTCTCTCCGGACATTCGCAGTCGGACGATGGTCTCCAGGTCCACACTTCGCCAACGGCCCTTTGCGAAATCGGGCCCGTCAACCCCGTGGCAGGATCACCGTGGTCAACAGCGCACGGTGATCGGTACCCGCGATCTCAACCGTTCGCATCGACACCGCGGTGCAGTTTCTCGTCAACACGTGATCGATGCCGATGATCGGTGGGAACCGTCGATTGCTCGGATAGGTGAACGTACGGCCCGCACCGGCCTGCTCCGCCGCGTCGCGGTAGCCGTTGGTCAGCAGCCGGCGGAAGGGTCTCATGTCGATGGTCGAGTTGAAGTCGCCCGCCACCAGGATCGGGCCGGCTCCCGACTGCGCTGTCAATTCGGTGAGAGTCTTTGGGAAGGCGGCTATGCCGCTGCGCCAGCGGGCGATCGGCCGCGGCCACGGAGCGGCGAAGTGCACCGAGGCCACCGACGTGTCCTGCCCGACCCCGTCAACCCGGACGCAGGCGTTGACCAACCCGAACCCGTAGCTGCCGATGCGGGTGGAGTCGGTGATCGGATACCTGCTGTACACGCCGACCCTCGCCGCTTGCTCGCCCGCGTCGAGCGACTGGTAGGGGAACGTGTCGACCATCCCGGCCGCGGCCAGACCCCGTACCGCTTCGGATGTCAGCTCCTGGACCGTCACGATGTCGGCGTTCTCGTCGGCGATCCGGACGAGGTCACGCGGGTCGGCGTTGCCGAGTCGCATGTTGATGGTCATCATCCGCACCCGGACGCCGGTCGGGTCGGGTTTCGCGCTGAGGTACCGCGGCAGGTGGATCGCGACGAGCACCGCGGTCAGACACCCGGCCATCCCCGCCAGCGGCCAGCGTCGGAGCCATGACAACACGACGAGCGCGAGTGGTGCGGCAGGCATCAGGAACGGCGACACCACCACCGGTAGCAGAACCCGATGGCGGGGGATTGGCGTGTATCGGACTGCGAGCGCCGCGCCCGCGACGGCGAGCAGCAGAACGCCCGCGATGGTGCTGACCACTCGGCGCGCCGTACTCAGCGGAACCTCCATTCGATGCTGAACCGACTCCTGCTTTGAGCGGCGTCTAACGTCGAATTAATGCACACTTTTCGAGTGAGCGTCTATCTCAAGTGGACTTTCGCCGTGCTGGGAGCGGCGTGCCTGGCGCTGAACACCGCAGGCTCGGCGAACGCTGATCCTCCGCCCGTCTCAGCGCAGGCACAGGCCGCGGGCCTGGTCGATGTGCTGAGCGTCGTACCGGACGCCTTCATCAGGCTGCGCTACGCCACGACGGACAACTTCGTCGGCCAACCGCTGTATCCAGCTGACGCCCGCTGCCTGGTCCACCAGGATCTCGCGCAGGGCCTCGCCGCTGCCGCGGACGTGCTCCGCAAGCACGGTGAGATTCTGGTCTTCTGGGACTGCTACCGCCCGCACGACGTCCAGGTCCGGATGTTCCAGGCCGTACCGGACCCGAACTGGGTGGCGCGCCCGAGCGACTACGCACGCAGCCACGAGTCGGGACGCTCGGTCGACGTCACCCTGGCAGTCGCGCACTACGGGTGGCTCGTCGACATGGGCACCGACTTCGACGACTTCACGCCGCGAGCCCACGCCTACGCCACCGACGGCGTCACCGCTGCCCAGCAGGCGAATCGGGCCCGACTGCGGGATGCCATGAAGGCCGGTGGCCTGACCCCGTACTCGGGCGAGTGGTGGCATTTCGACGGGCCCGGCGCCGACGTGCCCCGGCCGATTCTCGACTCTCCGGTCAACTGACCTCGGCCAGCCTTCGCCGGAGGAACTCCCGAGCAGGCTCGGAACCGTTGCGGTCCAACGCGATCCGATACCAGGCCGCCGCCTCGGCCATGCGGCCGCTGCGCCGAAGCAGATCGGCGCGGATCGTCGCGACCGTATTGGAGCGCGCGAGGCGCGGGTCGGAGGCCACCTCGTCCAGCGCCGCGAGCCCTGCGTCGAAGCCATCCCGAAACCCGACCGCCAGCGACCGGTTAGCCTGTGCGACAGGCGAACCGGTGATCGCGATGAGCCGGTCGTAAGCCAGGCAGATCAACGGCCAGTCGGTCTGGTCCCATGCACGCGCCGTCGCATGCGCCGCCGCGATCACCGCCTGCGGAAGATACGGACCGCCGGCACCGTCGGCGCGTCGCAGCCGGTCCAGACCCCTGGCGATGCGACCCCGGTCCCACCGCGTGCGGTCCTGCTCGTCGAGCGGCACGAGCGCCCCGGCGTCGTCCACCCGTGTCGCACGCCGCGAGTCGTGCAGCAGCACCAGCGCCGCCAACGCCTGACCGTCGAGCGAGTCGGGCATCAACGCGCACAGCTCACCGGCCAGACGCACGCCCTCGTCACACAGCTCGTCGCGGATCGCCGACGGGCCCGCAGTCGACCAGTACCCCTCGGTGAACACCGAATGGATGCACGCCAGGACGTGCGGCACCCGCTCGGGCAGCAGCTCGGCTGGCGGCACCCGCAACGGGATGTTCGCTCCGCGGATCTTGCTCTTGGCCCGCGTGATCCGCTGACCCACCGCGGCCTCGGACTGCAGCAGTGCCCTGGCTATCTCGGCGACGGTGAGCCCCGAGATCAGCCGCAGCGTCATCGCCAGCTGCGACGCGCCGTCAAGGGCCGGATGCGCGCACGTGAACATCATCCGCAGTTCGTCGTCGCGCACCGGATGAACGGGCGCCGCCTCGATGCGTGCCAGGTCTTCCTCCACGACTGCTGCGAGTTCCTTTCTCGACCGCGCCGACTCGCGACGTAGTCGGTCGAGGGCGCGATTGCGGGCGACCGTGACGACCCAGCCGGCGGCGTTGTCGGGCACGCCGTCGCGGGGCCACACCCGGAGGGCCTCCGCGAAGGCCTCCTGGACAGCGTCCTCGGCGACGCCGATGTCGCCGCACCAGCGGGCGAGCGCCGCAACGGCCGGACCCCATTCACGCCGAAAGACGCTGTCCAGGTTGGTCATCCGGCGACGGTTACAGTCCCGAAATGCCGGCGAGCTGACGCAACTCGACGGTTGACGCCGGGATCATGGCCGCGATCCTGACCGCCTCGTCACGGTCTGCGGCCGACAGCACATAGAACCCGTTCGCCACCTCGGCGCCCTCCACGTACGGCCCATCGGTGAAGGTGGTCTTGCCGTCGCGCACCCGAACCGTCGTCGCCGTCGACGGGGGATGCAGGCCCGCGCCACCCCTGAGGTGCTCGCCTGCGAACTTGCCGAACTCGATGTGCCGCGCGACGCCCTCCTGCCATTGGGCGCTTCCCGGCGTCACGGGACGCTCGGGTGGCTCCAGCAGCAGGGCGAGCCAGTTCGTGCCCTCGAGCGCGACTGGCTCCGCCGGGTCGGCCATGGGCCAGACCTCGACGCCGCCGTACTTCGCCGCAGGAATCTGCCTGGCGAGTTCGAGGGCCTCGTCCAGGTCGGCGGCCTCGAAGACGTAATAGCCGCCTGCCACCTCGGCGCTCTCCGCGAACGGGCCGTCGGTGATGCTCGGATGGTCGGGGCCACCGCTGATCCGCGCACCCGTCGCCGACGGCAGCAGCGCGTCGCCACCCCGGATCGCGGCTGCGGCGGTGGTGTGGAAGGCCTGGTAGGCGGCCATCTCTGCGGCCTGCTCGGCGGGTTCGGCGGGGCGATCGGTCTCGGGGGACAGCAACAGAGCGAAGTAGTGCATCGGGTTACCTCCGGTCAGTGAGCAAGACCCTGTGTCCCACTCTCTACCCGTTCGACGAACGGCACCCGACCAATCCGACAGCCGCCGCTGAATTCGTCTGAGGCTCTTCTTCTCGTCATCGTGTCCCTCGTCTCGGCGGTGGCCCTCAGCGCCGCAGTCGGCGTTTTTCGCCGCCCTGGCGTTCGGGGCGGTAGCGCTGATCGTGCCTGGCACCGGCACGCCCAAACCAGCGGACGTCAACAACTACCTAGGCAACGCCAGGAGTTACTACCTGGGTGACACGGCGTGCGGCCCTGCCAGCAGCACGGACTGCACGGGCGCCGATCTCCAGGGCATCCCGTACCCGGCGTCGTTCTGGCCGTTGGCGATCTTCCCCAGCTGGTGTCGGTCCGGGCCGGACGGTTGCGACAAGTGGGACGACTCGGTGGGCCAAGGAGCCGAAGCCCTCACCACCTCGCTGACGGCTGCGGTGAACGACGAGAACGACCCGGATCAGCAGGTCGTCGTCTTCGGTTACTCCCAGGGCGGTGCCGTCGTGTCGAAGGTGCTCCACGACTACGGCCTGACCGAAGAGGAGAAGGCCAGGATCCAGGTCGTCACCATCGGTGGCATCGAGAATCCCGACGGTGGCCTGTGGCAGCGCCTGGCATTCCTGCGCTACATCCCCATCCTCGACATCAGCTTCAATCCGCCGATGCCCGTCGATGACGCCCTCCAGACCACGACCATCGGGTTCGAGTACGACCCCGTGGTCTACGCGCCTCGCTACTGGGGCAACGCCTTTGCGATGCTGAATGCGCTGGCGGCGTTCGAGACCGTGCACGGCTACTACCTCGCTCCCACCGGGCCGCCGCCACCCGCGGCGCAGGACGCCCTGCCCTACGGCTACACGCCCGGCCCGGGCGGCACGTTGGAGCCGCAACTGGTCTGCCACGTCGGGGTGAACTGCCGCCTGGACAAGGCGGGCAACGAATACATCATGATCCCCGCGACGTCGCTACCGATCATGAACCTGATCCTGGGGGCGACACCGGCCGCGCTCATGCCGATCGTCAAGCCACTGGTCGACCTGATCTCACCGGCGTACAAGGTACTGGCCGACCTGGGCTACGACTGGTCGGGCGATCCGGGCAAGCCGACCCCGTTGTCGATCCTGCCCTTCAACCCGCTCCAGAACTGGGTCAAGGTTGGGGTGGACCTGGCCGGTGCCATCGGCCAGGGCGTGCAGGCGGCGCTGTCCGACCTCGGCGGCGGCTCGAAGACGATCGCCCCGGCGACGACCGATTCGGAGTCCTCGATATCCGCCATGTCCAAGGTGTCCTCGTTGGCGGCGGCTCCGTCAGCAGGTGATCCTCCTGCTGCTGAGGAGAACAAGTCCGATTCGCAGAAGTCAACGCCGGCAACGACGTTGGCGCTGGTGCCGCAGTCCAACGACGTCGTCGACCAGAAGGGCGACGACGTCGAGGTTCAGACGGCCACCGCGGGCACGACCACTCAGCCCGTCGTGAATACGGAGGACGCCACGGGCACCACCGTCGAGGTCAAGAAGGACGAGACCGATAAGCAGGACGAGGTCAAGCAAGGACGCAGTCGTCAAGCAAGGACGAGCCGTCAAGAAGGACGACACCGTCAAGCAGGACGACGTCAAGAAGGACGACACCGTCAAGAAGGACGCAGGCGACGCCGACAAGGACAACGGCGCCGACACCAAGAAGGCCGCCGCTTAAAAACGGTGAAACGCCCCGGCGCTCACAGAGTGCCGGGGCGTTTTCGTGCTGTGGTGCCGCTAGGCATCAGTCGCGGGGCACCAGCACGGTGGCCAACAGTGCCCGGTGATCGCTGCCCGGAACCTTGATGGTCTCGGTCTCCACCGCGGTGGCGTTGCGTGTCAGCACGTGGTCGAGTCCCATGAATGGCGGGATTCGCCGGCGGCTTGGGAAGGTGAACTGCCGTCCCGCCCCTGCTTGCTCGGAGGCATCGCGGTAGCCACCGTCCAACAGGCGGCGGAACGGACGCATGTCGATCGTCGCGTTGAAGTCGCCGCCGATGAGGATGGAGCCGTCGTCGGCCTCGGCGGCTAGGTCGGCCAGAATGCTTGGGAGAGAGTCGAGGTCGTGGTGCCAGCCGTCGATCTG
The DNA here is from genome assembly GCA_963809085.1 of uncultured Actinomycetota bacterium. Lineage (GTDB taxonomy): Bacteria > Actinomycetota > Actinomycetes > Mycobacteriales > Mycobacteriaceae > Mycobacterium. The sequence goes on along the minus strand of CAWEII010000033.1, from coordinate 4,298 downwards.
CGCGGGGCCATGGCGACGCAAGGTGCACCGATGCCACGATCGGGTCGGTCGTCACGCCCTCGATTCTGAGCCGGGTACTGACCATGGCCCGCTGCAGGCCGCCGATGCGAGCAGACGCCGTGATCGGATACCGGCTGTACAGGCCGACCCCGCCAGCCTCCGGGCGAGGTTCCACGACGCTATGCGGAAAGTTTCGCTCGATTCCCGCAGCCCGCAGTCGGCGGACCGCTCCCGGCGTGAGTTCCTGAACCATCAGCACGTCGGCCCGGTCGTTGGCGATGGCGGTGATCGCTTCGACGTCCGCGCGGCCGTATAGCATGTTGATGGTCATCACGTGGACGGCGACTGAAGCCCCGTCGGCTGTGGCGGCGACGTACAACGGCACCTGTACCACGACCGCTGCGACGGTCAGACCGGCGGCGAGTGCACCGAGCACCCATGCCGGCCCCACAACAGCACGGCGAGCGCCAACGGCGCGGCGAAGAGGAGAAACGGTGCGGCGACTGCGACGGACAACCACAGGTGGTTCGGCAGTGGTGCATAGCGGACCGCGAATGCCATGCAGCTGAGGCTCAACAGGAGAACACCGGCAACGGTGCCCAACGCGTGGGCGGTGTTCAGCGGACCCCCTCGATTTCTGATGCCTTCTTTCTACCCGCTTCGTGGCGCGTGCGCGCTGGCGTCGGACACCAGACCGGCTGGAGGATCAAGAGATTGCAGCTACTGAGTGTCGCCACCGTGCCGTCGCGTCGAGCCATCAGGCGTGGCTCTCAGCGGCGTGAAATCCGTGTCCCTCGGCAGCCGTCAGCAGTTGGCTCATCCGATTGCCGAGTTCGGCGCGTGAACGGATGCCGAGTTTGCGGTAGACGCGGGTCAGGTTGGCTTCGACGGTCTTGGGGCTGATGAGGAGCGCTGGCAGCCACGTCGCGGTTGGTCATGCCGGAGGCGGCGAGTTCCGCGACGGAACGCTCGGACGGGGTCAGTCGCAAGTGTTGGGTTCGGCCGCTCTTGGTGCGGGCCAGTTCGTCACGGGCGAGCTTGGCCCACAACGGCGTTCCCATGTGCTCGAACGCATGCAACGCCTCGACCAGGGTAGCTGTGGCGGGCTCGTTGAGGCGCTGGCGGCATTGGAGCTGGCCGAGCAGCAGCTGCGTGCGCGCGAACTCGAACGGCATTGGAAGCCGGTGGTGTTCGGCCATGTGCTTGCTGCGCCATGCGGGTGGCGGCCTCGACATCGCCCTGGGCGGCCAACCACATGCTGCGGCAGCGCGCGCCGACCGCCAGCATCCACGGTCGGTCGAGGCGGCGGCCGTTGTACTCCAGAGCTTCGATCAGTGGTTCGGCCTCGGAAATGTGCCCTAATGCGATCATCGCCTCGACGGCATCAGGAATGAATGCAGCGGTGACAATCTCAGTGCCAGGCAGGGAATCGAAACGTGCGATCAACGGCTGCAGGGTCGTCAGGCGCTTCGGCATAGTTGCCCAGCGAGACTTCGAGAAATCCGAGCGTCATGATCGGCAGGTCCGCGAGTCGCGTTGAGCCGCAGCGGTTCGCGCCCTCGATCGCGGCATGAGCATCGGTACGGGCGTCGTGTTCACGCCCGGTGTAGGCGGCGACGGCCGCCCGCGCGGCCCGGGCAATGACCGCCATATGATCACCACCGAGCTGCTCGGCACGCTCCATCGCATCCTCGGCCGTGAGTGCGGCCGAGGCGAAGTCGGCCCGCCAGATGTCGATCAACGTGCTGTGGAGATCGATGAACATTATGTGGCTGTTGGCGCCGCGCTCGATGCAGCGGTTCCGCACGGCTAGCATCTGAGCGCGGGCCTCGTCCAGCCGTCCCGTCCAGGCGTGTGCCAGCGCGTTGACGGCGCTGGCGCTGAACGGAAGTGAAACGTCGATGTTGGGGTCTTCCAGTTTCAGCGCGGCCTGCAGGCTGGGCTCGTCGATGCCCTGCCCGCACACGAGGCCGACAGTCACCCTCATCGCGCGTGCTTGACTGGTCAAGGCAGGCAAGTCGAGTTCCTCCGCCAACGTCGTTGCTTGTTGCGCGTAGTGCAATGACTCGTCGTACTCCCCGGTATTGACCAGAGCAAACGACATCAGGAGAAAGTTCTGCACCAGCACCGCGGGGTCGGCGCCGTCTTGCCCGCCTCGTAGGAGTTCGACAGCGTCCGCAAAGCTGTTGTCGTACATGCGCACTTCCGCAAGCAGGTTGGCTGCCGTCGCTCGGAGCGGGCCCGGCGGCAGCTGGCTGACCATGGGTTCGATTACTGCGCGGGCAGGTTCGGCGTTGCCGGCCCGGAAATGGTGCGCGGCAGCGCGGATCCGGCGTTCGGGCGTGTCGCCGCCGAGCCCGATCGCCAGGTCGACGAGCTCGGCGGCGGCAGCCGGAGCACCGCGAGTACCCGCCGCATCCGCAGCGGTGTCCAGGGCCTGCAGCGTTGCGGGGTCCGAGCCGACTGTCGCCAGTGCGAGATGTCTGGCCTTCAGTTCGGGCAGCGACTCGATGTCGGCTAGCGCCCGATGCATTCTGCGCCGCCGCGCCGGACTGGCGTCGGCGTAGACCCCTTGTGCCAGCAGCGGGTGGTTGAACCGCACCCGGTTGCCGTGGATGCCGACTGATGCCCGTGTCTTCGACCGGTTCGAGCAGCTCGACAGTGCGCGCTGCCGTGGCTCCGGTGGCCTGCGCGAGCAGGTCGACGGTCGGATCGGGAACGCACGCCGCGGCAAGCAACACATCCCGGACCTCCCCTTCCAGCTGGCCTATCCGGTCGCGAATCAATTCGGCCAGCGGGGCAGGTAACACTGGTTCGACGGTCGGTGACTGGAGGCTGGCCGCGCGCGCCAGCTCCAGCGCGTAGAACGGGTTGCCATGAGAGATCTCGGCAATCCGGACCAACGTGGGGCGAGGAAGCGAGTGACCCAATCGGTTGGAGATCAACGTGTGCAGTCCGCCAAGACTCAACGGCGCCAGCCGCATTCGCTCGACACCGTTCTGTCTGGCCAGTTGCAGCCAGGAAGCCGCTGTTTCGCTGTTGTCGGGGCCGGAGCCCTCGCTGACCAGTACACCAATCCGTCGGTCGAGGCGACGGGCGACGAACGCGATGACACTCTTGCTCGACGCGTCCACCCACTGCACGTCGTCGATGGCGACCAGCACGGGGGACTCGGCCGCCAGGCGTTCGAGGATCGAGAGGAATGTCGTCGCGACGACCCGATGGTCGCTTGGGGGACCCCCGCCGCCGGCCCGCAGCAGCACGCGATCCATTGCAATACGCTGGATCTCGGGCAACCCGCCCAGTGCTGCGCAGTCGACATCGCTGATTAGATCGGCGACAACTGCATAAGCCAGTACCGACTCGACCTGACTTGCCCGAGCCGACAAGACCCGAAACCCACGCTCCCGCGCCTGCTGCACTGCGGCCGACCACAGCGCGGTCTTGCCGATGCCGGCCTCGCCCTCGATCACCAGGGCCGACGGGCGCTCGACCATCGATGTCAAGAAGTCAGCGACTGCTCGCAATTCGGCCGAACGGCCGACGAGTCGTCTCCCAGACATGACGTGCCCCCTAAACCCGACGAGCCCCCCAGGCTTCAAGATAATTATCGCATCCGTCAAACCCCGTTAGCCGCGAAAGCCCGATACGAGCCTTCGGCAACGGCAAATTGGCTTGCGCGCTGGCGAGCGCTGCGCACGGGGCAGGCTTCGGTCAGACGCGGTGTTCCAGCGTCGGACCGGCATAGGGGTACAGGACCGGCAACCCTAGGCAAACACCCGATTCCTGGCCGCACCGGTACGCGGCTAGATTCATATCGCGCGCTTACCGACGCCGAGAGCGGTATGCGGCGTAACGGGCGGCAGATTGGCAAGCATCTGCCGCTAGGGGGGTTCCTGATGGGGAGTTTGGTCGTGCGCATCCTGGGTGCCGTTGGCGCCGCAGTACTTTCCGTGACGATGTTTGCGTCCGGTGTCGCCTCCGCCGACGCGTTGGCCGGGAAAACCTACGATGATGCCGCAGCGGCGATCTCCGAGATGGAAAGGCAAGCCTGTCATCGGCACCGTGAGCGGCGACCAGCTCGAGACGGGTGACTGCATCGTCACCAGTTCGCATAAGTCGATCTTCCTCGATCCCAGCGGTGACAACACTCGGTCAAACGAATATCGTGCTCAACTTGAACTGCAACAATCACCTCGCCTCGCCGGGTCATCCCGGCAACTCGGTGATGACCCCGGCAGGTGTCAAGGCGAAAAAGGATCAAGCATCGGCGGCGCAAATCACCAAGAATCCCCAGA
>CAWEII010000032.1:0-387975 GCA_963809085.1 uncultured Actinomycetota bacterium | reverse complement strand
AACGCGGCCAAGGCGAGCGCACGCGGACGGAATTGGCCTACCGCTACTCCCCCAGCCACCGCCGTCGAGGCCGCCGCGTTCTGGAGGATCGACCACTTCAGCACCGTTGGCGAGTCACTTCCGTCGGCCAACAAGCCGCCGGAGATCATCATGAACATGCCGATGATCCTGAACAACAGCGGCGCTGGATCGTCGTCCTCGGCTCCCATCACCCGCAGTCGGCCTTCACACGTACGGCCCCGGTTTCGGTGGCCGGCCCTTGGCCGTCGGCGGCGCCAACCAGTCCTCCCTATTCGGCAGCCCGGCAACCGCTTTGAGCGACTTCTCCTCCGGTTGGGGTTCGGGTTGAGCGGGTGCGGTGATGAACCAACCCTCGTAGTGGTCGTCGAGAACGCCATGGGAATCGGGCATGCAGGCGACGAAGATGGCATGGTCCGAGATTTGAAGCGTCCGGAGCGGATCCATCCGCGGATGCGGGCCGAGCATGCACTCGGCCTTCCCTATCCGGCCCGCACCCACCTCGGCGGTGTCCGAGAAGTAGATGCTGGACTTCATCAGCATGCCGCGAAACTGGCAGTAGTTGGTGGCGCCGAAGTCGCGCAGGGGGATCTTCAGCCGCTTCGGCCGGGACGGTGATCCGCATGCACAGTTCGCCGTCGAGGTCGTACTGGCTCGACATCTGGTCGGGCGTGACGTCGAAGTCCAGATTCGCCTGGTGCTTGGGCATTCCCCAGATGCCCTTGCCGCCCTTGACCGAGATCTCGGTGCTGACGGGCAGGTCCCACACGTACTGGCCGACCGCCGAAGTCCGTTCGGCCAGAAAGGTTCCCATGAACCGCGCGCCAGCCCGCTTGTGATAACACGCGAAGGCGATGCTGAATTCGATGTAGGACCCGATGTCGGTCTTCTTGTAGTCGATCACCGTGATGATCATCAGCGCCCGCCCGCGTGGCAGCTTGACCAGCTTGATCTCCTCACCAGGCAGCAGCGCGGCGGTCTGTGCGTAGTCGACGGTGAATCCCACCATCAACGCCGGAGAGTTGAGCGAGTTGATCGGCATCTTGAAGGGGATGCCGTCCACCGTGGCGTAGCTGTCCTGCAATGCCCGCTGCCGCGCCTTCTGAGTCATTTGGCCAGCTCCTCGAGAATCTGGGGGAAGACGTCGCGGGCGGCGTACTTGCCCATGAAGACGTCGAGATGGCCGTAGCCGTTCAGGTATTCGATCGAGTGACGGCCCGGGTCGTGGACTCCAGATACTCGTAAGTCCTGGTTTGGCTTGCCGGCAGGAAGCAGCGGTTGTGCGTACCGGCCATCAGGTGGAAACGCGCGTGCTTTGCCGGCGGCCCCGACAGTGGATCCAGGGGCAGGCCGGGCACGGTTCCCGTCGGCACCAGCTTGCCCAGTCGAGCACTCTTCGCGATCTGCTTGAAGAAGGTCAGTGGCACGGGGCCGAATTCCTCGGTGAGCCAGGCGTGTGTCTGCGCCGAGAAGTTCTCGTGCGCCACAGTCCGGGTCGCCCGGCACCGTAGGTGAAGCTGACCATCTTGCACACGGTGTTGTCGCACTCGCGGTGCGTGGCGTGGACGAGTTTCACCATCGCCCGTGCGGGGACGCCGTCGGGGCGGCTGGCCCCCCAGTGCGGGTCGACCCACCCCACGGCTTCGGAGACCACCGGCACGACGTAGTCGAGCTTGACCCGCGACCACCACGGCACGACCGGATGCAACGACATCGCGTTCGACACGATGGTGTCGACCTTCGGCAGCAGGCCCGCGACCGACGAGAGCGCGAAACTGCTCGAGCCCTGGCAGTGGATGAGCGCCTTGACCGATGCTGCGCCGGTGGCTTCGACGATGGTGTCCACCGCGCGAGGATGGTCGTAGACCGCAGCCTGATCGAGGTTCCACAGGTTCTTCTCGACGTCGATGCTCGCGCGCCAGTTCTCCAACCAGACGTCCCAACCGTCCGCGACGAGTGCGTCGACGATGGTCTCGCGCTCCGGCGCGCGGAAGATGTTGGCCCTGACCCCGGCACCGTGGACGAGGATCACCGGCCCGCGCCACGGCTCGGCCTTCCCGCGCACACGGTGCATGTTGAGCGCCATGCCGTCCCCTGCGGTGAACGGAATGACCTCGGTGCTCGACTCCGTCGCGGCAAGCGTCACATCGGCCTCCTGGTCAGCGGGCCCGGGTATGCGTCGATCAGCCTGCCCAGGAAGAACAACCCGAAGCGAATCACTCCGAGCGCCGTGCCGCGGAACGTGGTGAGCTGGCGCGCGAACATCGGTGCGTCCAGCCTCAGGATGCCCGCGCCCGTGCTCGTCGTCCACTCCGGCGTCCTCGTCCGCGATCCCCCGAACCAACCGGATGTACAGCGTCGTGGTGTCCGTCCACGCGTCGAAACCCCAGTCGTCTCCGACGTCCTTGTAGCCGAGCAACGTCATCGGGTCGCCGCTCGGTGTCGTGAAGACGAGGCGGTACTTCATCAGGTAGCGCCCGCGACCGGCGCGGGTGAAGAGCTTGAAATTGCTTTGCTCGCAGTCGATCTCGATGTCATCGGCGTGGAACTCCGGGCACCGTACGACGCCCTTGGCCCACATCGCGTGGTCCGGGTCGGCCAGGAACTTCTTCACGTCGCCGGTGCCGATCGTGAGCCGGAACGCGACGTGGTTCCAGTCCCGTCGTCCGACGACGAAACCGGTGTCGTAGGCCGGGGCGCCAGGGGTGTAGTACCCCGACATTTCTTCGGTGAACTCGACCCTCATGGCGTGCCCATGAACTCGGCGACATCCGGCGCCCGGTCGGAAGGCGATTCGTCGAGCAAGCTGTCCGCCACGCGGTCGGCGAACGCCGCAATCGTGAGCGACGGATTTGCGCCGACCGGTCCGGGGAACACCGAGCCGTCGCACACCCGCAAACCCGGAACGCCATACACCTGCCCCCATCCGTCGACGACGCCCGGCGATACGTTCGTACTGGCAGGACAACCGCCAAGCGGATGAACGGTGATGACCCGACGGAGCAGATACGTCGGGTTGATGGTGAAGTCACCGTCGAGCACATCGGCGATCGCACGCATGCGCGCGATCATCATCTCGAAGTAGCGGGTCGACGTCCGCGTCGTCCACGTGCTGTCGAGCATCGGCGGATCGCAACTTTCGTCCCGCAGGTACAAGGTGCCGTCTGGCACGTCGCGGCCCATTCCGAGGACGGGCAGTGACCGTCGAGCTGAACTGCCCACGCCCGAGGATGTGAGGTGATGTCGTGCGAGAACGCGGTATTGCGGTGACCGGCCAATCTCGCTGCGCCACGGCGGATCAGCGTGCTCACCGTTCGCCGCGCCAGTCCCGAGGACTGCGAAACCTCCGCCAGCCACGCCGCGAACACGGGGAAGCCGGCGTCCTGGATGTACATCCCGCGATCCTCGGACGAGCCTGTGTCCGTCTTGTCCGGATATCCGGCGTATGCCGTGATCACCGGGCCGAGCGTGCTTTCGAGGTCGCGGCCGGCGTTCATGATGAAGCCCAACAGGTCGCCGTTGCCGCAGAAGCGGCTGCCCAGCGCGGGATTGTCCAATCCGAGCCGCTGCCGATTGGCCAGGAGCAGGAACGTCGACCCCAGTGCGCCAGCCGACACCACGACCCGCCGAGCCCTGATGGTGCTGACGGGAAGCTGCCTGGTCGGCGCCGGCACCCCCTCCTGCTCGGGCCGATGCACCACGACGTCGACGTCGAAGCTGCCGTCCACGCGGCGCGTGACGTGGCGCACCTCGGTTCGCTCGTGTATCGACGCGCCATGGAAGCTGGCCGCGGAGAGATACGTGTGGTCGAGCGAGTTCTTAGCGCCTTCGTTGCAGCCGACATCGCACTCGCCGAGCATCCGGCAGGTACGGCGCGGCACGCCGAAGATGTTGGAGTACTGCTCATCCGGTAGCGGCAGCCCGATTCCCGCCACGTCGCCTTCCCCCCGGAACCTGACGGCGAGCGGAGCGTAGTGCACGGGCACCACGCGGCCCGCGGCAGCGCGGAAGGCAGCGGTCTTCGGAAGGTTGAACCCCTCCGGGACATCGACGTCCGCCTCCGCATTGGGGAGCGTCTGGACACGCAGAAACTTCTCGACCCTGTCGTAGTGCGGCTCGAGGTCCCCGTAGCCGAAGGTCCACTGCTCGTCGCACACCCGGTTGATAGGGATGTGGGTGGCAGAACCATGCTTCCGGCTTGCGAAGCATCACGTTTGCGTAGATCAGGGAACCACCGCCGAGACCGCTGGAGACGACGGCTTCCAGGCTGCGGAACGACCAGACGTCGAACATCCCGTGCCTACCGTCCGACGGATCCCAGAAGTTGGCCGACAATCCGGCCGGCGTGCGCGGAAAGGAACCCGGCGGATAGCTCTTGCCACGTTCGACCACGCACACCTGGCGGCCTTCCTCGGCCAGGCGGGCGGCGATGACGGAGCCACCGAATCCCGATCCGATGACGAGCACGTCTACCTCGTCGGGGACTTCTCCCACATGCAGACTCATCGGACTGCGCCCTAAAGCTCGCTAGTAGGCAGGCATGGTCAAGACACCAGACATTTGCGAGCTCCCCCCACTGGCTGATCTGTAAGAGTCGGATATTACGCGCGAGATCGTCGAACGCGTGCCGTTTGAACCACCTCGTGCGGCCGATTCGGGAGCATTACCCCGGTAGCACGATCGAGCTCTCGGCTCGGCCACCACGGGACACGTTCATGATCGAAATCCAGTGAGGCGCAGCCGCCTCTTGCGGTGTTCACCACCGAGGATTCGACCACTGTTGAAGTGGTCCTGGAATTGGGTCGAAACAATTCGAATGAGGGTGGTGTCGGCCCTATAGTCCACCCATGGGGGGAAATGGCGTGGCCGAAGCCGCGCGTCCGGCTGATGAGATGGCGCCGAATGGGCGCGAATGTCACACTCCGGTGAGTTGCTGGCCCGAATTCCACACGTGAGCGATCCGCAGCCAGGAAAGCAAGCGAGGAGTACGCCGATGTCGACGAATGAGCCTCCACCACGGCCCACGAAGCTCGAGGAACTCCGCTTCAAGCGCCGTTCCCCCGTGCAGTGGTTCAGCCCGCCGACGCTGGCCCGTGCGGCCGCGAAGGTGATCCTCGCCGCCGCGTTCGGCGACTATCTCGACAAGCGGGAGATGCAGGGAACGCTCGCCGCCACGATGTTCGCCATCGATCCGGACGCCGACGATCTGTGGTTCGACTTCGTGGCCGACACCGGCGACGGGTTCAATTCGACCTACTCCGTCGCATGGTGCATGGCGCGCAAGGAAATCGAGTTCGAGGTCGATGGCAGAACCGAGACCTTGAAGCGGGCCAAGCTGGTGGTGCTCGGCGGGGACGAGGTCTACCCGTACGCGACTCCCAAGGAGTACCAGGACCGGTTCGAGGGACCCATGCAGGCCGCACTGCCATGGACCGAGGGCGATTCCACAGCGCCACCGACCGAGCGATGCCCGCCCTCCTTCCCCGATCTGGAACGGCCGGAAGCGCCGGCGAACCCCACCCTTCTGGCAATCCCGGGCAATCACGACTGGTACGACGGTCTCACCGGATTCATGCGACTGTTCGCTCAACGGGGCTGGGTCGGCGGCAGGCAGCTCATACAGCAACGCAGCTACTTCGCCGTAAAACTTCCTGGCAGATACTGGCTTTGGGGCATCGACATTCAGAACGACTCCTACGTCGATGCCGCACAGCTGTCGTACTTCGAAACCGCGGCGGCCAGGATGGCCGCCGACGACCGCCTGATCATCTGCACCGGCAAGCCGAGTTGGATCGATGTCGGCGACGATCCCGACGCGTACCGAAACCTGAAGAAGGTCGAAAGCCTGGTTCCGAAGACCGTTCGCGTCGTGCTCATGCTCAGCGGGGACAGTCACCACTATGCGCGGTACGAATCGCAGCAGGCGGACGCGAACGGATCACACCGGATGAAGATCACCGCGGGTGGCGGCGGCGCATTCCTGTCCGCCACCCACAATCTCGACGATCACGTGAGAGTGCCAAGGCGCGTCGCGTTGGGCGATTCCGTCACGGCCGATGAAAGATTCGACCTGAAGACCCTCTATCCCTCGGCGAAGCAGTCCCGATTGCTCTCCTTGAGAGCCTTCCTTCTTCCGGTGCGCAATTGGACGTTCATGCCCATTCCGGGGATGTTCTATCTCTTGTTGTTCATCGCGAGCAACTCACGGCTCACCGCTGACGAGAACAAGGCACCGACCGAAACCCTCAGCAACAAACCTGGTTTCTTGGATCTGCTGGCGACATTCCTCAACGGGTCGACCCCACTTCTCATCGTCGTCCTCTTCGCGATGATCTCCGGCTTCTACGTGATACCGAAGCGAGTCGGGGTGTGGCCCGCGCGGTTCTTCCGTACCGTTCTAGGACTGCTGCAGACGAGCGTCCATCTGGCCGCCCAGGCGTGGTTTGCCATGATTCTGCTCAGGTTCAGGCCGGAAAATCACGACAGGATCTTCTTGCTGTGCGGCAGCTCGCTGATGTTCGTCTTCGGCGCAGTGGTGGGATCGCTCATCTTCGCGTTCTTCCTGTGGGCGCTTTTCTACGTCGACAACTGGAATGACACCGAGACCTTCTCGGCGTTCCGCCACACGGGTTACAAGAACTTCCTCCGGATGCACGTGACGAAGGAGGAGATCACGGTGTACGCGATCGGCGTCGAAAAGATCTCGCACAGATGGGATATCACGAAGAAGCAGTCGGATGAGGATTCGTGGCTGTGCCCCAAGAACTCCCCCGACATCCCGATGCGCCTTCTGGAACCGCCTTACAGAGTCTCCTGAGGGGAGTCGATGGTGGTGTTCTCGTCCGTCGCGCCCACCGTCCGTAGCACGTTGCGGAGCTTCCGATAGATGGCGAAGCAGATCCCGACCGCGACACTGATGAGGACGAACTTGCGCACCACCGGGATCAGCGTGTCGTAGAGCGTGTCCGCTCCCCACGCTGTTCCGAGAAGTCGGTCCGAGATGCTCTGGGGCAGGCGCGAGGTGATGCTGCCCCCGAGCGCGTTGCCCAGATACAAAGCAATGATCGCGAGCACCGAGCCGATCCCGAGAAAGCTGCCAAGCCGCACCGGAATCGATGATGCCGCAAGGAAATGCGTTCCAGCGGGTTTCACGATGACCATGGCTCCACCTCCATGTGGTCAAGCACGGAACTCCGAGACCTCGGATATTAGTCGCGGGTCGCAGTCCACGAGCCCGAACCGACGACGGCTTGAGCCGAATCGCTCTCCGCCAGCCACCGGATACCCGGCCACGCCGTGAGACTGTGCAGCACCAGGCTCAGCGTGACCGTCACCGCCACCACTTGGATGATCAACGACTCCTGCTCGATCTGACCCCGCTCGACCACGAGCAGACCCAGCACCAGAGTGCCGATGCCGCGCGGCCCGAACCATCCGATGAAGAAGCGGTTGCGGGCGGGCAGATCGCTGCGGATCAGCGCCAGACTGACCGCGACCAGTCGCACTCCCAGCAGTGCCACTACTGCGAAGACGACCACCCGCCAGTCGGCGTCACGCCACCCCGCAATGACCGCGTAGCTGCCGAACATCGCGAACACCATCAGTTCCAACAGTTGACCGGCCGCGTCGGACACCTGCGTCTCGGGCAGGACACCGGTGCGCTTCGCCACGAACGCGAACGCGAGGCCGCCGGCGAACGCGGCGACGAAACCACTGCCGTGCAGTCCCTCACCCGCCTGGAAGCAGACCAGAGCAACCGCGAGCGTGGCGAGTTGCGCCCAGGTGCCGCTCATCCACTCGCGCTTTCGTGACCGGGCGATCACCAGACCGCCGACCGCGCCGACGCCCAGCCCGACGACAACCGACACCACCTCGGTGCGGACCAGGAACAACGTCCAGCGGCTCGCGTCGGAATCAGCATGCTCGGACGCCAATGCCAGCGCGGCGAGGAGGGCGGCCAGCGCGAAGCCGTCGTAGAAGCCGCTCTCGGTGGACAGCGCGTGCCGCACCCGCTCCGGGATCCGCTTGTCCTCCAGCAGCGCGTCGATGAGTGCCACCTCGGTCGGCGCGACGATCGCCGCAAGGCACACCGCCTCCCACAGCGGCATCACCGGCAGCACCAGCAGTGCGGTCAGGGTGCCGAGTGCCAGAGCCAGCGGGATGCCGATCACCAGCAGCCGGAACGTGACCTCCCGCCGCCGGAACACCAGTGACAGGTCCAACTGGGCCGCCTGGTTGAACAGGATCACCGTCAGTGCCAACTGCGCGATGACGGCGAAGCTGGCGGCGTCCGTCCCGATGTCGATCACGTCGAAGGCGAAGGGTCCCAACACGATTCCGAACAGCACGAAGATCAGTGCGGGCGCCAGATACCAGCGTTTGACGAGACCGGACACCACCGCGTAGCACAGCACCAGACTGGTCAGCACGAACGCGGTGGTTGAGTGCATCGCGCCGTCAGGCGCCGTTGTTCACGCCGCCGGAATTCGCCCCCGGGATGTCGGTGATCGGCACGTTCGGCATCGGCGCCGGCGACGGCGTGCTCGGCAGCGACGGGATCTCCGCGGGCGGAATGTCGAGCAGATCGTTGACCGGCGGTCCGTTGTCGCGGCTGCCGTAGCTGCTGCCCGGCGCACGCGGGCCGAGCATCTGACTCACGGTGACCATGTGGTAGCCGTTGGTCCGGAGCACCGGGATGAACTGGTACACCAGGTCGACGGTCGACGAGTACGTGTCGTGGAAGAGAACCACGGAATTGGGCTTGATCTGGCTCATCAGCATGAAGCGGGTGGCGGCCGTGTTGGCGTCGTTCGCCCAGTCGAATGGGATGACGTCCCAGTTGATGTCGGCCAGCCCCTGTTTCTTGGCCTCGGCAAGCACCTGATCGTTGATCAGGCCGCCGGCCGTGCGAACGAGTTTCGGCCGCTGCCCCGTCGCCGCCTCGATCGCATCACTGGCCTTGCTGAACTGTGCGGGGATGTCCTCGGGCGGAATGGCGGTCATGTTGGGGTGTTCCCAGGTGTGGTTGCCCAACTCCATCCCCGCGTCGACGACGCTCTTGGCCCCTTCGGGATTGGCGGCCACCTTGTTGCCGATCTCGAAGAACGTGGCCTTGGCGTCGTTGTCCTTGAGGATCTGCAGCAGTCGGCCCGTGTAGGGACTCGGTCCGTCGTCGAACGTCAGCGCGATGCACTTGACCTGCGTGCAGTCGACGTCGTCGGCCTTGGCCACTCGCACGTGACCGGTGAACCCACCGATGACCACCACGGCCACACCGGCGCACACGCCGATGACCATGCGCCAGTACGACCAGGATGACGAGTCGGGCCGCTTACGCACGGTGGCAGCCTACCGACCGAGCCTGACGACTCGTGCACGCTCGCCGCGCTCACCGCGGGTCCGCGTGCACGAGCCGCAGTGGATCACGGAAGCGCGCCGGGGCTGAACTCCTCCAGCATCTCGGTGACCAGCGCCGCGATCGGCGAGCGTTCACTGCGCAGCAGCGTGATGTGGGCGAACAGCGGGTGCCCCTTGAGCTTCTCGATCACCGCGGCGACGCCGTCGTGGCGGCCGACTCGCAGGTTGTCACGCTGGGCGACGTCGTGGGTCAGCACCACGCGCGATCCGGCGCCCAGCCGGGACAGCACGGTCAGCAGGACGTTGCGCTCCAGCGACTGAGCCTCGTCGACGATGACGAACGAGTCGTGCAGCGAGCGGCCACGGATGTGCGTGAGCGGCAGCACTTCGAGCATGCCCGCGGGAGAGCACCTCTTCGAGCACGGCCGGACTGGCCAGGCCTTCGAGGGTGTCGAAGACGGCCTGGGCCCACGGGCCCATCTTCTCGCTCTCGCTACCGGGCAGGTAGCCGAGGTCCTGGCCGCCAACGGCGTACAGCGGACGGAAGACGACGACCTTGCGTTGCGTGCGCCGTTCCAGCACGGCCTCGAGGCCCGCGCACAGCGCGAGCGCCGACTTGCCGGTGCCGGCCTTGCCGCCGAGCGACACGATGCCGACCGACTCGTCGAGCAGCAGGTCCAGCGCAACGCGCTGTTCGGCGGAGCGGCCGCGCAGCCCGAACACTTCGCGATCGCCGCGAACCAGCTGAACCTTCTTCTCGGCGTTGATCCGGCCCAGTGCGTGCGAGTTTCCACCCAGGAGCCGAATTCCGGTGTGGCACGGCATATCACGCGCATCGGCCAGGTCGATCTCACCGTCGGCGAACAGGCCGTCGATCTCCTCGGCCGAGACGTCGATCTCGGCCATGCCGGTCCAGCCCGACGTGACGACGTCCTGGGCGTGGTATTCGTCGGCAGCCAGACCGACCGCGCCTGCCTTGACCCGCAGCGGAATGTCCTTGCTGACCAACGTGACGTGCTTGCCCTCGGCCGCGAGGTTGGCCGCGCAGGTGAGGATGCGCGCGTCGTTGGTCTCGGTCCGGAAGCCCAGCGGCAGCACCGTCGGGTCGCTGTGATTCAGTTCGACCTGGAGCGTACCGCCTTGCGTGCCAACGGGAATTGGCTGATCCAGCCGTCCGTGTTCCAGCCGCAGATCGTCGAACATCCGCAGCGCCTGCCGCGCGAACCAGCCCAGCTCGTGGTGATGGCGTTTGGCCTCCAACTCACTGATGACTACCAACGGAACGATGACTTCATGCTCGGCGAATCGGGTGCAGGCCCAGGGATCGGACAACAGCACGGAGGTGTCGAGCACATAAGTTCTCTTTGCAATCGGACGAGCTATCAGTCACGTGGCGCTCCTCGGCCCACGCGGCCCCGCGAAGGCGTCTCGGCGGACACTGCGGTACCGGGACCGGGGCCGGTCCCCTTCGTGAGAAGACGGGTACCGCCACGGACAGCAGAGCACATCGCTAGCCATCGACTTCGACGCTACCCCGCTCGGCGGCGTGTCCGCCGATCAGGCGCGCCGTGACCCGATCGTGACTAGTGCGTGACCAAGTGCGCAAGGTCGGGGTGCTCGCCGAGACCCCACTCGGTGATGCGGCCGGCGACGACCTGCTTGAGCGTGGCGTCGTCGAATATGCCGGCTTCTGCGACCACGCGAACCTTGTCCTGGTAGGCCTCGATGTCCGCGCCGATCGGTTCGAAGGCGGCGGCGCGCAGTGCGATCCCCGCGACCGTCGCGTCGCGGTCGTAGGTCAACAGGTGTGCGACGAGGTTGGCGAAGAACTCCTCGTGCCGCTCCTCGTCCCTGGCGATCCGGCCGACCAGCTTCTTCAGGACCGGTTCCTCGATCCGCGCCTGCAGGTTCCTGCAGAACACCGCGTGGGCGCGCTCGAGGAGGGCCATGTAGGCCAGCGTCTCGATCTGGCTGTAGTCGTCGGCGCGGTAGCCCTTCATCACGTGCGCGACGCGGACGTCCTCGTTGGCCGCGGGGTCGATCTCCCTGGTCACCACCAGATAGTTGCGCAGCGCGACGGCGTGCAGCTGCTCCTCCGCGGTCCACCGTCCGATCCAGCGGCCCCACTTGCTCGTCGAGGATGAAGTGCTCGACCAGTTCCCGGTGGTAACCGGACATGTTGTCCTTGGTGATGAGCAGGATCTCGAGGGCGTCGGTCACGGCCTTGGGCAGGGTGACCGACGACGCATCCCAGTCCTTGCCGCCGAGGAAGGCGAAGTTCTCGCCCTGCTCGAACGGAACGTAGTCGTGTGCGTACCAGAGTTCCTCGGTCTCGAGGTGGCGGGTCAGGTTTTCCTTGACGACCGGCTCGAGCTCAAGGGTCAGCGCGTTGGCTACCGGTTTCTGTGCCATGAAAGTAAATGTAACCCGTCGACACACGTTCTCCGAAATCTGGGTGGCTGCGTGTCGCCAGACCCTGTGCGGTCGGTGCCAGTGAACCCGCGCTCAACGGGGGTTCACGTGCACGAATCGCAAGGAGCTAGAGCGTCAGGCCCGGGTACAGCGGGTTTGCGTTCAGCAGCTCGCCCGACGCCGCGTGCACCCGGTCCGCCGTCCCGTCGGCCAGCGTGTACTTGGCCTTCGAGGAACCCTGCGGCTGGGTGTTGGACAGGACGTCGACGACCAACTCGGCTACCCGGTCGAAGTCGGCGGCGCCGAAACCGCGCGTGGTCAGCGCCGGCGTGCCGAACCGGATGCCGCTCGAATACCACGCACCGTTGGGGTCGGCGGGAATGGAGTTGCGGTTGGTGACCACGCCGGAATCCAGCAGGGCCGACTCGGCCTGGCGCCCGGTCAGGCCGAACGACGTGACGTCGAGCAACACGATGTGGTTGTCGGTGCCGCCGGTGACAAGCCGCGCTCCCCTGGACAGGAAGCCCTCGGCGAGCGCCTTCGCGTTGTCGGCGACGTTCTGCGCGTACTGCTGGAACGCCGGCTGACGCGCCTCGGCGAGCGCGACCGCCTTGGCGGCCATGACGTGTGACAGCGGGCCGCCGAGCACCATCGGGCAGCCCTTGTCGACGGCGTCCGAGTACTCCTCGGTGGCCAGCACCAGACCGCCGCGGGGGCCCCGCAGCGACTTGTGCGTCGTCGTCGTCGTGACGTGCGCGTGCGGCACCGGATCCTCGTCGCCGGTGAACACCTTGCCCGCCACCAGGCCGGCGAAGTGCGCCATGTCGACCATCAGGGTGGCGCCGACCTCGTCGGCGATCTCGCGCATCTTGGCGAAGTTCACCCGCCGCGGGTATGCCGAGTAACCGGCCACCAGCACCAGCGGCTTGAACTCACGGGCCGCCGCGGCGACGGAGGCGTAGTCGAGCAGCCCGGTCTCCGGGTCGGTGCCGTAACTGCGCTGGTGGAACATCTTGCCGGAGATGTTGGGGCGGAAGCCGTGGGTGAGGTGGCCGCCCGCGTCGAGCGACATACCCATCAAACGCTGGTTGCCCAGCTTGGCCCGCAGGTTCTCCCAGTCGGCCTCCGACAGGTCGTTGACGTTCTTGGCGCCGAGTTCGGCCAGGCCCGGCGCCTCGACCCGGGTGGCAAGGATGGCCCAGTATGCGACGAGGTTGGCGTCGATGCCCGAGTGCGGCTGGGCGTAGGCGTACGGCGCCCCGAACAGTTCGCGCGCGTGTTCGGCGGCCAGACTCTCGACCGTGTCGACGTTCTGGCAGCCGGCGTAGAAGCGATGCCCGATGGTGCCCTCGGCGTACTTGTCCGAGAGCCAGGTGCCCATGGTCAGCAGCACGGCAGGCGACGCGTAGTTCTCACTGGCGATCAGTTTCAGCGAATCACGCTGATCGGCAAGCTCTTTACGGGTCGCCGCCGCGATGCGCGGTTCGACGGACTCGATGACCTCGAGCGCGGATCGGTACGCGGCGCTCGCGGTCTCGGCGTACTCCGCGCCGGGCGCGGGAACGTGGGCGGTCACGGTCGAATCAGCAGCCATGCCCCAAGCCTAATCGGGCTCGGGCACGACCGTGGAAAGGCACCGGTATTCGCTCGGCGCATCGAAACGACCCCGTGGTTCAGGTCCGCAGGCTCGATGGGATCAACGGCTCGTCGAGCAACCGGCCGAACCGCTGCCCGAGCGTCACGTCCGCCGGGCGCGCGTCCAGCCACTCGCGCAACAGCCGGTAGCCCTCGACGTAGGTGCTGGTGTAGGCCCGCCACAGCGGTGAGGACAGGAATCGCAGCGCTTGCCGCGCCCTGACGTCGTTGATCAGCAGCCAGCGCTGCATGAAGGCGACGACGTCGTCGACGTGGCGGTGCTCGTCGTGCAGCATCAGCGCTGCGTCCTGCCGCACGTCGGCAAGCGCCGCCGATGCCTCGGAGATCGCCTCGGCGCGCTCGCCGTCGAAGCGCAGACCGAGGTCGGCGTAGATCTCGGTCGCCCAGGACCCCCAGCTCGGCCCGATCGCCGCGTGCAGCGCCAGGTCTGCGAGTCCCTCCGCCATCAGACACTGCGGCGTGTTGACCAGGAAGATCGTCTGCTCGGCATGCCCATACGCGTGGACCAAACGGGCCTCCTTGCGGCAGTGCTCGGTGTGGTGACCCGGATACGACTCGTGTGCGACGAGACGCGGCAGGTTGGTCATCTGTTGCTTGAGGTCGGCGTTCACCGCGACGGTGGACTTGTAGTCGCCCTCGTAGTAGTTGAAGCCCGACCACGGCTTGTCGGTGACGATCTCGTAGTTGATCGTCTCGGCGTCCGGCAGCGGGTACTCGGCGCGGACCCGGTCGCGCAGCGCGCTGGAGAACGCGTGGATGCACTCCTCGAGCCGCTCGGGCGGAATCTCCTCGCCGGTGCGGTGGGTCTGCATCCGTTCGGCGAGCGGGCCGCTGCCCCCGAGCGCCTCGTCGAGCTTTCGGTGCGCCTCGCGGTACCGGTCCGGGTCACCCTTGGCGATGTCGACGTCGAAGTAGGCCCGCACCTCCTCGACGAACCCGACGTCCTGGCCCGCGAACTTGCGACCAGCGCACGCCAACGCCCTGAGGTGGCGCGGCCAGGTAGTCGGCGCGCTGGGCGTCGAGGCCATCGGCGGCGGGCACCTCGGCCAGCAGACGCTCGGCGTCGCGGGCCAGAGTCGCCGGGTCGGGCGCGGGCTCGGACTCCACTGCGCGACGCAACGCGGGATCGCCGGTGAACGAGTCGACGTAACCCTCCTCCACCCGGTCGAACCTCAGACCGAGAAGCAGGTACTCGTGGATCACGGTGTTGGCGTCCATGTCCTCAACCGTAGGTGCAAGACTGATCGGGGCGAGCGAAGCGACGGGGAGTGTGGAGGCCATGGCGCGGACGAGCGAGCCGAGTCCGTACGTCGAGTTCGACCGGAGTCAGTGGCGTGCGTTGCGCATGTCGACCCCGTTGAAGCTGACGGAGAGCGAGCTCCTGGGACTTCGAGGCCTTGGCGAGCAACTGGATCTTCTGGAAGTCGAAGAGGTCTACCTGCCGCTGGCCCGGCTGATCCACCTCCAGGTCGCCGCACGGCAAAGGCTGTTCGCTACGACGGCCGAGTTCCTCGGCGAGCCGCAACAGAATCCCGACCGCCCCGTGCCGTTCGTCATCGGCGTTGCGGGCAGCGTCGCGGTCGGCAAGTCCACCACGGCCCGCGTGCTGCAGGCGCTGCTGGCGCGCTGGGAACACCACCCCAGGGTCGACCTGGTCACCACCGATGGCTTCCTCTACCCGAACTCCGAACTGCTGCATCGAAACTTGATGCACCGCAAGGGATTTCCGGAGAGTTACGATCGTCGCGGACTGATGCGTTTCGTCACGGCGGTCAAGTCGGGCGCCGATCAGGTGTGCGCGCCGGTGTACTCACACCTGCTCTACGACATCGTGCCCGACGAGAAGATGTTGATCCAGCATCCCGACATTCTCATCCTCGAGGGACTCAACGTGCTGCAGACCGGTCCGGCGTTGATGGTGTCCGACCTCTTCGACTTCTCCGTCTACGTCGACGCCCGCATCGAGGACATCGAAGGCTGGTACGTGTCACGATTCCTGGCGATGCGGGCGGGCGCGTTCGCCGACCCGCAGTCGCACTTCCATCACTACTCGACGCTGACCGACGAGCAGGCCGTGTTCGCGGCCCGCGACATCTGGCATTCGATCAACCGGCCCAACCTGATCGAGAACATCCTGCCGACGCGGCCGCGAGCCACCCTGGTGTTGCGCAAGGACGCCGACCACTCCATCAACCGGCTCCGGCTGCGCAAGCTGTGACTCCTCGCTGCCCAGATTCCCCGCGAGCAGTCGCAAATGTGCGCGAACACTCGGCGTGTCGCGCACATTTGCTGGAGCCGCTTGCGGACTGCTCGGCCTATGAACGCATCCGGCGCAGACCGAGGTACTGCAGGTCGGCCATCACCAGCGTGTAGACCCCGGTGGCGAGCGTGAGCACGATGCCCGTGGTGGTCAGCGGCACGGCACCGGATAGCACCGCGACGACGGAGGCAAGCGCGTACAGCAGGTTCGCGGCGATCACACCGATGCCCGCCTTGCGCACCGACGGCAACATCGACAGCAGGAAGACGGCGACGCCGTAGACGACCAAGAAGGCGCCCATCGCGTACTCCATCGCGGTGGTGGTGCCCGACGTCTCGGCGATCTGGGCCGCGAACGCTGCGTTGCCGATGCCTGCGAGCCCGCTCAGACCTGCGTCCAGGCGCATGGCGAAGCGGAGGAATCCGTCGCGGGCGGTCGTGGTGGGCACGGCGGTGGTGGCGGTCATGGAACTTCCCTTCATGTGGTGGGCGATCGATCGGTGGAGGTGAGGCCGGTGCGGGCCGCACGCCGTAACCTCTCGCGGCGGGCGGCTCCGCACCGGTTCGCAGGGAATCACGCCAGACGGCGCATTCCGAGGTACTGGGCGTAGGCGAGGCCGAGCGTGGCCGCGATGCTCGCGAGCATCATCGCGACACCGGCCCCCGTCAGCGGCAGCACGCCCGCGACCAGGACCGCCGCCGCAACGACGGCGAAGACCACGTTGGCGACGACGATGCCGACGCCGATCTTGCGGATGCCCGGCGCCGCCGCGAGTCCGTAGAGCGTGGTGCCGTAGAGCACCAGCGCCGCGCCGGCCACCCACTCCGAGACCGCCGACAGGCCGCTGAATCGCGACAGTGGGTCGGTGGCCATCGCGATCAACAGGCCTGCGCCAGTGCACAGGGTGGCGTCGGCGCGCATCGCGAAGCGGAGCAGGGGGCCGTCGGAGGTGCCTCGGCGGCGACCACGGGTGCCCGAAAGCGGTCGGGGGGTGAGAGCGGTCATGGTGATCTCCTCGGCGTCGAGGTTTCCTGAGGTACGCCACGAACACTGCTCAGAAGGCACTGCCAGATCGACGCCGAACGCTGCCAATCACTGCCAGCCGCAGGTCAACGGATTTCAGTTGGTGGCGGGTACCGGGGCGCCGCGCAGATCCGCGGCGATGACCCTCGCGGCGGCGTTCTGCCAGTTGTGCAGCGACCGCTGCGGCACCTCGGTGACGAACCACTGCCACGCCTGTCGGGCCACCGGGTCGAGACCGGCGGCCGTCGCGTTCTGGGCGTATGCCCGCACCCCGACCACGTATGGGAAGTAGAGCGAGTTGTAGTGGCGCCACTGCTCGGTGGTGCCGAAGTCGCCTGCGTCGCGCGGCTTGAGCGCGGCGATGCGGTCGGCGAGCAACGCCTTGAGCTCGTTGGCCCGCTCCAGCGGCTGATCGGGCACGCCGCGCCGCACCAGCCGCTCGTCGATGGCGGGCAGCGCGGTCAGCGGGCTCGCGACGAGCTTGGACAGGTCGCCGTAGTGACCAAGCGCACGCCGCGTCAGCCGGACGAACGTGTCCTCGTCGACGCCTGCCAGCGGGTTGGGCGAGCGTAGCGGCAGCGCGGCTTCGGTGCGACGCAACGCGGCACGGTCGGAGCGCAGCGCGGGCGAATGAGAGAACGCCAGCCGGTCGAGCAGCCCGGCCAGCGGGTCGGCAAGCACGTTGATCGCGATGGCGATCGCCAGGCTGGTGAAGAGCAGCACGGTCAGCGCGGTGTGTTCGTCCGTCACCGCCATGCCGACGAGAGCCTGACCACCGAAGAGCACGGCGACGACGACGCTGCCCACGAACGACCGGAGCATGTCGGCACGCAACGCCTGACCCTCGTCGAACGCGTCCCACAGCGCGACGGCGACGCCGAGCAGCAGCACGTCGAAACCCGTGGAGGCCAACGCCAGCCAGCTCGGCACCAACCCGAGCGGGATCACCAGGATGGCGTTGCCAAGCGCGAAGAACAGCGTCGCGACCACCACAACGCCCGTCACCGAACCCGGCCTCCGCGCCCCGGTCACCGCGCGGACCATCGCGCCGAGAGTGGCCAGTGAGATCGCCGCGAACATCAGCCAGTGTCCAAGGCGCAGTGGACCGTTCACCCCGCCGGCCAGCACCGCTCCAGCCAGGGCCAGCGCGAATACCACCGCCACCGCGATGATCTCGCCTGCCCGGCCCCGCCAGTTGTCGCCCGGCCGCGTCAGTTCGAGCAGCACCGCGAACCACGCCACACCGGGCAGCACGACGAGGTAGATCTCGATCTGGCTCAGCAGCGCGACATGCGCCCCGCTGGTCAGCCGAACCGCGTCGAGGGCCACCACCACGGCGAAACTGGTCAGGCCGATCGCGGCCAGCACCAATACGGGCTTACGCGGGTCGCGGGCCAACAGATACAGCCCGAGCCACCAACTCAGGCCGAACACCACTGCTGACATCGCAGCCATGTGACCAGTCTGACATGGCGCCTGTTCCGGGTCGCTACACGCCGTATCGCCGGTGCCTGCGCGTGTAGTCGCGCAGGGCGCGCAGGAAGTCGACCCGACGGAAGGCCGGCCAGTGCGCCTCGGTGAACCACATCTCCGAATAGGCGCTCTGCCACAACAGGAAACCCGAGAGACGCTGCTCCCCAGAGGTTCTGATCACCAGATCCGGGTCGGGCTGCCCAGACGTGTAGAGGTTCTCGGAGATGGCCTCGACCGTGACCGAGTCGACGAGTTGCTCGGCCGTCGCGCCGTTGGCGAGTTCCTTGCCGAGTAGCGCGCGCACGGCGTCGGTGATCTCTTGGCGTCCCCCGTAGCCCACCGCCACGTTGACGTGGAATGGAGCCTTTGTCGTCGAGGCCGTGCTCTCCACGGCTTCGCGAAGGCGGCGGGCCGACTCCTCGCCGAGCAGTGCGAGGTCGCCGACGGTGCGCACGCTCCACCGGTTGGCGGGGGCGCAGATTTCCTCGACGACGTCGGTGATGATCCCGATGAGGGCCGCCAGCTCCTGCGGATCGCGTTGCAGGTTCTCGGTCGAGAGCAGGTACACGGTGGCCAACTCGACGCCGGCCTCCTGGCACCACCGGAGCATCTCTGCGATCTTGTCGGCCCCGACGCGGTAGCCGTAACTGACGTCGTCGTGACCCTCGTCACGAGCCCACCGCCGGTTCCCGTCGCACAGCACCGCGACATGCCTTGGCAGGTCGGTTCGGGCCCGCGCCAACTCCTGGCGCAGCCGCATCTCATAGATCCGGTAGGCCGGTTCCTTGAGCCGCGGGGGAATGAGTTCCACGAAGATCCAGACTACTGTGGCGATCGGATACGCCCATGCCAGTCAGTGAAGGTGACATGACCGCTCCGCTCGACACCACGGACTCCGATCGGCCGAACCGCGGGGAAGCGGAGGATCTGCCGGAGGCGTTCGCCGACGGCGTCGCCCACTTCCTTGGCAAGCCCCGCGCGCGCGGCTGGATCCACGTCTACTCAGCCATCGTCGCCGCCATCGCCGGTGCTGCGCTGGTGTCGATCTCGTGGGCCATCGAGGGCACGAGGGCCGGGCTGGCCACGCTGCTCTACACGTTCACGATCGTGGCGATGTTCACCGTCAGCGGCGTCTACCACCGGGTGACGTGGACCTCGCCAACCAAGCGCAAGTGGATGAAGCGCCTCGACCACTCGATGATCTTCGTCTTCATCGCGGGAAGCTACACACCGTTCGCCCTTCTGGCCCTGCCCTCGGAGAAGGGCCTGGTGCTGTTCTGGATCGTCTGGGCGGGTGCGATCGCGGGGGTGCTTCTCAAGATGTTCTGGCCGTCGGCGCCGGCCTGGGTCGGCGTCCCGCTGTACCTGCTACTTGGCTGGGTCGCAGCGTTCTTCATCGTCCCGATCATGCAGGGCGCCGGGGTGGCCGCACTCGTCCTGCTCGTCGTCGGCGGCGCGCTCTACAGCATCGGCGGGGTGCTGTACGGACTCAAGTGGCCGAACCCGTGGCCGACGACATTCGGGCATCACGAGTTCTTCCACGCCTGCACGGCGGTGGCCGCGATCTGCCACTACGTCGCGATGTGGTTCGCCGTCTTCAGCGGCTAGCCCCAGCGTTTCGGTGTGATCGAACGCGCTGACCGCCGCTGCGCACGCCGAAATCTCTAGAGCTTGGTGATGTCGTCCGGACCCCAGTAGGCCTTCATCGAGGTGATCTTCGCGTCGTCGTCGAATGTCATGACGCTGATGACGTCGATGCGCACGCTGGCATCGCCGCGGTTCACCACGAGCCGCCAGAAGAACGCCGCCTCGTGGCCGAGCGCACGCAGTGTGACGACCTCGGGTTCGAACCGGCCGCCCGCGGCAATTGCGCTGTAAAAGCCGTGAATCGCTTGGCGCCCAATGTGGATCTCGCCGCCGACGGGATCCTCGACGGTGGCGTCGGAGGCATAGAGGTCGGCTATCTCATCGACGGCGCCCTTCGCGGTGTACGCCAGATATCGGTTGACGGTGTCGGTGATCTGCTCGGGCAGCTGCTCGCTCTGGGGCATGTGCCCGCACGCTACACGGACGCACGAAGCGCGGCGACGAGTTCCTCCTCGGTCGTGACCGGCAGATCGCACACACGGCCACGGCACACGTAGGCGGCGTCGCGGTCGCCGATCCTGTCGCGTCCGACGAGCAACTCCGAGGAGTCGACCGGACCTCCCACCACCGCGGCGCCACCCGGTGCCAACGCCCTGGCCGCGGCCAGCAGTTCGGAATCCGCGGACTTGCAGGCCACCGCGATCTGGATCGGTCCGCGCACCGACGCCTCGGCGACCGCCAACCAGTGACCGCCCGAACGCGGCAGCTTGACCAGGATCGGCGTGGCCGCCGACAGGGCGTCCGACGCAGCGGCCGCGTACCGGTCGGCGAGCGGGGCCGGGGTGAGGTGCGCGGCGAGTTGCAACGCCTCGGCGATCAATGACGCTCCCGACGGCGTTGCGCCGTCGATGGGGTCGGACGGGCGCACCATCAACTGCTCGGCATCGTCGGCGGTGTCGAACCACCGGCCGTCGTGGTCGGGATCGGAGAAGTGCTGCAGCGCAACGTCCAGCAGCCCCGACGCGGTATCCAGCCACTGCCCGTCGCCGGTGATCTGGAACAACGTCAACAGTGCCGTGGCGAGCGCTGCGTGGTCTTCGAGGATGGCGGCGCTGTCACCGACCCGGCCGCCGAGACTGGCCCGCCGCAACCGACCGCCGTCGAGGTGCAGCGCGACGATCGCATCTGCGCACGCCGTGGCGGCGTCGAGCAGCGCGGGCTCCGCCAATGCCACCGACGCCTCGGCGAGCGCCGTGATCGCGAAGCCGTTCCACGCCGTCACGACCTTGTCGTCGCGGGCAGGCTGCGGCCGGGCGGCACGTGCGGTCGACATCGCAGCGCGGACCCGGTCGAATCGAACGGGATCGTCGGGATCGTCGGGCAACTGAAGCACCGAGCTCCCATGCTCGAACGTGCCTGCGTCCGACACCGCGAAAACCTCTGCGGCCCAGCGCCCGTCGCGGTCACCCAGAACATTCCGGAGCTGGGCGGGCGTCCAGACGTAGGTCAGCCCCTCCACGCCCGAGGTGTCGGCATCCAACGACGAGGTGAACATGCCGCCCGCACCGAGATCTTCCACGATGAACCGAGCCGTCTCCCTGGCCACCTTGCGCGCCAAGCGGGTTTCCGGTCCGACGCGACCAGTGGGCGTATGCCCGCAGCAACAGCGCGTTGTCGTAGAGCATCTTCTCGAAGTGCGGCACCACCCACGACGCGTCGACGCTGTACCTCGCGAAGCCGCCCGCGAGTTGGTCGTAGATGCCGCCGCGGGCCATCGCGATGAACGTCCGCTCCGCGGTGCCCAGCACGCGCTCGTCACCGGTGCGCTCGTAGCTCCGCAGCAACGCCTCCAGCAGTGCCGACGGCGGGAACTTCGGCGCACCCCCGAACCCGCCACGCGCAACGTCCTCGTCGCCCAGCACACCTGCCACGGCGTGATCGCAGAGTTCGGGCGCGAGCGCCGGGCCCCCGGCGGTCAACCCCGACGCCATGGACCGCAGTTCGCCCGCGATCTGGTCGGAAGCCTGCTCGACCTCGGCACGACGGTTGCGCCACGTGTCGTCCACCGCGGCGAGCAGTTGCAGAAATCCCGGCTTCGGGTAATACGTGCCGCAGAAGAAGGGCCTGCCGTCGGGAGTCAGGAAGCACGTCATCGGCCAACCACCGTGACCGGTCAGCGCGACCGTGGCGTTCATGTAGACGGCGTCGAGATCGGGTCGCTCCTCGCGGTCGACCTTGATGCACACGAACGCCGCGTTCATCACAGCGGCGACCTCGTCGTCCTCGAACGACTCGTGCGCCATCACGTGACACCAGTGGCACGCCGCATACCCGACCGACAACAGGATCGGCACGTCCCGCGACGCCGCCTCCGCGAGCGCATCCGCGGTCCATTCCTGCCAGTGCACCGGGTTGTCGGCGTGCTGGCGCAGGTAGGGGCTGGTGGCAGTCCCGAGCGCGTTAGCTCCCTGGCTCACGCCTCGGGTTCCCATCGGTCATGGGGTTGTCGGCCCCCGCGTCGTGGGTTTCCCCCGTCGCTTCGCTCGCCTTGCCGGGCGGCACGACCGTCCCGTCGTCGACGGCCTGATCCGGTTCGGGGTGCTCGCGGTCGAACGAGTCCGGCAGCTTCTTGAGATGCCGGTTCATCGACCACACCAGGCAGAACGTGCAGATGAGCAGGATCACCACGATGACGAGGCCGAAGGGACTGGCCTTGCCGAAGTCGGGTCCGCTGTCGCGTGGCACTTCGTCGGCCAACAGGCTGGCCGCACGCAGCAGCGTGGTGGTCACGGTTCGATCCCCGCGAAGAGATCGTCCTCCGGCAGCGTCACGGGAACCCGGGAGCGCGCCAACTCGTACTCCTCGGTCGGCCACAGCCGCTGCTGCCATTCCATGGGCGTGGTGAAGAAGAAGCTGTTCGGGTCGATCTGGGTGGCGTGCGCGCGGAGGGCATCGTCGCGCTGGGCGAAGTACTTTGCACACTCGACGCTGGTGGTGATCCGGGACGACGTCACGTCGAGCTCCGGGTCCCAGTCCTTGAGCCACTTCTCGAACGGGCCCACCTCGCCATTCTTGGCGAACTCGTCTTGGAACAACTGCATGCGCTTCCGCAGGAAGCCGTGGTTGTAGTACAGCTTCGAGACGTTCCACGGCTCGCCAGCGTCTGGGTAGAGCCGGTAGTCGCCTGCCGCCTCGTACGCGGCCATCGACACCTCGTGGCAGCGGATGTGGTCGGGATGCGGATAGCCGCCGTTCTCGTCGTAAGTGGTCATCACGTGCGGCTTGAACTCACGGACCACCCGGACCAGCCGCTCGGCGGACTCGACGAGTGGCACCAGCGCGAAGCACCCCTCGGGCAGTGGCGGTTTCGGATCGCCCTCGGGCAGTCCGGAGTCGATGAAGCCAAGCCAGCGGTGCTGCACGCCGAGGATCTCGGCGGCCTTGGCCATTTCGTCGATCCGGATCTCGTGAATCCGGCCGTGCACTTCGGGCAGGTCCATCGCCGGGTTGAGGATGTCGCCACGTTCGCCGCCGGTCAGCGTCACGACGAGGACGCTCGCACCCTCGTTGGCGTACCGGGCCATGGTCGCAGCGCCCTTGCTGGACTCGTCGTCCGGGTGGGCGTGCACCGCCATCAACCGCAGTTCGCTCACTCGTACCTGCCTGATCCTTGGTTCGTCGGGACTCATACGGACCGTTCCAACAGTCTCGGGTGGTCCTATAGTTCCAGTCCTAGTGGACCGATCCGAACTCAGACCTACCCAGAGGGCGTCGCACCGCACATGATCGAGCGTCCGGCCGCCCGTTACGGGCGACAACGGCTGTCGAGCCGCTCCCGCCGCCGACTGGCGATCGGCCTCTTCGTCCTCATCGTCGCCGTCGGCGTGGTGGTCGCGTTCGTCGGTTTTCAGCGCCTCGGAACGGGCGATGTCCAGGGCGAACTGGGCGGCTACCGGCTGATCGACGACGGCACCGCGGAGGTCACGATCACCGTCACCCGCAAAGACCCGTCCCGGCCCGTGGTGTGCATCGTGAGGGCCCGCTCCATCGACGGCGGCGAGACCGGCCGCCGGGAGGTGCTGGTGCCACCATCGTCGCAGGCGACGGTGCAGGTGACGACCATGGTCAAGAGCAGTAAACGGCCCGTCGTTGGCGACGTGTACGGGTGCGGGACCGATGTTCCCGCCTATCTCGTGGCGCCCTGAGCAACGCATACCGGGCGTCTACCGGACGAACAATGAACAGCGGAAACGTGAAAATCCGCTGACGTGGCGGTGGTACGATCGGTGGATACACGGTTCCTGGATGGAGCCGTGTATTGCTGCTTTAACGCGCGGGTAAGCGCTTGCGATCGCGGCAACGGGGAACTTTCTTACGCCAAGAGCGCGAGACAACGAAGACAGGAGCGCGACGACATGACCGACACTCAGGTCACCTGGCTCACCCAGGAAGCACACGACCGGCTGAAGAGCGAGCTCGACCAGCTCATCGCCAATCGGCCCGTCATCGCCGCGGAGATCAACGACCGCCGCGAGGAGGGCGATCTCCGCGAGAACGGTGGCTACCACGCCGCACGCGAGGATCAGGGCCAGCAGGAGGCCCGCATCCGTCAGCTGCAGGAACTGCTCAACAACGCCAAGGTCGGCGAGGCACCGAAGCAGTCCGGCATCGCCCTGCCCGGCTCCGTCGTGAAGGTCGAGTTCGACGACGGCGAGACCGAGACCTTCCTCATCGGAACGCGCCAGGAGGGCGTCACCGACGGAAAGCTGGAGGTCTATTCGCCGAAGTCACCGCTCGGCGGCGCGCTGCTCGACGCCAAGGTCGGTGACTCGCGGACGTACACCGTGCCCAACGGCAGCACCGTCAAGGTGAAGCTGATCAGTGCGGAGCCGTACCACTCCTGATTCGCGGCACGCCCGCCGGCTGATCTACGGTCCGTTTCATGGCGCAGATCGCCGAGGACCTCTTCCTGCTACTTCTGGACAACGCGACGGCGCAACCCGCCCTCGAACGACGCCGTCGTGAGCGGGTGCTCGCGGCCGCGGTTCTGCTGGATCTCGCGTACGCCTGTCGCATCCGGCCCGCCGTGCCGGGGGATCCCGCAGAGGTGGGCCAGCTACTGGCACTCGCCGCTGGCGGGACCGTGGATCCCGTCGCCGAGCCTGCCTTCCTGTTGCTCCAGCGCCGCCCGTTGTGGCCCGAGGTTGCCGTGTCGAAACTGCGCAAGGACACTCAGGCGAACCTGGCGCTGCACCTGGAACGACTCGGCGAGGTCCGCCGCGTTCGGCTGAAGTCGACTCGATTCCGCAAGCCGTACGCCTGGCCACTGGCCCGCCGCGAGCGAGTCGGCCGGGCGCGGGCCCAGTTGTTGTCGGCGTTGTTCGACCGTCAACCGCCGACGCCGACGACGGCGGCCATCGTGTCGGTGCTGCACGCCGCCGACGGACTCGGCGCGCTGCTGAGCCTCAACGACCGAGGCTGGCGTTGGGTGCATGCCCGGTCCAGCGAGATCGCCAGCGGCAGTTGGGTCAACGAGTACCCGACGGCGTTGCCCGAGATGAACCTGGTCGTCACCGCGTCGGTGCTTCGCTCAGCTCTTTCGTAACGCCTGCTCGAGATCGCCGAGCAGATCGCCTGACTCCTCGATGCCCACCGAAAGGCGCACCAGGTCGTCGGGCACCTCCAGCTGCGAACCCGCCGTGGACGCGTGCGTCATCGCGCCGGGATGCTCGATGAGCGATTCGACGCCGCCGAGCGACTCGGCGAGGATGAAGATCTCGGTGCGCGCGCACAACCGCTGGGCTGCCTCGCGGCCGCCGTGCAGCCGCACCGAAACCATCCCGCCGAAGCCCGACATCTGCCGCCTGGCCACCTGGTGATTGGGGTGGCTGGGCAGGCCCGGGTACAGCACTCTCTCGATGGCGGGGTGCCCGTCAAGGAACCCCGCGACCAGCGCGGCGTTCTCGCTGTGCCGCTGCATTCGCAGCACCAGGGTCTTGAGCCCACGCATCGTCAGGTACGCGTCGAACGGGCCCGGCACGGCACCGGCGCCGTTCTGCAGGAACGCGAACGCCTCGTCGAGCTCCTCGTCGTCGGTGATCAGCGCCCCTCCGATCACATCCGAGTGCCCGCCGATGTACTTCGTCGTGGAGTGCAGCACGATGTCTGCGCCGAGCGCCAGCGGCTGCTGCAGCGCGGGCGAGGCAAAGGTGTTGTCGACCAACAGCTTGGCCCCCGCCGCCGAGGCCAACTGCGCATTCCCGGCGATGTCGGCGATGGACAACAGCGGGTTGGTGGGCGTCTCGACCCAGATCAGCTTGGTCGCGGGGGTCACGGCCGCGCGGACGGCGTCGAGGTCGGACAGCGCCACCGGGGTGTAGTCGATCCCCCACTTCGTGAAGACCTTGTCGATGAGCCGGAACGTGCCGCCGTAGGCGTCGTCGGGGATGATGACGTGATCGCCGGGCCGCAGGAGCGCCCGCAGCGCGCAGTCGGTGGCGGCCATGCCCGAGGCGAAGGCGCGACCGAACGTGCCGCCCTCGACGGCGGCCAGCGAGGCCTCCAGCGCCGCCCTGGTGGGATTTCCGGTGCGGGCGTACTCGAAGCCGCCGCGCAGCCCGCCGACGCCGTCCTGCGCGAACGTCGAGCTCGCATAGATCGGCGCATTGACGGCGCCGGTCGCGGGATCGGGCCGGTAGCCGGCATGGATGGCCCTGGTGGCCGGACCGTACGCGCGGTACGCATCTGCCTTCGAACGCTGCTCACTCATCGTCGATCAGGGTAACGGTGTCCGGGCCGGCCCACGTTCGGTGTAGACATTCAGCATGGCCGCATCCACTGCGATCGAGCACCTCCTCGACCTCGATTCGCTGCTGAACACCGAGGACATCGAGCTGCGCACCATGGTTCGTCAGTTCGGCGAGCAACGGCTGAGGCCCTTCGTCGCAGACTGGTTCGAATCCGGCGACGTGCCCGTCCGCGAGCTCGCGATCGAGATCGGCAAGCTGGGCCTTCTCGGCATGCATTTGGACGGGTACGGCTGCGGCGGCTCCACCGCCACCGCCTACGGCCTGGTGTGCCAGGAGCTGGAGGCCGTCGACAGCGGTCTGCGCAGCCTGGTATCCGTGCAGGGATCGCTGGCGATGTTCGCGATCCACCACTGGGGCAGCGAGGAGCAGCGCGAGCAGTGGCTGCCAGGAATGGCCGCGGGCGAGCTGATCGGTTGCTTCGGGCTGACCGAACCCGACTTCGGCTCCAACCCTGGCGGCATGCGCACGACGGCCCGCCGCGACGGCTCGGACTGGGTACTCAACGGCTCGAAGATGTGGATCACCAACGCCTCGGTGGCCGACGTCGCGATCGTGTGGGCGCGCGCCGAGGAGGGCATCCTCGGGTTCGCGGTGCCCACGTCGACGCCCGGCTTCAGCGCCCGTGAGATGACGCACAAGCTGTCGCTGCGGGCGTCGGTCACCTCAGAGTTCAGCCTCGACGACGTCCGGCTGCCCGACGACGCCAAACTTCCTGGCGCACGCGGATTGTCGGGCCCCCTGGCCTGCCTGTCGGAGGCGCGCTTCGGCATCGTGTTCGGCGCCGTCGGTGCGGCCCGGGACTGCATGGAGACCACGCTCGAATACGTCGGCACCCGCCAGGTCTTCGACAAGACGCTGGCCGGCTATCAGCTGACACAGGCAAAGATCGCCGACATGGCCGTCGAACTCGGCAAGGCCCAGTTGTTGGCACTCCACCTCGGCAGGCTCAAGGACGAGGGCCGGATCCGGCCGGAGCAGGTCAGCGTCGGCAAGCTGAACAACGTCAGGGAAGCCATCAAGATCGCGAGACAGTGCCGAACATTGTTGGGCGCCAATGGGATCACCCTTGAGTACCCGGTGATCCGACACGCCAACAATCTGGAGTCGGTGCTCACCTACGAGGGCACCTCGGAGGTGCACCAGATGGTCATCGGTGAGGCGCTGACCGGAGTCAGCGCCTTCCGATGAGCCCTTCTACTGCCGTGGCGGCCCTGGCGGCAACGGTTGCGGGTTGAGTTCCTGCGCAGTGAAGGGCACGCAAACCGTGGTCATGATCTTGTCGGCCAGCGTCTGCCGTTTGGCATCCCACAGCGGGAACAGATAGCCGATGTAGCAGATGATCCCGTCCACGATGTGTGCCAACTGCCGCACGATCGACATGCCGAAACCAATGGGTTGCCAGGTCTTCTCGCTGACGACCTTGAACTTCATGATGCCCTTGCCGATGCTGGACCCCGTGGTCCCCTGCTTGTAGCCGTAATTCCATACGACGTAGGCCAGGGCCAGGATGCTGGCCAGACCCGACATCAACAGACCCAGAATCGAGGGGCTGGACGAGCAGTACGCGCTGTAGCCACCGGTACTGCTGGTAGTGCAGTTCGTCTCACCCGTCAGCGCGGCGATGCCCTGACCGATGCCGACGACGACGAAGATCGGCACCACGTCGATGATCCACGCGAGTACCCGGGTGCCCCAGGACGTGTAGGCCTCCTTCGGCAGCGGTGCACCGGGGCCACCTTGCGCCGAATAACCCTGTGCTGCAGCACCTGGCGGCGGAGGATAATCACCGCCCCGTGGAGGCGGTGGCGGCGGGTAGCCCGAAGGAGGAGGCGGCGGATAGCCACCGCCCTGGGCCGGATAACCGCCGCCCTGGGGCGGATAGCCCCCACCCCGTGACGGAGGCGGGTAGCCACCGGGAGGGGGCGGTGGCGGGTAGCCACCGGGAGGGGGCGGCGGCGGGTAGCCACCGGGAGGGGGCGGCGGCGGGTAGCTCCCTGGGGGCGGTTGATCGGTCATTGCGCCTTCTTCTCCAGATGTCTTGCAGTGATTGAAGAACGCCGACGCGCGGCAGATGAGGCCGCGGGCCGGCTTCTCGTAGGTGATCGTTACAGAGGGACGGCCACGGTGGTGATGATCTTGTCAACCAGCGTCTGGCGCTTGTCATCCCACAGCGGGAAGAGGACGGCGACGAGCCAGACGATGCCGCAGGCGGCGCTGGCCACTACGTAGCAGAGCTCGCGCGCCACTGACATGCCGAAACCGATTGGCTGCCAGGTCTTCTCGCTGACGATCTTGAACTTCATGATCGACTTGCCGATGCTCGAGCCAGTGGTGCCCTGCCGGTAGCCGAGATTCCACACCAGATATGCAATGCCGACCACGAAGGAGATGACGACTGCGGCGAAGCCCAGGGTAGTATTGCTCGCGACACAGAGGTCATTAACGCTGTAGTCGGAAGTGCCGGTGGCACAAGTGGTTTCCTCAGTGGCGGCCTCGATGCCGTAGCCGATGCCGACGATGATCACGTACGGGATGTAGTCGATGAGATATGCCCACACGCGGGTCAACCACGGCGTGTAGGCCTCTTTCTGCAACGCCGCTGCCGGGGCGCCGGGGGGCGGCGGGAACCCTCCCCCTTGCGGCGGCGGAGGCGGATAACCACCACCGGGAGGAGGCGGATAGCCACTACCGGGAGGAGGCGGCGGCGGGTAGCCGCCACCGGGCGGAGGCGGCGGGGGATGATTCCCGGGCGGAGGTGGCGGTTGATCGGTCATGGACGCCTTCCGATGAAATTAGCTGGCAACGAGCGGTGTAACCCTACCTGAGAACCGGGTCACCGAGACGCTCATAACCTGAACTTCATTGCTGCCGGTAGCGCGTCCGACATGCGGAATCCTTGCTCAAGCTAACGGAATTGGGAGTAGTTCGCTGTCCCCCACAACCGTCCTCGAGGAATGCCTACCGACGCGTATAGCCGTCGGACAGGAATCCCAGCAGATCGTGCCTGGTCAGCACGCCGACGGGTTTGCCCTCCTCGACGACCATCACGGCGTCGCATTCACGCAGAGTCTTGGCGGCCGTCGAGACCAATTCACCCGCTCCGATGAGCGGCAATGCGGGGCTCATGTGCTGCGATACGGCGTCCGCCAGCTTTGCCCGACCCTCGAAGACAGCTGACAAGAGTTCACGTTCCGATACGCTGCCGGCCACCTCGCCCGCCATCACCGGAGGCTCCGCACCGACCACCGGCATCTGCGAGACGCCGTACTCACGCAGGATGCCGATGGCGTCGCGCACCGTCTCCGACGGATGGGTGTGAACCAGGTCGGGCAGCGCTCCGGACTTGCGCCGCAATACGTCTCCTACTGTGGACTGCTCAATGGACCCATCGAGCCTGCCGCGCAGGAACCCGTACGACGACATCCACGCATCGTTGAAAACCTTTGAGAGATAACCACGGCCGCCATCGGGCAGCAGAACGACCACCAGAGCGTCCGGTCCGGCGCGCTCGGCCACCTTCACCGCAGCCACCACCGCCATGCCGCAAGAGCCACCGACAAGCAGTGCCTCTTCGCGGGCCAGGCGCCTCGTCATGTCGAACGAATCCGCATCAGAGACCGCGATGATCTCGTCGGGCACGGTGGGGTCGTACGCCGATGGCCAGAAGTCCTCCCCAACGCCTTCGACCAGGTAGGGCCGTCCCGTGCCGCCCGAGTACACCGAACCCTCGGGGTCGACGCCGACGATCTTCACCGCGCCGCCCGACATCTCCTTGAGGTAACGACCGGTGCCCGTGATCGTGCCGCCGGTACCGACGCCTGCCACGAAGTGAGTCACCTTGCCGTCGGTGTCGGCCCAGATCTCCGGTCCCGTGGTCTCGTAGTGGCTCGCTGGACCGTTGAGGTTGGAGTACTGGTCCGGCTTCCATGCGCCGTCGATCTCGCTGACCAGCCGATTCGACACGCTGTAGTAGCTGTCGGGGTGATCGGGCGGCACCGCGGTCGGACAGACCACGACGTCGGCGCCATACGCGCGCAACACGTTCTGCTTGTCCTCGCTGACCTTGTCCGGGCATACGAACACGCACTTGTAGCCGCGCTGCTGCGCGACGATCGCCAAGCCAACGCCGGTGTTGCCAGACGTCGGCTCGACGATGGTGCCGCCCGGTCGCAGTTCGCCCGCGGCTTCCGCGGCGTCGATCATCTTGACCGCGATGCGGTCCTTGGCGCTGCCGCCCGGGTTCAGGTACTCGACCTTGGCTGCAACTACGCCTGCCCCTTCGGGCACAACGGAGTTCAGCCGAACCAGGGGTGTGTTTCCGATGAGCTCACTGAGATGGCCCGCGATACGCATGGGTCCATCGTGTCAGGCCCGGCGCCGAGGTTCCAGGCAGGGCTTACCAGGTGGCCTCTCGGATGTAGTCGCCGATCTGGCGCAGCGAACGCGTCGCCTCCTTGACCGCCGGTGCGGTCAGCTGAAAAACGTGCATCTGGCCGGGCCATACCCGCACCTCGACCGGTACCCCGGCGGCCGCAAGCATGTGCGCGGCCTTTCGCGCGTCGTTGAGCAGAACCTCCGAACCCGACACGTGGATGAGGGTTCGGGGCAGCCCCGGCTCGATGTGGTCGAGCGGCTCGTACACCTTCTCCGGCTCGCCGTCGACGATGTGCCGCTCGGCCGCCTTCTCGACGAGATCGACCAGCGCACGGAACGCCTTGGGCGGGAACATCGCATCCGAATGGATGTTCGGGTGCTGAGCCCGGTGCTGGTTGTCGATCTCGAACAGCGGCGACATGGTCACCACCGCAGCGGGCAGTTCACCCTCCAGATGCAGCTTCTCGGCCAGCGCGAGTGACAGGTATCCGCCCGCCGAGTCGCCGGCGAGCACGATCTGATCGGGGTCGTACCCCTTGAGCCGCAACCACCTGTACGCGTCCTGGCAGTCGTCCATCGCCTGGCCGATCGAATGCTTCGGGATCATGCGGTAGTTCACGACGAGCACGGGACTGTCTGCGAACTTCGACAACGCGGTTATCAGTCGGCCGTGCGAGTTCGCCCCACAGGTCAGGAACGCACCGCCGTGCATGTAGAGGATGACGCGCCGCTGGCCGTCGGCGGGCAACACACCCGCAGCACGCACCAGCTGGGCGGTGCAGTTGGTGAGCCCGATCGTCGCGCGCACCGTGCCGGGAGCGGGCCGCAGGACGCGCGCAGCGAAGTCCACCAGCCCGAACGGCCACGGCAGCCGCGGAGCGTAGCTGCCGACGGTCAGAGTTGGTCTGATCGTCAGCATTGCAGCTAGAGCAAACAACCGCCCGGCAAGGCTCGCGCCATCCTCCACGACCTCTACCGGAGCGCCGTCACTGACTGGAAAGCGGCGCGGCTTATGCGTTCTAGCTGTGCTTATACCAGCACCGTACGATCCAGATACCTTACTCGGTGCGGTCATCGCCACCACTTCCTACGCCGTTGTAGTGCCCGGTCAACCGAACCCTCAGCCAACCTGGGTAACTTAGCTTGACACCCTACCTATCGTTCAACAATCGAAGATCCCGATTTCGTTCCGCACTTGATACCGCACCGTGACCGCCCAACGGGCGACGCCACGCTGATAACTCCTAAATCGATGCCTAAACTGGGCACCGTGGGCATCCGTGCACCTCGTCGGTCGACGATCGCCCTGGCGGCCGCGGCAGCGCTGGCTTCGACGGGCTCGGCTTATGTCGGGGCCCGCAATTTGCTGAGCGTTCAGGCCGACCAGGCCCGCCAGGTGATTCCCAAGTCCTGGGAGGTGCCGCCGCGCGCCGACGGCGTCTACACCCCGGGTGGCGGACCGGTCGAGAAGTGGCACCGCGACGTGCCGTTCGACGTACATCTGATGGTCTTCGGCGACTCGACGGCCACCGGCTACGGCTGCGCAGTCGCCGACGAGGTACCCGGCGTGCTCATCGCGCGAGGCCTCGCCGAGGAGTCCGGAAAACGGATCAGGCTGAACACCAAGGCGATCGTCGGCGCCACCTCCAAGGGTTTGTCGGGTCAGATCGACGCCATGTTCGTCGCGGGTCCACCACCGGACGCCGCAGTCGTGATGATCGGCGCGAACGACGTCACGGCGGTCAACGGAATCGGTGCTTCGGCACGGCGGCTGGGTGACGCGGTGCGCAGGTTGCGGGCCAGCGGGGCCGTTGTCGTGGTCGGTACGTGTCCGGACTTCGGTGTCATCACCGCGATTCCCCAGCCGCTGCGTCTGGTGGCACGCACGATCGGACTACGGCTGGCGCGGGCCCAGGCCGTGGCCGTCCGGGCAGCAGGCGGCGTGCCCGTGCCGTTCTCCGACCTGCTGGCACCCGAGTTCTTGAAGGCCCCCGATGTGCTGTTCTCACCCGACATGTTCCATCCTTCGGCCGCCGGGTACGCCCTTGCCGCCAAGCAGCTGCTGCCCGCGCTGTGCATGCAGCTCGGCGAGTGGACCATCGACTCGGACGTGCAGCCGGCGTTGAAGTCCCGGAAGGGCGAGGCGAACACGTTGCTGACGCGAGTCACCGACTTGACGCGGTTGTGGCGGCGCACGACGGGCGTACCCGCACCGATCGTCGCCACGGTCACGGGCTAGGTTCGCTCTAGCTTCTCCCCAGCAACTCGACTCCAGGAGGCCGTCATGCCCGAAGCCGTCATCGTCTCGACCGCGCGCTCGCCGATCGGTCGCGCGAACAAGGGGTCCCTCGTCGAGATCCGGCCCGATGACCTTGCCGCGCAGATGGTGCGGGCGGCGCTGGACAAGGTGCCCGCCCTTGACCCGCGCGAGATCGACGATCTGATCATGGGCTGCGGTCAGCCGGCAGGCGAGGCCGGTTACAACGTCGGCCGTGCGGTCGCCGTCGAGCTGGGCTACGACTTCCTGCCCGGCACCACGGTCAACCGATACTGCTCGTCGTCGCTGCAGACCACCCGGATGGCGTTCCACGCGATCAAGGCGGGCGAGGGCGACGCATTCATCTCTGCGGGCGTCGAGACGGTGTCCCGCTTCATGAACGGCAGCGCCGACGGCTGGCCGAACGGCAAGAACGCGAGCTTCGCGGAGGCGCAGGCCCGTTCGGATCAAGCGGCACTTGGCGCAACCGAGTGGCACGACCCGCGCGAGGACGGCTTGATCCCCGACGTGTACATCGCGATGGGCCAGACCGCCGAGAACGTCGCCCTGTTCACCGGCATCAGCCGCGAGGATCAGGACCATTGGGGCGTCCGCAGCCAGAACCGTGCGGAGGAAGCCATCAACAACGGCTTCTTCGAGCGCGAGATCGTGCCCGTGACACTGCCCGACGGGACGACGGTGTCCAAGGACGACGGTCCGCGCGCGGGCACGACCTACGAGAAGATCAGCCAGCTCAAGCCCGTGTTCCGGCCGAACGGCACGATCACCGCAGGCAACGCCTGCCCGTTGAACGATGGTGCTGCGGCCGTGGTGATCATGTCCGACACCAAGGCCAAGCAACTGGGGCTTACACCGTTGGCGCGCATCGTTTCCACGGGTGTGTCGGGTCTGTCGCCGGAGATCATGGGGCTCGGGCCCATCGAGGCGTCGAAGCAGGCGCTGGCGAGGGCGGGCATGTCGATCGGTGACCTCGACCTGTACGAGATCAACGAGGCCTTCGCCGTTCAGGTGCTCGGCTCGGCACGCGCACTCGAAATGGACGAGGACAAGCTCAACGTGTCCGGCGGCGCGATCGCGCTCGGCCATCCGTTCGGCATGACCGGCGCGCGCATCACCGCAACGCTGCTGAACAACCTGACCACCTACGACAAGTCGTTCGGCCTGGAGACCATGTGCGTCGGCGGCGGCCAGGGCATGGCGATGATCGTCGAGCGCCTCTCCTAGGCCGTCTCCGAGACTGCGGGGAGATCGCGAATCTACGAAACTTCGCGATCTCCCGCGCAGTCTCGCGTTCCAGGCCCGCCGCACACGATCGAATTACGTCGGCTGGTCGGTCTTCCGCCACCACCCGAATGACCAACCAGCCGCGTTCGCGCAGCATGTCCAGCCGACGAATGTCCTTGACGTACTGGGCTCGATCGGTACGGTGCTGATCGCCGTCGTACTCGACGGCGATCATCGATGTCGGGCCAACCCATGTCGAGGTGGCCAGACGGACGGCCGCGGTCTCCGAAGACGGGTATCTGCGTCTGAGGCCGCGGAAAGGACGCGCGGATCAACAGCAGTCGCAGCCATGTTTCACGCGGCGACGCCGAGCCCGGATCGTACAGTTCGAGCGATTGACGGAGAATTCGAAGGCCTCGAGTTCCCGCGTGACGCTTCGCGATGATGCCAGCCACGTCTTGGGCGGCGAAACCCGTTGCGTTGCCGAGGGCGTCGAGTCGCGCCACCGCTTCGTCGACCCCGCCGCGTCGACCGATGTCGAAGGCGGTGCGCTCGGCGGTGGTCACCGGCAGACCGGCCAACTGTGCAAACTCATCGGCATGCAAGCGCCAGTCGTGGGTGTGCAATCCTCTCGGCGGCCTGGCATTTGGCCAGATCAGTTCGATCGGCAAGTGTTCGCCGATCCACTCGGAGCCGTGTAGCGACGCGGCGGACAAGCCCGGCGATGACGCCCTGTCGGTGAGACCACAACCAAGCCGCCGTTGCGCGCTGACTCGACGTTGAGCGAAGCACCCGCGTCGACGTAGATGTCCGGGTACACCGCGCGGAAGCGGCTGCGGAGCTCGTGCTTGCGGACCAGTCCGCTCTCCAGGGCTTCGCTTCCGATGAACGGTGTACCTGATCTCATCGCCTCAGCATTGCATCGCCTCGTCGCTCGAAACTGCGGTCAGATCGCAACATGTGGATGAATCGCGATCTGTGAGCAGTCTGGACGAACCCGCACAAAGGGGAAAGCCCGGCACATTTGTGTGTGCCGGGCTCTCGGGGTGGTTGGACTGTGGGGTCAATCCCGCTGGAGATAACTCAGCAGCTGCAGGATTTCGATGTAGAGCCAGACCAGCGTGACGGTCAGACCGAGGGCGATGCCCCACGCGGCCTTTTCCGGCGCGCCTGCACGGATCATCTGGTCGGCGGCGTCGAAGTCCAGCAGGAAGCTGAACGCCGCGATGCCGATGCAGACCAGCGAGAAGATGATGGCGATCGGGCCGCCGCTGCGCAGGCCCATGCCCTCGCCACCGCCGACGCCGAACATGCCGAGCACCAGGTTGCCGAGCATCAGCACGAGCACCCCGAACATGGCTGCGACCAGCATCCGGGTGAACTTCGGCGTGACCCTGATGGCGCCCGTCTTGTAGACGACGAGCATGCCGATGAACACGCCGACGGTGCCGAGAATCGCCTGACCGATCAGAGTGCCCGCACTGGCACCGGACACGTACAGGTTCGCGATGACGAACGAGAACGCGCCGAGGAAGAGGCCCTCGAGAGCGGCGTAGCTCAGCACGATCGCCGGGCTGTCCTGCTTGCGCCTGAACGTCGCTATCAGCACCAAGCCCAACCCGCCGAACGCTCCGACGAGCGTGAAGGGCATGGCCAGCCCAAGGTTCTGCGCCACCAGGAAGTAGGAGACGACGGCGACCGCACACAGCACGGCCAGCGTGATGCCGGTCTTGGTGACGACGTCATCGATGGTCAGCGGCCGGGAGACGCCGGTCTGCCGCTGATCTGGGTACTGCGTCACATATGG
Organism: uncultured Actinomycetota bacterium; assembly: GCA_963809085.1. Taxonomy (GTDB): domain Bacteria; phylum Actinomycetota; class Actinomycetes; order Mycobacteriales; family Mycobacteriaceae; genus Mycobacterium. Next base: position 351,697 of record CAWEII010000032.1, on the reverse strand, counting down.
TTCGGCTTGTACCTGCTGGGCACCGTAGCCAGCGGCTCCGGTACCAAACTGCGCGTATCCGCCCTGCCCCTTGGGCAGGGACCGGAATACCGGGTTGCTGCTCTCGCGCACCGTCGGATCCTCTCCTGTGCTGTGCTTCGCCTGCTGGCGAATACTCCAACAACGATCAGCGTGTCAGACATGGTTCCCGCCGTCGACACTGAACCTGTGAACTCTCTCAGCAAGACGCTACCCGTCGCGCGTCCTGCCAGGGCGACGATCTAGATTGCTAAGCCGTGGCCGAAGAAAACGAGGACATCCTAGTAAGCGTCGAGAACGGCGTCGGCGTCGTGACGCTGAACCGGCCCAAGGCGATCAACTCGCTCACCGCCGTCATGGTGGCGGGACTCGCGAAGGCGCTCGACGATTGGGAGCACGACGACTCAGTCCACACCGTGCTGCTGACCGGTGCGGGCGAGCGAGGTCTGTGCGCGGGCGGTGACGTCATCGCGATCTATCACGACGCGAAGGTGGGCGGCGCCAAGACGCGTGCCTTCTGGCACGACGAATACGTGCTCAACGCCCGCATCGCGCGCTACCCGAAGCCGTACGTGGCCGTGATGGACGGCATCGTGATGGGCGGCGGCGTCGGGATCAGCGCGCACGCGAGCATTCGCGTCGTCACCGACACCACCAAGGTGGGCATGCCCGAGGTGGGGATCGGCTTCATCCCGGACGTGGGAGGCACCTACCTGCTGTCGCGTGCGCCGGGGCGCCTCGGCCTGCACGCCGCGCTCACCGGTGCCCCGTTCACCGGCGCCGACGCCATCGTCATGGGTTTCGCCGATCACTACATGGCGCACGACGCCGTCGGCGCCTTCAAGGAGGCCGTCGTGGCCGACGGCATCGACGCCGCCCTGGCCGCGCACACCACTGAACCACCCGCCAGTCCCCTTCTGGCTCAACGGCGCTGGATCGACGAGTGCTTCGCAGGCGCGACGGTCCCCGACATCCTTGCCGAGTTGCGCGGCCGCGACGCGGGCCCGGCCAATGACGCGGCCAACCTGATCGCCAGCCGCTCCCCCATATCACTGGCCGTCACGCTCAAGGCCGTCCGGCGCGCGGCGGAGATGGACTCGCTGGAAGACGTACTGCGCCAAGAGTATCGGACGTCGTGCGCGGCGCTGCGTTCGCACGACTTCCTCGAGGGCATCCGTGCGCTGTTGATCGACAAGGACCGCACTCCCCGGTGGTCACCCGCCACGCTGACGCTGTGCTCGCAAGAAGACGTCGAGGCCTACTTCGCCCCGGCCGATCCAGACCTGACATTCCCGGAGCGAGAAGGAGTCGAGAAATGAGCTACCGAAGACGACGACGAGTGAGGATCGCAGTGAGGAACGAGCGAGGACCGGAGCGAGAAGGAGTCGAGAGATGAGCTACGACACGATCCTGGTGACCCGCGACGACCGCGTCGCCACCATCACGCTGAACCGACCCAAGGCACTCAATGCGCTCAACAGTCAGGTGATGGCCGAATTCACCACGGCGGCAGCCGAACTCGATGCCGACGCGGGCATCGGCGCCATCATCGTCACGGGAAACGAGAAGGCCTTCGCGGCGGGCGCGGACATCAAGGAGATGGCCGAGCTGTCGTTCGCCGACGTGTTCGCCGGCGATCTCTTCGCGCCGTGGTCGAAGTTCGCCGCCACCCGCACCCCGACCATCGCCGCGGTGGCCGGCTATGCGCTCGGCGGCGGCTGTGAGCTGGCGATGATGTGCGATCTGCTGATCGCCGCGGACACCGCCAAGTTCGGCCAGCCCGAGATCAAGCTCGGCGTGCTGCCCGGCATGGGCGGCTCGCAGCGCCTGACGCGTGCCATCGGCAAGGCCAAGGCGATGGACCTCATCCTCACCGGGCGGACCATCGACGCCGCCGAGGCGGACCGCAGCGGCTTGGTGTCGCGCGTGGTCCCCGCCGACACCCTGCTGGACGAGGCGAACGCCGTCGCCGCGACCATCGCGGGCATGTCGTTGTCGGCGTCGCGGATGGCCAAGGAGGCCGTCAACCGAGCCTTCGAGTCCAGCCTCGCCGAGGGGCTTCTCTACGAGCGCAGGCTCTTCCACTCCGCGTTCGCCACCGAAGATCAGACCGAGGGCATGGCTGCGTTCACGGAGAAGCGCCCGCCGAGGTTCACGCACCGATAAAGTGCGTTCGTGACAGACACGGAAACCTTGGCCGACGCTGCCGACGATCCGCCTGCCGCCGAGCCGGAACCGGCTCCCGCACCGGCGAAGCCCGCCTGGTGGGTTCGTCATTACACGTTCTTCGGCACCGCCACCGGACTGGTCTTCATCTGGTTGTCGATGACCCCGTCGCTGCTGCCGCGCGGACCGCTGTTCCAGGGTCTGGTGAGCGGCGCCGCTGGCGCGATCGGTTACATGCTCGGCGTGCTGAGCGTGTGGCTGGTGCGCTACATGCGGTCCAAGGACACCAGCCCGCCCGCCCCGCGCCGCGCGTGGTTGGGGCTCATCGTCGTCGGCATCGTCGGCCAGGTGCTGGCGATCGTCTGGTTCCACGTCTGGCAGGACGACGTACGTGACTTGATGAGGGTGCCGCGGCTGACGTTCTGGGACCACCCGCTGACGGCTGTCCTGGCCATCGTCTTCCTGTTCGCGTTCGTGGAAATCGGCCAGCTGGTCGGAAGATTGGTCCGCTACCTGGTGCGCCAATTGGATCGCGTTGCCCCGCCGAGGGTTTCGGCGGTCCTGGTGGTCACCCTGTTGTTGGTCCTCACCATCGCGCTTCTCAACGGTGTGGTGGCGCGCGTGGCGATGAGCGCGCTCAACAACACGTTCGAGTCGGTCAACGACGAGGAGGACCCCGACAACCCCGCCCCGACGACGCCGTTGCGCTCGGGCGGCCCGCAGTCGCTGGTCAGCTGGGAGTCGCTCGGCCATCAGGGCAGGGTCTTCGTCGGCGGTGGCCCGTCGGTCGACGAGTTGTCGAAGTTCAACGGCGCCAGGGCGGTCGAGCCGATTCGCGCGTACGCGGGGCTGAACTCGGCCGAGGGATTCAAGGCCACCGCAGCGCTCGCCGCGGCGGAGCTGCTGCGCACCGGCGGACTCAGCCGCAAGGTGATCGCCGTCGCGAACACCACCGGGACGGGCTGGATCAACGAGGCGGAAGCCTCGGCGTTGGAGTACATGTACAACGGCGACACCGCGATCGTCTCGATGCAGTACTCGTTCCTGCCGAGCTGGCTGTCGTTCCTGGTCGACAAGGAGAACGCCCGCCAGTCCAGCCAGGCGCTCTTCGAGGCCGTCGACGCCCTGATCCGCGAGATGCCGGAGGGATCACGCCCGAAGCTGGTGGTGTTCGGCGAGAGCCTCGGCTCCTTCGGTGGCGAGGCCCCCTTCCTGTCGCTGAACAACCTGATCGCCCGCACCGACGGTGCGTTGTTCTCCGGACCGACGTTCAACAACACCATCTGGACGGATCTGACGCACAACCGCGATGCGGGCTCGCCCGAATGGCTGCCCATCTTCGACAAGGGCGAGAACGTCCGGTTCGCCGCGACGGCGGACAACCTCGGCAGACCGCCCGATCCCTGGAGCACACCGCGGGTGGTTTACCTGCAGCACGCGTCCGACCCCATCGCGTGGTGGAACCCCGATTTGCTCTTCACCAAGCCGGATTGGCTGCGCGAACCGCGCGGCTACGACGTGTCGCCCCGGATGGAGTGGATTCCGGTCGTCACGTTCCTCCAGGTGTCGGCCGACATGGCGGTCGCCGTCGACGTACCGGACGGGCACGGTCACGTGTACGTCCGCGACGTGGCCAATGCGTGGGCGGCGATCCTGCAGCCACCGGGATGGACGCCCGCCAAGACCGACGCGCTGCGCCCGCTGTTGCGTTCCGACGAGTGACGACGGCTGACTCAGCCGAGCGCAGGCAGCACGCCTGCGGCCTTCAGTGCGTGGTAGCCGCCGATCACGTCGGTGGCCCGCTTGAGGCCGAGATCCACCAGCGACGCCGCGGCCAGGCTCGACGTATAGCCCTCCGAGCACAGCACGATCCATTCGACGTCGTCGCCCGCCGCCGCAGGCAGCCTGGCATCGCTGGTGGGATCGCAGCGCCACTCGAGCACGTTGCGTTCGATGACCAGCGCCGCCCCGACGTCGCCCTCCGACGCGCGTTGCGCCGCTGGACGAATGTCGACGAGCAGCGCACCCCGCTCCAGCGCTGCAGGCACGTCGCGCGCCTCGATGCGCGACAACTTCGAACGGGCGGACTCCAATACGGCGTCGATGCGGCTCGGCACTAGTCGCCCTCCGGCTTGTCGGTCAGTTCCGTCCGGTCGCGACGGAGCGTGTTGCGGTCGGTGACCTCGTAGTACGACATCGCGGTGAGTGGCGGTGAGTAGGCATGCACGCTCAGGGTGGGTCCGACGACGTGCGTCGGCTCAGGCGTCCACACCACGTCGTGCACCCAGCCCAGCGGGAAGGCCGCCTGATCGCCTGCGGTCAATCGGCGGCGCCGCAGGCCGTCGCCGTCCCAACGCGTTTCCGCGAGGGATCCGGACACCACGGTCAGTGCGCCGAGGGATCCGCCGTGGTCGTGCAGTTCGGTGGAACGGTCCGGCACCCAGCTGATCAGCCAAACGTCGAGTTCGTCGTCACCGTGCAGTCGGGTGAACCACCGCTCGTCGATCGGCACGCCGCCCGCGGGCAGCAGGTGGTCGTAGCGGCCGGACAGCACGTCGTCGGCGGCGCGGTCGGTGGTGTGCATGAGATCGGGCAACCGCAGGCGGGTTGGCGCAACGATCGAAGGGGACGCGAGAGACATGGCGGCACGAACTCCAGGAGAGATGGACGGGACAGGGCGGGCATCAAGCCCGACAACACTCCTGACAGGTGGTCCGGTCCATCACGTTGGCGAGTGTTGCATAGATTGGCGGCATGCGCAGCTACCCGATCCTGGCCGCGACTGCCGCGACTGCGGTGTTCTCCGTCGTTCTCGCCGGCTGCTCGTCGGGGTCAGACGGCGCCAAGCCGTCGCCCTCGTCGTCCACCACGACGGCCGCGGCGCCGCCAACCACCACGACGACCAATGAGACCCACACCGCTGCACCGGGAGCCGTCGGCGTCTCACCCGGCGGCGTGACCACCGCGGTGGGCGCACCGGCCGAATCGACCGAAGACGAGTACTTCCAGGCCTGTCACGCTGCGAAGGTGTGGATGACCGAGCAGGGCGGCGATCAGAAGGCACAGTTCGAGCCGTACCTCGCCGGCCTTCAGTCGTCTGACGCTCCCACGCCGGGCACCTTCAACCAGCCGTGGTCCAAGCTGTCGCCGAGCCGCCAGGCGGCGGTCATCGTCGCCGCGGAGGCTGCCGCCGACGACCTCTGCGGCTGATCGCCGTCCCCTTTAAATCACGGCGGCCGGAAAGCCGGTCCCGCGTCGCGTCCGGCCGGCCGGCCGCATGTCGGCGTAGTGATGCAGATCACAATCGTGCTTACAATGTGCTCCTCATCACTGCGTGAAGGGGATGGCAATGATCGGATCTCAGGACGACATAATCGGAAAGCGCCAGACCGGTCTCCCCCGCGCAGCAGGCGGATCGATCAATGGAACCAGGGTGCTTCTCGGCATCGTGCTCCTTCTCATCGCCATCGCCTCGATCACCGGCATCGTCGTCGCCCTGGCGGCCGGACAGCCGACCGTGGCGATCATCATCGGCCTCGTGTCGGCCGCCTTCTTCGCCCGCGTGGGCTGCTAGGGCCCAACGCCTCACACCCGGCAGAACGGGTGATACTCGACACCCGGCTTGCACCGCGCGATTAGCGTTCCCTCGACCTTGCGGCGTCGACCGCGCAAACAGCGGCAGCGCGCGGGCGACGACGCTCGTCCGAATTCCATTCCACAGCTGGAAGAACCGGATGGCCTGGCAACGACACGGCGCTGCAGGGCCTCGACAAGTCAACTGCCACAGTCATTTCCGGCCTGACCACGGCGATGGCGGTGTCCACGCAGTCGTGCCACGACGGCTGCTGGTGCCGATGTCGCAACGGATGGTGCAGGCACCCTGACCCGCACGGAGCACAATGGCGGCCATGCGGGTCGCATTGTCACTCGGTAGCGGTGGGGCCCGCGGGTACGCCCACATCGGCGTGATCAACGAGCTGCGCGAGCGCGGCCATCAGATCGTCGGAATTGCCGGATCGTCGATGGGTGCGCTGGTCGGCGGGCTCGAGGTGATGAACCGCACCATCGACATCGCGCAGGCCGCGCTGATGCGCCACACCCTCGCCGCCTATCCGCCGGGCCTGCTCATCGAGGTACCCCGCAGTGCATGCCGCAGCCTGGAGTTCCATCGCGCCGACGAGGTCATCGACATCGGCCAGGAACTCGCCGCTGCGGCGCTCGACACGCTCGGGGCGGCCCCGGTGTCCTCTTCGCGGGCCCGTGACGTCGACGCCAACGACTCACGCCCCTGAGTCGAGGAAGCGGGCGACGCGATCGACCTCGCGGCGTCCCTGTTCGCGTCCGGCGCGAGCTGACGGGATCCGGCATGCCGGGTCGAGTGGATTGCGACCGAACGCGGCGAGGGCGGCGTCGTCGGCGAACACGGCCAGGGTCGCGCCGGGAAACTCGGCGATCTCGGCGCCCGCACCGGTTCCGAACGGCGACGGCGAATTCTCCCCCGACGGCACGAGGACGACGACGGCCCCACAGTCGGCGGCCGCGGGCATGTTCACCGCGCTGCCCACGCCGCCGTCGATGAAGCGGCGGCCGCCGATCGTGACGGGAGGCCATGCTCCTGGCACCGCGCAGCTGGCGGCCACCGCGTCGACGAGGTCGACGCCCGAGCCTGAGTCCAGCACCACCAGCTCACCGGTGACGGCGTCGATGGCCGTCACCCTCAACGTCCGCGCTGGCCAGAGGTGTGACGGCAGCCGGTGCGAGATCACGTCGCGGCGGACGGATTCGGCGACGGTGTCGGCGGTGAGCGCGATGGCGCCGATGCGCTGCAGCTTCTGCTCCGTGGTGCTGCCCGGCGTCGTCATCGCGGTGACGAACAACTCGGTGATCTCGTCGACGTCGATGCCGGAGTCGATCTCGTATGACTCCTCGGCGGTCTGACGCGCGAAGAGCTCGTCGAGGCTGGTGCCGCTGCCGAGCTGAGCCGCAACCGTCGAGCCCGCAGACGTGCCGAGCAGTACGTCGGCGGCCAGCAGTGCCCGAGCCACCTCAGGAGCCTCGTCGGCGATGCCGCACAGGATCCCCGTCTCCCAGGCGATGCCCGCAAGTCCGCCACCGGCAAGCACCAATCCACGTTTCGTCACGGGACCCGAGTGTGCCAGGGTTCGTTCCATGGTCGGCCGCAACACCCTCGCAGCGGCGGCGACTGCCGTCCTGCTCGTCGGCGGCGCCGCGACGGCACGGGCCGAACCGCCAGCACCGCCGGCACCGATAGTCCCGCCGCCGGTGCAACCCGCCAACATCGGCGACCTGAAGACCGAGGCCACTGCGTACTACGACAGCGGCGCCTATCTGACCGACCTGCAACTGGCGACCGCGCCCGCGGTCGCCTGGATCGACGAGGAGGCGCCACGGACGGATCGACCTGCGGTCGTGTTCGACATCGACGAGACCGCCTTGTCCAACTGGGAGGCCATCCGGGCCAATGACTTCGGTCGCGTCATCGACGGCTCGTGCACCGAGCTGCCGCACGGGCCGTGCGGTTGGCGGGCCTGGGACCTCTCCGCCCGCTCGACGGTCATGGGACCGACGATGGACGTGTTCAACACGGCGCGCGGGCCCGGCGCGGCGGTTTCTTCATCACCGGGCGGGACGAGTCCCAGCGCGCTGCCACCGACCGCAACCTCGCGGCGGTCGGCTACACCGGATACACCCGGCTGATCATGGAACCCGTTGGTGCACACTTTGCTTCGGCTGCGGACTTCAAGGCCCCGCAGCGGGCGGCGATCGAGGGACAGGGCTACACCATCATCGCCAACCTTGGCGATCAGCCCTCCGACCTCGACGGTGGCTTCGCCGAGCGCACCTACCAGTTGCCCAATCCGTTCTATCGGATTCCCTGAGCGTCACCGCACCAGTTGGTTCGACAGCTCCTCGAGCGACTGCCTGGCGTACCCCCGCCATAGCCTGCCGAACACCGGCAACACCCGCGCGGTGAACGCCGAGCGCGGGTAGATGGTCCACCGCCAGGTCACCCTGGTGCCGGTGCCCACGGGCTCGAACGACCACAGCCCCTCGACACGGGCCACCATCGGGGCCATCGGGCCCTTGACGTCGGACAGCGTGTAGCCGAACGAGCGCGGCGGATCGTAGGAGGTGAGCTGCTCACGCATGCTGCCGCCGCCGGTGAGGACGATGGTGCGACTCTTCCCGACGGCATCCCAATCCCCGGCCTGGTCGACGACCGCCCTGATCGGCGGGATCGGCCCGTACCAGCGGCGGAACAGTGTCGGCAGCGGCATCGGGACGGTGCCGGTGAAGGCAGCCTCCGAAGTGACGGGTATCGCACGTGATTGCTCGACCACCAACGGCTGCGCCATGATGGCAAGAGTGCCATGAACCGGGGGCCGGCAGGCGATGAAGGAGCGACGTGGTTGACACCATGCGGGCTCAGCGGTTCTACGCTGATACCAAAGAGATTGCGGTGGAGGATGTTCCGATACCAGAACTCGGGCCGGGCGAGGTTCTGGTCAAGGTGGCGTTCTGCGGGATCTGCCATTCCGACCTGAGCCTGATCAACGGCACCTTCCCGGCCCAGTTGCCCGTTGTCACACAGGGCCACGAGGCCTCCGGCACCATAGCCAGGCTCGGACCGGACGTTACCGGCTGGGTCGAGGGCGACCGTGTCGTGGTGGCCGCGGGCCGTCCCTGCCAGGAGTGCGCGACCTGCAGGCGCGGTGACGTCTCGAACTGCATGCGCATCCGGTTGATGGCGTTCGCCTACGACGGCGCGTGGGCCGAGTACACCGTTGCTCAGGCCATCGGGCTGACCAGGATCCCCGACAACGTGTCCCTCGAGCACGCCGCGATCCTGGCCGACGCGGTGTCCACTCCCTTCGGCGCGGTCGTTCGCACGGGCAAGGTGGGTATCGGCGAATCGGTCGGCGTATGGGGCGTCGGCGGCATCGGCACCCACATCGTCCAGTTGGCGCGCCTCGTCGGTGCGGCCCCGATCATTGCCGTCGACATCAAGCCCGCGGTACTCGATCGCGCCATCGACGTCGGCGCGGACTTCGCGTTCGACGCCCGCGATGAAGCGCTGCACGACAAGATCGGCGAGGTCACCGGTGGCACCAAACTGGACGTGGCGTTCGACGCCGTCGGGCTCAAGTCGACGTTCGAGCAGGCGCTCGACAATCTGACCGTCGGCGGCCGCCTGGTGGGAGTCGGCATGAGTGCCGATGCGCCCACCATCGGCCCGACGGCGATGTTCAACCTTGCCAAGCGTCAGGTGCTGGGCCACCTCGGCTACCAGAACACCGACATCGGCACGCTCGTCGGCCTCGTCTCCCGCGGCCGCTTGGATCTGTCTCGTTCGATCAGCGACGTGGTGTCACTCGAGGACGTCGCCAAGGGCATCGAGAAACTCGATACCGCCGATGGCGACCCGATCCGGATCCTGGTCCGCCCGTGACGGATATCGCGGGCCGCGTCGCACTGCTCACCGGCGCGTCGGGAGGCATCGGGAAGGCCATCGGCCGACGCCTGGCCGATGAGGGTGTCGACGTGTGCCTCGCCTACGGCCGCCACGGCGACGACGCGCAGGAGATCGCCGACTACGCGCGTGGACTCGGTCGGCGGGCCGTCACCGTGGCCGCCGACATGGCGGATCCGCAGGCGGCCGCGGACCTCGTCGCTCGCGCGAGAAGTGAACTCGGCGACATCGACGTGCTCGTCGCCAACGCGGGCACCGCCGACATACGCGGTTGGGAGGACGTCGATCTCACGTCCTGGGACGCCACCTTGGCGGTGAACCTGACCGCGCCGTTCCTTCTGGCGCAACAGGTATTGCCCGGCATGATCGAGCGGCAGTTCGGCCGCATCCTGTTCATCTCGTCGGTCGCGGCATTCAGCGGAGGCGTGGTCGGCGCCCACTACGCCGCGAGCAAGGCGGGTCTGCACGGCTTGATGCACTACCTCGCGCCGCGCGTCGCCGCCGACCGCGTCACGGTCAACTCACTGGCACCCGCCCTGGTCGGCGACACCAAGATGTTCCCCGCCGACCTGGAGACCGGTATGCCACCGGTGCCGATTCCGGTCGGTCGGGTCGGGCGGCCCGACGAAATGGCCGACATGGCGATCACCATGCTGCGCAATGGTTATCTCACGAACAAGGTGATCACGGTCGACGGCGGCCTCGTGCCGCGGTGATGAGCGCTTGCGCGAAGAACAGACGATGGTGATGAGCGCTTGCGCGAAGAACAGACGATGGTGATGAGCGCTTGCGCGAAGAACAGACGATGGTGATGAGCGCTTGCGCGAAGAACGAGACGATGGTGATGAGCGCTTGCCTCACCGCAACGAAGGCGCCGCCCTGCCGCTGATGAGGGGCAGGTCGAGATAGGTCGCGATGCCGGGCTCGGCGGCGCACACCGCGGGGACCGAGTTGACGCAGTGGGCTGCGGTCGCGACGATACCGCTCTCGATGCCGCCGTCGCCCTCGACGGGTTCGGACTGAAAGCCCTTGAAGGTCACGGTGAACGAGGGATTGCCCTTGACCTCCATCTCGTAGCGCTGGCCGGCCGGGCCAAACGTCCACGGCGGATCGAGATTCTCCTCGCCCATGAACCAGTTCACCGTCACACGCACCACGACGTCGTCGCCGACGAGCGCCTCCCAGTGGAACTTTCGACCGGCCACCTGCCCCGGCTGAATCGGACCGAGAGGGGAATCGATGGGTGCGGTCGCCACGGCTACCTCCTGGGAGGAGCGAATCCGCGGATCGGCGTTGAAGCCGAGCTTGGCGACGCACATCTTCACCGCCTGCATGAACAGGCCGTCCTGCATCTTCAGCATCGGTCCGGTCAGCGCCTTGTCCGGGGTGTCGCCGAAACCCATCACGTGCCGCAGCACGTCGGGTGCGTCGTAGGTGCGTAGGTCGGAGAACTCCTCTGCGCGAAGGAATGTCACGCCGGTGGACATCGCCGAGGCCATCAACAGGAACTTGTCGGTGATTCCTCCTGGCGCGATGCCGGTGCCGTGCAGCGTTGCACAGCCCTCGAGTCCCGCTTCGAGGAACGGCGCCGACTGCCGCTCCGACGGGAAGAACCACCCGGTCGGGGTGATGACGTTCTTGCCGGAACGCAGGAGCGCAGTCATCTCGTCGGGCCTGGCCATCAACGGCGCATAGATCACCGCGTCGGCGTCCAGCGCCAGGATTGCGTCCACGTCGTTGGTGGCGGTGACGCCCAGCGGGTCGATGCCGATGATCTCGCCGACGTCCTTGCCGCTCTTGGTCTCCGAGTGCACCCAACACCCTGCTAGCTCGAGCTCGGGGTGTTCGAGAATGCCCTTGATCGCGGCGACGCCGACCCCGCCCGTCGCCCACTGCACGACCCGCAACGCCATGTCGTCATTCCTTCCGGCAGCCCAAACTAGAACACGTTCTACTCAGATCTACACCACGGACCCCTCCGGGGGCGGCACAATTGGGCGTGATGGTCGACAACGGCCTCGACTTCGGCGTTCTCGGGCCGTTGCAGATGAACGTCGACGGCGCAGCGGTGCCGCTGGGTACGCCCAAGCAACGGGCCGTGCTGGCGATGCTGGTGATGAGCCGCAATCGTCCAGTGAGCAGCGACTCGCTGGTCAACGCCGCGTGGGCTCTCCGGCTGTGCGGCGAGGGTGAGGCGCCCAAGCTGATCGACGACGGCGCCGAACGCTGACACCCGTCCCCCGCACGCTTGTTGTACGCATCGAGCGAGTAGGGCCGTCAACACGCGTGCACTCGGCGACGACTAGTCGCGGTGCTCGATCACCTCGTACTCGCCGTCGGCGTGCCGCGCCCGGATGGTCTTCTTGTCATACTTGCCGACGCTGGTCCGCGGCACCTCGTCGACGAACGTCCAGCGCTCGGGCAGCCACCAGCTAACGACCTTGTCCGCCAGAAACTCTCGCAGCTCGGCGGGCGTGGCAGACGCGCCGTCTTCGAGCACCACGGCGGCCAGCGGGCGCTCCTGCCAGCGTTCGTCGGGCACACCGACAACGGCGGCCTCCAGCACTGCGGGATGCGCGATCAGGTGGTTCTCCAGGTCGACCGAGGAGATCCACTCACCGCCCGACTTGATCACGTCCTTGGCGCGGTCGGTCAGCGTGACGTAGCCCAGCGGGTCGATGCGGCCGACGTCACCCGTGCGCAGCCACCCACCGTCGAACTTGGCGGTGTCCCGATTGTGATAATAGGACCCGGTGATCCAGGGCCCCCGCACCTCGAGTTCGCCAACGGCCTTGCCGTCGGCGGGAAGTGGAGCACCCGCATCGTCGACGATGCGAACCTCGACACCGCACATCGGCCGCCCCTGGGTGGACCGTAGCGCCCAATGTTCCTCGTCCGACACTCCTGGCGGTGGCCAGGCCACGGTTGCGACCGGCGACGTCTCGGTCATCCCCCACAGCTGTCGAATCTGAACCCCGAACTTGTCCTCGAACGCATGCATGAGCGACACCGGCACTGCCGATCCGCCGCTTGACACCAGCCGCAGCGATGAGATGTCATGGCCGGGCGACGCGTCCAGGCAGTGCATCACGTCGTTCCAGATAGTCGGCACGGCTCCCGCAATCGTCGGCCGCTGCGTCTCGATCAGGTCGATGAGCGATGGGGCGTCCAGGAACCGGTCGGACAGCACCAGATCGGCACCGGCCATCAAGGCCCCGTACGGCAGGCCCCACGCATTGGCGTGGAACATCGGCACGACCGGCAACACCGAATCTTCCGTGCCGATTCCCAGCGCATTCGCGGTACAGGTGTTCATGGCGTGGATATAGCTCGAACGATGGCTGTAGACAACGCCTTTCGGATTTCCGGTGGTGCCACTGGTGTAGCACATCGCGGCCGCGGAGGTCTCGTCCAGATCGGGCCAGTCGAACTCCGGTGAATGCCCGGCGAGGGTCTCGTCGTAGCGCAGCACGGTCTTGCCGGAGGCCTCCAGCGGTGTGAGATCACCCCGACCGACGGCGACAACGGTGTGCACGGTGTCGAGAAGCGGCAGTACCGGTGCCAGCTGGTCGACCAGCGACAGGTCGGCGACGATGACCTGATCCTCGGCATCGTTGGCGATGTAGGCGATCTGTTCAGGGGACAGCCGGACGTTCAGCGTGTGCAGCACCGCACCCATCGACGGCGCGGCAAGGTACGCCGCCAGGTGTTCGGCGTTGTTCCACATGAACGTCGCCACGCGCTCGTCGCCGGTGATGCCGAGCCCGCGCAACGCGTTCGCCAGCCGACCCACCTGCTCGCCGAGCTCGCGGTAGGTGATCGTGCGGTAGCGCCCGTCGCCCACCGCGGTGGTGACCGTCCGGTCGGCGTTCACACCGCAGGCGTACCGCAGGATCGTGGTGATGGTCAGGGGGACGTCCTGCATCGTGCTGCGCATGTCTGGTCGCCTCTGCTCGCCGTCGCGGTCGTTGGCCGCGATGGTAGTGCCGGGTGACGGCGATGTCGGGGATTCCGGCAGAGCCGCGGGCCCTGCAACGAATCGGTCGCCTGCGGCGATGTATCAGGTGAACAATTCCTAAACAGACAGGCGGCGCGCCGTGCCTCCATCGTTGATTTTCGCCACGTTCATCACTTCGGTCGCGGCCGCGGGTGCGGTCGTTCTCGCGCCGCCGGGGATTGCCTATGCCGACCAGGGTCCTCAGGACACCATCGGTCAGCTCGAAGACGAGGGCTACGACGTCCACGTCGACCGCGTCGGCAGCGGCCCGCTCGACGAATGCGTGGTGACCAGCGTGCGCAATCCGCAGACCCAGACCAGGATCATCCGCGTGGACAGGGGCCGGGACAGCAAGGGCAACCGTAGATACGACTACGTCGAGGTCGTGACGAGCCGGTCCATCTCGGTGTCGCTGGACTGCAGTCGCTGATACTCCCCGCGCAAGCGATCGTCGGGCGCTGACAAGCGCCGCACGCCGGCGCCAGGAATCCATCGAGTTCCCTTGGCGCTTCAAGTAAGGGATGATTGCCAGGAACATGACAGGAGGCGCCTTCATGCGCACCAAGTGGGCAATAGTGGCAGCGATCGTAGGCGTGTCTGGGGCCATCGCCGCGCCGAGTGGTTTCGCGGCGGCGGAGACAGCGCAGGACGTGATCAATGACCTCCAGTCGAAGGGCTACACCGTCAACATCGACAAGGTCGGCACCGCACCGATCGACCAGTGCACCGTGACGAGTGTGCGCAACCCGCAGAGCTTCACGCAGTTGGTCCCCTACGTCGGCCCCGGCCTCGGCGGAAACGACCGCAGGCTGTTGGTCCCGCAGGTGACCAGCCAGACTATTTCGGTGTCTCTCGTCTGCCCACGCTGAGCAGGTCGGAGTACCCGATCCGCTGGTAGAACCCTTGCCTGACGGGTCGCCGCCGCGGAGGACGTCCTAGGCGCCGTCTTCCGTGTTCCCCAGCACCACCTGGTCTGCGCTGTGGACCACGGCATCGATCGCACAAAGGGTGACACCGTGCGCGCCGCCGTATCGTGTTGCCACAGCGGCCGATTCGGCAGTGTGACCCACGGTGTCACGCATGCCGGCGTACACGACGTGGTTGGCGTCAGCGCGCGCCCGCACCGCCCGCACCGTCAGCGCCCGAACCCGCGGGCCGCTCCGTGGCGAGAATGACCTTCGATTCAGGCACGACCCTTCCCCTCTCCACCATCCCCCGCGTCAGACGACGCCTCCGTTGACGTAGATGATCTGGCCGTTGACCCAGCGTGCAGGCCCCGCGAGGAACGCGACCGCCTCGGCGACGTCGGCGGGCTCCCCGAGCCGTTCCAGCGGTGCGGCGGACTTCGCACGGTCGATGACGTCCTGCGACTTGCCCTCGAAGTACAGCGGTGTGGCGGTCGGGCCCGGCGCGACGGCATTGACGGTCACGTCACGGCCCCGCATTTCCTTGGCCAGGATCAGGGTCATCGCGTCGACCGCGCCCTTGGTGGCGGCGTAGGCGGTGTAGCCGGGCACGGCGATCTTGGTGACCGACGTGGAGAAGTTGATGATGGCGCCACCCTTGCGGACCCGCCGTGCGGCCTGTTGGCTCACGACGAAGGTTCCGCGCACGTTGGTTCGGTGCATGCGGTCGAAGTCGTCGAAGTTCAGCTCTGCCAGCGGCGAGAGCAGCATGATGCCTGCGGTGTTCACCACCACGTCGATCCCGCCGAGTTCGGCCTCGACCTGATCGAACATCGCCGCGACTTGGGCTTCGTCGGCGATATCGGCGGTCACGACGATCGCGCGACCGCCTTCGGCGACGATCTCATCGACCACGGCCAGGGCACGGTCCTCGTTGCCTGCGTAGTGCACGGCCACAGCCATGCCCGCCCGCCCGAGTCGCACAGCGACCCCGTGCCCGATGCCACCGGAACCACCCGTCACGAGGGCAACACGATCAACCATCTCACTCAACTCCTAGCCGTTGTGTACGATTCGTCCATATAAGCATCAAGCGGATGCTGCGTCCACCTATTCCCGCTGATTCCAGGAGGCACCGCAGGATGGCCACCGCCGAACACCGCCCCCGTCGCGGTAGGGGACGCCGCCCCGCCGACGAGGTGCGCGCGGACATTCTCGCGGCGGCAGGCGACCTGCTGATCGAAGGCGGCATGGCAGCCTTCACCATCGACAAGGTCGCCGAGCGCTCCGGCGCCAGCAAGATGACCATCTACAAGTGGTGGCCGTCCAAGGGCGCCCTCGCGCTCGACGGCTACTTCCACCGCGTCGAGGACCAACTCGAGTTTCCCGACACCGGTGACATCGAGGCCGACCTGCGCGCGCAGTTGCACGCCTTCCTCGCCCTCGTGCGCGAAGGCCGCGTTGGTCCGGTGGTCGCCGAGCTGATCGGTCGGGCCCAGTCCGATCCGGACCTGAAAGCCGCATATTTGCAGAGCTATTCGGCGCCGCGGCGCGCCCTGGCGGTCTCCGCCTTGAATACTGCCAAGGCGCGCGGGCAACTGCGCGCCGACCTGGACCTCGAGACGCTGGTCGATCAGCTGTGGGGCGCCTGTTATCACCGGCTGCTCGTTCCGGACCAGCCCCTTGACGAGCCGTTCGTGGACGCCCTGGTGGACAACCTCTTTCGTGGCATCGCGCCCTAACTCGAAGGCTCACCGACGAATGAAACGGTGGTGCGATGCGTTCAACCCGTGGACGTCAAACCGCAGACGACGGAAACGAGGGGCATGTCCGAGGCAAGGGATCTGAAGCCGACCGTCGTGCAACAGATCATGCGGCGCGGCCAACTCCGCAAGCTCGTGTTTCCGTCTCCGCAAAAGCTCGACTACTTCTCGACTCATCCTCGCGCGCCCTACGCCGGGTTACCGTCGCGCGCCGTGCGGCGCACGCTCGACATCACCCGCAACGATCTCGATGGTCGGCCGGTCTACGAAGCGGCGCCGATCCAAGGTGGTGACACCCGGGGGCACATGCTCTATCTGCACGGCGGCGGATACGTCGTCGACCTGATTCCGGCGGTGCACTGGCCGTTCATCGGCCGGTTGGCGTGCGCCTTGCGCCGCACCGTCACCGTGCCGATCTACCCGCTGGCCCCCGAACACAGTTATCGCGACGTGTTCGCATTCCTGCTTCGCGTCTACGATCGGATGTTGACCACGCATCCGGCCGGCAATGTGCTGGTGACTGGTGATTCAGCAGGCGGTTCAATGGCTTTGGCGTTGTGCCATGCCCTGCGCAAGGTCGATGGACAGCAGCCGGGGGCGGCGCTGTTACTGTCGCCCTGGCTCGATGTGGCGTTGTCGCACCCCGACTCCGAGGCGGTCGCACGCATCGATCCCGCTCTCGACATCGGTCGTCTGCGGGTAGCCGGCAGGCACTATGCCGGCGGTGACCCGCTGGACAACCCGCTGATCAGCCCGGGGCTGGGCAAGATTGCGGGGCTGCCGCCACTGTCCATCTACACGGGCACACACGACGTGCTCAATCCCGATACCCGGGCATTCCGTGACCGCGCCGAGGCCGAAGGCGCAGACCTCAAGTGGCACGAGGAGGAGCGGGCAATGCACTGCTGGATGGTGATGCCGGGCAGGCACTCCCGCGCAGCGATCGAGACCATGGCACGCGAATTCTCCTGAATTCGCGTGCCGGCTGTAAGCGGCAGGCCCCTGTGCAGGAGGTCAGCGACGGGAACAATCCAGCGACACCGTGATCGAGCGATTCACCACTACCTCGATGAACTCGTCCCGACCCTTTCGCCGGTTCACCCGGACCAGCCTGGTCTGCTCCTGCGGGTTGCGCACGCTCGTCACCGTGCAGTCCGAAAGCGGGGCACTGCCAATGCGATCGACGTTGACGTCGAATCCCTCAGCCTCGAGCTGGCCGATGGTGACGATGGCTGAATCGGACTCCGCCGTGGCCAAACCCGTAGGATCGACGATCAATCCGATGGCCACCGCGGCGATGGCGACCAGAGTCAACAGTGCAGATCGCATCGCGCGCCTCCGTTCTGGTTCGGGGCGTTGCGATGTCGCGTCGCCGCCAGGTTCTCGTCTGGCCGATTGGCCGTCACTCAGTAGACGAGACAGGCTCACAATCGGTTCACGAGCGACGCACAGAGAAGGACCCGGCCGGGAGGAGGTCCGGCCGGGTCCTTCATTTTCACGCCCTATGCCTGTGCAGGGATGCGCTCCTGCGCAGGCTCTTCGGCGCGGGGTTCCTGATCGTCCAGCATGGTCAATTCGTCGAACGGAGCGTGACCGCTCAGCACGGCGTCGACCCGTTGGCGGTCGATCGTCTTGGTCCACGAACCGACCAGCACCGTGGCAACGGCATTGCCGGAGAAGTTGGTCACCGCCCTGGCTTCGGACATGAACCGGTCGATGCCCACGATGAGGCCGACACCGTCCAGCAGATCCGGGCGATGGGCCTGCAGCCCACCCGCCAGGGTCGCCAGTCCGGCGCCGCTGACGCCCGCCGCGCCCTTCGAGGCGACGATCATGAACACCAGCAGGCCGATCTGCTCGCCGATGGCCAGCGGCTTGCCCATCGCGTCGGCGACGAACAACGACGCCATCGTCAAGTAGATCGCCGTGCCATCGAGATTGAACGAGTAACCGGTCGGGACGACAACGCCCACCGTCGTCTTCTCCACACCCAGGTGCTCCATCTTGGCGATGAGCCGCGGCAGCGCGGACTCGGACGACGAGGTGGCGAAGATCAGCAGGTACTCCCTGGCCAGGTAGCGGACCAGGCGGAAGATCGACACCCCGGCCACCACGCGCATCAGCACGCCGAGCACGCCGAACACGAACAGGACGCAGGTGATGTAGAAGCCCAGCATCAGCGTGAGCAGCTGGGTCACTGCGCTCCAGCCGGTCTGGCCGACGACGTTCGCGATCGCGCCGAAGGCGCCGATCGGGGCCAGCCACAGCACCATGACCAGCACCTTGAACACCACCTTCTGCAGATGCTCGATGCCGCGCAGGATCGGCTCGGTGGAGCTGCCGAGACCCTGGACGGCGAACCCGACGAGCAGCGCGATGAACAGCGCCTGCAGCACGTTGCCCTCGGTCAGCGCCGAGAAGAAGGAGGTCGGGATGATGCCCTCGATGAAGTCCATCAGACCGCCTGCCTCGTGCGCGGTCTCGGCCAGCGCGCTGCCCTTGCTGGAGGTGGCCGACAGATTCAGGCCCGTGCCGGGGCTCAGCAGGTTGCCGACCACGAGCCCGATCGCCAGTGCGACCGTCGACATCACCAGGAAGTAGACGAACGCCAACCCCCCGACCTTGCCGACGGTGGCGGCCTTCCGCACCTTGCCGATGCCGAGCACGATGGTGCAGAAGATGACGGGGACGATCATCATCTTGATCAGGCTGACGAACATGGTGCCGAGAACACCGACGCTCTTGCCGACGTCAGGGGCGAGCAGGCCGACGATGACGCCCGCGACGACGGCGACGATGACGGCGAGGTAGAGCCAGTGCGTTCGGTCTCGCTTCTTGGGTGGGGACGAGGTGTCCAGCTGGTCGGTCATGGTGATCTCTCCAGTTCGTGCATTCGTAGCGCGGATGTGGTCTGCAAGGATGGTGTTCCGCGTAAGTGATCCAGGTCACGGTTTTGTTCATTACGTTCACGTGCACGAATCTCCGGAGGCGCGATGCGCAGGTGGTGGCCACGCTCGCTGGCCGGCCAGGCGATCGCCCTGCAGATCGCCGTGATCGCCATAGTCGTGCTGGCAGGCAGCGTGTTGGCCCTCGTCGATGCCCGCCAGGACGGTGACGCCGCCGCCCGCCAGCAGGTGGTGAGCATCGCGACCGCACTGGCCGATTCCCCATCGACCGCCGCGGCCATCGAGTCCGGTCAGGCCACGCAGGTTCTGCAACCGGTGACCGAGGCGGTGCGCACGAACACCGAGATCGCATTCATCACGATCATGTCGCCCGAAGGGACCCGCTTCACCCACACCGATCCGCAACAGATCGGCGGCCACTACCTCGGCACCATCGAGCCTGCACTGCGCGGCGAGACCTTCACCGAGGTGTACACCGGCACGCTCGGGCCGTCGATCCGGGCGATCGCTCCGGTCCACGACGGATCCGGACGGGTGGTGGGACTGGTGTCTGCGGGCATCACGCAGCAGACCCTGGCCCAGCGGTGGCGTGACCAGTGGCCCACCATCGCGATCGTCAGCATCGCGGCGTTGGCGGTCTCATTCGTCGGCGTCTGGGCCATCCGCCGACGCCTTCTGCGTCAGACGCACGGGCTGCGGCCCGACGAACTGCGGGTGATGTACGAACATCACGACGCGATCCTGCACTCGGTCTCCGAGGGTCTCATCGTGCTGGACCGGGGCCGGGTCGTGTTGGTCAACGACGAGGCCCGGCGCCTGCTGGGACTGCCGCCGGGCACGGTCGCCGAATCGGACCTCCCGGAGTTCCTGCGCACCTACGACCCCGGCGTGCGCGACGAGGTTCACGTCACCGACGAGCGGGTGCTGGTGGTCAACCGGTCGAGGGTGGGTGAGACCGGCGGGCAGGAGCGCAGCGACCCGGAAGCTCGGCGGGCGAGCGCAGCGCCGGAAAGTCTCGCGGCGGGCAGGAGCGCAGCGACCCGGGAAAGTTCCAGCACTCGGAGGTCGTCACGGTGCGCGATCGCACCGAATTGCAGGGCGCGCTCGGCGAACTCAGCTCACTGCAGGTGTTGACCGATTCGTTGCGTTCGCAGGCCCACGAGGCCGCCAACAAGCTGCACACCGTGATCACCATGGTTGAGATGGGCCGACCCGACGACGCCGTGAAGTTCGCGACCGACGAGTTGGCGCTCTCGCAACGACTGGTGGACCGGTTGTCCGGCGACGTCGCCGAACCCGCGCTCGTCGCGTTGCTGCTCGGCAAGACGGCGCAGGCCGACGAGCGCGGCATCGCCTTGACCATCACCGAGGACACCCATCTGGCGTCCGACACGGAGGACCTACCGTTGACGGCGCAGGAGATGGTCACGGTGCTCGGCAATCTGGTGGACAACGCGATGGACGCCTGTGACCGCGACGATCCCTGGGTGGAGGTGACCGTGAGCCAGGGCGACGGCGAGCTATTGATCCGGGTGGCCGACAGCGGAGCGGGAATGGACGCCGAGACCTTCGAAAGATCCATGCAGCGGGGCTATTCCACGAAGTCGACGGGTGATGGCGCCGAACCGCACGGGTTGGGCCTGGCCTTGGTCGCGCAGGTGGTGAAGCGGCACGGTGGCACCCTGACCGCCGACGTGACCTACGGGTCCGTCGTCACCGTGACGGTGCCTGGGGCCGCTCGATGAAGCCGGCGATCTCCGTGCTGATCGTCGAGGACGACCCGTTGATCGCCGAGGCTCACCGCACGTATCTGGAACGCCTCGAAGGCTTCTCGGCCACCGCCGTCGCGCACACCGCCCGCGACGCGATGCAGAACGGCGGCTGCGGCCGCGGCGACCGATGCACCCATCGAGTTGGTGTTGCTCGACATCGGGCTGCCCGACGCCAGCGGCATCAACCTGGCGTCGGCGCTGGCGGGTCTGCGGCCTGCGCCGGACATCATCGCGATCACGTCCGAACGGGATCTCGAGATGGTGCGGGCCGCCGTCGCGCACGGGGCGCTGGCGTACCTCTTGAAACCGTTCACGTTTGCGGCGTTCCGCGATCGGCTGGAGCGCTACCGGCGCTACCGCATCGCCTTGCCCGCGGGCGTCGACGCGGCCAGCCAGGCCGAGGTCGACCGTGCACTTGCCGAACTACGTTCGGCCGCAGACAAGTCCGTCGCCCCCAAGGGCGCGGCGCCGCAGACCAACGATGACATCGCCCGCGCGGTGCGAGACCACGCCGACGGACTGACTGCCGACGAGGTGGCCAAGCAGGTCGGGGTGTCCCGGGTGACGGCGTGGCGCTACCTGGAGCGGCTGGCCGACGACGGCACCGTCAGCCGTGCCACGGACTACGGCAAGGCCGGCCGACCCAAGACCCGTTACCAGTGGCGCTGAGCGCGGGCCGCAAAACGTGGCGTCGAGGTCGCGACGAGTAGTCGTGCCCACAACCGCAGAACTTTCAAAGAGGTTCTCGTGCAAGATTTGCGCGCCAACGCCAGGAGTGACTGGGCCGGCGCGGGGCTCTTAGTGCCAGTGCACGTGGTCATGGACGCAAGCGGGTGCCACGTGCGTTACGGGTAATGCCACGCGGACGACACCACGTGCATCTACCCAAGCTGGAAACAAAGGAGACGCACGTGAGTCCTCTCATCCGCCCGAAGTTCACCAGCATCGACGGATTGTCGATTCGGTATGCCGAGAGCGCGCACGACGGTCGGCAAGAAGACCTCCTGCAGTCCTGGCCAGAGAGTGTATGAATTCGAGTAGGTTAGGCAGGTTGCGAGCAGGCATGAGCGTCGATCCGCAGGTCGGACGTCAACCGTGACCATGAAGTCGACTCGGTGCCACTCCGAGGACGGAGACGGCTTGACCATCCAACTGACCGCGGTGATCGAGCTAGGTCGATCATCGCTGGACCGGTCCGCTGAGATCCGCGAGATTCCCAGTTCTACGCGGAATACCGGGACGTCGCTACGTCCCGCGCCGGATCAGCATCGCCGACCGGGCAGCGTCGCACACCGAGCGACGCGGCGGAGACCGATGGTGCCGATGCAACGTCGAGCGCACGTCGGCTGCGCAAGCCTCGTGGTGCAGGGCACTTCTGTGGGCCGAACGGCAGACGAGTACGCAGCGCTCGTCACGACTGGTGGCGCTCAGTCGACTCTGCAGAGAGAACCCCCGGCCGGCTGCGGCGACAAGATCGCACGGCTGATCCTGGTCTACTCCAGCCGTCACGCGCCATCGACGCGGACACCTGCCAGGTACAACCAACGTCGAGGAGGTCGGGCGTGGCCTGGTGATCAGCTACCCCACCCGAGCCTTCCTCGACATGCTCGCGGCGGCGGGCCAGACGTTCGAACGGGTAGCCGCGAGCCTGCAAGAGGCCGTCACCGTCCACAATCGACTCGAGACGCCGCTGTACGCGGCCAGTATCGAGCGCAAGGCCATAGCCGCGTCACCTTCCTAGGGGTCCACCCTGCCCTCACTTCCGCAACGGGAAGCTGCGGGACGGGTTCCCTGGACCCACTCGATCTCGTTGTCCTCGGGAGGGCGGACGCTCATGGAGCTGACCTGTAGGCGTCCCCTCGCGCCGCACCTCGACACGATGTACTTCCCGACCACAGCCCACTGCGACAGCGCCGAATTCTTCGATGCCGCCCGCGCTCACACCCAGACGATGTATCAGCCGGTGGGAACCTGCGCCATGGGCATCGGCGAACGTGCCGTGGTCGATCCCGCGCTGCGAGTGCGCGGCATGGAGCCGCTTCGCGTCATCGACGCCTCGATCATGCCCGTCATCGTGCGCGGCAACACCAACGCTCCGACGATCATGATCGCCGAGAAGGCCGCTGACCTCTTCCGCGGCGTCACGGCGCAGCGCTGACGTCCTGGACTCGGGTCCGCTCGTCGCACGAGCGCGGAGCGTCGGTCAGACGCCGGCAGGCTCCAGCTCGCGGATCTCCACTGCGGCAAGCGGATTGGCGGTCGGCGAGCGGCTCGTACACCATCGGCGCAGGTGCGGAACCGCGTAGGCCGTGATACCACCCAGCAGTCGGCGACGTAGAGCCGGTCGACTCCGACGGCGACACAGGACGGCCGCGCACCCACCGAGATGGTGTCGACGACGGCCAGCGTCTCGGTGCTCAGCACCACGACCTGGTCGTAGTCGACGACGTACGCCCGGCTGCCGTCGGTGGACAGTGCCAGCTGCATCGGCGCCGTGGCCACCGGCAGCGCTCGCCATGATGCGGTTCGCCACCATGTCGACCACGTGCACGACGCCGCGGTCGTTGATGTCGGAGGTCAGGACGTAGGCGGTGTTGTCCAGGCCGATCTCCAGCCCGCGGATGGGCGCGCCCACCTCCAGCGAGCGGCGCACCCGGCCGGTCTCGAGATCCACGACGACGAGTCGGCTGCTGCGCGCGTCCGACACCGCCGCGTAGAGGCGACGGCCGGAGACGTCGACGCGCAGGGCGTCGATGTTGGCGTCCTCGCCCTTGGCGAGGTAGATGGTGCCGACCCGCTCCGCGGTGGTGTCGATGACGGAGACGTCGACGCCGCCGTCACCGGCGCGACCGGCGTAGACGCGCTTGCCGTCGGGGCTCGCGGCCATCGCGGTGACGTTGAACGACAGCGGGTAGGACCTGATCACGGCACCCGTACGGGTGTCGATCACGGCGACCGCGTCGTAGTTGGCCGAGGCCACCCCGACGTGGGCGCGTCCGCCCGCGGCCACGAGGGCGAACGGCTCACGCGCGGCGACACCGCCGGTGACGGCCAGGGTGGCTGCGTCGAGCATGACGACGTTGTGGTCGCCGTAGTTGCTGACCACCAGGGTGTCGCCGTCGACGGACATGTCGGCAATCGGGCCGTGGCCGACGGTCGTCGCAACCGACAGGGTGGCGTTCGCGTTCTCCACCGTCACGCTCTTTGCGCGCGCGAATGTATTAGCCATCTTCAAGGCACCTCCGCCGGGTATAACGCACCGGCACTAGATTTCGATGTGTTCAGCACCCGATGGGGCGCGGTCTTGAACGAGTGTAGCGACGTAAAAACGGCAGCGAGGACGCCGCGAAGGGCGTTTCGGTAGGTACTCCGGCGAACCTCTCAGACACTGCTTAGGAAACTCTTCGTTATGCGTCTGTTATCTTCGCCTAGCAATCAGCGATGTTCGCCGCTCAGCTGCTTGTTTCGACACATTCAGCAAGCCCGATGAGTTGTCCGCCGCCATTGGCTCGAAGGGTGACCCCTTACCTTTCGCATCGAAACTGAGTGCTAAATCACATGGCGACACGACAGCAAACTTCCAGGGCCACTGGGCCGGGGCTGACGGATAGTGGCTAGTGGGGCAATTGTGAGCGGCGCCGGACCGCCGTTCCGGCCGGGGGCTTAGCCGTTCGCCCGAATTCACCTGTCGTTGGTGGCTCCGCGGCGACCAGGTCGGCGAACCGTGCCGGGCGCACCCGGGCACGCAACCGTCCGGCAGCGCGGCCCAGCGGAGTGAAGTGCCTCCGCCAGGTCGCGGGCTCGAATCTCGCGTGGCAATGGCGGAATGGGCAGGTTTCGTCCGACGGGTCCCGTCTGCGGTACCAGTGAGTTCACCTCGGAGTACACCTCGCCGCAGGAGTGGCAGTTCACCTCGTAGCGCACCACGTTGAGTCCGCTCTCGATGAAGGTGTAGTCGGCGACCGCAACGCAATGAGGGCAACGCGCCGAGCCGCGCTCCACAACCACACCCATGGGACCAACTCTCTTTCGTTCCCGGCGGCGTGGATCACGCCGCCGACCCTCAAATACCCGGTTGCGCCCCTGGTGAATCACACTTTCTCGGGCCGTAGGGTCAATGGTGGAGCCAGTGCGGGCGCGCACACCTCGAACGGGGTGTCTCGATACCGGATCGGCGCCGAATCGAAACCAGCGACGTCCTCCCGCCGGCGACCGTGGCGCGGATGCGATGATCGGGACATGGCGTATCCGCCGCGCAGCGGTGTCGCCCGCACTTGTGGGTGATGCCCCATTGACCGCGCTGTGGTTGCTGATCCTCTTCGGCACCACGCGGATCCAACGATCGGCCTCGCGGCGACAGCGGCGGCAGCTGCTGCGGCGACACTCGACGAACCTGCGCCACCTGCACCAGGAACCGGTGCGGGTATTGGCGTCGAGCCTGTTCTGGCTCGACGGCCGCCGGTGGTGGCCGTATGTGCCGGCGTACGTGACGGTGCTCGCCCCGGCGGAGCGACGGCTGGGATGGTGGCGGTGGCTGCTGATCGGGCTCGCCGCGCACTCCGTCGGCACCTATGTCGGCCAGGGCCATCTGCGGCGAGCCATCAGATCATCGGACGCGCCGCGGCGACTCGTCGACGCCCGCGACGTGGGAGTCAGTTATTTCCTCCTCGGAGTGCTCGGCGCGTTGTCGGGATATGTGTTGCGCCCGTGGCGATCCCGGTGCCAGGCGGCTCTGGTGGTCGGCCTGGCCGGCAATGCGCTCGTCCGTCCGACCCATACCGAGGTGGGTCACCTGACGGCCGCCCTGACCGGACTGGCATGGGCGCCGTTCGTGCCCAACCGGGAGCACGCCCCCTTTCCACGGACGGCAGCGGGGTGGCGCGATCTCGGTTCCCGCTGACTCATCTCGGTTCGCGATCCTGGCCCCTCCGCAACCATCGCTCAAGCCTGCCCGTCGGACGGCGTCTGTGTGGGAGCATCGGCCCATGAATCCGCAGGACGACCCCGAGGCTCGGATCCGGGACCTGGAGCGGCCCCTGTCCGACGTTGCCAGCGCGTCCGAGCTGGGCACGGGGCAGTACCCGGGCTGGCTGATCGCAGCGCACCCCGCCACCCCCGCCGCCGGGGTATTACGGCGCCCTGCACGTACGGCCCGCCGTTTCCGACGCCCCCGACGCGGGGCAGCGGCGGCTTTCCGTGGTGGTGGTTCATCCTCGCGGCGATCGTGATCGGTCCGGTGGCCATCGGTGCCGGCGTCGCCGTATTCGGCTCGAACATGTTCTCCAGCTCGAGCCCGCTTCTCGAGCGGCTCGGGCGACCGACCGAACATCGCCGGTGCCGGCGGAACCCTCACCAACGCACCATCCAATCGACCGACCGTCCCCGGCGGCAAGACTCATATGCTGAAGCGCCGCACCGCCCGTGGCCGTCGATCCGTCGGTGGACGTCCTGCCTCCGGGGGCAGCGTCAGCGTCAGCGGATCGGCGAGAACAAGACGATCGCCTGCAACGACAGCATCCGTCAGCGTCAGCGGCATCGACAACACCGTCGTGATCACGGGGCACTGCACCGAGCCTCACCGTCGTCCCGGCATGGACAACGTGATCACCGTGGACAGCGCCGAATCCATCGATGCCTCCGGCTTCGACAACCAGGGTCACCTTCAAATCGGGCTCACCGGAGGTCAACAAGTCCGGCGCAGGCAACGTCGTCGAACCGGGCTGACGTCGACGACACCCGTTTCGGCGCACCTGGGTCGGCGACGACCACTGCGGGCGGCGGATCGCCGACCGTCTTGCACGCGATCGGTGAAGTGCGTGCGACCGATGGAAGTCGGCCACCGCGCCCACGGTTGCACAGCCGTGATGAGAACGGCTCGGCGCCTTGTCAATTGGACATCAGGTAGCCGGCACGTAGAGCCGAACCCTGTGCCCTGGAATGGCGCTGGTCAATGGCGCTGATCCTGCGCTCGGGTACTCGTCACGCCGGCTCGGCCCCTCACCGTCGTACGGCGCGGTGCCGCTCGCTGCCCGAGCGTTGCACCCGCGGTCGAGCGGCGGCCGACTCTACGAGTGTTGATATTCAAGAACCTCACCGAAATCTTCCCCACGGCCCTTCGGGTGAGTAGCGTGATCCAGATCACAGGTTGAATTCGGGAACTGAACCCTTCTTCGGATGACGAGAGGCGCCGCGCATGACGACGACTCGAGCATGCTGATCAGCCCGCCGACGTCCGCCCTGCCAAGACGGCGAAACAGAGTTTGGTTTACCCGGGGATGTGGGCTGCTGTTCGTGGTCCTCATCTGCTGTTTCACCGCGTGGGGAATTGCCGCCGACCTGACCACCCCGATGGTGGCGGGGTTCAAGCAGATCTTCGACATGAACACCTTCCAGGCTTCGCTGGTGCAGTTGGCGTATTTCGGCGCCTATTTCCTGCTGGCGATTCCCGCCGCCCTGATCAACCAGAGGTTCGGATACAAGGCAGGACTTCTCACCGGCGTGCTGCTCGCGGCGGCGGGTGCGATCGCCTTCTACCCGGCGAGCAAGATCATGACCTACGAAGCGTTCCTGGTCGCCTTGTTCGCGATCGCCGCGGGTTGCTCGATTCTCGAAACGTCCGCCAACCCCTACGTGATGTCGCTCGGGCCGGAGGAATCCGCCACCCGCCGGCTGAATTTCGCCCAGGCGTTCAATCCCGTCGGCACCAACATCGGCGTGTTCCTGGCCGCCACCCTGATCCTGCCCAAGCTGGACGAGCCGATGAACATGGCGAACCTGACCCCGGCCCAGGAGCAGGCGATCCGCGCCGGCCAGCTGGGCGCGGTGATGGGCCCATACCTCGGGCTGGGATTCGTCCTGATTGCCATCGGGATCGTGATCGCGATCAAGAAGTCCCCGCCGATCGTCGAGGAGTTTCCGAATCTGCGACATGGAAGGCCAGCGGCCCGCTGAAGATCCTGCTGTCGAACAAGCGCTACGTGTACGGCGTCGTCGCGCAGTTCTTCAATGTGGCCGCGCAGGTCTGCACATGGACCTACCTCATCCAGTACTCGCAGCAGGCGCTGAACGGATCGCTGCAGTTGGGCGGCTACCTGTTGCAGGTCAGCCTGATCGTGTTCCTGATCTCCCGCTTCATCATGACCTGGGTCATCGGAGGGTCCGCGCGACGAAGGTGCTCAGAATTCTCGGCGCACTCGCCGTCGTGCTCTGCATCTTCGCCATGGTCTCGCCGAACGTGGCCGGTGTCACCGCGGTCGTCGCGTTGTCCTTCTGCCTGTCGCTGATGTTCCCGACGATCTACGGTGTCGCGCTCACAGGGCTCGGTCCCGCAACGAAATTCGGCGCCGCCGGCCTGGTGATGGCCATCGTCGGCGGCGCGATCATGCCGCTGATCCAGGGCGCGACTCCTCGACGCGACAAGCCCCGCGATCTCCTTCATCGTCCCGGCCGTCTGCTTCGCCGTCGTCACCGCCTACGCGCGTCTTCGATCTGAAGGCCGCACCCAACGACGGTTGGAGAACGCAGCATGAAACGCTACTGGATCGTCATGCTGGCGCTGGTCCTCGCGGCCTGCGGTGGCGGCGGCCAGAAGGCGAACTTCTCCGACTCGACCGATCGGCTCGAAGTCGTGTCCTGGTGGGTGTCGCCGTCGGAGCACCCGGCTTTCGAGGTACTGCTGAATGCCTTCAAGGCCGGAGAACCCGGACGTGGACGTCGATCGACGGAGCCATCGCCGGCGGCGGCGGCAGCAATGTCCAGGTCGCGCTGGCCGCGCGGTTGCGGGCCGGCGACCCGCCCGATGTCTGGCAGACGTTCCTCGGCAGTTCGCTGCGCGCCTGGGTCGACGCCGGCCGGATCGCCGACGTGTCCGCGCGTGTACGAGAGCTCGGGCCTGGACCGCACCATGCCGCAGACCCTGCTCGACGCGGCGACCTACCGGGTCAAGGCGTGGGGTGTGCCGACGGGCTCGCATCGCGGAAATGTGCTGTGGTTCAACCTGAACGTCGCTCCGCGAGGCGGGCGTCGCGGCTCCCGGGCCCGGCTACACGACAGAGGCCTTCCGCGCGATCTGGCCAAGGTCGCGGCCAGCGGTCAAGACCGCGTTGTGCCTGGGCGGCAAGGACAGGTTCACCGCCACCGAGCTGTTCGAGAACACTCTGCTCGGCGTGGTCGGCACCGACGGATGGGCCAAGATCCGCGACGACTCCTTCGACTGGCGGGGACCCCAACTCACGGAGGCGCTGACGCGAGTACGGCCAGATCGTCGTCCCGCGCCGATCCGGATGCCGGTGGACTGACCTGGGATCAGGCGGCGAAGAAGCTGGCGACCGGGCAGTGCGCGTTCCTGTCGATGAACGATTCCGTCTATGGAGAGCTCGTGGCGAACAAGGCTGTCGAAGGCAAGGACTTCGGCTACGTGCCCTATCCCGGGAACGTCGGGCGCGTACCTCGCGATCGTGGACACCTTCGTCGTCTCCGCCGAGGCGAAGGACGGGGTGAACGCCATGAAGTTCCTCGCGACCGTCGCGGATCCAAAGACGTCGCTCGAGTTCAACAGGGTGAAGGGATCGGTGCCGATCCGCAACGATGTCGACGTGGCGTCACTGCCCGCCTACCAGCGACAGGCATCGAAGTCGTTGTGGAGCGACAAGATTCTGCTGTCGATCACGCACGGCGAACTGATGCCCTCCGATTTCCAGCAAGCCCTCTACGACGCGGTGGCGACCTTCGTTCAGAGCAAGAACGCCGATGCGTTCATCGACACTCTGCAGAACTCGATTGAGGTGCCCGTTGCCGGGCGGTGACGCAAGGACCAGGACAAACCGCTGTTTCTGGTCGTCACCATCAAGCCTCGGCTCGACCGGCTCGCCGAGGCGGAGGCTCAACTGCAGTCGATGCGGCGCAACACCCTGAACGAACCAGGTTGTGTGTTCATGCATCTCGTCCAGCCCCAGGACGACCCGGACTCATGGGTGATGCTGGAGATGTTCCGGTCGAGAGCAGCCTGGGACGAGCACATGCGCCAGCCCTACAACACCGAGGGCAACGAGATCCTCGAAGACCTGCTGCGGGAGCCGTCCGAGCTGAGACTGCTCGACGAGAAGTAGACGCTGCGGCGCTCATATCAGCTCGCGGCCGAGTCTAGAGATTCGAGGGAACTCCTGCAGCGGAGGACGTTCGAGTTGTCGCAGACCTCGGCGGGGGTGCCGTCGGCATCTCGGCGACGCGGAATGGCCGCGCCCGTCGCGCCCGCACTCCCATCACTTTCACAGCCCAGACCCCTACAATCTGCGCACCCACGAGCAAGTACGAAAGGTGCATGCCAATGCAACCCAACCCACTCGACCCGGTGGCCGGAGAACGTCTCTCGCACGCGGACAAGGTGTTCACGTCGGATCTGTCCGTCAACGAGTTCGCGCTCTTGCACGGTGCCGGCTTCGAGCCGATCGACCTCGTCATGGGCGTATCCGTCTATCACGTCGGATACCAGTTCACCGGCATCAAACAACAGTCGGAACTGCCGATCCTCACCGAGGCGACGGACCGGGCGTGCTGGAACGCCATGGCGCGCATGCAAGCCGAGGCAGATGCGCTACAGGCCGATGGCGTCGTCGGCGTGCGACTCGAATGGCGGCATCAGGGCGAGGGCGAACACCTCGAGTTCATGGCCGTCGGCACCGCCGTCCGGTACGGACCCAAGCCAGGTGCGTATCGCCGCCCCAACGGACAAGCGTTCAGCAGCCACCTCTCGGGTCAGGACATGACCACCCTGCTCCGGTCGGGTCACGCCCCCGTGGCGTTCGTGATGGGCAACTGCGTCTTCCACATCGCCGTGCAAGGCTTCATGCAGACCCTCCGACAGGCGGGCCGCAACGCCGAGATGCCGCAGTGGACTCAGGGCAACTACGAGGCAAGGGAACTGGCGATGTCCCGTATGCAGGCCGAGGGTGAGCGCGACGGCGCCAACGGCGTGGTCGGAGTCGGGTTCGAGATCTCCAACTACGCATGGGGACTCCACGCGGTCGAGTTCTATGCGGCGGGAACGGCGTCCGGCGCACCGGTAGTGGTGAAACCATCGCGCCGTCGTTCGTGCTTCCGATGAGCATGTGATGGCGGAGCCCGACGCCGATGAGGTGA
Organism: uncultured Actinomycetota bacterium; assembly: GCA_963809085.1. GTDB lineage: Bacteria > Actinomycetota > Actinomycetes > Mycobacteriales > Mycobacteriaceae > Mycobacterium. The sequence goes on along the minus strand of CAWEII010000032.1, from coordinate 320,541 downwards.
GCCGCGTCGTCACGGCATCGCTCTCGGGTCCCGGTGGCATCGCGTTGGTGGTCAACGTATTCGCCCGCCTTCCGGGGGTGATTCATGTGCCGGCGCGCCGCGGCCTGTTCCGGTCCGAGCCCGGACGGATCCAGATCGCTGACTGGCTTTACGAGTTGGCGAAGGGCGGCCGGCTGCATGCCGCTCACGTGGTGAACGGCGTCGTCATCGCCGAGGAGACACTGGCGGCCGGGGACGTGGGTCCGCACGTCACCCGTGCGCTGGAGCAGGTCGTCACCCGCTACGGAGCGATGGTCATCGCGAGCATCGAAGCGGCGGTCGAGGCGTTGCGGGTCAGCTGCGGCGAGGGCTGACTGCCGCCAATCTCCAGCCGATCTCCACACAACCTCCAAGCTGGCACGCCCGCTGCGCGGCACGCTTCATAGCATGTCGAACAGCTCACGAATACCCAAGAAGGCAATGGCTCTGCAAGCCGCCTTGTCAATCCAGGTCGCAGCTGCCGCGGTGGCCGTCGGCCTCCTCGTGTTGCCTGCGGCCACCGCACACGCCGAGTCCGCGATCATCACGATCGGTCAACTCGAGGCCTCGGGCTTCGACGTGAAGGTCGACCGAGTCGGTAGCGCACCGGTGGACCAGTGCCAGGTCACCAGTGTTCGAAACCCCCAGGAGCGAACCGAAATCGTGCGGGTCGACCGGCGAGGAGACCGCGACCGCTTCATCCCGGTCGTCGTCCGCCGGACCATCACCGTCTCGCTGGATTGCTCGAACCGCTGACGTGCGGAACGGCTCACCGGCCCGATGCGACCCGAAGGGACACGAGATGGATGACGGACTCAATGATGGATTGAAGCAGCCGCAGGATTGAACGAGCCCTCGGCGGTGCGGGCCTGCGAATCGACGACGTGGTGGCGACGTACGTGGTGGACGCCGTCCTGGTCGTGCGGCCTGCGGAGCTACTTCCCAAGGTTCCAGTCGGGCACTGGTCGGGCAACGAGGGGTTGCTCGACGCGCACGCCACGATGGTGATGTCGGTCGGCGGTCACCGTTCGGGCGGGTGGTGACGAGCGCGGCCGGGCGGGTCTGGGAACCGGTGCACACGAACCTGCGTGCGCCCCTGCCGCGCACGTTCATCTGAGTCTGGACACAGGTGGATCTCGACCGCGTCGATTGCACGCCGCTAGACCCGCGTGAGGTCACCACGTTTGAAAAGGCCACGGGCGAAGGTAGATCGGCCGGGTGCACGCGGCGCCGCGGAGTGGTGGCTCAGCTGAATGTGCGCGGAGGCGGCGCGTGCGCCGTCGTGGCAATGGGTTCCCAGGCGGGCTCGCCACCCTTCGTTACCACCCGACCGAACGGCTGATCACCGAAGTGGAAGGCGAAGCCGATCGTGTCGGGCTTGGTGAGCTCATCGAGCAACCGGCGGCGCGCCTTCTTCACCGAGTGCACGTCGATGTCGGCAGCAGACAGCCACTCGGGGTGTGCCAACTGTGCCGGGATGTGGAAGGCATCACCGAAGACGACCAGGCGCCCACGGGTAGTGGCCGACGTGATGACATACGACGTGTGGCCGGGACTGTGCCCAGGTGTCACCACCGCATGCACTCCCGGAAAGATCTCGTCGCCGTCGGCGAACTCGGTGCGGCATGCCGCGAGCGGCCCGATGAGCTCCTGAGGCGTTGCGATGCCGACGTCCTCGCCGTGTGCATGGGGTGCCCATTCCATCGTCGACACCATGTAGCGGGCGTTCGGAAACGTCTTCGTCTCGAGACCATCGCCGCCCTGGGTGAAAGCCCAACCCGTGTGGTCGAAGTGGAGATGCGTGAAGGCCAGCACGTCGATGTCCTCGGGTCGCCGTCCGAGAGAGGCGAGCACGTCGAGCATCGCCCCGGAGTTGACCGGGCCGACGACACTGTTCTCGATGGTCGGGCCAAGGCCGGCATCGATCAGCAGCGTCCTTCCGTCGCGTTCGATCAGCAGACCGCCCGCCGACATCACCATTCGAGCGCGGGAGTCGAAGAGGCCGTGATCGCTCGACCAGTATTCGGAGGGAACCGCGGGAAAGAACTTCGCCGCTTGCAACGCGAGGACTCCGTCCACGACGTACGTCGCCACCACATCGTCGAATTGGAGTGCCCGCACCGCCGCCGGCTCGTTCAGTCGGCCGGTCGGCTCCGAGTGTGGGCGGTCATTCATCGCAGTCCTTCCCTGGGCCGAACGCACACGCGATTCGCGGTACACATCGTTCTCAGGCGCCGGCGATGCTGCCGCCGCCGTCGACCCTCAGGACCTGGCCGGTGATGTAGCCGGCGTCTTCGTCGAGAAGGAAGCAGATCGCGTGTGAGACCTCACGGGGCGCGCCCACCCGTTTGAGCGGGATGCCCTCGAGGAGGAGGGCCTCGCGGGGGGATCCCACGGGGCTGCCTCGGCGGTACATCTCGGTTTCGATCGGCCCGGGTGCGACCACGTTGACGGTGATGCCGCTCGGCGCCAGCTCGCCTGCCCAGATCCGGGTCGCGGCTTCCAGCGCGGCCTTGGATGCGGCGTAGGTCGTGCGTTCCGGTGTGCCGAGCGTCGTCAGGCTGCTGACGTTCACGATGCGACCCCACCCCGTCGCCAGCATCCCTGGCAGAGCGGCTTGCACGACCTGCACGGCGATCCGCATGTTCATGTCGTAGGCCTCGGCCAGATCGTCGAGGTCGATCGCGCCGATCCGGGCGAAACGGGCGAAACCGACATTGTTGACGACCGCATCGACCGCGCCATCGCGGACGATGTCGGCGAGTGTGGCGGCGGTGGCGGCGCGGTCGGCGAGGTCGACCGCATGGAACGCGCCAGGGAAGTTCGGCGGTGCCGTCCTGGCCAGGCCGACCGGTTGGTGACCTGCGGCTGCCAGTCGCTCCGCGACATCGCGTCCGATGCCCTTCGACGCCCCCGTGATCAGCACTCGTCGTGATGCCATGCCCGCTACTCCTTCGGCTCGCTCCTCTTCATCATGACGGTAGTGTTCTGAGTCGTAACATTGAAATATCTTTTCAGATATACGGGCATGTCCGAGCATGCATGACTGGAGGTCCAATGGCGACATTGCTGCAGCTCAAGTCACTTCTGGCGGTTGTCGACCGGGGGAGTTTCACCGCCGCGAGCCAAGAGCTGGGCATGTCCCAACCAGCTGTCAGCCGCTCGATCGCCACGCTCGAGAAGGAACTGGGCCTGCCCCTGCTGGCACGCCAACGAGACGGCGTGCTGCCGACCGAGGCAGGTGCCCGCGCATTGATCCACGCGCGAGAGGCCGTACGGCAGTTGGACCTGATGCGCACCGAGGTGGCCGCGATGGCGGGGCACGTCACCGGGATACTGCGCGTGGCGAGCCTGCCCAGCGCGACCGGCACGCTCATCGCCGTGCAGCTTCGCGCGTTCACCGAGCGACATCCGCGCGTGACCGTCCGCCTGCTGGAGGGCAGCGACCAGGAGGTGCGGGACTGGCTCGATCAAGGCGCGGCCGACGTGGCCGTGGTCAGCCTCCCCGCCCCCGGCCTCACGACGGCAGCGCTGGGCAGCCAGGAGATGGTCGCCGTCGTTCCCGTCGGACATCGGCTTGCCGTGCGCGACGAAGTCTCGTACGCCGACCTGGCGCGGGAACCGTTCATCCGGTCCACCGGCGGCTGCGCCCAGGTCTTCACCCCGGTGGCACGGCAACTCGGAGTCGAACTCGACGTGGCCTTCGAGGCGCGTGAGATGTCCGCGGTGCTCGAGATGGTGCGGGCCGGGCTGGGCGTGAGCATTCTGCCGACCGCCGGGCTACCCGACCTGCCGGGCGGCATCGTCACTCGACCGCTGGTGCCGAAGACCACCCGGCATCTGGCCGTCGCCGTCAGCGCAAGCGCATCTCCGGCCGCTCGTGCGTTCCTCGACCAGATCGATGCCCTCGCGGTTGGAGCCTGTGCTCGCGCGACGTCTCAGAACTAACCATCGGCCGAGCGCCCGTTGGTCGTCGGACAGCCCATGGCCGCGACACTCACCACCAGCAGGGCCCCAGCCACCAGGCTGAACACCGCTCCTGGTCCGCTGCCCGCGAGCAATGGCACCAGGAGGAAGGGCAGTGCTGCGGTGGAGAGCTTCGACATGGAGTAAGCGGCGCCTGCCGCACCCGCGCGAATGGCGGTCGGATACGACTCGGCGAGGTAGACGTGCAGCGCGTTGGAATAGACGTTGCTGACCAGGGTATAGGCCAGTCCGAACACCACGATCAGGATCGGCGACCGAGTCAAACCGAAGAGGACGCCGAACGTGGCGATCAGCACCCCGCACGCGACTATCAGGTGCTTGCGCTCGACTCTTTCCATGATCGGTACGGAAAGCGCCGATCCCAATGGGTAGCCGACGTAGATCGTGGCAACGAAGCCCAGCGATTGAACGATCCCGAAGCCCTTGCTGGCGAGCACCAGTGGCACCAGAGTGCCGAATCCGTAGTAGCCGAACGATCCGAGGGCGCACATCAGCCACAGCAGAGTGCTCCGGCGGGTGTACGGCGGCCGGAACAGGGCTGCGACCGAAGGCCGGGTCAGCTTGGCAGTCTCGATCGTCGGGTCGGGGTCGACGAGGGCGTGGCCGTTGGCGCGTGCCTCGTCCTCCATTGCGGCGACGATGCGTTCGGCCTCGTCGTGGCGGCCGGTCAGCGCCAGCCAACGAGGAGATTCGGGCAGGCGGCGGCGCACCAGCCATACGCCGAACGCGCCGACGGAGCCGAGGATGAACACGATCCGCCAGCCTTCGACGCCGCCGATCGAGATGGGCACCAGCCAGCGCGCCAGCAGGCCCACCACCGGCACGCCCAAAAAGGACAGTGTGTAGGCCCATGCGATCAATCGTCCACGGGCGTTGCGCGGCAGGAACTCCGAGAGGTAGGTGTCGGCGAGGACGGTTTCGGCACCGATACCGATGCCGGCGACGAACCGGGTCACCACCAGGACCGTCGCGTTCGGGCTGAAGGCGCCGGCCAGCGTGAAGGCCGAGAACAGTGCGAGGTTGATCAGAAACGCCTTGCGCCGACCTACCCGATCGGCGAAGCGGCCCATCAATACCGCGCCAACGAACTGGCCGAGAAACGCCGATCCGAGCAGCATGCTCAGTTGGGTCTGGTTGAGCAGTAATTCCTTTCGAAGGACGACGGCGATGGCGCCTGCCAGAAAATTGTCGTATGCGTCGAAGAACAGCCCTAGGCCGACGACCACTACAACCAGCCAGTGGGTGCGGGTGACCGGAAGCCGGTCGAGTCGGGCCGCGACGGAAATCGTTGGCGCCCGCGGTGCGAAGGTCACGCGCGCCAACGCTACTCGTTGCACCGATTGCCGCGCGGCAGGGCGAATGGGAACGAAATCCCTTATCGCGCAATTCGATCTGGCCATAAAAGTGACCGACACCACGCACCATCGTTCCGAACGATGTCGCCGTCATGCACATCGCCCGACCCCATGAATCCGCGACGGCATATCGCTTGTTCCAGATCGATTGGCACACAATTTAATCCATGATGCAATGTGACGTGCGACTCGATGAACTCTTCGGTTGCGTGCCATTAACATCATTGGTGGCTCTTGACCGCCCGGAGCGGATGCGTGCTGGCGAAGGAGATGCTTCAACGTGACCGTGGCTGACCGGCGGGCGTTCTTGGGGGTGGCGGCCGCTGCGGTCGCAGGTGTCGCGGTGGTTGGCACGGTGGCCGGCACCACGGGTCTGCTCTCCGGGCATGCTTCGGCGGCCGCGGATCTCGCCGGCGTCGCCGGACCGCAGTTCACCGAGCTGATGCCGTTCAAGGACGCGCTGCGCATTCCGCCCACGTTGCGGCCGAAGCGGACCGGCGTCACGGAGGTCGACATGGTCGAGGCGCGGGTTCGCTTGCACTCGCAGCTGCCGCCGAGCCGTTTGTGGACGTACGGCGGCCATTTCCCTGGGCCGACCATCGACGTGCATCGCGGTCAGCTGGTCCGCATCGCATGGACCAACAAACTGAGCGGCACCACGCCGGTCAAAGCGGTGTGGGTGCGGGGTGAGGGGCCTGGCCCGGGCAAGCTGCCCTACAACGCGCCGGGTGCCGCCGACGGGTTCGCCCGACCCGAGATCGACGCACTGACGGCATGGACCACGGTGCACGTGCACGGCGGCCACCAACAAGCCGGCAGCGACGGCGCAGCGGAATACGGGATCACCCCGGGCAATGCGCAGCTGGGCGAGTACGTCAACGATCAGGCGGCCGCCCACCTCTTCTATCACGACCACGCCATGTCGGTGACGGCGCTGAATGTGCTGTCCGGGCTGTTCGGCCACTACGTGATCCGCGACGACGAGGAGGACCGGCTCGACCTGCCCCGTGGCCGCTACGAGATCCCGCTGGCGATCGGCGACGTCAACTTCGATCTCGACGCGCAGGGGCTGCTGACCGGCCAGCTGCTCGGCAAGCGCGTCATAGCCGGGCACCGCCCCGCATACCCGCCGGGGACGATCCCGGCATCCATCCCATTCTTCGGGCCGTTCACGATGGTCAACGGGGTGGTATGGCCGCACCTGGAGGTGGAGGCCCGCAGTTACCGGTTCCGCGTGGTGAACGTCTCCCTCGCCCGTGCCTACCGGTTGGCCGTCATCGACGAGGAGACCGGCAACGCCGTTCGCGGCGCGATGACGCTGATCGGCACGGATCTGGGATTGCTCGACAAACCGCTGGTGATCGACCAGGTGCTGTCGCTGTCCTGCGCCGAACGCGCCGATGTGATCATCGACTTCGCGGCCCACCCCGGCAGGCGGCTCAAACTCGTCAACACCGATCCCGCCCAGCCCGCCGGGCGCGGCGGTGCCGGCCGCCAACATCCCCTATCCGGACGTGATGGAGTTCCGGGTCGGGTCGGCTGACCAGCCGGCGCCCCCGATTCCTGCGGTGTTGTCCGGTACCTTCCGCAGGTTGTCGGCAGCAGACGTGCCGAAGGAGGCCGTCGAGCGGTTCGTGCTGACCTCCTACGATCACAGCGCTGTGATGCCACAGCTTTGGGAGATGCAAGAGGTCGACCCGGCCACGTCGGCAGGCGATGGCATCGTACGGGTTGCGATGCCGTCCGGTGTGCGGACGCTGCGCCGCGTCGGGGTGATGTTCGAGGACACCACGACGTTCTTCGCGGCGTCCGACACGTGGGAGACGTGGCATTTCATCAACGTCGTCTCACCCCCCGCGCCGCCCATCAATCATCCGATGCACATTCACTTGATCAACTTCCAGGTGATCGAGCGCCGCTCGATCGACCCAAGCGGAATGGACTTCGGCGCCGGCGGCACCGGCAAGCCGATCACGCTCGGCGCGCCGCTCGCCATCCTGCCGGAGGAGTCCGGCTGGAAGGATACCGTCACCGTCGCGTCCAACACGCTCGTCACCGTCGCGGGCCGGCTGGCCCGGCAGACCGGCAAGGTGATGTACCACTGCCATTTCCTCGATCACGAGGACGAGGGCATGATGCGGCCGTTCGTGGTGCTGCCTGCACCGGTGAACCGGATTCATGACCTGCTGATGAAGATGGGCAGCGGCCCAATGGCGATGTAGCCGTTGCGGATCGGCGCTCGACGGTCGTTCGGACGTTCGGACGCGATGCGAGGCCACCCACCCCGCAGCCGGGCTCAGGTGGCGCCTGGATCCTTCTCCACCGAGATCACGAAGTCGTCGCCGTGCTCGACGACACCGGCGATGACCGCGTCGTCGACCGCGTCGACGGCGTAGCGTCTGCGGATCATCATCGGGTCCTGCCGTAGATCCTTGACCAATGCGACCGACAGCCCGACCATCACCAGCACGAACGGCAACGCCGCAATGATCGTCAACGACTGAAGGCCGTTGAGCGCGTCGGAACCGCCGACCAGCAGCATCACCGCCGCCACCGCACCCGTTGCGGCGCCCCAGAACACCACCGTGCGGCGCGACGGCTCGATCGTGCCGCGCTCGGACAGCGATCCCATCACGATCGACGCCGCGTCGGCGCCCGACACGAAGAAGATCGCCACCAGCACCATCACCAGGATGCTGGCGACGGTGGCCAGCGGAAACTGGTCGAGCAGTGTGAACAACTGCGACTGGCTGTTGCCGTCGCCGTAGATGTCGACGCCGTTCTGCTGGGCGTGCACGGCGGCGCCGCCGAGGACGGCGAACCACACCAACGACACCAGGCTGGGCACCAGTAACACGCCCGTGACGAACTGGCGGATGGTGCGGCCGCGGGATATCCGGGCGATGAACATGCCCACGAACGGTGTCCACGACAGCCACCACGCCCAGTAGAAGACCGTCCACGACTGCAGCCAGGTGTCGACGTCGCCGCCTTCGGCACCGGTCCGCGCCGACATCATCGCGAGGTCCTGGAAGTAACTTCCGAGCGAAGTGGGCAGCACGTTGAGGATGAAAACCGTTGGGCCGACCACGAATAGGAAGACAGCGATGACCAGCGCCAGCACCATGTTGATGTTGGACAGCCACTGGATGCCCTTGGCGACCCCGGACACCGCGGAAAAGACGAATGCGATGGTGAGCACCACGATGATGCCGATCAGCACCACGTTGCTGCCGGACCCGATGCCCGCCACGATGTCCAGCCCGCTGGAGATCTGCAGCGCGCCGAGGCCCAGTGACGCCGCGGAGCCGAACAGCGTGGCGAAGATCGCCAGCATGTCGATGACCTTGCCCCATCCGCCGTTGGCCCGGTTCCCGATCAGCGGCTCGAACGCCGCACTGATCAACTGCAGCCGTCCCTTGCGGTAGACGCCGTAGGCGATCGCGAGTCCGACCACGGCGTAGATGGCCCACGGGTGCAGCGTCCAATGGAACAACGTCGTCGCCATCGCCGTCTGCACCGCTTCGGGATTGCCCGCGGGGCCGGTGCCGGGTGGCGGAGTGACCAGATGCGAGAGCGGTTCGGCGACGCCGTAGAACATCAGGCCGATCCCCATGCCTGCGCTGAACATCATGGCGATCCAGGAGACCGTCCTGAACTCGGGTTCCTCGTCGTCGCGGCCCAGCGGGATGGCGCCGAAACGGCCGAGCGCCAGCCACAGCACGAACACCACGAAGCCGGATGCCGTCAGGATGAACAACCAGCCGGTGTTGTCCATGATCCACGTCAGCGTCGTGCCGGAGACGCTCTTCAAGGACGGGGTGCTGACGAAGCCCCAGATCAGGAAGGCGACGGCGATGGCCGCGGTGACGCCGAACACGACGTAGTCGAGTCCCTTACGGCCCGTCTCCGCGGCCGCCTGCACCGGATAGTCCAGCGCCGGGTGAGGGATCACCTCGCCCGACGGTGACTGCAGCGCGCCAACGACTCGGCGCTTCTTGCGCGACGGGGGGACGCCTGGGTCGGTGTCGGACTTCGCTTCAGCAGTCGTCACGGTGTGCCGCCTTTGAGTCGCGATTATCGGTAGGGAACATTCGACCCCTCAACCGTCAACCCGTCAAGCGGGGGCGCTGAATCGTTATACCAGCGGTTTTGTGTTCCAGGACGGCGTAATTGAGCCTGACCCACTTGCGATCAAGATCATCGGTCATCTACCGTTCGCCAAAGGTGGATGGAGTCAACGTATTCACCAGAGCAATTGGCCCATGGCCGTTTTCACCGCTCCGCCATCGCCGCGCATGTACATGTCAAACGCCAAGGTCGACTCCCATCAGTCGGCGATCATCAACGCCTGCCCGTGCGGCACCACCGTCAATCTCATGGCCGCTGCAGTGGCGGGCCCGACGATGCCGTCGACCTTGAGCCCGCCAGTGCGCCTTTGGAATTCCTTGACCGCGGCCTCGGTCTCCGGTCCGAAGATGCCGTCGATCACCAGGTCCCCGGCGTACAGCGGATACGCGTTCTTGAGCCGGCGCTGGAGTTCGGCGACCTGCGGCCCCTCGGAGCCGCGGAAGAGCAACACGTCGGCGTATTGACCGATCGGCACGGGTGGCCGTGGCGTCGGTGCCGGATCGACGATCCTGCCGATGCGCGCCTGGATGTCTTGGCGCAGAATGTCCATGTCGATTGCGCCGGGATCCCATTTGCCCTGTGCGCGACCGGCGTACTCCTTGTGTCCGATCGTGCGGCTGGAGCTCTGCGCAAGGCGGCGGTTGATCGCGGCGCAGCAGCGAACCAGTGCGACGTACTGCGCGTCGGGCCAGTTCGTCCGGTGCGGTGCCGTGGGGCTCGTGCCGGTATTGGCGCACTCGATGCCGATCATGTGCCAGTTGCCCATGTTGGTCGGCAGCCACGGATACATGCCGATACCGGCGTGCCATGCGACCCCGACGGCCACGACGGTTACGGTGCCGTCGCGCGCGATGTGCAGCTGCGCCAGCGGTCCCGCGAGGTCCGGGCGACCGTTGGCGATGGAGGCTGCGGTCGCGGTGTCGGATCCGGTGTGGTGCACCATCACCCCGCGGATGTCCTTGAAGTCTCCGTGGCCGCGGTCCCGCCAGCCGGGGTACTCGACGAGGTTGACCCCTTCGGCGCGGAGCACGTCGGCGAGCCAGACCGGATCGCCGGTCCATGGCCCTGTCTGTGGCATATCGCGTCTCCCATCGAGGCTCTGCAGCCCGATACCGACGGTCCCGAGAATCTCCTCGCGTGGTACCCCAGAGCCTAGCGCCCCGGCCTGACATTCGCTCGTGGCCTACCGTCGGACATGGCGAAACATACTGCCGTGCAGCATGTTCGCCAACGCCTCTCCACCGCCGGACGGTACGCAGGTGCGCGCGTGGTCGACGCCATCGGCAGCCGTTGCTCAGGTTACGGCAGACTCAGAAGTCGAGTCCGGAGACCATCATGCGAGTGGGGTCGTAAGTCTGGCGAATCGCCACCAGGCGCGGCAGATTTCCGGCGAAGTAGAGCGCCGGCCTGGTATCAGGCTCGCGGTAGTTGACGTAGCCGCCGACCGAATGGCTCCGCACCAATTGGTGCGCCAGGGCGACCCACTGGGAGGCGATCGACCGCACGCGCGGGCTCGGCGTGTCCACGTACCACTGCAGCACTGCCGACTGCCGTCGCCAGGGAAAGGCCGAACCGGCCGGATCGACGTCCCCGACGGCGCCGTCGATCGCATCGATGATCACGGACGCTCCGCCCACGGCGCCGGGCCAGGCGCGCACGGCGTCGACGATCGCGTCGGCCGCGTCCGAGGTCAGCGTCGACATCACGTCGGACCCCGCGCCGAAGCCCCGCGGCTCACTCGTCGCGCTGCCCCCGGCGAGATACATGACGAGGCCCATGTGGTCGAGCGTGCGGTTCTCCCGCCGGTGGGCTGCACACCGATGGCCGACGCGACCGCCTTCTGAACGTCACTCTGCGACTTGGCCGCGACGACCGCGGCAGGCGTGGAGCCGTCGTAGGTGGGAGTTGAAATCTCTTACCATGAAGGCGGAACCCTGGTAAGGGATTCACGGTTCGGCAGGAGGCGACGATTGTCGGAGCGATCGGATTCCCGTGCCGACGACCCGTTCGGTGGTCGCCGTCCAACCAGTCACGAGCGGATGACGGGACTGCCATGGGACGCGTCGTACCGCGACGGCCCTGCGCCGTGGGACATCGGCAGGCCGCAGCCCGCGGTGGCACGGGTCGCAGCCGAGGGCGGATTCGTCGGTGCGGTGCTCGATGCGGGGTGTGGGAGCGGCGAAAATGCACTTCACCTCGGTTCGCTGGGGTTGTCAGTAGTGGGCGTCGACGTGGCCGAGACCGCACTGGCGATCGCCAGGAAGACGGCCGGCGACCGTGGGATCGACGTCGAGTTCGCCGCATGCGATGCGTTCGAGCTGCAGCGTCTTGGGCGCATGTTCAATACGGTGCTGGACTGCGGGCTGTTCCACACCTTCGACCGCGAGGAGCGACCGGCATACCTGACGAGCCTGGCAGCGGTCACCGAGCGCGGCGGGACGCTCTACGTGTTGTGTTTCAGCGACGAAGGTCCCGATCCGGGGCCACATCCCATCAGCCGGGACGAGCTGCACACCGCGTTCCGCGATGGCTGGAGCGTCGTCGGTATCGAACCGGACCGGATCCACACGCGCTATCACGATGACGGCGCACCAGCCTGGCTGGCCACGATCGAACGGACAGCGCAGCGAAGCGCTCCTCATCCACTGCCAAGCCGCGGAGCCACCGTGGTGCTGAATTGAAGCCGGCTGCCGGGCGCCACTGAACTGGCGGGCCTCGGCTGTGACGCGGGCCACCGGTTGAACATCCATGCCCCTGCCTGGCGTTTTAAGCAGCGTGACCATCGACACCCTCGCTGACGAGCTGCGACGGACTGTCGAGCAACACCACGACCCGGCCGACCGGGACGGCCAAGCACCGGCACAGCACAGGAACCTGTCCACCGACGCCCATCCCCTCATCGGTCGCTCCTGCGGGGCCTTCCGTCGAGAAGGCATTCGTCTGGCGAGCGGGCCGCCACGAGACCTTGCCACTAGGAAGCACGAGGAAGGACACAATGGGCCATCACATCATCGAAGACGCGAAGCCGACCGACGGACCTGCCGTCCCGTTGGTGAACGTCGACAACCGCACCGACTTCGCCGCGATTCGTCAGAACGGTGCTGCTGGGACATCGCTTTCCACCTGGTGCCCAACGATCACTCCGGTCCGGGGAACGGGACCGTTCTCGGTCGACTATCGGTCGGCCGCCGTAGGCTCCATCACCTTCCATGACGCGAACTTCGGGTGTGCGGTGCGGCTACATGGCGACGGCTGCCCGCATTACCACGTCGCCTTCCGAGTTCCCGATGCGATCGGCTCCCCGCTCCCCGACGCTCCGATCGGCGCGCTCGTTGGCGACGGCGTCGTGCATCGACCCGGAGGCAAGGACTCGGTGTCGCGCTGGATCGGGCGCAAGCTGGACATGATGATGGAACGGGACGCCGTCGATGCCGCGCTCAGCGATGCACTCGGGAGGTCGGTGCGCACGCGGATCGACTTCGCCCCGACCATGCTGGCAAATACGGCTGCTGCCCGTACCTGGATCACCATGGCGTCGCTGCTCAGCGAGCACGTGTTTCGACCCGACAGCATGCTGAATCAGCCGATCGTCGGCCTGCCGTTCGTCGACAGCCTCGTCCGCGGCTTGTTACTGGCCGTGGAACACCCGTATCGCGCCGAGTTGGAATCGAAGCCAGACGATCCTACGCCTCCCGCGATCCGCACAGCGGTCGACGTCATCGAGGCGGAAGCCGAACGGCCGTTGACGGTTTCAGAGATCGCGGCACGAAGTCACCTCAGTGCTCGCGCACTCCAACTCGGCTTCCGTCAACACTTGGGCACTACCCCGATGTCCTACCTACGCGACGTCCGACTGCGTCGCGCCCATCAGGAACTACTGGAATCCGATCCGTCGGTGGACATGGTGTCCCGCATCGCCTACCGCTGGGGATTCCGCAACACCGGACGGTTCGCGGCCGCGCACGCCGCCCGCTACGGCGAGAGTCCGGCCGTGACTCTGCGCCGCACACCCAACGATGCCCGACGGGGACGCGCCCACTACGTCGGCGTCGCACGCGCCGAGGCCGACGAGGTCCGGGTCGGCTGATCAACGACCGTGTCCGGCCGAGGCCCAGCCCGGAGCCGGCCTCAGCCGCTCCGGAAGTGTTCGGTAATCCCACTTTCCACGCTCGAGCCACTCACACACCACCACGACGTCGGCCGGTCCGTCGATCGGACCGATGGCCAGCATGGGACCGCGGGGCACCCGGTCCAGCGTGCATGCCTGCATCATCACCATCACTCCAGATCCGCGCAGGCGCAGACCGCAGTCGAGGTCTCCGAACACGCACCCACTGAGAACCAGCGCGCCCTGTGAGCAGCGGCGGATCACCCCCCGCAGCGACTCGATCAGCGAAGCCCTCTCTTCGCCCGCACAATCCGTACACGTGGCGACGGTGAACGGCCGGTCAGTCGGGCGGCGCCAGGTCATGGTTTCCACTCGAGTGTCCCTCACTCGCCGACGCCGGCGAGCTGACTGCGGCGCGAATCCGTCAGCACGAGTTCGGCACCGCGTTCGGCGATCGCCAGCACCGTGGCATTGGTGTTGGCCGACGGGAGCGACGGCATCACCGAGGCGTCGACCACCCTGAGCCCGTCGACCCCGTGCACACGCAGATCAACGTTCGTGACGGACCCTTCTCCGCGACCCATCCTGCACGTGCCCCCGGCGTGCCAGTACGTGCCGACGGTGTTCCGTAGGTGGGCCCGCACCTGTTCCTCCGACGAAACGTGGTGCCCCGGTAGCACTTCACGCCCGAGCCACGGCTTCAACGCCTTGGCCTCCCCCACTGCACGCGCGAGGTTCATCGCGCGTGCCATGCCGGCGACATCACGGTCATCGGACAGGAGGGCAAGATCGATGAGCGGTGCGGCACCAGGTTTGGACGACGCCAGCCGCACCGTGCCACGACTGTATGGGGACAGCACGCTGTAGGCGATCGAGTACCCATCGACCGGCACGGGGTGACCAGGCGGCGCCCACGGCATGTCAACGAAGAGCAGATGAGTGTCCGGCATGTCCGACGTGGACTCGCTGCGCAATACGGCCAGCACATCGACGTGATTGTTCGTGCCTGGCGGGAACGGCTTGGCGGCTTCGTATACGAGCGCGCCGAGGGCATGGTCGGACAGGTTCGCGCCGACTCCGGGAAGGTCGACGGCAACAGGGATGCCGTGCCGGCGGAGCTCGTCTGCCGGACCGATTCCCGACAGCTGCAGCAGATGTGGCGAACCGATGGCACCCGCGCAGAGGATGACCTCGCGTTCGGCGGCGACGTCGACGAGCATGGTTCCGCTCTGCACGTACGTCACTCCGCCACAACGTCCTTCGCCGACGTTGAGTCCGGTGACGAAGGTATCGGTGAGTACGGTCAGGTTCGGCCTGCCGAGCACCGGCGTGAGATACGCATCGGCCGCCGATTGCCGCATCCCGTCGACGATGTTGCGCTCATACCAGCAGACACCCTCTTGCTCGGAGCCATTGAGGTCGTTTGACGTGGGATGTCCAAGTTCCACAACGGCTTCGAGGAACGAGCCCGCAGCCGGGTGCCTCGCCAGGTTCGTACGGGGCTTCATCGGCCCTTGCGTGCCCCGCACCGCGGGGTCACCCGCTGCCGCCGTCTCGCTTCGCCGGAAGTAGGGCAGCAGATCGTCGAAACCCCAGCCGACCGCTCCCTTGTCCACCCAGGGGTCGTAGCTGTTGCGATGGCCGCGCAGGTGGCACATCGCATTGATGCTGCTCGAGCCGCCCAGCAGCTTTCCGCGCGCATATGCCAGGGTGCGTCCGTCCAACCCATCTTGGCTGACGGTTTCGAATCCCCAATCAGCGTCGCTGCCAATGAGTGTCGGCCACATGGCGGGAATACCGACGGCCTGGGGTCCGTTGCGCGCACCCGCTTCCAGGAGCAGCACCCGCACGTCGGCGTCTTCACTGAGGCGTGAGGCAACTACGCAGCCTGCGGTTCCCGCTCCTACCACGATGTAGTCGTACGTATCCATGCCCCCGAAGGTACGAGGGCAAAGACTCTCCGAGTAGCCATGATGCGCAGTGCTCGGGACAGAAAGCGCACGGTGCAGACCGCACCAACGCAATGGCGCGCACACCGGGTCAACCGAGACGTGAAGGGCGTGGTCGGGGAAGTCAGCCGACGCAGGTACCAGTCGGCACCGGCACGGTGTTCCCGACCGTCGCCAACGGCAAGGCAACACATCCGACCGTTGCGAGTACGGGATTGACCGGTCCTGCGCATCGTCGACGGTCACTACGATGGCCTCGGGGCCGGCGATTCGCCCGGCCCGGATCTCATTCGCGTACGGAAGCATGACGAAGACCCAACAGATCGTCGTGGTCGGCTCCGGGATCAGCGGACTGACCACTGCCATCTCGCTGCTCGATGCGGGCCGCTCGGTCCTGTTGGTGGCCGCGAAGCCCAGTGCGGCGACGACGTCGGCGCTGGCGGCGGCGGTGTGGTTCCCAACGCACGTCGGACCCTGGGAACGCGTGTCGAGCTGGGGCGAGGACACCTTCCGTGTGCTCTCCGACCAAGCGGCGACAAGGGTTCCCGGGGTCGTGATGCGCGAGTCGCTTGCGCTGTACCGCCGGGCCCCGGGCGAACCGGCGTGGGCGGCCGCAGTGGGAGGTGTCCGACCCGCCGAGGCCGACGAGCTGCCGCCTGGTTACCGGCACGGCCTGCGTTTCGCGGTGCCCCTGACGGAGATGCCCGTTTACCTACCTTGGCTGGTCGCTCGGGTCCGCGAGCTCGGTGGGCGGTTCATCCAACGGCACGTGCGGGCGCTGGACGAGCTGGGCGACGATGCCGACGTCGTGGTCAATTGCGCCGGTCTCGGTGCGCTGGACCTGATCGGCGACCGTGCGGTGTACCCGGTGCGGGGTCAGATCGTCCGGGTGAGCAATCCCGGTCTGACGATGTCGGTCCGGGACGAGGAGCATCCCGGTGGTCGCGCGTACGTGCACCCCCGGCAACACGACTGCATCCTCGGCGGCACGCTGGAGGAAGGGCGATGGGACACGACGGTCGACCCGGCCGCAGGCGCAGCGATCGTCGAGCGTTGCCGGGATCTGGTTCCCGCACTGCGCGGTGCGCGCGTGCTCGAGCACGTGGTCGGGCTGCGCCCCGGCCGCTCGACCGTTCGACTCGAAGAGGGCGAGCCCTTGGATTCCGGTGCTCGCGTAGTGCACAACTACGGGCACGGTGGCGCCGGAGTGACGTTGAGCTGGGGGTGTGCACGGGAGGTGGCCACGCTCGTCTGCGACCCACCGGTGGGCACCTAGCTCGTCAGTCGGCCTCCGCCGCCCTCCTGCCGGTGCGGCTGGTCTTGACCAGACTGATCACCGTGGTGACGACCAGCACGGCCACGATGAAGATCAGCGATGTGAAGGTGCCGATCTCGGGCAGGTGGAATCGTCCGAATTCGTCGAGGTGCGAGCCGTGCAGCGCCTCGATGATCAGCTTGATCCCGATGAATCCAAGGATGACCGCGAGCCCCTTGCTCAGGTAGATGACCTTCTCGAGAAGACCACCGATGAGGAAGTACAGCTGCCGCAGCCCCATCAGGGCCAGCGCGTTGGCGGTGAAGATGATGTACGCATCGTTGGTCAGGCCGAAGATCGCGGGGATCGAATCGAGCGCGAAGACGACGTTGGCCATCCCGATGGCGGCGACGACGATGACGAGCGGTGTCAGCAGCCGACGTCCGTTCTCACGGGTGACGAGCCGACGGCCGTCGTAGTC
Organism: uncultured Actinomycetota bacterium; assembly: GCA_963809085.1. Classification (GTDB taxonomy): domain Bacteria; phylum Actinomycetota; class Actinomycetes; order Mycobacteriales; family Mycobacteriaceae; genus Mycobacterium. The sequence goes on along the minus strand of CAWEII010000032.1, from coordinate 303,257 downwards.
CTCGCTGATCGGCAGGATGCGATGCAGGAAGCGAAGGACCGCGTTCTGGTGGTAGTCGGACTCGGCCTCGGAATCCTCCATCGCGAGCTGGATCGCCGTGTAGACGAGGAATCCGCCCAGGATGTAGAACACCCAGCTCGCCGCCGCGATGGCGGCGGCCCCGGCGAAGATGAATCCCGCCCGCAGCACCAGCGACAGGATGATCCCGATGTAGAGCACCTTGTCCACGGCCAGATCGGGAACCGTGAACCGCGCCATGATCACCATGAAGACGAAGAGGTTGTCCACGCTGAGGCTGTATTCGGTGACGTAACCGGCGACGAACTGCGAGCCCAACTCCCCTGGCAGGAAGACGAAGACTCCGACCGCGAATGCCGCGGCGAGCGCGATGTAGACGAGCACCCACCGGACGGCGTCCTTGGTGGTGACGGTGCGTTGCCGTCTGGCGATGACGGTCAGGTCGAGAACGATGATCCCGACCAGCACGACAACCGTGACGATCCACACCAGGGGCGAGACGACAGACACTGAGAACAACCTCCGGACGGCATGAAGCAGCGGTCCGGAGGTCTCTTCCGCCGATGGCGCGGCCACGGGCCGGCACCGCCGGGTCGGCTGTGGAGCCTTCCGTGTTGACGACGATGCCGCGAGAGGAATACTCCCCTCCACGAACGCAAGGACTATATCTCGCGCCGTCCGGCGTGGCTTCTGGGGGAGCAATGGACGCCGTGGCGCAGCGATCCGCCACCCATCCGCCAAGGCATCCGCAGCAACCTCTTGCGCGACGGCCAGAGCCCAGGTCAGCGAAGGAGCGCCCCGTGGCGCCCGTTCGCCATGATCGTGTTGACCTCTGGCGCTTGGGGTTCGGTCTTGCGGTGCTTGCCTTCAACCCGCAGCCGGAACCTCCTGGCGAGCCGACCGCGGGTTGGCGCCCAGATCGGCGGCTGAGCATCTCATTGCGGCTGCGCCACCGTGACGTCTACGGCCGCACGTAAACGAGTAGTGCACTACGCGTGACCCCCCGCGTCGCGGCGCCGATAGTGACATCACGGCGGTCTTGACGGCTGCCAACAGGTCTCGGTCCGTCACCCTTGGGGGGAGGTGATGGGCCGAGACCGCACTTCCCGGCGAGGCGGGGCGCCTGCTGATGCGCAACCGCGACACCATAGACGGTGAACTCCGACTCGTCACCGGACTGCGGCGGCCGGGACACAGCCATGACGAGCCGACGAAAGTCGAGGCATCCCTCGAACAGCGCAATGGCGGCGCCCCGCATCACCAGCCTCGCATCGACTCGTGTGACCCTCGGACCGCTCTGCTGATAGTCACCTGAATCCACTTGCCACGGAAGTTGCTGGAGCCATCCACCGGAGCGTGGCCGCAAGCGCAGTATCGTCCACATCGGCCCGCCCGTCCGAGCATGAAGGAACATCCGCCGATGCCGACACCACTGACGATCATGTTCTTTCCGGAGTCGGCTTACGGACCGACGAACCAGTGCATCGGGCTGGCGGCCATCCTGCGCGATCGCGGCCACACCATCGTGTTCGCCGCTGAGAGCTCGTGGGCGGGCAAGCTCGAGCCCTTCGGCTTCGTCGAGGAACTCGTCGACCTCGCCGAACCAGCGGAAGGTGCGGGCGAGGAGGACGCAGGAAAGTTCTGGACCGACTTCATCGCCGAGACCTCACCGGAGTTCCGCAAGCCGACCGTCGAACAGCTGACATCGTTCATCCAGCCCACGTATCAGGCGCTCATCGACGGCGCCAGGTACTGCGAGCCGCGGCTGCGCGAAATCATCGCCAACCATCACCCGGACGTCATCGTCGAGGACAACGTCGTGCTCTTCCCGGCGCTGGTGACCTCGGGGGCGCCGTTCGTGCGGATCGTGTCGTGCAGTCCGCTCGAGGTTCGCGGCCCTGGCGTGCCGCCACCGTTCTCCGGGCTGCCCAGTGCCGACCCTTCGTCGTGGGACGCCTACCGCGCCGAGTTCGACCGCACCCATCGCGCCATGTGGGCCGACTTCGATGCCTGGGTGCGGGCACAGGGGGCCGACGCCTTGCCGGAGCTGGAGTTCATGCCCCGCGCCAATGCGGCCAACCTCTACGTGTACCCCGCAGAGGCCGACTACCTGGACGCCAGGCCCCTCGACGGCAGCTGGACCAGGATGGATTCCAGCGTGCGGGAGACCGACGAGGACTACACGCTGCCCGCCGAGGTCGTGGACCGGCCCGACGACAGCGCGCTGATCTATCTGTCGTTGGGTTCACTCGGTGGGGCCGACGTCGAACTCATGCAGCGACTCGTCGACGTGCTCGGCTCCAGCCGCCACCGGTTCGTCGTCAGCAAGGGACCGCAGGCGGATCGAATTATGTTGCCGGACAACATGGTCGGTGCGCAGATGGTGCCGCAGACCAAGGTCATCCCGCAGATGGACCTGGTGATCTCGCACGGTGGCAACAACACCGTCACCGAGACGCTGCACTTCGGCAAGCCCCTGATCGTGCTCCCGCTGTTCTGGGATCAGTACGAAAATGCCCAGCGCATCGACGAACTCGGGTTCGGCGCACGACTCGACACCTATGCCTTCGCCGACACAGAGCTCACCGACGCCGTGGAGCGATTGCTGGCCGATACTGAGTTGCGCACTCGCCTCGGCGAGATCGGGACCGCGATCCGCGCGCGCGACGGACTGCGGGTGGGCGCCGACGTGATCGAGCGGGTGGGCATAGAGCACCGGTATCCGGTTGACTGAGACGCTCGACACGCTCGAATTCACTGAGGACAAGGGTCTTTCGGTGGTGTCCGACGCGGGTCACCTGGCCGCCGTTCCCGTGATCAGAGACCCAGCAGGGCCGTGGTGCCGCGCGCTGCCAGGTGACGGAGTGGCCGAAGCCCTGCTCGACATGCTGGCAGAGGCGCCGGGGGCGGTGACGCGGAGTCGATTCACGGTGCTTTCGTGGACCACGCCGCGCCGTCGCCGGGGAGCGGCCGATGGGCGTCGACCAGACCAACGAGTCGGTGATCGTCGGCGACGCCGCCGTGGTGAAGTGGGCAACCCACCTCCAGGTCGGCCCACACCCGGCGCCGCGGCGGATCGCCGTGCTGCGCGACGCAGGCTTCGGCGGCATGCCCGCACCGTGGGGTCTGGTCACCTGGGCGCAACCGGACGGCGCCGAGACCTTGGTGGCCAGTGTCGACGGCTACCTGCCAGGTGCGGTCGACGGTTGGACGTGGGCCGTCGACCTCATCACCGAAGCCACGCGCGACCGGCATCCGGATCCGTTCACCGCCGCGGCCACCGACGTCGGCGAGCTCGTCGCCGAGCTGCACGCCGCTCTGTCGGGCACCGCCACCGTCGCTTCGGGTCGGGATGCGGCCCGGTGGCGTGATGCCGCGTTCCACGCGCTCGAAACCGTGTGCGCTCTATCGGGTTCCGACAGCGTCACGTGTGTACGTGCGCGCCGCGGCGAGCTCGAGGCCGTCCTCGACGGCCTTGGCGCGCTGGCAGGGACGCCGATCATCGAGGCGCACGGCGATCTGCACGTAGGCCAGGTGTTGCGCAGCGGCTACGGCTTCGTCGTGACCGACTTCGACGGCAACCCCGTGCTTCCCGCTCAAGAGCGGATGCTTCCGATTCCGGCGGCGCTCGACGTCGCGGGCATGGCTCAGTCGCTGGCGCATGCCGCGATCGTCGCCCGCAGGTACAGCCCGCTCGACCACGCAGCCGTGGCGGCTGTCGACGGGGCCGGGCAGGCGGCGTTCCTCAGTGCGTACGCCAGCCGGCTCACCGGACTCGGCCATGCAGACCTGTACGACGCGGCTCCGCTGCATGCCTTCCGGACACAGCAGGTGCTGCGCGAGATCATTTACGCCGCAAGGCATCTACCCAGATGGATGTACGTGCCTGATGCGGCACTGCCCGCTCTCCTCGACGAAGGGACAGGCACGTGAAGCCCGATGGTTTCGCCGCGGACCTGCACCGCAAGCCCGAGGTGCTGGGCAGGCTCGCCGCCACGCTCGCCGCGGGAAACCCATGGGCGGAGATGGTGCCGCCGGACGTCGAGCGGGTGGTCCTGCTCGGCATGGGTTCCTCGGCGTATGCCGGCGGCGTGGCCGCAGCCCGAATGCGCGCGGGCGGCGTGATCGCGTCGTCGGAACTGGCGTCCTCTCAACTGCTCCCTGGCTGGGGTTCAGGCACGCTCGTCGTGGCGACCTCGGCGAGCGGGGGTTCCGTCGAGACGCTCGACGCGCTGAGCCGGCTCCCGGACGGGGTGACCACGGTCGCGTTGACCAACACACCCGGATCGGCCATCACGGAACGCTGCGACGCCGTCGTCGAGCTGGTTGCCGAGCCGGAGGCTGGCGGAGTGGCGTGCCGCAGCTATCAGCACACCCTGGCACTGCTGATGGCGCTCGAATGTCACCTCGCCGGTGCAGACGTGGCCGCGCTCGCCGAAGTCGTCGCGGCCGCCGCCGATGCTTCCGAACAGCTCCTCGCCACCGAGTCCGACTGGTGCCCTTGGATTTCCGAATCGTTGCTGGGGCGGGCCGGTACACACCTCGCCGCGCCGGCGCACCGGTTCTGTTCGGCCCAGCAGGGCGCACTGATGCTTCGCGAGGGACCACGCCTGCCCGCGGTCGGCTGCGAGACCGGCGACTGGAGCCACGTCGACGTGTACCTGACGAAGACCACCGATTACCGACTGCTCGTCTTCGCGGGATCACCGTGGGAGGCGCAACTGGCGGAGTGGACCACCGCTCGCGGCAGCACCGTGGTCGGAGTCGGTGGGAGCGTTCCCGGCGCTCAGCACGAACTGCGGTACCCCGGCGACTCGGATGACGACGTTCGGCTGCTGACGGAGGTATTGGTCCCCGAACTCCTCGCCGCGCGCGCGTGGCTCGCCAACGATGCACCGTGACCGCGCACGGATGCGGTGATCAGCCGTTATCGTGAGCCCGGTGGAAGGGACGCCTTTTGGCCGCTTCCAGCTGATCGAGCTGCTGGGCCGCGGTGGCATGGGCGAGGTGTGGCGCGCGCACGACACCGCAATCGACCGCGTGGCGGCGTTGAAGGTGCTGCTACCGCATTACGCCAAGGACCCGATCTTCGAACAACGCTTCCGCCGTGAGGCCCGCATGGCTGCACGGCTCGACGATCCCCACGTCGTACCGATTTACGGCGTCGGCGATATCGACGGCAGGCTCTATGTCACCATGCGGCTGATCGCCGGTCACGAACTTCAAAACCTCTTGGACGCCGGCCCACTCGATCCCGACCGCGCAGTCAACGTCATCGAGCAGATCGCCTCTGCACTGCCCAGCGCCCGTCAGGTCGGGCTGGTGCACCGCGACGTCAAGCCGTCCAACATCCCGTTGACGCAACGACTTCGCGTACCTGGTCGACTTCGGCATCGCCCGCACCGTCGACGAGACCGGCTTGACATCAGCCAACTCGACCATCGGCACCTGGGCCTAGATGGCCCCCGAACGCTTCAGCACCGGGGACATCGCCCCCAGCTCCGACGTCTACGCCCTGGCCTGCGTGCTCTACCAATGCCTGACCGGCGAACTGCCCTTCCCTGGCAGCACTCTCGAGCAGGTCGCGGTGGGCCACATGGTCATGCCACCACCGAGACCGTCGGAGGAGCGCATGACGGTCCCGGCAGCGATGGACCGGGTGATCGCGACCGGGCTGGCGAAACAACCCGGCGACCGGTACCGGAGCACCGTCGAGATGGCCGCCGCCGCATGGAACGCCATCACCGACCCCGCCGCCAACAGCAGCCCACGTCAGCCGGTCCCGTCCGACTCGGCGCAGACCCATCACCGTCAAACCACCGACGGCATACCGCCGCCCGCGGGCACGCAGTTCAGTGCACCGCGGTTCTCGTCCTACGCGCCGCAGCCGCCACGGCCCCCGCGGGGATCGACTTCACGGGCACCTACCGGGCCGACTACGGCCCTGGCACGGATCTCGAAGGCAAGCCGGCCTCGGGCGCCCCGGCCACGACGAGCACGTGGGGCGTGCGCTCCACCTGTGGCGCGGCCGGTTGCGTGGCGACGGCGTCGAACGTCAGCGGCAACGGGATGGTCCTTCTGTCGAGCATGGTCTTCGATCAGGTGGCACGCAGCTGGTTGGCCGTGGGTCTCGCCTCGGCGGACTGCAACGGCCCCACCGAACTGTTCGTGGTGTTCACGCTGCAACCGCGTCCCGACGGGACCTTGTCCGGCGAGACCACCAGGGCGGCCTCCAACAGCGGTTGCGTCGTGAAGCGAACCGTGACCTTCACGCGCACAGGCGATCCCGACGTCAACAGGGTGCCCGATCCGGCCGTCCTCCCGCCGCGGACGGTCTCCCCCGCCCAAGCGCTACACGGCCGCTACCAGGCGGCGGCACGGCGCACATCACCGTCACCGCCGAGTATCCGCTGCCGGACCGGATGGACGATCCGATCGCGCTGCTCACCGGCCGCGGCACGCAGAACGTAGCCGCCGGAAGCGCGTGCGCCGGTGGCGGTGACTTCGTCGACACCTTGGCGCGCACAGGCGGTTAGCCGAGCACCTCAGGTGCCGAACAGCTGGGTGATCTTCGCGAACAGCTGCCAGATGGCGTAGGCGAACGGAATCGCCACCCACACCCAGGCCAGCGCGATGAGCCCGGCGCTGACGGACTGCCCTGGCTCGGGTACCGCGGCCGATTCGGAATTCGTCACGAGTGTGTCTCCGCCTGTTCGTGGGGAACCACGGTGCGGGCGAGCATGCCCTCGGCACGCGCAGCCGGCTCGTGATGCCTTGGGTTGACCTGCTTGATCAGTTCATTGCAGATGAAGCCGACGACCAGCAGACCGATCATCACCCAGAACGAGACGATGTAGAGACCGGGACCGCTCTTGCCCGCGGCCTTCTCCGAATCTGCGATGGCGTTGACGATGAGGGGTCCGAGCACGCCTGCGGCGGACCACGCGGTCAGCAGCCTGCCGTGAATGGCGCCGACCTCGTAGGTGCCGAACAGGTCGCGCAGGTAGGCCGGGACGGTTGCGAAGCCCGCGCCGTAGAAGGACAGGATGAGGATCGCGCAGATCAGGAACGTGACCTTGTTGGAGTTCGTCGTCGTGGCCAACGTCAGGTACAGCAGGGTGCCGCCGCCCAGATACAGGCGATACATGTTCTTGCGGCCCAGTAGATCTGACAACCACGACCAACCCAGCCGGCCGAGCATGTTGGCCAGCGACAGCAGTGCCACGAATCCCGCGGCCGCCGAAGCGAGCACGGCGGCGCTGGAGGCGTTCGGGAAGAAGTCCTGGTAGATCGGCGCCGCCTTCTCCAGGATTCCGATGCCCGCGGTGACGTTGAAGCAGAGGACCACCCAGAGCAGCCAGAACTGGGGTGTCTTGATCGCGTTGGCCGCAGACACGCCCGCCGTGGTGATCAACGAGCCGGCCTTCTGCGCCTCGGGCTTCCAGTCGCCCGGCGTCCAGCCGGGCGCAGGCACCCGGATCAACAGCCATCCCATCGACATGAACACCGCGTAGCAGCACCCCATCACCAGGAAGGTCTTGGCGATGCCAGACGTCGTGTTCCGGCCGAACGCGTCGAGCATGCTGCTCGTCCACGGCGATGCGATCAACGCGCCGCCGCCGAATCCCATGATCGCCAGGCCGGTCGCCATCCCTGGGCGGTCCGGAAACCACTTGATCAGCGTGGACACCGGTGAGATGTAGCCGATACCCAGGCCGATCCCGCCGACCACCCCGTAGCCGAACACGACGAGCCAGTACTGACCGATCGACGCTCCCAGTGCGGCGATCAGCAGACCGCTGCAGAAGCACACGGTGGCAACGAACATGGCCCACCGCGGCCCCTTGTGGTCGACGCGGGTACCGAACACCGCGGCCGAGAGCCCGAGCATCACGATGCCGATGGTGAACGGCAAAGCACTGGCCGTTCCGGAGATGCCCATCGACTTCTCCAGCGGGGTCTTGAACACGCTCCACGAATACGCAGAACCGATGGCGAGATGGATGGACAGCGCGGCGGGAGGAACGAGCCAGCGGCTCCACGCGGGTCCGGCGACGATGCGAGACCGGTCCAGGAAACCGCCCATCACGATGCCACCTGGTTGCGTTGCCGCCGTCCCTGGAATGTCCCAACGATGTTCTCGCACTGCGTCATAGCGGCCTGTGTCACTCGCGCAACTATTCATGCAAGGCATCACTTCGGTCAACTGACGGAATTCTGCGGCCCATGACACCAGATGTCTGCTGACTCACCGAGCGCGTACTCCATTGCGCGGGCCGAACCGCCTAGCGGCGGTATCTCGGGGATCTCGACGCGTTGGCTAACGCGGGACAGTTCGCACGGTCCGCGGCCCCACATCCCCTGGCACGGCCCGTGTTGCGATTCGCCGGCGCCATGACCCGACCGGGGAGCTTCCAGAAGGGGGTTGTATAACATCGTCCTCGTGCCTGGTCCTCGTGCCTGCTGCCGCGTTGCCCGTCTCGACGGTCGCGCGTCACACGACGTCGGGGAGCCAGTGGTGAGGCTCGCGGGGCGGTACCGGCGACGGTGAGAATGACGCGACGGCACGTGCTTTGGATCGGCATCGCGGTCGTCGTCACGCTCGGCCTCGTCGTGATTGCCTCACCGTTGGGCTTCGATCTTGGCGGACGGGCAAGCGATGCGCTGGGAAGCGACGATGAACTCGAACCCGCACCGATCGAGGGGGCCGACCTCGGCACCCCGGGACCCGGCAGCCTGATCAGCGCGATGACGATGCCCACGTTCCTCGAAGCCGGCCGTGACCTCCATGCCGCCCGCGTCGTCTACCGATCCACCAACGGCGACACGGGTGCCGGCACCAGGGTCTCGGGCACGGTGTTCACCCCGGAGGGCGAGCCCCCCTCGGGCGGCTGGCCGATCATCGCCCTTGCCCACGGCACCACCGGCATCGAGGAGCAGTGCGCACCCTCGGAGTCCGCCGATCTGTGGGGCTTGTCCGACCCGGTGCGGACCTACGTCAAGATGGGGTACGCCGTCGCACTGGCCGACTACCAGGGGCTCGGAGAGGACGGCGTGCACCCCTACATGGACGCGAAGACCGCTGGGCTCAACGTGATCGACTCCGTTCGTGCACTTCGGCACACGTTCCCCGGGACGTCCCACCGTTGGCTGGCCTTCGGCGGATCGCAAGGCGGCGGGGCGTCGTGGGCCGCCGACGAGCTGGCCGATACGTACGCACCCGAGCTCGAACTCGTCGGCGCCGTGGCCAATGGGCCATCGGCCGACCTCGTCGGCATCGTGGCCAAGGCGCAACAGGGCACGCTCACCGACGACCAGATGCCCTTGTTCCTGATTCTCGTCGAGTCGGTCGCCCGACTGCACGGCGACGTCGACCGTGGCGACTTCCGGTCGGGTGCGGCGGCGGCGTACTGGGTCCCCCTGCTGTCGTGCAACCCCGACACCGGCACCGCGCGAAACGCGGAGAAGGCGCGGTTGAAGCCCACCGAGTTCGCGCCGCGAACGCAGGACGCCGCGAATCGACTACGGGCGATCCTCGTCGAATGGGCTCTGCCGCAACGGCCTCTGTCGGCGCCACTGTCGGTGATCTACGGCGGTAAGGACACCTTCATCGACGCCAGGTGGACCACCGATGCCATCGCACGCCAGTGCGCGCTCGGCGGTGTGGTGCAGTGGGATCTTCAGCAGGACAAGGGTCATGGCGACGTCGACATCGCCAGCCAGTTCGTGTGGCTGGCAGACAGATTCGCAGGAAAGCCGGCGCTCGATCAGTGCCCCTAGGCAGATGGGCGATTACTTCGCATCCGGACAGGTCACGTCGACGTAGAGCGTCATCTCCGTACTTCTGCCCTCGTTGGACGGATGCGCTGTGCGTAGTGCCGCCGAATCGTCTTCACGACGTACCACGTCGCGCTGATGAGATAGGCGGCTGCGACGAGGAGCAGCCAGCGATGCAGGAACGGAGCCTGCGTCAGGCCCGTCGCGTTCCGATAGGTCACTGCGCCTTGTTCGATGATGCCGGGAAGGAACAGCAGGAACGTCAGTCCGGCGGCCATCGTGGGAATCCGCACGTAGTTGGTCAGGGGCACTCGCGACTGTTCGCGTTGTCCTACCCCGTCGCGCCGGCCTTGGCGCCTGGGCGCCGGAATGAGTCGCTCGGCAAGGGCATAGAGGGGGAACAGGACCAGATCGTGCCCGATCACGGCGCCGGCGAACCACACGCCGATCGACTGCCACCACACCCTCGGGTTGTACAGGCCCTTCAGCCCGAGAACCGACACCGCGTACGCGGCCAGCGCCAACGCAGCCAGCAGAATGATCAGGTGCAGGACGCGTTCGCCGTAGAGCCGCCTGAACAGATGGGGTGTGGTCTGCATCACTCCTCCCGGAACTCAATGGAAGCAACCCATTTCGTGCAGTGCACCCCCGGTAGAGCCGGCACGATGATCCGCGCCGGGTGGCCGTGGTCCGGCGAGAGGGCGGCGCCGTTGACCCGGAGGGCGAGCAACGCATCCGGGTTGAGAACTTGATTGCGCTGCAGCCGTGCACGGTTGAACGCGCCGAACCGCTCCAGCGACGACACCACCGCCGAACCCGGTCGAGGACGTCCGGCCGCTGCGGCGAGATCGGCCAGCCGGACGCCTGACCAGGTTTGCACGGTGGACCAGCCCTCGACGCAAGCCAGCGGAAGGTCAACGGTGTGCTGCGGCATCGCGGCAAGCGATGCCCGGTCGAGCAGCACCGGTTGCGGGCCTCCCAGCAGTTGTAGACGCCATCGTTCGCCGGTCAGGGCGGGATCGATGCGCGCCGCCAGTGCAGTGCGGTTGATCTGGAAGTCGTTGGGGCCGTCGCCGTAGCTGCGACCGCGGGGCAGCAGCACGGCCAGGTTTCGGGTCCAGCCTCCGATCGTCTGACCCGCCGTGAGGACCGCGACCAAGAGTGCACCACCACCCACGACCGCAAGGGCGCCGCGCCGGCTGAGCGTCGGGGGATCCGGATCGGCTGCGACCAGACCGTCTGCGTCGGGCGGCTCGGGAACCGTGTCTGCGCGCGACGTCATCAGGACGCTGCGGAACGAACGCGAGCGCAGACTGCGGACCACCGTGGGCAGTTTGAGGCAGACGTGTGCGACGAACCCGGCGATGAACACCCACGCACCGAAGTAGTGAGCGGTGTAGAAGCTGAACCCGAAGATGTAGTCGTACTGGATGTTCAGCACACCGGTGACGATCTCGAACAGCACCCCGCCGACGATCATCAGCAGCGACACACGCTCCAGCACGTTGGCCGCCGACCGGGCAGGTGGCCACGTGAACAACCGCGGAATGACCGACCAGAGCTTGGCCAGCACCACCGGAATCATGATCAGGCCAAGGCCGACGTGCAGGCCCTGCGTCAACCGGTAGAGCCACTTGGGGTTGCTCGGCCAGTCGAAGGTGGGAAGTTTGAGCCAGCCGACGTCTGCCGGAATGGCGGCGCCGAAACGCGGGCCGTAGGCGATGTAGGACAACAATCCGGTGATGATGACGATCGGCAACACCACCAACAGCACCGCACCGAACACCGACGTCAGCCAGGGACCCCGCAGCGGACTGCGCCACCGGATCGACGAGAGCCCGGGCGGCGGATGGTTTTCCAACGACCGCCACAGCACGGCCGGAAAGCCATGGACCGGCTGGCGCACCTCGGGCTCGAGGGGTGGCTCTTCACCCGGTCGGTCGGCCGGGGTCATGTCGGGGTCCCGCCCCGCACGTACTCCTCGAGGACTTGCCGGATGGCGGCACGCCCGCGGTGCAGGAGGACCCGTTGGTTGGCGACGGTGATGTCGAGCAGTTCGCATACTTCGGTGGAATCGAACCCGAGCATGTCGCGGAGGGTGACCACGGCTCGCTGCCGCTCAGGCAGCTTGTCGAGTTCACGCTGGGCAACGGCGCTTAGCTCGTCTCCCAGGACCGAGCCTTCTGGGCCGGCCGGAAAGGCGATCGGAGTCTCCTTCCACCCTCCTGCGCCGGGCTCTGCCGGGCCGTGGAAGCGTGCCGGTTCGACGGTGGCGGCGGCGATCACAGCTTCCTGATCCCGACGTTCGCGCACGCCGCGAGCCTTGGCGATGTTCGACATCACGGTGAAGAGCCAGGTCTTCAGAGAAGACCGTCCTTCGAACCGATCGATTCCCCGTACCAGCGCGATCCACGTTTCCTGGACCACCTCCTCGGCGATGGCGTGGCTGGGCACGTGTCCCCCGGCAACGCGCAGCATGGCCGGAGTGTGCTCGTCGACCAGAGCAGCGAAGGCATTCGGGTCACCCGCACGCAGCGCGGCGATGAGTGCCGACTCGTCGGTGGCGGTCACCATGATCCGGTCGTTTCCGCGAAGGCGTCCATGAGACGCATCCGGTAGACCGGGTCGAGATCCTCGTCGCGGATCTCCCCGACGGTGACCACCGTGGCACGCAACTGGTCGAGATAGGTGGCGCAGCCGTCGCATCCCTCCAAGTGTGCTTGAAACCGCGCCCGCGTGACGGGGTCGAGCGCTCCGTCCAGGTAGGCGGTGACGAGCTCGACCACCTCCTGACAAACCAGCTTCCGGTTGCGGCCTAACGCCATCCGCACGCGCTGCCGGATTCGACCGAACGAACCAGCGCTTCGACGCCGTGGCACGTCAGTGTGCTGTGTCGAGGTCGACGGTGGCCGAAGCGGTGGCAAGTTTCTTATCGTCACGAACCTCCTGGCCAAGCGGATTCGGGCCAGCGGCCCGAGGCGGTTCACGCTTGTTCATCTGAGGTGAAGTGATGCGTGCCGACCCGACCGTTACGCCGAAAGGGCGCAGAGATGACCGACGTCATGATTACGTCACCGACCCGGCCTGCCGGCTTCGGTCACCTCCCCTGGGGCACCTCGATGAATCCGGGCTCTCCCCCGTCGACGACGGAATTGAACCGGATGCGGGTTTCGAGCTCGCTGATCTCATGGATCGCGCTCTCGGGAAGCGCGGTGACGTCGAAGTTCTCGACGATGCGGGCGGGCCTGACCGATGACGTCAGAACGGCGCTGCCGCGCTGAATGCCCCAGGCCAGAAGCACCTGTGCGGGCGTCTTTCCGAAGCGCCGCGCCATCGAGACGACGAGAGGATCGTCGAGCAGTCGCGGTTCCATCGCGTGGCCCAATGGGGCGAATGCCAGCAGGATGATGCCCTCTGTCGTGCAGTACTCGTGCAGGTCCCATTGCGGGTGATAGGGGTGCGACTCGACCTCGACGACGGCCGGCTTGATTCGGGCGCCGTTGACGATCTTCCTGGTGCCATCGACGTCGATGTCGGACAGGCCGATCGCTCGCGAAAGTCCGTCATCGACAAGCGCTTCCATGGCAGTCCAGGTCTCGTCCAACGTAACTCCGTCGTCGTAGACGACGGCGCCGTGCGGGTCGCGGGGGTCTTGGTCGTCTCCTGGCTGGAACGCGAACGGGGTGTGCACCAGATACAGATCGACCGAATCCAGCCCGAGCCTGTTCAGACTTGCCTGCAGCGCCGACTTGACCCGTTCCGGGCGATGGTTGTTGTTCCAGAGCTTGGTGGTCACGAACAGGTCCTCACGGCGGACCGTGCCTTGCGCGAACAACTCCTTGAGCGCTGCGCCGACCTCCTCTTCGTTGCGATACCGCTCGGCACAGTCGAGGTGACGGAATCCCGCCTCGACCGCGGCCTTGGTGGCGCTGCGAGTCTCTGCGGTATCCGAGACCAGCGTGCCGAACCCGAGCGCCGGAATCTCACCGTCGCCGTCGTTCAAGGCGAAGTTGCGCTGATTTGGGTTCTCAGTCGATGTCATGTCGTTCAGACTCCTCGTTGATGAATTTCTCTTCGGTTGACTACGCGCCTGCGCTGAATGCCCCTCGGCGACAACGGGTCCGGTACGCCGATGCGTGCTGCGTGCGTGGTCATCGGCTCCCCTCCTCGAGCTGCGCGACGGCCTCGGCCGTCGTCCAGACCGCGCTGGCGAGGAAACGGAAGTTGATCAAGGCCGCGAGGTAGCCGTCGCCTTCGGGCAGGCGCGGGCCCGCCGTCGCGTCCTTGACCACGGCGACCTCGAAGCCCTGCTCGACGAGTTCGCGCATGTGGCCTTCGACGCACAGGTTGGCGGCCATGCCCGCCAAGATCACCTGGCTCACGCCACGCTTGCGCAACTGGAGCACGAGGTCGTTCGACTCCGGGCCGACGATCTTGTGCGGCGAGGTGATCACGGTTTGCCCGTCGAGGATGTGGTGCTGGTAGGCGGGCAGGAAGTCGGCGCCCGAGCCGGCAAAGCCGTCCGTCGTGTACGCCCCCTGGCGGCCGAACATGTCGACGGCGGTCATGAACTGTTCGAGCGGATCACCGAACCGCCACTGCTTGTCGGTCGGATAGAAGTAGTGCGGTGACACCGCAACGGTGATTCCCGTCAGCTTCGCGGCGTCCAACAGCTCGCCGATGTGAGCGACGGTGTCGTTCTCGGTGATGCTGTCGCCGAACACCGGCCACGACACCCCTTCGGCGCTGAGGAAGTCGATTTGCGGATCGGTGACGACGAGTGCGGCGTGCTCGAGATCGAGCACGAAGCCGGACGTCGGCAGTGCTGGGTTTTGGGGTTCGGCGTACAAGCTCGGATAGGTCATGAAGAGAATTATAGATGACCGGTCGTCTATTTATCAAGCGATGTGAGTGTGATCTGTTCGTCCATGACGGATCAGCGGAGAAGCGCCGGGACGGTCACCGCCTCAAACCGCTCATACGGGGTGCGACTGCGAGCCACCTTCCCGCGAAGGGCCGCGCCCTCCCATCCCTCGATCAGCAGGGAGGCAAGCTCCCCGGCCTCGAGGTCCGTCCGGATGTCTCCGGACCCACCCTGGCCAGACCGCACACACGCTGCCAGGGCTTGGTCCCAGCGGTCGAGGATGCGGACGAGCTCGTCGCGTACCGGTTCGCTCGAACCACCCAGCTCGAGCGACAGCTTGCCGATCAAACAGCCGAGCAGGAAGTCTCCGGCCTCGTGTTCGTCGGCCAGCGCATGGAAGAAGCGTGCGATGCGCTCCTGCGCCAGCCCGTCCGCCTCCAGAATCGGCAGAATCCGTGCCTCGATATCGGACCAGTAGTGTTCGAGAATCGCCGCGGCGAAGGCCTCTTTACTGGGGAAATACGCGTAGAAGGACCCCTTCGGTACGCCGGCCGCGTCGGTGATGTCCTTGACGCCGCTGGCGGCGAAGCCGCGCGCGTGCACCAGGTCGAGCCCCGCTGCGAGCAGGCGACGACGGACGTCGGGATTCGATGGGCGTGGCATGACATCGATAGTAGCCGACCGGTCGCTTATCCTCGATCACGTGGGCGTGGAGGCAACCGGCGTCATCAGCCGACGGTGACCTCGTCGATGTCGATGGACACCGTGACCGGCTCGGGAACAGGATGTCGATTCTCGTCGCGAACGTGCACGATCCGCTGTACCGGAACGATGATTCCTTCGAACTCCCGATGATCGTTGATGTAGTGCGCTGCCGGCGACCCACCGGCGATGTCGACCTGATAGTCCCGACGTCGCAGAAACCCATCGGAATCGACATAGAGCACCTGGTCGGCGCTGTGGGTACCGATACTGTCCGGGTAGCGCACACCGAGCCGCCGCCAGACCTGACCGTCCTCGTCCCATGCGCCGAGTTCTTCAGTCGTCACCCCGGGAAATGTCAACGAATAGGGCTCGGAGAGATACGTCCACATGGCGTAACCGGCGAAATAGGCCAATTGCAACATCGTCCAGGGCGTCGTCAGCTCGTGGCCGGTGAACGAGTCGCGCGGTGAGACCAAGGCATCGACGGTCTCAGCCGAATCATCGTCGGTCTCGATGGCGACGCGGCCAGGGCTGTACGACGACCGTAGTCCCACCCGTGTGAACGGACGGTGCCACGCGCGTTGTTCCTGGACCCGGATCTCCACGGTTGAGTCGTTGATGACCCCGTCGACGTTCTTGAGTGTCCAGAGGACGCCGCCGACGGTCTGGTGGATCTTGATGGTGTCGAGTGCCCTCCAACGCTCGACGCCTCCGTAGGCCCCGAGAACCTCGTCGAGAAGCTTCATGTCTCTCCCATCCTCCGTCAATCCAACATTTGGGACGTCGCAGGTGACGCCGGTGCCGGCGTGCCGAGGACCGCGCCAGATCGGCGGGCATCGGGAGGAACGGAGAGCACCAGCTCGCCAGTGTCTCGACGGTTCCCACCCGGACGGCGAAGCTCGCCTCCTGCAGGCGGCCGTGCGGCACGAGCACTGACATTGCCAGACTGGGAAACGAACGCCAACCGGACTCTGCTGGAAACGGAGCATGTGATCCTCGCCATTACGGGCGCCAGACTTCCAAGCCAGTGAATACTTCCGGCGCCACGCTCGTTGGCTTCTGCGGAGCGTGGCAGCCAGCCTGCTCCCGAATGAAGAAACGGGGAATACTTTGCCTGCGAAGTCGCTCGTCACCGATGTGCCCCGCGCTCGTATCGCAGTGGCGTCGATGGTGGGCACGACCATCGAGTTCTACGACTTCTACGTCTACGCCACGGCGGCCGTGTCGGTGTTTCCCAAGTTGTTCTTTCCGCCGGGGAACCCGGCGGCCGCGCTGCTGGCCTCCTTCGCCACCTTCGGGTTGGCCTTCGCCGCCCGTCCGCTCGGCTCGGTCCTGTTCGGCCACTTCGGCGATCGAGTCGGCCGCAAGGCGACCCTGGTGTCCTCGCTACTGGTCATGGGAATCGCCACCTTTGCGATCGGACTGCTTCCGACCTACGCGCACGTCGGCGTGTTGGCGCCGGCCCTGCTCGCAGTGATGCGTTTCGCACAGGGCCTGGCGCTCGGCGGCGAATGGAGCGGGGCGGCGTTGCTGGCGGCCGAGACGGCGCGTCCCGGCCGAAGGGGATGGATGGCGATGTGGCCCCAACTGGGTGCGCCGCTCGGCTTCCTGCTCGCCAACGCGTTGTTCCTCTCGTTGATCACGGTGCTGGGCCTTGGCGACATTGCGGGCGGCGTGAACAGCGCGTTCTACACCTGGGGTTGGCGAATCCCCTTCCTGCTCAGTGCCGTCATGGTCGCCGTCGGCTTGTACGTACGACTGAAGCTCGCCGAAACTCCGGTGTTCGCCCGGTCTTTGCAACGCGGTGAACCCGTCAAGTCGCCCATCGCCGCGTTGTTTCGCTACAGCTGGGACAAGGTGCTCATCGGCGCATTCGTCGTGCTGTCCGCGTTCGCGATGTTCTACCTCGTCACGACCTGGGTGCTGAGTTACGGCACGGGTGCCCGCGCGCCGCGCGGGTTCGGCCTTGGGTTCGGCTATGTCGAGTTCCTTCAAATGCAACTGGTCGCGGTGTTGTTCTTCGCGGCGACCATCCCGGTCGCGGGTCTGCTCGTCGACAGGTTCGGCAGGCGCCGCACCCTTTTGGCGGTGTCGGTGGCCATCGTGTGTTTCGGCGCGTCCTTCACGCCGCTGCTGGCACCAGGCCACGCATCGCGGGGGACGGTGCTTGCGTTCCTGATCATCGGAATGACCCTGACCGGGTTGGCCTACGGACCGATGAGTGCGGTTCTGCCCGAACTGTTCCCGACCAACGTCCGCTACAGCGGGTCGGGCGTGTCCTTCAACATTGCCAGCGTGCTGGGCGCCGCCGTCGCACCCTTCGTCGCCACCTGGCTGACCGTGCGCTACGGGGTTGGACACGTGGGGCTGTATCTGGTCGTGATGGCCCTGGTGTCGCTCGGAGCACAGTGGCTCATGCCGGAGACCGGGACCACATCGCTGGACACGCCCGACACTGCAGGCGTCTCCGCGGAGAGCGCCGCTGAGCCGCAGAGCACGGGCAGCCGCGACGCCTGAGTCGCCGAGCAGACGGACTCGAATGGTGTTCATTGACAGCATTGTTGGGAACTTGCTGTGCGAAATCGGTTTCACTGCAACGGAATATGACGTCGATCACTGGAATCGATCGTGGCACCATCGCCAATGGATCGATACGATGAAGACCGCGGTTCACCGGACCATACGATGAGGAGACCAGCATGAGCGTTCTCGACGGAATCCTTGCGGGTGTTCTCGAGGATCTGGAACAGCGGATGAGTCAGACGCCACTGGCGGAGCTGCGGTCCAGGGTTGCCGGCGCGCCACCGGCGCTCGATCCACTGCCGGCCTTTCGGGAACCGGGCGTGTCGATCATCGCCGAGGTCAAGCGGAAGAGCCCGAGCAAGGGCGAGCTGGCGGACATTCCAGACCCGGCTTCCCTGGCGGCCAAGTACGCGACGGGCGGAGCTGCGGCGATCAGTGTTCTGACCGAGCGCCGCCGCTTCGGCGGATCCCTGGCCGACCTGGACGCCGTGCGTGGCCGTGTCGACGTTCCCGTTCTGCGCAAGGACTTCATCGTCGATCCCTTTCAACTGTGGGAAGCTCGCGCCCACGGTGCAGACCTTGCGCTGCTGATGGTCGTGTCGCTCGCCGACAGCCAGTTGGCCGATTTGATGGGACTGTGTGACGAGCTGGGGCTGACACCACTCGTCGAGGCCCACACGGCCGAGGAAGTCGGCCGAGCGGTTGATGCCGGGGCAAAGCTGCTCGGAATCAACGCAAGGGATCTGACCACCTTGAGCGTTGACCGCTCGGTATTCGCCGAGCTCGCGCCGCTGGTGCCTGAGGGGACGGTGCGCGTGGCGGAATCCGGGGTGGCGGGCCCTGGGGACGTCGCCGAGTATCACGGATGGGGCGCAGACGTCGTCCTCGTCGGTGAGGCACTGGTGCGTTCGGGAGACCCACGCACCGCCGTACGCGAATTCATCGAGACGGCCAACGCGCCCGCCGGCCGGCCATAGCCTGCCGAACCTGCGAGCGGAAGCGTGATGCAGCGCCCGCACATTCGACCGGCACGGGCTGACGACGCTGAACAGTGTGGCCGCATCTGCTACGAGGCATTCGCGGCGATCGCCCACCGGCACGCGTTTCCCCCTGATTTTCCGGCGGTCGAAAACGCGACGGCGGCGCTCTCGGTCATCGTCGGCCATCCCCTATTCTTCGGCGTGGTGGCCGAGTTGGACGGCGAGGTCGTGGGGAGCAACTTCCTCGATGAGCGATCCACCATCTGCTCGGTAGGTCCGGTCACGGTGCAACCGCGCTACCAGGATCGTCAGATCGGGCGGGAACTGGTGTTGGCGGTGCTCGATCGGGCCGATCGGCAAGGGGTGCGCGGCGTCCGGCTGGTGCAAGCCGGCTATCACAACCGCTCGCTGAGCCTCTACACCACGCTGGGTTTCGCCGCACGTGAACCGCTGGTCACGCTCTCGGGGGAACCACTCGACGAGACGATCGATGGCTGCGTCACCCGGCTGGCTGCGGAAGTCGACGTCGATGCGTGTGATGCCCTATGCGTGAGGGTGCACGGGCACGTCCGAGGCGGTGAACTGCGCGAGGCGGTTGCCCAAGGCGTTGCGAGGGTGGTCGAGCGCGACGGCAGGATCACCGGATACAGCACCGGCATGGGCCTTTTCTCGCATGCGGTGGCCGAAACCAACGATGACTTGGCGGCGTTGATCGGAGCAGCGCGAAGTATCGACGGGACAGGCCTGCTTCTGCCCATGCGCAACACCGAACTGCTCCGCTGGTGTCTTTCCCGCGGCTTGCGGGTGGTGCACACCATGAACCTGATGACCATTGGTGAATACCAGGAGCCGCGTGGCGCATACCTGCCTTCCATCGGGTATTGAGCCACCAGACCCACTGACATTCATGCGCCGAGCCGGCTGGGATCGCCACGAAGCGAAATTCGTGGATGGCTTTCCCATTCGTGAGACGAGCTGGCGCAGCTTTGCCACATGTGGTGGATGACGCCATTCACCGCGTGTAGCCGCACACCCCGAGCGAGCACGAAGCCGTGCCGAACCGGCACATTCATCCACATCGAGGCATGGTGATCAAGAATCGAACACCGGTCCGGGCGCGGGTTCGAACCGTAGCTGGGCATCATGTTCACCTCGTCTGAGACGTGCGAGCTCGTGATGTAGGTCTAACGCCGAACGCCAAATGGACTTACCCTTGCGCGGTGAAGTCATTCGTCACCTCTCTGGCAGCGGTGGTGTTGGCGGCCGCATGTGCCGCTTGTGGCAACGCCGATGGCGCGACCAACGCGAACGCTGGGCAGGGCGGCTCACTGGCGGCGAGCACCGTCGCCTCGGCGGCACCGGACGTGCCGGAGACGCTGTCGGCCGCCACCGCAGCGGCGCAGGCGAACGTCGACCTCTTCTCTTCGGGCGACTTCGCCGGCGTCTGGGAGCGCATGTCACAGCAGGTTCGCGACGGCATCACGCAAGACGACTTCGTGACGTTCTACGAAACCTGCAAGACGACCGGCCCCAGGATCCGCGTCGCCGGAATTCTCCTCGACGCCGCGAACGGCCAGGCGATCGTGCGCGCGAAGGTCGGCAGCGTCGAGCGGTCACGGACGATGCTGTTCGAGGACGGCAAGTGGGTCATGAAGCCGACCCAGGAGTTCGCAGCCCACCTCGGCGAACCGGTCCAGAAGATCATCGCCGAGGAGACGGCCGTCGGCCTGTGCGCCAAGTGACTGGCCGGTTCAGTCCTTGATGAAGTCGTACATCCGCCAGGTCAGCTCGCCTCGCTGCAGGTCACGGTAGAACCGTGAGCCCTGCACGTGGAAGGCCTCGCGCCCGGCCCCGTGCAGGAGTGCGGGCAATTGACCGCGGAGTCGCTCGTCGGCCACGGGTGAGTTCAAGGCCAGCGCCCGCAACACCTCGTCGTCGATCACCCGGCAGCTGAGCATTCGCAACGGTGCACCGGCCAGAGCGGCCTCCCAAGCAGCGATCCGCAGCCGTGGTCGCAGGTCGGCGTAGAGGAACCGACCGCCGGGCCGCAGCACTCGCCCCACTTCGTCCAGAAACCGCGGAAACCCCGGATAGCAGTGCGAGGCCTCAACGTTGACGATGGCGTCGAAGGATCGATCGGCGAAGGGCAGATTCTCCGCGTCGCCCTGCACGAAGGTCAGACCGGGCACGCTGTGGTGCTCGGCGCAGAACGCAATCGCACGCGTGTTCAGGTCCAGTCCGACGTAGGAGGCCGGGCGCAGGGTGCGCGTCAGGTACGAAGCCCCGCCACCGTGCCCGGAACTCACCTCCAACACGCGCTTGCCCTCCAGATCGGCCTTGGCCGTGATGCGGTGGTAGAGCTGAATCGGGTAGCGGTATGGCTCGTCGGCTTCGGCCAGCGTAACGCCCATTGGGGGGTCCTCCTCGTAACCGTCGTTGAGGAACAACACCTCTGTGGCGTGGAGACGGTGAGTGAAGAGTGAGTAGAACACCCGCGCAACGCCTTTCATGACAAGTGGATGAAAGGCCAAGCGGTACATGAAGGCAGTCGGGATACTGGCAGTCGGTGGCATAAGGAAAACTACACCACACGCACAGGCCGTACACAACTCCAATATCGTTTTATCACAATACTTTTCGCGAACTGGTAGGCCAGGTCACCCATGCATCCCGAGCGCCTGCGATGCCCGTCACACGGACCGCACGCATCGATCCGACCGACGGGCATGCTGATTCCACAACGTTCATTTGAGTTGTCACACTTGCTCTTTGGGCAAAGTCGGGGCTTGGCGATGCAGTCCCTACACCAGCCGGCCGATGCGCTCCTCCACGCCGAGCAACGCCTTGCCGTAGATCTCGTATCCGATCGTGGCGTTGAGTCCCGGGTGCCGGGCAATGACGTTGGCGTCCCGCCAGTGTTGCTGCATTCGGCTGGACTGCGCGAAACCTCCCGCGCCGTGAACGTTCATGAGGGTGTTCATCGCGTCCAATACCAGTGCAGCGGCGTAGCCCGCCCGCGCACGGACCTCGGCCCGCGTCTCATAGCCCACCTGCTCACCACGCGCTGCAATCGCGTCCAGTTCGTCGGCGGCGTCATACACGTGCATCTGTGCAGTCCGCAGCTTCAGCGCGGCTTCGCCGATCTGGATCTGCACGGCCACTGAGTCGGTCTGTCTCAGGTAGGTCGTCGAAGCGATGCCCTTGGTTGGCGCCTTCTCCACCGCCAGATCCAAGGCGGCCCTGCCCATCCCGAGCGCGGGCGCGACCAGAAGCAACGTCGCGGAACCCGCCAACGGCAGCCGATACAGCGACTCCCCGGTTGGAGCTGTCGGCGCGTCGGTCAGTGACGCCATGGACATCGTCATGTGCTCCGGTACGAAGACGTCATCGCCGACCCACGTGTTGCTGCCGGTACCGCGCATTCCGACCATGTGCCAGGTGTCCTCAACCCTCAGTTCCGACGCCGGTATGGTGCCCATCACCGCATCGACGATCTCGTCGGCTTCGTCCAAGACCACTGCGGCGAGCGACGCCCACGTCGCATGCTGCGTGCCGGACGCGTTCGGCCAGCGTCCGCTCATCCGCAGGCCGCCCTCGACTCGTCTGGCCACTCCAGGCATGGCGCTACCGGTCAGCCGGGCATCGGGATCGGCTCCGAAGACGGCGTCCTGCGCTTCCCTGGAACCCATGCCGAGTAGCCAGGCGGCCCCCGTCCCGATCCCCACCAGCCACGCCGCTGAACCATCCCCCGCGCCGAGCGTCGCAGTGACCTCTACCGCGGTGCGCAGCCCGCTCTCATATCCCCCCAAACGCCTCGGGGTAAGCATGCGAAAGAGCCCGGCGCCGACAAGGGCGGTGTTCACCTCGTCGGAGATCCGGCGTTCCGCGTCCATCTGCTCCGCGTGCTGGCGTAGTAGCGGCTGCAGTTCGGTCGCCCGCGCGACCAACTCCATGCGGTCGGGTGCGGGGGTGAGGGTTGAGCTCGTGGGTCTCTTGGGTCACACGGTGGGGAACGCCGCGCTACCCACCTTTTGATCTGTCGACGGCCATGAGGTGCACCACAGGACGGAAGAATACCGAAGTGATGCATCGAGACTCACCTCACTGAAGGTCTTGTGGCCTTATCATTGGGCCATGGGAGCCAGACAACCCAGCTACCCCACCGGGTACCGACGACGACATGTTCACCCGCGTCGTGGCCGGCCGGGCCTCGGAGATGATCGTCGACCAGATCCGAGTCCTGATCCGGGACGGTCACCTCAAGCCCGGCCACAGGCTGCCGTCTGAACGGGAGCTCGGCGAGAAATTCGGCGTCAGTCGAGTGACCGTCCGGGAGGCCCTCCGTGGGCTGGAGGCAAACGGAATGGTTGCCGTCAAGGTCGGCTGCCGGTGGTGGCGCCTTCGTGACCGCACCGACCAGCGCCCAGGTCGGGACGAGCATCATCGACTTGTTGAGCTTGTCGGTTCTGACCGCGAAGGAAGTCACCGAGGCGCGCCAGGTATTCGAGTTGGGCATCATTCCGCTGGTGTGCGACCGCGCGACGTCACAGGACATCGAGGAGCTTCTCCGCATCTGCGACCGGGGTGATGCCGCACTCGCACAGGGCAAGTACCCCATGTCACTCTCGGCGGAGTTCCACAGCCGCGTCGCCCACGCCGGCCACAACAACGCGATCGTCATGCTCGCCGACTCGTTCCGCGGGCCAACGCTGAAGTCACTGGAACGCGTGAAGGAGGACCATCCCGAAATGGGGCTTCGCGGCAACCGCGAACATCGACAGATCGTGATGGCGATCAGCAAGGGCGACGTGGAACAGGCGACGGCCGTGATGCGAGCACACATCGGACGTACCGCGCGCCACGTGTCCATCAGCTCCTGAGCCTTCGGCGGAGCCCCGAGAATTCGGTTACCCGCACGGGCGCATCGTCGGCAGTCTGGTCGGCTCGAGGACGCCCAGGATGGGCCCGGTCGGGGCCCTTTGCAGCCGTTACGGCGTGGGCGTCGCGTGTGACCTCCATCCGGTTTCGATGCGCGTCGGAAATTCCAGCGCGAGAAGGTCTTTCCAGCCGTTCCCGAGCGCCGCAGCGCGGTCGGTCTGTAGCCTGCTCGTGGGCAGAACGGTATGTGATTCCACACACGTCGTCAGGCCTAGTTCCATCAGCAGTTGTCTGCGTTCGGAAAGCGGAACTTCAACGTATCTGTACGGTACCTGTGAAGTTCGGAACGCTGACCGCCCGACGGCCGGCAGTTGCCCTCCCGTCAACACCAGCCGACGAGGGCTAACAGTCGCTTACCCAAATCGCGTTGACTCAGCTGTGCGGCACCCCACAGCACGTTGGCACCTAGGCGGCGCGTCTGCCGTCGGCGTCACGCAGCAGGCCTCGCTGCTGCGCGACGTCGCCCAGTGCGAGACGCAGTTTCGTCCGAATGCGGTGCATCCTTGACATCACGGTGCCTTCCGAAACGCCCATGAGGTCGGCCGCTTCCCGGTACTTCATCCCCTCGATGGCGATGTAGTAGACGGTTCGCCGCATGTCTTCCGGCAGCGCACTCAACGCGTCGGACATCTCGGAGTCGAGAAGGTCACGAAGTGCGTGATGCTCGGCCGAGAGCATGTCCTCCGACGCGTCAGGAGACCAAGAAGGGACCTGCTCGTCGGACACGTCTCCGACGAGATGTTCCGCCGGCCTGCGCTCGGTGGCGCGATGATTGCTGATCCACGTGTGCTTCATGATGGTCAGCGTCCACGCCTTGAAGTAGGTGTCCTCGCGTACCCCTCCGTACGCCCTGAATGCCTTGAGCATGGTGTCCTGTACGAGATCCTCGGCATCGGCGACATTCTTGGTACGCGACAAGGCATATCGGTAGAGGTCACCGGCCAGCGGCAGTACGTCCCGCTCGAAGCCTCCGTCAACGTCGGCTCGAGCCGTGCTGGCCGTCGCTGAATCATTGATTCGCAACCCTTCTCGGGTCTCATCATCACCGACGGGGTGAGGTGCGTCACCATCGCGGCGTAGGCGTTGGGTTTGTCGGCACGTCGCATCAGTTGTCATGACGGCTATGTTTCGCCGTCGGAGCTGGTCGCTGCTTGGAGATCTCGTGGAGATTGCGTGGGGAACTGATGACGCAGTCACGCGGGGCCGTTAGCTACCCAGATCGCTGGACGCCGGGGCGATCGACACCAAGACGAATGTGCGCACTGGTCCGGCGACCGATGAGTGACAGGTGGATCGAAGCGGCTCGGACAGCTCCTCAGCGAGCACGACCTCCAGTGCGCCCTGCTCAGCGGCCAGTACCACGCGGATTCTGTGTTCGCTGTGTTGGACATCGAGCGGAGACAGCGCGTGGATGCGGTCTTCACCCGACTGCTCACGCGCGAAGTATTGCGCGGCCTGCACCGCGTGCGGCAGGGACGTGCGTCCTCGCAGGAAGCCGTTGTCCAGCCGTCCGTCGAGATACAACCGGATCAGTTCGGCCGCATCGGTCGAGTCGACTCGGCCGTAGCACAGCGCCTCGGGGAGCACGAGCATGGTCGCCGCAAATCGGTCCCCACCCAGATGCGAACACTCCCAGGTAAACTCGGGATACCGCGCCGCGATCGCCATGGTCGCGGCCCGTCCCCGAACCGCACAACACTGGTCGTGCTTACCGTGCGCGCATACCGCGACCAGTGGACCGGTGGACACGTCGCCGTCGGAACCATCGAGTGCGACATTCAAGTAGTCCAGAGGCCCTGTCACCTCCCCTTGGTAGAGCGCCTCACTCCCCTCCCCGGACTGTGCGATGAACCAGCGCCATCGCGGCAACACCGGACGACGGCCGGGACGACGTATCGCCGCGATTCTCATGCCCGCGGTTTCGAAGCGGCGGGCGATGGCACGGCCGAGGCCGGGTTCGACGATCGCAGGAGAATCGAGAAACGCCGAGCGCCCCCATGCCCCCGGAAGTTCGAGCAGCACCCACGATGATCCTGCGGATGCCGTCCCGTACAGCGGGTCGTTGCGAGCCAGCGACTGGTTGCTACACGGAGGTGGCTTGCCTGGGGTCATCCTCGGTTGGCCGGGACCGACCGGTCCCGAAGATCCGCGGGTATCAGGACCGCTTCTCGAAGCAATCTGCGTATCAGTACCGTCCCGTCGGCTCGATCGAGGCCCGGCAGCGAACCTGCATCGGCGAGGTGCCCGTGATGCAGCACATCGACGGCGGCCCCGCACGAGGTCGGAAAGGTGATGGTCCGGTCCGGAAGGCGCAGTACGACCCGGTCGGCATAGTGATCGATGTTCGCGACGAGCCCGCGACGCCACCTCACCACGCTGGTGCCAGACCGCTCGGCGGCCTCCATCGAAGCCAGCGGACGGACCGGAACGGGCCGTGTGCGTTCCGCGTGGTGCTGCGACATCCGGGCGGCCGCGGCGGTGGTGACCTCCGCGGCGCGAAAGCGCATCGTGTCGGCCACTGCGGTCATGATCTTCGTCGCCATTGCCGCCATCGTGCCGTGGTCCGCGGGATCGATTCCCATCGGCAAGGACTTCCGGAATTCGGCGTCCGATGCCAGAGTGTCGGCGACGGCATGGACGACGTCGAGACCGGTGACGGGTGAGACCCCTATGGTCAAGTGGATCGATGTCGACTCGAGCGTCTGTGCGGAATGAATCCATCCACGGGGAAGGTAGAGCGCATCCCCGGGTGAGAGCACGGCGTCGATCGACCGGTTCGCCTCCGACGCGGTCACTGATCGCCGCTCGATGGTCGGTCCACGGCTGCGACGGCAAGGGATTCTCGAGCACCGGTTCGTGCACGATCCAACGCTTCTGCCCCGCCGCCTGCAGGACGAATACGTCGTGTACGTCGTAGTGCGGGTCGAATCCTCGACTGGTTGGTGGAGTGATGTAGGCGTTGGCCTGCGTCGGGTACCCGAGCTCGTCGACCATATGGCGAACGAAGTCGATGAGGGGTGGCCACAGTCGATGTAGGCCCTGCAGCACAATGGTTGCGCCACTGGCGAATTGGGCCAGCACCTTGGCCGAATCCACCTGATCTGGCATCTCGGCGCCGAAACCCGCGGATCCTAGGTAGCACTCTCGCGCCAGCAGGTCGCCTCGCGACGCCATGCGAATGAACGGCGCGCGAACCCCGCGCTCGGCAATCAGCTCGTCGACCGTCGCCGCCGACAGCAGGTCGCTGAAGTCGCGCGGAAGTGACGGCGCGCGGCTGAGTAGCGGCTTGCGGCCCCAATACTGGGTCGCGAACGACCCAGCATCGGTAGCGACGCAACGATTCAGCATCGGGATGTGATCAGGCTGTCCCGTCGGCGCCGCCGTCGTGACCCTCGGGATTCGAGCCGCCGTCGGCAGGCCCTTCGCCAGCGGTTCCGTCAGCGCCGCCGTCGTGACCCTCGGGATTCGAGCCGCCGTCGGCAGGCCCTT
Organism: uncultured Actinomycetota bacterium; assembly: GCA_963809085.1. GTDB lineage: Bacteria > Actinomycetota > Actinomycetes > Mycobacteriales > Mycobacteriaceae > Mycobacterium. The sequence continues at coordinate 275,963 of CAWEII010000032.1, read as the reverse complement.
CGCCAGCGGTTCCGTCAGCGCCGCCGTCGTGGCCTCCGGTATTGGAGCCGCCGTCGGCAGGCCCCTCGCCGCCGGCCCCGGTGGTGGAGATGTCCTCGTCATTGAGTGCCATGGTGACCTTCTTTCCTCTTGAGACTTCCGTGCAGCGGCGGTGCATCGGGCTCTTGACGCCACGCGCTGGTCGCGGTCGCTTCACGGCGACCGCGCCATGAGGAGGTGCCCGCCGACGACGCAAACCAAACGGGAATGTCAATCTGGATCTGCCAGCGAGATCAATCCGCTTCCAAGGCTCGTGTGGCGTGTCACCGATCGACACGTCGAATGGCGCTGAGGGCATCGTGCGACGAGGCCGCGATGAGATGCCCAGGACCGGAAAGAGACGGTACGGATGGCTGCCCGACGGTGCGGCTCTGGAGGCGCTCGGGAGGCACACGAGACCGGACCGCTCAAGAGGCGCGGATCGCTCGGCTGGCCAGCGCGGGGCCTGACGGCAAGCCACGACGTCGCCAAGCAGTACGGCGAGCTCGGCCGGTCGCGATGGCAACGGGGAATGCGACGTCGGTGGAGGTCTCGTCCCGCCAACTGGCGCAAGGTCGAACAAGTGAATGCCCAGTTACCACAACGTCTCCGGCGATGTCAGCGAATGCTGTCTCGACCAATGACGCCTCGTGTCGGCGGCAAGGGAACGATGTTTTCCGTCGCCGTTGCGCTCGCCCGAGCGGGGTGCTCCCCGTGCAGACTAGCGACAACCCCGCACTCGTGACGATGAAATGTGTTCCGTACCACTGGCAAACGGACAATCCAGGTACACAGCTCGCTTGAGTAGTGTTGCCCAAATGGGATTCTCGATGGACCCCGAGGTGCAAGTCGCGCTCGCTCCACTCATGGCCGCGGCGCACGAACTGCCCTCGCCACCGATCGGGGATTGGCATGCGCGGCGAGTCGGCCTCGAACGCAGTTATGACGTCGCCGCGCGAGCACTCGCACCGGCCAGTGGCGTGCAGATCGACGAGTACGTTGCAGTCGGTGTCGACGGCACCCCGGTGCCACTGCTGTTCTACAGGCCCACCGGAACGGATCAGCCTCGAAGCGCGGCGTTGTATCTGCACGGTGGCGGCATGATCGCGGGCTGGCACCGAACCTACGACCTGGTCGCCAGGGGTTATGTCGCCGCGTCGGGCGTCTCGATGCTGGCCGTCGACTACCGCGTGGCGCCCGAACACCCTGGGAGGCTGCCGGTCGAGGATTGTTACACCGGCCTGGTGTGGTTGGCCGAGCATGCCTGCGACCTCGGCATCGACCCCACCCGCATCGCCGTGCTCGGCGGCAGCGCAGGCGGCGGCCTTGCCGCGGGCGTCGCCCTCCTTGCGCGCGATCGGGGCGGCCCACACCTGGCTCAGCAGTTACTGCTTTATCCGATGCTGGACGACCGGACCGCCACAGTCGACCCGCAGTTGCGTCCATTCGTGACCTGGACACATGCCGACAACGTCACCGCCTGGGGTGCTCTGCTCGGTGAACGAGTCGGCGGTGAGGACGTCAGTCCGTATATCGCGCCTGCGCGCTGCACCGACCTGTCCGGGCTGCCACCGACCTATATCGACGTCGGCGAACTCGACATCTTTCGGGACGAGAGCATCGAGTACGCCAGGCGGTTGACGGCCGCGGGTGTGCCGGCCGAGCTTCATCTGCACCCCGGAACCCCGCACGCCTTCGATGTCTTCGCACCTGACGCGGCGGTGTCACACCGGGCGATCATCGACCGTGTACGACGCCTGAAGGAGTTGTAGATCGGGCGTCTACCCGCCGGTCCCGAAACGAAATCGGTCCAGCCGATGACTCATTCGCGACGAGCACGGCGTGCAGATACCGGGGGGGTGCCGGCGTGGTTGGTGGCGGTCACTCCACGCCCCTGCAGTAGACGTCGACGTAGAGCCTGTCGAATTGCGTGGGGTCGATCCGGTGCCCCGCCGAATCGATGTTCGAGCTGTTCAGCCCCGAGATGCCGGTCACCTTGCACCATGACAGCGGGTTGTCCACCGCTCCGTTGAGAAGTACGTAGTAACCCTGGGCTTGCAGGGCATCGATGGTGTCTTGGGCATTGCCAAAGTCGCTAGGGCCCGCAACAGCTGCAGCCGACCATCCCAGCCCGTGCCCTGCCAAGATTCCGGCAGTCACGATGGCAATGCCGACCTTCATCATGGCGGGAAGGGTCTTTGAGTGCACACGGGACTCCGCAATGGTGTGGATCATGAAATATCCCCTCTCAGTGCGCAAACGCGCTCGCCGCGTCGTTCGTGGCTGTTTCAGCAGTGTGAGCCGATAACCCGTCGCGGCATCCGCATTTGACTGGAATACCCACAGCAATTTCTCAGCCGATGCCGGAAAGTGGTGCCGCTTGGCCGCGAACACCGCGCAACACAACGGCCACGGCCCGATCTGCTAGGTAGTCACCGTGTCGCTGTCGGGCATGGGCAGCCGCTGCCGTCGCTCCCGAGCCCGAAATTGGCTGAACGCCCAGAGTGCGAAGGACAGCGTGAGCAGGGCGATGCCGGCGGTGGCGATGCCGTTCCAGCCGTAATCGACGTGCAGGGCGCCTGCGAGGGCGGAGCCCAGTGCCCCGCCCGCGAACACGCTGCCCATGTAGACGGTGTTGATTCGGGCGCGGGCGTCAGGACGCAACTGGTAGATCTCCCGCTGGCTGAGCACCTGGTGGGCCGTCATCGCGACGTCGAGCAGCACCGCGGCGAGGCCGAGCAGGACCACGCTGCTCGCGCCGAAGCGAGCGACGATCATCGCGGCGACGCCGATGAAAAGAGCGATGCCACTGACGAACCGGTCGCCGCGATCGGCGATGCGGCCTGCCACCGGAGCGGCGACGACGCCGACGGCGCCCACTAGGGCGAACAGCCCGATCTGCGCCTGATTGAACCCATGGACGGCGATCAGCTGGTAGCTGATGCCCGTCCAGTAGGCGCTGAACGCGGCGAACATCAGCGCTTGGCACACCGCGCGCAGTCGCAGCCGTGGTTGCGTGCGCATCAGTTCGAGCACCGATGCCATCAACGTCAGATAACTGCCGGTGTGGTCGGGCGTACGGGCCGGCAGCAGGCGGTAGAGCACGACCGCCATCACGAGCATCGAGCCCCGCGGAGATGAAGAAGATGGCGCGCCACCCCCATGCGGCCGCCGCCAGGCTGGAAAGCGTTCGGGCGAGGAGTATCCCGAGCAACAGACCGCTGCCGATCCATCCGACGATGCGGCCCCGGCTGGCTTCCGGAGCGAGGTGAGCGGCGAACGGGATCAAGATCTGCGCGACCACGGAGGTGATCCCGATGAACACCGAGGCCACTAGGAAGACCACGAGGCCTCGGGCCGACCCGGCGACCACCAGAGCTACGGCCGTTACGACGAGCATCGCCGACGTCAGACGTCGGTTCTCGAGCAGGTCCCCCATCGGCAGCAGTATCACCAGGCCGATGGCGTAGCCGACCTGCACGATGGTGACAGCCAAGGTCGCCGCGCTCTGGCTGGTGTGAAACGAAGCCGCTAGCAGGTTGAGGATCGGCTGCGCGAAGTAGATGTTGGCGACTGCCAGACCGCACGCGGTCGCCAACACCACGGTCAAGAGGCCGAGCCGGACCGGTGCAACCCGAGGCTCGCTCACAGCCTGCCGGAACTCGGACTGCTTGTCTTCAGGGGCGCGGGAAGCGTCGTGACAGCCACGTGGAACCGGTTGATTCACTCCCGAAACTCTAGAGCGCATCGCTGATCCCGCGCGGCCCAACCCCGAGCGTCGTGCTTCGCCTCGCGCTCGCTGCCAAACGTCGGATCAACACGACCAACCACCAGAGGCGGTAACCTACCTGATATCCGAAGACCGGAGGGAGCCGTCGATGCGGGCATTACTGTCACACGAGACCGGCGATGCCATCCGCGCCTACATCGTCGACAAACAGCTCAAGCCGGGCGACGCACTGCCCTCGGAGGCCGAGCTCGCGACCCAGCTCGACGTCGGAAAGACCTCAGTCCGCGAAGCGCTGCGCCGCCTCGAGGCCCACGGTGTCGTCGAGGTCAGGCGAGGCAAGGGCCTATTCGTCGGCACGTTCAGCTTCGGACCCCTCATCGAGCAGTTGCCCTACGGCCTGCAGGCCGACAACGTTCCGTTGCGCCAGTTGCTGCAGACGCGGCGAGCGCTTGAAGAGGGGCTGATCAGCGAGGTGGCGAAGGTAATCACCGAAGAGGATCTGCAGCTGCTGGACGACCTCGTTGCCAAGATGCGCGCCGACGCTGACCACGGTCGGGTGCCCGCCGATGTCGACCAAGCCTTTCACCAAGCATTGTTCGCACCACTCGACAACCCGTTCGTGCTGCAGCTGATCGATGTGTTCTGGAGCATCTTCCGCAAGGCCGCCGACCACATCGTGCTCGATCTGCGCCGACCGACCGCCGAGGACCACGCCGCAATCGTCGATGCCCTTCGGTCCGGTGACCGTACGGCGATGACGAAAGCGGTCGACCGGCACTTCGAGGACCTGCAGCGCAGCCTCGACACTCACCCGGTGTAGCCAGCGCATCGCTCGGCCACTCGCTGAACACGGGTCTTGATGTGACATGCATCATGTTGTACCGTCCTGATATCCGCTCTCACATATCCGATATCTGATTAGAGGTGCTGGGCATGGACGCATCACCGGAGATGGCTGCAAGGCACGACTCCCTGACGACCACTCAGTGGAAGCAGTTTTGGGCCGCCTGGATCGGCTACCTGCTGGATGGCTTCGACTTCATCCTGATCACCCTGGTTCTCACCGAGCTGGCAGACGAGTTCGATCTCAGCCTGGTGCAGGTCACCACGCTCGTCAGCGCCGCCTTCGTCTCGCGGTGGTTCGGCGGTCTGCTGCTGGGGGCGGTCGCCGACCGCTTCGGCCGCAAGGGTGCCATGGTCATCAGCATCCTGTGCTTCGCAGGTGGCAGCTTCCTGTGCGGTCTGGCCTGGGGTTACTGGCCGATGTTCGTCTTCAGGGCGATCGTCGGGATCGGCATGGCCGGCGAGTACGCCACCAGCGTCACCTATGCGATGGAGTCCTGGCCGAAGCGCTTCCGCAATCGCGCCAGCGGCGCCCTGCTGTCCGCCTATCCGATCGGCGTGGTGCTCGCCAGCCAGCTCTACCCGTTGGTGGTCCCCCATCTCGGCTGGCGGTGGATGTTCTTCATCGGGCTGCTGCCCGCAGCGGTCGCCCTCTGGATGCGACGGGCGCTGCCGGAGGCGAAGGAATGGGAGGACAACGTCCAGCGCGGCGCGATCCGGGAGAACACCGCGATACAGCTGTTGTTCAATCCGCAGCGGCGACTGGTCAACATCGTGATCTCGGTGGTCGCCGCCATCGATCTGGTGGTGATCTTCAGCCGAACCATCACCGGCCCTTGGGTTTTCGTGCTCGCACTGATCGCCGCCGCGTGCTTCTTCGTACTGGCCAAGCAGCTCGCCGCCGACAAGACGGCCATGTTCGTGATGCTGATCATCACCGTCATGACCGCCTTCTTGTACTCCTGGCCCCTGCAGTCGCTGTTGCCGACCTACCTCAAGACCGAGTTGCACTTCGATCCGGCCCAGGTCGCGCACGTGCTGCTGTGGGCAGGGCTCGGATATGCGGCGGGGTCGGTGTGCTCGGGCATCGTCGCAGACAGGTTGGGAACCCGCCGAACGTATGTGCTCGGGCTGCTGATCTCCCTGCTGTTCGTCGTCCCGGTCTTCGCAATGAGCAGCGAGCACATCGTGTGGCTGTGGGTGCTGCTGTTCGGTCTTCAATTCTTCAGCCAAGGCATCTCGGGCCTGCTGCCGAAATTCGTCTCCGATCACCTTCCGGTCAACGTGCGCGCCAGCGGTCTCGGCTTCTGCTACAACGTCGGTGCGCTGGGCGGTGCGATCGCCCCCATCATGGGCGCGTCGGTCGCGGCGTCGTTGGGCTTGGGGACCGCACTGACGGTCCTCACGCTCGGCTTCACCGTTCTCGTCGCGATCCTGGTCGGGTTCGACGTCCCTGCGCTGCTCGGACGGTTCGGCTCCGATCGCGAAAACCGCGGTCAGACCCAGGGCGTCGACGCATGACCGTCGCCGGAGGCCCGCTGCACGGGCTGATCCCGCCGCTCACCACGCCGCTGACCCCTGACGGCGACGTGGACACGGCGTCGCTGGAGCGACTGTGCGCATTCCTGCTCACCGCCGGGGTCGACGGGTTGTTCGTGGTGGGCTCCTCGGGTGAGGCGGCACTGCTGTCGGACTCCCAGCGCAACACGGTGATCGAGGTCGCCGTGCGTGCGGCCGCAGGCCAGGTGCCGGTCGTCGCAGGCGCGATCGACACCGGGACGGCCCGGGTCATCGACCACGCCAAGGCAGCCGCCAAACTGGGCGCGGCCGCCGTGGTGTCGACGGGCCCGTTCTACGTCGCACCTCATCCGGACGAAGTCATCCGCCATTTCCAGATGCTCCACGACGCCGTCGACGTCCCGGTGCTCGCGTACGACATCCCCAGCGCCACGCACACCGCACTCCCCCGTGTCGCCGTCGAGGTCCTTGCCAACGCGGGAACCATTGCGGGGGTCAAGGATTCGTCGGGAGACATCACCGCCTTCCGGCAGGTCCTGTTCGCTACCAAGGACACCGGGCTGCAGGTGTTCACCGGATCGGAGACCGTCACCGACCTCGCGCTGCAGCTCGGCGCACACGGGCAGGTGCCGGGATTGGCCAACGTCGATCCCGACGGCTACGTCCGGGTCGGCCAGGCCGCCGCGGCGGGCGATTGGGCCGCCGCTGCCGCCGAACAGCAGCGGCTCCTAGCGCTCTTCGCCATCATCGACGTGGCCGATCGCTCACGCATCGGCTTCACCGCCGGAGCGTTGGGCGCGTTCAAGGCCGCGCAGTACCTACGCGGTGTGATCGACACGCCGCGATGCGCAGATCCGTTGCTGCCGTTGACGTCTACCGAGGTCGACGCCATCCGGGCCATCCTGGTGAACCAAGGTCTGAGCGTCACGCGGTAGGGAGCCGTTGCGACAGCACCCAGACGACCTCCTGCAGCGGGTCGGACGTCGTCGACACTGCGCCGATGTACGGATGCGACAGTTCCAGAATCAGAAAGACGTTTGCCGCGACGATGACCCCGACGATCGCCACCATCGGGTAGTGCAGGTCGGATCTCTCGACGCCGTAGATGATGACCGTCCCGAGGACCATCGCGCTCGTCAGGAAGATGACGGTCCATATCGGCCATGGGGGTCCGGTGTCGGCGCGAGCCGTGAGTAGCCGCACGGTGCGTGCCTGGCTGATGTTCTCCAGACTGGACAACGACGTCGCGAGGACTGTCTTCTGAGGTTCGGTCGGTGCTTGCACTTGCCGGTACGCCGTAAACAGCCGGGCGAGCGTACTCTCCGCCTCGGGCGACCGGGAAGCCCCGGCTCGCGGCCATTCGGCGATGGCGGCTTGCTCGTAGGCCAGCAGACTCTGCCGGATGCGGTCGCCGTCGGCCTTCTCGAACATGACTATGTCCCTTGCCATTTGGACTGTCACCGCGCCTTCGGCGCGTGCGTTGCCGTCGGCGGTGTTGATCTGTCCCCACATCGCGGAGACGACGAAGCCGATGAAGAATGCGTAGACGAAGCCGATGAATCCATAGGTGAACTTGGTGACGTCGTTGTGCTCGTCGCCGTTCAGCGCCGGGTATCGACGCCGAACCTGCCTCTGGATCAGCATTGCACCGCCGGCGACGACGACGACCAGGCCGATCAGCAGTAGCCCCGCCGGGATGGAGCTCACCAGCCAGCGACTCATCAACGGTCCTGCGAGGGCCGGTTGACCGATGCGACTGCTGCCCGTGCGCGTTTCGTGGTGCGCGGGGCCGACCCCCTTGAGTCGGCGCGGTAGCGGTTACGGGCAATGAGAGTGGTGTGGAGGTCCTCGATGAGCGGAGACAGGAAATCCCGCTTGTACTCAGCGTCGCCGACCGAGCGCGCGCTGACGTACATGAAGGTCAGCGCGCAGAGGATCAGAGTCACGTGGATCAGTGACTGCGGCACCGGAATCGTCATGCCGAGGACGGTCCCGTCACTGGTGCCGTCGCCCGTCCACTTCGCCAACACCGCCGGGCTGAGCAGGATCAGCCCAAGGACGAAGAAGATGGCCGCAGTGCAGACGGCGACCACGAGAAGATGCGCGATCTGTGCCGCGGCCAAGACGACGACGATGTTGAAGCGCTCCCCCTTCGTCAACGGCTCGTTGGCCACCGCATCGGGCATCGCGGCGAAAGGCGTATCCGTCAGGTCGTGTACGGCTTCGTGCGGACTGCTGACCGATTCCAGCATTGGCTTGGCCCACGAATGACTGGCCGAGACGAGGAAGACGGCCGTCACGGCGACAAGGAACGCCAGTGCGATCCACAGGCGACCCCGACCGATCGTCGCGGCGAGAATCCAGACATAGGTGTTGAAGAACACCACCACCGTCAACAACACGACCGGCAGCGCCCGCACGAAGAGTTCACCCATCGCCGCGACCTGCGTCATCGTTAGCCGGACTGCCCGACCCAGCACCGCGCCCACTCCGGTTGCCGTAGACACCACCACGACCACAACGGTCACCATCGAACTCAGCAGATGCGGGAAGCCACCCTGTGCCACGCCGGCGAAGGCGGCGACGGCCACTGCGGCGACGGCCACCACGCTCTGCGTGCGGCGGCTGGGGAGACGAGAAACTGCCCTCCCGACGACGACGGCCAGCGGAGCGGCAAGAGCGAGCACGCCAAGGACGATCCGTTCGGCGGCGGTCGGTGCTCCGTCGATGTAGATCTCACTGGATCCGGTCAGGAAGTACACGACGAGGAGCGCGACCACAACGGTGGCATAGGCGGCCAACGCCGGCGCCGACCGGGGCCACAGATGGCGTGCCCGAGACCGTGGGAGCAGCGCCGCGGGCAGTCCTTTGTCGAGGAACCACTTGTCGGCAGCGTCGCGCGGACTATCGAGGACGGTCATGCACGGCCGGGATGCTCTGTTCGAAGCTGAACACATTGCTGGGGTCGTACTTCGCCTTGATCGTCCGCAGTCGCGCGGCGTTGGGCCCCCAATACGCCGCTTCCCATTCCGCCATACCGGCATTCGGCACGTTGACGTAGGCGCCGTTCACGTAGGGCGCCAACGCTTCGCCGAACTCCGCGATCCAGGCGCGACAATTCGCCGTCAGCGGGTCGGTCGCCGCCTGCACCCCGTCGCGCGCGCCCCAGCCGGCGCCCGGCTCGGCATAGAAGAGGGCGTTGCGGTGGGCGAACGCTGCACCGCCAACGGGCTCACTGTCCACGACGGCACCGCCAAGGGCGTTGGTGAAGTAGTTGCAGCCCGGTGCCGGCGCCTTCGACATGAAGGCATGGATCACGTCGACCGCTTCAACGGGAAACGGGTCGGTGACGAACTGCGAGGTGAACTTCCAATTCGCGGGCTCGTCGATGGTCGGTATCTGGAATCCTGCGTAGGTGTCGGCCCAGCTCGCGTTCGTCATCGTGACCTCGGGTGTGCCGATCGAGAGCATCGGCGCCAACATCTGCACCGCCTCCGCTTCGGTTCCGGATGCGAGGACACCGACCAGCATGATCTCGTCGCGGTGCATCTCGAGCTGGGTCGTGAGTCGGTTGTCGGCGTGGGGGGCGGCGCGCTGCCAAGCCTCGAAGACCCCGTGCAGATCGTCGAGGCCGCGCCACGTCGCGGTGACGTAAACGGTATTCGTCAAGGGATGAACCGCGTAGGTCAGTGAGGTGACTATTCCGAAGTTGCCATTGCCTGCACCGCGGAGTGCCCAGAGCAAGTCCGAGCAGTTCTCGGCATCCACGACGATCGCCTCGGCCCCACCGTCCTTCGACGCGACGACGATTTCAGCGGCCAAAAGGTTGTCGCAGGCCATGCCGAAGTTGCGGGTGAGCAGTCCGAAGCCGCCGCCGAGCGTGGCGCCGACCAGACCGACAGTCCCTTCCGTGCCGGTCGGCGCGGCGAAACCGGCCGCACCCAGCGCGGTCACGGCCTCCGACTGATTGAGGCCAGCGCCCACGGTCGCAGTGTCCGAGGCCGAGTCGATCGTCACCGACTTCATCTCGCTGACGTCGATCACCAATCCGTGATCGACACTGGACCACCCCTCGAGACAGTGGCCGCCGCTTCTGATCCGAACTGGGGCATTGTTGTGCCGCGCCCAAACCAGCGCGTTGACGACGTCCGGCCGTCTCCTTGGCGAATACGATCACCGCCGGATCGTGTGCAAAGAGCAGGTTCCACCCTGCGCTTGCCGCCGGGTAGTCATCGTCACCGGGGCGGACGACTCGGCCAGTCAGGCCCGCGGGGCGTGCCGCGGTGGCCGTCACGTGGCCGACTCCGGCGCGGCAGCGAAGACGTCACCGCCAGGCTCGGTTTCAAGGACGTTGGGGTTGAAGATCAGCATGTAGGCGAAGTACATGCCACCGACGAGGATCAGCCCCACCACGACCAGAACCGGAATGAAATTGCTCTTCGGGGTGACGAGGACGAACAGCGCTGCGGCAACCCAGATCAGCGCCGCGGCGGCGACCGGGAGTTCGAAACGCCCGAGACTGAATCCACCTTCCTTGTGCTCCAGCCGTTTACGCACCGACAGGTAGAGCACCACGGTCGCCCCGTAGATGAGCGCGGGCAAGATCGTTCCGCCGACGATGAGCTGGATCAGCGCTTCACCGGGAAGCGCAACCATCAGGACGACGCCGACGACCAGGATCAGTACCGTGGCGGGGACCGGAGTCTGCGTACGCGGGTTGACCCGGCGCATCAGCCCGGGCGCGGGGAAGCGGCCGTCACGCGCCATGGCAAAGGCCTGCCTCGACGCCGCGGTCATCACCACCATCCCGGCGCCGAACATTGCGAACACGATGCCCAGCAGAAGGATTCGCTCGGCAACGGGTCCGAGCTGACTGCGGATGATCGAAGCGACCGGCGAGCCTTCGGAGCTCACCGCCGGCACGTCCTTGATCGCGACGGTGAGCGCGATCAGGAACAACAGCCCGAGCACCCCCGCCGCGACCACTGACGCCACGATCGCCCGCGGAACGCTGCGGAACGGATCCTTGGCCTCCTCGGCGAGGTTCGCCGCCGAGTCGAATCCGACCAATGTGGTGAGACCCACGATCATGCCCGCCATCAACCCGCCGCCGATGGCGTAGTAGTTGGTGGCGTCCGCGGCGACGCCGCGCGAGGTGAGGTTGTCGAAGCTGCCGCTGCCGGTGAACACCACGACGGCGATCAGCGCGATCACCAACACCACGACGATGGCGAGTTCGAGACCTACCGAAAGGGACGTGAACAGCCCGAGCAGGCGGGTGGAGACGATGACCAGCACGGCCTGGACGATCATGATCGCGACGGTGAGCAGTCGGGCAGTGTCCTCGCTCTGCGGTATGCCGAGCAATGGCATGAAGGCCTGACTCGCCAACGCGTTGTCCATGGCGACCACACCGGTCGCCAGGTACCAGAACGACAACCAGCCGAACAGCCAGCCGATCTTCGGGTTGGCCAGTCGCGAGGCCCATTGGTAGGCGGAGCCGCTGAGCGCGATGCGCGCGGCGAACTGCGCGACCACCAAGGCCACCAGCGTCTGGCCGACCGCTGCCACGGCGAACAGCCAGATGCCGACGGGCCCTGCGGTATTCAACATGTCGTCGTAGGTGGCGAAGACGGCGACCGCCACGGAGATGAATGCGAACGAGATCGCGAACACCTGGAATGACCCGAGTGTTCGTTTCAGCTCGGGTTCGTAGCCACAGTCCACACATTCGTCGTCCGCGGTAGCCGACACCGCCACGTTCTCTGCCGTCATGTCCGACCTTCCGTGGCGGGTTCGATGCAGGAAGACTAGATGACGCAGCGAATACTTTCGCGCCGAAATTGGCGATTGCGTTAAAAATCCTTGAGGCCGACGCCAGCCCGATTATAGTTTGCGGACCGTCTTCCGTTGACCGGTGAGTTCGTGAGGCGGCGTAGCCACCGGCAATGTCGAAGTATTGCGCCAGCAACGATGCCCCAGCTCGTCCGGCAAATTCATGTCGAACCGACCTTGCAGAGCGCAACGCGCGAGACCGGGGTGCCTAGAAGCCACTTTTCGCCGTGGTGCGCGCAGTAGGGATGAGCACGGCTTCGGCGCAACGGACGCGATCGAGGTCATCGATCCATCGTGGTGCCGCGCAATGGGCGGCTGCGTGCTCTGGAACGTGTGCGCGCTGCTCGGCGTGGTCAAAAGAGCCGCCGTAATGCTTGGGCGTCACAACCAACGAGATCGGGCACCCCTTGGGGTGCCCGATCTCGTTGGTTGTTCGTAGCTCAGTGATGGGGTGTGGTGTCGACGTGAGGAACGTAGACGTTGGGCTGAGTGATGTTGTTGACCCAGATGTGGTGGCCGATGTCGGCCTGCGCCGGCCCGGCCAGACCCACGACTCCGGCAGTCAATGCGCTGGCGATCAACGAGGCGATTCCGAACTTCTTCATGGCCGTGCTCCTCTTGAGTGTCTTCGTTGCTTCGTGCGGCGGCGGCGTTACCGTTCTGCGCGCCTCCGGATCGGTGCGGGTACTTCCGCGGCGATCTGCTAATGCTAACGGCCGATGTTTAGCATTAATTTCCGGCGGCAGTAATTGAGCGGTCGTTGGCAGAATCGCTTCGCCGGTGGACCCGGATGGTGTTGCGGTTCGCGACTTCACCCGGCCACCTTCGTTTCCAGCGCGTTTCGGGGGCGTGCGAAATGCCCGCCGATGGCGGCGATGGCAGAAGTGCGGGTATCCCCGTCAGGGAGTGGACCGGGGAACCGGTCGAACATGAACTAATGCCAACCACGGGGCGTACCATTACCTTGATGTGATGCATGGCTCGCCGGGTGTCGTGCGGGCCGAGATTTTGGGAGGACGATGTCGACGACCTCGACCAGCCCCGTAGTGCAGGAACCGCTGCCGATCATGCTGGCCAACACCATCTCCGTCGATCGCGGTCGCGTCCGCGATCGCCTTGAACGGGGGGCCGATCTGAAACGGTGGGTGCGCACGATCGGCGGGCAGATGGACCTGTCGCCACGACCGTCCAGCATTGAGGCGATTGCCGCCCCCGCCGCAGAGCGGCTCATCTCGTTGCGGGACGGAATCAGACGGCTTGCCGCCGAACACACGAAGGATCCGAGAACCCTCGGTCAATCAGTCGTACCCGACGTGACAGCGGCAATGACCATCATCAACAGCGCTTCCGCGATCAGCTCCGTCTGGCCCGAATTGGAGTGGGACGACTCGACTGCGAGGCGGCGCGACGTATGGGCGGGCGGGGATTATGTCGATGCCTTCATCGCCGTCATTGCACGACAGACGATCGACCTCTCGATCAGCCCTCAGTGGGACCGGCTGCGACCATGCCTTGCTCCCGGTTGTGCGTATTTCTTCGTCAAGGACCACGTCCGACGCCAATGGTGCGCGCCCCACTGCGGCAACCGGGCACGCGTCGCACGTCACACGCAGCGCCACCGAGGCCAATGAGGGCGGAGGCTAACGAGGGCGGAGGCTAACGAGGGCGGAGGCTAATGAAAGCGGCGCACCGTCGAGGCAAGGATTCTCTCACCGCCGCAAGGAAACCCACGCCCTCGAATGGAGTCGACTGACGCGCCCGGCTGCTCGAGATCGGTGCGCAAGGAGTGATCGACACGACGTCGAATCGAGGGGCCGGTCGGCGCGGGATTAACTACGCTTCCACCATGAATGCGGCGGCAACTCGACCGATGCGCGTGGCCAGTGTGCACCGCTACCCGGTGAAGTCAATGCTCGGCGAGACCGTCCGTGAACTGCTCGTAGATGACGAAGGCGCGTGGGGAGATCGTCGCCTGGCCGTTATCGATGAAGCCACCGGTCGCGTAGCGAGCGCCAAGCAGGCTCGCCTGTGGCGTGAGCTGCTCAAGTGCAGCGCCATCGTGGAAGGCGGACGCGTGCGCATCTCGCTGCCCGACGGCACGAGTGTGGCCGCCGGCGACGACGGTGTCGACGACTTGCTGTCCCAGCTCCTCGAGCGACCGGTACGTCTGGTCGACCGGCGGCCACGGGGAGCAGAAGTGGAACGCGCAGATCCCGAGCAAGTCCTGCAATTCGGCGTGGAGGCCCATGTCGACGCTCCCCTATTGGAGTTGGCCCAAGCGACGCCAGGTGATTCGTTCGTCGACTTCGCGCCCCTGCATGCGATCACCACCGCGACACTGGAACACATCGGTGCCGAAGCCGAGCGCTACCGGCCGAACCTCGTGATCACCACGCCTCCCGGCCATCCGGCCTATTCGGAGAACGAATGGACTGGACGCACTCTCACCGTGGGCAACCTGCGGCTGTCTGGATTGGGCCCGACGCCCCGGTGTGTGGTGCCTACGCTGGAGCATGGCCAGCTCGGTCGGGCACCCCATGCACTACGGACGCCGGCGACCGAGAACCGCGTCGATGCCCTCGACTTCGGAACCCTGCCGTGTGCCGGGGCGTACCTTGCAGTGATGGGTGAAGGCGCCATCCGCGCCGGCGCACCGGTCTCCCTCACCTCTTGACCTGATTACACACGACGTCGCCGATGCTGGCGGCGTCGAGGACTCTGCATCGGGAACCGACGCTACCGAATCTCCGAACGGAACGAACTCGTCCGACGACCTCACCGGCCGGTGAGAGTTTCGGTGAGTGACGGTCAAGCGTTGAGGGTGGGGTGCGTTGTGCCCGAGCGTGATTCAGCGTGCCGCCCTGGCCGGGTTTTCGATGAGCACCAACTTCAACGGAGGTTGGCGACGGCGAAGTTGGCGTAGCCAGGCTTCACCTTCGCCGGTTTGGTGTTGAACAGCTTGGAGTAAAAGGCAATGGCCTCGTCGAGACTGCCGACGTTCAAGGGGAGCGCAGCACGCGACTTCATGTCGTCCTACCTCTGCGGCTTATATCGACCTTGCGACGTTTGCGATCAAGCCACGTCTTCGATATATGTCAACATGGTGTGGCCTCATGACGGATATGCCGAAGACGATGCCCGTGGTGGCCATGACTGCGCCAGTCCGTTGCGCGCCCGTCGCGGCAGGCCCGCTCGAGATGACGCGGTTTTGGAGATTGCGCTGCGCCTCAAGGCATTAGCCGATTCGGTGAGGGTGAAGCTCGTATCGCTGTCATTCAGCAGCGACGCGGGCGAGGAGTGCAGTTGCGACGGGCCGGATTGGTCGAATCGGAGCGCAGGGGGATGAACGTCTACCACCGCCCGCGCCGTGAGTCGTAGCGCTGTGTACGGTGCTGGACCCGAACTGCTGCCGTTAGGGCGCGGCAGCTTGAACCAGCGCCCAGTACTTCCTTTCACGGTCGGTCAGCTCGTTGGAGGTGATCGCCCCGAAGGCGGCGGCGTCGCGGGCGAACCGCTCGCGGGCGTCGGGCAGCGCATCCGGTCCTTCGAGCCGGAAACTGCTCGGTGCCAGCGGGCCGAACAGCAGGGCTCGGCGCAGATCCGGCCAGTCGCTCACTCGCGGCTCGACACCCGCTGCCCGGGAGAAAGTCAACGCCGTAAGGTTCATTCGGGTCTTCTGCGACGTCCCCCGCCGCGACCGATAGGCGGCGACGGACGAGCGCTGATCGGCGTCACCGGTCATGGGGATGATCCCGCCCCACGAGTAGGCGATCCACCTGGCCTGCAACTCCAGCGGAACGAAGTAACCACCCGACTGATCCCACAGCCCGACGAAGGCCAGGCCGGGCAGGTCGGGGTGGAAGGTGTACCTGTCAGCGTCGAGGTGCGCCGCATCGAGGTCGAGGATCCCCCTGACCTCCTCACTCAGGAACGGGAGGTGCAGGTCGAAACCCGTGCCGAACACGATCCCGTCGAACTCCTCTGCGCGCCCGTCGGCGAAGGTCACGGTGGCGCCCGCAACGGACTGCATCCACTGGCGCACCGTGATTCGACCTTCGGCGACCAGCGGCAGGTACGCCTGACTCAGGGTGACCCCCGCCGCGAACAGCGACGGGTCGGGCGCCGGTGCGCCATACTGAGCCGGGTTTCCACCGGCCTCGACCACGATCTCCTTGAGCTGCCGGTCGATCTCCACGGCCGGTAGCGCCTCATTGGCGAGGGCGCCGTACCGCGTGAATATCCGATGGTCCGACGGAACGCCCGCCGCGAACTTCGGAAGGACGTAACGCTGTCGGCGTTGGGTGACCACGACACGCTCTGCACCGAGTTCGGCCAGCTCGGCGGCGATCTCAAGAGCGCTGACCGCGCAACCTGCCACCAGAATCCGTTTCCCGCGATAGCGATCCGGCTCCCGGTAGTGGTACGTCGACCTCACTCCGGCGTCGCCGGTGAAGGTGTCCAGCCCGGGAACGAACGGAATGGCAGGGCTGTGGAACCTGCCGGTCGCCACGACCACCCGGTCGAAGCTCTCGCTGACACCGGAGTGGCCAACCGACCATTCGCCGCCGCTGCGGCTGATCAGTTCCACCCGCGTGTCGAACCGGATCCGCGACGTCAGGTCGAACCTTTCGGCGAACCGGTGCAGGTAGTCGAGGATCACCTGGCTCGACGGGAAGACGACCTCACTGTCGTGCTCGAGGTCGCTGAAGGCCGTCATGATCCGGCTGGTGTTGGTGTGCATGCCCCGCCACACGCCGCTACGCCCGGCGAGCCCCGTCCACTGACCGCCGAGCATCGGGCCCTGCTCGAAGATCGTCGGCTCGAACCCCTGCGAGAGCAGCCACCGCGCAGCGATCAGCCCGCCCGGCCCCGCACCGATCACGGCGACACTTCCCGTCACCGGGGAACTCTCGCACGTCAGCGATCCGTCTGTGCCCTGTTGGCGCCAATCGGGTCGCCCATTCGGGTCCGAACGCACTCCGCGGCAAAGCCGCGCAGCAGATCCATCGCATGAGCGCAGTTGTGCCACAACACCTCTGGGTGCCATTGCACTCCCACCACCGGCTCGTCGGGCAGCTCTACCGCCTCGGCCAGATGATCCACCGCGCGCGCAACCACACGAAGCCCCGCTCCGACGACGGCGATGCCCTGGTGATGCTGGCTGTTGACCTGCAGTGGTCCGGATACACCCATCCACTGGGCCAGCCGTGAACCGGTCTCGACCGTCACCGCGTGCAGTGGTCGGATGAGGTCCTCTTCGGCGCGGCGGTGCGCGACGGCGTCGGGGACGTCTCGTGCGACATCGGCGATCAACGATCCCCCACAGGCCACGTTCAGCAACTGGACTCCGCGGCAGATCGCCAGCACGGGCTTGCCGTGCTCCCGCGCCGCGGCGAGCATCCGCAGCTCATTGTGGTCACGGGCCGGCTTGGAGGCATCGATCAACGGGTCATCGACGTCTCCGCCGTAACGTGCCGGGCCGACATCGCTGCCACCGGAGATGATCAGCCCGTCCACCCGTTGCATCAGCGCCTCGGCGGGCACCCCTTCTGCGTCGGTGTGGACCGCGATCGGTGCGATCCCCGCGGCCACGAAGCCGCGGAACATCTCCCGCCACAGCACGAACTCCTCGAGCTCGTTGACGTCGAAGGTCACGGCCACCAATGGGATCGCGGTCAGACCCACCTCCTCGATCGAGGGCGCACCGTGCCGTGGCCAGAGTACAAACATTGGAACGATTTTCGTCGTCATTTTCTCCAGAAATTGCTTGTATTCGTTTCTCAGCGGTGTTTAGATGCCAGAAATCGATTCGAGAGGACATGCCGATGGCATCTGCCGCTGACCTGAGCAAGACGCTTGCCGACCAAGGAGTCCGGTACGTCTTCGGCTTCTACGTCGACGTCCACGGCGTACCGAAGAGCAAGTGCGTTCCCGTGACCTCCCTGGAGTCGATGGCGGATGGCTCGGAGCTGTACACCGTCGGTGCGTTGGAGGGCATGGGCGAACTGGGCCACACGAGGACGAATGCCAGGGCTTCCCGGATCTGGACAGGCTCGTGGTGTTGCCGTGGGATCGGCAGATCGCGCTCGCGCCGTCCACGCTGAAGCTCGAGGGTGAGCTCTACGCGCAGGACTCGCGCAACGTGCTGATGCAGCAGGTGCAGCGGGCAGCCGACATGGGCTTCGTTCCCAATGTCGGCATCGAGCCCGAGTTCTACGTGGTCCGGCCAACGGAAAACGGCTGGGAGCCACTGGTTCCCAGTGATCGGCTGAACGAGCCCACCCGCGGCTACGATCTCGAGGCGACCATCCTCGCGAAGGACTTCCTCGATCCCATGGCCCAGTACATGGCCGAGCTGGGCTGGGGACTGTACTCGTTCGACCACGAAGGCGGCGACGGTCAGTACGAGTTCAACTTCAACTATGCGGACGCACTGACGATGGCCGACCGGATGGTGATGTTCCGCCTGATGGCCAAACACTGCGCCAGGCAGCTGGGGTGCATCGCCACGTTCATGCCGAAACCGTTCCAGGACGACTTCGGCTCGGCTGCGCACATCAACATCAGCCTGGCCGACCCGAATGGTCGCAATGCGTTCGCCGACAAGGACGGGCCGGGTTACAGCGACGTCTCGCGGCACTTCACCGCAGGCGTTCTGGCCCACGGTGACGCCATCACCGCAGTCACCTGCCCGACGGTCAACTCCTACAAGCGATTCACCAGCAAGGGCTTCATGGACGAGATCTCCTGGGCACCGATCTACCGGGCCTGGGGCAACAACAACCGGACGTTGATGTGCCGGCTGCCGGTCAACCGGCATTGCCTGGAGGTGCGAACCGCCGACGCGGCCGTGAACTACTATCTCGGCATCGCCATGGTGCTCGCCGCCGGTCTCGACGGGATCGAACAGAAACTGGATCCGGGTGAACCCCTCAACGTCGACACCTACAAGATGGATCCGGAGGAGTTGCGGGGCATCGCCCTACCCGCCACCTTCGAGCAGTCGCTGGCCTCGTTCGAATCAGACGACCTGGCGCAGCGCACCTTCGGCAAGGACTTCCATCAGACGTTCTTCGAATACATGAGTCGTGAGTGTCACGAGTACCGGTCCGTGGTGACGGACTGGGAGTCGACCCGTTACCTGCAGCGGATCTGACGACGATGACAACGGAAGCCGTCGAAATCACACTGACCGAATCTGCCGAAGACGTGCGTACGGGGGCGAACGCCGTTGCGCTGGAGAGATTGCTGACCGCCGAACCGGTTCTCGTCGACGTCGCGCCCGCGCGTGACGTCGTGCCGGGGATGACCGATTCGACCATCCTGACGTCAGGCGCACCGCTCGATTGGCCGCAGTACACCGGCGGCCAACGGCGTTCGATCCTCAACGCCGCGCTCTACGAAGGCCTCGCCGACTCAGTGGAGGCCGCCGAGAAGGCGCTCGACAGCGGCCGGATCACCGTCCACAGCACACAGCAACACCAGTGCATAGGTTCGGTCGCGGGAATCTACACCGCGTCGATGCCCGTCCTGGTGGTGCGCGACGAAACGTACGGCGGGACCGCCTTCTGCAATCTGTACGAGGGCAAGAGCCGGCACCGGCTGAACTACGGCTCGTACAACGACGAGGTCCGCGACGGGCTGCAGTGGCTGCAGAACGTCATGGCCCCGGTGTTGGCCACGGCGATCGACCTGCACGGGCCGATCCCGCTCAAACCGATCATGACGAGGGCACTGCGCCTCGGAGACGAGCTGCACAGCCGGAACACGGCTGCCAGCATGATCTTCGAGCGCGAGCTCACCACGTCGTTCATCCAGATGGGCAATACGCCCAGCGCTGCGGCGGTGACCGATGTCCTGGAATTCTTCCGGGACAACGACTACACGTTCCTCAGGATGGGCATGGCTGCGGCGAAGGCCATCGCCGACGCCGCCCACGGCGTGCCCGCCAGCACCCTGGTCACCGGGATGGCGATCAACTGTCGCTCCTTCGGAATCCGGATCAGCGGGCTCGGCGACCAGTGGTTCACGGGCGCCCACCCGCAACTCGACGGGAAGTTCTTCGACGGCTTCGGTCCCGACGACGTCGAATGGATCGGCGGCGAGAGCTGCTTTACCGAGGTGGCGGGCGTGGGGGCATTCGCCCAGGCGGCAGCCCCCGCACTGCAGTCCTACCAGGGTGGCGACTTCACCACGATGATGGACAACAACACCTCGCTGTACTCGATCACTCTGGCAGAGCATCCTCAATTCGCCATCCCCGCACTGGGTTTCCGTGGCACTCCGGTGGGGATCGACCTGGTGGAGGTGATCCGGCAACGACGCACACCGATGATCGACGGTGGCCTCGCGGGCAGCTCCGGCGGCCAGATCGGCGCCGGCCTGCTCATCCCCGATCTGGATTGTTTCCGCTCCGCGTACGGCAGCTATCGCGCACAATATGACCCGGTCGACGGCGCCACCACGCACGGGCATTCGTCTTCTCACAGCGGCCAGGAGAATGCTCGATGATCGCCACCCCGAAGGAGTCCGGCGAAACCGGTTCGAACCGTACCGGCAAGCGCAAGCCGAAGGGGATGGGTCCACTCGAGCTCGCCTTCTTCGTGGTCGCCGCGGCCGGCCCGCTCCTGGTGGTCGCCGGCTACACGCCGCTGTCGTTCAGCATCGGTGGAATCGGTGCTCCTGGCGCGCAACTCGTCGCCAGCCTGGTGCTGCTCTTCTTCGCCGTCGGGCTCACCCGGATGGCGTTGCGCATACCGAATGCGGGTGCGTTCTACGCCTACATCGGTCAGGCCTTCGGCAAGCTTGCCGGAGGTGGCGCGGCCGTGCTGGCGATGCTGGCGTATTCGACCATCGCCATCGGCGAAATCGCCGTGGTCGGCGCGTTCGCGGCCACGCCGCTTAGTCGGGTCACCGGTGTACAGATCCCCTGGTGGGTCTGGTCGTTCATCGCGCTGGCCATCGTCGCGTTCCTGGGTCACCGCCAGATCTCGGTGAGTGCCAAGGTTCTCGGCGTGGCGCTGACGACCGAGGCGGGGGTCCTGCTCATCCTCGGCATCTGCGTGTTGTTCAGAGGCGGCCCAGAGGGCTTCGACTTCAGCGCGTTCACGCCATCAGCGATCTTCGCAGGCGGCGGCACCGGGGCGATGTTCGCAATCGTCTTCGGTGCGTTCATCGGCTTCGAGTCGACGGCGATCTACGCCGAAGAGGCGCGCGAGCCCGAGAAGACCGTGCCACGCGCCATCTATCTGGCCGTGGGCTTCCTCGGGATCTTCTACACGTTCATGGCCTGGATCGTCTTCACGGCGTATGGCAAGTCGCACATCGTCGATGCGGCAACCCAAGACCCGGTCGGGTTGGTCTTCACCGCCATCGATCAGTACGTCGGCCACCCCGCGATGGTCGTCACCGAAGTGCTGCTGGTCACCAGTGCGTTCGCCTCTGCGCTGGCCTTTCACAACACCGCGATCCGATATCTGCACGCACTGGGCCGCGAGCGGCTGCTGCCGGAGGCCACCGCCAGGGTGCACCCGGTGCATCGTTCGCCATACAGCGCCAACATCGTCCAGGTTGTCTTCACGCTGCTCGTCATCGGGGCATTCATCCTCGCAGGCGCGAAGGACGCCTACCTCGGTGTGTTCCTGCCCGTCGTCTCGGGCGGCGTGCTGGCGATCATCGTTCTTCAAACCGCTTGCTCGGCATCGATTCTGATGTACTTCAACGTCCGTCACAAAGACCACGGACTGTCCCGATGGAGTACCCTCGTCGCTCCGCTGCTGAGCTTCCTCGGCCTCCTGGTCGCCTCGTATCTGGTGGCGAAGAACTTCGCACTGCTGTCCGGGCAGACCGGCTGGATCAACATCGTGCTGCTGCTGAGCCTGCCTGCGCTGGTGCTCGCCGGCGTCGCGCGAACCTACTGGTTGCGCATTCACGACCCCGAGCAGTACGCGCGGCTCACCGAGACCAACGTCTACCAGGTCGAGAAAGCTGCGGAGCTACCGACTACAAGTCAAAGCTGAACTTCTCGATCTCCAGGATCAACGACGTCTCCACGGCGGTGATCCCGTCCATCGCGCCGAGCACATCCGTGGTGAAACTCAATACGTGTGCCTGATCGGCGAAGAACGCCTCGATGATCAGATTGAACCGCCCGGTCGAGTAGCCGCAGTAGCGGACCTCCGGCAGAGCCGCCAACTTCCTGCAGACCGAGCGCAGGCTGTGTAGCTCGGTGGAGATCCCGATGATCGCCGACAGGTTGAGACCGGCCAGGCTAGGACTTGGTATCGCGACCACCTCCATCGCACCGGTGGACAGCAGCCGCGCGATCCGCTTGCGCACCGTGGTCTCGGTGACGCCGATCGACTTCGCGATCTCGACATTGCTGGCGCGTCCGTTCGCGCACAGCAACCGGATGATCTGGCGATCGGTTTCGTCGACCGCGGAGATCTCGTCCACCTCGGGTGGGGCGGGATCCGGTTGGGGCATTCGGCGACGGGCCGTCGGCTTTCCCTGTGCGGTCATGAAGTCATCATAGTTTGATCATGCTTGCACGATAAATCGCTTATGGCGTAGCGCGGCGACATCGCGCCGCATAGCCACGCACGAGGGCCGGCACACTGTCGACCGGGGCTGCTGCCGAAACTCCATTTGCCATGCTACGACGGCCTGACGCCAAGTGACTGGAGAAGGGTGTTCACGTTCGATCTCTTGATGTTGCCGAAACCCTAAACGGCCTCGCGACGACCTCCACCCTGGCCTGACCGTGAGCGTTGCTGAAATTGCGCGCTCGCGCCGAAGTACTGGAGCCGATCACCCAAGTCGTTTGCATTGCAAAGCAAATAGCCTCGCCGGGCATGACGGATTGGTCAATAACGCCGAGAAATCGGTGCGATAGTAATCGCGAACACCGAGTGGGCGGAAGTTCGAGGGACCGAGGGGGGCTCCCATGGGGGCAGGGGAAAAGCGCGCCAACCATTTGCCGAAGGCGAATCACTCGCCGACCAGCTTGCACGGCATCGGACGGATCGACTGGACGACGAGCCGGTATGCCCGATACGTCGGCCGGGTCGGCGCTCTGGCAGTCGCGCTCGGCATCGGCGGTGCCTTGGTGACCACACCGGGAATGGCGTGGGCAGACGATTCGCCGTCCGCCCCATCGTCCGAGGCAGGCCCTTCGTCGAGTCCGAGCGGCTCGGAGCCGGATGAGAAGACGACACCCACATCGTCGAGCTCGGACGGCTCGCCGACCGATCCCACGCCGAGCGATCCGCGGTCCAATGAGTCTGCCGATGGAATCTCAGCGCCCGGCGCCCCGGACAACGGGCAATCACATTCGCCGACATCGCAAACCGTCACTTCCGCCGACTCGACGGTCACCTACGACAGCTCCGGCGGAGCCCATACCTCGGGTGAGGGAGAGGAACTCCCCGAGTCCTCGACGTTGGACTCCGAACCCGCCGACGAGGAGGACGAATCCGGCGGTGGGCCCAACGCGGGTGCCGACGAAGGCTTCGTCGATACCGCCCCGGTGGCCCCAACGGGTCCGGTACAGCCCACCGGCAGTGATCCGGCCGTGCGCGACACGCACGGCACCACCCCGCCGCTCCAGGACGCCCCGAAAACCGGCGTCGCCGCGCTGGTTTCCAATCTGCCCGATTCGTCCGGCAATTCAGGTCCAGCCGACGTGCGGGGGCTGTCATCGGCGGGCACCGGGGCAGCCCGCGTCATGACCATCCCCGATCGACAACCTGCCAACTTGGGCGCAGGATTCGGTGCCGCACTCTCGCTCCCGACGCCGCAATCCATCATCTCGGACCTCAAACCCCGGGTGACGGCGTGTCTATGCGGCTTCGTCCGCCAGGCCACGACGTTCTTCAACACCGTTCTCGCGCCGTTGTTCTCCGGCGGTGGTGCCGGCGCCGGCCCGGCCGGCCCGCGCACCAGCGGAGTCCCCGATGTTGTGGGGCCTGGTGGGGTGGGTGCGCAGGCAGGCCACCCAGGCAGTGGATGCCTTCCTCGCTTCGCCGCTGGGCAGCCCCATCACCCAGATCATGAAGACGATCGACGACTTCGGCGACTCGCCGCTCGGACGAGAGGTCGTCGCGCAAGTGACCCAATTCCTCGGGTCGTGCGGGCCGAATGCGTCGTTGCCCTCAGATCTCGACCGCACCACGATCGTGTCGGGGCTTACCGAACCGACCGATTTCCGAATCCTCACCGAGCACGACGGGGACGCGATCCATCGGATCTTCATCGCCGAGAAGGCAGGAGCGATCAAGGTCTACGATCCGGCAACCGGCTCGGTCACGACGCTGACTGTCTTGGGTACCACCACCGGCGGCGAGCGCGGGCTGGCCGGAATCGAGATCCACCCCGACTTCTGGCACGAAGGCACGGACGGTTACCACACCCTCTATGCGGCGTACACCTCGGACAGGAACTACGACACGCTGGCGCGCCTGACGCTGTCGGAGGACTTGAGTTCCGTTGTCGGAGATCCGAAAGTCCTGATCGAGTCGACACTGCTGGCCAACAACTTCCACCACGGCGGAGAACTCGCCTTCGACCCGGATGGCAAATATCTCTACTGGTCGGTCGGGGAGAACACCAATGGCCCCAACGCGCAGGATCTGACGAACATTCACGGCAAGGTGCTGCGCATCAATCCGGACGGCACGGTACCTGGTGACAACCCGTTCGTGAAAGAGCCGGACGCGGTGGGCTACATCTACGCCTACGGTTTCCGCAATCCCTTCCGGTTCACGTTCACCCCGACGGGGCAGTTGTTGGTGGCCGACGTGGGAGAGGCCGACTGGGAGGAAGTCAATCTCGTGACGGCAGGCGGAAACTACGGCTGGCCGGGTGAGGAAGGCTCCTGCACGGACTGCGCGTCAGTCAATCCCATTTACGCCTACCACCATTCCGGGCCGCCGGCCAACACCGGCTCGATCACCGCCGTCGCCGTCTACGACGGCGACACCTTCCCGGAGAATTACCAAAACACGGTATTCATTGCCGATTACAGCCTCGGCTGGATCAAGACGCTGAAATTCGACGAGAAGTACACCAGTCTCATCAGCACCCAGACCTTCTGGGGCAACGCCGGCGCGACCGTCAAGTTGAACCAAGGGCCGGACGGCAACCTCTATCAGCTGACGATCTACCCCGGCGAGTTGTCCGTCATCTCACCGTCGGGCGGCAACCGGGCGCCGACCGCCGTCATCGGGGCGACGCCGACCAACACCGCGGACAAGACACTCGACGTCGACTTCACCGCCTCGAACTCCACCGACCCCGACGGTGACGACCTGACGTACCTCTGGAACTTCGGCGATGGCACTACGTCGACGGAGAAGGATCCGACTCGAACCTTTACCACCGCAGGTGCTTTCAGCACCTACACCGTCACGTTGACGGTCAGCGACGGCACCAAGACCAGCAAGGCCACCCAGACGATCACCGTGGGAAGCACGCCGCCCACCGCCACTATTGCCATGGTCGACGACAAGACCACGTACAACGCGGGAGACACGCTCACGTTCAACGGCTCCGGCACAGACACGCAGGACGGCCCCCTGCCGGCCAGTGCCTACAAGTGGACGGTGGTCTTCCACCACGCGGAGCACACGCACCCGTTCGTCGACAACATCGACGGACCTACGGGCACCATCACCATCCCCCGCTCGAGGGACCAGCTCGCCGACACCTTCTATCGGATCACGCTGACGGTCACCGACAGCAGCGGCCTGTCGACCACCGAGTCGGTGGACGTCATGCCGAATACGACGTCCTTCACGGTCAACGCCAGCACGGTCAACGCCAGCAATCCGGGGGCGGCGTTCACCATCGATGGCATCCGCCATACCGGCTCGTTCACCGAAGACGCCGTCGTCGGCGTGGAACACGTGCTGAACGCGCCGTCGACGCAGTCCATCAACGGCTCGCCATGGATCTTCGGGTCTTGGTCGGACGGGCAGCCACAGAGCCACACGATTACCGTTCCTGCCAACAATGCCGGCTACACCGTTACCTTCTTGCCCGCCCCCGCCCTGGTGCCGCAATCGCTTTAACCAGGACGGCGGTTCTGCGCGGGGTCCGCAACCGCGGGCCTGGCGAGCTGATGGGTAGACACCGCCGGTGAAGTGACAATCTCCGCGCGCTGAGGGCAACCGCCATCAGAACCAGGCCACCGATGGTCAGCGGATCAGCCATCACCCCGGTCGCGCGTCTCGACGAGGGGCGTTCACGGGAACCGACAACGGCCGGGTCGATCAGGAACGCCGCGACCGGACCCAGAAGGCCCACGGTGCGACCCGTACCCACACCGTGCAATCAATGGATCTAATCCCTATGCCAATTGGGGCTATGGGCGCTGTCCACGACGGCGCATCCCAATTGCGCTGCGAAGTACCTTCAGCAGGAACCGAACCCACGCTCGGAATCATCTTAGGTCCAATCCCTCGGCCAATCGGGCTATGGGAATCGTGGCGACAACGGCGTATGCCCGTTTCGCTGCGGGAGTGGCCGCATCCGCCGACCGGGATTGCTGGCGCGGTGCACATCCGAGAACCCACCGCAGTTCGGCGGTGTCCGCGGCGAAACGGCCTCGTTCGCCGGGCCGTCCAGAAAACGAGAATCATTGTTCGCCATACGATCTGAGCCCGTGCGTTTCGTCATGCACCGCTCGAGCACGAGTTCATGACGAGATCGAAAATCCATTGACGCCAACGCATCCCTGGTAGCGTTTCGATTGCGTTGACAAAAGCTCACACCCATCCTCGGGCTGGACGAGACGATCGCGCTAGTGGACGGTTCATGGCCTCGCGCAAGGCTTTGCGCCGGAATGTCGGCTCGCTGATGGCTGGTGAGCCGAGGCGGCGAGGACACTCGTGCCTCTCGTCGTCGTTCGTCCCCGAAAACTTCGCAATCGGTACGGCTAGGAGGTCTATTCCGCGTGGCCACATACCAATATCGGTGTGTTCGAGACGGCGACTTCGACGTGCGTCGGCCGATCGGCACGGCATCCCCGAAGTCGTCGTGCCCGGTCTGTGACGACGACGCGGTGCGCGTCTTCCGAGCTCCGATGCTCTCACTCGCATCTCGGGCGCTGATGACTGCGATCGACCGCACCGAAAGGACCCGCGACGTGCCAGAGGTGGTGTCGGCGCTGCCGTCGCAGGCGGTGAGGAATCGGAAGCAGGCGACCGCCCAGAACCCGGCTTGGCAGCACCTCCCCAAACCGTAGGCATTCGCAACGGCGTCGTCGGTCCGCGGACAGCCGGCGCACCGGCTGACTTGTCGACCAACAACGGTTTTCGCGGGACTCGCGAACGCCCACCCAACGGACCCGAAGGAGGTATGAGTCCCCGCAGGTTTTCGTTGGATCGACCGTGTTTCCAGCCGCCCGACCTTGCCCTCTCGAGGGTCCCAATCAGTCAGGAGATCTGATGCCGCAGGTAGTTTTCCCACTCGATTCCAGCAAGAAGTTCACCGATCAGGAGATCGTCGGCCACAACAGATGGCATCCCGACATCCCGGCCCAGGTGAAGGTCAAGCCTGGCGACTCATTTCGCGTCCATTGCCGCGAATGGTTCGACGGGGCAATCCACAACGACGATTCCGCCGATGACATCCTGAACGCGCCACTGCCTTCCGTGCACGTTCTCAGCGGACCGATTTCCGTGCAGGGCGCAAAGCCCGGCGATCTGCTCATCGTCGACATCCTGGATGTCGGCCCGATCCCCCAGGAAGACTCGGGACCGCTGGCCGGCCAGGGCTGGGGCTACACCGGCGTATTCGCAACCAAGAACGGCGGCGGGTTCCTCACCGAACAGTTCCCTGATGCGTACAAGGTGATCTGGGACTTCAACGGCGGCGTCGCGACCTCGCGGCACGTGCCGGGAGTCTCCTTCGTTGGCATCGTGCACCCCGGGTTGATGGGGACAGCGCCGTCGGCGGGCCTCCTCGCGAAGTGGAATGCCCGCGAGCAGACGCTCATCGACACCGACCCGGACCGGGTACCGCCGTTGGCTCTGCCGCCCCTACCGGACTCCGCCATTCTCGGCACCCTTTCCGGTGCGGATTTCGATCGTGCTGCCGCCGAGGGCGCCCGTACCGCCCCGCCGCGGGAGAACGGCGGCAACCAGGACATCAAGAACTTCACCAAGGGGACCCGGGTGTTCTATCCGGTGTTCGTCGACGGCGCGAACCTCTCGATGGGTGACCTGCACTTCTCGCAGGGAGACGGCGAAATCACCTTCTGCGGCGCCATCGAGATGGGCGGATTCATCGACCTCCACGTCGACCTGATCAAGGGCGGCATGGAAACCTACGGCGTCAGCGAGAACGCGATCTTCATGCCAGGCACCACCGATCCGCAGTTCAGCCGGTGGCTGGCCTTCTCAGGAACCTCGGTGACGCTGGACGGCGAACAACGCTATCTGGACTCGCATCTGTCCTACCAGCGGGCGTGTCTGCACGCCATCGACTACCTCACCAAGTTCGGCTACAGCCCGATCCAGGCCTACATGATCCTGGGTGCGGCGCCGATCGAAGGCAGGCTGTCGGGGGTCGTGGACATTCCCAACTCCTGTTCGACGGTCTACATCCCGACGGAGATCTTCGACTTCGACGTCCGTCCCTCTGCCGCGGGCCCCGTGCAGATCGATCCCGGGATGGGTGTCCCGATGTCGAGCTTCGGGAACTGACCGGGAGCTGATCCGCAACAGCATCTGATCAAGGAGGCGGGGCCGTCACTGCGGCCCCGTCTCCTCCAAAGGCGTTCCCAAGAAACGCATCTCCCGTTCATCAACCGCAAGGAGGCGGTCGATGACGACGCATCACACACACCACCCACTACGAATGGTGAACGGCACGATGCCGGCACTGGGAGAACGGGCGCTACACATTCCCGTTGTGGGGTTCCTGGAGTACTGCCTGCGCGGAATTGGGCAGGTCGAGGCCACCCTTGGCCAACTCGGCGAACTCCTGACGTAGGGTCAGGCCGGGCGCCATCATGGATCCGCCATCCGTCCCGGTCATTCGAACCCCGGTGTCGGCGAACAGTTTTGCGAGACTCAGCTGGCGCGGATAAAGGTCGCGGCCCTCGGCGAGAGAACCAGAGCGCGCGACGATCCGGTGCCGACCTCGACGTTCGGTCTGCTCGTGCGTCTAGCCCATTCCCATCGGTCCTGCGCAAGGCTGACCCAGCGTGGCTGTCGGTACGCGCAGCATGGACAGCCGGCTGACTGCAACTCTGGACCTACCTTCGCATAGTCGGGACGCCCGGATCCCGACGTACGGAAGCAATGTCCTTGCGGGCTGCGGAGTTGATCCGCTTACGTCTCGTGCTCCCTCATGCGCGGCTGTAGATGGCCGCGTCATCGATGTTTGCGCGGGAACGGTCAGGGAGGGCGACGACGCAAGCCACGGTGATGAACGCGGCAAGCACGATGTAGATGGAAATCGAGTACGGTGTGCCGGTCTCGTGCAGCAGCCACGTCGCAAGTAGGGGCGCCGGGCCTCCGGCGAAGACCGACGCGAGCTGATAGCCGATACCGGCGCCGCCGTAGCGCAGGTGGGTCGGGAAGCTTTCGCCGATCAGCGCCGCCTGGGGCCCGTACTGCATGGCGTGAAATACCAGGGACAAGACGATCGCAACGAAGATCAGCGCATAGCCGCCATGATTCAAGACGGCGAAATACGGAAAGGCGAAAAGCCCGGTCAGGATTGCTCCGGTCAGATAGACCCGCTTGCGGCCGTACCGGTCGGAGAGATGCGAAAACCACGGGATCATCACGAGTTCGAGCAACGCGCCCGCGAGGACCGCACTGAGCACGAACGTCTTGCTGTAGTCATGTGTCGCGACGACAAAGGTCAGCACGAAAGTGGTGTACAGGTAGAACGGCATCTGCTCGCTGAACCGGGCACCCGCCGAGAGCAGGATCTCCCGCCAGTGCTGCCGGATCGCGTCCATCACCGGCGTACGCGCGGTCTTTCCTTCAGCGAGCACCCTGGCGAACATCGGCGTCTCGAGTATCTTCATCCGGATCATCAGACCGACGCCCACAAGCACCAAGCTCGCTATGAACGGCACCCGCCAGCCCCACGAGTTGAACGCCTCGGGCGACAGTGTCGCCGAAAGCAGCGTCATGCCACCGGTACCGAGCACCAACCCGACCGGAACACCGATCTGCGCGGCACTGCCGAGTAGCCCGCGCCTGTCTTGATCACCCCACTCCATCGCGAGTAGGACCGATCCGCTCCACTCACCACCGATCGCAATACCCTGCACCAGTCGCAGTATCACCAGGATCAGCGGCGCCGCGAACCCGATCGACTCCGTCCCGGGCAAGAAGCCGACGACGGCGGAGGCGATGCCCATCACCAGCAGCGTGATGATCAGCGTGGTCTTACGCCCGATCCGGTCGCCCCAGTGCCCGAAGATCGCCGCGCCTACCGGGCGCGCCGCGAACCCGACGGCGTAGGTCGCGAAGGACTGCATCGCACCCGCGTACGCGGTCGACTCCGGGAAGAACACATGTGGGAAAATCAGCGCGGCGGCCGTGTTGTACAGGAAGAAGTCGTACCACTCGATCGTCGTGCCGATCGCGCTGCCCATCGCAGCGCGCCGAACCTGTATCCGCTGCGCTGCCGGGTCCAATTCCGTGCTGTCGGTAGCCATGAGTCGATCATCGAACTATCCGGATCGTTGCGGGTCGGAATCGCGACACCGATTTCGCGGCGGCATCGGCTGACGAGGACCGCGACCCGAGGCGATCGGTAGCTGACGGCGAGCATGGCAATCGATCGGCGGCGCCGATCGAGAACGTTCCGACGGCGCCGAAGGTTGATCGATCGCCAAACCCCAAGGGCGGCAGCGACATTACGAGCCCAGACCCTCACATGATGGGAATCCACTACCGCAACGTCCGGTGCCTCACCCTGACACCGACCGTCGCCAGCCGCACACCGGATCTTCGTGATGTCCGGCTTGGCCAGTGCTCGTGATGTCCAGCCGAATTCAGCCTCGGGTTCCTCCCATCGGCCGACGCACATCATCGATTCGATGTTAGCGGTGGCAGGGAGTTCCACCTCGCTGCGATCGATGGGACCGCGGCGGCTCGAGGTCCGTCAGCTATTACCTTCCATACGCACGTGAGGTCGTTGAATCGTTGTATTACCAGCAACTGTCATTGGGTTTGGCGATGTAGGGCTATGTCGGGCGCTTGAGAGCAACTTTTATCCGTTGGCTAATTGACGCCACCGTAGAACTTCGGACGAGTATATAAAAGTTAGCTGGACCTGTTACATTCGCCCTACACTCCGATGAGACGATCTGAGAGGGACACCGGCAATGGCCAAGCAGAGATCGAGGCGGATTCGTAGGTTCGTCAAGAAGGCGTCGCTCGCGGGGTGCGCCGCCGTCACCGCGACGACGATGACGCTGAGCCTCGCACCGCCGTCGGCCGCCGCACTCCCATCGATCCCGAACATCCCCGCGGTCAACGTCATCACCACCGGGCCGCCGTTCGGCCTGCTGGGCATCGTCGGCCTCAACCCGTTCTGGGTGCCGGCTTTGCCGTCGAGAATCGCCGACGGGGTCAACGGCACGCCCTATCTGGGAGGCACCGACCTCGACATCCCCGTCACGGTGCCCAACCCGGCTTACATCCCCGGCTGCACGGGCAGACTGTGCCCGCCGGCAACGATCACAGGGTCCCTCCAACTCGATCTCGTAAGTTTCCGTGTGCCGGTAGTCCTTGCTTTCGGCATTGGTGCGCTGGCTGCAGGCATGGCCTACCCACAGGTCGAGGCCGACCTTCCCAACCAGCCTGGCGGTACGGGCCCGAACGCCGAGCCGGGATCGAGCGTCACGATCGTGCCGATGATCCTGCTGCGAAACCCCGGACGCAACGACGGCGGCATAGCCGCCCGGTTCGCGCCCTTCTTCGCGATCCTCGGCATCGACACCGCCACCGACGATTTCGACGTGCAGACCGACGGCACCGCCGTGCTGGTGCCGGTCAAGCTTGACGCCACCGTGCAAAACGACCTGCTGTCTGACTTCGCCGCCTGGCCGAACCCGGTCACGCTGCTCAACAATGCGGCGGCGTTCGCCTTCCCGACCTACATCCTGCGCGGCTCCGATCTCAGCGGGGTCGGACTGCAAACTCTCAATCCGCTCGTTGCCAGCTTGGTGGCGAACCTCGCATCAGCGATCATCGGCGACGGCTTCAAGGTCGACCTTCCGGGCGCCCTCCCCACCGTGGACATATCGAGGACCGCAGCCATCCTCGCAGCGAACCCCGCTCTCACCGGCCTGTTGAGTGACACGTTTCCGGGAATCGACATCGACATCCCCAACGGCTCGACGTTGGAAGACCGGTATGAGGCACTCAACCAGTACCTGACCCTCCAGAACGGTGCGCAGCCCATGCTCGAGCCATTCCGCTATCCGACCGACCTCCTGAGCATCGTGACCGGCCAGACCATCACCAACCCGTTCGCCGACGCGATCGAGCCGGCGATCACCATGCTGGGAAACCTCGGTTACACCAACATCGTTCAGTACGGGGATGATCCGAACGACTTCCGCGATGACTACCAGCGCGACTTCGGCAACGACTTCGGTAGCAACGGCGGCCAGGCCATGCCGTTCTTCAGCCTCCCGCAGAACATCGATTGGGCAGCGGTGCCGGCCGACCTCGTCACGGCGTTGGGCGGCGGAGTCCAAGACGCGTTCTTCTACGGCGGGATCCCAGGTCTCAACAATCCGCCGCCCTCGAACCACGAGAATCCCGTCGCCCTGCTCGTGGATCTCCTCAAAGACGCAATCGGGCCGGCGAGTCTGGGCAGTCTTACCGACCCGGAGGCCCTGGATGATCGCGGTCCAGTGACGTCCCTCGTGGTTGACGCCGTATCCGACCAGAACGCCCAGAGGACGCCCGTCAACGTGGACGCGCCGACAGCTTCACCCACCCCGATGCCGACTGGCACCGCGGAGCGCAGCGCGTCGGCCACCACCGCGTCGGCCACCGGCGCGGCGACGCCGGACACACCGGCGGCAAATGCCACCGCGGCCACGCAGCGTCCGCGGTTGGGCATCTGGCGAGGCAGCATGAAGCCGCCAACGAGCAGTGCAGGGTCCAGTGCAGACGTCGGTTCGCCTGGCAAGCTCCCACTGCGAAAGGCCATTGGCGACACTCGCCAGCAGATTCGTGACTCCGTGGGCCACTTCGCCAAGGGCGTCAATGAAGCCGCGAAGCACATAACCAAAGCGGCGACCGGCGGCGGCACCGACGACGACCACGACAGCGACGCACCAGGTGAGTAGGTAAGCCCGACAGCCGACGATGCGGGCGCCCGCGGGAGTCGTAGTCGCGCTGCGGCGCTACTTCGTGGCCGGATCGAGGCCGACGAGCTCGGCCAGCTGTGCCGCCGAATATCGTCCTGGGCCAACGCCGTCACGGGCCGCGGCGCGAGTGGCGTGCGTCAGCGCGGCGTTGATCGGCGCCGAGCGGCCGGTCCGGTGGGCGATTCGCACGATTTCGCCGTTGAGGTAGTCGGTTTCGACGTTGCCGGTGTTGCGGCGCAGCGACTGTGACGTGGAGTCACCTGCCGCGCCGTCAGATCCGGGTACGGGGCGCGGTGTCGGCCCGTCCGAGCGTGCGGCGGTGGACGTCTCGAACGGCACGAAGGCGATTCCCGCGTCGCGCAATACCTCGACGCCCTCGGACACCACCGCCGTGGCCACGTGGCTCGCGTCGTCGACGGACAATGCCCGTACGGCGTTCGTCAGGTTGACCAGCAGCTTGTTGTACTTCCACGGCCCGACGTCGTCGGGTCTGCGAACGTTGATACCCGCAGCGTTCCAGGTCGCCGCCAGCGCCTCCAGGAACGTGGCGTCGTCCGCCGTGCCGACGGACGCGGGCCAGCGGGCGATATGAAACTGCCCCACCACCGGCCAGGCTCGAACGATCACCTCACCGGGCCGCACGTGCGCGGCGGGGCACCACACGCAGACCCCGAACACCCGACGGAAATAGCGCAGTGCCTTCTCCTCCGCGACGACGCCGTTGAGGGCGGTCAAAACCGGGAGGCACTCCCCTGCTGTCATCGTGGTGCCGTCAGAGCGCTTGACGGGACGGTCGACCCATTGTTGCAGCGCAGCGTCGAGCTGTTGGGTCTTGGTCGCGAAAACCAGGACATCGCGATCGGTCAATCGCAGGTCCTCTGGGCTGAACGCGGTGTCGACCGGCGAGCGGAAGGTTCCGTCGGGTGTGTGCATCGTCAGCCCGTCATTGGCCAGCACCTCGGCATGCCTGCCGCGTGCCACCAATGCGGTGGGAACGCCGGCCCGCGCCAGCACCCCTCCGACGGTTCCGCCGATCGCGCCTGCACCGATCAGTACGTATCTGGGCTCATCTTGGGAGGACACGCCTCACCTCCTTCTGATCGCATGTCCGGTCCCTCGCGAGGTTACGGCGAGCATCATGGGGGTGCGATGTCGGCCAGCTACCCACGATCGATGATGGCGGCGTACTCGGGATGCTTGTCGATGAAGCCCGCCACCATCCAGCACTGCGGCACGACGCGCAGCCCTTCGGCCCGCGTACTGCGCAAGGCTTCGGCGACGAGAATCGTTGCCAGCCCCCGACCTTGATACTCGGGCAACACTTCGGTGTGCGGGAATACGCGGCGGCCGTCGCGGTCGTAGTAATCGGCCACCCCGACCGTGCGGCCATCGACCGCGATGGTGAACTGCCCTGGCTGCCCCGTGACCGCGGTGGCGGCCCCGGTCCTGTCGGGCGGCGTTTCGGAACTCATCGGCCTCCTATGTGCATCGTGTCCAGCATGGCTCGGTCGGGCCGCAAAAGTCGAATACCCGCCCTCCGCAACTCTCAAAGCGGACGGAGGTAGTCGACTACTCGTGACAGCACCACCGGTCAGCGGGACACTGGTAGCCGGGGGGAGTCGGAGAAAATCCGGAAGTGGTAAAGCTCGAGGTGCTCTCGGCGCCCTACGCAGTTCGTGAACACGACAACGAGAGGGCAGTTCCATGTATTCAGAGCCGAGTTCCCACGCGCATACCGAGCTACCCTGGCGCGTGCAGCAGAGTATGACGCCCTGTTTCGTCGCACCCAGTCCCGATCTGCGCGACCGCGTCACCTCCGAGCTGGCCAAGCTCAAGGGACGCAAGAGCCTCGTGTCCCAATCACTCGGTCTGGCGAAGGAACCGAGGGCGCTGGGCTTCAACGATGGCGCGATCATCCCGGTCAGCGAATTTCCCTTCGGCACACCGGACATGGTCATCCGCAGCGCAGCTGCCGAGCGTGCGCCGTTACGCGGCGCCATCCGTGTCATCGTCGTGCTCGTCGACTTCAGCGACAACGTGATGGCCGAAACTCAACAACACTTCCGTGACCTGTTCTTCTCGACCGGGGTGCTACCGACGGGCAGCGTCAAGGAGTACTACGCCGAGGCCACCAGTGGTCTGCTGGACATCACCGGCGAGGTCGTCGGGCCGTATCGGATGCCACACACCAACGCGTGGTATTGCAACGGCAACTTCGGGATCGGGCAGCCGAGCGGTACCACCAGGGCGCGGGACATGGCCTTGCACGCTTTCACCGCCGCCAACCCGGATGTCGATTTCGGGCCGTACGACAACGATGGCAACGGTTTCGTCGACGCCTTCGTCATCGTGCACGCCGGCACAGGCGGCGAGCAATCGGGCAACAGCAACGACATGTGGTCGCACAAGTGGACGCTGAATGCAGCCCAGACCGCGGACACCACCCAGGTATTCGGGTATCTCACCATTCCGGAGGACGCGCGGATCGGCGTGTGCGCACACGAGTTGGGCCACCTGCTCTTCGGTTTCCCCGACCTGTATGACACCGACAATTCCTCGGAGGGCGTCGGCAACTGGTGCCTGATGGGTGGCGGATCGTGGAACGGCGGCGGTGATACACCGGCACACCCGTCGGCGTGGTGCAAGGTCAACCAGGGTTGGGCATCGGTCACCAATGTCACCGCCAACGGCAATGTGACCGTGACGGATGTCAAGACGTCGCGACAGGTCTATCGACTCTGGAAGGACGGTGCGAGCGGCTCCGAATACTTCCTGCTGGAGAACCGCCAGCGCACCGGTTACGACGCACAGTTGCCCGGCGATGGCCTGCTGCTGTGGCACATCGACGATTCGAAACCCACCAACACCGATGAGAACCACTACAAGGTCGGCCTAGTGCAGGCCGACGGTGATCGCGATCTGGAACTCGCCGCCAACCGAGGTGACGGCGGCGATCCGTACCCAGGGTCGGCGTCGGCCACCTCGGTTACCGGCTCGACGAAACCCAATACGAAGTCCTACGTCGGCCAGGACACGTTCGTCGCACTCACCGGTATCCCGGCATCGTCGGCGTCGATGACCATCGGTGTGCGGGTAAAGGCTCCCCTCAAGCGGAAGGAACTGGTCAAGGACAACTTGAAGGAAGCCGTCAAGGAGGTCGAGGTCAAGCACGTGAAGGAAGGCAAGGAGTTCAAGGAATTCGGCAAGGACGGCAAGGAACTCAAGGAGTTCAAGGAGGCCGCCAAGGAAGGTAAGGAGTTGGAGCGTCCCTTCGAGCCACCGGACTACCGCTTCAATCCGGCGGGAAGCGCCACCGGTGCGCCATCGGGCAACGCCTTGACCGATGCTCTATCGGTGCTCGATCAGGCCGTCGGCCTCCTCCACGGCGTCGTCGAGGCGCAGAGCGCCGCGACGACGGGCCCGTTCATCGGCGCATCCCTGCGACCCGATCTGCAGGGCGGCCCGGTGTACGCGGATCAGGCGGCCGATCTGAACAAGCGCATGGCAGAGGGTGATCCGAGCGCAAAGCGCGCCTTCGACACGACGCCGTCGGCGTGACCACCCCACCATTGCTGATCCTGACACCGGCAGTCGTCGGCCGCCTCGACCCCGGCGCATGCGCTGTGGCCGAGGCGGCCGCCCGGCGGGGGGCGACGGTCACCGTCGTCGGTGCCGTCGAGTTGGCGACGGCAGACTGGTCACACAGGATCTGCGACGGGATCGCGACGACGAGGGTCCGGCTGCGGGACGGCCGGCTCATCGACAGCCTTCGGGTCGGGGCGGTGCTGAACCTCATCGCCGCGATTCCTGCCGTTGGGTTCGATTCCGCATCAGACCGGGACAGGGATTACGCGCACAGCGAGCAGCAGGCGCTGTTCGTCAGCTTTCTCGCCGGTCTCGGTGACCGGTTGATCGGTGGCGTCGACGGTCAAGGGCCTACGGGTAACTGGGCATGGACTCGTTGGGCGGCCATCGCCCACCGATGCGGGATCGCAACCGCTGCGGCAGCGCACCGTTCGGTTGCGAACACTACGGTGACGGTGATCGGCGAACGCGTGTTCGGCGCACCGTCGAGACCATTTGCTCAGCAGTGCCTGATGTTCTCCGAGCTCAGCGGATGCCAATTACTGCACCTGACCACCACCACGGGTCGCCGCCCGGCCCTACGGTCGGCGTCGGCGTTCCCGCCTCTGATGGGTGAGGTGCCCCAGGCGTTGGCAGAGCTGTTGCTGCAGTGTGCCCATGGACGCCGTCATCGGTCGGAGGCTTCCTGATGATTCTGTTCTTCGGCTGTGGTGACGACAGCTGCATCGAGATGACCGTGACGGCTGCCCGAGAGCTCGGGATCCCGCACCGGTTCGTCGACCAGCGGACGTTGGGTGATGACGATGCACTTCAGCTGCGGATCGGATCCCGCTCGATCAGCGCGGAACTGACGGTCGGCGGAGAAGCGATCGACCTCAGGGCATGCACGGCCGTCTATGCCCGCGCCCTCGGCGTCGGCGCCACCGAGGGTGCCCTGCGCCTGACACGCACCTTCAACGAATGGCTCGACATCACCGATGCCTACGTGGTCAACCGGCCATTCGCGATGCGGTCCAATGGCTCCAAACCCTTTCAGGCACAGTTGATCGCACGCCACGGGTTCCGGGTGCCGGAGACCCTCGTCACCAACGAACCCGTGGAAGTCATCGACTTCGCCAGAGCCCACGGCCGGCTGATCTACAAGTCGGTCAGCGGCATCCGTTCGATCGTGCGAGAGTTGGACGTCGCCGCCGATCTGGACCGCATCCGGGGACTCGCCACTCAGTTCCAAGCCTTGATCGATGGTGATGACGTGCGGGTGCACGTGGTCGGGGACGACGTCTTTGCCACCGCGGTCCATACCGAGGCCGTGGACTACCGCTATGCCGCCCGCGACGGGCGGGAAGTCGAGCACCATGCGGTACAACTGGACGCCGAGACCGCGGCCCGCTGCGTGGCTCTGGCGCGAGCACTCGATCTGCCGCTGTGTGGTATCGACCTGCGCCGGACGACTTCCGGGGACTATGTGTGCTTCGAGGTGAACCCGATGCCGGCATTCAGCTACTACCAGGGTCTGACCGGTCAACCGATTGCGCGATCGGTCGTCTCCGCCCTGGCAGCGGCGTAGGTTCCGGTCATGGAAGTCGTGGAGAATCTGAGCCGCATCGTCGGCACGGTCGAGGCGGTCGGCAGTGCCGCGCAGGGTGGTCGCGTCACGTTGGATGTGCGGCTGTCGTCCGCGGAGCCGGTCGATCAGCGCGCCGATCTGCTCGGCAGGCAGGTGGGCGGCACCGTTCAGATCGCGGTGCCTGCCGAGCTCGTCGGTGGCGCCAAGGTGGGTGACCAGGTGGGCGGCACCGTCCGCATGGCCGGGCCCGGGCAGATCGTTGCCGCGCCGCAGGTCGACGGCGGAGAGCCGTTCACCGTTCGCGGTTAGTGGTGGCCAAGACGGCGGCGTCCTGAGTCATATTCGATGCCGGGTTCAGCAACCTTGCTGCGAGCTAACAACTTCGATTGGCGCCGTCGAGGCGCGGTAGCCGTCGCCGGCTTCTGGGACCGATCCGACGGTTTATCCGCAGCCATCACCGGCGGGTGGCGACAATAGGTGTAGCAAACTTTAATTTGACGTTCTCGTTATTAGCTGCGATGATTCACCTGCAGACAGATTTGGGTTAGATTGGCTTTGCTCAATCACCTAATTCTGCTGCAACGGAGGGTATTCATGATCAATGTTAGATATCTCTCGATCGGTCCTGGCATCGTGGCCGTCGGGGCAGCGGTATTGCTGGCCCCTTACTACGGTTCGTCCACCGCTACCGCCGGCCACCCGACCGTGCGCGAGTTCCAGCCCGCGGCCTTCGGTTTGGACACGAGCAGGATCCATCCGTGGGCAGCCGGGGCGGGAACACCAGTCAGCAGCAGCGGCGCCGCTGCCTTGTCAGCCGTCGTCCACAGCGCCACCGTTGGAGCGAGCGGCGCCCTCCAAGCCGTCAACCGATTGGGGCCGCTGACGTTCGACCTCAACTCCGTCAGAGCCTTCAGCGCCGGCCAAACACCGCTCAATCCCCAGCAGGCCACGGTCAACATCACCGACATGGACCAATGGGTGATCGGGTTGGCCGGGCTGGCAAACAGCACTGGCGCGTTGGGCTTCACGGATAACGCCGCCGCTTACGACCCCTTTCTCGCGAACCACGCCGGCGTCCTGCAAACCGCCAATCAAGTAGGCCCTTTCGTCTTCGACCTCAACGTCCTCAAGGCGGTCGGCTTCTTCCAGGCACCAAGCGGCACCGTATTGGCCAGTGGTAAACCAGACAACATCAGTGCCGTCGACATCGGTCGGTGGACGGCCGGAATACCCGGGCTCATCACCAACACCGGCACCACTGGCTTTGTCGCCTACCAAGACTTCGGAGACGGGTCCATATCCCAACATTGGGTCGGCGGTCTGCACACCACTACTCGAATCGGTTCGATGACCTTCGACTTCAAGTTCTTCCCGTCCATCGGCGTCGGCATCATTCCCCCGGGCATCTCCTTCTCCATGGCGCCGGACCTCACCGCCGCCAACACCCCCTTCGCCCCAAGCAGTCCGCCGCCGCCCGGTGTCGTGCAGCCCATGGGTGGGCTTCCTGATCCGGCAGCCATCGCGGCTCCGATTCCGGCAACCGTCCGCACAGCGGCCGTCAGCGATCCGGCACCGGCGGACCCCGTCGAGGAGACCCCACAGATCCAGACAACCCGGATCAACGACACGAAGCCAGAGGCCGCGATACCAGGCGTCAACGGCGCTCCCCTCACACCAAAGACCGGGAACACCAGCGCTGCCGGAAACAACCCGGTCAAGTCGTTCAGACCGTTCAAGCCGGTCACCGACATGATCAGGAATGGCATCGAGGCCTTCACCGGCAAGAAGCCGGCTACCGGCGGTGTAGGTGCCGATCACGAGACTGGCGATGGCGCCGGTGACAACGGTGGCACCGATGGCGGCACGGGATCCGGAAACGACGACGGATAGTCCGGACCCGGCTACCAGCGTGCCTGCCCTGCGGCTCGGAGCGGCCGAAGCTACGTCAGCAGGCCGTCATTCCTCGTGAACGGGCCGCTGAGCGTGCCGGGCCTCGCCGCCGTCGCCCCGTGTCCACGCCGCTCCGGTCTAGTGCGTCACGAATGATGTTGAGCTTCACCGCTTCTGGTTCGCTCCCGTGGCGCGGGCCCGGCGTAACCGCAAGGGAGGCAGTCGGCTCAGTTCCGGCGCCGGACGCGGGCCCAGATCGGTGCTGCTGCGACCATGGTGAACGGCACGGCAAGGGGAAAGTGGGCGTGCATCGATCGAAAGTCAGTGTGCCGGATGATGGTTGCCAGACCAAGGGTCGCTTCGAGCATGGCGAAGTGATCGCCGATACAGGACCGTGGCCCGCCACCAAACGGCAGGTACTGCCAGCGATCCCGGTCCTTGGAGTTTGCCAGGCTGAATCTGTCCGGATTGAAGATCAACGGATGGTCCCAGAGACGGGGATCGCGATGCATGGCGTAGACGCCCACCATCACCCCGTTGCCCGCTTCCACCCGGTAGCCGTCGACGTCGAAATCCTTCATCACCATTCTGGTCACGACGGGTGCCGGTGGGCACAACCGCAGCGCCTCGTTCAGCACCTGGACCGTGTATCCCAATCGGGGGACGTCATCAGAGGTCAGTGGCCGCTCGCCCAGCACCGCGACCTCGGCGGCCACACGGTCCTGCAGCGCAGGATTGCATCCCAACGCCCACAACGCATACGTCAACGTGGTCGCCGTCGTGTCATACCCCGCCCCCAGAAAGACGACCAGTTCGTGTCGAATGTCCTCGTCGGACAGCTTCTTTCCGGTGTCAGGGTCAGTGACGTCGATCAGCGCGCGAACCAGTGTCGCATCACGAGCCGGGTCGGTGCGGCAGCCTTTGAGGACGCCGTCGGCGAGACGATGAAGTGTGGCACTGGCAGCACGTGCGCGACGGCGGGCGGGAGTCGGCAGCCACCACGGGGCACGGAACGGCGACACGGCGCGATTGGTGATGTACATCGCGGCGGTGAGGAGCGGCTCCACCAGCGCATCTGGGGGCGCGTCGAGGTCCGCGCCCAGAACGGACCGAGACAACACCCGCAGCGTCAGTCGGCGGCACTCTCGGTCGAGGTCGATCTCCGCGCCGTCACCCCATTCGCGTGAAAACGCGTCGGCACTCTCCGCCATGTGCCTGGCGAACTGTGTCACGTGCTGCCTGGTGAACACTGGTTGCAAGGCCCGTCGCCGAGGCAGCCACGCTTCGTGTTCGACGTTGAACAGGGAGCTGCCGATTAGCCGCCGGTGCTCGGTGAAGACAGGCTGCGTCCTGTCGACGTATGGGTAGCTACGGCTGAGCACGTCTCGGGCACCCTTGGGTGACGTGGCGACAACGAAGGTAGGCAGCATCCACGCGTGGGCCAAACGCGTCACCGGGCCACCCGCATCGCGCAGTTCTTCACAACCGGTGTGGAACATGCGGGCAGCCTTCAACTGTCGCAGAGCAGGCAGCGGATTGGAAGGCGCCAGGGGCAGTGCCGCGACATCGACGGTTTCGGTCATGGTCATACGCCTCCCGATGGGGCCCAGTATCTCACGGTCCCCCGCCTCGACTCGTGTCGTCGAGCTCAAGAATTTCGACGCACATTACGTGTTTGTCATCGAGCGGCGCTCGTCGGCGACAGTATTGGTGACATGGGACGAGATGGTCCGGCGGCGTCGAACGTGCGAGCAGCCGTGGTGAGCGCGACGTATTCCGCCAACGAACACAACGCCGTCGCTGACGTTCTTCGACTCGTCGG
Organism: uncultured Actinomycetota bacterium; assembly: GCA_963809085.1. GTDB lineage: Bacteria > Actinomycetota > Actinomycetes > Mycobacteriales > Mycobacteriaceae > Mycobacterium. The sequence continues at coordinate 233,800 of CAWEII010000032.1, read as the reverse complement.
ATCGAAGTCCGGGTTTCGGATGAGGGAACCAGACGATGGCTCCTGCGGTGCGGTCGTCGTCGTACCGCTGGATCCCGCCGCAATGCCGACGTCAGCCGTCTTGCACTGCGTGGTCGATGTGCTCGTCGAGCTCGGCTGGACGGTCGCCGTGGGGGCAGCGCTGTCCCCGCGGGTGACCGACCGCGGGGTCACGCACGTGGGCGAGGCCCTCACAGCTGCGGGCTACATCGGGGTCACCGCGGCCGGTGGCAATTACGATGCAATCGACCTGTCGAGTGAGTCGGTTCCAGCGCCGTGTCCGCCGTCCAGCGTCCTGTCGGGGCAACCGGTGAGTTCCGCGTGGGCTCGGGCAACCCTGCGAATAGTCCTGGCGCGGTGGACCGACGACCCGCAGGAGACGTTCCGCGGATGCGTGTCGGCGATGCTGGGTTGTGTAAGCGCCATACCAGGCGCCGTACCCGCTGACGTCGCGGCCGACATGGTCACGCACCTGCCGCCGGCATTCGCCATCGTCGAAGCCCCCGGCGAGGATCAGGACACGCACACGTTGATCGCCAGTGGCGACGTCGTTCTGACGGATGTGGTTGGCGCCGTGCTGCATGGCGAGGACCCGGCGGCATCACCCTTGGTCGACGGATGCGTGCGAACCCGCGGCATGCCGCCGACCTACAGCATCGTCGGGAGTGTCGAGCCGCCCCAGCTTCGCGCGACGACCACGCACTCGCTGACCGATGCGCTGCGGCGGCTCGACCAGTGGATGCCAGACGCCTCAAGGGTCTTGCGGATTCTGATGACCGACAACGACACCGACGGCGAGGCTGACGAAATCCTGGCATGGCTGCAGCGCACGATCGGCCCATTCGTCGATACCGCCTCGCCGAACAGTCCGGCCGCGGTGAACCTGATCAGCAACGGGCTGGCGGTTGCGGGCCAGTCCGTTGCGGCGTGGCGGGCGAACTTCAACAAGGACAACGTGCGGCGGGTCGCAGTGCCCCTGGGCTTCGATCCACAGCGGTATCGCGCCGGCGACTACCGCCGAATCCCGAAGTACCTTTCGGGCTTGACGGCCTTACTCGACGCAGCCCCGCGACGGGAGCCGTGGCTTCATTGGTGCTACTTCGATCGGTCGGTGCTGTTCTCGGTCGAACACGTGGCACACGCCCAGTACGCCGATTGGATCGCCAGAGTCGATGTGGCAAGAGGCATCAGTATGATGGCCGACTATCTGGGCGGTCGGATCGTTCCGATATCTCGCGACCACCGCGACCGCGTCACCATGCAGGCCGAACGAAATCTCTATCTACCCCAACCGAACTACCTCGCCTTCTGGGGCGGCAAGCCCATCGACGTGTGCAAGATCGAATTGGTCGAGTATCGAACCGATCACTGCCGGCTGAGCTGGCGAACTGTATTGAGCCCCAACGATTCCGCCCTGCACGACGACGGAATGCTCACGTTCGCCGACAACGGCGACGGCGGGACGCGGATCACCATCTACGGCCGCCAGCAATTCCGGCTTCCGCCGTTTTGGGAGGCCGTCGACCTCGACCGCTATCCAGAAGTCAAGAATCCGCTCGTCACCGCCGCGTATCGACGGTTCTTCTCAGCAACGTTCGACAACTTCGAGGCTTGCTATGAAGGCCGGCCTCACCGGATCGGTGCCGATGCCTCGCCACCGGCATCGGTCCTGCCAACTCACGCGTGGTCAACCTATCTGGACATCGCGCGGGAGTGGCTCGACGAACGTCGTGTCACCGCCGACCCGCATGACGTCGACGAGCAGGGATTTCAGCACTTCCCCGGCACGAAGATTGCTGACCGCCAAGACGATTCGCAACGGTGGCGAGCTGCGGTTCGCCCGTTCCTTGACGAATACGCGGTGGCTGTGCGCAGCGACGTGGAACGGGTGCCGCGATGGTGAACGTCGCCGTGACGGGCGTGACTGGAATGATCGGTGGCGCAGTAGCCAGGTGTTTCGCGGAATCCGGGCACACCGTTCGGGGCGTCGCGCGCTCCTCGAGCCGGACCACCGGATTGCCCTTCGATGTGGCGAGGGCAGCGATGAACGACGTCGCCTCGCTGCGGGCAGCACTGACCGATTGCGAGATCGTCGTCCACTGCGCGGCGGTGTACGCCTACGGCTCGCAGAACCATGCCGAGGTGTCATCGGTGAACGTCGACGGAACGCGGACGTTGATGGAGGCCGCGAAGGACGCCGGTGTCCGCCGGCTGGTCATCACGTCGTCTTCGGTGACGGCGGGTTCGAGTGTGGACGGTTCGGTTCGCGACGAACGCCACTCGATGGGAAACGAATACAGTCCGCCGTACTTCCGCAGCAAGGTCCGCCAAGAACGCGCCGCGCTACAGAAGGCCGGCAACGACCTCGAGGTGGTGATTGCCTGCCCGACGGTGGTGATGGGCGGCCCGTCATCGCGACTGGTGCCGAGTAACGCGATCGTCCTCAGATACCTGTTGGACTTCTTCCGGTCCACCTTCCCCGGAGGTTGCAACGTGGTGTCGCTCGACGATGTGGCCCGTGCGCATCTGCTGCTGGCCGAGAAGGGAGTTTCAGGCGAGCGCTACCTCGTTGGTTCGGAGAACCTGTCGTGGAGAACGCTACATTCGCTGATTGCCGACCTAGCAGGAGTCGCGGGGCCGCGGTTCGAGATACCCACTGCCGCCGCTTATCTCACATCGGCAGCGGCGGAGGCCTGGGCACGGTTCGCCGAGACGGAGCCGTTGTCGACGCGCGAGGAGGCGCTGACCATCGGACGTTTCTACTGGTACGGCCACGACAAGATCGCTGCCCTCGGGTACGCGCCCAAACCCGCACGCGCGGCGGTGACCAGTGCGCTGGCGTGGCTGATGACCAGCGGGCACGTCCCACGGTGGGTACGTGAGGGTATGCACCCCATGCCGGAGGTGCGGGCCAGCCGCCGGCTCATCCCGCGCCCGCTCTAGTTGGCCGACTGACCGCTCTTGCGGACGGATTCGACGGCCGCCAGTACCTGCTCCCCGCTGGCCGCCCCTATCTTCAGCAGTTCGTTTGCGTATCGGATGTTCAGGTCCGTGACCGCTTGCCAATAGTTGTCGGCCTCACGCCACACGGCCTCCACGTAGGCACGACTGGTCTCATAGGCGTTTCCGCTGTCCTTCATCGCGTTTCCCATCGCGTCGGCGAACTCTCCGCCGAGGCGAGCCTGCGTGTCGATGGCTTCACGGGCTAGGTCGGCGCCCTTGCTGATCGATCCGGTGGCCTTGGCGGTCCGTGGGGACGCTGTGGCCCTCTGAGCTGGCATCATTCATTCCTCTCGACGGAACTGGGACTTACAAGGCAACCATGGTGGAAGCCAAGACGTGGGTCGGCACCGGGCGAGAGGGCTTCGTCGTACTCCTGAAGCTCCGGCATTCGCACTCGAAGCCGCCGTTTCAGGGACGGATAGTCGTAGACCGTGATGTGGTTCTGCCCCCGGTTTGCCGTGAAGAGCAGGGTCTGATCAGCAGACAGCTGGCACGCGTACACGCCGTCCAACAGCGCACCCCGGGAGACCTGCAAACCCGTTGCGTAGAGATGTGATTCGGTGAAGAAATTGCCCCGCGAGACGGTGTCGGCGACCGTCGCCGACATCTGGCGCGAATATCCCCATTGCCCGACCAGCCCGGGATGTTCGTCGATCAATCGATGACTGCTCATGTTCTCGAGATCGATCAGGACGACGGTTTGGCTGCCACCGGTGCAGAAGATGAGTTCGGTGTCGCTGATGCAGACATCGGAATTGATGTGTGCTGGAACCTCCCTGCCCGCCGACCAGTGCCGTAGTACCTGACCGGATTCGGCGTCGATCTCGTACGCGTACTGCCGTAAGTACGCCATCCCCCACTGCTGCCAATCTCCGCGCCCACTGGGAACCACCCGAAAGGAGATCGCGTAGAAGACGTCGAGCACGGGGTGACACACGACGTGCCAGCACGTCGTCGGCAATGCCGCCCGTGCCGCGCGTCCGGTTTCGAGGTCGAAGATGCCGACTTCACGTGCCTCCCCCAGCTCGGGGTGGTCCATACCGCCGTAGACGAGGTAGCGCCCGGAGGCGGTGCGCTTCATGGCGTGCGGAATCTTCAACAGGTGCGGCCCAATTGGTTCGGCCTTGGTGAGCCGGTTCACGTCGAACTTCCACAACTGCTCGCCGACGCTCGCGACGAATTCCATCGCGTCCAGCCAGGCCAGGTGCGTGGTCGACTTGATCGACGTGTCGGGAATCTCGAAGCGCAACGTCGACACGCGATCGACTTCGGCAAGAGTCGACGGATCGTAGAACAGAAGGTGCTGGCCCATGTTCCCGAGAAATCCCACATTGCGCGAGGGATCGACGTTGGGCGCGTGTCCGCCCGCTACACCGCCAAAGAACGCGAGCTTGTACGCATACGCCTCGGTATCCGGGTCGTACTTGAATACACAGACACCGGCGCGGCCTTCGAGGCCATTCAGTCCAGACCCGTCGAGGGCGATGTGAAAGGCGTACGGGTAGTCCCGCATGAGCTCCTTCCCCCGACCTCGTTCAGCGCACGAAGCAATGGTTACAGCATCGGCCACGGACCACAAGCGCTGCCCGACGGCGTCCGCGGCCTGCAATCGCGGCCGAAAAGGGCGGTGAGCGCCAACCTGCCACCAGCCACTGCTGCTTCTGCGAAAATCGAGGGTAGAGCCGGATGCAACGGAAGGGGTTAGTCGAATGGTCAGAACACATACCGTTGTCGCAGGAGAGACGCTGTCGGCATTGGCGTTGCGCTTCTACGGTGACGCGGACCTAAATCGGTTGAGCGCCACCGCCAGTGGCATCGCCGATCCCGAGGCCATTGATGTGGGACAACGGCTGATCTTCCCCGACTTCACGAGACACACGGTCGTGGCGGGAGACACGCTGTCGGAATTGGCCGCGCGCTTCTACGGTGACGCACGACTACATCGGCTGATCGCCACCGCCAGCGGGATCACCGATCCCGACGTCATCCATCCCGGACAACGGCTGATCATCCCGGAAATCACGAGATACACCGTCGTCGCGGGCGACACGCTGTCGGAATTGGCTGCGCGCTTCTATGGTGACTCCTCGCTGTACCCGCTGATCGCCACGGTCAACGGCATCGCCGATCCCGACGTCATCGACGTCGGCCAAGAACTGGCCATGTTCGTCGGGCGCAGCGACGGATTCGGGCTGACGATCGTGGACCGCAACGAGAATGACCCTCGCCTGTGGTACTACCGTTTCCAGACCGCCGCGATCGGCTGGAACCCCGGCGTCAACGTCCTGCTTCCTGACGGCTATCACACCAGTGGACTCACCTATCCCGTCCTCTACATGTTCCACGGCGGCGCCGACGACTTCCGCCAGTTCGACTTTCTGGGTATCCGAGACCTGACCGCTGGGAAGCCGATCATCGTCGTGATGCCCGACGGCGGGCACGCGGGCTGGTACTCCAACCCGGTCAGCTCGTTCGTCGGCCCGCGGAACTGGGAGACCTTCCACATTGCTCAGCTGCTCCCCTGGATCGAGGCGAATTTTCGAACGTACGCCGAGTACGACGGCCGTGCCGTCTCCGGGTTTTCGATGGGTGGCTTCGGTGCGCTGAAGTACGCAGCCAAGTACTACGGTCACTTCGCCTCGGTGAGCGCCCACTCCGGCCCGGCGAGTCTGCGCCGCGACTTCGGCCTGGTCGTGCACTGGGCGAACATCACCTCTGCGGTCCTCGACCTGGCCGGTGGCACGGTCTATGGCGCACCATTCTGGGACCAGGCCAGGGTCAGCGCCGACAACCCGGTCGAGCGGATCGAAAGCTATCGGAACAAGCGGATCTTTCTGGTCGCCGGCACCAGTCCGGACCCGCTCAACTGGTTCGACAGCGTCAACGAGACCCAGGTGCTTGCCGGCCAGCGGGAGTTCCGCGGACGCCTCGGCGAAGCCGGCATCCCGTATGAAGCGCACGAGGTGCCCGGCGGCCACGTCTTCCGGCCGGACATGTTCGTCCTCGACCTCGCGGGCATCATCGCCCGGCTGCGATCTGCGGCCGTCGTGCCACCCTTGGGTTCGCCGCCGGAGCTGTGACCGGAACGTCCGCAGCGGCGGCAAGGAGGACGATGCCCTGTAAGGCAGCAGAAAACTCACCCGCATACCGAGTGAGTCGGATCACATGCGAGTACCCTTCGCTGGTTGGTTGTTCACTCGGCGTCGGAGGTTTTCCATGAGCGCGGTGCCCACTCTCACGAAAGCACTCAGTCAGCGGCAGCTGACGATGATCGCCATCGGCGGGGTCATCGGTGCAGGCCTGTTCGTCGGCTCGGGCGTCGTCATCGGCGACACCGGACCCGCGGTCTTCCTCACCTACGGCATGGCCGGGGTGCTGATCATCATGGTGATGCGGATGCTGGCCGAGATGGCCGTGGCGAACCCGTCCACCGGATCGTTCGCGGACTATTCGCGCAAGGCTCTCGGGCATTGGGCCGGATTCTCGGTCGGGTGGTTGTACTGGTACTTCTGGGTCATCGTCGTCGGTTTCGAAGCGATCGCGGGCGCCAAGATCGTGCAGTACTGGATCGGTGTACCACTGTGGTTGTCCGCGTTGATCTTCATGATCCTGATGACGGCGACCAACCTCTTCTCGGTGGCGTCCTATGGCGAGTTCGAGTTCTGGTTCGCCGGCATCAAGGTGGCCGCGATCATCGCGTTCATCGGGTTGGGCGCCGCATTCGTGTTCGGACTGTGGCCCGGCAAATCGGCTGACTTCTCCAACCTGACGAGTCACGGCGGCTTCTTGCCGCTGGGCTTCGGCGTGATCACCGTCGGCATCGTCACCGTCATCTTCTCGATGGTGGGCGCCGAAATCGCGACCATCGCGGCCGCGGAATCATCGGATCCGGAGCGAGCGGTGGCCAAAGCCGCAAACTCGGTCATCCTGCGGATCCTGGTGTTCTATGTGGGTGCGGTGCTGCTGCTGGTGATCATCCTGCCGTGGAACAGCGATGCAGTGGCCGCGTCCCCCTTCGTCGCCGCCTTCACGGAGATGGGAATTCCCTACGCAGATCACGTGATGAACGCGGTGGTATTGACCGCGGTCCTGAGCTGCCTCAACTCGGGCATGTACACCGCCTCGCGGATGCTGTTCGTGCTCGCTGCGCGGCGAGAGGCGCCGCCCGCATTGGTCAAGGTGACCCGTCGTGGTGTGCCCGCGAATGCGATCCTGGCGTCCTCGGTCGTCGGGTTCCTGTGCGTGATCGCCGCGGCGGTCTCGCCCGACACGGTCTTCGCGTTCCTACTCAACTCGAGTGGCGCGATCATCCTCTTCGTCTACCTGCTCATCGCGATCTCGCAGATCGTGCTCCGCTACCGCACTCCGGACTCCGAGCTGCGGGTGAAGATGTGGCTGTTCCCGGTGCTCTCGGTGCTGACCGCGCTGGGCATCGTGGCCATTCTGGTGCAGATGTTCATCGACACGGCACTACGGTCCCAACTGGTGCTGAGCCTGCTGTCCTGGGCGGTCGTCATCGTGCTCTTCGCCGCGAACAAGTGGTTTGTGAAACGGCGTCCAGCAGAGCCGGCGGAAGCCCCGACCGGCGCGCCGCACCGAGTGCTCGTGCTGGCCAATCAGACCGTCGACTCCGATGAGCTGCTCGACGAGCTGCGGCGCATCGGGGCCGACCGGGCGGCGAAGTACTTGGTGGTGGTTCCGGCCAGCCCCGTCGACACCGGTGCCGCTGCCACACACGGACCGCGCGACGTCTCGGAGGCCACGCAGGAGGCCGCGAACACCAGGCTCGAAACCACGTTGACTGCGCTGCGCAGCGAGAACCTCGACGCAGAAGGGGAATTGGGCGACTACCGGCCACTGCGTGCGCTGGACCACGCCGTCGCGCAGTTCGGTCCCGATCAGATCGTGATCTCGACGCTGCCGCCCGAATTCTCGGTATGGCACCGGTTCGACGTCGTCGACCGCGCCCGTGCCCAATTCAATGTGCCGGTCACCCATATAGTCTCGAAGTCAGTTGCGGTCAACCAGGTTCCAGGATGACGATCATCGCGGGGTTCAGCGCGAGCCGTCAGGGGACTGCACCGCTGCATCTGGCGGCGCAACTGTCCAGGTGCACAGGCGCCAGGATCGTCGCCGCGGCGATCGTCGAACGCCCGTGGCCGACGAAGTCAGATCCTGTCGAGGACGAATACCTGAGCTACGTGGGCATGCAGGCCCAGAAGTCGCTCGATCGGATGGCCGCACGACTACCCGACGATCTGGACGTATGGCAAATGGTTCACCAGGCCACGTCGATCCCGGAGGGCCTGACCGAACTTGCTGCCGAGATGGACGCGGACGTCGTCGTCGTCGGCTCGTCCTCCTCCGGTCTGCTCGGCAGGGTCGCGCTGGGCAGCGTCACCGATCGCCTCGTCCACACCGCCGCGGTACCCGTGGCGATCGCACCTCGCGGATATCCTGGGCACCCCGGCCCGATAGAGCGGTTGACCGTCGCCTATGGCGGACAGGCGGATGCGGTTGGCTTGGTCTCGACGAGTGCGGAATTGGCGAAGCGCTGGTCGGCGCGTCTGCGGATCGCCTCCTTCACCGTGCGCCCGGTCGGCATGTTCAGCGGGGCGATCGAACCGGCCGCCGAAGACCTCGTCGTGCAGCAGTGGGCACAGCGGACCCACGAGGGGATCGCTGCCCAACTGGCGACGGTCCGTTCGGGTGTCGACACCCTCGATGCCGAGGTGGTGATCGGGGCGGGACCGACGTGGCGTGACGCGGTGGATTCCGTCGAGTGGGGCGCCGGCGACATCTTGGTGCTGGGGTCTGGGGCGGCAGGACCGGCAGCTCAGGTGTTCCTCGGCTCGGCGGCGGCGCGCATCCTGCGGCATGCGCCGGTAGCGACGATGATCGTGCCGCGGCACGCTGCCGCCGCGAACTAGGCTGTGCGCGAAGGTCATTTCCGAGCGCGCTGATTCTGCTGGACGTCTGTCGATGCGGCGTGCGCGCAGTCGCCGTCAGTCGTCGACGGCGGCGGCCGGTCGGCTATACCGGCGCATCGGAGGTTTGAGAGGCCGCTGCGGCCGCCGACCGACCGGGCGATGCATCGGTGAGAATCTGAACCGCGCGGTCGACTGCTGTCGCACCGTTGAATCCGATCCAGTCCTGGTAGTGGATATGGGGATTGCGAACGATGAAGTCCCCTACCACGATCGCCGTCCTGACCACCTTCGCGAATGTCTCAGGCGTGTTGGCGAGGTTCAACAGCGCGAGGAATTCATTGGACTGGATCAGGGTAAGGATCTTCACGGCGAACGGCAGGTCGAGCTCGAGGGCGGTGAGCGCTTCGTATCCGAGATGCAGCAGGGTGTCGTCCGTAGCCGTCGCGTACATGTCGCCGTCGAGCACGAAATCGAAGGTGCGTGCACGGAACTCGTCAGGTGTGTAGATCCGGGAGATGCCCGACCCCGGCGGGTTGTTGCCCAGCCGCGTCGGCCCTGGCGGGCGGCAGGGGCTGCCGAACGTGACGACGTCGAGGAGGTCCCCGGCGCGGTGTGCCAAGGGCTGACCGGGAAGCATCAACCGCAGTGTCCGTACCACTACTTCGGCACCCTGGCTGTAGCCGCAGAGGTAGAACTTGCCGGCATTCAACAGGATCAGCCGGACGAGTTCGGTGACCCCGAGGGCTACCGATTCGTTGTAGCTCAGAAACGGATTCGGATACAGGAATCCCGAGGCGGGATACCCCACCGGTTGATTTCGGACCCGTCCCATCTGTTCGAGGCGCCAACCCACGTCGAACGGCGGCCCCTGGAACGGCGTGGCCCAGGTGCCGGACGCGGCGTAGAAGAACGGCAGCGTGCCGGTCACCGGAGGGGGTTGATCGAATCTCAGCCCGAGCCGTCCGAGCGTCTGCGGTCCGGCGATGCCGTCGACCTGCAGTCCTGCGCGCCGCTGGAACTCCCGGACGACCGCCGTGGTGGCCGGACCGTAGTCGCCGTCGACGACCAGATGTGAGTAGAGCGGGTAGTCGCGGTTCAGTCGGGCCTGGAGCATCCGCACCAGATCGTTGTCGTCACCCGGTCGCAATATCACAGCCATCGTCGAACTCCTTTGCCTGACAGTGGATGTAGCCGATCCTAGCGCCATCGATCCGGGGTCGGCGAGATTCACGTCATGTCGGTCGCCGGTAGGGTGCGCTGATGACTACCTACGAGCCCCTCCTGCCGGTGCATACCGACCTGCGCCACGGGGACACCTAATCGAGTACAAGCGGTTCGGTCAGGCCGTTGCGCCGGGTGACCTCGGCGAACCAGCGGGCGCTGGCTTTGGGGGTGCGGGTCTGCGTGGCGTAGTCGACGTGGATCAAACCGAAACGCTTGCCGTAGCCGTAGGCCCACTCGAGGTTGTCCAGCAGACTCCAGACGAAGTAACCCCGCACATCCGCACCGTCATCGATGGCCTGGAGCACGGCGCGGAAGTGACTGTCCAGAAAGGCGATTCGATCATGATCTGGGATCGTTCCGTCCTCGTCGACGGTGTCGTCGAAGGCGGCGCCGTTCTCGGTCACGTAGATCGGTAACGGACCGTAGTCGCGGTGTACCCAGGTGAGCACGTCATAGAGGCCGGACGGGTCGATCTCCCACCCCATCGCGGTCGTCGGCAGGCCGGTGTGTACCGGTTCGACGTCGGTGCTGCCGACCCAGGCGCGGGCGTGCGGATCCCGAACCAGCGCACCGGCGTTGGCCCGGACGACCGCACGAAAGTAGTAGTTGACACCGAGGAAGTCCAGCGGCGCGGCGATGGCCGCCTCGTCGCCGGGCCTTACGAACCCGAAATCGCTGACCGCGGCGACGTCGGCGCGCAGGTCGTCGGGATAACGGCCCCGCAGCAGCGGATCAAGGAACATTCGGTTGGAGACGGCGTCGACCCGGCGAGCGGCGTCGACGTCGGCCAGATCATCGGTCGCGGGGTCTACCGGTGTCAGGTTCACCGTGATGCCCAGCTGCGAGTCGCGGTCCTGCTCTCGCATGGCCGAGACGGCAAGCCCGTGGCCGAGCAGCAGGTGGTGGGCCGCGGCCAGCGCAGCGGCCGGCTCCGTGCGGCCCGGCGCGTGCGCGCCAGCCGCATAGCCGAGAAAGGCCGAGCACCACGGCTCGTTGAGCGTGGTCCAGTGCCGGATCCGGTCATGCAGCTTGTCGTGGGTCAGCGCCGCGTACGCGGCGAAGCGTTCGGCGGTGTCGCGCACCGGCCAGCCACCGTCGTCTTCGAGTGCCTGCGGCAGGTCCCAGTGATACAGCGTCACCCACGGCACGATGTCGTGGGTGAGCAACTCGTCCACCAGCCGTGAATAGAAGTCCAGCCCCGCGGAATTGATGGTGCCCTTGCCATCGGGCTGCAGACGTGGCCACGCCAGCGAGAACCGGTAGTGCGTGACGCCGAGGTCGGCCAACAATCCGACGTCCTCGCGGTAGCGGTGGTAGTGGTCGTCGGCGACGTCGCCGTTGTCACCGTTGTGGACCGCTCCCGGGGTGTGCGTGAACGTATCCCAGATCGACGGTTGGCGCCCGCCCGCGGTGACGGCGCCCTCGATCTGGTAGCTCGCCGTCGCCGTGCCCCAGGCGAAATCCGAGGGAAAACAGGGGTTTACTTCACGCACGGGGTGCTCCTGTCAGAGGTTCGAGCCGGGCGGTCGATCGCCGCTCGACCAGTTGGGTGGCGAGTTCGACGTGGTGCGAGTCGAGTTCCTCACCGGCGACCAGACGCAGCGCGGTGCGCATGGCCACCGCGCCCATCTCACGCAGGGGTTGACGAATCGTGGTCAGCGGCGGCGACGACAGCTTGGCCAGCTGGGTGTCGTCGAAGCCAACCACGCTCAGCTCCTCGGGCACCCGCAGCCCTCGGGAGCGGGCAGCCTCGATCACGCCCAGCGCGGTCTCGTCGCTGCCGGCGAACACCGCGGTCGGCGGCTCCGGCAGGTCGAGCAGTGCCAGACCTTCACGAAGACCGTTGTCGTAGAGGAAGTTCCCGGTCCGCACGTAGGCGTCGTCGATTTCGGCACGGGCCTCCTCCATCGCGGCGCGGTAGCCGTGCAACCGGGCCTGGTTGCAGGCCGCGGTCATCGGCCCGCCGACGTATGCGATGCGGCGGTGGCCGAGGGCGAGCAGGTGCTGTGTCGCGGCGAGGCCGCCGGCGAAGTTGGTCGACCCGACGCTGGTGATCCGCTCGGTCGGTTGGTTCAGCGGATCGATGACGACCAGGGGCAGACCGAAGCGGTGCAGCGCGGCGATGTCGGCCTCGGGCAGCTGGTCCACCACGGAGATCACCGCGCGACGGCCGGCGGCGGCCAGGTCGGCGACCCACCGTGCTGCCCCGCCGGACTCCCGTTGGCCGTCGGGACGGCGGCTGACGACCACCGCGACTCCGGCGGCATCCCCGGCGTCGAGCAGACCCTGGACCACCTCGATGCCGTAGGCGTTGAAGTCCTCGTGGAACAGCAGTTCGACCGTCGGCGGCCCGGCCGGGGTACCCGCGCTGGGAAGCTCACCGGCGAGCTCGGCCCGCCGGGCGACGTAGTCGTGCTGTTCGAGCACGCGTTTCACCAGTGAGCGGGTCGCCGGGGCGACGTCGGTGCGGCCGTTGAGCACCTTGGACACCGTCGCGACCGATACGCCCGCCGAGGCGGCGACCGTGGCCAGAGTCGCGCGTCCGCCGCGTGCATGGCCCACCCGATCAGTCATGGCCATTGCCCGTCGGATCGGCACTGACGGTGACCGGGGTGAGCAAGGTGCGGCCGACGCCCACCCGACGGGTGGCGCCGGTCAGCCAGACGGTGCCGCGGCACGCGATGTCGGCGACCGACGTACCGACCAGCAGCTCCAGCTGGCCGGGTTCGACGATGCGGTCCATGTCCGCTCCGGTGAACGAGGTGCGGTCTGCGTGCACGGTGAAGGTCACGGTGGCGGCCGCTGCCGCGGCCACCGGCACCCGGGCGTAACCGATGAGCTGGCGGGTCGGCCGCGCCACCGATGCCACCGGGTCCTCCAGGTACAGCTGGACCACTTCGTCGCCGGCCCGGGAGCCGGTGTTTCGGACCCGCACGGAGACGGTGAACTCCCCGTCGGTGGGCACGCGGTCGGCGCTGATCCGCAGGCCGTCCAGTTCGAAGGTGGTGTACGAGCGGCCGTGACCGAACGGGAACAGCGGAGTGGGGTCGATGCTGCTGACGCCGGCGTCCAGCGTGCCCAGCGGTGGCTGCAGGTATGTGCCTGGCTGCGCACCGGGGGTGCGCGGGATCTGCACCGGCAACTTGCCGCCCGGCTGAACCCGGCCGGACAGCACACCGGCGATGGCCGCACCGCCCTCCTCCCCCGGCATGAACGCCTGAACCATCCCGGCCGCCCGGCCTGCGAAGGCGCCGAGGGCGTACGGGCGTCCCGAGACGACGACGATCACGACGGGAACGCCGGTGGCGAGCAGCTCTTCGAGCAGGTCGGCCTGAACTCCCGGCAGGCTCAGGTCTTCGGCATCGCAGCCCTCTCCGGAGGAACCCTGCCCGAACAGTCCCGCCAGATCTCCCACTACGGCGATGCAGACATCCGAGGACGCGGCGGCCGTGACCGCGTCGGCGAACCCGGATCGGTCGGATCCCTGCACCTGGCAGCCCTGCCGGTAACTGACCTGGGCGCCTTCGACTTCCGCCTGCATGGCCTCGACCAGCGTTGGCACCGTCAAGCCCAGCCCGTAGTCGGGGAAGCGCGGCAGCACGTGGGTGGCAAAGGCGTAGCAGCCCATGAACGTTCGCGGGTCGGCCGCGCATGGACCGACGACGGCGATCCGCTCGAGCGCGGGTCGGCCGGCACCGGTCAGCGGTAGCGCGCCCCCGTCGTCGAGCAGCACGATCGACCGTTCGGCGAGCCTGCGGGCGACGTCGCGGTTGGCCGGTGAGTCCAGGTCGACGTCGTCGGCACCTGACACCGAACCCTCCGGGGTCCAGTCCGGATCCAGCAGGCCCAGCTGCACCTTCTGCAGAAGCATCCGGCGCGCCGCCCGATCGACGCTCTCGACCGGCAGCTCGCCGTTGCGTACGCGCTCGGCGATGCCGTCGAAGCCGACGGTGTCCGGCAGCTCGACGTCGACGCCTGCGAGCAGCGCCGCCACGCCGGACCCGCCGGCGTCGGCGGCCACCCGGTGCATCATCGCCAGAAACGGCACGGACCAATAGTCGGAGACCACGGTGCCGGTGAACGCCCACTGATCACGCAACACTTCAGTCAGTAGCCACGAATCCGCGGACGCCGGAACGCCGTCCACGTCGTTGTAGGCGCTCATCACCGAACCGGCGCCGGCAAGGCTGACCGCGGTCTCGAACGGCGGGAGGATCACGTCGGCGAGTTCCCGCCTGCCCATCGGCACCGGACCGTGGTTGCGTGCGGCGCGCGAGGCGGAGTAACCGGCGAAGTGCTTGAGGGTGGCGATGACACCTGCGCTCTGCAGCCCGCGGACGTAGGCCGCCCCGAGTGTGGACACGAGGTACGGATCCTCGCCCATCGTTTCCTCGACCCGCCCCCAACGGTAGTCGCGCACGACGTCGAGGACCGGCGAAAGTCCTTGGTGCACACCGACGGTAGCCATGTCCCTGCCGATCGCTGCGGCCATCTCCTGCACCAGGGGTGGATCGAACGTCGCGCCCCACGCAATCGCCGCGGGATACACCGTCGCGCCGTACGCGGTGAAACCGGTCAGACACTCCTCGTGCACCAGGGCAGGGATGCCCAGCCGGGACTGCTCGATCACGATCCGCTGCTGGCGGACCAGTTCGGCGGCCCCCTGCGCCGGGGTGACGGGCCTACTGCCGTAGACCCGGGTCAGATGCCCAAGCCCGTGCCTTGCCGCGTCGCTCAGCGCGACGGCGCCGAACGGCGCGACGACGTGCTCCAGCGGTGCGACGTTGGGAGTGGGCGTGGCGCCGGCAAACTCGTTCGCATCGGCGGCCTGTTCGCGCGCGTGCATGTCGTTGCCGACCCAGCGGCTGCCCAGCTGTGCGGCCTTCTCCTCGACGCTCATTTCGGCCAGCAGCAGTTCCACTCGTTCGGCCGCGGGAAGGGAAGTGTTCTGCCAGGGTCGGGGGGCCGCCCCGGTGGCAGGAGTGGTCTGCTCGACCGGGTGTGTTGACGTCACGGGAACGGTCCTTCCAGCCTGACGAATGTCCGCCGTTCGAAATGTTTCGATACTTTCGACGATTCGAAAACTTGTGTCGCTCTAACGTACTAGCACTATAAACCTTTTCCGACAACAGGTTTGCCATAAATGCGCGAGCCGTGCTCGGACCGGCCAGCCAAAGATCATCCTATTGACAGCGTTCTGACCGAAACTATACGTTGACTTTTGCGGTCACTGCCGAAACATTATCGGAGGCCGCCTCGGACGACCGACAAGCCGCGACGGCGCGGCTCTCACGTACGGAGCTGAGCGTGGATTTCATGACTGCCGATTTCAAGAAGACGTCGCGCCGGACCTTTCTCACCGCTGCCCTCGGCGCGCCGATGCTGGCCGCTCTGGCCGCCTGCGGCAGTTCGGGGCCCAGCAGGTCCGCCAATACCGGGGGCGGCGGGCCCGGATCGGCCTCCTATTGGTTCCTGACGTCCCAGCCCCAGGAGGGCATCCGCACCGACACGGTCAAACGGTTCAATGCGGCCAACCAGGACAAGCAGATTCAATACACGACCTTCCAGAACGACGCCTACAAGACGAAGATCAAAACGGCGATCGGGGCCGGTCAGGCGCCGACGATCATCTACGGCTGGGGCGGCGGGACCCTGCGCAGCTACGTGGCCGCCGGCCAGGTGGATGACCTCACCTCGTGGTTCGACGGGAATCCGGCAGTCAAGAACCGGCTCTTCCCTTCCGCTTTCGGCCCCGCGACGGTCGACGGCAAGATCTACGCGATGCCCACCGAGGCCGTCCAGCCGATCATCCTCTACTACAACAAGGAGGTGTTCGACAACGTCGGCGTGAAGCCGCCCCAGAGCTGGGGCGAGATCATGGATCTGGTGCCGAAGTTCAACGCCAACGGAATTGCCCCCTTCTCCCTCGGCGGGCAATCCCGGTGGACCGAGATGATGTGGCTGGAGTTCTTGTTCGACCGGATCGGCGGACCCGAGGTGTTCGCGGCGGCCTACGACGGCGAGCGGAACGCCTGGTCGAACCCTGCGGCCGTCGACGCGCTGACCAGGGTGCAGGACCTGATCAGGGCCAACGGTTTCGTCAGGGGTTTCTCCTCGATCACGGCCGACTCCAATGCCGACCAGGCGCTGCTGTACACGGGCAAGGCGGCGATGATGCTGCACGGCAGCTGGACCTATGGCGGAATGTCCACCGATGGAGGCGATTTCGTCTCCAGTGGCAAGTTGGGTTACATGAACTTCCCGCCGGTCGACGGCGGCAAGGGCGATCCGTCCGACACGCTCGGCAATCCAGCCCAGTATCTGTCGATCTACTCGAAGGCGACCGACGAACAGAAGGACGTGGCCAAGAAGTTCTTCAGCACCGCGATCCTGTCCGACGACGAGATCAAGCAGTGGATCGGTACCGGCAGCGTGCCGATAGTGCAGAATACGCAGAGTGAGCTGAGCACCTCGAAGGACGCCGAGTTCCTCGAGTTCGTCTACAAGGTGTCCACCGGTGCCAAGGTGTTCGCGCAATCGTGGGACCAAGCGCTGTCACCGACGGCAGCCGAGGCCCTGCTCGACAACATCGCCAGGCTGTTCCAGCTGTCGATCGACCCACGGCAGTTCGCCGACAACATGAACCAGGTCATCGGTAAATGACCGCCGCGCCGCCCGGCGCGCGCCTCCGGCGATCGGCTTCGCGTTCCGTGCACGACACCCGGGTCGCCTTGCTCGCCGTGCCCGCGCTCATCTTCTTCGTCGCCTTCGCCGTACTGCCACTGGTCGGGGTGCTGCTGCTGAGCTTCAGCCAGTGGGACGGCATCGGCCCGATCATCCCGGCCGGTCTGGCCAGCTGGCGATCGGTCCTCACCGATCCCGCTCTGCCCCACTCACTTTGGGTGACGTTCTTGTTGATGGTGGTGTCCTGGGCGATCCAGACGCCGGCCAGCCTCGTCATCGGCGCCTACCTTGCCGGCCGACATCGGTATCGAGAATGGCTCGCGGTGCTGTACTTCATCCCGCTGCTGCTCAGCACGGCTGCCATCGCGATCACCTACAAGGCGTTGTTGGACCCCAACTTTGGTCTCGGCGTCGGGCTGGGCATCCCGCTGCTCAGTCAGGACTGGCTTGGCCGCGGTGGGTTGGCCCTCGGGGTCGTCATCTTCATCGTGTCCTGGCAGTTCGTGCCGTTTCACTCGCTGATATACCAAGGTGCGATTCAGCAGATCCCGCAGTCGCTCTACGAGGCCGCACAACTCGACGGCGCGGGCCGGTGCCGCAAGTTCTTCGCCATCACGCTGCCTCAGGTGCGCTACACGATCGTCACGTCCTCGACGCTCATGGTGATCGGTTCGCTGACGTTCTTCGACCTGGTCTTCGTGCTGACCGCGGGCGGACCGGGTGACGCCACCCGGGTGCTCGCCCTCGACATGTACCGACGCGGATTCCAGGCCAACCTGATGGGCCCTGCCAGCGTCATCGCCGTCATTTTGGTCCTCATCGGTTTGGGGCTGGCGCTGCTACTGCGCCGGCTCGGCGGCGGCACTCCCTCGCACAGCCAGCTGGACGGAGCCTGAGATGTCCGCGACCCTGATCAGCCCGCCGAACCGAACCGCGTCCACCTCGGCGCGCCGACCGGTGACCCGACGGCGGAGGCGGATGCGCGGTGGAGAGCGGCCGAACTGGCTCGGGGCGCTGATCGCGTGCCTGTGGCTGGCGGTGGTGATGGTCCCGATCTACTGGATCGTGATCACCAGCTTGAAGAGCCAGAGCAATTACTTCGCCACCAATCCGTTGCTGCCGTCTCTTGAGTCGAACTTCGACCAGTACGAGTTCGTCGCCAAGTCGGACTTTCCGCGCTACTTCCTCAACAGCGTCATCGTCACGGTGGGCACGGTCGTGCCGACGGTGCTGCTTGCCTTCATGGCGGCGTACGCCATCGTGCGGGGCAATGGACGATTCCTGCGCTGGGCGAACATGCTGTTCCTATCGGGGTTGGCGATTCCGCTGCAGGCCGTGGTGATCCCGGTGTACCTGATCATCATCCGGCTGCGGCTCTACGACACCCCGCTGGCGATCATCCTGCCCTCCATCGCATTCGCCATCCCGCTGTCGGTGTTGATTCTGGCGAACTTCATCCGGGATGTGCCCAAGGAGCTGTTCGAGTCGATGCGGATGGACGGTGCCAGCGAGTGGGCCACGCTGTGGCAGCTGGCCTTTCCGTTGACCCGGCCCGCTCTGGTCACGGTGTCGGTGTACAACGGACTGACGGTGTGGAACGGATTCCTGTTGCCGTTGATCCTGACCCAGAGCCCGGACCAGCGGACCCTGCCGCTCGCGCTGTGGACGTTCCAAGGCCAGTACAGCGTCAACGTGCCCGCAGTCATGGCGTCCGTCGTCCTCAGCACCTTCCCGGTCATCGTGCTCTATGCCCTGGGCCGGCGCCAGCTGGTCAGCGGTCTGACGGCTGGCTTCAGCAAGTAGGCCGACACGCTCGAGGGGCCAGCTCGATTGCGAATTGCTGCGAACTTGACGCCATTCGCCCTCGGCCGTAAGTGCAATGCCTAGTAGCTCTTTCGCCATCAGATCTGCGGCATTCTCCAATCTCGTACGGGCAGCTTGTTTGATGCGCTTCGCGGCTCCGCCGTGGTACCGGCAGACGGTGCATACCCTGATCGCAGCGTTCTTGCACGGTTCACCGGTTCGGGACTGTGTGCAGGACGGCCCGCTTCGATGGATGCACGCGCCACCGGGTGGCGCCGGTGACTGACGGCGGTGTGGCCACGGTGTCGGAGATCCTGGCTGCGCTCGAGGCCGGATACACCGAGCTGAATTTCGTCCCAGCGAAGGCGGCAGGCGGCGCTCCGTATCTCAAGTCGGTCAGTTCCCCGATCCCGAACGCGCGATTCTGCCCGACCGGCGGCATCTCCACCGGAAACGCCCCGCAGTACCTCGCGCCGCCCAACGTGGGATGCGTCGGAGGCTCGTGGATCACGCCTGCGGACGTCGTCGCCGCGCGGGATGGGGCGCGGATGAGCGAGCCGGCCACCGAGGCGGTCTCGCTCTGCCGGCCTGGATTGAACGGCGCCGGTTCACCGACGTTTAGTGGGTCGGCGTTCGGGGCACGAGATAGGCATGTCGAAGGGGCTGAGGCGCTGGGCCGTCGAGCGACATCTGTCAGCCGCCGAAGAGCGATTTGGGCTTCGGCTCGGCGCGGGGTTGGTCGGCACCTTCGTCGCCGCAGTCACGTTCGCGCTGCTCCTATTCCTCGTCCGCGCCGGCTGGGCTCCGCTGCGCAAGGCTCGACACCGGCGCCGCAGAGACGTTCAACCGGATCGACACCGCCCACCCGGGGCTGACGAGGGCGGCCGAGGTCGTCAGCGACGTCTTCGACCCGAACGTGTTCCGTCGTCGCGCTCACGGTGATTGCGTTGGTGTACCTGATCCACGGCGACCGGCACCACGCGACCTGGCTTGTCGTCACGGTCTTCGGCGGCGCCGCGCTCGGCTTCGCGCTGAAAGAGATCGTCGGCCGGGCCCGCCCGGTGCTGCCGGATCCGGTCTCGACGGCGCCCGGGATGTCATTCCCGTCCGGCCATGCGCTCGGGGCGTCAATCGGCTGCTGCCTGCTCCTGCTGATCTCTCTCCGCTTCCTACCGCGCGGCGGCAGCGTCGCCGCCGTCATCGTGGCCGCCGTGATCGTCGGCACCGTCGCGCTCGCGCGGGTCGTGCTCGGCGTCCATTTCGTCAGTGATGTCTTGGCCGGCATCACGCTCGGCATCGGCTGGGTGGCCGTGACGACATGGGCTTACGTCGCATGGCGTCGCGAGACCGGGCAGCCGATCGAGCGGCCGGCCGATGTGGGTACCCCCGAGCAGCCCGTCGCACGGCGCTGACCTGCCGGTTTCCGCGATCGCAAGTGGAGTTAATTGACGTCGGCGTGGGTATTCCACAGCATGACCTACAGAGGGTTTCGGTCGCATCGCCCGTGACGTCCGGTGGCTAGCTCGTGCCGGCCGCTTGCCTTCTCGCGTCGATGGTGGGGTTGGGCTTGCTCCTCACCGACGTCCTCCCCGCCACGGCCCTTGGGAAGTGGGATGCGGAAGTGCCCAGACGGCTCGTGGAATACCGCCAGCAAGAGGGCATCTCGGAGAGCAAGCTCATCACGACGCTGTCCGAGACGACTGACCATAATCGTCCTCACGGCGCTCGCCGCGGCGGTGTTCCGCTGGAAGTTCGGCCGCTGGCGCGAGTCACTGGTCGTCATCTACGCGGTGGTCGGCGAGACGGCCATCTTCGTGGCGACGACGTTCTTCATCGACCGCCCGCGGCCGCGCGTCCCGCACCTCGACGAAGCGCCGCCGACCTCGTCCTTCCCCTCAGGCCACACCGCTGCTGCCGTCTGCTTCTACGGCTCGATTGCCGCAATCATCGTCTGGCACAGTCGACATCGGTGGATCAGCGTCGTCGCCGTCGTCGTCTGCCGCGGCCGTGCCCATGCTGATCGCAGGCAGCCGCGTGTACCGCGGCATGCACTACCCGACCGACGTACTCGCCGGGGCGCTGCTCGGCGCGATCTGGCTGACCGTCGTCATCTGCTACGTGCGCACCCATGATGCCGGTCGCACGCGCCGCGCGCCCGACGACGCCGACCGGCACTTGATGAGCGGATGAGGAGCCTGCGATGAGCACCGCGACCCGCGTGCCGGAGACGACCACCATCTCCGGCGACGAGCTCTCCGCCGACGACGCTGTCACGACTCTGCGCCGGTACGGGCGCTGGAAACTCGTCAAGAACTCGTTCATCCGCTTCAGGTACGCCGACGGCTTCACCAACGCGCGCGCGCTCGCGCTGCAGTTCTGCCTGTCGTTCATCCCGCTCGTCATCGCGGTAGTCGGCCTTTCGAGCGCGTTGCATCAGGAGAAGCTCGGGCAGATCATCATCCAGACCATGGCCGGTGTACTGCCGGGCAAGAACAACGGCGACATGGTGGAGCAGGCGGCGCAGCGCACCCATGACCAAGGCGTGACCGGCGGCCAGCTCGCATTGTGGCTGGGTCTGCTCGCCGCGATCGTCGCGCTGACCACGGCGATGGGACAGATCGAGCGGGGCGCCAACCGCATTTACGGCATCGAACGCGACCGGCCGGCCCTGCGGAAGTACGGTCGGGCTCTGCTGATGGCGTTGACCGCCGGTCTGCTGTTGCAGCTCGGATTCCTCGTCATCATCGCCGGCGACGCTCTCGGCGAGTCACTGGCCGCGGCGTACGGCTGGGGTCACACCTTCGAGACGTTGTGGACCGATCGGCTGCTGGCCAGCCGGTGTCGTGCTGGCCTGGATGTCATTCACCGTCATCCTCGAGCGGGCACCGCGGCGGCGGCAGCCGGGGTACTCCTGGCTGGCGTTCGGCTCCGGTGTGTCGCTTGCGCTGTGGCTGCTGCTGACCGGACTGCTCGCGCTCTATGTCGTCAAGAGCGCGTCGTTCGGCACTACCTACGGGCCGTTGACCGGGATCTTCGCCCTGCTGCTCTGGGCCAACCTGTCCTCGGTGGCGCTCTTCCTCGGCATCGCGTTCGCCGCGCAGCTCGAGGCCGTCCGCGCGGGAGTGCCGGCCCCGGCTTCAGATGACCCGCTGGCGATGGAGAAACGAGCCGATGCAGCAACGACGGCAGGCACCCCGTCCGACGTCCGGCCGGGCGAAGGCGCAGGTGGGTCCGGTGCTGAAGCTGAACTGGAAACCGTTCCTCGGCAGACGCGAGGGGATCGAAGCCGGTGATCCAACGAAGAATGAACCGTCCGTCCCCCGACCTCTCCGCTGCCCTGGCCGTCGACGCCCGTCTGGCGGAGATCGAGCGCGATCTGAACCTGTTGCTCAATGTCACACCGACGAACGGCGCCAAGGCGTGGACGGATTTCGAACGCTCGGGGTTCGAGTCGGTCCCCACCCTGCAGTCGAGGCCGCTCGACTTCGATCCGGACCTGGTCAAGCGCGAGCTCTACGACATCGAGATCGAGCGAGTGGAGGATCCGGCGCTCAACTCGCTCTTCCGAGCGAAGCGTGACGAGATCGCCCGGCAGATAACGCTTATCGAGGATCGAGGCACTTCGCTGCTTCAGGTACGGCAGCCTCCAGCTCTACGGAGAACCCGGGAAATCGCTTGTCGCAACGGCTCGCTCGCTGCTCGAGCGCATCAATCCGCAAGCGATCACGTCGCGCAGCGTCACCGCGACGGCATTCGCAGAGGCAGCACGAACGGAGCTCGAGTCATACCGATCGACCTATCCGGGGTTCCCCGTAGCGGTCGAGGTGCGCGACGACGTCGCCGATCTGATGGTGTCGTTCGGCAGACTCCTCATCCCTGCGACCGCCGCCTTCCGCGAGGACCGCGTCGAGCCATTGATCCAGCACGAAGTCGGGACCCACGTGCTCACCTATCGCAACGGTGATTCACAACCCTTGAAGCTCTTGGCCGTCGGGCTCCCGTCGTACGAGGAGACGCAGGAAGGCCTGGCGGTCCTGGCCGAGTACGTCGTCGGCGGGCTCGATCCCCGACGCATGCGCGTGCTCGCCGCACGGGTCGTGGCTGCATGGATGATGTTGGCCCATGCGGACTTCATCGAGATCTTCAAACACCTGACCGAAGACCATGGCTTCGCGCCCCGCACCGCGTGGTCGGTGACGAGCCGTGCGACGTACGGCGGAGGCTCGACGAAGGACATCATCTATCTGCGCGGGATCGAGCGAGTCCTCGGCTACTTCGCCGAAGGCCGCAGCATCGATCCCCTACTCGCCGGCAAGCTCTCGCTCGACCATGCGCCGCTCGTCGAGGAACTCATCCAGCAAGGGATGCTCGAACCGCCGTGCGCGCGGCCACGTTGGCTGTCGGCGCGCCGGGGCCGAGGAGCGACTAGCACGCGTGCGTGAAGGCATGCAGCGTCACCGACCTACTAGAGATGGACGTGGCCGCATGAGGATGGCATTCATGGTCAATCGCGTAGAGACCGAGGTCGACGAGTACACGACCACCCGGCTCGCGAAGGCTGCGGCCCTGATGGGCCACGAGGTCTGGTATATCGGCCTGGGCGACTTGAGGATCGGCGAGCCCGACGGCGAGATCGGGGCGCACGCACGCCCCGGCATCGCCCTCGAAGACGACACCCTGACCGTCTTCGTCGATCGCATGAAGGAAAGCACGGCGAAGCGCATACGCCTGGACAAGCTCGATGCGGTGTTCCTGCGGAACGACTCGATCGAGGATCTGCAGGATCGACCGTGGGCCAGCAGCTTTGGTGCCGTTTTCGGCCAGTTGCTGAGGAAGCGCGGTGTCACCGTCGTCAACGACCCGACGGTGCTTCCACGTGCAGCGACGAAGGTCTACCTCGACGACTTCCCGTCGGAGATCAGACCCCGATCCCTCGTGACGCGCAACGAGGAGGACGTCCGGAACTTCATCTCGTCCGTGGGACGCTCCATCGTCAAACCGCTGCACGGCGCGAAGGGCCGCAACGTGTTCATGGTCGACGGCGAGGACGAGCCCAACCTGAACCAGATCATGGAGGCGATACTTGAGGACGGCTACATCTACGCGCAGGGATACGTCGACGGTGCCGACGAAGGCGACATGCGGATCTTCCTGCTTGACGGCGAGCTCATCGAGGTCGACGGACATGTCGCCGCGTTCCAGCGGGTGCCGGAGGGGAACGACCCGCGAGCCAACATCAGCGCGGGCGGCAAGATCCAACCCAGGGAAGTCACCGGGCAAAAGCGCGCGGTGGTGGAGGCGTTGCGCGACAAGCTGGTCCAGGACGGGATGTTCTTCGTCGGCATCGACGTGATCGGCGACAAAGTCGTCGAGATCAACGCCGAGAGCCCGGGCGGCCTGCAGGCGATCGAGCGTCTGTACGAGGTCGATATCTGCCCGGTCGTGATCGACGCGCTGGAGCGCCGGACGCGGAAATGACCCGTCCAACGGGTAGGTCGGATTTCATGGACGCCGCGATTCCAACACCAGCACGACGGGTCGCCGTCATCGCCCACCGGAAGAAGTCCATCGGGGGCGGTCTCGACGAACTCCGGAGGATGATCGCCGACGAGGGGTTCGACGACCCCATCTGGCACGAGGTGTCCAAGAGCCGCAAGGCGCTCAAGCGGGCCCGGCGCACGCTCAAAGACGGATGTCGATCTGATACTCGTGTGGGGCGGCGACGGCATGGTTCAGCGGTGTGTGGACGGGCTCGCCGGCTCGGACGCCGCCGTCGCGATCATCCCAGCCGGTACCGCGAACCAGCTCGCCGGCAACCTCGGTATCCCGACCGACCTTTCGGAGGCCGTGCGCATAGCCTTCCACGGTTCGCGCCGGCGCCTCGACCTCGGCAAGCTGAACGGCGAACACTTCGCTGTCATGGCCGGGGCCGGATTCGACGCACAGATGGTCAATGACGCAGACCACGGGTTGAAGGACCGGGCCGGGCGGCTCGCGTACGTGTTGACCGGGCTGCGCCACGTGCGGGATGAGCCGATGCCGACGAAGATCCGCGTCGACGGTCGGAAATGGTTCGACGGGCCGGCGACCTGCGTCCTGTTCGGCAACGTCGGCACCATCACCGGCGGCATCTGCGCTTTCGACGACGCCCGGCCCGACGACGGCTATCTCGATGTCGGGGTCGTCACCGCCCGAGGCGCCCTGGAGTGGGGCCGTACCCTCGGGCGCGCGGCTGCGGGGCGCACGGAGCGCTCGCCGTTCGTCGAGATGACGCAGGGCCGGGTGATCGACGTCAAGTTCGCCGAGCCGCTCGCGTACGAACTCGACGGTGGAGAGCGGGGTTCCAGCAAGCGGTTGCAGGCGACGATAGTGCCGGCGACGCTCACCTTTTGTGTGCCCGAGGAGTAACCAGCGCCGTCGAGGCAGGAGCCCCTTAGCGCGGGCGCTGGTGGGCGGGATGCTGGCCGGGGGAGGTCGGCGGGGACGGCCTGTGCTCGACCGGACGAGTGGGAGTGCCCTTCCGCTGATCGGTCTCGTGGGACTGCCCCGTGTCGTGGGCCTGCGCCTGGGCCACGCGCTCCTGGTGGGCCTGCGCAGTCGTTGCAGTGTCTGCGTTTGCGCCGGCGGCGAACCCCAGACCACCGCCGCCCAGGATGCCCGCGGCTGCGATGGCGCCCGCGAGGACGTTGACGAAGCGCTTCGACTTGTTGGTATTCATGATTTTCTCCTTTGTTGTCCTTCTTGATTTTTTGTAGAGAGCGACGCTTACTGGCCTTGCAGTGCAACGCCTTTCGTCTCGGGTAGCGCGCCCGTGCATACCAGGCTGACCAGCGCGACGGCCGCCATCATCAGGCCGATGGCGGGCACGCCCCAGGCGGCCAGCAAGGGTGCGGCGATGATCGTCGGCACCGCACCGCCGACCAATCCCGCGAGGTTGAGGGACAGGCCCGTTCCGCTGTAGCGGTACCGCGTGCCGAAGATCTCCGGGATGAACGCCGCCATCGGGCCGTACGCACTGCCCGCGATCGCATAGGTGCCCGCCATCGCCAATGCGAAGAGCGCGGCGTTACCAGTGTCGATCAGCGGGAGCACGACGAAGGACCACGGCACACCAAACGCGAAGGCGACCATGATGACGCGGCGACGTCCGAAGGTGTCACTGAGCACGGCGCCCAGCACGTTGAACACCACCACCACGAGGCCGCCCATGAGCCCGACCGCCAGGATTATCTTCGGCGAAAAGCCGACGTGAGTATGGGCATAACTCATGAAGTAGGCATTCGCCATGTAGCCCAAGGTGAAGAATCCGATCATGCTGCCTGCTGCAAGAAACACCTGACGACGCTGGGTCGCGAACAACGCGGCCAGAGGCCTCACCGACGTGGTTTCGCAGGACTCGTGCGCGGCGAAGACCGGAGTCTCGGCGACGTTCAGCCGCACGTACAGAGCGATCGCGATCAGCACGGCGCTGAACAGGAACGGGATCCGCCACCCCCAGTCGAGGAAGGCCCGGCTGCTCTCGCCGATCGTCTGGTTGACCACCAGAAACATCAGGCTGCTCATGACGAGCCCACTGCCGACGCCCATTTGGGTGAACATGCAGTAGCGGCCTCGCGCTTCGGCGGGGGCGTATTCGGCGGCCAGCAGCGCGGAGCCGGCCCACTCGCCGCCGACCGCGAACCCCTGCACCAGGCGCAGCGTCAGCAGGATCAGCGGTGCGGCCATGCCGATGGTCGCCGCGCCGGGCACCAGACCCACCGCGAGAGTGGCACTGCCCATGATCATCAAGGTGGCGATCAGGGTTGACTTGCGGCCGAGCCGATCGCCGAAGTGGCCGAAGAACGCTGCGCCCAGCGGGCGGGACAGGAACGCCGCGGCGAAGGTGGCCATCGAGGCGAGGGTCGCCATCGTCGTGCCCAGGTGCGGGAAGAACACCTTCGGAAACACCAATGCCGCCGCGGTGCCATAGATATAGAAGTCGTAATACTCGATCGCGGATCCGACGAAGCTCGCCAACGCGACCCGCTTCATCGAAGTGTCGTGCCGTTCGGCCAGTTGCGTTGCCATCTTCGCTCCTCAGACGTTGGTTACCTCTGAAGTTAGGGAGCGGGCGCGGCGAAGGCGCGCTTGTGTGCGCTACCGGATGTATTCAGCGATCTTCTTGTTGTGCGCATTGTGCTCACGTCGTCGGCAACTGACCGCAATGTGACCGGTACGGTCGGCTGATGGACCCGACGCACCAAGGCCCGCGACCCGGGAGGAGTCGGCGCTGCTGGGGGCATTGCTTGACCACGACTTCGCAGGCGTAGAGGCGTTGCGAGCCAGACCCATGCTCTATTGGCAAGGGGTGGGTGCTCGTGCGGATGCGGTTCCATCGACCTGATTGCTCAGGGGGCGGGTCTACCAAAGGCCGCTGTACAAGGCGTAGCCCCGGTCTCAGGACGTGTCCTCGATGAAAACGGCAATGTGGTCGGCGGAGTCGTGCTCTTCGTGGAAGACGGATTCTTGGCAATGCTCGAGGTGCACTGGGACGACAGTCCGATTCCACTACCCCAGGTCAACGATGTGGAGTGGCAGATCTGACCTATGACCGGGTGTCAAGTTGGTTGCGCTACCGTGCCCCCAGTCGGACTCGAACCGACACTGTGCGGATTTTAAGTCCGCTGCCTCTGCCAATTGGGCTATGGGGGCTTCGCATTCCAGAGGCTAATTCATGCCGTTTCGCCTTCGTTTCGCCGTCCTGAGTACCGCAGTGGTAACGCAGTGCTGTCGACCGCCTTACCCAGCGCATCGGCCACACCGGTCAAATCGTCGTTGAGGAGATGGCCGTATCGGTCGAGCGTCATCGCAGCTGTCGCGTGCCCCAGGAGTCTCTGCACAACCCTGACGTTAGCGCCTGCACTGATTGCCAAGGACGCCGTGGTGTGCCTCAGGCCGTGAGGTACCAGCGCTTCGATCCCTACGTCGTCGCACGCGTTGTCGAATGCCCAGGGTATTCACCGACCAGTGCATTCGATGTCGGCGGGCAATTCAGCATGGCGCCTCTGCCAAACAGGGTTCAGGCACTGGTGCGTGACGATCCCGCTTCGTCTTGGTCGTCGACTCAACAATGCCCTTGGCGGTAACCGCCGTAGCGGACGATCTGACAGTCAGCACTCGGCCCCCGTGCTTAGGCCTCAATGCAACAGCCTCACCAAATCGTAAGCCGCAGTAGCCCAGCACCAACGTCAGCGTTTCAAACCGGTCCGTGGCCCTGGCAAGCATCAACAGTTCGCATGGTTCAGGTAGCGACGTTCGCGCTCTGCCTGCTCGGGGAGATCCTCGTCCCGCCTTATTTCAAGAGCTACGTTTTTCGCGACCTTGCCGGTCCGTTGCGCGTACTTGAGGACAGCGCCGACCAGCTGGTGCGCCTGAGTGATCCGATTTGCCGACAGACCTGTTCCGCGCTGCCCGCCGTCGACTGACAGTCCCCCCAGCCAGGTTGAATAAGACTCGTAGTCAATAGGTTTCAGCGGCACGAGTTCCCACTTCGGCAACACCACGGTGTCGAGCAACGCGCGATAGCCTGCAACGGTTTTCAGCTTCCGATGCTGTTTGGTAGTGAACCACTGTGCAGCGACTGATCCGAAAGTCTCAGCACTCTTTCGAGGATCGGCATACTCACGGCGCTCCAGATCGGCAGTCAATCCGTTGAGGTACGCCTGCGCGTCGTGTTTGCGCTGATAAGTCTTGGTGCGCTCAGCTCCGGCGCTGTCGACCCACCTGACGCGCCAGCGCGAAACCTTGCCGTACACCGCAGACCGCTCGGTGCGCATCGTTACGTCGGGTTCCTTGACGCGCTTGTGCCAGCGGTCGTCGATACCCGCTCGTTCGGGTGGTCACCCCGTTGAACGTACCGCAGAAATCCGCCAATCTGATCCGCCTTGTCCTCTGCCGGACATCGTCACGGAGGTGGAAGCTGTACGTCCAGCGGAAGTGGCCCATTGGGGTCCGCGTAGCGGCGCGGTTCCATAACAGGCTGGCGCGTGTGGTCGATCCACGTCGGGTCAGGTGGTGGCGAGGTGTAACGGTAGTCCTCGGGAAGCTCGGAGAGCCGGCCAGGGAGGTCCGTACGCGGATCACCGCGCCACCAGATCAGGTCATCGCTTTCACCCGGCTCTCGGGATTCTGCGCCTGGCCAGTTCTCTTCGAGATCGAGTAGGTAGTAGTACAGGGCGGGGTCGTCGGCCTCATTCCACGGGGACGGGTTGATCAGCGACTCTCGGGTGTCGCGAGCCAGGCCCCAGGTGCGATCTGAGGGCGGCGCAGCATAAACCAGGTGGATCACCGCGCCGTCGGTCCACGCATGGGATACGAAGAACGTGCAACGTCCCGGGCGGGGGTAGACGGCAGCGTTTGCGTTGCGGACCTCTATGCGATGCAGCAGCTCATGGAGGATCTTGGCGGCGAAGTCCCGGTCTGCCTCGGTCGAGGGCTCGTCCGGCGAGGGTTCAGTTGATGGGTGCATAGTTGTTCACCCATGGCGGTGTCAGCGTCCAATTCTTCTGCACTTCAACGACTCCGCTGCCCCCGGGGAGGGGAAACATCGTGATCACTCCTTTCTGCGCGCCACCGGGCACGTCATAGCTGGGGTTGGTGTTGGCCACAATCCTCATCGTCAGACTCTCACCCGTGTCGGTGCAACTGGGTAAACCGAGAAAACCCGACGTGCAATGAGCCTTATTGATCGGCACTTCGTACACCAACGTCCCCTCCTGGTTCTCTATCGGACGGGAGTGCGAGATCAGATCATTGAAGACGTTGGGGGTGATAAGTCCGTGCTTCCAGTAGATCTTGTCCCAACCGAACCCTTTATCCGTGGCTGCGCTGTAGTAACCGCGCCTCAGCACGACACGGTTGCCGTCAAGGTCGGTGGCTTCGGCGATGACGTCGTTGATCGGATAGGACGGATCAGGTGGCGGAGCAAGCGGCGCATCCAGTGCTTGCACGGTCTTGTCTTCGGGTCTCTCCGCGATCCCATGCTCAGCAAGTGCGGCTGTTGCAGTGGTTATTCTGGCGGCGATCTCGTTGTCAGCGGCCCTCACCGCCGTGACACGTGCAGCGATAGTTGCTGCGTGATGCCGCACCAATCCGATTCGAAGTCCGCCGTACTGGCTGTCATCAGTGACTGAAAGGTCTTCGCCAACGGTGAATCCGGCGTCGTGGGCATCATTGATGGCGTCCATGGCCTGACGTTTGAGGTGATCGAGCTGGTCGGCACCGCGTCGGGCAACTGCGGCGGCCTCCCGCAACGACTCCGATAGACCTCGCACCGTCACCAGATCACTGAAACTGCGGTCCTGGGCCGCGTCGGCGGCGTCTCCTTCCCATGCGGTACCACCCGGCGCCAGCGTGCCGCGGTGCACGTTGGTGAAAGTCTCCTCCCAGCACTCTGCCGTGCTCATCCAGTCGGTGGACACCCAGTAAAGGTGCTTGGTGTCCCAGCCCAAGATTTGTGACAGCCTCGGAACTCCGGCGCTCACATCGGCAGGCATCTACGCCCGCGACGACTCGATACGCAACGCTGATAGCCGCTCAGCTGAAGCTTCGTCGGTGCTCGAATATTGCGTCGCCGCGATATCCAGCTTGTCGCCCGTGGCCTGCACTCGGCCAGCCAACACCGCCGCCGTGGACCTAATCGCCGTGTACGCCCCGCCGACTGCCATCGACGTTGCTTGGTATGACGGCCCCGTTACCCCGGTCGAAAGGTGACCAGCTAACCGTTCCGCGTCAGCCGAGCACCGCCCCGCCAGTGCCTGTAAGCCTTCACTACAAACCTCTAGTGCGCCCACGGCCCAAGTCTAGGACGATTCTCCAGCCAGTGATCACACCAATTGGCCGCCGACATTGGGGCGCACAAGTCACGCAGTCACCAGGCGACCGGCCTCAACTACCAGCCGAGCGGCTGACCCTGATCTCCGTAGGGAGGTCACGCTCAACAGGCCTAACCACTCTTCACGAACTGGCCGAGGAGCTTCCCCACGCTGCCGAGGAACGCCAGTTCGAGGCCGGCCTCGAAGCTCTTCTGCGCGGCTTCGAGGCAGCAAAACCCAGAACGGATCCACGCGACGGGTGTCGGCGTCCCAGCCGTCACGCATGACGATCAGGACGAAGTAAGCGTTGGCGATTGGATTCCGACGAACTCGGTGTCACGCGGCCGCGCTAGGACGCCGCCTTCGCGGCGACCCCGCTCTTCTCGGCCCCGGCGCCGTTGTCGGTGCCGCCCTTCTCGGCGCCGCTCTTCTCGGTGCCGCTCTTCTCGGTGCCACTCTTCCCGGCCCCGGTCACCTTCTTGATGGTGTTCTCGATGTTCTTGATGGCGTCCTTGATCGGGTTGGCGTGAACCGGCTTCTTCTGCGGGCTCGCCGGGGCGGTCGCATCGTGCGAATCATCCTTCGGCGGTGCGGGATCGGGGTCGGCGGGTGCCTGCGGTGGGTCCTGCGGATCAGCCTCGGCGCCAGCGCCCGGGTCGACGACACCTGTCGGGTCTTCCTGCGGCGCAGGGATCGTGTCGTCGTCGACGACCGGCGTGATGCCGGATTCGTCCGTGCCGTCGACGGGCGCGGAGCCGTCGACTGTCGACGCGATTGGCTTCTCCTCCGTCGGGGCGGCCGCGTCGAAGGTGGCGACCTTCGACGTTCCGGAAAGGGTCACCGTGTTCTCGGACGAGAGGGTGCGCACCGCCGAGACGTCCGCGAGGAACGGCGACGGTGGCGGGGGTGTCGCCAGCGCATCGGCGATCCCCTTCTGTGCGGCCTCGATGCCGGCGACGATCGCTCCTGCACCCTCACCGAGGGAGGCGATGAAGTTCTTCGTGCCATCGAGGGCGGCGTTGACGATGTTGCCGAGGTCGAGGCTCAGCACCGCGGCCACGAAGTCCTGCGTGCCCGTGATCAATGAGGTGGTCACGATGTTCCCCGCCTGCAGGAAACCGTTGACCACCGAGAGGAACGCCAGGGGCGTCGCCGCATACAGCGCGGTCTGCACGGCGGCGGCCTTCTGGTTGCGCCAGATCACCGAGTCCAGAAGCGGCTGTCCCACGGCTATCACCGAATCGCGGATCGCCGTCGTGACGGTGTCGAAGGCACCCACGAAGTCGAGGGCCAGCACCTGCTGGATGGCCTCCACCGTCACTCCGGGGATCGCCAACAACGATTGTGCGAGGCCGACGCCGGCCTGGCCGAGACCGGCCAGATACACCGCCCAGTTCTCGGCCCAGTTGCGGATCTGCTGCCGCACGATCGGCAGGGTCAGGATGTAGGGGAGGTCGAGCGCGGTGAGGTTGACGTCCGACGCGATGGCGGCGGTCGCGGCCCGGACCGCCACCGTGGGCGACGCCGGAGAGATCGGAGTGATGGGCGCCATCGCGATCGCGCTGGCGCCAACGAGCGCAACTCCCGTGGTGAACCACGGTCGTATAGAAGTGAGCCTCATCGAAGCGTCCATGTGCAACCCCAACCCTGAGAAGTCCGGCAAACACGATGAACGGTAGCAAGCTGGGCGTCCCGGCGCTGAGCAATCGGACGAATCAATTGACGGATGCGACAGTATGCATGCGCGCACCCTCAGCCCCGGCAGCCCAGGCGCGGGCTCAACCGATGATGGCTCCCTCCTCGAGTGCCACCTCGGCCTCCCGGAGCAGGACGGCATGCGCCTCGTCGTAGATCCGCCGGGCATCCGCGGGGTCGTCTCCGACCGCAGTCAGGCCGACGCGCCCGCGTTCGGTCAGGCAGCTGATCATGTGGAAGACCACCCCGGTTCGGCGGGCCTGGTCGAAGTGCAGACCGTAGTTGACCACGATGTCGAACAGGTCCTCGACGGTCAGTCCCTTGAGCCGGTCATCCTCGAGGTGGTCGGTCGCGACGAGGTACTTGGTGCTGCCGCTTGGCGTCAGGAAGAGTCCGCGGTCGCCGTCGTAGCTCCCGTCGGTCAGGAACTGCAGGGTCAGGAACGGATGAGTGGTCCCGCCCTTGCGCAGGTTCAGCTCGATCGCATACGGCGTCCACGCACCGGACTCGTCTTGAACGACAACGAAATCCACCGCGAACCGGCCGAGCACACCGAGCCCCGCGAGATGCCGCCCGATCACCATCGCAGGCTCGGCGATCGCCGCGGCGTATGCGGGATCCGCCGGGAACACGCAGCCGAGATAAACCTGACCGCTCTTGCCGCCGAGCAGCTGATCGTGGGTGGACAGCAGTTCGACGGTGCCGTCGGGCAACGCCCGCATCTGGACACTGGGACTGGTCAGCACGACCCCGGTGATCCGCTCCTCGACGATGCCGCCGTGCTCCTCGAACGCGGCCAGGTAGACCTCCAGCGTCAGCTTCTCCGACTCCAGCTGCATGCCGAGCAGCCGCTCCTTGATCGCCGCCGCCTCGTCAGGCGAACCGGAGGCGGGCAGCCCATGCAGATCCACCAGAGCGTTGCCGGAACCCGAGACACCCTCGTTGAGCTTCACGATGGCCTCGGTGAGCGACGGCCGTCGCACCCGCATGCTCTGCACGCCCGCCACGATCTCGTCCACCGTGTGGAGATCCTCCGCGCCGACCGGGCACGGCACTTCGAGCTCCTCGAACATCCTGCGGCAGCCGGTCTTGCTGCCGAGGTCCGCGAGCCGGGGATCCGCGCCGTACATCGGGATGCCAAGGGACAGCGCGACATCCCGCTCGAGAGGTGTGGTGTTGTACGGGATCAGGTGACTTCTGCCCGGGTTGGGGATCATCTCCCGGATCTCGCGCATCAGCCGCGGTCGCGCAAGCAGCTTGGTACTCAACGATTCCGGCGAGGCATCTCCCACCGGGACCAGGGTCAGCCGTGCCCGCGCCTGGCTGGGAATCACACCGGGGAGCAGACCGAGGTAGTACTGCACGATCGCTTCCGACACCGGCTGCGACGTCACGTAGATCATGCGTAGCCGCGGCTGTCGAAGCAGCAGCAGGAGGAACAGCGCACGCTCCTCCATCGCCTGCATGATGGTGCCACTGCGGCCGGACGGACCCTCGATGCTGATCGACGGGACCACGACAACCGATTCGTCGTCGAAGCCGAGCCGCATCGACTCCCACACCGTCGGCATCGTCAGCTGCAGATCATCGAAGTAGCGGTAGCGCTCCTCTTCGCTCAGCCCCGACAGAGGCCGACCGGCGGTCTGTACTCGTGTCATTCCCCCACCTACCTGTCGTGTATCTCCATGATGTTGTGAACCCGCACCGAGCGGCTGAATCCCTTGGGCTGCAAGTCGCCGACGAACTCCGATTCGGTCACGTCCTCGACGGGCGCGAGCACGCGATCGGTGACGAGCACCTGCCAGGCCTTGGCCTCGCCACACAGCCGGGCGGCGAGGTTCGTGACGCTGCCGATGGCCGAGTAGTCGGAGCGGCCCTCGAAGCCGATCCGGCCGAGAGTTGCGTAGCCTTGGGCGATTCCGATTCCCAGCCCGAGATCGTGACCCTTCCGGAGCCACCCAGCGGACAGCTTGCGCACCTCGTTTCGGATGTCGATCGACATTCGGATCGCACGCTCGGCCGCGTCGTCGCACGGGACCGGGTCGTTGAAGAACACCATGACGCCGTCACCGGTGAACCGTTCCAGCGTTCCGTTGTACGAGTGCACCAACGCGCCGATGGCCCGGTGATGCTCGCCGAGCACACCCATCACCTCTTCTGGCTCGCTGGCTTCCGCGAACGGCGTGAAGTTCCTGAGATCGGTGAACACCACCACGATCTCGCGGCGATGGCTGCGGAGCAGGTCCTCGTCGCCGACCACCAGATCGGCCAACTGTGGCGACAGGAAGTGGCGCAGCCGGCTCGTGCGTTCCAGCTCCTCGAGCTGCGTGGCGACGCGGGTCTCGAGTTCCGCGTTCCACTCGGCGAGCTCCTCGGCCTGCCGCCGGATGGTGTCGTGGTACCGCTTGATCCGCGCCAGTGACGCCACCCGGGCCAGCAGCTCGCTCTGGTCGAAGGGCTTGGTGACGAAGTCGTCGGCCCCCGATTGGAGCGCGACGAGGCGTTGTTCACTTCCGCTGGCCGTAATCATCACGACCGGGAGGAATTCGGTCGCAGGCGTGGCCCTGATCCTGCGACAGACTTCGTGTCCGTCCATCCCCGGCATCAGGATGTCGAGCAGGACGATGTCGACGTCCTCGGTCTCGAGCAACGAGAGTGCTTCCGCTCCAGAGGAAGTGGTGATGACACGATGCCCGCGGGGGGTGAGGACGGCGTCG
Source organism: uncultured Actinomycetota bacterium (assembly GCA_963809085.1). Taxonomy (GTDB): domain Bacteria; phylum Actinomycetota; class Actinomycetes; order Mycobacteriales; family Mycobacteriaceae; genus Mycobacterium. The sequence goes on along the minus strand of CAWEII010000032.1, from coordinate 198,874 downwards.
AGGAGTCGCAGATTGGTCGGCTGATCGTCGACCGCAAGCACGGTCACGGGTTGGTCCGTCATCGTCCCCCCGTCCCGGTGAGAAACGCAGCGACCTGACCAGGCAACGCCCGCACACTGATCGGCTTCTCGACGAAACCGTCGAAGCCTGCCAACGATGCCCGTTGTCGGTCCTCGGCCATGGCGAAGGCGGTCACGGCGACGACCGGCACGCCCCTGCCGAGCCCTTCCTGCCGCATCCTGTGCAGCGTTTCGAATCCGTCGATGCCGGGGAGCTGGAGATCCATCAGCACCAGGTCCGGTGGATCGGTCTGCGCGGCGCGCAGCCCCTCCTCGCCCGACTGCGCCTCGACGACGTCGTATCCGGCGAACTGCAGGACGTCGCGAACCAGCTTGAGGTTCAACGGGTTGTCCTCGACGACGAGGATCCGGTACGGCGTCATGACGCCTCCGAGGCGGGCAGGGCTCCCACGCTCCGCAACGCGTCGACGAGTTCGTCCCTGCGAACCGGCTTGAGGAGATATGCGGCCGCACCGAGCGCCCGCCCCCGGGGCCGATCATCAACTGTAGAGGCGATGATGATCGGGATTCCCGCGGTGACGGGGTCATCCTTGAGCGCAGCGATGACGTGCCAGCCGTCCAGCCGCGGGAGCCCGATCTCGAGCACGACAGCGGCCGGGCGCACCGTGCGGATGAGCTGGAAGGCCTTGCGGCCGTCCCACGCCCGCAACACTTCGGTCGGCAAGCCATCCAGGTAGGCCTCGACCAGATCCTGCGACGCCCGGTCCTCGTCGAGGAGGACGACGACGGGGAAACCGCCGGGCTTCGGTGCGGTGTCCTCGCGCCTCCTTTCCGGCAGGCCAGGTACGGAGAAGCCGAAGGTGCTCCCGACACCTGGGGTGCTGTCGAGCCACATCCGGCCGCCGAACAGCTCGACCATTCGTCGGGACAACGTCAGGCCGAGACCGGTGCCCTCCTCCTTCGGGGCTCCCCTGCCACCCTGCTGAAAGGACTCGAAGATCCGTTGCTGGTCCTCGGGCGGCACCCCGATGCCGGTGTCGGCGACGGTGACCACGAGCTCGGTCCCTTCGCGGTCCGCGCGGATGGCCACGCTGCCCCCGTCGGGAGTGAACTTGACGGCGTTCGTCACCAGGTTGAGGACCACCTGCTTGAACTTGAGTTCGTCGGCGTCGATGGTGTCGACGTCGTCGGCAACACCCATCGTGACGGTGATCGCGTGCAGCGTTGCCCGCTCCCGCACCATGGCGAGGGTGTACTCCAGCGCACTGCCGACACTGAAAGTGCTTGGCTCAAGCACCATGTGGCCGGCTTCCACCTTCGAAAGGTCCAGGATGTCGTTGAGCAGCGCGAGCAGGTGCTTGCCCGAGTTGCGGATGTCCCGCAGATATTCGTCCTGGCGCTCATTGAGTTCGCCGAACATGCGGTCCAGCAGCACCTCGGAGAACCCGATCACCGCGTTCAACGGGGTCCGCAATTCGTGCGACATGCTGGCCAGGAACTCCGACTTGTGACGGCTGGCGACTTCGAGCTCGCTGGTCTTGGTCTCCAGCTCGCGAAACAGGCCGGCGTTGACGATGGCCAGCGCGGACTGGCCGGCGAAGGCTTCGAGCAGCTTGATCAGCTCGGGCGGGAAGGCGCCCGTCCCCCGGCGCCGGATCACCAGCACCCCCACCATGTCGTCGCCGCGCAGCATGGGAACCGCGAGCACCGAGCGCCAGCCATCCCGGAACAGGATCTCGAGATGAGGGTCGAGCTCGGCCTGCGCAAGGTCGGGAACCTGCAAGGGGCGGCGGGCGAGCGCGGCTCGACCCACCAGGGTGGCGTCCCGGTGAATGGTGATCGCCCGTAGCTTCGCCAGCAGGGCGCGCCCATTGCCGACCGCATGGACGTGGAATGACTCGGTCGACTCGTCGTACTCCATGATCGAACCGCCGTCGGTGCGCAGCGTGATGTCACCGAAACCGCGGTTGGTGAGCCGCACCGCATTTCCGACGATCCGATCAAGGACCTCGTCGAGGTCGAGGCTCGAACCGACCGCCTCCCCCACCTCCCGGAGTGCCTCCAGCTGCGCGACCTTGCTCGACAGTTCGTCACCTCGGGACTCGAGGGCGCGCAACAGGTTCACCTGCCGGAGCGCGATCGCACCCTGAGCCGCGAACTCCTCGAGGAGCTCTTGTTCGTGTTCGCTGAATGGCGCGACCTCGGTGCGCCACATGGACAGGACGCCGACGACCTCGCCCTGGAGGATCATCGGCGTGGAGAGAAGGGTGCGGAAGCCGGTACGACTCTGAAGGTCCTTGCGTCCGTATTCCGCGTCGTCCAGCACGTCGGCAATTTGATTGGTGCACATGTCTTCGGCCGCGCGCCCGACCGTGGACGATCGGTTCCTGGCGATCGGATGATCCAACAGATGTGCGCGGTACTCGTCCGGGGTGTCACGGGAGACCCGCGAGACGCGGTACACGTCGCCGTCGAGAAGGAACAGCTGGGCGGCGCCGGCTCCGCAGAGTCGCGCGGCGTAGTCGACGACAGTGTCGAGCACCGCTCCGGGGTTGGCGACGTCCCGGCCGAGGGCCTCGAGGATCTCGCGGCTGGCCGCCGACTGGTGGCGAGCGTCTCGCAGCTCCTGCCGGAACGAGGCTCTCGACGTGCGAGCCGTGCGTTCGTTCGGATCGGTCAAAGTCCCCCCCATTACGGACCTTCTGACAGTCTGTGCCTTAGACGCTGGTCAGGGCAATGAAAACAGCGACGGAGGGCGCAAATTACCCGACTTTGGCAATCTTGATCGTCGTCCACGCCCCCACGTGTATGCGATCGCCATCGGCAAGTGGGACCTCTTCGCCGTTGCCCAGCAGGTCGTCGCTGCCGTTCAGGCTGGTCCCGTTGGTCGACCCCAGGTCGGTGACGGTGAGACCCGAATCGCGGATCCGCAGCACCGCGTGCTGGGTGGAGACACCGCGGTCGACGGGGTGGATGCCCAAGTCGATCTCGGGTTCAACGCCCTGTTCGCGGTTGTGCCTTCCGATCAGCGTGGTGTCGCGCTGGAGAACGATCCGGCGCTCGGCGAAGAACGAAGGGAACTCGACCGTGTCGGGGCCGCCGCGGGCCAGCACGCGGTCGTAGAACTCCCGATCGGCCGTGACGACGACACTCCACCCGGCTGCCTTCACCGAGGTGGCAGGCGGCGGCGACGACGGCATCGGTTCCGGCAGCGCGGAGTCGTGGCCGCAGGTCTCGCAGAAGCGCCCGCTCACCTCGGCCCCACACGCCGGGCATGCCTTCGCGGCGGCCGACGGTGGCGGGGTGGGTTGAGAGGTTGCCGTTCCGATCGGCGACCCGCACACGTCGCAGTAGTCGTCGGCAGCCGAGACGTGTCCTTCGCTGCAGGTCGGCATCAGGTCTGCTCCTTCCGCACCCGCGCGGTCTTGGTCGACCGCGCATCGAGGGCCATCTCGTCCGCGGCTTCCACCTGACGCCGCAGTTGCACCGTCCCGGTCCGCTCGTCGACCTGCACGACTCCCCTGAGCAACTTGGCCGTCCCGGTGTTCCCCGATTCCACGGCGAGTTCCATCGCGCGCTGCAGTTTCGCGGTCGCGGTCGCGACGTCCCCGCTCTTTCGCGCGCTCAAACCCTCCTGAACGGCTTGCGCCAGCTCCTCCTGACCCGTGTAGTGCGCCACCCGGCGACTGATCCGTGCCGACAACGCGGTGTCGGCCGTCCACACGGCCTTTACCAGGCCCTCACCCAGAACCTCTTCGCCCGCAACGACACTCACCCGCATGGCCAGCTTCTCGCGGCCGGCCGCGGCCGGTTCCACCTCGACCTGCACGTGATAGTCGCGATCCTCGGCGCCCCACGACCCGAGCGGGTATTCCCCCAGTTGCGCACCCGACTCGACGCGCCGGTGCGTGAGGTCCTCGACGGTCGGCGCGACCTGCTTGACGAACTCGATGCGGGCACCCGCCGGAGTCCACAGGCGCAGGGTCAGGTCGGGAATCGACTTGCCCATCGAGGTGCGCATCATCGCCGCGAAATCGTCGGCCAGGTCGGCGGGATCGGCGACGATGTCCACGGTGCCAAGCAAGGCGGACGAGATCGACCGCAACTCCTCGACGTGCCAGCTGGTGCCCACACCCCGGCAGTCGCACGTGAAGAGACCTTCGCTGAATGCGATCTCCTGACGCAGGTCCTCAGGCGTCTCGTGTTCGTCCTTGCCGTCGGTGAGCAGGATCGCATGGATCAGCGCCCCCGGGTGAAGCCCGACGATGCCCCGGACGTGCGCGAGCCAGGTGCCTAGCGCGGTGCCGCCGTTGGGTCGAAGGCCGTCGGCGGCGCGCTTCGCCTCGGCCCTTGTCGTCGGGCTCGCCCGGGTCGGCCGCCCGTCGCCGGGATAGACGCTGGTGGCCTTCTCCGTGCCTGCGATGATCGCGAAGTAGGTGCCGTCGACCAGTTCGTCGATGGCCGCCGCGGTGGCGCGCTTCGCGGCGTCGAACTTGGCGATCGGCGACTGCATCGAGGTCGAGCAGTCGATGATGATGGCCTCGACGCGATCACCCGAGTCAGCCGCCACCGCGACCTCGTCGCCCGCGTCGATGCTGACGATCGCATCGACCGTCCCGCTGCCCTCGGCGAGATAGGGGTTGTGGTCGACGTCGACGGAAATGCCTTGCTGGTCAGGTGAACTCATGAAGTACTCCGATCGGGATCACTGCGACGGTGATGTTGTCGTGGCCGCCTGACTGCAACGCGAACTCGACGAGTGCGTTCGCCGCCGCGGTCGGCTCAGCGCCCGTGCAGAAGCGGGCGATGTCCTCGGCGGCGGGCAGATAGTTCCAGAGTCCGTCCGAGCACAGCAACACCCAACCAGGACCCTCGGCGGTGATCGTCTGCACGCTGGAGTCCGACCACGGCTTCGCGTCGGCGTCGGCGCCGAGCCAACGGGTCAACGTGTGAGCGCCGCGTTGCACGGCCTCCGAGTCCTCCGAGGCGCCCGCAAGGATCAGTTCCCGGGCCAGGGAGTCGTCGACCGTCAGCTGTTGCGGCGTTGCCGGCGGTTCCGGGATCCAGTACGCCCTGCTGTCGCCGACGTTGCCGACCGTGATCTGCACCGTCCCTTCGGTGGTGGGGACGAGCGCGGCCGCGGTGTACGTGCACGACGGCGCGACGGACCGCTCGGTTCCCGTTCCCGCTGCGGTCGCCGCCTTCGCGGCGTCGGCGAGCCCCGCCAGGACGACGGTGCGGCCGCTGCCCGCCGCGGATAGCGCGGCCAGCATCGCATCGACACCCGCCTTCGACGCCGCCACCGAGGCGGCCTGCGGATTGCCGGAGGTGGACACGCCGTCGCACACGGCAACGGCGACGGAGTACGGGCGGCCGGTGTCGCCGTCGACCACCATCCCGGCCGCGGCGGCATCCTCGTTGCGGGCGTGTTCGATCCCACGGTCGGTGATCATCACGATCCCGCCGAGATCCGCCTCGTCGCGGTCGGTTTCGGGCCGCCGATGACCGCAGGACGTGCAGTACTCGTCGACGAACGTCGCGTTGCCGCAGTCCGAACACGGCCCATCGGCGGCTCTTCCTTGCCGCGGGATGGCGACGTGGCGGATCTCCGACAATGCGGCGCCGCAGTTCCCACAGAACCGGTCTGCGCTACCGCCGATCGTGTCACACTGCGGGCAAGTCACCTGGTGGCCGGTCATACGCGTGTCCTCGGCCGAATCGCATTTGCCTTCTCCACCAGGTCGATCCGCTCCCACATGCCGGGCATCTCGTGCGCCAGTTCGCGGTAGCAGTGTTCCATCCCGGCTCGGATGCCTGGCTCGTCGAAATCCGCGCCGAGGAACCGCGGGGCCTTGGCCGTGTGCCCCGCCTGCAGCCAGCCCAGCGCAGCGCCAAGCACCCGGAGCCGAATGGTCGCCCGTTTGGCCGTCGACTCGAGGGTGAGCGCTGCAGTGCGCTTGCCCGCGTCGAGCAGCGTCTCCTCGTTCAGGTCCATCGGTGCCCGTCCTTCGAGGAGGATCTCGATCGCCGCCGTGCCCGCCGCCGTGAAGTACACCGACTCGGGGGGTATCTGGTCCAGCGCGGTGATCGCGCCGGTCCGATCGCCGGCTAGTGCGCGTTGCCGCGCAAGACCGAAGGCTGCGCTGACGTAGTCGTGATCCGTGCGCCACACCGTCTCGTAGTAGTGCAAGGCGCCTGCGCGCTCGGCGCGCATCTCGGCCGTCGCCGCGATCGCCACCTTCGGTGCCAACTCGCCGGGCAGCAGTGCCATCACCTCGTTGAAATCGTCTGCTGCCTTGTTGAATTCGCCCTCGAGCAGGGCGCACTGACCGCTGTACCACGTCAGCCGCCAGTCATCCGACATCACCGGCTCCAGCTCGGCAAGCCGCTTGCGGGCATCCTTCGGGGCGCCGATCTCCAGCGCTGCGCGGACCAGCCGCAACGGCACCTCGACCGAGGAACTCCTGCCCTGGATCGCGCCGCCGCGGGCCAGATTCAGCGCATGCTCGAGTTGGGCAGGCGGGGTGCCGCTGGTGGTGGCGAGCAACGCGGCACCGGAATCGTTGGGATCGACCACCGGGACCGACAACGCCGCGATCACGTCACTGGCTTCGACCGGCGCGTTGCGGCCTGCGCCGTACGCCACGCGCTGCGGGCTGAAGTAGTTCGACAACCGTGGCTGCGCGATGTTGGTGTCGGTGGCCACGATCTCGTGCAGCACCCCGGTGAGCTGATCGGCCATCTCTGCCATGGACGAGAAGCGCCGCTCCGGATCGGGGTCGGTGGCGCGCAGGATCGCGCGGTACAGCGACTCGTACTTGGCCAGCACCGGCACGGTCGCCGGACCGGGTAGCTGCTCGACGAAGTGGCCCTTCTCCTGCGGAACGTCCATCACCAGGACGGCGAGCGTACGGCCGACCGTGTAGACGTCGCTGGCGACGGTGGGGCCCGTTCGGGCGATCTCGGGCGCCTGGTATCCGACTGTCCCGAAGATCGCGCTTTCCTCGTCGTCCATGGCGATCACCGCACCGAGGTCGATGAGCTTGAGTTGCTCATCGGTCTGCATCACGTTGTCCGGCTTGAAGTCACAGTACGCGAGCCCCTGCGTGTGCAGGTAGTCGAGCGCTGGTGCGATCTCGATGATGTAGGCGACGGCCTGGTCAGGGGGGAGGGGACCGCCCCGCGCCTTGCGGATCTGCTTGAGCGACTTGCCGCCCACGTACTCCATCACGATGTATCCGACCGGGACGCCCGCCTCGTCGGGATGCTCGACGAAGTTGTAGACGTGCACGATGTTCGGATGATCGACGTTCGAGAGCGTGTTGACCTCGGCGGCGGCGGCGGCCATCGCGTCGGCATCACTGGAGTTCAGCAGGCCCTTGAGCACCACCCAGCGGTTGTCGAGTTTGCGGTCGATCGCCAGGTAGATCCAGCCGAGTCCGCCATGTGCGATACATCCCTGCACTTCGTACTGGCCGGCGATGAGGTCACCGCGGGAAAGCTTGGGAACGAAGGAGTATCGCGTACCGCACTGGGTGCAGAAGCCCTTGGTTCGTCCGGGCTGTCCGTCCCGCCCCCGCCCAACTGGCTTGTTGCATTCCGGCTTGCCGCAGAACCGGCTGCCCTCCGGCACCTGCGGGTCGGTCATTATCGCGACGGCGGGATCGCCCCTCGGGATGCGCGGGATGGCGACGATTCCTGCGCCGAGCCTGCCACGGGAGCTGGTGGACTTCGACGAGCCGGTGCGGGCCGTCCGCGCAGACCGCGCGGAGTCACTACGGGCCGTCGCAGGCGGCTCCTGGGCACCCGTTGTGGCCGCGGGCTGCTGCACACCGGCTGCTGGCGCGGTGCCGCAGACGTCGCAGTAGCCGTCGACGACGGTCCCGTCACATCCGGGTTCGGCGCACCTCATCTCGTCTTCCCCTGCCTCTGCGCGATCAATTGCTGGTAGTCCGTGATCGCCCGGGTCACGGCACGAAGGTCGCAAGGCGTGCGCGACAGCAGGCCGGCGGCGATCCGCCCGGACGCCAACACATCTGGTTCCTCGCCAAACCCGAGGCGCGCCGCCTTCGCCTGGTACGCGGTGAGTCGGCCCGCGAGCTCGCTGCGACGGTCCAGCAGGCCCTGCGCAAGCTGTTCGTTCTCACTCGCCGCGCGCACCGCCGCCTCGATCCGGTTGCGAAGCGCGCTGATGGCCGCCGGATCCGGTGCCGTGATGGATGCGAGCGCGCCACGCAGGTCCGGTTCGGCGTCGGTGTGCACGGGCAGCGGGCCGGAGACCACGGTCTGCTCGGCGTCCGCGCGCGCCCGCGCAGCACGCTGTGTCACGTCCCGCAACGCATCCAGTCGTGCCGTCAGCGTCGCGAGTACTTCTGGCCAGTTCGCTTGCAGCGCCGCGCGCTCCGCGAGTTCTGCCGAGCGGCGTTCGACGCCGTCCGCGATGGCGCGGATGCGGCGATCGACGTCCTGGGGGCTCAGCGAGAGCGGATCGGCGGCGGAGTCGGCCAACAGGTCGGCCATCTCCTTCGGGTCGGCAACGCCCGCCGAGTCGAGCCGCGTGCGCGTGGGCCCGAGCCCCTCCGCGACCAGTGAGTTCACCCGGTCCACGGAGTCGAAGAACTCGGCCACTGCCGGGTATTCGGCCCGCATCCGGTCCGCGATGTCGGCGAGCCCGATGGACTCGACGGACTCGGCGGGCCCGGTGATCGTCCGCTCGGACAACGGGATCCGCCGCCGCGACACCTCCAGTGGGCGCCCGAACAGCAGCGTGGTCAACTCCGCACGGTCCTCGTCGGAAACATGGGATCGGCGTGCCCGCACCATGCGCGCGGAGTCCAGGATCGACGTCATGCGGCCGAGATCCTCCCACAGGTCCGCGAGTGACTTCTCGATCACCGCCCATCGTTGTGCGGTGCGCCCCTTCGGCGGATAGCGGTGCACGTGCTCTAGCCCTGGATGACTCTCCAGCTCGATCAGTGTCGTGGACATCGCAGCGACTTCCTTGGTGCGGGACGCGAGTTCGCCATCGATCGTCTCGGTGCTCACCTCGCGCATGATCAGTCCTGGTACCGCGGTGTCGGCGGGTCGGGCGTCGGTCCGAGGCCTCTCAACCGAGCATCGTAGAGGCGCTTCCACGTGCCGTCGGCACGCATCTCGTCGAGCACCCCGTTGACGAATCGAACCAGGTCCTCGTTCTCCTTCTTGATCCCGACGCCGTAGGGCTCGACGGCGATGCTGTCACCGACCACCTCGACGTTCGGATCCTGTGTGGCAAGCCCGGCCAGCACCGCGTCGTCGGTGCTGATCGCGTCGACCTGGCCCTGTTGCAACATCACCAGGCAGTCGGTCCAGCTGGTCACGGCGAACACCGTCGGCTTGGACTCCAGCGCGAGCAATGCCCTCAGCGAGGTGGTGCCCGTCACCGCACAAACCCGCTTACCCGAAAGTGCGGCGGCAGAATCGATTCCCGACCCCTTTACGACGAGGATCTTCTGGTTCGCGTTGAAGTACGTCGTGGAGAAGGCGACGGTCTTCTTGCGATCGCAGGTGATCGAGTAGGTGCGGACCACCGCGTCCACCTCCCCTGACTGCAACGCCGCTTCCCGGTGACCGGCTTCGACCACCCGCAGATCGACGCGGTCCGGATCGCCGAAGATGCCGCGTGCGATCTCGCGTGCGACGTCGATGTCGAAACCCTCCAGCTGACCGGACGCGGGATCCCGGAAGCCGAACAGGTTCGTGTTCTGGTCGACGCCGACGATGAGTCGTCCGCGCTCGGCGATCGCCGCCATCGTCGAGCCGGGCGGCATGGCACCCGGCCTCGGCTGCGGACCAGGGCGCAGGCTGGCTTCCCGGTCGCCGCAGTCGGAGCTGGCCGCAACCGGCGCCGCCGTGGCTTCCTTGGCACCGGAGGGCATGGCCTCGATCGGCGCGACCGTGACCGGTGCGGGCGGTGCAGGCGCTGAGCCACATCCGGAGGCGCTGACCGCAAGTGCGAAGAGCGCCAGGATTACTCGCGCTCTCGAAGAATGTCCTCGAGTCATAGGAACTCCTTGAGTCGCGGCCACAGCCCGACGACGACCGCCGCCGCGGCGACCACCATCAGCACGAGTGTCCCGGTCGGGCTCCATGCCAGCCAGGTACCCGCCGTGGTCACCCTGTCGCGCAACGTGGTGCGGGTCTGCTCGATCTCGTCGCGCAGGCTCGACTCGACGATGCTGAACTGCGCGGCCGATGCGCCGGGGTCGGTGCCGATGGCCTGCGTCACCGCGGCAGGGTAGTCACCGCCCAGGTACGCCTCCATCTGCTTCCGGTGGCTGGCAGTCCATTTCGCGACACCGTCCGCCGCTGCGGACGACCCAGGGCCAAGGTGTGAGGTGAGATCGTCGATGCGGCCCTTGAACGCCTTTTCACCGGCGGTGGCATCGCCACGCGCGATCAGCTGCAGCATCTCGTCGGTCCTGGCCTGCTGCGCGAGGATGCGGGCCTTGGCGAGCTGTTCGAACCTCGCCGTTCCCTCGGCGCGGCTGTCTTCGATGGAGTTCGCCGCCAATCGGGTGGCCACCACGATCCACCCGATCACCAGCAGCACCACGGCTGCCGCGACGACGAGCCCGATGTTGAACTGCCGGTTCGTGCGGCGGCTGAGCATCACCGAGCCGACGCAGATGGCCAGCAGGACGAGCACCAGCAGGATGAGGGTGAGGACCGGCGTCGAGCCGACGGTGCGCTGGTCCTCGTCGACGGCGGCGAGGTTGGCGGTGTAAATCCTCTCGGCGCCGGGAAGCAGCGAGCTCTGCATCAGCCACGACGCTTCCCGAAGGTAGGCGGACCCGATGGTGAGCCCCTGCCGATTGTTGGCCCGCGCCGACTCGACGAGCCCCGTGTAGGCGGCCAGTTGCGCCGATATCTCCGCCACCGCTCTGCGGGTGCCGGCATCGGTGGCTCCCGCGGTCGCATCCGCCAGTGCGGATGCGGCGTCCGCCAGCGCTTGTTGATACCGCGCCCGCTGCTGGGGCGTCTCGATCCCGGACAGGTATGCCGTCGCTGCGGCTGCGTCGGCGGCCGACAGGTCGGCGTACAGGTTCTGCGCGGCGTACGCGAACGGCTCCGAACGGTCGAGGATCTGGTTGCGTTCGTCGATCCGGCCGTCGAGTTGGGCGCCGGCCACCAAACCTGCGATCACGCAGCATGCGGCGACGATGATCGCGATGATGCCGACGACGCCAGGTGTCGTCCGGGCGAAGCGCCGCGACCACGCCACCGAGGCCCGCGCGTCCAGCGTGCGCGGAGTGCCCATCGCGTTCACCACCACCCCCTCCCCGGAACAAGAGCGTAACCGCAGATGGCGCGCCGGTCGGGGGCATTGATTTGATTCGCGTCGGGACTTCTGGCCGACGTGGTGGACCTGCGCGACGGACCGCCTCTGACGGCCCGTCTCATCGTCGCGTTTTCGCGACGGCTGTCGTTACCTGCGTCGGGTTGAGTGCCGACGGCGAAATCGGCACGACCAGTGCAGGCCGCGGGTATCTGAACCGTGCGCAGGCGTCGTCCAGCGCTTCGTCCAGCTCCTCCGAGACGTCACGCAGGTACCTGCGGTCGCAGCAGAGTTCGGCGGCACCGGCAAGGCTGATGCGGGTGAGGACGACTGCGTGCCGGTGGCGAATCCACGACATCTGAGCGATCATCTCTCGCACGATCTCCCCCGTCGGTTCGCGGTCGCGGTCGCCGACCCGACAATGCAGCCCGATGAGGTCAAGACGTGGGCGCGCCATGATCTCCGCCGCCAAGACGTCGGCGGACTGGACCGTCACGTCGACGAGCAACCGCTGGGTACGTGCAGCGCTGCGAGAGAGCACGGCGACCTGCTGCAACCGAGTCCACGACGAAGCGACCGGCCCCGGCGTTGACTGCGAGGCGAATCGGGCTCGCGCTCGCATCGGCGCGGTGCATGACCAGTCGCTCGCGGTGAAATCCCCTTCGCGACGGCAAGATTCATCTCGTCGACGGACGAGACGTCGACACACACGCCGTGCCGCCTCACCCAGTTCGCCACCGGGTCCATCCACAGGACGCCTGCCGGATAGCTGATTGCGGCGCCCCGAATGCCCTTGCGATACGTCGCGCACCGGCGCAGCGTCACGGTGATGTCCATGCGCGGATCCAGCCGCGGCACCGCAGGCGCGACCACGCTCGACCCGGGATCGGGAACCGGATGCCGCGACCAGGGGCCAGGCACTCCACTGGTGATGGCGGTCATGCGGCCTGCTGACCGAGGATCGCGAGTCCCGTTGAGAGAGCGATGATCGGACGGGGGAAGTGCAGAGTTGCGCAGGCATCGTCGAGTGACTGATCGATTTGGTCTCGCGAGTTCCGGTAACTGGACGGCCCAGTCGCCCGAGGGGACGGCGCGGCCGCCGCCAAGGGCCAGGTGCGTGAGCACGGTGCCACGAATCTTGCCGGAGTTGCGCCATCTCGGCGATCATCTGACCGATGGCGGCGGGATAGCTGATGAAGTCCCGTTCCTGCGAACCGATTTCGCAGTGCAGTCCGATCAGATCGAGCTGACTGGGGTCGAGAATCGCATTGACCGTGTCCTCCACCTCACAGGCGGAGCCGAATCCCGGCGCGTTGACGTCGGTCATGCGGACGAGCACCCGTCGCCTGCGCCGCGGGGCGACCGAGGTAAGCAGCCCGACCTGGTCGGCCGAGTTCACGACCACCTGGTGCACTTCGAGGTTCGCCGTGCAGAACAGGATCTCGTTCGCGCTCAATCCGTCGCGTGAATCGTCATCCGCTTCGGGTGAACTCCGGCAGCGAGCGACACCCCAAGGTCCTCGCTCGAGCGCACGTCGACCTCGACGTCCTGGTCTCTGACCCACTTCGCAACGGAGTGGTTCCGCAAGGCGAGCGCCGGAAGGGCCATCTCGGACATCGGGACGGCGCTGCGGTACATCACGCAGCGGCGTAGTGCTTCCTGCTCGGGGGACAACGGTTCAGCCGCCGAGAGACTCACCGGCACCTCTTCCTTCAAGCCCCGGCCTGCTGCCGATCGGGCACCACGTCAACGGTCGCGCAACCCATGCCGGTCATCGGATTCCTAGCGGTCTCTTGACGGCGCCGGATCAAACCTTGACGTTGCGTTGACAGCCGCCGAACTGCGCGTCGGTCCTCTCCGTGGTGGTGCCGACGGAACTGATCACGGTGCCATGCCCCGCCGTTCGAGCCCAGATGATGGCAACCGCCCCGATGACGAACGGGATTGGCACCGCGGGAAATAGCGCAGCCCCGTCCCTTTCGCCGCCGACCATGACGCCAAGGGTTCGGATGAATGCAGCCGGAAGCAGCGACATCGCGACGATTTCGACGACACTGGACAGCCGCGTTGGGTTCTCGAACGGGTGGGCACTACTCGCGTTGAAGGCCCACCGCCGTCGCCGGACATCAGCTTGATCGACTCCCAGGACGCGACGGGGCCACCGAGGATCGTCTGGCGGCCACCGGCGAGCGTCGAACATCCTGCGTTCCATCGATTTCGCGATCACGCAGAGGGCCGGCAGCACGATGACGGACACGACCGACAGCGGTGGCAGAATGCGCACCACCGTCGCACGCACCATTCCGTCGACGCTGCCTGCGCGCCAATCCAATCACGCACAGCCCGCGGCGCAACTTGCGAAGTCCTGCGGCAGGCCGACATGTTGATTCTGCCCGCTGGTATTCGCGTAAATGAAATGGCCGTATTGAACGCCAAGACCGGCGTCATACCCTTATGCCCCCAAGGTTGCGGCAAATTCGATTGGGTAAGCAATACTGCGTAGAGAATGCAAAACGCACACCAATGAAGACGCACGCAGCGAAGTCAGATCTCTTCCACTCGTTGCCCGCCGTCCGGCGCAACCCCGACATCCGGTAGATCGATTCCTTCGATACGCCAACTCCCGGGTGCGGTGACTCTCTGACCAGTCAGTTCGAAGCATCACGCCACGATCACCACCGTGGCGACGATCACAGCACCTGCAGCCATACCACTCCAACCGGTGTGAACCGAAAGGTCGATCACTGCAATTCGTCTTGCGTCCGAATTCTCGTGTGGCAAACGTAGTGGCCGCGCTTCACCGGCGACTCCCTGATTACGCATTCACGACGTCGGACCGGTTTCCATCGACGCCGCTTCGACGGCACGACCGGGCTGTCCCAGCGCCCTCCGAACGAAGACCGTAAAGGACCCGTGCGGCGGCGTAAGGAAAACGTCAAGGAACGTCAGCGGCCGTGAACGCGGGGATAGCTTCGAGTCTGGCCCTTGACGCCGAGGGCCAGGCAGAGGCTGTCTCGACCCACACCCGAGCGCCCGCAAGTCTTTAGTGAACGGAGACGAGACGAGATGTCCGTAGTGGTGTTCATCGTGCTGACGGTGGCGATCTTCGCCCTGCTCGGCCTGGTGCAGAAGTTGGTCGAGCGACTGTGAGCTACGACAACGCAATCGGCCTGGTGCTGGCGATCGTGGTCGCGCTGTTCCTGTTCGCCGCTCTGCTGTTTCCCGAGAGGTTCTAGTGAATACCACGACGGCGGGAATCCTGTTTCTCGCGCTTCTCATCATCGCGCTGGTAGCAGTGCACGCGCCGCTGGGCGACTACATGTACCGGGTGTACACGTCCGAAAAGCACTCGCGCGCAGAGCGCCTCATCTACCGGCTGATCGGTGCCGACCCGAAAGCGGAACAGACCTGGGGCGGTTACGCCCGCAGCGTGCTGGCCTTCTCGGCCATCAGCGTCCTGTTCCTCTTCATCTTCCAGCTCGTCCAGGGCAAGCTGCCGCTGCACCTCAATGACCCCGCGACACCCATGACCGCGTCGTTGGCATGGAACACCGCCATCAGCTTCGTCACCAACACCAACTGGCAGGCCTATTCGGGTGAAACCACCCAGGGCCACCTGGTGCAGATGGCGGGCCTGGCCGTGCAGAACTTCGTCTCAGCCGCGGTCGGCATGGCCGTCGCGATCGCGTTCGTTCGCGGCTTCGTCCGCCGCCGCAGCGGCGACCTCGGAAACTTCTGGGTCGACCTGGTCCGCGGCACGATCCGAATCCTGCTGCCGATCTCGATCGTCGGCGCGATCATCCTCGTCGCGGGCGGCGCCATCCAGAACTTCCATTTGCACGACCAGGTCGTCAACACCCTCGCCGGCGGTCAGCAGACCATCACCGGTGGTCCCGTGGCCAGCCAGGAAGTCATCAAGGACCTCGGCACCAACGGCGGTGGCTTCTTCAACGCCAACTCCGCGCATCCGTTCGAGAACCCGACCACCTGGACGAACTGGATAGAGATCTTCCTGCTGCTCGTCATCTCGTTCTCCTTGCCGCGCACGTTCGGCCGGATGGTCGGCAGCAAGAAGCAGGGCTACGCAATCGCCGCGGTCATGGGCATCATCGCCACCATCAGCGTCTCGTTCATGATGCTGTTCCAGCTGCAGCACCACGGCACCGTTCCCACCGCGATCGGCGCGGCCACGGAGGGTGTCGAACAGCGTTTCGGCGTCGCCGACTCGGCGGTCTTCGCAGACGCGACGACGCTGACCTCGACCGGTGCGGTGGACTCGTTCCACGACTCGTACACCAGCCTGGGCGGCATGGTCACGATGTTCAACATGAAGCTCGGCGAGATCGCGCCAGGTGGTGTCGGTTCGGGCCTCTACGGCATGCTCATTCTCGCGATCATCACGGTGTTCATCGCGGGTCTGATGGTCGGCCGCACGCCGGAATACCTCGGCAAGAAGATCACCCCGCGTGAGATCAAGCTCGCCGCAACGTATTTCCTGATCACCCCGCTGATCGTGCTGACCGGCACCGCGGTGGCGATGGCGATGCCCGGCCAACGTGCAGGCATGCTGAACAGCGGCCCACACGGGCTCTCCGAGGTCCTGTACGCATTCACCTCGGCGGCCAACAACAACGGCTCGGCGTTCGCAGGTCTGTCCGTGAACACCGATTGGTACAACACGGCTTTGGGCCTGGCCATGGTGTTCGGCAGATTCCTGCCGCTCATCCTGGTGCTCGCGCTGGCCGGTTCCCTCGCCAAACAGGGCGCCACACCGGAATCGATCGGAACCCTGCCCACCCACCGACCACAGTTCGTCGGAATGGTTTCCGGCGTCACCTTGATCCTGGTCGCCCTGAGCTTCCTGCCCGTGCTAGCGCTCGGGCCTCTCGCTGAAGGAATTCACTGATGTCCACACCCACCATCGAATCCGCTCCGTCCAAGTCCCGTACCAGTGGTGGTTCCAACCGCATCCAGGGCGGCCTGCTCGACCCGAAGATGCTGTGGAAGTCATTGCCCGACGCACTGGCCAAGCTCAACCCACGCACGCTGTGGAAGAACCCCGTCATGTTCATCGTCGAGCTCGGCGCCGCGTGGAGCACCATCCTCGCCATCGTCGACCCGTCCTGGTTCGCCTGGCTGATCGTCGTGTGGCTGTGGTTGACGGTGATCTTCGCCAACCTCGCCGAAGCCGTCGCCGAGGGCCGCGGCAAGGCGCAGGCCGAGTCGCTGCGCAGGACCAAGACCGCCACGATGGCACGCCGCCTCACCGGATGGGCACCAGGAGTTCCCGGCCGCGAGGAAGAGGTCGCGGCACCGCTGCTGCAACAGGGCGACATCGTCGTGGTCGAAGCAGGCCAGCCGGTCCCCGGTGACGGCGACGTCGTGGAAGGCATTGCCTCGGTTGACGAGTCGGCGATCACCGGCGAGTCCGCCCCCGTCATCCGCGAGTCCGGCGGTGACCGCTCGGCGGTCACCGGTGGCACGACGGTGCTGTCGGACCGCATCGTCGTCAAGATCACCCAGAAGCAGGGTGACAGCTTCATCGACCGGATGATCGCCCTCGTCGAGGGCGCCAACCGGCAGAAGACGCCCAACGAGATCGCGCTCAACATCCTGCTCGCCTCGTTGACGATCATCTTCCTGTTCGCGGTCGCGACGCTGCAGCCGCTGGCGATCTACTCCAAGATCGCCAACCCAGGCGTCCCGGACACCTTGGCGCTCACCAACAACGGCGTCTCCGGGATCGTGATGGTCGCGCTGCTGGTCTGCCTGATCCCGACGACCATCGGCGCACTGCTGTCGGCCATCGGCATCGCAGGCATGGACCGGCTGGTGCAGCGCAACGTGCTGGCGATGTCGGGCCGCGCCGTGGAGGCGGCAGGCGACGTGAACACCTTGCTGCTGGACAAGACCGGGACGATCACCCTCGGCAACCGGCAGGCCGCCGGCTTCGCGCCGTTGACGGGAGTTTCGCCGGAGGCCCTGGCCGACGCCGCTCAACTGTCGAGCCTCGCCGACGAAACACCGGAGGGCCGTTCCATCGTGGTATTCGCCAAACAGGAGTACGGCCTACGGGCGCGTACCCCCGGCGAGCTCGCGAGTGCCCGCTGGGTGGAATTCACCGCCATCACCAGGATGTCGGGCGTCGACCTGGAGAACGGGCACCAGCTGCGCAAGGGTGCGGCGAACTCCGTCGCCGACTGGGTGCGCGCCGAGGGCGGCATCGTCCCGACCGAGCTCGGCAGCATCGTCGACGGCATCTCCGCCGCGGGCGGCACGCCGCTGGTGGTCGGTCAGGTCGTCGACGGGAAGGCGTCGGTGCTCGGCGTCATCCACCTCAAGGACGTCGTAAAGCAAGGCATGCGCGAGCGTTTCGACGAGATGCGCCGGATGGGCATCCGAACGGTGATGATCACCGGTGACAACCCGTTGACCGCCAAGGCGATCGCCGACGAGGCCGGTGTCGACGACTTCCTCGCCGAGGCCACCCCCGAAGACAAGATGGCCCTGATCAAGAAGGAGCAGGCGGGCGGCAAGCTGGTCGCGATGACCGGTGACGGCACCAACGACGCACCCGCGCTCGCGCAGGCCGACGTCGGCGTGGCCATGAACACCGGTACCTCGGCGGCGAAAGAGGCCGGGAACATGGTGGACCTGGACTCCGACCCCACCAAGCTCATCGAGATCGTCGAGATCGGCAAGCAACTGTTGATCACGCGTGGCGCATTGACCACGTTCTCGATCGCCAACGACATCGCGAAGTACTTCGCGATCATCCCGGCGATGTTCGTGGTGCTGTTCCCCGGCCTGGACGTGCTCAACGTGATGCGGCTGCACAGCCCGCAATCGGCGATCCTGTCCGCGGTGATCTTCAACGCGATCGTCATCATCGCGCTGATCCCGCTGTCCCTGCGCGGCGTGCGCTACACGCCGAGCAGTGCCTCGAAGCTGTTGAGCCGCAACCTCTACATCTACGGGCTCGGCG
Organism: uncultured Actinomycetota bacterium; assembly: GCA_963809085.1. Lineage (GTDB taxonomy): Bacteria > Actinomycetota > Actinomycetes > Mycobacteriales > Mycobacteriaceae > Mycobacterium. The sequence continues at coordinate 180,552 of CAWEII010000032.1, read as the reverse complement.
GCATCATCGCGCCGTTCATCGGCATCAAACTGATCGACCTGGTCGTCCAACTCTTCCCGGGAATGTGACAATGAAATTCTCTAGCGTCCTCCGCCAACACTGGGCAGCGCTGCGCGCGCTGCTGCTGTTCACCGTCATCCTTGGCATCGGCTATCCCCTTTTCATCTGGCTGGTTGCCCAGCTGCCTGGGCTGAACGGCAAGGCCAACGGATCGATCATCGAGGTGAACGGAAAACCCGTGGGCAGCAGCCTGATCGGTCAGTCCTTCACCGACAAGGACGGCAACGCACTGCCGCAGTACTTCCAGAGCAGGCCGTCCGCGGCAGGCGCCGGATACGACCCGATGGCCAGCAGCGCCGGCAACCTCGGGCCGGAGAGCATCGTCGACACGCCCGGTGACCCGACCCTGTCCGCAGACGCCAACGGCTACAAGGCGAGTCTGCTGACGCTCGGTCTGCACGCGCAGCGCCGCCATCGGCAAGCTCGAGGGCGTCGACGGCGCACGGCCGTTCTGCACCGGCGACGGTGTCGGAGCCGTGCTGTCGGTCATCGGGCCGCGCGACGCCCGCGGCATCGTCGTCCATCCGACCCGCGTGGTCAGCGTGAACGAGCCGTGCCAGACCACGAAGACCCCGTTCCTGAACACCTATGAAGGTGTGCGGGTGGAGTGCGCCAAGTTCGGCGAGGACTACTCCGTCGGTGAGATCGTGCCCATTCACGGCGCTTCGACCGATCCGCAAGTCCCGGCCGATGCGGTCACCGCAAGCGGAAGCGGTCTTGACCCGAACATCTCGCCGGCCTATGCCGACATCCAGGTCAATCGGGTGGCCAAGGCGCGCGGCATCAGCGCCGACCAGGTCCGGCAAGCGGTGAGCGCGCACGAGTACGGTCGCGACCTCGGATTCATGGGCGAGCCCCGGGTCAACGTGCTCCAGCTCAACATCGACCTTGACCGGGTGTATCCGGTCAAGAGTTGATCTGACCGGTGGATGATGAGCATGTGACGCGGCGCGAGGCGAGGCCCGACTACCAGCAGAAACGCGGGGAGCTGCGCATCTACCTTGGCGCAGCTCCCGGCGTCGGCAAGACGTTCGCGATGCTCGGCGAGGCCCATCGCAGGCTGGAACGCGGTACCGATCTGGTCGCCGCGGTCATCGAGACGCACGGGCGCAAGAAGACCGCCGAGCTGCTGGACGGCATCGAGGTCATCCCGCCGCACTACATCGAGTACCGCGGCAGCCGCTTCCCCGAGCTCGACGTGGAGGCGGTGCTGGCGCGCCACCCACAGGTCGTGCTCGTCGACGAGCTCGCGCACACCAACACTCCTGGCAGCAAGAATCCGAAACGCTGGCAGGACGTCGATGAGCTGCTCGACGCCGGAATCACCGTGATATCGACGGTCAACGTCCAGCACTTGGAAAGCCTGAATGACGTTGTCGCACAGATAACGGGCATCGAGCAGCAGGAAACGGTGCCGGACGACGTCGTCCGTGCGGCGGCGCAGATCGAGCTCGTCGACATCACGCCGGAAGCATTGCGCCGCAGGCTTTCACACGGGAACGTCTACGCCCCCGAGCGCATCGACGCCGCGCTGACGAACTACTTCCGGCGGGGCAACCTGACGGCACTGCGCGAGATCGCCCTGCTGTGGCTCGCCGATCAGGTGGACGCCGCGCTGGCCAAGTATCGCGCCGACAACAAGATCACCGACACCTGGGAGGCGCGCGAGCGGGTCGTGGTCGCCGTGACCGGCGGCCCGGAATCGGAGACCCTGGTGCGCCGGGCATCTCGTATCGCATCGAGGTCGAGTGCCGAGCTGATGGTGGTGCATGTCGTTCGGGGCGACGGACTTTCGGGCCTGTCCGCACCGCAGATGGGCAAGGTGCGCGAACTGGCCCTCAGCCTTGGCGCGACGTTGCACACGGTGGTCGGCGACGACGTCCCCTCGGCGCTGCTGGAATTCGCCAGGGAGATGAACGCCACCCAGCTGGTTCTCGGCACCTCACGGCGGTCCCGGTGGGCACGCATCTTCGAGGAGGGTATCGGCGCCGCCACGGTGCAGAACTCCGGAAAGATCGACGTCCACATGGTGACGCACGAGGCGGCCAGCGGAGGGCGCTCGCTGTCGTCGTTGTCGACCCGCGATCGGCACCTGGTGTCATGGCTGGCGGCCCTGGTGGTGCCGTCCGCTCATCTGCGCACTGATCGTGTTCGTGCTCGATCCCTTTCTGGGCACCGGCGGTGAGAGCGCCCTGTTCTTCATCGGGGTGCTGATCGTCGCGCTGCTCGGCGGCGTGGCCCCCGCCGCGCTGTCGGCGTTGTTGTCCGGGCTGCTGCTCAACTACTTCCTGGTGACGCCCAGGTACAGCTTCACCATCGCCGAGCCCGACAGCGCCGTCACCGTTGTCGTGCTGCTGGCCGTCGCCGTGGCCGTTGCGGCGCTCGTCGACGGCGCGGCGAGCCGGGCGCGCGAGGCCAGGCGCGCGTCGCAGGAGGCCGAACTGCTCGCTCTGTTCGCCGGTTCGGTGCTGCGCGGCGCCGACTTGGACACGCTGCTCGAGCGGGTCAGGGAAACCTACTCCCAGCGGTCGGTCAGCCTGCTGCGTGAAGGTGCCGGTGTGGTCGCAAGCGTCGGTGTCGACCCGTGCATGGACGTCGACGCGGCCGACACCGCGATCGAGGTCGGTGACGACGAGTTCTGGATGTTGATGTCGGGCAAGAAGCTGACCGCCCGGGACCGCAGAGTCCTTGGCGCGGTTGCCAAACAGGCCGCAGGGCTGGTCAAGCAGCGCGAGTTGACCGAAGAGGCAGGCAACGCCGCGGCGATCGCGCAGGCGGACGAATTGCGTCGCGCACTCCTGTCCGCGGTCAGCCACGACCTGCGCACCCCCTTGGCCGGCGCGAAGGCCGCGGTGTCCAGCCTGCGCGGTGACGACGTCGGCTTCTCCCCCGAAGACGTCGCGGAGCTGCTGGCCACCGTCGAGGAGTCGATCGACCAGCTGACGGCGCTGGTCGGGAATCTGCTCGACTCGTCGCGGCTGGCGGCGGGCGCGGTCCGGCCCGAGCTTCGACGGGTCTACCTGGAGGAAACGGTGCAACGGGCGCTCCTTGGAATAAGCAAGGGAGCCACCGGGTTTGGTTCGGCAGGCGGCGAGGGGGTCTCGGGCATGTCAGCCGGTGGCCTCGACAGGGTCAAGGTCGAGGTTGGAGATGCCATGGTGATGGCCGACAGCGGTCTGCTCGAACGCGTCCTGGCGAATCTGATCGACAATGCCTTGCGCTACGCGCCCGACAGCGTGGTGCGGGTCAACGCCGGCCGACTGGGCGACCGGGTGCTGATCGCGGTGATCGACGAGGGCCCGGGTATCCCGCGCGGCACCGAGGAGCAGCTGTTCGAGCCGTTCCAGCGCGGCGGCGACAGCCACAACAGCAGCGGCGTCGGACTCGGCCTCTCGGTCGCGAAGGGATTCGTGGAGGCGATGGGCGGTACCGTAACCGCGACCGATACCCCTGGAGGCGGTGTCACCATCGAAATCGATTTGGCCGCACCACCAAAGGATGAGCTTTCATGACCAGGGTTCTCGTCATCGATGACGAACCACAGATCTTGCGTGCACTGCGGATCAACCTGTCGGTGCGTGGATATGAGGTCATCACTGCCGCGACCGGCGCCGCGGCGCTGCGGGCGGCCGCCGAGCAGCGTCCCGACGTCATCGTCTTGGATCTGGGCCTGCCCGACATGTCCGGAATCGAAGTACTGGAGGGGCTGCGCGGCTGGCTCACCGCGCCGGTGATCGTGCTGTCCGCCCGCACGGACTCGGCCGACAAGGTCGGCGCGTTGGATGCCGGCGCCGACGACTACGTGACGAAACCGTTCGGCATGGACGAGTTCCTGGCACGGTTGCGGGCCGCGGTCCGGCGGGCGGCCGCAGCATCCGACACCGATGAACCGATGATCGAAACATCGTCCTTCACGGTGGATTTGGCCGCGAAGAAGGTGACCAAGAACGGATCGGAGGTGCACCTCACGCCCACCGAATGGGGCATGTTGGAGATGCTGGTGCGCAACCGCGGCAAGCTGGTCGGCCGCGAGGAACTGCTCAAAGAGGTGTGGGGGCCGGCATATGCGAAGGAGACGCACTACCTCCGGGTGTACCTGGCGCAGCTCAGACGCAAGCTCGAGGACGACCCGTCGCACCCGGTCCACCTGTTGACCGAGGCGGGCATGGGTTACCGCTTCCAGGAATAGGATTCGCGGGGCGGCCCATATACAGAGCTTCGCCGTGTGTTCGTCGAACACCGCCAGATAGTTGTGGCGTGGGTGGCCAGTCGGATCACGTCGCGCATCGGCAGCAGGGTGCCGCCGCCGGTTATGGCGTACCCACTGGCTGCTTCGAGGTCTTGCAGGGTGGTGGAGACGATGATGGTGGCGGGTAGGCCTTGGTGTTTGCCGAATTGTCCTGAGGCCAGCATGGCCCTGCCTATTGCGCTCAGGGCGTCGTGTTGGCGTTGGGCCAGGGTGCGTTTGTCGGTGCGTGCCCGGTCGCCGGGGTCGTCGTCCACGCACTGGGTGTTTTCGTCGTGCTTGCACTTGCCGCGGGCGGCCCAGGGCGCCATTATCGCTTCTTATGTTGCGCTGCCTTCTTTGTTGATTAGGCCGTTTGATCTTGCTTATGCCTTCTGGGCCTCGCGGGCCGACGGTGATCCCGCTGCGGCGGGCCCGGTCGTCGTCGGTGAAGTCGCCGTCGGGGTGTAGCAGTGCTAGTAGCCCCGCGAGCAGTCGCAAATGTGCGCAAAATGCGGCGTGTCGGGACACCTTTACGTCTGCTCGCGGGTGGAAGTCTCGTCCGCAAGCGCGATCAACCTGGCGCGCACCAGGTCCGGCCGCTCGTCGATGACGAAGTGACCGGAGTCCACCGGCTCGAACGTGTAGTCATCGGCCCTCGCGGTTTCCGGCGACGCGAGCGACGGGTGCACGGCGATGTCATGGGTGCCGAACAGCGCCCGAATCGGCACGGCGGTACGGCGCAACTCGGGATTTCTTGCTCCCGAGGGCATTTCACGAAGCAGGAAGGTCCGGTAGGTATCCCGGGCCGTGCGCGCGACGACGGGGTCGCGGAACCGGTCGGCATACACCCGGATCGTGGCGGGATCCAGCCTGTGCGACTTCGGGCCGACGCCGAAGATGACGCGTTCGAGATAGGGCGTGCGCCGTTGCAACGGCACGCCGACCGTGGCGAGGAACGGCTGATACAGCGCGAAGCGCCACAGGTGCGGGGCGATGGTGCGGGCGGTCTGCCACGGGTGTGCCATGTTGCAGACCAGGTACCCGTCGAACCGTTCTGGGGCGGCGAGCAACATCCGGTAGCCCACGAACCCGCCCCAGTCGTGACCGACGAGCAGGACCTGGTGCAGTGCGAGCGCGTCCATCAGACGCGAGCACGTCGTCGGCGACGTCGTCCTTGGCCCACTCGTGCGGCGCAGCACCCGACCAGCCGTACCCGGGCAGGTCCGGGGCGATGATGCGCAGCCCCGGCGGTGGGTCGGCCAGCAGATCCCGGTACACCCAGTGGTGCTGCGGCCACCCGTGCAGTGCGATCACGGGCCGACCGTCCTCTTGCCCCGACTCGGTGACGTGGAACCGCACCCCGCGAGCCTCGACGAATGACCTGCGCACGCCTGCGATGGCCGGCGGCTGCTCCCTTGTTGACTTGCTGTCAGTAGCCATTACCGAACTATAGAAACCCGTCGAAGGGCCAGACAAGACCGGCTCGCGCGCTACCGTGCCGGTATGGCCGGGTATCGCGAATTGTTCGACGCCAGTATCGAAGACCCATGCGCGTTCTGGGCGGACGCCGCAAGGGCCGTGACCTGGATCCGCCAACCAGTGCGCATCCTCGACGACTCCAATCCCCCGTTCTATCGGTGGTATCCCGACGGGGAGCTCAACACCTGCGCCAACGCTCTTGACCGGCACGTCGCCGACGGACGTGGCGATCAGGCCGCGTTGATCTACGACTCCCCGGTCACCGACACCAAGCGCACCTACACCTACGGCGAGCTCCTGGACGTGACGTCCCGGTTCGCAGGCGTGCTCCGCGGCCTCGGCGTCGGCAAGGGTGACCGCGTGGTGATCTACATGCCGATGGTGCCCGAGGCGGTCATCGCGATGCTGGCCTGCGCGCGGCTGGGCGCCGTGCACTCGGTGGTGTTCGGCGGCTTCGCCGCCAACGAGCTCGCGACGCGCATCGACGACGCGCGCCCCGCCGTCGTCGTCTCGGCGTCATGCGGCATCGAGCCGACCCGCATCGTCGACTACAAGCCGATGCTCGACGCGGCGTTGGACATCGCCGAGCACACCACCCCGCACTGCGTCATCGTGCAACGCGAGCAGCATCCCTGCGCATTGGTGCCGGGCCGCGACGTCGACTGGGCCGAGGCGGTCGCCGCCGCCGAGCCCGTCGACCCCGTCACGGTCGCCGCGACCGATCCGCTCTACGTGCTGTACACATCGGGCACCACCGGCAAGCCGAAGGGCATCGTCCGTGACAACGGCGGGCATGCCGTCGCGCTGCTGTGGACGATGCGGCACGTCTACGACACGCACCCGGGCGAAGTGTTCTGGGCCGCTTCGGATGTCGGCTGGGTAGTGGGGCACTCGTACATCGTCTACGGGCCGCTGCTGCTCGGCGCGACGACCGTGCTCTACGAGGGCAAGCCCGTCGGCACGCCAGATGCAGGCGCGTTCTGGCGGGTTGCCGCCGAGCACGGCGTGAAGACCTTGTTCACCGCCCCGACCGCCATGCGCGCCATCAAGAAGGAGGACCCCGACGGCACGCACCTGGCGCGTCTACGACATGTCCGCGCTGCGGTATCTGTTCCAGGCGGGCGAGCGGCTCGACCCCGGTACCTACCACTGGGCGGCAGAGCAACTCGGCCTCCCCGTGATCGACCACTGGTGGCAGACCGAGACGGGATGGTCGATCGCCGCATGCCCGATGGGCGTCGAGGCGCTGCCGGTGAAGCCCGGCTCGGCGACGGTGCCGATGCCGGGGTACGACATCCGCATCCTTCGCCCCGACGGCACGGAGTGCGACATCGGCGAGGAGGGCGCGATCTGCGTGAAGTTGCCGCTGCCGCCCGGAACGTTGCCGACGCTGTGGGGTGACGACGACCGCTTCGTGGCGTCGTATCTGTCGGCGTTCCCTGGCTACTACCTGTCGGGCGACGGCGGATACTTCGACGACGACGGCTACCTGTTCGTCATGGGCCGCACCGACGACGTCATCAACGTCGCGGGCCACCGCCTCTCGACCGGCTCGATCGAAGCGGTGCTGGCCACCCACCCCGCGGTCGCCGAATGCGCGGTGATCGGTGTCGCCGACGACATCAAGGGCCAGGTGCCGCGTGGATTCGTGGTGCTCAAGGCGGGTGCGTCGGCCGACGACCTGGCCGGCGAGCTGGTCGACGCCGTGCGGCAGAACATCGGCGCGGTGGCCAACCTGAAGCGGGTCGACGTGGTTGCCGCGTTGCCGAAGACCCGGTCCGGCAAGATCCTGCGCAAGACCATGCGCGGCATCGCCGACGGTCGCGACGAACAGCCGCCCTCGACCATCGAGGACGTCGCGGTCCTCGACGCGCTCAAGGCCGTGCTGCAGTCCTGACCGGTTCCACCGCAAACGTTCCCACTCAGCGTGATCCGAACTATTGTTGAGTCGTCATATGTCGATGTGTGTCTGAGCCAGCAGAGGAACTGCGATGCGCGTTTCAGAGGTAAGGGCAGGGTCGGGTTGCACGTGCCGTTGCAATGCATGCGACGGCGGTCATCACTGCGGTAACCCGCCGAACTGCAACGTCAGGAAGTGATTGCCGGACGGTCTCGCTGACGCCGTCCAGATTCAGGCGACCGACAGTGCGATGCCGTCCAGGATGTCGTGCTCGCTGACGACGAGCTCATCGATCCCCGCACGGCTGCGTAATTCGCGCGCCAACTCCTCGACGATGATCGCGCCGCCGCCGATCACGTCGACACGCCCCTCGTGCATCGGACCGAGGGCAGCGCGCTGCTTGCGGGTCATCGCGATCAGGCTCCTCACACACCGGCAGCAGTTCGTCGAAACCGACCCGGGACAGGTGGATCGCATCGGCGTCGTAGGTGGCCATCCGCTGAGCCAGCGCCGACAACGTCGTCATCGTGCCCGCCACGCCAACCCAGGTCCGCGCACCCGCGACGGGTACGACGCTGCAGCGCCTCGGAAAGCGCGTCGCGCACCACGATTCGCGCCGCGTCGACCTCGGCGGCCGTCGGCGGGTCCGAGTGCAGGCATCGTTCGGTCAGCCGCACGCAACCGATGTCGGCGGAGAAACTCGCCTTCACCTCGCGGTCACCCACCACCACCTCCGTTGAGCCACCGCCCAGGTCCACCACGACGAAAGGTGCTGCAGCGTCATCCAATTCACCGACCGCACCGGTGAAGGACAAGGCAGCCTCCTCCGTTCCCGTGATCACCTCGGCCACCGCCCCCGGCTGCACCGCGCCGAGCAGTTCGGCGGTCATCGCGAAGAACTCCTCACGGTTGCCCGCATCCCGTGCGGCCGACGTCGCGACCATCCGCACCCGCTCCACCCCGTGGACGCGCAGCTCGTCGGCGTACTCCGCGAGCGCCGCCCCGGTGCGGGCCAGCGCTGCAGGCGCGAATTCCCCTGTGGCGTCTACGCCTTCGCCCAGCCGGACGATGCGCATCTCGCGGTGCACGTCGCGAAGGACGCCGTCGTTCACGTCGGCGATCAGCAGCCGGATCGAATTGGTTCCACAGTCGATCGCTCCGACCCTCACGTCCAGCTCCCTCGGTCCAGGATTCCCGCCATCGCGGGCTCGGCGGCCAGCACGGCCAGCGCCTCGTCGCCGAAGGGATTGACCCCGCGGCCCTTCGCCAGTGAATGTGCCACCACCACGTGCAGACACTTGACCCGGTCGGGCATGCCACCGCCGGAGAACGTGGTGCCCAACGGCTCGATGGCGTCGCGTTCGGCCAGATACGACTCGTGGGCGCGGCGGTATGCGGCGGCCAGCTCCTCGTCGCGTTGCAGACGTTCGGTCATGTCCCGCATCAGCCCTTCGGACTCCAGCCTGCTGGCCGCGGCCGTCAACGCCGGGTGGGTGAGGTAGTACAGCGTCGGGAACGGGGTGCCGTCGGGCAGCCGCGGCGCCGTCTTGACCACGCCGGGCTCGCCGTTCGGGCAACGGTAGGCGATCTCGAGGACACCGCGCGGCTCGCGGCCCAGCTGGCGCGCCACGGCGTCGAGATCGGCTTGGTCAACCACCGGGCGGTGGAACGGGTGGGGGTCGGCGGCACACCGGGTTCGACGGGCGGCGCCACGATGGGCGGTGGGCCGTGCGGCGCGTCGGCGATGGTGTGCCACAGCGACGTGTACCAGGGTTGGCCGCTCGGCACCGCCGCGGGGCCGGTGCCGGGCAGCGCTTGCTGGCCGCTGCCCGCAGGCAGCTGTACCTGGTAGGGAATCTCACCGGGCATCACGAACCCGAGTCGCTCGCGGGCCTGCGCGGCGATGTACACCGGATCCCCGAGCTTGACCTTCTGCTGTTCGAGATCGGCTATCTGGGAGCGCAGCTGGGTCTGGGCGTCTTCGAGCTGCTTCATCTCGGTTCGCTGCGCGAAGTAGGTGCGGACCGGTCCGGCGATCGTCAGGGTCAGCACGCAGATCACCGCTGCCAGGATCGCCGCGCGCCTGGCGGCAGACCCCAGCCGCTGTTCGGACTGTAGTTCGGCGGCTTCGGCGATCGACTGCCCGATGGGCTCGACGGCCGCAGGAGTCTCGGGCTGCTCCGCGTGCGCCGCCTGCTCAGAGGTGCCCCGCGGCAGCGCGGCGCGGGCCTCCCGCCGCGCCGGCGCCGCACCCCGCGGCCTGCCGCGACCCGACTCGCCCGGCTTGCCCGGCCGCGACGCTGGAGTGCGCCGCTTGGGGTCCGGCCGTTTCGCGTCGGGCATGACTGAAAAGCTACTGGCTCGTCGGCGAGAACCGCGGGAACGCCAGGTCACCGGCGTAGCGTGCGGCGTCCCCGAGGGTTTCCTCGATGCGCAGCAACTGGTTGTACTTGGCCACCCGCTCGCTGCGGGCGGGCGCGCCGGTCTTGATCTGCCCACTGCCAACCGCGACGGCGAGGTCGGCGATGGTGGTGTCCTCGGTCTCGCCGGACCGGTGGCTCATCATCGTCCGGTAGCCGCTGTTGTGGGCCAACGCGACGGCGTCCAGCGTCTCGGTCAGCGTGCCGATCTGGTTGACCTTGACCAGCAGCGCGTTGGCGGCGCCCTTCTCGATGCCCTCCTCGAGCCGCTCCGGGTTGGTGACGAAGAGGTCGTCGCCGACGATCTGAACGCGATCGCCGATGGCCGCCGTCAGCGACACCCAGCCGTCCCAATCGTCCTCGGACAGCGGATCTTCGATCGACACCAGCGGGTAGGAGCCGAGCAAGTCGGCGTAGAACGCCGTCATCTGCTCTGCGGTCCGCGTCTCCTTCTCGAAGGCGTAACCGGTGCCTTCGGTGTAGAACTCGGTGGCGGCGACGTCGAGTGCCAGCGCCACGTCGCTACCCAGCTTGAACCCCGCGCCCTCGATGGCCGAGCTGATCAGGTCGAGCGCGGCCTTGGTCCCTGCGATGTCGGGCGCGAAGCCACCCTCGTCACCCAAACCGGTGGACAGGCCCTGCTTCTTCAGCACGGACTTCAGCGAGTGGTAGACCTCGGCGCCCCAGCGCAGCGCCTCCTTGAAGTTCGGCGCGCCGATCGGGGCGACCATGAACTCCTGGACGTCGACGCCGGTGTCGGCGTGTGCGCCACCGTTGACGATGTTCATCATCGGCACCGGAAGGATGTGCGCGTTCGGACCGCCGATGTAGCGGAACAGCGGCAGCCCGGCAGAGTCGGCAGCGGCCTTCGCCACGGCCAGCGAGACACCGAGGATGGCGTTCGCGCCCAGTCGCGACTTGTCGGGCGTGCCGTCGAGGTCGAGCAGGGCCTGGTCGACGAGGCGCTGATCGTCGGCGTTGAGCCCGATGACGGCGGGCGCGATCTCGTCGAGCACGGCCTCAACGGCCTTCTCCACGCCCTTGCCGCCGTAGCGGTCACCGCCGTCGCGCAGTTCGACGGCTTCGTGCTCACCGGTGGAAGCGCCGGAGGGCACCGCTGCCCTTGCGAAGGTGCCGTCGATCAGGGCCAGCTCGACCTCGACCGTGGGATTGCCGCGGGAATCGAGGATCTCGCGCGCCCCGACCTGCTCGATGATGGGCACTGGCATCTCCTTAAGCGTGGTCGTACGGGATTTCGGTGATGGCGAGCATCAGCCTAGAGGGTGGGTGAATCACACGCCGATCGCGACTCCGCGGACCTACAGCGGGTGGCCGTTTGCGTAGGCCGTGGCCCAGTCGCGGACCGTGCGGGCGTACTGGTCGGAGAGGTTGTACGCGCGCAGCGCATCCATCCAGCCGCGTGGCGTCGCGAGGTCCTTGCCGCGCCAGCACAGGTAACCCGCCGCGGACAGCGCCGCGTCGTCGATGTTGTCGGGGCTGACGATGCCGTCGTTGTTGGCGTCGACGCCGTACAGCTTCCACGTCTCGGGGATGAACTGCATGGGCCCCATGGCCCGGTCCATGGTGCGGTCGCCGTCGAGCTTGCCGCCGTCGGTGTCGGCGATCTGCATGTTGCCCATCGACCCGTCGAGCCGTACCCCACGGATGAGCGGGCGCACATCACCGTTCGGTGCTACCACCGCCCCCCGGTAGGTGCCGTGATGGCTCTCCACCATGCCGATGCCTGCCAACGTGGTCCACGCCAGGTGACACTTCGGGTTCTCCACCTCGGCGACCCGCGCCGCGTACGCGTATGCCTCGAGCGAAGTGATCGGGATGGCGAGGGTGGGCGCACGTTGCGCCGCCCAGGCGTGCAGTTGATCGGCAGGCCTGCCCCTGGCGTGCGTGTCGACCTTGGGCACCTCGTCGCCGGTGGGCGGCGGCACTCCCTCTGGGATCGGCGTGGCCGCTCGCCAGGAGCAGCTCGATGCCATGAGCAGGGCCGTTGCGCCAATGACCGCGACTACCCGCAGCCAACGCACTGGCGACACCGGACTCCTCGACCCACTCGAATTACCGACATCGTCCCATGGGTGCGGAGTCGTCCACCGCAGCGCCGCGAGCTGTCGAGGAGCTGTACAGATCCTCCACTCGCGCTGATAAGGTCAGCCATACCTAGCCTTGGGTAGCCAAAGCTTGGTAGGCGAAAGGAACACGAGGATGACATCCGTCGGGATGCTTCGGTGACGGTTCTCGCAGCTGGGGCCAGTGTTTCGTCGCAGCTGTTGGGCAGCGGGCTGATCGGCCTCCGCGAAGGACTCGAGACGGCCATCGTCGTCACCATCCTGGTCGCCTTCCTGGTCAAGTCGAACCGGCGCGATGCACTCAAGTGGGTGTGGTCGGGCGTGGCGGCCGCGGTCGTCATGACCATCGGCGTCTTCCTGGTGATCCAGTACGGCGAGAACACCATCTCAGGCCTTGCCGCGGAGGCCATCGCGGGCGTCGCCTCACTGGTCGCCGTCGCGATCGTGACGACCATGGTGCTGTGGATGAAGAAGGCGGCCGCGACCATCTCCGGAGAGCTGCGCGGCGACATGGCGCGCGCACTCGAAACCGGTGGCCTCGCCGTGTTCGTGCTCGCCTTCCTCGCCGTCGGCCGCGAGGGCGTCGAGACGGCGCTGTTCATGGTCGGCTACGCCGAGGCCGACACCGCCTGGCCCCTTGTCGGCCTCATCGTCGGCGTGCTGACCGCGGTGGCCATCGCCTACGGAATGTACATCGGCGCCGTGCGGATCAACCTGGCCAAGTTCTTCACCTACACCGGCGCGTTCCTGATCGTCGTCGCCGCAGGCATCCTGGCCTACGGAATCGGTGCGCTGCAGACGGTGGGCTGGCTGCCTGGTCTCGCGCACGAGACGTTCGACATCAGCTCCTGGTTCGACTGGTCGGCTTGGTACGGCGAGGTCATCCAGGGCGTCTTCAACGTCACGCCGACGCCGACCGTGCTGCAGTTCGCGGCGTGGCTGGCGTATCTGGTGATCGTGCTGGCGCTGTTCCTGCGCCCCCTGCGCAAGCCGGCCGAGCCGAGTGACGCCCCGGCCCCCGACTCACCTTCATCGAACTCCGATTCGAGCCGCGAATCGGGGCGTGCCACCGCATCGGAAAGGTCCACTACGTGAACATCTCTCCCGTGACCGCGAAGGCCGGTGTGGCCGCGGCCGCCGCGCTTCTCGCGGGCATCTCGCTGACCAGCTGCACTCCCAAGGAGTCGGCTACCGGCAGCGGCGGCAGCGACGACAGCAGCGCCGATAGCGCGCCGGCGCAGATCACGGTGAACGCCTCCGACACCGAGTGCGAGCTCTCGGGTACCGAGGCCGCCACCGGACCGAACACCTTCGTCATCACCAACAACGGCACCAAGGTCACCGAGTTCTACGTCTACGGCGAGGGCGAGCGGGTGATGGGCGAGGTCGAGAACATCTCCCCAGGGCTGGAGCGCAAGCTCGTCGTCCAGCTGGCCGAACCCGGCACCTACCAGACCGCGTGCAAGCCCGGCATGATCGGCGACGGCCTCCGAGGTGACTTCAAGGTCACCGGCGACACCGTGCAGATCGACACCGAGGGCAAGTTCAAGGAGGCCGCCGACAGCTACAAGCGGTACGTGAACAGCCAGACCGATGCACTGATCCCGGCCGTCGACGTGTTCGTCGCCGCGATCAAGAAGGGCGACATCCCCGCCGCCAAGGCACAGTTCCCCATCGCGCGCACCTACTACGAACGCATCGAGCCGGTCGCGGAGTCCTTCCCCGATGATCTCGACCCGCGCATCGATCTCCGCGAGGCCGACCTCGAGCCCGGTCAGAAGTGGACCGGTTTCCACCGCCTCGAGAAGGATCTGTGGGTGAGCGGCCTGCAGCCCGACACCAACGCGATCGCCGACCAGCTCGTCGCCGACGTCAAGGAACTCAACTCTCGCGTCAAGGCACCCGACTTCACCGTCGACTCCACCCAGATCGCCGGTGGCGCACAGGGCTTGCTCGACGAGATTGCGTCGAGCAAGATCAGCGGGGAAGAGGACATCTTCAGCCACACCGACCTATGGGACTTCAACGCCAACATGCAGGGCAGCCAGACCGCGGTGGCGTCGGTCCGCCCGATTCTCGACGAGCGCAACGCCGAGCTCGGCAAGAAGGTCGACCAGCGCTTCTCGGAGTCCGAGGCGCTGCTGGAGAAGTACCGCAGCGGTGACGGATACGTCTTGTACGACACCGTGACCGAGCCGCAGCGCCAAGAGCTTTCACGCTCGATCGACGCGCTGTCCAAGGAGGTCAGCCAGGTGCAGGGTGTCATCGCACCCCAGTGATCCGGTGCCGGAAGTGACCCCCACCGAGCCAACCCCCGAACAGCCCGCCGAACAGCCCGCGGCGCGCGACGGACTGTCGCGCCGCAAGCTGTTCGGTGCGGCTGGGGTGACAGCCGCGGTGGTCGGCGCGGCCAGCGCCGGTGCGCTGGCCGGCCGGGCATCGGCCTCGAGTTCGGCTCCCGTCGAGCTGCAGAGCCCCGTTCCGTTCCGCGGTGAGCGCCAGGCGGGCATCATCACCGCTGCGCAGGACCGGATGCACTTCTGCTCCTTCGACGTCACCACCGATGACCGTGAAGAGGTCGTCGCGATGCTCAAGCAGTGGACGGACATGGCCGAGCGGATGACGCTCGCCGAAGAGGCGGTCAAGGACGGCGCCGTCGGCCTCAATCCCTATGCACCGCCGGCGGATACCGGTGAGGCACTCGGCCTTCCGGCCTCCCAGTTGACCCTTACCATCGGCTTCGGCCCGACCTTCTTCACCAAGGACGGCAAGGACCGGTTCGGCATCGCCGACAAACGTCCCGAAGCGCTGGTCGACCTGCCCAAGTTCCCCAACGAGACGATGGACCCGACGAGGAGCCACGGCGACATCTGCGTCCAGGCCTGCGCCAACGATCCGCAAGTCGCCGTGCACGCCATCCGCAACCTCGCGCGCGTTGCATTCGGCACCGCCGCGGTGCGCTACTCCCAACTCGGCTTCGGCCGTACGTCGTCGACCACACGCGGGCAGTCGACGCCGCGGAACCTGTTCGGGTTCAAGGACGGCACCAGCAACCTCAAGGCCGAGGACACCAGCGCGCTCGATGCGCACGTCTGGGTGGCCGACGGCGACGGTCCGGCATGGATGTCGGGAGGCACCTACCTGGTCACGCGGCGGATCCGGATGCGCATCGAAAACTGGGACCGCACAACGCTGCTCGAGCAGGAGCGGGTCATCGGACGGCAGAAGGGCACCGGGGCGCCCAATGGGTACGCCGACGAGTTCGACGCGCTCGACTTCGACACCAAGAGCTCGAAGGGCACCCCGCTGATCGACGTCGACGCCCACGTCCGGCTCGCATCGGCCGAACACTTGGGCGGAATCGAAATCCTCCGCCGCGGCTACAACTTCACCGACGGCTCAGACGGTTTCGGTCATCTGGACGCCGGGTTGTTCTTCATCGCGTTCGTGCGCAACCCGATCACGCAGTTCATCCCGATGCAGATGGAGCTTTCGCGCCGCGACGCGCTCAACGAGTACATCACCCACACCGGTACGGGACTCTTCGCCTGCCCGCCGGGACTGCGCAAGGGCGACTCGTCGGGCTACTGGGGCTCGACGCTGTTCTCCTGATCGGTTGACTCCTCGGGTTCGGCGTCCTCTTGGGGCCCATCCGGCCCCGCCGCACCCTCGCGCTCGCCTGCCTCGGGCTCGGAGTCCTTCGCTGCGGCTTCGTCGGGCTCCTTGCCCTCGGGCTCGAACGTGGGCCAATGCGCGCGCCACTCCTCCTCGGTGACCACACCGAGCGGTGCGATGTCGAGCACCTCGGGCACGTCGTCGGGTCGACGGCTGGCCGCCACGGCGTGCTCGACCTTGCGGACGGTGTCCATGAACTCCAAGGTGGCCGAACGCAATGCGTTCTCGGCGTCACCACCCGACGCCATCGCGATCGACACCAGTCCCTCTGGAATCAGATCCACCGGCAGGCCAGCCGCCGTGACGCGTTCGTACACCTTCTGGGTGAGGGCGAGAGCGGGCTGCCCGGTCGGAACGTCGTCCATCGATGAGTTCCGCGTCTTCTCAAGAGCCTTGCGCTCCTCCCATTGGGCCAGCTGTTCGGAGAGCGAAATCTTTTCTCCTGCAAGGACGGCCGGAACCCGGTGGCTCAGTTTGCGCACCAGCGAGTCGGCGACGTCGTCGATGGTGAACGCGTGCAGCGTCGCATCCTCGGCGATGCGGGCGTGGAAGAGCACCTGCAGCAGCACATCGCCCAATTCATCGCGCAGTTCGTCGGGATTGCCGCCGCGCACCGCGTCGAACAACTCGTAGGTCTCCTCGAGCAGGTACCGGCGCAACGAGTCGTGGGTCTGCTCGCTCTCCCACGGTCCAGCCGTACGGAGCCGGTCCATCATCGAGACGGCATCGACGAGCCGATCGCCCCGTTGCGGGCCCGGCGTCGAGATCACCTTCTCGCCCGCCTCGAGGCGCGCCTTCACCATCGGATGGTTGGGGTCCGAGGACAACAGCACCGGCGCGTTCTCGCCGTCGTAGGCCGGCCGCGCCGCTGGCAGCGACCAAGGCACCTTGACCGGCATCTCCTCGGTGTACTGCACGTCGCCCGCGAGCAGGGTGATGGCCTCGACGGGAACGAGCGACGGGCGGCGCGGATCGACCAGGACTACGGTCATCGCGCTTGGTGCCGCTGTTTCATCTGGACCCTCTGCTCGTCGCGCAGGCGCTCATGGTCGCATGCCCATGGGGTTGGTTATATCAACATCCGCTTGAGATTTGCCATCCAGCGCCAAAAGCAAACCGGCCACGACACCTACCAATTCGAGATCGCGGATGCGGGGTGCGCCGATGCCCGTGCCAGCACGCGGGATCGGCATCACCACGGTCGACGTGGTCGCGCGGAAGGTGGCGCTCGGGTACATGCGCTTGAGCCGGAGTTGCTGAGAGTCCATCAGTGGCAGCGGGGAGATCCGCACGTTCGACTCCGAGACCGCCGTCACCTCGGTGACGCCGTACTGGCGGCACAACAACCGCAGCCGGGCCAGCGCGACCAACCTCTCGGCGGGTTCGGGAAGCGGCCCGTACCGGTCGACGAGTTCCTCGATCACCGACATGATGCCCGCATCGTCGGATGCGGCGGCCAGTCGCCGGTAGCCCTCAAGCCGTAGCCGGTCACTGCCGATGTAGTCGGGCGGCAGATGCGCGTCGACGGGCAGGTCGATGCGCACCTCCTTCGGTTCCTCAACCGCCGCAACGGTTTCACCGTCGACCACCGCACGGTAGGCCTCGACCGCCTCACCGACCAACCGCACGTAGAGGTCGAAGCCCACACCCGCGACATGGCCGGACTGCTCCGCGCCCAACACGTTCCCCGCGCCGCGGATCTCGAGGTCCTTCATTGCCACGGCCATGCCTGCGCCGAGCTCGTTGTTCTGTGCGATGGTGGCCAGCCGGTCGTACGCGGTCTCGGTCAGCGGCACCTCGGGCGGATACAACATATAGGCGTAGCCGCGCTCGCGACTGCGCCCCACTCGGCCACGCAGCTGGTGTAGCTGCGATAGGCCGAACGTGTCGGCGCGCTCGACGATCAGCGTGTTCGCGTTGGAGATGTCCAGGCCGGTCTCGACGATCGTCGTGCACACCAGGATGTCGTACTCGCGGTTCCAGAACCCCTCGACCGTGCGTTCCAACGCCTCCTCGGGCATCTGCCCGTGCGCGACCACGACGCGCGCCTCCGGAACCAAGGCCCGGACCCTGGCCGCCGCGGCGTCGATGGAGCGGACCCGGTTGTGGATGTAGAACGCCTGCCCGTCGCGCAACAACTCACGGCGCAGCGCCGCCCCGACCTGCTTGTCGTCCTGCGGCCCGACGTAGGTGAGCACCGGAAAGCGCTCCTCGGGCGGGGTGAGGATCGTCGACATCTCGCGAATGCCCGCAAGGCTCATCTCCAGGGTGCGCGGGATGGGCGTGGCACTCATGGTCAGCACGTCGACGTGGGTGCGCATCGACTTGATGTGTTCCTTGTGCTCCACACCGAACCGCTGCTCCTCGTCGACCACGACGAGCCCGAGGTCCTTCCAGGTGACACCGGTCTGCAGCAGTCGGTGGGTGCCGATCACGATGTCGACCGACCCGTCCTTCATGCCTTCGAGCACGGCGCGTGACTCACTCGGGATCGGTGAACCGCGACAGGCCCTTTACGTTGACCGGGAAGCCGGACATCCGCTCGGTGAACGTCTGCAGGTGCTGATCGGCCAGCAGCGTCGTCGGCACCAGCACGGCGACCTGCTTACCGCCCTGGACGGCCTTGAACGCCGCCCGCACCGCGATCTCGGTCTTGCCGTAGCCGACGTCACCGCAGATCACCCGGTCCATCGGCACCGGTTTCTCCATGTCGGACTTGACCTCGGTGATGGCAGTCAGCTGATCCATGGTCTCGGTGAACCCGAACGCGTCCTCCATCTCGGCCTGCCACGGCGTGTCCGGTCCGAACGCAAAACCCGGTGCGGCCTGGCGCTTGGCGTACAGCGCCACCAACTCACTGGCGATCTCGCGAACCGCGCGGCGCGCCTTGGTCTTGGTGTTGGTCCAGTCGCTGCCACCGAGCCTGCTCAGCGACGGCTCGGCGCCGCCGACGTAGCGGGACAGCTGATCCAGCGAGTCCATCGGCACGTACAGCTTGTCGGACCCTCCACCGCGCCGTGCCGAGGCGTACTCGAGCACCAGGTACTCCCGCCGCGCGCCACCGACGATGCGTTCGGTCATCTCCACGAACCGACCGATGCCGTGCTGGTCGTGCACCACCAGGTCACCCGCCGTCAGCGCCAGCGGGTCGACGACGTTGCGACGCTTGGCGGCCAACCGCTTGCCCTCGGTGGCCGCGGCGCGGTTCCCGGTCAGGTCGGTCTCGGTGATGACCACGAGGTTCGCGCCAGGCAGCACGACACCGTCGCGCAGCGGTCCCTTGAGCACGCCGACCACACCCTGCTTCGGCGCGGCCCCCGACTCCAAAATCGTTGCGGAAACGTCGGATTCGCCCAGCTGCTCGACGACGCGCTGCGCGGTGCCCGCGCCGGGGGTGACGACGGCGGCCAGGCCGCCCGTCGCCACGTGGGCCCGCAGCATCGCGAACATCTCGTCGAGGTCGTGCTGTTGCCCCCGCGCCGAGGGTGCGGGCCGGATGTCGATCTGGAGAGCGGACTCGTTGGCGAGCTGGCTCAGCGTCCACCATGGATGTCCTGACTCGGTGGCGCCGGAGCGGGCGTCGTCGAGGTCGCGGAAGCCCGAACCGCCAAGGTGCTCGACGTCGATGGGCGCGTCACCGCCGAGCGCGGCCACCGACCACGACGCCTCCAGGAACTCCCGACCGGTCTTGATCAGGTCGGCGGCCCGGGTGCGCACCTTCTCCGGGTCGCAGACCAGCACGGGCGTGCCCGCGGGCAGTTGGTCGTGCAGCAGCGCGAGCTGGGTGGGCCGCAGCACGGGCAGCAGCGCCTCCATGCCGTCCACCGGGATGCCTCCGGCCAGCTTGGTCAGCATTTCGGCGATGGTGTCGTTGACCCGGTTCTCCACGACGGGCATCTCGGTCGCCAACTCCGCGGCCCGCTGACGCACGTCATCGGTGAGCAGCAGTTCCCGGCACGGCACCGCGATCACCGTGTCGACGGCGATCTCGGGGATGGAGCGCTGGTCGGCGACCGAGAACATCCGCATCTCGGATACCTCGTCGCCCCAGAACTCGACGCGCACCGGATGTTCGGCCGTCGGAGGGAAGATGTCCAGAATGCCGCCGCGGACCGCGAATTCGCCCCGCTTGCCGACCATGTCGACGCGGGTATAGGCCAGCTCGACCAGGCGCTCGATGACACCCTCGAAGCCCCTGCCCCACTCGGCCTCGGCACCGACGCCCGATGTCGCCGCCGGGGCGGCTCCGAGAGTCAGCGTCACCGGTTCGATCTGGGCCAGCTCCGGCGCCATCGGCTGCAGCAGCGAGCGCGCCGCCGTCACCACCACCTGCAGCGGCGGACCCAGCCGGGCATCGTCGGGATGGGCGAGCCTGCGCAACAACATCATGCGGGCCCCGACGGTCTCGACGCCCGGTGACAGCCGTTCGTGGGGCAGCGTCTCCCAGGACGGGAACATGGCGACCGCGTCGCCGAGCACACCGCGCAGTTCGCCGGTCAGATCCTCGGCCTCCCGCCCGGTGGCGGTGACGACGAGCAGTGCACCCGTGCTGGCCAGCGCGCTCGCGACGAACACCCGCGCCCCCGCGGGTCCGACCATGGCGAGGTTGGCGGGTCGCTTCGCCGCCCGGTCGATGAGGTCGGTGAAGGTGGGAGCGGTCAATGCCAGCTCGACGAGCCCCGCGATCGGGGTTTGGACAAGCGTGTGCCCCACTGCGGTCATGATGCATCCATTCTAAGAGGACGGAAGTCGTCAAGATTCCGGCGCCCGCCACGAGGAGGTCGTCAAGATCGTGGCACCCGAGGTGAACACCCGCGCAACGTGGAAACGTGACTCTTCTCGACTCAATGCCCTCGCTGCATCACGCTGCCGCAATGCGCGTCGACCCGGACGTCTGGCCGCTCACCGCGCGGGTGGACGCCGAGGGCAGGCTGTGCGTCGGGGACGTCCCCCTCTGCGAACTCGCCGACCAGTTCGGCACCCCGGCCTACGTGCTGGACGAAGCCGACTTCCGGTACCGCATCCGCCGCTACCGCTCCGCGCTGCGCGGGGTGCGGATCGTCTACGCGGGCAAGGCCATGCTGACCAAGCAGGTCGCGCGCTGGCTGACCGAGGAGGGCGTCGGCCTCGACGTGTGCTCGCCGGGTGAACTGGCCGTCGGCCTCGCCGGTGGCATGGACCCGCGAAGCATCGTCGTGCACGGCAACGCCAAGACCACCGGCGAACTGCGCGCGGCCGCCGACGCGGGCGTTGGGCGCATCGTCATCGACTGCGGCACCGAGATCGCCTTGCTGGCCAGCCAGTTGCACCGGCCGCAGGACGTCCTTGTGCGGGTGGCCCCCGGCGTAGACATCCACGGCCACGCCGCGGTGACCACCGGCATCATCGATCAGAAGTTCGGCTTCGCGATCACCGACGGACAAGCCGCCCTTGCCGTACGCCGCATTCTCGATCAGCCGTTGCTGCGGTTGGCGGGTCTGCACTGCCACCTCGGCTCACAGGTCACCGATCCCAGCCTCTACGGCGAGGCGATCCACCGCATGGTGTCGCTGATGGCCGACGTGCGGGACAAGCACGGCGTGCTGCTCACCGAACTGAACATCGGCGGTGGGCACGGCGTCCCCTACGTCACCGGTGACCCCCAACTCGACCTCGACGAGCTGGCATGCGTCATCGACGACTCGCTCGATCTGGCCTGCGCCGCGGAACGCCTTCCCCGGCCCAAGGTCGTCGTCGAGCCGGGCCGCGCGGTGAGCGCGCGCGCCGGTGTGACCTGTTATCGCGTGGTCGCGGTCAAGCAGCGGCCGGGCGGCCGCACGTTCGTAGCGGTCGACGGCGGGATGAGCGACAACCCGCGGGTGGCGCTGTACGGGGCGTGCTACACGGTCACGGTCGCCAACCGCCACCCCCTCGGACCGACGCAACCGGTCACGATCGTCGGCAGGTACTGCGAGGCCGGCGACATCATCGCCCACGACGTACGGATGCCGACCGACCTGCATCCCGGGGATCTCTTGGCGGTGGCCTGCACCGGGGCGTATCACCACAGCATGGCGTCGACGTTCAACACCGTGGGACGACCACCCGTGGTGGCTGTCCACGACGGGCGGGCCCGCGAACTGATCCGGCGCGAGACGACCGAGGACCTGCTCGCCAGGGATATGGGATGAGCGCTTGCGCGAAGACCCGATGGCCCGGATAGGCGCTACTCCTGCAGCCGGGGGTCGGCCTCGAGGTGGGTGAGACCGTTCCACATCAGGTTCACCAGATGCGCGGCGACGACTTCCTTCTTGGGTTCGCGGGTGTCCAGCCACCACTGCGCCGTCATCGACACCGAGCCCACCAACGCCTGGGCGTACAGCGGGGCGAGCTCGGGGTCGAGGCCGCGGCGGGAGAAGTCGCCTGCCAGGATCGACGCCACCTGGCTCACGGCGTCGTTGAGAAGGCTCGAATAGGTGCCCGACGCGATGCTGGCCGGCGAGTCCCGGATCAGGATCCGGAAGCCGTCGGTGCGCTCCTCGACGTAGGTCAGCAGCGCGAGCGCCACCCGCTCGACGCGGACCCGGGAGCGGTTGTTGGTCAGCGACGACGTGATGCCGTCGAGCAGAGCCGACATCTCGCGGTCCACGACCACCGCGTAAAGCCCCTCCTTGCCGCCGAAGTGCTCGTAGACGACGGGCTTGGAGACGTTCGCACGCTGGGCGATCTCCTCGATGGACGTACCGTCGTATCCGCGCTCGGCGAACAGCGACTTGGCAATCTCGATGAGTTGCTGACGGCGCTCGGTACCGGTCATCCGGGCGCGGGGTGCTCGCGGTTCCTTCTCCGGTGCTGCCACGGCACTGACCCTAATCCCCCGGTCGCCCGCTCCTGCCCCCTTGCCCAGCCCGACTCGCTCCGCTCCTGCTCTCCGGCCCATATGGCTTCGACTAAAGTCACACCGACAGTCCGTCGTGGTGTAATCGGCAGCACCTCTGATTTTGGTTCAGATAGTTCAGGTTCGAGTCCTGGCGACGGAGCGAGTCTTCGTGCCCGAGTCTGCGCTTCAGTACGCCATCCACGGCGTGTCCCGGATGACACCGCACACTCGCGCGACGTGAAAGGCAGGTGGGATGACCACGAGAGGCGAGGCCGCCGTCATCGTCCTGGCCGCTGGAGCCGGCACCCGGATGCGGTCGGACACCCCGAAGGTGCTGCACACCCTGGCCGGCCGCAGCATGCTGTCGCACGCGCTGCACGCCGTCGCCAAGGTCGCCCCGCAGCACCTCGTCGTGGTGGTCGGTCAGGACCGGGAACCGGTGGCGACCGCCGTCGAGGCGCTCGCCGAACACCTCGGCCGCCGGATCGACATCACCGTGCAGGACGAGCAGCTCGGCACCGGCCACGCCGTCGGTTGCGGGCTGACCGCGCTGCCCGATGACTTCGACGGGCACCGTCGTGGTCACGGCGGGCGACGTTCCCCTGCTCGACGCGGACACCCTCGCCGAACTCGTCGACGCGCACGGCGCCGAGTCCGCCGCAGCGACGGTGCTGACCACGACCGTCCCGGACCCGACCGGCTACGGCCGCATCCTTCGCACTCAGGACCGCGAGGTGATCGGCATCGTCGAGCAGTCCGACGCCACGCCGTCTCAACGGGCCATCTGCGAGATCAACGCCGGCGTCTACGCCTTCGACAACGGGGCGCTGCGCTCGGCACTGAGCCGGTTGCGGTTCGACAACGCCCAACGCGAGCTGTACCTGACCGACGTCATCTCGATCGTCCGCGCAGGACGGCGACGTCGTGCGCGCCCGCCACGTCGACGACAGCGCGCTGGTCGCGGGCGTCAACGACCGGGTGCAGCTGGCCGACCTCGCCGCCGAACTCAACCGCCGCATCGTGGCCGAGCCATCAACTCGCGGGCGTCACCGTGATCGACCCGGCCACCACGTGGATCGACGTCGACGTCACCGTCGGCCGCGACACCGTGATCCGGCCCGGCACGCAGCTGCTGGGCGCCACCGCACGTCGGCGCGCAGCTGCGAGATCGGGCCCGACACCACGCTGACCGACGTCAGCGTCGGCGAGGGCGCCTCGGTGGTCCGCACGCACGGCATCGCTCGTCGCGCATCGGCGACGGCGCCACCGTCGGCCCGTTCACCTACCTGCGGCCCGGCACCGACTTGGGCGCAGACGGCAAGCTCGGCGCGTTCGTCGAGACCAAGAACGCCGTCATCGGCGCGGGCACCAAGGTGCCGCATCTGACCTACGTCGGCGACGCCGAGATCGGTGAGCAATCCAACATCGGCGCGTCAAGCGTGTTCGTCAACTACGACGGAGAAACCAAGCGGCGCACCAAGATTGGGTCGCACGTGCGCACCGGCTCGGACACCATGTTCGTCGCACCGGTCACCATCGGCGACGGCGCCTACACCGGGGCGGGCACCGTCATCCGCGAGGACGTGCCGCCGGGCGCGCTGGCGGTGTCGGCCGGTCCGCAGCGGAACATCGAGGGCTGGGTGGTGCAGAAGCGGCCCGACAGCGCCTCCGCAGAGGCCGCCCGCAAAGCCCAGGCAGGCACTGACGGCACCGAAGACGGGGACTGACTCGAAATCCGTTTGTTGGCAATCTGGTAACCCGGCAACGCGCCGCGCGCAACCGCCCGTACCATTGGCACGTATCGATCCCCGAAGGCAAAGGCAGCTCGAAGTGGCCACGGACTGGACCGACAATCGCAAGAACCTGATGCTGTTCTCGGGTCGTGCGCATCCCGAACTGGCCGAACAGGTGGCCAAGGAGCTCGACGTCGCGGTCACCGCGCAGACGGCGCGCGACTTCGCCAACGGCGAGATCTTCGTCCGGTTCGACGAGTCGGTGCGGGGCTGCGACGCATTCGTCCTACAGAGCCACCCCTCCCCGCTGAACAAGTGGCTGATGGAACAGCTGATCATGATCGATGCGCTCAAGCGCGGCAGCGCCAAGCGGATCACCGCGATCCTGCCCTTCTATCCGTACGCGAGGCAGGACAAGAAGCACCGCGGCCGCGAACCCATCTCGGCGCGCCTGGTCGCCGACCTCTACAAGACCGCGGGCGCCGACCGGATCGTCTCGGTGGACCTGCACACCGACCAGATCCAGGGCTTCTTCGACGGCCCGGTGGACCACATGCGTGGCCAGTCGCTGCTGTGCGGGTACATCGCCGAGAACTACGCCGACCACGACATGGTGGTCGTGTCCCCCGATTCCGGCCGGGTGCGCGTCGCTGAGAAGTGGGCCGACTCGCTTGGCGGCGTGCCGTTGTCGTTCATCCACAAGACCCGCGACCCGCTGGTGCCCAACCAGGTCAAGTCCAACCGCGTGGTCGGTGACGTGCGGGGCAAGACCTGCATCATCACCGACGACATGATCGACACCGGCGGCACCATCGCGGGCGCGGTCAAACTGCTCAAGGAGAACGGCGCGAACGACGTCGTCATCGCCGCCACGCACGGCGTGCTGTCGGATCCCGCCCCGCAACGGCTCGCCGAGTGTGGTGCCCGCGAAGTCATCGTCACGAACACGCTGCCGATCACCGAGGCCAAGCAGTTCCCCCAGCTGACCGTGCTGTCGATCGCGCCGCTACTGGCCAGCACCATCCGCGCGGTGTTCGACAACGGCTCCGTCACCAGCCTGTTCGACGGGTCTGCCTAGGTGGCCGAGCCCTCCGAAGGTCGGCGCCGGGGCGCCTCGCCCTCCGAAGGTCGGCGCCGGGGCGCCTCCACCATCTACCACAATCCGAGGTGCTCGACGTCACGCAAGACGCTGGATCTGTTGCGGGACAACGGATATGAGCCGAGCATCATCGAGTACCTCGAGACTCCGCCGACACGCGCCCAGCTCGTCGAGTTGATCACCGCTGCCGGCATCGAGGTTCGCGCCGCCGTGCGCAAGCGCGAGGCCATCTACGCCGAACTCGGCCTCGCCGAGGCCTCCGACGACGAACTGCTCGACGCCATGGCTGCGCATCCGATCCTCATCGAGCGGCCCTTCGTCACCACGACCAAGGGCACCCGGCTGGCCCGGCCGATCGACGCCGTCCGCGAGATTCTGTGACGCTTCGGCGTTGGGTGTTACCGGCCGCAGCGGTGCTCATCGCCGCGGCGGGCTGCGCGCCAGCGGCTCCCGACTACCAGTCGATCTGGTCGACGAACCCGACCACGCACCACGACCACCAACACCGAGGCCCCCGAACCGCTGTCGGCCTACCTGGAGAACCTTGGCGTCACCGGGGCACCCGTGGCCCCCGACAAGCTCACCGACCTGACCGTCTCGCTGCCGACGCCGCCCGGCTGGGCCCCCTACACCAACCCCAACCTCGCCCCTGGCACCCGCGTCATCGCGAAGGGCGACACCTATCCGACGGCGATGCTGCTGGTTTTCCAACTCGAAGGCGACTTCGACGTCAAGGAGGCGCTCAAGCACGCCGACGGGGACGCGGAGCTGTCGGAGAACTTCAAGCGACTCAACGGCTCGGACGACAACTTCCGCGGCTTCCCGTCCTCGATGGTCGAGGGCACCTACGACCTGAACGGCCAACGGATGCAGAGCTACAACCGGGTGGTCGTCGCGACCGGGACGCCCGTGCGGCAGAACCTGCCCGGCCAGAAGTACCTCATCCAGCTGACGGTGACCGGCTTCGCCGACCAGGCTCAGGCGCAGGGGCCCGACATCGAGGCCATCATCAAGGGATTCCAGGTCAGGGCCAAATAGGCGTGGGGCAGCGGCAAGCACTCTGACCGGTGGAGCCGTTCGCTCCGGACACTAGGCTGAGCGCCATGAGCGATTGGACCGCCGCAGACCTTCCCTCCTTCGCGGGCCGCACGGTCATCGTCACGGGGGCAAACAGCGGACTCGGTGAGATCACCGCACGCGAGCTCGCCAGGGTGGGCGCCAAGGTCATACTCGCCGTGCGCAATACCGGCAAGGGTGACGCCGCGGCGTCCGCTATGACCGGAGAGGTCGAGGTCCGCAGGCTCGACCTGCAGGATCTGGCCTCGGTGCGCGAGTTCTCCGAGGGTGTCGATGCGGTCGACGTGCTGGTAAACAACGCGGGCATCATGGCGGTGCCGTACGCGCAGACCGTCGACGGCTTCGAGAGCCAGATCGGCACCAATCATCTCGGCCACTTCGCCCTGACCAACCTGCTGCTGCCCAAGCTCACCGACCGCGTGGTGACGGTGTCGTCGTTCATGCACACGATGGGCTACGTCAGCATCAAGGACCTGAACTGGAAGTCGCGGCCCTACTCGGCGTGGCTGGCCTACGGTCAGTCCAAGCTGGCCAACCTGCTGTTCACCAGCGAGTTGCAGCGCAGACTGGACGCCGCAGGAGCGCCGGTGAAGTCGCTGGCCGCGCACCCCGGGTACTCCGCGACGAACCTGCAGGCCCACAGCGGCCGCAGGTGGGCCGATGCGGTGATGGCGATCGGAAACAGACTGGCCACCAATGCCGACTTCGGCGCCCGGCAGACGCTCTATGCCGTGTCACAGGACCTGCCGGGCGACAGCTTCGTCGGCCCGAAGTTCGCGATGGCTGGCCCAACCGGGCTGTCCGCACGCAGCCCGCTGGCCAGGTCCACGAAGACCGCGGCGGCGCTGTGGCAGCTGTCCGAGCAGCTCACCGACACCAGGTTCGGTTTGTGATTTCATGATCACCGCCGTTGTGCGCTAGCCTTGCTGGCGATCACGGCGAGGGTGGCAACCGGTCACGGGAGCTACCGTTATCGACGGGAATCTCTTCGCAGCTCAGCTGCTTCGAGTCGCCCTTGCCGCGCCACCCAGACAGACCGGCACAGGAGCTGACCCCCATGGCCAAGACCAAGGCCCACACCGCGAACAATCTGACCGCCGAGGTCCGGACCGAAACCGGCAAGGGTGCGTCGCGTCGCGCCCGCCGTGAGGGCAAGGTGCCCGCCGTCCTCTACGGCCACGGCACCGAGCCACAGCACCTGGTGTTGCCTGCCCGCGAGTTCGCCGCCGTACTGCGCAACTTCGGCACCAACGCGGTCCTGACGCTCGACATCGGCGGCACCGAGGCTCTCGCGCTGCCGAAGCAGCTCGAGATCCACCCGATCCGTCGCAACATCCAGCACGTCGACCTCATCATCGTGCGCCGCGGCGAGAAGGTGACCGTCGAGGTCAACGTCGTGGTCGAAGGTGATGCCGGTCCGGACACCCTGGTCAATCAGGAGTCCAACACCATCGAGATCGAGTCCGACGCGATGTCGATCCCCGAGCACCTGACGCTGTCGGTCGAGGGCACCCCCGCCGGCACGCAGTTCCTCGCCTCGCAGGTGCCGCTGCCCGACGGCGTCACGCTGATCTCCGATCCCGAGCTGCTCGTGGTCAACGTCATCCCCGCCCCGACCGCAGAGGACCTCGAGGCCGAGGGTGGCGGCGAGACCACCGAGGCATCGGCGGCCGAGGAGTCCGCGGGGACCGAAGAAGGCAACCAGGCCGCGGACTCCGAGTCCGAATAGGTCTCGGGGCAGGCGGACTGCGTCGTGGCCGAACCGCTGCTGGTCGTCGGCCTCGGCAATCCCGGACCGCGCTACGAGACGACAAGACACAATCTCGGGTTCCTCGTCGCCGACATCTTGGCCGATCGCCTCGGCTCGGGATTCAAGGTGCACAAGAAGTCCGGCGCCGAGGTGACCACGGGTCGCCTCGGCGGCCGGTCGATCGTGCTGGCCAAGCCGCGGGTGTACATGAACGAGTCGGGCCGCCAGGTGGGCCCACTGGCCAACTTCTACTCGGTGGCCCCTGCCGAAGTGATCGCCATCCATGACGAATTGGACATCGACTTCGGTCGCATCAGGCTGAAGCTTGGTGGTGGCGAAGGTGGCCACAATGGTCTGCGATCGGTCGCTTCGGCGTTGGGTACCAGGGACTTTCAGCGGGTTCGCATCGGCATCGGACGACCGCCGGGACGCAAGGACCCAGCGACCTATGTGCTGGAGAACTTCACTGCTGCCGAACGGCCGGAGGTCGGGACGATCTGTGAGCAGGCCGCCGACGCGACCGAACTGCTGATCGAGCTTGGGCTCGAACCCGCGCAGAACACGGTGCACGCCTGGTAGTCGGGCGCGTTTCCGTCCGCGAGCAGACGCATGACTGCGCGACACGCCGCAATTCCGGGCACTTTTGCGTCTGCTCGCGCAGGAAGGTGGCCGCGCAGGAGGTGGCCGCGCAGATTAGCCGCGGCCCGAGATGCCGCTGTCCACGACCTTGACCGGCTTGTGCGGGTACCGGCGTTCGGCATGCTCCTTGGCCGCCGAACCGGGTAGCACGTAGAGCGTCTCCCGCTTCTCCTGAAGCGGCCGAAGAACCCTGTCCATGAACGCCTTCCGGTCGTCGAGATACGGCTCGATGACGTCTTCGCCCGCCGGACACACGGCCAGGCAGTAGGCCGCCTTGTAATTGGCCTTGAACGACAGGCTTTGCCACATCGACGCATTCTCGGAATCGCTGACCCTGGACCGGAAGTCGGCGGCGTCGTCGCTGTCGGCGATGGTCTGGACGTAGTCGGTGAAGCCGCCCATGAACTCGCGGTAGTTGTGCACCGAGCATGCGACGAAGTCGAATTCGCCGTCCTTCTTGATGGCGCCGACGGGGCAAGCCGCCACGCACAGCTTGCATTCCAGACACGGTGAGTAGTCCAGCGGTTCGCCGTAGCTGCTGATCTCGCTACCAACCAGGATCGTGGCCAGCAGGATGAAGTTGCCGAACCGAGGGTGAATCACGTTGCGGTGGATGCCCATTACCCCGAGGCCGGATGCGACCGCGACCGGCTTGTGCGCCACCACCCAGATCCGGCCGGGGAACTGGTCCATCTCCATCGGAAAGGTCGCCGACGGATTCAGCGCGCGATGGCCGGCGTCCTCCAGAGTTCGGGTGATCCGGTGCGCGGCCTCGTTGATGATCTCGGCGCTGCGGTGGAACTCTTGATTGGCGACGCTTCGCGCGGGTGAGCGGACGTTGTCGCGATTCATCTTGACGACGATGGAAATGTAGCTGCGCGTACCGGGCAGCGCGCTCTCGACGTGCTCGACCTCCGAGGCCAGGGCGGGGTCGTCGACGCGGGCGAACGCGACGTCATTCGCGCCGGCCTCCAGACACACTCCGCGCAACCAGTCGGCGTCGAGCACCCCTGGCGGTTCCGTCTTGCGCGCCAACACCTTCTGCACGGTCGGATGTTCGGCAAGGCGCGGCGGGATCTTGCGGGGGGAGGTCATGCCGGCTGAGTATAGTCAGCAATACTCAACTGGGTAAAGACCGCTGACGGTTCCGTCAGGATTGCGTATGGATCATGGGCACCGCGCCGGGCCGGGCGTACACCTGAAGGTATGAACGACACGATGCACGCAGCCCGTTGGCGGCGACTGCTCGATGGTGGCCGCACCTGGGGTTCGCTCGACGTCTCGCCAAGCCGTTACGGCGTCACCCGCCACCGGCTGGTGGTGTTCCCACCCGGCATCTCCTCCGATGAGCGCGTGCTGCTTCGACTCTGGCGGGCCTGGCCGATCTGGGCGACGCTGATGTGGCTGGTCATGGAGATGTTCCTGGTGCCCGCCATCGGGTCGGGCGCCGCCGTGGCGATCTCCACGACCGTCTGCGTGAGCGCAGTCGTGGCGACCATGGCGACCACCGGGGCGAACCGCACCAAGGTGCGGGCGGTGTCGGTGGTGCGGATGGCGGGGTTCGACGACCAAGCAGTCGCCGATCTCTACACCGAGTTGTACGAGATGGCCATCGAACTGGCCGAGGCCGACAACGGGCTCGCAGCCGGTGAGCTGAGCACCGTCGAACACGAGGCCGTGGTGTGGCGGGTCTACGACCGCATGGCCACCACGCTGCCCATCCAGCCCTAGTCCGAGGTGCGCCGCGCATACGCGCGCAGGGCGAACGGCGCCAGCACGGCGGTCATCGCCACCGACCACAGGATGGTGGCGAGGATGGGGTGGTGCAGCGGCAGCTGGGCCTCCGGCGGGGCGGCGGGGCCATTGCCCCACAGCTCGCGCATGGCCTGCGCCAACGACGACACCGGATTCCATTCGGCCATCACACGCAGCCATCTCGGCATCGGCTCGGTGGGGGCAAAGGTGTTGGCCAGAAACGTGATCGGGAAGAGCACCGTGAACATCACCCCGTTCACCGCCTCCACTGAGCGCATGAGCGACCCGACGAGGATGCCGAACCAGATCATGCCGAACCCGAACACCAGGATCAGCGCGAACGCGAGCACCGCCTCGACGACGCCGCCCCGGATCCGCCAGCCGATGCACAGCCCGGTGACCGCCATCACCACGATGCCGATCGAGGAGTGAATGAGGCTTGCCACGCTGCGACCTATGAGCACCGAGGACCGCCGGATCGGCAGCGACCTGAATCGGTCGATCACGCCCTTCTCGACATCGGCGGTGATCCCGGACGCCACGACGAACGCGGTGAACACGATGGTCTGCGCCTGGATGCCGGGCAACAGGAACTCGCGGTACGACGCTCCGCCGGTGTTGGCGATCGACGCGCCGAACACGAACGCGAACAGCAGCACGAACATGATCGGCTGCACCGTGACGTCGCTCAGCATCTCCGGCATGCGTTTGGTGTGGATCATGTTGCGCTTCACCATGATCCAGGATTGCTCCACGATGTTGGTGCGGCGCGTGGCCGGCCTCGACGCGTCCACTGCGGGTTTGCGCGCGACGGTGGTCATGCTGGGGCCTCCTCGATCTCGTCGTCCTCGGCGCGATGCCCGGTGAGCGAGAGGAACACGTCGTCGAGGCTGGGCCGGGACAGGCCGATGTCGTCGACCTCGATTCGGCTGTCCTGAAGCCAGCCGGCCACCCTGGTCATGTCGGCGATGCCCTCGGCCGTCGCGGTCAGCTGCCGTGCGCCGGTGTCGACGTGCACCTCGACGCCGGTCCTGGAGATCAGCTCGCGAGCAGCGGGCAGATCGGCGGCGTGCGACACCGTGACCACCAGACTCGCATTGCCCGCCTGCTGCTTGAGTTGCAGCGGTGTGCCCTCGGCGATGATGCGGCCACGGTCGACGACCACGATGTGGTCCGCGAGCTGGTCCGCCTCTTCGAGGTACTGGGTGGTGAGCAGCAGCGTGGTGCCTTGCGCGACCAAGCCACGCAGCACGTCCCACAGATCGATGCGGCTGCGCGGATCCAGCCCGGTGGTGGGCTCGTCGAGAAAGAGCACCGGCGGTGAGGCGATCAGGCTGACCGCAAGATCGATGCGTCTGCGCATGCCGCCGGAGTACGACTTCACCGGCCGGTCGGCCGCGTCGGCGATCGCGAACTGTTCGAGCAGCCGATCACCGAGCCGCGCGACGTCGCGGCGCCCGATGCCGTACAGCGCACCGATCATCCTGATGTTCTCCCGGCCGGTGAGCAGCTCGTCGACCGTCGCGGCCTGGCCGGTGAGCCCCATGTTGCTGCGGACCATGGCCGGTTCGGTGCGGACGTCGTAACCCGCCACCCGCGCGGTGCCGCTGGTGGGCACCGTGAGGGTCGTCATCATCCGGACAGTGGTGGTCTTGCCTGCGCCGTTGGGTCCGAGCAGGCCCATCACCGTGCCCTCCGGCACGGCGAAGCTCACGCCGTCGACGGCCGGCCTCTCCTCGGGGGCCCCACCGAACTTCTTGACCAGATCGATTGCCTCGATGGCCGGTCTGTCGGTCATGGCCGCCACGCTATCGACGTCGACCGACACGCGGCCACTGGTTTACGCACAGTCGCCGCGAACAGTTCGGGTGTGACGATCGCTCCCGCGCCGAGCAAGGCGGCTTCGAGGCAGGCGACGTCGGTGGCGCCGATGACATCGGTGGCCCAGGCGACCACCCCGTCCGGTCGCACCAACACCCCGATGCTCGCGATCCTGCTCGCAGGCGGCGTCGACTTCACCATCGCGCTGATGATCGGCGGACCCGCTGCCGCCGGCCCGCCGCCACGCGACTAGGTGACGAGTGCCACCGAGTTGGCCCGGCGCAGCTTGCCCGACGGCGTCTTCGGGATGGTGCCGGGGCCGAGCACCACGACGTTGCGTGGCCGCACGTCCACCTCGGTCACCACCTCGTGGGCGACCTGGTGTTCGATGCGACGCACCTCGATCGGGTCCTGCCAGGCGTTGGACTCCACCGCGACGGCGAACGTCTCACGCGAGTGGCCGGCATCCAGCCGGACGGCGACCGCGCAGCCGGGGCGCACCCCCTCGACACGGCCTGCGGCGCGCTCGATGTCGGTGGGATAGATGTTGCGGCCCGCCATGATGATGACGTCCTTGACGCGACCGCACACCACGATGTGTCCGTTGTCCATCTGGTAGCCCAGGTCGCCGGTGTCGTACCAGCCGTGCTCGTCCTGTGCGGGCAGGAACCCGCCCATCGTGAGGTAGCCGGGGGTCAGCGACTCGCCGCGCAGTTCGATCACTCCGACACCGCGGGCAGGCATCACCTCGCCGGTGTCGTCGACGACACGGGCCTCGAGGTCCTTCAGCAGAGGGCCCAGCGACGCCAGGCGGCGGGTGTTGCCCTTGGTCGAGGGCACGGCGCGGCGAAGTGCGGCAAGCAGGTCGGCGTCGACCTCGTCGACGACCAGGCCCGCGCCGCACTCGGAGAACGACACCGCGAGCGTCGTCTCGGCCATGCCGTAGGCGGGCAGGATGGCCTCGGGCTTCAGTCCGAACGGCTTGCCCGCGTCGAGCAGGTCCTCCACGTCGGCAGGCTCGACGGGCTCGGCGCCGGACAGCGCGAATCGCAGCGTGGACAGATCGAACTGGCCGGGCTGGGCCTGCTTGCGCAGCCGCTTGGCGAACAGCGCGTACGCGAAGTTGGGCGCCGCGGTCATGGTGCCCTTGTACTTGTCGATCAGCTTGGCCCACAGCAGGGTGTCGCGCAGGAAGTCCATCGGCGTGACCTTGACCAGCTCGGCACCGAAGTACATCGGGATCGTGAGGAAGCCGACCATGCCCATGTCGTGGAAGCAGGGCAGCCAGCTGACCATGACGTCCTTGTCGACGTCGTACTGCGCGCCGATGAACATCGCCTCGGCGTTGGAGTGGATGTTGCGGTGCGTGATCTGGACGGCCTTGGGCGAGCCCGTCGAGCCGGACGTCAGCTGCATGAGGGCAAGGTCGTCCTCGCTGGTCTCGACGGGGTCGATCGGGTCGGCGGCGAGCAGATCGCCGACGGTGAGGACCGTGATGCCCTTCTCCTCCAGCACCGGGATCGCCACCATGAAGGGTTCGGACACGACGACGGCCTTGGCCTCGATCATCCCGATCACGTTCATGGTGTCCTCGGCCCAGACCACCAGGTCGGTGCGCGGGGTTGGCTGGTGCAGCATCGTCAGGCTCGCGCCACGCATCCACAGGCCCTGCGCGGTCGGGGCGATCTCCACTGGGAATCCGGCCAGCACGCCAACCGCGTCACCGTGCCCGACGCCGGCGGCGGCGAGTCCGCCTGCGATGCGACGGGCCCGCTCGTGCACCTCGCCCCAGGTCTGACGGAGGGGCTCGTGTGGCTCACCGGTGACCATGCCCGTCGTCACCGTCCGGGCGTTGCGGTACATCTTCTCGGTGAATCTGCTCACGACGACCTCCTGGGTTCAGGCGCCACTGCCCAATAATCCATGCTCCACCTGCTGGTATGTGCTTTCGAGAAGGCGCGCACACACGATTCGGGAGCAGTTTTGTTTCGAAACGGTGATGCCTGCGTCGGTCCAGCCAACCAGGAAGTGGTTGCCCAGGGGAAATCCTGCCGACCGGCGCCACACCTGCCGATCCGCCCATCGAAGAGCCCGATGGGAGAAGTCGGTGCGTGGGACGCGTGACAGGTAGTTTTCACCGTCGATCATCTTAAGAGACTCTTAAGTAGCTACCAAACCAATACGCGGATTGAGGTGTGGGTCACACCTCATAGGTGCGCCGACGGCGTCGGAACGATGCGCGCGCCGTGGACCGGTCCGCTGGCCGCTCGAACCGTGCGGCAGACGCCCGCTCCTGCCAACTCCACGCCGACGTCGATCGCCGAGGAGGCCGACGAGCACAGGAACGCGCACGTGGGACCCGAGCCCGACACGATCCCGGCCAGCGCACCCGCGTCCTGGCCTGCCCGCAGCGTGCGGCGGAGTCCCGGGGCGAGACTCAACGCCGCCGGCTGCAGGTCGTTGCCGAGCAACGGCGCCAGCTGCGCAGCGTCGCCGGAGGCGAGCGCTGCCAGCAGGGGCTCGGGCTCCTCGAACCGGGGCGGCGACTGGCCGCGGCCGGAGTGCGCGCGCAGACGGTCCATCTCTGCGAACACCCTTGGCGTCGACAGGCCACCCTTGGCGAAGGCGAGCACCCAATGGAACGTGTTGCGGGCCAGCACGGTCGCCAGCTGCTCCCCGCGACCGGTGCCGAGGGCGGTGCCGCCATGCAGCGCGAAGGGTACGTCGCTGCCCAGCTCAGCGGCCAGTGCGTGAAGATCGCGGCGCGGCACGCCGAGCTCCCACAGCGCATTGACGGCCACCAGCACGGCGGCGGCATCGGCGCTTCCCCCTGCCATCCCGCCCGCCACCGGGATCGACTTCTCGACCGAAATCGCGACGTCGGGCCCACGGCCAACGTGCTCGGCCAGCAGTTCCGCGGCACGCCAGGCCAGATTGCGCTGATCGGTGGGCAGTGATTCGACGCCCTCGCCGGACATCTTCACCGACAGCAGGTCGGCATTGCGGACCGTGATCTCGTCGAACAGCGATACGGCGTGGAAGACGGTGGTCAGTTCGTGATAGCCGTCGTCACGCAGATCCCCGACGCCCAGGAAGAGATTGACTTTGCCTGGCACACGCACGGTGACGGAACCCGTGGGCACCCACTCGGATGCCGTACTTCCATCGGAGGAGGGCACGTCACGACATTATCGCCGTGACGATGCGGGCAAGTACGAAGTGGTGAGATACCCCTCGTTGGATCCCGCCGCTCGGCACCAAGCTTTCCGACACCGGAGGATCACCACGCTAGTGTTTGCTCGGAAGGTGTGTCAAGGATCACTCCGCGGCGGCGGCCGCCGCATGCAGACGCCCGGCCAAACCCTAGTCTGAGAGCGTGCCGGTGCCCGATGACCGCCTCGAGGATTACGTGGTCGACGGCGTCGTTGGCCATGGCGGGTCCGCCACGGTGTACCGGGCCCACCATGCCGCCGAACCAGGCCGCACCGTCGCGCTCAAGGTGCTCGACGAGGATCATCGCGATGCCGTCCACGTGAACCGCCTTCAGCGCGAGTTCGCGTTTGCCAACCGCCTTGAGCACCCACACGTCGTCCCAATGTTCCAGAGCGGCCCGGCCTGGCTCGCCATGGCACTCATCGACGGAGGCACGGTGAGCAACCTCGCCACCGTGCGAGACCGGCTCACCGCGCTTGCCCAGGTGGCGGCCGCACTGGACTTCGCCCACTCGAAGGGAATCGTGCACTGCGACGTGAAGCCGACGAACATCCTTGTGTTCGAAGATTTCTCGCGCGGCGGCGCCGTGCTGATCGACTTCGGGGTGGCACGCTCGCTTGCCGAGGACGCGCGCCACCGACCGACGCACATCGAGGCTTCGCTGCCCTATACCGCCCCCGAGCTCATGCGCGGGCGCACCCCGTCGGCCGCAGTCGATGAGTATGCCTTGGCATGCACGTCGGTCGAACTACTCACCGGCGCACCACCTTTCAGGTCGACCACGACGATCGCACTGATCGACGACCATCTGAACCGGCCAGTCCCCCGCTACTCCCGCCAAATCGATTGGATTCCACACGCATTCGATTCGATCCTGACCAAGGCGATGGCCAAGGATCCGGACAAGCGCTACGGTACCTGCGCCGAGTTCGTCGCGCTCGTCACCCGAGCAGTGACCTGACGACCCCCCACATGGTTGCGTAACCGAGCATGTACCGGGCTCCGGGTCTCCCCTTCGTTCGTACCCCCGGTCGGCGAACGATGACCACCACCGAGTACGACACCTCAGCGCCGGCTCACCAGGCAGAGGGCCACGGTGCGGCTCTTCGCCGGCGCATCCGTCATCGCCGACAACGGCGACACCCTGCCCACCGGGATGCGGCAGTGGTGATCATCACGTCCGTGCCATCTTCGCCTATGCCGCAACCCAATTGGTGGGCACCGCGGCGGGCGCAACCGAGGACCCGGCAAAGGTGGTGCGGCAGGCCATCAACTCGGCGGTAGTCCGGAGTGCGGTGTTCTAGGTCGGGTCGCTGATTCTGCTCGCCCTTTTGCTGCCGCACACCGCGTACGGACAGGTCACCAGCTTCTTGGTGAGGTTCTTCTCCAGCATCGGCATGCCCGCTGCAGGCGGCATCATGAACGTCGTCGTGTTGACGGCCGCATTGTCCAGCGTGAACGCCGGTCTGCACTCGACCGGCCGCATCCCTCGGTCGATGTGTTTGAACGGCAGAGCGCCAAAGTTCACCGCGCAGATGACCAAACGTGTTGTGCCGTTTACCGGTATCGCGCTCAGGGCCTGCGTCACGGTGGGCGTCTTGCTGGATCTGGTGGTGCCGTCCGAGGATTCGACATCGCCCTCGACCCGTCGACACTCGGCATCATCGCGCCGTTGGCCATCATCGTGATCTGTGAGATCCAGCCGTACCGCTCGAACCTCGTCGCCATGGCCGTGATCGTGCCTGCATTGATCGGCGGCTGGTGCACCGTGCGCCCGTGTGGTGACGATGGCCCGTGAACGCGTCGGAGACACCGGCAATTACCCCGTGCCGCCGAAACGCCACTGATGGACGAACTGATCGACCAACGGATCTACCAAGGACGCACGCCAGGCCACCATCACCCCAAAGGGCGAAGGCGGCCAGGCGTTGTCAGTAGGTGCGGAGCTGGTTGGCCCGTGGCGCTTGCTCCGGCGTGGCGGGATTCCACTGCCCGGAACGCTGAAGGAGACGGACGAAGTCGGCGATGCCGAGAGTCTCACCACGACGTGACGGGTCGATGCTCGCCGACAGCAGACGCTCGGCCGACTCGTTGCCGGACCCGGCCCACTCTGCGAACGCGTTGCGCGAGGTCTTGCGCCGTTGCGCGAACGCGATGTCGATGAGTGAGAACACCTTGTCGCGGAAGTCCGACTCGGTTGGCCACGGTGAGGTTTCGTGCCGGTCGATGCGAACCAGCCCCGAATAGACCCGTGGGATCGGCCAGAAGACCGTCGGCGAGACCATGCCGTAGCGCCGGACGTTGCCGTAGAAGCGCACCTTCGCACTTGGCACGCCGTAGTCCTTGCCGCCGGGCTCGGCGGCGAGACGTTCGGCGACCTCGGCCTGCACCATCACCATGACGGTGCGGATCGTTGGGAACTCGGCCATCAGGTGCAGAAGTGCAGGTACGGCCACGTTGTACGGCAGATTGGCCACCAGCGCGGTCGGCTGATCTTCCAGGTCGGTCTGCGTGAACGTGAGGATGTCGCGGTGCAGGACCGTGAGTCTGCTGATCTCGCTATGCGAGTGCTCCGCGACGGTCTGCGGTAGTTGCCGAGCCAAGACCGGATCGATCTCGACGGCGGTAACTCGCGACCCGCGGTCCAGCAGCGCCAGCGTGAGCGATCCCAGGCCGGGACCCACCTCCAAGACGTGGTCGTTGCGATTTACTCCGGATGCCGACACGATGCGGCGCACCGTATTGGCGTCATGAACGAAATTCTGGCCGAACGACTTCCGTGGCCGGAAGTCAAGTTCTTTGGCCAGATGCCTGATCTCGGTGCGACCGAGCAGCCGAATCGTCAGTTTGCACCCACTCTCCCACTACAGACTGGCCAAGCGCCCCAGCCTTGACGCGCCCGTGTTACCTCAGCTATCGCGATCTGCTCTTCCCGTGTAGCCAGATCGGCTCTAGGAGCATAGCGCAAACCTCCCTGCCGCTCCCAAGTGTTCTGATCAAATTGGACGCCGCCATAAAAACCGTTACCCGTATTAATGGCCCAATTACCTCCGGCTTCGCAGCGCGATAGCGCGTCCCAGGTAGCTGGATTGGCGACGGGGGGCACTTCGGTGCCAGGTTTGGCGCCTACCCGGAGCACTGCGTCACGGGCCGGATCGATCACGACACTGGCTACTGGCAACCTGCTGGTCTCGACTCCGTTGACGTAGGCGATGGCAAAGGTGACGTCTTGGGTGCCCGGATTCCCTGGGTCATCGACGACCTGGCGACTCATGTTCATGGTGAGGTCGGGGACCTGCCGGTCGATCGGCAGCAGCGGTATCCGCTCGATCTTCTTTTCGACGCGCACCCGCGTGACCTGGATCTGCATGCCGTCGACGACGGGCGACGACGCGGCGGGCGCCACCGTGTCGCTCTGCGCCAGCGGCGCGCCCGCCGCCTCAAGCAAACCCGCGACGTTAGCCGCAGCCAGCCGGACGGTCCGCACCACACCGCCATCGTCGATCTGCACCGTTCGTGGGCTCACTACCGGCAGTGACATGCCCTCGAGCGGCACCCGACTGCCTCGGGAGGCGGCCGCCGGGGCGGTGTCCGACATCGACAACT
This sequence comes from uncultured Actinomycetota bacterium, assembly GCA_963809085.1. Classification (GTDB taxonomy): domain Bacteria; phylum Actinomycetota; class Actinomycetes; order Mycobacteriales; family Mycobacteriaceae; genus Mycobacterium. The sequence goes on along the minus strand of CAWEII010000032.1, from coordinate 141,154 downwards.
GCGCGAGCGCCTCGGAAACGGTGGATGCGGTGGTCCAGACCTGCCTGCTGTTGTGACCGTCCAGTGAGATCTGCAACGGCCGACTGCGCCGCAGCACGATGGTGTCGGACTGGTTCACGACGGTGTCGCCGGCCGGGTACAGGTCGTCCCGCTCGCCGACGTCGAAGCCGTACTCCTTCACCACATCGATGACGTGCGACTTCATCGTGGGCACCGTCATCGACGCTCCGTCGACGGTCAGCGTGACGGTCTTGTGCGCCGAAACGGCGTAGCCGCCGGCGTATACGAGCGTTGCCAGCAACGCTCCGATGAGTAACCGCAACATGGGCGAGCGCGAGTGATGAAGTTTGTGCAAGGCGTTCAACGGTGTCTATCTCCGACTATGAGGTCGACGCGCTGAGCATCCACGACGACCATTCGATTACAGGACGGTAACGAAAGCCCATGAAGGGGGCAACTCGCGTCACCGACGCATTCCGTAGATTTTGATGGCGTTCTTCGACGTGTCGTCGGCGACGTCGACGGCCGATCGGTCGACGACCTCGGCCAATGCCCGCACCGTGTAGGGCAGGCAGTACGACTCGTTCGGTGCCCCTCGATGGGGATGCGGCGTCAGGAACGGCGCGTCGGTTTCGACGAGCAACTGCCCAGGTGGAATCAGTCGCGCCGCGTCGCGCAGCGCCGACGCGTTCTTGAAGCTCACCGTGCCGGACAGGCTGAGCAACCAGCCGGCGTCGACGCACACCCTGGCCATCTCCGGCCCCGACGAGAAACAGTGGAAGATCACCGCGTCGGGCGCGCCCTCGGCCCGCAGCACGTCGAGAACCTCGGCATCGGCGTCGCGGTTGTGGATCATCAGCGGCTTGCCCGTCCGCTTGGCCAGGTCGATGTGCCACGCGAACGCCTCGCGCTGCTGGGCCGGGTCCGCGCAGCCGTCCAGTTTCCCCGGCCAGTACATATCCATCCCGGTCTCCCCGATCGCGACGACCCGGGGATGGGCGGCGAGCCGTTCGATCTCGGCCCTGGCTTCGTCGGTGAGCGCATTGGCGCGCGTCGGGTGCAACGCCACCGCGGCGTACACCCTGGCGTCCCAGTCGGCCGCCTGGGTGACCCACCGCGCCGAGTCGAGGTCGTCGGCGATCGTCACGACGGCCCCGACGCCCACCGCCTCGGCACGGTCGAGGATCGCGTTGACGTCGGCGGCGTCCGACGCACCACACGCGTCGAGGTGTGTGTGCGCGTCGATGAGCGGCGCCAACGGCTCCGGCGCGGGTGGGGGCGGGCGGTCATCGCTTTTCCCGGACACAAGCCAAGACAATAGGGTGAAGCGCGATGAGTACCCAGAGCCAGCCGTACTACGTCACGACGGCCATTGCGTATCCCAACGGTGCGCCGCACATCGGGCACGCCTACGAATACATCGCCACCGACGCGATCGCGCGGTTCAAGCGACTCGACGGATTCGACGTCCGGTTTCTCACCGGCACCGACGAGCATGGCCTGAAGATGGCACAGACCGCCGCTGCCGAGGGCATCCCGACCGCCGACCTCGCACGGCGCAACTCCGACGCGTTCCAGGCGATGCAGGAGAAACTCGGCATCTCCTTCAACCGCTTCATCCGGACCACCGACGCCGACCACGTCGAGGCGTCCATCGACCTCTGGAACCGCATGTACGAGTCGGGTGACATCTACCTCGATTCGTACTCGGGCTGGTACTCGGTGCGCGACGAGCGCTTCTTCACCGAGGACGAACTCGAGGAGTGCCCCGACGGATCGCGGATCGCGACCGAGACGGGCGCCGAGGTGACGTGGACCGAGGAGCAGACGTACTTCTTCCGGCTGTCGGCCTATGCCGAACGGTTGCTGGCGCACTATCGGGCGCACCCCGAGTTCATCGGACCCGACGTGCGCCGCAATGAAGTGGTCAGCTTCGTATCGAGTGGCCTGCGCGACCTGTCGATCTCCCGCACGACGTTCGACTGGGGCGTGCAGGTTCCGGGCCACCCCGACCACGTCATGTACGTGTGGGTCGACGCCCTGACCAACTATCTGACGGGCGCGGACTTCCCCGACACCGACTCCGCCGACTTCCGCCGCTTCTGGCCCGCCGATCTGCACATGATCGGCAAGGACATCATCCGGTTCCACACGGTGTACTGGCCCGCATTCCTGATGTCGGCGGGTATCGAGCTGCCGCGGCGGGTCTTCGCACACGGCTTCGTCTTCAGCCGCGGCGAGAAGATGAGTAAGTCGCTCGGCAACGTCGTCGACCCGCTCGCGCTCGTCGACGCCTTCGGGCTCGATCAGGTGCGCTATTTCCTTCTCCGCGAGGTGCCGTTCGGTCAGGACGGCAGCTACGGCGAGGAGGCGATCATCAGCCGGATCAACACCGATCTAGCCAACGAACTGGGCAATCTCGCCCAGCGGTCCCTGTCGATGGTCGACAAGAATCTCGAGGGCATCGTGCCGCAGCCGGGCGAGTTCGCCGGCGATGACCGCGAACTATTGACGATCGCCGACGGTCTGCTGGAGAAGGTGCGCGAGCACTACGACGTGCCCGCCATGCACCTTGCGCTGGAAGCCATCTGGCTGATGCTCGGCGCCGCCAACCGGTACTTCTCCGCACAGGAACCATGGGTGCTGCGCAAGAGTGACGCCCCGTCGGACCAGGAACGGTTCGGCACCGTGCTGTACACCACGCTCGAAGTGGTGCGCATCGCCGCACTGCTGGTCCAGCCGGTGATGCCGGATTCCGCGGCCAAGCTGCTCGACTTGCTCGGCCAGCCTGCCGACCAGCGCACCTTCGCCGCCGTCGCGGTCCGACTCGCCCCTGGCACTGCGCTGCCGAAGCCCGAGGGCGTGTTTCCCCGCTATCAAGCGGAGTGAGCTGCACCACATTCGGTGCGGCCGTGTCACACTTCGGCGGTCAGCGGTGTCTTGAGGTCAGACCGGCTCCCAATCACACGGTGGGGGCCACGACTTCAGAGGAGTAGTCATGACCAAGAAGATCGACGTCGTCGTGATCGGTGGCGGATACGCAGGCGTCATCGCGGCCAACCATCTTCGTCTCAATCCCGACATCGCGATCACGCTGATCAACCCGCGGCCGAAGTTCGTCGAGCGGATCCGGTTGCATCAGCTCGTCACCGGCTCCGACGACGCCGTCGTCGACTACACCGACGTGCTCGGCGCCGATGTTCGACTGCTGGTCGACACGGCCGAACGCATCGACGCGCCCGTCGCGCACCGTGACGCTGGGATCCGGTGACACCATCGGATACGACTACCTCGTCTATGCGGTCGGAAGCACCAGCGCCACGCCGACTGTTCCCGGCGCCGCCGAATTCGCCTTCCCGATTGCGGAATTGGAGCACGCCGAGCCGTTGCGCGCGGCGATCGCCGAGGCTCATCCCGGGGCGCCGGTGACGGTGGTCGGCGCGGGCCCGACGGGTCTCGAGACCGCCGCGGAATTGGCCGAGCAGGGCCGGGCGGTCACCCTGGTGTGCGGCGGCGTGCTCGGCCCCTACCTCAGCGGGCCCGGCCGGAAGTCGGTCGCCAAGCGAATGACGAAGCTGGGCGTGACCGTCCTGGACGGGCCGGGCACCAAGGTGGCCGAGGTGCGCAAGGATGCGGTGGTGCTGGCCGACGGTCGCGAACTGCGCAGCGTCATGACCATCTGGACAGCGGGTTTCAGCGTGCCCGATCTGGCCAGCCGCAGCGGCCTTGCCACGGACGCGATCGGGCGGCTGCTCACCGACGAAACGTTGACCAGTATCGACAATCCCTACGTCGTCGCCGCGGGAGATGCTGCCGCACCGTCGGATTCACCACTACGGATGAGCTGCCAGGCGGCGATCCCACTCGGCGCGCAGGCGGCGAACACGGTGCTCAGCCGAATCGCAGGCACCCAACCCGCGGTGGTGAACCAGGCGTTCACCGGCCAGTGCGTCAGCCTGGGCCGCAATGGCGGAATCGTCCAGCTCGCCCATCTGGACGACAAGGTGATGCCGTTGTACGTCGGCGGTCGGGCCGCGGCCTCGATCAAGGAGGCCGTCTGCAAGGGGACGATCTCGTTCCTGACGAAGGAGGCCCGCAAACCAGGCTCGTACTTCTGGATCAAGGGCGGCAAGCGCGCTGAGCACCTGGCAGCCGAAGCGAAGGCGGCGACCGTCCGATGAGCGCCGCGCCGGGTGACGAGCACGCCGAGCGGTTCACCCACCTGCGCCCGCTTCTGTTCACGATCGCCTACGAGATCCTCGGAACGGCAACGGAATCCGACGACGTGCTGCAGGAGAGCTACCTGCGGTGGGCCGAGGTGGACCTGGACGGCGTGCAGGACACCAAGGCCTACCTCGCGCAGCTCGTCACCCGGCAGGCACTCAACGCGCTGCGTGCCCAGGCGCGCAGGCGTGAGGAGTACGTCGGACCGTGGCTGCCCGAACCACTGCTTCTGGACGCCGGCGACGCGTCGTCGGACGTCGTGCTCGCCGAGTCGGTCTCGATGGCGATGATGGTGGTGTTGGAGACGTTGAGCCCCGATGAGCGGGCGGTGTTCGTGCTGCGCGAGGTCTTCGGCTTCGGACACGACGAAATCGCCACGACGATGGGCAAGTCCACTGCGGCGGTGCGTCAGATGGCGCACCGCGCCCGCGAGCACGTGCAGTCCCGTCGCAAGCGCTTCGAGCCGGTCGACCCCAAGCAGTCGCTCGAGCTCACCGCCCAGTTCTTCGCAACGGCGTCGACGGGTGACATCGACGCGCTCATCACGATGCTGGCGCCGGACGTCGTGTGGACCGCCGACAGCGACGGCAAGGTCAGCGCCGCACGGAAGCCGGTCGCGGGAGCGCAACGGGTCGCCCGGCTCATCCTCGGCCTGCCTGCGCTTCGCAGGCGACGAGGGCCGCGTCGAGCCCGCGTTCTACAACGGCGCTCCCGCCCTGGTGCTGTACCTCGGCGACAACCTGGAGGGCGTGATCTCCGTCGAGATCACCGGCGGCCTGATCACCCACTTCTACGCCATGCGCAATCCGGAGAAGCTCGGTGGCGTAGGGGTCGCCCGGGAGCTGTCACGCTGAGCGTCTGACAAGCTAAGGCGATGCGCGTCGAGCGGATCGCCGAGCTTGGGCAGGCAGCGTCGGTGCTGCGCGCCCTGGCGTCGGCGACGTCGCGCCACGGGCTGCCTCCCCCTGCCGCGCTGACCGGCGAATGGTTCGGATCGCGCGCGGTGCTGGTGCCGAGTGTCGCGATCGAGCCGGTCGGCTGCGGCGACGTCTTCGACACTGCACCAGGATCAGCCGGCGAGCAGGTCGGTGGCGGATGGATCGGGTACCTCTCCTATCCCGACGCAGGAGCCGACGGGCACGGGCCACGCATTCCCGAGGCCGCGGGCGGCTGGACGGATGACGTACTGCGTCAGGACGGTGACGGAACCTGGTGGTACGAGAACCTTTCCGGTGCGGCGGCGCCGACCTGGCTGATCGAGGCGTTGACCGCAGACGCGCCGAACGTGCCCTGCCACGTCCTCTGGGGCCATGCCGACCGGGACGCCCACCATGCCGGAGTGCTGGCGTGCCTCGACGCCATCGCGGCAGGCGAGGTTTACCAGGCGTGCGTGTGCACGCAGTTCGTCGGGCACGTCAGCGGTGCGCCCGTCGACTTCTTCGCCGAAGCCGTCGCGCGCACCGCGCCCGCCCGTGCGGCGTTCGTCGCGGGAGCCTGGGGCGCGGTCGCCTCGCTCTCGCCCGAACTGTTCCTACGGCGCGTCGGCGACGCGGTCGACTCGAGCCCCATCAAGGGCACGTTGCCGCTCGACGCGGCACCGTCGGCGCTGCGCGCGTCGGTCAAGGACGTCGCCGAGAACATCATGATCGTCGACCTGGTCCGGAACGACCTCGGCCGGATCGCGATCACCGGCAGCGTCACCGTGTCCGAGTTGTTGGCCGTGCGTGCCGCGCCAGGGGTCTGGCACCTGGTGTCGACGGTCTCCGCGCGTGTCGACACCGCCGTTCCGATGGCCGCCGTGCTCGACGCGATGTTTCCCCCGGCGTCGGTCACCGGAACGCCGAAGACCATGGCCCGCCGACTGCTGGCCGGATGGGAGCCGGTGCGACGCGGAATCTATTGCGGGACCATCGGTTTGGCTTCGCCGATCGCCGGCACCGAGCTGAACGTGGCGATCCGCACCGTCGAGTTCGACCACACTGGGCGCGCGGTGCTCGGCGTCGGCGGTGGCATCACGGCCGATTCGGACCCGGACGCGGAGTGGCGGGAGTGCCTGCACAAGGCGGCGCCGACGATCGGCCTCGGACTGGTCAGCGCCGGATCCCCGCGCACAGCCGCGCCCAGTTGCCCGACGCGATCTTCTCGCGATCGTCGTCGCTGAGCGGCGCGTCCTCGAGGAACTTCCTTGCCAGCCCGCCGTCGGTCGGCACATACGGGTAGTCGGCGGCGAACATGATCCGGTCGATGCCGACGACCTCCACAGCCCACGACAGGTACCTCTGGCTGAAAACGCCTCCCGGCGTGAGGAATACATTGTTCTGGACGTACTCGGACACGGTGCGCTGCAGGCCGGCGATCGGCGTCAGTCGGTCGATCCGGTCGAGGTAGAACGGCACCATCTCGCCCCAGTGGCCCAGGATCACCTGCAGGCCGGGGAAGCGATCGAACACCCCGGCGAGGATCAGCCGGAGCAGCTGCACGCCGGCGTCGTAGTGCCAGCCGACTCCGTGGGTCGCGAAGGCGGAGTCGACGACGTCGCCGAAGCCGGCGTAGTAGGCGGTCCGCACGGATGCGGGTGGCGGCTGAGGATGCAGGTAGAGGGGCGCGCCGAGCGCTTCGGCCGCCTCGAACACCGGCCAGAAGTCGCCGTGGTCGATGGACCTGTCGCGGGTACGGCTGAAGATCAGTGAGCCGTGGAAGCCGAGCGAGCCGACGGCACGCCCCAGTTCGGCCGCGGCGGCTTCGGGATCCTGCACGGCCAGTGTCGCGAAACCTTGCAGCCGGTCCGGATTTTCGGCGACCGCTGCGGCGAGTCGGTCGTTGCATGCGGTCTGCAACGCGACGGCGTCGGCGGTGCTCATATTCCACAGCCCCGGCGTGGTGAGCGAGAGCACCTGGGTGTCGACCCCTGCGTCGTCCATGACCGCCAGCCGCTCGCTGCCCAGCGACAGCAGCCCGCGTTCGATCTCGCCGTCGTCGGAGGATCTCGTGATGGGGTCCTGCCACTGCGGGTCGAGTCCCTGCCACGCCGTGATGACCTCCGGCGTGACGTAGTGTTCTTCCAGTCCAACGACTTTCATGATTCCTCCTAGGTGTCCAGCAGTTCGCTTGCGAAGACCTCGTCGCACGTCATGCGACGCCGCGAAAGTCCCTGCTCGCGGTGCCAACGCAGAAATGCGTCGACGGTGATGCGGTTGGCGGCGACGCCGTACGGCCACCAGTCCTCGCCGAAGACCTCGACGTCGTGGTCGTACAGGTCGCTGAACCACGGCATCGGGACGTCCATGGGGTTGAAGATCCGACCGGTCCGACATTCCTGCAGGACAACGTCCTTGGCCTCGCAGAACGCGCGGTAGACGTTCACCACCAGGTCGTGATGCCGGGCGGAGATCATCGCGTCGATCTCGCCCTCGTCGAGCATGGGCCCCAGTGCGGCGTCGTCGGGGATGCGACCGACGTCGACGCCGCCTGGGTGCAGTTCCGGCACGAAGTCGAAGGGCGCCATCGGCCAGTCGAAACCGCCGATCAGCCAGCGACACTGGTCGGGTGTCACTCCGTAGGGCACGGACGTGTTCGTAGTCGTGAAAGCCAATGTCCAACTTGATATCACTCATTGCTGAAAGCCTCCTTCGAAGTTCGCAAACTCACTTCGGGTTTCTCGGCCTCAGCCAATAGTAAACGCCTTTAGTATATTGTTTGGCTGTGAGTTGTCTACGCTCTGCCTTCGTGAGCAACGATGCGTCGGCGATCGCAGACCTCTTCGCGACTGCCACGCTGGGCTCCCCGGAGCGCGCTGTCGGCTTCGTGTTGTGGCGGGTGTTGCATCGCTACGTGCGGGAGGCGGATCGCGTGCTGGCCGATTTCGACCTCACCCACCTCCAATTCCAGACGCTGGCGCTGGCCGCGTGGCTGGGGCGGTCCGGGGAGCCCGTCACTCAGGTCGACCTCGCGCGGGCGGGAGACATCGGCACCATGCAGGTCTCGCAGATGATGAAGGCACTCGAATCGAAGGGCTGGGTGAAACGGGTGCGCAGTCCGTCCGACTTCCGTGCCAAGAACGTCGTGCTGAGCCAGGAGGGGATCGCGGTGCTGCACCGCGCCTTTCCCTTGATGATCCAGCTTCAGCGCAACCTGTTCGGGGAGGACGGGGCTCCGGGCGGACGCCTGCTCGACGCGCTGCACCGCGCCGAGTCGTCGGCATCCGAGGCGTAGCGGACCGCCCTCACCCCCACTGCCGGCAGCGCTCGACGAGGAGCTTCGCCAGCCGTTCCGGCTCGCTGACCATGACGCCGTGACAGGTGTCCATCTCGATCACCTCCTGCACGCCGCCGACCGCCTCGATACTCGCCCGCTGCTCCCCCACCGGATGGGTGTGGTCCCGAAGGGTCAGGATCCACGTGCGCGGCACCTCCTCGGGCATGCCCGTGCGGGATACCGTCTCGACCGGGATCTGGCGGGCGATCATCGCAACCACCCAGTCGGCGATGGTCAACGTCCACAAATCGCCCGGCTTGGCTCGCCGACCCGGCAGGTCCACCGCGAGCACCGTCAAATCCGGTGCCAGACTGCCGATCTCGCCTATTGTGAGATCCCAGCAGTCAGCGGCATGTGCGCCACCGTGGACCAGGACGAGCGCGGGCAGTGCATGCCGACCCCTTCAGCTGCGGGACCGAAGAACGGCGTCGTAGAGCGCGTTGCGGGACGGGGCGCCGGGGTTCTCGGCAATCACCTCGGCGCAGGCGTCCTTGACCCGCGCGCCCGCGTCGACCCGGGTCAGCACCTCGGCGACCAGCGTACCGACGTCGGCGCGGGGCTGCGCCCCGGCGAGCACCACGGTGATCTCGCCGAGCACGCCGTCGGCGGCCCACTCGGCGAGGTCGGCCAACGATCCCCGCCTGACCTCCTCGTGCGTCTTGGTCAGCTCTCGGCACACCACCGCGCGCCGGTCGGGGCCGAGCGCGTCGACGGCGTCGTTCAGGCACTCGGCAAGGCGACGCGGCGACTCGAAGAACACACACGTCCGCTGCTCGGCCGACAGCGCGGCCAGCCACGACGTCCGCGCGGCGTGCTTGCGTGGTGCGAACCCCTCGAAGCAGAACCGGTCCGAGGGCAGCCCCGACACGGCGAGCGCCGTCGTCACCGCCGAGGGCCCTGGCAGGCAGCTGACCGGCAGCCCGGCCTCGGCGCAGGCCACGACGAGGCGGTATCCCGGATCACTGATCAGCGGCATGCCCGCATCGCTGACCACCAGCACCGTCGCACCCGCGACGATGTCGTCGACCAGCGCGGGTACCCGCGATGCCTCGTTCTGGTCGAAGAAGCTGACCACCCGGCCCGCAGGCTTGACGCCGAGCGCCTGCGCCAGGATCCGGATCCGGCGGGTGTCCTCGGCGGCGATCACGTCAGCGCTTGCCAGCGCCTCGACCAGACGCGCCGAAGCGTCCCCGACCTGCCCCAACGGAGTGGCCGCGAGCAGCAGTCGACCGTCCGTCACACTGCACAGCCTACGATCGCTCGTGTGACCGCCTCGCCCGCCGACTCGGACGTCTGGGATATCTCGGACGTTCTCGACGCCCCGCGCGCGGTCCCGGTGATCAGTCCGGACCCGTTGATGCCCGCTCCCGACTTCGGACCCGTCGACCGTTTGCAGGGCTGGGCCATGACGGCGGTGATCACCGCCGTCGCGGCGCTGACCCGGTTCCTCAACCTCGGTTCGCCCACCGATGGGTCGACGCCGATCTTCGACGAGAAGCACTACGCGCCGCAGGCCTGGCAGATGCTCGGCAACCACGGCGTCGAGGACAACCCCGGTTACGGGTTGGTGGTACACCCGCCGGTCGGCAAGCAGCTGATGGCCATCGGCGAGGCGATCTTCGGCTACAACGGGCTGGGCTGGCGGTTCAGCGGCGCGGTGTGCGGCGTGATCATCGTCCTGCTGGTGGCCAGGATCGTCCGCCGCATCACCCGATCGACGCTGATCGGTGGGATCGCCGGGCTGCTGATCATCGCCGACGGTGTCAGCTTCGTCTCGGCGCGCACCGCCCTGCTGGACGTCTACCTCGTGGTGTTCGTGGTGGCGGCGTTCGGCGCGCTGATCGTCGACCGCGACCAGATGCGCGAGCGGATGCACGTCGCGCTGCTCGAGGGCCGCATCGGCGAGACGCCGTGGGGACCGCGCCTCGGGGTGCGTTGGTGGCGCTTCGGCGCAGGCGTGTTGCTCGGCCTGGCATTCGCGACCAAGTGGTCGGGCCTGTACTTCGTCCTGTTCTTCGGCGTGATGACGTTGGCGTTCGACGTCGCGGCGCGGCGCCAGTACCGCGTGCCACGGCCGTGGCTTGGCACGCTGCGACGCGACTTCGGGCCGACGGTGTACGTGGTCGGCCTGATTCCCTTCGGGGTCTACCTCGCGTCGTACGGGGCGTGGTTCGCCTCGGAAACGGCGACCAACCGGCACGAGGAAGGGCAGACGATCGGCGAGGGCGGACTGATGCCCGACGCGATCCGCTCGCTGTGGCACTACACCTACACGGTGTACAAGTTCCACTCGGAGTTGACCAACGCCGCAGGCAATCACCATCCGTGGGAATCGAAGCCGTGGACGTGGCCGATGTCGTTGCGGCCGGTGCTGTATGCGATCGACCAGGAGAACGTCGCCGGATGCGGCGCACAGTCGTGCGTCAAGGCGGTCATGCTCGTCGGCACGCCCGCGATGTGGTTCCTCGCGGTGCCGATACTGGGCTGGGCCCTCTGGCGGGCGTTCGTCAAGCGCGACTGGCGGTACGCCGTGGTGCTGGTCGGTTACAGCGCCGGATACCTACCCTGGTTCGCCGACATCGATCGGCAGATGTACTTCTTCTACGCGGCGCCCATGGCCCCGTTCCTGGTGATGGCGATCGCGTTGATCCTCGGCGACATCCTCTATGCGCCAAGGCAGAACGCCGAACGACGCACGCTCGGTCTGCTCGTCGTGTGTCTGTATGTGGCCGTTGTCATCACGAACTTCGCGTGGATGTTCCCGATCCTCACGGGCCTGCCCATCTCGCAATCCACCTGGAACATGGAGATCTGGCTGCCCAGCTGGCGCTAGCGCGGTGCCGCTTCACCGCGCCGCGCCGCGCCACGCCGTCCGCCGAGACAGCATCCACTGTCGTCAAGACGCCCTGTGGACAACCATGGCTACTGGCTCGCCGCGTGTCGGCGCACCGAATCACGCTCGAACCATGGGAACCATCTTCTTGGGCAGCGAAGCCATCGACCGCAACGAAGTCACGTGGGGTCAGCTGCGATGGAAGTATCGCACCATCTATCCAGACGTGTACACGCCGAGGATCGCCGAACCGTCGCTGTACACCAACACGGTCGGTGCATGGTTGTGGTCGGGCCGTAAAGCGCCGGTCACGGGTCGTGCCGCATCTGCACTTCATGGGTCCCTCTGGGTCGACGAGAAGGCTGCGATAGAACTGCTCTGGCGCAACAATCGGCCACCCAGCGGCATCATCGCGCGCAACGATCACTTTGCGTCGGGCGACGTCATGGAGTTGGACGGCATGGCGGTGGCCACGCCGCAGCGCACGGCCTACGACCTCGGGCGCTACCTTCCGCGAGGTGTGGCGGTCGCTCATCTCGACGCGCTGTCACGCGCAACGGGTCTCGCGGCTGAAGACGTAGCGTCGCTGATCGCGCGATACAAGGGGGCGCGCGGTATCAGGCAGCTGCGGACCGCCATCGACCTGATGGACGGAGGTGCGCAATCACCGAAGGAGACGTGGCTGCGGCTGTTGCTGATCGATGCCGGATACCCGCGTCCGACGACCCAGGTACCGGTGATCGACGGCTGGGGCCGCACGTTCGCGTATCTCGACATGGGCTGGGACGACGTGATGATCGCCGTCGAGTACGACGGTGATCAGCATCGGACCGACCGAATCCGGTACGCCTGGGACGTCAAACGCCTGCGGCGCGTGCGCAGATCGGCTGGCATCACGTCAAGGTCATCGCCGAGGATCGGCCTCGCGACATCCTCGCCCGGGTCGCAGCGGCTTGGGCCTCGCGCCGAGACAGCGGTGGTGGTCGTTGAGGGGCGACCGCAACGACAGTGAGGGCAATCTCGGCGGGCGCCAGCCAGGCTAGAGCGGGTCGCGGGCGACGGGGCACGACATGCAGCGCGGCCCACCACGACCGGTGCCCAACTCCGAGGCCGCGATCCGCAGCACCTCGATACCCGAATCCTCGAGCCGCGCGTTGGTCTCCGCATTGCGTTCGTAGGCCACCACCACGCCGGGCGCCAGGGCCAGCGTGTTGTTGCCGTCGTCCCACTGCTCGCGCTCGGCCGTGACGGGGTCGTGCCCGTATCGATCACCCGCAGCTTCGCGATCCCCATCGCATCGGCCGCGGCGTCCACGAACGGCGCGGCGCGGTCGATCTGCACGCCCGTCGCCGGTGCGCCGGATCGTGAACGCCGACAACGAATCAACGATGTTCGGGTACATCACGACGGCGTCGACGTCGACCATCGTGCACACGGTGTCCAGGTGCATCTGCGCCCGCTCCTGGGCGATCGGCACGGCCAGCACGGTGTGAGCCAGGTCGTCGTCGAACAGGCTGCGCGCCAACGCCTCCGCACCCGCGGGCGTGGTGCGCTCCCCCACGCCGACGGCCACGACGCCCGGCGCCAGAAGCAGCACGTCACCGCCTTCGACGGGCGCCGAGCGCGATTCGTAGGCCCGCCGCACCCCGAGGAAGCGCGGGTGGTGGGCATAGATCAGGTCGGTCAGCGACGTCTCGCGCACGCGGGCAGGCAACGCCAGCGACGTGATCGCCGCCCGCGGCCCGATCCAGAACGAAGAATCGCGGGTGAACAGCAGATTCGGCAGCGGGTCGATCACGAAATCGCGCGCCGTGGTGCATGCGCCGCACCAACGACAACTCGCTCTCGCCGAACGGCAACTCGTTGAACGTCATCCCGGCCATCAGCACGTGAGCCAGCGGCGCGGCCTCGAGGCTGCGCAGATAGGCCGAAAGTTCTTGCGCCAGCGGCAAGCCCAGCCGTCGGGAGTCGACCGCCGCCGCGATGCCGTGCATCCGCGCCGCGCCACTGGCCAGCGCCTCGGTCAGCAGCTCGCCCAGCAGCAGCACCTCCACGCCGCGGGAGCGCAGCAGTTCGGCGAACGCATCGTGCTCCTGCTGCGCCCTGGCCACCCACGGCAGCCCGTCGAACAGCAACTTGTCGCTGTTTCGCGGCGTCAGCCGCTGCAGCTCGGCACCGGGACGGTGCAGGATGACCACCCGCAGCGTGCCCACTTCGGAGTTGGAGCCCAGCACGGTGCCTGTCACATCTAGCACCGTAACGCCAATTGCCACCTCAACTATGGTTGAGGTCATGGAGATGACCGAGTTGACGCCCGGTGAGATGGCTCACCGCAGCGGCGTGGCGGTGTCTGCGCTGCACTTCTACGAACGCGAAGGCCTCATCCACAGCAGGCGCACGTCCGGCAATCAGCGCCGCTACGCTCGGGAAACGCTGCGCCGGGTGGCCTTCATCCGGATGTCGCAGCGGCTCGGCATACCGCTGGCGCGGATCCGCGAGGCGTTGGCTTCGCTGCCGACACACCGGGTTCCGACGAGCAAGGACTGGGCGCGGCTCTCGGCCGGCTGGCGCGACGACCTCGACGAGCGGATCCTGCACCTGGAGCGGTTGCGCGACAACCTGGCCGGCTGCATCGGCTGCGGCTGCCTGAGCCTGAAGACGTGCGCGCTGACGAACCCCGGCGACGTGCTCGCCCAACGTGGGCCCGGCGCAGCCAACCTGTGAAATCGAACGTCTGTGCGATAACATGCGGGGTGTGTCCTTGACGGTTCAAGGGTCGCTGTTCGACCACGTCGAACGGCGGTCAGCTGGGTGACGGCGCGTGGCTCGATCTGCGCTCCGGCTGGCTCGGCAGGAGCGAGCGACCGGAAAGGGTTGTTCGACGAAGCTGCGCGAACTCGTCGTCGATCCCCTGGCGGGCCGAGCGCAGGCGGATGTACGACCGCACGCTCGACGTACCCCGGCTCGTCAGCTTCCACGACCTCGGCGCTGAGCAGGCGCCGCACCCCGTCATCGCGAAGCTGCGCGTCCGCCTCAACGACATCTACGCGGGCGAAATGGGCGAGCCGTTCACCTCGGCGGGCCTCTGCCTGTATCGCGACGGCTCACGACAGCGTCGCCTGGCATGGTGACACCATCGGCCGCAGCAGGACCGAGGACACCATGGTCGCCATCGTCAGCCTCGGCGCCACAAGGGTTTTCGCCATGCGACCGCGCGGCGGCGGGACGCTCACTGAGGCTGCCCCAGTGCCACGGCGACCTCCTGGTGATGGGCGGCTCTTGCCAGCGCACCTGGGAACACGCGGTGCCCAAGACGGCGAGGCCAACCGGCCCGCGGATCAGCATTCAGTACCGCCCGCGCGACGTGCGCTGAGCTCAGCCGCGGACCGCGGCGACCGCGGCGGTCAACAGGTCGCGCGCCCGCTGAGTGTTGACCGGGGCCACCGGCTGATTGGGCTGCACCAACGGGTTGGCGGTGACGATCACCAGGAAGCTGCCGAAGCTTGCGACGTAGTTGTAGAGCTCACCGCTGGCGGGCTTTCCGTTGACCACGGTCTGCACGACCCGGTGCGTGCCCAGCGTGCGGACGCCGTCGATCGTCGGCGACTCGGCGACCTCGACGACACCGCGCTCGCCGGGACCGGCGAAACCCACCTTCTGACAGCCCTTGCCGGGGTCGGTGAAGGGCACCGGCTCGGACGTCTCGACCGCGATCGCGATGAACCGATTGCCCTGCCCCTCCGCCGTGGTGGCGGCCATGTTGCCCTTCGCTCCGGCCGGAACGGCCAGTCCCGTCGCGAACTTCGCGCAGTCCGGCGGCTCGAACTTCACCCCTGGCGGAAGGCTCTGCGGCGCCAGGATGCGCGGGTCGATCCCGGTCGGCGCGACGGTGGTGACCTTGAAGTCCGGCCCGAAGCTCGACTTGACGTCGAGGATGCCGGAAATGTCGGAGTGCGCGTTTTCGGCAGGCGGAGCGCCGCTCGAACACGCGGCGACGAGTGCGGCGCACGCGAGCGCGAACAGCGTCCTGAGCATCGCCGCCAATCTACTGCAACCGCCCGTTCAGCTGCGCAACGCCGACACCGTCTTGACCAGAAGCGCCGCGGCGAAGTCCGGCGTCGAGAGGCTGCTCCGACGAACCTGGGTCGGTCACCACCGTCACGTATGCGACGTACCCGTCGAGGTACGCGGTGAAGGTGTCTGCGTGAGAATGGGTTTCGGTGCCGCCCTCGACCACGGTGGTGGTGTCGGTGCGCACGCCCACCGTGGTGGCGCCGTCGATGGCAGGCGCCTCGACCATCGCGACCGTGCCGCTGGTGTGTCCGGCGGTCAGGGTCGAGAGGAGCACGCGCCGGGACATCCCCAGTCGCTCGTCGCCCGCCGGTGACATCCCCAGTCGCTCCGCCCGCCGGTGACATCCCCCGAGTCGCTCCGCTCCTGCCCGCCGGGTGGCGCGGCAGCCGCCACCACGTACACGATGCCCCCGGGCCCAGATGCCGACCACCCGCGCACGGTGCCGGCATCGACCGCAGGATCGGCGAGCACACCGCACTGCGGTGGGTCGGCCACCCACTGCGGACCAAAACCCCAGAACGCCAAGGGCGTGACACGCCCGAGGAGTTCGCCGACCTCGTAGCCTGCGGGCAGGCCACCCCGTACCCGGGCCACCCCTGCGAGGTCGATGCCCATCGCCTGCGACGACGGCGCAGACGACCGGCCGCCGGGTGGGGCGCGTCGGACGGGCCGCAGGCCGCACACAGCGCCACTGCCGCACCGGCCGCGAAGACGCGCACGCGGCCTTGATACCACAGCTAGTCTGACCTCCGGCGACGCCAGCGAGAGGACACGCCCATGTGCACCCGAGTCCTGTGGAATACCAACCAGATCGCCGTACTCACCGGCCGAAGCATGGATTGGCCCGAGTCCACCCAACCCCTCGTGGTGACGTTCCCGCGGGGACGGCAGCGCGATGGCGGCCTGCTGTTGACCGAGGTCGTGGTTCCGGACAACCCGCTGCGCTGGACCAGCACCTACGGCAGCCTGGTGACGACGGTGTACGGCCTTGGCACCGTCGACGGGCTCAACGAGCGCGGGTTGGGCGTGCACGCGCTATATCTGCAATCCACCGACGTCGGGACCCGCAACGTCGAGGTCCCCGGCCTCCACACCGGCCTGTGGGCACAGTACCTGCTTGACCAGGCGGCGACCGTCGACGAGGCATTGGCGCTCGATGGACGGCATCCAGTTGGTCATGATCTCCGCGCACGGCTTCGACGCCACGCTGCATCTGGCCATCGAGGACGCAGCGCGGGGATTCGGCCATCATCGAGTTGACGGCGGACGGCCTGGTGATCCACCACGGCCGGGAGTTCACGCTGATGACGAACGACCCGACCTACGACGAGCAACTCCAACTGCTGGCGGCGAAGGACTTCTCGCATCCGAGCCGCGACCTGCCGCTGCCAGGCAACGTCAATGCCGTCGACCGGTTCCAGCGCGCCGCCTACTACTCGGCGTTGTTGCCCGAACCCGCCGATCAACGACAGGCGGTGGCTGGCGTACTGGCCATCATGCGCAACGTATCGGTGCCGTTCGGTGCGCCCTACGGCGAGTTCGGGGTGTACAACACCGAATACCGCACCGTGTGTGACCTCACCCATCGGATGTACTTCTTCGAGCTCACCACCAGCCCGAGCACGATCTGGGTGCGGATGGACGGGCTCGATCTGTCCGACGGCGCGAAGCCGAGCGCCGTCGACCCGTACGACACGTCGTTGACCGGCGACGTCACCGACCGGTTCGCGCCAAGCGACATCCGTTTCTGACAGCCACCGGCATTTCGCGTGCGCGTTTCGTTTGCTGACCGTAGGCTCATGCTGCTTCCGACGACAGGAGACTCCATGACCTCGCCCATGAAGGCCGGCGCGACCGCCATTGCCGTTGCCGCACTAGGCCTTGCTCTAGCGGGTTGCGGAGAGGACACCAAGGCCGCGCCGAGCAGTTCGTCGGCGTCGAGTAGCAGCGCGTCGAGTAGCACCACGTCGAGCAGCAGCAGCAGCGCCGCGCCTGCAACGCCCGCCGCGGGCAAGAACGAGACGATCGCCGACTACATCAAGGAGAACGGCATCAAGGAAACGCCGGTCAAGCGAGGCGATCCCGGGACCCCGACCATCGACCTGCCGGTCCCGGCCGGCTGGCAGGACGCCGGGGCCAAGACGCCCCAATACGCTTGGGGCGCCATCGTCTTCACTGATCCGGCCATGGCAGCCGATCCGCCGTCGATCATTGCGCTGATGTCGAAGCTGACCGGGAACGTCGATGCGGCCAAGGTCATGGAATACGCGCCAGGTGAGCTGAAGAACCTGCCCGGCTTCGACGGCGGCGACGGCAATACCAGCACCCTTGGCGGTTTCGACGCCTACCAGATCGGTGGCAGCTACGCGAAGGCGGGCGTCAAGCGGATGATCGCCCAGAAGACGGTCGTCATCCCCGGTCAGGACGGCGTCTTCGTGCTGCAGCTCAACGCCGACGGTCTCGAGGACCAGATGGGGCCGTTGATGGACGCCACCGCCGAGATCGACGAGAAGACCACGATCACGCCATGACCACGATCCCATCGGCCCGACCGGGCGAGCCGCTGCCACCCCAGCGCGGACTCACCCGCCAGGAGCGGGGTCGCGACATCGGCGACGCCCGGGCGGAGGCCGAAGACGAGACGTCGAAGTGGAAGCAATTCACCCACGCGATGAGCCCGCGCCTCGTGTGGTCGATGGCCGAGGGCTACCCGGTGGTGCTCAAGCAGTTCATCCAGTTCTGCCTCATCGTCATCTACCCGGCATGGGTATTCGCCGTGCTCGTCGGCGGCCTGGTGACTTTGCTGTTCTACGTCACCGTCTATCCGCTGCTGTGGCTGCTCTTCTGGCCGGTGCGGGCCTACCAGAAGGCGCACCATCCCGAGGAGTACGCCGCGAACAAGGCCAAGTACAAGAAGAAGTGAAGAAGTAGTGGGCCTCATCAACCGCTCGGGCGGCGCCACGGTCGTTGTATCGCCGACGACTGTGACGCCACGACAAACCGTGCAGGCGACGGTCACCACCGACAAGCCGATCGACAAGGTCTCCTCGGCCCGCCTTGACTGGGGTTACACGAACTTCTATGAGTACCACTGGGCCGGTCGCGTCGACTCGGCGGCGGCAGCGGGCAACGACACCATCGGGACGGCCGATCAGGTGGGCACCAATTACGGCGGTGACCGCGACGCCGATGACTGGGTGAGCGTCATCGCCGAAGACCTTCCGATCGCCAACGGTGAGTTCACCGGTGTGTCGTCGACGTTTCGCATCCCGTCGTGGGCGCCCGCGTCGTCCCCGGCGATCGCCCGCTGGGAGTGTCGCCTAACCATCGACCGGGAGGGCCGCTCCGCGTTTCAGGATCGGGTCGCCCGCGATGAGTTCACCGTGCTGATCGGCACCGCCGACGTGGAGGCCTACACCGAACCGCTCGAGGTGGTCAGTGGGGCGGCCGAGACCGTGCTGGACATCACGCTGTCGTCGCCGGTGTGGCGGGCCGGCCAGACCATCACCGGCCAGGTCACCCTCACCCCGACGATGGACCTGCCCGACGGCGACCTCGCCGTGTCGTGGCAGCGTGACCGGGAGTCCCATCCGCTGACGAGGACGCCGGGGCCCGGCGTGCAATTGGACGGTCGAGTGGTCACGTTGGGCAAGCGGATTCCGTTGCGCACCGGGGTGCCGGTGGTGCTTCCGTTCGAAATCCCGCTTCCGGCGGACGCACCGCCGACGGCGGCCGCCGTGCATTCGTCGATCAACTGGTTCGTGCAGGCCAGGATGATGTACGCGGGGTTCACCGGCCACATGCTCGAGCGCGTGCGGCGCCCGATCGTAGTGGTCAACGCGCCATGACGGTCCGCGTCGGGCCGTCTCCCATAACGGGGCGCAGGCAGACCACGAACAACCCGTGTCGGATCACGGTTTGCAGGATCCGGCCTTGGGTATGGCGCTGGTGCAAGCCGGCGTCTGGTGCGGTGATTCATCCATGAAACACATCGAAATCCGCATGTCTTTGCGGGCATGTCCCTGAAGGGATGACTGAACGAATGAAGAGCTTCAAGAGTTGGGCGCGGAGGATCTCCGTCGCAAGCGTGGCAGCCCTGATGGTGCCCGGATTGATTGGTGTCACCGGCGGTGCGGCGACCGCGCAGGCGTATTCGCGGCCGGGCCTGCCGGTCGAGGATCTGCAGGTCCCGTCCGCGGCGATGGGGCGAAACGTCCTGGTGAAGTTCCAGCCCGGTGGCTCGCACGCCGTGTACCTGCTCGACGGGCTGCGTGCCCGCGACGACAACAGCGGGTGGGACATCGAGACCAATGCGTTCGAGAAGTTCTACCAGTCGGGCGTGGCGTTGGTGATGCCCGTCGGCGGCATGTCCAGCTTCTACACCAACTGGCAACAACCCGCCGTCGGCAACGGCACCACCCAGAACTACCAGTGGGAGACCTTCCTTACCTCGGAACTGCCCGCGTACCTGTCGGCGAACAAGGGCATCTCGCCGTCCGGCAACGCGGTCGTCGGTCTGTCGATGTCGGGCAGCGCCTCCTTGATCCTGGCGGCGTATCACCCGGGCAACTTCGCCTACGCGGGGTCGATGTCGGGCTTCGAGCACCTCTCCGACGGCGTCTGGCCGAGTCTGGTCGGAATTTCGATGAACGACGCGGGCGGCTTCAGCGCCGATGCCATGTGGGGTCCCGGCGGTGGGCCGGACTGGCAGCGCAACGACCCGACGCTCCAGGCAGGCAGGATCGCCGCCAACGGCACCCGGATCTGGGTTTACACCGGCAACGGCACGCCCAACGAGCTGGGCGGCGGGGATCTTCCCGCGACGTTCCTCGAGGGGCTGACGAGGGACAGCAACATCGCCTTCCAGGACGCGTACACCGCCGCGGGTGGGCGGAACGCGACGTTCAACTTCCCACCGAACGGCACCCACAGCTGGGCGTACTGGGGTGCGCAATTGGATCAGATGAAGCCCGACATCGTGCGGACGCTTGGCTGATCGACCGTCAGGCCCTGGAGATTGCCGACGCCTCGGCGATCTGCCCGGCCGTCGGCCGTACGCCTGTATAGCGCTCGAACTGCTCGGCGGCCTGTAACGCGATGACCTCGGCGCCGGTGATGACGTCGACGCCCGCGGCGCGCGCCGCCTGGATCAGCGGGGTCTCCGATGGCAGTGCCACCACGTCGAAGACCGTGCGTGCTTTGCTGATCGTGCCTTCCTCGAACGCCTGCTCGGTGGCCTCGGGCGCGCCGGCCATCCCGAGGGGCGTGACGTTGACGATCACCGACGCCGTGTGCGAGCCGACCTCGGAGGCGTAGCCGTAGCCGAGCCGGTCCGCGAGCGCGCGCCCCGCGTCCTCGTTGCGTGCGACCAGGATGCCTGACCGGAAACCGTGGTCGCGGAACGCGGCGCCGACGGCACTCGCCATTCCCCCGCTGCCGCGGATCAGCACCGTCCCGGCAGGATCAAGCGCGTGTTCGTCGATGAGCCGTTGCACCGCGAGATAGTCGGTGTTCGACGCGGTGAGCCGGCCGCCGGGGACCGACACGTCGTTGACGATGGTGTTGACCGATGAGATGGCGCGGGCCGAGGGCTCGACCTCGTCGACGAGCTCGATGACGTCCTCCTTGAACGGCATCGACACCGAACATCCACGGATGCCCAGCGCGCGAACCCCACCGATCGCGGCGGCGATGTCGGTGGTGGTGAACGCCTTGTAGATGAAGTCGAGGCCGAGCAGGTCATAAAGGTGGTTGTGGAACCGGGTGCCGATGTTGGATGGCCTGGCCGCCAGCGATATGCACAGCCGGGTGTCCTTGCTCAGCGGCGGCTTCCCGCCCGCGCTCGACGGTTGCTGCATCAGCCGACGGCCCGGATCGCCTGGCGCGCGACGGAGCTGATCTCGCGGAAGAGTTTTGGGGAGATCGACAGCGCGCGCAGCGGCGGCACCTCGATTTCGGTGGTCACGACACCCTGTTCGTCGCGTTGCCAGTGGGCTCCGTACCGCTCGAGGATTGCGCGCATCGAGTAATTCTCCGCCAGCACGCGCGCAGTGAACCGCTTCACCCCGTTCCCGCGCGCCGCGACGGCCAACGCATCCATCAGGAACGTCCCGACGCCCCGGCCCTGATAGTCGTCGCCGACGATGAAGGCCACCTCTGCGGTGGTCGGGTCCGCGACGTCGCGGACGAAGCGCGCATCCGCGACCACGGGCCCGTCGACGCCATCGGTCATGACCCACACGAAGTGGTCGACGTAGTCGACCTCGAACAGATAGGCCATGAGCGAAGCGGTGGGCATCCGGGTCGTCTGGAACCTGCGGTACAGCGTGTCCTCGGAGAACAGCACCGGCCCGTGCACGGTGCGTTCGTTGTCACCGGGCAGCACGGGCCGCAGATACAATTCGGTGTCGTCGCGCAGGCGCACGGGAACCGGCACGAGATAGGTAACGAGCCGCTGCCGCGCGGTGCGCAGCAATCTGTCGAGCATGCACGGCACTTCGAGCAGGTTGGCGAATGCCTCGCGCCCGCCTACCCAGCCCGAAAGCTCTTCTGTGGCAGTCACGGTCGCGTTGCGCGGCGCGTCCCGCAGCAGCGCGATCTCGCCGACGATCATCCCGGGTCCCACCTCGACGACGCTGACGTCACCGTCCGCACCGGCGTGCTCGACCTTCGCGTGTCCGGACCCGATCAACACGAACGACACCGGCTGTTCGCCCTGGCGCAGCAACACCTGCCCCGGTGTCGCGGTGAGCGTGCGCAGATGCGACGCCAGCGGACCCAGGGATTCGACGGGGCAGCCCTCGAAGAATTCAAGGGCGGCCAGTTCGTCGGCGCTGACGGCAGTGGATCCCACCACGCCCCGAGGCTACGGTGTAGCCCCGGGGCAGGCAACGACCAACGGTTAGCCGACCAACGGTTAGCCGGGGAGTCCCTGCTCCTCGAGCGGCAGCGGCGCGGGGCCCTTGATGCTCGGCACGGCGGCCGGAATCTCTTGTGCGCTAACGGGCGTGGCCGCGGTGATGGTCACGCCGGTGCTCATGCCTGAACCGGCCATCGTGCCGGAGTCCGGCGCGCCCTGCAGAACTGCGGCGGCCAGTGCCGCCGCGGTGACGGCAACGCCTGCGCCGATGACGGCCAACGGCTTCATTGTCTTCGTATTCATCTTTATTCCTCCTCGCAACACAACTGCTTCCCCCAGAAAACATCGTTAGCTCGTGTAAATTCATTCCCGGAAACGAAATCCCGTGCCAGGGATCACACAGGTGACACGGATGTGACGGGCCGAGAGTTCAAAGCCGTCAACGGCTCGACTGCAACCTTGAGCGCCTTACGGGGTCGCGGTGACGCTGTCCATGGGCGGACCGTTGAGATTGGCTACCGCAAGACCCGCGACCGTCGTCGCGATTGCCATACCGTCGCGGACCACCCCGACTATCGAGACCTGGTCGTTCACGTCGAAGGCCGAACCCGCGCCGCCGATCCGATTTCCGTGGTCGGTGATCGCCGTGGTCTCGGCGTTCAACTGGTAGGTCCGCGCGAAACCGTTCGCGCTGCGCGCCGTGACGGAGTCCGGGGAGACGGCCACCACGGTGCCCTGCTGACTGACCGGCAGCGGCGCGGGCGCAGCAGCGGGCGCGCCGGAGTAACGGGACACCGACGATCCGACGAAGTACACCACCGCCGACGACACGAGCGCGGCGAAAATCACGGCCGCCGTTAGCGCGGCGAATACGCGTTGAAAGCCTTCATCCTGGCGGTTCGGCATCCGATGCTTGGAGGCCATCACTGGCTCTCGCTTTCCGCGATCACCACTGTCTTGGCGTCGATGCCGATGACCGCTGTGTTCCGATGCGCAGTGCATACCCTGGTTCAACCTCCAGAAACCCGCATCCACGCCGGGAGCACCACCCAGAATGCGGCGAACGCCGCCAATGCAAGTGCGCCTGCGACGAATCCCGCCGTTCGTCCGGATACGGCGTCGAACACGATCACCGTGGTTCCCGCCATCGCCAGCCCCAACAGCAGCAGGCCCGCGAAGGCCATCCGGTGAGCGGCGGACACCAGCGACTTGAGCCGGCGCTGCCGGAACAGCACGCGATGCATCCCGACGGGCGCGATCAGGAGCACGGTCGCGCCCACCGCGCAGCCGACCGCAAATAGGTAGACCTTCCGCATGTCGTCGTCGACGGCGTCGAACCGCTGCTGAAAGGGGATGGTGAGAAGAAAGCCGGTCAGCAATTGCACCCCGGTCTGCACTACCCGCAATTCCTGCAGCAGACTCGACCAATTACGGTCCAGCCGTTCGGTTTCGGTTTCCGAACGTGCGGATTGATCCCAGCTCTTGTCGTCCTCCGGGTGGTCGACGTCCACGACCACGATCGTCTCACCCCGCGGGTGTGGCGTTGGCGATGACGGGCGAGAATTCCTCGGAAATCTGCCCGACGGCATTGAAAGTCCTGTCAATCCCGAAACAAATGTGCTGACCAGCAACTATTACTCCCAGTCAAATCGCATTGTCTGACCAGCGACTTGGTACTACAGTTTTGTGAGGTTGAGTTCACAGCTGCACGAGACCTCATTGGGCGTGGCGAAGCCCGGGCATCGGCTTTCAAGGGAACAGAGCCATCACCGTGACGTGAGGCCGCAGTACCATCTCGATTGGAGTTTGACCGTGTCAATCGTTCACAAACCATTTCCGAAGGCGACCCCAGACGGCCCACCGAAGCGGGCCGTGTTCACCACGTGCCTGATCAGCACCACCACGGTGGTGGTGGCGGTCGAGGGCGAGCTCGACGCCTGCAACGCCCGTGACCTCGCCGATTACGTCGAGCACAGCATCGGCTCCTGTACCCGGTTGATCGTCGACCTGCGTGACCTGCAGTTCTTCGGTACGTCGGGCTTTTCCGTGCTGCACAACGTGAACGTTTCATGCTCACGCCGCGGCACCGACTGGGTCGTCATACCCGGCCGCGAGGTGGACAGGCTGTTGCGCATCTGCGACCCCGGCGGTGGCCTGCCCGTCGCGAACACGCTGGAGAGTGCGATCGCGGCCGTCGTGCGGGGGCCGCGCCGTCACCTGCGGATGCTCCCGCGGACGTAGGTCAGCTCCGCACTCCAGGCACCCCGGTACGCGCCGCGACCGACTCCGCCCCACCGTTGGCGAATACGTCGATCACGACGTCGTCGTCCGAGTAGTGCGCGAGCGTCTGCAGACCGACCGTGTCGCGCACGATGAAGTTCGCCTCATCGCCGGTCAGCGGATAGTCCTCGACGGGGTGGCGCCAATGCGCGGCGATCACCGTCGCACCGGGCGCGAGAAGCGGGCATTCCACGTCTAGTACCGCGCGCAGACTCTCCGCGTCGAGGTAGTACGCCACCTCGGAAAGCACTATCAGATCGAAATCCATTGTCGGCCAGCCTGAGTCGAGCGATCCTCGCTCGAGCGTCACCCGTGCCGCGCACCCACTGCGCTCGAGCCGTTCGGCGGCGGCCGTGAGCGCCGCCTCCGCGATGTCGGTGGCGGTGACGTGGTCGCATCTGGCGGCAAGCAGTTCGGTCAGCACGCCCACCGAGCACCCCGGTTCATAGGCGTGGTGGTAACGCGCACGCGGCAACATCGCCATGGTGATCGCGTACTTGCGTCGTTCGTACCAACGGTCCGCAAGCTGCCACGGATCTGCCGACCTGGCGTACATGGCGTCGAAGTATTCGTCGGGCACGCGTCTCATCAGCAGAACACCACCTCTCCGACGGCGAGCAGTCGGCGCATCACGAACGGTGGCAGGACGGCGTCGGCGCCCGGTTCGTGCGGTGTCAGCTGCGTGCGGAACACCGTGGCGGCGCGTTGTTTCCGCGCCGTCGCAGCACGGTCCAGCCGCACTCTCGACATCCGCTGCCACGGCACCGCGTCGTCGTCCGGGCGAGCCCAGTGCCACATCCAAATCGGGTACTCCAGCAGGGTCGCGCCGGTACGTTCGGTGGCCGCGGCGGCCGCGCGACCAACCGATTCGTGGTCGGGATGTCCGTCTCCCCGCCACGTCGCGGCACACCACGCGCCCTTCGGCCCTGCCGCGAGCAGATCGGCGAGTTGGGCGGCCAAGTCGGGCTCTCGGTCGCCAAGGTCACCGTCCGGCAGACCGAGATGGATGGGTGCACCAAGGCCCAATATTTCGACGGCGCGGTGCAATTCGGCACGACGGTCACTTGCCAGCCATTCTCGCTCCCGTCGCGAGAGCTCGGGAAAGGCACCGCCGCCGTCGGTCACCGACACCACCTGTACGTCGATGCCACGCGACCGGAGAGTGGCCGCTGTGGCACCGAGGCCCAGGGTTTCGTCGTCGGGGTGGGGCGCCACCAGGACCAGGGCGGGGCAGTCGTCCAGGTTCAACTCCGGGAACTCGCGCCGCCAACCGGCCCACTCACTGGTCGACGTCCCCCCGGTAGCGATCGGCCGGGCAACGAATCGGGATCCGTTGCCGGAGGACACCGCACTCACCTCGACGCGATCCGCCCCAGGGCAGCGAGGTCGCGCTCGGCGTGGCTCTGCCGGACATAGAGCGTGAGGTCGGCGACCCGCTCGGCGTGCTGGCCGTCGAGTGCGAGCGGCTTGGGTCCCAGCGCGCGCCCGGTGCGCGTGATGGCCTCGTCGACGGCATGCTCGACCACGGCGCGGACCCGGCGAGCAATCAACTCGGCGCGGTCGCCGCGCGGTTCGGCGTCGACGTAGCATGCGGCCGACACGAGCATGGCCTCACCCGCCGCGAGCGCGGCGTCGACCGCGCCGAGGTGGGCGTGGGCGTGCACGTCACCGGACGCGCTGCTGTGCTCGTCGGCGACGGCCCGGTACAACGGGCGGGCCACACCGCGCGCGCCGCCCAGCCAGCAGGCCGCCACGGCCATGGCGCCGTGCCAGAACCCGGGCCGGTCGAGGTACTCGTTGGGGCGGCCGACGGGCACCGCGGACGCACCACACAGCTGAACCGAGCGGGTGTCGCTGCCACGCATGCCTGCGTTGCGCCAGCTGTGGGTCAGTGGAATCACCTGCGGCTGACTGAGATCGACGGCGTACAGCCCTCGAGCGTTGTCGTCACGGCGCGCGGTGATCAATGCGTGCGTGCACAATCCCGCACCGGAGCACCACGCCTTGGTGCCGTCGAGAATGGCAGCCTCACCATCTCCATCCTCGGTTACCGTGACGACGGCCTCGTGCGATTCGGCCGCCCACACCCCCCACAGTTCGCCGGGTTTCGGGGTGGGGCCGTCGAGTTCGTCGAGGATAGCCGCCGCGTCGGTGTGCGCCTCGGCCAGTCGACCCGCAACCACGTCGCGTTCGGTCAACGCCGCCAACTTCCACCATCGCCGCGCCGTTTGCCCGGATCCCGGCGCAGGCAATTCCAGCTCGCCGGCTTCGAGCCAACGCCACACCAGCTCCGGGGTCATGCCGACTCCCGGTCGCCGCGCAGACCCACGTCCCGAAGATACGCGGCGAAACCCTTTGGCGCCCTGCCCTTCTGACGGGCCGAGGTGGTGACGGACAGCCGTTCGTCGCGATCGATTACGAGGTGGTGCTCCTCGAACCGCCGGACCAGATCGACGTCCTCTCCCGTGGCCAGGTCTGAGAATCCGCCCGCTTTCCAATACGAGTCGGCCCGAAACCCCATGTTCGCGCCGTGCACGTGGCCGTGTCCGTCCGGGCGGCGCTTGGATCGGTAGGCGTTGAGATAGCGCCGCACCGCCGCCGCGGGGAGGTGGCGCCAGTTGGCGATGCGAACCACGCCCAGGACCACATCGGCGCCGGAGGCGGTCTGTCGGATCAGCCAGTCCGGGTCCACCCTGGTGTCGGCGTCCGTCGTGGCGTACCAGACGCGCGATTCGTCGCCCCACATCGCTTCCGACGAGCGGGCGTAGCTGAAACCGGCAGCGCGGGCCGCCCCGACATTGCGGACGTCGACCTCGATGAAGTGGACGTCGGACCCGAACCGGCCCGCGAAGTTGACGCTGCAGTCCTCACACGCGTCGAGCACCACCACGGTGAGAACCGGCATGGGCAAGCATGCCGCCGCCGTCACCACTGCCTTCAGGCAGTCGGGAAGGTTGGCCGACTCGTTGTGCGCCGGAATCACCACAACGGCTCGCTCCAATGCCATCACGAACCGGCCCGTAGGTCACCAACCGGACGATCACAGCTGTCTCCCACCGATACTCCGCTCCATCGGGCCGATCCGTCTTCGGTATGACGAACACTCGTCCTACCCCGCGCGAACTGCGGGGAAACGTCTCTCGAGGTTTCGTCGGCGGCCGGGTCGATTGAGACGGTCCGGTTCGGGGTAACGCTGTCCCACCGAACACAGGAGGTGCGCAATGACCGGTCGCCACGCCGACAAGGGCGAAGCGGACGTCGACGATGACCCGCATGTCGCGGGCTCACGCGCCGACTCGGACGAGAACGGCGCGTACGTGGGCCGCACCGCGTCCGATGACGACTTCGACGCGGGCGAGACCGGTGCCGAGGCGCGCGGCAAGCACCGCCGCTAGCCGTCCTCCCAGGGCGGAGTGTCGTCCATCTTGCGGTAGTACTTGGCCAGGTGGCTCTTGATCCGGTCGATGTCGCCCTTGGGCACGTCGACGCCGCCGCGCGAGCCCTGCATGACTGCGCCCGCGGCCATCACGCCGCGGGGCACGGCCACCAGCCGTCCGTTGACGACGTCGGCGATCAGCAGCTTGTAGGCCGTGTAGTTGTCCTTCTTGTCGGCGTCATACCAGACGTGCGCGTCGCGGTAGTCCTCATTGGGCTCGTCCGTCGCCTTGGCCCACTCGCGGACGCGCTTCTCGGCCGCGCCGCCGTCCCACTCGCGGTCCCTGTCGGCCAAGGGCAGATCCTGGAACGCTGTAACTGACATGGTGACCTTCCTATCCCGTTGCGAACTGGCCGACGATGGCCCGGCAGAAGGCGGGGAGGTCATCGGGCGACCGACTGGAGATGAGGTTGCCGTCGATCGCGACCTCCTCGTCGACCGCGATGGCGCCGGCATTGCGCAGGTCGGTGCGCACGCTGGGGTACGACGTGAGCGTCCTGCCCTTGACGACGCCCGCCTCGATGAGGGTCCACGGTCCGTGGCAGATGACACCGACCGGCTTGCCCGATTCGACGAACTCGTGGACGAATGCGACGGCCGACGGGTCGAGGCGCAACTTGTCCGCATTGACGGTGCCGCCGGGAATCACCAGCGCGTCGAATTCGTCCACGGCGGCGTCGCCGATCGCGCGGTCGACGCGAAACTCCCCTGCCGGCTCCAGGTCATGGTTGCGTGCGTCGATGGTCCCCAGCTCGAGCGACAACAATTCGGTGTCGCCGCCCGCCTCCTGTAGTGCCGTGCGCGGTTCTTCGAGCTCGCGTCGCTCGACGCCGTCGGTTGCGATCATGGCGATCCGCTTACCCTTCAATACGTTGCTCACGTGCATCCCTTCTTCGGTATATGGCTGCCTTCGAACGCCATGCGGCGGAACACGTCCCTTGCGATCACCGCGTCTTGATGGTCGCCCGGAACGCTGCGGTCGCGTCGACGTGTTTGCGCGATGGTGAACGCATTTCCCGCCCCCAAACGCACCAAACATGCGTTTGGTCGCCTCCGTATCGGGTACGCATCAGCCAGAATTTCCTCGATCAGAAGGGTGGCCGCCATGTCCGCAGCCGACGTCGAACACGACGAGCGGAACGGGACGGCCGATGGATCGACGCAACACGGCAGCCGCACGACGCTCAATTGGGTGTTGGCGCTGCTGACCATTCCAGGCGCGATCGCGGTCGTCGCCTATTCCTACCTCCAGGTACTGAGCACCGCATCCTGCACACAGGGCACGTGCACCCGGTTGGGACCGGGTGAGGACGTGTTCGGCCTCATCATGTACGGCTCGCCGGTCGTGGCCGCAGCGGCGATCGCGCTGTCGTTCTTCACCGCCCGCCGCGCACGGGGGTTTCTGGTCCCCGTGATCGCATGGGCGATCCTGGTGATCGCCGCCGCAATTCTGGCCCTGACCTTCATCAAGTAGTCGGACGGACATCACACGCACATGACGCCCATCCCAGCCGTTCTCTTCGACATCGACGGCACCCTGGTCGACTCCAACTATCTCCACGTGCACGCGTGGCAACGCGCGTTCACCGAACTCGGACTCGAGGTCCAGTCGTGGCGCATTCACCGTTGCATCGGCATGGATGGCTCAACGCTCATCGAGGAACTCGGATCGGGTGACCTCGCGGACCCGAAGCAGGCGAAGGAGCTTCACTCCAGGTTCTACGCCGAAACCGCCGGGTTGCTCCGGCCGCTGCCCGGTGCCCGCGCCCTTCTCGATGCCGTCGCCGACATGGGCCTGCAGGTGGTACTTGCGACGTCGGCTCCCGAGGACGAACTGTCAATCCTGCGCAAGGTGCTCGAACGGGACGACATCGTCTCCGCGCTCACGTCTTCCGCCGACGTCGACACGGCGAAACCGGAGCCCGACATCGTGCGCGTCGCACTGGACCGCGCCGGGGTCGGCCCCGATCAGGCCGTCTTCGTCGGCGACACCACCTGGGACGTCGAGGCCGCCGCCCGCGCCGGCGTCGAATGCGTGTGCCTGCGCAGCGGCGGGATCTCGAGGGACGAACTCGAGCACGCGGGTGCGACCGCGGTCTTCGAGAACCCGCGCGACCTGCTCGAGCATCTCGGTGACACCCGGATCGACCGGCTGGCGATGTCGCGCGCCTGAAGTATCAACCCGCATCGACTGTCGCTGCGCCACTGGCGATTCCGGCTCGTCGCAGCCCAGCGACGACCAGCTCACGCAGCCGCCTGCCCACCTCGAACTGCTTGCCAGGCAGGGTGCGTGCCACCATCTGAAGCTTGACGGTGTCCACCCCGATGCTCTCGACCCCCATCACCGACGGCTCGTCGAGCAGCAGATCCGGCAGGGTCTCGTCGTCCATCGCGCTCGCGGAGACACCGCGCAGCACCTCGTTCACCCGGTTCATGTCGGCAGACGTGGGCACCGGGATGTCGACTACCGCACGCGCCCAATCCTTGGACAAATTCAGCGATTTCACGATCTGACCATTGGGCACGGTGTACACCTCACCATCGCTGGTGCGCAGTTTGGTGACCCGCAGCGTGACGTCCTCTACCGTGCCGCGCGCATCGTTCGAGGATCCCGTGATCGTGAGCTGGACCAGATCGCCGAAACCGTACTGCTTCTCGGTGATGATGAAGAAACCACTCAGCAGATCCTGAACGATGCGCTGCGCGCCGAAGCCCAGTGCCGCACCCAGCACGGCGGCAGGCGCCACCAGCGATCCGACCGGCAGGCCGAGTGTGTTGATGATGTCGACGGAGACCATGATGTACAGCACCGCGACCGCCACGGACGAGATGACCGACGCCACGGCCTTCCGGTGCTTGACGGATTCCGACCGCACCTCCGAGCCGACCTCGACGTTCTGGTCGAGGCGGCGGCTGATCCGGTTGGCGACGCCGCGGATCACCCGGGTCGCGATCCAGGCGCCGACCAGCACCAGGACGATGTGCAAGCCCTTGGTGGAGATCCAATGTCCCAACTGCGACGTCAAGCGGTTGTCCCAGGTTTTACTGGCAGATAGTGCAATGACTTTGTTCAGCATGAGTTTTCACACAATCAAAGGCCCGGCTCGTCGAGTTCGAGCCGGGTTTCCAGATCGCCCTACTGTTCGACTGCCCCGCGGGCCTCGTTCACTTCGCGTTGACCTCTTTCGTCCTGCCCGTGACGCCCTCGACGACGCCGGACACGGTTTCCTCGATCCCATTGCGCTGAGCCACGTGTCGCTCCCCTCGTCTGGTCGGACCCCGTTTGCCGGGCACCCCTCGAGCCTTCCCAGCGAGCGCAGCGGTGAAACATGGCCCTGCACACATCGGCGGGACGGTAGGCCCGGCGAGCAATTCGCGGTCAGCTCTTGGCAACTCGTTGAATGAGCGTTCGAGTAGCCTTGTCCAGGATCGCCTGCCTATCCCGGATGTCCCGGCAACGAGCCGCCCGCTTCGACGCGGCAGCGATCGTGAGCTCGCTCTCATAGCCGGCGACCACGCGCGGATCCACGTAGGACCCACGCGCTACGGCGGGGGTGTTGCCGAGAGCTTCGGCGACCTCCTTCATCACCGCTGACTCGACTCGCTTGATCACCGCCTTGGACACCGGCGGGTCGGCATCGACGAAGGACTCGGCGGCCAGCACGGTCCCGTGCCAGGTGCGGAGGTCCTTGACGCTGTAGTCGTCGCCCATCAATTCCTTGAACCGCGCGTTGAGGGCATCTGCGTGCACGTCCACCCAGCCATTTCCGTCGCGGCACACCAGGAATCGCTCGGTGCGATCGGGCCTGCGCAGCAGTGCACGCGTCGCCCGCAGGACTTCGGGATCTTCGACTTCGAGCGTCCGGCGCACCCCGCTCTTGGCGGGATAGTCGAATGCCACGACGTGGCCCCGCAGCGAGACGTGGTCGCACCATAGCGTCGCGAGGCCGTGGGATTCGTTCTCCTCGGCGTACTGCTCGCCGCCCGCCCGGAAGTATCCAAGGTCGATCAGGTGAAGGGCCAATGCCAGCACGCGTTCCCGTCGCAGGCCCTTCCTCGCCAGATCTGCAGCCACCCGGGCGCGCCATTCGGGCAAGTGCTTGGACATCTCGAGCACGCGGTCGAACTTCTCCTCGGCGCGCTCCTCCTGCCACCGTTGGTGATAGAGGTATTGGCGGCGGCCCGCGACGTCGGTGCCGACGGCCTGGATGTGACCGTTCGGGTACGGGCTGATCCACACCTTCTTCCATGCCGGCGGGATCACCAGCTCCTTGATGCGTTGCAGCGCAGCGTCATCGTCGAGCGGCGCACCGTCGGGCGCGTAGTACGAGAAGCCCTTGCCGCGCCGTTTCCTGGTGATGCCCGGTCCGCCCAGGACGCTCCGACGCAGGCGCATGTCAGTCCTGGATCACTTGCCGCGACATCATTTGCGGCGACGCAGTGCGTCGGGCCGGTGCACCGCGTCATTGCCGCTCTTTTCGCTGCGCACCCGATACTGCGGATCCTCGGGGGACGCCCGCACGGTTCGCTTGGCTGCCTCGGTGTCGTGGGTGATCTTCTCCTCGACCTTGCCCACTGCGGTACCGCCGTGGCTGTCCCACTCGACCTTGTCGCCCTTCTTGAATTCCTTGTCAGTCATGGGCCACTAGTACCCGCCAAACGCGGTTTGTCACAGACGTTTCCCACCTTGGCTGCGACGTGAGCAACGCTTGGTGGCAGCCAGGTTGTTCGATGCGTAGATTGGTCAGGGGTTGAGATTCCAGCCCGTGGTGTCCATTCCGCGCCGGTGCGCGACCCCGACACCGACGAAAGCAGCAGTTCACGACGATTCGACGGGCGCATCGCGCTGAGAATCGACGCCCGAATCCGGGCGGGAAAGCCTGGTGGAATGTCCGTCGATCGGACCGGGATGACGGCGGTCGCAGACCTCCAAATGGATCCCTTGAGCTCGGTACGAGGCCGCGACCAGCTGGTCGAAGAGGTGGCCGCAGGACTGGCCGGCTCGCTCGACCTGCGCCGTACGGCGCTGCGACTACTCACGATGATCCGGCCCAGGCTCGCCGACTGGGCCATGGTCGTCGCCCCGGACAGCCGACCGGATGCGTTGACGGTCGTCGGCGGTGACGATGCCGGTTTCCACGGAGTCGTCTCGAAGATGTCCGTTGACGACCTCGGTCTTGGGCGGGTGCTGAGAACGGGCCGTTCCGAACTGCTGCGCGTCGTCCTGGATCGTGACGCCGAGGCTGGCCTCGCGACGATGATTCCGCATCCGGGGCTGGCCGCCGAGGCCGCCGCGATGCGCCCGGCCGAGCTTCTCGGAGTCGGCCTCACCGCACGGGGGACGACACTCGGTGCCCTGGTGTTGATCCGCGGTAGAGGCAGGGGTTTCGACCGCGAGGACGTCGCACTCGCCGAACGCATCGCGACCCACGCTGCGGTGGCGCTGGATTCGGCGCGCCTGCACGAGGAACGGGGCCGCATCGCGGAGGTACTGCAAAGCAGCCTGCGCCCGCCCTCATTACCGGAGATCCCCGGCGTCGTGCTGGCGGCCAGATACCGGCCTGCGGCCGAGCATCTGGACATCGGTGGCGACTTCTATGACGTACAGGGTTCCGACGACGACTGGCTGCTCTTGGTCGGCGACGTGTGCGGCAAGGGCATCGAGGCGGCCGCACTGACGGGCCGGACTCGCCAAAGCATCCGCACGGCAGGGTATTTCGACCGGCGACCAGACACACTGCTAGGTGCGCTGAACAAGGTGGTGTACGACGAGCGCACCGAACAGTTCGTCACCGTCGTATGCGCCCGGATGCGCCACACCGACGGTGGACGCCTCGAGATCGACCTCGCCGCTGCAGGCCACCCGGCGCCGATCATCCTGCGCGCCTGCGGCCGGGTCGAACAGGTCGACGTGTACGGAACGGCCGTTGGCATGGTGGCCGAGGTGGAGTACCGCCCGGTGACCATCCACCTCGATCCCGGTGACACCATGCTGATGTTCACCGACGGCATCGACGAAGCCTTCGGCGCCGACGGGCTGTACGGCGTCGAGCGGCTCATCGCGTTGCTTCCCGCCTATGCGGGCGCCGGACCAGAGGCGATCTGTGAGGCGATCGAGCAGAACGTCATCGAGTACCTCGACGGCCGTGCCCACGACGACATGGCCCTGCTCGCGGTGACATGCGGGAACTGAAGGTCTCCCCGCCCGCTGCAGATCTTCGACGCCGCCTCTAGACCTAGACGCCCCGCATCACCGGGTGCGACTCGGAAATGCTCGTCGTCGAAATGAAGTCGTCGATCAGCTCGACCACCTCGCTGGGCGCCTCGACGTGCGCGAAGTGCCCGACGTTCGGGAGCACCTCGACGCGACAGTCCGGCCGCGCTTCGAGAGCGGAGTAGGCGTGGTCGACGGGGATGATGGCGTCTTCTTCGCCCCAGATGGCGAGAGTGGGCAGATCGGCCCGCAGCTGCAACCTGTTCAGAGCACTCACCGATTGCCCCCGGTAGTCGACCACCGAGCGCAGGGTGCGCAGGAACGCGTCCCGCGTCTCTCGGTCCGCGAAGGACGAGTAGGCGTTCCAGATCTCGGCGCCACGGGGCGAACGCAGACCGAGTGAACTCAGCCAGCCCTTGACCGAGTTCCCTGCGCGCAGGACGGGCGTCGGCGCAATCACCGGCATGACGAGTTCGGCTCCGGGCGCGGCGAGCAGCCGAAGGATCCAGCCGACGTCTGGGCCCAGGCCGCCACTGCTGATGAGAACGAGGCGACGGCAGTAGTCGGGGTGCTGGTAGAGGAACTGCATCGCGATGCCGCCGCCCAACGAGTGGCCGACGACCGTTGCCGAGTCGACCCCCAGTTCGTCGAGCAGGTCGCGCAGGCCCACGGCGAAGGCGCCCAACGAGTAGTCGGTCCGCGGCTTCGAGGACTGCCCGTGACCCAGCAGGTCGGGAGCGATGACACGGTATTTCTTGGCCAGCTGCGGGAAGATCGCGCGCCAGGTTTGCGAACTGCCCGCCATCCCGTGGATCAGCAAAAGCGCCTCGCCCTCACCCTCGTCGAGGACTGCGAACTGCTCGCCGTGAATATCGATGAATTTGGGTGCGGTCACGACAACCTCCCTTTCCGCGCCCCAGCTTACCGGCGGGTAACTTTTCTGGTCCACATTGTGGTTGGACGGAGTGAGTGGGGTGTGAGGTGGGTAACGTCACACCCATGAAGCTGATTTCGCCGACGGATTCGATGTTCCTCATTGGCGAGTCCCGGGAGCACCCGATGCACGTCGCAAGTCTGCAGCTCTTCGAGCCACCGGAGGATGCCGGCCCCGAGTTCATCCGAGACATGTTCGAGACGATCGCCAAGAACGACGACTTTCAGCCCACCTTCCGCAAACATCCGGGCACGATGCTCGGCGGCATCTCCAACGTTGCGTGGGCATTCGACGACGACGTGGACATCGATTACCACCTGCGCCGGTCGGGACTGCCCCGTCCTGGCCGGGTCCGCGATCTCCTGGAACTGACGTCGAGGTTGCACGGCACACTGCTCGACAGGCACCGGCCACTGTGGGAGGCAAACGTCGTCGAAGGCCTCGACGACGGCCGATTCGCCGTGTACACCAAGATCCACCACTCTCTGCTCGACGGGGTGTCCGCCCAGCGCCTCACCATCCGGTCGATGACGCCAGACCCCGACGACCGCGAGATCCGGGTGCCCTGGACGTTGGGGCCGAAGCGCAAGGAGCGGGACGACGGCCAGTCTCGGTCGGCACTGCAGTCGATCACCGGGACGGTCGGCTCACTCGCCTCCCTGGCGCCGTCGACGCTTTCGGTGGCCAGGGCCGCGCTGATCGAACAACAGCTCACGCTTCCGTTCCGCGCCCCCAAGACGATGTTCAACGTGCCGATCGGCGGGGCCCGGCGTGTCGCCGCACAGTCGTGGCCGCTCGCCCGCATCAAGGGCTGTGAAGACCGCCAGCGGAAC
Source organism: uncultured Actinomycetota bacterium (assembly GCA_963809085.1). Classification (GTDB taxonomy): domain Bacteria; phylum Actinomycetota; class Actinomycetes; order Mycobacteriales; family Mycobacteriaceae; genus Mycobacterium. The sequence continues at coordinate 105,213 of CAWEII010000032.1, read as the reverse complement.
GACCGTCAACGACGTGATCCTGGCGATGTGTGCGGGCGCGCTGCGCGCCTATCTCAGTGAGCAGGAGGCGCTGCCGGATACGCCACTGGTCGCGATGGTGCCCGTCAGCCTGCGCGCGGAGAACGAGCAGGATGCGGGCGGCAACATGGTCGGCACGATCCTGTGCAACCTGGCCACCGACATCGAGGACGCCGCCAAGCGGCTCGACGCGATCAGCACGTCGATGCACGACAACAAGAAGGTGTTCGCCGAACTGCCGCGCACGCAAGCGTTGGCGCTGTCGGCGTTCCTGATGTCCGGGATCGCCCTCGGGCTGGTGCCGGGTTTCGTCTCCTCGGCGCCGCCACCGTTCAACATCGTCATCTCCAATGTCCCCGGCGCACGAGAACCGCTGTACTGGAACGGCGCCCGTCTCGATGGGAACTACCCACTCTCGATCGCATTGGATGGCCAGGCGCTCAACATCACGATGACCAACAACGCGGGCAACCTCGATTTCGGCCTCGTCGGCTGCCGACGCAGCGTGCCGCATCTGCAGCGGCTGCTCATGCACCTCGAGGACTCGCTTGCCGATCTGGAGCGTGCCTGCGGGATCTGAATCCCGCTGCAGCCGTGAGCACCTCGAGTGCTTCTCTCAGGGCAGGCAGTCAAAGGCGGCGAGCACGGTGCCCGCCGCGCTTCGACGGCCTGCCGATTCGATCACCGGCAGGCCATGTGCGTCGGCGATCACGCATCGCGGCAGTGGACTGTCGGCACTGTCGTCGGGGACGCTGTCCAACCCCTCGGGGCGCGGGATCGACACGGTGTCCGACACCGTCGCGCCGTTGAACGCGACGGCGGCTGCTGCACCTGCGGCGCCGAGTCCTGCGATGGACATGGCGCCGACGACGGCGGCGGTGATGAGGAAGTTCCTCATGTCGGACTCCTTGGTGGCTGACCCAGCTTGATCTCTGCTTCCATTAGCATCCGCCGTCCGACCTGCCGGTACATGAAGGAAGTGTGGAGATTGCATGGAGATCTGGCGCGGTCGAAAGTGATTCGTCTCTAGGGCCGACGCCGGGGTGATGATCGTCTCGTGACCGCCCGCACCACCCGATCCGCGAGTGGCCTGGTCCGCGACATCCCCGTTCCACAGCTTTCGAGGTATCCGGCGCCAATCCTGGTTACGCTGGCGCTCAGCTGCCGTTCGTCTTCTGTGGGATGGATACACGTAGATGGGGGCATCTGGGAACCGCCGCCGCGCAGGCTGCATCAGCCAGGTCCCCGGCAGACCACCAGCCTGTTCTACGATCCACCCCATGACCCATTGGGCCCCTCCGCACCATGAGGCGGCGGTCCCGGTAGTGCTGTCACACGATGACCGGGGGACGAAGTTCCCCTTGCCGGTGGACTTCTGAGGTAGCGGCCCTCAGTCCTTGGCAGTACAGCATGACGCGCCGCCCGGGTGAGGCGAGGTACCGAGTCAGTACTTGCCGAAGGCCAGGACGACGTTGTGGCCGCCGAACGCGAACGTGTTGCTCAGCGCGTACCGGTAGTCGGCCTTCCTCGGCTCGCCGGTGACGACGTCGAGGTCGATTCGCTCGTCGAGCGATTTCAGGTTCAGCGTCGGAGGCACGACTCCGTCACGCAGGGCCAGCACCGTCAGCACCGACCTCGATGGCGCCAGCGGCTCCGAAGGTGTTGCCCAACGCGGCCTTTGGCGCGTACACCGCGGGACGGTGAGCGCCGAACACCTTGCCAAGTGCGGTCGCCTCGACCAGATCGCCCGCGACGGTGCCCGCGGCGTGGGCGTTGATGAGGTCGACGTCGCCGGGCGCCAGACCCGCACGCTCCAACGCGCGGGTCAGGGCGTAGCTCTCCTGCTCGGCGTCGGGGTCGGAGAACATCGCGTCGTACCCGTCGGAGGTGGTCGCCGCACCCAACACGCGGGCGAGGATGCGGGCGCCCCGCGCCTTGGCATGCGCCTCGGTCTCCATGATCACCAGGGCCCCACCCTCGCCGAAGACCATGCCGGTTCGGTCCCGGTCGAACGGGCGGCACGCGCCGGCGGGATCGTCGTTGTCGGTTGCCATCACACCGGCGTTCTGGGCATACGCCGTGATGGGCACGGCCTCGATCGGGGACTCGACCGCGCCGCAGATCACGATGTCGGCGTCACCGAAGACGATCTGCTGCCAGGCCTGGGCGATGGCACCGGCACCGGAGGCGTCGGCCATCATCGGCGCCGTCACCCCCGCTCGAGCCGACCGATCCAAGCCCACCGCGGCAGCGGGCCCGTTGGGCATGAACATCTGGACGGCCAGGGGCGATACCGCCTTCAGCCCCCGTTTGCGCATGTCGATGTACGCGAGGATGACCTCCTCGGCGCTGCCGAAGCCGGTGCCGATCGACACCGCGAGGCGAGCCGGGTCGACGTCGGGAGACCCGCCGTCGGCCCACGCCCGCCGGCCCAACACCAGGGCCATCTTCTGCGGATAGGACAGCCGACGCAGCTCCACCCGGCTCAGTTCGTCGTCGAAGTCTTCGAGCAGCTGACCCCCGATCCGCACCGGGAGGTCCAGTTCCTCGACGAACGGGCCGGACAGCGAGCGGATGCCGCTGCTGCCTTCGAGCAGAGCCGCCCAGGTGGCCTCTGCGTCCGTGGCCAGCGCGTTGGTCGTCGCGACGCCGGTGATGACTACGTCAGGGAGTTCCTGCATCAAATCGCCTGTTCAATGTGTGGGACATGGGACCGCGCCGACCAGCGCTTGAGTCCCAAAATACCGAGTAGCACTCGCGTGCCGCCGCACCCCGGGGTGGGCACGGCAAACACGAAGCTGTCTTCGGCTACCCGTCTCATCGCCCCCGCAATCAGATTGCACTCCCTGCCGAAAGACTATCCGTCCCCGCCGGGCCCACCCCCAGTCGGAGGTGCGGGTGACCGCTCCACCGGCGGCGGGCTGGCACTCGGCCCGTTGCTTACCGTTTCACTCGGGCCACTGCTGGGCGTACCGCCGGATCCACCGCCGGTTACTCCAGTGCTCGGAGCCGGCGTCTCCGCCGGCGCCTGTCCGGTGGTCGTCTCAGGTGCGCGGTCATCGCCGGAGCGCTCGTCGACGACGACGTCGCAGGCGCCTCACTGCTGCTGGGTTGATCACTGGTGCCAGTACTGCCGCACGCGGCTGCCAGGGCGACGGCGGCAGCGCATGACAACGAGAATCCCAACGTCCGGATCGTCGACGGTTATGCGGCATCGTGCTCGCCTTCGGCGTGGTGTGGAGTTCACCGCACCGGACTTACCGCCGCGCAACGACATTCAACGCGCACGGGCAACCGTAACAAATACGTCATCAAGCGACCGGACCATCGAGTGCTCGACGGGAGGCGCGCTCTGGGTCAACCAGCTAGATGGCCATCCGTTGGTCGTCTGTCCCACGCCAGGCATCGACGGCATTCTGCAGGGGCATGCCGAGCGCGTTGCAGAGTCCGATCACCGTGCCGAAGCTCGGGCTGGGGATTCTTCCGACCTCGATCTTGCGCAGTGTCTCGGGTGAGATCCCGGCGTCACGCGCGATCATCTCGGGATCGCGACCGGCTCGGGCCGCCCTGATCAGCGCGCCGAGGCGTTGCCCGGCCTTCACCTGCTCCGGACTCAGGGGTACGCGCACCATGCCGGTCAGCATAGCCGGTATTCATATACCGGTCCTGGTACTGTCGCAAACGGTATAAGAATACCGATGCCGGAAGAGGTCCGACGTGATCGAACTCAAGACTGCCGACGAGATCGACAAGATGGCAGTGACTGGTGAATTCGTCGCGGACACGCTGGCCACCCTGGCGAACGAGGCGCAGCCGGGCGTGAACCTGATGCAACTCGAGCACCACGCCCGCACGCTCGTCGCCGACCGCGGTGCGGAATCGTGCTACTGGGACTACGCGCCGTCATTCGGTCGCGGTCCATTCCGGAACGTCATCTGCCTGTCGGTCAATGATGCTGTGCTGCATGGCATGCCACGCGACTACGTGCTGCGTGATGGCGACGTGTTGAGTCTGGACTTCGCGGTGTCGATCGACGGCTGGGTGGCCGATTCCGCGGTCACGGTCATCGTCGGCGACAGCGACGACGCCGCCGACAGAGCGCTCATCGACTCGACGCGACGAGCCCTTGACGCAGGTATCGCGGCAGCCGTGCCCGGCGGTCGGCTCGGTGACATCTCCGCTGCGATCGGCGAAGTCGCCACCGAAGCCGGCTATCGGGTCAACGTCGAGTTCGGTGGGCACGGATTGGGTCGGACCATGCACGAGGATCCCCACATCCCCAATCGCGGACGGCCTGGGCGCGGACTGCTGCTGCGCTCCGGGATGACCTTCGCGCTCGAACCGTGGTGGGCACGAGGCAGTGATCGCCTGACCATCGACGCAGACGGCTGGACCCTACGCTCGGCAGACGGGTCGAACACGGCGCACTCCGAGCACACCATCGCGATCACCGAACACGGCCCCCGCATACTCACCCAGTCGGGCCCACCCAGACCGTCTTGATGTTGCAGAACTCCCGGATGCCGTGGGCGGACAGCTCGCGGCCGTAGCCGGATCGGCTGCACGCCGCCGAAGGGCAGCTCGGGATAGGACGCGGTCATGCCGTTGATGAAGACCTGCCCGGCGTCGATGTCGTCGATGAATCGCTCCTGCTCGGCCGGCGTCGTTGGTCCAGGCGTTGGAGCCGAGGCCGAACGTCGTGCCGTTCGCGATCTCGATCGCCTCGTCGATGTCGGCGGCACGGAACAGCGAGGCGACCGGCCCGAAGACCTCCTCCGCGTACATCCGCATGTCCGCCGTGATGTCGGCGATGACCGTCGGCGGGTAGAACCAGCCGGGTCCGGTCCGGTCTCTTGCCGCCGCACAGCGACCTTGGCACCCTCGGCGACGCGCGTCGGTCGACCAGCTCCTCGACGTCGGCGCGGCCCTGTTCGGTGGCCAGCGGCCCGACGTCGGTGGCTCGGATCGGTCGGGTCGCCGACCTCGAGCGCGCCATCTGGTCGACGAACATCTCGGCGAACTCGTCGTAGACGTCGGTGTGCACGATGAACCGCTTCGCGGCGATGCAGGACTGGCCGTTGTTCTGGGAGCGCGCCGTGACGGCCGTCTTGACGGCCTTGGCCATGTCGGCCGACGGCATCACGACGAACGGGTCGCTGCCGCCGAGCTCCAGCACGGTCGTGCTTCACCTCGTCACCGGCGATGGCGGCGACCGACCGGCCCGGCCGGCTCGCTGCCGGTCAGTGTCGCGGCGACGCACCCGCGGGTCGCGCAGGATCGCCTCCACCTTCGCCGACCCGATCAGCAGGGTCTGGAAGCAGCCGTCGGGAAACCCGCCGCGGGCGAACACGTCGGCGAGATAGAGCGCGGACTGCGGCACGTTCGACGCGTGCTTGAGGATGCCGACGTTGCCCGCCATCAGTGCCGGCGCGGCGAACCGGACGACCTGCCACAGCGGGAAGTTCCAGGGCATCACCGCGAGCACCGGCCCGAGCGGCTGGTAGCGGACGTAGGCCCGGGTGGCGCCGACGGCGTCGGCGTTCGCGGGCTCGTCGGCGAGCATCGCCTCGGCGTGCTCGGCGTAGTAGCGGCAAGCCCTTGGCGCACTTCAGCGCCTCGGCCTTGGCGGAGGCCAGCGTCTTACCCATCTCCAGGGTCATCATGGCCGCGACGTCGTCGGCCTCGGCCTCCAACAGGTCGGCGGTGGCACGCATCCAGTCGGCGCGGTCGGCGAAACTGGTCTTGCGGTAGCTGCCGAACCGCTCGTCGGCCTTGGCCAGTGCGGCCTCGATCTGGTCGTCGGTTGCCGGGGTGAAGGTCTGCACCGTCTCCCCGGTGGCTGGGTTGATTGTCGCGATGGCCATGGATGTCCTTCCGTCGAGCATGCGGGTGCGCCTCTTCGGCGGACTCGGCCACCGTCGGGGCCTACCCGTCCATGTTGGTACTGCGAACCGCGCGGCGCCATCACCCGCGGCCGAACACGGCGGCCCTTGCCTCAGCGCACGCGTTCGACGTCGGGCGCGCGTGTTCGAGGACCGGCTGGCCAAGGGCAGTCCCCATCGGGGTGTGGCTGGGCGGCGGCAGGCAGTCGCCGACCCGCCTCAGTGCCCCGCGCCGAGCATCCCGGACAGTCGGTCGTGCCGGTCGGCAGAATCGGTGTTGAGGCCGATGATCTCGACGTGCTTGCCCTTCGCGCTGATACTTCGTGGTGACTGCGTCCAGGGCCGCGACGGTGGAGGCATCCCAGATGTGCGAGCGGGACATGTCGATGACGACGTTGTGCGGGTCGTCGGTGTAGTCGAACTGGTACACCAGGTCATTGCTGGACGCGAAGAACAACTCGCCGGTCACCCGATAGGTCACCGTTCGAGCACCGTGCGTCGCTCGCCAGCGTCGGCAGGCTCGACCTTCTCGACGGTGACCAGATGCGCGACGCGCCGGGCGAAGAGCACCATCGCGGTCAGCGCCCCGACGATGACGCCGTAGGCGAGGTTGTTGCTGGCGACGGTGACGGCCACGGTGGCGACCATGACCAGCGTCTCGCTACGCGGCATCCTGCGCAGCGTGGAAGGCGCGATGCTGTGCCAGTCCATCGTGCCGACCGACACCATGATCATCACTGCGACCAGTGCCGCCATCGGGATCAACCCGACGATGTCACCGAGTCCGACGACCAGACCCAGGAGGAACAACCCGGCAAGGAAGGTCGAGATGCGGGTGCGGGCACCGGACACCTTCACGTTGATCATGGTCTGGCCGATCATGGCGCAGCCGCCCATGCCGCCGAACAGGCCGGTGACCACGTTGGCGACGCCCTGTCCCCAACTCTCGCGGGTCTTGTCGCTGTGGGTGTCGGTGATGTCGTCGACCAACTTGGCCGTCAGCAGCGATTCCAGCAGTCCGACCAGCGCCATCGCCAAGGCGTATGGGGCGATGATCGACAGGGTGTGCAGATTCAGGGGCACCTGGGGAAGCGACCAGTGTCGGCAGGCTCGTCGGCAGTTTTCCTTCGTCGCCGACGTTGGGGATGTGCACTTTCAGGGCAAGGACGGCAGCGGTGAGGATCACGATGGCGATCAGCGGGGCGGGGATCACGGTGGTCAACTTCGGCAGGAACACCATGATCAGCAGACCGACCGCGACGAATGGGTAGACCAGTGCGGGCACACCGATCAGGTAGGGCATTTGCGACAGGAAGATCAGGATCGCCAGCGCGTTGACGAATCCGACCATGACGCTGCGTGGCACGAACCGCATCAAACGGGCGACGCCCAGCAGGCTGAGCACGATCTGCAACGCACCACCCAGCAGCACCGTCGCGATGAGGTAGTCCATGCCGTGTTCGCGCACCAGCGGGGCGATGACCAGGGCGACGGAACCCGTTGCCGCCGAAATCATCGCGGGCCTACCACCGACGATGGCGATGGTCACCGCCATGGTGAAGGAGGCAAACAGGCCGACCCGGGGATCGACTCCGGCGATGATGGAGAACGAGATCGCCTCGGGGATCAGCGCAAGTGCGACCACCAAGCCGGCCAGCACTTCGGTCCTGAGTCGCTTGGGAGACCTCAGTGCGGTCATGACCGAGGTACTGGGACCGCCTGCCTCGCGCCCACTCGTGGCGCGCGACATTTCTTGAGATGACAAGGCATTCCGTTCGATCGAGGGCGCACGGCGCTGCGCACCGATGCGTCCATCCGGGGTTTCGGGCAGTCGCCTCGATGCGAACCCATTGGACCCTGCGCCCGGCGATTGAATCTACGCTGGACGGCTCGAACACACGACTCGGAACAATGCCCTGACCTGCTGAAATCTGGTGGAGCTAGGGAGAATCGAACTCCCGACCTACTCGATGCGAACGAGTCGCGCTACCAACTGCGCCATAGCCCCTTGTGCCGGTAGCACAGGCTACCAGTCGCCGCGCCGAGGTTGAAACCAGCGACTACTCGCCCGCCGCGCGCAGCAGGTCGTACTCACTGGAGTACGGGGCGTAGTCGAGGTGCTCGAAGATCGGATCCTCGTCGTCGATCTCCAACACCACCGCGCCCGGCCGACGCAACCGCGACGGGACGACGTCGAACTCGCTGTCCTGCGTGCTCTCCACACCGAGCCGCGCCCGCATCATCCGTTGCGCGCGACGACGCCGCACCCGCTCCTCGATGCGGGTCTGGCGGCGCAGGTAGGCGAGGTAGAGGACGGTGATCCCGCCGATCGAGCCGCACGCGTACCAGAGCGTCGGCGACACCAGGAACGCTGCCGCGGCCGAGGCCAACAGCAGCACCCCCATGACGAACAGCATCCGCTTGCGGAACTTGAACTTGCGCGCGCTGACCGCCGCGGCGTCTTCGACTCGTAGCGATGAGCCCGGGCCTGCGACATGGAGTCCGCGAGATGCAGGTCGTCCTCGGACGGCGCTTCCAGCCCTGAGGAATCGTCGACGTATTCGTAGTCGTGTTGGGTGCCGTCGTCGAGTGGCTCGAAGATCGTCCGTCGGTCCTCGGGCTCGACCTCGGGCCCCGTCGAACGCGGGCTCGATCGGGCTCGGACTCTTCGTCGAGTCGTCGACCTCCGACAGGTCGTCGACCGAGAATGTCTGAGTGCTGTCGTCGAATTCGAGCGGCAGCTGGGGGTCGACGGCTTCTTCGACGGGTGCCGCGGCGGACGACCCCGACCGGCAGCGCACCCGAGTCCATCTCGACGATGTCGACGTCGAGGTAGTCGGGTTCGGTCTGCACTGTCGGCCGCCGCCAGCACGACGGCCCGCCGCGACGGCGCTCCTCTTGCTCTTCTTCTTCGTCGTCGAGGCCTTCGTCGTGGTCGGCCTCGGACGGCCGCCAGTCGGGATCGCTGAAGTGGCCGGCGGCAGGACCGGTGCGCCGCAGCAGCCTCGCGCCGCGTCCGGTGTTGAGCACCCGGGTCGCGAGGGCGACGTCACTGGTGCGACGCACGGTGTCCCGCTTGCTGATCAACATCGGGACGAGTACGAAGAGCCAGAGCACGACGAGTGAAATCCACAGGAGGGATTGGGGGATGCTTGGCATTGCGCCGGCTCCTTTCCCCTTCAGGCTAGGTCTGTGACCAGCGCACCCGGGGGCGACGCGCCGAGGTCAATTACACACCTGTAATTCACCACTGACAAGCACATTAGCCCCATATGTCACATCTGCAACACGATCAGGCCCAGCTGGCGCGGCCCGCGCGGACCAGGCTCGACGTTGCCGAGCCCTCCAGCTCCTCGGCCGTGATGCGCCACCAGAAGGTGGTCGCGCCAAGCTCCGTCGACCTCCAGATATCGCTTCAGCAATCCCTCTTCGCGGAAGCCCGACCTTGGCCAGCACCGCCCGGCTGGCGGCGTTCTCGGGCCGCACGGTCGCCTCGATCGCGGTGCAGCATCACCGGCCCGAGACCGTGGTCGAGCCCCAGCGCGAGCGCGGCCGTCGCCACCCCTCCGCCGTTCACCGCCTTGGCCACCCAGTAGCCGATCCAGGCCGAACGGAGCGCGCCGTGCGTGACGTTCCCGATCGTGAGTTGTCCGCAGAACTCGCCGTCGAGTTCGATCGCATACGGCAGCATACGTCCCTTGCGCGCCTCGGCCCGCAGCCCGGAACATATCGACGGCCACGACGAAATCGCATGCCGCACTTCCCAATTCATTTCCGCAACCGGCTCCCACGGTTCGAGATGCGCCCGGTCGCCCAGCCGCAGACGGCTCCACCGCGCGCCGTCGCGCAACCGGATCGGGCGTAGCCGCACCAGGCCGGCACGCACCCGCAACGGTCCCACCGGTTTCGGCCATCCCGGATGGGTGGAGGTGGAGCGCAGAAGGCTCACGCCGGCCAGCTTCGCCGGTCAGCCACGCTGGGCCAGGAAGGCCACGTCGACGATCTCGCCGGTGCGTACCTGCTCGGCATCGCTTGGCACGGTCACCAGACAGTTCGCCTCGGCGAGCGTGGCGAGCAGATGCGACGACGCACCCGGCGCCCCGCCGAGGGCCTGCACCAGGTACTCACCGGTGTCCTGGTCGCGCATCAGTTGGCCGCGGAGGTAACCCTTGCGCCCCGCCACCGAGGAGATGGGAGACAAGGTTCGGGCTTGCACGACACGCCGCAGCGGCTGCCGCTTGCCGAGGGACATCCGGATGAGTGGCCGCACCATCACCTCGAACACCACCAGCGCGCTGACCGGATTGGCGGGCAGCAGGAACACGGGCACGCCGTCGCGACCGAGCTGCCCGAAGCCCTGCACCGAACCGGGGTGCATCGCGATGCGCGACACCTCCATCTCCCCCATCTCGGAGAGCACGGCACGCACGCTCTCGGCGGCAGCCCCACCGACGCCGCCCGCGATCACCACCACCTCGGCGCGATTGAGCTGGCCCTCGACGACGTCGCGCAGCTCCTTGGATTCGGTGTCGACGATGCCGACCCGGTTCACCTCGGCACCCGCGTCGCGGCCCGCCGCGGCGAGCGCGTACGAGTTCACGTCGTACACCTGGCCGTTGCCGGGCGTCCTGGAGATGTCGACCAGTTCGCCGCCGACGCACATCACCGACAGCCGCGGCCGTGGATGCACCAGCACCCGTTCCCTACCGACCGCCGCGAGCAGCCCCACCTGGGCCGCGCCGATGATCGTCCCTGCCCGCACCGCGACGTCACCCGGCTGGACGTCGTCACCCGTGCGCCGGACGTAGGCTCCCGACCGCACGCTGCGCAGCACGCGCACCCGCGACTCGCCGCCATCGGTCCATCGCAGCGGCAACACCGCATCGGCCAGCGTCGGCATCGGGGCGCCCGTCTGAACGCGCGCCGCCTGACGCGGCTGCAGTCGGCTTGGCGTGCGCGTGCCCGCCTCGATCACACCCATCACGGGAAGGCTGACCTCGCGTTCGCCCGCGTCGTCGGCGTCGTCACCCGGGTCGACGCCGAGCACGTCGACGCTGCGGACGGCGTATCCGTCGATGGCGGCCTGGTCGAAGCCCGGCAGCGGCCGTTCGGTGACGACCTCTTCTGCACACATCAGACCCTGCGCCTCGGCGATGGCCACCCGTACCGGTCGGGGCGCGACCGCGGCAGCGGCTACCCGCGCCTGCTGCTCCTCCACCGAACGCACATTGCGCCTTTCTGCAGTGCCCTGGCCCGCCGCGCGCTCGTCAGTGCATGCTCAGCGTGCGTGGAGCCCTAATCGTTCGACCAACCAGCGCCGCAGCTCCGGTCCGTAGTCGTCACGTTCCAACGCAAAGTCAACCGCAGCCTTGAGGTAGCCGCCGGGATTTCCCAGGTCGTGTCGGCGACCGCGATGGATGACGACGTGGACGGGATGGCCCTCCTCGATGAGCAGGGCGATGGCGTCGGTCAGCTGGATCTCGCCGCCGACACCAGGTGTGACCCGCCGCAGGGCGTCGAAGATCGCACGGTCAAGCACGTAACGGCCGGCGGCGGCATACAGCGACGGGGCGTCCTCGGCCCTTGGCTTCTCCACCATGCCCTTGACCCGCAGGACATTCGGATTGGCCGCGTCCGGCACCTCCTCGACGTCGAACACGCCGTAGGCACTGATCTCGTCGGCGGGCACCTCGATGGCACACAGCACCGAACCGCCGCGCTTGGCCCGCACCTTCGACATGATCTCCAGCACGCCCGTCGGAAGGACGAGGTCGTCGGGCAGCAGCACCGCGATCGCATCCTCGTCGGGCAGCAGCTTGTCCTCGACACACCCGATCGCATGGCCGAGGCCGAGCGGCTCCGTCTGCACGACGGACTCGACCTTGATCAGCGCAGGCGCCCTGCGCACCTTCTCCAGCATCACGTGCTTGCCGCGGGCTTCCAGCGTGCCCTCGAGGATGAGGTCCTGCGACGAAGTGCGCGACAACGCCGTCCTTGCCCTCGGAGGTGACGATGATGAGGCGCTCGCCGCCGGCCTGTGCGGCCTCGGCGGCGACCAGCTCGATGCCGGGGGTGTCGACGACCGGGCAGCAATTCCTTTGGCACGGTCTTGGTGGCAGGCAGGAACCGCGTCCCCAGGCCAGCGGCGGGGACGACCGCCGTGCGCGGGATCGGTACCTCGGCCCGTGTCGTCATCGTTCACACCATAACGTCATCACCTGTCGGGAATCGCCCTAACCTGCCAAGTCGCTCGAGGGTTCTTCGCCGGATGACATGGTGGATCAGTGGAACGGATGTCGAAGCCCGAATTGCGGGCGGCGGTGCTGCGGGCCCGCCGCGCGGCGTCACCCGAGCAACACCGGGTGGAGGCCGACGCGCTCGTCGGGCATCTGCACGAGGTGGTGCGGGCCGGCGAGACGGTATGCGCCTATGTGCCAGTGGGTTTCGAGCCGGGTTCACCCGCGATGCTCGATGCGCTCTCGGCGCTCGGCGGCCGGGTCCTGCTGCCGGTCGCGCGCGAGGACGAGACGGGGCTGCCCCAACCGCTGCAGTGGGGCGAGTACCGGGCCGGTGGCCTGGTCGACGCCCGCTACGGGTTGCGCGAACCCGCTCCCCCGTGGCTGGACGCCGGGGCGATCGCCGCCGCGACCGTGGTCCTGGTTCCGGCCCTTGCGGTGGACCTCGCCGGGGTTCGGCTGGGCCGCGGCGCCGGCTTCTACGACCGGTCGCTCGGCCGGGCGGATCCGACTGCGCGGCTGGTCGCCGTGGTCCGTGACGACGAGTTGGTCGAGCGGCTGCCCGGTGAGGAGCACGACGTGCCGATGACGCACGCCCTGACGCCCGGCGGCGGTCTGGTCACGCTCCGACGAGCACATGGAGATCGTTGAGACTGCGCTGGTGGCTGTGATCCGCCCGGCGCAACGACCCTCAGCGCAATCTCGAGGAACGCTGAACTAACAGCCGGCGAGCACCTCGGCCATCGCGCGCTTCTCCTTGTCCGACACCCACAGCCCGTAGGCGGTCTTCACCTCGACCTGGCGGGCGACGAAGGCGCAGCGAAAGCCCCCGTTGGGCGGTAACCAACTGGCTGCGTCGCGAAAGGCCTTGTCGAAGTTGCCCTTGGCGCTGACGGCCAACAGGTTCCGTGGATCGTTTGCGAAGTCGCGGCGGCGCTGGTCGTCCCAATCGCGAGCACCCTTGTACCAGGCGTCTGCCAGCGATACGACGTGGTCGATCTGCACGGCGTCGGACGTCGTTGGCCCGCGGACGAAGGCGATCGACTCGCCGCGATACGGGTCGTGCAACGTGCCGCTCTGCGCGAAGCAGGTTCCTGGTCGCACCGCCAGGTCGGCGAGGTCGCGCCGCAGGACGTCGTCGCGCGTGTTGCACCCGTTGTGGCCGAACTCGACGTTCACGTCATCGCTCCACGCCTGGCCGAAGCGGTATCTGGTGAAGTCGCTGCGAAGGTCCCATCCCTTCACGGGTAATCGCCGCAGGTCATTCCTGACCTGGTCGTATCCGGGCGAGCCCTGAGCCGACGGCGCCGCGGGCGCCTCCCACGGCAGCGGCTCGGTCCGAACGTGGAGCCAGACGGCCACCACGGCGCCGACCGCAACGATCACCAGCGAGACGGGAATGACGCGGCCCACGTAGCGGTTCTAGCACTTGCGCCGGTAGAGTGCTAACAAGTTCATCATCTCGGAGGTTTTCGTGCCGACCTATTCCTATGCGTGTACCGAATGCGACAACCGCTTCGACGCGGTTCAAGCGTTCAGTGACGATGCGCTGACCGCGTGCCCACGGTGCTCGGGCCGCCTGCGCAAGCTCTTCGGCTCGGTCGGCGTGGTGTTCAAGGGCAGCGGCTTCTACCGCAATGACAGCCGCGAGGCGTCGAAGGCCGCGGCGAGCAGCAGCTCGTCCAACGGCTCGGCCAAGAGCACTGAATCCGCCGGCTCCTCCTCGTCCTCCGACTCGTCGAGCTCGAGCACGTCCGGCTCGTCGAGTTCCGATTCGTCTGCCAAGTCGAGCTCGACGTCGAGCAGTAGCTCCGCAGCACCCGCGGCCGCCAGCTCGTAGCGCAAGTTATCCACAGGCCCTGCGCCCGCCGGGACTCGAAGGTGGCCCCGCCGACTTAGCGTGGGCGCATGGGGGAATCACTCAATCCGTCGCCGGCGAGCCGACTGGCACAGGCACTGCGTCCGGACTGGACCCGTTCCACGGCGGCCCGCCGGGTGACCGCAGGCGCGCTCGTCGTGTTGGCCGGCGTGGTCGCCCTGCGTCCCGATCCTGCTGACGGCCGCACTGACGTCGTCGTCTTCTCCCATGATCTGGCCCCGGGGGTGGAACTCACGACGGCCGACGTCCGGATCGAATCACATTCCACGACAACCATTCCCGATGGATTTCAGGCCGATCCGGCGACGGTGGTCGGGTCGACCCTCGCCGGGCCCGTACGCCGCGGGGAGGTGCTCACCGATGTCAGACTGCTCAGTCCGCGACTCGCGGAGGCCACCGCAGGGCCCGACGCCAGGGTGGTGCCGCTGCGGTCTGTCCGACGCCGCGCTGCTCGACCTCATCCGTCCTGGCGACGTCGTCGACGTCTTGGCGGGCGACTCCTCGGTGGCGCCCGGCGGCTCCGACGATCAGCGGCCGCGCGTGGTCGCGACCAACGCCATCGTCGTGCTGGTCTCGAAGGAGCTGACGGCGCCGGGACGCGGCGACGACAGGGTGGTGCTGATCGCGCTACCGGCCCACACGGCCAACGACGTGGCAGCCGCGTCCCTGACGCAGGCCGTCACGCTCGTGCTGCACTAGGTCCTCGAAGTCCTCAATGCGGGCACCCGAAGCTAACACCGTAGTCGGGTCGCCGCAGGTCCAGCGGTACTAACGTGACACGTCTGGACTACCACACGTCATGCAACGAAGGGATCCGCACGTGTTGAAGGGCTTCAAGGAGTTTCTCTCTCGCGGCAACATCGTCGACCTCTCGGTCGCGGTCGTCATCGGCACCGCGTTCACCGCGCTCGTCACCAAGTTCACCGACAGCATCATCCAGCCGCTGATCAACCGCATCGGCGCGGGCGGCGACTCGGACTACGGCATTCTCAAGATCGGCATCGGCGGTGGCCAGACCATCGACCTCAACATCCTGCTGTCGGCGGCCATCAGCTTCGTCCTCGTCGCGGCGGTGGTGTACTTCCTGGTCGTCGCGCCCTACAACCGGTTGCGCAAGAAGGGCGAGGTGGAGCAGGCCCAGGACACCGAGTTGAGCCTGCTGACCGAGATTCGCGACCTACTCACCGACGGCGGCAGCGGTGGCGGCAAGCACGTCACCGGCCCTGGCACCGGCCCCAGCCCCGACACCGCCGAGACCACCAGCGCGGACAAGTAAGCCCTTTCCAAACGAAACAGCCCCCGGCCGAAGCCGGGGGCTGTTTACGTCTGACCTAGGGAGTCAGTTCATGTTCCACGGCTCGCCGTAGGTGGTGACGCTGTCACCATCCTTGGAGATCAGGCGAGCGAACGGACGCAGCAGCACACCGCCGGCGGCACCGGTGACCGTGCCGTGCGCGTTGGAGACTGCGACCTTGCCGTTGGGACCCGCGACGTCGACCGAGAAGGTGGCGACTTCCTGGATGCCCGGGCCGTTGCCCAGGTCGGCACTGATCGACACACCCGGGAACAGGTTCGGGGTGATGACCGAGTTCAGGCCGAACGGCGGCGCGGTGATGTTGCCGTCGTCGATCAGGATGTTGGGAGTGGTGTAGCTGAAGTTGATGCCCACGCCGAGCGACCAGGGGAAGCCGATCTGGTAGCCCAGTTCCAGCGTGCCCTCGAACTCGTCGGAGCCGGGGCCGACCACCGAGTACACGGCGCTGCCCGAGTGGAACCACTCGCGGGTCAGCCGGTTGCGGTCCAGGGGGAACACTCCGTTGAGGAAGGTGTCCCACTGCTGGATCGTCAGGGTCCGGTCCTTGCCGTCGACCAGACTCAGCTCATTGTCCAGACCTGCGTGAGAGGTGCCCGTGGTCGCGAACAGCGCCGCGACGGCCGCGACCAGTGCGACCAGCACCCGACTGAATGCCTTCATGATCTCCCTAGCTGTGTAGTACGGCCGGCCCTTGGGCCGACCGTGTTTCCATGGCACGTGGTTGTGTCGCTAAACCACACACCTCGCAAGACGTCCATGTGAGCGGAATTAGAAATCCCACATGGTGTTCTTACGTTTTGCTCATCGTTGACAGCAGAAACATAACGGGGAGGCATCCGCCCGGCAACGCATACGCGTTGTCACTCGGCGCGGTGTCGGTTGGCGAGTCAAGTTTGCTGCCCCGGCGGCAAGGCGCTCCGGCACTGCGCAGCGGGAGTTACCGCGAACGGGGCGACGGGCCAGGACCCCGCACACCGCGGCGATCGGCGAAATGTGCGGCGGCGCCTGGCATTTCCCACGTCAAATGGGAAATCAATGCTCAGGCATGGTGCGGTGGGACGTTGTCCCGCAACCAACGCTCTCGCTCGGCTTCGTCGGCGGATGCGGCGTTGTCTCGTTCGTCGTCAGTGGTGTCTGGAATTGCATCGCCGAAGATTTCGTTAACTACATATCTAGATCGCGGCGTTCGGCCGTTCATAACCCACCTCCAGTGTGACGAACATCACACTCGCGCACCGATTGCCATTCACGACTCATTAACGCAACACGATCCGCCGTGTCAAGGGGCTTTGCGGCAGCACCGATTGGCATGCCGACCTCCGGTTGGGCGGTCGCACAGCCTCGGTGAATGCGAAGGGTCAGATCTCGAGGCTGGATAGCTGGCCGATGATGAGGGTGGCCAATGGGCCGAGTGTGGCCATGCCGTCGCGCACCGCAGCCCTGGAGCCGGCGATGTTGACTACCAGCGTGCTGCCAGAAACTCCGGCTAGACCGCGGGACACCCCGGCTTCGACGATGCCTGCGGACAGCCCCGACGAGCGCAGCGCCTCGGAGATGCCGAGCAGTTCTCGATCGAGGATGGTCCTGGTGGCCTCGGGGGTGACGTCACGCGGCGTCACACCTGTGCCGCCGACCGAGATCACCAGGTCCACGCCGCCGATGACGGCGGTGTTGAGCGCGTTGCGAATCTCGATCTCGTCGGCGGACACCACCACGACGCCGTCGACGACGAACCCGGCCTCGCCGAGCAGTTCGGTGACCAGCGGCCCGCTGTGATCTTCCTCGTCGCCGTGCGCAGTGCGGTCGTCGACGACGACCACGAGTGCGCGGCCAACCAGTTCCCCAGGCTGTTCCATGAACGCAACCGTATATCCCACCGCCGACGCCGGCGCAGCCATCATCAGCGTGGGGCGGCCAGGCGCGACGGTCATTGCGCCGCCTTCCCCAGCGTGACCTGCACCGTCTGCGGCTTGCCCGACTGATCGAGATAGGTCAGCGTCACCTGATCACCGGGCGCCTTGGACCTGACCGCGGCCACCAGGGCGTCGGCGCTGCCGATCACCCTGTCGTCGACCTTGGTCACGACGACGCCGCTGGGCAGCCCTGCCGCCGAAGCCGCGCCACCGCTGGTGACGTCAACGATCTTGGCGCCGTCCGTGGCGGCGTCGTTTCCGACCTGCACGCCGAGCGAGGCGTGCGACGCCGTGCCGCTCTGGATCAGTTCGTCGGCGATCCGCTTGGCCTGGTCGACCGGGATCGCGAACCCGAGACCGATGGAGCCGCTCTGCGCATCGGCCGAATCACCGCCAAGCGTCGCGATGGCCGAGTTCACGCCGACCAGCTCGCCATTCATGTTGACCAGCGCGCCACCGGAGTTACCCGGGTTGATCGCGGCGTCGGTCTGGATGGCGTCGAGCACGGTGTTCTGGTTCTGCGCGTCTCCGCCGGCAGCCACCGGCCGGTTGAGGGCGCTCACGATGCCGGTGGTGACGGTGCCCTCGAGACCGAGTGGTGAACCGACGGCGACGACGTCCTGGCCGACCCGCAGATTGGCCGACGAACCGAGGGTGATGGGAGTCAGCCCTGAAGCACCTGCCGCCCGCACGACGGCGATGTCACTGCTCGGGTCGGTGCCGACCACCGTGAACGACGTGGTGTTGCCATTGGCGAACGTGACCTTGGTCTGGGTGTCCGCGGGCGCGCCGGGACCTCCCGGACCACCCTTGGCGGCGGCCACCACGTGGTTGTTGGTCAGGATGAGGCCGTCGGACGACAGGATGATTCCCGAGCCCTCCTCGGATTGCCGACCCATGTCGGTCTCCAGCTTGACCACGCTCGGCACGACCTTGGCAGCCACCTGCTCGACCGATCCGGCGGGCAGGCTGGCCGCCGGCTCGCTTGGCGCGGCACCCAACGCGCTGGTGCTGATCGCGGGACGGTCCGGCTTCACCAGCGTCGCGACACCGCCGCCGACACCGGCCGACACCAACGCGATCGCCAGCGCGCCGATCGTCAAAACCCCTGCGCGAGAACGGCTTCGAGGCGCTCGAACCTGCTGGCCCGGCATGGCATGCTGCTGGGGCGCCCCGCGGTACGGGTCGTGTTGACCGCGGTAGGCCTGTTGCTGGGTGGCGTAGCGCCAGTCGTAGGGCTGCTGAGGAGCACCGGGACGCTGGGCACCTGGGTAGCCCGGCGCGACGCGGTCATAAGGCCCCGGCCGCTGCCCCGGGGGCGGCGGCGGCGAATACCTTGGATGGTTCGTCATTGCTGGTGGGTGCTCTTCCTACGAGTAGTTCAGAGTCGGGTCACTACGAGTTACAACGATGGGCGTAATCCGAGCGTGCCCCTCCGGTCTGAGAATCCACTTAGAGAACGTTCGGCACATCCCCAGACTTCCATCGACTTCCCCCGGATCTCCCAACCCAGTTCACCCATTCTCAGGGCTGGCGTCGGCCCCGTCCACTGCACTCGGCCCGCGAGTCGCGGCGGGTCTGCCGGGCAGCACCAGGTGGATGGTCGCCCCCGGCGGATCCCCACCGGGCACGGTGTCCTCGATTTGAAGCGCCCCACCGTGTTTCAGCACCACCTGCTTGACGATCGCCAACCCGAGGCCCGAACCCGGCATTCCGCGTGCGGAGGTGGATCGGTAGAACCGCTCGAACACCAGTCGGCGTTCCTGCGGCGGAATGCCCGGGCCATGATCGGACACGACGAATTCGGCGGTGACCGGGTCGAGTTGATGTAGCCACACCCCCACCCGACCACCTGGCGGGCTCCACTTCGCGGCGTTGTCGAGCAAGTTGAGCACGGCCCGCGACAACCCGGCGGCATCGCCGTACACCTGCCAGCCCTCGACGTGTGCGTCGAACTGAATGTCGTTGCGGCGCCGCCGAACCCGCTCCAGGCTGCGGTCCACCACCTCGGACATGTCGACGGGCTCGTGAATGGTGACGCCGACGTCGTCGCGGGTCAGATCCACCAGATCGCCGACCAACGTGGACAGTTCCTCGATCTGGGCGATCACGTCCGTCTGCAGGCCCTCCATCTCCTCATCGGGCAGGCGCGGTGCACCGGGGGCCATCGACGCCATCAACAACTCCACGTTGGTGCGCAGCGACGTCAACGGCGTGCGCAACTCGTGGCCGGCGTCGGTCACCAGCCGCGCCTGGCGTTCCCGTGACTCGGCGAGCGCGCGCAACATCATGTTGAACGCCTCGGTCAGGCGGGCCAACTCATCGCTGCCGTGTACCGGGATGGGCCGTAGATCCTCGGTTCGCGCCACCCGCTCGGCGGCCTGGGTGAGCCGCGCCACCGGCCGCAGGCCCGTGCGCGCGACGGTTCCACCCGCGATCGCCGCGACCGCCATGCCGAGACCGCCGACGATGAGCAGGATGCTTCCAAGGCGTTTGAGTACCTTGCCGGTGGGGGTCAGGCTCTTCGAGATCAGCAGTGAGCTGCCGTTGGACAGATGGACGGCCAGCACGCGCTGATAGTTCGCGGTGCGCAACGACATCCACAGCTTGCCTTGGACGACGTCCTTCTCGGGGTCGCCGATCGGAAGGGTCTCCCCCTCCTGGTTCGCGGTGTAGATCGTCCGGCCCGGGATCACCAGCATGGCGTTGACGTCGGAGTACGCGGTGCCTTCGATGGCCTTGCCGGGATCGGCGGCAAGTGACCCGCTCTCGATCAGCAGGCGAGCCCTGCTTTGCAGCTGGCTGTCGATGTCGTCGTAGAGCGCACGGGACACCACCGCGTAGACCGCGACCGCCATGAGCACGACGACCATGGCCACCATCGACATGGCCAGCAGCATCACCCGCCAGCGCAACGACACCGAGCTGGTGTCGTGCAGCGAGGCCTGTGGCGCGACCGCGCGTCGGAACGGCGCCTTCCAGGCCTTCACGCTTGACATCAGGGCGGTGTCTCGCGCAGCACGTAACCCACACCTCGAACGGTGTGGATCAGTCGCAGCTCTCCCTCGGCTTCGGTCTTGCGGCGCAGGTATCCGACGTAAACCTCGAGTGCATTGCCGGAGGTCGGAAAGTCGAATCCCCACACCTCTTCGAGAATGCGGCTGCGGGTCAGCACCCGGCGGGGGTTGGCGATCAGCATCTCGAGCAACGCGAACTCGGTTCGGGTGAGGCTGATCTGACGGTCCCCGCGGGTGACCTCCCTGGTCACCGGGTCAAGGCTCAGATCGGAGAATGTCATGGCGGCCGACTCGGTGCCGTCGTCGATGGTGCGGCGGCGCAGCAGGGCCCGCATCCTGGCGAGAAGTTCTTCGAGCGCGAACGGCTTGGGCAGATAGTCGTCGGCGCCCGCATCGAGGCCCGCCACCCGCTCGGACACCGAATCGCGTGCGGTCAACACCAGAATGGGCAGGTCATCGCCGGTGCTGCGGAGCTGACGGCAGACTTCGAGGCCGTCCAGCCTCGGCATCATCACGTCGAGAACCAGGGCGTCCGGCCGATCGCTGGCGATCAGCGCGAGAGCTTCGAGACCGTCCTGGGCCAACTCGACGGAGTAGCCGTTGAAGGCAAGCGACCGGCGCAGGGATTCGCGCACCGCGCGATCGTCATCGACGACAAGTATGCGCACAGCCACAGTGTCAACCCCATGTCTGAGAGTGGCCTGAGAGGCGCGCCGCCGATTCGGGTAGTTTTCCGAGTCGGCTCGCCATCAATCGCGAGCGACGACCGTCGCGCTACCGCCGGTCGAGGTCGATAAGGCCCAGACGTGCGGCCTTGAGCAGTCGACGCGGCACCTTGTGCTGCTGACCGGCAACGTTGACGTTGACCAGGCCGGTGGCCTCGGCCTTCCACTGCGAGCGCCGGCTACGGGTGTTCGACCGCGACATTCTCCGCTTGGGCACAGCCATGGGGGTACTTCTCCTCTTGAGGTTCTTGCCTTGGGACTACCGCGCACGCATTGGGCGTCGGCAATTGCCCTTCAGGATAGCCGGTGAGCTGCGTAGCCTCCAAAATGCGTCGTTTCGGCGCGAAAACCGCCATCCCGCGACCACCAACGTGACTGCGATGGCGATGACGACGGGCACCGCCGCCCGGGCCGTGGTGACGTCCACCCAGGCCTCCAGCTCGCGGCTGCACTCTACGAATCCTTCCTTCATGCGGCGTCATCGGGCGTCCGCACGTGGCCCTTGGCGCTTCGGGGTGTCGCGGCCTCGTAGGCCGGGCGGATGTCGTCGCGGCCGACCGCGGTGTACCCGTGGGTGGCAAAGCGGTGCCTCAGCCTGTGCATCGTCCAGCCCGGCGGCATCAGCGCGCTGATGACCGTGCCAACCCACCCATCGCTGATGTGCCCGCTGATCTGGCCGGGGAAGAGGTAGCCGCGATCGCAATGCATGCGGATCGCGAGGGCCAGGTCGTCGCCGATGGGGACCACCCTCTGTTTGTCACCCTTGCCGTTCACGATGAGCGACCAGCCGCCGCGATCCCGGACGAGGTCGTCGCGGCAGCTCCGCGCAATCTCGGCGCGGCGCATGCCCGCTTCACCTGCGAGCCGCGCCATCAGTCGCTCGCGTGGTGGTGCGGCTTCGATGCGCCGGTGCCAGACGTCGTCGGGCGCGGGCCGCGGCTTCGGCACGTCGCCGTGCCCCCTCGGCAGCAGGCTCGCGGGGTTGTGGTCCATTAATCCAATCAAGACGCACCATTCACTAAATGAAACAAGCGAGGTGCGGACACTCCGCCGGTGCTCATCGCTCCAGTTCTGCCCATTGCACAATTCGACCAGGATTGAGAGCGTCAATTGTCGGGGCTGCAGAGTTTTCGACCTTCGAGCCATTGTTCGAACGTGATGACGCCGCAACCTGCGAGTATTCTCCGACATCCCACCGGCCTCGAGCCATGCTTGCCAACCGGTGATTGCTCCCTCCCAATGGTCGGAGAGGGTATAACCACGTGGTTTCACGGGGGTGTTCTTACCAGAACTAACAACCGTGAGTTCCTTGTTCAAAGATATTTCTTGCGAACTCGTCAATTTCAATCTTGCGCGGTTCCTCAGACGCATCCCCACATGCCGCGCAGCGGGGACGAGTAACCTAACCGGTTGGTTGGGCCACCGACGGTGATGGGAGCACGGGTGACGAGTGCGAGTTCTGGTGTGGTCCGGATCGGCAACTGCTCCGGCTTCTACGGCGATCGGCACTCCGCGATGCGCGAGATGATCACCGGCGGCGACCTCGACTACGTGACCGGCGACTACCTCGCCGAACTGACCATGCTGATCCTGGCCCGTGACCGCGCCAAGTCGCCAGAACGGGGTTACGCCAAGACGTTCCTGACCCAGCTCGAGGAGTGCCTCGGGACCGCGCTCGACAAGGGCGTGCGAATCGTCGCCAACGCCGGCGGACTCAATCCCGCGGGGCTGGCCGCCGCCGTACGCGCGCTCGCCGACCGGCTGGGCCTCGACGCCAAGGTCGCCCACGTCGAAGGAGACGACCTGCTCGGGCGCGCCGCCGAACTCGGTTTCGGCACGCCCACTCCGCTGGCCGCCAACGCCTACCTCGGCGCGTGGGGCATCGTCGACTGCCTGAATGCGGGCGCCGACGTCGTGGTCACGGGACGGGTCACCGACGCGTCGGTGATCGTCGGGCCCGCCGCCGCACACTTCGGCTGGAAGTCCGATGACTACGATGCCCTCGCCGGGGCGGTCGCTGCGGGGCACGTCATCGAATGCGGCGTCCAGGCCACCGGCGGCAATTACGCCTTCTTCACCGAGGTGCCCGACCTCGGCCACGCCGGCTTCCCGATCGCCGAGATCGCGGCCGACGGGTCGTCGGTGATCACCAAGCATGCCGGCACCGGCGGCCTGGTCAGCGTCGACACCGTGACTGCGCAGCTGCTCTATGAGATCGGCGGCGCGCGCTACGCCAACCCCGACGCGACGCTGCGGGTCGACAGCCTGACCCTGAGCGACGACGGACCCGACCGGGTACGCATCAGCGGCGTCAGGGGCGAGCCGCCGCCACCTACGCTCAAGGTGTCGCTGAACTCCGTCGGCGGCTTCCGCAACGCGATGACGTTCGTGCTGACCGGCCTGGAGATCGACGCCAAGGCCGATCTGGTGCGACGCCAGCTCGAGGCGGCGCTGACCGTGAAGCCTGCCGAGCTGGAGTGGACGCTGGCCCGCACCGACCATCCCGACGCCGACACCGAGGAAGCGGCGAGCGCGCTGCTGCGGTGTGTCGTCCGGGACCCCGATGCGGCCAACGTGGGACGCCACTTCTCCTCCGCCGCAGTCGAATTGGCGCTCGCGAGCTATCCGGGTTTCACCACGACGGCGCCCCCTGGCGAGGGTCAGGTGTACGGCGTGTTCACCCCCGGCTACGTCGATGCGGGCCAGGTACCCCACGTCGCGGTGCACGCCGACGGCACCCGCACCGAGATCCCCGCCGCCACGCAGACGAAGGTGCTGGAGCCCGTCGGGCCCTTTGCGCTGCCCGACCCGATGCCGTTCGGCGAGACCCGGCGGGTGCCGTTGGGGCTCATCGCTGGCGCGCGCAGCGGCGACAAGGGTGGCGACGCCAACGTAGGGGTGTGGGTGCGTACCGGCGACCAGTGGCGCTGGCTGGCACACGCGCTGACCGTCGAGAGGCTGCGCGCGCTGCTGCCCGAGACCGCCGACCTGGTCGTGACCCGCCATCTTCTGCCCAACCTGCGCGCCGTGAACTTCGTCATCGAGGGCATCCTCGGGAAGGGCGTGGCCCACCAGGCCCGGTTCGACCCACAGGCCAAGGGCCTCGGCGAGTGGCTGCGCAGCCGACACATCGACATCCCGGAGGACTTCGTTTCGTGAACGTGAACGTCTGGACCACGCCCGAACGCGAACAGCTTCGAAAGACGGTGCGCGCGTTCGCCGAACGCGAAGTGCTGCCCAACATCGACGAATGGGAGCGGACGGGCGAACTGCCACGTGAGCTGCACCGCAAGGCGGGCGATGCCGGGCTACTCGGCGCGGGTCTACCCGAAGCCGTCGGCGGCGGAGGCGGCGACGGCGCCGACGCGGTGATCATCTGCGAGGAGATGCACTATGCGGGTTCGCCTGGCGGAGTGTTCGCGTCACTGTTCACCTGCGGCATCGCGGTGCCGCACATGATCGCCTCCGGCGACGAGCGGCTGATCGACACCTACGTGCGTCCCACCCTGCGCGGCGACAAGATCGGCTCGCTCGCCATCACCGAACCCGGCGGCGGGTCCGACGTCGGGCACCTGACCACCAGGGCGGAACTGGTTTCCGGCGGCGACGGGCCCTACTACGTGCTCAACGGCGCCAAGACCTACATCACCTCCGGCGTGCGGGCCGACTACGTCGTGACCGCCGCGCGCACGGGCGGACCTGGCGCCGCAGGCGTTTCGTTGATCGTGGTCGACAAGGGCACGCCGGGCTTCGAGGTCACCAGGAAGCTGGCGAAGATGGGGTGGCGCTCGTCGGACACCGCCGAGTTGTCCTACACCGACGTGCGGGTACCGGCCGAGAACCTGATCGGCGCCGAGCACAGTGGCTTCCTGCAGATCGCGGCGGCGTTCGTCAGCGAGCGGGTCGGGCTGGCCGCGCAGGCGTACTCCAGCGCGCAACGCTGCCTCGACCTGACCGTGCAGTGGTGCCGTGACCGCGAAACGTTCGGCAGGCCACTGATTTCGCGGCAGTCGGTGCAGAACACGCTGGCCGAGATGGCGCGGCGCGTCGACGTTGCCCGGGTGTACACCCGCCACCTGGTCGAACGGCAGCTCGCGGGCGACGACGAACCTCATCACCGACGTCTGCTTCGCGAAGAACACCGCCGTCGAGTCCGGCGAATGGGTGGCGAATGCGGCCGTCCAATTGTTCGGCGGCATGGGCTACATGGCCGAATCGGAGGTCGAACGCCAGTACCGCGACATGCGCATCCTGGGCATCGGCGGCGGAACCACCGAGATCCTGACGTCGTTGGCCGCCAAGACGCTTGGCTACAAATCGTGACACGAGCCAGTAGTAGCGGAGCGGATCGCACATGACCCAGTCGACGTCCGCGATCGATCCGCGCTCGGCCGGCTACACCGACGCCGCCGACGCGATGGCCGCGAAGCTCGCCGAACTCGACACCGCGCACGCCAAGGCGCTGGCAGGCGGCGGCGAGAAGTACGTCAAGCGCCACCACGACCGCGGCAAGATGACCGCCCGCGAACGCGTCGAGGCGCTCGTCGACCCCGACTCCCCGTTCCTCGAACTCAGCCCGCTCGCGGCGTGGGGCACCGACTTCACCGTCGGCGCCAGCGTGGTCGCGGGCATCGGCGTCGTCGAGGGTGTCGAGTGCCTGATCGTCTCCAACGACCCGACGGTGAAGGGCGGCACCAGCAATCCCTGGACGCTGAAGAAGATCCTGCGCGCCAACCAGATCGCGTTCGAGAACCGGTTGCCGGTGATCTCGCTGGTGGAGTCGGGTGGCGCCGACCTGCCCACCCAGAAGGAGATCTTCATTCCCGGCGGGCGGATGTTCCGTGACCTGACCCGGCTCTCGGCCGCCGGCATCCCGACCATCGCGCTGGTGTTCGGCAACTCGACCGCGGGTGGCGCCTACATCCCCGGCATGTCCGACCACGTCGTGATGATCAAGGAGCGCTCGAAGGTGTTCCTCGCCGGCCCGCCGCTGGTGAAGATGGCCACGGGCGAGGAGTCCGACGACGAATCCCTCGGCGGGGCCGAGATGCACGCCCGGGTCTCGGGTTTGGCCGACTACTTCGCCGTTGACGAACTCGACGCCATCCGGATCGGACGGCGCATCGTGGCGCGGCTGAACTGGCGCAAGCAGGGCCCGACGCCCGGCCCGGTGGCCGACCCGCTGTTCGACGCCGAGGAGCTCATCGGCGTCGTGCCCGCCGATCTGCGCGTCCCCTTCGACCCGCGCGACGTCATCGCCCGCGTCGTCGACGGCTCGGACTTCGACGAGTTCAAGGCGCTCTACGGGGGCTCGCTGGTGACCGGATGGGCGACGCTGCATGGCTACCCCATCGGCATCCTGGCCAACGCACGCGGCGTGCTGTTCAGCGAGGAGTCGCAGAAGGCCACCCAGTTCATCCAGCTGGCCAACCGCTCCGACACGCCACTCCTGTTCCTGCACAACACGACCGGTTACATGGTCGGCAAGAAGTACGAGGAAGGCGGGATGATCAAGCACGGCTCGATGATGATCAACGCCGTGTCCAACTCGACCGTGCCGCACCTCTCGCTGCTGATCGGCGCGTCCTACGGCGCGGGCCACTACGGCATGTGCGGCCGCGCCTATGACCCGCGCTTCCTGTTCGCCTGGCCCAGCGCCAAGTCCGCGGTGATGGGTGGCGCGCAGCTGGCCGGTGTGCTGTCGATCGTCAGCCGGGCCGCCACCGAGGCCCGCGGCCAGACCGTCGACGAGGCGGCCGACGCCGCGCTGCGAGCACGCGGTCGAGGGGCAGATCGAGGCCGAGTCGCTGCCGATGGTGCTCTCCGGGATGCTGTACGACGACGGCGTCATCGACCCCCGCGACACCCGCACGGTGCTCGGAATGTGCTTGTCCGCCATCGCCAATGGCCCGATCGAGGGGACGTCGAACTTCGGCGTCTTCCGGATGTGAGCGTCCGATGCCACTCGACACCGCGATTTGTGTGCAATCAGCGGCGGTGAGCGCCGCTGAAGCTCCACAAATCACCAGAGTCCTGGTCGCCAACCGCGGTGAGATCGCCCGCCGCGTGTTCGCCACCTGCCGCAGGCTCGGCATCGGCACGGTCGCCGTGTACACCGACCCCGACGCCGCGAGCCCGCACGTCGCCGAGGCCGACGCCCGGGTCCGGCTGGAGGGCCGCAACGGCTACCTCGACGTGGAGCAACTGCTCGCCGCGGCCCGCGCGTCGGGCGCCGACGCGATCCACCCCGGCTACGGGTTCCTCTCCGAGAACGCCGAATTCGCCGATGCCGTGGGCAACGCCGGGCTGACCTGGATCGGGCCACCCGTCGCGGCCGTCCGGGCGATGGGCTCCAAGATCGAGGCCAAGAAGATGATGGCCGCGGCGGGCGTTCCGGTGCTCGAGCAACTCGATCCCGACACGGTCACCGCCGCGCAGCTGCCGGTGCTGATCAAGGCGTCGGCCGGCGGCGGCGGCCGTGGCATGCGCGTCGTCGCGCGACCTGGCCGAGCTGCCGAAGGAAGTGGAGGCCGCGCAGCGCGAGGCGCAGTCGGCGTTCGGCGACGCGACGGTGTTCTGCGAGCGCTATCTGGCCACCGGGCATCACGTCGAAGTCCAGGTGATGGCCGACGCGCACGGCACCGTCTGGTCGGTCGGCGAACGCGAGTGCTCGATTCAGCGGCGGCACCAGAAGATCATCGAGGAGGCGCCGTCGCCGCTCGTCGAACGCACGCCTGGCATGCGCGCCAAGCTGTTCGAGGCGGCGCGACTGGCCGCCGCGGCGATCGGCTACACCGGCGCGGGCACCGTCGAATTCATGGCCGACGAGGCAGGTCGACTTCTTCTTCCTCGAGATGAACACCCGGCTGCAGGTCGAACACCCGGTCACCGAGGAGACCACGGGCCTCGACCTCGTCGAGTTGCAACTCGACGTGGCCGCATACGGCCGGCTGGCGGCGGAACCGCCTGCCGCACGCGGACATTCGATAGAAGCGCGGCTGTACGCCGAGGACCCGGCCAAGAGTTGGCAACCGCAGGCCGGCGCGATCCACCGGTTCGACGTGCCCACCGCGAGCGCCGAATTCGGCACGCTGGGCAGGGCGGGCGTGCGAGTCGACTCGGGCATCGTCGACGGGTCGGTGGTGTCGGTGTTCTACGACCCGATGCTGGCCAAGGTCATCTCGTACGCGCCGACGCGACGGCAGGCGGCGGCCATCCTCGCCGACGCCCTGGCGCGGACCCGGCTGCACGGCATCCGGACCAACCGCGATCTGCTCGTCAACGTGCTGCGTCACCGCGCATTCCTCGACGGCGCCACCGACACCGCGTTCTTCGACACCCACGGACTTGCCGAGCTCGCCGCGCCGCTCGCGGACCCGTCCTCGTCGCGCGCTCGCCGCGCTTGCCGCCGCGCTGGCCGACGCGACCGAGAACCGAAGCAGCGCAACGGCGTTCCGCGGCGGTGCCCAGTGGCTGGCGCAACCTGCCATCCGGGTACCAGACCAAGCGGTACGCCGACGCGGCAGACGACGAGCACGACGTCAGGTACCGGTTCGTCCGCGGCGGCCTCGACCTGCCGGACGCCGACGACGTGACGCTGGTGTCCGCGACGCCCGGCCGGGTGGTGCTGGCCAGCGGCAGGCGTCGAGCAGCCATTCGACGTCGCACGATATGGCGCCGAGGTGTTCGTCGACGGCCCGCTCGGACCGGTCCGGCTGACCGCGCTGCCCCGCTTCCCCGACCCGGATTCGGCGGTCGCCCAAGGCTCGCTGCTCGCGCCGATGCCGGGCTCGGTGACCAGGGTCGGCGCAGCGGTCGGCGACCGGGTCACGGCCGGGCAGCCGCTGATCTGGCTGGAGGCCATGAAGATGGAGCACACCATCACCGCACCCGGTGGCGGCGTGCTCGCCGAACTCAACGTCGCGGCGGGCCAGCAGGTCGACGTCGGCGCCGTACTCGCCCGGGTAGAAGACGCGTGAACGAGAAGGAGAAACGATGAGCTTCGTCGAGACCGACCGAACAGCAGGCGCTGCGCAAGGCCGTCGCCGCGATGGCCGCCAACTACGGCGAGAAGTACTACCTGGAGAAGGCCCGCGCCGGCGAGCACACCACCGAGTTGTGGAGTGAGGCAGGCAAACTCGGCTTCATCGGCGTCAACCTGCCGGAGGAGTACGGCGGCGGCGGCGCGGGCATGTACGAGCTGTCGCTGGTCATGGAGGAGATGGCCACGAACGGCTGCGCCCTGCTGCTGATGGTGGTCTCCCCCGCCATCAACGGCACCATCATCAGCAAGTTCGGCACCGACGAGCAGAAGAAGCGCTGGATCCCCGGCATCGCCGACGGCATCATCACCATGGCGTTCGCCATCACCGAACCCGACGCGGGCTCCAACTCGCACCGGATCACCACCACCGCGCGCCGCGACGGCAGCGACTGGATCCTGTCCGGGCCAGAAGGTGTACATCTCCGGCGTCGACCAGGCGCAGGCGATCCTGGTCGTCGGCCGCACGGAGGAAGCCAAGACCGGCAACCTCAAGCCCGCCCTGTTCGTGGTGCCCACCGACACGCCCGGGCTGTCGTGGACGAAGATCGAGATGGAGATCGTCAGCCCGGAGAACCAGTTCCAACTGTTCCTCGACGACGTCCGGCTGCCTGCCGACGCGCTCGTCGGCTCGGAGGACGCGGCGATCGCCCAGCTGTTCGCGGGCCTGAACCCCGAGCGCATCATGGGCGCGGCCAGCGCCGTCGGCATGGGCCGCTTCGCGATCAACAAGGCCACCGAGTACGTCAAGACCCGCCAGGTGTGGAAGACGCCGATCGGCGCGCACCAAGGCATCTCACATCCGTTGGCGCAGAACCACATCGAGATCGAGCTGGCCAAGCTGATGATGCAGAAGGCCGCCACGCTCTACGACCTCGGTGACGACGGTCGGCGCCGCGGAGGCCGCGAACATGGCCAAGTACGCCGCGGGTGAGGCATCGGTGCGCGCGGTCGACCAGGCGGTGCAGTCGCTCGGCGGCAACGGGCTGACCAAGGAGTACGGCATCGCGTCGGTGCTGACCGCGTCGCGGTTGGCGCGGATCGCGCCCGGTCAGCCGGGAGATGATCCTCAACTTCGTCGCGCAGACCTCGCTGGGCCTGCCCCGGTCCTACTGATCGTGACCGAACCATCTCCCGTCGCTTCGCTCGCCCCGGAACTCGTCCACTACTCCGTCGAAGGCGCGGCCGCGCGCATCGTGCTGGACTCGCCGCACAATCACAACGCGCTGTCCACCGCGCTGGTGCAACAACTCCGACAGCGCCTGCGCGACGCCACCGAGGAGCGGGGTGTGCGGGTGGTCGTGCTCGGGCACACCGGCAAGACGTTCTGCGCGGGCGCCGATCTCGCTCGAAGCTTCTGCTGGCACGCCGGCCGCTGACCCCGGGGACGTGGCCGTCGACCGCGCCCGTGAGATGACCGAGGTGCTGCGCGCCATCCTGGAACTGCCGATCCCCGTCATCGCCGCGGTAGACGGTCACGTGCGGGCCGGTGGGCTCGGCCTGATCGGCGCGTGCGACCTCGTCGTCGCCGGACCTGCGAGCACGTTCGCGCTGACCGAGGCTCGCATCGGCGTGGCGCCGTCGATCATCTCCCTGACCCTGTTGCCGAAGATGAGCCCGCGCGCGGCGGGCCGCTACTTCGTCACCGGCGAGAAGTTCGACGCCACGGAGGCCGCCGCCATCGGCCTGATCACGGTCGCCGCCGACGACGTCGAAGCAGCGAGTCGCGGCGCTCACCGCCGAGATCGCCAAGGGCTCGCCGCAGGGGCTGGCCGCGTCGAAGGCGCTCACCACGGCGTCGATCCTTGCGGGCTTCGACCGGCACGCCGAGGAACTGACCAAGCAATCGGCCGGGCTGTTCGTCTCCGAAGAGGCTCGCGAGGGCATGCTCGCATTCCTGCAGAAACGGCCACCGAGTTGGCTACCGAATTCGACCCCATCGTGAGCCGGCCCTCATTCCCACCCAATGGGTCCGACGTCATCCGCGCAACAGTTTGTGCAACAGCCTTGCGCGGCTCGGCGATAGTCGTAGGCTCGTCTCTGATGAGCACTCCAGTGTCGCGCGATGGTTCGATGCGCGCCGCAGACAACGACCGCATTCAGTTTGCTCAAATGCTCACCGATGCCGCAGCCCAGGGCCGCCTTCCGATGTCCGAGTACGAGACCCGGCTGACCAAGGCGTACGCCGCGCAGACCTACGACGAACTGGCCCGGCTGAGCGCCGATCTACCTGGCACGACGTCCGCGCCAGGCGGGCCGTGCCGGCCCGCGCCGTCGACGGTGCTGCTGGCCATCATGAGCGGCTTCGAGCGCCGTGGGCGCTGGAACGTCCCTAAACGGTTGACGTCATTCGCCCTCTTCGGGGGCGGCATCATCGATCTGCGCTACGCCGACTTCACCTCACCGGAGGTGGAGATCCACTCGTACTCGATCTTCGGCGGTCAGACCATCCTGCTGCCGCCGGAAGTCAACGTCGACGTGCACGGCGTCGGCGTGATGGGGGCGTTCGAGCACGTCGGCGAGCTCGGCTCGCCCGGCGCGCCGCACATCACCATCCGTGGCTTCTCGCTCTGCGGCAGAGTCGGCATCAAGCGCAAGAAGCGCAAGGGCCCCGGCTGACGCCGGACGAAGACCTGACCGAAACGC
Organism: uncultured Actinomycetota bacterium; assembly: GCA_963809085.1. Taxonomy (GTDB): domain Bacteria; phylum Actinomycetota; class Actinomycetes; order Mycobacteriales; family Mycobacteriaceae; genus Mycobacterium. The sequence goes on along the minus strand of CAWEII010000032.1, from coordinate 73,541 downwards.
ATCGGCCCCTTCCTGACGGAAGGGGCCGATGTGTTGTCGCTGTTTTCGAAGGTGGCTAGCTGCCGCCGGTGCTACCGGTACCACCGCCGGTGCTGGCACCCTCGGTCTTCGCCGGGGCCTTCTTCGGGGGGGCGACGGCACCGGTGACGGCCTTGCCGATGGCGTCGGCGACCTGGCCGAAGACACCCCAGCTGCCCTCACCGGCCTTCGGGCCCCGGCCGTTGGCACCGACCAGAAGGATCGGGTCGACCTCGACCTTGTTGCCGTCCTTCATGGCGTCGGTGACGTCGTTGTCGTCGGTGCCCTTGGGGTCGTCCTTGACGACCGGCTTGACGACGGGGTCCTGGTCCTTCACGACCGGATCGTTGACGACCGCCGGGGTCGCCGGCGCAGGGGTCACGGCCGGCGGCGGCGATGAGGCCGGCGGCGGCGACGCCACGGGTGCCGAGAGGGGCTGGACGGCCTTGACCGGGTCCGTCGCGACCTTGGCCTGCTTCTCGACGACGGGCTTCACGTCCTTCAGATCCGCGCCTGCGACCTTCAGGTCGGGGTCCGACTCACGTCGGCAACCTTCATCAACGACGTGATACGCCGTGCCACCCGTGCCACCTTCGCCACCCGCATCATCGCCATCGTCGGCAGGCGGTGTCGGCGGCTCGGCGAGGATCTGACGGATGACCTCCGAGATGCCGATGGTGAAGAAGCCGTTGATCAGGTTCCTGACCTGCTCGTTGGGAGCGAGCGCCTCCAACTGATTCTGCACAACCAGGGGGACGCCGCCCTCGAAGAAGTCGTCCACCTGCGGCGAATTCACGCCGCCGTCGTGCAGCCCCTGGAGCACCACCCCCGACGCGCCGAACAGTCCCGGGCTGTCGCTGCCGTCCGGGTTGAGGATGTTGTTGTTGATCCCGAAGAACGCGCTGAGATAGGGGCTAGACGTCGGAAGCAGCGTGCCGGCCGGATCGGTCGTGCTCGGAGTGGGAGTGCCGACGTCGCCACCCAGTTGGCGGAAGACCACCTGGGAAGCGCCGCCCTCGAAGAAGTCATTGGTGAGCTGCGCTTGGCCCGGCGCGAGAGCCAGCAGCAGAGCCTGGGTTACCGCACTGGTCCCACCCTCGAAGAAGAGGTTGATCAGAGCCATCACCGGGGCCGGTATGAGACCGGCCTGCGCGCCGCCTGCAGCCCTAGAAGAGACGACACCGGAGGCGCCGAACAGCGCCGGGTTCTCCGTCGTCGGACGCCCGAACGGATTGTTGATGTTGAAGAACGTGCTGAGGAAGCGGGGTCGTCGACGGATCGACCGTCGAATTCCGCCACCCAGCAACCGATACGCCAGCTGGGTAGCGCCGCCGTCGAAGAACTCGTTGATCACGTCCGAGGCGGTGCCATCCTCGCCGACGACGTCGATCAGCAGCTGTTGCACCACGGCGGCCGCACCGCTGTTGAAGTAGGCGTTGATGAGCTCTTGCAGGGCCGGATCGGTGACCAGCGCGTTGAGGGACACCTCGGTGCTCTTGGCGACCTGAATGTCGCGCGGAGACATCGGCGGCGCGAGCGCCACCGTGGCGGCGACGGCGCCTGCGGCAACGAATGCCACCCCTGAAGTGACAAACGTGCGAACTGCCATGGGATCCCCCTTGGATCTCGAGACGGGAACGATGCAGTCACCGTACCGCCACACTTAGAAGAAGCTGAGAAGAACATGATAAGCGCTCTGGAGTATTTTGCCACGGCTCCGTGGTTTCTTTGCGCAGAGCGTCGGGATCATGATCATCCGCACCATCCGTCACACGACCGTCGCTGCCGCGGTTGCTGCCGTCAAAACGCCACGTCAGCGCTCGAATACGGGCGACAGGTACGCCCTGGGTCGCGGCGCAATTTGCCAGGGATTTCGGTGGATCAAGATCAACCTGGCAAACGATGCGGAACTTCGTCAATCGGTAGCTTGCTCGGCGCGCGGCGGTTAACCGAAACTCTCAGAATCGGGTCGGCTAGCGCCGCCGCCGCGCCTTCAGATAGTCGCCGACAACCGCGGCGCCGAGGCCGTCGAGTTCGGGCACCACGACGCGTCCCTCCACCCGCCTGGCGACCTGATCGATGAACCTGGCAAGCCCGGGATCGCTACCGAGCCGGAAGATCGTCACCTGGGCGCCGAGCCGGGCGACGTCGTCGAATCCCCGCACCGTGTGGGCGATGGTCCGCGGGTGCGGCGGGTAGTCGAAGAACACCGACGTGCCGTCCCCGTCGCCATAGTCCTCGAGGTGCGCGGTCGGCTCACCGTCGGTGACGACGAGCACGACGGGCTGGGCGTTCGGGTGCCTGCGCAGATGCCTGCCCGCCAACGCCAGCGCGTGGTGCAGGTTGGTGCCCTGTTCGTAGACGCCCTCGAGGCCGGCCAGCTCGCCCGCCGTCACCGTCCGCGCGTACCGACCGAACGCGATGATCTGCAGTGAATCGGAGCGGAACCGCGTGCCGACCAGATGGTTGAGCGCCAGCGCCGTCCGCTTCATCGGCAGCCAGCGGTTCTCCATCACCATCGAGAACGACGTGTCGACCAGCAGCGCCACCGCGGCCTGGGTGCGCGTCTCGGTCTCGGAGACCTCGACGTCGTCGACGGCGATCCGCAGCGGGAGCTGCGCCCCTTCCGTGCCGCCGCCCGTGCCCGCCTGGCGCAACACCGCGTTGGTGAGCGTCCTGGTCACGTTCCACGGCTCGGTGTCGCCGAACTGCCATGGTCGCGTCGCCCCGGTGAGCTCCCCGGCCGCCCCGGCCCTGCGGGTGTCACGTTCGCCATGGCGGCCCGACAGTCGCTGCGCCACGTCGCGCAGCGCGGCCTGGCCCAGCTGACGCATGGCCTTGGGCGACAACCGCCACTGGCCGTCCGAGCCGCGATCCAGGAAGCCCTGGTTCATCAGCGTGCGTTCGAGTTCGGCCAGCGTCCGCGCGTCCACCGCGGCGTCCTCGCCGAGTTGGCGGGCCAGCATGTCCAGATCGACGTCGTCCATCGTGGCGCCGGAGTAGCTCTGCGACAGCTGCTCGGCCAGTTGCTCGAGCTCGCCGACGTCGGCCAGCGCCTGGGCGCCCTCCCCCATGCCGAGCGGGTTCTCGCCCGAAAACCGTTCCGAGCCCGACCAATTCTCGCCGGGCCGGGCCGCCTGCAGGTGTGAGTCGAGGCGGTCGAGCGCGTTCATCAGCGACGGCGATCCGAAGGCCTGCTGCGCCAACGCGTCCAGCTCGGCGCGCTGGTCGGCGGACAGGCTGTTGCGGAACCGCTGCGCCGCGGCGGCGCGCTTGGCCAGCGAGTCGAGCAGCTCGTCGATGTTCTGCGGGTTCTCCGGGAAGAACTCGCCGTGCTTGTTCATGAAGTCTTGAAAGTCTTGTTGGCTGTCTTCACCCCGAGAGTGCTTGTCCAACAAGTCATTCAGGTCGTCGAGCATCTCGTTGACCTGCTGGCGGTCCTCGTCGGTGGCGTTCTCCAGCGCCTGCTTCATGCCTGCGAACCGCTGGTCGAGCATCTCGCGACCCATGAGGTCCTTGATCTGCTCGTACTTCTGCCGGGCCTCGTCGCTGCGCCAGTCGTACTCCGCGAGCTCCTGGACGGCCTTGGCTGGCGACGGCGACAACGACTCCAACTGCAGTTCGCCGAACCGGGCGTCGTCATCGAGCGCGCGGGCCAGCTCCTTGCGCTCGGCAAGCACTGCCTCGTCGAGAAGCTTCTTGATCTCGGCCAGAGTGCCGTCGAGATTGTTGCGCTGCAACAGTTCCCGCCGTTTGCGGTTGGCCTCGGCGGCCAACCGGTCCGCGCCGGTCATGTTCTGCGTACCGCGCCGCATCAGCTCGGACAGCGCCCGCCGCGGCGAGCTGCCCTCCATGACGTCTTGGCCGATCTGCTCGAGCGCCTCGCTGAGATCGACGGGCGGAGCCAGCGGATCGGGTCCGCCGCTGTATCGCGAGTACCGCGAGGTGCGTTTAGCCATATACGGTTTCGCCGTCGCCGGACACCTTGTCGATGCGCTTGGCCAGGTACAGCGCCTCGAGTGCGAGTTCAATGGCGGCGGCGCGTTCGCCATCGCTTTGCGCGCCGAGACGCTCGGCGATGGCATCGAGCACCGGCAGGTCGGGAAGCGCGGCCAGCACATCCTTGGCCGATACCCGCTCGCCCGTGGTGACCGGTGAGCCCTCTTCGACGGCGGACACCAGCGACCCCACGTCGATGCCGCCGAGAAGCCGTTGCGCGGTGTCGGCGGTGGCCCGGCGCAACAGGTGTTCGAGCACGGCCTGCTCGCGTCCCTCCTCGCCGGATTCGAACTCCAGCTTGCCCCGCAGCACGTCGATCACCGTCGCGAGGTCGACAACGCGGGCAACCGGTTCGTCCTCACCGAGGATCGTCGAGCGGTGCATCGCCGCCGCGGCGACGGTCTCGGCGGCCGCGATCGCGAACCGGGCGGACACGCCCGAGCGCTGATCGACCGACTGCGATTCGCGCAGATTGCGGGCGAAGCGCGCCAAGATCTGCAGCAGATAGTCGGGCACCGCCGCTGCCAGGTGCGCCTCCTGCGTGATGACGGAGACCTCGGCCGCGAGCGCCAGCGGGTAGTGCGTGCGGATCTCGGCGCCGAAGCGATCCTTCAGCGGAGTGATGATCCGGCCGCGATTGGTGTAGTCCTCGGGGTTGGCGCTGGCCACCACGAGCACGTCGAGCGGCAGCCGCAACGTGTACCCGCGCACCTGGATGTCGCGCTCCTCCATCACGTTGAGCATCGATACCTGGATGCGCTCGGCGAGGTCGGGCAGCTCGTTGACGGCGACGATGCCGCGGTGTGCGCGCGGGATCAGACCGTAGGCGATGGTCTCGGGGTCACCGAGGCTGCGGCCCTCGGCCACCTTGATCGGGTCGATGTCGCCGACCAGGTCGGCGACGCTGGTGTCCGGCGTCGCGAGCTTCTCGGTGTAACGCTCGCTGCGGTGCCGCCACGCCACCGGCAGATCCTCACCGGAATCCGCCGCGCGGCGGATCGACTCCGGCGTGATGGGCGTGTACGGGTGCTCGTTGAGCTCGGAGCTCGCGATCACCGGTGTCCACTCGTCGAGCAGCCCCGTCAGTGCGCGCAGCAGTCGGGTCTTGCCCTGCCCGCGCTCGCCGAGCAGGACCAGGTCGTGCCCGGCGATCAGGGCGCGCTCGAGCTGCGGGAGAACGGTGTCCTCGAAGCCGAAGATGCCTGGCCAGACGTCGCGGCCGTCGGCCAGCGCAGCGAGGAGGTTCTCCCGGATTTCGGCCTTGACGCCGCGCTCGCGATGACCAGAGGCACGGAGCTCGCCGAGCGTGCGCGGGAGGTCGTTGGGTGATGTCACCACTCCACGCTACGACGGTCGCCACCATCGGGCATGCCGTCCATGCTCAAAGCGGAAATCCACATTGGCAGGCGCATCCGGGAATACGGGCGTAGGCGCTGGTCGATGGTCTTGGCCGGCCGTTCGACGCGAGGCGGAAGGGCGTCACGGGAGGCGTGGACCGCCCTTTCGGAGCCTGCGGTTGTCCGCCTCGAGACCGGTGTTGGCCGCGCGGAGTTCGTCGTTGACCGCCCGCAATTCGGAATTGTCGTCCTCGACCTCGAGGATCCGCGCGATGCCTGCGATGTTCACGCCGGCATCGACCAGGCTGGTGATCCGACGCACCCGGTCCAGATCGTCGGCGCTGTAGCGCCGCGTCCCACCGTCGGTGCGCGATGGGACGAGAAGGCCGTGCCGCTCCCAGAGCCGCAGGGACTGAGTGCCGGCGCCGGCCAGTTCGGCGGCCACGGAGATCCCGTACACGCCCTGGCCCGTGCCTGGCGGGCCGGACCGCTCGGGTTGGTCGGACATGAACTCACCTCACTGAAGGACCTCGTTCGAACAGTTGCATCATCCTACACGCAGTGCTATAAAAAATGTGTGCCTGAAGGCATAGATTCTGACCTACGAACGAGACCCATGTGGAGGCTTGAGGTGACAACCATGCTGATGCGTACCGATCCATTTCGAGACCTGGACCGCCTGACTCAACACGTGCTCGGCACGGCCGCGCGTCCCGCGGTGATGCCCATGGACGCGTGGCGGGAAGGTGACGAGTTCGTCGTCGAGTTCGACCTTCCTGGCATTTCCGAGGATTCCCTCGACCTCGACGTCGAACGCAACGTCATCACCGTCCGTGCCGAGCGGCCCCGCCTCGACCCCGACCGCGAGATGCTCGCCTCCGAGCGCCAGCGCGGAGTGTTCAGCCGGCAACTGGTACTCGGGGAGAACCTCGACACCGAGAAGATCGATGCGTCCTACTCGGAAGGCGTGCTGCGGCTGCGCATCCCCGTCGCAGAACGGGCGAAGCCCCGCAAGATCACCATCGGGCGACGCAACGAGAAAACTGCCATCAACGCCTGAGGAGCAGTTGCCGTCGCGCCAGTGGCGCAGCCTATTGACTTCCCGTCCCGACGAGGAGAAGAAAGGCAGGGGATCACGTCGCAGAAATGACACCGCGGCCGCGGTCTGCCCTCGGATACGCACGAAGGGCAGGCCGCGCGCGGCGGAATGACGCGGGTCTCACGCCCCGACCGTGATGGCCACCGTCCTCGTCTGAGTGCGGGCAGGCAACTTGGTGGTGTCGACGACGAGGAACTCGCCGGTGTCCTGCCTGCCGTTGGCGAGCATCTTCGGCTTCAAGGTGAACGGCGGTGTCTTGGACGCCAGACCGGCCAGACCGAAGTCGCTGTCGTTGGAGATCATCAGCGTGCGCCCGCCGTCCGGTGTGGCCAACCCCTCGACCTTGTCGTGGCCGAAGAATTCGCCCTTGCCGTTGAGCTGGGTCAGCAAGCCACCCAGATCCACCTTCAGCGTCTTCGACGCCATCGTGATGCCCTTGGCCTTCAGTGCGGCGATGGCGTCGGCGTCGGTAGTCACCCCGACGGCTGTCTCGATGGGCTTGCCGCCCACCTGCAGACCGCCCGCGTCGGCCCGATACGCCGTGCCGGGCACGGTCGCGTTGGGGCCGACGTCGGTGGCTCCGGTGATGTCGGCGACGTAGATCTGCTTGTTGGCGCCGGGTTGCAACTCGCCGTCACGCTCGTCGACGAGGAACGTGGTCTTCGTGAGCGCGGTGATCTCGGACACCGCAACCTTGGACTTCTGCGGATTGGCGAGCGGGTAGAGATACTCGGCAACGGCCTTGGTCGCCAGATCCACGGTGACGATGCGGGTGAACGCCACCGACTTCGCCGAGCCCTCCAGCCCGGGTGTCTTCAGCGCGGATTGCATGATCCCGACCAGGGTCGAGCCGTCGGGGGTGATGGTCAGGCCCTCCATCCCCTGGTTCGGCGTACGGAATGCCAGCTCGCGTGGCAGTGAGCCATCGAACGGCGACAAGCGTTCCAGCTCCCTGCCTTCCGCGTCGAAGTGGACCAGGAACGGGCCGTACTCATCGGATATCCAGAAGGTGCCGTCGGGCAGGGCGACGAGGCCCTCGGTGTCGAGTCCGTGATCGGAGGTGGGCAGCGGTGCACCGTCGATGTCCACCAGCGTCTCGCCGGTGTCGGCCCGCGGGTCGACGAGCCCGTTCAGGGGTTTGCCGTCGGGACCGGTCAGCCCGACGGTCTTCACCACCGCCGCGGCCCCGTCGCTGAGCCGGTATCGGTTGATTCGCGGTTGAAAATTGGGGACCGGCAACACCTTTTCGTTCTCGGTCCGGCCGTCGACGTTCGGTCCGCGGTCGCTCAGGCCGTAGATCTCGTCGGCGCTGCCCGGGACCATGGCGATCGCCGAACCGTCGGCGCTGCCCTCGATGACCACCCCGCCGACATCGGCTATCGGTGGGACGGCGGCGGCGTAGAGCTTGACGGCGTCGGCGGTGGTCACCTGCAGTTCGTCGGTTCCGGTGAAACCCTTCTCCGGGGTGTAGACCATCGTGCCGTCTGCGCCGTAGCCGAGGTGCCCGTGCGCAGGCTGAGCGAACGCCACGGGCGTCGCGCCACCGGTGGCCGCCAGCAACTGGGCCGGCGTGAAGGTGCCCGGTTGATCGGCTCCGGTGGTCAGCTGGGCCGGCGCGGACGACGGTGACGGTTTTCCCCCGCCCGACGGTGACGACGCGCTCGAATTGGAGGAACAGGAGCTGGAGACGACCGCGACGACGACGATCCCCGCGACTACCAATGACTTCCGGCCGATGATCACGAGCTAACACATAGCATCGGGGATCATCCGCCAGATGTCGGCGAGGTGAACGACGGTCGGTTCACCTAGTGGGCGAAGTGCCGGGCGCCCGTCAGGTACAGCGCGATGCCGGCGGCCTCGGCGGCTTCCGTCACCACGTCGTCGCGCATCGAGCCACCCGGATGGACGATCGCCGTGACGCCAGCGGCGGTCAACGTCTCCAGCCCGTCGGGGAACGGGAAGAACGCGTCGGACGCCGCGACCGCGCCGACCACCCGATCACCCGCCCGCTCGACGGCCAGCCGCGCCGCATCGACCCGATTGACCTGTCCCATGCCCACGCCGACCGTCGCACCGCCCTTGGCGACGACGATGGCGTTGGACTTCACCGCCCGGCATGCGCGCCACGCGAACACCAGATCGTCGAGCGTGTCGGGATCGGCGGGCGAGCCGGTGGCCAGCGTCCAGGTGGCCGGGTCGTCGCCGCCGGCGTCGATCGCGTCGCGCTCCTGCACCAGCAGGCCACCGCTGACCTGACGGAACTCGGTGCCGCCCACCAGCGGCTCGGGGGCCAGCAGCACGCGAATGTTCTTCTTGCGGGCCAGGATCTCGACGGCGCCTGGCTCGTATGCCGGTGCGATGACCACCTCGGTGAAGATGTCGGCCACCGTCTCGGCCATCTCGACGCTGACCGTCGTGTTGGCCGCGATGACTCCACCGAATGCGCTCAGCGGGTCGCATTCGTGGGCCTTGCGGTGCGCATCGGCCACCGACACCGATGAGACCGCGATACCGCACGGGTTGGCGTGCTTGATGATCGCCACGCACGTGTCCTCGTGGTCGAAGGCGGCCCGCCATGCCGCGTCGGCATCGGTGAAGTTGTTGTAGGACATCTCCTTACCGTGCAGCTGCTCGGCCTGCGCGAGCCCCGGCCATGCGGTGGCGTCGGTGTACAACGCGGCCGCCTGGTGCGGGTTCTCGCCGTAGCGCAGGACCGAGGCACGGCGCCAGGTGCCGGCGAACCACTGCGGCAGCGACGCGGACACGTCGGACTGCTCCGGAGCCAAGGTCGAGCCCATCCAGCTCGCCACCGCCACGTCGTACTCCGCGGTGTGCCGGAAGGCCAACGATGCCAGCCTCTTTCGTTCAGCGAGCGTGAAGCCACCCGAACGGACCGCGGCCAGCACGCCGTCGTACCCGAGCGGCTCGACGACCACCGCGACGCTGGGGTGGTTCTTCGCGGCTGCGCGCACCATGGACGGGCCACCGATGTCGATCTGCTCGACGCACTCGTCCTCGCTCGCGCCGGATTCGACGGTCTCGGTGAACGGGTAGAGGTTGACCACCACCAGCTCGAAGGCGGCGACGCCGAGCTCCTCCAGCGCGGCGAGGTGCTCCGGCTTGCGGGTGTCGGCCAACAGACCCGCGTGCACCCGCGGATGCAGCGTCTTGACGCGGCCGTCGAGCACCTCGGGGAAACCGGTGAGCTCTTCCACCGGTGTCACCGGAACACCGCTCGCCGCAATGGTCTTCGCCGTCGAGCCGGTTGACACGATGGCCACTCCGGCATCGTGCAATCCACGCGCCAGATCCGCGAGACCGGTCTTGTCGTAGACGCTGATCAGCGCCCGCCGAATGGGCCGTTGCCCAAGCGACTGCCCCTCGCTGTCCGTCATCCCATGGCCGCCTTTCGTCCCGTCCAGGTCACACCGCGCGTTGCCATCGCGGCGAGCACATCCACCAGCAGCCGTCGTTCGACCACCTTGATCCGTTCGTGCAGGCTCGCTTCGTCGTCGCCGTCGAGCACGGGCACCACCTCCTGCGCCAGGATCGGCCCCGTGTCAACGCCCTCGTCCACCAGGTGCACGGTGCAGCCGGTGACCCGGACTCCGTAGGCCAGGGCCTCTGGCACCGCGTGCGCGCCGGGGAAGGCGGGCAGCAGCGCTGGATGCGTGTTGACCACCCTGCCGGCGAAACGCGAAAGGAACTGCGAACCAAGGATCTTCATGAACCCTGCCGATACCACCAGGTCGGGCCGATGCTCGGCGGTGGCGTCGGTGATCGCACCGTCCCAGGCCGCTCGGTCGGGGTATTCGCCGAGCCGCACGGTGTAGCCGGGCACCGAAGCCGCCGTCGCGACGTCAAGGGCGCGACACTGGCGATCGGCGCCGACCGCGACCACCCGGGCCGGATAGTCGCCGCTCGCGGCGTCGAGCAGCGATTCCAGCAGCGAACCGGTGCCCGACGCCAGCACCACCAGCCGTGCCGGCGCACTCGGGGGCACATGAAGCGGCGGCTGCACGGATGCAGCCTAATCGGCCGGTCGGCGCGCTTCGTCGCTGGTGGCCTCCGGCGAGGCGTCGTCATCGGTGACGAAATGCTCCTCGGGGTCGTCGTCGTCCAGATCGGGGTGACGCACGATTCGCGTCACCTCGGGCGGGGCAGGAACCGGCTCGATCTCTACGATCTCGTCGGCCTCGACGATCTCCTCGGCCTCGACGTCGTAGTCGTAGTCGACTGCGACCTCGTCGGCGTCTTCGTACTCGTACTCGACGCCGGCCGGCTCGCGGACGGGCTCCTGGTCGCCGACGGGCTCCCGGTCGTCGGCGACGGGCGCGGATGCGGCGACGGATGCGGGTGCGGCCACGCGCTTGGGCCTGCGCGCGATGCCGCCGGTCATCACGATCGTCAGCCCGCCGATCGAGACGAACCACAGGAAGACGGCAGGACCGAACGTGGTCTGGTCCACGCCGACGACACCGAAGTTTCCCAGCTTGCCCCCACCCGCGTAGCCGAGCGCGGCCATCACGACGGCCGCCAGCGCCGCCGCGACGAGCAGCTTGGCCCCGGCCGTCGGCAGCGGAAGGGGACGGCGCGCGCATTGCTGGCCGACCGCGACGGCGGATGCGGCGGCCACGATCAACAACGCCACCCAGACGGGTCCCAGCGGCGGAGACGGCACGGCGGCCAGCACCGGAACCGCGGGCACGTCACCACCGAGCACCGTGAAGGAACTGAACGTGGCCAGCCCGACGTGCGCGCTTGAACCGACCGCGACCGCGGCCGTGCCGACGATCACGTTGGGGATGTACAGCATCGAGAGCAGCGTGAGGCTGAACTGGCCGACCATCGAATCGGTGATGGCATAGAGGTCGTGCATGGTCGCCCAGTGCACGACCATGGAACCAGCCGCCACGACGCCGGAGAGCCCGAACAGCGCCAGCACCCCCGCCGCAGCAGCCCGGACCGACTCCGGCAGCCAGGCAGGCAGCTGCGCCGCCATCGAGGGCCGCCGTACCACGCGAGAACAGACGCCGATCGTGGAACCGATGAGGTGCACGGCCAACACGCCGCCGAAGGCGCGTGACGCGCTCGGCGTCTGAAGTTCGGTCAACACCGACGACGCGTCGTGGATCACTGCCAACGCGATCGCCGCGATCAGCAGCGGCCCGCCCACCGCCGACGCGACGACCCAGCGCACGACGAACCACGAGCTGCCGGGCCGGATGGCCGCAGCGGTGGTGCGGGCGGTGCCCCAGACCATCGCCAGCACGGGAAGCAGCGGCATCACACCGAGTTCACTGCCACCGATCGAGACCGGAACCTGGTGAACGCCGAGCCAGATCGTGGCGATCGCACCGAAGGCGCCCGTCATGTCGCTGTTGGCGATCACCAGCTGTAGCAAAACCACGGCCGCGATCACGACCAGTGCGATCACCGACGGCCCGAACGCGACCCTGAGCAGGTCGCGAGCCTGACGCGTGCCGACTGGCCGGTTGTCCACTAGACGGGTCGCTCCTCGCACAAGCTGTTGCGCGCGAAGACGGGGTGCGCGCCGCTAGTGATTATGACGGGGGCGGACTCGATTGCTGTGTAGCCGGCGGCTGTGGCTGTGCTGTTTGTTGCGTGGGTTGTTGACTGGGCGCCTGGGACCCGGACCCGGGGTTACGGGATTCGCCCGACGACTGCGGTTGGCCGTAGGCCGGGAAGCCGGTCGGAGGAGTGGGAGGCCCCTGCTGCGGGTTGACGGCGGGGACGCCGCCCGTGTGCGGGCCGCCACCCGGGTATCCGCCCTGGCCGTACTGCTGCCCGTAACCCTGACGCTGCTGCTCCGGACGCTGCTGATGCTGTCCTTGCCGAGGGTCGCCGTGCTGCGGCTGGTGCTGACCGTAGTAGCCGCCTTGGCTGCCTTGCGAGCTGTACGGGTTGTACTGCTGCGGCGGTTGCTCGTACTTGGGCTTCGGCGCGGGCGCGGTGATGATGCCCGCATCCAGCAACAACCACCCCACGGCGGCGATCGCCTGCAACAGGCTGAACGCGATGATCAGGTACAGCGCCCAGTCGATCTTGGCGCCGCTCGGCGCGTTGATCACCTCGCCGATGACCAACAGGAACGCCAGCACGGAGGTGGCGGCCACCACCGCGCCGAAGCTCTTCTGCCTCGGCAGCAGCGTCACCCCTGCCAGCAGCCCGGACAGGACCGAGGCCACCACGGCGATGCCGAGTCCTAGCGTGCTGCCGCTCGCGGAGCCCAGCTGGGGAAACTCCGAGTTGCTGATGGTGAACTGCGGGCCGAAGCTCGACAGGTAGACGGCGAGACCGAGCACCGCGACCGCGGCGGCGAGGTACAGCGGCAGCTTGCTGGAGCCCTCGGTGGCGGATTCGGGTTGCTTGGACAACTGCTGAGTTGGTGCAGAGAACTGCGTCGTCGGCGGTGTGGGTGAATAGCCGGGGCTACCGGGCGGGTAGGTCATGACCTCTCCTGTGCTCGATTCGACCATCCACGCTAGCGCACGGTCGCATCGAACCGTCGCCCCTCCGCTCGTCGGCCCGCGACCGGGCGCCGCGAGCAAACAGCCAGGCGTCAGGCGGGGACCTGAAGCGGAGCGTCGCGCGAATTCTCTTCGGACTCCTCGATTTCTCGCACCAGGGGCAGCACGTTGGCGCCGAAGCCGCCCACATGCCCTTTTTGTCGCCGGTGGAGTTGCCTGCCTGCTGAACGGCGCCGCGGAACCCCTCGACCGCGGGCCGATTGGCCTTCGCGATGATCTCTCTGAGTACTTCCCTTGCTTCTCTTTCCGAGTCCCTGGCGATGATGAAGCCGTTGAGCCCGACCCGCACCTCGCGGTCGACGGTGCGGGCGTGATCGCGCACCTCGACCACCTGCTCGGTGATGCCGTCGAAGTCCTTGCCGTTGGAGAAGTACCAGTCCGAGTACAGGCCGCCGTTGCGACGCGCGGCCGTCGAGTTACCGCCCTGAAAGATTTCCGGGTTCGGCCGCTCGGGCGTGTTGAGCGGCTTCGGCTTCAGCGTGAAGTCGTGGATGCGGTAGAAGTCGCCGCGGAAGTCGACACCGTCCGTCGTCCAGATCTCCCGCAGCACCTGGAGGAACTCGGCGCTGCGCCGGTAGCGCTCGTCGTGTTCCAGCCATGGCTCGCCGAGGTGGGTGAACTCGTCCTTGAACCAGCCGGAGACCACGTTGACGGCGAACCGGCCGCCCGACAGGTGATCGGCGGTGGCGCCGAGCTTGGCCAGCACGGCCGGCTGCCACAGACCCGGGTGCACCGCCGCGATGACCTTGAGCCGCTCGGTGGCCAACAACAACGCCAACGAGAAACTGGTGGACTCGTGCTGATACTCGGCGCCGTAGCTCGCCTCGTAGCGGACCTGCGACAGCGCGTACTCGAAGCCGTTGTTCTCCGCGGTCTGCGCCAGCTTCTTGTTGTAGTCGTAATTCCAGTCCGTGCGCTGCTCGATGTCGCTCGTCACGAGGCCACCGCTGACGTTGGGCACCCAGTAGGCGAACTTGACGTGGTCGGCGATGCGTTCGGTCGTCATGGTCTGCCATCACAGCAACCGGACGCCGCCATGTCACGGGTAACGATCTGTGTGAATGGAACCGCGACCGGTCGACACCACGATGGGCGTTGCCGCGATGCCGTTGAATCGCGACGCCGTCACCGACGTGTAGGCGCCCATCATCGGGCTGACCACCACGTCGCCGACGTTCAGCGCGGGCATCGGGTAGTCCCGCGCGACCACGTCGACGCTGTCGCATGTGGGTCCTGCCAGCGTGACGGCGTCGAGCGGTAGCCGCCCCGCCCGCTCGTCGTCGAGTTCTGCCAGCGCGAGGATCGGCGGATGGACGTCCTCGGTCATCACATTGGAGTAGCTGCCGTAGAGACCGTCATCGAGGTAGTGCCACGCCCGGCCGGAACGGGTCGCGCAGCCGACGACGCTGGTCAGCAGCGTCATGCAGTCGGCGACGATGAACCGACCCGGCTCGGCGAGCATCGTGAAGTCGCGGCGATCTGGGCCGAGGACCTCGTCGACGACGTCCGCGATAGCCCCGATGGCAGGCATGTCCTCGCGGTAGGACACCGGGAAGCCGCCGCCGATGTCGATGGTCGAGACGTGCAGCCCGAGGGTCCGCTCGACGTGCCGGCTGAGCTCCAGAGTGGCGCGCAGCGCGTCGCGGTACGGCCGCACCGACGAGCCCTGGCTGCCGACGTGGAAGCTGAACCCGGCGAACCGCACTCCGGCCGCGACGACGTGCTTGACCAATAGTTCCGCCTCGGCCGGGTCGGCGCCGAACTTCGTCGACAGGTCCGACTTGGCCGACGGATTCGGAAACGCCAGTCGCACCAAGACCTCGACGTCGGATGCCCTGCCGACGAACTTCTGCGCCTCGACCGGGTTGTCGACGACGAACGTCCGGATTCCCCGCTGGTAGGCGTGGTCGATGTCCGCCGGCTTCTTCATCGGATGGGTGTGGATGCAGCGGGCCATCGGGATGCCGAGTCGCGTACAGGTGGTCGACTTCGGCGGTGGTCGCGACGTCGAAGCTACTGCCGCATGCCGCCAGCACGGTCAGCACGGCGGGGTGCGGCAGGGCCTTCACCGCGTAGTGCAACCGGAATCCGCGCAGTTGCTCCTTGAGCAGCGAGTACTGCGCTGCCACCTGGTACGGGTCGAGAACGAGAAGCGGGGTTCCGTGCTCGGCGACGAGTTCGCGAAACTGCCCGCCCCGCGGCCGCAGCTGATCACGCAGCCGCAACCTGCGCTGCAGATCCATGTCCCACCTCCTCCACTGCGGGCCTGCGCACTGCCACCCAGCGACGTGAACCGCTCGTAGCTGAAGATCGCCATGACGTAGAAGCCGATGTCGGCGATGAGACTGCCGAGCACCCAGCCCAGCGCCACGTTGCCCACCAGATACGGCCCTGCGTACAGCGCCACCGGCCGGATCAGGACGCTGTCGATGACCTCGGCAGGTCCGAATTCGATCGCGATGCTGCGTAAGGCGCGGAAGTTGGCGACGAGTACCCGCATCGGCCATGACCGGCCGTGCAGAGTCCGCGAAACCCAGCGCACCCCGTTGACGTAGGCCGTTGCGTAGTAGCCGACCGAGGCGCCGATCGTGCCTGCCACCACCGCTGCGGCGTACGACCCCGTCAGCCAGTAGATGCCCGCCGCGCCGCCGAGCTCACCCACCCAACCCGCGATCTCGCACGGCAGATAACGCCGCGTCCACTCGACGATCTTGTTGCGTGTGGTCCCCCCGGTACCCATGGTTGGAACTCTTCCGCCAGCGCCGTCCCACGTCGTGAGTAAGGGACTACCCGATGTCTTTGCGGGGCGGACCTCAGACCACCGCGACTGCCGCTGCGGAGTCATGCTCTACCACCTCCGACACCGGCCGACGCACTGCCAGCAGACCCTTGAACCGCTCGTAACTGAAGATCGCGAGGACGTAGAAGCCGACGTCGGCGACCACCTTGGCGAAGATCCAGCCGGCCACCATGCCGCCGAACAGGACGGGACCGAGATAGAACGCCAGCGGCCGGATCAGCAGGCTGTCGACCACCTCCGCGGGTCCGAACTCGATCGCGATGCTGCGGAGCGCGAGCCCGTTGGCCGTCAGCGCCCGCTGCGCCATCGGCAGCTGCATGTGCCCGCGGTAGGTCGTGCGCACTGCGGCGCCATAGGCCGCCGCGTAGTAGCCGAACGATGCGCCGATGGTCGCAACGATCGCGGCCGCGGCGAACGAGCCCGTAACCAGGTACGCGATGGCCGCGCCGCCGAATTCACATGTCGTTCCGGCGATTTCGCACGGTAGGTAGCGCCGTAACCATTCGAGGACCTTCTTTCCCGTCGACCGTTCGGTATCCATGGGCCGAACTCTTCAGGCGGTCACCGGGCCACGTCGTGAGTAGCGGGGTACCCGAAGTCGACGACCCCCCGAGGCACGTAGTGGGACCCGCCTTGCGCCGAGAGACTGGAACACGTTCTAATTCTGGGCATGGACCATGGGCTCGTGCTCTTCACCAGCGACCGCGGGATCACCCCGTCGGCCGCCGCCAAGCTCGCCGATGATCACGGCTTCCACACCTTCTACGTGCCCGAACACACGCACATCCCGGTCAAGCGCGAGGCGGCGCACCCAACCACCGGCGACGAGTCGCTGCCCGACGACCGCTACATGCGCACGCTCGACCCGTGGGTCAGCCTGGGCACCGCGGCCGCGGTGACGTCGCGGGTGCGGCTGTCGACGGCGGTGGCGCTGCCGGTCGAACACGACCCCATCACGCTGGCCAAGTCGATCGCCACGCTCGACCATCTCTCCGGCGGCCGGGTCAGCCTCGGCGTCGGATTCGGTTGGAACACGGACGAACTCGCTGACCACAATGTGCCGCCGACCCGCCGTCGCACGATGCTGCGCGAGTACCTCGAGGCCATGCGCGCACTGTGGACACAGGAGGAAGCGGAGTTCGACGGCGAGTTCGTCAAGTTCGGCCCCAGCTGGGCCTGGCCCAAGCCCGTTCAGTCGCACATCCCCGTGCTGGTCGGTGCGGCGGGCACCGAGAAGAACTTCAAGTGGATTGCGAAGTCCGCCGACGGCTGGATCACCACGCCACGGGACTTCGACATCGACGCGCCCGTGAAGTCGTTGCAGGACGCCTGGGCCGCGGCCGACCGCGACGGTGCACCGTACATCGTCGCGCTCGACTTCAAGCCCGATGCCGACAAGCTGGCCCGCTGGGCCGAACTCGGCGTCACCGAGGTGCTGTTCGGGTTGCCCGACAAATCGGAGTCCGACGTCGCGGCCTACGTGGAACGGCTGGCGGGCAAGCTGGCCGCGATGGTGTAGCTGCTTCGTGCGCGTCGAGACTGCGGTCATGGCTGTGACGACGAGCGGACAACGACCGCGTGCGCAATCTCGACGCGGCCTACTCGACCGCGCGGGCGAGATAGTCGGGTAGCCGACTACTCACGCTCGCATGGCATCTGGGGTCGACAGTTCATGGCACGACGACTGAATGTCAGCCGTTCCACCCGAAGGGACATGTCATGCCCAGCATCAGCCCGATCATCGCCCACGTCTTCGACGACCCGCACGCCAATCGTCGCGTCAAGCGTCACGGCGACGGAAACCGTGAGCGTTCCGAGTCAAAGGGACGCGTGCTGCGACGCCGGCCGAAGCAAGCCGACTAGGCCAGCCAGGCCTGATTGGTGCCGTCGCCCGTCGACTTCACCTCGATGCGCGCGCCGTACCCTCCCGCACCTTCCGCTTGTCCCCGCCGCACCCGCCGGCAGAGGAGTTACAGGCTTTCGAGGATCTCGCGCGCCAGGGCAGCGGTTGCGGACGGCGTCTTGCCGACCTTCACACCCGCGGCCTCCAGTGCTTCCTTCTTGCCGTCGGCGGTGCCAGCACCGTCGGACACGATGGCGCCCGCGTGGCCCATCGTCTTGCCCTCGGGAGCGGTGAATCCGGCGACGTAGCCGACGACCGGCTTGGAGACGTTGGCCTTGATGAAGTCCGCGGCCTTCTCCTCGGCGTCGCCGCCGATCTCGCCGATCATCACGATGATCTTGGTCTCGGGGTCCTTTTCGAACGCCGCGATGGCGTCGATGTGGGTGGTGCCGATGACTGGGTCACCGCCGATGCCGATGGCCGTCGAGAAGCCGAGATCGCGCAGCTCGTACATCATCTGGTAGGTCAGCGTGCCTGACTTCGACACCAGACCGATCGGGCCCTTGTCGGTGATGTTGTTCGGCGTGATGCCGACCAGCGACTCGCCGGGGGTGATGATGCCGGGGCAGTTCGGCCCGATGATGCGGGTCTTCTCGCCCTTGTCGACGTTATAGGCCCACGCATATGCGCTGTCCTGCACCGGGATTCCCTCGGTGATGACGACGAGCAGGGGATCTCGGCGTCGATGGCCTCGATGATGGCGTCCTTGGAGAAGGCTGGCGGCACGAAGGCGATCGACACGTCGGCGCCGGTCTCCTTCATGGCCTCGGCGACGCTGGCGAACACCGGCAAGCTCGACGTCCTTGCCGTCCTTGTCCTTGTGCGACACCTTGGTTCCGGCCTTGCGCGCGTTGACGCCGCCGACCACCTGGGTGCCCGCCTTCAGCATCAGCGCGGTGTGCTTGGTGCCCTCGCCGCCGGTGATGCCCTGGACGATGACCTTGCTGTCCTTGTTGAGAAAAATCGACATATCAAGCGCCCCTTACTTGTTGGCCAGCTCGGCGGCCTTGTCGGCACCGGCGTCCATCGTGTCGGCCTGGATCACCAGCGGATGGTTGGCCTCGGCCAGGATGCGACGGCCCTCTTCGACGTTGTTGCCGTCGAGCCGCACGACGAGCGGCTTGTTGGCGTCGGCGCCGAGCTTCTTCAGCGCACCGACGATGCCGTTGGCCACCGCGTCACACGCCGTGATGCCGCCGAACACGTTGACGAACACGCTCTTGACCTGACTGTCGCCGAGGATGACGTCCAGCCCCGCCGGCCATCACCTCGGCCGAGGCGCCGCCACCGATGTCGAGGAAGTTGGCGGGCTTCACGCCGCCGTGCTTCTCCCCCGCGTAGGCGACGACGTCCAGCGTCGACATGACCAGACCGGCGCCGTTGCCGATGATGCCGACCGCGCCGTCGAGCTTGACGTAGTTGAGGTCGTTCTCCTTGGCCTTGAGCTCGAGCGGGTCGGTGGCGTCCTTGTCCTCGAACTCCTCGTGGCCGGGCTGCCGGAAGTCGGCGTTGCCGTCGAGGGTGACCTTGCCGTCCAGCGCGAGGATCTGATCGTCGGGGGTGCGCACCAACGGGTTGACCTCGACCAGGGTGGCGTCCTCGCCGACGAAGACCTCCCACAGCTTCTGGATGGTCACGGCTGCGGCGTCGAGCACCTCGGCGGGCAGGTGGCCCTGCTCGGCGATCGACCGGGCGAACGCGAGGTCGACACCCTTGACGGCGTCGACGGGCACCTTGGCGAGCCGCTCGGGCTTGGTCGCGGCGACCTCTTCGATCTCCATGCCGCCCTCGACCGAGCACATCGCCAGGTAGGTGCGGTTGGAGCGGTCGAGCAGGAAGGAGATGTAGTACTCCTCGGCGATGTCACTGGCCTCGGCGACGAGCAGCTTCTTCACGACGTGGCCCTTGATGTCGAGGCCGAGGATGTTCTGGGCGTGGGTGAACGCGTCGTCGGGGGTGGCCGCGTACTTCACGCCGCCGGCCTTGCCGCGTCCGCCGACCTTGACCTGCGCCTTGACCATCACGGGCTTGCCGATTTCCTCGGCGATCGCCTTGGCGTCCTCGGCGGTGTCGGTGACGCGGCCGGGCGTGGTGGGCACGTTGTGCTTGGCGAACAGCTCCTTCGCCTGGTATTCGAAGAGATCCATGCGCTTCCCGGACTTCCCTGTCTGTCTGCGTTGACGATTGAGTTGATTTCGACGTTGGCGCCTGAAAGGCTCGTGGCGAACTTTATCCACACGGGCGGTAGGCGTCGGCACCGCCTACCGCTCATGTGGCAGATCTCACCGGCGCTCCATGGTGATACGAGATCACAATCTCGGCCGGAATCAACCTTCGGGTTGCCACCAACATTGGAATTTGGTTAACGTGCCTACGGTCTAGGTAACGTTAAGGTCACGACGAGAAGGACTTTTCGGTTGGCACAGCACGGTTCGACCAGGTCTCCGCAAGGAGGATCGGCGAACGGCCACCCCGCCCGACACGACAACACCGTCACAGACATCATCCCGTTCAACGAGTTCGGCGACCTCGCCGATCTGGGCGATGACCTGGACTTCTGCAACAGCTCCGCGTTCGACCGCGAGTCCCGGGTCATGCACGCGCCCGAGCTGGACGACCTCCATGACACCGACGACTCTGGTGCCGCTGAGGCTCGCCGTGCCGACACGGTTCCAACCCGAACTCAGCGGGGACCGCCAACCGGCGCGGGCGTACCGCTCCAGCCACACCGATGTGAGCGACGGCGTCGCGGCCACCGACGTGATCGACATGACGCAGCCGTCGGGGCGTGCACCGCAAGCCCGACACCGGTGCCGTCAAGGCCCGGCTGGTCGCCGCGGCGATGGCAGCAGGCGCGACCGCGGCAGCCGCCTACTCGGTCGTCAACAACACCGACAAACCGCAGGAAGACACGATGCTGGCCGCGGGCCAGTCCGCGTTCGTCGACGGCGGCGCGATCTCCGGTTCGGTCGACGGCATGCAGATCGTCACGGTCGCGCCGGTCGCCAGCGCCGCGATCCACAGCGAGGAGTTGGCCAACGGTGCCGCGTTCGCCCAGGAGCGCGCGGACCGCGAGGCGCGACTGACACGGCCGCTGTTCGTCTTGCCGACCAAGGGCGTGTGGACGTCGGGGTTCGGCTACCGGTGGGGCGTGCTGCACGCCGGCATCGACATCGCGAACTCGATCGGCACGCCCGATCTACGCCGTCGCCGACGGCGTCGTGACCGACGCGGGCCCCACCGCCGGCTACGGCGCGTGGGTCAAGATCCGGCACGCCGACGGCACCGTGTCGCTGTACGGTCACGTGAACACCTGGCTGGTCAGCCTCGGCCAGCGGGTGATGGCCGGCGATCAGATCGCCACCATCGGTAACCGTGGCAACTCCACTGGACCGCACTGCCACTTCTCGATCCTGCGCAACGGCACCGACTGCATCGATCCCGTGCCGTGGTTGGCTCAGCGGGGGCTGTCCCCCGGCAACTATGTCGGCTGACCGTTGACCTTCGGATCACCCGAAGACCCTGAGATCCGGCGTCAGCCCGACGACCAGGACCCGCAGACCAGCATCATCCGCCGTGCCCCGACGGGCTCGTTCCCGCGCATCCAGCAACCACCGCGGGTGCCTCCATCCCTGACGATCCGCAGACCAGCTTCATCCCGCCGTCGGCGCCGCGCCCCGACGATCCGCAGACCAGCTACATCCCGCGGCCGAGGCCGGTGGCAGTCGGACGGACCCTGGCGCGGCCCAGCCCCGTGGCGGCGTCGGTCACCGCGGCGGTCAGCATCATCAGCGGATGGGCTACCGCGGTCATCGCCACGTCGTTGATCGCCGGCTGGTGGCGGACCGACCGATTGTTCTGCGTGGCAATCGGTTTCCTCACCGCCGTATCGGCGGGAGCAACGATTGTCGGGCCTGATCGCAATACTGCTGCGCCGCCGGATCGGGCGGTTGTTGATCGTGGTCGGTTCTGTCGTGGCGTTGATGATCTTCGCCGGCCTGTTCGTCGCGGGGGCCAAGCTGCCACCCGTCGTGTACGTCATCCCGGTGTTCCGGTGGCCAGCGTCGTGCTGGCGCTCCTGCCCGCCACCGGGCGGTGGACCCGGTAGGCCTGCCGCCGTCAGAGCTTCTGGATGGGCGCATGGTTGTGCATGAGCTTGACCCGGCCCGCGCTGCCGAAGTCGATGAGCGACATCGCCGACTCACCGACGCCCGACACCTCCTCGACGCGGCCGAGGCCGTACTTGTCGTGCGTGACGCGGTCGCCCGTTTCGAGTGTCACCAGCGGGCGCTTGCCCGCGCCCCGCGCCGGAGCCGGACGGGGAGTGCCGAACCGGCCCGCACCGCTGGTGGGTGCGCTGAACGACGGCGTGGCCTCCACGCGTCGCCAGTCGACGAGCTCCTGCGGGATCTCGCGCAGGAACCGCGATTCGGGATTGAGCATCGGCTGACCCCACGACGAGCGCACCTTGGCGCGGCTCAGGTAGAGCCGCTGGCGCGCTCGGGTGATGCCGACGTAGGCCAGCCGCCGTTCCTCGCACAGCTCGGCGGGGTCACCCAGTGCCCGCATGTGCGGGAACATGCCGTCCTCCCAGCCGGTGACGAAGACGACGGGAAACTCCAGGCCCTTGGCGGTGTGCAGCGTCATCATGGTCACGACGCCTGCGCCGTGCTCGGGAATTTCGTCGGCGTCGGCTACCAGTGATACCCGCTCCAGGAACTGCGCGAGCACACCGGTGTCGGGGATGTCCTCATCGAGCACCTCGTCCGACTCTTCCCGCAGTGCAGCGGCGTTCGCCAAATCGATGCTGAATTCGTGTGCGACGCTGACCAGTTCGTTGAGGTTGTCGAGGCGGGCGAGGTCCTGTGGATCACTGGAGGATTCGAGCTCACGGCGGTAGCCCGAACCGTCGAGCACCGCCTCGACCAGCTCCCCCAGCTCGTCGCCCAGCCGGCCCCGCAGGCCGTCGAGTAACTCCACGAATGCGGCGATGGCCTTCTCCGAGCGCGTGTTCAGCATCGGAACCTTGCCCGCCGCCGCAGCCTGGAGGGCGTCGTTGAAGCTGGCCCCGGTGTTCTCGGCGTACACCGCGACGCACGCTTCAGCCCGGTCACCGATGCCGCGCCGCGGGGTGTTGAGGATGCGCCGCATGCTCACCGCGTCGCCGGGATTGTCAAGCACCCGCAGGTAGGCGACGATGTCGCGGATCTCCCTGCGCTCGTAGAACCGAACGCCGCCAACGACTTTGTACGGTATGCCCGCGCGGATGAAGACCTCTTCCAGCGCGCGCGACGAGTTGTTGGTGCGGTAGAACACCGCGACGTCGTTGTACGTGATGTCGCCCCGGTCGGCCAGCGCGTCGATCTCCTGGGCGACGAAGCGAGCCTCGTCGTGCTCGTTGTCGGCGACGTAGCCGACGATGAGTTCGCCCTCGCCGGCGTCGGTCCACAGCCGCTTCTCACGGCGTCCGGCGTTGCGCGAGATGACCGAGTTGGCCGCCGAGAGGATGTTCTGCGTCGACCGGTAATTCTGTTCCAGCAGAATCGTCGTCGCGTTCGGGTAGTCGCGCTCGAAGTCCTCGATGTTGCGGATGGTCGCGCCGCGGAACGCGTAGATGGACTGGTCGGCATCACCGACGACGCACAGTTCGGCGGGCGCGACGTCACCGTCGGCCAGATCGTGTCCGACGAGTTCACGCACCAGCATGTACTGGGCGTGGTTGGTGTCCTGGTACTCGTCGACCAGGATGTGCCGGAACCGCCGACGGTAGTACTGGGCGATCTGCGGAAAGGCCTGCAGCACGGCCACCGTCTCGCCGATGAGGTCGTCGAAGTCCAGCGCGTTGGCGCCCCGCAGGCGGCGCTGGTACTCGGAGTACGCCTCGGCGACGATGCGCGGCAGCTCCTCGCCGGCCTCCGACGCCTCGGCGGCAGCGGTGTCCGGGGTGATCAACTCGTTCTTCAGGTTGGAGATGCCGTTGGCGAGGAACCGCGGCGAGTACCGCTTGGTGTCCAGGCCCATGTCCTTGGCGATCATCATCAGCAGACGCCGCGAGTCGTCGGCGTCATAGATCGAGAAGTTGGAGTTCAGGCCCGGCAGCAACGAGGCCTGGTTGCGCAGGATGCGCACGCAGGTGGAGTGGAACGTCGACACCCACATGGACCTGGCCCGCGGCCCGATCAGCTGCGCCACCCGCTCGCGCATCTCGGCGGCGGCCTTGTTGGTGAACGTGATGGCCAGCACCTGCCCGACGCCGACGTCGCGGGCGGCCAACAGGTAGGCGATGCGGCGGGTCAGTACCGCCGTCTTGCCGGAGCCCGCGCCCGCGACGATCAGCAGCGGTGAACCCTCGTGCAGCACCGCCTGGCGCTGCTGCGGGTTGAGCCCGTCGAGGAGCTGATCCGTCTCGGTTGCGATCGTCATATCGGACTTCAACTTACCGCTGACCAGAGACACTTTGCGCCGACGCGGCCCTTGGTGGCACACTCGATCTCGTGCTCGATCAGCATGGGCGATTTTTTTACGGGTACCGGCCTGCGGTGCCCGTGGTCTAGCTGCTTCCCAGAGCCCCGCGGTCCGCTTCCGGATCCGGGGCTCGTTTCTTGTGTGAGGCCCGAAGACGGATGAGACCAGATCAGCCACACGACGAGAATTCGGAGACATCCATGACGATCGAGACAGAATCCGTTCCCAACATCGACGAGCTTCGTCTAGAGATCGACCGGCTCGACGCCGAGATCCTCGCCGCCGTTCAACGACGTGCCGAGGTCTCGCAGATCATCGGCAAGGTGCGGATGGCCAGCGGCGGCACCCGCCTGGTGCACAGCCGCGAGATGAAGGTCATCGAGCGCTACAGCGCGCTCGGCCCCGAGGGCAAGGATCTGGCGATGCTGTTGCTGCGCCTCGGCCGCGGCCGCCTCGGTCACTAGGGTCACAACCCCCGCCCCACCTCCCCCGCGAGCAGTCCTTCCGCGCGAGCAGACGCAAAGGTGCCCGACACGCCGAGGATTCGGCACCTTTGCGTCTGTTCGCGGGCCAGCCGGTCAGTTGGTCAGCGCGATGTACTTCGTGTCGAGGTACTCCTCGATGCCCTCGGACCCACCTTCGCGCCCGAAGCCGGACTGCTTGACGCCACCGAACGGCGCGGCCGGGTCGGAGATGACGCCGCGGTTGACGCCGACCATGCCCGCCTCGATGGCCTCGGCGACCCGCAGCGCACGGTCCAGCCCCTGCGTGTAGATGTAGGCCGCCAGGCCGTACTCCGTGTCGTTGGCCGCGGCGATGCCCTCTTCCTCGGTGTCGAACCCGATCACCGGAGCGACCGGTCCGAAGACCTCCTCCTTGAAGATGCGCGCCGACGCGGGCACGTCGGCCAGCACGGTCGCCGGGTAGAAGTGCCCGGCCCGCCCGGCGCGACGCCGCCGACGGCGACGGTCGCACCTTTCGAGACCGCGTCGGATACCAGGTCCTCGACGGTCGCGACCTGCTTGGCGTTGATCGAGCGGGCCAAGCGTCGACGACTCGTCCAGCCCGTTGCCGAGTGTGAACTCGCTCATCTTCTTGACCAGTTTCTCGGTGAACTCCTCGCGCACCGCGTTGGCCACGTGGAAGCGGTTCGACGCCGTGCAGGCCTCGCCACCGTTGCGCATCTTGGCCAGCAGCGCGCCCTCGACCGCCGCGTCGACGTCGGCGTCGTCGAACACGATGAACGGCGCGTTGCCACCCAACTCGAGCGACAGCCGCAGCAGCTTGTCGGAGCTCTGCTTGGCAAGGGCCTTGCCCACGCCGGTGGATCCGGTGAACGTGAGCTTGCGCAGCCGGCCGTCGTCGATCAGCGCGGTCGTAAGGTCGCCTGGCTTGTTCGTCGGCAGGATCGACAGCACGCCCTTGGGCAGGCCTGCCTCGTCCATCAGCTTGGCCAGCAGCAGCATGGTCAGCGGCGTCTCCTGGGCGGGCTTGATGATCATCGTGCAGCCCGCGGCCATCGCTGGGCCGATCTTGCGGGTGCCCATCGCCAGTGGGAAGTTCCACGGCGTGATGGCCAGGCACGGGCCGACTGCCGACTTCGTCACGATGATGCGGCCCGCTCCCGCTGGGCTCCTGGTGTAGCGCCCACCGATGCGCACGGCCTCCTCGGCGAACCACCGGAAGAACTCGGCGCCGTACTTGACCTCACCCATGCTCTCCGCAAGCACCTTGCCCATTTCGAGGGTCATCAAGGTGGCGAACTCCTCGGCGCGGTCGGTGATCGCCTCGAATACCGAGCGCAGGATCTCGCCGCGCTCTCGGGGCGGCGTTGCGGCCCATTCGCCCTGTACGGCGGCGGCCGCGTCGAGCGCGGTGATGCCGTCCTCGGGGGTGGCGTTGGCGATGGAGATCAGCACTTCGTCGGTCGCGGGGTTCGAGCACGTCGAACGTCGACGACCCGGCGCGCTCTTCACCTCCGATCCACAGACCGGTCGGAACGGATGACAGGAGCTTGGCGGTGTCCATACATCAATCATTTACTCCTTCGAAAGACGGGCCGCACTAGGGTCGGGGTATGTCTTCCGATGAGGTTTCGAGTCCTGACATCTCCGCTTCGCCTGCGTGGAACGCCCTGGTTCGACATCACGGCGAGATCGGCGAACGCCACCTGCGCGAGTTCTTCGACGAGGATCCCGGCCGTGGCCGGGACTTGGCGTTGACCGTCGGCGACCTCTACGTCGACTACAGCAAGCACCGCGTCACCCGCGAGACGCTGGACCTGCTCGTCGACCTGGCAAAGGCTGCCAATTTGGAGGCCAAGCGCGACGCGATGTTCGCCGGTGTGCACATCAACACCTCGGAGGATCGCGCCGTCTTGCACACCGCGTTACGGCTACCGAAGGGCGCCGAGCTGACCGTCGACGGGCAAGACGTCGTGGCCGACGTGCACGAGGTGCTCGATGCGATGGGCGACTTCACCGACCGGTTGCGCAGCGGCGAGTGGACGGGCGCGACGGGCGAGCGCATCAAGACCGTCGTCAACATCGGCATCGGCGGCTCGGATCTCGGGCCGGTGATGGTGTACCAGGCGTTGCGGCACTACGCCGACGCGGGCATCTCGGCACGCTTCGTGTCCAACGTCGACCCGGCGGACCTGGTCGCCAAGCTCGACGGACTAGACCCTGCCACAACGCTTTTCATCGTCGCCTCCAAGACGTTCTCGACGCTGGAGACGCTGACGAACGCCACCGCGGCACGGCGCTGGCTCACCGACGTCCTCGGCGACGCCGCCGTGTCCAAGCACTTCGTCGCGGTGTCGACGAACAAGAAGCTGGTCGACGACTTCGGCATCAACACCGATAACATGTTCGGCTTCTGGGACTGGGTCGGCGGCCGGTACTCGGTGGACTCGGCGATCGGGCTGTCGGTCATGGCGGTGGTCGGCAAGGAACGGTTCGCCGAGTTCCTGGCCGGCTTCCACGTCGTCGACGAGCACTTCCGCACCACGCCCCTTGAGGCCAATGTCCCTGTGCTGCTCGGCCTCATCGGGCTCTGGTACAACGAATTCTTCGATGCGCAGGCGCGGGCGGTGCTGCCGTATTCGAACGACCTGACCCGGTTCGCCGCCTACCTGCAACAGCTGACCATGGAATCGAACGGCAAGTCGGTACGGGCCGATGGCTCGCCGGTGAGCACCGAGACCGGCGAAATCTTCTGGGGCGAAGCGGGAACCAACGGCCAGCACGCCTTCTACCAACTGCTGCATCAGGGCACCCGGTTGGTCCCGGCCGACTTCATCGGATTCAGCCAGCCCACCGACGACCTGCCAACGGCCGACGGCACCGGCAGCATGCACGACCTGCTGATGAGCAACTTCTTCGCCCAGACACAGGTACTGGCCTTCGGCAAGACGGCAGACGAAATCGCCGCGGAGGGCACCCCCGCCAGCGTCGTGCCACACAAGGTGATGCCCGGAAACCGGCCAACCACTTCGATTCTCGCCACCAAGCTGACGCCGTCGGTGGTCGGCCAGCTGATCGCGCTCTACGAGCATCAGGTGTTCACCGAGGGCGTCATCTGGGGCATCGACTCGTTCGACCAGTGGGGCGTCGAACTGGGCAAGACCCAGGCCAAAGCCCTGCTCCCGGTGATCATCGGCGGCGAATCACCCGCCGAGCAGTCCGACAGTTCGACCGACGCGCTGGTGCGCCGCTACCGGGTGGAACGCGGCCGCGCGGGTTAGAACCTGCCAAACGGCGAACGCGACAGCGACGTCTCAAGGACGCCGACCGCCGCGCTAGTCGTCGGGCACCTTTACCCAGTTACCCAGTCGGGAGCGGGATGGTTCTGCATGGCCCGCCCGGGACGCACGCCACGCCACCGCCGGGTCCGGCTTCGGCCCACGGGCCACCGGGAACACCGGCCGAGACCTGGCCGTTCGAACCAGCCTGAGCGCCGGGTCCACCGGGAACCTCTGCACCGGCACCCTGGGGACCGGCGGAAGGCACGCAAGGCGTGCCGTCCGGGTTGAAACACGGCGGGGGTGGCGGCGGGTCGGCCATGGCAATGGGCGCGGCCATGATCCCAACGGCAGCAGCGCCGGCGAACAGAACGGGAGTCAGCTTCAGTTTCTTCAAATTCGCGTTCATGACAATCGGCTACCCACGCTCCACCGACCGTTAAACCGATGATTTGTGTGCGTTCAACCGCGCTCAGCGCCGGTTCACGCACACAAATCGCTCAGGCCTCGTCGGCGTCGGTGCCCCGAGTCACGACAGAACCGATGATCAGGTACCCGATGGGAATCAGCATCAGGTTCTGCGTGAGCGTCAGCCCGATCGACCGGGCGCTGTTGCGCTGCTGAATCTCGTACTCGTCGAGCGTCGCCTGCGGGGCATCGCCCTGTCGCCCCGAGACGATCTGGAGCGCCAGCCACATCGGGAAGAACAGCAGGCACGCGGGCAGCCACAGCAGCGGCGCCCACCACACGCCGAACGCACACACCACCCCGACGACCAACATGAAGCCGAAGGTCAACGCCAGCCCGAGGACCAGCGCCCCGCGCCGAGCACGGTTTCGCCATGCGGGGAGCGCCTTGGAGTAGGTGCGTTCGTGCTGGAGGAATCGCCGAGTGCGGTACGCCTGGTAGCGATCGATGAGTGTCGGCTCGGTCTGCGACGTAGTACTAGGCATGTGAATCGCTTCCTTCCGTTCTCGTCCTTCTTCCGTAGAGCTCGGCCGACAGCGGGGTGAACGCCGTGCGCGAGAAGACCGCCTCGACCGGCAGGCCGAAGACGTCACAGATCCGGAACGCGAGATCGAGGCTCGGAAAGTGATCGCCTCGTTCCAGAGCGCAAACGGTCTGCGGATCCACGTTGATCCGCGCCGCGAGCCCTGCCCGCGTCATCCGCCGCTCGGCGCGCAGGACGCCGATGCGGTTGTGGATGGGGAGCGTTTCCCCCGTCTCACCGGACTCATCTAACTAATTGTTGGGAAAACCCAACATCATGTCAACCCTCCCCCGCGATTTCCGGCACGCCGAGTCGATCGTGTGCTCGCTGCGCCGCGACTGCGTACCATCGGTGCCCTCGCGCTGCCACGGTGTGGCAGATCTTGACCCGCCACGTCGCGATCGTATCCTCAACCGCAGAAGCGTCCGAAGTCTTCGACTAAACGTTTCTGCTTCTCCCTTCCCAACTAGTGCTGTCAGTCCTACTATACCCAGTCTATGTTCTCCTACTTCGATGCCGTGTCGATCTCTTCCACCGTCTATGATCACTCCCGCTACCTCTTCTTTCTACGGTGCTGCCACCCTTGCTCTCACCACCTCGTTCGTGTGCGCGTTGATGCTATCCATTCAGTACTGCGGTTTCCGTCATGTCGTTGACCGTCAACGGAATCATGTACACCGCGCGGTTACTTGCGTTAGAGTCGGCCTTCGAGGTCAACCTGCGTGCCCTGCGTGTGCTTACCATCAACTCCACCCCGTATCACCCCCAAACCTGCCTCAAAATCGAACCGTTCTGTCAAACACCTGAAGAAGTTAAACCGCGCTCAGCGCCGGTCAACGCACACAAATCCCAGGGACTCAGGCGAAGGGCTTGGTCAGGCGCGGCGGCAGCACCTTGAGCAACTCGACGAGCGGCCACCACGGCCAGGCGGGCACGACGGCGCGGCCCTTCTCGCGCTCGATGGCGTCGACCATCGCCTTGACGCCGGTCTCGTTGTCGACGAGAAGCATCGTGGAGGCCGACTTCTTCGTCATCTCGGACTCGATGTAGCCCGGCTCGAGCACGGTGATCTTGATCGGCCCGGACGGGTATTCGGCGCGCAGCGACTCCCCCAGCGACGTCACGCCGGCCTTGCTCGCGGCATAGGCGGCCTTGATGCCGGGCACGCCCTTGTTGCCGAGCACCGACGACACCAGGACGAGATGGCCCGCGCCCGACTTCTTGAACATCTCCAGCGCGGTCTCGATCTGCACCAGCGCGGCCACCAGGTTGGTCTCGATGGTCGCCTTGTTGGCCCACAGCTTGCCGCCGCCGAGCGGGTAGCCCTTGCCGATGCCTGCGTTGACGATGACGCAGTCGATGCCACCGAGTTCGTCGCTCAGCTCGCCGAATACCTTCGGCACGGCCTCGTGGTCGTTGACGTCGAGCGCGGCCACGGCCACCGTGATGCCGGGATACCGGGCGGTCAGCTCGGCCTTCAGTTCCTCGAGATTGTCCATGCGGCGGGCGCACAGGGCGAGGTCACGTCCCTTGCCGGCAAACTGGCGGGCCATGCCGGCGCCGAGGCCCGAGCTGGCGCCTGTGATGAGGATTTTCTGCCGGGTCACTGGGACAGAGTAACCAGATGGACCATGATGGACGCCCGTGAGACATACCGCCCTCCTCCCCATCGGGATAGTCCTGACCGCACTCTTCGGCGTGGTCCCCACAGCCAACGCGGACGACCCGAGCCCGCTGTACCGCTTGGTCGACACCGCTGCCCTGCGGCTGAAGACGGCCGACCCCGTCTCCGCGTACAAATGGGTAAAGGGCGGCCCGATCGAAGATGCGCCCCGGTCCCAGCAGGTCGTGGACTCGGTCGGGGCCGACGCGAAGCGCCAAGGGGTGGACCCGCAGCCCGTCCAGGCCGTCTTCACCGATCAGGTGCACGCTACGGAGGGCATCGAGTACACCCGGTTCGGCCAGTGGAAACTCGACCCCGCCGCCGCGCCGACGTCGGCCCCCGACCTGTCCGCGTCGCGCGACGCCATCGACGGCTACAACCATCAGATGGTGACCGAGATGGCGCTGCACTGGGATTCCTTGCGTGGGCCCGAATGTCGCCGGCAACGCGACGACGCCGTGCGTGCCGTGGTGGCCGACCGCCAGCTCGATCCGCTGTACCAGCAGGCGCTGACCTTCGCCACCCACTCGTACTGCGCGTAGCCGCTACGAGGCGGTGGCGCAGAAGTCGTGATCGACGGGCTGCGCCCCGCCCAAATCACTTGAGCAGCTTGGACATTCGCCGATCGGCCAACACCTTGCCGCCCGTCTGGCACGTCGGACAGTACTGGAACGACTTGTCTGCGAAGGACACTTCGCGCACGGTGTCGCCGCAGACCGGGCACGGCAGGCCGGTTCGGGCGTGCACACGCAGCCCTGACCGCTTCTCGCCCTTGAGCGTGGCGGCCTGCTGACCCACCGACCGCGACACCGCATCGGTGAGCACGGAGATCAACGCGTCGTGCAGGGCGGCGAGTTGGGCGTCGGTCAGCTTGCCCGCGGTCGCGAACGGCGAAAGCTTCGCCACGTGCAGGATCTCGTCGCTGTAGGCGTTGCCGATGCCCGCGATCACCTTCTGGTCGGTGATGACGGTCTTGATCCGGCCGCTGTTGCCCCGCAGCGCCGCCGCCAGCTCGTCGGGGCCCAGCGCCAGGGCGTCGGGCCCCAGCGTCGCGATGCCGGGCACCTTGGCGGGATCGTCGACCAGCCAGACCGCCAGCCGCTTCTGCGTGCCGGCCTCCGTGAGGTCGAAGCCGACCGGAGCCGCCCCGGCGGCGACATCAGACCCTGCCTCCGGCTTTCCGAGGTGTACGCGCAGGGCGATCGGGCCCTTGCCCGGTTTCAGGGGCGCCGGCGAGAGCTTGTCCGACCAGCGCAGCCAGCCGGCCCGCGACAGGTGGGTGATGAGGTGCAGGTCGCCGCATTGCAGCCCGAGGTACTTGGCCCACCGGTTGGCCCCGGTGACGACGTGGCCGTACAGCGCGGAGATCGGCGGGTCGAACGTCTTGAGCACCGACAGCGCGGCTACGTCGACGCGCTCGACGGTCAGGCCGACGGCATGACGGCGGAGGTGGTCGGCCAGTGCTTCGACCTCGGGCAGTTCGGGCACGCTTCCCAGGCTAGAGGAGATTCTCCAGGCGGATGGGCAGGTCGGTGACCCGCTTGCCGGTCGCATTGAACACGGCATTGGCGATCGCGGCGGGGACCCCGACGATGACGATCTCGCCGAGGCCCTTGACCCCGATGGGGTCGGCGACGGTGTCCTCGGCAGGCAGGAAGGCCGCATCCAACGACGGCACGTCCGCGTTGACCGGCACCAGGTAGTCGGACATGTTGGCGTTGACGATGCGGCCGTCGCGACCGTCCAGGTCGGTGCCCTCCAGAAGCGCCATGCCGATGCCGCCGACCATGCCGCCGATCGCCTGGCTGTGCGCCAGTTTCGGGTTCACCACGCGACCCGCGTCGTAGCAGGCGTAGATGCGCCGGACCCGGACGAACCCCAGCGCTTCGTCGACCGCGACTTCGGCGAACACCGCGCCGTAGGCGTACATGGAGAACCGCTTGTCGGCATCGTCTGGCGACCAGGTCTGCGTCGAGTCCAGACTCGGCCAGCCGCGCCTGCGCAGCAGATCCTGGTAGGTCTCGCCGCGGCCCGGGTCCTGCGCCACCGACATCCGTCCGTCGACCACCGTCACGTCCTGCGGCGCGACCGCGTTGAGCGGCGATCCCGGATCGGTGACCGACAACCGGATCATCCTGTCGCGCAACATGTTGCCGACGGTGAACACGGCCGACCCGACGCTGGCCATGGTGCGCGAACCGGAATGCGACGGGGCGTTCGGGTATCGGCTGTCGCCGAGCGCGAACCGGATGCGTTCGACGGGCAGCCCGAGGGCGTCGGCGGCCACCTGGCTCATCGAGGTGTAGGTGCCTGGCCCCATGTCGCTGGTGGCGGACTGCACGTCGACGGTGCCGTCGGCGTTCACCCGGGCCAGCGCGTCCGAGGCGCTGCGCGACGTGTGATAGCCGGCGGCGGCCATGCCGATGCCGACGAGGCGGTCACCGTCGCGCACCGCCCGCGGCGCCGGGTTGCGCCGCGACCAGCCGAACGTCGCGGCACCCTGGCGGAGGCACTCGGTGAGCCGTCGCGTGGAGAACGGCAGGCCGTCGGTCTGGTCGCGGTCGGGCTCGTTGCGGAGCCGCAGTTCGATGGGATCCATGGCCAAGCGGTGGGCCAGATCGTCCATCGCCGACTCCAGCGCGAACGTCCCCGTGACCGCACCGGGCCCTCGCATGTAGGTCGGCAGATTCACGTCGAGCGGAACCACCCGGTAGGTGGAGCGCATGTTCGGGCTGGTGTACATGAACTTCGGCGACGCGGTGAGGCCGTCCTCGTAGGTGGCGTAGCGCGCGGTCTCGGTCCTGCCGTCGTGCACGATCACGGAGATGCGGCCCGACCGGTCGGCACCGATGGCCAGCCGCTGCCTGCTGGTCGGCCGGTAGCCGATGCCGGCGTACGTCTGCTTGCGGGTCAGCACCAACTTCACCGGGCGCCGCATCTGGCGGGCGGCGAATGACGCCAACAGTTGATGCGGCCAGATCTGGCCTGCGCTGCCGAAGGCCCCGCCGACGAACGGCGAGATCACCCGCACGTTGTCGGTGGGCACGCCATGGGCCTTGGCATGCGCCTGCTGGGCGCCGACGATGCGCCTGAACCTTGTCCCACACCGTGAGCCGGTCACCGTCCCACTGCGCGACGGTCGACGGCAGCTCCATCGGGTTGTGGTTGTTGCGCGCGATGCCGTACCGGCCGTCGCTGACGACGGCGGCGGCGCGCAACGCGGCGTCCGGGTCGCCGCGGGAGTAGTCCGGACTGCGGCCAGGGCGCGGAACCGCCTGCGGCGCATCGATGTCCACCACCTGGGCACCCGGCGTGTAGCGCACCTCGACCAGCGAAGCGCCGTGCGTGGCGGCCTCCAGGGTGTCGGCGACCACCACGGCGACGGGCTGACCGAAGAACGCGACCCGGCGGATGTCGTACGGCAGCTTCACGGCGCTGAAGTCGGTGAGGATCCGCAGCACCCCGGGTGCTCGCGCGGCGGCCTTGGAGTCGATGCGGTCCACTGTGCCGGAGGCGACGGTGCTGCACACCAGAGCCGCGTGGGCGAAGTCCGGCACCGGGTTGTCGGCGGCGTAGTGGGCTCCGCCGGTGACCTTGAGCGGACCGTCGACGCGTGCCATGGGCGCCCCGACGGCAGCGTTGGGCAGTCGCAGCGGGAGCGTCATGGCAGGGCTGCCACCGTTGCGAGTTGGCGTTCGACGACGCGACGCACCAATTCGGCCTTGAAGGCATTGTCGGACAGCGGCTTCGCGCCGTCGGCCGCGTGGGCTGCGGCCGACCGCCACAGCTCCGGGCCCACCGTCTTCCCGACCACGGCCTGTTCGACGGCGGGCAGCCGCCAGGGCACCGTGGCCACCCCGCCGACGGCCACCCGTGCCGCACGGACCGTTCCGCCAGCGATGTCGAGTGCCACCGCCGCCGAGGCAAGGGCGAACTCGAAGGACTGCCTGTCCCGGACCTTCAGGTAGCCCGACCGACGCATCTCAGGCCCGGTGGGCACCTCGACGCCGACGATGAGTTCGCCGGGCCGCAGGTCGTGCTCCTGGTCCGGGGTGGTCCCCGGCCTGCGGAAGAACTGGGCGATGGGGATCCTTCGCTCGCCGGCGCTGTCGCGGGTGAGGAGCACGGCGTCGAGCGCGACCATGGCGACCGCAAGATCGGAGGGATGGGTCGCCACGCACTGGTCGCTGGTGCCGAGAATGGCGTGGGTGCGGTTGAGTCCGCCCACCGCCGAGCATCCCGTGCCGGGCGCGCGCCGGTTGCAGTTCGCGGTCACGTCCCGGAAGTACAGGCACCGCGGACGCTGCATGAGGTTGCCACCGATCGAGGCCATGTTGCGCACCTGAGCCGAGGCGCTGAGCTCCAATGCTTGTGAGATGACCGGATATTCGCGGCGCACCCGGCCGTCGGCGGCAAGGTCCGTCATCCGCACCAGCGAGCCGACCCTCAGCGTGCGCCCGTCGAGGTCGACGTTTCGGTAGGGCAGGGCATTGATGTCGACCACCGCGCCGGGGCGCTCGACGGTCTCGCGCATGAGGTCGATGAGGGTGGTGCCACCCGCGATGTACCGGGCGCCCGAGCGACCCGCGGCTAGCGCCGACTTCTCGTCGGCGGCGCGGGTGAAGGTGAACGGGAACACGGGACCTTACGTCTCCTTCGCCGTCGACGAGATCGCGGCCACGATGTTGGTGTACGCACCGCACCGACAGATGTTGCCGCTCATCCACTCCCGGATCTCCTCGGCGGATCCGGTATGCCCTTCGGCGATGCAGCCGAGGCCCGACATGATCTGGCCCGACGTGCAGTAGCCGCACTGGAAGGCGTCGGCGTCGATGAAGGCCTGCTGCATCGGGTGCAGCCTGCCCTTCTCGGCGACCCCTTCGATGGTGCGGATCTCGGCGCCCTCGTGCATGACCGCGAGCGTCAGGCAGGAATTCACCCGCCTGCCGTCCAGCATGATGGTGCAGGCGCCGCAGGCGCCCTGATCGCAGCCCTTCTTGGTGCCGGTCAGGCCGACGCGTTCGCGCAACATGTCGAGCAGCGACGTTCGGTTGTCGACGGTCACTTCCTTGTCCTCGCCGTTGATGCGCAGGTGCACCACCGAGGTTTCACCTTGCGCGGGTGGGGATTCGGACTCACAACCCGACAGCAGCGAGCCGGCTGCCACGGCGCCACCAGCCGTGATGGACGCACCCACGACGAACGTGCGGCGATTGATCTCGGGAGGCACGGCAGCGAGGTTACGCCGACTACCTGACAAACAAGCAACACTAAGAACTGCGGGCGCGGTGCTGTCGCGCACCAGCAGCGACAGCACCCAGCTCACGATCGACAACACGATCGCGGCCCAGATCGCCGTCAACCAGAAGTCGTCGATGTAGAGGCCCCAGTGCGTGGTGTTCTCGGTGATCCGCGCTGTGATCCACAACATCAGGGCATTGATGACGACGTGGATCAGCCCGAGGGTGAGGATGTACAAGCGGTATCGAGATGAGCTGGACGATCGGCTTGATGATGGCGTTGACCAGTCCGAAGATCACCGCCACGACGACGATGACCCCGAGCCTCTGCAGGATGGAGTCGCCGCCGACGAACTCGATGCCGGGAACGACGCGGGTGACCACCCACAACGCGAACCCGGTGAGCCCGGCGCGAACGAGAAACCGCCCCATGGGGTGATCCTGCCACGGGCGCTGAGGCCTCAGGGACGCAACAGATACGTGTCCATGATCCATCCGTGCCGCTCGCGGGCCTCGGCGCGGGTCGCCGCGATGTGCTCACCCACGTCGCCCACCGTGCCGGCGATCAGCAGCTCGTTCGGCGTGCCTAGGTAGGCGCCCCACCAGATCTTCGTCGCAGGCGGGCATCCGAGGAATGCGCAGTCGCCGTCGAGCATCACGACGGCGGCGCCCGCCAGCCCATCCGCCCGCAGCCGCCTGCCGGTGGTGACGAGCACGGGTTCGCCGACGTCGTTGAGCGGGATGCGGTGTCGTGCGGTCAGCGCCTGGATCGCCGTGATGCCAGGCACGACGTCGAAGCTCAGGTCGATGCGGTGCGCGACGAGCTCGAGGATGCGCAACGTGCTGTCGTAGAGCGACGGGTCGCCCCACGCCAGGAACGCACCGACGCCGTCGTCGGGTAGCTCGTCGTGCAGTGCGCGCGCCCACACGTCGGCGCGGGCGGCGTGCCACTCGGTGACGGCCTGCAGGTAACCGGCGCCGTCCGAGGGAATCCTGGCCCTCGCCGGATCGGCCAACTCGACGAACCGGTAGCGGGGTTCGCGGATGAAGCGTTCGCAAACCTCGCGGCGCAGCGCAACCAGGTCATCCTTGGCCCCGTCGCCTTTGAGGCCCTTGTCCATGGCGAAGAAGACCTGCGTGTCGTTGAGCGCGGCGACCGCCTGCGCCGTCACGTAGTCGGGATCGCCGGCCCCGATTCCGATGACATGGATCCGCCGTGTCACGACACCCATTTCTTCCTGCGGAAACGCCGGCGAACCGCAAGTACCCGATACCCTGGGTATTGACAGCATGCGCGCGGCGAAATTACGTTTTGGAGCATAACGTCAGCGAAGGGACGTCAACGATGACCGTTTCCGCCAAGACAGCTAGCTCGGTCACGCGGGAAGAGTTCTCCGAGCGTTTGCTGAAGGGTTCGGTCAAGAAGTCGTACGCGCCCATCGTCGACATCGACTGGGACGCCCCGCTCGACCCCGACAAGTTCTTCCTGCCGCCCGAGACCGTATCGCTGTACGGAACGCCGCTCTGGGATGCCATGACCCGCGAGCAGCAGATCGAACTGTCCAAGCAGGAACTCGTCAACACGCTTTCGGCAGGCATCTGGTTCGAGAACATCCTCAATCAGGCGCTGCTGCGCGACCTCATGCACGCCGACCCCACCTCCAACGCGACGCATTATGCGCTGACCGAGATGGGCGACGAGACCCGGCACATGGTGATGTTCGGCAAGGCCATCTCGAAGGTGGGCGCCAAGCCGGTGCGCCCGCGGATGTACCAGCGGATGATCATCAACGGATTGCCGTTGACGTTCAAGGGATCCCTGCTCTGGATTGCGGCCCTGGTCGGCGAGGAGATCTTCGACTCCTTGCAGCGCAACATGATGGACGATCCCCACTTGCAGCCGATGGTGCAACGCCTCATGCGAATTCACGTCACCGAGGAGGCCCGCCACATCCAGTTCGCCCGCGACGGCCTGCGCAAGCGGGTGGCCGACATGCCGCGGCTGAACCGGATGTGGGCGGCCAACCTCAACGGTGTCGGCGGCCTCTTCTTCCGGTATCTGTTCACCAATCCGGTGCCATATCACCGCGTCGGCCTGGACGCCCGCGAGGCGCGCTGCATCGCCCGCCGCAGCCCGCACCGCCGCAACGTTCAGGTGCTCGGGTTCGCGCCACTGGCTGCCTTCCTCGACGAGGTCGGGATGATGGGGCCGATCGCCCGACGGATGTGGCGGCGCACCGGCTTCCTGCCGGGCCCCGTCGTCGACGCGGCGGGCGGCCCTTTCGTGGACGGCGATGCCGACGAGGCATACGACGGCCCCGCGGTGTTGCACATCGGCGAGACCGACTACGCCGCACGGGTCCGACTGGCCGGGCACCTCGATCCGATCGACGGTCGATACCACTGGCAGGGAACGGTTTTCGAGTCGCTACCCGACGACGTGCTCAAGCAGCCCAGCGTGACGCTCACCGTGAACGGGCGCACCGCGCAGGCGCGCATCACCGAGCGGACACCGCAGGGCTGCTACGCGGTGACCGGCGTGGGTACCCCGCCCTTCGTGTAGCCGCTCGACCGTTCATCGTCCGCGAATTAGAACGTGTTCTAGTATTGCGCTCATGCGGTTCACCTATGCGGAGTCGATGACCGACCCGGCCTACTACATCCCCCTGGCCCAAGCCGCGGACGCTGCGGGCTATCACGCGATGACCATCGCCGACAGCATCGCGTATCCATTCGAGTCGGACTCGAAGTATCCGTACACCGAGGACGGCAACCGCGAGTTCCTGGACGGCAAGGCGTTCATCGAGACGTTCGCGCTGATCGGTGCACTGTCCGCAGTGACGACCCACCTGCACTTCAACGTCTTCGTGCTCAAGCTTCCGATCCGGCCGCCCGCCCTGGTGGCCAAGCAGGCCGGCTCGCTGGCCGCCCTGTTCGGCAACCGGCTCGGCCTCGGCGTCGGCACCAGTCCCTGGCCCGAGGACTACGAGATCATGGGTGTGCCGTTCGCCAAGCGCGGCAAGCGGATGGACGAGTGCATCGACATCATCAAGGGCCTCACCACTGGCGACTACTTCGAATACCACGGCGAGTTCTATGACATCCCCAAGATCAAGATGACACCGGCGCCGACCAAACCGGTGCCCATCCTCATCGGCGGACACGCCGACGTCGCGCTGCGGCGTGCCGCCCGCAACGACGGCTGGATGCACGGCGGAGGAGATCTCGGC
Organism: uncultured Actinomycetota bacterium; assembly: GCA_963809085.1. Taxonomy (GTDB): domain Bacteria; phylum Actinomycetota; class Actinomycetes; order Mycobacteriales; family Mycobacteriaceae; genus Mycobacterium. The sequence goes on along the minus strand of CAWEII010000032.1, from coordinate 34,500 downwards.
GATCCCGAAGCGCTCGACCGAATCATCAACCGAATCAAGAAGTTTCGCGAAGAGGAGAGTCGGACGGGCCCGTTCGAGATCCACGTGATGTCGCTCGACGCGTACACGCCGGACGGCATCAAGCGGCTCGAGGACAAGGGCGTCACCGACGTCATGGTCGGTTTCCGGATGCCCTACATCATGGGGCCGGACACGCAGCCGCTGGACAGCAAGATCCGCAAGCTCGAGCGGTTCGCGGAGAACGTCATCGCGAAGACGTGAACTCCTCGACCGGCAGCGCCGTGCCGGTCAGGTGCTCGGCCACCGACCACAGCGAGGCCGCCAGGTCGACGCCGCGGGCAGCACGCGGCACGTCCACCTGTTTGGTCGTGCCGACCAAGCCGCCGAAGCCATGTGGTCCGTAGTACGCACCCTGCCTGACGTCCGGGTCGGTCGCGGCGAACAGCAATGGCTCGGTGCCCGACACGACGTCCTGTGACGGCAACAAGGGAAGGTCGAAGAGTGGGTTGAAGCGCTTCTTCGCCCGACCGAGGTTGGGGCCCGAGGACTGCAGGTTGGTGCGCGTGTAGCCGGGATGGGCGATGGTGCTCACCAGGTTCCACCCGCGATCCCGCGCGATGCGCGCCAGGTGCAGGCCCATCAAGAGGTCGGCAAGCTTCGACTGCGAGTAAGCCTTGACGGCGCTGTAGGACTCCGCGAACTGCAGATCGCGGAAGTGGATGCTGCCGAAGTTGGCGGCTCCGCTGGCCATCGTGGTCACCCGCGGTGATTCGGACGAGAGCAAGCAGCGGCAGGAGCAGGTTGGTCAGCGCGAATGGGCCGAGGAAGTTGCTGCCGAGTTGAAGTTCGAATCCGTCGGCGGTCGTCATGCGCTGCGGCACCGCCATCACACCCGCGTTGTTGATCAGCACGTCGACCGGTCGGCCATCGGACCGCAGACCGTCGGTGAAGGCATGCACGCTGGCAAGATCCGCGAGGTCGATGCGGCGCACCTCGAGCGACGCATCGGGTACGTCCCTGCGAATCTCCTCGACGGCCGCGTGGCCCTTCTCCTCGGTGCGCACGGCCAGCACGACGTGCCCGCCCGCCGCGGCGATCCGACGCGTGGCCTCCTTGCCGGTCCCGCTGTTGGCGCCCGTGACGACGAAGCGCCGACCGGTTTGATCGCTGACCTGATACATGGCATGTCCTCCTGATTTCGGCCGCTTAACGACCGCTGGTCTCTAACTTTTCCGAAGCTAACAGACCGCCGGTCGCTAGGCAAGAGACCGGTGGTACCTTATGCTGGTCATGTGATGTCCTTCGTTCGTGCGCACAGTCCTGAACAGCGGGAAGTGCGGCGCACCACGATTCTGAACACGGCCAGATCGATGCTCGAGGCGATGCCCGTCGCGGACGTCACGCTCAACGGGTTGAGCCGCAAGTCGTGCATGGCCAAGTCGAACGTGCTGCGCTACTTCGAGTCGCGCGAGGCGGTATTGCTCGAGTTGTGCGCCGAGTCGCTGACCGACTGGGTGAGTGACCTGGAACCGGAGTTGGCCGCAGCCGTCGACTCGGCCGACCCCGCCTCCGCGCGAGCCGACCGCATCGCCGCCGTCGTCGCCGGATCACTGGCCGAGCGACCGGTGCTCTGCGACCTGATGAGCGCTCAAGCCTCCGTGCTCGAGCACAACATCTCGACGGAGACGGTGCTGCGATACAAGCGCAACGCCATCGCGAACGTCGACCGACTCGCCGCGTTGGTGGCCGGTCACCTGCCCGAGCTCGGCGCCGAGAACGCCGCGAAGTTCACGGCGGTCGCCGCGCTACTGGCCACCTCGACGTGGACGCACGCCCAAGCCCCGCCCGCGGTGATCGCGGCGTACGAATCGGATGCCGCGTTGGGGCCGTACCGACTCGAATTCGAGAGCACGCTCCGGGAATCGCTGGAGATCGTCCTGGCGGGTCTGCTCAACCGATGAGCGCGTCGACGGCGCGCGGACCGAGCACCTCGTCGAGCACCATGACGGCGCTGCCGACCGTCGCCGAGCGGTCCCCGTTCGAGGCGGGCACCACGGACAGTGTCCGCGTCGCCTGGGCAGTGGCGTTGCCGTACAACGTCTCCCGCAGCCCGGCGACGAAGATCTCGTAGGCGCCGGCCAGATCACCCGACACGACGAGGACGGCCGGGTTGAGGAGGTTCACCGCCGCAGCGACGACCTCGCCGACGTACCTGCCGCTGTCGCGGATCATCCTGCGCGCCTCGGCGTCGCCACCGTTGGCGAGTTCGACGACGTCGCGCATGTGCCGAACGGGACGGCCCTGTTGCTGCAGCGCGTGCACCACGGCCCAACCGCTCGCGATGGCCTCCAGGCAGCCGGTGTCACCGCACCGGCACGGAATCCCTTGCGCCGCAGCAATCTTGTTGTGGCCGAACTCCCCCGCGGCCTGGGCCGCACCGCGCTGCAAGACACCACCGGCGATGATCCCCGCGCCCAGCCCGGTCGAGACCTTCAGCACCAGGACGTCGTCCTGATGCCCGCGTTCCGCCAGTGCGATCGCATTGGCATCGTTGTCCATGGCCACCGGCACACCCGAAAGCCGCTTCAGCTCAGCGAAGTAGGGGCGAAGGTCGACGCCATCCCAGCCGCGCAGGATCGGCGAGTCGCGGCTACACCCGCGCTCACGGTCGACCGTGCCGGGAAGGCTCAGCCCGATGCCGTAGACCGGAACGTCGCGGTGATCGTCGAGCAGCAGATCGAGCCGCTTCACCACGTCGGGCATCAGATCGTCGGGCCCAAGCGCCATCTCCTGGTCGATGTCGCCGATGGACAACACCTCGCCCGCGAGATTGCACACCGCCAGTCGGGTTCGACTGATACCCACGGCCACCGTCAGCACCACACCCGCGGCGGCATCGAACGACAGCAGCGTGGGCGGTCGACCGCCGGTCGACGGCGCCTGCTCCTGCTCGACCACCAGGCCAAGGGCCACCAACGCAGAAATCCGCGCGGCGACCGCCGTGCGCGACAAGCCGGTCAGGTGGGCGATCTCCGTGCGTGTGGTTTCACGACGCGCCCTGATCAGGGCGAAGACATCGCCGACGGTGGCCATACCTTCGATTCAACACCGAAAACGTAAGCTTCGCCACTTTCGCCGTCTAAATACGTAAGTCGATTTGAGCGACGGCATAAGTACGCCTACTCTCTGACCCGTGACCCGTTCCCTCGAAACCCCGTTCCGGCCACAGTCCGTCGTCGCCCCGGATCCCACGATCCGGTGGCTTGCCGTGTTCGCGCTCGCGGTGGGCGGATTCGGGATCGGCACCACCGAGTTCGTCGCCATGGGCCTGCTGCCCGACATTGCGGCCAGCCTGCACGTCAGCGAGCCCACCGCCGGCCACGTCATATCCGCGTACGCGCTCGGCGTGGTGATCGGCGCACCGCTCATCGCGTCGCTGACCGCGCGCATGCCGCGCAAGACCCTGCTTCTCGGTTTGATGACGCTCTTCACGCTCGGCAACCTCGCCAGCGTGCTGGCGCCGACGTACGGCACGCTGATGGCCGCCCGTTTCGTCTCCGGCGTGCCGCACGGAGCGTTCTTCGGCATCGCCGCCCTCGTGGCCGCCCACCTGATGGGGCCGCAGAACCGGGCCAAGGCCGTCGCCCACGTGATGACCGGCCTGACCGTGGCGACGGTTCTCGGCGTACCGGTCGCGTCGTTCCTCGGCCAGCATCTCGGCTGGCGCAGCGCATTCGCACTGGTCGTCTTCGTCGGCCTCGTCACCTTGACCGCCATCTGGTTCTTCCTTCCCGACCTCCGCACGATGCCCGTGACGAGTCCGCTGACGGAACTCGGCGCCCTCAAGCGCGTGCAGGTGTGGCTGGCGCTGCTGGTCGGCATGGTCGGGTTCGGCGGCATGTTCGCGGTGTACACCTACGTCAGCACCACGCTGACCGACGTCGCGGGCCTGCCGCGTGCGTTGATTCCGGTGGCGCTCATGGTCTTCGGCCTCGGAATGGTGGTCGGCAACCTGGTGGGCGGCCGGATGGCCGACGTCTCGGTGGTGCGCGGTCTGTATGTCTCGATCTTCGCCCTGGCCGTCGTGCTTGCCCTGTTCGTGGCTGCCGCGCACAACCCATGGACGGCGATGGCCGGACTCTTCCTGATCGGTGCGGCGGGCTCGGCGATCGGGCCTGCCCTACAGACGCGGCTGATGGACGTCGCACACGATGCCCAGACCCTGGCCGCGGCCTTGAACCACTCGGCGCTCAACATCGCCAATGCCGCAGGCGCTTTCATCGGCGGCATGGTGATCGCCGCCGGCTACGGTTACACCGCCCCTGCGGTCGCAGGAGCGGTGCTCGCCGTTGCGGGCATCGTCGTGCTCACCTTCTCGGTGCTGCTGCAACGGTGGAAGCGGGCGTAGTCACGCTCGCCGAATCGCGGTGCCGACGCGTCCGGGGAGAAGATGCCCCGCGGATCGGGATCGCATGTCGCCCACGTGCCGATGGATGGCTTCCACCTCGCCGACGTGGAACGGAACCGGCTCGGATGCGGTGGCCGCAAGGGCGCTCACGACGTTCGACGCCGCCGACGCCGTGGCCCGGCCCCGCTCTGCGGTGATCCCGGGTATGCCGTTGGCGACCTGTGCCAGCATGGGGCGATGACAACACGCCGCCTCGTCCGGCTGGCCGGTGCCGCAGTGGCCTTCGCATGGACAATCCTCATCACACCGCTGGGTGTTCCGTCAGCGAGTGCCACCCCGTGCCCCGACGTCGAGGCGATCTTCGCGCGCGGGACGTTTGCGCCACAGGGCCTCGGCGGAACCGGTGAGGACTTCGTCAACGCACTGCGTTCCAAGCTCGGCGCCAAGTCGCTCGGCGTGTACGCCGTCGTGTATCCGGCGAGTACCGACTTCCCCACCGCGGTCGACGGCATCAGAGACGCCAGCAATCACATCGAGGACATGGCGGCCAACTGCCCGGACACCAAACTGGTACTTGCCGGTTACTCGCAGGGTGCGGCCGTGATGGGCTTCGTGACGGCCAATGCCGTCCCGGGTGGGGTCGATCCGTCCGACGTGCCACAGCCGATGCCCGCCGACGTCGCCGACCACGTCGCCGCCGTCGCGCTGCTCGGCAAGCCGGACCAGCAGTTCATGACGGCCATCGACTCACCGCCGGTCACCGTCGGCCCGCTGTATGCCGCCAAGACCATCGAGCTGTGCGCACCCGGCGACCCGATCTGCTCCGAGGGCGACGACGGCGCCGCACACACCAGCTACACGACGATCGGAATGGTCGACCAGGCGGCGACGTACGCGGCAGGCCGCGTCTGACACGCACTGTCTCACCCGGGTGCGCTGAGCTTGCGCGCCGCTTGGACGGCCGCGGCCCGACGGACAGCACGGGAATTGGCACGCCGGTTCGCCTTTAGAATAGGCCGCACGGAATCCTGGGGTGGGCCATCGTTCTCGATTACCTCGTCGCCGGCGGTGGTACCGCCGGCAGCGGCCCCGTGGGTATCGGCGTCATCGCATCGTCGAAGCACGGGCGATGGATTCGGTCGTCGCCGCCGATTCTTCGGCCACCCGGCGGCAACTCGCAATCCAGATGGGCGTACACCGAACGGTCGACGCGGCGCAAGCCTCCCCGTTCGGCGTGGCTACGCCGGCATTCGCGTTCGAGGCCGTCGGGATTCCGGGGTGATCGACGAGATCGTTCGTCGTGCGAAACCTGGCGCACGTGTCGTCGTCGTCGGTGTCTGCATGGGGCCAGACACCATACATCCCTTCTTCGCCACCATGAAGGCGATCGGTCTGCAGTTCGTATTCGGCTACCGCACTGGAGAATTCGCGCACCCTCTTCGATTGGTATCAGAGGGTGTCATCGACGTGGCGCCCTCGGTCACTGCGGAGGTCGTCCTGGAGGGGCAAGCTGCCGTTCGGCGGAGGCCGAAGTGATGAGCAAACTACCGGGGTGTCGACTCGTGCATGCCCTGAATTCGCTGAGCGACGGCGAGCGGACGGTGCTCTACTACGTCTACGTCGAGGGCTATCAATACAACGAGACCGCCGAAGCCCTGGCAATTCCCGCGGGCACGGTCGCGTCTCGCGTCTACAGCGGGCGGCGCCGGCTTCGGGAGGCGTTGGCGGCGGTATCGCCTGGGCGGATCCACTCGGCCGACCCACCCCAATCACGCGATCAACGGGAGTTCACCGACGTTCGACCGTCGCTCGTCGGGCATCGTCGTCCTGGCGGTACGGTTGCCGAGACTCCGCGAAGGTGGGGGCCAGTGATGTCCTGGACGTTGGAGTGAGGGACCACGGTTAGCTGACGCTTGACACGACGCTCGCGCTCCAGAGTCCACCGGATCTCAGTGGCGCTTCACGAAGAAGAATCAAGTCAAGGTGTCGAGTATCTCAATTTTCGCGCCAGTGCGTGATCTTCACCGCTGCAATGAATTTCGGCCGCGCCGAAGCCGTTCTCATACGTGTCGGGTACAACCAAGAAACCAAGGAGTAAGTGTGACTAGTGTGTCGGCGCGTTCATACGTAGCGGCCGGATTGGCCACGGCGATCGCCGGGGTGGCGGTGGCGAGCCCAGTGCTCGCGCAGTCGGCGTTTCACCTCCCTGCGGTTTCGGGGAATGTCGAGCTCGCCAGCCAGGTGTCCTCAGTGGCGCAACGCGCTGTGAGTGACGGCGTTATCGAGATCAAGGAGATCAGCGATGCGGTTCGTCACGTCGTCGCATCGGCTCCGCATGGGGCGGCCACGGCAGCAACCGATCTCGCGGGCGGACCCCTGGTGAAGAAAGCAGCGGTTACCGCGGTGGCAAGAGCCGTCACCGCCGTCGTCGCTGCGAACTCTGCGGCGGGTGCGGTTACGGTGCACCGTGATTCCGCATCGTCGCCTGCGGTTGCTGCCGCAGTGCCTAACTTGCAAAGCGTTCTCGGCATCCCCTTCTTGGTTGCCGACATTCCCGTCGATATCGCCCAGAGTGCTTTTCAAGCCCTCAGCGACGCGAGTTTCGGCCTGAGTGGCGTCCTCTTCGGACTGGGCATCGGGGACGGCGCGCTAGTCCAGGACGGAATCAACGAGATCGCCTCGAGTCTTCCTGACAACATCAATCAGGCGGTCACCAACGTGACAGCGGACGTACAGGCCATTGCGGACGCATTGGGCTTCAATTTCGATGCCGCCGATCGCGATGCACTGACACGTGTCGCGAAGGTCGCTGATGCGAAGAATCAAGGCGCCGTTGCCGTGGCCAAGAAGTCGCCAGGCGCGGGTGCTGAGGACACCACCAAGCCCGACACCACCAAGCCCGACACCACCAAGGGCGAGACCACCAAGCCCGACGCCACCAAGGGTGACACCACCGAAGGTGCTGACGCCACCAAGGGCGAGACCACCAAGCCTGACGCCACCAAGGGCGAGACCACCAAGCCTGACGCCACCAAGGGCGAGACCACCAAGCCTGACGCCACCAAGAGCGACACCACCAAGGGCGAGCACCAAGCCTGACACCACGAAGCCGAGTAATTCATCGACTGCCGAGCACCACACTGGCGCCGCGACGGTCAAGGATGCGGGCGACAAGGGTGCGACCAAGGCCGGCACGTCTGCGCACAATGGCCACACTCCCGGGGCGGCATCGCATCCTGGCGGTTCGGGAGCCAAGCACACGAGCGCTGCCGGCGCGAAGAAGGGCGGCGGCGCGAAGGGCGGCAAATAACTTCTGACCGACGAGACACAACAGGCCCCGACGGCGGGGGCCTGTTGTGTCTGTCTGTGCAGGGGCGGTTCGAGTCGACCTCAGATCGCAGATCGGTTGTGATGGTGCCGCATTGATGTCTCGAGCAGGATGGCCAGGGTCGTGGAGTCGCGCCGGTGACGGCGACAGTCAGGATCTGAGACCGGCGTCACTGCGGTCAATGGGCGTCAGCCGTCACCTCACGGGGTATCCGCATGGCGAGGATGCGTCCAACGCCGGCCATCCACCGAAGGAGCCAGCCCTTATGACGGTCAAACATTCCGACCACACGATCATCGACCTCGCCGATGTGCCCACGAATCCGCTCCCGCGGTACGCCCGGATCGTCGATCCAAATCCGATGGCAGCGCGCACGAACCGCACGCGCACCGGATTCGGGTCTTCACCCGAGGGCGCGCAGTTGATAGTCGAACGGGGTCCGGACGCTGGATCCCGATTCCTGCTTGCTCAGCCGGTGACGTCGGTAGGGCGCCATCCCCGTAGCAACATCTTCCTCGACGAGGTCACGGTGAGTCGCCACCACGCCGAGTTGCGGTGGACGAACGGTGGAGTTCGAGTCGTCGACCTCGGCAGCCTCAACGGCACTTACGTCAACGGGGAGGCGGTCGAGTCGGCCATGCTGGTCCACGGCGACGAGCTGCAGTGCGGAAAGTTTCAGCTGACGTTCTGGTTGCCCGATTCCGCAGAGGCACCAGCGAATCAAGATGGCCCCTTGGACTTTGAGCATCCCAGCATCCCTCGCAGAAGCGAGGCCAGGTAGGGCGCCCGACGTCACCCCGCGGGGACGGCACTGGTTCACATTCCGCGAAGGCGATGCCGGGAGCGATGGTTGAAGCCAACGGCAGTGTCCGGCGAACCTCGATCCCACAGCCCCGTTCGGTGTAACGAGATCGTCCCTCCATTGATCAACGTCGCGGTCGAGCGCCTACATTCGGTGAAAGTCGGCGGGTTTCCAGTCACCGTTGAATGCGGCCGTCTCGGGTCCGTAGATCCGGAAGTACACGAACCAGCCCTTACCCGGCAGCGTCTGGATCCATCGTCCTTCCTCGCCTTCGGGAGGTGTCGGGCCGAAGAAGAGCTTGGCGGCGCTTCCCGAGGCGTCCTTCAGTTCGAACAGTGAGCGCAACGCCGCCTTGCCCTGCTCGGTCTGGATCTGCGAACGCGTGTCGAGTCGTAGACGGTGACCGACCAGAACAGCTTGGCCGGCACGGGCATCGGCACGGCGAGCCGATAGGTGGCCCGCCGTCGAGATAGCTTCCCGTGTCGTCGCGTACGCCAAGCCAGTAGAGCGAACCGGCCTGGGTGTCTCGGCGAAACATCGCGGGTGATGCCCCGATGGCTTGGTAGAACCACTTCTCGCGCGCTTCGAGGTCGACGTGGTCGGCGGTGTCGAAGTCGCCGTCTTCGAAGCGCAGCGATGCCCACTGCCACTGCCGTCTGCGCGTTGGCGGCCTGCGCGGCCTCCTCCAGGATCGACTTCATCCTCGGGTCGGGTCCGAACGGTCTGCCCTTCTCGATACCGAGGGCGGCGAGGTCGCCGTAGTTGGCGCGGTAGCCCTCGTACGCCGGTTCCGAGTCGACGGTTTGGTGCAGCACCTCCCAGAACACGAGGTTGGTTTCCCATTGCAGCGGTGTCGTGTCCTGAGCCTTGCCGGTCACGTCCAGCCACTGCGGTTCAGTCCAGTCCTCGGTCGGGTTGAGCGGATAGACCTTGATGGTGGTGAGCCGGTCCTTGGCCGCCGCGACGTCGCCTTCGACGGGAAGTGAACGCGCACCGATGATCTGCCGGTTGCTGCTGGCGCGGTGTACGTAGTAGCCCGTGTCCGGGATGGTGCCGGCGTAGTCGGGCGGCAGCAACAGGTGCTTGCCACCGTTTCCGGCGTCGGGACCGGGCAGGCCCATGTCGGCCACTCAGCGTTGATTGATGTCCATCGAGCACACGATCAGGGGACCGGGCGGTAGCTCGACCACCAGCGGGCCAACACCGAGGTCCGGCAGCCGAACCTTCGCCCATCCACTGTTCCCGATGGGTCGGCTGCGCATGTGCGATCGATGCACTTCAACCGCCAGGAAGTCTGGCGGTGCATCCGTCCATTCCGGCAACGGGGTATTCAGACTCAACGGCGTATTCAGACTCAACGGCGTATTCAGACTCAACGGGGTATTCAAACCGTCACCACCAGTAGTGGGGATACTTCGCACCGTTGATCTTGTTGCCCGCCAGGCCTACGACCACCAGAATCACCGCCGCTAACCCCACCAGAACGACGAACTCCCATCGGGGGACCTCAGGGACAACGGCGATCATCGCCGTCGCGGCGGCCGGGGAGTGCGATATCCGCAGCAGTTTCATCGTGCCGAGCGCCAATGCTCCGGCAAGTGCACCGGCCCACAGCGAATCGATGCCGATCATTCCGACGAGCACACCGACGGTCGCCGACGCCACATGCCCGCCAATCACATTGCGTGGCTGCGACAGTGGAAAGTGGGCACCCCCGACGACCAAGGCCATGGTGGCCGCCAGCGGCGGGATCAACCAAGGGTCGTGAGTGAAGGCGGTCAGCGCCGCCACGATCACGAGCGCCACCAGGCTCACAATCGTTTCGACGACGATCACCCACAGCCGCTGGCGAGGTGGTGCAGAACTCACATACCACCGCGATCGAGTCGGTGCCTCCGGCTCCGTCACGGAGCGTGGCTGCGCAGCAGTCACCAACGGTTCCGTCACGAAGCTCTCCAGGCCGATGAACCCACCAGACAGAAGCTATACGGCACATCCCCGGTCGAGGAAGGTTGCGCGTCGATTGTGTCATTCACAGTATTTATCATGCAGCACAACGCATTTCGATCATCCGGTAAGACGATGCTCGGCCGGTTTGCCAGCGTTCCCCACGGCACGATTCACGCCGCTTATCGCCGCGCCATACGGATGTCGGCGCGGTAGCTGCGGAATCCGTCATTGGTTTGCCCCGGCCTGGGGCCCTGCACCATCCCAAAGTGCTCTGAGCCATGTCCATGATCCGGGAACGCGCGCCTCGAGGACCGTCACCGTCGACGAGTTCGAGGTCGCCGATCCAGCGGACGCCTGGACGCGAGCCGGTTTCTCCGTTGATTCCGGCACCGGTCACGGACACGGTGCAGCAGGGACGCCGGATCACCACGCTGCGGCATCACGAACTCGCGATGTCGGTCGGGACGGCGATGATCTCGGCGCCCGCGAGTCGCTGAGCCAACAGCTCGACCACAGTGCCTATCCTCGGCGCATGACCGAGCACGCGGACGTCGTGATCATCCACACCGACGGCGGATGCAGACCCAACCCTGGGCCCGGCGGATGGGGAGCGGTGCTGCGCCAACGTGAGCACGTCCGCGAGATGTTCGGGGGCGAGTCCGGCGACACCAGCAACAACCGGATGGAGTTGACCGCGCCGATCATGGCGCTGGAGGCGCTCACCCGACCCGTGGTGGTGCACCTCTACACCGACAGCACGTACGTCCGTAGTGGGATCACCAAGTGGGTACTCGGATGGGAACGCAACGGCTGGATGACCTCCGCGAAGCAACCGGTGAAGAACGTCGACCTCTGGAAGCGGCTGCAGACTGCGTGCGCGCGGCACCAGGTCGAGTGGTTCTGGGTGAAGGGCCACTCGGGTGTCGCCGACAACGAGTTGGCCGACGTACTCGCGACACGAGGTATGCAGCAAGCGATCGCCGCGTCCGGCTGACCGGCGGCGCCACGCCGACACGCGGCGGAGGGGCGCCTGACGTACCCCTCCCGACGTGCGATTCGTGCTACGAAGTCGACGGTTCCGGGACACGGCGCGTGGCGAGCATCGACTCGTAACCGGACGCCTCCAGCTCGCGGCAATGGTTCTGGTAGACCTGACCACCACCCATGTACACCAGGAACGCCTCCGGCTTGCCCGGCACGTTGTCGCCGAGGAACCACGCCTTGGCCTTCTTGCCCTCGGTGTACATCACCGTGGCCTTGCCGGTGCGTTCGGTCTCCTCGGCCCACCATTCCTCGGACTCTGGGGTGGCCTCGAAGACGTCGACGCCGTTGTCGCGCGCCCAGCGCAGCGCACGCTGCAGCCACTGCGCCCCGAGCTGGATCGGCACCACCAGATTCGAATACGGCGTCTGCGGGCCGAGCGACATGAAGAAGTTCGGGAAGCCGTGCACGCCGATGCCAAGGTTGGACCGCAGCCCATCGCGGGCCCATTTGTCGCGCAACGTGATTCCGTCGCGACCGATGATGTCGATGTTCGTCAAGGTGCCGGTCATCGCGTCGAAGCCGGTGGCGAAGATCAGTACGTCGAGCTCGTAGGTGACCTCGCCGACCCGCACGCCGGTCGGGGTGATCGCGGTGATGGGATTCGATGCGGTGTCGACCAGACGCACGTGATCAAGGTTGAACGCGTCGTAGTAGCCGTGGCCGGTCGGAACGCGCTTGCCGTTGAAGGAGTAGGTCTTCGGACTCAGCAGTTCGGCCGTGGCGGGGTCCTTCACGATCTCGCGGATCTTGGACCGGATGAACTCCGAGGCCAGCTCGCTCGCGGCGTGATTGGTCGCCAGGTCGTTGAAGCACTCGTTGGCGAAGTGGAAACCGCCTTCGTTCCACTTGCCTTCGAAGATCGCGCGGCGCTGTTCGTCCGACACCTCCAAGGCGCTGAAGGGCGCGGGCTCCATCGCGACTCCGAAGGGATGATTGGCGGCCTTCTCGTAGATGGCATCGTAGTTTTCGCGCAGCCAGGTCATGTCGGCTTCGGTGACGGCGTCGTTCGTGGTCTCCACCACGAAGTTCGGCGTCCGCTGAAACACCACGAATTCATCAACCAGCGGCGCGATCTCGGGCACGATCTGAATTCCCGACGCACCGAGGCCGATGAGACCGACGCGCTTGCCGGCCAGTTCCACGCCGTCCCGCGGCCAATACGCGGTGTGATACTTCTCGCCTGCAAAGGTGTCGATGCCCGGGATGTTCGGGTAGATGGCCTGCGACAGCGCCCCCATGCCACTGATCAGGTACTTGGCCACCAGGGCCGTGCCGCCCTCGGTCAGAACCGTCCAGGTGTTGGCGTCCTCGTCGTAGCGCGCGGACTGCACCCGGGTGTTGAGCCGGATGTCGCGGCGCAGATCGAGCCGGTCGGCGACGAAGTTGAGGTACGCCAGCACTTCTGGTCCTGCCGGATACCGCTGGGACCACGACCACTCCTCACGCACCTCCCTCGAGAACGAGAAGGAGTAGTAGCCGTACTCGCTGTCGGTCCGCACACCCGGATAGCGGTTGGCCAGCCACGTGCCTCCGACACCGTCCTGGGCGTCGAGGACGAGTGTGTCCAGGCCGATCTCACGAAGGTGGTGCAGGATCGCGAGGCCGGAGAAGCCGGCCCCGATCACGATGGCGTCGACGTGGGTGCGGGAATCGGACGGGGCGAGCGAAGCGAAGGGGGAATCGGACGGGGCGAGGGGGGAATCGATGGTCATGTGCATGGTCCTTCTCGGGTTACGCGGAGGCGGGTTGCGTGGTGTGCTGATGGGCGTTGGCGGCGCGGCGCGCGTGGTACCAGTCGGCCATCGTGGTGATGGCCGAGTCGGCAGCAGCCAAATTTCCTGCCTGCAAGGGGAATACGTGTTGTTGGCCCGATGCGATGTCGAAGGTGACGTCGACGCCCGCAGCCTGCGCGAGTGCGTGCAGCCGGGTGGCGTCGGCGTAGAGCGACTCGACGTCCGCGGCCGTGATGTACAGCGACGGAAATCCGGTGAAGTCCGCGTACAGCGGGTTCACCAGGGGATCAGTCGGGTCGGCCCCAGCGGAGAGGTAGCGGTCGATGTTGCCTTGCAACCCTTCTCGGGTAATCAGGAAGTCGGTGGCGTCGTTGGACACCAGGGTCTCCCCCGTGTTCTCCATGTCGAGCCACGGCGAGACCGTGATGACCAGCCCGGGTGCACGTCCGCCGTCCCGTTGCATGCGCAGTGTGGTGGCGATGGCGATGCTGGCACCCGCGCTGTCGCCGACGAAGGTGATGTCGGCCGGGCTGGTTCCGTCGTTCACGAGGGCGTCGAAGACTGCCGAGGCGTCGTCGAGCTGGGCCGGGTAGGGATGCTCGGGTGCGCGTCGGAAGTCGGCAACGAACGCGTTGGCGCCACAGGCACGCGCGACGTGGCCGGCCAGCTTGCGGTGGCTCGCCGACGAGCCCAGTGCGAAGCCCCCACCGTGCAGGAACACCAGCACCTGAGCCGGGTCGGCGGTCAGCGGTGTCACCAGAATGCCCGGCACGCCGCCGATCTCGGTGGACTTGTACGTGACGCCCTCGGGTTCGGTCGTGACGCGCTGCCAATCCTCGAAGAGCCATCGCATCAGCCGCAGCGACATGTCGGGGTTGGCGATGAACTCCTCGGTCCACTCGGCGTAGATGCGGCCCAGCGGATCGGTCGGCTGGGGCGCCGGATCGGAACTCGTCATGCACTTCTCCTGAGATCGATGGACCGCGGCTGTGACCTGCCGCACTGAGGCCAGTGTGTGGTCGTCCCGCACACGCAATCCGAGGTGTCGCAAATTGACGCAGTGCTGTCTCACCGTGACTCGTGTCACTGCGGCTCCCATGCGCCGCGCCAGGCTTCGGGCATCTGTGAACCACAACTAGGAGACGCACCGATGAATCGTCTGAACGGCAAGATCGCCCTCGTCACCGGCTCGTGCCGGGGCATCGGCCACGCCATCGCCGAGGCGTTCGCCAGGGAGGGCGCAACCACGATCGCCACCGGGCGGTCCAAGACCGACGAGTCGTTCGGGCCGCGCTCGGCGGGCATCGAATATCGCCAGCTCGACGTGTCGCAGGAGGACGACTGGGCGACGGTGATCGACGACGTGCTCGACCGCTACGGCCGCATCGACGTACTCGCCAACAACGCGGGCATCATCGCTTATCAGTCACTGCACGAGCTGAGCGTGCACGAATGGGAGCGCGTCATCGCCACCAATCAGACGGGCACCTTCCTCGGCATGCGCTCGGTGGTCCCACACATGGTGAGCCGGCGCAGCGGCTCGATCATCAATGTGTCGTCGATCTGGGGTAACGCGGCGGTGCCCGGCGCCCACGCCTATCACGCCACCAAGGGTGCGGTGCGCAACATGTCGAAGAGCGCGGCGATCAGCTACGCCAAGGACAACGTCAGGGTGAACTCGGTGCACCCCGGTTTCATCAAGACGCCACTCACCGATGCGCAGGAAGTCGAGATCAACGAGTTCGTCGTTTCCCAGACGCCGATGGGACGTGCTGGCTTGCCGGAGGAAATCGCCAACGGCGTGGTGTTCCTGGCCTCCGACGAGGCGAGCTTCGTCACCGGCTCGGAGCTGGTCATCGACGGCGGTTACCTGGCGCAATGATTCATCCGGCCGGGTGAGCTACCCGGCCGGTTGAGCTACCCAGAAATATTGTAGGTCTTGAGCTTTCGGTGGATCGTCGCGCGCGAGACACCGAGCAGCTCGGCCGCCTTGGACCGGTTGCCGCCTGCCTCCTGCAGCGCTCTTCGGATGGTTTCCATCTCGGTCCGTTCGATCATCGACCAGGAGCGGTGCGCCCGCAACGAATCGGGCAGCTGGTCGAGCTGCAGCACGCCGCGGGAGCCTTCGGCCACCAGCTGGGCGACCAGCGTGCGCAGCTCGGTGAGGTTGCCGGGCCACGCGGCGGCCTCCAACGCGCGGCGCGCGTCGTCGCTCACCGCCAGGCGCAGTCCCGGCGAACGGTGTGCGACGAAGGCATTCCACAGTGCGGGAATGTCGGCGGCCCGCTCGCGCAGCGGTGGCACCCAGACCATCGCGACACCGAGCTTGGTGGCTGCGGCCTCGGCGTCGGCCTGCGAGACTGCCGTCGCCGTCAACAGCATCGAGCCGCGGCCGGCATTGGCGTCGGTCAGCGACCGCAGCGCGGCGAGCGCCTGCGGGTCGAGGTGCTCCACTCCGCGGACGACCACCCGCGCCGACCCGGCGACGGCATCGGACAGCCCTTGCAGCCACACTTGATCGCCGACGATCTGACGCTGGGCGGTGTGCACCACGGCGACGTCGGCCTGCACCGAACCCGGCCGATACGGCCGTCCCAGTGCCAGTGAGGTTTTACCGCTGCCCGGTTCACCTGCGATCAGCAGGGCGGTGCGCGCCGAGATGTGCCTGCTGACGTGGTGGGCCGCGGTCAGCCACGACTTCGTCTGCCCCACCAGTCCGTCCGATGACGGCCTGCCCTGGCCCACCGACACCCGCGGCGCCGGACTGAGTGCGGCCACCACCCCTGCGTCACCGTCGAGCGCGCTCGCGTCGATGGCCGTCGCGCCCACGGACAGCTCGGCCGTCAGCCGGGCGTCGTGCCGAAGTCCCGCACACAGGTGACCGATCAGGTCGACGTCGGTCGAAGTGAGCTCCCCCGCACGTCGGCTTCGCATCGTCAGCCCATCGGGGCCGAACGCCACCACAGGACCGGCGTGTCGCGCCGAGGCGTCGAGGAAGGCCGCCAGCATGGCCCTGGCCCCGGGTTGCGCGACGTCGAGAACATGCTGCTGCAACTGAGCGGCAAGCGAATTCGTCAACGGCAACAGCAGGCCGCTGCGTTCGTCGATCTTGGTCGACATCGTGACCGCGGCCAACAGCTTCCCGGTGATGGGGTGCCACACGGGTGCGCCGGTGCACAGTGCGTCGTGATAGACGTCGGCGAAGTGCTCGGCGCCCTGGATCAGCACGCTCCTCCCCGAGGCGATCGCCGTTCCCACCCCGTTGGTACCGACGGCGTCTTCGGCGAGCACGGCGCCGCGCACCGTTCCGAGCCGGTCCAGCTGATTCATCGCCGACGAGTCCAGCGACCACCGCTGGACGATGCGCCCCTGGGCGTCGGCCAGCAACAAGCCCATGCCCGAGCCCGCCAGATCCTCGGCGGCACGTGCCATCGGCGCCTGGAACATCTCCAGCAGGTGATTGTCGAGGAGATCCTCGTCGACGCGGGGAACGTCACGGACGTTCGCAGGCGCACCGAGTGCACTCTTCGACCGCAGCCACGATTCGAGCAGGTCCGGCGGCACCGCCAAGTCAGGGTCGGAGGCAGTGAGGAACTGCGCACGCAACTCCTCTAGCCGCAATCCACTGGGCCGTGCCGACACGAACAACTCCTTGCCTCACGCTTTCGGGATGGAGGCCCGAATGCGATCTGGATCACAAATGTAGACCCGATCCTGGGACCAGACGTCCAAGAGACCGTCGACTGTCTCAAAAAGACGCACTCGTATCCGGCGTCACATTTCGGTCCTAGCGTGATTTCCGACCACGGTGTGCAACCCCCGTTGGCAGCCGATTCCACAGATCGAGGACGAGGAACCCATGACGACGACGCTGGCCGGACACTCAGGCACCGCCTCCGACGAAGGCACGGACACCGCCGTCGTGCACGGCCGAAGCGTCCCCACCGGGCTGTTCATCGGAGGTGCATGGCGCTCGGCGGATTCGACGTTCGCCGTCCTCGATCCCGCAACGGGTGAGCAGATTGCAGAGATGTCGGACGGCGACCCCGCAGACGGCATCGCCGCCCTCGACGCGGCCGCCGACGCGCAGGCGGCATGGCGGCACGTCGCGCCCCGCGACCGCGCCGAACTGTTCACCCGCGCCCACCGGCTCCTGCTGTCGCGAGCCGACGAGTTCGCCGACGTGATGACCGCCGAGAGCGGCAAGCCGCTGCCCGAGTCCCGCGCCGAGTTCGCATTGTCGGCGGAATTCTTCCTCTGGTACACCGAGCAGATCGCCCATCTTCACGGTACTTGGGCGCCGGCGTCCCACGGCGGCTATCGCGTGATCACCACCCATCAACCGGTCGGGCCCGCGCTGCTGATCACGCCGTGGAACTTCCCCATGCTGATGATCGCGCGCAAGGCGGGTGCGGCACTGGCTGCCGGCTGCCCGGTGATCGTCAAGTCCGCCAAGGAAACTCCGCTGACGTGTGCCCTGTTCGTCGAAACCCTGCGCGAGGCAGGCTTTCCCGACGGCGTGGTCAACCTCGTCCACACCACGTCGTCGGCCGCGGTGTCGGCGGCCCTGATGGCGGACGACCGCCTGCGCAAGGTGAGCTTCACCGGGTCCACCGGGGTTGGCGCAACGCTGCTGGAGCAGGCGGCGCCCGGCATCATCAACACGTCGATGGAACTCGGCGGTGACGGACCGTTCATCGTCCTCGACGACGCGGACGTCGAACTCGCCGCGCAGCAGGCGGTGGTGTGCAAGTTCCGCAACGCCGGGCAGGCCTGCGTGGCAGCCAACCGGATCATCGTGCACAGCGCCGTGGCAGAGGCGTTCACCGCACGGTTCGTCGAGCTCACCCGGAAGTTGCAGGTCGGCAACGGATTCGAGGCGGGCGTGGACGTCGGACCGATCATCTCCGAACGTCAGCGCGACACCGTCGTCGACCTGGTCGAAACGCTGCGCGCGACAGGAGCCGAACTGCTCGCCGGAGGCTCTGCCCGCGCCGGTGAGGGATACTTCTTCGAGCCCACGGTGTTTCGGATCGACGGCAGGCCCGGCGAACTGTGCAGCCGTGAGCTGTTCGCCCCCGTCGCCACCATCTACGAAGTGGCGTCCACGGCCGAGGCGATCGCCTTCGCCAACGACACCAAGTACGGACTCGCCGCGTACGTGTTCACCAGGGATTTGTCGCGCGCCGTCGCGGTCGGGGAACGACTGGACTTCGGCATGGTCGGCATCAACCGCGGCATCATGGCCGACCCCGCGGCTGCCTTCGGTGGCGTCAAGGCCTCCGGCCTCGGACGCGAGGGCGGCCACGACGCCATCTACGACTACCTCGAACCGAAGTACCTCGCCGTCACCGTCAACGAGGAAGAAGGCCTGTCATGACCAGCACCGTCACCCCACCGCCGCCGGTGCACACCACCAACGAGCTGGGCGTCGGGCTGCTCCGCCAACCGTCGATGGTGTTGTTCGGGGCGGGCCAACGACGTCAGATACCGCGGGTCGTGAAGGCCCTCGCGGAGCGCGTCCTGATGGTCACCGACGCCAGGATGGCCGCCAGCGCGGAGTTCGGGCAGCTCGTCGAAGCGCTTACACAGCAGGGTGTTTCGGTAGCGGTCTACGACGGCACCGAACCCGACCTGCCGCGCCGCAACGTCGTCGACGTCGTCAGCCGATTCGGCGCCAGCTCGATCCAGGCCATCGTCGGCATCGGCGGTGGATCGTGCATGGACCTGGCGAAGGTCGCCTCCGTGGTACTGAGGCACGGCGGCGACGTTCGCGACTACTACGGGCAGTTCCTCGTGCCTGGGCCGGGGATCCCGGTGATCACCGTCCCGACCACCGGTGGCACCGGCGCCGAAGTCACCTGCATCTCCGTGGTCTTCGACGAGGACCAGGGCATGAAGGTCGGGGTCGCGAGCCCCCACCTGGAGGCCCACGCGGCGATCATCGACCCCGAGCTCACGCTGACCTGCCCGCCTGGCCTCACCGCGGCGTCCGGCGCCGACGCCTTGTCCACCTCATCGAGTCGTTCACGGGCCGGGCGAAGAACCCCGATGCCGACCAGTTGGCGACCACGCTGTACGCGGGCAAGAACGTGCTGGCCGATGTGTACGCGCGCAACGGCCTTGCGCTGCTGAACAACTCGCTGCCCGCAGTGGCGGTGGATCCCGGGGATCTTGCGGCACGGTCGGACACCCTGTTCGGCGCGTACTGCGCGGGCATGGCGATCAACACCGCGGGGACGGCAGGGGCGCACGCCATCCAGTCCCCGATCGGCAACCTCACCCATACCCCGCACGGTTTCGGCATCAGCGCCCTGCTGCCCTACGTGATGCGCTACAACCTGCCGACGAGAATCCCGGAGTTCGCCGAGATCGGGCGCATCCTCGGGGTGGCTGCGCCGTCGGATCCCGCAGAACAGCAGGCGCGGTCGGCCATCGCCCGAATCGAGGTCATCCTCGAGACGCTGGGGGCGCCGCTGGATCTGCGCACGCTCGGACTCAAGCCCGCCGACTTCGACTTCGTCGCCAAGCAGGCCATGCTGGCCACCCGCCTGACGGCCAACAATCCCCGCGAGCTGACCCTCGGGTCGGTCGTGTCGATCCTGGAGCGCGGCTACGACGGCGACCGAAGCTGGTGGCAGCTGTGAGCATGCCACCCGTGACCGTGCTCGGCGCGGGATCCATCGGGGTGTCGTTCGCCATCCTGTTTGCCTGCAGAGGTTTCGACGTCACCGTGTACGACCCGTTCGACGAGGCGCTCCCGCGGGCCGCTGCAGACCTTCGGGAGCGGCTGAAACAGTTGACGGCCTGCGAAGACGTGGACCTCGCCGACGCCGAGGCGCGGGTGCGGTTCACGACGGATCTGGACGCCGCCCTCGCAAGGGCGGAGTTCGTGCAGGAGTGCGCACCCGAGCGGGTCGACCTCAAACGGGAGCTGCTGCAGCAGGCCGCGGCGCGCACCCCCTCCGGCGTGCCACTGGCCAGCTCGAGTTCGGCGATCGTGCCCAGCCGGCTCGCCGAAGGGTTCGATGTCGTTGTCGCCGAGCGGATTCTGGTCGGACATCCCGGGAACCCGCCGTACCTGCTGCCCGTCGTCGAGGTGGTGCCGTCACCGTCCACCGCCGAAGCCATCACCGCAGCGGGCGACCGACGTGTACCGCGCCGCCGGACTGCGGCCAGTGCTGGTGCGCCGCGAGGTCGAGGGATTCCTGTTCAACCGCCTGCAAGGGGCGCTGTTGCGTGAGGCCTACTGCCTGGTGCGCGACGGCGTCGCGAGCGTGGACGACGTCGACGAGGTGGTTCGCAGCGGGCTGGGGCTCCGCTGGAGCGTCATCGGCCCGTTCGAGACGGCCGACCTCAACACCCGCGGCGGCATCGAATCACATGCCGCGAAGATGGGACCCGCGTACGAACGGATGGGCGCCGAGCGCGGCCAGTCCGATCCGTGGACGCCCGAGTTGGTCGCCGACGTCACCGCGCAACGCAGGGCGCTGCTCGACCTCGACGACTGGGACGAGCGGGTCCGATGGCGCGACAGGCAGCTCATCCGGCTGCGCGGCGCGCACGACTGAACCCAGTCAAGGCCGTCCCGGCCGCTGTGATGTTCATCGCCAAGGGCGCGACATGATTGGCGGCCCGATGCGTCTGGTGCCACCATGGAAGAAATGTTTGCGCGAAACGGCGAAAATGCCGATGGAAAGAATGTAACTGGCGTCACATCGTTTGCTGACGCGGCACGCTGGCGTCTGCGGGCTCTCGGGTTCAACCCGCTGGTCCGCATTGTCGATCGACTCGAAGCACTAGTGGTCCTTGCCGTACTCGTCACCGCGCTCGTTGCCCTTCCCGTCGCAATGTCCGCGGGAACTCTGGTCTACCAGTCGGGTATGCGGACGGCCAATGAGCAGGCGCACAGCCGCCACTCCGTCGATGCTCTCGTCGTCGAGGGCTCGGGACTGCCGACGGACGTGGACACTCCCGCCAACACTCCTGCCTACGTCCGTGTGCAGTGGCGCGAGGGAACACGGGTGCGCACCGAACAGGTCCTCAGCCCAACGACGATCAAAGCCGGTGACCAGACGACGGTCTGGTTGGACGACAGCGGGAAGGTCGTCGCTGCACCGCTGCGTCCGGGTGACGCCAAGCTGAACGCCATTGTCGCCACGGGGACCGTCTGGACCGTTCTCGTGGTGAGCAGCGCACTGGTGGCCTATCTCGTCCACAGAGGACTGGACCGGTCCCGCGACCGCGGTTGGGAGCACGAGCTGCATCTGCTGGCCCACAGTGACGACGGCTGGGTCAACCGGCGCACCTAGAACGCAACGACCTCAGGCCACCGAGGGTCCGTCGCTTCCTAGGCCTCTTCACATCCGAGGCCTTCACATCCGACGGATGCGTGGCCAGTGGCGTCACATGAACCTTCATGTGCGGGAAGAGTGGCAATGCTGAAAGCATTTGGTGCAGTTCATCGTTCGAATCGGCATCGATGATCGAGAAGTTGGCGTACTCACCGGCGATGCGCCAGATGTGCGGCCATTTGCCCGCACGCTGCAGCTCCTGCGAGTAGACCTTCTCCCGGCCGATGAGATCGGACTTCACCTCCGGGTCCATGTCGGCCGGGAGATGAACGTCCATGCGAACGTGGAACAGCACGTCAGCTCCGCTCGGGGTCGAGCGCGAAGTCGTAGCCGACCGATTGGGTGCCGTCCGCCTCCACCTTGGGCGCGAGGATCAGCTCGGGCTTCACTGCGCTGGCGATGTCGTCGTCGTTGTGCTGATCGCCTGGGAAGTACAGCTGGGCGGTCAGCAGCTCGTGACCGGGCGCCGACACCTTCACGTGGAGGTGGGCCGGACGCCACGCATGCCAACCTGCGGCGGCAATCAACTTTCCGCAGGAGCCATCGGTCGGAATCTGGTACGGCGCAGGGCGAATCGTCGTGATCTCGAAGACGCCGTCTTCCCCGGTCGAGAAGCTGCCGCGCAGGTTCCACTCCGGGATGCCCGGCGCGAACTGTGAGTAGTAGCCGTCATCGTCGGCATGCCAGAGTTCGACTTTGCCTTGCAGTGGTGTGCCGTCGGTGTCGGTGATGCGGCCGCGCCACACGAGCGGAGTACCAGCCTCATCGTCGCGCATCGGGACCGTGCCCTTGGCGCCCAGTTCGGGAGCGCCCGGCACGTAGTACGGCCCTTCGATGCTGCCCTTGTTGCCTGCGCGGTGGTCGGTGGCCACGTCTTCCACGGCGTGCTCGAGCCAGACGTCGAGGAACAACGGCCACTCGCCGGCCTCGCCCACGTCGATCAGCCACGCTTTGAGCGCGTTGTACTCGTCGTAGGTGACGCGGTGCCGGCGGATGGTGTCGTGCACGGCGCTGAGCACCTCGCGGGCGAGCAGGTCAACGCGTTCGCTGGGGGTGTCCTTGACCGCCTCGTACGGCGACTTGTCGGCGTGGAACCGCTCCGTGGCCGATGCTCCCGAGGCTGCAGCGCTTGCGACTTCGGAGGGGGCGAGCGAAGCGACGGGGGATGATGAGGGCTGCTCGACAGTGGTCATGTTCAGATCTCTTTTCTCTCTTGTTCTTTGCGTTCCGCGGGGCTGACCGCGGGCGAGTCTAATTCAGTGCCGGTCGGTGCGATAACGCGCGAGTTTCTCGGGGTCGACGTCGACGCCTAGGCCGACGCCCGGAGGGACCCGCAGCAGGCCGTCGCGGATGCGCAGCGGTTCGGTGAGCAGGTCGTCGGACATGTCGAGGAAGTTGGACAGTTCGCCTGCGCGGCGCGAGGTGAGTTCGAAGGCCGCACCGAAGGCGACGGCGCAGGCACTGCCGAGCTGGCCGTCGATCTGGTTGCCCATCACCACTTCGAGGCCGAGGCCTTCGGCCAAGTGGTGAACTCGCTGGGAGGTGGTGAATCCGGTGCGCGCCGTCTTGATGCTGATCGCCGTGGCCGACTTACCGAGCACCTCCCGCGTGACGTCGGCGGGTGTCGGCACCGACTCGTCGGCGATGAACGGCACGCTCAGACGTTCCACCAGCCATCGGCGGCCCACGACGTCGTCGGCGGGGCACAGCTCTTCGGCGAAGAGCAGATCGAGGTCCGCCATCTCCTGCATGGCGCGCAGGGATTCCGCCGCGGTCCAGCCGCGGTTCGCATCGACGTACAGCTCGACCGAATCGCCGAAGCGGTCCCGCAGCGCACGCACGACCGCGGTGTCCAGCGTGACGGGACGGCGGCCCACCTTGACCTTGAACACGGTGATGCCGTGCAGGTCCCGCATCTTCTCGGCTTCGGCGACCATCGCTGCGGGATCGGCGAAACCGAGCATGTGGCTGACGCGCATCCGGTCGGCGAATCCGCCGAGCAGGCTGGTGACGGGAAGTTCGAGGGTCCGACCCAACGCATCCCAGATCGCCATGTCGACAGCGGATTTTGCCGCGGGGTTTCCGATGGTGCGCGCCAGCCTGGCGTTGACCACTTCACGCTCGGTGAGCGTCAGGCCCACCACCGCCGGCGCGAACAACTGCTCGATGACCGCGATGATTCCGGCCTGAGTCTCGCCGTAGGTGAACGGCCGGGGCGGAGCCTCTGCGATACCGACCACGCCGTCGTCGGTATGGACCTGGACGAGAACGTGGTCGGCGGTATGGACTTCACCCGACGCGAACTTCAATGGCTTCACGTAGGGAATGGCGAACGGAATCGCTTCGACAGCAGTGATCTTCATATGAGCTCCTCCACGGCGGCAGGCGCGAAGGACGGCCCGAACGCCGAAGACAGGACGGTGACGACCGCATCGACGACCGGATTGCCACCGCCGCCGCGTCGCCAGGCAAGGGCGAGTTCGATGCTCCCGCCGTCGGTCAGATCCCGAAAGACGACGCCGTGCAACGGCAGAGCGCGGACCGAAGCCGGAAGCACGGCGACGCCGAAACCTGCCGCAACGAGTGCCAACAGGACGGCCGTGCCCGGTGCGGAATGCTCGCGATGTGGGACGAACCCGGCACGCTTGCAGCTGCGCAATACGGCATCGTTCACCGCCGAGTCCCGGCTGGAGTACGCGACGAAGGTCTCGCTGCGCAGATCCGTCAACGACACCACCGGCTCGGCAGCGAGTCGGTGATCCGCCGACACCGCGAGGACGAGGGATTCCACGTCGATGATCCGCAACTCGATGTCGTCACCCACGGCGGGCGGCCGCAAGACGCCGACGTCCAGCGCGCCGGAGCGCAACTGTTCGCACTGCATCGGCGTGAGCATGTCCGCCTGGATTTCCATCGCCACGCCGGGAAGTTCCTCGCGGAGCATGCGAGCGAGGCGGGGCAGATGGGAGAAGGCGGCCGTTCCGGTCAGGCCCACCCGGAGCAGCCCGCTGCGGCCCGCGGCAATCCTGCGTACGCCGCGTTCGGCGTCGTCGACGCCGGCCAGGATCCTGGCCACCTCCAATTTCAGGAATTCTCCGGCCGCAGTCAGCGACACCTGCCGGGTGGTGCGGTTGAAGAGGGTGACGTTCAGCTCGTCCTCGAGCTGGCGGATCGCGTAGGACAGCGCAGGCTGGGCGACGTGAAGCTGCTCGGCCGCCTGTCCGAAGTGGCAGGTCTCGGCCACCGCGGCGAAGTATCGCAGGTGACGCAGCTCCATGTGGTTCCGTCCGTTCACGGGTCGTATGTGATGACGACACGTTCGACGGTAGGCGCCAGATCCATAGCAAACAAGGACATGTATTCGCTTGATTGATCGATCTGATCGATTAATCGGCCCGCCTAGTCAGGACTGAGTAAATGCCTAGTGCGATGGCCACCACTCGATGCCAAAGTGCAACGGACACCAGGTCTGGAGGCACACATGACCGTATCGATCACCGACAGCCGACACGCCGCCCGTCGCTCCGCCCGCCCCGGGCGTCGCTGACGTTCTCGCCGATGCCGTCGTCGACGACGCCGAGGCGGGCATCTACCGCGCTGCGATCGCGAACTCAAGGCGGGCGGACTGCACCAGGCCCGCGGCACACGTGACGACGTGAACCTGACCCCGCAGGAGGACGCCGTCACAGCCCTTGTCGCCCGGGGACTTTCGAACCGCGAGGTGGCTGCGGAACTCTTCGTGTCGCCGAAGACGGTGCAGTACCACCTGACCCGCGTCTACGCCAAGCTCGGCGTGCGCTCCCGCTCGGAACTGGCGGCGCTGCGGCGCTGACGGTCGTCGGTCAGCGGCGCTGCGGTCTTGGCGACGACGTCGTCGTAGTCCGCCCCCTCGGCGAGTTCGACGACGCGGAACCCGGTGCCGGCCACGTCGAACACGCCGAGGTCGGTGATGACCCGGCTGACGACGGCCTTGCCGGTCAGCGGCAGGTCGCACGCGCCGAACGAGTTTCGCGGCACCGGATTTCGACGACGTGGTCCATCAGCACGATGACGCGCTCGCGCGCCGCTGACCAGGTCCATCGCGCCGCCCATGCCCTTGACCATCGAGCCGGGCACCATCCAGTTCGCCAGGTCGCCGTTGGCGGCGACCTGCATGCCGCCGAGAACCGCGACGTCGACGTGGCCGCCGCGGATCATCGCGAAGCTGGTGGCGGAGTCGAAGTACGACGCGCCGGCGACCACGGTCACCGTCTGCTTGCCGGCGTTGATCAGGTCGGGGTCCACCTCGTCGTCGTAGGGGAACGGGCCGACGCCCAGGATGCCGTTCTCGGCGTGCAGGGTGACGTCCGAGCCGTCCGGCAGGTAGTCCGGGATCAGGGTCGGCAGGCCGATGCCGAGGTTGACGTATTCGCCGTCGCGCAGTTCGAGGGCCGCGCGCGCGGCCATCTGGTCACGGGTCCAGCTCATGCGGACACCTCCTGGGTTCGGTGGGGCGCGGTCGGGTGGTGCGCTTCTCGATGCCCTTGCGCGCGGCCTGCTCCGGGGTCAGCTCGACGACCCGCTGGACGAAGACGCCGGGCAGGTGGACCTCGTCGGGATCCAGCTCGCCGACCTCGACCACCCTCTCGGCCTCGACGATCGGTCAGCCGGCCGGCCATCGCGGCCGGTGGGTTGAAGTTTCGTGCGGACGCGTGGAAGACGCAGTTGCCGGCCCGGTCGGCGACCGCCGCCCGCACCAGCGCGAAGTCGGTGACGATCGACTCCTCGAGCACCATCTGCGCGGCCGCCGAACGTGCGGACCTCCTTCGGGGGTGACGCGAACGCGACCCTTCCGTCGGGGTGGTAGCGCCACGGCAGGCCGCCGTCGGCCACCAGCGTGCCGACCCCGGTCGGGGTGAAGAACGCGCCGATCCCACTCCGCCCGCGCGCAGGCGTTCGGCCAGCGTGCCCTGCGGGGTCAGTTCGACGGTCAGCTCGCCGGCCAGGTACTGGCGGGCGAACTCCTTGTTCTCACCGACGTACGAGGCGATCACGCGGCGATCCGGTGGGCCTCCAGCAGCAGTCCGAGTCCGCCGCCGTCGACACCGCAGTTGTTGCTGACGATGGTCAGGTCGCTGGCGCCCTGCTCCAGCAGGGCGTCGATGAGGAACCACGGGATGCCGGCCAGGCCGAACCCGCCGACGGCCAGGCTGGCTCCGTCGGGGATGTCGGCGACGGCCTCTGCCGGTGATGCGACCACTTGTTCAGATCATTGCTGCTCCAGGTGTTCGATGAGAGCCGGGTCACCGGACGACCTCGAAGACGGCGGCCAGTCCCTGGCCGCCGCCGATGCACATCGTCTCGAGGACGGTGCGGGCGTCGCGCCTGCGCGCCTCGTAGGCCGCGGTGGCCAGGATGCGGGCGCCGGTCGCCCCGACCGGATGTCCGAGGGAGATGCCGGATCCGTTCGGGTTGAGGCGCTCGTCGAGCGGGTCGACCTTCCACTCGGCCAGCACCGCCAGCACCTGCGCCGCGAAGGCCTCGTTGAGTTCGATCAGGTCGACGTCGTCGAGGGTGAGCCCCGCCCGATCGAGCGCGGCCGCGGTGGCGCTGACCGGGCCGATGCCCATCGTCTCCGGGTGCGCACCCCGTCACCGCCCAGGAACGCAGCGCCAGCATCGGGGTCAACCCCAGCCGGTCGGCGTCGCGCGGCCGTGGTGACGACGCACATCGCCGCGCCGTCGTTCTGGCCCGAGGCGTTGCCCGCGGTGACGGTGGCGTCGGCGTCGACCTTGGCGCGCACGGCGCGCAGCGCGGCCAGCTTCTCGACGCTGACGTCGCTGCGGGGGTGCTCGTCGCGGTCGACGACGACGTCGGGCTTTCCGCGCTTGCCGGGAACGGTGACGGGGACGAGCTCGTCGGCGAAGCGGCCCGCGTCGTGGGCGGCGATCGCGCGCTGATGGGACCGGACCGACAACTCGTCCTGGTCTCGGCGCGAGATGCCGTATTCGCGACGCAGGTTCTCGGCGGTCTCGATCATTCCGCCTGTCGACGGGATGCGAGGTACCACCGGCCGTTTCGCGTGCCCGGTCGAGACGGTCGACGCAGGTCGATGCCGCCCTGCGGACGCCGGTGCGCAGGCCGAGGGCGTAGTGCTCCACGTTCGACATCGACTCCGCCCCGCCCGCGACGACCACGCTGCGCCGCGCCGGTGGCCACCTGGCCCGCGGCGTAGAGCACCGCCTGCAGGCCCGAGCCGCATCGCCGGTCGATCTGCAGGCCCGGCACCCCGGTTCCGAGCCCGGCGTCCAGCGCGGCGATGCGGCCGATCGCCGGCGCCTCGCCGTTGGGATAGCCGTTGCCGAGCACCACGTCGTCGACGTCGCCTTCCCCGAGACCGGTCCGCTCGACGAGTGCGCGCAATGTCGCGGTGGCCAGGTCGGCGGCGGTCAGCGGCGACAAGCGCTCCGCCCATGCGTCCGACCGGAGTGCGCAACGGATTGCAGATCACGACGTCCATGCTTCGACGGTAGGTCGCTGCGGCGATATTCTGAAATACTTAGATCGACTTCAATTGATATGCAGGAGGTCTCAATCATGGAGCTGCGGCACTTGCGGTACTTCCGCGCCGTCGCCGAGGAACTGCACTTCGGCCGGGCCGCAGAGCGGCTGCACATCGCGCAGCCGCCGCTGTCTCAGCAGATCCGGCAGCTGGAGCGCGAACTGGAGGTCAGCCTGCTCACCAGGAGCACCCGACGGGTCGAGCTGACCGCGGCGGGCGAGGCATACCTCAAGCGGGCGGTCGCCGTTCTCGACGCAGTGGACGATGCCGGACAGCAGGCGCGGCGCATCGCCATGGGCGTCGAGGGCCAGCTCACCATCGGGTGCGTCGGCTCGGCGACGTACTCGGTACTCCCCCGCCTCGTCCGCGCGTTGCGCGACGAGTTGCCACACGTGGAGATCAGCATCCGCGGCGAGATGCTCGCTCCCGCGCAACTGGACGCACTGCGGGCCGGTGACATCGACATCGCCCTGCTCCGACCTCCGGTCGATGACGCCGTGATTCGGGTGGAGGTGCTGCGTCGCGACCGGCTGATCGCGGCACTGCCCGCGGAACATCCGCTGGCGCAGCGAGACCTGCTTCGCGTCGGCGATCTGCGCGGTGAAGACTTCATTGCCCATGCGGGGCAGGGACGTTCGGTGATGGGCGGCCTGCTCGCCGCGATCTGCGCCGACGCCGGATTCGCGCCGCGGGTCCGCCACGAGGTGTCCGAGACCTCGACCCTCGTCACGTTGGTCGCGGCCGGCCTCGGAGTCGCGGTGGTACCCGCGCCGACGGCCGACCTGGACATCGCCGGAGTGACATACCGGCGACTCGAACCGGCGTCGCTCGGCGTCGACCTGGTTGCGGCCCACCTGGTGGATGCACCATCGCCGGCGATCGAGCGGGCATTGGGCGTGCTGCGCCGGATCACGCAGTAGGCGGCGCGTTGAGGGGTCAATGCAACAACGAAGATGGTGGCACACCGTAGCGCTGCCGGAACGCGGCGGCGAACCGACCGAAATGCGTAAACCCCCATTTCAGCGCGACGTCGGTCACTGAGACGTCGCCGCAGTGATCTGCGCCACCACCGTTGTCCTCCGCAGCCGAGTTCACACCGGTGGGACGGGTGACCGACTCGGCCAACATGAATGGTTCATGTGCAGTTCATGTCTCGTTGCTGAGAAACCGCCACTATGCCAACGTGCCAACGACCGAGCGGGTGCTGCCACAACCGAAGACCCGTAGCTGGCGCCGCCGCCCGTGGCAGGACTGGGCACTGTTCGCCGTGCTGGTCGGTCCCAATCTGGCGTTGCTGGCACTATTTACCTACCGCCCGTTGGTCGACAACATCCGGCTCTCGTTCTTCGACTGGAACATCTCGGACCCGAACTCGACCTTCGTCGGGCTGGCCAATTACCGGGAGTGGTTGGGGCGGTCAGACTCCTGGAAGATCGTCTCGAACACCGTCGTCTTCACGGTCGACCGCCGTGGTCGGCTCGATGGTGCTCGGCCTGGCCCTGGCGTTGCTGCTTGACCGCAAGCTCGCCGGTCGCAACCTGGTCCGCTCGGCGATATTCGCACCGTTCGTCATCTCGGGCGCCGCGATCGGCGTCGCGTTCCAGTTCATCTTCGACCCCAAATTCGGACTCGTCCAGGACGTGCTGCACCGCGTCGGGGTCGACAACGTGCCGGACTTCTACCAGAACCCGCATTGGGCGCTGTTCATGGTGACAGTCACCTACTTGTGGAAGAACCTCGGCTACGCGTTCGTGATCTATCTCGCTGCACTGCAGGGTATTAGGCCCGACCTGATGGAGGCGGCGGAGATCGACGGCGCGAGTGGGTGGACTACGTTCCGGCGGGTGCTGCTCCCGCAGCTGCGTCCGACCACCTTCTTCCTGTCGATCACCGTGATGCTGAACTCGCTACAGGTATTCGACATCATCAACGTGATGACCCGGGGCGGGCCGCTGGGCAACGGCACGATGACGATGGTCTACCAGGTCTACGAGGAGTCCTTTCGCAACTTCCGGGCCGGTTACGGCGCCACCGTCGCGACCATCATGTTCCCGTCCTGCTGATCGTCACCGCCTTCCAGGTCCGCGTCATGGACAGAAGTACGCAATGATCACGACGACCGACTATCGACGTAGGCAGACTTGCGTCAAGCTGCTCGGCTACGCCGCGATGGCGTGTGTGCTGGTCTTGATCGGGGTGCCGCTGTACTGGATCGTGATCACGTCGTTCAAAGACCGTTCGGACATCTACGTGCAGCCGGCCAACTGGTGGCCGCATGTCTTCCACGCCGCCAACTACGCCGAGGCGACCACGGACGTTCCGTTCTGGACGTTCCTGCGCAACTCGATGATCATCACGTCGGTCGTGTCTGCGGTGAAGTTCGTGCTCGGTGTGTTCTCGGCGTATGGGCTGGTGTTCCTGCGGTTCCCGGGCAAGAACGTCGTCTTCCTCGCGATCATTGCGGCGCTGATGGTGCCCAACCAGATCACCGTCATCTCCAACTACGCGTTGGTCGCACAGATGGGCTGGCGGAACACCTTCCAAGGCATCATCGTTCCGCTGTGCGGGGTCGCCTTCGGCACGTTTCTGATGCGCAACCACTTTCTGTCGCTGCCGTCGGAGATCATCGAAGCCGCCCGGATGGACGGCGCGGGGTCGTGGCGCCTGCTCACCCGGGTGGTGTTGCCGATGTCTGGACCGACGATGGTGGCGTTCGCGATCATCACGATCGTTGACACGTGGAACGAGTACCTCTGGCCGTTCCTGATGGCCGACGACGGTTCGGTCGCTCCGCTGCCGGTCGGGCTGACCCTGCTGCAGAACAACGAGAATCCGGGCGTACCAACTGGGGACCGGTCATGGCGGGCACGGTGCTGACGATGTTGCCGATGCTGGTCATCTTCCTGGTACTGCAACGGCACATGATCAAGGAGCAATACCGTACCGGTTCGCCTGCTGCAGTGGGCCAGCGGTCGAACGGGCCGACGTTGTCCAGTCCGAGGAAGCCGCCCTCGAAGACGTTGTTGCCGTCGGTGTCCTTGCGGTTGACCC
Source organism: uncultured Actinomycetota bacterium (assembly GCA_963809085.1). Lineage (GTDB taxonomy): Bacteria > Actinomycetota > Actinomycetes > Mycobacteriales > Mycobacteriaceae > Mycobacterium. The sequence continues at coordinate 3,289 of CAWEII010000032.1, read as the reverse complement.
ACCAGGTGAAGTTGATCAGCAGCTTGTGCATCACCCGGGCCAGGAAGTCGTAGTCCCGGCCGCCGTCGATCTCGAACACCTTCAGCGCCGCCCACGCGTGCACCGGCGGGTTCACGTCGCCGAACGCCCACTCGTACGCCGGGATCTGCCCGTTGGGGTGCATGTACCACTCGCGCAGCAGCAGCAGCAGTTGTTGCTTGGCGAACCCCGGGTCGACCCGGGCGATGCGTCACGCAGTGGAAGGCCAGGTCCCAGGCCGCGTACCAGGGGTATTCCCAGGGGTCGGGCATGGAGATGACGTCGAAGCTGGTCATGTGCCACCAGGCGCTGTTGCGCCCGTGCCGGCGACCGGCGGCGGCGGCTCGCGAGCCCGGGTCGCCTTCGAGCCAGCGTTCGACGTCGAAGTGGTAGAACTGCTTGCCCCACATCAGCCCGGCGATGGCCTGCCGGACGCACCAGCGCCTCGTCGGCGGTGGCGCGCCGGCGGGATCAGCCCGGCGAAGAACCGGTCCGCCTCGGCCCGCCGCGCCGCATGACCTCGTCGAAGCCGTCACCGAGGTCGGCCGGCGGGCGGTGCCGCGGCGGCCGGTGGTGCGCGGTGCGGGTCAGCCGCAGCCGGATCTGGCCTGCCCGCCGGCCGGCACCTCGAGCACATAGTGCAGCGCGCCCTTGGTGCCCTCCGCGCGGGGTTGACCGTGGCCGCGCCGTGCACGACGTGGTCGTTGATGCCGTCCTTCGGGTACGGCGAGCGGCCGGGCAGGCCCCAGAGTCGTTCGGCGTTGGTGTCGTTGTCACAGAGCAGTGGCTCGCGGCGTGCCGTCGCCGTGCCAGCACCAGCCGGCCGAGCACCCGGTGCTCGGCCGACGCAGCCGGCGTGCCCTGGCCGGCTCAGTCCGGGATCGCGGTCGCCGGCCGGGCAGGCCCCAGGCCCAGGTGTTGCGGAACCACAGCGTCGGCAGTACGTGCAGGGTCGCCGCTCCGGTCGCCCCGGTTGTCGACGGTGACCAGCATGCAGAGGTCGGTCGGGGCCGCCTTGGCGTAGTCGACGGTCACCGCCCAGTACCGGTCGTCGTCGAAGATCCCGGTGTCGACCAGCTCGTACTCGGGCTCGTCCCGGCCGCGCTGCGGTTCACGCGACGAGTTCGTCGTACGGGAAGGCGCGCTGCGGGTAGTGGTAGCGCCAGCGCATCCAGGAGTGGGTGGGCGTGGAGTCCAGGTACCACCAGTACTCCTTGACGTCCTCGCCGTGGTTGCCGCCGTCGCCGCCGAGGCCGAACATCCGCTCCTTGAGGATCGGGTCCTTGCCGTTCCACAACGCCAGGGCGAAGCAGAAGGTCTGTCGGTCGTCGCAGATGCCGGCCATCCCGTCTTCGTTCCACCGGTAGGCTCGGGACCGGGCGTGGTCATGCGGGAAGTAGTCCCAGGCCGTACCGTGCTCGCTGTAGTCCTCGCGCACCGTGCCCCAGGCCCGCTCGGACAGATACGGACCCCAGGCGCGCCAGGGTTGCTCGCCCCGCGTCGGCCTGCGGCGCAGCCGCGAGCCGCTCAGCGTCAGTGGCTGAGGCGTCGTTAGGCATGATCGGTCAGTGATCACGTGCACGATCTTTTACGTCGCCGGGTACTGACCACAGCGGCCATTCTCGTCGTGGCGTGTTACACGACCGGCCGTCCGATGGAGGCAAGTCGATCGACATGATCACTTCGGTCCCCAGGTCTGCGGCGATCTCGACGCGCGGCGCGCCGCGGGAGTGGCTGGTTCCCGACGGCCGTCGGCGGATATGCCATGGGCACCGTCGGCGGGCTGCGCACGCGCCGCTATCACGGTCTGCTGGTCGTTCCCGGCGACACTCCGGCCGCCCGCCGGGTCGGGCTGGTCAGCCTCGACCCGGTGGTCACCCTGCCCGTCCGGCGCGCGGGTCCGAGCTCGGCGCGCACGAATGGTCCTCCGGCGTGCGTCGACCCGCGCGGCTTCGAGTTACCTGGAGCGCTTCGACCTGGTCGACGGGCTGCCCCGCTGGCGGTGGCGGATCGGCGAGGTGGTCATCGAGCGGGAGCTTGCCATGCGGCACGGCGCGCCCTGCGCTCGGCGGTGGTGCACCGGCTGGTCGCCGGCGGGCCGGTCGCGCTGGACCTGGACGCGCTGCTGACCTGGCGGGACGCGCACGGCGAGCGGCACGGCCGACGGCCCGCCGCCGCATGGCGAGCGGTAGACGACGGCGTGGTGGTCGAGGACGCGTACCGGTTGGCCGGCCCGGGCTGGGAGCCGGCGGCGGAGTGGTAGCGCGGCGTGCACGACCGGCGAAGAAGCCGACGCGCGGTCTGACCGCTGACGAGGATCTCTGGTACGCCGGGACGCTTCGCGGCCGAGCTGGACGCCCCGGCGACACGGCTGGGTGCGCCGCCTGGGCCGGTCGACTCGACGACGCGCCGCCGCCGGCCGACGAGATCGTGGCGACGGCCCGCGCGCGCAACCGGCGGGTGGTGGCCGGCGGCGCAAGCCGGCAGACGACGTGGAGGCCGACCCTCGCGCTGGCCGCGGACGCGTTCGTGGTGCGGCGCAGGTCCGGACGTCGTGGCCGGCTACCCGTGGTTCGGCGCTGGTCCCGGGACACGATGATCTCGTACGAGGGGCTGTTCCTCGACACGGGTCGGCCGAGGAGGGCCGGGAGCTGCTGCGCGGCGTACGCGGCGACGCTGTCCGAGGGCATGCTCGCCAACACGGCCGACACCGGTCGGTCGAGTACAACACCGTCGACGCGACGCTGTGGTTCCTGCACGCGGTCGAGCCGCCACGTCGACCGTCACCGGCGACACCGATCTCGGTGACGAGCTGCTGCCCGCGCTCGACGTGCGTGATCGCCGCCCACCTGGCGGGCACCCGCTACGGCATCTGCGTCGACCCGGCCGACGGGCTGCTCACCCAGGGCGCCGCCGGCTACGCGCTGACCTGGATGGACGCCCGGGTGACGGGGTGGCGGTCACCCCGCGTCACCGGCAAGCCGGTCGAGGTCAACGCGTTGTGGATCAACGGGCTGGCCGGGCTCGCGGAGCTGACCGAGTGGCCGGGCAGGACGCCGGACGAGCTGCTGGCCGACGGCACGGGCAGGCGACCGCCTCGTTCCGGGAGCGTTTCCCGTCGCCGACCGGCTGGCTGCACGACGTGCTGGACGCGCCCGCGCCGGCGTACCCCCTCGGTGGGGCTGCCCTGCACGACGACGACGCGTTGCGACCCAACCAACTGCTGGCCTGGTCGTTGCCGTACGCACCGATGGAGCCGGACGAGGCGACG
>CAWEII010000031.1:0-9806 GCA_963809085.1 uncultured Actinomycetota bacterium | reverse complement strand
GCGCACATTCAGCTGAGCCACCACTCCGCGGCGCCGCGTGCACCCGGCCGATCTACCTTGCCCGTGGCCGTTTCAAACGTGGTGACCTCACGCGGGTCTAGCGGCGTGCAATCCACGCGGTCGAGATCCACCTGTGTCCAGACTCAGATGAACGTGCGCGGCAGGGGCGCACGCAGGTTCGTGTGCACCGGTTCCCAGACCCGCCCGGCCGGCTCGTCACCACCATCCTGGCGTGCGCGTCGAGCAACCCCTCGTTGCCCGACCAGTGCCCGACTGGAACCTTGGGAAGTAGCTCCGCAGGCCGCACGACCAGGACGGCGTCCACCACGTACGTCGCCACCACGTCGTCGATTCGCGGGCCCGCACCGCGGAGGGCTCGTTCAATCCTGCGGCTGCTTCAATCCATCATTGAGTCCGTCATCCATCTCGTGTCCCTTCGGGTCGCATCGGGCCGGTGAGCCGTTCCGCACGTCAGCGGTTCGAGCAGTCCAGCGAGACGGTGATGGTCCGGCGGACGACGACCGGGATGAAGCGGTCGCGGTCTCCTCGCCGGTCGACCCGCACGATTTCGGTTCGCTCCTGGGGGTTTCGAACACTGGTGACCTGGCACTGCTCCACCGGTGCGCTACCGACTCGGTCGACCTTCACGTCGAAGCCCGAGGCCTCGAGTTGACCGATCGTGATGATCGCGGACTCGGCGTGTGCGGTGGCCGCAGGCAACACGAGGAGGCCGACGGCCACCGCGGCAGCTGCGACCTGGATTGACAAGGCGGCTTGCAGAGCCATTGCCTTCTTGGGTATTCGTGAGCTGTTCGACATGCTAGAAGCGTGCCGCGCAGCGGGCGTGCCAGCTTGGAGGTTGTGTGGAGATCGGCTGGAGATTGGCGGCAGTCAGCCCTCGCCGCAGCTGACCCGCAACGCCTCGACCGCCGCTTCGATGCTCGCGATGACCATCGCTCCGTAGCGGGTGACGACCTGCTCCAGCGCACGGGTGACGTGCGGACCCACGTCCCCGGCCGCCAGTGTCTCCTCGGCGATGACGACGCCGTTCACCACGTGAGCGGCATGCAGCCGGCCGCCCTTCGCCAACTCGTAAAGCCAGTCACCGATCTGGATCCGTCCGGGCTCGGACCGGAACAGGCCGCGGCGCGCCGGCACATGAATCACCCCCGGAAGGCGGGCGAATACGTTGACCACCAACGCGATGCCACCGGGACCCGAGAGCGATGCCGTGACGACGCGGCTCACCTCATCGGCGTCGGGCTCCGCCATCACATGCTCATCGGAAGCACGAACGACGGCGTGATGGTTTCACCACTACCGGTGCGCCGGACGCCGTTTCGGCCGCATAGAACTCGACCGCGTGGAGTCCCCATGCGTAGTTGGAGATCTCGAACCCGACTCCGACCACGCCGTTGGCGCCGTCGCGCTCACCCTCGGCCTGCATGCCGCCATTCGAGTCGCACGCCGACGACGCCATCGGCCTGTAGCGCATCTGCCTCGGCTTGCATGCGCGCCATGGCGTTCCAGCACGCCCGGTCCGGCGCCTCGGTGAGGATCGGCAGTTCCGACCGGAGGCGGCCATTTCCGCGTCGCCGAGGACGGCACCCCCCGCCGAGGTCTGCGACAACTCGAACGTCCTCCGCTCAGGAGTTCCCTCGGAGCTGATATGGCGCCGCAGCGTCTACTTCTCGTCGAGGAGTCTCAGCTCGGACGGCTCCCGCAGCAGGTCTTCGAGGATGTCGTTGCCCTCGGTGTTGTAGGGCTGGCGCATGTGCTCGTCCCAGGCTGCTCTCGACCGGAACATCTCCAGCATCACCCACGAGTCGGGGTCGTCCTGGGGCTGGACGAGATGCATGAACACACAACCTGGTTCGTTCAAGGTGTTGCGCCGCATCGACTGCAATTGAGCCTCCGCCTCGGCGAGCCGGTCGAGCCGAGGCCTGATGGTGACCACCAGAAACAGCGGTTTGTCCTGGTCCTTCGCGTCATCTCCCAGCAATGGGCACCTCAATTGAATTCTGCAGAGTGTCGATGAATGCATCGGAATTCTTGCTCTGAACGAAGGTCGCCACCGCATCGTAGACGGCTTGCTGAAAATCGGAGGGCATCAGTTCGCCGTGCGTGATCGACAGCAGGATCTTGTCGCTCCACAATGACTTCGATGCCTGTCGCTGGTAGTCGGGCAGTGACGCCACGTCGACATCGTTGCGGATCGGCACCGACCCCTTCACCCTGTTGAACTCGAGCGACGTCTTTGGATCCGCGACAGTCGCGAGGAAGTTCATCGCGTTCATACCGTCCTTCGCCTCGGCGGAGACGACAAAGGTGTCCACGATCGCCAGGTACGCGCCCGAGGTTCCCGGGTACGGCACATAGCCGAAGTTCTCCCCTTCGACAGCCTTGTTCGCCACCAGTTCGCCATAGACGGAATCGTTCATCGACAGAAAGGCGCACTGCCCGGTCGCCAGCTTCTTAGCCGCCTGATCCCAGGTCAAACCATTCGCATTCGGATCGGCCCTGGACACGATCTGACCGAATCGGGTCAAGGCCTCAGTGAGTTGAGGTCCACGCCAGTCGAATGAATCGTCGCGGATCTTGGCCCATCCGTCGGTGCCGATCACTCCGAGCAGAGTGTTCTCGAAGAGTTCGGTCGCAGTGAACCTGTCCTTGCCGCCCAGACACAGTGGTGTTCGACCGCTGGCCGCCACCTTGGCCAGATCGCTGGTGAAGGCCTCGGTGGTGTAACCGGGGCCTGGAACCGACACCCGGGCATCTTTGAGCATATTCTCGTTGAACCACAAGACATTTCCGCGATGCGAGCCTGTCGGCACACCCCACGCTTTGACACGGTAGGTCGCCGCGTCGAGCAACGCAGGAGGCATCGTCCGATCCAGGCCCGTGCGGTCGTATACCGCGGATACGTCGGCGATGCGGCCCGCGTCGACCCAGGCTCGCAGCGAACTGCCCAGGAACGTCTGCCAGACATCGGGCGGATCGCCTGCGTGCAGGCGTGCAGCCAGAGCGACCTGGACGTTGCTGCCACCGCCACCGGCGATCGTTCCGTCGATCGCAGTCACGTCCGGGTTCTTCGCCTTGAAGGCATTCAGCAGCACCTCGAAAGCCGGGTGCTCCGAAGGCGATACCCACCACGACAACTTCGAGCCGATCGGTCGAGTCGGAGAAGTTCGACTTCTGGCCACCGCCACAGGCCGCGAGGACCAGTGCGAGCGTGACGAGCGCGAGTAGTTTCATGCTGGCTCTCCAACCTCGTGGGGTGCGGCCTTCAGGTCGAAGAGCGCGTAGGCGGTCACGACGGCGAAGCAGGCGGCTGGGACGATGAAGGAGATTGCGGGACTTGTCGCGTCGAGGATGGCGCCCTGGATCAGCGGCATGATCGCGCCACCGACGATCGCCATCACCAGGCCTGCCGCCCCGAATTTCGTGGCGGGCCCCAATCCCGTGAGAGCGACACCGTAGATCGTCGGGAACATCAACGACAGGCAGAATGACAATGCGACGACAGCGGTGACGCCGGCCACGTTCGGCGAGAACATGGCGAAGATGCAGAGCAAGACGGCAAGTGCGCCAAGAACTGTGAGCACCTTCGTGGGGCGGACCTTTCCGATCACCCAGGTCATGATGAACCGGGAAATCAGAAATACGATCAGGCTGACCTGTAGCAGATAGCCACCCAACTGGAGCGATCCGTTCAGCGCCTGCTGCGAGTACTGAATGAGGTATGTCCATGTGCAGACCTGGGCGGCAACGTTGAAGAATTGTGCTACCACGCCGTACTTGTAGCGCTTGTTGGACAACAGGATCTTGATCGGTCGCTGGCCGTCCAGGTCACCTGATTCGAACTCTTCGACGATCGGTGGCGATTTCTTGATCGCGATCACCAGACCGATGGCAATCAAGACGAAACCGAGCCCGAGGTAGGGGCCCATCACCGCCCCCAGCTGGCCCGCCCGGATCGCCTGCGCCTGGCCCGGATCCAGGTTGGCCATGTTCATCGGCTCGTCCAGCTTGGGCAGAATCAGGGTGGCGGCAAGGAACACCCCGATGTTGGTGCCGACCGGATTGAATGCCTGGGCGAAGTTGAGCCGCCGAGTCGCGGTCTCCTCCGGGCCCAGTGACATGACGTAGGGGTTGGCGGACGTTTCCAGGATCGAGCATCCGGCCGCGATCGCGAACAAGGCCACGAGGAACGCTTCGTACGTCATGATCTTGCTTGCCGGGTAGAAGGCGATGGCACCCGCGGCAGCAAGCAGGACACCGCAGAGAAGACCTGCCTTGTATCCGAACTTCTGGTTGATCAGGGCGGCGGGAATGGCCAACAGGAAGTACGCGCCGAAGTACGCCAACTGGACCAGCGAGGCCTGGAAGGTGTTCATCTCGAAGATGCGTTTGAAGCCAGCCACCATCGGAGTAGTGAGGTCGGCGGCTACCCCCCACGCAGTGAAACAGCAGATCAGGACGCCGAACAGCACCCACATCCCCGAATAGACCAGAGGTGGCTTGGAGGTCGATGCAGCCGCGTCGGGTTGATCGGCTTGCTCGGTGGTAGTCATGCTCGACCCCTCTCGTCATGAAGACCCGGGCGGGTCGAGCCCCGATGAATGTGATCTGAATCACGCTACTCACCCGAAGGGCCGTGGGGAAGATTTCGGTGAGGTTCTTGACTATCAACACTCGCAGAGTTGGGCTGCCGCTCGACCGCGGGTGCAACGCTCGGGCAGTGCGGCACCGCGCCGTACGACGGTGAGGGGCCGAGCCGGCGTGTACGAGTACCCGAGTGCAGCACTAGGGCCATTACTAGGGCCATTCCAGGACAGGGTTCGGCTCTACGTGCCAGTCGATGTCCAATTGACAAGGCGCCGAGCCGTTCTCATCACGGCTGTGCAACCGTGGGCGCGGTGGCCGACTTCCATCGGTCGCACGCACTTCACCGTCGTGCAGATGGTCGGCGATCCGCTGCCCGCAGTGGTCGTCGCCGACCCAGGTGCGCCGAAACGGGTGTCGTCGACGTCATCCCGGTTCGACGACGTTGCCTGCGCCGGACTTGTTGACCTCCGGTGAGCCCGATTTGAAGGTGACCCTGTTGTCGAAGCCGGAGGCATCGATGGATTCGGCGCTGTCCACGGTGATCACGTTGTCCATGCCGGACACGGTGAGGCTCGTGCAGTGCCCCGTGATCACGACGGTGTTGTCGACGCCGCTGACGCTGACGGTGCCGTCGTTGCAGGCGATCGTCTTGTTCTCGCCGATTCCGCTGACCCCGACGCTGCCTCCCGGAGGCACGACGTCAACCGACGGCTCGACCGCTCCAGGTCCCGTATCCGAGCCTCGGGGTCGTCCTGCGGATTCATGGGCCGATGCTCCCACACAGACGCCGCCCGACGGGCAGGCTTGAGCGATGGTTGCGGAGGGGTTTCAGTGAGTCAGCGCGAACCGAGATGAGTCAGCGGGAACCGAGATCGCGCCACCCCGCTGCCGTCCGTGGAAAGGGGGCGTGCTCCCGGTTCGGCACGAACGGCGCCCATGCCAGTCCGGTCATGGCGGCCGTCAGGTGACCCACTTCGGTATGGGTCGGACGGACGAGCGCATTGCCGACCAGGCCGACCACGAGCGCCGCCTGGCACCGGGATCGCCACGGACGCAACACATATCCGGACAACGCGCCGAGCACTCCGAGGAGGAAATAACTGACTCCCACGTCGCGGGCGTCGACCAGTCGCCGCGGCGCGTCCGATGACCTGATGGCTCGCCGCAGATGGCCCTGGCCGACATAGGTGCCCACGGAGTGCGCGGCGAGCCCGATCAGCAGCCACCGCCACCATCCCAGCCGTCGCTCCGCCGGGGCGAGCACCGTCACGTACGCCGGCACATACGGCCACCACCGGCGGCCGTCGAGCCAGAACAGGCTCGACGTCAATACCCGGATCGGTTCGTGGTGCAGGTGGCGCAGGTTCGTCGAGTGTCGCCGCAGCAGCTGCCGCCGCTGCAGCCGCGAGGCCGATCGTTGGATCCGCGTGGTGCCGAAGAGGATCAGCAACCACAGCGTGGTCAAGGGGGCATCACCCACAAGGCGGGCGACACCGCTGCGCGGCGGATACGCCATGTCCCGATCATCGCACCCGCCCACGTGTCGCCGCGGGAGGACCTTGCTGGTTTCGATTCGGCGCCGATCCGGTATCGAGACACCCCGTTCGAGGTGTGCGCGCGTGCACTGGCTCCACCATTGACCGTGCGGCCCGTGAATGTGTGATTCACCAGGGGCGCAACCGGGTAATTAGGGTCGGCGGCGTGATCCACGCCGCCAGGAACGGAAGAGAGTTGGTCCCATGGGTGTGGTTGTGGAGCGCGGCTCGGCGCGTTGCCCTCATTGCGTTGCGGTCGCCGACTACACCTTCATCGAGAGCGGACTCAACGTGGTGCGCTACGAGGTGAACTGCCACTCCTGCGGCGAGGTGTACTCCGAGGTGAACTCACTGGTACCGCAGACGGGACCCGTAGGACGAAATCTGCCCATTCCGCCATTGCCACGCGAGATCGAGCCCGCGACTTGGCGGAGGCACTTCACTCCGCTGGGTCGCGCTGCCGGACGGTTGCGTGCCAGGGTGCGCCCGGCACGGTTCGCCGACCTGGTCGCCGCGAAGCCGCCAACGACAGGTGAATTCGGGGCGAACGGCTAAACCCCCGGATCGGAGCGGCGGTCCGGCGCCGCTCACAATTGCCCCACTAGCCACTTCCGTCAGCCGCGGCCCATTGGCCTGGAAGTTTGCTGTCGTGTCGCCATGTGATTTAGCACTCAGTTTCGATGCGAAACGTAAGGAGTCACCCTAGGAGCCCATGGCGCCGGACAATTCATCGTGCTCGCTGCTGTGGCGAACAAGCAGCTGAAGGCTAACACTGGTGATTGCTAGGCGAAAATAACACACGCATAACGAAGAGTTTCCTAAGTAGTGTCTGAGAGGTTCGCCGGATACCTGCCGAAACGCCGTTCGTGGCGTCCTCGCTGTCGTTTCTACGTCGCTACACTCGTTCAAGACCGCGCCCCATCGGGTGCTGAACACATCGAAATCTAGTGCCGGTGCGTTATACCCGGCGGAGGTGCCTTGAACATGGCTAATACATTCGCGCGCGCAAAGAGCGTGACGGTGGAGAACGCAAACGCCACCCTGTCGGTTGCGACGACCGTCGGTCATGGCCCGATTGCCGACATCTCCGTCGACGGCGACACCCTGGTGGTCAGCAACTACGGGGACCACAACGTCGTCATGCTCGACGCAGCGACCCTGGCCGTCACCGGTGGTGTCGCCGCTCGTGAGCCGTTCGCCCTCGTGGCCGCGGGCGGACGCGCCCACGTCGGGGTGGCCTCGGCCAATTACGACGCGGTGGCCGTGATCGACACCCGTACGGGTGCCGTGATCAGGTCCTACCCGCTTTCGTTCAACGTGACCGCGATGGCCGCGAGCCCCGACGGCAAGCGCGTCTACGCCGGCCGCGCCGGTGATGGCGGCGTCGACGTCTCCGTCATCGACACCACCGCGGAGCGGGTTGGCACCATCTACCTCGCCAAGGGCGTGGACGCCAACATCGACGCCCTGCGCGTCGACGTCTCCGGCCGTCGCCTCTACGCGGCGGTGTCGGACGCGCGCAGCAGCCGACTCGTCGTCGTGGATCTCGACACCGGCCGGGTGCGCCGCTCGCTGGAGGTGGGCGCCCCCATCCGCGGGCTTGAGATCGGCCTGGACAACACCGCCTACGTCCTGACCTCCGACATCGACGACCGCGGCGTCGTGCACGTGGTCGACATGGTGGCGAACCGCATCATGGCGAGCGCTGCGGTGGCCACGGCGCCGATGCAGCTGGCACTGTCCACCGACGGCAGCCGCGCGTACGTCGTCGACTACGACCAGATCGTGGTGCTGAGCACCGAGACGCTGACCGTCGTCGACGCCATCTCGGTGGGTGCGCGGCCGTCCTGTGTCGCCGTCGGAGTCGACCGGCTCTACGTCGCCGACTGCTCGGGTGGTATCACGGCCTACGAGGTTCCCGCACCCGCGCCGATGGTGTTCGAGCCGCTCGTCGCTTCCAATCCGCTTGCCCCAGTGGAGATCCGCGAGCTAGAGCCTGCCGGCGTCTGACCGACGCTCCGTGCTCCGTGCGACGGAGCGACCCGAGTCCACGACGTCAGCGCTGCGCCGTGACGCCGCGGAAGAGGTCAGCGGCCTTCTCGGCGATCATGATCGTCGGAGCGTTGGTGTTGCCGCGCACGATGACGGGCATGATCGAGGCGTCGATGACGCGAAGCTGCTCCATGTCGCGCACTCGCAGTGCGGATCGACCACGGCACGTTCGCCGATGCCCATGGCGCAGGTTCCCACCGGCTGATACATCGTCTGGGTGTGAGCGCGGGCGGCATCGGAGAATTCGGCGCTGTCGCAGTGGGCTGTGGTCGGGAAGTACATCGTGTCGAGGTGCGGCGCGAGGGGACGCCTACAGGTCAGCTCCATGAGCGTCCGCCCTCCCGAGGACAACGAGATCGAGTGGGTCCAGGGAACCCGTCCCGCAGCTTCCCGTTGCGGAAGTGAGGGCAGGGTGGACCCCTAGGAAGGTGACGCGGCTATGGCCTTGCGCTCGATACTGGCCGCGTACAGCGGTGTCTCGAGTCGGTTGTGGACGGTGACGGCCTCTTGCAGGCTCGCGGCTACCCGTTCGAACGTCTGGCCCGCCGCCGCGAGCATGTCGAGGAAGGCTCGGGTGGGGTAGCTGATCACCAGGCCACGAGGCTGCCCCCGACCTCCTCGACGTTGATCGACATTGGTCGCCCGTCGTCGGTTGTGGTCGACCCGGCAGCGATGTCGATCTTTCGATGGCGGCGTAGGATGGTCGTCCTCTTTCTCGGAGTGGACGAGGTCAGGTCCGTGCGACCGTCGGTGTCGCTCGTGGCGGTACTCTTCTGCCGATTTCCTGGGGGGTGGTCTTCTCATCACACGAGGCGTCACGGGCGTGCCACCAGTCCGTGACGACCGCGGCGTTTGGACTGGCCGTTGCTCCCAGCAGAAGTGCCGGCGCCCTTGATGAAGTCGACGCGACTGGGGCAGTCGGTCGTGCAGGAGCTCGGTTTTGGCGGCAGCACCACCTGGTCATCATTGCCGACGATGCGCACCGGTGTCGCGATGCTGCCCAGCAGTTCGGCGAGTTCCGGACTGATCGAGGTAGCGCTGGACGTAGGGAACGGTGTGCCATAACGGTCTCCCGCGTAGAACTCGGTAGTCCTCGCGGATCTCATCGGATGGCGTGTAGCCCGCGTGCCACTCAGCGCCAGCTCGATCACCGCGCGTCCTCCCAGTCCGCGATAGGGCTCCAAATCGGTGAGCTTCACCGAGTCCTCAGCACACTGGTCGCTCGCCCATTGCCTTCGGGCTCATCCGGTCGTCACGGCGTTCGACCGTCCGAAACCCGGCGATCGACGGCGATGGTGGCCATGCTCGGCCAGCCGTGCCCACACCTGCTCGAACGCGAATAGCATCTCTGGCCACGGACTAGAGGAGGGCGTCTTCTTGCCGACCGTCGTGCGCGCTCGGCATACCGAATCGACAATCCGTCGATGCTGGTGAACTTCGGGCGGATGAAAGGACTCAGGTGCGTCTCCTTTGTTTCCAGCTTGGGTAGATGCACGTGGTGTCGTCCGCGTGGCATTACCCGTAACGCACATGGGACCCGCTCGCGTCCATCACCACGTGCACTGGTACCAAGGCCCCGCGCCGGCCCAGTCACTCCTGGCGTTGGCGCTC
>CAWEII010000030.1:0-1109007 GCA_963809085.1 uncultured Actinomycetota bacterium | reverse complement strand
GCGGCTCAGTACGTTCTTGCCGAGGCTGCATCGGTGTTCGACGGCTTGCAGGGCCTGGCGCGCGTCGGCAAACGGCCAGACCTCGACCGGCGGATCCGCCAGGGCGCCGGTCTCGCGCAGGTGGAGGTAGCGAGTCCACAGCTCGGCCATGAGAGCCGGCTGCCGTTCGAAGAACTCGCGCGAGGCCGCCCCCAGCACCCCGACGTTGCCCAGCAGCAGCCGGTTGACCTTGACCGTGGGAATCTCGCCGCGGTGAAGCCCACGACCAGCACTTGCTCTCCGGGGCCGAGCAGGCGCAGGCCGTCGACAACCGGTCACCGCCCACCGGATCGAGGGCGAGGTCGACCCCGGCCGCACCGATGATCTCGCGATCGCCTCCGCCAGTTGGCGCCGCACACCGCATGGTCCGCACCGCAGCCCGCGGCGAAGGCACGCTGCGCTCATCGGAGGTGACCGCAATGGTCGTGAGCCCGAGCGCACGCCCCACCTGGATCGCGGCCGCCCCGACACCGCCGGCGGCGCCGTGCACCAGCAGCACCTCCCCCGGTCGCGCCGGCCCGCGGCGCACGAGCGCGAAGAGGCTGGTGAGGTAGTCGAGCGCTGCCGCGGCACCCGCCTCGAAACCCATGTCGTCCGGCAGCGGCAGGCTCCAGCTGGGGTCCGCGGTGATCACGTCCTGCGAGCAGCCATACGCCGCCAGCACCGCCACCCGCTGGCCGGCCTCGAATCCGCTGCCGGGCGGTGCCGAGCGCACGACACCCGCGGCGTCCATGCCCGGGGCGAACGGCAGGGTGGGCCGACCTGGTAGCGGCCTTGGGTGTAGAGCAGGTCAGCGAAGGATTCCCCGCCGCCATCACCTCCACCACCAGCTGGGCCGTGGTATCTGGCTCCGGTACCTCCACCCAGCGCAGCCCGGGCGGGCCGATCAATTCGATGACGTGGTGCGCGTGCATGGTGTTGACCTCCGGCCCGTCTTCAGGCTGTCTTCGGGACTCCGAACAGCAGCGCGTCGCCCTGACCACCGCTGTCGGGCTGCAGCGTGTTCAGGCTGCTCCAGATGATGTGCAGGCTTACCCCGACGACCTTGTCGTGCTGATTGCGGGCCACCACGAGGCCCTGCTCCAGCTGGCGGTAGAACAGCGCCTTGCCCAGCGCGATTGCGACGCGCGGCTTCGCGACGATGCGCGCACCAGCGCCTCTACCTCGTCATCCGAGCGCCTCGGGCGCGGCGACACGGTCCGAGCGCCGGACTCGGCATCGACGTAGGCGATCTCGATCTCCCGGCCCGCCGGCGACGCCGACGCGCCCCGCGGACCCCACTCACCCTCGGCACGGGAAAGCAGTCTTCCGCCGGACCGGCCGCGTCCTCAACATCCGCAACCTATGTCCGAACTCCGCAACCACGCCCGCAAACTTACCCCGAACTCCGCAACCTCCACCCGAACAGGACACCGCACTGTCTCGTCCAGTTGAAGATTGCGCGGAATGCCCGCGCTTGCTGGGGTTCGCAATCTAGCTCTGGATGATCCCAGTCCAGGTCGTCCAGATTCACCTTGCAATTTCGGCGACAGGATCAGGCGCAGTCTCGCCAACCACGCCGAATACGGAACCAGAAATAGGGAAATAGAAATTTGGCACGTATTCGGGAGGGGCGGTGGCTCAGGGCCACCACGCGGTGTTGCTGTCCATGACGAGTTCCAGGACGTCGACGACGGTCTCACCACCCGCGCTCTCCAGGAGGCCGACAGCGAACGGCTTGTCGACGCCGGCCAGGTACCGATCGAGGTGATCCCGGCTGCGCCACACGGTGACGATGCGCATCAGGCCGCCCTCGCCCCGAAGCAGGGACGTGTGTCGGCGCTCGGGCATCCCCGCGCGGACCGCAGCACCGAATCCCTCGACCACCTCAGCGACCCGTTCGGGCGCGATGTGGGCCGAGACCATGCTCACGACCTCGGGCATCAGGACCCCCTTTCCGATCGAGCGTTCGCCGCGCACTCCCGTCGCAGAGCTAGGCCGTCAACAAGATGACGCCCAGGGCCAACGGCAGGCTCATCAGCATGGACACCGACACGATGTTCACGGTAAGCCGCACATCCAGGTTCTCCACGGTCGCGAAAGCGACAACGAAGAAGGGAGTGGGCGCCACGCCCAGCAGTAACAGCACCGTGCGGTCGGCCCCGGTCAAGCCGAAAATGAGAACGAAGACGACCGCGACGGCCAGGGCCGACGCGAGCCGCCCGGCATAGACCAGTGCGGCTTTGGCCACACCCTTGCCCGGAGGCTCGAACTGAATACCCACAGCGATGGCCATCAGGATTCCGGTCGGCGCCCCGATGACCGCCAGCGGATCGCCGATCGCCACGGGAACATGGAGGCCGAACGCGCTCACCAGCAGACCGGCTGCGATCGCGTAGAGGGGCGGGCTGGTGGCGAACCTCTTGGCCATCAGCGACGCGCCGGCGTGATGGGGATTGCCACGGGCCGCGACGTACGCCGTCCAGGTGAACATCAGCGTTGTGTTCACCGCATCGAAGGCAGCGATCCGGGCGACCCCGTCGGCGCCGTAGAGCCCCTGCACGAAGGGCAGCATGAAGCCGGTGTTCACGTTCATGCAGCAGCAGATCGCGACGGCATGCTGCGGCATCAAGAAGGGCCCTTTAGCCGCGAGCAGGCGCCCGGTCAGGTAGCCGACCGTGATGATGACCAGCGCCGCCAACGGGAAGATCGCCAGGTCTCGGTCGATCGACACCCGGGACAAAGCGGTGAACGCCAGGGCCGGCAGGAACACAGTGATGATCAGTCGGAACATGAAGTCCGCGTCACGGCGGTCCGCGACACCGCGCAGCCGCAGGACGTAGCCCAGAGCGATGCCGAGCAGCGCTGGCAGCAACTTGACGACGGTGTCAATCATCTCGCCCCGTTCGTCGGCCGCGGGAGCGGTGTCTGGGACCGTTGAACGGAGGGACGCAATCCGATGCCCGGTAGCGATCAGGCTAGCTCTGCGGTCGCTGCCAGCCGGACGCCCTCCGCTGAGTGGAATGCCGAGTCCGTGCGGACGCCGCCTGCTCCGCGCGAACGGTTAGCCGCGGTACGCGGCTACTTCGATCATGAACCTGGCGTTCTCGCCTTTGCGGCCGAAGTCTGGCGCCTGGATGGCCGAACGGGCCGGCCGGTGCTCGCCGAACCGGCTCGCCCGACTTGGTTGAACACAGGCCGGTCACGCTGAAGATGTGGCTGACCACCACAGCCCGCTCAGATGCCGCTGTCCCTTCCGGGACTTGAACCGGCGAACCGGAAGGCCTGCTCGAGCGGCACCGCCCATGCCTGCGCGAGCGGCACCCGGTGCTCGGCGCCGTCGTCGGGCACATAACTGACCTCGAAGCCACCATTGGCCAGTAGGCCAATAGGTCCACGCAGCCCTAGACCAACGCCGTCATAGAAAACAGTGTCGGCCGCGAACGCGCCAATCCAGGCAGCGACGCGCAACCTTCACCTGGACAATGCAACTTAGGGTGCAACCTTCACTCGGACGGTGCAGCCTTCACCCGGACAGGACACCCTCTCTGTCTCGTCCAGTTAAAGATCGCGACGGATGCCCTGCGCTTGCTGGGGTTCGCAATCTATGTCTGGACGATCTCAGCGCAGGTCGTCCAGATTGACATTGCAAGTTCGGCGACCGAAGCATCCGGGCGTGCTCGCTCGCGTGCCCGAGCCACTTCGACACCTGCATGAAGTGCGTACGCGCCGAAAGTTGCAGTGCAGCAAAGGAATGTCGCCAATCGTGCAGCCGAAAGCCGCACACCGTCACCTATGTCAGGCGTCGAGGGCGCGCCGCTCTGCGAGAAGGTCGTGCCGGGCTGTCGATGGGTTCCGCTATGCGGCACCGTGCCGCACGTTTTGGTGGCACCGAGTCCAGAAGCACTACCTCGGCAAGCAGTTAGCGCTACAGACACCGACGCGGTGATGTCATTCCGGGCGCAGATCGGCTTATGGCTGGGTCGTCCCTCATTCACGCGCTTTGGGAGCTGGTGGTCAAGTCGACACGAAATGCCGCGCGGGGGTCGTCGCTCGTCGTCACCATCGCCGACGATCTGGAGGCGGCGCGATTGGTGGTGCGGGGCCGCCGATTGGGACCCGCGGGTCTACGCCGCCGTGACATAGTGGCTGCGTTCAGCCGCTAAGGCCGTCGGTTCCCCTGGGAGGGCTCATGTCTGATTCAGCCATGCTCACGCGAACGCCCCGCCGAGAAGAAAGATCGCTCGCATTACCTCTATATGGCGGTGATCGCCGCGGTGATCGCCGGCATTGCCGTCGGCATCCTTGCGCCGGAGGTCGGGAAGGCGCTCAAGCCGCTGGGCACCGGCTTTGTCAGCCTGATCAAGATGATGATCAGTCCGGTGATCTTCTGCACGATCGTGCTCGGTATCGGGTCGATCCGGCAGGCGGCGAAGGTCGGCAAGGTCGGCGGGCTGGCGTTGCTCTACTTCATCGTCATGTCGACGGTCGCCTTGATCATCGGGCTGCTCGTCGGCAACCTCCTTCAGCCGGGTGCGAGCCTGCAACTCACCGACGCCGCCCGGGCCGCGGGTGAGGAGGCGGCCAGTGGTGAACACCAGACCACGACCGAGTTCCTTCTCGGGATCATCCCGACCACGCTGGTCTCCCCGCTGGTCGGCGAGCTCGTGCTGCAGACGCTGTTCGTGGCGCTGTTAGTCGGCTTCGCCGTGCAGGGTCTCGGCCAGTCGGGTCAGGCGATCCTGCGTGGCGTCAAGCACTTCGAGCGCCTGGTGTTCCGGGTGCTGTCGATGATCATGTGGGTAGCTCCCATTGGCGCGTTCGGCGCCATGGCCGCCGTGGTCGGCGAGACCGGCTGGTCTGCACTGGTGAGCCTGGGTCAGCTCATGCTGGCCTTCTACATCACTTGCCTGATCTTCATTGTGGTGGTGCTCGGCCTGATCCTGCGCTTTGGGGCCGGGATGAACATCTTCGCGCTGATGCGCTACCTGGCCAGGGAGTACCTGCTGATCGTCTCCACGTCGTCCTCGGAAGTCGCGCTGCCCCGGCTGGTGGCCAAGATGGAGCACCTTGGCGTCTCCCGCCCGGTCGTTGGCATCGTGGTTCCAACCGGCTACTCGTTCAACCTCGACGGCACCGCCATCTATCTGACCATGGCGTCGCTGTTCATCGCAGAAGCAATGGGCAAGCCACTGTCGATCGGCGAGCAGATCTCGCTGCTGCTGTTCATGATGATCGCCTCGAAGGGGGCGGCCGGCGTGACTGGCGCCGGTCTGGCCGTCCTGACCGGTGGGCTGCAGTCGCATCGACCCGATCTGGTCGACGGGGTCGGCCTGATCGTCGGGATCGACCGGTTCATGTCCGAGGCCCGCGCGGTCACCAACTTTTCCGGCAACGCGGTGGCCACAGTGCTGATGGGCAACTGGGTCGGCGAGTTCGATTCGGACCAGGCCAAGCGTGTGCTCAGCGGGGAGGACCCGTTCGACGAGGCGACCATGATCGACGACGAGGAGCCTCCGGTGCTTGCCGAGCACCCACTTGCCGGCCATCCGACTGCCAAGTCCCTCGAGGAAGTTAGGCCGACCTCCGTCTAACTGACCACCCACCCGTCAGCTAAGCGTCCGCGGGCACCGGACTGCCCGGGAAGAGGAGACGAACCCCATGCGCAATGACCTCGATCCGGTGGAGACCAGCGAGTGGCGGGAAGCGTTCGACTCGGTCATCGAGTTTGACGGGGCGGACCGCGCGGAGTTCCTGCTGGAGGAGCTGGACGGCGAGGCCCGGCGCAACGGGGTGCCGGTGCCGTACTCGGCGAACACGCCGTATCTGAACACGATCCCGCCGCACGCACAGCCGCCGCACCCGGGTGACGCGGCGATCGAGCACCGGATCCGGTCGCTGATCCGGTGGAACGCGGTGGCGATCGTGTTGCGCGCCAACAAGGAATCCTCCGAGCTGGGCGGGCACATCGCCAGCTTCCAGTCCGCGGCGACGCTGTATGACACCGGGTTCAACCACTTCTGGCACGCCCCGTCCGAGGATCACGGCGGCGACCTGGTGTTCGTGCAGGGCCACTGCTCGCCCGGTATCTACGCGCGTTCGTTCCTGGAGGGGCGGCTGACCGAGGAGCAGATGCTCGGGTTCCGGCAGGAGGTCGGCGGCGGCGGCCTGTCGTCCTATCCGCACCCGTGGCTGATGCCGGATTACTGGCAGTTCCCCACGGTGTCGATGGGGCTGGGCCCGCTGATGGCCATCTACCAGGCCCGGTTCCTCAAGTACCTGGCCAACCGGGAGCTGGCCGACACCGCGAACCGGCACGTGTGGGCGTTCCTCGGCGACGGCGAGATGGACGAGCCCGAATCGTTGGGCGCGATCTCGTTGGCCGGCCGGGAGAAGCTGGACAACCTGATCTTCGTGGTGAACTGCAACCTGCAGCGCCTGGACGGCCCGGTGCGCGGCAACGGGAAGATCATCCAGGAGCTGGAGGGCCTCTTCCGGGGCGCCGGCTGGAACGTGGTCAAGGTGATCTGGGGATCCGGCTGGGACCCGCTGATCGCCGCGGACAAGTCCGGGCTGCTGCTCAAGCGCATGGAGGAGTGCGTCGACGGCGAGTACCAGGACTTCAAGTCCAAGAACGGCGCCTACGTGCGCAAGCACTTCTTCGGCAAGTACCCCGAGCTGCTGGACCTGGTCGCGGACATGTCCGACGACGAGATCTGGGCGCTGAGCCGGGGCGGGCACGATCCGGACAAGGTGTACGCGGCGTACAAGGCGGCGGTGGACAACGTCGGCTCGCCCACCGTGATCCTGGCCAAGACGGTCAAGGGCTACGGCATGGGTGAGGCCGGTGAGGGCCAGAACATCACCCACCAGCAGAAGAAGATGGGCGAGGACGTGCTGCGCGCGTTCCGCGACCGGTTCGCCATCGACCTGGCCGACGACAAGATCGCCGAGGTGCCGTTCCTGAAGCTGCCCGCAGGCGGCCCCGAGGAGCGCTACCTGCGGGAGCGGCGAACCGCGCTCGGCGGGGCGTTTCCGGTGCGGCGGCAGCGCTCGCGCGATCTCACGGTGCCGGGGCTCTCGGCCTTCGCGGCCCAGCTCAAGCCCACCGGCGACCGCGAGATCTCTACCACGATGGCGTTCGTCCGGATCCTGACCACCCTGTTGCGGGACAAGGCGATCGGCAAGCACGTGGTGCCGATCGTGCCCGATGAGTCGCGCACGTTCGGCATGGAGGGCCTGTTCCGGCAGTTCGGGATCTTCTCCCAGGTCGGGCAGCTGTATCAGCCCGAGGACGCCAAGCAGCTCATGTACTACAGGGAGGACCGCTCCGGTCAGATGCTGCAGGAGGGCATCAACGAGCCCGGCGCGATGTCGTCCTGGATCGCCGCGGCGACCAGCTACAGCGTGTCCGACACCCCGATGATCCCGTTCTACATCTACTACTCGATGTTCGGGTTCCAGCGCATCGGCGACCTGGCCTGGGCGGCCGGCGACTCGCGGGCCCGCGGCTTCCTGGTCGGCGGCACCGCCGGGCGCACCACGCTCAACGGCGAGGGCCTGCAACACGAGGACGGCCACTCGCACCTGTTGTCGGCCACCATCCCGAACTGCGTCTCCTACGACCCGACCTTCGCGCACGAGGTCGCGGTGATCGTGCAGGACGGCCTGCGCCGCATGTACGCCGAGCAGGAGGACGTCTTCTACTACCTGACGGTGATGAACGAGAACTATCAGCATCCGGGCATGCCGGAGGGCCGGGAGGACGAGGTTCGCGAGGGCATCATCCGCGGCATGTACCTGCTGCGGGAGGGGCCGGCCGCGAAGAAGGACGCACCCCGGGTTCAGCTGCTGGGCTCCGGCACCATCCTGCGCGAGGTGATCGCGGCCGCCGAGCTGCTGGAACAGGACTTCGGCGTGACCGCCGACGTGTGGAGCGTGCCCAGCTTCACCGAGCTGCGCCGCGACGGCATCGACGTCGACCGCTGGAACATGCTGCATCCGGGCGAGGAGCGGCGGCTCAGCTTCGTCCAGCAGTGCCTGGCCGGGCGCCCGGCCGGCCCGGTGGTCGCCGCGACCGACTACATGCGGGCCTTCGCCGACCAGATCCGGCCGTTCATGGACCGCCGGTACCGGGTGCTCGGCACCGACGGGTTCGGGCGCTCGGACTACCGGCGCAACCTGCGCCGGCACTTCGAGGTCAACCGGCACTACATCGCGCTCGCCGCGCTGACCGAGCTGGCCGCCGAGGGCGCCGTTCCGGCCTCGGCCGCAGCGGACGCCATCGCCCGCTACGACATCGACCCCGACAAGACCGCACCCGCGCTCGCCTGAGCGTTCGGACCCGATCAGGAAAGAGACGATCGACATGACAGCTCCTACCGAGGTCAAGGTTCCCGACATCGGCGACTTCGGCGCTGTGCCGATCATCGAGGTGCACGTCAGCGCCGGCGATCAGGTCAACGCCGAGGACCCGCTGGTCACCCTCGAATCCGACAAAGCCACCATGGACATACCCGCCCCGGTCGCCGGCTCGGTGGCCGAGGTCCTGGTCAAGGTCGGCGACGTGGTCAGCGTGGGCAGCCCCATCCTGCTGCTCACCCCCGGCAACGGCGCGGTCAGCACCCCGCCGTCACTGGTCGAACAGCAAGAGCCCGCACCCGCCTCGGCCCCGGCGGCGGCTCCGCGCCGGCGCCCTCGGCACCGGCCGCGGCCCCAGCGGCGGGTGGAGTCGACACCCCCGCCGGGATACACGCCGGGCCCTCCGTGCGGCGCACCGCCCGGGAGTTGGGCGTGGACCTGGCCGCGGTCACCCCGACCGGGCCCAAGGGCCGCATCACCAAGGACGACCTGCTGGGGTTCCTGAAGGGCCCGGCCCAACCCGCCGCCGCGGCCGCGACCGGCGCGGGGATCCCGGAGATCCCCGCGCAGGACTTCTCCACGTTCGGGCCCATCGACACCGCGCCCCTGCCACGGATCAAGAAAGTCTCCGGACCCTTCCTGCACCGCTCCTGGCTCAACGTCCCCCACGTCACGCACAACGACGAAGCCGACATCACCGACCTCGACCGCTACCGCAAAGAACTCGACACCGCCGCCAAGAACGACCGCAACCCCTACCGGGTCACCCTGCTCGCGTTCCTGGTCAAGGCCTGCGTCG
Organism: uncultured Actinomycetota bacterium; assembly: GCA_963809085.1. Classification (GTDB taxonomy): domain Bacteria; phylum Actinomycetota; class Actinomycetes; order Mycobacteriales; family Mycobacteriaceae; genus Mycobacterium. The sequence continues at coordinate 1,099,829 of CAWEII010000030.1, read as the reverse complement.
CCGCCCTCAAAAAGTTCCCCGAGTTCAACTCCTCACTGTCCCCGGAGAAAGACGCCCTCATCCTCAAGCACTACTACAACATCGGCATCGCCGTGGACACCCCCGGCGGCCTGGTGGTCCCGGTCGTCAAGGACGCCGACCGCAAGGGCATCGTGGAACTGTCCCGGGAGTTCATGTCCACCTCCGCCAAGGCCCGCGACGGCAAGCTCGGGCCGTCGGACATGGCCGGTGGCACGTTCACCATCTCCAGCCTCGGCGGCATCGGCGGCACCAGCTTCACCCCCATCGTCAACGCCCCCGAAGTCGCCATCCTCGGCGTCGTCCGCTCCAAGCTGAGCCCCGTCTGGAACGGCACCGAGTTCACCGCCCGCAACATGCTGCCCCTTTCCCTGTCCTACGACCACCGCGTCATCGACGGTGCGCTGGCCGCCCGCTTCGCCCGACACCTGTGCTACCTGCTCGAAGACGACCGACGGCTGCTGCTGTGACCGCCTTCGCCGCTGACCACTTCGACCACCAGGGAGCAACTCGATGAGCGCGCAGGAGATCAAGGTCCCGGACATCGGCGACTTCTCGGACATCCCGGTGATCGAGATCCACGTCGCGGCGGGCGACACCGTCGCGGCCGAGGACCCGTTGGTCACGCTGGAATCGGACAAGGCCACCCTCGATGTACCAGCCCCGGTAGCCGGGACGGTGACCGAGCTGCGGGTCGCCGTGGGCGACACCGTGTCCGAAGGCAGCGTGATCATGGTGATCGACGCCGAGGGCGGCGACGCCGCCCCGGCAGCTTCGGCCACGGCACCGACCCAGCAGGTCACCGAGACCGCAGCCGCGCAGCCGGCGGCCGCGGCTACGGCGGCGCCGGTGGCCGCCGCGAACATCGAACGCGGCGACCAGCACGCCGAGGTGCTCGTGCTCGGCGCCGGGCCGGGCGGCTACACCGCAGCGTTCCGGGCCGCCGACCTCGGCAAGCAGGTCGTCATGATCGACAGCCGCGGCCCGCTCGGCGGGGTGTGCCTGAACGTGGGCTGCATCCCGTCCAAGGCGCTGCTGCACGCGGCCAAGGTGATCGCCGAGACCAAGGAGATGTCCGGCAACGGGCTGGCCTTCGCCGCGCCGACCGTCGACCTGGACGCGCTGCGCGGCTGGAAACAGAGCGTGGTCGACCGGCTCACCGGTGGGCTGTCCGGGCTGGCCAAACAGCGCAAGGTCACCACCGTGGTCGGCACCGGCAAGTTCACCTCGCCGAACATGGTCGAGGTCACCGCCGACGACGGGTCGACCAGCACGGTCAGCTTCGAGCAGGCCATCATCGCCGCCGGCTCCGAGCCGGTCACGCTGCCGTTCGTCCCGCACGACGATCCCCGTGTGATCAACTCCGCCGGCGCGCTGGAGCTGGATGGGATCCCGGAGCGGCTGCTCATCCTGGGCGGCGGGATCATCGGCCTGGAGATGGCGACCGTCTACTACGAGCTGGGCTCGAAGGTGAGCGTGGTGGAGCTGCTGGACCAGCTCATCCCCGGCGCGGACGCGGACCTGGTCAAGCCGCTTACCCGGTGGCTGTCCAAGCGCTACCAGGACATCTGGGTGAAGACCAAGGTCACCAACGTGGAGGCCGGACAGGATGGGCTGACCGTTTACTTCGAGGGCGGCAAGGCCCCCGAGTCGGCGGTGTTCGACAAGGTCCTGGTCGCGGTCGGGCGCAAGCCCAACGGGAAGGTGATCGGCGCCGAGGCCGCGGGCGTGCAGGTCGACGAGCGCGGGTTCATCCCGGTGGACAAGCAGCAGCGCACCAACGTGGGGCACGTCTTCGCCATCGGCGACGTCGTCGGCCAGCCGATGCTCGCGCACAAGGCCACCCACGAGGGCAAGGTCGCCGCCGAGGTCACCGCCGGGCACAACAGCTACTTCGACGCCACCGTCATCCCCTCGGTGGCCTACACCGACCCCGAGGTGGCCTGGGTCGGCGTCACCGAGAACGAGGCCAAGGCGGCCGGCATCAAGTACGGCAAGGCCAACTTCCCGTGGGCGGCCAGCGGCCGTTCGCTGTCGCTGGGCCGCGACGAGGGCATGACCAAGGTGATCTTCGACGAGACCACCGACCGGATCATCGGCTGCGGCATCGTCGGGCCGAATGCCGGCGACCTGATCGCCGAGGCCGCGCTGGCCATCGAGCTGGGCGCGGACGCCGCCGACATCGGGCTGACCATCCACCCGCACCCCACCCTCTCCGAAACCGTGGCGATGGCCGCCGAAGCCTTCGAGGGCACCATCACCGACCTCTACATGCCCAAGAAGAAGGCGTCGAGATGACCGCCGACGCTGCGGCGGCAGAACCGGTGACCAGCAACGACCAGCAATGAGGTGACCAGCGACGAAAGCTCATTCCTCATGATTCAAGCTTATTCGTAGCTTCTCAAACTGCTGTCCGTACGCGATGAGCTGAACTGCACTGAGACAGGCCGTCTCACGGGATGTCCAGGGCGAGTTGTCTCACCGCCGTGTCCAATTTTCCCGCGCCATATTTGACCGTCGTCGGATTCTGCGCGGTGCTCGACGGTACGCGGTGGCATGTGTCGCAATTTCGTCACGATGACGATCAGATTCCCTCGGGTGGCTCGTTCCGCGCAGGCCGGTCCGTTGCGTCCCGAGGCATGCTGATGCCACCTGATGTACGGGTCTGTGCACGCAGTTCGGCAACACGACGGTTGAAGTGGGTACCGGCCCGGACACGTTGTCGGAGTGGCGGATACGGGCTCCAAGTTCGCTTCATTGCAACTCATTCCGAAACGCATGTCGCATGAGCGCTGTGTCGCAATATTGCGACCGTTCGCTGCGCTCACCGCTAATCAATCCGCCGCAGAACCCTTAATGCAACAAGCAATCTCGCAGTCCGATAACGCCGCCGCAGACCAGATGTGGGGCATGCTCGGCGCCCCCAAATGCCGCTGTCGCAGCGATGGACGCCGTCTTGCGCGAAGGCAAGGACACCACGTCGTCCAATCCCAGCAACTTCGTCCTCCGTACAGCCCCTACGGCCAGACGCAGTGGTCCAAGGATCAGCCCGCGATCTTCGCGTTCGAATTGCCATGTATTGCGGGTACCGCGCCAGTTCTCGAGCAGATGCGTAACCTCGGCGGCAACCAGCAATGGCGGTTAGGGAGTGCGCGGGCGCGTGCGACCATCTGGGTGTGCGGCGTGCCACTGCGCCTCGATGCGGGTCACGCGGCGATGTTCCATGACGAGCCACAGCGCGCCGGCGACCGCGCCAAGCACGGCGATGAGCACCGTGGTGGATATCCATTCGTCGTGTCCATAGGCGGCGGCTGCCGCCGTGCTGATCAGCCCGAACGTCGCTACGGCCAACAAGATCAACCCTGGCCAGAAGAAATTGTCCTTCATAGCCATACCAGCATGCGGTTGCGTTGTCCGCGAGTGGTCCGTCGGATCGCGATACTTGTCTCTCATCACCGCTCTCTCCGTCGTCGGACGTGATAGTAAAACTCTACTCACTGGGAGCAGCAGGGCGAGGTACAAAATTTCGCCGCGGACGACCGGCGGCGCACACCCGTTATCGCCGGCGGGTAGTTGTTCAGGTCGAGCCGGAGTCGTCGCGGATCAGCAGTTCGGGCAGCGTAATGGCCCCAATCGTTGTTACGAGCCACACCACGACCGTCGTGGCCACCCAGGGTGGCATGCCGGCAATGGTGATGCCGTGCGTCAATACCGACGCGAGGATCAACGCGACGACGGTTAACACCAGCCCGGTCCCCCCGAGGAGTAACGACGCATACTGACGGGGCAACTTCAACATCGGCAGGGACAGAATCGCCTGCGCAACCGAGAACACCACTACGGCGACGATAAACCCCGGTATCGACAACGACACTCCGGGAACGATCCACGCCGCGATGAGTAGTCCGATCGCAAACGACATTAGAAGCACAGCTGCCCGCAGCAGGATTTGCCTCATGGCTAAGGGTAGGTCGCTAACCTCTGGCTGTGTGTTGAACACCGATGACGGCGTCATCAACGCCGCAGTCGCGGTCGCTGTGGTCCTGGGTAGGTTGTGACTCGCCGGAGGCGCCGACGGCTTTCTCGCGTCGAGGAGCGCTGGTGCCGAGAACCCACCGCCGCGCGGCTTTGAATCCGTAAAGAAGTAAAGCCCCAGTCCCGTATGTCAACGTCGGGTGAATCTGGACCCCGCTCCTGGGTTTCTTTGGTGGTTGTGGCCGCGGGGACGCGGCCGAGGTCTCGGTCCTTGAGTCGGTCGCTGTCTGCTTTCATCGAGAGGACCTCGGCGTGGTGGACGAGGCGGTCGATCATGGCGGCAGCGACGACGTCGTCGCCGAAGACTTCACACCAGCGGCCGAAGGCTTGTTGGAGGTGACGATGAGGCTGGCGCGTTCGTAGTGCGCCGAGATCAACTGGAAGAACAAGTTGGCTGCTTCGGGTTCGAACGGGATGTAGCCGATTTCGTCGATGATCAACGGCGGCACACGGCCGAGTTTGATCAGTTCGTCTTGGAGCCGGTCGCCGTGGTGGGCCGAGGCGAGACGGTCGACCCATTGCGCGGCGGTGGCGAACGCGACGCGGTGTCCAGCTTGGCAGGCGCGGATCCCCAGCCCGATCGACAGGTGCGTCTTGCCGGTCCCTAGTTGGCCCAAGGAAGACGACGTTCTGCTTAGAGGCGATGAAGTGCAGCGTGCCCAGGTGCGCGATCTAATCTCGCTTGAGCGAACGCTGATAGTCGAAGTCGAAATCTTTTAACGCCTTTCGTGCCGGAAACCGAGCACCGCGGATCCTGCCCTCGCCACCGTGGGACTCGCGGGCGGCGACCTCGCGTTGCAGACAGGCCGCCAGAAACTCCTCATGGGTCCGGGCCCGCTCGAGCCAACCGGCCGATCGCATCCCCGAGGGAGGGTGCCTTGAGGGCGCCAGTCAAGAACGCCAACTCGGCACCGACATCCCGGCTGGAGGTCGAGGTGCGTTTGGTGGTCATGACGCGGCTTCCTCGCCCGGACCCAGGATGCGGTCATAATCGCCAGATCCCGATAGACCACTCCGCTGCCACTGGGCACGGTCGCTGCGCTCAGCCGGTGGTGGCTACGCAGCTGTGCGGCGGCCCGGACGTGGACGGCGCCCCAACCGCACCGTGGTCGACCAGCCCACCCCAGGCTGCGACGGGTATGGGGAGTTGGCCACCACCAACCACGTGGTGAGTTGGTCGTTGAAGTCCCGCTGAGCGCGCCGACACCGGACCTGCATAACGTCATAGTGACGAATGGGGGAGCGTGTAAGACGAAATCAACGATCGCGCAAACCCGTTCTCGTAGAACACGTTTGCCGTGTATCAGACCTTGCTGGCCGTCGATGAGGCAATGCCGACCAAGTCTTGCCGACTACCTCGGATACCGGACAGATGGTGTCAAAGATGAAGTCCTATGCCGTCCAGTCGATCTCGCGTTCAGCGGCCACTTCACCCCGATGAACGGGTAGGCGCACGCGTAGCGGTGGGCTGTGTCGGGCCAAGTCGTGCCAACCGAGGATGATCGGCCTCGTGCCATGACTACCAGCTAGCGGGTAGGTGGGACCCCCAGGTGACACCGGGGCTCAAATGGACGTCACCTGTGATGTAAGTCACCACCCTTTGCGGGACCCTTGAGAGGGTCGAGAGCATCAGGTTAGGAGGCAGTTCATGTGGGCTGTAGTTACGACGTTGGGCTGCCGAATTGATGGCATCACCCATGAGTACATCGCGCTCAGGACCGTACATTCGCTGGGAACGACCACGCTGGTCGCCCCGTACCGGTATGAGGTGGTCGACAACCGCGGGCGCCGCTTCCATGCAGAGATTCATCGCTCCCCCGCCCCTGCCTCACGCCGTAGCCCCACCCGCGGCGAACGGTACAAATGAGTCCTTCACTCGATGCGGGGCCAATCGTCACTTCTCAACCAGATCACCGTCGACGACGAGGTTCTGGCCGGTGATCGCCCGCGCCCAGTCGAGAGCTCCCAGGTCACAGGCTCGCCTCACTCACAACATGTTCTGGATCAGACAGACGATTGAGTTGGCGCAGCAGGCCTCGGCAATAATCACCGCCTCGGCGATCGGCCGCCGGGTTGCAGCCGGTGCGCGTCAGTCCTGCTTGTCGCACGGATCGATCGTTGAGTGATGGATTCGGCCATTAGGTGAAACCATGCCCCTACCCTGGCCTGAAAGCCTCGCGGTCGGTAGCCAACCGCTCATCGTCCCCATGCTCGTGTGCACCATCGATACGTCACTGAGACGAACACGCCGGTCGGACAAGGTTTTTGACGCGTCATCCTGACTGGGCCGACTGCAGTCCGACCATAGTCGGGCAACTGACCCCTTCCCGACTCTCCATGTCGACTGTGGTCATTTCGTCAGTGTGCCGAAATATTTTGGCGCACAGTAGCATTGAACATCATGGCCGATCCGCCACGGCTCGGCCATCAGACCTGAAGTCGCTCCGTGATGGCGATCTCGTGGAGCACGACGGCCTCGATTAATTCGTGAGCCCGGCGAAGTCGTCCGGATGGCGCCCGTGTCAGCGAGTACGCCGACACAACACCTTGCTCAGCACATTACGGCGTGCACCGTGCCGCAGCTACCGAGGCTGGCCAGGCTCTGGTAGAAGCGTTTTCGTCGCCCGGCTTGACCCGAGAACTGATCCCCTCGACGATGCACTTTTCCGCGTGGACCTTCACCACATCATCGGGAATCTTGTTGACCGTCCCGAATCCCGGCACGTCCGACGGAGCCGGCCGCACACCAACCGGCGGGGCTGTTCGGCCACCGGTCTTCGCCGCAGCTGAACTCTTGGCTGCGGGCTCAGGTGTCGGCTTCGGCGGCCCGGCTGGGCGATTGAGCGAGGAGAGGTAGGGAAGCAGCTGTGCGGCAGGCTTTTTGAGCTCCTTGGCTTGCGGATCATTGCGCGGCGACTTCTCAATCTGACGCAGGATCTCGATGCCCTTCTCGACCATCCCGTGCGAAGCGCCCGCTCCAGGCGACGCGGTGCCACCCTTGGCCGGCGGACCGCTGGAGGAGTCCTTCTTCGCCGACGGCTGCGCCGGCGCGGGCGCCGCGCCCGCGGTTCCGCCGGAGAGCACGGTTCATGCGCCGGCGATGATGCCCGCGACCGTCGTGGCCGCCAACCCAAGTTCAGCGAGAAGCCATGCGATTCCAGCGCCGATGGCCGCCCCCATGGCGGCGAAGAATGCTCCGATGGCTGCCAGCGCCTCAGCGGGAAGCAGGGCAATCACGGCCGCCGCTATCGCGATCGCCGCCATCGTGGCGACAACGGTCTTGCCGACGACGCCGAGATCATCGCCAAGCCGCTGCAAGAACTCCTTGGCTCGTTCCAGCAGCTTTTCGTCAGCCTCTTTGGGAACGTAGATCGGCGGTGGCGGAACCGTGCTGTCACAACAAAGCAAGTCGTACAGGAGCACGCCGGTGTTGACGGGATCCGCCCACGTGCAGATCACGCAGAATTCGGTGAGGCCCATCGATGCGGGGAAGATGTGCGGCTCGGGGTCCCATCGGCCGGGTTGCCAGTTACGCGGCAGTCCGCCTATCCAATCCGGCGCGTTGGGGGCCAGCGCCCGCAGGCTCGCCAGGTATCCGGCGAGCTGATCAGGGCCCGCGTCGGCGCCGCGGATCGGTTTGATCTCGAACACCTCATCGGTATCTGAGGCCAAGATATCGGTGCGCTGAATCCCGCTACGCGCCCAGTCGGGTCTGGCTTGCAGCGCGCCCAAGACGTAGGGGTCGGTTTTGCCAGGCTGCTGCCGATCGTCCCCATCTCCCCGCGAACTGTAGAGCCACCAGTCGACGAGCAGGTAGCTGGAGGTCGGGTGCGAAGCGCGATACTGCAGCCCTAGCCATTGGCCGAATGACGATCCGATGCCTGAGGACGATGGCCGCGATTCCCATCCGCTCGGACAAGCCGGCATCGGCCGCCCGCCACACTGTCGCTGGATCAGCGGGCCGGCCACACTGGCGACACTTGGAAGAACCCTTGAACGGCGTTCACGTCAGCGATGCTGACGACGCTCGCGCGTTGGGCGACCGCCGATTGATCGGGTACGTCTGCACACCAGGCATCGAGATACTCACGCAGCGTTGCGGGCAGAAGGTGCACGGCGGCGTCGGATCGAGAGCAGGCCAGTCCTGACGCCCCACGACGAGGCGACGCTGGGTGGATCACAACCTTCTGGTCCAAACTTCGCCGCAATCTCACACCGGAGGCTCTGGGTGCGGCATGGTTGACGCATGGCGAAGCAGAAGGTCCCGAGCCCCAGAGACATCAAAGCGGCGGCGCAGGCGGCGGCAGCGACAGCACAGGCCGTCACATCCAGTGCCATGCGGATCCCGCCCGCGACGATCCAGCTCGCTGCTGAATTGCCCGACCTCATCGAAAACCTGGCGACCGCGACCGAGCGGCTCAACACCGCGATCGACCGAGCCGAGCGTTACCTCGCGCTCGCCGATCCCATGATCCGCACCATGGACGCCATGCTTCCCCAACTGGAAGCCCTCGTCGCGACCGGCAACGACGTATACAAGACGGTGTCGTCGGTCCCAGGCGTCGCGGCCTTGGGACGGCTCGCGGGTCGCGGCGGCGGTGTAGAGGCGCCCGCGAGTGACAAACCTTCCAAACGTCGCTCCCCGCGGCCGAAGTCGTAACTCCGCGAAGGGCGTGTGCATGGACGGTGCGCACGATGATGCGCCAAACCCGCCTTCGTCCGCGATCACGCTGTCAGCGGGGACCTCGGCGTCGCTGATCTCTGCAGCTCATCTCGCAAATCAAGAGAGGACTGTTTCGATGGCGGACGCCCATTCCGGACAGCCCAAACGTCCAGTCGAGACGCCGGCACCGCTGCGCATTACCCCTGCCGACACACGTTGCGCGCACCGACTTCAGGACTGCGATGCGGCCAACCGGGCGGCTTGGGTTGCCGCCGCATCCACGGTCACGCCGTCGGAGTCGTTCACCAGCACTACGCCGTAGTCCGCGAAAGCCGCGCCGCGAGAGACATATCCATTTCGCACGTCGGCGAGAACGTTGAGGGGATCACGATCGAAGGCGCGGCCGTAGCCACCTCCACCCGGCGTTTCGAGTACGAACCGATCCCCCGGCTGGAGTGGTAAGTCGGCATATCTCGATGGCAGCACCTTCTCGGTGGATGACCCCGGGTTGACGGTCAATCGGCCGATCCGCCCACTGCCACCGCCGTCTACACCCAGCGGAGCGACTTTATGCCGGGTTGAGCGCAACGAGAAACGCGCAGGCTCAAGGACCTCGTACTCACGCAGAATGCCAAGCCCGCCACGGAATCTGCCGGCACCGCCCGAATCCGTGATCAGCTCACATCGCAGAACCCTGGTCGGGTACTCGCTCTCGACGATCTCGATCGGCGCGATCTTTCCGTTGGTGTGATTGACCGATGAGCCCGATATTCCATCGTGATGGGCCCGCGCGCCCGTTCCACCGCCGAACAACTCGTACTGCACGTACTTTCGGCCTCGACTCTGGTCTGCGCCGCTCATCACGAACGATCGGCTGGCGCAACCGTCGGCACGCCCTCCGCCGGGGACGATGTGGCTGAGCGCCTCGAACACCGCGTCGACTACGGCGTGGACAGTCGGGTTGTAGGTGTTCACCGCTGCAGGAAAACGTGGGTCGACGACACTTCCTGGACGCGTGACGATGTCCAAGGCGTCCAACAGTCCGGAGTTCACCCATGTTCGTGGCCCCAACAGGCTGATGACGGCGTACGCGCAGGCGGCCCGGAGTAGCGGTGGTCGGATGTTCGCCGCGCCTCGGGTCTGGTCGTCGGACCTGGTGAAGTCGAACGCCAGACGATCACCAGATTTCTCGACCGTAACCGCCACCTTGTAGGAATGGTCCAGGTCGATGCCGTCGTCGTCGACATGGCGTTCGGCACTGGCGATCGCGTCCGGCCACGTTCTGACCGACGCCCGCACTCGTTCCCCGGAGACCCGTAGCAGCTCGGCGAAGTACTCGCGCAGTTCGCCGACACCGTGCTTGGCGGCGATCTCCGTTACACGGCGTTCGCCGAGCCGCGCCGATCCGAGCTGCCCGCGCATGTCGCCGACCACCACTGATGGTGTGCGGCTGTTGGCGGCCACGATGCGCTCGATATCGCGCACCGTGTCGTAGTCGCGCTGGTAGGCGACCGCAGGCAAGAGCAGGCCCTCGTTGTAGATCTCCGTCGCGGCGGCCGAACAACTTCCTGGCACGGGGCCGCCGATATCACCCTTGTGCGCCATACTCGCTGCGAACCCGATGAATTCGTCGTCGACGAAGATGGGGCAGACGATGAAGAAGTCCGGTGCATGCGGGCTGCCGCCGAGATGAGTGTGGTTGATCAGATATGCGTCGCCCTGTCGCAGTGAGTCGCCGAACTCGTCGAGCACCGCTTCGGTACACGCTGGGAAGGCGCCGATGTGCAGCGGCAGGACGACGTGCTGCGCGACGACTCTTCCATCGGTGTCGAGCAGTGCGCACGAAGCATCCTGGGATTCACGGATGATCGTGGAGTACCCCGTCCGGAACAGCGACAGCTGCATTTCCTGCACCACGCCGGAGAAACGCGCCCGCAGTACCTGAAACGTCACGGGATCAATGGTCATCGGGTGGTCTCCTCGTGCTCGTCGACGGGCGAGAGAAACAGGTTGAGTAAGGGATCGACCCGGACTCGCTGACCGGGCAGCACGACCACCGTCGTGTCGTCCTGGTCGACGATGGCTGGGCCGGTGAAGGTATGACCTACGTCGAGTTTGTCGCGGGCGTATACCGGTGTGTTGATCACACCGCTGGTGAAACGCACGAGTCGGTGGTGGATCACGGCGTCTTCGAGGCGCAGACCTTGGGGCGCCTGCTCTACCAGCGGCACCTGGGGCACGATGCCCCGTCCGGTCAGGCGGTAGGAGACGACCTCGGCGGCTTCCTCGGGTGCCGCGTGGCCGAAGCGGTCGAGATGTTCGGCATCGAAGGCCTCACGTATAGCCGCCATACCCTTGCCGAAGATGTTTGGTGACAACTCGACTCGAACCTCGTAGCCTTGGCCGCGGTAGCGCATGTCCAACGAATAGTCGAACGCGATGTCGTCATCGGCGAAGCCCTCGGACCGCAACTCGGTACGAGCCAGCTCTGCGAGTTCGCCGAGGGTATGTTCGATCTGGTCGGTATCGAGGTCGTCGAGGCGGCCCAGTCGCGACCGCACGTAATCGTGCTGAACGTCTGCCATCAGCAGACCCAGCGCCGAGAAGACACCAGGGTTCGCCGGTATCAGGACACCCTGCATGTGCAGTTCGTCGGCGAGTGCTGCTGCGTGCAACGGGCCCGCTCCGCCGAAACCGATCAGGACGAACTCCCGCAGGTCGTAACCGCGGGCTGTTGAGATGCCCTTGATCGCTTCCTGCATCTGGATGTTGACCACGTCGATGATGCCCTTGGCGGCATCGACGGGATCGAGGCTGAGCGGTTGGGCGATCGCGTGACGGATTGCGTCCCGGGCGCTCTGTTCGTCGAGCGCCAGTGATCCTCCGAGTCGCGAGCTGCTGAGATAGCCGAGCACCACGTTCGCGTCCGTAACCGTCGGTTGATCGCCCCCGCGGCCGTAACATGCCGGGCCGGGAACCGAACCGGCGCTTTCCGGCCCGACACACAGAACCCCTTGGGCATCAACGGATGCCAGCGTTCCGCCGCCCGCACTGACCGTCTCGATCTCCAGGGACGGCAATGCGACGTGACGGCCGGAGATGACACCACCGGCGCCGAGCCGCGGCGCTCCGCCCTGGATGAGCGCGACGTCGCACGAGGTGCCCCCCATGTCGAAGGTGATGACCTTGTCGAGTCCACACAGGTGACTCAATCGGGCACCCGCGGTTGCACCGCCCGCCGGCCCGGACAACAAGGTCGCTGCCGCCTTCTCCGACGCCTTACCGAACGTTGCTGTGCCGCCGTTTGATTGCATGACATATGTCTGGACCGTCGTGACATCGCGTTCACGCAGGCTTCGTGAGAGATTGGATAGGTACCGTTGCACGATTGGCTGGAGGTAGGCGTTGATGACCGTCGTGCTCAGCCGTGGGTATTCGCGGATCTGAGGTAGGACGTCGCTACTGAGGGATATGAAGCAGTCCGGCAGCAGTTCGGCGACGACATCCCTCACCCGATGCTCGTGTGCCGGCTGTAGGTACGAATAGAGAAGGCATACTGCGATGGACTCGATGTTCTCGCGGCGCAAGTGGTCGAGCGTTTCCCGTAATGCGTTCTCGTCCAGGGGTATCAGTTCGTTGCCGAGATGGTCGAGCCGCGCGATCACCTCACCGGTACGGCTCTCCGGCGCCAGTGGTGCGGGCTTGTCGTACTCGAGGTCGAACAGCGCCGGACCGTGCGGTCTGGCTTGCTCCATGATTTCGTAGATGCCGCGGAACCCGCTCGTGACCAGCAGGCCGGTGCGGGCTCCCTTCTCCTCGAGCAGGGCATTGGTGCCGACTGTCGTGCCGTGGCAGAAATAGGTGATGGTGCAGTTCGGATCCGCGTCGAGAAATCGGCCAACGCCTTCCATGACCGCGATCGACGGGTCATCGGGCGTCGACATGATCTTGGCGATCGATATCTGCCTGCTCTGCTCGTCGAGCACGACGAAATCGGTGAATGTACCGCCGGTGTCGACCGCGACGCGAAGTCTTCTCACTGCTCCTCCTGGGTAGTGGGTACGTGCCGGTGACCATCGCGGATGACCCGCGATTCGTCGGCACGGACGACGTGGTTCGGCTCGTGGGTTCGACTACCGTCGCCAGCGAAGTAGGCGCCGCTCCAGGAGGGAGACCAGCCCGACGCCGATCATCACCAGAACCATCAGCAGAATGATTCCTGCGAACACACCTGGAGAGTCGAAGAGATCGGTGGAATTGCGCACGTAGTAGCCCAGGCCGCGATCGGCAGCGATGAATTCGCCGACGACCACGCCGATCATCGCGAACGACACACCTGCCTTGAGCCCCGCGAGAATCGGAACCGTGAGTTGGGGAAGAATGAGCCTGCGCACCATGGTGCGCCGATTAGCGCCCATGATCTGCAGGGTGTTGGTGAGCCCGGTCGGTACCGTCCCCATGCCCATGTAGACGTTGTAGAACATCACGAAGAACACGGTCATCGCCGCGATGGCGACCTTCGAGCCCAAACCGATACCGAACCAAAGCAGAAACAGCGGCGCCAGCGCGATCTTTGGGACACTGTTGATGGCGGCGAGCATGGGCTCAAGCAGTTTGGCGGCGAGCCGCGAGGTACCGAGAATAACGCCGACCGCGATGCCGGCGATTACGCCGATACCGTAGCCGAGAAGCAGTTCCTCAGCAGTCACCGCCGTATCACCCCACACCTGGCCGGTGCGGAACAACTCAACCAGTCGTCCAGCGACATCGAGCGGACTGCTCACCAGGTATTTGGGAATGACGTTGCCGCTCATCAGCTGCCAGAGCACGACACCGACGGCGACGATGCCGGCGCGCTCGAGGTAGATCCAGGCGTTGCGAGAGCCGGTGGTTGTGCCTTCAGCCGCGACCATGTGCGGGTTCCCTTTCTCTAGATCTCGGACTTGAAGAGCGACCACAGTTCGCGGTGCAGCGCCGCGAAGTGCGGGTCTTCGCTGATCTCGTAAACGTTGCGCGGTCGGGCCAGGTCGATGGGCACGATGGCCTTGACCGTGCCGGGCCGCTTCGTCATGACCACCACTTTGTCCGACAGCGTGATTGCTTCGTTGAGATCGTGGGTGACGAACAGAACGCTCTTGCGCCTGCTTGACCACAATCCGAGTAGCACGTCCTGCAGCACGATGCGGGTGATGGCGTCAACCGCACCGAAGGGCTCGTCGAGCAGAATCACATCAGGGTCGTACACCATGGTCCTGGCGATCGAGCATCGCTTCTGCATACCGCCAGAGAGCTGATGGGGATATGAGGTTTCGAAACCTTCCAGCCCGACAAGCTTGATCCAGTCGCGAACCAATCGACCCCGTGCGTCTTTGGAGTGTCCCCGGATGGACAGCGGTAGTTCGATGTTTTGCTCGACGGTAAGCCACGGCAGCAGATTCGAGTCCTGCGTGACGTATCCGACCTCGGTGTTCACCGATTCGATCAGCCGACCGGACGCGTGCACCTCACCGGTTGTGGGATGCAGCAGACCGGCCGCCATGTTGAGCAAGGTGCTCTTGCCGCAACCGCTCGGGCCGACGATCGAACAGAACTCCGACTCGCCGATCTCGAACGAGATGTCCTGCAGCGCTATGACTTCTGGGCGATCCCGAGGGGTAAATCGTTGTTCGACCGACGCGAACTGGATTGCCGGCCGCGCGAGACCTTCGCGTGTCTGAGCGCTGGTCGGCGCGGAGTTCGTGATGGCCATCAGTTACCACCTTTCTGACCATTCTCCGAATGCAACGCTTTGAGGTCGATGTATTCGTTGGTCCACAGGTCTCCCTCGGTGACGTCGACGTTGTTGGTGAGCTGGCCCTGTTCCTTGGTGACGGCCACGGCGTCGTCCCACATGGCTTGGGTGAAGAGTCCGTCGGTGGTCCACTGCACGGATTTCAGACTCTTCATTAGGTGGTCGCGACTGTAGGAGGGAAAGTGCTTGGCCTCGATGTCAAGCACTTTCGCCGGATCAGTACGCATCAGATTCTCGGCCTTGGCCAGTGCGGTGGTGACGGCGGTCGCGGTTTTCGTTTGGTCGGAAGCGAATCCGGGTGTGGTGATCAGCAAGTCGTAGGCCATGTCACGCATCTGATCGATCTCGGAGGCACTGGCCAGGATGGTGCTGTCAGTGTTCTCGGCCATGTAGTACGTCGATGGCGGAGAACCCACGAAGACCTGCAGCGTGTCATGTCCCAGCGCGGCCGCGGCGGCGGCATCTGAACCGACGGTGACGAAGTGGACCGACTCGGAGGGACGCCGTTCCGGTTGAGCATCAGCGCGAGAACCGATTCCCCGGTCGAGGAAATCGCCGCGTCCTTTGCCCCGGCCAGGCCCTGCATCCGCTGTTTGAGTGGCTGAGACGCATCGATGTGGTGACTCTGCGCCCAGCTGTTGTTGACCACTACTTGCACCGAGACGCCGTAGTCCAGGCTGGTGACCGCTTGCAGCTTCACACCGTGGCTGGCCGCCAGGAGGAGTGCGGTCGAGGACAGCGTCGCGAATTGGATGCTTCCGCCCTGAAGCGCGGCGTTGGTCTGACTGCTTCCCTGCAGCAGCTTCGTCTGGACGTTGACGCCGGCGTCTTTGAAGTAGCCCATGGCCTGGGCTACGTCGACCGTCGAGAAGCCGATGGTGTCCACGGCCTTCCCGATGATCACCGTGGGCAACCCGCCGGACTCGTTGGATGCGCAGCTGGTCGAGGCAGCTGTGGCGACGGCGACGAGTGCCGCGGCCATCAGGTAGCGACAACGGGCAGACGGAGACATGGGCAACTCCTGAGATCGATGCCTGCACTCTTTGAATCTTGCGGATCGGGCCTGTCGACCACAGACAATAGTGTCTCGTGTCACATTGGTCAATCCATTGGCCAAGAGATGTCGACCCGCAAAAGCGTGATATCCCAATCTGTTTCACTTCGACCGCCGGTCAAGCGCAGGTTAAACTAGGTAACTCGGACTTACGTAAGTGGCGTTACAGATGTGGGGAGCAGCATGGAGTCATCCGTGATTACACGGGCGCCTGAGCAAGCAGTAGGTAGGCTGCAGCCGTGCCCGACGACTCAGCACTGATCGCGCAAGAGTTGCGCGTTGCCGTCGGCAGGGTCGCTCGCAGATTGCGCCGGATCTCTGCTGAGAGCGATACTGCGGCAGCGGTGAAGTTCACCGAACTGACCGTACTGTTGCGCCTCGCGCGGGAGGGACCACAATCGCCGAGCGACCTGGCCAAGCACGAGGGGGTCACCTCCCAGGCGATCGCCGCGATCGTGCGTGAACTTCAGGCACGCAACCTGGTGAGTCGCGACGCGCATTCAACCGATGGTCGCCGTGCCTTGGTCTCGATCACCGCGAAGGGCCGCGCGGCGCTGTGGAGCGACGACCAGGCTGCTCTGCGGACGCTGGTGGACACGCTCGGCGACTACTACACCAAAGCCGAACTGCGCAGGCTCGGCGCAATGATCCCGTTGCTGAACCGCCTCGCTGACCTCATCTAGCGGTTGCCTGGTTCTTACGGTCGCGCACTACGCTGAGCACTCCCCTGCGGATGTGTCGCGCGCTGCGCAAAACGGCAGTCTCCCTGGTGTCCACCAGCCACTGGCCGTCTACCAACTTCAAAGCAACCCCGTAGTCATCGCGCGCCGCCGACGGACTCACGTAGCCTTCACGAACGTCGGCCACGACCTCGTCGACCGGGCGCTGCAACGGATCGCCGTATCCACCAGCACCCGCTTGAGCGATTCTCAGCACGTCGCCGGCCTTCATCGACAAGGGACCGTGTTCGACGGTGACCTCGACTGCGTCGGGACGCCCCGGGTTGAGCACTATCGCAGAGCCAACCCCGGCCATCCCACCAGCCCGACCTGCAGGCGGGGTGATATCCCTGCCCGTCCTCGAGTTGAACTTCGCATCGCCGAGCAGCCGGTAGTCACGGACGTATCCCAGCCCCCCGCGGTAACGGCCGGGCCCGCCGGAGTCAGTGACCAACTCGAATCGATCCAGTTCGACCGGGAACTCGCTCTCGACGACTTCGATTGGCGTGAGAGTGCCGTTGGCCACGTGAGCCTTCGACGCCGAGACGCCGTCCTTGTCGTGGCGAGCGCCAATCGCACCTGCGGGCAGCTCATATTGCACTTGGGACTGACCGTGCTGCGACACCACATGGGACAGCGTGCCGTTGGTCCCCTTGCTGCTCTCCGCAATACGGGCGGCGGGCAGCGCGTCACCGAGCGCGTCGAACAAGGCATCGGCGGTGGCGACGGCAACGGTCATGTAGGTGTTCACCGGCGCAGGCAGCTCGGGGCTGAGCAACGAGCCCGACCTGAACGTCGCGTCGATCGCTGCAGCGAATCCGCCGTTTGACGGAATGTCGGGATCGACAAGGCATTTGAGCGCGTAATAACAGACCGCGCGAACCAGCGGCGGCCGAATGTTGTAAGGACCGGCCACCTGGTCATCGGAGTCACTGAAGTCGAAGGAGATGTGGTCGCCCTCGATCGTCACCGACACCCGGATCACCACGGGCCTGCCGCCTTCGATTCCCTCGGTGTGCAATTTGCGACTGCCGAGGTACGTGCCGTCGGGCCAACTCGCCACTGCGGCCCGCAGCCGCCGCTCGGTCTGCTCGAGCAGGCCATCGGAGGCGTTCCTGATCGTGTCCTCACCGTACTTGCCGCACAGCCAACGGATGCGATCGGTGGCAAGGCGCGCGGCGCCCACCTGACCGTGCAGGTCCCCCATCACCAGCCGCGGCGTCCTGCTGTTCGCACGCAGGATCGTCTCGACTTCCCTGACCAACTCGAATCCGCGGTAGAGCCGGACCGGCGGGAGCAACAGCCCTTCGTGGAAGATCTCGCGAGCCTGGCCCGAGTTGGTTCCCGGAACGAGCCCGCCGATGTCGCTCTTGTGCGCGATGCTCCCACTGAACGCGAAGACATCGTCGCCCACCACGACGGGCGCGATCACGCCCATGTCGCTCGCGTGCGGGCTGCCGCCGAAGTAGGGGTGGTTGACGATGTACACGTCGCCGTCACGCATTTGATCGATGGGATAGCTCTCGACCACCGCTGCAACCGACGCCGGGAAGGCACCCAGGTGCAGCGGTAGCACGGTGTGCTGGGCGATCACGCGGCCGCCGGTGTCGAGGATCGCGCAGCTGGCGTCGCGTGACTCCCGGATGATGGTCGAGTAGCCGGTGCGAAACAGCGAGTTCTGCATCTGCTGCACCACGCCGACGAGGCTCTGGCTGACGACCTCTACTTCGATGGCGTCGACTTCACTCATGCCCGGCTCCCGGTGATGATGAGGTTGCCGAACTCGTCGACGCGCACCGTCTGCTCCGGGCAGACGACGGTGGTGGCGTCGTACTGCTCGACGATCGCGGGTCCGTCGAACCGATGGCCGGGCCGTAATCGTTTGCGCGCGTACACGTCCACCTCGATGGGCTCCTTCGACACCGACGGAAAGTAGGCCGCGCGGCTACCGGTGATGGCGTCTTCGACCACGGTGTCGGCGCGATCCATGCGGGCCAGCCGCACGTCCGGAAGCACCCCTGTCGCCACCGTGCGGTAGCTGACCACCTCGACCGGCTGGTCAGGGGCGGCATGACCGTGGAACTGGCGATGCACTTCGTCGAAGCGCTGTCGGTACCGTGCGAGATCGCCTCCGGTCAGCGGTGTTTGGTCGATGTCCACAGCGTTTTCGTAGCCTTGCCCCGCATAGCGCATGTCGAGAAAGCACTCGAGGCGTATCTGCTCATCGGTGAAGCCCTCCTCGGCGAGCTGCGCCCGCGCCTCCGCCGCCATCTCGGTGAACAGCCCGTTCGCGATCTGCAGATCCAGGTCGTGCAGCGAGGAAAGTCTGGTCCGGACCAGGTCGTGGCGGACGTCGGACATCAGAAGCCCCAGCGCGGAGGTGGCGCCGGGCGTGACAGGCACCAAGACGGTGGGGATGCCGAGATCGATCGCGATCTGGCAGGCGTGCAGGGGCCCCGCGCCACCGAACGGGACGAGGCAGAACTCGCGCAAGTCGAATCCACGCTCGGTAGAAATCGCCCGGATGGCCTCGCCCATCTTGATGTTGACGACGCGTACGATTCCGTCCGCTGCCCGCATCGTGCTTACACCGAGCCCCGACGCGACACGTTCGATTGCGCCGAGCGCGGCGGCGGCGTCCACGCGCAGATCGCCGTCGAGCAGCCACTCCGGATTGAGATAGCCCAGTACGACATCGGCATCGGTGACCGTCGCCTCGAATCCGCCGCGGCCGTACGCCGCAGGACCGGGAACGGCACCTGCGCTGCGCGGCCCGACCCGCAGGCCGCCACCGTCATCCACGCGGGCGATCGTCCCGCCACCCGCACTGACGGTGTTGATGTCGAGCATCGGCACCGCCAGATGCCTGCCGTCCACGGTGTTGTGATCGCTGACGAGAGCTCGGCCCTGCCGGACGAGCGCGACATCGCAACTGGTGCCGCCCATGTCGAACGTGATGAGGTTGTCCAATCCAGTGATCTTGCCCAGTCCGATGGCCGCGGTGACGCCACCCGCAGGCCCGGACAAGATCGTCGACACCCCGCGTTCGGCAGTCTTGGCGAACGGTGCCGAGCCGCCGTTGGACTGCATGGTGAACCGGCGCGCGGGGGCGATCTCGCGGGCGTCGAGTTCCTCCGAAAGACGAGCGACGTATTTGGCCAGCACCGGCGAGACGTACGCGTTGATCACCGTGGTACTCAGCCGGTAGTACTCGCGCAGTTTCGGAAGCAGTTCGCTCGACGTCGTCACGAACCACTCCGGATGCGCCTGCCGCAGGGCATCGGCCAGCCTGCGTTCGTGATCCGGATTCATGAACGAGAACAGGAAGCAGATTGCGACCGCCTGCACATCGGCCGCCTCCAGCGTCGTGATCGCCTGCCGGATCGAATCGTCGTCCAGCGGACGTCGCACGTCGCCGGTGAAGGTCACCCGCTCGGCCACCTCGACGGTGCGCGACTGCGCCGCGAGCATCGTCGGCTTGATGTACCCGAGGTCGAACACGGCGGGCCCGAACGGCCTGCTCTGCTCCATCGCCTCGTAGATGCCGCGAAAGCCCGCGGTCACGGCCAAGCCGGTGCGGGCACCGCGCTCTTCCAGTAACGCGTTGGTGCCCACGGTCGTGCCATGCATGAACACACGGATGCGTTCTGGGCGAATTCCGCGGGTGCGCAACGTCTCCAGACCCTCGACCACGGCGCGCGATGGGTCATCGGGTGTCGACGGGACCTTCATGATCGAGTAGTCGTTGGTGTGTTCGTCGAACACCACGAAATCGGTGAAGGTGCCGCCGGTGTCGGTCGCGACGCGGTAGAAGGTCTCGCTCATCGGCCCGGCTCAGTTCCCGGTGCCGACCAGCAACGCGCCACCGTCGACCAGCAGGTCCGCGCCGGTGACGAAACCGGCTTCCGATGACAGCAGGAAGCGCACCACACCGGCGATGTCGGCGGGTTCGGCCGCCCTGCCGACGAGATTCGGGGTCTTGCGAGCCGGGTTGACTTCGCTCTGTCCGACCGGCGAACCGGCCCTGTTCGGGGCCACCAGATTGACCCGGATGCCATGCGGGCCAAGCTGGATGGCCATGGACTTGGTCAGTCCGAACAGTGCGCTCTTTGCCATCGGGTAGGCCAGCGCGTTGGCACGTCCGTAATAGCCGGAGGTCGACCCGATGTTCACCACGGCCCCTCCTTCGCCCTGTTTCACCATCTGCTGCGCCGCCCACTTGGTGCACAGGAAGGTGCTGGTCACGCAGATCTCGAAGATCCGGTTCCACTCAGACAGTGACAGGTCCAGGACTGTGGCGCCGCGGTCGGTGGCTGCGACGTTGTTGACCAGATAGTGCACGCCACCGAGTTCCGCGACCGTGCGGGCCACCATTTCTTCGACTTCGTGCTCGTCGGTCACGTCGCACGTGAGTGCCAGCGCCGAACCACCGTCATCGACGATCTCCTTGGCGACGGCATCGGCGCTCCCGCCGTCTCGATCGACAACCGCCACTGCGATCCCCTGCTGCGACAGGGTCAGCGCTACGTCGCGGCCGATGTTGCGTCCGGCGCCGGTGACGATTGCGGTTTTGCGAGCGGGCATTTCGGAAATCTCCTCGTTGCTAGAGGCGCCCTGTAGCAGACGATCGGCCGTGTGATCTGCGGCACCTTCGAACGTAAAACTATTAGTTGGTTAGACCAATGTCAACGAGGTTGTCTGCCCCGTGTGAACGTGATACGAATCATATTGGTATTACCGTATGACCTAGGCAACCCGAACGTGGCGGCAGTCCGAAGAGGCGGGAGTCCATCGATGAAGCGGACAGTTCTGAGCATCCTGACCGTGGCGTCACTACTCGTCGCGTGCGGTGGCAGCCCCACCGCAACAGGCGGCAATCCACGCGAGAATCACCAGGCCACCCAGGTCTACGATCAGCTGAACTCGCTCACCGGCACGGAACGTGACGACACCTTGGTGCAGAAGGCCAAGGAGGAGGGCGAGCTGTCGCTTGTACACCTCCAACGTCTCGCTGCAGAGTTTCGTCGACGCCTTCACCGCGAAGTACGGCATCCCGGTGAAGGTGTACCAGGCCACCTCCGAGTCGATTCTCCAGCGAGTGACCCAGGAGACGAAGGCCAATCATCAGGGCGCCGACATCGTGGAGACCAACGGGACCGAACTGACTGTCCTCAGCCGGGACAACGCATTGCATCCCTACCGCAGCGCGTTGCGCGACGAGGTCCGTCCCGAGGGCCGGCTCGACGACTGGACCGCAACGCGATTCAACATGTTCGTCGTCGCGTGGAATACCGACAAGGTCCATCAAGGTCAGCAGCCGGCCTCGGTCGAGGCGCTCGCGGATCCCATGTGGAAGGGCAGGGTCAGCCTGGAGGTCGCTGACTCCGACTGGTATGCCGCCATGACCAAGTACTTCCTCGACAAGGGCAGGACACAGGCCGACGTTGACAAGCTGTTCGCCGCGCTCGCGTCGAACGCGAAGGTGGTCAACGGCCACACCACGCAGGTGCAATTGCTTGGCGCCGGCCAGTACGACGTCGCCGCATCGGCCTACTCGCACAACGTAGACACCGCTGCTGACGACGGCGCGCCGATTACCTGGAAGCCGCAGTCCGGGACACCCGTGCAGCCGGTCGTGTTGCGCCCCAACGGAGCCGGGCTTGTCGCCAACGCTGCCCATCCAGCCGCCGCGGTACTCTTCATGGATTTCCTGCTCTCGCCGCAAGGTCAACAGATCATCGCCGACAGCCATCAATTGGGGTCCGTGGTCACCGATCACGACCCCCTCGCCGGCGTGGAGACCGTCAGCGTCGACGTCTCCGCTTACCTCGATCAGGCCAAGGAGTGGAACGACCGCTATACCCGCCTGGTAGAGACAGCATCCAAGTAGCAAGTAATGCCCACTAGAGAAAGGAACTACATGATCGGGATGATCGGCGTGGGAGACATGGGACTGCCGATGTCCGGCCACATGGTGTCCAACGGGTTCGAGGTGGTCGCTTACGACGTCGACGCGGAGCGCCTTTCGGCCGCAGCGGCTGGTGGAGCCACAGCGGCAGCCAGCTTGGCCGAAATGTCGGACAAGGCCGATATCTTCGTTGCCTGCCTTCGCACCGACGACCAGATGGAGACGGTCGCCGAGGAGCTGGTCGCTCACGGCAAGCCGGGACAGCTGCTCGTCGTGGCGGGCACGCACAGCCTGGACTTCATGCAGCGTCTGGCTGGCATCCTCAAGCCGAAGGAGATGCGGCTGATCGATGCGCCCGTGGTGTTCGGTGCGCTCGGTGCACGCGAGGGCAACCTGCTGTCGCTATGTGGTGGCGAAGAGGCCGATGTGGAGCGTGCGCGGCCCGTGCTGATGAGCTACAGCCGCGGAGTCGAGCACGTCGGCCCCCTTGGCGCAGGCCAGATCGCAAAGACATGCAACAACCTGCTGCACTGGATCCACAGCGTCGCGAACTTCGAGGCGCTAGCCATCGCAAAGCGCTTCGGGGTCGATCGCACAGCGGATGCGCGAAGTGCTTCTCAAGTGCCCGGGTGACAACGGCACCCTGCGTCGTTGGGATTCGACCCGGTTCACTTGGCAGGAGAAGGACATGGACTTCGTTCTGGAGCTGGCGCAGGACGGCGGGCTGGTGCTTCCGCTCACCGGGCAGGTGGATCAGATCATCAAGACGATGACCGCCGCCGACGTTGCGGCACTGCTCTACGAGCCGGAGTGCAGCTACCTCGGCCGCAAGGTGACGCCACTGGCCAAGGCCGACGGCGGGCTGTGATGCCCTGGCCCACACCGGCAGGCTTGCGACGTCGAGCCTGTCGGTGTGGTGCCGCCTTCCGCGTCTAGATCAGCCGGGATCCTCCGGCAATTCGGCGAGTAACCGCCCGTATCCCGCTCTGCGCTCACCAACGAGGAATGCCTTCTGCGTCGACCAGACCCTGGCCGGCACCGTGTGAAGCACCGGAACGCCAAGGTCGGTTTCGAGGGTCTCGATGATGTCGAGAGTTCGCCACCCACCGCCCATCAGATAGACGAGGTCGGCGTCGCGGTGATCAATGAACGTGCGCTTGGCATGTGCGTATACCTCGTACTGCGAGAGCATTTGAACGCGGTCGAACGGGACTTCCATTCCCTCCATGGCCAAGACCTCGAACCCGGCGTCGGTGAAGTAACGGGTGAAGACGTCGTTGATCGGTCCCGAGAAATACGTGATACCCACGATTCTTCGCGCGCCGAGGGCACGCATCGCCCGCACCTGGGTGACCCCCGTGGACACCACGGGAACGCCGTAGGTCGCCTCCCACTTGTCCAGCAGAGTCCGTTCGCCCGCATAACCGTGAACCATCAACGGTGGACCGCCGCCCGGCCCGATCAGATCGACACCGATATCGGCGAGCTCACGCACCTTGGCTTCGATCGCGGGTAACCCATCCTCGAATTCCCTTGCGGTACCAGCCTTGAACCCGATCGTCACCGGCACCACACCGATACCCTCGGGCAGCAGCCGGATCGTCTCCTCCAACGAGCCCGGCCGATGAGTGGGCTTGATCAGACCCAGCGTGCCGCGCCAACTAGTGAAAGGCATTACCGACTCCCCAGAATGTCGTCGTAGCGGGTGCTCCAGCCCTTGGCGTCAGCGGCATAGCCGACGATGTCGAGCGGTATGCCGTGGTCGACGTCGGCCTCCGTCACCGCTGTGTTGCCGGAATGCGCGAGGATGTCTTGACCGTCGGTGAGGATCCACCGGTAGAACAGGGCAG
Source organism: uncultured Actinomycetota bacterium (assembly GCA_963809085.1). Taxonomy (GTDB): domain Bacteria; phylum Actinomycetota; class Actinomycetes; order Mycobacteriales; family Mycobacteriaceae; genus Mycobacterium. The sequence continues at coordinate 1,075,791 of CAWEII010000030.1, read as the reverse complement.
CCGAGGCCGGGTGTGCTGCGGTCTTCATCACCGCCACACCATTGGGCTGAATGATCGCCGGACTGACCCCCGGCTGCCAGTCAGTGTGTGCGCCAGCGGCTTTCTGCGATTCCGTCACGTAGGTGTAGCAGTCGGCGCCGACCGCGTACTGGCCGGCGGCGATGAACGTCTGCATTTCGGTGTGTCCCTTCACCACCGCGCCGTTGGCGACGATGGAGCGGAAGAAGTCGTCGGCTTGCTGTTCGGTCATGCCCTGTTCGACCAGATAACCGTGCAGGGTCTGAAACCAGTTGGTGTCCGCCTGTTCGATTGCGATGCGGCCCTTCCAGCGCGGATCGGCGAGGTCCTGCCACGATGTCGGCGCTTCGCCGTGGGGCACCAGGTCAGTGTTCCAGCAGGGAGCGATCACGTTCAACCGGTCGGCCGTCCAGGTGTCATCGGGTGAGTAGTTGGGGATCTGCTTGTCGAACTCACCGTTGAAGGCCCGGATGAGACCTTCCTTGCTCAATTGGTGCAACTCTTGCCCGCGCATCTCCACGAAGTCGGCGCCGGCGCCATAGTGCGCCTGGGTCTCTTGGTGAACACGGAGGCTGACAGCCTCCGAGGCCGCCCGATATGGCGCGACATCCAGGCCGTACCTGTCCTCGAAGGCTTTGACGAGCGCATTGAGCGAATCAGACGAGTACGACGTGTAGAGGCGCAGCGGGCCGCCTTCCTTCTTGGCTTCATCGAGGAGGAAGTCGACTTGCTGCTGCCCACTGAGGGATTCCGCATGATCGAGGACACTGTCGATGCCGGCCTGCGTACTCGGCGTGCCCCCGTGGGAAGTCGGCGACCCGCCGCAGGCCGCGGCAACCAGCGTCGCCACGGCAACGAACACCAGCGATGCGAAGCAGTGCCGTGACGTCATCGCAGTCGCCCCCATTTGATCTTGATTGGTAGTTTCATCTGACCATTGGTCTTTTCGCGATGTTAATGGTTCTTCATCATCGAAGTGCGAAATTCGTCAGGAATCCGTTCAACGGATGCCGGGAGTGCGTGGCCTCAGCTCACGCCGCCGGGTTTGGTCAAGGGCGGTACGACCAATGAGTTGACTTGCATCCCACCGGGTTTACGTCAAATCGTCGGCAGGAGCACGATTCGAGCGGAGCATCAGCAGCACGTCAGTAGCGGTCGAGCTCGATCAACCTCTCGTCGCTGATCCCGAAGTGATGCGCAATCTCGTGGAGTACGACGTGCCTGACCTCGCGACGTATTCGATCCGCGTCGCCGGCAGCGCGTCGCGTGATCGGGCCGCTGAAGATGCTGATCTTGTCCGGAAGCACACCGCTGTATGTGCTACTCCTTCGCGGCAGCGGTATGCCGCGGTACAGGCCGAGCAGTGGCTGCCCGTCGGGAGGCTCGTCCTCGACGACGATCTCGACGTTGCTCATCGCCGCACGGAGTTCGGGCGGCAAGGAATTCACCGCCTCGTCGATCGCCTCATCGAACGGATCCCCATCGGACGGATCATCGAGACCTGGCTCCGAACGCGCATCCACCTCCGCAATGGTGCCACGGAACCTGGGCGGGAGACCCCAGCCCACCGCCAAGTTCGCTAGACGACATAATTAGCAATGCGAACCAGCGGCACGGGGAGGAGCCCAAGCTTGTCGGACGTCGGCCCCACCTACGCGCGCCCCCGTCTTCTCGTGGCCGCGCTGAGCCTGGTGGCGTTGACCGTGGCAGTACTTCAGACCGCAGTCGTCCCGATTCTCGGCATCATCGCGCACCAACTGAACGCGTCGTCGGTGGCCGTCAGTTGGGCGGTCACGGCCAACCTCCTCGCCGCGGCCGCGTCGACACCACTGATCGGACGGCTCGCCGATCTGCACGACAAGAAGCGCGTCCTGCTCAGTGTGCTCGTCGTCGTCCTCGTCGGCTCGGTCCTCGCCGCGACCACGACCTCGCTCGCATTGTTGATCTTCGCCCGTGTGCTGCAAGGCGTCTCGTATGCCTTGTATCCAATCTGCGTCGCGATTCTGCGCGACGAACTCCCCGAGGGTCAGGTCGTCGGTGCGCTCGCAGTGCTGTCCGGCACGCTGGGCTTCGGCGGCGGAGCAGGCCTAGTCGTGACCGGTCTGCTGATGGACGGCGCCGCCGGGTATCACCGGGTGTTCTGGCTGGCGACCGGGTTCGTCGTGGTCGTCATCGGCGCGGCGCTCTTGGCCATCCCGTCGCGTGCGGGAGGCGCTGACGGAACGATCGACTGGTTGGGCGCAGCTGGCCTGGCCGCTGGTCTGTCGGCGGTATTACTGACCATCACGCAGGGTAATTCGTGGGGCTGGACGGCACCGGCCACCATCGCATCCGCGGCCTTGGGCGTGATCGTCCTGGTCGCTTGGTGGGCATGGGAACGCCGACGGAAACACCCACTGGTGTCGACCACGATGCTCGCCCGTCGACCGGTATTGCTGACCAATCTCGCGACGATATTCGTCGGGATGGGTTTGTATTTCGGGTTCCTCGGCCTTACGCAGTTCGTCCAGATCGACCGTGCAACCGCCGGATACGGTTTCAGCGCATCGGTTTTGCACGCCAGCGTGGTGTATCTGCTGCCCGGCGCGCTGACCGGGTTCGTCACCGCGACCCTCAGCGGCAGATTCATCGACCGCTTGGGAGCCCGACCCGTGCTCGTCAGCGGGGCGCTGACGGGCGTCGTCGGTTTTCTATGGCTGGCGTTCGCACACTCGCAGCCGTGGCAGGTGATCGCCGCCGGCATCTGGACCAACGCCTACATCAGCCTGGCGTACGGCGCCTTGCCGGCGCTGGTGGTCAGCGAGGTCGACGGTGGCGAGACCGGCGTGGCCACGGGAGTGAACGCCATCGCCCGCACGGTCGGGAGCGCGATGGCCGCCGCGGTGGTGGCCGTCCTTCTTGGCCGACCGATGGCTACGACCGGCATGCCACCCGAGCACGCCTTCGTGACGATCTTCATCGCGGGCGCCGTGACCGCCGCGCTGGCGATGGTGCTCATCGCGGTATCCCGCGGCAGACGACGCGACGTGGTTTCCGTCGAGGCGAAGGTCGACTCCCGCGCCATGAATCACGAGTGGGGCTGACGACTCCCTCACCCAACCGCCTCGATCACCCCGCGCCCGACGAAGGACACGTCACCACCCACCTTCACCGCCTCGACGTTTCTCGGATCGCCTTCGGGCAGAACACGCAGCTTGCTCGGGCGGCCTGTGAACTGGCCCTGGTTCAAGACGAAGGTGTCGCCGCCACGCACCCGTCCGTGGCGCAGTCGATAGGCGCCGATCGTGCCCGCGGCGCTGCCGGTCGCGACGTCCTCGATGATTCCGTCGTTGTTCCAGTGCCGCACTTCGACAACCGACTCGTCCAACAGGACCGCGAACTCGGCACCGGCGGCGCGCACCATGTCGGTGATGTCACGGGAGATTCGGGCCCGCGCCAACGCACCCGGCCGAACGGGCACGATGAGGTAACGAAGCCCCGTGCTCACCACCTCCATGGGGAGGTCCGAATCCAGATCGTCCGGCATCAGATTGAAGGCGGCCGCCACCCGGGCACGGTCGCCGAACGAACCAACGAACTCGGGCGCGCCCTGATCCAGCAAACCCGAATATCCTCCAGCCGTAACCTCCGTCGTGATTTCGACTGTCCGGCTGGACAGTTGAAACCGCCACGTTCGTGCGCCACTGGCCCCCGAGCGCCGGTGCAAGACCGCCGCGGCGCCGATGATGGGATGCCCCGCGAACGGCAATTCCTCGAACAGATCGAAGATCCTGGCGCGGACGGTGTCGGGTTGGGCCGTCGGCCGGAGGAAGATGGCTTCGAAGTGCCGCATCTCCGCGGTGATGCGCAGCATCTGCTCGGCGGTCAGGCTGCCGGCATCGGGAAAGACCGGCAGGCTGTTACCGCCGAATGGGGATCGGCTGAAGACGTCGACGTGCACGTAAGCGAGATCCACCCACATCCTCCGTCACCACTTGAAGTCGAGGAACTCCGTGAACCGACGCTACAGCCGCATTCCCGGCCGACATCCCCCGGATCGACTCCGTCTTTGGCATGCTCTGCAGACATGACGCGTTGGTACTCGCTGGAGCCCTCCGACGCGGGCGTCCTCGACTCGGCTCCGCACGTGTATCTCTTCCGAAAGCGGTATGCGGCAAAACCGGAGCGCGTCTGGGAATCGCTGGCCTCCGACGAGTCGCTCGCGGCCTGGGGTCCGTCCGTCAAACGGGTCGATTGGCTTTCCCCCCGCCCCTTCGGAGTCGGCACCACCCGCGAGGTCGTCCTGGCCGCAGGCACCCCCCGCGTTCGCGAACGCTTCATCCGGTGGGACGAGGGTCACCGATATTCCTTCGCCGTCTACGAGGCGAGCTTGCCCCTGTTCCGCCACTTCCTGGAGGACTACGTCGTCGAACCCGACGGCGACGGCACGCTGTTCACGTGGAAGATCGCGATCGAGCCCAAGGGCGCCTTCGCCTTGCCGTTCAGGCTGCTGAGCCCGGTGCTGAAGGCCGCCTTCGGCCGGATGGCCTCCGACGGCCAGCGCTACTTCGCCAAACAGGTGTGAGACCACTACTCGACGAGGGAGCGCAATGGGAAACTACAACCCCGCGATGCAGAAGGTGCGCTTGGCGGACGTGGCAAGCGACACGCACGGATTGATCTCCAAACGCACCGCGGAACTCGACGGCCTGTCCGTCACCCAGGTCACGTTCAACGAAGGCGCCCGCTGGTCCGACGATCTGAAGGACTACGCGGGCACTGAGCTGTGCGAGCTCCCCCACGTCGCGCTGGTGATCAGCGGCACCCTTGGCGTGCGGATGTCAGACGGTGCCGAGGACACCTTCGCGGCGGGCGACGTGATGCTCCTCCCGCCCGGCCACGATGCGTGGACGGTCGGCGAGGAGGCATGCACGTTCGTCGAGTTCTCCCGCGGGAACGATTACTACGAGTGAGCGACGGCTGGCGCTGCCAGCGATCTTTGGGGCTCACTCCCCGCCAATTCGTCCTCACAGTGATGTATCCCACCAAGGTCGCAGCCCAAGTCATTTCTCCCAGCCCATTTCGACGAGGTTGCCTCGGGCATCAGAGTGGCGTCGCTTCGACGAAGTAGCGGACCGCGATCGCAAAGTCATCGGGTTGCTCGACATGCCCGAGGTGACCGCTGTTCTCGAGGATCTCCAATCGCGACCTCGGGATGAGCCCGTGCAGTTCCTCGGCCCAGCGCACTCCACAGATCACGTCGTAGCGGCCCACCAGCACCAGGGTCGGCACGGCCAGCGCAGGCAATGCCGCGCCGTCATCGATGACGTCCTGGACCCGATTCGCGTCGCGGCCGGTGAGGTATGCGACCCGCACTGCTTCGCGCAACGGGCGGAACTCCCTCTCCCTGTCCCAGAAATCGGCGAAATAAGCAGGCAAGAGCCGTTGAAGAGCGGTGGTGAGCTCGGCATCATCTGTGATGCCGCCGACCGCGCGAAACGCGGCGAGGACACCGGGCACCTCGGGGTTGTCGGCATTCCTGGCGGCGAACTGCGCAACCTGGTGGGCGGCCTCGACGCCGTGTTCCGCCCCGGTTGCCGCGGCGGACCCGTACAGGATCAGGCCACGGACGCGGTCGGGGTGATCCAACGCGTAGCGCTGCGCCACCAAGGCGCCGTATGAGTGCCCCAGTAGGTGAACCTTGTCCACACCGAGGTGGTCGATCAGCCGATCGATGACTCCCACGTAGAGACTGCGGGTGTACCCCTCCGGGTGACTGGCAAGGCGCCCACTATCGCCCGTGCCGAGCGCCTCCACGTAGACCATCGTCAGGTGCGTCTCCAGCGCCGGCATCCGCAGGTACTCCCAGAACACTCCGGGACCACCGGGTTGCACCAGGCACACCGGGCCGCTCCCGTAGACGTGGTAGCGCTGCGGGATGCCGTGCACCGTGATGGTGTGGGCTCCCGCGCTCAGCGGATCCGCACATGGCGGTGCCATGTTTTCCCTTCGACGTAGGTGTACAGGTCATATAACGTCGAGACGGAGTGAATCCCTTCGATCAATTTTCAACGATCAATTCGTTTGCGCGTTCTGCCGCTGCGTAGACGGTCACAACGGTGTTGATCGAGGGCACCGTCGCCATCGCGGAGGCGTCGGCAACGTGCTTCCGCACCACGTCCGGAGATCCTCGTCTGCACGTCACGGTCGTCGCCGAAGTGGTCGAGGTCGGCGACCGGACGGGCGTCCGATTGCGACAACCGCACCGTGCCGCGACCGGATGGCTGCTTGATGCGTGCTCGTCGTCTACATCGCTCATGCCGGCGTGTCCATGCCCCGTGACACCGGTCGGCCTGCGTGGTGGCGGAGGCCGAGGTGCTTGCGCAGCCATGTGCCCATCACCTTGATCGCCTCGTCGACTTCGGGCACCCGACCGGCGCCCATGATGAAGGAGTGCTGGCCTTCGGCGACCGAGCGCCGGAGTACTTCGTTGCCTGCCGCTTCTGCGCGAAGCGCGAAATGCGACGCCTCGGCAGCGAACAGCTCGTGCTCGCCATAGAACACCGCGGTCGGCGGGAGGCCGGACAAGTCGGCCGCGAGAAGATTCACCACCGGGTCGTGCCAATCCACACCGGTACCATCGAGCCACGCGGACCGGAAGAACTCCAGCAACTGACGGGAGAGCAATTTGTCCGCACCGGCATTGCTCTCGATCGATCCGCTCGACAGCGTGATGTCACACCAGGGCGAGATCGACAGGATCGCACCGGGTAACGGAGCGCCCCTGTCCCGCAACCTCATCGCCAGGCTGACGGCCAGGCTGCCGCCGACCGAGTGTCCCACGCTGGCGATGTTCTCAGGCCGGTAGCCCTCGGCCAGCAGCCAGCCGTAGGCCGCCTCGACATCATCGATCTGTGCCGGAAACTTCTCCTCCGGAGCCCGCCGATAGTTCAGCACCAGGGATCGCACGCCTGCCGCCTTGGCGATGTGGGCGGCCGCCTTCCGATCTGAGTGCATCGACGTGAGTACGCCACCCCCCATGTGGTTGTGCAGCAGAGTTGCGTCCGGGTCACTGTCGGTCGGGATGCACCAGAGCGCCTCGACACCGCCGGCGTCCACCTCGGCGTAACTCACCCCTTCGGGCTCCTTCGTCGCCAGGTGGATGGTTTCGACGATGTCCCGAATGGTTGCGAGGTCGAGGTCCGGATTCGACGATCTGTCGCGTAGGTCGGATAAGAAATTCGCGAACTCAGCAGCCTGATAGCTTGTCATGGATCAACTTTCGTCATGGCGCCGACGGACGTCGGCTGGGTTGTCAGAACGGTGCGAACGCGAAGACCACCGAAGTCAGACTGAACGTCAAAGCCGTCAGTAGGACTGCCGTGCAAGCCAGCGACCAGATGGTTCGCTGCCGGTGCTCGGCGGGTTCGAGTGGCAACCAGGTTGCCCTGGCAGCGCGCGGACCAGCATCCGTCGATTCCTCGTCGGACTCGACGTTCATGTCGTTGTCTGTCAATGGATTTCCTTTGTTGACGGTTGGTCGATGGATAGACGCAGCGCGCCGGGAGCAGTCGCGGGGACCACGGGCGCGCGCGGCGCGACCGGATTCAGCCGCTGATAGGCGGCGCCGAGCGCGGGACGCGGATCGCTGTCGCCCTTGTTGGGCCAGAACGACATGGCGCGTTCGCTCAATGCCGTGATGCTCAGGGAGGGATTGACGCCGAGATTCGCCGAGATCGTCGAGCCGTCCGCGATGTGGAGCCCTGGGTGACCGTACACGCGGTGGTAGGGGTCAACGACCCCCGTCTCCGGTCCGTCGCCAATGGTGCAGCCGCCGAGGAAGTGCGCGGTCATCGGGATGCCGAAGATCTCGCTGACCCCGTTGACGGTGAACCCGTCGATGTGGGTGGCCATTCGCTGAAGCACCTCTACCGCAACGGGTATCGATGTCGGGTTGGGCGCACCCTCGCCCTGCTTGGAAGTCACCTTCCAGCGCCCGAACGCGCCGCGCTTCGGATAGAGGGTGATCGAGTTGTCCAGATCCTGCATGGTCACCGTGGTGATGCTGCGCTGCGACCACTGGTTGATCCCGCCGTAGAGCGACAACAGTTGGCCGGGATGCCGCGCCGCGGCGGTGAGCCACCGTACCCAGTGGCGGTGACCGCCACCGCCTCGACTCGCCACGGTCATCACGAGACCAACCATGTTCAAGCCCTTGCCGTAACGGAAGGGCTCGACCAACGTGTGCTCATCGGGCTGGAATGACGATGTGAGCGTGGCGCCCCGGGTGAAGTCGAAGTGCTTGCGGTGACGCCACTTGGCCGTGACACTGCCGATCGATTCGGAGTTGGTTCTGCTCAACGCCCCGAGACGCTCGGAGAGATGGGGCAGCACTCCGTCGGCCTTCATGCGGTGCAGCAGTTGTTGCGTGCCCCATGTTCCGGCGGCGATGACGACGTGGTCGGCTGCGAAACTTCGATCACCGATTCGCCTGCGCAAGGAACCCGTGCGGCTGGTGTCGACCCGATAACCGCCCGCGGGCAGCGGCCGCACGGCCGTCACGGTGCGTTCCGGATGGATGGCAGCGCCGGCCATCTCCGCCAGATGAAGATAGTTCTTCACCAAGGTGTTCTTGGCGCCGTGGCGACATCCGGTCATGCATTCCCCGCATTCGATGCAACCGGTGCGCCGCGGGCCCATACCGCCGAAGAACGGGTCTTCAGCCTCGAGCCCGGGTTCCTGCCGGCCATTTCGGCCGAAGTACACGCCGACCGGAGTCAGTTCGAAGCTGCGCTCGACACCCATCTCTGCGGCGACTTTCCGCGCCAGCCGATCGACGTCGGTGAGCGCCGGGCAATCGAACGCGGCCCAGCATCCGCTTGGCCTGGTCGTAGTACGGAGCGAGTTCGTCGCGCCAGTCCGTGATGTGCGCCCATTGTTGGTCGGTGTAGAAGGCGTCCGATTTCGGCTCGTAGAGGACATTCGAGTAGACGAGCGAACCGCCGCCGACGCCTGCCCCTGCGAGCACGAGCACATCGGGAAGTAGATGTATGCGCTGAATTCCCTTGAGCCCCAGCTTGGGGGCCCACATGTAGGGCTTGACATCCCAGGTGTTCTTGGCGAAGTCCTCGTCTTCCCAGCGCCGACCCGCTTCCAGAACGCCAACCCGGTAACCCTTTTCGGTCAGTCGTAGTGCCGCGACGCTCCCACCGAACCCGCTTCCCACGACGAGCACGTCGTAGTGCTGGCTGCTGGTTTCAACGCGTCTCTTCATGTGTTCACCTAGTTTCTCGGGAAGGCGCCGGCGACTGACGTCGCCGCCGATTGGTTTCGTCAGTCCGGGCAGGGGCCGTAGAGGCGCCGAGTCAGATCGGCTGCTGCCTGACGCAGTGCGGCGTCCGTCGCCGGCACGTCACGAAGCGCGTTGAGGAAACCGAAGTCGTGAATGGCGCCGTTGTAGCGCACGCAGGTGACGTCGACGCCTGCTTCGTCGAGTCGGCGTGCGTATGCCTCGCCTTCGTCACGGAGCACGTCGTTGGCAGCGGTCTGAATCAGGGTGGGGGCAGTCCGCGCAGCTCGTCGATCGCGGCCTGAAGCGGTGCGACATAACGGTGTCGACGAATCCCGGGGTCGGGCGCGTAGTGGTCCCAGCCGTACCGCATGAAGGCGGCGGACAGGAAGCGGCCCTCGCCGTACGCCCGGTAGGACGCGGTTTCGAAATCGGTGTCGAGCGCGGGCCAGAGCAGCTGCTGGTAGACGATGTTCACACCGCCGTCGTCGTGCGCCATCAGCGTCAGAGCGGCGGCCATGTTTCCCCCGACACTGTTGCCCGAGACCGCCAACCTGCTGCCGTCGACACCGATCACGTCGCCATGCGCACTCACCCACCGCGCGGCGTCGTAGGCCTCGTTGAGCTGGACTGGATACCGCGCTGCGGGCACGGGGGTGTACTCGACGAAGACCGCCGCCGCCCTTGAGCCGACCACCAGGTCCCTGACGAGCCGCTGATGGTTTTCGAAGTTGCCTGCGATCCACACACCACCGTGGAGAAACAGAAACACCGGAAGGATGCCCGTCGCACCTGCCGGGCGCACCGCGTACAACGTGATCGGCCTCTCGTGGGACGTGATTTCCTGCTTGGAGATCGTGACGCCCGACAGATCAACCGGCGTCCGCTCCTGTAGCGCGGTGACCACGCGCTGAGGTTGATCGCCCGGCAACTCCCAGAAGGCGGTGTTGTCTCTGTTCACGACACGCAGGAACGTTCGGGTGCGGCGGTCGATGCCGGGGTCTTCGGCCGGGTCGAGCTTCGAATCGTCCATGTCGGTGCTCATTGCTTTCCTTGCGTTGCTTCCGTTGCGCTTCGTCGGTCGGTAATGCCACCGTGCCCGCGAATGGCGGGCGAGCGAATCCGTGGCAGCCCCAGTCATTGCCCCAGTCGACGGCGTTTCCCCTGGCGGGAGACCAGACGAGCGGCGGTTCCCGGCATGCCGCCGTCGGGGTAGCATCGACCGCGATCCCCGGAAGCGAGGTGGATCGAATGTTGCTGGGGCGGGCACGTGAGTGCGGGGAGCTGGACGAACTGCTGGACGCAGTTCGCCGCGGTGAAAGCCGGGCTCTGGTGCTGCGTGGTGACCCCGGGATCGGCAAGTCCGCACTGCTGGAGTACGCCATCGACATGGCCAACGGCTTCAAGGTGTCGCGGGCCACGGGCTTTGAAGCGGAGACCGAACTCGCGTTTGCCGCACTGCACCAGGTATGCGCCCCGATTCTCGACAGGATGGAGCGGCTTCCTGCACCGCAGCGCGATGCGCTGAACATCGCGTTCGGACTGGCAACGGGCGATGCCCCTGATCCGTTTCTGATCGGACTCGGGTTTCTCGGCCTACTCTCCGAGGCAGCCGACGTACAACCAGTGCTCTGCGTGATCGACAACGCCCAGCTACTCGACCGTGCCTCCGCCAAGGCGCTCGCATTCGCAGCCCGGCGGCTGTTCGCCGAGCCCGTCGCCATGGTGTTCGCCGCAGGTGGGGCCTGTCCCCAGTTGATCGGACTCCGCGAGCTCCATGTGGGCGGGCTGCGCGCCGACGAGGCACGGACGTTGCTTACCGCCGTACTCGCTGCGCCACTCGACGAAGCCGTACTCGACCGAATCGTCGCCGAGACGCGGGGCAATCCGCTTGCCCTCTTGGAACTGCCCAAGGCGATGTCGCCGTCCGAACTCGCCGGTGGCTTCGCCCTGCCGACCGTAGCGGTCCTGTCGAATCGGATCGAGGAGGGCTTTCAGCGGCGGTTCGCCAACCTTGCGCCCGACACCCAGCGCCTTTCGCTGTTGGCCGCCGCCGAGTCCGCCGGTGACCCCGCTCTGGTGTGGCGCGCCGCGGAGCTCCTCGGAATCGCGCCAGAAGCGGCTGCACCCGCCGCCGAGGCCGGCTTGCTCGAATTCGGTGCGCGAGTGCGCTTTCGACATCCGCTGGCCCGGTCAGCCGCCTACCTAGCGGCCTCACCCGAGGCGCGTCAGCACGTGCACCGTGCGTTGGCAGAGGCGATCGAGCCCGGCACAGACCCAGCCCGCCGCGCATGGCATCGCGCCCATGGAACCGCCGGCCCCGACGACGAGATCGCCGACGAGCTCGAACGTTCGGCATCCCTGGCGCAGGGTCGCGGAGGCCTCGCGGCGGCGGCGGCATTCCTCGCGAAATCCGTTGAACTGACTGCGGATCCGTCGCGACGCGGTGAACGGGCCTTGGCTGCCGCCCACGCCGAGCAAGAAGCCGGTGATCCCGAGGCGGCCCTGACGTTGCTGCGTGCCGCAGAAGCCGCGCCCCTCGACGAGCTCCAGCGAGCTCGAGCCGACCTGGTGCGGGCGCGGGTCGCCCTTGCGGTGAACCGCGGCCGAGACGCCCCCGCCCTGCTGATGCGGGCAGCCGAACGGATCGGGCCGCTCGATGCGAAACTGGCACGCCAGACGTTGTTGGACGCCTTCGTCGCCGCACTGTTCGCGGGCCGGCTGGCCGGAGACAACGGACTGCGACGAGTCGCCGAGGCCGCTCGCCGGACTGCGCCGTGCTCATCGCCACCAACTGCGCTGGACCTTCTCCTGGACGGGCTCGCTCTGCTGATCACCGAGGGGCACGAGGCGGGTGCGCCCGTCTTGCAGCAGGCCTTGTGCTCCCTTAGGGAGCAGAGTGTCGCAGGGTCGCCCCGGCTGCGCTGGCTGTGGTTGGCATCGCGCGTCGCGATGGAGTTGTGGGACGACGAAAGCTGGGACGAGCTCTCCGCCCGTCAGGTCGAGCTGGCGCGGCAGGCAGGAGCTCTCAGCCTGTTGCCCATGGCATTACGCGGTCGCGTCGGCGTGAAGCTGACCGAAGGCCGGCTCGAAGCGGCCACCATGTTGCACGACGAGCTCGAAGCCCTCACGCAGGTCACGCGTAGTGAGCCGCTTCGATACGGGGCTGTTGTCCTGGCGGCCTGGCGAGGCCAGGTCGACGCGATCACCCCCTTGGTTCAGGCGAGCATGAAGGATATCGAGCGCCGCGGCGAGGGCGGCGGAATCACGATCGTCGAATGGGCCGGCGCCTTGCTGCACAACGGCCTCGGGCGGTACGCGGATGCCGTGGTCGTCGCCGAACGGGCCGCCGGCCACCCCGAAGAGTTCGGGATGGGCGTCTGGGCCCTACCGGAACTCATCGAAGCCGCCGCCCGAAACGAAGAACCGCAGCGCGCCTCGGCCGCACTCGAACGACTTTCGGCCGCCGCCAACGCCAGCGGCACGCACTGGGCACTCGGACTCGAGGCGCGCTCACGGGCGCTGGTGAGCGCAGACGTACTCGCCGATCCGCTCTACCGCAAGGCGATCGACCACCTCAGCCGCACGCGCGCCCGGTTCGACCTCGCCCGCGCGCACCTTGTCTACGGCGAATGGCTACGCAGGCAGAAGCGCCGCCTGGATGCTCGCGAACACCTCCGCATTGCGGACGAACTGTTCGCGGCGATGGGGTCCGACGCGTTCGCCGAACGCAGCGCCCGCGAGGTGCGCGCCGCCGGCGGGAACGCGACCGTGCCCAGTAGGCACGCCGCCACGGAATTGACGCCGCAGGAGGCCCAGATAGCTCGGCTCGCCCGCGACGGTCTTTCCAACGCCGACATCGGAAGCCGACTGTTCATCAGTCCCCGCACCGTTGAGTACCACCTGCGCAAGGTGTACACGAAACTGGGGGTGGCCTCGAGAACCTCTCTGCCCCAGATTCTTTGAGCGCATTTCGGCCTTCTCCACAACTCACTCGGCACGTAACGCTCCCGATGGTGATGGGCACCAGCGGCTCGTCGCACGAACTGCCCGGACCCGCGACGACGGGAACGCACACCGTGCCCCGCGTCCAGCAACCGGCGGAAGACCACACTGTCCGCGGACCCTGCGGTGACCACGACATTCCGACATCACGCCTTCTTGCACCGCAAGCCCATTCCCTTCGGCTCCCACCACCGTGCTCGGCGGCGCCGTATTCGACCGAACTCACATCTGATCGCCGGGATGCGTCTACAAGATGTGAGGGTGCGACCGTTCGAGGAAGTGGTGTCCGAGTACGGCCCGATGGTGTTGCGCGTATGCCGCGCGGTGCTCGGGCCGGTCGATGCCGACGATGCATGGTCGGAGACATTCATCTCGGCCATGCGTGCCTACCCGGCTCTCGACCCGAACGCCAACGTCGAAGCGTGGCTGGTGACGATCGCCCATCGCCGCGCGATCGACGTCGGACGCATGATCTCGCGCTCCCCCACGCCTGCTGAATCCCTTCCGGAAGCGCACGCCCTGGTCGCCAACCCGGTGGACGACGATCCGGACCTGTGGGCGGCGCTCGATTCGCTACCGGACAAACAGCGCAAGGCAGTGGCCTACCACCACCTCGCCGGTCTGCCGCACGCCGAGATCGCGGAACTGCTGGGCAACTCCCCCGCCGCTGCGCGTCGGGCTGCTGCGGATGGCATCAAGACATTGAGAAGGATCTATCCGAAGGGCGCCCGATCATGACACTCGAGAATCTGTTCGACGCGCTGGGCGGGGACGACGCCGACGCCATGGCCCGGCTGCACCGTCGCCTCGAACGAGACGCCGAGCACGCGGAACTGCTGGATGTCGGATACCGGACTCTGGACACCCCCCTCGGGTCATTACTGCTCGCGGCGACACCGGTGGGTCTGGTCCGCGTGGCCTACGCCAGTGAGGACCACGATGCGGTGCTCGACTCGCTCGCCCAAGTGGTCAGCCCAAGGATCCTGCGAACACCCGCACGGCTCGACCGTGCGGCACGCGAGATCGACCAGTACATGGCCGGCAGTCGTAGGCATTTCGACCTGCCGCTGGATCTTCGGCTCGCGGCCGGCTTCCGCCGACGCGTGATCGAGCATCTGCGCCACATCGAGTACGGCCACCGCGAGAGTTACGGCGTGGTCGCAGCGGCGATCGGTCACCCGCGCGCCGTACGGGCGGTGGGCAGCGCCTGTGCACGCAATCCCCTCCCGGTGGTGATTCCGTGCCACCGGGTGATACGCACGGACGGCTCGATCGGCCAGTACGTCGGGGGCGCCGCAGCGAAGGAAACACTATTGAACATGGAGGTAGAATGACCTCGGCGACGACGGAAATGCCTGTGGCAGAACGCATTGCGACACAGGACTGGACCGCACTGACCGCGGAGCTCGACGACTACGGCTGTGCGCAGACCGGGCCGATCCTCGCCCCGGCCGAATGCGCCGAGTTCATCGCGATGTGGCGCGAGGAGCAGCGGTTCCGCGCGACGATCGACATGGCCAGATACAGGTTCGGACAAGGCGCTTACCGGTACTTCGCGAACCCCGTGCCCGATCGGATCATGCAGATGCGCGCGGCGTTCTACCGCCAGTTGCTACCGGTCGCACGCGACTGGGCCGGTCGACTCGGCGACCCCGCTCCGTGGCCCGACGACTTCGAGGACTGGCTCGCCGTCTGCCATGCGGCCGGTCAGGACAAACCGACGCCGATCCTGCTGCGCTACACCGCCGGTGACTGGAATGCCTTGCACCGTGATCTCTACGGCGACATGGTGTTCCCCTTGCAGATCGTCGTCGGGCTGGACCGGCCGGGCATCGACCACACCGGTGGCGAGTTCCTGCTCGTCGAGCAGCGCGCCCGCGCCCAGTCCAGGGGATCGGTGACCGTGCTCGAACATGGCCATGGACTGGTCTTCACGACGCGCGATCGGCCGACCCCGACGAAACGGGGCTGGTCGCGGTCTCCGGTGCGGCACGGGGTCAGCCGAGTCCGGTCCGGACATCGACACACCCTCGGCCTGGTCCTCCACGATGCGCAGTAACCGCCGAGACCCCCGATGTACGTGCTGACCGGGCCCGACGGTCGACGGTACGAGAGCACGATGCCCGGGCGGTTCGGCGGGCACCGACGCGGGAAGCTGTACGGACGACTCGACTGCCGCGCGGCGCTGCGCGCGATCGCCCGCGGCGATTACGTCGAACATCGAGTGTTCTTCGCCGACCAGCAGACTGCGATCGCGGCCGGCTACCGCCCCTGCGCGGTATGTCTGCCCGCGCAGTACGGCATCTGGAAATCGAACGCGATCTCACGAGTCGGGCCTTGCACGCGTCTACCGGACGAGACCTCGACGTAAGGAGTGAAGGACCATGACAGCCATGACGATCACGCGGACGGTGCACCACACCCGGCTCGGCGACCTCGCCATCGAGGCGAGCGACAACGGACTGGTGCGCGTCGGGTTCGGGGGATCAGACGGAAAATCAGACGATGCTCCGGTCGTGGCGGACACCGGTGGCGCGAGCGCTCACCTCGCCGAAGCAACCAGGCAGATCGACGAGTACCTCGCAGGAACCCGCCGCGGCTTCACCGTCCCCGTCGACTGGTCGGGGGTGAGCGCGTTCGATGCCGGTGTCCTGCAGCTACTCTGCGCCCTCACCGGTTACGGCGAGACGATCAGCTACGGCGAACTCGCCAACGGCGTCGGCCGCGGCCCTGCAGACGCCCGCAAGATCGGCGGTGCGCTGGCGCGCAACCGCGTGCTGATCATCGTCCCTTGCCACCGCGTGCTCGCCGCCGATGGCGCCCTCACCGGATACGCCGGTGGGCTCGCCACCAAACGGGCACTGCTGGACCTGGAGTCCCCGGACGACCGCCTGGCTTTCGACGGCATGTGAGCGGGATTCGGTCCCCTACGGGGTTCCGATGCACCCCACCCCGTTGACACAACCGCCGCCGCCGCCAGGACCACCGCCACCGCCGCCGACTCCGGGAATCTCGCCGCCGCCACCGGCGGGGCCACCGCCGCCGGTCGGTCCGCCCGGCACGCTTCCGCTGCCACCGGCGGGGCCACCGCCGCCTGTCGGTCCGCCCGGCACGCTTCCGCTGCCACCGGCGGGGCCACCGCCGCCTGTCGGTCCGCCGGGAATGCTGCCCGCCCCGCCATTGGCTCCGCCACCACCGGTGGGCCCACCCGGAACGCTCGCAGTGCCACCAGGAGTCGTGGCCGTCGGAGCGGGCGCCGGCGACGTCGGTGCGACCGTGGATGAGGTACCCGTCGTCGACGAAGTAGATGACGTCGATGGCGTGCTGCTCGAAGGCGTCTCGGAGCCACTACCACTGTTCCCACATCCCACGGCAAAGGCCAGAAGTGCGGAACCTCCGAGTACCGCGGCCGCCGTCTTGACTTGGTATGGCATGGGTATCTCGCTCTCCTCTCGAGGCCGGCAAACACTGCCGATTCGATGGCGCAATACCCCGGGCACGCGGACCCAAACGGCGCCGCCGCGCGAACGAGACTCGGCGACGGAATGTGGCGTTTTCGTCAATATTTGCGGAAAGAGTATCGCGACGGGCTCCGAACGACTAAGTTCTGCCGACATGACCGACGCCGACGAGCAGGATCGCGGACTCGCATGCGGACGTCGCATCCGATTGACTGACGGATCCAACTCCACCGGCGAGATCATCGAGGACTTCGGCGACCTTGCCGGCACCGAGGTAGTCATCGATGCCTCCCGGACGGCGCGGTCGCGCCGGTGGGCGGTTGCGCTCGACGACGGACGGACTGTCTTCGTCGATGACGATGCCCTCGAGCTTACGAGCTAGCCGACAAGCCACACCACCTCGCATGTAGCAATCTGCTACGCTGTGTTGCACATTGCTACCGCACATGGAGGTTCGACATGTCCGACGTTGCCGACCGCGTCACGCGGGTCGCCGCCGACCTCATGGACAGCGCCACCACCGAGGGAGCCCGTCAGAGTCGCTCGGCCAAGCAGCAACTGGATCACTGGGCCCGCGTCGGTCGCGCGGTATCGAGCCAGCACACTGCTTCGCGGCGGCGCGTCGAAGCGGCGCTGGCCGGCGAGCTCGACACCAGCGACCTGACCGTCGAGGAGGGCGTCGTCTTCAACGCCGAGATATCCGCCGCCGTCGAGGAGCGCCTCGCGCGCACCGATTACGGCGGCGTGCTCGCCTCTCGGGGCATCACGATGGTCGCCCTCGACGAAGCGGGCCAGATGGTCGAGTACTGGCCGGACGGCACCTCCGCCGTGCTGATGGCCGAGCGCTGATCGGTACCGCCGCAAACGCGGACCGCACGCGACGCCGGTGAAGCGCGCCGACCTCGTCGTCGGACCGAACGGCGCGGGGAAGTCGACGTTCGTTGCGCTGACCCTGGCGCCGCTGCTGCCCCGCAGCGTCTTCGTCAACGCCGACGAGATCGCCAGGCAACGCTGGCCCGACGATCCCGTGTCACACGCCTACGACGCCGCGCGGGCCGCCGCCGAAACAAGAACCCGACTCATCGAGTTGGGCCGGTCGTTCATCGCCGAGACGGTCTTCTCGCATCCGTCGAAGCTCGACCTCCTCCGCGCGGCACAGGGGGCCGGTTACGTCGTCGTCGTGCACGTGATCATGATTCCCGAGGAACTCGCCCCCGAACGCGTCAAGCGCCGCGTCCTGGCGGGTGGTCACCACGTGCCCGAGGACAAGATCCGGGAACGATACCGGCGGTTGTGGCCGCTGGTGGCCACGGCCGCCGCGCGCGCCGAAACAACCACGTTCTACGACAACTCTCGCCGCGACGGGCCACGCATCGTCGCTCAGCTGAGCGGCGGCGTCGTGATCGGTGCCCCGTCCTGGCCGGGTTGGACCGCAGAGCCGCTTCGGTCCCGGTGGCCGGACTGAGGGTCGGGTTCGGCGGCCAACGCGCGCATGATCTTCCAATTAGGCTTGGCCGCATGCCAACTGTGTTGACGGTCAACCTCGCCCGACCACGGCCGAATCCGGCCAAGGAGTCGGTGCTCACCGGCATCGACAAGTTGCCGACGGGCCACCCGGTCGCGGTGCGCCCACCGGGCCCCGACTCCGGCGGCGCCGGGAGTGGCATGCACGACGACGTGATCGGCAACAAGAAGCTTCACGGCGGCGACGATCAAGCCGTCTACGCCTATGCGCGTGAAGACCTCGACGGCTGGCAGACCCACCTCGGGCGCACGCTGGACAACGGCAACTTCGGCGAGAACCTGACCACGTCCGGCGTCGACGTCACCGGCGCCCGGGTGGGCGAGCGATGGCACGTCGGGTCCGACGGTCTGGTACTCGAGGTGACGTCTCCCCGGACCCCGTGTCGGACCTTTTCGGCCTTCCTCGGATTACCGGGTTGGATCAAGACCTTCACCGGCGCGGCGATGCCCGGGGCCTACCTTCGGGTGATCAGCCCAGGGACCGTGCGGGCGGGTGACGACATCGTCGTCGCGGACCGCCCCGACCACGACGTCACGGTGTCGCTGGTGTTCCGCGCGCTGCTGAGCGAACCCAATTTGCTGCCCCGACTGCTTCACGCCGATCGGCTGCCGGAGGACATCAAGGAGCTCGCACGGCGCCGCGTGGCACGACCGGCGTGACCGTGAGACGAGACACTGTGACGGACTGGGAACGGCGTACTCGCAGTTCTCGCCTGTACGCTCAGCGTGCGCCGTCGCAACCGCGACAGCCCGTCCCACCTGGGCAGCCCCTCGACACCGGAGACGTCCTGAACGCTCGAGCATCGGCCACGACTAGTTGATCTCCGGACAAGCCGATCCGAAGACGCCTTCTCGCGAAAGCGGTCGGGCGGGGGCCGTAGCTGACGATGACCTGCCGCAGAATGCGGGCCCCGACGACGACCTGCCCCAGGTTCTCGCCGATACCGTCACCGACTTCCTGGGCAGGCCACGCGCGCGTGGCTGGATTCACTTCTGCTCCGCGGCCGCTGCCATCGTGGCCGGCGTGGCCCTGGTGTCCGCGGCGTGGGTCGCCTCGTCGCCGAAGGCCGTCCTTGCGTCGATCATCTACACCGCGACCATCGTCGCGATGTTCAGCTTCAGCGCCCTCTACCACCGGGTGCACTGGCACTCTCCGACCACGCTGAAGTGGATGAAGCGCATCGATCACTCGCTGATCTTCGTGTTCATCGCAGGAAGCTTCACCCCCTTCTGCTTGTTGGCGATGCCGCCGAGCACCGGCGCCCGCGTGCTGACCACGGTCTGGACCGGTGCGGCCGCAGGCGTCGCGCTGAAGATGATGTGGCCGTCGGCACCGCGCTGGGTCGGGGTGCCCCTCTACCTGCTGCTCGGCTACACGGCGATCTGGTTCGCGGGCACACTGCTGCACGGTGCGGGCCTCGCCGCCGTAATACTGCTCGCCGCAGGCGGTGTGCTGTACAACATCGGGGCCGTGCTCTACGGGATTCGCTGGCCCAACCCCTGGCCGAGAACCTTCGGCTACCACGAGTTCTTTCACGCGTTCACCGCCGCAGCGGCGATCTGTCACTACATCGCCATCTGGTTCGTCGTCCTGTAACTCAACGTCATCCGCGAGGCCCGACGGACACCACATCGAGTCGCTATGCTGGCGAATTCCAGTGACCGAGGGAGCGACCATGTCCACCGATGCCGGTGCCACCGTCCCCTCGCCTGCCACGGTCTCCAAGTCCGCCGCCGGCCACATCAGACTGACGTCGCACAGCGGAGGCTTCGGCGCCCTGCCGATCCGCTGGGGCGCGGCGACCGCCGCCGAACGCGGGCCCGTGCTCGGAACCACCATCAAGCGCTCACACCGAAACGTCATCGGCACCCACAGCGGCTCCTACAGCGTGTACCGCGCGCTGGCGGTGGCGGCGGGCGCGCTGTCGAGAGAACACAGGGCCGACCTGACCAACACCGCGCCCACCGACACCCTCGGCCCCTACCCGCAGTGGAGCGACCGCGACGCGATCGTCAGCCTCGACCCATGGGGAGCCATGGTGGCCGACGCCTTCAGTGCCGAACTGGCCGCCGGATACGACATCCGCCCCACGATCGCGGTCACCAAGGCGCACGTCATCCTGCCGGAGATCATCGAGGCCGTGCAGAAGGGCAGGCTGCGCCCCGACGGCGGCATCCTGCTGCCGAGCGGCGCGGCGCTCGTCACCAAGGCCGCCGTCGAGCCGGTCTGGTACCTGCCTGGCGTGGCGCAGCGATTCGGATGCAGCGAGACGGATCTGCGTCGCGTGCTGTTCGAGGAGACCGGCGGCATGTATCCGGAGTTGGTGACCCGCGGAGACCTCGAGGTCTTCCTGCCTCCGATCGGCGGCCAGACGGTCTACATCTTCGGCGATCCGCAGGATCTGGCCGATCCCTCGGTGGAGCTGACCGCCCGCGTGCACGACGAATGCAACGGCTCGGACGTCTTCGGCTCCGACATCTGCACCTGTCGTCCGTACCTGACGCACGCGATCGAGGAATGCATCCAGGGCGCGCAGAACGGAGGTGTCGGTCTCGTCGCGTACTCGCGCAAGGAAGGCCGCGCGCTCGGCGAGGTGACCAAGTTCCTGGTCTACAACGCACGCAAGCGCCAGGAGGGTGGCGACACCGCCGACCAGTACTTCGCCCGCACGGAATGCGTTGCCGGCGTGCAGGACATGCGGTTTCAGGAGCTGATGCCCGACGTGCTGCACTGGCTGGGCATCCGCAAGATCCACCGCCTTGTCTCGATGAGCAACATGAAGTACGACGCCATCACCGGGTCGGGCATCGAGGTCGGCGAACGGGTGAACATCCCCGACGACCTCATTCCCGACGATGCGCGGGTCGAGATCGACGCCAAGATGGCCGCCGGCTACTTCACCCCGGGTGCGGTACCGGACGCCGACGAACTGAAGAAGGCCAAGGGGCGAGGGCTGGACGGATGAGTTCGGCGCACTCCACGGGCACCGAGCTCGACGCGGCCACCGATCGGGCCGACGGAGCCGCGGCAGCGCTGCGCCGGACGACGGCGGTCCGCGAGCGCGCAGGCCACCTGCTTCGGCGGGCCAGGGACGGCGACTCGGCGTGGTTCAGCGTTGACGACGTCGCGCTGGCGGCGGCCGCCAGCCGAGGTCGCGGACGTCACACGGGTGCGATACCCCGATCTGAACATCCCGTTCCACAGCCGTTGGCGTCATTTCGAGGCGGGCGGCATCGACCGCAGGGCCAACTTGGGCGTCGGGCTGGACGCCCGCGCGACGATCGACCTGGCCGTGGTGAGCGTGCTGCTCGATGCCGGGGCGGGCGCCGACTGGCATTACGACGAAGCCGCCAGCGGGCAGCGGTTCGCCCGATCCGAGGGTCTCGGCGTTGCGAGCTGGCACGCCTTCACGACCGGGCTCTTCTCCAGCGACGCAACGGACCCGCTGCGCGCCGATGCCGCCGCTCTGTGCGCGGTGAACGCCGACCGGCTGGCCGAGGCGTTCCAGGCGGGCCCGTCGAATCCCTTGGTGGGCCTGGAGGGTCGGGTGGCCGTGTTGCGCCGGCTCGGTGCGCAGCTCACCGGCCGACCGGAGGTGTTCGGATCGCCGGGCCGACCGGGCGGCCTGTTCGACTTCCTGGTGACCTCCCACGGCCGGACTTCGGTCGCCGCACACGACATCCTGTCGCAGCTGTTGACGTCACTGTCGGGGATCTGGCCCGCCGACAACACGATCGGCGATCAGCCGCTGGGTGACTGCTGGCAACACGCCGCCGTACCAGGCCCGGGTCTGACGCGAGGCTGGATGCCGTTCCACAAGCTCTCGCAGTGGTTGACGTACTCCTTACTGGAACCGTTTCAATGGGCAGGGGTTCGGGTGGACGACCTCGACGCGTTGACTGGCCTGCCGGAATACCGCAACGGCGGCCTGCTGCTCGATACCGGGGCGTTGCGGCTGCACGACCCGGCCTGGGGCGCGGCCGAGTGGACGGTCGCCGACGAGCTGGTGGTCGAATGGCGGGCCCTTACGGTCGCGCTCCTCGACGAACTCGCCCCGTTGGTGCGGTCCCGGCTCGGCGTCGATGCGACGCGGATGCCGCTTGCCTGCGTATTGGAGGGCGGTACCTGGGCGGCCGGTCGTGCGCTGGCCAAGCGGCTGCGCGGCGGGCCGCCACCGTTGACCGTCGTCAGTGACGGCACGGTGTTCTAGCGCCATGGACAACGTGTACGTCGTCGAGCATCCCCTGGTACAGCACAAGCTCACGTTGATGCGCCGAAAGGACGCCTCCACCAACAGTTTCCGCCAGCTGTGCAACGAAGTGGCTGCGCTGATGGCCTACGAGGTGCTTCGTGACATCCCGATGCACGAAATCGACGTCGAGACGCCACTGGAGCGAACCACCGGCAGGGTCATCGACGGCAAGAAGCTGGTGTTCGTGTCCATCCTGCGCGCGGGCACCGGAATCCTCGACGGCCTGCTGACCGTGGTTCCAGGCGCCCGGGTGGGCCACATCGGGCTGTACCGCGACCCGAAGACGATGGTGGCGGTGGAGTACTACTTCAAGATGCCCGGCGATCTGGCCGAGCGCGACATCGTGGTGGTCGACCCGATGCTCGCCACCGGCAACTCGGCCGTCGCGGCGGTGGAGCGGCTCAAGGAGTTCGGCCCCAAGTCGATCAAGTTCGTGTGCCTGCTGACGTGTCCCGAGGGCGTCGCCGGGCTCCACGGCGCCCATCCCGACGTGCCGATCTACACCGCCGCCGTCGACCGCCAGCTCGACGAGCACGGCTTCATCGTGCCCGGTCTCGGCGACGCGGGCGACCGCATCTTCGGGACCAAGTAGCGCCGGCTACTTCAGCGGCAGACCCGTGATGGCCCTGGCCATGACAAGACGCTGAATTTCGCTGGTGCCCTCGAAGATGGTGAAGATCTTGGCATCCCGGTGCATTCGTTCGACCGGGTAGTCCCGGGTATAACCGTTGCCACCGAGGATCTGGATGGCCTCGTCGGTGACATAGACCGCGGTCTCGCTCGCCGCGAGCTTGGCCATCGACCCTTCGGCATTGACGAACGGCTTGTCGTTGCGGGCCATCCACCCCGCCCGCCACACCAGCAGGCGAGCCATGTCGATCCTGGTCTTCATGTCGGCGAGCTTGAACGCGATCGCCTGGAAGTCGCCGATCTTGCGCCCGAACTGCTCACGCTGCTGGGCGTATTCGAGGGCGTATTCGTAAGCGGCCCTTGCCACGCCGAGCGCCATCGCCCCCACCGAGGGGCGGGTCCGCTCGAACGTCTTCATGGCCGCCTGGCCCGCCGAGCTCTTGCCCTCGCGGGCGCGGGCGATCCGCTCGTCGAACTTGTCCTTGCCGCCGATGATCAGCCGGCCAGGAAGGCGCACGTTGTCGAGCACCACCTCAGCGGTGTGCGACGCGCGGATGCCATGTTTCTTGAACTTCTGGCCCTGGCTGAAACCCTTTGTGCCCGGCGGGATGATGAACGTGGCCTGACCGCGGGAGCCCAATTCGGGATTCACCGAGGCGACGACGATGTGCACGTTGGCGATGCCGCCGTTGGTAGCCCACGTCTTGGTGCCGTTGATCACCCATTCGTCGGATGCCTCGTCGTAACGGGCGCGGGTGATGATGGCCGACACGTCCGACCCTGCGCCGGGTTCGGATGCACAGAACGACGCGAGCTGCGGCTCGTTGATGGAGCCGAACATCTGCGGCAACCACTCGCCCATCTGCTCGGGGGTCCCGGTTGCGGCCAGCGACGCGGCGGCGAGGCCGGTGCCGAGGATGGACAGGGCGATTCCGGCATCCCCCCAGAAGAGCTCCTCGAACACCGTCAGGATTCCCAGCCCGCTGGGTTCGGCGGACTGCGTGGCGAACAGCTCCATGGAGTACAACCCCACCTTGGCCGCCTCCTGGATGATCGGCCACGGCGTCTCCTCGCGCTCGTCCCACTCCGCCGCCGCGGGCCGCACTACCTCCACAGCGAACTGGTGAACCCAATCCCGCACCTGAATGACGTCCTCGGACGGCTCGAGCGAAAACGACATGGCGCTGGTCCTCTCAGGGTCACGGTCGGTTGTGTTCACGTGGCTGCCGACGGCGCGAGCTATCGACGTACGATTCAGTGAACAAACGTACACTGCGGGCGTTTAGTCGGCCAAGTCTACGTCGCGCCCCTTCCGGCGACGGTGGAGCGGGCCGGCGCCGTCGTCCTGCGTGGCCGATCGGAACCCACCCGGATCTCGGTGCCACGGGGCGGACAGAATGGCGACCATGGCTGATGTCCAACCGTTCCGGATCAACGTTCCCGACGACGTACTGGTGGACCTTCGCCGACGCCTTGCGACAACCCGCTGGCCCGAGGCCGAATGCGTCGACGACTGGACTCAGGGCATCCCGCTCGCCTACACCCGCGAGCTCGCCGAGTACTGGGCCACCGAATACGATTGGCGGACAGGCGAATCCGCGCTCAATCAGTTCGACCAGTTCACCACCGAGATCGATGGCCTCGACATCCACTTCATCCATCAGCGCTCGCCGCACCCGGACGCCTTCCCGCTGGTGATCACGCACGGCTGGCCTGGATCGGTCATCGAGTTCGCCAAGGTCATCGGGCCGCTGACCGACCCGACCGCACATGGCGGCCGCGCAGAGGACGCCTTTCACGTGGTGTGCCCATCGCTGCCCGGGTACGGCTTCTCCGGAAAACCGACCACGACGGGCTGGAACGTCGGCAGGACCGCAAGGGCATGGGAGACGCTGATGGTCCGCCTCGGTCACCTGCGCTACGGCGCACAGGGCGGGGACTGGGGTTCTGCGGTCACCGTCGACATCGGCCGCAACGTCGGTCACTGCGTGGGCATCCACCTCAACATGCCGGTCGGCACGCCACCTGCCGATGCCGTGACGAACCCCACCGAGCAGGAGAAGGACGCCCTCGCGGCGATCGATCACTACCAGAAGGTGGACTCCGGCTACTTCAAGCAACAAGCCACCCGACCTCAGACGGTCGGCTACGGCCTGGTGGACTCCCCCGCTGCGCAGATGGCCTGGATCGTCGAGAAGTTCTGGTCATGGACGGACTGTGACGGCCATCCCGAGAACGCACTCACCCGCGACGAAATGCTCGACGACGTCACGCTGTACTGGGTGACCGCAACCGGCGCGTCGTCGGCGCGGATGTACTGGGAGAGCACGGCGGCCTTCGGTTCCGGCGGCCGGGTGGAGCTTCCGACCGGTGTCGCGTCCTTCCCGAAGGAACTCAGCAGACCGCCAAGGGCATGGTGCGAGGAGAACTACAACATCACGCACTGGACCAAGATGCCCCGCGGAGGCCACTTCGCCGCCTTCGAACAGCCGGACCTGTTCGTCGACGACGTGCGCAAGTTCTTCGCGACGCTGCGGTGAGGATTGCGATCACGCCGCCCACGAGACAGGCAGTCCGCGACTCGCTGGACGGAACTCCGCATCCGAGCACGTTTTCCCCGGCGTGAACGTGGTGGATGAACGTCGTGATGAAGTGGTGGAATCTAGTTCGCAAATCGGCTGGCGCGCAACGCTCTAGGGGTTCGGCTGCGGCGGCGGCAGGAGGGGTAAGCCCACCGGACCCGGACCGACGGGTGGTTGGCCGTTCGGATCCTCGAGTCCGGCGCCGTCGCCCATGGTGGCCACTTCCACCCCGGCACTCTCCAATGACGTACCCGTGTTGGCGGTGATCCCGAACGGCGACAGTTCGCCGCCCCCGGGGGACGAGGTGGGCGGGCGGTGTCCGTAGGGGTCCACCTCCGCGGCTGGCTCCCCCATGCTGCCGATCATGACCCCCGGACCGAAGCCCTGCGTCTGGAATCCGGGGGAACCCGCATACGGCCCGATCCTGGGCGACACGACCCCCAGTCGCGACCCCGGCATGCCGACGACCGTCTGGCCGGAGTTCGCGTTCGTGGCGACGAACACACCGCGGGCATCGGTCTGCGGGGGAGGGGTATACGGCAAGAATTCCTGCGAGAAGTCCTGCGTAAAGAAAGGCTTACCCGGGTTGCCAGGAACGATGAGCTCGGGTATCGGGTAGCCGGGAGGGGTCGGCGGCGCAGGTTCGGCCCCCGCGGGCACCGAGCTGAGCGTGGCCAGCGTGCACAGACTGGCGGCCGCCGCGATGGTCCGGCGCCCGGCAACGATTCGCAAACCCACGAGACCTACCTCCGATTCCTAGATTTTAAGGGGATCGCCGTAGACGGCGAATCCGGTATGGGTCAGGGCCGTGGCAACACGCAGATAGGCGTACGACCGGATGCTGACGTCACCCCCACACGCGTCGGCCTTGATGTGGATGTTGTCGAGATCCAGCATCGCGCGTCCGTCGGGTGAGAGGGCCATGTTCATCATCGGCACTTCCACGATGACCCCGGGCTGGATCGTGGTCTGGACGAAGCCCGCCCCACCGCCGGCAACCCCGACGTTGTCCGACGCTCCCACGGGGTTGGTCAAATTCGTGTCGACCCCGGCGTTGCCACCGCCCGCGCCAGCGCCGCCAACGCCCAAGCCGCTGGACACATCGGTCTGGCAGCCCAGTTGATATCCGGTGATGAAGAGACTGTCGGTGATCGGCGATTCGCCGCCTTGCGCCGTGGCGGTGGCCGACAGGGTGACGAAACCCTCCTTGGAGGTCGTCGCGGAGGCCAGGTTGGGCACCGAGTTGATCCGTTCGGCCTCAATGGAGATCGACAGGTTCCATCCGTCGCGGGTCTGCTTCGAAAGATACTTCGGTGCCATGTCGACGGGATCGCCGGCCGCGGTGCCCGGCAGCAGGACCAGCGACCCGACGGCGACCACCCACACCGCGACGGCTCGCACACCGAACCGCCACACCGGCCAACCCGTCCACCGCCGCGTCCGGTGTGCGACGCTGACCGCGTGCAGCGCTAAGAACACGGCGCTGGCCGCTCGATCATCGACATCGGGCTGATCCCCTATCCCATCCGATGGTCCTCGCCGCTGACTCCCCTACTCGTCAGATACTTCGTCGCTCCGCGAGGGCAACCGGAGTCGGCCCACTCGTCGCCTTGCCGCGGGCAGGCATCGGAGTCGCTTAGCTCCGGTCGTATTCCACAGCACTGTAACCGCTGCGAAATAGCGTCACGTTGCTTCGACGCGCCCTTCCACGAAACGTTTTCGCCACACTTTCACAACGTTTTCTCCCTCAACGGTTCTGACCGATCGCACGCTGGCCAACGGGGGTCAGATCTCGGTCTGACAGGCCGGGCGTGAGCTTGGCGGGGACGGACTGACGATGTCAGCCGGCGAGTTCACTTGGCGGTCGCGGCTTTGGCACTACCTCAGAACTGTCCGGAAAGCCATCACCAATCACGCCGTCACTCAACCGATCACGCTCGATCTCTGGACAAAGGCATCCCACTCCGACTCGGAGGCCCATCCGCATATCAGCTCTCAGCCACCTCGCCGACACCGCCCCGCCGTGCGCGTAACACGAACGCCGCCACCGCCAGAACGAGCACCACTGCGCCGAGAACACCGATCTCCACGGCCGCGCGGGAGAATTCGGGGCCCTTCTCCAGAAGGGTTGCCGCTTCCACCGACAGCACCACGATCTCCTTGATGCCGGCGAGTATGCCGACGATCAGAAACGGTTCGGCGACGATCTCGTGTGACCGCAGGCAGGCACGGACGGCGTACAGCAGTTCCACGAAGATGAAGATCAGCAGCAGGCCGTCGAGTATCTCCAGCATCAGAGTCGATGCCGCGGTGCTTCGCAGTCGCAGCATCGTGTTGAACTGGGCCACCAGCAGCGCTACGGAGCCGATCACCAGGACGACGGCGATCGCCCAGTAGACGGCGTCCTCGACGCCGCTTAGGACCCGGTCGGCCAGACGCTGACGGTCGGCCTCGTCGCCGTCGTCGTCCGTCGTCTTAGCCACCGTTGCCCTCAACGGCCTGGCCTGTTGAGCCACCAGATCCGGCCCGACAGCAGCGTGGCGAACGCGCACCACAGCGGATACAGACCGAGCACGCCTGCGCCCGCTCCCTTCGTCCGAACCGCACGCCGGGCGAGGTCAGCACTGCTGACCGCCAGCGCGGCGGCCGCGATTGCCGAGGTCCCGAGCTTTCGCCTGCTGAAGAAGAGCCACGTCCAGCCGCCATTGAGCACCAGGTTCAGCATCAGCAGGACGGAGTAGGCCCTGGCCTTGGCGTGGTCGCCCTCCTCGTCGAGCTTGTCAAGGGTGGCGGCCGAGACCGTGGCGATGTCGGCGTAGAGCAGCGGCCACACGATCGGAAATGCCTGCCGGGGTGGCTGAAAGCTGGGTTTACGCAGTTTCTGGTACCAGTCCGACTGGGCCGGCCGACTGGCCACACCACCCACTACAGCGGTGAGGGCAACCGCAGTCGTGGTCTTGGCAAGGGTGGCAGGACGCATGTGGCGCTCCTTTCGCGAGCCCACCGGCAGTACCCGTCCGCAACGTCGGCCAAACGATCGGTGCGCGTTAGCGTGGCGCATGACCAACGCTCTCCCCGAATTGCGCACCGGTACCGCCGACGACCTGCCCCTACTCGAGCCGCTGTGGATTGCCGTGCACCACCGCCACGCTCAGACCATGCCCCAACTCGCCCCCTACGTGAGCGACGGAGACACCTGGACGATCCGTAGCGCGCTCTACCGCGAACTACTTGCGAAGCCGGACACGTTGTTACTCCTGGCCTTTCACGGTGAATCGGCGGTCGGCTACGGCCTGGCCCATGTTCTGTGCGTCGAGGACAGCTGGATCCCCGACACCTGGCGGACAGGCGCGCGGATCGGCGAGATCGAGTCGCTCAGCGTGCTTCCGGACTACCGCAGCAGCGGGCTGGGCTCGTTGCTGCTCGACCAGCTCGAGACGCATCTGCGTACCCGCGGCGCGAACGACCTGATCCTGGGCGTCCTGCCGGGCAACGCCGACGCGATCCGATTGTACGAACGACGTGGATACCAGCCGACCTGGCTCTACCTCTCGCGGTTCGAGGGTCGGTAGGCAGCCCGCAGCCGGGTGATCCGATAACCGCCGTAGATCGCCAGTGCCACAAGGAAATTGACGAAGTACGCGACGTCGGCGCCGTGCCACGCGACGGCCACGGGGCCTTGATAGATCGACGTATTCATGAACGGGACGGCCGCGGCATAGGCGATGACGAATGCCACCAGCGCCGCGACGGCATCGGGGCGTGCGGTCTGTTCGACGTCGGGATCGACGACGACCCGTCCACGGCTCCTGATCCGCCAATCCACGACGACCACTGCGACGAACGCAGGAATCCAATAGCTGACCACGAGCAGCACATTCTGAAACCGTGCAGCGGTATCGGCGGAGTGCAGCCAGAGAATCAGCCCGAACGCCAGAACCGTTACCACCACCGAGGACAGCGGCCTGCGCACGCGCACGCCGAGCGTCTGCAGTGCCAGCGACCCGCTGTAGTCGTTCATCACGCCCGAACCCACGGACGCCAGCGCGATGACGAGCAGGGCCAGGCCGCCGAGGACTCCGCCGCCCATCACCGAGCGCACCCCCTCGGCAGTCTGCTCCGACACCAGCTCACCCGCCGCGACGCCGATGCCCTGAACGAAGGCGTACGCCAGCACGATCCCGGCGAACGTGTAACCGAACACCCGCCGTCGCGACGTGTCGGCGGGAAGGTAGCGGCTGAAGTCGGAGGCGTAGCTGGCCCACGACACCGTCAGGCTGAGCGCAATCGTCACCTCGAGGATGAAGGCCCCCGCCAGATCGGCCCCGTGCACCGTCGGCGGCGTCACCACGTCGTGCCCGCCGACCAGCTTGACCGCGAAGACGACGAAGGTGACGAAGAGGACGACCGTCAACACGGCTTGCAGTCGGTGGATGACCTCGTAACCGTAGAAACCGACCACCCCTTGCACTCCCAGAACGATCAGCACAGCCGTCCAGAAGGGAATGCCCAGCAGTACCGCAAGCGCCTCGCCGCCGAACAACCCGACGAGCGCGTCCCACGCGATCGACGACAGCCACTGCAGTGCGGCGGGAAGCTTCACCGCCCCACCGAACGCCATCCGAGAGGACGGCAGCTGTGCGGTTCCGGTGCGGGGGCCCCACGTGGAGAGGTAACCGACGACGAGGGAACCGAGGACCGTTCCGATCACCATTGCGAGCAGTGCCCAGCCAGAAGCCCAGCCCCAACGCGATGGCAAGGGCACCGGTGAAGACGCCGGTCATGTTGACCTGAGGGGCGAACCAGACGTTGAACAACCGTCGCGGCGACCCGTACCGCTGGCCCCCGTCGAGCGGCGCGATGCCGTGCGTCTCGACCGACAGATCGCCTGCCCCACTGGGCGTCCGACCGTGAAACGTTGGTGCGCTCAGTGCGCTCGGCGGTCGGGAAGGCGGCGCGGCACTATTCATGTGGCTATTCGATCATGACGGCCGGTCACGAGGGCGGACGGCCGCCGCGCACGCCTCCAACGTGCCTCTGGCGGTGACCACCGTGGCGCGGAATCGGCGGCTGAGCAACCCCGAAAGCGAGGGATTCCATTGTTGAAATGTAAATTCGTTGCGGAATCGCTTGCGAAGGTGCGGCTGATCGGCGACAGTTTATCCACAGTCGCACGGCTGAGCATCGAGTTCGAACATTAGTTTTCGTCTCGGGGGAACGAGGGAGGTTTTGCTCTGACCGGCACACGCACCACCGCCGCCAACCACACGACCGGAGAAGACGGGGCCGTCCGCGATACGGGACGCCCCGTCGTCGAGATCGATCACGTCACGAAGCGGTTCGAGGACTACGTCGCCGTGACCGACGCGGACTTCTCGATCGGGTCGGGCGAGTTCTTCTCGATGCTCGGACCGTCGGGTTGCGGCAAGACCACGACGCTGCGGATGATCGCAGGCTTCGAGACGCCGACCGAGGGCGCCATCCGCCTCGAAGGCGTCGACGTGTCGCGTACCCCGCCGCACAAGCGCAACGTCAACACGGTGTTCCAGCACTACGCGCTGTTCCCGCACATGACGGTCTGGGACAACGTCGCCTACGGCCCGCGCAGCATGAAGATGGACAAGGCCAAGGGAAAGGGTGAGGTCACCCGCCGCGTCGACGAGATCCTCGAGATCGTCCGGCTCACCGACTTCGCCAAACGCAAGCCAGCCCAGTTGTCCGGCGGCCAGCAGCAGCGCGTCGCGCTGGCCCGCGCACTGGTCAACTACCCAAGCGCACTGCTGCTCGACGAACCACTCGGCGCACTCGACCTCAAGTTGCGTCACGCCATGCAGTTCGAGCTCAAGCGAATCCAGCGGGAGGTCGGCATCACGTTCGTCTACGTGACGCACGACCAAGAGGAAGCGCTCACCATGAGCGACCGCATCGCGGTGATGAACTTGGGCAACGTCGAACAGATCGGTACCCCGACCGACATCTACGACGCGCCATCGACGGTGTTCGTCGCCAACTTCATCGGCCAGGCCAACCTCTGGGCGGGCACGCAGAACCGGCTCGACGGTGACATCGCCGAGGTCTCGGTCCTCGGCACCACCCTGCGGGCGCGACCGGGCACCACCCGGATCGAGATCGGGCGGCCAGGCCACCCTGATGGTGCGGCCAGAACGCGTCCGGGTTTCGGTTGACCAGCCGAGCGGCGACGTCGTGTCCGTCAGGGGCACCGTCACCGATCTGACCTTCCAGGGCCCGGTCGTGCGCCTGTCACTGGCCGCGCCGGACGGCTCGCCGGTGGTCGCGCACGTCGGCCCCGAACAGCAATTGCCACTGCTGCGCCCCGGCGATCAGGTGTATGTGTGCTGGCTACCGGAGGCCTCGCTGGTCCTGCCCGCCGCCGACATCCCCACCACCGAGGATCTCGAGGAGATGCTCGACGCCCCCGACACCCCCTGACGCGGATCACCAACCAACCCTTCTTCGCCCAAGGAAATCAGAAAGGCACTCCCCTGCCATGGCCAATCAGATCAACCCAGGGCGCATCTCGCAGATCGCCGGCAACAGAAGTTCCCGTCGTCGGTTCCTAGGCGGAGGTGCCGCTGCCGCCGCGGCTTTCGCGCTCGGCCCGTCCTTCCTGGCGGCATGCGGCTCCAGCAGCACGACGAGCTCCAGCAGCTCGTCGGCGCCGCCGGCAGACGACGGCTCACCGGCGACCGGCAATCTGCGCATCTCGAACTGGCCGCTGTACATGGCCGACGGGTTCGTCGCCGCCTTCCAGACCGCCAGCAAGCTGACCGTGGACTACAAGGAAGACTTCAACGACAACGAGGAATGGTTCGCCAAGAACAAGGAGCCGCTGTCGCGCAAGCAGGACATCGGCGCCGATCTGGCCGTGCCGACCCAGTTCATGGCACTCCGGCTCAAGGGGCTGGGCTGGCTGAACGAGATCAGTGACACCCGGGTGCCGAACAGGAAGAACCTGCGGCCCGACCTGCTCAACGACTCGTCGGACCCCGGCCGCAAGTACACCGCGCCGTACATGAGCGGCATGACGGCACTGGCCTACAACAAGGCTGCGACGGGTCGGGCGATCACCAAGATCGACGACCTGTGGGATCCCGCCTTCAAGGGCAAGGTCAGCCTGCTCTCCGACATGCAGGACGGCCTCGGCATGTTGATGCTGTCGCAGGGCAGCTCGTTGTCGCAGCCCACCACCGAGACCGTGCAGAAGGCCGTCGACCTGGTCAAGGAACAGAAGGACAAGGGTCAGATCCGGCGATTCACCGGCAACGACTACGCCGACGATCTCGCGGCAGGCAACATCGTCATCGCCCAGGCGTACTCCGGCGACGTCGTGCAGCTCAAGGCCGACAACCCCGATCTCGATTTCGTGGTTCCCGAGTCCGGAGGCACCTGGTTCATCGACACCCAGGTGATCCCGTACACGACGCAGAACCAGCATGCCGCCGAAGCGTGGATCAACTACGTCTACGACAAGCCGAACTACGCGAAGTTGGTGGCGTTCACCCAGTACGTTCCCGTGCTGTCGGACATGACCGACGAACTGAACAAGATCGATCCGAAGCCTCGCCACGAACCCGCTGATCAACCCGCCCCAGGACTACCAGGACAGGTTGAAGACGTGGGCCGCGCTCAGCGACGAGCAGACCCAGGAGTTCAACACCGCATACGCCAGCGTCACCGGCAGCTAGACGGCGGGCCGATACATGGCAGGCGTAGCCAGCAGCAGTCGTCAGCGGAGCAAGATCGCGCCGTATCTGATGATCCTGCCCGCCTTGGCGTATCTCGCGATCTTCTTCGTCGTCCCGTTCTGGTCGCTGTTCAGGACGTCGCTGTCGGACATGGGCGGCTCGATCTACCTTCCGCAGCTGACGTTTGCGTGGGACTTCAGCAACTACGCTCACGCGTTGACCGCATACCAGGACCAGATCCTGCGTTCGCTGACGTACGCCTTCACCGCGACCGTGGTCTCGCTGCTGATCTCCTACCCCCTCGCCTACGCGATCGCCTTCAAGTCGGGGCGGTACAAGAACCTGCTGCTCGGTCTGGTCATCCTGCCGTTCTTCGTGACATTCCTGGTTCGCACTCTGGCCTGGAAGACGATCCTGGCCGACGACGGCTTCGTGGTGCACACGCTCGGTTCGGTCGGGTTGCTGCCGTCCGACGGGCGGCTGTTGTCCACCAGCTGGGCGGTGATCGGCGGGTTGATCTACAACTCGATGACGTTCATGATCCTGCCGCTCTACGTCAGCCTGGAGAAGATCGACCCGCGGCTGCTCGAGGCGTCGAGGGACCTGTATTCGACGAGTTTCCGGGCGTTCCGCAGGATCATCCTGCCGTTGTCGATACCGGGTGTGCTGGCAGGAAGCCTGTTGGTGTTCATTCCCGCCATGGGTGACTTCATCAACGCCGACTATCTGGGCAGCACGCAGACCACGATGATCGGCAACGTCATCCAGAAGCAATTCCTGGTGGTCAAGGACTACCCCGGTGCTGCGGCGCTCAGCTTCCTGCTGATGGCCATGATCCTCGTCGGAGTGCTGTCGTACACGCGGGCGCTCGGCACGGAGGACCTGGTATGACGCTGCAGGAAGGCACCGCGCTCGTCGACGTCATCGACAGCCCGCCCGCCAAGACCAGACGTTCGATCAGGGGCACCGGCAAGGCAGGCGACATCGCGCTGCGCGTGATCGCCGGCCTGGTGCTGCTCTACATCTTCGTGCCGATCTTCGTGATCGTGTTGTTCTCGTTCAACAAACCCGCCGGCAAGTTCAACTACACCTGGCAGGGCTTCACGCTGGACAACTGGGCGAATCCGTTCAAGTACCCGGCGCTGGCCCAGGCGCTCAAGACCAGCATCGAGGTCGCGGCGTTGTCCACCGTGGTCGCGGTCGCTCTGGGTACGTTGCTGGCGATCGCCCTTGTCCGCCAACGGTTCCGGGGCAGCAAGGCAGTCGAGACCTTTCTGGTGCTGCCGCTGACCGCGCCCGAGGTGGTGATGGGCGCATCGCTGCTGACCCTGTTCCTGGACCTTGGCTGGGCGACGGGCTTCGGCACCATCCTGATCGCGCACATCGCCTTCGAGATCAGCTTCATCGCGATGACGGTGCGGGCGCGCGTTCGCGGGTTCGACTGGACGCTTGAGGACGCCTCGATGGATCTGGGCGCGAGCCCGACGCGGACGTTCTTCAAGGTGACGCTGCCGCTCATCGTGCCCGGCATCGTGGCCGCCGCGATGCTGTCGTTCGCGCTGTCGCTCGACGACTTCATCATCACCTACTTCGTCAGCGGTTCGACGGTGACCTACCCGCTGTTCGTCAACGCCGCCGGTGAAGGCTGCCGTGCCGCCGCAGATCAACGTGCTTGCCACGGCGATCCTGGTGATCAGCCTGATGCTGCTGCTGGTCGGAACGCTGTACCGCCGCAAACGGATCGTCGTCTGATCGGTGACGGCGCGTCCAGGCGTGCGGTCGAGCCCGACGATCCAGATGCCGTGCTCGATCTCCTTGCCACGGTCAGCTTTCGGCCACGCTAACGAAGTCAGCCGACTTCGGCGGGCACCGGTGCCTGCCGGGCGCCGCTGCGTGCCGCGCCCATCCCGGCGGTGACCACCAGGCAGATGCCGACCACCGCCCATGCGCCGGGCATCTGGTCGAGCACGATGATGCCGACGATGAGGGCGAACGCCGGCTCCAGACTCATCAGGGTGCCGAACGCCGCGGTGGTCAGCTTGCGCAGAGCGGTCATCTCCAGCGCGAACGGCACCACGGGCAGCAGCACCGCCAACCCGATGCCGATCAGCAGGATCTCGGGCGTCATCTTGGCGAGTACCGACGGGCCGACCACCAGCGTGGCCACGACGCCCGCGACGGGCATGGACACGGCCAGGCCGTTGATGCCCGCGACCCCGTCACCGACGCGCTGGGTGAGCAGGATGTAGCCACCCCAGCAGACGGCCGCAATCAGTGCGTAGAGCACGCCGACCGGGTCGACCGTGCCCGCCCACGGATCGGTCAGCAATACCACCCCGACGGCCGCGATGCCCGGCCAAAGGATTCGGCGACCGCCCCGGCCCTGGGCCACCGCGACACCGAGTGGACCGAGGAACTCCAGTGCGCTGGCGGTGCCCAGCGGGATGCGGTCGAGCGAGGCCATGAACAGCAGCGTGATGCTCGCCGTGACGATGCCGAGCACGACGCACGCCAGGAACGTGGAGCGGGTGAACGCGGCCCGCCGCGGCCGCACGACGACGAGCAGAATCAGGCCCGCCCAGGACAGCCGCAGCCACGCCGCGCCCTCGGAGCCGATCCGGTCCATCAGTTCGACCGACAGTGCAAGGCCGATCTGCACGCACGCCATCGACGCCGTCGCCATCAGGACACCGGTCCGTACCTGGTTCGTGGTCACGTCTGCATTGAACGGCACCGCGACCGTTCACGTCCACGTGATTTCTCTGGACATACCGTTCACGGATCGTGAACAGTCGCTGTGCCCGGGTCCCGGCAGGCGTTGTGTTGCAGGGACCTAACGATCGTGTTGTGTATCGGCGTCGGTACGAGCGCTACGGGCGCAACCGTGGTCTGGTGGAAGTCGATGCTCTCCTTCTTCGGACCTTCCCTGCCCCGCCTGGCCGTCGCCACGGCAGCGTGTTCGGCAATCCTCGCCATCGCCGTGCCGCCCGCCACCGCCGCACCCGTCACCGATGGCCAGGGCTACGTCGACTCCACGGCCCGGTGTACGACACCGGACACGGCGGCTGCCTTCGGCAGCACGGCGACCTCGCGCGTGGCGATCTGCAAGACGCCTGGCGGTCAGTACGAATACCGCGGCGTGCGCCTGCGCGACGGCGCCAAGCTGATCGTCACCGCCTCGCGCTCGGCCGACGGCGCCTTCGTCGCCGAGAACGATGGGATCACCTACACGCTGACGCCGAGCTCGCTGGCCGTCAGCACCGGCAAGCAAGTGATCCGCAGCGAACAGATGGTGGACTACCACGGACCGGAAACCCCGACGACGCCGACGACGGCGACCACCGCCGCGACGGCGACACCGACGACGACACCGACGACGACCGAGCGTGCCGCAGCCGACCACGACCACGACCACGACGCCGTTGCCTCCACCGTTGCCCGCGGAGATCGGCGGCAGCTAGCTCAGCGCGCCGAACACCACGTCAAGCCGTCGGCGTCCGCGTCGGAAACCGATCGTGGGTGAAGTCGATCTGGGCGCCGGGATTGCTCACGGCGGTCACGGTGCCCGAACCGAACGCACCGGCGTGGTCGAACAGCGTGGCCGTACCGACGGCGACGCCGTCGGCCACCCAGTGCGAATCAGCCTGCACACCCACCCGTTCGTCCAGCGGCAGCCGCGCAAGGGCCACCGTCAGGTCGCCGTTGATGTAGCCCACCCCCGCGGAACCCAGATTGGTCACCAAACTGGTTCCCTCGGCTGCCATCGCCGCGTTCACGAACGGCGTGTTCTTCACACCCGACGTGACGTCGACGGTGCGGTTGAGCAACCGCTTGCGCGACGTGTTCTGGTGGTCGGCGATTGCGTCGGACCAGCCACCGGCATCGCTGCCCATGTACGTGAATCCGGCACCGTCGATGTCGCTCGGAGGCGTGAAATCAACGGTGGCCGACCATTCCTCGCCCCGCGGCGCCGCCGAGCGCCGGTACTGGACAAGGACTGCCCTGACCACGACGACGCCGTCCTGAATCAACTCGCACTCCGAATTTCGCACCCGCCTTCCGTCGCGCACCAGTCGCGTGGTGGCCGCCGTCTCGATCCCGCGGGCGGCCTTGAACAGATCGACGGTGAGGCGGGCGGGCATGAAGTCGTCGAGGCCGTATGCGTCCTCCAGCATCCGCGCGGCCAAGCCGACCAGCGCGGGGCCGTTCAGATGATCGTCACCCCAATGGCTTTGCGCGTTCGACGTCGGCAGAAACCGGTCGGGGGCGGTCTGGGTGAAGTGCGCCGGGCGTGCGGTCATCCCGGCATCGTCGCACAGTGTTGACCGGCCCCCGTTGCGTGCCCGGCCAGATTTGGAGTCCTGACATGATGACCTCGACCCCCACCCCGAACCGGATCAGCTCTGTTCGCCACGGGTTCGCCATCGGTGTCGTCGGCGGCCCGACCGTCGTCATCGATTATGCGGGAACGCGTTTCCTGACCGACCCGACGTTCGACGAACCCCATGACTTCGGCACCATGGCCAAGCTGACCGCACCGGCAGTGGCCCTGCCCGACCTCGGTGACGTCGACGCCGTTCTGCTGAGCCACCACGACCACGACGACAACCTCGACGCCGCCGGTCGCCAATGGGCCACCACCTCGGTTCCCATGATCGTGACCGGTCCCGGCGCCGCCGAACGGCTCGGCGGCCGCGCCATCGGCCTGGCGACGTGGCAGACCACGCTGGTCGACCGTCACGACGGTGCCGGACAGGTCACCGTGACCGCCGTTCCCGCCGTCCACGGCCCCCTCGACGGCACCCGCGACGCCTCCGGGCACGTCAATGCCGAGGTCACCGGATTCGTGCTGCAAGCCGAAGCGCTTCCCACCGTGTACGTCAGCGGCGACAACGCCTCGATGGTCCCGGCCGCTCAGATCGCGCAGCGATTCCCGGCGATCGACGTCGCGGTGTTGTTCGCAGGCGCGTCCCGCCTGTCCACGAAGAATCAGGGTCGCCCGCTGACCCTGACCGGACAGCGTGCAGCCGACGTCACGGCCGTGCTGGCCGTGCCGCAGGTCGTGGTCGCCCACATCGAGGGATGGTCGATCTACAGCGAGACCATCGCCGACGTCCGGACGGCGTTCGACGAGGCGGGCATCGCCGACCGCCTGATCGCCAACGATGCGGGCTTCTGGGCGCCGCTCGACGGCGGGGTGTCCGACTAACGGCATCGCTCACCGACAGCAGGTCCACAGCTTCATTCGGACCCAGCGCGCCGCGGGTCGGGCAGATGATGGTCGCGGAGAACACAGCGCCGCGGAGGGGCACCACATGACCGACCGAACTGCCGAGCAGATCTTCCTCACCCGCCGATCGCAGGCGTATTGGCGGGTGACGTTCAACCACCCGCCGCTCAACATCTTTGGCCCGGAGTCGATTCCGCAGCTCGAAGCTGTCGTCACGGGGCTGGAGACCGACGAGGACGTCAAGGTCGTCGTCTTCGACAGTGCCGTCGAAGGTTTCTTCCTGACCCACTACGACTTCGTGGCCAAGCTCGAGGACTCTGCCCGGATTCCCCCTGGCCCGACGGGCCTGCAGGCGCTTCCCGATCTGTTGGTCCGACTGAGCCGTGCGCCCGTCGTGTCCATCGTCTCCATCCGCGGGCGCGCGACCGGAGTCGGCAGCGAGCTGGCGCTTGCCGGCGACATGCGTTTCGCCAGTCGGGAGAAGGCGATCCTGTCGCAGTGGGAGGTGGGTGCGGGGCTGGTACCCGGCGGGGGGCCGATGGCGCGGCTTCCGCGCCTGATCGGGCGCGGACGCGCCCTGGAAGTCCTGCTCGGCGCCGACGACATCGACGGTGACCTGGCCGAACGTTACGGCTACGTCAACCGCTCCTTCCCCGATGCCGAGCTCGACGCCTTCGTCGACGCCCTTGCCACCAGGATCTCGTCATTCGACAAGCGGGCGATCGCGGATACGAAGCATCTGGTAGACGTGAACAGCCTGCCGCCGGACGACGAGATCGCACCGGAATGGGACGCCTTCCTGACCGCTCTCGGACGGCCGGAAACCCAAGCGCGCGTTCAGAAGTTGTTCGAGCGTGGCTTTCACCAACCCGGGGACGTCGAAACCCGGCTCGGCTATCACCTCGGGCTGCTTGGTGCCACCGGCGAGACCCCCGCGGAACCGGCGGACTTCTAGCCTGCGCCGACCCGACGTGCAAGGACCGTCGCGCCGCATCTCACCGCACGCTCCCCACATAGTTCCACCACGTATCCGCTGATCCTCGAAGTGCTCGTGGTACAACCGGTCTGGAGCGGCCTCCATGATAATCAGCGAGTGGGTGGGATGGCGAGCCGAAGAGAGGTGACGTCGATGCATTCGATGAACGCTGGAGCGCGATCGGCACGCTTGCGCTGTACATGATTATCGTGGCGTTCGGAAACATCACCGACTTCGATACCAACCAGCAGTTCGTGAAACACGTACTCGCCGTGGACACCACCAATCTGGGCCAACCTCCCGGCACCGGCTGCTCACTGCAGGCGTCGTGCTTGCGGCCGGCCTGGTGATGGACGCACGCGCCTCCGGGAACGAACAGCAGCACCGGTGCCGGTTCCGGTTCCGAGGACAGTTCGGGAAGACGCCACACATCGAGGAACTGGGCGGGGTGATTGCCGTGGCGGATCGAGCTGCGATACAGGCACAGTCGTCGCTGCGCGCGAGCCCGCACGAACGGAGGTACCAGAGTCCCGCGCGCTCTAGCGTCCGGTTCGATGGTCGGGTCCCATCCACGCAGCGATTCGTCGGACGACGGCGGCACCGCAGCGGCGACACCGGTGCGACGACCGACCGCGGCGCGAAGGGCGGCCGGTGCATAGTGGCCACCTCACAGCGCCATCGCGGTCAAGCCTCAACCGAAACGCTGCGATCGCTGGCGTCGGCCGTCCAATAGTGCCGAGCCGGCCAGGAGCGCAGAGTCGATCCTCGGTCCAGTGAGAATCACTGGGAAAGCACGGCCGAACCGTTCGCCGATTGCGGACAATGCCGGAGTGGACACCCGTCGACTCCAGCTCCTGCTCGCACTGTCCCAGATGGGGTCGATGCGGTTGGTGGCCGAGGCGTTCCACCTGACCACGTCGACGGTGTCCCAGCAGATCGCGGCACTGGGCAAGGAGACGGGCGCACCGTTGATCGAGCCCGAGGGCCGCCGGGTGCGGCTCACTCCGGCCGGTCGACGGCTCGCGGACCACGCCGTCACGATCCTCGCCGCCGTCGACGCCGCGCGCCTGGACCTCGACCCGGATGCCGAGCCGGCGGGAACGCTGCGCGTCGGGGGCTTCGCCACCGGCATAAGGGTCTCGTTACTGCCCATCCTCACCGATCTGGCCCGGCGGCACCCCGGTGTGGAGGTCGTGATCAGCGAGTACGAACCCGTCGAGGCGTTCACTCTGCTCACCGACGACGATCTCGACCTCGCCCTGACCTACGACTACAACCTGGCACCGACGGCGCCGGGACCGCTGCTCGAAACCGTCCCGCTGTGGTCGATCCCGTGGGGTCTCGGTGTGCCCAGTGATGAACCGAACCTGTCTGCGGACGTCTCGGCGTACGCCGATCGGACGTGGATCGTCAACTCCCGCAACACCGCCGACGAGGACGCGGTCCGCACGTTGGGTGCGCTCGCCGGCTTCGCGCCGCGCATCGCGCACCAGATCGACAGCCTGGAGCTGGTGGAGGACCTGATCGTCGCCGGCTACGGAGTGGGGCTGTTGCCCGTCGGCAGACCCACCGGCAGCGGCGTGAAGGTGGTCCCGCTGGTGGACCCGACGGTGGTCCTGACCGCGTACGCGGTCACCAGGACCGGCCGCGTGACATGGCCGCCGCTGCGAGCGGTGCTGGACCGGTTGCGGCCGCCGCAGGGGCCGCTGCCACGACCGAGTTGGCCACGTCCCGCTGCAGGCGAGTGACAGGTGGCGGCGGTTCAGGCGGCGTCGGTACGCCGTTGCCTTCGCCTGCGGGTGTCGATCGACCAGAGATGGCCGCAGCCCGGACATTGAAGATGTACGACGGTGCCCTGGTTGCTCAACAGGTACTGCCAGTGCGTATCGCAGTTGCGTGTGCTCGAGCAGTCCTCGCACCCGCGACCCGATCTGCAGCTGGGGCACGGCATCCAGGCCCGCCGCGAGCGGTCTGCCGTCGGGTCAATCGGCAGCATGGCCGACCGATCGATGCGGCAGTACGCCCGCGGCGACGAGCTCGTCGTAGATCCGCTGCTGCTCGTCGTCGAGGCCGGCGTACAGCATGTCGTACGCCCGCTCCTCCTGGGCCAGTGCGGCACCGGGGTCCCAGTCGTCGCCGATTGCGGTCACCACCGCGCTGCGCCGACGTGCTTCGTCCAGCGTCAGGTCATATGCGAAATCGAGGTCGGCCATCCAGGCACCCTCCAGCGTCATCGTACTAGTGAGGCGAGGGTTGCCTAACTAATCGACGATCGCAATGACCCCCGTCACGCCTGCAGCGGGAAATAGGTCACAATCGAAGAAATCTCACTGTCCGACGGTCAGCCTCTGCACGGCGTGGTAGCGCTCGACGACCTCGGGTGTCGATTCGCCGTCGTAGATGGCCGTCACGCCGAACGTCCATGGCGGGGGCGCATCGGCCCCGGACAGCGTCCACGCCGCCTGCCGGGCGGCACCGAGAGCGACGTACTCCGCGGGCGTCGGTACGTGCACTGGCATGCCGAGGATCGCGGGGGCGATGTGCCGGATCGCCTGCGATCGCGCGCCGCCACCGACCAGAATCACGCGCTGGACGTCCACGCCCTGTTCGGCGATCCTGTCGATGCAGTACGCCATCGAACTCAGCAGCCCCTCCACCGCCGCGCGAGCTGCGTTGGCGGGCAGCAGGTTTCGGGTCGTCACCCCGTGTAGGGCGCCTGCGGCGTCTGGCAGATTCGGCGAGCGTTCGCCATCGAAGTACGGCACCAGCACCAGTCCTTCGGCGCCAGCGGGCGCGGACAGCGCGAGCCTGTCGAGTTCGTCGAAGTCGACCCCGAGCATCGTGGCAACCGCGGCCAGCACGGGCGCACCGTTGAGCGTGCAGACCAGTGGCAGTTGCCGCCCCGTCGCATCGGCGAAGCCCGCGACCAGGCCCGACGCGTCGTGTGGTGCGGCGTCGCCCACCGCGCTCACCACGCCCGAGGTGCCGAGCGATACGACGCAGTCCCCCGGGCCCGCGCCGATGCCCAGCGCCGCGGCGGCATTGTCGCCGGCACCTGGTCCGAGGGCGGCACCCCAAGCGGTCTGCCCCGCCGACTCATTCGGTCCGAGGACCGTCGGAAGACGGGGGTTGCGGCCGCGCAGCGCGAGCATCAGCAGATCCGGGTGGTATTCGCTACCCTCCGCGGCGAAGTAGCCGGTGCCGCTGGCGTCACTGCGGTCGGTGCGCAGGTCGGCGACGTCGGTTCCGCCCGCCAGCCGCCACGTCAGCCAGTCGTGCGGTAGACACACCGCAGCAGTCGCGTCCGCGTTCCTCGGCTCCGTGTCGGCCAACCAGCGCAGCTTGGCCGCGGTGATCGACGCCACCGGCACCACACCGACCCGCTTCGCCCATTCGCCGGGGCCGCCGAGCTCGGCGACCAGATCGGCCGCCGCGCCGCTCGACCGCGTGTCGTTCCACAGCAGGGCGTCCCGCACCACCGTGCCCGACGCGTCCAGACAGATCATCCCGTGCTGCTGTGCGCCTACGGAGATGGCCGCAACGTCTTCGAGACCGCCGGCAGCGGCGATCGCCGCCTGCAGGGCCGACCACCAATGAGCGGGATCGACCTCGGTGCCCGCCGGGTGCGGTTCCGATCCCGCCCGCACGGTCTCACCCGTGTCCGCGTCACACACGACGACCTTGCAGGACTGGGTGGATGAATCGATGCCCGCGACGAGAGCCACGCCGACCTCCTCGGGTGTCTGGGAACGTCCAGCCTAATGCGAAGCTGGTGCGGTGAGATGCCCACTCGTCGTGGCGACCCTTGTTGCCGTCGCCGTGGCCACCATGGCGCCGATGCCGACCGCCGCGGCGGAGTGCTCACCCGGACCGACGGCATCCGACTGTGACCTGCAGATCCGCGTCACCGCTGCCGATGAGTACCTCGCAACCCGCCCCGGCTCGGTCGGCTACGTGCTCCGCGACCGCAAAACCGGTGCGTCGTACCGCAATTCGCACGCCGCTCAGTCCAATTGGACCGCCTCGACCATCAAGCTGGCGATGGTCGTCGACCTGCTCACCCGCCAGCGGGCAGGCACCATCGCGCTGAGTAACTCCGACCGGGGCC
This sequence comes from uncultured Actinomycetota bacterium, assembly GCA_963809085.1. Classification (GTDB taxonomy): domain Bacteria; phylum Actinomycetota; class Actinomycetes; order Mycobacteriales; family Mycobacteriaceae; genus Mycobacterium. The sequence continues at coordinate 1,032,030 of CAWEII010000030.1, read as the reverse complement.
TGATGGCGGCGATGATGCACTCGTCGGACGACGATGCCGCCGACACGCTGTGGGCCCATTACGGGGGTGGCGATCACCGGGCCTTCAACGCCGACTTCCCGCGCTACGGGATGACCGATCTGGCGCCCCAACGCGGGCTTCAGTGGCACCTTTCCGTACTGGGGTTTCCAGAAGTCGACGGCCAATGACCTCGACAGGCTGATCAACTACACGCTGACGCAACTCGCCCCCGCCGACACCGCCGCCATCGTCGACCAGCTGCAGCACGTGGCGCCGAATCAGCAGTGGGGTGTATGGGGGGCGGGTCCGGCGATGTTGCCGGGCAATAAGGATGGCTGGTCGCTGGAACAGGGCGGCTGGGTGGTGAACTCGGTCGGTTTCGCAGGGCCGGGACAGCGATACACGCTCGCCGTGATGAATTCGTTGGGAAGTGACGGCGGCTACAACGACGGTGTGGCCACCACCACTCATCTCGCTCAACTGCTATTGCGGGGACGCGATACAGCCTGACCTGCGACATCTCGTGATCCTGCGCACGCGACTAAACTCGGAGTCGCTGCGACAGAACTGTGAAATTCTTTTAAGATTTCAAATGCTGCTAGCGTTGTCTGGCAGTGACATTTCACTGAATGCCGTCAGTGTGGGTCGGGATATTTCGGAAGGTGGACGAGAATGCCGTTGACGATGAGACTTGTTGCTGGCTCTTGCGGTCTGGCGTTGTCATTGCTCGCTGGAGGTGGGATTGCCTCCGCGGAACCGGACGTGACCCCGATCATCAACTCGACGTGCACCTACCCGCAGGTAATGGCCGCTCTGAACGCAGAAGACCCGGACGCTGCCCACCAGGTGACGTCCAACCCGGTGGCGACGGCGTGGCTTCAACAGCTCGTCGCATCGGGACCCGATGGCCGTCGGAAGATGGTCAAGCAAGCGCAGGCGCGTGCCCGCAGTGCAGCAGTACACAGGTCTTATCTCCCAGGTAGCGGCAACCTGCAACAACTTCTGAGCGCACCTGCCGGCGGTCGCGTGTACGCAGGCCGCCGACGCTCGGCACTGAGGGTTTGTGACGGCCCACGCCGGGGAATCCCCGGGCCATGTTGATCAGACGAATCGCCCGTCCCATGCTGGCCGCCACGTTCATCGGGCGCGGAGTCGAGGCGTTGCGGAGCCCCAAACCCGCGGCCGACGCCGCCCGCCCCACTCTCGATGGTCTGAGTAAGCTGCCGGACCCGGTCGGCCCCAACGTCCCGACCAACGCAGAGACGGTCGCGCGCGTCAACGGAGCCGTGCAGATCGGCGCAGGACTTCTGCTGGCCACGGGTAAGTTGCCACGGTTCGCGTCGGCGGCGCTTGCCCTCAGCGTGGTCCCGGGAAGCCTTGGCGCACACGCTTTCTGGTCCGAAGACGATCCCGGGCGCAAGGCCGACCAGCGCCGCGCCTTCGTCACCGACATCAGCCTGATCGGCGGCCTCATCATCGCCTCGGTGGACACCGAGGGCAGGCCATCGCTCGGCTGGCGTGGCCGCCGAGCGGCACGCAAGGTCACCGAAGCCGTGGCGACCGCTCTACCCGTCGGGGCCGCGTCGAGCGGTGCACTCACCGACAGCGCTCTCGCCGAGAAGCTGGGCCATGGACTGCACGTCGGTGCCGAACGTGGCCGCGAGTTCGCACACTTGGCTCTCGAGCGCGGCGGCGAACTGGCCGAGGTTGCGCGGGAGCGCGGCGGCGAACTGGCCGACGTCGCGCTCGAACGCGGCGGCGAACTGGCCGACGTCGCGCGGGAGCGGGCGCCCGAAATCGCGAAACTCGCGCGCAGCCGCAGTGCCGAACTCGCCGACGTCGCCCGCGACCGCGGCGCCGAACTCGCCGACGTCGCCAGGGAGCGCGCACCCGAACTGGCCGAACTGGCCCGCGATCGTGGCGCGGAACTCGCCGACACCGCAAGAGCCGAGGCGAAGAAACGCCGCTCTCGCTAAGCCGGCCACAGTAGATTGACGGCATGACCGCTGGCGGATACGACCCGCAACTCGGACCCTACGGAGACCCGCGCCCGTCCCACGCTGAACCTGGCGGCTTGGGCACCAGGTTCTTCGCCCGGCTGATCGACGGGCTCATCGTCGGCGTGATCGGCGGAATTCTCTTGTTCGCCGTGGGCATGCAGTCGCACATCTTGGTGACCGGACTCTTCACCGGAGTGCTGATGTTCGTCTACTTCGTCGCATTCGAGACCACGCAAGGCTGGACGATCGGCAAGAAGCTGCTCGGCCTTCACGTGCGGGGCCCCGCCGGGGCCGCGAAGCCCGACCTGAGTCAGTCCGCCATCCGCAACACCTTCACGCTGCTGCCCGTCGTGCCCTTCGTCGGCGGCCTGCTTGGCTTCATCGCCATCGTCGTGATCGCGGTGACCATCAACGGCAGCCCCACCAAGCAGGGCAAGCACGACGAACTGGCCGGCGGCACTCAGGTCGTCAAGGGCTGAGCCGGCTCAGATCACCAGATCCAGGAGTAGGACCACGGCAAGTCCGCTCACCGACAGCACCGTCTCCATGATCGACCACGTCTTGATCGTCTGACCGACGCTGAGCCGGAAGTACTGGTTCACCAACCAGAAACCGGCGTCGTTGACATGGGAGAAGAACAGCGATCCGGCACCGACGGCCAGGACCACCAGCGAGACCTGACCCGTGGGCAGCCCCTCGACCAAGCCAAGGATGAGCGACGACGCGGTGATGGTGGCGACGGTCGCCGAGCCGGTCGCCAGGCGAATGAGCACCGCGATCAACCAGGCCAGCACGAGCACCGAGATGTGGGCGCCCTTGGCCCAATCCGCCAGCAGGGTGCCGATACCGGTATCCACCAAAACCTGCTTGAACCCGCCGCCCGCGGCCACGATCAGGATGATCCCCGCAACGGGTGGCAGACCGGATTCGATGCACCTGGTGATTTCGTCGCGCCCCATTCCTGCGCCGCGGCCGAGTGTGAACATGCCGACGATGACGGCGATCAGGAGCGCGACCAGAGGGGTACCGAGACTGTCGAAGATCTGCCTGAACAACTGACTGTCGTCGTCGATGAAGATGTCGACGAGCGCCTTGCCCAGCATGAGCGCCACCGGCAGCAGCACGCTGAAGAGAGTGATGCCGAAGGACGGCCTGCGGCGATCCGCTTCGTCGGCGAAGCGATCGGTGTCGAAGGTATCCGGTGCCTCGACGACGACCCAACGCCCGGCGAGCTTTCCGAACAGCGGGCCGGCGAGGATGATCGTCGGCACGGCCACCGCAACGCCGAGCGCGAGAGTGATGCCGAGGTCGGCGTTCAGCAGCCCGATCGCAGTAAGTGGCCCAGGGTGCGGCGGTACGAATCCGTGCATCGCCGAAAGGCCCGCCAGGGCCGGGATGCCGACGGTGATCAGCGATAGCTGCGATCGACGGGAGACCAGGTAGATGACCGGCATCAACAACACCAGGCCGATTTCGAAGAACATCGGCAACCCGATGATCGCGCCGACGAGTGCCATGGCCCACGGCAACATCCGTGGCGATGCGTGTCCCACGATGGTGTCGACGATCTCGTCGGCTCCCCCGGAGTCGGCCAGCAGTTTGGCGAACATCGCCCCGAGTGCGATGAGGATGCCGACGCCGGCAGCAGTGGAACCGAATCCGTCGGCGAACGACTTGAGCACCGTGGTCAGGTTCTCGCCTGCGACCATTCCCACCGTGAGCGCGCCGAAGATCAGCCCGAGGAACGGGTGCAGCTTCACCACGGTGATCAACACGACGATCACCGCAATGCCCACGCAGAAGGCCAGGATCAACTGCCAGCCGGAGGCGACCGGCTCGGCGAGTTCGGGGGCGTCCGCCAGGAAGGCGACTCCGGAGTTCATCAGTTCTCCCGTTCGATCAGCGAAATGTATTCGTCCACAATGGAATCGATGTTCTGGTCGACGTCGATGGCGACCCCGTTCTCGTCGTCTTCGAGCGGTTCGAGCGTCTCGAACTGCGACGCGAGCAGCGATGCGGGCATGAAGTGTCCTGGCCGGCTGGCCTGTCGTCTACCGATCACCTCGGGCGTTCCGGCCAGATGCAGGAACGCAACCGCGCCACAGTGTTCACGCAATTGGTCGCGGTAGGCGCGCTTGAGGGCCGAACAACTCATCACGCCACCGTCCGGATGGTCGGCCAGCCACGTGCCGATCGACTCGAGCCAGGGTCGCCGGTCATCGTCGTTCAACGGATTTCCGGCGGTCATCTTTGCCACGTTGGCGGCGGGGTGGAAGTCGTCGGCATCGGCGAACGGCACCCGCAGGCGCTGTGCGAGCGCCGCGCCGACCGTTGACTTGCCCGAACCGGATACCCCCATCACGACTACTGGTGACGACACCGCTCCACCTCCCCGCCCTACCCAACGTTTGTGTTTGCCGTCACATAGTCTGCATCAATGATCTGATGATTGCAACCATATCTCGCAAAGATATGTTTATAGCAACGGCAGCAAACCCTATGACAAGATGTATGGGTGGTTCCGCACGCAAACGTCAGCGCTCTGCACGAGGCCGTGCTTGACGGCGTTGGGCGCCCAGATCGTCTCGGGCGGTCTGCCACGGGGCCAGGTGATCAACCTCGACGGTGTCAGTGCCCAGCACGGTGTGTCTCGTAGCGTCGCCCGCGAAGTCATCCGCGTGCTCGAATCCATGGGCATGGTCGCATCACGGCGCCGCGTCGGCATCACCATCCAGCCGTCCGAACAGTGGAACGTGTTCGATCCAAGGGTGATCCGCTGGCGCCTCGAGTCCGGTGACCGCGCCGCTCAGTTGATCTCCCTCTCCGAGCTCCGCCGGGGTTTCGAACCCGCCGCCGCGGCACTCGCCGCGCAGCGGGCCGACCCACATCAATGCCGCATCATGGCGGCGGCGGTCTCGGACATGGTGATGCACGGCCGCGCCGGTGATCTCGAGTCATATCTGTTGGCGGACAAGGTCTTTCACCAGACCATGCTGGAGGCCAGCGGCAACGAGATGTTCCGCGCCCTCAACGGCGTCGTAGCCGAGGTGTTGACCGGCCGCACTCATCACGGGTTGATGCCGGAGAGGCCGAATCCGGTGGCCATCGAACTCCATGACGAGGTCGCGCGCGCGATCCGGTTGCGTGACGAACCCGGCGCCGAACGGGCCATGCGCGCCATCATCGACGAGGCGGCCAGCGGCGTCACTTCGCCGTCAGATCGAAGTTCATCGTCAGCCCCGACACCTCGGTGACCCGCACGGTGCGGCGCTCATTCCTGCCACCGGCATCGACGTCGCAGGATGCGGTCGCACCCACCGTGCCCGCCAGCCCCGACTCGCACGCCACCGAGTCGACGCGGTCACCGGAGTTCGTGGCCATCAGGGCGGTCACCGCCTTCTCCAACTGCCGCTGGGAAAGCGCAGGCGACATCCCGTAGTCGACGGTGCTGCCGTCGACGCGCGTGACAGTCACGATCAACTCGAAGTCGTTCGCCCCGCTCACCACCACATCGCATCGGGTCGTCCTGCCGACCCGTCCGATCAGATCCTGCGGACATGCCACCGACCGCGCGGGATCGCCGGCCTTCGCGAGCCGATCGGCGATGTCGGCCTGCAACGTCTGGCGGGAGACGATCCGCGCGTCGATGCCCGCGTCGGCGTTGCATCCCGTCAACACAGCGACGACCGCCAACGCCACGACGACCACCGTCACCTTCATGAAACCTCCGTCGACCCTTGCATGGCGACGCCGCCAGGCAGCTGGCACGGACCCTAACAATCCGGCTGGGGCCGTGATGGTTGACTGCCAGAGTGACCAGGCAACCGTTGACGGCCCGACGGCTCTTCGACCGCTTCGAGCCGGTCCACGCACTCACCTACTTCGCACCCGAGGCCCGTGCGGGGTTCGATGCCGCAGGCTTCCGCGGTTTCTGGATGGGGTACTTCGCAGGCCGCTCCGCCCCGCTGGGTCCGGTGCCGGTCGAGGTGGTCACCGCGATCTTCTACAACTTCTCCGCATCCCACGTCGGGCGTGCGCTCCCCGCGGCGTGGGGGTTCGCCTCACCCGGCGATGCACTACGGATGCGGGAGACCTCTGCCGTGGCGGCACTGCGCCGGTGCGGCGTGACCGGTGGTCCCGACGTCGAGACCGCCGCGCGACTGCTGGCGAAGGCGGCGCGCAGCGCCCCGCTCGACGGCCGCCCACTGTTCGCCGCCAACCTGGCGCTGCCCTGGCCCGACGAGCCGTTGGCCACGTTGTGGCATGCCACGACGCTGCTTCGCGAACAGCGAGGCGACGCGCACGTTGCGGCGCTGAACGCGTTCGGCGTCAGCGGCCGCGACAGCAACGTGCTGCACTCCGTCGCCGATCGGGTGCCCCGCGACTTCATCATGCTCAGTCGCCAGTACGACGAGGGCGAATGGCTCTCCTGTACGAGCCGATTGGTGGCGCGCGGCGTGCTCGACGACTCGGGCGCACTGACCGATGCGGGCATCGCACTCAAACAGAGCATCGAGGACACCACCGATCGTCTGGCGGTGCACGCCTTCGACATCCTCGACGACGACGAGTTGGAGACGCTGTTCCGCACGTTGACCCCCATCACCCGCGCCGTGATCGCCGGCGGCGACATCCCCGCCTCGACGCCGATGGGCCTGAGGCGCGACGATCTGGACGACGACGGCGCGCACCTGGGTTGATGGCGACGCGGATTCAGCGCGGCGCGTACATGATCACGCCAACGCCAAACAGACAGATCAGTGCGATCGACTTGAGCGGAATCACGACTGCTCGGATCGGCCGCGGCGACCTTGAGAACCACGGACGCCGGACCCGACGCTCCGTCGAAGTAGCTCAGGCCTACGCGGTATGCACGGGGTCGACGTTAGTCACCGCCGGGTCGCGAGTCGCGCCTTCGGTCAACGAATTGACGGGCGTCAACTCTCGGTGTGACATTCCGCGGGTATCGCGGCCACGTCGAGGGCCGGATTGCGGTCGAAGAAGCCGTAGGGCTTCAGCCAGAACGACACCACGTCGACGGGCATCACGGGCCAGTCCTCAGGACGGGTGATGTGGTGTAGACCGAAGACGTACCAGAGCACGATGTCGGTGTTCTCGATCGAACGATCGGCCTTGGTCCATTCACCCAGACCGGTGTCCCTGGTCGACTGATTGACGAATTCCCCTGCCGGCCAACGCTAGTCGCGATGGTTCGGGGTGACCCACAGCGTGTGCCCGATGACGTTGGCGCGCTGCAGAACGGGTGATTGCGGATCGAACATCGGAGGGATCGCCCCGCCGGGCACGAGCTAGAGCCGCCAGTAGACGAGGTACTCGTAGTTGGCGACCGTCACGTCGAACGACTGCGTCGTGATCGACGTGCTTCCACAGCACCGCGTCGAGGTATCAGATCTCGCCGAGGCAGTCGCAGCCGAGCTGCAGCGACTGCGTCATGAAACCGAGACCCCACTCCCTGATGCCGAACGCCGTGCGGCGGTAGTGGTCGACGGACGAGTCGCGGTAGGGCACCACCATCTCGGCGAACGACATCCGGTGTGCCATCGAACGATTGCGGTCGCCGTCCTGATATCGCACGTGTGCAGCGTCATGCCCTCGCGGTAGTTGAAGCCGATCCGCAACGACCAGTTCTGCCACTGCAGCGGTTTGAGCGGTTCGCGCCGGGACGCCGCACGGATCCGGTCCGGAACCTGCCCCGGCACGTACTCCCCGATGACGTTGGGGGTTTCGACTCCTGCCCCCGAGAATGGACCGGTGTCCTCGACCCGCAGCACCTCCATGGAGTTGAGGTCGATCACGCAGTGCAGACCACTGACGAAATGCGCGTACGGGTTGGCGCCAGGGCCGTCCTTACGCCAGGTGTCGGACCAGCCCAACCACCGTCGCGCGGCGGGCAGGCACGGTGCCGTGCTCGTCGAGCAAAATCCCGGCGACAGTGCTGAATTCGTCGGCCGCGAGCGGATCCAGTGGGTGAGTCACCCACCTACGCAATCACACCCGGCGGAGCTGCGCAGTGGGTTGACGACATCACGGCGGTGGAGTCAGTTGACGGCGAGTGAGAAGCCCTTCCAGGCGCGTCGCCGATCGGCATCGGGGTCGTACTCCAGGTGCGAGTGCCGATCGAACACCATCACGGCTCGGTTGTCCTTGGTGTACGCAGGCCAGCCGTCGCCAGGCAGCCCGGTTCTGCTGAAGGCGCGCCACCGTCCCTGCACGTCGTTGCTCACCCGGCGGGCCGAGCGCCGGTCCGCCGCCGCGGTGAGCAGCGATCCGAACCGGGTCCGGTACACGTCGAAGACGGCGAACAGTTCGGTGCCGTGCGTGGCTCCGAGCCCCGACCAGTGGAATGTGCGCGGCGCGTAGTCGTACCGGTAGACGTAGGTGGGGGCGTGCCTGCCGTGCGCATCGGCGATCTGCCAGGCCGCGGTACCGAATGCGAAGTCCCCGCCGAGGCGGATGCACGCACTCGAACTCGGATAGCCCGGGTACGCGTGCGTGATCCGGTCCCGCACCTCGACGTCGCTGTCGGCGAGCAAGGCGTCGATCATCGGCTCGGTCGTCGGCAACAGATGAAGGAAGCGGGTGAAGAGCCTGCCCTCGTCGGCGTTGGTGCCCACGACGAGCGGAACGCGGTGCGCGGCACCGTCCCGCATCGCCCGCACCGGATCCCGAGGCAGGAACTCGGTGCCGAACGTCGGCCCGACGACGAACGCGCCGCGCATCTCCTTCATCGAGTGCCGCATGACCTTGTCGAGCGCGTCGACCAACTCCGAAGGCCGAGCGGCCATCACCGCCGCCGCGCCGTCCGCCGCCGGAACCCCGAGCACACCGGCCAGGTCATCGGCGAACGCGGCCGCGATGTCCGGTGGCCCCGCCATCCCGCTTGCCGGACTCTCCGAAATCGCCTGTGCGAACAGGCCCTTGGCTTCGGGAACCGCAAGCAAAGTGGCGACGGCATGCGCGCCCGCACTCTCGCCGAAGATCGTCACGTTGTCCGGGTCACCACCGAACACGGCCGCGTTGTCGCGCACCCAGCGCAACGCCATCACCAGGTCGCGCAGAAAGAGGTTGTCGTCGATCGGGATTTCCGGGGTCGACAGTGCCGACAGGTCCATGCAGCCCAGCGCGCCCAGACGGTAGTTCACCGACACGTAGACGCAGCCACGCCGGGCGAGCGCCGCCCCGTCGAAGATCGGGGTCGCCGAGCTGCCCAGGATGTAACCGCCGCCGTGGATGAAGAACATCACCGGCAGCGGACCGTCGGCCTGCGCCTCTGGCGCCACCACGTTCAGCGTGAGGCAGTCCTCGCTCATGGGCTGGAATTTGCCGACGCCGAGCAGGGTGTACTTGCGCTGCTGCGGCGCGCAATAGGTGTACCCGTGGCAGTGGCGAACGCCGGGCCAGGGTTGCACCGGCTGGGGTGCGCGCAGGCGCAGCCTGCCCACCGGCGGACGAGCGAACGGAATCGACCGCCAGCGGTGCACACCGTCACGGGTGAAGCCCTCGATCGTCCCGCTGTCGATGCTGACGCGAATCGTGCGTTCGTGCATGTCCAAACGGTAGCGAAGAACTCGCCTGCCCGACGCGCCTTACCCGTTCCCCCGAGTCCGCCCGCTAGCCTGGCCGGTATGCGGATTGCTGTACTCGTGGCGGCGTCTGCGCTTGTCGCAGGGTGTTCATCCACGGTGGATGGCAACCAGACTTCCTCGTCAGCGCTCACGACGCCCCCGTCTCAGACCACGGCCTCGACCACGTCGAGGGCTCCCACCGGCACGCCAACGCCCACGTCCACGGCAGGCGCGGCACCGGCCGCCGGTGCCGCGGTCGCCGAGGTGATCCGCTGGATCGAGGCGGGCACCCCCGCCGACCCCGGCGACTATCGCTCGGTGACGCTGGACGGCGTGACGTCACCGAAGGCCGACGGCGTCGCGTTCACCACCGCGGGCACCGAGGCCAACTGCGTCACCAACTCCTACGCCGACGGCGCGCTTGCGTGCCTGATCAAGCTCGCGGACCCGCCGCCACGTCCGCCCGACTTCCCGTCGGCGTGGAAGAACAACTGGGTGGACTTTCCCGGCACCAGCGTCGACGTCGGATCGCCGCACGGCGACCCGGGCCCCTTCATCGAGGGCTCGGGCCGGGAGCTGCCGTCGGGCCAGTCCCTGGCGTTCGGCGACTACCGCTGCCGGGCCGACCCCGCAGGGCTGTTCTGCGTCGACTACGCGCACCAGACGGCGGTCAAGCTCGCATCAGGCGGCGTCGAGGGCTTCGGATGTCTGCAGAAGACCACGCCGCCACCGGAGATCGGCCTGCGGCTCAGCTGCTGAGCCGGGGCTGGTGCGTCGGGTAAGCGTGCATCGCGTGCGACAACGTCGGAATCGCTTGGACCAGTTCGTGTTCGACGTCATCAGACGGGTGATGTGCCTCCGCGCGGGTCAGCCGCGAGTCGACGGTACAGTTCCCTCCATGTCTGAGACTGCGCCGTTCGGAAGCTGGCGGTCACCGATTTCGGCCCTCAGTGTGGCAGATGATGATGTTCCACTGCTTGAGATCTCGTGCGTCGGCGACGATGTCTACTGGCTCGAAGGTAGGCCACGCGAAGACGGCCGATATGTGCTGATGCGCTTCTCCGCCAGTGGCGAGAAGACGGAGCTCACACCGAAGCCGTTCAGCGTCCGCACTCGCGCACACGAGTATGGCGGCGGGGCGTACCTCGCAACCGCGTCCAGCATCTTCTTCTCGAATTTCGCCGACCAGCGCCTGTATCGCCAGGACGTCGGCGGCCAGGCGCGGCCGATCACACCCGAGCCGGCATCGCCGTCGGCCGACCGCTTCGCTGATCTGCGCGTCACCGCCGACGGGCGGCTGCTGATCTGCGTACGTGAGCGGCATCCGGTCGACGGCGGAGAAGCCGGCAACGAGCTCGTCGTGCTGCCGACCGACGGCTCAGCACCGCCGCGCACGATCGTCTCGGGCCACGATTTCTTCTCGACCCCGCGTATCAGTCCCAACGGTCGGCAACTGGCGTGGCTGACTTGGGACCATCCGCGCATGCCCTGGGATGGAACGGAGCTGTGGGTCGGTGATTTCGAGACCGACGGCTCGGTGTCGAATCCAGCGCCGCGTCGCCGGCGGGCCCGAGCGAGTCGATCTTCCAGCCCGAGTGGAGTCCGAGCCGGTGTGCTGCACTTCGTCTCGGACCGCACCGGATGGTGGAATCTGTACCGCCTGCGAGCATGATGCGCCAGAAGCCGTTGGCGCCTATGGAGGCCGAATTCGGTGCGCCGCAGTGGAGTCTTCGGCATGTCGAGGTACGCGTTTCTGAACGACGGCCTGCATCGCCGCGCAGTACACGCGCGACGGGTTCGATCACCTGGGGTACCTGCGACCCGGTGGGTCGCTGGAGCGGGTGGAATTGCCCTATTCGGTGCTGGCCAGCACATTGTCCACCGATGGCCAGACACTGGTGTTCGATCGCCGCCTCGCCGACCGCCGCCCCGTGCGCGGTGCGAATCACTCCATCGACCGGCGACCGCGTGGTGCTCGGCCGCAGCGTCGAGCGACGACGTCGACCCGGCATACCTGGCCCGGCCGCGTCCGATCGCCTTTCCGACCGACCATGGCCGGGCGACAGCGTATGCGCTGTACTACCCGCCGACCAACGCCGGACTATCGTCGGCCCCGGCGGCGAGCTCCCGCCGCTCATCGTCGAAAGCCACGGCGGCCCGACCGTCGATGACCACGCCGAGCTCAACCTCGAAGATCCAGTTCTGGACCAGTCGCGGCTTTGGCGTCGTCGACGTCAACTACGGCGGCAGCAGCGGCTTCGGCCGCGCCTATCGCGAGCGACTCAACGGCATGTGGGGCATCGTCGACACCGAGGACTGCATCAACGCCGCGCGCTATCTGGCCGAGCAGGGCGAAGTCGACGGCCAACGGCTGGCCATCCGCGGCGGCAGCGCCGGCGGCTACACAACGCTGTGCGCACTGGTGTTCCACGACGACTTCGCCGCCGGCGCCAGCTACTTACGGCGTGGCCGACTTGACGCCGCGCTGGCCGCATCGACACCCACAAGTTCGAGTCGCGCTACCTGGACGGCCTGATCGGACCCTGGCCCGGCGGCCAGAGACGTCTACTACGAGCGCTCGCCGATCCACTTCGCCGACCGGCTGTCCTGCCCGGTCATCCTGTTCCAGGGCCTCGAAGACCGCGTCGTGCCGCCGGCCCAGGCCGAGGTCATGGTCGCGGCGCTGCGCGCCAAGGGCCTGCCGTTCGCCTATCTGGCCTTCGAAGGCGAGCAGCATGGTTTCCGCAAAGCCGAGACCATCCAACGCACGCTCGAAGCGGAACTGTACTTCTACGCCAAGGTCTTCGACTTCGTTCTGCCTGACCGAATCGAGACAGTGCCGATCGAGAACCTGCCTGCGGTCCAGCCATACCGAGACAACGGCTAGCCCGCCGGGCGAGCCTGCTCCCGCACCCGCGCCGGGTAGGCCTGCGTCATCCCGACCGCGCCGACGATGACCACGATCGGTATGACCCAATTCGTCCAGTCCGTGGACTCCGGCACCTCGGTGGCGAAGTAGCCCAGCACCGAGATCAACGCAAAGACCAGTGCCCACATCAACGTCAGCGCCTTGTTGGTCCGTCGGAACGCCGCCTTCTCCCAGTCCTCCATCGGCCGCGACACCCTGGCGTACTGCTCGGTGAACGGCGTCAAGGCCAGCGATCCCAGCGCCATGATCGCCAACACCCCGCTCGACAGCGTCGTCGCGTAGGTGTCCATCCAGTCCCTGTCCTCCGCGCCGACGACCATCCCTGCGCCCGTCACGGCGACGAAGAACACGATCGTCACGATCTCGAGCAATCGGGGTCCGCCACGGCCCATCGAGACTCGGCCCATCGGCAACCACCCAGTAGATGATCCACGGCACGAACCCGATGAACGGGTTGTGTTCGAACCACTCGTCCATACCTCAGGGTGTCACGGATCTTGCGTGTGGAACTACGCGACACCCTTCTGCTTGAGCAGCGGAAGGACGCCCTCGGCGAACCAGTACGCCTCCTCGAGGTGCGGATAGCCAGACAGGATGAAATCGTCGAACCCGAGCGAGTGGTACTCGTAGATCAGGTTGGCGACCTCTTCGTGGCTACCGACCAGCGCCGTGCCCGCGCCGCCGCGCACCAGGCCGACCCCCGCCCACAGATTGGGGTAGATCTCCAGCTTGTCCAGCCGTCCGCCGTGCAGGGCGGTCATTCGGCGCTGCCCCTCTGACTCCGACTTCGAATGCAGTGCAGTCGCTTTCGCCACCTGGTCCTCGGTGAGTTCGCCGACCAGCTCATTGGCGACCGCCCACGCGGCAGCCGACGTGTCGCGGCTGATGGTGTGCAGCCGAATCCCGAATCTGACGTTCCGGCCCCGCGCCTGCGCCAACTTGCGCACCTGATCGATCTTGGCCGCGGCGGCCTGCGGCGGCTCACCCCACGTCAGGTACACGTCGACGTACTCCGCCGCCACCGGGAGCGCCGCAGGTGACGATCCGCCAAAGTAGATCTCGGGGAACGGATCCGGCGGCGCGGACACCCTGGCGTCCCGAACGTCGTAGTAATCGCCCTTGAAGTCGACCGAGTCCTGGCGCCACACCGAATTCACCACGTGCAGGAACTCGGCCGTCCTGGCGTACCGCTCGTCGTGGCCGAGCCAGTCGCCGAAGCGGCGCTGTTCGACGTCGTCGCCGCCGCTGACGATGTTGAGCAACACCCGGCCCTCGCGAGAACCGTTGCAGCGTCGCGGTCTGCTGCGCAGCCAACGTCGGCGGCACCAGCCCGGGCCGGAACGCGACAAGGAACTTCAGCCGCTCGGTCTCCGCCAGCAGCGCCGCTGCCGTCAACCATGCGTCCTCGCACCAGGTTCCGGTCGGCGTCAGCACGCCTTCGTAGCCCAGTCGGTCCGCCGCGCGGGCGATCTCGGCGAGGTAGCGGCGGGTCGGAGCGCGGTAGTTGTCGGGGACGGTGTGATGCGACGACGCATGGGACGCGCCGACGATCGACCGGCTGTCACCGTTCGTCGGCAGGAACCAGAAGAACTTGGCTGGCATTTTTCGCTCCTAGTTGGTACTGATCAGCAGGGGCCGAAGGGCGTCGTTGTAGCGACGGTCGACCCAGTCGGCGAACTTCGGCGAAGACGAGATCTGGCCCGATTCGGCGAACAGGTCGGCGATCTTCTGCTCGGAGGCGACCACATCGTCGTCGAGTTCGGTGGGCAGGCGCACGCTGCGCGACTGCGACACCTCGGCCACCTTGAGATCCAGGCCCACCGCGGCCGCATAGCTCTTCGCCCAATCCTCGGGATGGTCCTGGGCCCACCGGGCGGCCTTCTCGAAGCGGATCAGCAGATCCTGCAGCGCGGTGTTGCGCTTGGGATCCGCCAACGTCTGGTCCGATGCCACGCCGAACCAGTAGCCGTTGGTGACGTCCTTGGCCTGCCCGATGCTGCGAACCGGCAACTGCTCGGCGGCCTGCGCGGTGTAGGGATCCCAGATCGCCCAGGCGTCGACCTCCCGAGAAGTGAACGCGGACAGCGCGTCCGCGGGCTGCAGGAACACCAACTGGACGTCGGCGGGCGTCAGCCCCGCCTTCTTCAGCTGGGCCAGGATGTGGCCGTGTCCGGAGCTGCCCTTGCCGACCGCGATGCGCTTGCCCTTCAACTCGGCGATGGTGGTGATCGGCGAATCCGCGCGGACCAGGATCTGGTCGCCGACCCCGCCGCCGTCGTAGGCCGAAACCACCTTCACCTTCGCGTTGGACGCCGCGCCGAAGATCGGCGGGGTGTTGCCCGTGATGGCGAAGTCGATCTTGCCCGCGGTGGCCGCCTCGATCTGGGGCGGGCCCGAGGTGAAGGTGGAGAACACCACCTTGTACGGCAGGTTGTCCAGTGCACCGGCGGCGCGCAACAGCGACTCGGTGCCGCCCTTCTGATCACCGACCTGCAGTGTCACGCCGGACAGCTCGGACAGCGGCACGGTGGCCGGGGCCTGCTGCGCACCCGAGTTCGCCTCGCGGGATACGCAGCCGGCCACCAGACCCACCAACATCACCAGTGCGGCGGCGCGTACCGCGATCGATCGGCAAGCCGACCCGGAACCGGACATGGTCGTTCCCTTCGTCATGCGTTTCGAGTTCTTCAGAGCCGGACGCCGAGCTTGTCGAGCAGCTCGGCGCGGTACCGCTCGGTATTGGCCGACGGGTCCGAGGGTGAACGCCGGGCATCATCGATGACGAGCGTGTGCACCACCCGCCCTTCGTCCAGCACCAGCACCCGGTCGGCGAGCGCGACCGCTTCGTCGACGTCATGGGTGACCAACAGCACGCCGAAGCCGTGTTCGCGCCAAAGGTCGAGCAGCAGCGCCCGCATGGTCAACCGGGTCAAGGCGTCGAGCGCGCCGAACGGCTCATCGAGCAGCAACAGCTCCGGATCGGCAACCAGCGCCCTGGCCAACGAAACCCGTTGCGCCTGACCACCGGACAGCGTCAGCGGCCACACGCCCGCGCGATCGGCAAGCCCGACGTCGGCCAGCGCGCGTTCGGCGCGGGCCAGCACTTCCGACTTCGACAGCCGGCTGCGGGTCAAGCCGTAGGCGACATTGGTCCGCACGTCACGCCACGGGAACAGCCGCGGCTCCTGAAACGCCAGCGCAGGCGCCCCGGCCACCAGCCGTTCGCCGGTGTGGTCGGTCGACAAACCCGACAACACCCGCAGCACCGTCGACTTGCCGGAGCCGCTGCGGCCGATCAGCGCGACGATCTCGCCCCTGCCGACACGCACGGACACGTCGACGAGGACGTGATGCTCGCCGTACCACTTGTCGACGTGGCGCAGTTCGCCCGCCGTACCCGTCTGCCTTTCCGAGGTCATCGGTCACGAGCGATACCTCAGCGCTCGGCGCTCCATGGCCCGGACGATGGCGTCGGTGCCGATGCCGAGCAGGGCGTAGACGACAAGGCCGAAGATGATGATGTCGATGCGCAGGAAGTCGCGGGCGTTGTTGATCAGGAAGCCGATTCCCTTGTCGGCGTTGATCTGCTCGGCGACGATCAGCGTGAGCCAGGCGATGGCCAACGACTGGCGCAACCCCACCAGCACCTGTGGTGCGGCGCTGGGGAGCAGGATGGTGCGGAACCGCTGCCAGAACGAGAAGCCGAGCACCTGAGCGGTTTCGACGAGCTTGGGGTCGACCTGGCGGATCGCCGAGAAGGTGTTGAGGTAGAGCGGAAAGCTGACCCCGAGGGCCACCAGCAGTACCTTCGGCAGCTCACCGATGCCGAACCACAGGATGAACAACGGGATCAGGCCGAGATGCGGCAGGGCGCGGACCATCTGCATCGGCGGATCCACCGTCGCCTCGAACCAGCGGGACAGACCCACCGCGACGCCGAGCGCGGTTCCGATCAGACCGCCGAGGACAAGCCCCTCCACGACCCGGACCCCCGAGACCCGCAGCGCGTCGACCAGCTGACCGTTCTCGATGAGCTCGATTCCGGCCCCGACGATCAGCGACGGGGCGGGCAGCACGTCCTGCGGGATCAGACCGAGCGCACTGCCGAGTTGCCACAGCGCAAGCAGCACGATCGGCGACGCCAGCCGGACCAGGCCCCACTTGCGCTGTCGCAGGGCGACTTTGACGGTCGTTGACGTGAACGTGGTCACGGCAGATGGCGGAGCGGGAGTTGTCACGATGTTGCGACCCTACGTATCGCCGCCAGGGGCGTGAAGGGTTGAATTCTGGCTGAGGAAAAGGGAACGGCCCCGCAGGCACGTGGCCGGCGGGACCGTCATGGAGCGATGGCGGTCAGGCGAATCGCGTGTTGCCCGTGACGAGGTCGCCGGTCACTTCCGTGCCGTTGATCCGCGAGGTGAGCTTGTTGTTCGCCAGCTTGACCGACTGATCGGCCTGCTGCAGGATCCGCTTGTTGCGAACCTGGTTCTGGAACTGAATGGTGTTGAGCTGTTGCAGTTCAGCCTGTTCGAAGTCGCGACCGGTGATGCCGCCGTTGAACTGCACGCCGGTCACCGAGCCGTCGGGCCGCACGATCCAGGAGGCGCGCACGCCGTTGAGGGCCGCGGTGTACATGCCCGCAGGCGACGACACCGGGGACGCGGTGAAGTCGTAGGTGACCCCGTTCATCGTGAGGGCGCCCTTGACGTCGGATCCCGTGTAGGACGCGTTCAGGTTGTCGCGGAACTTCGAGGTGATGTTCACCGCCCCGTCGGCCTGGTTGCCGAAGAACCATGCCTCGTCATCGACACCGTTGCAGGCGTAGGCGGTGATGCTGTTGCCGTCGACGGAAATGCCGATGGCCATCTTCTTGCCGTCCTTCTCCGTGTCGGCCATGTACCTGGCCGATGCGGGGAAGGGGGTGGCGGTCGCGGGCGCCGGCGCCGACGTCGACGCCTGCGAGGGCGTGGCTTCGGTGGAGGAGCCGTTCGAGCAAGCGGTCATGGTGCCCAGCGCGATCATCGCGGTGACACCGACGAGCAGTGTGCGGAATGTTGTTCTCATGTGAACCAGCATGGATCGCGGCCTTTCCCAGTACATGGAGATTGCGTGGAGATTGCATGGAGATCAGGCGGGCCTCGCGGAGACCGCCATCAGTCGGTCAGGAACGCCTCGAGTTCGGTGCAGAACAGTTGCCACGCGGGCTCCGTCTCGGTGAGCAGATGGTTGTTGCTTGCCAGCGCAACCAGTCGCGAATCCGGGATCAGCGCAGCGAGTTCCTCGCCGTAACGCATCGGAACCCGGTGGTCGTCACGCGCATGCATGATCAGCGTGGGGCACGACACCTCCTGCGCCAGTTCGCGGACGTCGATGCGGGCGAACTCCTCGAGGAACCGCACCGCGTTGTCGGGGGACGTGGTGCGGCGCTGCAGATGGTCGAACGCCTCCCAGTCCGCGCGGGTGCCGTCGGGCAGGAACTGCGCGGCGAACACCTGCCGGAAAGCCGGATCGTCGCGGCCCCAGCCCACTCGCGCGAGATCGAGATCCAGTGCGGCGGCGCGTCTCTCCTCGGCGTCGACGGCGCGCACCGCACGGCCACGCGCATACGCCGAACAGAGGATGAGCTTGCTCACCCGTTCGGGATGACGCGCGGCATACGCCACTGCGACCGCGCCGCCCTGTGATACCCCGAGGAGGGGAAAGCGTTCCAGGCCGAGCGCCTCCACCACCGACTCCAGGTCCCTTACCCAGTCATCGAACGTGAAATCCTGTGTCTCCCAGTCTGATAGCCCGCACCCGCGCTCGTCGTACCGGATGAAGGTGTGACGGGCAGCCAGATCGCGGACCCAGTGCCGCCAGACGGGGCTCTCGATGTCGTAACCAAGGTGGGTCATCCAGTTCGCGGCCCGCACCAGCGGCGGCCCTTCCCCCGCAACGGCGTACGCCAACCGCACGCCGTCGGCAGCGCGACAGAAGGCGATGTGCTGACGCGGCGGTGGCGCAGATTCTGGCGCCTTGGGCTGCGCTGGGACGTCGTCGACGATGGTGCCGACGAACTGATAGCCACGCCCGCGGACGGTCCGGATGTAGCGCTGGGATTCGCCGTCATCGCCGAGCGCGTGCCGCGCCGCCTTGATCCGGCTGGTCAACGCCGCCTCGCCGACGAACCGGCCGCCCCACACCGTGTCGAACAGCTCTTCCTTGGTGACGAAGCGCTCGTGGTTGCTCACCAGGTGCGTCATCACGTCGAAGACCTGGGGTTCGACCCGGACCACGTCGCCGTCGCGGCGCAGCTCGTAACGGGCGGTGTCCAGCACGAAGTCGTCGAATCGCCATACCCGACCCGTGGCGGTCGGTTCGGGTGATGACTCCGTGGACGACAGGCTCACGATGTTCCGATCTCATTCCTCGTGCGTGGTCGCCATCGTAGCTGTGAGATGCCCGTGCGGGGTGTGACCGAGACCGCCCATGAGGTATGACCCAGATCGCTCTCGCGGCGTCAGCCGAGTCAGCGCCAGCCGTCGGCGGCCTTGGCGGCGCGCATCAGCGCATCACACAGTTTCTCCAGCTCGGGACCCTCTGCTCCCTCTTCGATGGCCGTCGCGACGTCCTCGGCGGCGCACCGGACCTCGAAGACGCGGTCGGACAGCTGGGCCGCCTCCTCCGCGGTCAGCACCACCGAATCGGGCGACAGCGACGTGCCCTTCACCATCGCGCGCTGCTCGTAGGCGCGCTGCCTGCACGACTGGCGGCAGTACTGCCGACGCCTGCCGACGCCGACGTCGGCGACCTCCCTGCCGCACCAGCGGCAGGGCTGCGCACGATTGCGTCGTCCTGTTCCGGGATACCACGGGACCCGACTCTAAACCGCTGGCAGCGCCGATCCCGGTATCATGGTGTGCTGAGTCGGGAACTTCGCGTCGTTCGATTGCGTTGATTCCCCGGACGTATCGCACGACGAGGAGATGTTGACGATGGCTGATCGTGTCTTGAGGGGCAGTCGCCTTGGAGCCGTGAGCTACGAGACGGACCGCAATCACGACTTGGCGCCACGTCAGGTGGCCCGCTACCGCACCGACAACGGTGAGATTTTCGAGGTGCCGTTCGCCGACGACGCCGAAATTCCCGGCACCTGGCCGTGCCGCAACGGCATGGAGGGCGCGCTCATCGACGGCGACGTCCCCGAGCCGAAGAAGGCGAAGCCGCCGCGCACCCACTGGGACATGCTGCTGGAGCGCCGCTCGGTCGAGGAGCTCGACGAGCTGCTCAAGGAGCGGCTCGACATCATCAAGACGCGCCGTCGCGGCTAGCGCACCACGCCGCGGGCGCGATCGAGGCGCCCGCGGACTCCCCATTCGGCGATCTTGAAGATCGCCTCGCGGATGTTGGACCCACTCATCTTGGATTGACCGAGTTCACGCTCGGTGAACGTGATGGGCACTTCGACGACGACGAATCCCGCGCCGATCGTCCGCCAGGTCAGATCGACCTGGAAGCAGTACCCCTTCGAGTCGACGGCACTCAGGTCGATCTTCTCCAGCACCTCGCGCCGGTACGCACGGTAACCCGCGGTGATGTCGTTGACGTCGACGCCGAGCAGGACCCGCGAGTATCCGTTGGCGGTCCTCGACAGCGCCATCCGTCGCCGCGGCCAGTTGCGCACCGTGCCGCCCGAGATGTAACGCGAGCCGATCGCCAGGTCGGCGCCGGCATCGACGGCGTCGAGCAACCGGTACAACTCCTCGGGGGCGTGGGAACCATCGGCGTCCATCTCCACCAACACCGTGTAACCCCGCCCCAGACCCCAACTGAATCCGGCCAGGTAGGCCGCGCCGAGACCGGCCTTGCTGGTGCGGTGCAACACGTGGATCCGGTCCGCGTCGGCCAGCGACAGTTCGTCGGCGAGTTCCCCCGTGCCGTCGGGGCTGCCGTCGTCGACGATCAGGATGTGGACGTCGGGCTGCGCGCCGTGCACCCGGCCGACGATGAGCGGCAGATTGTCCCGCTCGTTGTACGTCGGAATGATGACCAGCGTGCGCTGACTCGGGCGGTCGCCACCTGCGCTCATGCGCGATCCCGCTCCGCTTCTCGCTCGTCGCTCATGTCACTCCTTCGTCGCAGCGATCGTCTCGGTCGCCTTCTTCCGGCGACGCACGAAACCCCCATTGTGCAGCATCCCAGCGACCACGGACGCAACACCGATGGCGACGAGTAGTCCTTGCACGATCGGGCCCCACCTGGTTGCGGGTGTCAGCCCTGACTTGAGCCTGACCTGGTTGTCCAGGTACGCCGGCTCGAAGAACCCGGTGCGGGCGAGTTCGTGGCCGTCGGGCGCGATCACCGCACTGATGCCGGTGGTGGCCGCCACCACCACGTAGCGGTCGTGCTCGACGGCACGCAACCGGGCGAACGACAGCTGCTGGGCGCTCATCGACTCGTCGAAGGTGGCGTTGTTGGTCGGCACCGTGAGCACTTGGGCCCCGTTGAGGACCGACTCACGTGCGGCGCGGTCGAAGATGACCTCCCAGCACGTCGTGACCCCGATCCGGATGCCTCCGGCGGTCACCACGCCGGTACCCGTGCCGGGCACGAAGTAGCCGGCCCGGTCCGCGTACGACGACAGATGCCGGAAGAAGCCACGCCACGGCAGATACTCGCCGAACGGCTGCACGATCTGCTTGTCGTGCCGCTCGCCGGGTCCGGTGGCGCCGTCCCACACGATCACGGAGTTGGTCGACACGGGATTGTCGGGACTGTAGCCGGGCGCTGCGAGCACCGCGCCGACCAGGATCGGCGCGTGCACCGCGGCGGCCGCCGCCGAGATGAGCTCCGCCGCGTCGCGGTTCTTGATCGGGTCGATGTCCGATGAGTTCTCCGGCCAGATCACCACCGCGGGTTGGGGTGCGCGGCCCGCGCGGACGTCCTCGGTGAGCCGCATCGTCTCGCGAACGTGATAGTCGAGCACCGCGCGCCGCTGCGCGTTGAACTCCAGGCCCAGGCGCGGCACGTTGCCCTGCACAGCGGCGACCGTGACCGGCTGGTCGTCACCGGCCCCCAGCCCCGATTGGCGAACGTAGGGCCCGCTCAATGCCACCGCGAGCAGGACGACCACCACGCAGACACCGGGCACGACCACGGCCGGTGGCGCGGCATGGACGCGCGGGTGATGCCGCCACCACTGCACGCCCTCCGCGACGATCGCCGTCACGGAGAACCCGACCAGCACCACTGCGAACGACACCAGCGGCGCACCGCCGAAGTGCGCGATGGGAAGCAGCGGGCTGTCGCTCTGGCTGTATCCGACCACTCCCCATGGGAAGCCGCCGAACGGCACGGTCGACTTCAGCCATTCCGCCAACGCCCAGACCCCGGCGAACCACAGGGGCCAGCCGGGAAGCCGCCGCACGGCGATCGTCATCAGCCCGAAGAGGGCAGGGAAGAGCGCTTCCATGGTCGACAACGCCAGCCACGGAGCCGCGCCGACCAGCCCGCTGATCCAGGGCAACAACGGCACGTAGAACGCCAGCCCGAAGAGGAATCCGTAACCGAAGCCGCCCGCGGGTCGGGTGGCCGGGTTGGTGAACACCCAGGCCAGCAGTGCGAAGCAGACGAAGGACAGGTACCACCAGCCGAAGGGCGGAAAGCTCAGGCACAGCAGCAGGCCTGCGGCGACGGAAGCGGAAAGGCGCAGAGCCCTTGGCTCCACCACCTTCTTCACCCGGGCGGCGATGCGCGTCGGAAGGGTGGGGACGGGTTCGGCCGATGGGGACTCGGTCGGGTCGCCGTCGGCCGACTCCTCGAAAACGATGTCCCTTGCCGCTGCGGCGTCGACATCGGTCTGGTCTGTGGGGCGGGACCAGTCGGGCCGCCTGCGATCAGCCATGGATGGCGACCCCCCGGTGCACCGTCTGGCGACACGTCGGTAACGGATCATCGACGCCGAGGCGGGGCAGCGCGGGCACCCGGGACCGCGGATCGGTGGACCAGCGCTGCACGGTGTCCGCCGGCGCCGCCACCTCGAGGCCCGCGTGCACGTCCCACACCGCATACGACGCAGGCGCACCCGGCGCCAGGGTGCCTGCGACGCCGTCGCGTACCCCGCCGGCACGCCACGAACCGCGGGTGGCGGCCGCAAACGCCGCGCGGGGGGAGATCGCGCTGCCCTTAGTCTGGTGCCGGGTCGCCGCGCGCACGGTGGCCCATGGATTCATGCTGGTCACGGGGCTGTCTGAACCGAAGGCGAGTGGCACGCCTTGGGATGCTAACAGGGCGAACGGGTTGAGTAGCCGGGCTCGGTCGGCACCGAGGCGCTGGGCGTACATCCCGTGCGCGCCGCCCCACGCCGCGTCGAAGTTCGGTTGCATGCTGGCCACCACACCCAGCGCACCGAGTCGTGCTGCCTGCTCGACCGTGACCATCTCCACATGCTCCATTCGGTGTCCGCACCGTGCTATCGCCGGTGCCCCGAACCGCTCCGCGACGCGGTCGAGCGCTTCGACGACCGCCGTGGCCGCGGCGTCACCGATGACGTGAAATCCGGCGGTTATCCCTGCCTCGGTGCATGCGCTCAGGTGCGCCTCGACGGCATCGGTGTCCAAATAGGCATTGCCGCACGTGTCCGGTGCGTCCCGATAGGGCTGGTGCAGCCAGGCCGTGCGTGAACCGAGCGCGCCGTCGACGAACAAATCACCTGCTAACCCGTTTGCGCCCGTCTCGGCGTGCAGCGCCCGCGCGTCGTCGGCCGAGGTCACGGCTTCCCCCCAGTAGCCGATGATCTCGACGCCGTGGTCGAGCGACCGTAGGGCGCGCCAGTCGTCGATGCCACCGATCTCGGGCCCGGCACATTCGTGCACCGCGACGATCCCCGAACGCCGCGGCGAGGTCGAGCGCGGCGACGCGGGCCTCTTGCAGCTGCGCGGGCGTCAACAGCTCCCGCGCCACCGCCCTGACCAGGTGATGGGCCTCTGCGGTCAGCGGGAGCGCCGCGGCGTAACCCGTCGTGCCCGCCAGGCCGGATGCCAAGTCCCGCAGCCCGGTGGACGCGACCGCGGAATGAACGTCCACCCGCGCCAGGTAGGCGGGCCTGCCGCCAAGGACGGCGTCCAGCTGGTCGGTGGCCGGCGGTGCGCCTTCTGGCCAATCTGGTTTCGTCCCAGCCGTGCGCCCAGATGAGGCCGTCGGGATGGCGGTGCGCGTAATCGGTGACGAGTCGCAGCAGGTCCGCCGCCGAGGTGGCGCCGCGCAGATCGAGACCGACCACGGACAGCCCCGTCGCGGTGAGATGGACGTGGCTGTCGACGAATGCCGGAGCGACGAAGCCGCCGTCGAGATCGACGACGTCGGCGTCGGGGAATTGCATCCGCCCGATGTCGTCGGTGCCGAGCCACACCACGATCCCGTCGCGGATGGCCATCGCCGTGGCGTCTGGCATGGCCGGACTGTGCACCCGGCCATTGGCCAGCAGCGTCGTCAAGCTAATCGGCGTGGCGAGGAAGGTTGCGCGGTTCCGCCTCGGCCACGTCATCCGTCACGTCAAGCACCTCGCCGTCGATGTAGTCATCGCGGCCGGGCCGGAACGGCGGGGCGCCAGCACCCACGCGCGAGGCCGCGACGACCACCGGCATCCGGAGCATCCCGCGGGCGGCCAACGCGGCCACGGCCGGACGCGCCAGCGCGCGGGTGGGCGGCAGGAGCAGCAGAAGGCCGACAGCGGACGTGACGAGGCCGGGGACGACCGTCAGAATCGTGCCGAGCGCAACCAGAACGCCGTCGGACAGCGCCCCGCGGGGTGCGGCCAGGCCGGACTGCAACCGCTGAACCTGGCGTTTGACCTGCGAACCGGCCAGCGCGAGCCCCAGCGCGAAGGTGCCGACCAGCAGCAACACCGTCCAGCCGAAACCGATCGTGGACGCCAGCGCGACCACCACCGCCAGTTCGACGAGGGCGTAGACGAGGAACAGCCGCATAGCCATGTTGAGTGAACGCACGGCGTGCCCGGTGGGTTCCTACGCCTCCTCCGATTCCCCGGTCGCCCGCTCTTCGCCTCGTCCGATTCCCCGGTCGCTCCGCTCCTTCCCTCGTGGCTTCGACCTCGATGGCGGCGTGCACCTTGTCGATGGCCACCGCGCAGGAGCCGCCTGCAGTACCGCCACCACACACGCGTCGATCGGCGCATCCAGTACGCGCCTGACGGTTCACCCGTCTCGCAACACGCCGTCGGTGTGACGCGCGACGTGTTGTTGATGCGCCTGGTCTTCCACGAGCCGTCGTCGGTGCTGATCAACAGCTTGTCGCCCTCGGGCACGCCCCACACCGGCGTGGGCTTGGGTCGCCCGTCCTTGGTGAACGTGGTCAACAGCAGGTACTTCTCGCCATCGACGTCGGCAAAGGTGGGCATCAGACCGTCTTCCCCGGCGTCGGTGGGTTCGCCTTCACCTCGATGGTGACGTTGTTCGTCATGCCTCCGCGCAGCTTCGAGAACATGTTGAACGTCTTGCCGATGAGGCCGTAGCGCTTGCCGATCGCGTCGTAGGTGGCGCCGTTGGCCGACTTGTCCAGGATCGCGGCGGTGGCCTCGACCGCCTCACCCTTCGGCTTTCCGCCGCGGTCGCACTCGGCGATGGTCACGCGCGGGGTGTTGCGGATCCGCTTGACCTTCCAGGACTTCTCCTGGGTGATCGCCACCAGGCCGTCGCCATGCGGGCGCCGCCCAGATGGCGGTGGGCTTGGGCCTGCCGTCCTTGGTGAACGTGGTCAGCAGGATGTACTCGGACTTCGCAACCTCGGCGAATGTGACGGGCATGCCGCCCAAGGTACCTTCCCGGCCGCTTCGCTCCTGCCCGCCGGACCCGGCTGGTGGCTAACCCTCCAGGTCGCCCTCGGTCTCCAGCAGCACGCGCCGCAGACCGTCGAGCGTGGCGGCGTCGGGTTCGGCCCACATGCCCCGGCCCGCGGCCTCCAGCAACCGCTCGGCCATGCCGTGCAGCGCCCACGGATTGGACTCGGCCATGAACTTGCGGTTCTCGTCGTCCAGCACGTACTCCCCCGCCAGCCGCTCGTACATCCAGTCGGCCATCACGCCCGCGGTGGCGTCGTAGCCGAACAGGTAGTCGACGGTGGCGGCCATCTCGAAGGCGCCCTTGTATCCGTGCCTGCGCATCGCCTTCATCCAGCGCGGGTTCACCACGCGGGCACGGAAGACCCGGGTGGTCTCCTCGGACAGCGTGCGGGTGCGGACGGCGTCGGGCCGGGTGTTGTCGCCGATGTAGGCGGCGGGCGCCTGCCCGGTCAGCGCACGGACCGTCGCGATCATGCCGCCGTGGTACTGGAAGTAGTCGTCGGAGTCGGCGATGTCGTGCTCGCGGGTGTCGGTGTTCTTCGCCGCCACCGCGATCCGCCGGTATTGGCGGTTCATGTCGTCGGCCGCGGCCGTCCCGTCCAGTCCGCGACCGTAGGCGAAGCCGCCCCATGCGGTGTACACCTCGGCGAGATCGGCGTCGTCACGCCAGTTCTTGCTGTCGATCAGCTGCAGCAGCCCCGCGCCGTAGGTGCCGGGCTTCGAGCCGAAGATCCTGGTGGTGGACCGTCGTCGATCGCCGTGCTCGGCCATGTCCACCTGCGCGTGGGCGCGGACGTAGTTGTCGTCGGCAGGCTCGTCGAGCCCGGCCACCAGCTGCACGGCGTCGTCGAGCATGGTCACGACGTGCGGGAAGGCGTCGCGGAAGAAGCCGGAGATCCGCACGGTGACGTCGATGCGGGGCCGGCCCAGTTCCGCCATCGGCATGGCCTCGAGGTCGACGACTCGCCGCGACGCGTCGTCCCATACCGGCCGAACGCCAAGCAGCGCAAGCACTTCGGCGATGTCGTCACCGGACGTGCGCATGGCCGACGTGCCCCATACGGAGAGGCCGACCGACTGCGGCCAGCGCCCGTAGTCGTCGCGGTACCGGGCCAGCAGCGAATCGGCCATCGCCACGCCCGTGTCCCACGCCAGCCGCGACGGCACCGCCTTGGGATCGACGGAGTAGAAGTTGCGGCCCGTCGGCAACACGTTGACCAGCCCGCGCAGGGGCGACCCCGACGGGCCCGCCGCGATGAACCTCCCATCGAGGGCACGCAGCACCTGGTCGATCTCGGCCGAGGTGCCCGCGAGCCGCGGCACCACCTCGGTGGCGGCGAACCGCAGCACCGCGGCGATTTGGGGATCATCGGTCAATCGATCTACCCGCTCGGGATCCCAGCCCGTCTTCTGCAGGGCGGCGACCAGCTCGCGCGCCCGCTCCTCGGCATCGTCGACGGCGCCACGGACGTCGGTGCCGTCCTCGGCCAGTCCCAGCGCCTGCCGCAGCCCGGGCACCGAACTGTCGCCGCCGAACAACTGGCGGGCGCGCAGGATCGCCAGCACCAGATCCAGCTGCGGCTCCCCGACGGGTGCCTGCCCGAGGATGTGCAGTCCGTCGCGGATCTGCACGTCCTTGATCTCGCACAGCCAGCCGTCGACGTGCAGAATCATCTCGTCGAAGGAGTCCTCGTCCGGTCGTTCGGTCAGTCCCAGGTCGTGATCCATCTTGGCCGCCCGCATCAGCGTCCAGATCTGTTGCCGGATGGCAGGCAGCTTGCCGGGATCGAGGGTCGCGATGTTGGCATGCTCGTCGAGGAGTTGTTCCAGCCGGGCGATGTCGCCGTAGGACTCGGCGCGCGCCATCGGTGGGATGAGGTGGTCGATCAGCGTGGCGTGGGCGCGGCGTTTGGCCTGGGTGCCCTCACCGGGATCGTTGACCAGGAACGGGTAGATCAGCGGCAGGTCACCGAGCGCGGCGTCGGTGCCGCACGTCGCCGACATGCCCAACGTCTTGCCGGGCAGCCACTCGAGATTGCCGTGCTTGCCGAGGTGCACCACCGCGTCGGCGCCGAATCCACCGTCATCGACCGGCATGTTGAGCCAGCGGTACGCGGCCAGGTAGTGATGACTGGGCGGCAGGTCGGGATCGTGGTAGATGGCAACGGGATTCGCGCCGAAGCCGCGCGGCGGCTGAACCATCAGTACGGCGTTGCCCGCCTGCATGGCGGCGATGACGATCTCACCGTCGGGGTCATGGCTGCGGTCGACGAACAGCTCACCCGGCGCGCGGACCCCAATGCTCGACCACCTTGTCGGTCAACGCCTTCGGCAGCGTGGCGAACCAGTCGCGATACACCTTGGCGGGCACGCGGATCGGATTACCGCCGAGCTGTCCTTCGGTGAGCCAGTCCGGATCCTGTCCGCCGCGTTCGATCAAGGCATGAATCAGGGCGTCGCCGTCCTGCGCCTCGAGGCCGGGCACGTCGCCGATCCGGTATCCCGCGTCGCGCATCGCCTGCAGCAGAGCCACCGCGCTTGCCGGCGTGTCCAATCCGACGGCGTTGCCGATCCGGGCGTGCTTGGTGGGGTACGCCGAGAACACGACCGCGACCCGTTTGTCGCGGGCGGGAATCGTGCGCAGCCGGGCGTGCCGCACGGCCAGCCCGGCCACCCGGGCACACCGTTCGGGGTCGGCGACGTAGGAGATGAGGCCTTCGTCGTCGATCTCCTTGAACGAGAACGGGACCGTGATGATGCGGCCGTCGAATTCCGGAACCGCGACCTGGGTCGCGACGTCAAGCGGACTGAGGCCGTCGTCGTTGTCCTCCCACTGGGCGCGGGAACTGGTCAGGCACAGACCCTGCAGGATCGGGACGTCGAGTGCCGCGAGGTGTGCGACGTTCCAGCTGTCGTCGTCACCGCCCGCTCCGACCGTTGCCGGGACGGCACCGCCCGCGGCCAGCACCGTCACCACCATCGCGTCGGCAGTGGTGAGGGTTTCGAGGAGCTCGGGGGCGGGTGTGCGCAGCGATGCGCAGTACAGCGGCAACGCCCGGCCGCCTGCCGATTCGATCGCCTGGCAGAGTGATTCGACGTAGGCGGTGTTTCCCGCCAGCTGCTGTGCGCGGTAGAAGAGCACCGCGACGGTCGGGCCTTCGCCGGTGTCCGCGGATGTCGCACGCTCGAGCACACCCCACGTCGGGGTGCTGACCGGCGGCTCGAAGCCGATTCCAGTCATCAGGACGGTGTCGGAGAGAAAGGCATGCAGCTGCCGCAGGTTCTCGACGCCGCCCTGGGCCAGATAGACGTGCGTCTGAAGCGCGATGCCCGCAGGGACGGTGGAACGCTCCATCGAGGTCGGCGTCGGGGGCCTGCTCACCGCTGACCACGACGGCGGGGACACCGCTTGCGACGACCGACGAGATGCCGTCCTCCCAGGCACGGAAACCCCCGAGAATGCGCACGACGACGACATCGACGCCGACCAGCAACTCGGTCAGGTCAGTCGAGCAGCAGCCGGGACGGGTTGGCCCACCGGTAGTCCGCACCGCTCGCGCGGGCCGTGATCAGGTCGGTGTCCGACGTCGACAGCAGCAGAACGGTGGGTGACGGGGCTGACTGGGGCACTCACCATTCGTACCGCACCGACGTCGCAGGTAGTGACGCCGGTGCGGTCATTCACTCAGCGGTCGTAGTTGCCCCAGCGGCCGTACCACGATTGGCGGATACGGCAGACCGATTATCACGACGAGGGCGACCACGATTGCGGCGAAGGCGATCAGTCCGATCATGTTGTCCTCCTATGTCGGCCACTTGGCTCGAGGAAATGTGACTGGCAAATGGACGTTCTCGAAGAAGGTAATGGCGCCGGGACCGGGTTCCGGGGGTTTCGTGTGCGATGAAACATGCCTCGACGGAACGTGACGGGAGTCACCTTCACCCGGTGCGTACGTCGAAGTGCCTGCGCTCCGGATGCTTCAGCAGCTCGGCGTGCCGATCGGTAGGCCCTCGGCCCGTCCGCCCACGCCTCGTCGAGGCGCAGACCGTTCTCCCCGACGACCTCCATCGGACGGACGTAGGCACGCGCATCGAAACCGGTGGCCAAGACCAGCACGTCGAGGTCGTGTACGAACCGGACGAACCAACGCCACAACCGGTATCCCGGCTGCGTCGGCGCCGCGGGCATTCGGCGAGTTCGAATCGCCGCCAGTCAAATACTGGTCACGGCGCCCAAGATCTGCGGAAATCGACGTGTGACCAACTTCCCCAACATCGTGAAACTCGGAGCGAACATCGGCGCCAGGATCGACGGCGTCACACTCGGCGGCGACCTGCCGGAGACGACGGTCAAGGCGATCAACGACGCCCTGTTGACGCACAAGGTGATCTTCTTCCGCGGCCAGGACCACCTCGACGACGACGGACAGCTCGCGTTCGCCAGACGCCTCGGCACACCGACCACCGCGCACCCGACCGTGACCTCGCGAGGCGAACGGGTGTTGCCCATCGACTCCCGCTACGACAAGGCCAACAGTTGGCACACGGACGTGACGTTCGTCGACCGGATCCCGAAAGCGTCTCTGCTGCGGGCGGTTACGCTGCCCCAGTACGGCGGCACCACCACGTGGGCGTCGACGGAGGTGGCCTACGACCAGTTGCCCCCTCCACTGCGGGCGCTGACCGAGAACCTGTGGGCGGTGCACACCAATCAGTTCGACTACGCGGGAAGTCACTACGAGGACGAGAACGACCTGGCCGACGAGGAACGCGAGTACCGCGAGGAGTTCGTCTCGGAGTACTACGAGACGGAGCACCCCGTGGTGCGGGTTCATCCCGAGACCGGCAGGCGAGTGCTGCTGCTCGGCCACTTCATCAAACGCTTCGTCGGCTTGGGCGCCACCGAATCGGCCGCACTGTTCCAGCTGCTGCAGCACCGCGTCATCAAGCTGGAGAACACGATCCGCTGGTCCTGGCTGCCGGGCGACCTCGCGGTCTGGGACAACCGGGCGACCCAGCACTACGCGGTAGCCGACTACGACGACCAGTACCGCCGGCTGAGCCGGGTCACACTGGCCGGTGACGTCCCCGTCGACGTGCACGGCACGCCAAGCCGGGTGATATCCGGCGACGCGTCACATTACTCCGAAGTGGTGGTGCCGCTGGCGGGTTGACTCCTGCGCCAATCGGCACCACCAAGCCCGAACTCACAAACGGTCCATCTCCCGCGCCATCGCCGCATCCTCGATGTAGGAGTACCGCCGTGCGGCGTCGCGTGGCTTGCGCCGATCGTCTGCAGACGCCTTCTCATTCCTGGCGCCGGCGAAGAGCCGGGTGATCCCGCGCAGCCACGACGCCGGCCCGCTGTGCCGCTCCGGCAGCGCCGCTGCGGTCGCGAACATGACCTGCTGCTCGGAGATCAGCACCGGCGCGGACCCCTCGACTACCGCGCCGGTTCCGATCGCATCGTTGGCTGGCGTCTGTGGCCCCAGCACCACTTCGGTCATCGCCTTTTCCTTCGCCCCCGTTACATCGGATCCTCGATCCCTGACTAGGGAAAACGTATTTTGACGGAGGTGAATAATCGTGCGTAGTCGACTACTCGACTTGCCGGCTAACCACCCGGCTAACCACGTAGTCGGGAACTACCCAGTTCGAGCGGATACGGGACCCATCTGGCAATGCGTGACGCGCAGGATCGGCGACTACTTCTATGCTCGAAGCTGACATGACGAGGGCCCGTGCGGATGACGCCTGCCCTGGCGCACTCCAGGTGCACCAGGCAGCGGACGGGGCGCTGGCCCGGATCCGACTGCCCGGCGGCATGGTCTCGCCCGATCAGCTGACGGCGCTGGCCGACGCCGCGACGCGCTTTGGTTCGTCAGCAATGGAACTCACCTCCCGCGGGAACATCCAGATCCGCGGGGTCACCGATGCGGGTGCGCTGGCTGACGCCGTGGCCGCCGCAGGCATGTTGCCGTCGCCGAGCCACGAACGGGTACGCAACATCGTGGCCTCGCCGCTGACCGGCCGCTCCGGCGGCAACGCCGACGTGAGGCCCGTGGTGCTGGGCCTCGATGCCGCGATCCAGGCCAGCGACGCACTGACCCGACTGCCCGGCCGTTTCTGGTTCGCCGTCGACGACGGGCGCGGCGACGTATCGGGTGCGGGCGCAGATGTCGGGGCTCACCTGGTCGGCGCCGACCGCGCCGCGCTGTTGGTGGCAGGCGTGGACACCGGTGTCCGACTGCCGTCGGACGACGTGGCGGCAACCCTCGTCGGCATCGCCGAGACGTTCGTCGACATTCGTGGGAACGCCTGGCGGACCACCGAACTCACCGACATCGACCCGCTGCTCAAGGGTTCGACCAGGTCCGCCGAGCCGGGGGCGACGTGGCCACCGGTGATCCGGCCGCCGGTGGGCTGGATCGAACAGGATGACGGCAGGGTGACCCTTGGGGCGGCGGTGCGCCTCGGCGTGCTCGAAGCCAGGGTCGCCGAGTTCCTCGCCGCCGTGGAGGCTCCCCTGGTGGTCACGCCGTGGCGCTCGGTGCTGGTGTGCGATCTCGACGAGGGGGTCGCCGACGTCGCGCTCCGCGTGCTGGCACCGCTGGGACTGATCTTCGACGAGGCCTCGCCGTGGCTGTCGATCAGCGCCTGCACGGGCAGTCCCGGGTGCGAGCACGCGATCGCCGATGTCCGGTCGGATGCCGCGGCGGCCATCGCCACTCCCGCCAATCCCGTCGACACCCATCGTCACTTCGTGGGTTGCGAGCGGGCGTGCGGGAGCCCGCCCGTCGGCGAGGTACTGGTGGCGACCGCGGACGGTTACCGGCCACGTCACCCGTAGGGTGATCGCGTGCTCGACTACATCCGGGACGCCGCCGAGATCTACCGGCAGTCGTTCGCGACGATCCGCGCCGAAGCGGATCTGGCGCGGTTCCCCGACGACGTCGCGCGGGTCGTGGTTCGGCTGATCCACACGTGTGGGCAGGTCGACGTCACCGAACACGTCGCATACACCGACGACGTGGTCGCCAGGACCCGTGCCGCTCTTGACGCAGGCGCAGCCGTGCTGTGCGATTCGTCGATGGTGGCCTCGGGCATCACCCGGTCCCGGTTGCCCGCAGACAACCAGGTGGTCTCGCTCGTCGCCGACCCCGGAGCCGCCGACCTGGCCGGCCGGCTGGGCAGCACCCGCTCGGCCGCCGGCGTCGATCTCTGGGCCGATCGGCTCGGGGGCGCGGTGCTGGCCATCGGCAACGCCCCGACCGCGCTGTTCCGGCTGCTGGAACTGTTGGACGACGGTGCCCCGACCCCCGCCGCCGTGCTGGGCGGGCCGGTGGGGTTCGTCGGGTCCGCACAGTCCAAACAGGAGCTGATCCACCGGCCGCGTGGGATGTCCTATCTGGTGGTGACGGGCAGGCGCGGGGGCAGCGCGATGGCAGCGGCTGCCGTCAACGCGATCGCGAGCGAACGCGAATGACGTCGCGGGGGACCCTCTGGGGCGTCGGACTGGGCCCCGGCGATCCGGAGTTGGTGACGGTCAAGGCCGCGCGCGTGATCGGCGAAGCCGACGTGGTGGCCTATCACAGTGCCCGGCACGGGCGCAGCATCGCCCGCACCATCGCCGAGCCCTACCTGCGGCCTGGGCAGATCGAGGAGCATCTCGTCTACCCGGTGACCACCGAGACCACTGATCACCCCGGCGGCTACGCGGGGGCGATGGAGGACTTCTACCGCGCGGCCGCCGACCGCATCGCCTGCCACCTCGACGCGGGCCTCGACGTGGCCCTACTCGCCGAGGGCGACCCGCTGTTCTACAGCTCCTACATGCACATGCACACACGGCTGACGTCTCGGTTCGACGCGGTCATCGTGCCGGGGGTGACGTCGGTCAGCGCGGCGTCGGCGGCCACCGGAACCCCGCTGGTGCAGGGCGACGAGGTGCTGACCATCCTGCCGGGCACGTTGCCTGCCGACGAGCTGCAGCGCAGGCTGGCCGATACCGATGCCGCAGTGGTACTGAAGCTGGGGCGTTCGTATCCCGCTGTGCGGGAAGCGCTTTCCGCCGCGGGACGGTTGGACGAAGCGTTCTACGTGGAGCGCGCCAGCACTCCCGCGCAGAGGGTGCTTCCTGCCGCCGACGTGGACGACGCCTCGGTGCCGTACTTTTCGCTGGCGATGCTCCCCGGCATGTCCCAGCGCTCCTGCCCACCGGAACCCTCCGGCAGCGTCGCCGTGGTGGGCCTCGGCCCGGGTGACCTCGAGTGGATGACACCGCAATCACGCCGTGAGCTGGCCGCCGCCACCGACCTGATCGGCTACGGGCCGTACCTCGACCGGATCGGCGCCAGGGACGGTCAGACCCGCCACCCGAGCGACAACACCGACGAACCGGCCCGCGCGCGGCTGGCATGCACCCTGGCCGAGCAGGGCCGGGCCGTTGCGGTGGTGTCGTCGGGTGACCCCGGCGTGTTCGCCATGGCGACGGCGGTGCTCGAGGAGGCCGAGCAGTGGCCGGGCGTCGACGTGCGGGTGATCCCCGCGATGACAGCCGCCCAGGCCGTCGCGAGCCGGGTCGGCGCGCCCCTTGGACATGACTACGCCGTGATCTCGCTGTCCGACCGGCTCAAGCCGTGGGACATCATCGCCGCGCGCCTCACCGCCGCCGCTGCCGCCGACCTGGTGCTCGCCATCTACAACCCGGCGTCGAAGACCCGCACCTGGCAGGTCGGCGCCATGCGCGAACTGTTGCTGGAGCATCGCGACGCCGGCACCCCGGTGGTGATCGGCCGTGACGTCGCAGGCCCGAGGGAGCACGTCAAGGTGGTGCGGCTGGCAGACCTGGATCCCGATGAGGTCGACATGCGCTGCCTTCTCATCGTCGGTTCCTCGCAGACACAGTGGATCCAGGCCGCCGATGACGACAGGGTCGATAGGGTCTTCACCCCGCGCCGATATCCCTCCTGACCTCTGCTGACCATCGTTGACAGCTGTCAGGTCGCCGATTAGCGTCGCGCGTCATGACCGCGGCCCCGTCGATTCCCCGCAGCCCGAACGACGTGACGCCGCAATGGTTGCAGGCCGTGCTGCAGGCCGAAGTCGCGTCCGTCGACGTGACACCGATCGGTACTGGGCAGACCGGTGCCACCTATCGACTGTCGGTGCGCTACGCCGCCGAGCAACCTGATCTGCCGTCCACGTTCGCGATCAAGCTGTCGTCGCAGGACGACGCGGTCCGGGAACGGGTCGCGCTCGGCTACCGCTCCGAACACGCCTTCTATACCGGTGTCGCCGACGTGGTCCGGGTGCCGATCCCCAAGCACCACCATTGTGAGATCTCTTCCGATGGTTGTGATTTCGTCCTGCTCCTGACCGACATGGCCCCCGCGGTGCAAGGCGATCAGATCGGCGGCTGCACGCAAGAGGAGGCGGCACTCGTGGTGCGTGCGCTGGCAGGGCTGCACGGGCCGACGTGGTGCGATCCCAAGTGGGCCGACTTCCCCGGTCTCGTGATGTCCATGCCGGACGACGACGCCGCCAAGGGGCTGGGCGACGTCGCCGTGATGGCAACGCAGATCACGCTGGAACGACTGGGTGCACGGATGAGCGCCGAGGACCGCGACACCGCGACCGAGGCGATGTCGATGGTCACGCCGTGGCTGCTTGCCCACCGCGAACGGTTCTCGTTGATGCACGGCGATTACCGCCTCGACAACATGCTGTTCAACCCCGATCGCACCACCGTCACCGTCGTCGACTGGCAGACGTTGGGCGCGGGCCTTCCGGCGCGCGACCTCGCGTACTTCACCGGCACCAGCCTCCTGCCAGCCGCACGGTCACGGGCCGACGAAGACCTGGTCGCCGCCTACCACGCGGAGTTGTCCGGTTACGGCATCGTCGACTACGACCGCGAAACCTGTTGGCGGGACTACCGGATCGGCATGCTGCAGGTGCCGCTTCTGACGGTGCTGGGATGCGCGTTCGCCATCTCGACCGAACGCGGCGACGACATGATGCTGGTGATGCTGGAGCGCGGCTGCCAGGCGATCCGCGAGCTCGGCAGCCTCGACCTGGTCAGAGCGCTCTGACCCAGGCCTCGGCTTCGGTCACCGTCGACACCGCCCGCACGCCGTCGGGCAGGGCCGGCCTGGCCACCATGACCACCGGCACACCGAGCGCCTCGGCGGCATCGAGCTTCGCGCGCGTCATGTCACCGCCGCTGTTCTTGGAGACCAGGACGTCGATGCGGTGCTCGCGCAACAGGTTCATCTCGTCGTCGTAGCGGTACGGGCCGCGGGACAGCAACAGTTGGTGCCGTCGTGGCATCACCTCGCCGTCTGGCGGGGTCACCGCCCTGATCAAGAACCAGGCATCGAGACCGGTGAAGGCACCGACCCCGCTGCGGCCGGTGGTGAGAAATACTCGTGGATAGCCATTTTCAGCAACGACCTTCGCGGCCATGGCGTCGGATCCGACCACGATGGAGGTACCGTGCGGCCAGGCGGGGCGGGCAAGCAGGAGGTGCGGCAGACCCAGCTCGCGACATGCCCTCGCTGCGTTCGCGGTGATCGTCGCCGCGAACGGATGGGTCGCGTCGACCACCGCGTCGACCGGGGAGTCGGCCAACCACCGCTGCAGCCCTTCGACGCCGCCGAAGCCGCCGATGCGCACCTCGCCGACGGGCAGCGCGGGATCGGGCACCCGGCCCGCCAGGGAGCTGAGCACCTGCACGTCGGGATGCAACCGTGACGCCAGTGCCCGCGCCTCGGCGGTTCCGCCAAGCAGCAGCAGCCGAACCACGCTCAGTGCCTGCTTCCGCGCCGCCGGCCCGCCGAGTACAGATAACTGTCGGTGAAGCCCTCGGCGGCAAGGACGTCACCGACGATGATGACGGCCGTACGGGTGAGCTCGGCAGCGTGCATCCGCTCTGCGAGGTCGCCGAGCGTGCACCTGAGCACCGTCTCCTGCGGCCAGCTTGCGAACGCCACTACCGCACAAGGAGTTTCAGCGCGGTACCCACCGGAGATCAGTTCCGGCACGATCACGTCGACCTGCGCAGCGGCCAAGTGCAGCACCAGGGTGGCGCCAGGCGCCGACAGCGTGCGCAGGTCTTCGCCGGCAGGCATCGCCGTCGACAGCGTCGCCACCCTCGTCAACGTCACGGTCTGAGCCACGCCGGGGACGGTCAACTCGCGGCCGAGCGCGGCGGCCGCGGCGGCGAATGCGGGTACGCCTGGCACGATCTCGTAGCTCACGCCGAGCGCATCGAGGTGGCGGCACTGTTCGGCCAGCGCGCTGTAGATCGACGGGTCACCGGAGTGCAGACGCGCGACGTCCAACCCGGCGGCATGGGCATCGACCAGTTCGGCGACGATCCGTTCCAGTGAGAGTGGCCCGGTGTCGATCACCTTCGCATCGGGCGGACACAGGGCCAGCAGGTCGTCGGGCATGATCGACCCGGCGTACAGGCACACCGGGCAACGGCTCAGAAGGCGCTGCCCACGTACGGTGATCAGATCCGCCGCGCCGGGGCCCGCACCGATGAAGTACACGGTCACCGCTTGGTCACCACCCACTGGGTAACCGGCATCGCAGGCCGCAATCCCGTGAATCCACCGACTGGCTCGCCGTGGTAGTGCTGGAACCGGCGGAGCTCTCCACCCAGACGCGAATGCCATTGGCCGACAAGCACCTCGGACTCGACGGTCACCACGTTGGCGACGAGGCGTCCCCCGTCCACCAGCCTACCGAAACAGGCGTCCAGCAGGCCCTCCCGCGTCAGTCCACCGCCGACGAAGATCGCCGACGGGGACGGCACGCCCGTCACACCGCGTTCGCTCAGTTCGGCATCGTCGAAGGCCTCCGGTGCTGCGCCGCGCACGTCGACGCGGACGCCGAAGGCCACGGCATTCGCGCCTATCCGCTTGCGGCGTTGCCCGTCGCGTTCGAACGCCACCGCCGTACAGCCGGGCGCGCTGCGGCACCACTCGACCGCGATGCTGCCCGAACCGGATCCGACGTCCCACAACAACTCCCCTGGCCGTGGGGCAAGCGCGGCCAGCGTGATCGCGCGGATCGCCTGCTTGGTGATCTGGCCGTCGTGGGAGAACGCATCGTCGGGCAACACCTGCGACACCCGCTCGTCCGGCAGATAGCGCACCGCCAGCACGTTGAGCCTGTCCACGTCGCCCGGCGGTCGCGTCGACCACTCGCGGGCGGTGGCGCTGCGTTGCCGTTCGGCAGGGCCGCCGAGTTGTTCGAGCACGGTGATCTCGCTGTCGCCCCTCCCGGTGTCGTTGAGGAGACGGGCCAGCGAGGCCGGTGACGAACCGTCGCGCGAGAGCACGACGGCCCGGCCGCCACGTCGCACGGCGGTGTGCGGCGGCGCGGTCACCAGGCTGATGATCTCGGTGTCCTGCACGGCCCAGCCGACCCGTGAGCAGGCCAGCGTCACCGAGGACACGTGCGGTAGCACCGCAACGCGATCGGGCCCGTACAACCGGATCAGGGTGTTGCCGACCCCGTGCAGCAGCGGGTCGCCGCTGGCCACCACGTGCACGTCACCGCCGTGCTCGAGCAGCGTGTGCAGTGCGGGCAACATCGGCGACGGCCATTCCCGGCGTAGGGCACCGATGCTGTCGTCGAGCATGTCGAGTTGCCTTCGGGAGCCGTAGATCACGGTGGCCCTTGCCAATTCCGTCCGGGAGGTCGGCGGCAACCCGGCCATCCCGTCGGCACCGATGCCTACGACGACGATGTGACTCATGCCTCTCCCGGCTCATCGCGGCATCCTGCGCCAGACCGCGCGCGGCAACAGCCGCAGACCCAACACCAACGGACCGAGCAGGACAGGCACCCAGATCTCCGTGCGGCCCTTGACCAGCGCCGCCGCGGTCGCATCGGCCACCTGAGGCGGCGTGCTGGACATTGGCGCAGGCGACATCCCTTCGGTCATGCGGCCGATCACGAAGCCGGGCCGGACCAGGAGCAGACGGACCCCCGAACCGTGCAGCGCGTCGGCAAGCCCGCGGGCGAACCCGTCCAGACCCGCCTTGGCCGAGCCGTACACGTAATTGGCCCGGCGCACCCGGGCGCCTGCCACCGATGAGAACACCACGATGGCGCCGCGCCCGGCGGCACGCATGGTGGCCGCCAGCACGGTCAGCAGGCTCACCTGGGCGGTGAAGTCGGTGTGCACGATGGCGGCGGCATGCGCGGGATCGGCTTCGGCCCTGGCCTGATCGCCGAGGATGCCGAAGGCGAGCACCGCGGTGCCGATGCGGCCGTGATCGGCGACGATCGACGCCACGAGCGGCTCGTGCGAGGCCAGGTCGTCGGCATCGAATTCCCGCACGTGCACGGCGACGGCGCCCGCCGCGGTGACGGCGGCCACCTCCTCCGCGAGCCGATCGGCGCCGCGCGCGGCGAGCACCACGGTGGCGCCACGTGCCAGCCGCTTCGCCAGCTCGACCCCGATCTCGCTGCGGCCGCCGAATATCACCACCACGCCCGTGTCATCCACGGCTGCGATTATGTCCTGCGCTAGGTTGGGCATCGATGGCGAAGGCAACCACGAGGCTCACCAACGACGCGCTGGCGTTTCTTACCGAACGCCATCTCGCCATGCTGACCACGCTACGGTCGGACAACTCGCCGCATGTCGTCGCGGTCGGTTTCACGTTCGATCCCAAGACCCACGTGGCCCGGGTCATCACCACGGGTGGTTCGCAGAAGGCGGTGAACGCCGGGGATCGCGGCGTCGCCGTGCTCAGCCAGGTCGACGGCGCGCGCTGGCTCTCGTTGGAGGGCAGCGCTTCGGTCAACACCGACCCCGACGCAGTCCGCGACGCCGAGTTGAGATACGCCCAGCGCTACCGCACGCCGCGGGTCAACCCGCGCCGGGTGGTCATCGAGGTACGGGTCGAGCGGGTGCTGGGCTCGTCGGACCTGCTGGACCGCGGCAACTGACACGTCGCCGAAATCGACGCCACGGTCACGGCACCGGAACGACGACGAGGTCGTGCGGTTGCTGGTTCACGGCCATCACGCCGTCACTGGTGACGACGACGATGTCCTCGATGCGCGCACCCCATTCTCCGGGGAAGTAGATGCCCGGTTCGACGCTGAACGCCATGCCCTCCTGCAGCGCAAGCTCGTTGCCCGCCACGATGTAGGGCTCCTCGTGCACCGACAGCCCGATGCCGTGCCCGGTGCGGTGCACGAACACCTCGGCCAGTCCCGCGGCGGCCAGCACGTCGCGCGCGGCCGCGTCCACCTGCTCGGCAGTCACCCCGGGACGGACCGCCTCGACCGCCGCCCGTTGCGCCTGCTGCAGCACCGAATAGCGCCGCGCCACTTCGGGGTCCGGCTCACCGATGCTGTACGTCCTGGTGGAGTCCGAGTTGTAGCCGGGGTCGTACGGCCCGCCGATGTCGACCACCACCATGTCACCGGCCTTGAGTTCCCGGTCGGAGCACTCGTGGTGCGGGTCGGCGCCGTTGGGACCGGAACCGACGATGATGAACGCAACTTCTGAATGCCCTTCTGCGACAATCGCTCGCGCGATGTCGGCGGCGACGTCGGCCTCGGTCCGGCCCGGCACCAGGAATTCCGGCACCCTGGCGTGCACCCGGTCGATCGCGGCTCCCGCCTTGCGCAGCGCGTCGATCTCCGCCGCGTCCTTGATCATTCGCAGCCTCCGCAGCACGTCGGTGGCGAGGATCGGCACGACGCCAAGCACGTCGGCCAACGGCAGCAG
The DNA here is from genome assembly GCA_963809085.1 of uncultured Actinomycetota bacterium. Taxonomy (GTDB): domain Bacteria; phylum Actinomycetota; class Actinomycetes; order Mycobacteriales; family Mycobacteriaceae; genus Mycobacterium. The sequence goes on along the minus strand of CAWEII010000030.1, from coordinate 991,913 downwards.
GTGCAGCGCGGGCATCGAGTCGGTCACCGCAGTTGCGACCGGCGGGCAGGAGCGAAGCGACCCGGGGATTGATTTGGGCGGGGCACCCAGGGCGTCGGCAACCAGCAGGTACGGATCTTCACCGTCCACCCAATCGCGGACGGACAGCCCGAGTTCCGGTACTGCCGACTCCTTCAGTGCCGCCAGTTCCATCCGCGGCACCACGACGGTGGGCTCGCCAGGGCCGGCCGGAATCACCAGTGCCGTGAGGCGTTCGAAGGTCTGTGCCCGCGAACCGAGCAGATACCGCATGTCGTATCCGGGCGTGATGACCAAACCCGCAAGGCCTGCGGCGGTCGTGGCATCCGCGGCGGACTTCAGCCGGTGCGCGTATACGTCGGTGCCGAACCGGCCCGTCCCATTGGCTTCGTGCATGTCCAAGAGGCTAATCCGACCGCGGATAGCTGGCGACCTCGACCAGGTTGCCGTCGGGATCGCGGCAGTAGTGCGACGTCATCGGCCCCTGGGCACCCGTCTTGGGCACCGGTCCCTCGGTGATCTCGACGCCACACTCCCGCAGATGCGCCCCGATCGCCTCGGGCGGAGCATCGACGATGAAGCACAGGTCAAGCGAGCCGGGGGCATCGGCCGCCGCCGTCACCCAGTTCGGCGCGCCGGTCGGCCGGACGTTGAGCTTCTGGTTGCCGAACGCCAGCGCGATCCGGCCTGCGCCGAATACCTCGCGTCGCATCCCGAGTACCCGCACATACCAGTCGACGGTGGCGTCGACGTCCCGGCAGTTCAGCACGACGTGATCGATGTGGTCGATGGTGAAGGTCATACTTCACGCTACTGTCACTCGAATGCTGCGCGATATCTGCGAACTCGCCGACCGGCAAGAGGCCAGTTCGTCGTCCTCGAGACGGCCGCCGCCGACGCGGCTGGGCAGCTCGCGGGCATCGACGTTCTGCAGGGTCTTTCGGTGCAGCCGATGACCGCGCCGGTGTTGCTTCTCGACGGAGCCAGCATGTGGTTCCGTTCATTCTTCGGCGTGCCGTCGTCCATCACGGCCCCTGACGGCAGGCCCGTCAACGCGCTGCGCGGCTTCCTCGACACCGTGGCCACGCTGATCACGCGCGAACGCCCGTCGCGGCTGGTCGTGTGCCTCGACCTGGATTGGCGGCCGCAGTGGCGCGTTGATCTGATCCCGTCGTACAAGGCGCACCGGGTCGAGGAGGAGCACCCCGGCGGGCAGCCGGACACCGAAGAGGTCCCCGACGACCTCACCCCCCAGGTCGACATGATCATGGCGATGCTCGACGCATTCGGCATCGCGACCGCGGGTGCACCCGGGTTCGAGGCCGACGACGTGCTGGGCACGCTGGCCGCCAGGGAACGCCGGGATCCGGCCGTGGTGGTCAGCGGCGATCGCGACCTGTTGCAGCTGGTCGGCGACGAACACGTCCCCGTCCGGGTGTTCTACATCGGGCGGGGACTGGCCAGGGCGACGCTCTTCGGCCCTGCCGAGGTGGCCGACCAGTACGGCGTGCCCATCGATCGTGCCGGCGCCGCCTACGCCGAACTGGCGCTGCTGCGCGGTGATCCGTCCGACGGACTGCCCGGGGTGCCCGGCATCGGTGAGAAGACCGCGGCCGCGCTGTTGGCCCGCTACGGCTCACTGGAGCAGATCCTCGCGGCGGCCACCGACACGTCTTCGAGGATGCCAGGGGCGCAGCGCAAGAAGCTGCTGGCGGCGACCGAGTACATCGCGGCGGCCGAACCGGTGGTGCGGGTGGCCCATGACGCACCCGTCACCCTGTCGACGGAGTCGGACGCCCTTCCGCTGTCCGCGCGTCACCCGCGCAAGGTCGCCGAGTTGGCCGGTGAATACGGGGTGACGTCGTCGATCGCGCGCCTGCAGAAGGCGCTCGACGACCTGCCGGGCTGATCGGCTACTTGGGCCTGCCGACCTCGTATGTGCCGCTGTCGTCCTGGAACGTCACGGTGACCTGACGCTTGGTGCCGTCGATGCTGACCTCGCAGTCGAAGGTGTCGCCCTTCTTCACCGTTGGGCTTGCGCCGTTGTTGCACTTGACGTCCTTGACGTTCTTGGCGCCGTACCCGTTGGCCTCGTCGGACAGGATCTGCGACACGCCGGTCTGGGCGGCGTTGACGTCGAGCTTGGTGGTGACGAAGAATCCGGGCTTCCAGAAGCCGAGTACCAGGACGACGGCGACGATGATGACGGCGAACAGGCCGACGATGCCGCCGATGAGGGCCAGTGACTTCTTGGAACCCTCCTCGGTGCCGGACGTGCCGTAGGGCGAATACGGCTGTCCCGGCTGGCCGGGTTGGCCGTACTGCCCGGGTTGCTGGCCGTACTGGCCGGGCTGTTGGCCGTACTGGCCGTACTGGCCGGGTTGGCCGTACTGACCCGGCTGCTGATACGCCGACGGGTTGTAACCGCCGGCCTGCTGGCCGTACTGGTCGCCCTGCGGGTACTGCGGCGGCGTGTAGGTCGGCGGCTGCGCACCGGGCTGCTGGTACTGCGGATACTGCTGCGGCGTGTACGCGGGCGGACCCCAGGCCGGCGCATCGGTGGTCGGCTGCTCGGGAGTCGACGGCTGCTGCCACGCGGGCTGGTCACCCTGCGGCTGCTGGCCCGACCACGGCTGCGTCGGGTCCGATCCCTGCGGTCCGCTCATGGTGTCTCCTTGGTGCTCGTTCGCTGTAACCGAAGCGTTCGCCACAGACTACCCTGCGTCAACTGCTACGACGCCGCGCCGAATGTCGCCGATGGCGCGTTTCGCGGCGGTCCGCAGCGCCGGTGTGGGGGCGGCATTGCGCACCTGGTCGAGCAGGTCGAGCACCTGACGACACCACCGGACGAAATCACCGGCGGACAAAGGTGTTCCGTTGCCCGCGGCATCGGAGGCGGCCAGCGCCGAAGCCAAGTCGCCGGTGGTCGCCCACCTGTGCACGGCGATCACGAAACCTGGGTCGGGTTCGCGGCTCGGGGGCAGCCGGTGGCGCTGCTCGTCGGCTCTGATGTCCGTCCACAGCCTGCGGGTCTGGGCCAGCGCACGGCGAAGCGGCAGCGTCGCGGCGTCGACACCCGGTGTCGGACCGGGCGTGTCGCCGCGCGACTCGTAGAGCACCGACGAGACCACGGCCGCCAGTTCGGCGGCGCTGCAGGCCCGTCCACGCGCTCCTGCCGAAGACACTCGGCGACCAACAGGTCCGCCTCGCTGTAGATCCGCGCGAGGACACGTCCGTCATCGGTCACGGCGAGGTCGCCGTCGCGCTCGTCGATGAAGCCACGTTCGGTGAGCAGCAGCACGATTCGATCGAAGGTCCTGGCCAGCGAGTTGGTGGCCGACGCCACCTTCTGCTGAATTTCGGCGTTGTCCCGTTCGATCCGCAGGTACCGCTCGGCGGTCCGCACCAGCGCCTCCCGGTCGGAAGCGTGATGGCCGGGATGATTTCGCATCCGCTCGCGCAGCACGATCAGTTCGGGATCGATGTCGGGATCCTCGACCGCCCCACTGCGCTTACGGGACGGCACGTCAAGACCTGCGGCCGCCGAGCGCAGCGCCGAGGCGAGGTCACGACGTACCCGTGGTTGGCGGTGCTCGACACGTTTGGGCAACGTCATCGTTCCCAGCTTTGCCGAGGCACCGGTGTAGTCGGCCGAGGAAATCCTTCCCGCCCAACGATGTTCGGTGAGAACCAGGGGCCGCGGCTCGTCGCCGTCGGCGGCAGGCTCGAGCACGACCGCCAGCCCGCCGCGCCTGCCCTGGCCGATGTTGATGATGTCGCCCCGGCGCAACGCCGTCAGCGCGTCGTTGGTGGCCCTTCGGCGCTGCAGCCGTGACGCCCTGGCCTGCGAGCGCTCGCGTCCAGAGATCGCCGCACGCAATCGCGCGTACTCGAGGATCGGTGCATCGCGCCCGCCGAGCTCTGCGGCGATCTCGCCGAGCATCTTCTCGCCGCGCGCCACGCCCTTGACCAACCCGACGACGGACCGGTCCGCCTGGTACTGGGCAAAGGACCGCTCCAACAGTTGATGCGCCTGCTCCGGACCCATGTGCTGAACCAGGTTGATCGTCATGTTGTACGACGGGGCAAACGAACTGCGCAGCGGGAACGTCCGCGTGGAGGCCAGACCGGCGACGTCGGCGGGATCCACCGAGGCGTCGTTCGGCTGCCACAGCACGACGGCGTGCCCCTCGACGTCGATGCCCCGCCTGCCTGCCCGGCCGGTCAACTGGGTGTACTCGCCAGGCGTCAGCGGGGCGTGCTGCTCGCCGTTGTACTTCACCAGCCGCTCCAGCACGACGGTCCGGGCGGGCATGTTGATGCCCAAGAGCCAGTGTCTCGGTGGCGAATACGGCCTTGACCAGGCCCGCGGTGAAGAGCTCCTCGACGGTGTGGCGGAACACCGGCAGCAGGCCGGCGTGGTGCGCGGCGAGCCCACGCAGCAGGCCTTCGCGCCATTCGTGGTAGCCGAGCACCACGAGGTCGGTCTCGGGCAGATCCCCGCACCGCCGGTCGATCACCTCGGCGATCCGGGCACGTTCCACGTTGTCGGTCAGCCGCAGCGACGAACGCAGACACTGCTTGACCGCCGCGTCACAGCCCGCCCGCGAGAAGATGAACGTGATGGCAGGCAGCAGGCCCTCTTGATCGAGAACGCCGATCACGTCGGGCCGCGGCGGCGGGCGGTAGATGGTGGGCCTGCCACTCCCATGGTCTCGACGGCCTGGCCCACCGCGCCCACGCGGCTGCCAGTCGGCCAGCCGATCGGCTTCCCTGCGCAGCGAGATGTGCCGCAGCAGTTCGGCGTCCACCAGTGCGGAGCTCCCTGCCAGCTGGTCGCCTTCGAAGAGGTCGAACAGTCGCTTGCCGACCATCATGTGCTGCCACAGCGGGACGGGCCGGTGCTCGTCGACGACGACGGTGGTGTCGCCGCGCACGGTCTGGATCCAGCCGCCGAACTCCTCGGCGTTGCTCACGGTCGCCGACAGGCTGACCAGTCGCACGTCCTCGGACAGGTGGAGGATGACCTCCTCCCACACCGCGCCCCGCATCCGGTCGGCCAGGAAGTGCACCTCGTCCATCACGACATGCGAAAGCCCTTGCAAGGCAGCTGAATTCGCGTACAACATGTTGCGCAGTACTTCGGTGGTCATGACGACCACGGGAGCGTCACCGTTGATCGACTGGTCGCCGGTCAGCAGGCCGACGCGCTCGGGCCCGTACCGGCGGACCAGGTCGGTGTGCTTCTGGTTGCTCAAGGCCTTGATCGGCGTGGTGTAGAAGCACTTTCGGCCCGCGGTCAGCGCCAGGTGCACCGCGAACTCGCCGACCACCGTCTTGCCCGCGCCCGTCGGCGCACACACCAGCACGCCGTGGCCGGCTTCCAGCGCCGTGCAGGCGCGCACCTGGAACCCGTCGAGGGCGAATGGCAACTCTCCGGCAAAGCGGGTCAGCTCGGGTGGCAGATCAGGTGGCTTGGTCATCGACCGTCAGCCGGGACGGAGCGGGCACGGCCGTTGGCGCCTCGACGGGCTCGGCCGCAGACGATCGGGGCGGCCTGGTCGTCGGGCACGTCCTCCAGAGCGGCCCGACGGGCCTTGCGCTTGTCGTTGACGCGCGCCACCTGGATGGCGACCTCCAGCAGGACGGTCAGCGCCATGGCGAGCGCCAGCATCGAGAACGGATCCGAGCCGGGTGTCGCGAACGCGGCGAAGACGAAGAGCCCGAAGGTCATCCCCCGCCGCCAGCTCTTGAGCCGCTCGTACGGGAGCATGCCGACCATGTTCAGCATGATGATCAGCAGCGGGAACTCGAAGCTGATGCCGAACACCAGCAGCAGGTTGATCAGGAAGCCGAAGTACTGCTCACCCGACAGCGCGGTGATCTGGACGTCGCTGCCGACCGTCAGAAGGAAGCTCAGTGCCTTCGACAGAACCACGTAGGCCAGCACGGCGCCGCCGATGAACAGCATCGCCCCGAAGCCGACGAACACCGACGCGAACCGGCGTTCCTTCTTGTAGAGGCCCGGCGTGATGAACGCCCACAGCTGATGCAGCCACACCGGGCAGGCCAGCACGACGCCCGCGACGAGCGCGACCTTGAGCCGCAGCATGAACTGGTCGAACGGCGCCGTCGCAAGCAGACGGCACTCCCCGTTCGGTGCGATGGTGGCCCGCGCCGACGCGGGCAGCGAACAGTACGGCCCGCGCAACCAGTCACCAAGGCTGGGCAGGCCGAACGCGCCGTGGCTGTACCAGAAGAACCCGATGGTGGTCGTGACGAGGATCGCCAGCACCGCGATCAACAGCCTGTTGCGGAGCTCCTGCAGGTGATCGACCAGCGACATGGTGCCGTCTGGGTTGGCCCGCGACCGTCGACGGCGCGGGTCCAGTTTCTTGAGGATTCCGGAGGTCTGCACGGGCTCGTAGAAGGACGCCACTCAACGACGCGACGGGGCGTCGCGGTCGGTGGAGACGTGTGTCAGGCGGGATGCTTGTCGGAGGACTGCTCCGGCGCGGGGGCCGGCGGGCTCGGCTCCACGCGTTCCGATGCGATCGGAGTGGGCGGCGGCGCGTCTTCCGGCTTCGAGTCGGACTGCATCTCCTTGATCTCGGATTTGAAGATGCGCATGGACTTGCCCAGTGAGCGCGCCGCGTCCGGGAGCTTCTTGGCCCCGAACAACAGCACGAACACGGCGATCACGATCAACCAATGCCAGGGTTGTAGACCACCCAATTCGGTCACCTCCAGAAGTCAGCCTTGAGTCTACCCGTCGGCCGTGGCGTCGCTGCCCTCGTACGCCTGCAACGCCGACACGGCCGCGTCGCGCACCCGCTCGGCCAGCGTGTGTGGGTCCAGCACCCGCACCGCGGAGCCGAATCCCAGCACGAACCGCGCCATCCATTCGTCGGAGGCATACGTCATGGCGGCTTCGCACGCGCCGTCGTCGAGTTCTCGCACGACGCGCAGCGGGTAGTAGTCGAACATCCAGGCCGCGGTCCGGTCGACCAGCAGCGTCGCCGAGGGCAGCGAGGGATCGCCATCGAACAGCGAGGTGTCGGGCCCGGCCTGCACGGCGGGCTCGGGGGGCGCCGACGGCTCGTCGAGCACGTGGGCGTCGACGATGCGGTCGAACCGGAACAGCCGCACCGCCTCCGCCGAGCGGCACCATGCCTCGACGTAGCTGTGGTCCCCCACCAAGACCACCCGGATCGGGTCGACGATCCGGGTGGACAGCGTGTCGTGGGAGGCGGAGTAGTAGTCGATGCTCAGCGCGCGGCCGTCCCGGACCGCTTCCCGCACTGCCGCCGCGGCACTGCTTTCCGCGGGCGCGGGTTCGTCGACCGCGGTACCTGCGCTCTCCTTGGCCGTTCCGGCAGCCCATTCGATCTTGGCGATGGCACTGCGGGCGGCCTCGGGATCCACCATGCCGGGTACGTCGAGCAGTGCGCGCAGGGCGACCGAGATCCCGGTTGCCTCCGGCGAGGTCAGCCGCAGCGGATGGTCCATGCCCGCCGAAAACGTCACCTCGATCGTCTTGCCGGACATCTCGAAGTCGATGAGGTCGCCGGGGCTGTACCCGGGAAGCCCGCACATCCAGAGCTGCTCGAGGTCCTCGCGCAGCTGCTTCACGCTGACGCCGAGGTCGGTGGCCGCCTCGTCGAACGTGATCCTCGGGTTGGCCTGGAAGTAGGGCACCATGTTCAGCAGCCTGACCAGCCGCGTCGAGACGCTACTCACGAAGCCTTCCCGTCCGCCTGCGCCCGCAGCCTGCCGAGCACGTCGTCACGCAACGACTGCGGCTCGAGCACCACGGCGTCGGCACCGTACCCGGCGATCTCGCGGGCCAGACGGTCCTGCATCCCGATGTCGATCGCGATCTCGTCGCCCGCGCGGCCACCGAGGGTGCGCGACGCCATGACCGCCGACTGGCGGCGCAGTGCGGTCGCGCGGCCGGTCGCCACCCAGACCCGCGCCTGGGCGCCCGGCGGCCATTCGGCCACCGCACGGTGCACGATGTCGCGCAGATCGACGCCCTCGGGGCGCTGCACCGCATTGCGCGGGCCGACCGCAGCGATCTCCGCGCCGATGCGGGACAACCGGAAGGTCCGCACGTCGTCGCGATCGCGGTCGTGCCCGACGAGGTACCACCGACCGCGGTAGGTGACCACGCCCCACGGCTCGACCGTTCTGGTGGTGTAGGGATCGCTGCGCGAGGGGCGGTGCCCGAACTGGACCGCCTGCCCGGAGTCGATGGCCGCGAGCAGGATTCCGAGCACCTCCTCCGAGCCACGCAGTCCCGGCATGGCGGCGGCCGTCGAGATGGTCACCCCCGCCTCGGGAGCATCGACGTCGATGCCTGCCGCCCGTAGTTTCAGCAGCGCCCCCTGGGTGGCAGTGACGAGCTCCGGGGACTGCCACAGCTGGGTGGCCACCGCCACCGCCGCGGCTTCGTCCGCCGTCAACTCCACCGGCGGGAGCGCGTACGCGTCCCGGTTGATGCGGTATCCCTCGGTGGGATCCAGGGACGACACTCGGCCGGTCTCCAACGGGATGCCGAGGTCGCGCAACTCGTTCTTGTCGCGCTCGAACATCCGCGAGAAGGCCTCGTCACTGGGACTGTCGGCATAGCCGTAAACGGTCGCACGGATCCGTTCGGCGGTGATGAACGTGCGGGTGGACAGGAGTGCGATGACCAGGTTCATCAAGCGCTCGACTTTTGAGATCCCCACTCTGAACAGCTTAAGGTGCCCGTACCCCGCAGTGTTGCAACACCGGCTCGGGTCCGTGCCCGGCAGCCACCGCAGCGGCAGCCAGCAGATCGGGTTCGGCGACGGCGCGCGGAACCCCATGCCGTCTCAGCACGTCGAGCAGCTCGCCGAAGGTGCTGGCACACCGTGACGCGCCCGGTGCGCTCGGCAACCGTCCACGCCCGCTCGGCGACCCGGATCCGCAATCGGGGAGTCAGTCGCGTCGCGGCCGCGGCGATGGCTGCGCGACGGCGCGGCCCGGTGACCTGCGCAGCCATCGGTTCGTCGGGCCCGGCCCCGCACGCTCCACACATCAGGGCATCACGTCACCGGAGTTGGGGCCAAGGACCTGCCCGACGAACAGGTTTCCGCCCGGATCGGATGCCAGCAGGACGGCGGTGGGCGCGACCTCGTCGGCGGTACCGAACCGCCCCAGCGGGAGCTCGGCACGTTTGGCGGTCTTCCAGTCTTCGTCGATCCCGTCCAACAGCGGTGTCTCGATGGGTCCCGGGGCGATCGCGTTGACCAGCACTCCCTTCGAAGAAACCTCCAGTGCAAGCGATTTGGTCATCGCGATGACACCGGCCTTGGCCGCCGCGTAGTGCGCCAGCGATTCGCCGCCCTTGATCCCGAGCTGGGACGCGACGTTGATGATGCGCCCGTCGTCGGCCGCCAGCATGCCGGGTAGCACCGCGCGGTTGAGCAGGAACACGCTGCCCAGGTCGATGTCCAGCGTCTCCCGCCATTGCGCCAGCGACATCTGCACCAGCGGCGACTGGGTGAGGATGCCGTGCGAGGTGACCAGGATGTCGATGCGATCCAGTACCGCCGTTGCCGCAGCGACGGTCTCGGCCACCTGCTGCTCGTCGGTGGCGTCGAACACCAGCCCGTCGGCGGCACCGAGATCGCGTGCGGCGCCTCTCACCGATTCGGCCCGGTCGGCCAACACCACGGTGGCGCCCGCGGCCAGGTAGTGCGCGGCGATGGCCCTGCCGATACCGCTGGCCGCACCGGTGACCAGTGCGGTGCGCCCGGCTAGCAGGGTGCTCTGCGGGATGCTCATCGTGCTCGTGTCCGTCAGTCGCGCATGGCGACGGTCAGCGCGCCATCGACGGTGATCGCCTGGCCATTGATGTAGGAGGCGCCGGCACTGGCCAAAAATGCCGCCACCGAGGCGATCTCCTCTGGGCGCCCCACCCGGCCCGCAGGGATGTAGTCACCGGCGGCCCGCAGCCCGTCCGGACCCAGCGAGTTCACCGCGTCCAGCGACTGGGGCGTCTCGATGAGACCGGGGATGATCGCATTCGCGCGGATGCCTTGCGGGCCGTACTCGACCGCCAGGCTTCGCACCAGACCGATCACTCCGGCCTTCGCGGTGGCGTAATGGGCGTGTTCAGCCCATCCGTACACCCCGCCGGCGATCGAGGACACCGCGACGACCGACCCGCCTGCACCGAGATGGGCCACGGCAGCGCGTGCCGTGCGCATCACTCCGTGCAGGTCGACTTGCAGCACGTCGTCCCACTGTTCATCGGTCATCGCCGCGAACGGTGCCGCGCGCAGTATGCCTGCGTTGGCGACCGCGGTGTCCAGCCGTCCCCAGCGCGTCACGGCCGCATCGACGAACGCCGTCACCGAGGCGGTGTCGCGCACGTCCACTTCGAGCACCACCGCCTCACCGCCGGCCTCCTGAACGGCGGCAAGGGTTTTGCCGGGGTCGTGCGGATCACCGGAGTAGCTGCCGATGCCGACGCGGTAGCCGTCGCGGGCCAGGGCCACCGCGGTGGCGGCGCCGATTCCGGATGCGGCGCCGGTGATGATCGCGACGGGGGCGGTTGAGTGGGTCATGCTGGGGCACCTTCGGTCGTCACGGATTCTTCGAGATCGTCGCCGGAGGTCACGGTGTGCGCGAACATCACCACGACGGCCGAGATGACGGCGCCGACGGCCCCGACCAGCAGTGCGGCGGTCGAATAGCCCACCGACGCCGCGGTCAGCCCGGTCAGGATGAAACCGGCGATGATGGCGCCGGGCTGGCTCATCGCGCCGATGAAGGAGCTGCCCGTCGCGCGGCAGTCGACGCTGAAGCACTCGGCCTGGAAGAACATGATCGCCGCGTACGGACCGAGCAGGAAGAACAGCCCCATCATGTAGGTGATGATCACGTAGGCCGGGTTCGCGGGGCCGAGCAGCATGGCGGCGAAGAAGACGCCGGAGGCCAGCCAGCCGACCGCGATGGTGTTACGCCTGCCGAACCGGTCACCGGCCCAACCGTGGGCCAGATATCCCATCGCACCGACCAGGTTGGACACCACCACCATCAACAGGGTGTTGGACGCGTCGATACCCTTGCCGGTCTCCAGCACGGTGGTGCCGAGCACCGAAAAGGTCTGGATCGCAAACCAATTGAACAACCACGCCACCGACAACACGATCGTGTTGCGCAGGTGCACGCCGTGGAATATCCGCTTGAACGGTGCCGCGGAGTGGTTGTCGACGTCGTGTGCGGCGGCCAGGCTGGCGGCACCGGCGGCGTCGCCGCTCTTGCGCAGCTGCCGGACCCGTTGCTGCAGCTCGAATTGCGGGCTCTCCCGCAGGGTTCGGCACAGCAGCGCGACGAGCACCGCCGGAATGGTGGCCAGCAGGAACGCCAGCCGCCACGAGTCTGCACCGAAGATCGCGGTGACGACGGCGACGAACGCAGCGGCCAGCAGCGCGCCGATCGGCCAGCCGGTCTGCACCATCGAGTACACGAACCCGCGGTTGCGGCGGATCTTCTCGTCCTCGGTGACGGCGTAGAGCTCGTTGAGGTAGGTGGCGTTGACGGACTGCTCGGCCAGGCCGAGCCCGCTGATCGAGCGGACGCCGATCAGAGCAGGCCGCCCCGGTCGTGGCCGCGGTGGCCGCCGATGACGCCGCGGTGCCCGCCACCGAGATGATCATCCCCTTGCGGCGGCCCAACCGGTCGACCACCGGGCCGACGCCGAGCACCACGATCGCGGTGCCGACGCTGACCAACGTGGAGACCAGCAGGGCATGGCTGGTGCTCCAGCCGAACGCTTCACTGATCCGCGGCAGCAGGGTGCCGAAGAGGATGAAGTCGTACACGGCGATGGTCCACGCGAAGAACGCGATGCTGGTGGCGCGTCGGGTTTCGCGGACACTCACCCGCCGCAGCGGGGTCGTGGTGCCCGAGGGCGGCTCTGATGAGGTGGTCATCGACCGTAGCCCTCACGCCTTCGCCGTGCGCGGCCGGCGCGCCAGGAAGTCGTCGGCGATGGCATCGAAGGTGGTCCAGGTGACGCCCTCGTGGCCGTTGATGTGTTCGATCAGACGCTCGAGCATCAACAGCACCTGCGGCCGTCCCGATACGTCCGGGTGGATGGTGAACGTGAATACCGCGTAATCGCTTTCGCGGTAGACCCAGTCGAACTGATCGCGCCACATCTCCTCGATGTGCCTCGGGTTGACGAAGCCGTGGCTGTTCGGGCTGGTCTTGATGAACATCATCGGCGGCAGATCGTCGAGGTACCAGCTCGCCGGGATCTCCACCAGATCGGTCTCCTCGCCGCGGATCAGCGGCTTCATCCAGGTGGACGCCGGCTGTTCGTAGTCGATCGGGGTCCAGGAGTCGCCGACCCGGACGTAGTAGGGCTCGAAGTCCCGGTGCATCAGCGAGTGGTCGTACTTGATCCCCCGCTCGATCAGCAGTTCGTTGGTGACCCTGCTGAACTCCCACCAGGGCGCGACATAGCCGGTGGGCCGCCGGCCCGCCTTGGTCGAGATGAGATCGATGCAGTGGTCCAGTATCTCGGATTCCTGTTCGCGGCTCATCGCGATCGGATTCTCGTGGCTGTAGCCGTGCACACCGATCTCGTGTCCGGCTGCGACCACCTGGTCGAACTGCTCGGGGAACGTCTCGACCGAGTGCCCTGGCCAGAACCACGTGGTAGTCAGCCCGTAGCGGTCGAAGAGCCGGTTGAGCCGCGGCACCCCCACCTCGCCTGCGAACACGCCGCGGCTGATGTCGCCCGGCGAGTCCTCGCCACCGTAGGAGCCCAGCCAGCCGCCCACGGCGTCGACGTCGACGCCGAAGGCAACGAAGATTTCCTTGCCGTTTCCGTTGGTCACGTTCATCATTCCTTTCGAGATTCGTTCGAAACAGCGGGTATTGCGGGGATCACGCATACGCGTCCAGCTCGGCGGCGACATCGGCAGCCGAGCGGTCCGACGACAGCAGCAGCGCCAATGCGATCCGGGTTTGTGAAGCGGGCAGCGCGACCGGCACGGCACCGGCCGCCACCAGATCGACGCCGCCGCCGTCGCCGTAGACGGGCAGGACCGGTCCGGCCGCGACACGAGTGGACAGGGCGACCACCACCCCGGCACTGGTGATTTCGGCGACGGTGTCGGCGACGCCTGGGGGTGCGTTGCCGATTCCCATTGCTGCAAGCACGATTCCACTCGCCCCAGCCGCCACGGCGGCCCGTAGTAGCAGATCGTCGCCACCGGGATATGCGCCGACGATGTCGACCCGGACCGCGTCGAAGCGGGCATCCGGGGGCGCCAACGGCGCAGGACGGGCGGGAACGCTGTGCAGGCGTGGAGATCCGGTGTAGACGTCACCGATCGTGCCCGCAGGGTTGGTGAATGCCGCGAGGTCGACGGTGTGCGATTTGCGCACCCCGCGGGCCGCGTGCACCGACCCGCCGAACACCACCATCGTGCCGTGCCCGCGGGCGGCGGGGTCGGCGGCGACCGTGATTGCGTCGCGCAGGTTGCGTGGGCCGTCGGTGTCGGCGATGTCGGCGGCGCGCTGCGCACCGGTGAGCACGACGGGTTGGGCGCCTGAGTGAATGAGGTCGAGCAGGATCGCCGTCTCTTCGAGGGAGTCGGTTCCGTGCGTGATCACCACGCCGTCGACGTCGTCGCGATCCAGCTGGCGGGTCACCTCCTCGGCGAGCGTCCGTAGATCGGCGAACGACATCCGGTACGAGCCGACCCGCAGCACGTCGCGGTGCTCGATGGCGATGTCGTCGCTCAACTCGACGCCCGCCAGAACGGCCGCGGCGTCGTCGACGGCCGTCACCGCCCCGTTGGTGCGGCGCGACGAGATCGTTCCGCCGGTGGCGAGGACAACAATGCGAGGCATCAGCTCGACCGTTCTGCAGGGACCATTTCGGTTCGCGGTGGCCGCGAATGTGGTGCAGCTCTCATCGCAAGTAGATACCACACAATCGATTGGCGCAAACCTTTGCGCCAATCGATTGTGTAAACTCTGCGAATCGCTGGGGTTTCCCGGCTCGCACTCCGTTAGGGTTAGCTGCACGGGCCGTCAGAGCAGGCCTGCCGGGGTTCCTAGGAGGGCGCGATGACGGACACGGGCTCGACCGGCCGCGGGCCGCCTGGCCCCGGTGACGTTGCGGATGATCGCCGACGAGGTCGGGGTCAGCGTGTCGACGGTGTCACGCGTGCTGAACGCCGGGGACGCCGAGGCCCAGCGGTGGGCGTCGGCGCAGACGGTCGCGCGGATCAGGGAGTGCGCCACGCTCGTGGGCTTACCGCCCCAATCCGCACGCCGCCAGCCTGCGCACCGCCCGGTCCGGGCTGGTCGGCGTGCTGGTGCCGCGGCTGCAGGACTTCGTGCTCGCCACCATCTACGAGGGAATCGAGGAGGCGGCGACCGAGAACGGATACTCGACCTTCGTCACGAACTCGCTCGACGACCCCGCCAACAGGGCACTTCGCACCGAGATGATGTTGCAGCGTCGCGTCGAGGGAATGATCTTCGGCGATGCCCACCACGACGACCCGCTGCTCGAAGCCATTGCAGCGCGCGGCGTCCCGTTCGTGCTGGTTTCGCGCCGCAGCGCCGACCACCTGTCGGTGACCTGCGACGATTTGCTGGGTGGTCGACTGGTCGGGCGCAGGCTGATCGATGCGGGCAGGCGCGACCTTGCGATACTCGCCGGCCTGCCCTTCGCCTCGACGGCCATCGAACGCACCAAGGGCGCGGTCGACGCATTCGCCGAAGCGGGGGTGCGCGTGCCACCGGAGCGCATCGCGTGGGGCCCCTTCGACGCCGCAGGCGGTCGTGAGGGCGCCGAGAAACTACTGGCCTCCGAGCCGTATCCGGATGCGATCTTCGCGACCAACGACTTCGCCGCCATCGGGGCGCTCGGCGTGCTGCGCGATCGCGGGCTTCGTGTGCCCGATGACATCTCCCTGATCGGCTACAACGACACCCCGCTCGTCGCCGAGCTGCCGACGCCGTTGACCACCGTGCACTCCCCCATGCACGAGATGGGCAGGCGCGGCGTCGATCTGCTCATCGAAGTGCTCGGGGGGGCAAATCCCGAATCGGAGCGGCTCAGCCCGACGTTGATGGTCCGGCAATCGGGATGACCCGGCTTGCGCGACTCACATGCTCGCGATCAGCCGCTTGACCCGCTCGTCGACCGCACGGAACGGGTCCTTGCACAACACCGTTCGCTGCGCCTGATCGTTGAGCTTGAGGTGCACCCAGTCCACGGTGAAATCGCGGCCCGCCGCCTGCGCAGCGCTGATGAACTCTCCACGTAGTTTGGCGCGGGTGGTCTGGGGCGGTTCGTTGACGGCCGCCTCGATCTCTTCATCGGTGGTGATGCGGGCGGCCAGACCCTTGCGCTGCAGCAGATCGAACACGCCGCGGCCCCGCTTGATGTCGTGGTAGGCGAGGTCGAGCTGGGCGATCTTCGCGTCCGACAGCTCCATGTCGTACCGGTCCTGGTAGCGCTGGAACAGCTTGCGCTTGATCACCCAGTCGATCTCGGTGTCGACCTTGGCGAAGTCCTGGCTCTCCACGGCGTCGAGCTGGCGTCCCCACAGGTCGACGACCTGCTCGATCTGAGCGTTGGGTTCCCTGGTCTGCAGATGCTCGACGGCGCGGCTGTAGTACTCCCGCTGGATGTCCAGCGCGCTGGCCTGCCGCCCACCTGCCAGCCGCACCGGCCTGCGGCCGGTCAGATCGTGGCTGACCTCACGGATGGCGCGGATCGGGTTGTCCAGGGAGAAGTCGCGGAACGGGACGCCGGCCTCGATCATCTCGAGCACCAGCGCGGCCGTGCCGACCTTGAGCATGGTGGTGGACTCGCACATGTTGGAGTCGCCGACGATGACGTGCAGACGGCGGTACTTCTCGGCGTCGGCGTGCGGTTCGTCGCGGGTGTTGATGATCGGCCTGCTGCGGGTGGTCGCCGACGACACGCCCTCCCAGATGTGCTCGGCGCGCTGGCTGAGGCAGAACGTCGCAGCCTTGGGCGTCTGCAGCACCTTGCCCGCGCCGCAGATCAACTGGCGGGTGACCAGGAACGGCAGCAGCACGTCGGAGATCCGGGAGAACTCGCCCGCCCGCACGATGAGGTAGTTCTCGTGGCAGCCGTACGAGTTGCCCGCAGAGTCGGTGTTGTTCTTGAACAAATAGATGTCGCCGCCGATGCCCTCGTCCGCGAGTCGCTGCTCGGCGTCGATCAACAGGTCCTCCAGGACGCGCTCCCCTGCGCGATCGTGGGTGACCAATTGAACGAGGCTGTCGCACTCGGCCGTCGCGTACTCGGGGTGGGACCCCACGTCGAGGTAGAGCCGGGCGCCGTTGCGGAGGAAGACATTGGAGCTACGTCCCCACGACACCACCCGGCGGAACAGATAGCGCGCAACCTCGTCGGGACTGAGGCGCCGGTGGCCGTGGAACGTGCACGTCACACCGAATTCGGTCTCGATGCCCATGATTCGCCGCTGCACGTATTCGAGCTTACGGGGTGAAGGCCCGCCACGTATTGACACCCGCTACCCCATCCGTAACGGTATCGACATGACGGCTGGCGTCGGCGCCGTAACCTCCGGTGTGGGAACGGATTCGCCGTGGCGTGCGGTCGCGATCTTCGTGCTCCTGACCACCTGTCTCAGCGCAATCTTCTGGGCGTTGATCAACCTCACCGCGACGGTCACCGCCATCTACGTCTTCGCGCTGATGTGGATGCCGGGGCTCGCCGCAATCCTGACCTGCCGGATTCTCGGGCGGCCGCTCAGCACGCTGGGCCTGGGCCGCTGGAACGGCTGGTTCGTCCTGCTCGCCTACCTGATCCCCATCGCCTACTGCCTGGTGGCATCGGTGGGCACGGTCGTCTTCGGCTTCGGCGGCTTCCCGAATGACGGGTTCGTCCGCACGGTGGCCGACACGATGGGGCTGTCCGGAATACCGACCTGGGCGGTGATCGTGCTGTTCATCGTGCTGCAGGGCACCACCGGCATGGTCGCAGGCGTCGGAGCGGCGGCGGGTGAGGAGATCGGGTGGCGCGGCTTCCTGGTGCCCGAGCTCGCCAGGGTGTTGCCGTTCACCGGCGTGGCGCTTCTGTCCGGCTTCATCTGGGCGGCGTGGCACTACCCGATCACGGCGGTGGTTTACCGCGACGCGGATCTGCCGCCGGCATTCTGGCTGGTGACCTTCACCTTCGTGGCGATCGCGATCAGCTTCGCGCAGGCCTGGCTGCGGCTGCGGACCGGCAGCCTGTGGCCGCCGATCTTCCTGCACGCCAGCCACAACCTGTGGATGCAGTCGGTCTTCTTCCCACTCACCAGCGAGCGCCAGTACACCAAGTGGGTGGCCGGTGACCTCGGGCTGGCCTTCGTCGTGGTGGCCGCGGTGGTGGCGGTGGGATTCTGGCTCAAGCGCGGCGACCTGCCTGTGGATGAATTGAGCAGACGCGCCTCCTGACCTGTCAGTTTCAGGCATGGGGGAATTCAGGGTGGACGCATCGGGCGTGCGGGAGGCCGCCCGGCGCGTGCTCGCCGCCGTCGACGATCTGAATGAAATCCGTTGGCCGGAATGGGATTCGGACGACCTGGCCGGCTCGTCCGTCAACGGCATCGCCGCGCCGACGGTGGTGGCAGACCACATGGCCGACGTCGCCGCGCAGCTGCGCGCGTGGGCTGCGAGTGCGCAGGGTTCGGTGACCGGCTTCGAACGGGTCGAGGCGCGCAACGTCGGCCGGCTCGATCTCCGGTGACCCGGCCCACCGTCGCGCAGGCACTGGCGTGGCGACCTGCGGCGCTGCATCATCTCGCCGACTGCTGGGACGCGGCCGCCCGCACGGTGCACGCCCGGGTCTCGGAGATCGGGTCCGAGACGGCGGACTGGAGCGGCTCGGTGGCCGACGCGGCCCACGAGCGGATGCAGTCCATCGCGCGCGACGCCGACGAGGTGTCCCGCGCCCTCGCGACGGCGGCGGTCGCCGCCCGCGCCGGTTGCGAACGGATCGAGGCAGCCCGAACCGACGTGTCGACTCGGGTGGCGAGCGCGATCGCCGAGGGGTTCATCGTCGCCGACGACGGTTCCGTGGCTTTTAGCGCGGGTGATGATGGGGTGCGGGCCGCGGTGCTGGCCCGCGCGATCAGCGAGGCCTTGGATCGGTTGGGCGACGCGGACGCCGACGCCGCGCGCAACATCGACGAGCCCTTCGCCGCGTCGGCCTCGGCGGGTGACGCAGCCGCGGTGGTGGCCGGTTGGCCCGACATGGCCGGCGAGCGGATAGCCCGCCAGATCTCCGCGATGACGCCCGGGCAGCGAGCGCAGCTGATCGAAGGGGCTCCGTCGATCGTCGGCAACACCGACGGGGTGCCGTGGGACATGCGCGCCGCCGCCAACCGGGTCAACATCGCACAGGCCATCGTGAACGAGACCGGCACCGATCCGAACGCCAAGCGGCGCATCGCCTTCTACCAGGGGCTGTTGGGCGACGTCGACGATCCGGCAGGCGGCCCGCCCGTGGACCGTCGGATTCTGGCATTCGACCCGGCCCGCTCCACCCTGATCGAACTCGACGGCAACCTCGACACCGCCAAGAGCGTCGCAGTCCTGATCCCCGGCATGAACACCACGCTGGAGGGGTCGGCCGCGAACACGATGACGGCCAGACGCTGGGTCTCGGCCACACACGGCGAGGTTGCCGCCATCACCTACCTCGGAGGGCCGTTCCCTGCGGCCGGCAATCTCGTCGCCGCACTGGCCGAGGCCGCCGATCCCCGGTTCGCGCTGGACATGGCACCTCGGCTGGCGGCATTCAGCGCCGACGTCGACCGCACGGTCGACGCGACGGGCAGGCAGGTGCCCGTGACCTACATCGGCCATTCCTATGGCGGTGCCATCCTCGGCACTGCCGAAGCGCTCGGCCTGACCGCCGACCGCACGCTCTACGTCGCGGCTGCAGGAGCGGGGTTCGGCGTCGACGATCCGGGCGACTGGCACAACCGCAACCCGGACGTGCTGCGGTTCTCCATGACCGCGCCCGGCGACCCGATCGAACTCGTCCAAGGCCTGCCGGGCGGACCCCACGGCGCCGACCCCGACGAGATGCCCGGCGTAATCCGTTTGGCCACAGGACATTACGACGACGGTAGACCAATGGTCGGGCCACGTGCCCACACCGCGATCATCGACTGCCCAGCCTCCGATTCGTGGCGCACGATCCTGGCCGTCATCACCGGCGACCGGGAGCACATTCAGGTGCGCTGACGTGTCGGTGGATCCCGCTAAACTCGCACATGTGTTCGAAGATGTCGCGGATGGGGAGCTCATCGAGGTGATCGGTGAGGCCACCCGCGATGAGTCGACCGCGATTGCGCAGCGGTTGCTGGGGGTCGGCAAGTTGTACGCCCGCCGCGCGGTGGAGTTGGCCGAATGGAATCAGTGGCGCATCGATCCCACCGATGAGGTCGCCGCGGAGATCTCCGCGGCCCAGAACATCAGCCATGGCCGGGCGGTGGGCCAGATCCACTACGGGCGCGCCTTGTGTGAACGACTGCCTTCGGTGGCCAGGGTGTTCGCGCGCGGGGTGATCGACTTTCGGATGGTGCTGATGATCATCGCGCGCACCGAGAACGTCGAGGACGCGCTGATCGCGGAGTTGGATGCGGCCCTCGCGCGCCATGCCGAGAAGTGGATGAAGCTGTCCAAGCCCAAACTGCGCGACCGGATAGATCTGTGGGTGGCCAAGTTCGATCCGGCCGGGGTGCGGGTGCCCCCCGCGGTGGACGACACCCGGTGTCTGGATGTCGATCCAGCCCCCAGCGCTGGGATGGCCTTCGTGTTGGGCCATGTTCATGCCGCCGACGGTGCTGCACTCGATCAGCGGCTCGAAGCGTTGGCCGCCACGGTGTGCGAGCACGATCCGCGCACCAAAGCGCAGCGCCGCGCCGATGCCTGTGGGCCGTTGGCGCGCGGGCAGGCCACGCTGGCCTGCCAATGCGGCCGCGACGACTGCGCGGCCGGTTCAGCGCGCGCCGCGGCCGCCACCGCAGTGATTCACGTACTCGCCGAGCAATCCACCCTCGACGGGACCAGTGACAAGCCGGGTTACCTGCCGGGATTCGGGATCCTGCAGGCCGAGTCGGTGCGCCAGTTGGCCGCCACCGCCACGCTGAAACCCGTGGCCATTCCCACCCAGGAGCAGCCGGACCCAGAGTATCGCCCGTCGGCGAAGACTCTGGAGTTCATCCGGTGGCGGGATCTGACCTGTCGGTGGCCCGGCTGTGACAAGCCGGCACAGCGATCCGACATCGATCACACCGTGCCTCATCCGGTAGGGCCGACCCATCCGTCGAATCTCAAGCCGTACTGCCGCACCCATCATCTGATCAAGACGTTCTGCACCGGGCCCCGCGGCTGGACCGATCAGCAACTGCCCGACGGCACCGTCGTGTTGACCGCCCCCACCGGGCACCTCTACCGCACCGAAGCACATGGGGCAGCAATGTTCCCCGCCCTGGCCCAACCCACCGGCGAGCTGCACATACCCCCACAGGTGGTCCCAGCAGAATCCGACCGATCAGCGATGATGCCGCGCCGCAAGCAGACCCGCGACCAAGACCGCCGCGACCGCATCACCGCCGAACGCCGGCAACGCACCGAACTCATCGCCGAAGAAGAACGCCAACGCCAAGCCTGGCTGGCCGCCAACTACCAACCGCCCCCCTTCTGATGACGAGTTTGTCCAAACCATCCGCCCTTCCGGCCCAGCGCCTCCCGGGCGGGACCACCCTTGAGCTGAGGTCTCGCAGCGTGCTCGACGCGCGCACCTCGATGCCCAACGCCTGCACCGCATCGCGAATTGCCATGGCGCAGCGGATCGCTCGCTGAGGGCCGTCAAACGTGGCCAGGAAGCCGCCCGTTCCCCACACGCCGACCATGCGCTCAGCCATCGGATCCGCATAGACCTCAAGCCCCACCAGCGCCCGAGCACCTTCACGCGACCCGCCGTAGGCGATGCGCAGGTCCCCGTTGCGGGGCGTAGCGCGCGGGATCGCATGGACGGGCGCACACCGCACCCGGACGCGCCCTCATACTTCTACTCGGAGGCGGAGTCCGATCCCGCTTCGGCCGGGGCCTCCAGCTTGGGCACCAGTGCCTCCAGCGCCGAAGCCGTGATGCGACGGAAGGCGCGCCGCGGCCGGCTTGCGTCGAGGATGGCGACCTCGAGCGTCGACACGTCCAACTTCCGCAGTTCGGTGCTGGACGACGAGCTGGACGACGAGCCATTGCTGGCGATGCCCACGCGCAGCGCGTCCACGGCGATGGTCACCGCCTCGCGCAGGCTCGCGTTCTCGGTGTAGGAGTCGTTGAGCGCGGCGATGATCGGCTCGGTGGTGCCACCCATCACGACGAAGTGGGGCTCGTCGGCGATCGATCCGTCATAGGTGATCCGGTACAACTCGGGCGCCCTGACCTCGCCGAAGTGGGCGACCTCGGCGACGCACAACTCGACCTCATACGGCTTGGCCTGCTCGGTGAAGATCGTACCGAGCGTCTGTGCGTAGACGTTCGCCAGTTGGCGGCCCGTCACGTCGCGCCGGTCGTAGGCATACCCGCGGGTGTCGGCGAACTGGATGCCGCCGCGGCGCAGATTGTCGAACTCGTTGAACCGGCCCACCGCGGCGAAGCCGACCCGGTCATACAGCTCACTGACCTTCTGCAGCGACCGCGACGGGTTCTCGGCGACGAAGAGCACGCCACCCGAGTACGCCAGTGTCACCACGCTGCGGCCCCGCGAGATGCCCTTGCGCGCAAGCTCCGAGCGCTCGCGCATTGCCTGCTCTGGCGAGATGAAGTACGGGAAGCTCACAGCTCGACTTTCCCATCGTCGGGGCCGAATGTGTCTGCTCTGGAACGGCTCTCGATCACGTCGCGGGCAAGCTCGGCGATGCGCTCCTCGGCGATCTCCTCCGCACCCTCCGCAGCGATCACCACGGCCGTCGGATAGATGCCGCGGACCAAGTCGGGACCGCCGGTGGCCGAGTCGTCGTCGGCGGCGTCGTACAGCGCCTCGACGGCCACCCGCAGTGCGGATTCGGCGTCGGTCACACGGGCGTAGAGCTTCTTCATCGACGACTTGGCGAAGATGGAGCCCGACCCCACCGACTGATAGCCCTCGAGCTCGATGTTCCAGCCACCGGCCGCATCGAACGACACGATCCGTCCCGCTGCGTTCGCATCGGGGTCATCGAGGTCGTAACCCACCAGCAGCGGCAACGCGATGAAGCCCTGCAGCGCCGCCGCCAGGTTGCCGCGCACCATGATGGCCAACCGGTTCACCTTGCCCGCGAAGGTCAGGGCGACACCCTCGAGCTTTTCGTAATGCTCGAGTTCGACGGCGTAGAGCCGGGCGAACTCGACGGCGATCGCGGCCGTCCCGGCGATGCCGGTGGCCGTGTAGTCGTCTGTGACGTACACCTTCTTGACGTCGCGGCCCGCGATCACGTTGCCCTGGGTCGATCGCCGGTCACCGGCGATGAGCACGCCACCAGGGAACTTCAGTGCGACGATCGTGGTGCCGTGCGGCAGCGCGTTCGACGGGCCGGGAATGCCCTCGGACGCTCCTCCTCCACCTGCGGGCAGCAGATGCGGCGCCTGACGGCGCAACATCTCCGAGAAGGACGAAGAGTCCATTGCGGATGCTCGGGAAATCGGATGGTTGAAGGCCAGCTTTTCGCTATCCGGCCAGGTCACTGTCCGCCCTTTTGGACATATGCGCGGACGAAGTCCTCGGCATTCTCCTCGAGAACGTCATCGATCTCGTCGAGCAGATCATCGGTCTCCTCGGCGAGCTTCTCGCGACGCTCCTGGCCGGCCGCAGTGGTGCCAGTGGGATCGTCGCCATCGCCGCCGCCACCGTCACGCTTGGTCTGCTCCTGAGCCATCGCTGCCTCCTGCTCGTCATCAGCGGACTCACAGTCCGCCGGTAATCACACCCTACCGTTCGAGGGCCGAATTGCCTGGGATCGCCCGCTGCGTCAGTTCGTCAGTTGTTCGACGAGTTCCGCGGCGCTGTCCACTGAATCGAGCAACGCGCCGACGTGCGCCTTGCTTCCCCGCAGGGGTTCCAGCGTCGGAATACGCACCAGGGAATCGCCGCCCAGATCGAAGATGACCGAGTCCCAACTCGCCGCGGCGATGTCCGCGCCGAACCGCCGCAGGCATTCCCCCCGGAAGTACGCGCGGGTGTCGGTCGGCGGGTTGTCGACCGCATCGAGCACCTGCTGTTCGGTGACGAGCCGCTTCATCGAGCCCCGCGCCACCAGGCGGTTGTAGAGGCCCTTGTCCAGTCGTACGTCGGAGTACTGCAGGTCGACCAGGTGCAGGCGCGGCGCCGACCAGCCGAGGTTCTCCCGGCGACGGAACCCCTCGAGGAGCCGCAGCTTGGCGGGCCAGTCGAGGATCTCGGCGCATTCCATGGGGTCACGCTCGAGCAGGTCGAGCACGCCTGCCCAGGTCTCTACGACCTGTGCGGCCTTCGGGTCGGGGTCACGGGAGTCGACCAGCTTGGCCACCCGGTCGAGGTAGATGCGTTGCAGCGCAAGCGCGGTCAATTCGCGGCCGTCGGCGAGCGCCACGGTGGCGCGCAGCGACGGATCCCGACTGACCACGTGCACGGCATGCACCGGCCGGGCCAGCGCCAGATCGCTGAGGTCGAAGCCCTCCTCGATCAGGTCGAGCACCAGCGAGGTGGTGCCGACCTTGAGGTAGGTCGACGTCTCCGCGAGGTTGGCATCGCCGATGATGACGTGCAGCCTGCGGTACTTGTCGGCGTCGGCGTGCGGCTCGTCGCGGGTGTTGATGATGCCGCGCTTCAGCGTGGTCTCCAGGCCGACCTCCACCTCGATGTAGTCCGCGCGCTGCGTCAGCTGGAATCCGGGCTCATCGCCCGACGGACCGATGCCGACCCGCCCCGAACCCGTGATCACCTGGCGCGATACCAGGAAGGGCGTGAGGCCGGCGATGACCGCGGAGAACGGGGTCTGGCGCGACATCAGGTAGTTCTCGTGCGAGCCGTACGAGGCGCCCTTGCCGTCGACGTTGTTCTTGTACAGCTGCAGCTTGACCGCGCCGGGCACGCTGGCGACGTGGCGGGCGGCGGCCTCCATCACGCGCTCACCTGCCTTGTCCCAGATCACGGCATCTATGGGGTCGGTGACCTCGGGAGCGGAGTACTCCGGGTGGGCGTGGTCGACGTACAGCCGCGCGCCGTTGGTGAGGATCATGTTGGCCGCACCGACCTCGTCGGCGTCGACGACCGGTGGTGGACCGGTGGTCCGGCTCAGGTCGAATCCGCGGGCGTCGCGCAGTGGCGATTCGACCTCGTAATCCCACCGGGTGCGCTTGGCCCGCTGGATCCCCGCGGCAGCCGCGTAGGCCAGCACGGCTTGTGTCGAGGTGAGGATCGGATTCGCGGTCGGGTCGGACGGCGACGAGATGCCGTACTCGACCTCCGTTCCGATGATCCTTTGCATGACGTCAAGCCTAGGGGACGCGATTCACCGCCGTTGCGCGCCGTGCTTGCTTCGCGTACCCGGCAGGTGGTGAACCGACGGCGCCGACGCTTCAGTGGAAGAATCGATTCCGACATGAAGGTGCTGGTGGTCGAGGACGAACCCCTCCTTGCCTCGACGCTGGCCATCGGTCTGCGCGCGGAGGGGTTCGTCGTCGTCGCGGCGTCCAACGGTGTGGATGGGCTGTCGCTGGCGGCCGAGAACGACTTCGACGTCGTCGTGCTCGACATCATGCTGCCCGGGCTGAGTGGCTACGAGGTGCTGCGCCGGATGCGTGCGCGCGCGGTCTGGACGCCGGTACTGATGCTGACCGCCAAGGACGGCGAGTACGACCAGACCGACGCCTTCGAACTGGGCGCCGACGACTACCTGACCAAGCCGTTCTCGTTCCTCGTGCTGGTCGCCAGGCTCCGTGCGCTGGTGCGTCGTTCGGCGCCGCACCGCCCCGCGGTCCTGACGGCGGGCTCGTTGTCGCTTGATCCCGCCCGGCGGGTGGTCGAGCGCGACTCGGCCCAGATCTCGCTGACCCCCCGCGAATACGGCCTGCTCGAGTTCCTGATGCGCAACAAGGACACCGTCGTCACCAAGACCGAGATCCTGCAGAACGTGTGGGACGCGCACTACGAGGGCGCCGACAACGTGGTCGAGGTGTACGTGGGCTACGTGCGGCGCAAGATCGACATTCCATTCGGCACCAACACCATTCAGACGATCCGTGGGGTCGGCTATCGGCTCGAGTCTGGTTCCTGCGCCATCGGCAACTGAAGATTGACCACCGTGCCGCCGGCGGCGCGATCCCCGATCGAGACGGTGCCGCCGTGGGCCATCACGATCTCCCGCACGATCGCCAGGCCGAGACCCGTGCCGCCCGCACTACGCGAACGGTTCGGGTCCAGCCTGACGAAGCGGTCGAAGACGCGCGAACGGTCGCCGAGCGGAATGCCGGGCCCGTCGTCGCCGACGCCGACGATCACGCAGCCGTCCGCAGGGCGCACGTCGATCTCGACGCACGACGTAGCGTGCCTGGCAGCGTTGTCCAACAGGTTGCGCAGCACCCGGGACAGCGCATCGGCGTCGCCGGTGAGCCGGGCTGGCTTGATGTCGGCGCGCACGTCGAGCGACGTCTCGCGGCGCAGTCGTCGCACCTCCGCCGAGGCGAGGTCGTCGAGGTCGACGTCGTCGTTGGCCACCGTCAGGCCACGCTCGTCGGCGCGGGCCAGCAGAAGCAGGTCGTCGATCAGCGCCTTCATCCGCTGCGCCTCGGGGATCAGCGTGCCCGCGGCCAGATCAGCGGAAAGCAGTTCGGGGTGTGTGACGGCCACCTCGAGCGCCGAGATGATCGTCGTCAGCGGGCTCCGCAGCTCGTGTGACGCGTCGCCGACGAAGCGCTGCTGTGCGGCATGGCCTGCCTCGATGCGGGCCAGCATCTCGTTCATGGTGACCGCGAGCGCCGCGATCTCGTCGCGACTCTCCGGCACCGGCACCCGCCCGGTCAGGTCCGACGCGCTGATGTCGGCAACTCGAGAGCGGATCTCGTCCACCGATCTCATCGAGCGCCGCACCAGAAGGTAGGTGGCGGCGGCGGATACGGCGATGACGAAGGGCGCGGCCAATGCCAGCGCCACCACCACGGTTCGCACGGTGGCAGCGATCGTTGCACTGCCCTCGCCGACCAGGATCGTGTAGCGGCCGTCGGGTCCGTTCAAACTGAGTGCGCTGAACCTGATTCGGCCGAATGGCGAATTCTGCTCGGGCATTCCGATGTGCAGCCCGTCGCTGACTTCGGCGAGCGGAATGAGCGGGACGTCCGGCGCCGAGGCCGACCGGCGCACGACCATGCCGTCCGCCCTGATCACCTGGACGGCGACGATGCGCTGATCGGTCTGCAGCAGTGCCGGTTCGACGCCCGCCGGTCCAGACACCTGCACGGCGTCGGCGACGTCACTCATCCGGCCTGCTGCGGCGCTGTCCACTCCGGAAAGCATGGTCCGGTAGAGCACGGCGGCAAGGCCCGCACCGGCGAGTGCGAGGACGACGAACACGACGCTGGCCGCAACGAAGGCCGAGCGGGCCGATATGCCCCATCTCGACGTGAGTCCCCTCGCCATAGCCGTACAAGTCCATCACACGCTGTACCTGCTGCATCGCTGCGGGACGCGACTGGGCGAAGCGGGGCCGCCGCAGCACGGGCCTGTTGGTGATGGCGATCTTCGTGGGAGTCATGCCTCATGGGCCGCGCGGAGCAGTTCAACCGTCGGCCGGCCGCGATGCCTACCTCGACATCGAGGGCAGCACCGTGACCGGCGACTCGTCGCAGCCCTAGAGGTCTCGTCGCAGCCCTAGAGGTACTGCCCCAGGTTCGACTCGGTGTCGATGGCACGGCTGCGCCGACGAACTCTTGCCGGTGACGAGCGTGCGGATGTAGACGATCCGCTCGCCCTTCTTGCCCGAAATCCGGGCCCAGTCATCGGGATTGGTGGTGTTGGGCAGGTCCTCGTTCTCGGCGAACTCGTCGACGATCGAGTCGAGCAGGTGCTGGATGCGCAGGCCGTGCTGACCGGTCTCCAGCACCGACTTGATCGCGTATCTTCTTCGCGCGGTCGACGACGTTCTGGATCATCGCGCCGGAGTTGAAGTCCTTGAAGTACATGACTTCCTTGTCACCGTTGGCGTAGGTGACCTCCAGGAACCGGTTGTCGTCGATCTCGGCGTACATCCGGTCGACGACCTTCTCGATCATCGTCTTGATGGTCAGTGCCCGGTCGCCACCGAACTCGTCGAGATCGTCGGCGTTCACCGGCAGGTTCTCGGTCAGGTACTTGCTGAAGATGTCCTGCGCCGCTTCGGCGTCCGGCCGCTCGATCTTGATCTTGACGTCCAGGCGGCCGGGCCGCAGGATCGCCGGATCGATCATGTCCTCGCGGTTGGAGGCGCCGATGACGATGACGTTCTCCAGGCCCTCGACGCCGTCGATCTCGCTCAGCAGCTGCGGGACGACGGTGGTCTCCACGTCGGAGCTGACGCCGGTGCCGCGGGTGCGGAAGATCGAGTCCATCTCGTCGAAGAACACGATCACCGGTGTGCCCTCGGAGGCCTTCTCGCGGGCCCGCTGGAAGATCAGCCGGATGTGGCGCTCGGTCTCGCCGACGAACTTGTTGAGCAGCTCGGGGCCCTTGATGTTGAGGAAGTACGACTTCGCCTCGCGGGCGTCCTCGCCGCGCACCTCGGCCATCTTCTTGGCCAGCGAGTTGGCCACGGCCTTGGCGATCAGCGTCTTGCCGCATCCGGGCGGGCCGTAGAGCAGCACGCCCTTCGGCGGCCGCAGCGAGTACTCGCGGTAGAGCTCCTTGTGCAGGAACGGCAGCTCGACCGCGTCGCGGATCTGCTCGATCTGCCGGGTCAGGCCGCCGATGTCGTGGTAGCTGACGTCGGGCACCTCTTCGAGCACCAGATCCTCGACCTCGGCCTTGGGGATGCGCTCGAACGCGTATCCGGCCTTGGTGTCGACCAGCAGCGAGTCGCCGGGGCGCAGCTTGCGCGGACGCAGGTCGTCGTCGACGCCCTCCTCGACCTCGGACGGCGTGTCCTCGACGAGCACCAAGGGCTCGGCCAGCCACACGATGCGTTCCTCGTCGGCGTGCCCGACCACCAGCGCGCGGTGGCCGTCGGCGAGGATCTCGCGCAGCGTGCGAGATCTCGCCGACCGCTTCGAAGTGGCCTGCCTCGACGACCGTCAGCGCCTCGTTCAGCCGGACCGTCTGGCCCTGCTTGAGTTCGCCGACCTCGATGTTCGGCGAGCAGGTCAGGCGCATCTTGCGGCCAGAGGTGAACACGTCGACCGTGTCGTCCTCGTGGGCGGCGAGCAGCACGCCGTAACCGCTGGGCGGTTGGCCGAGCCGGTCGACTTCCTCGCGGAGCGCGAGCAGTTGCTGCCGGGCTTCCTTGAGCGTGTCCATCAGCTTCGCGTTGCGCGCGGCAAGCGAGTCGATCCGAGCTTCGAGTTGATGCACGTCACGGGCGCTGCGAAGCCCGCTGTTGGCGCCTACCACCTGCTCCAGCTGCTCGCGCAGCGCTGCCGCCTCGCGGCGCAGTTCTTCCAATTCGGCAGCGTCATCGCTGGACATGGGGGTTCCGAAGGCCTCAGAACGCTCGGACTCACTCATATTGCGCCCCTTCCCGCACCGAAAGTTGGTGCAGTAACAACTTCAACGCTACCGGCGATTCAGTCTTTGTGTGCGGTGTAGGAATTCGACACACCAGCACCACTGTTAACCTCTCTGATGAGTTGGCCCCGTTGAAAGGACAGCCGTGATCCTGAAAACCCTCGTTACCGGCGCAGCAGCAGCTGCAGTGGTAGCCGCAGCAGCGGGTGGTGTGACCTCCATTGCATCGAGCGCCTCGCCCGCCACCCCGGCGATCCAGCCGGTCGTGTGGGCCGTTCCGCTTCCGCAGGCACCGGCGCCCGACCTGCAGGCCCCGCTGGTGCAGACCCTCAACGGCCTGGCTGCGGGCGGATCGTTCGCCGGTGCCAAGTCGAGCTACATCGAGGGCGGCATCGGCCGGATCGAGGGCATTGCCGCCGACCGCGCGTACAACAACGCCGCGGCCAAGGGCACTGTTCCCGCTGAGCTTCGTCGTCGCCGACATCGACCAGGAGGGCGGCGCCGCAACGGCCAACGTCACCGCGACGGCCAACAACGGTGTGAGCAACTCGCAGCCTGTGACGTTCGTCGCAGGCCCCAGCCCGACCGGCTGGCAGATCTCGAAGCAATCCGCCCTGGCGCTGCTGAGCTCTGCCGGGTAATCCCAGCCGGTGCCCGGCACCCCTGCCGTAATCCTGAGCGCCGCCACGATCGTGGCGGCGCTCGGGCTTGCCGGGTGCAGCGCAGACGCCGCCGCCCGCGCCCGCACCGAGCCACCAGGCGTCTCGCACCACGACCGTCGCCGTCCCGCCCACGGCAGCCCCGCTGCCGCCGCCGGATGCGCTGACCGGAGTTCTCTACCACCTCGCCGACACTTCGATTCCGGTCGAGCAGAAGGTCGGCCTGGTGCAGTACGCCACGGTCGACGATCAGCCGCGTGCTGGACCAACTTCGGCGAAGCGCTCAAGGCCAACGGCTTCGCTCCCTCAACGTCACGGCGACCGATCTGGCGTGGGCCGCCCAACCGGGCAACGTGCTGGCGAACGTCACGATCAGCGCCGCGGATCCGGCCGTGAAGCCGTTCGCGTTCCCCATGGAGTTCAGCCCGATGCGCAGCGGATGGCAGCTGACGCAGCGCACGGCCGACCAGCTGCTGCCGCTGGTCGGTGCGACCCAGCCGACCGACCCACGCCGACCCCGACACCGCCGGGCTGAGCCGCGGTGTGGATCGGCTGGCTGGAGTTCGACCTTCTGCTCGGTGACGTGCACTCGCTCAAACAGAAGCGGTCGGTGATCCGACCCGTGATCGCCGAACTGCGGCGCAAATTCGACGTCTCCGCCGCCGAGACCGGCAGCCAGGAACTGCACCGCCGGGCCGGTGATCGGCGTCGCCGTCGTCGCCGCCGACCGCGCCCACGTCGTCGACGTCTCGATGCGGCCGAGCGGTTGGTGGCAGCGCGGCCCGAGTTCGAGTTGCTCTCGGTGCGACGCGGATCTGCGCCGCAGCAGCGACGACTAGATTCGGCGGGCAGGACCGAAGCGACCGGGGGATCGATCTGCCGCTTGCGGCGCAGCGGCGTGGGCGTCACGGCGCCCGGCGCCAGCTTGCGCGCGCTGATCAGAAACGCGGTGTGGCCCCGCATGGAGTGTTGTGGACGCACCGCCAAGCCCGACGACGTCCCAGCCGCGCTGCAGGCTCTCCCACGACCGCGGCTCGGTCCAGCACTGCTGCTCGCGCAGCGCCTCGACCGTCCGCGACAACTGCGTCACGGTCGCGACGTAGACGATCAGCACGCCGCCGGGCACCAGCGCGCCGCCGACGGCCTCGAGCACCTCCCATGGCGCCAGCATGTCCAGCACCGCCCGATCCACCTGGGGCCCGTCGTAGTCGGCGACGTCGGCGATGCGCAGGTCCCAGTTGGCCGGATGCTCGCCGAAGAACGTCGTCGACGTTGCGTACCGCGTGCTCGGCGTGATCGTCGCGCAGTTCGTACGACGTGACGGTGCCCTCGGGGCCGACCGCCCGCAGCAGCGAGCACGTCAGCGCACCCGAGCCGGCGCCGGCCTCGAGCACCCGCGCACCGGGGAACATGTCGCCCTCGTGCACGATCTGCGCGGCGTCCTTGGGGTAGATCACCTGGGCGCCGCGCGGCATCGACAGCACGTAGTCGATCAGCAGCGGACGCAGCACCAGGAACGGGTCGCCGTTGGTGGACTTCACCACGCTGCCCTCGGGCAGCCCGATCACGATGTCGTGGGCGATGGCGCCGCGGTGGGTGTGGAACTCCGCCGCCGGGCGTCGAGCACCATCGTGTAGTGCCGGCCCTTGGCGTCGGTCAGCTGCACGCGGTCACCGACGGCGAACGGACCGGTTATGGGCACGGACGTCAGCCTGCCAGCACGGCGCGCCGCAGCCGATCAGCCCGCCGGGTTGCCGGACGCGCCTATCCGAATTCAAGAGCGATGTCGGTCGTCGACTCTAGGCTCGACTGCATGACCGGCGTGCAAACGGCTCGGAGCCGCCAGTGCGGCGCCCGGCGCTGTCGCCGTCGCGGGCCAGCGACTTCAAGCAGTGCCCGCTGCTGTACCGGTTCCGGGCGATCGACCGGCTGCCCGAGCCGTCGTCGACGGCGCAGGTGCGCGGCTCGGTCGTGCACGCCGCGCTCGAGCAGCTGTACGCACTGCCCGCCGCCGACCGCGGTCCCGCGACACCGCGATGACCCTGGTCGACCCGGCATGGGAGCGGGTCTCGGCCGAGCAGCCCGAGCTGGCCGCCGATTTCGAGCCCGAGCTGCGGGCGGAGCTGCTCGAGCGAGGCCAGGAAGCTGCTGTCGGGTTACTACCGGCTGGAGGATCCGACGCGGTTCGACCCGCAGAGCTGCGAGCAGCGAGTCGAGGTCGAACTGTCGGACGGCACGCTGCTGCGGGGTTCGTCGACCGGATCGACGTCGCCCCCACCGGCGAGATGCGCGTGGTCGACTACAAGACCGGCAAGGCGCCGCCGGCGGCGCGCGAGCTGGCCGAGGCCAAGGCGATGTTCCAGATGAAGTTCTACGCGGTGGCGCTGCTGCGGTCCCGCGGTGTCCTGCCTGCCCGGCTACGGCTGCTGTACCTGGCCGACGGCCAGGTGCTGGACTACACCCCCGACCTCGACGAGCTGCTGCGGTTCGAGAAGACGTTGATGGCGATGTGGCGGGCCATCCAGGCCGCCGGGGTGACGGGCGATTTCCGCCCCACGCCGTCACGGCTGTGCGACTGGTGCGCCCACCACCAGCACTGCCCCGTCTTCGGTGGCACGCCGCCGCCCTACCCGGGATGGCCGCAGTCCGACGAGGGCGACCGGACGCCGTGCTGCAGCGGCGGAGCCGCTGCGTGATCGACTGCACTACCGTCGGTTGTCCGACGACGGCGATTTCCAGGTGTTCGAGTCCACCGCGGCACCGCCAGCAACTGGGACGCCACGATCCAGCACGGCTCGCCGCCGTTGGCGCTGATGACCAAGCCGATCGAGGAGCTGGCGGCGGGCTCACCGGTCTGCGGGTCGGTCGGCTGACGCTGGACATCCTCGGCGCCATTCCGGTTGCGCCGGTGAAGGTTCGGGCCTGGGTGGAGCGGCCGGGCGCCCGGATCTCGATGGTGACGGCCGAGATGCTCGCGACCCGGCCCGACGGCACCGACAGGGCGGTGGCCCGGGTGAGCGCGTGGCTGCTGGCCACCAGCGACACCGCCGACGCCGCCACCGACCGCCATCCCCCGCTCGTCGAGGGCGAGGCGATGCCGAATGCCGCACGGCTGGGCCGGCGCACCGGGCTATCTGGAGACGGTCAGCTGGCGCAGGCAGCCGGGCGCGCCGGCGATGCGGCCGTGGCGTGGCTGAGCCCGCTCGTTCCCTGGTCGACGACGAACCGCTCACCGATCTGCAGCGGCTGGCCATGGTGGTCGACTCGGCCAACGGTGTCGGCGCCGCGCTGGATCCCGACGAGTTCGTGTTCATGAACACCGACACCGCGGTGCACCTGCATCGGGCGCCCGTCCGGCAACGACTTCGCTCTGCGCGCCCGCGGTCGATCGGGCCCGACGGCATCGGCGTCACCACCGCGGAGATCTTCGACCGCCAAGGCTTCATCGGTACCGTCGGCGCAGACCCTTGCTGGTCCAGCGGCGGATTTCGATCAGCCGCTCGAGAGCTGACCTCGAATATATGGCTTGCATCTATATAGATCGTCTGCAATATTAGAGACATGGACGTGTTCGAGGCGGTGGCCGAACCGAGCAGGCGCGCCCTGCTGGACGCGCTGGCCGAGGGTGAGCGCACCGCGGCGAGCTCGTCGCCACGCTGCCGGACCTGACTCAGCCCACCGTGTCCCGCCATCTGCGGGTGCTGCGGGAGGTCGGGCTCGTCGAGGTGCGGCCCGACGCCCAGCGCCGCATCTATGCGCTGCGCGCCGACGGCCTGGCCGAGATGGACGAATGGGTCGTCCCGGTACCGCCGCTACTGGACCGGCCATCTCGACGCCCTGGAACGGCACCTGGAATCGACCTTCGAGGAGACGAAATGACCGAGTCGCGAAGGACAACTCAGCATCGACGGCGACAAGGCGGTGCTGCGCTTCGAACGCCGGCTGCCGTATCCCGCCCGCGGCGGTGTGGTCGGCGCTCACCGAACCCGCCCACCGTGACGCTGGATGGGCAAGACCTCGATCGAGCCACGCGAGGGTGGCGCGATCGAAACGGTGGCGTCGGGACCGCCGCTGCCTCCCGACCAGAAACGGATGACGGGCCGGATCCTGGTCTGGGACCCGCCGCACGTGTTCGAGCACGAATGGCACCAGCCGATCGTCGAGCCCGGCGTGGTGCGTTACGAACTGCAACCCGACGGCGACGCAGGCACGCTGCTGCGGTTCACCCACCGCGGGCTCGGCGTGCCCAACGCCGACGGCTTCCGGCCCGGCACGCAGGCCTTCCTCGACCGCCTGGAAGCCCATCTCGCCGGTGACCCACTACCCAACTGGGCCGAGCGCTACCGCGAGATCGCCGGTGTCTCGCCCACCGATCGATGAAGGGAATTCTCATGAACACCAACGACTTCCACGCGACGCCGAGCCTGGCGATCGCCTACCACTCCGGCTTCGGCCACACCCGCACCCTCGCAGGCGCGGTGGCCGAAGGGGCCAGCGCGGGCGGTGCCGGGGTCGACGTGATCGCCGTCGACGCGATGACCGACGCGGACTGGGCACCACTCGACCGGCGCCGACGGCATCATCTTCGGCAGCGCCACCTACATGGGCAACGTGTCGGCGGGATTTCAGGCCTTCGCCGAGAAGACGGGCGGCGCTGCCTGAACGGCACGTGGCGGGACAAGATCGCCGCCGGTTTCACCAACTCCGGGCCAAGAGCGGTGACAAGTCGTCCGCCCTGATGTCGCTGGCGGTGTTCGCCGCCCAACACCACATGCACTGGGTCAATCTCGGCCTCGGCGCGGGCTGGAACAGCGCCTCGGGCAGCGAGCACGATCTGAACCGGCTCGGATTCTGGCTGGGCGCGGGCACGCAGACCGACGTGGACGCCAACCCGGACCAGGTGCACCCGGCCGACGTCGGCACCTGCGAGCACCTCGGTTACCGCGTCGCAGTGGTCACCCGCCAGATGGTCGCGGGACGTGTTGCGGCGCAGCCTAATCCAGCGGCTTCAGCTCCTGCAGCATCGTCGGCACCAGCTCGCTGACGGTCGGGTGGATGTGCATGGTGCGCGAGATGGCGGTGTAGGGAAGCTTGGCCGTCATCACGTCGAGGATGTCCTGCACCACCTCGTCGCCGCCGACGCCGAGGATGGCGGCGCCGAGGATCTCCTCGGTCTCGGCGTCGACGACGACCTTCATGAAGCCCTGGGTCTCGCCCTTCTCCACGGCGCGGCCCACCCGCGTCATCGGCCGCTTGCCGACCAACGCCTTTCGGCCCGACTTGCGCACCTCGTCGACGGTCATGCCCGGCCCGGCCGAGGGGCGGGTCGATGTACAGCGCATAGGTGGTGATGCGGTCGCTCACCCGGCGCGGGTCGTCGTCGAGCAGGTTGGCGGCGACGATCTCGAAGTCGTTGTACGAGGTGTGGGTGAAGGCACCCTTGCCGTTGCAGTCCCCCATCGCCCAGATGTGTTCGACGTTGGTCCGCAGCTGGTCGTCGACCCCGATGAAGCCCCGCGCGTCGGTCGCCACGCCTGCGGCGTCGAGGCCGAGGTCGTCGGTGTTGGGTTGCCGTCCCGTCGCGACGAGCAGGTGGGTGCCGGACGACCGGTTCGGCGCCGTCGCGGGGATGGAGATCGAACCCGTTGTCCCGCTTGACGATCCGCATGGCGGTGGCGCCCAGGTGGACGTCGATGCCCTCGGCCTCGAGGATGTCCTTGATGGCGGCGGAGACGTCCTCGTCCTCGCGCGCGGTCAGCCGCGGACCCTTCTCGATGACGGTGACCCGCGCACCGAACCGGCGATACATCTGGGCGAACTCGAGCGCGATGTAACTGCCGCCGATGATCACCAGATGCTCGGGCAGGACGTCGAGGTCGAGGATGCCGACGTTGGTGAGGTAGTCGACGTCGGCCAGCCCCGGGATGTCCGGTACCACGGCCCGGCCACCGACGTTGAGGAAGATCCGGTCGGCCTCGAGCACCTCGTCGTCGACCCTGATGGTGCGCGGTCCCTCGAATCGGGCGTGCCCGCGAATCAGCGTGCAGCCCCCCATGCCGTCGAGCCAGGACTCCACGCCGTGCGCGATCGTCGAGCATGACGGCGTCCTTGCGCGCCTTGACCTTTGCCATGTCGACCGTGACCTCGCCGGTGCCGATCACGCCGTACTCGGCGCCCCGCCTGGCCACGTGTGCGGTGTGCGCGCTGGCCACCAGCGTCTTGGTGGGAATGCAGCCGTAGTTGACGCAGGTTCCGCCGACCAGCTTGCGCTCGATCACTGCGACGGTCTGCCCTGCGGCGGTCAGCCGGCCGGCGAGCGGCGGGCCTGCCTGGCCGGCGCCGACGATGATGGCGTCGAATTTCGTTGTCACGGTGCGCAGCTCAGATGACGCCGGCCACGGCGACCACGGCGAACCCGCCAAGCACGGCGACGGCATCCTCGGTCAGCGCCGATCGGCAGGTCGTGTCCACCGTTGCGGGCGACCAGACGGCTGCGCGCCTGGTACCCGCCCATGGTGCCGAGCACCGCGCCGACCACCCCGGCGCCGAGCGAGCTGAACGTGTGGTGCCAGCCCGCCCCGATCACCGCGCCGGCGAACGCACCGGTGACGAGCCGGGCGATGAACTGCGGAGGCACGGTCCGGCTCGGCGTCGAGGGCAGCTGATCGGTGACCAGCTCCACCACCAGCAGGATGGTCAGGATGGTCACGGTGATCGGATGGCCGACCCATTGCGCCCACGTGCCGTCGACGGGAAGCCAATCCAGCGCCGCGCCCCAGGCGACGACGGCAGGAGGGGTCAACGCCCGCAGTCCCGCCACGACACCGATGAGTAGAGCGAGGATCAGGACGAGCACTTGCGTCATGGCAGGAAGTTACCGACGACCGAACCGGGCGTCAGAAGCGGCAGAACCTGATGTCGGAGGCAAGGATCGCCTTGGCACCGATGGCGGCCAACTCGTCCATGATCGCGTTGACGTCCCGGCGCGGCACCAGGGCGCGGACCGCCACCCAGTCCGGGTCGGCCAGCGGTGCGATGGTCGGCGATTCCAGTCCGGGGGTGACCGCGGTGGCCCGGTCCAGAACCGAACGCGGGCAGTCGTAGTCGAGCATCAGGTACTGCTGGCCGAACACCACGCCCTGCACCCGTCCGACGAGTTGGTCGCGTGCGACCGGCCGCACCATCGGCATCCGTGCGCTCGATCAGCACGGCCTCCGAATCACACAGCGGATCACCGAACGCGACCAGATCGTGCAGGCTGAGCGTGCGGCCGGAACCGACGACGTCGGCGATGGCGTCCGCGACGCCGAGTTGCACCGAGATCTCCACCGCGCCGTCGAGACGGATCACCGTCGCCTCGATTCCCCGCGCCGCCAGATCCTTTCGGACCAGGTTGGGAAACGCGGTGGCGATCCGCTTGCCCGCGAGGTCGTCGACGCTCCATTCCCTGTCCGCCGGGGCGGCGTACCGGAACGTGGAGCCGCCGAAGCCCAGCGCCAGGCGCTCGCGAACGGGAGCATCGGACTCCGCCGCGAGATCGCGCCCGGTGATGCCGAGATCGAGCTGACCCGAACCCACGTAGATCGCGATGTCCTTGGGTCGCAGGAAGAAGAACTCGACGTTGTTGACCCGGTCGAGCACGGTCAGGTCCTTCGGATCGCTGCGCCGCCGGTAGCCCGCCTCCGACAGGATCTCGGCCGCCGACTCGCTGAGGGTGCCCTTGTTGGGCACGGCCACCCGCAACATGCCGTTCACAGCTTTGCGTAGACGTCGTCGAGGGACAGGCCGCGCGAGATCATCAGCACCTGCGTCCAGTAGAGGAGCTGACTGATCTCGCCAGCGAGGGCGTCATCGCCTTCGTGCTCTGCGGCGAGCCACACCTCGCCCGCCTCTTCGAGGATCTTCTTGCCCAGTCCGTGCACGCCACCGTCGAGCGCCGCGACCGTGCCGCTACCGGCAGGCCGGGTGCGCGCGCGCTCGCTGAGTTCGGCGAACAGAGCGTCGAAGGTCTTCACGGCACGCGATTGTTCCACGCGTGCTGCGACAGTGTCACGGCGGTTTCACTCAGAGCGCCGCCGCGCGGGTTGCGGTCAGGCGTTCGCCGTGGGTTTGTGGGTGGCGAGGATCTCGCCGTGCATGTCCTCCAGGGTCACGCCCTTGGTCTCCATGACCCACTTCCACACGAACAAGCCCGACAGGACAGCACACAGCCCGTAGAACCCGTATGCCAGGCCGAGGTGCTCGCGCAGCCCGGGGAACGTCACGGTGATCAACCAGTTCGCCGCCCACTGTCCCGCCGCGGCCAGGCCAAGCGCCGCCGCCCTGATGCGGTTGGGGAACATCTCGCCGAGCAGCACCCAGACCACCGGGCCCCACGACATGCCGAACGCCACGACGAACAGGTTCGCGGCGACCAGCGCGATGACACCCGACGCGCCGGGAAGGCTCGGGGTGCCGTCTGGGTTGACGGTGGCATTGGCGAAGATCACCGACATCGTGATCAGTGTCACGGCCATGCCCGTCGAACCGATGAGCAGCAGCGGCTTGCGCCCGATCTTGTCGATCAGGGCGATGGCGATCAGCGTGGTCGCCACGTTGATCACCGACGTGATCACGGTGTAGATCGCCGACTCGTCGGCGCTGAATCCCACCGCCTGCCACAGCACGTTGGAGTAGTAGAAGATCACGTTGATGCCGACGAACTGCTGGAAGACGGACAGCCCGAGGCCGACCCAGACGATTCCGTAGATGCCGCCGGTCGGCTTCTTCAGATCCTTCCACGACGGCTTGTCCTCGCGCTCCAGTGTCTCCCGGATCCGGGTGATGGTGATCTCGAGGTTCTTCTGGCCCAGCAGCGTGGAGAGCACCTTGCGTGCTTCCGGAATCTTGTGGCTGGCAACGAGATAGCGCGGCGACTCCGGGATGGTGAACGCCAGCCCGCCGTAGACGAGCGCGGGGACCGCCATCACCAGGAACATCCAGCGCCACGCATCCATCCCCAGCGCCAGCACCTCGTTGGGTCCGCCTGCCGCCTTCTGCAGCAGCCAGTTGACGGCGAACGACAGGAAGATGCCGGACACGATGGCGAGCTGCTGCAACGAACCGAGCCTGCCCCGGATGCTGGGTGGTGACGTCTCGGCGATGTAGGCAGGCGCGATGACGGATGCGATGCCGACGCCGATGCCGCCCACGATCCGGAAGAGAACGACGATCTCGACGTTCGGCGCCAACGCGGTTCCGAACGCGCTGACGAGGAAGAACAGCGCCGCGATCTTCATCACCGAGATTCGGCCGATCTTGTCGGCGATCCGACCCGCGGACATGGCGCCTGCCGCCGCGCCGAGGAGCGCCGAGGCGACGGCGAAGCCCAGCTCGGTGTTGCCGATGCCGAAGTCCTCCTGGATGGAATCGACCGCGCCGTTGATGACGGCGCTGTCATAGCCGAACAGCAAACCGCCCAGTGCGGCTACCGAGGCGATTCGAATGGCCGTGCGGCCCGATGAGAAGTCTTCGTCCGATATCGCCGACGGACCGTCGGATACGGGGGGCCCGTGACCTGCCATGAGACGTCCTTTCGCAGCGCTGCGTGATACGTGTCACCCCAACGATCCCACAGTCCACCCAGGAGTAGGGGCATATCCCGGCCCCCGATCGGGCGTTCTAGGCGGACTGTTCGTTGATCTTGTTCGACAGGCTGGCGAAGATGGCACGCAAGATCGTCGACGTCGAGTTCGCTCAGCGAATTCACGTGCCTGCGCCGCGGACCGTCCGGCACGTCGACGTCATTCGGCACGACGACAACCGGACAGCCTGCCGCCTCGGCCGCCGCGGTGCCCGTCACGGAGTCCTCGATGGCCAGGCACTGCGCCGGATCGAAACCGAGCAACTCCGCGGCACGTTCGTACGGATCGGGCGCTGGCTTGCCATGTGGCACCTCGTCACCGCACACCGTCACCGAGAAGTAATGGCGGCCAATGCTGTTCAGGGCGCGCTCGGTGAGGTCGCGGCGGGTGTTGGTGACCAGTGCCAGCGGGACCTCTGCGGCGACCAGCCGGTCGAGCAGCTCCTGGGCGCCGGGCAGCCACGGCAGGCCGCCCTCGAACAGCTCCCCGGTGTAAAGGTGTAGCCAGTCGGCGGATTCGGCCATCGCCGCAGGATCGAGCTCCAGACCGAGGTCGGAGTAGACGATCCGCATGACCCCTTCGGACGACCCGCCGACCGTCGCCGTCCGCACCTCCGGGGTGAGCACTCCACCCAGACGCCCGTAGAGCGCGTGCATCGATACGTCCCACAGCTTTTCGGAATCGACGAGGGTGCCGTCCATGTCCCAGAGCACGGCCCGCATGGCAAGGTGCGGGTGATTGGACACGGGCGGGCGGAGCTGGGTGGGATTGGACACGGGCGGGCGGAGCTGGGTGGGGTCGGACACGGGCGGGCGGAGCTGGGTGGGATCAGACATTCAAGTATTTCGCCTCGGGGTTGTTCAGCACGGAGGCGTCGGTGGACTGTTCGGGATGCAGCTGCAACTCCGCGGACAAGTCGACGCCGATGCGGCCCGGCTCGAGCCGCTCCATCATCTTCGCACGATCGTCGAAATCGGGGCACGCGCCGTAGCCGAACCGGGCTCCGCGGTGGCCGCGGTAGGACTCGGCCGCGAACATCTCATCGGCGAAGTCCGCGATCGGCCGGCCCATCGTAACCAGTGGGAACGACAGCACATCGACTTGCCCACACTCGGTGGCCAGCTCGCGGGACCGGACGAAGGCGGGGCCGTCGAGGAAGCGGTCCGGTTGCTGTTCTGCAAACGTGAACCGGAATCGTTCGGCCGCATCGGGTTCCGAGCTCAGACGTCGATCCAGCAGGGCTCAGTCCTCCGGGTTGTAGCCGAGGTTGGGACCGAGCCAGCGCTCGGCCTCCTGCAGGGTCCAGCCCTTGCGCTTCGCGTAGTCGGCGACCTGGTCCTGGGCCATCCGGCCGACCACGAAGTACTGCGACTGCGGGTGCGAGAAGTACCAGCCGCTGACGGCAGCACCGGGCCACATCGCCATCGACTCGGTCAGCTCGATGCCGGTCCGCTCCCGAACGTCCATCAACTCCCAGAGCGTCGCCTTCTCGGTGTGCTCCGGGCAGGCCGGGTAGCCGGGGGCAGGGCGGATTCCCACGTACTTCTCACCGATGAGCGCCTCGTTGTCCAGCTGCTCGTCAGGCTGAAATCCCCAGAATTCCTTACGGACCCGTTGGTGCATCCGTTCGGCGAACGCCTCTGCCAGCCGGTCGGCGAGCGACTCCAGCAGGATCGCGCTGTAGTCGTCGTTGGCTGCCTTGAACTCGACGATCTTGTCGTGGCTTCCGAGCCCCGTGGTGACGGCGAAGGCGCCGACGTAGTCGGCCAGACCGGTGTCCTTGGGCGCGACGTAGTCGCCGAGGCTCCGGTTCGGGATGCCGTCACGGTGCTCGCCCTGCTGGCGCAGGTTGTGCAACGTGGTCATCACCTCGGTGCGGGTCTCGTCGGTGTAGACCTCGATGTCTTCGATACCGGAGCCGATCGCGTTCGCCGGGAAGAATCCGATCACCCCGTTGGCGGTCAGCCATTTCTCCTTGATCAGGGTGTCGAGCATCTCCTGGGCGTCGTCGTACAGCTTGCGGGCGGTCTCGCCCGAGACCGGGTTGTTGAGGATGTCGGGGAACCTCCCCTTCATCTCCCATGCGTTGAAGAACGGCTGCCAGTCGATGTACTCGCGTAGCTCGGCGAGGTCGTAGTCAAGGAACTCCCGTACGCCGAGGCCCTGGGCGGGCACCGGCGGGGTGTAGCCGTCCCACTCGATCGGTGTCCGGTTTGCGCGGGCCTTCTCCAGCGTCAGCATCGGCCGCTCGCTCTTCTGGGCGTGCCGTTCGCGAAGGGATGCGTAATCCTTTTCGGTGGCCTCCAGCAGGGCCGGCCGTTGCTTGTCGTCGAGCAGCGCAGCAGCGACCGGCACCGAGCGGGACGCGTCCTTGACCCAGACCACCGGACCGCTACGGCGCGGTGACACCTTCACGGCCGTGTGGGCGCGCGACGTGGTCGCGCCACCGATCAGCAGCGGGATCTGGAGCCCCTGGCGCTCCATCTCGACGGCGAAGTTGACCATCTCGTCCAGGGACGGGGTGATCAGGCCGGACAGCCCGATGATGTCGGCGTTGTGCTCCTTCGCCGCGTCCAGGATCTTCTGGGCAGGCACCATCACACCGAGGTCGATCACCTCGTAGTTGTTGCACTGCAGGACGACCCCGACGATGTTCTTGCCAATGTCGTGGACGTCCCCCTTCACCGTCGCCATGATGATCGTGCCGTTGGTGTCCTTCGAAGCTGCAGCACCGGAGGTTTCCTTCTCCGCCTCGATGAACGGCAGCAGATACGCCACGGCCTTCTTCATCACCCGGGCCGACTTCACGACCTGGGGCAGGAACATCTTGCCCGCGCCGAAGAGGTCACCGACGACGTTCATGCCGTCCATCAGCGGACCCTCGATCACCTCGATCGGGCGACCACCCGCCGCGGCGATCTCGGCCCGCAGTTCCTCGGTGTCGTCATCGACGTCGGCGTCGATGCCCTTCACCAGGGCGTGCGTGATCCGCTCGCGGACCGGGAGGCTGCGCCACTCGGCTGCCACCGGGGCCGCATTTCCCAAGGCCTGGTCCTTGCTGGCGAATCGTTCGGCGATCTCCAGCAGCCGTTCGGCCGC
The DNA here is from genome assembly GCA_963809085.1 of uncultured Actinomycetota bacterium. Lineage (GTDB taxonomy): Bacteria > Actinomycetota > Actinomycetes > Mycobacteriales > Mycobacteriaceae > Mycobacterium. The sequence goes on along the minus strand of CAWEII010000030.1, from coordinate 949,743 downwards.
GTCCTCGCGGCGGTTCAGGACGACGTCCTCGATGCGGTCCCGCAGCTCGGGGTCGATCGAGTCGTAGGGCACCAGCGCACCAGCGTTGACGATGCCCATGTCCAGACCGGCCTTGATGGCGTGGTAGAGGAACACCGCGTGGATCGCCTCGCGGACGGGGTTGTTGCCCCGGAACGAGAACGACACGTTCGAGATGCCGCCGGAGATGTGCACCCCGGGAAGGTTCTCCTTGATCCAGGCGCAGGCCTCGATGAAGTCGATCCCGTACGTCGCGTGCTCCTCGATACCGGTCGCCAGCGCGAAGCAGTTCGGGTCGAAGATGATGTCCTCGGCCGGGAAGCCGACCTCTTCGGTCAGGATCCGGTAGGCACGCCCGCAGATCTCCTTGCGGCGCTCCAGGTTGTCGGCCTGACCCTGCTCGTCGAAGGCCATCACGACGACGGCGGCGCCGTACTTGCGGCACAGGCGTGCCTCGCGGATGAACTTCTCCTCGCCCTCCTTCATGGAGATCGAGTTGACGATCGGCTTGCCCTGCACGTTCTTCAGGCCGGCCTCGATGACCTCCCACTTGGAGGAGTCGATCATCACCGGGACGCGGCTGATGTCCGGCTCGGCCGCGATCAGCTTGGTGAACCGGTCCATCGCGGCGACGCCGTCGATCATGCCCTCGTCCATGTTGATGTCGATGACCTGCGCACCGACCTCGACCTGCTGCAGGGCGACCGACAGGGCGGTGTCGTAGTCCTCCGCCTTGATCAGGTTGCGGAACCGGGCGGAGCCGGTGATGTTGGTGCGCTCACCGATGTTCACGAACAGGGAGCCGTCGGTGATGTTGAGCGGCTCCAGGCCCGAGAGCCGGGTAGCCACCGCGATCTCCGGCAGCTCGCGCGGCGGTTTGCCCTCGACGACCTTGGCGATCTCGGCGATGTGCGGCGGCGCCGTTCCGCAGCAACCACCCACCAGGTTGACCAGGCCGGCCTCGGCGAACTCGGCGATGTAGCCGGCCTGATGCTCCGGGGACTCGTCGTACTCGCCGAAGGCGTTGGGCAGGCCGGCGTTCGGGTAGCAGGAGACGAAGGTGTCCGCGATCCGCGCCACCTCGGCGATGTAGGGCCTCATCTCCGGCGCGCCAAGGGCGCAGTTGAGGCCGACCGCGATCGGCTTCGCGTGCCTGATCGCGTTCCAGAATGCTTCGGTGACCTGACCGGACAACGTCCGTCCTGAGGCATCGGTGATGGTGCCCGAGATGATCAGCGGCCAGCGCCGTCCGCGGTCCTCGAACAGCGTCTCGACGGCGAACACCGCCGCCTTGGCGTTCAGCGAGTCGAAGATCGTCTCGATGATGAGGAGGTCGGCACCACCGTCGACCAGGCCGTTGACGGCTTCGAGGTAGGCGGCGACCAACTGGTCGTAGGAGACGTTGCGGGCTCCGGGATCGTTGACGTCCGGCGAGATCGACGCGGTCCGCGTCGTCGGCCCGATGGCGCCGGCGACGTAGCGGGGCTTGTCCGGGGTGCTGTACTCGTCGGCGGCCTTGCGGGCCAGGGCGGCGCCGGCGTAGTTCAGCTCGTAGGCCAGCTCGTGCATGTCGTAGTCGGAGAGCGAGATCGCGTTCGCGTTGAACGTGTTGGTCTCGAGGATGTCGGCGCCCGCCTCGAGGTACTCGCGGTGGATCCCCTGGATGATCTGGGGCTGCGTCAGGGTGAGCAGGTCGTTGTTGCCCTGAAGAGCGGTCGGCCACTCGGTGAACCGCTCGCCGCGGTAGCCGGCTTCGTCCGGCCGGTCCCGCTGGATCGCGGTGCCCATCGCGCCGTCGATCACCATGATCCGCTGACGCAGCGCAGCCGTCAGTTCGTCGGTGCAGTCGGGGCGGATGTTCGGCTCGAAAGTGTCCGGCTGAACGGCGTTCACATGCACTCCTTCCGTAGCGGAAGGCGTCCTTAACTCTGCCGAGCGTGGCGGATACCGGAAGGGACCGGCCCCCCGACTAACCGTTGCAACGCCTCTCGACCGAGCAAGTCTACGTGGTCAGCCGGATCGACGTCTGTGACGCACAACTCGTCGGCGCGATCGACCCCGACCGCTTGGCGACCGCGGTGCCTTTGAGCGACAGCTCGCGGGTCTCATCGGCAATGTCCTCGTCGGCGTCCTCGTCGGCGTCCTCGTCGGCCATGTCGTCGGCAATGTCGTCGTCACCCAACTCGGATGGATTGCAGCCGAACGTATTCGGTCACGACGGCGTGGGCACCCGCTTCGAGGTAGTTGCGGGTATTTGCTCGATGACGTCCGGCCGGGTCTCATCGAGGATCTCGTTGCAGATCAGCCGCTTGCAGCTGGGTGCCCATCGCGCCGTCTCCGACCACGACGCCCCGCGACGGTGTGTCCACGACGTCGGTGTCGTAGGCGCGTTTCGTTTGCAGCAGTAACACGGACGGGGTAGTCGGTCTACGCAAACCGAACCGTGCGGCGATGGCGCTCGCGGGTGCCATCCAGGGCTTACGCTGGCCTTGTGACAGAGCTGCCCAAACTGCACGACACCATCGTCGTCGCGGCCTTCGAGGGCTGGAACGACGCCGGTGACGCGGCCAGTGACGCGCTCGAGCATCTGGACGCCATCTGGGAAGCCGAGACCCTCGTCGAAATCGATGACGAGGCCTATTACGACTACCAGGTGAACCGCCCGGTGATCCGCCAGATCGACGGCGTCACCCGCGAGCTGGTGTGGCCGTCGATGCGGATCTCGCACTGCCGGCCGCCGGGCAGCGACCGCGACATCGTGCTGATGCACGGCGTGGAGCCCAACATGCGGTGGCGGACGTTCTGCGCGGAGCTGCTGGCGATCGCCGACAAGCTCAACGTCGACACCGTGGTCATCCTCGGCGCGCTGCTGGCCGACACGCCGCACACCCGGCCCGTTCCGGTCTCCGGGGCCGCCTACTCCCCCGAGTCGGCCAAGTTCTTCGGGCTGGAGCAGACCCGCTACGAGGGGCCCACCGGTATCGCCGGCGTGTTCCAGGACGCCTGCGTTGCCGCAGGCATCCCCGCGGTGACGTTCTGGGCCGCGGTCCCGCACTACGTCTCCCAGCCGCCGAACCCGAAGGCCACCGTCGCGCTGCTCCGGCGCGTCGAGGACGTGCTCGACATCGAGGTTCCGCTCGCCGACCTGCCCACCCAGGCCGAGGAGTGGGAGCAGGCCGTCACCGAGATGACGGGCGAGGACGACGAGATCGCCGAGTACGTTCAGTCGCTCGAGGAGCGCGGCGATGCCGAGGTCGACATGACCGAGGCGCTCGGCAAGATCGACGGTGACGCGTTGGCCGCAGAGTTCGAGCGCTACCTGCGCCGCCGCGGTCCCGGGTTCAGAGGCTGAGCCCGTCCGTGGCCCCGCTGCGCACTGCCGCAGCGGTTCTGAGCAAGACCAACCGGCTCGTCGAGCGGCGGGCGGCAGTCAGGTCCTGACGGGCTGCGGGGCCTTCCAGTCACCGTTCAGCGCATCGGGTTTCGGCCAGTACAGCCGCAGTACCACCTGGAACGGTCCTTTCGGCGCGGGTAGCCAGTTGGCCTCCTTGTCGGCGCCGGGCGACTGGTTCTGGAGGTACAGCGTGATCCCCCCGTCGGTGTCCTTGATCAGGCTGGATAGCATCGGCGAGTTGATCAGGTAGCGGTTCATCGGATTGGCCACCAACAGGCTCTTCGGCAGTTCGTACATCGTCAGCGACCAGAAGGCGTTGACCGGAGGCAGTTTGTCCTTGTCGAACCTGTAGGTGTAGGTGTTCGCGCCGGTCAGCGGCTGGCCGGTGGAGTCGGATGAGGTCCCCGGGTAGATCGCCTCGTCCTTGCTGTTGCCGTAGATGCCGAGCACCGCGCCTGCCATCCGGTACAGGTAGTTGCCCGCCAGATACTGCGACGTGCCGAAAAGGTCGGCTGCGCCGACCTGGCCGGTGTCGATCTTGTCCTTCTTGAGCGCGTTGAACTCGGCCCAGGCGTCGGCCATGCCGCCTTCGATCGCCTGCCGCAACTCGGGGCTGAGCTTGTCGGCGTCGAAGGAGCCGTCCGGCCCGATGCCGATGGTGGCGAACCGGTCCCGCATGACCTGTTCGGCGGGCAGCGTCGGCGCGAACCGCAGGACGAAGTTCATGATGCCGAAGAACTGCGGCGACGTCTTCTGCTGGTCGGGCGTCAGCGGAGGGACGAAGTCGATGGCCGGGGCCGGTGGCGGCGCAGGCTGGTTGAGGTACGCCGACAGTGGCGTGACCTGATAGCCGTCCTGGATCTTCTTGACGGTGTCGAGGTCGGACGGACCCATCAGCTGCGTGCGGTACAGCACCAGGGCCAGCTCGGTGTCGCTGCGGATGACCTTGTCGATTCCCTCGGGCGTCGCGCCCTTCCAGTTCGGTCCGGCCAGCAGGTACTTGCCGCCGCCGTTTCCGGTGGTCCTGCTGCCGACGTAGTCGACGTTGTAGGTGTAACCGTCGATGAACTGCAGCGAGTAGTAGCGGTCCTGCTCGACCGGCGGGACGGTCAGCACCAGTGGCTCGGCCCGCAGGTCGGCACCCACGGTCGAGTATGGCGTGTCCGAGTTCGGGGTCTGGATGGTGGTGTCCTCCGGTGTGTAAACCGTTGGCGTGTTGTGGATCTGGTTCCAGTCACCCTTGTACTCGGGATCCTCCTTGTTGACGAAGTAGGAGTACATGACCCGGTAGTCGTCGACCATCGGGAAGCCGTAGACGTAGGCCTCCTTGGCGATGGCGCGAGCCTGCTCGGGCGTCACGACCGCCGGAGCCGGCGGCGGTGGCTGGGCGGAACTGCTCCCCTCGGGCTTCTCGGGCTTGGTGCAGGCCGCCAGCACCGCGGCCAGCGCCAGCACGACGACGAACGCCACTTTCCCGTTCACAGAAGTCATGGCCGAAACGTACTCCACCGCGACGCGTCGAGGCGGCAGGACAGGTCTACAACGCCACCCCGAGCAGCGCATCCACCGCGGTCGCGACGGCGCGCGGCGCATCGGCGTCATGCCCGCCGTACTCGAGTGCGTCCGTGCTCCAACCATCCAACGCAGCAATGGCTTTCGGCGTGTCGAGATCGTCGGCCAGATACTTCCGCACACGTGCGATCACGTCCGCCGAATCGGGACCCGCAGGCAGCGCAGCCGCGGTCCGCCAGCGCGCCAGACGCGCTTGCGCCTCGGCGAGAACGGCGTCGCTCCAGGAGCGGTCGGAACGGTAGTGCCCGGCCAGCAGACCCAACCGGATGGCGGACGGCTCGACGCCGTCGGCCCGCAGCCGGGAGACCAGCACCAGGTTGCCTCGGCTCTTGCTCATCTTGTGGCCGTCCCAGCCGATCATGCCTGCGTGCACGTAGTGACGGGCGAATCTTCGCTCCCCAGTGACGGATTCCGCGTGTGCGGCCGAGAACTCGTGATGCGGGAAGATGAGGTCGCTTCCCCCGCCCTGAATGTCCAGCCCGGTGCCGATCCGGGTCAGGGCGATGGCCGCGCACTCGACGTGCCAGCCGGGCCTGCCACGGCCGAACGGTGACGGCCAGCTCGGCTCCCCCGGTCGCTCGGCGACCCAGAGCAGCGCGTCGAGTTCGTCGTTCTTGCCCGGTCGGTCGGGATCACCGCCGCGCTCGCCGAACAGCCGCAGCATGGTGTCTCGGTCGTAGCCCGACTCGTAGCCGAACTGTGGCGTGGCGTCGGCCCGGAAGTACACGTCCGGATACTCGGCGTCCTCGACGACGTACGCGGCGCCGGAGGCGAGCAGCTTCTCGACCAACTCGACGACCTCGGCAATGGCCTCGGTGGCCGCGACGTAGTCGTGTGGCGGCAACACCCGCAGCGCCGTCATGTCCTCGCGGAACAGTTGGGTCTCCCGATCGCCCAGCTCGCGCCAGCCAATGCCGTCTCGGGCGGCCCGCTCGAACAGCGGGTCGTCGACGTCGGTGATGTTCTGCACGTAGTGCACGCCGTGCCCCGAGTCCAACCACACCCTGTGGATCAGATCGAACGTGAGGTAGGTGGCGGCGTGGCCGAGATGGGTGGCGTCATACGGCGTGATGCCACAGACGTACATGGTGGCCGTCTTGCCCGGCGAAACCGGGCGCACCTGGCGGTCGGCACTGTCGTAGAGACGCAATTGGGGTCCTTGCCCAGAAAGCTCCGGGACTGCCGGCGCCGGCCACGACTGCATGGCCTCGACTCTAGGGTGCTCGCTCAGAACGTCCTCCCGATGGTGCGTCATCGAAGTGATGCGACAACGGTGGCGCCGATTACATTCCCGGGCACCACGTCAGGACAAGGACCGGATGGCGTCGAGCAGCGTGTCGGCGAGCTCTGTGCGGCACATGACGAAGTCGGGCAGATACGGGTCTGGCCGGTTGTAGATCAACGGCGATCCGTCCAGTCGCGACGCGTGCAGACCGGCGGCGCGGACCACGGCGGACGGTGCCGCCGAATCCCATTCCCACTGGCCCCCGGCGTGGACGTAGGCGTCCACGTCACCACGGACCACGGCCATCGCCTTCGCGCCGGCTGACCCGATGCCGATCAACTCGACGTCGAGCACGTCGCGCAGGTACCACAGCACCGTCGGAGGTCGGTTGGTACTGGTCGCGATCCGGATGGGCCCAGGAGTGCGCGGCGGGGGCGGCGTCACCGTGTCGGTGCGGTACACCTCGCCGACGGCGGGCAAGCCGACCGCGGCGTCGGTGATGCCGCCGTTGGGTCCACCCCTGCGCTGCCATAGAGCGATGTGTACCGCCCAGTCGGAGTGCCCGCGCATGGAGAACTCGCGCGTGCCGTCCACCGGGTCGACGATCCACACCCGGTCGGCACGCACCCGGGACGGATCGTCGGCGGCTTCCTCGGACAACACCGCGTCGTCGGGGCGCTCTTCACGCAGCCGGTCCAGGATCAGCGTGTTGGCCCGCCGGTCGCCCGCATCGCCCAGGTCGTAGGGGTCGAAGTAGCCGACCTCCTCACGCACCATCAGCAGCAACTGTCCCGCTTCACGGGCGATGTGCGCGGCCAGCGCCGCGTCAGTCATGCCTGGATCACTCGGGCGTCGCACCTGGGGCCCGGACCACCATCGGCACCGCCGGGAAGTACGCCGCCATCTCGGTTCGCGAGCGCCGCAGGGCCGCCGTGCCGAACCCCCGGTGGCGGTAATCCGGGTGGATCCAGATCCGGACGTTGACCTCACCTCCGAGGAGCTCGCCGAAGACCATCCCGACTTTCTGCGAGCCCTCCTCCGCAACGAACCACACGGCCTCCTCGGCGGACACCCGCGCGAGCGCCGCGTTGATCTCGTCGTCGAGGTGGCCCGCAGGCGCACCCGAGCCGTCTCCCGTTGCGCCGACGTCGCGGGTTCGGGCTTCGAAGATGTCACGGTCGGTCTTCCCGGAGAAGACCCTCAGCACCAGGCTGTCGCCGGAGCTCGCGGGCCGGTCACCGATGGTGAAGCTGAGCCGCTTGTTCAGATCCTCGAGTTCCTCGGCGATCCTGCGGCGCGCGTCGCGGGTGAGCTGTGCGAACGACATTGCCATGACGGCTTCACCGCCCAGCTGCGAGGTGCCGAGCAACGCTGAGATCGCCTCGACCGCGGAGCTTCTGTCGCTTGACTCGACGATCACGTCGAGCACCTCGTGCCTGCGGTCGAGCGCCTTCTGCAGGGCATCGGTGATGTCGCGGCGGGCGGCGGCCCGATCGTGGTCGGTCATGGGAACGAGCGTAGAACACGCCGGCTCGGACCGAGCGACTGTTGTCCTGGCGTCGGGCTCCTCAGAACGCCGGCCACGGGATCGGACGACGCCGGTCCGGGCTGGGCATCACTGGATTGTCAAGTAGGCCAACGGCTCTGGCATACAGGGCGTCGATCTCCCGATTGGTGATGTGGGGGCGCAACACCTCGTCCAGGTCGCCGAGGAGCGCATCGCGCAGCCGGGCCACTTCAACCAGCGTCTCGTCGTCGACTGGCTTGCCCGCCCAGCCCCACAGCACGGTGCGCAGCTTGTCCTCGGTATGCAGGCTGACTCCGTGGTCAACGCCGTAGACGCCGCCGTCGACGCCGGAGAGGATGTGTCCGCCCTTGCGGTCGGCGTTGTTGATCAGCACGTCGAACACGGCCATCCGGCGCAGTCTGGCATCGTCGGCGTGCACCAGGGTGACCTCGTCACCGGCGTAGTCGTAGGCCTGCAGGATCGGCAGGTATCCCGGCGGTAGGTGACCGGCAGGCAGCAGGTCGATCAGATCGGGGCCAGCGCCGGGGTCGTCGTCGTCCAACGCGTCGCCAGGCTGATCGACCCACCGCTGCAACATGCCGGGCCCCGCGGGACCGTCACGAATGATGGTGTAGGGCACGATGTTCCACCCAAGCGCGGCGGAGACCAGGTACGCGGCGAGTTCGCGGCCAGCCAGCGTGCCGTCGGGAAAGTCCCACAGTGGCGCCTCACCTGCGACCGGCTTGTACACGCAGTGCGCCTCGACGTCCCCCAGCCGGGCCTCGCACAGGAAGGTGGCGTTGCTCGCCGAGCGGATGCGGCCGAGGACGGTCAGCTCTCCGCTGCGGAACACCTCCTCGTGCGCTCCAGCTTCGTCAGGAGTCGGCGTCATCTTCGGACCCACCTAGAGCGCCACGCCGGTAACCGTTGGTGCGCACGCAGATGTGCCCATCGGGGTCGAGCGGCTCGTCACACAGCGGACACGGCGGACGCCCCGCGGAGATCACCCGGTTGGAGCGTGTGGCGAACTCGCGCGCCGACTCCGGCGACAGGAAGACGCGCACCGCGTCGGGGCCGTCCTCGGCGTCGTCGAGGACCACGGACGCGTCGAATTCCGTTTCGGACACCGCGAGCAGCTCGACCACGACCGTCTGGGCCTCGGAATCCCAGCCAAGACCCATGGTGCCGACCCGGAACTCCGCATCGACGGGCGTGACCAGCGGGCTCAGATCCCCGACGTCACCGCTTTCCGGCGGGATCGGGGTGCCGAACCGCCGGTTGATCTCGAGCAGCAGCGCGGCGATGCGCTCGGCGAGCACGGCGACCTGCTGTTTCTCCAGCATCACCGACACCACGCGCTTGTCGTGTACGGCCTGAAGGTAGAACGTCCTGTTGCCCGGCTGCCCGACGGTCCCGGCCACGAAGCGGTCGGGTGAGCGGAAGACGTGAATCGAGCGTGCCATGGCACCTTTCAAAATACCGGCAACGGCCCTGGTGTCGTAATCAGAGCGGGGGCCTGCTCAGTCCGTGGAACCGCCAACGACGGCGTCGCCGGTCGGTTCCGGTTTGGCGAGCAGGCCGGCCGTCAGTGCGGCCCCGGTGTGGTTGACATGCATGACGAACGGGCGGACGGCGGTGTAGCGGATCACGCTCATCGATGCGGGATCGGCGGTGATGCGCTGGAAGGTGTCGAGATGCGTGCCGAGCGCGTCGGCGACAACGGCCTTGATGACGTCGCCGTGCGTGCACGCCACCCACAGCACGTCGGAGCCGAATTCGGTGGCCAGCCGCTGATCGTGCTCCCGCACCGCCTCGACCGCTCTTGACTGCACGCGGGCCAGCCCCTCCCCGTCGGGGAACACGGCCGCGCTGGGCTGCTGCTGCACCACCGCCCACAGCGGCTCCTTGACCAGATCACCGATCTTGCGGCCGGTCCACTGGCCGTAGTCGACCTCCGACAGCCGGTCCTCCACCACCGGCTCCAGCCCGAGCGCGGCGGCCAGTGGCGCCACGGTGCGTTCGCAGCGCAGCAACGGTGACCGCACGATCGCCTTCACCGGCAGTGCGCCGACGCGCTCGACGATGCCCTCGGCCTGCTCGCGGCCCTTGTCGTCGAGATCCACGCCGTCGGTCCGGCCGGCCAGGGTGTGCGCGGTGTTGGACGTGGATCGCCCGTGCCGCAGCAGGATGACGGTCATGGGCGGGCCTGGGTGGGAATGATCATGGGCGGGTGGGTGATGATCATGGGCGGGCCTGGGTGGGAATGATCATGGGCGGGCCTGGGTGGGAATTATCACTGCGCCGCCATCACGCCGCTGCCGAGCAGGATCAGCACGACGACGCCGAGGATCACCCGGTAGCCGACGAACCAGTACATGCCGTGCCGGACCAGGAATTTCAGGAACCAGGCCACGGCGGCGAGGCCCACCACGAACGCGATGACGATCGCCACGATCAACTGCGGCCCTGAGGCACTCATCCCCTCGGTCACCGGCTTGAAGGCGTCGGGAAGCGAGAAGATGCCCGACGCCAGCACGGCGGGGATGGCCAACAGGAACCCGAACCGGGCGGCGGTTTCGCGATCCTGGCCGAGGAACAGGCCGGCACTGATCGTGGCGCCCGAGCGCGACACCCCTGGCACCAGCGCCAGACACTGTGCCAGGCCCACGACGACGCTGTCCTTCCAGGTCAACTGCTCGACATGGCGGGTCTGCTTGCCGTAGTACTCGGCGGCGGCGATCACCGCGGAGAACACGATCAACGCGATGGCGATGATCCACAGGTTGCGCACGCCCGAGCGGATCTGGTCCTTGAACAGCAGGCCGAGGACGCAGATCGGGATGGTGCCGATGATCACCCACCAGCCAAGCCAGTAATCGGCCGAGCGGCGCGCGGCGTCCAGCAGTCCGCCGAACCAGGCCGCGATGATGCGGCCGATGTCGCGGGCGAAGTAAATCAGCACCGCCAGTTCGGTACCCAGCTGCGTGACCGCCGTGAAGGACGCGCCAGCATCGTCACGGAAGAACATCTGGGACACGATCGCGAGGTGACCGGATGAGCTGACCGGCAGGAATTCGGTGAGACCCTGGACCACGGAGAGCACGACCACCTGCGCCCACGACATCGCCGCCACGTCCGTCACGCCGAAGACCGTACCGTGGGAAGTCGTCAGCGACCTGACCGCGGCACCGGTTGCGCCTCGGCGACGGCGTCGCGGACCGCGGCGGCCAGACTGCGCTCATCGTTGATGTCGACGTGGGCGACATTGTGGCTCGCCACGGCGACGACGTCCTCGGCATGCGGAACCGGGACGGCGAGCCGTGGCCGGTAGATCTCGACCATCAGAACGTGCCGCTCGAGGTGGAAGGAGAACGTACGACCGTCCCCGACGCGGCCAAAACCGCTCGCGTGCAATCCAGTTGAGATGTCCTCGATGGTGAATGCGTCGTCGGCGGTGTCCGGGTCAGCCGCCAACGTCATGTCCGAACCATACCGCTGGCGGAACCGCCTGCGGGCTCGGACGTGACGAACCCGTTAACGGGGGCTTGCCTACACTGACCCTTCGACCGACATCCATTTCTCACGTCACGAGAGCTACCCTTTGCCGCTCCATCGAAACCGCAATAGTCAGCTAGCTCACACTGTCGCGATGGCGGTGCTGCTGGTTGCGTGCGCGGCATGCTCGTCCCACTCGGCCGACGCGCCGCCGCCGACGATCGCACCCGCGCAGGCGGCCGATTCCCCGCCCGCGACGGCCCCTCCCGCCGGCCAGGTGCGCCCGCTCGGCGGCCCCGGCCAGGCGAGCACGTTCGACCGGAGCACCCACACCCTGGTCGTGCTGGGCAGCGATCCTTCGGGGCGCTCGGTGGTCACGGCGTTCCCGCCGGCCGCGCCGGTGCGGACGATGCCGCTCCCCTCCGCGGGCACGGCACTCGCAGGCGACGACAACGGCACGGTCTACGTGTCGACCAGGGGCGGCTACTTCCGTGTCGACGTGGCACGCGGCGCCGTGAACCGGATGGACGTCGACGGCGCGCGGGACGTCGACTTCACTGCGGTCGCACATCGTGACGACGGCAAGGTCGTTCTCGGCAGCGCCGACGGGGCGGTGTTCACCCTGGGTTCGGACACCGCGGTAACTGCCCGGCTGCAGATCTTCGCCCGTGTCGATGCCCTTGTCGCACAGAAAGACACGGTCGTCGTCCTGGATCGTGGCCAGACGTCGGTCACCACCGTCGACGCGTCGGGCACGCGGGCCGAGCACGCCCTGCGGGCGGGCGACGGCGCCACCACGATCGCCGCTGATTCCGCGGGCCGGGTGCTGGTCGCGGACACGCGTGGCGAGGAGCTGCTGGTGTTCGGTGCCGACCCGCTGATGCTGCGGCAGCGCTACCCGGTCCCCGGCGCCCCGTACGGGTTGACCGGGTCGAACAAGCTGGCATGGGTGTCGGAGACCGCGACGAACAGCGTCGTTGGTTACGATCTGGCCACCGGAATACCCGTAGAGAAGGTGCGTTATCGAACCGTGCAGCAACCGAACTCCCTGTCCTTCGACGATGACACCGACACCCTGTACGTGGTGTCGGGCTCAGGGGCGGGCGTGCAGGTGATCCCGGGGGCTGGGCCAAGGTGAGCGCGGTCCAGCGTGGCCGGATGCCCGTCAGGCTGGGAATCCGACCTGTCCGACGAGTACGAGTGGGTGCCGCTGCGCCTCCCGCCGGACGTGACGCGGCTGTCCGCCTCCACGCGCCTGTCGATCGAGGCGGAGTACCGCGGCTGGGAGCTGACCCGGGTGCGCCTGTACACCGACGGTAGCCGTCGGGTTCTGTTGCGTCGCAAGAAGACCGCCGCCGACCGGCTGGCGGCGGACCAGCCGGGGGCGTAGTGGCGGGCGCCGCGTGATCTACCGCATGCTGCGGCGGGTGCTGTTCCTGGTCGCGCCCGAGCGCATCCACACCTGGGTGTTCGCCGTTCTGCGCGCGGCCACCGCACCCCGTCCGCTGCGCCGCGGCCTGACCCGGTGGCTGGCGCCGACGGATCCGATACTGGAGAGCACGGTGTTCGGCGTCCGGTTTCCCGGCCCGGTCGGCTTGGCCGCGGGATTCGACAAGGATGGCACCGGCCTGAACACGTGGGGCGCGTTGGGTTTCGGCTACGCCGAGATCGGCACGGTGACCGCGCAGGCGCAGCCGGGCAACCCGCGCCCACGGATGTTCCGGCTTGCCGACGACCGGGCACTGCTCAACCGGATGGGATTCAACAACCGCGGTGCGGGCGAGCTCGCGCTGCGGCTGGCACGGCACTCCTCCGACGTCCCGATCGGCGTGAACATCGGCAAGACCAAGGCGACGCCGCCGGAGGGCGCCGTCGCCGATTACGCCGAGAGCGCAAGGCTGGTGGGCCCGCTGGCGGCATTCCTGGTGGTCAACGTCAGCTCGCCGAACACGCCTGGCCTGCGCGACCTACAGGCCGTTGAGTCGCTGCGGCCCATCCTCACCGCGGTCAAGGCGCAGACCAAGACACCCGTGCTGGTGAAGATCGCCCCGGACCTTTCCGACGCCGACGTCGACGAGATCGCCGACCTTGCCGTCGAACTCGGCCTCGCAGGCATCGTGGCCACCAACACGACGGTGTCCCGTGACGGGCTGGCCACCCGTGGCGTCGACGACCTCGGTCCCGGTGGGGTGTCGGGTCCCCCCGTCGCGCGGCGGTCGGCCGAAGTGTTGCGCAGGCTCCATCACCGCGTCGGCGACCGACTGGTGTTGATCAGCGTCGGCGGCATCGAGACCGCCGACGACGCGTGGGACCGCATCACCTCGGGCGCGTCACTGGTGCAGGGGTACACCGGCTTCGTCTACGGCGGCGGCTCCTGGGCCAGGGACGTTCACGACGGCCTGGCCCGTCGACTGCGCGATGGCGGCTTCGCGACGTTGGCCGATGCCGTCGGTTCGGCCGTGCGCTGACCCCTATAGCGCCCAAGCACGACGGTGAACATCGGAAGCTGCAGGTCCGGTTCCTGCAACGCTGCCCGCAGCGTCGGCTCGAGGTGCCGCCACGTGCGGGGGTAACGCTGCGCGTAGCGGTCGAGCGTCGCGTCTGCCGCCTCGCGGCTCATCTGGTTGACCGTCGCGGGCGCCTGACGAAGGCCCCCGGCGCCACGCGCCCCTACTTCTTCTCTTCGTAGGTCCCGTGGATCATCGCGCGGGCGATGGCGTGGCCGAACAGGTTGAAGCCAAGATAGGCCGGTGTGGCCGACTCGGGCAGATCCAGCTTCTCCACGTCGACCGCGTGCACGACGACGATGTACCGGTGTGGGCCGTGTCCCGGCGGCGGCGCAGCGCCGATGAACCGCTTCAGGCCTGCGTCGTTGGCCAGGGTGAGCGCGTCCCCAGGAAATCCGCTGCTGCTGCCGTCGCCAACTCCGGCGGGCAGGTCGGTCACCGTCGCGGGCAGGTTGGCCACCGCCCAGTGCCAGAACCCCGACGCGGTCGGCGCATCCGGGTCGTACATCGTCACCGCGAAGCTGCGTGTCGTCTCGGGGAACCCCGACCAGCTCAGCTGCGGCGACACATCGGAGCCGCCCGCGCCCATGATGCCGCTGACCTGGTCGTTGGACAGCGGCTGGCCGTCGGTGATCGACTCCGACGTCAGGGTGAACGTCGGAAGCTCGGGCAGAAAGTCGTACGGGTTGTACGGGAAGGACATGATTTCCTTTCGACTTCGTCAGCAGTGCTTGAGGAAGTGCTCTAGAACGCGGGTGCCGAATTCGAGCGCCTCGACGGGTACCCGCTCATCGACGCCGTGGAACAACGAGGCGAAGTCGAGATCGGGCGGCAGGCGCAGCGGCGCAAAGCCGAAGCAGCGGATCCCCAACCGCACGAACGCCTTCGCGTCCGTGCCCCCGGACAGCATGAACGGCACGATGCGGGCGCCCGGGTCCTGGGCGAGCAGCGCGGCGTTCATCGCGTCGACCAGGTCGCCGTCGAAGGTGGTCTCGACCGACGGCAGGTCGCGTTCCCAGCTCCGAGTCACGTTCGGGCCGATCAACTCGTCGACCTCGCGCTCGAACGCCTCCCTGCGTCCGGGCAGCACGCGGCAGTCCACCATTGCCTCCGCCGTCGCCGGGATCACGTTGGCCTTGTAGCCCGCCTTGAGCATGGTCGGGTTGGCGGTGTCGCGCAGCGTCGCCCCCACGATCCGGCCGATGTCGCCGAGTTTGGCGATGGCGCCCTCGAGGTCCGGCGAGTTCACGTCGAACGTGTACCCGGTCTCCTCGCCGACCGCGGTGAGGAACTGCTCGACCGACTCGGTCAGCACCACCGGGAACTGGTGCCGGCCCAGCCGGGCCACCGCCTCCGCGACCGCCGTGACGGCGTTGTCGTCGTGCACCATCGAGCCGTGACCGGCACGGCCGCGCGCGGCCAGCCGCATCCAGGACAGGCCCTTCTCTGCGGTCTCGATGACGTACAGCCGCCGCTCGCCGCCGTCGCGGGTGGGCACCGTCAGCGAAAAGCCGCCGACCTCGCCGATCGCCTCGGTGATGCCGTCGAACAGGTCGGGGCGGTTGTCCACCAACCACTGCGCGCCGTACTTGCCGCCGTGCTCCTCGTCGGAAAGGAAGGCGAACACCAGGTCCCGCGGCGGCACGATGTGCGCGCGTTTGAAGTGCCGGGCGACGGCGATCATCATGCCGACCATGTCCTTCATGTCGACCGCGCCGCGGCCCCACACGTAGCCGTCCTCGACGGCACCGGAGAACGGATGCACGCTCCAGTCGGCCGGTTCGGCGGGCACGACGTCGAGGTGGCCGTGGATCAGCAGGGCGCCGCGGTCGGGGTCGGCGCCGCGAAGCCGCGCGAAGACGTTCCCCCGGCCTGGCGCCCCCGCCTCGACGTATTCGGTCTCATAGCCGACCTCTTCGAGTCGTTCGGCCACCCAGCGGGCGCATTCGGCCTCACCGTTGGTGGTCTCGAGTTCGCCGGTGTTGGACGTATCGAAGCGAATCAACTCGCTGACGAAGTCGACCACCTCGTCCACGGAATCTGTCACAGTCACACTTAATACCATTGCCTATCACTGCGGGTTTGGGTCCAGGCCTCGCCATCCGATAACCTAAGCTGCCTTCGAACTGGTCCGAGTGGCGGAATGGCAGACGCGCTAGCTTGAGGTGCTAGTGCCCTATTAACGGGCGTGGGGGTTCAAGTCCCCCCTCGGACACTCTTCAACTGACCTGGTGCGCGAACGCCACCAGGTCGCGCAACGCACGCCCGAACAAGTCGGGGAGCGCAGCAGCCGCGAGTAACTCAGCCGTGTGCCCGACACCGTTGTGGGTGTGTCCGGTGGCGTCGACCCCGGCCCGCTGCAGCGCCCGCAGATAGGCCAGACCCTCGTCGCGTAGCGGATCCAGTTCGTCGGTGGTGATCACGTGCGGCGGCAGCCCCTCCAGATCGCGGGCAGCGGCGAAGTGTGGCCATGCCAGCGGGTTGGTGACGTGTTGCCCCGCCGGGTCGTACAGCGTCGCCATCAGCGTCAGGGCCGTCGGGCTCATGAAGTAACCCTCGTTCTCGATCAGCGACGGCAGCGCGGGATCCGGGGTGTCGTAGCCGCCGTAGATGAAGGGCGCCTGGGCGTACACGCCGTCGATCCGGTCAAGGTGCCCGTCACGCTTGGCCTTCAGCGTCGTCGCCAAGGTCAGGTTGGCGCCGCCGGACTCGCCGGTGACGACGATCGACGCGAGTCCGAGGTCCTCGCGACGGGCGTGCATCCAGTCGAGCGCGCTCACGCAATCGTTGAGTCCGGCCGGGAACGGATGCGGGCCAAGCACACCCGCCGAGTTGCGGTACTCGACGCCGACGACCACGCAGCCCCGCGCGGCGAGCATGCCGCGCCAGACCGATGGGGGTCCGTCGGCGGCCTGCGAGATCGCCATGCCGCCGCCGTGCAGGTGCAGCAACCCCGGCAATGGACCTTGAGCGCCGACGGGCCGGTCGACGTACAACGTGATGTCGTTGCCGTCGGCACCGGTGATGGTCTCCGTGTGGCGCTCGATTCCCTCAGGTCTCGGAACGCCGTCCAGCAGGGCGCCGAACATGCCGGCGAAGGCCTGCTCGATGGCCGCTGCGACGGCGTGGAGGTCCTCGATCGGCGAACGCCTGTTGACGGGCAACGGTGGTGCGGTGGCGTCGAGCCCGAACGGGGCGAACGCCTTGATCATTCGCGGGTCCGCCCTGGGATCCGAGCGTAGTTGGAGCGTTGCGTCACCGAGGCGACCGGGCAGCTGGACGTTGAGGGTGGGTGCGACCATGCCCGCGAAGGTACACGTCGGTGCGCATTCACTGATGAACCATTGCGGCCGTTGGGAAGATGGTCAAAGGGCCCGAGCAGGGGCGCAGCGAAGGAGCAGACCATATGACATCGATCAGAGACACCGCCGAGCGATTCTTCGAAGCGTGCGAGACGGGGCAGGGCTGGGCGGGGTGCGAGCAGTACTGCACACCCGGCGCCACCTTCGCCGCACAGGCCAACACCCTTGCTGGGTTGGAATCCCTTGAGGCCTATACGGAATGGATGAAGGGCCTGCTCGTGCCGTTACCCGACGGCACCGCCGAGGTGCGGTCGTTCGCCGTCGACGAGGCGCGCAACAACGTGGCAGCGTTCGGCGTCTTCCGCGGGACACACACAGGCGAGGGCGGACCGGTACCGCCGACCGGCAACAGCGCCGAGGCCGACTACGTCTACGTGATGGACTTCGGTGACGACAAGATCCGCCACATGACCAAGATCTGGAATGACGGCGTTACGCTGCGGCAGCTGGGCTGGGCGTAGCGCGAGCGAGCGAACGAAAGCCGTTGGAGGACCGAATTTCCGGTGCGTGCGGTAGATCACAGACCCCCGTTTCGGGGCCGTGAATGTTTCAGGTGCCGAGCACGTTCCCATCACTGAACGTCTGGTGAAAGGGGTCGTGGCGATGGCAGGTGGCGGCAGTCTGCAGGGCCGGGTGGCTCTGGTGACGGGAGCGGCCCGCGGGCAGGGCCGCGCACACGCGGTCCGGCTGGCGGAGGAAGGGGCTGACGTCATCGCGATCGACCTCTGCCGTCCGGTCTCGGAGACCATCACCTACCCGTCAGCCGGCCCAGAGCAGTTGGTCGAGACGGCGCGGGCAGTGAAGGACACCGGCCGCGACGTGCTGACCCGCGAGGTCGACATCCGCGATCTGGCCGCATTGCAGCAGGTGGTGGCCGACGGCGTCGCGCAGTTGGGCCGCCTCGACATCCTGGTGGCCAACGCCGGCGTACTGAGCTGGAATCGCCTCTGGGAGATGTCCGAGGAGCAGTGGGACACCGTCATCGACGTCAACCTCAGCGGCACATGGCGCACCATCCGCGCAGCGGTGCCCGCGATGATCGAGGCGGGCAACGGCGGCTCGATCATCATCGTCAGCTCGGCGACCGGCATCAAGGCCACTCCGGGCAACGGCCACTACTCCGCATCCAAACACGGATTGGTCGGGCTGACCAATGCACTCGCTCTCGAAGTGGGCGAATATGGAATCCGCGTGAATTCCATCCATCCGTACGCCGTCGAGACCCCCATGACAGCGCCGGAAGGGATGTCGGACATTCTGAGCCGATACCCCAGCTATCGACACAGCTTGTCGCCGATGCCCTTGCAGCCCAGACACATCACCGATCCGCTGCGGCTCGCTCTCATGGCACCCCAGGAGGTCTCCGACGTCGTCGCCTGGTTGGCGGGCAGCGGAGCCGCCACGCTGTCGGGGAGCCAGATCGCCGTCGACCGTGGCCAACTCAAGTACTAGACAACTGTCGAGCACGATGACCATGCTCAATACACGTCGCGCACATAGCGTTTCGTCGCGACGAGTTCCCGTTTGTAATCGTGGGCGGCAGCTTCGGACAGCCCACCGTGGGTGCGGATGATCGCAGTGAGCGCCGCCTCGACGTCCTTGGCCATCCGGGTGGCGTCACCGCACACGTAGAAGTGGGCGCCGTCCTGCAGCCAACGCCAGACGTCGGCACCGTAGTCGGTCATCCGGTGTTGCACGTACACCCGTTGCGCCTGGTCCCTTGAGAAGGCCAGATCGAGGCGGTTGAGCAGACCGTCTCGCAACATGTCCTCGAAATCGTCACGGTAGTAGAAGTTCTCGGCCCGGTGCCGGTCACCGAAGAACAACCAGTTGGGGCCGGTGTGGCCCTGCGCGCGGCGCTCTTGCAGGAAGCCACGGAACGGGGCGATGCCGGTGCCGGGCCCGACCATGATCATCGGCGTTTCACCGTCACGGGGTGGTCGAAAGTGCGGCGACGGCTGCAGGAACACCTCGGCATGCGACGCCCGATCGGCCAGGAAGGTCGACGACACCCCGCCCCGTTGCGCGCCGCGCACGCTGCGATAGCGAACCACCGACGCCGTCAGCTGTACCTCGTGTGGGCTCACCAGCGGACTGGACGAGATCGAGTACGACCGCGGCACCAGACGTACCAGCGCCTCCTGCCATTCGGCGGGGTCCGCGCGCACAGCGAACTCCTCGACTAGGTCCACCCCGTCGCGCCCGACCAGCCACCCATCGCGGGTGGCTCTCGGCGCCTCGATGATTCGGGCCAGGGCTTTGTCGGCGCATCGTTCGGCGACGAACGTCATCAGGTTGGGCGTCACCCGGCAGATGTCGTAGGACGAGGTCAGCGCATCACGCAGCGCGACCTCGACGCCGTCGACCCGCACTGGTTCGGTGCCCGCCAGCCCCACGGCGGCCAGCCACGCATCGACGACCGTGGGCGCGTTCGCCACGTAGACGCCGAGTGCGTCGCCCACCGCGTATGCCACGTCGTGCCCGGAGGTGTCGAAGCCGAACTGCCGCACCTCCTTGGCCGATGCCCGCGGCGTCAGCAGGACGTTGCGGCACAACGGCACCCGCAATGGGTTGGTCCTGGTGAACTCCTTCGCCGAGTTCTGTGTCGTGGTCGCGGTCCGCGCCCCAGCACGAACGCGGTGCGGATCTCGCGGGTTTCCACCCCCGATCAGCTCGACGATCCGGTCGGCCCACCGCGCCATGGGCTCGTCGTCGTATGACTCACACTCGACGCGGTCGATCAGTTTCATCGCTCCGAGATCGGAGAGTCGGCGGTCCAGTGACTTGGCGTGACCGCAGAACTCGGCATAGGACCGGTCGCCGATGCCCAACACCGCGTACCGCACGCCGTCCAGTGCGGGCACATCTGGGCAGGCGAGCCGAACCCAGAAGTCGGCACCGTTGTCCGGAGGGCCGCCGTCACCGAACGTGCTGGTGACGATCACCACGTCGCGCCGACCCGTGACGTCGGCGAGCGTCGCCTCGTTCATCGCGACCAGCGAGGCACCGTCGAGACGGCCTGCCAGCCGGGCCGCGACGCCTTCGGCGTTGCCGGTCTGCGACGCCCACAACACCAGCGGGCCATCGCCGACCATGGTGCCCGAGTGGCGCACGTCCAGGCCCGCGAGGTCGTCGCTCGAGGCAGGCGCGACGGCCCGCAACCGCACCGCACACACCTTGAACTCGGGCTGCAGCGAAATCGGGTCGACGGCGTCACTGGTCAGTGCGTTGATGGTCAGGTCTGCCCCGTGCACGTCGTTCCAGTGGAAGGGCGCGAAGCAGTTGCCCGGCCGGACGCGGTCGGTCACGACGGCGGACATCAACGCCATGCCCCGTCGCGACGTCAGCTCGACCAGGCTGCCGTCGGTGACGCCGAAAGCGGTTGCGTCATCGGGGTGTATCTCCACGAACGGGCCGCTGTTGAGCCTGTTGAGCGTGGCGACCCTGCCGGTCTTGGTCATGGTGTGCCACTGGTGTTGCACGCGACCGGTGTTCAGCACCACCGGGAACTCGTCGTCAGGAAGCTCGTGGGCGTCCATGTGCGGGCGCGGGTGGAAGACCGCGCGCCCCGACGGCGTGGGAAACGCCAACCGCGGCATGTGGCCGGACCCGTCCACGTAGAGGTCCTGACTGACGCCGTCGTTGAGATAGCGGATCGGGTTGCGGTCGGGCGCCCCGTCGCCGGGGCCCACCGGCCACTGAAGAGGTGTCTCGCGCAGCCGGTCGTAGCTGGCGCCCCGCAGGTCATAGCCCGTCCGCAAGTTCGTGAATCCGCGGATCTCCTCGAAGATCTGCTCGCTGGACTTGTAGTCGAAGTCGGCGCCGAAGCCCATGTGTTCGGCGACTTCGCAAATCAGTTCCCAGTCCGGTCTTGCCTGACCGGCCGGCGGTATCGACTGTGCCAGCAGGGTCAGGTTGCGCTCGGAGTTGACCATGACGGCATCCGACTCGGCCCACAGGGCGGCGGGCAGCACGATGTCGGCATAGCGGTTGGTCGCGGTGTCGTGGTAGGCGTCTTGGGTGATGACCAGCTCGGCGCGTTCCAGGCCGGTGGTCACCGTGCTCCGGTTGGCGACCGTCGCAACGGGATTGGTGCAGACGATCCAGCAAGCCTTGATCTCGCCGGTGCCGAGCCTGCCGAACATCTCGATGGTGCCCGGTCCGACGTCGGGACGGATGGTGCCGCCGGGCAGACCCCACTGCGTCTCGACGAACGCCCGATCCGCCGCGGAGGTCACCACCCGCTGACCGGGCAGCCCAGGCCCCATGTAGCCCATCTCCCGCCCACCCATGGCGTTGGGCTGTCCGGTCAGTGACATCGGTCCGCTGCCTGGTCGGCAGATCGCCCCGGTGGCCAGGTGCAGGTTGCAGATCGCGTTGGTGTTCCAGGTGCCGTGTGTGCTCTGGTTGAGCCCCATCGTCCAGCAGGACATCCACTCCCGCGCATCCGCGATCATCGTTGCGGCGGTGCGGACGTCCACCTCGGTGAGACCGGTGATGCCTGCGACGACGTCCGGCGGATAGCCGGCGAGGAAGCCGGGCATCGTGTCCCAGCCCTCGGTGTGTTCGGCGATGAAGTCGGCATCGATGTCGCCACTCTCGACAAGCAGGTGGAGTATTCCGTTGAGCAGGGCCAGGTCGGTGCCGGGTTTGATCGGGAGATACAGGTCGGCCCCGTCGGCGGTGGTGGTGCGACGCGGATCGACCACGATCAGCTTGGCTCCCGCCTTGAGCCGATCGGCCATGCGCAGGTAGAGGATCGGATGACAATCGGCCATGTTGGAGCCGATCACGAAGAACAGGTCGGCCCGGTCGAAGTCGTCGTACGAGCCCGGCGGCCCGTCGGCGCCGAGCGATTCCTTGTAGCCCGTCCCGGCACTGGCCATGCACAGCCGCGAGTTGGACTCGATGTGCACGGTCCGGATGAAGCCCTTGGCCAGCTTGGTGGCCAGGTACTGCGCCTCCATCGACATCTGGCCGGATACGTAGAGCGCGACGGCGTCGGGGCCGTGCTCGTCGAGGATGGCCCGCAGTCGACGTCCCGCTGCGACCACGGCATCGTCGACGTCCACGGGGGCCAGTTCACCGTCGCGCGACGGCCGCATCAGCGCCGTGGTGAGGCGTCCCCCGTCGGCACGCATCATCTCGGCGTGGGTGGCGCCCTTGGTGCACAGCCGGCCGAAGTTGCTCGGGTGCAACCGGTCTCCCGACACGCGCGCAATGACCGGCAGTCCCGTCGCGGGGTCGGGGCGCGTCTCCACCGTGATTCCGCAACCGACCCCGCAGTAGGAGCATGCCGTCCGCGTCGTCGCGGTCGTCACCTGAGTGCGGGTTCGGGAGCCAGGCCCACGTGCTCACCCGGCACCGTCCCGGCCGAATGCATGCGCAGGAAGACGAACCAGGTGACGACCGCGCAGATCACGTAGAACGCCAGGAACACCAAGAAGGCGTTGGTCGCAGACTTCGCCGCGCCGGTGTAGGACAGGCGCAGCGCGACGTTGATGAACACTCCACCGAGCGCGCCCACTGCACCGGCGAACCCGATCAGCGCGCCCGACATGCGGCGAGCCCACGCCGCCTTCCGTGCAGGGCTCCAGCCGTCCTTGTCCGCCGCCTCGGCCTCGAAGATCGACGGGATCATCTTGTACGTCGAGCCGTTTCCGATGCCGGAGAGGACGAACAGCACGATGAAACCGACCACGTAAGCCGCCATCTGGCCTGCCGTCGGGGCGCCAGGCATACCGTCGTCGATCATGCCGGCCACGACCAGGATGCCTGCGGCGAGGATCATTGCGACGAAGGTGTACAGCGTGATCCTGCCGCCCCCGATCCGGTCGGCGAGCCTACCTCCGAACGGCCGCGAGATGGAGCCGAGGAGCGGCCCGAGGAAGGAGATCTGGGCCGCGTGCAGCGCGGCCTGGGCGGCGTTGTCGCCGCCTGCCAGGAAGTTGATCTGCAGGACCTGGGCGAACGCGAACGAGAAGCCGATGAACGAGCCGAACGTGCCGATGTACAGGAAGCTCATCACCCAGGAGTGCTTGTAGCGCAGCGCTTCGGCGAGCGCGCCGAGGTTGGACGTCTGGTTGCGCAGGTTGTCCATGAACATGGCGGCGCCCACGGCGGCCACGGCGATCAGCACCAGATAGACGACGCACACCAGTTCCGGTGCTGTGTTGCCGACCGCGGCGATCGCCAGCAGTCCGATCAGCTGGATGACCGGCACGCCGATGTTCCCTCCCCCGGCGTTGAGGCCGAGCGCCCAGCCCTTGAGCCGTTGCGGGTAGAAGGCGTTGATGTTGGTCATCGACGCGGCGAAGTTGCCGCCACCGAATCCGGCGAAGGCGGCGATGATCATGAAGGTGGTGTAGGAAGTGCCGGGTGTCTTCATCGCCCACCACGTCAGCAGCGTGGGGATCAGCAGAAGCAACGCGCTGACGATGGTCCAGTTGCGGCCACCGAACTTGGCGGGAGCCACCGTGTACGGAATGCGCATGAATGCGCCGACCAGCGTCGGCATCGCGACGAGGTAGAACTTGCCCGCCGCGTCGACGCCGTAGACGTTCTGCGGCATGAACAGCACCATTACCGACCAGATCGACCAGATCGAGAAACCGACGTGCTCGGCGACGATGGACCAGATCAGGTTCCGCCTCGCAATCTCCTTCCCTGGTGTCCTGCCGCCATCGCCCTCCCAGGCGGCGACGTCCTCGGCGTCCCAGTTCTCGATGTTGCGGTCCCTGGTCAGTCTCGACATGGTGGCCCTTCCAGCCTGAAATGCGGTCGAGACAAGGTTTACGTGCCAGGCGTGTTTCACCCGTTGCGCATCGGTGTCCGATGTGTCAACACCCGCTCACCCCTGTTCGGGGGTAGTGGTGCGCAGGGGTATTCACGGCCGAATCGCGTAGGAAACGAGCCGGAAACATACGGCCCCACCGGTTGAGTGCGCGGTCACATCCGCGCGTAGCGGGCGCGAACGAAGCTGTACGCGCCGAACGCCGCGACGCCGAGCGCGGCGAGGATGAGCAGAAACTTGCCGAACGGCGCCTCGCCGAGTGCCTTGACCGCGCCGTCGATCCCGGTGGCCTTCGACGGGTCGAAACGCAACGTCGCGACGAGAACCAGGACGCCGGCCCCGACGAAGACCAGACCCTTGGCCGCGTAACCGCCCACCCCAAGCGCGGTGATGCCGCGCCCCGGTGACACCTTCAGGTCCTTCTCGAATCGCTTCGACACACCCTTGTACACGTGGTACCCGCCGATGCCGATGACCACGAGACCGATCACGATCAGAAGGATTCGCCCCCAACCGGATTGCATCAACTGCGCACTGGTACTTGCGTTCCGCTGGCCCGTCGACTTGCCGCTGCCCATGGCGAACCGCGCCGCCGAGACCGCCATCGCGAAGTAGACCACCGCCAGCGCGAAGGCCTTGACCCGTTTTTTGACGGCCTCGTTGTCATCGGACTGCCTGCCGGACGTCTCGCCGGGTTTGCCGCCCAGCACCGTTTCGGCCAGACGCCACAAGCCCAGTGCCACCAGGCCTACCGCGGCGATCCACAACATCACCGCGCCTCCGGTCTGGCTGCCCAGCGTCGCCAGGGCACCGGACTGGTCGGCGTTGCCCGAGGGCGACGGACCTCCGAGCGCCAGGCGCAGCACGATGTAGGCGATCAGTAGGTGCAGGACACCGCTGACCGCGAAGCCCGCCCGTGCGGCCTTCTCGAACCACTGGTTGTCTGTTGCGCTCTTGACTGCCGTCCGCGTATCGGCCATACCGCCGGTTACCCCAGGGTGCGCGGCGCAAACAATTTATTGACGCCTACGTAGGGGTCTTCGGCGCCCGCGGATACGACGGTGGGCCCCTCCTCCCATGGAGGGGCCCACTGCCGCCGGGTGGCTCTACTTGCTGCTGCCGGACCCGCCGTCGTGCGATCCGCCCGAACCCGACGAGGAACCCGCGGATGACTTGGCTGCGCCGGCCGCGCCGCCGCTCTTCGTTGCGCCCGACTTCTTGGAGCCGGTCTTCGCGGCGCCATCCTTGGTGCTTCCCGACTTCGTCGCGTCATCACCCTTCGAGGCACCCGACTTCGTCGCGTCATCACCCTTCGAGGCACCCGACTTCGTCGCGTCATCACCCTTCGAGGCACCCGACTTCGTCGCGTCATCACCCTTCGACGCACCCGACTTCGTCGCGTCATCACCCTTCGAGGCACCCGACTTCGTCGCGTCATCACCCTTCGAGGCACCCGACTTCGTCGCGTCATCACCCTTCGAGGCGACTCCACTGCCGTCCGTGGCATCGAGCCCCTGACGCTTCCTGGCCATCGACGTCGGTCGTCTTGGACTCGGTCGTCTTCGTCTCGGTCGTCTTGGACTCGGTCGGCTTGGACAATGTCAGCGTCATCGTTCCGGCGCTGCTGCGCGCCAGGCCCGAAACGTTCTGAGGCGCCTGCAGCGCAGCAGGCTGGTTGAGGATGCCCAGCGCGTCCGCGACGGCGTCGTGCAGCGTGGTGCCGACGGTGCCGACGGTCTGGTTGAGCGCGGTGCCAACGGCGCCGACGGTTTGCACGCCCTTGACCACGGTGTTGGCCGTTCCCGCGAGGGCCTGTGAACCCGTATTGGCAATGCCTGCGAGAGCCTGTGCCCCCGTGGCGCCGA
This sequence comes from uncultured Actinomycetota bacterium, assembly GCA_963809085.1. Lineage (GTDB taxonomy): Bacteria > Actinomycetota > Actinomycetes > Mycobacteriales > Mycobacteriaceae > Mycobacterium. The sequence goes on along the minus strand of CAWEII010000030.1, from coordinate 924,005 downwards.
CGCCTGCCAGTGCTTGCGCCGCCGTTGCGGCCACTCCCGCGAGGGCCTGCGCGCCCGTCAGGCCGACACCGGCAAGGCCCAGGTTGAGCGCACCCACCCCGCCCGCGAACAGCGAGTTCAGGGCCGCGACGTAGCTCGCGGGGTTCAGCGGATTACCCAGGACCGCATTGAGTGCGCCCAGACCGCCTGCGCCCAGCGAAGTTCCGACCGCGCCCACGGTGGCGAGGGCGGTGGAACCGACGGTGCCGATGGTCCCAAGAGCCGTGGCGCCGGTCAGGCCGATTGCCCCAAGAGCCGTGGCGCCGGTGGCGCCGATGGCACCGAGAGCCGCGGCGCCGGTGGCACCCACCGTGCCCAGCGCCGTGGCGCCGGTCGCTCCCAAACCAGCCAGGCCGATCGCGCCCGCCGAGCCGAGACCGCTCAGACCCTGCGAGATCGCCGTCACCCCACCGTTGGCAAGCACACCGGCCGCCGCAGCGAGGTTACCGGGAGTCAGCGACGCGAACGGCGCGGTGAGCAGTCCCAGCGCGGCCGCGATCGACGCCGTGAGCGTGGCCCCGATGCCGCCGACCGTCGCCAAGGCGGTCGAACCGACGGTGTTGAGGGTACCGAGGGCTGCCGCACCGGTGTTCCCGACGGTGGCCAGCGCCGTAGCACCGACGACGCCGAGCGTCGCCAACAGTGTGCTGCCGGTGACGCCCACCGCCCCCAGCGCGGTGGCTACGGTCGAACCAAAGCCGCCAAGGCCGATCGCGCCCGTGAGACCGATCCCCGCCAGGCCCTGCGATACCGCGTTGACGCCGCCGGTGAGCAAGGACCCCAAAGCCACGGCGTAGTTCGCGGGGTTCAGCGGATTGGCGAGGATGGCGGTGAGGGCGCCGATGCCGCCTGCCAGTGCCGTGGAACCGGCTGTGCCGATTGTCGCCAACGCGGTGGCACCAACGGCGCCAATGGTTCCCAGTGCCAGCGCACCGGTTGCGCCCAGTCCCGCCAATGCCTGCGCTGCGCCGAGGCCGAGACCGCCGAGGGCCAGTGCAGCAGTGCTGCCGAGGCCTGCCAGCGCCACCGACCCCGTGGCGCCGATACCCGCGAGAAGCTGAGTGCCTCCGGTGGCGAGGCCGACGAAGGCGTCGTTGATCGCGGTCGCCGCGCCGGCAGCCAGTACGCCGATCGCGGCGAGGACATCGCCGGGGGCCAGCGCCGCAAGAGCCGCAGCCGCGCCGTTTCCGAGTGTGTTACCGACCAGACCGATGGTGCCGAGAGTCGTGCTGCCGAGCGCGTTGAGTGTGGCTAGTGCGTCGGCGCCCCCGATGCCGATGCCCTGTAGTCCCAGACCCGCCGCCGCGCCACCGCCTGCCAGAAGAAGCGCCAACGCGGCAGGGTAGGCGGCCGGGTTGAGTGGGTTGGAGGCGATGGTCGCCAAGGAGCTGACGGCGGTAGCGCCCAGCGTGCTACCGACTGCTCCGACGGTCGCCAACGCCGTGCTTCCGATCGCACCGACTCCCGCAAGAGCCTGTGACGCGCCGACACCGATGCCGTGGAGGCCCTGCGAGGCGGCGAGCGACCCGCTTGCGACGAGTTCGGCGATCGCCGAGGCCAGACTCGTCGGGGTGTAGTCAGCAAAGACCGAGGTGACCTGTTCCGCCTTGATCGTCAGATCGGGCACAGGGGGCGCCAACGGAGACAGTGCAATCGCGGTTGCTCCGACGAGAGCGACTCCGGCGGTCAATGGAGAGGTGAGAGAGGAACGGACGGCAAGTTGCATGACAACCCCCAAAGTAGAAATAAACCCGACCAGCAAACATTAACGTGGCGCAGTTCAATAGCCAAGGACTTTTCAAGACGAGCTTTTGGGACCGTACTTTGCTCATCTACTTGGTTTGCCGGGGTTGACGGAAGCGCAAATAACTGGGGTGCCACGATGCGGACTTTTGGCAACGTTTACGACATTGAACCCCACCTTGCCCGCAGCAGCGAGTCGGGTGTACCACATTTCCCACCGAAGATAACTGAGCCCTTCTTCGAGTGGCATATCCGGCCGTCGCGGCCACGATCGATCATGTCCGCCTATTTGCGGAGATCGCAGTCGGCGACGCACCCTCCATGATCACCCCGCGCTACGAACCGGATCTCGACCACGGACGGTGGATCTAGCTCACACCGCCACCACCACATCGAATTCGCTGTGCGCGCTGCGCAACGCGTGCCGCTTCACCGCTCAACAGGTCAGTCGCCATGCCGGGCGTGTCGCGCCGAACCGGCTCCCGTACCCGCGATCCGTCCGCCGAAGGGGGCCGGGTCTGGAGTTCCAGGCGACGACTCTCCTTGGCGAGCAACGCGGTATTGGCTCGATCCCGTTGCGATGGGCTGCCTCGTTCGCGCCGACGCCGTCCGCCGTCGTCATTGCGACTACGGACCATTCCACTTGATCATGATCCGCCGATCGTCATCGGCCATTTCCCATGACGTGACCTTTGCGCGATATGCAATTACTGGATCCGTGCACCAGCTCGCCCGCACGGCCGTTCGTAGTTGCTGATCTTGATTTTGGCTAACTTGCCAAACGCGTATGTACCCTCGCTCACTCGGCGGGTTTCACCGCAAGCACCGGCTTCGGGCACTCCAGCAGCACCCGCTGGGAGACGCTGCCAAGCAGGAGCTTGCCCACGGGGTTGCGGTGCTTGAGCCCGATCACCAACAGCTCGGCCTCGGGCCGCTCCATCGCCTCCAGCAGTGCGTCGGCGGCGTACACCCCAACCGGCTGCGACAGCTCGAACGGCACGCCGCAGGTGGCCAGCCGTGCGTTGACCTCGCGGGCCTGCGCGGGTTGGGCGAACGCGGCGTCCACATAGGAGTCGCCCACCGTCGAGTTGATCACCAGTAAGTCGGTGTCGCGGAGTCGGGCCTCGGCGACGCCTGCGTCCAACGCGGCCTTGCCGAACGGATCTGCCGTGAAACCGATGACGATCATGCCTTCGCCTTCTCTCGTTGGTCCTTGTCGTCCTCGACGACGAGCAACGTCTCCTCGTCGCGGTGCAGGAGCCTCAGCACCAGCGGGATGACCAGCAGGATCGCCATGCAGACATATGTGACGATCGCGACCGGCTCGGTGAACAGGCTGCTCCAGTCGCCGCCTCCGAGTTGCAGGCTCTGCCGCAGTTGGCGTTCGATGCGGGGCCCGAGGATGACGCCGATGATCAATGGCAACACCGGCAATCCGAAGCGGCGCATCATCAAGCCGAGCAGCCCGAACACGAGCAACAAGGCCAGATCGAGCGGTTGGACGTTGACTGCGAAAGCGCCGAGCGTCGCAAAGAACAGGATGCCTGCGTACAGATAGGGCCGCGGTGTGCGAAGCAGCTTGGCCCATAGTGGCGCAAGCGGGAGGTTGAGGACCAGCAGCAGAAAGTTGCCGATGAACAGGCTGGCGATCAGCGTCCAGATGAGCAGCGGCTCCTTCTCGAACAGCGTTGGGCCTGGCTGAATTCCGTACGACACGAATGCCGTCAGCATGACGGCGGCGGTGGCGTTGGTTGGCAGCCCGAGCGACAGCATCGGGACGAGCGTGCCCGCCGCCGAGGCATTGTTGGCCGCCTCCGGGCCGGCGACTCCCTCGATGGCGCCCCTGCCGAACTCCTCCGGATGCTTGGAGAGCTTCTTCTCGGTGATGTAGCTCAAGAACGTCGGCAGCTCCGCGCCGCCGGCGGGCAGTGCGCCGAACGGGAACCCGAACGCCGTACCGCGCAGCCACGGCTTCCACGACCGACGCCAGTCATCGCGGCCCATCCACGGCCGTCCGACCGGGATCACGTCGGCCGGCTTCCTGCGCAGATGCGCAGCCACCCACAGCGCCTCGCCGAGGGCGAAGATCGCCACCGCGATGACGACGATGTCTATGCCGTCGGCAAGCTGCGGAACGCCGAACGTCGCACGCGGTTGGCCGGTGAGGAAGTCGATGCCGACGATTCCGATCGCCAACCCGAGCACCAACGAAATCGCTCCGCGCAACTTCGACGAGCCCAGCACGGCGGTAACCGCAACCAGCGCGAACAGCATGATCGCCAGATACGACGGCGCACCGAGTGTGACGGCGAACCGCGAAATGGCTGGGGCGAACGCAGCGAGCAGGACGGTGCCGATGGTGCCCGCAACGAACGACCCGATGGCCGCCGTGGCCAACGCCTGGGCGGCGCGGCCGGCCTTGGCCATCTTGTTGCCCTCGATCGCGGTGATCACCGACGAGGACTCCCCCGGCGTGTTCAGCAGGATCGAGGTAGTCGAACCGCCGTACATGCCGCCGTAGAAGATGCCGGCGAACATGATGAATGCCGCGCTGGGGCTGACGTTGTAGGTGATCGGCAGCAGTAGGGCCACCGTCATGGCCGGGCCGATGCCAGGCAGCACGCCAACCGCGGTGCCGAGCAGCACCCCGATCACGGCGTACAGCAGGTTCATCGGGGTTGCGGCCTCGGCGAAGCCCTGGAGCAGCCAGTCGAAGTTCTCCATTACAGAATCCCGTCCAAGATGCCTGCGGGCAGCGGGATTCCGAGCCCGGAGTAGAACGCGTAGAAGCTGGCCAGTGCCAGTACCAGTCCGATCACGAAGTTTCGGATGTAGTGCTTGCTGCCGAGAATCGTCGCGGCGCAGCCGAAGAACAAGGTGCTCGTGATCACCCAACCCAACGGATTGACCAGCAAGATCATCGCGACGAACAGCGCGACCAAGAGCCCGACCGTGCGCCAGTCGCCTGGCGCTTCGGGATCGACGTCCTCCCCCGCGTCGGCCTCACCCTTGCTTCCCCGCGGGATGGCGATGGCCAGAATCACCGCAAGCAGCAGTGCCGCGACGCCGATCACCATCGGGAAGAACTTGGGCCCAACGGGATCCACCTTCGCGAAGCCCTCCGACAGCGTCAGCGCGCTGTAGACCAGAAACCCGCCGACGATCGCCAAGACGGCGACGACGATGTACTGCGCGTTGTCCACGCCACGCTCCCTGCGCAAGCGCCCGTCGGAGGACTTCTCGGGCGCGCTCACAGCAGCCCCAATTCGGTCAGCGTCGACGAGACCCGGTTGTCCTGGTCCTCCAAGAACTGTTCGAACTCCGCACCGGTCACGAACGCGTCGGTCCACCCGTTCTTCACCAATGCCTCCTTCCACTGCTGAGTGCCATGCATCTCCTCGAGCACCTTGACCATCGCCTGCTTGGCGTCGTCCGAGATGCCCGGCGGGGCAAGCACTCCGCGCCAGTTGGCGAAGGTGAGGTCGATGCCCGCTTCCTTGAGCGTCGGGGCGTCCACGCCCTCGACACGCTCCTCGCTGGACACACCGAGCACGCGGAGCTGGCCCGCCTCGATCTGGTCGATGAGCTCGCCAGGACTCGATGTGCCCACCGTGATCTTCTTGCCGAGCAGCGCGGTCAGCAGGTCACCGCCGCCGTCGTAGGTGACGAAGTTGACGCTCTTCGGGTCGACGCCGACCGCCTTGGCCAGTTCCATCGGGAACAGGTGGTCCGGGCCGCCCGGTGACGAACCGCCGCCGATGGTGACCTTGGACGGATCGGCCTTCCACGCCGCGACGAAGTCCTGCACCGTCTTGAACGGTGAGTCGGCTGGCACGAAGATCGCTCCCGGATCCTCGATCAGCTTTGCGATGGCGGTCGCGTCGGACGACTTGATCTTGGATCCGTTGGTGTAGGTGGCGCCGACCACCCCTAGGCCCATGGTCATCATGAGGTCGTTGTTGCCCCGCTCGTTCATGAGCCGGGCCATCGCGACGGTGCCACCGGCGCCGATCACGTTGAACACCTCGACGCGCCCCGTGATGTCGTCGTCCTCCATGATCTTGACCGCGGTCCGCGCCGTGAGGTCATAGCCGCCGCCCGGGCTGTTGGGCACCATCATCCGCAACCGGTGCAGGCCCGAGGGGTCGTCGCCGCGCGTCACCCCGCAACCCGTTGCTACCGTCGCGACAAGCAGCGCAGCCGCGCATGCGGTCGCCCATCGCCGAAAATTCGACACGTTTCGCCCCTTCGCCATGTGTGATGCTCAGCAATACTGGCCCTTCAAGTGACCCAGGTCGCTCTTTCGGAACCAAAGGAAGTTGTGGTCTTTGAGTACACGTCGGCGTTCGCGGTTCGGCACGGTGCACCTGTCCGCACGCAGCCTGGCAGGCCAATTCCTGGTGTTCCAGCTGTTGGTGGTCATGGTGGTACTGGGTGCGGTCGCCGCCGTGTCCGTCACCCAGTCCACGCAGGAGTTCCGTGAGGTGCGCGGCCAACGGATGATCGCCGTCGCCGAGAACCTCGCCTCCACGCCGATCGTCCGAGACCGCTACGCCGATCCCTTCGCCACCAAGGTGCTGGCCCCGGAGGTGGACCGCGCGGTCGCGCTGTCGGGCGCGGGCCTGGTCGAGATCCTCGCGCCCGACGGTCGGGTGCGGGTGTCGTCGGAGCCGTCGCGCGTCGGAGCGCGGGCCGACTTCGGGCGCAGTCGGGTGGTGGACGGCCGGGCATGGTCCGGCGACCTCGACGTCGACGGCGCCCACTCGCTCGTCGGACAGGTGCCCATCCTGTCCACCGACGGAGCGGTACTGGCGGCCGTCTCGGTCAGCGAACCCTATCCGTCGACGTGGCAACTGCTCAGCGGGGCAGGTGAGCGACTGCTGGTGTACCTCGGGCTCGGCGCCGCACTCGGCGTGCTGGCCTCCTGGCTGCTGTCGCGGCGCATCAAGCGACACACCAGGGGTCTGGAGGTGGCCGAGATCGCCGGGCTGGCCGATCACCGGGAGGCGTTGCTGCACAGCATTCGTGAGGGCGTGGTGGCGGTCAACACCGATGGTGTCATCACGCTGCTCAACGACAGTGCGCAGGACCTGCTCGGGGTCGGTGGCGACGCGGTGGGCCGTCGCATCGACTCGGTGGGGCTCGATCCGGCCGTCGAACAGTTCCTGTCATCGGGCGAAGACAGCCGCGACGTCGTGATTGCCACCAGGACAAGGGTTCTCGCCTTGAACCGGCGGGCGGCCAGCACGGGCGGCGAGCGCATCGGTACCGTCACCACGATGCGGGACAGCACCGAACTTGCGTCGATGCAGGGGCAGTTGTCGTCCCACAAGAGCGTCACCGACACATTGCGCGCACAGACCCACGAGTTCGCCAACCAGCTGCACACGATTTCGGGACTCGTCCAGCTCGGCGAGTACGACTCGGTGCGTGATCTGGTCGGCACGCTCACCCGTCGCCGCGCCGAGATCAGCGACGCGGTGACCAGGCACGTCGCCGATCCCGCCGTCGCCGCCCTGCTCATCGCCAAGACGTCGCTGGCTGCCGAGAGCGGCGTCGAGCTCGTCCTCGACGAGACGAGCCATCTTGCGGCCCTCGACCCCGCTCTGGCCACCGACGTGATCACGGTGCTCGGCAACCTGATCGACAACGCGGTGGACGTGTCGGAGGGGTCGGACCGCAGGGTCGTCACCGTCGCGATCGGCGACGTCGACACGCTGGTGATCTCGGTCGCCGACTCCGGTCCAGGCGTACCGGAACACCTGCGCGAGTCGATCTTCGCCCGTGGTGTCACGTCCAAGCCCGACGTTCCCGGTGGCCGCGGAATCGGGCTGGCACTCGTCCGACTGGTCAGCGCGCAACTCGGCGGGGCGGTCCGGGTGTCCGACGGTACGGACGGCGGCGCCGTCTTCGAGGTGCGACTGCCGCAGGTGGCCGATGCGTGACGTCCTCGTCGTCGACGACGACTTCATGGTCGCCGAGATCCACCGTCGATTCGTCGACCGGGTCGACGGATTCCGCGCTGCAGGCGTCGCGCGCACCGGCGCCGAAGCCATGGCGCAGGCGGCGGATTCACGCCTCGACCTGATCCTGCTCGACGTGTACCTGCCCGACATGACGGGCCTGGATGTTTTGCAGCGCTTGCGATCCCGCGGCGACCGCATCGGAGTGATCATGATCACCGCCGCCCGGGAACTCGACACGGTGTCGGGCGCCCTCGACGGCGGCGCGGCCGACTACCTCATCAAGCCGTTCGAGTTCGACCAGTTCAAGGCCAAACTCGAGGCGTTCGCCGCGCGCGAGGACGCATTGCGGTCCGCAGCGGGCGTCGATCAGTCGTTGATCGATTCACTGTTCGGCGGCGGCCCACAGCGGCGGGACGCCGACGTCCTGCCCAAGGGCCTTGGTGCCGAGACGGGCGAGCTGGTGCTGGCCGCCGTCCGCTCCACAGGCGAGGTGTCGGCCGCCGAATGCGCCGAATTGGTGGGGATCTCGAGGGTCAGCGCGAGGCGATACCTTGAGCACTATCTGAGCACTGGCGCTCTCCAGTTGCGTCTGCAGTACGGGGCGGGCAGGCCCGAACGGCGCTACCGCGTGGCGTGAGCGCGATCCGAGCCTGCGCCAGCCGATTCCGCCGCGCTCCTGCGCCTGACGCTGCGCGCGAACAGCACCCACGACGTGAGCACCACCACCAGTACCAGGCCGAGCACCAGGTTCGCATCGCGGTCCGGGTACCACACCCCGGTGATGTAGTGGTCGATGAAGCCGTCCTCTGCGAGCGGCGCCATACCAGCTCTTTCCCTGCCCCACCGCTCGAGCGCCGTCAACGGGCAGATGAAGTCGACGACCTCGATCGCGACGCACCAGATCACCACCGGCACGTGCGACCAGATGGTTCTCGGCCATCGAAGGGTGAGAAACCCGCCGAGCACCCCGTATCCAACGAAGGCGAAATGCACAGCCACGGTTATCACTACGACGATCGTGTAGAAGCCAGTCATTCCCACACCCGCTATTCGTGCCAAGCCGACGAAATCACGATACCGCCCGATTCTGGCAGGCACCGGCGGCGATTCGCATCCAATCACTCACGGGTGGCACAACGAGCCGAGAGGCGCGGGTATGCCCGTCGGTCATCTCCCGTGAATCACCACGCGCCCTTGATCCGGTCGCGATAGGACCGCCCGTCCGGGTCGTAGATCATCCGGTACGCCGGTTCGGCCCAAAGGCGGGTAAGGGTGCTCAACTTCTCGGAGCGGTGCGTGCGCAGCCGGCCGGCTGGACGAGGTCCGTTCCTGCCACCCGCATGCCAGTCGTCGAGTGCCTTCGCCATTGCGTCGACGACCTCGACCGCCGTGGCGGGATCGATCAGCCCGTCGTCCGCACTGCCGTCCCCGCCCCGGTCCAGATGCTCCCGCATGAGCCGCAACCGAAGCTCGCGCGCGAACACCCGTGCCCCGTCGCCGCGTCCGGCGGGGTCACTTGGCTCCCGTTCGTCGCGGGTGTCATCCAGTACGGCGCAGGACAATTCACTGTCGTGGGTCCACGAACGCCGGTTGAAGTTGTCACTGCCGACGCACGCCCACACGTCGTCGACGACGCACACCTTCGCGTGCACGTACACGGGGGTGCCCACGTGGTTCTCGACGTCGAAGACGTGCACCCGGTCCCGGCCGGCCCGCCGGCAGGCCTCGATGGCCTGGCTGCGACCGATCTGGTTGGGCGGCAAGGACAACCGGCCGTCGACGTCGGGAAAGCGCGGCACTACGGCGATCAGGTGCAGTTCGGGATTGTCGCGCAGTGCAGCGGCGAACAGGTCGGCGACCTGCTTGGACCACAGGTACTGGTCCTCCAGATAGATCAACCGCTTCGCGCGCTTGATCGCCTTGGTGTATCCCTTGGCAACGCTGCGTTCGCCGTGCGGTGCGAAGGCGTAGGCGAAGTGGGCGTCGGGATACGTGCGCAGGGGCTGCACCGCGTGCGGTCCGCAGGTCGGCGTGGACGGGCGGCTTGTCCGGCAGCGGGTCGGGTCGAAGGTCCGCGCCGCTGAGCTTGTCCTTCAGCCAGGCGATCGGCGACAACATGTCCAGCGGGGCGGGGTCCTCCCAGCGCTCGCGGAACGCGGTGTCCAGCGCGTCGACGATCGGCCCCCGCAGCCGCAGTTGCACGTCGTGCCACGGCGGGCGTTTGCCGTACCGCGACGACATCTGCACCGCTTGTTCGTCGCCGCGGTGGTTCTCGTCGTCGCGCCGCGAATGGCACAGATCGATGCCGCCGGCGAACGCGACGTCGCGTTCGGGTGCCGCCGGGTGCCGGATCACCACCAGCTTCTGATGGTGCGAACCACCGAACCGAACCCGCTGATCGAGAAGCACCTCGCCGCCCGCCTTCTCGATGGCCTCACCGAGGTGCCGGTTCTCCTCTTCGCTGTACTGCAGCTTGTCCAGGTGTGAACGCCACATCAGTCCCTTGACGACGACCCCGCGCCCGGCGGCCGCGCTGAGGATCTCGCCGACCGTAGGCCCGCCGTCGCGCACCTTCTGATCGGGATCGCCACGCCAGTCGGTGAAGAACACATAGTCGCCTTGGCCGCAGGCTTCGACCTCGGTGGCCAGCTCGTCGAAGTAGGTCCTGCCGTGCACCAGGGGTTCGGCCAGACTGCCCTCGCACCAGACGGGCAGGTCGGTGTCGGGGTTACCGCGTTCCGCCGCGGTGAGGAACCAGTCGGTCGGATCCACTACGCCACCCCCTTGCTGCAGCCACGGCCAACGACTTCGACACCACCGGCGACCCCAATTCCACGAGAAAGACGAGCAGGGAGAACACGAGCACGGTCACATCATTCATGTCCCACCCAGCATGCCAGGGAAAGGCGACGTCCGGTCGTCGCCTTCTGCCAAGATCGGGCATGATCTTCGCCGTGCGCGTGTGCGCCGCGATCAGCGCGCTCGTCCTGGTCACCGCCTGCGGACCCGCCGTCAGCCCGCCCCCGCCCGCGACATCGGCCACCGACACAGCGAAGGCCGATGCGGTGCTGCGCATCATCGACGAGGTGATGAAGAAATCCCATCTGAAGGCCGCGATCGTGCGGGTGACCGAGGGCGGCAGAGAGGTGCTCACCCGTGCGGTCGGCGAGTCCATGACCGGCGTACCCGCCACGCCGGCCATGCACTTCCGCAACGGCGCGGTCGCGATCTCGTACGTCTCGACGCTGCTGCTGCGCATGGTCGACGACGGCAAGGTGAGCCTCGACGACAAGCTCTCGAAGTGGCTGCCCGACGTACCGAACGCGGACCGCGTCACACTGCGCCAGCTCGCTCAGATGACCTCCGGCTACGTCGATTACGTGATCGGCAACACCGATTTCGCCACGGCGCTCTACGAGGATCCCTTCCGGCAGTGGGAACCCGACCAACTGCTCGGCTTCGCGACGTCGCGCCCGCTGCTGTACGCCCCGGGGACGAACTGGAACTACGCCCACACCAATTACGTCCTTCTTGGCATGGCCATGGAGAAGGCGACCGGTGAGGACATGCCGAAGCTGTTGCAGGACCAGGTGCTTGGCCCGCTAGGGCTGACGAACACCGCAAACTCCTTCACCCCCGAGATCCCGACCCCCGTGCTGCACGCGTTCACCAGCGAACGCCGCCAGGCGCTCAAGATACCCGCCGGCACACCGTTCTACGAGGAATCCACGTACTGGAATCCATCGTGGACCATCACCCACGGCGCCATTCAGACGACCAACGTCTACGACATGGAGGCCACGGCGGTGGCCATCGGATCCGGCAAGGCTGTTGTCGAAGGCGTCGTACGACGCGATGACGTCGACCGGCCTGCGCGGCAAGACCCGTGCCCTGCCCGGCTGCACCACGTGCGCCGAGATGACCGAGGGCTACACCTACGGGATGGGAATCGTGATCTCGGGCGGCTGGCTGTTGCAGAACCCGCTGTTCGCGGGGGAAGCGGGCGTGGCGGCCTACCTGCCGTCGCAGAAGCTGGCCATCGCCATTGCCGTCACGTACGAGCCCGAGGCCTTCGACGACGACGGCGACTACGCCAACGCCGCCGACGTGCTGTTCCGCCGGATCGGTGCCGAGCTCGCCCCCGACCACGCGCCGCCGATGCCGCCCAAGTGACGACGTGCGGGACAATGACTCATCGTGGCCCCCACCGTCCTCTTCATCGTCAACGACCCCGTCGCACCGCCGGCCACGCTGGGCGACGTGTTCTGTGAACTCGGATACGACACCGACACGTTCGCCGTGGTCTCGAAGGATCGCGTCGAGGAACCCGCGTACGCCGTGGAGTTCCCCGATCCCCTGGACTACGACATGGTCGTGCCCCTCGGCGCCAGGTGGGCCGTCTACGACGAACGGCTGCGGCAGACGTGGGTGGCCGACGAGATGGCGCTGGTGCGCGCCGCGGACGCCGCGGGTGTCGGGGTGCTCGGCGTGTGCTTCGGCGGCCAACTGATCGCGCAGGCGTTCGGGGGACCGTGCAGCGATCGGCCGCCCCCGAGATCGGCTGGCACCCAATCGGCACGGACGCACCCGACCTGGTTCCCGGCGGTCCGTGGTTCCAGTGGCACCACGACCGCTTCGACGTGCCGCCGGGTGGGGTCGAACTCGCCCGCAACGCCCGCGCGGCACAGGCTTTCGTAATCGGTCATTGCCTCGGGCTGCAGTTCCATCCCGAGCTGGACGGACCGCTGCTCGAGGCGTGGCTCGCCAACGACGGTCACGAGGCGGTCGCCCTGGGTGTGCAACCGGACGAATTGCGTTCGGCGACAGCCCGATTGCAGTCCGAAACCGCGCGCCGACTCCGCACTCTCGTGCACGCATTCACCGAGCGGGTGGTTCGTCAGCCGCGCCCCAGCTGATGCCGCAGCGCATCCTCTAGGCGCGGCTGCCGGAATCGATGCTCGAGCGCCTGCAGCTTGACCGGCGCTACCCGCTGGTCTGCCTCAGCCAGCTCGCGGGCGCCTTGCCTTCCCAACAGGAGTCGCGGCGCCAGCGACGGGACTGGTAGCACCGCGGGGCGATGCACGACGTGCGCCAACGTCTTGGTGTAGTCGACGTTGCGGATTGGGTGGGGCGCCACGGCATTCACCGGACCGGTGAGCCGCTCGTCCCAGATGGCGCGGTAGTACGCGTCGACCAGGTCGTCGAGGCCGATCCAGGACAGCCACTGCCTGCCGTCGCCGAGACGGCCGCCGAGTCCGGCAGAGAACAGCGGTCGCATCAGCCGCAACGTGCCACCATTGGCGGCCTGCACGATACCCGTGCGCATCAACGCAACGCGCACTCCTGCTTCGGCAGCAGCCATGGCCGCCGCTTCCCAGTCCGCGACGACGTCGGCGAGAAAACCGTCACCGCGTGCGCTGTCCTCGGACAGCATCGCGTCGCCCCGATCGAAGCCGTAGTAGCCGACCGCGGATGCGCCGACGAACACCCGGAGGCCGTCGGTGCGCCCGGCCAGTTCGGCCAGCCGCCGCGTCGGCACGATGCGGCTGTCGCGGATGGCCGCCCGATGGGCGTCGTTGAACCGGCCCGCGATGGATTCCCCGGCCAGGTGCACTACCGCATCCACGCCCTCCAAGAGGCGGGGTTCCGGGTGTTCCGGATCCCATCGCCGTTCGTCAGCGTCCCGCGGGGCGCGCCGGACCAACCGGATGACCCGGTGGCCCCCTGTGCTCAGCAGCGCCGCGAGCGCCGAGCCGACCAGGCCAGTGGCCCCGGTGACGGCCACGACGAGTGGCCCGTCCCCGCGAGCGAGGCGTCGCGGTGCGAGGTGAGGTCGTCGGCCAATTGGCGGTGCCGGTAGACGAAGGTCGACCGCAGCGCGGCGCCAGGCACTGGCGCCTCCACCCGGTCGTGCACCCGGGTGCGCGGCAACCCTCCGTCGGAGACGTCCTCGTAGTCGTGGGTGTGCCGCCATCGGGCCACCAGACGCGGCGGAAGCGAGCGAAGCCCGTCCGACGACAGCACGTCGACGAAGCGGCGTGGGGGGTCGTAACCGGCCGGATCGTGCTGCGCCACCCAGCGCAGCCCACCCGGCAGCCCGAGGATCGCCTGCCCGTCGGCGAGCGAACGCGCCTCGGCCACCACCGTCATCGGCTGCCACGGGGGAACAAGCCGCCGCATGGCGCCGGGGCGGGTGTGCCAGGCGAAGACCTCGTCCAGCGGATGGTCGACCACGCTCTCGAACTCGATGCCCACGATCACCTATTCGTCACGGAACGCCCGTCGGATGGGGCGGCAGGCCGGACGCAGCCATCCGGCGGACGGTGCACTCCGAATCACCATGGTGGCAGATCCCGACATCACCGGCGGCGTGCTCGTCCTGCCCGGCGGCAAGCCCGACAGCGTGGCCGGATCACGGCCGTGGCAACTCGCCCACCTTCGGATGGCACTGTTGGCACTGTCGCTGCGACGTCGCCTGCCGCCACACGTCGCGGTGCGCCGGGTGCGGTACCGGTTGCGCGGCTGGAACCCCGGTCGGCTGGACGCTCTGCGCGATGCCAAGGCCGCACTCGACGACCTGCTCGAGACGGTCGACGGGCGCGACGTCGTGGTGGTCGGTCACTCGATGGGAGCCCGGGTCGCCGCGCATCTGGCGGCGGGTGGAGACGTGGCGGCGGTCGCCGCGCTGGCACCGTGGTGGCCGCAGCGGCGACGGCGACCTCATCCCCGTCGGCTGCCGGCTGCTGACCATGCACGGTACCGCCGACACCTGGACCGATCCCGCTCGCGGCGCAGGCGCAGACTGCGCGCGCCGCGGCTCGTGGCGTCGATGCCCGCTGGTTGCCGATCCAAGGTGCCGGACACTTCCTGATGCGCGGCTACGCCACGTGGCACCGGGTGACCGCCGATTTCGCGATGGCGCAGTGGCCGGAGCGCTCACCGGCCTAGGCTTCGATGTGTTGGAGAGTGCACCGTCGAAGCGGATGTTCCGGGACCGCCGCGAGGCCGGCCGGGTCCTGGCGGGTCTGCTCGCGGCCCACGGCGGGGAACCCGACGTCGTCGTGTTGGGCCTGGCCCGCGGCGGGGTTCCGGTCGGGTGGGAGGTCGCGGCGGCGCTACGCGCACCGCTCGACGTCTTCCTGGTCCGCAAACTGGGCGTGCCGAATTGGCCGGAGCTCGCCATGGGCGCGATCGCGGGCGGCGGCGGCCGCATCATCAATGATCGGATCGATCCAGCAGCCTGGGCGTCACCGCCGAACAACTCGACGCCGTCATCGCACGGGAGACCGACGAGCTGCACAGGCGAGAGCTCGCCTACCGCGGCGCCGACCGCGTGTTGCATCTAGGTGGCAGGCAGGTGATCCTGGTCGACGACGGCATCGCCACCGGGGCGAGTATGTTCGCCGCCCTGCAGGCCGTCCGCAGCAGCGGCCCTCGCCGTGTGGTGGTGGCCGTGCCGGTCGGGCCTCGATCGGTGTACCGACGGCTGCAGGCGGAGGCAGATGAGGTGGTGTTCGCGTCGATGCCCGACCGGTTCGAGGCGGTCGGGCAGGTGTTCGCCGACTTCCATCAGGTCACCGACGACGAGGTGCGCGCCGCGCTGGCCACGCCGACCGTCCCGAACGTCTAGCCAGAGCCGTCGCCGCACGGGCCTTCGGACGACTTGCGCCTAGTCGGCCTTGCTGCGCGACGGCTCGCCGTCGTGCTCGTCGGCTTCGACGGCCGTGGTGTCCGTGCCTCGTGTCCTCCGCGTTCTCCGCGACCTCCGGTTCGTGCTCCTCCGGGTAGTCCTCGGCGGGTTCTGGCTGGGCGAACGCCGTGGTCTCACCCTTCACATCGTCCGTGCCGTCCGAATCCTCGGACTCCTCGTCACCCGCACCCCGGGAGCGTTCCCGCAGCGCGTCGACGATGAGCAACAGCACACCGACCACGCTCGCCCCGATGCACACCCAGGCGATCAGTTCGTTGCTGGTGACGACGGCGGTGACGAGGGCGGCCAACCCGATGACGGCGAGGACCAGCGCAATGATCAGCATCGATCAGCCGGTTAGTTGTTTCCCCGGTTGAACTGGTTGAAGCCGCCGCCGTCGTTGTTGGCGGTTGAGTCAACCGGTGCCGCGGAACCGCGCTGACCGAGTTCTTCGAGCTGCGACTCCAGGTAGGTCTTGAGGCGGGTGCGGTACTCGCGCTCGAACGTCCGGAGTTGCTCGAGACGACTCTCCAGCACAGTGCGCTGCTGGTTGATGGTGCCCATGATCTCGGAGTGCTTGCGCTCGGCGTCGGCCTGCAGGGCGTCGGCCTTCTCCTGCGCCTGGCGAAGCTGGGTTTCGGACCGGTTCTGCGCGTCGGACAGCATGGCGTCGGCACGGGCCTTGGCCTCCGAGACCGTGGTCTCTGCGGTGTGCCTGGCCTCGTTGACCATGGCGTCGGCTTCGGCGCGGGCGTCGGCAAGCAGCTTCTCCGACTCCGCCTTCGCAGTACCGGTCAGCCGGTCGGCGGTGTCCTGCGCGAGGCTGAGCACCTTGGCGGCCTTGATGTGGGAGGCGTCGTCGCTGACCGCTGCCTGGCGGCGCGTCGTACACGGGCTGCGGGGGCGGCGGTGGAGCGGGTTCCGGCTCCGGCTCCGGCTGGTAGCGCGGGATGGCCTGGGTGGGCGCAGGCACGGCACCACCGCCGGCCCTGGCGGTCCCCAGTTCCTGATCCAACTCGGCGACCCGCTGGCGCAGGTCCGCGTTCTCCTCGATGAGCCGAGTCAGCTCGTTCTCAACCAGGTCGAGGAATGCATCGACTTCGTCCTCGTTGTAGCCGCGCTTGCCGATGGGTGGCTTGCTGAACGCGACATTGTGGACGTCGGCTGGTGTGAGCGGCATTGTCTGCCCCCTTGAAGTCTGGACCGTCAACCGGTCTCAAAGTGTAGAGCGATAGTGGTAGTAACTGGCGCCCATCCTGTCACAGCTGACCCGGCGGTTGCATGAGAGGTCCGGAATTAAGAGCGAATTTCAATGTTGAACACACCGAATATCTTCACCGGCAAACCCGCTGGGGCAACCTCAGGCCGCCGCGCCGAACGCCAGCTGCATGCCGACGAATGCGGCCAGCAGCAACACCATGATTGACAGGTCGAAGCGCACCGCACCTATCGTGAGCTGCGGAATGATTCGACGCAGCAGCTTCACGGGTGGATCCGTCAAGGTCAGGATGACCTCGAGGATCACCACGGTGAAGCCCTTCGGACGCCAATCGCGGCTGAAGGAACGGATGAACTCGACGACGACCCGGGCGATGAGCAGCAGCCAGAAGACGAACAGCGCGAAGCCCAGGATCTCGAAGAACAGGGCCAACTGGGCGACCTCACTCCAAGCAGTGTGACATTGAATACAGGCGGTACGACAAGGTATTTGCCGTCAGCCTACCCGTCTCCGAACAGACTGCCTCGGCCTACTGGTACGCGTAGAACCCGGCCTCCGCAATGCGCCTGCGCTCATCGGCGCTGACGTCGACGTCCGCGGGCGACAGGAGGAACACCTTCGTGGCGACCTTGTCGAAGGAGCCCCGCAGCGCGAAGGCCAAGCCTGCGGCGAAGTCAACCAGTCGCTTGGCGTCGGCGTTGTCCATCGACACCAGATCCATGATGACCGGGGTGCCGTCGCGGAAGCGCTCGCCGATGGTGCGCGCTTCGCTGTAGTCCTTGGGACGCAGGGTGGTGATCTTCGAGAGCGGGCTGCCCTCGTCGAACAGCGCGGCCATCCGGCGGGGTTCCATGGCCACCGCGCCGCGAGTCGCGCCGCGCAACGTATTGAAGCGGGGGTGCTCCGCGCCTGCCCTGCCGCGGAAGGGGGCGTCGTCGTAGCCGCCGCGGTAACCGGCGGGCACGTCGGCGAATTCGCGCTCGAACTCGCGGGTCCCGATGCGGTCTTCGTAGCCCCTGCCCTCGGGGCGGCCGTAGCCGTCGTCCTCGAAACGCTCCTCGCGGGGGCGGCGGGCATAGGAACGTGGCGCGCGGTCTTCGTCGTCGTAGTACTCGTCGTCGTAGTCGTCCATCGGCGCCATACCGAAGTAGGCCTTGACCTTATGCAGTGTGCTCATCGGAGACCCTTCTGATGACCGTGGTGTGTGTTGTCTGTGATGAAGATGTGACTGGAGTGACTACTCAGGGAGACGTTAGAGGACGTCCTCCCAGAAGAGCGGTACCGACACGCACACAGGTCGAGCCGTGTTCCACCGCCGTCTCGAGGTCCCCCGACATGCCTGCCGAGAGACCGAGCCGCTGCTGGTAGAAGCTCTGTACCCGGTCCAGTTCGGATTCCAAACGCGCGAACGATTCCGCCGGGTCGGCATCCAGTGGCGGAATCGACATGAGGCCGACGAAGTCGAGTCCATCGGTGCCGTCGGCGAGCGCGCAGAGCTCGTCGACGAGGTCCGGCCGATCCACGGCCACGCCACCGCGCGTCGGGTCACCGTCGAGACTCAGCTGGAGGTACACCCCGAGCGGCGCGGTGCGCCGACCCTCCTCCAGCGCAAGCACCGCTGCCCGGCCGAGCGCGCCGAGCAGGGCAGCGCTGTCCACCGAGTGCGCGGCGTGCGCCCATCCCGCGACCGTCCGCGCCTTGTTCCGCTGGATCCGGCCGACCATGTGCCAGCGAATTGAGGGCACCGGCACTTGGCCGAAGAAATGAGCCGCGACTTCCGCGACCTTATTCGACGCTTCCGGCTCGCGGGATTCGCCAAATGCGGCGCATCCGAGTTTCCGTAAGAGAATTACGTCGGAGGCCGGAAAGAATTTGGTGACGGGGAGTAATTCGATTTCTTCGGGATCGCGCCCCGCCGCGGCTGCGGCACGGTCGAGCCGCGCCCGCACCGCGGCCAGCGACTCGGCCAACTCGACTTCCCGCTGGGTGGTCATTCCATCCACACCAGCGACGCGAGCCGTCCGGTCGGGGCCGCCCGCCGGTGACTGAACAGGGCTTGGTCCTCGATGGTGCAACGCGGGTCGATGTCAACCGAGACAACGCCCAATTCCTTTAGCTGCCTTGCGATCCCAGCTCTGATGTCCAGCCCGGTGGTACCACGGGAGGTTCTGGTACGGCTGCCGGGAAGCGCCGCCTCCACGTCGGCAGCCATGTCGGCGGGCACCTCGTAGTTCCGGCCACTGACGGCAGGCCCGAGCAGAACCGAGATGTCGCCGGTGTGCGCACCCGCCCGCACCATCTGCTCCACCGCACGCACCACGACACCGTTCTGCGCGCCAACGCGGCCGGCGTGTACTGCGGCCACCACCCCGGCACGTGCATCCGCCATTAATACCGGAGCACAATCGGCGGTAACCACTGCTAAAGCCAATCGAGGTTTGGTGGTCACCAATCCGTCGGCATTGTCAACGGTGGGTCCTGGCCCGTCCACCACCACCACCCGATCGCCGTGCACCTGATGCATCCACACGATGCGGTCCGGCAACCCGATCGCCGCGGCAAGGCGGTGCCGGTTGGCGGCCACCGCCTTGGGGTCGTCGCCCACGTGGTCACCCATGTTGAAGCTGTCGAACGGCGCCGCCGAGACGCCACCCGCGCGGGTGGTCGTCACGCGCCGGATGCGAACGGTCACGGTGCCCAGTATTCCGGCGCGCCCATCATTCCCCGGTCGCTCCCGCTCTCCGGCCTCGCGAACTGAGCTCAGTGGCGCATGAAGGGTGGCACGTCGACGTCGTCGTCGTCATCGCCGCCGCCGCCGCCGATACTCACCGTCGCCCCGTTGGTGTGCACTGGCACACTCGCCGGGTCGACCGGCTCGAAGATCGGCGACGTGACCTTGCCTGCCTTGCCTGGCGCGATGCCCTGCCCGGCGCCGACGACCGGCTTGCGGCTCGGTCCCTGTGCGTCGAAGCCGGCCGCGATCACCGTGACACGCACCTCGTCGCCGAGCGAGTCGTCGATGACGGTGCCGAAGATGATGTTGGCTTCCGGATGGGCGGCGTCCTGCACGAGCGAGGCCGCCTCGTTGATCTCGAACAACCCCAGATCGCTGCCGCCGGCCACCGACATCAGCACGCCCTGGGCGCCCTCCATCGACGCCTCGAGCAGGGGCGAGTTGATCGCGATCTCGGCGGCCTTGAGGGCACGGCCGTCGCCACGCGCCGCACCGATGCCCATCAGGGCCGTGCCCGCGCCAGACATGATGCCCTTGACGTCGGCGAAGTCGACGTTGATCAGGCCAGGCGTGGTGATCAGATCAGTTATCCCCTGCACGCCGTTGAGGAGCACCTCGTCGGCGCTGCGGAACGCGTCCATCAGCGAGACCGCGGCATCGCCCATCTGCAGCAGACGGTCATTGGGAATCACTATCAAGGTGTCGCAGCTCTCCCGCAACAGGCCGATGCCGGTCTCGGCCTGGTTGCTGCGGCGCTTGCCCTCGAACGAGAACGGCCGGGTGACCACGCCGACGGTCAGCGCGCCGAGCTTGCGCGCGATGGTCGCGACGACGGGCGCGCCTCCGGTGCCGGTGCCACCGCCCTCGCCCGCGGTGACGAACACCATGTCGGCGCCGCGCAGCAGCTCCTCGATGTCGTCCTTGGCGTCCTCGGCGGCCTTCCGGCCCACTTCGGGGTCAGCGCCCGCGCCGAGTCCACGGGTGGAATCACGCCCGACGTCGAGCTTGACGTCGGCATCGCTCATCAACAGCGCCTGGGCGTCGGTGTTGATGGCGATGAACTCAACGCCCTTCAGACCTTGTTCGATCATCCGGTTGACGGCATTCACGCCGCCGCCACCGATGCCGACCACCTTGATGACGGCGAGATAGTTGTGCGGGGGCGTCATGGCTCGTGTTCCTCCCTTGTTGCATTCGTGGTGCCGGACCCTCTGGCAAAACCCTCAACCTCAACCATAGGCTTAGAGTTATGTCAAGTAGATTCGTGCAACCAGAACGGTAGGGCGACTGCGCAAGGTAACCGTGCAGGCGCGCCGACGATTTTCGCGCATTTTCCGGGTTCGTAGCGCCGAGCACCTACTTGACGGTCGGCAGATCCGGACTCGACACGTCGTAGGTATGGCCGGGCTGGGTCAGCAGGGCTCCGAGCTTGAGCGCCTTCTCCTCGGTGCGGTCGGTGGTCCCCCAGATCACCTCGCGGCCGTCGAGGAGGGTCAGGGTGATCGATGCGACCGACGGCGCCGCGATGCGCATCACCTGTCCCGACACCTCGGGCCGCAGCGCGAGGAGTACCTCGAGGGCAGCCTTCGTCGGCGCATCACTCGGACCGGGGGTGTCGGCGTCCAGATACGGCAGGCCGGGCGGCGGCGGTGCAGTGGCGAAGTCGACGCCGTCACGGTCGAACAGATGCGGACCGTCGGGATAGTCCTTCACCACGACGGGAATCCGTTCGGCAATGGTGATCCGCAGCGTCGAAGGATATTCGCGTTGCACTCTGGCACTCGCCACGCGCCGGATGGTCGCGACCCGCTCCGCGACGGCGTCGGTGTCGACCTGCAGCAGCGGCGTCCCCGGCGCTACCGCCGCGGCCTGTTCTACCTCGTCCTGGGTCACCGTGGTCAGGCCCGTGATCACGGTGACGCGGGCCGCCATGATCGGCGTGAAGTACAACAGCAGGCCCAGTCCGACCGCCACCACGCTGGCGACCGCTGACCACATCAGCACCTTGAGACCCCGGATCAGGCCTCGCGCAGGGGGTTTGGCCTGATCGGACCGTTGGCCCGTGACTCGCTTCTTGGCCTCGCGGCGGGCCTGCTCGATCGCGGTGGCCCTGGCCTGTGCGGCGCGCCGCTCCTCGCGCTCGCGCCGCGCCCGCCGCCGGGGGCCCTCGACGTCGGATGCTTCCCCGGTTTCGGCGGGTTCGGCGGCCTCGATGGTTTCGGCGGCGGGCTCGCGACTCCCAGCGTTCTCGTCAGGCCCTCGCGTCGCTCATCGCGGCCCTCGGCTCTTCGCGCAAGCGCTCATCGCGGCCCTCGGCTCTTCGCGCAAGCGCTCATCGCGCCCTCGGCTCTTCGCGCAAGCGCTCATCGCGGCCCCGGCGCCCGTCGATCGGCCTCCACCTGCAGTGCCGTCAGGATCTCCTGTCCCAGCAGCGTCACGTCGCCAGCACCCATAGTGACGATGACGTCACCGGGTCGCGCCGCCGCGGCGACCACCCCTGAGACCGCCGAGAAGTCCGGCACGTAATGGACCCGTGCGGTGACGTGCTCGGCGACACTGGCGCCGCTCACCCCGGCCAACGGCTGCTCCCTCGCCGCGTACACGTCGAGCACGAACACCTCGTCGGCGGCCGAAAGAGCCTGCCCGAACTCCCGCGCGAAGGTCTTGGTCCTGGAGTACAAATGCGGCTGGAACACCACGATCGAGCGCGATTCGCCCGCGACACCGCGAACGGCCTCGAGTGTCGCGCGCACTTCGGTGGGATGGTGCGCATAGTCGTCGAAAACCCGCACGCCCGCCGCAATGCCGACCGACTCGAAACGGCGTCGCACGCCCTCGAACCCGGCGAGTCCGTGGAGCACCGACTCGATACCACCGCCGACCTCCGTGGCCGCGAGCAGCGCTCCCAGCGCGTTGAGCGCCATGTGCCGCCCGGGCACCGCAAGGCGCATCCCCCGCGGATGTGACTCGCCTGCCAGCCGGATCGTCGCCACGCTCCCAGTCCCCTGTTGCGCCCAATTCAACAGGGCACCAGCAAGTTTCGGGTCTTCACCGCTACCGTAGTGCAGCACGCGCACGCCGCGGGCCGCACACCGCTCGGCCAGTCCAGCCGCACCTGGATCGTCGACGCAGACCACCAGTGCACCGCCTGGCCGCAGCCGCTCGACGAACTGGTCGAAGACCGCACCATAGGCCTCGGCGCTGCCGAAGAAGTCCAGGTGATCGGCCTCGATGTTGGTCACGACCGCCACGTCGGGCGTGTACTCCAGCAGCGAGCCGTCGCTCTCGTCGGCCTCCGCGACGAACGACGTCCCGCTGCCGTGGTGGGCGTTGGTGCCCGCCTCACCGAGATCACCGCCGACCGCAAACGAGGGATCGAATCCACTGTGCTGCAAGGCCACGACGATCATCGAGGTGGTGGTCGTCTTGCCGTGGGTGCCGGTCACCATCACCGTGGTGTAACCGTCCATCAGCCTCGCCAGCACCGTGGGTCGCATGATCACCGGCACGCCGCGGCGGCCGGCCTCGACGAGTTCGGGGTTGGTCTTGGGTATTGCGGCGTGCGTGCTGACCACCGCCGTCGGCCCGTCGGGCAGCATGTCGAGCGACGATGCGTCGTGGCCGACCCGGATCTGCGCCCCCCGCGCGCGCAGTGCGGCAAGACCGCGTGACTCCTTGGCATCGGAACCCGACACCAGCCCGCCGCGGTCCAGCAGGATGCGGGCGATGCCCGACATTCCCGCTCCGCCGATGCCGACCATGTGCACCCGCCGCAGCTCGGCGGGCAGCTCGGGGACACTCACCGGGACCTCCTGCGCGTAGCAATCCCCGGTCGCTGCGGCCCCGCCCCCCGGAACTGGCCCGCGACCTCGACGGCTACCTCGGCGACCCGCTGCGCGGCGTCGCGATGACCCGCCAACGCCGCCGACGCCGTCATCGCGGCCAGCCGCGGCAGGTCACCGAGCAGTCCGCCGACCGTTTCGGCGACGAACGCCGGAGTCAGGTCGGCGTCGTCCACGATCAGGCCGCCACCCGCGTCGACGACGGGCAGCGCGTTCAGTCGCTGCTCACCATTGCCGATCGGCAGCGGGACGTACACGGCGGGCAGGCCGACGGCGCTCACCTCGGCGACCGTGATCGCGCCGGACCGGCAGATCGCCAGGTCGGCGGCGGCGTAGGCGAGGTTCATCTCGCTCAGGTAGGGCACGGCGACATAGGGCGGATCGTCGGGGCCGGGCTCGCGGAGATCGAGCACGTTCTTCGGCCCGTGCGCATGCAGAACCGAAACACCCGCTGCGGCAAGGTCTTCCGCGGCTGCGGCGACAGCCCGATTGATGGACTGCGCGCCCTGGGAGCCACCGAAGACCAACAGCACCCTTGCGTCGTCGGAGAAGCCAAACCGGGCGCGCGCCTCGGCGCGCAGCGCGGCGCGGTCGAGCGAGGTGATCGTCGCCCGTACCGGCACACCGACCACCTCGACGCCGCGCAGTCCCGGATTCGGCACTGCGGACAGCACGCGGCGCGCCGAGCGGGCCCCGACCCGGTTGGCCCAGCCCGCACTCGCGTTGGCCTCGTGGATCACGACCGGCACTCGGCGGCGGCGCACACCGCCGCGGGCGGCCAGGTAGGCGGGCAGGGCGACGTAGCCGCCGAATCCGATCACGACGTCGGCCCCGACGTCGTCGAGTACCTCGCGTGTCTGCCGGACCGCCCTGCGCACGCGCATCGGGAGCCGGATCAGGTCACCCGAGAGCTTGCGCGGCAGCGGCACCGGGGTGATCAGCTCGAGGTGATATCCACGCTCGGGCACCAGCCGGGTCTCCAACCCACGCTCCGTACCGAGCGCCGTGATCCGGATCCGCGGATCGAGCGCAGTCAGGGCATCGGCGACGGCCATCGCTGGCTCAACGTGCCCCGCGGTGCCTCCACCTGCGAGTACCACAGAGATCCCCCGGTCGCTTCGCTCCTGCCCGCGGGTGGAAATGGCGGGGTTGTTCACCCGTAGCGCTGGCCTTCCAATGAGCGAGCCCGACGGCCCTGTTGCGGTTGACGGCCTCCATGATGCCCTGAGCGCCGCACCGGCCGGTCGGCCGCATGGCCAGTTCGCCTCCCGTCGTCCTTGGCCGACGCGCGTTCGGGCTTCGCCTTCCCCTTCGATTTCGGCTTGGTCTTGGGCTTCGGGTTGGGCTTCGGCTTGGGTTCCGCCTGCGCCTTCGACCGCCTCCGCAGGCGATCGCGGGCGGACTCCAGCCGCGTCGGCGAGTAGGGCTCTGGCAGCGGCAGCCGCAGCAACCGGTTCACCGGGTCGTCGCGGCCTGCACGCAGCACCGCCACCGCCTCCGGCTCGTGCCGCGCGGCGTTCGTGATCACACCCATCATCAGAAGTGTTGTGGCCGTGGATGTTCCACCCGCCGAGATCAGCGGTAGCTGCAGACCGGTTACCGGAAGCAGGCCGACGACGTAACCGACGTTGATGAACACTTGGCCGAGCACCCAGAGCGTCGTGGTGGCGGTCAGCAGGCGCAGGAACGGATCCGCCGAACGCCGGGCGATCCGCATGCCGGTGTAGGCGAACAGGCCGAACAGGAGCAGCAGGCCGACCGCTCCCACCAACCCGAGTTCCTCGCCGATGATCGCGAAGATGAAGTCGTTGTGGGCGTTCGGCAGGTAATTCCACTTCGCGGTCCCCTGCCCGAGCCCGTCGCCGAACACGCCGCCGTTGGCCAGCGCGTAGCGCGCCTGCCTGGCCTGATATCCCGAGCCCTGGGTATCGGCGCCCGGGTTGAGCCAGGACTGGACGCGGTCGGACCGGTAGCCCTCCGACACCGCAAGCGCAGCGCCCGCCATCATGGCCGCCGCCAGCGAGCTGAGGAACACCCGCAGCGGCAGACCCGCGTACCACAGCAGACCCAGCAGGATGATGCTCAGCGACACCGTCTGCCCGAGGTCGGGCTGCAGCACGATCAGGAACAGGGCGAGCACCGCGGCGGGCACCAGCGGAAACAGCATCTCGCGCAACGACGCGTGCTCCAGGCGGCGCGCCGCCAGCAGGTGCGCCCCCCAGATCGCGAAGGCGATCTTGGCCAGCTCCGACGGTTGCATGGAGAACCCGGCGACCACGAACCAGCCGCGAGACCCGTTGGCCTCCTTGCCGATTCCCGGGATCAGCACCAAGATCAGTAGCACGATCGTGAACGCGAAGCCCGGCAACGCCAGCCGCCGCATCAGGTTCACCGGCATGCGCAGTGCCGCGTAGAAGGCGACCAGGCCGACGATCGTCCACAACACCTGTTTGGCGAAGATGATCCATGGCGAACCATCCTCGTCGTAGGAGTGCACGCCTGACGCCGACAGCACCATGGTCAACCCGAGCGTGACCAACAACGCGGCCACCGCGATGATCAGGTGGAAGGACGTCATCGGGCGGCCCAACCAGGCGCCGAATCGGGTGCGTGGGACGGTGCCGGTCGATACGGGGGCGGTCTGATCAGGGGTTGCGCCGTCCGGGCCGCCGCGCCGCAGCCGTAACTTGGCAAGGATCGCGCTCACTGCCGACTACCTGACCACATCGATAGCAGAAGTCACATAAGCAACAGCAGCCCCGTTTGTCCCTTGCACCCCAAAATCCTCCCCCGTTACCGCTGTAACACCGGGGACATCCGGGGCGTGTCGCAAAATGCACGCGGCGGGCTAAGCCCCTACCGCCGCCAACCATTCGCTGTAGAACAGGGCCACCCCGAGACCGCACGCGATCGCCGTCAGCAACCAGAACCGGATGATCACCGTGGTCTCGGCCCACCCGACCAGTTCGAAGTGATGGTGGAACGGTGCCATCCGGAACACCCGACGGCCGGTGGTGCGGAAGGCCATGATCTGCACGACCACCGAGGTGACCTCGGCCACGAACAGCGCCCCGAGCACGACGGCGAGCGTCTCGGTGCGGCTCGTCACCGACAGACCCGCGATGATGCCGCCGAGGGCCAACGACCCGGTGTCACCCATGAAGATCTTGGCCGGCGCGGCGTTCCACCACAGGAACCCGATGCAGGCGCCCGTCGTGGCCGCGGCGACGAGCGCGAGATCGAGCGGGTCGCGCACGTTGTAGCAACCCAGTCCCGGGCTGGTGGCGCACGCGTTGCGGAACTGCCAGAAGGTGATCAGCACGTAGGCGGCGGTGACCATCGCCATGGCCCCGGCCGCGAGCCCGTCGAGACCGTCGGTGAAGTTCACGGCATTCGACCACGCGCTGACCAGGATCACGACGAACAACACGAACACCATGGGCGCCAATGTCACCGTGGCGATCTCGCGCACGTAGGACAACTCCGGGCTGCCGGGGGTCAGTCCGTCGGGGTTGCGGAACTGCAGCACCAGCACCCCGAACAGCACGGCGGCGACCAGTTGCCCGACCGTCTTGGCGGTCTTGTTCAGGCCGAGGTTGCGCGAGCGGCGGATCTTGATCAGGTCGTCGATGAAACCGACCGCGCCGAGCGCGGTGGCCAGGCCGAGGACCAGCAGCCCCGACGCCGAGGGGCCGCGTCCGTCGAGCGCGAGACCGACCAGCTGCGTGCCCAGGTAGCCGGCCCAGATGCCTGCCAGGATGGCGACTCCGCCCATCGACGGCGTGCCACGCTTCTTCTGATGGCTCGGCGGCCCGTCCTCACGGATCTCGTGGCCGAAACCCTGGCGGGTGAACAGTTTGATGAGCGCCGGTGTCAGCAGGATCGACACCGCCAGCGCGATGCCGACGGCGATGAGGATCTGTCTCATCCGGTGCCAATCCCCCGGTCGCTGCGCTCCTGCCCGCCGGTGCCAATCCCCCGGTCGCTGCGCTCCTGCCCGCCGGTGCCAATCCCCCGGTCGCTGCGCTCCTGCCCGCCGGTGCCAATCCCCCGGTCGCTGCGCTCCTGCCCGCCGGTGCCCACCAGCGCATCCGCCAACGCGCCGAGGCCCACCGAATTCGACGCCTTCACCAGCACCACATCCCCCTCGTCCAGCTCGGCCTGCAACAGCGCTAGCGCGGCGGCGGCGTCGGCGACCATGGTCGACTCACTGCCCCACGACCCCTCCATCACCGCCCCGTGGTGCATGGCGCTCATGGACCTCCCGGTTCCGACGACGACGAGTCGAGACACATCTAAGCGCACGGCCAGTCGACCGATGCTGTCATGCTCGGCTATCGCGTCATCGCCGAGTTCGGCCATTTCGCCGAGCACCGCCCAACTGCGACGGCGGCCGGCGCCCTCCGTCGCACCCGACCGAGCCATCCAGGCCAGTGCCTTCAACCCGGCCCGCATCGAGTCCGGGTTGGCGTTGTAGGCGTCGTTGATCACGGTCACGCCGTCGCTGCGCGTGCTCACCTGCATGCGGTGCCGCGACACCGGACCCGCTGCGGCAAGTGCCGAAGCGACCTGATCGAGGCGGGCCCCGCACTCCAGCGCAACCGCGGCCGCGCACAGCGCGTTGGATACCTGATGATCGCCGTGCACCGCCAGCTCGACGGGGACCTCACCGGCGGCGGCGTGCAGGGTGAACCTCGGCCTGGCCAGCTCGTCCAGCGTGACGTCATCGACCCAGAGGTCGGCACCCGGCGAGCGCGACACCCGCACCACACGCGCGGCCGTGCTGTCCGCCATCGCGGCAACCACGCTGTCATCGGCGTTGAGGATGACCACACCGGAGGCCGGAACGGCTTGCGGCAGTTCGGCCTTCGTCTCTGCAATGGCCTCGTGCGAGCCGAATTCACCGAGATGCGCAGTGCCGACGTTGAGCACGACCGCAATCGACGGCGGCGCGATCCGCGCCAGCGCGGCGATGTTGCCGCGATGCCGCGCCGACATCTCCAGGATCAGGAAGTCGGTGTCGGTGCTCGCGCGCAGCACCGTCCACGGGTGGCCCAACTCGTTGTTGAACGACCCCGGCGGCGCGACCACGGTGCCCAGCGGGCCGAGCACGGCGGCGAGCAGATCCTTGGTGGACGTCTTGCCCGACGAGCCTGTCACCCCGATGATCGTCAGGCCGCCGGACACCAGTTCGGCCGCCACCGCCGCGGCCAGTCGGGCCAGCGCACCCAGCACCGCGGCACCGGACCCGTCGGTGTCGTGCTCGAGGACGCCTGCGCCGGGGTCGATGCCCTGCCTCGCGGGTTCCACCACGATCGCAGGCACGCCGACGGGACGCGCGGCGAGCACCGCCACCGCACCGGCTGCCACCGCCGCGGCAGCGAAGTCGTGCCCGTCGGAACGCGCGCCGGGCAGGGCGAGGAAGAGCCCGCCGGGCGCCACGGCGCGGGAATCGAATTCGACGGTGCCGGTGACCCGGATGGCGGCGGCTTCCTCGTGCGAGACGTCGGCCAGCTCACCGCCGACGATGTCCGCGATCTGCGCGAGCGTCAGGTCGATCACGCGCGCTGCCCAAGTGCCTCGATGGCCCTGGCCAACTCGTCACGGTCGTCGAACGGCCGGGTCTGGCCCCGGCTGGTCTGCCCCGGCTCGTGGCCCTTGCCCGCCACGAGCACCACGTCGCCATCACGCGCCCAGCCAACCGCGTACTCGATGGCCTCCCGCCGGTCTCCGATCTCGACCACGGTCGATGCCCCGGCGGCCGCCCTCGCCCCCGTCATGATGGTGGCGCGGATGTCGGCGGGGTCCTCGTCGCGCGGGTTGTCGTCGGTGATCACGACGAGATCGGCGAGTTCGGCCGCGGCCAGGCCCATGGGCGCGCGCTTGCCCGCGTCGCGGTTGCCGCCGGCGCCGAACACCACGGCGACGCGACCGCGGGCCTGTGCGCGCAGCGTCTCGAGCACCGCGCGCAGCGCACCCGGCTTGTGCGCGTAGTCGACGAGAGCAAGGAAGCCCTGGCCACGGTCGATCGGCTCCAGCCGGCCGGGGACGGTGGCCGTCCGCAGGCCGGGCGAGGCTGTCTCGGGTGAGACGCCGACCGCATCGAGCAGCGCCACTGCCAGGAGGCAGTTCGCGACGTTGTAGCGACCGGGCAACCCGATCCGAAGCCCATGGTGCACGCCAACCGGATCCACGGCCACGAACTGCTGGGCGCCCCCGTCGACGGCCTGGATCTGCTCCGCGCGCCAGCCCGCAGAACGTTCCACCACACCGACGGTCACCGGTCGGTCCGCCAGCCCCGCGATGGTCCGGCCCGCTTCGTCGTCCACGCAAACCACGGAAATGTCTGCGTGCGACGGTGATTCGGGGTCGAACAACCGGGCCTTGGCTGCCAGGTAGTCCGCCATCGAGGCATGGAAGTCCAGGTGGTCGCGCGAAAGGTTGGTGAACCCGCCGACCGAGAAGTGCACCGCGTCGACCCGTCCCAGCGTCAACGCGTGGCTCGACACCTCCATCACCACCGTGTCGACCCCGCGTTCGGCCATCACCGCCAGCAGCGCCTGCAGATCGGGCGCCTCCGGTGTGGTCAACGCGCTCGGCTCGTCGCGGCCGTCGATCCGAATCCCGACCGTCCCGATCAGACCCGGCACCCGTCCCGCCGCGCGGAGGCCCGCCTCGACCAGACAGGTCGTGGTGGTCTTGCCGGACGTGCCGGTGACGCCGATGATCCGCAGCCGCTCCGACGGATGGCCGTAGACCATCGCGGCCACCTCGCCGAGCACCGCGCGCGGCGACGGGTGCACCAGCACCGGCACGTCGACGTCGGGACCGAGCATCTCGAGGCCCACCGGATCGGTCAACACGGCGATCGCACCAAGGGCGACGGCGTCGGCGGCATACGCCGCACCGTGCGCCGAACCGCCGGGCAACGCAGCGAACAGGTCACCGGCACCGGCGTCCTGGCTGCGCAGCGTCACCCCGGTGACCCGGACGCCGGACGTGCCCGAACCCGGTGCTGGGACCGCATGCACGCGCTCTGCCAGCGCTGCGAGGTCGACACCTTGCGGGTGGCTGGGACGCGACATCATGGCGTTGACACCCTACCGGCCGGGCTGAGGGCGGCCCGCCACTCAGTCTTGCAGCGTGAGTAGGGGACCTGGGTCCGGCGACAGCGGCACGTTCTCGCGCTGCAGCAGCCAGGCGTCGATGTTGTGGATCAGCGGCGCCGCCGTCGTGCCCGGCGACCCGTCGGCCGTGCGGTGCGGATTGTCCATCATCACCCCGACCACGTAGCGGGGATCGTCTGCGGGCGCCATGCTCGCGAAGGTGATCCAGTAGACGTCGTCGTAGTAGCAGCCGCAGGCGGGATTGATCTGCTGGGCCGTTCCCGTCTTGCCCGCGATCTGATAGCCCTCCACCGCGGCCCCGGAGCCGGTGCCCTGCTGGGTGCCCTGCGGGTCGTGCTGGATGACGGCCCGCAGCATGTTGCGCACCGTCTTCGCCGTCTGCGGCGACACCACCCGCTCGCCCTGCGGCTGCGGCTCGTCGATGCGCGTGCCGTCGGAGGCGACCGTGGACTTGATGATGCGGGGAGGGATCCGGAGCCCGTCGTTGGCGATCGCCTGATACATCCCCGTCATTTGGAGCAACGTCATCGAAAGACCTTGTCCGATGGGCAGGTTGGCAAAAGAGCTGCCCGACCACTGATCGATGGGCGGGACCAGACCCGCGCTCTCACCGGGCAGGCCGACGCCGGTACGCTGCCCGAGGCCGAACTTCTCGGCCATGTCGGCCCATCGCTCGGGGCCGACCCGCTGCGCCAGCATCAGAGTGCCGACGTTGGAGGATTTTCCGAACACCCCGGTGGTGGTGTACGGCGTGACGCCGTGGTCCCACGCGTCGTGCACGGTGATACCGCCCATGTCGATGGAGCCGGGTACCTGCAACACCTCGTCGGGGTTCGTCAGACCGAACTCGATGGCCGATGAGGCGGTGATGATCTTGTTCACCGAACCCGGCTCGAACGGTGAGGACACGGCGAGGTTGCCCAGTTCGCGCTTGTCCTGTCTGCCGATGTCCTGGCTCGGGTCGAACGTGTTGTCGTTGGCCATCGCCAGCACCTCGCCGGTCTTGGCGTCGAGCACGACCGCGGACACGTTCTTGGCGCCGGAGAGGTCCTTCGCCTGCTGCACCTGCTGCTGGACGTAGAACTGGATGTCGTCGTCGATCGTGAGCTGGACGGTCGACCCGTCGACCGCGTCGTGACGGTTGCGGTAGCTGCCGGGGATGACGACGCCGTCGGACCCGCGGTCGTAGGTGACCGAGCCGTCGGTGCCCGCCAGCTTCGCGTCGAGTGAATCCTCGAGACCGAGCAGCCCGTGGCCGTCCCAGTCGATGCCGCCGACGATGTTGGCCGCCAGTGCCCCGCCGGGATACTGGCGGATGTCCTGTCGCTCGGCACCCACCTCCGGGTACTTGGTGGTGATCGCGTCGGAGATGGCGGGATCGACGGCACGCGCCAGGTAGACGAAGGAGTCCTTGCTGGTCAGTTTCTTCCGCAGCGTCGCGGCGTCCGGCTTGTGATTCAGCAGACCGGAGACCCCCGTTGCGATCTCGGCCAGCCTCTTGGCCGGATCCGGCGCCGCGGGATTGGCGGCCTTGGCGTCGGCGAGCTGCTTCTGGACCCTCTGCGGCTGGAAGGTCAGTGCCCGCGCCTCGATGGTGAACGCCAGCTTGTCGTCGTTGCGGTCGACGATGCTGCCGCGCACCGCCTTTTCGACGTCGGTGACCTTGAGTTGACTCGCGGCCTCGGCGCGCAGGCCCGCCGCCCTCGGCACCTGAAGGTTGAACAGCTGTGTGGCCGCGACCACCAACAGCAGCGCAATGACCGAGTTGCCCACCCGGTGTCGGAAGACGAACGACGAGGTGCGCACCCCGGGGTCGGCCGACGGTTCCCGGGTACGACGGGCCCGCGCCGAATGCGACTGGTCGGCGCGCGACTTCGACGCGGCGACCTTCCTCTGATCGTTGCGGCTCATGCCGGCGGCCCCGGGACGGCCGCGACGGGCAATTCGGCTGGCGGCGGTCCAGGCAACGTGGGTGGCAGCGCGTCTACCGGAGCCGCCGCGGGGGCGGGGACGGGCACCGGCGCGAGTGCCGGGTCGGGCGCGACGGCGGGAGCCGCGGGGACGCCGGGGGCCCCGGGGATCGTGGGGGTCGCAAGGGCCGCGGCAGGCGCGGGCACCTCGGCGTTGGGGACCAGCGTCGGTCGCGGCGGCATGCGAACGGTCACCTCCCTTGGGTCGACGACGCGAGGGGCCGGCGGGGCGGGCGGCGGGGGCGGGACATCCTCTGGCAGCGGCGCGTTCAACGGTGGAGGCTGAACCCCCTGGGCCGGTTTGGGCGTGCCGACGACCATCCAGTTGCCCGTCGGGTCCTGCACCAGGTGTGCGGTGTCACTCGACGGGATCATGCCGAGGTTGCGCGCGGCCTCGGCCAGTGCCGGTGCGGCCTGAGCCTCCAGCACGTCGCGCTCCAACGCCTCCTTCTGCTGGAGCAGTGCCTGATTGGTCTCCCTGACGTGGCCCAACTGGTACGAGCGCTCCGCGGCGTCGGTCGAGAGCCACAGCGTGACGGCGAGCCCGAGGCCAAGCGCCCCGATCACCAGCACCACGAACGGCACCCTGGTGACGAGCCTGCGGGGGTCGAGGTCGATCGACGCAAGCTTGACCAGGAGCCGTTCGCGCAGTGGCAGCCGAATGACCTTGGGCGCCTTGGCCTTGCGCGCCTTGGAACGCGCCTTGGCCTGAGCGGCGTTCTTCGGCCGGGCCGGAGCGTCGGTGATCCTCGGAATCGGACTGGTGTGCGGCGCCGAGCGCGGTGGCCGCTGTTCGCGCGTGGAGCGGCGGTTGC
Organism: uncultured Actinomycetota bacterium; assembly: GCA_963809085.1. Lineage (GTDB taxonomy): Bacteria > Actinomycetota > Actinomycetes > Mycobacteriales > Mycobacteriaceae > Mycobacterium. The sequence goes on along the minus strand of CAWEII010000030.1, from coordinate 890,860 downwards.
GGGGCGGTGCGTCCTTGGCCCGGCGCTGAGCGGGCTCCCGGCTACCGCGGCGGCGGTCATCCCGGTTGCGTACCGGATCCGGTCGCTTTGCCATCACGAGACTTCCCTTCTGACAACCTTTTCCAAAGCCCGTAGCCGAACGGACGCGCTACGGGGATTGAGGTCGACCTCGGCGTCGCCCGCCTTCTCGGCGCCGCGGGTCAGCGACACGTAGTCCGGTTCGTGGCCGGGCAACTCGACCGGGAGGCCGGACGGCGTGCGCGAAGCGGTGGCAGCGGCGAACAGACCCTTGACGATCCGGTCCTCCAGCGACTGATAGGCCATGACGACGATCCGTCCACCGGCCGAGAGTGCCGACATCGCAGCGGGAACGGCGTGACCGAGCGATTCGAGTTCGGCGTTCACGGCGGTGCGCAACGCCTGGAAGGTGCGCTTGGCCGGATGGCCGCCGGTGCGGCGCGCGGGGGCGGGGATGGCGGCATAGAGCAACTCGACCAGCTCGCCGGTGGTCGTGAACGGCTTGCGGGCACGCCACCGGACGATCTCGCCGGCGATCCGCTTGGCGAAACGCTCCTCGCCGAAGTCCCGGAGGATCCGCGTCAGCTCCCTGGCATCGAAGGTATTGAGGATCTCGGCGGCGGTCAGCGGGGCATCCGGGTCCATCCGCATGTCCAGCGGCGCGTCCTTGGAGTAGGAGAAGCCGCGCTCGGCGAGGTCCAGTTGCATCGACGAGACGCCGAGGTCGAACAGGACGCCGTCGACCTCGGCGTCTTCGCGGTCGGCCCAGTACCCGTCGTAGCGGGTGCGGACGAGGCTCACCCGGTCACCGAACGGCGCGAGCCGCTCCGCCGCGATGCGCAGTGCGTTGGGGTCGCGGTCCAGGCCGATCAACCGCAGTCCGGGCAGATCGGTGAGGAACCGCTCCGCGTGGCCGCCCGCGCCGAGCGTGGCATCGACCAGTATCGCGCCCGCACCCGTCGCGTCGCGTCGGGTCAGGGCGGGGGTGAGCAGTTCGACGCAGCGGTCGAGCAGTACCGGAACGTGTCCGTGATCTTGGCCTTCGGAATCGGGGGCCATCGCAGCACCTTCGATTGTGTGGATCCACGGCTCGCTCGGAGCGAGCCGGCAGGCGGCGGCCCTTGCAACGAGGTCCCTGTCCGAGGTTGCGGACCTGGCGTCGGGGAAGTACGCCAGGGCCGGTTCGGGCAGAGGCCACGTTGCACGGGCCGCGTGCACCTGGGTGGCCGGGTCAAATGATGTCGCGCAGAGTTTCATCGCTGGCCGCGGAGAAGTTCTCTTCGTGGGTCGCCTGGTAGTCCTGCCAGGCCTGGGCGTCCCAGATCTCCAGGTACTGGATCGAACCGATCACCACGCACTCCTTGGTCAGGTTGGCGTACCGGCGGTGATCGGCTGTCAGCGTGATGCGGCCTTGTGCGTCGGGATGCTGCTCGTCGGTGGCTGCGGCGAGGTTCCGGAGGAAGGCGCGGGCGTCCGGATTGCTCCGCGACGCCTGCGTCAGCCGCTCCGCCAGCGCCTCGAACTCGGCCCGCGGGTAGACGGCGAGGCTGTGATCTTGACTCTTGGTGACCATCAACCCCCCTGCCAGTGCGTCGCGGAACTTGGCGGGCAGCGTGAGCCGCCCCTTGTCGTCGAGCTTGGGCGTGTAGGTGCCGAGAAACATCCCGCCACCTCCAACCACTCGGTGGAATCCCGAGTCGCTTCGCTTCAGCCCTCCGGAGCCCCGGTCGCTCCGTTGCACGCCACTTTACCCCACAATCCCCCACTTCGCTCCATCTACTGGCAAAAGTTGAGCCGTACGCCCCACCTCCCGCCACTGACCAGTCGTTTTCCGCGCGCACGCGAATGCCGCGGTCGGACGCGAACGCGCCAAACCGCAGCTAGACCTGCTCAATCAGGAAAGTGGGGCGCAGTGGGGCGAGTCACCTGCCGACCGCCCCAAGCCGCCGGATTTCGGCGTGTCGCACCGACGACTGGGGTGCGCCAAGGCAAACGCCAAAAAAAGGGGCAGCTCCCGCTGGGAGCTACCCCTGGACCGTTCGCGACGATCACTCGTCGAAGCGGCGGCGGAACCGGTCTTCCATCCGGTTCGTGAACGAACCGCCGGAACCCTTGGACTTCTTCTGCCGCGGTCCACCGGAGTCGGAGCCTTGGCGATCTTTGCCGCCGGCCACCCGCGGCCCGGTGATGGCGTAGACCACGCCGCCGAACATGATGATGAAGCCGACCACGGACAGAATCGGGCAGGCCACCGATCCAGGTGGCCTTGAACGCGATTCCAGACACCAGCATTGCCAGGCCGATCACGAAGAGCGCTGCACCCTGCAAGCGACGCCTGGCCGAGGGAGCCCGAAGGTTTCCACCACGAACGCTCGACGCGAACTTGGGGTCCTCGGCATAGAGAGCGCTCTCGATCTGGTCGAGCATGCGCTGCTCATGATCGGAGAGTGGCATCCGTGCCTCCCTTTGCCGCGTCCGTCACGATTGTTAAAGGTCGTGTGTGCCCGAGTGTCCGAGCAACTAACAGTAATGATACGAGCTGAATCTGAGCCGTACCACCTTGTTCAGTGCCCGATTGTACGGCGTTGGCCACACCTACCGGGCCAGCACGCCAATGACCGAACGGTGACCGGATAATGGCATCGACTCCGCATTCCCCACCGCGAAGGACACCTTGGGTTGTCGACGTTTCTGATCGACCTGTCGCCGGGCGACATGGCCAAGCGTCTTGGTGACGCTCTTGCCGTCTACGTCGACGCGATGCGGTACCCGCGCGGCACCGAGGAGCAACGGGCGTCGATGTGGCTGGAACACACCCACAGGCTTGGCTGGAAGGCGGTCGCCGCCGTTGAAGCAGCCGATGCGGCCGCCGATCTGACCGCCGCGCCGATGGTCGGGATCGCCTACGGCTACTGCGGCGCACCCGACCAGTGGTGGCAGCAACAGGTGATCGCGGGCCTACAGCGCGGTGGAGCCGACAGCTCGCACATCACCGAGCTGATGACCAGCTACTTCGAGCTCACCGAGCTGCACATACAGCCCCGCGCCCAGGGGCACGGCCTCGGCGAGGCCCTTGCGAGACGACTGCTCACCGGACGCGAGGAGGCGCACGTGCTGCTCTCGACGCCGGAGGCCAACGGTGAGGCGAACCGCGCGTGGCGGCTGTACCGCAGGCTCGGGTTCACCGACGTGATCCGCGGCTACCACTTCGCGGGCGACCCGAGGGCCTTCGCGATCCTCGGCCGGTCACTGCCGCTTTAGGAGACTCACTCAATCCCCCGGTCGCTGCGCTCCTGCCCTCGCACGACATCCCCCGGTCGCTGCGCTCCTGCCCTCCGGGTCTGGCACGATGACCGGGTGCCCGACCGCCGGAGCCGAACCCACGGCCGCATGCCACGCCGCACTCGGGTGCTCGTGCTGTTCGTGATGTTGCTGATCCTCCCCATGGCCGTCGGCTGCGTCCGCGTGCGGGCGTCCATCACGGTGTCCCCGGACGACCGGGTGTCCGGGCAGATCATCGCGGCCGCCAAGCCGCGCGGCGACGACGACAAGGGCCCGCAGCTCCTCAACACGCTGCCGTTCAGCAACAAGGTGTCCATCTCGAACTACCAGCGCGACGACTACGTCGGAACGCAGGCGGTGTTCTCGGACCTGACCTTCGCAGAACTGCCGCAGCTGGCGAACATGAACCGCGACGCCGCAGGTGTCGACATCTCGCTGCGGCGCGCAGGCGATCTGGTGATCCTCGAAGGCCGTGCTGACCTGACGTCGCTGAACGATCCGGACGCCGACGTATCGCTGAGCGTGTCGTTTCCCGGCGAGGTGACGTCGACCAACGGCGACCAGATCTCCTCCGACGTCGTCGAATGGAAGCTGAAGCCCGGCGTGGTGAGCACCATGAGCGCCCAGGCCCGCTACACCGACCCCAGTGCCCGGTCGTTCACCGGTGCGGCGCTCTGGCTCGGCTTCGCGGCATTCGTGGTGGCGGGAATCATCGCCGGGGTCGCATGGACGAGCCGCGACCGCACCCCCGCCCTTGCGGATCCGCACGACTCGTCGCGCTGACGCACCCGCGCGCTGAGTTGCTACGAACGGCCCGCCAGGCTCTACTCTGAATGCACTCCCGGGGTAAGGAAAGGGGCGCCCGCTGAGCGTGGAAACAGCGGCACCGTCGGCCGTCGAACTGGCGCGCGCCATCACCGATCAACTTCGCGACTACCTTCGCGGCCGCCGGCGCGACGCCGCGTACATCGGCACCGATTACGGCGAGCTCATCGCCGCCCTCGAGGAATTCGTGGTGCGCGGGGGCAAGCGCGTGCGACCCGCGTTCGCGTACTGGGGTTGGCGGGCGGTCTCCGGCGAGGAGAAGGCGGGCCCCGACGTCCTTCGGCTGTTCTCCGCATTGGAGCTGCTGCACGCCTGCGCGCTGGTGCACGACGACGTCATCGACGCGTCGGCCACGCGGCGCGGCTTCCCCACCGTGCACCGGCTGTTCGCCGACCGTCACCGCGAGCGGAACTGGCACGGCTCGCCCGAGCAGTTCGGCCTGTCCGCGGCGATCCTGCTCGGGGACCTGTCCCTGGTGTGGGCCGACGACATCGTCGCCACCGTCGACCTGCCGCTGGACGCGCATCGTCGCGTTCAGCGGGTGTGGGCCGACATCCGCACCGAGGTGCTCGGCGGGCAGTACCTCGACATCGCCGCCGAGGCCGGCGGAGCCGAGGCGGTGGCCTCGGCGATGACCGTCAACACCTACAAGACCGCCTCCTACACGATCTCCCGGCCGCTTCAGCTCGGCGCCGCCGCGGCCGCCGACCGCCCTGACGTGCAGGCGACGTTCTACGAGCTCGGCACCGACCTCGGCGTGGCATTCCAGCTTCGCGACGACGTGCTCGGGGTATTCGGGGATCCTGCGGTCACCGGCAAACCCTCCGGTGACGACCTGCGGTCGGGAAAGCGCACCGTGCTGCTGGCCGAGGCGCTCGAGCGCGCCGACCGGACAGACCCGGTGGCCGCCAAGCTGTTGCGCACCTCGATCGGCACCGAGTTGACCGACCCGCGGGTGCGGGACCTTCGTCTGGTGATCGAGTCGGTCGGGGCGCTGGCCGCGGTGGAGGAGCGCATCGAGATGCTCACCCGTCGCGCGCTGGAGATGCTGATGGCCGCACCGATCGACGCGCACGCCAAGACGGGGCTGGCCGAACTCGCCAGACGGGCATCCAACCGGTCCGCCTGAGGAGCATGACTACCCCGACGTCGACGCGCGACCCGAAATCCGGCTGGACAGCCGGCATTTCGCGGCTGATCGCGTTCGCGACGTCGCCGGAGGCCCGGCCCGCGCTGCTCGGCTTCCTTGGCGCCGTGCTGATCACCCTCGGCGGCCTCGGCGCGGGAAGCACCCGGCTGCACGACCCACTGCTCGAGTCGCTGCACCTGTCCTGGCTGCGGTTCGGCCACGGCCTCGTGGTGTCGTCGGTGCTGCTGTGGGGCGGCGTGGCCCTGATGCTGGCGTCGTGGCTGTGGCTGGGCCGCCGGGTGGCGCAGCCCGGTGAGGTACCCGAGTACACGATGGTGGCGACGACGGGATTCTGGTTGGCGCCACTGCTTCTCAGTGTGCCGGTGTTCAGCCGCGACACCTATTCCTACCTTGCGCAGGGCGCACTGCTGCGCGACGGCCTCGACCCGTACATCGTCGGGCCCATCGACAACCCGAACTCGTTGCTGGACAACGTGAGTCCGATCTGGACCACGACCACGGCACCGTACGGTCCGGCGTTCATCCTGGTCGCCAAGTTCGTCACCATGGTGGTCGGCAACGACGTCGTCTCCGGCACGATGCTGTTGCGGTTGTGCATGCTGCCCGGCCTGGTGATGCTGATCTGGGCCGCGCCCCGGGTGGCCCGGCATGTCGGCGGCAACGGTGCTGCGGCCCTGTGGATCTGCGTGCTGAACCCGCTGGTGATCATCCACTTGATGGGCGGCGTGCACAACGAGATGTTGATGGTCGGGCTGATGATGGCCGCGATCGCGCTGACGTTCGCCAACCATCCGGCCGCCGGCGTCAGCCTGATCGCCATCGCGGTGGCCGTGAAGGCCACCGCGGGAATCGCCCTGCCGTTCATGGTGTGGGTCTGGATGCGTCAGTTGCGGGAACGCCGGAAGCTCGGGCAGGCGCCTGCCTTCGCGACGGCGACGGCGGCCTCGGTGGTGATCTTCGGCGTCGTGTTCGCCGTGCTGTCGTGGCTGGCAGGCGTCGGCCTCGGCTGGCTCACGGCGCTCGCCGGGTCGGTGAAGATCATCAACTGGCTGACGTTGCCCACCGCTGCCGCCAACCTGATCAATGCGATCGGCGGACTACTCATACCGGTCAACTTCTACGCCGTCCTCGACGTCACGCGCATCATCGGAATCGCCGTCATCGCCATCTCACTTCCCTTGCTGTGGTGGCGATTTCGGCACGACGACCGCGAAGCAATGACCGGCATAGCGCTGGCGATGCTCATCGTCGTGCTATTCGTGCCTGCGGCGTTGCCCTGGTACTACACCTGGCCGCTGGCGGTGCTGTCGGCGTTGGCCCAGAGCCGGTCGGCCATCGCGGTGATCGCGGGATTCTCGACGTGGATCATGGTCATCTTCAAACCGGACGGCTCACACGGCATGTATTCGTGGTTGCACGTGCTGCTGGCAACCACTTGCGCTGCCGTGGCGTGGTATTCACTGGCCAAGGCGCGCGAAGCACCGCCGGAGCGCATGACGGACGAACAGGCCGTCAGTCAGTAGCGCGGCGTCAGTACGCCATGGCCTGCGCCCGGCGCACCACCTCGCGCGCCTGATGCGAACGCAGGGCGTCGACGGGCCGGGCATTGGGCTGCGGTTCGATCGCCCCGTCCCGACTGATCGTCAGCGACGGATCCGGGGTGAACAGCCATCGCACGATCTCGGTCGCGTGGTAGCCGCCGTCGTGCAGCACCACCAGCAGACCGGGCAGGGGTTTCACGACGCGCCCGCTGTCGTCGAAGAAGGCCTTCGGCACCACGATGACGCCGTCACGGCGCACCGCGATCAGGTGTCGCTCCCGCAGGTGCTGGTGCACCTTGGTCACCGGGATGCCCAACAGGGATGCCACCGCCGGCAGGTCGTATACGGCTTCGTCGGGGTCCAAAACGTCATCTGCTGCCGGAATGCTGCTCACGAAAGCGAGTCTAAGATGCACGCGTGGAGACCAGCCACCGATCGGACCCGCTTCTCGGCGTGGTTCTCGATGGCCGCTACCGCGTGGACGGGATGATCGCCACGGGAGGCATGTCCACGGTGTACCGCGGTCTCGACGTACGACTGGACCGGCCGGTGGCGTTGAAGGTGATGGATTCGCGCTACGCCAACGATCAACAGTTCCTGACCCGCTTCCAGCGCGAGGCGCGCGCCGTGGCCCGACTGAAGGATCCCGGCCTGGTTTCGGTCTACGACCAGGGCTTCGACGGTATGCACGCCTTCCTCGTCATGGAACTCGTCGAGGGCGGCACGCTGCGTGAACTCCTGCACGAGCGCGGTCCGATGCCGCCCCACGCCGTCGCCGCCGTCCTGGCGCCGGTGCTCAGCGGTCTCGCAGTCGCCCACCGCGGCGGCCTGGTGCACCGAGACGTCAAGCCCGAGAACGTGCTCATCTCCGATGACGGTGAGGTCAAGATCGCTGACTTCGGGCTGGTCCGGGCAATGGCCGAGGCCAAGATCACGTCGACGAGCGTCATCCTCGGCACCGCCGCCTACCTCTCCCCCGAACAGGTGAGCACCGGCGATGCCGGTCCACGCAGCGACGTCTACGGAGTCGGCGTGCTGGCCTACGAGCTGCTCACCGGGGACACCCCGTTCAAGGGGGACAACGCGTTGTCGGTGGCATACCAGCGGATGGATCACGACGTGCCCCCGCCGAGCGCAGCGATCGCAGGCGTCCCAGCGCAATTCGACGACCTGGTCGCGTGCGCGACGGCGCGTGACCCCGACGACCGGTACGCCGACGCGCAGGAAATGGGCGCCGAGCTGGAGGCCATCGTCGAGGAGCTCGGGTTGCCGCCATTCCGGGTACCCGCGCCGCGCCACTCGGCCCAGCACACCGCCTCGGCCGCGGCCCGGCGCGATGAACCGCACCCGGAGCGAACCACCGAGACCACGGCCCGGCCACCGCGCCAACACACCCGCGAACTCATCCGCGGCCAGGACGACACCGTGGAGACCGACTACCGAACCGATCCGGACCGGTTCGCAGGCATCGAGATCGACGAGTTCGAGTGGGCCAGGCAGCGGGCCAGGCGGGCGACGATGTTCTGGGTGGTGGCGATCTTGACCCTGACCGGGCTCGTCGCCGTCGGCGCGTGGACCATTGGCAGCAATCTGCAGGGCTTGCTCTGAATCGCTGAGGCGTCACCCGCGGCCGGGCGCACCTCGCGCACCTCGACGGTCCCGGGACCGCTGCCCCGCACCGCACGCACGGCAGGCCGTCAGTCCCGCAGCATCTCGGCGACCAGGAACGCCAGCTCGAGGGACTGCTGGGTGTTCAACCGCGGATCGCAGGCGGTTTCGTAACGGCCCGCTAGGTCGGAGTCCGAAATGTCTTGTGCCCCACCGAGACACTCGGTCACGTCCTCGCCGGTGATCTCGACGTGGATGCCGCCCGGATGGGTGCCGAGTGCGCGGTGCACCTCGAAGAAGCCTTGCACCTCGTCGACGATGCGATCGAAGTGGCGGGTCTTGAACCCCGTCGAGGACTCGTGGGTGTTGCCGTGCATCGGGTCGCACTGCCAGACCACTTGGTGGCCCGAGGCCTGCACCTTCTCGATGATGGGTGGCAGGACGTCGCGGACCTTGGCGTTGCCCATCCGGCTGACCAACGTGAGACGACCCGCCTCGTTGTGCGGGTCGAGTCGTTCGACGTACTCGACGGCAAGTTCGGGCGACGTCGTCGCGCCGATCTTCACCCCGATCGGGTTGGCGATCACCTCGGCGAATGCCACGTGCGCGCCGTCCAGTTGACGGGTGCGCTCGCCGACCCAGACGAAGTGGGCCGACAGATCGTACAGCTTCGGACCGCCTTGCGCCTCGGCATCCATCCGCAGCATCGCGCGCTCGTAGTCGAGTACGAGCGCCTCGTGGCTGGCATAGATCTCCGCGGTCTGCAGATTGCGGTCGTTGACGCCGCAGGCGCTCATGAACCGCAGCCCACGGTCGATCTCACCCGCCAGTGCCTCGTAGCGGGCGCCCGCAGGCGAGGTCCTGACGAACTCCCGGTTCCAGTCGTGCACCTGATGCAGCGACGCCAGACCCGACGAGGTCAGTGCCCGCACCAGGTTCATCGCCGCGCTCGCGTTGGCGTAGGCCCGAACCAGGCGCGACGGATCGTGCTCGCGGACAGCGGCGTCCGGCGCGAAGCCGTTGATCATGTCACCGCGGTAGGACCGCAGGCCAAGGGCGTCGAGGTCGGCCGAGCGCGGCTTGGCGTACTGTCCGGCGATGCGGGCCACCTTGACCACCGGCATGCTTGCGCCGTAGGTCAGCACGACGGCCATCTGCAGCAGCGTGCGGATGTTGGCCCGGATGTGCGGCTCGGTGTTGTCCACGAACGTCTCGGCGCAATCGCCGCCCTGCAGCAGGAAGGCCTCGCCGCGCGCGACGTCGGCAAGCTGCGCCTTGAGCCGCTCGACCTCGGACGGCACGGTGACGGGCGGCACGCTCTCCAGCACGGTGCGCATCGCCCTGGCCTGATCTGCATCCCAGGTTGGTTGCTGCAATGCGGGCTTGGCCAGCGCGGCATCGAGCCGCTGCCGCAGGTCGCCCGGCAGCGGCGGCAGGTCGGGCAGCTGGTCGATGGGTACGTCGACGGTCCAGTTCACCCATCTATGGTAGCTGTGCCAAACAGCTGCCCTTACCAGGCATACCCGCAGTTCAGGCGCGTGCGGCCCAGCTTCCGTCGTCGTCTTGGCCTGCTGTGCGGCCACCGTCCGTCATCAGCTGGAACCGTCGCAGGTTGTGCTTGGCGTCGACGAGAGCGTCGTGGCTGTCCCGCGGCCGCGGTGGCATCCGCGGGCTGCCACGCTCCTCCCAGAACTGACGCAGCTCCCTGGTGAACCGCGGTATCGCGGGGGGTAGGTCGGTCATCGGGCCCCACAGCTGGCACAGCACCACGTGGTCGTAGGCCCCGACCCAGGCCCACAGCTCGATCGGCTCGTCACCTTCGACGTCGAAGAAGTCCTCAAGGTCCGAGCGAATCTGCCGCCGGGACCGCCACAGCTTCGACGCGGGCGACGGCAGTTTCGGCAGCACGTGCTTTCGCACCCACGCACCGGCCAGGTCGGGGTCGAATTCCGTTGATATCGCGTAGTATTCACGCCCGTCCTCGGCGGCAACGCCGATCGAGATCAGCTCGATGGTGCGGCCGTCGTCGATGAACTCGGTGTCATAGAAGTAGCGCACTTCTCAGCCCGTCCCCACGCTCTCTGTGCGCGGCGCCGGGGCCGCGTGGATCTCCCGGTCGAGCTGCTGATCGACCTCGGCGTCGTCGGGGAATTGTGGTTCACCGGCGATGACGTGTTGCAGCCACAGCTTGGCCTGCACGACGGGACGACGGAGCTGGCGCTCACGTTCCAGCGCCCGGTGCATCCTCTTCGGGCGGCCCGCATAGCGCCACCGAGCCCACGGCGCATGCGGCCGCGACAACCGAACCGCGCCGATGATGAGCAGTGGTGTGACGAACATGCCCACCAGACCGGTCCACACCTTGCCCTTGAGGAGCACGACGACCGCGAGCAGGAGCGTCAGCAGCGCGATCCCGACCACGGCGGCGCGGGCCAGCAGCGTGTGGTCGGCGCGCCAGATGTCGATGTCGAAGAAGGACAGCGGATTGAATCCCAGGACCAGCAGCCCGGCCACCGCGACCGCCGCGAACACCGCATCCACCGAGGTTCTGCCGTCCTCGGACCAGTAGACGTCCTGAAGGTGCAGGATCAGCGCGAACTCGTCGAGTACCAGCGCAGCGCCAATGCCGAAGAATATTGCGGCTGTCGTGAATTCGGGCACGCCGCCGTCCACGGCGAGGGTCACCATGGTGACTCCGGAGATCATGACCAGGATCACGCCGATCACCACGTGGTGGATGTGCATACCGCCCGTTCCCTCGGACACGGAGATGTTGCGCGGTTGCCACCACTTGGGCGGGGTATCGCTGTCGGCGTTGTGACGGATGTACCGGACGATGGTGCGTGTTACGAGGAAGGTGAGGAGGAACGCGATCAGGCACCACATCAGTGGCAGTCGGCCTGGCGGGATCGCGAGGTCGAACGTCAGGTGGAACTTCCAGTCGTCGAACACGGGCAAAACTTACGCCGACCTGCGCGCGTCGCAGACCGGATGGTCCCGACTCGCCGGGAAGCCCCGATAGGCTGTTCGGCGAAATGAGTATTCTGCGGCCTCCCGACCGGGCCCATCTGTGGCGGATCGTCGGCTGGCGGCTGTTCCAGCTGCTGACGCTGGCGGCGCTGGCGTGGGCGGGCTGGCGGATGTTGGTCGATGCGCCGTTCCACGTCGACGACGCCCCGTACCGCATCGACATCGACGTGTACCGGATGGGCGGGCGCGCCTGGCTCGACGGACGCCCGCTGTACAGCGACGGCACCATGTTCCACACCAGGGTCGGTCTGGACCTGCCGTTCACCTACCCTCCGCTGGCCGCGGTCGTGTTCGCCCCATTCGCGTGGCTGTCGTTGTCGGGCGCCGGTGCCGTCATCACCGTCATCACCCTGCTGCTGCTCATCGTCTCGACGTCGATCGTGCTCACCCGGCTGCGGATCTGGGACGGTTCGGAGGTCGCCACCGGGCGCGCCTGGCTGCGTCGCTGCTGGCTGGCGGCGGCGATCGTCGCCCCCGCGGTCGTCTACCTCGAGCCGATCCGGTCCAACTTCGACTTCGGTCAGATCAACGTGGTGCTGATGACACTGGTGATCGCCGACTGCGTGCCGCGCCGGACGCCGTGGCCGCGCGGGCTGCTCCTCGGCGTGGCCATCGCGCTGAAACTCACGCCTGCGGTCTTCCTCTTGTACTTCCTGTTGCGCCGGGACACCCGCGCCCTGCTGGTCACGGCGGCGTCGGTGGTGGTGGCGACACTCGTCGGTGTCGCGCTGGCCTGGCAGGACTCGTTCCAGTACTGGACCAAGACCGTTCACGACACCGACCGGATCGGCACGGCGACGCTCAACACCAACCAGAACATCGCGGGCACCTTGGCGCGGTTCGGCCTCGGCGACACCCCGCGGTTCGTGCTGTGGGTCCTGGCCTGCTTCCTGGTGCTGGGCCTCACGGTGTGGGCGGCGCGCCGGGTGCTGCGGGCAGGGGTGCGGACAGGCTCCGACGGCTCCGATGCGGCGAGCGGTGAGGCCACGGTCCTGGCCCTTGTCTGTGTCGCGATGTTCGGGCTGGTCGTCTCACCGGTGTCGTGGTCGCACCACTGGGTGTGGGTTCTGCCGACAGTGCTGGTAACCGCCGTCGTGGCCTACCGGCACCGCAACATCGCCTTGGCGGCGGTCACCGCCGCGGGGCTGGCACTGATGGTGTGGACCCCGATCACGCTGATGCCCGAGCACCACGAGACCTCGGCATCGCTGATGCGCCAGCTGGCCGGCGATTCCTATCTGTGGTGGGCGTTGGCGGTCATCGTCGTCACGGGTTCGGTGGCTGGCGCCATCACGGGGCTCGCGAGCCGCGCCAGCTGGCCTGCCCGCAACGCCGCCGCGGTCGTCGCAGCGAACTGACTAGCCCGCTGCCGCGGCGGGGAAGCGGGCTGGTGGCTGCCCGTCGTCGCCGCGGTCCATGCTCTCCTTGACGTCGGCCGCGTACAGGTCGACGTACTCCTGACCGGACAGCTGCATCAGCTCGTACATCACCTCGTCGATGACCGCACGTTCGATGAACCTGTTGCCCGCCAGCCCCTCGAACCGGCTGAAGTCCATGGGCTTGCCGAACCGGACCTCGACCCGGCCGAATCGCCACATCTTGGAGCCGAGCGGGTTGACGAGGTCGGTGCCGACCATCGCGACCGGAATGACGGGGACCCCGCTCTCGAGCGCCAGCCGGGCCAGCCCGGTCTTGCCCTTGTACAGGCGCCCGTCGGGCGACCGGGTGCCCTCGGGGTACATGCCGAGCAACTTGCCCTGCCCGACGATGCGTTCGGCGGTGGTCAGCGCAGCCCGTGCGGAGTCGGCGTCGGTGCGGTCGATGGGCACCTGCCCGGCGGCGGTGTAGAACCAGCGGTTGAACCAGCCCTTGATCCCCGTGCCGGTGAAGTACTCGGCCTTGGCGAGGAAGGTGATCCGCCGCTTGACCACCAGCGGGAGGTAGAAGCTGTCGGCGACGGCGAGGTGGTTACTGGCGAGGATGACCGGGCCGGAGTCCGGAACGTATTCCAGCCCTTGGGTTTTCGGACGACCCAGCAACGACAGCAGCGGTCCCATGAAGATGTACTTGAACAGCCAATACCACATCGAACCTCCCGCGTCGGGCGCCCGGACGGCGCCCTGCGACAACTTTACCCACGCCTGGCGCCCTCGACCACGCGGACGGCGGTCCCTGACGTGCGAGTCACTCCTCGACGGTCACCGGGATGTGCTGATAACGGCCGGGCCCGCCGGGAGGTGGCTCGTCGTCGGGAGCCGACGGCCCAGAACCCTGGTCGGGTCCGTTGGGCGGTGGAGGGGTTCCGGCGGCACCGGCACTCTCGGCCATGGCCCGCACGACGGCCAGCAACGCGACGCTGTGCTCGGCGATCAGGGACAGCAACGGGTGCTGCTCGCCGTTGACCAAGGCCGCCAGCGCACACACCGGGCACCACACCTGCTGACACTTGCCCGCGCCCCCTGCCGAAGCCCGGGCGGCCGCCAGTCGCACGGCCGGATCCAGCCGGTCCAGGATGGTCTGCGCCAACTGGCGCAGCTCGGGTCCGATATCGGGGTGAGACCCACTCACGCCGGCCACACCTCCGGATTCGGTTGGAAACGCACCGTCAGCTCACTACCTCGCAGCTGGGCGTCCACCACGACGCATCGTCGCAGGACGGACGCCAAGCGAACCCGGCGCCGCATGCCACCGGCGCCGATGATCAGATCATCGTCTACCCGCCCCAGCGCCAGCGCGCCGGAGTCGACCTGCGGCAACTCTAGCCGCAGCCGGTAGACGGCATCGAGCCCGGCTCCGGATTCGCGGTCGACCACTGGTCGCAGCGGTCCAGGGGGTGGCGAGCCGTCCCTGCGGCGGGCGCTGTCGAGCAACTCGGCCAGCGCCTTGGGGCCGATGGGCTCACCGGGCAGGTGTGGCACCAGCACGAGCTTGACGTCACCGATCGCCGTATCCAGTTCCTCGAGCACCGTGCGCTGCTCGGAAATCCGCTCGGTGTACCAATCGAAGGCGGGATGCTCGGGGAGGTTGTGGTACTCGTATGAATCATCTTGCATCAGAGTTTGATTCACGATGAGCTCATCGACCGACACGCCCATCAGCGCCAACGAACCCAGGGTGCGAGCCGCCTCGGCGGCGACCACCCGTTCCGGTGTCAGCACCAGATGCGCACCGACCCGCGAGCCGTCCACCAGCAGGGAGCCGAGTCGTTCCATTCCCAAGCCGATCCGTTCCAGCAACTCGACCGCAGCCTCCGACCTGGCATCCTCGGCCGCCAGCGACAATCGCCGGTGCCTCGGCCAGGCCCGCTCCAGATAGAGACTGAACGTCGTGGGCAAGGTGAGCATGCGCATCGCGTCGGCCGTCGACGCGCAGTCGACCACTACGCGGTCCCACCGACCGGCGACGGCGAGCTCCCCCACCTCGTGCAGGCCGAGCACCTCCTGAATCCCCGGCAGTGCTGAAAGCTCTTCTGGCGCAATATCTCCGAGATCCGACTCCGGGAACCTAGCGGCAAGGACCCCGGCCACCTCGCGCCAGCGGACCTCCAGCAGGGCCAAGGTGTCGAGAGCCAGTGCGTCGAGGGAGCCGCCACCCGCGCCTGCGTCGTCGGCGAGCACCCGGGTCGGCAGCCGCTCCCCCGTCGGCGTGACGGTGGTGCCCAGTACGTCACCAGTGGAGTGCGCCTGGTCGGTCGAGACGATCAGCACCCGCAGGCCGCTGCGCGCGTCGCGCACGGCGGTGGCGGTGGCCAACGTGGACTTGCCTACCCCGCCCTTGCCGACGAAGAGACTGATCCGGGCGGCGGCGGCCGCTTCGGGATCACTGACGATCACTCAGCCTCGACTCGTTTCTTGAGGTCCTTCAAGGCGGTGTCGGTGAGCCGGCGCTCGGCCTTGCGTTTCAGCAGCCCGATCATCGGGATGATCAGGTCGACGGACAACTCGTAGGTGACGTCGGTTCCGGATCCGTTGGGCGACAGGCGATATGCTCCGTCCAGCGACTTCAACAGCGAACTCGACACCAGCGACCAGGTAACCGACTGGTGATCCGACGGCCACTCGTAGGCGAGCACCATGCTGTCCTTGAGCACCGCGGCGTCGAGCTGCAGTCGCGCCTTGCTGGGGTAGCCGCCGTCGTCGAGGTCGAGGACCTCGGTCTCCTTGTACTCCGCGACCCAGTCCGGATAGGAGCCGATGTCGGCGATGACGTCCATCACGGTCGCCGGGTCGGCATCGATGTAGATCGTCTGCGCAGTCTTGTCCGCCACGTGTTCTCTTCCCCGGTCGCTCGGTGCGCTGAAGGGCAGACACGCGCCCCTCAGCACAAAAATGTACCTTGCCGTGGGGCATGCGGGCAGGCCGTCACGCCAGCCGGGAGACCCCGACCGGGCGCGTTTCCTCCAGTTTGCGTTTCACCTCGAAGGCCATCGCCTTGCCCGCCACCCGGCGCCGGTGGTTCGACTTGGCCAGGTTCATCCTGGCCAGCTCCCTTGCCGTCACCCCGGACGGCTCAGCGTGCAAAAAGTAATGCAGGACGACACCGTCGAGGACGGCCTCCAGCCACACCTCCATGGTCCCGGTCAACGCGCCGGTGACCGTCCACCGGTGCCCCGCCGGACCGCGGTCCTCGATCACCGTCAGGCGCAGGTCGGGCCACCACTGCCGCCAGCTCCCGGGGTCGGCGACCGCCGCGCCCACGTCGACCGGGTCGGCGCAGACGAACGTCTCGTCCGCGATCTGGATGCTGTTCATCGCCGATAGCTTCACACAACCGGAGCCCGCCGTCGCCGCCGGAGCGCCGACTAGGCTGATTCCGCGTTACGCGAGTCAACACCGTGGAGAGGCCAGGCCGTGCTCGAATTCAGTGTTCCCGCATCGTTCACCGTCGGTGACCTCGACAATGTCGTCAGCTCGGTGTTCACGCACGAACGCGACGACCCCGACCACGTCATCATTCAGAGACTGATCGACGGGTCATGGTCCGACGTCACCTGCGCCCAGGTCGCGACCCAAGTCCGTTCGACCGCCCTTGGGCTGATCGCCGAGGGGGTGGGCGCGGGCGATCGGGTGGCCGTGCTGTCCGCGACGCGGTACGAGTGGCCCATCATCGACCTCGCCATCCTGGCCATCGGCGCGGTCACCGTGCCGATCTACGAGACCTCGTCGGCCGAGCAGGTGCGCTTCGTGCTCACCGACTCCGCCGCGGTGCTGGCCTTCGCCGAGACCGATGCGCACGCCGACACGATCGAGCAGCTCAGGAGTGAACTGCCCGAACTCCGCAAGGTATTGCGGATCGACGGCTCCACGCAGTCCGCGCTCGACGAGCTCGCCGCGACGGGCGCAGATGTGGACGCGGGGGTCCTCGACGCGCGGCGCTCGGCCGTCAAGTCGGCCGATGCCGCGACGCTCATCTACACCTCCGGTACCACCGGAAGGCCGAAGGGTTGCCAGCTGACGCACTCCAACCTGTTGTACGAGATGCGCGGCGCCAAGGCCTGCTTCCCGGATCAACTGGCCAAGGGCGAGAAGCTGCTGGTCTTCCTTCCCCTGGCGCACGTGCTGGCCCGCGCGATCACCATCGCAGCCTTCGCCAACAAGGTCACCCTCGGCTTCACCAGCGACACCAAGAACCTCGTCACCACGCTCGGGGTGTTCAAGCCGACGTTGGTGGTGTCGGTACCTCGTGTGTTCGAGAAGGTCTACAACACCGCCGAACAGAACGCCCGCAATGACGGCAAGGGCCGGATCTTCGGGATCGCGGCGTCCACGGCGATCGAGTGGAGCCAGGCGCAGGACGGACCCGGCGGTGGGCAGGAGCGCAGCGACTCGGGGAAGAAATCCGGCGGGCTCCTGCTCAACCTCAAGCACGCGCTGTTCGACAGGTTGGTCTACGGCAAGCTGCGCGCCGCACTCGGCGGCAACTGCCACTCGGCCATTTCCGGGGGCGCGCCGCTCGGTGCGCGTCTCGGCCACTTCTACCGCGGCGTCGGACTGACGATCTACGAGGGCTATGGGCTGACCGAGACCAGTGCTGCGGTCACGGTGAACCGGGTCGACGCCCTGAAGGTCGGGTCGGTCGGAAAGCTGATGCCAGGCAACGGCATGCGCATCAACGACGACGGCGAGCTCTTGGTCAGGGGCGGCGTCGTGTTCAACGGATACTGGCGAAACGAAGAGGAGACGAAGGCGGTCTTCTCGGACGGCTGGTTCCACACCGGCGACCTTGGAGCGATCGACGAGAACGGTTTCCTGACCATCGTCGGGCGCAAGAAGGAGATCATCGTGACGGCCGGCGGCAAGAACGTCGCCCCGGCACTGCTCGAGGACCGGCTGCGGGCGCATCCGTTGATCAGCCAGGCGATGGTCGTCGGCGACGCCCAGCCGTTCATCGCCGCGCTGATCACCATCGATCCCGAGGCGTTCCCGGCGTGGAAGTCCCGCAACGGCAAGGACGGATCCGCCTCGGTCGGCGATCTCGCCGACGATCCGGACTTGAACGGGGAGATCGACCTGGCCGTCAAGGAGGCCAATCAGGCGGTGTCGCATGCAGAGTCGATTCGCAAGTTCCGCATCTTGGCGGTCGACTTCACCGAGGACACCGGCGAGCTGACGCCGACGTTGAAGGTCAAGCGCAAGGTCGTGGCCGAAAAGTTCGCCAGCGACATCGACGCGCTGTACACCAAGAGCTCCTCGTAGCCGGCCGCTAGCCCGACAGAAGATCACCGAGGCGCCGCGCCTTGTCGCGCCACTGCCAGTTGTCGACCGCCCATCGCCGGCCCGCAGCGCCCATCCCGACGGCCCGGTCGGGATCGGCGAGCACGTCGCCGACCGCCGCCGCGATCGCGCCGACGTCCCATCCGTCGACCACCAGCCCGGTCTCGCCGTCGACGACGGTTTCGGGTGCGCCGCCTGAGCGGCCCGCCACCACGGGCACGCCGGTGGCCGACGCCTCCAGGTAGACGATGCCGAGGCCCTCGACGTCGAGGCCGGCTCCACGGGTCCGGCACGGCATCGCGAACACGTCGGCCATCGCGTGGTGGGCAGGCAATTCATCAGCAGGCACGGCACCGGTGAACACCACGTGCCCGGTCACCCCGAACTGATGCGCCAGCCGGTGCAGCGTGTCGCGGTACGGCCCGCCCCCGACGATCACCAGCGCAGCGCCGTCGATCCTTTCCCGGACGGCAGGCAGAGCACGGATCAGCATGTCCTGCCCCTTGCGCCGCACCAGCCGCGACAGGCACAGAATCACCGGACGCTCGCCGAGGCCGTACCGCGCACGCATCTCGGCGCGGGCCACCGAGTTCGGCTCGAAGCGGTCCGTGTCTACCCCTGGCGCGAGGTGTTCCAGCGCGGCCCGCGGCCCGAACGCGGAGGCGAACCTGTCGCGGGTGTAATGGCTGATGAAGGTCACCACGTCGGTGTCGTCTCCAATGCGCCGCAAGGCCGTTCGGGCCAGCGGCAGCATGGACCAGCCCACCTCGTGGCCATGGGTGCTGGCGATCACCCGGCTCGCCCCGCCATCCCGGGCCAGCGGGGTCAGCAGGGCGAGCGGCGCGGCGGCACCAAACCACACGGTGTCGATGTCGCGGCGGGTGATCAGTCGTCGCATGCGCACCGCCACCGACGGCTCTGGCACCATCAAGGTGGTCGGGTGCCGAACCACGTCGTAGCCGTGGGCGGCGGCCGTGGCGTCGAATTCGTCGGAGCCAGCCCACTTCGGCGCGTAGACGGTCAGCGTGTGGACGTCCGTCGCAACCAGTTCCCGCACCAGGTTCTCCAGGTATGACTGGATGCCGCCGCGGCGCGGCGGAAAGTCATTGGTCACCAGCAGAATTCGGGCCATCGGCGTCAGGCTAGCCGCTCAGCCACCGGCGCCAGTCCGACACCAACCCGGTCAGGTCGGTGCCGAGGACGTCGCGGACCGCGGTCGCGACGTCGGGGTGGCCGGGGCCGCACGCCGTCACGTAGAGCCTGCGCAGCACCGGCGTTCCGTACCGGTCGGCGACGAAGCGGCTGAACCACCACGCCCGGTCGTACGCCAGCGACCGGGTCACACCCGCTGTGTCGAGGTCGGAGTCGGTTGGCACCCTGGCGAGTTCGGTGGCAAGTTCCGGCCCGGGCCGCGACTGGGGCGGGCGTCCGACGAAGTCGGCGACCCCCTCGGTCAGCCAGCGCGGCGCGTCCGTCGCGGTATCGGCCCTGGACGCATAGTGAAAGAGCTCGTGGCGGAGCACGATTCGCAGCGCCCCGTCGCTCATCTCCGCCGCGCCCGGTGCGAACACGATCTTCTGAGCCGTGGTTGCCGCGGCGATGTCGGAGCCGCCGCCGCCCATTGCGGTGAATTCCTCGTCGGTGCGCGTCGCCACGATCACGATGTCGCGCCGCCAGTCGTCGCCCCAGAATGCGGTGACTGCCGCGGTGGCGGAGTCGAGGTCGGCGGCGATCTGGCCGACCAGCCCGGCGGACTGGGCGCCGCCCAGCGGTATCAGGGTGGCGGTGCGGCCGTCGCGCAACGTCAGCGTGCGCGACATGGATGTCGGCGGGCTGGACGACGGTGCGCTCGATGCGATCGGTGGCGACGGCGCCTCCGTCGCGGCGGTCACCGCTGGATGAGCGAGCAGAGCGACGGCGACGAAGAACTCGACGAGCAGCAGGGCGCCCAGTAACGGGCGGTCAGTACCGGCGGACGTTGTGGATCGGCGCATTGTCCACCGGGGCGACCCGAACCGGCGTCCCGTAGGTGGAGGCATGCACCATCATGCCGTCGCCAATGTAAATGCCGACGTGTGAGGCATCCGAGTAGAAGGTCACCAGGTCGCCCGGTTGCATCTGGTCCATGGAGACCGCCTGGCCACCCTGTGCCAGCGCCTGGCTGGAGTGCGGCAGTGAGACACCCGCCTGCTGGAACGCCCACATCACCAGCCCCGAGCAGTCGAAGGAGCCGGGTCCCGCCGCGCCCCACGAGTAGGGCGAGCCGATGCGGGTCAGTGCCGCCTGGACAGCGACCATGCCCTCGCTGCCCGGTCCCGGCGCGGGAACCGCTGCCTCCGGCGGTGCGATGTCGCCACCGGGGGCGGCCGCGAGCACCTCGGGCCCGCCGTCGCCGGGCGGCACCGCATCGGGAGCGGGTGCTTGCGGTGGCGCGGCGGGTGCAGGCGCAGGTGGGAGCGCCGCGAGGGCTTCCCGCTGGGCCGGGGTCAGCGCCGTGTACTGCGACTTGACGACGGCGATCTGTAGCTGGAGCTTGCTTTGCTTGGATTGCAGGTCGGCGCGCACTGCAGCGGCCTGCTCGGCGGCCGTCTTGGCGTCGGCGGCGGACTTGGCTGACGCCGCCTCCGCGCGAGTGGCCTGCACGGAGCTGGTCTTGAAGTTCTGCATCTGCACCGACATCTCGGTGGCCATCACCCGCTGTACGGCGAGCTGGTCGATCAGACCCTGCGGCGACGATGCGGTCAACATGGCGTCGAGGCTGTCGGTACGGCCACCCATGTACTGCGCGGCAGCAATCCTGTCGACGCCGTTCTGGAACGTTGCCAGCTGGGTATCCGCCGCATCGACCGCTGCCATGTCCGCGGCGTGCTGGGCGTCGGCACTCTGTTGTGCCGCAAGCTTTTCCTGCAGATCGAGCTGCGCCGAGTGCATGGCCTCGGTGGTCTCCTCGGCCTGCCGGGACAGCTCATTGAGCTTTGCCAGCGCATCCGCGGCAGGGTCGGCCTGCACGTTTCCGGCAAGGATGCCACCGCAGACCATGAGGCCTGCTATCGCACCGATGACGGGTCGTCGAATACCACCTGTGCTCCGGTGCGTGCGGTCAAGCCTCAAGATTTGCGTCCTTCAACTGCCGTTGCGATGCGCGTCGATCTCTCTTAGGTCTCAAGTAGGTTACGAAACGGCATCGGTCTTGTCCAACAGGAGCCGCAAATTTAACAGGCGCACCGGAATAAATTTCGCCAGCTCCGGTCACGCGTGTCGTCAAGCGACTCCAGATTGGCCCCTGCGGTGAATGGGTACGAGCCGCAAGCGCGGGGCCAACCCTACGTCAGCGAGCACCTCCAGCGCGCGTCGCTCGTCATCCTGCAAGGTCTCTGGGACGCCGAGCAAAACACTCACCACGCAGTCCTTGCAGCCCGGACCACGGACCGCGCAATCGTCGCAATCTATTACGACACTGCCCGTGTCTTGCCCCGGCGTTTCGCGTTGCACCATGCAGCACTCCTTTCACTTCGAGATGCCCGCACGTTAACGACACGCACCGACAAATCACATCGATGTCAGTCGCCGGCCCTACGGTCACGGCATGGGTCTCGCCGAACGAGCCGTGGGGGCGCCTCCCACCGGAACTCCCTCCCGGGTCGCTTCGCTCCTGCCCGCCGACGGGGGCCAACTGGCGTTCGACATGGACGAGGTCTCGCTGCGCGACACGACGTTCGTCGTGGTCGACCTGGAGACCACCGGTGGGCGGGCCAACGAAACCTCGCCGGGACGGCACGATCACGACCAGATCACCGAGATCGGCGCCGTCAAGGTGCGGGGCGGAATGGTGCTCGGCGAGCTGGCCACCCTGGTCGACCCCGGTCGGTCGATCCCGCCTCAGATCGTCGCGCTCACGGGGATCACGACGGCCATGGTCTGCGATGCGCCGCGGATCGAATCGGTGCTGCCGTCGTTCCTGGAGTTCTCCCGCGGCGCCGTCCTCGTCGCGCACAACTCCGGCTTCGACATCGGGTTCCTGAAGGCCGCGGCCAAGCGCTGCCAGCTCGCATGGCCGCAACCGCCTGTGCTGTGCACCGTCAAGCTGGCGCGTCGGGTGCTCACCCGCGAGGAAGCCCCCAGCGTGCGCCTGTCCGCCCTGGCGCAGCTGTTCGGTGCCACCACCACCCCGAACCACCGCGCACTCGACGACGCGCGCGCCACGGTCGACGTGCTGCACGCTCTCATCGCGCGCATCGGAAACCAGGGCGTGCACTCGTATGCCGATCTGCGGTCGTATCTGCCCGACGTGACACCCGCGCAGCGTCGCAAGCGCCACCTCGCAGCCCGCGTCCCGAACAGCCCAGGGGTGTACCTGTTCCGCGGCCCCGCCGACGAGGTCCTCTACGTCGGCACCGCGGTCGATCTACGGCGGCGGGTCGGCCAGTACTTCAACGGCGCCGATCCGCGCACCCGGATGAAGGAGATGGTGGCGCTGGCCACCCGCGTCGACCACGTCGAGTGCGCGCACGAGCTCGAGGCGGGCGTGCGGGAACTGCGGCTCCTTGCGGCCCACGCGCCGCCGTACAACCGACGGTCGAAGTTCCCGCACCGGTGGTGGTGGGTGGTGCTCACCGATGAGCCCTTTCCCCGCTTCTCGGTGGTTCGGGCGCCCAGGCACGACCGCACCGTCGGCCCCTTCCGCTCCCGCGCCGACGCGGTCGAGACCGCGGCGCTGCTGGCCCGGTTCACCGGCGTGCGCACGTGTACCGCGCGGCTGCCCCGTGGGGCGCTACACGGACCCGCCTGCGAGGAACGCGAGCTGTCGCCGTGCCCGGCACCACGCGACGTCGCCGCCGATGGGTACGCCGATGGTCCGGTTCGGGCGGACCGCCTGATCGCGGGCGCCGACGGATCCGCCCTGTGCGCGGCGCTGGCCCACGTCGAAGACCTGGCCGCGGTTGGCCGGTACGAGACGGCGGCACGGCTGCGCGACCACGCCGCGACGGCGATCGACGCACTGTGGCGTGGGCAACGGCTGCGTGCCCTCACCGCCGTCGACGAGCTGGTGGCGGCCCGGCCGGACGGCGGCGGCGGTTGGCAGCTGGCGGTCATCCGGCGGGGCCAGCTCGGCGCGGCGGGCAACGCAAGGCGGGGAGTTCCGCCGATGCCCGTCGTCGACGCCATTCGTGCTGGAGCGCAAGCCATTCTGCCCGCCGCTGCCCCACTGGGCGGAGCACTGGTCGAGGAGACGGCGCTCCTCGCCCGCTGGCTCGCCCAGCCAGGGGTTCGCATCGTGGCGACCGACGGGCAAACCGGTTACGCGACGCCGATCACCGCCGCAGGTCGGTGGTCCGAATGGGCCGCGCAGGCCCGGTCGGCGCGCATCGCCGCCGAACAGGCCATCGGGGACGACTACGACGTACTCTACGGACCGCGCGCGGCATCCCTGCGCCGTCCGGTGCTCAGAGATTCTGGGTGAACCGCGCCCACCGCGCGAGCAGCTGCTCGGCCGCCCCGGAATCGATCGCATGGGTGGCGCGGGCCAGCCCGGCCTCCCAGGCGGGCACCCACTTGGCGTCGCTGGACAACCCGGCGTGGGCCACCATCGCACCCGCGGCGTTGAGCACGACCGCGTCGCGCACCGGTCCCGTGGCCCCGCCGAGGACTTCGCGCACCGACGCGGCGTTGGCCTCGGCGTCACCACCGATCAGCTCACTCAATTCGGCTCGCTGGAAGCCGAAGGCCGCCGGGTCGAACGTCAACCGTTCGACGGTGCCCGCCTGGACCCGCCAGATGGTGCTGGTGGTCGTCGTGGTCAGCTCGTCGAGCCCGTCGTCGCCGTGCACCACCAGAACGCTGGATCCGCGGGTTGCGAACACCCCGGCCATCACCTCGGCGAGGTCGCCCCACGCACAGCCGATCAGGCCGGCCCGTGGCGCGGCCGGATTTGTCAGTGGCCCAAGCAAATTGAAGACCGTCGGGACGCCGATCTCACGGCGGACCACTGCCGCGTGCCGGTACGACGGATGGAACTGCGGCGCGAAGGCGAAGCCGATGCCGACCTCGACGACACTGCGGGCAACCTCGTCGGGACCGAGATCGATCCGGACGCCGAGCGCCTCGAGCGTGTCGGCGCCTCCGGACAGCGACGACGCGGCCCGGTTGCCGTGCTTGACGACGGGGATGCCGCTGGCGGCGACCACGATCGACGCCATCGTCGAGAGGTTGACGGTGTTCGCCCCGTCACCACCGGTACCCACCACGT
The DNA here is from genome assembly GCA_963809085.1 of uncultured Actinomycetota bacterium. Classification (GTDB taxonomy): domain Bacteria; phylum Actinomycetota; class Actinomycetes; order Mycobacteriales; family Mycobacteriaceae; genus Mycobacterium. The sequence goes on along the minus strand of CAWEII010000030.1, from coordinate 866,446 downwards.
CGACCGCGTCGGCGCCGATCGTTCCCGCGGGCACGCGGCGGGCGTGCCGCAGCATCACGTCGGCCAGCTCGGTCACCTCGCCCGACGTGGGACGCTTCATCTTCATGGCGACGGCGAAGCCGGCGATCTGGGCCGGTGTCGCACCCCCGGTCATGATCTGATCCATCGCCCAGCCGGCCTGCCCCGTCCTCAGCGACTGACTTGTCGTCAGCCGTCCCAGAATGTGCTGCCAAGTGAGCGAATCGTCGGATGCCACGCGGCAGAGCCTAGCCGTCGGCCGCCAGGGCCCCGCTCGGTCGGCGAACAGCCTCACCCGATCCGGGAACAGAAAAACGACGAATCTCGCGACCCGGGTGGAGTTAAACAACTACAAAGCGTCATACTTCATGTGTGACGAGCGCTGTAGGCACCTCGGGAACTGCGATCACGTCGCGTGTGCATTCGCTGAACAGACCCAACATGGTCAGTGTCGGCACCATAGTCTGGCTTTCCAGCGAGCTCATGTTCTTTGCTGGACTCTTCGCCATGTACTTCACCGCACGCGCACAGGCGGCAGGCAACTGGCCGCCGCCGCCCACCGAGCTGAACCTGTATCAGGCGGTGCCGGTGACCCTGGTGCTGATCGCGTCGTCGTTCACCTGCCAGATGGGTGTGTTCGCCGCCGAGCGCGGCGACGTCTACGGGCTGCGGCGCTGGTACTTCGTCACGTTCCTGATGGGTGCCTTCTTCGTCGCCGGTCAGGGGTACGAGTACCACCACCTGGTCACCCACGGCACGACCATCCCGGGGAGCGCGTACGGCTCGGTCTTCTACCTGGCCACCGGCTTCCACGGGCTGCACGTCATCGGCGGTCTCGTCGCCTTCGTCTTCCTGCTGGCGCGCACCCGGATGAGCAAGTTCACCCCGGCGCAGGCCACTGCTGCGATCGTGGTGTCGTACTACTGGCACTTCGTCGACATCGTGTGGATCGCCTTGTTCGCCACCATCTACTTCGTTCGATGAGCGTTACGGACGGGCGGCCTCCCAAGCAGCCGATGAGAAGGGGTTCGATGACCAGCAAGTCCCGCCGTAGGCTGCGCCGACGCCTCTCGGCAGCAATGCTGCTGCTGATCGGGCTCGCAGTCGCCGGTGGCCTCGCGGCCATCCTGACGCCGCAGCCGCAGGTTGCCGTCGCCGACGAATCACAGCTCGCGCTGCTGCGCACCGGCAAGCAGCTCTTCGAGACGTCGTGCGTGACGTGCCACGGCGCCAACCTCCAGGGTGTCCCCGACCGCGGCCCCAGCCTGATCGGCGCTGGCGAGGCTGCGGTGTACTTCCAGGTGTCGACCGGCCGCATGCCCGCGATGCGCGGCGAAGCCCAGGCGCCGAGCAAGGAGCCGATCTTCGACGAACACCAGATTGATGCGATCGGTGCGTACGTCCAGGCCAACGGCGGCGGTCCGACGGTGCCACGCGACAACAACGGTGGGGTGGCACAGGATTCGCTGCTCGGTAACGACGTGGCCCGCGGTGGCGATCTCTTCCGGCTGAATTGCGCGTCGTGTCACAACTTCACCGGCAAGGGTGGCGCGCTGTCGTCGGGCAAGTACGCCCCCGACCTCAGCGACGCCGAGCCTGCGCAGGTCTTCACGGCGATGCTGACCGGGCCGCAGAACATGCCCAAGTTCTCCGACCGTCAGCTCAGCCCGGAAGAGAAGCGCGACATCGTCGCCTACGTGCACGAGGCGACGAAGACGCCCAACCCCGGCGGGTACGGGCTCGGCGGTTTCGGTCCTGCGCCCGAGGGAATGGCGGCATGGATCATCGGGATGGTGGCCGTGATTGGCGGGGCCATGTGGGTTGGATCGCGAGCGTGAGTGAGATGACGACAGACGGCATGAAGGGCAGCGACACCCCGGGACAGCAGGGCGTACCGGGTCAGCCGACCGACGCCCAGCTCGCGGAGATGTCGCGTGCGGAGCTGGTCGAGCTCGGCGGGAGGATGGACGGCGTCGAGACCGTCCTGCTGGAACCGCGGTGGCCGGTCGAAGGCACCAAGGCCGAGAAGCGCGCGGAACGCACCGTGTCGTACTGGCTCATGCTCGGCGGCATTTCAGGTCTCGCGCTCCTGCTGGTCTTCCTGTTCTGGCCGTGGGAGTACAAGCCCTTCGGGTCGGAGGGCGAATTCCTCTACTCCCTGGCGACCCCGCTGTACGGCGTCACCTTCGGCGTGTCGATCCTGGCGATCGGCATCGGTGCGGTGCTGTTCCAGAAGAAGTTCATCCCCGAGGAGATCTCGATCCAGGATCGCCACGACGGCGCCTCCCCCGAGATTCAGCGCAAGACCGTCGCGGCCAACCTCACCGACGCGCTCGAGGGCTCGACCCTCAAGCGGCGCAAGCTGATCGGCCTCTCCCTCGGAGTCGGACTCGGCGCATTCGGGCTCGGCACGGCCGTCGCATTCATCGGTGGAATCATCAAGAACCCGTGGAAACCGGTGGTGCCCACCGCCGATGGCAAGAAGGCCGTGCTGTGGACGTCGGGCTGGACCCCGCGCTTCCACGGCGAGACCATCTACATGGCGAGGGCGACCGGCCTCCCCGGCGAGTCGCCGTTCGTGAAGATGCGGCCCGAGGACATGGACGCCGGCGGCATGGAGACCGTCTTCCCGTGGCGCGAATCCGATGGCGACGGCACCACTTTCGAGTCACACGAAAAGCTCTCCGAAATCGCGATGGGCGTGCGCAACCCGGTCATGCTGATCCGCATCCGGCCCGAGGACATGCCACGCGTCGTGCATCGCAAGGGCCAGGAGAGCTTCAACTTCGGTGACCTGTTCGCCTTCACCAAGGTGTGCAGCCACCTCGGCTGCCCGTCGTCCCTTTACGAGCAGCAGACCTACCGCATCCTGTGCCCGTGTCACCAGTCGCAGTTCGACGCCCTGCACTTCGCGAGGCCCATCTTCGGCCCGGCGGCGCGCGCATTGGCTCAACTTCCCGTAACAATCGACAAAGACGGGTACCTGGTCGCAAACGGTGACTTCATCGAACCCGTCGGACCGGCATTCTGGGAGCGAACGTCATGAGTCCACAGAGTCCTTCGAAATTGGCCGATATGGCAGCAGCACAAGGCAATGCGATCGATTCGCGGTATCACCCGTCGGCGGCGGTACGTAGGCAGATCAACAAGGTCTTCCCCACGCACTGGTCGTTCCTGCTCGGTGAGATCGCGCTGTACAGCTTCATCGTGCTGCTGCTGACCGGCACGTACCTGACGCTGTTCTTCGACCCTTCCATGACCGAGGTCACCTACCACGGCGTGTATCAACCGCTCAACGGCGTGCAGATGTCGCGTGCCTACGAAACGACGCTCGACATCAGCTTCGAAGTGCGCGGCGGCCTGTTCGTCCGCCAGATCCACCACTGGGCGGCGCTGCTGTTCGCCGCGTCGATCATGGTGCACCTCGCCCGCATCTTCTTCACCGGAGCGTTCCGCCGGCCTCGCGAGGCCAACTGGGTGATCGGCTCGATCCTGTTGATCCTGGCCATGTTCGAGGGTTACTTCGGCTACTCGCTGCCCGACGACCTGCTCTCGGGTACCGGTCTGCGGGCCGCGTTCTCGTCGATCACGCTGGGCATGCCGGTGATCGGAACCTGGCTGCACTGGCTGCTCTTCGGCGGCGACTTCCCCGGCCACATCATCATCCCGCGGCTGTACGCCCTGCACATCCTGTTGATCCCCGCCATCATGCTGGCGCTCATCGGGGCACACCTTGCGCTGGTGTGGTTCCAGAAGCACACCCAGTTCCCCGGACCCGGCCGCACCGAGAAGAACGTCGTCGGCGTGCGCGTCATGCCGGTCTTCGCGGTCAAGTCGGGTGCGTTCTTCGCCATGATCGTCGGCATTCTTGGCCTGATGGGCGGGCTGCTGCAGATCAACCCGATCTGGCAGCTGGGCCCCTACAAGCCCTCCCAGATCTCGGCCGGCAGCCAGCCTGACTTCTACATGATGTGGACCGACGGGTTGGCCCGCATGTGGCCGGCCTGGGAGCTGTACCCGTTCGGGCACACCGTGCCCGCCGCCGTGGCGGTCGCGGTGATCATGGGCCTGGTGTTCGTGCTGTTGACGATCTATCCGTTCATGGAGAAGAAGTTCTCCGGTGACACCGCGCACCACAACCTGCTGCAGCGTCCGCGCGACGCCCCGGTCCGCACCGCGATCGGCGCCATGGCCATCGCGTTCTACATCGTGCTGACCTTCGCGTGCATGAACGACATCATCGCGCTGAAGTTCCACATCTCACTGAACGCGACCACCTGGATCGGCCGCATCGGCATGGTCGTACTCCCTGCGATCGTCTACTACATCGCCTACCGGTGGTGTGTGGGTCTGCAGCGCAGCGACCGCGCCGTGCTCGAACACGGCATCGAGACAGGCATTCTCAAACGCCTGCCGCACGGCGCCTACGTCGAGCTGCACCAGCCGCTCGGCCCGGTCGACGACCACGGCCACCCGATCCCTCTGGAGTACCAGGGCGCCGCGCTGCCCAAGAAGATGAACAAGCTGGGCTCAGGCGGCGCCACCGGCACCGGCAGCTTCCTGTTCGCCGACCCAACCGCAGAGAGCGACGCACTGGCCGAGGCCGCACACGCGACCGAACGCAAGGGCATCACGGCGCTCAAGGAATACCAAGACGAGGAACTCCGCACCAACGGCAAGGGCAACGGTTCGCCGAACGGTCATCACTGACCGTTCGGCGGGACCCCCGCGCGCTTCCCTAGTCGCGGCGAGATGGCGGCGCGCGCTGCGCCCGTCACGCGTCGCAGCTCGCGAAATGGCCGCTCCGTCAGGCCAACACGTCGCGCAACTGGCGTAGGAAGAACCATGGTGCGGCCGGCATCGCAACCGTGACGAGACCGGCCACGCCGTAGGCAACCCACGCCACGGTGTCGTGATCGGTTGCCAGCAGATATGTGCCCACGCTGACCAGCGTCGTCGCGGCGCCGATCGCGCCCGCGGTGACGGCCGAGGAACGCAGCCAGATCCGGTCCACGGCAGCAGTGGGGAATCCCAGCCTGCTGTTGACCGGCGGCACCGACTGGCGGCGGATGACCGGACTGCCCGTGGTCCGCAGCCTCGTGGTCGCCTCGACGGGATCGCCGAACCCGGACCGCGCGGTGGCGACGGGCGCGACGGGCCGCTGGGTGCCGCTCATCGAGGAACGCCGCGCCCGGATCAGCAGCGGCACCGCGCCGACGATCACGGCGGCCGATACGCCGATCACCGTGTACAGCAGCCAGGGCGTCTCCGAGGCAGGCGAGTTGGCCGTGTGTGCGGTGCCCAGGTCCACCAGGGCCACGATGGCGGCCACGGCCGCCCCGAGGGCGGCCAACCAGAGCACTACGCACACGGCTACCAGGATGCGGTCGGTCTGATCGAGTGCGTCGGGATGCAGCCGCGGTCGTCCCGCGGCGTCGTCGTGTGTCATCAGCAGGCAGTCTGCCAGTCGTTGTTGTTCTGCGAAGCGATCGTCTGACCGTCGCTGGTGGTGATGGAGCAGTTCAACTTGCTCAGCCGCAACAGGCTGGACGCCTGCACCGAGCCGTACTCGGACATCGAGATCGGGGTCACGGTGAGCGACCACGGGATGTACACGTTCTGTTGGGTGCGTTGGCGACCGGAGGCATCGGTGTAGGTCACCGAGATGCGGTCCAGCGGCGCCTTGGTGCCGGTCACCGTGTAGGTGATGAACCTGGGTCCGGCAGGTTCGGTGCTGGTGGCGCGGTGGTGCGGCCGCCGGCGGTGCGGGCGCCGGAGGCGCCTCGGTGGCCTCAGGCGGAGGAGGCGGCGGCTCCTGTGTCACCGTGACCGTCTCAGGCGGAGGAGGTGGCGGCTCCTCGGTCGGCGGCGGCGGTGGAGGCGGCGGCTCCTCGGTGGTCGTCGTGGTCGTCGTCGTGGTGATCTCGTCCTGCACCGGCGGCGCGGACGTGCTGGAGCTCGTCGACGGGGTCGCCAGGTTCTCACTGTCGGTGCGGGCCACCAGCACCGTCACGGAGGTGACGAGCGCGATGGCGGCGACGATGGCGACCACGCCGACCACCCACGGCCAGCGCGGCGGCCGCTCCTGATCGCCGAGTTCGGGCGGCTCGTAAGCGTCGTAGTCATAGAGCGCGGGATCGGGCGGTACGTATGGCGCACTGGTGAACTGCTCGGATTCGGGCGCGGAGTACGCGCGCGAATAGATCTCGGTCTCACCCGTGGTGGACGTGTCCTCAGCCGGTTCGTCCGGCCCAGGAGGATTCGGCCCGCTCATCTACGCCTGTCCTTCTCGCCTGCCCATTCGGCGCGACGTCACCTCGTGAACGGTGACTGATCGTGCCTCGGCAACAGTACCCAACCCGAGGCTCGGACGGATCTCGCGGCGCGGTGGGTCGATCGAACTGGCGCTCTTATCGTGACCCGGCGCGGTGCGTGTCAGTGCTTCTCGGGTCCGGTGTAGTACTCGAAGACCAGACCCGCAGCCGTCGCGATCACGAACACCGCTCCCGCGGCGATCAACCATGGCAACCACATGGCCACCGCGACCGCGGTGACCGACGCCGACAGCGCGATCAGCAATGGCCACCAGCTGCCGGGGCTGTAGAAACCGAGCTCCCCCGCGCCGTCGGACACCTCGGCGTCCTCGTAGTCCTCGGGCCGGGTGTCGAGACGTCGGGCGACGAACCGGAAGAACGTGCCGATGATGAGCGTGAGGCCCGTGGTGAGCACCAGCGCGGTGGTGCCCGCCCACTCGATGCCGCCGTTGGCGTAGAGGGCGGTCAGCGCCCCGTACACCACGGTGACCAAGACGAAGAACGCGGTGAGGAACTCGAACAGCCTGGCTTCGATGTGCATGCGGTGTCCCTACTTACTCGCCTGGGGGGCCTGCTCACCGCGACGGGTGTCGAACGGATGAGTGGTGACCGCCTCGGCGGGCAGGCCGATGGCCCGCAAGCGCGTCGGCGTTCGTCCCGTTCGGGTGGTCCTCGCGGTATTGGAGGTAGGCCTTGAAGTCGTTGGGCTCCACGACGCGAACCTCGAAGTTCATCATCGAGTGGTACGTCCCGCACATCTCGGTGCAGCGACCGACGAATGCGCCGGTCTCCTGGATCTCGCTGATCTGGAAGACGTTGTCGGAGTGGTTGGCCGCCGGGTCGGGCATGACGTCACGCTTGAACAGGAACTCCGGCACCCAGAATCCGTGGACCACGTCGGCCGACGCGATCTGGAACTCGATGCGCTTGCCCTTGGGCAGCACCAGGATCGGGATCTCGGTGCTGGACCCGATGGTCTCGATCTTGTCGAAGTTCAGGTAGGTGCGGTCCTCGGGGTTCAGTCCCCGGATGGGGCCGACGATTTCCTCGCCGTGCGCGTCGACACCCTCGGGCTTGGACGTCATGGCGGCCTTGCGGGCGGGGTCGGCGCCCTCGTAGCTCAACGTGCCGTCGGTGAAGGCGATCTTCTGGTACCCGAACTTCCAGTTCCACTGGAACGCCGTGACGTCGACTACGACCTCGGGGTTGGGATCCTTGTGCAGCATCTTCTCCTGCACCACGACGGTGAAGTAGAAGAGCACCGAGATGATCAGGAAGGGCACCACGGTGAGCACCAGTTCCAGGGGCATGTTGTAGCCGAACTGACGCGGCAGCTCGGTGTCGGTCTTCTTCTTGCGATGGAACGCGCTGCTCCAGAAGATGAGGGCCCAGACGATGCCGCCGACGACGAACGACGCGATCACCGACCCGATCCACAGTTCTCGGTTCAGCTGGCCCTCTGGCGTGATGCCGTTCGGCCAGCCGAGGCCGAGCACCTCCGACCAACTACACCCGCTGAGCAGGAGCGTCGTCCCACCCAAAATGGCTGACAGCGCGACCAATCGGAGCCCGCGAGCGGTCACGTTGGCGCCTCCTAGAAGTCGGTGAAGCTAGGCGAATACTACGCAGCGTAGACCACACCGGCGGGCAGGAGCGAAGCGACCGGGGAATGTCACGGCGGGCAGGAGCGAAGCGACCGGGGAATGTCACCGGGTGCCGGTCTGGAGACGGCGCGCATTGGGCATACTGGCGCGGTGTGCGGACTCCTGGCCTTCCTGACCAATCCGTCCGCGCAGCTGTCGTCCTCGCCGGTCGACGCGGTGGCGGGCGCGTCGCATCTGATGCGTCACCGCGGCCCCGACGAGCCAGGGACCTGGTCGGACGATTCGGCCGGCGGGTCGATCGTGCTTGGTTTCAACCGCCTGTCGATCATCGACATCGCGCACAGCCACCAGCCGTTGCGCTGGGGCCCGCCCGAGACGCCCGACCGCTACGTGCTGGTCTTCAACGGCGAGATCTACAACTACCTCGAACTGCGTGAGGAGCTCGCCCGCGATCACGGTGCCGTGTTCGCGACCGAGGGCGACGGCGAGGCGATCATCGCCGCCTACCACCACTGGGGCGCCGACGCGCTGACCCGGCTGCGGGGCATGTTCGCGTTCGCGCTGTGGGATTCGGCCGAGCGCGAGTTGTTCTGCGCGCGGGACCCCTTCGGCATCAAGCCGTTGTACATGGCGACCGGCCCCGGCGGCACGGCCGTCGGCAGCGAGAAGAAGTGCCTGCTGGATCTCGCGCCGGAAGCGGGCTTCGACCTCGCCATCGACGAGCGCGCCGTGCAGCACTACACGGTGCTGCAGTACGTGCCGGAACCGGAAACGCTGCACCGCGGCATTCGACGACTGGAATCGGGCAGTTACGCTCGCATCCGGCCGGGGCAGGCGCCGGTGGCGACCCGGTACTTCGTGCCCAGATTCGCCGCTGACGCCGTTCCTCGCGGGCGCGGAGCAGGACCGCTACGACGAGATCACCGCGGTGCTCGAGGATTCGGTGGCCAAGCACATGCGCGCCGACGTCACCGTCGGCGCCTTCCTGTCCGGCGGCATCGACTCGACCGCCATCGCGGCGCTGGCCATGCGGCACAACCCGCGCCTGATCACGTTCACCACCGGGTTCGAGCGGGAGGGTTTCTCGGAGGTCGACGTCGCCGTGGCGTCCGCCGAGGCCATCGGGGCGCGGCACGTGACGAAGGTGGTCAGTCAGGCCGAGTTCGTCGCGGCGCTGCCCGAAATCGTCTGGTATCTGGACGAACCCGTCGCCGACCCGGCTCTGGTCCCGCTGTTCTTCATCGCCAGGGAGGCCCGCAAGCACGTCAAGGTGGTGCTCAGCGGCGAAGGCGCCGACGAGTTGTTCGGCGGCTACACGATCTACCGGGAACCGTTGTCGCTGAGGCCCTTCGACTATCTGCCCCGGCCGGTGCGCCGTTCGTTGGGCAAGGCGAGCAAGCCGCTGCCCGACGGGATGCGGGGCAAGAGCCTGCTGCACCGCGGCTCGTTGACGCTCGAGGAGCGCTACTACGGAAACGCCCGCAGCTTCTCCGACGACCAGCTGCGGGCGACACTGGCGGAGTTCCGGCCGGACTGGACCCACACCGACGTCACGGCGCCGCTGTACGCGTCGTCCGACGGATGGGATCCGGTCGCGCGCATGCAGCACATCGATCTGTTCACCTGGCTACGGGGCGACATCCTGGTCAAGGCCGACAAGATGACCATGGCCAATTCGCTGGAGTTGCGGGTTCCGTTCCTGGACCCCGAGGTGTTCGCGGTGGCCTCCAGGCTGCCGTACGACCAGAAGATCACCCGGTCCACCACGAAGTACGCGCTGCGCCGGGCGCTGGAGCCGATCGTCCCGGCGCACGTGCTCAACCGTCCGAAGCTCGGCTTCCCCGTGCCGATCAGGCACTGGCTGCGGGCAGGCGAACTGCTCGACTGGGCGTACGCGACCGTGGCCGCCTCGCAGACAGGCCATCTGGTGGACCTCGCCGCCGTGCGCCGGATGCTCGACGAACACCGCAGCGGCGTCACCGATCACAGCCGCAGGCTGTGGACCGTGCTGATCTTCATGCTGTGGCACGCGATCTTCGTCGAGCACAGCGTGACGCCCGGATCAGCGAGCCGCACTACCCCGTGCAGCTGTGACACGGGGCGGCCGGCGACTCAGGCCAGCGCCGCCGCGATCTCGGTGCCTGCGTCGGCGCCGTAGGCGTCGCTGATGCGGGCGATCGCCGCAGCCTTGTCCCACGACCACTCCTGCGGTCCTGGCGCCTCGAAGACCAGCACGGCCACCAGCGATGCCAGCTGCGCCGACCGCTCCAGGCTCAGGCCCGCGCTTCGGCCCGTCAGGAACCCGGCGCGGAATGCGTCACCGATGCCGGTCGGGTCGGCCTGGTGGGTTTCGGGCACGATGCCGACGTGCACGACGGTCCCGTCGGGTGACACCAAGTCGACGCCCTTGGGGCCAAGCGTCGTGACGCGCAGACCGATCTGGCTCATCACCTGCGCCTCGGTCAGCCCGGACTTCTGCAGCAGCAGGTCCCACTCGTAGTCGTTGGTGAACAGGTAGGTGGCGCCGCCGATCAGCTTGCGGATCTCCTCGCCGGACAGCCGCGCCAACTGCTGCGACGGGTCCGCGGCGAACGCCAGGCCCAGTTCACGGCACTCCTCGGTGTGCAGGAACATCGCTTCCGGGTCGTTGGCCCCGATGATCACCAGTTCCGGTGCGCCCGATGCGGGATACGACGTCGGCGAGCTTGATGTTGCGGGCCTCGGACATGGCGCCGGGTAGAACGACGCGATCTGGGCCATGTCCTCGTCGGTGGTGCAGACGAACCGCGCGGTGTAGGCGCTTCTCGGAGATCAGCACGCCGTCGCAGTCGACGCCGTGCGCGATCAGCCACTGCCGGTAGTCGTCGAAGTCCTTGCCGGCGGCGCCGACCAGTGTTACGTCACCGCCGAGGACGCCGATCGCGAAGGCCATGTTGCCCGCGACGCCACCGCGGTGGACGACGAGGTCGTCGACCAGGAAGCTCAACGACACCTTCTGCAGATGGTCGGCCAGCAACTGTTCGGAGAACTTGCCTGGGAACCTCATCAGATGGTCGGTCGCGATCGACCCGGTCACAGCAATGGTCACGAAACGTCACCCTTCATTTCATTAAGCTTGGCTATCTAAGCCTACCGAGGTGGCCGCCACCCGTGTCCGGCGTTATCCGCTGGTCGGTGCGCTAGCCTAGCAACGACATGGCCGGTCCCTTTCCTTACCCCGAACCATTTCCGCAGCAGCCGTTCTCGCCGCAAGGCGGATATGCCGGGGCAGCCGCCGTCCGGCGGATATCCTGGTCAGCCGCCGCAAGGCGGCCCCACCCGGCGCACCCGAGCCCTATCCGGATCAGGTGCCATCGGCGTATCCCGGCGCGTTGCCGCCTCCGGTGCCGTACCCGGACAACCGCCGCGGACGCGCCTCCTGATTGCCGGGCTCGTTCTGCTGGTGGTCGCGGCGCTGGCTGCCGCGGCGGTGGCCATCGTCGTCGCCGACGCGGCGGCGACGAGTCGACCAACGCCGCGCTCACACCGGAATCCGCGAAGACCGCCATCCAGGACTTCATGGACGCGCTGAGCAGGGGCGACGACGAGGCCATCGCCCGGCACGCGTCGTGCGGTGTCTTCGACGAGCTCAAGGACAAACGGTCCGACATGGCGCTCGCGAACCTAGCCAGCGACGCGTTCCGCAGGCAATTCGGCAGTGTCCAGGTGACGTCGATCGACAAGATCGTGACGTTGTCGCCGAATCAGGCCCAGGTGCTCTTCACCATGCAGGTGAAACAGGCGGGCCGGTCAGCAGTCCAACTCCGACCGTCAGGCGGTCGCGCAGCTACTCATCCAGGATCACGAGATCCTGGTGTGCTCGTACCTACCGCGGGCCGGCCAGTACTAGGCCGGTCCGGTTCGACTCAGTTGAACGAGTCGCCGCAGGCGCAGGAACCGGTGGCCTGCGGGTTGTCGATCGTGAAGCCCTGCTTCTCGATGGTGTCGACGAAGTCGATCGTGGCGCCCTGCACGTACGGTGCGCTCATCCGGTCCACGGTCAACCGTGACGCCGCCGAAGTCGGCGTTCAGGTCGCCGTCCATGGTGCGGTCGTCGAAGAACAGGTTGTACTTCAGGCCGGCACAGCCACCCGGCTGAACGGCGATGCGCAGCGCCAGATCGTCGCGACCCTCCTGGTCCAGCAGCGACTTCGCCTTGGATGCCGCAGCATCGGTCAGCACAACGCCGTGGGTGGTCGTGGTGGTCGCTTCGTCCTGAACAGTCATTGCTTCTCCCTGTGCATACTCATGCCTCGGATACCTCAACGGTACCTTGTTCTCCCGCTATTCCCTTACTCAAGCAACCCGTCCGGCCAGGCGGCGCCCGTTCGCTGCGCCAGACCGGACAACTGGTTCGCCGCATCGTCGATCGCCAGCTGAATCGAGCCTGCGTAGTCGGCGATCGAATGGGCTGCGGTGATGCCCGCGGCCCGCAGCGTCGCCTGCGTCGAGCGTGATCTGGCCGGCCAGTACCAACACCGGCGTGTCACGCGCCCCGGCGGCCAGCGCGCTGACCACCTTGCCGTGCAGCGACTGATCGTCGAACCGGCCCTCGCCGGTGATGATGAGCCCGGCGGCGGCGACGTCGGCGGCCAGGCCGGTGTATTCGGCGATCACCGCGGCGCCGGACTCGCGGCGGCCTCCCAGCGCCAGCAGCGCGGCACCGATGCCTCCTGCCGCGCCGGCACCTGGTTCGGCGCCGACGTCACGGCCCGCCACGGCGTTCAGTTCGGCCGACCACTCGGTCAGTCTGGCCTCCAACAGCTCCACGGTGGCCGGGTCGGCACCCTTCTGCGGTCCGAACACGGCCGCCGCCCCCATCGGGCCAAGCAGCGGGTGTTCGACGTCCGTGGCGGCGATCAACTCGATGTCTGCCAGCCGGGTACGGGCGGCCGACAGGCCGCCGAGCGCGTCGACCAGCCCGCGACCGCCGTCGGTGCACCCGCTGCCGCCGAGGCCGACGACGATGCGCTGTGCCCCGGCCGCGATCGCGGCGTCGATGAGCTGTCCGACCCCCCTGCTGTGGGCCTCGAGGGCGGTCCGGACGGTCGGCGGCCCGCCGAGCAGCGCCAGGCCGCATGCCTGCGCACACTCGACGTACGCCGTCGCCGACGCTCCGTCGAACACCCACTCGGCGGTGACGTCGACGGCCAGCGGGCCGCTGACGGTCGCCGTGCGAAGGCCTCCCAGCCGGCTGGCGAGCACGCCGACGAAGCCGGGACCGCCATCGGACTGCGGTGCGAACACCAGCGTGTCATCCGGTCGGGCAGTTCCCCAGCCTGCGGCGATCGCCTCGGCGGCCGCGACGGCGGTGAGGCTGTCGCCGTAGCAGTCAGGGGCGATCAGCACGCGCAGCGCGGAGCCCGTCATGCCAGCAGACTAAGTGCCCGTTTGCAGGAGTGCATGCCGGTCGGGAATAACCAGCGCGGGACTGAAGTAACCTGGCACACGTGAATCTGCTCGGCCGCAAGAAGGACAACCCCGCACCGGAGGAGTCCGGCCCGGTCGACGACGTGGACGACGCGGCCACCCGTGAGACCAACGCGACGGCCCCCAAGGGCAGGCCGACGCCGAAGCGCAGCCAGGCGGCCCGCAAGCGTGGCCCGGTGGCGCCTGCGCCGATGACGTCCGCCGAGGCCCGCAAGCGGCGCAAGGAGCTGGGCGGGCCGAAGCTCAGCAAGGAGGAGCGCAAGGCCGAGAAGCTCGCCCGCCGCGCCGACACGTCCGCTCGCCGCGAGAAGATGATGGCCGGCGAGGACGCTTACCTGCTGCCACGCGACAAGGGACCGGTCCGCCGGTTCGTGCGCGACGTGGTGGACTCCCGCCGCAATGTGCTCGGCTTGTTCATGCCCGCCGCGCTTCTGCTGGTGTTCGTGATGCTTTCGGTGCCGTCGACGCAGATTCAGCGCATGCTGTCGCCGGCGATGCTGGCGTTGGTGCTGATCATGCTCGTCGACGGGCTGCTGATCGGCAGGCGAGTCAACAAGATGGTCGACGCGAAGTTCCCGGACAACGTCGAAAGTGGTTGGAAGCTCGGCTTCTACGCGGCGAGCCGGGCCTCTCAGTTGCGCCGGATGCGGGCGCCGCGCCCGCAGGTGAACCGCGGCGACAAGATCGCCTGAGCCGCGGTGCGTGCGCTGGTTCTCGGCGGTATCCGTTCGGGCAAGTCGCAGTGGGCCGAGGAGTCGATCGCGCAGATCGGTGACGTGCGGACCAGCCCGTCCGCTATCTGGCCACCGGTGCGGCCACCGTTGACGACGCGGACTGGTCGACGCGGGTGGCCGCCCACCGGCAACGGCGGCCTGCACACTGGACGACGGTCGAAAGTCAGGACGTGGCAACGCAATTGCGCATCGATCCGGACCTGCCCGACACTGGTCGACGACATCGGCGGCTGGCTCGTCGCGGCGATGGACCGGCGGGCGCCTGGATCCGGAGGCGCGGTGAGCCGGGACGTCGACGACCTGGTCGAGGCCGTCGGCGCATTCCGCGGACCGCTCGCGCTGGTCAGCCCGGAGGTCGGGCTGGCGGTGGTCCCCGCGACGCAATCGGGTCGCCGCTTCGCCGACGAGTTGGGCGCGGTGAACCAGCGTCTCGCCGCGCTGTGCGAACGTGTCGTGCTCGTGGTCGCCGGTCAGCCACTGACCGTCAAGGAGACATCGTGACGGAATTTCCCGCGTTCCCGATCGAGGCGCCCGACGCGGAGGCCGAGGCCGCCGCGCTGGCACGCCAGGAGACGCTGACCAAACCGCCCGGCGCGCTCGGCAGGCTCGAGGACCTGTCGGTGTGGGTGTCGAGCTGCCAGGGCGTGTGCCCACCGCACCAGTTCGAACGGCCACGGGTGGTCGTCTTCGCGGGCGATCACGGCGTCACCGCGGCGGGGGTTTCGGCGTTCCCGCCCGAGGTGACCGCGCAGATGGTGGCGAACTTCGACGCGGGCGGGGCGGCCATCAACGTGCTGGCCGAGATGGCGGGCGCGGGCGTGCGGGTGGTCGACGTCGCGGTGGACTCCGACGAACCGCTGTCGCCGTCGATCGGTGCGCACAAGGTGCGGCGGAGCAGCGGCAACATCGCCGTCGAGGACGCGCTGAGCGCCGACGAGGTCGATGCCGCGGTCGAGGCGGGTCGCAGCATCGCCGACGAGGAGGTCGACGGCGGAGCCGACCTGCTGATCGCTGGCGACATGGGCATCGGAAACACCACCGCCGCAACGACATTGATCGCCGCGCTGACGAATTCCGAACCCGTCGCCGTCGTCGGTCGGGGCACCGGCATCGACGACGCGGGCTGGGCGCGCAAGACCGCGGCCATCCGCGACGCCCTGTACCGCGCGCGCACGGTCCGGACCGATCCCGTTGCACTGCTGCGGGTCTGCGGCGGCGCCGATCTCGCGGCGATGGCGGGATTCCTGCGCGCAGGCGGCCGTGCGGCGCACGCCGGTGCTGCTCGACGGCGTCGTGGTGACGGCGGCGGCGCTGGTCGCCGACCGGATGGCGCCAGGCGCACGACAGTGGTGGCAGGCCGGCCACCGGTCCACCGAGCCCGCGCACGCGCTGGCGCTGCAGCACCTCGAGCTCGAGCCGATCGTCGACCTGCGGGATGCGCCTCGGGCGAGGGCACGGGTGCGGCCGTCGCGCTTCCGGTCGTGCGGGCCGCGGTCGCGACGCTGGCGTCGATGGCGACGTTCGAAGCGGCGCAGGTGACCAACCAGGTGTCCGACCCGGCACCGTGATCGGTTCGCTCGCTTCGGCATTCGCGTTCGCGACGGTGTTGCCGGTGCGCACCAGGCAGCCGTTCGGGCGGGGCGCTCTGACCGCGCTGCCGGTGGTGGGTGTCGCGCTGGGCGGGGTGGCCGCCGCGACGTCGTGGGTGGCGGCGCAGGCCTTCGGCGCGGGCAGCCCGCTGACCGGCCTGCTCGCGGTGGCCGTCCTGCTGCTGGCCACCCGCGGCCTGCACGTCGACGGGCTGGCCGACACCGCCGACGGGCTGGGCTGTTACGGGCCGCCGGAGCGCGCCCTCGCGGTGATGCGGGACGGGCGGGCGGGACCGTTCGGCGTCGCCGCGGTGGTGGTGACGATCGTCGTCCAGGGCGCTGGCGTTCTCGATGTCCAGCCTGGTCGCGATCGTGGTGGCGGTGGCTGCGGGCCGGGTGGCCGTCGTGGTGGCGTGCCGACGGTCGGTCCCCGCTGCGGCGGGCAGCTCGCTCGGCGCCGGGTGGCGGGCACGCAGCCGGCCGTGGTCGCGGCGGCGTGGGTGGTGGCCGTCGCCGCGCGCGGCGGTGTTCGCGACGCCGCGGCCGTGGCAGGGGCCCGTCGCCGTGCTGGTTGCGTTGGCCTCGCGGCTGCGCTGGTGGCGCACTGCGTCCGACGGTTCGGTGGCATCACCGGCGACGTGCTCGGCGCGGCGGTCGAGGTGACGACGACCGTGACGGCGCTCGGGCTGGCCGCGCATTGACGCCGACGCTCGCGCTACGGGGCCGCGACGGCCGGGTCCGCGATCTGAGGTACGACGCTCTGGGACAGAACGCAGCGCGCCGCGGATCGGGGCGCCCGCCAGTTCGTGATACTCGCCGCGGGATGGATGCCAGGGCCTACCGGCGGGCGTGGCCGCCGGACACCGTGCTGTTCGAGGTCGATCAGCCCGCGGTGTCGATGGCAGCCTTGCCCAGTCGGGTCATCCAGCCGTGGGTGTCGGCGAACGTGCCGCGCTGGATGCCGGTCAGCGTGTCGCGCAGCGCCATCGTGACCTCGCCGGGTTCGCCGTCGGCGATGGTGAACTCGCCGTCGCCGAACTTGACGTGCGAGACCGGGGTGATGACTGCGGCGGTGCCGCACGCGAACACCTCGGTGATCTCGCCGGCGGCGGCCTTCTTCTGCCACTCGTCGACGTCGATCTTGCGCTCCTCGACGGCGAAGCCCGCGTCGGTTGCCAACTGCAGCAACGAGTCTCGGGTGATGCCGGGCAGCAGCGAACCGCTCAGCTCGGGCGTGACCAGCCGCGCCGATCCCCCGCTGCCGAAGACGAAGAACAGGTTCATGCCGCCCATCTCCTCGACGTAGCGGCGTTCGATGGCGTCGAGCCACACCACCTGATCGCAGCCGTGATCGGCGGCCTCGGCCTGGGCCAGCAGCGACGCCGCGTAGTTGCCGCCGAACTTGGCCGCGCCGGTGCCGCCGGGGCTGGCGCGCACGTACTCGGTCGACAGCCACACCGACACCGGCTTGATGCCGCCCTTGAAGTACGCGCCCGCCGGGGAGGCGATCACCATGTAGCGGTACTCGTTGGCGGGCCGCACGCCGAGACCGGGCTCGGTGGCGAAGATGAACGGCCGCAGGTACAGCGACTCCTCGCCGCCCGCGGCGGGCACCCAGTCGGCGTCGACGGCGATCAGCTGACGCAGCGACTCGATGAACACCTCGTCGGGCAGTTCCGGGATGGCGATCCGGTGCGCCGAGGTGCGCAGCCGGGCGGCGTTGGCGTCCGGCCGGAACGACACGATCGACCCGTCCGCCCACCGGTAGGCCTTGAGGCCCTCGAAGACCTCCTGGGCGTAGTGCAGCACGATCGCCGACGGGTCCAGCTCGATCGGGCCGTACGGCAGCACCCGGGCGTCGTGCCAGCCCTGGCCCTCGGTGTAGTCGATCGACACCATGTGGTCGGTGTGAAAACGGCCGAACCCGGGGTCACGCAGGATGTCGGCCCGTACCTCGTCGCTCGCCGGAGTCGCGTTGCGGGCGAGCGTGAATTCGAGGGGGCCATCGGTCATGTGGCGATTGTATAACCCGTGGCTAGCGAGTTTTGGCTGGCGACGAACGGGGGCGCGACCACCTCGCACTCGAGCGCCCTGCCACGCACGTCGACCGCCACCCGCTGACCGTCGACGACGCCGGCATCGGCGTCGATCAGCGCCAGCGCGATGCCGAGTTTCAGTGTCGGAGAGAAGGTTCCCGACGTCGTCACGCCCGACGGGCTGTCGTCGGCGAGCACCGTCATGTCGGCGCGCAGCACGCCGCGGCCGACCGCCCGCAGTCCGCGCAGCAACCGGCGCGGCCCGGCCTGCTTCTCGGCCAGCAGCGCGTCGCGGCCCCAGAATGCGTCCTTCTTCCACCCGATCGCCCAGCCGCAGCGGGCCTGCAGCGGCGAGATGTCCAGCGACAGTTCGTGACCGTGCAGCGGGTAGCCCATCTCGGTGCGCAGCGTGTCGCGGGCGCCGAGGCCGGCGGGTTCACCACCCGCGGCCGTGACCGCCTCGACCAGCGCATCGAACACCACGCCTGCGCGATCCCACGGCGGCAGCAACTCGTAACCGTGCTCGCCGGTGTAGCCGGTGCGGCACACCCGCACGGGCACGCCGCCGAACTCGGCGTCGGCGTAGCCCATGTAGTCCATGTCGGTCGGCAGCCCCAGCGCGCCGACCACGTCGGCGGACTTCGGCCCCTGCACGGCCAGCACGGCGTACGAGCGGTGCTCGTCGGTGATGGTCAGCCCCGCGGGCGCCCCCTCGGTCAGCGCGGCGACCACGGCCGCGGTGTTGGCCGCGTTGGGCACCAGGAAGATCTCGTCGTCGGAGACGTAGTAGGCGATCAGGTCGTCGATGACTCCGCCGGAATCGTTGCAGCACAACGTGTATTGCGCCTTGCCGGGTCCGATCCGGCCGAGGTCGTTGGTGAGCGCGGAGTTGACGTACTCGGCCGCCCCCGGCCCGCGGACCAGCGCCTTGCCGAGGTGGCTGACGTCGAACAGGCCGACGGCCGTCCGGGTCGCGTTGTGCTCGCTGACGGTCCCCGCATAGGACACCGGCATCAGCCAGCCGGAGAATTCGGCGAAGCTGGCCCCGAGTTCGCGATGGCGATCCTCGAGCGGACCCTTCAGCAGGTTGTCACTCACGCAGCCACCCTATTACCGCCGCGACTAGGGTGAAACTTCGTGAGCATCCCCCCCGGCTACCAGTCCCCCGTCGTCACCGTCGCCGCCACGCTGCCCAAGCGCCGCGCAGGCTCGGCGGTGTTGATCGTCCCCGTCGTCACCGGTGACGACGACACCGCGAAGGTGGTCGCGAACCCGTTCCTCGACGCCGAGGCAGTCGGCGAGATCGAGGTGGCGCTCAAGGCGCTCGGCGCCAAGGGCGCGACCGAGCAGGTCACCCGCGTGGTGCCGCCCTCGCTGCCGGTGTCCAGCGTGCTGGCGATCGGGCTTGGCAAGCCGCGCGACGAGTGGCCCGCCGACGTGATCCGGCGTGCGGCCGGCGTCGCGGCCCGCTCGCTGTCCGGCACCGAGGCGGTGGTCACCACGCTGTCCGAGCTCGACCTGGAGGCCGCGATCGAAGGACTGATCCTCGGCGCCTACCGGTTCACCGACTTCCGCAGCGCCAAGACGGCGCCGAAGGAGCCGGGGCTGGCCACGATCACCGCCCTGTCCACCGCGAAGGGCGCCAAGTCCGCGGCGACTCGCGCCGCCGACATCGCCACCGCGGTCGCCACCGCGCGCGATCTCGTCAACACCCCGCCGAGTCACCTGTTCCCCGCCGAGTTCGCCAAGCGCGCGAAGGCGCTGGGTGAGTCGGTCGACCTCGAGGTCGAGGTCCTCGACGACAAGGCGTTGGAGAAGGCCGGCTACGGCGGCATGGTCGGCGTCGGCAAGGGTTCGTCGCGTCCGCCTCGGCTGGTCCGGCTCACCCACCGGGCCAAGAACCGATCGAAGACGACCAAAACGGTGGCTCTGGTCGGCAAGGGCATCACCTTCGACACCGGCGGCATCTCGATCAAGCCCGCCTCCAACATGCATCAGATGACCTCCGACATGGGCGGCGCCGCCGCGGTCATCGCCACCGTGGTGCTGGCCGCCAAGCAGGATCTGCCGATCGACGTGGTGGCCACCGTCCCGATGGCCGAGAACATGCCGTCGGCCACCGCGCAGCGACCGGGTGACGTGCTGACGCAGTACGGCGGCATCACGGTGGAGGTGCTCAACACCGACGCCGAGGGCCGGCTGATCCTGGCCGACGCGATCGTGCGGGCCTGCGAGGACGACCCGGACTACCTGATCGAGACCTCGACGCTGACCGGCGCGCAGACGGTCGCGCTTGGCAGCCGCACCCCTGGCGTGATGGGCAGCGACGAGTTCCGCGATCGTGTCGCCGCGCTGTCGCAGGGCGTCGGAGAGAACGCATGGCCGATGCCGCTGCCCGATGAGCTCAAGGACGATCTCAAGTCGACGGTCGCCGACCTGGCCAATGTCAGCGGCTCCCGGTACGCGGGCATGCTGGTTGCCGGCGTGTTCCTGCGCGAGTTCGTCGGCGACGGCGTGCAGTGGGCGCACATCGACGTGGCCGCTCCGGCCTACAACACCGGCGGACCTTGGGGTTACACCGGCAAGGGCGGTACCGGGGTGCCGACCCGCACGATGTTCGCGGTCCTCGAGGACATCGCCGAGAACGGATAGCGGAGGCGATCAGCCCTCTTCGAGTTCGCGGCGCATTTCGCGATCGCGCAGAATGCGTTGCCGCGCGTCGTGATCGCGCATCCGCTGGGGGTAGCCGACCTTCTGTACGTCGTAGACGGGGATGTGGAGTCGGTCACTGAGCTTGCGGGCGCCGGAGTACCCCCCCGCCCGGCGCCGGGTCCACACACCGTCGGCGTCGACGAGCACCACCGTCACCTCGGTGACGGTGGTCTTGGGCTCGACGAACGCCTCGACCCCGACGTGGTCGGCGACCCACTGCCGCAGATAGTTCAGATCGGCGGCGGGATCCCGGCCGTCGGCGCGCCTGGAGCGGCGACCGCGAAACCTGTCGAAGAGTCCCAAATCGACCTGACTCCCTTCGCTGTGCGGTGGCATGTTTCCGGGGGTTGGGGTCCGCACCACCGCTTTCGATAGTGCCAGAGCGAATAGACCCCAGGTCTGCGGCGACCGACGCGAGCGGACGTGACAGGATGGGGACCGACATTCGACAGGTGACGAAGACCATTCGAGGGAGTCAAGACACATGGCCATCTCCGTTCAGATGCCCGCACTAGGTGAGAGCGTCACGGAAGGGACCGTCACTCGTTGGCTGAAGCAGGAGGGCGATACCGTCGAAGTCGACGAACCCCTGCTGGAGGTCTCGACCGACAAGGTCGACACCGAGATCCCGTCGCCCGCGGCGGGAGTCTTGACGAAGATCGTCGCCCAAGAGGACGACACCGTCGAGATCGGTGGCGAGCTGGCGCAGATCGGCGAAGCCGGGGAGGGCGGCGGTGAGGCTCCTGCCGCAGAGAAGGAACCCGGAGCCCGAGCCCGAACCCGAGCCCGAGGAGGAACCCGAGCCCGAGCAGGCTGCAGAGCCCGAATCCGAACCAGAGCCCGAGAGCGCGCCTGCGCCAGCCGCGGACGGCGGTGGCGGTGGCGGTGGCGGTGATACGACGCCAGTGCTGATGCCCGAGCTGGGCGAGTCGGTCACCGAGGGCACGGTGACGCGCTGGCTGAAGAAGGTCGGTGACAGCGTCGAGGTCGACGAGGCACTGGTGGAGGTGTCCACCGACAAGGTCGACACCGAGATTCCCTCGCCGGTGGCGGGCACCCTGGTGTCGATCACCGCGGAGGAGGACGACACCGTCGCCGTCGGCGGCGAGCTTGCCAAGATCGGCGCCGCGGGCGCGGCCCCGGCGGCCAAGCCGGAACCGAAGCCCGAACCCAAGGCCGAGCCGAAACCCGAACCCAAGCCCGAAGCCCGAACCGCCCGAACCCAAGGCCGAGCCGAAACCTGAACCCAAGCCCAAACCCGAACCCAAGCCCGAGCCCGCGGCGCCCGCCGCAGAGGCGAAGGCGGATTCCGGAGTCGGCGACGGCAACCCGTACGTCACCCCGCTGGTGCGGAAGTTGGCCGGGGAGAACGGCATTGATCTGGCCTCTGTCAAGGGCACCGGTGTCGGCGGTCGCATCCGCAAGCAGGACGTGCTGGCGGCCGCCGAAGCCAAGAAGGCCCCCGCACCGGCCGAACCGGCACCTGCTGCTTCGGCGGCGGCCCCGGCCGCCAAGGCCGCACCGGCCCCCAGGCTGGCGCACTTGCGCGGGACCACCCAGAAGGCCAACCGGATCCGGCAGATCACGGCCAAGAAGACCCGGGAATCCCTGCAGACCACCGCCCAGCTGACGCAGACCCACGAAGTCGACCTGACCAAGATCGTCTCGCTACGGGCAAGGGCAAAGGCAAGTTTCGCCGAACGCGAAGGCGTCAACCTGACGTTCCTGCCGTTCTTCGCCGTCGCGGTGATCGACGCGCTCAAGGCGCACCCGAACGTCAACGCCAGTTACGACGAGGACACCAAGGAGATCACCTACTACGACGCCGAACATCTCGGCTTCGCGGTCGACACCGACCAGGGATTGCTCTCCCCCGTCGTGCACAACGCGGGCGATCTGTCCATTGGCGGCCTCGCCAGGGCGATCGCCGACATCGCTGCGCGCGCTCGGTCGGGCAACCTGAAGCCGGACGACCTGTCGGGTGGCACCTTCACCATCACCAACATCGGCAGCCAGGGCGCGCTGTTCGACACGCCGATCCTGGTGCCGCCGCAGGCGGCGATGCTGGGCACCGGCGCGATCGTCAAGCGGCCGCGCGTTGTCGTCGACGACAACGGCAACGAATCGATCGGCGTGCGGTCGGTGTGCTACCTGCCGTTGACGTACGACCACCGGTTGATCGACGGAGCGGACGCCGGGCGATTCCTGACCACCATCAAGCGTCGGCTCGAAGAGGCGGCATTCGAAGCCGACCTGGGTCTGTAAAGACGGCACCGTGGCGAATGCCGTGATAGCGATCGCGGGCTCCTCCGGATTGATCGGCTCGGCCTTGACGTCCGCACTGCGCGCGGCAGACCACCGCGTGGTGCGGATCGTCCGGCGGGCGCCGTCGAACGCCGACGAGGTGTTCTGGAACCCGGACGCGGGCGAATTCGACCCGAACGCGCTGCGAGGGGTCGACGCCGTGGTGAACCTCTGTGGGGTCAATGTCGGGGCCAAGCGCTGGTCGGGGGCGTTCAAACAGAGCCTGAGGGACAGCCGCATCGGCCCAACCGAGGTGCTGTCGAACGCCGTCGTCGAAGCAGGAGTGCCGGCCCTGATCAACGCCAGCGCGGTCGGCTTCTACGGCGACACCCGCGGCCGCGTCGTCGAGGAGACGGCGCCACCGGGGCGCGGCTTCCTCGCCGGACTGTGCGAGGACTGGGAGGCGGCGACGGAACCCGCACGGCAGGCGGGAACCCGGGTGGTGCTGGTGCGCACCGGGCTGGTGCTGTCGCCCTCCGGCGGCATGCTGAGCCGCATCAAGCCGCTGTTCTCGCTGGGGCTCGGCGCCCGGCTGGGCAACGGCAAGCAGTACATGCCGTGGATCAGCCTCGAGGACGAGATACGCGCACTCCTGTTCGCCATAGGTCACGCCGACATCGCCGGTGCGGTGAACCTGACCGGTCCCGCACCCGTGACCAACGCCGAGTTCACCGCTGCGCTCGGCCGGGCCGTGAACCGTCCGACCCTTCTGCTGGTGCCGGGTTTCGCACTGCGCACCGTGCTCGGCGAGTTCGCCGACGAGGGTCTGCTCGGCGGCCAGCGCGCCATCCCGGCGGTGCTCGAGCGGGCCGGGTTCGAGTTCCACCACAACACCATCCGGGAGGCGTTGGCCTACGTCACCGCTCCGAAGGACACCTGATCCGAGTACCTTCGGACACGTGGTAGATACGTCGGTCCGGTCCGCTGTCGCGCCCCTCGAGGTGCGCCGGTTGGGCGTCGTGGACTACGCCGAGGCCTGGCAGCTGCAGCGCGAGCTGGCCGAGGAGCGCATCGCGGGCGGCCCCGACACCCTGCTGCTGCTCGAGCATCCTGCGGTCTACACCGCGGGCAGGCGCACCGAGCCGCACGAGCGCCCGGTCGACGGCGCGCCCGTGATCGACACCGACCGGGGCGGCAAGATCACCTGGCACGGCCCCGGCCAGCTGGTCGGCTACCCGATCGTCGGGCTCGCGCAGCCGATCGACGTGGTGAAGTACGTCCGCCGCATCGAGGATTCGCTGATCGCGGTGTGTGCCTCGCTCGGGTTGCAGACCGGCAAGGTCGAGGGCCGGTCCGGGGTGTGGGTACCCGGCGGGGTCGGCAGGCAGGCCCGCAAGATCGGCGCGATCGGCATCCGGGTGGCGCGCGGGACGACGCTGCACGGCTTTGCGCTGAACTGTGATTGTGATCTCGACGCGTTCTCGTCGATCGTGCCGTGTGGGATCTCCGATGCGGGCGTGACGTCGCTGAGCGCCGAACTCGGTCGCACGGATCACCGTGGCCGATGTCACCGAATCCGTCGCCGGCGCCGTCCAGGATGCCCTCGACGGGCGCACGGCGCTAGCATCGATCCTGTGAGCGTCGAACCGGGAAACCGCAAGCTGTTGCGCCTCGAGGTCCGTAACGCCGAGGTCCCCATCGAACGCAAGCCCCCGTGGATCAAGACCACGATGAAGACGGGCCCGGAATACAAGGAGCTCAAGGCTCTGGTGCGCAGGGAAGGCCTGCACACTGTCTGCGAGGAAGCCGGCTGCCCCAACATCTACGAGTGCTGGGAAGACCGCGAGGCCACTTTCCTGATCGGCGGCGAACAGTGCACCCGTCGGTGCGACTTCTGCCAGATCGACACCGGCAAGCCCGCCGAGCTGGACCGCGACGAGCCCCGGCGGGTGGCCGAGAGCGTGCAGGCGATGGGCCTGCGCTACTCGACCGTGACCGGCGTGGCGCGTGACGACCTGCCCGACGGCGGGGCGTGGCTGTACGCCGAGACGGTGCGGCAGATCAAGGCGCTGAACCCGAACACCGGTGTCGAGTTGCTCATCCCCGACTTCAACGGCATCCCCTCTCAGCTCGAGACGGTCTTCGAGACGCGCCCGGAAGTGTTGGCGCACAACGTCGAAACGGTGCCGCGCATCTTCAAGCGGATCCGGCCGGCGTTCCGCTATCAGCGCAGCCTCGACGTCGTGACCGCGGCACGCGACTACGGCCTGGTGACCAAGAGCAACCTGATCCTTGGCATGGGCGAGACGCCCGACGAGGTGAACGTCGCGCTGACCGACCTGTACGAGGCGGGCTGCGACATCATCACCATCACGCAGTATCTGCGGCCCAGCCTGCGTCATCACCCGGTGGAGCGCTGGGTCAAGCCCGAGGAGTTCGTCGAGCACGCAAGGTTCGCCGAGCAACTCGGTTTCGCCGGCGTGCTGGCCGGACCGCTGGTGCGATCGTCGTACCGGGCCGGTCGGCTGTACGCGCAGGCAGCGCGGTTACGCCCACCCGTATCCTGAGCCAATGGCGAAATCCAGCAAGCCCGCCGCCAGCAAGGCCGCCAAGGCCGAGGCGAAGGCCGCCCGCAAGGCGGCGTCCAAGCAGCGCCGCAGTCAGCTGTGGCAGGCGTTCCAGATGCAGCGCAAGGAAGACAAGCGGCTTCTGCCGTACATGATCGGCGCGTTCGCGCTGATCGTGATCGCGGCGGTGGTGGCGGGGGTCGTCAGCGGCAGCACCTTCACGATGGTGACGCTGATCCCGCTCGGCGTGGTGCTCGGCGCCCTGGTCGCGTTCATCATCTTCGGCAGACGCGCGCAGAAGTCCGTGTACACGCAAGGCAGAGGGGCAGACGGGCGCTGCGGCGTGGGCCCTCGACAACCTGCGCGGCAAGTGGCGGGTGACCCCCGGCGTCGCCGCCACCGGGCACTTCGACGCGGTGCACCGCGTGATCGGCAGGCCCGGCGTGATCTTCGTCGGCGAGGGATCGGCAAGCCGGGTCAAACCCCTGCTCGCGCAGGAGAAGAAGCGCACCGCACGCCTGATCGGCGACATCCCGATCTACGACATCGTGGTCGGCAACGGCGAGGGCGAGGTGCCGTTGTCCAAGCTGGAGCGCCACCTGACGAAGCTGCCGGCCAACATCACCGCCAAGCAGATGGACTCGTTGGAATCGCGGTTGGCCGCGCTGGGCTCACGGCTCGGCCCCGCCGCGATGCCGAAGGGTCCCATGCCGGGTAACGCGAAGATGCGTGGCGTGCAGCGCACCGTGCGGAGGAAGTAGTCCTCAAGTAGTCCCGGCGTCCTATCGCCGGACGACGGCGGTGTTGGTCACCCGATCCTGCAACCCGCGCATGTCCGAATCGGTCACCAACGCCGGCACGACCAATGCGATCAACAGGCCGCGCGCGACGGCACGGCCGATTCCGACGTGCATCCGAGCGTCCACCGGCACCACCGTCAGCCCGAACGCGAGCTGGCCGGGCGTGAAGCCGAACAGCCGGAGCGACACCACGCCGAGCACGAACCACACGATCAACACCGCCGTCGACAGTGAGGCCATCGAGACGATGCCGAGGGTGAGACCCAGCGCGGCAAGGCCATAGGCGATCAGCCAGTCGATCAGCAACGCACCGATGCGGCGGCCCATCCGCGCCAGCGACCGCGGTCCGGTCTGCGGCAACCCGAGTCGCTGACCTGGATAGTCGCCTGGCCCCCTGCCGGGATCACCCGCCTCCGACGGCGGCGGGCCGGACAGCAAGGATCCGAAAGTGCGGGCCATGGGGCAAGTCTATGGTCGGAGGGCACTGCGTAACGTCGGCGCAACATGCGGTTGACTGGCGTGCAACATCTCGTACCTAGCGTCATTCGGCGGGTTACCAGTCAAAGGAGATTACTCAGTGGCAGAAAAGACGGCCGACGACATCATCAAGCAGATCCAGGACGAGAAGGTCGAGTACGTCGACATCCGGTTCTGCGATCTGCCCGGTGCCATCCAGCACTTCTCGATCCCGGCTTCGGTGTTCGACGAGAGCATCTTCGAGGACGGGCTCGCCTTCGACGGCTCCTCGATCCGGGGCTTTCAGTCGATCCACGAGTCGGACATGATGCTGCTGCCCGATCCCGAGACCGCGCGCATCGACCCGTTCCGCGCCGCGAAGACGCTGAACCTCCAATTCTTCGTGCACGACCCGTTCACGCGTGAGGCCTACTCACGCGACCCGCGCAACGTGGCCCGCAAGGCCGAGAACTACCTGACGAGCACCGGCATCGCCGACACCGTGCTTCTTCGGCGCCGAGGCCGAGTTCTACATCTTCGACTCGGTGTCCTACGACTCCAAGATCAACGGCACCTTCTACGAGGTGGACTCGGAGTCGGGCTCGTGGAACACCGGCGAGCCGTTCGAGGCCGACGGCAGCCCCAACCGCGGCTACAAGGTGCGCCCCAAGGGCGGCTACTTCCCCGTCGCGCCGTACGACCACTACGTCGACCTGCGCGACGAGATGGCCACCAACCTGCAGAACTCGGGCTTCACCCTGGAGCGCGGCCACCACGAGGTGGGCACCGCAGGCCAGGCCGAGATCAACTACAAGTTCAACACGCTGCTGCACGCGGCCGACGACGTGCTGCTGTTCAAGTACATCATCAAGAACACGGCGTGGGCGAACGGCAAGACCGTCACGTTCATGCCGAAGCCGCTGTTCGGTGACAACGGCTCGGGCATGCACGCCCACCAGTCGCTGTGGAAGGACGGCAAGCCGCTGTTCCACGACGAGTCCGGCTACGCGGGCCTGTCCGACCTGGCGCGCCACTACATCGGCGGCATCCTGCACCACGCGCCGTCGCTGCTGGCGTTCACCAACCCGACGGTGAACTCCTACAAGCGCCTGGTGCCGGGCTACGAGGCACCGATCAACCTGGTCTACAGCCAGCGCAACCGCTCGGCGTGCGTGCGCATCCCGATCACCGGCAACAACCCGAAGGCCAAGCGCCTCGAGTTCCGTTGCCCGGACAGCTCGGGTAACCCGTACCTGGCGTTCGCCGCCATGTTGATGGCGGGCATCGACGGCATCAAGAACAAGATCGAGCCGCTGACCCCCGTCGACAAGGACCTCTACGAGCTGCCGCCGGACGAGGCCGCCAACATCCCGCAGGCGCCCACCTCGTTGTCCGCGGTGATCGATCGGCTCGAGGAGGACCACGAGTACCTCACCGAGGGCGGCGTGTTCACCGAGGACCTGATCGAGACCTAGATCTCGTACAAGCGGGAGAACGAGATCCTCCCGGTCCAGATCCGGCCGCACCCGTACGAGTTCGCGCTCTACTACGACGTGTAAGTCGGCTGACGCGCTGACCGAGTCCATCCGCACGGCGATCACGACACCGATCGCCGGGCGGGTGGACTCGTCTGCGTCGGTCGGATGGCGTCCCGCCATCCGCGGTTTCGCTCCTACGACGGCCGCACTGCACCAGAATTCGATCCGGTGAAGCTGAACATCTCCCGGCCCTCGGCCGATGCACCCGATTCGATGGCGATCTACGAGAGGCTGCGCCAGATATCGGCAGACGAGAGTGCCGACCACAGCGATGAGGACATCTTGACCGAGGTCGTCAGCGCCCTCTTCAACATCGTCGCGAAACTCGAGTCGGAGAGCAACGGCAGTTAGCCACGCCTCTGCGCGAGGCGCCTTTCCGGGGCCGAATGAGTTTATGGTCTGTGCATGACGAATATCGACGCGCGCCTCACCTCGATCTCGCCGACCGTCCTCAGCCTCTTTCGCATCGTGTTTGCCGCTGTTGTACACCGTTCACGCCACACAGAAGCTGTTCGCCTGGCCCGTTGGCACGGCGACCACGTCCGGTGCGCTCACCGGTCCGGCGGTGCCGATGGGCGCCTGGCCGTTCTGGTGGGCCGGACTGGTCGAGATCGTCGCGGGTCTTCTTCTGTTGACGGGGCTGGTCACCCGGGCAGCTGCCTTCGTCGCGTCGGGTGAGATGGCGTTCGCCTACTTCACCCAGCATCTGCCCAACGCGCTCTGGCCGATCGCGAACGGCGGCGAGCTCGCCGTGCTGTACTGCTTCGCATTCTTCCTGCTCGTCTTCACCGGCGGCGGCGCCGTGGCGCTCGACGCCATGCGTGAAGGGCGCAGGCGGGTGCGCCGCTAGCCCAGGGCGCCTTGGTCGAGCGTCAGGTCCTTGCGGAACCGCTTCATGGCGTCCGAATGCCGGTTCCCAACGGCGTGAGCCGTCCTTCGTGTACGGGGGAAGTCTCTGGTCAAGCCGCGCTCCTCATTCGCCGAACACCTTCCGCACCACGGTCTTCGCCCGACGGGTCACCCGCAGGTAGTTGTCCAGGAACTCGCCGCCGTCGTCGTTGTGCCAGCCTGCGGCCAATGCCACCGCGTTGAGCTGACGCCCGGGCCCCGGCAGCTGGTCGTTGGGCTTGCCCCGGACCAGGACCAGCGCGTTGCGTGCCCGGGTCGCGGTCAGCCACGCCTTGCGCAGCAGGTCCACGTCGCCCTCGGCGATCAGCTCGGCCGCACCGATGGCGTCGAGCGTCGCGAGGGTCGACGTGCCGCGCAACGACGGAATCCGATGGGCGTGCCGCAGCTGCATCAGCTGCACGGTCCACTCGACGTCGGCAAGCCCGCCGCGGCCGAGCTTGGTGTGGGTGTTGGGATCGGCACCGCGAGGTAGGCGCTCGGCGTCCATACGTGCCTTGATGCGGCGAATCTCCTGCACCGCATCGGCCGAGACACCGCCCGCGGGATATCGGGTCTTGTCGATCATCAACAGGAAGCGCTCACCGAGATCGGCGTCGCCCGCGACCCGGTGTGCCCGCAGCAACGCCTGGATCTCCCACGCCTGCGCCCACTGCGCGTAGTAGGCCTCGTACGACGACAGCGTCCGGACCAGTGGCCCACTACGGCCCTCGGGTCGCAGGTTGGCGTCGACCTCCAGCGGTGGGTCGGCGCTGGGCGTGCCGAGTCGGGCCCGCACCTGCTCGGCGATGGTCACCGACCACTTCACCGCGACCGACTCCTCGACGCCGTCGTGCGGTTCGCACACGAACATGACGTCGGCGTCCGAGCCGTAACCCGAGTTCCCCGCCGCCGAGGCGGCCCATCCCGATCACCGAGATCCGCGCGGGCGGGCCGGAATCCGGTGTGTTGGCCCGGATCACGACCTCCAGTGCGGCCTGCAGCACCGCGACCCACACCGAGGTCAACGCGTTGCACACGTCGGTCACTTCGAGCATGCCGAGGAGATCCGCCGACGCGATGCGGGCCAGCTCCCTGCGCCGCAACGTGCGGGCGGCCATGATGGCCCGCACCGGGTCGGCGTGCCGACCGGCCGACGCGACGAGTGCGCGCGCCATGCTGTCCGGTTCGGTCTCGAGCAGCTTCGGCCCCTGCGGCCCGTCGGCGTACTGCTGGATCACCTCGGGTGCGCGCAGCAGCAGGTCGGGCACGAACGCCGACGTGCCGAGCACCCGCATCAACCGTTTGGCGACCGCACCCTCGTCGCGCAGCGTCGACAGGAACCAGCGCTGGTCGGCCAACGCGTCGCTGAGCCGCCGATAGGCCAGCAAGCCCGCGTCGGGGTCGGGGGTGTCGGACAACCAGTCGAGCAGCGTCGGCAGCAGCACCCGCTGCACCCGGCCGCGACGGCCACCGTGGCTGGTCAGCGCCGCCAGGTGGGTCAATGCGGCCTGCGGACCCTCGTAACCCAGTGCGGCGAGCTGACGTTCGGCGGCATCGGTGGACATGGCCGCCGTCAACTCCGCGGCCGGACCTCCCACCGATTCGAGCAGTGGTTGGTAGAAGAGCTTCGCGTGCAGCCGCGACACCCGCATGCTCTGACGCTTCAGCTCTTCGCGCAGCACGCCGACCGCGTCGTGTTGACCGTCCGGCCGCATGTGCGCGGCACGGGCCAGCCAACGCATGGCCTCGTCGTCGTCGGACTCGGGCAGCATGTGCGTGCGCTTGAGTCGTTGCAGTTGCAGCCGGTGCTCGAGCAGTCGCAGGAATTCGTAGGACGCGGTCAGGTTCGCGGCGTCGTCGCGTCCGACGTATCCACCCCCGCCGAGGGCGGCAAGCGCGTCGACCGTGGACGCGACATGCAGCGATTCGTCGGTGCGGCCATGCACCAACTGGAGCAGTTGCACGGCGAACTCGACGTCGCGCAGTCCCCCGGTGCCCAGTTTGAGCTCGCGGGCGCGCACGCCGGCAGGCACGAGTTCCTCGACGCGGCGGCGCATCGCCTGCACCTCGGTCACGAAGTCCTCACGCTCGCACGCCGTCCACACCATCGGGCTCAGCGCCTCCATGTACAGGGCGCCCAGTTCGGCGTCCCCCGCCGCAGGACGTGCCTTCAGGAGCGCCTGGAACTCCCAGGTCTTGGCCCATCGCTCGTAGTAGGCGACGTGCGACTCGAGCGTCCTGACCAGCTGGCCGTGCTTGCCCTCCGGCCGCAACGCCGCATCGACCTCGAAGAAGGTCTCTGCGCCAAGCCGCATCATCTCCCCGGCGACCCGGGTGGCGACGCCGTCGGCGTTCTCGGCCACGAAGATGACGTCGACGTCGCTGACGTAGTTCAGCTCCCGCGCGCCGCACTTGCCCATCGCGATGACCGCGAGCCGCGGCGGCGGCGTGTGGTCGCCGCACACCGTGCGGGTGGCGACGGTCAGCGCCACGCCGAGCGCGGCGTCGGCCAGGTCGGCGAGATGTTGCCGACGGTCGCGAAGGGCAGCACGGGCTCGTTCTCCACCGTCGGCGCGACGTCGAGTGCCGCCAGCACCAGCATGCGATCCCGGTACAGGATCTGCAGCGACGACTGCACTGACCTTGCGTCCGTTGAACTTTCGGCCACCGCCGCGAATTCTCGGCACAGCTGCGCGGTGGACGGCAGCGTGACGGTGCCTGCGAGCAGATGCCACGATTGCGGGTGCGCGACCAGATGGTCACCGAGCGCCACCGAGGAGCCGATTACCGCGAACAGCCTGCCGCGCAGTGAACGGTCGTTGACCAGTCCGCGGTTCAGTTCGTCCCAGCCGTTGCCGAGTGCGTCGGCCAGGCGCACCATCGTGCGCAGCGCGGAGTCGGCGTCGGGCGCACGCGACAGCGACCACAACAACTCGACGTGAGCGTCGGTGTTCCAGCCCAGCCGGTCCAGGTCCGCGCGAGCGGGCGGCTCCACCAATCCGAGCCTGCCGACGCCGGGCAGCTTGGGTCGCTGCGTCGCGGGTTTGGCCACATCCTGACCGTAGCGCAGCCCTCTTCCCGCGCCCATCCACGACCCCGGGTCGCTGGCTCCCGCCTGCCGTCAGAGCGACAGGTAGGTCTTCAGCTCGAACGGCGTGACGTGGCTGCGGTAGTTCTCCCACTCGGCGCGCTTGTTACGCAGGAAGAAGTCGAAGACGTGCTCCCCCAACGCTTCCGCCACCAGTTCGGAGCTCTCCATCTCGGTCAACGCCACCCCGAGGCTCGACGGGAGTTCGCGGTAGCCCATGGCGCGACGCTCCTCGGGGGTCAGGTTCCACACGTTGTCCTCGGCCTGGGGCCCCAGGGTGTAGCCCTTCTCGACACCGCGAAGGCCCGCGGCGAGCAGTACTGAGAACGCCAGATACGGGTTGCACGCCGAATCGGGGCTGCGCACCTCGACGCGGCGTGAGGACGCCTTGCGCGGCGTGTACATCGGCACCCGGACCAGCGCCGAGCGGTTCGCCGCGCCCCATGACGCGGCGGTGGGGGCCTCGCCGCCGTGCACGAGCCGTTTGTAGGAGTTCACCCACTGGTTGGTGACGGCGCTGATCTCGGAGGCGTGCTCGAGGACACCCGCGATGAAGGACTTGCCGACGTCGGACAGTTGCAGCGGATCGTTGGGATCGTGGAAGGCGTTGTTCTCGCCCTCGAAGAGGCTCATGTGGGTGTGCATCGCCGAGCCGGGGTATTCGGCGAACGGCTTGGGCATGAACGATGCCCGCACACCTTCGGTGAGCGCGACCTCCTTGACCACGTAGCGGAACGTCATGACGTTGTCCGCCATCGAGAGCGCGTCCGCGTAGCGGAGGTCGATCTCCTGCTGACCGGGGGCGCCCTCGTGGTGGCTGAACTCCACCGAGATGCCCATCGACTCCAGCGCATCGATCGCGTGGCGGCGGAAGTTCGGCGCGGCGTCGTGAATGGTCTGGTCGAAGTAGCCGCCGTTGTCCGCAGGCACCGGCGTTTCGTCGTCGGCGCCGGGTTTCAGGAGGAAGAACTCGATCTCCGGGTGAACGTAGCAGGAAAAGCCGAGATCACTGGCCTTGGCCAGTTGCCTGCGCAGCACGTGTCGCGAGTCGCCCCATGACGGCGAACCGTCCGGCATGGTGATGTCGCAGAACATCCGCGCCGAGTGGTGCTTGCCCAAGCTGGTCGTCCATGGCAGCACCTGGAACGTCGACGGGTCGGGACGCGCCACCGTGTCGGATTCGGAAACCCGCGCGAAGCCCTCGATCGAGGAGCCGTCGAAACCGATTCCCTCTTCGAAGGCGCCCTCGAGTTCAGCGGGCGCGATCGCCACGGATTTGAGGTATCCGAGCACGTCGGTGAACCACAGCCGCACGAACCGGATGTCACGTTCCTCCAACGTGCGCAGCACGAATTCCTTCTGGCGATCCATGACCGCAGCGTAAGCACCGGCTGTTAATTCCGTGTTACGGCGCTACTGCGTATGGTGTTCGTCCAGCTATCCCTTCGGGCGGCAGAGGAACCACGCCTGGCTACTGACCACGCCGCCGAGCTTGCCCATCGGCGTGAACTGGGTCTGCTCGATCTCGAGGTGGTGCGCGACGCGACCGCGGAGCCAGCGCCAGTTGAAGCCGAAGTGCGAGTAACCCTCTGCGCCGTCGACCTTGTACAAGGGCCGCTCCACCACGGTGTCGCGCCCGGCGAACACCATCCTTGCCGCGTCCCTGGCGCTGTAGCGCTCCGACATGTGGTAGCTGCTGTTGCCCATGCGCGCCGCCAGCGCACGGATGGATTGTTTCAGCAGGAACGACGGGCCGATCTCGATGGGCACGCTGATGATCGCGCGGCCGTCCAGCGAGCACAGCCGCGCCACGTCGGCGAGAACGATCTCGACGATGGGTTCGGTGCAGTGCTCGAGGGTCTCCATGCACGTGACGACGTCGAACGTGCCGTTCTGGTCCTCGCCGAGATCGCCGACCACGGAGAACGAGACGTTCGAGAGGTCGGCGAACCGCTTCCGGCAACCTTCGATCTGGTCGGCGTCGACATCGGAGCCGTGGCCTTCCCCGATCCGTCCGGCCGCCATGGCGAGGAAGGTGCCGTCGCCACAGCCGTAGTCCAGCAGTTTGCAGTCGTCCCGGTCGATCAGGCTGATCGCCTTTTCGAACCTCGAGCGGTGACTCCAGGCGATGACGGGATTACTACTACCGATCTGTTCGCGGTAGTAGTGGCCGTCCTCCATCGTGCTCGAGTTCCCGGTGTCCATCGTCTGAATCCCCCATAGAGATTGCGCGGAAGAAGCGTGTTTCCCTGCAGGAGGTTAGCCGAGACGCGCGAGGATGACCAACGCGTGCGGTGTTACAGCTAACACTGCAAATTTTGCGGAGGCTGCGTCATTTCGGTGAGAAAGGCGACCACGGCGGGATCGACGCATGGGCTGCCGTTGAAAACCACGGTGTGCTGGGTTCCATCGAAGCTGATCATTGCCGCGTCCAACTCGCGAGCAAGATCGACCCCGGCCTGGTACGGCGTCGCCGGATCGTGCGTCGTCGACACGACCACGACTTTGCCAGCACCGGGCGACGATACGTCGTGTGGTGTCGACGTGGGCGGAACCGGCCACATCGAGCAGACGTCGCGCGGGGCGAATCCGGTGAACGCTCCGTAGGCCATGAAGGGGGCGGCGGCACGTGCGCGACGGTCCGCGTCGGCCCACACCGCGGGGTCGGTCGGGAACGGCGCGTCGACACAACGGATCGCGGTGAACGCGTCCTGCTGATTGGCGTAATGGCCGGCCTGGTTGCGATGCTGGTAGTCGTCGGCCAGCAACAACAGGTCGCCGGCGTCGGTGCCGCGTTGCAGACCCAGCAGACCACTCGTCAGGTATTTCCAGTAACGCTGCGTGTATAGCGCGTTGACGGTGCCCGTGATCGCGTCCTGGTAGCTCAGGCCGCGCGGATCCGAGGTCGCGCCGGGCTGCTGCACCAACGGGTTGACCAGTTCGTGGTACCGCTCGACGAACTGCGCCGGGTCGGTGCCGAGTGGGCAGTCGGCGGATCGCGCGCAGTCGGCGGCGTAGTCGTCGAAAGCCGTTTGGAATCCTTCCAGCTGGCGGATGTTCTCACCGATCGGGTCGGACCCGGGATCGACGGCGCCGTCGAGCACCATGGCCCGGACGCGGCCAGGGTATCTCTCGGCATAGGTGGCGCCGAGTTCGGTGCCGTAGGAGAAGCCGAGGTAGTTGAGCTGGTTCTCCCCCAGCGCTGCCCGCACGACGTCCATGTCCTGCGCAGTGGACGCCGTACCGACGTTGGCAAGGAAGTCCATTCCCGTCTTGTCGATACAGCCCTGGGCCATGTTCTGGTACAGCAGTTCGATGCGGGCGACACCCGCCTCGGAGTAGTCGGTCATCGGCTCGCGGCGGTAGGCGTCGAATTCGGCGTCGCTTCGGCAGCGCACCTGTGGCGTGGAGTGGCCGACGCCGCGCGGGTCGAAACCGACGAGATCGAAGCGTCGGGTGATGTCCGTGTTGGCCAGGGTTTCGGCCATGCCTGCGACGGTGTCGACTGCCGACGCCCCAGGACCGCCCGGGTTGACCATCAGGACGCCGATCCGGTCACCGGTAGCTGGCACCCGGATCACCGCCAGCGCAGCCTGCGCGCCATCGGGTTTGGCGTAGTCGACGGGAACCGACACCGTGCCGCACTGCGCCGTCGGAATGTCGGTGGTGTCTCCGATCATGTTCGCGCAGCTGCCCCAGACCGGAGTCTGTCCATATAACTGGGTGGGCTCGCCTTCGGGTGACGCCGACGCCGGCGGGCAAACGAAAGCGAACACCAAGAGGATGGCGGGCAGCGCAGCTGTCAATTTCGCCGCGCGCATGGCGAACATGTTCGCACGCAACGCGCTTCGGTTCTGCATCCGCACCCGCGCGGAGACCACCCAGTGATCGGACGGAGATATGACGGTGACCTACCGGGTCTCGGCGGTCAGCATCTGGCGCCGGGGGGCGGGACGGTCACGTCGACCAGGTACTTGGCGGCGATGTCGTCCACGCAGGCATTGCCCTGAAACACCACGGTGTGCTGGGTGCCCTGGAAGGTGAGCAACGAACCGCCGAGCTGCTTGGCCAGGTCGACACCCGCCTGGTACGGCGTGGCGGGGTCGTTCGTGGTCGAGACCACCAGGATCGGGGGCAGCCCCTTGACCGAGATCTGGTGTGGCTTCGAGGTGGGCGGAACGGGCCACATCGCACAGGTGCTCAACGGCGCATGGCCGGTGAAGTCGCCGTAGCTCATGAATGGTGCCGCCAGGCGGACACGGCGGTCCTCGTCCACCACCTTGGCGCGGTCGGTCACCGGCGGTTCGTCGACGCAGTTCACCGCCACCCGGACGTCGGTGGAGTTGTTGTAATGACCGTCCTTGTCGCGGCCCATGTAGAGGTCGGCGAGCTGGAGCATGGTGTCACCCCTGCCGTTCTTGAGTTCCGTCAGGGCCTGCGTGAGGTGGCGCCACAGGTTCGGCGAGTACAGCGGCAGGATGGTGCCGACCAGAGCGTCGCTGTAACCCAGGTTGCGCGGGTCATGGGTCGGGGCGGGGTTCTGCACCAACGGATCGACCAGACCGTGGTAGACCTCGACGGCCTTGGCCGGGTCGGTCCCTAGCGGACAGTCCGACTGCTTGGCGCAGTCGGCGGCGTAGTCGTTGAACGCCGTCTGGAAGGCGGCGGCCTGCCGGATGTCGGCTTCCGCCGGATCGGCATTGGGGTCGACGGCGCCGTCGAGGATCATGGCGCGCACGTTCTGCGGGTAGGCCTCGGCGTACAGCGACCCGATCCGGGTTCCGTACGAGTACCCGAGGTAAGTCAACTTCTGATCGCCAAGGGTTGCTCGCATTGCGTCGAGATCCTTTACCACGCTTGCGGTTCCGACGTTGGCAAGGAATTCCTTGCCCATCTTGTCCACGCAGCGCTGGACGAAGTCCTTGGTCTCGGACTCGATGTGGGCGACGCCAGCGGGTGAGTAGTCGACCTGAGGGTCGGCCCGCAGCCGGTCATTGTCGGCGTCCGAGTTGCACCACACCGCGGGAGTCGACAACCCCACGCCGCGCGGATCGAAGCCGACGAGGTCGAAGTGCTGCCGCACCGAGTCCGGGAGGGTTCCGACGATCGAGGCGGCCGCCTGCACCCCCGATTCGCCGGGGCCGCCCGGGTTGACGATCAGGGAGCCGATCTTGTCACCGGTGGCCTTGAACTTGACCATCGCCAGCTGAGCGACGTCGCCATCGGGCTTGCCGTAGTCGACCGGAACGGAGAGCAACCCGCATTCGGCGCCCACGGGGATGCCGACGTCGTTCGACGAGTTGGACCCGCATTGCGACCAGTGCACGGGCGTGCCGGGACGGGGGGCTCCGATGACCGCGCGGCCGTCGACCATCTTGCTACAACCCGCCAAAAGCACGATCACCATGGCGGTGGCAAGCAGCCCGCTCCGAAGCCTCATGGCTGCCCATGCTGCCATGTCTCCCCATCGCCGCTGTTGAGGGCGTTAGCGCGTGGCGTCGAGCAACTCCTGTAGGGCAACCGCGAAATCGTCGGCCATGTCCCACAGATCGGGTAGCAGTTCGGGGCAGGAGATCAGTCCGACGTCGAGTGTGCCGTTGAGCGACATGACGGTGATGTTCAGGCCAGAGCCGTGGAAGATCGGGCCGAGCGGGTACATCGCCTTGACCTGTGCGCCCAAGAAGTACAGGGGCACCTGGGGTCCCGGCACGTTGGACACCACCAGGTTGTGCACCGGCGCGGCGCTGGTGAGTCGGCTCGACGCATAGACGCGCATCGCGACGCCGAACACCGCGGGCGCGGCGAACTGCGACCAGTCCTGTAGGAGCGTCGCGCCGATCGCCGCACTGTGTTGTTTGGCAACGGAATTCGCGTTGGCGATGGCCTTCAGCCGTTCCCCCGGATCCTCGATGTTGGTCTCCAGTTTCGCGAACATGCCCGACACCTGGTTGCGACCGGGCCGGTCCGACTTGTCGTGCACCGACACCGGAACCATCGCGACGAGGGTGTTGTCGGGAAGCTCGTCGTGGTCGAGCAGGAACGTACGGAGCATTCCTGCCACCAACGCCATCACGACGTCGTTGACCTTGACGCCGAAGTGATTCTTCACGGTCTTGATGTCTTCGAGGTTGAGTTGCGCGAACGCCACGTTGCGATGCCCGGTAACGGTTGCGTTGAAGCGGGTCTTCGGTGCGGCGAAGGGCGCCGCCATGGCGAGCCCGCTGCGGGCCCGCTTGACGGTGTCCACCACGGTCGACAGCGTCGAGGGCAGCACGTTCATCAGCTGAAGCGGGCGGATGGCGTACTTGATCGCACCGCTGACCGCGATCTCCAGATCAGACCCGCCACCGACCCCTTCGACCGGGTCCGGCGGTGGCGCATCGGGTTCGGTGGTGCACAGCTTTGACATCAGATTGGCTCCGGTGACGCCGTCGACGCCTGCGTGGTGCACCTTCGTCATCACCGCGAGCCTGCCGCCCTCGTGGGCGTCGGTGCCCGCGACGTTCTCGATCACCCACATCTCCCACAGCGGCCGACTGCGGTCGAGGTTCAACGAGGCGATGTGTCCGCAGATCTCGCCCAGCTCGGCACGGCCGCCCGGCGCAGGCAGACCAATTCGGTGCAGGTGCCGATCGACGTCGAAGTCGTTGTCCTCCACCCAAACCGGGTGATCGAGGTTGAAGCGGTTGTCGGCGAGTTTCTCGCGGAACTCCGGCATCGCCTTGATCCGCAGACCGAGGGCGTCGCGCAACCGGTCGAAGGTGTATCCGCCAGGGATGGTCGAGGTGTCGATCTCGAGGACCGAGCACACGTGCAGCGGCTGCGAGGCGGTTTCGAGGTAGAGGAAGCTGGCGTCGAGTCCGCTGAGCCGTTGCATGAGCCGATGCTAGGCGCGAGGGGGTCCGGTGTGAGCGGATCCACCCAACCGGCGGCGGACGTGCCTCGTATTTCACACAGTGTGAGCAAATCCACTTGAACCAGGAGTTCACCTTCGGTGGCCCGAGTGCCAGACTGGTGGTGTCACACGAACCCGGGGACCCGGCAAGGGCCTCGAGGATCTAACCGACCAGATGGGACAACGATGTCTGAGCAGACTGTGTACGGTGCTGCCACCGATACGGCGGTTGCCAAGCCACGTACCAAGGTGCGAACCCACCACCTGCAGAAGTGGAAGGCCGAGGGCCACAAGTGGTCCATGCTGACGGCCTACGACTACTCCACCGCCAGAGTCTTCGACGACGCCGAGATTCCGGTGCTCCTCGTCGGGGACTCGGCGGCCAACGTCGTCTATGGGTACGACACCACGGTGCCCGTGACCGCCGACGAACTGATCCCCCTGGTGCGTGGCGTCGTGCGCGGCGCACCGCATGCGCTGGTGGTGGCCGACTTGCCGTTCGGCAGCTATGAGGCAGGCCCTCAGCAGGCACTCGCCACCGCAACGCGGTTCCTCAAGGAGACGGGTGCGGCGGCGGTCAAGCTCGAGGGCGGCGAGCGGGTGGCCGAGCAGATCGCGGTTCTGACGCAGGCAGGCATTCCCGTGGTGGCGCACATCGGCTTCACCCCGCAGAGCGTCAACGGACTTGGCGGTTTTCGTGTGCAGGGCCGTGGCGACGCCGCCG
The DNA here is from genome assembly GCA_963809085.1 of uncultured Actinomycetota bacterium. Taxonomy (GTDB): domain Bacteria; phylum Actinomycetota; class Actinomycetes; order Mycobacteriales; family Mycobacteriaceae; genus Mycobacterium. The sequence continues at coordinate 826,770 of CAWEII010000030.1, read as the reverse complement.
AGCAGACCGTTCACGACGCGATCGCCGTGGCCGAGGCAGGCGCGATCGCGGTGGTGCTCGAGATGGTGCCCGCCGAACTGGCCACTCAGATCACCGGCAAGCTCACCATCCCCACCGTCGGCATCGGCGCGGGCCCGAATTGCGACGCGCAGGTACTGGTGTGGCAGGACATGGCGGGGATGACCGCGGGCCGGACGGCGAAGTTCGTCAAGCGATTCGGTAACGTCGGAGATGAATTGCGGCGTGCCGCAGTCCAATACGCCGAAGAGGTGGCCGCCGGCGCGTTTCCGGCCGAGGAGCACTCCTTCTAGGAGCGTTCGGGCTAGGCGAATTCCGGCTTGCGCTTGCCGAGGAACGCCGCGATGCCCTCCTGCCCATCCGCCGAGCGCGCGCAACCCGCGAGGTAGCGGCCTTCCAGTTCCATCTGCTCTTCGAGGCCGGTTCGGTAGGTGCCGAGCAATAGTCGCTTGACCGCCCCGTTCGACGTCCGCGACGTGCCTGCCATCTGCGTGGCGAGGGCCTCGGTCCGTGCGGTCAGCTGATCATCGGGCACCACCTCGGTCAGCATGCCCCAGTCCAGCGCTTCGGCGGCGGACAGTGTCCGGTTGGTCAGCATCAACTGCTGCGTGCGGCGGATGCCGATGAGCCGGGGCAGGTAGTACGACGCGCTGCCGTCGGGGCTCAGCCCAACCTTGGTGTAGGCCATGGTGAACGTTGCCGACTCGGCGGCGAGCACCAGATCGCCGGTGACTGCCAGGCTGAAGCCTGCGCCCGCCGCGGCTCCGTTGACGGAGGTGATCACCACCGCGTCGATCCTGGCCAGCGTGGACAGCGCGCGATGCAGATCGTCTGCCATGCCCTTGACGAACGCGGCCGCATCGGGCGCTGCGGCCATGGCCTTGAGGTCGCCGCCGGCGCTGAAGAATCGACCGGTGCCGGTGATGGTCACGACCTTCGTGGCGTCGGTGTCGCAGAGTGCCGCCGCAGCGGCGAATTCGCGCAGCAGCGTGTCGTTCATCCCGTTGGCGGCGTCGGGCCGGTTGAGCGCGATACGCGTGATGGGGCCGGACCGGGTGAACGTCAGCGCTTCGAAATCGGGCATGGCGCAGACGGTATCGCAAGCGGTATTACGTCACCGCACCCATGTGTAATGCCAACCGGTTGGTGGTCGCCGTCCGCAGTTCGGCGAAGTCGCCGTTGAAGCCGACGGTGCGCAGGGCGCCGTCGGCGATGATCCACGGCTGCTGCGCGGGCGTGCCGCCATCATCGGAGCGGCGGTTGATCACCGACTCGACGAGGCGGAACGGGAGTTCGTCGGCGTCGACGGGGCCGTCGCATTCGGCGATGACGGCCCCGGCCAGCCTGCGGTAGCGGTCCCGCAGTTCGGCACGGTGCGTGCGGAACTCGTCGAAGCGGTCCACCCGGAGTTCGGGCAGGAGATAGAGCGCGCCCAGATTCCAGGTGCTCTCGCAGAGTTGGGCCACGTCGGCAGCCACCAGCGCGTGCAGGCGCGGTGCGGCCGGCCCCTTCTCGGCGATCAACTCCGCGGCGAGCCGCAGCGGCTCGTCGATGGTGCCTGCCAGCAGTGCTTCGAGGATGTCGTCCTTGGTGGCGAAGTGGTGATACAGCGAGGCCTGACGGACGCCGACCGCGTCGGCGACGCGTCTGGTGGAGGTGTTGGCGTAGCCGTGCGTGGTGAACAGCTCGGCGGCCGCGTCGAGGATCTCCTCGCGGGCGTTCTTGCCTGGTCGCCGCGACTGCTCGAGTCTCGGGCGGCCCCGGCCTTCGCTGCGCATGGCGACATTGTGTCACCGGTGATTCGCCCCGCCCGGGTTTTCTGTCACTTGATAGAAACAACTCTCAACGCGCCCGTAACAGGCGCGACACCCGTAGGGAACGCCCGGCCTCAAAACTTTCAAGTGACAGTTAAGGAGGCCGATGATGTCGAGCACCAACTCGACCGACGGTGCCCGCTCGCACGCCCGCAGCCAGGCCGCGGAGGCCCGAATGCGTGTGCCCGCGCCCCCTGCGGGCGTCGACGAGGTGACGTGGGCCGAAGCCGTTCCACCGGGTTCGTATGCCACCAAGGTGCTGGGCCGCGGCTCACGCCTGCAACTGGGTGATCCCGCCGGCGGGGCGTGCGCGCACCTGTTGGTGTTCCGCGCCGACGCGTCGTGGGAGCGACTCAACGTCGCTGACACCGTGAAGGTGCCGTGGCAGGCCTACCTCGGCACGAACCATCCCCTGCTGTCCGATCAGGGCAGGGTGCTGGCCACCATCGTTGGCGACACCTCCGGTCACCACGACGCGCTGTGCGGCATGACCGGGGCGGGCCGCGCGCAGATGCTGCTCGGCGTGCACAAGCACGGCATGGACGTGCGTGACGTCGGTCCGTCGGTCTCGTTCTTCAAGGGTGTCCGGGTCACCGACGACGGCGGGCTGACGTTCACCGGGTCGGCAGGCGGCGGAACGACGGTCGACCTGCTCGTCCACCTGCCGGTCGTGGTCGTCCTCGTCAACGCCGCCCACCCGCTCGACCCGTCGCCCGCGGTCACCGATCTCGACGTGGTGGCCTGGCGCGCCGACGGCCAGCTCACCGCGCCCGTGACCGACGAGCCCGAGTACCTGCGTGCCCTCTTCAACACCGAAAGCGCTTGGGCCGCAGCACACAACAGTGAGGTAGCCAGATGACCACGCTCTCCGACGACGTCGTCGCCGCCTGCGCGCCGTGGTCGGCCGTGGTGCGGGCAGGCCAATGCCTTCAGATCATCGACCTGCACGGAAACCAGGCCGTGGACACGCTGTTCTACTCGGCGGACGACCACACCGTGCGGTACAGCGCCCAGGCCACCATCGCCGCGCAGCGCAACGTGTTCCTGACCACCGGTTCGGTACTTCGCGCCACCGACGGCACGCCGCTGATGACGATCGTGGCCGACGACGTTGGCAACCACGACACCATCGCCGGGGCCTGCTCGAAGGAGTCCAACACGCTGCGCTACGGACACCACACCGCGCACCAGCACGCGTGCGCCGAGAACTTCCTCGCGCTAGCGGCCAGATGGGGAATGAGCAAGCGCGACATCGTGTCCAACGTCAACTTCTTCATGAACGTGCCGGTGGAGGCCGACGGCACGCTCGGGATCGTCGACGGCCTGTCCGGCCCTGGCAAGTCCCTGACGCTGCGGGCCGACGCCGACACCCTGGTGCTGGTATCGAACTGCCCGCAGATCAACAACCCGTGCAACGGCTTCGACCCGACTCCGGTCCGGATTGTGATCACGACGCGATGAGCGCTTGCGCGAAGAGCAACGGACAGAGCACGAGGACCATTCAGGTGGTGCGGCCAGGCATGCTCACCACCGTGCAGGACTGGCCCGGCCGAATCGGCTACTGGCACATCGGCGTTCCGCCGTCCGGACCGATGGACGACCTGTCGTTCCGGATCGGGAACCGGGTGCTCGGAAACGCCGAGGGTACGGCCGGACTCGAATGCACCAGGGGCGGACCGGCGTTGCGGTTCCCCGACGGCGCACGGGTGTCCGTCACGGGGGCACCGGTCGCGGTCACGGTCGACGGTGTCGCGGTCCCGCAGTGGCAATCGGTGGTGGTGCCCGCCGGTGGCGTGCTCGACGTCGGCATGCTCGTCGGCCCGGGCATGCGTTGCTACGTGCTGGTGGCGGGCGGCCTCCTCGAACCCGAATACCTCGGCAGCGCAGCCACGTTCACGATGGGTGCGTTCGGCGGCCACGCCGGGCGCGCGATTCGCGAGTCCGACGTGCTGACCGTCGGCGACGATCCCGGCCGGCACGAGAGCAGGCCGGACCGGGCGGCCCGCGCAGCGATCGACGAGCAGCCCAGCATCGGGCACCGCTGGGAGATCGCCGTGACGGAGGGTCCGCACGGCGCGCCCGAGTTCTTCACCCGCGCCGACATGGACACCGTGGTCGGCACCGACTACACGGTGCACTTCAACTCCGACCGCACCGGTGTGCGGCTCGACGGTCCGAAGCCGCAGTGGGCCCGTACCGACGGCGGCGAGGCGGGCCTGCACCCGTCCAACATCCACGACACCGCGTACTGCGTTGGCGCGCTGGACTTCACGGGCGACACCCCGATCCTGCTCGGCCCGGACGGACCGAGCCTCGGCGGCTTCGTCTGCCCGGTCACGGTCGCGAGGGGTGATCGGTGGAAGCTCGGCCAGATGGCCCCGGGAGACGCCGTGCGGTTCGTGCCGGTCCGGGCCAACAGGGCGCCGTCGCTGCGCACCCTCGACATCGACCGGCGCGCGTCGTTCCCCCTGGTGATCTCCACGAGCAGCGATGCGGACGACGGTGTGCTGACCCGGTTCGCGGCTGCCGACGGCACGGCGGTCACGTTGCGGCGCGCGGGTGACGGCGGAGTGTTGGTCGAATACGGCCCCATGACGCTCGACCTGGCGATGCGCGCCCGCGTACACGTGTTGCACGAGCATCTGATGTCCCGCGACGTCGCGGGCATCACCGAGATCACGCCTGGCGTCCGGTCGCTGCAGGTGCAGTTCGATCCGACGGCGCTTCCGATGGCCGAGGTGGTCGATCTGCTCGCACGCCTCGACGATGAACTGCCGCCGTCGGACTGCCTCGTCGTGCCCAGTCGCACGGTCCGGCTGCCGCTGTCGTGGGACGACCCGGCAACGCACGAAGCCATTCAACGCTACGTGCACGGCGTCCGCGCCGATGCGCCGTGGTGCCCGTGGAACATCGAATTCATCCGGCGGATCAACGGCCTCGACGACGTGGCGGCGGTCCACGACACCGTCTACGACGCGTCAGTATCTGGTGCTCGGCCTCGGTGACGTCTATCTGGGGGCGCCGGTGGCCACTCCCCTCGATCCGCGACACCGCCTGGTCACCACCAAGTACAACCCGGCCCGCACCTGGACACCGGAGAACGCGGTCGGCATCGGCGGGGCGTACCTGTGCATCTACGGCATGGAGGGTCCCGGCGGCTACCAGTTCGTCGGTCGCACGACCCAGGTGTGGAACCACTGCCATCCGCGCGATGCCCGGTCGTTCGAACCTGGCACCCCCTGGCTGCTCCGCTACTTCGACCGGATCAGCTTCTACCCCGTCAGCGCCGCCGAACTGCTGGACCTGCGGGCGGACATGGCCGCCGGGCGCGGTGACGTCGACATCGCCACCGGCGAGTTCTCGCTGGCGGCCTACACCGACTTCCTCGCCGCCGACGCCGACGGCATCGCGGCATTCCGGCAACGACAGAGCGTGGCCTTCAACGCGGAACGGTCGGCATGGGACCGCGCGCGCGAGGTCCAGCGGGCGAGCTGAGTGGTCGATCAGTTCATCTCGGTCTGGTAGACAAGCTCCTAGCTGCCACCAGGCGACTTTGAGTTTCGTTCATCTAAATGTGGCACCCTGTTCACGAATTTCGGCCACTGACGACATCGACCCGAAGGTGAGAATGGCAGCCGACAAGCGCAAGGCGTCCCGCCACACCGAGACCGAGCGCAAGTTCGCGGTAACCGATGCCACCGTGCCCCCGTCGTTCGCGGGACTCTCCGCGGTCGCCTCCGTGGAGCGACTGCCCGTGCAACAACTCGAGGCCGTCTACTACGACACGCAGGCCCATGACCTGGCCGCGCATCACATCACCCTGCGGCGGCGCACGGGCGGTCCGGACGCCGGCTGGCACCTCAAGCTGCCCGCAGGTACCGACTCGCGAACCGAGGTGCGCGCCCCCCTGGGCGATGCGGACGGCGACACCGTTCCGTACGAGCTGCGCGACGTGGTGCTGGCGATCGTCCGGCTGCGCACGTTGCAGCCCGTCGCGAGGATCTCCACCACGCGCACGGTCGACATGCTCTACGACGCGGCAGGCGCCGCTGTCGCCGAGTTCTGCGACGACGTGGTCACCGCGGCCGCCGAGCCCGACGGCGAACCACAGACATGGCGGGAGTGGGAGCTCGAGCTCGCGGAGGACGGGGACGTCGCACCCGATCTGCTGGACCGGTTGAGCAACCGCCTGTTCGACGCGGGCGCCGAGCCCGCGGGTCACGGTTCCAAGCTGGCCAAGGTCCTCGACGCCGCACGGGGCGGCTCCGACGGACAGCCGGCCGAACCCGCGCCCGCGTCGAGCGACCCGGTGCGCCGGGCGGTAGCCGAGCAGGTCGATGAGCTGTTGATCTGGGACCGCGCCGTGCGTGCCGACGCATGGGACTCCGTGCACCAGATGCGTGTGGTGACCCGCAAGATCCGCAGCCTGCTGCAGTCGTCGGAGAGTGCGTTCGGCATCTCCGACGACGCGTGGGTGCTCGACGAACTGCGACTGCTGGCCGGGGTTCTCGGCGTGGCCCGCGACGCCGAGGTACTCGCCGAGAAGTATGAGCAGGCCCTTGACGGTCTGCCCGATGGACTGGTCAGAGGCCCGATCCGGGAAAGGCTCGTCGACGGCGCCCGAAGCCGTTACCAGACGGGATGGCGGCGGTCGTTGACCGCGATGCGCTCCGAGCGGTACTTCCGGTTGCTCGACGCCCTCGACGCGCTGGTAGCCAGCCAGCCCCCACCCGCGGCACCCGGCGAGGAACACGCCCAGGTCAGCATCGGCGCCGCATACAAGCGCATCCGCAAGGCCGCCAAGCGGGCCGACACGGCGCACGATGAGGATCGCGACGAGGCACTGCACCGGATTCGCAAGGGCGCCAAGCGTCTTCGCTACACCGCGGCCGCCACGGGGGCGGGCAAGGTCGCCGATCGGGCCAAGACCATCCAGACACTGCTCGGGGACCATCAGGACGCCGTCGTAAGCCGCACCCATCTGTCCCACCAGGCGGAGACTGCGCACGCCGCAGGCGAGGACACCTTCACCTACGGCCTGCTGCATCAGCAGGAGGACGACCTGGCCCAGCGGTCGCGCGAGCAGCTCGGCGACGCGCTCAAGCAGCTGAATCGCACCGTCCGCGACAAGGACTAGAGGCGCCGGGGCGGGGGCGGACGAGTTGGCCTGTAAGCCGGATTCTGTTCCGCGTCCCCATTACTGGCGACGCGGCGGCGACCATCCATCTGGACACACCGTCACCGGGTGCCTCGAGCGGCCTACCCGCAGGCTCGGGCGAGCAGCCCTCGAGCGCCTGCGCAGCCGCAACCAGGTTGCGGCCTTCTTGGCCTTGCTTCGGGTGGGGTTTGCCTAGCCACTCCGGTCACCCGGAGTGCTGGTGCGCTCTTACCGCACCGTTTCACCCTTACCACCCGCGAGGGTGGCGGTCTGTTCTCTGTGGCACTTTCCCGCGAGTCACCTCGGATTGCTGTTGGCAATCACCCTGCTCTGTGAAGTCCGGACTTTCCTCGAATCCCAGTCGAGACTGGAACCCGCGGCCGCCCGGCCAACTCGTCCGCGCAGATCACCGTACTCTTGTCGGCATGCCGCAGGTGCCACCGGCTCGCTATCTGCTGCGCGCCAAGGACCTGGTCGACGCCCGGTACGCCGATCCGATCACCGTGGACGACCTGGCTGCCGCAGCCGGCCTGTCACGCGCGCACTTCTCCCGAATGTTCACCCGTACGTTCGGCGAATCACCGAGGGCCTACCTGCAGACCCGTCGACTGGAGCGGGCTGCGGCATTGCTGCGCTACACCGATCGTTCGGTCGCCGACATCTGCGTGATGGTCGGCCTGCAGAGTGTCGGATCCTTCACGACTACTTTTGCCCGGGTCTACGGGAAGCCGCCCGCGGCCTACCGCGCCAGCCTGCCGCCGGCAGCCAGCCGCGCCAGGGTGCCGAGTTGCATCCTGAAGCGCGACACCAGACCGCCCGCACACAGCCGCGTCAAGACAGCACACGGGGAGAAGACGGCACGTGACGACCGGCCGTAGCGTCTTGCCCGTGATGAGAATAGGAAGTGCCCACCTGTGGGTTCATGATCAGGAAATCGCACTGAAGTTCTGGACCGAGCAGGTCGGCATGGAGGTGCGCGAGGACGTGTCGTTCCCGGAGGAGATGGGCTCCTTCCGATGGCTCACCGTCGGTCCGCCGGGCCAGGATGACGTCGCCATCGTGTTGATGGCGGTGCCGGGAGCGCCCGTGATGGATGAGGACACCCGCGCGCAGGTGCTCGACCTGACCGCAAAGGGCTTCGCGGGCACGGTCTTCCTCATTACCGATGACGCGCAGGCCAGCTACGAGGAGCTCAGTGCGCGCGGCGTCGAGTTCACCGAACCGCCCAACCAGATGCCCTACGGCATCGACTCCGGCTTCCGGGATCCGTCGGGTAACAGCGTGCGACTGACGCAGCTCAATCCCTAGAAGGGTGGGGGTTGGTTGCGTTCGGCGAGGTGGGCGTCGTTGAGGGCGCGTTCGGCTTTGATGCGGTCGGCGCGGGTTTGGGTGCGGGTGCGTTTTCGGGTCGGCATCATCAGGGTGCGGTGCGCACCCGGTTCGGCCGGGATACCGGGTGGTGCGGGTGTGGTGATGGCCCAGCCGGGGAAGAACAGGCTGCTGGCGGGTTTGGTGGTGTAGGTGTGCCCGGTGGGGGTGGTGACGACGACGGTGCCGTCGGGGAGCTGGCGGTCGGTGAAGCCGGGCCAGAACGTCTTGATCAAGTGATGAATTCGGCAGTAGCACTTGAGGTTGCCGGGATGGGTGAGCCCGCCCGGGTAGGCCACGGTGTGGTCGATGTCGGCGAACACTGCCGAGCGGTCACAGCCCGGGGCGCGGCAGGTCAGGTCGCGGTTGCGGACGAACTCCTCGAGGGCGGTGCTGGGCCGGTACCGCGGCTCTGGTTCGGACGTCGGCGTGCCCACCAGCTTGAGTGTGGCGCCGCGGGCGATGAGCTCGGCCAGCAATGGAGCCGGGACAATCCCACCGCCGACGAGCAGAGCGGCCTTGCGCCGGGTCGCCGGCTCAGCGGCCGCGTCCGTCGGCCGGCTCTGAGGCCGCCTCGCCATGCAGGAGCGGGTCGGGCTGGGTTTCGGTGCTGGTTTGTTCGGCGATGACGTGGATGACGATGCTGGAGGCCCGGCCGTCGTCGACGGTGGCGGGGCAGTCCGGGTTGGCACACGCACACGACAGCACCGTGGAACCCGCGCCCAGCGCCCCCATCGCGTCGGCGCGGCGTTGGGCCAGGGTGCGGGGGTCGTCCTCGCACACCCCGCGGGCCATCGCCGCGACGCGCTGTTCGAGCAGGGCGGCATCGGGGCCCAACAGCCGGCCGAACACCGCCGCGGTGCCCTGCGGGTTGGTCTCGGCGACGGTGAAGTCGCGGGTGCGGGCACTGTTGCGGGTGCGCCGCACCGCGCCCGGATCGATCGCATCGACCCACACGTCGATGGCCTGGGTGAGTTTGTCCTCGGTCAGCGGACCCCACGCGGTGATCCGTTCGGCGATCACCTGGTCGAGGGCGGCCACCGCGGCGGGGGTGGTGACCAGGTAGGTGCGGTTGGCGATCAGCCAGACCCGCCGGGCGTTGAGCTCCCCGGCCAAGAACGCCGCGGCCACCTTCGGGAACCGGTCGCGCAGCACCACCGCCAGGTCCATCTCCCCGCAGGCGCGGCCGTGGCCGATGTTGAGTGCGGCGGCGATCTCGGCGGCCGCGGCGGCCTCGTCGTCACAGGCCCAGCGGGCGTGCTCCCCGGTGTTGCGGCGCCGTTCCAACTCCGCGATCGCGGCGTACTTGCGGGCATCGGCGGCCGCACCCAACCGCGCCCACCCGGTGACCGCGTCGATCAACGCGGCATCATCGGCCCCGCGAAGCCCGTCGACATCGACCGGCAAATCCTCGAACACATGTTCGACTCTAATCTGATCCACCGACATGTCAGCGCACCAGCGGAACTTTGCGCCGACCGTTCCGTCATGGCCTCGAACAGGGCTAGCCTGGTGGTCATGAAGGGATTGGAGGCACAGTAATGACCTGGTCAGGAATCCTCGAAAAGACGGCGGCGGGATTGGGCGCGGTGGCGGTGCCCGTGGTGTTTGCAGTTGCCGGCGCGGGGCACGCGGCAGCAGATCCCGGTGTCTGCGTCAGCGGCCCGTGGGGATATGCATCCGCATGCGTCGACGGGCCCGAATGGGCCGGCTGGGATCCGGGAGTCAATTGGGGCCCGCCCGGACAGATCAAGAATGCATGGTGCCCCTGGAACCCGCCCGGTCACTGGAAGGGTGGCCCACACGGCATCCCCTGTACCTGAGTCCCCAAAGCTGCGTCATTTCCTCCGGCGGAGAACCATCAGGTTGTCCCGCCAGGTAAACGGTTGACCGTCCGGATCGGTGCCGTCCCTGTCCACGACCTCGACGCGCTCCCGGTCCCATTCCGCGGCAGGCAGATCCAACTCGGCGAGCACTTCCTCTGGGCTGGGGAACGGGTGGTCGTGCGGGATCTTCTTCGCAAACGGCGGAGCCGCGGCGTGGTCGACGATGACCAGCAGCCCACCCGGTGCGATGGCACTCGCGGCGTTGCGCAGGACGTCGGTCCGCTCCAGCCGCACCGTGGAGTGCAGGAACTGCGCGGAGGCCAGGTCGAAGGTGCCGTCGGGAAAGCTGTCGGACAGGTCGTGTCGCTGAAAGTCGATGCGGTCCAGCACACCTCGTGTCCTGGCTTCCGCCGCGGCGCGCGCAAGTGCGGTCTCGGAGACGTCGACGGCCGTCACGTGCCAGCCATGCTCGGCCAGCCAGACGGCATCGCCGCCCTCTCCGCAACCCAGGTCGAGCGCGCGGCCCGGCGCCAGGTCCGCCACCACCTTGGCCAGCTGGACGTTGACGCGCCCGCTCCAGATGCGTTCGCTTTCAGCGTAATGCGCCTCCCAGTAGTCCTTCGCGTTCTGATCTGCCTCAGGCGTGTGCATCGGCGTTCTCCTTCTTCTTGGTTGGCCATGGCGGGACGGGTAGTCCGAAATCGTCGGCGAGCAGGCTCTGCACCACTGCGGCGGCGCTCAGCGAGCCTGCCGCGATTGCGGCGGCGACCTGCGGCATCTGGGCACTGAGGTCGCCTGCGGCGAAGACGCCGGGCACGGACGTGCGGTGCAGCGGATCGACCTCGACGGCGTCGAGGGCGACCGGACCCGCGGACACAGCGCTGACGCCGAGTTGGGCCGCCAGCGTGGAACGCTGCGACAACGTCGCGGCCACCAGCACCCCGCGGCGCGAGAGGCGCGAGCCATCGGTGAACTCGATGGCAGCCAATTCACCCGATTCCGAGACGAATTCGGCGATCTCGCGCTCGTCGACGACGATCCTCGCGGCATCCAGGTGCTCGCGTTGCTCAGCGTCGAGTCGGGCCGGGCCGTCGGTGAGGACCACGACGTCGTCGGTCCAGCCGCGCAGCAGCAGTGCCATGTGCACCGCGCGTTCGCCTGCCGCGAGCACTGCGAGCGGTTGGTCGCGCATCTCCCAACCGTGGCAGAACGGGCAGTGGAACGCCGACCGTCCCCACAGCTCACCGAGTCCGGGGATCTTCGGGGCTTCGTACGCCATGCCGGTCGCCAGTAGCACGCGCCTCGCGCGCTCACGGGTGCCGTCGGCCAGCTCGAGCAGGAAGCGTGCCAGCTGTCAGCGATTCGCGGCCACCATCCTCGCCGGCGACAGCGACCGCGACGCCGTCGTGCCCGAGCAGCCCCCGATCCCGTGTGCGCCAGATTGCTCTGCTCGCCCGCTCGACACCAGGTTCGCGCCGGCCCGGCCAGCACTAGCGCGGCGCTCACCCGGCGGCGCCGCCTCCGACGACCACGCATTCCCATTCGCCTTCCATGGCACCCACCTTGCCGAACCCTGTCGGTTCTGCCAACATCTTTTGCCATGGAGGCAAAGACTGCGGACGACGTCGACCTCCGGGTCAGGCGCAGGCTGCGCGAACTGCGCACCCAGCACGGCCTGACCCTGGAGGAGGTCGCCACCCGCGCCGACATCGACGTGTCGACGCTCAGCCGCCTCGAGTCGGGCAAACGCAGGCTGGCGCTGGATCACCTGCCGCGGTTGGCGTCCGCCCTCTCGGTGACGACCGACGACCTGTTGCGTGCACCCGAGGCAGAGGATCCGCGGGTGAAGGGCGCCTCGCACACCCGCAATGGCGTCACCTTCTGGCCGCTGACCCACAACGGGCCGGCGGGCGGTCTGCAGGCCTTCAAGATCCGGGTGAACGCCAGGCGCCGGACCCCACCGGACGACTTACCGGTGCACGACGGTCAGGATTGGATGTACGTCCTGTCCGGGCGCATGCGCCTGATCCTCGGCGAGCGGGACTTCACCATCAAACCCGGTGAGGCCGTTGAGTTCTCCACCTGGACACCACACTGGTTCGGCGCGGTGGACGGGCCGGTGGAGGCCGTGGCCATCTTCGGCCCGCACGGCGAACGGCTCCATCTACACAACTGATTCGAAGGTACGCGGTCTGGTTGACCAACCGCACGGAGGACGCCCCGTCCGGATAGAACTCCGCGATCGACAGCGACGCCAGGTCGAGGTGCAGGCGGTACAGGATGCCCTCCCCGGCGTCGAGCGCAAGCCGAAGAACCGTCTTGATCGGCGTCACGTGCGACACCACCAGCACGGTCGCATCGCCGTGGTCGGCGATGATCCGGTTGCGCGCGCGACGCACCCGGTGCGCCACGACGTCGAAGCTCTCGCCGTCGGGCGGAGGCTGGGCCGTGTCGCGCAGCCAGCGGGTGTGCAGTTCGGGATCCCGCGCGGCGGCCTCCCCGAACGTCAGGCCCTCCCACGACCCGAAGTCGGTTTCGATCAGATCGTCGTCGACCGTGACGTCGAGGCCCAGCACGTCCGCCGCGGCCGTCGCCGTGTCGTAGGCACGCTGCAGCGGCGAACTCACCACCGCCGCGATGCCGCCCGCGCTCTGCCAGGTATTTGGCGGCGGCGTCGGCCTGCCGCCGACCGAGCTCCGTGAGCGGCGGGTTGCCCCGGCCCGAGTAGCGGCGCTCGACCGACAGTTCGGTCTGGCCGTGACGCAGCAACAGCAACCGGGTCGGAGCGCCGCGGGCCCCGGTCCAGCCCGCGGGCGAGGACGCGGTGGCGGCAGCGCTTGATCGTCTCGGCAGGCGCCGATACCGCGGTGGGATCGGCCGCGGCGTCCATCGCCTCGTTGGCCAACTTGTCGGCATGCGAGTTCTCGGCGCGCGGAATCCACGCGTAGGTGACGCGGTCGAACCCGGCCGCCAGCTGCCTTGGCCCGTTGATTGAGCGGAACCAGATCGGGATGTTTGACGCGCCATCGGCCGACCATCTGCTCGACCACCAGTTTGGAGTCCATCGAGACGGCCACCTCGGTGGCGCCCACCGCGGCGGCGGCCTCCAGCCCCGCGATGAGGCCGCGATACTCGGCGACGTTGTTGGTGGCCCTGCCGATCGATTCCTTGCGCTCCGCCAGGACCGATCCGCGGTCGGCCGAGAAGACCACCGCGCCGTATCCGGCGGCCCCGGGATTGCCGCGCGAGCCGCCGTCGGCCTCGACCGTCACCTTCACTTGGCCTTGACCTTACATTTGGCGACCTTCATTTGGCGCCCTCGAGCCGCAGCAGGATGGCACCGCATTCCGGGCAGCGCAGCACGTCGTCGGCTGGCGCGGCCGCGATCCGTTGCATCTCGCCGCGGTCGATCTCGATCCGGCAGGCACCGCACCGGCGACCCTGCAGCACGCCGGCTCCTGGACCGCCGTGGGCCCGTTGGCGTTCGTAGAGCGCGACGAGATCGGCGTCGAGCGATGCGGTCACCTCGCTGCGGCGGCTGGACAGTTGATGCTTGGTGGCGTCGATCGTCACCAGCACCTCGTCGCGCGCGGCGCGGGCCGCCGACAGCTGATCGGCCAGTTCGTCGATCTTCTGCAGCTGCCCGGCCTGGTCGTTCTGCAGTTCCTCGCGGCGTTCCATGATCTCGAGCAGAGAGTCCTCAAGGCTCGTTTGGCGACGCTGCAGGGTCTCCAGCTCGTGCTGCAGTTCGGCGAGTTGTTTGGGGTTGACGCTGCCGGAGTCGAGCATCGATCGGTCCCGGTCCTCGCGTTGCCGGACGGAGTCGATCTCGCTCTCGAACTTGGTCACCTCCGCTTCGATGTCCTCCAACGCGATGTTGACCGCGGCCACGCCGTCGTTCGCGTCGCGATGCTCGGACGTGACAGAGTCCAGCCGATCCTGTTCGGCGAGGTGTTTGGCACGATGCTCGAGGCGACCGAGTTCGGCGTCGATCTCGGTCAACTGGATCAGCGAACGTTGTTGCGCGACTTCTGCTTTCATACTTCTCTTTCGACGTTCCACGGATCGGTGCGGACGGAACTGACTCGCACGGGAAGTGCTTCACCGAAGTGGCCGGTCAACACTCCGGCGGCCTGCGCGCACCACGGGTACTCGCTGGCCCAGTGCGCGACGTCGACCAGGGCGACGTCCGAACGGCGCCGGTGCTCGTCGGCGGGGTGGTGGCGCAGGTCGGCGGTGAGGTAGGCCTGCACGCCCGCGGTCGCCACCTGGTCGAGCAGCGAGTCGCCGGCACCGCCACACACTGCCACCCTCGACACCGGCGCATCGGGGTCCCCCGCCGCCCGCACACCCCAGGACGTCGTCGGAAGCCCGGCCGCGACCCGCTCGACGAAGGCCGACAGCGGTTCCGGTTCCGGCAGGACACACACGCGGCCGATCCCGGCGTCGGTTGGCAACGGCGCGAGCTCGAACACGTCGAATGCGGGTTCCTCGTAGGGGTGCGCGGCGCGCATCGCGGTCAGCACCGCGGCGCGCGAGTGCGCTGGCGCGATCACCTCGATCCGCTCCTCGGCCACCCGCTCGATGGAGCCGACGCTACCGATGGTCGGCGATGCGCCGTCGCGAGGCATGAACTGGCCGGCGCCCGAACTCGGTCCAGCTGCAGTGCGAATAGTCCCCGATGTGGCCTGCGCCTGCGCCGAAGACAGCCGCGCGCACGTCTTCCGTGCCTTCACCGGGACGAAGATCACCCACTTGTCGAGGCGGCTCGGCTCGACGGCCGGTGCGAGCACGCCCTCGACGGCCAGTCCGAGAGCCGAGGCCAGCGCGTCGGACACCCCGGGTGAGGCCGCGTCGGCATTCGTGTGGGCGGTGAACAGCGCACCTCTGCGGCGGATGAGCCCGTGCAGCAGTGCCCCCTTCGCCGTGTCGGCGGCCACCGTGTCGACGCCACGCAGCAACAGCGGGTGGTGGGCCACCAACAGCGCGCCCTCGGCAACTTCGGCGACGACTTCGGCGGTGGCGTCGACGGCTACCGTCACCGACTCGACCGGTTCCGAAGGGTCGCCGCAGACCAGGCCCACGGAGTCCCATGCATGGGCCAGCCGCGGTGGGTACGCCGCGTCGAGCACCTCGATCACGTCACCGAGCCGCACGCTCATCGGATTGCCCTCGCCACATGACGACACTAGTGCGCACGGTCCCGGGCCAGGTACGGGGACGACCCGACACATCGGCGACAATGGAGGTGTGAGCGCCCAGCTGGTTATCTTCGACCTCGACGGAACGCTGACCGATTCCGCCAAGGGAATCGTGTCGAGCTTCCGTCACGCTCTCGGCGAGATCGGGGCGCCGGTTCCCGACGGCGACCTCGCGAGCCGCGTCGTCGGGCCACCGATGCACCTCACGCTCAAGTCCATGGGCCTCGGCGATCGGGCCGACGAGGCGATCGCGGCCTATCGCGCCGACTACACCGCCCGCGGCTGGTCCATGAACAGCGTCTTCGAGGGCATCCCGGCACTACTGGCAGATCTTCGCGCCGCGGGCGTGCGGCTGGCCGTCGCCACCTCCAAGGCCGAGCCGTCCGCCGCCCGGATCATCGAACACTTCGGGCTCGACGGGCACTTCGAGGTGGTCGCGGGCGCAAGCCTCGACGGCGTGCGTTCGTCGAAGGCCGAGGTGCTCGCGCATGCGCTGGCCCAACTGGGGCCGCTGCCCGACCGGGTGCTGATGGTCGGCGACCGCCGCCATGACGTCGAAGGCGCAGCGGCCCACGGCATCGACACCATCGTGGTCGAATGGGGTTACGGCGCAGGCGATTTCGATGGTCCCGACGGCGCCGCGGCGGGTTTGCGGCACGTGTCCTCGGTCGCCGACCTTCGCGAGGTGCTCGGTGTCTGATGGGCGGCGTGCAGGAGCGCAGCGACCGGGTGACGAATCGGGCGCGCTGCACGTCACGTTCGTCTGCTCGGGCAACATCTGCAGGTCGCCGATGGCAGAGAAGATGTTCGCCCACCAGATCGACGAGCGCGGTCTTGCCGGACTGGTTCGGGTGACCAGTGCGGGTACCGGCGGCTGGCACGCCGGTGACCGGGCCGACGATCGGGCAGGTCGCGTGCTGCACGACCACGGCTATCCGTCCCTCCACGAGGCCGCGCAGGTCGACGACGACCACCTTGCCGCCGACCTGGTCATCGCGATGGGCCGCAACCACGCCCGGATACTCCGCGACCTGGGCGTACCTCCCGAACGGCTGCGCATGCTGCGTTCGTTCGACCCGCGTTCGGCCGCCCACCCGCTCGACGTCGAGGACCCCTACTACGGGACGCACGATGACTTCGAGGACGTGTTCGCCGTCATCGAGGCCTCGCTACCGGGGTTGCACGAATGGGTCGACGACCGTCTCGCGGGCAGGGGAATGGCGAGCTGATGAGCCGAACTGATTCCCCGGGTCGCTTCGCTCCTGCCCGCCGAAATGATTCCCCGGGTCGCTTCGCTCCTGCCCGCCGTTTCGCCTTTCTGCTCCGGCCGCAATGGCTGGCCCTCTACGTCGTCGTCCTCGGCTTCGCCTATCTGTGCTTCACGGTGCTGGCCCCCTGGCAGCTCGGCAAGAACACCACGACGTCACGCGAGAACGGCCAGATCTCGTACTCCCTGTCGGCCGACCCGGTGCCGGTGACCCAGTTCCTGCCGCACCAGGATTCGTCGGCACCCGACGCGGCGTGGCGACGCGTGACCGCCACAGGCACGTATCACCCAGACGCCCAGGTGCTGGCCCGTCTCCGGGTGGTCGACGGCGAGCAGGCGCTCGAGGTGCTCGTTCCCTTCACCGTCGACGGCGGACCGACCGTGTTGGTGGACCGCGGCTACGTGCGGCCGGCGCCGGGGTCGAATGCGCCCGCAATGGCCCCGCTACCGCGGGGTCCCGTGACGATCACCGCTCGGCTGCGCAACTCCGAGGCCGTCTACGAGGGCAAGGAGCCGTTCCGCCAGAACGGGGCGCAGCAGGTGTACTCCATCAACACCGCGCAGATCTCCGCGCTGACCGGAGTGCCGCTGGCAGGCTCGTACCTGCAACTGGTCGGCGATCAGCCCGGCGGCCTCGGCGAAATTCCGTTGCCACACCTCGACGCGGGCCCATTCCTGTCCTACGGCATCCAGTGGATCGCGTTCGGCATCATCGCCCCCATCGGTGTCGGCTACTTCGTGCTCGCCGAGGTGCGGCAACGTAGACGGGAGAAGGTCGCCACCGCAGCGCGACCCCAGGCCGGGACCCCGCTCACCCCCGACGAGAAGCTCGCCGACCGCTACGGCAGGCGGCGCTGACGCCAACGGCGGACATCGCCGCGAGCAACTGCACCGCCCGCGACAGCCGCACCGAGGCGCGCAGGTCAGCCGCGTCGGGGATCGGCCCGTCACCGAGGGTCGGCCGGATCTCCAAGCGATGCGCGTACTGCGTCGGCCCACCCAACCGGACTCCCAGCGCACCGGCGAAGGCGGCCTCCGCCACCCCGGCGTTGGGGCTGGGGTGCCGGGCGGCATCGCGTCGCCACGCCGTCAACGCCCGTCGCGACGAGCCGCCTGCGACGGGCGCGCAGATCGCCACCAGCAGCCCCGTCGCCCTGGCAGGAACATAGTTCAACACGTCGTCCAATCGTGCTGCAGCCCAACCGAACCGGTTGTATCTCGGTGACCGGTGCCCGATCATCGCGTCGAGCGTGTTCGCGCCCCGGTAGACGAGCAGCCCGGGAACCCCGCCGAACGCGCCCCACCACAGCGGCGCCACGGCCGCATCGGAGGTGTTCTCCGCCACCGACTCCAAGGCGGCGCGGGTGAGTCCGGCGGTGTCCAGCGAGGCGGGGTCGCGCCCACACAACGACGGCAGCAGTGTGCGGGCGCCGTCGACGTCGTCACCGTCCACCATCCGCGCCATGTGGGCGCCCGTGCGAGCCAGCGACGTACCTCCGAGCGCGACGAACGTCACCGCGGCGGTGAGTACGGCCGTCCAGCCAGGGCCCCGCCTCGCGGCGGCGTGGTCGGCAGCGATGCCCGCCGCCGCGAGAACGCCGACGAGCGCGCCGGTGTGCGCGGCGCCCGCCGTCCGACGGTTGGAGTAGGTCAACCGTTCCAGCGCGGCTGCGCCCCTGCCGAACACCGCGACGGGATGGCCGCGACGCGGGTCGGCCAGCACTAGGTCGGCCGCGTACCCAAGCGCGAGACCCGCCGCCCGGCCGCGACGAGTCGGTGCAAACACTCCGGCAGCGTCTCACGAGGTGGTGTACTCGACGCCATGAGGCTGGGTCCCCCGCGGCGGCCTGCCCGGGTCGTCGACCTACTCAATCCGGCGGCGGTTCTGTTGCCCGCGGCGAACGTGATCATGCAACTCGCGGTGCCTGCGGTGGGGCACGGGGTGGTGGAGAGCCCGGTGGACAGCGGCAACGTCTACCGGCATCCGTTCAAGCGGGCGCGCACCACCGGCACCTACCTCGCGGCGGCGACACTCGGCACCGACGCCGATCGAGCTATCATCCGCGCGGAGGTGGACAGGGTGCACGCGCTGGTGCGGTCGGACGCGTCGAGTTCGGTGCCCTACGACGCCTTCGACCCCAAGCTTCAGCTGTGGGTGGCGGCCTGCCTGTACAGGTACTACGTCGACATGCACGAATCCCTCTACGGTCCGCTCGACGACGACGCCGCCGACGCGGTCTACCGGGATGCCAGCAAGCTCGGCACCACACTGCAGGTGCGCGAGGCCATGTGGCCGGCCGACAGGGTCGCGTTCGACGAGTTCTGGAAGCGCTCACTGGACCGGCTGAACATCGATCCGCCGGTCCGCGAGCACCTTCACGGGATTGCCGAGATGGCGTTTCTGCCTGCGCCGCTTCGACTTCTGGCCGGGCCGTTCAACCTCTTCGCAACGACGGGCTTCCTGCCTGTCGAATTCCGTGAGCACATGCTGCTGTCGTGGACGGCGGCACAGCAGCGCCGCTTCGAGTGGCTGCTGACCGGGCTGCGCATGGCGGATCGGGTGATCCCGCGCGAGCTGTGGGTCTTCGGATACCGGCTCTACCTCTGGGACATGCGGTCCCGCGCGCGCCGCGGCAGGCGCGTCGTCTGACCCGCCTGCCCGGCCCCCACCGTGCGGTCAGCGGACTTCTGGACCCCGGCCTTGGGCTGCGTGCCCTCGACTTTCCGGCAAAGCGCGCCACGGCGGTGGCGCGTCGAGTTCTTCGATCCGACTGCTGACTATCCGGCGTTCGGGTTCTCCAGCACGATCGCGATCCCTTGCCCCGATCCGATGCAGACGCCGCTCACTCCGTACCGGGCATTGCGCTCGCGCAGTTCGGTGGCCAGCGTCAGGACGTAACGGGTGCCGGAGGCGCCGAACGGATGACCGATGGCGACGGCTCCCCCGTTGGGGGTCAGCTTGTCGTCGGGAATGACGAATCCACCCAATTGGTTCGGCAACTCGCGAAGGACGCCGAGGGCCTGCGCACTGAAGGCCTCGTGCACCTCCCATACGTCGATCTGCTCGGGCGTCAAGCCGGCGCGGCTGATCGCGAGTGGAATGGCCCACGCGGGTGCCAGTCCCATGAACAGCGGGTCGATTCCGTAGACCGCGGAGGACACCACGCGCGCGAGTGGTTCGACCCCGAGCTCGGTGGCCTTCTCCCCCGATGCCAGCACGACCGCACTGGCACCGTCGGTCAACGGCGTGGAGTTGGCTGCGGTCATCTGCGTGGTGCCCGGTTGGGCAGGCAACTTCGCCAGGGACTCGGCCGTGGTGTCGTCGCGGATGAACTCGTCGTGCTCGAATACGACTTCCGGCGTCTTCCTGGTGGCCGGAATCGTCACCGGCATGATCTCCTTGGCCAGCCGCCCCGAGTCGCGGGCTACCTTGGCGTGTTGTTGCGATCGCAGCGCGAACGCGTCGATCTCCTCTCGGGCCAACCCATACCGATCGGCGACGTTCTGCGCGGTCTCGATCATCCCGATGTAGGCATTGCGGGTGAGCAACGCCGGGTTCGGCGGCCCGCCCGCCCCAGCCCACATGGTGTCGAGCATGAAGACTGGACCCCGTGGGCTGAACGCCGCGTCGCCCTTCATCAAAGCCCACCCGGAGCGGGACATCGATTCGACGCCACAGGCCATCCCGACGCCGAGATCGCCTGCCTTGATGGCGTGCGCGATGTTGACCGTCGCGCTCATCGACGAACCGCAGTAGCGGTTGATCGTCGCTCCCGCGACACTGTCGGGGAACCCCGCTGCCAACGCGGCCCATCGGCCGACGTCACCCATGCCTTCGTGTGCCGGGTTGACGCAGCCCGCCACGATGTCCTCGATCGCGCCCAGTTCGACACCGACCCGCTCGCAGGCGCCCTTCATCGTCATCCCGAGCAACTCATCGGTTCGGATGTGCGACAGCGCGCTGCCGTAGCGAGCGAACGGCGTCCGCACGCCGCCGAGAACGAAAGCGTCCGTCATCGTGGTGTCCTTCCTGCCCGGACCCACCATGCCCTGTTTTGCCGTCTCGCACAACGATTCCGGCGTAGTCTGCCCTGGTCGGCACGAAGGGCGCGGTTCGGTGCCGGGTCTACCTCGAGCCGGAAATGATGTTGCGGACGGCTCGGTCCAACGGCGGTGGAGCTGCCGTGGAAAACGGTGGAGGAGGTTCGTTCCGCCCATCGATTGGGCAGTCTGGAGGCGTTCCTCTCGGTCCTGTTCCGTGTCGGCCAGGTGTTGCGCCGCAGGCAGGATTTCTACGATCTCACGTTGGCCTATTTGCGGCAGGCCGCCGAAGAATCCGTGGTGCGCGAAATGTTCTTCGGTGCACGGGCTTTCCTCGATCTCGCCGTCTCGATCTACGAGCAGCTAGCGGCGCGTTCGCCGCGATGGACCTACTCGAGCTCCTCGATCGGTGGGCTGACCGCATCCTCGGGGTTGGCCTCGGGTCCGCCGAACGTGGCTATCCGCCAGGCAGATGACGTAATTGCGTTGGCGCACAACAGCTTCACCGGCAACTTCGCTGATCCCAGCGCGGTGCGCTCCTGGTCGGAGCGCCTCGAGGCGTACCGAGACGAGCACCACCGCCGCGACGAGTTGGGGCGACGAGCGTACTGATGGAGACGGCGCTTGAGCCGTTCACCGTGACCCCGAAGCGGTGGGGGTGGCTTCGCTCCGGGAGGTGATCAACACGCCGGCGGCCATGGTGTTCGGCATCTGCGCTGCGCCGGTAATACCCAGATCCACAGCGGGCGCGTCCACGAGCGCGCGTTGCCGATTACGCACCCGAGCGTCCGGTGTTTGCATCAACGTGAGGCGGAAGTCGATCATGTGAGTGAACCGGGTGCCACCCGGCGACGTGTTAGCACGTCCGTGGTTTCGAAATGAGGAGTTGACGATGGCCTTCCCGGCACTGAATCACGTCGCGGTGACTGTGCGCGACCTCGAAGTGAGCGGACCGTGGTACCGGGCTCTACTCGAGGCCGAGCCGGTGCTTGACGAGCACACCGATGCCGGGTTCCACCACCTGGTTTGGCGCTTCGAGGACGGCACGATCTTCGGCATCCACCAACACGATGAGAGCGCGAGCGACGAACGTTTCAGCGAGCTGCGGGTGGGCCTCGACCACGTCGGGTTCGGCTGCGCGAGCCGTGACGAGCTGCAGACGTGGGTCGGACGACTCGACGAGCTCGGCATCGCTCATGGAGGCATCGTCGACGAGCCCTACGGGTCTGGCCTGAGCTTCCGTGACCCCGACGGGATCGCGTTGGAGTTCTTCGCCCCTCCTTCGTGACGGACTCGTCGGGTCGCCCGGTCGTGGGTGAGCGGCAACCCAGGCTCGGCCAATGACTACGCCGATTGGGTGGTGGTGTTCCATCCGAATGCCATCGCCACGGCGATGAGCGCGGCCGATCCCGCAGTAGCGAGGATCATCTCCCACCCATGCCTGACGCTGCCCAAGTCGACGCCAGACTGGTAGACCATCGTGAGTGCGGCCGTACCAAGGACCGTTCCCAGTTGCCGGGCAGTGTTGGTGAGGGCGGATCCTGCGCCCCACCGATGAGAGGGAAGCGTCAAGCCGCTGACGGCCGACAGGCTGGGAATCACGAGGCCGACGCCGGCGCCGGTCAAGATCTGACCAGGAAGGAAGTCGGTGAAATAACGAGGTTCGGCGCCGGCACGCACCAACCAGACGCCGATCCCGATGCCGAACAACGTCGAACCCGTCGCGGCGACCGCGCCGACACCCCATCGGCCGATGAGACGACCGGCGAACACCAGCGACACCACGACGACGACGATGGGCCCAGGAGACAATGAGAGCCCTGCGACGGCTGGAGCCTGGTGCCACACCGAGGTCAGGAACATGACGTTGCCCAGTAGCATCGCGCCGAATCCGGCGGAGAACAACACCAGCGCTACGCAACTGGCCCACATGGGGACGACCCGCACCGCCTCGAGGTCGATCGCGGGTGTGTGGTGGCGCCGTGAACGCCGGACCGTCACGCTGATCGCGACTATCGCGAGAAGGACGGAGGCAGCGATCTCCGTGACGCTCATCCCCTCCGATGGGATTTCGACGATCGCCCACACCAACGCTGCGACCCCGACGACCAGGCTCAGTGCGCCGAGCAGGTCCGGCACCCCCGCACCGGAGCCGGGAGACCTCTTGAGCACCAGCGGACCGAGCGCCAACGCAAGCAGTCCGAGTGGCAGATTGACCAGAAAGATCCAGCGCCAGGAGAAGTCGACCAGCACGCCCCCCACCGGTGGTCCGAGCGCAGCAGCCATCGCACCGACGGCCGACCAGGTGCTCACGGCGATGGCGCGTCGACCGGCGGGCACGGCGGCCATCAGCAGCGCCAGCGAGCTGGGCATCAACATCGCCGCGCCGACCGCCTGAACGACCCGAGTGGCGACGAGCATGACGAAGGACATCGCCCCGCCGCAGCCAAGCGAACCAAGCATGAAGACCACGAGTCCAGCCAAGAAGATTCGGCGGTGGCCGTAGCGATCGCCGAGCCGGCCGGCCGGACTGAGGAACGCGGCGAACACGACGGTGTAACCGTTGAGAACCCAAGACATCGCACCCAGGTTGGCGTGACCGAAGTCTGTACGGATCTCCGGGAACGCGATATTCACGATGAAGAGGTCGAGACTCGCCAGGAACGCCGCGGTGGACACCACCAGGACGACGCCCAAAGTCGATCGGTTCGTCACTTCACTGATGTGCGCCACGGTCGCCTTGCTCAAGAGTTCACTGGACCGATGGCGCCTCGAGCACCGACCGGAAACACTAGGTATAGAGAACTATACCCAACGGCCTGTTGTTCCCTGCAGCCCGCTGCGTAGGTTGCATCACGACGCGACGGGGTCGTGGCGCGCCGTTCCAGCCGCGTGCAAGATCGGGACCGATCTCCCGGCGGCGGAAACTCAGGCGGGTCGGCGGGTGAGCTTGCGCCAGACCCAACTGGAGGGCACGTGCCGTCCGTGAACGACGTACTCCCGGGTGGCGTCGACCAGGAGCGTGGCGTCTAGCAGGCGACGCGCGGACGGCCAACCGACGAGCAGTAGCTCATCGGCGGGGGCCAGCTCGACGTCGTCGTCAGGGGCGACTTCGACGTCAGCGTCGTCGTCACCCCCGCCGGCACGGGCGAGAAGCAGCGGGACCGCGTGCAGGGGCTCGTCTCGGTCGTCCGGGTTACGCAGCAGATCCCCCAGGCGCGCCCCGCCCTCGGCAAGCCACGCCTGCAGCGCCGGGGCCTCCGTCGCCGTCAGCCGCACCTTCCACACCGCTTGCAGGTGCTCGCCGCACAGCTGCGTCAGGCGGCCGACGACGGCGGCGGCCCAGGCGTCTTCGCGCCGGGGCACCTCCTGCAGGAACCGCCACATCAGGGGCGTGGAAAGCTGCGCGTACACCTCGTGTGCGACGACGTCCGCGGGGACGAGCATCGAGTCCACCTCGACAGCTGCGAACAGAGGCGCACTGGCCGCCTTGTTCTGCCGGGCCGCGACGAACAGCGTCGGGTTAGCCCGCCGGGCCGCAGCGATCAGCGACAGGTTAGTGGTGTCGTTGTCCGTGCCTGCGACGAAGCCAACCGCGTGTTCGATCCCCGCGCAGCCCAGCACGTCCGGTTCGTACCCGTAGCCGACGATGGAGTCCGGGTGCTGCGCGGCCACGTCCGATGGCTCCACCACGGTAACGTCGAGACCCTCCGCCTGCAGGTCCTCAGTGACTTCCCGCCCGAAGCGGCCGTACCCGCAGATCACCCAGTGTCCGTGCGACGGCGGTGATCCTCGGGGCGGCAACGCAGCGCCGGGCCCGCTCTCCAGCCAGGTCATGAGCTGATAGGACGCGGGGGCACGCAGCGCGACGCGGAGGTGGTCGCCAAACCGGTCGAACGGGTTGACGACCGTGGGAGTACCGAAGGCGCGCATCCGCTCGGCCGTGGTCGGTGAGACCGCCCGGGTGATCACCGGGAGATCCGGCCGCAGCAGCGCCGCCGCCTGCACGACGGCGAGGTTGGCCTCGTCGTCGTCGGTCAACGCGAGTACCCCCTCGCAGGAAGGCAGGTCCAAGCCCGCGACGGCAAGGTGCCCGGGGTCGCTAGCGTCAGCGACGAGGCCGGGCACGTCCGCGTGGTAGGAGTCGAGGTCGAGGTCGTCGATGCGCCCGTCGTCCCGGTCGATCACCACGAAGCGCCGGCCCAGCGCGTCCAGTGAGCGGGCGAGGAGCTCGCCGGTGCGCCCGTAGCCGACGATGAGCAGGAACGGTTCGCGCATCCGCTCGACCTTGCGCGTGAAGTGCTGCAGGGCCAGCGCCTGCCGGAAGCCGCGTTCCTGCAGCAGGGCCAGAAGCGACCCGATGGCGTACGCCCAGCCCACCACCGTGAGGTAAATCGAGATCGTCAACCACATCCGCTGGTTGTAGGTGAACGGGTACGGGATCTCGCCGAAGCCGATCGTGGAGGCGGTGAAGCTCATGACATAGAAGGCGTCGAAGAAGCCCATGCGCCACGGGCGACCCTGCGCATCCTGGCCGGGGATCAGCGTGAGGCCCAGGGTGCTGATCGCGAAGATCACGATCAGGACGATCAGCGGCACCCGCATCCGGCGCATGACCAAAAAGATTGTGGCCGAGGCCTTCCGGGAGCTGGACATCGGCACCCGCCAGCGTGGCGGGCGGCGCACCGGCTCGGTGGCGAACAACCGGTACCAGAACAGCAGCAGCGGGTTGCTCACGGCTGATTCCCCTAACGGCGCTGAAACGATACGGTCTCGACCACCAAGAGCACCACCGACACGATGTTCGCCATCAGCGCGCCACCGGACAGGGAGACCACGCTGGCGGTCGCCTCCCGGCTCAGCCCCTCGGCGGCGACGTAGGAGGCGAATCCCCAGACGAGCGCTGCGGCAATCAGCTGGAGGTCGGCGACCAGGCTCGTGGCCAGGTGCACGGCCCCGATCTGCGTGCGGTCACCGAACTTGAGCACGGTCGCGATGAGGTTGACGACCACCGCCGCGTAGAGCTCGTAACTGTTGTGCAACGCGGAGTCGCCGATGTCGCCGATGAAGAAGCCGAAGTTCAGCGTGGCGGCGAACAGCACAAAGAATCCGAAGACGACCTTCTCGAGGTTCATTCGCCCTGCCATCACCCCAAACGATCACTACATCTGCTGGGCCAAACTTAACGGAGGCAACGTCACCGCGCGCGTGTTCGCAAGCCGCCGATACCCAAGTTGTCCACGCACGGGTAGTACGACGCACGTTTCTGCTGGGAGTGCTCCCCGGCGAGGAGCTACGGCTGTAAGCCGGCGGCGAGGTCGCTGGCTGCAGAGATCGTGTGATCCTTCGAGGTATTGCCTCATGAAGCGGGCGCGGAGACTCACCAGCGCGCCAAACGACCACGCCTCGTTCGCCAGAATCGTCATTGCTCGCTTCGTTTCCGCGGGCGCCGCGCGGGTAAGGCTTGACGAGCAGGTTAATTTGCGCCGGGCCCCTAGCCCGGCTCAAGTCGTAGCCGCTTCGAATACGGCGTGCGGTACCTCGCCGGGCGGCTTGGATCTGCAACCTGAATGAAGGGAAGCACAGCACATGTCTCTACCCAGCGATCCCCCCTGTGGTGGGGTGGGCCCGGCATCGGGTGGATCATCCGGCCGGGGTCCCCCCACTCAGTGCGCAGCGTGGACTCAGCACGCCGCGTGAAGAGCCCTCCACCGCAAACGTTGCGAAAGGCCAGGCAGCTGAGGTCGCCGGCACGGCGCTCGATGCCGGGAAGCACGTAACCGGCGTGGCAGGCGAGCAGGCCGGGCAGGTGGCCTCCGAAGCGACGCAACAGGTCAAGCAGTTGGTGCGGCAGACCCGAGGCGAACTCACCGAGCAGGCTGCGGGGCAGCAGCAACGGCTGGCACGTGGCTTGCGCTCGCTCAGCAAGGAACTCAGCGCGATGGCACATGGTTCTGAGCAATCGGGCTTGGCCACCGACCTCGTCCACCAAGCCAGTGACCGCACCAATGTCCTGGCGTCCTGGTTGGAGCAGCGCGAACCCGGGCACGTCGTGGATGAGGTCACCCGCTTCGCCAGGCAACGCCCCGGAACCTTTCTCGCGCTCGCCGCCGGTGCTGGCCTACTCGTCGGCCGTCTCGGCCGTGGTCTGAAAGCGGCCAGCGACGACAGCAACGACGGTGCGGGGTCGCGAGGTTCTGGCAACTCGCACAACGCACAGCGGGCCGACGCCAGCCGCCAGGGCTACGTCAATGCCCCGCTACCCCCGGCCCCGACATACCCGCCCACACCGGGTTACGGAACCGGCGGCGGTTATCAACCCTCACCCGGCTACCAACAACCGCCAGGGGCACCGAGCTACCCGCCGCCGCAGGCACCCGCAAACGCCACCCGGCCACCGAGCTATCCGCAGCAGCCGACCCGCGGTTATCCCCAGGGGCCCAGTAGGCGGGATCTAAACCCATGAGTGCGCCCTACGACAGCTCGGATCACCCCGACGCGCCGGCGCCGTCGTTGGGCGAGCTGCTTGGCGAGGTCAGCAGCGACCTCTCAGAACTCGTGCGCCAGGAGCTGGCGCTGGCCAAGGCCGAAGCAACGCAGACGGCGACCCGCGCAGGGAAGGGCGTCGGCATGTTGGGTGGGGCAGCCGTGAGCGGGTTCTTCGTGCTGCTGTTCCTGTCGGTGGCCGGCTGGTGGGCTCTTGGCAACGTCATTGGGCGCTCCTGGTCGGCTTTGGTGGTCATGCTCGTCTGGGCGATCATCGCCGCGGTGCTGGCCGTGATGGGACGTACCGCCTTAACTGCAGTCAAGGGACTGCCACGCACTACCGGAACCGTCAAGCGCATCCCCGATGCGCTCACCCCCCGACCCGAGGAGACCCGATGACCAGCAGCAATGACCCCGACCAGATCCGCGCCGAGATCGAGCGCACCCGCAGCCGTCTCAGCACCAACGTTGACACCCTCGCCTACGAAGCCAAGCCGAGCACGATGGCCAAACGCCAGGTCGGCAAGGTCAGCGGCGCGATCGGCGGGCTAAGGGAACGGGTGATGGGCTCCGCCCAAGACAGCACCGCGGCCCTGAGCGACTCCGCGCAGTCGGCGGTGTCTTCGGCGACCGAGGCTGCGCAGTCCGCACCGACCGCCGTGCGCAGGCAGGCGCAAGGCAACCCCCTGGCCGCGGGGCTCATCGCCTTCGGTGCCGGGTTGGTGGTGGCCGCGCTGATCCCGTCGAGCGAGAAGGAACAACAGGTCGCGGTGGCGGTGAAGGATAAGGCGCAGCCACTTCAGCAGGAAGTTACCGAGGTAGCCAAGGACGCGGTGCAGAACTTGAAGGAACCCGCGCAGCAGGCCGCCCAAACGGTGAAGGACGCTGCGACGGACGCGGCCAGCACCGTCAAGGAGGAAGGCACGTCCGCCGCGCAAGACGTCCAAGACCACGCTCAGGACGCGAAGCACGCCGTCCAGGACAAGCGAGGCTAGCTCCTGGCTGCCGCCCCAAGGCCCGTGTTCGCCGGGGCGATCTCGTGACCGTCCTTGCGGTGATGTGCTCGCGCCGAGACATGTGGCGGCAACGACACCGTCACGGACTCGGGTATTGGCCTGCCGTAGCGCCGAACATCCGAACCTGGTTGGACGTGGCCGCACCGCCTCGACCCGATCCGTGCCATCGGCGTTGGGCTCAAGGGTTGAGTTGTTCGAGGGCCGTGTCGTAGATCCCGACGCCCGAGGAAGCCACCCACGCCGTGATACCACCAGAACTGGCGTTTCGCACCCGGCCGGGCCGGAACTCGAATGCGTTGCGCGAGTTGGAGAGTCGGTGGTCTCCACAGGGAGCCGGGATTCTTAGTCTGGTCATCGAGCCTTTGGCGCGGGCGGGACGAAGGCATCCCTTGAGATGTGTGATTCTGGGACGGCTAGGCGGGGATGGGCGTGCCGCGGTGGATCTCGTCGAGGTCGCGGGCGCGCGACTGGGTACCGTCACCCGGGTCCTTGTGGAAGACACCGTCTTTCATGATTCCGACGATGCGGTCCTGGTCCTGCAGGATGGTGATGTCCTGCAAGCGGGTCACCGTCGATGAGGATCATGTCGGCGAGGAAGCCGGCCTTGACCTGGCCGAGCTCGTCGGGCATCCGCATGATCTGCCCGCCGAGCGCGGTGGCCGCGAGCAGCGTCTCCTTCGGGGTGAAGTCGAGCAGTTCGACGAAGTGCTGCAGGTCGCGGGCGTAGGTGCCGTGGGGAGTCCAGGCGAACCCGTAGTCCCCGCCGGGCAGTACCCGGATGCCGCGTTCCTTCATCTTCTTCAAACCGTCGATGGCGCACTCGAGTTCGTGTTTGTAGCCGGCCGCCTCGGCCGCCTCGGGCGGGTAGCCGAAGTCGGCGGCGTCGTGCAGCGTGGCGACCAGCCAGTTCAGGCCGGGAGCGACGAAGATCTCGTCCTTCTTGGCTTCGAGCATGTCGAGGCCTTCTTCGTCGACGAAGGAGGCGTGGTAGATGATGTCGACGCCGTTGCGAACCGACATCTTCACCGAGTCGCCCGGAGCGGGCGTGCGAGCAGACCCGCAGTCCTCGGCGGTGCGCTTCAGTGGTTGCGGCGAGGGTTTCCTCGTCGGAGAAGTAGTTGTCCTTGGCGTGCTGGTTGCCGGTGATCTCTTCTCCCGACATGGACAGCTTCACCAGGTCGGCGCCGAGTTCGACGTTCTTGCGGACGGCTTTGCGCATCTCTTCGGGACCGTCGGCGAAGGCCGTGATGCCCTCGACCAGTGCGCCGCCGGTGACGGCGATCTCCTGACAGTTCGCCAGGTAGCGCGGGCCGGGGATCTGGCCGGCGTTGATGGCATCGCGGATCACCACGTCCAGGCGAGCCTTCGCCGCGGCGGCACCGACGCACATGGTGTAGCCCGAGTCGAGGTAGGTCTGCGCGGACCGGGCGCACAGCAGGGTGTGTTCCTCGACCCCCATCGTGCCCAGCCCGGGCAGGTCCGCGGAGTTCACCCAGGAGAAGTGGGTGTGGGCGTCACAGAGGCCGGACATCAGGAACTTGCCCTGACCGTCGATGACGCGGACCCCGTCACGGGGCTGGTCGCCGGAGCCGGGACGTACCGCGGCGATCCGGTCGCCGCGGACCAGGACCTCACCGTCGAACGGGTCGGCTCCCGTCGAATCGAAGATCCGCACGTTGGTGAAGAGCACGGAGGTTTCGGTGGGCAGTGCAGAGGACATCGTCGTCACTCCTCTCGTTGGGGGCGGTCAGGGCTTGGTGAGGAATTCGATCGAGCAGACTGGTGACGGCGGCGGGGTCTTCGAGGCTGTGCCAGTGCCCGACACCGTCGAGAACGTGCAACTGGGCGTTCGGGTAGATGGACAACAGTTCCTCGTTGGTGGCCACGGGGCTGACCTTGTCCTCGTCGCCGGTGATCAGCAGAACCGGTGCGTCGATGGCGGCGAAGTCAGGCTCCGCCGCGGCGGCCAGCGCCTCACAGGCTCCGGCGTAGCCCTCGGGATCCTGCCCGAGGAGCAACTCACGTACGGCTGCCACGGTGACTGGGCGATCGGATTGGGTCGATCGGGACAGCGCCGCGGCGACGATGGTGTCGGCAACGGCGGACATGCCGCCGCCGCGGACGGTCCGTGCCCTGCCCCGTGTCGCGGTCTTCGCTTGTTCGGGTTGTGCTCGAACCGCGCCCAGCAGAGCAACTTTGCTGACCCGGTCGGGGTAGCGGGCGGCGAAGGTGTTGGCGACCAGGGTGCCCATCGAATGCGCGACCAGCGCGGTCTGCTCGATTCCCTCCGCGTTGAGAAGCTCGACTAGTTCGTGCACCCAGCCGTCGATGCTGGGCGTTCCGGCGTACGGGGAACGTCCGTGCCCGGACAGGTCGTAGCGAATGACGGTGTGCGTCTCGGCGAGCGCGGCGACCTGCGGTTCGTAGATGGTCGTGGCGCCACCGAGTCCGTGGATCAACACCACGGTCGGCCCGGTTCCGGTCTTCTCCACGAACAGGCGCCGAGTGCCTGCGGTGGCCAGGCCATCGTTGCCGGCGGGGTCGGCGACGACGTTGTGAAGCTCGCCGAGGCCGGTCGCGGTCACTCGGACTTCGTCGCCGGGCTGCAGGTACTTGGGCGGGTCGTACCCGATGCCGACACCGACGGGTGTGCCGGTGGCGATCACGTCACCGGGCTCCAAGGTGATTCCGGCAGAGAGGGTTTCGATGATGGTCGGCACGTCGAAGATCAGCAACGAGGTGTTGGTGTCCTGGCGCAGTTCGCCGTTCACGCGGGTCTGCAGTTGCAGGTTGGTGACGTCGACCTCGTCGGCGGTCACCGCCCACGGGCCCAGCGGGCAGAACGTGTCGAGCGACTTGCCGATGAACCACTGCTTGTGATCGCGTTGCAGGTCGCGCGCCGTCACGTCGTTGATGAGGGTGTACCCCCACACGTAGTCGAGCGCGTCGGCCTTGGACACCTTGGCGGCACGCTTGCCGATGATTACGCCGATCTCGCCCTCGTAATCCAGCGCCGAGGTGATGTCGGTGTGTGGGTCGATCGGATCGCCGGAGGCGATGACGGTGGCGGCGGGCTTGGTGAACACTGCCGGGTACTCAGGCAGGTGTTCTCCGTCGGGGCCGCCAGTGGCGTCGAAGCCGCTGGCCGCGAACTCGGCGGCGTGCTCGGCGTAGTTCTTGCCGACGCAGAAGATGTTGCGGTGCGGGACGAGTGGCGCGAGCACCTTGCCCGGCTCGGCAGAGGCGGCGATGCTCAACCGCGTTGCCGCGTCGGGCCCGGCAGCGATGACCTCCTGCAGGGTGCGTACCGGGGCGCCCGTGTCGGAGAACGACACCGCGCGGGCGGCGCCGTCCTGATCTACTGCGCAGACCCGTGGGCCCTCCGTGTGATCGATCCGTGCAAATCGCACGCGAAACCTCCATAGAGTTGTGAACCATTTTGGACCAGAAACCAATTCAGGTACGTATTGGCTACGATAGGTTCCAAATATGTGATCGTCAACACCTATGCGCCGAAGCCAATAACCCGCGAAATGCCGTAGCATTGGTTCAAATTGGTACTACGGAGGTATGCAATGACCATGACGGTGGGACCGGCGGCGGTGGCGTTGCGATTCATCGATCACCTCGTATCCAACAGCGGACTCCAGCCGGGCGACAAGCTGCCCACCGAACGGGAACTCGCCGCTCAAGCCGGTGTCAGCCGGGCCGTGATCCGATCGGTGCTCGATGACCTGGAGGCGCGTGGGGTGCTGCTGCGTCACGTAGGACGGGGCACCTTTCTCACTCCGAGCGACCCATCGGCTACCGACGGGTCCGATCACCCCAGCCCCGGCGAGATCATGAGCTCTCGACTGACCGTGGAGCCAGAACTGCTTCCCTTGGCGGTCGCAGCTGCCACTCATGCCGACATCACCGAGATGCGACGTTGTCTGCGCGGCGGAGAACAAGCCCGCACGTCCGAGGAGTTCGAACGGTGGGACATCGCCCTTCATCACAGCTTCGCGCTGGCCACCCATAACGCCGTCATCATCGGGGTGAGCCGACTCCTGATCGACAGCCGGCGCCAACCCATCTGGGGTGGACTCAAGAAACGGACCTTCAGTCCCGAGTTGCACCTGGAGTATTGCGCGGAGCACGACCACATCGTGGAGGCGATCGCCGACCGCGACCCCGATAGCGCCCGCCAAGCCATGCGCACCCATCTGCGACACGTTCGTCGAACCCTATTGGGCGACAACGACTGACGTGCCGAGTATGTTGTTCGTCTCGCGCACGCTTCCACCGAGACCTCATGGCACATCCTTGGCCCAACGGGAGTTTCTCGATTTGGGCCAAAAGACTCTGACCTGCATCAAGCTTGGTGGGCGCGGACGGTATCGAACCGCCGACCGCTGGTGTGTAAAACCAGAGCTCTACCACTGAGCTACGCGCCCGTGCTCGGGCAGGCTACACGGCGACGCCGGGCGACGGGAAATCCCGTCAGCCGGCACTCAGTGCGTCGAGCGCCTGCATCCACAACGCCTGATCGCGAGCCTCGCCCGGGGCCTTCATCTCGGCGAACCTGATCACTCCGGTCCGATCGACCACGAACGTGCCGCGGTTGGCGAAACCAGTGGCCTCGTTGAACACGCCATACGCCGAGGCGACCGCTCCGTGCGGCCAGAAGTCCGATAGCAGCGGGAACGTGAAACCGTGCTGCGTCGCCCAGACCTTGTGCGTCGGTGGCGGCCCCACCGAGATCGCCAGCGTTTGGGTGTCGGCGTTGTCGTAGCACGACGGGTTGTCCCTGATCTCGTCCAGTTCCCCCTGGCAGATGCCGGTGAAGGCAAGGGGAAAGAACACCAGCAGCACATTCCTGCGCCGCAGAGAACCCAGCGTCACCGGCTGCCCGTTCTGGTCCTTCAGCGTGAAGTCGGGTGCCTCGGCGCCTGCTTCGAGCATGGCAACCTCTCCTGTGCTCGGCTGCCCGTCAGTGCCGCCCCGCTGCCTTCGACTTCGGCTGAACGAGGCGGCTGGCGATCCAGTCGCCGAGGTTCGCCGATGACGTCTGCATCAGA
Organism: uncultured Actinomycetota bacterium; assembly: GCA_963809085.1. GTDB lineage: Bacteria > Actinomycetota > Actinomycetes > Mycobacteriales > Mycobacteriaceae > Mycobacterium. Next base: position 793,515 of record CAWEII010000030.1, on the reverse strand, counting down.
CCCGCGGTGGGCGCCGACTCGGCGATCTCCGCTGGTTGCACATGTCCCGGCTTGCCGGTCTTGGGCGTGACCACCCATATGACGCCGTCCTCGGCCAGCGGGGTGATGGCGTCCATGAGGCGATCGACGAGGTCACCGTCGTCGTTTCGCCACCACAGCAGCACGACATCGACCACCTCATCGGCGTCCTCGTCGAGGAGCTCGCTGCCACACGCGTCCTCGACGTCGACACGGATGTCGTCGTCGGTGTCCTCGTCCCAGCCCAGTTCCTGGACAACCTGGTCCCTCTCGATGCCCAAACTGCGGGCGTAGTTCGGCGAGTCCGCCGCAACCACCGTGTCCTCCTTCAGCCTGCGTATGTCAACTCGGCCCTATAGTCGCATGCCCCGGCCAAATAGCCGACTCCTGGCACGCAGGTTGCTCAATATGCCGCATCGCAGAGATTCAATGCAGCCGTCTTGGAGTCGTTCAGCCGGCCGATCGCCGCGTTGAAGTCGTCCATCGATGCGTTCGCCGAAACGGCGGCAGCAAGCGCCCTCGCCGCGTCCACCCAGCCGTTGAGTGCCGTCGTGAGCTCTGGCGACAGCGGAGCGGAGAGGCTGCCCGACACCAGGTCAGCGGTGCGATTGAGCGAGTCGATCGCCGGCCCGGACGACGCCCCGAGGTCAGGGGCGTTGTTGTTGTAGGCGTCGACGTACTTGTTCACCGCGTCGATGGCGTCCACGCTGCTCGAGCTCAGCGCCTCGCAGGAGGTGTGCACCGCCGTGTTCGACGCCGACGCCTGGCGCTCGGATTCCTGTGCGCTGGAACTGGCGGCCGACTCTTCGGCCGACGCCGACACCGATGCCCGATACAGGGGGGCGTCGGCGCGATCGATGGTCGCGCTGCCCTGCGTCACGCTGTTGCAGGACACGACCACCATGGCGAGTGCGGCAAGGCCGCCCACGACCGAACCGGTCGCACGCAGCCGACCCATGCGCTGCCGCCAACCCATCACGCAGACGTTACCGGTTTGATCCTGCGATCGCCGGATCGTGGGTGTACGGCCACCCCGGCGGTGCATCTGCGGCACGATAGGAGCACGATGGACACGTTCAGGAACGGGGCCATGAGCACCCGAGTCCACCAACCGAGGAGCGGCAGTTGACCACCGAGTTCGCGCGCCAAGACCTGGCCCAAAACTCCGGCACCGCAGGCGAACCCGACCGGGTCCGCGTTATCCGAGAGGGCGTTGCCTCCTACCTTCCCGACATCGACCCCGAAGAGACGGGCGAATGGCTCGAGTCGTTCGACGAGCTGCTCGAACGGTCGGGTCCGGCCAGGGCACGCTATCTGATGTTGCGTCTTCTCGAGCGGTCCAGCGAACAGCGCGTCGCGATCCCAGCCCTCACCTCGACCGACTACGTCAACACCATTCCCACCGAGTCGGAGCCGTGGTTTCCCGGCGACGAGGACGTCGAGCGCCGCTACCGCGCCTGGATCCGGTGGAACGCCGCGATCATGGTGCACCGCGCCCAGCGCCCGGGAGTTGGTGTGGGAGGCCACATCTCCACCTATGCATCGTCGGCCGCACTCTACGAAGTCGGTTTCAACCACTTCTTCCGCGGCAAGTCGCACCCCGGCGGCGGCGACCAGATCTTCATCCAGGGTCACGCCTCGCCGGGCATCTACGCCCGCGCCTTCCTCGAGGGCCGGCTAACTGCCGACCAACTGGATGGTTTCCGGCAGGAGCACAGTCACCCCGGTGGCGGCCTGCCGTCGTACCCGCATCCACGCCTGATGCCCGACTTCTGGGAATTCCCCACCGTGTCGATGGGGCTGGGCCCGATGAACTCCATCTACCAGGCCCGGTTCAACCACTACCTGCACGACCGCGGCCTCAAGGACACTTCCGATCAACACGTGTGGGCGTTCCTCGGCGACGGCGAGATGGACGAACCGGAGAGCCGTGGCCTCATCCAGGTGGCGGCCAACGAGGCGCTGGACAACCTGACCTTCGTCATCAACTGCAACCTGCAGCGCCTCGACGGCCCGGTGCGCGGCAATGGCAAGATCATCCAGGAGTTGGAGTCGTTCTTCCGCGGCGCGGGCTGGAACGTCATCAAGGTGGTGTGGGGCCGCGAGTGGGACGCCCTGTTGCACGCCGACCGCGACGGCGCGCTGGTGAACCTGATGAACACCACGCCCGACGGGGACTACCAGACGTACAAGGCCAACGACGGCGGTTACGTTCGGGAGCACTTCTTCGGCCGTGACCCGCGGACCAAGGACCTCGTCAAGGATCTCTCCGACCAGGCGATCTGGAATCTGAAGCGCGGCGGCCACGACTACCGCAAGGTGTACGCCGCGTACCGCCAGGCGACGGAGCACAAGGGCCAGCCGACGGTGATCCTGGCCAAGACCATCAAGGGCTACACCCTCGGCACGCACTTCGAGGGCCGCAACGCCACGCACCAGATGAAGAAGCTTGCCCTGCAGGACCTTAAGGACTTCCGCGACGTCACCCGCGTCCCGGTGCCGGACAGCGCGATCGAGGAGAACCCCTACCTGCCGCCGTACTACCACCCGGGACCCGACTCCCCGGAGATCCGCTACATGTTGGATCGGCGCCGTACGCTCGGCGGCTTCCTTCCGGACCGCCGCACCAAGGCCAAGGTCCTGACGCTGCCGAGCCGCGACGTCTACAAGGCGTTGAAGAAGGGGTCGGGCACCCAGGCGGTCGCCACCACCATGGCGACTGTTCGCACGTTCAAGGAACTGTTGCGAGACAAGCAGATCGGACCGCGCCTGGTGCCGATCATCCCCGACGAGGCCCGCACGTTCGGCATGGACTCCTGGTTCCCGAGCCTGAAGATCTACAACCGCAACGGCCAGCTCTACACCTCGGTCGATGCCGAACTGATGCTGGCCTACAAGGAAAGCGAAATCGGGCAGATTCTGCACGAGGGCATCAACGAGGCAGGCTCCACGGCGTCGTTCACGGCCGTCGGCACGTCGTATGCCACCCACAACGAGCCGATGATCCCGATCTACATCTTCTACTCGATGTTCGGTTTCCAACGCACGGGAGACGGGCTCTGGGCGGCCGCCGACCAGATGGCCCGTGGCTTCCTGCTCGGTGCCACCGCGGGCCGGACGACGCTGACCGGCGAAGGTCTGCAGCACGCGGACGGTCATTCGCTGCTGCTCGCGGCGACCAATCCGGCCGTCGTCTCCTACGATCCCGCGTTCGCCTACGAGATCGCCTACATCGTCGAGAGCGGGTTGTCCCGGATGTTCGGCGACGACCCGGAGAACGTCTTCTTCTACATCACCATCTACAACGAGCCCTACGTGCAGCCCGCCGAGCCGGAGAACTTCGATCCCGAGGGCTTGTTGCGCGGCATGTACCGCTACCGCGCCGCCAAGGAGAAGCGGAGCAGCGTGGCGCAGATCCTCGCTTCCGGCGTCGCCATGCCCGAGGCCATCCGTGCGGCGGACTTGCTGTCCGCCGAGTGGGACGTTGCCGCCGACGTGTGGTCCGTGACGAGCTGGGGCGAGCTGAACCGTGATGGCGTCGCGATCGACCGAGAGCACCTGCGCCATCCGGAGGTCCCGCCAGGCACCCCCTACGTCACGAAGGTGCTCGGCGACACCGCAGGTCCCGTGGTCGCGGTCTCGGACTGGATGCGCGGCGTGCCCGAGCAGATCCGGCCGTGGGTGCCCAACACCTACGTCACGCTCGGGACGGACGGCTTCGGGTTCTCCGACACGAGGCCCGCGGCGCGGCGCTACTTCAATACCGACGCCGAGTCCGTGGTCGTGGCGGTGCTCGAAGCGCTCGCCAGCGACGGCGAGATCGATCCGTCCGTGGCGGTGGCCGCGGCACGGCAGTACAAGATCGACGACGTGTTGGCCGCCCCGGTGCAGACGTCGGATCCGGGCCCTGGCGCCTAGGCCCGGGACGAGCTTGGAGGTTTCCACCAGAAGTTTGGCGTAGGTTTTAGGGGTGACCGACAACCGGTACGTCCCTCCTGCGTCCACCCTCGAGGTGCTTGACACCGTCCCCGAGACGGTCCTGCGCAGGTTGAAGCAGTATTCGGGACGGTTGGCGACCGAGGCGGTGCACGCGCTGCAGGACCGACTGCCGTTCTTCGCCGACCTCGAGGCCTCACAGCGCGCCAGCGTGCACCTCGTCGTGCAGACCGCGGTGGTGAACTTCGTCGAGTGGATGCGCAATCCGGAGAGCAACGTCAGCTACACCGCGCAGGCCTTCGAGGTGGTGCCTCAGGAGTTGACCCGTCGCATCGCGTTGCGGCAGACCGTCGAGATGGTGCGCGTCACCATGGAGTTCTTCGAGGAGGCGGTACCCCTTCTGGCGCGCAGCGACGACCAGCTGATGGCGCTCACCGCGGGCATCCTGCGCTACAGCCGGGACCTGGCCTTCGCCGCGGCCACCGCCTACGCGGACGCCGCGGAGGCACGCGGGGCGTGGGACACCCGCATGGAGGCCAACGTCGTCGACGCCGTGGTCCGTGGTGACGTCGGACCGGAACTGCAATCGCAGGCCGCAGCGCTGAACTGGGATGCCACCGCGCCCGCGACGGTGATCGTCGGGTTGCCCCATCCCGGTCGGGTGGAATGGGCCAGCGACGACGTGCACGAGATCGCAGCGCGCAGTGGGCGTTCGGCGTTGTCCGACGTACACGGCACGTGGCTGGTGGCGATCGTCTCGGGTCCGCTGTCCGCGACCGATCGGGCGTTGGGCGAACTACTCGCGGTGTTCGCCGACGGTCCCGTGGTGGTCGGACCGACCGCGCCGACGCTGAGCGCGGCACACTACAGCGCCACGGAGGCGATCGCAGGCATGAACGCCGTCGCCGGGTGGAGCGGGGCGCCGCGGCCGGTGTCCGCCCGCGAACTGCTCCCCGAACGCGCCCTTCTCGGCGACGCCATGGCGATCGCTGCGTTGGACACGGAGGTCATGCGACCGCTCGCCGACGCGGGGCCTGCGCTCGCCGAGACATTGGACGCATATCTGGACTCGGGCGGGGCGATTGAGGCGTGCGCACGCGCCTTGTTCGTTCATCCAAACACCGTCCGCTACCGCCTGAAACGGATCGGCGACTTCACCGGACGCGATCCCACCACGCCCCGCGACGCCTATGTTCTGCGGGTGGCCTCCACCGTCGGTCGACTCCGTCGTCAGACGACGTACGGGAGCACGACAAACACCGCTGCGCCCCAGCTAACAACGTCTACCCGACGGCCAGGAGACCCATCCCCCGGGCCGACAGGTCGCGGCAAGGTATCGGTGTAGTCGCATCCCATGCCGTTTTGTGGAGACCCCACAAAAACATAAGACCAGGTTCATAATCTCTTACACCGCGCAAAACCGTCTTCACAGTGTTCTCTTAAACATGTGCCTCCCACCTCCGCGATCGCATTGCTTGCTCCCGGCCAGGGTTCGCAAACGCCCGGCATGCTCACGCCATGGCTCGAACTGCCTGGCGCTGCCGACCGGATCGCTGCGTGGTCGCAGATCAGTGGCCTCGACCTGGGCCGGCTCGGCACCACCGCGACCGCCGAAGAGATCACCGACACTGCCGTGACGCAGCCGCTGGTCGTGGCAGCGACGCTGCTCGCACACCAGGAGCTCGTGAACCGGGGCCTGCTCGCCGATGCCGACACGGTCGTCGCGGGCCACTCGGTCGGCGAGATCGCGGCCTATGCGATTGCCGGTGTGATCTCGACCGACGATGCCGTGGGGCTGGCCGCCACCCGCGGAGCCGAGATGGCCAAGGCCTGTGCCGTCGAACCGACCGGCATGTCCGCCGTGCTCGGTGGCGACGAGGCCGAGGTGCTGGCCCGCCTCGAGGCGCTGGACCTGGTTCCCGCCAACCGGAACGCGGCCGGGCAGATCGTCGCCGCGGGTGCACTGTCGGCACTGGGCAAGCTGGCCGAGGATCCGCCTGCCAAGGCTCGCGTCCGTCAGCTGGCCACCGCAGGCGCTTTCCACACCAGGTACATGGCGTCCGCGCTGGACGGTTATGCCGCCGCAGTGGAAGGCGTGACCGCCGCCGAGCCGACCACCACGCTGCTGTCCAACGTCGACGGCCAGCCGGTGACGTCCGCCGCAGACGCGATGAGCAAGTTGGTCGCGCAGATGACCCGGCCGGTGCGCTGGGACCTGTGCAACGAGTCCATCCGCCAGCGGGAAGTAGGTGCGATCGTCGAGTTCCCGCCAGCGGGCACGCTCGTCGGAATCGCCAAACGAGAACTTCGGGGAGTGCCGACGCACGCCGTCAAAACCCCCGCAGACCTGGATGGGCTCACCGAGCTCTAACCAGTACAACCGCACACCGTCAGGAACGGCGCTCCACGAGGGAGCGCCGCGTTACCAATGAAATAGATGAAGGAGCCATAGTGGGCGCCAGCCAGCAGGAAATCATCACCGGTCTCGCCGAGATCATCGAAGAGGTCACCGGCATCGAGCCGTCCGAGGTCACCCCGGAGAAGTCGTTCGTCGACGATTTGGACATCGACTCGCTGTCGATGGTCGAGATCGCCGTGCAGACGGAGGACAAGTACGGCGTGAAGATCCCCGACGAGGACCTCGCCGGTCTGCGCACCGTCGGTGACGTCGTCGCCTACATCCAGAAGCTCGAGGAAGAGAACCCCGAGGCTGCCGCAGCGCTGCGCGAGAAGTTCGCACAGTGACCAAGCCTTCCACTGCTAACGGCGGTTTCCCCAACGTCGTCGTGACCGCCGTCACGGCGACCACGTCGATTGCCCCGGACATCGAGAGCACGTGGAAGGGATTGTTGGCCGGCGAAAGCGGCATCCACCTCCTCGAAGACGACTTCGTCGGCAAGTGGGATCTTGAGGTCAAGATCGGGGGGCACCTCAAGGAGCCCCTCGATCCCCTGATGACCCGGCTGGAGATGCGACGCATGTCGTACGTCCAGCGGATGGCGAAGTACCTCGGCAACCAGCTGTGGGAGACCGCGGGCCGCCCGGACGTCGATCCCGACCGCTTCTCGGTCGTGATCGGCACCGGGCTCGGTGGCGGCGAGAAGATCGTCGAGACGTATGACGCGATGAACGAGGGTGGACCCCGCAAGGTGTCTCCTCTGGCAGTTCAGATGATCATGCCGAACGGAGCGGCCGCGGTCGTCGGCCTCGAACTCGGGGCAAGGGCCGGGGTCATCACACCGGTGTCGGCCTGCTCTTCGGGCTCGGAGGGCATCGCACACGCGTGGCGCCAGATCGTCATGGGTGACGCCGACATCGCCGTCTGCGGCGGCGTGGAAGGTGGCATCGAAGCACTGCCCATCGCAGCGTTCTCGATGATGCGCGCCATGTCGACCAACAACGCCAATCCGGAAGGGGCGTCGCGGCCGTTCGACAAGAACCGCGACGGGTTCGTCTTCGGCGAGGCGGGCGCGCTCATGGTCATCGAGACCGAGGAGCACGCCAAGGCCCGTGGCGCCAAGCCACTGGCCAGGCTGCTGGGGGCGGGCATCTCGTCGGATGCCTTCCACATGGTGGCGCCGGCTCCTGACGGTCTGCGGGCCGGACATGCGATGAAGCGTGCGATGGAGACCGCGGGGCTTTCCCCCAAGGACATCACTCACGTCAACGCGCACGCGACGGCCACGCCGATCGGTGATACCGCGGAGGCCAACGCCATCCGCGCCGCCGGCGTGGAGCATGCCGCGGTGTACGCGCCCAAGTCGGCGCTCGGCCACTCCATCGGTGCGGTCGGTGCGCTCGAATCCATCCTGACGGTGCTGACGTTGCGTGACGGCGTCATCCCACCGACGCTGAACTACGAGACACCCGACCCCGAGATCGATCTCGATGTCGTCGCGGGTGAGCCTCGATACGGCGAATACCAGTACGCCATCAACAATTCATTCGGCTTCGGTGGACACAATGTCGCTCTGGCCTTCGGGCGCTACTGACAGCCGGTGAATTACCGAGAGGAACGTTCGGAGCATTAATGGCAGCGTTGACTACGGGGCAGGGTCTCCCCGATGTTGTCGTCACCGGTCTCGCCATGACGACTGCCCTTGCGACCGACGCTCACGGCACCTGGAAGAGGCTGCTCGACGGCGAGAGTGGCATCCGCACCCTGGATGACCACTTCGTCGAGCTGTACGACCTGCCGGTGCGCATCGGTGGGCATCTTCTGGAGGACTTCGACGGGGAGCTGACGCAGGTCGAACTGCGTCGGCTCTCCTACCTTCAGAAGATGTCCACCGTCATCGGTCGGCGGGCATGGCTGGACGCAGGCTCGCCAGAGGTCGACACCAGGCGACTGATGGTGTCGATCGGCACCGGCATGGGAAGCAGCGAGGAATTGCTGTTCGCCTACGACGACATGCGGGCAAAGGGCCTCGAGGCCGTTTCCCCGCTCGCCGTGCAGATGTACATGCCGAACGCGGCCGCGGCCGCCGTCGCCTTGGAGCGCCACGCCAAGGCAGGCGTCGTCACCCCCGTGTCGGCGTGCGCCTCCGGCAGCGAGGCCATCGCCAACGCATGGCGCAACATCGTGCTCGGCGAGGCCGACGTCGCGATCTGCGGCGGGGTCGAGACCAGGATCGAGGCCGTGCCGATCGCAGGGTTCGCGCAGATGCGGATCGTGCTGTCCACCACGAACGACGATCCGGCAGGTGCCTGCAGACCGTTCGACAAGGACCGCAACGGGTTCGTGTTCGGTGAGGGAGGCGCGCTCATGGTCATCGAGACCGAGGAGCACGCCAAGGCCCGCGGCGCCAACATCCTGGCGCGGCTGATGGGCGCGGGCGTCACCTCGGACGGGTACCACATCGTGGCGCCCGATCCCACCGGCAACCAGGCCGCGCACGCGATGACGCGTGCAATCCAACTCGCCGGGCTCAGCCCGTCTGACATCGACCACGTCAACGCGCATGCGACGGGAACGTCGGTCGGCGACGTGGCAGAGGGCAAGGCCATCAACAACGCTCTCGGCAAGAACAGACCTGCGGTGTACGCCCCGAAGTCTGCGCTCGGCCATTCCGTCGGAGCGGTCGGCGCGGTGGAGTCCATCCTCACCGTGCTGGCGTTGCGGGACGGCGTCGTCCCACCCACGCTCAACCTGCGCAACCTCGATCCGGAAATCGATCTGGACGTGGTCGCCGGGGAGCCTCGACACGGTAATTACCAATACGCGATCACCAATTCGTTCGGATTCGGCGGGCACAACGTGGCGCTCGCCTTCGGGAAGTACTGATTCCCGGCGGCAGCCGAAAGTCCGACGTGCACAGGAGGATTGAATGACGATCATGGCCCCCGAGACGGCCGCCGAGTCGCTCGACCCACGCGACCCGATGCTCCGCCTCAGCACGTTCTTCGACGACGGCAGCGTAGAGCTTCTGCACGAGCGGGACCGCTCCGGCGTGCTTGCCGCTGCGGGCACGGTCAACGGCGTGCGCACCATCGCGTTCTGCACGGACGGCACCGTCATGGGCGGCGCGATGGGCATCGACGGATGCCGCCACATCGTCAACGCCTACGACACCGCCATCGAGGAGCAGAGCCCGATCATCGGCATCTGGCACTCCGGTGGTGCCCGGCTGGCCGAGGGTGTGAAGGCACTGCACGCGGTCGGGCTGATGTTCGAGGCCATGATCCGCGCCTCGGGCTACGTCCCGCAGATCTCCGTGGTCGTTGGGTTCGCTGCGGGCGGCGCCGCGTATGGCCCAGCGTTGACCGACGTCGTCATCATGGCGCCGGAGGGCCGGGTCTTCGTCACGGGTCCGGACATCGTGCGCAGTGTCACCGGCGAGGACGTCGACATGGCGTCGCTCGGCGGGCCGGACACGCACCACAAGAAGTCCGGCGTGTGCCACATCGTCGCCGACGACGAGCTCGACGCGTACGAGCGTGGCCGTCGCCTGGTCGGATTGTTCTCCCAGCAGGGCCATTTCGACCGGACCAAGGCCGAAGCCGGCGACTCCGACCTGCACGCGCTGTTGCCGGATTCCTCACGGCGCGCCTACGACGTGCATCCGCTCATCAGCGCGCTGCTGGACACCGACACCCCGTTCGAGGAGTTCCAGGGCAAGTGGGCACCGTCGATGGTGGTCGGCCTCGGTCGGCTGGCCGGTCGTTCGGTCGGTGTACTCGCCAACAACCCGCTGCGCCTTGGCGGCTGTCTGAACTCCGAGAGTGCCGAGAAGGCAGCGCGTTTCGTCCGGCTCTGTGACGCATTCGGCATACCACTGATCGTCGTGGTCGACGTGCCCGGCTACCTGCCCGGCGTGGACCAGGAGTGGGGCGGCGTGGTGCGTCGCGGCGCCAAGCTGCTGCACGCGTTCGGCGAGGCGACCGTTCCGCGCGTCACCCTGGTCACCAGGAAGATCTACGGTGGTGCCTACATCGCGATGAACTCGCGGTCGCTGAACGCCACCAAGGTGTTCGCGTGGCCGGATGCCGAGGTGGCGGTGATGGGCGCCAAGGCCGCGGTCGGCATCCTGCACAAGCGCACGCTGGCCGCCGCGGAGCCCGAGGCGCGCGAGGCACTGCACGAGGAGTTGGCGGCCGAGCACGAGCGGATCGCGGGCGGCGTGGACAGCGCCATCGAGATCGGTGTGGTCGACGAGAAGATCGATCCCGCGCATACGCGCAGCAAGGTCACCCAGGCGTTGGCCGAGGCGCCCGCGCGCCGCGGTCGGCACAAGAACATTCCGCTGTAGGCGTTCAGCGTCGAGAGCTCAGCGTCGAGACTCAGCGTCGAGACCTCAGCGTCGAGACAGAAGCCACGGTCGTCACCACAACCGGATGACGACCGTGGCTTCTGTTTCGGCGGGGTGAATCCAGTGCGCGAAGTTCGCCTCCGTCGGTGCGAAACCCAGCTTGGTCTGCTCCGAAAGCCGTTGCAGCCCAGCCTGTTCGTCGGAGAACAGGTCGGCCAGCGTGATCGGCTTTGCGATGGCTGCCGATCACGCATCGATTCTGCACCGCACCGTCAGCGCACGGGCTGGCCGAGCCCGAGCAGGTTGCCCTCGCTGTCCCTGAACCAGGCACCGCGCTCCGCGCGGCCCTTGCTCGGATAGTTGCCGGGGATGTCGACGACGCCGTTGACCATCGGCAATCCTGGAATGCCGTACTCCTCGAAAACGACACCGCGGCTGCGCAGTTCGGCGACCGTGGCCTCGATGTCGTCGACGGTGAAACCCATCTGGGTGAACGTCCCGTCCGAAGTCCCGGCGGACGCGAACAGGCAGAACACCCCCGCGGCGCACTCGTATCGGAGACCGCCCTCGCGTTCCTCCGCCGGCAGCAGACCCAACTTGTCGGCATACCATCGGCGGGCGCGGTCCAAGTCCTGCGCGGGCAGACGTGTCTCCGCGCGCGCATCGGCCAGAGTCATCGCGGGCCTCCCATCGCACAGCCGAGGATCTCTTCCGCCACGCCGGCCACCCGGTCGCGGTCGGCCCGCACCAACCCGATGCGGGTGCGGCGGTCCAGGATGTCGTCCACGGAAAGCGCCACCTCGTGCGTCACAGCGTATTCGAATTCGGCACGCGTGACGTCGATTCCGTCGGCCACCGGGTCCGTGGGTCGCTCGCAACGGGCGGCCGCGAACACGTTCGGCGCCTCCGCGCCGTAGCGGGCGACCAGCGATGGCGGCAGCTCGGTCGACGGGGTCGGCGCCGCAACGGGATTCGACGGTGACCCGACGAGCGGAAGGTTGCGCGTGCGGCATGCGGTCGCGGTCAGGCCGCGCAAGGCGATCGCACGGTCCAGGACGTGCTCGGCCATGAACCGGTACTCGGTCAGCTTGCCACCGACGACGCTGATGACACCGGACGGCGACTCGACGACGGCGTGCTCGCGCGACACGTCGGCAGTACGCACCTCTCTTCCTGCCCCCTGCCCTACCTCGATCAGCGGCCGCAGCCCGGCGTAGGCGCCGATCACGTCGGCGGGCAGAAGCGCGACGTCGAGCGCGGTGTTGACGATGTCCAGCAGGAACGTGACCTCCGTCGAAGTCGGCTCCGGCACATCGGGAATCGGGCCTGGCGCGTCCTCGTCGGTGAGCCCGAGGTACACCCTGCCGAGTTGCTCGGGCATGGCGAACACGAAGCGGTTGAGCTCGCCCGGAATGGGAATCGTCAAGGCTGCGATCGGATTGCCGAAGGCCGCCGCGTCGAAGACCAGGTGGGTTCCACGGCTGGGGCGCAGCCGGATCGACGAGTCGACGTCGCCGGCCCAGACACCTGCGGCGTTGATCACCGCACGTGCCGACACCTCGATCGACTCGCCGGTGAGCTGGTCGGTCAGGCGCACCGACGTGCCGGTGGCGGCGGAGGCGCCGACCCGGGTGAGGATGCGGGCGCCGTGCTGCGCGGCGGTGCGGGCCACCGCGGCGACGAGGCGGGCGTCATCGATCAGCTGGCCGTCGTAGGCCAGCAGGGCGCCGTCGAGACCCTCGCGTCGCACGGTCGGCGCCAACTGAACCGCCCGCGCTGCGTCGACGCGACGCGACCGCGGCAGCGTCGAAGCCGGCGTCCCCGCCAGCTTGCGCAGTCCGTCACCCGCGACGAAGCCGAACCGCACCAGCGCGCGCGAGGCCGAATTCATCGATGGCAGCAGCGGAACCAGTTGCGGCATCGCCCTCACCAGGTGCGGCGCGTTTCGCGTCATCAGGATTCCGCGCTCGATGGCGCTTCGACGGGCGATGCCGACGTTGCCGGTGGCCAAGTAGCGCAGGCCACCGTGCACCAGCTTCGAACTCCACCGGCTGGTGCCGAACGCCAGGTCCTGCTTCTCCACCAGGATCACCGACAGGCCGCGCGTCGCCGCATCCAGCGCGATTCCGGTCCCGGTGATGCCGCCGCCGATGACCACGACGTCGACCGTCGCGCCGTCACCGAGCGCGGTCAGTTCGGCGCTGCGGCGGGCGGCGTTGAGTTGCGCGGGACCGGTCAGGTGATCGGTCATGGCCTCAGGTATCCGTTCAGCGCGCGGGTCAGCTCGCCTGCCAGGGTTCCGGCGTCGAGGATCGGCTGGACGACCTGTGCCGACAGGATCGTCGACTGGGTGACCAGCATGCTCATGGCGGCGAGCTGGCGGGCGTCACCGGGACGGACGCTGCCGTGGTCCTGGGCCGACTTGATCTCGCCGGCGACGGTGTCGAGCAGGATCTGCTGGCTGGTGCCAAGACGCTCCGAGAGGTAGACCATGGCGAGGTCGGGGGCCTGGTGCAGCACGGACATGATGACGTCGTCCCGACGCAAGCGTCCGGCCAGCGCCACGATGCGTTCGACCAGTGGTTCTCGGCCGACGCCGCGGCTGGGCACGTCGTCGAGGGCGTGGGTGATCCGCATCGTGAGCAGGGCCGCGAGGATCGAGCGCGTGTCCGGGAACCTCCGGTACACCGTCGGGCGGCTCACCGCGGCGCGCCGGGCGATCTCGGCAAGGGTGACGCGGTCGACGCCGTATGCGATGACGCAGGCCGCCGCAGCGTCGAGGATGCGCTCCTCGACTGATTGCGGCGTCTCGTCGTTACTGATTGACAGCATCTGTAATACTGTAACGCATGATTCGACCCGACGACCAACTGCAGCCCCCGATGAAGTGGAATGCCTGGGGCGATCCCGCGGCGGCGAAGCCCCTCTCGGACGGCATCCGAACCCTGCTCGAGCAGGCCCTCGGGGTCCATGACACGCCGGGACCGGAACTGGATGCGGACCAGGTGCGCCTGCGACCGTCGGCGTTGTCGGGCGCCGACAGGGAGGCGCTGGTCGACATCGTCGGTGCCGCGCACTGCATCTCCGACGACTACGGCAGACTTCTGCGAGCCGGTGGCAAGTCAACGCCAGACCTGTTGCAGCGGAGGGACTCCGGCGTACAGGACGCCCCCGATGCCGTCCTCCTTCCGGCCGACGAGGACGAGGTCGCGGCGATCCTGAGCCATTGCTCGCGAAAGAGCATCGCCGTCGTCCCGTTCGGCGGCGGAACCAGTGTGGTCGGTGGCCTCGACCCCATTCGCGGTGACTTCAAGGCCGTCGTGTCACTGGATCTGCGGCGGCTCGATGAACTGCACGCCCTCGACGAGGTGTCCGGCGAAGCCGAACTGGGCGCGGGCCTCACCGGACCGGAGGCCGAGCGACTGCTCGGCGCGCACGGCTTCTCGCTCGGCCACTTCCCGCAGAGCTTCCAGTTCGCCACCATCGGCGGCTTCGCGGCGACGCGATCGTCGGGTCAGGACTCCGCGGGTTACGGTCGCTTCGACGACATGGTCCGCGGCGTGCGAGCGGTGACCCCGGCGGGCGTGCTCGATCTGGGTCGCGCCCCTGCCTCCGCCGCAGGCCCCGATCTACGCCAGTTGATCCTCGGCTCCGAAGGCGTGTTCGGCGTCATCACGCGGGTGCGAGTGCGGGTCCATCCCGTCCCCGAGACCACGCGCTACGAGGCGTGGTCGTTCCCCAACTTCGCCACCGGCGCAGCGGCATTGCGTGCGGTCGCGCAGGCCGGGACCGGCCCCACCGTGATCAGGCTGTCCGACGAGGCGGAGACCGGCGTCAACCTCGCTACCACCGAGACCATCGGCGAGCAGAGCGTCACCGGCGGCTGCCTGGCGATCACGGCCTTCGAGGGCACCGCGGCGCACACCGAGAGCAGGCACGCCGAGACCCGGGCCGTCCTCGAGTCACACGGTGGCACGTCACTGGGCGATGGGCCTGCGCTGGCGTGGGAACACGGCCGGTTCGAGGCGCCCTATCTGCGAGACGCGCTGCTGTCCGCGGGCGCTCTCTGCGAAACATTGGAGACGGCGACCAACTGGGGAGGAGTCCCAGCCTTGAAGGCGGCCGTCACGGAGGCGTTGACCAACGCGCTCGCCAGCGGGCAGGAGCGCAGCGACTCGGGCGATGACACCACAGAAACCGGATCTCCGGCACTGGTGCTGTGCCACATTTCCCATGTGTATCCCACCGGAGCGTCGCTGTACTTCACAGTCGTCGCCGGCCAGCGGGGAAACCCCATCGAGCAGTGGCGCAAGGCCAAGGCCGCGGCCTCCGACGCGATGGTCCGCTGCGGCGCGACCATCACCCACCACCACGCCGTCGGAGCCGATCATCGCCCGTGGATGCGCGCCGAGATCGGCGATCTCGGTGTGGAGGTGCTGCGCGCGGTCAAGGCCGTGCTCGATCCGACGGGAATTATGAACCCGGGCAAGCTGATCCCGTGACCTCGAACGACGTCGGACGGGTGACCGTGCTGACCAATCCGGCGTCCGGACATGGCACCGCGCCACACGCCGCCGAGCGTGCGGTCACGCAGTTCCATCGCCGTGGCGTCGACGTCGTCGCCATCGCAGGCAGCGACGCCGAGCACGCGCGACGGCTTGTCGAGGGCGCGCTCGAACGCGGTATGGACGCGCTCGTCGTCGTCGGCGGCGACGGCATCGTCGCGCTCGCACTGCAGGTGCTCGCGCAGACCGACATTCCGCTCGGGATCATCCCCGCCGGAACGGGCAATGACCACGCGCGTGAATTCGGCATCCCCACAAAGGATCCCGAGACCGCCGCAGACGTCGTCGTCGATGGTCGGACCGAGCTCGTCGACCTGGGTCGCATTCGTGGAGCGGACGGTACCGATCGATGGTTCGGCACCGTGATGGCGGCGGGTTTCGACTCGCTGGTGACCGATCGGACCAACCGCATGCGCTGGCCGCACGGCCGGATGCGCTACAACGTGGCGATGGTCGCCGAGCTGTCGAAGCTGCGGCTGCTGCCGTTCCGGCTGACGTTCGACGGCGGCGACGAGCAGACGACCGACCTGACGCTCGCCGCGTTCGGGAACACCAGGAGCTATGGCGGCGGCATGCTCATCTGTCCCTACGCCGACCCCTCGGACGGCCTGTTGGACGCGACGATGGTGTCCTCCGCGTCGAGAACCAAGCTCATCCGGCTGTTCCCGACCGTCTTCAAGGGCACCCACGTCGACCTCGACGACGTGCGCACCGCGCGGGCGAAGGTGATCACCGTCGACTCCCCCGGCATCAACGCCTACGCGGACGGCGAGTTCGTCTGCCCGCTCCCGGTCGAGGTGTCGGCCGTGCCCGGCGCGTTGAAGATCCTGAGAGCGGGCTAGCCGATGGACTGAGAGTTCGAGACCAAGGTGTTCCAGTGGCGCGGGCCCGCACCGTACTTCTTCGTCACCACTCCCCCCGACGTCGACGCGGTTCTGCACGACCACCTCGGCGAGCTGACCTACGGCTGGGGAGTGATCCCGGCCCGGGTGCGGATCGGCGGCACCGAGGTCGGGACGTCGTTGATGCCGCGCGACGGCGTGTATCTCGTCCCGCTCAAGGTGGCACTACGCAGGCCCGAGCAGGTCGACGACGGCGACGTTGTGCACGTTCGACTGTCGGTCGGCCATTGAACGGAATCCATGTGTCGTACCCCGGTGGCATACTCGAACACGTGTTCGACATTGGTTCCGATCCCGCGGCGCTGCTGCTGCAGCGGATGTGTTCGGCGGCGCGGGCGGAGGCGTGTGCGGCCGCGGCGCGGTTGGTGGCGATCGGGGAGTTGGTGGCGTTGCGGTTGACCCAGGACGGCGGGGCCAGCGAGGACTGGACCCTCGACGCGGTGGACGCGGCGACCATCGAGGTGTCGGCGGGGTTGGGCATCAGCCGCGGACTGGCCGCCAGCCACGTGCGCTACGCCCACGCCCTACGCATCCAACTGCCGGCGCTGGGGCGGGTGTTCTGCGCCGGGGACATCGACGAGGCGACGTTTCGGGCGGCGGTGTTTCGCACCGGGCTGATCACCGACGACGACCGCCGGGCCAGCGTGGACGCGCAACTGGCCGTGAAGGCCCCCCGCTGGGGGGTGATGAACCGCAGTCAACTGGCCGCCCGGATCGATCAGATCATCGCCCGCGCCGACCGGGACGCGGTCCGTGCCCGCACCGACCGGCTCGCCGAACGCGAAGTCCTGGTCGGGGACGTGGGCAACGGGTTGGCCGAGATCGTGGCCACCGTGTACGCCCCCGACGGGCATGCCGTGGCCGACCGGCTGACCGCCCTGGCCCACACCGTGTGCCCGGATGATCCGCGCTCGATCGCCCAGCGCCGCGCCGACGGTCTCGGTGCGCTGGCCGCCGGGGCGGACCGGTTGGGCTGCCGCTGCGCACGCCCGGACTGCCCCGCCGGTGGCAACACGGCCAGCGCGGTGATCATCCACGTGATCGCCGAGCAGTCCACCGTCGAGGGGACCGGGGACACCCCGGCGGCGATGATCGGCTACGAGGGGCTCATCCCGGCCGAGCTGATCACCGAACTGGCCCAGACCGCGAGGCTGCAACCGTTGATCCATCCCGGCGACGCGCCCGCCGAAGCGGGCTACCGGCCGTCGAAGGCGTTGGCCGACTTCGTCCGCCACCGCGACCTGACCTGCCGCTTCCCGAACTGCGACGTACCGGCCAGCGACTGCGACCTCGACCACGTCATCCCGCACGCCGACGGCGGGCCCACCCACGCCTCGAACCTGTCGTGCAAGTGCCGCACCCATCACCTGCTCAAGACGTTCTGGGGCTGGCGCGACGAACAACTCCGCGACGGCACCCTGATCTGGACCAGCCCGACCGGCCAGAAGTACGTCACCCACCCCGGCAGCACCCTGATCTTCCCCACCCTGTGCGCCCCGACCGGACCCCTCACCGTGGGCACCGTCGCCGATGACCGCGCCGCCGACAAGACCGCGATGATGCCCCGGCGCACCCGCACCCGCACCCAACAACGCACCGCGGCGATCCTGGCCGAACGCCGCGCCAACCACCAACACCACACCAACCCCCCACCACCACGATTCATCCCCGACGAACACATCGAATACAACGACACCTTCACCACCGCACAAGACCCAGACCCACCACCCTTCTGAGGCGGCTACACCGGTGTCACCAAGGCGGCATCCGCCGAACCTTGAAGTGGGCGTGCCTTTCACACCTCTCACTACCTCTCCCGCGCCTTCGCGCAGCCAGCGCGGATCGCGCGGAAGGTAAGCGAGCGGATCAACGGCGCAGTGATCAGCTCGATCACCTTGCCGCCCCCGCGAGCCGGAAGCGTGTAGCGGCTTACCACTCGACATGTGTGCCGTCGCCCGACGGAGCACACGTGAGCGTTCCGCGGCGCGTTGTAGGCCGTGATCTGTTCGTGCACCCAAAGGCCCAAAAACGGGTCACTTCCCGCACCGCTCCCACGCCGGCACCCGAGGAGTCCTTCGCCCAAACAGCCCTACGAAACACGGAAGAGACGGTCAGGTTGGCCGGGTCGAGCAGCCAGTCAAAGACCCGTTCCGGCGAAGCTGAGATCGACCGCTGCTCGCGAACCTGGGCCATGAGATCCCCCTCAAGCCCCTATGGGGAGGCGACGGCGAAGAGATGCCACTCGCCGGGCACGCCCTTCAGTTCGTGTGCGCCGCTGCCCATGAACTCGAGACCTGACCCGATGACGAGGTCACGCAGCGTACCGGACAACGACGTCGTTCGGCCCAGCCAATGCCCTCACGCGCGCACCGATGTGCACGGCTATCCCGCCCTAGCCGACCCCGCGGTTGAGCCAGCTCACCTCGCCGGCGTCGCCGCCGCCGCGGTAGGGCTCCAGCGCTTCGTCCCATGCGGTGCCGAGTACCGAATCGAGTTCGGCGGCAAGGGTATCCGCCCCTGACGCCATCATCCCGCGCAGCCGTAACTCGCCGACCATCACATCACCGTTGGCGCTCATCGCGCCGCTCCACAGGCCGAGCTGCGGGGTGTGGCACCACCGGTGACCGTCGACGCCCTCGCTCGGGTCCTCGGTGACCTCGAACCGCAGCACGGACCACGACCGCAGGGCGTTGGCAAGCTGCCCGCCGGTGCCGACGGGACCGACCCAATTGGTCACCGCGCGCAGTTGTCCGGGCATGGCAGGTTGAGGTGTCCACTTGAGGTTCGCTCGCGCCGACAGGGTCGACGAAAGAGCCCACTCCACATGTGGACATACCGCCGCAGGCGAGGCATGGACGTACACCACACCGGTCGTCACGTCGGCGAACTGGTTCGACGCACGCATCATTTTCTCCTTCGGCTTCAACAGGGACGTCTTCCCCAACGACCACGTGATTCCGAAAAGATAAAGATGCAGTTGTTTCGTGCGTGTCTATTGTGCCTTGTGGGACCCGTGTTGCGCTAGTGTGCTCAAAATTCTCTCAGCACTCCATCAGAGACCGCAGGCCACAGCGGGTATGCCCACTGGTCGAAGTCGCGGTCGGTGAGCACGACAAGGGCCAGGTCAGCGCCGGGATCCACCCACATGAAGGTGCCCGATTGACCGAAGTGTCCGAAGGTGCGGCCCGAGTTCGACGACCCCGTCCAGTGCGGCGACTTGCCGTCGCGGATCTCGAAGCCCAGCCCCCAGTCGTTGGGCCGCTGTGCGCCGAAACCGGGCAGCACGCCGGCCAGTCCCGGAAACTGGACCGTCGTGGCCTCGGTGTGCATTTGCTCCGACACCAATGACGGCCGGAGAAGCTCGGCGGCGAAGACGGCCAGGTCCGCCACCGTCGACTCCGCGCCGAACCCTGCCGCGTCCGCACCGCCGATCAGCGCCGAGGACGCCATGCCGAGTGGGTCGAACACCGCCTCGCGGAAATATTCGGCGAACTCGATGCCCGACGCCCGTTGCAGGGTCTCCGCGAGCACGCCGAACCCGAAGTTGGAGTAGATCCGACGCTTGCCGGGCTCCGCCTGGACCTCACCCGTCCGCATCGACAGGCCCGATGTGTGTGCGAGCAGGTGCCGCACCGTCGACCCCGTCGGTCCTGCCGGGGTGTCGAGCTCGACGACGCCCTCCTCGATCGCCACCTGTGCCGCCCTGGCAACCAGTGGCTTGGTCACCGATGCCAGTGCAAACCGGCGAGCGGTGTCGCCGAACTCCGCCAACACCCCGGACGGTCCCACCACCGCCGCTGCCGCAGTCGGGACCGGCCAGTCGGCAAGGGCATCTAGTGCGCTCATCGCGGAGGAGCCTAATCGCCCGCGAGCCAGGCAGCGCAGACCGCCGCCACGTGGCGCGCATCCGTGCCGCAGCAGCCGCCCAACACGGTGACGGCAGGCAACCGGTCGCGTAACGCGGTGTGCCGGGCGGCGAGGTCGGCCGGATCGCCCTCATCGAGTTCGGTCGCTTCGTCGAGTTCGGCGTGGCTCCTCGTGGAGGCATTGGCACGCAGGCCGCGCAGTCGTTGCAGCCATGCCCCGTCCGATTCGATCGCGCCGTCGAAATGGCTCGGGTGCGCGCAGTTGACCATGAAGTAGGCGGCTCCGCCGTCAGTCGCCGCATCCACCTGTTCGACGGCCGAGCGCAGCAACTGGCCCGTCGGCAGCAGCCCGTCGGTCTCCACCGTGAACGAGATCGCGGCAGGGATGCCCGCCTTCGCGGCAGCTCGCACGATGCCGATCGCCTCGTTGGCGTTCGTCATCGTGAGGGCGGTGACCTGCTCGGCCGTCGTGGCGGCGAACGAGCCGATCTGGACCGCGTGGTAGCGCTCGGCCTCCTCGGGCGTCATCGCATCGCTGGGGTCATAGCCGTCGCCGCGCGGGCCGATGCAACCGCTCACCACCGCGGGCACACCGTCAGCCACCGCCGCCGTCCGCACCTCCTCTGCGAAGTCGACCCCGGCGCGGTTTGCGGCATCGAGCGCCTCGGGTGTGTAGCCGAGCTTCTCGGCCCAGTCGGGGTTGGCGCGCCACGTCGGGGTCTCGATCACCAGGCCCGCGTCGAGATTCCGCGCGATCGCCAGATAGTCGTCGTAGTACTGGCGCAGCCTCGCCAGGTGCACGGGATTCTCGAGCAGCGGGAAGGCGGCGAAGTACGGCATGTCGATGCCGCCATGGAAGATCAGATCGGTCTCCAGGCCACCGTCGGTGACGAACAACCGGTCGCCGATCAGCTGGGGCAGCCGTCGCCGACCGCCCCCGTCCTTGCCCACCTGGGTGTCCATCTCGTACTCACCGTAGCCCCGGCTCCTTCCTAGACCAGCTGTATCGACC
The DNA here is from genome assembly GCA_963809085.1 of uncultured Actinomycetota bacterium. Classification (GTDB taxonomy): domain Bacteria; phylum Actinomycetota; class Actinomycetes; order Mycobacteriales; family Mycobacteriaceae; genus Mycobacterium. The sequence goes on along the minus strand of CAWEII010000030.1, from coordinate 772,467 downwards.
GTTTCGCCAGACCCATCCAGTAGCCGTCGATGACCTGCGTAGGTATCTGCTCGGGATCCTCGGATGCGCCGAGCGCCACGAACAGTGGGGCGAAGTGCTCGATGGTCGGGTGCGCATAGGGCATTCCCGGCGCCTTGGCGCGGAAGTCGATCAGCGCCTCGACGTCGCCCGACGCCATGGCCTCGGACGCCCACGCGTCGAACTCCACCGACCACTCCGGTGGGGTCGCACCCGGTGACGGGTCGTCGAGGAACGGCAAACCGTGCGTGGTGAAGCCGGAGCCCATCACCAGCACGCCTTCGTCGCGCAGTGGCCGCAGACGTACGCCGAGGGCCAGTAGGCGTTGCGGGTCGAGGGTCGGCATGGAGATCTGGAGCACCGGGATGTCGGCGTCGGGATACATGACGGTCAACGGCACGTAGGCGCCGTGGTCCAGCCTGCGGGACGGATCATTGGCGACGGGCTCCCCGTCGCGCAACAGCGCCTGCACCCTGGCCGCGAGCCCTGGTGCGCCCGGCGAGTCGTAGGTGACGTCGTAGTAGTGCTGGGGGAAGCCCCAGAAGTCGTAAGTCAGAGGGGTTTCCGTGGCCGTCGACCCGATGGTCAGCGGCGCCGCCTCCCAGTGCGCGGACACCACCAGAATCGCGTCCGGCCTCGGCATGCCGTCCGACCATGCCTCGAGTTCGGATACCCACGTCGCGTCATCGACGAGCGGCGGGGCGCCGTGGGACAGAAATAGTGCGGGCATCATGGGTCCAGCCTCCCACTGCGGCCGCTAGTTTGTACTCCATGAGTCAAACGGTGCGCGGCGTGATTTCCAGGAGCAAGAAACAACCCGTCGAGTTGGTTGACATCGTCATCCCCGATCCCGGTCCCGGCGAGGTGGTGGTCGACATCACCGCGTGCGGCGTCTGCCACACCGACCTCACCTACCGCGAAGGCGGCATCAACGACGAGTATCCGTTCCTGCTGGGGCACGAGGCGGCGGGCACCGTCGAATCGGTTGGCGCCGGCGTGACGGCGGTCGAACCCGGCGACTTCGTGATCCTGAACTGGCGCGCGGTGTGCGGGCAGTGTCGGGCCTGCAAGCGCGGACGGCCGTGGTACTGCTTCAACACCCACAACGCGGCGCAGAAGATGACGCTGACCGACGGTACCGAACTCACCCCGGCGCTGGGCATCGGCGCGTTCGCCGACAAGACGCTCGTGCACGAGGGCCAGTGCACCAAGGTCGATCCGCAGGCCGACCCCGCGGTCGCCGGCCTGCTCGGCTGCGGCGTGATGGCAGGCCTTGGGGCCGCGGTCAACACCGGGGCGGTCAGCCGCGATGACACCGTCGCCGTGATCGGTTGCGGCGGTGTGGGTGACGCGGCGATCGCCGGTGCGGCGCTGGTCGGGGCAAAACGCATCATCGCCGTCGACACCGACAACACCAAGCTGAACTGGGCCCGCGAGTTCGGCGCGACCCACACCATCAACGCCAAGGAACTCGACGTCGTCGAGACCATCCAGGACCTGACCGACGGCAACGGCGCCGACGTGGTGATCGACGCGGTCGGCCGTCCCGAGACCTGGAAGCAGGCGTTCTACGCCCGTGATCTGGCCGGAACGGTTGTGCTGGTCGGTGTTCCGACACCGGACATGCGCATCGACATGCCGCTGGTCGACTTCTTCTCCAGGGGCGGCTCGTTGAAGTCGGCGTGGTACGGCGACTGCCTACCCGAACGCGACTTCCCCACACTCATCGACCTCTACCTGCAGGGCAGGCTGCCGCTGGAGAAGTTCGTCTCCGAACGCATCGGACTCGACGGCATCGAGGATGCCTTCCACAAGATGCACGCCGGTGAGGTCCTGCGGTCCGTGGTGATCCTGTGAACGGCGGCCCCATCGGGCGCGTGGTCACCCACGGCACGTTCGAACTCGACGGCGGCAGCTGGGAAGTCGACAACAACATCTGGCTGGTGGGCGATGACTCCGACGTCGTCGTGTTCGACGCCGCGCACGACGCCGCGCCCATCGTCGAGGCGGTCGCAGGCCGCAACGTCGTTGCGGTGGTCTGCACCCACGGACACAACGACCACGTCACCGTCGCACCGGAACTGGGCAAGGCGCTCGACGCGCCGGTGCTGCTACATCCCGCCGATGACGTGCTCTGGCGAATGACGCATCCGGACAAGGACTTCCGCAGCGTCGACGACGGCACGGTGCTCAACGTCGGCGACGTGGCGATCCGTGCACTGCACACACCGGGCCACTCGCCGGGATCGGTGTGCTGGTACGCGCCGGAGCTGGGCGCGGTGTTCAGCGGTGACACCCTGTTCCATGGCGGTCCTGGTGCAACCGGACGGTCCTACTCCGACTTCCCGACCATCCTGGCGTCCATCTCGGAGCGGCTGGGCAAGTTGCCCGCCGACACCGTCGTCTACACCGGCCACGGTGACAGCACCGTGATCGGCGACGAGATCGTGCACTACGACGAGTGGGTCGCGCGCGGGCATTAGGGTCCGTCGAGTACCCGCCGCTTCTCGGCCTCGTATTCGTCCTGAGTGAGTGCGCCCGAATCACGCAGTCGGGCAAGTGTGTTCAGCGATTGGACACGGATGCCCTCGTCCGACGGGGTGAACGACGTGGGCGGGGGCACGGACATCGGCCGTGGCGTCGGCGGTGCGGGATGGCCGCCTGCCGACCACGTGGGCGCGGCGCCGAGCCCGCCGACCGGAGACCCCGCGAAGCCAGGGCTGGGCGTGGCAGTGCGCCTGACCCGTGCTGCCCACACCCTGGCGATGACGAGGTCGACGATGGCGAAGCCGAAGACCACCGCGAAGACGATCGGCAGGTTGCCGTGACTGCTGCCGTGGCCGAAGGCGAGTCGCGGGCTTAGGTATGCGCTGACGTTGCCGTCCAGGTTGATGTCGTATGTACCCTCGGTCGGCACGTGCAGATAGCCGATCCGGACGCGGGCGTCGTTGTTGACAGTCGTCGTGCTGCCGTAATCCTCGACCATCTCCAGGGCCGGGCGGCCTTGGGGGGCACCACTGGATGCGATGCGGTACTTCAGCGACGGGACCGGCAACCCGTTTCCGGTGGTGCTGCCGATGAGCTGGGTGTGAAAGCTGACGGTCACGTCTCCGGCAGGCAGTTGCAGGCTGGCCGAGCCAGGGATGGGAACCTCGCCGTACGCGTCGTACTCGTCGAACACGAAGGCATTGAGCATCAGCGTCACGAAGAACCCGATGGTCGATGCCACCAGGGTCAAGACCGCAACGGTAGTCATGATCCGGGGTCCCGTCCGGCTCTTCATGGACTGCAGTCTGTCACGTCGCAACGTCAAAGGGGCTACCGTTTGACACATGCCCGAATCGAGCGTGGTGGTGCGGCCGGAGCCGATGGACAGCGGCTCCTACTCCGCAAGCTCACGTCTCCAGGCGGCCGGATTACAGCGGGCGATAACGGTTTTCGAACAGGCCGCCGGCGTGGTGCCGATCCCCCGGTCGCCGCGGCCCATCGTCATCGCCGACTACGGTGCAGCTAACGGACACAACTCGATTCTGCCGATCGGCGCGGCGATCGCCAGACTGCGCGCACGGACCCGCCCCGAGCACTCGGTGCTGGTGACGCACACCGACGTGCCGGACAATGACTTCACCGCGCTCTTCCGCACGTTGAGCGATGACCCGGACACGTACCTCAAGAAGGACCACGCGTCGTTCGCCTCCGCGGTGGGTCGCTCGTTCTACGGCCAGATCCTGCCGTCCAACAGCGTGAACCTGGCTTGGTCGTCGTGGTCGGTTCAGTGGCTCGGGCGGGTTCCGATGCCCATCCCCGATCACGTCGTGGCGTCCTACTGCCGGGATACGGACGTCACCGCCGCGTACGCCAGGCAGGCCGCACACGACTGGCACGAGTTCGTCGCGTTCCGCGGCCGCGAACTGTGCCCCGGCGGCCGCCTCGTGGTGATGACGATGGCGATGGGCGAGGACGGCGAATTCGGCTACCGTCCACTGCTGGACGCCGTGATGGAGACACTCGACGACCTGTCCGCCAAGGAGCTGATCTCCGACGACGAGCTGCAGCGGATGGCCATCCCCATCGTCGGTCGCCGGGCCCGGGACTTCCTGTCCCCGTTCGCTCCTTCTGGCACGTTCGAGAAGCTGTCGATCGCCGACCTCGAGGTGTTCGACGCCGAAGACCGATTCTGGTCGCAGTACCAGATCGACAAGGACGCCAGGCTTCTCGGCAGACAGTGGGCGGCGTTCCTGCGCGAGTCGATCTTCCCCACCCTGGCCGCCGCACTGGACGGACGCGACGACGGTCATTGCGGCCGCTTCGTCGACGAACTCTCCTCGGGGGTCGCGGCGCGGATCGCCGCAGCACCGGCTCAGGTGCAGATACCGCTGGCGTTGGTGGTCATCGAGAAGAAGCAGCGCACCCACCACTGACGCCTCACCCCGCCGCGCGCTCCCGGAAGGTGCTGCGGTAGCTCTGCGGAGAGACCCCGGTGAGCCGGCGGAACTGCTCGCGGAAGTTGGTCGGCGACGCAAAACCGACCTCGCGTCCCACCCGTTCCACGGCGTAGCCGGTGGTCTCCAGCATCTGCTGGGCATGCCGAACCCGGACACCCACCAACCACTGCATCGGGGTCTGTCCGGTTTCGGCCGTGAACCGGCGGTTGAGCGTGCGGACGCTGACGGCCGCGTGCGCGGCGATGTCCGCGAGCGCCAACTCCCGGTGGGCCTCGGACTCGATCCAGGCGAGCACGGCGTCCAGTTCGGTCCGTTCGGCGATTGACTTCTGGGGGGCCTGGCGCCCGCCTCGATTACGCAGAATGAACTGCGCCTGACCCCGCCGCGGTGCAAGGGCGCGACGGCCAGTCGGGCGGAGTCGGCGGCGACCGCGGCGCCGTGGTCGGCGGCGACGATGTGCAGACACAGGTCCAGGCCCGCAGATGCGCCCGCCGACGTCAGCACCCGGCCTTCGTCGACGTAGAGCACATCGGCGTCCAGGCACACGGCGGGGAAGGCGGCCCGGAAGGCATCGGCGGCCTGCCAGTGTGTCGTAGCCCGTCTGCCATCCAGCAGGCCGGTTGCGGCGAGTGTGAACGCACCCGTACAGATCGAGGCGATCCGGGCGCCGCGGGCGAAGGCGTCGCGCAACGCCGTGATCACCGCGGGCGGCGGTGCGCCGGAGACGTCGTTACACCCCGGCACGACGATCGTGTCGGCGGCGGCGAGGGCGTCGAGTCCGTACCACTAGCCGCACGCCGCAGGCGACGGCGACGATGGCGACATGCATGCCCAGCTGGTGTTGTTCGACGGCTTCGACCCGCTCGACGTCATCGCCCCGTACGAAGTCCTCGTCGCAGGCAGTGACGCCACCGGGGGCGAGTTGACGGTGGAACTGGTGTCCGCCGAAGGAGCCCGTGCGGTACCAAGCGGCAGCCGGGGGTTGGTATTGAACGCCACGGCAGTGCTCGATCCCTCCCGGCCGGGCTTCGTCATCGTGCCGGGAGCGGTGGGCCCCATCTCCGCCGATCCGGACGAGGTGGACACCATCCCGGTGCTGCTCGCCCGCTTCGGCGAGACCAAGGCGGTCGAGTCGATCCGCACGGCGTTGACGAACCCCGACATCACCGTGGCCACCGTGTGTGGCGGCTCGCTCGCGCTGGCCATGGCGGGCCTCATCGAGGGCCGCCTGGGATGTCACGATCAAGACCCCTATCGGATCACTGGCCGTGGTCTACACCTTCACCGAAACCGTTGACGCGCAGTCGGGTTCGGCGACGCTCAGGGACGAGACGGTGCCGTTGCGCGACCTCGCCGTCGACGGAACACGTGCCACCTGGCGGCAGTCGGTGACCAAGCCGCTGCGGCTGACCCTCGACTTCGACGTCGTGATCGACGGCGACCGCATGACCGGGCTCTCCCGCGCGGGTCGACTACCTCGCTCGACCGTCACCGGGATCCGACGCCGGGGCGCCATCTCGTAGGCCGGGCCCATTGCCACGCGTCTGCCACCGGAGGACGATGAGACGCGACGGCGGCGCCGTCGAGACGCTGCCCCGTCCATTGGAGGCAGATTGTGTATGCACGAACAACGACTATCGAGGCAAAGACCTCATCCGTAGACGCCGGCATCGCCTATGTCCGCGACACGGTGATGCCCCTTCTCGAAGGCCTGGAGGGCCACATCGGCCTGTCACTGTTGGCCGACCGGTCAACCGGCCGCTGCATCACCACCAGCGCCTGGGAGTCCGAGGACGCCATGCGCGCGAGCGGACCGGCTGTCCAGGAGGTGCGCAACCGCGCCGCCGAGATCTTCGGTGACGACCGAAGCCCGACCGTAGAGGAATGGGAGATCGCCGTCCTGCACCGTGAACACGAGGCGGGCGAAGGTGCCTGTGTCCGAGTGACCTGGGCCAACGTCGATCCCGCCCAAGTGGACTCGGGCATCGAGGTCTTCAAGTCGTCCCTGCCGGCAATGCAGCAACTCGAAGGGCTCTGCAGCGTAAGCCTTTTGGTGGACAAAGCATCTGGCCGGGGGGTGTCGTCGGTAGCCTTCGACAGCGCCGAGGCGATGGAGCGCAACGGTGCCGAGATGGACCGGCTCAAGGGCTCGGTCTCCGAGGAAGCGGCCGCTCTGATCTTCGAGGAGCGCGACTTCGAGTTGGTGATCGCCCACCTGCATGTCCCTGAGATGGCCTGAGGTCAGGGCGCCATCTCGTATGCGCCGTCGTAGGCCCGCACGCGCTCCCACACCCGGCCGAATCGCTCCGCGTCCGGTACTGGCTTGCGGATCGCGCCGAGGGCCCAGTCCTGCTGCGCCCGCGTCGACGTCGGTTTTCCCTGTAGGGCAACGGCATAGGAGTTGAAGTCGTTGATCTGGAAACCGAAGATCTGATCGACGATGTCGTCGTCGAGGCCCGTGAGCGCTGCCTGCTCGAGGATCAGCTGGCCATAGACGATCAGCGAGAAGAGGTGTCCGACGTTGAGCAGGAAGTCCAAATCCCTTGCCTGCTCGGCGTCGGGCGCGGCGGTCACCAGCAGCTCCCGGAACGCCTGCGCCTGCTCGTAGAAGCGAGCGACGTTGGGTATCCGGGTGTGCTGCTCGTAGACCGGGGTCCAGTCGGCGAACTGGATCGCACCGGCGCCGCGGGTGGGCCCCTGCTTCCAGAAGAAGGTGTCGTCTGCCGGGTCGTTGCGGGTCGGAATCGTGCGGATAAGTCGTTCGGATTGAGCATGTAGTTCGGCATGAACTTGAGCACCAGGCCGACGTTGACGTGCACGGTGCCCTCCAGCCGGGGCAGGCAACCGATCAACTGAGCGACCTCGCGGAACATGGTGTTCTTCTCGTAGCCCTTGGCGGCGATGACGTCGTGCAGCGACCGCATCACCGTCTCGCCCTCCATGGTGACCTTGGCCTTGGTCATCGGGTTGAACAACAGGTAGCGCCGATCCTCGAGGCTCGCGCTGCGGAAGTAGTCGACCGCGCGCCTGCTGAACGCCTTCATCGCGATCATCCGCGCGTAGGCGTCGACGAAGTTGGCCCGGACGTGACCGAAGTCGGTGACCGGGTTGCCGTAGAGAATGCGGTTCTGCGCGTGGGTGATCGCCTCGTAGAAGGCGTGCTCGGTCATACCGATCGACGACGAGCACAGATTGAACTTGCCCACGTTGACCGTATTCAGCGCGGCCGCAAAGGCTTCCACGCCGGTGTGCAGGATGTCCTCGGCCCGCACGGGGTAGTTCTCCAGCCGGAACGTGCTGACGTAGATCTGCATGTGCACGACGTTGTCGATGAGGTGGTAGTTCTCGTGGCGGCTGTCGGCGGCGAAGAACACGTACCCTTCCCCGGCATCCGCCTCACGGACGTCGCCGCGCCTGCCAAACACCGAGACCAGGCTCGCGACGTTGCCGTTGCCGATGTAGTACTTCTCCCCCGACGCCCGGTACAGGATCCCGTCGGCACGGTCCTCCTCGCTGGCGGGGGTGAGCACCATGTCGGTGCTGTAGACGTCGGCGCCGTGTTCGCGCTCGGACAACCCGAACGCCATCACCTCACCGGCCTCGAGGTCGTCGGCGGCTCTGAGCTTGGCGTCCTTGTTCTGGCTCTGCCAGACCGGTCCGAGCCCGAGGATGGTGACCTGCTCGGTGTACCAGTAGGTGAGGCCGTAGAAACCGAGGATCTCCGCCAGCGCCGCGTTGCGGGCGCCGTCCCACCGCTTGTCGGGGTTGCCGTCGGCGAACTCCGACGGCGTCAGAAACGTGGCGAACAGCTTCTCCCGCTTCACGAATTCGACGAAGTCGGCGGGCCACTGCGCCTTCAGGTCGTCGTCGAGGATGCGCTTCTTGCCCTGACCTTCGAAGAAGTCGATGGTGGCCCGAAGCAGTCTGCGGGTTTCGGCGTCGAACTCGACCGGGTCGTAGGTATTGGGGTCGAAGAGCAGGCCGTCGGTCCGGTGGGCAGGAGCGGAGCGACCCGGGGAAGAAGTTTGGTGGGCAGGAGCGGAGCGACCCGGGGATGTAGCCGTCATGCCCGCGAGCCTAGGGCTGCGGAGGCTGGATCGGTGCCGGAACGAACGGCAGACCGGGGATGGTCTCGTACGGCAGCGTCGGGATCAGCGGCGGCGGTGTCGTGGGCTCGGAGGTGGTGGGAGGCGGCTCGGCCGGCGGTGGCGGCGGCGCTTCGGTGGGCGGCGGCGCTTCGGCTGGCGGAAGCTGCTCGGTGACGGTCACCGGAGGTTGCGGCCGCGGAGTGATCGTGCGCGTCTCCGGTGCCTCGGACTGCGCGGGCGGCGCCTCCGACGGCGGCGCCGCGGTGGTTCCTTGCGGTGGCGCGCCGGTGGTTGCGGTCGTGGTCGTGGTGGTCAAGAGTGTCGACGGTGTGGGTTCGTCCCGTCCGTTCAGCAAGACGACGATGGCGGCGATCGCCGCGAGCACAACGGCGACGCCCGCGGCGAGAAACTCGAACCGATGGCGGTACCAGGGCGACGGTGCGGCCTGGTCGGCAGTGGGCTCCTCTGCCTCGACGAAGGCAAGGTGTGGACGGGGGCCATCATCGTCGAAGTCGACGGAAGGGGCGACGTCGGGAACGTCCTCGGCCGCCGACCATGCCAGCGCAGCGGGCGCGCGATCCGGGTTCCACAGCGGCGGCCTGCGGCAGCACCTCGACCGACGTGGCGCCTTCCTCGACCGCGCCGCGAACGGCCCTCAGCCCGGCGCCGATCGCGGCCGCCAGCTCGGGCTGCGCACCGGTGACCACCGGGATACGCAGATGCTCCGACAGCGTGGTCGTCACCATCGGGATGCGCGCACCACCGCCGACCGACGCCACGGCCACCAGGTCCGATGGTCGAATTCCGCTGCGTTGCAAGGCCCCCGAAGTTCGTCGACGAATCCGGTCAGCGGCTGGCCGACCACGTCGTCGAGTTCGTTGCGGGTGATCCTTACCTCGCCGCGGTGTCCGGGCAATTCGGCGGTCAACGTGGTCACCGCGGTGGTAGACAGCCGCTCCTTGGCCGCGCGGCACTGGGCGCGCAACCGGCTGAGCGACCCGATCGCGGACGTTCCGGACAAGTCCAGAGAACCCGCCGCGGACAGGTCGGCGAGCACGTGGGTGAGCAGAGCCTGGTCGATCAGGTCACCGGACAGGTCGACGTAGCGGACGGTCGGACCCATCGGCGCGAACCCGCGTCCCGCGTCGGCGAGCGTGATGCTGGTGCCCGTTCCCCCGAAGTCGCACACCGCGATGACGCCGCGGGCGGGCAGGCCGGGGTCGTGCTGCAACGCCGTCAGCGCCGCCGTCGCGTCCGACACCGGCGCCGCTGGCCCAGGTCCGCCGAACTCCGGCACCGCCGCGAGCGCGCGACGCAGTGCCTCGACCGCCGACGCCCGCCAGTGCGCAGGGTGGGATACGCCAACCGGGTCCGCGGGTGGTCGGCCCCGCGTCACGGCGTACAGCATCGCCCGCAACCCGTCGGCGAGCAGCACCTCGGGGCGGTGCGACGAGCCGTCCGGCGCGACGATGCCCACCGGATCGCCGACCCTGTCGACGAAGCCGCTGATGATCAGGCCACCGTCGGCCAGGTTGGGGTTCTCGCTCGGCAGCCCGACTTCGGGAGGGCGGTGCGGGTAGCGCGTCAGCACTGCCGCCCGCGTGACCGCTGCCCGGTCGACCACCACCGCGCTCAGGTTGGCGGCGCCGACCGAGAGCCCTATCCCGTCTGCCACGTCATCGAATCGTGCCGGCTCCCGCGATGAGGGGCAGCTCCAGCGGGGTCACCCAGCCTGGCGGAAGGTCGTTGACGGCGGGCACCGCGTTGAGTGCGCGAAGCCCCGTGGCCAGGCATCCGGCGGCGGCGGCGTCGCGGCCAGAGCCGTCGGTGAACCGGAACGCCGTCTCCTGGAAGATGCTCGGGGTGCCCTCGATGTCCACCCGGTAGACGTCGTTCTGGTTGCCCGACGGCCAGTGCGGGGCGGCGTCGTCGCCGATCCGGTTCACGTGCTCCAACTGGATGCGGGTCTCACCCTGGTAGATGCCGTTGATGGTGAATCGCACCGCGCACGTTCCCCGGCGCGATGATCCCCTTGGCCGTCTTGCGCTCGTTCGGTGTCACCCACTTGTCCCACGTCGTGGTGATCCCGTCGAGCTCGATGCCCGCCGCGTAGGCGATCATCGGAACGGTTGCGCCCCAAGCGAAGACGAGGATGTCCGGCGTCTCGAGCAACGAACGGTGCTCAGGCGGCTTGCCGATGCCCATCTCGAACTCGTAATCCCCCTCGTAGTTGGTGTAGTCCAACAGCTCGGAGGCCCGCACCGTCCGGATCTCCGAGCACAGGCCCATCAACGTCATCGGGAACAGGTCGTTGGCGAAGCCGGGATCGATGCCCGTGGTGAAGCACGACGACTGGCCGGCCTCGCATGCGTCGGTGATCGGTTGAATCCAGTTCGGAGGGTTCAGGTGCATCTTCGGCCACACCCATGGCGTCATCGACGTGGAGCACACGTCGATGCCCGCACGCAGGAACCGGGCGATGAGCGCGATGTTGTCGTCGGCGTGGGCGGCTGTCGGACCGTAGTGCACCAACGCGTCGGGCTTCAACGCGATGAGGGCGTCAACGTCGTCGGTGGCGGTCAGCGCCAACGAGCGGCCGAGCCCGCAGATCTCGCCGACGTCGCGTCCCACCTTCTCGGGATTGCCGACCCCGACGCCGATGAGTTCGAACTCGGGGTGCTTGACGATCTCTGCGATCACCATCCTGCCGACGAACCCCGTGCCCCACACCACGACCCGCTTGGCCATTTACCACCTTCAGTCTTCGCTGACCCGATCCCGGCTGACGGCTTCACCATAGGCGTGGTCGGCGCGACCGGTCATCGTCTCGATGAGTATGCGGATCTCGTCGCGCAACTCCCCGATCTGCGCGGCGCTGGCCGCCGCGCTGGCGGTGTCCCCTCACCGGTGACCCGGTAGATGTCGCCGTACCCGACGGTGGTGATCGTCACCCTGCCGCGGATGTTGTCACCGATCGCGCGTTGCAGGACGTCGATGACAACGGCGAGGCTGAGCAGGCGAAGTGGTCGCAGGAACGGAAGCGCGATGATCGCGAGGTCGAAGAGTTGCCGGGCCAGCACCTGCACTCCGGCGAGCGGCCATTCCGTCCGACGTTCGAAGCGCGGTAGTCAAGGTGCATCCACGGTTTTGGATCGTGGATTCGGCGACAGCAACGGTAGTCGCCAGATTCCGCAAGAGATCCGGCAATTGATTCGCGAGCTGTACTGAAGCCGGCGGATGCGCATTGCCGAACCGTTCGTCACCGTAGGCGGCGCCGCGCGTGCACGGGGTCCGAAGTCGCAAAGATCTTCCTGGTTGCCAAAAACACGCACCACGTAGCAAGACGGCCAATGTGATTTACGTCACATCACGAGATGATTACGAGATGGCTACCGTTTGGTATCGGCCCGTCTGGGCCTCGGAAGATGCCGACACGTCGTGGGCTTTTAGCGGCGTACCGAAGTTTGCCGGAACGGCAGACGCCAATTTCGCGGCAGATGACGTGATCCGCATCACACATTAGCGTCATGTCCCAAGCCGGCCGTGAGTCCCCAAGGCGGGCCTTCCCTTCCTTTCGCGGTCAAGCTCCAGCCGTTTAGGCGGGACACGACGACACCGTGAATGGAGCAGGGGCACCCACGGGGCCGCCCGAAAATCGGGACTAGAGCTGGTTGTTGCCCCTTGGGGCGGAGCCGATGACGTTGCATCCGGCAGCAGACGTCGGCTGAGCGCCTCTCCAGCTCGAACACGACAACCCCATCTCGCGAGGGCGCGTAGAAAGAGGATCGCCGAGCTATGAGTAGACCGCATCGTAAGCACACTGCATCAGCCAAACATCGTCAGCCCGCCGCATCGGCCAAACATCGTCAACCGACCACATCGGCCAAAGAAGTCGCCAATTACGCCGTTACAGGTGCAGCAATCCAAGGCGCCCACCATGCCGGCTCAGGTGGACGCTGCGCCGGTGCCCGTGCCGGTTATCCTCTGGCCGCCTTGCCAGTGGAGGCGCAGCACATTGTCCGCGCGGGCGTGCTAGCGCTCCTGCTCGGCGTCGGAGCCGCTGTCGCGAACACGCCGGCGGTGGCGTTCGCCGCACCGGAGGACACCAGTTCTTCTGGTTCGTCGTCCGGTTCGTCGTCTGATTCGTCGTCGACGTCCAGTTCGTCATCAGAATCGGCGGCGAGTGCTTCATCAGCGGATGCGACTTCATCGACAACTTCGCCGGCATCAGCGGCTGGCTCTTCGTCAGGTTCGACGCCTGAAGCGGTGCAGAGTTCGACTGACTCACAAACCAGTTCGACCTCCCTACCTCGTGACGCTTCGACGGGAGACCCACGCTCCGGGGTCGTGCAGAGTTCGGGTGGCGCGCATACCGGCTCGACCTCGTCGAGCAGCGACACCACCGCGTCAGCTGAGGCGACGCCCACCCCACCCGGGGTGCCCTCTGCCGTCGCTGCAGCACCGCCCGACGAGCAATCAACCGCAGCGTCCACTGTCGAGCAATCAACCGCAGCGTCGCTCACCGATGAGCCGGCCGCATCGTCGCTCACCGAGCAGCCGGTGTCATCGCTGGTCACACGAGAGGGGGCGACACGGAATGCGCGGCAAGGTGATTCGCATACGGCGCTGAATTCCGCGGGCAGCGCCCCAACGAACCGCTCCGGATCGGCGAGTTCGTCATCCGTGAACCAGCAGTCAACGGCGGTCGTCAGGGCCGACGCGACCCCCGCGTCGACCTCTGAACCGCTCACCGCGACAGAAGCAGCGGTGGAGTCAGTGGCCAGCATCTCTTCGGCCTTGGAGAGTGCTCCGGAGACGCAGGCGCCTGCAATGGCGCTTGGTGACCCGGCACCGCAGAACCAAGTATCCGACGTCGTGTCAAAGGTCCTGGCATCTGTGGGCCTGAATCCGTTCGCCTCCAACAACCCGCTAGCCCCGGTCGACTCGCCGGCCATGTGGGCGATGCTGGCCATGGCACGCAAGCGGGAGGAAGTGGAGGAGCCGTCCAGTTTCGGGCGGATGTTCGGCGATCTCGAACCGCTGAATCAGCAGACCAATGAGGAACTTCGGGTGCTCGCGCAGGGGATGCTGGAGGAAGGGGCCATCGCGAATCCCAAAGGCACCACTGGTGGCGTCACGTTCTTCGGCCAGTTCATCGACCATGATCTGACGCTGGACACCCTGCCACAGCCGGATGCTCCGGTGGATCCCACCACCCTGGTCAACGGGCGCACGTTCGCGTTCGATCTGGACTCGGTGTACGGCGGCGGGTCAAGCAAGAGTCCGCAGTTGTACGACGGCGACAAGTTCAAGCTGGGTGTCGCCACCGATGGTGTGTCGCCGGACCTGCCACGCGACCCCAAGACTGGCCAGGCGATCCTGGTCGGAGGCGCGCAACGATGAGAACCTCATCATCGCTCAGATTCACCTGTCGTTCTTGCGGCTTCACAATGAGCTCGTCGATCAGGGGATGTCGTTCGATGAGGCCCACGACACCGTGGTCAACGCCTACCGCTACGTGGTGCTGAACGACTACCTGCCGCAGATCGTCGGCCAGGATGCAGTGGATGCGGCGCTGAAGAAGCCTGTGTACGAGGGGTTCTACGATCCGGGGAAGGGCACTCCGCTCACCCCGGTGGAGTTCTCCGTGGCGGCGTTCCGGTTCGGCCACTCCCAGATCCGCAACGCATACAACATCAACGATGCGTCAGGCGGCGTGCCCGTGTTCTCGCTCGATGGCACGGCCGATCTGCACGGCGGCCGTCAGCTACCGGCTAACTTGATCATCGACTTCGACAACTTCTTCAGTGAGCTGCCGCAGGACGGTGGGCCGTTGCTGATCGGCCGGGCGATCGACACGAAAATCTCGCAGTCCTTGTTCCAGTTGCCGATCCCCGGCGCGGAAGGTGGCGGGGATAATGTGCTCGCCTTCCGCAATCTGTTGCGTGCCAAGTTCTACGACATGCCTTCCGGTGAAGCCGTTGCCGAGGCAATGGGTTTCGAACCTCTCCGCGACGCGGACGGCAACTTAGTTCCTCCGCTCTTCCCCGAAGGCACGCCGCTGTGGTACTACATTCTGCGCGAAGCCGAGGTGACTTCGGGCGGTGCAGAACTGGGTCCGGTCGGCGGCGGGATCGTGGCGGAGGTGTTTGTCGGCCTGCTCCGTCAGGACAATCAGAAGACGATTTACCAAACGACAGTCAATCTGCCCGATGTGTCAGGTGGAGACTTCCGCATCGGTGATCTGCTGGTTGCCGCCGACCAGCCCCGGGGAGGAGAACCCCAGCCACAGGCTGAGCAACCGAGCCACAGCGGAGGAGTTCGCCCGATTCTCGACCCTGCTCACGACGGACCGAGGGGGCACCGCCTCCACCAACAACTTCACCGGGCAGATGACGCTGCTCGAGAGCCATCCGGCCGGCACCGCCTCCACCAACAGCTTCACGGAGAACGCGTCTGAGAACGCGGCATTCGACGGGATCTGCGCCGTTCGACGAACCTGACCGCCGAGGGTAGCCCTTTCGGTGGCGGAATCACGAAGGATGGCGCGTACATCCACATGACGACTCACGTAGTCCAGTGCCCCGAAGTGATCGGTGTGTGTCACGGGACAGGTCTCTCGCGCCTTCGTACCGGATTGAGCCTGCAGTGGTTGTGCCGTTCCAGTACGAGGGGTTTGAGCTGAACGGCACCTACGTAATCGATCTACACCAACGGCGATTGGCCGAAGCGGTTATGGCAGAGGTGGATTCCCTCGGAACTCAGAAGCACCGCTTCAGCCCGCCGGGTTCGCAGTACAGCGGGTAGCGGTCGACGGGGATCGGCAGCGCCCGGCTGAAGGCCAGCGTGAAGGGAACATTCGTAATCGACGCGGGCAGCCCGCACACGTCGTTGTGGATGATCGAGCGGGTGCCGGACATCGTGAGGTCGTCGAACTGGTAGGTCTCCTGAATCGGGGCCGTGCTGCCGTCCGGACACGTCATGCCTTCGTGCTTCGACGTGGTGAACTGCCATACCCCGCCCGTCAGCCGGGCGTCGCCGCCGTTGACCGCCGTCACCGGCGCGGCTGCGACGTGCAAGGTGCAGGCGACCGGCAGTTCGAGGTTGTCCCTGAGATCGCCGACGGTGGGGACGCAGGTCGGGTAGATCGTCCACTCCGCGAGGACGTCACCCTGCGTGTAGGTGTAGATGCCCTGCATCAGCTGATCCGCCCGAGCCGGACTGGCGAATCCCAGCACCGCACTGGCGAAGACGGCGGCAACGGCGAGCACCCGGGCGATCGTCATGGCCCGAGTATCGCAGCGTCATTCAGCAAATTCACTGCTTTCCCGACGCCAGGCCCTCGCCAACCGCGCGGCGTGAGAAGGTCCACCACGCCCACGGCATGCGCACAGGCCGTTGCCGATTGCGTTGCCGCATTCGGCAGGCTCGACGTGTTGGTGAACGTCGCCGGCTTTCATCAAATGCGCCACACCCCTACCATGACGGACGCCGAATGGGAGCGGGACCTGGCGGTCAACCTGCACGGGCCGTTCTACCTGTGCCGCGCGGCGCTACCGCATCTGTTGGAGGCCGGCGGCAACATCGTCAACGTGTCGTCGATCGCGGGTGTGGAGGGTGAGGTGTACTCGGCGGGCTACTTCGCGGCCAAGCACGGACTCATCGGCCTGACCCGCGCCCTTGCCGTCGAGTTCACGAAGGACGAGCTGCGCGTGAACGCGGTGTGCCCCGGTGGCATGCCGACGGCGCAGACCGAGTTCCGGGCACCAGAATGCGACTACTGATCATGCGATCGCCCCCGCGCGGTTCATGGAGACTGCCGAGTCGCCAAGGCATCGCTTCCTGCAGCGACGACGCCGCCGCCGTGCACGGTGCGGTGTACCGAGTCGACAACGGCAAGGGCGCCGGCTGAGCCCGTTGACGCTTCGTTCACCTGGCCGACGTCAGCCGCGAATCCGTCGTGCACCCACCGGTGCGACAATCGCGCCGTGACCGACGTCGTTCAGACCCCCGATTCCGCCGAAGGCGCCCCCGACGAACACAGCCGCACCGGGTTGTCGCCCGACGCCTTGCGCCGGGGCATCCTCGACCACCTGCGCTACTCGATCGGCCGCCCGGCGGCTGCGCTGAAACCCGAGCATTACTACCGGGCGACCGCGCTGGCCGTCCGTGACCGCATGCAGGACAACCGGGTGGCGTCGACCCAGACGTCCCTCGACCTCGGCCGGAAGGTGACCTGCTATCTGTCGGCCGAGTTCCTGATCGGGCCGCAGCTGGGCAACAACCTGCTCAGCCTCGAGATCGAGGCGCAGGCGCGCGAAGCGCTCGCGGAGCTCGGCCAGGATCTCGACGAGGTGCTGGCGTGCGAGCCGGAGCCGGGGCTGGGCAACGGCGGCCTCGGCCGGCTGGCCGCGTGCTACCTCGACTCGCTGGCGACCCTCGAGCGGCCGGCGATCGGCTACGGCATCCGCTACGAGTTCGGCATCTTCAAGCAGGAGATCCACGACGGATGGCAGGTTGAGAAGACCGATAACTGGCTGGTCGACGGGTATCCGTGGGAGATCGCCAAGCCGGACGTCAACTACCGCGTCGGCTGGGGTGGCCACACCGAGTACTACCTGGACGTAGCCAGGGTCGCAGCGTGTGCGCTGGGTACCGAAGACGGCGATGAAGGGTGTCGCCTACGACACGCCCATCCAGGGCTACGGCGTGAACACCTGCAACGTGCTGACGCTGTGGAGCGCGCGGGCGGTCGAATCGTTCGCGCTCGAAGCGTTCAACACCGGCGACTACTACAAGGCCGTCGAGGAGGAAGTCACCTCCGAGACGGTCACCAAGGTGCTGTACCCGAACGACGAGCCCGAGGCGGGCAAGCGGCTGCGACTGCTCCAGCAGTACTTCTTCGTGTCGTGTTCACTCCAGCACGTCCTGCACATCGTCGATGATTTAGCCGATCTGTCCGTTGAAGAGCTCCCGGAGCGGTTTGCCTTGCAGCTCAACGACACTCACCCGTCGATCGGAGTGGCCGAGCTCATGCGGATCCTCGTCGACGAACGTCATCTCGATTGGGACGAGGCATGGGCGATCACGGTCGCGACGTTCGGCTACACCAACCACACCCTGCTTCCCGAGGCCCTCGAGAAGTGGCCGCTGGCGATGTTCGGCGATTCCCTGCCGCGCCACCTCGAGATCATCTACGAGATCAACCGCAGGTTCCTCGACGAGGTGCGGGCCCGCTTCCCCGGCGACGACGAACGTCTGCGGCGCATGTCGCTGATCGGTGAGGACGGCGGCAAGACCGTGCGCATGGCGCACCTCGCAACCGTCGGCAGTCACGCCATCAACGGTGTCGCGGCGCTGCACTCCGATCTGCTCAAGGCCAGTGTGCTCAAGGACTTCTACGAGTTGTGGCCGGAACGGTTCTCCAACAAGACGAACGGTGTCACGCCGCGGCGCTTCCTCGCGCTTGTCCAACCCCGGGCTGCGTGGGCTCGTCGACCGCACGATCGGCACGGGCTGGCTGACGGATCTCGACCGACTTCGCGGACTCGAGGCCTATGCCAGCAGTCCCGAGTTCCAGCGGGAATGGCGTGACGTCAAGCGGGCCAACAAGGCCCGACTCGCCGGGTACGTCCACTCGACGACGGGTGTCGAGCTGAATCCGGACTGGCTGTTCGACATCCAGGTCAAGCGCATCCACGAATACAAGCGTCAGCACCTGTCGGTGCTGAACATCATCACGCAATACCACCGGCTGAAGCAGAACCCGGGTCTGGAGATGCCGCCGCGGGCCTTCGTCTTCGGCGGCAAGGCGGCACCCGGATACTTCATGGCCAAGCGGATCATCAAGCTGATCAACGCCGTCGGCGAGACACTGAACAGCGATCCCGACGTCAACCGGAGCCTCAAGATCGCGTTCGTGCCGAACTTCAACGTGCAGAACGCGCACCTCATCTACCCGGCGGCGGATCTGTCCGAACAGATCTCGACCGCGGGCAAGGAGGCCTCGGGCACCGGGAACATGAAGTTCATGCTCAACGGCGCGCTGACCATCGGCACGCTGGACGGCGCGAACGTCGAGATCCGCGAAGAGGCGGGCGCCGAGAACTTCTTCCTCTTTGGTCTGACCGAAGACGAGGTGGAGCGCGTCAAGCGCGACGGCTACCGGCCTGCCGACTACGTCGCGGCCAACGACGAACTCGCGGCGGTGCTCGGGTTGATCTCCGAAGGTCGCTTCTCGCATGGCGACACCGAGGTGTTCCGGCCGTTGGTGGACAACCTCGTTCACGACGACCCGTTCCTGGTGCTCGCCGATTACGCGTCGTACGTCGCATGCCAGGACCGCGTGTCGGCGGCGTGGCAGGACACCGGCGCATGGACGCAGATGTCGATCCTGAACACCGCGCGCAGTGGCAAGTTCTCGTCGGACCGGGCGATCACCGAGTACTGCGACGACATCTGGGGCGTCGGGCCGGTGACAGTGACGGTCTGACCGTCACGGCGAGCTGACCTACACCTGCGAGGCCAGCAGGTCGTGGGTCGGCCGCTGCCCGGGACCGGGGCCTGCGGTCAGCCCTGCTCTGCAGGCAGCGGCGGAGTGGTCGGCAGCGGCGAAGGCGACGGGCGGCGGATTCCCCACCAGGCTCGTCAGGACCGGCCGTTGATCGTCGCAGTAGTAGTTGATCGCCGCGCCGAGGAACTGGTAGACCTGCTGCTCGTTGGTGGTCTTCGGCAGATTGGTCTTCAGGAAGACGGCCGACTCGTAGGCGTTGGCGTCCAACCCGGTCCGCAGTCGCTTACAGGTGATCTTTCCGATCCAGGCGTTGTAGTCGCGCTGGCCGTAGATACCGTAAGTGTGCAGCTCACTCGCGAAATCGGTGTCCGGGTCGGCATTCGCCGGCGCCGCCATCAAGATCCCTGCGGCCACGGCGATACTCGCCCCGATCACTGCCTTCACACCGCGAATTCTATTCGCACCCATTTTGTTCACTCATCCCGATCGACCTGCCGCGTGATTCACTTGTCTCGCAACCCCTTTGGTTCGCCACGCCCCGTGGTCGGTCTGACCCGGCCCGCGGCGGCGACGAGGTAGGGTCGCCATGATTAACTTAACCCAGCTAATCTATCAGTTATATTAGCTAATCTGTCACCCGAACGAGATCCGAGCGTGAGCGAGAAAGGCGAGGTGAGGATGGTGCCGACGACCGCGGCCGGAGCCGTCTTCCGAGCATCATGACCAAGCTGTTCAAGCGGACCTGGATTCCGATCGTCATCATCGTGGTGGTGCTCATCGGAGCCTTCAGCGTGCACCGCATCCGGGGATTCTTCGGCGCCGAGGGCATCATCGTCACGCCGAGAAACTTCGCTGACGACGCCAAGCCGTTCAACCCCAAAGTGGTGAAGTACGAGATCTTCGGCACCGGGTCCTACGCGGACATCAACTACCTCGACCTCGACTCCAAGCCGGTGCGGGTCGACGGCGCCGCGCTGCCGTGGTCGCTGACACTGAGCACGACGGCGCCGTCCGTGCTGCCGAACATCGTGGCGCAGGGTGATGGTGAGTCCATCTCCTGCCGCATCACCGTGGATGACGAAGTCAAAGACGAGAGGACCTCCACCGGCGTGACCGCCCAGACCTTCTGCCTGGTGAAGTCGGCATGAGCCCGCACAGCACGGACCCGAGGACCGACGAGTTCCCGGCGGTCGAGAAGGCCCCGGAGCCCCGCATCCCACGGACGATCCGTCGGCTGGCGATCCCGATCGTCCTGGCCTGGATCGCCGTCATCGCCGTCCTCAACGTCGTGGTGCCTCAGCTCGAGGTGGTCGGGCAGATGCGCTCGGTGTCGATGAGCCCCGAACAGGCGCCGTCGATGATCGCGATGAAAGAGGTCGGCTCGCAGTTCAAGGAGTTCAAGTCCAACAGCTCGGTGATGATCGTGCTGGAGGGCCAGGAGCCGTTGGGCGACGCGGCCCACAAGTACTACGACCAGATGGTCGCCAAGCTCGAGGCGGACACCAAGCACGTCGAGCACGTCCAGGACTTCTGGAGCGATCCGCTGACCGCGTCGGGTTCACAGAGCAACGACGGCAAGGCCGCCTACGTCCAGGTGTACCTCGCAGGCAACCAGGGCGAGTCCCTGGCCAATGAATCGGTCAAAGCCGCCCAGTCGATCGTCGACAGCGTCCCGGCCCCGCCCGGGGTGAAGGCCTACGTGACGGGTCCTGCGGCGCTCTCCGCCGACCAGCAGATCGCCGGCGACGACAGCATGCAGCTCATCGAGATCGTCACGTTCTCGGTCATCATCCTGATGCTGTTGCTCGTCTACCGATCGATCGTGACGGTCGTGCTGGTGCTCCTCATGGTGGTCCTCGAACTCGCCGCCGCCCGCGGGTTCATCGCCTTCCTCGGCTTCCACAACATCATCGAGTTGTCCACGTTCGCGACCAACCTGCTCGTCACCCTTGCGATAGCCGCGGCCACTGACTACGCCATCTTCCTGATCGGCCGATATCAGGAGGCACGCGGCGCAGGTGAGGACCGAGAAACCGCGTACTACACCATGTTCCGCGGAACGGCGCACGTGGTGTTGGGCTCGGGGCTGACCATCGCAGGCGCGACCTTCTGCCTGCACTTCACCAACCTCCCCTACTTCCAGTCGCTCGGCATCCCGCTGGCCATCGGCATGGTGACCTGTGTCTTCGCCGCACTCACCCTGGGGCCCGCAGTCGTGACGATCGCGAGCCGCTTCGGACGGGTGCTGGAACCCAAGCGGGCGATGCGGGTGCGGGGCTGGCGCAAGCTCGGCGCCGCCGTCGTCCGGTGGCCCGGCCCGATCCTGGTCGGCATCGATGGCCCTCGCGCTGGTCGGTCTGCTCACCCTGCCCGGCTACAAGACCAATTACAACGACCGCAACTACCTCCCGACGACCCTGCCCGCCAACGAGGGGTACCAGGCGGCCGACCGGCACTTCTCCCAAGCCCGGATGAACCCCGAACTGCTGCTCATCGAGAGCGACCACGACCTGCGCAATTCGGCGGACTTCCTGGTGATCGACAAGATCGCCAAGGCCATCTTCAAGGTGCCGGGCATCGCCCGGGTGCAGGCGATCACCCGGCCGCAGGGCACGCCGATCGAACACACGTCGATCCCGTTCCAGATCAGCATGCAGGGCACCACGCAGAAGATGAACGAGAAGTACAACCAGGACATGATGGCCAACATGTTGAAGCAGGCCGACGACATGCAGACGACCATCAACACGATGACGAAGATGTCGACCCTGACTGCGCAGATGGCGGACGTCACGCACAAGATGGTCGCCCAGATGAAGGGCATGACGGTCGACATCGCGGAGTTGCGCGACAACATCGCCAACTTCGACGACTTCTTCCGTCCCCTGCGCAACTACTTCTACTGGGAGCCGCACTGCTTCGACATCCCGGTCTGCTGGTCGATCAGATCGGTGTTCGACACCCTTGACGGCATCGACACCATGACCGATGACATCCAGGCGCTGATGCCTCAGATGGAGCGGCTGGACGCTCTGATGCCGCAGCTGGTCGCCCTGATGCCCGGGATGATCGACACGATGAAGAGCATGAAGACCATGATGCTCACCATGTATGCCACCCAGAAGGGCATGCAGGACCAGCAGTCGGCGATGCAGGAGAACTCGACCGCCATGGGTGAGGCGTTCGACGCGTCGAAGAACGACGACTCGTTCTATCTGCCGCCCGAAATCTTCAACAACGCCGAGTTCAAACGTGGCATGAAGAGCTTCATCTCCCCCGACGGAAAGTCGGTGCGCTTCATCATCTCCCACGAGGGCGATCCGATGACGCAAGAAGGCATCTCGCACATCGACGCCATCAAGCAGGCCGCGAAGGAAGCCATCAAGGGCACGCCCTTGGAGGGTTCCACGATCTACCTGGCCGGCACCGCGGCCACGTTCAAGGACATGTCCGACGGCTCCAACTACGACCTGATGATCGCCGCCATATCCGCGCTGTGCCTGATCTTCATCATCATGTTGATCATCACGCGAAGCGTTGTCGCGTCCGCCGTCATCGTGGGGACGGTGGTGGTGTCGCTCGGCGCCTCGTTCGGGTTGTCGGTGCTCATCTGGCAGCACATCATCGGCATCGAACTGCACTGGATGGTGTTGGCGATGTCGGTGATCATCCTGCTGGCCGTCGGCGCCGACTACAACCTGCTGCTGGTGTCCAGGTTCAAGGAAGAGATACACGCCGGATTGAACACCGGGATCATCCGCGCCATGGGTGGTACCGGTTCGGTGGTGACGTCCGCAGGCCTGGTGTTCGCGTTCACGATGATGTCCATGGCGGTCAGCTCGCTGACCGTGATCGGACAGGTCGGCACCACCATCGGACTCGGCCTGTTGTTCGACACGCTGATCGTCCGATCGCTCATGACACCGGCCATCGCCGCGCTACTCGGCAAGTGGTTCTGGTGGCCGCAGAGGGTGCGGTCCAGGCCCGTGCCCGCGCCGTGGCCGTCGCCGAAGCCCGTCGAAACCAAAGCCGAACCCGTCCCAACGGCCTGAGGAGGATCTCCATGATCAAGGACATTCGCAGCATTGCGCGTCGCGCCGGTCTGGCCGCCGCCGCGGTCGGAGTCGCAATGACCGCACTTGCTGGTACCGCCGCCGCCGATGCGACGGACGACTACCCGATCCCGAAGCGGATCTGGCAGACCCCGTGCGACGCCCAGCAGGTGCTGCAGGGTGTCCGCGACACGTCGCCGGTGTACTACGAGCGGTACATGATCGACAAGAGCAATCGACCGGCGGACGTGCAACAGGCGGCGGTCGACCGGATCAACTGGTTCTTCAACATGGCCCCCGCGGACCGTCGGGCCTATTCGGAGGAAATCGCCACCAACGTCTATGGCGAGCCGTTGGCCGGTCGCTGGGGCAACTGGGCGAAGGCCTTCTTCAACAACAAGGGCGTTGCGGCCAAGGCCACCGACGTGTGCCAGAACTACCCGCGCGGCGATATGTCGGTGTGGGATTGGCCGGTTGCGCGCTAACCGGCCATTTCCCAGGTTGCGCGTAGAGTCCAACGCATCGGCGGTACCCGTACCCGACCATGACGTCGTGTCGTCGCCGATTCGAAGGATCTGGCCGTTTCGCGGCCGAGACAGGAGCGTCGCCATGACGCTGACCCATGCCGACACCACCAACGCGCGGCATCCAACACCGCCGGAACACACTCCGCGCCTGCGGCTCAAGCCGAAGGCACCGAGTACCGGTTACGTCGACGGGGCGTGGTGGCCGCACAGCGCCGACCTCGCGGCCGAACTTCCCGATCTGCTGGCCGTGCTGTCGGTTCGGCTCGGAGTGATCGGCCGGGTGATGTACAACCTCGGCGAGTGGGCTAACGTCCCATCTCGCCTGGTGACGGGAGGCCGCACGGTGCGACTCGACGGTTACCACCGTCAACCGCGCAACACGATCGAGGTGGTCGGGCTCGACAACGCCAGGATCGCGCTGTTGGTCGTTGCGCCGCAGACCGATCCGGAACAGGCGCACACCACCATGATGGCTGCTGCCGGGGTGGACGACGCTTCTACCGTCAACGGCCTACTGCGTCGGCGCCGGTAACGCTCGGATCCCGCGAAACCAAATTTTTCCCGGCTACGCGAAGATCGGTGCTAGACTCCTCGCATGGGTGTATCGAATTACGCTCATTCAGTAAGAAGAAAGAAGTAAAAAGTATGACACAGGGAACTGTGAAATGGTTCAATGCCGAAAAGGGCTTCGGCTTCATCTCGCCTGATGGCGGCGCGCAGGACGTGTTCGTCCATCACTCCGAGATTCAGAGCGAAGGCTACCGGTCACTCGACGAGAACCAGCGCGTTCAGTTCGAGATCGCCCAGGGCGCCAAGGGTCCCCAGGCAGTCGGCGTCACCGCCGTCTAAGACGCTTGCGAAATTCCCTGCGCTGAGTGGTCGGATTCATTCCGGCCCCAGCGCAGGGTTTTTTGTTTTCACAGGGCTATTGACTGCGCCGCCATTAATTGCGCGTGCCATTCAGTGCCCAACCGTTTTCGAATTGCTCCATTTCGCTCGGATCGAGCAAAATTCAAATGGATCAGACTCGAGCGGGTGACCAGTACGCAAGCATCTCCGCGAAGGTCTCGAACGCCGGCGTGTTGACACCGTAGGCCGCCTCGAAGTGAACGCTCAGCGGGAAGCCGAGGCTGCCGACGCCGTCGATCACCCGCTTGTAGAGGTCGACCGTCAGCTTCCGGCGTTGCACCGGTTCGGTCCCGGCCAACGTCTTGACGAACTCCTGCTCGGCGGCGACGGCGGCGTTCCCGGGATCCTGGATGAGCCACTTGATCAGACCGATGCGGCCCTCCACCTTGGGCACGAAACCGAACGACAACAGGATCTCGGGACGATGGTCCGTGGTCTTCGCGAAGTCGTTCAGGAAGCCCACGATCGCATCCGAGTACAGCAGCTGCGTCATGCCGTAAGTCGCACCCTGGTCGCATTTGAAGTTGAACCGGCCATGCTCCCCCTCCCGGGTGGGAATGAGGATGACACCGCGGTTGTCGACCACACCGTCGAACAGCGACAGGGCGTCGGTGGGCGCGACACCCGAGCCCTCGCCGTCCTGCATCGTCCGCGGCACCCCGACGAAGGCGATGCCCTCGATCCCGCTATCGCCGAGTGCGGTCAGTCGACCACGCAGGGCAGGCTCGTCCATGAAGGCGGTGACCTGGGTGCACAGCCCCCTCACCCCTGGCAGTTCGGGCTTGATGAGCGACCAGAAATCGAGAACGTCCATCCTTGGCTTCATCTCGACCGGCCTGCCCTCGTCCTCCTCGATCATGCCGGGCATCATGACGTGCCGGATGATTCCTTCGAGACCGGATTCCGCCGCGCTCTTCAGCACTTTTTGCGCGTCTTCCATGGCCTGCTCCGGACCGCGGTCCACATTCGGCGGCACTAGCTCGAGCGCGATGGTGCTTAGGGTCACGTGGCTGCTCCTCGGGGTATCCCTCGCCGTGGCGAGTCGACCGTGCCAACGTCTCACCGCACTGTGAGCCGGAAATCGACCGCTGGCCAGTCTAGCGAGCGGGCCTTGACGGAGTCTGGGCGTGCCTGCCGTGGCGACACGGGCCGTGGTTGGACCCGCGTGTTGTCTCCGAGCTAACCACGAGGGGGTCGGCCGGGTGTGCTCAGCGTTGCGTGCGCCGACGCCCCAGCAGTGCGGCCCAGGCCACCGCGCCGAGACTCAGCACGGCGAGCAGCCCCGCGGTCGCCACGAGGTAGACGTCCCGACGGGTGAGGCCGGTCGAGGTTTCGTCCGAAGCCAGCCGCAGGGTGTAGTCGCCAGGAAGCGGCCCCTCCCGCGGCTCGTCGAGGCCGGGGAACTGCTGGGTCCTGTGCACCTCGAATTGGCGTTCGCCGCTGGGGGTCTGCGTCCACTCCCCCCAGGCCGGTGTCACACCGTCGAGGAGGACCTTGCGCTCGCCGTACTGGCTGTCGTTGCCCACGTCGACGATCCGCTGCACCCGAAACGGCTCGTAGGTTCGGTTCGAGTAACGGACCTGCACGGGCACGTCGTCGTAGCGGAAGAGCGGCGGCGGAGGTGGCGGCAAGGGCAGTCCGATACCCGGGAAGTAGCCACCGCCGAAGAAGGTGCCCACCGCCACGTTGACGGCCGTGTCGACGGCAGCGTTCACCAGGCTGACTGCCGTGTTGACCGTGTTCAGCACCACGGCGGTGAAGCTGTACGCGGCGAACTGCGCCACCTCGAGCACGACCCGCGCCAGCGGAGGGATATACGCGATTCGGGGAGCGTTCTGGTAGACGTAGATGATCTTCACGGGATCCCGGTACGGGTTCGAGATCACCGGTCGGTAGTAATCGTCGTAGTCCACCCAGCTCGGGTCCCATTGCCGCACATTGCGATCCCAGTTGCGGTCGCCGGTGGGCCGGAAACCGACGTCGTCGTGGTCCCTGACCGGGTTCGGTACGTTGATGAGGCTCGCGAGCTCTGCCACATCCTGCTTGGGCGCCGGGTCCGGTTGCTGCTCAACGACTTTCGCGTTCTTGGCGAGCACCACGTCCTGCTCGGGCGCCTGAAGGGTCCGAGGTTGCTCCGTCTTGATCACCTTCGCTGCCTCGGAGACGCTCGACGACACCACGGTCGGGTCGACCTGCGTTGCGGCCGGTGCCGAACCGCTGGCCGGTGTCTGCGGTGCATCGCTCGATGCCGACGTCGGGCTCGGTTTCGGGGCGGGAGCCACCAATCCGGCCGATGGCGGCGTTGGGGGCGGTGTGGTGGTGACCGGCGTGGACGGCGGTGTGGTGGTGGGCGGTGTGGTGGTGGGCGGTGTGGTGGTGGGCGGTGTGGTGGGCCTCGGCACTGGTGGCCGGAGTGTCCGCCGCGGTCGTCGACGGCGCTGTCGTCGGCGGCGCGGTCGTCGGCGGCTTGGGTGCAGACGCTTGCGCCTCCTGCGGTGCCTGCGTCTCCTGTGGTGCTTGCACCTCCGGTGCGGGTGTCCGCGTCTTGGGCGGCGCGGGTGCCTGCGTCTCCTGCAGCGCCGAGGCGATGGCCGGAGCCTCCGCGATCTGCGGCTTGGGCGGCGTTTCGACACTGGGAGGCGCAGGGGGCTCCTCGGCGACGGTCGGGGTCTCGTGCGGGGCCTTCGGCTCCGGAGCGACGACGGTCGTGGTCGGCGCCACCGGATCGGTCTTCGGAGCGGCGAATGCCGGCGCGATTCCTCCCGTCATGGCCGTCAGGGAGACGACCACTCCCGACGCCAGCACGGCGACGACACTTCGCTTGCAACGAATTTCTAGCGGTGCACCCATCGTGCATCGACTCCTCTTGTCTCAAGGAGCGTGGCGTTCGACCACTGCTGCCATGCGCAGCCATCTCCCCCAACACTGGTCCTGGACCAGCAGCTGCCGCGGCTCAACAGGTGCATCGGTGGTGCGGGCGATTCGTTACAGCGCGCGCTAGACCTCTTTACCCACGAAGTGGAATCGGCACATCTTCCATCGCTCAGTCGACGCCGAGCGCCTCGATGATGTTGAGCCGCGCGGCCCGCGCCGCAGGCAGCACGGAACCCAGCAGACAGATCACCAGCGCGCCGATGCTGATGACGAGCACGGCTGGACTGACCCGCCAGACGACGTCGATGCTGAGCACGTTGGTCAAGGCGACGGAGACGAGGTACTGGATCGCGATGCCGATGAGCAGGCCAAGAAGGCCGCCGACGACGCCGATACCGGCAGCCTCGGCCAGAACCGCCTTGAAGGCGAATCGGCGGTCGGCTCCCATCGCGCGCAGCACACCGATCTCGCGTCGCCGGTCGAGCACGGACAGCATCAGCGTGTTCAGCAGGGTGATGGCCGATACCACCACCACGATCCAGGCGATGGTCGGAGATGACCGCGGTCACCTGATCGAGTGCACTGGCCACGCCGGCCAATGCGTCCGCGCCGGAGTAGACGAAGACCTCCGCTGGCACGGCCGTGCGGATGGCGGCCTGCACGGCCCGCCGATCGGCGCCGGGGGTGGTGGTGATCTCGAGGTCACTGGCACCCGGACGGAGGAACCAGCCCTGCACCGAGTCCAGGCTCATCGCAATGGTTCCGGTGAGGCCCGAGAAGTATGGCACCAGCTCGAGCACTTCGACGCGGCGCTCACCGGTGGGCGTCTGCAGGACGATCTGGTCTCCCGCGGACACCCCCATCGCCGCACCGAGGTCCCGCGACAACGCGACACCGTCTCCGGCGAGCAGCCTTTCGCGATCCCTTGCCGACATCGCGGCATAGATGTCCCGGTGTGACCCGGCGGCGATCCCCAGCAACATGACCCGCGTGTCGCCGACGGTGGCGAACGCCATCTGGTCGGCGACAACGCGCTCGACTCCTGGCACCGCCAAGACCCGAGCCTCGGTATCCGGCGGCAGGAGCGTGCTCGAATAGTCCGTCGCCGCCGCCGAACTGACCCACACGTCGGCGTCGGCGACGGATGCGAACGACGCGACGGTGGAGTCGACCGCATTGCTGGTCGCTCCCGTCACGGCCACCGTGGTCACCACGGCGGTCAACACGGTCATCATCGCGACCCACATCCGTCGCGGGGCGCGTTCGATGGTGGCGGCACCCAAAACCCCAGCGGCACCGAACAGCCTGGCCACCGCTGCCGCGCATCGGATGATGACGCCGGACATGGCGAAGCAGAGCGCACTACTGCCGATGAATGCCAGTGCAATCGACGCGACCGCAACCCGGCCCAGATCCGCCGTGATGACGAGAACCGTTACGGCGAGCAGAATCAGGCCTGTGACGCCTGCGGCGATCCGCAGGCGACGCGAGCCGGCCTCCGCGGTCGCGCTGCCGCTCGGTGCCAACGCCTCGACCGGTGCGACGCCATGGATCTGCCGTGCCGCCAACGCCGAGGCTGCGACGCTCGCGATGACGCACGCCGCGATCGCAGCGGGCACCACGTACGGCGCAAGCACCCATTCGATGCGAGCGTCCAGAGACTGCACCATCGTCGACGGCAATCTTCCGACGGCGAAGTGGCCGATGACGACACCGGCCACTGAGCCGACGGCGCCGCCGAGAAACCCCACCAGCGCGGCCTCGGCCAACATGTCCCCCACGATCATTCGACGCTTGCCGCCGAGAGCACGCATCGTCGAGATCGCCGGCCGGCGTTGGGCGATCGCGATACTCATGGCGTTGTAACTCAGGAAGGCCGCAACCACCAACGAGACCGATGCGGCAAGCAGCGTCATGGCCTGCAGAATGGCGAACGAACTGCCGGCCTGTGCGGCCCGGAAGCTCGGCGTGGCCACGACGGCCCGTCCAGCGATCGCCGCGGTAACCGCCGACCGGACCTTCTCGACGTCCGAGTGTGGCGTTGTGAAGATCAGCACCGAGTCGAGCCGCCCCTGGCGGCCCGAGATCCGTTGTGCCAGCGCGAGTGGCGCGATCACGAAGTGTGCGTCGTTCAACCGCCGCGCGGCAGGCCCGTCCACCACCGCAACGGCGGTGACCCGCGCCGGCCCGACGTCGACATGGGCACCCTTGGGTATGCCGAGGCCACCACCGACGATCACGCCGTTGGTCGCACCCGGCACCGGCGAACTCGCGTCGAGTTGATTCTGGATCGCGGTTTGCAGATCCGAATG
This sequence comes from uncultured Actinomycetota bacterium, assembly GCA_963809085.1. Taxonomy (GTDB): domain Bacteria; phylum Actinomycetota; class Actinomycetes; order Mycobacteriales; family Mycobacteriaceae; genus Mycobacterium. Next base: position 742,729 of record CAWEII010000030.1, on the reverse strand, counting down.
CAGCTCGGACGCGTTCTGACCGAGTCCGAGCAGCAGGGCCTGCGTCGAGTTCACCGCCGTCCGGATCCGCACCATCGGCACTGCCGCGGTGACGTTCTCGACACCGCTGATGCCCGCGAGCAGCGTCTCGTCGAAGCCGTCGTCGGTGATACCGGAGACCTCGAGATCGGCATCGCCTCCGATGCTGGTGGCCAGTCGATTGATGGAGCCGGTGATCGAGCCGGACACGCCGAGCACCGCGACGAGCAGCGCGGCGGACACCGCGACCACGGCCACCGAGGCCACCGCGCGTCCCCAATGGGTCCGCAGTTCGCGGACGTTGAACAGCCTCAGGCGACCGAATCTTGCGGGGAGCACTGCGCTACAACCGGTATGCCGCGTGACGGCCGACCGCGGCCCTCGCCACCAGCACGTCGGTGTCCGGCCCGTCGTGGCGCACCGCGTCGAAGCGGTCCGTCGGCGGATCAGCGGGTCGGCCGGCCGAGTGTCTGCCGAGCGCGGGCGAGGCCTTGGTGGACACGTCCGACATCAGCGCGCCGTCGGCCAGCGTGATGACCCGATCGGTGGCGGCGGCGGCCTGTGCGTTGTGGGTCACCATCACCACGGCCCGTGCGTAGCCGACGTCGTGCGCGACGTCGTTGAGAAGTTCCAGGATCGCCGAACCGGTCGCCGAATCGAGGTTCCCCGTCGGCTCGTCGGCCAGGATGAGCGGCGGATCCATCATCAACGCGCGTGCCACCGCGACGCGTTGCATCTGTCCGCCCGACAACTCGGCAGGACGATGATCCCGCCGATTACCCAAGCCGACCAATTCCAGCAGCCGGATGGCGTCGGGTCTCGCATCGCGCAGCTTGCGCCCGTCGAGGAGCATGGGGACCGCAACGTTCTCCCACGCCGTCAAGGTCGGCAACAGGTTGAAGAACTGGAAGATGAAGCCGACCTTGCGGCGACGGAAGGTCGACTGCTGGTCATCGGTCAGGCAAGCGATGTCGTGACCGTCGAAGTGGATCGAACCGGAATCGGGCGAGTCCAGCGCACCGAGGAGATGCATCAGGGTGCTCTTGCCCGCCCCCGACGGCCCGACGATCGACGTGAACTCTCCGCCGTTGATCACCAGGCTGAGCCCGTCCAGGGCCCGGACCGTGTGTCCACCCGCGCGGTACTCCCGCACCACATCGGAGAGTTCGACGGTCAGTGCCACGTCAGCGCTCGAGTGCGGATTCCAGGCCGGGGAAGGTCGTCGCAGCGAAGCAGTCGCGAACCTTCTGACCAATCCTGCGGTTACCGGTCGAGCGTGCTGCCGAGCAACGACGACACGTGCGCGTACACGGCTTGATTGTCGGGTGCGTCCATGTGGGTGAACGGTGGCGTGCCCGCGAGCGGAACGAGCGGCAGTCCAAGGAGATCCCGTGCCGCTCTGAACACGGGCGCATCCAGAACCGCGACGAAGTGCTGGATGTCCTCGCGGATCGCCGCGGCCGAGATGACCCGCATGATCTGCACGTGGACGCCACCGAGCCTGCGCCGGTAGCGGCGCGGTATCGCCGCGGTCGCGCCGTCCCAGCACCGATCGAGATCGTCGATCCCGTGCTGGCGCATGACGTCGTCGGCGGGGATGGCGATCGGGGCTATCGGGGACTTGACCACGTCGTCCAGGTCGACGATGGTCTTCAGTCCGACCGATGAGTTGCGGATCATGCGCAGCACACCCGCAGGCACCTTCGCCTTGGTATCCATCACGACGAAGAACACGCTGGCATCGTCGTAGGGTCCGTACTCCGTCTTCATGGTCACCGAGTCATTGCCCCACGCGTCCTCGAAGACCTCCCGCTCGACCTGTCGGGCGATGTTCGCGAAACGGTCGGTGCCCTCGATCTGAAAGCACGCGAACCGCTCACGAACGAAGACGGCCCGCGCGCAGAGGAATTCCCGCGTGAGCTCATTGCGTTCGGCGTCGCACAGGTCATAGACGTACTGCTGATGGGCGGGGGCCGGCTGCTCAGTCACGAGACGGGTGCTCCCCACGTTCGGACATGCGATGATCGGCGGCCAGTTCGCCACCCTCGAGGAACCACCCGGGACGGATGGGTTAGCCGCGACCATGCCACCCTGCACGACGAGACGCAAACGCTCGTCTCCTCACGCGGAGGTATCACCCGAGCCCGGATGCGTAACTCTCCTTGACCACCGACAGGTGCGCCCAGCTCTCGACCTCGTTCACTCCCGGCAACGCCCGCACGGCGTCGAGCAACTCGATGAGCTGGGCCGCGGAGAATGCGCGCACCGTGACCAGCACGTCGAAGCGCCCGAGTGTGCGCGCCACGAAGATCACCGACGGCATCGTCTTGAGCCGCTCGACGACCTCGCGATGATCGCCTGCGAGGCGGACACCGAAGCCCATCGCGCTCTGCCGGTCCTGCCCGGAGTGCCGCACGACCGCGCCGACGCGGACGAGCCGCGACTCGACAAGCCGGACGACGCGCCGCCGGGCTCCGGCGGGTGACAGGCCGACCACCGACGCAAGGTCCACATAGGACGCCCGGCCGTCGTCCTGCAGCGCACGCAGCAGCGCCAGGTCGACGTCGTCGACGTCGGTGGTCACGTCGCCGACCGGACCGATCACGTCGCGGACCACCTCTACGTACGTCAGCGTTTCGACGCCTGCGACGTCGTCGAGGGATCGCATTTCGGAGATCGTCCGTTCGATGTCGCGTGCGGAGGCAGCCCTGACCTCGGCGACCAGGCCGTGTCGTCCGCTGGTCAGCGACAGGAACGGCACGTCGTCGCGCCGGGCGATCTCGGCGGCGACCGGCGCAGCGGGACCGCGCACGGCGAGACTGACGTGGGCATATGCGCCCCGGCCGATCACCGCGGGATGAACGACGCCGCGTACGACGACCTGGCCGCTGGCGAGCAGTCGCTGGACCCGGGTGGCCGCCGACGAGCGGGACAGCCCTACCGCGCGCGCGATCTCGCGGTGGGTGAGCCGGCCATCCACCTCGAGAAGCTCGACGATCGCCTCGTCCACCTCGTCCATTGCGGCCTCCCGTCCGGATTCGGCCGAATTCATCGAAAGATCTTTCGACCCGAGTGGGGCGACCAAACGAGCGTCATTACGGGCCGAATTTCGCGTTTTTGTACGCAATCTCCAGTTAATTCTGGCATATCGTGATGCATTGCGCGTGCTGTTACGAACGAACTGCTTGCGGGCGTCTGGCCGCGGCCATACAGTGACGCACACCACATCATCGGAACTTTCAGAGAACTCGGGGATCGGCATGGCGACGCTGACCAGCGACCAGGTAATGACTGCGACCGACGATCTCGTCGCGGCGTTCGCCGCCACCGACACCGCGGCGTACTTCGCCTGCTTCTCCCCCGAGGCGACCTTCGTGTTCCACCCCGAGAACGACCGCCTGAACGACCGCGCCGCCTACGAGAAGCTGTGGGCGTCCTGGCTCGACGACGGCTGGCGGGTGGTGTCGTGCACGAGCAGCGACCGCATGGTGCAGACCTTCGGCGACACCGCGGTACTCAGTCACACCGTCGACACGGTCACCTCGGTCGGCGGCACGCAGAGCACCACGCGCGAGCGCGAGTCCATCGTCTTCGTCCTCGACGGTCCACGCCTGCTTGCCGTCCACGAGCACCTCTCCCCCGTCCCTGCCGAGGCCTGACCAGAACGACGACCATGACCGCAACCATCGCGGCCGCCCGAGGCTCCCCCGAAGATCACCGAAGTGGAGACGCACGGCGTCGAGCCGATCCCCGACGCCGAGCGCACCGCCCGCCCGATCGATCTGTTCCGGCTGGTGTTCGGTGGCGCCAACACCATCGCCACCGTGGTGCTCGGCAGCTTCCCGATCATCTTCGGGCTGTCGTTCCGCGACGCGCTGCTGGCCACGCTGCTCGGCCTGGTGCTCGGCGCCACGATCCTGGCGCCGATGGCGCTGTTCGGCCCGCGCAACGGCACCAACAACGCGGTGTCCTCGTCGGCGCACCTCGGCGTGCACGGCCGCGTCATCGGATCCTTCCTGTCGCTGCTGACCGCCATCGCGTTCTTCTCCATCTCGGTGTGGAGTTCCGGTGACGTGCTCGTCGGTGGCGCGAACCGGGCAATCGGACTGCCGCAACAACGACTTCACCGTCGCGATCGCCTACGGCATCTTCGCGCTGCTGGTGCTCGTGGTCTGCATCTACGGCTTCCGGTTCATGCTGCTGGTCAACAAGATCGCCGTCATCGCCGCGACCGTGCTGTTCCTGTTGGGCATCTTCGCCTTCGCGGGGACCTTCGACCCCGGCTATGCGGGCATCTTCGGTCCGGACGCCGACGCCGCGACCAACGCGCTGTTCTGGCCGTCGTTCGTCGGCGCGGCGCTGATCGTGATGTCCAACCCCGTCTCGTTCGGTGCGTTCCTCGGCGACTGGGCGCGCTACATCCCGCGCGAAACGCCTGCGTGGAAGTCGATGTCCGCCGCGTTCCTCGCCCAGGTCGCCACCCTGGTGCCGTTCCTGTTCGGTCTCGTCACCGCCACGGTCGTCGCCACCAACGCGTCGTCGTTCATGGACGAGGGCAACTACGTCGGGGGTCTGCTCGCCGTCTCGCCGGGCTGGTACTTCGTCCCGGTGTGCCTGATCGCCCTGATCGGTGGCATGTCGACCGGCACCACCGCGCTGTACGGCACGGGGCTGGACTTCTCCAGTGTGTTCCCGCGCTTCAACCGGGTTCAGGCGACGGTGTTCATCGGCGCCATCGCGATCGCGTTCATCTTCGTCGGTCGGTTCGCCTTCAATGTGGTGCAGAGCATTTCGACGTTCGCCGTGCTCATCGTCACGTGTACCGCGCCGTGGATGGTGGTGATGATGATCGGCTGGCTCGTCCGCCGCGGCTGGTATGACTCCGACGCTCTGCAGGTGTTCAACCGCCGTCAGCGGGGCGGCCGATACTGGTTCACCCACGGCTGGAACTGGCGTGGACTCGGGGCCTGGCTGGTCGCCGCCGCGCTGAGCATCTGCTTCGTCAACATTCCCGGTCAGTTCATCGGCCCGCTCGGCAACCTGGCCAACGGCATCGACCTGTCCATCCCGGTCGGGCTCGGCCTCGCCGCGGTGCTCTACCCGGTGCTGCTGTTGGCCTTCCCGGAACCGGCCGACGCGTTCGGCCCAGACGGTCCACGGTTCGTGCCGGCAGGCCCGGCCGCGAACACCCCCATCACGTCCATCGACAAGCCCGAAAACAGCTCGAAGACAGAGGAAGTGACCGCATGAGCAGCACCGAGCGAGAAGCGGAGCGGGATCGCGCATCCGGTACCGTCGGCCCGATCGACGCATCCAAGACCCCGCGCTTCGCAGGCCCGGCCTCGTTCGCCAGGCTTCCCCGCCTCGATCAGGTGCCCCGGCCGACATCGTGGTAGCGGGCGTCCCGTTCGACTCCGGGGTGTCCTACCGGCCGGGTGCCCGCTTCGGACCAACGCACGTACGCGAGGCGTCGCGGCTGCTGCGCCCGTACAACCCGGCACTGGACGTGTCACCGTTCGAGATCGCCCAGGTCGCCGACGCAGGCGATATCGCGGTGAACCCGTTCAACATTCACGAGGCCATCGAGACCATCGAGGCCGCCGCGGTCGCGCTGACGTCCGACGGAACCAGACTGGTGACGATCGGCGGTGACCACACCATCGCCCTTCCGTTGCTCCGCGCCGCGGCGCAACGACACGGCCCCGTCGCACTGGTGCACTTCGACGCGCACCTGGACACCTGGGACACCTACTTCGGCGCCGAATACACCCACGGCACGCCGTTCCGCCGGGCCGTCGAGGAAGGCATCCTCGACACCGAGGCGCTCAGCCACGTCGGCACCCGCGGACCGCTGTACGGCAAGAAGGATCTCGAGGACGACCGGCGGTTCGGTTTCGGCATCGTCACGTCGTCCGACGTCTACTACCAAGGCGTCGTGGAGGTCGTCGACAAGTTGCGCCAGCGCCTCGGCGACCGGCCGGTGTACGTGTCCATCGACATCGACGTGCTCGACCCCGCGCATGCGCCGGGCACCGGCACCCCCGAGGCCGGCGGCATGACCAGCCGAGAACTGCTCGAGATCCTGCGCGGGTTCCGCGGACCTGAACCTCATCGGCGCCGACGTCGTCGAGGTCTCCCCCGCGTACGACCACGCCGAGATCACCGGTGTCGCCGCCTCACACGTCGCCTACGACCTGGTCTCGCTGCTGGCGTTGCGCCACGAGGAGACGACCACATGACGCAGCAACGGTGGCGACGTCGTCGTCGAAACCCTTTCGGCATTGGGGGTTTCGCACGTCTTCGGCATCCCCGGCCAGCACGCGCTCGGGCTGTTCGACGCGATCCGGCGCAGCGATCTGAGGTTCGTCAGCTCACGCATCGAGAACAACTCCGCATTCGGTGCCGACGGATACGCCAGGGCCACTGGCGAAGTCGGCGTGCTGTTCCTGTCAACCGGTCCGGGTGCGCTCACCGCACTGGGCGCGCTACAGGAGGCGTACGCGACGGGCGTGCCGCTGCTCGTCATCACCAGCCAGGTGCCCCGCTCCGGTCTGGGACTGCGCAGGGGCATGCTGCACCAGCTCGACGACCAACAGCGCAGCGCGGTCAACGTCACCAAGAGCACCGCCGTCGTCCGCCGCGCCGCAGAGATCCCCAGCCTGCTGGCCGATGCGTGGGCGCTGGCTCAGTCGGCGCCCGCGGGACCCACCTGGGTGGAGATCCCGCAGGACGTGCTCCTCGAGCCGACCGATGGGGCGCAGCGAAGCGACGGGAGGTACGTTACGTGCCGCCGGTCGCATCGGTGGTGGCGCGTGTCACCGAGCGGCCACCCCGGGCCGAACTCATCGACGAGGCTGCGGCACTGCTTGATTCCGCGTCGCGGCCGGTGATCCTGGCCGGTGGCGGGGTTCGACGCTCCGCAGGCGGACGGGAGGCCCTGGAGACCCTCGCCGAACTGGTTGGCGCACCGGTGGTCTCGACCGTCGGCGGCAAGGGCGCGATCCGCTTCGATCACCCGCTGTCGGCGGCGTCGTGGATCGAGGACCGGTACACCACCGAGCTCATGGAGGACGCCGACGTGCTGCTGGCCGTCGGTACCGCGATGGGTGAGGTGACGAGCAATTACTACACGTTCCGTCCCCGTGGCCGGCTGATTCACGTCGATGCCGAACCGCGGGTCCTCGAAGCCAATCATCCGGGCCTCGGCATCCACGCCGACGCGGGCCTCGCACTCGAGGCGATGGCCAAACAGGTGTCGAGCCGGGACGGCGCCGCGGGCAGGCGGGCGGCGGCCGAGCTGCGAGAGTCCGTGCAGCGCAGGCTTGCCGGACAGGACGTCCAGGCAGAGCTGACCCTGATGCGCGATCTTCGGACCGCCGTGCCCGGTGCCGCTCACACGTTCTGGGACATGACCATCGCCGCGTACTGGGCCTGGTCGGCGTGGGATCCGCTCGACGGGGAGTTCCATTCCGCCCAAGGCGCGGGCGGGCTCGGATTCGCCTACCCGGCTGCCATCGCGGCGGCGATCGGTAGCGGCGAGCGGACGTTCGCGGTCGCAGGCGACGGCGGCGCCATGTACTCGATCGCAGAGCTCGCCACCGCACGTCAGCACGACGCCGACGTCACCTGGCTGATCGTCGACGACGGCGGCTACGGCATCCTGCGCGAGTACATGACCGACGCATTCGGCCAGGCCACCGCCACCGAGCTGGCGCGGCCAGACTTCGTCGCTCTCGCAGAGAGTTTCGGCGTTCCTGCGCGTACGGCGACGCTGGACACCGTCGGCGGGATCATCGCCGACACCTTCACCACCGCGGGGCCTGCCGTAGTCGTCCTGCCCGCGGTCCTGCGGATGTTCGCCCCCACCCACCTCCCAGAGCCCTCCCCCACCCACCTCCAGAGGAGTGATCCACCATGGGTAAGCCCATCGACATCGCCATCATCGTCGTCTATCTCGCAGCCATGCTCGCGTTCGGCTTCTGGGGCAAGACCAGAACCAAGGACTCGGCCGACTTCCTGGTCGCGGGGCGACGGCTCGGCCCGGCGCTCTACACCGGCACCATGGCAGCCGTCGTGCTCGGCGGCGCGTCCACCGTCGGCGGCGTTGGCCTCGGCTATAAGTACGGCATCTCGGGGATGTGGCTGGTGGTGGCGATCGCCGTCGGCCTTCTGCTGCTGAGCCTCGTCTTCGCCGGGCGGATTCAGCGGTTGAAGGTCTACACCGTGGCGCAGATGCTCAGGCTCCGCTACGGCGTCGACGCCACCGCGGCGTCCGGCATCGTCATGGTCGCCTACACCTTGATGCTGTCGGTGACGTCGACCATCGCCTACGCAACGGTCTTCAACGTGCTGTTCAACACCAACCGCACGCTGTCGGTGATCATCGGCGGCGCGATCGTGATGCTCTACTCGTCGATCGGCGGCATGTGGTCGATCACGCTGACGGACATGGTCCAGTTCGTGCTCAAGACCATCGGCATCTTCTTCCTGCTGTTGCCGTTCACCTGGAACAGGGCGGGCGGCTTGGACGGCATCCGGGAACGTGCCGGGGACACCGTGTTCGACCTCGGCGCGATCGGCGTGCCGACGATCATCACGTTCTTCGTCGTCTACAGCTTCGGCATGCTGATCGGCCAGGACATCTGGCAGCGGGTGTTCACCGCGCGCTCGCCCAAGGTCGCCAAGTGGGGCGGCACGACCGCCGCGATCTACTGTCTGCTCTACGGCGTCGCGGGCGCACTCATCGGCGCTGCCGCGTCGACGTTCCTTCCCGACGTGGAGGCCAAGGACGACGTGTACGCGAAGATCGCCGAGACCATCCTGCCCGTCGGCATCAGCGGCATCGTGCTGGCGGCTGCCGTCGCGGCGATGATGTCCACCGCGTCGGGGGCACTGATCGCCACGGCCACCGTGGCGCGCACCGATGTCAAACCCCTTCTCGCGCGGGCCCTTGGCCGCGACTCGACCGAGACAGAGGACGCGGAACGCGACGTGCACTCCGACCGGCTCTACGTGGTGGTGCTCGGCATCGCGGTCATCGTGATCGCGGCGCTGCTCAATGACGTGGTGGCCGCGTTGACGGTGGCCTACGACATCCTGGTCGGTGGTCTGTTGGTGGCCATCCTTGGCGGCTTCCTGTGGAAACGCGCCACCGGCACTGGGGCGTTGTGGTCCATGGCCGTTGGCACCGTCGTCACCCTGGGGACCATGTTTGCGGTGGGCGACGTGTTGGCCAACGAGCCGATCTATTACGGACTGGCCGCGAGCCTCGTCGCATACGTCGTCGCCAGCCTGCTAACCACCCGCACCCCGGCACATGTGCTGCAGGTGTGGGACGACAGGCTGGCCGGACACGACGCGACCGTGGTGGAGCAGGTTACGACCTGAGGCCGACGCCAGGACCTAGACTCACCGATTAGCTGGTCGGGCGGGTCGAGGAGGCCGCGATGCGGAGCCGAAGTCGAGTGCTGCCGTGCCTCGCCGCGTTGATGACCGCACTTGCGGTGGTGTCGGCGTGTGGGTCCGATACTGGGTCCGGCGAGACGGACGGTGGTGCGTCGACCACCCCACCCGCACCATCGGCGGCGTCCGCTGCGACCGTCGCTGCGCCGCCGATGACGCTGGGCCCCGCGACTCACAGGTGGGTCGACTTGAAGGTCGGTGACTGCGTTGCCGAAGTTCCCGCGGTCGATCTCGGCGCCGTGACCGTGGCCCTCGTCGACTGCGCGGCGCCACACGCCGCCGAGGTGTATCAGCGGTCGCCACTGCCGGTGAACGCCGCCGTCACCGAGGTGGCCAACCGGGAGTGTGTGGCGGGCCTTCCCGACTACATCGGTGTTTCGTTCGATGCCAGCCCGTACTCGGTGACCTATCTGATCGATTCCAATCAGGACCGGACGTCGGACAATCCCCTGCCGAGCACCGTCATCTGCCTGCTCCAGTCATCAAGCGGTGAACCCCTCGTGGCGTCCGCGCATCGGCGGTGACGTTCCTCCGCGTGTGACGCCGACTGGCGCACCTCCGCCCGGCATGGTCCAATGGGATTGAGTCCCAATGCATTCGCGGAGGTACGAGTACTTGCCGACATATGGCTTTCGGTGCGAGCCGTGCGGAGGGTTCACCCTCGTCCGGCCGATGGCACAGGCCGGGGATCCGGCTCCCTGTCCGTCCTGCGGATGCGGCGCGCTGCGCGTGTTCGGCCTGCCTGCGTTGCGTTCGCTCGACCCACGCCTCCGCAACGCCATGGATGCCGGCGCCCGCAGCGCCGACGCCCCGCCGGTGGTGTCCACGGTGCCAGGACGTTCACCGCGTGCCACCCGCACCACGACCGATCCTCGCCACGCCCGACTGCCCCGCCCATGAGGAGTTGAAGATGCCCGACGTCGTGTTCACCGTCGACCAGGCCCGCTCGATGCGCGATCAGGCCGTGCCCGGACACAACCGGTGGCATCCGGACATCCCGCCCGCCGTTCGCGTCCGGCCGGGCCAGTCGATCCGGGTGGAGTGCCGCGAATGGACCGACAACCAGATCGGCAACAACGACTCCGCCAACGACGTCCGCGACGTGGATCTGTCGCACGCGCACATGCTTTCGGGTCCGATCTTCGTCGAGGGCGCCGAACCGGGGGACCTACTGGTCGTGGACATCCTCGATCTCGGCCCGGTGCCACAGGAGGTCGGCGAGGCGCCAGGACAGGGCTGGGGCTACACCGGCATCTTCGCCAAGGCGAACGGCGGCGGCTTCCTCACCGACCACTTCCCCGATGCTTACAAGGCGATCTGGGACTTCTCCGGACAGAAGTGCACGTCGCGACACATCCCCGGGGTCGAGTTCACGGGCATCACCCATCCCGGCCTGTTCGGAACGGCTCCGTCACCGGAATTATTGGCGCGGTGGAACGCCCGTGAGCAGGCGCTGATCGACACCGATCCCGGGCGGATGCCGCCTCTGGCGCTGCCCCCGCTGGAGGAATCGGTGCTGGGCGGCACCGCAACCGGCGACGTCCTGACCAGGATCGGCAAGGACGGCGCGCGCACCGTGCCCGCGCGCGAGAACGGCGGAAACCACGACATCAAGAACTTCACCCGCGGTTCGCGGGTGTTCTATCCCGTGCACGTGCCCGGCGCGCTGTTCTCCGGCGGGGATCTGCACTTCAGTCAGGGTGACGGCGAGATCACCTTCTGCGGCGCCATCGAGATGGGCGGGTTCATCGACTTCCACGTCGATCTGATCAAGGGTGGCATGGAGACCTACGGGGTCACCACGAACCCGATCCTGATGCCCGGCAACGTAGAACCGCGGTATTCGGAGTTCGTCACGTTCATCGGCATCGGCGTCGATCACGACACCGACACGCAGCTCTACAACGACGCCACCGTCGCCTATCGCAACGCGTGCCTCAACGCCGTCACGTACCTGCAGAAGTTCGGCTACTCCGGCCCGCAGGCCTATCTCCTTCTCGGCGCGGCACCGATCGAGGGTCGGGTCAGTGGTGTCGTCGACATTCCGAACGCGTGTTGCTCGCTCTACCTCCCTACGGCGATCTTCGACTTCGACATCCGACCGTCGGCGTCCGGACCCGTGAAGGCCGACCGCGGGAGCTGCGCGGTCTCGTCGTAGCGGTTCATCCGTGCCGATCGGGCGCGTGGTAGTCGACCTGCCAGTGCTTGACGCCGTTGACCCAGCCGGACCGCAGCCGTTCCGGCGCGCTGATTCCAGTGAGGTCGGGCATGTGGTCGGCGATGGCGTTGAACATCAGATCGATGGTCATTCGCGCGAGGTGGGCGCCGATGCAGAAATGGGCGCCTGCACCGCCGAAGCCGAGGTGCGGGTTGGGAGTGCGCAAGATGTCGAACCGATGCGGCTCTTCGAAGACATCCTCGTCGAAGTTGGCGGACCGGTAGAACATCACCACCCGCTGCCCCTCCTTGATCGCCACTCCGCTCAATTCGGTGTCCACCAGTGCGGTGCGCTGAAACGACGTGATCGGCGTCGCCCAGCGCACGATCTCGTCCGCCGCAGTAGCGGGACGGTCGGCCTTGAAGCGTTCCCACTGATCGGGGTGCTCGGTGAACGCCAGCATCCCTTGGGTGATGGAGTTGCGTGTGGTCTCGTTGCCTGCCACCGTCAACAGGACCACGAAGAACGCGAACTCGTCGTCGGAGAGCTTCTCGCCGTCGACGTCGGCCGCGATCAAGTCCGTGACGATGTCCGTCCCGGGACACCGAGCCTTGTGCGCGGCCAATTGCATTGCGTAGGAGACCAATTCCAGCGACGCTCGGTTACCGTTCAGGTGAGCGAACTCGGGATCGTCATCGCCGACCATGCGGTTGGACCAGTCGAAGAGCATCTTGCGGTCCTCGAGCGGCACGCCGACCAGGCCCGCGATGGCCTGCAACGGCAATTCGGACGCCACCTGCTCGACGAAGTCGCCGGAACCCGAGGCTGCCGCGTCCTTGGCGATGCGCTGGGCGCGCTCATCGAGGTCATCGCGCAGCCGGGCGATGGCGCGCGGGGTGAAGCCGCGTGAGATGAGCTTCCGGAGCCGGGTGTGCTGCGGTGCGTCCATGTTGATCAGGGCGAACCGGCTCCGCTCGAGGAAGTCGGGAGCACGGTCATCGTCGAACCGCGGAATGACATTCTTCTCGCGACTGGAGAAGACGTCGCTGCGCCGCGACACCTCCTTGACGTCTTTGTGTTTCGTCACCACCCAGAAGCCGCCATCGTGGAATCCGCCCGCGTCGAGAGGTTGCTCGTTCCACCAGATCGGCGCGGCTCTGCGCAATTCGGCCAGCTCCTGCGACCGGTAATCGCTTGGCATAGAGGTCGGGATCCGTGAAATCGAATCCCGCGGCCAGATTCGGAGTTGGCGTCACACTCCGGGAACGCCGCGAGGTGAGAAGTAATTCGCGCCGAATTCAGGCGACTCAGCTCAGCTACCCCGGTGAGGAGTCAGCGAGACCGACACCCGCATCGACGTCCTCCACGTCTGCCGCGGTCAGCACGGCGTCGAGGAGCCCGGGGAAACGCGCATCCAGATCGTCACGGCGAAGCCTGACGAAACAGCGGGTGCCTTCCTCCCTGGTGCGGGTGACCCCGGCCGCGCGCAAGGTCTTCAGGTGATGGCTCAGCGTGGATTTCCCGACGGGAGTGCGCAGTTCGCCCCAGCCTCGTTCGACGTCGTCGGCGAGCAGCCGCACCAGCCCGACTCGGATCGGGTCGGACAGCGCCGCCATCACGTCGGTCAGCTTCATGTCGCCGACCGCCGGATGGGGATCTGGATGCCTCACGTTCACAGGATAGCTTGTTCGATGACTTGCGAACATTGCCCGATCCAGGGTAAGTTTCATTCGATAGTTGACGAACATCGAATGAAGGAGCGTTTCGTGGAGTTGGACGGCCTACGCGTGCTGGTCACCGGAGCTACTGCGGGCATCGGCCGCGAAACCGCAAGACTCTTCGCCCGGCGGGGCGCTCGTGTCGTGGTCACTGGCCGTGATGCCGAGCGGGGCGCCGAGACGGTGGCCACGATCGAGACCGAAGGTGGTCAAGCCGAGTTCATCGCGGCGGATTTCAGCGACATCGAGTCCGTCCAACGACTGGCCGATCGAGTTGGCGAGATCGACGCGCTGGTCAACAACGCAGGCGCGTTCCCCTTCGCCGCCACCCTCGACCAGGACGTCGACTCATTCGACATGATGTTCGACGTCAACGTCCGTGCGCCGTTCTTCCTCACCAAGGCACTGCTGCCCAAGATGATCGCCAAGGGTTCGGGCAGCGTCGTCAACGTGTACGACGATGGCTGCGTCCATGGGGACGCCCGCCGCTCCCGGGTACAGCGCGACCAAGGCCGCACTGGAGTCCCTCACCCGGTCGTGGGCCGCGGACTTCGGCAAGCATGGCATCCGGGTGAACGCCGTCGCCCCGGGACCCACGCGCACGGATGCGGTGATCACCATGCTCGGTAATGGGTCGGTCGAAGAACAGGGCTCGCAAACGCCGCTCGGCCGCACCGCCGACCCAGGCGAGATCGCGGAGGCGATCGTGTTTCTCGCGTCCCCGCGCTCGAGTTACATGACCGGCGCGACCGTGGCCGTCGACGGCGGTGCCACCGCCATTTGACCAGTACGGTGGGCCGCTGACCGGTACGGTCAACCCATGCAATACCTCGACGTCGACGGAGTCGGCCGGGTCAGCCGGATCGGTCTCGGTACCTGGCAGTTCGGCTCACGGGAATGGGGCTACGGCGAGGCCTACGCCGCGGGTGCCGCCCGCGACATCGTGCAGCGCGCCCGCGCCATGGGCGTCACGCTGTTCGACACGGCCGAGGTGTACGGGTTGGGCAAGAGCGAGCGCATCCTCGGCGAAGCACTCGGTGACGAACGTGCCGACGTCGCGGTGGCCAGCAAGGTATTTCCCGTCGCGCCGTTTCCTGCGGTGATCAGGCAGCGCGAGCGTGCCAGTGCACGCCGGTTGCAGCTCGACCGCATCCCGCTGTACCAGATCCACCAGGCCAACCCGGTGGTCCCCGATTCGGTGATCATGCCGGGCATGCGCAGCCTGCTCGACAGCGGCGACATCGGCGCGGCAGGCGTCTCGAACTATTCGCTCGCGCGATGGCAGAAGGCCGACGCCGCGCTCGGTCGGCCGGTGATCAGCAACCAGGTCGACTTCTCGCTCGCCCGCCCTGGTGCGCTCGAGGACCTCGTCCCGTTCGCGGAGCGCGAGAATCGCATCGTGATCGCGTACAGCCCGCTGGCGCAGGGGCTGCTGGGTGGCAGGTACGGCCTCGACAACCGGCCCGGCGGCGTCAGGGCGATGAACTCGCTGTTCGGCACCGAGAACCTGCGCCGCGTCGAGCCGCTGCTGCAGACGGTGCGTGACGTCGCCGCGGAGGTGGGCGCCAAGCCTGCCCAGGTGGCGCTGGCCTGGCTGATCAGCCTGCCGGGCGTGGTGGCCATTCCCGGGGCGTCCAGCGTCGAACAGCTCGAATTCAACGTCGCCGCCGCCGACATCGAGCTGAGTCCGGGCTCCCGCGACGCGCTCACCGCCGCGGCCCGTGCGTTCCGGCCCGTGCCGACCAGCCGCTTCCTCACCGACCTGGTTCGCGAGAAGCTCAACCGTCGCTGACGGCAAAGCCAGACGCGTCGATTCACCCAAGACGCCTCCGCCAAGGAGGCGCCCGGGTAAGTAGTTACCCATGGGTGCGGGGACACATGTGGGTCGACCAACACGGCACCAGGTACTCCTCGGCGACTTAGCCAAGGTCGGCAACGACGAACTACGTCGTCGGAGCGCCGACACTCACCTTCACCTACTCCGGAATCGCCACCAGGTCTACGCACAACTCGTAGACGACACGACGGGCCTGATGCTTGGCAACCTCGTCACACCGACCTCCGTGATTTTGGACGGGAAGTCGCACGACGTCAGCGTTGACCTGTAGCAGGTCGCGCAGACCCTGCGCCCCGGCGAGACGGTGACGCTGCAACTCGTCGCCTCCGCGGTACCGTACGAGACGGCGAACTCGGTTGGCGTATCTCATGTCTCGAGCATGACGCTCACGCTGCCGACTGCGATGGCGCCGTCGCCGGTGTAGGGAGTCGGTGGAACGCTAGCGCGACTCGGCGTCCCACCACGCGAGCACCCGTGTCCCGAACAGTGTCAGCCACTTCGATGGTTCGCCCGCCGGTGCGTCGACCTCGAACCACACCCGCCCGGACTGCCGACCGGACTGCAGCCAGGTGCCGTCCGGCCGCCTTGCCGCGCGGATGAGCTCGATGGCCTCGGCCATGCGTGGGTCGGGCCGTCGTGCCGTCGAGCAGCCACGCCCGGCGGAAGTACTCGGCCGCGTTGAGCACGTTGTATGACCAGCGGAACGGGTAGGCAAGCCGGTCCACCCACGGCGCTACTGGTTCGCCCGTCGACAGTCGGCGAAAGAGGTTGCGCGCCAAGAGATATTCCTCGCCAGCGCGCCGGGCGGCGCGTGTCTCGTCCGTGCCCGCGGTCGCGGCGTCGTAGGCGAGCAGTCCCGTCAGCGCGTTCAGGGTCGAGTGGAACGACGATCGCGTCGAGCCGTCGACCCACTCGCAGTTCCAGCCGCCGTCGGACAGCTGATGCTCGAGGAACCAGTCGACGATGCCGGAGACGTCGGCGCCGAGCCACACCCCGTTGGCGACGGTCCACGCGTTGATGCAGCAATCGACCTCGCCGCCCCAGTACGGCAGATTCTCGTACTCCCACCGGGCGTTCTCCGCGAGGAGTTCGGCCGTGCGGCGCTCACGCAGGACGGCCGGATCGAGGCCCCACTCGCGCAGCGAGTTGAGCGTCCAGGTGGTCGCCGTCCAGGGCTGTCCGGCACCGTCTGCCGCCTCGGGGCCGTGAAAGTCGAAGTCCGCGGGGAAGAACGCGCCGCCCGCCCACTGTCCGTCCGGATCCTGCAGCGCCAGAAGGCGAGCGCCGAAGCCCTCGGTCGCGATCCTCGCCCGCGTTGCCTCCCAGACCGCGGACGGCTCGGACATCACGTCGCGCTCGACCTGCCAGCGCAGCGCCGGATCGGAGTCCAGCAACCAGGCGATCACGGCGTCGGCCACCATGGCACGACTCTATCGACCCGATGGGGTGATGATGAGTGCATGCCCGATCTCGTACGCGTGGGTTGCGTGTTCCGTCCGGACAACCCCCCCGAAGCACTGGCCGACGCGGCGCGGGTGGCCGACGACGTCGGGCTGGACGAGTTGTGGCTGTGGGAGGACTGCTTCCTGGCAGGCGGCCTGACCGCCGCCGCGGTAGCACTGGCCAACACCACCCGGCTGGTTCTTGGCATCGGGGTGCTGCCCGTCCCGTTCCGCAACGTGGCCCTCACCGCGATGGAGATCGCCACGCTCGAGCGGACCTTTCCCGGCCGGCTGCGGATCGGCATCGGCCACGGGGTTCAGGACTGGATGGCTCAGGTTGGCGCGCGGGTGGCCTCCCCGCTGAGCCTGCTGCGCGAGTACACCACCGCGCTGTCCGCGCTGCTGCGTGGCGAGGCGCTGACCGTCGCGGGGCGCTACATCACCCTGACCGATGTCCGGCTCGACTGGCCGCCCGACACGAAGGTCGATCTGCTTCTTGCAGCGACCGGACCGAAGACTCTGCAACTCAGCGGCGAGCTCGCGGCGGGCACGGTCATCACGTCCGGTACCTCACCGGCGGCCCTTCGGGAGGCCGTCACCGACATCCGGCGCACCGCCGGGCCGGAGCGGCCACATCAGGTCATCGTCTACGTTCCCTGCGGCATGGATGCCGACGCGTACCGCAGGACGCGGCTGGAGAACGAGCCCGCCGCCGAGGGGGACGTCGACGACCTCGTCGTGCACGGAAGCCCTGAGCAGATCGCGGCCGGCGCCAGGAAGTGGGTCGGCGCCGGAGCGGACACCGTCGTGTTTCAGCCTCCGGCCGGACCGGGGGCAGAAGCGTTCATCCGGTTCATCGGAACAGAGGTGCAGCCGCTCTTGCAGCCGACAACGTGACCCGGTTCGCCGCGTGGCACTATTTTTGCCCGGCTGCGCGGATGCGCTGGGCGCCAACGCCATTGCTGCTGCGACGGCCCCTGCGGCCATCCCGCGGATTACCGGCTGCCTGGTACTCGATTCACGGGCACCGCGTGGATACGGGAGAATCGCGACCAGCATGACCGACAGCGACGGTTCCTCCGGCCACCCCCGACGGCGGCACATCGTGCGGCTCACCCTGTTCGCAGTCTTCCTGCTCGGGCTGTTCTACCTGGTTGCCGTCACCCGGGTCGTCGACGTCGAGGACGTTCGGCGTGCCGTCGCGGCCACGGGTCCCGCAGCGCCCCTGATCTACGTCGTGGCCTCGGCGCTCCTCGGCGCCGTCTTCGTACCGGGCCCCATCCTCGCGGCGGGCAGCGGCGTGTTGTTCGGGCCCGTGCTCGGGACGTTCGTGACGCTGGCCTCCGCGGTCGGCACCGCCACCATCACCAGCCTCGTCGGCCGACGGGCGGGTCGCGACAGCGCACGGGAACTCATCGGGAAGGACCGCGCCGATCGCCTCGACCGGCAAATCCAGCGTCGCGGTCTGTGGGCCGTCGTCGGTCAGCGGTTCATCCCCGGCATCTCGGATGCCCTGGCCTCCTACGCATTCGGTGCGTTCGGAGTACCCGTGTGGCAGATGGCCGTCGGCGCGTTCATCGGCTCGGCACCACGGGCGTTCGTCTACACGGCCCTCGGCGCGTCGATCGGCGATCTGTCCTCACCGTTGGCGTACTCGGCGATCGCGATCTGGTGCGTGACGGCCGTCATCGGGGCCTTCGCCGCGCAGCGTGGCTATCGGAAGTGGCGCGACGCGAGGCGGAAGATCTGAGCGGATTCCGACGAGGAGTAGGGCGTCTCACTTGACGGCTACATCGTCGGGCCGGGTGGATCTGGAACTCGTCGAGACCCGCGTCTTCAGCTCAAGAGTCGGCTATTTCCGCTACCGCGTGGCGCCTGCCCCTGAATCCGTCCGGTGAGGCTGATACGACCTGATCAGATCGTGGCGGTGAGCAACCCGGCGGCCACCGCGTCGGCGAAGGAATCGTCGATCAACACGACGTCGCGTCCGGCGCGGTCGAGCAGGCTCGCGGCGATCGACGCGCGGTATCCACTGGCGCAGTGCACCCACAACTGCCCTGGCGGCAGTGTGCCGAGTTCGTCGAGGAGGTGGTGCAGTGGCACGTGCGCCGCGCCAGGTAGGTGGCCCGCGGCGTATTCGTCGTCGCGCCTGACGTCGAGGAGAATTGCGTCAGCCTCCGTCGCGCTCTCCGCGGCCCGTGTCGTCCGGCAGGTCGGCGAACGTGCGCCGCGGATACGACGACGTCGGCGTGCCGCGCTCAAGTCGTCCACGGAACCCGTTGCAGCACCTTGCACTTCGTCGATCCCGATCCGCGCCAGCATCCGCTGGGCGTCGGAGACCTGTTCGGCCGATTCGCCGATCAGCGACAGCGGTGCGCCCCACGGCATCAGCCAGCCGACGTAGGTGGAGAACTGGTTTCCCAGACTGATTCCGACACTGCCGTGAACGTGTGAGGCGGCGTACGCGGTGCGGTCCCGTAGATCGACCACCCACTCCCCGGCATCGATGCGAGTGCGCACCTGATGGGCGTCCAGCGGCACCGGTGGTGACAGGTCGGGGGCGGCGGGGCCGCCGCGGTTGAGAGCGCCCATGTGCGCGTAGTACGCCGGATATGCGGTGAGATTTGCGATCAGGCTCTCGACGAACGCATCTTCGTCCTGGTTGATCAGGGCGTCATTGCGTTGTCTCTCGTCCGCGATCGTGCCGCCGCTACCGCAGGCGCCACCACCGGTGGAACAAAAACTGCCGAACCCGTGGGTCGGGTACACCTCGGTGGCGTCGGGCAGCTCATCGGCCAGGCG
Organism: uncultured Actinomycetota bacterium; assembly: GCA_963809085.1. GTDB lineage: Bacteria > Actinomycetota > Actinomycetes > Mycobacteriales > Mycobacteriaceae > Mycobacterium. The sequence continues at coordinate 723,292 of CAWEII010000030.1, read as the reverse complement.
GCGCACCGAATGGAATTGGGCCCGGGTGAGGGCGTCGGTCCGCGCGGCATCGACGAGATCGGTGCGTCCCGACGCTGCCGTAGAGCATGGATCCACCGGTGAACACCGCAGGCACCCCATTCCCGACGGAGATCACGTAGGCGAGGTGCGTGGCGGTGTGCCCCGGCGTCGACAGCACCCGGACCCTCATCGAACCCACCGAGAGTTGGTCACCGTCGCGCACCGCAACACGGTCGAACGAGACGTCATCCCCGGCGCTCACCACGTACGGGCAGCCGGAGCGTTGCGCGAGTTCGCAACCGCCGGTGACGTAGTCGTTGTGGATGTGCGTCTCGAGGACCATCGCGCACCGGACGCCAAGGCCTGCCAGCACTTTCTCGATTCGGTCGACGTCGCGTTGCGGGTCGACGACCACCGCGAGGAACCCGTCGTGAACGAGATAACTCCGGTCCCCCAGGTCGTCGGTAGCCATTACTTCGACATGCATCACGAAAGCCTCCTTGGGCCGCTTGTACGGATGTACGTACATATGAATTAAACTAGACTCGCGTGCCCGTCCGGATCTTACCACGGTGTTTCTACTCACAACGACCGACGGATGGGAGCGACGCCATGACGACTGGTGACTTCAGCTCGCGAATGGATCGATCGAGCGCACTGCCATTGTGGGCGCAGCTCCACGCCGACTTGGTCAGGCGAATCGCGGCCGGTGAGTTCGCCGAGGAGTTTCCCGGCGAACACGCGCTCACCGCGAGCTACGGCCTGAGCAGGCACACGGTGCGCGAAGCCCTGCGCCGCCTCCGCAACGACGGTGCGTTGGTCGCCGAACGCGGCCGCGCCACCCGGCTGGCCGATGTCCCGGCGATCGAGCAGCCGCTCGGCGCGCTCTACAGCTTGTTTCGCGCAGTCGAGGCGAATGGCGTCACGCAGCACAGCATCGTGCGCGCACTCGATCTCCGCACGGAACCCGCTGCTGCGTCCACCTTGGACCTGAGCCCCGATGCACCACTGGTGTATCTCGAGCGTCTCCGCATGGCCGATGACCTGCCACTCGCTCTCGACAGCGTCTGGCTACCAGCCGATGTGGCCGAACCGCTGCTGTCCGCCGACTTCACCCATACCGCCCTCTACATCGAGCTCGAAACCCGTTGCGGCATCCGACTTACCGGCGGGCAGGGAGGACATCACGGCCGTGGTGCCCGACACCCGCCGAGGCCAACCTGCTCGGCCTGGACGAACGCACGGCCGCCTTCTCGATCCGACGGGTGGGATGCATGCATTCGCGCCCAACGGAGCTGCGGCACACACTCATTCGTGGTGACCGGTTCACCGTCAGTGCTCGCTTCTCCCCCAGCGAGGGATACACGTTCGCGTCTGCGGGACTGCTGGCAATGAGCTGAGCTACGTGGCCTCGCGGACGAGCGCGACCGCGGCGGCCTCGATGGTCTCCTCCGACAGCAGCACGTGCAGCGCCGCGTCGCCGAGGGGGATGAAGCTGTCCAGGCTGGCCACTCGATCCACCCGGCCGGTGTAGCCCTTTGCGAGCAGTGCTGCCAGCACCCCTTCGCCGACCCCGCCGGTGGCGCGGGTCTCGTCGACGATCAGGACGCGCCCCGTTGCCGTTGCCTCGCGCATCATGTCCGCCACCGGCAACGGCGCCAGCCACCGCAGGTCGACGACCCGGGTGCCGATGTCCATGCGTTCCATGTTGCGCGCGGCTCGCAGGCTCATCCTCAACCCGTTTCCGAACGTGAGGATCGTCAGATCAGTTCCGTCACCGTAGGTTCGGGCCCGACCGATCGGCGCCGTCGGCTCAGCGGTCAGATCCGGATATGGTGCCAGCCAACCCTCGTCGCCGTCCTCGTACAGGTCGCGGGTGTGGTAGAGCGCGATCGGTTCGAGGAACACGCAGACGACACCCGCACCGCCTGCGGCCTGAACACAGGCCTGCATCATGGCGGCCGCGTCGTCGGGCCGCGCCGGTGAGGCGATCACGATCCCTGGAATGTCACGGATCGCCGCGATCGAGTTGTCGTTGTGGAAGTGGCCGCCGAATCCCTTCTGGTAGGCGTAACCGGCGACCCTCACGACCATGGGATTGCTGTACTGCCGATCGGAGAAGAACTGCAGGGTGGCGCCTTCGCCACGGATCTGGTCGGCCGCGTTGTGAAGGTATGCCAGGTACTGGATCTCGGGAATCGGCAGCAGTCCGGCGAGCCCGGCTCCGAGCGCCAGTCCGAGGATGGCCTGCTCGTCGAGCAGCGTGTCGAACACCCGCGCCGAACCGGTCTTGTTGAGCAGCCCGCGGGTCACGCCGTACACCCCGCCCTTTCGGGCGACGTCCTCCCCGAAGATCAGTGCCCCTGGGTTGTTCTGCAGGGTGTCGAGCAGCGCGCGGTTGATCGCAAGGGCCACCGTGAGCGGGGCGTCGTCGCCGACCGCCGCGGTCGGAAGCGGCGAGGGGCGGGCCGAGAGGGCGACGGCCTCGTCCATGGCGTCCTGCAGCGGCGACATGACCGTCCACGCATTGTCGAGTTGTTTGAGTTCGCCGACCTCCCTGGCCAGCTCGATGACCTCCGAACGCTTGGCCTCGTACAGGTCGAGCACCTCGTCCGGACTCAGATACCCCTGCTGGACAAGCATTCTCGCGGTGCACAGCACGGGGTCGCGGTCGAAATCGGCAGTGATCTCATCGGGCTGACGGTAGGCGGGCTCGTAGTCGGACCCGGCGTGACCCATCAGGCGCACCGTGCGCACGTGCAGGAACGCCGGCTTGCGATGCGTGCGCACCCAGGACGCCGCGGCGCTCGAAACCCGCAAGGTGTCCGCGACGTCGGAACCGTCGGCCGCGAAGTACTCCAGACCGTCGCGGTTGCCGTAGGTCCTCGCCACCCAGCCGCGGGGGGTCTTGACGCTGATGCCGATTCCGTTGTCCTCGCAGACGAACAACAGTGGCATGGGCATTCCCTGGTAGGCGGCGTGCAGAGCGGTGTTGATGGCGCCCACTGCGGTGGAGTGGTTCGCCGACGCGTCGCCGAAGCTGCACACCGTCACCGCGTCGTCGGGCCACGGGCTGGCGACCCCGAGTTTCCTGGCCCTGGCGATCGAGAACGCGACGCCCACGGCCCGCGGCAGGTGCGACGCGATGGTCGAGGTCTGCGGAATGATGTTCAGGTCCCTGCGACCGAACACCTTGTGCCGTCCGCCGGAGATGGGTTCCTCGGTCGCACCGACCAGACTGAGCAGGATGTCGCGGATGGGGTCGCTGCCGACCACTTGCGCGGCCCGCGCCAGGAAGAAGCCGCCGGAACGGTAGTGCAGCAACGCCGGATCGGTGTGCCGGAGTGCGGCAGCGACGGCTGCGTTGCCCTCGTGGCCCGACGAGCCGATGGTGTAGTAGCCCTTGCCCTCTGACCGCAGCCAGCGCGCGGCGAGATCGAGATGGCGGCTGCCGAGTTGCGCGTCGAACAATTCGAGGGCGGCCGAGCGGCCGAGCCCGGCCTCGGGTGCGGTCGACCGGTCCGGTCGCTCACCGACGATGGTCGCGGTGAAGTACTCGTCGATGGCCTCGGATTTACGACTGCCCACTGCTACCTCCTCGGTTAGCGGCTCTCAGCGGAACGCGGCGGCGCCCGTCAGCGCCTGTCCGATGATCAGCGTATGCATTTCGCTGGTGCCTTCATAGGTCAGCACGGACTCGAGGTTGTTGGCGTGGCGCATGACCGGATACTCCGAGGTGATGCCGCTGGCGCCGAGAATGGTGCGAGCGGTGCGGGCGATGGTGAGCGCCTCGCGAACGTTGTTGAGCTTGCCGAGGCTGACCTGACGGCCCGCCAGGTCGCCTGCGTCCTTGCGGCGGCCGAGGTGGAGCGCCAGCAGGTAGCCCTTGCCGTACTCGAGGGTCATGTCGGTGAGTTTCTGTTGGGTGAGCTGGAATTCGCCGATGGCCTTGCCGAACTGCGTGCGGAACCGCGCATGGGCCAAGGCCGACTCGAGGCAGTCCCGCGCCGCGCCGAGTGCTCCGAACACGATGCCGAACCTGGCTTCGTTGAGGCACTTCAGCGGCGCGCCGAGGCTGGTGGCTCCCGGCAGCCGGGCGCTGTCGGGGAGCCGAACGTCATCGAGCACCAGTTCGCTGGTGACCGACGCCCGCAAGGACAGCTTGGACGTGATCGTGTGTGCGGCGAATCCGGGGGTGTCGGTGGGGACGGCGAAGCCACGGATTCCCTCGTCGGTGCGGGCCCACACGACGGCCACGTCGGCGACCGATCCGTTGGTGATCCACGTCTTGGTGCCGTTGAGGATCCAGTCGTCGCCGGAACGCGTTGCACGGGTTCGCATTCCCGCGGGGTCCGAGCCGTGGTCGGGTTCGGTGAGACCGAAGCAGCCGATCCTGCGGCCGGCCGCCATGTCCGGCAGCCACTGCTCCTTCTGCTCGTCGCTGCCGAAGGCGTGGATGGCGAACATGGCCAGGGATCCCTGCACGCTGACCAGCGAACGGATGCCGGAGTCGCCGGCTTCCAACTCGAGGCAGGCCAGCCCGTATGCAACGGCGGAGGTCCCTGCGCAGCCGTAGCCGTGTAAGTGCATGCCGAGCAGGCCCAACTCGCCTAGTTCGCGGGCGAGTTCGCGCACCGGAAGCTCGCCGGTCTCGTACCAGTCGGCAATGTCCGGGGCGATGCGGCCCTTCACCATCGCGCGGACGGTGTCGCGGATCTGGCGTTCCTCGTCGTCGAGCAGGGCGTCGACACCGACGAGTACGTCGGGGTGAAGGGGTTCGGAATCGTGGCTCGTCACGTTGTCTCCAGTCTTGGGATCGTCGGGGTTTTCAGCAGCAGCCGGATGTGTGTGCGCCGACAGGGCGGCCGACTCGGGTTCTCTGACGGTGTCGCCCACGGTGTCCGAACCGCGCCATGACACCGCACGACTCGGCGGCGGGGTCTGTTCGCTTCGGGTCTTCACCAGCGGCACACCGTCGACGAGAACCGCGGCGATTCCGGGCAGGTCACCGAGCGCAAAGCACTCCAGCCCGTCGCGTGCGGTCGATCCGGTGATCGGGCCGAGGACGACCAGGTCGGCGGGCATGCCCTCGGCGAGCACACCGGTGTCGAGCCCGTGGGCCCGTGCCGTCTGGCCGGTCGCGGACGCGACCGCGGCGAGCGGATCCACCCCGCACACCGAGGCGAGGTAGCAGATGTTGCGCAGCATGCCGCGCGGTATCACGCCCGTACCGCCAGGGGTGTCGGTGCCCAACACGAGGCGGTCGAGCCTGCCACGCCGGCTCAATTGATCAACGACGACCTTGGTCGCCCGGTAGTTGTTCGAACTGCACACCTCGAAGTAGCCGGCGGGCAGCCCGGCGATGATCTCGGCGATGTCGGCGTCCGGCGCGGGAATCGGGCCGCCCGAGAGGTGGCCAACGACATCGGGTTCCACGGCCAGCACCACGTCGCTGCCTGCGACCCGGCTGGATCCCGATCGCGAGACGCCACCCGAGTGCAGCTTCACCGTCATGCCGCGGTCGTGCGCCCAACCGACATAGCGTTGGGCCTCGCCGTCGCCCAGCCGGTTCCAGTCGTAGAAGATGAACTTGCATTGGTCGATGCCCTCGCGTTGGGCCCGGTCGAAGTGCTCCTCCGTCATGCCGGGCACCAGCAACACCGTGCCTGCGTTCATCTTCACTCCAGAGGGACGCATCCGCCCGGTGGTGTGCTTGGACGTTATGGCGATGCTCAGCACGAGTTCCGGGGTGAGCGCGTCGAATGCGAGCCCCGGGATGTGGAGTTCGCCTGCGGAGACCATCGACGTGGTGCCGCCGTGCAGGTAGTTGTGGATCCACCCCACCGCATCCTGTGCCGGTGTCCACTCGCCGAAGGTGGGATGGACGTGGCCGTCGACCAGACCGGGCAGCACGGTCAGGCCGCCAGCGGACAACACCTGATCCGGCGCGGGGTGATCGGTGCCGATTCCGGCGATGACGCCGTCCTCGACCACCATCGAGGTATCTCGGATCGGCGCCATCGTGGCGTCGCCGTGCACCAGCAGACCGATGTCCTCAACGAGCAACGTAGTCACCGCAGCCTCCTCTGATTGGATTTTGTATAAACTATCCGAAGTGGATCGCGATGGGTAATCTGGGCCGCCGGCGTCGGCTCAGCACTGGGAGGACGAACACCACGGCGAGCACGATGGCGGCGCCCCCGATGTTCATCGCCAGTCGTACCCCGCCCTCGTACCAGGGGAACAACTGCGGATATTCGCTGATCATCAGCAGCACGGGTGGTCCGGTGACCGCCCACCAGGTGTAGTTGACGGGACGCAACGCCATCGCCAGCAGGAACAGCACCACGGTCACCGTCACCAACACGGGCGCGGCGGGATGCGCACCAAGCACCGCCGCGGCGATCAGCGCTCCGACGGTGTTGCCCGAAATGCGTTGTAACAGGCGTACTCCGGTGTCGTACTGGCCCGGCTGAATGGTGAGAAGGACGCTGGTGACGAGCCAGTGCCCGCCCACCATGTCGCGGGGCAGCAGCGCGGCGAGCGTGACGGCCGCACCGACCGCGACGCCGACCCTTGCGGCGTGCGCGTAGTCGACACCGCCGCAGGCTCCCCCATCTCCTGTGACCGTCGACTCCTCGGGACGGCGCCGCACCATGCGGATCGCGCCCGTGCAGCCGAACCATGCCAGCCACGCGATCAGCACGACGGCAACGCCCAGCAGGTACGGATACGTGGTCACCACCGACACCGGTCCGTCGTCGGTGTGGACCGCGATCAGGATCACGGCCAGTCCCGCGGTAGGCCCGATCCGCTGAAACATGGCGCCCGCGATGGCGGCGACGACCGTGGCAACGGCAACCGCCAGCAAGTGCCCGGCACACAGCACGACGGTCACGGCGCCCGCCAACACCGTGGCGCCCCGCACCGCGATCGTCACCAGCGCGGGCCGCACGGCGGTTGGCAGGGATGGCACCGCGGTCAATACGATGCCTAGGGCCATCGCGGAACCGAACTCCGGGTTGCCGCGAAGCGCCGTCACGGCGAGCGAGGCACCCAGCCCAAGCGCCAGCCATCCCGCCAAGCCCCACCGGCTGCGGCCAACGGGCCGCCAGAGGTGCCCGGCACGCGGCCGGCCGGCGGGCAGCGCACTGGTCTCCACTATTGCGGTGGTGACGCCGCGTCGAGCACCGCCTGCACGATGCCCTGATAGCCGGTGCACCTGCAGATGTTTCCCGAAAGCGCTTCGCGCACCACCTCTTCGGTAAGGGGCTTCTCGGCGTCGGTGTCCCGCAGCAACTCGACCGCGGTGATCAGGAACCCTGGTGTGCAGAATCCACACTGCAGGCCACCATGCTCGGAGAAGGACTGACGGAGTCGCGCCGTCTCCTCGAATTCGTCGAGGCCCTCGACGGTGTCGATCCGCATGCCGTCGACCTGAACGGCCAGCGTCAGACAGGCGCGTGCGCTCCGGCCGTCGATGAACACCGAGCATGCGCCGCACACTCCGTGCTCGCACCCCAGATGGGTTCCCGTCAAACGCAATTCGTCACGCAGGAAGTCGGCGAGGGTCAGTCGCGGCGGCACGGACCGCCGGACCGTTTTGCCGTTGACCGTGACCGAGATGGCGACCGCCTGCGGCGCGTCAGCTGCCGTCACCGGCTTGCTCCTCTCCCGACGACGCGCGTCGGTGGGCGGCGGCCAGCGCCTCGGCGAGGGCGGCCGCGCACAACCGGCGGGAGTAGTCGTGGTCGTCGCCGACGGGCTCGGTCTGCGTGGCCCAGGACTCGGCGAGTTCATCCCAGATGCCGGCCGACGGTGCGGTGCCCGCCGCCTCGTCGCCTACGAAGAGCAGGGGCCTGTCGGCGGCGCTGAGCACGGCGGCCCGTACCGAACCGATGCTGCCGTCGGCCTGCATGGTCAGCAGCGCGCCGGCGCCGGCGAGTCCGTAATCACCGTGCTGATGCGCATATTCGACGAAGCCCCAGCCCTGGTCGGGGCGAATGGCCGGAACCGAGACCCAGGTGAGCATCTCGTCGGGTTCCAGCGCGTTCGTGTAGAAGGACACGAACATGTCCTCGGCGGATACCTCTCGCTTCCCGGCTCTCGCCGACTCGACGTGAAACGTGGCACCGAGAAGCAATGTGGCCAGCGGCATCTCGGCAGCCGGGTCCGCATGCGCCACCGAGCCGCCGATGGTGCCCCGATTCCTGATTCCGACGTGTCCGATGTAGCGCGCCGCATCGGCGAGCAGTGGCGTCCTGGCGCCGATGAGCGGGTCGACCTCCACGGTCCGGTGTGTGACGAGCGCCCCAAGGATCAGATCGTCGGTGTCGTCGAAGATGCGGCTGAGCTCGACGAGGCGGCCGATGTCGATGATCGCGGTCGGCCGGGCCAACCGCAGGTTCATCAAAGTGAGCAGTGACTGTCCACCGGCCAGCAGCTTGGCATCGGGATGGTCGGCAAGCAGCTCCAACGCCTCGGTCACCGAAGTCGGCCGATGATAGGTGAATTCGGCAGGCTTCACGACGCCACTCCGGCGAGCGCGCGACACAGATCACCGGTCGCGATGGGAGTGCTTCCGACGTGGTAGCCGTCACCAAGGGCGTCATCGACCGCGCCGGCGACCGCGGCGTAGACGGCGATGGTGCCGCTCTCCCCCGCGCCACGGACGCCGATCGGGTTCACCGGGGTGTCGACGTGCAAGTGCTTCACCGTGACCCGCGGCACGTCGGTCGACAGCGGGAGATGGTATGCCGCAAAGGTGGTCGACAGCGGCTCCCCGGTGTCGGAATAGCTCCACTGCTCGAACAGCGCACCGCCGAGCCCTTGGGCGATGCCGCCGATGACCTGGCCCTCGACGACCTTGGGGTTGATCTCGCGGCCGCCCTCGTGGGACACGGCGTAACGCAGGACCTTGACGATTCCGGTCCGGCGGTGCACTCCGAGGATCACCGCATGCACGCCCATCGTCCACGTCACCGTGGCCACCCGGAACACGGCGGTGACGTCCAGCGCGCCGCCCTCCTCGAGACGCCCGCCCACCCGCTGGGCCGCGGCAAGCTCGGTCCAGTCGAGGACGTCGCGTGCGGTGCGGAACTGCCCCTTGCCGTAACGGATCTCGGAGGGCGGCACGCCGAGCAGTGCCGCGGCGTGGCCCGTACGCGACGTCGACGAGCTGCAGTGCGGCCTGGTGAACCGCGGAACCGGCGAGGACCGCCGAGCGGCTCGCGAACGTGCCGACCCCCTCGGGCAGACGCTCGGTGTCGGACGGCACGAAGCTCACCCGGTCCATCGGCACGCCCAGTGCTTCGGCGGCCACTTGGGCGAACGTCGTCTCGTGCCCCTGACCGGCTGACGCGCAACCCGCAGTCGCCTCGATCCGCCCATCGGACAGCAACCGCACCCGCGCCGTCTCGTGCGGGCCCCTGCCCGTCGCCTCGAGATAGGACGCCAATCCGTACCCAATCCGGAAGTCGGGGTTCGCTGCGGCGCAGCGGGCGACCTCCGTGGCCGGAAGCGATTCCAGCACGGATTCCAGGCATGCGCAGGTAATCACCGCCGTCATATGAGATCGGAACCCCGTCGCGGTACGGGATCGGCCGCGGGTATGGCATGTCGTCGGCGGTCAACAGGTTTCGCCGCCGGATCTCGGCCCGGCTGATGCCAAGTTCGAGCGCTGCGGCGTCGAGCGTGCGTTCCAGCGCGAACGTGGCTTCGGGCCTGCCCGCTCCGCGGTACTGGGCGACCAGGGTCTTGTTGGTGAGCGCGGCCCGTCCGCTGACGTGGGCTGCGGGAATCCGATAGGGCCCGAGCAGATGGATCGCCGTGTTGGCGACGATGCCCGCGACCCACAGGCTGCCTGCCCCGATGTCGACGATGAAGTCGTCCTCCCAGGCCAGGATGCGGCCATCGACGTCGACGGCCATCCTGGTGTGGTGCAGCTGATCCCTCCCCTGCGCGCTGGCGACCAGGTGTTCCTGCCGGTCCTCGACCCAGATCAGCGGGTATCCGGTGAGCCGGGACAACACGGCGAGCACGATCTCCTCGCCGTACACGTTGGCCTTCGTGCCGAAGCCGCCGCCGACGTCGGGCACCGAGACCTTGATCTCCGCTTCGGCCCAACCCGTCACCGCGCAGATGGCATTGCGCACCATGTGCGGGACTTGAGTGGACGTGGTGATCTCGGTTTGCCGGCGCCCGCGGTCGAAACGGGCGAGGACGCCACGGCACTCCAGCGGCACCGCGCCGTGCCGGTTCATCCGGTAGACGCCGGTGACGATCCGGTGGGCGACCTCGAAGGCATGCTCTGGAGCACCGAACGAGAACTCCATCCGAGCCGCCTCGTTGCTGCTCAGATGGGGGAACAGCACCGGGCTGTCCGGCTCGAGCGCTGCGACCGCATCCGTGACGGGAGGCATTGGCGCATAATCGATTTGGATGTTCTCCAGGGCGTCCTCGGCCCGGTACCTGTCCTCGGCGATCACCATCGCGACGGGCTGCCCGACGTAGTGCACCACGTCGTCGGCGAGAATCGGCAGCCGCTGCTCGGCGAGGACACACGAGGTGGCGGCGCTGAAGACGTCGTCGGGTCTGGTCAGCGGTGGAATCGGCAGGCCCGCCAGGCCCAGATCCCCGGCCACGTAGACGCCGAGCACGCCGGGCATCCGTTCGGCCACCGAGGTGTCGATGCCCACGATCCTCGCGTGCGCCTCGGTGGATCTGGCGAACACGACGTGGTGGGCGCCTGCGGCGTTGTCGGCGATGAACCGCCCGCGGCCGCCGAGCAAGCGCTCGTCCTCACGGCGCCGCACCGAGCTGCCGATGTAGCCCGCGGGTGTCGTGTTGGCGCTCAATGGATTCGCTTCTCCCACTGCCAGAGCGCAATCGAGATTGCGAACGAGATGGTGATCAGCAGCATGATCGTCGCCACCATGGACGGGTAGTCGCCGTGACTGTAGGACTGCAACACCACCCGCCCGAGGCCACGGCGGGTGGCGAAGAACTCCGACAGCACCACACCGACGACGGACAGGCTCACGGCCAGCCGGATGCCGGTCAGCAATGGCCGACGGATGGCGGGAAAGATGATGTGTACCAACGTCTGCCACGGGCTCGCCTGCACCGACTTCGCCAGTTTCCAGTAGACGCGCGGAATCTCCTGCACCCCGGTGGAAACGTTGATCAGCACCGGGAACAGAGCGAAGAGCACGCCCATGACGACCTTGGAGCCCGACAGGCTGAAGATCGGCAGCAGCACCGGGTACAAGACGATCTTGGGGATGCCGTTGAGGATGATGATGAGCGGTTCCAGGATCAACCGCAACCGCTGCGACAAGCCGAGGAGCAATCCGAGGCCACCGCCGATCGCGGTGCCGATGACGAACGCCAATGACACCGACTGCGCGGTGATCTGCAGGTCGAACAGATACGCCGGGTCGGACAGATTCTCGACCAGGACGGTGGCGGTCTGTAGGGGCGAGGGGATGACGAACGTCAACCCCGACAGGACCTCCCACCCGATGGCCACCAACACGGCCAGCAGGCCCGAGCCGACGAACTGGTTGCTCAGAATTCTGCGGAACCCATTTTGGCGCCGCGCCGGGGCTACGGCGACGTCCGGCAATGTGGCGGTCACGCGTTCCTCCCCCGTAGCAACAGCCGTTCCACCAGGGCGAGGAGCACCGTGAGCAGGCAGGACAACAACACCACCGCAGCGATGTAGGCGAACATCTGCGTGTTGTCGAAGATCTCGTACAGGTAGCGAATGCGATACCCGAGCCCGGCCTGCGCGGTGGTGAACTCCATGGCGATGGTGCCGATCAGCGCGTAGACGACGGCGAGTCGCAGGCCCGCGACGATGAACGGCCCTGCAGCGGGGATCGCGATCGCCAGCAGGGTCTGACGCGGCGACGCCCGCAACGAGCGGGCCAGTTTCATGTATACCGGCGGCATCGCGTTCAGCCCGACCGCGGTGTTGAGCGCCATCGGGATGGCCGCCATGATCGTGGCAAGGATGATCACCGACATCGCGTTGATGCCGACCAGCACGATCATGACGGGGTAGAAGAGCACGAGGGGAACGGCGTAGAACGACACCAGGTAGGGCTCGAAGATCCGTCCGACCAGAGGCAGTTTCCAGAACAGCAGCCCGGCCGCCAGCCCGAGCAGGCTGCCGAAGACGATCGACACCGCGACCTCGATACCGGTGCGTTTGGAGTCGTCCCAGAACTGCGCTTCCGTGAGCAGCGTGCCCAGTGCGGCGAAGACGGTGGACGGTGCGGGCAGCACCCGCTCGCTCCACCATCCGGTCCGCGCGCCGATCTCGGCGATGGCGATGCCGAGGACCACCAACCCGAGCGTGGACAGCATGCTGAACACCAGATTGCCCATCCGGCGCCTTCGACCGGTGCCCTCGGGCTGAGCACCCGGTTGCGGCACGGTCTCGGTCGGCACGTCGTCTGCAGCCACGAAGGAAGCCGTCACGTCGCAGCGACTTCCTGCTGCTGGAAGCCTCGCATCGATTCGGCCTGCAGCGAACCCCAGATCCGGTTGTGGAGTTCGTTGAACCGCGGCGTCGAGACCACTCCGGCGTCACGGTCGTCGGGCAGGTCGATGTCGACCACGTCGATGATGGTGCCGGGCCGGTAGGACATCACCCAAACCTGTTGCGACAGCAGGATTGCCTCGGAGATGTCGTGCGTGACGAACATGATCGTCTGGTGCGTCCGCGCCCAGATCTGGCGGACCTCGGCGCCGAGGAACAGCCGGGTCTGTTGGTCCAGTGCCGCGAACGGCTCGTCCATCAGCACCACTTCTGGCTGCACGGCCAGGGTGCGTGCCAGGGCCACGCGTTGGCGCATGCCGCCGGAAAGCTGTGAGGGGTAAGAACTTCCGAAGCCGCGTAGGCCGACGAGGTCAATGGCCTCCTTGGCACGCTGCCGCCGCGAGGCCTTCGGCACACCGGTCATCTCCATGGCGAAGCACACGTTCTCCTCGACGGTGCGCCATGGCAGCGTGGAATCCTCCTGGAAGACCACGCCGATCTTCGGGTCGGGCCCCGTCACGGCCTTGCCGCCGACGCTGACGCTGCCCGTCGAAGCCTTCTGCAACCCCGATACGACGGCCAGCAGGGTCGACTTGCCGCATCCGCTCGGCCCCACGATGGAGACGAAACTGGTGTGCGGCACATGCTGGTCGATGCCGGTCACCGCCGTCATCTTCCCGGCGGGCGTGTCGAACACGACGGACACGTTCTCCATCTGGATGCCTTGCGGTTCCACAGATCTGCCTCTCCGGTGGGTTGGTCGATGCAGTCTCGACTGGCTTCTCAGAACTGGGTGCGGGCGTCCTCGGGAAGGTACTGCTGGTCCATCACCTTCGCCCAGTCGACCGGCGCCTTGATCTGACCGGCGGCGACCATCAGGTCCGACAGGTTCTTCAGGCCCTTGGCGTCGACCTGCAGCGAGTACCCCTTGGCGAGATCGGGGCTGTTCTTGAACGCCGCCTTCATCACCTCGGGCGAGACTCCCACCAACGGGGCCAGTTCGGTGGCCGCCGCGTCGGGGTCGGACACCACCCACTGGTTCAGGCGGTTCGTGACCTTGAAGAAGGCCTTGAGGTTGTCGGGGTTGGCGTCGGCGTACTCGGCGTTGACCGCGACCAGGTCGGCAGGCAGGTCTCCGAGCACGTCACGGGAGTTCACCAGAATCTGCGCGTTGTCCGAGGCCTGCTTGTCGGCGATGAACGGCTGCATCGCCCAGCCGGCGGTGATCTGGTTGGCCTTGGCCGCGGTCCAGTTGTCGCCCATCGCCCCGACCGCCTGCGCCTTCACTCCAGGCAGCTTGCTCTCCAGCCCCTTGACCAGCAGCTCGGTCGACGAGCCCGCCGAGCTGAAGCCGAGCGTGGCTCCCTCGACATTGCGCCCCGGCGGGCAGATCCAGGAGAAGTCGTTCACCTGGAACCAGGGTGCGATCACCTTGAGGTTCGAATTCGGTTGCTGCGCAGCCAAGAGCACCGAGCTGTTGCCTGCGATCGCCATGTCGGCGTCACCGCTGGTGACCACCCGCAAGGTATTGCCACCACCACCGCCGGAGTAGAGGTCGACCTTCAGGCCCTCGTCCTCGAACCACTTCTTGTTGATGCCGACCTGCAGGATCGCCATGAACGGCAGGCTGTCGACGCCGGTCGCGGAGATGCTCAACGTGTCCTTGCCGCCGCCCGCTGCGGGCGCCGCCGACTCGTCGGCACATGCCGTTGCGCCCATGACGAGCGCGAGGACTGCGGAGACCGCCGCGAAACACTTCGGGAACCGTGACATCCGAGAAGACCTCCGAGGATGGACGAATATTGGATAAACTATACGAAGAGGTGTGATCTACGTCAACTTTCGACGGGCGTTGCGATGTCGCCGCCCGCCTCGGGTTTTCGCCGAAAGAAGTCCCGATACCTCCAGGCCGAGCGCTATTCCAAGCATCGCAACGGCGACCAGCAGGCGGCTACCTGGGGCGGCAGGCGCGGCCGGATGCAGCCCGGGGGCCGGGAGGCCGCTGTCGGCACGACCGTCGGCCGACGGTCTCGCGGCGACCGCGACACCGTCGGCAGGGGTCAGCCCTCTCTTCAACGGCGGCGGGGCTCCGGGCACCTGGCTCCCCGGAGCCGGAAAGGGTCGCGGAGTGGCCCCCTCGGCATCACCGCGGGAGGTCATGGCGCTGCTCGTCGACGATTTCTGCGAACGTCCTGATCGTCTGGTCGCGGCTCTGACCGGGTCGCACGAAGGGCACGATCGACACCTGATCGATGCCGAGGGCCTCGATCTCCTTCAGCCGCTGCGCGCATTCCGCCCGGGTACCTGCCAGCGCGAAGAGGTCCACCAGCTCGTCGGGCACCAGGTCGGCGTGCGCCGCCTCGGTGTCCATGTGCTCGTAGTAGTCGTACTTCTCGCGGATGCGGTCGATGGCCTTCTCCAGTGCGGGTTCGACCTTCGCGGGCAGGGGCCGGATCGCCACCCGGGACACGTGCGCGCGCACCAGATCACGCGCCTGCACGCGGTCGTCGTCGATTGCCGTCGGCGTCCAGAGCACGATGTGCAGGTCGTCGAGCGTGCGACCGCTCTCCGCAGCGCCGGCTTCGATGGTCCGCAAGGCCGCCTCGATGAAGTGCGGTGCGGTTCCGACGAGCACGATCACGCCGTCGGCGATGCGGCCCGACATTCGCAAGATCTTCGGCGCGGACGCTGCGACGTAGATCGGGATCTCGACAGGCCCCGACAGGTAATTGAGGTGATACTCGGCGCCGCTGGTCTGCTCGACCACCTTCTCGCCGTTGAACAGCGCACGGAGCTGGCGGATGGATTCCTCGAGTTCGGCCAGCTTGAGCGGCTTGAGGCCCATCGTGCGCAACGACGAGTCGCCCGTGCCGATACCGAGAGCGACCCGGCCACCGGTGAACTCGGCCAGCGTCGCCCAGGTCGACGCGAGCAGCGACGGGTGCCGGGTGACCGCGTTGGTCACCCCCGTGCCGAAGATGATCTTCTCGGTGCCGACGGCCGCCGCGCCCATCACGGTCGAGGATTCCCGCCAGATGTTCTGCGAGTCGCCGAACCAGACGTGGTCGATAGCCCAGCGACTCACTGAGCTGGACGTACTCGCGCATCTTTTCCACCGGTTCGGTGGGAAACAGTCCGACTCCCTTGCTCAACATGCCGCCAGCCTCCGCTTCGCAAAATTTGGATATCGGATCCAATCGTAGTTGGATGGGTCCTGATCACACAACCGGAACCGTGACCCGGATGGGAGCAGGCCCTTGCGCCTCGTCAACGACTTCTCCGTCGACGCACCGCTCGACGTCGCCTGGTCGAAGCTGACCGACGTCGGCCGCGTCGCCGAGTGCATTCCCGGTGCCACCATCGAAGGTCAGGACGGCGACGACTTCCAGGCCAGCGTGGCCGTCAAGGTCGGCCCGGTCGGGCTCACCCTTTCCGGCACCGCGACCATCGTCAGCCGCGACGACACCGCGCACGAGATGGTGGTGCGCGGCCGGGCCCGCGACCGCAAGGGCAACGGATCGGCCGAGGCCACCGTGACCATGCTCGCCCGCGAGAGCGCGGGCCGCTCCGCCGTCACCGTGACGACCGACCTCGAACTCGGCGGCCGGATTGCGCAATTCGGCAGCGGCGTCATCTCGCAGGTGAGCAACCGGATCATCGGCCAGTTCGTCAGCCGGCTCAACGCCGAGATCGCCGGTGTCGACGCGACCGGCGTCCCGATCGTCGCTCGGCCCGCCACCTCGCGATCGGATCGATGGTCCGACGACCGGACGGTGCTGGCGCTCACCGCGCTGGCCGGTGTGGCACTCGGCCTCGCGATCGGCCGGACGGTCGAGCGGCTCGGCTGACTCAGCGCGCCACGGACACGACGAGTTCCAGCTCGACGCAAGCGCCACCCGGCAGTGACGCCACCCCGATCGCCGTGCGGGCATGCGCGCCGCACTCTTGGCCGAACACCTCGAGCAGCAGCCGCGATGCACCGTCGATGACCGCGGGATGGGCGTCGAAGTGCGGGGTCGCCCTGACGTATCCGCGCAGATGCACCAGCGCGGTGACCGCGTCGAGACCCACCGCGCCGTCGATGGCGCCGATCAGGTTGAGCGCCGCCGCCCGCGCCTGCGCGTTCGCATCCTCTGGTGACACGTCCTCGCCGACGACGCCGAGCAGACCAGGACCGTCCGGTCGGCGTGCGGTGCACCCACTGATCCACAATTGGTTGCCGCACAGGCGACTTGGGAAGTACGCCCCCATGGGTGTGGCGGGCGCGGGGACCTGCAGGCCGAGTGCCGCCAACCGATCGGCGGCCGTCACGACTCCTCGCCGGCCTCTTCCGCGCCGAGGATGTCACGGAGATGGCCGATGGCGTGGGCGCGATGTTCGTGGTTCAGCGCGACCATCTTCTCGACGTCACGGACGGCCATGGCGTCCACCATCAGAACGTGCTCGCTGTTCACCTTGGAGAGGTCCATCAGATGTGAGTAGAGCGGGCGGTACGCGTCGGCGGTGTTCCACAACTGCGTCACGATTCGCTTGGTGCGCGCCATCCGGCTCTCCTCGAACGTGAGGAAGTGGAACCGCCGGTTCGCGATCCCGACGGCGATGAGATCGTTGGCTGCCGCGGCCCGGTCCATCTCGGCCATTTCGAGCCGCATCGCCTCGACGGTCTCGTCGACGACGTTGGGCATCGCATCGCGGATCAACGTCTCTTCCAGGATGTCGCGGAGTACGAACACCTCGGTCAGATCCTCGAGGCCAAGCTTGGCCACCCGGTATCCGCTGTGCGGAACGTAGGTGATGTACTCCTCGGCCTCAAGGGTTTTCAGCGCCTCCCGGATGGGGATGCGCGACATCCCGAACTGTTCGGCGAGGGTGTCCTGGACGATCCAGCTGCCCGGCGAGAGCTTCCCGCTGGTGATGTCCTGCCGGATCGCCTCGGCGACGGCCTGCTGGGCGGTCTTGGGCCGGACGAAGTCCGACCGGGGTCCCCTGCTCGGTTCGCTGGGAGTTTGATCGCGTTTGGTCGCAGTTCGCGGTGGCATCGACTCTCGCTTTCAACAGATATTGGATACTCTATGCGATCACCGGCTCACGATGCCAATACCTCGCATGACGATCCTCCGCGCCGCCGTGGCATGGCCGGCGCCATTGCCATGCGCGCTCCACCAGTTCCGGCGGACGTGTCCAGCGGACACGCCAGCAATGCTGCCGCGGCTGCGATGTGTTTGCCCGTGCAGCGGTAGACCTCAGACCGGAACCTCGTCGAGCGGGGCAACCCGCCGAACTCGGTTGCCGCGCAGCAATGACGCGCATGCGGCCACCACGGCGAGGATCGCCGACACGGTGAAGACCACGGTGAGTCCGTCACCGAAGGGTCCCGCGATGAGGTGCGGAAAGAACTCCCGCCCCGTGATGTTCTGCTGGTTCGCCTGCGGCAACCACGTCAGTGCTCCCGTCGGCGCCAGCAGGTGCTCGAGCGGGTTGATCCCGAGCACCGCCGCGAAGAGAGTCGAGACCGGAGGCAACCCGGCCACCTGGTCGGCCACCGCCGGAGCCACGCCTTGCTGCTGCAGACCTGCCGACATGGCGTGCGGCAGACCCGTCGACAGCCCAACGATCATGAGCGAGAAGAACACCCCGATGGACAACGCGGTGCCGGAGTTCTGGAAGGTTGACCGCATTCCGGACGCGACGCCGCGCTGACCGGCGGGCACGCTGCTCATGATCGACGACGTGTTGGGTGCGGCGAACATGCCGCTGCCGATTCCGTTGGCGGCGATCAGAACGGCGAACGCCCAATACGGAAAGTCGATGGGCAACGACAACAACCCGACGAACGTCGCCCCGAACAGCAGCATTCCGGCCGTCGCGATGCCGCGGGAGCCGAAGCGGTCCGACAGCGTGCCCGACACCGGTCCCGAGACCAGGAAGCCTGCCGTCAGTGGCAGCAGGAAGATGCCCGCCCACAATGGGGTGTCGGCGTAGTCGTAACCGTGCAGCGGCAACCAGATGCCTTGCAGCCAGATGATCAACATGAACTGGAGTCCGCCCTGCGCCAGGGAGGCGCACAGCACCGCGGCGTTGCCCGCCGCGAAGGCGCGGATCCGGAACAGGCTGAGCTGGATCATCGGGTCGGCCACCTTGGACTCGATCACGACGAACACGATCAGCAGGCCGATGCCACCGGCGAGCAGAGCGTGCACGACGGGGTTCTGCCAGCCGGTGGTGTGCCCGCCGTGCGGAGGCAGCGCCATCGTGATGGCGACCAGGATCGCGCTCAGGCCGCACGCGAAGGTGCCGTTGCCCCACCAGTCGATCCGCCCGCGGTGGCGTTCCGACGAGGCGGGCTCGCGCAGCTTGCGGTAGGCCCACCAGGTGCCGAACACGCCGACGGGCACGTTGACCCAGAACACCGCGCGCCAGTCCCATGCCGCGAGAAGGCCACCGGCGACGAGACCGATGAACTGACCCGCCAGCGCCGCCACCTGGTTGAATCCCAGTGCGAATCCGCGCCGCTCCGGAGGGAAGGCGTCGGTCAGGATCGCCGCCGAGTTCGCCACCAGCATCGACCCGCCGGCGGCCTGAACCACGCGCCAGCCGATCAGCCACAGCGCACCGTGGCGCCCGTCGAAGGGGTCGAAGGACAGCATCACCGACGCGGCGGTGAACACCGTGAAGCCCGCGTTGTACACCCGCACCCGGCCGAACATGTCGCCGAGCCTGCCGAGGGTGACCACCAGCACCGCCTGCACCAGGCGGTAGCCCATGATCATCCACAGCAGGTAGCTGATGTTGGCGGGGTCGAGCGGGTCCAATTGAATGCCACGGAAGATCGCGGGCAGCGAGATGATGACGATCGATCCGTCGAGCGCGGACATGAACACCGCGGAGGTGGTGTTGGTGAGCGCGACCCACTTGTAGCGTCCGCCGGTGTCGGTCTGGGTGGAGGTCGTCATCTACAGGCTGTCCGCAAGCCGTTCGATCAGTGGCGCGGCGGCGAGAAGAGCTCGCAGTTCGGTCCTGGTGAACGTGCTCAGCGCGCCGGCCAGCTGCTCCACGCGCGCCTCCCGGCGCGTCGCCAAGGCCCGTGCGCCAGCGTCGGTGATCGACAGCACCACCCGCCTGCCGTCGCGTGGGTCGGCGCCACGGGCGACGAGGCCGTCGTCCTCGAGGCCACCGAGGGTGGCACCCATCGACTGTGGGCTGATCTGCTCCTGGCGCGCCAGGTCGGCGGCGGTCACCGGACCGCAGCGTTCCAGCCGGGCCAGGGCGGCGATCTCGCTGAACGTCAGGTCGCCGGGGACCGAGACCTGCCGCAGCCTGCGGCGGAGCAGCCCGACGCTGACGAACAGTGCGCTTGCCGCCTTGTCGACGTCAGGAGTGCTCATTTCAATCAGCCTAGACTGATCAGTCTGGGCTGATGATCACGGGCGGCGACTTCTCCGGCGGCGTGCCTGCTGCCGGCTTTGTGCTACGCATTGAGAGTGACCCTCGCCGACCGCCTGTACCGAGTGCTGCGGTTGCCGTTGTCCGTCGTGTCGCTGCGCTCCATCGTGATCGTCGCCGCGTTGTCCGTCATCGCCGTGGTCATCGTCATCGGAACATGGGTGTGGATAGGAATCACCAACGATCAATACAGCCAGCTGGACCGCCGACTGGATTCGGTGAGCAGCCTGGGTGACGTCGGCTCACTACTGCGTAGCGCGCCGAACTTCGAGGTCGACCAGCCGCCGCAGGACGGCAGTCTCATCCGGACCGTCCGCGTGGGCGGCCTTACGGCGTCCATCCCCAGCGGCATCACGTTGCCCGCGTTGCCCCCTGGCTACTCCGACACGACGATCAACGGGGTGGCGTACCGGGTCCGGACCTTCGGCGCGGGAACCGCCACCGTCGCACTCGGCGCGCCGCTGGCCGAAGCACAACAACGAATCGACGAACTGCATCTGCGCGTTCTGATGATCTGCGGCAGCGTCATCGTCGGCACGTTCCTGGTCGGCGGGGTGATGTGGTACATCATGATCAACCCGTTCCGGCTGTTGGCCCAGCAGGCGCGCGCCATCAACGCCCAGTCGAATCCCGACGAGGTACAGGTGCGCGGGGTATGGGAAGCCGTGGAGATCGCCGAGGCCGTCGAGGGCATGCTCGCCCGCATCGGCGACGAGCAGCAGCGCACCAAGGCCGCCTTGGAGTCGGCCCGCGACTTCGCGTCGGTCGCGTCCCATGAACTGCGCACCCCGCTGACCGCCATGCGCACCAACCTGGAGGTGCTGTCCACGTTGGAGATGCCCGCCGAACAACGCAAGGAGATCATCGGCGACATCATGCGCACGCAGACCCGCATCGAAGCCACGCTGATGGCGTTGGAGCGACTTGCGCAGGGCGAACTGAGCACGGCAGACGACCACGTACCGGTCGACATCACCGAACTGCTCGACCGCGTCGCGCACGACGCCATGCGGATCTACCCCGACTTGAACGTGTCACTCGTCCCGTCGCCGACGGTGCTGATGCTCGGCCTGCCCACCGGGCTGCGACTGGTGATCGACAATGCCATCGCCAACGCCGTCAAGCACGGCCAGGCGAGCCAGGTGCAATTGTCGGCGATCAGCTCCCGCGCTGGAGTCGAGATCGCCGTCGACGACGACGGCAGCGGTGTACCCGAGGAGGAACGCGCCGCGGTCTTCGAGCGATTCTCCAGGGGGTCGACGGCGTCGCGGTCGGGCTCGGGCCTGGGCTTGGCGCTGGTGGCCCAGCAGGCAGAACTGCACGGAGGCACCGCGTCCCTGGAAGTCAGCCCATTGGGCGGCGCCCGGCTGTTGCTGCGGCTGCCCGGTCCCGGACCAAGGCAGGACCCGGTACTCGACTGACGCCACCGTCAGCACGGCGTAGCGGCGGACGGCTGTTGCGTCCGCGCGGCGCGCAAAGCCCCGACCTACCGCTTACCCGGCCACCTGACCAGACGACGCCACGTATCATCGATTCGCGTTGTACGACAATTGGATCCGCAGACCATTGCAGTGAAGCGATCTGGCGGGGGGCGGCGTGGGGAAATGGAGCGACCGCGTCGCCACGGCCTTTCACACGGTCCAGCGTGCCGCACGACGCATCGGCAAACGGAAGGTCAGGCCGACGCCGTTCGACGAGAAGAACGACAACGTGCCGTTCAACGCCTCGGGCGTCGCGCACGTGGCTCCTGGCCGGTTCGTCTTCATCGACAACCACGACTCGTCGGCCTTCTTCGAGCTGGCGCTCGACGCCGGCGGCGCAGAGGTCGAACGGATTCGGCGACGGCCGCTGCTGGGTGTGGCGTCGGAACAGTTGGGCGATCCCGAGGGCCTCAGCCGCATCGACGTGAACGGCGAAATCCTTCTCATCGCCGCGTCTTCGTTGTGCGTCTCGAGCACCTCGGGACGACGACGGCTCAACGACGGACTGGTGCGGGTCCGTTACGCGCCCCATGGCGAACTGCACGCGGAGACGATGGAGGGATTCCGCGCCTGGCTGTTGCAGCACGAGCCTTCGTTGGCCGCATGCGGTGACAGGGAACCGGATGCGGGCGGGCTGAACATCGAAGGCCTGGCGTGGGATCCGCAGGCGAGGATGCTCCTGTTCGGCCTGCGGGGACCGTCAGTGCCCGGGCAGATCGCCGTCATTCGCGTTCCCGTCGACGCAGGCGGAGCCGCGTGGACGACGGCATCACTGAAGGCACCGTCCATCATGCGCGTGAGGATTCCGAAATCGGTTGCGTTGCAAGGAATCCGAGACATCTCGTATGACGAGCAGACTGGCGACTTCCTGATCCTGCTCGGGCGTTCGACCAGCACCGGCGACGAACCGTTTCGACTCTGCACCTGGAATGGCGGCAGCGCCGAGGTCACACTGCTCGACGTGCGCTTCCACCGGTCCATGAAGCCGGAGGGCATCACGACGTTCTCGAGCGGCGGACAGAAGAGAATTCTCATCGTCGATGACAACGGTGGTTACGCGATAGTGGGCTATCAATACAGGTAGACGTTGGATCCGCCGGTTTCCTGATGAACCCTTGCTCTGCCTGCCGGTGTGATGTCGAGCCCGAACGTGGCACGTTGACTCGTCCGGATGCTCGTCAACCTGAAATAGCCCGTGAAGGTAAACGCATCCGGTGAGTCGACGGGCTCGATCGAGAACTCTTCGGAGTGTTCGTTGTTGATCGGGGGGCAGGTGTAGAGGAGCTTGTGTCCCTGTCCCGTCAGCGTGTTGCTCGCATGCAGAACACGACCGAAGGCCTGATTGGTCACCGACTTCCCGTCACCAAGATCGTTGAAACACCACAGATCGGTCTGATCATCGTTGTCCGGAAGCGGCTGATGGTAGACCTCGAAATTCACCGGAGTGGGCGTGCCAGGAGGAATGGCCTCGGTGTTGCTGGCGTGCATGCAGGCACTGTCGTCGTCCCGCAGGATGTAGACCGCCCCCGTGTTGGGCAGGCCCGCACAGAGATACCCCGCGGATTCGGCCAGCCGCAGCTGCTGGCGCACCGTCGCAATCTCGGATGCCGCATTCGGCACCCCGAAGCCCACGAGTAGCGCCTGCATCTGATCGAGCATCGGTTTCAGCACGGTCTGTTGGGTCGCTCGGTCGAAGATGTTCTCCCGGAAGGCCCGAACCTGATCGATCAATTGCTCCCGGCGTCCGGCATCGTTGCGAACCAGCTTCGCGATGACTCCACTACGTGCCAGCTTGAAGGGCCGGTCGCGCTGGAAGGTCTGATCGATGCCCCATGGGATCATCTTGAACTTGATGTCCGTCTCGCCCGGTGTCTCGACAGCGGTCACGTCGTTGTAGGCGTACGTATTGTTCGTGTTGTTGCAGTAACCGTCCCAGTGCTTCAGGTAGAACTCCATCGCCTGCAGCTTGATGAACTGGTCCAGATCGAACATTTGCGCCGCGCCGGCAACCCCGTTCGCGGCGATGCGATCACCGGCGAACTTCAGGTCGGCCTTGTTCTCGAACTTGGAAAGCGACTCGACACCAATGAAGTCCAAGCGCTCGCGCACGAAGTCATCGTGGTGTTCGAGTTCGTAGAGATTTCCCTTCATGTTGCCGAAGTTGCGTTCGATGTAGCGCTTCATGACCGGCTCGGCGTTGACGTAGATGCCCGGGCTGTTGACACCGGCCAACCCCTGGCCGATCGGCGTGCCGTTTACGGACACCCTGGCAAAATTGCACCGTGAATGAGGCAAACCCGCCATGGCCAGCAATGTGTAGCCAAGCGGCTGCCGGACATAGGACCGATCCTGAATGGAATTGTTGAGAGTCACGTAGCGCGAACCGATCAGGGCTTCGATGCCCGGCACGTTGGCGTCGCCGAACCTGCCGAAGTCGAGGTGCAAGCATGGCTTCTCGCTGTTGATGGAGCCGCAGAATGACTTCTTCTTGACGCCCACGTCGGTGAACGTGGTCCGCGCGGGGAAGTGGGTTCCGGATATCTCGACCGACGCGGCCTTGCGCCACGTGTATCTGACACCGCCGGTCCAGTCGAAGTTGCACCTGCCGCCGGCCGGCTCCTCGTTCCTTACCTTATCCCAATCACCTTGCGGCATAGAGATTTTGATGGTCAGCACATTGTCCAGTGCGTAGAAGGAGTCCAGCGCCTGCTGCTGCTGATCGGTCATCGTCATGTCTCCGTCGCGTCGGTCAAGGACTCATGTGATCACCCAGTCAGTGTGCGCCTCTGAATTGACCATTTCGATGATTTTCACGCATGCCAGCCAGCAACGGTCGAGGCCAGGTTGGGGTTCGATGGCGACATCGGTTCAGTTGATTCCCATCCCCGAGCGGCCCGCGGTCAGGCGAATGGCAACAGCCGCGCAGCATCGACGTGGCTTGCCCCAGCCGTGGCACGGGTCCGCTCGGGATCCCCCGGTGCAACAGACACCGTGGACCCATGGCAGAAAGCACTTTCACGCACCATCACCAATCATGCAGTGCGACTGACGGACCGCGAACCCGGTGTTCTCAGTCCTGCCCCGAGAACACGACAGCAAACCCAGAATGCCAACGGCGGTCCTTCCGTTCACACCACGGCCCTGACCCCGTCCATCGCGCTCAACCCAACGGAACGACCTTGACGGAGTCAGCACTGGCACTTGGCGCGAAACAGCATGCACCAGCAGAGATCAGGGGGTCGACAGGCACCGTAGCCCTGCCGGTCGCCGCTTCGCTCCGCACGAGCCGAGCGCGCCCAACCGACCGCCATCCTGGAAGCCGCCGTCGCGTTTTAGCGGCACTCGACGATTGTGGCTAAGCTCGCCGATGGTGGGTGGGTGATACTCCGGGCTGCAGAAGGGAACGAAACGGGATGGCCGACGGTCGTTTCTCACCGACCCTGGTCGGTCGGGGGCGCGAGCTTGCGATGCTGGACCGCCTGCTGGTCGATGCGCGCGGCGGTGCCAGCACGGCGTTGGTGGTGCGCGGCGAGTCCGGCGTCGGCAAGACCGCGCTGCTTGATTACCTGCACGGTAAGGCCTCGGGCCTGCGCGTCGTGCACGTTGCTGGTGCGGAATCCGAGATGGAACTGGCCTACGCGGGTCTGCATCAGGTTTGCGGGCCCATGCTCGACCACCTCGAGAGGTTGGCAAAGCCGCAGAGCGAGGCGTTGGGTGTGGCGCTGGGGCTCACTGAAGGGAAGACGCCGGACCGGTTCCTGGTCGGGCTGGCCGCACTGGGATTGTTGGCCGAGTCCTCCATCGAACGGCCACTGCTCTGCATCGTCGACGACGCGCAGTGGCTGGATCGAGCCTCGCTGCAGGCGCTGGCGTTCGCCGCCCGGCGGATAATGGCCGAACCCATCGCCATGGTGTTCGCCGTTCGGGAGCCCAGCAGTGAACGCGACTTAACCGGACTTCCGGAGTTGGTGCTCGACGGACTGGACGACCGCAGTGCGCGCGCGCTGCTGAGATCGGCCATGCCGGGCGCCATCGACGACCGGGTGCGCGAACGCATCCTGGCCGAGGCCCGCGGTAATCCGTTGGCACTGCTGGAATTACACACCGGCCAGACACCTGCGGAACTCGCAGGCGGCTATGGATTGGCCGAGGTTCGCCCCCTGATCGGACGCATCGAAGGCCGATTCACCGCCCAACTCGATGCCTTGCCGCCCGCGTCGCGCCAACTGCTCCTGATCGCGGCCGCCGACCCGATGGGCGACGCGACGTTGCTTCTGCGGGCCGCCAAACGGCTCGGGCTCGGTGTCGAGGACGCGGCACCGGCCGAAGCCGCGGAGCTGATCATGATCGGGAACCAGGTCCATTTTCGGCACCCCCTGGTGCGCTCGGCGATCTACCGGGCGGCGACGCTGTCGGACCGCAGGCGTGCGCATCAGGCGTTGGCCAACGCGATCGATCCTCACTCCGATGACGAGCTTCGCGCCTGGCATCTGGCGCAGGCTGCGCCCGAGGCCGACGAATCGATCGCCGGGCAGTTGGAGTGCACGGCGGTCCGGGCACGCGCACGGGGAGGCGTCGCGGCGGCCGCGGCGTTCCTGGCGCGTGCTACGGCTCTGACCCCGGATCCGGCGCGCCGTATGCGCCGCGCACTGGCGGCGGCGCGGGCCTCCCTCGACGCGGGGGCACCGGACGCAGCGCTGCAACTGCTCGCCGTCGCCGAGGAGTCGCCCTCCGACGACATGCACTGCGCGCAGTGTGAGTTGCTGCGTGCCCGCATCGCCTTCGCGTGGCGCCGCGGTGGCGACGCGCCGTCGTTGTTCCTCGCGGCAGCGGCGCGGTTCGCAACATTGGATGGACGGCTGGCCCGCGAAACCTACCTCGAGGCGCTGATGGCCTCCATCTTCGCCGGCCGGCTCTCCGAGGCCGAAGGCGCCGACCCGCGTTCGGTGGCGCGTGCCGCAAGGGCGGCGCCACCGGCGCCGCAGCCCGCGCGCGGGGCGGATCTGCTGCTCGACGGTCTGGTGGTCCGGTTCAGCGATGGATATGCCGCCGCCGCGCCCCTGCTCAAGTCGGCATTGAACGAGTTGCGCGGCGAATACCTGCGAGGTGACGCCGATCCACGCTGGTACGGGCTCGCCGGACGCGTCGCCCTGGACTTGTGGGACTGGAAGGCCTGGGACGAGCTGACCGTTCAACACATCGGGATGCTTCGTGAGAGCGGAATGCTGGCGCTGCTGCCGGTAGCGCTCGCATTCCGGGCCTGGATGTGTGTGCACTCCGGGGAGTTCTCCGAAGCCGAGGCCCTGCTGGCGGAGGCACGAGCGATCACAGAAGCCACCGGAACCCCGCGGTCGGGATACATCGAGCCCGCTCTGGCTGGGTACCGCGGGGACAAGGAACGCACGCTCGAACTCGTCAGGACGAGCATCGCCAGCGCCACCGTGCGCGCCGACGGGCAGATGGTCCCAATGGTCCACTTCGCCGCCGCTGTTCTGCACAACAGCCTCGGCGAATATCGCGAGGCGCTGGAGGCCACGGAGTTGGCGGTCCAGCACGACGACCTCGGTCTGGGCTCCTATGCGTTGGCGCAGCGCGTCGAAGCCGCTGCCCGCCTCGGCGAATACGACGTCGGGGCAGAGGCGCTGCGTCAGCTCCTCGAGCGAGCCGTGGCGGGCGGCACCGAACTGGCGCTGGGCATCGGCGCGCGCTCGCGCGCCCTGCTGGCCAGCGGGCACGAGGCCGAGGCGCGGTACCGGGAAGCGATCGCGCACCTCGAACGCAGCGGCATCGAGATGCTGCTGGCGCGTGCCCACCTGATCTACGGGGAATGGTTGCGGCGGGAGAACCGGCGCAACGACGCCCGCGAGCATCTGCGGCGCGCACACGACATCTTCTCCCGGGTCCGGGCCGACGGCTTCGCCGCGCGTGCCCGCGGGGAGCTGCTCGCCCTCGGTGACGCCGTACCCAAGCCCGAGGCCGGCCGCTCGGAAACCTTGACCAGTCAGGAATCCTTCATCGCCCGGCTCGCCCGCGACGGCCACACCAATCAGGAAATCGGCACGCGACTGTTCATCAGCACTCGCACCGTCGAATGGCACATGAGCAAGATCTTGAACAAGCTCGACATCAAGTCAAGACGGGGACTCCGCGCGGCGTTGGCCGACTCCGCGTAGACGGCAAGTTCCGTAGGGGCACCCGGCTCAGGGAAGACGGCACAATCGACCGATTGCCTCAAGACCATCGGGCGTGCCAGGCCAATGCTTCGCCAACGCCTCGGGGCCGGCGCGCCGTGCGACGGAACGCAGTACGAACGCAACGATGATCGCGTCGTCTGCGTAGCCCAGCACCGGAATGAAATCCGGAATCAGGTCGATCGGCGACGCCAGATAGCCCAACAACAGCCCGAGTCGAATACGGACACCGCGCGGCACCGTCGGATCGGAAGCCAGTCGCCTCAACAGTCGAAGCAGGTCAGGCAACAACCGCATGGCTTCACCCAGACGAACTTCGTCCGGCTTGGCCAACCACATGGCGACCATCAGCGCTACCCAGACCACGACCACGCCCCCGGCGACGCCCACCGGAATCAGCCACCATTGCGACCACACAGCTCCATCTTCGACCATGCGCACGCGTTGCAGGGACGTCTGACCCTGTCTCACAGAGCGTTTAGAACTAGCGGAGAATTGAGTCTGGGTGTCCGGTGGTGCCACGAACCGCCGGGCGCACAGACTCGACGTTTCACCCAACGATCGAAGGAGTACCCGTGTCCCGCACGCCGCTCGACAAAGTAGAAGCCGGCCAGATCCTCAACGAAGCACGCCTGACGAAGGCGCTGACGTGGCGGGAACTGGCCGACTACATCGACAAACCCCTCGTATGGACGGTCTCGGCACTCCTCGGCAAACACCCGGTGCCGAGGGATGCCGCCGAATCGGTCGGTGAGCGACTCAGCCTCGACGCCGACGTCATCTCTGCGCTTCAGCGCCAGCCCCACCGGATCGCCGACACCGGCCTGGCAACCGATCCGACTGTCTATCGCTTCCACGAGGCGCTCGACGTGTATGGCGAAGCATTGAAGGAACTCATCCACGAAGAATTCGGGGACGGGATCATGAGCGCCATCAACTTCTCTGTCGACTTCGCCAAACAAGAAGATCCAGAAGGAGATCGAGTCGTCGTCACCTTCAACGGCAAGTTCCTCCGCTACCAGTGGTAGCTCGTGGTGTCGGCGGCGGAGGAAAACCGGGCGGGCGGCCAGATGACCGTCATCACGGCGGACGCACTCGAACGCGCGACCCTGTTTCTC
The DNA here is from genome assembly GCA_963809085.1 of uncultured Actinomycetota bacterium. Classification (GTDB taxonomy): domain Bacteria; phylum Actinomycetota; class Actinomycetes; order Mycobacteriales; family Mycobacteriaceae; genus Mycobacterium. Next base: position 694,512 of record CAWEII010000030.1, on the reverse strand, counting down.
CTTGCCCGCCAAGGACGTGACGGTCTCTGGCGCGACTTCGACACACCGGCTGGGGAGGCGTCGCAGTGGCCCTCGGGGTTCATCGGCACAGCCATGCCGCTGAGTGCCGACACCACGGAAGCGCTGGAAAGGGCCGCCGACACCTTGGTCGAATCCCAGCACCGGGACGGCGGATGGGGCTACAACGAGAACGTTCCCACCGATGCCGACTCGACGGCTTGGGTACTGCGCCTTCTGGCCCGACTCGGCCGTGACGGCGCCTGCCGACGCGCGGCTCGATGCCTGATCGATCACCAGAGCAGCCGAAACGGTGGCGTTGCCACATATTCCGAGGCTGACCCCATCCGCCGGTTCATGGGAGTCACCCGATGGGTGCCGTTCTGGGGATGGTGCGCACCGCAGACCGAGGTGACCGCGTCGATGGCACTGGCACTTGCCTCTGCAGAACACGGTGGCAGCCCCGCCCAGGTACGGCGCGCATGGCGATTCGTGCAGTCGAGGCAGCGCCGTGACGGCAGCTGGAGTTCGTATTGGTGGACCTCATCGCACTACGCGACCCTGCAAGCCGTCGAATTGGCGTCGGCGGTTGGCGATGTATCGGCGGTGCACCGTGCAGCGCTGTGGACGATCGTCCATCAGCGCGACTCGGGCGGATGGCACCTGACAGGCGACGCCGATTCGGCCTTCGCCAGCGCGCTTGCGGTGTCGATACTGCTACGCGCGAACGCCGATGCCGCACGCGTGCAGCGTGGCCTCTTGCGCCTCCTCGAGTTGCAGAATGCCGACGGCGGTTGGGCCACCCAGCCGACGTTGAGAATCCCTCTACCGCCTGACAGGGATCCGAACGGTGAAGGCCCGTGGCGACCGGTGCGGTTCGGCCCCGGCATCGACGTCCCCGATCAGCACCGCACCTTCACGACTGCGGCCTGTGTCGCCGCGTTGGCGCTCGCGCGAAGCGCGGGCTGGTGACGAAGGGAACGGGTTTGAAGATTCCCGGTGCTCTTGAGGACGAAATCGACGTGGCGGTCACACGCCATTTGGAAACCGAGCTGGGCGCCCGCGGACTGCTGCTGAGCTCAGCCGACCTGGCCATCGCGGAGTCGACTACCGCCGCCCTGGGGCGGCGACTGATGGCACGCCTCTTGCAGCAGTGCTATCCCGAAGCCGATGACCTCACGGTGGAGTTCGAGCGCACGGGCGACATTGCGCGGATCGGGGCCGCGCTGGCATTCGGCGCCGTGACGTCGCGAGTACTCGCACGTGCAGACGGCCGGGCTCGTAGACCGCTCCGCACCGAATACGTGTGCGGCGTCTTCAATCTCGCGATCGGACTCATCGACGGGATCTGCGACGGCGATGTGGATACCGGCACGCAGTTGCTCGCCAACATCTTCGACGCGGACCTCAACGCGGCGGCCACGCGTCGGCGCGACCACGGCTGGCTGCATACGTCACTGCCGAATTTCCTGGCCACCGATGACGCGGTGGCCTTCACGGTCAGCGTGACCGAAGCCTTCTACGACAATCTCCACGACCTCTACGCGGACCAACCGGAGGTGCGCCGCATTGTCGGCGAGCAACTGGCCGATGCTTTGAAGGCCGAAACCGACTCCGTACAAGACCCGTTCGCGGTGCTGTCGCCCGAACGCCGGGTGGAGTGCTCCAGAACCACCTCCGTATTGCCCTTCAACATCATCGAGACGATCACCACCGCGGGGCGAGCCGTGGCCGTTCCGTCTAGGGCAACCGTGCTGGGCGAGGCGATCTGGCGCATTGACGACCTCGTCGACATCGTCGAAGATGCCCGGTCTTCCGCACTGAATGCCGTGCTGCTGGATGCGGGCCGACGGCGAGGGCATCACGGCCGTTACGACATGGCGGATCTGAGTGCCGTGCTCGCTTCCTCCGGCATTGAGTCGGCGGCTGCGGAAGCCGCCGACCGCCTCCAAGCCGGACTCGGCATGGGCGCAATCGCCCCCGACGATCGGTTCGCCTACCTCGGGTTCGTGCAGCGGTATGCGGGAATCGAACCGACCCTATGACGGTGAGGGTGAGTCCATCCCGGCGGTGGTCATGAACTCCATCAACGCGCCATCTGCGATCGGCCGTTGGCGTAGCGCGGGAATGTAGAGTGTGCCGACGTCCGGGTCACCGGAGAGCGTCACCGCAAGGTCTCCCAGGCGCAGATGCTTGACGACGGAGCGCATCAACGGATGCGTCTTGGTCGTCACGATCGAGGCTTCGTGGTCAGCTGGGTAGAAACCCAGCAGGTACTCCTGCAACGGCTCGAATTGTGCAGCGGGGTAGGGCTTCGACGGACACGTCGGATCACCAGCCACGGTCGGTTGCCAGATCACGCAGGCGACGTCGTTCTGGATCGGGCGCCGCCGGATCAACACGTCGGTCGCCTCATACATTTGAATGCCGTCGGCGGCAATGTCGGTCCCGAGGTCGACCAGCAGCGTGTCGAACGCCGAGATTCCGGGGAATACCGCAACCCGCAAGCCCAGCAGAGGCGCCGCTTGGTTGATCAGCGTTGTCGGATAGCAGTACACCCACGGATGACCGTAGGTCGCCAGACAGACGGGGGCGTCGCTGACCGCAGCCGACACCACCTCGGCGGCCATCTTGTAGTACGTCGGACCGCGGTTCTTCCCGGCCTCGTAAAGCGTTGCCAGATCAGTGATTCTCGGGCACAGGGTGGACAAATAGTCGGGGACTCCGTAACCGTCGGCGATGACGAACGTACGGTTGCATCGGCCGATTACGTCTTCGGCTTCTCGGGTCAGCTGATGTGTCCCGACGATTCCGATTCCGACGATCCCTATGTCGAATGGCCAGACCGGCGTCGCGGCCGAGTCCGATTCGGTCATCCGATCAGTTCCATCAACCTCACGGCAGCTTCGGTGCGCTCCTTGCCCGTGCCGGCCTGTTCGATCGTCTGCACCTCGCGCTGGATGCGTGCCACATTCAGTTTCTTTGGCGGCTTGCGAGTGCGATTCACCCAGTCGTGGGTACCGGAGATCTTCACGGTGATACTCGGCGCATTGCGGGGTTTGATGTCTCTCTTCAGAACTTCGGCGAGCAAGTCGGGGTCGGTGAGTGCCGCCCGCTCGTCGGCGCTGAGGTCGTATTCGGTCAGCGTTGCGTCCGGATCGGTCTGGCAGCCGACGTAGAAATCAAAGTCGTTTTGCACCCGGGCCAGCGCGGCCTTGAAACTTTCGATCATTGCAGAACCCCCATTCGTATATCCATTCCACGGTATACCCCCGAAAAGGCCTGGTCAACGGCCTTTTATGGGATTGCACCTCGTCTGCGCACCGAACTGAGGCCATTTGCGCGAACCGCACCTCGCGAATTCTTTCGTTCCACGGACTGTTTGCCAAATGCTCCGGTGATCGGTCATCTACGCTGACCGGGGATTCCACCGGCACCCGATGCCGCTGTGACACAGCGGGTCACCCTTGCGAACCTGCGGTGGTGATCAGCGGGTGACTACCCCTATGGATTTGCGCGACGCCATCGAATTGTGGCCGGGGTAGCGGGTGAGAACATTGCCCCGTCTGCAAATAGGCTGCCTTCAGCGGCGGAGCCCTCTCGCGGCACTGAGTCACGGTTTCGGTCGGCCGCCACGATCCCGGAGGGCAGTCTGCGGTCTGATTCGTAGCACGAGGGCGCCATCCACGGCGCACGCGCATGCGCGATTAGCATGGTGGTGCCTCGTAACCGGAAAAATGCAAGGCTTGCGGCGACGTGCGAGAGGACGAACTTGTCGGCCATCCGAATCAAAGACGCCGCTGCACTTCTCGGCGTCAGCGATGACACCGTGCGGCGCTGGATCGACGGCGGCAGCCTCGTTGCGCACAACGACGAGGTTGGACGCAAGGTCATCGCCGGCGAGGTTCTTGCTGCCTTCGCTCGCGAGCACGCGACACCGCCGCCTGATCCACTCGGCGGGGGCAGTTCCGCTCGTAATCGGTTCGTCGGCCTGGTCACCAAGGTGACGGCCGACAAAGTGATGGCTGAAGTCCAGATGCAGTGCGGCCCCTTCACCGTGGTCTCTTTGATGAGCAGCGAATCGGTCGAGGCGCTTGGCCTCGAGCCCGGGAAGTTGGCCGTGGCGATCGTCAAGGCGACGACCGTGATCATCGAAACCCCGGAAGTCACCCGTTGACAAGTGCCTGCGTCGTCGGCGCCGGTGGCACCGCGCCCGGCTCGGATGGCCGCTTTTGTACATGCTTTTCTGAATACAGTTTCAGATGTACGGTTATGCCATGCAGACTCTGGTGCATTCCGACGCCCTTGCCCGCTTCGGCCACGCGCTGTCCGACCCGACCAGAACGCAGATCCTGTTGGCCCTGCGGAAGTCCCCCCACTACCCCACGGAGCTGGCCGACGACATCGGCGTCTCGCGCCAGATCATGTCCAACCACCTTGCCTGCCTGCGCGGGTGCGGACTCGTCGTCGCCGTGCCCGAAGGACGTCGGGCACGCTACGAGCTAGCCGATCCGCGCATCGCACACGCTTTGGATGACCTGCTCGGCCTGGTGCTCGCCGTGGACCCGAACTGCTGCGTCGACAACGGGTGCGACTGCTGATGTCCGCAGAACCCGGGCTCGCCGGTCCGAGGTCGTACCAGACCACCGAGCGTCGACGAGTCCTCTCGCGCAGAGTTCAGCTCTTCGTCGCAATCACGATCAGCTACAACGTGTTCGAGGCCGTCATCGCGCTCACCGAAGGCACGCGAGTGTCGTCGACCGCGCTGATCGGATTCGGACTGGACTCGGTCATCGAGGTGTCGTCGGCGGCGGCAGTCGCCTGGCAGTTCGCCGGGAAGGACCCCGAATCCCGCGAGAAGGTGGCGTTGCGGATCATCGCCTTCTCGTTCTTCGGCCTGGCCATCTACGTCACCGTCGACGCGGTCAGGTCGTTGCTCGGGATCGGCGAAGCGCAGCACTCCCCCATCGGGATCACCCTGGCCGCCGCCAGCCTGGTCGTGATGCCCATGCTGTCGTGGGCGCAGCGCCGCGCCGGACGCGAGCTCGGCTCGCTGTCGGCCGTCGCCGACTCCAAGCAAACCTTGCTCTGCACCTATCTGTCGGCGGTCCTGCTCGTCGGATTGCTGCTCAACAGCCTGCTCGGCTGGTCCTGGGCCGACCCGATCGCCGCCGTGGTCATCGCCGTCGCCGCCGCCAAGGAGGGCATCAACGCCTGGAAGGGCGACACCTGCTGCCCTGCACCCTCTTCGGCGAACGGCGCGCCCGCCTCTGGGCCCTGCGACTGCTGCGACCACTAGATGTCGACACGCCGACCCCGCCCATGGCCGATCCGATCTACCCACTGAAGGCTCCGATCCGGCCTCCTGGGGCGCTATCTCGGCGAGAGCTTCGTCGGTCCGCATAACCACCAACTTGTCGGTGAAGGCGAGCCCATCGACTCAGGCGACGTGGAACTAGCCGCCGAACTAGTTCGCGGACATGGCGGTTCGTCTGAGCCAAACAGCCGGATACTCGCGTTCGTCGACCGTGCTCAGGCAGAAGTGCGCCGACGAGTGGCCAATGCCGCCCACAACTTGCCCACTCTTGGGCGACCTGCGAAATCGACAACCCATCGGTGATCACCGCCGATACCGCCTGATACCGCTGCCCGGCCCCGGTTGACTCCCTCAGCAAGGGAGGTCAAGGATCAGCCGAAACAACTGCCAGGCATCACCCGAAGCACTACAGAGACGGGCGTGGCGGGCGCACCGCTCGCCTGGCGGCAGGTCTTGGCCGCCGCGTGTACTCATTGTTCGGTTTTCGCCGAGAGTGTCTGGGATTCTTGCTCGATCGCGCGGGACCTGAGCAAGTCTGACGGCAGCAGCCAGACGAACATCAACGCTCCGCCGACGGCGGCGATCGAGAGCGCAGACCGCAGACCAAGAGCAGTGCCGAGAATGCCGCCGAACAGTGAGCCCAAGAGGCGACCACCGAAGCTGACGGTCTGAAAAGCGCCTCTCGTCCGCGCGCGCAATATGTCTGGTACGAGAACAGCGAAGATCGAACCGATCGTGATGTTCTGAATCACTCGGCCGACACCGGAAGAAAGCAAGGCCAGGAAGAGCAAGGTGAGCGACGTCGCAGTGATGGACTTGGTCATCGGGACGACTGCCAGCGGCGCGCTGATCATCACCGAGCCGATCAGTAATGCCCAGCCTTCGTTGACTTGACGGACGACCCATCCGGTGGCGAGCGACCCCACTGCTGCACCAGTGGCGGTAGCGGCCAGAAGTGAACCAATCAAACCTGAATTGACATTCAAATCTCGAACCATGTATAGCACGAACATCGCATAAAATATGGCATTGAATAAATTGACCCCCGCGGCGACGGCAAGAGTCGCTCTCATCTTCGAGTTCTCGGCCATGAACCGAAACCCGGCCATCAGCTTCCTCTCCGATCCGTCGCGCTTGACCGGCGGCTCGACAGGGCGGATCCGGCTCAGCAGAAAGGCAGAACAAAGAAAGGAGCCGGCGTCGACGAGAATTGCGTACGGCGCAGAAATTGCCTGCACCAATAATCCGCCGAGACTTGGGCCAACGAGCGTAGCGGTTGCTGCGCTGCCGAAGATTAGCGTCTGTCCTTCGACGTAGCGTGCTCGAGGAACCAGCGACACAAATAGCGTTGCGTCGCAGACGTTGAAGAACACGCTGCAAAGGCCGCCGACGAAGATGACGATATAGAGCTGCCAGAGGGACAATAAATGGAGGGCAAAGCACACGGGAATGCTGGCCATTGCGGTGAATGCGACGAGGTTTGCGCTGATCATCATGATCCTGCGGCGACCGATAGCGTCAGCCCACTGTCCTGCGGGAACGGCAAAAAGTAAGCTCGGCAGCCAGACCAGCGCCGACAGGATGCTGATCTGTGCGGCGCTGACGTGCAATACGATCGCCGCAGTCAAGGGTATCGCCAATTCCGACAGGCTATCCCCGCCCTGCGACGTTACCGTTGCGCCCCAGTAACGCCGAAAGGCTTTGTCCAGAAGTAGCGGAGGTAAAACAATTCGGAATGACAATATATTCCGCGACTGCATACCCTTCTCTCGCTCGCGCATGGTCGATTGCGACCGTTAAGAAATACCCGGCGTAGTGCGCCGGGTATTTCTCTTCAAGCTCCGCTGTCACCAATCTGAGTTACCCTTCATTTATTTCACCTCCTATCCGTTGTCTGCGCTCTCTGAATGCGCTTCTTCACGGTAGCGGGGTTATGCACTGACAGGCTAGCTCTTTGCGCCGTTCGGTTATGGTGAGACTTTGACCACAATTTACCTTGAGAAAACCATTTTCTTGCCAGTGAGCGCGATGTGTGAGAAATTCGACTGTAAGACGCACCTGATTGCACCGAGATGCCAGTAGCTGGTTCGCGTCGACGACGTGCTCCCCCGCTGTCTCTCAGCGCGGGCTGTGCTGTAATTCACGCCCTCGCCTGTGAATCGCGAGCCGTTCTAACCAGATCAGCGTCCGTCTGTAACGCGCATCTGGTTCATGCCAGCGGGTTCGGGCGGCGTTCTCTGGATGGTCGACGACGTTCGATAGTTCGTCCGAGTGCGCCGAAGATCCGAAGATTCTGAGCGGGCAACGGAATCGCATGGAATTCACGCGGGTCGGCGAAGCGTCCACGTGACGGCTGGACGCGGCGTTGCGTTCGATGCGGACCGCCTACGGCGCGACGATGGCCAAGCAAGCCAAGACGATTGTGCGGGGCGGACTCCAGATCGCGGTCATGGCGAACGTGCTCTCGGCCAACCCGGTGCGCGACGTGCAGCCCCTTCTCGCGAAGGGACGGCCGAAGGGTGCCGTGGCACTGACAGCCGACGCGCTCCGCGAGCTGTTGGCGAACGTGCTGGCGTCGGATTACTGCACTTGTCGCGGTGTCATCGATCGTGGTTGACCTCAGCACCGCCGGAATGCCGCCGGCGACCATGCGGCCCTTCCCCGCCCTCGCCGTGACAACACTTCTGAGCTGCGAGTCGTTCGGCGGTGGCGCCGCTAGTACTGCGTTCGACCGGGCATACCTGGTGCGCCCATTCCTCAACAAGCGCCCCGAGACTGCCCCGGGTTTGGTTGACATCTGATCTGCGAGCATTCGCTCCTCACGGTGAAAGGATGTTTCCCGTGCCGAAAGCATTTCCCGAAGAGTTCCGCCGCGACGTGATCGCCGTAGCCCGCAAGGGCGAGGCCCCCATCCGCCAAGTCGCGAAGGACCTCGGAATCTCCGAAGCCTGCCTGCATCGCTGGCTCAGGATCGCCGACCGCGAGGACGGCGCCGGTAGCGCCGTGCCGCGAGCCGGTGACCAGTCCGCGGAGCTGCGCGAAGCGCACAAACGGATCAAGCTCCTCGAGCAAGAGGCCGAGGTCATGCGCCGCGCCGTGGGCTATCTGTCCCGGAGCGTCAACCCAAAATGATGTACCCGCTGGTCCTTGACCTTGCCGCTGACGCAGTGCCCCGTCACGGTGACCTGCCGAGTGCTCGGATTCTCCACACAAGCCTTCTACAAGTGGCGTAAAGAACCCGTGTCACAACGAGACTGGGACGATGCTCACCTCATCAACGCCGCCCGTGACATCCACGCCGACGACCCGCGTTCGGATACCGCTTCATCGCCGATGAACTCCCGGGCCGCGGGATCACGCCGGCGAGAACAGGGTTGCCCGGTTGTGCCGCCAGGAGGCGATCTGGTCGGTGTTCGCCAAGAAGCCGGGCCTGACCAGGAAGGCAGGCCCGCCGGTCCACGACGACCTCGTTGACCGTCAGGTCACCGCACACGGGGCTAACCAGGTATGGCTGACCGACATCACAGAACACCGCACCGATGAAGGCAAGCTCTATCTCTGCGCGATCAAAGGTTACAGGGATCGATGGGCCGTGTCGGGGCGTGCGGTGACAATGCAGCGATGGAATCCGGTGGTCGACTCGGGCGCAACTACGCCTGGCGATCGTCACCTGGATCGAGAAGACTTACGACCGCAAGCGACGCCAACGCCGACTCGGACGGTTCACTCCGATCGAGTTTGAGACAATCAACAGCGTCGCAAGCGCGGCCTGAACCGCTCACCCCCACCAGTCAACTGAACTGGGGCAGTCCCTTGCGCACGACCGGAGCACGCAGGAAGACGCTGTACAGATCAGCAGTTACCCACGCCCCAACCACCAAGTTCAGCACTCCCGACACCAGCCACCAGAGGCCGTCGGTGGATCGAGACCAAGTCCTGCGCCTGGCCGCGGTGATCGTCTTGGCGGCGTACGGCCGGTCGACCGCGAGGGCGTGCACGGCGTAGGCCTGTACCAGCTTGGGTCGGGTCTAGCGGTGGTCATACATTTTCCGTGTCGAGGCGTGCAGTTTCAGGGCCAACCGTTTCAAATGAATTGCTGCATCGCTCGCATCGATTGTACGTTTGTATCGAAATATGCTTGTATGAAAGCGAAGTCGATTACTAGATGCTCAGAGTCAGCATCGAGAGAACGTCGCTAACGAGGACTAATGTGCGAAAGAATGTTGCCTATAAGCAACACTCTACTGAGAGGTTCACCATGGCGACTCGATCCACCGAACTGAATGTGACTCCCGCAGCGCCGGTTTAGCCACACCATGGTTCGTGTCCGGGTCGGTGAGGGACACGACATTGCCCACACCGCCTCAGGGACGGACTGCTGCCGCGACTTGATTGACGCTGGAATCACCGCTGGCGAGTTTCACATCTCGTCAGCTCACCTTGCGTCCTACGCGATACTGGATCTCGCCATGGGGCCCGTTTGTAGAGTCGGTCCTGCTTGATCCAGATTCAGTTGATGCTGTCGGCTATCTGGGCCGTTGGTGGTCTGATGGTGCAGGGATCGGGCGGATGTCCACGTCCGGGAATGTCGGCACCTCGAATCTGGTGTGCACGACAGTCTCGGTACACGCGCTCTGTGCATGCGCGGCGATCTCGCCGAGCGTGGTCACCCACATACCGTCCATGGCCCTGACCTTTTCGACCAACCGTTCCAGCGCAACGGCCTTGGAGGGACGACCGGAAATGAACGGGTGGTTGGTGAGGACGAAGCAACCGCCTTCTAGGTGGTGAGCCTCGGCTTCCAGGCTCCACATCTCGAGCACCTTTGCCGGGCTCTCGATGATCCCGCTGCCCATGACTCCGGGGTAGAAGGCATACTGCTCCCAGTCGTCGAGCGCCCAGTCCACCGGAATTTCGATCAGCGTCTCGGCGGAGCCGGGTTCGACGGCGAAACGGTAGGGCTGGTCTCCGTCGAGCAGACTCGAGTCGTAGAGAAAGCCGCGTTCGCTGAGCAATCTCGGTGTGTGCCAGTTGGTTTCCCACCAGGGCGCGCGATAACCGATGGGGCGCAGGCCGGTCACCCGGTCCAGCGCTTCGAGACCACGGTCGAGGTAGCGCGCCTCGGTGCGGGCGTCGATACCCTTCATCGGCTCGTGCAGGTAGCCGTGGTGGCCGATCTCGTGGCCACCGTCGATGATGGCCCTGACGGTGTCCGGGTAGCACTCGGCGGTGAAGCCCGGCACGAAGAACGTGGCGTGCACGTTCTGCCGTTCCAGCATCCGCAGCAGCCTGGGCACGGCCACCCGGGGACCGTAGGCCTGGTGCGTCATCAGCGACATCCGTGATGCGGAGCTCGGATCGTGCGCCAGCACACAGGATTCGGCGTCCACGTCGAAGGTGAAGGCGGCTGCGGCTCGGTAGCCCTCGGGCCAGAGCGAGTCGGTCATGGCGCGCGCCTTGCGTCGGTTGCCGAGGTGACGGCGTGGGCAGTCGGGGTGCCGCCCTGGTAGTTGCGGTATGCCCGCGGCCCGAGCACCGCGTACAGCCCCGCCGCCACGAGCCCGCCGACGAGCCAGGACAGGTCCAGGCCGCCGAGGGCGCGGGACCCGAAGCCCTGCATCACGCCGATCGGGCCGTACATGAACATCCACGTGGCGACGATGCCGGCGACGAAGCACACCATGGTGGCCCAATTGATGTCGGGCAGTCGCCGGCTACCGATGGGGTCGAACAGCCGCAGCGCATCGAGTTGCCGCTTCTCGATGACGAAGTAGTGCACCAGCATGATCCCTGCCCAGCTGGCGATCCAGGCGACGATCGCGCCGAGCCAGGTACTGAGCACCGTGGCGAGGCTCGACTGGAAGATGAAGAAGACGACGACCACCAGTGCGAACCCACCGACCAGCAGGTTCAGCGTGCGCCGATTCAACCTGATGTCGAGTGCCTGGGTGGCCACCGAGAACGTGTAGATGTTGAGGATGTTCGTCGCAATCGGGCCATGGATCACCAGGAACAACACCGGCAGTGCGAGTGCCCCGAAGTTCGACACGATCAGCTCGCCCGGATCCACCGATCCGTTGGTGGTCGCCAAGGTGGCCCCGAGGATGCCGAGCCAGACCACCGGGACGAACTGACCGAGCGCGCTGGCCAGGTACAGCTTGCGTCGCGGCACGGCCGTGCTCACGAACCGGGAGTAGTCGCACGCGTAGGTGAACCACGTAATGCCCCAACCGATGCCAATCACGGTCATCACCGTCGACATGGCGGCAATCCGTTCAGTCCCTTGCAGGACCTGGCCGGCGGGCCCCGCGTAGGACCAGTCGATGTGCAGGTGCAACCAGGCGACGGCCGACATGAGGATCAGGACGGCCAACGTGGGCGGAACGGTCCAGCGTTCGAACGCAGCGATGGTCCGGTAGCCGAACCACGCCACGGTCACCTGGATCGCCATGATCAACGCTGCGACAACGATCTTCGCGGCGATGTTCGGCGCCTCCGGATCGACGAGACCGAGCTGACCCATGAGAGCCATGACGAGGTCCAGGATGATCCAGGTGTTGACCGCGCACCAACCGACTGCCAAGGCGGCCTGAATGGCTGCAGGCAGATAGGCTCCGCGCCGACCGAAGGCGGCGCGGGACAGCACCATGCCCGTCACCCCGGTCTTCTGACCGATCAGCACGAAGACGCCGAAAAGTGCCATGCCGACCAGGTTTCCGGCGATCAGGACGATCAGGGTGTCCCGGAGCCCGAGCCCGAGTCCGATGCCCAGTGCACCGAGGACCCAGTTGATCGGGGCGATGTTCGCGCCGGCCCAGATCCAGAACTGTCCCGAAACCCTGGTGGTCCGAACGTCTTCCGGAATGGGCTGAAGAACGTCTTCGATCTGGTGAATCTCGAGCCCCTCGGGCCTTTGCAGAGTGTCATCGGCGACCGGGCCTGACACCGCCACGGTCGAACTGACGCCTGCGCCATCGGGCGGCTGATGTGGCTTCACTCGGACTCCTTTGCTGATGCATCGCTGGTCGGGTCGATCGGTCTGTGTTGCTACTGATGCAACATCGATGTTCTGAGCGACGGTAATGTGTCCCAGGTCATATGTCAATGAACGCGGTACCCCAGGAGCAGTCACTCGAACTCTCTGCAGCTCATTGACCGAACGGTCTTACAGCCGGCACCCTGCAAACCCCGCCCACCGCGTGGCAAACGGGTCTGATCGGGGTCGACGGTGTTGACGTATAAGCATCACTGTTGCATCATTGCCAACACGGGTTGCAGAACGGCATCCGGACGCGGGCTCCGCCCCCACAGTCGTTGAGTTCGGAAAGCCGGGCGCAACCCATCAGCGGCATCCCAGCCGCGTCATCCGCTTACCCGGCATCTCCCCGATGCCACGGTCACACCGAAAGGAAACCCGATGAATCTCGAACGCCTGAAGAACATCCCCAACGGCGAGAAGGTCGTCCCCACCTTCAGTACCGCCGAGATGGAGCGGCGCTTGCTCGCCCTGCGCAAGCACATGGCCGGCGACGGCCTCGACGCGGTGGTGTTCACCAGCTACCACAACGTGAACTACTACTCCGACTTCCTCTACACCGCGTTCGGCCGTCCCTACGCCTTGGTGGTGACGCCGGACAGTGCGACGACGGTGTCGGCCAACATCGATGCAGGCATGCCCTGGCGGCGCACCTTCGGCGACAACGTCGTCTACACCGATTGGCGGCGCGACAACTTCGAATACGCCGTGCAACAGGTGCTCGCCGAGCAAGGCATCACCAGCGGTCGCCTCGGCATCGAGGAGGACCACATCAATCCTGATCTGCTGTTCCGAATCACCGCGGCGCTTCCCGATATGCATCCCTTCGATGTGGCAGCGGCCACCATGCGGCTGCGAATGATCAAGTCGGCCGAGGAGATCGAGCTGATCAAGCAGAGCGCACACATCGGTGACCTCGGCGGCGAGGCCATCCGTGCCGCGATCACCGAGGGTGTGCCCGAATACGAGGTGGCGATCGCAGGGTCGAACGCGATGATCCGCGAGATCGCACGCACCTTCCCGCACGCCGAACTGCGCGACACCTGGGTGTGGTTCCAGTCGGGCATCAATACCGACGGCGCCCACAACTGGGCCACCAGCCGCCGCGTGCAGCGCGGAGACATCCTGTCGCTCAACTGCTTTCCGATGATCGCCGGGTACTACACGGCACTGGAGCGGACGCTGTTCTACGGCGAGCCCTCCGCCGAGCACCTGCGGCTGTGGGAGATCAACGTCAAGGTGCACCGTCGCGGCCTGGAACTCATCAAGCCGGGCGCGGTGTGCAAGGACATCGCCGTCGAACTCAACGAGATCTACGATGCCGAGGGCCTGATGCCGAACCGCACCTTCGGTTACGGACACTCGTTCGGTGTGCTCTGCCACTACTACGGTCGCGAAGCCGGCTTGGAGCTGCGCGAGGACATCGGCACCGTCCTCGAACCCGGCATGGTGGTGTCGATGGAACCGATGATCATGATCCCGGAGGGTCAGCCCGGCGCCGGTGGCTACCGCGAGCACGACATCCTGGTCGTCGGACAGGATGGCGCAGAGAACATCACCAAGTTCCCGTTCGGCCCTGAACACAACATCGTCGAGGACGCCCCTCGGTGACACCGTGGGGATGATGCTGCCGGGGTGAACAATGACGACCAGGCACCCGGCACGAGGAAGGGCGATCAATGAGCGTGGATGATGCGGACGAGCTCGCGCACGGAAACGGCGACTCCCGGCCGTCTGCGTCGGTATTGCTCAACGGGCTGCGCGTGCTGGAGTCGTTCTCGCTCACCGAGCCAGTGCTTGGCGTCACCGAGATCGCACGCAGGGTCGACCTACACAAGAGCAGCGTCTCCCGCATCCTCGCCACGCTGGAAAGGGCGGGGTACGTCGAACGGGACGTCGGCACGGGCCGGTTCCGGTTGGGGCTTGGCCTGATCGCACTGACCGGGCCGCTGCTGGCCAACCTGGATGTGCGCCGGGTGGCGCAACCCGAACTCGAGGGGCTCACCCGGCGCACTCTCGAAACCAGCGCGCTGATGGTCTGGAACGGCTACGAGTCCGTCGTCGTCGAACAGGTGCAAAGCCCCAAGGAGGTCAAGCACACCGCCTCCGTCGGTACCCGCTATGACACCTATCAGAGCGCTTCGGTGCAGGTGTTCATGTCGGAAATGCCGCCGGCTGAAGTGCAGCTCCTGTTCGAACGACGGCGGCTCGTCGGACCGGACGCCGCGGATGCCGTTCAGGCGTATCTCGACGAGTTGAGCGACGCACGTGGTCGCGGGTATGCGATCAACGACGGCCGCACCTCGTTGGAGGAGGTCGGCATCGCCGCTCCGGTCCACGATCACCGGGGTGTCCTGGTCGCGGCGATCCTGCTATCGGCGCCCCGATTCCGCGCGCCGGCGACCATGCTCGACCAACTCGGAAACGCCGTCGCCGACGCCGCCCGGCAGGTCTCCTCACGCCTCGGCGCACCCGCAGCCACCCGGCCGGCTGACTGATCGAGCCGACGATGGAGCCGGCGAAGGCCAGGAGCGCTCGGCAGAACCCTGCTCACCGGCCGCGGAAGCAACGGCGGCTGCATGATTCTCAACGATGAATCATGAAAAACTGACCTCAAAGAAACACAGTGGGGCGGGCGGGGCTCGAACCCGCGACCGATCTGAATCGTGTTCATGGTGTTGCAGCAGGCCAAGGATCCGGCGTACTTCCGCGGCAGGACTCTCGTGAAGAACACCCCGGCGCTGATTTGTCGAGGAGCCCTGAGGAGGGCGTCTACCACCTGGTGCCGACGGTCAGTGGTGACCCAGGTGGCTGCTGTGGTGAGGCGGGTCTGGGTTCGCTAGCGGACGGCCGTCGAGGAGCGGCTGGGACGGGTCCCACTTGGTCCCGTCGCGCTCGTCCTGCTGCTTGCGCGCCAGCGCGGAAAGGGCCTCGAGCACGACCCTGTTGGCCAGGGCCGCGGTGATCTCGGCGTGGTCATACGGCGGCGCGACCTCAACCACGTCCATCCCGACGACGGGCAGCTCCAGGCAGATCCGGCGTACGGCGTCGAGCAGCTCGCGGGCACTGAGCCCGCCGGGCTCGGGGGTGCCGGTGCCGGGAGCGTGCCCAGGGTCGCACACGTCGATGTCGACCGAGAGGAAAACGCCGTCGCAGTCATCCATGGCGATGCCGAAGGCCTCGGTGAGGCACTCCCCGAGGCCGCGGTGCACGATCTCGGTCATCTCGTAAGACCGCATCTTCTGCCCGGCCATCCAGTCGAGCGTCTCCGGCGGTGGCCAGTAGCCGCGCAGCCCGACCTGGAGGAACCGGTCGCCTCGCAGCGCCCCGGACTCGATGAGGCGGCGCATCGGCTGGCCGTGTCCCCACAGCGACCCGAACTCGATGTCGCCAGTGTCGGCGTGCGCGTCGAAGTGGATCATCGAGATCCGACCGTGACCGAGGACGTTCGCTACGCCCTTGGCGTCAGGAAAGGTGACCGAGTGGTCGCCCCCGAGGATGAGTGGGATCGCGCCTGACCGCGTGACCCTCTCGACAGCAGCCTCGAGCGCCGGGAGGGCGACCTCGATGTCGCCGGAGTACATCTCGACGTCGCCGGCGTCCACGACGCCGAGGTCCTTGAGGCCGTCGGTGCGCAAGGCGAGGCTGGGCCGCTCGCCGTCGTGCGGGAGGTAGTCGCGCATCCGGATTGCCATCGGCCCGAAGCGCGCTCCCGAACGCGCCGACGTCCCGCCGTCGAAGGGTGCCCCCAGGATCACGACCTGCGCGTCGGCATACGTCAAGGGGTCGTCGAGGTCGCACATAGGTACACCGAGGAAGGTGAAGTCGGGGCCGAACTGCTGACCGTACCTAGTCATTCCCGGAGTCTTCGCGCGTCCTTAGGCGACGTCAAGGATCTAGAAGGGTGCCTGACGCGTTACGCATTGACCCAATGCCCGAGCTTGTAGCCATCCGACCGTGCAGCGCACCGGATCGGCGTGGAGAGCCCTCGCGAACCGGGTCGTGCTCGACGCGCTGTGCGCCATCGCCCGCAATCGCCGTGACGAACGCGACGGGACCAAATGGGAT
Source organism: uncultured Actinomycetota bacterium (assembly GCA_963809085.1). GTDB lineage: Bacteria > Actinomycetota > Actinomycetes > Mycobacteriales > Mycobacteriaceae > Mycobacterium. Next base: position 678,094 of record CAWEII010000030.1, on the reverse strand, counting down.
CCCGCCAACCCTCCTCGCGGATCGGGAACCGCCGACTGGCTGACAGCGATCGCCCGCGGTGCCAAACTCCAAGAGTCCGGGCGCGCGCCGCCCGGCGCCTCCAAAGAGGAGGGACGATGGCCACTTGCAGAAGTTGTTCCGCCGCAAGCCGGTTCCGGAAATGTCCGAGGACACCGGCCAGAGTGAATTGGAGCTACCGGGGCCTGTCGCGCAGGTGTTACTCGGCTCCTGGGCCCAGAAGATCCTGCGGCACTCACCCGTCCCAGTGCCGCGCGGCCAGGCCAATGAGATCGCAAAGGGGATGAGTAGCAGTGCATGAGGTCGACGAGACCACCGAGCAGATGGTGCGAAGCGTCTTGGCGTACGCCGAGAACCGGCTGCGGATGAATCCGGTTCCCTTGGACAAGGGTTCGCTGTCCGCGGACGACCTGTACGAGCGCCTCGACGGGTTGATCCGGGCAGAGCCGCGACAGCCCGACGAGGTGCTCGGCGTGTACACGTCGGTGATCGCGCCCAGCGTGATCTCGGCGGACAGCCCGCGGTTCCTCGGCTTCATCCCGGCCGCGCCGACCAAGGCCAGTCTGCTGTTCGACATGTTGGTGTCCTGCGCCTCGATTCAGGGCATCTCCTGGCTGGAGGCGTCGGGTGCGATCGCCGCGGAGAACAGTGTGCTGCGCGTGATCGCCAACGAGGCCGGCCTGCCAGACACGGCCGGCGGCTGCTTCGTGTCCGGTGGTTCGGCAGGCAATATGTCGTCCCTCGCCGTGGCACGCGAGACGGCCAAGAAGGCTCGTGAAAAGCACGGAAGCGCCACCGGTCGGCTGCGGGTCGTGGTCGGATCGGACGCCCACTCGTCGATTGTGAACACGCTGCGCCTGCTGGAGATGGACGCGCTGGTAGTCGAGACGCCGGACCACCGGCTGACCGCCGCGACCATCCGGGATGCGGTCCCCGAGGACGCTTCCGACATCGCCGCGGTGGTGTGCACCTCGGGAACGACGAACGCCGGGATCATCGACGACCTAGCCGGCGTCGGCGCGCTCGCGCGTGAGCGCGGCTGGTGGTTCCACATCGACGGCGCCTACGGCGGGTCGGGCATCTTCGCCCGGTCGTTGCGGCCGAAATACGACGGGATCGAGCAGGCGGACTCGTTCATCCTCGACCCGCACAAGTGGTTGTTCACGCCGTTCGACTGCTGCGCGCTGTTGTATCGCGACCCGCAGCTGGCGCGTGCCACGCACACCCAGGACGCGTCGTACCTCGATGTCATCCACACTTCCGAAGGCGAGTGGAACCCGTCCGACTACGCCTACCACCTGACCCGGCGGGCGCGCGGGCTGCCGCTGTGGTTCTCGCTCGCGGTGTACGGCGTGGACGCGTACCGCAGCGCGATCGAGGTGGCCGCCTCGCTCGCCATCCAGACGGCCGAGCTGATCAAGGCGGCACCGCAGCTGGAGCTGATCCGCGAACCCGACCTCGGTGTGGTGCTGTTCCGTCGGCTGGGCTGGAAACCCGAGGATTACGACGCGTGGGCCCAGCGGCTGCACGAGGATCAGGTCGCGTTCATCCCGCCGACCAAGTGGGAGGGCGAAACCGTCGGCCGGTTCGCGTTCCTGCATCCCGACACAAGCCTGGACCTGGTACGCGAGGTCCTGGCCCGGACCGAAAAATGACCGATCTGCTGTCGCTGTTCCCGTCCGGCAGTGCGCTCGACGCCGACGGCGTGTTGTCGATCGACGGCTGTCGCGCGGACGCGCTGGCCACCGAGTTCGGCACGCCGGTCCTCGTGGTGGCGGAGCGGACGCTGCGGGCCAGGGCCCGTGAGTACGCCGACGAGCTCGTGTCGCGCTGGCCGGAGTCCCGAGTGGTGTTCGCGTCCAAGGCCTTCCCGTGCACGGCCGTCCAGCGGGTAATGGTGTCCGAGGGGCTCGGGCTGGACGTCGCCGGCGGCGGCGAGATCCTCACCGCGTTGAAGGCGGGTATCGACCCGGCCCTGATCGTGTTGCATGGCAACGCAAAAAGCGACGAGGAGATCGCGATGGCCGTCGAGCACGGCATCGGTCTGGTCGTCGTCGACAACTCCGATGACGTCGACCGGCTAGAGGCGACGGTGCCTGCCGGCCGGTCGCAGGACGTGCTGATCCGGATCATCCCCGGGGTCACCGCGGACACTCACGCGCACATCCTGACCGGTCACGAAGGCTCGAAGTTCGGCCTGTCCCCCGCCGACGCGGCCCCGCTGATCAAGCGGATCGAGCACAGCTCACGGGTGCGGATGCGGGGGCTGCACGTCCACATCGGTTCGCAGATTCTGGAAGTGCAGCCGTTCGCCGACTCGGTCGCGCCGATCGCGAAGCTGGGCGAATTCCCGGTCTACGACCTCGGCGGCGGTCTGGGTGCCCGGTACAGCTGGGCCGACCAAGCGCCGACGGTCGGTGCCTACCTGGACGCGCTGATCGGCGCGGCCCGGGAGCACCTGCCGGCGGAAGCCCAGTTGATCATCGAGCCTGGGCGCAGCATGGTGGCCGTCGCGGCGACGACGATCTACCGGGTCACGACGGTCAAGCGCGGTGCGGTCACGTTCGTCGCGGTCGATGGCGGAATGGGTGACAACCTTGAGGTCGCGCTGTTCGACCAGCGGTTCGAGGCCGGTATCGTCGGCCGGTTCGCGGGGCCCGATACCGAGACGGTGACGGTCGTCGGCCGGCACTGCGAAAGCGGCGACGTGCTGGCCGACGGCGTCCCCTTGTCCGCCCCGACGGTGGGCGACCTGCTCGCCGTTCCCGCGACCGGCGCCTACTGCTACACGATGGCCAACAACTACAACGGCAACCGCAGGATCCCCGTCGTCTTCGTGAACGACGGCGATGCCCGGCTGGTCGTCCGACGCGAGACATGGGACGACCTGATGGCCCGGGACGTGGAGTAGGCGTGTCGAGCGTCCCATACGCAAGCGCGGTTGCCGGACAAGCGGACCAGCGCTGGCTCAGGCTCGACGTCCCAGGACACCAAGCCTGGTCCGGCAGGGACGGTATCGCTCTTGCCGGGCTGGATGCCTCATTCGTGATACCCGTCGTGGCTCACGCTATACCCGCTGGACACGAATCAGCCGGTGAGGGCAGCGTTCTTGCCCGCGATCCGCGCCCACCTTCACGGTGTCGGTACGCGCACGGTAGAAGTGACCCACGAACAATCTTTGGGACAACGGATTTCGCATCCCGGCACTGTGTTCGGCGAGTGCCCCGACGGCAGCCTACGCTCCTACCTCGACTCGCCTCGCGAGAATCAGGAGCAAGCTCGGCCGGGACAAGGATGCTCAGTCAATTCTCACGGGGAGAACCAGATCGGCGACCTCTGCCGCCTGCGACAACCAGGGGCCGGTGATGACGAGGGTCTTGGCTCCCCCTGGCGTGGGCATGCATTGTTAGCTCGAAGGCGTCGCGCCTTCGGAATGTCAAGAAGGAAGCTCGCGTAATGCGCGGGGGTTACCGGTTTGAGTTGTCGTACGTAACATAAGGTTCACACGGGAGTCGGCTGTAGAACTCTCCGCTTCCTTTGCAACCCAAGCGATGGAAGGCGGTGAGCATGGCGAACGAGCTCACGTCTTTGGCAGACAGCACACAACAGCCGGTCACAATGTTCGGCCCCGACTTTCCCTTTCCCTTCGATGACTGGATCGCGCACCCAGCCGGACTTGGTTCGATCCCCCAGGAGCGCCTCGGCGAGGAAGTTGCCATCGTGGGGGCTGGCATGTCCGGCATGGTCGCGGCCTATGAACTCATGAAACTGGGTCTACGGCCCGTCGTGTATGAGTCGTCTCACATGGGTGGCCGGTTACGGTCGCAGCAATTCGAGGGTGCGCCGACCGGCGTGATCGCAGAGCTGGGCGGAATGCGTTTCCCCGTCTCATCGACCGCGTTCTATCACTACGTCGATCTACTCGGGCTAGAGACCGAGCCGTTTCCCAACCCGCTTACGCCCGCATCCAACAGCACGGTTATCCATATAGAAGGCACGACGCATTACGCCGAGCAGCCTGACACACTGCCGGCGCTATTCCGGGAGGTAGCCAAGGCTTGGGCCGATGCGCTGGAAAGCGTGGCGTTCACCAAGATTCAGGATGCGATCCGAGCCCGTGATGTTGCGACCTTGAAGTCCTTGTGGAACAAGCTGGTGCCGATATGGGACGACCGCACGTTCTACGACTTCGTGGCGAGTTCGGAAGCGTTCTCGAAACTGTCCTTCCATCACCGCGAGGTGTTTGGTCAGGTCGGGTTCGGGACCGGGGGTTGGGACTCCGATTTCCCGAACTCGATGCTGGAGATCTTCCGCGTCGTGATGACCAACTGCGACGAAAACCAGCGCCTCATCGTTGGCGGCGCCGAGCAGGTGCCGCGTGGCCTGTGGGACCACGCACCGTCGAACCTTACCCACTGGCCAGCGGGCACCACCTTGGCATCGCTGCACTCTGGCGGCACCAGGCCGGGTGTAGCTCGAATGGCACACGCCGACAATGGGTTTGAAATCGCCGACGTATGGGGAGTGGTCCGGCGCTTTCCAGCGGTGCTCGTCACGTGCCAGAGCTGGCTACTGACCACTCAGATCACGTCCGACGACAGTCTGTTTTCGTACAAGCTGTGGACCGCGCTGGACAGGACGCGATACATGCAGTCGTCGAAGACTTTCGTGATGGTCGACCGGCCGTTCTGGAAGGACAAGGACCCGACCACCGGCCGCGACGTCATGAGTACGACGCTGACCGACCGGCTAACCCGCGGGACATACCTCTTCGACAACGGCGACGACCAACCGGCCGTGATCTGCCTTACCTATTCCTGGATGAGCGACGCCATGAAGATGCTGCCGCATACGGTCGAGCATCGGGTTCGGCTCGCACTTCGGGCGCTCAAGAAGATCTACCCCGACGTCGATATCGCGAGCCACATCGTCGGCGACCCGATCACCGTCTCCTGGGAGGCCGACGAGCACTCCCTCGGCGCGTTCAAGGGTGCGCTACCCGGGCACTACCGATACAACCTCCGGACGTACTCGCACTTCATGCAGGACGACTTGCCGGTCCATCAGCGTGGCATTTTCCTCGCGGGCGACGACATCTCGTTTACCCCAGCCTGGGTAGAGGGCGCGGTACAAACCGCGTTGAACGCGGTCTGGGGTATCGAGCGCCACTTCGGTGGTCGAACCCATCCGGACAATCCGGGTCCTGGCGATGTGTTTGCCGACATCGGGCCAATGGAACTGCCCGACTGACGTACAGCGGTGTCGCGCCCTGTGGATCACCAGCAGCCTGCGGATTGTGACGCTGTACGCATTCGTGATCTGGATCGCCGTTGCATTTGTCTGGTATCTCGTCTACGCGCGCAGCCACTCGCACCTCGGTAGGCACGAACATGTCGGCCTCGCCGCCGGGGAGGAGACTCCCCTATGACCATCCTGGTCGGGTACCCCCTCAATGGCCAAGGCGGTGCTCAGCCTGGCCGGCATGCTGGCGCGTTCCAGCGCGACGATGGCCAAGCAAGCCAAGACGATTCTGCGGGGCGGACTCCAGCTCGCGGTCATGGCGAACGTGCTGGCGTCGGACTACCGCCAGAGTCACGATCTCGTTGACCCGATCACCATTCTCGCGGCGACGGGGCTGAGGGAATCCGAGCTACTCGGTTTGCAGTGGAGTGACTTCGATGCCACCGCGGGCACTCTCACCGTAACCGGCAAGGTCGTGCGCGCAACGGGCCATGGGCTGGCCCGCACGGACGAGACCAAGAGCGCAGCCGGTCGACGGACCCTGCCCCTGCCCCGGTTCGCGGTCGACGCACTCAATGCGCGCCGCGGTCGTGCGTTCGTGGGTGAGCAGTCAATGATCTTCCCGTCGATCTTCCCGTCGACGGCAGGCACCTGGCGCGACCCGAACAAACTCAACAAGCAATGGCGACAGGTGCGCGACGGCGTTGGGGCGGCCGGCGTGACCACGCACAGCTTCCGCGAGACCGTCGCCACCCTGATCGACGGCGGCGGACTGTCGGCGCGGATCGGGGCCGACCACCTGGGGCATACCAACGTGTCCATGACGCAGGACAAGCACATGGCCCGGGTCGGAGTCATGTTGAGGTGGCCGAGCTTCTGGATCGCGCCATAAACGACGAATAAACGTCGACTCAAAGAGACTCGAAAACACCCTCTGAAGTGGGGCGGGCGGGGCTCGAACCCGCGACCTACGGATTATGAGTCCGCAGCTCTGACCGACTGAGCTACCGCCCCGTCGCGCAATGGCGCGGCACCTATGGTCGCATACACCCGACGTGGCCTTTTGGGCGACGGGCCAAACGGCATTGTTCTGCCAGAGAACTCCGCTTCATGCCTTCCGACGGCTAGTGTCACGTCCGTGATCCGATTCCTGCTACGCACCGCGATCTTCCTGGGATCCTCGGCGATCGGCCTACTGGTCGCCGCCTGGCTGGTGCCTGGAGTGTCGGTGTCGGCGTTGGGTTTCATTGCGGCAGTGGTCATCTTCACTGTCGCGCAGGCGATCCTGTCACCCTTCTTCCTCAAGATGGCAAGCCGATACGCGTCGGCATTCCTCGGTGGAATCGGACTGGTGTCGACCCTGGCCGCGTTGATACTCGCCTCGGTGCTGACTCACGGGCTCAGCATCCGCGGAATCGGATCATGGGTCGCCGCAACTGTCATCGTGTGGTTGGTCAGTGCGCTGGCGACGCTGTTGCTTCCCGTCCTGGTGTTGAAGAACAAGGCCAAGCAGTCGAAGTGAACCGAGAGCGTCAGCCGTACACCGGTTGGCCGTTCAGCCCGAGCAGGTAGCGCTCCGTACCCTGCTGCGACGCGGGGTGCGTCGCCCCCGAGGGCCACCGCGATCTTGTTGGCCGCATTGCGCATCACGTCGAAGGTGATCTCGAGTGCCTCGGCGTCGGAGAAGTGCGTCAGCACCCCGGCCGCCACGTCGACGCCGATGTCAGACGGCGTCCAGATCAGCGCATCGACGTAGCGCAGGGCGGCCTTGTGCCGGTCGTCGAGCAGCGACGAGGTCTCATAACGCTCGATGTCGTCGTACATCGACTCCGTCCCGCCCGCATCGAGCGCAGCGCCCTCACGCAGGGACCTGCACAACCGGCAGTCGTGCTGGACCGCGCCACGCAACCGCACCACTTCCGTGGTCACCGGGTCGAGCGCGCGCAAGGCCCCGACCGTCGGCGCGAACTGATTGAGCACCAGGTCGACCGGGTCGGTGTCACGGTCCCACACCACGGGGTCGACGACCGGCGTGAAGCCCAGCGCGCCAAGGCCCGCCTTGACCCGCGGCACGAAGTCGGCCACGAAGATCAACGCCGTCACCCGGAAGGCGTTGGCGCCCAAGGCCGAGAAGAAGGAACCCCGCTGCTCGGCGCCGATCCTCGACACGTCGACGGCGAACTGTTCGGCGAACGCGGCGAGCATCGGATCGTCGGCCGGTTCGTCATCCGCGATCAACGCGGGCAACGACAATGCCGCCGCACACGTGTTGCGAACCAGGGCGTTGACCGCAGCGTCTCCGTCCGGCGCCAGTGCGATGAGCCGGGTGAGAAGGGCGTAGACCTCGTCGTCCATGTCGCCGATTATTGCGCCTGGCTCACCGACGACATGTGGAAGTCCGGGATTCGCAGCGACGGCATGGCAGCCCGCGTCGCAAAGTCCCCCCATTCGCGGGGCAGATTGACCTCGCTGACCCCGGCCTGCGTGGCCCGCCGCAGCAGATCAAGTGGGCTTTCGTTGAAGCGGAAGTTGTTCACCGCCGCGGTGACCTCGCCGTCCTCGATGAGGTAGACGCCGTCCCTGGTGAGGCCGGTGAGTAGCAGCACGGCCGGGTCGACCTCGCGGATGTACCACAGCGTGGTCAACAACAACCCGCGTTCGGTGCCGGCGATCATGTCGGCCAGGCTGGCCGTTCCGCCGGTCATCAACAGGTTGTCGGCGGGCACCGTCACCGGCACCTCGAACTCCGCGGCCGCGGCCCGGGGGTAGGCCAGCGCATCGATCACGCCGTCACGGATCCAGTCGACCCGGCCGACGTCCATGCCGTTGTCGAACACCGACACCCGCTCCGATGAACTGGTGGCCGCCACGAACGGCGTGCACTCCAGCCCGGCCGCGGCGGGGTCGGAGTAGAGCGTCAGCCCGAGGTCGGTGAGCCTCTCCCCCACCCTGGTGCCGCCACCCGGCGACGACAACGCGGTGCGTCCCTCCTGAGCGCCGCGGCCGTCCATGGTCCACGCCAGGTAGATCATCATGTCGGCGACCGTCGACGGCGGCATCAGGGTCTCGTAGCGGCCAGGCTCCAGCTCGACCGTGCGCCGCGACCAGTCCAGCCGCGTCGACAGCTCATCGAGCATGGAATCCGTTGGTACCGAGATGAAATCGGGTGTGCTCACCCCGGCCCATGCGCTGGCGCCGTCACGCTTGGCGTTGATCTCGACCGATCCGGTCGGCTGGGTGAACCGCCGCCGCAGACCGTTGGACGTGCCGACGAAGGTGGTCTCCAGTTCGTGGCGGGCGAAGCCGTACAGCCGGTCCGTGCCGCGGAAGCCGCGGGCGAGCGTCATTGCGACGTCGGCGAAGACGTCGGCACCGGTCGTCGGAATCGGTGCGTCCCAGTCGATTGGCGTGCCGGTGCCCCCAAGCGGTGGGGCACTGTCGCGCGCTTCGGGCGCCGACCGGGCGGTCTGCTGCGACGCCGCCACCAGCCCGGCGATCGAAGCCGGGTCGACCTCACTGGACACCACCGAGCCCACGAATGCCTTGTTGCCCGAGCGCACAATCGAAATCACGGTCGTGTCGCGGCTGAACGATTCACCGTTGGTGGTCATCGAGTTACCGGCCCACCGCAGCGACGCGGCCGCGCGGTCGGTGACCAGGACGATCGTCTCATCGGCCCCGCCCACCCGCGCCGCCTCGGCCAACACGAGCTCGACCACCTGAGTAGCACTGATCATCGGGCGCGCCCCGACTCGGTGCGGGTGTTGAGCACGTTGATGCCGCGGAAGAGCCCTGACGGGCAGCCGTGGCTGACCGGTGCAATCTGGCCGGGTTGGGCCTTCCCGCAGTTGAACGCTCCCCCGAGCCGCCACGTCGACCGCCCTCCGACGGCCTCCATCGCTCCCCAGAAGTCGGTCGTGGTCGCCTGGTAGGCGACGTCGCGGAGCTGCCCGTCGAGCCGGCCGTCGCGGATCCGGAAGAACCGTTGCCCCGTGAACTGGAAGTTGTACCGCTGCATGTCGATCGACCACGACTTGTCCCCGACCACGTAGATGCCGTCGTCGACGCGGCTGATCAAGTCGTCGGTGCTCAGGTCGTCGACGCCCGGTTGCAGCGACACGTTGGCCATCCGTTGGATCGGCACGTGATGCGGTGAGTCCGCGTAGGAGCAGCCGTTGGACCGAGCCTCTCCGAGTCGCGAGGCGAACACCCGGTCGAGTTGATAGCCGACGAAGATCCCGTCGCGGACCAGGTCCCAGCTCTGCGCACGCACGCCCTCATCGTCGAAACCGATGGTGGCAAGGCCAAACTCGACGGTCCGGTCGGCGGTCACGTTCATCACCGGGGAGCCGTAGCGCATGCTGTTGAGCTTGTCCGGGGTGGCGAACGAGGTTCCCGCGTAGGCGGCCTCGTAGCCGATGGCACGGTCGTATTCGGTGGCGTGCCCGATGGATTCGTGGATCGTCAGCCAGAGGTTCGACGGGTCGATGACCAGGTCGGTGGGTCCCGCCGAGACACTTGGAGCCTTGGTCTTCTCGGCCAGCGACTCAGGCAGCTGCGCCAGCTCCGTTGACCAGTCCCACACCTCGTCGCCCGCCACGACCTCCCAACCCCGCGCCATCGGCGGTGCCAGCGTGCGCATGGTCTCGAAGCTGCCTGCGGAGGCGTCCACCGTGACCGCCTCGAGCGTCGGCTGGATCCGCACCCGCTGCTGGGTGATCGACGAGCCGAACGTGTCGGCGTAGAACACCTGCTCCTTGACCGCGTGCAAGCCCGCCGACACGTGATCGACGCCGTCGGCGGCGAGCAGGCGGCCCGAGTACTCATCCAGTACGCCGATCTTGTCCGCCGCGGCCACCTCGAACGGGTCGATCTGGTAGTCGGACACCCAGGTCGCGCCGGCGTACACCGGCTCCGGCGCCAGCTCGATGCGCTCGGCGTTCAACGACGCCAGCGTCATGGCCACCCGAACCGCCCGGTGCGCAGTCTCGGCGGCCACTCCCGGATCGAGCTCGGCGTGTGACGCGAAACCCCAGGTGCCCTCGACGATCACCCGCACGGCCAGCCCGATCTCGCGGGTGACGACCGACGTCTCCAGCTCCCCGTCACGCAACTGCACTAACTCGGTGGTGATGCGGTGTATTCGCACATCGGCATGGCTGGCGCCCGCGCTCACCGCGGCCGACAACGCGGCGTCAGCAAGCCCGTGCAGCGGGAGCGCGAGGAAGTCGGCATCGACACCGCGGTGCATTGTCACGCACACCACCGTAGTGGGACCCCCGCTCCCAGGCCGGGATGGCCTTTAATGGCTGGATGATGCGTGCAGCGCGGGCACGGCGAGCCGCGCTGGCATATGCCCTGCTGGCGCCCAGCCTGTTCGGCGTCGTGGCGTTCCTTCTGCTGCCGATGCTGGTGGTGGGCTGGCTGAGCCTGCAGCGTTGGGACCTGCTCGCGCCGATCGAGTATGTCGGACTGGCCAATTGGCGTTCGGTGCTGACCGATTCGTCGTTCGGCACGTCACTGGTGGTTACGGCGCTGTTCATCGTGATGGTGGTTCCGGTGCAGACCGTCCTCGGCTTGTTCGCGGCCGCGATGCTGGCCCGCGGCCTGCCCGGCAGCGGGTTCTTCCGCACGCTCTACGTACTGCCGTGGATCTGCTCCCCGCTCGCGATTGCCGTGCTGTGGCGCTGGATCCTCGCGCCCACCGACGGTGCGGTGGGCACCGCGCTCGGTCGGCGCATCGAATGGCTGACCGATCCGGACCTGGCTTTACCCGTGGTGTCGGCGGTGACGGTGTGGACCAACGTCGGTTACGTGACGCTGTTCTTCCTGGCGGGCATCCTGGCGATTCCCACCGAGATACAGAACGCGGCCCGTACCGACGGCGCCAACGCGTGGCAGCGGTTCCGACACATCACGCTGCCGATGCTGCGGCCCACGCTGTTCTTCGTATCGGTCACGGGAATCGTCAGCGCTGCACAGGTTTTCGACACCGTGTACGCGTTGACGGGCGGCGGGCCGCAGGGCCGCACCGACCTGGTGGCCCACCGCATCTACGCCGAGGCGTTCGGAGCAGCGGCCGTGGGCCGGGCGGCCGTCATGGCCGCGGTGCTCTTCGTGCTGCTGGTCGGCGTCACCATCGTCCAGCACCTCTACTTCCGCAAATCGACGACATACGATCTCGTTTAGCCAGAGGTGACTGCGTGCTGACCCTTGGGCTCATCCGAAACGCGTAGTCGACTACGTATGTCCTCACTCCGCATGGGCCGGACGATTACAACGACCGCGACGGCCGGGGGCTGACTACCAAGTCCGCCAAGTCCGTGTTGGGGGAGCCGTGAAGATGCCAATTGGTGGCGCGCAAAACCGTCTACGGCGATCCCCCGGCTGTCGTGGTCCGCACCGCCCAGGACGCCCCCCAAGCCGCACGAACGCCGAAGGCCGAAATTCGCCACCACTTTGTGCCAGATCTTGTCGCACCGAGGCGGCGATGAGCTGGGATCCTTCGATCCAACGAGCGCGCAGTGACTCGCCAATTATTTGCACAGACAAGTGCTGCTCCCCTATACCGTCACTTTCGGCATTTTCTAGGACAGCGCCTCGCTAACGTCATTGCATTCGGAGCCTCATTGCGATGTTCCTGCGAGTACGGCTCCCAGCCGCGCCTGATCCACACACGAGGAAAGAAGACGCGAATGAAAATTCGCAACCTAGTGGCAGGGTCAGCGGTCGCGCTGGCCATGATGGGCACACCGATGGCCGGTGTCGCCCTCGGCGGGCCGATCAGTCCGGCGGGCGTGGCTTCAGCCGACGGCTGTGGCAGTGGCACCGGTGCCGGCGGTGGCCTCTGGTGTGCGCCACCCAACACTTCACCACTCACTCCCAAGCAGGTCCTGGGGGCTGGCCATCCGGACGCCCGTGGCGAGCTGCGGGACGTCCGCTGTCAATGGCCACGTTGTGGCCCCCGCTGGTGGCCGGTCAAGAATCCCGGCCCCGTGCACTGATCTCTGCGAACACAGACGCGAAGATCAAGGCCACGGTGAGAGTTTGATCGCTGATACGTCGAGATCTTGGAAGGCACCGACTACCGTCCAAGACCGTGATCTGCGAATGCCTCACCCCTACCGCGTTGGCTGATGCGTGAGGTCTTCTCATCACCGTGCACGTGCGACACGCGAGCATCCGCCGGCTATGGCGTCGTCTAGCGTGCGCGTGGGCCGGGTCGCCTCCGGCGTGGCCATCTACCCGGTGCTGGTAATCGGCGCGGTGCTAGTGCTCGTCCCGTTCGCTCTGGGGCTGCTCACCTCGTTCACCTCCGCACGTCAGTTCAACACCGGGTCGCCGTTGTCGTTGCCGACCCCGCCGACGCTGGCCAACTACACCGGCCTGGCCGACGCCGGATTCGGCAGGGCCATCGTGGTGACGGCGTTGATGACGGTGGTGATACTTCTCGGGCAGTTGGTGTTCTCGGTACTGGCGGCGTATGCGTTTGCGCGCCTCGAGTTCCCGGGCCGCGACGCGTTGTTCTGGGTGTACGTCGCCACGCTGATGGTCCCGGCAACGGTCACGGTGGTGCCGCTCTATCTGATGATGGCCGAGGCCGGTCTGCGCAACACCTTCTGGGCATTGGTACTGCCGTTCATGTTTGGCTCGCCGTACGCGATCTTCCTGTTGCGCGAGTATTTCCGCACCATCCCGGCCGATCTGATCAAGGCGGCCCGCATCGACGGCGCGAGCACACTCGACGTCATCGTGCACGTGGTGCTGCCTGCCAGCCGCCCGATCCTGGTCACCCTTGCCCTGATCACCGTCGTGTCGCAGTGGAACAACTTCATGTGGCCGCTGGTGATCACCAGCGGCGGCGACTGGCGGGTGCTGACCGTGGCGACGGCGGGCTTGCAGTCGCAGTACGACGGCCAGTGGACGCTGGTGATGGCAGCGACGACCGTCGCGATCGTGCCGTTGATCGTGGTGTTCGTCGCGCTGGGACGCCACATCGTCTCGTCGATCGTGGTGACGGGGATCAAGTGAGGCCCAAGCGGAGCCGCGCCGGCGGCGACATCAGGCTCAAGTTCTCGACGGTGTTCACCGCGGCGCTCGTCCTGATCTTCGCGGTGCTGATCGGCGCTGCGGTCCTGCTCGGCCGCACGGGCGGTGCCGATGGCAAGACCGTGGTGACGGTCCGGCTGTGGGACGAGCAAGCCGCCGAGGCGTACCGCGAGTCGTTCGCCGAGTTCGGCCACGAACACCCCGACATCGAGGTACGGGTGAACGTGGTGCCGTACAAGTCGTACTTCGACAGCCTTCGCACCGACGTCGCAGGCGGTGGCGCCGACGACGTGTTCTGGCTGTCGAACGCGTACTTCGCGGGCTACGCCGACAACGGCAGGCTCATGGACATCGGTGAGACGCTGGGACCGGATACCTCCCGTGCCTGGGAAGGGTCGGTGGTCACCCAGTTCACCCGCGGCGGTGCGCTGTGGGGCGTGCCGCAACTCACCGACGCGGGCATCGCGGTGTACTTCAACGCCGACCTCCTCGATGAGGCGGGCGTCGATCTCGCCGAGATGGTGCGGGTGCGCTGGTCACCGGGTGACGGCGACACCCTCCGGAGGCTGCTGGCACGCCTCACCGTCGATGCAAACGGAAACCGCGCGGGCACACCGGACTTCGATTCCGGTCGGATCAAGCAGTGGGGCTACAACGCGGCCAACGACCTGCAGGGCATCTACCTGAATTACATCGGGTCGGCGGGCGGGGTGTTCCAGGACGGTGACCGGTTTGCGTTCGCCAACGCCGCGGCGGCCCAAGCGTTCGAGTATCTGGTGAGACTCATCAACGTCGACCACGTGGCGCCCCCCGCCTCCGACACCAACGACAACGGCGACTTCTCGCGCAACCAGTTCCTGTCCGGGAAGATGGTCCTGTTCCAGTCGGGCACCTACAACCTGGCGGCGATCGCCGATCAGGCAAGGTTCCGGTGGGGTGTGACGATGCTGCCCATCGGCCCGACCGGTCGGGTGAGCGTCACCAACGGGATTGCCGCCGCAGGCAATTCGGCGACCAAGCACCCGGACGCGGTCAGGCAGGTGCTGGCCTGGATGGGCAGCAAGGAAGGCAACCGCTACCTCGGCGCCAACGGGGCGGCCGTCCCGGCGGTGACCGCGGCCCAGCCGGTCTACTTCAGCTACTGGGCATCTCGCGGCGTCGACGTCAGCCCGTTCTTCAAGGTGCTGGACGGCCAACGCATCCCCGCGCCGGGCGGCCCCGGCTTTCCGGCCGGCTACCAGGCGATCAAGCCCTACTTCGACGAGATGTTCCTTGGCCGCCGCAACGTGGTCGACAGCCTTGCTGCGGCAGAAGCCGCCGCCAACACCGCTGCCGACCGCTAGCTGGTCGCGAGCGGGGTGAGCAGTTCCACGTAGAGCGACACGGCGCACAAGACGAGCATGATCGCGAAGGCCACGGCATCCGGCCACTTCGGCCGGGACGGATGCGCGGAGATCTGACCGGCGCCGCCCCTCGCGGTGATCGCGTCCCCCATCTCGTCGGCCCGCCGCAGTGTCACGGTGATCGCGGCCGCCAGCAGGTCGACCACCTCGGCGGCCCACCGGTGCCTGCGGGCATGCCGGTGAATGGCCTCGTCGCGCGGGCGCAGCCTACGCGCTGCGAACAGGATGCGGAACTCGTCGATCAGCATCGGGAAGGCGCGCAACGCCAATGCCAACGCCACCGCCCAGTCGTCGACGGGAATCCGGAACGGACGCAGCGGGCGACCCAACTTCGCTACGGCAGGCGCGATCTCGGCGACATTGGTGGTCCACGACACCAGCGCCCCGAGGCCGAGCAGGACGATCGACAGCACCGTGATCCGCAGGAAGCTGAGCAGCCCGCCGAAGCCGATGTTGACCGACCCCACAGTCATCACCGGGTCGCCACCGGCGAAGGTGGCGGTCACGCCACCGAGCAGCAACAGAATCCACAACCACGCGGGCACGGACGGCAGGGCGCCGCGAGTCACGCCCGCCAGCCGCGCCGTCACCAGCACCAGCACGGCGACCAACGCGATCGGAATCCATCCCGGGTAGAACGTCATCAGGACACCGATCCCGAAGACCACGATCAGCTTGGTCCCGGCCCACAACTCGTGCACGACACTGCGCCCAGGCACCGGTCGCAGCAGCACCACCTGTCGGCGCTGGCGCCCCTCCGGTGCGGTCACGACATGCCCCCCGTTCTGGTGGGTGTCGCCGCAAATTCGCCGTCGCGCAGGTGCAGTGTGCGCGGGCACAGCTCTTCGAGGCCAGAGAAATCATGGGAGATCACGACCACGGTCAGCCCCGCGTTGCGACGCAGATCCGCGAGCAGCCGTAACAGTCCCCTCTGGCTGGCGGCATCCAGCCCGGCCAGCGGCTCGTCGAGGATCAGCGCGCGGGGTGAGCGGGCCAGCAGACCGGCCAGCACCACGCGCCGCATCTGGCCGCCACTCAACTGATCGACGCGCCGCAGGCCGAGGCCCTGGTCCAAGCCGACCATGGCCAGCGCGCGGACGATCTGCGAGTGATCGTGGTAGTCCAGCCCGGCCGCCGAGGCGATCTCCAGGTCGACCCGGCCGCGCATCAGCTGCAGCCGCGCAGCCTGGAACGAGATGGCTACGGCGCCAACCTGTTCCGACATCGGCTTGCCGTCGAGCAGACAGCTGCCGGTGGTGGGTTTCAGCAGGCCCGCCATGATCCACGCCAGCGTCGACTTGCCCGATCCGTTGAGCCCGTGAATCAGCACCCCGTCGCCCTCGTTGACGACGAGGTCGATGTCGCGCAGCGCGGTCGACGCCCACGGCGAGCCGGTGCCGTATTCGTGGCCGACGCCATGCAATTCCAGAAGCGGTGCGCCGCCGTGGTGGGTCGGGACACTGGCCGCAGGGGGTGGTGCGGTCTCGACCATCTCCACGTTGTCGGCGGTGCCGCCGTTGCCGGTGAGGTTCACCGTCCGCTCGGCGGTGTCCGCCTCGTCGTTGTAGTGCGTGATGTGCACCAGCGACGTCCGGTGTCGTTGGGTCAGACCGGACAGCAGCGAGATCAGGCCGTCGCGGCCCTGCTGGTCGACCATGCTGGTGACCTCGTCGGCGATCAACAGGGCCGGCTCGCGCGCCAGGGCGCCAGCGACGGCCAGCCGCTGCAACTCGCCGCCGGACAACCCTCCGGTATCGCGTTCGGCCAGCCCCTCCAGGCCGACCTCGGAAAGCAGCCGGTCGACGTCGGTCTCCGTGCCCGGCGGCAGACCCCACACGACGTCGTCTGCCACGCGGGTGCCGAGCACCTGGCTCTCGGGGTGCTGCATGACCACGGCAGTGCCGCCACGCCTGCCGAGGCCGACCCCGCCCGGGCGTTCGATGGTGCCGAAGGTCGGGGTGCGGCCGGCGAGCACCAGCATCAGCGTCGTCTTGCCTGATCCGTTGGCGCCCGTGATCGCGACGTGTTCGCCCGGCTCAACGGTCAACGACACCGGTCCGAGCGCGTCGTGGTCGGCTCCGGGGTAGCGGAACGTCACGTCGCGCAGCCGGGCCGGCACTGGCGCGGCGGGCGCGGTCTCGTCGACGGCGTCCAGCTTGTGCACGTCGGGGACACCGAGCAGGCGGGCCAGCACCCGCGACAACGCCCACCAGCCGACCATCGTCACCAAGGTGATGCTGAACACCGACGATGCCATGATCAGAACCGGCCAGTAGTCCAGCATCGCCGCGAAGTCGGTCTTGAGCCGCTCGGCAACGGGTTCGAGGTTCGGGATGCGGCGCAGGATCGCGGCGATCCCGTCGACGTTGGCCGTCATCGACTCGAAGACCAGGTTTCGCAGCCGCACCAGGACGAGAAGGGCGCCCGTACCGAACAGGCCGAACACGCCGCCCGCCACCAGTCCGGCGACGAACGCCGTCGGAGTGCCCCGGCCACGGCGTTTGACGATGCCGGTCAGGCCGCCGATGTACGCGCAGTCGAAGACCGTCATGAAACCGCCCATCCCGGCGATCAGGAAGGCGATGACGCCACCTGCGACAGCTGCGGCGATGAGCACCCGCAGCCGGTACCGGTAGGCGAGCAGGCCCATCGGGACGGTGCCGAGCATGGACAGTCCCGCCGCGAACGGCACGACGACGGCGATGATCGCGGTGGCCGCACACAGGGCCGCCATGACGGCGGCGTGGGCGAGTTCCGCTGGCTGCAGCGAACCGGCATGACGAGCCTTACTCGCGCCGGTCGCACTCATTTCACGATTCTGCCAGGCCCAGCCCAAGAACCTTCTCAGTGGTCTGTGGGCATCGACACGGCATACCGCGTGTGGCCTACATAGGAATTCTATGTAAATATGGATGCGTGACCCCCCGACCTGCGACCGACACTTCGCTCGCGGCGGATCTGTTGTCCGTCGTTGCCAGGATCAACCGCCTCGCCACGTCGCGGGTGAGTATGAAACTGCCCTACGCCCAGGCCCGCCTTCTCTCCATGATCGAAGATCAGGGCGCCGCACGGATCTCCGATCTCGCCGCACTCGATCACTGCTCTCAGCCGACCATGACCACCCAGGTCCGCAGGCTCGAATCCGCAGGCCTTGTCTCACGGATCGCCGATCCGGCCGACGCAAGGGCCGTCCTGATCAGCATCACCGAGCAGGGCGTGGCCGCGCTAGCCGATGTCCGCAGCGACCGCGGCGCGGTGATCGATCCCTATCTGGAACGCCTCGACGAAGCCGATCGTCGGACCCTCGCCGACGCAGTGCGGGTCATGCGCAGTCTTCTCGACGACGCGCAGCTGCAGCACTGACACCACCAGCCAACGACGAGAGGAGAACCCATCCATGTGGCGCCAACCCAAGGCCGTCTGGGCCGTCGCGTTCGCATCCGTCGTCGCCTTCATGGGCATCGGTCTGGTGGACCCCATCCTCAAACCGATCGCAGACAACCTCGACGCGTCGCCGTCCCAGGTGTCGCTGTTGTTCACCAGCTACATGGCCGTGATGGGCGTTGCGATGTTGATCACGGGGGTGGTCGCCAGCCGCATCGGGCCCAAGCGCACCCTGCTGATCGGGCTGGTGATCATCATTGCCGGAGCAGGGCTCGCCGGCCTGTCGGACAGCGTGATGGGCATCGTCGGATGGCGCGCACTGTGGGGCCTCGGCAATGCGCTGTTCATCGCGACGGCGCTGGCCACCATCGTCAACTCCGCACGCGGCTCGGTCGCCCAGGCGATCATCCTGTACGAGGCCGCCCTCGGCCTCGGCATCGCGGTGGGACCGCTCGTCGGTGGCGTGCTCGGGTCCATGTCGTGGCGTGGACCGTTCTTCGGCGTATCGGCCCTGATGGCGGTCGCACTGGTGGTCACCGCGTTCCTTCTGCCACCAACGCCGCGCGCCGCGCGCGCCACCAGCCTGGCCGACCCACTGCGTGCGCTCAAGCACCGCGGTCTGCTCGGCGTCGGAATCACGGCGCTGCTCTACAACTTCGGCTTCTTCACGCTGTTGGCGTTCACGCCGTTCCCTCTCGACATGAGCGCGCATCAGATCGGTTTGATCTTCTTCGGGTGGGGCTTGGCGCTCGCGGTCACGTCGGTGGTGGTCGCACCCCACCTGCAGCACCGGTTCGGCACCGTGCGGGTGCTGATCGGCAACCTGCTGGCGTTCTCGCTGCTTCTCGCGGCGATGGCGATCGGCACCGATCACAAGGCCGTGCTCGCGACCTGCGTCGTCGTGGCCGGATTGTTCATCGGCATCAACAACACCCTGATCACCGAGACGGTGATGAAGGCCGTCCCGGCGGGCAGGAGTGCAGCGACCGGGGAATCCACGGTCCCGGCGGGCAGGAGCGCAGCGACTGAGGAATCCAAAGGGGTGGAACGCGGAGTCGCGTCGGCCGCCTATAGCTTCTTGCGGTTCGGCGGCGGTGCCGTCGCCCCGTGGCTGGCCGGGGTACTCGGCGAGACGTTCAACGAGCACCTGCCGTTCTGGGTCGGCGCAGGCGCGGTGCTGCTGGGCGCGGGCGTCATGGTCGCCACGCGCCCCTACCTGTCGCACATCGACGACCCCGAGGACGGGCTCGAAGAGCTCACCGACGAGGCCGCCGCGATCAGCGTCGGCAGCGACAGCTGATCGCTATCCGACCGCGGTACCGACCAAGGTGCCGACGCCGTAGGTCGCTGCGATCGCGAGCCCGCCAAAGGTCAACTGCCGCAACGATCCGAGCCACACCGCCTTGCGGGTGAAGTAGGCGGCCACCCCGCCCGCGACGAGCAGCCCGACGCCACCGCAGGCCAGCCCGAGCCAGAGTGAGGAGAAGCCGAGCAGGTACGGGATGAGCGGGACGATCGCGCCGATCGCGAACATCACGAACGACGATGCCCCCGCGATCCAGGGTGACGGCTTCTCGCTCGGGTCGACGCCCAGTTCCTGGACGAGATGAAAGTTCATCGCGCGATTCTCGTCGCGGTGGATCTCGTCGGTGGCCGCGGTGGCGGTGCCCTTCGTCATCCCCATCGCCTGCAACATGCCGATCAGCTCGGCACGCTCGGCCTGCGGATGCTTGCGGAACGCCCTGCGCTCCACCCGGACCTCGGCCTCGATCTGTTCGTTGGCGGTGGTCACCGACGTGTATTCACCCAGTGCCATCGAGAACGCGCCCGCGAGCAGTCCGGCGACGCCGCTCAGCACGACCGTGTGCGTGCTCGCACTCGCCGCCACCCCCGCGATCAACGCAGTGTTGCTGACCAGGCCGTCCATCGCCCCGAAAGTGGCGGCCCGTAGCCAGCCACCCGTCACGTCGGCGTGTCGATGGTCGATCTCGTGGGGGAGCCCCGCCGTCGGCGGTGAACTGTCCGGATCAGGCATGGAGAAGATTGAACCCCTGCCCGATTCGAGCGCTCGACTCAGGATTGCCTGCGTTTGCCACATCACAGTTTTCCGGGGCGGTTCGCGGGCTACCGTCCAGATATGACCACCACTGCCGAACACCTTCGGAATACGCTGGACGGACGCTGGCGCGACGTGAAGAACCGCATGCGCCAGGAGCTCTCCACCGAGATCTTCCGCCCGCACTACACCCCGAACACCGTCATCGCACGGACCAAGGTCGGCGAGCAGATGAGGATCATGGCCGCGAAGGGTTCGGCGGAGGACGGCTTCAAGAAGGAGCACGGCGGCAATGGCGACGTCGGGGCGGCGGTGACGCAGATCGAGATGCTGGCGATGTCCGACCTGTCGCTCATGGTGAAGGCCGGGGTGCAGTGGGGACTGTTCGGCGGGGCCATCGAGAACCTGGGCACGGAACGTCACCACGAGGCCTACGTCAAGAAGCTGATCAACCTCGACCTGCTGGGCTGCTTCGCCATGACCGAGACGGGGCACGGCAGCGACGTCCAGTCCCTGGAGACCACCGCCACCTACGACCCTGCCACGCAGGAGTTCGTCATCGACTCGCCCACCCGCACGTCGCGCAAGGACTACATCGGTGGGGCTGCGCAAACGGCAAGGGTGGCTGCCGTTTTCGCCCAACTGATCACCGAAGGCGAGGGACACGGCGTGCACTGCTTCGTCGTGCCCATCCGCGACGACGATGGCAACGACCTGCCCGGCGTGACCACGTCGGATTGTCACTACAAGGGAGGTTTGCCCGGCGTGGACAACGGCCGGATCCAGTTCGATCAGGTACGCGTCCCGCGGGAGAATTTGCTGAACAAGTACGCCGACGTCGCCGAGGACGGCACCTACACCTCGCCGATCGAGAACCCGGGCCGTCGGTTCTTCACGATGCTGGGCACGTTGATTCGCGGGCGGGTGACCGTCGGTGGCAGCGCAGGCGCCGCGGCCCGGGTGGCCCTCGACATCGCCACCCGATATGCCTTGGAGCGTAGGCAGTTCGAAGCGCCCCGGCGGCCAGGAGCGGAGCGACCCGGGGATGAATCCGGTGCCGACGCCGAGGTTCTGATCATGGACTACCTCGTGCATCAGCGTCGGCTGTTCCCGTTGATCGCGAAGTCGTATGCGCTGCAATTCGCCCAGAACGAGCTGGTGGCCAAGTGTCACGAACTACAGACGTCGGACAACCCCGACGCCGAGGAACAGCGCGAACTGGAGTCACGTGCGGCGGGGCTCAAGGCTGCCAACACCTGGCATGCCACCCGCGCCATCCAGGAGGCCCGTGAAGCGTGCGGCGGCGCAGGCTATCTCGCCGAGAACCGACTGATCGCACTCAAGGCCGACACCGATGTCTTCACCACCTTCGAGGGCGACAACCACGTGCTGACCCAGCTGGTGGCCAAGGAGCTGCTCACCGCCTATGCCGACGACATCAAGGGCATGAGCCCGGTGGAGTGGGTCAGATTCGCGGCGAACTTCGCAGGCGAGCGAGTGATGAAGCGCACGGCGGCGCAGACCATCATGCAGACCATCCTCGACACCCGGCAGGACAGCGAGGAAGAGGGCTCGCTGTTCAACCGCGGCACCCAGGTAAAGATGTTCGAGGACCGCGAGGAATACATGTTGGCGTCGGTGGCCCGCCGCCTGCAGGGCAAGTCCAAGGAGATGTCGCCGTTCGAGGCGTTCAACGCCGTCCAGGACCACGTTCTGCACACCGCGCAGGCACACATCGACCGCGTCGTGCTCGAAGCGTTCGTAGCGGGCATCGACTCCTGCGAGGACGACGAGGCCTGCAAGATCCTCGGCGCGGTCTGCGACCTCTACGCGCTGTCGGTCATCGAAAATGACAAGGCGTGGTTCATCGAGCACCGTTTCCTGTCGACCGAACGGGCCAAGGCCGTCACGCGTGCCATCAACGACCGCTGCCGTCTGCTCCGGCCACACGCCGAGACGCTGGTCGACGGCTTCGGGATCCCCGAACAGCTGAGGTACGCCGAAATGCTTCATCCCGAGCACATCCCGGATGCCGACGAGCACACCGAGCAGGACGCGACCAGCTCGGGCACCATCGGGCCGAAATAATGGCCGCGGGCCACATCACGTGAGCTTGCGGGTGGCTCCCCCGCCTGGACTCGAACCAGGAACCGTCCGATTAACAGTCGGAAGCTCTGCCAATTGAGCTACAGGGGAATGCTCGTCGGTGCGCGAAATGTCCCCGCGAACCGAGGGATGACTCTAGCGTACGGGCCGACGAACTTCGGCATCGGGCACCGCGGCCACCTCATCCCGCCGCACTCGTCGGAGTGAGGCAGGATGGACTCAATGGAACGTCATGTGGAAGGGGTCCTGTGATCCGAGCCGCCGTCGTGTTGGCCGTCGGCTACGTCTTGGGAGCCAAGGCGGGCCGGCGTCGCTACGAGCAGATCGCCCGAACCTACCGAGCCGTCGCAGGCAGCCCGAAGACCAAGGCCGTGATCGACGCGGGACGCCGCACACTGGCCGACCGGATGTCTCCCGATCCGGCGTTGGTGAAGCTGACGGAGATCGACGCCGAGACCTCGGTGTTGCACCCAGAGGTGCGCCAGGTCAGGGCCGACGAACGCTAGTTATCCGAGGCCCTGGGTCCAGGTCTGGCCCGGAAACAGCGGACCGGTGTTGACGCCGATGCCACCGCCGGGCAGGCTGCCGCTGTTCGGGCCGTAAACGCCGATGCCAGGGGTGCCCACGTTGATGCCGTTTCCGTTCGAGTACGACAGGCACGGCATGTCGACACCATTGACGGAGCCGGTGGCCAGGCACGGGGGCCCTGCGACCGGTTGAGCCGTGTCTGCACTGCTCAGTGCGACCGCGACCGGGGCGGCGATGGCGGCAACGGCCAGCGCGCCTGCAGCGGCGAAGCGGTGTGCTCGGATGCTCATGAGTTGCCTTCCCGGTGATTGGACAACGCAATTACCTTAGCGTGTGCTTCCTTCTCACGCAGTAAGGTCGTCGCCATTGGCCTGCTCGAGCAAGCTGCGGCGGTAGGCCTCCATGGCGACCAGGTCGCCGAAGAGCTCATGATATTCGTCACCCTGTTCGACCGGTGACATGCGCTGCAGCTTGGACTTCACCTCGGCGATCTGCCTGCCGACCCATACCTCCTGGAGTCGGGCCAGCACGCCGGAGATGTATCGGTGCAACTTCTCGTCGTCGTCGATGCCGATGGTCTCCACGCCGAGCTCGCTGACCAGGTTGCCCGCCTCGGGCGACGCCGTGTGCTCGCGCACCGTCTCGATCCACTGGGCGCCGGACAGACCGGCCGCGGTGCCCCCGGCGGCGGTGATCGCCGTGCGCAGCGCGGCGTAGGCCGGGTGCGTGAAGCCCTCGATGGTCAATGCGTCGAAGACCGGCCCGGCGATCACCGGGTACTGAAGCGCGGACTTGAGCGCCTCGCGCTGCGGGCGCAGCGTGGGATCGAGGGGGTTGGGCCGCGCCACCAACGGCGTGGCCGGCTGCGCACGCCCGTGCGCGACATCGGTCTGCGCCGACCGCCGCCCGTCACCGCGACCGGCCGGCCGACCTGCCTCCTGTCGCACCCGTCCGATGACCTGGGCGACGTCGTCCCAACCCACCCAGCCCGCCAACTGCCGGGCGTACTCCTCGCGCAGCGTCGACTCCTTGATCTTTGCCACCATCGGCACGCAGCGGCGCAGGGCCGAGACCCTGCCCTCGGCGCTGTCCAGGTTGTGGTCGGCCAACGCGGTGCGAATCGCGAACTCGAACAACGGGGTTCGACGGGCCACCAGGTCGCGCAGTGCGCCGTCGCCGGACTTGAGCCGCAGGTCGCAGGGATCCATCCCGTCGTCGGCGACCGCAACGAACGACTGCCCCGCGAGGTTCTGCTCCCCCTCGAACGCCTTGACGGCCGCCGCGCGTCCCGCCGCATCGCCGTCGAACACGTAGATCAGCTCACCGCGAAAGAAGTTGTCGTCCATCATGAGTCGCCGCAACATCGACAGGTGCTCGTCGCCGAACGCCGTGCCGCACGATGCGACCGCCGTCGTCACGCCAGCCAGATGCATGGCCATCACGTCGGTGTAGCCCTCGACCACCACGGCCTGGTGCCCCTTGGCGATATCGCGTTTCGCCAGGTCCAGCCCGAACAGCACGTTCGACTTCTTGTACAACACCGTCTCGGGGGTGTTGACGTACTTGGCCTCCATGCCGTCGTCGTCGAACAGGCGGCGGGCGCCGAATCCGATCACCTCGCCAGAAGACACCCGGATGGGCCACAGCAGCCGCCGGTGGAAACGGTCCATCGGCCCGCGCCTGCCCTCGCGCGACAGGCCGGCCGCCTCGAGTTCCTTGAACTCGAAGCCCTTGCGCAGCAGGTGTTTCGTCAGCGTGTCCCAGCCCGACGGGGCGAATCCGCACCCGAAGTGCGCCGCGGCGTCGGCGTCGAAGTTCCGCTCGACGAGGTACTGCCGCGCCGTAGCGGCCTCCGCCGACTTCAGCGCCTCGGCGTAGAACTCCTGGGCCGCAGCGTTGGCGGCGATCAGCCGGCTTCGGCTGCCACGGTCCCGCTGCACGTTGGTGGTCGACGAACCGGTGTAGGTGACGGTGTAGCCGATCCGATCGGCGAGCATCTCCACCGACTCCACGAAGGTGACGTGTTCGATCTTCTGCAGAAACGCGTAGACGTCACCGCCCTCGCCGCAGCCGAAGCAGTGGAAGTGGCCGTGATTGGGACGCACGTGGAAGGACGGCGACTTCTCGTCGTGGAACGGGCACAGACCCTTGAGCGAGTCGACGCCGGCACGGCGCAACTGGACGTAGTCGCCGACGACGTCCTCGATGCGAACCCGTTCACGGATGGCCGCGATGTCGCGATCGGGAATCCTTCCAGCCATCGGATCAGTCTATGGGCCGGCTACACCGGTTCGAGCCGCTCCACCCGACCTTCGGTGTACGACGCGATCTGGTCCAGGATCACCCGTAACCGCGCGCCCTCGTCGGGCGCGTCGTTGAACTCCGGCACGAAGATCGGGTCGAGCGTGGCAGGTGCCCCCGCCAACAGGAACCGGGCGACCTCGTGGATCCTCATCCGTTGCCGAGCCTGCAGTTCGAGGTGCGGCGGATCGGACATGATGAACTGCAACGCCAGGATCTTGAGTGCGGCGACCTCGGCGCGCACCAGCGACGGCACCGACAGTTCGGCCTGGTAGCGGACCAGCGGACCGGGGCCTGCGGTCTCCCTGGTCGCCGAGATGGCGGCCGACGCGAACCGCCCGACCAGCTCGCTGGTCAGCTTCTTCAGTGCGACCGACGCGGTCAGCGTGCCGTCGTACTTGCCGACCGCAGCGACCACCGGCAGCGTCGACAGCCGTCCGGCCGCCGCGACCAGGTCGTCGGCGGCGAATCCGGCGCCCATGCCGCTGGTCTGGCCGAGTCGGCCCAGTGCAGCCGCGGCGTCGTCGTCGGCGAGCACGCGCAGATCGATGCGACCCGACACCACGCCGTCCTCGACGTCGTGCACCGAGTACGCGACGTCGTCGGCCCAGTCCATGATCTGGGCCTCCAGGCAGGGCTTCCCCTCCGGCGCGCCGGACCGTGCCCACGTCGCCGCGGGAGCATCGTCGGCGTAGAACCCGAACTTGCCGCTCCTGTCCGGCGGTGCCGATCCCCCGGTCGCTTCGCTCCTGCCCGCCGGTGCCGATCCCCCGGTCGCTTCTCTCCTGCCCTCGCCCGGTACCACGGATACTTCGTCACCGCGTCCAGCGCCGCCCGCGTCAGGTTGAGCCCGGCGCTGCGACCTTGTGAGTCAAGCACTTTCGGTTCGAGCCGGGTGAGGATGCGAAAGTTCTGCGCGTTGCCCTCGAAGCCGCCGAAGTCGATGGCCACCTCGTTGAGCGCGCGCTCCCCGTTGTGCCCATAGGGCGGATGGCCGATGTCGTGGGCGAGACCGGCGAGATCGACGAGGTCGGGGTCGCAGCCCAGCCCGATCGCCATGCCCCGCCCGATCTGGGCCACCTCGAGCGAGTGGGTCAACCGGGTCCGTGGCGTCTCGCTCTGCCGCGGACCGACGACCTGGGTCTTGTCGGCCAGCCTGCGCAGGGCCGCACTGTGCAGCACCCTGGCGCGGTCGCGGGCGAAGTCGGTGCGGTGTTCGGTGTCGGTGCCCGGCAGTGCGGCACCCTTGGGCGCCTCGGCCACCAGGCGCTGGCGGTCGAAGTCGTCGTATGGGTCGTGGCTGCGCGTATTCACCGACGCACAGTCTGCCAGGACTGTTCGCCGGTCTCGGGTGCCCGGGGCGCGATGCCCGTTAGATTGACGGTCATGCGCAGGAGACTTGGGTTGGCCCGCTTGCTCAGCCTGGTTCTCGCGGTCCTGACCGCAGGGCTGGTGCTGGTGCCGACCGCACCGACGGCCTGGGCCGATCCGCCCTTGCGGCTGGCCGATTACGTCACCGACGACGCCAACGCGCTGAGCGGCGGCCAACGCGCCAAGGTGCAGACTGCGGTCGACGACCTGTACAACGCCCGGCGGATCCGGTTGTGGGTGGTCTACGTCGACTCCTTCTCGGGTCAGTCCGCGGAGACGTGGACCCAAAACACGATGCGGATCAGCGACTTCCAGGACGAGGACGCCATTCTCGCCGTCGCAACCGGCGACCGTGCCTACGCGTTTCTGGTAGGGGCCGCCGCGCGCGGCGTCGACGTCGACAGCCTGCGCCGCAACGAGGTCGAGCCCGCGCTGCGCAGCGGCGACTGGGCCGGAGCGGCCGTGGCCGCCGCAGGTGGCCTGAACCAGAGCGCGTCGTCGAACGCCGGAGATCAGCTGGGTGGGCGTGGTGGCCATCCTGGCGATCATCGCCATCGCGCGTGCTGGCGCTGCTGTTGTGGCGGCGCCGCAGGCGGCGCAAGCGCCGCGAGGCCGAGTTCGCCGCCGCACAACGCGTGGATCCGGCGGACCCCAACGCGCTTGCGTCGATCCCCGTCGACACGCTCGACGACCTGTCCCGGTCGATCGTCGTCGACGTCGACAACGCGGTGCGCACCAGCGACAACGAATTGGCGCTGGCGGTCGAGGAATTCGGGGAGAAGGACACCGCACCGTTCACTGCTGCCGTGACCAACGCCAAGACGACGCTGTCGCAGGCGTTCAACGTTCGCCAGATCCTCGACGACGCCGTGCCGGAGACGCCGCAACAGCGGCGCGATCTGCTGACCCGGGTGATCGTCGCGGCCGCAAGGGCCGACCGCGAACTCGACGCGCAGCGCGAGGCCTTCCAACAGCTGCGCGATCTCGTCATCAACGCCCCGACCCGGCTCGACACGTTGACCCAGCAGATGGTGGATCTGACCGCACGTCTCGACCCTGCGCAGCAGACGATGACCGGCCTGCACGCCCAATTCGCCGACACGGCGCTGGCGGCCGTCGCGAGCAACGTCGAAACCGCCAAGCAGCGACTGAAGTTCGCCGACCAGAACATCAGTCAGGGACGCACCCTGGTCGCCAGGCCCGCCGATCGCCAGGGCGGCCTCGTCGATGCGGTCCGGGCGGCTGAGTCCGCACTCGGACAGGCCCGCACCATGCTGGACGCCGTCGACAGTGCCGCCACCGACATCAACCGCGCGGTGGCGGCGCTGCCGTCGGCGATCGCCGACATCCAGGCCGGCATCAACCAGGCGGGCGGTCTCTTGGCGCAGGGCAACGTCCCCCGTGCCGCCGAACTCGGTGCCGCCAGGGATGCCGCGGTCGCGGCGGTGTCGAACGCGCAGACCGCGGGCACCGCTGATCCGTTGGGCGCATTCACCCATCTGACCAAGGCCGACGCCGAACTCGACCGTCTGCTCGCCACCATCACCGAGGAGCGGGAGGCCACCGAACGGTTGAGCCGCACATACGACCAGGCGTTGCTCACCGCGCAGTCGCGGGTCCGCTCGGTCTCGGACTACATCGACACCCGCCGCGGCAGCATCGGGCCCGAGGCCCGCACCCGGCTGTCCGAAGCGGTCCGCCAGCTAGAGGCCGCGCAGGTCAAGAGGGCGACCAACCTGTCCGAGGCCATCGCGCACGCCAACGGCGCATCGATGCTCGCGGACCAGGCCCAGACCATGGCCAACGCGGACGTGAGCAATGCGCAGCGCTCGTACAGCGGGGGCGGCGGCTACGGCGGCGGCGGCAACAACATGGGCGCGGTGCTCGGCGGCATCATCATCGGCAACATCCTGTCCGGCGCGCTGCGCGGCGGCATCGGTGGCAGCGTTGGCGGCGGCGGCTGGAGTTCGACGACCTTCGGCGGCTCGGGGCGGTCGGCGGCGGTTTCAGTGGCGGTGGCGGTCGGTTCTAGCCGATTCGCCCCCGCGCCGTGGACAGGCGCCCTTGAGTCGCACCGCCAGATAGTCGGCGACCGCGTCGATCGCCACCCGCTCCTGCGTCATGGCGTCGCGTTCGCGGATGGTGACGGCGTGATCGTCGAGTGAATCGAAGTCGAGCGTCACGCAGAACGGCGTGCCGATCTCGTCCTGCCGTCGGTAGCGGCGGCCGATGGCGCCTGCGTCGTCGAACTCGACGTTCCATGACTTGCGCAGTTCGGCCGCCAGGTCGCGGGCCTTCGGCGACAGGTCGGCGTGCCGGGACAACGGCAGCACCGCCGCCTTGACCGGAGCCAGCCGCGGGTCGAGCCGCAGCACGGTGCGCTTGTCGACGCCGCCCTTGGCGTTGGGTGCCTCGTCCTCGTGGTAGGCGTCGACCAGGAATGCCATCAGCGACCGGGTCAGGCCGGCTGCGGGCTCGATGACGTATGGCACGTAGCGGGTGTCGGAGGCCTGGTCGTAGAACGACAGGTCGACACCGGAATGCTTTGAGTGCGTGGACAAGTCGAAGTCGGTGCGGTTGGCGACGCCTTCGAGCTCACCCCAGGGGTTGCCCTGGAAGCCGAACTTGTACTCGATGTCGACCGTGCGATCGCTGTAGTGCGACAGCTTGTCCTTGGCGTGCTCGTAGAGCCGGAGGTTGTCGGCGTCGATGCCGAGGTCGACGTACCACTGCAGCCGGGTGTCGATCCAGTACTGGTGCCACTCCTTGGCCGTCGACGGCTCGACGAAGAACTCCATCTCCATCTGCTCGAACTCGCGGGTGCGGAAGATGAAGTTGCCCGGGGTGATCTCGTTGCGGAAGCTCTTGCCGATCTGACCGATGCCGAACGGCGGCTTGCGCCGCGAGGTGGTCACGACGTTGGCGAAGTTGACGAAGATGCCCTGCGCCGTCTCCGGCCGCAGGTAGTGCAGGCCCTCCTCGGTCTCGATCGGACCGAGATAGGTCTTGAGCATCATGTTGAAATCGCGCGGCTCGGTCCACTGCCCCGGGTCCCCGGTCTCGGGATCGCGGATGTCGGCCAGTCCGTTCTCCGGCGGGTGACCATGCTTGGCCTCGTAGGCCTCGATGAGATGGTCTGCGCGGTAACGCTTGTGGCGTGATCAAGCGACTCGACCAGCGGGTCGTTGAACACCTCGACGTGACCGGAGGCCACCCAGACCTCACGCGGCAGCACGATCGCGCTGTCCAGGCCGACGACGTCGTCGCGGCCGGTGACCACCGACCGCCACCACTGCCGCTTGATGTTCTCCTTGAGTTCGACGCCGAGCGGGCCGTAGTCCCACGCCGACTTCGTGCCGCCGTAGATCTCGCCGGACTGATAGACCAGACCACGGCGTTTCGCCAGGTTCGCAACCGTGTCGATGATGGACGCCACGGGTCAACAGCGTAGCGAGGTTCTGGAGCGCCACTTACCGCCGCGGTGCCCCGCGCCGCGAGGCCCCGTTGACATGCACGATCACGCATGTAATCTGACGTCATAATGAAAACGGTTTCCAGTACGGCCGCCGATGCCGGTGCCGACGGGCACCGGCACAACGGCACGCCCGCCCAGGAACTGCCGCCACGTCAGGTGCTCGACACCGCAGGCGATCTGCTGCGGGCGTTGGCCGCGCCCGTCAGGATCGCCATCGTGCTCCAGCTGCGTGAGGCCTCGTGCTGCGTGCACGAGCTCGTCGACGCGCTTGCAGTCCCCCAGCCGCTGGTCAGCCAGCACCTGCGCATCCTGAAGGCAGCCGGAGTGGTGGCAGGCGAACGCGCGGGCCGCGAGGTGTACTACCGCCTCGTCGACCATCACCTCGCCGAGATCGTGTTGGCCGCCGTGGCCCACGCCGGCGAATACGCCGAGGGCGGTACCCGGTGAGCGGAACCGCCCCCGCCGTCCGGTCCACCAGACAGCGCGCGGCGATCTCGGCGCTGCTGGAGAACCGCGAGGAGTTCCGGTCAGCCCAGGAACTGCACGACGAACTGAAACGCCGCGGTGAGGGCATCGGCCTGACCACGGTTTACCGCACCCTGCAGTCGATGGCCGCCGCCGGACTGGTCGACACGCTGCGCACCGACACCGGCGAATCGCTGTACCGGCGCTGCTCGGAGCACCACCATCACCACCTGGTGTGCCGCGCATGCGGAACCACGGTCGAGGTGCAGGGCGGCCAGGTCGAGAAGTGGACCGCGGAGATCGCGACCGCGCACGGCTTCTCCGACGTCAGCCACACCGTCGAGATATTCGGGCTGTGCGCGGAGTGCGCCGATCGTGAGTCAGGCGATTAGCGCAGCGCGGACGTCCGCACCGGTCGACAGCACCATCAGAATCAGCGTGCGCAGCGCGTCGTCGGTCAGCCCCGCCGCAGGAAAGTTGTAGCGCAACAGCACGTCGGCCACCTTCTTGGCGGTGGACCGGCGCGCCGAGGACTTCGCGGACGAGCCGTTGGCGGCGGTCTCGACCGCCTTCGCGACGAGCGTCACCGTGCCGAGCATCGTCTTGGTGGCGTGATCGCTGACGATCTCCCTGGTCTTGTTGGTCAGCGGCAGATCCCACGCCAGCGGCTGCGTGAGCGACACCATCTCCAGCCCCTCGGCGATCATCACGACGCGCAACGACGCCACGATGCCGTCGACGCTGACCGTGAGCGCACCGTCGGACTCCTCGACGACGGTGGCCACCTCCCCGACCGAGACGCTCCGAGGCGTCATCCGGCTCTGCCGCTCAGGCTGGTCATTCGGCTCTGCCGCTCAGGCCGGTCATTCGGCTCTGCCGCTCAGGCCGGTCATTCGGCTCTGCCGAAGCGCCGATTGCGATTTACGTACTCCATGCACGCCTCCCAGAGGTCGCGGCGGTCGTAGTCGGGCCACAGCTTGTCCTGGAACACGAACTCGGCGTACGCCGCCTGCCAGAGCAGGAAGTTGCTCGCCCGCTGCTCCCCCGAGGTCCGGATGAACAGGTCGACGTCCGGGATGTCGTCGCGGTGCAGGTGCTTGGCGAACGCGGCCTCGCTGATCCGGCCGGGGGTGATCTTCCCGTCGACGGCGTCCTGTGCGAGTTCCCTTGCCGCCTCGACGATCTCGGTCCGGCCGCCGTAGTTCACGCAGTAGTTGATGGTGATGACGTCGTTGTCCACGGTCATCTGCTCGGCGATGTCGAACTCCTTGATGACGCTGCGCCACATGCGCGGCCGCGAGCCAACCCACCGCATCCGGACGCCCATCGCGTTGAGGTTCTCCCTACGGCGGCGCACCACCTCGCGGTTGAATCCCATCAGGAAGCGCACCTCCTCCGCGCTGCGCTTCCAGTTCTCGGTGGAGAACGCGTACACGGTGAGGTGCTTGATGCCGATTTCGATGGCGCCGCAGGTGATGTCGATGAGCACGGCCTCGCCCATCTTGTGCCCCTCGGTGCGGCCGAGGCCGCGCTGCGTGGCCCATCGACCGTTGCCGTCCATCACCACCGCGACGTGATTGGGCACCTGACCCTCGGGGATCAGCGGTGCCGATTCCTTCGACGTGTGCTGCGGAGGGCGCGAGAAGGGTCCGTTGGTCTTTGGCGGCAGGTCGGGGAAGACCACCGGCCAGGTGGACTTGTCCGGGAACGTCGGATAGTCGTCAGGCGCCGGGGGCAGCTGCGGGTAGGTGTCCTTGCCCCTCTTCAAAGCCATGGGCCACATCCTGCCCGACCGAGTCGCCAGCAGATTCGGCGGGCAGGAGCGCAACGACCCGGGAATTGAGCGAGGCGACCGTTCGATCGATTCGATAGATGCGTTCGACCAGCGGCAACGTCCGCAGTTGGCGTTCGAGGTGCCATTGCAGGTGTGCGGCCACCAGCCCGCTGGCCTGGCTGCGATGCGACGACGAAGATGCCTCGGCCGCCTCCCAGTCACCGTCGTGCAGCGCGACCATCAGATCCAGCACGCCCTGCGGCGGCGTGACCGAACCCGACGGGCGACAGTGCACGCACACGCTGCCACCGGCGGCGACGTGGAACGCGCGGTGTGGGCCCGGCGTTGCACAGCGGGCGCATTCGATGAGCGCGGGCGCCCATCCGGCGATGCCCATCGCTCGCAGCAGATAGGCGTCGAGCACCAGTTCCCTTGGCCGGTTGCCGTCAGCCACCGCCCGCAGGGCCCCGACGGTGAGCCGGTGCAATGCAGGCACCGGAGCATGCTCTTCGCCCGCCAACCGCTCGGCGGTCTCCAGCACGGCGCATCCACAGGTATAGCGGCCGTAGTCGCTGACGATGTCGCTGGCAAACGCATCGATGGCCTGCACCTGGGTCACGATGTCGAGATTCCGGCCGGGATGCAGCTGCACGTCGATGTGCGCGAACGGCTCCAGGCGGGCACCGAACTTGCTGCGGGTTCGACGCACGCCCTTGGCCACCGCACGGACCAGACCGTGTTCGCGGGTCAGCAGGGTGACGATCCGGTCGGCCTCGCCGAGCTTGTGCTGGCGCAGCACCACCGCCCGATCCCGATACAACCGCATCGATACAGTCTCCCATCACCCGGCGACAACGTCGTTGAGGCTTACCGGTGTCCTCGCCGGATATCCCGAGCCGGATATCCTCGGTGCCACCATGGACGCGCCTTCTCCCCCAACCCGCCCATGACCGCACGTTTGCCCCGCAGTCCCGACAGCCGGTTCCCCACCCTGGCCCAGCAGCTGTATCAGCTCGCCAGCGGCAGCGTCACCTCCGAAGGACTCACCGAGCGATCGCTGCGCGCCATCGCCGCCAGCCAGCCGACGCTCAACGCGTTCCGCGTGGTCCTGTCCGACCAGGCCCTGGCCGACGCGCGCGCAGCCGATCGCAAACGCGCTGCGGGGCAGTACCTTCCGTTGCTGGGCATTCCACTCGCCGTCAAGGACGACGTGGACGTCGCGGGCGTTCCGACCAGGTTCGGCACGTCGGGCGCGGTGCCGAACGCCACGGCGGACGCCGAGGTGGTGCGCCGGCTGCGCGCCGCGGGTGCGGTCATCGTGGGCAAGACCAACACCTGCGAGCTCGGGCAATGGCCGTTCACCAGCGGTCCCGCCTTCGGCCACACGCGTAACCCCTGGTCGCGCGAACACACGCCCGGCGGCTCGTCCGGCGGCAGCGCCGCGGCGGTGGCCGCGGGCCTGGTCACCGCGGCGATCGGCTCCGACGGCGCAGGCAGCGTCCGCGTCCCGGCGGCCTGGACGCACCTCGTCGGCATCAAACCGCAGCGCGGGCGCATCTCGACCTGGCCGCTGCCCGAGGCGTTCAACGGCATCACCGTCAACGGCGTGCTGGCACGCACTGTCGCCGACGCGGCGATGGTGCTCGACGCCGCCTCCGGGAACGTCGACGGCGATCTGCACAAACCGGAACCGGTGCGGGTATCGGAGCACCTCGGCAGGACCCCAGGTCCGCTGACCGTAGCAATGTCGACGAAGTTTCCCCACAACGGCTTCAAGGCCAGGCTGCACCCCGAGATCCTGGCCGCCATGGAGGCGGTCGCAGGCCAGCTCGAAGAACTCGGGCACACCGTGCGGCCCGCCGACCCCGACTACGGGATGCGGATGTCGTGGAACTTCCTGGCCAGGTCGACGTCGGGACTGTTGGACTGGGCCGACCGCCTCGGCCCCACGGTCACGCTGGAGAAACGCACCAGGAGCAACATCCGCATGGGCCGTCTCCTGTCGGAACAGGCGCTGCGCAAGGCCAGGGCCGAGGAGTCCGACACCCGCCGCCGCATCGGGTGGATCTTCAACCTGGCCGACGTGGTGCTGGCCCCGACCACGGCGCTGCCGCCACCGGACGTACACGCCTTCGATCGGCGCGGCGGACTTGCCACCGACCGCGCGATGATCCGCGCATGCCCGGTTACCTGGCCGTGGAACCTCGTGGGCTGGCCGTCGATCAACGTCCCCGCAGGCTTCACGTCCGACGGACTGCCGATCGGCGTGCAACTGATGGGCCCCGCCGACAGCGAGCCGTTGCTCGTCTCGCTTGCCGCCGAACTCGAGGTGATCGGCAACTGGTCCAATCAGCAGCCCGACGTGTGGTGGGACCAACCGGGAACCGACTGACCGCTGTTTGCGCCGGGCCCCGCGCACTCGCGTAATGTCGCCCACCGTGGAGATCAGCGACGCCGCGCGGTACTGCGTGCGCGCGCTGCCCGTGCTGGCAGTCGTGGGCGGCGCGGTCCTCGCGGTGCCCACGGCGAACGCGGACAACAAGCGGCTCAATGACGGCGTCGTCGCCAACGTCTACACGATCCAGCACCAGAACGGCTGCAGTGACACCGTGAAGGTCAACCCGCAGCTGAGATCGGCCGCGCAGTGGCATGCCGACGACGTGCTCAACAATCGTGCGCTCGACGGCGACATCGGCTCGGACGGCTCGACGGCGCAGGACCGCGCCGACGCCGCGGGGTTCAAGGGCGTCGCGTCCGAGACGGTGGCGGTCAATCCGGCGCTGGCGATCAACGGCGTCGAGATCATGAACCAGTGGTACCACCGTCCCGATTACGTGGCGATCATGGCGAACTGCGCCAACACCCAGATCGGCGTGTGGTCGGTCAACGGTCTGGACCGCACGGTCGTCGTCGCGGTCTATGGCCGGCCGGGCTGACGTCCGACGGCCCACGCCGGGGACGGGCTCAGGTGTGGAGACTAAAAGCCAAGCCTGCCAAGCTGTTTGGGGTCGCGCTGCCAGTTCTTCGCGATCTTGACCCGTAGCTCCAGGTACACCTTGGTGCCGAGCAGCTTCTCGATCTGAGTGCGGGCGGCGGTGCCGACTTCCCGGAGTCTCGCACCGCCCTTGCCGATCACGATGCCCTTCTGGCTGTCGCGTTCGACGTACAGGATGGCGCGCACGTCGATGAGGTCACCCTGCTCTTCTGTGCGACCCTCGCGCGGGCTGACCTCGTCGATGACCACGGCCAGCGAGTGTGGCAGTTCGTCGTGCACCCCTTCGAGGGCGGCCTCGCGGATCAGCTCGGCCATCAGCACTTCCTCGGGCTCGTCGGTCAGCTCGCCGTCGGGATAGAACGCGGGGCCGGGCGGCAATTGCGCGACCAGCACATCGATCAGCACGTCGACCTGGCCGCCCGTGGTGGCCGAGACGGGCACGATCTCGCACTCACCACCGGTCAGTTCGTTGACGGCCATCAACTGCGCGGCCACCTTGTCCTTGGTCACCTTGTCGGTCTTGGTGACGACGACGACGAGCGTGGTCTTGGGCGCTACGGCCCGGATCTGTTGATAGATCCACCGGTCGCCGGGACCGATCGTCTCGTCGGCGGGGATGCACAGGCCGATGACGTCGACTTCGGAGTAGGTGCCCTTGACCAGCTCGTTGAGCCGTTGCCCCAACAGCGTGCGCGGCCGGTGCAGACCCGGGGTGTCGACGAGGACGATCTGGAAGTCCTCGCGGTGCACGATGCCGCGGATGGTGTGCCGGGTGGTCTGCGGCCGATTGGACGTGATCGCCACCTTGGTGCCGACCAGCGCGTTGGTCAACGTCGACTTGCCCGTGTTGGGCCTGCCGACGAAACACACGAAACCGGAGCGGAATTCGGTCACGAGGGGTTCCCGGACCGATCCGTCACGATCACGACGGCGTCGGCCGACAGCTCGCGCACGGCGGGAATGCCCGCGTCGTCGCCGGAGCCGCCGACCAGTACCGCCGCCTCGAGTGCGGTGGCGCCACTGGATACCGCCGCGGCAACAGCGGCCTGAAGTGCGGTCAGCGACAGTGCATTCAGTGTGACGGGCGCGCCTGCGTAGGTCCGGCCGTCGGCGTCGCGCACCGCAGCGCCGTCACCAGCCTCCGCGCGGGCCATCGCGCCGCGGGCGAGCACCACCAGCTTGGCGTCCTCGGCATCCAACCTCATTGCTCGTCCTCCGTCGGTTCGGTCGGCTTGACGAGTACGGTCCCGATGCGCACGCGGCCGCGGTGGTCCTGGCCGCCCTCGGCTCGCAGCCGCAGCGAGTCCCACGTCACCTCCGCGCCCGGCAGCGGTACCCGGCCCAGCTCGTGGGCGAGCAGCCCGCCGACGGTGTCCACGTCGAGATCCTCGTCGACCTCGAGTTCGTACAGTTCGGCGAGGTCTTCGAGCGGCAGCCGCGCGGACACCCGGAAATTGCGGTCGCCGAGTTCCTCGACGGGTGCCACCTCGTCGGTGTCGTACTCGTCGGCGATCTCGCCGACGATCTCCTCGAGCACGTCCTCGATGGTGACCAGCCCTGCGATCGCGCCGTATTCGTCCACCAGCAGCGCCATGTGATTACGGTCGCGTTGCATCTCACGCAGCAGCTCGTCGAGCGGCTTGGAGTCGGGAACGAACACCGCGGGTCGCATCACCTGCGTGACCTTGGTGTCGCGCCCCCCGTTGGTGGAGTAGTACGTCTGCTGGACGAGGTCCTTGAGATAGACGACGCCGACGACGTCGTCGACGTTCTCACCGATCACCGGGATGCGGGAGTGCCCGCTGCGCACGGCAAGCGAGGTGGCCTGCCCCGCAGTCTTGTCGGACTCGATCCACACCATCTCGGTGCGCGGCACCATGACCTCGCGTGCCGGGGTGTCGCCAAGTTCGAAGACCGACTGGATCATTCGCCGCTCGTCGTCGGCTACCACGCCGCTCTGCTGGGCCAGGTCGACCACCTCGCGCAGCTCGATCTCGGAGGCGAACGGGCCGTTGCGGAAGCCGCGGCCCGGGGTGAGCGCGTTGCCCATCAACACCAGCAAGCGGCTGATGGGTGTCAGCAGTACCGAAATCGCTTGCAGCGGAACGGTTGCCCCAAGCGCGATCGAGTAGGCATGCTGCCTTCCGATGGTGCGCGGGCCGACGCCGATCGCGACGAAGCTGACCACCACCATGATCGCGGCGGCGATCAACAGTCCCCACTTGGGGCCGAAGTCTTCGTACAGGTATGCCACCAGCAGCACGGTCGCTGCCGTCTCACACGTAATGCGGAGCAGGACGACGAGATTGATGTAGCGCGGCCGGTCGGCGATGATGCGCGCCAGCCGGGACGCGCCAGGGCGGTCGTCGCGCACCAATTCGTCGACCCTGGCGATGGACACCGTGCTGACGGCGGCGTCGATCGCGGCGAACAGGCCGCCGAGGCCGATGAGCGCGAGAGCGCCGACGAGTGAAGCCAAACCGGTCACGGTTCGTCGAAGAATCGGGACTCGTCGAGCAGACGGCGGTCCCGCTCGGTCTGCCGGTCCTGGTGGTATGCCGCAACCTGGTCGGCCACCCACTCCTCGAGGAGCTGGCCCTGCAGGGCGAACATCTCCTTCTCCTCGTCCGGCTCGGCGTGGTCGTAGCCCAGCAGGTGCAGCACTCCGTGCACCGTCAGCAGCGCGAGCTCGTGTCCGAGCGAATGACCGGCGGCCTGCGCCTGTTTGGCGGCGAACTCAGGACACAGCACGATGTCGCCGAGCATCGCGGGACCCGGTTCAGGGGCGTCGGGTCGACCGCCGGGTTCCAGCTCGTCCATCGGGAAGCTCATCACGTCGGTGGGTCCCGGCAGATCCATCCACCGCATGTGCAGGTCGGCCATGGCCGAGGTGTCAAGCAGCACCATCGACAGCTCGGCGACCGGGTTCACGTCCATCTTCCCGATGACGAACTTCGCGACGCTGATGAGTTCGGTCTCCGAGACGTCGACGCCCGACTCGTTGGATACCTCGATGCTCATTCGGGCATCACCGCGCACGTGAGGAGCAAAATGGTCACCGTCGCGGCCGGCTGGGGCCGCTCCGGCGCTGGGCACGATTCATCGACATCGGCTCCTCGGCTCTGGCATAGGCGTCCACGATCTCGGAAACCAGCCGGTGGCGCACCACGTCGGCGCTGGTGAGCTCGGCGAAGTGGATGTCGTTGATGCCGTCGAGGACGTCCGCGGCCGCGCGCAGACCGGACCTGGCCCCGCCCGGCAGATCGACCTGCGTCACGTCGCCGGTGACGACCATCTTGGACCCGAAGCCCAGGCGGGTCAGGAACATCTTCATCTGCTCGGCGGTGCTGTTCTGCGCCTCGTCGAGGATGATGAACGCGTCGTTGAGGCTGCGTCCCCGCATGTACGCCAGCGGCGCAACCTCGATGACGCCGGTGCTCATCAGCTTCGGGATCAGCTCGGGATCCATCATGTCGTGCAGCGCGTCGTACAGCGGACGCAGATACGGATCGATCTTCTCCGACAGCGTGCCGGGCAGGAAGCCAAGGCGCTCACCGGCTTCCACGGCGGGCCGGGTCAGGATGATGCGGGAAACCTGTTTGGTCTGAAGGGCATTGACCGCCTTGGCCATCGCGAGGTACGTCTTGCCCGTGCCCGCGGGCCCGATGCCGAAAACGATGGTGTGGGCGTCGATCGCGTCGACATAGCGCTTCTGGTTCAGCGTCTTGGGCCGGATCGTCTTGCCGCGCCGCGACAGGATGTCGAGCGTCAGCACTTCGGCGGGCGACTCGGAGTCCTCCCCCGTCAGCATGGCGACGCTGCGGCGGACCGAGTCGGGGGTCAGTGACTGGCCACCGGCCACCACGGCGACCAACTCGGAAACGGCTCGTTCGGCCAATGCCACGTCCGCGGGTTCGCCGGACAGAGTGATGGCGTTGCCGCGCACGTGGATGTCGGCGTCGAGCTGGCCCTCGAGGGCACGAAGATTCTCATCGGCCGAGCCGAGTAGGCCCACTACGAGGTCGGGCGGAACATCGATGCTGCTTCGTACGGGCGAGGCCGTGGCCAGCGAAGGGGGCTGGGACGAGGCAGCGTTTGTCTCGCGGGGCGTCACGTGGGCTTCAGTGCCTGCTTCCTGGGTTGTGGTCGGGTTGAACGTCTGCGAGTCGAGTTTACCGCTGGTCATCCTCGTGCCCCAATGGTTATGCCGACCGCCGGACTAGCTCCACCGCGGCGTCAGCACACCGAGAGCGCCAAGTGCGACCGCGGCGGCGGTCGACGTCCGCAACACCGTAGGCCCGAGGCGCACCACCGTTGCGCCGGCCGCAGAGAGCGCGGCGACCTCGTCATCGCTGATGCCGCCCTCCGGCCCGACGACCAACGTCACCCCGGTGGCACGCTCGAGTCCGACGTCCGTCAAGGGTTGGTTCGCCGACTCGTGCAGGACCAGCACCACGGCGCCCGCCGCGGTCGTGGCACCGACCGCGGCGACCAGCTCAGGGGTGCTCACCAAGGACGTCACCGCCGGGACGTACGGACGCCGGGACTGCCGGGCGGCCGAGCGGGCAACGGCCTCCCAGCGCCGCAGCCCCTTCTCCACCTTGGCCTGACCGTCCCATCGCGCCACGCAGCGCTCGGACTGCCACGCGACGAACGCGTCCGCGCCTGCCTCGGTGGCCAGCTCGACAGCCAACTCGGAGCGGTCCGACTTGGGCAGAGCCTGCACCACGGTCACCGGTGGGCTGGTGGGCTCGACCGTGCGGCGGCTGAGCACGCGGGCCTCGAGGCGGCCCTTCGAAGCGCCCTCGATCAGCACTGCGCGACGGTGCCCGCCCCGTCTCCGAGGTCGAGCTCCTCACCTGGCCGGATCCGTCGCACGTTGGCGGCGTGGAATCCCTCGTCACCGTCGACGACGGCGAGCTCGCCGACCTCGGGCAACGCATCGACGTAGAAGAGGGCGCGGCTCATTGGTCCTCATCTCATCGCTCGCTCCGGTCCTCGCTCGTCCCTCGCTGCGATCCTCACTCGCGCTCGTCTTCGGTGCTCATCCCTCGACTCTCGGCCTAGCGACCGGTGAAGGTCTCGCGCAGCCGGCTGAACAGCCCGCCGCTTGCGGACGTCGCGTGCGTCGACTTCACCTCGGCCGCGTCCCGGACGCGATGTTCCTTGAGCTTGCGCAGCAGCTCGGTGTCCTGCGGGTCCAGCCGCGACGGCACCACGACGTCGATGTGCGCGTGCAGGTTGCCGCGCACGCCGGAGCGCAGGTGCGGCATGCCGTGGCCACGCAACGACACGACCGACCCTGGCTGCGTGCCTGCCGCGATGGTGATCTCGGTGGGCCCGTCGATGATGGCGTCGACGGAGACCGACGTGCCGAGCGCCGCGTCGACCATGGGCACCGAGACGGTGCAATGCAGATCGTCGCCGTCCCGAATGAAGATGTCGTGCGGTTGTTCGTGAACCTCGACGTACAGGTCGCCAGCCGGCCCGCCGCCCGGTCCGACCTCACCCTGGGCCGCCAGCCGGACGCGCATGCCATCGCCAACGCCTGCCGGAATCTTGACGCTGACCTCGCGGCGGGCCCTGACCCGGCCGTCGCCGCCACACCGGTGACATGGGTCGGGAATCACCTCGCCGACACCACCGCACACCGGACACGGTCGCGACGTCATGACCTGGCCGAGCAGCGAACGCTGCACGCTCTGCACCTCCCCGTGCCCACCACAGGTGTCACAGGTGACCGACGTGGTGTCGCCGTGCGTGCCCTTGCCGTGGCACAGGTCGCACAGAATCGCGGTGTCGACGGTGACCTGCTTGGTGACGCCTGTCGCGCATTCCGACAGATCCATCCGCATCCGCAGCAGCGAATCCGAGCCGGCGCGCACCCGGCCGATGGGCCCTCGAGAGCCAGCGCCGCCGCCGAAGAACGCCTCGAACACGTCGCCGAGCCCACCGAAGCCGGCGAACCCGTTGCCCGCCGCCGCGCCTGCGCTCTCCATCGGATCGCCACCCAGATCGACGATGCGGCGCTTCTCCGGATCGCTCAGCACCTCGTACGCGACGCTGATCTCCTTGAACTTCGCCTGCGCGCCCGCGTCGGGGTTGACGTCGGGATGCAGTTCACGCGCGAGCCTGCGGTACGCCTTCTTGATGTCCGAATCGCTCGCGCCCTTGCTCACTCCGAGCAGGCCGTAATAATCGCGTGCCACGCCAAACCTTCCATGCCGCGTAACGCGGCTACTCGCACCCCTTAGCGGGTGCCCAAGACTTCGCCTATGTAGAGAGCAACCGCCGCGACGTTGGCAATGGTTCCCGGATAGTCCATTCGAGTGGGACCGACCACACCCATCCCGCCGTACACCTTGCCCAGGCTGCCGTAAGCAGTGCTCACCACCGACGTTCCGGCCATCTCTTCGGCTTCGGTTTCGTGCCCGATTCTTACCGTGACCTTACCGGCCTCCTGCTGCACGGCGAGCAATCGCAGCACCACCACCTGTTCCTCGAGTGCCTCCAACACCGAACGCAGCGATCCACCGAAGTCGGCGGTGTTGCGGGTCAGGTTGGCCGTGCCGCCGAGCAGCAAACGTTCTTCCCTATGCTCCACCAGCGTCTCGACCAGCACCGTCGCCGCTCTACCCACCGCGTCACCGAGGCCGCCGCGGCCGTCGAGCTGGGAGGCAAGGTCGGCGACGGCAACGGACGCCGCGGACAGCGGCTTGCCCTCGAGGGCGGCCGCAAGTCGCTCGCGAAGCTGACCGAGCTGATGTTCGTCGATGGCGTCACCGAGTTCGACGACGCGCTGGTCGACCCGGCCCGAGTCGGTGATGACCACCAGCAGCAGCCGGGCCGGCGTGAGAGCCACCACCTCGAGGTGGCGCACGCTCGACGTCGACAACGTCGGGTACTGCACGATGGCCACCTGCCGGGTCAGCTGTGCGAGCAGCCGCACCGCGCGCCGGAGGACGTCATCGAGATCGACGCCAGTCTCCAGAAAGCTGAGGATCGCCCGTCGCTCGGCGGACGAGAGGGGCTTCACGACGTCGAG
Source organism: uncultured Actinomycetota bacterium (assembly GCA_963809085.1). Lineage (GTDB taxonomy): Bacteria > Actinomycetota > Actinomycetes > Mycobacteriales > Mycobacteriaceae > Mycobacterium. The sequence continues at coordinate 635,883 of CAWEII010000030.1, read as the reverse complement.
CCGGTCGACGAACTCGCGGTAGCCCTTCTCGGTGGGGACGCGCCCCGAGCTGGTGTGGGGCTGGGCGATGTACCCTTCGGCCTCCAGCACCGCCATGTCGTTGCGCACGGTGGCGCTCGACACCCCTAGATTGTGTCGATCGACGAGCGTCTTGGAACCTATGGGCTCCTTGGTAGCAACGAAGTCCGCGACGATGGCGCGCAGCACCTCGAAGCGGCGGTCGTCCGCACTACTCATCGTTCACCTCCTGATCGTCACCATTTTACGGTGACGATCAGCGCGGACATCCACCGAGCGGACTTCGATGGTGGCGGACAACCCGACGGCCGGGGCATTAACCTCGTCTCATGCCGACGCCGTTGTTGCAGGTTCACCTGACAGCGAAGGTCACGTCATGATCTTCAAGGGTGTGCGCGACGGCAAACCGTATCCCGACCACAACCTGTCCCACCGGCAGTGGGCACAGATTCCGCCCCGCCAGATCCGGCTCGACGAATTGGTCACCACCACCACGGTGCTGGCGCTCGATCGGCTGTTGTCCGAGGACTCCACGTTCTACGGCGACCTGTTTCCTCACGCCGTGCGCTGGAAGGGTGTGATCTACCTCGAGGACGGTCTGCACCGCGCGGTGCGGGCCGCGCTGCGCAACCGGACAGTGCTGCACGCCCGGATCTTCGACATGGACATGCCACTCGCCCAAGGGGTCTAGCCGCCTGCGCTACCAGCGCTGCGCCCGGCTGCCGACGAGATACCCGGCGCTGACCGTCTGCCAGGCGAAGATCGCGTACACGCTGCCGCGCTCCCAGATGCCGACGGGCAGAACGGCGTGCGACGTGTCGACTGCCAACCCGAGCAAACACAACCCGCCCAGTGCACCAAGGACGACGGATACCACGCGGTACGGCCGCGACGCGCCTGCCCGGCGGAGCACCGACGAGCCGACCAGCACCGCGGCGTTGCCGCCTGCGACCGCCAGGATCGCTCCTGCGACATGCCACGTCGAACCGGTGCCGCCGTGCACGGCGGCGACCACCAGGTTGCCGAGGCCGTTGACCGCCGTAAGTGCGAGGAACCACGACGCGTTCCGTGCGGCAACGCCCCGGACCACCAACGCCGCACCCGCCGGAAACAGGACCGCCTGGGTGACGAGCGCAGCATTGATCAGGACCGCGTACGGCGACCTGTCCGGTATGCCGAGAGAGCTGATGTAGTCGGTCGCGTAGCCGTACGCCGGTTCGACGGCCGCTGCGGCAACCGCTTCGCATACGAAGTAACCGATGGCCGCGACGATCCAGCACAGGGCCCCGATCGCGAGGAACGTCCCCCGTTGGTCGGACTCGCCTGGTGGGGTCACGGTCTCCAACGTAGAGCAGCGCTCAGTGGGCATCCGGTGGCCCGCCCTCGATCGAGACACGTTCCACCTCAGCCCATATCGCGTCGTGGCGCTCCGTCGGGAGTGAGACTCCGTACCAGACACCGCCGGATATCCACAGGGCGTATTCCCGCTTGTGTCGCTTCAGGGTTGCACACCCGACAACCTCCTGATGGAGAACACCGGCTGGACCACCCGCGTGCGCAACGACGGCTGCACCGAATGGATTCGGTCTAATCGCCTGCCGTCAGCAGATCGCGCACCACGGCATCGGCCAGCAGTCGGCCGCGGTCGGTCAGGACCAGCCGGTCGGCGCGGCGCTGCGACCAGCCCGTCGCTGACGGCCACGTCGGCGCGCGCCGCCTCGGCATCGGTCGAGCGCACCAGCGGCAGCCCGTGCCGCAACCGCAGCCGCAGCATCACGTCCTCGGTGTGCCGGTCGGCGTCGTCGAGCTCCTCGAAGTCGGCGACCGGCAGCACGCCGTCGGCCAGCGACTGCGCATATGCGTTGGGATGCTTGACATTCCACCAACGCGTGGCGCCGACGTAGCCGTGCGCACCGGGACCAGCGCCCCACCACTCGCCGCCGTCCCAGTAGCCGAGGTTGTGTCTGCACTCCCCGCCGGGACGACTCCAGTTCGACACCTCGTACCAATCGAAGCCGGCCTCGGACAGCCGTGCGTCGAGCAGTTCGTAGCGCCGCGCGAGCACGTCGTCGTCGGGCGCGGCGATCTCGCCGCGCCGCACCCGTCGGGCCATCGCGGTGCCGTCCTCGACGACCAGCGCGTAGCGCCGACACGTGGTCCACCCCGGCTTCGATCGCGGCGTCGACCGAGCGGCGCAGGTCGTCGTCGGTCTCCCCCGGCGTGCCGTAGATCAGGTCGAGGTTGACGTGGTCGAACCCGGCCGCGCGGGCCTCGGCAGCCGCCGCGAGCGGCCGGCCCGGGGAGTGCACCCGGTCGAGCACAGCAAGCACGTGCGGGGCGACCGACTGCATGCCCAGCGAGATGCGGGTGAACCCGGCGGCGCGCAGATCGTCGAACAACTGCGGCGACGTCGACTCCGGATTGGCCTCGGTGGTCACCTCGGCGTCGGGCGCCAGGACGAAGTGGTCGCGGATGGCGTCGAGCACCGACGCCAGCCCGGCGCCACCCAGCAGCGACGGCGTTCCGCCGCCGACGAACACCGTCTGCACCGCGCGGCGGCCCACCCATGTCGACCGGCGGCCAGTTGCAGCTCCACGCTTCAACGCCGCGAGCCAGCCGTCGGGGTTGGCCCCCCCGAGTTCGGCGGGTGTGTAGGTGTTGAAGTCGCAGTATCCGCATCGGGTCGCACAGAACGGGACGTGGACGTAGATGCCGAACGGCCCGGCCAGCGCGGCGCGCACGTCGGGCAGCGGTGCGGGCGCCGGTCGGACGGTCATGGCACCAGTCTCCCAGAGCTGGATTTTGCTCACCATGAGCGCAAATCTCGCACCGGTTGGGGCCGATGGGGCCGTCCGTGGCACAATGGCCCACGTGACTGCCGCCGTCAGCTCGACCGCCCGCGTATCGCTGGTGGCGCGGCGGCACGTCGACTTCAAGCGCGTTTGTACCTGTTGCTGTCTGCCTTGACGCCGTAGACCTGTCCACCTGTAATTTCAGCTGGCCGCCGGATCTGCGCCGCCGGACAGCCACCGGTGACAGCGCAATCCGAACGCCGGCTCCTCCACGAAGGGGCCAACGCCATGACTCAGGCGCAATCCAAGCCGAAGGCCGAATCCCAGCCGAAGCCCGCCAAGCGACCACGTGGCGAAGGCCAGTGGGCGCTCGGCTACCGCGAGCCGCTCAACGCCAACGAGCAGTCCAAGAAGGACGACAACCCGCTCAACGTGCGGGACCGCATCGAGAACATCTACGCCAAGGGCGGCTTCGAGAGCATCGACAAGGGCGACCTGCGCGGCCGTTTCCGCTGGTGGGGCCTCTACACCCAGCGCAAGCCCGGCTATGACGGCACCTGGACCGGTGACGACAACACCGACATGCTCGAGGACGAGTACTTCATGCTGCGGGTGCGCTGCGACGGCGGTGCGCTCACGGCCGCGGCGCTGCGCACGCTCGGCGGCATCTCCACCGAGTTCGCCCGCGACACCGCCGACATCTCCGACCGCCAGAACGTCCAGTACCACTGGATCCAGGTCGAGGACATGCCGGAGATCTGGAATCGCCTCGACGCCGTCGGGCTGCAGACCACCGAGGCGTGCGGCGACTGCCCGCGCGTCGTGCTCGGCTCCCCGCTGGCGGGCGATTCGCTCGACGAGGTGATCGACGGCACCCCCGCGATCGACGAGATCGTCAAGCGCTACATCGGCAAGCCCGAGTACTCCAACCTGCCGCGCAAGTTCAAGACCGCGATCTCGGGCCAGCAGGACGTGGTGCACGAGGTCAACGACGTCGCGTTCATCGGCGTCGACCATCCCGAGCACGGCCCCGGCTTCGACCTCTGGGTCGGCGGTGGCCTGTCCACCAACCCGATGCTGGGCCAGCGGGTCGGCGCGTGGGTGCCGCTCGACGAGGTGCCCGACGTCTGGGAGGGCGTGGTCAGCGTGTTCCGCGACTACGGCTACCGCAGGCTGCGGGCCAAGGCGCGGCTGAAGTTCCTGATCAAGGACTGGGGCGTCGAAAAATTCCGTGAGGTTCTCGAGACCGGAGTACCTGAAGCGCCCGCTCATCGACGGCCCTGCGCCGGAGCCGGTGACGCGCCCCATCGACCACGTCGGGGTGCAGCGGCTGAAGAACGGTCTCAACGCCGTCGGCGTCGCGCCGATCGCGGGCCGGGTGTCGGGCACCATCCTGTCCAAGGTGGCCGACCTGGCCGAGGCAGCGGGTTCGGACCGCATCCGGTTCACGCCGTACCAGAAGCTGATCATCATGGACGTGGCCGACGACAAGCTCGACGCGTTGAGGGCAGGGCTGGACGCCATCGGCCTGCCCGCGCAGCCGTCGCACTGGCGGCGAAATCTGATGGCCTGCACGGGTATCGAGTTCTGCAAGCTGTCGTTCGCGGAGACGCGCAAGCGGTCGCAGACCTTGGTGCCCGAGCTCGAGAAGCGACTCGAGGACATCAACGCACAGCTCGACGTCCCGGTCACGGTCAACATCAACGGCTGCCCGAACTCGTGCGCACGCATCCAGGTCGCCGACATCGGCTTCAAGGGCCAGATGGTCGACGACGGCGACGGGCCGGTCGAGGGTTTCCAGGTGCACCTCGGCGGCAGCCTCGGTCTGGACAGCGGGTTCGGCCGCAAGCTGCGCCAGCACAAGGTGGTCTCCGGTGAGCTCGGCGACTACATCGAGCGGGTGGTTCGCAACTTCGTGAAACAACGCGAGCACGGCGAGCGTTTCGCTACCTGGGCGTTGCGAGCAGACGAGGCGGACTTCGATGAGCGCTCGCGCGAAGAGCGGAAGCACAGATGAGCGCTGCGCGAAGAGCGGAGAGTGACGTCGATGAGCGGACGAAGAGGTGAACGGTTTGACGACGGAGTCAGATCTGATGGAGCTGGCCGAGCGAGGCGCTGCCGAACTGGACGGCGCCGACGCCGACGATCTCTTGCGCTGGACCGACGAGCACTTCGGCGGCCAGTACGTGGTCGCCTCCAACATGCAGGACGCGGTCCTGGTCGCCATGGCGGCCAAGGTGCGGCCCGGCGTCGACGTGCTTTTCCTCGACACCGGCTACCACTTCGCGGAGACCATCGGCACCCGGGACGCCGTCGAGGCCGTCTACGGCGTCAACGTGGTCAACGTGACGCCGGAGAACAGCGTCGCCAAGCAGGATGAGCTGCTCGGCAAGGACCTGTTCGCCCGCGACGCGGCGGCAGTGCTGCCGGATGCGCAAGGTCGAGCCGCTCGGCAAGGCACTGAAGGGCTACTCCGCCTGGGTTACCGGGATCCGCCGCGTCGAGGCGCCGACGCGGGCCAACGCTCCGTTGATCAGCTTCGACAAGGCGTTCGGGCTGGTGAAGATCAACCCGATCGCGGCATGGTCCGACGATGACATGCAGGCCTACATCGATGCCAACGACGTCCTGGTCAATCCTCTTGTCTACGAGGGCTACCCGTCGATCGGCTGCGCGCCGTGCACGGCGAAGCCCGCCGAGGGCGCCGACCCGCGCAGCGGCCGGTGGGCGGGACAGGCCAAGACGGAGTGCGGGCTGCACGCATCGTGACTGGCAGGCACGCCCCCGAGTCGCTGCGCCCTCCCGCGCAAGCGGCGGGAGCCCCAGCGCCGACGCCGACGCTCATCCTCGCCGCCCACGGCAGCGTTGATCCCCGGTCCTCGGCGGTCGCGCAGGCTCTGGCAGGCAGGATTCGCAGATTGCGGCCGGGGCTGGACGTCCGCGCAGCGTTTCTGGAGAAGTCGGAGCCGTACGTCGGCGACGTGCTAGGGGACGTCGTTCGGAGCAACGGGTCGGCCGTGGTGGTCCCGATGTTGCTGGCCGACGCCTACCACGCCAGAGTCGACCTGCCCACAGTGATCGAGCGAGTCATCGAGCGGTCCGGCCCGGTCGTCCGTCAGTCCGATGTTCTCGGCGAGGACCCCGCGCTGATCACGTTGCTCGGACGACGCCTGGCCGAAGCGGGAGTGTCACCCGACCAGCGAGACGTCGGAGTCATCGTCGTTGCGGTGGGCTCGTCGAACGAGGCGGCGAACAAGAGCACGGCCACTTTGGCGCCCGCCCTGACGGCGCGGACCGACTGGGCGGGCGTCGAGGTGGCATTCGCGACCGGTCCACATCCGACCGTCGCCGAGGCGGCGATCCGCCTGCGGGATCGAGGGGCGCGCCGCCTGGTCGTCGCCCCGTGGTTCCTGGCCCACGGCCGCATCACCGATCGGATGGCTAAATCCGCTGCTGCCCTTGGCATCTCGATAGCGGAGCCGTTGGGGTCGCACAACCTGGTTGCGGCCACGCTGCTCGACCGATTCGACGACGCCCAGTCCGCCTGCATCGCGGCCTGACCCACCGCCTGTAGAAAACTCGCCGGAATCGGCCCCGACGTCGCAGCCGAAGCGCCAGCTTGGTAGCTGCGAGCCAGCCTCCACGTTGCGATCGTGCCTGCACATGGTTCCCGCACATGGGGCCTGAGCTGCGCGTATGGGCCGGGGAAGCCAGTCAGTTGGTCGCCGGTAGTGCTGCGACGAAATCCGCGATATTTGCTCCCGGTGTAGCATCATATTGACGTTGACGCATAGCTACCCGCGACCCCCGCAAACGGGCCACCGGGGCAGCATCCGTGCGGAATCGGTCATGGTGGACCTAGACTTTGGTCCCTGAGTTGAAGAGGTTCGGGAGCCTTTGATGTTCGGTCGACGTGACCTCCGCCTGCTCGGGTTCTGCATGTCGCTGTCCGTGGCGGCAGCCGCATCGCTCCTGGTGCTCGATGCGCGCTGGGCACCAACACCCGAGCCAGCGTCGACCATCGACGGCCCGTACGCGAACCTCCTGGCCAGCTCGACGGATCTGGGCCCCTCCCAACTCGATCGCGCACAGCTCACGGTGGGCCTTCGTGGCTCGGCGCGTCCCGAGCCGCTGCAGCGGTGGGCGGCGAGCAAGGGGCTCGACGTGCGGTGGCAGCCCGGCGAGGAGTGGGCCATCGTCGAGGGCGCGCCGCCCGATGTGGCCGAGGCCTTCGACGTTCCGGTGCACGACTACCGCGGCATGCAGGGGCAGGTCTTCTACGCCTCCGCCAAGCAGCCCGAGGTTCCCACCGCCGTCGGGGACACCGTGAGCGATCTCGGACGCATCCTCGGGTTCACCCCGCACCGCGAAGCGCGTCCCGACATGATCCCCATCGACGTGCCGCCCCAAGGCTTGACCCCGAACGCCCTGCTGACCGCCTACAACGCGAGTCCGCTTGCGGCAGCAGGTTTCACGGGCAAGGGACAGACCATCGTCTTCTTCGCGTTCAGCGGCTACGACCAGACCGATCTCGACGACTTCGCCACGATGTCGGGGCTGCCTCCGCTCAAGCCGATCCTGGTCGGCGGGCAACCCAGCGAATCCCGCGCCGAGACGGTGATGGACCTCGAAGTCGCGCATGCCATTGCGCCCGATGCACGGATGGTGGTGGTGAACGCCCGTCCCACGCTGGAGGGCGGCCGTACCTACGAGCGCATCGGCGAGATGTTCGACGCCACGAACCGACAGTTCCCCGGCGCGGTGTGGAGCCTGTCCATCGGATGGGGATGCGATGCCCTGATCACCGCAACGGATCTCAAACCCGTGCAGTCGGCGCTGGAACGCGCACATGCGAACGGGACGTCGGCCTTCGATGCCAGCGGCGATACCGGTTCGCTGGAATGCAAGGGTGGTCCCAACTGGTCGTCGCCGCCAGGCCCGGACGACATCGGCCTGGACGCCGTCGCGTCACTACCCGGCATGACCTCCGTAGGGGGCACCAATCTCTCGACTGACGACAACGGCCAGTGGCTCGCCGAGCAGGCCTGGGTCGACTCGCCCCTGTCCCAGGGCACCAGTGGCGGAGTGTCCAAGCTCTTTCCGCGGCCGGCGTGGCAGCGCTGGCTGTCCATCAAGCGGGACTCGGGTAAACGCCAGCGACGGCTCACTCCCGACGTCTCCGCAACGGCCGATCCGTTCACGGGCGTCAAGATCCGCTTCGACCGGCAGGATCTGGTCGGGGCGGGCACCTCGCAGGCGGCCCCGATCTGGGCTGGATTGACGGCCCTGATGAACCAGTACCTCGTCGCGAATGGCGGACATTCGTTGGGTGACATCAACCCGCTGCTCTACCGGGTGGCCAAGGGCGCGAACTCGCCTGGGTTCCGCGACGTGACCCTCGGTGGATCCGCGGTCGACGTCGCCATTCCCGGCTACGACCTGGCCACCGGACTCGGGAGCCCGAACGTCGACCTACTCGCCCGCGACTTCCTCGACATCCAGAAGGGCACCGCGCCTCGATGACGACGATGACGTGTCGCGTCTGCGGCGTCACGGTCCCAGCTGGGGAGTTCTGCGGAAATTGTGGTGCGACGGAGTCGCATCGACGTGGCGACGGGTCCGCGCGGCTGCGCCTGTCGGCGTATGCGGCGGCACCGACCGAACACGTACTGAGCCCGCGCATTACGAGCACGATCTTCCCATCGCTGGCGCGGCACTCCCGGACTGCGTTCGGGGTCGCGTTCATCGCGGTGATCGCGTTGATGTTGGGCAGTGCCTTGCCGATGTGGCAGGCAGCGCTCATCGGACTGCTCGGCCTCGGGTTGCCGTTGCTGTTCGTGGCCTACCTCAGGGAGACCGGCGCATTCGCCGATCTGTCGGTCGTCACCCTGGTGATCACGGCGGCGCTCGCCGCCGCGTTCGGCGTCGGGTGGGGGATCGCGACGGACGTCGCCGCCGCACGCACCGACGACGACGCACTCGGTCTGCCGGTCAGCGCCGCCAGAATCCTCATCACCGGCTTCGCCATCCCTCTGGGGTTCCTGATCCTGCTACTCGCGCCGATGGTTGTGATGCGGTTCTGGCGCCCCGGATTTCGAGAGTCATTGGACGGCTTCGTCATCGGAGCCCTTGGTGCACTCTGCTTCGTCAGCGCGGGCAGCCTGACCCGGTTGGCGCCTCAGCTCGCCAAGGGTCCGGTCGCCGACGACGGCCAATCGCCGATTCACCTGGTGATCGCGGGCGCCATCCAGGGTGTGGCGATACCCCTGACCGCGGCGGCGGTGGGCGGTGCGGTCGGCGCAACGCTGTGGTTCACCCGGCGGGCCGATGCGGGCCCCAAGCCGCAGTGGTACGCCTTCAGCTCCCCCACCCCGGCGGTCGCGTTCGCGGTCGCGCTCTATCTCGGATTGGGCGTGCTCGACGTCTTCGCGCCGCCCAGCAACGTCGAGACAGCCGTCTACGCGCTTCTCGCGGTGGTGGCGCTCTATGCGCTACGAATCGTCGTGCACTCCACGCTGCTCCACGAACAGCCGGACGACGCGCGTCCAGACGAACCCGTGTTGTGCCCACAGTGCGACCACGTGGTTCCCGATCTGCCGTTTTGCGCCAGGTGCGGGGCCGCAGGCCACGCCGCATCGCGAACGTCGCGAGCGCAGCGGCGATCCCCCCGTCCCGTTCCCGCCGTCCCGTGACCGCGGCCCCGTTGCCGGACTGGCCGGGTTATGCGCTACCCGACCCGACGTACACGGCGCCCGCGGTGCGCTCGACGTCACTCGCCCGGCTGCTGATGGTCGTGGTTACGGTTGCGGTGCTGGTCGCGGCGGGATCGGCCGCATTGTCGATGTGGCTCACCCCGCCGAAGGCGCTCGTCGTCTGTCCGCCGGACTGCGGCACCCCGCCGATCAGCAAGCCGGTCGCGACGAATCCCCGCTTCACCTCAGCCACCGGCGAGTTCTCGGTGTCCTACCCCGGCGAGGGCACGGCGTACGACGCCACCTTCGAGCCGAACGGCGTGGTGCTGGATCTTCTCGCCGGGGACGGCGGAACCCTTCGACTGTTCGGGCAACCGGCGAATGGTCAGACGCCGCGGCAGATCGCGGACGACCTGCTCAGGGACCACTACCCCGACGCGACGTTCCACTACGAGATCCCCAACGCGTTCGTTGGCTACGAACTCGGCTACGGGGAGGTCGCCGACGACTACCCGGCAGATGCCATCGGAGACGACGGACGCAATCGCGTCATGATCATGGTCGCGGTGAAGAACGACTACGCCTTGATCGCCGCCGCCGCCGGACCGTACCGCGAGTTCACCCCGGAGTTCGGCTCCGGTCACCCGTCCGGCGCCAACTTCGTCCTCGCGCTGGACATGGCGAAGTACGTCAACAGCTTCACGTGGCGGGGGGACCCACCTCGCTGAACAGTCCGTCACGCCTTGGTCAGAGCAGCGGCCTCGTCGGCGGCGGGCAACTCAGCGCCACCGGGAATCGGCGGCACCCGGGTGGCGCGGACGTACACGGTGTCACCCTCCTTCAACGCCAGCGCTTCGGCGTCGCCGCGGGTGATCTGCGCCGTGAACGGTCCGTTGTTGGCGGATGCGGTGAGCTCGACGCGAACTTCGAAGCCCAGCAGCACGATTCGATCGATGGTGGCGCGAATGACGCCCGTCGAGGACACGCTGCCGTCGGTCTGCGCGATCGCCATGTCGGGGTTGCGGCCGACCCGGATGTCGTGCGGGCGCACCAGCGTCCCGTTGAGCGAGGACACCGCACCGAGGAACGACATGACGAACGCGTTGGCCGGACTGTCGTAGACGTCGGTGGGTGAGCCGACCTGCTCGATGCGGCCCTTGTTGAGCACCGCGATCCGGTCGGCCACGTCGAGCGCCTCCGACTGATCGTGCGTGACGAGCACAGTGGTCACGTGAACCTCGTCGTGCAGGCGGCGCAGCCACGCGCGCAGATCCTCGCGCACCTTGGCATCGAGCGCACCGAAGGGCTCGTCGAGCAGCAGCACCTGGGGATCCACGGCGAGCGCGCGGGCCAGGGCCATGCGCTGGCGCTGGCCACCGGAGAGCTGGTTCGGGTAGCGGGTCTGGAAACCGGCCAGCCCGACGATCTCGAGGAGGTTGTCCACCTTCTCCTTGACCTCCGCCTTTGGGCGCTTGCGGATCTTGAGCCCGAAGGCGACGTTGTCGCGCACGGTGAGGTGTTTGAACGCGGCGTAGTGCTGGAACACGAAGCCGATGCCGCGCCGCTGCGGGGGCACGCCGGTGACGTCCTCTCCCCTGATGGTGATGGTTCCGCTGTCGGGTTGGTCGAGGCCCGCGATGGCCCGCAGCAGCGTCGACTTGCCCGAACCGCTGGGGCCGAGCAGCGCCGTCAAGGACCCGTCGGGGACGTCGAAGTCGATGTCGTCCAAAGCGACGAAGTCGCCGTAGCGCTTGTTGGCGCCACGCACCGTGATCGCGTTGGTCCCGTTCGAGCGCTCATCGGAAGTCATGAAGGGTCTCCTTCTCGAAGCCTATTTTGCCGCCCGGGCACGCCGGGCGTCGAGGATCACCTGTACGACGAGCACCAGCACGGCGACGGTCATCAGCAGCGTCGACACGGCGTACGCGCCGTACTCGTCGCCTCGGCTGTAGCGGTCGGAGACGAGCAGCGTCAGCGTCTGGGACGTGCCGGGAAGATTGGACGACACCATGATGACGGCGCCGTACTCACCGAGCGTCCTGGCGATGGTCAGCACGATGCCGTACGTGAGGCCCCAGCGGATCGAGGGCAGGGTGATCCTCCAGAAGGTCTGCCACCACTGCGAACCCAGAGTGGCGGCCGCCTCCTCCTGGTCGGTGCCCAACTCGTGCAACACGGGTTCGACCTCGCGGATGACGAACGGCACGGTCACGAAGATGCTCGCCAGCACGATGCCGGGCAAACCGAAGATGATCTTGAAACCCAGATCGTTCTCGACGAAGCCCAGCGCACCGGCGGAACCCCACAACAGGATCAGCGCGACGCCGACCACCACGGGCGACACGGCGAACGGCAGGTCGATGACCGCCTGCAGTGCGCTCTTGCCGCGAAACCTGTTGCGGGCCAACACCAGCGCCGTCGGGACCCCGAAGAGCACGTTGAGCGGCACCACTATCGCCACCACCAGCACCGACAACTGCAACGCCGAGATTGCGGCCGGGGTGGAGATCGACGCGAAGAACACGCCGAAGCCCGGCGCCAACGTGCGCCAGAGAATGAGCCCGACCGGGACGATGACCAGCACCAGGACGTACGCCAGCGCCAGGAAGCGAAGCAGATGGCGGACCGGCCGCGACAGGATCATCTCGCCAGCTCCTCACGCTTGGCTGCCCGCGAGCCGACGGCGCGCAGGACGAACAGCACCGCGAACGAGACGACGAGCAGCACGATGGATATCGCGGCGGCGCCGGTGCGGTCGTCGTTCTCGATCAGGGTGCGGATCCACTGCGAGGACACCTCGGTCTCCCCCGGCACCGCACCGCCGATCAGCACGACCGAGCCGAACTCGCCGATCGCGCGCGAGAACGCAAGCCCCGCACCGGACAGCAGCGACGGCAACAGCGCGGGCAGTACGACTCGCGTGAAGATGGTCAGGTTGTCGGCACCCAACGACGCGGCGGCCTCCTCTACCTCGCGGTCGAGTTCCAGCAGTACCGGCTGCACCGAGCGCACCACGAACGGCAACGTGACGAAGAGCAGTGCGACGCCGATACCCCATTTGGTGTGCTGAATGTGAACTCCGACAGGGCTGTTCGGGCCGTACAGCGCGAGCATGACCAGGCTCGCGACGATCGTCGGCAACGCGAACGGCAGATCGATGACGGCGTCGACCAGGCGCTTGCCCGGGAATTCGTCGCGAGTGAGCACCCAGGCGACGAGAAGACCGAAGACGAGGTTGACCGCGGTGACGGCGATGGAAACGCTGAGCGTCACCTTGTAGGACTCCAGCGCCGCGTTGGAGCTCACCGCATCCCAGAACGCGCCCCACCCTCCACCTGCCGACTGCCACAGGATGGCCGCCAAGGGCAGCAGCACGATGACGCTGAGCCACGAGACCGCCGCGCCGACGCGCAGCGACGTCGTGCCGGGACGACGGCCCAGACGACCGGGCGGCGGGCCCCCATCACCGTCGGATGGGGGCCGCGCCGCCTCGGGAATCGGTAGTACCGCAGCTGTCATCCGGTCGCCTGCTTGTAGATCTTCGTGATGGTGCCGTTGTCCTTGTCGAACAGCGCGGGATCGACCTGGCTCCAGCCACCGAGGTCGTCGATGGTCCACAGTTTCTGCGGCGTCGGGAAATCAGCGGCGAAGTCAGCGGCGACCTTGGGGTCGACCGGACGGAAGCCGGCCTCGGCCCACAACTTCTGGCCTTCCGGGGTGTACAGGAAGTTCTTCAAGGCGGTGGCCTGTTCGAGGTGCGCACTGCTGGTGACGACCGCCACCGGGTTGTCGATCTTGAAGGTCTGCGGCGGCGTGACGTGCTCGACCGGCTTGCCTTGGCGCTCGGTGTTGATCGCCTCGTTCTCGTAGCTGATCAGCACGTCACCGCTGCCCTGCAGGAAGACGTCGGTGGCTTCCCGGCCCGAACCGGGCCTCGTCTTGATGTGCTCGCTGACGAGCTTGTTGACGAAGTCGATGCCGGCCTGCGGGTCCTTGCCGCCATTGCTCTTGGCGGCGTAGGGCGCCAACAGGTTCCACTTCGCCGAGCCGGAGCTCAGCGGGCTGGGGCTGACCACTTCGAGGCCGGGTTGCAGCAGATCGTCCCAGTCCTTGATGTTCTTCGGATTGCCTTTGCGCACAACCAGAGTCACTACGGATCCGAACGGGATACCCTTGGTCGCGTCGGCGTTCCAGTCCTTGGCCACCTTGTCCGCCTTGACCAGCCGGGTGACGTCGGGTTCGACCGAGAAGTTGACGATGTCGGCGGGCTTGCCGTCCACGACACCGCGCGACTGGTCCCCCGATGCGCCGTATGACGTCGTGACCCCGACGCCCTTGCCCTCGGGAGTCGCCGCGAACGCCGGGATGATCTTGCTCCAGCCGGGTTCCGGCACGGCGTACGCCACCAGGGTCAGCGTGGTGTCCGCCTTGGGCTGGTCCCCGCCTCCTGCGACGTCACTGGAGCCACCGCCGCAAGCGGCGAGCAGCGTCGCCGCAACGGCGATGGCGCCTGCAGACATCAACGACTTCATCGGGTTGGGCATTGGTGACCTTTCCTTGCGGGCGTTTGAACGGGAACCCGTCACAACGGCAAGGCGATGGATCAGCGTGAACGCAAGGCAAGCGACACCCGACACCAAACCGCGGACGGAGTGGGGTCAGCGACAACAGTGCACATCAGCAACAGCGCAAGTACCCACGGCGATGAGAGCCAAGACATGGCTCTCGGTCGTGCCGGGCGCTGCGTGCATGGCGCGAAGCGTAACAGAGTGCGTTCAGAGCGTCAGCGCGCGATCAACCACATGACGATCACCAGCACCACCATGATGACCAGGACCAGCGTGACGCGCGAGCGGGGCATACCGGTCACGGCCCGTCCACGTCGTTGCGTTGCCCCTTCAACAGCTTGATGCCGTTGCCGAGTGCGCCGTCCAGCAACACCGCGACCCCGTAGGCCAAGAGCAGCACCACCGGCATCACCACCGTCGTCTGGGCGACGAATCCGAGACCGGACAGCCAGAGCTCGACGCCGTCCCACCAACTGAGGATGCCGCTCATGTGGTCCACCCTACGATCAAAGTCGTGGCGAACCCCGTAGAGGCAGCACCGGACGCGACAACCTGCCTGGTGGCAGGCGGCGGACCCGCGGGCATGATGCTGGCCCTGCTTCTGGCCCGAGCGGGCATCGACGTCACCGTGATGGAGAAGCACGCCGACTTCCTGCGCGACTTCCGCGGTGACACCGTGCACGCCAGCACGCTGCGACTACTGGATGAGCTCGGGCTCGGTGCAGCGTTCGCGGCGGTCCCCCACCGCATGATCGAGGGCGTCAACGCGACCATTCAGGACACCCCGGTGCGGGTGGACCTGACCCGGCTGCCCGGCCCCCACAAACACATCGCCCTGGTACCGCAGTGGGACTTCCTCGAGATGCTGGCCAGTGCCGCGGCCGCGGAGCCGACCTTCCGGCTGATGCGGAATACGGAGGTGCTGGGCTTGGTGCGTTCCGGCGGGCAGGAGCGAAGCGACACGGGGAAGGGCTCCGGCGGGCAGGAGCGAATAACGGGCGTGCGTTACCGCGACGCCTGCGGCGCCGTCCACGAGATGCGCGCCGACCTGGTGGTGGCCTGCGACGGTCGAGCGTCGACGCTTCGCACGGCGGCAGGGCTGATACCGCGCAACTTCGGCGCGCCCATGGACGTGTGGTGGTTCCGCTTGCCGCGGCATGACCGCGATCCGCGCGGGCTGAACGGCGTCTTCCAGTCCGGCCACGGCTGCGCGCTGATCGACCGTGGTGACTACTTCCAGATCGCCTATCTGATCCGTAAGGGCGCCGATACTGCGATGCGTGCCGAGGGCATCGAGTCGTTGCGCCGTCAGGTGACCGAACTGGTGCCGTGGCTAGCCGACCGGGTGGACACGTTGACATCCTTCGACGACGTGAAACTCCTCGACGTGCAGCTCAATCGGCTACATCGCTGGTACACCGACGGCTTGCTGTTCATCGGGGACGCGGCGCACGCGATGTCGCCGATCGGTGGCGTCGGGATCAACCTCGCCGTCGCCGACGCGGTGGCCGCCGCGCGGATCCTCGCCGAGCCGCTGCGCAGGCACTCGGTGAACACCAGGGATCTCGCCAGGATTCAGGCGCGGCGGTGGCTGCCCGCAGCCATCATTCAGCGTGTGCAACGCCTCGTTCAGGACCGGGCCATCGCGGTCGCGCTTGGCGCCGACGACGGCACTGGAACCGCGCCCCGCGCCGTGCGCATCGCGGCCAGGATCCCCGCGCTGCGCGCCATCGTTGCCTACGGTGTCGCGATCGGCCCGCTGCCCGAGCACGCCCCCGGTTACGCACGTCGCTGACCCCGCCACGCCGGGATCTCCCACGAGTAGACGCCGGGTACCTGCGCAGTCGATGATGTGCGACATGGTTCTGCAGCACACCGAGCCCGCTGACGAAACGGGCACGGCCGACTCCGTGCCCGAAGCGGCATTCACGGTCACCGCTCCCGTGCCGTACGCGCCGGGCAGCCCGTTGCGGAACCCGTTCCCGCCGATCGCGGACTACGCGTTCCTGTCCGACTGCGAGAACAGCTGCCTGGTCTCATCGGCAGGCTCGGTGGAGTGGCTGTGCGTGCCACGACCGGACTCGCCGAGCGTGTTCGGGGCGATCCTGGACCGCGGCGCAGGCCACTTCCGGCTCGGCCCGTACGGGGTGACCGTGCCGTCGGCCCGCCGCTATCTGCCTGGCAGCCTCATCCTGGAGACCACGTGGCAAACCCACACCGGATGGCTGATCGTGCGCGATGCGCTGGTGATGGGCCCGTGGCACGACATCGAGACCAGGTCCCGGACCCACCGCCGCACCCCGATGGACTGGGATGCCGAGCACATCCTGCTGCGGACGGTGCGCTGCGTCAGTGGCGTCGTGGAGCTGGTGATGAGTTGCGAACCGGCATTCGACTACCACCGGGAAGCCGCCACGTGGGAGTACTCGGCGGCGGCATACGGCGAGGCCATCGCGCGGGCCGGGAAGAATCCCGAGGCGCACCCCACCATGCGGCTGACCACCAATCTGCGGATCGGCATCGAGGGGCACGAGGCGCGGGCCAGGACCCGGCTCAACGAGGGCGACAACGTGTTCGTCGCGCTGAGCTGGTCCAGGCATCCGGCTCCCCAGACCTTCGAAGAAGCCGCCGACAAGATGTGGAAGACCAGCGAGTCGTGGCGGCAGTGGATCAACATCGGCGACTTCCCCGACCACCCGTGGCGGGCCTACCTGCAGCGCAGCGCGCTGACCCTCAAGGGGCTGACCTACTCGCCGACCGGCGCCCTGCTTGCGGCCAGTACCACGTCACTGCCGGAAACCCCTCAGGGCGAACGCAACTGGGATTACCGGTATGCCTGGGTACGTGATTCCACGTTCGCACTCTGGGGCCTCTACACATTGGGGCTGGACCGCGAGGCCGACGACTTCTTCGCTTTCATCGCCGACGTGTCGGGCGCCAACAACGGTGAGCGGCATCCACTTCAGGTGATGTACGGCGTCGGCGGCGAGCGCAGCCTCGTCGAGGAGGAGTTGAACCACCTCTCCGGCTACGACAACTCACGCCCGGTCCGCATCGGCAACGGCGCGTTCGACCAGATGCAGCACGACATCTGGGGCACCATGCTCGACTCGGTCTACCTGCACGCCAAATCGCGCGAGCAGATCCCCGAAATGCTCTGGCCGGTGCTCAAGAACCAGGTTGAGGAGGCCATCAAGCACTGGCGCGAGCCCGACCGCGGCATCTGGGAGGTGCGCGGCGAGCCGCAGCACTTCACGTCGAGCAAGGTGATGTGCTGGGTCGCACTCGATCGGGGCTCGAAACTCGCCGATCTGCAGGGCGAGAAGAGCTACGCCCAACAGTGGCGCGCGGTCGCCGAGGAGATCAAGGCCGACATCCTTGCCCACGGCGTCGATCATCGCGGTGTGCTGACCCAGCGCTACGGCGACGACGCGCTCGACGCCTCACTTCTGCTCGTCCCATTGGTGCGATTCCTGCCGTCCGACGATCCGCGCGTCCGCGCGACGGTGCTTGCCATCGCCGACGAGCTCACCGAGGACGGCCTGGTGCTGCGTTACCGCACCGAGGAGACCGACGACGGGCTGTCCGGCGAGGAGGGCACCTTCACGATCTGCTCGTTCTGGCTGGTGTCGGCGCTGGTCGAGATCGGCGAGATCAGCCGGGCCAAGCACCTGTGCGAGCGGCTGTTGTCGTTCGCCAGTCCGCTGCACCTCTACGCCGAGGAGATCGAGCCGCGCACCGGTAGGCACCTGGGCAACTTCCCGCAGGCATTCACCCACCTGGCGTTGATCAACGCCGTCGTGCACGTGATCCGCGCCGAGGCGGAGGCCGACAGCACCGGCGTCTTCCAGCCCGCCAACGCACCGACGTGAGGGCATGAACTGCAGACCAGGCAAGCGACAGGCTTCCCCTGGTCGGAAACGCTGGGGCGTCACGGCCACCGGCACGGTCCGCGAGCGGTCGCGGCCGTACTCGGCTCCCCTCCCGGCCCTGTGACAGCGAGGAGCAAAGGGCCTCGTAGCGAAGGGATCCGGGCGTTCTGGCTGAACACCTCGTGGTGCGCGGGCAGTTCGGATCACACTGGTTTTGAACGCCGCGCAACGGCACTTTCAGCAACGGGATCCAGCCGCCAGGCGCCACCGCCGAGCAGCGTCAAGCGCTTCCGGTGGTGTTGTTCGACCGCGCCGTGGTGCCCGACACTGACCACGATGGTGTCCGGCAGTTCGGTACGCAGCAGTTCGTACAGCGCAAACTCCAGGCCCTCCTCCACCGCGGACGTCGCTTCGTCGAGGAACACCGCGTCGGGTCTGTGCAGGATCACGCGAGCGAAGGCAACGCGCTGCTGCTCACCGGGCGAGAGCACCTTGGCCCAGTCCTGCTCCTCGCTGAGCCTGTTGCGCAGGTGGGCCAGCGAGACCTGGGTGAGCACGTCGCGGAGCCGCTGGTCGTCGAAGTCGCCGGGGCAGGCCGGGTAGGACACCACCGCGCGCACGTCGCCGAGCGGCAGGTACGGCAGCTGGGACACGAACATCGTTCGGTCGTCGCCGGCGGGTGTGCTCCACCTGCCTTCCGTCGCAGGCCACAGTTGGGCCAGGGTGCGCAGGAGCGTGGTCTTCCCACTGCCAGAGGAACCGGTGATCACCATCGATTCGCCGCGGTCCAGACGGAGGTCGAGTGGGTCGATGAGTAGATCGCCAGCGAGCGAGCGCACGGCGACGCCGTCGAGTCGCACGGAGCCGTCGGGGCTCGGACCGGTGGAAAGCGTCGGTTGTCGGCGCGCAACGTCGTTGGCCTTGGCCAAGCCGTGCAGGCGGATGATCGCCGCGTTGTAGCTCGCGAACTGGCTGTAGGCGTTGCGGAAGAACGACAGCCCGCTCTGGATCTTGCCGAAGGCGGTGGC
The DNA here is from genome assembly GCA_963809085.1 of uncultured Actinomycetota bacterium. Taxonomy (GTDB): domain Bacteria; phylum Actinomycetota; class Actinomycetes; order Mycobacteriales; family Mycobacteriaceae; genus Mycobacterium. The sequence continues at coordinate 616,913 of CAWEII010000030.1, read as the reverse complement.
CGACTGTGTCACGTCGCCGAGCTTGATGGCGCCCGCGAAGAGCCTGGGTGCCTGAAAGACGAAGGGCAACGGGAGGATTGCCTGGGTTGCCGAGTAGTTCCAGCCGATCAGACCGATGGTCCGACGGACGTAGTGACGGTAGTTGGCGATGACGGAGGCGAACCGCTCGTCGAGCAGCTCCCGCTCGGCCCGTTCGCCACGGTAGAAGGCCACCGCCTCCGCCGAGTCGCGCAACCGCACCAGCGCATAGCGGAACGCGGCGTTGGTCTGCTCGTTGAGGAAGCTGAGCCGGATCAGAGGGTGACCGATCCAGAACGCGATCCCCGACGCGATCACGACGTAACCGATGACGATCAAGAACAGTGCCTTCGGGATGTCGAACCCGAACAGGTTCAGTGGGCCGGACAGTCTCCACAGGATGGCCGTGAACGACACCACCGACACCAACGCATTGACCGCACCGAAGAGCAGCATGCTCTGCGAGTAGTACGTCGGAACATTGGGGCCGGTGCCGACGCCGGTCGTCAGGATGTCGATGTCCTGCTGGATGCGCTGATCCGGGTTGTCGATGACGGTGGGCGCGAACCGGCCCCGGTAGTACGCCCGGTCGGCAAGCCAATCCCCGGTGAGGCGATGGGTCAACCACACCCGCCAGCCGATGACGAAGCGCTGGGTCAGGTAGGTATCGACTACGAGCCTGGCGATGTGGACGCTCGCCAGGATCACGAAGATCCCTATCGCGACCCAGAAGCCGTGTACTCCGGAAGCGCGTTGCGCGGCGTCGTGCGCGCCCGCCCCCTGGAAGGCCATCTGAAGTGCCGAGAAGAGGTCGTTGCCGTAATAACTGAGCAACACCGCGATGCGAACCTCGGCGATCACCGACGCCAGCAGCACCGCCAGCGTGCCCCACACCCGCACACTGGCCGCGCCGGTGAAGTACTCGCCCGTGACGTACCAGAAGCTCCGCCCCCACACCGTGTAGCGGCCCAACACGACGACGACCACCAGCACGGCTGCTGCGCTGATCGCCCACGCCTGGAGGATCCACGACGCCGACGCGGCGAGCTCGTTGCCCCAGTCGATCGAGGGTCTGAATTCTTCCACCGGACCACCCTTCACTGCGGTGAGTCCGTGAAGGGGCGCACCTGAGTCCGATGAGTATCTGCGGCCGTTGTGAACGGCGGCGAAACTCGGGCGTTCGAGCAACGGCCGAGTCTCGCCGGGCCTTGACCGCTGGGCTACGGTTTGGTCGTCCCGTGTCCGGATGAGGAGACGCCTGCCGTGCCGCCCCTGCTTCGTGAACTGCTACGCCCGCGCCGCCGCGACCTCGTCATCCTCCTGACGGTGACGCTGCTGCAGATGGCGATGAGCCTGGCCGCACCATGGCCGCTCAAGGTCATCCTCGACAACGTGGTCGGGAACCACCCTGCCCCGCAATGGATCTCCTGGTTCTTCCCGATGCTCGGCGGGGCCGGCAAGGCGCACATCGCGGGGGCCGCGGCCATCGTGACCGTGATGATCGCGGTGCTCACCGGCGTCGCGATGTACGTCGGAAGCTATTTCACCGAAAGCCTGAGCCAGTGCATCGGAAACGACTTGCGGGTACGGCTTTACCACCATCTGCAGGAATTGTCCCTCGCCTTCTACGACACCAATCGGGTCGGCACGATCCTCAGCACGCTCACGGGCGATGTCCAGACGATTCAGAGCTTCGCGTCGATGTCGACCCTCAACATCTTGACCGACGCCATCAGCCTGGTCGGGATGATCGTCGTGATGTTCTTGCTCCGTTGGGATTTCGCGTTGATCGCCTTGGCGGTGACGCCCCTGCTCGCCGTCTTCGTCGTGCGCGTCAACAAGGCGGTCAGGGCGGCGGTCAGAGATGTGCGCACCCAGCAGTCGGAACTGGTCGCCACGTTGCAGGAGGGACTGCAGGCCATTGAAGTGGTGCAGGCGTTCTCCCGAGAGGATCTGCAGGAGCAACAGCTGCGGAAGGTCAGCATGGAGACCGTGACGGCGTGGCTCAAGGCGCGCAAGTTCTCGTCGACGCTCGCCCCGGTGGTCGGACTGGCGATCGCGCTGTGCACCGGTCTCGTGCTGTGGCGCGGCTCACTGCTGATCCTGTCGGGCACGATGACCGCGGGGGCGCTGACGGTCTTTCTCGCCTACCTGGCCAAGTTCTTTCAACCGGTGCGCGACCTCGCCCAGATGTCCAACACCATCGCCCAGGTGTCGGTAGCGTTCGAAAGGGTCGGCGCGGTCTGTGACGCGGATCAGGTGATCCCCGAGCGGCCCACTCCGATCGATCCGCCGCCGTTCCGTGGCGAAATCTCTTTTCAGCACGTGGCATTCGGCTACCACCCCGACGTGCCGGTGCTCAGCGACGTGTCCTTCGAAATCACCCCCGGCCAGATGGTGGGCATCGTCGGGCCCACCGGTGGCGGCAAGTCCACCTTGGTCAGCCTCATCCCTCGGTTTCGTGACGGCAGTGCGGGTCTCATCACGATCGACGGAGTCGACATCCGTGAGTACAAGCTTCACGGGCTCCGATCGCAGATCGGTTTCGTGCTGCAGGACACCGTGCTTCTGCGGGGAACCGTGCGCGACAACATCGCCCTTGGCCGGCCGGACGCCACCCTCGACGAGATCGTCCATGCGGCCGAACTCGCCAACGCCGACGAGTTCATCACCCGCATGTCGAACGGCTACGACAGCATGATCGGCGATCGCGGTACGACGCTGTCGGGCGGTCAGCGTCAACGCCTCGGAATCGCCCGTGCCCTGATTCGCGACAACCCGATCCTGATTCTCGACGAGCCGACCGCAGCCCTTGACGCGCAGTCCGAGGATCTGGTCATCGAGGCCCTCGGCCGGTTGATGGAGGGCAGGACGGTCATCACCATCGCCCATCGGCTCAGCACTCTGCGCACCGCGGATCAGATCCTCGTCATCAAGGACGGGGTAGTGGCCGAGAACGGCTCTCATCTGGAGTTGCTGACGCTCAATGGCGTCTATGCCCACCTGCACCGGCTGCAGTTCGACAACCAGCCTTAGCCTTCGCCCACTTGCGACTTCGGCGTGCCCACCGTCGCTGAGCGAGGGTAGGCACGCCGAAACCACTGGGCCGTTGCGCTGCCTACGGGATCGGGTTGTCTTGGTCGTCCGTCATCGAATGCCTGTGGTCGATGTCGTGGCCCTCGCCCACCGAGACGCAGCCAGCGGTGCAGTCCTGCATCGCGATCGGCTTGTTCTCGCCCGGTGCGCGCCTCCACCGCCACGTCGTCTCGATGATGGTCTGGTCCGCCGGGAGAGCATCGCGCGAACTGGCGTCGCAATGCAGCGTCCGGTCAGACCTGTCGCAGGTCTCGAGCAGTAGTTCAGTGTCCGACAGTCCCAGCGGATTGCGGATCAGCTTCACACCGAAGCGGTCGATCTTGCCGTGGGCTTCCAGCACCTCGATGATGTCGGCCAACGCGCTCTCGTCCTCCGCGTTCAGCGGCGTGGTGAATCCGAGGTCCGTCGGCTCCGCGAACTCCATGCCGATGACACCCACCTCGGCGTCGGCCGCGGCCTCGAAACGCATGGCGGTGGTTGTCAGTCCCTGCTCGGCAAACGCCGACCTGTGCATGGGGGAGGTTTCGGTCTTCCGCCGCGCGGGAAGGGCACGTTCCACGAACACCTCGCCGTTGGCCGGCTCGAAATGCTTGTGCAGCAACCAAATGCCGAATCGCTGCCACGCATCGGTGGCGATGAGACGCTCGCCGAGTTCGGCAAGGCAGGCTCGATCGTCCTCGGTAAGTACGCCGACCTCTGTGGCATCCATGTCGAGCAACGCCGCGTAGTCCTCAACACTGTGGTCCCGTACCATCAGCATTCGCTGTATCTCCCTAATCCCAAAGATGTTTGAACGGCGCAATTTTAGCGCCGGAATGCGTCCAACACCTCGCCCGAAGCATCGTTCACGGGCGGTTCAGACGATGTTCATCGACCTACTTGCTTGCTGCGGACTTGACCATTTCCTGAGCCATCTCGACCGCCTCGTCCTTGATGCCGAATGCGCAGGCCCACGTCTCGATCGTCACGTTGGACACCGGCGCCAGCGCGTGCTGGCATTCCCAGCCACCGGAGTCCTCCTGCGTGGTCACCTGGGAGATCACGTCGTCCTTGGTCTCCAAATCGTTGACCTGCCAGATGTAGCTGGCCTCGCCGTCGTCGACCGCCACCGAGTAGCCACCGCACTGCTTCCAGTTCGACTTGGAGTCGTCGAAGAACTTCTGCGCGTTGCCCGCGTCGGGGTAGAGCACCGCCGTCTGCTCGACCCAGTGTTGCTTGTCAGCCCCGGGTTCGCGCGCCACCTGATCGCGAACGGCGGTCCATTCGCTTCCGTCGTAGACCTTCTCCTCGGCCCCGTAGATGACTCCAAGGCAATCGGGGTCGGAGACGGACCTGGAATTGTCCGACATCTCCTCCATCTCGCTAACCACGGCCATGTCGGTGGAGCTCAGGATGGAGTTGAGCTCATCGATGCCGAGCATCACGTCCGCGAGTTGCGACTTCTTCAGCGGCGCCACGTCGAGCGGGGCGGCATTCCCATCCCGCAGGGCATGGCCGGTGACCGTGCTGGTGCACCCCGAGAGCAACACCGTCAGCGCAACGGCGATCCCGACCACAGACGTACCCGCCACCGCGCCGATGGGGCTCGCGGTGGCATGTTTCATCGAGCCATTGTGACCGACCGGCGGTCGCGACGTGCCCTTTCGGTCACCGGACGCGCCGACACCTAGGAACCGGTCGCAACCTTGTTCAACATGGTCTGAGCCGCCCGGACCGCCGCGTCGCGGGATCCGGCTCCACCGCCCGCGGCATCGGACACCGCGAGCGACACCTCGACGATCGTGTCATTACGCACCGCGAGGGCCCGCTGGTAGTGCGAGACGGGGGCGGCTGGGCCCTGGCGCGTGCTCACCGTGGCCGTCAGTATCGGCCCCGACACGTCGACGTCGCTGACCGCGGCTGCCACGTCGGCGTTCGTCACGCCGCGCAGGTGTTTGACCACGGTCTGGTCATCGCATGCCTGCCACTGCCCGACGAACCGGCCGAATGTGCGGTCGGCGTCGTCGGCGTTGGCGAGACGAACCACGGCGGCATCCGCACCGGAGACGGCGACGCCCTGGCTCCAGTTGAAGTAGCTCTGCCGCGCCGCTTCCATGACGTCGGAGGGTTCGTACGTCACCCGCATCATGGTGTCGGTGACGCCGATGCACCCGATCGGAGCGGCGTCACCATCGGTGCGAAAGCCATCCGGCATGATCTCCACGCCACCGACGAACGGCTGAAAGCCGAAGCTGCTCAACCGATTTCCCACCGCCGACGTCATCTCGTCCTCGCTGGGCAGTATCGTCACGGCGGTCCGTGCGGGCCGGGCGACGCCATTTACCCCGTTGGCACATCCGGCGGCGATCGTGACGGCGCCCAGGAGCAGCAACAGGCGCGGCACGGCGGGGCCGGCCTACTTCTTCGGCTTGTCGCTCGCGGCGTCGGACGACAGTGCTGCGACGAAGGCCTCCTGCGGGACTTCGACCCGCCCGATGGTCTTCATCCGCTTCTTGCCCTCCTTCTGCTTCTCCAGCAGCTTGCGCTTGCGGGTGATGTCACCGCCGTAGCACTTGCTCAGCACGTCCTTGCGGATGGCCCGGATATTCTCGCGGGCAATGATTCTCGAGCCGACTGCAGCCTGGATCGGCACCTCGAACTGTTGCCGCGGGATGAGTTCCTTGAGCTTGGTCGTCATCTTGTTTCCGTACGCGGCCGCGCCGTCCTTGTGCACGATGGCACTGAAGGCGTCGACCGCCTCGCCCTGGAGGAGGATGTCGACCTTCACCAGATCGGCCTCCTGCTCGCCCGCCTCCTCGTAGTCGAGGCTGGCGTAGCCGCGGGTGCGCGACTTGAGCGAGTCGAAGAAGTCGAAGATGATCTCGCCCAGCGGCATCGTGTAACGGAGCTCGACCCGTTCGGGGGACAAGTAGTCCATGCCGCCGAGTTCGCCGCGACGCGCCTGGCACAGCTCCATGATCGTGCCGATGAACTCACTCGGTGCGATGACCGTCGTCTTGACGACCGGTTCGAAGACGGCCCTGACCTTGCCCTCCTGCCAGTCCGAGGGGTTCGTCACGACGATCTCCGTGCCGTCGTCCTTCACCACCCGGTACACGACGTTGGGCGCGGTGGAGATCAGGTCGAGGTCGAACTCGCGCTCGAGGCGCTCACGGGTGATCTCCATGTGCAGCAGGCCCAGAAAGCCGCAGCGGAAACCGAACCCGAGTGCCACCGAGGTCTCCGGCTCCCACACCAGCGCCGCATCGTTGAGCTGCAACCGTTCCAGCGCATCGCGCAGGTTCGGGTAGTCGGACCCGTCCACGGGGTACAGCCCGGAGTAGACCATCGGCTTGGGCTCGCGGTATCCGGTCAGCGCTTGGGTGGCGCCGTTGCGCGCGGACGTCACGGTGTCACCGACCTTGGACTGCCGGACGTCCTTGACTCCGGTGATCAGGTAGCCCACCTCGCCGACGCCGAGCCCCTCGGTGGCCTTCGGCTCGGGCGAGACGATGCCGACTTCCAGCAGTTCGTGCGTCGTGCCGGTGGACATCATCTTGATCTTCTCGCGGGGACTGAGTTTGCCGTCCATCACGCGGACGTAGGTGACGACGCCGCGGTAGATGTCGTAGACCGAGTCGAAGATCATCGCCCTCGCGGGCGCGTCGGCGTCCCCCACCGGCGCGGGGATCAGCCGAACCACCTCGTCGAGCAGCTCACGGACACCCTGTCCCGTCTTGCCCGACACGCGCAGCACGTCCTCGGGCTCGCAGCCGATGATGTGTGCGATCTCGCCTGCGTAGCGGTCCGGGTCGGCAGCGGGCAAGTCGATCTTGTTGAGCACCGGGATGATCGTCAGGTCGCGGTCCAGCGCCAGGTACAGGTTGGCCAGGGTCTGCGCTTCGATTCCCTGGGCGGCGTCGACCAGCAGCACCGCGCCCTCGCAGGCCTCCAGCGCCCGCGACACTTCGTAGGTGAAGTCGACGTGCCCTGGTGTGTCGATGAGGTGCAGGACGTAATCCTCTTCGCCAGCCGGCCCCCGAACCGACCACGGCAGCCGCACGTTCTGCGCCTTGATGGTGATGCCGCGCTCACGCTCGATGTCCATCCGGTCCAGGTATTGCGCCCGCATGTCGCGGTCGGCGACGACGCCGGTGATCCCCAGCATCCGGTCGGCCAGCGTCGACTTGCCATGGTCGATGTGGGCGATGATGCAGAAGTTCCGAATCTGCGCCGGCGCAGTGAAGGTCTTGTCGGCGAAACTGCTGATGGGAATCTCCTGGTCGGGCGGCGCTCAGGCGAAGGCGTGAGCAATACCAGGGTATCGAGCAACCGACGTGACGACACAATCGTGACCCCCACCTATGCTCGAAATCATGGCGTCGCAGTGGAGTCCGTGGCAGCGGATTCTGAGAACCACTGAGAACCTGGTGTTCAACGAGGCACCGAAGCTGATCCGGCAGCTTCCAAGGGCCGATGGCCTGCAGCGCGGCATTCAGCAGGGCCTCAAGATCGGTCTCGACGTCGGCCTCAGTGCGCTCGCGGCCGCCTCGGGCGAGGCGCAGCCTGCGATCACCGCTGGACGCCCGGTCACCGAGAGCAGCGTGCCGACCGCCCACCGCGCGCGCAGGGTCGTCTACGCACCCGATCTAGACGGCAGGGCCGACCCCGGCGAGATCGTCTGGACCTGGGTGGTTTACGAGGACGACCCGACCCGCGGCAAGGACCGCCCGGTGCTGGTGGTGGGCCGCGACAGCAGCACCCTGCTCGGGCTCATGCTGTCCAGCCAGGACCGCCACCACGCCGACCGCGACTGGGTAGCGATCGGCAGCGGCAGCTGGGACTACGAGGGCAGGGCGAGCTGGGTGCGGTTGGACCGGGTCCTCGACGTGCCCGAGGAGGGCATCCGGCGCGAGGGCGCGATCCTCGACCGCGAGACCTTCGAGGTGATCGCGCTGAGACTGCGGGCCGAATACTCCTGGAGCTGACGGCTCCCCCGCGAGCAGACGCATAAGTGCCCGACACGCCGCAATTCAGGGCACTTTTATGTCTGCTCGCGCGGCAAGGCGCAGGGTCAGCGCGGCGCGCGCCACATCGGGATGAGCTTCGGCCCACCGTTCGGCAGCGTGATCTCACCGGTGACCTCGAAGCCGAAACGCTGATAGTAGGGCACGTTGTCGGGGTTGCTCGATTCCAAGTAAGCCGGGGCATGTTCGGCGTCGCAGCGGTCCAGCCGCGACTTCATCAACACCTGTCCGAAACCCTTGCCGCGCACGTCGGGGTCGCTGCCGATGATGGCCAGATACCAGTGCGGCTCCTCCGGATGAGCCTTCTTCATCAACTCCTCGACGGCCAGGCCACGCTGCAGCGACCTACCGAACGCGAGCAACAGGCCGGGCATCGCCCGTAGTTCTTGGGTACGCGTGGTCTGCCATTCGCCGGGCGGATCCCACAAGGCTGCGCCGCCGATGCCTTGGGCGTCCGGCGGGCAGGAGCGCAGCGACCCGGGAGAAGACACCGGCGCCACCTCGACTCCACCACGCGCCAGGTGGTGGTGGCGGGTCAGCGATGCGAACAACCGGTGCAGCTTGCGCCTGCGCAGATCGGCGTCCGGCAGCATCCAACACATCACCGGGTCGTCGAAGAAGGCGCGGCCCAACGTCACTGACATGGCTCTGATGTCCGCGCGGGTGGCGGGTCGGGCCTGCACGCTGTTCACGGATCAACGGTAAGGCCCGGGCCGCCCGGTGATCAGCCCTGCGTGATGTAGGCCTCCAGCTGTTCCTGCTGGGCCTCGAGCTCCTCCATGCGCGTCTTCACCACGTCGCCGATGCTGACGATTCCCGCGAGCTGCCCGTTGGCGATGACCGGCACGTGGCGCACACGGTTGGTGGTCATCAGGACGCTGAGGGTGTCCACGGTGTCGGTCGGGGTGCACGTGATGACCTCGGCCGTCATGATCTGCGAAACAGGCCGACCGAGGAGTTCGACACCGAACTCGTGCAACGTCCGGACCACGTCGCGCTCCGAGACGATGCCCACCGGTCCGGTGGAGTCGACCACCACCATCGCGCCGATGTTGCGCGTGACCAGGACGGCGAGGAGATCGCGCACCGTCGTATCGGGGGCGACGGTCAAGACCCCGGCGCCCTTGTTCTTCAACACGTCTGCGATCCGCACGTGCGCCTCCCCAAGTGACGTGGCTCACACTAGGCTAAGCCGGATGACGACGTGGGGGAAGTCCCATACGGAACAGATCCCCGCCCCGCAGGGTTGCACGCGCAATGGACATCCGGGAGGAAGACGTCACCATGTCGGATTCGGTCACACTCGGCGATGATCTGACGGTCAGCCCCATCGGTTTCGGCGCCATGGCGCTGACGCCGGCGTATGGCGAGGTCGACGACGACGAATCGCTGGCCACGCTGCATCGCAGCATCGACCTCGGTGTCACGTTCATCGACACCGCCAACGTGTACGGCGGCGGCGCCAACGAGAAGCTGATCGCCCGATTGCTCGCCGACCGCCGCGACGAGGTGACGCTGGCGACCAAGTTCGGCATCGTCGGCAACCCGGCCGCGGGTGGCGGCCTCGGCGCCAGAGGCGATGCCGCCTACGTCCGCCAGAGCGTCGACGAGAGCCTGGCCAGACTCGAGACGGACGTGATCGACCTCTACTACATGCACCGACGCGACGTCACGGTGCCGATCGAGGAGACGGTCGGCGCGATGGCCGAACTGGTCGCCGCAGGCAAGGTCCGTCATCTCGGGCTTTCCGAGGTGACGGCCGACGAGCTGCGGGCCGCGGTTGCGGTCTTCCCCATCGCGGCCGTTCAGAGCGAATGGTCGATCTGGAGTCGCGACGTCGAGAGCAATGTGGTACCCGCCGCCGTCGAGCTCGGCGTCGGCTTCGTTCCGTACTCCCCTCTCGGTCGCGGGTTCCTGACGGGCACCGTCCGGTCCGCCTCCGATCTTGCGTCGGGAACGGACTTCCGGCGCGGGTTGCCGAGGTTCTCCGGCGATGCCCTCGAGGCCAACCTCGTCGTGGTCGACAAGATTCGCGAGATCGCCGAGGACAGGGAGGCCACCCCGGCACAGGTCGCCCTCGCCTGGCTGCGCTATCGCGCCGACGAAGTCGGGGTGGCGTCGGTGCCGATTCCCGGCACGCGGCGCGCCGCCCGCGTCGAGGAGAACCTCGGCTCGCTGGACGTGGCGCTCTCCGACGAACAGCTCGCGACGCTCGACGCCGCAGGCGATGCCGTGTCGGGTGATCGCTTTTACGACCTCTCCTGGATATCGGCAGGCCGCGAATAGGTCGAGAACTCGGGGTCGACGAACAGCCCAATTGCACGACGCAGCAGGGCCCGGGCGGTATACCTGTGGCCATGATCGAAGTGACGCTCCTCGGCACCGGCAGTCCCATGATCGATCCCAACCGGGCCGGCCCGTCGACGTTGGTGCGGGCGGGCGATCAGACGCTTCTGGTGGATTGTGGTCGCGGGCGTGCTGATGCGGGCCGCGGCGGTCGGTGTCGGCGCCGCCAACATCACCGCGCTTCTCTTGACCCACCTGCACAGTGACCACATCACCGACCTGTCCGACGTCATCACGACGCGATGGGTCACCACCTTCACCCGCACCCCGTTGCCGGTGATCGGCCCGCCGGGGACGGCGGCCGTCGTCGAGGCGACGCTCGCCGCGTTGGCTCCGGACATCAGCTACCGGATCGCCCACCACCCCGACATCACCGAACCGCCCGCCATCGAGGTGCACGAGTACACCGACGGGCCGGTGTGGGACGACAAGGCGAGCGAAGCGACGGGAACTCGGCAGGGCGGCGTCACCATCCGGGTCGCCCCGACCAGCCACCGGCCGGTCGAGCCGACGATCGGTTTCCGAGTCGAATTCGAAAGGGCCTCAGTGGTATTGGCTGGCGACACCATACCCTGCGACAGCCTCGACGTGCTTGCTGCCGGTGCCGGCGCGCTGGTGCACACGGTGATCCGCAAGGACCTGGTCGAGCAGATGCCGGTGCAGCGCATCAGGGACATCCTCGACTACCACTCGTCGGTCGAACAGGCCGCGGCCACCGCCGAACGAGCGGGGTGGGAATCCTGGTGCTCACCCACTACGTCCCCCCTCTGGCGCAGGGCCAGGAGGACGAGTGGCGTGCCAGGGCCGCAACGGAATTCAGCCGCCAGATCGAGCTCGGCGACGATTTGCACCGGGTCGACGTCCACCCGGGCGTATGCGCGACGGCATCAGGCTAAACGGGTGATCTCCACGACCACGTCGAGGTCTGTGGACCCCTCCCCCGAGTAGATGCCCTTCAGCGGCGTCACGTCGGAGTAGTCGCGTCCGACGCCGACGCTGACGTACTGCTCGTTGATGTCCTTGTCGTTGGTGGGGTCGTAGTTCCACCAACCGCCCGTCCACGCCTGCACCCAGGCATGACTCTGGCCGTCGATGGTGTCACCGACCACCGCATTGCGGTTCGGATGGAGGTAGCCCGACACGTATCGGGCTGGAATGCCTATGCTGCGCAACAGAATCAGGGTCAGGTGCGCGAAGTCCTGACAGACGCCCTTGCCCTCACGGTGCGCGTCCAGGCCTGACGAGTGCACGCCCGTGGTGCCGGGTACGTAGGCCAGCTCGGTGTGTACCCAGTTCGCCGCCTCGACCACGGCCTCGCGCGGTTCGTGGTACTTGGCGATGCGCTGCCCGACCCTGGCGATGCGCCGACTCGATGGCGTGTACTCCGTCGCGGTCAGGTACTCGTCGAACCGGTCGAGCACGCCAGCGGACTGTAGATCCTCCCAGGAGACCTCCTCCTTCGGCTGCTCTCCCTTGTCGGTCTCCACGACCGACGAGGCGGTGACCTCCAACTCGGTGTGCGGCGCATGCAGATCGAAGGCCGTCACGGCGGTGCCCCAGTAGTCGACGTAGCGGTATGACCGCGTGGCCGGCACGGTTTCGACACGGTTCAGGATCACGTTCTGCCGGGAGTCCGACCGCGGGGTCAACCTGGCCTCGTTGTACGACGCCGTCACGGGTGACTTGTAGGCGTAGCCGGTCGAGTGCACGACGCGCAACCGCCACATCAGACTTCACCTTCCTCGATGACGAGCGACCCGTTGCGGCCTGCATCCGTCCACGCCACCCAAGGCGCGGAGTGAAAGTACTCCAGCGCCAACGCCTCTCCGACATCGGCGCATGTCTTCTGGATGCTCGCCAGTCGTTGTTCCAGTGACTCCAGGAGCACGCCGGGCCGCAGGAACTCCAGCTCGCTGCGCGCCCGGCCCAGAAGGCGTTGCGCCTCGTCGGTGGCCCCGATCCGGTTGTGCGCGCGATTGTGCAGTTCCTCGAGGCTGTGCTCGGCGAGCCGCAACGAGTACATGACCGAACGCGGGAACAGCCGATCGAGCAGCATGAACTCGACGACACGACCGGCATCGAGCACGCCGCGATACGTGCGCAGGTAGGTGTCGTGGGCACCCGCCGATCGCAACACCGTCACCCACGCCGGAGACGATGCGCTGTCACCTACCCGGGCCAGCAGCAGCCGCACGGTCATGTCGACTCGTTCGATCGCCCGACCCAGCACCATGAAGCGGTAGCCGTCGTCACGGGACAGCGTGGAATCAGCCAGCCCGGCGAACATCGCGGCGCGGCCCTCGACGTAGGACAGGAACTCGTGCGGACCCAGTCGTTTCGCGGCACGTTCGCGCTCGGCCAAGGCGTTGTAGGTGGTGTTGAGACACTCCCAGATCTCGGTCGACGTGACTTCGCGTGCACCGCGGGCATTTTCGCGGGCCCCCGAGATGGATTCGACGATGGAGCAGGCGCCCTGGGTGTCGTGACTGAACGCGACGAGATCGGTGAGCGACCATACGTCCAGTGCGGCCTTGGGCGGCTCGATGCCGAGCACCTTGAGCAGTGTCCTTGACGCCTGATCTGGGTCGACGCTGGAGTCCTCCAGCAGTTGGTGCACCGTGACGTCGAGGATGCGGGCCGTGTCGTCGGCCCGCTCGACGTAGCGGCCGATCCAGTACAGCGATTCCGCGTTGCGGGCCAACATCAGTTCAACGCCCCCTACTGCTGTTGCTGCTGGTGTCTGTTGCAGGCCGGACCGCGCCTGCCCTTGCTGCTGCTGCGAGGAGGTCTCGTCCTGGTTCTTCTCGGGCCTGGATCCCTTGGTGGCCTTCGGCAGCGACCGGACCACCTCGGCGGCCGCCAGTTCGCGATCGGCCGCCGAAGCCCGAGAGGCGAGCACCCAGGTGTCCTTCGATCCGCCGCCCTGACTCGAGTTGACCACCAGCGAACCCTCGGGCAGAGCGACGCGGGTCAGCCCACCCGGCAGCACCCACACGTCGTCGCCGTCGTTCACCGCGAACGGCCGCAGGTCGACGTGGCGCGGGGCCAACTCATCCTCGATCTGCGTCGGCACCGTCGAAAGTTGCACGACGGGTTGGGCGATCCAGCCGCGGGGATCGCTGCGGATCTTCTTGCAGATCGTGGCCAGCTCCTTCGCCGAAGCGTTGGGGCCGAACACGATGCCGTACCCACCGGAGCCCTCGACGGGCTTGATGACCAGCTCGTCGACGCGGTCGAGCACCTCCTCGCGTTCCTCCTCCAGCCAGCAGCGGAAGGTGTCGACGTTGGCCAGCAGCGGCTTTTCACCGAGGTAGTACTCGATGATCGTTGGCACGTAGGTGTATACCAGCTTGTCGTCGCCGACCCCGTTGCCGACCGCGCTGGAGATCACCACGTTGCCCGCGCGGGCGGCGTTCAGCACGCCCGCGACGCCGAGCACCGAGTCGGGCCGGAAGTGCATGGGGTCCAGGTAGTCGTCGTCGATGCGTCGATAGATGACGTCGACCTGCCGTTCACCGTTGGTGGTCCGCATGTAGACGGTGTTGTCGCGGCAGAACAGGTCGCGGCCCTCGACCAGCTCGACGCCCATCTGCCGGGCCAGCAGCGAGTGTTCGAAGTAGGCCGAGTTGTAGACACCCGGGGTGAGCACCACGACCGTCGGGTCGGCTTCGTTGGAGGCGGCGGCGTTGCGCAGTGCCCGCAGCAGGTGCGACGAGTAGTCACCGACCGCCCGCACCCGATGCGTGGCGAAGAGATTGGGAAAGACGCGTGCCATGGTGCGCCGGTTCTCCATCACGTATGACACCCCGGACGGGGAACGCAGATTGTCCTCGAGCACGCGGAAGGTGCCCTGCGCGTCGCGCACCAGGTCGATCCCGGCGACGTGGATCCGCACGCCGTTGGGCGGCATGATGCCCGCCGCCTCGCGGTGGAAGTGTTCGCATGACGTCACCAGCCGGCGCGGGATCACTCCGTCGCGCAGGATCTCCTGCTCGCCGTAGACGTCGCTGAGGTACGTCTCCAGCGCCTTGACCCGTTGGGTGATGCCGCGTTCCAGCCGCGACCACTCGGCGGCCGAGATCACCCTGGGCACCAGGTCGAGTGGGAACGGGCGCTCCTGACCCGACAGCGAGAACGTGATGCCCTGGTCGATGAAGGCACGGCCGAGCGCGTCGGACCGCGCCGCGAGCTCGGAGGCATCCGACGGGGCAAGCTCGGTGAAGATGCCCTTGTACGGGCCGCGCACGTTGCCCTGGGCGTCGAACATCTCGTCGAAGGCCTTCGAATAGCCACCGACACTGTTGTATCCGTCGAAGATGCCCTCGTAGCGCTTCGTCGAGGACGAGGAATTGCGCGACGACCGCGCGCCGTCTGGGGGCAGGGTTCGAAGACTCACCCATGACATGGTGCCGCACCAGCGCCGTTTCGGCAGGCCACTGGGGATCACTTTGGGTTATTGGGGTCCGCGCTGGTAATCTGAACCCTCGCTGCCCGTCACCGGGCGCCCCCATGGACACTCATGTTCATCCAAGCCGACATTTAGAAGGAATCAACGCGTGGCCAACATCAAGTCGCAGGAAAAGCGCATCCGTACCAACGAGCGCGCCCGTCTGCGCAACCAGTCGGTGAAGTCCTCGCTTCGCACGGCGATCCGCGGCCTCCGTGAAGCCATCGACGCCGGTGAGAAGGACAAAGCCGCCGAGTTGCTGGTGTCCACCAACCGCAAGCTCGACCAGGCCGCCAGCAAGGGCGTCATCCACAAGAACCAGGCCGCCAACAAGAAGTCGGCTCTGACGGTGGCGCTCAACAAGATCTGATCGGCGCCGCCGTTGGCCCGGGCGTCGAGCCTCAGCCTCCGGCGGCCAGCTCGGCCACCCGGCGCACCGCCGTCTCGAGTGCGTAGTCGGCATCCGCAGCAGCACCCTTCACGTCGGCGTTGAGCGCCGCAACCAACCGCATGGCCTCGGCAACCGAGTCGCGTGACCAGCGCCGCGACTGCTTCTGCGCCTTCTGAATCCGCCACGGCGGCAGCCCGAGCTCACCCGCAAGCCGGTACGGATCGCCCGACAGCGGCCCGATCCGCGCGATCGCGTGCACGGCCTCGGCCAGCGCGTCGGCCAGCACCACCTGCGGTTCGCCGCCCATCATCGCCCAGCGCAGCGCTTCGGCCGCGCCCGCCACGTCGCCCGCGACCGCCTTGTCGGCGATGTCGTAGCCCTTCACCTCGGCCTTCCCGCTGTGATAGCGGCGCACCGCGGCGGCATCGACGTGACCGCCGGTGTCGGCGACCAGCTGCGAGCAGGCCGCGGCCAGCTCGCGAAGGTCCGAGCCGATGGCGTCCAGAACGGCGGTGACGGTGTCATCGCTGACCTTCACCTTGAGGTCGCGGAACTCGCGCCGGACGAACTCGGCTCGCTCCGCGGGCTTGGTGATGCGGGCACATTTGTGCACGTCGGCGCCGAGCCGTTCGAGCTGAGGCGCCAGCGCCTTGGCGCGACCACCACCGGAATGCACGACGACGAGCATGGTGCCCGGCGGCAGGTCCGCCGCGACGTCGGCGATGAGCGCAACCGCGTCCTTGCCCGCCTCGCCCGCCGCCTCCAGTACCACCACCCGCTCGTCGGCGAACAGCGACGGGCTCAGCAGCTCGGCCAGCTCGCTGGTGCTGACCTCGCCCGCGCGCATCCGATCGACGGGCACGTCGACGGTGCCCGCCGCGTCGCGCGCGGACCGCAGCACCTCGCCGACGGCGCGTTCGACGAGCAGTTCTTCGTCACCCAGCACGAGGTGCAGTTGGCTCACGCTGAAATCGTGTCACGTCGCGCCGACAGCACCGCCTCCCGGGCCGACACCGCCGCCCGCGATGGCCCACGCCAGCAGGCAGACCACCGCAGCCGCCACACCGATGCGTCCCCACCGCCACCGCCAGAGCACGACGGCACCGATTCCCGCGGCCGCCACGCAGCACACGCCCGCGGCGCCGGACGGTACCGACACGACTGCGCCGGGCAGGGCCGACGCCCATCGCGCCACCCGCAGCAGCCACCACAGCTCGGGCCCGGTGAAGCGGACCAGGAACTGCGCCGCCGCCGGCCAGAACGCCGACACCGCCGCCGCGGCGGTGCCGATCACCGTGATGGGCGCGATGACGACCGCCACCGCGAGGTTGGCAGCGACCGACACCAGGCTGACGGTCCCCGCCATCCCGGCGACGAGCGGCGCCGTGACGAGTTGCGCGGCGACGGCGACACTGGCCGCGTCGGCCAGCGGCTTGGGCCAACCGCGGTCGACGAGCCGCCGCGACCACACCGGTGCGATCACGACGAGCGCCGCGGTCGCCGACACCGACAACGCGAAACCGACGTCGACGGCGAGCTGTGGTGCGCCGATCATCAGGATCACGACGGTGGCCGACAACGCCGGAATCGCCTGACGTCTGCGGTGTGTCACGACCGCCAGCAGAGTGATGGCGCCCATCACCGCCGCCCGCAGCACGCTCGCCGACGGCTGCACGACGACGACGAACGCCAGTAGCGCCAGCCCGGCCATGCCGACGGCCGCGCGCGGGCCCACCACACCCGCGGCCAGCAGCACCGCGCCGCAGACGATGGTGACGTTGGCGCCCGACACCGCGGTGAGGTGGGTCAGCCCCGCGACCCGGAACTCGTCGACCGTCGGCGCGGTCAGCGTGGACGTGTCGCCGAGCACCAGCGCGGGCAGCATCGCGGCCTGGTCGGCGGGCAGCGCCGAGCGCGCGGCATCGGCGAAGGCGGCGCGCACCCGCGCGGCGATCCGCTGGACCAGACCCGCCCCACCGACGGTCGGCTCCCCCGCCGCCGAAAGCACTGCGACGGTGAGGTCGCGCCGCATCGGCGCTCCGACGCGGGCGCGGAAGGTGGCCGGGCGGCCCGCGGTCAGCTCGCCGAATCCCATGCCCGACGCGAACACCACGACCCGGCCGCCAAGCGGACGGTCGTCGACGGCCTTCAGATCGCCGCGGAACATCAGCCGGCCCCCGCCGACCGTGCGGGGCGATTCGGCGGCGACGACCACCACGGAGACCGTCGCGCCCATCGCGACCCGACATCGGATGGTGGGCCACGTCGTGCACGCGCAACGTCACCGCGATCGAGAACGCGATCCCGACGACGGTCACCGCGAGCACTGCCGGCCATACCGAGGCGGTCGACACCTCGCGCCGCACCCATCGCGCTGCCCACGAAGCATCCCGATCGCCGCGGTGATCGCCATCAGCAGGGACGCGACGCCGCCCCCAGAGGATGCCCGTTGCGGTCACCGCCCAGCACGTCACCGCGGCGGGAACCAGCCGCAGGTCGTGGCCGACCGCGCGGGCATCGGGCGCGCTCACACATGGACCAGGTCACGGAGTTTCTCCAGCCGCGCGGGACCGATGCCGTCGACCTCGCCCAGTTGCTCGACGCTGGCGAACGGGCCGTTGGCGTCGCGCCACGCGACGATCGCCGACGCCATCACCGGCCCGATCCCGGGCAACGCGTCGAGCTCATCGGGTGTAGCGGTGTTGAGGTTCACCGGGCCCGGTGGGGCCGGACCGGCGTCGCCGCCCGGCGCGGGAGCCGCCGACTGACCTGGCGGCGGCGTGATCGAGCTGCCCATCGACGACGGCGCACCGGGTGGCGAGGTGATTCCGACGACGATCTGCTCGCCGTCGGACACCCGACGGGCCATGTTGAGTCCGATCAGGTCGGCGCCGTCGAGCGTTCCCCCCGCCGCCGTCAATGCGTCGGCGATGCGCGCACCCGAGGTCAGAGTGACCAGTCCGGGCCGGTGCGACCAGGCCGACCACGCTGACGACCACAGGCCCATCGGGGGCGGGCGCCGGGCTGCCCGCCGTTGGGCTCGTCGACGAAACCATCTGCACCGGAGGCAGTTTCGCCGACACGACCGGCGGCGGGTCATCCCGGACCAGCGTGAACACCGTGACGAGCACCGCAAGGGCGCCGACCACGCCGAGTGCGACGACACCGGCGCGGCCCGGATCGGCCCGGATCGCCGCCAGCCAGGCCGGACCGCCCGTCGCAGGGGCATCGGGCAGCCACCGCGACAGCGATGTGTCGGGCTCCTCGTCGTCGGGCCGACCATCGGACCGGCGATCGTCGCCGTCGGCGGTGTCAGCGCCGAGGCGGCGTTGGACTCGGTCGGCGGGCAGTTCGGTTCGCATGGCCGCGACGGTAGGCGCGTAGCCGGACCCGACCGGGCCGACGGACGGTCGCGGATCCCTGGCTGTGGATGAAGAACGGTCTGTGGATGGCGCGGCGGCAGGCGCCGCGCCCTGCGTCAGCGGGGCGATCGTCGGGCGGCTGCGTCCTAGGACTTTCTGCCGGACTGCGGGCCGGCGAGTGGCTCATCGAGGTGAAGGCCGCGAGCGTCGTCGGGGACCTCTGGCGCGGCCAGTTGCAGGTTTTCGCGGCTCGTAGCCGATGCCGCGTCGTCGGACGGCAGGGACGCCGCGTCGGAGCGCTCGTAATCCTCCCGGGGTTGCCCGTTCCAGGAACCGGAGCAGTTCGACCGGGAAGGGCAGCACCAGGGTGGAGTTCTTCTCCGCCGCGACCTCGACGACGGTTTCCAGGAGACGCAGCTGCAGCGCCGCCGGGTGTTCGGCCATGACCTCGGCCGCTTGGGCCAGCTTTTCGGACGCCTGCAGTTCGCCCTCGGCGGTGATGACCCTGGCCCGTCGCTCCCGTTCGGCCTCGGCCTGCCGCGCTATCGAGCGCTTCATCGAATCGGGCAGCACCACGTCCTTGATCTCGACACGGTCCATGTGTATCCCCCAGCCGAGAGCCGGGCTGTCGATGAGCAGCTCCAGTCCCTGGTTGAGCCGCTCGCGGTTGGACAGCAGATCATCCAGGTTGCTCTTGCCGATGATCGATCGCAGCGACGTCTGCGCCACCTGGCCGACGGCGGACATGTAGTCCTGCACGTCGACCGCCGCGCGGACCGGATCCTCGACCTTGAAGTAGATGACGGCGTCGACGCGGACGGTGACGTTGTCGCGGGTGATGCCGTCCTGGGCAGGTACGGGCATCGTGATGATCTGCATGTTCACCTTCTGAAGCCGATCGGCGAACGGGAATCAGCATCGTGAGTCCCGGCTCCCGAACGCCGGACCGGACCCGTCCGAATCGAAAGACGACACCCCGTTCGAACTGCCTTACCACGCGGATGTTGGCCACCCCCAGCCAGATCACGCCCAGGCCTGCGGCGCCGGCCAGTGTGAGTGTGTAGAGGATGCTCATGGTGTACTCCTCGACGGATCAATCCGCGGCAGGCCTCCGGCCTCGCGGGCCTAATCCGATTGTGGCACCGCCGGGCCGACCCAGCCATCGTCTCGCCAACACACCCAGTCGATCTCGACGAGGGAGCCCACGGCAAGGCCGGTGACGCCGACACAGGTGCGCGACGGCAACCGGTCGGGAAACCACGCCGCGTAGGCATCGTTGAAGGATCCGTAGTCGTCCCAGTCCATCAGAAAGGCCCGCACCGAGACCACGTCGGCCAGTCCCCCGCCGCACAGTTCGGTGACGCGCAGCAGGTTGCGCAGCACCTGGTCGGTCTGGGTCGCGACGTCCTCGCCGACCACGGTCCCCGTCACGTCGGTCGGCATCTGGCCCGTGACGTGCAGCGTCTGCCCCGCGGCGGTGGCATGGGCGAACGGCGCCACGCCGGGTGGCACACCGTCGCTCGGCGTGAAGCTGAACGCGCGGATGCCGGTCATGCCGCGACCCCGGGCCAGCGTGGGAAGCAGCGCTTGTCGATGCGGCCGTGCACGCCCTGGCGTTGGTCGACGACCTGGGTGACGGTGAAGTCGACGGCGACCGACATGAACGAGTACGCGTCCCTGCGGGTCAGCCCGAAGCTGGACTCCAGCACGTCGAGCGTCCGCAGTGCGGCGGCCCTCATCGCCGCGTCCAGCGTGTCGCCGAAGCCGTGCACCAACAGTTCGGTCGAGGTCTCCAGTACTGGCACGGTGAATGCCAGGTCACGTCGAATGGTCAAGCGCAGCAATCCGTTCAAAGACGATTCCAACGCGGTGCCGCTGATTTCGCCATCACCCTGCGAGACGTGCGGATCGCCAACCGACAGCAGCGCGCCGGGCACCTGCACGGGGTAGTACATGCGCCCGCCCGCGCCGACGCGCCAGTTGTCGACGTTTCCGCCGTGGTCACCGGGAGGCACCGACGACACCCGCCGCGGTTCGGCAGGTGCGACACCCATGGTGCCGAAGTGCGGTCGCAGCGGGATGACCACCCCCGCCAACGCCGGTTCGCGCGCGGCGAGGTCAGGCACGACGATCGTCCCCGGCTCGTTTGCCAGGGGCGTCACGGTCCAGTCGTAGCCGAACAACGCGCGCCCGAGCAGTGCGTCGGCGTCGAGCTCGTAGACGGTCACCCGTTCTCCTGGCAGTACGTCGTAGAGATGACCCCAGTGCGCCGCGAGGTTCGAGCCGTACGGCAACCGCGGGGTGGCCGACAGGATGTCGACCTGCAGCACGTCGCCACGGCCGGGCACCGTCGACGGCGATCGGGCCGGTGAGCAGGTGTGGGCCAGGTCCGCGGTCGGTCACGGAAGCGAAGACGCTCGGCGATCTGCGAGTCCATCATCAGATCGGGTGCGTCGCCGGCGTGATTGGTCAGCGTCTCGATGGCGACCAGGTCGCCCGATGCCACGACGAGAGCCGGCTCGAGCCGAGGGTCGAAGTAGCCCCTGTGCACCGTGGACGGGCTGGCCGGCAGGTCGTGCTGCATCCGGCGATCATGCCAGCGCAGCGGTCGGCCCTCCCGTTGAGCGGGCGTCGATCGAACCTGCACCGGAAGGACCACCGGGTAGACATACTCACCAACGGTGTCTACTGACCCGGCCCGCAACGAGGAGGCGCACATGACGACGAGTACCGCGGACCGACCGCTGCGGGTGATCCAGTGGACCACCGGCAACATCGGCAAGCGTTCGCTGCACGCCATCATCGGGCGCGACGACATGGAGCTCGTCGGGGTGTACGCGCATGGCGCCGACAAGGTCGGGGTGGACGCCGCCGAACTTGCGGGCTGGCCCGAGCCGACGGGTGTCGCGGCGACCAACGACGTCGACGCGCTGATCGCCCTGCGGCCCGACGCCTGCTGTTACAACCCGCTGTGGCCGGACGTCGACGAACTGGTCCACCTGCTCGAATCGGGCGTCAACGTGTGCTCCAGCGCGGCGTGGATCACCGGCGGCAAGCAGTCGCCGGAGGATCTCGAACGCATCCGAAAGGCTTGCGAGAAGGGCGACTCCACGATCTTCGGCAGCGGCGCCCACCCCGGCATGACCAACATGGTCGGCATGGTCCTCTCTGGTGCGTGCGAGGACGTCCACGAGATCCGGATCACCGAGTCGGTCGACTGCTCGACCTACGAATCGGCGGGCACGCAGGCCGCGATGGGATTCGGCCAAGACCCGGACACACCCGGACTGGCGGAGAGCGTGCGGCGCGAGAGCGAGGTGTTCGCCGAGTCGGCGGCGATGATGGCCGACGCGATCGGCGCCAAACTGGACCGGATGACGTTCGACGTCGAATTCACCACCGCCACGGGCGACAGCGACCTCGGCTTCATGCAGATCCCCGCGGGCACCGTCGGCGGCGTGTACGGCTACCACCGCGGCTGGGTGGGCGAGAAGAACGTCGTCAGTGTCGGATTCAACTGGACCATGGGCAGCCACGTCACTCCGCCGAAGCCGCTCGAGCACGGCCACGTCATCCAGGTCTTCGGCACGCCGAACATGCGCACCGTGCTGCACTGCCTGCCACCGCGGGACTGGACCGAGTCCGGCTTCATGGGCCTCGGCATGATCTACACGGCGATGCCGGTCACCAACGCCGTGCCCGCGGTCGTCGCGGCCGCACCGGGCATCGTCACGCTGAAGGACCTGCCGCCGGTCACCGGACGGGCGTCGGTCTGATCGGACTTCATGCGTGCCGCGAGCCACGCGCCGCGTATCGTCGGCGACAGGCGAACGAACAGCATTGCGGCGCAATGACGTTCAACCGGAATCGTCCGGGCGATACCCAGCGGCCTGCGGATGTGCTGCTGCTGGATCGCGTGCCAGCTCCGGTGCCGTCATCGCCTCGCCTCAGCCGTCCACCGTCACGCACACACCGATCGCGCCTGCGCCGACGTGCACCGCCAGCACCGGGCCCATGTCGCGCACCGCCAGCGAGCCGATCTGCGGCAGCCGGGTGGTCAGCGCCGCGCCGACCTCGTCGGCTTCGTCGTGGTTGTCGACGTGATGCACGACCATCGACGCCCTGCGTTCGCCGACGAACTCCGCGACGGCTTCGACCATCGCGGCGTGCGCCTTCGACACCGTCCGGATCCGCTGGGAGAGCACCAGCCGGCCATCGACGTCGAGGCACAGCAGCGGTTTGAGGGACAGCGCGGTGCCCAGCCACGAGGCGGCCGTGCCGATCCGGCCGCTGCGCCGCAGGTTGTCGAGTCGGTGCACCACGATGAAGGAGGCGCCCCGCGACACTGCCGCCCTCGCGGCAGCCTCGACGGCGTCGAGATCGTCGCCCGCCGCCGACGAACGTGCCGCGGCCAC
Source organism: uncultured Actinomycetota bacterium (assembly GCA_963809085.1). Lineage (GTDB taxonomy): Bacteria > Actinomycetota > Actinomycetes > Mycobacteriales > Mycobacteriaceae > Mycobacterium. The sequence continues at coordinate 593,832 of CAWEII010000030.1, read as the reverse complement.
CGCGACGAACCCGACACCTGCCGCGGCCGACCGCGCATTCACCACGCGCACCGCAGCACCGAACTCGCGCGCCGCGGCAGCCGCCGTGCTGAACGTGCTCGACAGCGCTGCCGACAGATGCACCGCGACCACGCCATCACCACCGCTCTCGGCCAACGCCTTGCGGTATGCCTCGGCCAGGTCGGTGGGCGCCGCACCGGCCGTCGTAACGTGTGCCCGGTCGTGGATGTCGTACGGCACCGTGTCGACACCGTCACGCAGGTCCTCGCCGTCCACCAGGACGTGCAACGGAACCTGATGAATTCCCCACTGCCGCATATCATCCGGGTCGAGTCGCGCCGACGAGTCGGTGACCACCATGACGGCCATGTCAGTCTTGGGGGACTTCGGATGTCGCGACGCCCGCTTCGGCGAGGCCCTTCATCATCAACTCGGCGACGGCCGCGTGCGCCTCGAAGTTCCAGTGGATGCCGTCGGGATTACCACGTCCACTCATCACCTGGTCGGCGACGGCGGCCTTCAGATCGACGATGGGCACGTCGTGCCGGCGCCCCCACGCCGTGATGGCAGCGACGGTGCCATCACGCCATCGGTGTGACCGGCCATAGGTGTCCGCGATGTGCACCGACGGAATCGACGCGACGAACGGAATACCCGGCCGGTTGAAGTCAATTGCCGCCCTTGTCTGTTCGAGATACTCGGCACTGAGGTGCGGCGGCAGCGCGGGGCGCGCGATGGGCGACAGCCGTGGTTGCAGCCAGCCGTATCCGTCACGGGCCCACCGACGCAGCCAGGGCGGCCGCACGTAGCGGATCAGCTCGCGCACCGCCGTCGGCAGCGGTGACGGCAACGAATCCATGCCGCCGGTGGCGAAGATCACCGCGCCCGCGCGAGGCAGGGCCGCCCATGCTCGCGGGTCCTGGGTGGCCGCCCACCACACGTCGCGGCAGGTCCAGCCGATCCGGCCGATCACCTCGACATCCCAACCGAGTTGGGCGGCAACGATATTGGGCCAGATTCGCGGATCGTCGGCAGGCAGTCCGCCCGTCGGCCCGTAGTAGGACAGGGAATCGCAGAAGATCAGCAGGGTGCGGCGGGCAGGAGCGGAGGAGCTAGAGGACATCGTTGGCGACCTGAGCCGATGCATTCCAGACGTCGAGCCGCCACTGGATGTCGTCGGCATCGGCAGCAGGCGCCGAATGCCCGGACAGCTGCACCCAGCTGGCGTTGCCCATGCCGCCCAGAACCGGCCAGTTGTCCACCGGCAGAGCAAGAAGCCCGGCGGTCAGCGCCGCGATCAGTCCACCGTGAGCCACCAGCACGACGGGGCGGTCCGGCTCGTCGACACCCCATTCGGCTTGATCTGCGACCAGCTCCGCGACCACAGGCAGACTGCGGTCGGCCACGTCAACCCGGCTCTCGCCGCCATGGGGAGCCCACCGGGCGTCATCCCGCCAGGCCAGCCGCGCGCCCGGTGCGACGGCGTCCACCTCGAGGTGCGTCATGCCCTGCCAGTCGCCGAGACGCGTTTCACGCAGCCGGGTGTCGACGGACACCGGCAGCCCCGACCGCTCGCTGAGCGCCGTCGCCGTGTCGAGCGCCCGGCGCAGGTCCGACGACACGATCAGCAGCGGCTGCCGCTTGGCCAGCACCTCGGCGGCGGCGACTGCCTGATGCCGCCCCAGATCGCTGAGATCGGTGTCGAGTTGGCCCTGCATCCGGCTGTTCGCGTTGTACTCGGTCTGCCCGTGGCGCAACATCACCAGGCGGCGGATCCTCACTCCGCACCCTCCGCGACCATCGAGTTCGACCGGCACCAGCGGGCAGTCGCGCCACAACCGGTCCAGGGCGTAGAAGTTGCGCTCGTCCTGGTGCTGGACGTGGACCACGATGTCGACGTAGTCGAGCAGCACCCATCGGCCTTCCCTGGCGCCCTCGCGGCGGGCCGGTTTGTACCCGGCCTCCCGCATCTTCTCCTCGACCTCGTCGACGATCGCGTTGACCTGTCGGTCGTTGTTCGCCGAGGCGATCACGAAGCAGTCCGTGATGACGAGCTGTCCGGAGACGTCGATGACGACCACGTCGTCGGCGAGTTTGTTCGCAGCCGCCCGGGCCGCCACGGTGGCCATGCTGACGGCTTCGTCGTTTGCGCTCATGATCGGGTTTCCTTGCTGTCCAGCGTGCGCGCCCGGTACAGGCCGCGTTTGGAGACGTACTGGACCACGCCGTCGGGCACCAGGTACCAGATCGGCCTGCCCGACTCGGCGCGCCGCCTGCAGTCGCTCGACGAGATGGCCAGCGCGGGCACCTCGACCAGGCTGAGAGCGTCCTGGGGCAACTCATTCATGGCCTCGGCGATGTGTTCGCCGTCGAGTTCGTAGCCGGGCCGGCTGACGCCGACGAAACGGGCCATGGAGAAGAGGTCCTCCCAGTTCTGCCAGGACAGGATCGACGCGAGTGCGTCGGCCCCGGTGATGAAGTACAGGTCGGTGTCGGGGTTCAGCGCCGCGAGGTCCCGCAGTGTGTCCTTGGTGTAGGTCGGTCCGCCGCGGTCGATGTCGACGCGGCTGACGGAGAACCGCGGGTTGGCTGCGGTGGCGATGACCGTCATCAGGTAGCGGTCCTCGGCGGCGGTGACGAAGCGTTCACGCTTCTGCCACGGCTGGCCGGTGGGGACGAAGACGACTTCGTCCAAGTCGAACAGGCCGGCCACTTCGCTGGCCGCGACCAGGTGGCCGTTGTGGATGGGGTCGAACGTCCCACCCATCACGCCCAGCCTGCGCTTCGTCACGAATAGGCAGCTTACGGGAGTGCAGGCCGACGCTCCCTGCAGCGATGAGCGCGCTCGAGTGTGCGGATCCATCCGCTCGCCGCGGCGAGGCGCGTACGAAACCGCACGACCGGCGCGGGCCATCGCATTCTCGACGGCCTGGCACTATGGGCGACAAAGTGCTTGGGCTGATCGGAAGGTGGCCGACACCGATGGATGACGTAACGAAGGATGACCGGTTTCTCGACCCGGCGGCCGACGAGCCGGAGATCGCCGATCCCACCGAGCTGCGAGCGCACCGCAAGCGCCGGCTCGCCCTGGCGTACCGGGTGTTCGGCGCGATGGGGTGGGGCTCGCTCGGCGACGGGCACATCTCGGCGCGCGACCCCGAGCGGGAGGACAGCTTCTGGCTGGGGCGCTACGGCGTGCCGTTCCGGTACATGACCACCGACGACCTCGTGTTGGTCCGTCCGGACGGCACCATCGAGGGCGGTGGCCACATCAACATGGCGGCCTACTACATTCACGCCCCCGTGCACGAGGCCCGACCCGAGATCGTCTCCGCGGTGCACTGCCACACGCCCTACGGGACACCGTTCTCGGCGACCGTCACCCCGCTCGAGCCGATCTCACAGGAGTCGTGCGCGTTCTTCGGCGACCACGAGATCTTCGACGACGAGGAGGTCAACATCACCTCGGTCGATGGCGGCAAACGCATCGCGGCGGCGGTGGGCGGCGCGCGTGCGGTGATCCTGCGCAACCACGGGCTGCTGACGGTCGGCGCCACCGTCGATGCGGCGGTCGGTTACTTCCTGTTGATGGAACGCTGCGCGGAGGTGCAGGTGAAGGCCCGTGACGCCCGCCCAATCGGGACCGAGTCGGCCCAGCGCGTCCACGACCAGTTCGACGATGTCGCCGCGTGGCAGGTGTTCCAGTGGGCGCAACGCACCTACGTGCCAGACGTCAGCGCGGCCGGGCTGTAGCTGCTACTCGGGCCGGCCAACGCTAGACCGGCAGCAACCGGTCGATCACCGTGGCGAGCTGCTTGGCCGACCGGCACTCGTGCATGGTGATCGTGTCCACGTAACGCGGCACCGCCGAATCCCCGCTGCCCCACAGATGCCTGGGTTCCGGGTTGAGCCAGTGTGCGTGGCGGCTCGCGTTGACCATGTGCGCCAGAAGGCCGACCTCGGGGTTGCGGTAGTTGTTGCGAGCGTCGCCGAGCACCAGCAGCGAGCTGCGCGGCGACAGCACGCCTGCGTACTTGTCCAGGAACGACACGAACGCATGCCCGTAGTCGGAATGCCCGTCGCGGGTGTAGACGGCGGCCTCGCGCGTGATCCGCTGCACGGCGACGGCCAGGTCCGCTTCGGGACCGAACAGCTCGGTCACCTCGTCGGTGGTGTCGATGAAGGCGAACACCCGCACCCGGGAGAACTGCTGGCGCAGTGCGCTGACCAACATCAAGGTGAAGTGGCTGAACCCGGCCACGGACCCCGACACGTCGCACAGCACGACCAACTCCGGGCGGGCGGGGTGCGGCTTCTTCAGCACCACGTCGATGGGCACGCCACCGGTGGACATCGACTTGCGCAGCGTCTTGCGGAGATCGATCTCGCCGCGACGCGACCGACGCCGCCGCGCGGCCAACCGGGTGGCCAGGGTGCGGGCCAGCGGAGCGACGACACGCCGCATCTGGCGCAGCTGCTCGCCGGAGGCTCGCAGGAACTCGACGTTCTCGGCGAGCTGCGGGATGCCGTACATCTGCACGTGGTCGCGACCCAATTGCTCGGCGGTGCGGCGCTTGGTCTCGCCCTCCACCATCTGGCGTAGCTGCGAGATCCTCTTGGCGGCAATGGACTTGGCGATCTGCTCCTGCGTCGGCGTCGGGTCGTCGCCGTATCCTGCCAGCAGGCCCGCCAGCAGCCTGCCCTCGAGCTCGTCGAGGGCCATCGCCTTGAGCGCCTGATACGACGAGTACGACGGTCCGCGGCTCGAGCTGTACCGACCGAACGACTCGACGATCTGCGCGATCATCGCCGCCAGACGGGCGTCCATGTTCTCCAGATCCGGATTGTCCGAGAGCATCTTGACGAGGGCGTCGCGCATCGCCTCGATGTCCTGGGAGGGCGGCGCGTACGGTTCTCCGGCTGCGCCACCTTCGTCGTCATCGAGCACCGTGCGGTCTCCAAGTGCGGCGGGGAACCACAGGTCGAACATCGCGTCGTACGTGTCGCGGTGGTCGGCGCGACGCAGCACCGCGCAGGCCAGCCCCTCGCGCAGCACCTCCCGCTCGCCGAGTCCGAGGACGGTGATCACCTGGCCCGCGTCGACGGTCTCCGAAGGGCCGACCGCGATTCCCACGCTGCGCAGCGCCTCGACGAATTCCACCAGATGCCCGGGAATCCCATGTGGCGCAAGGGGTTGCGGCGGTCGTGTGCGGCGGACGGCCATTAGTTGAGCCTCAGTTCCCCGCTCGCCTTGACCTGGTCGGACTGGTGCTTGAGCACCACGCCGAGGGTGGCGCCGATCATCTCGTCGTCGATGGTGTCCAGCCCGAGCGCCAGCACGGTACGGCCCCAGTCGATGGTTTCCGCGACCGACGGCACCTTCTTGAGCTGCATGCCGCGAAGGACCCCGACGATGCGGACCAGCTCCTCGGCCAGGCGCTCGGGCAGTTCCGGTACCCGCGACAGGAGGATCCGCCGCTCCAGGTCGGGATCGGGAAAGTCGATGTGCAGGAACAGGCAGCGGCGTTTGAGCGCTTCGGAGAGCTCGCGGGTGGCGTTGGACGTCAGGAGCACGAACGGCGGACGTTCGGCGACGATGGTGCCCAGTTCGGGCACGGTCACGGCGAAGTCGGACAACACCTCGAGCAGCAGACCCTCGATCTCGATGTCGGCCTTGTCGGTCTCGTCGATGAGCAGCACGGTGGGTTCGGTGCGCTTGATCGCGGTCAGCAGCGGGCGTGTCAGCAGGAATTCCTCGCTGAAGACGTCCATCTTGGTCTGGTCCCAGTCCCCCTGGCCGCCTGCGTTGCCCGATTGGATGCGAAGAATCTGCTTGGCGTGGTTCCACTCGTAGAGCGCGCGGGCCTCGTCGACGCCCTCGTAGCATTGCAGCCGGACCAGTCCGGAATCGGTGGCCTGCGCAACGGCACGTGCCAGCTCGGTCTTGCCTACGCCTGCGGGCCCCTCGACGAGCAACGGCTTGCCCAACCGGTCGGCGAGGAACACCGCTGTGGCCGTGGCGGTGTCGGGCAGGTATCCGGTCTCGGCGAGGCGCTTGGCGACGTCGTCGATGTCGGTGAACATCGGTATCGGGCGAGCAGGCACGCTCATCGGGCGGGGTCCTCCTTGTCAGACGGGGCGAGTGTGGCCGTCTCCCCACACAATCCACTTGGTCGAGGTCAATTCCGGCAGGCCCATCGGCCCCCTGGCGTGCAGCTTCTGGGTGGAGATGCCGATCTCGGCACCGAACCCGAACTGCTCGCCGTCGGTGAACGCGGTCGACGCGTTCACCATCACCGCGGCCGCGTCCACTTCGTCGGTGAAGCGTTGAGCGGCAGCAAGATTGGTGGTCACGATGGCCTCGGTATGACCCGTGCCGTACTCGTTGACGTGAGCGATCGCGGCGTCGAGGCCGTCGACCACCGCCAGCGCGATGTCCATCGACAGGAACTCGGCCCGCAGTTCGTCCTCGCTGGGGTCGACGTGCACCGTCACGCCCGCGTCCTGCAACGCACCGACCAGGCGCGGCAGCGCACGGTCGGCGATGGCCGCGTCGATCAGCAGCGATTCGGCGGCGTTGCACACACTCGGTCGGCGCGTCTTCGAGTTCAACAGAATGCGTTCGGCGACATCCAGATCCGCCGCAGAATGCACGTAGACGTGGCAGTTGCCAACGCCCGTCTCGATGGTCGGCACGGTGGCGTCGCGCACCACCGCATCGATCAGGCCTGCGCCCCCGCGCGGAATGACGACGTCGACCAGGCCGCGGGCCTGGATCAGGTGGGTGACGGTGGTGCGGTCGTCGCTGGGAAGCAGTTGCACGGCATCGGGCGCCAGCCCCTCCAGCTCGAGGGCGGCACGCAGCGCGGTCACCAACGCGGCGTTCGAGCGCGCGGCCGACGAGCTGCCGCGCAGCAACACGGCGTTGCCGGACTTCAGCGTCAGACCGAAGGCGTCGACGGTGACGTTGGGCCTGCCCTCGTAGACCATGCCGACCACGCCGAGCGGCACGCGCTGCTGGCGGATCTGCAGACCATTGGGCAGCGTGCCGCCGCGCAGCACCTCGCCGACCGGATCGGGCAGCCCCGCGACCTGGCGCAGCCCGGCGGCGATGCCGTCGACCCGCTTCGGGTTCAGAGCCAGCCGGTCGAGCATGGCCTCCGGGGTGCCGGAGGCCCTGGCCACATCGAGGTCCTCGGCGTTCGCGGTCAGGATCACGTGCACCCTGGCGAGCACCGAGTCGGCCGCCGCGTGCAGCGCCCGGTCCTTCGTCGCGGTGGTCAATGTGCCAAGGGTGCGTGCCGCGACCCGCGCCCGACGGGCGGCATCGTGAACCTGCGCGCGCAGGTCGGTACTTGGGTCGCTTTCCCGGGTCGCTTCGCTCCTGCCCTCGGGAGCCTCAACGCTCATTTGGCCAGCTTATCGAGGTAACCCGGGTAAAGCCCGGTCGGGGTTACGGAAGATTGGCAAGCCCGTGTCGACGTGAACGACCGTCTCCGATCCCGATCGACGAGGTCGCGCTCTGAGCTCGGTCCGGATTGAATTGAATGGGAAGCCCAAAGCTGCACGCAATGTTGAAACGTCACCCCGCTCCACCCATCAGTGGGAGATCAGACGGGGACCGCCCCTCCGCAAGGAGAGGCTGCCTGATCTGGAGCGTCATACAGACATTCACATTCCAGGTAACGGTTACGGTGGCGGCGTGACTCGTGTCTGCGTGGTGGGCAGCGTCAACCTCGACCAGTCGTTCACGGTGCAGTCGCTGCCGAGGCCAGGCGAGACGGTGCTGGCCTCGGCGCTGTCGGCCGCGCCGGGCGGCAAGGGTGGCAACCAGGCCGTGGCGGCGGCGCGGGCGGGCGCGGCGGTCGACATCGTCGCTGCCGTCGGCACCGACCCGGCGGCAGACCTCCTGCGCAGCCACCTGCGCGACAACGGTGTGGGACTCGAAGGCGTCGTGACCGTGCCCGGCCCGAGCGGGGCAGCGGCGATCGTGGTGGACGCCGACGCCGAGAACTGCATCGTCGTCGCGCCCGGCGCCAACGCCCACCTGAGCATGGCGTCGGCGGTCGTCCGCTCGGTCGTGGCGGCGGCCGACGTGGTCTTGCTGCAGTTGGAGATTCCGATGGAGACGGTGCTGGCGGCCGCCCGCCTCGGGCGCGAGGGTGGCGCACTGGTCGTGGTAAACGCGTCGCCGGCGGGCGCACCGTCCCACGCCCTCGGCGAGCTGGCGGAGGTGGCCGACGTGGTCGTGCTGAACGACGGCGAATCGCAGCAGTGGAAGTGGCCGGTACCGCATCTCGTGATCACGCGGGGCGCCGATGGCGCGACGCACATCGGTGCCGAGGGTCGCCGCGACATCGCCGCACCCGCGGTCGAACCGATCGATACCACCGGTGCAGGGGATGTCTTCGCCGGAGTGCTTGCCGCCGAGTGGCTTTCCGGCTCCGAGATCGCGCTGCGCCGCGCCTGCGCGGCAGGAGCACTCGCGACCCTGATACCGGGCGCGGGCGGTTGCGCCCCGACCGCCGAAGCCATCGACGACGTGCTGGACGCCGAGAGCCAAGAGCAAGGAGGCACGTGACGACCACGGCCGAGAACGCACCCCGCCCACCCGCGGCGGCGCCGTGCACCGCGCCGGTGTCGATCCGGCGCACGGCGCCGAACGATCCGGTCACCAACGACTTCGCGCGGCGGGCGCTGCGCGACCTACTCGATCGCGACCTGCCTCACCGGCGCGGGCGTGCGGCATCTGGGTACGGCCTGCCCGAACAGGCGCTTGACTGACCACCGATCCGTCGCAAGAGTCGGATCATGACGCTGATCGGCAGGCTGCTGCGCCCGGTTCGGGCGTCGACGGCCCGGAGTCCGCTGGCAGGCGCCGGATTCGCCGCCCCCACCACCATCACCGTCACCAGTACGGCCTTCGCCGACGGCGGTCGGATACCGCGTCGCCACGCGGGCAAGGGGGTCGGCGACGACGTCTCCCCCGCGTTGCGGTGGACGGGAGTGCCGCGGGCGACGGCTGCGCTGCTGTTGCTGCTCGACGACGTCGACGTGCCGTTGCGCACGCCGCTCCTGCACAGCGCCGCCGTGTTGCCGCCGGACAGTGAGAGCCTCGACGAAGGCGAGTTCCGTTCCGGTCCCGGGCTGCGCACCGTGCGCACCAGGTTGAGCAAGGACGGCTACTCGGGCCCTCGGCCGATCCCCGGTCACGGCCCGCACCGGTACCGGTTCCACGTTCTGGCCCTCGATCGGCCGGTGCCTTCGGACGTCGCGACGGTCAAGGCGCTACTGGCCGCGGCGTCGGGTCACGTGCTGGCCCGCGGCACCCTGACGGGGACGTACGAGCGTTAGGCGGGCCTCATGCCTCGGGCACCTCGCGCTCGATCTCCTCGAGCCAGATCCGCGCCGACATGTCCGACGGAGCGCGCCAGTCTCCTCGCGGCGACAGCGCCCCGCCCGACGACACCTTCGGACCGTTGGGCAGCGCCGAACGCTTGAACTGGCTGAATGAGTAGAAGCGCTGCACGAAGACCGTCAGCCAACGCCGAATCTCGGCAAGGGTGTACTCCGGTCGCTTGTCGGCGGGGTAGCCGGCGGGCCAGTCGCCGCGCTCGGCGTCGCTCCACGCGTGCCACGCCAGGAACGCCACCTTCGAGGGGCGGAAGCCGTAGCGCAGCACTTGGTAGAGCGAGAAGTCCTGCAGGACATAGGGTCCCACCTTCGCCTCGCTGCTCTGGATCTCCTCGTCCTCGCCAGTGGGCACCAGTTCCGGCGTGATCTCGGTGTCCACCACGGACTGCAGTACCGCGTTGACCTCGTCGCCGAACTCGCCCGCAGTGATCACCCATCTGATCAGATGCTGGATCAGGGTCTTGGGCACACCGCCGTTCACGTTGTAGTGCGACATCTGGTCGCCGACGCCGTAGGTGGACCAGCCCAGCGCGAGCTCCGACAGGTCGCCGGTGCCCAGCACGATGCCGCCGCGCTGGTTGGCCAGGCGGAACAGGTAGTCGGTGCGCAGCCCCGCCTGCACGTTCTCGAAGGTGACGTCGTAGATCTTCTCGCCGCGCGCGAACGGATGCCCCATCTCGGTGAGCATCAACGTGGCCGTTCTGCGAATGTCGATCTCGGAGAACGTCACTCCGAGCGCCTTGCTCAACGCGACCGCGTTGCCCTTGGTGCGCTCGCCGGTGGCGAAGCCGGGCAGTGTGAAGGCGAGGATGTCGCTGCGTGGCCTGCCTTCCCGGTCCATGGCGCGGGCCGCGACGATCAACGCGTGCGTCGAGTCAAGGCCACCAGAGACCCCGATCACCACCTTGGGGTAGTTCAGCGCACGCAGCCGCTGCTCCAGCCCAGACACCTGGATGTTGTAGGCCTCGTAACAATCCTGTTGCAGCCGTTGCGGATCCGATGGCACGAACGGAAAGCGTTCGATCTCGCGGCGCAACCCGATGTCACCCGCTGGTGGGTCGACGACGAACTCGATCCGGCGGAACGCGTCGGTGCGCACGCGGTGGTGCCTGCGGTTGTCGTCGAACGTGCCCATCCGGATCCGTTCGGCGCGCAGGAGGTCGGTGTCCACGTCGGCGACCGAGCGGCGCTCACCCTTGGGGAAGCGCTCGGATTCGGCCAGCAGGAGGCCGTTCTCGTAGATCATCGTCTGACCGTCCCATGCCAGATCGGTGGTCGACTCCCCCTCCCCTGCGGCGGCGTAGACGTAGGCGGCAAGGCAGCGCGACGACGCCGAGCGGGCCAGCAGCTGGCGGTCGTCGGCCCGGCCGATCGTGATCGGGCTTCCGGACAGGTTGGCCAGCACCGTCGCCCCGGCCAGAGCGGCCTCGGCGCTCGGCGGGATCGGCACCCACATGTCCTCGCACACCTCGACGTGCAAGACGAAGTTCGGTAGGTCGGTGGCCGCGAACAGCAGGTCGGGACCGAACGGGGCCTCGGCGCCGGCGACACGGATGGTGCCTGCCACGTCATCGCCCGCGGCCAGCTGCCTGCGCTCGTAGAACTCGCGGTAGGCGGGCAGATAGGACTTCGGCACGACGCCGAGCACGGCGCCGCGGTGAATGACGAGTGCGGTGTTGTACACGCGATGGCGGTGCCGCAGCGGCGCGCCGACGACCAGTACCGGCAACAACTCCGTCGACGCAGCCACCACGGTCGCCACCGCCTCCTCGACGGCGTCGAGCAGACCGTCCTGCAGGAGGATGTCCTCGATGGAGTATCCCGACAGCGTCAGCTCGGGAAACACCGCAAGCGCGACACCGTCGTCGTGGCAGTCGCGTGCCAACCGCAGCACGGATTCGGCGTTCGCCGCGGGATCGGCCAACGTGGTGTGGTGCGTGCATGCGGCAACCCGTACGAAGCCGTGCCGGTAGGCGGAATGGAAGGCCACGACTGGGATTGTCTCAGGCCGCCTACCCTGGACAGCGTGGAAGCCCCCGAACTGATCAACCTGCTCGCAGGTCAGTGCGTCGCGGTGCTCACCGGAGCCGGGTTGTCCACCGACTCCGGCATCCCCGATTACCGTGGTCCGGACTCACCGCCGAGCAACCCGATGACCATCGGTCAGTTCACCTCCGACGCGGTGTTCCGGCAGCGGTACTGGGCCCGCAACCACGTCGGCTGGCGGCACATGGACGCCACGCTGCCCAATGCCGGTCATCGCGCGCTGGCGACGCTGGAGCACGCGGGCATCGTCACCGGCGTGATCACCCAGAACGTCGACCTGCTGCACACGAAGGCGGGTAGCCAGACGGTGATCGACCTGCACGGCACGTACGCGCGGGTGGTGTGCCTGCAGTGCGGGCACACCATCCCCCGGGCGGCGCTGGCCGACCAGCTGGAGACGCTCAACCCGGGTTTCGTCGAGCGGGCCGAGAAGGTCGGTGGCATCGCGGTCGCGCCCGACGCCGACGCCATGGTCACCGAGACGGCCTCGTTCCGCTACGTGGACTGTCCACGCTGCGGCGGCATGCTCAAGCCCGACATCGTGTACTTCGGCGAGAGCGTGCCCAAGGAGCGTGTGGCGCAGGCGTATTCGCTCGTCGATGCCGCGGACGCACTGCTGGTCGCCGGGTCGTCGCTGACGGTGTTCTCCGGCCTGCGATTCGTCCGCCACGCCGTGGCGAAGCGCAAGCCCGTCGCGATCATCAACCGCGGGCCTACCCGGGGCGACGCGCTGGCGAACGTCAAGGTCGACGGCGGCTGCTCCGAGCTCCTTGCACTGCTCACCGACGAACTCACCCCTGCGACTTCGACGCGCTGACCCCGTGATGTGCGCACACCACACGGCGCTCTGCGTTGGTGCACAAACCCCTAAAAGGTGACCGGCATGGAACGGATGTTGTGGATGAAGTTGCCTGCGTTGTAAACCGGATCCCCTGCCTCGATGTCGGGCAGTGCGGTGAGTAGCTCGGCGATGATCGCGCGCAACTGGGCCCGCGCCACGTGTGCGCCGAGGCAGAAGTGCCGTCCACCACCACCGAAGCCGAGGTGCGGATTGGGCTTGCGGCCGAGATCCAGCCGAGCCGGCGCGTCGAATACGTCGGTGTCGAAATTGCCAGACGCGTAGAACATCACGACCTTCTCGCCCGCCGCGATGGCCTGCTCGCCGAGCACGTAGTCCGTGGCAGCGGTGCGGCGGAAGGTCATCACCGGAGTGGCCCACCGGACGAACTCCTCGACCGCTCCACCGATCCGATCGTCGAAATCGGCGGCCAGCCAAGCCTTCTGGTCACCGAAGTCGGTCAGCGCCTTGACGGCGTGGCTCGTGGCCTGACGGGTGGTGTCGTTGCCAGCCACCGAGAGCAGGACGAAGAAGGCGGCGACCTCGGCGTCGGTGAGCCGGTCACCGTCCACCTCGGCGTGGACGAGGCTGCTGATCAGATCGTCGCCGGGGTTCTCGCGCCGGTCGGCCGCCAGCGCGCCCGCCACCTGATGCAGGTACATCTGGCTGCCCACGAGCACCTCGATGGGGTTGCGGCCGTCGAGGAAGACCGGGTCGCCGAGGGAGACCATGGCGTCCGCCGCGTTCGCCACCTGCGCGCGCTCGGATTCCGGGATGCCGACCATGTCGGACAGCGTGCGGATCGGCAGTTCCCTGGAACAGTGCTCGACGAAGTCGGCTCCGCTGCCCGCGTCGCGGAGTTCGGCGACGATGTCGCGCGCGTTCGCCTTGATCGAGTCCTCGATGCGGCGGACCTGGCGCGGGGTGAAGGCGGCGTGCACCACCTTGCGGATCAGGGTGTGTCGCGGCGGGTCCATCGCCAGGAAGGACTGCGAGGCCTCGAGCAATTCTTCTGGCACGTTCTCGAACAGCACGCCCTTGCCGGACAGGAACACGTCACTGTCGCGGCTGACGGTCACGATGTCGGCATGCCGGGTCACCGCCCAATAGCCGGGATCGGCCGGGTCGTGCATCAGAGCGTCCTCGACCGGCGGGTGCCAGCTGACGGGCCGCTCCGCGCGCAGCGTGGCGAACGACTTCTCCCGCTCGGTGGCGCTGACGGACCAGAACGCCCGCGAGGACAGGTCGATGGGGTCATGGGGATGCAGGGAGCCGACGGGCTGCACGGTCATCGCGGTGATTCTCCTCATGAGGTGGAGCCCGACGATAAGTCTAGACACTATGTCTAGTCAAGGTGCCGAGGTTGCAGCTACGCTGCCCTGCATGCCCTCGGTGACCAGGAAGCCGCAGGCCAAGCGGCAGGAGCGGCGCGAGCAGATCGAGCGCCGACTGCTCGACGCCACCGAACGCCTGATGGCCGACGGTACCAGCTTCACCGAGCTGAGCGTGGACCGGTTGGCGACCGAGGCGGGCATCTCCCGGGCCAGCTTCTACATCTACTTCCAGGACAAGGGGCATCTTCTGCGCCGCCTGACCGGTCAGGTGTTCGACGACCTCGCCAAGGACGGCGACCGCTGGTGGAATGTCGCTTCGCGCCGTCGACCGGCCGACGTGCTTGCCGCTGTGACGGCGATCATCGCCAGTTTCCGACGGCATCAGCCACTCCTGCTGGCGATCAACGAGGTGGCCGCCTACGACGCCATGGTCGGCGCCAACTACAACCAGGTGCTCGGCGAAATCGCGGCGCGCATGGCCGCGGTGATCGAGCAGGGCCAACGGGACGGCGCCATCCGGGGCGATCTGCCCGCAGCCACCACGGCAAGCTCGCTCACCTGGATGGTCGAGCGGTCCTGCCACCAGAACCTGCCGGGCACAGGGCAGTCCTACGACGCCGAATTGGCCGCCACGCTCACCCAGATCATCTGGGCCGCACTGTATCTGGAAGCGCCCTAGACGGCGACCAGATCATCGGCGTGCACCGCGGGGCGGCGCATCTCCGCGGGCAGCTCCGACGTGGAACGGCCGATCATCGTGGCCAGCTCCGCGGCGTCGTACGCCACCACTCCCCTGGCGACCATCCCCGCATCCGGCCCGCGCAGGTCGATCACGTCACCGCCGTGGAACCGGCCGGAGACCGCAATGATCCCGGCGGGCAGCAATGATCGGCGCTGTCGCACCACCGCCCGAACGGCCCCCTCGTCGAGGGTCAACACTCCCGCGGACTCCGCGGCATAGCGCACCCAGAACCGGCGCGCCGACATCCGTTCGCCGCGCGGCGCGAACACCGTTCCAACGGATGCTTCGGCCAACGCGTCAGCGGCGTCGGTGGCGGCGGCGAGCAACACCGGCACTCCGGCGTCGGCGGCCAACAGTGCCGACGACAGCTTGGAGGCCATGCCGCCGGTGCCAAGCCTGCTTCCGCCGCCTGCCACCACGCCGTCGAGGTCGTCGGGCGCGGCAACCTCGTGGATGAAGCGCACCGGGGCGGCGTCGGTCGCCTTCCGTGGATCGCCGTCGTAGAGCCCGTCGATGTCGCTCAACAGCACCAGCGCGTCGGCCCCGACGAGGTGCGCCACCAGGGCTGAGAGTCTGTCGTTGTCGCCGAACCGGATCTCGTTGGTGGCGACGGTGTCGTTCTCGTTGACGATCGCGACGGCGTGCAGCGAGCGCAACCGGTCGAGCGTGCGCTGGGCGTTGGTGTGCTGCACCCGCATGGAGATGTCGTGCGCGGTGAGCAGCACCTGGCCGACGGTGCGCTGGTAACGGCCGAACGCCGCGCTCCAGGCGTTCACCAACGCCACCTGCCCGACGCTGGCCGCCGCCTGCTTGGTGGCCAGATCAGTTGGCCGCTTGGTCAATCCGAGCGGTTCGATGCCTGCCGCGATGGCGCCCGATGACACGATGACGACGTCGGACCCGGCCTTCATGCGCGCCTCGATGGCTTCGACCAGCGACGCAAGACGGCCCGCGTCGAACACACCGGACGATGTGGTCAGCGCTGTGGTGCCGACCTTCACGACGACGCTGCGGGCCGTGCGCACCGCGTTGCGATGGGTGCTGCTCATTCCTCACCGCCGCGGCGACGACGCTCACGCCGGGCGGCCTTGCGTTCGTCTGCTCCGACCCGCTCGGTCTGCTCCAGTCGAATGTCGGTGCCACGCCCCGACATCTGCATGTCGATGCCCGCAGGTGTCTGCGGTTCCCAGTCGAACGTCATGTCGCCGATGGTCACCGCGCAACCGGGTCGCGCACCCTGCTTGATCAACTCGTCCTCAACGCCAAGCCGGGCAAGTCGATCACCCAGATAGCCGACGGCCTCGTCGTTGGTGAAATCGGTTTGGCTGATCCAACGTTCGGGCCTGGTGCCGCGCACCACGAAGCCACCCTCACCGTCGGCTGTCACGGTGAAGCCGCTCTCGTCAACGGGGATGGGTCGGATCACCGGGCGGCGTGGCGCGACCGTGGGTTGCGACTGCCGGTAGGCGGACACCAGATCCCACAGCGCGAACGTCAACGGCCGCAGCCCGTCCCGGGTGACGGTCGACACCTCGTACACCGGCCACCCGTAGCGCTCGGTCACCTCGTCACGGACGAAGTCGGCCAGCTCGCGCGCGTCTGGCACGTCGATCTTGTTGAGCACTACCGCGCGTGGCCGCTCGGCCAGGTCACCCAGCGTCGTATCGCCCTGCAGCGTCGGGGTGTAGGCGGCCAGCTCGGCCTCCAACGCGTCGATGTCGGAGATCGGGTCGCGACCCGGTTCCATCGTCGCGCAGTCCACGACGTGCACCAGCACCGCGCAGCGCTCGATGTGCCGGAGGAAATCCAGCCCGAGCCCGCGACCGTCGGAAGCGCCGGGGATCAGCCCCGGCACGTCGGCGACGGTGAAGGTGTGTTCGCCCGCGGAAACGACACCAAGGTTCGGCGTCAGGGTAGTGAACGGATAGTCGGCGATCTTCGGCTTGGCCGCCGAGATCACCGACACCAGCGACGACTTGCCTGCCGACGGGAATCCGACGAGGCCTACGTCGGCGACCGTCTTGAGTTCAAGGGTGAGATCGCGGGCCTGACCCTGCTCGCCGAGCAGCGCGAACCCCGGCGCCTTGCGTGCGCGCGACGCCAACGCCGCGTTGCCGAGCCCACCGCGTCCGCCAGCGGCGGCTTCGAACCGGGTGCCCTCGCCGACCAGATCGGCGAGCAACCGGCCATCCTCGTCGAGGATGACGGTGCCATCGGGCACCCGCAGCTCGAGGTCGTTGCCTGCCGCGCCGTCGCGGTTGTTGCCCGCGCCCTGCTTGCCTGACGGGGCATCGACGTGAGGATGAAAGTGGAAGTCGAGCAGGGTGTGCACCTGCGGATCGACGACCAGCACGATGCTGCCGCCGCGACCTCCGTTACCACCGTCGGGACCACCGAGTGGCTTGAACTTCTCCCGGTGCACCGACGCGCAGCCGCGGCCGCCGTTACCTGCCCGTGCATGGATCACGACGCGGTCGACGAACCGAGGCATCGAACGATCCTTCCCTCGAGTGAAGCTGGTGTGTGCGATTCAGTTGAGAACTCGCAGCAGCTTCACTCGCGTGGAAGTCCTCGGGGCCCTAGGCTTCCGGAGCCGCCCCGGCGGCGACATCAGACCCGGGCCGCGCGGCGCGGACGATGTTCACCGTCTTGCGTCCACGCTTGACGCCGAATTCGACGGCGCCCGGCGCCGTGGCGAACAGGGTGTCGTCATCGCCGCGACCGACGTTGACGCCCGGGTGGAAGTGTGTGCCGCGCTGCCGGACGATGATCTCGCCGGCCTTGACGACCTGCCCGCCGAATCGCTTGACGCCGAGACGCTGGGCGTTGGAGTCGCGACCGTTGCGTGAGCTTGAGGCGCCCTTCTTGTGTGCCATTGGTTCGCTCCCTCGACTACTTGATACCGGTGACCTTGACGACCGTCAGAGGCTGACGGTGGCCTTGGCGCTTGTGATAGCCGGTCTTGTTCTTGAACTTGTGGATGCGGATCTTGGGGCCCTTGGTGTGTTCGAGCACCTCGCCGGTGACCGCGACCTTCGCCAGATCCTTGGCGTCGGTGGTGACCGTGCCGCCGTCGACGACCAGCGCGACCGGAAGCGAGACGGACTCGCCCGCCTCGATCTCCAGCTTCTCGACCTTGACTATGTCTCCAACGGCGACTTTGTACTGCTTGCCGCCGGTCTTGACGATTGCGTACGTCGCCATCGTGTTCGTCTTCCTCTGCATCGATGAAGCGGGCGCGCGCAACCCGAGGGCGCGAGCGCGGGTCTGGGGGTGCGGGGTCTCGGTGGTTCCCTCGCAAACCATGTGCCCACCGGCACCGTTGGTCACGGGGCCTGAAGACAACTGCTCAAGGTTACGTGACCAGCGGGTACGGGGTCAAACCGGCGAGCAGTGCGTCACGACGCCGGTGGTCCTGCCGGCCTGGCGGCCGCGCGGCGGCGTCGAGGGCGCGACGCCGAGGCGACGAGTGCCCGATCGTCGTCATCCGAGTCGTCGTCCTCGTCCTCATCGTCCGAGTCGTCGTCCTCGTCCTCATCGTCACCGTCGTCATCGTCGTCATCGTCGTCGTCCTCATCGTCGTCGACGTCCTCATCGTCGTCGACGTCCTCATCGTCGTCCTCATCCTCATCGTCATCGTCGTCGTCGGAGTCGATGACCTCGATGTCGTCATCGATGTCCTCGTCCTCGTCGTCGGCTTCGAGATCGTCGTCCGAGTCCTCGTCGTCGGATTCCTCCTCGTCGGAGTCCTCTTCGTCGAGATCGTCGTCCGTATCGGCCGTGTCCTCGTCGTCGGCTTCGACGTGCCGGGCGGTGTCGATCCCGGTGCCCACGTCCACGACGGTCGCCTCGTCCTCGGTCGTCTCGTCGTCGGCGTCGTCGTCCTCGGGGCGGCCGTTGGCAGCGGCCATCGCCTTGAACATCGGATGCTCGCCCGCCGCGTGGGACGGCACCTTGACCACCTGAACGTCAACGTCCTCCGGCTTGCCGCCCTTCTTGCCACGCTTGCCGCGCCTGCCTGTTCCGCCGGCCGACTCGGACCTGCGGACAGGCGCCGCACCGGAGTCGACGGGATCGCCGTGCAGCACGATCCCGCGGCCTGCGCAGTGCGGGCAGGTGGTGGAGAACGCCTCGATCAGACCGGTGCCCAGTTTCTTGCGGGTCAGCTGCACCAGCCCGAGCGACGTCACCTCCGACACCTGGTGCCGCGTGCGGTCCCGGCCGAGAGCCTCGGTCAACCGGCGCAGCACCAGGTCGCGGTTGGCCTCCAGCACCATGTCGATGAAGTCGATGACGATGATGCCGCCGATGTCACGCAGCCGAAGCTGGCGCACGGTCTCCTCAGCGGCCTCCAGGTTGTTTCGCGTGACGGTCTGCTCGAGGTTTCCGCCGGAGCCGGTGAACTTGCCGGTGTTCACGTCGACCACCGTCATCGCCTCGGTGCGGTCGATCACCAGGGTTCCGCCCGACGGCAGCCACACCTTGCGATCGAGCGCCTTGGTCAGTTGTTCGTCGATGCGATGCACGGCGAACACGTCGGGACCGTCGGGCGAGGCGGGTTGGTACTTCGTCATCCGCGGAACCAGTTCCGGTGCAACGGAATTGACGTATGCGTTGATGGTATTCCAGGCATCGTCGCCGGACACGATCAGGCCCGAGAAGTCCTCGTTGAACAGGTCGCGGATCACCTTGACCAACACATCGGGCTCTTCGTAGAGCGCAATCGCAGCGCCTGCCGCCTTCTTCTTGGTCTCGGCCGCCTTGGCCTCGACCTGGTTCCAACGCTCCTGCAGCCTATTCACGTCGACGCGGATGTCGTCTTCCTTGACGCCCTCCGACGCGGTGCGGATGATCACGCCCGCATCGGCGGGGACCACGTCGCGCAGGATCTCCTTGAGGCGCTGCCGTTCGGTGTCGGGCAGCTTGCGGCTGATCCCGGTCGACGACGCGCCAGGCACGTACACCAAATACCGGCCGGCAAGGGACACCTGCGTGGTGAGGCGCGCACCCTTGTGCCCGACCGGATCCTTGCTGACCTGGACGACGACGTAGTCGCCTGGCTTGAGGGCCTGTTCGATCTTGCGGCTGGCGCCGCCCAGTCCGGCAGCCTCCCAGTTCACCTCACCGGCATAGAGCACCCCATTGCGGCCGCGGCCGATGTCGACGAACGCCGCCTCCATCGACGGCAGCACGTTCTGCACGATGCCGAGGTAGATGTTGCCGACCAGGGACGCCGACGCAGCGGACGTGACGAAGTGCTCGACCACCACACCGTCCTCGAGCACCGCGATCTGTGTGTAGCGGGCGCCCTCGTGCGGCGGCTCGGTGCGGACCTTGTCGCGCACCACCATGACGCGCTCGACGGCCTCGCGGCGGGCCAGGAATTCGGCCTCGCTCAGAATGGGCGGCCTGCGGCGGCCTGCGTCACGCCCGTCCCGGCGACGCTGGCGCTTGGCCTCCAGCCGGGTAGACCCGCTGATGCCCTGAATCTCGTTGTTGACGGCCTTCACCGACTTCTCGCGCGGCGGCCGCTCGTGCACCACCGTGTTGGGCGGATCGTCGGGCGCTACGGCTTCGTCGCCGTCGCCGTCCCCGTCACCGGAACCGGACTTGCGGCGCCTGCGCCTGCGGCGGCGGCGGCTGGCACCGTCACCGGACGCGCTCTCGTCGTCGGCACCGGCGTCGTCGGACTCGTCGTCGCCATCCGACTCGTCTGCGGTGTCGTCGTCGCCGGCGGTGTCATCGGTCGGGTCGTCGGGGTTTTGCTCGCCACGACCGCGGCCGCGTCCACGCCGTCCCCTTCGACGTCGCCGGGCGGCGGGTCGGTCGCCCTGCTCGTCGGCGTCGCCCTCCCCATCGTCGGACTCCTCGTCCTCGTCCTCATCCTCGTCGTCGTGCTCGTCATCGTCGGAAACGATGCGCGTGGGCTCGAACGACACGGGCTGGGGTGCGACGAACAGCGGCAGGTACCCGGCCGGAGAAGCGCTGGCAGGGACCGGATTGGCAGGCGCGGGCGTCTCCAGCAACAGCCGCGATTCGGGCTCGTCGCCCTCGATCGCCTCGTCGTCGGGCACCGCGATGGCGAAAGGAGACGCGAAGGGCGCCGCAGCACCCTCGTTCAGCTGCTGCGCGTCCGGGTCCCGCCCGGACAGGGTGTCTTCAGATAGGTCTTGGGTATGGGCATCTTCGGCCACGAATTCTCCTCAAGCCCCCGGGCGCGTCACATCGACGCGGCCACGCGAGGGCTTCCGCTATGGGCCCGGGGTACTTCTCCCGAGCTTGTTATGGTCTCGCTCCGAGCTGCTCGGGAGAGCACCTCGGTGCCTGGCTGAATGACGGCTGGACGGTCGGCGCCGCACCTAGGGTGGTCGCGCTCGTCCAAGTCTTCATCCGGGCGACCGACCCTGGTTGTAAGCCGGTCACCCGCGACCAGTATCCCACACCGCCGGACGGAAACCGACGAGACGCCGCAGGAGGCTCCTGCGGCAGCTAACGGCTGGGAAACCAGAGCTCGATCTCGCGCGCCGCGGAATCGGCCGAATCGGAGCCGTGGACAAGGTTGTCCTGGGTGACGAGGGCCAGGTCACCACGAATCGTGCCGGGTGTGGCCTTCTCGACGGGATCCGTCCCGCCGGCGATCTGCCGGAACGCGGCAACGGCCCGAGGCCCCTCAACGATGGCGGCCACCACGGGCCCGGAGGTAATGAATTCCAGAAGCGACGGGAAGAACGGCTTCCCCTCGTGCTCGGCGTAGTGCTGCCGCGCGACGTCGTCGCTGACGGTCTTGAGTTCCAGGGCCGCGATGGTCAAGCCCTTGCGTTCGATTCGGCTGAGGATCTCTCCGACGAGGTGTCGCTCGACGCCGTCGGGCTTGATCAAAACCAGGGTCCGCTCAGTCACGACGCCAGAGCCTACTAGTCAGTAGGCGGATGCTGCTGCCCGGGCAGCAGACCGCGCTCCTGTCGGCGTTTGACCTCGGCGCGCAGATAGACGATCAACGCCCAGACCCCCGCGAAGACGATGCCGACGAACCCGACCGTGACGTGGATGAACGCCCCGGCGATCACGAAGAC
Source organism: uncultured Actinomycetota bacterium (assembly GCA_963809085.1). Taxonomy (GTDB): domain Bacteria; phylum Actinomycetota; class Actinomycetes; order Mycobacteriales; family Mycobacteriaceae; genus Mycobacterium. The sequence goes on along the minus strand of CAWEII010000030.1, from coordinate 572,385 downwards.
CTGCATGGCGAGATTCGCCGCGAGCGCCCACGGCCGGCGCTGCAATCCGGCGAGGACGATCAGCACCACCGCCACGCCGATCAGATATCCCGCACTGGTGCCGCTGAGACCACCGCGCGAGAAGGAGACGACCGGGAGGGCGAGCAGCACCACGATGGATTCCAGGATCAGCGTGCCCGCCATGACTCCGCGGAAGCCCTTCCACGGATCCGGTGGCGGGGCGGCGGTGTCCTCGGGCTCCTCGGTCATTCCGGGTCCCGGCCGAACAGCGTCCTGGCTGCGCCCGCGGTGACCACCGAACCGGTGATCACCATGCCACTTCCGGAGAACCCGTCATCCTGGCCCGACTCCTCCACCACCGCGATCGCGGTCTCGATGGCGTCGGGCAACGTCGCGGCCGTGATCACCCGCTCCGGACCGAAGCGCTCCTCGGCACGCAGGGCAAGCTCCTCGACGTCCATCGCGCGTGGCGACCCATTGTTGGTCACCACGATCTGGTCGAACACCGGCTCGAGCGCGGCGAGGATGCCGTCCACGTCCTTGTCCGACATCACCGACACGACTCCCAAGAGGAAACGGAAGTCGAACTCGGCCCGCAGCGCCGACGCGAGCGCGGCCGCTCCCGCCGGATTATGCGCTGCATCGATGAATACTGTTGGGGCGCTTCGCATTCGCTCCAAGCGACCGGGGCTGGTCACCGTCGCGAAGCCGGCCCGAACCGCGTCGACGTCCAGCTGACGGTCAGGGCCCGCGCCGAAGAACGCCTCGACCGCCGCGAGCGCCACCACCGCGTTGTGCGCCTGATGCTCACCGTGCAGGGGCAGGAAGATGTCGGAGTAGACGCCGCCGAGCCCCTGAAGTTCGAGAACCTGCCCCCCGACCGCGACCTCGCGCCGTAGCACGGCGAACTCGGAGTCCTCGCGGGCCACCGCCGCATCGGCGCGAAGTGCCTCCGCCAGCAACACCTCCATGGCCTCGGGCGGCTGCTGCCCGAGCACCGCGACGGTGTCCCTCGGCACCAGGTCGTCCTCCTGCTTGGTGATGATTCCGGCCTTCTCCGAAGCGATCTCTGCGATGGTGTCGCCGAGGAAGTCGACGTGGTCGATGCCGATGGGGGTGATCACGGCGACGGGAGCGTTGATCACGTTGGTGGCGTCCCACCGTCCACCAAGGCCGACCTCCACCACCGCCACGTCGACGGGCGCGTCGGCGAACGCGGCGAACGCCATCGCCGTGACGACCTCGAACTTGCTCATCCGCGGGCCGCCGGCCGCCTCGGACTGCTTGTCCACCATCTCCACGAACGGTTCGATCTCGCGATAGGTCTCGACGTAGCGCGCCGGGGTGATCGGCCTGCCATCGATCGAGATGCGTTCGACCGCGGACTGCAGGTGCGGACTGGTATTGCGTCCGGTACGCCGGTGCAGAGCCGTCAGCAGGGAGTCGATCAGGCGGGTCACCGAGGTCTTGCCGTTGGTACCGGTGACATGGATGCTCGGGTACGCGCGCTGCGGAGACCCCAGCAATTCCAGCAGTGCGACGATGCGCGTCGTACTGGGTTCGATCTTCGTCTCCGGCCAACGCTGGTCGAGCAGATGCTCAACCTGCAGGAGCGCTGCGATCTCGTCGGGCGTCGGTTCCAGTGGATTCACGTCCTGTGGATTCACGAGAGCCCGGCCAGGCGGCCGTTGATGCGCTCCACCTCGTCAGAGGCCAGCTCGCGGCGGCCCCTGATCTTGTCGACGACGTCCTGGGGCGCCTTGGCCAGGAACGCCTCGTTGCCGAGCTTCGCGTCGGTCTGGGCCAACTCCTTCTGCGCGGCAGCCAGATCCTTCTCCAACCGGCGGCGCTCCGCAGCGACGTCGACGGTGCCCGACGTGTCGAGTTCGACGACGACCGTGCCGCGCGACAGCCGGACCTCCACCGACGCCGACGGAGTGAAGCCGTCGGCAGGCTCGGTCAGCCAGGCCAATGCGCCGACCGCGGTCACCTGGGCGTCCAGATCGGCGCCTGCGACCCCGACCAACCGGGCAGGGACCCGCTGACGGTCGTTGAGACCCTGGTCACTGCGGAACCTGCGCACCTCGGTGATCAGCCTCTGCATGTCGGTGATCCGTTGCGCCGCAACCCCATCCGACGCGATGCCCGACGACTGCGGCCAGTCCGCGATCACCAGCGACTCGCCACCGGTCAACGTCTTCCAGAGGGTCTCGGTGACGAACGGCATCACCGGGTGCAGCAGCTTGAGCAGCGCGTCCAGAACGGCAGCCAGCACGGCGTTGGTGTGCCCGTCCGGCCGGTCCGAGAGTTGCACTTTGGCCAACTCCAGGTACCAGTCGCAGAATTCGTCCCAGGCGAAGTGATAGAGCGACTCACACGCCCGGCTGAACTCGTAGCCGTCGAACGCCGAATCGACTTCGGTCCTAACCTCTTCCAGCCGGCTCAGGATCCAGCGGTCCGCGTCGGTGAGTTCGTCGAGGCCAGGTAGTGGAGCGGGCGCGGCCCCGTTCATCAACGCGAACCTGGTGGCGTTGAACAGCTTGGTGGCGAAGTTCCTCGAGGCGCGGGCGTGGTCCTCGCCGATCGACATGTCGCCACCGGGGCTGGCCCCGCGCGCCAACGTGAACCGAAGGGCGTCGGCGCCGAAGGTCTCCACCCAGTCCAGCGGGTCGATGCCGTTGCCCTTGGACTTGCTCATCTTGCGACCGAACTCGTCGCGGATGAGGCCGTGCAGGAAGACGTTCTCGAACGGCACCTGTGGTCCGCGCCGCCCGCCCGCGGTGATGGCGTCGTCGTCGCCGACGAAGGTGCCGAACATCATCATCCGCGCCACCCAGAAGAACAGGATGTCGTAGCCGGTGACGAGAACACTGGTGGGATAGAACTTCTCGAGTTCGGGCGTGCGGTCGGGCCAACCCATGGTGGAGAACGGCCACAGTGCCGAGGAGAACCACGTGTCGAGCACGTCGGGATCCTGCTCCCAGCCCTCCGGTGGGGTGTCGTCGGGTCCGACGCATACCTTCTCCCCATTCGGGCCGTGCCAGATCGGGATGCGGTGGCCCCACCACAACTGTCGCGAGATGCACCAGTCGTGCATGTCGTCGACCCAGTCGAACCAGCGCGGTTCGAGGCTGGCCGGGTGAATCACGGTGTCGCCGTTGCGCACCGCGTCCCCGGCCGCCTTGGCGAGTGACTCGACCTTCACCCACCACTGCAGCGACAGCCGCGGCTCGATGGCCTCCCCGCTGCGTTCGGAGTGGCCGACGCTGTGCAGGTACGGTCGTTTCTCCTCGACGACCCGGCCCTGCTTCTCGAGCGCCTCGCGCACGGCGACCCGGGCGACCAAGCGGTCCATGCCGTCGAATTCCGTTCCGGTACCGACGATCCGGCCCTTGGTGTCAAGGATCGACGGCATCGCCAGGTTGTGCCGGACACCGATCTCGAAGTCGTTGGGATCGTGTGCGGGCGTGACCTTGACTGCGCCCGTGCCGAATTCGGGATCGACGTGTGAGTCGGCGACGACGATGATGTCGCGGGACAGGAAGGGGTGGGGCAGCGTGGTACCGACCAGCTGCCGGTAGCGGTCGTCGTCGGGGTGCACGGCGATCGCGGTGTCGCCGAGCATGGTCTCGACACGGGTGGTGGCCACGACGAGGTGGGGACCCCCGTCATCCATTGAGCCGTACCGGAACGACACCAGCTCGCCCTCGACGTCCTCGTACTTCACCTCGAGGTCCGAGATCGCCGTCTCGAGCACGGGTGACCAGTTCACCAGCCGTTCGGCCTGATAGATCAGCCCGGCGTCGTACAGCCGCTTGAAGATGGTCCGGACCGCGCGCGACAGGCCGTCGTCCATGGTGAACCGGTCACGGCTCCAGTCGACGCCGTCACCGAGTCGGCGCATCTGGGCACCGATGGTGCCGCCGGATTCACGCTTCCAGTCCCACACCTTGTCGATGAAGAGCTCGCGCCCGAAGTCCTCCTTCGTCTTGCCATCGACGGCGAGCTGCTTCTCCACGACGCTCTGGGTGGCGATGCCCGCGTGGTCCATCCCGGGTAGCCACAGCACCTCGTAGCCCTGCATGCGCTTGCGCCTGGTCAGCACGTCCATCAGCGTGTGGTCCAGCGCATGCCCCATGTGCAGGCTGCCGGTCACGTTCGGCGGAGGCAGCACGATCGAGTAGGGCGGCTTTTCGCTAGTGGCGTCGGCGGTGAAGTAGCCTGCGTCGACCCAGCCCTGGTAGAGGTCACTCTCTACCTCGCCCGGATCCCACGTTTTCGGCAGGGACTGCACCCCTGGGCTGTCGGCGGGTTTCGAACTGGCGGTCACTTGGTCATTCTAGGAAGACCGGTGGCCGCAACGCGAAAGCCCCCGAAGTCGCGCGACTCCGGGGGCTGGTGACGACCAAGTTCCTTCCCGGGTCGCTGCGCTCCTGCCCGCCGCCCGGAATTCTTCCCGGGTCGCTGCGCTCCTGCCCGCCGGAGGAATTCCTACTTCTTACCGCCGAGCAGGCCGCCCAGGATGTCGCCGAGCCCGCCACGTCCCTGGCCGCCGCCAAGCACGCTGCCGAGGATGCTGCCCAACGGGTTGTTGTTGCCGCCACCGCCGCCGGCACCGCCGAGAATGCTGCCGAGGATGTCGCCGAGACCGCCGCCGGACGAAGCCTGGGCCTGGGGTTCGGCCGGCGCCGCGGCGCCTCCACCCTTGGTGAGCTGCTTGCCGATGTAGGCGAGCACGATGGGAGCCAGGATCGGCAACAGCTTCTTGATCAGGTCGCCGCTGCCTGCGCCGCCGCCTGCCAGCGCCGAGGCGACCTGGCCTGTGTCGTTGCCGCCGAAGATCTTGGCGATCGCCTTCGAGCCGTCGGTCTCGTCGACCTGATCGACGCTGACTCCACCGTCGAGCAGCCCGCTGGCCGCGTGCGTGCTCGCCGCATTCTCGATGTTGGATGCGTGGTCGGGATCCTGAGCATTCTGCTGGAGGCCGCCGAGGAGGAGCGGAACCAGCGTGTGAATGGCGCTGTTCACCTCGCCTTCGTCGGCGCCTAGCTTGGTCGCAATCTGTTGCGTGGGAATCTCGTTGAAGAGTTCGTCGAGACCAGCCATGACATGTCCACCTTCGTTGCTGGGATGTTGCACAACCGCGACTGCGACACTAGCCGCTGTGATCTTGTCTGACAGGCGTTCCGCCCGACGGTGATCAGGCCAGCTGTTCGGTCTCCAAGGTGACCCCTGCGGCGGGGAGTCGGGCCAAGAGGACGTCGCCCATGGCCGCCGCGGGGGTCAGCACCCCGCGAAGGTTGGACAGTCGGTCACGATCCAACGCCAGCGCCAGGCCGCACTCCCCCAACAGCACCGCCGTGGCCTTGTAGCCGAAGTCGCCCCGCTGGGCCATGGTTGCGCGGTAGCGGGCCCCCGACGACGTGGTCGTGTAGGTCTCCACCCGGTAGTGGCCGTTGTCTCTGGTCCGTTCGTCGGGACCGGTTCCTGGCTTGGGCGCGAGGCGCTCCACCAGCCCGCGCGGCAACTTGTTGAAGTACCGGCTGCCCAAGCCGAGGACGGCGGCGTTGGCGGCCGTCACCGCCGCGGCGGCCACGGGCGCGACGACCGACGAGCCCAGACTGGTGTTCTCCGCGTAGCGGAACGTGCGCCCGTACGCCCAGTCGAGCAACGCGTTGCTGCGCCGCACGATTCGGGAGTTCGTCGCACCCATCACGAATGCCCCCGTCCACACGCCACCCAGTTCGGGGGCGATGTCGCGACCGCGCCGCCACGGGGTGTCGGACTGGTGTCCCAGTTCGGGTTCACCCGCGCGGTCGGTGGTCAGGGTGTAGGGATCGTTCATCAGCCTTCGTGCCGCGGGGTCGGCCGACATGACGGACATGACTTCGATCATCGAGGCCGCGGTGCCGCCGGATACGCCACCCGCCATGGCGCGAATCACGAAGTTCGTCTCGCCGAGTTGGCCTGCGCCGTCCCGGCGCGCCCGGTCGAACAACGCGTAGACGGTGAGATCCGAAGGGACGGAGTCGAATCCGCATGAGTGCACGATCCGCGCGCCGGTGTCGACGGCCTGCTCGTGGTAGGTGTCGATGCTCTCGCGGATGAACATCGTCTCGCCGGTGAGGTCGGCGTAGTCGGTGCCCGCGGCCGCGCACGCGGCAACCAACGGCAGGCCGTACTTCGTGTAGGGGCCCACGGTGGTGACGACCACCCTGGCCCTGGCCGCCATGTCGTCCAGCGAAGACGGCGACGCGGCGTCGGCGACGATCAGGGGCCAGTCCCGCGCCACCTCGCCGAGTGATTCCCGCACCACTAGCAGGCGTTCGGCGGAGCGGCCGGCGAGCCCGATGCGGGCCGCTGCGCCCGACCTGGCGAGGTACTCGGCCGTCAGCTTGCCGACGAAGCCGGTCGCGCCGTACAGGACGATGTCGAGTTCACGTTGTGCTGCGGTCATCGCCCCAACCTACCGGTCGGTCGAGACGCCGAGACCGGTGTCAGCCGAGGATCTCCGGGGGGTCGGCCCGCTCGCCGAGGACGTGCCTGGCGAGGAACGCGGTGACCACCTGGTACCAGACCTTGGCGTGCTGCGGCGCAAGCACCCAGTGCCCCTCGGTCGGGAAGTAGAGGAACTCGTGCGGGCTGGTGCCGTCGTCGGCGGCGGGCAGTGCGGAGTCGGCCAGCAACTCGTACCACAGGCGCAGCCCCTCGCCGATGGGCACGCGGTAGTCCTTGTCGCCGTGGATCACGAGCATGGGCGTCCGGATCGCCTCGACGTGCCGGTGCGGGGTGTTCTGCTCGGTCATTCGAGTCGTCATCTCACGCGCCCACCAGTACGCGCCGTCGGTGGTCGGCCCGAACTGATCGAGGGCCCACAGGCTGGCATGCGTGACGATCGCGTCGAACCGGTCGGTGTGTCCCGCGATCCAGTTGGCCATGTAGCCGCCGAACGAGCCGCCCATCGCGGCCGTGCGGGACCCGTCGACCCGGGGATGCGCACACGCCGCGTCGGTCGCGGCCATCAGATCGGTGTATGGAGCGAAACCCCATGCACCCCAGCCACGCTGGATGAAGTCCTGCCCGTAGCCCGTCGACAACGCCGGATCGGGCAGGAGCACGGCGAATCCGCGTGCGACCAACAGCCACGGGTTCCACCGCCAGTGCCACGTGTTCCAGCTGCCCAACGGGCCGCCGTGGATCCACAACACCAGCGGAGCCGGGGACTCTCCTTCTGGCAGCGTCAACCATGATCGGATCGGGGTACCGTCCGGCGCGGAGGCGGTCACCTCCGTCACCTCGCCGGGTATCGAGGGCAGCTCGACACAGGGCAACGCCGTCACGGTCCCGTCGGGATCGATGCGGACGGGGTGCGGCGGTGCCGCGTAGCTGCTACGCAGTGCGTAGAGCACGCCATCGGGCGCGGCGCGCACGTCGGAGTAGGCGAAGTCGTCGTGCGTGATCCGGGTGACCGCGGAGGTGGCGGGGTCGACGGTGAACACCGGGCGCCTGCCTCCCTCGTCGGCGGTGACGACCAGGGTGGTGCCGTCGGCGGACCAGGTGACCGACGAGGGCCACCGATCCCAGTCGGTCGCGATCTGGCCGAACTCCTCGCCGAATCGCATGACACACAGCGTGATTCGCGGCGCCCGACGCGGCGTGGAGATGGTCTCGCGGGTAAACGCCACGGCGGTGCCGTCGGGTGAGATGGCGGGAACGCCAAGGTCGGCATCGGGATCCGCTGCGATGACGGCGCGGTCACCGGTGGCGACGTCGATGCGCACCAACGTGCCGCGGATCGACGCTCCTGGGCCGGGCGCGTGCCACGAGGTGACGACGAACCGACCGTCGCGGCTGACGTCGAGGTCGGCCTCACGCATCGCCTGGCCCGGCTCGGGCGTGAGGTCGCGCGTACCGGACCAACTCCCCGAGTCGCTTCGCTCCTCCCCGCCGGACCAACTCCCCGAGTCGCTTCGCTCCTGCCCGCCGAGCGGGGGGACCCCCAGCGCCGTCCACCTCCAGCAGGTGCGCCAACTCCGGTCCGATGTCGTGATCCCAGTACCGCACCGGGTAGCCGGTGTGCAGCACGGCCGAGACCTTGGCGTCCTTGCGCAACGTTCGCAGCCGTTTGTCGTCGTCGATGTCGGAGGCCGACGGAAGCATGGTGGTCGTGACGAGTGTGACGTCCGCGGCGCGGGCGGCGTGTACGCCGTCGACCCCACCCGGCAGGTCGAGCAGCTGAGTCGCCTCACCGCCCGCGCCCGGAAGTCGCCACAGCGACGCAGGCGGCGGATCCGCCTCTCCTTGCGGGCGCGCCGCGATGAACAGCAGGTCGTTCTCTGCGGTGAACACCGGTGTCGCCTCGCCCTTGGCGCCACGGGTCAACCGTCGCGCCGGCCGGTCCCCCGCGGGGTCGAGTTCCCAGATGGCGCTGACGAACTCGGTGCGCTGTTCGTTGAGTTCGGCGATCGTCGTGACGAGGCGGGATCCGTCGGGCGACACCGCAAGGCCGGAGACCCGGGGCAGGGCGAGGAAGGCGTCGAGATCGTGGAACGGCGTCTGGGTCACGTGCTGTTGGTAGCACGAGCCAGCGTCCTGGTTCGAGCCGGTTTCCCCGCGACCGCGACAGCACCTGCACCGACCAGCGTCAGTGCGGCGGACACCAGTACCGCCGCGTTCCAGCCTGCGGCGAGATCGTCGCCGACGTGCGTGGCGATCACGACGAACAGGGTGATGCCAACCGCTGCGCCGAGATAGCGCGCGGTGTTGTTGGCGCCACTGCCCATGGCCGCGCGGTCGGTCCCGACGCTGGCCACCGCCTCGCGCCCGAGCAGCGCGTTGAGCAGTCCGGTCGCCACGCCGGCGATCACCATCGACGGCACCAGTCGCCACGGGCTGGATCCCGCACCCAACCCGTAGCCGAACAGCTGGCCGACCGCGACCACGACCAGAAGGATCGTGATGGGAACGGGCCCCTCGACCGGCCGCCGCACTCTCGGCAGGAGCACCGACGTCGCCACGCTGGTACCCGACCATGCGATGACCAGTACTGCGGCCGTCCACAGTCCAGCTCCAAGCCCAACCTGAACGAACGTTGGGACGAATGAGGCCGTGGCGGTGATGCCTGCGCCGAGTGTCAGGGAGCCGAGCGCTGCGGCCCGAAAGTGGCGGTGCCGCAACAGCGCAGGATCGATCAGCGGATCTCGGGTCCGGCGCTCGACGACGACGAAGCCGACCAGCGCCAACACGGCGGCCGTGGCGAGTACCGAGGTGAGCACATCGATGCCGTCTCGGCCTCTTGTCAATGCGCAGACGATCAGGGTCATGGCGGTGGCAAACAGGGCCACACCGGGGGCGTCGAGCCGACGACGGTTCGCGGCTCGCGACTCGCGGATGCGGGACACGGTGGGCCACGAGAGGATCACCGCGAGTGCCCCGACGGCCAGGTAGGACTCGCGCCAGCGCAGCGAGCCGAGGATGGCCGACACCACGACGCCCAGAGAGATCCCGACGCCGACGCTCGCTCCCCAGACCGCGGTCGCGTGACCCCGGCGTCGCCCTTCGGGAAAGTCGTTGGCCAGCATCGCGAGGCCGCAGGCCAATATCGCGGCGCCACCGACACCCTCGAGGACGCGTGCCGCCACGAAGACCAAGGCATCCCGGGCCACGGCGCAGCCGAACGCACCGGCCGCGAGTATCCCGAGCCCCGTGACATACACGCGCCGCCTGCCGACGTTGTCACCGAGCACCCCCGCCGCCAACAGGCCAGCGGCCAGCCCTACCGGCATCGCACTGAGCAGCCAGGCTCGCGCCGCCGCGTCCGCCCCGAGATCCGCCGCGGTGCCGGGCAGGGTCGCCATCGGCGTGACATAGGTGATCAACACGAGCGCGGTCCCCGCGGCGATCGCCGCCAGCGACTGGGTGCCTTTAGGTTTGATTTTCAAACTCACTCCTGGCACGCTAACACCCGTGTCCACCATCGCGCTCGTCGACCTCCCGGGACGGCCGTGTCCGATCGCCGCCGCCCTCGAGGTGGTCGGCGAGCGCTGGTCGCTGCTCGTCGTTCGTGAGATCGCGTTGGGTTCCACACGGTTCAGCGACATCGTCCGCGGCACCGGAGCGCCACGGGACCGCATCGCAGCCCGGCTCAAGACATTGATCGCGGCGGGTGTCATCGTGCGCGTGCCCTATCAGAGCGCACCGCAGCGCGACGAATATCGGCTGACCGATTCCGGCCTGGCGCTGCTATCGGTGCTCGACGCCCTGCTGTTGTGGGGCAAGGACCACGCCGTCGCCCCCGACGATCCGCTCCGGCCGTACCGTTACCGGGCCATCACCGATCGACAGGAGGCGCCGTGACTGCCGACCGCGCCCAGGACCCCAGGGACTCGTGGGGCGAACCGCGGTCCAAGGTCGTTTCGTGGCACGACCCCGCCCCCACCACCGCAACGGGCCTCGCGATGGCCGGCATCGACTACATGCGCGCGATGGTCGACGGGATCCTGCCGATGCCGCCGATCGCCGGTTTGATGGAGTTCGACATGGCTGCCGCCGATCCCGGCCTGGTGGTCTTCACGTGCAAGCCGGACGAATCGGTCTTCAACCCGATCGGCGCCATCCACGGCGGACTGGTGTGCACGCTGCTCGACTCCGTGGCGGGCTGCGCGCTACACAGCACGCTTCCACAGGGCAAGGGCTATACCTCGATCGAGATCAAGGTGAACTACCTCAAGGCGGTACGCCTGAGCAGCGGGCTGCTCACCGCGACGGGCACGGTGGTCAAGTCCGGTTCCCGGGTCGGCTTCACCGAGGGTGTCGTGACCGACGCCGACGGCGCGGTGCTCGCGACGGCCACCAGTACCCTGCTGGTCTTCGATCTCTGACGCCACCCGTCACGCTCCGGCGATCGTCGTCGCCGCGCTAGTTTCGTGCGGTGACGAAACACATCGTGGTGGTCGGCGCGGGCATCGCTGGGCTCGCGACGGCGGTCGCGCTGCAACGCCGCGGCAATCGGGTCGCCATCCTCGAGGAACGGACCGACGCCTCGTCGGGCGCGGGGATCAGCATCTGGCCCAACGCCTTGGCCGCACTCGACACGATCGGTCTTGGCGACGCCGTCCGCGCTTCGGGTGGTCGGGTATCGGGGGGCGCCATGCGGTGGCGCGACGGGTCGTGGCTGCGCCATCCGTCCCAGGAACGCATCGTCCACGCGCTCGGGGAGCCCCTGGTGGTGGTGCGGCGCGCGGTGCTGATGAGCCTGCTGGCCGATGCGCTCGACGACGGCACCGTCGAAGCCGGACGCGCAGTGACCGAACTCGTCGCCACCGCCGCCGGTGTGCGAATCACGTTGGACGACGGCACGACTCGCGAGGCGGACGGAGTGGTCGGCGCGGATGGGGTCGCCTCGGTGGTGGCACGTCATCTCAATGGCACGCTGCCGCACCACTATGCAGGCTACACGGCGTGGCGCGGCATCGCCGATTACCCGCTCGATCCCGATCTAGCCGGCGAAACCATGGGTGCGGGAACCGAATTCGGCCACGTGCCGCTCGGCCCGGAACACACCTACTGGTTCGGCACCGAGCGCAGTACGGAAGGCCGATCCGCTCCTGGCGGCGAACTCGCCTACCTGCGATCGAAGTACGGTGGCTGGGCCGACCCGATCCCCGCGCTGTTGGCGGCGACCGATCCCGGCCACGTGCTCCGCAACGATCTCTACGACCGCACCTCGGCCCGGCAGTGGGCGCGCGGCTCGGTCGTTCTGGTCGGGGACGCGGCCCATCCGATGCGTCCCCATCTGGGCCAGGGCGGCTGTCAGGGAATCGAGGACGCGGCGATCCTGGCACACTGCGTCGAGCAGTCCGACGAGCTACCTGCCGCGTTCGCGCGCTTCGCCGCATTCCGCATGCCGCGGGTACGCCCGCTGGTGCGGGAGTCGAGGCTGATCGGCGAGGTCGTCAACGCTCGGCCCGCGTTCGTCAGTGCGGCACTCATCCGCGCGTCCGCGCTGGTGCCGGAGGCGCTGCTCACCACGCACCTGGCCGCGGTGGCGGCCCGGTCCGCGTTCAGATTGCCGGACGAACGCTCGCGGAGTCGTCGTGCCATCGGCATCTGGTGGCCTGGCCGCAGCGACGCGCCAAGGTCGTGAACAACCGATTCATCGATCACGACCTCCCCGGCCCCGTGGTGGTTGTAACAAGGCGACGAGGTCAGCGCACTTGGCCGAGGGATGCCAGCGGGCTGAGCAGCGCAGAGCACATCTGGCGCGGATTGATGATGCCGAGCAGACCCTTGGTCGGCATGGCCTGGCACCCTGCGGCGGCCGGGGCTTGCGCGGGCGTGCTCGACGTGGTCCACAGCGCAGGCGTGCCGCCGAGGGCCCCGCACTTGGGCCAAGCCTTGGCACCCTGGGTGGCCAGGACGTTTTCGGCGACGCGGATCTGCTCCTCGCGCGATGCGCTCACCGGGGAGCCGGCGCCGCCGTTGGAGGACCACGTGGCCTGCTTGAACTGCAACCCGCCGTAGTGGCCGTTTCCCGTGTTGGCGGCCCAATTGCCGCCGGACTCGCACTGGGCGACGGCGTCCCAGTTCATGCGGTCCGCATGGGCGGTACCCGTGGAGAACACCGTGGACACGGCCATCGCTGCGACGGCGAACGCGCCCGCGACCAGGAGCGCCTTCAGTCCGTTCGTGACTGTCTTGCGAATGCTGCGGCGAATCTTCATCTGTGCGGTCCTTCCCCGACCGTTTGACACGAGGACCGTTTCGCGAGGTTGGAGCGTTCTCGGCAGCGGTCACGGGGTATTTCGTGTGACCGATCTCACGCGTTACAGAAGAGGCTGAAGTTCTTTACCGGGGCGTGATGGACAGCAGAGGAAGGTGAGGTAATGAGAACGGCGCCGGGCATGTAAGCCAAGCGCCGTTCTCATTGCGTTGCATCGATCGACGGGGAACTAGCCGCGCCTGCCGCAGACCGGCCAGGCCCTGATGCCCTGGGTCTTCAGCACGTTGTTGGCGACCCGGATCTGCTCCTCGCGGCTGGCCTGGTGGGGCGAACCCTTTCCACCGTTGGCATGCCAGGTGCTCATGGTGAACTGCAGACCGCCGTAGTAGCCGTTACCCGTGGCGATGTGCCAGTTGCCGCCGGACTCGCAGGAAGCGACGGCATCCCAGTTCACGCCACCTTCCGCATTCGCGGTACCGGCGCCCAGCGCCACCGGAGCCATGACGAGCGCCCCGGCGATGGTGGCCAGTCCAAACGTCTTGCGGATGTTCTTCAACTTCGATCCTCTCGCCAAGCGCGCGCCAACGACGCCCGCTGACGCGGACGCAGGTGCCTGACTTCCAGGCGGTAGGGATGGGTCGCACCGTCTCGGTCGGGCACGACAGCGGGAGGCCAGAGATGCCTCACCGGGCATCACACCCGGCTGCCGCGGAGACCTCACAGGTCTGCCGCAGCCCCGCTCACACGCAGGTTCTTGTTTTTGAAATTATTTGCTCCGTTGGAGACTCCAGGGACCGTACAAATCTTTTGACACAAAGTCATGTTTGTGTTCGTGCGTCTCATGGGTACATCACGGGCAGATAACGAAGTGGCCAACCGCGGGTATCCGCAGGTGAGACGGGACTTTGAGCGGGCTGCGGAAATCGCACGTCAAGTGTGCGTTCGTGAGACAGATCACCACCAACTCGTGAGCCGGCTCACGATAATGACCGCCTCACCAGCAACAATGGTGCCCCGCATGGGCCGAAAACCGCTGCGGCCGGCGTCAACCCACTGGCACGCGCGCGACCGTTCGCTACTGCACCGCCTCAGCTCATCTCGGCCACGAGGTGAGGTAATGATCTCAACTTGACTGTGCCACAGCCCATTTCATGGAAACCACGACACATGACCCAACGGGACCCTTCGGCAACTCGACACTCGACGGGGCCGGCAGCGAGTTCTCAACTCTTCTATGCGCCAACGATTTGCAGAATCCCAGACGCCGATTCGGATTGATTCACAGGTCACGCCACTGCCCGACACGACGACCCCGGGATGAACGAAGTGCTGGTCAGCCGCATGTGATCTCGAATGACAGCGGTTGACGTGCACCGCAGCGGTCCTTCCGGAGTTATTACCACATTTGCCATTACCCGCTGCGTCTACCAGATCCGTTCCGCCACAGTATTTTTCGGCCTGACCGGAGCCCGAACTCGGCCAGTGCCCGAGAAAGACGGTAACGAATTACCTCACCAATAACACGCCACACTGGTCACATCTAATGTTAATTAGATGATCACATGACCTAATTGCGTAGCTTGGCGTATGAATTCGCCATTTGCTGAAGCTGATTCAGACGAGATCTGCTGCAGTGTTGACGTTTGTGAGTGCGCGCTGTTCGGACATCACGACCCGCTGGGTGTCGGTGACGTCGATCAGCGCACGCATGCTGCGCTCCCCAGCTGCCACCAGCTCGTCGGCGCGGGCTGCCAGCGCCGTTCGGTACACGCCGGCCAGATAGTGATCCCGGCCGTCCCATGGCAGCACCACATCCGCGCCGAGGCGCACCGATGGACCGACGAGTTCGTCGATCAGCTCAACGGTCAGGTAGGGCATGTCGACCGCACATACGAACGCCAGGTCCCGACCGGCCTCGGCCGCCGCACGCAGGCCCCTGGCGGTGGCCAACAACGGACCGACACCGCGGACCTCGTCGCGCAGCACGTCGGCGTCGAGGCCGGACGGCAGCGGTTGGCCGGGTGCGGCCACGACGAAGACCGGAGCGCAGCGGCCGGAGAGGATCGTCACGGCGCGTTCGACGAACGTGGTGTCACCGTCCGGGCCGGAGAATTTCAGGGTTGCCTTGTCACGACCCATTCGCCGCGATGCCCCGCCGGCCAAGATCACTGCTGCCAACGGGGTCGTCACGTCAGTCGACGGTCCAGGTGTCTTTTCCACGGAGCAAGGATTGCAGAGCCGCCCTGTCGTGGGGCTTGGAATCCATCGCCGAGGTGACCTGATCGCGGGCCATCTCGTCATAGGTCGGGCGGTTCACCTGACGGAAGATGCCCATCACGGTGTGCTCGAGGTTCTGTTCGGACAGCCGCGACAGCGCGAACGCATAGGCCGGATCGTCGATCTGGGCGTTGTGCACGACGATGTCGTCGGCAGGCACGTCCGGGGTCTTGGCGACCTCGAGCCCGTACCCCGACTTGACCACGCAGTACTCCCCATTGGCACCGAAGGTGATCGGCTGGCCGTGGCTGACGTTGATCAAGCGCTCGTCGGCGCCTTCCTTGCGCAGCGCGTCGAAGGAACCGTCGTTGAAGATCGGGCAGTCCTGCAGGATCTCCACCAGCGCGGCGCCACGGTGCGACGCCGCGGCGCGCAGCACCTCGGTGAGGCCCTTGCGGTCGGAGTCCAGCGCGCGTCCCACGAACGACGCCTCGGCACCCAACGCAAGCGACACCGGGTTGAACGGGTAGTCCAGGGACCCCATCGGGGTCGACTTGGTGACCTTGCCGACCTCGGAGGTGGGCGAGTACTGACCCTTGGTCAGGCCGTAGATCCGGTTGTTGAACAGCAGGATCGTCAGGTTCACGTTGCGGCGCAGCGCGTGGATCAGGTGGTTGCCACCGATCGACAGGGCGTCGCCGTCGCCGGTGACCACCCAGACCGAGAGGTCTTCGCGTGCCAGCGCCAGTCCGGTGGCGATGGTGGGTGCGCGACCGTGGATGGAGTGCAGGCCGTAGGTCTCGAGGTAGTAAGGAAAACGGCTCGAGCAGCCGATGCCGCTGACGAACACCATGTTTTCCCGACGCAACCCCAGCTCGGGCAGGAAGTTTCGGATGGTGTTGAGGATGACGTAGTCACCGCAACCGGGGCACCAACGGACCTCCTGGTCGCTGGTGAAGTCCTTCGACTTCTGCGGTTCGTCGGTCGTCGGCACCCCGCTGATCTTCGTCAAACCGGCGGGGGTCAGCCCCAGGTCGGCCCCAATTACGTCCGTCATGCGCGATCCCGCTTCGCTTCTCGCTTGCCCGTCATGCGTCAGCCCCCACTCCAGTGCTCACGGTGGCTGCCGCCAGCCGCGCGAACTTGGCCTTGTCGGATTCCTTCTCACCGAGCGTTCCGTCAAAAGCGGCATCGATGATGCCCTCGACCTCGTCGGCCAGGAACGCCATGCCTTCGACCTTGGTCACCGATTGCACGTCGACCAGGTATCTGCCCCGCAGCAGCAGGGCGAGTTGACCCAGGTTCATCTCGGGGGCAACCACTTTCGGATAACGATGCAGGACCTCGCCCAGGTTCCGCGGGAACGGGTTGAGGTGGCGCAGGTGCGCGTGCGCGACCTTGATGCCCACGCGGCGTGCGCGCCTGCACGCTTCACCGATGGGCCCATACGAGCTGCCCCAACCGATGAGCAGCAACTCGGCGTCGCCCGTCGGGTCGTCGACCGCGAGGTCGGGCACCGAGATGCCGTCGATCTTCGCCTGGCGCAGTCGCACCATGAGGTCGTGGTTCTTCGGTTCGTACGAGATGTTCCCGGAGCCGTTCGCCTTCTCCAGACCACCGATGCGGTGTTCCAGACCCGGGGTGCCCGGCACGGCGAACTGGCGGGCCAGCGTCTCCGGGTCTCGGGCGTACGGCTCGAAGTTCTCGCCGGCCTTGGCCAGGGTGTGGTCGATCGGCGCGTACTCGGTGACGTCCGGAATGCGCCACGGCTCGGAGCCGTTGGCGATGGCACCGTCGGACAGGATGATGACCGGCGTCCGGTAGGTCAACGCGATGCGCGCTGCCTCGACGGCGATCTCGAAGCAGTCCGACGGCGAGCGTGGCGCCAGCACCGCGACGGGTGATTCGCCATTCCGGCCGTACAGCGCCTGCATGAGGTCTGCCTGCTCGGTCTTGGTGGGCAGCCCGGTCGAGGGCCCGCCGCGCTGGACGTCGACGACCACCAGGGGCATCTCCATCATGACGCCGAGGCCGATGGCCTCGGCCTTGAGCGCGACGCCTGGACCGGACGTGCTGGTGACGCCGAGCGCGCCGCCGTAAGAGGCGCCCAGCGCGGCGCCGATTCCCGCGATCTCGTCCTCGGCCTGGAAGGTCAGGACGTTGAAATTCTTGTGCTTGGACAACTCGTGCAGGATGTCCGATGCCGGCGTGATGGGGTAGGTGCCGAGCACCACCTGAGTGTTGGCTAGCTGTCCGGCCGTGACGAGGCCGTAGGCCATGGCGGTGTTGCCGGAGATCTGCCGGTACTCGCCGGACTGCAGCTTGGCAGGTGACACCTCGTAGGTGGTGCCGAACGCCTCGGTGGTCTCGCCGAAGTTCCATCCGGCGCGCAGGGCCAGCACGTTGGCTTCGGCGACCTCGGGCTTGCGGGAGAACTTCTCCCGGATGAAGATCTCGCTCTGCTCGAGCTCGCGGCTGTACATCCAGGACAGCAGGCCGAGCGCGAACATGTTCTTCGCGCGCTGGCCGTCCTTCTTGGTCGCACCGATCGGCTCGACGGCGCCCAGCGTGAGGGTGGTCATCGCGACGGCCTGCACGACGTAGTCGGACAGTTCGTCGGTCTCGAGCGGGTTGGCCTCGTAACCCACCTTTGCCAGGTTGCGCTTGGTGAACTCGTCGGAGTTCACGATGATCAGGCCCCCGCGAGGCAGGTCGCCGACGTTGGCCTTGAGTGCGGCGGGGTTCATCGCGACGAGCACGTCGGGCCGGTCGCCCGCGGTGAGGATGTCGTAGTCGGCGATCTGAATCTGGAACGACGAGACACCCGGCAGGGTGCCTTGTGGTGCACGGATCTCGGCCGGGTAATTCGGTTGCGTCGCAAGGTCATTGCCGAACAGGGCGGCTTCGGTGGTGAACCGGTCACCGGTCAGCTGCATACCGTCGCCGGAGTCACCGGCGAATCGGATGACGACCTTCTCGAGCTTCTGCCGCGGGGCTGCGGCATTGCCGTTTTGACCCACGACCCCCTGCCTTTCACGCTCTCCTCGAGTCACGTCCCCGCGAGTCGCAATCTGACGATGCGCCGCCGGCAGGAACGTGGACCAAGTTTGTATGTCACTGGCAGTACCGATTATTGCACTTCTCTTAAGCTCACCTGGAGCGGACCCGCCGGTTACCGACAGGTAAGTGACAGCGAAGTACGCAGGTCAAGGTTGCGAACTCGGACTCATCGCCGGAGATTTGTGGTCTTCGTCACGTTCCGGAGATGTCATTCTCTAAGGATTCGGTTACCCAAGGGTAGCTCCAGGCTCGCGTCGGGCCGACGAGTCTTGACACGTGTCGTGTATCGCGGTCGGACCTGCCACTACACCAGGTCCGAGGACCCCACTTGCAGCCGCTTCTCGAGTTCACGGGCGACGAGTTCGCTCGCCAGTTCCACCGCCCTGCGCGGATCGGCACCCGCAGCGCGATTCGCCACGTAACACGAGGTGAACATGTCGCCCGCGCCGGTGGTCTGCACGCCCTCGACCCGCCACGCCGCGGGCACGCGAACGACGGTGTCGTCGGTGTAGATGTCGCACCCCTCCGAGCCGTAGGTGACCAGGATCTCGGGGACGCCCAGTTTCTTGGCCGTGGACTCGTCGAACGCGCCGTCGGCGACGATGACGGCCTCGTCCTCGGCGAGCTTTAGGACGCTGATGTGGCGGAGCAGCTCGGGCGGATAGTGCCGGTCCACGACGAGCGGCCCCAGCCGGTCGGCACGGACGAGACCCTGGCCGTCGTACGCAACACGGTGCCCGCGCTCGGCGAGCAGCGCCAGCGTGCTCGCGGGGAAGTCCGTACGCAGCAGCGGCGCAAGGTGCACCCACGTCGTGTCGGGATCGGCGGATTCGATCTCCTTCGCACCCCACACCGGCCCGATCGCATCAACCGACATCCGGCGGTGATCGAGGTCGGCGTAGTCCAGCCGGAATCCGCTGGTCCGATCGGCTGGCAGGATCCGGACGAGTGAGCCGAAGCGCTCGAGCAGCGAGTCGAACAGCTCGTGGTCCCGTTCGGCCGCCAACGCCACGATGCGACCGGGTCCGCCCGCGGCTTGCAGGGCGACCCCCGAGAACGAGGCGCAGCCGCCCGGACTCTTCGGCGCGCCGTTGATGACGTCGATCGCCAAATTGCCGAGCACGGTCACGCCAGGGACGAGCTTGACGCACTGTGGCCGCACCGATCGGTCTCCCTGGTCTACATCGGCGGGTCCGTCGTCGCCAATGGGGCGAAATGTTAGTCGTGATCGCCGGAATTCGACGATTCCGCGGATCACACGGGCAAGTTGTAGGGCGTGACCACCTGAATCGGCGCAGGGCGCGACTGCTCCGCGGGCAGTGCGCCATGCTGCTGCAGAATCAGGCGCATCGCGAGCCGGGCGTCCGCGCGAAGGTCGTTGTGCAGCACCACCGAGATGCGACCGTCGCGCAACAGCCGCCGGTTGTCGGCGTCGAGGTCATGGGCGATGAACACCCGGCACGGCCTGCCGAGCCGGTCGAACGCCGCGACGGTGGCGGTGTTGCCGCCGCCGACCGAATACACCGCGTCCACGTTGGGGTTTCGATCGAGGGCATCGAGGACGAGGCGTTCGTTGGTCGCGTCGATGCCGTCACTGTCGCTCACCTCGACGATGCCCCGTCCCGTCCCGCGCAGCGCCGACCGGAACCCGACTTCGCGCTCCCCCTCCCCGCGGAAACCCGTCCGGCTGACGGTGATCAGCACGTCCGACGGCGCTGGGCCGAGCCACTGGTCCATCAGGTAGGCCGCCGTCACGCCTGCGCCGTGGTTGTCGATGCCGACGTAACCGCACCGCGCGCTGGTCGGCACGTCGGTCGTGTACGTCACCACGGGCACTCCTGTGCGGACCAACCGGTCGACCGCCTCGGCCACGGCGGGCTCGTCCTGGGCCTTCAGTACCACGCCGTGGCTGCCGCGGATCCGCGCCAGCGCCTCCACCATCTGCGCGCTCGATCCCGACTCCCAGAGGTGGAACCGCGCCCGCAGCATCGCCGGGGCGAAGGCGGGCAGCTCGGCCTCCACCGCCGCCCTGAACTCATCGGAGAACCGTTGCGGCGTCTGCATCACCACGTCGATCAGGAAGCGTCGCCCGTTGAGCCGCAGTTGGGCGCGTTGTTTGTCCAGATCCGCGATGGCCTGCGCGACCTCGGCGCGGGTGTTCTCCCGCACGCCGGGCCGCTCGTTGAGGACGCGGTCGACGGTCGCCTCGCTCAGCCCCGACTGCTGGGCGATCTCGCGCACCTTGTACCGGTGTGGCACGTCGACCTCCTCCACTCGCCGCGACCTACCCCCACGGCACCCCTCGTGCGCGGGCAGCTCTTTCGCGCGAGCAGACACGAAACTGCCGCGACACGCCGTGCAATCGACACATTTGCGTCTGCTCGCGCCGAATGGACTGAGGTCTTTTTGAAGGGTTTTTGGTGTTGATTGCGGCCCTTGTCACAACAACACTAATGGGCATGGCAACACCACTGACCACCACGCGCCCAGCGTGGATCGAGGACGCGGACTGCGACCTCGACGACTTCCGCGCCCTGGTCTCCGTCGAAACCGACCTCGCCGACTACCCATTGGCGAGCGACGTCCGACAGGGCGTGCTCGTCTACTCGTCCGCGACGATGGCGAACGCCGATCGCCGCGAACTGCAGACCGAGTTGATCCGCGCACTCGCCGACGGGCCAGGCGTCGCCGTGTTCGAGGGAGCCTTCGACCACGACGTCGTGGATCGCGCAAGCGATGCCTTCACGTCTCTCATCGAGACGCAGCGCGCAGCAGGCGGAGCCGTAGGGGACCACTTCGGCAAGGCAGGCGCCAACGACCGCATCTGGAACGCCGCGCAGAAGCTCGCGCTGCACGATCCCAAGGTCTTCGCCGAGTACTACGCCAATGACGCCCTTGCCACGGTGTGCGAGGCGTGGCTTGGACCGCGCTACCAGGTGACCTCACAGGTCAACGTCGTCAATCCCGGTGGTGCAGCGCAGGTTCCGCACCGCGACTACCACCTCGGCTTCGTCGACGAGGACCAGCTGGCGGCATATCCGGCACACATGCACCGCATGTCGGCGGCCCTGACCCTGCAGGGCGCCGTCGCGCACTGTGACATGCCGCTTGAGAGCGGGCCGACGATGCTGCTCCCCCACTCGCAGAAGTTCGCGGGCGGCTACATCGCGTTCTACCGCCAGGAGTTCATCGACTACTTCGCCACCGTGCAGGTGCAGGTGCCGCTGCGCAAGGGCGACGCGGTGTTCTTCAACCCCGCACTGATGCACGGCGCGGGCGCCAACACCTCGCCTGACATCCGCCGGATGGCCAACCTGCTCCAGATCTCCTCGCCGTTCGGGCGCGCGATGGAGGCGATGGACCGCACCGCGATGGTGCGCGCCATCTATCCGGCTCTGCTCGCGATGAAGGCGGCAGGCCGCTCGGATCGTGACATCCGCAATGCGGTGAACGCGACCGCCGAGGGCTACGCGTTCCCCACCAACCTCGACCGCGATCAGCCGATCGGCAGCCTGGCGCCTGCCGAGCCAGGTCGACACCGTGATGGCCGCCCTGGCCGACGGCCTCACCCCGCAGCAACTCGACGTCACCCTCGCAGCTCAGATCGAACGGAGAATTCCATGACCACCCTCGGCGTCATCGGACTGGGCCGCATCGGCGCCTTCCATACCGAAACCCTCAGTGCCCTGGAGGGTCTCGACGGGCTGGTGATCACAGACGAGCGCAAGGACGTCGCAGCGGCGGTGGCCGCCAAGCACGGCGTCAAGGCCGTCGACACCGTCGAGGAGCTGTTGTCGTCGGGTATCGACGGCGTGGTCGTCGTCAGCCGCAACGCCCGCGCACGCCGAGCTGACGCTGGCGGCCGTCGACCGTGGCCTCCCGACGTTCTGCGAGAAGCCCATAGCCTCGACGGCGGCTGAGAGCGCCCGCGTCGCCGAGATCATCGCGCGGTCCGGTGTGCCGGTCCAGGTCGGCTACCAGCGCCGGTTCGACGCAGCGTTCGCCGCCGCCAAGCGCGCCGTCGACGACGGGTCGGTCGGTACGCTGCACACCGTGCGCAGCACCACGATGGACCCGGCTCCCCCACCGATGGACTACATCAAGGGATCGGGCGGCATCTTCCGCGACTGTGCGGTCCACGACTTCGACATCCTGAATTGGATCACCGGACAGCGCGCGGTGGAGGTCTACGCAACCGGCACCGTCCAGGGCGATCCCCTGTTCGCCGAGTACGACGACGTCGACACCGCTGCGGTCGTGGTGAAGTTCGACGGCGGCGCGCTCGGCCTGGTGTCAGCGCCCGGTACAACGCCCGCGGCTACGACTGCCGCCTCGAGATCCACGGCTTCGAAGACAGCGTGGTAGCCGGCTGGGATCAGGGCGTGCCGTTGCGAAACACGGACCCCCGCAACGACTTCCCGACCGGACCGTCGCACCACTTCTTCATGGACCGCTTCACCGAGGCATTCCGCACCGAGCTGGCAGCGTTCGTCGAGGTCGTCAAGGGCGGCCCGATCCCGGGTGCCACGGTGGCCGATGCAGTCGAGGTCGCGTGGCTGGCCGAGGCCGCGACCGAGTCCCTGCGCCGGGGAGTTCCGGTCACGATCGCGGAGGTCCGGAACGCATGAGCACAACGATCAAGATCGCCGGAGCGCCGATCTCCTGGGGCGTCTGCGAGGTGCCCGGTTGGGGCTACCAGTTGGAACCCGGCCGGGTCCTCGCCGAGATGCGTGGCGCGGGGCTGACCGCCACCGAGCTCGGTCCCGACGGCTTTCTGCCGGCTGATACCGAGGAGCTGAAATCCGTTCTCCGTGACAATGATCTGGCGTGCGTCGGCGGTTTCGTACCCGTAGTGCTGTTCGAAGATGACCACGATCCCGTCGATGATCTCGCCGGGCCGCTCGAGTCGTTGGTGGCGGCCGGCGCCGGTGTCGTCGTACTCGCCGCGGCAACCGGGTCCGACGGTTACGACTCCCGTCCCGACCTCGACGACGCTCAGTGGTCGACACTGCTCGCCAACCTCGACCGGTTGGCCGCGGTCGTCGCGGATCGAGGCCTCGTGGCAGTGCTGCATCCGCACGTCGGCACCATCGTCGAGACCCGGGCGGACGTCGACCGCGTGCTCTCGGGGTCGTCGATCCCGCTGTGCCTGGACACCGGGCACCTGCTGATCGGTGGAACCGACCCACTCGAGCTGGCCAAGGCCGTGCCCAACCGCATCGCTCATACCCACCTCAAGGATGTCGACGCCGCGCTGGCCGCCAAGGTCCAGTCCGGCGAGCTGACCTACACCGACGCCGTGAAGGCGGGAATGTACACCCCGCTGGGCACCGGCGACGTCGACATCGCAGGCATCGTCTCGGTGTTGCGAGACAACGGCTTCGACGGTTGGTTCGTGCTGGAACAGGACACGATTCTTGACGGTGAGCCGACCGACGAGGGCCCCGTCCGCGACGTGCTGGCCAGCGTCGCCTATCTGCACGACGCCACGTCGTGAACCACCAGCAAGAAGCGAAGCAGGATCGCGCATGAGCCTGCGGATCGGGATTCTCGGCGCGGCGCGGATCGCCGAGGCGGCGATCGTCAGGCCCGCCGCCGAACTCGGCCACCGGTTGGTGGCCGTGGCGGCAAGGGATCGCTCGCGGGCGGAGGTGTTCGCCGAGAAGTACGGCGTCGATCGGGTTCTGGACGGCTATCAGGCGGTCATCGACGATCCGGAGGTCGATGTCGTCTACAACCCGCTGGCCAACTCGCTGCATGCGCCGTGGAACCTCGCCGCGATCGCGGCGGGAAAACCAGTGCTCACCGAAAAGCCCTTCGCCCGTGATCGAATCCGAAGCGCGCCTGGTCGCCGAGGCGGCTGACGCGACGGGCGTCACCGTGCTGGAGGGCTTTCACTACTTCTTCCACCCCGTCACGCAGCGCGCATTCGAACTGGCCGGCAACGGAACCATCGGCGAGATCACCCATGTCGAGGTGCGAATGGCGATGCCGACGCCCGACGATGACGACCCGCGTTGGTCGCTCGAGTTGGCGGGCGGCGCGCTGATGGACCTGGGCTGTTACGGCCTGCACGTGATGCGGTCCCTCGGTCGCCTCGCCATGCCGGGCATCGAGGGACGCCCTTCGATCGTGCGCGCCCACGCCGAGCAGCGCACCCCAGGAGTGGACGCCTGGTGTGACGTCGAGATCGGATTCCCCGGCGGGGCGAGCGGTCTGTCGTCCCATTCGATGGTCGGCGACGCCTACGCGTTCCACATCCGGATCGTCGGCACGGCAGGCGATCTCCTGGTGCACGACTTCGTCAAGCCCAACGAGGACGACCGGCTGACGGTCAATACTCCGGCGGGCACCGTGGTCGAGCGCCTCGGAACCAGACCGTCCTACACCTACCAGTTGGAGGCCTTCGCCGCACACGTGCAGCACGGCGCGGCGCTGCCCTTCGGCACGGCCGATGCGGTCGCCAACATGGCCTTCATCGACGCGGCGTATCGCGCGGCCGGAATGGACCCCCGGTGAGGAGCCAGAACAGATGAGCGCCTTTCAGCTCGCCGTCAGCGCTGAGATGGTGTTCACGGACCTGCCGTTCATCGACCGGGTGCGCCGCATCCACGACCTCGGCTTCGCGGTCGAGATCTGGAGCTGGGACGACAAGGACCTTGCGGCGTTGCGCGCCACCGGCGCCACCTTCACCTCGATGACCGGCTACCTGCACGGTGACCTGATCGACGCGGCGACCGCCGACGAGGTCGTGCGCACCGCCGAACTGAGCATCAAGGCCGCGGAAACCCTTGGCGTGACGCGGTTGAACGTGCATACCGCGGAGTTGGTCGACGGCAATGCGGCGCGGCCAAGGCAACGCGCGACCGGGCCGATGTGGCTCACCGCGCTGCGGACGCTCGACCGCCTCGGCGAACTCGGCGCGGCCAACGGGGTGACGTTCTGCGTCGAGAACCTCAACACCATCGTCGACCACCCAGGCGTGCCGCTGGCACGTGCCAAGGACACCCTCGCGCTGATCGAGGCGGTCGCCCATCCGAATGTGAAGATGATGCTCGATCTGTATCACGCACAGATCGGAGAAGGGAATCTGATCGAACTCGTCCGCAGGTGCGGTCATGCGATCGGGGAGATCCAGGTCGCGGACGTCCCAGGGCGTTGCCAGCCGGGCACCGGCGAAATCCACTACCCCGCCGTCGCACGGGCATTGCGGGACATGGGTTTCCGCGGCACGATCGGCCTGGAGGGCTGGGCGTCTGGGGACAGCGTCGCCGCGCTCGAGGCGTTCCGCGCCGCCTTCACGGTCTAACCGCCGAACCGGCCCGCGAGTCGTTCCAGCGTCGACGTGATTCCGTCGGCGTTCTTCTCGTGGAAGCCGAACATCGTGATGAGCGCAGTCGCCTTGGCGGTGCTGTAGTCGAAGGTCTCGGTGACCTCGGTCGTGTCTGGCGCCGTCGCGACCAGGTCCCAACGCCACCGGTGGCCGAGCGGATGCTGCCACTCGACGACCTTGGCTTCCTCCACCTCGGTGGCGGTGGAGGTGACCTTGTATGGCACTCCGTACTGCTTCATCCCGACGGTGAACTTGTCGCCCACCGAGAGGCGGTGTGGGCCCTTGATGGGCACGTCGCGCACGGTCCCGGAACCGTCGAGTTCGGGATGGCGGTGTGGATCGACGAGGATCGCGAACACGTCCCTCGCAGGCGCGTTGACCAGTACTCGCCTCGCGACCCGCTGCGGACCGGCGTCCACTTTGGACACAGTTGATGTACTCATGACCGATCGCATACCCGCGGAGTGTCGTCGCGACACGTTCACGGACCCGCAGGCGCAGCCGTAGTACCCCTGACCACGAGTTGCGGCATCAGCACCGAGGAGACCGGCTCGGTACGGCCGCGGTCGAGTCGTTCGACCACCGCCTCGACGGCTCGATCGGCCTGCTCGCGGGGGGCCTGGCTCAGCGACGTGAGGTCGATGTGGCCGAGTTTGGCGAGCGTGGGCGACGGATTGGAGACAGCGGAAACGGCGACCTGACGACAGAACCCCGCCGGCCATTCGGCCGACGGGGTTCTGCGATCCGTGTGCGGTGAACCGCTACTTACGGCCCAGTTCGTGGGACAGGGCCTCGAGTTCGTTGCCACCGGCCATCTCCTGGGTCAGATGTTCCAGGGTGATCTCGTCGTACGTGCAGTCCAGCTTCTGCCGTCCACGATTGAGCAGAACGAAGTGGTCGCCGACCATGTGTGCATGGTGCGGGTTGTGGGTGATGAAGATGACCCCGAAACCCTGCTCCTTGGCCGCAGTAATGTAGCGCAGCACCACACCCGACTGCTTGACGCCGAGTGCGGCGGTCGGCTCATCGAGGATCAGCACCCGCGCACCGAAGAACACCGCACGCGCGATCGCCACGCACTGCCGCTGGCCCCCCGACAACGAACCGATCGGCGCGTCGACGTCGGGCAGGTCGATGCCCATCTTCTTCAGTTCCGAGATGGTCGTGGCCCGCATGGCATTGGTGTCGAGCGACTTCAGCGCACCCTTGCGCAGCTCCTGACCGAGGAAGAAGTTGCGCCACACCGGCATCAGGGCGACGACAGCCAGGTCTTGATACACCGTCGCGATCCCGTTGGACAGCGCATCTTTTGGCGATTCGAAAGTCATCGGCTTGCCATCGACCAGCAATTCGCCTTCGGTCGGCTTGTGCAGACCGGCAATGATCTTGATCAGTGTCGACTTGCCCGCGCCGTTGTCACCGAGCACGCCGGTGACCTGTCCGGCACCCACCCGCAGGTTGATGTCCTTGAGCGCAATGATGTTTCCGTAGCTCTTACCGACGCCCTTGAGCTCGACGAGGGGCACGTCGCCACCCGACGGGCTCTCCGCGATCGGGGCTTCAGCAGTAGTACTCATCTGTTTCTCTTTCCCTATCGCTTCGCGGCGAAGTTGCGGAAGGCGTTGTTGGCGATCACCGCGAACAGCAGCATGCCGCCGAGGAAGAACTTGAACCAATCAGGGTTCCAGCCGGCATAGACGATTCCCTGGTTGGTCATGCCGAAGATGAAGGCACCGATCAGGGTGCCGATCGCGGTGCCGTACCCGCCGGTGAGCAGGCAGCCACCGATGACGGCGGCGATGATGTACAAGAACTCGTTGCCGATGCCCTGACCGGACTGAATCGTGTTGAACTTGAACAACAAATGCATGCCGACGAACCATGCCGAAAAGCCAACGAACATGAACAGGCCGACCTTGACCTTCGTCACCGGCACACCGACCGCGCGGGCACTGTCCTGGTTTCCACCGACCGCGAAGATCCAATTGCCGATCCTGGTCTTGAACAACACGTAGGTCGCGACGAGCGTGAACAGGATCCACCACAACACCGTGATGCTGATCCCGACCTTGCCGATGACGAAGACGTATGAAAAGACGGCCTGTCCGGAGCCGAATCCCTGCATATCGGACACGCTCGAGGTAGCGACCTGTCCACTGACGAGCTTCGTGACGGCCAGGTTGATCCCGGTCAGCATCAGGAAGCTGCCCAGCGTGATCAGGAACGAGGGAATCTTGGTCCTCATCACCATGTAGCCGTTGAAAAACCCGACAGCAAGCGAGATTACAAGTGCCAGTGCCGCCCCGATCCACAGGTTCAGGTGCAGGTTGTAGGCGAGCATCGAGGCGGCCAGTGAGCTGGTGGTCACTGCGACACCAGCCGACAGGTCGAACTCGCCGCCGATCATCAACAGGCCGACGGCTACCGCCATGATGCCGATCGTCGAGCTGGCGTACAGCACGGTGGCCAACGCCTCGGGTGAGCGGAACGGCGGCGCAACGATGGCGAAGAAGATGAAGATCGCGATCGCACCGATGAGGGCGCCCATCTCGGGACGAATCAATAACCGCTGCAGGCGATTCTGTTCCTTGACCCGCTCGTCGGTGACGACCTTGTGGGTACCGAGGTCGAGGTCGGCTTGTGTTGACATGATGTACCTCTTCGTCGGTTAACGAGTACCGGCCTTGGCCAGCGAGGCCACGGCGTCAATATTGGATTGGTCGATGAACGACGGCCCGGTCAGAGTGGGCTGGCCGCCGCCGATCAGGTTCTTGTTGTTGATGAACAGCCACAACGAGTCGATCGCCAAATAGCCCTGCAGGTACGGCTGCTGGTCGACGGCCCACTGCACCTGCCCGTTCTTGATGGCGTCGACCAACGCGGCGTTGGTGTCGAAGGTGACGATCTTCGCCTGGCTGCCGGCACTGCTGACCGATTGGACGGCGGCCAACGCGATGGGCGCGCCGAGCGTGACGACGTGGTCGATCGACGGGTCTTGCTGCAGTTTGGCGGTGATGGTCGACTCCACCGACGGCATGTCCTTGCTGTTGACGTTGAGCAGCTCGGTGGAACCCTTGAAGCCCTGTGTGACACCGGCGCAACGGGATTCGAGCGCGACCTGGCCCTGCTCTTGGATGACGCACAGCGACTTCTTGGCGCCGTCGGCGTTGAGCTTCTCGCCGGCGGCGATGCCTGCGAGCTTCTCGTCCTGGCCGAAATACTCCTGCACACCCATGGCTTTGAAGTTGTCGAAGCCGGAGTTGAAGGCGACCACAGGGATGTTGGCCGCCTGAGCCGCTTTCACCGCAGGTGCCATGGCATCGGGCTTGGCCAGCGTCAATGCGATCCCGGCGACCTTGCTGTCGATGGCGCTCTGCACCAGGTTGGCCTGGTTGGGGGCTTCGGGATCGTTCGAGTAACGCAGCTCGATGTTGTCCTTGTCCGCGGCGGCCTGAGCGCCCTTGCGGATCAGGTCCCAGAAGGAGTCGCCGGGTACCTCGTGGGTGATCATGGCGACCGTGATACGCGGGGTGTTCACTCCGCCGCCCGTTCCGCCGCCGCCGCCGCCGGTGTCGGCCGGCTTACCGCCCGTGCTTGAGCAGGCGGCCAGCACGACGGCCGACAGGAGCGCACCGATGGCCAAGGGAACGCGACTGCCCCGCGATGGCTGGGTGTCGTCCGCGTTGCGCTGAGGACCGGATCGGAACTTCATGGGTACTCCCTCTCGAATGGAGCCGTCGCGGGATGGTGGTCCCGAACTGAGGTGGTCATCGCTTCTTCACCGTTGATGTAATACGCATCACAAGCAGAAGTCAACACTTTGTTCGGACATTAGGACTGCAGGTCATATGTTTGCTAGATATGCACGGTCGGGAAAGTGCCCGTTTGCACACGAAATACATTTACCTCCAGTGCATTTCGCTCACCGTAGCACCGGAATTCCGAACTCGATCGACCTTCGAACGGCGTCGTTGACGGCCATCTGATTGGTCGCGTCGGGCGTGCCGAACTCGAGATCGGAGATGCCTGCGACCGCGTCGGAGATCGTCTCCATCTCGATCGGGTAACGGTCGGCCTCCGCCGCGGCCAGGGCGAAGGCACTCCTCCGGGTCGATTTCGAGTACCCGATCGTGATGTGGCGGTCGGGTGCCGATCAACTCGATCTGGTCGCGTCGAGACATGTCGAACCCGACGTCCAACTGCGACAACACCGCGCCTCGATGACGCGCCGCGGCCGACACTCGCAGCTCGACGTCGGCGCACCACGATCTGACGTCAGCATATTTTCCTGACATTCTGACCGCTTGAACCGGCAGCCGCGCGTCTTTCGGCGATTTGGCCGTTAGGCCAGCGCCCGCGCGCGCTCGGCTCCTTCGGCTTCGAACCGGTCCTCGAGTTCCTCCAGTGTGGTGCCCTTGGTCTCCGGCACGCACCTGAGCACGAAGTACAACGACACGAGATTCACCGCGACGAACAGCCCGAAGGTGCCCGTCGACCCCAGCGCAGAGTTCAGAACCGGGAAGAGGATGGAGATTGCCGCGTTGGTGCACCAGAGGATGAATACCGCGAGGCCCATGGCAAATCCCCGGATGCTCATCGGGAAGATCTCCGACAGCAGCAGCCACACACACGTTCCGATGAACATCTGCACGAATGCGACGAACACGATCATGCACGCGAGGATGACGTAGCTACGCGTCATGGACTCCGCCAACAGGAACGTGAGCGCAAGGGCAGCCGGCGCGGTGGCCACGCCGCTGAAGCCGATCAGCAGCATCGTGCGCCTGCCGATGTAGCCCAGCAGGATGATTCCGATGATGGTGGTGAACACCGAGGTCACGCCTACCGCGCCGCGATGCGCAAGCACGGCCTATCCGATCGGACGAAGATCATCCCCGGCGCCCACAACGAGCGAGCGGGCGCTGCGGCGGCCGACGCGATGCTGACCGAAACAGCGCTCCCCTCGCGGTTCTCGCGAGCAATGACCGATGCGCGCTTGGTTTTGTTGGACGTGTTCACCCGCGCAGGCGTCAAGGTCCCCGAAGATCTCTCGCTCATCGGGTACGACGACAGCCACCTTTCCGACTACCCGACGATCGATCTGACCACGGTTCGCCAGGCCGCCGCAGGAATGGCTCACCACGCAGTGCGGTTGGCGGTCGCCATGATGGAAGGAACTGCGGACGAGGGTCACGGGGCGGTGCCCGAGCCCAAGCTCATCGTCCGCGGCACCACTGGCCCCCCACCGAAATCCGTCGGGAGGCCGGGCTAGCGGTCGACGAGAGTCGTGTCGAAGTAGTAGCGGGACGCCCGGTACACGTGGCTGCCGTACTCGACGATGCGCCCCGAGTCGTCGAACGCCGTGCGGTTCATGACCAGCAGCGCCGCTTTCGGCTTCTCGTCGAGAAGACGCGCCTCCTCCCGGTCTGCGATCTTGGCGCCGATGCGCTGGCGGGCCAGCCGGATGTGGACACCGCGCGACCGAAGGGCCTGATACAACCCGGCGCGCTCCAACTCATCGCGGTCGGGAGCCAGCGCCGCGGGCAGATAATTCGTCATCAGCGCCAACGGCTGACCACCGGAGCTTCGCAGCCTGCGCATCGTCAGCACGTCCGCGTCCGGCGCGAGATTGAGGTGACCGATGATCTCCTCCGACGCAGTTCCGATGTGATAATCGAGTACCGTCGTTGCCGGCCCCTGACCGGCTCGGGCCAGATCGTCGAACAGGCTGGTCAGTTCGACGGGCCGGTGGACCGGCGTCTGCACGACCTGGGTGCCCACGCCTCGCTTGCGCACCAACATGCCCTTGTCGACCAATTCCTGGATCGCACGCCGCGTCGTCGGGCGCGAGAGGTTCAACCGCTTCGCCAGTGCCAGTTCGTTTTCGAACCGATCACCGGGTTTGAGATCTCCGTCGAGGATCGCCTTTTCGAACACCTGCGCAACCTGGAAGTACAACGGCACGGGACTCGAACGGTCGATTTCGACAGTCAGCGTCGTGGTCACGCGCGCTCCGATCGTCGGGCTGCCCTACGGGATTAGCTTGTAGTGCAGATCACAGTACATTGCCATGACGTGAAGTAAGAATGTCAGGACAAAGTCTTGACATGAAGCGGTGACGCGGAGCACAGTGAAGTCGACACGGGCGCACACCGTCGCCACCCAAGCTCACGTCTCGTATTTGGGAGTTCGTCTTGACCGACCAAGCCAGCGCGGCATTCGATGCCCTCGCCATCGGGCGCAGTGGCGTCGACATCTATCCCCTTCAGATCGGCGTCGGACTCGAGGAGGTGGAGTCGTTCGGCAAGTTTCTCGGCGGCAGCGCGGCCAACGTCTCGGTGGCCGCCGCCCGACTGGGCAACCGGACGGCCCTGATCTCGGGCGTCGGCGCCGACCCTTTCGGAAAGTTCGTCCGCGGGGAACTGAGCAGGCTCGGTGTCGACAACCGCTACGTCACGGTCCACGACGAGTACCCGACGCCGGTCACCTTCTGTGAGATATTTCCGCCGGATGACTTCCCCCTGTACTTCTACCGCAAACCGTCGGCTCCCGATTTGCAGATCCGCGCCGACGAGATAGACGCCGACGCCGTGCGCAGCGCCCGCCTGTACTGGTCCACCGTCACTGGACTCTCCGAAGAGCCGAGTCGCAGTGCGCATTTCGCTGCATGGGAAGCGCGTGGGCGCGCCCCGCTGACAGTGCTCGACCTGGACTACCGGCCGATGTTCTGGGCCACCCCCGCCGAGGCCACCGAGCAGGTACAGCGCGCGCTCACACAGGTCACAGTCGCGGTGGGCAACCGCGAGGAATGCGAGATCGCCGTCGGTGAGAGCAACCCACGCAAGGCAGCCGAGGCGCTGCTCGACCTCGGCGTCGAATTGGCGATCGTCAAGCAGGGGCCGCGCGGTGTCCTCGGCAAGACCAGGCACAGCTCGGTGACCGTCCTGCCGAACGAGGTTGACGTCGTCAACGGCCTTGGCGCCGGAGACAGCTTCGGCGGCAGCCTGATTCACGGCCTGCTGCACGGCTGGTCGCTGGAGAAGACCCTGCGCTACGCGAACGCCGCCGGTGCCATCGTGGCCTCCAGGCTCGAATGCTCTACCGCCATGCCAACCGCCGCCGAAGTGGCCGAGTTGGCCGAACAGACCGCCGTGGAGGCCGTGAATGTCTAGCGCAGAAGTTTCCCCCGTCGCTTCGCTCGCCCCAGTTTGCACCGATTACGCCGCAGTGACCGAACTTCGGGCAGCCGATCCCGGTGCGGTAGCCCGTGCTTGGGAAACTCGCACCACCCGCCCGACCGTCCGCGGCGACGGCAGGCTGATGATCGTTGCCGCCGACCACCCCGCCCGCGGCGCGCTTGCCGTAGGCAATCGACCGACCGCAATGAACAGCCGCACCGATCTGCTCGACCGGCTCCGTGCCGCGCTTGCCGATCCCGGCGTCGACGGAGTGCTCGCCACGTCCGACATCCTCGACGACCTGCTGCTGCTCGGCGCTCTCGACGACAAGGTCGTGTTCTCCTCGTTCAACCGTGGCGGATTGGCTGGCGCCGCCTTCGAATTCGACGACCGGATGACCGGCGCCACAGCCGCATCGACCGCCGCGGCGAAGATGAACGGCGGAAAGATGTTGTGCCGCATCGCCCTCGACGATCCAGGCACAGTGGCGACCATGGCTGCCTGCGCCACCGCGGTCGACGAGCTGGCGGCGCACGGCCTGATCGCCATGCTCGAGCCGTTCATGTCGAGCCGGGTCAACGGCAAGGTGCGCAACGACCTCTCCGCCGACGCGGTGATCAAGTCGGTGCACATCGGCCAGGGCCTTGGCGCCACGTCGGCGTACACCTGGATGAAGCTGCCCGTCGTGGAGGACATGGACCGCGTCATGGAGTCCACCACCCTGCCGACGCTTCTGCTCGGTGGCGATCCGCCCGACCCCGACGAAGCGTTCGCCAGCTGGGAGAAGGCACTCGGCCTGCCTTCGGTGCGCGGGCTCATCGTCGGCCGCACTCTGCTGTACCCGACCGATGACGACGTCAGCTCCGCGGTCGCCGCCGCCGTCTCGATGGTGAGGTGAACATGCACAGCAAGCTCTACATCCCCGCCCGTAGCGCCGAACTGCCGTACACCGTTGACATCACGCCGGAATCCGCCGGATGGACCGAGTCCTCCCTGCAGGTGCTCGAACTCGACGACTCGCAGACCGCCGAGCTCCGCACGGGCGACACCGAGGTGATGATCATTCCGCTGACCGGCGGGGGGACCGTGGAGTGCGCGGGCGAAGCCTTCACGCTGTCGCCCCGCGCATCGGTGTTCGACGGCCCCTCCGACATGGTGTACATCGGGATCGACAACACCTACACGCTCTCGGGCGAGGGTCGGTTCGCCATCTGCGGCGCGCACGCCAAGCGGTCGTTTCCGAACCGCCGGGTGGCGGCAGCCGACGTGTCCGTCGAACTACGCGGGGCAGGCAACTGCAGCCGACAGGTGCACAACTTCGGCACCGCAGGCGTCTTCGAGGCCGACTCGCTGATCGCGTGCGAGGTCATCACGCCTGGCGGCAACTGGTCCAGCTACCCCGCACACAAGCACGACGAGAACACCCCGACCGAGTCGGAGCTCGAGGAGATCTACTACTTCGAGATCGCCGCCGGACCGGACGGCTCGCGCGGCTTCGGCTACCACCGCGTGTACGGCACTCCCGATCGCCCGATCGAGGTGCTCGAAGAGGTGCGCACCGGCGACGTGGTGTTGGTGCCGCACGGCTTTCACGGACCCTCGGTCGCCGCGCCCGGCTACCACATGTACTACCTCAACGTGATGGCCGGACCGGGCGCCGAGCGCGCCTGGAGGATCGTCGACGACCCCGAACACGCCTGGCTCCGCGGTACCTGGGACGACCAGCCCGTGGATCCTCGCCTCCCACTGCACGCACCGAAGGGAGCATGACCATGGTCTCCACCGCACCCAAGCGGGCCGAGAAGGTCGCCGACGCAGAAGCCACCGTGCGACTCACCGTCGCACAGGCCACCATTGCATTCCTCGGCAACCAGTACGTCGAGCACGACGGCGTGCGCACCAAGTTCTTCGCAGGCGCCTTCGGGATCTTCGGGCACGGCAACGTGGCAGGCCTTGGGCAGGCGCTCCTGCAGGACGAGCTCACCGCGCTCGAGTCCGGCTCCGAGCCGTCGTTGCGCTACGTGCTCGGCCGAAACGAGCAGGCAATGGTGCACAGCGCCGTCGCCTATGCCCGTCAGAAGGACCGCCTCCAGACCTGGGCCGTGACCGCCAGCGTCGGACCCGGCTCCACCAACATGCTCACCGGTGCTGCACTCGCGACCATCAACCGGTTGCCCGTCCTGCTCCTGCCCGCCGACACCTTCGCGACCAGGGTCAGTTCGCCTGTGCTGCAGGAACTCGAGTTGCCGTCCTCGGGCGACGTCACCGTCAACGACGCGTTCAAGCCGGTGTCGCGCTACTTCGACCGGGTGTGGCGTCCCGAGCAGCTGCCTGCCGCACTTCTCGGCGCGATGCGGGTGCTGACCGACCCGGTCGAAACCGGCGCGGCCACGATCTCCATCCCACAGGACGTGCAGGCCGAAGCCCACGACTGGCCGGAATCCCTGTTTGCCGAGCGCACCTGGCACGTCGCGCGCCCGCTGCCGGAACGCTCGGTGATCGCGCGCGCCGCCGAGATCATCCGCACCGCCCGCAAGCCGCTGATCGTCGCGGGAGGTGGGGTGATCTACTCCGACGCCACCGACGCGCTCGCCGCATTCTGTGAGAAGACCGGCATACCGGTGGGCCAGAGCCAGGCGGGCAAGGGGTCACTCCCCTACGACCACCCGCAATCCGTTGGCGCGATCGGCTCGACAGGGACCACCGCGGCCAACGCTCTCGCCACGGAGGCTGACGTCGTCATCGGAATCGGCACTCGCTACAGCGATTTCACCAGCGCGTCGCGAACGGCGTTCAACAACCCCGAGGTCCGGTTCGTGAACGTCAACGTGGCGTCCATCGACTCGGTCAAGCAGGGCGGCGTGAGCATCGTCTCGGACGCCCGTGAGGCGATCGAAGCGCTCGGTGTCGCGCTCGGCGACTACTCGGTGAGCGACGAATATCGCACCCGTACAGCGGAACTGGCACAGGAGTGGGACGACACCGTCTCCGCCGCATACAAGGTCGACGACGGCGCCGCCCTGAACCAGAACCAGGTGATCGGCCTGGCCAACACGTTGTCCGACGCGCGGGACGTCGTTGTGTGTGCGGCCGGCTCGATGCCGGGTGACCTGCACAAGCTGTGGCGCACCCGCGACCGCAAGGGCTATCACGTCGAATACGGCTTCTCCTGCATGGGTTACGAGATCGCAGGGGGCATCGGCGCCAAGATGGCCGAGCCGGACCGCGACGTGTTCATCATGGTCGGCGACGGCTCGTACCTGATGATGGCCACCGAACTGGTCACCGCGGTACAGGAGAACGTCAAGGTCATCGCCGTGCTGGTGCAGAACCACGGCTTTGCCTCGATCGGCTCGCTGTCGGAGGCGTTGGGCTCGCAGCGGTTCGGCACGTCGTACCGATACCGCAGCGAGGACGGCAGGCTCGACGGTGCCAAGCTGCCCGTCGACTTGGCCGCCAACGCCGCGAGCCTCGGCGCCGACGTCATCCGGGTGGTCACCGCCGCCGAGTTCACCGACGCGGTCAAGGTTGCCAAGGCCAGCGACCGCACGACGGTGATCCACGTCGAGACCGACCCACTGATCCCTGCCCCGGACAGCGAGTCCTGGTGGGATGTACCGGTATCCGAGACGTCCACGTTGAAGTCCACTCAGGCCGCGTATACGACCTACACCGAATGGAAGAAGATCCAGCGGCCTCTGATCCGACCCACCGATTCCTGAGAGGAATGACAACCCGATGAGCACAATCCTGGTCGGATCGGCCCCCGATTCCTGGGGCGTCTGGTTTCCCGACGACCCAAACCAGACCCCGTACACCCGCTTCCTCGACGAGGTCGCCGCATCCGGCTACGAGTGGATCGAGTTGGGTCCATTCGGCTACCTGCCGACCGACCCCAAGCAGCTGTCCGACGAGCTCGCGGTACGCAATCTGAAGCTCTCCGCGGGAACGGTTTTCGAGCATCTGCACCAGTCCGAGGTCCGCGGGGACGACTCGTGGAACGCAGTGTGGAAGCAGATCGAGGACGTCGCCAAGCTGACGGCCGCAGTGGGCGGCAAGCACATCGTCGTCATCCCGGAGATGTGGCGTGACCCGTCCAGCGGGGCGGTGCTCGAGGACCGCAACCTGACCCCTGCGCAGTGGAAGCAGAAGACCACCGGTATGAACGAGCTCGGCAAGGCGATGTACGAGAAGTATGGCGTGCGTGCGCAATACCATCCGCACGCCGACAGCCACGTCGATACCGAGGAGAACGTGTACCGCTTCCTCGACGGCACCGACGGCGAATTCGTCAACCTCTGCCTGGACACCGGGCACATCAGCTATTGCGGCGGCGACAACATCGCGATCATCGAGCGGGCCCCCACGCGCATCGGCTACGTACACCTGAAGCAGGTCGACCCAGTGGTGCGCGCCAAGGTCGAAACCGAGGACCTGCCGTTCGGCGAGGCCGTCAAGCTCGGCGCGATGACCGAGCCGCCACTGGGCATCCCGGACATGCCGCCACTGCTCGAGGCCATCGACAAGCTCGGCATCGACGTGTTCGCCATCGTCGAGCAGGACATGTACCCGTGCGCCGTCGACGCACCGCTACCCATCGCTCAACGCACCCGCACGTACCTCGGGTCGTGCGGCGTTCCATCCGTTCGCTTCAACTGAGACCAGGAGGCTGGGAAGCCATGCCCGACTTGCGTGTAGCCGTCCTTGGCGTCGGCATCATGGGCGCCGACCATGTCGCCCGTCTGAACACCAGGATCTCTGGCGCCAGGGTGACGGTGGTCAACGATTACCTCACCGCGAAGGCGGAGAAGATCGCGGCAGGCATCCCCGGCTGCCGTGCCATCTCCGATCCCCTGGACGCCATCGCCGATTCAGACGTGGACGCCGTCGTGCTCGCCACACCGGGACCCACCCACGAGAAGCAACTGCTGGCCTGCATCGAGCACGACAAGCCCGTGTTGTGCGAGAAACCGCTCACCACCGACGTCGACACGTCGCTGGAGGTGGTCAAGCGCGAGGCCGAGCATGGCAGGCGCCTGATCCAGGTGGGCTTCATGCGCCGCTTCGACCACGAGTACGCACAGTTGAAGGCGCTACTGGACAGCGGCGAGTTGGGCCGCGCACTGGTACTGCACTGCGCGCATCGCAACCCCGCCGTTCCGCCGAACTTCGACAGCGAGATGGTGGTCCGTGACTCGTTGGTACACGAGGTTGACGTCACCCGCTTCCTGTTCGACGAGGAGATAGCGTCCATCCAGATCGTCAAGCCATCGGCGAATCCCGCTGCGCCAGAAGGTCTCGCCGACCCGCAGATCGCCATACTGCGAACCGCATCGGGCAGGCACGTCGACGTCGAACTGTTCGTGACGACCGGCGTGGCCTACGAGGTGCGCACGGAGGTGGTGGCCGAGAAGGGCAGCGCAATGATCGGCCTCGATGTCGGCATGGTCCGCAAGCACGGAGACGGCACCTGGGGTGGTCAGATCACCCCAGGCTTCCGCGAGCGGTTCGGTCAAGCCTATGACACCGAGTTCCAGCGCTGGGTGGACGCGGTCCAGCGAGGAGGTGGAACCGGGGATGTCATAGACGGCCCTGGCGCATGGGACGGCTACGCGGCGTCGGCCGTGTGCGAGGCTGGCGTCGATTCGCTGAACAGCGGTGCTCCCACCGAAGTGAAGATGGTCCCGCGCGACTCGATCAAGGGCGCGTGACGTCGTGAAGATCGCACTTGATCCGACACCGTTCCATCACGACTACGAACTGCTCGACTTCCCACGCCTGGTAGCCGAATTGGGTTACGAGAACCTACAGCTCACCCCGCACCGGGACTTCATCCCGTTCTACAACCACCCGCGCGCCGACGACGCCCTGGTGGGCAAGTTCCGCACGGCATGCGCCGACGCCGGCGTCGGCATCGCATCGGTGCTGCCGGTGCTGCGGTGGTCCGGGCCCGACGAGGATGCCCGCGAAGCGGCGGTGCGGAACTGGAAGCGCGTCATCCAAATCACCGTCGATCTCGGTGTGAACGTCATCAACACCGAGTTCTCCGGCAGGCCGGAACGTGCCGAGGAGTCCGAGCGGGCCTTCTTCCGCTCCATGGAGGAGCTCGTGCCGATCTTCGAGCGGGAGGGCATCGACGTTCGGGTCGATCCGCACCCGGACGATTTCGTCGAGGACGGCTTGGAAGCGGTTCGCATCATCCGGGGCGTCAACTCCCCCAACCTCGGCATGGTGTACGTGGCCTGCCATACCTTTCACATGGGGGGCACCATGGGCTCGAACATGACTGAGATCATGCGTGCCGCGGGAGATCGGCTGCGGCTGGTGCACGTCGCCGACACCATGGATCATCACCGCAGCCACGGCCTGCGGTACATCACCAACCCGCCCGGCAATCCCGCCCGGGTGCACCAGCACCTGAAGATCGGCGACGGCGACGTCGACTGGGACGAGTTCTTCTCCGGCCTCGCGGAGATCGGATTCTACGACCGGCCCGACACCGTCATGGTGTCGTCGGTGTTCGCCGAAGACGAGAACGCGCACGAGGTTTCGCGCTATCAGCTCGCCACCATGTCGAACTACATCGGCAAATACGCAGCCAAAGACAAGAATTGAGAATGGACATGACCAACACCATCGGCCACTGGATCAACAACGAGGCCTACCCGGGCACCAGCGGCAACACCTCTCCCGTGACGAACCCCGCCAGCGGTGAGGTCACCGGCGAGCTCGCCCTCGGCAGCGTCGAGGACGCCCGCGCGGTGATCGACGCCGCCGCGGCGGCGTTCCCAGCCTGGCGCGACACCTCCCTGGCCAAGCGCACGCAGATCCTGTTCAACTTCCGCGAACTGCTGAACTCCCGCAAGGGTGAGCTCGCCGAGATCATCACCAGCGAGCACGGCAAGGTGGTCTCCGATGCCCTCGGTGAGGTGAGCCGTGGCCAGGAGGTCGTCGAATTCGCTTGTGGCATCCCGCATCTGCTCAAGGGCGGCTTCACCGAGAACGCGTCCACCAAGGTAGACGTGTATTCGATCCGCCAGCCGCTGGGGCCGGTCGGCATCATCTCGCCGTTCAACTTCCCTGCCATGGTGCCGATGTGGTTCTTCCCCATCGCCATCGCCGCGGGAAACACCGTCGTGCTCAAGCCATCGGAAAAGGACCCGACCGCATCCCTGTGGCTGGCCCAGCTGTGGAAGGAAGCCGGGCTGCCCGACGGCGTCTTCAACGTGTTGCAGGGCGACAAGACCGTCGTCGACGAACTGCTGACGAACAAGGCGATCAAGTCGATCAGCTTCGTCGGGTCCACGCCGATCGCGCAGTACGTCTACGCCACCGGGACGGCGGCGGGCAAGCGCGTGCAGGCACTCGGGGGCGCCAAGAACCACGCCGTGATCCTGCCCGATGCCGACCTCGACCTGGCCGCCGACGCGATGGTCAACGCCGGCTTCGGCTCGGCAGGCGAACGCTGCATGGCCATCTCGGCCGCCGTGGCCGTCGGCCCGATCGCCGACGACCTGGTTGCGAAGATCGCAGAGCGCACGACGCCCTTGAAGATCGGCGACGGCACGAAGGATTCCGACATGGGGCCGTTGGTCACCAAGGCCCACCGCGACAAGGTGGCGTCCTACATCGACGCCGGCGAGGCCGACGGCGCCAAGATCGTCGTCGACGGCCGTCAGGTCTCGGCGGACGGCGGGAAGGACGGGTTCTGGTTGGGCCCCACCCTGATCGACCACGTCACCCCCGAGATGAGCGTCTACACCGACGAGATCTTCGGCCCGGTGTTGTCGGTCGTGCGCGTCGAGACCTACGACGAGGCACTCGATCTGGTCAACTCCAACCCGTATGGCAACGGCACGGCGATCTTCACCAACGACGGCGGCGCCGCGCGTCGCTTCCAGAACGAGGTCCAGGTCGGCATGATCGGCATCAACGTGCCGATCCCGGTGCCGATGGCGTACTTCAGCTTCGGCGGCTGGAAGGCCTCGCTGTTCGGCGACACCCACGCCCACGGCATGGACGGCGTGCACTTCTTCACCCGCGGCAAGGCCGTCACCAGCCGCTGGCTGGACCCCAGCCACGGGGGCATCGAGCTGGGCTTCCCACAGAACCAGTAGCCATCTCCGTCGAAAGTACGGTTGTTGACGCATCGCCCGAGGCGGTTTCGCGGGCTGGTTGCAACGGCAAAGTCGCCGGGTGCTGGCTCGGCTGGCCGTCTTGCGGTGGACTCTCTGCCCCGTGACCTGCGCGTTGATGACCTGGGCTGTGGTGTTTGGGCCGTTTCGCCTGGGTCGGGTTTGCTGTGGCTGTCAGGGCTGGTCGGGTCGGGGGTCGTGGGGGTGCGGCGCAAGGGGTCGCGGTCGGGGCGGCCCTTCCTTTACCGATTGGGATACCGGCGCATACCCGCTGGCACTACCACGATTGGCGGGCTAGCCACAATGTCTCACAACGACTTCACAGCTAGATTCTTAGGTCATGGACCACCTACCGTCCTGGATCAGGGACGACCCGCACGCCCTCATGCAGCTCCTGCTTGAGGGGGAGTTCACCCTCCACGGCGAGGACACCCCGCCATGAACATCACCCTGCTAGCCCTGTTCGGACTCCCGGTCGCCAGCCTCATAGGCCTTAGCCTCGCCCGCCTTGGCCTCGCCCTCACCATCCGGGCTGGTGGAGACTGATGGACAACTTCGCTTGGTGGCACCAACTCCGACGCCACAAGGTCGAGCGGAGCAGCTACACCCACCACGGCTGGGCCACCGGCCTGCTAGCCCTCGCCCTCCACTGCCGGACATGTAACCGCGAGTGGGACTGGACGATCCACTAACGTACTGCGAGAGGGATTCGAAGCTGGCGTTGCTTGCGGGCAGCGATGCTACGCAATGTCGCTCGCGGCGAATACGCAAACACCGCAGGGAAACTCACGTTCAAACAGTATTTAGTCGTGGGCGAAGGTGATGGCCGATAAGCCGTTGGCACCAAACACGATTCGCTCTCGCTTCGACCACGTGCGGGCGGTCATCCATGCTGCTGTCGCTGACCGGGCGATCCCGTTCGACGTGACGGCCAGCGTCACCTTGCCTCGGCTCCGCAAGGCGGAAGCGGCAATGACGATCCCCACCACGGCAGAGGTGGGCGCGGCGATGCAGCAGGCGTCGGTCCAAGTCGTAACCGGCGGCGGCGTGGACATCCGGCCACCCAAGTTTCGGCAGTGAGCGGACTGTGTACGTGCCTGACGGCGTGGTGCAGATGCTCTCCGAGCATGTGCGCCTGCGTGTTCCCGGCGATGACCCCGACCGGTGGATGTTCACGGACAGCCGAGGTGTGCCGCTTCACCAGAACTCAGCCGGACACCAGTGGAACAGAACTCGCACCACGGCCGAGGACCGCACGCGCAACGCGGCGGCCCACATGCTCACCGAGGCGCTCACTGCGGACCGAGCGCAGTAACTGCCTGGTGACCTGGCATTTCAGAGGATGTAGAGCATTTCCTGGTAGGTCGGCAGCGGCCACAGGTCGTCGGCCACCACACCTTCGAGGATGTCGGCGGCCTCCCGCACCGCGTCCATGAACCCCAGCAGGCTCTGCGCGTGGGCGGCCTCCTCGGCGGCCGAATCGCCACCGTGCTCGCCCATCGCCGTCGTGAGCGCTCTCAGAGCGGTCGTCAGCTCCGAGATCGGCGTTGACACCGCCTCGAGCAACGTCAGGTCCGGCTCCATGCCCGCCGCCTTGAGCGTCGCGACGTTGGACGCCAGCTCCGTCTGGTAGCGGATCGCCGCAGGCAGGATCACGGTCGATCCCACCTCCAGCGTCAGCTTGGCCTCGACGTTCACGGTCAGCGCGTACATCTCGTACCGGACCTCTTCACGGCTGTGCAGCTCACGCGAATTGAACACGCCATACTTCTCGAAGACCTCGATCGCACTCCGGCGTCACCAGCTCTGGAATCGCGTCCAGCGTCGTCTTGAGGTTCGGCAGACCGCGCTCGGCCGCCTCGATCTGCCAGTTCTCCGAGTAACCGTCGCCGTTGAACACGACGGCGCCGTGCTCGGTGATGATCTCGGTGAGAAGCTTCTGCACGGCCATGTCGAAGTCCTCGCCATGACCGACGGCCTTCTCCAGCCACGTGGCCATGTAGTCGAGCGAGTCGGCCATGATCGTGTTCAGGATGATCATCGGCACGTTGATGGTCTGGCCAGAGCCCGGCGCGCGGAACTCGAACCTGTTGCCGGTGAACGCAAACGGGCTGGTGCGGTTGCGGTCGCCGGGATCGGTCGGCAGCACCGGCAGCGTGTCGACGCCGATGATCATGCTGCCCTTGCCCTTGGACGACGTGGCTGCGCCCTTGGCGATCTGCTCGAACACGTCGGCCAGCTGATCGCCCAGGAAGATCGAGATGATCGCGGGTGGGGCCTCGTTGGCGCCGAGGCGATGGTCGTTGGTTGCCGAGGCCACCGATACCCTCAGCAGCCCGGAGAACTTGTGCACGGCCCGGATCACCGCGGCGCAGAACACCAGGAACTGGGCGTTCTCGTGCGGCGTGTCACCCGGTACCAGCAGGCTGCCGAACTGCGCGTTGCCCAGCGAGAAGTTGACGTGCTTGCCCGATCCGTTGACGCCGGCGAACGGCTTCTCGTGGAACAGGCATTCCATGCCGTGCTTCTTGGCGATGGTCTTGAACGTCGTCATCAGCAACTGCTGGTGGTCGGCGGCGATGTTGGCCCGCTCGAACATCGGGGCGATTTCGAATTGCCCTGGCGCGACCTCGTTGTGGCGGGTCTTGGCCGGGATGCCGAGCTTGAACAGCTCACGCTCGGTGTCCATCATGAAGCCGAGCACCCGGTCGGGGATGGCGCCGAAGTAATGGTCGTCGAACTCCTGCCCCTTGGGCGGCTTGGCGCCGAACAGGGTGCGGCCCGCGTTGATCAGGTCGGGGCGCGCCAGGAAGAAGTGCCGATCGATCAGGAAATACTCCTGTTCCGGTCCGCAGAACGACACGATGTGGTCGAAGTCCTCGTGCCCGAACAACTTCAGGATGCGTTCGGCCTGTGCGCCCATGGCCTGCTGGCTGCGCAGCAGCGGGGTCTTGTAGTCAAGCGCCTCACCGGTCATCGAGACGAACACGGTCGGGATGCACAGGGTGTTCCCGTTCGGGTTCTCCAGGATGTAGGCCGGGCTGGTGACGTCCCAGCCGGTGTAGCCACGTGCCTCGAACGTGCTGCGCAGACCGCCGCTCGGGAAGCTGGAGGCGTCCGGCTCGCCCTGGATGAGGGTCTTGCCCGCGAACTCGGCCAACGTCTGGCCGTCACCGACCGGCTCCAGGAAGCTGTCGTGCTTCTCGGCGGTCAGCCCGGTCATCGGGTAGAAGACGTGTGCGTAGTGGGTGGCGCCCTTCGACAGCGCCCAGTCCTTCATGACCGAGGCAACGGAGTCGGCGATGGCCGGATCGAGTTTGGCGCCCTTCTCGATGGTCGCCACGACCGACTTGTAGACCGACTTCGGCAGCCGTAGCCGCATCTCGGCCAGAGTGAAGACGTTGGCGCCGAAGATCTCGCCGGGCGCTTCGGCAGGGTCGAAGCTGATCGCTGGAGGCACGTAGGCCTCGACCTTGTTGATCGCCTGCAGACGGACTGCGTTTCCGCTCAATGGAGTTCCTCTTCCCAGCGTGCATCCGCAACCATTT
Organism: uncultured Actinomycetota bacterium; assembly: GCA_963809085.1. Classification (GTDB taxonomy): domain Bacteria; phylum Actinomycetota; class Actinomycetes; order Mycobacteriales; family Mycobacteriaceae; genus Mycobacterium. The sequence continues at coordinate 528,193 of CAWEII010000030.1, read as the reverse complement.
CGCGGACGTGACCGGCCCACAGTAGGAACGTCACGTTCCGGGACTGTTACGTGCGCGTCACCGACAGAATGCGGGTACTCCGCCCTGGTGGTTCGCCTTCTTGCAGTCCTCACCGCGCGTCGTCGTCATCGCGGCATGCGGACACCCGCAAACCACGGAAGCTCCAACAGCCGCCAAACCAGCGATCACCCCGACCACGACGGGCTTGCTTCCGCCGGGCGTCCCGACCGTGGGCACCCGGCCGCCCGCCGACGATCTGCCCCCACCCGCGGAGCCGCGGCAGGCGCCCGCGCCGACCGCACCGATACCCGGCCGGACCGTGCCCGTCGGCGACGCGCCCGAGGGAGTGGTCGTCGACGCGGTGACGCGCACCGTCGCCGTCGCCAAGCGCAATCCGAACGAACTGGTGCTCATCAACGCCGACACCGGCGCCGTCACCCGACGCGTCGCGTTGCCCGGCGCCGTACGGCATCTGCAGCTGGCCAAACCCGGCGGCCCCGTGCTGGTTCCGGTCGAGACCGCCAATGCGCTGGTGCGGGTAGATCTGCCCGATGGCGGTGCGGAACCGCAGATCATCACCGGCACGGTCCCGCACGACGCGTCCGAGGCGGCCGAACGGGACGGTGTTCGTCGCCAACGAACACGGCGGCACCGTGACCGCGATCCGGGGCGACCGGATCGTCAAGGTCTTCACCGACAGCGTGCAGCCCGCGGGTCTGGCGTCGGTGGGCAACCTGATGGGCCTGCTCGACGTCCGCAAGAACGACCTCACCGTGTACGACGCCGAGGCCATGTCCATCGTCGGGTCGACGCCTGCGGGCGACGGCCCCACGCACCTGGTCGCCGACAAGCACGGCCGCTACGTCGCGGCGGACACCCGTGGCGACGCCGTCCGGGTGTTCGACACGAAGCCCAGTCAGATCGCCGAGATCGCCCAACCCGGCGGCCCATACGGCATCGCCTACGACCCCGTCCGTGACCGGCTGTGGGTGGCTTCGTCCGGAACCAACGAGGTGATCGGATACGACATGGCCGGCCCCGTTCCCGCGCGAGTTCGAGCGCATCCCGACGGTGCAGAACCCCTACACGCTCGGCGTCGACGCCACCAGCGGCCGACTGTTCGTCGCGGGCGTGACCGGCGGTGTGGTGCAGATCATCCAACCGCGATGACCCGTCGATGGGAGAGATTCGCGACACACCGGCGGCCGAACTAGATTAAGGGCATGCCCACGCGCCACAAGCCCGATCTCGACAACGACGCAAGCTTCGACGAGCACGCCGCGGTGGTGTCGGGGGCCGAGCACGAGGCGGCCGGGGTGAAGGCCGTGATGGTGTCCCTGAATCGCGGCTTGAAGCAGATGGGTCCGGTACGCACGGTGGCGGCGTTGTCGCGACTGAACCAGCGGCACGGGTTCGACTGCCCCGGGTGCGCGTGGCCCGAGGAGCCGGGCGGCCGCAAGCTTGGCCGAGTTCTGCGAGAACGGCGCGAAGGCCGTCGCGGAGGAGGCCACCAAGCGCCGCGTGACCCCGGAGTTCTTCGCGCGGCACTCGGTGGCCGAGCTCGCCGCGCAGCCCGAGTACTGGCTGTCGCAGCAGGGCCGGATCACCCATCCGATGGTGCTGGCCGACGGCGACACCCACTACCGGCCGATCGAATGGGACGACGCCTATCGTGTGATCGCCGAACACCTCAACGGCCTCGCCAGCCCGGACGAGGCGTGCTTCTACACGTCGGGCCGCACCAGCAACGAGGCCGCGTTCCTGTATCAGCTGCTCGTCCGCAGCTTCGGCACCAACAACCTGCCGGACTGCTCCAACATGTGCCACGAGTCGTCGGGCACCGCGCTGACGGACGCCATCGGCATCGGCAAGGGCTCGGTGACAGTCGAGGACGTCGTGGACGCCGACTGCATCCTGATCGCCGGACAGAACCCTGGCACGAATCATCCGCGGATGCTGTCGATTCTGGAGAAGGCCAAGGCGCGCGGCGCGAAGATCATCGCGGTCAACCCGCTGCCCGAGGCGGGGCTGATGCGGTTCAAGGATCCGCAGAAGGTGCACGGCGTGGTGGGCCACGGCGTCCCGATCGCCGACGAATTCGTCCAGATCCGGCTCGGCGGCGACATGGCGCTGTTCGCGGGGCTCGGCCGGCTGCTGCTGGAGGCAGAGGACCGCAACCCGGGTTCGGTGCTCGACCGCGACTTCATCACCGAGCACTGCGCCGGCTTCGACGAATACGAGAAGCGTACCCGCGCAGTCGATTTGGAAACCGTGGCAGAAGCGACCGGCATCGATCGCGAGCAGCTCGAGCGGGTGGCCCGGATGCTGATCGCCTCCGACCGTACGGTGTTCTGCTGGGCCATGGGACTGACCCAGCACCGGCACGCGGTGGCCACCATCGGCGAGGCCACCAACCTGCTGCTGATGCGCGGCATGATCGGCAAGCCCGGCGCGGGCGTGTGCCCCGTGCGCGGACACTCCAACGTGCAGGGCGACCGGACGATGGGCATCTGGGAGAAGATGCCGGAACAATTCCTGGCGGCGCTGGACGCGCGCTTCGGCATCAACAGTCCACGCACCCACGGACACGACACGGTCGACGCGATCCGGGCGATGCGCGACGAGCACGCCAGGGTCTTCATCGGCATGGGCGGCAACTTCGTCTCGGCCACCCCCGATACCGAAGTGACCGAGGCGGCATTGCGCAGTTGCTCTCTGACCGTGCAGATCTCGACCAAGCTCAATCGCAGCCACGTCGTGCACGGGCGGACCGCACTCATCCTTCCGACGCTGGGCCGCACCGACCGCGACATGCAGGCCGGCGGTAAGCAGCTGGTCTCGGTCGAGGACTCGATGTCGATGGTGCACCTGTCGCGGGGCAGCCTGACACCACCGAGCGAGCACCTGCGCAGCGAGGTCGCCATCGTGTGCGAACTGGCGACCGCCCTTCTTGGCGAGGATCACCCGGTGCCGTGGGCGCAGTTCCCCGGCAATTACGACCTCATTCGCGACGCCATCGCCGACGTGGTCCCAGGTTGCACCGACTACAACACCCGGGTGCGGCAGCCCGACGGGTTTCAACTGCCCCACCCACCGCGAGACTCCCGCGAATTCCCCACCACCACGGGAAAGGCCAACTTCGCGGTGTACCCCCTGGAGTGGGTGCCGGTTCCACCGGGACGGCTGGTGCTACAGACGCTGCGCAGCCACGATCAGTACAACACCACCATCTACGGACTCGACGACCGCTACCGCGGGGTGAAGGGCGGCCGCCGCGTGGTCTTCGTGAATCCGGCCGACATAGCCTCGCTCGGCCTTGAAGACGGTGCCCGCGTCGACTTGATCTCCGAGTTCACCGACGCGGCAGGCGATGTCGAGGAACGCCGCGCCAAGGACTTCCTCGTCGTGCCGTACTCGACGCCGGTCGGCAACGCGGCGTCCTACTATCCGGAGACCAACCCCCTTGTCCCGCTGGATCACACTGCGAAGAAGTCGAACACACCGGTGTCCAAGGCGATCGTGATCAGACTGGAGATGGCCCGTGGGTAGGGTCACCGCACGGCGGCCCGCAAGCCACCTGACCGTCGGCGCGATGACCACCCGGCCGGAGACACTCGCCGTGGAGGAACCGTTGGAGCTGCGCGTCGACGGTTCCGCGATCACGGTCACGATGCGCACTCCTGGCGCCGATGTCGAACTGGCACAAGGCTTTCTGCTCACCGAGGGCGTGATCGGGAAACGCGACGACATCGCCACCGTCCAGTACTGCCGCGGCGTTGGCGACGATGGCGCCAACACCTACAACGTGCTCGACGTGACGCTGGCACCGGGCATCCAGATGCCCGACCTCGACGTGACGCGCAACTTCTACACCACGTCGTCATGCGGGGTGTGCGGCAAGGGTTCCATCGACGCCGTCCGCACGATCAGCCGGCACTCCCCCGGCGATGACCCTACGGTGGTCGCCTCCGAGACACTCTGGGCGATGCCCGACCAACTCCGCAGCGCGCAGCGCGTGTTCGCCAGCACGGGGGGCCTGCACGGTGCCGCACTGTTCGACGCGAGCGGCACCATGCTCGTCGTCCGGGAGGACATCGGCAGGCACAACGCCGTCGACAAGGTCATCGGCTGGGCGGTCGAGCACGAGCGGATACCCTTGACGGGGGCCGTGCTTCTGGTCAGCGGGCGGGCGTCCTTCGAACTCACGCAGAAGGCGATCATGGCAGGCATCCCGATGCTCGCCGCGGTCTCCGCGCCGTCCTCGCTCGCGGTCGATCTGGCCAGCCAGGCGGGCCTCACCCTGGTGGCCTTTCTGAGAGGCGAATCCATGAACGTCTACACCCGACAGGACCGCGTCAAGCACGCCGGATAGACCCGTTTCGACGCCGCTAGATCCACCTCTCGCGAAGCGGCATCTACATGATCCTCTTCGCGCAAGCGGCTCATCTACCTGCGATCTCCACCCAATCTCCACACAACCTCCAAGCTGGCCCGCCCCATGGTCGCGAAATATCGAACCCGTCGATACAACGCATTGGACCAACGAGGGAGCCATGAACGTGGCGAAGGTTTTGATCGCAGCATGCCCACCTTTGGGCCACGTCGCCCCGCTGTTGAACGTGGCCCGCGGCCTGGTGAGTCGCGGCAACGACGTCAGCTTCCTGACCTCGGCGCGGCATGCGGGCAAGGTCCATGCGGTGGGCGCCACCCCGTACCCGCTGCCCTATGGGGCAGACTACGACGACTCGTCCTTCGATGCCGACCTGCCAGGACGCGCCGGGACATCGGGTATCGCGCGGATCAACTTCGACGTCAAGCACGTCTTCGTCCGGCCGCTGCCGCATCAGGCCGCGGCACTCGAGGAGTTGATCGCCGAACACCACTTCGACGCCATCATCTCTGACGCCCTCTTCTTCGGCATACTGCCGACGCTGCTCGCTGAGCGCACGTCTCGGCCGCCGATTCTGGCCTACTCCACGACTCCGCTGTTCCTGTCCAGCCGTGACACCGCGCCCGGCGGTACCGGCATCCTGCCGGGTAAGGGCACGTTCGGCCGGCTGCGCAACCGCGTGCTCAACGCGATGGCGCACGAGTTCCTGCTTCGTCCGTCGCAAAGCATCGCCAACACCATGCTGCAGGCGCTCGGCCTGCCGAAGTTGCCGGTGTTCGTCCTGGATTCAGCCGTGCTCGCCGATCGGCTGATCGTGCCAACGATCCCCGAGTTCGAGTACCACCGCAGCGACCTGCCCGACCACGTGCGCTTCGTCGGCGCGGTCAGCCCCGAACCGGCCGACGGTTTCGTCGCGCCGCCGTGGTGGAAGGAGCTCTCCGCCAAGCGCCCGGTCGTGCACGTCACCCAGGGCACCCTCGACAACGCCGACCTCAGCCGTCTGATCGAGCCGACCATCGAGGCACTCGCCGACGAGGACGTCACGGTCGTGGTGACCACGGGTGGGCGCCCCGTCACCCAGGTCCGTTGCCCCTTGCCATCGAACACGTTCGTCGCACAATTCATCCCGCACGACGTGCTCCTGCCGTCGGTCGACGTCATGGTCACCAACGGCGGGTACGGCGCCGTGCAGCGCGCACTGATGACGGGCGTGCCTCTCGTGGTGGCAGGCAACACCGAGGACAAGCCCGAGGTGGCCGCGCGGGTCGAGCACTTCGGCGCTGGCGTGAACCTGCGTACCGGCGTGCCCAGCGCAGGCGAGGTACGCCGGGCGGTGCGATCCGTGCTCGACGACGACACCTACCGGCAGGCCGCGCGACGGCTGCGGACGGCATATGCCCGCCGAGACGGCGTCGCCGAGATCGCCTGCCTGATCGACGAGGTCGTCGCCGAGCGGCAGACCGAGGCGCAGCATGCCTGAGGAATTGACCCTGCCCGTCATCGCGGCAGCACTCCTGCTGTGGTATCTGGTGGTGTCGGTGCGTCAATGGCACACCGATCGATCGGCCAGGCCAACGCTGCTCTGGCGCGAGGCCAAGTACAGCGGTTGGTCGGACTGGCAAGAGCTGACCACGGTCGCTCCGTCGACCGACTACTCCACGGTGCTGTCCGCCGTCCAGGCGAACGCGGCTCCTGACGCCACCGCCGTGCAGTTCGCGACCGTGGTCCGTCCCGCTGACGCGCCTGCCTACACCCTCCGGGTTTTGTTCATGTCGGCCGTGCGGGAGCCCGGCCGCGGGATGACGGGATAACCGCACGACCATGGCCGAGATCCTCATCGCAGCACTGTCCCCGATCGGACACATCACCCCTCTGCTCGCCATCGCCCAGGACCTGGTTGCCAGAGGCAACAACGTCACCGTCATGACTGGCGCAGCCCACACCGATGCCGTCCACGCCGTGGGCGCGCAATCGCATCCGCTGTCGGCGCTGGCCGACATCGACGACTTGCCGTTCGACGCGGCCAGCCGCAGCGGGATGTCGAGCGTCAAGGCACTCAACGTGGCGATCATCCGGCTGTTCCTGGCTCCGATGCCGCATCAGGCCCAAGAGCTGGCCGCGGCGATGGCCCGAACCCGCTTCGATGCGATCATCGTCGACTACGCCTTCTTCGGAATCATCCCGCTGCTGCTGGGCGCCCCGGGCGAACGACCGCCGGTGCTCTACTACAGCCCGACGCCGATGATGTTGTCGAGTCGGGACACCGCCCCTGCGGGCATGGGTCTGCCGCCGGGTGCCGGACGCTTCGGGCGGCCGCGCAACCGTGTGCTGAACCTGCTGTCCCACAGCGTCGTCCTCCGGGGAGCACAGCAGGCCACCAACGCGATGCTGGCGTCGCTCGGCGCGCGCAGGCTTCCCGTGTTCCTGCTCGACGTCGGCGTGCTGGCCGACCGCTTCATCGTGCCGACGGTGCCCAGCTTCGAGTACCCGCGCAGCGACCTGGCACCCAATGTCAGGTTCGTCGGTGCCGTGCACCCGCGGCCGGCCCGCAGCTATCTGCGACCGCGCTGGTGGTCCGAGTTGGACGGTGACAGGCCGGTCGTTCACGTCACCCAGGGCACCGTCGACAACTACGACATGTCGCGCCTGATCGAGCCGACGATCGAAGCCCTTTCCTGCGAGGACGTGACGGTGGTGGTCACGACGGGAGGCCGCGACGTCGGCGACATCAAGGTGGCACTCCCCTCCAATACCCGGGTCGCCGAGTACATTCCGCACGACGTGCTGCTGCCCAAGGTCGACGTGATGATCACCAACGGCGGGTACGGGGCGGTGCAGCGGGCGTTGTCGACGGGTGTGCCCCTCGTCGTGGCGGGCTGTACCGAGGACAAGCCGGAGGTCGCGGCACGGGTGGCGTGGTCGGGGGCCGGGATCAACCTCAAGACCGGCAGACCGACGCCGACGATGATTCGCGGGGCGGTACGCGAGATCCTCGCGAACGGACGCCATCTTCATCGTGCCCGCGAGTTGGAGGCAGCGTTCGCACGGCGGGACGGGATCGCCGAGATCGCCGCTCTGGTCGACGAAGTCGTCATGGAGCGGCGTCCGGCGGTTCGCACCGTGAGGTTCGCCGATCCCGTCGACAGCCCTCCCTAGCTCGTCTGCGGGCAGGCGTCGGCAAGTCGTGCGACGGTTGCGGCGTCGCGTAGGGGGTCGTGGCGCCGCAACCGATCGCCAGGAATCACGATGGCGCAGTAGGGCATTCGAGGCCCGATAGGGCGTGCGTGAGTTAGGCGGAATTGACTGCCTGACTCCTCAACGCGGCTCGTACCTCGCCGCTTGATCGTCGTTAGGCGCTCTTGTCGCGGCGCTCAGAGCGCGACGGCTTGCGCGGCACGATCGTCGGCAGCACGTTGTCCTCGACCGTCTCCTTGGTCACCACGACCTTGGCCACATCGTCACGGCTGGGGATGTCGTACATCACCGGCAGCAGGACTTCCTCCATGATGGCGCGCAGCCCGCGGGCGCCGGTGCCGCGGTGGATGGCCTGATCGGCGATGGCCTCGAGGGCGTCACCGGTGAACTCCAACTCGACGCCGTCCATTTCGAACAAGCGGTTGTACTGCTTGACCAAGGCGTTCTTGGGCTCCGAAAGGATCTTGACCAACGACTCCTTGTCGAGGTTGGTCACCGACGCCACGACGGGCAGGCGGCCGATGAACTCGGGGATCAACCCGAACTTGATCAAATCCTCTGGCATGACCTCGGCGAAGTGGTCCTGCGTGTCGATCTCGGCCTTGGAGCGCACCTCGGCGCCGAAGCCCAGGCCGCGCTTGCCGACGCGGTCGGACACGATCTTCTCGAGCCCTGCGAACGCGCCCGCCACGATGAACAGCACGTTGGTGGTGTCGATCTGGATGAACTCCTGGTGCGGGTGCTTGCGGCCACCCTGCGGGGGCACCGACGCCTGGGTACCCTCCAAGATCTTGAGCAACGCCTGCTGCACGCCCTCCCCGGAGACGTCGCGGGTGATCGACGGGTTCTCGCTCTTGCGGGCGATCTTGTCGACCTCGTCGATGTAGATGATGCCGGTCTCGGCGCGCTTGACGTCGTAGTCGGCGGCCTGGATCAGCTTCAGCAAAATATTCTCGACGTCCTCACCGACGTAGCCCGCCTCGGTGAGTGCGGTGGCATCGGCGATGGCGAACGGGACGTTGAGCATCTTGGCCAGCGTCTGCGCCAGGTACGTCTTGCCGCAACCGGTGGGCCCCAGCATCAGGATGTTGGACTTGGCCAGCTCGACCGGCTCCGTGCGGGAGTCGCGAGTCTTCTCCTGCGCCTGGATGCGCTTGTAATGGTTGTAGACCGCGACGGCCAGCGTCCGCTTGGCGGTGTCCTGGCCGATGACGTAGCCCTCGAGGAAGTCCCGGATCTCGGCGGGCTTGGGCAGCTCGTCGAGCTTGACGTCATCGGCATCGGCGAGCTCTTCTTCGATGATCTCGTTGCAGAGGTCGATGCACTCGTCACAGATGTACACGCCAGGGCCGGCAATGAGCTTCTTGACCTGCTTTTGACTCTTCCCACAGAACGAGCACTTCAGCAGGTCGCCGCCGTCTCCAATGCGTGCCATGTCCCTGCGGGCCTACTTCCTGTTTCGCCGTCGATGAGGGTGGATCCGGCCGGTCACCTCGGGTGTCATACCGACGCTACCCGTTTGTTCCGGCGCCATGCGACCGATAAAGCCGAATCGCGTCGGTGATATTTACCTGCGTTGGAGGAGAACATATCCCTTGTCGTCCCCCGCAAGCCGCCGGAACGCGCCACCGTGTCGCTGGCGTGTCGCCGCCGTTATCGCTTCGAGAGCGCTCGTCACCAACGTACCTGCGCGCGCCGGGAGCCGATCAGGCGTTCTGCGCGGACAGCTTGCGGTACTCGAGCACCGTGTCGATGATCCCGTACTCCTTGGCATCGGCTGCCGTGAGGATCTTGTCGCGGTCGGTGTCCTTGCGGATCTGCTCTTGGGTCTTGCCGGTGTGCCGGGCCAGCGTGGTCTCCATCAGGGTCCGCATGCGCTCGATCTCGGCGGCCTGGATCTCGAGGTCCGAGAACTGGCCCTGGATGACTCCGCCGAGTGAGGGCTGGTGGATCAGCACGCGGGCGTTCGGCAGTGCGAGGCGCTTGCCCGGGCTGCCCGCGGCCAGCAGCACCGCGGCGGCCGACGCGGCCTGTCCGAGGCAGACGGTTTGGATGTCGGCCCGGACGTACTGCATGGTGTCGTAGATCGCCATCAGCGAGGTGAACGAGCCGCCCGGCGAGTTGATGTACATCGTGATGTCGCGGTCTGGATCCAGCGACTCCAGCACCAGCAGCTGGGCCATGATGTCATTCGCCGAGGCGTCGTCCACCTGCACGCCGAGGAAGATGATGCGCTCTTCGAACAGCTTGTTGTACGGGTTGGACTCCTTGACGCCGAAGCTGCTGTGCTCGATGAACGACGGCAGGATGTAGCGGGCCTGCGGCATGAGCCGGGGGTCGCCCGAATTGGCACCGTGATCGGTCATGGCTTCACTCCGTTGAGGTTCGCGCGGGTGATGATGTGGTCGACGAAGCCGTAGTCCAGCGCCTCGGGGGCGGTGAACCAGCGGTCGCGGTCCGAGTCGAGTTCGATGCGCTCGAGCGTCTGCCCGGTGAATTCGGCGTTGAGTCGGAACATTTCCTTCTTGATGACCGCGAACTGCTCGGCCTGAATCGCGATGTCCGACGCGCTGCCCGTGACGCCGCCGAGGGGCTGGTGCATCAGGATCCGGGCGTGCGGCAGCGCGTAGCGCTTGCCCTTGGTGCCCGCCGCGAGCAGAAACTCACCCATCGACGCCGCCATGCCCATCGCGTAGGTCGCAACGTCACACGGTGCCAGCACCATGGTGTCGTAGATCGCCATGCCTGCGCTGATCGAGCCGCCGGGCGAGTTGATGTAGAGGTGGATGTCCTTCGTCGGATCCTCGGCCGACAGCAGCAAGATCTGCGCGCACAGCCGGTTGGCGATGTCGTCGTCGACCTGCGAGCCCAAGAAGATGATGCGCTCGGAGAGCAACCGCTCATAGACCGAGTCGATGAGGTTGAGCCCTGCCGAGCTCGATCGCATGTCAGTCACGACTGCATACCTGCTTTCTCGAGTATTCGTACACGCCATTCATGTCCACCGACAGTAACCAAACCAGGCCACCGCGCACTTCCTCAAACCACGCGCGTTCGCTCACAGCGTCACTGTTCGTCGTCGTCGACGACCTCGGCTTCGTGTTCTTCGACGTCTTCTTCGACGCCTTCTTCGATGGCCGCCTCGACACCCTCGGCGGAGGGGGCCGGTCCGAAGAACTCGTCGGTGTCGATGTCGTTGCCGTCGGTGTCCTTGACGGTCGCGCCGTGCACCACGGCCGCGATGGTCAGGCCACGCCTCACGTCGGCGAACATCGCAGGCAGTTGATTGTTCTGCTGAAGCACCTGCAGCAGCTGCTGTGGCTCCAGCCCGTACTGCCGCGACATCAGCACCAGCCGCTCGGTGAGGTCGTTCTGACCGACCTGGATGTCGAGCTTGTCGGCGACGGCGTCCATCAGCAGCTGGGTCTTGACGGCCTTTTCGGAATTGGACCGGTTGTCGGCGTCGAACTCCTCGCGCGTGCTGCCTTCCTTCTCCAAGGCCTCGGCGAACGCGGCCTCGTCGTGCTCAAGGGCGTGGATCGCGTTGTGCAGGGTGTCGTCGACCTGTGCCTGCACGATGGCTTCCGGCAGCGGTACCTCGACCGAATCGAGCAGCGTCTCCAGCGTCTTGTCGCGGATCTGCTCGGCCTGATTGATGGCCTTCACCCGCCTGACCTGCTCGACGAGGCTCGCCTTGAGTTCCTCGATGGTGTCGAATTCGCTTGCCAGCTGGGCGAACTCGTCGTCGGGCTCGGGCAGCTCGCGCTCCTTGACCGACTTCACGGTGACCGTGACCTCAGCGTCCTGGTCAGCGTGATCGCCCGCGACCAGCTTGGTGGTGAACACCTTGCTCTCGTCGGCCTTGAGGCCGGTGATGGCGTCGTCGAGACCCTCGATGAGCTGACCCGAGCCGACCTCGTGGGAAAGCCCCTCGGTCCTGGCTTCTGGCACGTCCTCACCGTCGACGGTGGCCGACAGGTCGATCGAGACGAAGTCACCCTCCCGCGCACCCCGGTCCACGCCGGTGAGCGTGCCGAACCGGGCCCGGAGGTTCTGCAGCTCGGTGTCGACCTCGTCGTCCTTGACCTCGATCGGGTCAACGGTGATGGTCAGTGCCGACAGGTCGGGCAGCTCGATCTCGGGCCGGATGTCGACCTCGGCGGTGAAAGTCAGGTCCTCGCCGTACTGCTTGTTGGTGACCTCGATCTCCGGTTGACCGAGCGGCTGAACCTCGGAGCTCGCCACCGCCTCGCTGTAGCGACCGGGGACGGCCTCGCCGACGACCTGGTCGAGCATGGCCTGCTTGTCGACGCGCGACTCGAGCAGCTTCACCGGCACCTTGCCCGGCCGGAAGCCGGGCATGCGGATCTGCTTGGCCATCTCCTTGAACGCCTGGTCGAAGTCGGGCTGGAGTTCCGTGAACGGCACCTCCACGTTGATGCGCACCCGCGTGGGGCTCAGCTTCTCGACGGTGCTCTTCACGGCGTTGCTCTCCTTGCATGTCTGTCTGATGTGGGTCCGTGTCGGGGTGACAGGATTTGAACCTGCGGCCTTCCGCTCCCAAAGCGGATGCGCTACCAAGCTGCGCTACACCCCGTGCCTCGCTGCGGTCGGAATACTACGGGCAGAGCGTTCCACGCATTCAATTGGATTTGGTTACCTCGCCGCCGGTACAGTCTGCGTTGCACTGCACGCGGGCGTAGCTCAATGGTAGAGCCCTAGTCTTCCAAACTAGCTACGCGGGTTCGATTCCCGTCGCCCGCTCCACCAGGACCAGCGCGAAGGTGGTCGAACGTCTGTTCGGCTGCCCGTTTGGTCCCGTGGCGACTTTCCATCGCTGGCCCCTCAGCGCGACGACGGCGCCACCGGGCACCGCGGCGCAACGGTTCGCCCAAGAGACCTCCATTGCTCGGTGACTCACTAGGACGTCGCCATGGTTGCACCGGCAAAGCAACTCGGCGCATCCCATTCCACCGTCGAAGTATGGAATTGCCAGCAAGGCGGACGACGTTCAATCGGTTGGCGTGCCTCGTCACCGGTGCGGCCTGCTACTGGCTACTCACACGTCGGACGAGCACTCCGCTGTGAAGTCGACTGACTGGTTCGCGATCCAGCGCCTGCGCCGCGGTGTCTACCTGATCTCTGAACCCATGCACGTGAAGTCCAATCTCATCGTCGGATCGCGGCGGACGGTGTTGTTCGATACGGGACTGGGCACCGGAAGCATCCGCAGCCAGGTCGACGACGCCACCGCGCACGAGGCGGGCGTCGAGCATCACCGCGCCGGGCCTCCCCCGGCGTGGCTGAGGGCGTATCTGCGCAATGTCTAGGTCTTCCACGACGACTACGTCAAAGACGAGCAGACGGACCGATGTGGGTTCAACTTGCTCGCTCCCGAGATGAAGATGCGCCCGTTTCCCACGGATTTCGATCCCGCTTCATGGGAGATATTGCCCAAGGACCCGACTGACACCTTGAGTGACGGGGACTCCATCGACCTAGGTGGTCGAGCCCTGACCGTGGTGCATTCGCCCGGCCATACGCCGGACTCGATATGCCTGTTGACAGCCGCATCCTGTTCTCGGGGGACACGATCGATACCGGCCGATGTACGCGCAATGCCAGGAGCAGACCTCCACGGCTATGCGCGCCGACGTTCGATGAAGTCGCCAGCGGCGGAGGCATTTCGAGGACACGTACGACTGCTTCATGGAGCCGGTTCGCCGCGCGGTCTTCGACGACTTCTCGGTGGTCGTGCCCAAGACCGCGAGCTAGCCTCCGCCAGCTGCGAATGACTCAGCGCCGTTCGTCAAACCACTAAGCCATCGCCGCGCGGCGCTGGATCAGCGTGATGGCTGCCGCGCTTACGGTCGCCGCAATTACTGCCATCACGCCCCCTTTGACACCGAACGACATTCGGGTCGTCACGGCCACCGAGGTCGCGCTGGTTGTCGTTCACCAGTCAGTGAAACCGTTGTCGGGCAATCACGTCGGGTCCTCCGTCGCCAAGCAGGACGGTTCGGGGAAGGGCGACATCTCCGTCGTCATCGATGACTTCATCACCGGCGGTGTCATCCAGGTCGTGCGCAACAGGCTTCTGGATGCGACCAGCAATCCACGAATGCGCCAGGCGATCATCGGCTTCTTCCCGGACGAGGTCACCGACTCCCGAGGTGGCCCCTTGACGGTGCTGCAAAGACGGCTGGTCGCCGCCGCCAAGGGCAACACGACCGTCATCGCCCTGGTGAGTCCGTCCGCCACATTGTGGGTGGTGGGCCGATCATGGGACGCCGCTGGACGAGTTGTCGGACCTGCCCGCCAGTTCACCAGCGGCGTCGGTCGATGGCCCGGTCGCAAGTAGGACACCCAAGCCAACCCCCGTCCGGAACGCCGCGGCCACCGCGACATCTGCACGACGGCGGCGCCCCAGCCTGCCGCATCACCTGCCGAGGCCGCCACGTCATCCACCGTGTCGAAGCCCGACACCACCACCGAGCCGGAGGCCGTGCCAGAAACCGCCGATGTCTCCGACGTCATCAGGACCGGCAACAAGGTCGAGCCGACCACCACCCAGCGCACCACGCCCCCGAAACGACGTGGTGGCCTTGGGGTCTTCGGTCAGGTCGCCGAGGCCATCGCCAAGAGCCTCGCAGCAGTTACCGTACCGGCCGCAGCCGGGGGTGCCGATGAAGGGCCTGCAGCGAAGCCGGCGAGGGTTGAGGACCGTCACCAGCTACCTCACCAGAACAACTGTCGATCTCGACAGCGAACAGAAGACTCGCGGTAGGCAGTGGGCGTCGCACGCCGAACCCGGTTAGGACTCGCAGGCGATCCCGTCACCGTCGCGGTCACCACCGGACCAGTAGTCCGGGTCACCTTGCGGGATGTCGTAACGACCATCTTGGTGCGCTTGCGTGCAGTTTCGATACTGACCACTCGCCATCGCGGCCGGGGCAACGCCCAGGCCGATGCCGATGATGGCGACCGCGACGACGAGAACACGAAGAAGCAAGAGACATCCAATCCTTGAGAGCGTCCGCAATCTGCGGCTGACGCAATGTAGCGAACTGCTGTCAAGATGTGGATAGGTTTGTCGAAACCCGATTCTGGTGATATTGGGGCCGCGCCCGCACCGGTTACCTGGCCGGCCGCTGGGCTTCTGCAGTCGCCGGTGCCACCGCGTGCGGGGCATCGTTGGCAGACTCCTTGTCGGCTTCGGCGTGCAGGAAGCGGCCGTGGGTCTCGGGTAGCAGGGCCAGGCCGACGAACGCGATCACCATCAATGCGGAGATGACGGTGGTAGCCATGCCGATACTGCCGTCGAACCACCCGGTGGCGATTGCGCCCGCCACCAGCGGGCCTGCGGCCGTGCACAACCGGCCGATGCTGTTGGTGACCGCCATCGCCGACGCCCGCACCGATGGGCCGAACACCTCGGGGAAGTACACCGCAGTCCCGGCGAGTACACCGAAGACGCCGAATCCGACCACCGGAAGCAGCCACATGTACATGGCGTAGTTGTCGGCGAATGGGTAGAGCACGCACACGGCGCGCGAGGCCGACCACCAGGCTCATCACGAACGTGTTCTTCCTGCCGATCCTGTCGGCGATGAAACCCCAACTGGCATAACCGATCGCGCCACCGATGTTCAGCATCGCGGTGCCCCACGCAACGGCGGTGACCACCGCGGCATCGGTCACGCCATCGTCGGCGACCACTGCGCGGATGTTCTGCGGGGTCCAGGTGCTGACGCCCCAGAAGGCGAACAACGCGCCGACGCAGATCAGGGTGCAGGCCACCGTCGTCTTCAGCATCGGCGGCGTGAACAACTGGGTGAGGACGAACCTGTCGCTGCCCTGCTTGGCGGCACCCGCGGCACGCTCCACCTTGCGCCTGGCCCTGGTGGCCTTGACCTCGGCCATGGTCTCCGGCTCGTGCACGTTGCGCCGGATGAACAGCACCAGCAGCGCCGGAATGAGGCCGAACGCCATGGTCCACCGCCAACCCAGGTGGCCGACGAAGTTGTACACCACGGCGGCGAGCAGCGCGCCGAGCGCGAGCCCGGACATCATCACTCCGCTGGCCTTGGCGCGGTGCCTGCTGCTCGACCAGGCCTCGGCCACCAGTGCCGCGCCGATCGGAAGCTCGACGCCGGAGCCGATTCCGGCGATGAAGCGGAACGTGACGAACTCCGCGTAGTTGACCACTACCACTGACAGCGCCGTGAATACCGAGAACAGCAGCACGCCCGTGATCAGGACCCGGACCCGCCCGACGTAGTCGGCGACCACGCCGAAGAAGATCGCGCCGACGGCCCAGCCGGTCAGGAAGATCGTAACGGCGAGCCCGCTGTAGAAGGTGGACGGTTCGCCGAGAAGTTCGGTCGTCGCGGGCCCGGCGACCTGGGTGAAGAGGCTGTAGTCGAATCCGTCGAGCGCCCAGCCGAGCGTCGTCGCGACGAGGACGCTCCACTGGTAGCGGCTGATACCAGAGTGCCAGGCCGGATCGGTGTCGTTAGGGGCAGCGGTCATGGTTGGCTCCTTCGCCAATTACCAACGTGCTCGGGACTATTGGGTTGGTGTGGCGGCTTCGCCTCGGCGCAGTGCACCGACGACGAGCCGGTCGATGCTGAGTTCGAGTGCCTGGTCCTCGTCCAGTGGCCGGAACGCGCGCAGCATGTCCTTGATCTCGCCGTGGATCCGCGGGTTTCGGGTTCGCAGCGCGTCGACGCGCGCCTGTACGTCCTTCGACGAGCGCCTCGTGGGAGCTGACGACCTCGTTGAGCAGGCCCAGCTCGAGTCCCCGCGCCGCGCTGATCGGCTCGCCGGTGGCGGTCAGCCAGAAGGCCTGCCGTTCACCGACGATGCGCGGAAGCCAGGCCAGCACGAGAGCGGGCGCCAGGTCGATCCCCACTTCCGGGAACCACAGCGAAGCGCCCGAAACCGCGACTGCCACGTCGCAAGCGGCCAGCACACCGACGCCGAAACCCGCGGCGTCGCCGTGCACCTCGGCAATGGTGACCAAGGACGTGTCCCGCAACGCACGGTGCAGGCCCACCAGTGTTTGGCTCTCCGAGCGCAGCTCCCCCGGGGTGCTGCCCGCCCGTTCGCGGCCCAGACAGAACACCTCGCCGGCGGCCCGCAGGCGCAGCACGTGCGCTCCGGGCGGCGGGGCCAGCAGCAGTTCGGTGAGTTCGGCGCACAGGCCGACGGTCAGCAGGTTGTCCGGCGGCCGGTCGATGACCACCTCGAGGACGCCTGCGGCAGGTGAGGAGAACGCGAGTTCGCCCATGTCAGTTCAGCCGATCCGTTGCGACGCCGCCATACCAGTCGACGTCGTCGGGGGCGGTGCGGATGGTCACCGCGCGGACATTCGTGAAGTCGTTGAACGACTCCCAGCCGCCTTCCCGTACCGACGCCGCTCTCGCGGACGCCGCCCCACGGCGACGACGGGTCGAGCCGGTGATGGTCGTTCACCCACACCATGCCGGTCTCCAGCTGGGCCGCGACGCGGTGTGCCCGCGCCACGTCCCGCGTCCAGATCGACGACCCGAGCCCGTAGTCCGAGTCGTTGGCCAGCGCCACGGCCTGCGCCTCGTCCTCGAACGGAATCGCCACGACCACCGGGCCGAAGATCTCCTCGCGTGCGATGCGCATGTCGTTGGTGACGTCGGCCAGCACGGTCGGTTCGATGAAGAAGCCGCCGGGCAGTCCGGGTACGTCGGCCGCGTGGCCGCCCGCCGCGAGCCGCGCCCCGTCGCGCAGCGCGCCGTCGACGTAGCCGAGGATCCTGTCCTGGGCACGCTTGGAGATGACCGGCCCGAGTTGGGTCGTCGGCTCGGCAGGATCACCGATCCGGATCGTCGCGGCGAGCTTCGACGAGCTCGGCGACGACGTCGTCGTAGATGGTCCGCTGAATCAGAAGCCTGCTGCCCGCGATGCAGGTCTGGCCCGCGCCGACGAAACCGCCGAACGCGGCACCGCGTGCGGCGACGTCGATCGGGGTGTCGTCGAAGATCAGTACCGGCGACTTGCCGCCGAGTTCCAGGGTCGCCTTGGCGAACCGCTGCGCGGTCGCGATCGCGATGGCACGCCCGGGTTCGGTGCCGCCGGTGAAGACGGCCTTCTTGACGAGTGGATGTCCGGTCAGCGCGGCGCCCGCCGTCGGCCCGAGGCCCGGCACGACGTTGAGCACCCCTGGCGGGATGCCCGCCTCGAGTGCGATCTGGCCGAGTAACAGCGCGGTCAGCGGTGTCTGCTCAGAAGGCTTGAGTACCACGGTGTTTCCGGTCGCCAACGCGGGCGCGAGGCTCTTCGAGGCGATCATCATGGGGTGGTTGAACGATGAGAGGATGCCGACGACGCCGAGCGGGAACCGGCTGGTGTAGGCGTGGTAGTCGCCGCGCAGCGGCACCACCGAGGTACGGTCGGCCAGCAGCAGCGCCGCGTTGTACCGGTACCACTCCGACAGCCGCGTGATCTGCGCCTTGGTCTCGGTGATGGGCCTGCCGTTGTTCATGGTCTCGAGTTCGTAGAGCTCGGCCATCCGCTCCTCGATGCCGTCGGCGAACCGGTTGATCAAACGCGCGCGATCGTGAATGGCCATCGTGCGCCACGTGCCGTTGCGGAACGTGTCGTGCGCATTGCGGACGGCGTCGTCGATGTCCTCTTCGCTCGCGCCCGACACCTCGGTGAAGACCTCCCCGGTTGCGGGATTCGTCACCGGGATGGGCGCAGCCCGGCCCTCCACGACGCGACCGCCGATGAGCAGTCCGGTGGGCAGTGGCAGTCGACGGTCTTCGCCGGTGGCGAAGGAGGCAGTCAAGGTCATCGTGAACAACTTCTCCAATTTGGTATACCGGATTAACCTTTGGTACACCGGGGACGTTAGTCAGCTGTCATTAGGAACGCAAGGGATACAGGCCCGCCTCCGTTAGACTCGGTTTGCCGGATTTGCAGACCGTCATCCGCGCGGCACCACCGTCAGCAAATGGGAGCACATGGCAGGAGAATCGGCAGCGGGCCGGATCGCCCGTGATCTACGGCAACGGATGCTGAGCGGAGAGCTGCCGCCGGGTGCCCGGCTGTCGCAGCACCGGCTCGCCGAGGAGTACGGCGTCAGCCGTATGCCTGCGCGCGACGCCCTGCAGGCGCTCGGCAGTGAAGGCCTGGTCGACGTCAGCGCCACCACCGCCGTGGTGCGCCGGCTGTCGGTCGCCGGAGCTTCAGGAACTGTACGAGCTTCGCGAAGCGGTAGAACCGCTGCTGACCCGGCTTGCCGTGCCCAACGTCGGCCGTGCCGAGCTCACCCGGATGAAGGTGCTCCTCGAGCGCATGGAGGCCGGTCCGATGCCTGCGCAATGGCTGCAGTGCAACACGCGAATTCCACGCACTCGTCTACACCCGCGGCAACCGCCCGCGGATGATCCAGATCACCGAGCAACTGCGCAGACTCACCGACCGCTACCTGTACCTGCATGTCGGGGTGTTCGGCGACATGGGCCACCTGCACGAAGAACACCGCGGCATCTACGACGCAGTGAGCCGGGGCGACGCCAACGCAGCCGCCGACTTGACTCGCGCACACCTCGCGACCTCCCACGAGTTCATCCTCCGGTTCATGCTGGACAGCGAGCACAGCTCACTCGAGCCCGAAAAGGGCCACGCCGACCGGTCTTTCGGCATCGTCGGCACCGGCGGCCTGAGCCTCTAGTTGGCCATGCACGGCGCAAGCAGTGCGGTGGTCGAGTGTCTCATCGGGATCGACCTCGGAACGACATCGCTCAAGGCGGTCCTGTTGGACGGCTCGGGCAACCGGCTGACATCATTCGTTGCGCCAATCACCACTTCGAGGCCCGCCCCAGGGCATGCCGAGCAGAATCCCGGCGACTGGATGAACGGCGTCCTGGCGGCGCTGTCCCACTTCGCGGCGGAACGCGACCTGCGGGGGCTGATCGGAATCGGCATCTGCTCTCAGGTCAACACGCATGTCTTCACTGCATCCGACGGTACGGCGTTGATGCCCGCGATCACTTGGCAAGACGTCCGCTGCGCGACCGATGCGGCGGTACTCGAATCGCGAGTGAGCGCCGCACAGAAGACTGCCTGGTTCGGCGGGCCGGTCCCGATCGACGCGAGCCACGCGCTGGCGAGGATGGCGCATGTCGCCCGCGTCGATCCTGCAATCTACGGACAGACCCGGCACGTTCTGCTGCCGAAGGACTACTGCGTGATGCGGTTGACCGGCGCGATCCATGGTGACGCCATCGCGGCGGTCGGACTGGTCGGCAGGGACGGCCGTTACGTCGACGAACTACTCGAGTTGGTGCCGCGATCAGATGAATTACTTCCTCCACTAGAGGATTTCGTGCACGTAGCCGGCCGCGTGCGTCCCGGCCTGCCATGCGCTGGGACCCCGGTGGTGGTTGGCGCCATGGATGCGTGGAGCGGAATGTTGGGAGGCGGAGTCGTGAGAGACGACGACGCCATGTATCAAAGCGGCACCAGTGAGATCCTCGGCATCGTCTCCTCGTCCATCACCCCGACGCCCGGTGTGATCGTCTTCCCTTCCTACGACGGCATCGTGATACACGCCGCCCCGACGCAGGCCGGCGGCGGGGCGCTGCAATGGTTCTCCGACGTGCTGGGAACCACGGCCGAACAGGCTTGCGAGCTCGCCGGCCACGCCCCGCCGTCCTCCGCTGTGCCGCTCTTCCTGCCGCACCTGCAGGGCGAGCGCGCACCGATCTGGGACGCCAGTTCGCGCGGCGTGTTTGCGCGGTTGGATTCGCGCGCGGGCACGCCGGAGATGGTGCGCAGCGTGATGGAGGGCGTCGCATTTTCAGCGCGCTGGGCGTTTCAGGAGTTGCAGACGTCGTCGGGGGTGACCTTGTCAGTGGCCAACATCGGTGGCGGCGGATCCCGGTCGGACCTGTGGTGCCAAATACGGGCCGACACGCTGGGTTTCGCGTTGCAGCGAGTCGCGGTGACCGACACTGCCGCCCTTGGCGCCGCCATCCTCGCCGGCGTCGGTTCCGGCCTCATCCCCTCCGTTGGCAGGGCTGTGCAACAACTCGTCCGCTTCGACCGCAGTTTTGAGCCGCGAGGCCACATTCGCGGGTATTACGACGACAAGTACGCGCACTATCAGGCGCTGTATGGCGCACTCTGCTCGTTCAACGCGCGGTTCGAGACCTGAACCAGCGAGCTGCGTCGGCGGCCTGTCCTGGAACGACGTTCGAGGAGGAACGGCGCGCACAGAGATCTCCTGTAGTAGTCATCAAGCTCTTCCTCGGTTTTGGATGGGGTCACCACACGACGACCCTTGGTTCCGCGCCGGTTCGCCGTCGAGATCCTTTTCCAGCAGGGCGACGAGGTGACCCAGATCGCGACGACATGAAGCCGCCGACCATGCCGCCCACGTGCGCCGTCGAATGGGATCCCCGGTCAGCCGTCGCCACTTGATGGGCGGCGGAAGTGCGTTCCGGCAGCTTGCGGGGGCCAGCGCGAAGGATCGGCCCAAACTCACACTCGCATACGTCACCTCCGCGGACGCCTCCCCTGCATGGGGCGTCATCGCGCCGATGTGCAGCCCGTAACCACGCAGTGTCGCTGTCAATTCGTCGTACCACACGGGACTGCTCTGCCTGGGAAAGCCGTGCCAATCCAAGCCAACCAGTGCGTCCAGGCCGACCTCATCGAGCGGACCCAGCCGGTCGGCCTGTGCCTCGTTGACAAGCACCCCCAACGGTTCGTCGGCGACGAGGGTGGCGTCCAGGTCGAGACTCGGCGGCCGATGCCGAAGGAGTCCAAGGTCTAGTTCCCTTGAACTCAGAAGACCGATTTGGCTTGCGGTGCAAACCAATCGGACTGCTATTGCGGTCGAAGGGTAGTCCACCGCCAGCGCCGACAGGGCGCCGCTCAGCAATCCAGGTCGCAGCTGGAAGGGAACCCCGACCCGCAGCGCGCTGCCTTCATCACGACGTCGAGACATCGCAGCCACGGCCTGCTCGTGGCGGGCAAGCACCGCTCGAGCTTCGGCGAACAGCAACTCGCCCGCTGACGTCGCGACCGCTCCAGAGCTGGTGCGCTCGAGAAGCACTACGCCACAAGTCTTCTCGAGGCCACGAATGGTCTGCGAGATTGCCGATTGGCTCAGATGCAGCCGACGCGCAGCCTGGGAGAACCGGCCTTCTTCGACGACGGTGACGAACGTCCTCAGCTCACGCAGATTCACGGCCGGTCCCCGCAGCGCAACCGAAGGGGGTGGCGGACAGGACCGCGAAACCAGTTCCGATCGGACTTGGTCCACCAGGCTGGGCCGCCGGCATCGGCCGCTCGCTGATCGATGCCGCAGGCGGGCCAGGAATCTGAGCGGTGGCCGGACGGCCGCGCGACCGGACGTGCCGCCATTGGCGCCCGCCGTGACACATTATGGGTCATATAACCCATTATGCATGGATGTGTCGATCCCCGCTGAAGCACCTAAACGGGTTCACGATCACCGAGGCTCCGCACTCCCTGCCGGTTGTCCCGATCGCCGCCAACGACGGCTCGGCCGACACGATCGGATATGGCAGGATATTGCCCCCTTTGGGCATTACTGCCACTGTTGGGTTTGCGCGACCCGGCGGATATTCAGTGCCATGGCAGACACATTGACTCTTCTGCTGCTGGTTTCGATGATCCTGGCGCCGGTCGGGCTGTTGGCCGCACTCGCGACCCGGCATGGGCGCCCGGCGCCCGTTGAGCGGGCACCTCAACCGATACCGCTGCACAACCGGTATCGCGGGCAGCCCATTCGCTGACCCCGCAACGGATTTCACTCCGCAAAACCGACGCCCGATCGACATCGCCGAACGCGTCGATACGAGTACCGCAGCGCCTTCCCAGACGCATGGCAGACAGCGCACTTAACGTCGCGAACATGGAGCAGCGTCGGCAACCGAGAACCACCGCCTCGGCAGGAAATCGTGCATTGCGACCACAACAGTTCGCCGCATGCGTCGCGGTCGCGGGCTGTCTCGGCTTTACCCTTTTCGGGCCCGGCGCCGGCGTCGCCGGGGCTGACCCCAAGCCGTTAACTCTCGTCGATCCTGGGTTTTCGTCGTCATTCGATACCGCCGGTGGCGGTGGGGCGGCAGCAGCAGCGGCGGAGGCGGCAGCAGCAGCTCCAGCGGCGGCGGGTCTTCGTCGAGCGGCGGCTCGAGTGGCGGTGGGTTCGGCGGCGGGTTGCTCGACGGTTCGAGCGGCTCCGGTGGCGGTTCGCCGAACGAGGCACCGAGCAGTCCCGGCGGATCATCGGACTCGTCGCCGGCCCAAGGTCCTGGCGCCCAGAGCGGTTCAGCACCGAGTGCGGGCGGTTCAGCACCGAGTGCGGGCGGTCAGCACCGAGTGCGGGCGGTTCAGCACCGAGTGCGGGCGGCCCAGCGCCGGCCCTGGGCGGCGACGGCGGCGGGCAGCCTCCACCCGCGAATACCGGTGCGTCTGACGGTTCCACTGGTCCCGCACCCAACAGTCCGCCACCCGGTTCGGCACCCAGCAGTCCGCCGCCCGGTTCAGCGCCAACCGGCCCGCCCAACGGTCCGCCGACCGGTTCAGCGCCCGCCGGCCCTCCGTCGGGTCACAACCCTGGCGGTCCCGGCCGCCCACCTGCGGGGCAGGATCCACACGGGCCGGGGGGTTACGGTCGCCCTCCCCATGTGCCGCCGAAGTATCCGGTTCCCACGGTCGACGTGCCTCCCCCGCCACTCGACGATGATGAGGACCAACCCTCCTGCCCGCCCGTGGACCACCACGAGAAGCAGCCAGCCCCGCCGCCGGGATCACCTCCGTCGACCAACGACAGACACGCGCCGCCGGGCTGTTGACCCGGGAGGGGGCAGGTTCGTCGAGCCCGGTTTCGACGGGTTTCCTGTAGGTACGCTGGACGCCATGAACGGCTTCTTGCTGGTGCTCATCATTCTCGTCGTCGTGCTGATCGGTTTCGCGGTCTACGGCTCATCCAAGGCATCGGGCAAGCGCAACGCCGCGTCGCTGGCCGACGCCAAGGCCGACGCCCGCCGTCTCATCGAGCGACTCGGTGGGCAGGTGCTCAATCTGACCGGCACCGACGACGCCTCCAAGCAGGCGATGGCGGACGCGTCGGAGCGCTACACCGCCGCGTCGTCGCAGATCGACCAGGCGACCACGGTCAAGCAGGCGCTGCTGGCCAAGGAAAGCGCGATCGAGGGTCTCTACTACGCACGGGCCGCCCGCGTCGCGATGGGCATGGATCCCGGCCCCGAGCTCGAATCGCTCACGGGCCAGAAATCCGCAGGCACCGTCACCGAGGACCGTCGAATTCAGTTCGAGGGCCGCGACATCGAGGCGTCACCAGGTCCGTCCGAACGCACGCCGAACTACTACCCGGGTGGCCGCGTCGCCGGCCGGCCGGTCCCCGCCGGCTGGTACTCCGAGCCGTGGTGGAAACCGGCCCTGGTGGCAGGCGCATGGGGTGTGGGCTCGGCGCTGCTCTTCAGCTCCCTGTTCTCCGGCATGGGCGGCGTCGGCTACGACGCCCAGGGCTTCGAGAACGGTTACGGCGACGGGTTCCAGGACGGGTTCGATCAGGGCCAGCTCGACGGCGGTCAGGACGGCGGCGATGGCGGCGGCTGGGGTGACGGCGGCGATGGCGGCGGCTGGGGCGGCGACAGCTGGGGCGGTGGCGGCGATGACGGAGGCGGCTGGGGCGGTGGCGACTTCGGCGGTGGCGACTTCGGCGGTGGCGACTTCGGCGGCTTCTGACCTTCGGCCGCGACCGCGGCCACCTAGAGCCGACTCTCCAGCCGGGCGGACACCCCAGCTTCCTGGAGGTCGAGCCGCTCCAGCATGGCCCGTGCGGCCTCGTCCTCGATGCGGCCGTCGTCGCGTTCGGCGATGAGCGCGGCGCGCTGGGCGGCCAGGACGTCGCGGTAGAGCGCCGAGAACACCTCGGAGCGAAGCGTGTGCGCGCCGGGGTCGGGCATCTCGTCGGCGTCCTGCGAGTGCCGGGCGATGATGTTGCGGATCTCGGTCAGCACGCGCGGGTCGAGCCCGTCCGGTGGATTCGCCCGGAACTCGGTCAACACCTCGTCGGCGGCCTGATGCACGACCCGCTCGGCCTTGAGCGTCTCTTCGCGTTCGTAGGCGGTGTCGTCGGTCGACAGGCGCAGCCGCCGGATCAGCAGTGGCAGCGTCGCACCCTGGATCAGCAGCGTGCCGACGCTGACGACGAACGCGATCGCCTGAATCGTCGCGCGTTCGGGAAACGGATCGCCGTCCACCGTCGTCGCGGGGATGGCGGCGGCGGCAGCCAGGGTCACCACTCCGCGCATACCGGTCCATGACACCACGACGTTCTCCTGCCAGGTCAGCGAACGGCGGTCGATGAGCGCGCGCCACTTCCCCGGTGCCGTGCCGCGGCGGCGGACGCCCAGCGCGCCGCGACCACCACCGGCGGGCACCGGCACGCTCAGCCTGCTCTCGACCTGTCGCGAGAGCTGGCTTCGGCCGAACATCGCGAGCACCGACAACGGCCGGATCAGCATCACGAACGCCAGCACGATCAACGAGGCCACCGCGACCTCGGTCAGTGATTCGTGCGCCTCCCGCAGGTCCTCCAGGACGAATCTCAGGTGCAGGCCGATGTAGGCGAACACGAATGCCTCGAGCAGCACGTCGACGGAGTTCCACACGTACCGCTCCTGCAGCCGGGTCTGGTAGCCCGCGCCGAGGGTGCCGTTGCCCACCACGAAGCCCGCGACGACGACCGCCAGTACCCCCGAAGCGTGCAGCTCCTCGGCGGCAATGAACGCTGCGAACGGCACCAACAGGCCCTGAACGGTTTCCAGGCCGGGGTTGGCCAGGCGTTTGCGGATCCACAGCGTGACGAATCCCAGTGCGGCACCGACGATCGGCCCCAGCACCGCGCTGTAGCTGAAGAGCAGGAACGGATTCTCGATGAACGTGTGACTGCCCGCGACCTGGGCCACGGCGATGGAGAAAAGCGTCAACGCGGCGGCATCGTTGATCAGGCTCTCGCCGGTGAGGATCGCCATCACCTTCTTGGGCAGCCCGAGCTTGCGCCCCACCGCAACCGCGGTGACGGCGTCGGGCGGTGCCACGATCGCGCCGAGGACCAGCGCCGTGCCGAACGTCAACGGCACCACCACCAGCCACGCGGACGTCGCCGCGACCGCGAACGCGGTCACCACTACAAGGCCGACGCCGAGACCCAGGATCGGTCTGATGTTGCGCAGGAACGTCGGGAACGAGAAGTCCAGCGCCGCGGAGTAGAGCAAGGGCGGCAGGACCACGGTCAGCAGGATGTGCGAATCCAGTTCGGGCGCCTCGAAGCCCGGCAGGAACGACGCGGCGATGCCGATGACGACGATGATCAGGGCGGGTTCCAGGCCGCGTCGATGCGCAATGGCAGTGACGAGGATGGCGCCGACGACGACCAGGATGAGTTCCACCCGCCGATTGTCCCTTGACGCGGCGGCTCGCTCCCGTTGCCGCGTCCATCACGTCTGGCAGGTCGGGCACCAGAACAGGTTGCGCGCCTCCATGACCTCGGTGCGGATCGGCGTGAGGCACACCCGGCACGCCTCGCCTGCGCGGCGATACACGTAGGTGCGGGGCCGGTCTGGTGCGTACGACGGGGCGCCATGGTCGTGTTCGGGCCGCACCGTGATGATACGGCCGCGCCGCACCCCGACCTTCATCAACTCCACCAGATCGGTCCACGCTTCGTCGAACTCGGCCGCGTCGACGTGCGTGCCAGGGCGGTGGGGGTCGATGCCGTGCCGGAAGAGCAATTCGTTGCGGTACACGTTGCCGATCCCCGCGATCACCACCTGATCCATCAACAGCGCGCCAACAGGCCTGCGGGACTTGCTGATTCGCACCCAAGCCGATGCGGGATCGGCGTCGCGGCGCAATGGGTCGGGGCCTAGTCGGGCCAGCACGTCGTCGACGCCGCCCTGGTCGATCACCCGGCACGTCGTCGGCCCGCGCAGATCGGTGCCGTACTGGGCGCCGATCATCCGCATCCGGACCTGTCCGACGGGCATCGGCATGGGCAGCGGTAGCTCGGTGAACTTGCCGTACAGGCCGAGGTGGACGTGCACCACCGCGCCGCCGTCGTAGTGGTGGAACAGGTGCTTGCCATACGCGTCGGCCTTGCGCAGCACCCGACCGCTCACCGCTGCGGCCGATTGCTCGAAACGGCCCTGCGGACTGCTCACGATCACCGGAGCGCGGCCGAACCTCTTCTGATGCAGCCGCGCCAGGCGGTGCAGCGTGTGCCCTTCGGGCACGGGTTACGCCGGTGCGCCGGGCACGGGTGGTGCGACGTGCGTGTTCTCGTACTCGGCGAGGATGTCGATGCGGCGCTGGTGCCGCGGCGCTTCGGACCACGCGGTGGCCAGGAAGGCGTCGACGAAGGACAGCGCCTCCTCGAGGGTGTGCATCCTGCCGCCGATCCCGATCACCTGCGCATCGTTGTGCTGACGGGCCAACGACGCCGTCTCGACGCTCCACGCGAGCGCGCAGCGGACGCCGGGCACCTTGTTCGCCGCGATCTGCTCACCGTTTCCCGAGCCGCCGATCACGATGCCGAGGCTTTCGGGATCGGCAACGGTTCGCTCCGCGGCGGCGATGCAGAACGCCGGGTAGTCGTCCTCGGCGTCGTAGGTGTACGCACCGCAGTCGATGGGCTCGTGGCCGCCGGACTTCAGGTGCTCGATGACCGCCTGCTTGAGTTCGTATCCGGCGTGGTCCGAGCCGAGGTAGACGCGCATGGCGGCCACATTACTGTCTCGCAACCGTGTCGCACCCACCCCTTCCCATGCCCTCACCGCGTCGTCACCAAACCGTCGAGCAACAGATCGAGCATCCGGTGTGCCTGCTCGGTCGAACCGCTGGCAAGAAAGATCCCGATCAGGCTCGTCACGACGTCCTCGGCACGGACGTCGGACCGCACGGTGCCATCGGAAGCGCCTGCACGCAAAAGGGTTTCGACGGCACCGATGACACTGGCCCTGGTGTCACCAGGTTCGACGGTGCCCGCGGCGAACATCGCACGCAGCGACTCGGCCATTCCGCGCTTGGCCGCGACGAACGTCGCGTAACGGTCCATCCAGCGACGCAGCGCGACGAGGGGTGGGTGGCGCTCCAACAATTGGCCCGCGGACGCGGCCACCTCGGCAAGCTCGGCCTGGTAGACGGCTTCGACGAGTTCTTCACGGGTGGCGAAGTGCCGGTAGAGCGTGCCGACGCCGACGCCAGCGCCGCGCGCGATGGCCTCGAGCGACACGGCGGTGCCTTCGGCGGCGGTAAAGGCGGCGGTCGCCGCCGCGAGTAGTCGCTCGCGGTTGCGGTGGGCATCGGCCAGGACCTTCGCCATAGCGGAGGCGCTCGGGTCGTCGTTCCCCGGTTTTCCGAAGGTCGCCGACGACCCGGTGGTGCGCAGCGTCGCCGCCGAGCTCGTGGCCACGCCATCGCAGGTCGGGCTCGCCTGGCTGCTGACACGCTCCCCCAACACGCTGCTGATCGCGTGCACCAGCTCGATCGGTCACCTCGAGGAGAACCTCGGCGCAGGCGACGTCGTGCTGGACGCGGACGCCCTGGCCCGGCTCGACGCCGTCTACGCCCCAGCGACGGACCCGCTAGCCAACGGTGATGGCGTCGAGGCGTTCCTTGATGAAGTCCGATGACGTCACCGGTTCAAGGCCGGACGCCCTCCCGATCGGTGGTTCGAGCGGCGTGACGAGCGCGTCGTGGTTGGCCTCGTAGAAGTAGATCAGCGAGACCAGGTCCTCCTCCGGCGCATGCGGCTGGGGTGGCAGCACGCGATGCCTGCCCGACGGCCAGCGCCGCCCACTCCAGTACTCCAGCAGATCGCCGATGTTGACCGTCAGCGCCGCCGGATCGTACGGCGCGTCCGCCCAACCCTCGGCCTCGGAATACACCTGCAGCCCACCGGCTCCCGGCTCGCGATCGAGAACGGTCACGGTGCCGAAGTCGGTGTGCGGGCCGATGCGGAACTGTCCCGGTTCGGGTTCGCCGACCACGCTCACCGGCGGGTAGTGGTTGATGTTCATCGTCCAGGTCGGCCGGACCGCCAGCGTCGCCCATGGGTTGACCGGCAGACCGAGCGCGTGCGCGAAGAGCGCGAGAAGGTCGTCGGACACCCGGCGCATCGCAGCGGTGTACTCGGCGACCAGCCCCTGCAGCGACGGCACCTCGGCGGGCCAGACGTTGGGCGCGAACCAGATCCGGTCGACGTCCGGGTCGCCGGTCGCGGTCTCCGCGCCAAGGCTGTAGCTCTCCTTGAGGTCGGGCGGTGTCTCGGTGCCCTCCGCGTAGGCGTTGGCCTCGGCGCCCGGCCCGATCCACCCGTGCCCGCCGACGGGCACGCCGTAGCGCTGCTTGACGTCGTCGGACTGCACGAAGAACTCCCGGCTGGCGGCACGCACGGCCGCCGTGAGGCCTGGGTCGACGCCGTGCCCGGTGACCAGGATGAACCCCGCGCGCTGCAAGCCCTCGTCCACCTCGACCGCCACCGCGTCTGCGGCACTGCCGCCCGCCTGCCAGCGTGAAAGATCCACTGTGGCAATGGTGCTCATTCGCCAGTCCTATTCACCGATGTCCTCCGCCCAGAGTTCGGGGTTGGCCGCGATGAACTCCGTCATCATCGCCACACAACGTTCGTCGTCCAGAACCGTGACGGCAACCCCGTGCTCGGCGAGCCAGTCATGCCCGCCGTGGAAGGTGATGGCCTCTCCGATCACCACCGCGCCGATGTTGAACTGGCGTACCAGACCGCTGCAGTACCAGCACGGCGAGAGCGTCGTGACCATCACCGTGGACCGATAGTCCCGCTGACGACCCGCGGCCCGGAAGGCATCGGTCTCGGCGTGCACCGACGGGTCGTCCTGCTGCACGCGACGGTTGTGCCCGCTGCCGAGCAGAGTGCCGTCGGCGGCGAACAACGCGGCCCCGATCGGGATGCCGCCCTCGGCGAGGCCCTTCCGCGCCTCGTCGACGGCGACCTCGAGCAACTGCGCCGGGTCGATCACGCGACGACGCGTTCGGTGGCGGTCTTCGAACGGCACAGCAGCAGGTAACCAGCCGCCGCAAGCAGGAAGCCGACGAAGAATGTGACGTCGCCGAGCTGCGGCACGTCCCGGGCGATGTAACCGACGAAGCGCGCCTGGTTGGAGAACAGCAGCACCGACACCACCAGCCCGATGACGAAGGACAGCAGCCCGTTCCAGTTGGAATACGAACGGTCGTAGAGGAATCCGGCAATCTCTTGGCCCCGCCGCAGATACTGGTCGGCGAAGACCACGCCGAGCCACGGCCCGATCCAGTAGGCGATGATCAACAGGAACGCCTCGTAGCTGGCCGCGGCGTCCGGCAGTGCCCACCACGCGACGGCGAAGCCGGCCACCCCGAAGAACACCGTGACGAGGGCGCGGGCGATGTGCGCAGGAAGCTTGACCCCGATGGTCACGAACGCCATTGCGCCCGAATAGATGTTGATGGAGTTGGCGGCGATGGCACCGATCGCGATGGCCAGCAGGGTGGCCTTGGCCAGCGGCGAGGCCAGCTCGCCGGTGAACGCCTCGGTCGGATTCTCCGAGAGGGCCGGGCCGATCGTCACCGATGCCGCGCCGACGACCTCCAACACCACGCACGACAGAAACAGGCCTGCCGAGGCGAACAGGCCGGTGCGCGCCGTCGACACGGTCGACGGCAGGTAGCGCGTGTAGTCCGCGGCGTACGGCGTCCAGCCCGCCGCGTAGCCGAAGGCGGTGCCGACCGTCAGCAGGAAGCCGCCCATCGAGCCGTCGCCGACGATGGGGTCGAGCGCGGGCGCCCCGAAGTGCGACTTGGTCAGGATCGCCACCGACGCGACCGCGAAGATGACCGCGAGCACCGGAAACGACCAGCGCTCGAAGGCCTGCACCAGGTTGTGCCCGAAGAACGCGAAAGCGGTCTGCACCAGCACGATGATCACCAGGCCGACCAACGGCCCGATGCCGAACAGTGCGGCCAGCGCATATGCGCCGCTGACGCTGTTGGTGGCGAACCAGCCGACACCTGCGGTCACCGCCATCAGCACCGCGGGAACGGCGTTGCCCTTGAACCCGAACGGCAGCCGCCCCAGCACCATCTGCGGCACGCCGTGCAGAGGGCCCCGCGCCGAAAGGAAGAAGTGCGCGAGGGCCCCGAGACCGGTGCCGACCACGATGCCAACGACGGCCTGCCAGAAGCTCATGCCGTAGACCGCGACGGCGAGAACGCCGACGAAGATCGTGGCGAACTCCAGGTTCGGTGAGGTCCACGTCCAGAACAACTGACTCGGCTTGCCGTGCCGGTCGGCTTCGGCGATGAACTCGTTACCACCCGGCTCGACGGCCACGATGCGGTCGCGGTAGGACCCGTCGGTGGTGGGTTCGATCGCTGTCATGGGTACACCGTGGTCTGCGGTGCCCGCCGCCGCAACCGGAAACGCCTATTAGCCGTCGCGCGACGGCCACGTGAACGCGTGGAAGACACTGAAACCGGCCAACGTGCCGAGCGCAATCGAGAAGATCGCGGCCACCGTGGTGCCCAGCGTGTTGAACGTGGCGGGACCGCCGGTGGCGGCTTCGCTCAGCGAGACGAAGCTCAACGCGCCTGGCACCAGGGCCCAGAACGCCGCCAGCATCATCACGATCGCCGGCGGGGAGCTCTTGATGCGCGAGGCCAACATGGCGAACGGCACGACGAGGAAGCCGCCGACCGCCCCGCTGTACGAGGCGGGCAGGGCCAGTCCACCGACCTGCTGGCCGATGAGCGCGACACCGATGGCGCCCATCAACCAGAACAGCGACCCCTTCGGCGCGGACAGGTACACGTAGAGGCCCGCGGCGACCACGACGATCGCCACGTACAGCGCCCAGTCGCCCATTCGTACCGACGGCGTCTGGGCGGGCACTCGGCCCGCGAAGTGCATGCCCAGCGCGACGCCGAACACCAGGAGCATCAGCTGCGTGACGCCGTAGATGAGCCTGCTCGCGCCCGCGACGATCTCGGAGCTCGCCAGCTCCATCGAGCCGATCGTCAACGACATGCCGGGCAGCATCGCGACCAGCGGCGGGCTGATCACCCGCATCAGTCCGTCGTTGGCCGCGTCGGCGACGAACCAGGTGGCGAGCATGGTGATCAACGTCGCCGAGAGTGTGGGCAGGATGGGGTTGAGCGAGGGGAACGGTCGCCCCAACAGGACCACCGCGCCGACCACCAGCCCCAGGAACGCATATCCCGGGAGCGCGGCCCAGGTCGGATTGATGACCATCCCGAAGCCGACGGTGGTGACGGCGTAGGCGATGACGGTGACGACGTGGCCGAAGCGCGGTTGCATCGCCCGGGCGGCCTCGATCTCCGCGACCGCATCGGTCGGAGTGATGGCGCCGACGGATGCGAGATCGGCGATGTCGTCGATGCGCCCCGCCAGGTCGAGCTGGATGGTCGACCGGTTCGACACCTCGACCTCGTAGCCGACGGAACCGACCTGGATGACCAGTGCCGTTGGCAAAGCCACGACACGGACCTTGTGGCGGGTGTAGTGGGCGCCGATGTTGATCAAACGCCCCGCGACCAGCTGGGTGGGCTGTTCGACCTCCAGCAGCGCGATGCCCAACTCTCGGAGCATCGCGGCCACTTCCGCGTCGTCGTGCGTATCGGGGCCGCCGATCGCCGCAGGCATCTCCTTGCGCAGCGACTGCCACGCTCGCCGTGCTCTGCCGCTCTGCGCTTCGGTCACAACCGCTGATTGTGGTCTACGGCCGTGCCGAGGCGACGGTGACGTCAGTCGAACTCGGGCGATTCGTGGCGCGTGCGCTTGAGCTCGAAGAAGTGGGGGTAGCCGGCGAAGATCACCGACGCGTCCCAGAGCTTGCCCGCTTCCTCACCGCGAGGGATCCGCGACAGCACCGGGCCGAAGAACGCGACGCCGTTGACGTGGATCGTCGGCGTGCCGACGTCGTCGCCCACCGCATCCATGCCAGCGTGGTGGCTCTTGCGCAGCGCGTCGTCGTACTTGTCACTGGTGGCCGCCTCGGCCAGTTCGGCGGGCAGCCCGACCTCCTCGAGCGACTCCGCGATCACCTTGGTGAAGTCGGGGTCGGTCTCCCGGTAGCCCTGGTTGTGAATCTTGGTGCCCATCGCCGTGTAGAGCGGCGCGAGGATCTCCGGTCCCTTGGCCTGCTCGGCGGCGATCGCGACGCGCACCGGCCCCCAAGCCCTCTTCATCATCTCGGCGTAGTCCTCGTTGAGTTCGCGGCCCTCGTTGAGCACGGCGAGGCTCATGACGTGGAACTTCACCTCGATGTCGCGGACCTTCTCCACCTCCAGGATCCAGCGGGACGTGATCCAGCACCACGGGCACAGCGGGTCGAACCAGAAACCGGCTTCATCCTTCTTGGCCATTCTCAGATCCTCTCGACAGGCAATGGGACACAACTCCGTGCAGCACAACTATCGACGCCCGGCGCGTGTTCCCGACCGGCCGCTAGGGTTGGCGGCGTGGCACTCCCCAACCTGACCCGTGACCAGGCCGCCGAGCGCGCGGCGCTCGTCACCGTCGACGCCTACCGCATCGTCCTCGACCTTACCGACGGCAACGGCTCCCCCGGAGAACGGACCTTCCGGTCGGTCACGACCGTCGAGTTCGATGCACTCGCGGGCGCCGACACCGTCATCGACATCGCCGCGGACACCGTGCACCGCGCCACGCTCAACGGCGTCGAGATCGACGTGTCCGGGTACGACGAGTCCACCGGGGTGCCGCTCGTCGGACTCGCCGAGCACAACGTCGTCGTCGTCGAGGCGGACTGCCACTACTCCAACACCGGTGAGGGACTGCACCGGTTCGTCGACCCCGTCGACGGCGAGGTGTACCTCTACTCCCAGTTCGAAACCGCCGATGCCAAGCGGATGTTCGCCTGTTTCGACCAGCCCGACCTGAAGGCGACATTCGACGTCACCGTCACCGCGCCCGCGAACTGGCAGGTGATCTCCAACGGCGCCAACGCCTCCGAGGAGTCCGCCGGAAGGGCGAAGGTGCACACGTTCGCGGTCACGCCGCGGATGAGCACCTATCTGGTGGCGCTCATCGCGGGGCCCTACACCCGCTGGCTCGACGTCTACGGCGACGAGCACGGCGAGATCTCGCTGGGCATCTACTGCCGCTCGTCGCTGGCCGACTACATGGACGCCGAGCGACTGTTCACCGAGACCAAGCAGGGATTCGCCTTCTACCACGCCAACTTCGGGGTGCCCTACGCGTTCGGCAAGTACGACCAGTTGTTCGTGCCGGAATTCAATGCCGGCGCGATGGAGAACGCCGGAGCGGTCACGTTCCTGGAGGACTACGTCTTCCGCAGCAAGGTGACGCGGTACTCGTACGAGCGGCGCGCCGAGACGGTGCTGCACGAGATGGCGCACATGTGGTTCGGCGACCTGGTCACCATGCAGTGGTGGGACGACCTGTGGCTCAACGAGTCCTTCGCGACGTTCGCGTCGGTGCTGTGCCAGGCCGAGGCCACCGAGTACAAGCAGGCCTGGACCACGTTCGCCAACGTGGAGAAGTCCTGGGCGTACCGCCAGGACCAGCTGCCGTCGACCCACCCAGTCGCTGCGGACATCCCCGATCTGCACGCCGTGGAGGTGAACTTCGACGGCATCACCTACGCCAAGGGCGCCAGCGTGCTCAAGCAGCTGGTCGCCTACGTCGGCCTCGAGGCGTTCCTGGCCGGCCTGCGTGACTACTTCCGCGACCACGCCTACGCGAACGCCACGTTCGGCGATTTGCTTGGGGCGCTGGAGAAGTCGTCGGGCCGCGATCTGTCGCAGTGGGGTCGTCAGTGGCTCAAGACCACCGGACTGAACACGTTGCGCGCGGAGTTCGACGTCGACGGTGACGGCAAGTTCACCCGCTTCGCGATCAGCCAGAGCGGTGCGGCACCTGGCGCCGGCGAGACGCGCGTGCACCGGCTGGCCGTCGGCGTGTACGACGACGACGAGTCCGGAAAGTTGGTTCGCGTGCACCGCGAGGAACTCGACGTCGACGGACCCATGACCGAGGTTCCCGCCCTGCAGGGTATCTCGCGAGGCAAGCTGATCCTCGTCAACGACGACGACCTGACGTACTGCTCGCTTCGACTGGACCCCGAGTCACTGCAGACGGTCCTGACCCGCGTCGCCGACATCGCCGATTCACTCCCCCGCACCCTGGCGTGGTCGGCCGCATGGGAGATGACGCGCGAAGCCGAGATGAAGGCCCGCGACTTCGTCGCACTGGTCGAAGCCGGCGTCCATGCCGAGTCCGAAGTCGGTGTCGCGCAGCGTCTCCTGCTCCAGGCGCAGTCCGCCCTGAACGCGTACGCCGATCAGGACTGGGCCTGCTCGCAGGGCTGGCCTGCATTCGCGGACCGGCTGCTGGAACTGGCGCGCGACGCCGAGGCGGGCTCCGATCACCAGTTGGCATTCGTCAACGCGCTGTGCACGTCGGCGTTGTCGCTGCGGCACACGGCCGTGCTGGCGGCCCTGCTGGACACCGGCGATGAGCGCTCGCGCGAAGAGCAGACCGACCCAGCCGCCGAGCTCGGTCTGGCCGGGCTCACCGTGGACACCGATCTGCGCTGGCGCATCGTCATCGCGCTGGCCGCGGGCGGCGACGTCGACGAGAAGGGGACGGCGACGCCGTTCATCGACGCCGAGGCGCAGCGGGATCCGACCGCGGCGGGCAAGCGCAACGCCGCCGCGGCGTCGGCGGCGCGGCCGCAGCTCGCCGTCAAGGAGGCGGCCTGGCAGCAGGTCGTCGAAGACGACACGATCGCCAACATCACCACGCGCGCGATCGTCACCGGGTTCGTCCAACCCGGCCAGGCGGCGCTGCTGGCACCGTTCACGGCCAAGTACTTCGATGCGATCGCCGGAGTTTGGGAGCGACGATCCAGCGAGGTCGCGCAGACCGTCGTCGTCGGCCTGTACCCGTCGTGGGACGTCAGCCAGGCGGGCCTCGATGCGGCGGACCGATTCCTCGCAGGTGACGTGCCGCCCGCCCTGCACAGGCTGGTGCTCGAGGGCAGGGCGGGTGTGGAGCGGGCGCTGCGGGCGCGCGCATTCGACGTCAGCTAGGCCCCGCCGGGCGAGCGTGCGTGTCCGCTGGGTGCCACGCCGCGCCCGTTGCGGTTCACACGTCGGCCTGCCGGCCATCAACAGCAAACAAATCTGAGGCTCCGAGCCGGCACTGTCGGTAACGATGACGTGCTGCACCAGACCTACGTCTGCGCCGGTCGTGAGCGCAATATCACACGTCACAGCTTGATTTACGTGGAATTAACACAAACAATCAAACGGTTCTTCCATGTGGGCGATCCCCACATCGGTCGATATACAGCAACCAAACTCTGTGACCCAGAGCACAACGTAGGAGTGAGAAAGATGTCCATCACGCAGTTCCGCGCAGACCTGGCGCGGAGCATCAACCGGCGCCGCCTGTATGCGCGGATCAACGCCCTTCCCAATTCGACGATTCGCAATGAGCTGCTGGCGATCGCCCAGCGGCACGACGAGAATCAGTGACGCAGCGGCTCACGAGAGCCCATATCCGCGTCGAAAGAGAATTCCCTGTCATCAACGTGAAACGTTGACGACAGGGAATTCTTCTTGCGCGAAGAAGGGGAAGGAGGTAGGGGTTCAGGCCGGTGACACGCCCGCGCTGAGCACGCGTACCGCGCTGATCAGACCGTCGATCAAGTTGCCCTCTTTGAACGACGCGGCAGCCGCCGAGACGCCCAGCGGAGCAGCCTCCTCGATACCGCGACCCTTGACCTCAGAGCCGTAGACGACCTCGATCGCCCTCTGGTTCGGCGACACCGCAAGCAGCACGGCGTTGCCGGGCGTCGGCACCGTGGCGAGGATGTCACGGGCGGTGGCGGCGGTGTCGTCACCGAGATCGCCCAGGTACACCGCGAAACGAGCCTTGGAACCCCTCGACCCGTACTTCAGGGCGTCGTCGAGGACGACGAGATCCTTCACCGCGAACGGGTAGTGCACCGACAGCTCACCGGGCTCGGTGACACCCGAGATCCGACCGCTGTTCGTGATCGCGAAGCCGACCGGCAGGTCGGCCGGATCGATGATCCTCGCAACTTCACCACTTGCCACTTGCGCCACCCCCCACCGTCAGGTGCGAACCGTGACCGCCGTGATCCGCGGGTTCGTCGGCTGCCCACAGGATCGGGGCGTGCGTCCACGGTTCGGACATCTCATAGGTCTCGGGGTGCGGTCCCTTGCGAGACCAGATCAGGGCGATCAACACCACCAAAACCAGCAGCGGGACGCCGCCCAAAAGCGAATGCGCCAAAGCTAAGCTCACGACGCAAACCGTATCGCAACCATCGCTCAGGCCGCGCCCTCACCCAGGTATCGGACCCAGGCGGGGTCGAGTTCCTTGACCGACGACAGAAGCCGCCAGTGCTGCCCCTTCGGGGGCAGCGGCACCGAACGCAGGGCCCAGCCCAGTTCGGCGAGCATGTGGTCGGCCTTGCGGTGGTTGCACGTCGCGCACGCGGCGACACAGTTCTCCCACGAATGGTCGCCGCCGCGGCTGCGCGGCACCACGTGATCGACGGTGTCAGCCTTGGCGCCGCAGTACGCGCAGCGGAAGCGGTCGCGGTGCATGAGCGCCGCCCGCGTCATCGGGACACGCGCGCGGTAGGGCACCCGAACGTAGGACCGCAGCCGGATCACCGACGGCACCACGATCGTGCGGGTGGCCGAGTGGATCACCGGACCGGACGGGTCGTCGTGCACGACGTCGGCCTTGCCGCACATCAGCATGATCACCGCACGCCGCATCGGCAGCGCGGTCAAAGGCTCGTAGGTGGAGTTCAGCAGCAGCACTCGACGACGGCCCCAGATGGACGCCTGGTTGCTGGGAGGACGCGTGTCGACGGCCAACAGGGGCAGACCCTGCGCAGGACCAGTCGCGGGGCCGGTTGGGCCCACCGCGGTCCCGCCAAGTCGGTGGCCGCGACTCCTTCGCTGCGACATACGTCCTCCGAGGAGACAGTCCACCACGGATCTGGGTCGACTGCACGACAATTCTTGTCGTGTTCGCTGGTCCACCCGATGAATTTCCGGTGACACGGGCGCCGGTTTGCCACCACCGCCGCACCTGCATCCCCGGTCGCTGCGCTCCTGCCCTGGGAGGGACAATGGAAACCGTGACTGACGTTCAGCTGTCGTTCTACGACGAAGTCGGTGGCGCCGAGACGTTCCGGGCCATCGTGTCGCGGTTCTACCAGCTGGTCCGCGAGGACGAGATTCTCCGACCGATCTACCCCGAGGACGACCTCGACGGGGCCGAGGAACGGCTACGGATGTTCCTCGCGCAGTACTGGGGCGGCCCCCGCACGTACGGCGAGAAGCGTGGGCACCCGCGGCTCCGAATGCGGCACGCGCCGTTCCGAATCGGTTTCCTGGAGCGCGACGCCTGGCTGCGGTGCATGCGCACCGCGATCGCCGAGATCGACGCGCAGACCCTCGACGACGCGCACCGCGAGGCCCTGTTGAAGTACCTGGACATGGCCGCGCACTCCATGGTCAACTCGCAGTTCTGAGTTGCGGCAAGATGGGTGGACGTGACCAACTCCCCCGAGGCGTGGTGGTCCCGCGCCGTGTTCTACCAGGTGTATCCGCGGTCCTTCCGCGACAGCAACGGTGACGGCGTCGGCGATCTCGACGGCGTGACGGCCGGCCTCGACTATCTCAGTAGCCTCGGCGTCGACGCTCTCTGGTTGAACCCGGTGATGGTGTCCCCGATGGCCGATCACGGTTACGACGTTGCCGACCCCCGCGACGTCGACCCGCTGTTCGGCGGCATCGGCGCGCTGGACAGGCTGATCGAGGCGGCGCACGCCAAGGGCATCAGGATCACGATGGATCTGGTGCCCAACCACACCAGTTCGCGGCACCCCTGGTTTCAGGCCGCTCTAGCGGCAGGCGCCGGCAGCGTGCACCGCGAGCGCTACATCTTCCGCGACGGACGTGGCCCTCGCGGACTGCACCCGCCGAACAACTGGGTGTCGGTGTTCGGCGGCCCGGCCTGGACGCGGGTCGAGGAGCCGGACGGCAACCCGGGCCAGTGGTACCTGCACCTGTTCGATGCCGAGCAGCCGGACCTCAATTGGGAGAACCCGGAGATCTTCGACGATCTGGAGAAGACGCTGCGGTTCTGGCTGGAGCGTGGGGTCGACGGGTTCCGCATCGACGTGGCCCACGGCATGTCGAAGCCGGCCGGCCTGCCCGACATGAGCAACCCCGACCTGCCGATGCTCGCGCTCCACGACGACGATCCGCGCTTCAACCACGACG
Organism: uncultured Actinomycetota bacterium; assembly: GCA_963809085.1. Taxonomy (GTDB): domain Bacteria; phylum Actinomycetota; class Actinomycetes; order Mycobacteriales; family Mycobacteriaceae; genus Mycobacterium. The sequence goes on along the minus strand of CAWEII010000030.1, from coordinate 489,153 downwards.
GGGTGCACGACATCCACCGCGGCATCAGGCGGGTGCTCAACGATCATCCCGATGCCGTGGCGATCGGCGAGATCTGGGTGTTCGACAACGAGGACTTCGCCAAGTATCTGCGGCCCGACGAACTCCACCTCGGGTTCAACTTCCGTCTGGTGCGGGCCGAGTTCGATGCCGTCGAGATCCGCGAGGCGATCGAGAATTCGCTGGCGGCAGCGGATCTCGCAGGCTCACCGCCCACCTGGACGCTGTCCAATCACGACGTGGAACGCGAGGTCAGTCGGTACGGCGACGGCGCGACCGGGCTGGCCCGTGCCAGGGCGATGGCTCTGGTGATGCTCGCTCTGCCCGGCGCGGTGTTCGTCTACAACGGCGAGGAGCTCGGCCTGCCCAACGTCGACCTGCCGGACGACGTGCTGCAGGATCCGGTGTGGGAGCGCTCCGGTCGAGAGGAACGCGGGCGTGACGGCTGCCGGGTACCGATGCCGTGGTCGGGCGACAGTCCCCCGTACGGCTTCTCCGGCACCGCGGACACCTGGCTGCCGATGCCGCCGGACTGGTCGGGGTTGACGGTCGAGGCGCAGCACGGGGCAGACGACTCGACGCTGTCACTGTTCCGTCGTGCCATCGAATTGCGCCATGGCCGTGGCGATCTCGGCGAAGGCATTGAATGGCAAGCGGCGCCCGACGGCGTGCTGGCCTTCCGCGGCGCCGACGGGGTGGTGTGTGTGCTCAATGCCGGAACCAGCCCGGTGCCGCTCCCGGAGGGCACGGCGTTGATCGCGAGTGCGGAACCGGTGGACGGCGCGCTGTCGCCCGGCGCCGCGGCCTGGATCGGCTAGCGCGGCGTCACCGCGCCATCCGGCGCGGTTCGGTGGCGTCGGGAGCGGTACGGCGGATGCGCTCGTAGTGGCGGCGGACGCGGACGCGGTTCCCACAGTCCTCTGCACTGCACCACTTGCGGTTCTGTCGGTGGCTGCGGTCCAGGAAGAGCCAACCGCATTCCGCGCTGTGGCATGCCTTGACCTCGGACAGCCGGTGTGAGGTCAGCAGCCCGACGGCCGGTATCGCGATGCGTCCTACGGGAGCAGCCAGCCCGGCGCCGAGTTCGACGAAGTCGACGCGATCCCCTTTCAGACGCATCTCGCGGGTTCGCAGCGCACGCGTGTGCTCATCGGCGACCGTGTTGAGGTGCTCACTCGAGTCGGGCGCCGCGTCGGCCCACAGCGAGTGCAGCGCCTCCCGCAAGCGGCGTGCCCGGCCCACCACCCGCCGGGCGGCCGTGGGGTCGGCAGCAGCGGTAGCGGCCAGGGCGTCGCCCTCGCGTCGGGTGAGCAACTCCGCGGCCCACGACCACGCCAGCAGGTCACGGTAGTCGTTCAAGCAGTCGGTGCGGCGCTCGCGATCACCTCGCCAGGCAACCGTGTTGACGAAGTCCAGTGCGACGTGACCGCCACGTCGGTCAACGTCGGCCGCGGGCGACGACCACCACTGAGTCACGATCTCACTATAATGGGTAAAAGATGATTTACCCATTAGATATCTGGGTATCCGAACGGTATCGCACCGCAGCCCCACGGCACAGAGGAGGACCGATGCCCCGCGCCAACACCGCACAGGCGCAGGCCCGCTGGCTGCCGAGGGGTGGGCTCGGCGTCGGAGCCGTTTGCGTGTCGGCGTCGGCCGTGCTCCTCCGGCTGGCCGACACGACACCCGCGACGGCATCGGCGATCCGTTGTCTGCTCGCCCTTCCCGTCGTGGGAGTGCTCGCGGCACGGGAACGGCGCTCGGCGGGACGGCTCTCGCCGCGCGGCTACGCCTCTGCGGCGGCGTGCGGGGTCATGTTCGCCGGTGACATGTTGTTGTGGACGCAGGCGATCCCGGAGGTCGGCGCCGGCCTGTCAACGGTTCTGGTCAACGCGCAGGTCGCGCTGGTGCCGCTGCTGGCCTGGCTCATCGACCGGGAACCGGTACAGCGCAGGTTCCTGTTCGCGCTGCCGGTCGTGACCGTGGGCGTGGTGATGGCAGGCGGAATCCTCGAGCACGGTCTGAGCGGAACCGATCCCGCACTTGGCACCGTGCACGCGGTCGGTGCTGCGCTGTGTTACTCCGGGTTCCTGTTCCTGTTGCGGCGCGGAGGACAAGCGGGACAACCGATGCAGACCTATGCCGCAGTCCTTTTCACCGCGGCGGCTACGGCTGTCGCGGTCGGGCCCTCCTGGCATGGCCTTGAGCTTCGACCGGGGTGGGCGACGATGGGATGGCTCGTGGCGGTCACCGTCACAGGCCAGCTTCTGGGTTGGCTGCTCGTCGCCTACTTCACGCCCGAACTGCCCAGCGAGGTGGGATCGGCACTGCTGCTGCTCACGCCGGTCGGTGCAGTCCTGCTCGGTATGGTCGCGCTGGCCGAACGGCCTTCGATGCTGCAGCTCGCCGGCTGTGCACTGATCCTCGTCGCCGGATACGCCGGAACGGCCTTCGCGCCTAAGCGAAACGCGCAGAGGACCGGCTAGCGCAGCACCACGGCCGGGTCGCCGCGCCTGCGGTACACGGTGCCGAAACGCGCGTCGATCCGCAGCCACGCTGGGAGCACCCGCACGCGCACCACTTCGTCTGCGGCCACCGACTCCGGAGCGAACTCGCCCAGCCTCTCCGATTGCGGCAGGAATCTCATTGCGGTCAAAGCGAATACGCACCGCATGGGAATGCCGACTTCGGTGTCGCCTGAGCTGACGGCGACGACCTCCTGATCCAGCAAGGACGCCGGCGGGCCGTGAGCGCTGCTGTGCTCCTTGGCCAGCGCGACCCCCCGCTGTGCCAGGTCGAGGACCACCCTGGCGGGCACGTCGTCGAGGTGGACGAACCCGCTGTCGGGCGGCAGCGCGCCGCGCCACGACGAGTCCATCGCGAAGCCGGGATCCACGTAGCCCGAACGGTCCATGTTGGGCAACGCGCGCGCCAGTGCATCGGCTGCCGCGGAAAGGTCTGCGGGGCGGACCCTGCCGCCCACCACACGGCTGGCGAGGACGTCGAACCCGGTGGCGAGCCAGGCTGCCACCCGTGCATCGGGGCGTTCACGCAACCGGATCACGCTGGAGTCGTCGAGCCGCAACGCAGCGTCGACGAAGGTGCTCAGGTCTTCACGGTGCGCGACGTCGTCGAGCCACAGGCCGCGCTCTTGACTGCCGCCCATTCCCCGGTCGCTCCGCTCCTGCCCTCCGGAAATCATCGCTGGTAACGCTGCAGAAACTCCCGATGGTGTCGCGCCAGGCGCACCAGCTTCTGCTCCTCGATGTCGAACGCCGCCAGTTGACTCTCGCCGATGACGGCGGGCTTCGAGTCGGGATCGGCGAGTACGGAGCGCACCTCGTAGCCCAGCGTGAAGTCGACGGCACGGAGCCGGTTCACCCAGATGGTCACCTGCAGAGGTGAATCCGCGAGCCGCAGCTGGCCCTTGTAGATCACCCGGACCTCGGCGATCAGCAGCCCGACGGTCGCGAAGTCGTCGGCGAACGGCTTGGCGAGGAACGGGACGCGGGCCTCCTCGAGGATGGTCACCATCGTCGCATGGTTGACGTGCTGGTACATGTCGATGTCCGACCATCGCACCGGCACCGGCGTGGTGAAACGGTCCGTCACGTAGTGGTTCCCGTCCCACTCGTCCTCGTCATGCTGCGAATCTGCCGTGCCGCCACCGACAATGTCGCGAGGTCGTGATGGCCATGGGCGTAGATCTCACCCAACGTGCGCCGTGCCCGCGCCACCCGCGAGCTGTTGGTGTGCTCCCATTCCTGGATCTTCTGCTCACCGGTCTCGTCGGGCTCGCCGACGGCCAGCACGTCGAAGCACAGTGCGCGGAACGACCCATAGATGTCGTCGCGAATCGCCAACCGCGCCAATGAATGCCACCGATCGTCTCGGGCCAGGGCGGACACTGCCGTGAGAAGTCCGTCCGAGCCGAGGTGATCCATCAGCGTGAAGTACGTGTCGGCCACCTCGGCCGGGTCGCGCTCCAGGATGTCGGCGATGTCGATCACGTCGAGCAGGCTGTACTGGTAGAGCCCGGTGGAGATCATGTAGGCCAGGTCTTGAGGCACGCCCTTGTCGGTCATCTCGCCGGTCTGCTTGGTGACGATGGCAAGGTCGTCGCCGCGCAACCACTCCGACATCCGCGGCGTCAACGCCTTCACCTTCGCGGCGAAGCGGTTGATCTCCGCGCCGACGGCCAACGGTTGGGGCCGGTAGTTGAGCAGCCAGCGGCCTGCCCGGTCGATGAGACGGCGCAGGTCCAGCGTCATCCGGTCGGTCACCGACGCGGGCACCCCCGCGACGCCCGCGGCCCTGATCTCCCGCCACACCTCGCCGACCCGGAAGATCGCGTCGGCCGCGACGTAACTGCGCACCGCGTCCGACGGACCGACACCGACGTCCTCGCTGATCCGGTAGGCGTAGGTGATCCCGCTGGTGTCGACCAGATCGTTGACCAGCATGGTGGTCACGATCTCCCGCCGCAGCTGATGGGTGCGGATGTCGGGGCCGAACCGCTCGCGCAGCTGCACCGGGAAGTAGTCGGGCAGCCGCGCGGCGAACACCTCCTGGTCGGGCAGTTCGCCGGCCAGCAATTCGTCCTTCAGCGCCAGCTTCACGTGAGCCATCAGCGTCGCGAGTTCGGGTGAGGTCAGGCCGAGGCCCAACTCGGTCCGGCGGCGGATTTCCTTCTCCGCGGGCAGCGCCTCCAGTTCGCGGTTGAGGTCCCGCGCATCGACCAGGTCCTTGATCTGGCGGGCGTGCACGGTCAGCAGGCTGGCCGCGTTGGCCCGGCTGGTACCGATCAGATCGTTCTGCGCCTCGTTGTCGTCGAGCACCAGTCGCCCGACCTCGTCCGTCATCGACATCAACAGGTCGGTGCGCTCGTCGGCGCTCACCTTGCCCGCCGTGACCAGGGAGTCGACCAGGATCTTGATGTTGACCTCGTGGTCGGAGCAGTCCACGCCTGCCGAGTTGTCCAGTGCGTCGGTGTTGACGTGCCCACCGGCCAGCTCGAACTCGATGCGTCCGCGCTGCGTGACACCGAGGTTGCCGCCCTCGCCGATCACCTTGGCGCGCAACTGGTTTCCGTTCACGCGCACGGCGTCGTTGGCGCGGTCCCCGACGTCGGCGTCCGACTCGGTCTCGGCCTTGACGTAAGTGCCGATGCCGCCGTTCCAGAACAGGTCGACCGGCGCCTTCAGGATCGCCTTCATCAACGCGGGCGGAGTCATCTCCTCGACGTCGTCGGCGAGCCCGAGGGCAGCGCGGACCTGCGGGCTGATCGGGATCGACTTCTGCTCCCGGCTGTAGACCCCGCCGCCCTCGCTGATCAGGCTGCGGTCGTAGTCGTCCCAGCTGGAGCGCGGCAGTTCGAACATCCGGCTGCGCTCGCCCCACGAGGTCGCCGCGTCCGGGGTCGGGATCGAGGAAGACGTGGCGGTGGTCGAACGCCGCGATCAGTCGAATGTGCTTGGACAGCAACATGCCGTTGCCGAACACGTCGCCGCTCATGTCGCCGACCCCGACGACCGTGAAGTCCTCGGTCTGGGTGTCGACGCCCATCTCGCGGAAGTGCCGCTTGACCGATTCCCACGCGCCCTTGGCGGTGATGCCCATCGCCTTGTGGTCGTAGCCCACCGAGCCGCCGGAGGCGAAGGCGTCACCCAGCCAGAACCCGTAGGACTTGGCGACGTCGTTGGCGATGTCGGAGAAGGTGGCGGTGCCCTTGTCCGCGGCGACGACGAGGTAGGCGTCGTCTCCGTCCCGGCGGACCACGCCGTCAGGGGTGATCACGGCACCGGTCGCGGTGTCGACGTTGTCGGTGACGTCGAGCAGGCCGGAGATGAACAGCCGATAGCAGGCGACGCCCTCGTCGCGTTGCGCGTCGCGGTCGGCGGCGGCGTCGCCGGTGGGCACAGGCGGTTTCTTCACCACGAAGCCGCCCTTGGCGCCGACGGGCACGATGACGGCGTTCTTCACCGCCTGCGCCTTGACCAGGCCGAGGATCTCGGTGCGGAAGTCCTCGCGACGGTCCGACCAGCGCAGCCCGCCGCGAGCCACGTTTCCGAACCGCAGGTGCACGCCCTCGACCCGCGGTGAGTAGACGAAGATCTCGTACTTCGGTCGGGGCAGCGGCAATTCGTCGATCAGCCCAGGATTGACCTTGATCGACAGAACGTTCTGCTCGCGCGCCGAACCGGACCGGGTGACGAAGTAGTTGGTGCGCAGCGTCGCCTGGATCATCGAGGCGAACGCCCGCATCACGCGGTCGGTGTCCAGGCTGACCAGTTCGTCGATGCCTGCCGCCACCGCGGCCGCTGCCGCGGATGCGTCGTGTTCGACGTCGTCCGACGGGTCGAACAGCGCCTCGAACAACTCGACCAACGCGCGTGCGGTCTTCGGATTGTCGTTGACGACTCTCTCGATGAACGACTGGCTATAGGGAAAACCGGCCTGGCGCAAGTACTTTGCGTAGCTGCGCAGCACCGTCACCTGTTGCCAGGTCAGCCCAGCCCGCAGCACCAGCTCATTGAATCGGTCGATCTGGACGCGGCCCTGCCAGATGGCGGTGACGACGTCGGCGAAGCGGACGGCGGTGGCATCCCGCTCGGCGACGTCGTGCTCTTCGCGAATCACGTTCTGCGCGGAGATCTTGAACTGGTAGATCCACACCGGCATGCCGTCGGGCCGCGTCACGGTGAACGGCCGCTCCTCGAGCACCACCACCCCGGTCGACTGCAGCATCGGCAGCAATTCGCTCAGAGACGCCGATCGCCCGCCCAGGTACCAGGTGAGTTGGGCGGTCTGGCCCTCCCCGCCCTCGGAGAACACCAGGTTGACCGAATTGTCCTGCAACTCTTCGATGATCGCGATGTCCCCGATTGCGTGCAGCGGGTCGAACGCCTGCTTGTACACGTGGGGAACGCGGCAGAATAGTGCTCGGCTGCGACCTGGCTGATCGATCCCGACCTCACCGCGCCGATCAACCGGTCGCCCCAGGTGCGAGCGGCCTCGGTCAGAAGGTTCTGAATCCTGGTCTCGTTGTCCAGCGACGCGTCTACGTCGCCGGGACGGGAACCCTCCGGCAGCCGAACGGTGAAGTGCACTACCGCCCAGGGAGATTCGCTGACCCGGGCGGTGTACTCGATGCTGACACCGCCCAGCTCGCGGACCAGGATGTCCTGCATCTCGAGCCGCACCGCGGTGGTGTAACGATCGCGGGGCAGATACACCAGGCACGACACGAAGTGGGCGAGCTGGTCGCCCCGCAGGAACAGCAACGTGCGTCGCCGCGAGCCGAGGTCGACCACGGCCTTGGCCATGTCCAGCAGATTGCGCGCGCTGAGAGCGAAGAGCTCCGAGCGCGGAATGGTCTGGATGATGTCCAGCATCAGCTGCCCGGGATGGCCGGGGTCGCCATGCGCCAGCGCGAGGGCTTCGCTGACCCGTCGTGAGATCAGCGGGATCTCGAGCACGTTGGCATTGGTCGCGGCGACGGTGAACAGCCCGACGAACCGGTGCTCCACCGCCTTATCGCTTCGCTCCAGTCCGCCGGCGTTCTCGCGGACCACCACCACGTGAGGGTACGCGCCGTACCGCAGGAAGCTGGGCATGGTCGCCTGCGCGAGCACCAGCAGGTCGTCGTCACCGGTCAGCTGCGGAAGCACGTCGGTGCGCAACCGAAGCACGCCGAGGCGGCTGGCCGGATCCACCGAGGCCTCGCCGGCATGCACGCTGCAGCGCTGATAGCCGAGCAGGACGAAGTGCCCGTCGGCGAGCCAGCGCAGCAGGGCAGCGACGTCGCGACGGTCGTAGCCGGGGAAGTGGCCGGCGCGGTCGGCGTCGAGCGCGTTGGCCAGGCCGACCAGGGTGGCGTTCAGTGCCGCGGAGTCGACGGCCACCTGGCGCGCGTCAGCGAGCACGTTGGGCAGCAGATCGGCTGCCTCGGCCACCGTCTTGGCATCCACCGAAGGCGACAGCACGACGTGGATCCACGTCTCGTCGATGCCGTCGCGGGGTGCGTGAGGGTCGGCTGCGGGCCGCATCTCGACCAACTGACACGTCGGGTCCCGGCGTACCCGGAACACGGGGCTCATGATTGCGACGTACGCGACGCCCAGCCGGTGCAGCAATACCGTGACGGAGTCCATCAGCATCGCGCTCTGATCGGTGACGAGCTGAAGCGCGGGGCCGAAGCCGGCGGCATCGTCGGCGCCGTACACCGCGACCTTGGTTTCGCCGACCCTGCGCTGCTTACCGACCCTGTCGTGCGCGGCCAGCATCGCCGGTGACACCAGCCTGCCGATCACCGATTGGTCCACGGGCGCCGTGACCGCCGAAGTCGGCTTCCGGGGCATCGCCGTGCGGGCCCTGATAGGTCTCGAGGTAGGCCCTGGCGAGGCCGGCGGTCCCATCCTGATTCAGCACCGTGGTGTTGGAGGATCCGTCGACGTTCTGGCCACTGCCCGGATTCACCGTCATGCCGCTCCTGACTCACAACCCTGCGCGCCGACGCTGGCCCGCAGGAGCGACATTAGTAGCCTTTCCTGTCGCTGCGCTCCTGCCCTGCCGGATCAGTCCCGCGTCAAGCGGCGGTGTGTGACCCTGTGCGGACGTGCCGCATCGGCGCCGAGCCGCTGCAGCTTGTTCTCCTCGTAGCCGCCGAAGTTGCCCTCGAACCAGAACCACTTCGCCTCGTTCGCATTCTCACTCCCCGAGTCGCTGCGCTCCTGCCCGCCGTTGTCGCCCTCCCACGCCAGGATGTGCGTGCAGGTGCGGTCGAGGAACCACCGGTCGTGGGAGATGACCACGGCGCAACCGGGGAACTGCTGCAGGGCGTTCTCCAGCGAGCTGAGGGTTTCGACGTCGAGGTCGTTGGTTGGCTCGTCGAGCAGGATCAGGTTCCCGCCCTCCTTGAGCGTGAGCGCGAGGTTCAGCCGGTTGCGCTCGCCGCCGGACAGCACGCCGGCCGGTTTCTGCTGGTCGGGACCCTTGAACCCGAACGCGGACACATACGCCCGCGACGGCACCTCGTTCTGCCCGACCTCGATGTAGTCGAGTCCATCGGACACCACCTCCCAGACGTTCTTCTTCGGGTCGATGCCACCGCGGTTCTGGTCGACGTAGCTCAGTTTGACGGTTTCGCCGACCTTGACGATGCCGCTGTCGGGCTCCTCCAGCCCGACGATCGTCTTGAAGAGCGTGGTCTTGCCGACGCCATTGGGGCCGATGACGCCGACGATCCCGTTGCGGGGCAACGTGAAGGACAGGTCCTTGATCAGGATCCTGCCGTCGAAGCCCTTGTCGAGATTGGTCACGTCCACGACCTGGTTACCCAGTCGTGGGCCCGTCGGGATCTGGATCTCCTCGAAGTCGAGTTTGCGGGTCTTCTCCGCCTCGGCCACCATCTCCTCGTACCGACCGAGGCGGGCCTTGTTCTTGGCCTGCCTGGCCTTGGCGCCGGAGCGCACCCAGGCCAGCTCCTCCACCAGACGCTTCTGCAGTTTCTGGTCCTTGCGGCCCTGCAACGTCAGTCGCTCGGCCTTCTTCTCCAGGTAGGTCGAGTAGTTGCCCTCGTACGGGTAGGCGCGGCCGCGGTCGAGCTCGAGGATCCACTCGGCAACGTTGTCGAGGAAGTACCGGTCGTGCGTGACGGCCAGGATCGCGCCCTTGTAGTCGGCCAGGTGCCTCTCCAGCCACAGCACGCTCTCGGCGTCCAGGTGGTTGGTGGGCTCGTCGAGCAGCAGTAGGTCGGGCTCGGAGAGCAGCAGCTTGCACAGCGCGACGCGACGCTTCTCGCCACCGGACAGATGGGTGACGGGCTCGTCGGGCGGCGGGCAGCGCAGCGCATCCATCGCCTGCTCGAGCTTCGAGTCAAGGTCCCAGGCGTCGGCTGCGTCCAACTCCTCCTGCAGCTGACCCATCTCCTCCATCAGCTCGTCGGAGTAGTCGGTGGCCATCAGCTCGGCGACCTCGTTGTACCGATTCAGCTTCGCCTTGATCGGCACACCTTCCTCGACGTTCTCGCGGACCGTCTTGTCCTCGTCCAGCTGCGGCTCCTGCATCAGGATGCCCACGCTGGCGCCGGGCGCGATGAAGGCGTCGCCGTTGTTGGGATTGTCGAGACCGGCCATGATCCGCAAGACGCTCGACTTGCCCGCCCCGTTGGGGCCGACGACGCCGATTTTCGCGCCCGGAAGGAAGTTCAGGGTGACGTCGTCAAGGATCACCTTGTCGCCGTGCGCCTTGCGGACCTTCCGCATCGTGTAGATGAATTCGGCCATGCCGTGTGGTTGCCTTTCGTTTCGCTGAAACTGCTCGGGCCCATCCTAGGCGCGACCGATCGGGGTCGAAGACGACAGTGGTCTCTGCAGACATCCGTGACGGACAACGATGTGCCCCTCGCCCATGTTCCAGCGACCGCGGGCCGTCAGGGCCAAGGCTCGAAACGACTGACCTGCACGTTCACCGCCACCGCAGCGCAACCGGCGGCGACGGCTCAGCGAGTGGCTACGGGCGCTTGACGCCGGTCACCCATCGCGCGCTGGCGATCGCATCGACGACGTCCGCTTCGGGACCGCGGCCATACTCGGCCGTGAACTCGAAAACCGACTTGTCCTCCAACTCCCAGCCCGCACGACTCAGGCGACCAACGGAGTCGGGCCGGACGTCGGCGTCGAACAGACCGCTGAGGTGCACGCCCATCCTCTCCTTGGTGTCGCGGTAGATCGCGTCGTCACGTATCCGCTCGGTGTGCTGGTCGCGCATGAACTCGAACGCGATCCGGCTGCCAGGCGCCGAATGAGCGTCGATGACGTCGAACAGTGCGGTCTCGGTGGCCGCAGGCAGATACGGAAGCAGTCCCTCGGCGAGCCAGGCGGTCGGCTGCTTTGGCGAGAAGCCCGCCTCCCTGAGCGCACCGAACCAATCTTCGCGAAGATCGGCGCTCACCCGATGCACCCGCGCAGCGGGGACCGCGCCGAGAGCGTCGAGGACGCGGACCTTGAATGCGATCATGTCGCCCTGGTCGATCTCGTAGACCTCGCTCTGCGCCGGCCACCGCAGGCGCAGCGCCCGGCTGTCCAGGCCCGCTCCGAGGACGACGACCTGCCGCACCCCTGCGGCCGCCGCGCCGGACAGGTAATCGTCGAACACTCGGGTACGCAAACCGAAGTAGCGGCCTCCGCGACCCCAGACGGCGTCATCGTCCCCGTTGGGCACGTCTTCGATCCAGAGGGGGAACATGGCGCTGTTCGGTGCGGCCCGCACGAAGTGCTCGGCATATACGTCTGACACCAGGCTGTCCTGGTGATTCGTCTCGATGGCGCGCGCCGCCGCAACTATCACGGCCGTGGCGCTCACCCCCGCGTCCCGCGCATGCTGGTCCTCAGAGATCGTCATGTCACGGAAACGTGCTGCGCCACACTTTTCATTCATGGTCAAAGTGAGAAAAGCCACAGGTGCCGGCGTGCACAGGGAAATACGTTGCAGCAAGGATGTATACGGCCGGTGTGGGTAGACCATGTCAGGTAATTGTCAGACGAAGTACCTAGGTTCACCGTGACTACGAAGCACATTCCCAGTCTCCGACATCGCAGGAAGTAGCGGACACATGAAGCCCTCCGACCCCAGCGGTGTACACCTCGCTTCGTCGGCGAACGACGTGGCCCGACTGCTGGCCGCCCATCGGGCGTCGGGCCGAATTTTCACCGCCGCAGGCGTCTCCTCCTTCGTCCTCGACGAGGGCGCCAAGGACGCAGAGCCCGTGGTGTGCATCCACGGCGTCCCCGCATCCGCCTACCTCTACCGCAAGGTCCTGCCCGCCCTGGCAGAAGAAGTCTTCGCGGGATCGCCGTCGACCTCCCCGGACTGGGCCTGGCCGAACGCCCCGAGGACTTCGACTACAGCTGGACCGGACTGGGCCGCTGGATGCGCGCCGCCGTCGACGCCCTGAACCTGGACCGCTTCCACCTCGTCGTGCACGACATCGGCGGCCCCATCGGCTTCGAACTGGCCGCCGCAGACCCCAAACGGGTCCTCTCGCTGACGCTCCTCAACACCGTCGTCGCCGCCGAGACCTTCCACCGCCCCTGGGTGATGGAACCCTTCGCCCACCCCCGCATCGGCGAAGCGTGGCTGCAGGCACTGCGCATCCCCGGCGTCTTCGTCGCACTCATGCGCTACATCGGCGTCAGCCGACACGTGCCCGCCGCCGAGATCGCCTGCTACGTGCCGCTGCTCTTCGGCGACGACGGCGGCAAGGCCTTCCTCAAGATCATGCGGGGCTTCGAACTGACCGCAGACAAACAGCGCCGCTACGTCGCCGCCGTCCGCAATCGCGACTATCCCGTGCAAATCGTGTGGGGAGCAACGCGACACCGCACTGAGCTGGCGACGTCACGGCGTTCAAGCCCAGCTCGCAGCCGGCCTGGACGACGCAATCCTGCTGCCCGGCAAGCACTTCCTGCAAGAAGACTTGCCGAGGACATCGCCTGTGCGGTCAACCGACTGATCGGGCAACGGAACCAGCCGCGGTCGACGAGCGACCGTAGGGGTGGTTGACCGGCTCGTCGCGCGGACACGCCGAGGCGTGACCGATCGGGGCTACGCCGACAGTGGCAGGCCCCCTTCGCCGTCCTCGTCCTCGTCGTCCTCATCGGTTGTCTCCGCCTCGATCGTGTCGGCGGTTTTGCCGAGGCCCGCTTCGGCGTACTCGTCGATGACCCGCTTGGGATGTTCGATGCGAACGATGCTGCGGGCCAGATCCGGGCCGACTGAGATCGCGCGCACCTCCATCGAAGAGCGTCGGTTTCCTTCGCGGTCGTCGTACTCGCTGGTGTAGACGTGACCGACCACGACCACCGGATCCCCCTTGGTCAGGGCTGCCCCAACGCCAGTGACCAGGCGGCCCCAGCAGTTGACCGTGACGAACAGTGAGTTACCGGCCTCCCACGTTCCATCGGCGGTGCGCCGGCGCGAGTTGCTCGCCACGCGGAACTTGATGACCTCCTGATCACCGACGCGACGGCGGACCGGGTCGTTGACGATGTTGCCGACCATGGCGAAGGGTGTCTCGAACATTGATGGTGCCTCTCTCGAGTGCGGAGGCGCGGGGCGCGCCGCCTGTACGACCAATTCACCGTGCAGCGCCGACGCCCGGTCGACGACTGCGCCGCCCGTGCCGGGACCTGTGGATGAAGTCGGCTCTGTGGATCACTGGAAACCATTGGGGGCGACACTTCGGCCCGCACGTTCGCAGGCGAATCCGGAATCGTCCCGGTTAGCGGTGCGTTCCCAGGGCGTGAGGGGGCAATTCACAGGGAGACAACGGGACACACGACACATCGGAGATGGAGTTCGATGCCGAAGGCGTGACGCTGCGCGGCACGTTCTTTTCGGCGGCGGAAGCCGGCGGGCCGAGTCCGTGTGTGGTGATGGCGCACGGCTGGGCAGGCGAGGTGACCCACTTCATCGACGACTTCGCGAAGGTGTTCGCGGCAGCAGGCATCTCCGCGTTGGCCTACGACCATCGTGGCTGGGGGCACTCCGACGTCGCGGCGGGTAAGCCGCGCCACGAAAGCGAACCCTGGGAGCAGATCCGCGACTACCAGCACGCGATCAGCTACGTCCAGAACCGGCCGGACGTCGATCCCGACCGGATCGGTGTATGGGGCTCCAGTTTCTCGGCAGGCCACGCTTTCGTGGTGGCTGCCATCGATCGGCGCGTGAAGGCCGTGGTCGGGCAGGCGCCGTTCATCAGCGGGCTCCGCGAGTTTCAGGGTTTGATCCGCCTCGACATGGAGGACGGCAACCACGCGGCGTTCGCGGCCGACCGGCGGGCCCGCGCCAGAGGCGAAGCCCCCGTGTTCATTCCCCTCGTCACACCGGATCCGCTGGCCGTCGCGGGGTTGCCGATGGCCGATGCGCACGAATACTTCTACGGGCCGGGAGGAGTGATCGAGCGTGATCCGGGATTTCCCAACGAGATCACGTTGCGCAGCGTCGAACATCTCTACGGATACGAGCCGGGCTGGTACCTGCCACGGATCACGCCGACGCCTCTGCTGATGGTGGTGGCCCTCAAGGATCGCGTCACCCCAAGCGATTCGTCACTGCAGGCGTTCGAGTCTGCGGCGCAACCGAAGAAGCTCGTCATCGTCCCGGGTGGGCACTTCGACACGTATTCCGGTCGGGACGGCGCCATTGCACAGCAGGCGACTCGCGACTGGTTCGTCGAGCACCTGAGCTGACGGGGCGCCGTCGAGTCGCGGCGTTAACTGTCGGACGCTAGGTTTGGCGCCATGACGGTGTGGATCAAGCGCCGCGACGAGGTCGACGTCGCATCCGACATGGCCGACAGCGCGCACAGCGGCGGGGCACTGGCCGGGGTGAGGCTGGCGGTCAAGGACAACGTGGACGTCGCGGGGCTGCCGACCACCGCCGCCTGCCCCGAGTTCGCCTATCGTCCCGACAGTGACGCGCCCTCGGTGGCAGCACTGCGCGCGGCGGGCGCCGTCGTCGTCGGCAAGACCAACCTGGACCAGTTCGCCACCGGGCTCGTCGGCACGCGGTCGCCGCACGGTGCCGTGCGCGACAGCCGCCGCCCTGACCACATCAGCGGCGGCTCCAGCTCGGGATCGGCCGTGGCCGTCGCCACCGGCGAAGCCGACATCGCGATCGGCACCGACACCGCCGGATCGGGGCGAATTCCCGCAGGCCTGCAGGGCATCGTCGGCATCAAGCCGACCGTGGGCGTGGTCAGTACCGACGGCGTGGTGCCCGCATGCGAGTCCTACGACTGCGTCACGATCCTCGCCAGGGATCTGGAGCTCGCCAACCGCGCGATGGGCGTGATGGCCGCAGGGGCACCACGGCGTCCGTGGCCGACCGACGCGAAGCTGGCCGCGCCGCCCAGTCCCGTCGTCGCGGTGCCTGCCGAGCTGCCCGAGCTCGACGGCGTGTGGCGAGCCGCCTTCGACGCCGCGGTCGGGGTGCTGACCGATGCCGGGGCCCGCACCGTCACCGTCGACCTGGCCCCCTTTCTTGCCGCGGCCAAGCTGTTGTACGACGGTGCCCTAGTGAGCGAAAGGTACGCGGCTGTAGGCGAATTCATTGACGGCCACCCCGATGCCGCGATCGACCCGACGGTGGGCCGCATCATCACAGGGGCGCGCGACATCCCCGCGCACAGGCTGGTCCGCGACCGTCGCGAGGTGCAGCGGCTTCGCGCGGCGGCCATGGCGTCGCTCGACGGCGCCGACGCCCTGTTCGTGCCGACGGCGCCGATGCACCCGACCCTCGACGACGTCGCCGCCGATCCCGTCGGGGTGAACTCCCGGATGGGCATCTACACGAACTTCTGCAACCTCTTCGACATGTGCGCGGTGTCGGTGCCCGCCGGGATGGCGGGTGACGCGCAGTTCGGCGTCACCGTGCTGGCGCGCGCGTTCGACGACGCGGTGGCGCTCGACGTCGCGGCGATGGCATCCGGAGTCGATGCGCCGCAAGAGGTCTGGCCGCTCAGCGCCGCGGATGTCACAGAGCTCGTGGTGTTCGGCGCGCATCTGCGGGGCGGCCCGCTGGTGCACCAGCTCACCGATCTGGGCGCCCGATGGGCGGGTGAGTTGCTCACGTCGGCGCGTTACCGGATGGCGTTGTTACCGTCGACGCCACCGAAGCCAGGGATCACGCGCAGAACCGACGGGGGCACCGCATTGAAGGCGCATCGCTGGCTGCTGTCCCCCGCCGCGCTCGGTCGCTTCCTTGCGACGCTGCCCGCCCCGATGCAACTCGGCAAGGTCGAGTTCGACGACGGCACCTGGAGGACGTCGTTCGGGTGTGACGGCGGCGCCGCCGACGCGGGCGCCGACATCAGCCACTACGGCGGCTGGGCGGCCGCGGTGGCCGCTGGCGCGGTCGGCTAACGCGACTCACACCAGCCGCCGAACAGACGCTTGTTGCCGCACCCTCTTGGGCGATGCGTTCGACAACCGTGCGCTCGGCTAACGCGACTCGGAATCGCGATCGGCCATCTTGGCAAGCATCGCGTTGTAGGCGGCCAAGTCGGCGTCGTCATCGCGATCCGCGGCCCGGTCGAGCCGCTTGGCGTCGCGTTGATCGCTGCGCCGCCACTGCCCCAGCAGCGCGATCAACACCAGAACCAGCGGCACTTCGCCCGCCGCCCAGGCGATTCCGCCACCGAGCCGCTGGTCGCCAATGAGATCGGTATGCCAGTAGAGCTTCAGTGATTCGTAGAAACTGCCCGCGAGCACGACGTCTGTGCCCATCAGCAGCACACCGAAGAACGCGTGCAACGGCAGTGAGGCGAACACCACTCCCAGCTTCGCCAGCGGCGGGATCGGCCGAGGCGTCGGGTCGACCCCGATGACCACCCAGTAGAAGAGGTAGCCGGTGAGTAGGAAGTGCAGGTTCATCGCGAGGTGTGCGGCGTGGCTGCTCGCGGCCACGTCGAAGATGCCGCCGAAGTAGAGGCCGTAGAAGCCCGCGACGAAGAGCACCGTCGCGACGATCGGGTTGGTCAGGAACTTCGACACCCGGCTGTGCAGTGCCGCCAAGAGCCATTCCCGCGGGCCCGGCGGATCGCTGCGCCCCGCGGCGGGCAACGCGCGAAGCGCCAGGGTGACGGGCGCGCCGAGCACCAGCAGCACGGGCGCCAACATTGACAGCATCATGTGGGCGGCCATGTGCATGCTGAACATCGCAGGCATGTAGCGGCCGACCCCGGACGACGTCGCAAACAACAACACCGCGCATCCGCACAGCCACGCGACGATCCGACCGGCCGGCCAGGTGTCGCCGCGGCGGCGCAGCCGACGCACCCCGAACAGGTAGAGCACCGCGAAGACGATGGCGGCGGTGCCGAAGACGAGGTCGAAGCGCCAGTCGAAGAGGATGCGCGCGACCGTCGGCGGCCCTGCGAAGTCGTAGCCGATCTCGACCGCCGGAATCGACGGATTGAAGATCGGCGGCGGTGGCGGCGGGGTGCGCCCCAGTGCGACGGCGATGCCGAACGTCAGCCCGAAGACCACCGCCTCCATCAGGGCAAGCCGGATCAGCGGGCGCCTGGCTTCTGGGTCGGCCGCCAGCGCGGCCACACCACGGCGCCGCTGCTGCCAGCCGACGACGCCGAGCGTGCACAGCGCGACCGCCTTGCAGATGATCAGCCAGCCGTACCCGCTGTGCACCAGGTCCCCCAGCTTGATGCGCACGAACGCGTTGACGACGCCGGACAGCGCCATCGCGACGAAGCACCACAGCGCGACCTTGGAGAACCGGCGGGCGGCCAGGTCGAGGTGCTGGGTCTTGCCCCGGTCGCTTCGCTCGCCCCCGGATCCGCCGCGTACGGCGTGGGCCAGCAGCGCCAGCAGGCCGCCGGCCCACACGGCGCCGGCGACCAGGTGAATGATCAGGCTGTTGGTGGCCAGATCGTGGGAGCCGCCAGCCGATGAATGGCCGGTCAGTGCCAGCGGGAGCAGGGTGAGGAGCGCGCCGCCAAACAGCGCAGGCGTCCACGACCAGCGCAGCACCGGGATGCTGAGCACCATGACGATGGCCGCGAGCAGGGCCGTCCACCGCCAGGTGCCCGCGGTGTCGATCAGGCTGGCCACCGACCAGATGGCCGACGGGCTCAGCCTGCTGGTCAGCGGCTGCCCGGTGATGTCGGAGACCGTCAGCGGCACCAGCAGCGCCGCGCACACCGCCCAGACGCCCGAGGCGACGGTGCCCATCCGCAGCGCGCGATAGCCCGACGCGTCGAGGACCCCGTTGCCCTGCGGTGGCACCAGGAATGCGGAGAGAAGGAACGACCCGATCGCCACGACGGCCGCGATCTCTCCCGCGGCCCGGACGAACGGCAGGCCGTAGGTGGTCACGGGCCCGGGATCGGGGAGGCCGGTGGCGGTCAGCGCATCGGCCACCGACAGAGCGGCGATGCCAGCAGCGGTGACACCTGCCAGCAGGGCGACCCCGACGAGCACCGGCCACACCGTGGCGGTACGGGTGTTGGGCACCCGCGGGGCGAGCGTGGTCATGCCTACAGCGTATGGCGCGTACCTGAGCGCACCGTCACCCGCTCTTGGTGCGCTTGACGAGTTCACGCACGAAGAACTGCTCGCGGGAGAACGCCTCCACCTTGTCCATGTCACCGAGGATGCCGCGCAGTTCCGCCAGGAACGCGGCGCGCCGTTCGGCGAGGTCGGAGGCGGGGGCCAGCAGATTCTGGTCGGCCACCACCTGACGGGCGGTGGCGAACAACAGCGCTGACACCGACTCGTTGCTGCGCACCCGGTTCTGCGCGATGTACTGTCCGCCGACGCCAAGTGCCAGCTTGGTCAGATCCTTTTCGCTGATGTCCGGAACGGCGTCCCTGAGTACGTCGGCGACGATCTCGTATGCCTCGATGAACGGACGCAGCATGGCGCCGGCGATCAGGGGACGCTTCGCCCGCAGCATCGCGTCCACTTCGTCACCGCCCTCGGCGACGTGGCGCTCCCAGTCGTCGTGCCACGACATCTCCTCGGCGACGTGCTCACGGAAAGCCGCGGAGTCGGCGAAGTAGAACTCGAACTTCAGCAGGTCGCGCAGTCGCATCGCCTGCGCCCAGAACGCTTCCAGCCGGTCGCCTTCGGCGCGCGCGGCGTAGGCCAGCGACAGATCAACGATCGAGGTCTCGAGGAAGGCGTGGATGAGCGTGTTGCGGTAGAACGCCGCCTCGTGTTCATCCTCGGGACAAATGCGCCACACCGGCTCCCGGCCGCCGTCGACCCGGGTCACGGGGTGCCCGCCGGACAGGGCGTCGACCGCGGCCCGGACGCCGTCGGTGGTGCGCAACCGGATCGCGCTGTTGGTCATCGGGGTGTTCGTGCGCTCGAGGTAGTCCAGCGAGTCCTGCAGCGTGTGGTGCAACTGGTCGAGCGTCAGCGCGACGCCGCTGGTGGTGAGCAGCAGCGCCGACACCAGCCCCGTCGCGTTGACGGGCGTCACCCGCAGAATGCGCCACGCCACCTCGAAGGCCATCTTCTGCATCGCGAGGCGCTTGGCGGCATAGTCGGTGGTCATCTCGCCGTGCGGCTCACCGAGATACTTGCGCATCGAGACGGCCTCGGGGAAGCGGACGTAGATCTTGCCGTAGTTGCGCTCACCCTGGGCCTTGATGAAGTTGTAGAGCCAGGACACCCCTTCTGGCGTCTTCTCGCCGCCACGTGCGTACGCCGCGTATTCGGCGGTTTCGTGCAACTGATCGAAGCTGATCGAGACCGGCTGCAGCAGGATGTCGTCGCTGCGGCCCGCGAGGTAGGCGTCGGCAACGTAGGCCAGCAGGCCGAGCTTGGGCGGCAACATCTTTCCGGTCCGTGAGCGGGTGCCCTCGATGGCCCAGCTGAGGTTGAACCGCTTTTCGACGATGTAACCGACGAACTCCCTGAGTACGTACTTGTAGAGCGGGTCGTCGAGCTTGCGGCGGATGAAGATGGCCCCCGAACGCCGCATCAGCGGCCCCATGAACCCGAATGACAGGTTGATGCCCGCGAACGTGTGCACCGGTGGCAGCCGGTTCTCCTGCATCGCCACCGGGACGATGGCGCCATCGAGGTAGGACCGGTGCGAGAACAGGAGCACCGCCGGATGGTTCTCCAGCGCGACGCGCATCGCCTCGATCTCGGCGCGGTCGTAGTCGATGTTGGGATCGAAGCCCCTGCTGAAGATCGCCCGGCCAAGGGTTGGAATCAGGTCGACGCTGAACCGGCTCCACCCGGTCGCGAGCTCGTCGAGCATCTCGCCCGCCGATTCCAGTGTGGCGCCGGGGATTTCCTCGAGGCCTTCACGAAAGCGCGCTGACGCCAACATCTCCGGCTTGACCAGCCGAGGCGACTTGTACTCAGGGCCGAGCAGCCGCAGCTCCACGCGCTCGATCGCGAGCTCGCGCGCCGCATGACGAACCGCGCGAAGTCACGTGGATTCTCGGCGACCGTCGTGTCGCTCCAACTTCGGCGCAGTTCGGACACCTTCGCGGGCTCGCCTGCGACAACCCGGGCCCGGGACGGGTCCTTGCGCAGGATGCCGCGCTGCAACACGTGCGGGGGGCGGTAGGTGTCGCGGCCGCCCAAGAACGCCACCACCTTGGACCGCGTGGGCAGCCCACCGGGAATCCAGAAAACGCGGACCGGAACGACGGAGCGGTCGTCGTCGACTTCGAGGAGTTCGACAAGACGCGCGAGGACGGCTGGCGGCGGGTCGTCGTCGCTGGGAAGTTGGAGCACCTCGATGCGTGCGTCGGGGTGGGCATTACGCTGCTGTTCGAGCCAGTCGTCGAGCATCTCGCGTTCGGCAGGCGAGTCCACCGACGCGAGCACCAGGGCGTCGTCGGTGGGAGTGAAGCTGTGCAGCGATTCGGCGGATACCTTCACGGTCGCTCCTTGGCAGTACCGCGTGGCGCCGGATCCGCCTTGGCAGGCGTCTTCGCGGCGGCATTCTTGGCCGTCGTCTTCGTGGCCGTCGCCTTCTTGGCCGTCGCTTTCTTCGCAGGTGTCGCCTTCTTTGCAGGTGTCGCCTTCTTTGCGGGTGCCGCCTTCTTCGCGGCAGCCGTCTTGGCGGGAGCCTTCGTGGCCGGCTTCGCATTGCGGGCGTAGAGCGGCACGTCCGGCAGTGCGCCCTGCGGCCAGTCCGCAGCGTGTCGAGGTACAGCTGGCGGACCTCGGCGATGCGGTCGTTCAGGTTCTCGGTGGTCCAGTCGTCGACGGGGATCGGCGGGAACACCGCGACGTCGACGGTGCCGGGGTTGAACGTGCTGGAGTTGCGTTCGGCGATGACCTCGGCGTTGCGGATGACGATCGGCACGATCGGGATGCCCGTCGCCATCGCGATCCGGAACGGCCCCTTCTTGAACTCCGCCGACCTCGGTGGTGTCCAGCCGGGTGCCCTCGGGGGCGATCAGGATCGAAAGGCCCTTGCGGGCAAGCTCTTCCATCTTGTGCAGGCCCTCGACGGCCGCCTTGGGATCGTCGCGGTCGATGAACGCCGCGTCCATCATCTTGCCGATGGTGCCCGATCGATCGGGTCCTTCTCGAGTTCCTTCTTGCCCACCGAGGTGAAGTTGTCGCTGACCAGCCGGCCCGCGATGAACGGGTCGGACTTGTTGCGGTGGTTGAAGATGAACACCGCAGGCCGCTGTGGCGGTCAGGTTCTCCTCGCCGTTGACGTTAGCTCGATGCCGATGGCGGTCATCAGCAGCGCGGCTCCACGTCGAGGTGAAGAAGTTGACGCCGGTGCGCCGGTTGCGGGTCAGCAGGCCCAGGCCGATGGCGCCCGCGGCGACCGGCACCAGCGAGGCGATGCCCGCGGCCGTGCGCAACTGCGCCACCGGGACTGCTGCCGCCGCGGCTGTTGAACCGCAGCACCGGCCAGCCACGCTTGAGGGCGACGGCTTCCATCTTGCCCGCCGGGTTGGTGGGACGCGGGTTGCCGACGAGGTACATCAGCGCGACGTCCTCGTCGCCGTCGGCGTAGAAGTAGCTCTTGGCCAGGTCGACGCCGTTCTCGGCCGAGAACGCCTGCACGGCGCGCGCCTTGCCCGGCCCCCAGATGATCGGGCGTGAGCACCTCGCCGGTGATCAGCCCGTCGTCGTCGGTCTCGAACTTGTTGCTCAGGACGTTGTCGATGCCGAGGAACCGGCCACCGGCTCGACCTGGACGGTCAGCGCCGACGAACTCAGCACGACGGTGTGCCCGCGAGCCATGTGCGCGCGCACCAGTTCGCGCATCTCGGGATAGATGCGCTTCTGGATCTGCTGGACGAACAGCCGCTCGCCGAGTTCGTCGAGATCGCTGAGCGAGCTGCCGCGCAGCATGCGGGCGCCCTTGCCGATCAGGTCCTCGAACTCCGAGCGGCCCAGTTGGTGGTTGAGCCCGGCCTGCACCATGCCGATGAACTCGCCGACGCCCATCTGGCCGCGGCGCAACCGGTCCTGCGTCATGATGACGCCGGTGAAGCCCGGCGACCAGGGTGCCGTCGAGGTCGAAGAACGCGCCGACCTCCGGCCCCTCGGGGCTGGCCTCGATCTCGGCGACCGAGCCGGGCAGGCGCATGATTGCCGCGTTGCGCGGTTGCCGTTCTGCGAACTCATTGCGCGGCACTCCCATTGGATGAGGCGGACGATGGTCCCGGCGGCGTCGGCGTCCGGTGAATGATGCCGGGGCCGCGCGGCCGTCGCCGCCGAGCGCGAGCACCTCGTCGAAGCCGGCCTGCAGGCACCGCGCGAACAGCTCGGGTCGGTGACCGAGGCGCGGTCGTAGCGGGTGGTGATGGTGCAGTAGCCCGCGCGCGACACCAGCACCACCATCATCGCCACGCCCGGCAGCGGGCCAATCCCGTACTGCCGCAGCATCTTCGCGCCCGGCGATGAAGGTGTCGCCGGGGTACACCGGCACGTTGCTGGCCTGCACGTCGGAGTTGACCACCGAGCCGGCCACCGATTCGAGGACGCGAGTCGGGCAGCAGGCTGAGCACCGGCGCGATGGCGCCGACCATGTCGATCGCGCGCTCCTCGCGCTTGCTGCGTCATCTGCTCGCGGACCTTCTGGATGCGCTTGGCCGGGTCGACGACGCCGACCGGCGCGGCGAGGTTGACCCCGGCGAAGCGGTTGCCGCCCGCCGGGATCGTCGTCCGAGCGCAGGTTGACCGGCACCGCCATCGGCAGCGTCGTCGACGGGGACGCCCTTGGCTTCGTGGTAGCGCCGCAGCGCTCCGCACAGCCCGGCCAGGTAGGCGTCGTTGATCGAGCCGCCCGCCGCCTTGGCGGCCCTGTGCAGGTCGCTGAACTTGATGTCGATCGCCTCGGTGCGCGACGACAGGCTGCGCCGGCGCAGCAGCGGCGACGGCTCGGCGACCGGGCCCATCACCCGCGCGCCCGACCTGGCGTAGTCGACGACGCCGCCGACCGCGCCGACCGGGATCGCGCACCGCCTGCGCCGACCGCGCCGCGGCTCCGCCGACGGCGCCGCGGATGCCGCCGACGATCGAGCCGGGCAGCCGGTTGATGCCCTCGCCGCATCAGGTCGTTGGGCGAGAGGTCCTGCGGAATGGGCAGCGGCGCCACCTGGCCGCGGCGGCGGGTCACGCTCCAGGTCGTAGATGTTGGCGAACATCTCGACGGCGCCGACGCCGTCGGTGACCGCGTGGCTCAGGTGCAGCATCGTCGCGGCGCGTCCGTCGGCGAGCCCCTCGACGAGGGTCGCGGTCCACAGCGGCCGGGAGATGTCCATCGGCGACTGCAGGGCGACCTCGGCCATGTCGATCACCTGCGCGCAGGGTGCCCGGTCGCGGGCACGCGGACCCGGCGGACGTGGAAGTCGAGGTTGAAGTCGGGGTCGACGACCCACCGCGGCGCGGCCGTCGGCAGCGTCGGCATGACGACCTTCTGACGCAGCCGCAGCACCTTGCGCGACGCGTTCTCGAACCGGGCGCGGAAGCGCTCCCACTCCGGCGTGGCGTCGAGCAATTCGACGCCCATGATTCCCGACCGGGTGCGCGGATTGGCCTCGCCGCGGTGCAGTAACTGATCGACCGGCACTCAGTTCCTCGGGAAGTCCGGCCGCGTCGATCTCCGGCAGGTCGCTCATCGTTGTCGCTCTCCTCCGGTCGCCGAATGCTGTCTCCACGCTAGTCCGCGCCGGTTGCCGACGCGGCTTTAATACACGTGGCTCACGGGCTGCGGCTGTGCGTGCCTTGACAGGCGTCGGGCGATACTCTTAGTGTGTGCGCTGCCCCCGTAGCTCAGCGGATAGAGCAACCGCCTTCTAAGCGGTCGGTCGCAGGTTCGATCCCTGCCGGGGGCGCTGCCAGGGTGTGCTGATCCCTCTGATTTTCGGCGGTCACCGTTGATTCGTCGTAGATGACCGCGGAGTCTTCGGCGAACAGTGCATCATCGAGGAGCCTCCCCCTGCGTGCGCCCGGCCGCTGGCGGCGTAGCGCAAGCTGACGTCCGGCACCCCCGACTTCGCGGCGTCCGCTCCAGGGTCGCGATGGCGCAATGTGCGGCAAGGTGGTGCGCCAGAACGGTCGCCGATCTGTCCTCTTGCCGACCTGGTGCCGCTGTTATCCTCATTTCCCTTGCGCAAAACCTCATTTCGCCCGGACGTAGCCGACGCGGTGTCAAGATGCCCATTCCGTCGACGCAGCGGCTTGCCACTGGTCGAGCGCGTGGCTCACTGTTCTGCTGCAGTACGTTCGCCTCGCCGCGTCGCGGCGCGTGCCAGCAAATACAGCACCGCGCCGACGGCCAGCAGGACCGCGGCGAACAGCCACACCTTGGCGGTCTGCTGGGTCAGCAACAGCACGCACGACGCGGCGCCGAGTACGGGCACCACCGTCCACACTTGGAAGTGGTCGTGTTCGACAGTGTCGCGACGCAATACCAGTACGGCGACATTCGTCGAGATGAAGACGAACAACAGCAGCAGCACCACGGTCTCGGCGAGCGTCGACAGGTTCCCGACGAGGGTGAGCAGCATGGCCACCGCAGTCGTCGCGACGATGGCCGACCCATGGCGTCCGCCGCCGCGGGAGCACCCGGCTCAGCACGGCGGGCAGCAGCCCGTGTTCGGCCATGCCGTAGGCCAGCCGGCTCGACATGATCGTGGTGAGCAGCGCGCCGTTGGCGACGGCGACGAGTGCGATGGCGCTGAGACCACCAGTCCCAATGCTGACGCCCGACGCCGCGACGACGGCCAGCAGCGGACCGGACGAATCGGACAACTCGCTGGGTGACAGCGCGGTGGCACTGGCGACCCCCACCAGGGCGTCGACGACGCCCGCGGTGATGAGCGCGCCGAACAGCGCCGCCGGATAGACCTTGCTCGGGATGCGGATCTCTTCGGCCTCGTTCGCCGACGACCCGAAGCCGACGAACGAGTAGTACGCGACGATCGCGCCGCCGAGCAGATCGCCGGAGCCGGCACCGCGACTCCCTCGGGGAACTCGGGCCGATCCGGCCGATCCCGCCGCCGCAGCTGCGGACCATCAACGCCCCGCGCATCACGGCACCAGCCGCGAGACCTCGATGATCGATCATCGCCACGTTGGCTGGACATCGCCGTCAAGGACGGCCGCATCGTCGGCGTACGGGGCGCGGCGTGGACCGCGTCAATCACGGCCGACTCGACCCCAAGGATCTGTTCGGCTGGCAGGCCAACGCCTCAGCCGACCGGCTGACCACTCCGCCCGTGCGCCGCGGCGGCAAGCTGGTCGAAACCGACTGGGACACCGCGATGGAGCGCATCGTGACGCGCAGCAAGCAACTGCTGACCGACCACGGGCCCAGCGCGGTCGGCTTCTACACCTCAGGCCAACTGTTCATCGAGGAGTACTACACGCAGGGCGTCATCGCACACGGCGCGATCGGCACCAACCACGTCGATGGCAACACGCGGTTGTGCACCGCCACCGCCGCTGAAGCGCTCAAGCAGTCATTCGGGTGCGACGGTCAGCCCGGGTCCTACGCCGACGTCGACCACGCCGACGTGATGGCGCTGTACGGACACAACGTCGCCGAGACGCAGACAGTGCTGTGGATGCGCATGCTCGACCGGCTCGCCGGACCCAACCCGCCAGCACTTCTATGCGTGGACCCGCGCCCAACCCCGGCGGCCCGGCGCGCAACCGTGCAGTTGGCACCGTTGCCCGGAACCAACGTCGCGCTGATGAACGGGCTGCTTCACGAGATCCTTGCCCACGCCTCGCGCACCACCTACGCACGATCGCCGCGAGGCACCACAACGATCACGACGTCAGCCACCTCGCCCGCGACCTGGCCGGCTGGTCCGACGAGCACGTCGCGGCGCTAACCGTCCACGGCCGCCGCCGCGGCCTGCCGCGACCTTGTCGTCCGTGGCGGACCGTGATGAGCGGCCGACTCCAGGAACGGCTCAGCGACCTACTGCGCCACCGACAGCAGCCGAGCCTGTTGCTGCTCGCCGATCTTCGACGCGTGCACCGCATCGCAGCCGGGGTATCGCTGGACTGGGAGCTGATCGCCCAGGCCGCACAGGCCACCAAGGATGGTGAACTGCTCGCCGTCACCTCGAGCTGTCACCCTCAGACACTGCGCCAGATGCGCTGGGCGAACGCCATGCTCAAGGAATTGTCGCCGCAGGTCCTTGCCGGCTGACGCTGGCTTCGGGCGTTGAAGCGCAGGAGACCGGCACACGAAGATCTGGCGGAAGCCGTCATGTGAGCTTGCTTCGTCGTGGGGCGGGTATTGCGGAAGTGCCTACACCGAGAGGAGACACCATGAGCACCACCACTGCATCAGTCGATGTGAACCGCCCGATTGACGTGGTCTACAACCAGTGGACCCAATTCGAATCCTTCCCAGAATTCATGGAAGGGGTCGAACGCATCGACCAACGCGACGACACCCATCTGCACTGGGTGATCAAAGTCGGTGGAGTGACCCGTGAATTCGATGCCACCGTCACCGAGCAGCACCCCGACGAGCGGGTGGCCTGGAAGTCCGACAGCGGCCCCGATCACGCCGGGGTGGTGACCTTCCACCGCCTCGACGATGACACCACCCGTGTCACCACGCAGATGGACGTCGACCCGGAGGGTTTCATCGAGAACGTCGCCGACAAGTTGGGAATCCTCAAAGCCCGGGTCAACGGTGACCTTGAGCGGTTCAAGAAGTTCATCGAAAGCAGGTCAGCAGAGACCGGAGGGTGGCGCGGGGACGTCTCGCGCCCCGACGCCTGACCGACAACTCGGAAGTGCCGCGGTAGGGCCGCCCCTCGGGATGGCCCTACCGACGCACGGAGGGTCCGTTTCAGACGGCCCCGAGCGCGGGCCACCGTCGCAGGGACGCCGCGACGGCGGCACCCCGTCGCGGCCGCACGGCGAGGGAGGCGACGAAGAGCGGAAGACGTTATCGCACGACATGCTCGTGCAGCGGCCAGTTCTGGTCCATCAGGAGTCGGGCGGGGAATCGGTCCAGTAGCTCCGACGGAGAGAGGTGCGAAGCCGCCCTGCGCCGGTCCCCGAATTCGGAACCGTCGACACCCGATACCGCTTCCTCCTCCCCCTCAACTCCATTGAGGTGCGTACGTACCCACGATCGAGTTCCACTCAAACGTGGCATCGTGGGGACGCCGCAAACCCGCCGGGCTGATCGCGACATGAGTCATCGTCAATACCGTTGCCGGGGAAGCACGTCAGCGTCGGACGAACATCGTCGCGATGACGGGACGACGCGAGCGGCCTTGGCACAACATCCGAGTGGCGGCTCTACGTGCGTCGGCTCTATGTGCGTGGTGGTGCCGATGTCGCGCTGCGACCGCAGACCGCAGACCGCGGTCTGCCCTTGTATCGGCCGAATGGCAGTGGCGTGTGATGTTCGTTCAACGCCCATTGTGCAGAAAGGGCAGACTGCGGCTGCGGTGTCATTCGTGGGATGTCTTCACCTACCTCTCGTTGACTTGCTCGGCGTGCGCGGAGGGCTCCGCTGCGTGGCGCGGTGCTGGTGGATTCGCCCTGGCCGGGGATGGGTGAAATCACCTGAGGACCGGGCGACGAACCGAGGCCTGGAGAAGGCACACCCGGCGACGGGGGGCGCCGGCTGGCGTCGGCGCGGCCGCAGCGCAGCGCACAAGATGGCGTCGACATCGTCGAACAACTCGACCACGTCCTGGTCCAGAAGAACCAGGTCCAGATCGGACATGTCGCTGCCGACGGGAATGGCCGCAACGCTGGTCTGTGTCATCACAACTCCCCGCCTCGTTCCAGTGGCCGATCAGGCGTTGATGGCCGCGTGCCCGTTGGTTCGCCCGATCTCGATCTTGCGGGGCTTGGCACGCTCGGCGACCGGAATGCGCAACCGCAGCACACCGTCCTGGTAGGACGCGTCGATCTGCTCGGTGTCAAGGTTCTCTCCGAGTACCAACTGCCGACTGAACACCCCGCGCTGGCGTTCTGAGGCCAGCATTTCGCGATCGGGGTTCACGAAGAGGCCGCTCGGCCCGGACGGTGACGACGTTGTGTTCCACGTCGAGATCGAGCGAGTCCTCGGCGACCCCCGGAAGATCGAATTCGACGACGAACTCGTCACCTTCGCGCCAGGCGTCCATCGGCATCACCGCGGGGCGGGCGGCTGTCCCTGACACGTAGTTGGTCAGCCGGTCCAGCTCTCGAAATGGATCGGTACGCATCAGCATGGTAGTCACCTCTTAACTCCACTTCATGTCCAGTCTCTTCACATAATCTGTGCCATACGGCATACATTTGTTCTAACACTGGATGCTACTGACTGCAAGTGGTCGAGGAAGATTTTTTGACGATTCAACCGACCCCGACGGCTGCGACACCGGTTTCATATGTCCTGGCAGCTGGGCCTGTCGACGAACTCGAACAGTCAGAATGTTCGGATGGCGATCTCCGCGGGCTCAGCCAGCAACGACGTGATCTCGTCGTCGAGCCGCACGAGCGTCACCGAGCAACCCGCCATGTCCAGCGACGTGCAGTATTCGCCGACATAGCTCCGCCGCACGTTGATGCCGCGCCCGGCCAGCTGGTCGTGGGCCCGGCCGTAGAGAAGGTAGAGCTCGCTGATCGGGGTCCCGCCAAGCCCGTTGATCATCAACGCGACGTCGTCGCCACTGCCATACGGCAGGTCGCTCGCCACGGCATCCACCAGTTCGTCGACGATCTCGTCGGCGCTCGCGAGCTTTTCCCGGCGCCGGCCAGGCTCGCCGTGGATGCCGACGCCCATCTCCATCTCGTCGCCGCCGAGCTCGAAGAGCGGCGAGCCCTTCGCCGGCGGCGTGCATGACGTCAACGCCATGCCCATCGTCCTGGTCACCGAGTTCACCTTTTCGCCGATCCTGATGAGTTCGTCGATGTCTGCGCCCTTTTCCGACGCAGCGCCGACCGCCTTGATCACGAAGAAGTTTCCTGCCACGCCGCGGCGGCCCACCGTGTACGTGGAGTCCTTGACGGCGACGTCGTCGTCGACCAGCAGCGTCTTGATCATGACACCATCCGCCTCGGCCATCTCGCGGCCCATGTCGAACGCCATCCGGTCGCCCGTGTAGTTGTTGATGATGTGCAGCACGCCCATGGGCGACGCCAGCAGCTTGGATGCCTCGAGTACGTAATCCATTGGGGGAGCTGCAAATACGTCACCGGGACAGGCAGCATCGAGCATGCCCTTGCCGACGATCATCACGTGAGCGGGCTCGTGGCCCGATCCAGAGCCTTGCAGAATCGACACCTTGTTCTCAGACGGCGCGTCGGCACGCATGATCAGGTTGTACTCGGGCACGTACTTGAGCGTGCCCGGGTTCGCCAGCGCGAGGCCGTGCAACATCTCGGGCACGAACTTCTTCGGGTCGTTGACGAACTTCTTCATTTCAAGGCCTCCAGATCGGTGTTCGGTTGGGTTCGTACGTCAAGCCTCGGCTGGATACTGTTCGGCCAGTGCCTCGAGCAGCACGGCTACGGCGACCGCTCCGGCGTCGAGGGAGCCGATGCTCCGCTCGCCGGTGTACGCGGCGCGCCCCTTCTTCGCGAGCATCGGTCGCGTGGCCTCCGCCGCGGACCGGGCGCTGACGGCGGCCGCACGCAAGGTCTCGGCCGCAGGCGAACCCGCCTTGGCCCGTTCCTCAATGGCGTCGGTGGCAGGTATGAGGGCATCGAGCAGGGTCTTGTCACCGAGTTCGGCGCCCCCGCGTGCCTTGATTCCTTCCACCGCGGCGCGGAGCATGGCGACGATCCGGTCGGCGTCGAGTGTGTTCTCCCCCGCTGCAGTGGTCGCTGCCCGCAAGAACCCGGTACCCCAGATGGGACCAGACGTGCCACCGATGCGACTGGTGATCGTGACGGCGACCTTCTTGAGGAACGTCGAGATGTCGGTGCGGTCGAATTCGTTCCAACCCGAGAGGACGATCTCGAACCCGCGCGCCATCGAGTAGCCGAAATCGCCGTCACCCACGACGGCGTCGAGATCGCCGAAGTACGCCTCGTTCGCGACGACGGTTTCGGCCATCACCCGCACGACCCATTCGACATCGGAAAGCACTGCGGGCATGGGGTTCTCCTTTCACGGATCGACGACGGAGCGGTTTGATCGCGGGCCATCAGGACACCAGGGCCTCCAGCGTCGCGAGGTTGACCCAGTCGCCGACGGGGGCGCCGCTGTTGTCGGCAAGGACGTGCGTGTGTTCGCCGTCGGGATCGCCCAGACTCGTCACCACCACGGCGGCCGCGCCGAAGTCGTCGTCGCGGGTGTAGTCGTTGACGGTGACCAGGCACGTGATGCCGGCCGCACTAGCGGCATCCAGGCCGTTTCCGGAGTCTTCGATCGACGACCGCCTCGGACGCCTTCAGCCCAAGGCGCTCCAAGGCCAACAGGTAGATGTCGGGCGCCGGTTTCTTGTGGTCGACCACATCGCCGGCGAGAACCAGGAATCGTGCGGCCGATTCCGGCCCGACGGCGTGCTCCAGTACCGCCCGCACGGACGGCTCCGCGGAGGTCGAAGCGACGGCCAGCCGCCAACCCGCCGCTTCCGCCTCGGCGGCCAACCGTCGCACGCCCGGCCGAGCGGGAAGTCTTCCAGCGGCGACCATCTCGGTATAGATCTCGGTCTTGCGCTTATGCCATTGGCCGACGAGGTCTCGCTGCTCGTCGGCGTCGGTCGGTAGCCGTTGCGGCTGCCACGAATTCCGGGGTGAGCATGCTCAGCATGCGTTCCTTGCCGCCGCCGATCTTGAGCTTGCGCACCGTACTCCTCTTCGCTCCACCGCACGGGCAGATCGAATTCGGCGAACATCTGGTTGAAGGCGGGCAGATGGCCGAACCGTTCGGTGTCCGCGAGCACGCCGTCGCAGTCGAAGATGAGCGCGTTCACCCGCGCGTCACCAGCCCTTGCCCGACGCTGCCGAACTTGTCGAAGTATTCGGCGGCCAGTTGCACGACCGTCGTTCGCACGTCACGAGAACAACGATGGCGGGTCCCACTTGTTGGCCGCCTCGGCGCCGCGCAGGAACTCGAGGTTGGCCTTCATGAAGGAGACCTTGAGCGCCGTCGAGATGTTGACCTTCGCGCAACCACGGGCGATCAGATCGGTGAACTGCTCGTCGGTCATGCCGGTCCCGCCGTGCAGCGCAACGGGTATGCCGGTGGCGTCGACGAGGTCGCTCACCCGTTGTGCGTCCAGGGTGGGTTCGGCCAGGTAGACGCCGTGGGCGTTTCCGATCGATGGCGCGAAGACGTCGATGCCGGAGCGTTCGATGAAGTCCACGGCCACCTCCAGCGACTGGCGCTGGGCCACGTCGTCGGAGCCGATGCCATCCTCCACGCCGGTGATCGCCTCGATCTCGCCTTCGACGTGGGCGCCGACGGCACGGGCCTCCGCGACGACTTCGACGACCTGGCGCAGGTTTTCCTCGACGGGTTGGCGTGAGGCGTCGAACAGTACGGAGTTCCAGCCCCTACGGAGACACTCGGTGATGACCTCACGTTCGGGGCAATGGTCGAGGTGCAGGCAGACTGGCACTTCGATGCCGGCCGTCATCGACTCCCACATGCCGTAGAGAACGTCGAGCCCGATCGACCGAACCGTCTTGACCGAGGTCTGGACGATGAGTGGCGAGTTCTGCTCCACCGCCGCGGCCAGCACGGCTTCGAGGGTCAGATCGTTGAAGACGTTGATGGCGGCGACGCCGTACCGTTCGGCGAGCGCGCGATCCAGGATGTCCTTCAAAGGCACGACGGGCACGATTGGAATCTATGTGCCGCCACGCCCGCGTGGTCATCGGTGGAACCACCCCCTCGCGGTGTGGGGGATTTCCCCCGTCCGACGCGTTGGGTTTGGGAGCCGCTCAGCGCCGGTGGACCGACGCCACCAACTGGGTGCGGTTGCGGACGTGGGCCTTGCGCAGCAGCGAGCTGACGTGCTTTTCGACGGTCTTGACCGAAATCATCAGCTCCTGGGCGATCACCTTGTCGGGCAGACCCTTCTCGAGGAGCGCGCGCACCTCGAGTTCGCGGCCGGTCAGTGCAGCGGAGCCGTCCTGGCGGAGGCCACGTTGAAGACTTTGCAGCGCCGTCACGGACAGGAACGCCTGACCGCGCGCGCTGGCGACGACGGCCTGAGCGAGCGCGGGACCGTCGACGCCCTTGTCCAGGCAGCCGTGCGCTCCGGCGCGCAGCGCGGCCGCCACCAAGTGGTCGTCGCCCGGTTCCGACAGACAGAGCACTGCTCCGTGACCGGCCTCGACGACGCGGCGGGTCAGCTCGACGCCGTCGGACTCCCCGTCGTCGCCGAGCCGAAGGCTCGCGACCACCACGTCGGCACCGACCACCTCCTGGAGCTCGGCCGCCTGTTCGGCTGACCGCGGCCTCGCCGACGATCTCGATCGTCCACGACCGACTGAGCCAGCAGCCGGCTGATGCCTGCTCGCATCAACGGCTGCTGGTCGACCACGAGGACCCGCAGCGGTCGGCCCTCCGTCACCGGAGTCGTTCGCGCGCAGGGAAACCGCGCCCGCAGGCTGGTTCCCCAGCCTGGTACCGAGTCGAACTCGACCCGGCCGCCGACGGCCCGCGCTCGGTCCGACATCCGTTGCAGGCCCCAGCCGACGTCCGGCGGATGGCTGTGGGCATCGAACCCGCGGCCGTCGTCTTGGACCAACAGGGAGACCCCTGCGCACTCGTATGCGATGCCCAGCCGTACCAAGGTCGCATCCGCGTGCTGGACGATGTTGGTCAAGGCCTCCTGGGCGATCCGCAGGATCTCGTGGGCCTGCGCCGGCTCCAGCGGCGTCACCTCACCGGCGACCACGAGCCGGACGTCGAGGCGGCCTGCACGTCGCGCCCAGTCGACCTCGTCGGCCAATGCCTTCTCGAGAGTCGCGATGCTCGACCTGGGGACCCAGCAAGCCCAGCATCGTCCGGCGGGTTTGCGAAAGCGCAGTTGCGTGCCTCGTCATGCGCTGCGGTCACCAGCGGCCGGATGCCTTCTCCGCCGTCGCCGGCGAACGCGTCCTTGGCCCGATCGAGTTGGCTGATCACGCCGACCAGTCCCTGGTTCAGCGACTCGTACACCTCGCGCAGCAGCCGCTCCCGCTCGGCCGAGATCGCGGCGGCGCGGGCTCGTTCCTCGGCAAGGTCATGCATCCGCGCGTTCGTCAGCGCGACGGCAGCGTGCGTGGCGAACAGCTCAAGCACCTTCGCGTCGGCTGACCCGAAGGTCCGCGTGTCGTCTCGGCTGAAGACGACGCAGACGCCGATGATCGACCCGCGCCACTCCAGCGGTACCCCGATGACGCCTCGAAGCGTCGCGCGATCCGCCGCGTCCACGTGGCCGCCTCGTACGTCGTCATACCGGTCGAACCACACCGGCCCGCGTCGGGCGACGACGGCGCCGGTCATCCCGTCGCTGATGGGGAAGACCCGCCCCGACTGGCATCGGATACCGATGTCGGCCTCTTTGCGGTAGGTTCCTGCCGCTTCGTCGACACTGCAGATCGAGCCGGCGTCACAGCCCAGCAACTCCGTGCAACGCAACAGGATTCGCTCGAGCAGCGGCCGCAGCGAGAATTCGCCCGCGAGGTCCTGCGCGACGGCGGTGACCGCTTGGACGGTCGCCCATGACGGTTCGGGCTCCGCCGGCGCGACGCGTTCTGCCGTCGGCACCACGGCCATGGCCGACTCCTTGTCCTCTGCCCGCGCCAACTGCTTCACCAGCGCGGGATGCCCTGCCCTGTCAACGTACCTCTGCGACGTGTCCGCCACGGCCGGTCACCCGTCCTTCGCGCGACGGACACACCGCATGGTCACTCGCACTCCGACGAAGTGGAATCGTGCTCGTCAATTAACATTGAACACATTCTTTAGTTTCGTCGCGTCCCCGCAAATTGCGTTGCATGATTTCTTGGCCGCTATTCGGAATCGCCGCGGGGGCGTCTTCGTCGCCGCGTCATCGCCGGCCGAAGTAATGAGATCGCATACATCCAGGCGAAACTACATCGATCGCAGTGGACGACGCGGGCATACCGATTCGGGACTTTGCTGCGAACGATGTGCAGGAATTTCACGACCATGCCGTCAGCAAACTCTAAATCGTTACGGTCGGATACCAACCACATTTCAGCAAGACCCGCCTGCGGCGCGCCGGGCTCGTCTAGTCGAAGGGCTGCACATGTCCAAACATCGTGAGATCGGGCGCACGCCGCGAACGTCGGCTCGCCAGTACATGGCCACCGGAGTCAGCGGAGTCGCATTGATCGGCGTCGGCGTGCCTACTGGCTGCTCATCCAGGTACGCCAACCGACGCCGCCCCATAGGTGCGGCTGACGTCCTTCGGCTCGGCGTTCGCTCCCCCACCGTTGTCCCGTCTACGACGACACCTTGGTGGTTGAACGGCGGCGGCACCGGCGGATCCACCGGCACCAATCCCGGCAACAACCCCGACGGCGCCGAGGGCGGCGCCGGCGGCGTGGGCGGCGCGGCCGGGGCCGGCGCCCCGTCTGCCTGATCGAGACGATCGGCAGCACTCTGCCCTCGGGCAGGGTGCGGCTCGATCGATGTCGCTGCGACCCCAAAACCACCAACGTGGGCCAGCGGTGACATGGGTTGGCGGCTACGTGTCAGCCTGCGGCACGTGTGTGGGCAGCAGCGCCGCGAGCTCCTCGCGGCTTTCCGTACCGGTCTTGGTCATCGCCTTGTAGACGTGGCCTTCGACGGTGCGAACCGACACGCTCAGTCGAGCGGCGATGTCGCGGTTGGACATACCTCCGCTGACGAGCATGACGACCTCACGTTCGCGATCGGTCAGCGGCAACGGCTCACGCGCCTCGCGAAGCGCCGGGGTATCGGCGCCGCCGCATCGTGTGCTCAGCGCTTCTGCTCGGGTGACACATGCTAGTGACGATCCGCGCAGATCGCGACGGCGATACGCCAAGGCCGCGTGCGCAGCAGCATCCACCGCGGCGACGAGATCGCCCATCTCCTCGAAATCACGTGATACCGCGGTTAGTTCAGCTGGGTCGTCATCATGCAAGGCGCAGGCGAAGCGGGCCGCCAGGCCGACGCGAGGCCCGTCCACGATCTTCTCGAGTTCGCGTAGCCGAGCTGCCGCCGTGCGGGCTCCGAACTGCGAGGCGGTCTGCAGGCAGACCACCTCGGCCGCGTATTGCCCTGCACTTCTTGCGATTTCGGCGGCAGACTGCAGAATCGTGATCGCCTCGTTGAGTGCGCCCTGGCTGGCGGACACCCATGCCCTGGCCAGCCCACGCTCGTAGTCGAGCGACCGGAAGGGCCGCCGCAGTCTGTCCAGCGCGCCAAGCGCTGCGGCTGCCTGGGCAGTGCAACCGCGCATGGCGAGCGCGGTCGCGTATGGGACGTGATAGCGAAATCCCCAGCCGATGGCGTGGCCCGACGCCGACAACGCCGCCGATGCCTCTTCCAGCAGCACGCACGATGCATCGAGGTTGCCGGCACCGAGTGCAGCGCGACCCGCGACGGCCGCCCCGAGTGATTCAGCTGCTCCGGGCAAGTCGCGCGCCTGTTGGCGCACACGCTCGGCGACGTCAAGGGCGTCACCGATGCGGCCTGACAGCAAGAGCGCGCTGAGATGCGCATCGGCGACGTTGAACCTCATGTGCGGAGCGTCGAGGCAACGCGTCGCCACGGCGTATCCGGTCTCTGCGATGGACGCGGCTTCGGCGGCGCGCCCCGCGTCTGCGGAGATCGCCGCGAGCGCCCAGGCTGTCTCCGTGCCGACGACGGGAGGTAGGCCCTCCAGCACCAGGTTCCGCGAAGCCGCCGTCGCCGCATCCGGCCGGTCCATCGCAAACCAGTACACCGTGAGGAGGGCATCTATCCAGCTGCGAGCCTGGCGTGTCGTGGTGCGCGACGCGTCGTCGATGATCTCTTTCGCCCGCGCGGGGCGAGCGAGTGCCCACAGCATGTTGCTGGCCCGCAGATAGGTCAGCCGAGCGTGATCGCTGTCGGTCAATTGAGTGACAGGCACGTCGGCGAGCACCGCTTCCGCTTCGTGGCCTCGGCCGAGCCACGACAAGGCGTGCGCGCGCAGAAACTGGGCTTCTGGGCCGGCGTCGGCGCGCACGGCCACTTCGGCGAGTCGGTCGGCGAGCGACAGGTCCGCAAGCCAGATCGCGCCGTTCGCGGCCTTGCAGAGGAGGTCGACGTCGGGCGGGAGGTCGGAGTCGACGGTCAATGTGGCGCGACGGATGACGACTTGGACGTCGTCGCGGTCGTCGGCGGCGGCCAATTCGGCGGCAACCAGCCCGCGCAGTCGCCGCAGTCTCGTGGGTGCGGCGCGTTTCCTGCGCAGCTCGCCGTAGAGTGGGTGCGCCACACGGACTTCGATGCTGCTGTCGTGATCGTCGACGATGATCAGACCACGGGAATCGGCTTCTTCGACGGCATCGGGACCGGCGATGCGCTTGAGCGCTGTCAACGCGAGGGGCTCGCCGATGGCAAGGGCGTCGATGACGTCGCATGCGGCGTCGGACAGGGCTCCCATGCGGGATTCAATCAGCTCGACGAGGCCGCACGACATCGCTGGATCGCCGGTCCAGTGCCAGAACCCATGCCGTTCCTCGAGCCGGCCGTCGGTGACCTCCTGCTCGACGATGTGGCGCAGATAGAGAACGTTCCCACGCGCGAGCTCCCAGAGCCGGCCGGCGTCGCGCGAGTCCATCGGTCCGCCCAGAGTGGCTGACAACAGCGTCGTGGTCTCGTCGGGCGGCAACGGTTGCAGATCAAGCCGTTGGAACTGGCCGACTTTCCAAAGTTCCTGTGTCCCATTGGGAATGGGTTCACCGTCGCGTACCGTGAGCACTACCTTCGCGGCGTGCCGCTGAACGATCTGATGGATGACGAATGTCGACAAGTCATCGAGAAGATGCGCGTCGTCGACGCCTACCACCACCGTCCCACCCGGGTGGACCGCAGTCAGTGACTCGATCACCCCGCGGACCAGCGCAACGGTGTCGGCGCGATCGGACCGGACCCACGCGGTGAATGCACCCAGGGGCAGTGCCCGCGCGCAGGACGTGCCGACGGCCCAGTGCGTCACGCATCCCCTCGACGCCGCCGAGTCGAGGGTCTCGCGGACGATACGGCTCTTGCCAACTCCTGCCGCACCGCAAATCACGATCCCCGACGAACCCTCGTCCGAGAGTGCGGCGTCAATGAGTCGCATCTCTTCCGAGCGTCCGGTCAACGGCCATGCAAACCGCATGCATAGAGGGTAGAAGCGCTGGTCACGGGGCGCAGCACAACGACGAACCGACGCGATGCGATGGTGCTCGCTACGGCAATCACCACACGTCGTCCTACCCGGCGACCCCGACGTGGCCGTCCCCCCGATTTTGGGGACCTCTTCCTGCGACGTCGACGTGGCCGGGGGATTCATCGCACCCGTGCTGCTTGCGCTGAATTTGCGCCTTCAACAATCCATTCCATGGGACACGGTTTCGCCAGTGATCGAACCAGGCGCTATGGAGATTCAGGCCCAACGGGCGCAGGTGCACGCGTCGCGGCTGCCCGTCGCCAGTCTGATCACCTGAGTTGCCGAGCCTCGCAGGCTCATTGGCGATGAGTGACGCCAGCGGTCGCCAGGGGGGCCAGCGTCTGACCGCGCACCGGGACGTCACCCAGTGCGGTGTCGACGGCGTCCAGGATGTCTGGGGTGAGCCGGATATCCGACGCGGCGGCGTTCGTACGGACCTGTTCGGGACGCGACGCGCCGGTGATGGCCGAGGCGACCTCGGGACGACGCAGCACCCAGGCCAGCGCGAGACCAGCGACGCTGATTCCGGCCCCGTCGGCGATGGGAATGAGGCGCTGCACGGCCTCCAACGCCGCATCGCTGTAGACGATGTCCATCGCGGAGTTCATCGTGTCGTTGGCGAACCTGGAGTCCGCGGGCAGCGGTTGACCCGGCTTGTACTTGCCGGTCAGAACGCCCTGCGCCAACGGAGACCACACGATGTGGGAGATGTCGTTGGCAGCGCACAGCGGGAACACCTCGGCCTCTGGTGCTTGCCAGAGCATGGAGTACTGCGGTTGCGATGACACGAATAAGTCCGGGCCACCGATTTCGATGCCGGCGCGGATCTGTTCAGGTGTCCATTCGCTGAATCCGAGATATCGGGCCTTACCCGTTTCGACGACCTTCTGCAGCGCTTCGATCGTGTCCTCGATCGGCACGTCGGTGTCGAACCTGTGTGCCTGATAGAGGTCGACGTAGTCGGTGCGCAGGCGGCGCAGCGATGCGTCGATCTGCTTGGCGATCTGCTCGGCGGAAAGGCCGCGGTCGGTGTCGGACATCCTTCCCCACACCTTGGTGGCCAGCACGTAGGAGTCACGCGGGCGACCGGCGAGAATCTCGCCCCACGCCGACTCGGCAGCACCCCGCCCGTAGACGTTGGCGGTGTCGAAGAAGTTGATTCCCGCATCGAACGCGGCGTCGGTGCAGGCACGCGACTGCTCGGCCTCCACGCCACCGGCGTAGGTGAGCCACGAGCCAAGAGAGATCTCCGAGACCTCCAGATCCGAACTGCCGAGCTTCCGCAACCGCATGACGTCATCCTCTCCATTCGGACTCATTGGCGTGGGCACACTGAAGCGGCCACGCCTTCGACGATAGGCATGGCCCATTGCAGTGCGCCTTCTGTTGTGCCACAAGGCAAATACAGTTGTGCCACAGGAAATCTACAGCGAAGGCACGACCCCTTTGCAGGGTTGGGCCGGATGTGCTCCGTTGATCCCGTGAATGGAGGAAATTCGCAGCAGCATCCGACGGAGCTCTCACGCGTTTCGGCCTCGGAGCCGAAACCGCAGGTGGCTCTTGCCGAATGCTGGTAGCTACAGAAAGGTCAGCAGCTTCCTGTGGCGTAGAAGCCGCAGGGAACCTCTGCCTTCGCCGCCGGCTTGAACGACGGGGACTCCAGCGTCGTGGTCTCCGGGCCCATGGTGATGGTTTTGCCGGCACCGCTGCTGCTGGTGAACGTGCTGGTGGAGTAGTCCGACGAATGCGCCGCGACGCTCAGCCCGGCTGCCAGCACCGCAGCAAAGCCCGCTCCGGCGGCAATGTTCTTGATGGACTTGTACATTCGACCCTCCAAATTATCCGTCACGATTGGCGAGCAACGACGATTGCTGTCTGCTTCCGCGTGCACCACAGTCGCCGCCTCCCAACACGACCGGCCGATAGCGGCCACGTCATGGGCTGCGGAGTTCGGACCTCACTTGAGACCGTTGACGGCTTGGTGCCGCGCAGCGATCAGAACTTGCAGCCTACGAGCAAACCCGAATCCATCGCCCTGTACAGCTCGATGGACTGACCCTTCGAACTCGCTGAAAACGACAGTAGCGCAGTGTGATGCGACGAACCAGAGCACATTTTCGCGATGAAAATCACAGCGAATCGCGGGAATAAGCGACGAGTCACCGTTGTTCGCCGCCGCGACCTGCGAAGTTGCGTAACGTTTTCCGACATAAGAGGCGGTATCGGCCGAACTCCCAGGCTGGCCACAGCACGTTGCCACCATCTTGGCATCTAATCCCATTTGTCGCCCCCAATTGCCAACTTCCGAGCCAAAGGCGGTGAATACCATTGGTACCGTTCGACGCATGCTCGACGACCAGCCAAAACCGGATGACGATCTTGAAGAGTTGATCTCGGACCAAGACTCTGCCGACGACGAGACGGAAATGTCGGAACAGGACGTCAACGCGTACACACTGTCGATTCGTCGCGCCGACGGCA
This sequence comes from uncultured Actinomycetota bacterium, assembly GCA_963809085.1. GTDB lineage: Bacteria > Actinomycetota > Actinomycetes > Mycobacteriales > Mycobacteriaceae > Mycobacterium. The sequence goes on along the minus strand of CAWEII010000030.1, from coordinate 449,324 downwards.
GCGAAGTCGTGACCATCGTGTCCGCGCTGGAGTCGGGCGAGCAATGGTCGGTGTACATGCAGCCCGGAGGCGTTGTGCAGAACGCCTACCTGGGCAGGCAGGACGACCCGCGGGTGTGGGTGAATACCGACGGGGCCTCACTGTCGCGCGACGACGATGGCACGTACGCCGTCTACATCGACTAATCCCGCCCCTGCCTCCTGAACGGTGTGGTGATCACGGCAACCGGTCACCGACTCCCCCGGCATCCCATCCCGTACCCATCTCGGATCAGCGCACTGGCCGCCCGGTCGCCGGTCCACGCAGGCGGGCACGGCGGTGGCGGTCAGGCGGGTGCGCTCCAGCACTACCTCGGCGTGGCGTTACCGTGGCCAGAGCATTACGACATCCACGAGAGGGAGTGCAATAGTGACGACCAAGCCCGACATCGTTCTCGTGCATGGCGCTTTTGGTGACGGTTCGCACTGGCGGCACATAATTCCTCGCCTGTACCAGATGGGGCATCGGGTGATGGCGGCGCAGAACCCGCTGACGTCGCTGAACGACGACATCACAAACACCCGAAAGCTCACCGAATGGATGGGTGGCCCTACCCTGCTGGTGGGTCACTCCTACGGCGGAGCAGTGATTACCGGCGCGGGCCGAGCTTCGAACGTGGTCGGACTGGTCTATCTCGCCGGGTTCGCGCCAGCGCAGGGCGAGACGCTCAAAGACATACTCGCCACCGGCGACCGTGCCCCGGGCCTGGCGAGTATCAGCCCTGCCTTCGACGACGACTTCCTGTGGCATCGTCAAGACACGTTCCACGACGCCTTCTGTCACGACCTCGACGAGACCGAGTCGCTCGTCATGGCAACCACTCAGAGGCCACTTGCACGTCGGTGCTTCGACGATGTGACCGACGTGCCGGCGTGGCAGACCAAGCCGAGCTGGTACCAGGTCTCCGCCCAAGACCGAATGATCTCACCGCCGACCCAGAGGAGGATGGCTGAGCGTATCGGTGCCCGGGCAATCATCGAGCTCGACACCAGTCATGCCTCGTTCGCCACCCGGCCCGACCAAGTAATCGACCTGATCATCGAAGCCGCCGGCGCTGTCTGACGGAACCACACGAGCCGATCGGGGCTTGAGCCTGAACCGGTTCTAGGAACGAGGCTGAGATCGGTTCCGCTTACTTGGCGGCCGCTTTCTCGACCAGCCGGGCCGCGGCGACCAGTTGGGACGTCACCGCGGCGGTTGCGATCAATTTCGACTCGCCGTCCCACATCTTGGCCTCGGTGAACGCGATGGACTTTCCCGCCCGGACCACGGATCCCTTGGCGATGAACTTCCCCGGGCGCGCTGCCGCGATGAAGTTCGTCTTGAACTCGACGGACGGAGCCGCCCGACCGGTCACGAGAGTCGCCGCGCAGGTCGCCGTCTGATCCAGGACATGAGCCAGGTACCCGCCACAGACTAATCCGGCGACGTTCACGAACCGGTCGTCGAGCTCGAAGTTGATGACAACCTCCCCGCGGTCACGGGACGCCGACTCGCAGATGGCGTTCAGCAACTCAAGCCCTGGCGCCATCGTCGCGGTGATGGCTGCAACGAACTGCTCATCCGAGATGGGCGTGGTTCTTCAATCCTTCCCGGCGCCGGCGCGGTTCAGGCAGAGTGCGTCCGGCGATGCGGTCGATCGAGATGCGCACGACGACGTCCGCGCGACACGATGCTCGGACGCGGTTGGGCTGCAGTCGCAGAACGCATCCACGCCTGGCTCGGCGCACGGGGCGTGCAACCAACGGCGTGCGTCGGGAGTGCCGCTCGAGTGACGCCTACAACGATGAGACGCTGTTGCGCAGCTTCGTCAAGGTGAAGGAATCGGGGCCGGTCTCCGGGCAGGCGGTTGGATCCGTGGAAACACCGCTTACCTGGCCGGTCAGTGCGGCCGCGTCCCACGACCACGTCTGCAGCTCCGGGTGGCGAGTGCCGTCGGGACAGCTTTGTCCGTCGGATCTTTGGACCGTCATGGTCCATTGACTGCCCGCAAGCTGCGCATCGCCGCTCCACCCGGTTGAACTGGTGACGTGCGCAACGCACCCGCCCGACGGTGGACACGTTGAATAGGTGGTCCAAGAGGTGTGCCCGCCCGTGGCGCCGCTGAGGCTCAGCGAATAGGCTCCGCTGAAATCATCGGCCGACGCTTGGCTAGCAAATCCCAGAGACGTCCCAACGGCGATTATTACTGCGGTCAATCCACGGCCAGATTTCATAACGTCCTTCCCTTGCTGTCACCAGTATCTTTGCCTGGCACTGGCATTTTCGCAGCACTACGACAGCCGTGTCGCAATTTTGGACAACTCGCTCTGCGAATTCCGGCCGAGCCCTCACAGCCGTTTTCCAGCAAACGCGCAGAATCACCGGTGGCCGGTGTGACAGTCCTCGGACGCGGCTTCGGTGGCGGCAGAATTCATCTCGACGACAGCCCCCGAGAATCGTCTCGGGAAACGACGATGGGTGCGGCCGCCGTCGCACTAGGTTGAGCCGCGCCGCGAGAAGCCCACGCGGAGTCGTCCACGACCTTTACGCGACCGGCACGAGAGCCGACGGCAACGAAGGGGACACGCGGTCCGCGTCATCGCGATGGTCAGTATTCGATGAAGCGCGTGACATAGGGCGTCATCCCGCTGGTACGCACTGGCGAGATGTGCACGTCGGATCCGGTATAGGGCGATTCAAGCATCATCCCCTGACCGAGATAGAGCGCTTCGTGCTGGCTCGCATTGGGCCCGTAGAAGATGACGTCACCGCGACGCATCTGTGACGACGGGAGCTTGCGGCCGGCGTTGTACTGATCACCCGAGTAGTGCGGCAACTTGATGCCTACGCCCGCGAAGGCGTACAGGACGATCCCCGAGCAATCGAAGCCCACGGTGCCTGCGCCGGAGTCGATCCCTCGGGACGGTCCTGCGGCGGTGCCCCCACCCCACGAATAGGGCACCCCGATCTGCGACATCGCCCGCCGAATCGCATATTCGGAAGCCTGGCGCCCGTACACCCTCGGTATCGAACCGTTGGCGAAACCGCCGTGGACGCCATTGCCTTCGCCCAGGTTGATGCCGAGTTTCGACAAGAAGGACCGCCCCAGGTCGGCGGTGAGCTGCGCCGACGTCGCAGACACTCGGAGCACCGTGTTGACTACTGCCACCGGATCTCCAGATATGTTGGCACTGGGCACCATTGGCAAAGTGGTGTCCCATTGACTGACCTCGGTCCTCGTCGGCCCTTCCGGAGCCCGGTCCCAGTCCGCGTCCCGGCCACGACCACTTGCCGGGGTCGCCGAGATCTCACCGCCCGACACCTTTCGAGCGTCGTTCAGGCGCAACCGTGCAGCATCTCGCTGCGCAACGATCCGATCGACCTGGCGCTGCTCGCCGTCGAAGTCCTTCTGCGCATTGGTCAATTCGGCGACGGCGCCGTCCTGCGCGCGCTGCGCGGCCACGACCGCGTCATCTGCTCGTTTCTCGACGGCCCTGGCGACGGACTCCCGGTTGGCCTCTTCGGTGCGGGCCCGACGCAGCGCGGCCATCGACTGAGCAAAGCTCGAATTGAGCGTCTGCGCCGCCGATGCCGTCGCAACGACGTCGTCCGGGGCGCTCGCGGTGAGGTACGACTCGGACGGTCCGTTGACATAGGTCGCCGCGGCGAAGCGATCGAAATCGGCTTGCGCCGTGGCGATCGCCGCATTTGCATCGGACACGTCCCGCTGGCTGGCGGCGACGTCGCGCGTCGCCGCCGCCTCCTGGTCTCGTGCCGTTTCCACCCCGGCAATGGCCTTGTTCACGCCTTCTTGCCGTCTTTGAATCGCATCGCCCACATCGTGGAGCTGCTGCTCGGCGTCAGCGACTGCGGCGACGAGGACCGCGATGTCATTGGGCTCGGGATTCGCCGTAGCGAGGCCGGCACCGTTGAGGCCGAATCCGCTCAACGCGCAGCCGATCAGGGTTACCACTGCCCAGCGTCGACACGAGCTGATCGCGCACTCCGGTGGCCACATGCGACGTCCCTTCATGATCAGTGCGGGGTTACGGGCCGTGGCGAGTTGGCATCCGGCCGCTACACACATCTACGTAGTTGCTACGTACGTAGATGGAACGTACGCCACTCTCGCCTCAGCCAACACAGCCGTATCGGCCACAATCCGGTCACGCGTCGGTATCGGACGACTCGCTGGCGCGCCACGCACCCGCGCAGAAGCCTTTTCGGCCAATTTCGCAGGCTAGGTTGGAACCACGGCAGAACCCGGTGCCGTCGTCAGTCGACGAACGCGTTGCAGAGCTCAGGAGCAACTGGTGCTAGAACGGCCGTTTGGTGACCTCGAAGCCACAGTCATGGACCGGATCTGGCTGCACGACGACAAGGTGACAGTCCGCCAGATCTTCGACGAACTCTCCAGTGCACGACAGATCGCCTACACCACCGTCATGTCGACAATGGACAACCTGCACCGCAAGGACTGGTTGTCGCGTGAGCGTTCGGGGAAGGCCTACCTGTACTGGCCCTCGGTGACCAGGGAGGAACGCTCCGCCAGGCTCATGCGTTCCGCCCTGAATTCCGGCGGCGACAGTGATCTGGTGTTGACCTACTTCCTCGAACAGATCAGTGAAGAGGAATCAGCGCGATTGAAGGATGCACTGCGACGTGCGCTCCGAGGGAGACGGACCCGATGACTGCCGCGGCGGGACTGCTGTTGTATGCGATCACACTGACGTGGCTGGTTCCCCCCGCCCTACATCGGCTGACCCAGGGCGGAATCGCACCACGCTTTGGGATTGCGGCATGGCTCACGGCCGTCTCGGCCACCGTTGTCGCGTGGATCGCCGCGATCGGCTTGCTCGTGATCGCGCTCGTCCGAAGCGGCACCGACTCGTCCGCGGTCACCTTCTGCCTACGGGCGTTCGGGATGCCAGGCCACGCCGGCACCCCGGGAAGGTTGGCCACGGTCGTCCTCATCGCCATGGCGCTGTCGCTGACCGCGCTCATCGGGCGGCGCGTGGCACGTGGAATGCATCAACTGCGCTCCAAAAGTAATGAGCACGCTGACAGTGCCCGCATCCTCGGCGTGCGTTCGAGCCGCCCCGGCGTCGTCGTGGTCGATGCTGCCCAACCGACCGCGTACTGCGTGGCCGGACGGCCGCACGCAATCGTCGTCACAACCGCGGCACTCGACATCCTTGCCCCCCATGAACTGGATGCCGTACTCGCTCACGAACAGGCACACATCGACGGCCACCACCACCGGATCCTCGTGACGCTGCGCGCCTTGGCCGCGAGCATGCCCAAGCTGCCCCTTTTCGCGAAGTCGTCCTCGGCTGTGGCCCGGTTACTCGAGATGTGTGCTGACGACGTGGCGGTGCGCCGCTGCGGAATTGATGCACTGTTGAGCGGGTTGGCCAACCTAGCCGGACATCCGGCCATGGCCGTCGAGCGGCTCGGCGCCGCCGACACCGCGGTCGTGGTGCGGGCAACGCGCTTGACGGCCCCTCCACAGCTGCTGCTTCAGTGGCGCGCGAGCCTGCTGGCAACCGTCGTGATCGCACTGATTCTCTTCGCACCCGCTGTGTTGCAGATACTCTGCAACGGGTAGTTCAGCCAGTCGCGCAGGGATCTCGCACCGTCAGCGGCGCTCCCGTTTCACAACACGATCCGAGGCGGTCTCTTGGCTCACTGAGGCGTGCGAATCGTCCGGGCTATCGGCCGTGGATGCGTCAGATTATTCCCAGCCGGCCGACATTTAGGTTGAAAGAACTGCTCAACAATGATTTTGCCCTCGCACAGCCCACTATCAGCGAGCGCAGGGAGCAATCATAGATAAGCTATCTAACGTCAGGTCGTCGGGGTAAATCGGACTTAGGAGTAACACGGTGGACCTGAAGAAAGCCATCGCGGGAGTCTCTCTCGCTGGCGGTGTAGGGCTAGCCCTGATGGGCGTTGGCTCAGGGGTGGCGTACGCGGCACCGGGCGGCGGCGGTGGTGGCTGTATGCCACCGGCTTGCGGAGGCGGAGGGGGACCTGGAAACGGGGGTCCACGCGGACCGGGCGGACCCGGCGATCACGGACCTGGCGGACCGGGCGACCGCGGACCGGGTGGACCCGGCGGGCCGGGCGACCGCGGACCGGGTGGACCCGGCGGACCGGGCGACCGCGGACCGGGCGGGCCGGGCGATCCGCGGGCCGGGCGGGCCGGGCGATCACGGGCCGGGCGGACCCGGCGACTTCGGTGGACCGGGTGATCGTGGTGGTCCTGGCGACTTCCGCGGTCCCGGCGGTCCGCGCGACTTCGGACCGCGGCCGGGCAACGCCTTCGGAGGCTTCCGCGGCGCCCCATGGGGTGATGGACCAGCGCCGTGGGGCTGGGGAGCACCTCCCCGGGCCGGATGGGGCGGCCCCTTCCCGCCACCTGGAGGAATCTGGAATCAAGGGCCGATCAATTACTGGGGTTACAACGAGCAACCGATATGGGACGCAGGCCAAAATGGTTGGGGGTTCTACTTCTTCGGAATCTGGATCCCGCTGTAACGAGAGCCTGCCCGTAGGGAGGTCGCCCGCGGATACGCGGGCGGCCTCTGGGCGGCGTTGGCTGTCATGGCCTCGTTGGAACGGCGAGGTCGTAGACGACGTCGGATCCGACCTTGGTCGGTGTGAAGTGGGCCTCCACCCAGTCTGTGATGTCGGCGTGCTGATTGCCGCGGGGGCCGAGGCCCGAAGTTTGCGCGAGGATGAGGTACGTGATCTGGTGCTGGGCGACGTAGTCCTGGAACTGGCGCAACGTCGGCACCGGGTCTCCGCCGGTGAATCCCCCGATGGCGATGACCGCAGTGTTGGTGGACAGTTCCAGCCCGGCGGCGGGAGACGAGCGCAGGGTCGCCGCCGACCACTTGGTATGGGTGGTGCGCAATAACGCGTCGAGCTCGGGGTTTTCGACGGACAGCCAGGACGCCATCGCCTTGTTGGCCGATTGCGAGTCGGAGTCCGGACCGGCGATTATCAGTGGTCCGTTGTGCGGCTGGCCGATCGTGGCGATCGCGTAGACGGCGGAGCCTGCGAGTCCTGCGACCAATCCCAGCGTCAGCGATGCGGGCGCCCACCTCCGCCAAGCCTGCGCGGACTGGCAGATCGGCAGCGCGATCGACGCTGCGACGGTCACGAACAGGATGGTCCAGCGCAGCGGCGGCCACCAACCCGCATTGCGGCCGAGTATCCACCAGCTCCAGACCCCGGTCACCAATAGCAGTGCGGCAAGCCCATATCGACCGATTAGCGACGTGCGGTGGCACCAGGTCTCGTGGATGCCGATGGCGAACATGCCCGCCACGGCAGCCGCTAGCGACATGCAGTAGTAGGGCGGGATCTGCGTGTGCATGAAGCTGAGCACCAGCCCATCGACCAGGAGCCAACCACCGAACAACACTGCCCCGGCCCGTACCAGATCGGTCCGCGGTGCGCGGCCGCGCGAGACGATCACCAACACCGCGGCGAGCAATGCTGCCGGCAACAGCCAACCGATTTCGAAGCCGAACTCACCCGAGAACAGCCGCGGCGCGCCCTGCACCTGGTTGCGCATGCCGAACGGTGAACCGATCCGAATTTGGGCGCCGGCCGATTCGCCGATCGCGGGAGCGGATCCGAAGGCCCGGTGGTTGTGCCCCAGTACCCGCCCGAATCCGTTGTAGCCCAATACCAGATTCATGAAGTTGTTGTCGGTCGAGCCGGCAATGTAGGGCCGAGAAGAGGCCGGCCAGAGCAGGGTGAGCAACACGAACCACCCAGCGGAGACGGCGAAGGCGGCCGCGGCGCCGACCAGGTGAAGGATCCTTCGACGCAATGGAATCGGGGCGGCGATCAGGTAGGCCAGACCGATGGCCGGCACCACCATCAGCCCTTCGAGCATCTTGGCCAGGAATGCGAAGCCCAGAGCGACCCCGGCGAGCGCGATCCACTTGGTGCTGCCACGCTCGAGCGCACGCACGGTGAAGTAGGCACTTGCCGTCATCAGCAACAGCATCACCGCATCGGGGTTGTTGTAGCGAAACATCAACGCCGCCACGGGAGTCAGTGCCATGACCGCGCCTGCCAACAGCGCCGCGTTCGGTCCGCAGATTCGCCGTACCGCTGCGTAGAGCAGTGCGACGGACGCCACACCCATGAGTGCCTCGGGAATCAGCATGCTGGCGCTGCTGAAGCCGAAGATCTGCCCCGACAGCGCCATCACCCACTGCGAAACGGGCGGCTTGTCGACGGTGATGAAGTTGTGGGAGTCAAGCGAGCCGAACAGCAGGGCTTCCCAGTTCCTCGAACCGGCCTGTACCGCACCTGCGTAGAACGGATTTCCCATCCCATTGATCGTGATGCCCCACAGGTAGGCAACAGCGGTGGCCACCAACAGAAACGCCAAGCCAACGCGGTCCCAGGCCTTAATGCTGAGGCGGTACGAATGACGGGTTCCAGGGGTTCCACTGGCGTTGGGAGTCAAGTACAACGTCGACGTCACTAGACCATTCAGTCATGCGAACCTGTGCGATCCCCTGAGAGCGCCGGGGCGACACGTTGTGACGCGCGGCAAGTGGCCGCGTCTAGTCGGCAGGCAGCGTCAAGAGGTCCTGCCGCTGGTGAGCTCGACATCCACCCCGTCGACGTCGGGCGACGGCGGCAGCCGGTGTGGCTCAGGCCTTGCTACCGCCCGAGCGCCGGCCCGATCGTGGTGTTCGATGACTCCTGCATCTCCGACTCGAACAGCCCCCACGAGTGCGAACCCTCGGGTCGAACGACGTAGGTGATCGGCACTCCGGCGGCCGCCGCGCACCGGCTGATCATGGGATCAAGATCACATTTCGGCAACCGTATCAGCGGAGGTGTCCCGTGGATGCTGCACAACCATCACACCGGCGCCTTCTGCGTCTCCTGGGCAAACTCGAATGCAAACACTGGCAAGCGATATCGCCCAGCTACTCAGCCTCGACCCGACGGAGAAGACGACGTCGGTGGCCAGAGTGCCCGACTCTACGTGAACGGCCAAGTGCTTGACGCGCGTCGATCGTCGGGATCGGCCGCCGACCCAATCACTCGCACTAGTTGAATAGTGTTGCAAGACAACTAAACAACACCAGTCGACCACCACTACGGACTGCAACGGTTCGCCGGTGGGAGCGCTGCCGTCGGACCTACTGGGCGCACGCACCGCCGCTGTCCGCACGTCACACATCGCCGGCGTGATGGACAGCAACCTATCTTGCCGCGGTGGGCAACCTCGAATCGAGGCGCCGAGCTGGATCCGGGAGCGCCGCCTCGTTCGCTTCGGCGCAAAATCGTTAATTCGCAACTGCGTTCACGAGGCCCCCTGCTGCTACGCCCGGCCCGCGTCCAGCCGGCTTCGGCCGCTGGCGTCGACCGCCGGAGTCACCCGCGCCGTCCTGGCTCGACTTGCCACCTGCCGAGACCGGGATCCGTAGCATGGGTCCAGAAGCCTTAGCTGTTTGGAGGTCCCATGGCTCTCAAGCCGAGAAACCTCGCACCCATGCTGATCGTCGCCGCCATGGCTCTCGCGCCGGCGGCCGCTGCCGAGCCGGTGCCTCACGGATCGGCCAGCGCAGTCATCGAGGATCTGAAGAGTCAGGGATACATCGTTCAGATCAATTGGGTCAACGGATTCAACACCGAGCCACTCGATGTCTGCCAGGTGGACAGGGTCAACATTCCCGGCGACTCCGCCGCCAGCCAGACGACGGCATACGTGGATGTCTCTTGTCCGAATCATCCGGACGAGGGCAGTGGTTCGTTCGGCGTCGGCATCGGCATCGGCTGACGCCCGACGCACGAGGAGTAGCTCAGTTGACCGAAAATTCAACGGGCACAATGGGGCGACTTCGACACGCGATGTTCGTGCGACATTCCAATCCGTGGAGCGCGTGGACGCGCTGGGTGAGCACCCCGCTGGTGCTGATCCCGGTCTGGACGCGGCGTCGAAGCCACGCCGCCCTGGTTGCCGGCTGGCTTGCGGTCAACCCGGTGCTGTTCCCCAAGCCCGCCGATGATCGGGCGTGGGCGACCCGCGCGATGCTCGGTGAGGAGCGCTGGATCGTGGATCGGCCGCGCGACGCGTCGATGGTCATCAGCATCGTCACGAGCGTGACCGCTGTCGCGGGGGTCGTCGCCGCCCGGCGCCATCACCTACGGACTGCCGTCATCGCGACAGGGGTTCAGATGGCACTGACATTGGTGTACTGGGCGTTGATGGCGCGTTCGTTCGACCGCCGCCGGCCTTGACACCGTGCCGCCGCTGGGATTGATCGTCAGGCCTGCCGTGCTCCATTGACCGCGAATTCCGCGTCGCGGTGGACCAAGTCATGCGGGTCAGTCATCGACGTCTCAACGGCTGACACGGCGCGTGCTCGCCGCCATGCCATGGAAGTGGAGTGGTGAGGATTCCCCGAAGTGAGACGGCCGAGCATTCGCGGAGCGGCCCAGGCTGGTAGCGATGACCAAACGTACTGCTCTGGCCGACTTTCTGCGCGCGCGACGCGACCTGGTGTCACCCGCCGATGTCGGATTGCCCGGTGGAGTGCGGCGCAGAGTTGCCGGACTGCGCAGGGAAGAGGTCGCGGTACTGGCGGGCATCAACACCGAGTACTAGGTCATCGTTGCGCCATCGGTCTCCATGTGCGCTCCTACACACCGACTCGTCACGAGCCGACGGATTCGATCGTGAGGCAAGGAGCCAGCACAACCAGACCGGTCGATTACTAGTAGTGCGAGGGCCAGTCAGCGCTCTGGTGGCTGGACACTCATCCCTCGACCGGTGGCCCGAGGATGTCGCAGCCGAAGCGCGCAGCGAGGTCTGCGATCTCATCGGGCGGCGTGTCCTTGATCGCAGAGGATCGGCTCTAACCCCCTGGGACGACGATGGCCAGCGGCCGGCTCACTCCGGCGGCGACATTTCGCCAGCTGTGCGGAGTGTTCCGCGCCACGGTTGTGCGAATGCCGGCCGGCGCATCGAAAATCGAGTCGCCAATGGCAATTCGGTAGTGCCCCGACAACACCAGGACGTGTTCTTCGTCGTTGCGATGACGGTGTATCGGCACAGCGCAGCCGGGCTCAGCCACCGATTCGATCACCGAGTACGCGCCATCCGTATCGCGGCTGTCGACCCGGATCGCCTGGCGCTCACCGTCGGCACCCTCGAACCAGACGCCGTCATCCGATGACGACGTGAGTCGTTCGCCGCTTCGCGACGTCTCCATGCTTCCTCCGATCTGAATCAACCGATTGAGCGCCCGGACTCAGCTTGGATTGCCGCGGTCGCCACAGCTAGCCGACGGTCGCCTCAACCGCCATGCTTGACGTGCAAGCGGCCGGACGAATCTGCAAACGGCCGCCGATGATGCTGCACGGCAGCGGGTTCGCTCACATGCGGACGCTGTGAGAATCCCTGTGAGTTGTCTGGGCATGTGGCCAGCGAGCTGTCGTGCAAGCAGCGGTAAGCCTAACCTTACCCAGATCGGTTTCGGTGGCTGTCGGCCTCATTTGACGGGAGATACGTGCAGGGCATCTTCGTTGGCACGTTCCTCATCGGGCTGCGGGAGGGCCTCGAAGCCACGCTCATCGTCAGCATCGTCGGTGCGTTCCTCAAGCGGAACGACAAGCCAATGCGCCCGATGTTCATCGGCGTCGGATTGGCCGTCGTCATCAGCATCGCGGTCGGCGTGGGGCTGGAGATCGTCTCCGCGTCACTGCCACAGCGACAACAGGAGATGCTCGAAACGGTCATCGGCGCGATCGCCGTGGTCTTCGTGACCACGATGATCATCTGGATGAACCGCAACGCCTTCCGCATGAAGGGCGAATTGGAACGCGAAGCTGCACAGGCGATCAATGGCGGTGGCACGCTCGCACTGGCCATGATGGCCTTCCTCGCCGTACTCAAGGAGGGTTTCGAAACCGCGGTCTTCCTGCTCGCGGCCGCCCAGGCCACCCATGGCAGTCGGTGGTTCGCCGTACTCGGCGGCGTCGCAGGGATCACCGCAGCGGTCGTCATCGGCGCCGGACTGTACTTCGGGAGCCTCAGACTCGATCTCGGCCGGTTCTTCCGCGTGACCGGGGTCTTCCTGGTGTTCATCGCCGCGGGATTGGTGATGAGCAGTCTTCGCACGGCACACGAGGCAGGCTGGATCACGATCGGCCAGCAGCGGGCGCTCGACCTCTCCCCCTGGATACCCACGAAATCCGTTTTGGGAGCGCTGGTTACGGGGATGTTCGGAATCCCGCCCGATCCCCGACTGATCGAGGTCCTCGGATGGCTCCTCTATGCGGTGCCGGTGCTGCTGGTATTCCTGTGGCCCGCCCGGCTCTCCCCAAGGCCGGTGGTGAAACGCCGAATCCTGGTACGCGCCGCTGCGGGAGTCGCGGTGACCGCGATGGCAATGGCCGTCTTCATTCCGGCAGGCGCCGATGGTTCACCGGGGCCGGCCAGAGCGGTCACCACCGCGGACGGCCGCGTGATGACCGTCACGGTCGCCACCGATGGAGCGTCGCGCGTCCTCAGCATCCACACGCCGGGCGGCAGTGATCGGCAGATCCGACTCGACGACACGGGCCGGCAGACCATCGATGGCGTCGACGTCACCGTCTGGCAGACGAAGGTCCCCGCCGACCCCGGCGTCACGACGAACCCGATCAGTCTCGGTGAACTGGCGCATCTCACCGGCGGTCGTCTGCCGGTGGGGCTGGGCAACGCGCGCACCCCGGGACCCTTCGATGTGACGTGGAGCGCCAGCTCCGTCTACACCGTGCTGGCCCACGACCAAGGAGTCGTTGCGGCCGAGGGCGCCAGCACCCGGGTGGCGACGCTGCGCGGCGGCGGCCTGGCTGGCCCGAAGGTCGTCAGCGTCGGTGGGCTCGACAGCGACTGGGCCACGACGCCCGCCGATGACGCGGCGACCGCCGCGCGGATCACCCAGTCTGCCAACGACGCACGGGAACGCACGCTGTGGACGGTGTGGCTCCCGATCGTTCTCGGAGCAGCTGCGGTGGCCCTGTCCTTGGCCGCGGTGCGCGTTGGCCGTGGCATCTCCACGATCGATTCGAAAATGGAAGGGAAACAACAACATCATGGTGAAGCACCCCGGCGGGGCGAGATCGTTGTCTCGTAGTCTCTGGCTGGCCGCACCGGCCGTTGGAGCGGCGGTTGCCCTTGCCCTCTCCGCGTGCGGCTCGAGCACGGGCGCCGCCAAGAGCACCCCCGGCAGCGCAAGCAGCAGCGCCGCCAACGGTGTCAATGCGGTGAAGGTGACATTGGCGAACGACACGGGAACGGACGCCTGCTCGTTGGACAACGCCAAGGTGCCCGCCGGGCCGGTCACGTTCACCGTCACCAACAGCAGCGCACCCGGTATCACCGAGATGGAGTTGCTTAAGGACCAGCGCATCGTTGGTGAGAAGGAGAACCTGGCGCCCGGCCTCGATCCCGTCTCCTTCACCGTCACCCTCGACGGGGGCGCATACAAGGTGTACTGCCCCGGTGCAGACAATGAGTACCTCGACCTGACCGTCACGGGCCAAGCCCCCGCCGCGCCCTCCGGAACCGTACCGACGATCCTGAGCCAGGGCACCAAGGACTACTCCGCATATGTCGTCGACCAGGTCAACCAACTGAACACGGCCGTCAAGGCGCTCGACGCGGCCGTCCAGTCGGGCAACGTCGACGCCGCGAAGACCGCCTACGCCAAGGCACGCCCATTCTACGAACGGGCCGAGTCGAGCGTCGAAGGATTCGTGATTCCCGGCTTCGCGGTCGACGACAACGCCGGCAACCTCGACTACCTCATCGACATGCGCGAGTCCACCCCGGTCGATGCCAAGGTCGGCTGGAAGGGATTCCACGCCATCGAACGCGACCTGTGGCAGGGCAATGCGATCACCCCGGCCACCAAGGCACTGAGCACCGAACTCGTCGGCAACGTCGGCAAGCTCGTCGGCGTCGTTGGACCCCTGCAGTACAAGCCGGAGGATCTGGCCAACGGGGCCGCCGATCTCATCGAAGAGGTGCAGAACACGAAGATCACCGGTGAAGAGGAAGCGTTCAGCCACATCGACCTCGTCGACTTAGCCGGCAATGTCGAAGGTGCACAACAGGCTTACGCCTCGCTGCGGCCTGGTCTGCAGAGGATCGACGCCAACCTCGTCACGCAGCTCGACCAGCAGTTCCAGTCAGTGCTGACCGCGCTCGACGGCTATCGGGATGCGGTAGCGCTCGGTGGTTACAAGGTGTGGACACCGCAACTGCGTGGGACCGACGCCGCCAAACTGACCGCGGTGATCCAACCCCTGCATGACAGCCTGTCCACCGTTGCGCAGAAGGTGGTTTCGGCCACCTGATGACGACGAACGGCAACTCACCGGTCGAACCGGGCAACCCTGGGAGGCGGCGCCGCACGCTGCCCCGCCGGGGGTGTCCCGGCGCGGCGTGCTCTCCTCCGCGTTGTGGGCGGGACTCGGCGGCACCGTGCTGGGGGCCGGCGCCGGTGGCGGCGCAGGCTTTGCAATGGCGTCGTCGCGCGACGTCGAAGACACCGTCGACTTGCACGGCAGCTACCCGTTCTACGGGCAGGCCCATCAGGGTGGCATCGCCACACCGCCCCAACGCCACAGCGTCTTCATGACGTTCACCCTGTCCGACACGGCAACCAAGAGATCGCTGCAGACGCTGCTGGCCCGCTGGTCGGCCGCGGCAGCGGTCCTGCAACAGGGCAAACCGGTGGGGTCGGTGCAGCCCGCGAGCGAGGTGCAACCCCCGGCCGACACCGGCGAGGCGGACGGGCTCAGCCCCGCCAACCTCACCGTGACGATCGGGCTGGGCGCCAATGTGTTCGGCGAACGATTCGGCCTTGGTCCGCGCAAGCCTGCGGTGTTCTCCGCCCTGCCCACGCTCAACGGCGACACCCTTGACCCCAAATTCACCGGCGGCGACCTCTCCGTCCAAGCCTGCGCGGACGACCCCCAGGTCTGTTATCACGCGGTCCGCAATCTGGCCCGGCTCGGCCGCAGCATCGTCTCGCCGCGCTGGGCGGTGCTCGGGTTCGGTCGCGCGTCGGCCGGCCCCGGGCAGGAGACGCCGCGAAACCTGATGGGGTTCAAGGACGGCACCCGCAACGTGGCGACCGACCAGGACTACGCGAAGTTCGTGTGGGTCCGGAACAGCGACCAGCCCTGGATGGACGGCGGCACCTATCAGGTGGTGCGCAAGATCCGGATGCTGCTGGAGACGTGGGACACCGACCGGGTCGGCAACCAGCAGACCATCTTCGGCCGGCACAAGCAGGAGGGTTCACCGCTGACGGGAGCATCCGAGTTCGACACTCCCGACTTCAGCTCGAAGGATCACACGGGTGCGCCGGTGATCGCCCCGGTGGCGCACATCGCCCTTGCCGCGCGAGAGAACAACGACGGCGTCATGATCCGCCGCCGCAGCTACAACTACACCGACGGCCTCGGCGCCGACGGACAACTCAACGCCGGGCTGCTGTTCATCTCCTACCAGAACGACCCACAGCACTTCATCCGGCTGCAGAACCGGCTCGGTGCGCACGATCTCCTCAACGAGTACATCCGCCACATCGGCTCGGCGATCTTCGCGATCCCTCCCGCACCCCAGGAAGGGCACTACATCGCACAGGCGCTGTTCACCTGAGCGGCGGTCGATATGCAACTCGCCCAGGATGATTCAGCGTTGCGCTTCCCCGGCCGCCGCCTTCTCGGCGTCGCGGGCATAGTCCGGATCCGTGGCGAGCCGGCTGTGTCGCCTGCTGTGCACGAAGTAGAACACCAAGCCGAGCGCCATCCAGACCAGAAATCTGATCCAGGTCGCAGCGGGGAGGTTCAGCATCAGGTAGAACGACGTGAGCACCGCCAGTACGGGCACCAGCGGAACCCCCGGACACCGGAAGGCGCGCTTCAGGTCCGGCCGGGTGCGTCGCAGCACGATGACCCCGATGGCGACGAGGACGAAGGCGAACAGCGTTCCGATGTTCACCAGCTCGGCGAGATCCGTCAACGGCACGAACGTCGAAATGACCGCCACGGCAATGCCGGTCAACAAGGTCGTGCGAATCGGGGTGCCGAACCGAGGGCTGACCTTCGCGAACGTCGGAGGCAGCAATCGGTCTCGGCTCATCGCGAAGAAGACCCGACTCTGACCGAGCATCAGCACCATCATGACGGTCGTCAAACCGATCAGGGCGCCCACCGAGATCACGGTCGCGAAGCCTGGATGACCGACCGAGCGGAACGCCTCCGCAAGGGGCGCATCGACCTTGATGTCGGTGTACTTCACCATCCCCGTCACCACTAGGGAAACGGCGACGTAGAGCACGGTGCAGATCCCGAGCGAGGCGAAGATGCCGATCGGCATGTCCCGCTGCGGGTTCTTGGTCTCCTCGGCGGCGGTCGCGACGATGTCGAAGCCGATGTAGGCGAAGAACACCAGCGCCGCCCCCGTGAAGATTCCGCTGATCCCGAAGGCACCGGGCGAGAGACCCAGATCCTGCAGCAGCGAGGGGGTGGCCTCCGCACCCGCGGCGGCAGGGGAGCCCGACGGTGGGATGAACGGAGAATAGTTGCTCATCTTGATGAAGAACAGGCCCGCTACGATCACCAGCAGCACGATGGCCACCTTGATGACCACGAAGACGAAGTTCACCTGCGAGGAGATCTTGATTCCCACGCAGAGCACGGCGGTGAGGATCAGCACGATCGCGGCGGCAACCAGATTGTGGCCGTCTCCGTACGCGAAGTCGGGGATGGTGATGCCGATTTGCTTCATCACGTCCGCGAAGTAGCTCGACCACCCCACGGCCACGGTGCTGGCCCCCAGGGCCAACTCCAAGATCAGATCCCAACCGATGATCCATGCCACGATTTCGCCCAGGCTGGCATAGGAGAAGGTGTACGCCGATCCCGCCACCGGCACGGTACTGGCGAACTCTGCGTAACAGAGCGCAGCGAGCGCGCAGGCGATGCCGGAGAAGACGAAGGAGAGCGCAATGGCGGGTCCGGCCTTCTCACCCGCCGCCTCTCCGGTCAGCACGAAGATGCCGGTGCCGAGGATCACTCCCACGCCGAATACCGTCAGCTGGACGGGGCCCAACTCCTTGCGCAACTGATGTTCGGATTCCTCGGTATCCGCCACCGACTGCTCCACGGTCTTCGTGCGCGTGAGATTCATCGATCCGTCCATTCCGTCGCAGCGCCATTCGGCCCGACCTGAGCAGAAGCTGACAAGCGGCTCCGAGCAGGATGCCCGCCCGTGTCATCACGCAAACGGCCTTCCGGACACGAACCCACCGACGCCGACCAGCGCCCATCGGCGCAGGTGTAGATACGTATCGGGGGCGGCAGCGCAATGGATTTGAAGGAGTACGAATGACTGACGCAACGCCAACCGGGACAACCGCGTCATCGGAGTTGGAGCTACCTGCCCCCCTGGCTGATCACCGGAGCTTCGAGCGGGCTCGGCCGCCACCTCCTCGAGTGCGCGCTGACCGAAGGTGATCACGTGATCGACACCGTTTGGCGCGAGGGCACGCTGGATATCCCATCGAAGCGCACGGTGCGCGGCTCGTCGTCGAATCGAGCGCCACCCGAACGCATTCCGGCTTCACATGGCCTTCGCCACGGCGCTTCCTTGACTATCCCGGCAGTGCGGCCGAACACATGCGCAATTCGCCGCCACCGCGCAGCTACTGGAACAGCAGGAGGACCGACTGACCGCCGCCACACCACCGTCATCGGTTCAGGAGGTCCTTGGCGATGTGGGTGACCTGGATTTCGTTGCTGCCTGCATAGATCATCAGCGACTTCGCGTCGCGGGCGAGTTGTTCGACGCGGTACTCGGTCATGTAGCCGTTGCCGCCGAACAGTTGCACGGCGTCCATCGCGACCTCGGTCGCGGCCTCCGAGGAGTACAGCTTCATCGCCGACGCTTCGGCCAGGGTGGGCGGCTTGCCCGCCTTGAGCTTCTCCAGCGTCTGGAACACCATGTTCTGCACGTTGATTCGGGCGATCTCCATCTTGGCCAGCTTGAGCTGGATCAGTTGGAAGCGGCCGATGTTCTGTCCCCAGAGCGTGCGATTCTTCGCGTAGTCCAGCGACAGCCGGTGGCATTCGTTGATGATGCCGAGCGACAGTATCGCCACGCCGACGCGCTCGCCCGCGAAGCTGGCCCTCGCGCTGTCGCGCCCGTCACCGCCGCTGTGCTGCTCGGTTTCACCGAGAAGCCGGTCCTTGCCGAGGCGGACGTCGTCGAAGAAGAGTTCACCGGTGGGCGAGGCGTGCATGCCCATCTTCTTGAACGGCTTGCCCTGCGTGAGCCCCGGCATCCCGGCGTCGAGGACGAAGGTCAGGACGGTGCGGTCGCGCTTGTCACCACCGTCGCCGTCGTCGAGTTTGGCGTAGACGATGATGGTGTCGGCGTAGGGGCCGTTGGTGATGAAGCGTCTTCTGCCCGTTGAGGATGTAGTCCTCGCCGTCGCGGCGAACGTAGGTCTTCATCCCGCCGAACGCGTCGGAGCCGGAGTCGGGTTCGGTGATCGCCCACGCGGCGACCTTCTCCATGGTCATCAGCCGGGGTAGCCAGCGCTCCTTCTGCGCCAGTGTCCCGCGCTGCATGATCGTCGCCGCACCGAGACCGATGCTGACACCGAGCGCGGCCACGGCGCCCAGGCTGACGCCTGCCAGTTCGGCGACGACGATGGCCGCCATCGAGGCCTGCTCGGCCATGCCGCCGAGCCCGCGCTCCGCCCTGGCCTCCGTTGCGTCGTCGGATCCGGACTCCTTCGCCCGCTGCCGGTCGAGCATCGTCTTCACGGCCTCGGCGGCCATCACGTCGATACCGAACCGACTGAACAGCTTGCGGATGATCGGGTAGGGCGGCATGTCACCGCTCTCCAGCGCGTCGATGTTGGGCCGGACCTCCTTGTCGATGAACTCCCGCATGGCATCGCGAATCAGCAGATCGCTCTCGGACCACTCGATCATGGCAATCGTTCCCTCCGGTTCAGACGGGCAGCCGCGCAGCGATGTCATCGATCGACCATGGGCCGTCGGTCTCGATGGTCGATACGTCGTGCCAGCCGGCGAGTGTCGAGATCGCCCCACCCTGCACGGCGAAGACCTGCCCGGTCAACCGAGCACTTCTCGCTGGCAAGGTACGCGACCACCGGTGAGATGTTCGCCGGGCTGAAGTAGTCGAACTCGCCCTGTTCGACCGCGGCGGAGAAGATCTCACCCATGACCAGGAGTGGCCTCGGTGAGCCGGGTACGCGCGATCGGGGCGATGGCGTTCACCCGTACGCCGTAGCGTTCGAGTTCCGCCGCGGCCACCAGCGTCAACGCGGCGATCCCTGCCTTCGCGGCACCGTAGTTCGTCTGGCCCGGCTGGGGCAGCGTCACTCCCGATGCGGATGCGGTGTTGACGACTGCGGCGTTGGGCTGTGCTCCGCGCTTGGACTGCGCCTTCCAGTACGCGGCGGCGTGGTGCAGTACGGCGGCATGTCCCTTGAGGTGCACGCCGATCACCGCGTCCCACTGCGCCTCGTCCATGGCGGCGATGAAGTCGTCGCGCAGGATCCCTGCATTGTTGACGACCACGTCGAGACCGCCGAACTCCGTCACCGCCTGCTCGATGAGCGCCCTGCGCACCGGCCCACGTCGCGACGTCGTCGGTGTTGGCGACGGCGGTGCCGCCTGCGGCGGTGATCTCGTCGACCACGCCGCTGGGCCGGACCGGCGTCGGCGCCGTCGCCCGCGTTGCTGCCGCCCAGGTCGTTGACCACGACCGAGGCGCCCTCGGCTGCGAACAGCAGTGCGTGCTCGCGGCCGATCCCGCGTCCGGCACCGGTGATGACGGCGACCCGCCCGTCCAGTACTCGCATTCCTGTTGCTCCCCGTGAAAGGTGGATGTCGTTGGTGAGACGATGTTTTCGGTCTTGGCGCCGGGGTTAGTCGGCGATTTCGGCGAGCCCGTCGGTGATGACGAGGTCCTCGCCGCGCGCGGTCTCGAAGGCATAAGTCGTGACACCGTCGGCCGACCCGACACGCCAGATGCGCGTCTCCAGGTCGTCTCCGGGGAGCACCACCTTCGAGAAGCGCACCGCGAAGCGTCGCAGCCGGCGCACGTCGGAGCCGCCCACCTCGGTGAGCACCGCCCAGGACGCGAACGCCATCGTGCACAGCCCGTGCGCGATGATCCCCGGCAGGCCGCTGTCCTTCGCGATCTCGTCGTCGAGGTGGATCGGCATCGGATCGCCTGCTGCCGGCGCGTACCTGTAGGTCTGGTCCTTGTCGACGTGTTGGACGACGGCGGCCATCGGCGGGTGATCGCGCAGCGCCGGGTCCAGTTCGTGGCCGGGACCAAGGTCGCCGACGGCGGACCCGGTGTTGAACCCGCGGACGAAGGTCGTCATGTACTGCTCGTTGACGAGTTCGCCCGTCTCGGTGCGGCACTCGAGCAGGATCGCCGCCCGGGTGCCGTTCTTTCGCCCCTCGTAGCCGATCATCTTGGCACGGGAGGACAACTTGTCACCGGGCTTGATCGGTCGGTGGAAGCGGAAGTCCTGCTCGCCGTGCATGACTCGGGGAATGAGCTCGACCGGCATCACCTCGACCGCAGGATACAACATCGCCTCGAACACGGGGACGATGGCGAACACCGGCGGAGCGACGTCACCCACCAGGTGCGCGAATATCGGGTCGTTCGTGGCCGCGGCGTACTCGGCGATCCGCTCGCGGGTGACCTCGAAGGCCTCATCGTCGCTCCACACGTCCAACGCGGAGTCGTCGAACGAGACTGCGTCTAATGACATCTGATGGATCCTTCCGCGTATCAGGCCGCGGCCAGCGCGTCGAGTTGTTCGACGGACACGTCGAGCTGCTTGCCGAAGCCCTTCTCGACCGCCTTGCCCAGCGCACCCTTGATGAGCGCGCCCTCGAAATCGCCCACCACCGAGAACTGCGTACCCGAGCCCTCCGGCGCGACGAGGAAGCTGAACTCGACCTTCACTCCTGCCATGCCGGTGCCTGCCATGGTGACCTTCTTGCCGTTCTCGTACGCCACGATGTTCCATTCGAGTTTGTTCGCCATGCCCAGCATTTCGATCTTCTCGACGAGCCGGGCGCCCTCGCTGAGCGTGGCGGGTGGCTCTTCCAACCAGCCCGTGTGGACGGTGAACCACTGGTCCCAGGTCCGCGGATCGGCGATCAACGTCCAGACCGCCTCGGGTGTGGCCGTCAGGTTCTTGGTCGTCTCGACGTGTCCCATGAGTGTCTCCCTGCTTGAGTGTTGGGTGCTGCCTGGCGGGCAATCGGCATAGGCAATGCTGGGCGGCCAGTCGGCCATCGGCGGCGCTACGTGCGGTCAGCGTTCGGCGCGCTGGTAGGCGGTGACGACCGCTGCGCCGCCGAGGCCGATGTTGTGCGCAAGGGCGGCCGTCACGTCGTCGACCTGACGCTTGTCGGCGGTTCCGCGGAGCTGCCAGGTGAGCTCGGCGCACTGGGCCAGGCCGGTCGCGCCGAGCGGGTGGCCCTTGGAGATCAGCCCGCCCGAGGGGTTGACCACCCAACGTCCGCCGTAGGTGGTGTCGTCGGCGTCGATCAGCTTGGCCGCCTCGCCTTCGCCGCAGAGCCCCAGAGCCTCGTACAGCAGCAGCTCGTTGGCCGAGAAGCAGTCGTGCAGTTCGATGACCTGGAAGTCGTCGGGCCCGAGCCCGGATTGCTCGTAGACCCGTTGCGCCGCCTGAACGTTCATGTCGTAGCCGATCAGCGACTTACAGGTGCCGTCGAAGGTCGAGGCGAAGTCCGTGGTCATGGCCTGGCCGACGATCTCGACCGCTTGCGCCGCCAACCCGTGCCGATCGACGAACGCCTCGCTGGCGAGGATCGCCGCGCCCGATCCGTCCGAGGTCGGTGAGCACTGCAGCTTGGTAAGCGGGTCATAGATCATCCTCGAATCCAGGATGTCCTCGAGCGTGTACTCCTCCTGGAATTGCGCGTACGGATTGTTGACCGAGTGCTTGTGGTTCTTGAAGCCGATCTTCGCGAAATGCTCCGCGGTACTGCCATATCGGGCCATGTGCTCTCGGCCGGCCGCGCCGAACATCCACGGTGCCGGCGGAAATAGCACCTCGGAGATCTCGGCCATCGCCAGGATGTGCTTCTCCATCGGCTGCGCACGGTCGTCGTACGTCGATTCCAGTGAGCCCGGCTTCATCTTCTCGAAGCCCAACGCGATGGCGCAGTCGGTCTGACCGCCGCGAATCGACTTGGCGGCGAGGTACAGCGCGGTCGAACCGGTCGAGCAGTTGTTGTTGACGTTGACGATCGGGATGCCGGTCATTCCAAGCTCGTATAGCGCCCGCTGGCCCGAGGTCGACTCACCGTAGACGTAACCGACGTAGCCTTCCCGTACCTCGTCGAAGCCGATGCCCGCGTCCTGTAGCGCCCTGGTGCCCGACTCGCGGGCCATGTCCGGGTAGTCCCATCCCGTCGCGACGTCCCGGCTTCTCGAACTTCGTCATCCCAACGCCGATGACGTACACCTTGTTGGCCACCGCAGCTCCTCACTCCGCTCGCCCGATGCAAACAAACATACATGTCTGTACGTACTTGGCAAAAACCATGCCTTGCCCATTCCGACGCGCCAGCGAGGATCAGACGCGGTCCGCGGCCCAGGCCTCGAGTGCGGGATCGGCGATGCGGCGCAGGTTCGTCGCGGCCCGGTTCCAGCGCCGACGTGCCCTGGCCGGGTCGGGATCGACGTAGCTGGAGATCAATATGCCCCGCAGCGCATCCATGGCGGTGTAGATGAAGTCGAGCATCGACTTGTTGAGCGCTTCTGGCACGAATTGCGCCGCAGCGGCAATGAAGCTGCCGACCACGACCGACTCGAACTTCGCGACCTCGCGTCCCAGCTCCGCGTCCGTTCGACCTGCCACCCAAAGCTCGACCGTTGCAACGAATATCGGTCCGTCGTGCAGTTCCCAGAGGAGATCGAGAATGGTACCGAGGGGGTCGTCGCCCGCCCGAAGGTCGCCGATCTCGCGTACCGCCGCCGCGGCTCGCTTCGCCGCAAGGTGCTTGAGTGCCGCGAGGACGAGTTCGTCCTTCGAGCCGAAGTGGTGAACTTGAGCGCCGCGGGTCACGCCTGCCAATTCGACGACGCGCATCGCCGTGGTGCCCCCGTAGCCGTACTTCACCAGGCAGTCGATCGTGGCGTCGAGAAGACGGGTGCGCGTCTCGTTGCTGCGCTGCTCCTGGGTGCGCCGTTGCGGGGCTTCAGTGCGAGCGCGGGTCACCATGGGCGGAGTCTACCCGGCTCGATACCGATAGATACATACATCGATGTACTTACCTCGGCCGATGGCAAGGGCCGGGTGGCACCTGCAGCCGGATGGCCACTTCGAGCGGGTAGAACTGATAGCTGACCCGCCGTCGCCTGTCCGCGACCGGCCCGGCATCGAACAGGCGGATATGGACACCCTCGTACTCATCGGCTTTCTCGGCGGACTGATCACGGGCATCTCGCCGTGCATCCTCCCGGTGCTACCGGTGATCTTCTTCGCCGGAACGCCCGCGGTCGACACGGCCGCGACGCCGGCTTCATCGCGGCACGACGTGAACTCGTCAGTCGCCGTCGTACCGACGCGCACACGGTCCGAGACCTTGCGTCCATACCGGGTGATCGCGGGTCTGGTGGTGAGTTTCAGCGTGTTCACGTTGGCGGGCACGGCGCTGCTCTCGCTGCTGCACCTGCCGCAGGACGCGATTCGGTGGGCCGGACTGGCGGCATTGACGCTCATCGGTCTCGGGCTGATCTTCCCCCGCGTCCAGCACTACCTGGAACTCCCGTTCGCCCGCATTCCGCAGTGGAACGTCACCCAGGGCAAGGGCGGGTTCGGCCTTGGCCTGGCAGTCGGAGTGTTGTACGTGCCGTGCGCCGGACCGGTACTGGCCGCGATCATCGTGGCCGGCGCCACGGGGAACGTCGGCCTACGCACCATCGCGCTCACCCTGGCGTTCGCGATCGGGGCAACCCTGCCACTGCTGGTGTTCGCCTTGGCCGGCCAGCAGGTCGCGCACCGGATCGGTGTGTTCCGCCGACGGCAACGCCTCGTCCGCGTGGTCGGTGGCGTCGTCATGATCGTCTTCGCCGTGGCGCTGGTGTTCGACCTGCCTGCGGGGATACAGCGAGCGATCCCCGACTACACCGCAGCACTTCAGGGCAAGGTCGTCGACGGCGGTCAGGCGCTGGAGGATCTGGCCAGCGGAACGAGCACTCCCGCCAACGCAGAACTGGCCAACTGCGACTCGGGTGGTGCAGAACTGGAAAACTGCGGCGCAGCACCGGACATCAGCGGGGCGACGGGCTGGCTCAACACTCCAGGCAGCTCCCCCATCGACTTCAAGGCGCTGCACGGCAAGGTCGTCCTCGTCGACTTCTGGGCGTACTCCTGCATCAACTGTCAGCGGGCCATCCCGCACGTCGTCGACTGGTACAAAACTTACAAGGACGCAGGTTTCGAGGTCATCGGCGTCCACACCCCGGAGTACGCGTTCGAGCACGTCCCTGAGAACGTCACCAGCGGCGCAGCCGGGCTGGGCATCACGTACCCGGTCGCGCTGGACAACGACTACTCGATCTGGGACAACTTCCACAACCAGGCCTGGCCCGCGGAATATCTGATCGACGCGAACGGAACGATCCGGCACATCGCGATCGGCGAGGGCGAATACGACGTCACCGAGGGCCTCATCCGGCAGCTCCTCACCGCCGCTCACCCTGGCGTTGCGCTGCCATCACCCACGACATCGGTGGACACCACGCCGACGGGCGACCTCACCCCCGAGACCTACCTGGGGGTCGACAAGGCCCACCTGTACCAAGGCACGCAGGCCTACGCCACCGGCGCGTTCGACTATCCCACCACCTTGCCCGACGACGGTTTCGCGTTGCGCGGGCGATGGACACTCGACGATCAGGGCGCCACCGCGCAGGCCGACGACGCAGGCATCGAACTGAACTACCACGCCAAGGACGTCTACCTGGTGGTCGGCGGCACTGGCACGGTGACCACGACCCGCGGCGGCGAGACCACGACCACCGCCGTCAGCGGACCGCCGACGCTGCACGAGATCGTCACCAACGACCCCCAGCAGCAAGGGCACCTCGACATTCATCTCAGCCAAGGGCTGCAAGCCTTCTCGTTCACCTACGGCTGACGCGTCATCAGGCAGCCTTCGCGCGGCACCCCGAGCCCGTCGGAGAGCGAGGCGTGCCTGTCTGTCCCCGGGGGTGCTCGGCCACTTCGCTTAGGGTAACCTAACTTCGGTGAGCTTCTCGTATGCGTCCGTCATCGAGACCATTGCGCTGAGTCCGCGGCTGCGTCGGATATCGCTTCGGGTCGACGATCCCCAGACACTGGCCATTCAACCGGCGGGCGACTCCGCCGTCGGCGTCTACTTCCCGGTCGTGACATGGGACGGGGAACCCACCGCGCCGCCGACCGTGCCCGGCGCCGACGGGAAGCGCTACGTCGACCCCGCGTCGGGAAGCGAAGGCCGCAACTACACCGTGCGACGGCACCTGCCACATCCGGATGGCGATCGAATCGACATCGACGTCATCCTGCATGGCCGTGGATCCGGGACGACATGGGCGTCGGCCACCGCACCCGGAGACAGGATCGGACTCGACCATGCCCGGTCGTGGTACCGGCCCGAGCCGGCGACCGAATGGCAGCTGCTGGTCGCGGACCTGTCCGGGTTGCCCGCCACCGCCCGCATCATCGAGGAGCTCCCCGGCGGCGTCCCCGTCACCGTCATAGTGGAGGTGGCCGACCCCGACGACCTCGATTATCTGCCGTCGCATCCGGACGTCACCGTCGTCTCCAGCATCGGCACCGGAAACGGCCATGCGCCAAGCAGACTCGCTCAGCTCACCCGCGACCAGAGGCTGCCCGACGGCCGGGGCTACTGCTGGTTCGCCGGAGAGGCGGCAGAATCCCGCACCGTGCGAAAGTACTTCCGCGGCAGCGGGTGGACGGTCGACCAGTTGGACATCACCGGCTACTGGCGGTTCGACTCCGAGAATTGGGACGCCAAGTTCGCCCTCGTCGCAGACGACGTCGTCGCGGTCTGGGCACGGGCACTGGCCGACGGCAAGGGCGAGAAGGTCGCCGACGAGGAGTTCGACGAAGCGCTCGAGCGGGCCGGCCTGTAGACACCGTGACCGCTACGCCCCCTCCGCGACCGCGCCGCCGAGTGCGCCGCGCCACCCGACTCGGCGCCGCGCCACCGGGCTGCTGCTGGCCACGGCGGTGCTCGCCGCGACGTGCATCGCGAGTCTGGCGATCGGCACCGAGAACGTCAGCCTCCCGACCGTATGGAGCGCCGTCACCGACTACCGCGATATCGGCGACCAGTGGATCGTGCACGATCTGCGGATCCCCCGCACCGTGCTGGCTCTGCTCGTCGGGCTCGCCCTCGGCCTGTCGGGAACCCTGATCCAGGCGGTGGGACGCAACCCGCTGGCGGACTCCGAGGTCCTCGGAATCAACTCCGGTGCAGCCCTCTTCGTGGGGAGCGCCATCGCCTTACTCGGCACGACCGGCATCTGGACCTACATCTGGTTCGCCTTCGCAGGCGCGCTGTTCCCTGCTGGCGGGCGCGGCAACGGCCGGTGCGGGCCCGATCGGCTTCGTGGGCCTGATGGTGCCGCACGCGGTGCGCCGGTTCACCGGCCCGGACTGGCGCTGGGTGCTCGGCTACGCCGGGCCTGCTCCCCTGCTGGTATGGGGGGCCCTTCTCGTAGGGACTCGCCAGTTGCCATTGGCCGGGTTTCCCTAGATCAAATTCTGCAGTGTGGAATGTCAATTCCGTTATTTGAGTGTCTTGAGGGCGCGCTTCGGTGAGGGTCCTCGGCAGTCCTGCCGACCGGGCCGGAGAGGAGACTGCCTAGAGAATGGTCGAGTCGGGTACTGCCACTGCCACGCACCGAACACCGATCTCCTGCTCCTCTTCGTCGGTCGCGTAGCCCCGGCGCCTGACCGCTCGGAGTTCACGCTTCAACGTGGGCAGTGCGGTGATGGTGTTCTGAGTCTGCGACGCCATGCCGCTGGGACCGAACATCGCATCGATCGCTTCGTCGGAGAGTTCCGCCAGAATCGCCTTGCCGACCGCGGTGGAATGCGCCGCCGCGCGTCGACCGGTTTCGGTGAACATCCTCATCGAGTGTCGACCGGGCGCCTGCGCGACGTACACCACCTCGTGGCCCTCCAGAATCGCGAAATTGGCGCTCTCCCCGACATCGTCCACGAGCTGGCGCAACGCAGGCCCCGCCCAAAGACCCAGAACCGACGTGGCGCTGGCGCCGAGCGCGGCCAGTTTTGGACCGAGCACGTATTGGCGGGACGACACCTGACGGGCGTACCCGAGTTCGACCATCGTGCGCATCAGACGGTGAATGGTCGTCGGCGCCATTCCGGAGAGCTTCGAGAGCTCTGCCAGCCCCGTGACGCCGTCTGCCTCGGCGATCATCTCCAGCAGCGTGAAGGCACGGACAACCGACTGCACGCGATCCCGAGGCCGGTCGTCTGTCACGTTCTTCTCTCCCCGTCTCGCGCTGTCGGAACGTGCCAACCGCATTCTGTGATGTGGAAGCCTACCCGTGGTCACCGTCTCTGCGATGAACCGCCCGACAGGTGTCAGCAACTTCGTTTCCGCCCAGTGGCGGCTGCACCACCCTGGGAATTCCTGCGGGTACGGCGCTAGCCGAGCGGGCCTCCTGCTTGCCGGCATCGTCAAGCCGCTCAATCAACGGCCCTGTGCTACAACGATTCTTCGTACCCAACGACTTCCGCCTGCGTGGAAGGGCGGGGGTAGCGCGTCGTGGTGTGGCCGATCGCGACTTCGACTCGGCCAAGCCCGTTCTCGGCGTCGTCGGCAAGACCGTCGTCCGTGACGGGCCCAACCTGCAGGCCAGACGGTCGAGGTCGCGAACCAACTGATCGACGCAGCGAACATCGAGCTACGTGCGGAGGTGCTCGTGTTACTGCAGGCCTACGGCGTGTACATCGACGCTGCTGGGCGGGCGGAGACCTTGATCATTGCGGCTTGTTGCCAGGTATCGGCGACAATGGCCGTACAGCAGTACATTCCATCGCGAGGGCCGGCGGCGACGGGCCGAACCGTCGAATGCTATCGCCCGGACTCCTTGTCGAACTCGGACGCCAGATCACGCGCCACCTGTTTGAGCAACGGCGCGATCTGTGTCGCCGACTTGAGGGTGATCCGTGCCGCCGGGCCGGATACGGAGAGCGCGGTCAGGGTCGGCGCATCTGCTACCGGCACCGCGAAACACCGGACCCCCACCTCTTGTTCGCCTTCATCCACGGTGTACCCCCTGGAGCGGCTCAACTCGAGGTCGCGGATCAGGGCGTCGGGCGTGGTGTGCGAATTCTCCGTCGACATCGGCATTCCCGTCCGGCTAAGCAGCGATCGCACGGCGTCGTTGGGCAGTTGCATGAGCAGCGCCTTCCCCACCCCCGTGCAGTGTGGATACACCCGCCGACCAACTTCGGTGAACATGCGCATGGTGTGCGGCGACGGCACCTGAGCGACGTAAACGGCCATGTCACTGTCGAGCACCGCCATGTTGGCCGTCTCGCCGGTGCGCTCGACGAGCTGGGTCAAATGCGGTCGCGACCAGGCTCCGAGCTGCTGCGCGGCGCTCTCGCCAAGCCGTATCAGCTTGGGCCCCAACGCATAGCGGCGATCGGGAAGTTGACGGACGTACCCCATGACCAGCAGCGTGCGGACCAGGCGGTGGATGGTCGGTTGCGGTAGCTCGGCACGTTCGGCCAAGTCGCTCAGCGTAATCGTGCCGCCAGCACTGGCCATGATCTCCAGAACCTCGAACGCGCGTTCAACCGATTGAACTCCACCTGTCCTCGACGGCTCACCCGCCATGGCTTCCTCCGTCCCGTCCTCGCGACCATAACCGTGCCGTTGCCAGACTCCGCAGAGTGACTCGACTTTTGCACATCATGGAACTGGGCGGCAAACCAATCGACTATTGCGCCTCGAATGGAGTTCGAGGGTCGGACACGCCGCGAGAGCGATTGGCTTCGGGCACCCTCAAACCGGTCTCTCCGGTGCCTCGACGCCCACGGCGTGTGGACGAGGTGACCGGTGTCCGACGACGTGACCGGCCAGGGGGTCCAGTGCGGCCAGCTCGTCGGCGGTCCGTCTCCCATCGAGTGCGCCGACCACGTCGGGTCCGCGCGACAACACCCACGCGAGCGCAACCTGGCCTGGGTCGACACCGAGCCGAGAGGCCACCCCCGCCACGGCGTCGACCAATTGCTTGTTCGCGTCGAAGGCCCGGGCCACGTAGCGAGGATGGGTCTTCAGACGTTCCGGCACCTGATCGGGCCGCTCGAAGGCGCCGGTGAGCAATCCCCGTCCGAGCGGCTAATACGGCACGATGCCGATGCCCAGCTCGCGGGCGACCGGCAACACCTCCTGCTCGATGTACTTCCGGCGATGGCCGTGAAGGTCGAAGCCGATGCGCTGGGCCGAATCCTGCGCCAGCACGTCGGCCAGCGCTTCGGGCGACGCACCGTGTCGCCATTCGACAGGGAGAAACCGCACGTTGAGGCCCTAACGACCAGCCATTTCACGCCACAGCGTCGAGAAGTGCCCCGTTTCGAAGCACACCACCTCGTCGCCGGGGCTCAGCGTATTGACCAGTGCTGCTTCCCAGGCGCCGGTGCCCGAGGCCCGCCGCTCCTGGAAATCGACTGCCGGATGGGCATCATGGAAGGAGTGCACCGGCATGCAACCCACTTCCACTGAGAGCGTCGGGGTCAATCGTGAAATACGCAGCGCCGCTGTCTAAGTCGATCGTTCCAGTGGTCGTCATGGCAGGCTCTCCATCGGTCGCTCGCCCGCCATCGTCGTCTTCACGACATCTGCCCCAATCTGTCGTCCCGTTTACCAGACTTCCGGCCGAACGGTCCACCGTCGCCACCGCTGGCGCCCGTTGGGTGCACCCGTCAGCAGTAATCTCGGTGTGGTCGCTAGCGGTAAAGGCGCAGCCGTTCGCATGCGGCCGTATGGGCGTCGCCCTCGTTGGGGGCCAGGTCACGGAGGTCCAGGATGTGATCGGGCCGACACGCTCGGTTGGCCCCGGACCCGACCAGCCGGAGTTCGTCCCCGTTGGCAGGCTGCAAATCCGCTGGTGAATGACGCTGTCGAACGCCTCAACACGCCATTTGCGCCTTGCCTAGACACGCTTACTGCTAGCGGGCATGCGCCGTTGTGCTCTGGGTGCCAGGCTGATCTCATGGTTGTGAAAGATGAAGTATGCGCTGCCTAATCGTTGACGACAGCCCGGGTTTCGTGAACGCGGCGCGAGGACTCCTCGAGCATGGTGGCATCACCGTAGTCGGCGCGGCTTCGACCAGCGCCGAGGCACTTCGATGCTTCGAACAGCTCCGACCAGACGTGACGCTGGTCGACGTCCACCTCGGTAGCGAGAACGGCTTCGAACTCGCCGAACTACTTCACCGATCCGGGTTGCCAGTGCCATCGCCGGTGATACTGATCTCCACCCACGCCGAGCAAGACTTCGTCGACATGATCGAGGCCAGCCCCGTCATCGGGTTCCTGGCGAAGATCGTCCTGACGCCCAACGCGATCCGTGATCTCGTCAATGGAGCGGCGTACCGCGAGGAATGTGATCACCATTAGGGTCCCGTAGTCGTCGCCACCGGTGCCGCAGGCGCGCCTCTCCCCCCATGCCTCCAAATAGATTGTGCAACAATCGGACTCACAACACGCCACCGCGCCGCAGCGGCGTTTGCAGCGCCCCCGGTTGCCCGCGGATCGGAGGAATTGCAGCTAGCCGTACCTCCGGATTGGCGCTGGCCGGGGGGATGAATGGGCGCCAGCGCCGACGACATCGACGCCCCACACGGTCATTCTATGAGTCATGACTCGCAGCAGTGAAGCACGGCACATCTGCTGCTCTTGACCGCACCGGCGCCTCCTCCGGAAATGGACGGTCATCCGAAACGACTTGCACAACGCCGCCACCTCGAAGTCAACATGCGGAATCAGCCCAATGAAGGGAAGCGAATATGAGCAGGCTCCTGGAGCGACTACTGATGTGGGTTGCCGACACCCTCGACCGCAGCCTCTTGACGGTTCCCGAGATCGACGACGAAAGGCCGACACCCGCCTGCAGGCCTTGGCCCGAACGGCCCACGCGGCCCTAACCGGCCTCCTGGCCATGTTGCGCCCGCGGCTCCGTGGCGGCCGGCCCGTCGCTGATTCCCTTCAGCTCGCACGGCCCTGCTGCTGGCTGCAGGAACCGTGCGACGCCAGCGTCGAAGACCTTTGACGGCCAGAACGCGAATCGGCGCGTCGTGGTCACGCAGCCAGACTGATCATGACCAACGACCACGTGATGTCGATCGAACACGACACCGCTACTGCGGATCGGGGCCCGACTCACCCCGTGATGGTGTTCGCCGACGGACCCATGCGCCATTTACCGTGGTTGCCATAGATCCATGAGCGATATGGCTGTCGTGCGGGCGCAGGAAACCAATGGAACGACGCCCATCGCCATGGGGTCGTCGAGCGACCTTCGCGTGGGCAGCAGGTAGCCGCGGTCGGATCCCCGCTGGGATTGGACAGCGCGGTCACTACGGGAGTGATCGACGATTCCGACGCACTGGTCGTCGACGCGGTGCGAACCAAGGCGCCCGACGAAGCCGTCGACTGTCGCCAACCGTGTCAGTGAAGCTGGCCGGTATGGGGTGGGTAGGGCTGGCAGGGGGTGCAGATGGGCACCAGCCTTGACGACACGGGCGGCCGCCTGGCGATCGTAGGAGCATGCGCATAGCCACCCCACATCCCGCAGCCGGTTTTCTCGCCGCCAACGGGATGGCGGTCCCCCGGTCGAGTGCGAAGCTCCCGTCGGTGAACCACGGGGGTCGCCGAGAACGCAACGAGGCCGCGAGGGCCCGGCTGTCGTTCGGACTGCCCGAACTGCCCACCATTGCCGCCGCGGGACCGTTCGACGACATGGGGCACGCCCAACGCCTGGCCGCGATGTTCACTGCCGTGCAACAGAGCTGCCGGACACAGATATTGCTGCTTGGCGCGGGTGCGCGCCGCAGTGTCGTCGAACAGCGCGCCGCCGAGCACCGGCTGCAGACACGCCTCTTGGTCGAGGATTGTTCTGGTCAGCGCCGATCGCAGCTGCTGGCCACCGCCGACATCGTGATCTTGAGCCCGGCATCCGGGCCCGCCACGGTCATCGAGATGATGGCGGCCGGCCGCGCGCTGGTCGCGGCCGCCAACCCGGTGACCGCCCAACTGCTGATGCCGTGCAGCGCGGGACTGCTCTATCGGCCCGGCGACGGCTCAGCGATGACGGCCGCGGTGGTGCGACTCCTGACGCACGCCGAGTTGC
Source organism: uncultured Actinomycetota bacterium (assembly GCA_963809085.1). Lineage (GTDB taxonomy): Bacteria > Actinomycetota > Actinomycetes > Mycobacteriales > Mycobacteriaceae > Mycobacterium. Next base: position 416,755 of record CAWEII010000030.1, on the reverse strand, counting down.
GGATGCAAATGGGCAGCCGCGCAAGCCAAGTCGCGGAGCTCAACACCGCCCAGCCGACGGGGTCGTTCGCTCGGGCACTCCGGCCATAGACGAAAGTCAGCTGTCTTCCCACTCAGTACGCTTTCCACGATGAGCTGGGCGCAGGTATGTGGTTCCTCACCGCCATCCGGGCGGTCCAACCGGCCGGACTCATCGAGGCTGATGCCGCCGCAGGCGCACACAGATCGGCCATCGGGGAGACTGGACGAGAAGACGAAGATCGACGGACTCCCGCGACGTCGGACCGAACAGGAGGCGAAGCCGTGACAGGCCGATTCTTCGCCCACGTCGGGCTGGCCGCGGTGAGCGGTGCGCTGGCCCTGACCGGCTGTTCGACCACGCTCGTGTCAGGGCTGGCCGCGGCCCAGCCGACGACCGGCGCGTCCCCCACCGCAGAGGGGTCGGCCTCCGGCGACCCGATTCCCATCGGCCCAGGGGCGGCGCCGGTGCCCGCACACGCCCCTGGCGTCGATGCCTCCACGTTGCCGATGGGCGAAGGCGCCACCGACTCCTGGAGTGGCTACCTGCCCGACGGCACGACCCTCAGCCCGTTCGACACCTCTAGTCAGATACTCCTTCAGCTTGACCCCTTGCTGCTCAACGCAATTCGCGATGCGGCCCGCAGCGCCAAGGCCCAGGGCATCGACATCACCATCACGTCCGGTTGGCGGTCGAAGGGTTTCCAGCAGCGTCTGTTCGACGATGCAGTCCGTCAGTACGGCAGCGTCGAGGTCGCCGAGCAGTTCGTCGCGTCGCCGGAGGCCTCCAGGCACGTGGTCGGCGAAGCGGTCGACATCGCAGGCACCGGAGCCTCGGACTGGCTCATCCGCAACGGGGCACGGTTCGGGCTGTGTCAGATCTACGCCAACGAGAACTGGCACTTCGAACTCGCCACCGACGGCACCGGCCGTTGCCCTGCCCTGCGGCCCAACGCGGCGGGCTGAGCTCGGCGGTCGGAGACAAGGGATGACATCTCGGTGAACCGCACGTTCGTGCCGGTGCCGGGCGGGATACTGTCCGCACGATGCGAACGGAGGACCATCGATGACCTACGACACCCGGCCCGACGTCCCCTACGGCGCGCAGCCGAGCCCGACCCCCGTGCCACGCCGCCCACCGCGAAACCCGTACGGCGGCACGGCCCGGCCGCGCGAGCGGCGCCGCCCCGGCTAGCGGCCGCTCACCCGGCGAACTGCGGGTAGAGGCCCGGCACACCCGCGGAAAGACGGGCCTGAACAGCGCGGCTGACGTCATCGGCCAGGATCTCGTAGGCGCCCGCTGCGATGGCGTCGACGGCGAGTACGGCGACCTCGGCCGGATCCGACTTGGGGGCGTCCTCGCCTGCCGCCATGTCGGTGTCCATCAGACCGACGTGCAGTCCGGTCACCACGATGCCCCGGTCGGCCAGCTCCACGCGCAGCGCGTTCGTCATGGACCAGGCCGCCGCCTTGGAGGCGCAATATCCGCTGGTATCCGGCAGGCTCCTCCACGACAACACGGACAGGACATTGAGGATCGCTCCGCCGCCGTTGCGTTCGATGACCGGCGTGAAGGCCCGCGCCACCGACAGCGTGCCGAAGAAGTTGGTGTCCATCTCGCGCCGTGCACTGTCGAGATCGCCCGTGAAGAGGTTGGTGTCGGTCGTGATGCCTGCGTTGTTCACCAGCAGGGTGACGTCACCAGCGGCCTCCGCAGCGGCAGCCACCGAAGCGGGATCGGTGACGTCGACCGCCAGCGGAACGACCCCATCGATGGTGACCGACTCCGGGTTGCGGGCACCCGCGTAGACGCGGGCGCCGCGTCGCAGGAGTTCGATGCTGAAGTGCCGACCGAGTCCGCGGTTGGCTCCGGTGACGAGGGCGGTGCACGACGAGATGTCCATACGGTCATCCTGGGGCTTCCGGTCGTGGCGCGTCGGCCGGATGGCGATGCCGCCGAGATTCGTGGGGAAGCCGGCCGGTTCCGTGCTCGACTACACACTCAGCCAGACATGGTGGTGGAATGCCGATGGACGACCGGATGCACTCGGAGGGACACGCCATCGCGGAGGACGTCCCCGGAGCTCACTAGCACTCAACCGCCGCGAACAGCGCTCGACCTCGGGCTGGCACAGTCGAGTGCATGGGAACCGCTTCCGGCGACGACTATTGGAACCACAACACCGCCTACCACCCGTGGGTGCTCGGCATCGCGGCCAAGCACCGCGGCCACGTACTCGACGTGGGATGCGGCGATGGACTTCTCGCGCAACGCCTCGCCCCGGTGTCAGGCTCGGTGACGGGCATCGAGCCCGACTCCGCGGCGGCCGACCGCGCTCGGCGACGGCTCGCCGATGTCGACGACGTCGAGGTTTCGCACACCTCGTTCCAGGAGTTCGATCCGGGTCCACGACGCTTCGACCTCGTCACCTTCGTGGCCAGCCTGCATCACATGGACCTGCGCACGTCCCTGGCGCGGGCTCGAGACCTGCTGACGCCCTCGGGCGAGATCGCGGTCGTCGGACTGTCGGCCAACGAGTCGGCGTTGGACTGGGCGTTGGCGGTCTGCTGTCTACCCGCGGTCGTGGTGGGCTCCCGACTACACCGCGAGACGCCTGACATCGGAGTCACCATCACCGAGCCGCGCGAGTCGCTGCGTGAGATCCGCAGTGCGGTAGCCGAAGTTCTTCCTGGTGCGGTCATTCGGCGCAAGCTCTATTACCGCTATCTGCTTCGGTGGTCCAGCTAGCGGGGCGAACCAGTCATGCGCAAGCCCGGCCGCTGCCGCCTCAGGCCCGGTCACTAGCCTCGAACCGTGTCCGATCTCGTACTGACTCAGGTCGACGACCGCGTCGCCCTCATCACCGTCAACGATCCCGACCGCCGCAACGCGGTGACGGCGGAGATCTCGGCCGCGCTTCGCGCGGCCGTCGACGCCGCCGAAGCCAACGTCGACGTGCACGCGGTGATCGTCACCGGAGCAGGGAAGGCGTTCTGCGCGGGCGCTGACCTCACGGCACTGGGCGCCGCGGCCGCGGACGGCCTCCGGGTCATCTACGACGGCTTCCTCGCCGTCGCGGACTGCGCGCTGCCGACGATCGCGGCGGTCAATGGCCCCGCTGTCGGCGCCGGACTCAACCTGGCGCTGGCGGCCGACGTTCGAATCGCCGGGCCCGACCGCACTGTTCGACCCGAGATTCCAAAAGCTCGGCATCCATCCCGGCGGCGGCGCGACCTGGATGTTGCAGCGGGCGGTCGGCCCGCAGGTGGCGAGGGCGTCGCTGCTGTTCGGGATGCGGTTCGACGCCGAAACCGCGGTGCGACACGGCCTGGCATTGCAGGTCGCCGATGACCCGGTGGCCGCCGCGCGCGAACTCGCCGCGGGCCCCGCGCCGTCGCCACGCGACGTGGTGCTCGCGACGAAGGCGTCCATGCGGGCGACCGCCAGCCCCGGCGCCGTCGACACCGACCTGCACCGCATCGCCGTCGACGTCGAGATCGGACCGCAGGCGACGTCCATCGAGTCACCCGAGTTCGCCGCACGATTGGCCGCCGCGCGATCGGCCACAGCCAAGAAGCGGTGAGCCTACTTGGTCATCGTCGCCAGGTTGTGCCAGAGATTCCGCAGGCTGTCCGTGCCGCCGAACAGCGTGGTGAAGTGAGTCGAGTCGATCAGAACGATGTCCCCGGAGCGGGGCCCCGACGGCGGCATCCAGATCAGCGCGTTGAACTCGGAGTTGCCTGCCTCGGTGAACGGATGCGGTCGATTCGGGTCGACGCGTTGACGCCCGAGCACCCGTAGATCATCGCCTTCCGGCGCCGTCAGCTCGTAGTGCGGCAGGTGCGGGTGGAAGTTGAAGGTGGTGACGTCGTCGAGAAGGCGGGCATCGTCGAGATCCCGGAATCCGGTGAGCGGCGCGATGTCCTTGCTGCCCTCGACAACGGCAGGCCGCAGACCCCACGTGTTGTGCACCGGCACCTCCAGCGCCTTCATCAACGAGCGCGTGTACTGACTGAAGCGCTGTTGCCTGGGCACCAATCGATCGCCGTGATGCTCGTATTCGACCTGGCGCTGCGCGAAGTCGTCGGTGAAGCCGACGTCGTGGTGCGGCGCCAACAGCAGGCACTTGCCCTCCTGCTTGAGCCACTCCTTGATCGCCGCGATCTCCTCCGGCGCGGCCTCCTGCTCGGACAGCAGATGGTCGAGTCCGAACACCATGAGGGTGTCGGTGTCGGCCAGGATGCGTTCGTCGATCAGGAGCTTGTAGCCGGCCTGGTCGATGCGTTGGTAGACCGCGACGGGATGACCGGTGGCCTCCTCGGCCAACGCCTGAAAGTCCAGGGTGGACCGGTGGAACAGCTCCAACGTTCCCGCGATTCCCTGAAGGAAGTTCGCGGCGTCGTACTCCGGCGTCTCGTAGGCCGGCCATGCAACGTTGCGCACCTCGGTGATCGTCGAGAAACGGTTGTAGACCTCCGCCGGATCACGTTGCGACTCCCAGGGATAACTCCACGTCCAGTAGATGCTGACGCGCCGACCGCCGTTGTCGGGCCTGGCGACTTGGCTCTGGTTGTAGGTGCGTGCCCGCGGCAGTTCAGTCATGACAAGTCCTTCAATCGGCGAGCGAGGCGAGGTAGCGCAGCCCGTTGAGACCCGGCAGGAAGAAGTAGGCGCCTCCCTTGAGGGTCGTGAACGCCGGTATCCCCTCGTGCACCTTGCGGATCGGACGTTTGGGGACGGTGAAGTCGAGGGTTCCGTCCTGGGTGCCGCAGATCGGGTCGTGCTCGTTGCCGAGCTCGTGGAACGTCTTGTCGTTGATCCACACGTTCTGGGCGAACTCGAACTGGCGGACCAGGTCGGCGCAGATGATGAACGCAGCGATGCCGCGGTCCACACCGTCGTCGGGTGCGCCGTCGGGCAGTGCCGGTCCGTACGTGGCGCCGCGACGGATCATCCGGCGGCGATTCATGTAGTGCGCGGTGTCGCGCGGATTCAGCCGCCGCGCGTGCGAACCCAGCGGGCACGCGTATCCGAGCGGATCCATCTCCTTGTAGTTGAAGTCGTTGTTGCGCAGGGGATCAGCACCCAGCTCGGGGTCGTCCCGATCGGGGCTGAGCACCAGCGGTGCGCCGCTGCGCCACCGCCCCATGAACTTCGCAGCGAGTAATTCCTCGTCCTGCGGCGTGTCGGAGTTCTCGCGCAGATGGTCGCGGAACGCCCCGACGTGCTCCTGCAGCCGCCGATACGCCATGTAGCTGCCGTTGCGCGACAACGCGTCGGGCTGGGGCAGGCTGGCCGGCGGTCCGTTCTCGTCGGGATAGCCGAGGATGAACTCCCCCGGCTCCAGTGCCGCGCCGGACCCCGGCGTCGGATCCTCGCCCGAGCCCTTCATCACGGGCTGCGACAGCCGATCGCGAAAGCCGAAGTGGTCGTGGGCGTAGTTGAACGGCGGCGTCGCGTTCAGATCGAGAAACGACAGGCTTCGCACTCCGTCGCACCGCGCGATCAATTCGTCGTGCACGCCGATGCACCGGTGGTGTTCCTCTTCGTTGCGGGCGAAGAGGATCGCGATGGCATGGAGGTCCTCGCTCGCCAGATCGCCCACCCAGTTATCCGGATGGTTGGCTCCGGTGTCGCCGAGAATGGCGGCACGGGCGGCCATGCCCTCGCGGAAGGCATCGGGAAAGCTGGCAAGCGACTCCTCGGATACTCCGAGTGCCCGAAGGCCGTTGAAGGTGAACGCCAAGGTGATCCAGCGTTGGGTGGCGTCCATCCCGGCAATCGCCTGGGTTGCCGAGTCGACACGGTCGATCAGCTCCGTCAGCCACGCGCGCCCACCGGCCGGGTTGCCGAACGAGAGGAATTCGTAGCGTCCCGTCAACGCAGGGGTGCGGGTCAGCAGGATGTGCTGAATGTCGTCGAACTCAAGCATCGGATGCGTTTCGCCGTGGCTCACTGCATCTGGTCGAGCATGTCGGAGAAGGCCGCCTTCAGCCGAAGTGCCTTCTTGATCTCGTCGGCCGTCACGTACGGATACTCGCCGTATTCCAGGAAGCTCGGGCACTGGTGCTCGCCGGACGAAGTCGACGAAGGCGTCCGGATTCTCCTTCCAATCTTCCGGGAACCCTTCGAGATTCGTGAACACCGTCGTGATCCCGGTCGCGCTGAACAGCTGGACCGCGTCCTCGGTGTACTTGTCGAAGTCGGTGTCGAAGATGCCCTGATACTGGAAGTGCAAACCCGATCCGACGTCGAAGAGCACCCAACGCAGATAGTGCAGGCGCAGCGGTGCGAGCACATCGGGGCTGCCCGCGATCGCCTCCTCGATCTGTTTGCCGTACGCCCGGACCGCTTCCTCCCGGCCCTCCTTGACCTTGGCGATGATCGAGAAGCCGTAGCAGGCAGGCGTCCTCGGATAAACCGGCCCATAGCGGCCGCGCTCGAGCTCGAAATACCCCGTTTCGGGAATTGCCATCGCCGCCGGCTTGGCCCAATCCCGATCCTTCGTCCCCATGTCGGCTCCCTAGTGCGATGTCAGGTGATGCCGAAAGTAAACACCCGATCCCGCGCTGGCAGAGGGAAATCGGCATTGCCCGGCGCAACCCGAGAAAGCCCAGCACACTCGGGCTTAGCCGACTGATACTTCAATGAACTCAACTATCGGTCATGCGAGGTTCCCCGATCACCAGGACATTGCGATCTTGAAGAATTGCGAATACGCACACCAGCCATCGGGGTGGATTTACGCTTCGGCCATATCTCTTTCCGCTGCGTTGCCGGGGAGCATCTGCGTGGCAGGCCGCCCAACGTGGAGGGAGCTGCCGTGCAAGTGAGACAGCGCTACCTGATCATCGGAATTGCCATGACGTTGACCCCGGTCGCCGTCGCCGTTTCGGCGGATTGCTCGGGGCAGGCGCGGCCACCGTGTGTGCCCAGGGCACGGTCCGCGGCGGCGGACCCGATGCACCGACGGCAGGACCGGCCTACCCGGGCTACTGCGCCGACCCCTGGTATTGCGACGACGACTGGGGCATCGACATCGACCTCAACCCGCCCGCCTGGCGGCGGCGGCCTTCCCGGGACGCCCGGCGGCGGAGGCGGGGCATCGGACCGCGTTGAGCCACAACCCTTACCCACTTACTCATGAAGGAGCTCACCATGCTGACATCAGTCCGAGGCGTCATCGCCGCCACCGCGGTACCGGCTCGCTGCTCGCCGGAACGGCGGCAACCGCCGCCGCCGATCCGCCCGGGACCGCTGCAACGCTCCGATGCCCGACATGCCCATGGGCTAGAGATCGAGCAGCGCCAGTTCGGCGCCTCGATCAGGCCGCGGAGCTCACCGAGGAACGCCGCGGCCTGCGCGCCGTCGATGATGCGGTGATCGAACGCGCACGTCAGCGTCATCGTCGGCCGCGCGACCACCTCGCCATCGACGATGACGGCTCGGGGCTTCAGCGAGCCCATTCCAAGGATCGCCGCCTCCGGGTAATTGATCACCGGCACGCCTTCGTCCAACCCCAGTGCACCGAAGTTCGACACCGTGAAGGTCGACCCCGCCAACTCCGCCGGCTTGAGCGTGCCGGCCCGCGCATCTCGAATCAGCCTGGCCACCGACGTGGCCAGTTCGCGGGTGCTCATGGCGTGCGCATCGCTGACGATGGGCACCAGCAGACCGCGGGGCGCCGCGACGCCGAACCCGAGATGCACGGCGGAATGCACGTGAATCTGCGGGCCGTCGGTGGTGTCCACCCACGTCGAGTTCAGCTTCGAGTGGTGGCGCAGAGCGATCGTCAACAGCCGCAAGGTCAACACGAACGGGGTGATCGGCGCATCCTCCCCCGCTGCGTCGCGCATCCTGTCGCGCAGTGACAGCAGACTCGAACAGTCGACATGAACACTCGCATGAGCGTCGGGTATCTCCTTGCGCGACAAGGTCATCCGACGAGCCATCTCGGCCTGCACACCGCGTACGGAGACCATCTCGGGCGTTGGGGCCGACCTCCCCGAGGCGGCAAGCACGTCCTCACGTGTGATGACGCCTTCAGCCCCGGTACCGACCAGCCGCGTCAGGTCGACGTTGCGCTCCGCTGCCAGCTTTCGGACCGACGGCCTGGCCCTGGGTCGAGCATCTGCCGCGTCTCGCCTGCTGGCGTCCATCGTTTCGTCGGTGCCGTAGCCCACCAACACCGGCTTGCGCACCGGGCCGCTGCCGTTCTGCGGTGCCGTCGTCGACTCCGGCGCCGGTTCCGGTGCGGAGGCGGCAGGACCAGCGGTCGCGATGCGGATCAGCGTCGAGCCGACGGGCAGTGTCTCGCCATCGGACCCACCGAGTTCCACGACGCGACCCGCATACGGGCTGGGGATCTCCACCTCCGCCTTGTTGGTCTCCACGGTGCACAGCGTCTGGTTGAGCTCGACCTGGTCGTCCACCGAAACCAGCCAGCCGGTGATGGTCGCCTCCTCCAGTCCCTCGCCGAGGTCCGGCACCAGGAACTCCTGCACGTGCGTCGCCCGTCATGGCTGGGTCATCGCCTTCTCCACGCAGTCCACCAGCCGGTCGACACCTGGCAACCAGAGTCTTTCCAACCTGGCAGGCGGATAGGGCGTATCGAACCCGGTGGCGCGCTGCACCGGCGCCTCCAGGTCGTAGAACAGCTCTTCGGAGATGCGAGCGGCGAGCTCGGCGCCGAAGCCCAGCGTGCGCGGACCCTCGTGCATCACCACGGCGCGGCCCGTCCTGCGCACCGACGCGGCGACGGTGTCGAAGTCGAGCGGGTTGAGCGATCGGAGGTCGATGACCTCGAGGCCATAGGTGTCGGCGACCGACTCGGCGGCGCTCAATGCGGTGGCGACCAACGGGCCGTAGGTGATCACCGTGACGTCGTCGCCCGCCCTGCGAATCGCGGCCCGGCCGATGGGCTCACCCGGAACGGAGGTGTCGACCAGCTTCGCGTCCCCAGTACCGGCGCTTGGGCTCGAGGAAGATCACCGGATCCCGATCGGCGATGGCGTAGCGCAGCAGCCAGTACGCATCCGACGGCGTCGACGGCACCACCACCTTCAAACCGGCGGTGTGAAGCCAGTAGCTCTCGGTGGACTCCGAATGGTGTTCGACCGCACCGATTCCGCCGAACGACGGGATGCGGATGGTGACCGGCATGTCGACGTCGCCGCGCGTGCGCATCCGGTACTTGGCCAGATGACTGACGATCTGGTCGAACGCGGGGGCGGCGAAACCGTCGAACTGGATCTCCGGCACCGGCACGAAGCCGCGGATCGCCATCCCGATCGCGATGCCGACGATCGCAGACTCCGCCAGGGGCGTGTCGAAACATCTTCCGTCACCGAATGTCTCGGCCAGTCCCTCGGTCACCCGGAACACGCCGCCGAGCCGGGCGACGTCCTCGCCGAACACCAGCACCCGGTCGTCCGCGGCCATGGCGTCGTGCAGCGCCCGGTTGATCGCCTGCGCCATGGTCGTATCGGCGACCGGCTGGGACTTTGGTCAAGAAGGGCTCCGGAACGTCGTCCCCGTGCATCGGTGGTCGTTCGATGATCTGGGTCATCTCAGCCCTCCTTCGCCAATTCGGCTGCTCAGTTGGTCGCGTTGACGCGCGAGTTCGGGGGTGATGTCGTGGTATACCGTGTCGAACACCTCGGCGACGTCGATGTCGGGCGTGTTGATCACCGCGTCGCGCAGCTCGGCCCGCAGGCGCTGCGAACGCGACGCGACCCGCTCCTCGAGCCGTTCGGTCAACACCCCGGTGCCGGTCAGGTAGGTGCGGTAGCGGTCGATCGGATCCCGTGCACGCCAATACTGCAACTCGTCATCGGTGCGGTACCGGGTGGGGTCGTCGGACGTGGTGTGCGGGCCCATCCGGTAGGTGACCGCCTCGATCAGAGTCGGCCCACCGCCGCTTCGGGCCCGCTGCGCGGCCTGCTCCATCACCGCGTAGCAGGCCAGCACGTCATTGCCGTCGACCCGGATTCCGGGCATCCCGTACCCGATCGCCCGGTGCGCGATGGACGGGCCCGCCTGCTGGTGCGCCGCGGGGGTCGAGATCGCCCATTGGTTGTTCTGCACGAAGAACACGCACGGCGCGGCGAACACGGTCGCCAGGTTGAATGCCTCGTGGGCATCGCCTTCCGACGTCGCGCCGTCCCCGATGAACGCCACGGTGACGGAGTCCTCGCCAAGGCGCTGGGCGGCCATCGCGGCACCGACGGCGTGCAGACCGTGAGTGCCGATCTGAATGGAAATGGGTGCACAGCACTTCTTGGTGAACCCCAGCCCGCCGTGCCAGCGGCCCCGCCACACCGCACCCATCTGCGCTGGGGTGATGCCGCGGACCAGGAACACCCCCAGCTCGCGGTACTGCGGGAAGAGCCAGTCGGTCTTGCGCAGGCATGCCGCCGCGCCGATCTGGGCGGCCTCCTGACCGCGGCAGGAGGCGAACAACGCCAGCTCACCCTGGCGCTGCAGGTTCACGAACTCCGTGTCGAGTTGCCGGGTGACGACCATGGACTCGTAGAGCCAGGCCAGCGTCTCCGGTCGGGAGGTCTCGGCGGTACCGGGTCTCGGTGGTCGGCGCCCCGTCAGGGGCCACCAGTTGGATCGGCTCCAATTCGACGCCGCGCTGCGTCAAGGGTGCCTGAATGAACCCGGCCATACCGCCTCCTAGGGTCACTGGCGGCGGGTCTCGCCGTCAGACGACTGAGGTGCTCAGTACGGTGGCGGTCAGAGCAAAGACCTCTGGTGGGAGGCCTGTCCGTCAGCTGCCGGGGTGTGGCGCCAACGCGACGATGCGCTCTGCCCGCCGCAGTACTGGGGCATCCACCATTATGCCCTCGAATTGGAAGACGCCGCGTTCACGTCGGGCCGCGTCCAGGACGTGTCGCGCCCATTGCACCTGGTCATCGGTCGGGGCGTAGCCGGCCCGGATGACCGCGACCTGGGTGGGATGAATGGCGACCTTGGCATCGAATCCAACGGCGACCGCGTCATCGGTCTCGGCACGCAGCCCGTCGAGGTCCTTGATGTCGAGGTACACCGAGTCGAGGGCCATCCGCCCGTGCGCCTTGGCCGCCAGCAACGTCTGCGACCGCACGTGCTCTGGCGACGTCGCGGTAACTGCCGTCGGCGTTGCGGTTCGTGGTACCGCCGAGCACAGCGAACAGATCCTCGGCGCCCCACATGACGGCGAACGCATTGTCGACCCGCGCCAGTTCGCTGATCATCAGCGCAGCCAACGGCGTCTCGATCAGCACCACGACGTCCAGCGGCGCCAGTGCGGAGACCTGCTCGGCGGACTCCGTCTTGGCCAGCATCACGGTGCTGTATTCGGTGCGTGCCAACGCCTCGCGGTCGAGTTCGTGTTCCGGCGTGGTCGCCGGGTTGAGCCGCACCACGGTTCGACTGGGTCGAGCGGTGTTTCGATCAGCGCGGCCCGAGCGGCCTCCCGGTCCTTGGCCGCCACCCCGTCCTCGAGGTCGAGGATCACCACATCCGCTGCGGCGGCTGCCTTTTCGAAGCGTTCCGGTCGATCGGCCGGGCAGAACAGCCAGCCGGGTCCGGTTGAGGCCAGTGCCATCAGGCGACTCCATCCGCGTCGGCGGCGGGGCGCTTGCGCACCATGGTCTTTCGCGATGCGGTCGCGACGACGTCGCCGTGCTGGTTGCGGCCGACGTGGGAGAACGTGACGATGCCCTCCCCCGGACGGCTCTTGGACTCCCGCTTGTCGGTGACCTCGGTCTCGGCGTAGAGCGTGTCGCCGTGGAAGAGAGGCTTCGGGAACGCCACCTCGCCGAAGCCGAGGTTGCCGACGATGGTGCCCTGCGTCAGTTGCGCGACCGAAAGGCCGACCAGCGTGGACAGCGTGAACATCGAGTTGACCAGGCGCTGATGGAACGGCGGCAGGGCATCCGAGAACGCCGCGTCCAGGTGCAGCGCCTGGGTGTTCATCGTCAGCGTCGTGAAGAAGACGTTGTCGGCCTCGGTGATGGTGCGGCCGGGGCGGTGCTGGTAGCGCACGCCGGGCTCGAACTCCTCGAACCACAGGCCGCGCTGAACGACGACCTTCTTGTCGACCGTTCCGTCTCCTGTCACAGGCCGGCCTCCCGCGCGATCAGCATCAGCTGCACTTCCGTTGTTCCCTCGCCGATCTCGAGGATCTTGCTGTCCCGGTAGTGCCGCGCGACCGGGTACTCGTTCATGAAGCCGTAGCCGCCGAACACCTGGGTGGCGTCGCGGGAGTTGTCCATCGCGGCTTCGCTGGCCACCAGCTTGGCGATCGCGGCGGCCTTCTTGAACGGCTTGCCCGCGAGCATCAACGCGGCGGCGTCGTAGTACGCGGTGCGGGCGGTGTGCGCACGGGCCTCCATCCGGGCGATCTTGAATGCGATCGCCTGGTAGGTGCCGATCGCCGCGCCGAACGCCTTGCGCTCCTTGGCGTACTTCACGCATTCGTCGACGCAACCCTGGGCGGCGCCGACCGACAGCGCGGCGATCGCGATGCGGCCCTCGTCGAGGATCCGCAGGAAGTTGGCATAGCCGCGGCCCTGCTCGCCGAGCAGGTTCTCCTGCGGCACCCGCACGTCGTCGAAACTCAACGGATGGGTGTCCGAGGCGTTCCAGCCCACCTTGTCGTAGGCCGGCTCGGCGGTGAAGCCCTCGGTGGGCACCGGCACCAGGATCGACGAGATCTGCTTCTTGCCATGCCCATTCCCCGAGTCGCTTCGCTCCTGCCCCCCGGAACCGGCTTCCCCGGTCACCGCGGTGACGGTGACCAGCTTGGTGATGTCGGTACCGGAGTTGGTGATGAACTGCTTGGAGCCGTTGATGACCCAGTGCCCGTCATCGAGCTTGGCGGTCGTCTTGGTGGCGCCGGCGTCGGTGCCGCCGCCCGCCTCGGTCAGCCCGAACGCGCCGAGCGCCTTGCCGCTGGCCAGCAGTGGCAGCCACTCCTGCTTCTGCGCGTCGTTCCCGAACCGGTACACCGGCATGGCGCCCAGCGACACCCCCGCCTCGAGTGTGATGGCGACGCTCTGGTCGATCTTGCCGAGCTCCTCCAGTGCGAGGCACAACGCGAAGTAGTCGCCGCCCATGCCGCCGTACTCCTCGGGGAACGGCAGCCCGAACAGTCCCATGTCGGCCATTCCGGCGACCACCTCGTACGGGAACGAGTGTTCGGCGTCGTGCTTGGCGGCGACGGGTGCGACGACGCTGCGGGCGAAGTCGCGGACCGTCTTGGCCAATTGTTCGTAGTGGTCGGGCAGGGTGCCGGTGGACGGCTATTGCTCATGCGCGATTCACTCCGCTTCTCGCTCGATGCTCATGACGGGGATCTCCTCGGTTGAAACGGTGATCCGGGCCAGCACCTGGCCCACCTTGACCTGGTCGCCGACGGCGACGAGTAGTTCGACGGTGCCGTTGACCGGCGCCGAGAGTTGGTGTTCCATCTTCATCGCCTCGATGCTGACCACGACCGTGCCTGCCGACACCGTCGACCCATTCTGCGCGCCGACGACCACGACTGAACCCGGCATGGGGCTGACGAGTTCGGCGTCACCGCTGTGCTCCTCGTCGGGACGCACCGGCGCCTCCCGAACCTCCTCGGCCATCACGACACCGCTGTCCCCCACCAGCCATACCTGCGCGTCCGATTCGGCCGACCATGTAGCTAGGTACGCAAACCGTCGATGACGACGGTCAGCAGGTCACCTTCCAGTGATGCGGTGAGCGTCCGGGAAGCGCCGCCCTCGACGACTGCGGTCGCCCGCTCCGGACAACCCGTGAGGTACACGTGGTCGGTGCGCTCTCCGGCCCGCAACCGGATGGGGGTCGGCGCGTGTTCGCCGATGCGCCATCCCGATGGCATCTCCCATGGGCTCGCGCTCTCCGGCCGCCGCGGCCAGGACTTCAACCAGCGGTAGGCAGCCGCGGCGATCAGGTCGTCGTCGCCGGCCGGTCACAGGCACGAAATCGGGCGGTTCGACGGTCCAGCAGACCGGTGTCGAGGCGGCCGGCCTGCACGTCGGGGTCGGCGAGCAGGAAACGCAGGAACTCGACGTTCGTCTGCACACCGAGGACGGCGAATTGCGCCAGCGCGGAGTCGAGTCTCCGCAGTGCACCGTCGCGATCCTCCGCGTGGGCGATGACCTTGGCCATCATCGGGTCGTAATCAGTTCCGACGACGATGCCTTCGGTCAATCCCGAGTCGACCCGCAATCCCGGTCCATGCACGCCGGACACCTTCAGCACGGTCCCGCCGGTCGGCAGGAAGCCGCGGGCCGGGTCCTCGGCGTAGACGCGCGCCTCGATGGCGTGCCCGTCGAGGCGGACGTCGCCCTGCGTCAGCGGCAGCTCCTCCCCCGCTGCGACCCGCACCTGCAGCTCGACCAGATCCAGTCCGGTCACCATCTCGGTGACCGGATGTTCGACCTGCAGACGGGTGTTCATCTCCATGAAGAAGAACTCGTCGGGCCGGTCGGCGGAGACGATGAACTCGACGGTGCCTGCGCCGGCGTAATCCACGCTGCGGGCGGTGTCGCAAGCCGCTGCGCCGATGCGGGCGCGGGTCTCCGGGTCCAGCAGCGGCGACGGTGCCTCCTCGATCACCTTCTGGTGGCGTCGCTGCAGGCTGCATTCGCGCTCGCCGAAGATGCACGACGTTGCCGTAGGGTGTCGGCGAGCACCTGGACCTCGATGTGCCTGGGGTTCAACACGAACCGCTCGAGGAACAGCGTGTCGTCGCCGAACGCCGACGCCGCCTCGCGGCGCGCACTGGAGAGTGCGGCAGGAAGTTCGGAGGCGTCACGCACCACCCGCATACCCTTGCCGCCACCACCTGCAGACGGCTTCACCAGGACCGGGAATCCGACCTCGGGTGCGCCTGCGATGAGGTCATCGTCGGTGAGCCCAGGACGCGAGATACCGGGCACCACCGGCACTCCGAAGGCCGAGACGGCAGCCTTGGCCGCGATCTTGTCGCCCATCGTCTCGATCGCGGCAACGGGCTGGGCCGATGAAGATCACACCGGCGGCCTTCAGGGCGGCCGCGAATTCGGCGTTCTCCGAGAGGAATCCGTAGCCGGGGTGAACGGCCTGCGCACCGGTGCGGCGCACGGCGTCGAGGACGGCATCGATCGAGAGGTAACTCTGCACGGGCCGGGCGCCGGTCCGATGCGAACCGCGACGTCGGCCATGACGACGTGCCGGGCATTCGCGTCGGCATCGCTGAACACCGCGACCGACCGAATTCCCATGGCACGCAACGTGCGGATCACCCGCACCGCGATTTCGCCGCGGTTGGCGACCAGAACGGTATCGAAGAGCTGTGAAGTCATCGCGTCACATCCTGAATACGCCATAGGACACCGGCTCCAGCGGAGCCTGCGCGACCACCGAAAGCGCAAGTCCCGACCACGGTTCTGGTGTCGGCGGGGTCGATCACGCCGTCATCCCACAGCCGCGCGGTGGAGTAGTACGGGTTGCCCTGATGCTCGTACTGCTCGCGGATCGGCGCCTTGAACGCCTCTTCCTCCTCCGCGGTCATGTCGCCGCGGACGGTGGCCAGCACCGAGGCAGCCTGTTCGCCACCCATCACCGAGATCCTGGCGTTCGGCCACATCCACAGGAAGCGGGGCGAATAGGCCCGCCCGCACATCGAGTAGTTGCCTGCGCCGTAGGAGCCCCCGATCACCACGGTGAGCTTCGGTACGCGTGCACACGCGACGGCGGTGACCATCTTGGCGCCGTGCTTGGCGATGCCCGCCCGCCTCGTAGTCGCGGCCGACCATGAACCCGGCGATGTTCTGAAGGAAAAGCAGCGGCGTCTGACGCTTGTCGCACAGCTCGATGAAATGAGCGCCCTTCAAAGCGGATTCGCCGAACAGCACACCGTTGTTGGCGATGATGCCCACCGGATGACCGTGTATGCGCGCGAACCCGGTGACGAGGGTCGAGCCGTATTCCGCTTTGAACTCGGCGAAGTCGCCGCCGTCGACGATGCGGGTGACCACCTCGTGCACGTCGTAGGGCACCCTCGAGTCGATGGGCACAACGTCGTACAACTCGGTCTGATCGGCGATCGGCTCGACGGTCGCCGTGACGTCCCACGGCGTGGCGGTACGCGGGCCCAGGGTCGCCACGATCCGGCGCGCGATGCGCAACGCATCGCGGTCATCGTGCGCCAGGTGGTCGGTGACACCGGAGACCTTGGAATGCAGGTCGCCACCGCCGAGTTCCTCGGCCGTCACCACCTCGCCGGTGGCGGCCTTCACCAACGGTGGGCCGCCGAGGAAGATCGTGCCCTGGTTGCGCACGATTATGGCCTCGTCGCTCATGGCGGGAACGTATGCGCCGCCCGCAGTGCAGGATCCGAGCACGGCGGCGATCTGCGGAATGCCGTCGGCGCTGAGCACGGCCTGGTTGAAGAAGATCCGGCCGAAGTGTTCGCGGTCGGGGAACACCTCGTCCTGCCGCGGCAGGAATGCGCCGCCAGAGTCGACCAGATAGATGCATGGCAGGCGGTTCTGCCCCGCGATCTCTTGCGCGCGAAGGTGTTTCTTGACGGTGATCGGGTAGTACGTGCCGCCTTTGACCGTCGCATCGTTCGCCACGATCATGCATTCGCGACCCGACACCCTGCCGATGCCTGCGATGAGACCGGCGCCAGGGCACTCGTCGTCGTACATGCCGTCTGCGGCAAGGGGTGTCAGTTCCAGGAACGGACTTCCGGGATCGAGCAGACCGTCGACCCTGTCGCGCGGGAGCAACTTGCCCCGGCTGACGTGGCGCTCCCTGGCGCTCGGTGGATCCCCCGAGGGACGCAGTGGCCAACTTGGAGCGCAGTTGCTCGACCAACGCCAGGTGCTGCTCGCGATGCGATACCCGCGTAGACACAGGTGGACCCGTTCAGTTGAGTTAACGTTGACTAACTGATGGTATGTTAGTGACCATTAACCGAAATGTCCACGAGCAAGCGGGAGCGGGAATGCCGACCCAGACGCCCACCCAGACACCCAGGAGCAAGGCGAAGTCGGACCGGCGCTCACAGTTGGTCGCGGCCGCCGAGCGACTGGTGGCCGAACGAGGGTTCCTCGCAGTGCGACTCGAGGACATCGGGTCAGCGGCCGGGGTCAGCGGCCCCGCGATCTACCGCCACTTCCCCAACAAGGAAGCGCTTCTCGTCGAACTGCTGGTCGGCGTCAGCACGCGCCTGCTTGCGGGTGCGAGAAGCGTGCTTGAGATTGCGGCTACGCCTGCCGACGCACTCGACGGGCTCATCGACTTCCACCTCGACTTCGCGTTGGGTGAGTCCGACCTCATCCGGATTCAGGACCGCGACCTGGACCATTTGCCCGCACCTGCGAAACGTCAGGTCCGCAAGGCGCAGCGACAGTACGTCGAAATCTGGGTCGCGGTGTTGCGCAACACCGGCCTGGCACTCAAGGACGAGGATGCCCGGCTGATGGCACACGCCACCTTCGGCCTGCTGAACTCCACGCCCCACAGCCTGAAACAGGCCACTGCCGTAGAAACGACACGGTCATCGCGCGCCATTCTGCGCGCGATGACCGTGGCTGCACTCGGCTCAGCCGAGCGGGATTAGTACCAGACCTTTCGTCCGCCGACCGCGTGCCCGGCAGCACCGAGCAGCCAGAACACCGCACCGACCACGAGTGCAACCACGCCGATGTAGGTGAGGACCGGGACGCTGAAGATCAGCCCCAGGATGACGAGAATGACTCCAATGGCGATCATGATGACCTTCCTTCATAACTCGGATTCAAGACGTGGCGAACCGGACCATCACTGGCTCGGCTGAGGAATGTTGCAATTCGTGACCTTCGGGTTTACCCCGGCGTAGTTGAGCGGACCGGCAACGACGGTCAGAGCGATGGTTCCCGCCGTGGCACAGTTGTTCTCGGACGTCTTGAAGTAGTCGCGTTGGTACGCGGCAACGACACCGATCACCAACCAGATCAGTACGACGACTCCGATGATTCCGCCACCTCGCATGTCGGCCTCCTTGATGTAGGGGCGCCCGTGCGGCGCGTGATCTTGACTTACCCAGGCGCTAATTTCGCTAAACGCGACACGGAGAACTCGGTGGTCACGGGCCCTAAGCGGCCAAAGGACGCGTATCGCATACCCGCGGTCCACGCGACCACACGGGTACCCTGCAGCCATGAGGTGGGAATGACTGATTCGCCACGCCGCGACGCACCGGATCCGACGCAGCCGCTCCCCTATGGCTATCCCGGCTACACGGATCCTGCGTACTCGAATCAGGCGCCGCATGGCACGTCCTATCAACCGCCGCCGTTCGCGAATCCCACTCAGCAGCTACCTCCGTACGGCTACGACCCTGGTGCAGGAAACCAGTTCGGCCCGCCGTATCCACCGGGAGGCATGCCGCCGGAGCCACCCGAACCGAACGGCCGCGGGCCACGGCCCTGGCTGTGGGCGATCGCGGCAGTCGTGGGGGTGGTCGTCCTCGGCCTCGTGATCGCGCTCGTCATCGTCAACAGCTCGCAGCAGCAGACGGTCGTCGCACCACCGCCGGCGCCGATGGAACCGAACTTCACCACCCCGACCACCACCAGCCGGGCGCCGACCACCACGCGCCCCATCATCCCAGCGCCGTCGTCCACCAACACGCCGCCCGGTGAATCGACGATACCTGCCGAGACCCAGACGGTCGTCTACGACGTCACCGGAACGGGCCGCGCCATCAACATCACCTACGTCGATGCCGGCGGCGTGCTGCAGACCGAGTTCAACGTGATACTGCCGTGGAGCAAGGAGGTCCAGCTGACCAAGCCCGCCGACCGCTCGGCAAGTGTCAGCATCATCAACGTTGGCCGGGAGATCTCGTGCTCGATCACGCTGGCCGGCAGGAAGATTCAGGAGCGCACGGGATCAGGCCTGACGATCTGCAGCGCGCTCGGTTGAGCGTCAGCGGGCAAACCGGGGCACCCGGACCGCGATGATCCCGGCGAGGCCCGCCGCAAGTACCAGGCACAAGCCGCCCAGGCCTGCCCGGTTGGTGCCGAAGACGTCGATGAAGGTGAAGAACATCCACGGCGCAAGGAACGACACCGCACGTCCGGTGGTGGTGTAGAGGCCGAAGGCCACGCCCTCCTTGCCCTCTGCCGACATCCGTAGCATCGCCGTTCGCGCCGACGACTGGGTGGGCCCGACGAACAGACACAGCAGTAGCCCGCAGATCCAGAATGCCAGGGACCCAGACAAGGTCAGCAATACCAGACACACGACCACCATCGAGGTCAGCGAGCCGACGATGACGGGCTTGGACCCGACGCGATCGTCGAGCAGCCCACCGAGCACCGCACCGATCGCGGCGACCACGCAGGCGCAGATACCGAACAGCAGCACGTTCGCCTGCGACACCCCGTACACCGTCACCCCGAGCACGGCCCCGAACGCGAACACCCCCGAAAGTCCGTCCCGGAACACGGCGCTGGCCAAGAGGTAGTAGACGAGTTGGCGGTCGCGACGCCATTCGCCCTTCACCTCGGTCCACAACGCACCGTATGCCCCGAGGAACCCGACGACGGGACGACCTTCGTCCACTGCCGGTGTGCGTGCGGTGAGCAGCAATGGCAGTGCGAACAACAGGAACCACGCCGCGGCGAGCAAGATCGGCCGCCCGCACGGGCTGCCCGTCGGCCGCCGCGATGCCCAACAGGCCGCGGGAGTCGCCGTCGCCTTGGATGAACCCGAGATAGACGATCACCAGCAATAGGACGCTGCCGAAATAACCTGCTGCCGAACCCATTCCGGAGATCCGGCCGGAGGTATCGGGTGTTGACAACTGCCGCAGCATGGCGTTGTAGGGCACCGTCGAAAGGTCACTGCAGGCCGCCGTGCACGCCAGCAGGATCAGGCCAGGCCACAGGTAGTGGTAGTCGGCCCGGATCAGGCTCATCGCCGAGGTCAGCGCGATGACCGTGCCGGTGAGCACCGTCAGTGCCCTGCGGCGGCGGTGCGGTGCGTCGACCCAGATCCCGGTCGCCGGCGCCAAAAGCGCGACGGACAGCCCCGCCATCGTCAGCACCCTGCCGAGCCAACTCGCCGGCGTGGTGTCACCGGGTAGGCCAGCACCGACCTGCTGGGTGAGGTAGACGGAGAAGACGAACGTCACGACGATCGCGTTGACGCCCGTTGCGCCGCAGTCCCACAACGCCCACGCCACCACCCCGGACCGCCGCGTGGTTTGGTCAACCGCGCCGGGGGTGCTCATGAGTTCACTCTATTGGTCCCTACGATTGGCCCCATGCCAGTACCCGCTCCCAGCCCCGATGCTCGCGCGGTGGTCACCGGCGCCTCGCAGAACATCGGCGAAGCCCTCGCGACCGAGCTCGCCGCACGTGGGCACAACCTCATTCTCACGGCCCGCCGTGAGGAGGTACTGACCGCGCTGGCCACGACGCTGGCCGAGCGCTACGGCGTCACCGTCGAGGTGCGGGCGGTCGATCTGTCCGATCCGGCGGCCCGCGGCGGGCTCGCCGCCGAACTGGCCGGGCGCAACGTCTCGATCCTGTGCGCCAACGCGGGAACGGGGACGTTCGGCCCGGTCGCGAGCCTCGACCCCGCCGTTGAGAAGGCGCAGGTTCAGCTCAACGTCCTCGGCGTGCACGATCTCGTTCTCGCCGTTCTCCCTGGCATGGTCAAGCGCCGGGCGGGCGGAATCCTGATCTCCGGTTCGGTGGCGGGGAACTCGCCGATCCCCAACAACGCCACCTACGCGGCGTCCAAGGCGTTCGTGAACACCTTCAGCGAGTCGTTGCGCGGCGAGGTCAGAAGCCATGGCATCCACGTGACCGTGCTGGCGCCCGGACCAGTCCGCACCGATCTGCCCGATCCGGACGACCAGTCGCTCGTCGAGCGACTGATACCGGACTTCCTGTGGATCTCGACGGAGCACACGGCGAAGATCTCGCTGGACGGGCTGGACCGCAACAAGATGCGCGTGGTGCCGGGCGTGACGTCCAAGGCGATGTCGGTGGCCACCGGCTACGCGCCGCGCTCGATCGTGTCGCCCATCGTTGGCGCCGTCTACAAGAAGCTCGGTGGCGACTGACACTGACGCCGGATCGGTCAGCGGCGGCGGCGACCCGTGCCGAACATGCTGCGCGTGATCTCTCGGCCCGCGACGGTGGCCGCCGATCGCAGAAAGCTCTTGAACGCCGAACTCTGCAGCACCTCGGTGACCATGCCGGGGCCTTCGACGGCGTCCGGCGTCTTCACGCGTCCCGAGACGGTGGCCCCGCCGGTGCCGACGGGCGGCGGCAGCGCGTCGGTGGCCGGTGGCCGGTCCTCCTGGGGCGCCACCTTCGCGCCGAGTCGCTCGTAGGCGGAATCGCGGTCGATGGTCTGGCCGTACTCGGCCTGCAGCGGTGATGCCTTGGCCGCCGCGGAGATCGCGTCGGGGCCGATGGTGTCCATGAGCGACCGCGGAGCGCGCATCCGGGTCCACGCCACCGGTGTAGGGGCGCCCTTCTCGGACAGCACCGTGACGATCGCCTCGCCGATGCCCAGCGATGTCAGCGCCTTCTCGAGGTCGTAGACGTCGGTCTTCGGGTAGGTGCGCACCGTCTTGTTCAACGCCTTCTGGTCGTCGGGCGTGAACGCGCGCAGCGCGTGCTGGATTCGGGCGCCCAGCTGCGACAGCACGTCGTTGGGCACGTCGGTGGGCAACTGGGTGCAGAAGAACACGCCAACACCCTTGGAGCGGATCAGCTTCACGGTCTGCTCGACCTGCTCGAGGAAGGCCTTGGAGGCGTCGGTGAACAGCAGGTGCGCCTCGTCGAAGAAGAAGACCAGCTTGGGTTTGTCGACGTCACCGATCTCCGGCAGCGTCGTGAAGAGGTCGGCCAGCACCCACATCAGGAACGTCGAGAACATCACCGGCCTGGCCGCCTGGGCGCCCAGCTCGAGCAGAGTGATGACGCCGCGGCCCTGCGCGTCGAGGCGCATCAGATCCTTGGGTTCGAGCTCCGGCTCGCCGAAGAAGGTGTCGGCGCCCTCGGCCTCGAGGTTGATCAGCGCTCGCAGGATGACGCCAGCCGTAGTGGGCGACACTGCGCCAAGCGCCTTGAGCTCGGGCTTGCCCTCGTCGCTGGTGAGGAACTGGATGACGGCGCGCAGATCCTTGATGTCCAGAAGCAGTTGCTGCTGCTGATCCGCCCAGTGGAAGATCAGCCCCAACGTCGATTCCTGGGTCGCGTTCAGGCCCAACACCTTCGACAGCAGAATGGGCCCGAAGCTGGTGATGGTCGCGCGCACCGGAACCCCGACGCCCTCGGTGCCGAGGGACAGGAATTCGACGGGAAACGCGGTGGGCGTCCAGTCGTCGCCGGTGTCGGTGGCGCGCTGGGTGGTCTTGTCGTTCGACACGCCCGGCCGGGACAGTCCGGACAGGTCGCCCTTGACGTCGGCCATGAGCACCGGCACGCCCGCCGCCGACAGCTGCTCAGCGATCACCTGCAGCGACTTCGTCTTGCCCGTGCCGGTGGCGCCTGCGATCAGGCCGTGACGGTTCACCGTGGCGAGCGGGATCCGGACCAGGGCGGTCGGATCGGCGACACCGTCCACGACGACCGTACCGAGCTCGAGCGCCTGCCCTTCGACGGCATAGCCAGCGGCGATCCGCTGCGCGGGGGTGGCTGTCGGTTCGGTGGTCATGCGGCAGAGACTACTTGCCCGGACCCCGTCTCGGTGGGTGTGGGCAACCTCTCGTCGGCCCTGCGAATACTGTCTACTCCTGTGCGTGACGAACTGGTGTGGATCGACTGCGAGATGACCGGGCTGGACCTTGGGTCCGATCGGCTCATCGAGATTGCGGCTTTGGTCACCGACGCGGATCTGAACGTCCTTGGCGACGGCGTCGACGTGGTGATCCACGCCGACGACGCGGCGTTGGACGGCATGGTCCAAGTCGTCGCGCAAATGCACACCAAGTCGGGCCTGACCGAGGAGGTACGTGCATCGACCGTGGATCTGGCCGAGGCGGAGCAGCTGGTCCTCGATTACATCCGTACGCATGTCAAGCAGGCCAAGACGGCGCCGCTGGCCGGCAATTCGATCGGCACCGACCGCGGATTCATCGCCCGTGACATGCCGACGCTCGACTCCTACCTGCACTACCGAATGATCGACGTCAGCTCGATCAAGGAGCTGTGTCGCCGCTGGTATCCGCGGATTTACTACGGCCAGCCGGCGAAGGGCCTCGCCCACCGCGCGCTTGCCGACATCCACGAGTCGATCCGGGAGCTGAAGTACTACCGGCGCACGGCGTTCGTGACGCCGCCCGGTCCCTCGACCAGCGACATCGCGGCGGTGGCTGCCGAGCTCGGGCTGCCGAGCGGAGACCTGGAGACAATCGATTCGGACGCGGAGCGTCCAAGCGGCTAAGATCGACGAGCCGCCATGCCCAATCGGGTGGGCGGCGATGGTGGCTGTAGTTCAGTTGGTAGAGCACCAGGTTGTGATCCTGGCTGTCGCGGGTTCGAGTCCCGTCAGCCACCCCAACGGGTCGGAGGGCGTTTCGCCCTCCGACCCCTTGCTTTGTCGGAGTCGTCTGTCCATCTCGCCGTGATACTCGCGCTGAGAGCTTTCAGACGCCATCGAACACACACCGATTGTCCGGGCCTGCCGCGGCGACCGTGGCGCGGCGGCGAACCATCGCCGGAGCGCGTGAGGTGGTGAGGTTAGGTCGCCTGGCTGATGTAGATCTGATGAGTGATGTCGCGCTGGGTGCGCTCGGCCGCGCCGTCACTGGTGAACGCGACGACACCCTTGTCGGCCGACGGCCAAGTGCAGTTGCCTGCGCCCCCCACCATCTTGGGTTCGCCCCACCCCTGGTTTCCGGTGAGCACGGCGGTGAAGACCTTCCACCGCCAGTCCGAGCTGCGGCTGTCGTACCAGACCGCACGCACGGTGCCATCCGCGTCGGTGGACAACCGCGCACGCTGGCTCATCGCGTTCGCGTCCAACGCGACAGGGACAAAGGTCGACCAGCTCTGGCCACCGTCGCCCGACCGGCTCGAGCGCAGAGATAGGTTGGCACCCGAACTCTGCAGGGCCTTGCTCTCCCAGATGGCTACGAACGCACCATCGCGGTCGGCGATGACGCTCGGATGCCTGTCGGCGACGTCGGTTGCAGCGCTGACCTTTACGGGCGCGGACCAGGTTGCGGAGTCCGCGCGTACGGCCGCAAGAATCTGCCAGTTGTCCGGATCAGTGCCACTGGGCGCCTCGCCCGCGGCCGGGGTGTGACCGGTCCACAGCGGGTCCGGGTCGAACCGGTCATCCTCCCAGGCCACAATCACGCGGCCTTGACTCCCCACCGCAACCGAGGGAAACAACGACGCAGGAAAGCGGGGAGAGCGTGCATCGCCGGCGATCCCTGGATTGGTGATCTTCCCGGTGGCTGACACGTTGATCGGCGCCTTGTCGGAACCGACTATCTGCGCATAGACGTCGAACGCCCCGCCACTGTTGTCCGCCCAGGCGACCGCGGGGTGGCTGCCATCCACCAGTGCGATGGCGGGTTGGACGGCCCGACCGGATCCGTTGGTCAGTTGTTGAGCCGAGTCGAACGAGGACCCGCCATTGCTGCTGTGCCGCAGGAAGATCGACGGGCGGTGAGGTTGTTCGTGGCCACGCTCGTCCTGCCAGACCACCCAAACGTCCTTGCCGGAAATCGCAATCCGCGGCCAGCGGGCCGTCGCAGATCCATCGGAGATCTCGATTGCCTTGCCGGCGCGCACCTTGTTGTGTCCGACAAGCGCCATCTGCTGATAGATCACCGATGTCGAGGCGTCGGTGTGCCGTTCGAAGACCACATGGATGATGCCGTCGTCAGTTGCCATGTCGGCGAAGCCGGTGAACATGCCGACATCGCCCGCAGCGAGCGCCGCAGAATCCGAGCCGGCCGCCTGCGCCGGCAGGGGAATTTCCGGTTGCGGGTCGGCAGCCTGTCGCATCGAGACAAAAATCGGTGATGTGGCGGCACGCAACTGGTCGGGCAAGTTGGGGTCGGTATCTGCACCGGATGGCGACCCAGGAGCGCGTACCTCGACACGGAACCAGCTATGGTCGCCCGCCAAGGTGATCGGCACCAAGTGCTGTTCATCGTTGGACGTCGGAGAGAAGGTGGTGAGCGGCCCGGCTGAGCGGCCCGGTGCGGCGTACACATGCACCGTGGTTCCGGCACCGGCCTTCACCCGGACCCGGAGGTTCGCGTTCTTGGGAAGACTGCGACTCGCGACGATGACCTCGTCTCCGCCGATCGCTTCGAATTCACCATCGCCATCGATGTCCGCCTCCAGGGTCGCCATCAGGCCGCTGCCTGCCGACACCGTCGTGTGGCCGGCACGCAGGGCATCGAGGACACCCTGCACCGATCGTTTCGTGACAAACGCGTATGTCGTGGGCTGGCCCGGGCCGGCGATACCCCACAACTCCCGGAAATGGTCGTCACTCGCCGCTGCTACGCCGAACCGGAAACCACGGTTCCAGCGGTCCTCGGCATAGGTTATCTGCGCCTCCGGGTCAGTGGAGTCGTTGTACACCTCGACCGTGTTCATCCCCTGGACGCTGGCATTGTCGGAGGGGCCGCCTGCCGGCGTGAACTCACCGTCGTCGGGATGGGCAGTCTGCCATATCGCGTTCTGGGCATGTGCATCCCAGATCGACTGCTGGACATGGCGGAATCCCGGGGAGCTGGTCGGATTTGCCCCGTCGACCACTGTGTCGACGGCACCGAGCACGATGGCGTGCGGTGAACCGTTGGCCTCTTCGCCCGGTATCAGGAGCAGATTCGATGACTTCCAGCCGGGGTCCCATTGTTGGTCGAAGGTCCGGTGATCGGTCAGCGGCATGAAGTCCAGCTCGGTCCGCTCACCCTGCCCTATCTGATCGGCTACCGGAAGATTTCCCGGCAGAACCTGTTTGGACTGTTGCCGAGGCAGACTGCCGTCGGCGGAATGATCGTCGTGAACGTGTGTGTCTCCGGCAAGCCACATGCCCTTGGGTGCCCCACCACCAACGCTGGTGCGACCACCTGTATCGTCCGGTGCCGCTAACGCCCTCGTCGCGTTCAACCCGGCGATGGCTACCACGGCACCGCCGACTGCCATCAGCTGGCGACGATTCAATTCCATTGACAATTCTCCTGTTTCGGGGCCGCTCGTGCATGCCCCACAGAGTGCGGGGCCCTGGAAGACTAAGGGACCCGCAACCAGGCATGCCGGAGATCGACATGGCCCATTGGTGACAGCCCTGTGAACGGCGATGAGCCGCAACACTGTCCGGCATGAGGTAGGTCACGAACCTTGCCAACTGCAAGACAGAACACACTTCGCCGACTCCGCGACGGGGGACGGCCGGTAAGCCACTCGCTGCGTCGACGCTCGCGTTGGAGCACAATTCTTCGGCGTCAGAACGACATTGCCGCTCCACAACACGAGTGGCCTTCAACCGTTCGGCAACCGAAGTCACGCCCGTCGGCCGCGCATCGTCATGTCGGCGTTCGCGCCTTCGTGGCGCGTGGCCCCCGCGTGGCGGCAGCCCGCGGCGCTTCGGGTTCATCTGCTGCCCACGCGGTCGGCAGATAATAGCCTGGGCGGCCGCGGATTTAGACACAGATCGTCATCAGGATGCCGGGGGCAGAAGTCTGCATCACAGCGACGACCCGCCGACCGGGGGCATCGGTCACCATTCGTTCCGATGGCGTTCATCGCATGGAAATCGATCTAATTTCCAGGCACATGGGCGATTACATCCATCGCCCTATCCTGCTCACAATTCGACAGCAGGATGACGGATGGTCATCTGAGCGTCGCTGCACGTTCGCTTGGCCGGCGGACGCCCGAGAGAAGTCACGACTGGCGTTGTTCACCAACGTTATTGACAAACCGATGCGAGATTCGGGACATGTGACTACGTTCACAACATTGCATCTTCCTTCAGCAGAGCGCATTGTGAGCTAATTACTGCACCAATTCCCTTCCTGCTCAAGGAGAACCGTGGTTGTCCCTGTCCGTTCGTACTTGATGGCCGGCATGTCTGCTTTAGCAGTCGGCACCATCATCGCCACACCAATGACATCGCTGGGGAACGGACCCGATACGCCTCATTCGGCAGTGCGCAGTCAACAGATACAACTCGCCGCGTCGGTAGCCCCCTTCACCACACGGCATGTCGCATCGCCCGCGATGTCGTTGCACGCACTCGCCGAGGTGACGCGCAAGTTCGAATCGGCGAGGCCAGCCGCTGCGCCACCATCCGGTCCTGCGAAGCATGCGCCGTCTCCAGTTGCACGCGTAGCCTCCGGTCCCTCTGAGGCCGTGGCGATGACGCCGTCGCCGGCATCGGCCCGCAGCACTGCGGTAGCGACCGTTGATCTTCCCGGCATCGCCGACGTGATAGCTCGTGCCGCACAATTGGCGATAGACGTCACGGTCGCTGAACCCGCCATGATTGTCGGCGCGACGGCATTCAACATCGACGACCTCCTCATAGATGTCGCTTCGCTCGATCCCGAGACGATCAACTCCGCCTTCGAGAACTTCATCGACAGTGAGACAGCACTCGGGAAGATCACGTTGGATGACGTAGACGGTGATCTTCAATCCCTGCGGGAGTCGGTCGCCGCTGCGCTTGGAGTCGGGAGTGACCTCGGAGACGACGCCGCGGTCCCGGCCGTAAAGAAGGCGGCAACCGACTCGCCTGCCAATACTCCTGCGTCGAGCTCGGTTGTGCCATCGAAGCCGACGCACCAGAGCGATCCCGGCCATCGGGGACGCTGGAAGGCGGGCACTGTCCTTGGCAAACCGTCACCCCAGGATGTGTCCACCAAGTCAGCCGACGGTGGGAACACGGCCGGACAGGACGACACAGCGGCAACGGCACGCACGGACACGCAACCGGGCGGCTCGACGCACCTGACCGCACCCACACGAAAGGCACGTGGCACAAACAAAACCATTGCCCCTCAAGCAGTTCGGCCAACTAATACCAAACCGGGGAGTGCATCGAGCACGAAGACTTCTGGAGGGAAGTCGGATCCCGACCACGCGAGAACACGCTCCGGTCACGCCGGCGGCCGAGCGAATGCAGCGAATAGCGCCAAGCCTGGCTCCGGCACCAACCACCGGCACTCTGACTGAACGTCGGCACTTCACGGTCGCCGCGCCCGACAGCAAGGTGCGGTGGCGCAGGTCCTTCCGAGACCACGATGTTGCGACAAATTGTGTGAAACAACACTTTCGGTGATTTCCACGAATGCCTGGCAACTCTTCTCGCGTAACGCCTCTACAACCGCGAGGAGCAACCATGAAGAACATCGCAGTCCAGGTGGGCGCGGCCGCAGGCGCGTGTGCCGTCATTGCCGGCACGGCGATCGGTGTGCTGACCACCCGCGACGGCCGGGATTCCGGCCTCACTGCCAAGACCGAGCCGACGGAGATCACGCAGACCACCCAGCTGGCACCCCCTGCGCCGCAGGTCCCCAGCGCTTCGCCGAGCGTCACCGGGCCCGCGCCGCTGCCATCGGAGGAACAGGGTGTGCCCGGCTGATCGGCCGACCCCGGTCACGCCAGGCTCATCACCGCTGACGAGAGCCGGCCCGGCGCGCACGGCCCGTTCTTGCCTTCGGGACTCAAAGGCTGGCGTTCCCGGCCTTCCACTGCTCCCATGGCACGTTCCAGTCACCGAGGCCATCGGTGCCCGGCAGGATCGAACCCACCGTGTTGACGACCTCGACGATGTCGCCACGCTTGGTGTTCTCGTAGAACCACCGCGCGTTGCTCGTGCTGACGTTGAGGCAACCGTGACTTACATTGCTGTAGCCCTGACTGCCCACCGACCACGGTGCGGCGTGCACGTAGATGCCGCTGTAGGACATCTGGGTGGCGAAGTCGACCTCGGTGCGGTATCCGTTGGGCGAGTTGGACGGAACACCGTAGGTCGACGAATCCATGACCAGGTGGGAGAACCGGTCGCCGATGATGTACGCACCGTTGCTGGTCGGCGTGCTGCTCTTGCCCATCGAGATCGGCATGGTCTTGATCACCTCACCGTTACGGCGGACGGTAAGCGTCTTCGTGTCGTCGTCTGCCGTCGCGATGACCTGGTCACCGATCGTGAAGTGGGTGGTGACGTTCTCCTGGCCGAACAGCCCGTCGCCGAGGTCGACGCCGTAGGTGTTCACCGCCACGTCGATGGTGGTGCCCGGAGTCCAGTAAGCCGCTGGGCGCCAACGCACTTCGCGATTGCTGAGCCAGTAGAACGCACCCTCCACGGGAGGGTTGGTGGTGACGGTGATCGCCTTCTCGGCCGCCATGCGGTTCGGGATGTTCTCGTCGAACCGGACGGCGACGGGCTGCCCGACGCCGACGACCTCGCCGTCGTTGGGCAGCACGTAGGGCATCGTCAGGTTCTCGGGCGAGTGGGTTTCGAAGGTCATCGACCGGTTGGTGACACCGCCGAGGCCAAGTGACTGCGCATTGAGGGTGTAACGCTCGTTGTAGTCGAGCGGATCGGTGGTCACCCATTTGAGTCCGTCGGGGCTGAGTTGGCCCGCGACCGGCGTGCCGTCGACGTCGGTCATGGTAACCGCGCCGAGCACGCCGTCTTCGGCACTGACCGTGACGGGTGCGTCGACCGTGACGCCCACCGCGCCGTCGGTGACCGATGCGGTGAGCTTGGGCACCAGCAGGTCACCGAAGGGCGTGCCCTTGTCGGTGATGGTCTCGGGCTGCGGCGGCGCGCTGGGCGCGCTGTTGCAGGCACTGATGCCGAATACGACGACGGGGACCATCAGCACCGCCGCCAACAACGTCGACTTCCGCCGCGGACGGGTCACTGAGTTGACCTGCCACATGCTTTGCTCCACCTCGTCTTGGGAATCAATGGTTACTTGCCGGTAAGTCTAAGGGCAACCTGGGAGTGTGGCGCGCCCTTGCTGTGTGCGTGCCCCACGTCCGAAGTGGGATTTCATCTGCGCGGCAAGGCCTGTTATCGTCTCTCACGCGCGCCGTTAGCTCAGTTGGTAGAGCAGCTGACTCTTAATCAGCGGGTCCGGGGTTCGAAACCCTGACGGCGCACCACCCGTCACCGCAGGTCAGGCATGGTTTTGCCTGACCTTTGGTGTTTGCGCATCGAGTCGCTGCGTTTCTCACCCGCCATCGAGCACCGCACCCTCACCTCTGAGTCCCCCGGCCCTGCTGCGTGGACACCGGGGGCATCACTACGGATTTCCAAGGTTCGATGACAGCCCCGTCGGCGCGAGGCTGGCATCACAGTCATCGCAGCCATCAAAGGATCA
Organism: uncultured Actinomycetota bacterium; assembly: GCA_963809085.1. Classification (GTDB taxonomy): domain Bacteria; phylum Actinomycetota; class Actinomycetes; order Mycobacteriales; family Mycobacteriaceae; genus Mycobacterium. The sequence goes on along the minus strand of CAWEII010000030.1, from coordinate 386,373 downwards.
TCACGAAGGACGTCGTCGTCGGCGGCACCGGACGTCATCGCTCGAAGATCGAGGCCAACCTCACCGCGTCGGGCCGTTCGCCGACTGGCTCCCGCCCAGCTGCGCGGCTGTCGTTCGACGTCGTGAGCGACCGCGGCCTCTACCGCGCTCAGCGATGACACCCGATGAGGAGACCCAATGGAACTGACGAATCACACCGCTCTGATCACCGGCGGAACCGCCGGCATCGGCCTGGAGTCCGCGCGCCTCGTGGCCGCGGAAGGCGCCTCGGTCATCATCGCGGGCCGCAACCGCCGCCGCGGCGTCCGTCAAGAGCTTGCCCGGCAGTGCGGAGACGTCGACATCATCGTCAACAACGCGGCCAGCTTTCCCGCCGCCCGTCGGACAAGACCCGCTGACCTTCGCGAGGATGTTCGACACGAACGTCAGCGGCGCGTACTTCCTCGTCGCGGGGCTGGCGCCTGCGATGTTGGCCCGCGGTCGCGGCAGCATCGTCAACATCACCACGCTCGCGGCGTTCAAGGGGATACCCGGTGCATCCGGATACAGCGCTTCCAAGGCGGCCCTCGAATCGCTGACCCGTACCTGGGCTGCTGAATTCGGTTCTCGCGGGGTACGGGTCAACAGCGTCGCCCCCGGCCCCACCCGCACCGAGGGCGTGGCGGCGGAGTGGGGCGAGGCCAACGAGGAGCTCGGCCGGGCACTCCCGCTCGGGCGCACCGCGCACGCATCTGAGATCGCCGAGGCCGTGCTGTTCCTCGCATCACCGCGTTCCAGCTTCGTCACCGGCTCGACGCTGCACGTCGATGGCGGCGGGACCGCTGTCTGAAAAGATGATGTCGGAGAAAGCGCGCCGGCGATGCGTCGGCGGATCGAATTGCCACCGCGGTTCTCGACGTTGATGGCGAATTGATGAGAGTGAGCGGACGGCGTATCCAAAATGGCCGCGCAGCGTCGTCACGGTGAATTGAGCCGCACGCATACGGCTCGAACGCACTGTCACGGCCATGTCCGGGCGAAACTGGGAAACTGCTGTACAGACGGTCATAACAGCACGAGATGCGGCCCGAGGTGAGACGCGTCAGCCATCTCGGAGCCGAGAAAGATCACAAGTTTGACTTGTGCGATGATTCTCTCCGAAGTTCGGAGAGAAGGCGCTGCACATTGCTGGTCGGCGTTGCCAGCGGGCACGATATCGGTGCGCTGCGCACGCTTTCTCAGCGCGAATGTCAGCTTCGGGTGACGATGGAGCCAATGCGTCTCCAATTCGCCAGCAGCGCCCGTGGCAATGCATTGAAATTGGTACAAATGTGGCTGATCATTTCACCCATGGCCATTGAAACCCCCGGTAGCGGAAGGTCCGGGTCCGCTCATTCGTCAGGTTTCAAGCAGTGCAAATCGGCGCACAGCTGATACGATTTGGTTAGCTGGACCGCGGCGGCACCCTGCGCGATCGGTCGGCCAGGAGATGAAGGGAGGTCTTAGCTGATGACAACGGCAGTCACGTCGCTCGCTGCGACCTCGCCCACCCTGGCTCACGACGGCGAGTCAGCCTCGCAGCATGTCGTATCGGTCCACAGCTGCAGCAGGCTCGGCCGTAGGGCAAACCCGCCCAGCCGCTCGCTCGCCGACTGGTTCTGGTCGCGCCGCCGTCGTTGACCACGCGTCAGCGCCGCCTGATTCGGCGCACCACGACCACCACCACGACCGCACCGACGCCGGCCAGCGACACCGCCACCGCCGGCTTCCTGACGAAGCGCAACACGGCCGCCTTGACGTCATCGGCGATCCTGCTGGGATGCGCCCGCTGGGCGAGGGCATCCACCGTCGACGCCAACTGATCGCGAGCCTGATCGATGTCCTGCTTGATGCTGTCCGGATCCCGGTCCGCCACGTCAACCCTCCAACTCGCGTCACTGCCTTGCCGAACTACCCTAGTTCAGCGCAACGGCGATCCGACGCGCCGGCCGACAGAAGGGACACCAACGCATGCCATCGACCCCTCGTCTCGAGGTAGGCGACGAAGCACCCGCGTTCAGCCTGTCCGACGCAGACGGCAACACGGTGAAGCTCAGCGACTTCAAGGGTCGCAAGGTGATCGTCTACTTCTATCCCGCCGCGTCCACTCCCGGCTGCACGAAGCAGGCCTGCGATTTTCGGGACAGCCTTGCCGAACTCAACGAAGCCGGCCTCGAGGTCATCGGCATCTCGCCCGACAAGCCGGTGAAGCTCGCGAAGTTTCGCGAAGCCGAGGGGCTGACGTTCCCGCTGCTGTCCGATCCCGAACGCGAGGTGCTCACCGCATGGGGCACGTTCGGCGAGAAGACCATGTACGGCAAGACGGTTCAAGGCGTGATCCGCTCGACGTTCGTGGTCGACGAGAACGGCAAGATCGAGGTCGCCCAGTACAACGTCAAGGCCGCCGGCCACGTCGCCAAACTGCGCCGCGACATCTCGGTCTAACTCCGAGTCGCTGCGCACCTGCCGGCCCGTCTAGATTCCCGACTACCCTCCGAGCTTCTCGAGGAGTAGCGCCTCCGACGTCGCCGCCCGCTCCAGCACGCCGAGGTGCAGGCTCTCGTCGATGCTATGGGCCTGTGTGGCCGGGTCCTCGACGCCGGTCACCAGGATCTTGGCCGCCGGGTAGGCGGTGGCGAACTCGGCGATGAACGGAATCGATCCGCCCACCCCCGTGTCGATCGGCTCGCGGCCCCAGGCCTGCATGAACGCCGACCTGGCCGCGTCGTACACCTCGCCGGCGGCGTCGATCGCGTATGGCTGCCCGACGTCGCCCGGTGTCACCGTCACGCGAGCGCCCCACGGCACGTGTTCCTCGAGGTGGCGGGTCAGTGCGGCGAGGTGCGCCCGCGCGTCACCGCCGGGGGCGACCCGCATGCTGACCTTGGCCCGAGCCCGAGGGATCAGCGTGTTCGACGACGACGCGATCGGCGTGGTGTCGATGCCGATGACCGTGATCGCCGGCTTGGCCCACAGCCGTTGCACCACCGAGCCGGAGCCGATCTCGCCGACGCCGTCGAGCAGCCCCGACTCGCGCCGGACCCGGTCCGCCGGATAGTCGACGTCGGCCGCAGTGCCCTCGTGCAGGCCCGCGACGGCGACGTTGCCGTCGTCGTCGTGCAGGCTGGCCAGCAGTCGCACCAGCGCGCTGACGGCGTCGGGTACGACGCCGCCCCACATCCCGGAGTGCAGTCCGTGATTCAGCGTGGCCACCTCGACGACGCAGTCCGCCAGGCCGCGCAGAGACACCGTGAGCGACGGGATCTCGGTACTCCAGTTGTCGGAGTCGGCGATCACGATGACGTCGGCGGCGAGCAGGTCCCGGTGCGCGGCCAGCAGAGCGCCAAGCGATGGGGAGCCGGACTCCTCCTCCCCCTCGACGAACACCGTCACACCGACGGGCGGATTGCCGCCGTGCGCCCGAAAGGCGGCCAGATGCGTTGCGATGCCAGCCTTGTCGTCGGCGGTGCCCCTGCCGTACAGCCGGCCGTCGCGTTCCGTCGGATCGAATGGCGGCGACGCCCACTGCGACGGTTCGCCCTCCGGCTGCACGTCGTGGTGCGCATACAGCAACACCGTCGGCGCGCCGGGAGGCGCCGGATGACGTGCGATGACCGCAGGCGCGCCACCTTCGCTGACTATGCGGACGTCGCCGAAACCCGCTTCCGACAACAGCTTTGCCACCGCATCTGCGCTACGCCGGACCTCGTCGCGGCGAGCTGGGTCGGCCCACACGGACTGGATGCGGACGAGATCCTCGAGATCTGAACGCACGGATGGCAGCACTTCCCGGACACGGGCGACGAGATCAGTCACCCGACCGAGGTTAGTGCACCCATCCGCGCGAGCAGACGCAGCCAGTCCGCGCGAGCAGACGCAAATATGCGCGACACGCCGACAGGCGCGACACCTTTGCGTCTGCTCGCGCAGTGGAGGGGACCGCTACGGAGCCTCCAGTACCGCCACCGCTGCCGCGGTATCGCCGTCATGCGTCAGCGACACGTGGATGGTGACGTCCTTGAGGTGCTCGGCGATGTCGCCGGACAGTCGCACCTTCGGCCTGCCCCACATGTCCGTGACCACTTCGATGTCACGGTGGATGTCCTCGGGCAGCACGGGCCGCTTCGAGAACCGCGAACCCGACCAGGCCTTGATCACCGCTTCCTTGGCCGCCCACCGCGCCGCGAGGTGCCGCGCCGCCGACGAACTCTTGTCCGCGGCGTCGCGGCGCTCACCCGGCGTGAACGTCTCCGCGAACACGGTTCCCGGTTGGTCCACCTGCTCGGCGAAGTCCTGAATGGAGACCAGATCGATGCCGACTCCGACGATGCTCATGCGACGAACGCTAGCCGAACCCGTCTCCTCGCCTCACACGTGCTCACTCGAGTACCAGCCGTCCTCGCCCAGCCGCGACGACGCGTCGAGCAACATGTCGGCCTCCTGCCGCTTCTCCGGCGAGTCGTGGTTGAAGCGCCTGTCAGCCGGCTTCTCGTAGAGCGCGGGTCCACCCGCGATCGCCGAGGCCAGCCTGCGCTGACCCTCCAGCACCCTGGCGTTGGCCCGGCGTTGGTAGTCCTCACGCTGCGCCGGATCCAGTGCAGCCAGGAATGCCTGCGGATGGACCAGCGCCACCAGACCCGACACGTGACCGAAGCCCAGGCTGGTAACCAGACCAGCCTTCATCGGGAACTTCTCGCCCAGCTGCAGGGTTTCGCGCACCCACACGAAGTGGGACGCGTGCGCGAGTTCGTCGTCGACGCAGTCCAGGCTCCGGTTCGGCGGGATGACGCCGTCGCGCAGCATCTGGCACATGCCCATCATCTGGAACGCCGCCGCGCCGCCCTTCGAGTGCCCCGTGAGGCTCTTCTGGCTGACGATGAACAGCGGTGCACCCGGCGACCGACCCATCGCGACGGCGAGCCGCTCGTGCAACTCCGTCTCGTTGGGATCGTTGGCGAGCGTCGACGTGTCGTGCTTCGAGATCAGCGCGATGTCGTCGGCGCCAACGCCGAGCTTGGCCAGCGACTTGGACAGCTGCGACTCCTTGCCACCCCGGCCGGCCCCGAGGGCTCCGAGCCCAGGAGCGGGAATCGAGGTGTGCACGCCGTCGCCGAACGAGGACACGTAGCCCACCACCGCGAGCACCGGCAGACCCATCTCCAGCGCCAGGTCGCCGCGGGCCAGCAGGACGGTGCCACCGCCCTGGCCCTCGACGAAGCCCAGCCTGCGCCGGTCGTTGGCGCGGGAGAACTTGGAGTCGCTGATGCCCTTGGCGCGCATCACCTCGGTGTCGGCGGTGGCCGCCATGTCACCGAAGCCGATGATGGCCTCCAACGTCAGGTCGTCATAACCGCCCGCGACCACGAACTCGGCCTTGCCGAGCCGGATCTTGTCCACGCCCTCCTCGACCGATACCGCCGCCGTGGCACACGCGCCGACGGGGTGGATCATCGCGCCGTAGCTGCCGACGTAGGACTGCACGACATGGCCTGCCATGACGTTCGGCAAGACCTCCTGCAGGATGTCGTTCGGCTTGTTCTGGCCGAGCAGGTTGCCGTGGTACATGGTCTGCATCGAGGTCATGCCGCCCATGCCGGTGCCCTGCGTGCTGGCCACCAGGCTGGGGTGCACCCAGCGCAGGAGCTCCGCGGGGGTGAACCCGGAGGACAGGAACGCATCGACGGTGGTGACGAGGTTCCACAGCGCCACCCGGTCGATGGAACTCGCCATGTCCTGGCTGACGCCGTACACCTTCGGGTCGAACCCGGTCGGAATCTGGGCGCCGACCGTCCGCGACAACTTCACCTTGCGTGGCACCCGGATCTCGGTGCCCGCCTTGCGGATGACCTGCCAGTCGGAGCTGTCGGGCAGCGGCGCGATCACCGTGTGCTCGGGATCGAACTGAGCGAACCCACGCGCGTCGGCCTCTGAGGACACCACGAAGGTGAAGTCCTTGTCGAGGTACACCGAGACCAGCAGCGGCGCTGCGTGATCGGGGTCGATCGCACCATCGTCGACGAGCTCGCGGATGCCGACCCGTTCGATGACGGCGTCGTGGTAACGCTCCACCAGCTCGCCCTCGTCGACCATGTCGCCGGTCTGGGTGTCATACCAACCCGGCTTCGGGTCGTCCTCCCACTTGACCAGGCCCGTGGTCCAGGCGAGCTCGAGAACGCCGGCGGCGGACAGCTCCCCGGAGGTCTCTACCTCGAAGCGGGTGCGCGACGAGCCGTACGGGCCGAGTTCGGCGCCGCCGACGATCACCACCAGGTCGGCGGGATCGACGTCGAGGTCGTCCCACGCCGGCGGCGGCGCCGCGGTGTAACCGCGCGGAGGGGATGGCAGCGCCGGGATGGTCGTGAAACCGTCCTCGTCGTCGGCGGGAGCCTCGGCCGCCATCTCCTCGCGGGCCTTGGCGGCCAGCTCGGCCATGTCGATGTCGATCTCGCCGAGTCCACCGGTCAGGTCAGCCTTGATCGGCTCGTGCGCTGCAGCCACCTTGGACTCGATGTCGCACAGGTCGAGCAACATCGACGCCATCTGCTCGGTGGTGTAGGTGGTGACACCGGCCTCTTCGACGGCGCCGACGATGGCGTCGTTGTGCCCCATCAGCCCAGTGCCCTTGGTCCAGCCAATCAACGCGTGCGCCAGCGAGACCCGCTGCGCCCACGACGTTTCCGCCTTCCAACGGGTGACAAGGGCGTCGAGCGCGGACTTGGCCTCGCCGTACGCGCCGTCGCCGCCGAACATGCCGCGGTTCGGTGAACCGGGCAGCACGACGTGCAGTCGCGAGGCGATGTCGCGCTCGGATCCGATGTGCGAGAGGCCGCCGATGAGCCGTTGCACGGCCCACAGCAGCACCTTCATCTCCATCTCGGAGCGAGAACCCGCCTCGGACAGGTCACCTGCCACGCGCGGTGCCGCAAACGGGAACAGCAGCGTCGGGGTCAGCGCATCCTTGAGGTGAATCGACTGCGGCCCAAGGCTTTCGGTCTGCTCGTTGCCAACCCAGGCGACCAGTGCATCGATGTCGGAGTAGGACGCCATGTTGGCGGGCACCACCCACAACTGGCCACTGAACCGGGCATGGTCGCGGTAGAGCGTCCGGTAGAACGCCAACCGGTCGTCGTCGAGCTTGGAGGTGGTGGCGATGACTGTCGCTCCCCCATCCAGCAACTGAGCGGCGACCGACGCGGCGATAGAGCCCTTGGAAGCGCCCGTCACCACCGCGATCTCGTCGGCATAGCGACCCCGCTCGGGGTTCTCCGCACCGGCGGCGGCGCGGCCGAACATCGAGGCGTGCACGTTGCGGCCGGAGGCCAGCGCCTTGCCCTGCCACCAATTCGCCTGCGTGGCAACGACGTGGCCCGCACCTTCGAAGCGCGCGGCGAGCCGCGGCCAGTCGGTGTCGATCTCGTCCTCGTCCATCAGCCACAGCCGCGCGAGGTCTTCTCGCGCGCTGGCCCAGCGGTCGTCGAACAGCACCGCCTTGCGGCCATCGAACGTCGGGGCCACCAAACGTGGCCAGTCCGAACCCAGTTCGGCCGTGACGAGGTCGATCAGCTCGGCGTCGTTCACCGACTCGGGCGTGCTGACGGCGTTGTCCAGACCCAGCTGGCCCAGAATCATCCGGGCCGCCGAGGCCAGCACGCCATCGCGGCCGGTGACCTGCTCGGCGAATTCGGTCAGCGCGGCGGAGTCCACCACGCCACCACTCGCGGCACCCGACGACGGCAGCGACACCGCGATGCCCTTGCGGGCCGCGACCGCGGCGACCGCACCGTCGACCACCCTGTCGACGGACGCGGCGTCGGCCAGCGCACCGTCGTGCAGTCCGCCGAGCGAGCCACCTCGCACACTGGAGCCCTCACGGGTGCCGAGTGCAACCTCGACGATGACGTGCTTGGCCCAGCCCTCGCCGAGTTCCCATGTCTTGGTGACACGTTCGGCGATGGCGGCGGGCCGCTTGCCCGACGGTCCGAGAATCGTGCGCAGCTGATCGTTGATCGCGTCGGACAGCACGGGGCCGAAGGGCTTGTACGTGCGGGCCAGCTTGGTCACCTGGGCCTTCAGCCCGGCCAGGTCGGCCTCGGCCGCTCCGTCGATCGCACCCAGGTTCAGCTCCGAACCGAGATCGACCAGCAGCTGGTTGCGCCGTGAGGACGCACCGTCGGTGATCGACTCGATGGAGTCGAGGGGCTCGATCTGATCGATGCGCATCTTCGCCGAAAGGGCGATCAGCGCCATCGTCGAGTCGGATGCGTCGAACCCGATGTCGTCGGGGCGCGGGCCGCCACTCGGGGCCGCGGGCGTCGGGGCCGGCGCGGCCTCGACCGCAGCGGCGTCGGCGACCGGTGCTGACGCGGCGTCACCGGACTCGTCCGACTCGGACTCGGGCTCTGGATCGGTGTCGGTGGCGAACAGCACCGCGGCGTCGCGCTCGGTGTTGAGCACCTCGGTGGTGTTGTGCGAGTACTCCGGCAGCTTCAGCGTGTTGGTGGCCAGGCCCGCGACGGTCGGCGCCGACTTCACGCCGATCTCGACGAACCGCTCGATGCCGAGTCCGCCTGCGGCCTCCTCGATGAACAGCAGGTCCTGCGTCTCGATCCAGCGCACGGGGCTGGCGAACTGCCAGGCCAGCAGTTCGATGACGAGCTTGCGGCACAGCTCGCGGGGACGCTCGGTGAGCCACGTGTCGTAGTCGGCGAGGATCTCGTCGAGCGGCTCGGCGGGCACCAGATCGCGGATCTCCTGGATGAAGTCGCGGTCCAGGGTGAACGGCCGTGGCACCAGGTTGGGGATGTAGAGGCCGATCAGCAACGCGGGGTCGGCGTCGCGCGGCATGACCCGCTCCAGCGAGCGCCGGAAGTCGGCGACGCCGACCCGCAGCACCTCGGAGTGGAACGGCACGTCGATGCCGGGTACCAGGATGAAGGAGCGCTTGCCGCCGGAGATCTCGCGACGCTTCTCGACCTCCTCCTCCAGTGCCTCCAGACCACGCACCGTGCCCGCGATCGCATACTGCGAGCCGCGCAGGTTGTAGTTCACGATCTGCAGGAATTCGCCTGTGCGCTGGGCGATTTCGGCAACCCAGTCGGTGACGTCGTCGTCGTCCAGGTCGATCTGCGACGGCCGGATGGCGGCCAGCCGGTAGTTGGACCGGCCGTGCTCGTCACGCGGCACGATGTCGTGCATCTTGCTGCCGCGGTGGAAGACCACCTCGAGCAGCGCCTCGAGCGGGTACACGCCGGACACACACGCCAGTGCGGTGTATTCACCGACGGAGTGACCGCAAGCGATCGCGCCCTCGACGAACGCACCCTGCTCGCGCATCTCGGCCACCTGGGCCGCGGCGACGGTGGCCATCGCCACCTGCGTGAACTGAGTCAGGTAGAGCACGCCCTCGGGATGGTGGTAGTGCACCCCGCTGGCGATCAGGCTGGTCGGGTTGTCGCGCACCACGTGCAGCACCGAGAAACCGAGGGTGTCGCGGGTGAACTTGTCGGCCGTGTCCCACACCTTGCGGGCGGCCTTGGAGCGGGCCCGCACCTCCATGCCCATGCCCTTGGACTGGATGCCCTGACCGGGGAACGCATAGACGGTCTTCGGCGCAGCCAGCTGCGCCGTTGCCGACATCACCAGGTCGTTGCCGACCTTGGCGGTGACCTCGACGATCTCTGCGCCGCGGTCGATTCCGACCCGGTCGACGCGGAAGTCGATCTCGTCGCCAGGCAGCACCATGCCGAGGAAGCGCGACGTCCAGCCGACCAGCCGCGCGGGCGGGGTGGCCCGGCCGTCGGTCGCGGTCACGACGTGCTGCGCGGCGGCCGACAGCCACATGCCGTGCACGATGGGCGATTTCAGCCCGGCCAGCAGAGCGGCGGCACGGTCCGTGTGGATCGGATTGTGATCACCGGACACCACGGCGAAGGCGCTCATGTCGGTGGGCGCGGTGACGGCGACGTCGCGGCGGCGACGCCGCGGCGTGTCGGTGGCGTTGTCGGTGATCGCCCCGCCTGCGCGCAGCGGATCGGTCAATTCGACGGCGCCGGTGCGGCCGCGGATCGCGAATCGCTCCTCGAGTTGCGCCAAATCGTTGCCGTCGGCGTCGCGGATGGTCACCGACACCGGCACGACGCGGCCGACCTCGGTGTCAACCGCGGACGAAGCCGTTGCGGTGACGGTCAATTCGGCATGCGTCTTCGGCATCGGAGCGAGCAGGCGCGCCGCATGGTCGAGGTGGACCAAGCTCAGCAGACCTTCCACGACCGGGAAGCCGGCGTCGGTGACCGCCGAGCCGATGACGGAGAACACGGCGGGCCAGCAGCTGCCGACGAGCGCATCGGGCACCAGCGTCAGGCCCGGCGCCAGTGGTGCGCCGAACGTTGCGGTGACGCCGGTGTGGTCGGCGACCTCCTCCGGATCCCAGGAAACGGTCACAGTGGTGCTGTCATCGGTCACGGGAGGCAGTGCCTCGGCGCCCTCGACGCCCGCCGCGATGGCCAGCACGGCACGCATGGCGGCTGACGCGTCATCGGTGGTGACGACGGGCATGCCACCGTCGACCGTGGCCGCGGGAAGGGTGAACCGGATCGTGATCCAGATGTCGGAAAGCGGAACGCTGAGCGAGACGTTTCCGTCACCCGTGGTCTCGAGGCGCGCACCCGTCGAAGGATGTGTGGCTATGGTCGAATCCCCGGTCGCTTCGCTCCTGCCCTCCAGAACCCGGTTCTCGTGCACCTGCCACTCGCTGGGCTCGCCGATGCGGTGAACCGGGTTGATCGCGGTGCGGCCCGCCCACAGCACGTCGGGCGAGTCGAGCACGACGGCGAGCGGTCCGGTGACGTCGACACGGGCTTGCCTGCGCGACACCACGGCGACGGGTTCGGCGCCCGACGCGATCACCTCGTCGATGGATGCCTGCTCGAACCGGTCGAGGAGTTCACCGACGGGCTCGTCGGCGCGCGTGATGCCTGCGACCGCCTCGGTGCCGGGAATGATGCACACCTGGTCGGCCGTGTACCGCTCGTCGTGTGCCTGCCACAGCGAGTCACTGCGCCACCAGCGCCGCACGTCCTTGTCGATCACCGGGACGAAGTTGACCGGCTTGCCGAGCGTCTTGCACAGCGTCACGAAGAACGGCACGTCGGCTGGGTGCAGCTTGACCGTCTCTGCGTCCGGATAGCGCGACAGCAGCGCGGTGATGGCGCCCTGCGGATCCTCAAGCAGCGCCTCACCTTCGGAGTCGACGCCGTACAGCGTCTCGATCGGGCCGGAGTCCGAGGGGTGCAGCCGGGCTTCCGCCCGCTTGAGCATCTCCTCGAACCGGTCGCGCCAGCTGACGTCGAGCCACGGCGAATCCGCCTTCTTGGTGTCGGCGGTGCTGTTGCCCTCACCGATCGCCAGTTCGACGTAGCGCTGCAACCACTCCAGGTACGTCATGTGCGCCGCGTCGCCGAAGTACGGCTTCGCGGTCTCGGCCATTGCGGCGATGATCTCGTCACGCCGCTCGGCGACCGCGTCGGCGTCACCGGCGACCTCGTCGAGAAGTCGGCCACACCGCGATGCCGTGTTGTCGATCTCGTGGATGTCGGCACCGAGCTGGCTGCGCCCGGATGCCATGCCGCCCTGAGCCTTTCCTGCGGCGACCCAGGTGGGGGTGCCGGTGGTGTCGACGAGCATCCGCTTGACCGAGGGAGACGTGGTGGACTCCAGGGTGGCCATCGCCGCGGTGCCCACCAGGATGCCGTCGACCGGCATGATCGGGAAGCCGTACGCCTGCGACCACTTGCCAGACAGGTACGCGGCGGCGCGCTCGGGGGTTCCGATGCCACCACCGACGCACAGCGTGATGTTGGACAGCTTGCGGAGGTCGGAGTACGTGGAGACCAGAAGGTCGTCGAGATCCTCCCACGAGTGGTGACCACCGGCGCGGCCACCCTCGACGTGCATGATGACGTCCCGGTCGGGTACCTCGGCGGCGATCTTGATGACGGACTTGATCTGCTCGACGGTGCCCGGCTTGAACACCACGTGAGTGATGCCCACGTCGTTGAGCTCCTTGATCAGCGCAACGGCTTCCTCGAGATCGGGAATGCCTGCGCTGATGACCACGCCGTCGATCGGCGCACCGGACTGACGGGCCTTCTGCACCAGGCGCTTTCCGCCCACCTGCAGCTTCCACAGGTACGGGTCGAGGAACAGCGAGTTGAACTGCACCGCGCGACCGGGCTCGAGCAGTTCGGTCAGCTCGGCGATGCGGTCCTCGAAGATCGGCTCGGTGACCTGGCCGCCGCCCGCAAGCTCGGCCCAGTGGCCGGCGTTCGCCGCGGCGGCGACGATCTTGGCGTCCACGGTGGTCGGCGTCATGCCCGCGAGCAGGATCGGCGAGCGGCCGGTGAGCCGGGTGAACTTGGTCGACAGCTTCACCGAGCCGTCCGGCAGCGACACGACCGACGGCGCGTAGCTCGACCACGGCGGTGCGACGTCGGGTGCCGCGCCGACGGTGAACAGGCTGCGCTGCCCGGAGCGGGTGGCGGCGTCGACGATGCCGATGCCGAGCCCACGGATCACCGGTGCGGTGACGCGCGTGATGGTGTCGCTCGGTCCGAGGTCGACGATCCAGCGTGCTCCGGCATCGTGCAGACGCTCGACCTCACCGACCCAGTCGATGGGCTCGGTGTAGATGGCCTTGGTGAAGCGATGCAGGAGCTCGGCGTCGATGGTCAACCGGCTGGCCCAGCCGTCGACCATGTCCACACCGTCGACGAGGCGCGGCGTGTGGAAGCCGACCTCGACCTGCACGCCGTTGAACACGGGACTGAAGACCGCGCCCCCGCGCGTCTTGTTCTTGCGCTCGGCCTCTTCGCGCTCCGTGACCTTGCTGCAGTACAGCTCGAAGCGGGCGAGCTGCTCGGGGGTTCCCGTGATGACCACCGAACGACGGCCGTTGCGGATGGACAGGACGGGCGGCAACACCGTGCGCACGTCGGTGGAGAAGTCTTCCAGAAGCTCGGCGATGCGGTCCGGGTCGGCGTTGGTCACCGACACCATCGGCGACTTGTCACCCCGTCCGACCATGCCCCGCCTGCGGGAGACGAGCGAGCCTGCGGCTCCGATCAGCTGGGCCATGGCAAGCAGTTCGGCGTCACGGGTGCCGTTGGCCTTGAGCGCCTCACAGGCGATGATGCCCTGCGAGTGGCCCGCCATCGCCACCGGAGGTGTGCCCTGCAGATCGAGCCCCTGGCGCTTCACGGCGCGCATCGCGGCCATCTGGGCCAGCAGGATGCCCGGGCCCGAGATCGCGGCGGTGGTGAGTTGCTTGGTCGTTGGCAGCGGCTCGTCGGCGGCCAGCGCGCGAACCCACTGCATCGGTTCGAAGCCGATCGGCCGGACCACCACGAGCTCGCGGGCGACGGGCTCGAGCAGCAGTGCCGCCTCACCGACGACCTCGCTCAGTTCCGATTCGATGCCCGCCGAGCTGATCAGCTCTTCCAGGTTCTCCAGCCAGCTACCGCCCTGCCCGCCGAAGGCCACCGCATATGGTTCGCCGGCGTTGAGCAGGTCGACCAGCGCGTGTGCGCCGGTCAGAATCGATGAACCATCGCCTGCGCCCTTGCGGTCGGTGGATACCCAGTCGTGCTTCTCGTTGATAGTCACGTGTTGCCATCTCCTCGTTGCGCTGTGGCGCGTCTAGCTCGTCTTCGGGCTGTCGTCTTGGCGGCGCTGCCCCGCTCGCCTCGGGGTCCTGCGATTCGTCGTCGAATCTCGGCTGGCTCCGGTCTCCGTCGCCTCTGTCGTTGAGGGACGCGGCCGGACTGCCCTCCCGGGCGGTCCAGCGGACGGGCCAGCCCCATAAGAGTGTCATAAGGACATGCACCATTTTGTGCCCTCGAATGGTTACTGGCGAGTTCTACGCTCGAGTAACAACGCATTGCGTAACGCGGGCTTCTGATGGGCCACGAGCCTTCCGGGACAAATGTCCTGCATGCACGTGGTTACGGTCCAGTAGCTATAACAGTGCAGATCAAGGCAGTACTGTTATCGAATCGTTATCTAAGAATTTCCTTCAGTCGAAAGTCCCCTCGGCGCCGGCAGAAAAGCGACAACCCGGATGCAGCTGTCTACTCCACACGACAGCGAGCGCAGATTTGTTTGCTGGCTCGTATTACTGATCAGTAAGTCCTAGGTCCTAGTCCCACTGTCCGAACGCGGGTTTCAGGACGTGGTTGAGGTCGACACCAACACCCCCGACGCTACGCTTGTCGATCTCTACCTGGTGCAGCGCCGCAGCCGGATGGGTGAATCCCTCAGGCGATCCCCAGTTGTGCTGCCAGAAGTAAGACCCGAGGCCGTCCTGGAGGGCCCAGTCGATTGTCTTGGAGTTGGCGTACACGCCGACGCGCTGATGGCCGAGGACCGACTCCCACGCCCTGAGATACGGCGCAACTTGCTGCTTGTACTGGGCATATGACGGATCGTCGTCGATCGACGCGTAGATGGGCGCGCCGTAGGAACCACCCGCGGCGACGTGCAACTGCCACCCCCGCTTGGCGTGCTGCACGCCCGCGTTCTGCCCGCCGAGCCAGTCCGCGGTGTCCTGCTTGCCGTACTGGTAGCAGGACACGATCTTGAGGCCACTCCGGTACAGGTCGCGGGCCTCGGGCAGCTGGATTGGCTTGCCGAGCATCCATGCTCCACCCGGCCGACGGTCGGAGACATACCGGATGGCGCCGGCCGCGCCGGCCGCGCGGATGTCGGTTGCCCTGATGACGCCCGCGGCGTAGTCGAGCAGGATGCCGAGGGGTGCGGCCGACGCGTTCGGCGTGCCTGCCGCGGCCAGTGCACCGCCCAGTCCGAGGACGGCGGGCGCGGCGGCGGCATATTTCAGCACGTCGCGCCGAGAAATCGCCATACGCCCCAGAATATGACATCGACCTCAACATTCTCATCAACGCCACTGGTCACACCGGTATCAAGATTCCCATCTTCTGCCACCCGTACCCTGAAGACGAAAACAGTCAACGTAGACCCTTCTCTACGCGAAATCCGTACTTGTGCTGCGGTCAGACCGACGGATCCATACGATCTGCCCATGCCTGCTGGTCCGCCATCCGGGATCGACGCCGGATCGTCCGCGACCGCCACCACCGCTCGACCGCAGATCGAGTTGATCGGTTTGCGCAAGGTCTTCCACGAGCGCGGCACGAACGGTGTCGTCGCGGTCGACGGCGCCGATCTGACCGTGGAGGACGGCGAGCTGTTCGCCATCCTGGGACCCTCCGGTTCCGGTAAGACCACAGTGCTGCGCATGATCGCCGGTTTCGAACAACCCACCGCGGGCACCATCCGGCTCGGCGGCGAGGACGTCACCTCGTGGCCGGCGCGCAGGCGTGACGTCAACACGGTGTTCCAGGAGTACGCGCTGTTTCCCCATATGACGGTGGCGCAGAACGTCGAGTACGGAATGAAGGTACGCGGGGTGCCGCGGGCCGAACGACGACAGCGCACCACCGAGGCCCTCGACATGGTGCGGCTCACCGACCAGGCCCCGCGCCGCCCGGCCCAGTTGTCGGGCGGCCAACGTCAGCGCGTAGCACTGGCCCGCGCACTCGTCGGACGGCCGCGCGTGTTGCTGCTCGACGAGCCCCTCGGCGCGCTCGACCTCAAGCTCCGCGAGCAGATGCAAGTGGAGCTCAAGGCCATCCAGCGCGAGGTCGGCATCACCTTCGTCATCGTCACGCACGACCAGGACGAGGCACTCACGCTGAGCGACCGGCTGGCCGTGTTCAACGACGGCCGCATCGAGCAGATCGGCCGGGCCCGCGACGTCTACGAGTACCCGGCCAACCGGTTCGTCGCCGACTTCGTCGGTACCTCGAACGTGTTCGACGGCGATGTCGCACAGGCGCTCGTCGGCAGGCCCGGCCTGTTCGCGGTGCGGCCCGAACGGATCGCCGTCGGCGCAGCGGGCGACCCGACCGCCCCCGGCACTCGAAGCGTCGACGCCACCGTGGCCGAGGTCATCTACGCGGGGCCAACCACCCGCGTCGCCGCCGTAGCCGCCTCGGGCGTGACACTCACCGCGACCGTACTCACCTCGGCCGCCGTGCTGCCCGCCGATCTCGGCCACGGCACGCCCATCACCCTGTCCTGGCCCGACAACGCCGTTCACGACCTGTCCAACTGAACCGACGAGGAGTCCCCATGAAAGCCAACGCGATTCGGCTCGGTCTCGCGCTCACCGCCTGCGTCGCCCTGGTGGCGGCCTGCTCTGGCTCGGACTCCGGCTCCGGTTCCGGCTCCGGTCAGGAACCGCCCAAGATGGAACCCCTTGCCTCCGTTGGCAATGGCGAGGGAGAACTCAACCTGATCGCGTGGGCGGGCTACGCCGAGAACGGCTCCAACGATCCGGCGGTCGACTGGGTGACCCCGTTCGAGCAGCAGACCGGCTGCAAGGTCAACGTCAAGATCGGCAACACGTCCGACGAGATGCTCCAGCTGATCCGCACCGGACAGTACGACGGGGTGTCCGCGTCGGGTGACGGTTCGCTCCGCATGATCTACGGCGGCGACGTCGCGCCCGTGAATACCTCGCTGGTGCCCAACTACGAGACCATCACGCCCTTCCTGAAGGACAAGCCGTGGAACTCCGTCAAGGGGCAGATGTACGGCATTCCGCACGGCTGGGGCGCCAACCTCTTGATGTACAACATCGGCGTCGTGCACGACGCCCCGGACTCCTGGGGTGCGGTATTCGACGACGCGAGCAAGTACAAGGGCAAGGTGACGGCGTACGACTCGCCGATCTACATCGCCGATGCCGCGCTGTACCTGTCGAAGACCAAGCCGGACTTGGGGATCAAGGATCCCTACTCGCTGACGAGCGAACAACTCGACGCCGCCGTCGACCTGCTCAAGTCACAGCGCGAGAACGTCAGCGAGTACTGGTCGGACTACACCAAGGAGGTCCAGGCCTTCGAATCGGGCACATCCGTGATCGGCACGACGTGGCAGGTGATCGCCAACACCATCGGCACCGACAACAAGGTGCAGGTGAACACCGTGCTCCCGAAGGAGGGTGCCACGGGCTGGTCGGACACCTGGATGATCGCCGCGAAGGCCGCCCACCCTAACTGCATGTACAAGTGGATGGACTGGATCACCTCGCCGAAGATCAACGCTCAGGTGGCCGAGTACTTCGGTGAAGCCCCCGCCCAGACCAAGGCGTGCGACTTCACCACCGAGAAGGACTTCTGCGACATCTACCATGCGACCGACCAGAAGTACGCCGACCAGATTCACTACTGGACCACACCGCAGAAGCAGTGCGTCGACGGTAGTGGCGACAACTGCACGGGCTACGACGAGTGGCTCGACAAGTGGCAGCAGATCAAGGGGTGACGGCTGCCGCACCCGACGCATCGACCACCAAGCGGGGTTCGGCGTCGCCGCGGCAGCTCCGACGACTGGGCCTGGCCTTCCTGCTGCTGCCCCCGCTGGCCTGGCTCGCGGTGGCGTACCTTGGTTCGCTTGTCGTACTGCTGATCTCGGCGTTCTGGACCACGAATTCCTTCACCGGCGCGGTGGTGCGCACCGTGACGGGCGAGAACATCACCCGGGTGCTGACCGACGAGGTGTTCCGCGCGGTGACGCTGCGCACCGTAGGGGTGGCGGTGGTGGTCACGGTGCTGTGCGCGGTGCTGGCGGTGCCTCTGGCTCTGTACATGGCCAAGATCGCCTCGCCCGCGATGCGCCTGGCGCTGGTCGTGGCGGTCACCACTCCGCTGTGGGCCAGCTACCTGGTGAAGGCGTACGCATGGCGGATGTTGCTCTCGCCCGCTGGACCTCTGTCATGGGCCACCGGACACACCCCCGGCTACGGCCTGACCGCCACCGTCATCACGCTGACCTACCTGTGGTTGCCGTACATGATCATTCCGGTGTTCGCGGCGTTCGAACGGGTCCCCGACTCGCTCATCGACGCGAGCTCCGACCTCGGCGCGTCCGACGTCTCGACGTTGCGAATGGTGGTCGCGCCGTTGGTCTTTCCCGGCATCGCCGCCGGATCCATCTTCACCTTCTCGCTGTCGCTCGGTGACTACATCGCCGTCACCATCGTCGGCGGCAAGACGCAGATGCTCGGCAACATCATCTACGGACAACTCGTCACCGCCAACAACCAGCCCCTTGCCGCCGCGCTGTCGATCATCCCGTTGGCCGCCATCGTGCTGTACCTGCTCGCGATGCGGCGTACGGGTGCGCTGGAGAACGTCTGATGCTGTCCAACGGCGCTCGCGGCGCGATCCGGGGCTGGACCGTGATGGTATTGGTATTCCTCTACGCACCACTGCTTCTCGTCGTCGTCAACGCGTTCAACTCGTCGCGGTCCTTCGCCTTCCCGCCGAGCGGGTTCACGCTGGCGTGGTGGGCGGACGCCGCGCACAGCACCGGAATGTGGAAGTCACTGGCGAACTCCGCGCTGGTCGGGATCGGCGCCACCGCGATCGCGCTGACGCTCGGCACGATGGCGGCGTTCGCGGTCCAACGGTACGAGTTCTTCGGCCGCAACACCGTCAGCTTCCTGGTGGTACTGCCGATCACGCTGCCGGGCATCGTCACCGGCATCGCCCTGAACGCGACGTTCACCTCGGCGCTTGGCATCACGCTCGGGCTGGCGACCGTGATCGTCGGGCACGCGACGTTCTGCATCGTGATCGTCTTCAACAACACCCAGGCCCGGCTGCGCAGGCTCGGCACCAACCTGGAGGACGCCTCGGCCGATCTGGGCGCCACGTCGTGGCAGACGTTCCGCTACATCACGTTTCCGATGATGCGCGGCGCCCTTGTCGCAGGGGCCATCCTGGCCTTCGCGCTCAGTTTCGACGAGATCGTGGTGACCACGTTCACCGCAGGACCGAGCGTGCAGACCC
The DNA here is from genome assembly GCA_963809085.1 of uncultured Actinomycetota bacterium. Taxonomy (GTDB): domain Bacteria; phylum Actinomycetota; class Actinomycetes; order Mycobacteriales; family Mycobacteriaceae; genus Mycobacterium. The sequence continues at coordinate 367,423 of CAWEII010000030.1, read as the reverse complement.
TGCCCATCTGGATCTTCGGAAACCTGTTCCGGCCCAACCAGGCACCCGTGATCAACGTGGTCGCCGCGGCACTGACGGTGCTGGCGATCATCCCGGTCTGGCTCGCGCAGCGGTTCGGTGGCGATCCGGCCACCACCCGAGTGTGACCGCTACGGCGTAGCCCGCGTAGCCGGCGCCCACCCGCCGCCCAGAACGGAGGCGGTGTAGCCCGAGACGGCGGCGGCGAGGTGGCGCTCCACCGCGGCCCGCAGAAGTTCGGCCGACACGCGGTCGACCAGATCGCGGTAGTCGGCGACGACGAGGTTCAACTCCCCCATCTCCTCGGGCCGGGGGACGAAGTTGGCACCGAACCGCGCCACGATCGACTCCAGCAGCGCCTGCACCTTCGCGGCGGCCAAATCGTCGATCGCGTCGCCGACGGCGGCGGCCGCTCGCAGCATCGTGCGCACGCACTCCAGTGGTTCGACCGGATCGCCCCACGATTTCGGCGACCTCGCGGTCGGTGAACCGAAGCTTGCCGTCGACCACTTCGGCCATGCCGAGCTCGCGCAACCGGAGGGCGTCTGCATCGTCCACGTCGACCGGGACCGGGACGGCCGTCGGGTGGTGGCGGTCACCGAAGATCGCCGCCTGCAGGCCCAGAAGGTCGGCCAGGTCGTGGCCCGTCCGAATGCTGGAGAAGAACTCGGCGATGTGGGCGGAGCTGAAGCCCCTGCGCAACAAATCATTGATCGTCGTCAGCTGACTCAGGTGGACGTCGTCGTACAGCGCCGACCGTCCAACCCGGCGCGGGGCGTCGAGCAAACCCCTCTCCCGATATGCCCGAATGTTGCGGGCGCTGACCCCAGACAGATCTGCCAGCTCATCTATCCGATACTCAGCCAACTGTCGTCTCCCCCAATATGCGGGTCAGAGCGCCGAAACTGCTCCATCCGCAACAATGCATACGGACACTGTAGCGCTGATTTAGAAGTTTGCGAGAATTGCACATCGACGTACGTTTCGTCATGCCGATTCGCAATCGTGCCCTGCCGTACGCGACGATGGATCGAGTGCGTGCGTGGATGATCTGGGCGACGGGGTTGTTGGCCTACATCGTCGCCGTTCTGGACCGCACCACGCTCGGCGTCTCCGGGCTGAATGCCGCCGAGCGTTTTCATGCCACGCCTGCCGTGTTGTCGACGTTCGTGGTGCTGCAGGTCGTGGTGTACGCCGGCGCCCAGGTGCCCGCCGGGATACTGCTCGACCGCTACGGTTCGCGGGTACTGATCATCGCGGGTGCCGCGCTGATGGCGGCCGGCCAGCTCGCGCTCGCGCTGACCTCGTCCCTGCCCCTGGCGATCGGGGCGCGCGCCGTGGTCGGACTCGGCGACGCGGTCACCTTCATCTCCGTCCTCCGACTGGTGCCGCACTGGTTTCCGCCGCGACGGGTGCCGCTGTTGACCCAGCTCACCGGCATTTGTGGCCAGCTGGGCCAGGTGCTGTCGGCCCTCCCGTTCCTCGCCCTTCTCACCGGGACGACGTGGGCGACCGCTTACATCTCGGTCGCGGCGCTCGGCGTGCTCGGTCTGGTATTGGTGGCGGCGCTCGTCAAGGATGCGCCACGCGGCCGCGTCGTAGCGACCGAGACCATGTCCGCGCGCGCGATGCTCGCCAGCGTGAAGACGGTGTGGCTGCGTCCCGGCACCCGGTTGGGCTTCTTCACCCACATGGGCACGCAGTTCTCGGTCACGGTCTTCGCGCTGATGTGGGGTGTGCCCTACCTGACGGTGGCCCAGGGACAGTCCACGGGCACTGCTGGTGCGCTGCTGACCATCTCCGTCGTTGCCGCCATCGCCGCGGGCATCGTGATCGGAATTTTGACGGCGCGCCATCCGAACCGACGGTCTCGCGTGGTGCTGGCGATCATCGCGAGCAACGCACTGGTGTGGACGGTGGTGCTGGTTCTGCCCGGCCGAGCACCGCTGTGGCTGCTGATGGTCCTCGTCGTGGTCATCTCGATCGGCGGCCCGGGGTCGATGGTCGGCTTCGACTTCGCGCGAACGTTCAACCCCAGCGCGACCCTTGGCACCGCCCAGGGCATGGTGAACATGGGCGGATTCGTGGCGTCACTGTTGGTCATGCAGGCGATGGGTTTGATCCTCGGCGCGATGGGCGGGTATTCGTTCGCGTCGTTCCACGTGGCCTGGACGGTGCAGTACGCCGTCTGGGTGCTGGCCGTCATCGGCATCCTGATCACCCGCAAGAAGGCGCGGGCCCTGATGAAGGCCGAGCAGGAGCGCTCGCTACTTGAGACGTTCGACGCCGGCTGAGCCGCGGCTACGAGGGGCTGGCGAGACGTGCCGCGAGCGCCACCGCCGCCTCCCGGTGCCCGCGCATCTCGAACCCGACCACGGTGACCACCGGTGCGAACGTGACGACCAGCAGGCAGATCGCCATGGACACCCCGAGCATGGCCAGTGCCACGGCAGCCACCAACACGACCGCGGTCAGCGCCATCAGCAGCAGATGGAACGCCTCCGTCGTGCGAACAAGCAACGCGTACACCACGTAGACCAGGCCGATGAACACCCCGACCGGGATTGCCACCGCGAACACGGTGCCCACCGTCGCCGAGCTCGGAATGCCCTTCGACGTAGTAAGCCGCGGTGTGCAGTCCCGCGCCGGTTGCGACGATCGCACCGATCACCGCCATGTGCACGTAGCCGAACACGAAGGACGCTTCTCGGCGCACGTGTAGGAGGTCGGCGGCGGGCACCACGAAGTACACCCACCACATGCCGAAGGTGAGGCCCGTGCCTGCCACGACGAGCAGGACGGCCTCAGTGGTCCAGCCGTGTTCCCCCACCACGGCGCTGAGCGATGCCACGGTGCCGACGACACCCTCACCGAGCGCGATGATCGCCAGCAAGCTGTAGCGCTCGGCGATGTGGTGGGCGTGCCACGGCGTGCCGCCGCGGTGCTCGGCCAGCCACGGGCCCAGCATCTCGGAGAGCGCCAGCAGCGCCCAGACCGTCAGTGAGAACGGCACGGACGCGTGCAGGAACACGGTCCCGATCCAGCCGATCTGCACGATGGTCACCACGGTCGCGTAGGTCAGGCAGGCCGACCTGTGCTCGGGGTCCTGCCGGGCAGCGCGTAACCACTGTCCCACCAAGGCGATTCGCATCACCACGTACCCGGCGGCCAGAACCGCGTTGTCCACGTGAACGCCGTGCTCGATGGAGGCGAAGAACCGTGGCAGGCCGAGCGCGAGGATCAGCACGCCGACCATCTGCACCATGGTCATCAGCCGGTAGACCCAGTCGTCGGTGTCGTATGCCGACGCAAACCAGGTGAAGTTGATCCACGCCCAACAGATCGCGAAGGTCGCGAACAGGAAGGCCGTGAGTCCCGCGACCACGTGTCCCGTGACCAGGAGGTGGGCGAACTCCGATGCCGAGAGCCCGAACGCGACCACGAAGGTCAGGTCGAAGAGCAGCTCGAGCGGCGTTGCCACCCGGTGCTGCTCTCGTGGGTCGCGGCCTGTCATGCGGCGCAGGCGATGTGCGCGCGGCACTTCGTGGGGCGGGGGTGATGACTGATTCATCGGACACACCGTCCTTCCTCGACGGCGGTGACCGTACCCGGGAAAAGGGTGTGACCGCTACATTCGCGCCATGGCGGGAGCAAGGAAACTGGTGATCGGGGCGAGCGGTTTCCTCGGCTTCCACGTGACAGGGCAACTCGTACAACGCGGCGACGACGTCCGGATATTGCTCCGTCAGACCAGTTCGACGCAGGCCATCGACGACTTGGACGTCGAACGCCAATACGGCGACATCCTCGATGACGATGCGCCGCGTGCGGCGATGTCCGGCGTCGACGACGTGTTCCATTGCGCGGTCGATACCCGCGCGTGGCTACGCGACCCGACACCGTTGTTCCGCACCAACGGACAGCGAGGTCGTCGGCGTCGAGTACGCCGCGGCAGCATTGCTCCTCGCCGCCGAGAAGGGTAGAAACGGTGAGCGCTACATCATCTCCGATCGGATGATGACGGCGCAGGAGCTCTACGAGACGGCCGCGGACGCGGCTGGGACCAGCGTGCGGCTGATGCACGTCATGCCGCGACTGGATCACGGCAAGGCCGAACGCGAACTCGGTTGGCGGCCCGCACCGGTCCACGACTCGATCAGACGGGCGGCGGAGTTCTATCGGGAGCACCGGCGAAAGCTGAAGGCCGCCCAGTCTTTGCCGCGTCGTCGGTTCGGGGTCGACGGTGCAGCCGGGTTTGGTGCAGTCCCGCGCGCTCGATGTTCGATGACGAGGACGAACCGGCCAACGCATGACAATCTGCCGAAATGGCCCTACAGACGTTAAAGGGGGTGGTTAGGGTGGCGGTCGGATTGATCACCGAACAAAGCGGGTCGTTAAAGGGGCCATTCAAAAAGGGACGGCGATGAAAACACAAGCAGCGGTCTGCGCTTCCACAGCATTGGCATTTGGTTTTTGCGTATCAACACTTCTCCTGCCGCCAGCCAAAGCCGACACGCAATGCCCATATCCCGGGGTCGGCGTGTTGAATGTGAATATCGCTGGTATCTCCGGCGGTTTTTGCGATTTCCCGACTGAAATCAATGGGGCGCATTGGCATTGCCAGGGCGGTGGCGTCGACCTTGGACTGGCCGCTACCGGTGTCGGTGTCAGTTCAACGGGCACTCTCGGCATTGCCAGTGCCGGTCAGGGTGTTGGCGGCGTATCGTGCAATTGGAAGTGCCCCGACAATACCGATGCACCGGCACCAAATCCGCCGGGGGCCTGGAGAGAATACTTGGTGCCGATGAGCACCACGAATTTCTGCAAGGATCATATGGGACCGGCTGGCTTTTGGTCTGCGCCAACACTTCCCACCGAAGGCATCCCACCGGCAGGGGAAGTGGCACCGCAACCAGGTGAAACACCAGCACCACAACCAATACCCCCACCATTGCCGACGCAGCCAGAGCCAGAGCCAGCAGTACCGCCAATCGCGCCAGGGGAACCGAATCCATAATCATGAGTACGAGCAAGTCGTCGCTTGTCATCGAACAGGATACGGTATTGATTGAACACCGCTTATATCGTTCGCGCACTTTCCGGTGATGAGGCAAGCGATTTTGTCATGAGCGGCCGGTGTTTGAAAGAAGACGAGCAGAAACCGCCCCGCCGTCTGCGTTCATCGTAACCCCGGCCGGGTGCGATGATTGGGGAACGGCAACAAGCAGGCACGTGCAAACCTCACGCGCTAATGCGTGAACGAGAAACCGGGGCCGTGCCACCGATTCTCCGCCTGGCCCGACCCATCGGTGCCGAAAGTCGCGGCAGGCGTCTAGACGATCTGGGAATCGGGTCGCCTCATCGACGTCGGGAATGGCTGCCCGGGGCTTGGTCGCCAACGACATCGATGCGCCCGATGAGCCGGGGTCCATCGCCCTTTGCCTTCACCCATGGTGACGAGCCGGCGCGGGTTCGGGCCAGCCCCGGCATTCGCCACCGGGCGAATGCCGTCAACACGTCGGGCGCCGAATCGAGGTGGTGAGCCAAGAGGTAGCCACCGATCAGCGCGACGGACGTGCCCTGCCCCGACAGCGGTGACGGGCCGAACGCTGCGTCGCCGGGCAGACCGATCCGCCCGAACGACCACCGCGGCATTCGCACCTGGGCCATCTCGTCGAAGTAGTAGTCGTAGGCACCGTCGAGCGCATCGAGCAGTCGCGGTGTCTCCCAATCCATTCCACTGAAGCGCCGGCGCAGCAGGTGGCACTGGGCGCGGCGGTCGGCCGGGTCGATGCCGATCCAGCCGCTGCGGAAGAGAATGCGGCCCATCCGGTCGACCACCTCGAGCGCCGCGCCGCGGACGTCGACGGCGTGCCCGCCCAGCCGCAGTCGGTCCATCCGCTCCACCGGCACGGCCGAAGTCCACGGCGGTTCAGCCAATAGGCGAGTGCCGAGCCCGCGATGCCCGCACCGCGACCAGAACGCCGAGCGGGCGGCGTACACCATGGAACCTAGCGATCGCCGGCCACCCGTAGGGCACTTCGTTCGGAGACGCTAGCGTGGGCGGATGCGCTCAGTACCGGGAGCTGTCGGTGTCGTGCTGGCCGCGGGGATGGGAACCCGCGTCGGCGCCGACGGCAACAAGGCGTATCTGCCGCTGGCCGGACGCAGCATGGTGGCGTGGTCGGTGGAGGCCGTCGCGCGCACCCAGGAGGTCGACCGGACCGTGCTGGTGTTCCGCCGGGGCGAGCGCGACATGGCCGAGCGGATGATCGACACCGAACTCGATTGGGCCACGGTCGAACTCGTCGAGGGAGGCGACACCAGGCACGGCTCCGAACTCAACGTGCTGCGCTACCTGTCGGCCGACATCGAATCCGGGAGTGTCGACGTGGTGCTGATCCACGATGCCGCGCGGCCACTGGCAGGCCCGGAGTTGATGCGCACCGCGTTGGCAACGGCGCGCCGGTTCGGCGGCGCGGTGCCCGCGTTGCGCGCGGGCGACGTCGTGCGGACCACTCCGGACGGTCGCATCACATCGGTAGGTGACACCGTGCTCATGCGGGTGCAGACCCCGCAGGCGTTCCGCGCGATGCCGTTGCTTGCCGCGTACCGCGCCGCTGAGACCGACGGCTTCGACGGCACCGACACCTCGTCGTGCATTCAGCATTACACCGACGTCGAGGTCCACGTCTTCGCAGGAACGACAACGAATCTGAAGGTCACGTTCGCCGACGACGTGCGGATCGCGGCGCACCTGCTTCGAGACCGGGTCGGGTTGGATGGTGCGCCGAAGTGATCGCGTCCATCAGCTCGGCGTCTGCGGGCAACTCCGCCGCGAACCCGTCGGCGTCACCGTCGACCGTCGCGATCGACAGTCCGGCCGACAATGCGGCGGCGAATTCGTCGGCGTCGCCGACGATCAACTCGCGCAACGTGGCACGCTCGTAGCCGCGGGGATATTGGACGGTTCGCAACTCGGTCCGATCGACCGTGCCGATCACGGCCCCACCGTCGGTCACGGCCTTGAACGTGTCGGTCACGGGCAACACCGGCACGACGACGGGGTGTCCGGCGCGCAGGCCGGCGATCACGCGTTCGGTCGCGTCGGTCGTGGCGAGCGGATGCCCGATATCGTGGACCAGCACGTGCGTCACCGGATGCGGTTCGCCCCCAGCGTCTTCGGTTGCAGTGGCCAGACATTGACGCCGCGTGCCCGGCGCTTCGGCCGTAAGCACCAGTACCGCCGACAGCCCCGCCGAGTCCAGGCAGGAGCGGGCGCCGGCGGCGAGCGGTTCCGCGGCAACGACGACCACCCCCGGCATTGGCACTCCCCCGAGCAGCGCGCGCACGGTGCGGACGAGCGCCACGTCCCCCGCCACGGCGGCGAACGCCGCGGCTTGCGCGGCGACCGGCAACGGCACGATCCCCAGCAGCTCCATCAGCGGAACCTACGCAGGTACGATGCCCAGTTCCAGGTGGCGAGGAACCGTTCGGTCGCCGCATAACCGTTGGCGTAGAGCGCCTCCACCTGGCGGTCGGTGATGTCGAAGTCGAGGTACCCGACGTCGGTCGAATCGACGCGGATAGCGCGGGCGCTCACCCAAGGCTGATTCAGATACGCCTGGTCGCGGCCGACCAACGCGGTCGTGATGACGTCCTGGAGCAGGTGCGGAGGGCCGACCAGGCGTAGCGCGGCCAACGCGGGAATCACCTTGTCGCTGCCGTCGGGCAGGTTGGGCAGCACCGTGACGCCGAAACTGGGCCACCTCGGAGCCTTGCCGTCGATGCGGTCGAGTGAGTCGAGCGGGAAGTTCGACAGCACCCCTCCGTCGACCAGTGTCGAGGTGCGGCCGGTGGCGCTGGTCAACGATGCCGGCCGAAAGAAGAAGGGGATGGCCATCGAGGCTCGGACGGCGTCGGCGACGGACTGCTCGTCGGGATCGAGGCCGTAGATCCGGCGGTAGTCCCACGGCAGTCGCACCAACTGACCGGTGGTGACGTCGGCAACGGTGACCACCAGGCGGTAGCGCTGCTCCTTGGGCAGCGCGTCGTCATCGATGGCGAGGTCACCGAACGTGGTGACGCCGAGGCCGCGCAGCTGGTTCCGGACCCAATCGTGGGCGTAATCGCCCTTGTAGATACCCGACCCGCGCAGCAGTGCAAGCGACGGGCCGAGCAGAGGTACCCGTTCCACCGGACCGGCATCAAGGAATTTTCCGTAGTCCAGTTGCAGCGCAAGCTCTTTCACCTGGCCACCGGTCATCTCACCGGTCTGCGCGGCGGCTGCGACGACCGCTCCGACGATCGAGCCCGCCGACGTGCCCGACACGCGTTGCGCCGCGTAGCCGGCGTCCATCAGAGCCACGACGGCACCGACCAGACCGACACCCTTCACCCCGCCCCCGGACAGGACGAGATCGGCGCGTTTCGACGAAGATGCCATGTTGTGATTCTGAACCAGCGGTCCGACGGGAGGCGACGCCGGTACTACACCGGGTCGAACGCGTAGATGAGCCAGGCGCCGTTCACCTTGGTGAGGCCCACCTTCACGCTGCTCGCGGTCAACGATCCGGCAGGTTTTCTCGCGGCAGCGAAGTCCTTGTCCAGGCTTTCCGGCGAGTACGACAGCACCGCGATCGACCCGTCGGAGGCCGCCTTGATCGTGGCGGCCGCCGCTGCGGAGTCGGTCTGCAGGTCGGGGTGCAACTGCGTCAGGTACGCCCACGACCCCATCCCAGCCGAACCGAGGAAGAAGACGGCAAGCACGATCGGCACCAGCAGGCGTCTGAGCCGCCACCGGCTGGGCGTCGGCGCCAGGGCCTCGTCGACAGGGTGGAGTCGTAGACGGTTCCCTCGGGCTCGGCCGTGGATTCGTCGACTTCCTCGGCGGTGGTGTCGACGTCGGCCACATCGTGGTGGTGCCGATCACCGCAGCCTGGCTGACGGCTGGCAGCCTGGACTCACCCCAGCGACCGACTTCACTGCGTTCTCGCCATAGACGGCGGCGTCGTGGTGACGAACCGGGGTCCGAAGGGAGCGCTCTGCTCGGTGCGCAACGGGTGACGGAGGGCGCCTCAGACCGACACGGTCGACACAGATTGCGCCCTGGCACCCTCGAGGCGAACCAGCCACTCCTCGCAGAAGGCCAGCATCTCGGCATGCCCGGCCGACATGCCGAGCACCCGCTCCATGACCAGTACCTGCGAGACGCTCGTCGCGAAAACCGCCCACACCACCGGCGGTACGTCCGCCACCTCGTAGCCGTATCGTCGAAGCGCGGTGCTGATGGCTTGTACCTGCTGTTCGCGGAATCGTTCCGCGCATGACGCGATCTCGGCCCGCAGCGCCTTGCGATGGTTGGCCAACCCCATGAACTCCACGGTCAGCTGCGTGGACCCGGGGTCGATGCCGAAGTCCCACAGCGCCCACAGCGGCTGGGCGGACGCCAGGGCCCGCGCCTGAGCATCGAGCCCCTGTTTGGCGCGACGCCGAAACACCTCGATGAACATCTCGTCCATCGTGCGGAAGTAGTAGTGCACCAACTGCGGCTTGAGTCCGGCCCGCTCGGCGACCCGTCGCGACGTCACCGCCGCATAGCCGTCCTCGAGCATCAGCTGTTCGGCGGCGTCGAGCAGCACGCCGCGATTCTTGGCGTCCCGCCCTCCGATCCTGCGGTCCGATGCCATGCCATCCGTCCTTTGCTGAATCCGTGCCCGCCCCGCCACGCAGATCGTAGACGTCAGGGCGGTCGCTTCTCCTGGACCACGACCTTGAGCGATGCTAAGCATGTGCTCAGCACATTCAGCCCCCATTGCGCCCGGCCGCACGCAAGGAGCAGCGCGAGAATGGAGATGGCTGCGTAGAGGCCGGTGGTGAAGTCGGCCATCGCGGCCCGGATTGGCGGGCATGCCGGGATGACCGGTGATGACGCACGAGCCCGCCCGGACCGTTGACCACGTCGTCGCAGTCCCTGGCGTAGTGCCTGGCGAAGTCTCCGCCCCATGGGTTCGGAGACAACGGCCGAGCCGGCGCCCCCCTTGACGGCGCCGAGCGGCCGGTCAGGTCGAGGTGCCGGCGGCCCTGGAGCGAAGCGACTCGGGGGTGGAACTGCCGCTCGTCAGTAACTCTTCGGAAGTCCGAGCACGTGGGAGCCGAGGAAGTTGAGGATCATCTCCTGGCTCACCGGTGCGATCTTCATCAACCGCGACTCGCGGAAGAACCGCGAGATGTTGTACTCCTCCGAGTAACCCATGCCACCGTGGGTCTGCAAAGCCCGGTCGGCCGCATCGAACCCGGCGTCGGCACAGAGGTATTTGGCCATGTTGGCTTCACGCCCGCACGGCCTGCCGTTGTCATACAGCCAGGTCGCCTTGCGCAGGATCAACTCAGCGGCGTCGAGACGGGCCAGCGAGTCGGCAAGGGGGAACTGGATGCCCTGGTTCATGCCGATCGGCCGGTCGAACACGACGCGCTCGTTCGCGTACTTCACCGCGCGGTCCAGTGCCACCCGCCCGATGCCGAGGGCTTCGGCCGCGATCAGCATCCGCTCGGGGTTCAATCCGTGCAGGATGTAGCTGAACCCCTTGCCTTCCTCCCCGATTCGGTGTTCGACCGGTACGCGCAGGTCGTCGATGAACAGCTCGTTGGAGCTGACGGCGTTGCGCCCCATCTTCTTGATCGGGCGGATGTCGACGTGGTCGCGGTCGAGGTCGGTGAGGAACAGCGAAAGGCCGTCGGTCTTCTTGGTGACTTCGTCGTACGGCGTGGTGCGAACCAGCAACAGGATCTTCTCGGACTCAAGGGCTTTGGAAATCCACACCTTGCGCCCGTTCACGACGTAGTCGTCGCCATCCCGCTTGGCGAAGGTGGTGATCCTCGAGGTGTCAAGGCCCGCACCGGGTTCGGTGACGCCGAAGCAGACGTGTAGGTCACCGTTGACGATGCGCGGCAGGGTAGCCGCCTTCATCTCGTCGGACCCGAACACCACCACGGGTTGCATGCCGAAGATCGACAGGTGGATGGCACTTGCCGCATTCATCCCGCCGCCCGAGCGTGCCACCTCCTCGGCGAGGATCGTCGCCTCGGTGATGCCGAATCCGTGGCCGCCGTACGCCTCTGGGATCGTCATGCCGAGCCAGCCGCCGGAGGCGACGGCGTCGTAGAACTCCTGAGGGAACTCGTGCGCCTGGTCCTTGTCCATCCAGTACTGGTCGTCGAACCTGGCCGCCAGCTGTGCAACGGATTTGCGGATCAACTCCTGATCCTCGGTTAGCTCGAAGCTCATGCCCTCAGTCATCGCGTACTCCTACCCATGGAAAGACACTTGTACACAGCCACGTCCATCGGTGCAATCAACTGCTCCGCACCGGCGGACCGCGGCTGTGCTTACCCGCTCAGTCCTTATTACCCGTCAGCTCTTCGGCGTTCGCGGCGACGTTTGCGAAAGAGGCGCCGTGGATCCCGCTACGGCGGCCCGACGAGATTGCCGCGCTTCACGTTGTCGCGGCACGTCAGTCTGTCCTGGCCCGTCTCCTCGACGCACACCCGCACCTGCTGTTCGATGCCGGGCGTGTACGTCGGGTCACCCGAAGCTGGGGTTGCGGTCGGGTCGGGCACCTGGCCTGAGTACAGCGACCACATGAGGTCGCCGGTGCTCGGCAGGCGGGCGCAGTACGCAACCTGACCGGTGGAGGTCTGACCGGCGCCGCCGAGCGTGGCGCAATCGGCCCCGACCAGGACCACCGGCACCACCGGGCTGTTCGGCGCCGGCGCACCCGGCGCCTGAGCCGCGGGGCGCGCCTGCTGGGCGGCCGAGGACCCATGCTCGGCGCCCCCGATGAGGAAGTACGCGCCTGCACCCACCCCGAGCACGGCCAGGACTGCCAACACGGCGACCGTCAGCCGCTGACGCGGTCGGCTTCGCGGCGCGCGTGTCCGGTGTGGCGACGACACCGGCGCCTGCAGGGTCGCGTCGTGCACGCCGAGTTCCTCGGCGATGGACCCGATGCGGGCACGCAGCGCTGCGACGAAGTCCCCGCAGGTATCGAATCGGTCGTCGGGCGATTTCGCCAGCGCCTTCGAAAAGACCGGGCCCAGACCGGACAGCTCCGGCCGGCGTTCGGCGATCTCGGGCGGCGGTGCGGTGAGGTGCTTGCTGATCACGACAGCGGGATTGGCGTCGTGGAACAACGGCGAGCCGGTGAGGAGGTGGAAAGCCGTGGCGGCCAACGCATACTGATCGGCGCGCCCGTCCATTGTCGTCCCCATCAGTTGTTCTGGCGCGGCATAGGCGACGGTCCCGACCGTCATGGTGGTTGCGGTCAGACGGGTGGCGTCATCAATGCGCCTGGCGATCCCGAAGTCGGCAAGCAGTGCGCGCGGCCGTCGCGAGTCGAGGTCCGTCAGCAGGATGTTGGCTGGCTTCACGTCGCGATGCAGCAGAAGCTTCTGGTGCGCGTAATCGAGGGCTCCGGCGACCTCGCCGACCAACCGCACCACGTCGTCCGGCGGCATCCCGTGGCGATATCTGTCCTGCAGCAGTTGCCCGGCGTCGGTGCCGTCGACGAAGTCCATCGATATCCACAGTTGCCCGTCGAACTCGCCGCGGTCGTGGATTCCCACGATGTTGGGGTGGAACAGTCGGGCCACCATGTCGGCTTCGCGCTCGAACCGCTCACGGTATTCGCCGTCGGCACTGACGTCCCTGCGGAGGATCTTGATCGCTTCGTCGCGGGGCAGCCGGGGATGCTCGGCAAGGTACACCTCGCCCATTCCGCCGGTTCCGAGCTGCCGCACGATGGTGTAACCCGCGAAGGTTTGACCTTGCGTCAGCGGCATGCTTCCTCCTCCTACGCGCCACGACGCGTCGACCGGGAGTACCCGATTCTCATTCTCGCGCGGGCACCGTCGAAGGGCAGCGGATCGGGACTCTACGCGACGTCAGCCCCTCGGCAGCTCCAGCAGCCTGCCCGACTTCTCTTGCTGCTCGGCTGTTTGCCGAAGGTGATGGGCGATGCCCCGGAATGCGCCTTGCCCATGGAGGTTCTGCAATCGAGCGATCAAGAGCATGATTATCTCCAAGGGGAAATTGCAATTCCATGCACGTCGGTCGCAAGGGCGTCGGGGACCGCGACGCCCAGGCGTTCTCCGGTACTGTTCGTGCATGTTCTCCCCAATCGGGCTGCATCCGAGCTGCTGGTGACCAGCGTCAGCGAAGAGCCGGCCTGGAAGCAGCGGGCGGTCGAACGGTCGATCAAGACGGCCAAGCTACGCGCTGCCCAGCGGGTGCAACGCTTCCTCGACGCGGCTCAGGCCATCATCATCGAGAAGGGCAGCACCGACTTCACGGTGCAAGAGGTCGTCGACCGTTCGCGCCAATCACTGCGAAGCTTCTACCTGCAGTTCGACGGCAAGCACGAGCTGTTGCTCGCGTTGTTCGAGGACGCACTCAGCCGGTCGGCCGACCAAATCCGGGCGGCGACCGCGGACCAGACAGATCCCATCGAGCGGCTGAAGGTCGCCATAGAGGTGCTTTTCGAGTCGTCCCGCCCGGACCCCGCAGCCGGGCGACCGCTGTTCACGGACTTCGCGCCGCGGCTGCTGGTGTCGCATCCGTCCGAGGTCAAGATCGCGCATGCGCCGTTGTTGGTGCTGCTCACCGAGCTGATGGAAGAGGCTTCCACGGCCGGATTGCTGCGCCACGAGATCAACCCCAAGCGCTGGGCAGCCATGACCATGCAGACGGTGATGTTCGTCGCACAGTCCAGCGGCTCCGATGACGCGACGGTGAAACCCATTTCGGCCGAGGAAGTGTGGGACTTCTGCGCCCATGGATTCGCCGCCGGCTAACTGAGAACTACATTCTCGTCGCGGTAGAATCCACCGCATATCGGTGGGCGGTTGTTGGCTCAGTTCATCCGGGCCGCTTCGCTGAACCGTTCCGGGAACCCGGTCGAGTACTACCGGCTGCCTTCCCGCGTGAGGGGCGCGCCGACGACCCCGTCCCTACGAGGTGACGCGGCGTCACGACGGCCGGTGGGCTGGGTGCCGGGTCCGAGCACGCGATTCCGCTCGGTCCGATCCATGGGAGACGGGGCCGCGCGGACACCGACATGTTGGACGTCGAGAGCGTCCGCTGCGGTTGCAGATGATGACGAAACGTGCTGAACCTTTGGGCGACACACGATGTCGGCCGCCGCTCGACGAGGCGCTCACCTAGCGAGCGCCTCGTCGGCGCATCGGTCAGTCGGCGACGAAGTACAGCCGCTTGTTGCAGAATTCGTCCATGCCCAGCGGACCCAGCTCACGCCCGAAACCGCTGCGCTTGACGCCGCCGAACGGCACCTCCTGGCCTTCGTTGGCAGGCGTGTTGACGTTGGACATGCCCGACTCGAGTCGCTGGGCGATCTTCTCCGCGCGCTCGCGATCGGTGCTGAACACCGCACCACCTAGGCCGTAGTCGGAGTCGTTGGCCAGCTCCAGCGCTTCGTCGTCGCTGGACGACGGAGTACACCACTGCGACGGGCCCGAACAGCTCCTCGCGGTAGGCACGCATCTCGGGCGTGATGCCGGTCAGCACCGCGGGCGAATAGTAGGCCGCCGGGCCCTCGCCGAGCACTCCGCCTGCGTGCAGCGTCGCACCCTTGGCGACGGCGTCCTGCACCTGCTCGTTCAGGATCTCGGCGGCCTTGCGCGACGACAGCGGCGCGAAGGTGCCGTCCGCCGCCTCCGCCGGATCACCCGGCTTGAGGTCCTTGGCCCGCTCGACCAGCCGATCGACGAAACCGTCGAAGATGTCGTTGCTGACGATCATCCGCTTGTTGGAGTTGCAGGCCTGCCCGGTGTTCCCGATCCTGGTGTCCCACGCCAGATCGGCCGATGCCTTGACGTCATCGGAGTCGAGCACCACGTACGCGTCGGACCCGCCGAGTTCGAGCACGCACTTCTTGAGGTTCTTGCCCGCGATCGCGGCCACCACCGAACCGGCGCGCTCCGAACCGGTCAGCGAGACCCCGACGATGCGACGGTCACCGATGATCTGTTCGATCTGTCCGTAGGACGCGAACAGGTTCAGGTACACGCCGCGTGGCACCCCCGCCTCGTCCATGATCTCCTGCACGGCCAGCGCCGACTTCGGCACGGACTCGGCGTGCTTGAGGATTACGGTGTTGCCCAACACCAGGTTTGGCGCGGCGAACCGCGCAATCTGGTAGAAGGGATAGTTCCACGGCATGATGCCCAGCAGCGGCCCGATCGGGAGTTTCTGGACGAAGGCCTTGCCGTCGGCGGCCGTCTTGATCTCCTGCTGGGACGCCAGCCCTGGCCCCTCCGTGGCGAAGTACTCGAAGATGTCGCCGGAGAAGTCGGCCTCGCCGACCGCCTCGGGCAGCGGCTTGCCCATCTCCTCGGTCGCGATGGCGCCGAGTCGGTCGGCGTGCTCCTTGAAGAGTTTCGCCACCCGGGCGACGATCTCGCGCCCGCTCGGTGATCGGCCGGGCCTGCCACGACCGGTACGCCGCCGCCGAGTCGGCGAGGATGGCCTCGACCTCGGCGTCGGTGGCGAAGTCGAACGACTCGCCTACGGCACCGGTTGCCGGATTGACGACTTGATACGTGGGCTGAGTGGAAACGGTTGCGGTCATGAATCGGCTCCCTTGACGTCTGTCCGTCCAATCTAACCGCGGGGGCAACCCCTGCTGGGAGGGCCTCCCGGCTAGCGGGTCGCCAAGCGTTCGGGCCGGTGGACAACCGACCGGAAGGCTGCTGTGCGACGCCGCCACGTTGACCGATTGACCACGTGTTCGAAGAGACCCGGTGCCACCAACGCGGTAGTTCACCCCCGCGGTGCGGCTGCATCACCCCGTCGGCGTGTTCGCCGCTGCGCGCCAGCGTCTGACCCCGTCGAGCCGCGACGCCCCATCTAGCCGGACGGCTACGCGCGGAGCGTGCGCTCCGCCAGTCCCGACGCCGACGGCCGATTGACGCCCGTCGCGCACGGTGCCGCACAGCTGCGCATCGTCAGGCCGCCCACGAACTGTTCGGCCAGCACGGAGTCAGTGGTACGTCACTGCACATGCTCGCGGACGCCATCGGTGGCACGAAAGCCGCTGTCTAGCACCAGTTCAAGAGCAAGGACGACGGGGTCATGGCCGTCACTGCCACCGAATGCGCCGAACTGCAGGACACGTGGGCGCCGAGGAGGCCGAGTCGGCCCGCGGGAGCGATAGGTGCTTCTGGACAGCGTGGTGGACGTCGCGGTGGAACGCCGCCACACCGCACGCGGTCGTCAGCGGGGTACTGCTCGGTGGGAGCACGGGCATCGCCGACGAGACGCTCGAGTCACGGGTGCTGGCCGTGACCCAGCGCAGCCTCGATCTGCCGGACTGGCGCGCTCGACCACTCGCCTGTGCGCCGCAGGATGCGTTCCTCTTTTTCCGACCTCGCCCGATTACCGTTTTCGGCGCCGCGATCCTGTGTAGGTTATTTCAATACCAGAAATGGTTGAGCCAAAGCCGTCTGGTCGCTGGGGGCCACGCGGGGTCGATCACGAAGGGCAGGCCGCGGTCGTGCGCAAGTCAGCCGACAGCATCACCGCCGTAGGCATGGACGCAAAGCTTCCGCGGATCGGCGTCCTGTCCCGCATGACCGTCAACTGGGCGATCGAGAAGCTGCAACGGCAACACGGTTTGGCCGACCCCGAGACCGGCTTCTCTGCGCTGCAGAAGGCGTCGCAGACGCACAACGTCAAGCTGCGGTCTGTCGCCGCCGCGCTGGTGTCGGCGGGTGAGAGCACCGTGCAGAGACGATCTCGCAGGGGCGGTCCGCCACCTCTGACGTTCTCGGAGCGCGGCGCTGAAGCCCAACCCAACCGCACCCACGTCCTGCACGATTTGTTGGAGAACGTCATCCGCCTGACCGGCGCCGAGTACGGCGTCGTGCAGTTGCGCGATCCCGTCCACGGCGGCCTGGTCGTCGAGTGCCAGCACGGATGCGGCCGTCAGTTGCTGGACTTCTTCAGCTATGTCGACGACGCGGGCACCGCATGCGGCACCACGCTGGCGCGTGGCAGCCAGACCTTCGTCGACGACGTCGAGACGTCGCCCATCTACGCCTACGAGGACCGGCAGGTCATCCTGGCCGCTGGAGTGAGATCGGTGTTGTCGACCGCACTGCGCCATCGCAGCGACGACGTGTACGGCGCGGTGACGATTGCCTTCGCCGCCCCGCATCGCATGCCCGCCGTGCTGGTCGCCGAGAGCATTCAACAGCGGGCCGACGAGTGCGCCCGTTGGCTGCGCTGGTACGACGCCGCTGCGATGCCTCGGGTGCTGGCCGCGGTGCACGCCGCGGCGCGCGCGAGCAAGCCGAGCGAGGTCGCGCCGACGCCACGGCTGGGGCCGGTGCCCTCTCCTGCGGCGCTTCGCGCTGCTTCGGTTCCGCGCAAGCGTTAACACCCCAGGCCTTCAAGCGCCCTCGCCCGCCACGACCGGGCAGGCGTTGCGCTGACGGCGTCGTTGGTGAACCTCACGAGAAGCAGCGCCCGACCAGCGTCGTGCCGAGGCACTCGACGACGCCCACGAGTTGTCCGTCACCGCGAATACACGTGGGAGAGCGGCGTGCACGTCTACCTCGACGCGCTGCCTCGAACCGGTGATCGTTCGGCTCCACCACGTCACATCACCGACGGCGGATGCGCGGTACGCGTTGCGGCGCACCGCGTTACGGGCTGTGGCTGACGGTCGAGCCTGGTCGCATCCCCTGTACACCGCCACCCGCTGGTCCGCTTCGCGAGAGGCCGATGCACGTCGCCCAGTGGTGCGAGTTGCACGGGATGCCGTCCACCGTCGAGAAGCCGTTGCTGGGTGGGGCGGTGATCCCCGGCGATGGTCCGCTGCCCGTGCAGGATCCCCCGTCGAACCCAGAGATCGCACCCGAGCAGTCTGCGGCTGCGGGTGCCGCTACGGCCAGCGACCCGAACACGATTGCCGCAACGTATCCACCGAGCAGGACGCCGCGCTTGTTCATCATCACTGACGCAAACCTACGCCGCGGACCTTGGTGCCATTGCTTACTGTATGCCTTTCGATACAGTGAGTCCGAGCACATTGGAGACCGGGCAAGAACCACATGGGTGTCGACGATCACGACGCACTGCGTCGCCGGCTTCGATGCGGTGATCATCGGCGCCGGGTTCTCCGGGCTCTACGGTCGATCTAGGCCATGAAGCTGGGCGACAGTTGGTCTCCTTCGCCGGCGACGATCCAGCAGCCAAGACGTCATTCGGTCACGCCATGGGGAGGTTCGGCTTCGCGGCCGTCGATGTTGGCCGTCTACGGGAGGCTGGGTCGCTCGTGCAGGTGAGTGGTGACGCTTTGGCGGGCCTGCACGCGCTCAACCAGTAAAGACCGCAGCGGCCACTGAGGTGCCCCGGGGTTCCTCGACAGGGGTGACGGAGACCCGCAGCCTCCCATGACTTCTCGAACGTCGCCCACCCGGCTCAGCGGGTCGGGTGAACGGGCTTGACCGACATCGCCGTATCCGACGAGACGTTGTCAAGACCTGTGGATGGGCGAGTTTCAGGCGGCCTCCAGGTGGTTGGCCGGTCGATCGGTCGTTCTGAGAGTTTCCCGGGTAGCAGTTCGTCGAACTGCTGGTGAATGTCGAACAGGCCGCCGTGCAACAGCAGTAACGGGGTGCCGCTCGAGTCGTGTACCTCGTAGTGCATCCGCAGCTCGCCTGGCTGGGTATGTCCGATCAGTCGTGTTTCGCCTCGTAGCGCAGCAGGACCGTGCCACCCGGGAAGGTGCGGTTCTCCAACAGTCGCAGCGAGATCCATGACGGCAGGGTCGGGAAGAACGGTGTGCCGCCGCCCACGGCGGTGGGCGTGACCACGATCCGGTACTCGTCCACCAGTCCGGCCTGCACGATCGGTGCGGCCAGCGTCGCGCCGGCCACCTCCAGCCTGCCGTCGGTTTCGGCTTTCAGCTTCGTCACCACCTCGACCGGGTCGCCGCGTTCCAGGCGGGAGTTCCAGTCGACGGACTCCAGGGTGCGCGAGAACACGACCTTGGGCATGTCGCGCCAGATGCGGGCGAAGTCAACGATCAAAGGGGTGGCGTCCGGGGCCTTGTCGGCGGTCGGCCAGTACGCGGACATCAGTTCGTAGAGCCGCCGCCCGTAGAACGACAGGGCGGTCTCCCGCTCGAAGTCGTTCCAGTACTGGTGCAGTTCTTCGCTCGGATCGGACCAGTCGATGTTGCCTTGTGCGTCGGCGATGTACCCGTCCACCGACACGTTGAAGCCATAGATGAGTTTGCCCATGCAGATCAGACTGCACCGGAGGGCAAAACTCATCGCGACGCCACACGAGATATTGTCAAATCCTTGTGGATGGGCGAGCGTCGGGCGGCCCCCTTCGTAGTTGACGAATCGACCGGTCGTTCTATGAGTTTGCCCTTCTCGAACGCGGCTCCGGCCCGAACGAGGGCGACCAGGTGCGGCGCGTTCACAGCGCGCCAGCGTGCCTCAGCGGCCTCGATCAGCTTGAACGCCATCGCGAGCCCGGCCGCCCGCGAGCCCGGCCCCTTGGTGACCTTGCTCCTCAAACGCACTGTCGCGAAAGTAGATTCGATGGGGTTCGTCGTGCGCAGATGGATCCAATGCTCCGCCGGGTAGTCGTAGAACTCCAGCAGCACGTCGGCGTCGTCGGCGATCTTCGCGACGGCCTTCGGGAACTTCGCGCCATAGTCTCCTTCGAACGCGGTGATCGCCGCCCGCGCCTTGTCGGCGTCCTCGGCGTTGTAGATTTCCTTCATCGCCGCCAGCGCGCCGGGATGCGCCGACTTCGGAAGCACCGCAAGGACATTCGCCTGCTTGTGGAAGCAACAGCGCTGCTCCTTCGTCTGCGGGAAGACCTCGCGGCCCACGACTCGTGCGACTCGTTGAACCCGTCGGTCAGCGCGACGAGCTCCTTGCGTCCGTCTGCGCGCACGCCGACCATCACCAGCAGGCACAGTCTCTCCTGCTCCAACCGTATTCCAGGTCAACCCCGGCGGCCCATAGGTAGACGTAATCCACACTCGAGAGATCGCGTGCGGCGAAGGCAAGGGCCTCGTCCTGCCACCGCGTCGTCAGCCGGGTGATCGATGATGCCGACAGGCCCGCGCCTGTGCCGAGGAACTGCATAGCTCAAGCGACAGCGCCGAATTGGCCGTTTAGTGATCGGTTTCGGCCACCCTGGACTGACGGCCGCCGTTCTGATGACAACAAGCGAGCGTGTTGGCTGTCGGGCAGTGCGTGACACTCGTCAGCACCTACCCAACCGGTGTTCTACGTCTCGCGCAGGCAACGACGGACTGCACGAAAGCTCGGCCCGCGGGGTCGATGTAGGTGGCTCCGACGACCACCAGTCATCTGCGGGCCAACGGAAAAAGACCATCGAGGCATTGGCCTCTGCGCAGACCGAGTGGATCGAACACGACCGCTCGCCGACCCGACCGGGCTCGTCCATCCGTCCCGCAACTCCTGGTACGGGGGCGGCAACGTACCGGGCACGAAGCGGATGTACACGGGCTACACCGCGGGCATCCCGGAGTACCGGCGGCGGTGCGACGAAATCGCAGCCAACGGTTACGTCGGGTTCAAAGCTCGGTTAGGCCGGGCCGTGTGAGACTGAGACGCGATGCCGTCTCGTTCAGAACCGTCACGCCGCCGTCGCGCAGTGCGCAGCGACGCGCTGTTCAACCGTGAGAAGATCCTGGCGGCAGCCGCGGAGACGCTCGCAGCCCGCGGCCAGAACGTGCCACTGGCCGAGATCGCCGGGGCGGCAGGCGTCGGCGTGGGAACGCTCTACCGCTGCTTCCCCGATCGCACCGCGCTGATGCACGCCCTCGAGCACCGCGCATACGAGCTTCTGAACGGAGTCCTCATCAGGATCGCCCAAAGCGGCCGCACCGGCGCCGACGCGATCGAGGCGTTCCTGCTGGAGAACCTCGAACTGGGCGAACAACTCGTGCTTCCGCTGCGCGGCGCGCCACCGCTGACCGATGGAGCCGCCGTGGCCGCCCGGCGGCGGATCAACGACGCGCTCGAACGGTTCCTCGACGAGGGACGCGCCGCCGGAACGGTTCGCGCCGAGGTCAACGCGACCGACGTCATCATGTGTGGCGCCATGGCAACCCAGCCGCTCCCCCATGGCCCGAACTGGTCGGTGGTCGCCGAACGGCACATCACGCTGTTCATGAGTGGCGTGCGATCCTTCGCCGATCCGCTGCCGGGGCCGCCCGTGACGAGCCGTGACGTCGAGGCGCTCTTCGCGAACCCCGGCTCCTGACGCCGGCGGGCTCACACCGCCGATCCGCGCTACACTTAAGCGGAATATTTCGTCCGATTAGGGGGCACATTCTGTGACCGGTGGGCGTCTCTCGGGCAGGCGGGCCCTGGTGACCGGCGGCAGCCGTGGCATCGGTGCGGCCATCGTGCGCAGGCTGGCGGCCGAGGGCGCCACCGTCGCGGTCAACTACGTCTCCGACGCCAGTTCTGCGGACATACTGGTGAATGAGCTGCGCGGCAACGGGATTCGCGCCGCAGCCTTCCAGGCCGACCTCGGCGACCCAGCCCAGACCCGCCATCTCGTCGAACGGGTGGTGCAGGAGTTCGGCGGGTTGGATCTGCTGGCAAGCAATGCAGGCGTGGAGTACTTCGGGCCGCTGGAATCGATCACGCCCGAGGATTTCGAGCGGGTGTTCCGAGTCAACGTCGGGGGCCAGCTGTTCATCACCCAGGCGGCTGCCGCCGTGATGGAGCCAGGCAGCAGGATTCTGCTCACCTCATCGATCAGCGCCCGCATCGGGGTGTACCGGCACAGTCTCTACGCCGCAAGCAAGGCAGCGGTGTCGGCGATGACGCTCAACCTTGCCCCGGAACTCGCCGAGCGCGGTATCGCGATCAACGCCGTCGCACCCGGCGGCACGGCGACCGACATGGCCGACGAGCACGCTGCCAGCTACACACCGCCCGCGCTGCGCGACGTGGCGCCCGCAACGATCATCGGGTCCATGAACGCACTTGGCCGGCTGGCGGAACCCGACGAGATCGCCGCCGTCGCAGCGTTCCTGTTGTCACCCGACGCCTCCTACGTCACCGGAACGACCGTGGACGCGGCCGGCGGCTGGATGTAGGGGACGACGAATCCACATGAGCATGGCCTACCTCACCCAACCCGATCAGCAGCAACAGCTGGAATGGCTGGACGGCGGCACCTTGGCGATCCTGTTGGACGGCAAGGCCACCAACGGCCAGTTGATGATCGGACGGTTCGACGTCAGCGAGGGCGAAGCTCCGCCGTACCATCAGCACACCCGTGAGGACGAGGTGTTCATGCTCATCAAGGGCACGGCGCTGGTGTGGTGTGACGACGAGGAGATGGAACTGGCCGAGGGTGGGATCGTGTACCTGCCCAAACTGGTTCCGCACGCCTACCGCATCACCTCGAAGCGGGCAGATCTCCTCATGATCAACACTCCTGCAGGCATCGAAGGGATGTTCCGCTTCGCCGGCCGCGACAAGTCGACGCCACGACCGGACGGCTTCGAGATCCCGACCGCGCGGCTGGCCGAGGCCTCGGAGAAGTTCGGCAACGTGATCGTCGGACCACCGCGCTAGAGCGGCGACACCCCGGTGAGCCGGGGTGCTGGCACCGGCCACGGCATTCGTGATTACCTCGAACCGCCATGACTCGACGTTTCGCGCTGTCCGTTCTGATTTGTGCACTCGTTCTCGGCTCGGCCGGTTGTTCGCTGTTCTCCCGCGGTGGCCCCGGAGACGCCTTCCGTGCGTTCGCCGACGCGCTGCAGCGCCGGGACAGCGCCGCGGCAGGTGCGAGCACCAGTGACTCCGCTGCCGCCACCCCGGTGATCGCGGCGATGTTCGACGGCATGGGCAAGGACGCCACGGTAGCCGTGAAGATCGTTGCATCGGGCGACGACGACAACCCGACGGCCAAACTCGACTACACGTGGACCTTCGGGGCCGGGCGCACCTTCGGATACGAGGCCGACGCGACGGCCGCCAAGGCGGGCGACGACTGGCACGTCCAATGGTCACCCTCGGTGCTGCACCCCAAGCTGCGGACCGGCATGACCTTTCAGTTCAGTGACGACAAGAACTTCCTCACCCCCGTCGTGGACCGCGACGGGCAGCCCCTGCTGTCCTGGCAGACCATCGGTGTCGTCACGCTGACGCGCGCTCACCTCGACTCCGCCGACCCGTTGGCCGCGGTCGTCCAGCGGTTCGACGCCACCACGACAGGGGCTTCGATCAACGATCAGTTCAAGGCAACGCAGGACGACACCGTCACCGTGATCAAGCTGCGCGAGCAGGATCTGGCGCAGGTGGCCGACCAGCTGGCCCAGATTCCCGGAGTCGCGGTGACCAAGCAGGGTGCGCTGTTGACGGCGAACCCGGACCTGTCCTCGCCCGCCATCGACGGTCTTTCTGCGCTGTGGCAGAAGGCGATCGACACGACCGCGGGTTGGTCGGTGAATCTGGTCGACGACAAGGGTGCACCCACCGAGTCGCTGACCTCGACGCCGCCCGGCGACACCCCTCCGATCCGGACGACGCTCGACACTCGCCTGCAACTGCTTGCGCAGCAGGCCGTTGCGACCGATCCCCGCCCCACGGTGCTGGTGGCGATCTCCCCCACCACGGGCGGCATCCTGGCGGCTGCGCAGAATCCGGCGGCCGACGGACAGGGGCCGATCGCGTTCTCCGGAGTGTATCCACCCGGTTCGACGTTCAAGACCATCACCACGGCCGCCGCGTTGCAGGCCGGGCTGGCCACGCCGGACACACCAGAAGCCTGCCCGGGACAGGTCACCATCGAGAACCGCACCATCCCCAACGAGAACGAGTTCGACCTGGGCACCGTGCCGCTCGTGTCGGCGTTCGCGAACTCGTGCAACACGACGATGGCGGCATTGGCCGACAGGTTGCCAGCCGACGCGCTTCCGAAGATGGCAAAGCTCTTCGGGATCGGCGTCGACTACGTGATCCCCGGCCTCACCACGGTGACCGGCAGGGTGCCCAACGCGGACACCCCCGCGCAGCGGGTAGAGAACGGGATCGGCCAGGGCACCGTCACCGTCAGCCCGTTCGGGCTCGCCGTCGCCGAAGCCAGTCTGGGGCACGGATCGACGATCACCCCGGCCCTGGTCGTCGACCAGACGACAACGGCCGATACGCCGTCCGCCGAGATTCCTCCTGCGATCACGGAGAGCCTGCGCGCGATGATGCGCCAGACGGTGACCGATGGCACGGCCACGGCACTGCGCGACATCGACGGCCTCGGCGGTAAGACCGGAACTGCGGAGTTCGGCGACAACACGCACTCGCACGGTTGGTTCGCCGGAATCGTCGGTGACATCGCCTTCGCGACCCTCGTGGTCGGGGGTGACACCTCGGAGCCCGCGGTGACGGTGTCCGGCGACTTCCTGCGCCAGGCGCTCGGGGGCTGAACCTGCGCCGTCGGTGATGGCGCGTCGACCCCATCGGCGTCGGTTGTCCCGATACGTTGTCCGCGAGCCGTCACGCCGAGCGGCGCCGATCCGGAGATCCTTGGGACATGCGAGTCGATGGGCGCGAGATCGCCGTTGCGGGCAACTTGCTGCAACCCCTCACCCGGCGGACCAACGACATCCTGCGGCTCGTCGTCGCCGCGGTGCTCCTTGCCGCCGTCATCACCAGCTCGCTGATCACGCGCAACGACTGGGTCGCGCTGGAGAAGTCGATCTCCGACATCGTCGGAATCCTGACGCCCACCCAGTCGAACCTCGTCTACCTGGTGTACGGCCTCGCGATCCTGGTGCTGCCCTTCGCGATCCTGACCGGCCTGATCGTGGGACGGCAGTGGAAGTTGCTCGGCGCGTACGCGGCAGCGGGACTGATCGCCGTGTTGGCGCTGTCGGTCAGGAGCAACGGCATCGCGGCGCCGCAGTGGCACTTCGATCTGTCCGAGCGACTCAATACCGTGTTGTCGCAGTTCCTCGACGACCCCAGGTGGATCGCGATGCTCGCCGCCGTCCTCACGGTGTCGGGTCCCTGGCTGCCCGGGCGCTGGCGTCGGTGGTGGTGGACGCTGCTGCTCGCGTTCGTTCCCATCCACCTCGTCGTCAGCGCCATCGTTCCCGCCCGGTCGCTACTCGGACTGGCCGTTGGCTGGTTCGTCGGCGCCCTGACCGTCCTCGTGGTCGGCACCCCTGCACTCGAGGTGCCGTTGGCCGGCGCAGTCCGGGCCCTCGATCGGCGCCGATTCGTGGTGTCCGCCATGACGGTGGTGCGTCCGGCCGGACCGGGTGCGCTGATCCTCTCCGCGGAGACCGACGACACGGCGGCGCCCATCGTCATCGAGCTGTACGGACCGAATCAGCGCAGCGGCGGGGCAATCCGGCAACTCTGGCGGAAACTCACACTGCGCAACGACGAAACGGCGCCGCTACAGACCTCCATGCGCCGCGCCGTCGAGCATCGGGCACTGATGGCGATCGCGATCGGCGACGTCGGCGTCGCCAACACCGAGACATTGGCGGTGGCCACGCTCGACCGCGGCTGGACGTTGTACGCGCACACTCCCCCTGTCGGCGCCGAGCTCGACGAATCGTCAGGCGAGACGCCTGCCTCCCGGGTGTGGGAGGCACTCGGCGTGCTGCACCACCACCAGATGTCGCATGGTGACCTGCGCAGCCGGGAGATCACCGTCCAGGACGGCAAGGCCCTGTTGGGCGGCTTCGGCAACGCCGAGTACGGCGCGTCCGCTGTCCAGTTGCAGGCCGACGTCGCCCAGCTGCTGCTGACGACGAGCGCGATCTACGGCGCCGAACCGGCCGTGGCCGCTGCGATCAAGGCGTTCGACAGGGGCGCGGTGCTCGCCGCGTCCAGCAGACTCACGAAATCGGCCATGCCGCAACGACTCCGGGAATCGGTCACCGACGCCAAGACCGTCATGTCCGCCACCCGCGACGAGGTCAAGCGGCAAACCGGAGCCGACCAGATCCACGCCGAGACGATCACCAGGTTCACCCGCTACCAGCTCATTCAACTGGTGCTCCTGGTCGCGCTGGTCTACGTCGCGTATCCGTTCATCAGCACCGTGCCCGCGTTCTTCGCCGAACTGCGCACGGCGAACTGGTGGTGGGCCTTGTTGGGGCTCACGGTGTCTGCGCTGACCTACCTCGGCGCGGCGGCAGCGCTGTGGGCGTGCGCATCGGAGTCGGTGAGCTTCCGAAACGTGACGATCATGCAGGTGGCCAACACCTTCGCCGCCACCACCACACCTGCGGGCGTCGGCGGCCTGGCGCTGAGCACGAGGTTCCTGCAGAAGGCTGGACTCGGCACGATGCGCGCCACCGCTGCGGTGGCTCTGCAGCAGACCAGCCAGGTCATCACTCACGTTGGGCTGCTGATCTTCTTCAGTGCGGTGGCTGGCGCGTCGGCGAACCTGTCGCACTTCGTGCCGTCGGCCACGGTGCTCTATCTCGCCGCAGGCGCGGCACTTGGTGTCGTTGGCGCGTTCATGTTCGTGCCGAAGGGCCGCCGTTGGCTGGCGACGGCAGTCCGTCCCCGCCTGAAGGAGGTGGGCAGCGACCTCGTCGAGCTCGCCCGCGAGCCCAAGCGGCTCGGCCTGATCATAGTCGGCTGTGCCGCAACGACTCTCGGTGCGGCGTTGGCCTTGTGGGCCAGCATCGAGGCTTTCGGCGGCGACACGTCGTTCGTCACCGTCACCGTCGTGACGATGATCGGCGGGACGCTCGCATCGGCGGCGCCGACCCCTGGTGGCGTCGGCGCGGTCGAAGCCGCGTTGATCGGCGGCCTGGCCGCCTTCGGGCTCCCCGCGGCGATCGCCGTGCCGTCCGTGCTCCTGTACCGGGTGCTGACCTGCTGGCTGCCGGTGTTCGTCGGCTGGCCCGTGATGCGGTGGTTGACGAAGAACGAAATGATCTAGCGCAGAACGGCTGTCACCGCGTCGGTGGAGAGCTTGCGACTACCCTCCCTGGTATGCCCGGCCAGGAACATTGGGCAGGGCGTCGGCCACCGCCGCCAAGGCGGCCACGTGGTCGTCGACCGTCTGCAGGCCAGCGCCCATGGTGTTGATCGACACATGGGAAGCGCCTGCATCGGCCCACTTGGCCACCTCGTCGGCAACGGCCTCGGCACGGGAATCAGCACCGGAATCAGCACCGCCCTGCCATTTGACCCAGGCTTCCATGCCGATGGACTTCGGATCCCGTCCCGCGTCCAGGGCTGCCTGGTCCACCACGGACCGGGCTGCCTCCAGTTCTGGGCCGGGCGCCACCATCGGGAACCAGCCGTCGGCGAGTCTGCCTGCACGCGCGTACCCACGCTTCGAGGCGGCACCGATCCACACCGGGATGGGGCGCTGCAGGGGAAGTGGGGCGAGTCCTGCGCCCGTGACCTCGTGGTACTTGCCGTCGAACGTCACGGACTGCTCGGTCCACAACCGGCGCATCAAGGTGATCTGTTCCTCGGACCGCTTGCCACGATTGGTGAAATCCTCACCGAGCGCCTCGTACTCGACGGCGTTCCAGCCGATGCCGATGCCCAACCGGAATCGACCCGAGGACAACAGATCGACTTCGGCCGCTTGTTTCGCCATCAGCACGGTTTGCCGCTGCGGCAGAATGATGACGCCGGTCACGAACTCGAGTGACTTGGTCACCCCAGCCAGATAGCCGAAGAGAACCATCGGCTCGTGGAAGGTGGTGTGTACGTCGTAAGGGCCGTTCCACCCGGTATGCACCTCTGGGTCGGCGCCGACGACGTGGTCGAAGGCCAGCACGTGGTCGTAGCCAAGGGCCTCGGCACCCTCTGCGTACGCCCGCACCGCACCAACGTCGCCGCCCAGCTCGGTCTGAGGAAACACCACTCCAAGCTGCATGCCGCCTACCCCGTTCACGTCGCCCGTCAACACCGATTGAACTTTGACACCCATTGAACGCCGACAGCCATTGAACTCCGCCGCACGATGGAGCATTCCGTTCGGCCGCGTGTTGCGGGCCATCGACAGACATCTGCGCATTCGCCATGCGTGCGTCACCGGCGCCATGCCACGATGGCTGGCGTGAGCCCGGAGGTGCGTCGAAGACCCCTTTACGCCGGCATCCGGTCTGACGATTTGGCACCAACCGAAAGGAATGGGCGATGACCGGAGCTTCGGGCAGCTTCAGCAACAGCGCCATCAGCGGGATCGGTGCCGACGCCGCGGTGCCGTCACCCGAGGATGCCGTGGCGGCGGCCAAGATCGCGCGTGCGAGGCTGTCGGGACCCAGCCAGATCACCGCGGACGCGACCGTCGCGGAAATGGACGCGAACGGCGATCTGGTGATCCTCGTTCATGGCGCCAATGACTGGATCTGCTTCCCCGGCAATGAGAACGAGATCGGCAACGTTCCCATGTGCTGCGACCCCATGGGCCTGCAGTGGATGCGGGACGCCATGGCAGGCAAGCCCAAGCCGACGAACACTGCGCCCGGCCTGATCTACATGCTCTGCGGCGCAACGCAACACAGCAATACCGATGCCGCAGACCACACCAGCCCCGCCATCCCGGTCGGTCCGCACTGGATGATCCTCTGGCCCTACGACGCGGCGCGCGACGGCCTGCCCCGCACCGTCCGCGATGCAGGCGCGTGGGTGATGTTCGACGGAACGCCGTACGCCTACCTGCACATCTGCGGCACGCCATGGACGGGTACCGAGTACACCCCCGACCTCGTTCCGATCTGGACCATGCAGTACGGCAAGCCGGCGACGTGAAACTTCACACCGGGAAGTCGGTGGAGCGGCTCAGGTCAGCCCAGCGTTCGGCTTCGGTGATCTGCTCGTGTCCCTTGGCGATGGCAAAGCCGAGCGCGTCGGACCCGAGCGGAAGCCGGCGGGGCGGATCCTCCACACCGACCACCTCGATGATCGCCTGAGCCGCCCGGGCCGGGTCTCCCGGCGCGACCCGGTCGAACCCTGCACGGCGTTGGTTGATCGCCCCGACGGTGGCTTCGTAGTCGGGGCCGACGTGCGCGATGGCCATTGACGATCCGGCCCAGTCCGTCCGGAAGGCACCCGGTTCGACGATGGTGACCTTGATGCCGAGTGGGGCGACCTCGGCGGCGAGTGCCTCCGAGAACCCGGCGACGGCGAACTTCGCGGCCTGATAGGCGGCGATTCCCGGGGATCCGCCGACCCTTCCCCCGATCGAGGAGATCTGCACGACGTGCCCCGCCCGTTGCCGGTGCATGACAGGCAGCACGGCCCTGGTGACGTTGACGACGCCGAAGAAGTTGGCTTCCACCTGTGCCCGGAAGTCGTCATCGGAGACTTCCTCGAAGGGAGCGGAATCGGCATAGCCCGCGTTGTTCACCACGACGTCGATCCGGCCGAACGCGGCAAGGGCGACGTCGACGGCCTCCCGCGCCGCATCCGCGTTGGTGACGTCGAGGCGACAGGTCCGCACCAGATCGCCGTACCGGTCAACGAGATCGATGAGTTGGTCGGGTGTGCGGGCGGTCGCGACCACCTGGTCGCCGCGATCGAGCACGGCGGTCGTCAGTGCCCGGCCGAGCCCGCGCGAACTTCCGGTGATCAACCACGTCTTAGGCATGTCGCCATTCTGGCGGAACCGTCTGGATCGATCACTGCGGGTGCGACCTTAACGTCACCGAACGACCTTGACGAATTCCACGTTCGGATCCGAGGCGCTGATCGGATTGCCCTCGACGCGCAGCGCCGTCAGCAGGCCGATGACGTCGTCGCCGAGCAGCTCGCCGGGCATCACCAGTGGGATACCCGGCGGATAGGGCGTGATGGCCTCGGCCGCAGTACGCCCGGCTGCCTGCGACAGCGGCACCGTCTCGTCTGCCGCGAAGAAGGCCTCGCGCGGCGTGAGGACCGTCGCGGGGCGCACTGCGAGCAGATCGGGAATCAAGCCCGTCGCATCGTCCTGGCGCCGCCGGCCGACGTGGCTCGCGACTTCGTCGAAACCCGAGACCAGCCGCTCGATGTCGTTCTCGGTGTTGCCGATCGTCGTGATGCACAGGACATGGCCGGTGCCACTCAATTCCGGCTGCACACCGTGCACCCGATTGAGTCGCGCGACGATGTCGCGGGCATCGGCAGCCAGGCCTCCGGTCCCGATCAACAGTTTCGTCTCGTCCAGTTGGTGCAGCCCGGTGCGAGCGCCCGCGAGATGCTCCGGACGCAGCACCTCCAGGCCCGGTATCGCCGCCAGCCGGGTCGACGCGCGCCGCGCCCGATCGAGGGTGTCCTCGAGAAGCTGGTGCCCATCGAGCATCATCTGGCGCCTCGCGAGATCGATCGACGCCATGATCGCGAAGTGGGGGCTGGTGGTCTGGATGAGTTGGAGCGCCCTGCGCACCGATGCTGGATCGAGCACGGCCGGGTCGACGTGCAACACCGCCGCCTGACTCAGGCCGGACAGGATCTTGTGCACCGACTGCACGGTCGCCGTGGCACCGGCCTTTTCGCCAGGGACCGGCAAGTCGGGATGGAAGGCGAAGTGCGGCGAGTGCGCGCCGTCGACCAGGAGCTTGGCGTCGTGACGATGGCACAGATCGGCGAGCGCCGCGATGTCGCCCGTGGTGCCGTAGTAGGTGGGGTGCAGCATCCAGAGTGCCTTCGCCGCCTTCGCCGCACCCGCTCCGCCTTCGTCGAACGCGCGCTCGACCGCGTCGGCATCCAGACCGTGCGCGACCCCGAAGCGGGCATCCCAGCGCGGTTCGAGCCAGATCGGCCGTGCCCCGACCTGTACCAGGCCCGCCAGCACCGACTTGTGTGCGTTGCGTGCCACCAGCACCGGTTCGTCGGGCCGCAGTGCCGAAAGAGCAATGGCGACATTGCCGCTCGTCGAGCCCTGCACCAGGATGAAACTCTGGCCGACACCCCACGCATCGGCGATGAGTCGCTCGGCCTCGAGGATCGGCCCTTCCGGGCAGTGCAGCGTGTCGGTATCCGGCAGGTTGTTCAGGTCGACCGCGGCAATGTGTTCACGAAACCACGGATCGAGGGTGCGGCCACCCTTGTGGCCAGGGCTGTAGAACGGCGCCTGGCCCCGCTCGACGAATTGCTTCAGTGACTCGAAAAGCGGTGCGGCGTCATGCCTCACATTCGGGCGGGCGGAGCTGGGTTCACATGAAGTACACCCGCTCGGCGTTGTGAACGCCGATCATGTCGACGATGCGGATGGCGTCGCCGACGGTGCAGTCACCGGAACGCACCCACGCACCGAGCGCCAGCCCCATCCCCCGCCGCCACAACACGGCGCCCAGCACGTGGAGCTCGGGCGGGCCGAACGCATCCGAGGAATACAGCTGTTTGGCGAACGGTGCGGTCTCGAGCGCTTCGGCGATCAGCCCCGTCGACCGGACCCCGAGATAGTTGATGGCCAGCCCCACATCGAAGTTCACGTGATCGAAGGCCTGGGCGAGATAACCCGCCTGACGGTGAAACGGATAACAGTGCAGCAGCAGAACGGGGACGGGAATCATCGTGCGCAGCAGCGGAAGTAGCAGCAGCGGGTCGGTGCGGTGCAAGTCGAGATCACGATCGCCGAAGCCGACGTGCACCTGGATGGGTAGGCCCTTGGCGGCGGCCTCGTGCACGCCGAACGCGATCAGCACCGGGCTGTCGACCCGCAACGGTCCTGGCCTGCCGCTCAGTGCGCGGGCGTGTGTGATGACGTCGGCGTCGCTCGGTTGCGACCAGTCGATGTCGAAGCCGGTGCGATAGGCCGCAATCGTCTTGGTGCCCACCACGGCCGTTGACTCTGCCGCCGCCTTCAGCGCCGACCGGAAGGCACCGGGAAAGTCCTCCGGTGACGTTCCGTCTTCCAGGAGGTCCTCGGCGAGCCGCTCGAGCCGAAGGATTTCCGAGGACGGCCGCCCACTCAGGTCGGTCAGTCGCCTGGGGGTGGTGATGAGATCGCCCTTGAAACCGGTGTCGACGATCCAGCGCGAGACGCCCGCGGCAGGCAACATCAGCCTGGCCACCTCGTCGGGCGTGAACTCGTTGCGGCGTGCCCAGTAGTCGTCGGCGCTCGCCAGCGCATCGAGCCCGAGTAGCGGTGCGCACCAACGCCGGATGGAAAGGCCAAGCGGTGAATCGAACTGGGACATGAAGGCCGGCACGGGATCCGTGGAACCCTCGTTTATGGCCGCCTCGAAGTCGGCCCGGCCAACGCGCTGGTTGAAATTGCCGTGGACGTGGTGATCGATCAGCGCAATGCCGCGCAGGTGGTCGGCCAACGCGTCGGGCACGTCGGCCTCGACACCGTCGAACACGTCGTGCAACTCACCAACCGGCATACCGTGCCACCTCCTCGGCGTTCACCCGCCCTGCGACGGCGTCTGCGATCGCAGCGCCGATGATCTCGACCGCGCGACCCGCCTCGGCCTCGGTCAGCACCAGCGGTGGTGTGATCTCCAGGACGTTGCCGCCAACGTAGTAGACGACTGCACCTAGCTGCCAGGCGCGGTAGACCACCTGCGCGGCGAGCCGGGGAGCACGGTCACCCGTTTCGGGTTCGACCAGCTCAAGCCCGATCGCAAGGCCGCGGCCGCGGACGTCGCCGATCCTGTCGGCGCCGGGTGAGCCCGCCAGGGAGCGCAGCCCATCGGCCAGCAGCGCACCGACTTTCGCGGCCCGGTCGGCCAGCCGATCGCCCACGATGGTGGCCAGCACCGCCCGCCCGGCCGCGGTACACACCGGATTGCCCGCGGTGGTGAGCAGCGCCGCGGCGGGCGGCGCATCGAGGATCCCTGCGGGCCCCACCGCCGCCGACAACGGCAGTCCGCCGCCGAGCACCTTGCCGAACGTCACGATGTCGGGCGCGACGCCGTCGTGTTCGAAGGCGTGCAGGGTGCCTGGCCTGCCCAGACCCATCTTGACCTCGTCGCAGATCATCGGCACACCGTGCGTGCGGCACAACTGGTGCAGGCGGGCGAGGAAACCGTCGGGCGGCACGACAAGGCCACCGTCCGACAGGATCGGCTCGACGATCAGGCAGGCGATGGTGCCGCTACTCAGATGCTGCTCGGCGAGGTCGAGGCACGCCGTCACGTCGGCGTCGACACCGCCGGTTCCATCTCCATCTCCCCCGTCGCTTCGCTCGCCCCGGACATCTCCCCCGTCGCTTCGCTCGCCCCGGACATCTCCCCGGTCGCTTCGCTCGCCCCGCAACGGCCGAAAGGGGTTGGGATATGGCAGGAAGACGGCATCGGCGTCGGGTGGTGCCCCGGCGTCGACGTGTACGCCGGAGACGCCCATCGCGACACCGACGCCGCCGTGATAGCTGTGCTCGAACGCGATGACGGTGCGCCGACCGGAAGCGTGCCTGCATGCGCGCAGCGCAACGTCGTTGGCATCGGAACCGGCGTGGCCAAGATATACGCGGCGCTCGCCGCTGCCGGGGACCAGCGCGAGCAGATCCTCGGCAAGGCCAACCGAGTCGGGATGGACGGCGGAGAGACCACCCGAACCGGGGGCGTTCCGCACCGCGCGGCTCACCGCTTCGACCACCGCGGGATGGCCGTGCCCCAATCCCGATGCCGTCCAGGTGGCCGACAGGTCGAGCAGCTCGCGTCCGTCCGGCGTGACCAGCGTCGAGCCGTGACCGGACACCACCTCGAGCGGGAAGAAGCGCAGCTTCTCGATCCCGGCGATCGCCGCCTCGTCGCGCTCGTAGAGCGTGCTCACTCCGCATGCACCGGAGGCGTGTTCGCCAACTCTGCGGCCAGCGACTCCCCAACGCGTTTGGCAATCCCAGAGGCCGCAATGGCGATCACCAAGCCAATGGCGCACCAATACAATCCAAGCAGCGGAGCATCCAACAACGTTTGCGCACCCTTGACGTTGAACCACAACACCACCGCGATCACCACCGCTCCGAGGGTCGGCAGCACCAGCCCCAGAATCTTGCCCTTGCCGCCGTGCACGTCGGCAAATTTGGGCGCACCTACGAACCACACTGCAGCCACCTCGACGAGCAGATAGCACACCATCAGGCACACCGAACCCGCCACGGCGAACAGGAAGTAGGTGTTGATCGCATCGTTGCCGGTACCCATGTCCGGCCAGCCTGCGGCGCCGCAGATCAGGACGACCACCAGCGCGACGCCGACCACCAGCCAGGTCGCGCGGCGTGGACCACCAGTGCCCTCGTGGATGTTCGCCAACGCCTTCGGGCCGAACCCATCGCGCCCGAACGCGTAGAGCATCCGACCGGACGTCGCCGCGCAGGCCAGGTGGCAGCCGAACGCCGACACTATCGCGGTGAAGATGATCAGCAGGCTGAACCACTGACCGACGTAGCTACTGCCCAAGTCTCCCAAGGTGTTTCCGGAATTCTGGAAGGCGTCGAGCCCGGCCTGGTCGGTTCCGAAACCGACGACCTGGGCGAACATCACGACGACGAACAGCACACCGGTCAGGATCAGCGTCCCGGCCAATGCACGCGGGATGTTGCGGCCGGGATCGTCGGTCTCCTCACCCATCGACGCGCACGCTTCGAAACCTGCCCACGACAGGAAGGCCGCGACCACGGCGCTGAGTACGGCCGAGGCAGACACGCCGTCGAACGAGAACGCGCTGAAGTCGACCCCGGTCGTCGGGGCACCTCCCTTCGCGAAGATCACCACCACCAGCACGATCATGGACAGGATGCCGATGCCCTCGATGGCGAGCAGAATCTTCGCCAGCAGCCGGATGTCGCGGCCGGACAACAGGAACGAGATCGCGGCGCCCACGACGACGACGATCAACCACGGTAGCTGGTATGGGTCGTCGTTGCCCGACTGCAGTTCGGCAATGAACGCGTTGACGAACGCGGCGGTCAAGGCCAAGGTGCCGATGGCGAAACCCCAGTAGGCTCCGAGCATCGCGAAGCCGGAGAAGAATCCCGTCCTCGGCCCGATGGTGCCACCCACCAATCCGTATGCCGAACCGGCGTGATTGAGGTGGCGGGTCAGCCGGACGAAGCTGTACCCGACCAGCGACACTCCGACGAGGCCGATCAGGAACACCAGTGGGATCGCCTTGCCGACGGTGCCGATCAGGCCCTGACCGTTTCCGGACATCGCGAGGGTCGGCCCGACCAGGGCGACGGACAGTGCCAGCGCCACCCAGAACGGCAAGCGACGGTGCGGAAGTCGATCGGCTCCCTCGGGCTTGCCAGCCGACACGTTAGTACTCATCGATGTCTCCTTCCGGTGGGTCAACAGCTCCAGGCGAGGCGCAGCGCCTGGGTGGTCTCGGCAGGCGGCAGCCCGCCGAACGTGGACATCTCGTGCCGTCGCACCGCGACCAGCGCATCGATGATCTCTGGGGTGAGCAGTTCCGCCGCGGTCGCGGAGCCTGCCATGGCCTCGATCGCGGCGCGCTGCTCGGTGGGCAGCGGCGGTGGGGTCGCGCCCGAGCGGGATGGATCCTCGGGTATCTCGTCCGGTAGCTCGAGGCCGCGATCGATGCCGCGCAGCGCGCTGCCGAGGAACGCCGCCGCGGCGAGGTACGGGTTGGCGCTGGGGTCGATGAGTTTGAGTTCGGCGTTGGCGCCGTGCGGGCTTCCCGGCGTCGCCGCGATGAACCGCACCGCGGCTTCGCGGTTCTCCAGGCCCCAGCACGCCGCCGCGCCCGCCCAGTTGCCCGGCTTGAGGCGTAGGGCAGACAGCACCGAACCGGCATATACGCCAAGCAGATCCGGCAGCGCGTCGATGACCCCGGCGATCGCCGCCCCGCCTGCGGGGCGGATGCCGTACGGGCCAGTCCCGCCGGCGAACAGCGGGCCGTCGTCGTCGGCCAACGACAAGTGCAGGTGTGCGCCGTTGCCCGCGGCACCCTCGAACGGCACCGGGGAGAACGAGATCTGCAGCCCGTGCCTTGCTGCCGCCCGGCCGAGCACGATGCGCGTCAGGATCACGGCGTCTGCCGTGGCGACGGGGGTGTCCGGCGCCAGCGAGACCTCGAGCTGGTCGTGCCCGTACTCGGTGTGGATCTGTTCGACGCTCAGCCCGGCGCGCTCGGCGGAAGCGGCGAGGTCGACGAGAAACGCGGAACGCTCGAGCGAGGTGCGGATGCCGTAGGGCGACCACGGCGCCGTCGATGCGGGGCTGCCGTCGGGTGCGACCATCGTGCATTCGAGTTCCGCACCGAGCAGGGTGGTCAAGCCACGGTCGGTCGCGGCCCGTTCGGCGGCTGCCAGGATCGAACGCACACACAGCGGCGCCGGTTGGCCGGGCTGGTCGGTGAGATTGCCCGGCGCCCAGGCAACGCCATCGTCGACCACCCGCACGTCGGCCGGTTCGATCCGGATTCTCAGGTCACCGGCGACGCCGATGGTCGGCGTGAACGCGATTCCGCTGTCGACGCAGAACACGCTCCACGACGGTGAGACGCCCATCCCCGAGCGCTGGAAATCGCCCAGCCGGCGCAGTGGAACGTATTTGGCCCTGGTCACTCCTGCCAGATCCGTCACCGAACCGGCCACGAGCTCCACGCCGTCGGCGCGCAGTTCCTCGATGCGGTCGTCGCTCGACACCGGCATGCCTCCTCCTGGTGCGTAGTAAGAGCGCAAGGTGAGTCTTCGAGAAAGCTATGTCATGAATGTTTCAGAATCTTTAAAATCCGCGCATTAGGATTGATTCATAAAATTCCGGAACGGAGGATGCCCTGATGTGCCGACTGCTGGGTGTCGTCTCCGCAATACCGATCACCGTCGATGACGCCGTCGGCGACGCCGTGCTGAAGGATTTCGTCGCGCTGACCAAGGTGCACGGCGACGGCTGGGGTGTCGCGGCGGTCGGCAAAGCCGGCGAGCTGCCGGCGGCCGAGGTGTCGGCGGGCACGGCCCTCGACGACCCCGCGTTCTTCGCCGCCACCCACGACAGGCGGTCGGTTGCCACCATCGCTCATCTGCGTTGGGCGACAAACGGACTCGCGGTGCAGCCGAAGAACTCGCACCCCTTCGTCGCCGACGGCCTTGCCATGGCGCACAACGGCTCGATCAAGCCGATGGCCCCGCTCGACGGGCTGCTCGAACCCGACATCGCAGCCTCGTTGCGCGGCACCACCGACAGCGAACGCTACTTCGGATTGGTCCGCCAGCACCGCCGCACCGCACCGAATCTCGCCGAGGCGGTCCGGCGTGCCGTGAGCCAACTACGCCGGGGCTATCCCGATGCCAGCCTCAACGCGCTACTGCTCGGCGAGGACCAACTCATCGTGGTCCACGCACATGCCCGCAGCGCGCTGCTCGACGAGGACATCGAGGAGATCACCGCCGCGCAGTTACCCGTAGAGCACCTCGAGGACTACTTCGCCCTGCGGCTGACCCGGCCGAGCGCCGACACGCTGGTGATCGGGTCCACCGGCTTCGGCGACCTGGATTGGCAGCCCCTCCCGCCGGAGTGCGTGGTGGCAATCTCGTTGCGCGACTTGTCGATGACGCTGCACGCCATCGAGGCGGCGTGATGGCCGCCAGCCCGGAACCATCGGTGCCGCGTGAACCCACGGGGACCGTCGGTGCGCGCGCCAGTGCTGCGCTGCCTACTCTGAGCCGTGCCGAGCGACGAGTGGGTCGCACCCTGCTCGCCGACTACCCGAGTGCCGGGCTGGTGAGCGCTGCCAGGCTTGCCGATCGCGCCGAAGTAAGCCCGCCGACGGTGCTGAGGTTCGCACAGTCGCTCGGCTACGACGGGTTCACCGACCTGCAGGTCGCGCTGCGTGCCGAACTGACCGCACAGTCCAGCGGGCCGATCACCCGATTGCCGAACGCATCCGCCGCGGGTGGCGCCGCTCGACCGTCTGCTTCAACAGGCGCTTGCGCAGAACGCCAGGGCGGCCGAGACGCTGGCGCAGCTGCCCGCCTCGGCGCTCGAGGCTGCCGTGGCACTGTTGGCGGACACCGCCCGCCCGCTCTACCTGCACGGCGGGCAGTTCTCTCACCTGCTGGCGATGCATCTGGCCGCTCACCTCGAACAGCTGCGCCCAGGGGTGCGGTTGCTGGCCGATCCCGGTGGCCGCGACCTCGGCGCGATGATCGAGCTCACCCGCAGAGACGTCGTGGTGCTGTTCGACTACCACCGCTACCAGCGCAGCGCAGCCGACCTCGCGGTGCGTGTGCGCCGCGCGGGCGCGACCGTGCTGCTGGTCACCGACGACCTCGCCTGCCCGGTGGCGCCGGACGCCGAGGTGGTGCTCGCGGCGTCCAGCACCGTGGGCACCACGTACCAGAGCATGTCGGCCGGGTTCCTGCTCACCGAGTTGCTGATTCCGTTGGTCATGGAGGCCGTCGGCGAACCCGCGCGCACCAGGATGGCGTTGTGGGAGGAGCACCGCCGGGCCGAACTATTGGCGTGACGGGCGGCGGCAGATCAACCAACTGGCGCAACGGGATTGGCTGATCTTCTTCGACCAGCCCTTCCCCGCCGACATCGGCTACCACGCCTCGGCGAGCGCCTACTCCCGCGAAGTGCTGGCCGCTGCATTCAACACCCACGTCGACGACCTGGCGCACTTCCCGTTCACCCCAGCCGACCCACTGATCGTCACCCGCATCAACCCCGTGGACGCCAAGGCCGTGGGCGAATAGCAGCCAGCCGGTAGGGCGTTTGCCCGCCAGCGCCGATGACCCGGGTGATCGCACCCGCGAAGGTAATCGCATGAGCACAGGTGCCCCCCGTAACCGAACAGATAGGACGTCGGAGACGTCACGCTTACCCCGTCGGGCGCACCGCGTCACTGCCCTGGCTTGCGTCGCCGTGGTCGTCAGCGCGTTGCTCGGCGCATGCGGCACCCCGAACACACCGGCAGCCACGTCGACCGCATCGGAATCCAGTTCATCGGCGGCGGCCAGCGCACCCGCGGCACCACCGTCCAGCGGCGTCAAGCCGACCGTCGTGCTGGTGCATGGGGCATGGGCCGATACGTCGAGCTGGGACGGCGAAGTCTCCGCACTGCGCAAGCAGGGCTACGACGCCCGGGCGATCGCCAACCCGCTGGAGAACCTCACCACCGACGCCGAGTACGTCGAAGAGCTTCCTCGCCACGCTGAGCGGACCGATCGTGCTGGTCGGCCATTCCTACGGCGGATCGGTGATCACCAATGCCGCCGAAGGCAACCCGAACGTGAAGGCGCTGGTCTACGTCGACGCCGCCGCTCCGGACGTCGGCGAGACCAACGGTTCGCTGAGCGGCTCGGATTCGGTGCTCAAGCAAAAGCCCGAAGGTGAACTCTTCGACAAGGTTCCGTACCCCGGCGCACCGGCAGGTGCCGTCGACCTCTACCTCAAGAAGGACGTCTTCCTGCAGAACTTCGGCAACGACCTGCCCGCGGATGAGGCAACCCAGCTGTGGGCCACCCAACGGGGCGCGTCCACGAGTGCGTTCGAAACGCCGTCGAAGTTCGCGGCGTGGAGGACGATCCCTTCGTGGTACTTCATCAGCAGCGGCGACCAGATCATCACGCCCACCTCGGAGAAGGCGATGGCCGAGCGGGCCCACTCACACGTCACCATCTTCGACGGCGGCTCGCACCTGACGCTGATCTCGCCACCCCGACGCGGTGACCGCCGTCATCCAGCAAGCCATCGACTCCGTGCACTGACGCGACCATGATGGCGACGGACTCGGCGAACCGCACGAGCGTTGGGACACCCGCCGCACCGCGAAGGCCGAACGCCTGCAGCGACGGCGCGCCATACAGCGACGGCAAGGTCATCGACCCGGGCCGGCTGAAGGACCTGCTGCACGACGTGATCCGGCCGGGCGACCGGGTGGCGCTGGAGGGGACAACCAGAAGCAGGCCGACTTCCTGTCGCGCACGCTGGCCGACTGCGACCCGCAGCGCATCAACGACCTGCACATGCTGATCTCGTCGGTGTCGCGCTCCGAGCACCTCGACCTGTTCGAACGCGGCATCGCCACCAAGCTCGACCTGGCCTACGCCGGCCCGCAGAGCGTGCGCATCGCGCAGATGGTCGAGGACGGCACCGTGCAGATCGGCGCCATCCACACCTACGTCGAGTTGTAC
Organism: uncultured Actinomycetota bacterium; assembly: GCA_963809085.1. Classification (GTDB taxonomy): domain Bacteria; phylum Actinomycetota; class Actinomycetes; order Mycobacteriales; family Mycobacteriaceae; genus Mycobacterium. The sequence continues at coordinate 327,297 of CAWEII010000030.1, read as the reverse complement.
GCCCGGATGTTCGTCGACCTGGCCCCCGACGTCGTGCTGCTGTGCGCCGACAAGGCCGACCGCGACGGCAACCTCTACACCGGCGCCGAACACCGAGGACACCCCGACGATCGCCGAGGCCGCCGCCTTCCACGACGGCGTGGTGATCGTGCAGGCCAACGAGATCGTCGAGCTTCGACGACCTGCCGCGAGTCGACATCCCGGGCAGCTGGGTCGACTTCGTCGTCGCCGCCGACCGGCCGTTCTTCCTCGAGCCGCTGTTCACCCGCGACCCGCGGCACATCGGTGACGTCGAGATCCTCAAGGCGATGATCGCCATCCGCGGCGTCTACGAACGACACAGGTGGTCTCGCTCAACCACGGCGTCGGATTCGACACCGCCGCGATCGAACTGCTGCTGCCGACCTACGGCGAACAGCTCGGGCTCAAGGGCAAGATCGCCAGGCACTGGGTGCTCAACCCGCACCCCACGCTGATCCCGGCGATCGAGTCCGGCTGGGTCGAGTCGATCCACAGCTTCGGCGGCGAGTCCGGCATGAACCGCTACGCCGCCGCCCGTCCCGACGTGTTCTTCACCGGCGCCGACGGCTCGCTGCGCTCGAACCGGGTGCTCGCTCAGCTGGCCGGCCAGTACGCCATCGACATGTTCATCGGCTCGTCGCTGCAGATCGACGCGGACGCCAACTCCTCCACCGTGACCGACGGCCGGCTGTCCGGCTTCGGCGGCGCTCCGAACATGGGCCACGATCCCCACGGCCGCCGCCATTGCATCGCCGGCCTGGCTGGACCTCGCACACGGTGAGGGCGCGAGCAGACGCGGCCGCAAGCTGGTGGTGCAGATGGCCCAGACCTTCCGGGCCGGCGGCGTGCCCACGTTCGTGGAGACGCTCGACGCGGTCGACGTCGGCAAGCAGGCGGGCATGCCGCTGCCGCCGGTGATGATCTACGGCGACGACGTCTCCCACGTGGTCACCGAGGAAGGCGTCGCCTACCTGTACAAGGCGCACTCGCTGGCCGACCGGCGGGCCGCGCTGGCCGCCGTCGCCGGCGTCACCCCGGTCGGCCGCCGCGCCGATGCACGACGCACCGAGGAACTGCGCCGCGACGGTCTGGTCGCCTTCCCCGAAGATCTCAAGGTCGAGACCCGGCTGGCCGACCGCTCGCTGCTCGCCGCGCGCAGCATCGAGGACCTGGTCGCATGGTCCGGCGGACTCTACGAACCTCCGTCACAATTCAGGGACTGGTGATCCGATGACTGCCGCAGTGCTCGACGCGACGACGACTCTCGCCGCGGACGCCATCGCCGACTTGGCCGTGACGGCGTTGCATGCCGAGGCCGACCTCACCCCGAAACCGGGACTGGTCGATCGACGCGGATCCGGTGCGCACGCCGACATGGACCTGGCGATGTTGCACGCCTCAGCCGAGTCGCTGCGCGGCGCGTTCACCGAATGTGCTCTGGCGGCAGCATATTCGGATTCCGTCGGCTCGACCTGCGGGCGCGACTCGGGGTGATCGGCCGTAACGGTGAGCAGGCCATGCTCGAGGCCACCGGCGGGGTCAACACCCACCGCGGCGCCCTCTGGGCGCTCGGCCTGCTGAGCGCAGGAGCCGCGGTGACAGGTGACATGGCAGCCGCGGTCGACGTCGCCGCCCGCGTGGCCCGGATCCCCGACCCGCTCTCGATGGCGACCCGGCGGTGACGGATGTCGCACGGTGCACGGGCCCGCCGACGCTACGGCACGTCCGGTGCGGCAGGCGAGGCGCAGGCAGGTTTTCCCCACGTTCGACTGCACGCACTGCCCGCGCTGCACGCTGCCCGTCGGGCGGGCCTTGACGAGGCCTCGGCCCGGCTGGATGCGCTGCTGGCCTCTGATGGCCCATCTCGACGACACCTGCGTGCTGCACCGCGGCGGACGCCGCCGGCTTCGAGAGCCGTTCAGGCGGGCGCACTGGCCGTGCTCGACGGCGGGTGGGTGCGGCACGGCACTGGGCAGGCAGCACTTCGCCGCGCTCGACCGGATGTGCCTGGACCGCCGGTTGTCTCCAGGCGGCAGCGGAGACCTGTTGTCGGCCACGCTGTTTCTCGACACCCTTGAGGAGAGGACGTCTGCGCCGTGCAAACCCTGACCTACCAATTCCCCGCCGATCGAATGGCACCCCGCGCGGTGCACATCGGTGTCGTCGCCTCGGGTGATCTCGAGATCCTGCTCGCACCACCCGCATCGGGCGAACCGTCGGACAGCGCCAGCGTGCGGGTGCGCACCAGCGTCAACGGATTCGACACCGTCTGGCATGACGTCCTCGAGCGGTTCTTCACCCGCACCGCGCTGGCCGGCCGATGGGAGCTCAACGACTTCGGCGCCACGCCGGGCGTCGTCAATCTGCGGTTGCGCCAAGCCGCCGAGGCCGCCACGAAGGGGCCGGACTCGTGACCGACACGGAATTCGTGAACGCGGAGCTGCTGGGCGGACGGACCTGGCAACAGCTGCTGCAGCGCCGCAGCTTCATCGAACTCGACGCCCTCGGCCGTGCGACCGCACTTCTCGATCCGGACTCGGTTCGGGTGCTCGCCGGGCCGTTCGACCGGCTGGAATCCCCGTGGCTGATGCCCCAGGGCATCACCCCGCAGGCCGATGACGGCACCGTCATCGCGCGCGGCACCATCGACGGGCACCCTGCGGTGATCGCCGCCATCGAGCAGGGCTTCCAGGGCGGCGGGACCGGCGAAGTGTCGGGCGCCAAGATCTCCCAGGCGCTGCTGCTGGCGGCCGCCGATTCGCGAGCCGGGACGCCGACCGCCGCCGTGATCCTCTTCGAGACCGGCGGAGTCCGGCTGCAGGAAGCCAACCTAGGGCTCAATGCCGTCGCCGAGATCTGTTCGGCCGTACTCGATCTGCGCCCCCTAGCACCGGTCATCGGGATCGTCGCGGGCACCGTCGGATCATTCGGCGGGATGAGCATCGCGGCCGGTCTGTGCACCCGGTTGATCGTCACCCCGCAGGCCCGCATCGGGCTCAACGGGCCCGCCGTCATCGAACAGGAGGGCGGCATCGACGAATTCGACTCGAGCGACCACGCGCTGATCTGGGCGGTCGACGGCGGCGAGCAGCGAGCGGCGACCGCGCTGGCCGACGACCTCGTTCCCGACGATGCAGATCTGTTGCGCGCCGCCCTCGTTGCCGCCGTCACCGCAGGCGTCACCGAGCCCGGCCAACACCGCAGCCAGCGCCTCGACGTGCTCGCGTCCCGCCTGGCGACGCTGAACCCCGCCGATCACCCGACCCCTGCAGACCTGCGCCGGCTCTGGGGTTCGGCCTATTCACCGGTCCCCACGTCCGGTGCCGCGGCGGTCGCGCCAGCCGGCGACCAGCCCGACACGCGCGGCCGGTCCTGGCTCGACGCACTCAGCGGTGGCGTCACCCCCGAGCCGATCATCCCGTCCGTCCTGTCGGCGACGACGGACACCGCCCGCTACCTCGCCGTGGTTCCCGATCCCGACAACCGGTTCCATCGCGCCCGTGAGGGACAGGTCGGGCTGACGGAATCGCTTGCCCTGGCCCAGTCCGTGCGCGATCTGGTCGAAGCCGACCGGGTCACCGAGCACAAGCGGGCCATCATCGCCGTCGTGGATCTCCCCAGCCAGGCCTACGGCCGCAACGAGGAAATGGCAGGCCTGCATCAAGCCATGGCGGCGGCCACCGACGCGTATCACGCGGCCCGCAACGCTGGGCATCCGATCGTCGCCGTCGTCGTCGGCACCGCGCTGTCCGGCGGGTTCCTCACCCACGGCCTTCAGGCCGGCCAGATCCTCGCTCTCGACGACCCCCACGTGGAGATCCACGCCATGCACGAGGCCGCCGCAGCGCGGATCACGCTGCGCACGGTCGAACAACTCGACGAGCTCGCGAAGACCATCGTCCCGATGAGCTACGACGTTCGGGACTGGGCCAAGCTCGGATTCTGCGACGGCCTGCTCGCGGTCGATCAGGCCGACGCACCGACCCCCGACGACGTCCGAAAGGTCAGTGCCGCGGTGTCCGACGCGGTCGAACGGGCCAGGCGCGGTCCACGGGACCTGTCCAACCGGCTCGACTCCGAGGCCGCCATCACCACCCGGCACGCCTCGCGCGCGGTCCGTGAACTGCTTGCCCGGCAGTGGAACTCAGATCCGCAGTCGTGACACCGCCACGACCACACGACCTGATCAAGCTGTCCGACACGGCAGTGGATTCGTTGCCTGCCGACGCGCCGTCGTGGGCCAGCTGCGCGCTGACGGCCACGCCGTGGGTGGTGGTCCGGCGGGCAGCGGCGCCCGATGGGCTCATCGCGGTCGGCATCCGCGGAAGCGGCAGATCCCAGCGCCATGCGTGGAGCGTCGCCCCGCAGGACGTCCTCCGGCTGGTCCCTCCCGAAGATCTCACCGACGTCGACCCCACCACCGGCAACGGGGTGGCGGCGATCGGGGCGCTGAGGTCGGTGCGGCCGTTCCTCGACGAGGCGGAGGTGCCGTGGGGACCGACCGGCAGCGTCGGCTTCGAGCTGGCCACCGGATCGCCTACCGCGTCGGCGGACAGCGATCTCGATCTTCTGGTGCGGACACCGCATGTCACCTCAGCGGTTCTGAGCCGGCTCACGACGTTGCACCATCACTTCGACCGGTTGGAGGTCCGCGTCGACTGCCAAGTCGAAACCCGAACGGGTGCAATCGCATTGCCGGAGCTCCTCTCCACCAGCGGCGACGTCCTGGTGAAGACTCCGCTCGGGCCCCGCCTGCTGCAGCGCGCCCTCGCAGTGCGATGAGCCTGGCCTTCCTTTTTCCCGGGCAGGGTTCCCAGCAGCCGAACATGTTGCACGCGCTGCCCGACAGTCCCGCCGTCACCGCCGTCCTCGCTGAAGGCCGGTTCCATCTCGCGCATCTCGGAATGCCCGCGGTACTCGACAGCGCATCGGCCCTGACGGACACCACCAGCGTGCAGATCGCCCTGCTGATCGCCGGAGTGGCATGCGCCCGCGCCATCACCGAGGACCAGGGGCTGACACCCCGGTTCGTCGCGGGTCATTCCGTCGGCGCGTTCGCGGCCGCCGTGACCGCGGGGGTGCTCGATTTGGCAGACGCCTTGACCACTGTCGAGCTGCGCGGGCGCTTGATGAAAGAGGCTTGTTCACATGGTGACTGGGGAATGGCCGCGCTCACCGGCCTACCGATGCGCACCGCCGGGCAGTTGGCCGAGGAAACCACCACCGATGATGATCCGGTGTGGCTGGCCAACGTCAACAGCGCCACTCAAACCGTTCTCAGCGGCACCGTGGCCGGACTGCAGAAGGCGGGCGACGCCGCCAGGACTGCCGGGGCCGCCGACTACGAGCGGCTCGACGTCGCGGTGGCCTCGCACTGCCCCCTGCAGGCGGACACCGCGCGTCGGCTCGCGGCGCACCTCGCCGGCCTGTCCCGGCACGCCCCGACGGCGCGCTACCTGACCAACACGCGGGGCCGTGCGGTGGATACCGCCGAGGCGATCCTCGACGATCTCGCCCAGTCGGTGGCGCAGCCCGTGCAGTGGTATGACGGCATCCGGCTGATGGCCGAACTCGGTGCCACGTTCGCCATCGAAGCCCACCCCGGTCACGTACTGACCCGCCTGGCGAATTCGGCGACGACCGGACTCAGCGCAGTATCACTGCAGGACAGTGGTTTTCAATCGACGGTTGCCCACGCCCGTCGACTCGAGCGAACGGACCCCAGTTGAGGTCCAGATCATTCGGTCGGAGCCGCGAAGCCGAGGTGGGCACCGACCACGGCGTCGAGCACACGCATGCACACCTCCACCACCTCACTACGCGAAATGCGTCTATGCAGAAGCCATTCAACGGTCACCACCTCGTCTGCGCGCTCGCGCCGCCACCCGCGTCATTGCGGGTCCAAACGCGCCCACCGCGATCCTGCTGTCAGGCAGTGGATTTCGTAGCCGAAAGCCATGGCTGTGCACGAGCTGTCCGGCGTAGTCGACCCGCGCGCCGGCCAGGATCGGCCTCAGACACTCGATGGTCTCGCGCATGCGTTCGGCGTGGTGCGCCCACGGGCGGCCGTGCCAGCCCGCCACGATCGCCGGCTGGAGGCACCGAGCGCGATGTCCACCTCGCAGCCGGTGAGGGACGCGACCGACGATGCGCCGAGCGCCAGCGCGACCGGGCTGCGGACGCCCAGGGCAAGCGGCCCGATCTTGAGGCGCACGCCCGGCGCACGGTGCCCGACCGCGGTCGCCAGCGCGAAGGCGTCGTACGTCGCCATTTCGCCGACCCACAGCGTGTCGAACCCCGCTGCTCGGGACGCCAGCGCGATGTCGAGCGCTTCCTCGTCGGGCCGGTCCAGCCAGAACGGCAGGGCGACTTCGATGTGTCCGGTCACAGCGTCGACACATCGGCCGTCTGGCCGAGCAGGACGCGGCCGGACAGCTCGCGTGATGCCTCGTTGACCTGGAAATGGGCGGTGGCGGTGTATGCATCGCGGAAGCGTCGCTGTAGCGGGGCGCCGTCGTAGATCGCGCTGCCGCCTGCGAGGTCGTACATCTCACGGACCACGTCGGCGGACGTCCGTGTCGCGTGAGTTGCCGCCAGACGCAGGCGGTTTCGCGGCTCGATCGGAACCGGTTCGCCACCCTGACTGGCCTGCCAGGCGGTCTCGATCGCCTGGTAGTAGAGCGCTCGCGCGGCGCTCAGGGCCGACTCGGCCGTGGCCACGGCCGCCCGGGTCGCGGGGCGCTCAGCCAGCGTCCGGCTCGATCCCAGCCCCTTCTTGGCGCCGGCCAGCTCGATGAAGTCGTCGAGCGCGCCGCGCGCATTGCCCAGCGCGGCTGCCGCGATCGACGCGGCGAAGAAGCCGAATACGGGGAAGCGATACAACGGCCGGTCCACGATCGGGCCGTCGAACAACGAGAACACGCGGTCGGTCGGCACGAAGACCTCATCGGCCACGGTGTCGTGGCTGCCGGTCCCGCGCAGGCCCAATGTGTGCCATGTGTCGAGAACCCGGAGATCTTGTTTGCGCAGCGCGACGACCGACGGCACACGCTGGTCATCGACCAGACATCCGGCGAACATCATGTCCGCGTGCGTGATTCCACTGCAGAACGGCCAGCGGCCCGACACCACGACACCACCGTCGACCGTCCGGCCCTTGCCACGTGGCGCCCACACTCCGGCGGCGACCCCACGCCCATCGCCGAAGAGCGCATCGCGGCTGGAGGTCGGCAGGTATGCGACCAGCAGGCTGCTGGTGATCGCGATCGAGACACACCAGCCCGCCGAGGCATTTCCGCGCGCCACCGCTTCTGCGCATCCCAGCGCGACGCCCGGCGGCAATTCCAGCCCGCGGGCTTCCGTCGGCGCACCCGCGCGCAACAGCCCGGATTCGCCAAGGCGCGCTACCAACGCGTCGGGCAGCCGGTTATGGTCGTCGATCTCGTCGGACATCTCCCGCGCCAGCACGGCGATCTGCTCGGCGCTGGCCTCGATGTCGTTCGAAGTGCTCGGCGCCTGCAGGTCGGGCTGGTTCATCGCGATCTCGGCATTCGTGAGTTGGCGGCAGTCGGTTCAATCACGTTACCAGTATCAGTTCAGCGGTTGAACCGGTATTGTCATTGAACCGTGGTCGCGCCATCTGATCTGTCCCATCGCTTCGAAGCCGAGTCCGTGGGCCGGGCCCTCGAACTCGTCGGCGAACGATGGACGCTGCTCATCCTGCGCGAAGCGTTCTTCGGGGTGCGCCGCTTCGGTCAGCTCGCGCGCAACCTCGACATCCCGCGGCCCACGCTCTCGTCCCGGCTGCGCATGCTCGTCGACGCGGGACTGCTCGAACGGGTCCTCTACTCCTCCCAACCCGAGCGCCACGAATACCGACTCACCGACGCCGGGCTCGATCTGTTCGGCGCGATCGTCGCCCTGATGCGTTGGGGCGACGAGCATCTGCCGCACCCGAACGGCCCACCGGTCGTGCTGCGTCACGAGGCCTGCGGCGAAATCGCCGACCCTCGCCTCACCTGTGCCCACTGCGGCGAGCAGATCACCGCGCACAACGTCACCCCCGAGGCCGGCCCCGGCTTCCTTGGCGATTCGGGCGCCTGACCGGCGACCTTCAAGGCCCTTCAGAGTGCGGGCGGAGGGAGTCGAACCCTCACGCTCTTTCGAGCACGGGCACCTAAAGACCGCGCGTATGCCATTTCGCCACGCCCGCAGACCGCGATCGTACCGCGTAGGTCCCCGACGGAATTTGTCGGTGACCGTCGCCTAAGTTCGAGGCATCGATGGCAGGGGGCAAACGGTGCGGTCAGCGGAAGAGTTCGACGACGTGCATCGCCTGATCGCGGCGGGCATGAATGACTGCGCCATCGCGCGGCAGATGGGCATACCGCGTCCGACTGTGCGCGACTGGCGGCACCGAACGCACGTGCTGCCTCGAATCCCCGCGGGCTCAACGGCATGCGGCGTCGACCACGATTTCGCAGCACTTCCTGCGGCACCGTATTCGTACCTGCTCGGCCTGTACCTCGGTGACGGTTGCATCTCGGGGCTCGGACGAGTCTGGCGGTTACGCATCACCTGCGACACGCAGTATCCCGCGATCATCGTCCGCTGCCGCGAAGCCATCGACATCCTGATGCCCAGGCAGCGGGCGTCCCTCTTGCGCCGGGCGGGCCGATGCGTCGACGTCTCGCACTGTTCCAAGCACTGGCCCTGCCTGTTCCCCCAGCACGGTCCCGGCCGCAAACACCACCGACGCATCGCGCTCGAGCCATGGCAGGAAGCACTCGTCTACGAGGCCACCGAGGAATTCGTCCTCGGCCTCATCCACAGCGACGGTTGCCGCGTGGTCGCCAACGACCGCGGCGTGCGCAGCGTCCGCTATCACTTCTCGAACCGGTCGGAGGACATCATCGGCCTGTTCACCGCCGCGCTCGACCACCTCGAGATCCCCTGGACCCGGTCGACGAAGTACATCGTTTCGATCTACCGCAAAGCCGCCACCGCGCGCATGGACGAGTTCATTGGGCCGAAGGCCATCGCGGTACCGTGGACTAATGTCCACTACACGGCGTAGGAGGCCGGCGCTCATCGCGCTGGTCATCGTCGCCGCGGCCGGCTGCCTCGGCCTGGCCTGGTGGCAGTGGACCCGCTACGAGTCGGCGTCGGGCACCTTCCAGAACCTGGGCTACGCCCTGCAGTGGCCGATGTTCGCGGCGTTCTGCTTCTACGGCTACTACAAGTTCGTCCGCTACGAAGAGGCACCACCGGAGAAGCCGACGGACGAGGTCACCGAGATCCCGGCCGGCCTGCTACCCGAACGGCCGAAGCCGGCCACGCCGTCCACCGACGACCGTGCACTCACCGAATACAACGCGTACCTGGCCGAGCTCGCCAAGTCCGACGCCCCCTCCAAACCCGCCGATGACAGGACCACCCCATGAGCAGCCCCGATCCCGAAGCCCCCGCCGAGCGGCCGGAGGCGGCCGACCCGGCGCCCGAGGCATCGCAGCGCGAGGCGGTCCGCAAGGCGCTTCCCGGTTACCGCGTGATGGCATGGACCACCGGCGTCTGGCTGATCCTGCTGTGCGCCGAGATGGTGTTGAAGTACATCGTGAAGGTCGACTGGCCGTTCCTGTGGCTCGTCGCGCCGATTCACGGCTGGATCTACTTCATCTATCTGCTCTTCACCGCGAACCTCGCGGTCAAGGTGCGCTGGCCGATCGGCAAGACCATCGGCGTGCTGCTGGCGGGCACCATCCCGCTGCTCGGCATCGTCGTTGAGCACTTCCAGACGCGAAACATCAAGGCGCAGTTCGGGTTATAACGCAGACGGCAACCGGGTGGTCGGCACGTCGATCTCGGCCGCACCGCGTCGCACGCCGTAGGTGTCCCAGCCGTCGACGGCCCGCTGCCGATAGAACCGGTCCCGGCCCTGCGGCGTCAGATAGAACGCGGGCACGTCGCCGCGCCTGGCTCCCGTCGCCGCCCCGTCCCGCAGCAGCGCCGTGACGTGCCTGCTGACGGTCGACAGGTCGGTCCCGATGGTGTCGGCCAACTCCCCGAGCGTCAGGCCGCCTGCGTCCTCCAACCGACTGCACACCAGGTAGGCGCCGCGGTCGAGCCACGGGGCGGTGTCGGGATGCATGAGCTCCGCCACCAATTCGGCCACCTCGTCATCGGGCGGCACCGGCACGTCCGGGGCAGGCTCGGCGGGCGGGGCGGGTATCAGCAGGGCCAACACCGCTCCCACACCGGCCGCCCCGGCGGCCACCAGCAGCGCGATGCGGAACGCTCCGAGAGTGGGGAACTCGGCGCCTGCGACGGACACCGTCAGCCCGGCGAGAATCGCGCCCATCACGGCGCTGGAGATCGACGTCCCCAGAGACCGGGCCAGAGCGTTGATTCCGTTGGCGGCGGCGGTCTCCGATACCGGCACGGCGGCATTGATCAGCGACGGCATCGATGCGAATGCGAAGCCGACGCCGATGCTCGCCAGCACACTGAAGACCATGACCCGTGGTGCGCTGGCCAGCAGCCAGGGCCCGGCAAGGTAAGCGCCAGCGATGATCACGCAGCCGATGAACAAGGTGTACTTCGGGCCCGTCCGCCCGGCGATCCTGGCCGCGATCGGCGCAGTCACCATCATCGCCAGCCCGCCGGGAGCCATCCACAGACCCGCGTGCAGCATCGACTGCCCGAGCCCGTAACCCGTCTGGGCGGCATCTCGAGCACCTGCGGCGCGATCAATGACATGGCGAACATCGAGAAGCCGACGCCGATCGACGCGACGTTGGTGGTCAGCACCGGCAGCCGCACCGTCGTGCGCAGGTCGACGATCGGCGAGTCGAAACGCAGCTGCCACGTTGCGAACAGCGCGAGGATCACCAGCGACGCACCCAACAGGCCGAGCGTCGTCGCGCTCGTCCACCCCCAGCTCTGCCCCTTGGTGATGCCGACCAGAAGCGTCACCAGTCCACCGGCGAGCAGGATCGCGCCAAGCGGATCCAGGCGATCCGACGACGAGGAGGGCACCGACGGCACCATGAACGCGAACAGCAGGAACGACGCCACGCCGAGCCCGGCCGCGAACCAGAACAGCGCGTGCCAGCTGAAGTGCTGAGCGATCGCGGCGGACAGCGGCAGCCCGAGCGCCCCGCCCACCCCCAGCGACGCGCTCATCAAACCCATGGCGCTGCCGACGCGTTCGGCGGGCACCGATGCCCGCAACACGCTGATGCCCAACGGGATGATCGGCAGCGCCAGGCCCTGCAGGCCACGGCCGATGACGAACGGGATCAGCGAGCTGGTGGTCGCCGCGACCAACGATCCTGCGGTGAGCACCACGGCGCACGCGATGAGCATCGGCTTCGGGCCGTACATGTCACCGAGCCTGCCGAACACCGGGGTAGCCACCGCCGCGGTCAACAACGTCGCCGTGATGGCCCATGATGCGTTGGAAGGGCTGGCGTTCAACAGCTTCGGCAGTTCGGGGATCAACGGAATGATCAGGGTCTGCATCAGAGAGACGCCGATACCCGCCGCCGACAGCACGGCGACGAGGATCCCGGGATGGGCCGACCGAGCCGTACCGGCAGGAGGGGACGCGGCTGGCATCCCGACATCGTGACGACCCACGTCACGGGACTATACGTTAGTTACGCTAGGCAACGTTTGCTAATGACCGAGCAAGACGCTTACTGACCTGCCAGTGCGCGCAGCGCGGGGACGAGCAGCGCCAGCGCGCGCCCCCGATGCGACGCCGCGTCCTTCTCGGCAGCCGTCAGCTCGGCCGCCGAGCGTGCCGATCCGAGAGGCACGAAGACCGGGTCGTAGCCGAACCCGCCATCGCCGCGCGGCTCCCGAGCGACGACACCGGGCCACTCCCCCCGCACCACGGTCTCGCCCGCCGACGACACCAAGGCGCACGCCGACACGAACGCGGCCCCGCGCCGCGCGTCGGGCACGTCGCCGAGCTGTCCGAGTAGCAGCTCAAGGTTGGCCAGATCGTCGCCGTGGGCTCCGGCCCAGCGCGCAGACAGCACACCCGGCATTCCGTTCAATGCATCCACCGCGAGCCCCGAGTCGTCGGCCACCGCAGGCACTCCCGTGGCCCGAAACGCATCGCGCGCCTTCGCCAACGCGTTCTCCTCGAACGTCGCCCCCGTCTCGGGAGCCTCGTCGAACGCAGGCACGTCGTTGAGCGACAGCAGGCGTAGGCCCGACACGCCCGCGGCGTCGAGAACCCGGTGCAGTTCGGCGAGCTTCTTGGCGTTGCGGCTGGCCACCAGCAGATCGGTCACCCATTGCTCCTTGAAGTGATCTACGTGCCTCGGTACAGATCAGCTTGGCAGCCTTGAACATGACCTGGATCAGTGGGCTGCCCTCATACAAGCGCGGCCAGTCACCGTTGTTCGTTCACTTCGTGATTCGCGACGCCGTGGATGCCGAGATCTGGCGTTTTCGGCTGCGGCCCGGACTCGTCGGATCGCTCGAACGGCAGTATGGAGATGGCACCCTTGGCTTCGAAGATCGCGAGATGAATGTTGCCTGCGGTGCGGTGACCGTGTTGGCGCAGTACGGCTTCGAGGTCGGTAACGGTGAGACCGCAACGCCGGAGATTGCGATGTTCGATCTGGCCGTCGCGGATGAGAACCTTCAGTGGCGGGTCGATCAGCCTTTGCATGCCTGGCACGAAGCGCATCCGCGTCAGCGCGGCGTGGGTGAGCAAGAGGCAGATCAGCGCGGTGGTGGCTCCGAGCCATGACGTATCGCTGGCCGTCGCCGATCTTCCGACGATGGCACCGGCAGCGACTGCTGCGATCCAGTCGAACGGCGCGAACTCGGCAAGGGTGCGCCTCTCGGTGAGCCGCAAGAGCAGCGCCGCCGTGAGAAACAGAGCCGCAGTCTTCACGCCGACATCGAGGACGCCGTGCGCGTCGCCGATGAAGACGTGGAAGATGCCATCCACCGACTCGGGTCCTCTCAGAGTTGAGGCGAGAACTTCGCGCGACATGCCGGTTCCGGACATGTCGAGCAGGAATCGAACGGAAGTATCAACCCATTGGGGCAGGCTCTCAGCCCGTCGTCCCCATCCAGTCGACGATGGCGCGTCCGATCTCGTCCGGGGAGTCTTCCTGCACGAAATGGATTCCGGCCACGGTCTTCTCGGTGAGGGCGGGCCACCCACGGACCAGGCCGACCAGCGAATCGTTGGTCAGGATCGCACCGGGCTCGGCCTTCAGGAACAGCTTGGGCACATCACACGTCCCAAGCCAGTCCGCGTAGGCGGCCGCGGCCGCACTCACATCGGCGGGCTCACCGTCGATCGGGATTTGCCTGGGCCAGGTCAGCGTCGGTCGTCGTCCCTCGCCGGGCTCGCGGAACGGCCGTCGATACTCCGCCATTTCCTCATCCGAGAGGGTACGGAGGACGGCGTTCGGCAGAATCGTTTCAATGAAGTAGTTATCCTGCAGAACCATCGTCTCGCCTGCGTCGGTACGCAGCGCTTCCAGGGCTGACCGCATTCCCATCGAGTCCCAGTGATCGCGGCCCTGCGGCGCCACGATGGCCTCCATGAACGCTATGCGCTTGACCGCGTCGCGATGGTGGTTGGCCCAGTCGAAGCCGAGGGCCGAGCCCCAGTCATGGAGCACCAAGGTGACCCGCTGGCGTACATCCAGCGCTTCGAGCAGGGCCTCGAGGTAGCGGCGATGCTCGACGAAGCGATACGAGTCGGGGCCGCTGTCGGGCAGCTTGTCGGAATCGCCCATCCCGATCAGGTCGGGTGCGATGCAGCGGCCCAGCGGCTGCAGGTAGGGCAAGATGTTGCGCCACAGGTACGACGAGGTGGGATTGCCGTGCAGCAGGACGATGGGATCGCCCTCTCCCACCTCCACATACGCCATCTCGCTGCCGTGGACCCTTTGCCATTGTTTCTTGTACGGAAATGCCGCAGAGATCATGGTGGACAGCCTTCCTGTGCAGAGGTTGATACAGCCCAGTAAGCCCCGGGCGGTCGGGGCAATGACTGAGCCCTCGTCGCCACGGCCGAGCGCTCCCCTTCGGCGGCCCAACAATTGTGGGTCTGTCGACCCATTATGCACACCACGGCGCAGCAGCGCTACCCTTTGGGTTGTTCAGCCCAGTGCCGGACCGCCAGCGGTGACGCCACAGCAGCCACCAAGAGCACCAGAACGCCCGGATGTCGACTCGATCGGCGCGCTCGCACTCGCGAATCATCCTGCACCACAGCCGGACCCGAGTGGAGTTGTTCGGTTCCATCGAACCACGGCGTTCGACGCTCGTCGAATCACTGAGTCGAATGGGACGGAACCACAACTCGCATGTCCGGTGGGAACCGGTTCACCAAACCGGCCACCAGCAGGTCGATCAGCTTCCGAACGCCTTCTTGGCAGGCGCGGAGGACTCGGGCAACACACCCGGGTACGGCAATTCGAGTGCCGCCCGCTGGATCACGAACAACTGCTCGGTCGCGGCCAGCGCCAGGTCGAGCATCTTGTCGAGCGTCGAGCGCGGGAACGTCGCCCCTTCGCCGGTGCCCTGGATCTCGACGAGGGTCCCCGTGTCGGTGGCGACGACGTTCATGTCCACCTCGGCGCGCGAGTCCTCCGTGTAGGGCAGGTCGACGCGCACCCTGCCGTCGACCACCCCGACGGAGACCGCGGCGATCGCACACGACAGCGGCCGAGGATCGGACAGCCGCCCCGCGGCGGACAGGTATGCCACGGCATCGGCCAGCGCCACGTAGGCGCCGGTGATCGCCGCCGTACGGGTGCCGCCGTCGGCCTGCAGCACATCGCAGTCGATCGCGATGGTGTTCTCCCCCAGCGCGCCGAGATCGATGCACGCCCGCAGCGAGCGGCCGACCAGCCGGCTGATCTCCTGCGTACGACCGCCGACTCGGCCCTTGACCGACTCACGGTCGGATCGCTCGTGGGTGGCGGCGGGCAGCATCGCGTACTCCGCGGTCAGCCACCCCTGGCCGGACCCCTTGCGCCAGCGGGGCACTCCCTCGGTGACACTGGCCGCGCACATGACCCTGGTCTGACCGAATTCGACCAGCACCGAGCCGGCCGGATGGGAGGTGAACCCGCGGGTGATGACTACCGGTCGCAACTCGTCATCAAGGCGACCGTCTTCTCGTCTGGACACCACGCAACCCTAACGGGCAGGAACGACTCAGCGATGGGTGACGTCGAACGCCTCGTCGCACACCACCGCGTGCACCGGGCCGTCGAACTCCGCCTTCGCCTCGCTGATGACGTCTTCACGCGACGTCCACGGCGGGATGTGGGTGAGGAGTAACTCGCGTACACCCGCGTTCCTGGCGGCACGACCCGCCTCGGTGCCGGACAGGTGCAGTTTCGGTGGCCGGTCTGCTGAGTGCGTCCACGACGCCTCGCACAGGAAGACATCGGCGTCACGCGCGAGCTCGATGAGGGCATCGCAGTAGCCGGTGTCGCCGCTGTAGACGAACGTCGCACCGAAGGGGTCGGTGAACCGCATGCCGTAGGACTCCGTCGGATGACACACCAGGCGCGGCACGACGGACAGGGTGCCGATGGCGATCGTCTGGTTGTCGACCCAGTGGCGGACGTCGAAGGTGTCGGAGAAGTCATCGATCTCGCGGCCCTCGGGCGACGATGCCGCGCCCAACCGGGCCCAGGTGTTCTCCGGGCCGTACATCAGGGCGCGGCCCTGCGGCGGCTTCGGGTGATAGCGGCGCCACACGAACAGGCCGGGAAGGTCCAGGCAATGATCGGCATGCAGGTGCGAGAGCAACACGTTCACGGTGCCGGGATCGGCGTGCCGCTGCAGCGCGCCGAGCACACCGCCGCCGAAGTCGATCACCAGCGGTGGCGTATCGGGTGCGGTCACCAAATATCCCGAAGCTGGCGAATCAGGCCCGACGACGCTGCCGGAGCATCCCAGTACGGTGATTCGCACGCTCACTAGCTTGCCATGCCCGATCTTGCTTGCGCGAAAACATCACAGCTTTGGGCAACGAGTTTCATTCTGGTGTCCGCATGTGATGTTTCACCAGCGGCGAGGTCGCAGTGACGTGGACTTCTTAGCCGTCGTAATTGTGGCGAATACCTCACTTCAGCAAAGCCCGTTAGCTGGCCGCGGTCGTCAGTACGAAAGCTGAGGCGTCGTGCCGGTCTTGCGCTTCACACGGGCCTTGCGCTCAGGACCGGACAGCAGGTAAGCGGCGAGTACGCCGGCGATCGCGCCGCAGAGGTGTCCCTGCCATGACACCCCGAAGGTGCCGGGCAGCGCGCCGAGAAGCACGCCGCCGTAGACGAACAACACGACGATGCCGACGATGATCTCCCACGCCTTGCGGGTGAAGAAGCCGAACACGATCAGGAACGTCAGCCAGCCGAAGATCAGGCCCGACGCTCCGATGTGGGTGGTCTCGACGCCGGGTGGGGCACCGATGTTGCCGACCAACCAGGTGCCGAAGCCGCCGAGAATCCACACGATCACCGTGGCGTAGACGAAGCGCGCCATCCCGATCAGCGTCATCAGGAAGCCGAGCACCAGCGCCGGACCGGTGTTGGCGATCAGGTGTTCCCAGTTGGCGTGCAGCAGCGGCGCCCAGACGATGCCCCACAGGCCGTCCGTCTCGAGCGGACGGATGCCGTCCGCGTTGAGCTCCTGATGGTTCACCGCGTCCCAGGCCTCGATGAGGTAGAGCAGCGCGACGAAGCTGACGATGGTGGCCCCGCCGATCATCCAGACTGGGCGCTTCTTCGGCTCGGGTGTCGCCGGAAACCCGACCGGTTGAGTCATGCGTATTCCGTCATGCCCATAACTGCCCTTCCAGCGAGTCCTCCGCATCATCGAGGCTACCGGCGTATGCGCCCGTGGACAGGTACTTCCACCCGGCGTCGGCCACGACGAACGCGATGTCGGCGCGCTCGCCCGCCTTGCGCGCCTTGGTGGCCATGCCCAGCGCCGCGTGCAGGATGGCTCCGGTCGAGATGCCCGCGAAGATGCCCTCGACCTGAACCAGTTCGCGGGTGCGTTTGACGGCGTCGAACGATCCGACGGAGTAGCGGGTGCTCAACACGTCCGGGTCGTACAACTCGGGGACGAAGCCCTCGTCGATGTTGCGCAGCGCGTACACGCCCTCGCCGTACCGCGGCTCGGCGGCGACGATCTGCACGCCGGGCACATGCTCGCGCAAGAACCGTCCGGTGCCCATCAGCGTGCCGGTGGTACCGAGCCCGGCGACGAAGTGCGTGACCTCGGGCAGGTCGGCGAGGATCTCCGGGCCGGTCCCGTAGTAGTGCGCATCGGCGTTGGCCGGGTTTCCGTACTGGTAGAGCATCACCCATTCGGGGTGCTCGTCGGCAAGCTGCTTGGCCATCGCCACCGCGGTGTTCGAACCGCCCTCGGCAGGCGAGTAGATGATCTTCGCGCCGTAGAGCTCCAACAGCTGGCGCCGCTCGATCGACGTGTTCTCCGGCATCACGCAGACGATGCGGTAGCCCTTGATCAGCGCGGCCATCGCCATGGAGATGCCGGTGTTGCCGCTCGTCGGCTCCATGATCGTCGACCCAGGCTTGAGCAGCCCGTCGCGCTCGGCCTGCTCGATCATCCGCAGCGCCGGGCGGTCCTTGATGGACCCGGTCGGGTTGCGATCCTCGAGCTTGGCCCACAGCCGCACGTGCGGGCGCTCCCCCTCGTCGTCCCACTGGGGCGAGAGCGTCCGCAGCCCGACGAGCGGAGTGTTACCGAGCGCTTCGAGCAGCGACTCGTACCGGGCCAACGTCAGCCACCCGCAACGGCGGGCAGGATCGTCACGGAGTCGCCGTCGGAGATCTCGGTGGCCATCCCGCCGGAGAACCGCACGTCCTCGTCGTTGACGTAGACGTTGACGAAGCGGTGCAGCTTGTCGCCGTCGACGATGCGCTCGGTGATCCCCGAGTAGTTCGCCTCCAGATCGGTGATCACGGCCTGCAGCGTGTCGCCGGAGGCGTTGACGCGCTTCTCCCCACCGGTGTGGGTGCGAAGGATGGTCGGGATTGAGACGGTGACGCTCATGGGATGAACTCTCTTCTCGGCTTAGTACTGATCGACGATGTTGACGGGTTCCTCGGTGACGACTCCGTCGAGGATGCGGTAGCTGCGCAGCTCGTGCTCGGCGGGGTCACGCGTGGAAACCAGCACGTAATGGGTGTCCGGCTCCGACGCATAGGAGATGTCGGTCCGGCTCGGGTAGGCCTCCGTGGCGGTGTGCGAGTGATAGATGACGATCGGAGCATCGCCCGCTTCTTCTAGTGCCCGCCACACCTTGAGCTGCTCGCCGGAGTCGAACCGGTAGAAGGTGGGCGACCGCTCCGCGTTGTCCATTCTGATGAACCGCTCCGGCCGGTCGGAGCCCTCGGGACCAGCGATCACGCCGCACGCCTCGTCGGGATGATCGGCACGTGCATGCGCGACCATGGCATCGACCAGGTCGCCCCGGATCACCAGCACGTCAGGACCGTCCTTCCAGGTTGGCGAACGCACTCGGACCACGGTCGCCGAACGCTCCGGGCAACATCTGCCGGTAGGTCGGTATTCCAGCGATCGACTCGGCGGCAAGCACCGCGACCACGACCGCGCACGCCAGACAGTCCGCCGCCGCGGCGCCGACCGCCGTGAGCAGCTTGGTCTCGGGTGACATCGCCGCAGGCGTGTCACTGGCCGGTTCGACCTCGACGGCACCCGTGGCCAGTGCGAACACCGTATCGCCGTCAAGCGGGGTGTGGGATGGCCGCATCGTGCGAGCCAGCCCATCCTGAGCGGCGATCGCCATCCGCTTGCATGCCGCCTTGCTGAGCGCGGCGTCGGTGGCGACGACGGCGATCGTGGTGTTGAGCGGCGAGGGCTCGGCGTCGCGCGCGGCGAATGCGGCGATCTGGTCGGCAGGGGGCGGCACGAGGCCGAACTCGGCGATCTGATCGGCCGGCCACGGCAGCCCGGTCTGCGGGTCCGCGATGTTGCCCGCGGAGTTGACCGCGACGACGGCACCGACCGTCACACCGATGTCCTCCAACGTGATGGATGCCGTGCCGAGCCCGCCCTTGAGCGCCCCGGCCCTGGCGCCAACTCCTGCTCCGACGTTGCCCACCGCCACGTCCACCCCGGCGGCTTCCGCCGCCGCGAAGCCGAACTCGGCGGTGGGGCGGCATTGCCAACCGCCGACCGGCAGGTCGAAGATCACCGCGCTCGGCACGATCGGCACCAGGCCGCCGTCCATCACCACGCCGCGGTCGTGCTGCTCGAGCCATTGCATGACACCGTCGGCGGCGGCCAGGCCGTACGCGCTGCCACCGGTGAGTACCACGGCGTCGACGTAACGCACGCTGCTGGCTGGGTCCAGCAGGTCGGTCTCGCGGCTCCCCGGCGCCCCACCGCGGACGTCGACGCCGCCGACGGTGCCCGGCGGCGTCAGTACGACGGTGGTGCCGCACGCCCAGCCCGTCCCTAGCGCGGCGTCGTCGTCCAGTCGGTGGTGGTGGCCGACGAGAATGCCAGACACGTCGGTGATCGATCCCCTCATCGCGACGGCTTGCCCATCAGCCCGGTCACCAGGTACTCCTGCAGCACGGTCAGCCACTGATAGACGTCCAGATGTCCGGCCATCGGGTGTTCCGGCGGCAGCCGGTCGGGGCCGTCGGGACTGATTTCGAGCATGGTGCCCAACGCAAGTCGGACGTCGTTGACCGCAGCCGCCCAGCAGTGCGCGTCGGCCTCGGTGATCTCGAACTTGCCACCGCCGACTGGCAGCGTGTCCAGCAGGCGTTGCGCCGCTTCGCGTTTGGCGTCGATGATGGTCGGCTCGTGCAGGCTGCGCAGCGCGCTGTTGAGGCTCTCCGCGGTACCCGAACCGGCCGGATGATCGCTTTGTGACCTGTAGAAGTCGGGCAGCAGCCGCTTCATGGTGTCGTCCTCCGGCGGCGAGGAGTGGCCCGTCTTCATGCCGGTCAGTTCTTCGAGTTCGTCTGTGGGCGAGGACGATTCGCGGCCCTCGAGCATGTCGAGCAGTGACGTCACCAGGCTCTTGAGCAAGGCCGATTCGTGAGCGGCCAACGTCGAACGAAATCGCACGCCGTCCGCGGTATCCACCCGCTTCCACTTGCGCACGTCGCCTCAGCGGTCCTGTTGCATCGTGGCCCACAGGCCTGCGGCGTGGAGCTTGGTCACGTCGACCTCCATCGACTCGCGACTACCCGCTGAGACCACGGCCTTGCCCTCCTCGTGCACCTGCATCATGAGCTTCGTGGCGTGCGGCTCGCTGTAGCCGAAGAGCTTCTGGAAGATATAGGTCACGTACGACATGAGGTTCACGGGGTCGTCCCAGACGATCGTCACCCACGGGCTGTCGGTGGCCGTCTGCTCCTCTGAAGTCGGGTCGACACCACGCTCCTCGCGCGTCCCCGGTCGTGTCCGCGCCGGTGTAACCATGTCGCCCAGAATAGCGGGGACCCCAACCCGATACGGTTGGGCGTGTGATCGCGGCGTTGCTGACCGACAAGTACGAACTGACGATGCTTGCGGCCGCGCTGCGAGACGGCACCGCGCACCGCCGCACCACCTTCGAGCTGTTCGCCCGCCGCCTGCCGGAGGGCCGCCGCTACGGGGTGGTCGCGGGGACTGCCCGATTCGTGGAATCGTTGCCGCGGTTCACGTTCGACGATGACGCGCTGACGATGCTCGCAGAGTTCCTCGATCCGACCACCCTGGCCTATCTGGCCGACTACCGATTCGGCGGTGACGTCGACGGCTATCCCGAGGGTGAGCTGTACTTCCCCGGTTCCCCCGTGCTGTCGGTGCACGGCACCTTCGCCGAGTGCGTGATCCTCGAGACCCTGGCCCTCTCGATCTTCAACCACGACTCGGCCATCGCCTCGGCAGCAGCGAGGATGGTGAGCGCCGCCGACGGGCGACCGCTGATCGAGATGGGCTCCCGTCGCACCCACGAGCAGGCCGCCGTCGCGGCGGCGCGCGCCGCCTACCTCGCCGGTTTCGCCGGGACATCCAACCTCGCCGCGCAGCACCGTTACGGCGTGCCGACGATGGGCACCAGCGCCCACGCGTTCACGCTGCTGCACGCCGGCGCGGACGGTCCCGACGAGCCTTCCGCGTTCCGGTCGCAGGTCACCGCCCTTGGCGTCGGCACCACGCTGCTCGTCGACACCTATGACATCACCGCAGGCGTGGCCAACGCCGTCGCCGCCGCGGGCCGTGACCTGGGCGCGGTCCGCATCGACTCCGGCGACCTCGGCGTGCTGGCCCGCCAGGTCCGCGCCCAACTCGACGGTCTCGGCGCCACCAGGACCGGCATCGTCGTGTCGGGTGATCTCGACGAGTTCGCCATCGCCGCGCTGCGCGCCGAGCCCGTCGACAGCTACGGCGTCGGCACGTCGCTGGTCACCGGATCGGGCGCACCCACCGCGGGCATGGTCTACAAGCTGGTCGAGGTGGACGGCCTCCCGGTGGAGAAGCGGAGCAGCCACAAGGAATCTCGCGGGGGCCGCAAGCAGGCCCATCGGTTGGCCAAGCGGTCGGGCACCATCGTCGAGGAGATCGTGCACCCGGCAGCTGAGCCGCCGACCGAAGCGGGCGACTTGCTGGCCAGGCCCCTGGCGATGCCTCTGGTGCGGTCGGGCGATTCCGTCGCCGAGCTCGCTCTGAGCGCCGCCCGCGAACGCGTCGCCACGGGTCTTCTCAGCCTGCCGTGGGACGGGTTGAAGCTCTCCCGCGGCGAGGCGGCCATCCCGACCCGCATGGTCCCGCCCAGCCGCCAGGGCCGTCGGCATCGTGACTGATCCACCAACGCGCGTCACCGGGCTGCTGGCCGCGGCCGTCGCCGCGCTTGGCGGCACCGAGCGCATCGGCCAGATCGAGATGGCCGAAGCCGTCGAACGCGCCTTCGACACCGGCGAACACCTCGCCGTACAGGCGGGCACCGGTACCGGCAAGTCGCTGGCGTATCTGGTGCCGGCCATCGCCAAGGCCATCGACGCCAACGAGCCTGTGGTGGTGTCCACGGCGACGATCGCGCTGCAGCGCCAACTCGTCGACCGTGACCTGCCGCGGCTCGCCGATGCGCTGAGCGGCGAGCTGTCCCGCCGACCGGAATTCGCCCTGCTCAAGGGTCGAGGAAACTATCTGTGCCTGAACAAGATCCACAACGGATCGGCGGGTGAGCCAGGTGACGACCGCCCGCAGGAGGAGCTGTTCGACGCGGTCGCCACCACGGCGCTCGGTCGCGACGTGAAGCGGCTCACCGAGTGGTCTTCTGAGACCGAGACCGGTGATCGTGACGAACTGGTGCCCGGCGTGCCGGACCGGTCGTGGGGCCAGGTCAGCGTCTCGGCGCGCGAGTGCATCGGGGCCACGCGCTGCCCGTTCGGCACCGACTGCTTCGCCGAGAAGGCCAGGGCCCGGGCGGGCACCTCCGACGTCATCGTCACCAACCACGCCCTCCTGGCCATCGACGCCATCGCCGAGGCCAATGTCCTGCCCGAGCACGACCTGCTCATCGTCGACGAGGCTCACGAACTCGTCGACCGCGTCACGGGCGTGGCGACCGCGGAACTGTCGGCGACGGCCCTCGGCGTGGCTCATCGACGGGCCTCCCGGTTGGTCGAAACCGAACTCGCACAACGCTTCGAAGCCGCGACGGCAACGTTCTCCTCGGCCATCCACGACGCCGAGCCGGGCCGGATGGACAGGATCGACGACGAGATGGCCACCTACCTGACGGTGCTGCGCGACGCCGCCGACAAGGTGCGCTCGGCCATCGACACCTCCCCCAACGACCCGAAGGCCGCGGCGGCCCGCAGCGAGGCCGTGACGGCACTCACCGAGATCAGCGACACCGCGACGCGCATCCTGTCGTCGTTCGGGCCTGCGATTCCCGACCGCACCGACGTGGTGTGGCTGGACCACGAGGAGGCACGGGGATCGGGTCCGGCGGGCAGGAGCGAAGCGACTCGGGGATCGGGCCCGGTGAGGGCCATTCTGCGGGTGGCACCGCTGTCGGTGGCGAACCTTTTGCGCGGCAGGATCTTCGACCAGTCGACGGTGATCCTGACCTCGGCGACGCTGACGGTCGGCGGCACGTTCGACGCCATGGCACGGTCCTGGGGACTGACCGGTGACGACGAGAAGCCGGGATGGCGCGGCATCGACGTCGGGTCACCGTTCGCGCACGCGAAGTCCGGCATCCTCTACGTCGCCGCGCACCTGCCGCCGCCGGGCCGCGACGGCGCAGGGTCCGCCGAGCAACTCGACGAAATCGAGGGCCTGATCACCGCGGCGGGTGGTCGCACGCTCGGCCTGTTCTCGTCGATGCGCGCTGCCAAGGCCGCCACCGAGGCGATGCGTGGCCGCCTCGACACCCCGGTGCTGTGTCAGGGCGAGGACACCACGTCGGCCCTGATCCGCCGGTTCGCCGAGGACGACGAGGCGTCGCTGTTCGGCACGCTGTCACTGTGGCAGGGCGTCGACGTGCCTGGCCCGTCCCTGTCGTTGGTGCTGATCGACCGAATTCCGTTCCCCCGGCCCGATGATCCGCTGATCACCGCGCGCCAGCGCGCCATCGCGGCCCACGGCGGCAACGGGTTCATGGCCGTCGCCGCCAGCCATGCCGCACTGCTGCTGGCGCAGGGCGCGGGCCGCCTGCTGCGCGGCGTCGACGACCGCGGCGTCGTAGCGGTGCTCGACTCGCGGATGGCGACGGCACGCTACGCGGGGTTCCTGCGGGCATCGCTGCCGCCGTTCTGGGCGACCACCGATTCAACCAGGGTCCGCGCCGCGCTGGAACGCCTGAGATCAGCCTGAAATCGCTGCTCGCGATCGGTTTTCGGTGCGCTCGGCAAAGCGTTCACTATCCTGACAGCGAACGTTCAACGAGCGCGCCGCCCCGGCCGCCAAACGAACGAAAGGCGGCGGCCATGAGCCGACGGCCCCTGGTAGGCGTTGCGCTGGCCGCATGCGCAGCGCTGTTCGTGACGTCCTGCGCGACGACGGTGACGGGCAACGCCGTATCCGTGTTCAGCGATCCGTTCAGCGTGGCGGGGTTGCCCGCGACCGACGGCCCAACCGGGCTGCGCGACGACGCTGCGGAGCCGTCCCGCGACGTGGTTGGCACCGACGACGGCGAGGCCGACGAACTGGGTCGCAGCGCCGTCAGCGACATCGAGGAATTTTGGGCAAAGGCCTTCCCCGAGACGTTCGGCAGGGATTTCGCTCCGGTCGAGGAGGTCATCTCCTGGGACTCGGAGGGATTCGACGACGAGTTCTGCGGCTCCTCCACCTACGGCCTGGTCAACGCCGGTTACTGCTTCGAGCGACAACACCATCGGATGGGACCGCGGCGAGCTGTTGCCGTCACTGCGCAGCACCAACGGCGACATGGCCGTCACGATGGTGCTGGCCCACGAGTACGGCCATTCGGTCCAGCGCCAGGCCGACCTGGTCAAGCGGAGCACACCGACGCTGGTTTCCGAACAGCAGGCCGATTGCTTGGCAGGGGTGTACATGCGCTGGGTCGCCGAGGGCAACTCGCCACGGTTCACGCTCAGCACGGGCGACGGGCTGAACAAGCTGATTGCCGCCATGATCGGCTTCCGCGACCCTCTGCTCACCGAGGTCGGCGAAGACAAGCACGGCTCGGCATTCGAACGGGTGTCGGCCTTTCAGTTCGGCTTCACCGACGGCGCGTCGTCGTGCGCGTCGATCGACTCCGAGGAGATCAAGCAGCGCCGTGGCGACCTGCCGGTGCTGCTGCCCGACGACCAGACCGGTGAGCTACCGGTCACCGAGGACTCGGTGCGCTCGATCATCGACGCCATGGGCATCCTGTTCTCGCCGGCGAATCCGCCGCAGGTCGTGTTCGAGTCACAGGAGTGCACGGACGCCAGGGTGAATCCGCCGGTGGCCTTCTGCCCGTCGAGCAACACGATCGTCGTCGACCTTCCCGCGCTGAAGAAGATGGGCACGCCGTCCGACGACGGCGATGGCGGCGGCTTGGCGACCGGCGACAACACCGCGTACTCGGTCCTGGTGTCGCGCTACATGCAGGCGATTCAGCACGAGCACGGCGGCGTTGCCCTGGACAACGCCGAAGCTGCCCTGCGCACCGCCTGCCTGACCGGCGTCGCGACGGTGAAGATGACGAAGGAAGTCACCACCCCCGACGGCAACACCATTGCGCTGACCGCGGGCGACGTCGACGAGGCGGTATCGGGGATCCTGGTGAACGGCCTGGTCGCCAGCGACGTCAATGGCGAATCGGTGCCGTCCGGTTTCTCCCGCATCGACGCCTTCCGCGTCGGCGTGCTCGGCGACGAGGAGCGCTGCTTCAAACGTTTCGACTGACCGCCCCTCGCGATTTGTGGAGTCCCACCGGCGCTGACCGCCGGTAGATGCACCCAAATCGCAGTCAGGCGGTGGGCAATCGCAGGACGTAACCCGCTTCGAGTGCCACCCACAGCGCGCCGTCGCGTCCGATCGCCAGGCCGTGCGGTTCGCTTCCCGCGGGTAGGTCGATGGTGACGACCTCACCGTCGGCGCTCACCCGCGCAACCTGATCGGAGCCCCAGAGGCTGACCCACACGCCGCCGGTCGGTTCGGCGACCAGCGCGTGCGGCTTGCCGGGCAGGTCGAGTTCCTGGATGGCGTCGTCGGTCGGGATGCGGCCGAGCTTGTCGGCGAGGATCGCCGCGAACCACACCGTGTCGTCGTGCGTCGCCGCGATGCCCACCGGACCGGCGCCGCGCGTCGGTACCTCCCGGATCGTCAGGTTGCCCGAGGGCTCCAGCCTGCCGATCGCGTTGGCCGCGTTCAGCGTGAACCACAGCGCGCCGTCGGGCCCTGTGGTGATCATCGACGGCATGCCACCCGGTGCGGCCTCGTCGGTGATCTCGCCGTCGACGCTGATCCGGCCGACCACGCCCGACGTCATCGCGGTGAACCACAGCGCGCCATCCGGTCCCGAAGCGAGGCCGAACGGTGCGCTGCCACCGGCCAGCTCGAACGCGCTGAGTTCGCCGTCGGTGGCGATCCGGCCGATCCGGTCGTCACCTGCCCTCGTGAACCACAGCGCACCGTCCGGCCCAGCCACGATGATCGACGGCTTGCTCTGCGGCGCAACCGGATACACGTCGAGACCACCGCTGTCGGTCACGCGGGCGATCTCGCCGCTGTGCACCAGCGTCACCCACATCGCACCGTCCGATCCTGCGGCGAGCGCATACGGCCCGCCGGCGACCGGGACCTCGAGAATGCCGCTCACGCCAGCGTGACGAGTCCCAGTTCGGTGTCGGCCGCCAGCAGCGGATGGTGCGGAAGTACGCGCACCGTGTACCCGACGGGTCCGGCCACCGGCAGCGGTGTCGTGGTCGAGAACACCTCGTTGCCGCCATCGGCCGTGCCGGTGTGCGCCATCGGCACGGTCTCCGGATTCACCAGCGCGTCGCCGGCGTCCACCCGGCCCACGACGGCCTGCACCACCACTTCATCGGGGCGCAGGCCGGCCAGTTGCACCGTCGCGGTCAAGGTGAGCTCCGAACCGAGCAACGGCGTATCCGGCAGCCCGTAGCTGTCGACGTCGGTGATTTGGATCTTCGGCCAGGCGTCGTGGGCCCGCTTGCGGTAGGAGGCCAGCTGCCGGGCGGCGCCGAACGGCACGCCGTCGACCGGCTCGATGGTCCGGTGCAACGACTGGGCGGCGGGTGCGTAGTACTTCTCGGTGTAGTCGCGAACCATCCGCGACGCCAGTACCTTGGGCCCGAGCACCTGCAGGGTGTGCCGCACCATCTCGACCCACCGGGTGGGGATGCCATGCTCGTCGCGGTCGTAGAACTTGGTGGTCACCGACTTCTCGAGCAGGTCGTACAGCGCGGAGGCTTCCAGGTCGTCACGGCGCGACTCGTCGGCAAGACCGTCGGCGGTCGGGATCTCCCAACCGTTCTGGCCGTCGTACCACTCGTCCCACCAGCCGTCGCGGATGGACAGGTTGAGCCCACCGTTGAGCGCACTCTTCATGCCCGACGTGCCGCATGCCTCCAGCGGGCGAAGTGGGTTGTTCAGCCAGACGTCACAGCCCCAGTAGAGCAACCTGGCCATCGACATGTCGTAATCGGGCAGGAACGCGATGCGGTGCCGGACCTCGGGTCGGTCGGCGAACCGCACCACCTGTTGGATCAACGCCTTGCCGCCGTCGTCGGCAGGGTGTGACTTGCCCGCGACGATGAGTTGGAGCGGCCGCTTCTCGTCGAGCAGCAGCTTCTCCAGTCGGTCGGGTTCGCGCAGCATCAGCGTCAGGCGCTTGTACGTGGGCACCCGACGAGCGAACCCGATCGTCAGCACGTCCGGATCGAAAGCCGTTGCGATCCAACCCAATTCGGCATCGGATGCACCGCGCTCCAGCCAAGACCGGCGCACCCGGGCGCGCACGTCGGCGATCAACAGCTGGCGCAACTGCGAACGGATCCACCACAGATGGCTGGAATCGACCTGCTGCAGGCGCTCCCACACCGCCGGCTCGGACAGCGAGTCGCCGCCTGCGAGCTCACGACCGAGCTCGAGCCACTGCGGCGCCGCCCACGTCGGCGCGTGCACGCCGTTCGTGATCGAGCCGATCGGGACCTCGGCGGTGTCGAACCCAGGCCACAACTCGTTGAACATTCCACGACTGACCCGGCCATGCAGCAGCGATACGCCGTTGGCCCGCTGCGCCAGCCGCAGGCCCATGTGCGCCATGTTGAACTTCGACGGATCGTCCTCGTTGCCGAACGCGACGATGCGGTCGATGGGTACGCCGGGAAGCAGCCGGGAATTCGCACCGGATGGGCTGCCTGACGGGCTCCCGAAGTAGTGCTTGACCATCTCCACCGGGAAACGGTCGATACCGGCGGGCACCGGCGTGTGCGTGGTGAACACCGTGCTGGAGCGCACCACGTTCAGTGCGGTGTCGAAGTCGAGGCCGCCGTCGGTGACGAGCTCGCGGATGCGCTCCACACCGAGGAAGCCGGCGTGGCCCTCGTTCATGTGGAACACCTGCGGCTCGGGCAGCCCCTCGACTGCGGTGAACGCGCGGATGGCCCGCACGCCGCCGATGCCTGCGAGGATCTCCTGCTTGATCCGGTGCTCCTGGTCACCGCCGTACAGCCGGTCGGTGACGCCGCGCAGGTCGTGCTCGGTCTCGGGGATGTCGGAGTCCAACAGCAGCAACGGAATTCGGCCGACCTGCGCAATCCAGACCCGCGCATTGAGCTCGACCGAGTCCGGCATCGCCAACGAAACCAGAACGGGTGCGCCGTCGGCGTCGGTGAGAAGCCGCAGCGGCAGGCCCTGCGGGTCGAGCGACGGATAGGTCTCGTGCTGCCAGCCGTCGGCGGTCAGCGACTGCCGGAAGTATCCCGAGCGGTAGTACAGACCGACTGCGATGAGCGGCAGCCCGAGATCTGACGCCGACTTCAGGTGATCGCCTGCCAGAATGCCGAGACCTCCCGAGTAGTTCGGCAACACCTCGGCGACACCGAACTCCATCGAGAAGTACGCGATGCCGTTGGGCAATGAAACCCCGGCCTCGACCTGCTCCTGGTACCACATCGGCCGCGTCATGTAGGTATCCAACTCGGCGGTCAGGTGATCGAGCTGGGACAGGAAGGTGCGGTCGACGGCAAGCTCGTCGAGCCGCTTCGGGCTGACTGCGCCCAGGAGCGCGACCGGGTCGCCGCCCACCTGGTCCCACAACTCCGGGTCGACCGCTGCGAACAAGTGCTGCGTTGGCGTGTCCCACGACCACCGCAGATTGATCGAAAGTCTCTCGAGCGCGACGAGGCGCTCGGGCAGATGCGTGCGGACGGTGAATCTGCGAAGGGCTTTCACGTGACTTCACCTTACGGGGAATTTCCGGGGACGCAGCGGTGAGCTTGACGAAGAGCAGAAGTGCAGCCCCACCTCAGTGACGACATCGGGCCCATTGGGTTGAGCCGGACACTACGGTGGGTATAGGGCGCGACGAGGCTTTGCAACGAACACGGACAAGAGCGCGTGGCCACCTGGTCGCGCCAGCGTAAGGAGTTGGGTGGTGGCCGGTCGTATCGAGATCGATGACGTCGCGCCAGTGGTGTCGGGCGGTCGGTTCCCCGCCAAGGCCGTGGTGGGCGAGGTGGTCCCGGTCAAGGCCGTGGTGTGGCGTGAGGGCCACGACGCCGTCGCCGCCACGCTGGTCGTGAGGTACCACGGCACCGCCTATCCGCGGCTCGCGAAGGTTCCTGCGGGCATCGCGCCACCTCAGGTCGAGGCGGTGCCGATCGATGAGGTCGTCGGTTCCTCTCCGAGGGTCAAGCGACACCACCTGCCGATGTCACCGGGGCGCACACCCGACGTGTTCCACGGCCACTTCACCCCAGACGCCGTTGGACTATGGACGTTCCGCGTCGACGGCTGGGGTGACCCGCTCACGACGTGGCGCAAGAACGTCACCGCGAAGCTCGATGCGGGCCAGGGCGAGTCGGAGCTGTCCAATGACCTGCTGTTGGGTGCGCAGTTGCTCGAGCGCGCAGCGACGGGCGTGCCGCGCCAGGACCGCTACCCCCTGATCGAGGCCGCGATCCGACTGCGCGAACCGGGTGATCCCTTCGCCAGGGCCGGCGAGGCGCTGTCGCCGGAGGTCGCCGACCTGCTGCAGAAGTACCCGTTGCGCGAACTGGTCACCCGTGACCAGCAGTACGGCGTCTGGGTGGATCGACCGCTGGCCCGCTTCAGCGCCTGGTACGAGATGTTCCCCCGCTCAACCGGTGGGTGGGACGGCAAGGGCGACCCGGTCCACGGGACGTTCGCCACCGCCAGCAAGGCCCTGCCCCGCATCGCGAAGATGGGCTTCGACATCGTGTATCTGCCGCCGATCCACCCGATCGGCAAGGTGCACCGCAAGGGTCGCAACAACAGTGTGACCGCGGCGCCGGAGGACGTGGGGTCACCGTGGGCGATCGGTAGCAGCGAGGGCGGCCACGACGCCGTGCATCCCCAGCTCGGCACCATCGACGACTTCGACGAATTCGTCGCCGCCGCGCGCGACGAGGGCCTCGAGGTCGCCCTCGACCTGGCGCTGCAATGTGCACCGGATCATCCATGGGCCAAGGCCCACCCAGAGTGGTTCACCGTGCTGCCCGACGGCACCATCGCCTACGCGGAGAACCCTCCGAAGAAGTACCAGGACATCTACCCCGTCAACTTCGACAACGATCCGGCAGGCATCTACCAGGAGGTGCTGCGCGTCGTCCGGTTCTGGATCTCACACGGCGTCAAGGTCTTCCGGGTCGACAATCCGCACACCAAGCCGCCGAACTTCTGGGCGTGGCTGATCGGCGAGGCGAAGAACGACGATCCGGACGTGCTGTTCCTGGCTGAGGCGTTCACCCGTCCTGCGCGGCTGTTCGGGCTGGCCAAACTCGGTTTCACACAGTCGTACACGTACTTCACCTGGCGCACGGCGAAGTGGGAGATCACCGAGTTCGGTGAGCAGATCGCCGAGCACGCCGATTACTCGCGCCAGAACCTGTGGGTCAACACACCCGACATCCTGCACGAGAGCCTGCAGCACGGCGGCCCGGGCATGTTCGCGATCCGTGCCGTGATGGCCGCGACGATGAGTTCGGCATGGGGCATGTACTCCGGCTACGAGCTGTATGAACACCAGGCCGTTCGCGAGGGTAGCGAGGAGTATCTCGACTCAGAGAAGTACCAACTGCGGCCACGCGACTTCGAGGCGGCTCTGTCCAGTGGCGATTCCTTGGAGCCGTTCCTGTTGCGACTCAACGAGATTCGCCACCTACATCCGGCTCTGAGCCAGTTGCGCACCATCAAGTTCCACCCCATCGACAACGACGCGCTGCTGGCGTACAGCAAGTTCGACCCCGTCACCGGCGACTGCGTCCTGGTGGTGGTGACGCTCAACGCCTTCGGACCGGAGGAAGCCACCGTCTGGCTCGACATGGACGCGCTCGGAATGGATACCCACGACCGATTCTGGGTACGCGATGAGGTCACCGGCGACGAATACCAGTGGGGACAGTCAAATTACGTGCGCATCGATCCTGCTCGGTCCGTCGCCCACATCCTGAACATGCCGCAGATACCGAACGAGAAGCGGCTCAACCTGCTGCGGAGGGAATGACGCACATGACCCGCGCCAACGACATCACCAGCCAACACCTTCGGCCCGACGTCGCCGACATCAACCGACTGCGGTCCGGGGAACATCACGACCCGCACTCGATCCTGGGTGCGCACGAGTACGG
This sequence comes from uncultured Actinomycetota bacterium, assembly GCA_963809085.1. Classification (GTDB taxonomy): domain Bacteria; phylum Actinomycetota; class Actinomycetes; order Mycobacteriales; family Mycobacteriaceae; genus Mycobacterium. Next base: position 295,936 of record CAWEII010000030.1, on the reverse strand, counting down.
CGACCACACCGTGATCCGCGCCCTGCGACCGTGGGCCACCGAGGTCGTCGCGGTGATCGGCCACGAACGCTTCCCATTCAGCCACGTCGAGTCGGGTCTCTTCGCCGTCGCGGTCCCGTTCACGAATCTGATGGACTACCGGCTCGAGGTCAGCTACCCGGGCGGGGACTCCCCCGTCGTGCACAAGAGCGCGGACCCCTACCGGTTCCTGCCCACGCTGGGCGAGATCGACCTGCATCTGTTCGCCGAGGGTCGCCACGAGCGGCTCTGGGAGATCCTCGGTGCACACCCGCGCAGCTTCACGACGCCGGACGGCGTCGTGGACGGCGTGTCGTTCGCCGTGTGGGCGCCGAACGCCAAAGGCGTCAGCCTGATCGGCGAGTTCAACCACTGGGAGGGTGACGAGGCGCCGATGCGGGTGCTCGGCTCCACGGGAGTCTGGGAGCTGTTCTGGCCCGGCTTCCCCGCCGACGGCCTGTACAAGTTCCGGGTGCACGGCGTCGACGGGTCCGTCGTGGACCGCGCCGACCCGATGGCGTTCGCCACCGAGGTGCCACCGCAGACGGCGTCGCGGGTGACGTCGAGCGACTACACCTGGGCCGACGGCGACTGGATGGGCGCCCGCGCGCTGAAGAACCCGGTGTTCTTGCCGATGAGTACCTACGAGGTACACCTGATGTCGTGGCGGCCGGGCCTCAGTTTCCGCCAACTCGCCACCGAACTCACCGAATACGTTGTGGAGCAGGGCTTCACCCACGTCGAGCTGCTCCCCGTGGCAGAGCACCCGTTCGGCGGGTCGTGGGGTTATCAGGTGACGTCCTACTACGCGCCGACGTCGCGACTGGGCAGCCCCGACGATTTCCGATACCTGGTCGACCAACTGCACCAGGCAGGCATCGGCGTGATCGTCGACTGGGTCCCCGCCCACTTCCCGAAGGACGCCTGGGCGCTCGGCCGGTTCGACGGCACCCCGCTCTACGAGCACTCCGACCCCAGGCGCGGTGAACAGCTCGACTGGGGCACATACGTATTCGACTTCGGCCGGGCGGAGGTGCGCAATTTCCTGGTGGCCAACGCGCTGTACTGGCTTCAGGAGTACCACGTCGACGGCCTTCGGGTGGACGCCGTCGCGTCGATGCTGTACCTCGACTACTCACGCCCGGCCGACGGCTGGACCCCCAACGTGTACGGCGGACGCGAGAACCTCGAAGCGGTCCAGTTCCTGCAGGAGATGAACGCCACGGTGCACAAGGTGGCGCCGGGCATCGTCACGATCGCCGAGGAGTCCACCTCGTGGCCGGGTGTGACGCGGCCGACAAACCTTGGCGGACTTGGCTTCTCGATGAAGTGGAACATGGGCTGGATGAACGACACCCTGGCGTTCATGAGCCGCGATCCGATTCACCGCAGCTACCACCATCACGAGTTGACGTTCTCTCTGCTGTACGCGTTCAGCGAGAACTTCGTGTTGCCCATCAGCCACGACGAGGTGGTGCACGGCAAGGGCTCGCTGTGGGACCGGATGCCCGGCAACGACCACGTCAAGGCCGCGGGACTTCGCGGACTGCTGGCCTACCAGTGGGCTCATCCCGGCAAGCAGCTGCTGTTCATGGGCCAGGAGTTCGGCCAGCGTTCGGAGTGGTCCGAGGAGCGGGGCCTGGACTGGTACCAGCTCGGCGAGCAGAGCTACTCGACCGGAATCCAGCGCATGGTGCGCGACGCCAACGCCATCTACCGCGACCGGCCCGCACTGTGGTCACGCGACAGCAGCCCCGAGGGTTACTCCTGGATCGACGCCAACGACTCGGCCAACAACGTGCTGAGCTTCCTGCGGTACGGCGACGACGGCTCCGTGCTCGCCTGCGTGTTCAACTTCTCCGGTAGCGAGCACACCCGCTACCAGCTGGGCCTGCCGCACGCGGGTACGTGGCGCGAGGTGCTCAACACCGACGCGACCATCTACAACGGCGCCGGGGTGGGCAACTACGGCGCCGTCGAAGCCGTCGACGAGCCGTGGCACGGCCGTCCGGCATCCGCGGTGATGGTGCTGCCCCCGTTGGCCGCACTCTGGTTCGAGCCCGCCTGAGTCCCGCGGCGGGGCGCCCTCAGTAGAGCGCGTTGGCGAGGTTGCGGCGGCCCGCGACGACCTCGGGATCCGCGGGGTCGAACAGGTCGAACAATTCGATCAGGCGCGTCCGGACGGTCGTGCGCTCGTCGCCCGCGGTGCGCTTGACGAGCGCGATCAGCCGCTCGAAGGCGGCGATGACGTCCTGCTGAAGGATCTCCACGTCCGCTGCGGCGAACGCCGCGTCGATGTCGTCGGGTGCGGCGTCGGCGGCCGCCACCGCATCGGGACGCTGGACCGTCGCGCGTTGCAGAAAGGCGATCTGGCGCACGGCGCCCTTGGCCTCGTCGTGGTTCGGCTTGGCGGCGAGGATCGCCTGGTAGGCCGCGAGCGCGGCGTCGAAGTCCCCGGCGTCGAGATGCTCACGCGCCTTCTCGAGCTCCGGGTCGACCTCCTGGGCGTCGTCGGCTTCGGCCTCGAGCTTGCCCGCGGTCGCGTTCAGCAGCGAGTCGATCCAACGGCGCAGCTGTTCTGGCGGTTGTGCACCCTGGAAGCTCGACAGCGGCTGACCGCCCGCGAGAGCGACCACGGTCGGCACGGCCTGCACGCCGAACATCTGCGCGACCCGAGGGACCGTGTCGACGTTCACCGTCGCCAGCGCCCACTTGCCGCCGTCGGCGTCGGCCAGTCCGGACAGAACCTGCCCCAGCTGGGCGCTGGACTCGCTGCGCGGCGACCACAGCAGCACGACGACCGGAACCTGACTGGACCGGACCAGTACCTCGGCTTCGATGTTGGCTTCGGTGACCTCGACGCCGCCCGCCGCAGCGGCCGCCGGCGCGGCGCTGTCACGGGAGGGCGGGGGCTGCTTGAGAGCCGAAAGGTCGATCGCGCCGGCCAAGCCGCCGGCTATGGAAGGGCGTGGACGCGTCACGCCATCAAGTCTGTCACGCCGCACCAGAGGTCGAAGGAGCTGGTGTGGCCATCGCCGCGGAGCCCAGCCTGCCGCTGCGATCCACCCATATGAGAAAGATCACACTGGCCAACGGCACGATGCTCGCCAGCAACGCCAGCAACCAGGTCGACACCGTCCACTTGAACGCCATCCCCACCAGAACGGCGGTGATCACGAAGGCGATGAAGACCAGGCCGTGAGCCATTCCGAACACTTTCACGCCGATCTCCGTGCGCGGGCTGCCCAGGTACTTGAAGTACATCCCGACCAGCAGTCCGACCCACGTCACGGCCTCGGCCAGGGCGACGAGCCGAAACCATCCCGCAGCCTTGCCGGGTTGAAGGGTGCTTGTCATACGCGCCATTGTGCCTGAACGCGGCGTCAGCTACTACGCAGTGTCGTTTACGGCGGAGCCGATCAAGGAGGCGACGCTCAGGGACGGCGAAGGATCAGTGCATCTCCTTGACCGCCCGCACCGCAGAGCGCCGCAACGGCGTAGCGGGGCCCTTTCGTCTTCCCGTCGCTTCGCTCGCCCAGGCGGGCCAGCTCAAGGGCCGCGTGCAGGGTGATCCGTGCACCGGACATGCCGATCGGATGGCCGATCGCGATGGCGCCGCCGTCGGCGTTGACCAAGTCGCCGTCGATGCCCAGTTCCTTGGTCGACGCGAGTGCGACGGCCGAGAATGCCTCATTGATCTCGATGACGTCGAGCTGATCGAGCGAGATGCCCTCCTTGGCGATCGCCTTCCTGATGGCATTCGCCGGCTGGCTCTGCAGCGTCGAGTCGGGCCCGGCGACCACCCCGTGCGCGCCGATCTCGACGAGCCAGCTGAGTCCGAGCTCCTCGGCCTTCGCCTTGTTCATCACGACGACGGCAGCCGCGCCGTCGGAGATCTGCGAGGCGGACCCCGCGGTGATGGTGCCATCCTTGCGGAACGCGGGCTTGAGTCCGGCCAGCGACTCGGCGGTGGTGTCGGCGCGAATGCCCTCGTCCTCGGTGAACTCGATCGGGTCGCCCTTGCGCTGGGGAATCTTCACGGGCACGACCTCGTCGGCGTACACGCCGTCCTTCCATGCCGCGGCAGCCCGCTGATGCGAGCGCGCGGCGAACTCGTCCTGCTGCGCACGGGTGAACTGGTCGACGTCGTTGCGCTGCTCGGTGAGCGCCCCCATCGGCTGATCGGTGAACACGTCGTGCAGGCCGTCATAGGCCATGTGGTCGAGCACCGTGACAGTCGCCGTACTTGTATCCCGACCGGCTGTCCATCAGCAGGTGCGGCGCCTTGGTCATCGACTCCTGACCGCCAGCGACCACCACGTCGAACTCGCCCGCGCGGATCAGCTGGTCGGCAAGCGCGATGGCGTCGATGCCGGACAGGCACATCTTGTTGATCGTCAGCGCGGGCACGTCCCAGCCGATGCCACCGGCGACCGCAGCCTGCCGGGCGGGCATCTGCCCCGCCCCCGCGGTGAGCACCTGGCCCATGATCACGTACTCGACGGCCGACGCAGCAACGCCCGCCTTCTCCAGCGCTGCGGCGATCGCGATGCCACCGAGGTCACTCCCTGAGAAATCCTTCAGCGAACCCATCAGCTTGCCCACAGGAGTACGAGCTCCAGCAACTATTACCGACGTCGTCATACTTTGCCTCCAAATGCCTTTCCAACGGCTGTGTGGCCTATTACACATACCGCAAACGTTCTAGAACAGGTTACAGTTAGTACATGACGACCAAGCAGGTTGATGCACGTCCAGTGCTTGCCAGCGCACTCGTGACGGCTGTCGACCACGTCGGCATCGCAGTGCCGGACCTCGATGTCGCCATCAAGTGGTACCACGATTATCTCGGCATGATCGTTCTGCACCAAGAGGTCAACGACGACCAGGGTATTCGCGAGGCGATGCTGTCGGTGCGCGGCGCACCGACGGGCAGCGCCCAGGTCCAATTGATGGCTGCACTCGACGAAACCTCGGTCATCGCCAAGTTCATCGACACGCGCGGCCCAGGCATTCAGCAGATCGCTTACCGGGTTAGCGATCTCGATGCGCTCTCGGAGCGACTCCGCGACCAGGGCGTGCGGTTGCTGTACGACACACCCCGTAGAGGCACGGCAAACGCGCGGATCAACTTCATCCACCCCAGGGACGCGGGCGGCGTGCTCATCGAACTCGTCGAGCCGGCAGCCGGCTCGCACTGACGCCCTAGGACCACTTCCTGGTCGGACCCCGGTTGGCTCGGTTCGCCCAACACGGCGTATGCCAGTGCCGTCGGTCCTCGACCGCGGTCTCCCCGAGATCGACCTGCCAGACCACCACGTGCGCCGTGTTCGGCCTGATCTCGTGGTCGCATCCTGGACAGCGGTAGGTCTTGGTGGCCCTGGCCGCCGCGACCGGCCTGACGTCGTAGTCGTACCCGTCTGGGCCCGCCTCAACACGGCGGGACGCAGGCAGCGGCGGCAACGACCGTGGCCTGCGAGGTGGAGTACGCCGCCTTGGCACACCACCATCCTATGCCGTCAGAATAGTCGGAACTCGTTACTGTCCATGCCTCGCATCTCGTCATAATCCAAAGTCACACAACGAATTCCGCGATCCACCGCCAGCGTGCGCGCCTGCGGCTTGATCTGCTGCGCGGCGAACACCCCACTCACCGGCGCCAATACGCTGTCCCGGTTGAGCAGATCGAGGTAGCGGGTCAGCTGCTCGACACCGTCGATCTCGCCACGACGTTTGATCTCGACGGCCACCGACTGGCCCAGCTCGTCGCGGCACATCAGGTCGACCGGTCCGATCGCGGTCATGTACTCGCGGCGAACCAGCGTGTAGCCGACGCCGAGCAGTTCGACGTGCTCGGCGAGCAGTGCCTGTAGGTGCGCCTCGACGCCGTCCTTGACCAGGCCAGGGTCCACGCCCAACTCGTGGCAGGAATCGTGCTCGACGTCCTCCACGGTGATGCGGAGCTGCTCGCCCGCCTTGTTCTGCACCACCCACACGGGGCTGGCGCCGCCGTCGTCCTCGGTGACCCAGCAGGGTGGACTCATCCAGTTCAACGGCTTGTAGGCGCGGTCGTCGGCGTGCACGCTGACCGAGCCGTCGGCCTTGAACAACAACAGCCGACGGGCCGACGGGAGATGCGCCGTGAGGCGACCGACGTAATCGACGGTGCACTGAGCGATGACGAGCCGCACCGAACCACCATAGATGCACGTACCCGGGTAACTAGGCTTGCGCCACGATGACTCATAGGAAGAGCACGGCGCAGCGCCTGGGCCGGGTCCTCGAAACGGTCACCAGCCAGAGCAGTCGGCTACCGACGACGCCGGAGTACGGTTCCTGGATTCTGGGCCGCGTGTCGGAGAGCCAGGGTCGGCGACGCATCCGCATCCAGATCATCCTGACGCTGTTCGTGGTGGTCGCAAACCTGATCGGGATCACCGTCGCCCTCCTGGTGGTGACGGTCGCGTTCCCGACGCCAAGCGTGTTCGAGTCCGACGTCCGATGGATCACCTTCGCAGTGGCGCCCGTCTACATCGGTGCCGCTCTGGTACTCGGCGTGTTCTGGGCGACGCGACGGGTGATGAACAACGTGCGTTGGGCGCTCGAAGAGCGCACGCCGACCAGGGACGACTCGCGCAACACGTTCTTTGCACCGTGGCGCCTGACCCGCGTGCTGCTCGCCCTGTGGGGTGCAGGCACCGCACTGCTGACCGCGTTGTACGGGCTGGTCGACACCGACTTCATCCCGAAGGTCCTTCTAGGCGTGAGCTTCAGCGGCATCGTCGTCTCGGCGAGCTGCTATCTGTTCACCGAGTTCGCCCTGAGGCCGGTGGCGGCGCAGGCACTCGAAGTTGGCCCGCCGCCGCGGCGGTTCGCGCCGGGAATCATGGGACGCACCATGCTGGTGTGGGCGCTCGGATCGGGCGTCCCCGTGCTAGGCATCCTGCTGGCCGCCATCCTGACCCTGTCGCTGCAGAACGTGACGCCAACCCAATTCACCGTCGCCGTCGTGATTCTCGCACTGTTCGCGCTGATCTTCGGCTTCATCCTGATGTGGATCCTGTCCTGGCTCACCGCCACTCCGGTGCGCGTCGTACGCGCCGCCCTCAATCGCGTCGAGCAGGGCGACCTGGACACCAATCTGGTCGTGTTCGACGGCACCGAACTAGGCCAGTTGCAGCGCGGGTTCAACTCGATGGTGGACGGGCTGCGGGAACGCGAACGCGTGCGCGATCTGTTCGGCCGCCACGTCGGCCGCGAGGTGGCCGCACTCGCCGAGCAGGCACGGCCCAAGCTGGGTGGCGAAGAGCGCCATGCCGCAGTGATATTCGTCGACATCATCGGGTCGACTCAACTGGTGACGAGCCGGCCGGCCGTCGAGGTGGTCGAACTGCTCAACCGGTTCTTCGCCGTGGTCGTCGACGAGGTGGACCGACACCATGGGCTGGTCAACAAGTTCGAGGGTGACGCCGTCCTCGCCGTCTTCGGTGTCCCCGTCGCGCTGGACGAACGCCGAGGGCGAGGCGTTGGCCGCCGCCCGCGCGATGGCCGCGCGGCTTCGCGTCGAGGTGCCGGAATGCAACGCCGGGATCGGAGTGGCGGCGGGCCAGGTGGTGGCGGGCAACGTCGGTGCCAAGGAACGCTTCGAATACACCGTGATCGGTGAGCCCGTCAACGAGGCCGCCCGGTTGTGCGAGCTGTCGAAGACGATCGAGAGTCATCTGGTCGCCTCCTCGGAAACGGTGGCCAACGCCACCGAATCCGAGAGGGCGCGTTGGACTTTGGGAGAGACGGTGACACTGCGCGGTCACGACGAGCCCACCCGGCTTGCGGTGCCGGTCTGATGGGCTGCGGCGTGCCCGACTAGCCGGAGAAGCCCTTGCGCATCGATCGCTCAGCGGCGATCACCGCTTCCTCGACCGAGCCGAACCGGATCGCCTCGTACTCGTGTTCGGTCCTGATCACGATGCCATCGGGGTCGACGAGGTAACCGGCCTTGCCATCTGCGCACAGGGCGGCGCAAGCGCCGGCCAGTAGCGCCCTGGCGACGTCGTCGATGTCGTCGACTCGGGACACGTCGAGGATCGCGACGTCGATGTCGTCCCGCCCGCGGTCGATGGTGCGCACGACCTGCTCGGCGCCGCTGAACATCAGGTCACCCTGGGTTTCGTAGACACGGATGCCGTCTCGCGGTTCGTAGATGGCCCGCAGCGAATTGCGGGAGTCGCGAGACACGGTGAGGAAGTGCAGTCCGAGTTGTTCTGAGAGGCTGCGGCAGACGCGAACTCCACGCACGCTGTTGCCCTTCGCGTCGAGTAGCGGCGAGTACACGCCGATGCCGAGCTGGCCCGGCAGGACGGCCACGATGCCACCGCCCACACCGCTCTTGGCGGGCATGCCCACCGCACTCACCCAGTCCCCTGCTGCGTCGTACATGCCGCAGGTCACCATCACCGACAGCGTGCGCTTCACCACCGCGGCGTCGGTCACCCTGCGGCCCGTCATCGGGTTGATGCCGCCGCGCGCCAGCGTGGCCGCCATCCGCGCCAGGTCGGTGGCCGTCACGTTGAGCGAGCATTGCCGGAAGTACACGTCGAGCACGTCGTCGGGGTCGTCGGCCAGTACACCGAAGCTCTGCAGCATGTATGCGATGGCGCGGTTGCGGCTGCCGCTGGCCTTCTCCGATGCGTACACGTCGGCGTCGAGTTCCAGCGCGCCGCCCCGCGAAGGCCGAGTAGAAGTCACGGATCATCGCGAATCGTTCGTCGGGCGTGCTCGGCGGGGATGAGCGACACCGCGGCGATCGCGCCTGCGTTGATCATCGGGTTCTTCGGCTTCTTGGTGGTCTTGTCGACGCTGATCTCGTTGAACGCCTCACCCGATGGCTCGACCCCGATCTTGGCGTCCACTGCGTCCTGGCCGATCCGATCGAGCGCCAACGCGTAGGTGAACGGCTTGGAGATCGACTGAATGGTGAATTCGACTCGTGCATCTCCCGATTGGTAGATGAAGCCGTCCGCCGACGACAGCGAGAGGCCGAATCCGTTGGGGTCGACGCGGGTCAGTTCCGGGATGTAGCTTGCCAGGGCGCCGTCGTCGACGTCGGCATGCTGCGCGCGAATCCGGTCCAGGTACTCCCGCACCAGTTGGGCCACACTTCGAATCCTATCGGCACCTCGAGCGCATTCACTGAGGGTAGGGCGCGAACCGCTTGTCGAAACCAGCCTTTCGGACGGCGAGTTGGGCGGCGCGTTGCGCGGGTGTGACGTAGAGCGTGCCCGCGGGCAGGACGGTGCCGAGTTGACTGCGCGCCACGACCTGCGACGTGACGGTCGGCAGGTTCGTCGGCTCGAGCGGAAGGTCCTGGAATCGGATCGAGATCGTGCCCTGATTCAAGCCCCCCGTGGACACCCAGTTGGCCACGCCGGGATCCTTCGGGGAGATGACGATCGTGTAGACCCCGCCGATGGGCTTGGCCTGCACGCTGTTCAGGCTGGTCTGCTGGTCCCAGTAGTCGTCGGTGATGGTCCAGTCGTTGGTCACCGGCACTACGAAGTACTTCGCGTCGCCGGGATCGATGGTCAACACCAGGGCCTCATCGTCCGTCAACTGGAAATACCCGGCACTCTGCAATTGGGTGGCAAGGAATTCCGCGTTGCGGGTGGGGTTCTTCAGCACGTTGGGCTGGATGAGCTGGCCCGTCGTGGGATCGGTGGTGGCCACGGCGATGTACTGGGCCTCCCGCTGAATGCCGAGTGCCATCACCGCTGCGGTCACCACGCCCGCGGAGCACCGGCGGCGGGTCGGCCAGCGGCGGAATCAACGACACCAGCGTCGTCAGCAACGGATTGTTCACCACCAGCGGCCCGATCACCGGCAGGGCGAAGCCGCCGAGCTGGCTGAACAGACTGTTCGGCGGCCCGCTGATGCGCTGGATCGACAGGTTCATGGGATCCTGTTGGTCCAGTCGGACAACGTGTTTCGCGTTGCGATCAGCGTCGAGTCGGCGGTCAGCTGGAGGTGGTTCTTCTGCCCGACGGCCGCGCTTCGCGCTCGACCGTGATCGTGAACGTGCCGTCGGGATTGACCTCGAGTTTCCTGGTCCGCTGATGTTCTGCGACGTGGTGCCCTGGAGTCCGCTGAGCAGGCTGAAGTTCGTGTCGGCGGGGACGCCGTGGTGAAGCGGCCGGTGATCACGTAGGTGGACGCCTTGTTGACCCCCATGAAGCGGTAGATGGTGTCCGGGTTGTCGTAGAGGATGCGCGAGCCGCCGCACATCCTGGCCGTACCAGCTGTGCGGTGGCGCCACCTGCATGACGACGGTCGGGTCCATGGAGTTCAGCAGCTGTTGCTGAAACGCCGCACCCATGGCGTACTCGTCGACGGCGTCGTTCAGCGCGGCGATGTTCGCGGCGTCCGGGCCATCCACCAGGTCGAATTTCTGCTGTGCGGCGGACAGAAAGCCGAAGCGCAGCACCAGCTTCATCAGCTGCACGGGCAGTGTGTCCACCGTCCGGGTGGCCACCTGCTCGGCCGTGAGCTGCTGCTGCGTTCCCAGCGGACTCGTCGCCATCGGCGACGTCGCAGCGACCGTCGATGAGGCGATCTGCGTGACGGGGGTGAAGACGTAGCCGAGTTCGCGGCGCACCCACCCCAGCATCGTCCACGACATCGGTGACTGCGGAGGCGCCACCGGGCCGTTGGACGTCTGGGGATTCAGCCCCACCGCGGACAGGAAACCCGATACCAGACCCGTGACGGAGCCGACCGGTCCTGCGACGGGGGTGCCCGTGGGCGCTCCTTGAACGGCCGGCACGGCGTCGAGTGTGACCAGCGTGGCGACTGGTTGCGGATCCGATTGCGGGGCTTGCGATTCCGGCTCTTCGGGGGCGACCGACGTATTCGCGCCTTCCGGCCGGATCGCGCGTCCGACGGCTCGGCACCTGCCACGTGGCGGGCGGTCGCCGCCGGCTGGACGGCGCTGGCTTCGGCGGCGACGGTGGAGGTGGCCTCTACGGCGGTCGACGGGTGCCCGTTCCGCTTGGCCGCCGTCGATTTCGACGCCACGCGATCCATCGGACGCCGACCTCGGTGGAGACGGAGATTTCAGTGGTTTCGGGCGGCTTCGGGTCAGCCCCGGTCGGGCCTTCCTCGACGTCGGCGCCGGCTTGCTCTGGCTTCGGTGTCCTTGGCTTCGGTGTCCTTGGCTTCGGCGTCCTGGCTTCGGCATCCTTGGCCTTGGCGGCCCGGTTCGGCGCCAGGCCGAGGATCGGGTCCCGTTACCCGGTGCACCCGGTGGACACCGCTCCCGTGGGCGCGCGCTTCCCCGTCGGGGTATCGTGCGACGTGGCCGAGGTCGAGGCGGCGCCCGGAGCTCGAGCCGGACCCGTCGGTGTCGGCCAGCGCGATCCCGGGGTGCCGGCAACCGCCGCACCGAGCCCCAACGCCACCGCCAGCGCGCCGACCCGACCGACGAACGCGGCCGAGGATCTGCCGGGTGGCGACACCGTCCTCGATCGATCGGGGCCGGCACGCAGCTGGCCGTACGCGTCTTCGCGTGGCATCGACATTGAGGCGCACCTTCGTTCGCTGGACGAACACCCACGTCTGGTTATAGCAGTGTTTGCCATGGTTTCCGCACGTTCGCGGGTTTACCCGTCCCTGCGGCGATCATCTGCCGCCCCGACTGGTAGGGCGACGGGAATCACATCGACCTCTTCGGCCCAGGTTAGTGATACTGCGCGTAACGGTAATTACACTGGTCCCATGGATCGCGTTCTCAGGGCAGGATCTGGTCGTCCCCGACAGGGCCTCCTGCAGATCGAGGACTGCCTGGATGCCGACGGCGGCATCGTGCTGCCTGCGGGTGTCACGCTGATATCGCTGATCGACCGCAACATCGCGAACGTCGGTGACGCCGTGGCCTACCGCTACCTGGACTACTCCCGCTCGGCGGACGGTGAAGCCATCGAACTCACCTGGACGCAGCTCGGTCGCCGCATGCGAGCCATCGGCGCCCGCGTGCAAGGTCTGGCCGCTCGCCGGTGACCGGGTGGCGATCCTCGCTCCGCAGGGCCTCGACTACGTCGCGGGATTCTTCGCTGCGATCAAGGCGGGCACCATCGCCGTGCCGCTTGTTCGCGCCGGAACTCCAGGGGCACGCCCAGCGTCTGGAGACCGCGCTGCGCGATGCACGGCCCACCGCGGTGATCACGACGGCAGCCGCGGCCGACGCGGTTCGCGCGTCCCTGACGAAGCTCGGGTTCGCCCGCGGCCCGCACGTCATCATCATCGACGAGATCCCCGATTCGGCGGGCGACGCGTTCGTTCCCGTCGAACACGGCGTCGACGACGTTTCGCACCTGCAGTACACCTCGGGCTCGACGAGGCCCCCTGTCGGCGTCGAGATCACCCACCGGGCGGTCGGCACCAACCTGCTGCAGATGATCCTGTCCATCGACCTACTGGACCGAAACACCCACGGCGTCAGCTGGCTGCCGCTGTACCACGACATGGGGTTGTCGATGATCGGCTTTCCCGCGGTGTACGGCGGTCACTCGACGCTGCTGTCGCCGACGGCGTTCATCCGTCGGCCGCAGCGCTGGATCAACGCACTGGCCGCCGGGTCGGCGCGTGGGCGCGTGGTCACCGCCGCGCCCAACTTCGCCTACGAGTACACCGCGCAACGCGGCCTGCCCGCGCCCGGCGAAGAGCTCGACCTCGGAAATGTCGTGATGATCATCGGGTCCGAGCCGGTCAGCATGGACGCGATCGAGACGTTCACCGCCGCGTTCGCGCCATATGGGTTGCCGCCCACCGCGATCAAACCCTCGTACGGCATCGCCGAGGCGACCCTGTTCGTGTCGACCATCGCGCCCACCGCCCGGCCCACCGTCGTTCACCTCGATCGTGACCAACTGACCAACGATCGGGCGGTGCCGGTCGACTGCGGACGCCGCAGGAGCCGTCGCGCAGGTGTCATGCGGTCAGATAGCCCGCAGCCAGTGGGCCGTCATCGTCGATTCCGAAACGGGCACCGAACTGGCCGACGGGCGGGTCGGCGAGATCTGGTTGCACGGCAACAACATTGCCCCGCGGTACTGGGGACGACCCGAGGACTCACGGCTGACGTTCGGCGCCACGCTCGTCTCGCGACGGGAGAAGAGCAGCCATGCCGACGGCTCACCGGTCGGAGCGACATGGCTGCGGACCGGAGACCTGGGGGTGTACTTGGACGGTGAGCTGTACGTCACCGGCCGGATCGCCGATCTGGTGACCGTCGATGGCCGCCACCATTACCCGCAGGACATCGAGGCCACCACCGCGAACGCCTCCACCATCGTGCGGCGGGGATACGTCGCGGCCTTCTCGGTGCCGGCGCACGCCGCGCCGGGACTCGCGGCCGCCGACACCAGCCTGGTGATCATCGCCGAACGCGCGTCGGGCACGCGCCGGGCGGATCCGGGGCAGGCGATCGACGCCATCCGCGCGGCCGTCTCCGACCGACACGGGGTCGAGGTCGCCGACGTCCGCTTCGTACCTGCCGGCGCCCTCCCCCGCACCACGAGCGGCAAGCTGGCGCGGCGCGCGTGCCGCGGCGACTACCTGCTCGGCGAGTTCGGCGAGCGGTAGAGCGGCAGTGTCGACCACTCCCATCCCCGCCTGGTCGGTGCCACTGATCTTCGTGGCAGGCGCGGTTTCGCAGTATCTCGGCGCCGCCATCGGCGTCGGCATGTTCGATACGACCGAGCCGTCGACGGTGGCGTGGTTGCGGGCTGCCGCCGCGGGTGCCGCGCTGCTGCTGTGGCGCCGGCCGTGGCGCGCGGAGATGACCCGTCGCGACGTCGTGGTGGCATTTCAGTTCGGTCTGGTGACGATCGCGATGAACGTCGCGTTCTACGAGGCCATCGCGCGGATTCCGCTCGGTACCGCCGTGGCAGTCGAGTTTCTCGGCCCGGTCGCCGTGGCGGCACTGGGCTCCCGCCGAGGAGTGGACGTCGTGGCCGCCGGTATTGCGTGCGTCGGCGTGGTGTTGCTCGCCGGTGTCGAATTCGGAGCCGACCCGGTCGGGTTTGGCTTTGCGCTTCTGTCTGCGGCGCTGTGGGCGGGCTACATCCTGCTCGGCAAGCGGGTGGCCGACGGCGGTGAGGGCCTCGACTCGCTCGCCGTCGGCATGGCGATCGGAGCGGCGGTCTCGGCGCCCTTCATCCTGATCCCGCAGGCACGCATCGATTCCTCGGTATTCCTCGATTCCCGGACGTGGTTGCTCGGCGCGGCCGTCGGCCTCCTGTCCACGGCGATCCCCTACGCGCTGGACCAAGTCGCGCTCAAGGTCGTGGGGCGGGCCACGTTCGCATTGCTGCTCGCTCTGCTACCCGCTACGGCGACCGTCATCGGCATTACGGTTCTGCTGCAGACGCCTTCGGTTGCGGAGTTCCTCGGCATCGGACTGGTTGTGCTTGCGCTCTTACTGGGCGCGCGACCGGGCGGCGCCCCGAGCACTGGTGCACCAAGCCCTCCGCCCGCATAAGTGGTCCGCCTGCGCTGGACCACGAACCGGCCGGTGACGACGCAAGCCACCACCAGTGCCGCCCGCCGAATGCGAGCGCCGAGTGCGGCGCACAGCGAAGGCCAGAGCGTGACACACACGAAGGTCGCAGTGGGAGGCCAGATCCCGGGCGACTGGACGAGCACCGTGACCTTCGGCGTGACCGTGTCATTCAACTGGTCAACCCACTTAGGCCATGTCTCCATGGTCGACCTCCACGGCGAAGCGCTCGGTGTTCGCGCACCGCGCGACATGATCGACCGCGAATTCCAGGTAACAGGTTCCCGCACGAACCGAGCGGCGCAATGCATTTACTTGCATGCGGGCGAGCAGTCGACTCGGAGCACGGCGGAGACGACCCTCCGGCGGTCACTCCGGCGTCTGGCGCGACGACCACCCTTGCGGCGTCGTCGGGACGGACACGAGCCCAGTACGGGTCACTTGCGCCGCGGCCTGGTGGAACCGCCGCAGAGGGCAATCTCCAAGGACTCAGCCGACCCGAGCGCAGGCCTTTACGGGCACTGCCCGTTGTTCACGCATCCGGCGGCCGGCTGGCCTTCACGGTCGGAGCCGCGAACGATGTCGCCATCGTCACTGCCGGGGGCTCGAAGGTAGCCGTGGCCCCCATGCTCATATCCGTCGGATCGACCTTCATGGCCGGTACCGTCGGGGATGCGTAGACGCCTCCCGTCGACGAATCGCCCGATCCACCGGCCACGTTGTGAGTCGAGTCACCGGAATATCCGAGGCTCAGCCCGCAGGCCACCAAAATGGCACTGCCACCGATGAATCCCGCGAACGACTTCATGCTGATAGTTCTCAATTGAGACTCCTCACCGGTCACTGTAGGCGGCCACAATCGTTCGCCGTAACCCGCTTCTTGCCGGTCGCATCGGCGGCGGAAGTGCATGCCTTACCTCTACTTCCGGTGTACTCAGCTTGCGATAGGCGGTCAAGCATTCCTACCGCTGTCTACGCATACGCGAAGCCGACTGTCAGCAAGTATCAGCCATGTAACTGACCTTGATGGATTGTCCTCCAAAGTCATTCGTAACCCGCCGATGTGCGCTCAGTCACGGACAGAGAGGCGATACCCAACCATCACCCAGCGAACGCGATACGGAGTCACAGCCGCAGTTCATAGCGTGGACACAACTTGCAAGCGACTATGGAATTATGAAATCACTTGCAGCGCTGACCCATCAGGCCGGTCAGCAAACGACGACCCGGATGTCCAACCGGTTGTCCAAACCGACGTTGCTTGGGGTCGCGCTCGTCTCGATGGTTGCGGCAACCGTGCTGGGAACCGGCGTTGCCGAGGCGGCGTCGTCACCGAACGTGGTGGGGCAAAAGTACTCTGATGCCAGAGGCGCCCTCTCCGGTGCCGGATACGCGATCGTGGTGTCGAACACAGTCGGCGATCAGGTCGCATGGCCCGACTGCATCGTCACCCACCAGCAGGACAGATCTGTGCCGCCGCCGGAGAACACGGGGGCATCGGCCACCAACCAGACGCTTCTGGCGCTGAACTGCGACGCGCAGTTGGCTTCCGCGAAGGCGCCCGGCAACTCTCTGGCAAGTCCGGATGGCCAAGCTGCCGCGGCCTCCGCCGCCGCCAAGGCGCCGGCTACCGCACCGGCCGGCTGATCCTGGGCCGCGGTTCGTGGCACCGGAGCGGGCACGCCGACTCGGTCGCATTCGATCGCACCTGAGTGCAATGCGGTTCCGGGGCAACGACTCTGCACCCAGCTGAGCTCAAGGTGCACACTCCCGGGGTGCACGGAAACAGCCGTCGAAGTGCCCGTTCTCGATCCCGACCGTCTGCATGAAGGAATGGGCGACCACGGGGCCGACGAAGCGGAACCCGACGGACTTCAGATCCGCGGCGAGTTCGCGGGACTCCGGGCTGTCCATGCGGCCGTCGTTCCACGTGCGCAGCCAATAATGTTGTCGCGGTTGATATTTCCAGGCGATATCGGCAAGCGACAGCGCGGTCAACAGTCGGGCGTTGTTGATCGTGGCCTCGATCTTCGCCCTGTTCCGAACGATCGACGCGTCCTTCATCAGCAGCTCGACGTCGCTTGCTGTCAACGCCGCCACCGCGCGAGGCTCGAAGTGGCGAAACGCGCGGCGGAAGGCATCCCGCTTCCGAAAGACCGTCGCCCAGGACAACCCGTTCTCGAAGTACGTCAGCGCCAACGCCTCGAAGAGGACCGACTCGTCGCGCGTGGGCGCCCCCCACTCCCTGTCGTGGTAGCCGGTCAAGTTCAGCCCGGTTTCGGTGGCCCAGCTACAGCGTGTAACGCCGTCGGGGCCCCGCAGCACCGTCGGCCGGGTTGCCGGCACGCCGAAACCGGCCATGGCCCTCATGCGGTGTCGTTCCTGGCAGCGGGCCTCGACGGCATGCAACGATCACGCATGACCCCATGCTGCACCGCGACCTCTTGGCCGACCAGATCGGGTGCGCCCACGCAGCCAGGACGTCGATGTCGGTTTTCCGCCAGTCATGTCGGTCACCACGTGTAATCGTCGAGGGATGCACGACGATTTCGACCGCTGTTACCGGGCCGTCCAGTCCAAGGACGCCCGCTTCGACGGCTGGTTCGTCACCGCCGTCCTCACCACGGGGATCTACTGCAGGCCGAGTTGCCCGGTGCGGCCTCCGTTCGCCCGCAACGTCCGCTTCTATCCCACCGCGGCCGCCGCGCAGCGGGCCGGCTTCCGGGCCTGCAAACGCTGCCGTCCGGACGCCTCGCCGGGATCTCCCGAGTGGAACGTCCGCGGCGACGTGGTGGCGCGGGCCATGCGACTGATCGCCGACGGCACGGTGGACCGGGACGGTGTCACGGGATTGGCAGCCCGCGTCGGATACACCACACGGCAGCTGGAACGGCTGCTGCAGGCCGAGGTGGGCGCCAACCCACTGGCTCTGGCGCGTGCGCAGCGGACGCAGACCGCGCGGGTGTTGATCGAGACGACGGAACTTCCGTTCGGCGACGTGGCGTTCGCAGCCGGCTTCTCCAGCATCCGCCAGTTCAACGACACGGTGCAGGCGGTGTGCGCCCTCACGCCCACGGCGCTCCGGGCGCGCGCCCGCACCCGTTTCGGTCGCGGCGAGACCAGCGGTTCGGGCGTCCTGTCGCTCCGACTTCCCGTGCGCACGCCGTTCGCCTATGAGGGCCTGTTCGGCCACCTGGCCGCCAGCGCGGTGCCCGGTGTCGAGGAGATCCGCGACGGCGCGTACCGGCGCACCATGCGGCTACCGTCCGGAAACGGTGTGGTGAGCCTGACGCCGCAGGTCGATCACGTCCGGTGCGAGTTGGTGCTCGACGACTTCCGCGACCTGTCCACCGCGATAGCCCGGTGCCGACGGCTACTCGACCTCGACGCCGACCCGGAGGCCGTCGTCGATGTGTTGAGCGCCGATCCGCAGCTTCGCGCCATCGTGGCGAAGGCACCGGGACAACGCATTCCCAGGACGGTCGACGAGGCCGAACTGGCGGTGCGGGTGGTGATCGGCCAGCAGGTGTCGATCAAGGCCGCCAGAACGCATGCTCGACGCCTCGCCGAGGCCTACGGATCGGCGGTCCACGACGCCTACGGTGGCCTCACCCACGTGTTCCCCGCCGTCGGGCAGCTCGCCGAGATCGATCCGGCGCATTTGGCGTTCCCCAAATCCCGCCAGCGCACCGTTATCGGCCTGCTTCACGCCCTCGCCGAGGGGGACGTCGTCCTCGGTCCGGGATGCGACTGGAACCGTGCCCGCGAACAGCTTCTCGCGCTGCCGGGCATCGGGCCATGGACCGCAGAGGTGATCGCCATGCGCGCCCTCGGCGATCCCGACGCGTTCCCGGCAACTGACCTCGGTGTGAAGCTGGCCGCCAAGCAGCTGGGCCTTCCGACCGACGTATCCGCCCTTATCGAACACAGCGTCCGCTGGCGACCGTGGCGCGCGTACGCGACACAGCACCTGTGGACGGCACTCGACCACGAAGTCAACGACTGGCCACCCAAATCGGCCGCAAAGGAAAACTGATGGAGACACTGCACTACCGCACAGTCGACAGCCCGGTTGGCCCGCTCACCCTGGCGGGCCGAGACGGCCGGCTCCGGCACCTACGGATGGTCGACCAAACCTACGAACCCAGCCGCGAGGGCTGGAAGCCCGATGACAGCGCATTCATCGATGCCGTCGCGCAATTGGAGGCTTATTTCGCCGGCGACCTGATCGAATTCGAGCTTGAGCTGGAATTGGTGGGCACCGACTTTCAACGGCGAGTATGGGCGGCATTACTGACCATCCCCTATGGCGAAACCCGATCCTACGGTGAGATCGCATTACAGATCGGATCACCGGGTGCCTCTCGCGCCGTGGGATTGGCCAACGGCCACAATCCGGTGGGGATCATCGTGCCGTGTCATCGGGTGATCGGCGCCAATGGCAGCCTCACCGGCTACGGTGGCGGAATCCACCGGAAGAAAAGCCTTCTCGAGATGGAGAGAAATCGAATGACGCCAGTGGCAACGCTATTCGACTAATCATTTACACATGAAAATGCCGGTACCCCCCAATCGAAATTGGGGGGTACCGGACTTAAAGGGTGTTCGGCGGTGTCCTACTTTTCCACCCGTAGGGGTAGTATCATCGGCGCTGGTAGGCTTAGCTTCCGGGTTCGGGATGGGTCCGGGCGTTTCCCTGCCGCTGTTGCCGCCGTAACTCTATTTTCTTTTCAGCCCCGGCCACGACGCGACCCCGGTCAGGGGTGGTGTTTTTGGTGGTGGGGTGTGATGTGATCACGTGGATATTCGTGGTTGCGAACGAATGTTGTGGTGTGCTTACGCGCTTTTCCCGTGAAACCAGTTTCTTGGTTTTTGGTGTGTGTGTAAGTTTTCGGCCGGTTAGTGCCAGTTCCCTGCGCCCATTGCTGGGTTTCTAGGTCTGGTCTATCAATCCCGTGGTCTGCGGGGGGCCTTATCCCACTTAATGGGTGAGAAGCCTGGTCTTGGAAGAGGTTTCCCGCTTAGATGCTTTCAGCGGTTATCCTGTCCGAACGTAGCTATCCAGCAGTGCCCCTGGTGGGACAACTGGTAGACCAGAGGTTCGTCCGTCCCGGTCCTCTCGTACTAGGGACAGGTTTCCTCAAGCTTCTGACGCGCGCGGCGGATAGAGACCGAACTGTCTCACGACGTTCTAAACCCAGCTCGCGTGCCGCTTTAATGGGCGAACAGCCCAACCCTTGGGACCTGCTCCAGCCCCAGGATGCGACGAGCCGACATCGAGGTGCCAAACCATCCCGTCGATATGGACTCTTGGGGAAGATCAGCCTGTTATCCCCGGGGTACCTTTTATCCGTTGAGCGACACCCCTTCCACTCGGGGGTGCCGGATCACTAGTCCCGACTTTCGTCCCTGCTCGACATGTACGTCTCGCAGTCAAGCTCCCTTGTGCACTTACACTCAACACCTGATTGCCGTCCAGGTTGAGGGAACCTTTGGGCGCCTCCGTTACATTTTAGGAGGCAACCGCCCCAGTTAAACTACCCACCAGGCACTGTCCCTGAACCGGATATACGGTTCGAAGTTAGAAGCCCAATACGATCAGAGTGGTATTTCAACAATGACTCCACCCACACTGGCGTGTGAGCTTCGCAGTCTCCCACCTATCCTACACAAACCGTAACGAACTCCAATACCAAGTTGTAGTGAAGGTCCCGGGGTCTTTTCGTCCTGCCGCGCGTAACGAGCATCTTTACTCGTAGTGCAATTTCGCCGAGTCTATGGTTGAGACAGTTGAGAAGTCGTTACGCCATTCGTGCAGGTCGGAACTTACCCGACAAGGAATTTCGCTACCTTAGGATGGTTATAGTTACCACCGCCGTTTACTGGGGCTTAAATTCTCAGCTTCACCCCCCGAAAGGGGTTGACCGGTCCTCTTAACCTTCCAGCACCGGGCAGGCGTCAGTCCGTATACATCGTCTTGCGACTTCGCACGGACCTGTGTTTTTAGTAAACAGTCGCTTCTCACTGGTTTCTGCGACCCCCCACCGCTGCCCACCGCAAGGGTGATGACGGTAAGGGGTCCCCCTTCTCCCGAAGTTACGGGGGTATTTTGCCGAGTTCCTTAACCATAGTTCACTCGTACGCCTTGGTATTCTCTACCTGACCACCTGTGTCGGTTTGGGGTACGGGCCGTGTGAGCACTCGCTAGAGGCTTTTCTTGGCAGCATGGGATCACCGAATTCGCCTCACTCGGCTATGCATCACCTCTCGGGATATGCGAACGACGGATTTGCCTATCGTCCTCCCTACGGGCTTGCCCCAGTATTACCACTGACTGGTACGGCTACCCTCCTGCGTCACCCCGTCGCTTGACTACTACCAGCGAAGGTCCCGCGCAGCCCCAGAAACCCATTGACCCGAAGGTCGCTGGTGATCCTGGCTTTGGGCGGTTAGTACCGCTGATTCATCACGGGCGCGCACACACGGGTACGGGAATATCAACCCGTTGTCCATCGACTACGCCTGTCGGCCTCGCCTTAGGTCCCGACTCACCCTGGGCGGACTGGCCTGGCCCAGGAACCCTTGGTCTTTCGGCGGGCAAGGTTCTCACTTGCCTTATCGCTACTCATGCCTGCATTCTCACTCCCACACCCTCCACCACTGGATCACTCCGCGGCTTCACCGGATGCAGGACGCTCCCCTACCCAACCAACAACAGTTGATTGCCGCGGCTTCGGCGGTGTGCTTGAGCCCCGCTACATTATCGGCGCACAATCACTTGACCAGTGAGCTATTACGCACTCTTTCAAGGGTGGCTGCTTCTAAGCCAACCTCCTGGTTGTCTTCGCGACTGCACATCCTTTTCCACTTAGCACACGCTTAGGGGCCTTAGCCGGCGATCTGGGCTGTTTCCCTCTCGACGCACGGAGCTTATCCCCCGCCGTCTCACTGCCACGCTTTCACTTACCGGCATTCGGAGTTTGGCTGACGTCAGTAACCTTTTAGGGCCCATTGGCCATCCAGTAGCTCTACCTCCAGCAAGAAACACGCAACGCTGCACCTAAATGCATTTCGGGGAGAACCAGCTATCACGGAGTTTGATTGGCCTTTCACCCCTACCCACAGCTCATCCCCTCAGTCTTCAACCTAAGTGGGTTCGGGCCTCCACAACATCTTACTGCTGCTTCACCCTGGCCATGGGTAGATCACTCCGCTTCGGGTCCAGAACACACCACTACACCACACACCATTGCATGGATACGCCCTATTCAGACTCGCTTTCGCTGCGGCTACCCCTCTCGGGTTAACCTCGCGACATGTCCCTGACTCGCAGGCTCATTCTTCAAAAGGCACGCCATCACCCCACGCGCAATGCGAGGGCTCTGACGGATTGTAGGCACACGGTTTCAGGTACTCTTTCACTCCCCTCCCGGGGTACTTTTCACCATTCCCTCACGGTACTAATCCGCTATCGGTCATCAGAAGGTATTCAGGCTTACCGGGTGGTCCCGGCAGATTCACAGCAGATTCCACGGGCCCGCTGCTACTCGGGAAAACGACACAAGGCAGGCAACGGGTTTTCACGTACCGGGCTCTCACCGTCTACGGCAGACCATCCCAGGCCACTTCCGCTAACCACGTCACTTTCTCACTGCCCTCCAGCCAGGTAGAACTGGAAACATCGCTCCCACAACCCCGCACACACAACCCCTACCCGGTATCACATGCATGCGGTTTAGCCATCCTCCGCTTTCGCTCGCCACTACTCACGGAATCACAATTGTTTTCTCTTCCTACGGGTACTGAGATGTTTCACTTCCCCGCGTTACCCCCCGCACCCTATGTATTCAGATACGGGTAACACGACATCACTCGTGCTGGGTTTCCCCATTCGGACATCCTCGGATCCACGCTCGGTTGGCAGCTCCCCGAGGCATATCGCAGCCTCCCACGTCCTTCATCGGCCTCTGATGCCAAGGCATCCACCATGCGCCCTTAAACACTTACAACAAAAACACAAAAACCAAAAAACAATTCAGAGAAAATTACACCACAACAAACCAACACCGCACCCAACGCGACAAGCCCACCCCCACGAGGAGAGCCGACTCACACGCCAGACACCAATGCCGACTTGATGCTCGCAACCACTATCCAGGAATCAAACACCACACCCCACCACCAAGCGGGGCAACAACACGCCTCCCACCCCACACAGGGGCCAGGGAACCACGGGCCTGTTGTCTCAGGACCCAACAGTGTGCTTGGCAGAATCAATCGCAACCCAGCCCCCTCAGGGGACTCCCACGGATCGCAGCGTTCGTCGTCATGTGCACCAGAACCGCACCCACTACAGGTGTCGGTCCATCTCACGAATCGCCCAGCTCACCGAACCCCCACACGATGTGGGCGGGTCTGGGTCTCGTGGTGCTCCTTAGAAAGGAGGTGATCCAGCCGCACCTTCCGGTACGGCTACCTTGTTACGACTTCGTCCCAATCGCCGATCCCACCTTCGACGGCTCCCTCCCACGAGGGGTTAGGCCACCGGCTTCGGGTGTTACCGACTTTCATGACGTGACGGGCGGTGTGTACAAGGCCCGGGAACGTATTCACCGCAGCGTTGCTGATCTGCGATTACTAGCGACTCCGACTTCACGGGGTCGAGTTGCAGACCCCGATCCGAACTGAGACCGGCTTTGAAAGGATTCGCTCCACCTCACGGCATCGCAGCCCTTTGTACCGGCCATTGTAGCATGTGTGAAGCCCTGGACATAAGGGGCATGATGACTTGACGTCATCCCCACCTTCCTCCGAGTTGACCCCGGCAGTCTCTCACGAGTCCCCACCATGACGTGCTGGCAACATGAGACAAGGGTTGCGCTCGTTGCGGGACTTAACCCAACATCTCACGACACGAGCTGACGACAGCCATGCACCACCTGCACACAGGCCACAAGGGAACCAATATCTCTACTGGCGTCCTGTGCATGTCAAACCCAGGTAAGGTTCTTCGCGTTGCATCGAATTAATCCACATGCTCCGCCGCTTGTGCGGGCCCCCGTCAATTTCTTTGAGTTTTAGCCTTGCGGCCGTACTCCCCAGGCGGGGTACTTAATGCGTTAGCTACGGCACGGATCCCAAGGAAGGAAACCCACACCTAGTACCCACCGTTTACGGCGTGGACTACCAGGGTATCTAATCCTGTTCGCTCCCCACGCTTTCGCTCCTCAGCGTCAGTTACTGCCCAGAGACCCGCCTTCGCCACCGGTGTTCCTCCTGATATCTGCGCATTCCACCGCTACACCAGGAATTCCAGTCTCCCCTGCAGTACTCCAGTCTGCCCGTATCGCCCGCACGCCCACAGTTAAGCTGTGAGTTTTCACGGACAACGCGACAAACCACCTACGAGCTCTTTACGCCCAGTAATTCCGGACAACGCTCGCACCCTACGTATTACCGCGGCTGCTGGCACGTAGTTGGCCGGTGCTTCTTCTGCACATACCGTCACTTGCGCTTCGTCTGTGCTGAAAGGGGTTTACAACCCGAAGGCCGTCATCCCCCACGCGGCGTCGCTGCATCAGGCTTGCGCCCATTGTGCAATATTCCCCACTGCTGCCTCCCGTAGGAGTCTGGGCCGTATCTCAGTCCCAGTGTGGCCGGACACCCTCTCAGGCCGGCTACCCGTCGTCGCCTTGGTAGGCCATCACCCCACCAACAAGCTGATAGGCCGCGGGCCCATCCCACACCGCAAAAGCTTTCCACCACGAAACATGCATCCCATGGTCATATTCGGTATTAGACCCAGTTTCCCAGGCTTATCCCAAAGTGCAGGGCAGATCACCCACGTGTTACTCACCCGTTCGCCACTCGTGTACCCCGAAGGGCCTTACCGTTCGACTTGCATGTGTTAAGCACGCCGCCAGCGTTCGTCCTGAGCCAGAATCAAACTCTCCAAACAAAAACCCCTCAAACCACGAGGCAGCATTCGAATCAGAAAAATCTGAATCCCAACAAAAAAACACCAAACAAACTGGCATCAAAAAACAACAACCACACCCCAACACGGGACGCCAGAGCATGGCCAAACAAACAAACAAAAACCACCAAACACACTATTGAGTTCTCAAACAACACACCCTGGTTCACCGGAAACTTCCCGGCGAGCAGGCAACCCCACCACTGTAATACATCGAGGGGGAGTAGTCAACCCCGTCCTCCAGCCTTCCGGCTGTGGCCGTGGGTACTAGGAAGAGCCTACCCTCTCGATCTCCGCTCCCAAAATCGCCAGGTTCTCCACGAACAACGGATAGCCCCGATCGATGTGGAACACGTCGTGAACCTCGGTATCGCCATCCGCGACGAGACCGGCGAGAACCAGCCCCGCACCTGCACGGATGTCCGATGCCCACACCGGCGCGCTGGACAGTTGAGGCATGCCACGCACGACCGCGTGATGTCCGTCGGTCCGCGCGTCGGCGCCGAGACGGATCATCTCCTCTACGAAGCGGAACCGCGCCTCGAACACGTTCTCGGTGATCATCGACGTGCCGTCGGCGATGCAGGCCAGGCCAATCGCCATCGGCTGCAGGTCGGTCGGGAAGCCAGGGAACGGCAAGGTCGCGACGTTGACCGCTTTGGGCCTGTCGTATTGGACGATGCGGAATCCGTTGTCGTGCTGGGTCACCGTGGCGCCCGCGTCATGCAGTTTGTGCAGCACCAGTTGCAGGTGCTGGGGGTCGACGCCCGTCACCGAGATGTCGCCCCGTGTCATGGCGGCGGCGATACCCCAGGTGGCGGCAACGATCCGATCGCCGATGACCCGGTGCTCCGTCGGATGCAACCGATCGACACCGGTGATCGTCATCGTGTTCATCCCGGCGCCCTCGATCTGAGCACCCATCTGGTTGAGCATCTCGCAGAGGTCGACGACGTCGGGTTCGCGTGCGGCGTTGTGAATGGTCGTGACGCCCTCGGCGAGCACAGCGGCCATCAGGATGTTCTCCGTGGCGCCGACCGACGGGAACTCCAGTTGGATCTCGGCACCCCGCAGGTGATCGGCCTCCGCGACCACGCAGCCGTGTTCGATATTGCAGCGGGCGCCCAGCTGTCGCAGGCCGGCTTGGTGCATGTCGAGAGGACGCGATCCGATCGCGTCACCCCCCGGCAGCGCGACCTTGGCCTTCTTGCAACGGCCGACCAGCGGCCCCAGCACGCACACCGACGCGCGGAATTGACGCACCGCGGCGAAGTCCGCGTCGTACTTGGGCTCATCGGGGGACGTGATCCGGACCGTTGCGCCGTCCAGTTCGACGGTGGCCCCCAGCCCTCGCAGCACCTCCGCCATCAGCGGGACGTCGAGGATGTCAGGACAGTTCGTGATGGTGCTGGTGCCCTCCGCCAAGAGCGTCGCGGCCATCAGCTTCAACACGCTGTTCTTGGCTCCCCCGACGGCAACTTCGCCTGATAACCGGGTGCCACCGGTCACCACGAATCGCTCGCTCACGCCGGTCAGTGTAAACAGCACAGGGGTCAGTGTCAGTCTCGCGAGCGGGTGTCCCGGGTACGGTTTGGACCATGGCAGTCCACCTGACCCGCATCTACACCCGTACCGGTGACGACGGGACCACCGGACTGAGCGACTTCAGCAGAGTGTCGAAGAACGACGCACGGCTCGAGGCGTACGCGGACTGTGACGAGACCAATGCCGCCATTGGCGTCGCGGTCGCACTGGGACACCCCGATGAACGCATGCTCAGCGTGCTTCGCCAGATACAGAACGACCTCTTCGACGCAGGAGCGGACCTGTCGACACCGGTGGTCGAGGACCCCAAGCATCCCCCACTGCGAGTCGGCCAGGACTACGTCGACCGTCTGGAGTCGTGGTGCGATGAGTTCAACGAGCCGCTACCCGCACTCAACTCGTTCATATTGCCCGGCGGCACGCCGCTGTCGGCGCTACTGCACGTGGCGCGGACGGTGTCGCGGCGTGCAGAACGTTCCGCGTGGCGCGCCATCGAACAACACGGCGATTCCATCAGCGTGCTCCCGGCGAAGTACCTGAACCGGCTGTCGGACTTGCTGTTCATCCTGTCGCGGGTGGCGAACCCCGATGGGGACGTGCTGTGGAAACCCGGCGGATGAGCGCTTGCGCGAAGACCCTCGGCGCGATGAGCGCTTGCAAGGCCTAATACGACCGTCGGCGGGCCCGCGAGGGCCGCGACTCGACCCACGAGGTGAACGCCGTCAATGCGCCACGGTCCAACGCGATCTCGTAGCCGCGGCGACGCTCTGGACTGGTATCTCGCAGTTCCAGCACCACGATCTCATCGCTCATGATGTCGAACTCGTCGCCACGCGGAGCGCGTCGCGAGACCACTTCCAGGCCTCGGCGGGACAGCCGCCGATCTGGCCACCAGCGCAGGCTGGACAACCGATAGAAACCCGCTTCCCCACCGCGGTAACGCATCACGCCGTGACGCCAGCCGTGGCCTCCGACAGCGGGCACGTCGCGCAGGATGGCAGCGGTGCCGCCGACCTGACGAAGCTTCCACAACCGGTAGCACAATGCGACGACGACGAGCAGGAGCACACCGACCAGCGCGGCCATGATCATCATGGACGCGCTCATCGGCGATCAGTCGATCTGGCCTAGGGCGCGCAACCGCGCCCGGCCCCATGCCGCGGTCCGCTCATCATCTGACTCCGAATCCTGCTTGGCGGCGTCGGCGTTGATCTCCGACTCGAACTCTGCGTTCTCCACCAGGATTCGCACCGCTTCCTCCGTCACCGAGAGGAATCCGCCGTCGACGGCGATGCGCAGGTCGTCCTCGCCGTCGCGCTCGACCCGCACCATCGCGTCGTCGACCAGTTGTGCCACCAACGGGATGTGATGCGGCAGGATGCCGATCTCACCGGCAGTGGTGCGGGTGAACACGAACGTGGCCTCTCCTGACCACAATTCGCGCTCGACGGCGACGATCTCGACGTTCAGTTCAGCCATCGCACACCACCTCTCGCCTCACTAGTCGAATCACAGCTTGGCGCCGAGGCTCTCGGCCTTCTTGGCCAGGTCGTCCAGACCACCGATCAGGAAGAACGCCTGCTCGGGCAGATGGTCGAAGTCACCCTTGGACAGCTTGTCGAACGCCTCGATGGTCTCCTTCAGCGGCACCGTCGAACCGGGCTGACCGGTGAACTGCTCGGCCGCCATCATGTTCTGCGACAGGAAGCGCTCGATGCGACGTGCGCGGTAGACCAGCTGCTTGTCCTCCTCCGACAGTTCGTCGACACCGAGGATGGCGATGATGTCCTGAAGGTCCTTGTACCGCTGCAGGATTCGGATGACCTCCTGCGCAACGCGGTAGTGCTCGTCACCGACCACACTCGGGTGCAGGATGGTGGAGCTCGACGCCAGCGGGTCCACGGCCGGGAAGATGCCCTTGGAGAACACCGCACGGGATAGCTCGGTGGTGGCGTCGAGGTGCGCGAACGTGGTCGCCGGAGCGGGGTCGGTGTAGTCGTCGGCGGGCACGTAGACGGCCTGCATCGACGTGATCGAGTGCCCGCGCGTCGAGGTGATGCGCTCCTGCAGCTCGCCCATCTCGTCGGCCAGGGTCGGCTGGTAGCCCACCGCGGACGGCATGCGGCCGAGCAGCGTCGAGACCTCGGAGCCCGCCTGGGTGAACCGGAAGATGTTGTCGATGAAGAGCAGCACGTCCTGGTTCTGCTCATCGCGGAAGTACTCCGCCATGGTCAGGGCCGACAGCGCCACGCGCATACGAGTGCCTGGCGGCTCGTCCATCTGACCGAACACCAACGCGGTGTCCTTCAGCACGTTGGCATCCGCGAGCTCGACCCAGAGGTCGTTGCCCTCACGGGTGCGCTCCCCCACGCCGGCGAACACCGAGGTGCCACCGAAGTTGCGGGCGATGCGGTTGATCATCTCCTGGATGAGCACCGTCTTGCCCACGCCGGCACCGCCGAACAGGGCGATCTTTCCGCCGCGCACGTACGGCGTCAGAAGGTCGACGACCTTGAGGCCGGTCTCCAGCATCTCGGTGCGGGGCTCGAGCTCCGAGAATGGCGGCGGCTTGCGGTGGATGGACCACCGCTCGAAACCGTCGCCGTAGCCGGGTTCGTCGAGGCAGTTGCCGAGCGCGTTGAACACGTGACCCTTGACGCCGTCACCCACGGGCACCGAGATCGATGCGCCGGTGTCGGTGACCTCGACGCCACGGACGAGGCCGTCGGTCGGCTGCATGGAGATGGTGCGCACCAGGCTGTCCCCGAGGTGCTGCGCAACCTCCAGGGTCAGCGTCTTGGCCATCTCCGAGTAGGTGATGTCGGCGTGCAGTGCGTTGAACAACTCGGGCACTGAACCCCTTGGGAATTCCACGTCGACGACCGGGCCGGTGATGCGTACCACGCGACCTGCGGTCTTGGAATCTTCTGCGGTGGCAGTCATTTTCTCTTCGCTTCCTACGGGGCTTACTTGGCGTCGGCGAGGGCGTTTGCGCCGCCGACGATCTCGCTGATTTCCTGGGTGATCTGGGCCTGCCGCTCGCGGTTGGCTTCCAACGTGAGTGCCTTGATCAGGTCGTCGGCATTGTCGCTGGCCGACTTCATCGCCCTGCGGCGCGAAGCGTTCTCGGACGCAGCGGCCTCCAGCAGCGCCGAGTACACCCGGGTCGCGACGTAGCGCGGCAGCAGCGCGTCGAACAGCGACTCGGGGTCGGGCTCGAACGAGAACAGGGTGTGCGGGCCTTCTTCCGGCTCGCCGACGTACTCGACGACCATCGGTGCGATACGCCGGGCCTCCGCCGTCTGCGACAGCATCGACTTGAACTCGGTGAACACGATGTGCAATTCGTCGACGCCGAGGATGCCGTCCTCACCAGGATCGTCACCCTCGTCGTCGGCCCCGGCCATGAACGCCGTGACGAGGGTGTCCGCGATCTCCTTGGCGTTCTCGTAGGTCGGCCGATCGGAGAACCCTGTCCACGACTCGGTCACGTCGCGGCCCCGGAAGTTGTAGTACCCCAGCGCCTTTCGGCCCACGGTGTACAGCACAGGCCTCTTGCCCTCTTCGCGCAACAGCGAGAAGAGCTCCTCCGAGCGACGCAGCACGTTGGCGTTGTAGGCGCCACACAGCCCACGGTCGGACGACACCACCAGAACGCCGGCCCGCTTCGGCGACTCGCGTTCGACAAGCAGCGGATGATCTAGCGCGCTGGCTCCGGCGAGCTCAGTCAGCATGTTGGTGATCTCGGTGGCGTAGGGCCGAGCCGCCTCGACTCGGGCCTGCGCCTTGGCGATCCGCGACGTCGCGATCAGCTCCTGGGCCTTGGTGATCTTCTTGATCGACCCGGCGGAACGGATGCGTCCGCGTAACTCTCGCAGTGTGGCTGCCATCGGTTACCTAGTTCTTCTTCGGCGCCGGCTTGCGGACCTTGACCGACTCCTTCTCGACGTCGTCCGGGTCCATCGCCTCGGTCTCGGCCTCCTTGACCACGACCGAGCTGCCGTCGGTGGCCGCGAAACCCTTCTTGAAGTCGTTGACGACTCCGGTCAGCTTCTCCGCGGCCTCCTCGGGGAACTTCTTGGTCTCCCTGATGTCCCTGAGGATGTCGCCGTGCGAGGCCCTCACGTGCTCGAGGAATTCGGTCTCGAACCGCTGAACGTCTTCCACCGGAACGGAATCCAGATGACCTTTGGTGCCGAGGAAGATCGCGACGACCTGATCCTCCACGGACATCGGGCTGTACTGCGCCTGCTTGAGCAGTTCGACCAGACGGGCACCGCGCTCGAGCTGCGCCTTGGACGCGGGGTCCAGGTCGGAGGCGAATGCCGCGAAGGCCTCCAGCTCGCGGTACTGCGACAGATCCAGGCGGAGACTTCCCGCCACCTCTTTCATTGCCTTGATCTGGGCGGCACCACCGACGCGGGACACCGACACACCGACGTTGATGGCCGGTCGCACGCCCTGGTTGAACAGGTCGGACTCCAGGAAGCACTGGCCGTCGGTGATCGAGATGACGTTGGTGGGGATGAACGCCGAGATGTCGTTGGCCTTGGTCTCGATGATCGGCAAGCCCGTCATCGAACCGCCGCCGAGCTCGTCGGACAGCTTGGCGCAGCGCTCCAGCAGACGGGAGTGCAGGTAGAACACATCGCCGGGGAACGCCTCGCGGCCAGGCGGGCGGCGCAGCAGCAGCGAGATCGCGCGGTAGGCGTCGGCCTGCTTGGAGAGGTCGTCGAAGACGATGAGGACGTGCTTGCCTTCGTACATCCAGTGCTGGCCGATGGCCGAACCCGTGTAGGGCGCAAGCCATTTGAAGCCGGCGGGATCGGATGCAGGTGCCGCGACGATGGTGGTGTACTCCATCGCGCCGCCCTCTTCGAGAGCGCGCTTGACGCTCGCGATGGTGGTGCCCTTCTGGCCGATCGCGACGTACACGCAGCGCACCTGCTGCTTGGGATCGCCGGTCTCCCAGTTCTCCCGCTGGTTGAGGATCGTGTCGACGCAGACCGCGGTCTTGCCGGTCTTGCGGTCGCCGATGATCAGCTGGCGCTGGCCACGGCCGATCGGGGTCTGCGAGTCGATGGCCTTGATGCCGGTCTGCAGCGGCTCGCTGACACCCTGGCGCTGGACGACCGACGGCGCCTGGAGTTCCAGTGCGCGCCGCGTGTCGGTATTGACGTCGCCCTGGCCGTCGATCGGCTGCCCGAGCGGGTTGACCACGCGGCCAAGGAAGGCGTCGCCGACGGGAACCGACAACACCTCGCCAGTGCGCTTGACCTGTTGGCCCTCTTCGATCTTCTCGAAGTCGCCGAGGATGACGGCGCCGATGCTGTGCTCGTCGAGGTTCAGCGCCACGCCGAGCACGCCGCCCGGGAACTCGAGGAGCTCCTGCGTCATGACCGAGGGCAGCCCCTCGACGTGGGCGATGCCGTCACCGGCATCGACGACGGTGCCGATCTCTTCACGCTCGGTATCGGCAGTGAACGAGGATACGTAGTCCTCGATGGCGCCTTCGATATCAGCAGCGGAGATTGTCAACTCTGCCATGTTTTCGTCTTCCTACCTTGATCTTTGGGTGGTGAGCGTTGGGGTCAGTCCGGCAGCTGGGTCTGTGCGGCGGCCAGGCGGGATGCGATGGAACCATCGATCACCTCGTCGCCGACGGCGATCGAGAGGCCGCCGAGGAGTTCGGGATCGACGTGGAGCTGCACGGAAACCGGGTGGCCGTAGATGCGGGTCAGCACCTCGGTGAGCCGGTCGCGCTGGGCAGCGGACAGCTCCGCGGCGGCGGTGACGTGCGCGACCACCTCGCCCCGACGCGACACGGCGAGCTCGGCGAGGTCGATGACGGCCTCGTCAGCACGCTCGCCGCGCAGCAGTTCGACGGTCTGCGACAGCAGTGCCGCCGCGGTACCGCTGACCCCCGAACCGTCGAGGACCTTGTTCAGCAACGCGATTCGCCCCTCGGCGGGTGTGGTGTCGTCGCTGAGCAGTGCAGCCAACCGCGGTTCGACGTCGAGGACTCGACCGAACCGGAACAGCTGATCTTCCACCTCGTCGACCTGGTGTGCGACCTCGGCACGCTTCAGCAGCGCGAGTCGGGCCGTGTGCTCGATGGCGTCGACCAGATTGGACTCCGTCGACCACCGCTGCGACACGGCGGTGCGCAGGATGCCGAGTGTGGTGTCACCGACCTTGCCGGACAGCAGGGATTCCACCAGGCGGACCTTCGGAGCCGACTCGTCTGTCGGCTCGGCCAAGTGCTTGGCCAGTGCGGGCTCGGTGAGCAGCAGCTTGGCCACCGAGGCCAGCTCCTGGGCCAAGGTGCCGAGTGCGTCAGCGTTGAGGTCGCCGGTCACGCGGTCGAATTCGGCGACGACGGCGGCGAGCGCATCGCGACTGGCCGCCCGCAGCCGTGCGGTCGCACCGGTCTCGATCATCGCCTCCGACGGCGCCATCTGATCGAGTTCGTCCAGGAAGCGGTCGACGGTGGACGCCTGTGCGGCCGGATCTGCCACGTGGCCGCGCACCAGCTCGGCCGCCTTCTGCACGGCCTCGTCGCCGAGACCCTGCCGCAGTTGTCGGATGCGCTGCTGGCGCAGCAACTGAACATGCTGGGCGCCTTGGGCCTTGATCCGCTCCGCGTCGGCAGCGGCCTGCTCGGTCAGTTGGGCGGCGATCCGCTCCGAGTCGTGCTTGGCCTCCTCGGTGACCTTGCTCGATTCCGCCTTGGCCTTCTCCAGCGCCTTGGCGTGCTCGGCGTCGGCGTCCTCGAGCTTCTTTGCGGCCTCGGCGCTCTCGGCCAGTGCGGCGCGGACCGCGTCCTGCTGCTTCTGCATCAGAGTCCGCACCGGCGGCACCACGTAGCGCCACAGGATGAACGCGATGACCGCGAATCCGATCAACTGCCCGATGAAGGTCCACATCTACTTGCTCCGTCCCGAATTCACGTCGACGCCGAGGATGCGGCCGGCCAACTTGGCCGACAGTCCGTCCACCGACGAATCCAGTTCGGCCTGCACCGCCGAACCCTGTTGGGACAGCTGCTCATCCGCCGCGCGCACCGTCTCGGCGACCTCACCGCTCGCCTCGGTCCGCTTCTCGTCGATCACCTGACGACCGGCCGCGCGGGCCTCGTCGCGGATCGACGAGGCCTCAGTGCGCGCGCCTGCCATCGTCGAGTCGTAGTCGGCCTGAGCCGCCGCGACCTGCTCGGCCGACTTGCGAGCGTCAGCGGCGGTCTTCGCCAGCATGGCCTCCCGCTCGGCCAGCACCTTGCTGATCGGTGGCACAACCCATTTCGTGATCACGCCGAGCACGATCAGGAAGATGATCAGTACGACGAAGAAGGTGCCGTTGGGGATCAGGAAGTTGCTGCCCCCGCCCTCTTCTTCCGCCGCCTGGCTGGCCGCCAGGATCGTCGCGCGCAATTGATCCATGCGACGGTCTACTGCAGGCCCGGCGTGGCGAAGACGAACAGCGCCATGAACGCCAGGTTGATGAAGTACGCAGCCTCCACCAGACCGACGGTGATGAAGAACGGCGTGAACAGGCGGCCCTGCGCCTCTGGCTGCCGAGCGATGCCGGAGATCAGCGCGTTGCCGGCGATGCCGTCACCGATACCCGCGCCGATCGCACCACCACCCATGATCAGGCCGCCGCCGATCAGCGCGCCCGCCGTGATGAGGGCGTTTGCATCCATTCCTTTTTCCTCCTTGATAGCTGGTAGCGGTGCCACCAGGACTGCTGGTCGAACGGGTCGTACGGGCTTTAGTGGTGCGCGTCCTCTTTGTCGTCGGCACTGTCGTGGTCCAGTTCCATCGACTGGCTGAAGTACAGGATGGTCAGCAAGGCGAAGATGAACGCCTGGATCAGGCCGACGAAGAGGTCGAACGTCTTCCAGATGGCATTGGGTAACCACTGGATGTACCAGGGGAACAAGGCGATCAGCCCGACGAGGATCCCACCGGCGAAGATGTTGCCGAAGAGTCGCAGCGACAACGAGATCGGCTTGGCGATCTCCTCGACGATGTTGATCGGCGCCATGAGCGTGACGTGTCCCTTGACCAGCTTCTTGGCATGTCCCCAGGCGCCGCGACGCCAGATGCCTGCGGCGTGGTAGCAGATGAACACGACGGCGGCGAGGGCCAGCACGTAGTTGATGTCGGATGCAGGCGCCTTGATCAGTTCTCCCGCTGCGCCGTCGGAGCCGCCGTACTGGACGGGCAGGACCGCCAGCCAGTTGGACACCAGGATGAACACGAAGATGGTGACCGCGAGAGGCAGCACGAACGGCGCGATCTTCATGCCGATCGCAGCCTCGATCTGCTGACGCATCTGAATGGTGATGGCCTCGAAGAACAGCTGAACTCCGCCAGGCACGCCGGTCGAGGTGACCTTGGACTTCAGGAAGAATGCCAACGCGATGACGATGACCCCGGCGATCGCCGTGCTGATCACCGTGTCGCCGTTGATCGTCATGCCGAACAGATGCCAGAGGGGTTCGTGGACCCCAACGTGAATCGCCGCTTCGGCGAGAACCGTCTCAGTCATTGCTGTCAGCTCAATCCTTCGATTCCGTGTCGATGACGTCCAGTCCCTCGGTGCGAATCTTCTTCAGCACGGGCAGGCTGGTGCTCAGCACGAGCAGCGCCTGGAAGATCGCAAGTCCGAAGAACACCGCGATGCCGCCGTGGGCCTTGAAGACGATCGCGACCGCCAGTCCGATCGCGGTGATGACCAACAGCCGCGTTGCCGAGTTAAGGGCCATCTTCTTCTTGAGTGGATGGTCCTCGGCGGTGATCGAGTCGACGGCACGCCGAACCAGGAGTGCGTTGAGCAAACCCAGTCCGAGGCCGACGCCGAAGAACACTCCCAAGAGGAGATGGCCCGTGTAACCGGCGGCCAAGACGGCCAGTCCGGTCAGCGCCACACAGATGGCGAACAGGCGAAGTGGCCGAAAGGCCACGGATGGAAACACCAACGGCGCGTCCTGCGCTGGCGTTGTCACTGCGTCACCTCAATCCCGCTTTCACGAGAGCCATCCCCATTGATCCGGTGCGTGTCCGACGAGCGTAGCGAAGGGCGTCGGGCACGCTGGAATCACCCAAGGGGTAGCTCCCTTTGTCGGTCGTTTATCGGCGCCGATCGGATGGTGAAACCGATGGGCCGGGGCCGGCAACCCGTGAGGTTTTTCGGGTTCTGCCAGCACCGTACCACATGGTGAGCAGGCCTAAACCGGGTTCTACTACTTTTTGTCGTACACGCCGTCCGGCACGTCTTCGCGCCGTCGCAACAGCGGGATGAGGGTGATGACGATGGCTACCAGAATCGCTGCCAGCATGACCACGCCGGTGTACCGCGGGTCGAAGAAGATGGTGCTCGCCGCACCCAGCGCGACGATGCCGACCCACATGTAGATCAGCAGCACCACGCGCCGGTGCGAATGGCCGATCTGGAGCAGTCGGTGATGCAGATGCATCTTGTCCGGGC
Organism: uncultured Actinomycetota bacterium; assembly: GCA_963809085.1. GTDB lineage: Bacteria > Actinomycetota > Actinomycetes > Mycobacteriales > Mycobacteriaceae > Mycobacterium. The sequence continues at coordinate 260,357 of CAWEII010000030.1, read as the reverse complement.
TGAACGGGCTGCGCCCGGCGCGGGTGCGACGCACGATCGCGAGCAACATGTCGAGCGCGGGCACGAACATCACCGCAACGACCAGAAGAAATGGCGACAACAACGCGAACACGTCACGCGCGCCGTACGCGTTCTGCGAGATGGGGCCCGCCGCCGTGGTCGACGCCGCGGCAAGCATCAGACCGATCAGCATGGACCCGGAATCCCCCATGAAGATGTGGGCGCGGTGGAAGTTGTGCGGCAGGAAGCCCAGGCACGCACCGGCGAGCACCACCGAGATCACGGCAGGCGGGTAGAACAGCACGTCGCCACCGTGATCGCGAAGCAACCCGATGGAGAAGATGCAGATCGCCGCCGCGGTGATGAGGCCGAGGCCCGCGGCCAGACCGTCGAGACCGTCGACGAAGTTCATCGCGTTGACGATCGACACCGTCAGCGCGAGGGTCAGCAGGATCGACGTGACCTGGTCGAGCACGATGGTGCCGACGCCGCCGATCGGGATGTAGAGCACGCTCCATGCCACGCCCATGGTGACCAGCACGCTCGCCGCGGTGATCTGACCGGCGAACTTGGTGAGCGCGTCCAAGCCCCACCGGTCGTCGATGAGGCCGATCGCCATGATCAGGCCGCCGGCGACCACGACGGCCGGCATGCCAGACGAATACACGAAACCGCGCGTCAGCGCAGGCAACTGGGATGCCAGCAGGACCGCGGCCACCACGCCGATGTACATGGCGAGGCCACCCATCCGCGGCGTCGGCTTGGTGTGCACGTCGCGGTCGCGCGGATAGGCGACGGCGCCCAGGCGGGTGGCGAGAACCCGCACCCAGCCGGTGGCGAAGTAGGTGATGATCGCGGCGGTCAGGCCGACGAGGGCGAGCTCGCGCAGCGGGACACCCGCGCCGCGATCGGAAAGGGCGAGCGCGCCCGCCGCGACCACCGCTCCGCTCACCACGCGGTGAACCGTACTTGACCGACCTGAGACGCACGAAGCTGTCAATGCCCACCAGCGGCGGTCCGGTTTGCCGTGTCACGGGCGGCTCGCCGCCAGTACGTCCGTGCCACGTTCCTCAGCTGGGTGCGCAGCCAGCCTTCGGGTCTCCCCGGAGTACGTCCTTCACAGCTTCGGAGTGCGGGCGCGGACCTGGCGGTCACGCCAGGAGTGTCTCGGCCTCGATGCCGAGCACGTCGGCGATGGCGGCCGCGGTGACGGGGCCCTCCCGCAGCACACGGGGCTGCGTGTCGGTGAGGTCGACGATCGTGGACGCGGCCTGCTGCGCCGACGGGCCTCCCTCGAGGTACACCTCGACCAGGTCGGCGAGTTGCTCGCGGGCGTCGGCCGCGGTGACGGCGGCAGCCCTGCCGGAGATGTTGGCGCTCGACACCGCCATCGGGCCCACTTCGCGCAGAAGTTCGATCGCGATGGGGTGCAGTGGCATGCGCAGCATGACCGTCCCGTGCGCGTCGCCGAGATCCCACTGCAGCGAAGGCGCCTGGCGCACGACCAGGCTCAGTGCGCCCGGCCAGAACGCCTCGATCAGGTCCCGTGCGGTGTCCGGTACCGAGTACACCAGGCCGTCGATGGTGTGCCAGGAGCCGACCAGCACCGGGACGGGCATGTCGCGGCCGCGGCCCTTGGCCGCGAGTAGCGCGGCGACGGCCGTGCCGTCGAAGGCGTCGGCGCCGATGCCGTACACGGTGTCGGTCGGCAGCACGACCAGCCGGCCACCCTTGAGCGCGCTGATCGCCGAGGCGATTCCCGCCTGACGCTGGCCGGCGTCGGAACAGTCGAAGACCTCAGCCATGCCCGATCCCGCTCTCTCTCGCTTACAACCATCGCTCTAGCCTCTCACCCGGCGCGCATCGCGGTGACGAACCGGGGTCGGCCGGCGAGATCGCGCCGCGACACCACGTCGGTGAACACTGCTGCCCCGACGAACAGTGCGGCGGTGGCCTCGGCGGTGGCGTCGTCGTGTTCGACGGCGACGCGCCCGCCGGGCCGCAGCAACCGGGCCGCCAGCTCGACGATCGGGCCGATCACCCGCATGCCGTCCGGGCCGCCGAACAGTGCATGCGCCGGATCATGTTGGGCCACTTCCGGTTCCAAGCTGAGCACCGTCGGGAATGTAGGGCGGATTCGCGACGATCAGGTCGACGGCGCCGTCGTGATCGGCCAACAGATCGGGTGCGGTGACGTCGGCCTCGACGAGTTCGACGGCGCGTCGCCGCACTGTTGCGTCGCGCGTAGGCGCAGCGCGTCGGCGGAGTCGTCGACGGCGACGATCCGGGCACCAGGATTCGCAACGGCCAGCGCCACCGCCAGCGCACCCGACCCGGTGCACAGATCGACGATCAACGGTCGATCGTCTTGGCCCGCCCCGTGTGCCGGAAGCTCTTGCTGCGAGAGCCCATTCCAACATCGACTCGGTCTCTGGCCGCGGGATGAAGACGCCGGGACCGACGGTCAGCAGCACGGGCCCGAAGGCCGCCGTCGACGTCAGGTGCTGCAGCGGGATCCGGCGGGCGCGGGCGTCGATCACGTCGCGGTACCGGCCGAAGAACGGCTCGTCGGGCTCGTGGAACCTCAGCCGGCCACGGTCGACTCCTGCAGTATGCGCGGCGAGCTGCTCGGCGTCGACGCGCGGTGTGTCGATTCCTGCCGCCGCCAGCGTGCCGACCGCGTCGTCGATGGCGCGCCGCAGCCGTTCCTGAGCAGTCCGGCTCCCCTGGCCACAGAGTCGCCCTCCGGTCATGCCTGTTGCAGCCTCGCCTCTTTGTCGGCGGCGGCCAGTGCGTCGAAGAGCGGATCGAGGTCACCGTCGAGGACCTGGTCGAGGTTGTGGGCCTTGAAGCCGATCCGATGGTCGGCAATGCGGTTCTCCGGGAAGTTGTAGGTCCGGATCCGCTCGCTGCGGTCGACGGTGCGGATCTGGCTCGCCCGGTCGGCCGACGCGTCGGCCTGGGCCTGCTCCTCCGCGAGCGCCTGCAGTCGGGCAGCAAGAACCACCATCGCGCGCGCCTTGTTCTGCAGCTGGGACCGCTCGTTCTGGCATGTCACGACGATGCCGGTGGGCAGGTGCGTGATGCGCACCGCCGAGTCGGTGGTGTTGACGCCCTGCCCACCCTTGCCCGACGACCGGTACACGTCGATGCGCAGGTCGGACTCGTCGATCTGAACCGCAGCCACGTCCTCGGGTTCGGGATAGACGAGCACGCCGGCGGCCGAGGTGTGGACGCGACCCTGCGATTCGGTGACGGGCACCCGCTGGACGCGATGCACACCGCCCTCGAACTTCAGTCGAGACCACACGCCGTCGGCGGAGTCACCCTTGCTGGCGATCGTCAGCGTGGCGTCCTTGTAGCCGCCGAGGTCGGAGAAGGTCTCGTCGAGCACGGTGACCGTCCAGCGGTGCCGTTCGGCGTAGCGGATGTACATCCGGGCCAGGTCCGCGGCAAACAGCGCCGATTCCTCGCCGCCCTCGCCGGACTTCACCTCGAGTACGACGTCGTCAGCGTCGTGCGGGTCACGCGGCGCCAGCAGGTCGGCGAGGTGAGTGCTGAGTTGGTCAACGCTCGTCTCGAGCCCGGGTATCTCCGCGGCGAACGACTCGTCGTCCGCGCCCAGCTCCTGCGCAGCCTCCAGGTCGCCACGGGCGGCCTCGAGCTTGCGGTAGGTCGCCACGATGGGTGAGATCTGCGCGAACCGGCGGCCCACCCTGCGAGCAGCTCCCGCATCGGCGTGCAATTCGGGATCCGCCAGCTGGCGTTCGAGGTCGGCGTGTTCGGCCAACAACCCGTCAATCGCAGGTGCTCTATCGGTCACGAGATCCTCCTTCCCCGAACGCGAAACGGCGCCCGACCCTGGCACTGGCGATGAGCGCTCGAAAGAAGAGCGTCAACGCCAACGACAGAGCGGGCGCCGGTGACGTAGCTAGTTCTCGGCGTTTGCCTTCTCGCCGGACTTGCGCTTGCCGTACCGCTTCTCGAAGCGGGCCACGCGGCCGCCGCTGTCGAGAATCTTCTGCTTGCCGGTGTAGAAGGGGTGGCACTGGGAGCAGACCTCGACCACGATGTGGCCGCTCTCCTTGGTGCTGTGCGTCTGGAAGGTGTTGCCACAGCCGCAGACCACAGTGGTCTCGACGTAGTTGGGGTGAATACCCGATCTCATGTTGAATCCTCTTCAATAGTTTGGCCGCCGGGTCGCCCGAGCCTTGACCTGATGGTCTTCGAGCGTGAACCGGAACCGAGGGTCGGCGGTCCATTATGCCAGGTCAACCGCCAACCTCCTAAACGCGCGCAGACCGGCGGCTATTCCGCGGGCGGCTGCCTACGGAATAGCCGGGCGCTGGCGAGGCGGCGCGAGATCACCGATTGCGTAACCGCAAATTTCAACGATGGCGGACACGCTGTTGGCAGCTGCTTCGCGAACGGGCCTGGCACGACGGCGTCGCGGTCATCGCCGCGGCACCGTTGGCTTGTCGAGCGGTAGCGTCTGGCCATTGGCAGAATGCAACCGTTCTGCCTCGTCCGCTGCGAAATCGATCAGGAGTCGCCGTTGACCGGCACCACGGCCGCCAAGAGGGTGCGCGATCGGCTGATCGACGCGGCCGAGGTCTGTCTACGCGCCAAGGGCATTCGCGCGACCACCGTTTCCGAGGTCGCGGAGGTCGCCGGGGTGTCGCGGGGCTGGCTGTACCGCCACTTCCCCGACAAGCTCTCGCTGCTCGGCGCTGCGATCGTGCGGCTCAACGACGCGTACTGGTCGGAGGCGCACGCGGTGCTCGAACAGGTCGATGGGCTCGACGAGCAGATCGCCGCAGGCATCCGGCATGGACGCACCGCCTACGACGATCCAGGCGCGCTCCTGATGAAACTGCGCGTCGAGGAGCCCGACGAGTTCGCGGCCTGCGCGGGCGCGGGTGTGCAAGGCCTGGTGCCCGACCTGGCCGACTTCTGGTCGCGGTATCTGATCGCCGCACGCGACGCGGGCGAGATCCATCCCGACGTGCAGATCGCCGAGGCGTCGGAATGGGTTGCGCGAGTGCTTATCTCGCTCGCCACAGTGCCCGGTCAGCAGCTTGATCCGGCCGATCACCAAGCCGTGCTGACGCACGTTCGCCGCTACGTGATGCCAGGGTTGCGCGCCGACCCCGCCGGGTAGCGCGGGACGAGACGCAAAGACCCCGCAACACCGAAAGGTGTGCGGGGCATTCGCGCCGATCGTGGTTAGTCGGAATCCATGTTGCCTGGCGTGGTCTTCGAGACCTGGACCAGGAATTCGTAGTTGGTCTTCGCCTTGCGCAGCTGCGACATGAGCAGATCGATCGCCTGATGCGAATCCAGACCCGACAGCACCCGGCGCAACTTGTGCACGACCGAGAACTCGTCCGGGGACAGCAGCAGCTCATCCTTGCGCGTACCCGACGGGTTGACGTCGACGGCCGGGAACACGCGCCGCTCGGAGATCTTTCGATCGAGCTTGAGCTCGGCGTTGCCGGTGCCCTTGAACTCCTCGAAGATGACCGTGTCGCCGGTGGACCCCGTCTCGACCATCGCCGTGGCGATGATCGTCAGCGAACCGCCGTCCTCGATGTTGCGCGCAGCGCCGAGGAACCGCTTCGGCGGATACAGCGCAGTCGAGTCGACACCACCGGACAGGATGCGGCCCGATGCAGGCGACGCGTTGTTGTACGCGCGGCCCAGCCGGGTGATCGAGTCGAGCAGCACGACGACGTCGCTGCCCTGCTCGACGAGGCGCTTGGCCCGTTCGATCGCCAACTCAGCGACAGCGGTGTGATCCGACGGCGGACGGTCGAAGGTGGAGGCGATGACCTCACCCTTCACCGAGCGCTGCATGTCGGTCACTTCTTCGGGCCGCTCGTCGACCAGCACCACCATCAGGTGGCATTCGGGGTTGTTGGTCGTGATCGCGTTGGCGATGCTCTGCAGGATCATCGTCTTGCCCGCCTTGGGCGGCGACACGATCAGTGCGCGCTGCCCCTTGCCGATCGGCATGATCAGGTCGATGACGCGGGTGGTCAGTCGGTCGGGCGTGGTCTCCAGCCGCAGCCGCTGGTTCGGGTACAGCGGGGTGAGCTTCTGGAATTCGGGACGCTTCTTGGCGTCCTCGACCGATCCACCGTTGATGGTGTCGAGGCGGACCAGCGGGTTGAACTTCTGCCGCGGGTTCTGACTTCCACCGCCACCGCCCTCACCCTCCCGGGCGATTCGAACCGCGCCGGTCACGGCATCGCCGCGACGCAGGCCGTTCTTGCGGACCATGTTCATCGACACGTACACGTCGTTCGGTCCCGCGAGGTAGCCCGACGTCCGGACGAACGCGTAGTTGTCGAGTACGTCGAGGATGCCTGCCACCGGCTGGACGACGTCGTCCTCACGGAGTTCGGTGTCACGGTCGCTGCGGCCGCCACTGCCGCCTTCGGCGCCGGTGCGCTCGCCGCGCCGCCTGCGGTCACGGAACCTGCGGCCGCGACGGCCCTGACGGCCGTCGCCATCGTCGTCGTCGTCGTTGTTGGAGTTGTTGTTGCCACGGCTCTGGTTGCCGCCGTCATTGGAGCGGTTGCCCTGGTTGCCGCCATCGTTGGACCGGTTGCCACCATCGCCGGAGCGGTTTCCACCGCCCTGGTTGCCACCTTCGTTGGACCGGTTGTCCTGGCGGGTGCTCTGGGTGCGCTTCTCGTCCGTCTTGGGGGCTGTGACCTCGGTCTTGTCCTCGACCTTCGACTCGACGGTGTGGTCAGCCCTGGTCTCGGGCTCGACGTCTGCCTTGGCTTCGGCCTTCGGCTTGGCTTCGGCCTTCGGCTTTGCTTCGGCCTTCGCCTCGGTGGCCTTCACCTCGGTCGGGGCGTCGGTGGCCTTGGCCTCGGTCGGGGCGTCGGCCTTCGTTTCGGTGTCCGCGGCCGGCGGGGCAGCCTGTCGCGAAGAACTGCGGCGCTCACGGCGCGCACGGGGCTGCGGCTCGGCAGGCGCCGCCGCGCCGGTGTCGGCCTGCGGGGTCTGGACTGCCGCTGCGGCGGGTGCGGCCGCAGTCTCGGGAGTGTGACCGTTGGTTTCGCCACGGTGCTCGCGGATGGCCGCGATCAGCTCACTCTTGCGCATCCCCGATGCGCCCTTGATGGACAGCTGGTTGGCCAGGGCGCGCAGGTCAGGAAGCACCATCCCGGTCAATGAACCGCCGCGACCTGCGGCGGCGACGGGCGCTGCAGGAGCGGTCTCCTGCGGCGGTTCGGGAGCGACGGCGTCGGCGGAAGCCGCCGACACCGGCTCGGAGACGTCTGGTTTCACGGAGTCAGGCGACTCGATGTCGCTGCCGCCAGCCGTGAAGAGGTCCGTATCGGTCACGGATTTCCTTTCTTTCCCTTGCTGATTCGCTTCAAGCAAGGGTTCGTCGCACTCAGCTAATCCGCCGAGTGCCGAGGTCCCACCGTCGCCCATGCAACGGTGATCGCCGGGATTCGCCGCGATACGGCGAACCGTCATTCACGAGAAGAATTGGTGGTCGTCCCAGTGTCGGCGCAGAAACAGACGCTGCGATTGCTGGACGATTGCGAGGATAACCCGCATTGGTGTGGGAAGCAAGAACGCGTGTGATTCGCGTGTTACGCGTGTCAACTTCGTAACGGCACACCGGACGTCCATCGGACACCTTCACCCACCGACATCTCCCTGACGGAGAACCCGTTGGCGGCGCCGAACTCGAGAGCCTGGGCCGGCAGTTCCGGCTCGGTGGTGAGTGCGATAACCGCAGGTCCCGCCCCAGAAAGCACCGCCGCAACACCACAACGCCGCAGGATGGCGAGATATTCCGCTGACGCAGGCATGGCGGCCGCCCGCTGCGGTTGGTGCAGCCGGTCAGCCGTCGCCGACATCAGCAGATCGGGGCGCTCGGTCAATGCCACCACGAGCAGCGCGGCGCGGCTCAGGTTGAATCGTGCGTCGACGTGGCTCACCCGATCGGGCAGCAGGATCCGGGTCTCCGCGGTCGAGGACCGCTCCTGCGGGATTGCAGGGAACAGATGGATGTCGGGGTGCAGTCGCAGCGATGCGGCTGCATATCGATCCTGCACACCGTCGTCCTCGGTCCAGGACACCACCGCGCCACCCAGTACCGCGGCGGACGCGTTGTCCGGGTGGCCCTCGAACTCCGACGACAGCTGCACCAGCTCACCGTCCGTCAGGGGGATCGAATCAGATTGAGCGACAAGACCATTGGCGGCGGCGATGCCACCCACTACCGCCGCGGCGGATGAGCCGAGCCCGCGTGAGTGCGGAATACCGTTGCGGCAAAGCACCTTCAATCCGGCCACGCCGACACCCGCAGCAGCAAGGCCGCGTTCGATCGCTTGCACGACGAGGTGGGAAGAGTTCAACGGAACCTGCCCCACGCCCTCCCCCTCGACCTCGACGGAGAGCCCGGACTTGGTTGTCTCGACCTCGATTTCGTCGTAGAGGCCGAGGGCGAGGCCGAGGCTGTCGAACCCGGGGCCGAGGTTCGCGCTCGATGCCGCCACCACTGCGTGGGCCGCCAGGCCCGCAGGGAGAATCCGAGTCACCGACGATCCACTTCGCTAGGCCAGTCCGAGCTTGGCGACCACAGCGACCGGGTCGACCTGAACCGCCTCGACGACGGGCATGCCCTTCAGCGCGGTGTCCGGATCCTTGAGGCCGTTGCCCGTGACCGTGCACACCACGGTGGAGCCCCGCGGCACCCAGCCATCTTCCACCGACTTGAGCAGACCGGCGACACTGGCCGCCGACGCCGGCTCGACGAAAACCCCTTCGGAGCGCGCGACCAGGTGGTAGGCGGCCAGGATCTCGTCGTCGGTGGCAGCCAGGAACCTGCCGTTCGACTCCTGCTGAGCGGCGACGGCCGACGCCCACGACGCGGGCGCGCCGATCCTGATCGCCGTGGCGATCGTCTCGGGGTTCTTGACGGGCTCACCGAGAACCAGCGGCGCCGCACCCGCGGCCTGCGTGCCGAGCATCCGCGGCAGACGATCGGTCAGACCGTCGCGGTGGTACTCGGTGTAGCCCTTCCAGTACGCGGTGATGTTGCCCGCGTTGCCCACCGGCAGGGCGTGCACGTCGGGAGCGGTGCCCAGCGCGTCGACGATCTCGAACGCCGCAGTCTTCTGCCCCTCGATGCGGTACGGGTTGACGGAGTTCACCAGCGCGATCGTGGGGAAGTCGGCGGTCAGCTTGCGGGCCAGTTCCAGGCAGTCGTCGAAGTTGCCGTCGACCTGAATGATCTTCGCACCGTGCATCACCGCCTGCGCGAGCTTGCCCATGGCGATCTTGCCCTGCGGGATGAGCACTGCGCAGGTGATGCCTGCGCGTGCGGCGTACGCGGCCGCCGACGCGGAGGTGTTGCCCGTCGACGCGCACAACACCGCCTGCTGCCCACGAGCCACCGACTCGGTGACGGCCATGGTCATGCCGCGGTCCTTGAACGAGCCGGTGGGGTTGAGCCCCTCGACCTTCAGGTGCACCGTGCAGCCGGTCTGCTCGCTGAGCCGCTTGGCGTGGATCAGCGGTGTCCCGCCCTCGAGCAGGGTGATCGGCGCCCAACCGTCCTCCACCGGCAACCTGTCGCGATAGGCCGCGATCAGGCCGGGCCACGGCTGGTGCACTGCCGCGCGAGGTGCACTCATTCAGTGGTTCCTTCCAGTCGGAGCACGCTGTTGATGCTCTGCACGACGTCGAGGTCGGCCAGGGCGGCCACGGTCTCCGACTGCGCAGCATCGGTTGCCCGGTGCGTGACGACGACGATCCGTGCGCCGCAGCGCTGCCCGCCCTCGTCGACCATGCCCTCCTGGCGCACCTCGGCAATGCTGACCTCGCGCTTGCCGAATTCGGCCGCCACCGCGGACAACACACCGGGTCGGTCGGCGACGTTCATGCTCACGTAGTACCGGGTCGGGATGAAGCCGATGGGCGCGATCGGCAGCTCGGCGTACTTCGACTCGCGGGGTCCAAGACCACCGTGTACCCGGTTGCGGGCGGCCATCACGACGTCACCCATCACCGCCGACGCCGTCGGTGCGCCGCCCGCACCCTGGCCGTAGAACATCAGCCGGCCCGCGGCCTCGGCCTCCACCACCACGGCGTTGAAGGCTCCGTTGACCGCCGCCAGCGGGTGCTCGAGCGGCACCAGCGCCGGGTACACCCGGGCCGAAACACGCTGCTGACCTTCGTCGTTGATGATCCGCTCGCAGATGGCCAGCAGCTTGATCGTGCAGCCGAGCGCCTGAGCGGACTCGAAGTCGGCGGAGCTGACCTTGGTGATGCCCTCGCGGTAGACGTCGTCGGCCGTCACCCTGGTGTGGAACGCGATCGACGCCAGAATCGCCGCCTTGGCGGCGGCGTCGTAACCCTCGACGTCGGCGGTCGGATCGGCCTCCGCGTAGCCGAGCGCACTGGCATCGGCCAAGGCCGACGCGTAGTCCGCACCGGTGTCGTTCATCGCCGAGAGGATGTAGTTGGTGGTGCCGTTGACGATTCCGGCCACCCGCAGCACGGTGTCCCCCGCCAGCGACTGCGTCAGCGGGCGGATCACCGGGATGGCACCGGCGACCGCGGCCTCGAAGTACAAGTCGACCCGCGCGTGCTCGGCGGCCTGCGCCAGTTCGCCGGTGGACTGCGGCCATCAGCGCCTTGTTCGCGGTGACCACGGACTTGCCGCGTTCCAGCGCGGTCAGGATGGCCTTGCGCGCCGGTTCGATCGGGCCCATCAACTCGACGACGATGTCGACGTCGTCGCGGGATACCAGTTCGCCGATGTCGTCGGTCAGCATCTCGATCGGCAGGCCACGGTCCGCCGCGACCCGGCGGACCCCGACGCCACGCAGTTCCAGCGGCGCACCGATGCGGGCAGCAAGGTCGGGTGCGCTCTCCTTGATGATGCGCACGACCTCGCTGCCGACGTTGCCAAGCCCCAATACCGCTATGCCAACTGGCTTCTCGGATTCACTCATCGACCACTCACCTCCAAACTCAGCAGATCCTCGACCGTCTCGCGGCGCAGGATCAATCGTGCCTTCCCATCCCGCACGGCGACGACGGCGGGGCGGCCGAGCAGGTTGTACCGGCTCGACATCGAATAGCAGTACGCGCCGGTGGCGGCGACGCCGATCAGGTCCCCCGGCGCCATGTCGTCGGACACCCACGTGTCTCGGACGACGATGTCGCCACTCTCGCAGTGCTTTCCGACGATGCGGGCCAGCGTCGGGGCCGCGTCGCTGAGTCGGGAGACCAGCCGCGCGTCGTACTCGGCGGCGTACAGCGCCGTCCTGATGTTGTCGCTCATCCCGCCGTCGACGCTGACGTAGCGCCGGTGCGCTCCCGCGCTGATCGCGACGTCCTTGACCGTGCCGACCTCGTAGAGCGTGATGGTGCCGGGTCCGGCGATGGCCCGGCCCGGCTCGACGACGAGCATCGGCGCAGGCACGCCGACGGCGGCCGACTCGTTGCGCACGATGGCGCCCAGCTTCGCGGCCAGGTCGTCCATCGGCGGCGGATCATCCTGCGGCACATAGGAGATGCCGAGGCCGCCGCCGAGGTCGACGATCGAGATCTGCGCGGTCTTCTCGACGCCGAACTCTGCGACCACGTCGCGCAGCAGACCGATCACCCGGTGGGCGGCGAGTTCGAATCCGGCGACGTCGAAGATCTGCGACCCGATGTGGCTGTGCAGCCCGACCAGCCGGAGGTGATCGGCGGCGAACACCCGGCGCACCGCGTCCATCGCGGCGCCACTGGCCAGCGACAGCCCGAACTTCTGGTCCTCGTGGGCGGTCGAGATGAACTCGTGAGTATGGGCCTCGACCCCGACGGTCACGCGGACGAGCACGTCCTGCACGATGCCCGCGTCGCCCGCGATCGGCGTCGAGCCGCTCGATCTCGGTCATCGAGTCCAGCACGACGTGACCGACGCCGGCCTTCACCGCCGCGACGAGCTCGGCGACCGATTTGTTGTTGCCGTGCAACGCGATCCGCTCGGGCGGGAAGTCGGCGTTCAGCGCGACGGCGAGTTCGCCGCCGCTGGCCACGTCGAGCGACAGGCCTTCCTCGTCGACCCAGCGCGCCACCTCGGTGCACAGAAACGCCTTGGCCGCGTAGCGCACGTGCTCGCCGCCGCCGAACGCTTCGGCCATGTCGCGGCAGCGGGACCGGAAGTCGTCCTCGTCGATGACGAAGAGCGGGGTGCCGTACTCCTGCGCCAACGCCGTCACCGGCACGCCCGCGATCGACACCGTGCCGTCAGCGCCGCGAACGGCGTTGCGGGGCCACACGTTCGGGGCGAGCGTCAACATCTCGGCCGCCGACTGCGGACGGGCCGGGGCACCGCCGTGGTGAATCTCGTCCGCATGCCGCGGGCCGGCTGGGATGCGCGTTCACATCCGCTCCGGAGCGCTGACGCCGAGGATCTGCAGTCCGTTCGCGATGACCTGCCGGGTGGCGACGCACAACGCCAGCCGTGCGGCGTGCAGGTCACCGGGCGCCTCGTCGCCCTGAGGCAGCACGCGGCAGGAGTCGTAGAACCGGTGATAGTCACCGGCCAGGTCTTCGAGGTACCGGCACACTCGGTGCGGTTCACGCAGGGAGGCAGCCGATTTCAAGACACGGGGGAAATCGCCGAGGGTACGCATCAGGGTGCCCTCACGGTCGTGGGTGAGCAGCTCCAGATGCGAGGTGTCGGCGGCGATCCCGAGTTCGGCGGCGCTGCGCGCCAACGCCGACAGCCGGGCGTGCGCGTATTGCACGTAGTAGACCGGGTTCTCGGCCGAGGCGCTGGACCAGAGTTGCAGGTCGATGTCGATCGGGGAGTCGACCGAGCTGCGGATCAGAACGTACCGGGCGGCGTCGACGCCGATGGCGTCCACCAGATCGTCGAGGGTGATGACGGTGCCTGCCCGCTTGCTCATCCGCATCGGCTGGCCGTCGCGCACCAGGTTGACCATCTGGCCGATGAGCACCTCGACGGTGTCCGGGTCGTCGCCCAGTGCCGCGGCGGCCGCCTTGAGCCGGGCGATGTAGCCGTGGTGATCGGCGCCCAGCATGTAGATGCACAGGTCGAAGCCGCGCTGCCGCTTGTCCAGGAAGTACGCGAGGTCGCCTGCGATGTAGGCCGCATTGCCGTCGCTCTTGATGACGACCCGGTCCTTGTCGTCACCGAACTCGGTGGTTCGCAACCACGTTGCGCCGTCCTTCTCGTAGATGTTGCCGGTCTCGCGCAGCTTGGCGATGGCCTGGTCGACCCGGCCGCTGGTGTGCATCGAGTCCTCGTGCGTGTACACGTCGAAGTCGGTGCCGAAGTCGTGCAGCGACGCCTTGATGTGGGTGAACATCAGGTCGACGCCGATGGACCGGAAGGTCTCCTGCTGCTCATCGTCGGGCTGAGCTCAGCGCTTCGGGTACCTGCTGCAGCACCTTGGCGGCGATGTCGGCGATGTAGTCACCCGCGTAGCCGTCCTCCGGTGCGGGCTGGCCCTTGGCCGCGGCGACCAGCGACCGGGCGAACCGGTCGATCTGTGCTCCGTGGTCGTTGAAGTAGTACTCCCGGACCACCGTGGCGCCCTGGGTGCTCAGCAGCCTGCCGAGCGCGTCGCCGACGGCCGCCCAGCGGGTGCCGCCGATGTGGATGGGCCCGGTGGGGTTGGCGGAGACGAATTCGAGGTTGACGTGCTTGCCCGCGAGGTCGTCGGAGTTGCCGTAGGCGGTACCCGCAGACAGCACGTTGTCGATGACGACGGCCTGGGCCGATGCTTCGATGCGCAGGTTGACGAAGCCGGGCCCGGCGACGTCGGCGGCGGAGATCCCTGGGCTGGCCACCAACGCTTCGGCCAGCCATCCGGCCAGCTCGCGGGGGTTGGCGCCGACCTTCTTGGCGACCTGAAGGGCCAGGTTGGTGGCGTAATCGCCGTGCTCGGGGTTGCGGGGCCGCTCGACGGTCACGGTCGCAGGCAGCGCCGCGGAGTCGAGGCCATGCGAGGCCAGGACCGCGGCGGCGGTGGTCTTGAGCAGCTCTGCCAGGTCGGCGGGGGTCACGAAGGACCATCCTATGGTCTGGGGTGGTCACGCCCCGAATCCATTACGGAGGGCAGGAGCGGAGCGACCGCGGAATCCTCGTGAGCGGTGGCAGCGAAGCGGCCCGAGAACGAGGGCGACGACGCGGGGTGTGATCGGGGCGTCCGCCATGCGTTAGGCTGTCCAAGCCCAACGGCGCATGGGTTTTACCCTCTGCGCCCCCGTAGCTCAGGGGATAGAGCGTCTGCCTCCGGAGCAGAAGGCCGCAGGTTCGAATCCTGCCGGGGGCACCCGTATATTCGCAGTTCAGCGCATGTTTGTGAATAGCCTGGCGCATCTCGGGCTGTCCGTGAGCGGTTCCTTCGACAATGGTCGGCATGGCCGCCCACATCTTGACCACTTACGTGATGCGCACCCGCGCCGGCGTGTGGCGACGCTGCTGCACGGTGGTGTTTTTGGGGCACGCCCAGAGAATGGTCGCCCGACCCGCGCCCGGCGGGAGGAGCGGTCGCGTCAAATAGGCTACCGGGGCGAGTGTTGAGCCCAATTGGTCGTGGCAACGACGAGCGACTGGCGGCGGCTCCCGGCTTCTCGAACACTGGCAGTACACGACTTGGTGCAGGTGATCAAGGCGGCGCGACAAGGGCCGAAGCGCCTACCAGACGCGAATCCAGTCAATGAGCATGGCCGCGGGGAAGTTACCCAGGGAAGGATCACCTCCGCCTGGCCCACCGACCGCAAGGGTGAACATGGGCGACAGCCAATAGCCGGGAATGTTGAACGGCCACCGCAAATCGGTGGGATTACCGTGCACGGGAATGGGCTTGGGCGGCACGTTGAAATACGGCTGCGCACCGTCAAAGTAATCCCGCCAGAATTTGAAACCGTCTGCGTCCCAGCGCATTCGCCAGGTGTGCCAGGCACCGTCGATCAACCCGGCAATCGATTTCCCTTCCCACGTTTTTCCGTTGGATGCGGCGTGGACCGTGGTTCCCGGAGGCCACCTGCGGTTGCCGTAGAACTCGAAGATGTCGACCTCGCCGTCTGGCAGCGGATCTTCGTTGACTGCCCAGTACGCGGGCCAGGCTCCCGAGGTGAGGCAGTCGAGCTTGACCCGCGCTTCCCATGTGTGGCCGATGGGAATTCTCCAGTTGCCTCGGACTTTGCCGCTGAAGAACTGATCGTCCTCCTTTGTGGCGAGGACGACGAGGTTGGAGTTGCCGTCGAGGAACACATTTCGGCGATCGTCGCGGTATTGCCCCGCGACCGGCGGCCAAACGTCGTCGGCCCAGTTCTGCACCGTCCAATTCCCCGGATCGGGGGCTGAGCCAAGCGGGCCATCGAACTCATCCTGGAAAAGGTAGCCTCCGGTATCGGCATCAAGCGGCGGCGGCGCGGCGGGTGCCGGTACCCAATCTGCCGGTGAAGCGTTGGCCATAAGCGTCGGCGCTGGGACTGTAGCTGCCAGCGCGGCCATACCGGTCATCAATATCAGGTTGCGACGATTCACCTCAGGCACAGCTAGACAATAGGGCCCGACACAGGCCGGCCGGTCGCGTTTCGCCTCTGAGCCTGTAGGCACCGAGTTCGGCATTGACGCTGACGAGGATAGAAGGTCGCAAGTAACCAAACAGCAAACCACCCCGCCGCGCGGTGGGCTGCGGACCATGGCAGCGGGTTCACCATGGTTACACGACTGCCCGCAACGTCGATGACATCGCCGTCTGTCCACCGATCCCTCCGTGGAAAGGCTTTCTGACGGTGGCACATGACGGGCTGCCGGGCTCTCGATATCGCCAATGTTCAGGGAGACCGAATCCTCGAAGAGCAAACGGATTATGCGCATTTGGGCAACATAGAGGCTCTCGGTGGATTCAGATTTCTTGCTGGCTCATTCCGTCACCCAGGGCCGGAATGATGTGCAGCAGATCCCGGTACATCGAGCGGGTGCGCGGCTTGAGGGTGCGCTCCGCGACCCAGGTGTCGGCGTACTCGCCGACGGTGATCGCCTTGGCCGTCCGTGCGGTCGGGCGGCGCGGGCGGTGTGTCCACTCGTCGCGCTCGATCAGGCGGCGCTCGTCGGCGAGCCACCCCGTGGCGCGTCTCTTCGCTGTGTAGGTGGTCGGGGCGCTGTGCCGCGCGAGGTCAGGGCCGGCGTAGGAGGCCTGGTAACGCCCCGACGGCAGTCGGCGTATCCAACCCAGCCCCGTTGGTTGAGCCTGCCGGCCATCGCCACGCCGCGCTATGTATCAGTCCACCCCGGGTGCGGGAGTCCTCTACCGTTCATCTCGGGATTGGCCGTATCCGCTGCTCAAGCGGCTGTTCTTGCTAGCCGAGCGTCCTCCTCCGGAGCAGAATGCCGCAGGTTCGAATCTGCCGGGGCACCATCTGACCAGCGCAAACGCCGGTTTACGCCCATCCCTCACCCATAAGCTCACCTGCGCAGGGCGGCGGAGTCGTTAGCTGCTTGGCGCGTTGACTGCCGGCCTAACATGCTGTCGTTCCGTCGTCGCCGGTCGGAACAGCGCCGTCGCCGCTGTAATCGGGCGTCCATGCCTCCAACTGGTCTAGGACGAACCGCAGCAGCTCCGAATAGTGTTTTCTCAGTGGGTCGCGGCTCAGTTTGGGAATGTCGCGCAAATTTCCGTGAGCGAAGTCGCTGCGAGTTCCATAGACGGCATCGATGGACCACTGCGCCGGTAGGGCCGGTAGGAACGATGGCGGTGGGCCTGCGCCAACCCTAAGCAGCCAGCCAACCGCGGTGCCCGCGAGAACGGCCTCGCCGTTTCGGCCACACCCGTCAGTGTCAGCCCTCGGCGTGGCTGCGTCTTCCGACTGCGCAGAAGACCACCACGCCGACGATGTCGGCGAGCGCGGCCAGCGCGCTATTTCGTCGCATAGGTCATCACGTCGCCATCGAGTGGCATGACGTCGGTTTCGTCGCGAGCGGTGAATTCGGGCTGCATCGGCGCGGGCTTCCCCGCCGTCACCGCCTTCTCGAGGTCGGCCGTCGAGGCGATCCGGGAATCGAGACGAAAAGACCTGAACACGAACGGAAGCCCGTCGGAGCGCAACGGATCAGGGGTGCTCATCACATGGAAATGCAGGTGCGGCGCATCTGAATTGCCGGTGTTACCCAGCGCCGCAATGACCTGCCCGGTGGTCAGCCGGTCGCCGACCTTGACCTTCAAGCTGCCGGTTTTGAGGTGCGCGTAGAACGCATAGTTGCCGTCGCCGATGTCCTGCACGATGTGGTTGCCGCCATACTGCTCAAGAGGCAGTCCCGTCGGCGTCATGCTGGGAATCTGCTCGGGCAGACCGTCGAGCACGTCCACGACAGGCCCTTCGGCAACCGCGTGGATGTCGGTACCGAAGTAGGAATAACTCTCGAGCTTGGTCGGGTCTCCGGTGAACAGCACCCCGTCGGGTTGTAGTTGAAGGTAATCGATCGCGTACCGCTCGGCCGCCCACAGGCCTCCGGACAGCGGGTTCAAGGCATTACGGTGTGCGCTCATGCCGCAACAACCGCCGCCGTCCAACCAGCCTGGGCCGTCCAGCGGTGGCGCGACGACGACCGGCTTCCGGGACAGCACGACGACGGGCGCCACCTGCTCGTTCATGACCGCGTTGATCAGCGGTGGTGTCGGTTTCGGGACCGTAAAGCTGACCGTGTGTACGAGATCGGTGGGGAGAGGGGCGGACGTGTCCAGTGCGACGTCGAGCCAGACCGCTCCGCCCTGGGCCGGTCCCAACTTCGTCGTCGGCGTGGGTGTCCCGTACACGCGGGTCCAGTAGCCGAGCTTGTCTCCGGCCAGGGTGAGCAGCGTCTTGTCGCCGGCGTGGACGGCCACCGACGTCAGCATCACCTCCTGATTGAGCGTGTTGGTCAGCTCTAGCTCGTAGGCGAGATGGGTTTTGCCATCGGTGGCGGGCACCGGCACTGGGGCAGCGACCACCATTGCGAGGACCGGCGTGAATGCGACGGGAACCTCAGGTGACGTGGAACTCGTTGTTGCCGAGGGGGTCTGGGCCGCGCCCCGTTGGCCCTCGGTTGCAGACGAACACGAAGCGACCGTCAGAGCGACTGCGAAGGGAACTGCGACGATGGAGCGGGCTCTGGTCGGCATGTAGCGCTCCTATGAGTCGTGTTTGGGCTCGGCATCGCCGACGGCTTTCAGACTGGTCGACCTCGTCGAGTCCTGCGTCCGGGTCGACGTCCGTCTCGGTGCGTAACACGAAGAAGAACACCACCCAGCCGATCGCCGAGATGAAACCAGCTCACCAGGCGGTAGATCGGCATCGCGGAAATCGCGGCCGCCAGCGTCATGCCGCTGGGCACCAGACCCGATACAGGCACCGCCTCGACGACGAGCAACCCGCGGGGCATCAGCGGGATCGAGCCGACCGCCCGTGCCGCGGCGTCGGCGACCGTCAGGCTGGCCAGCACCGGCTTTCGGTCTACGGCGTAGGCCGCGAAGGCCAGATACGCCACGTCGGCGATCCAGTTGAACAGCGACCAACTGAACGCCACGGCGAGATCGCGGCGGCTCAGGCTGATCTCTTCCAGTTGCGCAAGGCGTTCTCGCCACGCGTCAGATGCTACTTATCAGGACCGCCGTCGTTGAGGAAAATCATCCAGGATCAAGAACCACGCCCCACCGCGCAGCGCGGTTGCGCGCGCTGTCGGGTGGTCGCAGCCGCGCGCCGACGTACACCCCTGGCGCGAGCCCCTTCGAGCGCTCCGTTCGCCTGGGTTGGGTTATGAATTGTCAACCCGATGCGCAGCGAGATCCTGATCCAGGTCAGCCGGATCGAATCTGACCAATTTCCTTTCGCCGATCACGAACGTCGCCCACCACGTGAAGCTAGCGGCAATCAAAGATGCGTGGGACTGCGGCGGAATAGCTGCGAAAGCCGCTGTGGACCTCGAGATTTCGACTTAGCCTTCCGAATTGGTCTTTGATTCGATCATGGCCGGCCAAGAGATCCCCAGCGCCCAGCGGCCTTGGCGATTGAAGACGAGTTTGCCGCAATAGCGTCTGGCGACGACGCCGAGTTTTTGCGCGATTATGACGACCCACCGCCCGGCGACGACATCGGCGACTATCCCCGGGGAATCCAACGGCAGCGGGAATCCGCCGAGATCGTGGAGGCCGGGTAAACCGACGCCGGGGCCCGTCCCACCAGACGATTGATTCGGCGCTCTCCGTTGATCCTGGGGCGACTCCGTATCCGGATACCGGCCCATTGGGTCCGACTGGCCCACCAGCTAGCGGACTCATGACGCTAGAGGATGCCGTCGCCGCCCGGGCCGCGATCCGAAACCGCGAGACCACCCGCCTGCGCGACTTGAGACGCGGTAGGTCGGCAGGTGCTCATCCTGCGGGTAATCGCCTCTATCTGCAGGTCAGAGCGTTGGTGGGTATTCGCTCAACGCTAGATCAGCGATGCGGCGGAACCAGGTATCCGAATTATTTCGCGCTGCAACGGTTTCCGATCCGATCACGTTGGCGGTCAGGCTTTTCGGAGCGCAGAGCCAACAGAGCTTCGGCGTCGGCGATATCCCGACCGGCTCATCGAGGCGGCCCACGAGCTGGACGACCTCGACGCCGCCCGTAACGCATTTCCATTCCAATATCACACAATGTCTGTTGAATATGTGATGTTTCGTGTTATGTTCGCCGTGCGTGTGAGATCGAGGAGGTGATCATGTCCACGCCAACATCCCGGTCGGGAAGTCACGCACACCGGCGCGTCGAGATCGCCGAGTTCGTCAAGGCCCGCGGCGGTGCCCGCATCGACGAGCTGGCCGACCAGTTCGGGGTCAGCACCATGACGATTCATCGCGACCTCGACCACCTCCACGCCCACGGCATGCTGCGCAAGGTGCGTTCTGGCGCCGAGGCGCCGCCCAGCGAAGCGTTCGAGCGAAACATCGAGCTGCGCAAGGCGCTCAACCTCGCCGAGAAACAGGCGGTCGCTGAGGTCGCCTTAGCGTGGGCCGCCGATCGGGTGGACATGCACGCGGTCGCGATGGACGACAGCACAACTGCCCTGCACCTACTTCCCACGTTGTTCCAGCACCTTCCGTTGACTGTGGTGACGAACTTCCTGCCCGCCATCAACGAGCTGGCGTCCGATCCGCGGGTCCGGCTCAACGCGATCGGCGGTGACTTCGTGCCCGAGTTCTCGTCCTTCGTCGGGCCACAGTCGGTACGTGCGCTCCGAGACATGCACTACGACGTGCTGTTCATGTCGGTGCCCGCCGTTTCGCGCGGGGCGTGCTTCCACCCGTCCAGCGCGGCGGCCGAGCTCAAGCGCGCCTTCATGGAGAGCGCGGAGCTGCGCGTGCTGATGATCGACCACACCAAACTCGCCAGGCGTGCCATCCACCGCATCTGCGACCTGGTGGACTTCGACGCGGTCGTGGTCGACCATGGCGTCGATGCCGACGACCTGCAACGGCTCTCCGACGGCGGCGCCAACGTCGTCGTCGCCTCCGGCGACACCACCTCAACGAAACTCGACGGAGGGGCGTGACGATGACGTCACCACTCGTGATCGCGGTCGACTGCTCGACCACGGCGGCGAAGGCGATCGTGGTCGACGCCGAGGGGCAACTCCTTGGCTCGGGCTCGCAGGCCCTCGACACGCGCAGTCCGGCGCCCCATTGGTTCGAACAACACGCACCCGATTGGTGGACGGCTACCCAGAGCGCAATCACCCAGGCGCTCAACGATATCGGGGACCGCAGCGCTGTGGCCGCCATCTGCGTCACTCATCAGCGCGAGAGCTTCGTCTGCCTCGACGCCAACGGACAGCCGATCCGGCCAGCCATCCTGTGGATGGACGGCCGCGCCGATTCCGAGGCACGCCGCTACGGCTCGGAACGTGTCGAACTATTGTCGGGCAAGCCCGCCGACATCACCCCCGGCCTCTACAAGCTGCTGTGGCTGCGCGATCGCGAACCGGACACTCTGGCGCGCTGTGTCCGCGTCGCCGACGTCCACACCTACCTCGTCCACGCCATGACGGGACGCTGGGTGTCGAGCACCGCATCCGTCGATCCACTGGCCCTGCTGGACCAGGCCACCGGCGAGTACAGCGATGAGTTGCTCGAGTTGGCAGGTCTGCGGCGCGAGCAACTGCCCGACCTCGTCGCGGCCGGAACGTCCCTCGGGCCACTGCGCAGCGATCTCGCCGATGCGTGGGGGGTCAATCGCGAGGTCGTGGTGGTGGCGGGCACTGGCGACGGCCAGGCCGCAGGGATCGGACTCGGCGTCACCGATCCGGGGGCGGCCTACCTGGTGCTCGGCACCGCGGTGGTGATCGGCAGCGAGACCACCTCCTACCTGCCTGCGCGAGCCTATCGTTCGATGATCTCGGCCATGCCGAGTCAGACCACGGTCGAGACCTTCAGTTCCTCAGGAACTTTCCTGTCAACCTGGTTCCGTCGGGAGTTTGGCGATCTCGAGCTCGCCGGTGCGCCCGACCCTGCGCTGGAACGCGCGGCAGCTGCCGTTTCCGTGGGCAGCGAGCGTCTGCTCACCCTTCCCTACTGGAACGCGGCACAGACCCCGCACTGGGACGGTCGCGCATCGGGCGTGACGCTCGGCTGGCAAGGCTGTCACACCAGAGCGCACTTCTACCGGTCGTTGTTGGAGGGGATCGCGTTCGAGTTGCGCTCGCAGCTCGACGGTTTGGAGCACGCGCGAGGGCAACGCGTCGAGGTGATCCGCGCCATGGGCGGCGGAGCGCGCAGCGCACTGTGGACGCAGATCCTGGCCGACGTGTTCGACCGCCCACTCGAGGTGTGCGCCTCCGGCGAGGTCAGCGCCCTCGGCGCCGCCGCGGTCGCACTTCACGCGATCGGGGCATACCCGTCGCTCCCCGAGGCCGCGTCCGCAGTGGCCAGAACCGACGTGGTCATCGAGCCGTCGCCCCGAAATGCTCAGCAGTACAGCGCATTGCGATCGGTCTACGAACGCGTCTATTGCGAGACCCGCGACCTCCTGCACGCCCTTCACGACCTACCTGATCTTCGAACGCACGATGAGTCACGAGGAGACCAACCATGAGAGCCGCGATGTTCTACGGTCCGGGAGACCTGCGCCTGGAGGATGTCCGATCGACGGAACCGGCGCCGGGCGAAGTACTCGTCGAGGTGCGGGCGGCCGCCACCTGCGGGACGGACCTGAAGTCGTTCCGGCGCGGACATCCCAAGCTCTTCCCCACGCTGCCTTCTCGATTCGGTCACGAGTTCGCCGGAGTCGTGACCGCCGTCGGCGACGGAGTCGACCAGTTCGCCGTCGGCGACCGGGTGACGGCGGCCAACACCGTTCCGTGCGGATATTGCTGGGCGTGTATCCGCAACCGCGAAAGTCTCTGCGAGAACCTCGAGTTCCTCAACGGAGCCTTCGCCGAAGAGGTGGTGATCCCGGCAGCCATCGTCGCCCGCAATACCTACAAGCTGCCCGACGACCTCGACTTCGCCGATGCGGCGCCGCTGGAGCCGCTCGCCACCGTCGTGCACGGGATGGCCGAGACGGGAATCGAGTTGGGTGACACCGTCGTGGTACACGGGGCCGGACCCATCGGTCTGATGTTCGTGTGTTTGGCGACCCTGCGCGGTGCGAACGTGGTGTCGGTCGACCAGTCGCCGTGGCGACTGCAGCAGGCACTACGGGCCGGAGCCGTGGAAACCGTTGACCTGTCGGATATCACGGACTTTGAAGACCGCGTAGCATTGATCAAGCGACACACGCCGCACGGACGCGGCGCCGACGTCGGCATCGAGGCCGTCGGCCTGCCGCAGGTCTGGGAGCAAACCGTGCGCACGCTCCGCCCGGGAGCGACGGCGGTGCTGTTCGGTGGAACACCCAAGGGCGCCCCGTTTTCCGTCGACTCGAGCGCAATGCACTACGAGGAGTACACGCTCAAGGGCGTTTTCCACCACACCCCGAACCATGTACGCACCGCGGTGGCACTGCTCGCCAGCAGAAAGGTCGACGGCTCGATGCTGGTGACCGAGCGCCGCCCGCTGGACGCCCTGGTGCCGAGCCTGGAGGACATGGCGGCGGGCCGCGGATCCAAGTACATCCTCGAACCATGAGGCTCGCCGACGAACGTCAGCAGGTCGTCGACGCCTGCCAATACCTCAGCAGGTCAGGGCTCGTCGTCGGCACTGCGGGCAACGTGTCCGTCCGCGTCGACGACCTCGTCGTGATCTCACCGAGTGGAGTCGACTACGAGGCGATGTCGCCACGCGACGTCGGTATTCACGCACTCGATGGCAAGGCCGTTGCGGCTACCTTGGAGCCGTCCAGCGAGCTTGCGTTGCACCTCGCGGTGTATCGGGCCACCGAGCACGCCGCCGTCGTGCACACGCACGCCCCCGCATCGACCGCGCTGTCGACGGTCGTCAACGAGGTGCCGGCATCGCACTATTACTCGGCGCTCTTCGGCGGCACGGTCCGCGTCGCGCCGTACGCGAGCTTCGGCACGCAGCGGCTCGCCGACAACGTCACGGCCGCTCTGCGGGACCGCACCGCGGCGCTGATGGGCAACCACGGCGCGGTGCTGGTCGGACAGGCGATACCGAAAGTGCTCGATCGGGTGGCCTATTTGGAGTACATCTGCGACGTTCAGTTGCGAGCCATGGCCAGCGGTGCCCCCGTCCGCGTACTCGACGACGACGAACTCGCTGACGTGGCCCGCAGGCTGTCCGGCTACGGGCAGCAGCCCACCGCGCAACCCACCAGTTAGGAACGACGACGATCGGCCACGGCACCGTGAACGGGACAATGGCCTCGCCCGCGACAGCGACGGCGGAGTCCTACTCGGCTACTCGACGATGAACAGCGGGATCTGTCGCGTGGTCTTGGTCTGGTACTCGGCGTATGGCGGGTAGGCCTCCACGGCCACCTTCCACCAGTGTTCGCGCTCGGCGCCATCGATCTCGCGCGCAGTCCCGGAGGTGACCTTGTCGCCGTCCTGCACGGTCACCGCGGGGTTGGCCTTGACGTTGAAGTACCAACTCGGGTGCTTGGGGTCGCCGCCCTTGGACGCCACCATCACGTACTTGCCGTCCTCCTCGACGCGCATGAGCGGCACGTAACGGGCCTTGCCGGACTGCGCGCCGGTCGTCGTGAAGAGGACGACCGCGCGGTCGAGGACCTCGACGCCGTCGGTGGTGCCTTGCGCCAAGATGCGCTCGGTCTGTTCGCGTACCCAGTCGGTGGGGCTCAGTTCAGGTTGCGTAGTCACGGACAACCCCAACATGGCGGCGGCCCGCGCTATTCCGCCCCGTCGAGCGCACGCTTTTTGACGCGTGCTCTCGACGGATGCGTACACCAGGCGTGCGCTCGACGAGGACGTCCGCCGAACGCCCCGAGCAGAATGCGCAAAATCCATGAATTGCGCGTAGCGCGAGTAGTGAGCACAAGCGGGCGATGACGCCACGAGCTCCCTAACGTCAGTTGCATGACGTCTTCAGGAACTCACCTGAAGGCCGAAAGCGCTAGGAGCACAACCATGTTGGATTACCACTCACGCAGTCACACCGATGACTCGTCGCAAACCAAGACCCGTGCCGCGACGATGCCAGCAACCGGTCTGGCTGCCGTCACGATGGCGCAGCAGGCGGTCGCTACCGAGGTCATTGCGGCTGCGCCTGCCTACGCGTGGTCGGTGGAGCCTGCCGCCGAGTACCCCGCACCGGCCAAGCGCTGGAGTCGGATGTCGCGTCCCATGGCGCTCGTCGGCATCGGAGCCGGGACGACCGCGGCCGTCGCCGCCGCTCTGGTGCTCGTGTTCAGCGGCCCCACCAAGACCGCCGCGGTCTCCACCCCGAACGCATCGACGGCCATCACGGCCGTCCAGGCCAAGACCAATGTTCCGTCGACGCCCCCGGCCGGCCCGTCGATGGCCCCGCGCCAACAGGTCCACCACAGCTCGTCCTCGAGCCCGGCTGCACCCCACCACGTACCCATGTCCTATTCGTCGAACGACACGACGTCGAACAACCCGACGTCGAACGACACGACGTGGAACGAGCCCACCGATGGCTCGCAGTACCGCGAGGGGTCACGCCCGTGGCACGACACCACCACGTCGACCACGTCGCCCACGTGGAACTTCCCCTTCTTTCGGCCGCACTTCGATTCATCGGAACACCGTGACGGCGACCACGACGGATCGCGCGGTCATCACGGGAGCCAGTCCGATGACCACGACGCCGACTCGTCGTCCGGCCGGTACCGGTAGCACCCGCAACGAGGCCCGAGGAGCAGACAAATGACCATCGCGATGACGACGCCGGGTGACGTCGAACCCGTTCCCGCCCAAAGTGACATCGGCAGCCAACTCGATGCGCTCCCCGTGGGCCGGGTGCACCGCAAGGTCGTCGTGGCGATCGGGCTCGGACTGTTCTTCGAGGTCTACGAGATCTTCCTGTCCAGCTCGATCGCAACGGCCCTGAAGACCGAATACCACCTGGGCGGCACCGCACTGCAGTTGCTCATGGCTTCGTCATTCATCGGAATGTTGATCGGCGCAGCCGCATTCGGCCGCATCGCCGACCGGATCGGCCGACGAAAGGCCTTCCTGTTGAACCTGGTGTGGTTCTCGGTGTGCAGCCTGCTGGCCGCCGTCGCACCCACTCCGGCGCTCCTGGTGGCGGCGCGCTTCCTGGCGGGCATCGGCATCGGCGCCGAATACCCGGTCGCCGACTCGTATCTGTCCGACGTGCTGCCGAAAGCGGATCGTGGACGGCTCTCGGCGTGGGCGTACACCTGTTCGTTCGTGGCCGTGCCTGCGCTGGGCTTCCTGGCGCTCGGACTGTCCGGCCGAACGGTTCTTGGCGTCGACGGGTGGCGCGTGCTGCTGCTGATCGGCGCCGTTGGCGCGGTGTTCGTGATGTTGCTGCGGCGCGGACTACCCGAGTCGCCACGGTGGCTCGCCGCGAAGGGCCGCACCGATGAGGCCCAGGCCGCCCTGAACGCGTTCGCGGAGGGCAGCGGGGTCGTGCCGACGCCCGTCGCCGAGCCTCGAATCACCGCAACCGTGGCGAATTCCGTTGCGCGGCTTCGTCAAGCGCCCTACCGAGGGCGGCTGGCGATGCTGGCGGTCTTCCATCTGTTCCAGCCCTTCGGCTACTACGGGTTCGGGACGCTGGCGGGGCTGGTGCTGGTGGCCCGCGGCTTCGATGTCACGTCGTCGCTGCTGTTCACTGCGCTGTCGTTCATCGGGTACCCGCTGGGGTCGTTGATCTCGATACCGCTGCTCGGGCACGTCGAGCGGAAGTTCGCAGTGATCGTGAGCGTCGCAGCGATGGCCGGCTGTGGCATCGCGTTCGCCACGGTGAGCAGTCCCGCGCTCATCGTCGCCTGCGGTGTGCTGACCACCGCGGCGGCCAACGTGTTCTCGAACGTCTACCACGTCTACCAGGCCGAGATCTTCCCCAGCGACGTACGCGCGACCGCGGTGGGCTGGACGTACTCGCTGTCGCGGCTGTCCAGCGCAGCGCTGCCGTTCGTGCTGATCCCGGTGCTCGACCGGTACGGCGCCGCCGCGATGTTCACCGTGGTCCTCGCCGCACTGGTGATCGCGGTCGCGGTGCTGGTGCCGTTCGGTCCCAGGACCACCGGCCGCAGCCTTGACGAAATCAACCCGGTGTAACCGGCCTGCTCGGCGGCCGCGCCGGTCGTGCGAACCCTCGCATGATCGGCGCGGCCGGCGTTTGGGGGAATTCTACCCAGACCTGCAGGTACGCTCTCGGACCATGGCCAGGAGGGGTCGCATCGATCCGCGGCTCGCAACGCAGGTACTCGTGCTGCAGTTCGCAGTCGTCGCGTTCACGTTGGTCATCGCGTTCGGCTTGTTCGCCGTCTTCAGCCACCAATGGATCGCCTCCGAGTACGGCGTGCGCGCACTCGACATCGCCCGCGTGCTGGCGACGGCACCCGTGGTGAGGTCCGGCGTCGCCGGGTACGACGAGGCGAATCGACCTGGTCCGCTGTCGACTGAGGAATTGGCCAAAGGCCCGCTGGAAGCCATCGCGATGGACATCCAACGGCAAACCGACGTGCTCTTCGTCGTGATCACCAACGACCGAGGACTCCGGCTCACCCATCCTGACGTCGACCAGCTCGGCAAGCCGACGAGCACCAGCCCGTCCGACGCGCTCGCGGGGCACGAGGAAGTGGTTCACGAAACCGGAACGCTTGGCCCGTCGGTGCGGGCGAAAGTGCCCGTGATGGATCCGAATTCGCGACGCGTCATCGGCGAGGTGAGCGTTGGAATCTCCACTGCGGCAGTACATCAACAACTTTGGAGCAACATTCGGACCTCGGCTGTGCTGGGCGGCGTGGCGTTGCTGCTCGGTGGCGTCGGATCCATCCTGTTGGCGCGGCGGTGGCGTCTGCTGACCTTGGGACTGCGCCCAGCCGAGATGGCCGAGCTGGTGCGTGGACAGGCAGCGGTGCTGCACGGCATCGGGGAAGGCGTCGTCGCCGCCGACCCGGACTGGCAGACGACCTTCGTCAACGAGGAGGCCTGTCGACTGCTCGATATCAGCGACGACGTCGGGCGGCCCGTGGCCGACATCGGGTTGACGCCCCGTGTGCTCGCCGTGTTCCGCGCAGTCGACTCCACGCCGACCCTGGCGACCGTCGGTGAGCGCATCGTCGTGGTCTCGGCCCGACCGGTCGACCGCGACGGCCACCACCTGGGCTCCGTCCTGGTGGTGCGTGATCGCACCGACGTGGAATCGCTGACCCGCCAACTCGATGCGGTGCAACTGATGAGCACGGCGCTGCGTGCCCAGCGTCACGAGTTCGCCAACCGGCTGCACCTGCTCAACGGTCTGCTCCACACCGGGCACACCGAGGAAGCCGCGCAGTACGTCGTGGAGTTGCTCGGAACCGGCCCGTTGGGCTCGTCGGTGCCGGGAATCGACGCGGTGCGTGACCCGTACCTGCAGGCCTTCCTCGCGGCGAAGGCGGCGGGGGCAAGAGAAGCGGGCGTCACGTTGACGATCGGCGAGAACACCTGGGTGGCTGGGCGTTTGGCGCTGCCAGTGGACGTCACGACCGTGCTCGGCAATCTGCTCGACAACGCCATCGACGCGACGCGAGGTGCCCCTGGCGACGTCAAGGAGGTGGAAGTCGAACTGGTGACCGAGAATTCGACGTTGTTCGTCACCGTCGCGGACAGCGGCACTGGCGTCCGACCCGACTTCGTCGACGAACTCTTCGTCGAGGGCACGACGACCAAACCCGATTCGGGCATACCGGGCGGCCGCGGCATCGGGCTGGCGCTTTCCCGTCAGCTCAGCCGAGGACTCGGCGGGGATCTTTGGCTGTCGAATACCGGCGACCCCGACGCCCGGCTGTGCGGGGCGGAGTTCATCGCACGGCTGCCAGGAGTCATGATCGAAGAGGAGGCTGAGTGGACGCTCCAGAATTGACGGTATTGGTGGTCGACGACGACTTCCGGGTGGCCAATATGCACGCCGAAATCGTCAGAGCCATGCCGGGATTCACCGTAACCGATACGGTGAACACGCTCGCCGCCGCCCGTAGGGTGGCGCCCGTGGACCTGGCCCTGGTCGACGTCTACCTACCGGACGGGTCGGGGGTCGACTTCGTCCGTGAACTCGGCGGCGACGCGATGATGCTCACCGCGGCCGCCGAGTCGCACACCGTGCGGGCGGCGATCGCCGCAGGCGCGCTGGGCGTTCTGGTGAAGCCCTTCCAGCCAACGGAGTTGGCCGCACGACTGGCCGGCTATGCGCGGTATCGCAAGATCCTCGCGACGCCGACGGTCAGCGCCGCTGCGATCGATGCGGCCCTCGACGCGCTGCGACCGAAGCTCGCGCCGTCGCAGGCGTCCGTCGCACCGCCATCGCCCACCAAGAAGCTCGTCCTTCAGGCGTTGGCTGCCGCCGAACACCCCTTGTCCGCGGCGGAGGTGGCCGAGGCGATCGGCGTCTCCCGCGCGACCGCGCAGCGCTACCTGGCGACGCTGGCCTCCTCGGGCGAGGTGACCATCGGCCTGCGATACGGCACCACGGGGCGTCCGGAGCAGGAGTTCACCGCGGCCGCAGCGAAACCACAGCGACCGAGCCGCTGACGCGGCGCTCGTGCGGCGGCTGACGCCGTGACCGGAATCGCCTGCGACGGGGTCTCCGAGCTCCTGCCCGACCGCCGGCTCCCCCGGCGGTCCAGCCATCCGATCAGCTTCGGGATCATTCCGGCTGCGACCACCATCGTCACCAGTCGCAGTACCTGCAGCGTCACCACGATCGGGCCGGAGTGCACCTCGTTGGCGATGGCCAGCACTCCGTAGATGCCGCCCGGCGTGGTGGCCAGGTAGGCGTCGGACAGCGACACCGACGCCCAGTGACTCACGATGACCGCGACTCCGAAACAGCTGCCGATCGTCAGCGCGATGAAGGCCAGGGTCAGAGCGCGCCCAACACCATCGGCATCGTCAGCACGACGATCGTCAGGCGCAGTACTGCGACAGCGCGACGTAGCGTTCGTCGGCGCCGAGCTCGCGGGCCATCGACGAGATCGTGCTTGCGCCGCCTGCGATCAGCGACAGGTTCGCGGTCGCCGTGCCCAGATCCTTGGCAAGGCGTGCCAGCGCCAACCCGAGCACGACGCTCAGGGTCAGCGTGACGCCGACGGAGAAGGCCGCGCATCCGGCGAAGTGGGCAGGTCGGAGCCCGTCAGCTTGGTCAGCGGCTCGACGGCCACGACGCCGATGATGCCCTGGGCCGCGGACATGGCCTTCGCGGGCGGGGTGAGCTCGCGCCGGGACGTCAGCGCGACGATCGCCGCTCCGAGCATGCCGGCGATCAGCCAGCCCGCGGGCAGGTCGAGATTGGTGAACAGGATTCCCAGCGCGACGATGGTCGCGGCTGCCGACACCCAACGTGTGTAGCTCTTCATGAGCACCGCTCGTTCGCGGTCGTAGTGAACTCGACGAACGCGTTGCCGTCGAACAGCTTTCGTGCGGTCGAGGTGACGGTGGCACCGACGGGGGCGTCACCGTCCAAGGTGACGGCGAGCTCGAGCACCCCGCCGGGATGCTCGATGCCGATGACGGGAGTGGCGGCCGCGCTTGGAAATTGGGGGAGGAATTCGTGGGCGACGGTGCCGGGTATGGACACCGTGGAGGCCAGGTTCATGGCGCCGGTCACCGCGTGGGCGGGGTGGCACGACGTCGGAACCAGATAGCGCGACCGGATGGTGGCGGCCTCGGACTTCGACACCAGCATGACCTTGGGCACCACCCGCCCGCTGACGTCGCCCATGCCCATCAGCTCGCCTGCCTTGCGGCGAATCCGCTCGACCCGGTTCAGCAGTGCGTCGTCGGCATTGATCTGGTCGGGGCTCTCGGCTCCACTCAGTCCGAGGTCGGCGGCCCGAATGACGATGGCGCACACGCCCGCATCGACGCAGCTGACCTCGACGCCGTCGACGTGGTCGATGCGGTTGCCCGTCGGGAACAACGCACCGGTGGTGCCGCCGGCGAAATCGGTGAACGTCAGCGCGACGGGGGCGGCACTGCCGCTGACCCCGGCGATCGTCTGATCTCCGCCATACTCGACGGCGCCGTTCGGCGTCTGGATGGTGGCCACGACACGGGCCCCTGTGTTGACGAGCCGGATACGCACGTCGGTCGTGGCGCCGGTGACGGGCACCAGGCCGCGCTCGATCGCGAAAGGACCGACGCCGGCGAGGATGTTGCCGCATGTGGGGGTCGTGTCGACCGTGCCGGTCTTCGGATCGACCTGAGCGAAGAGATAGTCCACGTCGATGTCTTCCTCGGCTGACGGTCCGACGATGGCGACCTTGCTGGTGGTGGTGGCGTCGCCGCCAAGGCCGTCGACCTGTCGTGGCGCGCCACCCATGAGGGCCGACAGCACCGCGTCGCGCGAGTCGCCGAACGCGGTGAGGTCGTCGCGCAACAGGTACAAACCCTTGGATGTGCCTCCGCGAAACTGCATCGCCGGCAATGACAGGAGCATTTCGAAATCCGTTCTTCGTAACTCACCCTGTGTGGGTCTACCTGCGAAGTTACGAAGCGACGGCGACGAAGTCGCGCTTGTGCGCACAACCCGCGCAACGATCGAAAACCGTCTTGTGCGCATTGTGCTCAGGGGCGCGCCTCGTCGAGCGCACGCTTGTTGAAGCGTGCTCTCGACGGTTGGGTACAACAAGCGGGCGCTCGGCGGATCAGCCGAATTGCTTGGCAACCTCGGCCACACGGCGCAACTGGTCGATGTTGGAACTCGTCGGAATCAAGTGCACCTCGTCGGTGCCGATGTCCTCGAACCGGTGCAGCACGTCGAGCAGCTCCTCGTCGGTGCCGGACCATCCGGTGGTGGGCGCCATGGCGTCGACGAACTCCGCGGGGATCCAGTTCATGTACCGCCGAAGGTGGCGATGCACCTGGGCGCGGGCCTCGTCCCCCTCGCCGAGAGCGAACCAAAACGACGTCGCCAGATGCGGTTTGGGCTTGCGCGCCTCGGCCCAGGCCGCGCGGGCAACGTCGTACAGCGCGTCCTGCTTGGCGACGTCGAGGTCGAGGGTGGTGCCGGCCAGCCCCTCGGCCCATGACGCGGCGCTGCGCACCGTCTTCGGCCCGATGCTGCCGACGAGCAGCCGCGGCCCGCCCGACTGCACCGGAGGCGGACCGACCGGCAGCACCGACTCGGTGATCTTCTCGCCCGCCCAGACACGCTTCATGACGGCGACCCGGTCGGCCATGTCCCGCATGGTCTGAGTCGCCGGATCGGCACCCACCGCAAGGTAGTCCTCGTGCCGGCCGCCAACGCCGATGCCGACGGTCAGCCGTCCGCCGCTGAGCATGTCACCGGTGGCCAGTGCCTTGGCCAGCATGACGGGATCGTGCAGCTGCGGGACGATCACCGTCGTCACCAGCCGCACGCGGTCGGTCAACGCCGCCAGCGCTCCCAGCAGTGTCAACGAGTCCGGGTTGTCGAACGCGATGCGCTCGCCCCAGCACAATGATGCGAACGGTCCCCCGTCGATGAGGCGGGCCCAGGACGTCAGCATGGCCGCGTCGAGGTCGGGTTCCATCACCGGCATCGTCATCCCGATCTGCACCCCGGGATTCTGGCATGCCGCGCCGGGAGCGCCGATCGTGTGGCGGTTTTCAGCTCCCCGACGGGTCGGGCGTCGCCGTCGGGGCGTCGCCGCCGAGTTGGTATGGGCGCTCCGGCGTGACGATCTCCGCTACCACGGTCGCGAGCTGACCGGCCGAATGCACTTCGGGCACATCGGAATTCGTGAGCACCACCAGGGTCGCATCCCGCTCGGGGCAGATACACCGCAACGGTGGCGCAGCCAGGGATGTCACCGTTGTGTCCGATCCACCCCTGCACGTTGAACACGGCGAAGCCGTATCCGACACCCGGCACGATTTCCGCCATCTGCAGCGGGTGCTGACGTGTAACCGTGCGTGAACGGGTCCTGCATGAACCCGTCGGACGGGTAACTGGCCGCCGACAGGCCCAGCGGCCCGAAGAAGTGCTGCGCGAAGTAGTCGCCGAGCGGCATGCCGGTGACGTTCTCGACCACCTGACCCAACAGGACCGTGTTGGTTTTCGAGTACTCGTACTGCGTTCCCGGGGCGAAGTCGAGCGGGTGAGCGAACGCGACGTCGAGCAGTCGTCGCGGGGTGAACGCGAAGGCGTCGGGGCCCGCAGGTGCCTCGGCATACAACCGCGGGAGGACCGCGGCGTCGTCGGTGTAGTCGAACAACCCGCTGCGCATCCTGCCGAGCCGGTCGAGGGTGATCACGTCGCCCGACGGCACGCCGTCCACGTACCGGGAGATCGGATCGGAGAGGTTGAGCCGCTCCTGGTCGGCGAGCGCGGCAGGTGTGTCGATGGGATCTGCCGTCGCGACGGAGCCGCAGGCCAAGACCGCAACCGAGGTCGTCACCGCGATCGTGGCGCCGAGTCCGCGGATGCTTACCATGTGCTCCACTCTTGCCGTCGGTGACGGGCAGATCGTCGCACCTGGAAGGATGGCCGGCATGCCGATCACTGCAAACTCAGTTGCCCACATCCGCCTCACGGTCACCGACATCGGGCGCTCGCGGGACTTCTACGAATCGGTGTTCGGCTGGCCCGTCGCGGTCGAGGTGCCCGACGACGCCGACGACGCGACGCGCGAGCGGATGGGGTTCCTCTTCGGTGGCGTCATCTACGACATCGGTACCGCGCTGGTCGGACTGCGGCCCGTCGCCGACGACCGCTTCGACTCCGACCGGGTTGGCCTGGATCATCTATGCCTGCGAGTGGCGAGCAGGGCCGAATTGGACGCGGCGGCAGCCCATCTCGATGACCTCGGCGTCGCCCACGAGCCGATCAAGGACATCGGCCAGGCATACATCCTCGAGTTCCGCGACCCCGACCACATCGCCCTGGAGCTCGCGTCGCCGAAGTGATCAGCGGTCGAGGCCGGCCACCTTCAACAGTTCGGGCCTGCGCAGGACCAGGCCGACCCACATCAGCAGTCCCACGTAGACCGCGAACAGGATCGCGCTGAACAGCGGGGCCTCGACGCGCATGTTCGCCGTGACGGCCCCGCCGAGATAGGCGGTGATACCGAGCGCCCCGAGCACGGCGGTGCGCGGGATCGCGTACACCACCACGCAGATACTCAGCACGATGCCCATGACGAGCGCCTGCTCTGCTGGGAACCCGAGCGCCGCCGTGCCCTCCTTGACCTGCGGCGCGCCTGCCAGCTTGCCTGCCGCGTCGAACACCAGGAAGGCTCCGACGAGCACGCTGATCCCGATCCCGATCTTCTGGGCCAACGACCGCTTGACGACCGCGGCGGGGTGGTCGGTGGAAGAAACGACGGTCATGGTGATGCTCCTCGCTGGTTCGGCTGATTCCGTACCAGAGCAGACCGGTGTCGATCGGAAAACTCATCGTGGCCTGGGTGCGGGGGTTATCCCCCGGTGGAATCTGGGGAAATCGCCGTACCGCCGACCCCCGTCGGTCCATAGGTTGAAGGCATGGTTGCAGTCACCACACCCTTGGACGCCGTCACCGCACCGCTCGTCACCACCGAGACGCCACGCGCACGATCGCTCGGCGTGGTGCCGACCGCCTCGATGGTCACCGGCGCGGTGTTCGGCTTGGTGTGGTTCTGGATTCCCCTGTCGCTGCTCATCATCGCCGTCTCCGCCATCCCGTCGGTGATCGGCTTCCTGCTCGCGGGTGTCGTCTTCGTCTACCTGATGCGCGGCGTCGATCGGGTGGAGCGCGTGCGCAGTGAGGCGGTCTTCGGCTTCGGAATACCGGTTCCGCCGCGGAAGTTGTCGCATCACACCGGATTTCAGCGTTGGGCGCATCAACTGTGGCTCGATGTCAGCAGTGCCACGTTCTGGAAGTCGGCCGCGCATCACTACCTCCGCATGGCCTACGACATCCTCGCCACCGTCGTAGCGTTCGCCCTATTGGCGATCGCCATCGTCGAACCCGCCCTCGCGATGGCGATCAGCGGGAGTGACGACGCCCTCGGCCTGTCGTTCGTGTCGCCGCCGCTGGCGTGGCTGCTGGCCGTCATCGCGCTGGTGGCCGCCGTGGCCATCCTGGTGTTCGCCCCCGCCATCGATGGCTCGATCGACCGATGGCTGCTGCCTCCGTCGGCCACGGCCGCCCTGCAGTACCAGGTCAGCGCCCTGAGTGAGGCGCGGGAGGGCGCAGTGTCGTCCGCCCAGACCGAGCGGCACCGCATCGAACGCGACCTGCACGACAGCGTCCAACCCCGTTTGGTCTCGCTGGCGATGACGATCGGCCTGGCGCAGACCAAGCTCGATACCGACCTCCCGCAAGCGCGCAAGCTGATCTCCGAGGCCCACGACGACGCCAAGAGCGCACTCGTCGAGCTGCGCAACGTCGTGCGCGGCATCGCGCCGACCATCCTGGCCGACCGCGGTCTGGACGCCGCACTGTCCGCAGTGGCGCAGCGCACCGAAACCGCTGGCGTTCCCACGGCACTGAACGTCCATCTGCCGTACCGACTGCCCGACGAAGTCGAGTCGGTCGCGTACTTCGTCGTCGCGGAGGCCCTGACCAACGTCGCCAAGCACGCGCGGGCCAGCCAGGCGGTGGTGACGGTGCGCCTTGACCAACCGAGCAACGCGCTGCACGTCTCGGTGTTCGACGACGGGGTCGGCGGTGCGGACGTCAGCGACGGTGAGGACGCGACCGGCCTGCGCGGCCTCGAGGAACGCGTGCGCGCGGCGCGCGGCACGTTCACGGTGTCCAGCCCCGCCACCGGCCCCACGATCGTCTCGGCGGTGCTGCCATGCGCATCGTGATCGCCGAGGACTCCGCGCTGCTGCGGGCCGGCATCGAGCGGATCCTGACCGACGCGGGCCACGACGTGGTGGCCGGCGTGTCCGATGCCACCGACCTGCTGCGCATCGTCAACGAGCTCAGGCCCGACCTCGCGATCCTGGACGTCCGGATGCCACCGACGTTCACCGACGAGGGCATCCGGGCGGCCGCCCTGTTGCGCAGCCAGAACCCCGAATCACCGGTGCTCGTGCTGTCGCACTACGTCGAGGAGCGCTACGCCGCCGACCTGATCGCCTCCGACACCAAGGGATTCGGTTACCTGCTGAAGGACCGCGTCGCCGACGTGACCTCGTTCCTCGATGCCGTCGCGGTGATCAGCGGCGGTGGCACCGTGCTGGACCCGGAGGTGGTCTCCCAGATCCTGGTGCGATCCCGACGGCGGTCGGCACTCGAGGAGCTCACGCCACGCGAGCGGGAGGTACTCCAACTCATGGCGGAGGGAAGGACCAACTCGGCCATCGCCGGCGCCCTGCACGTCTCGGTCGGTTCGGCCGAGAAGCACATCGCCTCGATCTTCGCGAAGCTCGCGCTCGCCCCCGACGACAGCGAGAACCGCCGCGTGCTGGCGGTCCTGCGCTACCTCGAATCCTGAACCACCGAAAGGGATCTCAATGACTTCCGGAGTGATCGCCCCTGCTCCCCCGCCGCCCGCGCCCGCCACACCACCTCCGCTGTCACCGCGTGGGCGCAACACGGTGCGCGTACTGCTCATCGTCGCAGCCTCCGTCGTGCTGATCGGCACCGTGGCGAGTCTCGGCGTCACGGCCTTTGGGCTGAGCGCGATGCGCGTCACCAAGGACACCCAGCCCCTGCCCGCGGCCATGCGGTCGCTGGCGATCGACACCGGACGCTTGCCGACACTCATTCGCATCGTGGCCGACCGCGACGCCGCAGAGCCGCGGGTGGACCTCCGCCAGGTCGACAAGAGACAGTCGCCCGGCGCGGCGTTGGTCGTCACCGACGACCCGGCGGGCACGCGAGTGAGCGCCCGGGGGCAGTCCTCGACGTTCATGAATTGGCATCACGGCGGGCAGCTCACCGTGACCCTGCCGCCCGAACTGGCCCGCCGGCTGTCGGTCACGGTCCAACAGGAGGACGGCGCGCTGATGGCTCAGGCGGACCTGGACCAGCTCATCGCCAGGACCGAGGACGGCGCCGTCCTCCTGAGCGGCTCGGCGCGGCGCATCGAGATCGACAGCCGCGACGGGTCGGTGATCACCCGCGACCCGATCTCGGTTGGCGAGTCGTTCACCGCCACCGCCACCGACGGTGACATCACCGTGGACTTCAAGGACGCCCCGCCGCGCACCGTCGACGTGACCAGCCGCGACGGCGACGTCAAGATCGCGCTGCCCGCACCCGGCCCCTATCTGGTCAATGCGAGCACCGGTGACGAGGACCGCACGACGGTCGTCCGGGTGCCGCAGACCTCCGACCGGGACGCCGCCGCAGCGGTCGTCACCGCACGGGCGGTCGACGGCGACGTCACGATCGACCAGCTGCAGTAGACCAAGGGCTACGCCAAGGCAGACATGATCTCGGCGACCGAGCCCGTCTTGGCCTTCTTGAAGCCGGTACCCGCCCAGACGTTGGTGCCGTGCGGATCACCGGCACGCACCGCCGCGGCGCGCAGCGGGCTGGTCAGGTAGTGAACCTCGGGATAGCCGAACGGCGCCGCGGCGTCATGGTCCTCGATGAACCGATTGCGCAGCCCCCTGGCGTAGCGGCCGGAGAAGCACCGGGTGACGACGGTCTCGGCGAACTGCGGATCCTGCAGCGCGGCACGGTGCACCGGGCTGCTGCCCGCTTCGTCGGCGAGCAGGAACGCGGTGCCCAAGCTTGCTGCCACGGCACCGGAGGCGAGCACGTCGGCGACGTCGACGGCCGTCATCAGGCCGCCCGCGGCGATGACCGGCACGTCGAGCCCGACGGTCGTCGCGCGCAGCAGCTGCGTGAGCGGCTGGGTGGGCGGCGAGGCGACCGGGTCGAGCGTGCCGCGGTGCCCGCCCGCTGCAGGGCCCTGCGCCGCCACTGCGTCGACGCCGATCGCGGCGGCCAGCTCCGCCTCGGCCAACGTGGTGATGGTGCCGATCGTGGTGATGCCCGCGCTGCGCAGCGTTGCGCATTCGGCGGCGTCGGGCAGCCCGAACGTGAACGACACCACCTCGGGCTTCAGGTCCATCACCACCTCGAGCTTCGCCGACCACTGGTCGTCGTCGTAACGCGGTTCGCCGAGATGGACTTCGTAGCGCTTGGACTCACTCTCCAGGGTCTGCGCATACCGGTGGATCGCGTCGGGCAGTGCGGCGCTCGACCGCACCACGAAGAGGTTCACGCCAAGTGGGCCCGACGTAAGTGCGCGCGCGGCGGTGATGCGTTCGGCGAGGACGTCGGCGCTGAGGTAGCCGGCCGCGAGAAAGCCGAGGCCGCCGGCGTTGGTCCCGGCCGCGGCGAGCTCCGGTGTCGTTGGCCCGCCTGCCATCGGGGCCACGATCACTGGCACGCTCAGAGCGCGCAGGTCCAGTCCGGTCATCACCGCACCGCCTTTCCGTACATCAGGCCATCTTGCGGTCCGGGACCCGGATTGGGAAACACCGCATGCCGCGCGAGTCGGCCTTCGAGGGCGAGCCCGCAGCGCCGCAGAACGCCGGCCGAGCCTGCGTTGTCGACGTGGCAGTACGCCGTCACCCGGTACACGGTCGGATCGCGACCAGCCTCCTCGACCAACACTCGGCCACCTCCGACATGATTCCCTGCCGCCACCATCGGCGACCATGCGTACCCCAGTTCCACCGTGTTGGGTCGGGGCGAATCCACCCGCAGGTGCCGACGAACTCGCCGGTGTCGCGCACTCGATCAGCCACGTCGGTCGGCCCGACGTTGAACACGTCGGTGATGACGTGCCGGGTCTCGGCGACGTTCGGGTGTGGCGTCCAGGACAGGTAGCGCGTCACCTCGGGGTCGGACGCCATCGGTGAACATCGCTTCGGCGTCTTCGACGCGCGGCATGCGCAGTCGGACCCGCGGACCGGCCAGCACCGGGGCGTTCGCCATGGCTCCATCCTGCACCGCTGGGCCCGCCACACCGATGGTGGTTCACTGGATCGAATGGCCATCACCTTCAACCACACCATCGTGGCCGCCAAGGACCGCAGCGAATCGGCGGACTACTTCACCGAACTGTTCGGGCTGCCGCCCGCCGCAGAGTTCGGCCCCTTCCTGGCGGTGACACTCAACCACGGCGTCAGCCTCGACTTCGCCCAGGCCCCCGACGATCAGGACATCCATCCGCAGCACTACGCGTTCCTGGTCTCCGAAGCCGAGTTCGACGCCATCTACGGCCGCATCCGCGAACGCGGACAGCAGCATTGGGCCGACCCGCACGGCGCGCACCCCGGTGAGATCAACCATCACGACGGCGGCCGCGGGGTCTACTTCCAGGATCCGTCCGGCCACTACCTCGAGATCATCACCCGGCCGTACGGGTCCGGCGGCTGAGCACCCGCGACGACAGCGCCGCAACGCCGTCACCGCTCAGTCAGGCCAGCGCCAACGGCCGGTCCCCGAGCACGGAGACCAAGTCGGCGGCGGCCCCGTGAACGGTCGGCCCGTCGTCGCCGTGCGTCCAGTCCACCTCGGTGGTGATCAGCCGGAGACCGCGGCCGTTGCGATGGGCATTCTGCACCTTCATGGGTACGTCGTACGTGTTGGCTAGAGCGCAACGGGTTCGGTGTACGTGTCAAGGGAAGATGGTCACTTGCGCGTCGAGCGGAAGGTGGCGTGATGGTGCAGCACGGTTCACCAGGCACGAGATCGCCGCGGCTGCACTCGCAATGGTCGACGAGTCGGGACCTGGCGCGCTGAGCATGCGCGCACTGGCCGCCGCACTGGGTACCGGGCCGATGACCGTCTACAACTACGTCGCCGACAAGGAGGGGCTGGAGGAACTCATCGTCGCCGCGGTGGTAGACGACGTCCCGGTGCCCGACCCGAGCCCCGACTGGCGGCACGACGTCCACACCATCGCGACCGCGATGTGGCGCGGTGTGCGCGCCCACCCGGCCGCAATCCCGCTGGTGCGGACCCGGCGCATGTCGTCGGCGACCGGTTTCGCGATCGCCGACGCCCTCGTCGGCGCACTCGGACGGGCGGGCCTGACCGACGAGGACCGGCTCCACGCCTTCCACGCCGTGCTGGGCTTCGTCGCCGGGGCGGCCCAAGCGCAGTTGGCCGGGCCGTTGACGCGTGGGCGGTCGGCCGGCGCCGGCGACGCCGCCGCACGCATCGGGCCGCGCACGCATCGGGGCCGTCGCAGGCGAACGGTTCCCGCACATCGAGGCGCTGTCGAAGGTCGCCATGAAGACCCCGGTCGAGGACGACTTCGATGGAGGGCTGAGGATGCTTCTCGACGGCATTGCACTTCGCAGCCGCTGAGCACACGCGAGATCGACGTTACCGTCATCGCCACTGGCGACTTCTGGGCGCCGGCGTCGATCTCGCGGAGGCTAACCGTGCCCGCGCTTCTCCTCCTGGTCGAGATAGTCGCCCGCGAGCCGGCCGACGTGCTCGGGCAGCGTCCCGGACGCCACGTCGGCGAGCGAGGTCTCCTCGAGTACCGAACGCATGCTCGCCCGCAGCGCGCGCCACACGTCGGTCAGCGCGGCCGTTGGGCCGGAGTACGGCAGGTCGCCGAGCGCGATGTCACGAACGCTGGCCAGTGGTCCGTCGATGCAGCGCATCACGTCGGCGATGCTGATGTCGCCCGCGGGCCTCGCGAGCGCATAGCCACCCTCACGGCCACGATGACTGCGGACCAGCCGGTCGGTGCGCAGGTCGGAGAGGATGTCGACGAGAAACTGCGACGGGATGCCCTGCGCCTTGGCCAGGTCGTCGGTCTTGACCAGAACCCCGTCGTCGATCGTGGCGAGCTGCACCATGGCGCGGATGGCGTACTCCGCCTTCGCCGACATCCGCATAGGCCGCATTGTGCCACCGTCGATTCTTCAGACCTCGCAGCAGGAGACCGATTCCCCGAGTCGCTTCGCTCCTGCCCGCCGGCACCGATTCCCCGAGTCGCTTCGCTCCTGCCCGCCCAGGGATGGTCCACCATCTACACATGACCACCCGCGTCACCTGCTGTCAGATCCCCCTCCGCATCGGCGACACCACCGGCAACCGCACCACCGCCGCGGCCGCCATCGAGGCCGCCGCCGCCGACGGCGCGCAGATCGTGCTGCTGCCGGAGCTCGCCTCCTCGGGCTACATGTTCGCCGACCGCGCCGAACTCGCCTCGCTCGCCGAGCCGCGCGACGGGCCCGCCATCACCGAATGGGCCAACCTTGCAGAGGCATTCGGCCTGACGATCGTCGCCGGCTTCCCCGAAGCCGCCGGCGACCGGATCTACAACAGCGCCGCGGTCGTCGACCGTACCGGGTTGCGCGGCGTCTACCGCAAGACGCATCTGTGGGATTCGGAGAACGCGGTGTTCGACCGGGCCGACGACCTGCCGCTGCTGATCGAGACCGAGCACGGCCGGATCGGCGTGTTGCTCTGCTACGACGTCGAATTCCCCGAGTGGGTGCGGGCGGTGGCGCTGGCCGGAGCGGACCTGCTCTGCGCGCCGGTGAACTGGCCGCTGCTCCCCCGCCCGGACGGCGAGCGCCCAACCGAGATGGTCCGCGCGATGGCGGGCGCTGGCATGAACCGCATGCCCGTCGCCGTGTGTGACCGCGCAGGCGTCGAACGCGACCAGGACTGGATCGGTGGCAGCCTCATCACCGACGCCGACGGCTATCCGCTGGTGGTCGCCCAGTACGGCAAGCCAGGCAACATCACCGCCGACGTCGACCTGGCGCAGGCGCGGATCAAGAAGTTCAACCAGTACAACGACGTTCACGGCGATCGGCGCACCGACCTCTACCGCCGCACCCCGCTACTCGACTGACCGCGGCGAGCTCGTCATCGCACGCACCGACTCGGGCACCGGAATGCCCGGCGTGAGATCGGGTGCGGGCAGCGGCGCGCCGTAGGCGACGGTCATCGGGACGACGCCCGCCCACGCGTCACCGGCGACGTCCTCCTCGGGGTCTTCTGGCCAGCCCGCGCTGACCTTCAACGACCAGTTGTCGTCCCCGATCGGCATGCGCAGCGCCATCGTCGCGGCGAGTTCCTTGGGGGTGCTGGCCCGCAACTCGGCGACCCGGCCGGGGATGAAGACGTCGGTCAGCGTCTCGAGGTAACCGAGCTTGTCGGCTTCGGGAATCCTCTCGAAGACGCCGAAGAGCGCGGCGCTGCGATACCGGAACGACGACTCGAATCCGCTGCGCGCCACGACGACACCGTCCAGGGTGGTCACCGAGACGGCCGCCGCCACGCCCGTCGCGAGCGAGCGCATCCATGGTGAGCCGGTCGACCCGTGGATGACGAGCTCGTCGCCGACCCGGGCGAAC
Organism: uncultured Actinomycetota bacterium; assembly: GCA_963809085.1. Lineage (GTDB taxonomy): Bacteria > Actinomycetota > Actinomycetes > Mycobacteriales > Mycobacteriaceae > Mycobacterium. The sequence continues at coordinate 218,447 of CAWEII010000030.1, read as the reverse complement.
CCGGTCGGGAAGATCACCGGATGCCCGTCCTGCACGAGCGCGACGGTGGCCAGCGGTGTGCTGGCCAGGAGTTCGTCGAGGCTGCTTCGTGAGGTGTCCTGCTTCTCGCTGAGCCGGGTGACCCGAGTCGAGGGCTGCGTCATGTGGTTCGTCAATCCCTTCTCAGTCGGGGATGGCGGCTTCGCCGGGCACCACGACGGCGAACAGGTCGGCCACCGCCGCCAGGCTGGCCGACTGCATCGAAGCTGCGGACACGGACTCGCCATCCACGCCAGGCAGCGCGCGCGTAGCGGTCGCCGCGGCGACGACCGTCGGCGCGTAGCCGAGGTTGAACGCACCACGCGCGGTCGAGTTCACGCACATGTGCGTCATGAACCCTGCGAGCACCAGGTTGGAGGCTCCGAGCGCCTTGAGCCGGTCGTCCAGGTCGGTCTGCACGAACGAGTTCGGGTACTGCTTCACCACCACCGGTTCACCCTCGCGCGGCGCCACCCGCGCGACGATGGCGCCGCTCTCCCCCTCGATGTCGTACAGCGAGCCGGGACCGTCGGAGTGCTGGATGTGGATGATCGGGATGCCGGCCGATCGGGCCCGGTCCAGTAGGGCGGCCGCCTCGTCGAGGGCCGGCTGCACTCCGTCGAGTTCCATCACGCCTTGGGTGTAGGTGTTCTGGCAGTCGATCATGATGAGCGTCGATTCGGACAGGCTGACCGGCACCAGGGGCAGATCAGCCAGGGCGCGCAGAGTGGTGGGTTCGGACACGCCGCCGAGCGTATTCGGTCAGGGGGCGGTCGCGGTCGCGATCAGCGCGGGTGCCGCGAAACTCACCACGCCGTCGACGCCGACGAACTTTGCCAGCCTCTCGGTCGCGCGCCCGACGCAATCGCTCGAACTGCTCGTCGTCGACGTCCTCGGACAGCGTCCAGCCCCGGATGTCGGTGTGCAACCACTCGTCGAGCGAGGCGAAGCGCGCGCAGCCCGCGCGGCGTTACCACCACCACGTCAACCAACGACGCTCGCAGCACAGCTTCGAGCTCGTCGGCGTGAGCCGATGCAGAACGGCGCACGCAACGCCTCTGCGGCCCAACCGCCGAGCACCTCGCCGAGCAGATCGACCATCGCCGCGTAACCGGGTGATTCCTCGATGGCTGCCCACGTCGCGACCGCAACACGCCCGCCGGGCCTGGTGACCCTGGCCATCTCACTGACGGCGCGGGCCCGATCCTCGAAGAACATCAGCGCGAACTGACATGTGGTACAGGTCGTCTCGTCGTCAGCGACGGGCAACCGCTCCGCCACGCCCCGCCGAACGTCCAGCTCCGGGGCCAGCCGCGCCGCGACGGCGAGCATGCCCTCGTTCGGATCGACCGCGATGACCGAGCCCGTTGGACCCACCCGTCGCAACGCCGCCCTGGCAAGCACCCCCGTTCCGGTCCCGATGTCGATCAGGCGTTCGCCCAGACGCTGCGTCGACCGCGTCCAGCATCGGCTCGGCCCACTGCGCAAACAGCGCGGGCACGAAGAACTCCTCGTACACCTCCGCGGCGGTGGTCGAGACCTGGCCCGTCGGGGGATCGTCGGATGAATGGGTCCTCATACCTCGATGCTGGACGCCGCCTCGCGGCCCGTGAAGTTCGGATTTCGAACTACCCGGTGTGCGCCGACGGTGGCACGATCGACCCATGGGCACGTACCACCAGTACTGTCCGGTTGCCCGCGCGTCGGAGATCCTCGCCGAGCGGTGGAACCCGCTGATCGTGCGCAACTTGATGTTCGGTGCCGACACGTTCTCGGCCATCGCCAGGGGTGTGCCGACGATGTCGCGATCGATGCTGCTCAAGCGGCTCGACGAGCTGGAACGCGCCGGGGTCATCGAGACCAGCCGAAAGCCCGCCGGCCGGGGGCATCTGTATGGGCTCACCGAAGCCGGCGCCGACCTGGCCGGCGTGATCGACGGGCTGGCGGCGTGGGGCGAGCGGTGGATGGAGGTCACCACCGAGCGATCGGATCCCGGCTTCGCGCTCTGGGCTTGGTGCCAGGTGCAGCTCGACCGCACGGCGCTGCCGTCCGGCCGCGTGGTGGTTGCGTTGATCTTTCCCGACGAGGCACCGACCAACAGGAGGTATTGGCTGCTGGTCGAGCACGGCGACGCGGAGGTCTGCTACTCCGATCCCGGCGGCGAGCCGGACCTGACGGTGCAAGCGAGGTCGTTGGCGTTCGTCGACTGGCACCGCGGCGAACGGTCGCTGGCGCGACGTGCTGCGAACCGGTGACGTGACGCTGACCGGACCGGCGTGGCTGCGGCGGTCGTTTCCGACGTGGAATCTGCACCACCCGGTGCTCACCGGGTGACGGCCAACACCGCCTCGGCCAACTCCGGCCTGCACACGATGAGGTCGGGCACGAAGACGTCGGCCTGGTTGTAGATCAGCGGCGACCCGTCGATGCGCGACGTGTACAGGCCGGCCGCCCGGGCCACGGCGACGGGCGCCGCGGAGTCCCACTCGTACTGCCCGCCCGCATGCACGTACACGTCGGCAAGTCCCTGCACCACCGACGCGACTTTGGCTCCTGCAGAACCCATTTCGACCAGGGTGCCGTTGAGTGCGTCACGCACCGCCAGCGCCACCGCGGGCGGCCTGGTGCGCGAGACCACGATCCGGGGCGTCGCGGGCGCGGCGGGTGGAGCCGCGACGTCCGGCGTCGCGAGCGTGACACCTTGCGCGGGTAGGGCCACCGCGCCGGCCACCAACTCTCCGGCCTGCCACAGCGCCACGTGCACCGCCCAGTCGTCACGGCCCAGCTCGGAGAACTCCCTGGTGCCGTCGAGGGGGTCGACGATCCACACCCGCTCGGCACTCAACCGGGTGGAGTCGGCGCGCTCCTCTTCGGAGCCCTCCTCGGAAAGCACGGCGTCGGCGGGCCGCTCGGCGGCCAGCGCCGCCATCAGGAAGTCGTGGGACCGCTTGTCTCCAGCCGACTTCCGCTCGGCGGACGTGGCGTCGGCGAACTCGGCGCGAACCCCGAGCAGCAGCTCGCCCGCCTCGGTCACCAGGCGCGCGGCCAGCTCGTGATCGCCGGTCACTATCGTCTGCTCTTCGCGCAAGCGCTCATCGCCGATCGTCTGCTCTTCGCGCAAGCGCTCATCGCCGCTTCCCGTCGATCAAGTCGATGACGTGCTGAGCCAACTCGTCCACGCACGCTCGGGCGTCAGTCGCAGGTCTGGGTTCTTCGGCCGCTGGTAGGGGCTGTCGATGCCGGTGAAGTGGGTGATCTCGCCTCGGCGCGCCTTGGCGTACAGCCCCTTGGGGTCACGACGCTCGCAGTCCTCCAGCGGGGTGTCGCAGAACACCTCGAAGAAGTCGTAGCCCTGATCGATGTGCACCTGCCGGGCGAGCGCCCGATGTTCTGCGAGCGGACTGATGGCCGGCACCAACACGATCTGCCCGGAGTCCGCCAGCAAGGTCGCGATGTGAGCCAACCTGCGCAGGTTCTCGGCACGGTCGGCCATCGAGAACCCGAGATCCGCATTCAGCCCGTGTCGCAGGTTGTCACCATCGAGAACATAAGCGGGGCGCCCGCTTTCGAGCAGCTTCTGCTCGACGAGCATGGCAATCGACGACTTGCCCGAACCGGACAGCCCGGTGAACCAGACCGTGCTGCCCCTGGACAGTCGGTCCTGCGCAGTGACGAGGTTTTGGTGCCGAACGGCGTTGGGGCTGACCGCTCGTGCCGAGGCCGGGGTGGTGTCGCGGACCATGCCCGCCGCGACCGTGCCGTTGGTGTCGGGATCGATGAGGATGAACGAGCCGGTTGCGGCGTTTCTGGAGTACTCGTCGAGCAGCAGGGGCACTTGGGTGCGCAGCCTGACGCGGCCAAGCTCGTTGAGCTTCAACGCCGTTGCGCTCTTGTCGCGATGCAGCGTGTTGACGTCGAGGCGGTAGTCCAAAGCCGCGACCTTGGCCCTGGTGGTGCGGGTGCCGTGCTTGATCAGGTACTCCCGGCCCGGCTCCAGCGCGGATTCGTCGGCCATCCAGCACACGGTGGCGTCGAAGTCCTGGGTGATGTGCGGTTGGTTGTTGGCCCGCGTGATCATGTCGCCGCGGGAGACGTCGATGTCGTCGGTCAGGCTGATGCTCACCGCCATCGGGGGAAATGCCTCGGCGACGGGACCGGTCGGCCCCTCGATCTCGCTGATCCGGCTGGTCTTTCCTGCAGGAAGCACGACGATCTCGTCACCAGGACGCATCACGCCGCTGGCGACGGTGCCCGCGTAACTGCGATGATCGGCGTGCTCGCGGGTCTGCGGCCGGATCACGTACTGCACCGGGAATCGCACGTCGACCAAGTTGCGGTCACCCGCGATGTACACGTCTTCGAGGTGGCTCAGCAATGCCGGTCCGTCATACCAGGGCGTGACGCCGGACTTGGTCACCACGTTGTCGCCGTTGAGCGCCGACAGCGGAATGGAAGTGACGTCGTGCACGTCGAGTCGCGCAGCGAACTCGTGGAAGTCGTCGCGGATCTTCTCGAAGCGCTCCTGGTCCCAGTCGACGAGGTCCATCTTGTTGACCGCCAGCACGATGTGCTGGATGCCGAGCAGCGACGCCAGGAAGGCGTGCCGCCGGGACTGCTCCAGCAGCCCGTGGCGGGCGTCGACCAGAACGATGGCCAGCTGGGCCGTCGACGTTCCGGTCACCATGTTACGGGTGTACTGCACGTGCCCCGGGGTGTCGGCGATGATGAACTTGCGCTTCGACGTCGCGAAGTAGCGGTACGCGACGTCGATCGTGATGCCCTGCTCCCGCTCGGCACGCAGGCCGTCGGTCACCAAAGCCAGGTCGGTGTAGTCATTTCCGCGTTCCTTGGACGTCCGCTCGACCGAAGCCAGCTGATCCTCCATGACGGCCTTGGAGTCGAACAGCAGCCTGCCGATCAGAGTCGACTTTCCGTCGTCGACCGAGCCCGCCGTCGCGAGTCGCAGCAATGTAGCCATGTTCATTTCCCCCGTCGCTTCGCTCGCCCTGGATCGATACCCCGTCGCTTCGCTCGCCCTGGCATCAGAAGTAACCTTCCCGCTTGCGGTCTTCCATGCCTGCCTCGGAGATCCGGTCGTCTGCGCGGGTCGCGCCACGTTCGGTGAGCCGCGACACGGCGGTCTCGGCGATCACCTCGGACACCGTGCCCGCCAGGGATTCGACGCAGCCGGTGCAGGTGACGTCGCCGACGGTGCGGAACCGCACGGTCTTCTCGACGACCTCCTCGTCCTTGCGTGGCTGTAGGTACTGGTGCACGGCGAGGAACATGCCGTCGCGCTGAAACACCTTGCGCTGGTGGGCATAATAGATTGACGGCAGCTTGATCTTCTCCGCTCCGATGTAGGACCAGATGTCGAACTCGGTCCAGTTGGACAGCGGGAAGGCCCGGATGTGCTCACCCTTGTGGTGGCGCCCGTTGTACAGGTTCCACAGCTCGGGACGCTGCGCCTTGGGATCCCATTGCCCGAACTCGTCGCGGAAGCTGAACACCCGCTCCTTGGCGCGCGCCTTCTCCTCGTCGCGACGGGCGCCGCCGAATGCCGCGTCGAACTTGTGCTCGCGGATCGCCCGCAGCAGCGTGAAGGTCTGCATCGGGTTGCGCGACGGGATGGTCTCGACGACGCGCCCGGCGTCGATGTCGTCCTGCACCTTCGCGACGATCAGACGTACCCCGGATTCGGCGACGAGTTGGTCACGCACCTCGAGGACCTCCTCGAAGTTGTGGCCGGTGTCGACGTGCATCACCGGGAACGGCAGTCGGCCCGGCCGGAACGCCTTGAGCGCGAGATGCAGCATGACGATGGAGTCCTTGCCGCCGGAGAACAACAACACCGGCTTCTCGAGTTCGGAGGCGACCTCGCGAATGATGTGGATCGCCTCGGCCTCCAGCGACCGCAGGTGACTGAGCTCGTACTTGCCCGCGGCCCGGTCGAGCTGCTGCGCTGCCGTCACGGCTTCCTCTTTAAGTTGGTAGAGTTAGCCAGAATTGCAATCATGCCCAGGAATGTAACCGCCGACACTGTGCCATGTCAAAGCACTCGCAGGTCAGTCGCCGTCCAGCACCACGTCGAGTCGCGGCGCACAGAGGTCGGCGAGGCGGCCCGATCTCCTGTCGCACGCGGACACGGTGTTCGACTCCTGGTCACTCTGGCGAGGGCGTAGCTTCGCTTACCCTGCGGGTAATTGAAATGCTTCTGCCAGGGCGAGACCATGGCCTCATGCCGACTCTCACCGGCGCCGAGATCATGGCGCGGTTCATCCCCCAGTCACCGTTCGTCGCCAAGCTCGGCATCGTCGCCGAAGTACTCGACGCCGACGGGGTGCGGCTGCGCATGCCGTGGGACACCACCAACGTCACGCTCGGCGACATGGTGCACGGCGGTGCCATCGCCGCCCTTGCCGACGTCACCGTGATGGCCGCGGCCTGGGCCGGCGTCGAGGAGCCTCCATCGCTGCGCGGGGTCACGACCTCGATGGCGATGCAGTTCCTTGCCCCAGCCCGCGCGACGGACCTGATCGGCGTCGGCCGGGTACTGCGTCGGGGCCGCACGTTGGTGAACTGCGACGTGGACGTCGTCACACCCGACGGCGAGTTGATCGCGAAGGCGATCGCAACCTACAAGGTGGGGTGAACGTCTGAGCCGAATCGGGATCAGGCACAGAGGAAGAGAACTGCCGCCTCGTAGATGTACTGCGCGTCATTGCGAGTGACATCGTTCCCGGTGTTCTGGTAGACCGCCTCGATGGTGTCGCCCTGGTCGATGCCGTTGGCGACGTCGGTGCACACCTCGTAACCCATCGAGATGGCGGCGGCCGTCGGCCCGCTGAATCCTTCGCTCTCCAGGTCGGCGATGTACTCGCTCTCCGTCGCGCCCGCGGCCGGAGCAAAGCCCACCAATACTCCGGCGGCTCGGCCATGGGCGCCGGGAGCAAACGAGCGGATCGACAGGCCATGTGTCGGGGGAACGTTTGCCGTGGGGCCACCGACGGTGGGCCGTCAGTCGTTGGGCGTGATGACTGCGCGGCCCTGGATCTTGCCGTGGTGCAGGAGGTCATAGGCGCGCGCCGCATCGTCGAGCGGGAAGTGTTCCACGAGCATCGTGATCTTGCCGGTCTGGGCGAGGCTGATCACCTCGATCAACTCGGGAATGGTGCCCCAGAACGGTGAGCTGACAGCGCATTCGTGCGGTGGGCTGGAGAAGTTGACCGGCAGTGCCGCGTTGCCGACTCCGACGATGGTGAGGTGTCCGAGCACTCGCGCCACCTGTGCCGCCATCGTCAGCGTCGGGTTGACGCCCACGAGGTCGAGGACGAGTTCGGCACCCTGGCCCTTGGTGATGTCCCTGATCGTCTTGACTGCATCGTCGCCGGATATCAGTACCGCGTCGGCGCCCATGTCCTTGGCGATCTTCAACTTGTCTTCCGACGTGTCCACCGCGACCACGGTCGTAGCACCGCTGAGCGCCTTGAGTACCTGGATCGCCATTTGGCCGAGTCCGCCGGCACCGATCACCACCGCGGTCGAACCTGGCCCAAGCAGGTGCAGGGACCGTTTGACGGCGTGATAGCTGGTGAGTCCTGCATCGCTCAACGGGGCAGCCTCACGGGGGTCCAGGTCGCCCAACGGGATCAGATAGCGCGTCGAAGGCACGAGGAGGTATTCGGCCATCCCACCATCGGTACCGCCAAGCCCGCCTGGGCTGGGCTTGCCCGGTGCCTGGCAGTAGTTCTCCATGCCTTGGCGGCAGCTCGTGCACAGGCCGCAACCCCATGGGCCGTAGACGATGACGGGATCACCCGGCGCGAAACCCGTTGCGCCGGCGCCCATCGTCTCGACCCATCCGGCGTTCTCGTGTCCCAGCGTGAACGGCAGGGTGAAAGACCTGACTCCGGCGGGTAGTTCGAGCAAGTGCAGATCGGAGTGGCAGGCACCGGCGCCGGCGACCTTGACCAGCACCTCCCCCGGTCCCGGCTCTGGCACCGGCACATCCCGAAGTTCGCCCGGCTGTTGCCATTCGACCAGCTGGAAGGCCTTGATGGCGCGCCTCCTTCTCTCCCGCTGACCTAGCCGTCCGTGATCCGGTCGAACCGGACCTCGAGATGCAGCGGGCCGCGGAAGATCTGGTTCTGCCGGTACGGCGGCGGGTCGACGACCAGCCGCGGGTTCTCGACGCGTCGCAGGAACGTCTCCAAGGCGATGTTGACCTCAAGGCGCGCCAATGGACCACCGACGCAGCTGTGCACTCCGCGGCCCCAACCCACGTGTTGGTTGTCGCGGGCGCTGAATGTCGAACTTCTCCGGATCGGGAAATCGATCGGGATCGCGGTTGGCGGCGCCGTACAGCAGGTGCACCGCCGATCCCGCGGGGATGACGGTCCCGCCGACCTCGACATCAGCGGTGACACTGCGACTCGGGAAGAACTGCACCGCCGACTGCAGCCGCAGGACTTCCTCGATCGCCTTCGGGATCAATTCCGGCTTGTCGTGGAGCAATTCGATCGACTCGGGATTTCGCAGCAGCATCAGCACGCAGTGCGCGATGGTGTTGACCGTGGAATCGTGTCCGGCGATCAGCAGAAGCATCGCGTTCGCCGCAGCTTCCTCGGGAGTCATCGGCCCATCGGGGCCGTCCTTGTCGTTCACCAGCTTGGACAGCACGTTGTCCTGAGGTTCCGAGAGAAACCCGTGGATCAAGTCGGCCATGTACGCGGTTCAGAGCGGCGGTGCTTTCCTTGCCCTTCTGCGCGCGGGACCGCCCTTCCTCGGTGGCCGCGTCCGGACCCATGTCAGCGCCCGCCATGAAGTCGAAGATCCAGCCGTGAAAGGTGGGCTCATCCTTGAGCGGCACGCCGAGGATCTTGCAGATCACCGCCACCGGCACCGGATAGGCGTACTGATCGACGACGTCGAACGTGTTCGCGCCCTTGGCCCTTATTTCGTCCAGCGAGTCGTTGCACAGCGCCTGGATGTCGGTCGCCATGGCGGGGATGACGTTCGGCGAGTGCGGCGGCGCAAAGTGCCGCATGACCTGCCGTCGCTGCTTGTCGTGCTTGGCCGGGTCGGACACGATGAGACTCGCCTCGCGCCCGTACGCCTGCATGTGCTCGGCGCCGACGTCGGGCTCCGGACGAGCAGCAGGCTGGGCGGAGATGGGGCTCCTGGAGATGTCGGAGCTGACGTGCGGATCGTGCGCGAGCTGCAGAAGCTCGCGGTAGCCGGTGACCACGTACACCTTGTCGGCCACCTGCACCACGGGAGTCTTGCGGAGTTCGTCGAAGAACCGGTATGGGTCGTGACGGTTCTCGTACTTCATCGCCGCCGCCCAGGCGGCTTCCGCAGTCGTCATGTCGTCCTTCAGGGTGCTAGCGGGGTTTGGGGCGGTACTCGGCGCCTCGGGAGGTCGGATCATGGCCGGTCAGAACGACGTCGGGGATCCCGGTGGGCTCACGGGGATCCGGGAAGCGGGCCGACATCGGTTCCGCGTTGACCGGTACGTCATAGCCCGGTGGCGGAGGCGGAAAGGGGGCGGAGCGTTCGATCATGTCTGCGTAGTACGGCAGCCACTTCCCGTGGTTGAAGGTGAGGGCTCCGACGATGCGGCCGTTCTTGCCGAAGGCGGCAGCGAAGCGGAGATCCTCCACCGAGCCCTGGGTGAAGACGATCTCGTCACCGAAGGAACACACGCCGACGCCCTTGATGTTGACGCCGAACTGGCCGGACCAGAACTGCGGCAGCGGCAGGTGCGGACGCCGCCCCTTCTCGAGATTGACCATGTTGTGGGCAGCGGTCTGGGCGCCGAGTATCGCGGCGTCCACGTGCTCGATCGCCATGAACTGGTACTCGTAGAGCACGTGTGGCGCCCGGGCGATGTCGCCCGCGACGAAGATGTTGTCGGTCACCACGCCGTTGATGTCGAACGCGCGGCACCCCGCGTCGCAGGCCACCCCCCAGAACCCGGCTGCCAGGTCGGCGCCTTCCAGCCACTCGATGTTGCGGACGGACCCCAGCGACGCGACCACCACGTCGACGTCGAGCGTGGTGCCATCGGAGAGCTTGGCGCGCCGGACGTGTCCGTCGGCGTCGCCCTCGAGGGCCTCGACGGCGACACCCGTACGCAGGTCAACGCCTGCGTCGCGTTGCATCTTCGCGGCGATATCGCCGATGACGCCGCCGAGTGGGCCGATCAGCGGCGCGCTCGAGCGCTCCGCGACCGTCACGTCCAGACCGAGATCACGGCAGACCGAGGCCATCTCGGAGCCGATGAATCCGGCACCGACGATCAGCACCCGTTTGGGCCGGGCCTTCAACGCCGCCTGCAGCTTCGCCGCGTCATCACTCGTGCGCAGCGTGTAGAGACCCTCCAGCTTGGCCTCTTCCTTGTCGAACCACGCGCGCGACCGGACACCGGTCGCGATCAGCAACCTGTCGTAGGGGACCTTGTCGCCGTTGGCCAGCACCACTTCGTGGTTGTCACGATCCAGGGCGGTAGCCGCCACGCCGAGACGCCAATCGGCGTCGACCTCCCGCAGCCGTGGCAGCTTCGTGTTCCCGGCAGGCACCCACCCCTTGAGCACCTGCTTCGACAACGGCGGCCGATCATACGGCTCGTGCACCTCGTCGCCGATGATGGTCAGCGAGCCCGTGAACCCCTCGTCCCGCAGTGCTTCCGCGGCGCGCAGTCCGGTCAGCGACGCACCGACGATGACGATCCTGCCGTTGGACTTGAAGCTGGTGACCAACTCGGAAATCAGTGACGCCGTGGTCATTTCGTGGTCCGGTCAGCCGGCGGATCCATCTCTGCGATGATCGCCTGCACCGGGCAGGACGCCACCGCGCGGGCCACCCGCTGACGCTGCGAGTCGTCGGGGTTCGGGTCGTAGGCCAGCGCCTCCTCGCCGTTGAGTCGAAGCACCTCCGGTGCGAGCGGAACGCATTGCGCATATCCCAGGCATCGGTTCAAGTCCACGACGATGCGCATCGTTTCGGCTCCTTCTCAACCGACGCTGAGGGCTGGTCAGCGAGGCTCCGAATTCGGGGCAATGGCGTTGACGCTACGTTAAATCCGTCCACGCGATGCGACATTCGACACTGTTTCCCGACTCGCGAGCGTCGAGATCACCGCCGTCGGCAACTTTGATCGTGGCAGGTGTACTCAGCACCCTCTACATCGGTGCGTTGGCGGGCTGGAACGTCCCGGAGCCGTCCTCATCCTCTTCGGCGCGGATCACGTGCACGACGGCGTTGATCAGCGCCAGGTGGGTGAATGCCTGCGGGAAGTTGCCGAGGTGCCTACCGGTGTGCGGCTCGATCTCCTCGGCGTAGAGGTGCAGCGGACTGGCGAACGACAACAACCGTTCGCACAGGTGCTTGGCGCGGCTGAATTCGCCGATCTCGACGAGCGCCGACACCAACCAGAACGAGCAGATCGTGAACGACCCCTCCTCGCCGGACAATCCGTCGTCGGTCGCCTCGACGCGGTAGCGCAGCACCAGGCCGTTCTCGGTGAGTTCGTCGGCGATGGCCAGGACCGTGGCGCGCAGCCGTGGATCGTCGGACGGCAGGAACCGGGTCAACACCGCCAACAACAGCGAGGCATCCAGCGCAGGGTCCCCGTAACGCTGTGTCAGCACGCCGCGGGAGTCCACACCGTTGGCCAGGATGTCGGCCTTGATCTCCTCGGCGACCATGCGCCACTGCTGGGCATAGCTCATCCAGCCGTGCAGCTCAGCGAGTTTCGCCCCGCGGTCCAGCGCCACCCAGCACATGATCTTGCTCGAGGTGAAGTGCTGCGGCTCGCCGCGCACCTCCCAGATGCCGCGGTCGGGCTCACGCCAGTGCTTGATGGCCTCCTCGACCTGACTCTTGAGCACCGGCCACAGCATCTCCGGTATCTGCTCACGCGACTTGGCATGCAGATAGAACGAGTCGAGCAGCGTGCCCCAGATGTCGTGCTGCATCTGGTCGAACGCCCCGTTGCCGGTGCGGACCGGTCGGGCACTGTCGTACCCGGACAGGTGGTTCAGCTCATCTTCGACGAGACTGCGCTCGCCGCCGACGCCGTACATCACCTGAAGCGGATGCGGGTCATCGTCGTTGGCGCCCGACACGTCGGCGATGAACGAGAAGAAGTCGTCGGCCTCGTGATCGAGCCCCAACGTGTACAGCCCCCATAGCGCGAACGTCGAATCCCGAATCCAGGTGTAGCGGTAGTCCCAATTGCGTTCGCCACGAGGGGTTTCCGGCAGTGACGTGGTGCTCGCCGCCAGGATGGCCCCGGTCGGTGCGTAGCTCAGCCCCTTGAGCGTCAACGCGCTGCGCTGCAGGTAGGCCCGCCACGGGTGGTCGGGGAAGTCACCGACGTTGATCCACTGCCGCCAACACTCGCCGGTCTGCCACATCTTGTCGGCGGCCTCCGCATAGGTCTGTGGGGCGGCGGTGTTCGAGGAGAAGGTCAAGGCGACGAAGACATCGTCACCCTCCTTCAACCTGGTCCGTGCCCGCGCCTGGCGGCCGTCCAGTCCGATGCGCAGGTTCGTCGTCAGGCGAAGGGTCGGATGTGCGTCCGGATCGGTCTTGGCCCGCGCTATCGCTTCGCCGTATCCGGCGGACGAGTACTCCCAGTTCGCCGGGATGCGGCTGTAGTCGAACGAAGGCTCACAGTCCATCACCAGTTCGACGGTCCCGCTGACGCACCGGATGGTGCGCAGCAACGTGTGCTCGGCCTCCCAGTCCGTCGGGGTGCGCCGATGGGTTCGCGACCTCGTCTCGATGTCGTGCCACGGACTCATCACCAAGGTGTCCCGGACGATCATCCAGCCCGTGTTGGTCTGCCAGGTGGTCTCCAGGATCAGGCCACCGGGCAGATACCGACGGGCGGCGGGCACGGCAACGCCGTACGGGCTGATCCGAAAGTGGCCGGCACCGCGATCCAGGATCGCGCCGAAGAAGCTCGGAGAATCGGGCCGCGGCGCGCACATCCATTCCACCGAGCCCGCCGACGAGATCAGGCAGTTGTTCTCGCAATCCGAGAGGAAGGCGTAGTCGGCGACGGGCGGAAACGGGTTTCGCAGACTGGTCGAGGCGTACGGCACCGTGGCGGTGGCGTCGAGTTGCACGGCGGTGCCGTTGTCGTCACGGGGCGTGAAGCTTTGCAGAACCATGCCGCCATCATCGACCGCGTAGTTGTGCGTCGGGGCGATTACCTGGCATCGACGTCGCTCGGCGCCCGCTGCAGCTAACCCGGTCCGTTAGACCGTGACCTCGTTGAGCTTGCCGGTCGCCACGTCGAAGACGAAGCCGCGCAACGACTCGTGTTTGGTCACGAATGGGCTGGCCTCGATGCGGCGTAGCGACTGACGCACGTCCTCGTTCAGATCGGTGAAGGACTCGGCGGCCCATTCCGGCTTGATGCCCGTCTCGTCCTGGATCGAGCGCTTGAAGTCGTCGTCGGTGAACGTCAGCATCCCGCAGTCGGTATGGTGGATCAGGATGATCTCCTTGGTGCCGAGCAACCGCTGACTGATCGCCAGCGACCGGATCTCGTCGTCGGTCACCACACCGCCCGCGTTGCGGATGACGTGCGCCTCGCCATCGGCCAGTCCCAGGATCCGGTAGACGTCCAGCCGCGCGTCCATGCACGCCACCACCGCGACGTGCTTGCTCGGTGGCAGGGGCAGCGGTCCGTTGAAGGACTGGGCGTACAGCTCATTGTTCTTCAGGTACTCGTCGGTCACGGACATGTGGACCTCCTTGCGTTTCGCGGATACCTCGACGGACGACGCTAGTCAACCGCTACCCGGATTCCGATTCGATCGCCGTCACGGCTGCGGCTGCAGGTCGTAGACCGTGGTGCCGTCGACGTCGGTCTTGGTGAAGTGCTGCTCGACCCACGTCGTGATGTCGTTCGCGACGCCCGTTCGGTGGCCCATCGGTCCGCCTTCTCTCCCGGCGATGAAGTAGCGCACCTGGCCGTCGGCCACGTAGTGCTGGAACTGCGCCAGCGTGGGCCAGGGATCGCCACCGCTGAAGCCGCCGATCGCCATCAGCGACGTTCCGGTCTTGAGCTCGAGGTCGCTGACCGTGAAGGAGCCGACGGAAGCTGCCGCCCACCGGCTGTCGGTGTCCTTCACCAGTGCCTCCAGCGCAGCGTTGTCACCGCCGAAACCGAAGGGTCCACTTCCCGGCCCACCGGGGCCGCCCTTGCCGTCCGGACCGCCCTTGCCGCCAGGGCCGCCGAAGCCGAAACCACCCGCCTTTGCCGGCCCGGACATGGTCATCGGCCCGCTGTGACCCTGCGACATGGTCTCGATCGAGTAGGCGGCCGTGGCGCCGAGCCCGAACAGGGCAGCCGCCACGGCGACGACGACGGTGGCGCGACCCAGCCGGTGCAGGCCGACGGCAAGCACCGCCACGATCACCGATCCGGCCAGCACCATCCAGCGCAGCGCAGGCAACCAGTCCGGGGTCCGGTTCAGCAGCACGAACGCCCACACCCCGGTCACCGCCAACATGGCGGCCAAGGTCAGGCGCGGCAGCCAGGAATGCCTTGCGGCGCAGGAGTTCTGCCACCGAGATGCCGACCAGCGCGGCGATGGCGGGAGCGAGAGCGACCGTGTAGTAGGGGTGGACCGTGCCGTCCATGAAGCTGAACACGGCGCCGGTCACCAACAGCCAACCACCCCACAGCAGCAGGCCTGCGCGCACCTGACCGGTGCGCGCGGTACGCCAGGTCAGCCAGATACCGGCCAGCAGGCCGATGAGCGCGGCGGGCAACAGCCAGGACGCCTCGGTCCCGAAGGACATTCCGAACATCCGGCCGATGCCGGGCTCACCGCCGAAGAAGATGTTTCCCGCGCCGATCCCGCCACGGCCTGGACCGTGTCCACCACCGGGGCCGCCACCTGCCGGACCACCGCCACCGACGATGCGTTCGATTCCGTTGTAGCCCAGTGCCAGCTGCAACAGGCTGTTGTCGGTGGAGCCTGCGATGAAGGGCCGCGAGGCCGCGGGCCACAGGCTGACCATGGCGATGTACCAACCGGCCGACAGGATCATCGTCGCCCCGCCGACCAGAAGGGCGCCCAGCCGCCTCCACCACCCGGTGGGCGCGGCGAACAGGAAGGCAAGAGCGAGGCCCGGCACGATGAGGAATGCCTGCAGCATCTTGGTCAGGAACGCGAAGCCGACGACGCATCCCGTCAGCGCCATCCAGCGCATGCTGCCGTTCTCGATGGCGCGCACCGTGCAGTACGCCGCGACGACGAGCAGGAGCACCAGCAGCGCGTCGGGATTGTTGTAGCGGAACATGAGCGTCGCCACCGGCGTCAGTGCCAGTACCGCGCCCGCGATCAGCCCGGCGCCGGCGCCACTGCTGCGCTTGACGGTGAAGTACAGCACCGCGACTGCCGCCACCCCCATCAGCGCCTGTGGCAGCAACATGGTGAACGCGTTGAACCCGAACAGCCTGCCGGACAACGCCATCACCCACATGGCGGCAGGCGGTTTGTCCACCGTGATGGCATTTCCGGCGTCCAGCGAGCCGAACAGCCAGGCCTTCCAGTCCTGGGTGCCTGCCTGTGCGGCCGCGGCGTAGTAGCTGTTCGCCCAGCCCGACGAGCCGAGGCCCCACAGGTACAGCACGGCGGTGGCCGCCAGCAGTGCGAGTAGGCCGGGTCTGGCCCACCGCGGGTCCGGCGGAGCCGCCGCGTCGGCGGCGGTCTCCGGTCGGGCGGCTACGGTGATGGTCGTCATCGGTTTCCTCGCGATTGGTGTGCGTTGACTAGGGGTTAGCGGGCGCGCCGTGGGTGAAACACCCAGCCGCGCAACAGGACGAAGCGCACGGCGGTGGCGACCAGGTTGGCCACGATCAGCACGGTGATCTCCAGCAGTCGGTGCGGCTGGGGGACCACGCCGTGCAGGACGGCCAGCGCGCCGCTGGTGATGGCGAGCGCGATGGCGAAGACGATGAGGCCCTCGACGTGGTGGCGTGCGGCCCTGCCCGCGCCGGTGCCGCCGACGCCGAAGGTGAAGCGGCGGTTGACCGCGGTATTGCCGATGGCGGTGACCAGCAGCGCCACCAGGTTCGCGGCCTGCGCGCCGATCCACCCGTGCAACAGCACGAACAGCACGAGATAGGCCGCCGTCGACGCCACCCCGACCGCACCGAACCTCACCACCTGGCGGAACAACGAACCCGGCGCCGCCGACCGCCGGGACGAACCCAGTTGGGCGGCAATCGCGTTCACCGGGATGGAGCCACTGGCGAAGCCGCGGAGCAAGCGACCCACCCCCTTCAGGTCGGCGGTTGCGGTGGCGACGATGTCCACCCGGCTGTCCGGGTCGTCGACCCAGTCGACCGGAACCTCGTGGATCCGCAACCCGCTGCGCTCGGCGAGCACCAGCAGTTCGGTGTCGAAGAACCAACCGGTGTCGGCGACGTGCGGGAGCAGCCCGCGCGCGACGTCGGCGCGGATCGCCTTGAAGCCACACTGCGCATCGGAGAACCGCGCGGCCAGTGTCGATTTCAGGATCAGGTTGTAGCAGCGCGAGATGATCTCCCGCTTGGCCCCGCGCACCACCCGCGAGCCGCGGCCCAGCCGGGTGCCGATGGCGAGATCGGAGTGGCCCGAGATCAGCGGCGCCACCAGTGGTGCGAGCGCTGCCAGATCGGTCGACAGGTCGACGTCCATGTAGGCGAGCACCGCGGCGTCGGAGTCCGACCAGACCTGGTGAAGAGCGCGGCCCCGGCCCTTCTGCTCGAGGCGTACGACCCTGACCTCGGCCAGTTCGGCGGCGAGTTCGGCGGCGATCCGCGGGGTGTCGTCGACGCTGGCGTTGTCGGCGATGGTGATGCGCACCGGATACGGGAACGTGTCCTGCAGATGTCGGTGCAACCGGTGCACCGAGTCGGCCAGCGCCGCCTCCTCGTTGTAGACCGGGACCACCACGTCGAGTACGGGCACGCCAAGAGCTGCTGCGGCAAGGGCGGCGTTGGGCCGGGAGTCGAAACGGCGCATCCGGTCGACGTCGGATGCAAGGGCGATATCTGTCATACCATTCATCATCGGGCGCTCCGGTGTGGCGGCGGTGGGCATCAGCTATGCGCCAGCTATGAGTTCTTCGGCGCGGCGGTCAGGTCGTAGACGACCTTGCCGTCGACGGTCATCGGGACGAAGTGAGCCTCGACCCAGCTGGCGATGTCGGTGGCCTCGTGGCTGCCGCCGGTGTCGTGTCCGCCGAAGCCTCCGAAGCCAACGCCGCCGCGGACGAAGTAGTGGATTTGCCTCGCGCCCACCTCGGCCCGGAACTGTTCGAGCGTCGGCGACGGATCGGTGCCGTTGAAGCCCCCGACGGCCATTACGGGTGCGCCACTTGCCAATTGGTAGCCAGCGGCATTATTGGACCCGACGACCGCAGCGGTCCACGCGTATTCGTCGGCGTCGGCGGCCAGCATCGCCGTCAAACCTGGCCCCGGCTCGGGCGAGTCGAGCAATCCCCCGAACAAACCGCCGAACCCGCCGGGTCCGCGGGCCGGGCCGACGGACGGGATGGCGCCGCTGTGCGGCGTCGCCACCGTCGCCAGCGTGTAGGCAGTCGGCGCTGCCAGACACGCCGCGGCGGCGAGTCCCGCCGCGACCACGCTCAGGCGGCGCGGCAGCCGTCCGACGACCACCAGCAGTGCCGCCGCGCCCACTCCTACGACGGCCACACTCAAGCGCAGCCAGTCCAGCCAATCGCCATGCCGGGTGAGCAGAACGGCGGCCAATACGGCGGTCACGACGACGGTGGCCGACATCGCCGTCGCAGCCCGCATGTCGGAGCGGTTGCGCCACAACAATGTTGCGCCGATTCCGACGACGGCACCGATCGCCGGGGCGAGCGCGACGGTGTAGTAGGGATGCACGATACCGTTGGCGAAGCTGAACACCAGGGCCGTGACGATCAACCAGCCGCCCCACAGGATCAGCGCGCCGCGCTGCGAGTCGGTGCGCGGCTCCCGACGGGTCAGCAGCAGACCGGCGAACAGGCACACCACCGCCGCGGGCAGCAGCCACGCGATGTAACCGCCCATCCCACCGCCCATCAAGCGACCCCAGCCGACGTCGAAGTTCACGTTGCCGAGGCCTCCGGTCTCGTTTCCGGTCAGCCGGCCGAAACCGTTGTAGCCCAATGCGAGTTCGACGATGCTGTTCTGCTGTGAGCCGCCCACGTACGGGCGTGCGGATGCCGGCCACAGCTCGACGAGCAGCAGGTACCAGCCGCCGGACACGATGAGTGCCACCAAGGCGCCCGCCAGCCGCAGCAGCCGGGTGCGCAGCGGCACGGCCGCCGCGACCAGATAGGCGAGCCCGAAGCCCGGCAGCACCAGGAACGCCTGGAGCATCTTGGCCAGGAAGCCGACACCCACGGCAGCGCCCGCACCGATCAGCCACCACCGGCTCGCGTCACGCTCGAAGGCGCGCTGCACGCAGTACGCACCCGCGACGAGCATCAGCACCAGCAGCGCATCGGGATTGTTGAACCGGAACATCAAGGCGGCGACGGGCGTCAGCGCGAACACCCCTCCGGCCAGGAGCGCCGCCCCAGGACCGGATGCGCGACGCACGGCGGCGTACAGCAGGGCGACCGCGCCGACGCCCTCCAGTGCCTGCGGCACGAGCACGCTCCACGGGCTGAGCCCGAAGAGCCGGACCGAGAGGTCCATCACCCACAGTGCGGCGGGGGTCTTGTCGACGGTGATCGCGTTGCTCGCATCGCTGGAGCCGAACAGCATCGCCGTCCAGCTCTGCCCGCCCGCCTGCGCCGCCGCGGAGTAGAACGCGTTGGCCCAGCCGCTCGCCGACAGATTCCACAGGTAGAGCACGGCGGTGACCACCATCAGCGCGCCGAACGCCACCCGCTCGCGCACGTCGAATCGGGGCTGCACCGCGGATGCCGGGCCGGTGCGGGCGGCAGGCGTCGATGCATGCGGCAGTACGGCAGTCACGTGGTCGATTCTCATGGGGCAGGCTAGGCGTCCAATTTGCCCGGACTGTGCGTCGGCTGTGAGCCGCCGGGGAGCCGGACCACGAACTCGGTACTGCCGGGTCCACTTCGGACGTCGATCGTACCGTCGTGGGCCTTGACCACGGCGGCGACGATCGCCAGCCCGAGACCGGTGCTGCCACCACGCCGCGACCGCGACGAGTCCCCGCGGGCGAACCGTTCGAAGATCTCCGGCTGTAGCGTCCGGGGAATACCGGGGCCGTCGTCGGTCACGGCGAGCACCACCGCACCGGTGCGGGCCCGCTCGAGCGACGTCGTCACCAACGTCCCGGCAGGCGTGTGCACCCTGGCGTTGGCCAGCAGGTTCGCCAGCACCTGATGCAACCGCGCCTCGTCGCCGGTCACCAGCACGGGTTCGTCGGGCAGGTCGAGCGACCACTGGTGATCGGCACCCGCGATGTGCGCGTCGCTCACGGTGTCGACGACCAACCTCGACAGATCGACGGATTCGCGGATCAGTGGACGGCCGGCATCCAGGCGGGCGAGAAGCAGCATGTCCTCGACCAGCTGGGTCATCCGGGCGGTCTCGGACTCGACGCGGCTCATCGCATGGGCGACGTCGTCGGGTAGTTCGTCGCGCTTGCGCTGGGCGAGCTCGGTGTAGCCGCGGATCGCGGCCAGCGGCGTGCGCAACTCGTGGCTGGCGTCGGCGACGAACTGACGCACCCTGGTCTCGCTGGCGTGGCGCGCCGACAGCGCGCCCGCAATGCGGTCGAGCATCCGGTTCAGCGCGGAACCGAGCTGGCCGATCTCGGTGTGGGCACCTGCCGGGTCGACGCGCACGATCGGTGTCGGCAGATTCACTTCGCCCTTGTCCAACTCGAGGTCGGCCACCGCGCGCGCCGCGGCGGCGACCCTCGACAACGGGGCGAGCTGGCGCCGGATGATCAGGATGCCTGCGGTCGTTGCGCCGATCAGCGCGACCGCGGCGACCACGCAGAACATGCCGAGCACCCACAGCAACGTGTCGTCGACGACAGCGGTCGGCAGACCCGTCACGATGGTCTGCCCGCCGTGCCGGGCGTGCAGGCCGATCAGCCGGTAGCGGCCAAGGCCGTCGAGTACGACGGTATGCGGCATCCGGTTGGGCGCAACGGCGGCGAGCTGGGCCGAAGCGGCGTCGCTCACCCCGGACCGGCCACCGTCGGCCATGATCACCCCGGCGTCCACCGAGCCGTCCCGCGCGATGACCGCGCCAACGGTCCGCGCTGCCTGGCCCGGTGCGTTCAGGAACGCCGGACCTGGGCCGAGCTCCGGATCGAGCCGCTCCCGGTAGGAGAATCCCGGCGGCAACGCGGGCAGACCGGGTGATGGCTCGGGAAACTGGGGCGATCTCGGCCCAACCCGTGGTGAGGGAAGACGCAGGGCCCCGGCGAACGGTGGCGGCGGCATGTCGTAGATCGCCGCCGACCGCCTGCCCGCCTCGAGCAGCTGATCGTCGAGCTGGTGGGACAGGAAGCGCTTCAGCGCGAACTCGGTCGCAACGCCGATGCCGGTGCACACGACCGCCAGCAGCAGCACCTGGATGACCAGCAGCCGAACGCGTAGCGACCAGGTGCGCGGCGACCAGAACCGGGTCCGCGACACCGTGTCAACGTTCGCCCCCGGGCTCAGTGTCCAGACGTTCGCCCCCGGGCTCAGCGAGCCGGCTTGAGCACATACCCGGCGCCCCGCAGGGTGTGGATCATCGGGTCGCGACCGCTGTCGATCTTCTTGCGCAGGTAGGACACGTACAGCTCGACGATGTTCGACCGGCCACCGAAGTCATAGCTCCACACCCGGTCCAGAATCTGCGCCTTGCTCAGCACGCGCTTGGAATTGCGCATCATGAAGCGCAACAGTTCGAACTCGGTGGCCGTCAACGTGATGGGCTCACCGGCCCGAGTGACCTCGTGACTGTCCTCGTCGAGCACCAGGTCACCGACGACGATCTGGGCACCGCCGGCCTCGTTGGCCACGCCGGTGCGGCGCAGCAGTGCGCGCAACCGCAGCACCACCTCCTCGATGCTGAACGGCTTGGTCACGTAGTCGTCCCCGCCTGCGGTCAGCCCGGCGATGCGGTCCTCGACCGAGTCCTTCGCGGTGAGCAGCAGGAGCGGCAACCCCGGGATCTGTTCGCGCAGCTTGTGCAGTACGTCGAGACCGCTCATGTCGGGAAGCATGACGTCGAGCACCACCACGTCCGGTGGATTGTCGTGGGCCAGCGAGATCGCCGTCGCACCGTCGCCCGCGGTGGCGATGTCCCAACCCTCATAGCGCAACGCCATGGAGACCAACTCGGCCAGCACCGGCTCGTCGTCGACGACGAGCACGTTGATCGGCTTGCCGTCGGCCCGGCGCATCACGACGCGCCCGGGATCGTTGTCGTGCACGGATCCGTTCGCGGTGGTCATGATGCCCCATTATTCGCGCACCCGATGGGCAGGTGCTGTGGCGTTTCTATGTCTGAGCTGTGAAGCCGTCGACGCACATCTCCGGCTAATCCCGCGCACAGCGGGCACACGAGTACGGACAGCACAGTGGTGACATGGACACCTGGAGCCTGCGCGGAACTGCCGCCGCCGTCGGCATCGCGACCGTGATCGCCGGCGTCGGCGGGGCGGCGGTGTACGCCGCCACCGACAGCGGTCCGCGGATGATGGGCATGCACGGCGGACCAGGACCGGGTCAGGGCCACTGGGCCGGCGGCTCGGGCCATGACCAGGGCCATGACACTGCCGCCAGAGACGCGGGCCCGGATTCCGCAGCGGTGCACGGCGAATTCGTGGTGGCCGACGGCACCGGCGGGTTCACGACGATGGTCTCCCAAACCGGCAGGATCACCGCCATCTCGGATGCGGCGGTCACGGCACGCAGCGACGACGGGTACAGCCAGACGTATGTCATCCCCGCGAACCCCGGCGGGATCGCCACGCTCCCGCCCTTCGCCGTGAACGACGAAGTGACGATCCGCGCGACGCGCACCGGGCCCACGGCTTCGGTCACCACCATCGGCTATGCACCGACGAGGGGAGGCCCAGCGGGCGCTCCCCTCGCACCGGGGCATCCGTAGCGGACTACTTGGCGTCTTCCTGCTCCGGCGGCAGCGGTGCAGGACCCGTAACGGACGGCTCTGCGATCGTCGTGGTGGGCGTCGGCGGCGGCGCCGTCTCGGTCACCGTTTCACCGGCCTCGGTCGTCTCGGCAATGGTGGCCTCGCTCGTCGTCACCGGACCGGGCGGCATCGGCTCCGGGTCGGCGGAACTGGACTCACTGAACGCGACCGACAAACCGCCCATGGCGAGCACCGCGCCGGCTCCCGCAGTCGCAGTCATCAACTTCAGCTTGGTGGTCTTCACCTCTGATCACTCCAATTCGATCTCAAGTCGTAGGTGAAGAGGCCGACACAGCCCCTCCACCCGACGGGTAACCGAATCGAGCGGAGACCAAACGCAGGAAGTTGCTCCTGCTAACTAGTTAACCCGGGAGACCCTGCTCCTCCTTCGGCAGCGGCGCCGGTCCCTTGATCGACGGCGCGGCCTCCCCGATGGCGGGGGCCGTTGGCGGCGTCGTCACGGTGGTGGTGGCGCCGACCGTCATCGACCCGCTCTTCGCCACATCCTGGCCACCGTGCTCCTGCACCAGCGCCGCGTTCGTCGCGCCAAGGGCCACCACGGCGCTACCGCCGACGATTGCGGCGAGCACCCTGACGTTCCTGCGGTTCGTCGATCTCATGTCAGTTCCTCAAGTCGGAATATGGCCAATGATCTGAATCGAGTGAACGCTGCCTCACTGTGAGCACGCTGGTCTCGAGGTACGAGTTGGCTACGCGAGCCCGCCGCGCCCAAAAGACCACCTCACAGCCGTCCCGTCGCCGATCTCCTACCCTGTGCCCATGCGGAATCCGACGGGGTCTACGTGACGCGTTTCCTGACCCGCCGGCTGCTGAACTACGTCGTCCTGCTGGCGCTCGCGTCCTTCTTGACGTTCACGCTCACCTCACTGACCTTCGAGCCGCTCGACAGCCTGTTGCAGCGCAACCCGCGGCCACCGCAGTCCGCCATTGACGCCAAGGCCGCCGAGCTCGACCTCAATGACCCCATCCCGATCCGCTACGTGAAGTGGGCGTCGGGCGCGCTCCACGGCGACTTCGGCACCACCGTGACCGGTCAGCCGGTATCCGACGAACTGTGGCGGCGCATCGGCGTGAGCCTGCGCCTGGTCGTGATCGGCTCGCTGCTGGGCACCGTGCTGGGCGTCGTGGTCGGCGCGTGGGGCGCAATCCGCCAGTACCGCCTCTCCGATCGCCTGATCACCGTGCTGTCCCTGCTCGTCCTCAGCACCCCGACGTTCGTGGTGGCCAACCTGCTGATTCTTGGCGCGCTGCGGGTGAATTCGATTCTCGGAGTTCAACTGTTCGAGTACACGGGCGAGACGTCGTCGGACGTCGCCGGTGGTGCGCTGGACCAGTTCGTCGACCGCCTCCAGCATCTGGTGCTGCCGACGTTCACCCTGGCAGTGGCGTCCATCGCGGGGTTCAGCCGCTACCAACGCAACGCGATGCTCGACGTGCTCGGGCAGGACTTCATCCGCACCGCACGCGCCAAGGGGCTGACCAGGCGACAGGCGCTGTTCAAACACGGGTTGCGCACGGCGCTGATCCCGATGGCGACCCTGTTCGCCTACGGTGTCAGCGGACTCGTCACGGGCGCGGTGTTCACCGAGAAGATCTTCGGCTGGCACGGCATGGGCGAGTGGGTGGTGCAGGGCATCGCCACGCAGGACACCAACATCGTTGCGGCGATCACGGTGTTCTCGGGGGCCACCATCCTGCTCGCCGGGCTGCTGTCCGACGTGATCTACGCCGCCCTCGACCCGAGGGTGCGGGTTCGATGAGCGAGCCGATCACGACCGAATCCGCGACGACCGCGAAGTCCGGCCTCGACGCGCACCAGTTCGCGTCGCGCCGCACGCTCGTGCTGCGACGGTTCCTGCGCAACCGGCCCGCGGTGGCGTCGTTGGTGCTGCTCGTCCTGCTGTTCGTCGGCTGTTACGCGCTGCCGCCACTGCTCCCGTACAGCTACACCGACCTGGACTACTACGCGTTGCAGCAACCGCCGGCGCTGAACCACTGGTTCGGCACCAACTCGCTCGGCCAGGACCTGTTGGCCCAGACGCTTCGCGGAATGCAGAAGTCGATGCTGATCGGCGTCTGCGTCGCCTTCATCTCCACGATCATCGCCGCGACGGTCGGCTCGATCGCCGGCTTCTTCGGCGGATGGCGGGACCGGACGCTGATGTGGGTGGTGGACCTGCTGCTCGTCGTGCCGAGTTTCATCCTGATCGCGATCGTCACGCCGCGCACCAGGGAATCCGGCACCACTCTGTGGCTGATCCTGCTGCTGTCGGCGTTCAGCTGGATGATCAGTGCCCGCATCGTGCGCGGCATGACCATGAGCCTGCGTGAGCGCGAATTCGTCACGGCCGCAAGATACATGGGTGTCAGAAACAGCAGGATCATCGCGCGCCACATCGTTCCGAACGTCGCATCGATCCTGATCATCGACACCGCACTGAACGTGGGCGTCGCGATCCTGGCCGAAACGGGGCTGAGCTTCCTCGGTTTCGGCGTTCAGCCACCCGACGTCTCGCTGGGCACGCTGATCGCCGACGGCACGAACTCGGCGACCACCTTCCCGTGGGTGTTCCTATTCCCCGCAGGCGTTCTGGTGCTGATCGTGTTGTGCGCCAACCTCGTCGGCGACGGACTGCGCGATGCGCTGGACCCCGACAGTCGCAAGCCTCGCCGAAGGAAGCAATCCCGATGAGCCTGCTCGAGGTGACCGATCTCGCGGTCACGTTCGCGTCCGACACCGAGCACGTGACGGCGGTGCGCGGGCTGAACCTGCGCGTTGACGCCGGCGAGGTGGTGGCGGTGGTCGGCGAGTCGGGCTCGGGCAAGTCGGCCTCGGCGATGGCATTGATCGGGCTGCTGCCACCGCACGCCGAGGTGTCCGGATCCGTGCGTCTGGACGGCGAGGAACTGCTCGGCCTCGACGACGGGCAGATGTCGCGCATCCGGGGCCGCAAGATCGGCACCGTCTTTCAGGATCCGATGTCTGCCCTCACGCCGGTGTACACCGTCGGCGACCAGATCGCCGAGGCACTGCAGACCCATCAGCGCGGCATGGGTCGGCCGACCGCACGCGCACGGGCGGTGGAATTGCTCGAGCTCGTCGGCATCGCCCAGCCGGAGCGGCGGGCCAGGTCGTTCCCGCACGAGCTGTCGGGCGGGGAACGGCAACGCGTGGTCATCGCCATCGCCATCGCCAATGACCCGGACCTGCTCATCTGCGACGAGCCGACCACCGCGCTCGACGTCACCGTGCAGGCGCAGATCCTCGACGTGCTCAAGACCGCCCGCGACGTCACCGGTGCCGGCGTGCTGATCATCACCCACGATCTCGGGGTGGTCGCCGAGTTCGCCGACCGCGCACAGGTGATGTACGCCGGGCGCGCGGTCGAGGTCGCCCCGGTGGAGACGCTCTACCGGGACCGCCGGATGCCTTACACCGTCGGGCTTCTCGGCTCGGTGCCGAGGCTGGATGCCCCGCAGGGCACCCGCCTGGTGCCGATTCCCGGTGCACCGCCGTCGCTGGCTGCGCTGCCGCCCGGCTGCCCGTTCGCGCCGCGCTGCCCGCTGGCGATCGACGACTGCCGCACCGATGAGCCGTCGCTCATCGACGTCGGCACCGGAGCCGCCCCTGCGGCGACATCCGATACGAGCCACACGGCGGCGTGCATCCGCACCGACGAGGTCGCCGGACGGACGGCAGCAGAGGTGTACGGCGTCTCCACGGAAGCGCCACCTGCCGATGCCGACGCCGATGCGCCCGTCGTCATCCGTGTCGCCGACCTCGTCAAGACGTACAAGCTGACCAAGGGCGTCGTGTTGCGCCGCCAGATCGGCGAGGTGCGCGCCGTCGACGGTGTCAGCTTCGAGCTCCGCGCCGGTCACACCCTTGGCATCGTCGGCGAATCCGGCTCGGGAAAGTCGACCACGCTGCACCAGATCCTGGACCTCACCGCGCCGCAGTCCGGCTCCATCGAGGTGCTCGGCGCCGACGTCGCCGGACTGAACCGCGCGGGCAAGCGGGCGTTGCGCGGGGATCTGCAGGTGGTGTTCCAGGACCCCGTCGCGGCCCTCGACCCGCGGTTGCCGGTATTCGACGTGCTCGCCGAACCGTTGGCCGCCAACGGTTTCGACAAAGCCGGCATCGACGACCGGGTTGGCGAGTTGCTCGGCGTGGTTGGGCTGCGCCGCGAGGACGCGAGCCGCTATCCCGCCGAGTTCTCCGGCGGCCAGAAGCAACGCATCGGCATCGCACGGGCGCTGGCACTGCAACCCAAGATCCTGGCCCTCGACGAGCCGGTCTCCGCGCTCGACGTGTCCATCCAGGCGGGCATCATCAACCTGTTGCTCGACCTGCAGCAGCGGTTCGGGTTGTCCTACCTGTTCGTCTCACACGACCTGTCCGTGGTCAAGCACCTCGCCCACGAGGTGGCCGTGATGTTCGGGGGCAAGATCGTCGAGCAGGGCGACGCCGACCGGGTGTTCGCCGAGCCGCGCGATCCCTACACTCAACGGTTGCTCGCCGCGGTGCCGCAACCGTGAGGCTCTCGCTGCAGGGGTGACGCCACTGCGCCATCCGGGCCGGGCCCCTCGAAGCGCAGTCCGGCCGGGTCCGCACCTGACTCGCCTGGTGCTGGTGGACGCGCACGGGTCCTTGGCGCTAGCATCCAAAACGATCCGTGCGTCTAGGGTTCCGCGCCATTTTGTGATGGCGGTCTGGTCCGAGCGTCGCCAGGTGGTCACGCTGGGAAGCGCCGCCATCCACACCCATAGGACAAAAACCTAGAGGGCTCACTGTACGAGTGTTGTTGCGCGTCTTGGACGCACAGCAACCGGAGGCAAGGGGCCCTGGTTTGTCGCACGTCCACTTCACCGCCCAACTGCACACCACTGGTGTTTCCGTCGACGTGCTAGCGGTTGTCGCTCTGGCGGGTGTGCTTCATGCCGGCTGGAACGCCGCCGCACACTCGATCGCCGACAGGGTTGCCGCGCAGGTCACGATCGCCGTGGCTTACACGCTCGCGGCCGCCCCGGTCGCCGTAGTGGCGGCGGCACCGCTGCGCGGCGCATGGCCCTTCATCGTCGCGTCAGCGCTGATGCACCTGGTGTACACGGCGCAACTGATGCGCAGCTACCGGCTCGGCGATTTCGGTCATGCCTACCCCATCGCGCGTGCCGTCGCTCCCGTGGTCGTCACCGGCTATTCGGTCGCCGTCCTGGGCGAGCACCCCGCCGCGCGACACTGGATCGGCGTCGCCGTGCTCTGCTCCGGAATCGCCGTGGTTGCCGTCGGTCGACCGCCGGGTTCCAGCAGGCCTTCGCGGCCTGCCTCGGTGGCGGCGATCACCACCGGGTTGTGCATCGCCGCCTACACCCTGATCGACGCAGTCGGCGTTCGCTACAGTCACAGCGTCGCCGGCTACGTCGGCTGGATGTTCCTGCTACAGGGACCGCTCATCCTCGTCTGCCTCGGCGCAGCGATTCCCCCCGGCCGCATGTGGGCAAGGGTGCGCCCCTACCTGCGCATCGGCCTCGCCAGTGGAGTCGTGTCCTTCGTGGCCTACGCAGTAGTGATCTGGGCACAAGCCCAATCCCCCAACGCAACTGGAGCAATCGCCGCGACCCGCGAGATCGGGATCGTCGTCGCCGCGCTTCTCGGCCGGATCCTGTACCGCGAACCACTCGGCCGCGCTCGCATCGTTGGAGCCGTGATCGCCTTCACCGGCATCGTGATCACCAGCCTCTGACCGCTGTCGCAACGCAACCACGAGGCGCGGGAACCCGGATATCCACGGACTTCGGCAGCGACCTCTAGAGTCGGCGTCGTGAGAATCCGACGCCTGTGCGCCGCCGCGCTGGTCCTGGCCCTGACGATCAGCGCCTGCTCGAGTGGGCCCCAGGCTCCGCCGCCTGCGGGCGGCAACGCCGAGGTCGGCAAGACCAGCGACTTGAACCCGCAGGATCCCTCCACGCTGCGCCAGGGCGGCAATCTGCGCCTTGCGCTGACCGAGTTCCCTTCGAACTTCAACTCGCTGCACATCGACGGCAACATGGCGGACGCAGGCGCGATGCTGAGGGCGACCATGCCGCGCGCCTTCCGGGTCGCATCGGACGGCACCATGACGGTCAACAAGGACTTCTTCACCGACGTGCAGTTGACCAGCACCAGTCCGCAGGTCGTCACGTACACCATCAACCCCAAGGCGGTGTGGAGCGACGGCACCCCGATCACCTGGGAAGACATCAAATCCCAGATCGACGCGACCAGCGGCAAGAACAAGGACTTCGCGATCGCGAGCACCAACGGCAGCGACCGGGTGGCATCGGTGACCCGTGGCGTCGACGACCGCCAGGCGGTCATGACGTTCGACAAGCCCTTCGCCGACTGGAAGGGCATGTTCGCGGGCAACACCATGCTTTTGCCGAAGAGCATGACGGCCAACCCCGACGTGTTCAACAAGGGCCAGCTCAATGGCCCCGGCCCGGCGGCGGGGCCGTTCATCATCTCCGCGCTGGACCGCACCGCGCAACGGATCACGTTGACCCGCAACCCCAAGTGGTGGGGCAGACCCCCGCTGCTCGACTCCATCACCTATCTGGTGCTCGACGATGCGGCGCGGATCCCTGCGTTGCAGAACAACGCGCTCGACGCGACAGGGGTGGCGTCGCTGGATGAGTTGACCATCGCGCGCAAGACGGCGGGCATCGCGATCCGGCGTGCCCCTGGCCCCAGCTGGTACCACTTCACGTTCAACGGCGCGCCCGGTTCGATCCTCGCCGACAAGGCGTTGCGCCTGGCGGTCGCGAAGGGCATAGACCGCCAAGCCATCGCGAACGTGACCCAGAACGGCCTGGTCGACAAGCCTGCGACGCTGAACAATCACATCTACGTCGCCGGTCAGGACGGCTACCAGGACAACAGCCAGGTCGTCGCGTACGACCCGGAGAAGGCCAAGCAGGAGCTCGACGCGCTCGGCTGGCGGATGAACGGCCAGTTCCGCGAGAAGGACGGCAAGCAACTGGTGATCCGCGACGTGCTCTACGACTCGCAGACCACCAGGCAGGTCGGTCAGGTCGCGCAGAACACCCTGGCCCAGATCGGGGTCAAGCTCGAGCTCGACGCGAAATCCGGCGGCGGCTTCTTCACCAACTACATCATCGTCGGAGACTTCGACATCGCGCAGTTCTCCTGGGTCGGCGATGCATTCTCGCTGTGCTGCCTGAATCAGATCTATACGACGGGTGCGGACAGCAACTTCGGCAAGATCAGCAGCCCGGAGATCGACGCGAAGGCCGAACAGGTCTTCGACGAACTCGACCCCGAAAAGGCGCAGTCACTTGCCAATGAGCTCGACAAGCTGATCTGGGCCGAGGGGTTCAGCCTGCCGCTGTTCCAGTCGCCTGGCAACGTTGCCGTGCGCAGCAACCTGGCGAACTTCGGGCCTGCGGGCATCGGTGATCTCGACTACACCACGATCGGTTTCACGAAGTAGTGACGTAGCGCACCACGCGCGGAACCGCCGAAGGAACCGCCGACTCGGCAACCGCGGCGGCCGCGATCGCCCACACCAACATCCGGACCCCGATCCCGCCGGGTTCCGCATCCAGTTGCGCTGAACGGCTTGGCAGTTCGTGCAGTGTGCCCGCATATACGGCCTTCACGACGTCGAGCGCGGTGCGCTCCCTGGTGTCGATGGCGCTGTGGCCCGCAGTCGGCAGGTCAACCAGCACTCCGTCGGGGACCAACGACACGATCCGCTGCGCCACCGCTCGCGGGGTGACGAGGTCACGGCCGCCCGAGATCACCGCGGTGGGCCACTCGAAGCGGGGCATTGCCGTGACGAGGTCGTAGGGTTCGGCCACGAAATCCACGTCGTCGGTGGCAGATTCGCGGAGGGCGACCGCAGGGTCGAGCGGCCCGCCGTCGGGCACCGCGGCGTAGTTGAGCTCGCGGTAGCCGATTCGGCCGACCAGGTCGGGTTCGTGGTGATAGGGCGTCTTGCGCTGCAGCAGCAGCCTCGTGCCCAAGCCGAGTGCGCCCCACAACCAGTCGTGGCCCGTCAGGAGCAGGTCGAGCTGGCGGCGCAATACGGCCGGGCCCGCAAACCCGTACATGCCCGCGGCCAGTTGCGCGGTCGCGGGGGTGAGCGCATCGTCCTCGACCAGGCGCCGCACCTTGGCCGCCAACTCGGCGGTGTCCGGGTCATCACCATCCCACAGCACCCGCCGGGTGGCCGTGCGCACCGCATCGATGTCATCGGCGGAGAGCAACGGCGAATCCAGGATCATCGCATGCACGCGGCCGGGATGGCGCACGCCGAGACCTGCAGCCAGGTAGGTGCCGTACGACGTGCCGTACGCCACCGCGGACTCCACATGAGCGTCGTCGAGCACCGCGGCGATGTCGTCCACGGCCGCGTCGATGGTCAGGGCTTCAGGGGGCAGATCGACACCGGCGTCGTCGTGCCGCGACATGCCGACGCCACGGTGCTCCACCATGATGACGTCGAGGCCATCGGCCGCCGCCCGGCGCCGCAGTCCCCTGTACAGCGCGACGGACGCCGCGCCAGGGCCGCCGGGAATGATGACCAGCGGGTGCTCCGACTTGCGGCCGGTGCGGACGTAGTAGAGGTCGAATTCCTCGCCGGCCCGACCCGTCCCGCCCACCGGCCTGCGGACCGGGCGGACGCCGGGC
Organism: uncultured Actinomycetota bacterium; assembly: GCA_963809085.1. Lineage (GTDB taxonomy): Bacteria > Actinomycetota > Actinomycetes > Mycobacteriales > Mycobacteriaceae > Mycobacterium. Next base: position 187,557 of record CAWEII010000030.1, on the reverse strand, counting down.
AGGCCGGCCAGCCTGTCGTGCGCCTTGCGGCGTTTGGCGTTCATCGTCATCGCGCTCCATTCTGCCCCGGCGGGGTGTTCTTGGGTTCGGGGTGAGCCAAAGCCGTGCACCGGCGGGCGGGGCTTGCGTACAACGGACTGATGACCAGCGTCCAGAACGTCAACCGAATCCTGCCGGGCTCGCCGCAATGGACCGAGTCACTGGCAGGCATCGCTGCCGGCGCGAAGGACCGAGACCTCAACGCCGAGAACCCCTTTGATCAGGTCTCTGCGCTCAAGCGGGCTGGCTTCGGAACGCTGCGGTTGCCGAGAGAGCTTGGCGGTGCGGGATACACCGTGCCACAATTGTTCTCCTCGGTGATCGACGTAGCGCGCGCCGATCCCATTGTGGCACACATCTTTCGAACCCACTTCAGGTTCACCGAAGAACGCCGTCGCGTCGCCGAGGCCCCCCAACGCTTACGTCTGAGTGATTTGTGTGCGTTCAGCGGCGGTCAGCGCCGCTCAACGCACACAAATCGCTGGTCAGTCGCGGGCGGAGCGGACGAGATCGGCGGCCTTCTCGCCGATCAGCACCGACGGAGCGTGAGTGTGGCCGCGGATGATCGTCGGCATCACCGACGCGTCGACCACGCGCAGTCCGTCGACGCCACGGACCCGCAGTCGAGGATCCACCACACTGGCATCGTCGACACCCATCCGGCACGTGCCGACCGGGTGATAGAGGGTGTGCGACAACGTGTTCAGTGCCCTCTCGAGCGTCTCGTCGGTCAGCTCGCGGGCACCGGTGGGCCGTGCGATGCCACCGATCACCGACCGCATCCCCGGGCACTCGGCAATCCTGGCGGTGATCCGCAGACCCTCCATCAAGGCGGCCCGGTCCTCGCCCGCACCGTCGGACAGGTAACGCGGGTCGATGACCGGCTTGACGTTCGGGTCGGCCGAGGCCAGCGTGATCGTGCCACTGCTCTTGGGCTTCAACAGGATCGGACCCATGACGACGGCGTGGCCCGGGTACGGCTCGCCGATGCCCTCGTCGAAGTACGGCGCAGGAGCGAAGACCAGCTCGAGGTCGGGCAGCTCCAGATCGGGCCTGCTGCGCACGAACCCGTACGCCTCGCCAACGTTTGACGTGAGCATGCCCCTTCGCCGCGCGAGATAGGTGATCAGCTCCCGGGGCTTCTCCGCAGCGACCAGGGTGTCATTCGGGCAATCGAAGCCGAGCGGGACCACCAGGTGGTCGAGCAGGTTCGCGCCCACCTCCGGCGAGTGGTGGACCGAATCGATGCCGTGCTCGGCGAGCTGGTCGCGGTCGCCGATGCCCGACAACATGAGCAGCTGCGGCGTATTGATCGCACCGGCACACAGCAGGACCTCGCGCCGTGCCCTGACCACTTCACGCCTGCCACCTGTGTCGACTTCGACGCCGACCGCGCGTCTGCCGTCGAACAGCACCCGGGTCACGGTCGTCTCGGTGAGCAATTTCAGGTTCTGCCTGCGCAACGCCGGCTTGAGATAGGCGTCGGCGGTGCTCCACCGCGCTCCCCTGCGCTGCGTCACCAGTGTCTGGCAGAAGCCTTCCGGCGACGCCTGATTCGGCGCTTCGACGCGGTGGCCTTGCGCCTCGACCGCGGCGAGCCAGGTGGCGGTCGAACTGCGCGGGCTGCGCTGCTGCGACACCACCAGCGGGCCGCCCTCGATCCGCTTGAAGTACTTCTCCACGGAACTGAAGGACCACTCCGGCCCGGCCAGTTCACCCCACTCGTCGTAATCGGCGGCGAACCCGCGCACCCACATCATGGCGTTCATCGACGACGAGCCGCCGAGCATCTTCCCGCGTGGCCAGTAGATCTGGCGACCGTCGAGTTCCTTCTGCGGCTCGGTCAGGTAGTTCCAGTCCAGCGGACCGCGGAACAGCTTCGAGAAGGCGGCCGGCACGTGGATGAACTTGTCCTTGTCGTGCGGCCCGGCCTCCACCACCGCCACCCGCACGCCCGGTATGGCGCTGAGTCGATTGGCCAGCACCGAGCCCGCCGAGCCGCTGCCTACGACGACGTAATCCGCATCCACGTCGCGGAGTGTAGGAGGCGGCGCACCGCTACGCAGTCAATTCGATGTGCAGCGCGTCGCCGACGGCCGCGTAGCGCTCGGGACTGCAGGTGAGCACGATGACCTGGCCGTCTCCTCCGACGGCGTCGAACACCTCGCCCATCCTGGTCAACCGGTCGGCATCGGTGAAGCCAAGGGCGTCGTCGATCAGGACGGGCACACCGTCCTCCTTGGCCACCAGCGCCGCGCCGGCCAACCGCGCCACGATTCCGAGTTGCTCCTTGGCACCGCCCGACAGCGATTCGTACGGCACGGTACGCCCCGCGAGGGTGCGACTGCAGATGCGCAGTTCGGCGTCGATCTCGACCTCGAAGTCGAGACCGAACACGATGCGGCCAAGGCGCTCCACCTCGACGCGGAACGGCTCGACGTACCGGAGCCGTGCGTCGTCGCGGTGCCGCAGCATCACCGAGCGCAACACGCGCACCGCTCCGGCGCGTCGGCCCAGCCGGGCATGCTCGGCGGCTGCGTGCTGCAGTTCGACCTGAGCCGCATCCAGCTGACCCCGTCGACCCTGCGTGCCGTAGGCCCGCAGTTGGGCGGTGGTGTCGCGCAACTGTTCACCGATCTCCTCGTGCCCGCGCACGGCGTTGGCATGGCAGCGCTTCGCGTCGTCGAGTTCCTCGGCCACGGCGGTGGGCGCGGCGCCTGAGAGCTCCGCCTCGACGGCCTTGGTCGCGGCCGCGAGCTCGCGGGCCTTCTCGGCTTCCGTATCCGCCCGTGAGGCGAGCTCGTGGTCGGCGACCGACTGACGCTGCGTGGCCAGCAGCTCACCGACCCTGGCGACCTCCGCGTTGGCGGTGTTCACCTTCTCCCTCAGCACTGCCACGCGGGTGGTCTGGTCGGTCGCGACCCGCGCAGCCAAGGTGGCCGATTCGCGGCTGAGGTCGCATGCGGTCACTGCCGCGCGGTGGTCGACCTGCGCCGCCTCGAGTTCCGCCCTTGCCTCTTCGGCGTCACCGAGCACGTCGGTCGGTTGAGCGTCGCGCAATTGGGCAAGGTGCGTCCGCAGCGCCGGGACGGAGTCGTCGCCCAGGAGCGCATCGCGGGTAGCCCGCACCCGATCACCCGACGCCGAGAGCTCGCGGCGTCGTTGGTCGAGCGCCCGTGCGGCGTCGAGGTCGGCCACGCCGGCACGTTCCAGCTGCGCGGCCAGGTGCTCGTGCGCGGCGTCGAGAATCGCCTGGCTGTCGGCCGCGGGCTCACCGGGCAGCACGCGCACGGTCAGCACTCCAGGCACTTCGACGTCGGTGGGTCCGCCGGCGCTCGCCGACCATCGCCTGCCGGCGGGCAGCCACACCACTTCGCCGCCGATCCGCAGCTCGACGTCTGCCTCGGCCACCAGCTCGACACGGGCAGAAGCCGATTCGGCGCGTGCGGCAGCCAGCTGGACCGCAGCGGCGGCCGTCTCGAGGCCGCGGATGGAGCCATCGGTCATCGCGATGCCCGCAAGCTCGCGATCGATGCCCTGCAACTCGCGGTCGGCGGCGTCGATCCGCCTCAGCTTTGCCGTCAGCCTCTCGACTTCCTCGCGATGGGCGATCTGCTCGACGGCATGACGTGCGGCGTCGACCCTGACCTGGCACGCGTCGACAGCGGCCTTGGCCCGGAGAGCGGTGGTGTCAGCCGACTCCTTCGCGCCGAGCGCTGCCGTCTCGTCGGTGGAAGCCTGCTTGACCGAGCACTCCAGGTCGGTGATGGTGGCGGCCCGTGCCTCGAGGTCGGCGCACAACCGGCGGCGTTCGGTGAGCGCGGCCACGGTCGCAACGCGCTTCTGGTCGGCCGCGTCGGTGAGCGCGCGGGCGTGGACGAGGCGTTCGGTCAACTTCTTCACGGTTTCGGCGGCCGCGAGTGCAGCGTCGAGCCGCTTGACCGCCTTGGCGCGAACCAGCGTCAGACGCGCCAGCTGGTCCGTCAGCTCGCTGTGCGTGGCCACTGCGGCGTCGACCTCGGCGACCGCTGCCTCGCATGCCGCCACGCATTGTTCGGCGGCCTGCAACCCGTTGATCGCCGCACCCCAGTCGCCGGTGGGGCGGCCGGTTGCGGTGAAGTACGTGCGGTACTCGGCGTCGATGCGGTCGACCAGCAACGGCTCGGCCCCCGACAACGAAGCCGCTTGTCCTGCGGCAACGTCGAGTGCGCGAGACAGCGCGTCGGATCCGGACAGGTCGACCGGCGCCATCGCCCCGGACTGCAGCACACGCTGGGCCTGCCAGAGGTCGATGTCGACGGTCTCCTTGAGGATCGCCTGCACCCGCTCGTGCGCCTCGTCGCCGGTGAGCTGCTCGCGGCGCGGCTCGGTGACCGTCAACTCCGTGACGGGACGCTTGTGGAAGCGCTTGAAGTACTCGAAGCGGTACGGACCGGTCGAGATCACCGCGGTGATCTCGGCCCCCTCGTCGACGTGCGTTGGCTTGACCTGCTTGACCTCCTTCTTGGAGGAGCGGTCCTTGGAGTGCAGCAGCAGGTCGAGCGCCTCGATCATCGAGGACTTGCCGATCTCGTTCGCACCACTGATCACGACGACGCCTCGATCAGGAAAGTCGATGTCGCGGAAGGCGATACCGCGGTAGTTGCGCAGGATCAGACGGTGCAACTTCACGCGGCGCCCCGGTCGACCAGGCGCAACAGCAGTGCCAGCGCGCCGCGGGCATCGTCGGCCTGCTCGCCGTCGTCGCGCGCGGCAGCCACCAACTCATCGACGGCAGCGGCGGCGAACCCGCCGATGCCGAGGTCGTCGAACTCGCCGTCGGCGGGCACCACGACGACATCGGTCTGGCTGTCCCACGACGTCAGGGCCGCGAAGAGCCGGGTGTGCTTGTCGATGCAGGCGTCGAGTTCGGCCTTGTCCGTCACGGTCAGCGATCCGGTCAGCGCCAGTTGCACCACGGTGCGGTCCTTGTCGGGCATGAGGTCGAGGTTCAGCCCCAGGTCGGTGATGTCCCGGCTGTTGTCCACCGTGAACCGCAGCGACACGAACTTCCACCGGCCAACGCGGCGGGCATCGACCCGCACCGGCCGATTTTCGTGGTGTTCGTCGACGTCGACGACGAGCACGTGCCCCGGATCGCACTCGATGTGATCGTAGTTGGTGACTTCCGGCGCACCCGAATACCAGACCCTGCCCGTGGCCCCGACCTCGGTGCGAGAGTGCTTGTCGCCCAACGCCACATAGTGCACCGCTCCCCGTGCGAGCGCAGCCTCCACCGCCGCCAGCCGGATCAGCGACGCCTTGTCCCGGTCCGGTTCGAAGACGTCGACGCCGCCGTGGCCGACGACGATGCGGGTGACGCCGTCGGCGGGAAGGCCGTCCAGCACGTCACCCACGAGATCGGTGGTGGGCGCCTTGGAACGCCAAGGGGCGGCGACGATCTGGAGACCCGGCCGGACCTCGTGCACGCCCGCGCGGTCGAGGACCGTCACGTTGTCGGGGCACTCGGCCAGGAACAGGGTGCTGGTGTAGACCGACGACGCATCCAGCGGATCATGGTTGCCCGGCAGCAGATAGACCGGGACGCCGATGGCACGCATGGCCTCCAACGACTGGCTGATGACCCGCGGGGCGAGTTGGTTGTGTTCGAACACATCCCCTGCTACGACGACGAATTCGGCCCCCACTTCGGCGGCCAGCGGGCCGAGGCAGGCGACCGCCTCGCGACGCGCGGCCGAATACCGGGGCTGCGCCTCGCCGTTGAGGAAGTACCGGGTCATGCCGAGCTGCCAATCGGCGGTGTGCACGAAGCGCATCTCGGCGTCCTCCTCGCTGTGGTCCTGGCGTCGTTGATCGGGCAAGGCGAGTGTAGGTCCGGGCGCCGACAAGTCGGTGGACCTCGACCGGCATGTGGGCGGGCGCTGCAGGGCGCCGCGGTCTACGTTGGCAGACATGAGCAGGACACTGCTGTTGCTGCGACACGCGAAATCGGACTACCCGACGGGCGTGCCCGATCACGAACGGCCGCTCGCACCGCGAGGCATCCGCGAGGCGCCGCTGGCCGGGGACTGGATCCGGGCGAACGCGCCAACCGTCGACGCGGTGCTGTGCTCGACGGCCACACGCACCCGCCAGACGCTGGCATACACCGGGATCGATGCCCCCGTGGAGTACGTCGACCGGCTCTACGACGCCGTGCCCGGCACCGTCATCGACGTCGTCAACGGGGTGAATTCACGGTTCGGCACCGACGTCGAGACGCTGCTGGTCGTCGGCCACGAGCCCACGATGTCGCAGCTGGCACTCGGCCTGGACAACGACGGCAACGAGGCCGCAGCACAAGACATCACGATGAAGTTCCCCACGTGCGCGGTGGCCATGTTGGGCACCTCCGAACCGTGGGAGGCGCTCACCATGCGCGGAGCCGCACTGATCGCGTTCCACGTGCCACGCTGACCCGGGCACCCGGTGGGCGCTACGAGTTGGTGGCCAGCGTCAGCTCCATCAACTTGGTCGCCATGCCGCAGGCGTCGATGCCGGGAGTCTGAGGGTTCACCCACCAGCCGACCACGCCGCCCGCGTCGCTGGCAACGCCGCACGCGCCATTGCCGTCGTTGGGCTTCATCACGATCGACGACACCCCTGCGATGGAGCGATTCTCGACCTGGTACTTGAGGAAGTCGGCGACCTTCTTCTCGTTGTCGAGGCTGCCCTGCTCGAACCAGAAGCGGGTGATGTCGATCAGACCGGCCGGATTGGCGGCCTGCCAGCGACAGATCGCGCCGACGAAGGTGCTCTGAATGTCGAGCGGATCGGCGCCGACGGTCTTCGCGAGGATGTCCTCGGTCAGCACGTCGCACTCCTTGAGCAGGTTGGGGTACTGCTTCTCCGAGTTCTCGTTGCGCGGGTTGTCGCCGGCGCCCGCCTTGGCCGCCGTGCCCTGCACCGTGCGCGCGCAGCCCAGCAGCATCGTGAGGACCGCGAGTACGGCCACCATGCCCGCCATCAACCTGCGGGTCCGAATGCGCCCGGTCACTTCGCGTTCACGATCGACTGGCGGGTGAGTTCCTTGGCGACGTCGCACGGATCGGGGAACGGCTTCTCGTTGAAGCTGATCGACCACTCGATGAAGTCGTCGTCGTACTGGATGCCGATCTCGCACAGCGGGGTGCCAAGGGTCGGGTCGTCGCCCGTCGCGATGAACCCGTTGTGGCCCTCGATGTTGATGTCCTCGACGTTGGCGCGCGACAGCTCCTCGGTCTTGCGTTCGCGGCCGATCGGGCTGCCGCGGTACCAGGAGAACGAGAAGTGCGGCCCGAGGATGCCACCACCGGCCAGCCACTGACATCCCACGGACGTGCGGGCCGTGTTGACCAGTCCGGTCACCCGCGTCTGTTCGGCGATCGTCTGATCACTGATCCCTCCGCACTCGGGGAACATCGGCCCGTGCTTCGCACCCGCGGCCTGGGCGGTGGTCGACGGCACGTCCGGCCCCGTTGACCCACCCGAGCTCGAGCAGGCGGCAAGAAGCGGAATCATGGCTGCGGCCACCAGAGCAAACTTTGGGGCTAGCGCTTTCGCGTTGCGCCTGCTTCTCAGGTCGCCGCGTCGTCCGATCACGCCCGCAACTGTAGCGGCAGCCGCGAAGCCCAACCACCGACATGCCGATTGACCAGGCCTTTTCTTGGCATGTCGACGGGCGCCGCCGAACGGTATCCGCCCACGGCCGGTGTGCGAGAGTAGCGGGATGCTGTGGGCGCTGCTACGCCAGTACGTGCGGCCCTACCGTTGGCTGCTCGCCATCGTCGCGGCACTCCAGCTGGTCAGCTCGCTCGCCTCCCTCTACCTGCCGACGATCAACGCGGCGATCATCGACGACGGGGTGGCCAAGGGTGACACCGGCACCATCACCGAACTCGGCGGCATCATGCTCGGAGTCACCGCGCTGCAGGTGGTCTGCGCGATAGGGGCTGTCTACTTCGGGTCGCGGGCAGGCATGGGGTTCGGCCGGGATCTGCGCTCGGCGATCTTCCACCACGTGACGGGGCTGTCGGCCGAGGAGACCGCGCGGTTCGGCGCACCGACACTGCTCACCCGCACCACCAACGACGTTCAGCAGATCCAGCTGCTGGTCGCGTTGACCTGCACGATGCTGATCACGGCGCCGATCATGAGCATCGGCGGCATCGTGATGGCGGTGCACCAGAATGCCGGGCTGTCCTGGCTGTTGCTCGTCAGCGTGCCGCTGCTCGGGCTGGCCAACTACTGGATCGTAGGGCACCTGCTGCCGCTGTTCCGCACCATGCAGGGCCTGATCGACGGCATCAATCGCGTGATGCGCGAACAGCTCTCGGGCATCCGGGTGATCCGGGCGTTCGCGCGGGAACCGATCGAGCAAGCCAGGTTCGCGCAGGCCAACCAGGCACTATCGGACACCGCGCTCTCCGTCGGTCGGTGGCAGGCCCTGATGCTGCCGGTCACGACACTGGTCATCAACGTCTCCAGCGTCGCGTTGATCTGGTTCGGCGGCCAGCGGATCGACGACGGCGAGATGCAGGTGGGCTCGCTCATCGCGTTCCTGTCCTACTTCATGCAGATCCTGATGGCCGTGCTCCTGGTGACGATCATCCTGGTGCTACTGCCCCGTGCCGCGGTGTGCGCCGAACGCATCACCGAGGTGGTGTCGACCGTCCCTGCGATCAGTAGCCCGCAGCATCCCACCCGGCCGGTGACGGTGTCCGGCGAGATCAGGATCGAGGCCGCGACGTTCCGCTACCCCGGTGCGGATCGACCGGTGCTGCAGGATGTCTCGCTGACGGCGCGGCCCGGCACCACCACGGCCGTGGTCGGATCGACCGGCTCGGGCAAGTCGACTCTGATCTCGCTGATCTGCCGGCTTTACGACGTGTCCGACGGCGCGGTGATCGTCGACGACGTCGACGTGCGTGACTACGACACCGAACAGCTGTGGTCGGCGATCGGACTGGTACCGCAACGTGGCTACCTGTTCTCCGGGACCGTTCGCGAGAACCTCCGCTACGGAAGGACCGACGCGGCCGACGAGGAGATGTGGGAGGCGTTGCGGGTGGCCGCAGCCGACGGTTTCGTCTCGGCGCATCCCGACGGGCTGGACATGCCCGTCGCCCAGGGTGGCATCAACTTCTCCGGTGGCCAGCGGCAGCGGCTCGCCATCGCGCGCGCGGTGATCCGCCGCCCGGCGGTCTACCTGTTCGACGACGCGTTCTCGGCGCTGGACGTGCACACCGACGCGCGGGTCCGTGCCGCCCTGCGCGAAGTGTCCGCCGACGCAACGGTCGTCATCGTCTCGCAACGCATCTCGACCGTCGCCGAAGCCGACCAGGTGGTCGTCGTCGACGACGGCGCAGTGGTGGGCACCGGCACACACGAGTCGCTGCTGACCGACTGCCCCGTCTACGCCGAGTTCGCCGACTCGCAGTCCGTCGTCGGAGCCGGCGCGGCGGCGGCGACATCAGACCCCGGCGCGGGGGGCCCGGCATGACCCGGCCCATGCGTCGCACGCTCGGCGGCGTGGTGCAGGTGCCGACGGAACGGTCGCGTGACTTCAAGGGGTCGGCGGTGCGGCTGCTGAAACGGCTGACACCGCAGCGGGGATTGACCGCGGTAGTGCTGCTGCTCGGCGTCGCAGGCATCGCGATCGGCGTGATCGGCCCGCGCATCCTCGGGCATGCCACCGACCTGTTGTTCAACGGCGTGATCGGCCGCGAGCTGCCCGCGGGGATCACCAAGGAGCAGGCGATCGAGGCCGCAAGGGCCCGTGGTGACGACACCTTCGCCGACCTGCTGTCCGGGATGAACGTCATTCCCGGTCACGGGGTCGACTTCGACGCGGTCGGCCGCACGTTGCTATTGGCTCTCGTCCTGTATCTCATTGCCGCGCTGCTAGTTTGGATACAAGCGCGGATGCTCAACGTGGTGGTGCAGCGCACCATGGTGCGACTGCGCTCCGACGTGGAGGACAAGGTGCACCGGATGCCCTTGTCCTACTTCGATTCCCGGCAGCGCGGCGAGGTGCTCAGCCGGGTCACCAATGACGTCGACAACATTCAGACCTCGCTGTCGATGACGATCTCCCAGTTGCTCACCTCCGTGCTGACGGTGGTCGCGGTGCTGGTGGTGATGCTGACGATCTCGCCGCTGCTGACGCTGATCACCGTGCTCACCCTGCCGTTGTCGCTGCTCGCGACGCGGGCGATCGCGCGGCGCTCGCAGCGGCTGTTCGTCGCGCAGTGGCGAAACACCGGCAGGCTCAACGCGCACATCGAGGAGACCTACAGCGGCTTCAACCTGGTGAAGACGTTCGGGCACCGCGCAGCCGCCGAGGACAAGTTCCGCCAGCTCAACGGCGAGCGTCTACCAGTCCAGCTTCGGTGCGCAGTTCCTGTCCGGCCTGGTTTCGCCCGCAACGACATTCGTCGGAAATCTGAGTTACGTCGGCGTCGCCGTCGTCGGCGGCATCCAGGTGGCCACCGGCCAGATCACGCTCGGCAGCATCCAGGCCTTCATCCAGTACGTGCGTCAGTTCAATCAACCCCTCACCCAGGTGGCGGCGATGTACAACACGCTGCAGTCCGGGATCGCCAGCGCCGAGCGGATCTTCGACCTGCTGGACGCCGACGAACAGCAGCCGGACCCCCGGGCCCCGGTGCCCGTGCACCCCGGCGGCCTAGGCCGGGTGGAGTTCGATCGGGTGAACTTCGCCTACCGGCCCGGCACGCCCGTCATCGAGGACCTTTCCCTGGTGGCCGAACCCGGTAGCACCGTCGCGATCGTCGGCCCGACCGGCGCGGGCAAGACCACGCTGGTCAACCTGCTGATGCGCTTCTACGAGGTCGACTCGGGACGGATCCTGCTCGACGGTGTCGACATCTCGGCGCTGCGCCGTCATGACCTCCGCTCCCGGATCGGCATGGTCCTGCAGGACACCTGGCTGTTCGCAGGCACGATCTACGACAACATCGCCTACGGCAGGCCGGACGCGACCGAGGCCGAGGTGGTCGAAGCCGCAAAGGCGGCGCACGTCGACCGGTTCGTCCACACGCTGCCGAAGGGCTACGACACCGTGGTCAACGACGACGGCGGCAACATCAGCGCGGGCGAGAAGCAGTTGATCACGATCGCCCGGGCAATCCTTGCCCGCCCCCGGCTGCTCATCCTCGACGAGGCCACCAGTTCGGTGGACACCCGAACCGAGCTCTTGATTCAGCAGGCCACCGCCGAACTGCGCCGCGACCGCACCAGTTTCATCATCGCGCACCGGCTTTCGACCATCCGCGACGCGGACGTGATCCTGGTGATGGAGGCGGGCCGCATCGTCGAGCGGGGCGACCACGCCGAGCTGCTGGCCCGCCGCGGCGAGTACTGGTCGATGACGCAGGTCTGATTGCGGCGCCCCAACGCCATCCGTTCCAGCTCGGCCACCGCCGGGTACGCGCGACGACTCGTGGTGGTCGACCAGGGGCTGGGGTTCGAGGATCTTCGACCCCCGCGGCGGCGACGGTGACGGCGTCCTGGTCCGACCCCGCCGCACCCGCAGCCGTCCCCCAGGCCGACCGCAGTGCGCCGGTGTCGTCGGTGCGGATAAGTAGTCGCCTCACCGCCGTTATCCCCCGATTCGGCGGTGCCGACCCCGGTGCCGGACGCCTTGCCGCGTCCAATGCCGGTGTCATCACTCCCACACCAAGCCACTGCGCTTCTCTGACTCCGGGTCGCTCTGTCCCCTCCGCATCGCGTCGGAATCTTCGATGCATGGAAAAATTACCGAGCGGAGGGGTGGCCAGGAATCGGGGAATACCCTTGAGTTGTCGATCGCCTAGAGTTCGGGACCCTCTGCGCGCAAGTCATCGACCGTTGTCATGGCGTCGCGCAGCTTGGCCAACCACTCATCGGCGTGCTCGCCGACCAACCGCACCGACCAGGCCAGCGCATCGGATCGCGACCGCGCCACACCCGCGTCGACCAGCGTGTCGAGGACCTGGCGTTCCGACTGTCGGAGCCTGGTCATCACCGGTACGGCGATGTGGGTGAACAGGATCCGTTCCGGGCTTTCGGTGGTGCCGACCTCGACGCCCCAGGCCACCTTGCGCCCGTAGCGGTCTTCGGCCTCGTCGGCGATGCGCATCCGCTCCGACCGGGTTTCCTCGCGGAACCGAGCGGCGCGTCCGGAGGCGCGGGCCTCGCTTTCCTCACCGTCGGACTCGGGCAACCGGCCGACGACCGTGATCTCCTCGCGGTCGATGACCACGGTGGGGTCACCGGTGAACCAATCTTCGGGAAGGCGACCGGCGATCCACTCTGCCGCGTCGCCCGCATCGGGTTGCTGTGACTGTTGCCAACCGCCGGAACGTCCTGAGCGGCGGCCGTGCGCGTGATGATGTTGTCTCATGATTACATGATTACACCGTTACACGAAGAAGGTTGCCCCGTTCTCCAAGAGCGAACGCCGGCCGGCGCTACCGCCGTTTCACGCCGGCGTACAGCGCGGCTCCGCCACCCAACGCCAATGCGACGACGAGCAACGCCGCCCACGCCGCGCTACCGGTGAGGAGCCACACGACGCCCACGACCAGCAACGCAGGCGTCGCGAGGAACAGCACCATGCCGGGGTGCTGCTCTGATGACCGCAACGGCGCTGCGTGCCCGCACCGGGTCGATTTCCTTTGCCATCCGCTCAGGATGCCAGGTCGAGACCGTTTTCAGGGACGGGAAACCGCTCTCGCATCCTCGATTGCCCCTAGTGTCCAAAGTGACGGGTGTTCGACACACCGCCATCAATCGCAAGGAGCGAACGGTGACTGGACCTGGCAGCTGGCAACCCGACCCCGAGGGCCGGTTCGAGTATCGCTGGTGGGACGGCCGGAATTGGACCGACCAGGTCTCCCATCAGGGCAGGCCTGGAACGGCGCCGATGGGCGGCGCTGCGCAGCGGGCTCACCCGGATCAGGCCACGCCCCAGCCCGCCGCTGGTTCCCGACCGGGTGGTGACGGTTTCGCAGGCATCACCGGCGACTTGGTCGATGGACGCTTCAGTGAGAAGGAAGCCATACCGATCGCGAATCAGAACTCGAAGCTGTTGCGGGTGCGACTCGGTGAACCGTTCATGGCCCGGCAGGGCTCGATGGTCGCCTATCAGGGCAATGTGGACTTCTCGTTCGAGGGCGGCGGGGCAGGCAAGTTCTTCAAGAAGGCACTCACCGGTGAGGGCCTTCCGTTGATGCGCTGCCAGGGCCGGGGCGACGTCTTCCTCGCCGAGCGGGCATACGACGTGCACCTGCTCAACCTCGACAACGCCGGCCTATCGATCAGCGGCAAGAACGTGCTCGCCTTCTCCTCGAGTCTCGACTGGAACATCGAGCGGGTGAAGGGCGGCAGCATCGCCACCGGAGGACTGTTCAACACGATGTTGCGCGGCACCGGCTGGGTGGCGTTGACCACGGACGGTCCGCCGGTGGTGCTCAATGCCGCCGACGCCCCGACCTTCGCGGACACCAACGCGGTGGTCGCGTGGTCGGCGAACCTCCAGACCCAGCTCAAGACGAGCTTCAAGGCGGGAGCCCTGATCGGTCGCGGCTCGGGCGAGGCGCTGCAGGTGTCGTTCTACGGCCAGGGCTTCGTCATCGTGCAACCGTCGGAGGGCATTCAGGTTCCGGTGCAGTAGGGCTGGCGCACGTGGCCTTACGCGTCTGAGAACGAATGCTCACAAGGGTTCGTTCGGCGGCCACGACGGCCCTGACGTACGACGAAGGTCCGTCGACGTTCGCGGATCTGGTCGCAGATCCGCACCGAGCCGCTGCCGACAGTGGCTGGCGAGAGGGTCGGCGAGAAAGAGGCTCGCGAGGGAATTCAGCGGCTGATCGGGAGTATCGCTACCCATACCCCCTATGGGTATATAGTGGCGGCATGAGCATGGTCTTCGAAGTTGGTGGGATGAGCTGTGGGCACTGCGTCGTGGCCATCACCACGGCCGTATCAGCGCTGCCAGGTGTCTCCGAAGTCGACGTCGATCTCGGCGGCGGAACGGTGTCCGTGGGCGGAACGCCGGACGCGGCGCAGGTAATGGCGGCCATCGAGGACGCCGGCTACGACGTCGCATCCGCGGCATGAGCACCGTCACCCTGGCCGTCGGCGGCATGACCTGCGCGTCGTGCGCTGCCCGAATCGAGAAGCGGCTGAACCGCATCGACGGCGTGGAGGCCTCCGTCAACTTCGCCACCGAGCAGGCATCGATCGCCTTCCCCGACTCCGTGACCCGCGACGACCTGGTCGCCGCCGTCGAGGCCACCGGCTACACGGCGGCGTTGCCCGCCCCCGAGCAGCCAGCCGGGGAGACCTGGCTGACCCGGCTGCTGGTGTCCGCCGCGTTGAGCGTGCCGGTGCTGGTGGTGTCGATGGTGTCCGCCCTGCACTTCGCGGGCTGGCAGTGGCTGGCCCTGGCCTTGAGCACGCCCGTGGTGCTGTGGGGCGCATGGCCCTTCCACCGGGCCGCGTGGGTGAACCTGCGACACGGCGCGGCGACGATGGACACGTTGATCTCGGTTGGCGTCCTTGCGTCGTACCTGTGGTCGACGTGGGTGGTGTTCGCCGACCCGTCACAGCACCTCTACTTCGAGGTCGCGGCGGTGGTCACTACCTTCATCCTGGCGGGACGCTTCTTCGAGGCGCGGGCCAAGACGCAATCCGGTGCGGCGCTGCGCGCGCTGTTGGACATGGGCGCCAAGGACGTCGCGGTGATGCGCGACGGATCGCGAAGTACGGCTTGCCGTAAGCGAACTCGCGGTCGGTGACGTCTTCGTGGTGCGACCCGGGGAGAAGGTCGCGACCGACGGCGTGGTCACCAGCGGCGCGTCCGCGGTCGACGTGTCGATGCTCACCGGCGAGTCGGTTCCGGTCGACGTCGGGCCCGGCGACGACGTGGTCGGTGCGACGGTGAACGTCGGCGGTCTCCTGCACGTCCGGGCCACCCGGGTGGGCGCCGACACACAGCTCGCGCAGATGGCGCGGCTGGTCGCCGACGCCCAGAGCGGCAAGGCCGAGGTGGCACGGCTGGCGGATCGCGTGTCGGCGATCTTCGTTCCGGTCGTGATCGGGTTGGCGCTGCTGACGCTCGTCGGCTGGCTGGTCGCGGGCGGCTCACCGAGTGCGGCGTTCACCGCCGCCGTCGCGGTGCTGATCATCGCGTGCCCGTGTGCGCTGGGGCTCGCGACGCCGACCGCCCTGCTGGTCGGCACCGGCCGGGGCGCGCAACTCGGCATCCTGATCAAGGGGCCGCAGGTGCTGGAGTCGACCAGACGCGTCGACACCGTCGTGCTCGACAAGACGGGCACCGTCACCACCGGCCGGATGGCCGTGATCGCCACTCACCCCGCCGATGACGAGGTGCTGCGGCTGGCGGGAGCATTGGAGAGCGGCTCCGAACATCCGATCGCACGTGCGGTCGCGGCGCGGGCCGCCGAAGCGGGGCCGTTGCCTGCCGTTGCCGACTTCGCCAACCACGGTGGCATGGGTGTGAGCGGCGTGGTGGACGGACACGAGGTGGCTACGGGCCGGCTGGCTTGGCTGCGGGGGGACCACACGGTTCCCACCGATCTGCTCGAGGCGGCCGACGAGGCGCAAGCCGCTGGCTGCACACCGGTGTGGGTCGCGGTGGACGACCGGATAGCCGCTGTGATCGTGGTGGCCGACACGGTGAAGGGCACTGCGGCCGAGGCGGTCTCGAGCCTGCGCGCTCTCGGCCTCACTCCCGTGCTGCTGACCGGTGACAACGAACGAGCCGCCCGAACGGTGGCCCACCAGGTGGGCATCGACGACGTGATCTCCGAGGTGCTGCCCGCCGACAAGGTCGACCAGATCAAGCGGCTGCAGAACGAGGGCAGGGTCGTGGCGATGGTCGGTGACGGCGTCAATGATGCGGCGGCTCTGGCCCAGGCCGACCTCGGCCTTGCGATGGGCACCGGCACCGACGTCGCGATCGAGGCGTCGGACCTGACGCTCGTCAGTGGGGACCTGCGCGGCGCGCCCGACGCGATCCGTCTGGCTCGCGCCACGTTGCGCACGATCAAGGGAAACCTGTTCTGGGCGTTCGCCTACAACGTGGCCGCGATCCCGCTGGCGGCGCTGGGTCTGCTCGATCCGATGATCGCCGGTGCGGCAATGGCTTTCAGTTCGGTGTTCGTGGTGAGCAACAGCTTGCGGCTGCGCCGGTTCACGCCGACGCGGTAGCTCACCACTCCTTGAGTACGCGCAACTTGTTCGCAGTGAGCGTGGCTTCGCGTCGCAGCCTGTTCAACTCCGGGTAGAAGGCGTTGTCCTTGTTGCTGGCCTGGTTGTTGAGCGGGAGGTCCAGTGCGACGATCAGTTTCTCCTCGAGCAGCCACGGCTCGGGGTGAACCAGCCACGACACCAGAGCGTTGTCGGCCATCCACTGGTTGAGGATGGCCTCACCGCCTGCGAACGTGCGCCTGTCGCCGGTGCCGATACGGCGCAGCTTGAAGCCGAGCTCGTCGCCGAGCAGCACGCCGAGTGATTTGCGCAGCGTCGAACCCTCGGCATCGGCCCTGCCGCCGCCGAAGTGATACCGGATGCGTTTGCGCAGATCCTGAGTGCTGGGAGGCTTGCCGTTCTTGGGTGGCGCCGTCGGGCTGATCCCGACGTACAGCAGCGTCAGTCCGTCCTTCTGTTCGCAACCCGATGCGTCGATGGCTCCGGGTACGGTGCGGAACCACCAGCCCTGGACCCCCGGCATGCTGGGAACCGGGCCCGGCTCGGTGAACACTTCTTCTCGCGTAAACGGTCGAGCGGCAAGGAAAGTCGCGGATCTGCTATTGCCTCTCCCTTTTGACACGGACTCTCCAATCGTCGTGCGGGCGCATGCTCGCCTAGATGGCAGCCTAGGCCCTGGCTATGTGACGTCGCCCTTCGCGGCCTCGATCTGATTCGTTACCGACTTGAGGTCGTAGGCCTCACGCCACCACGACGGCTCCGACCGCTGCAAGGTGCGCGGCCAACGCGGTTGTGATCGCGTCGCTGAAGGACGTCACGCCGGACACGCTGCGACCCGTGCACTTGTTCTCGTTGCGGCGTCCGAAGTGGCCACCTACGCGTATCGCCAAATCGACCAGGCACGAACGGAACTCGGTCAGGGGTCGTCTTCGTTGGGGTCGGGTTCGTCGGCGGGCTCCGTCGTCGGGTGGGTGCAGGAGTCGTTCGGGGCGGTGGTAGTAGTTGACGCGGGCTTGGCCGGCGTCCAGGTGTGGGGGCGGGGTCCATTCGACTTCGCCGCGGGCGTTGATGGTGGTGCTCCAGCCGTCCTTGTCGACCATGCGGTTGTCGGGTCCGCAGGCCAGGCCGAGTTCGTCGACGTTGGTGTTGCCGCCATCGACCCAATCCTTGGCGGCGTGATGGACCTGGGCGCCGTACGGGCCGACGGTGCAGCAGGGTTTGGTGCAGCCGCCGTCGCGGCCGATCAGCATGATCCGCTGCGCCGGGGAAGCCACCCGTTTGGCGCGAAACAAATCCAGCGCCGATCCGGTGGCGCCGTCGAACACCGCCAGGTAGTGGTTGGCGTGGGCGGCCAACCGGATCACCTCGGCGATCGGCATGATGGTGCCGCCGCCGGTGACCCCGACCCCGGCCCGGCGTTCCAAGTCTTGCAGCGTGGTGCGGATGATGATCGACACAGGCAGCCCGTTGAGCTGTCCGAGTTGCCCGCTCATCAGGGCGATGCGCCCGACCGCGATCAGCGCATCGTGGCGGCGTTGAGCCAGGCTGCGGTGATCATCGTCGATCTGGGCCTGCGATGGTGTCCCGGAGGTGCACGGTTCGGGGTCGGCGGGGTTGCACATGCCGGGGGCGGCGTACTTGGCGAAGATCACCTCCCACACTGCCCACGCCTCCGGCGTCAACTCCCCGGTGACGGTGCTGTTGCCGCCGCGGCGCTGCCGGCCCACGCTCACCCCGCGTGTGCGGTTGCGTTCAGTGTCGTCGGGGGCGGGGCCGTCCTGGTCGAGCAGGAACAGGGTCAGCTCGGCGACGTCGTTGAGTTCCTTGGGGCCGACGCCGACCGCGGTGCGGACCAGGTCGGCCTCGACCTGCTCCCGGGTGGTCGTGTCCAGGAAGCCGGGCAGTTTGTGCATCGCCTTGCGGATCACCTCGACGTGCTCGGCGATTGATGGTGCCGCGCGGCTTGGGCGGCCGCGGTCGCGGCGAGCACCGGCGGCAACGGTTGGCCGGTCAACGTCCGTCGCGGTGCCAGCAGCGCGGCCTGGGTCAGCGCGCGGTGCGCTTCGCCACTGGAGATCCGCCACCGGATCGCCAACACGTCGCGCCAGGACTTGGCGCCCATCTCCTTCGGGGTGGCCTCGGCCTGCAGCCGGGTCAGGATGCGGTGGCTTTGGGTGGGTAGTTGGCAGGTCAGGGTCTGCAACTCATCGCCGGCGGCCAGCAGTTCGTCCAGGGTCAGCGCGTCGATGTCGCAGCCGGCCAGCGCGTCGTGCGCGGCGCGCATCGCCGCGATCATTTCCTGCACGACCGTCCCGGACATACTTCGAACATACGTTCGGGCACCGACACGACCCGCCGCGCGGTGTGACTCCTGAAACCACAGTGACACAAGGGATTACACCCTGTGCACCACCCCCGCGGCCTGTGGACGAATCAAGCACGCGACGACAAATTCGTGTATTGAGCGCCGCGCGTCCTACTCCCCCGGCGCCCGCCTCGCCCGGAACAGCTTCACCTCGTCGCTGATCCCCTTCAGGCGCCGTGCTCCCGCGAACGACCACGCGAACCGGTCGTCGTCGCCGATCGCATCGTGCGTCGCCTCGGCCACCAGGATCGCTCCCGGCCGTGCGGTACCGGTGATCCGGCTTGCCAGATTGACGGAACTGCCGAACCAGTCACCCGCCCGGCTCACCGCCATACCGGTGGCCACCCCGACCCGAAGGGCCGGTAGGTCTGCATCGGCCTCGGCGGCGTCGACCAGTTCGGTCAAGGCCGTCAACATCGCCCCGGCATCCGGGCTGACGAGCATCACCTCGTCGCCGATGCTCTTGATGTACCGAACCGGCGGCGACGCGACGTCGCGGGCCAGATCGGTCAGGCGGTGCGCGAGCTTCTCCAGATCCTCTGGCTGCACGGCCTCGCCGAGCTTGGTGAACCCGACGAGATCGGCGAACGCGATGGTCACCAGCCGTGCGCCGGGAAGGGGCACACCCTCGGCGCGCTCGGTCGTGGTGACGGCCTCGGTCTCCATCATGTGCAGCAGCTGCAGCCTCAGCATGTCCTCGATCATGGGCCCGAGCAGCGGCGCCACGTCCCGGATGAGCGCCTCGGATGCCCGTGCGGTGTCGAGTTCGGTGGCCCCCGGCTCCATGACCGCCGCCAGCGCAGCGTTGCGCATCACGTCGGCGGCGCGGGCCAGCCCTTCGGCCAGCACCTGGACCACGAGGACGATCTGGTCCGGGGTGATGCCCAGCTCGGCGAACCGGTTCGCGTAGGCGAATGCGTTCTCGTCCACCCGGGTGAGAACGGCCGAGTCGGGATCCTCGACCCTCGGCAGCCCCACGGCGCGCTGCAGGCGCTGAAGCAGGTCGATGTCGATGCCGTTCTGCTCGCTGATCTCGCGGGCGGACACCAGGGTTCCGTCGTCACCGAGGATCCGCCGCGACGCAAGCAGCATGGGCGAGAACGAATCACGGATCTGCTCGACGGTAAATCCCTCGGAGAGCAGCCACTCGATCAGGTCGGCGCGCTCGGCGCGTGCCGTGCCCTCCAAACCGTCGAGCAGCCCGGTCGTTTCGAGGTCGACGCGTTCGGACACAGGGTCAACGTATACCGCGAGCCGCCCGGATCGCCGGTGCCGTCGACGATGCCAGCAACGTGGCCATGTCATCGGGATACCGGACCTCGACGACCGCGGCCTCCGGAAACCGGTATGGCTTGCCAAGTACCAGCCCGACGAATTGCCTGCGCAGCCGCGACATCTCGGCACGGACGGTGACCACCCGCGAGCGGTCACCGTACAGGTCGTCCGCCAACTCCTGCGCCGAGCGGCCCTGCCGGTGGGTCGCCAGCACGTGCAGGATCTCGGCATGCCGCGGGGAGATGTCGCGGCGCCAGCGACCGATCTGCCCGACCACGTCGAGCCCAGGCGACGCGCCGTCGCGCAGGTCCAGGGTGATCTTGGACGCTCCAGGCCCGTCCCCGACGTCGTCGACGAGGCGTACCAGCCACCCGCCTGGCAACGATTCGACGTCACACGCTCCGAGTGACGGTATCCAGGTCCGTCCAGGTACGCCGTTGTGGGGCAACATGATCCGGTTGTGTGGGGGCAGCGAATCCACTGCGGCCACCCAACCGTCGGAATCGACCGCCAGTGCGGGCCTGCCGACCCTGGCAAGGATGGGAGCAGCCACGGTGCGCAGCCTGTTCAGCGTGCGGTCGTGGGCCTCGCGCAATTGCGACTCCGCCAGCCGGGCGACCAGGTCGACCAGTGCGATCGTGGTGGGGTGCACCGTGGCTGCCGGCCCGGACACGTCGACGATGCCGACGACGTGCCCGGTGCGCGGATCTCTGATCGGTGCGCCGGCGCACGTCCACGGATGGTGACTGCGGAGGAAGTGTTCGGCCGAAAATACCTGGACGGCGCGGTGCGAGACCAGCGCGGTGCCGATGGCGTTGGTGCCGACGGCGTTCTCGCTCCAGGTGGCACCCTCGACGAAGCCCAGTCGATCCGCATGGCCGAGCACCCGCGTCGAGCCGTACCGCCACAGCACGCGGCCGCGCGCGTCCGCGACGACCAGGATGTTTTCGCCGCCCTCGATCACGGACTCCAGGCCGCGGGAAACGTCGTCGAGCACGGCGAAGAGCCCGGAGACCTGGCGCAATACGTCGAGCCCAGCCGTGTCGACGTCGGGCGGCGAATGCCGTTCGGGATCAATCCCCTTGCCGAGCAATCTGTTCCAGGAATCAGCGATGACGTCACGTGGACGCGCCGGTCCGCGGTTGCCCGCCATGGTCGCGTCATAGACCTCGGAGAGCAGCAGCGCATAGCTGCGCGGATCGTCGCCGACCGCGACGGCGGGTTCTGGCGTCCCAGCTGGACTTGGCATCACGTCGATTGTGCGCTCCGTCACATCAGCTGTCACGCCGGGGCGGTCGACACCGCGTCACCGGTAGACCATGCCGCCGTCGATCACCCCCGCCTGGCCGGTCATGTAGTCGGCGCCCGGTCCGGCGAGGTAGGCCACGAAGCCCGCCACGTCGTCCGGCGTCTCGGCACGGCCCAGCGCGATGGTGGCCACGAACTTCTCGAATGTCTCACCCTCCGCGGCGTCGGTGAGCTCGGCGAACCGCTTGTCGATCTCGACCCACATGTCGGTGCCGACCACGCCGGGGCAGTAGGCGTTGACGGTGATGCCGTCGGCAGCGTGCTCCTTGGCCGCGGCCTGAGTGAGCGCGCGTACCGCGAACTTGGTGGCGCTGTACGGGCCGAGCATCGCGTATCCCTCGTGCCCCGCGATGGACGATGCATTGATGACTTTGCTGATCCTTCCCCGTTCCTTGTTCCCCAGTTCCTTGAACTTCGCCACCGCAGCCTGGATCCCCCACAGCACGCCGTCGACGTTGATCGCCCAGAGCCGGGCCAGCTCCTGCGGAGTCACCTCGCTGATCGGGCCAACCAACGCGACCCCGGCGTTGTTGATCATGACGTCGAAGCCGCCGAGGGCGGAGGCCGCATGGTCGACGGCGGCGAACACTGCGGCCCTGTCACTGACGTCGGCCACGAAAGTGGTTGCCTTGGAGCCGATTTCGCCGACCTCATCCGCGACGGCGGCCAGCCCGTCGGGGAACACGTCGACGAGCGCGACGTCGGCCCCCTGGCGGGCGAGTTCGATGGCGATGCCGCGACCGATGCCGCGACCCGCGCCGGTCACCAGTGCGACCTTGTCGAGCAGTGGCGGTTGAATGGATCTGGTCATTTCTCGAGACCTTTCACTTCTGTTGAGCGCGCTTCAGTTGGACGGATCGACCAGCAAGGCAAACCACAGCCCGATGCCGATGGGGCCCGCACCGAACACCATCGCGGTGCCATCGGCGCGTGGATCCCCGAGGGTGACGGCGTGGTAGGCCACCGACATCGGTTCCACCAGCGCGCCAAGTTCGAGCGAGACGTTGTCGGGTAGCCGGTGCAGCATGTCGGTCGGGACCACCGTGTACTCGGCCATCCCGCCATCGGACATCAGCCCGTGGAAGCCGATCTGAGCGCAGATGTTGTAGTTGCCCGCGATGCAGGCAGGGCAGTGTCCGCAGCGGTACAGCGGCATGACCGCCACCCGGTCGCCCTCGGCGTAGTCGGTCACGCCGTCACCGACACCGGTGATGACGCCGGAGAACTCGTGACCCATCGTCAACGGCATCTGCTGGCCGGTCAAAGGATGCGGCTCGGTGGGGATGAAGATGGGGCCGGCGTAGTACTCGTGCAGGTCGGTTCCGCAGATGCCGTTGAACCCGACCCTCACCTTGACCGTGCCTGCGGTCGGTTCGGGTTCGGGCACGTCGGCGACTTCGAGCTTGTTCGGTCCGTAGTAGACAGCTGCTTTCATTGGGCATGTCTATGTGATCCGCGGCACATCGCATAAGGGTTGCAACACGTTGCATCCGCTTCGACGGCCCACGACGCATTCCGCGATGCAACCAGGATGCAACTCCGTGCAACCCTTGCCACCGCCGCCGCGACGGTGTGTCCTGACTCACATGACACAGACCATTGACGCCGGCACCGCAGCCGCGACGTCGCCCCAGGAACGCATCGACGCATGGCTGGCCGACTTCGAGCTGGCGCTGGCCAGCCGGGACATCGAGCGGGTCGTCGGCAAGTTCGCCGTCGACTCGTTCTGGCGCGACCTCGTCGCCTTCACCTGGAACATCAAGACCGTCGAGGGTCGCGACGGCATCGCCGACATGCTGACCGAGCGGCTGGCGCCCACCGATCCGACCTCATTCCGGACTCGCGAGCCCGCCACCGACGACGGCGGCGGCGTCGTATCGGCGTTCATCGAGTTCGAGACCGCCGTCGGGCGCGGCATCGGCCACTTGCGGCTCAAGGACGATCAGGGGTGGACCCTGCTGACCGCCATGCAGGAACTCAAGGGCCACGAGGAGCGCAAGGGCGCATCACGGGTCATGGGCGCCGTGCACGGCAGTGACCCCGACACCCGATCCTGGGCCGAGAAGCGGCAGGACGAAGAAGGGCACTGGGCTGAACGGAACAGCCGTACACCCTGATCGTCGGCGGCGGTCAGGGTGGCATCGCGCTCGGCGCCCGGTTGCGTCAACTGGGCGTGCCCGCCATCGTCGTCGACCGGCACGAACGCCCCGGCGACCAGTGGCGCAAGCGCTACAAGTCGCTGTGCCTGCACGACCCGGTCTGGTACGACCACCTGCCCTACCTGCCGTTCCCGCAGAACTGGCCGGTGTTCGCGCCGAAGGACAAGATCGGCGACTGGCTGGAGTCCTACACCCGCGTGATGGAGGTGCCGTACTGGTCGAAGACGACGTGCCTTTCGGCCTCCTTCGACGAGGCCGAGCAGCGCTGGACCGTGGAGGTGGACCGCGACGGCGAGCGCGTCACGCTGCGGCCGACGCAGCTGGTGCTGGCCACCGGGATGTCCGGCAAGCCGAGCGTGCCCACGCTGCCGGGCCAGGACGTCTTCCGCGGCGAGCAGCACCACTCCAGTGCGCATCCCGGCCCTGACCGCTACGTGGGCAAGCGCGCCGTGGTGATCGGCTCCAACAACTCCGCGCACGACATCTGCAAGGCGCTGGTGGAGAACGGCGTCGACACCACGATGGTGCAACGGTCCTCGACCCACATCGTCAGGTCCGACTCGTTGATGGACCTCGGCCTCGGCGACCTGTACTCGGAGCGCGCGGTGAACTCGGGGATGACCACCGAGAAGGCCGACCTGACGTTCGCGTCGCTGCCCTACCGCATCCTGCACGAGTTCCAGATCCCGATCTATGACGCAATCCGCGAGCGGGACAAGGACTTCTACGATCGTCTGGCCGCCGCGGGATTCGACCTGGACTGGGGCGAGGACAATTCCGGACTGTTCATGAAGTACCTGCGCCGCGGGTCGGGCTACTACATCGACGTCGGCGCCTCCGACCTGATCGCCGACGGCACCATCAAGCTGGCCCACGGGCAGGTCGACCACCTGACCGAGGATTCGGTGGTGCTCGCCGACGGGACCGTCCTGCCCGCCGACGTCGTGGTCTATGCGACGGGGTACGGCTCGATGAACGGGTGGGCGGCCGACCTGATCGGACAGGACGTCGCCGACAAGGTCGGCAAGGTGTGGGGACTCGGATCCGACACGCTGAAGGACCCGGGGCCATGGGAGGGCGAGCAGCGCAACATGTGGAAGCCCACCCGGCAGGACAACCTGTGGTTCCACGGCGGCAACCTGCACCAGTCGCGGCATTACTCGCTCTACCTGGCGCTGCAACTCAAGGCGCGCTACGAGGGCATCCCCACGCCGGTATACGGATTGGCCGCTGTGCATCATTTGAGTTGATGGGT
This sequence comes from uncultured Actinomycetota bacterium, assembly GCA_963809085.1. Taxonomy (GTDB): domain Bacteria; phylum Actinomycetota; class Actinomycetes; order Mycobacteriales; family Mycobacteriaceae; genus Mycobacterium. The sequence continues at coordinate 162,899 of CAWEII010000030.1, read as the reverse complement.
GCATCATTTGAGCTGATGACCGAACCGCTGCGCGAGGGCCTGGCACCCGTCGTCCGCGATGGCGCACGGGTGCTGATCCTCGGCTCCTTCCCGAGCGAACGGTCCCTGGTGGCAGGCGAGTACTACGCCAACCGGCGGAATCAGTTCTGGCCACTGCTGGGGGCGGTGTTCGGATTCGATGCCGACGTTGCCTACGCCGATCGGATCGCGGCGGTGACGCAGCACGGCGTTGCGCTGTGGGATGTCGTGCACAGTTGCCGTCGGGTAGGCAGCATGGACGCAAAGATCGACCGGAAGTCGTTGGTGGTGAACGACTTCGGGCCGCTACTCGCGCAGCACCCCGACATCGAGCGGGTGTTCGTCAACGGGCTGACCGCGTTCGACTTGTTCGCCCGCCACGTCGACACCGCGCTGCCCGCCGTCCGGCTGCCGTCGAGCAGCGGAGCACTGCCCATGTCGTTCGCGGACAAGCTCGCCCGATGGCGCGAGGTCGGCTGACCGGGTCTAGCTGACGGGCGGCCTGCGGTGCGCCCACGGCCGGGCGGACTCGAGCTGGGCGCCGAGTGACAGCAGCGTGGCCTCGTCGAACGGCCTGCCGACGAGCTGGATCGACGTCGGAATGCCGTTGCCGTCAAGGCCCCACGGCACCACGGCGGCGGGCTGACCCGTCACGTTGAACATGGCGTGGAACGGCACCCGGGGAATGACCAACGCCAGCGTCGAGAGAGCGCCGAGGCGTTGATAGGCGCCGACCCGCGACGGGCCGGTCGCCGTGCCCGGCGTGATCACCACGTCGACGTCGTCGAAGATCGTGTTGATTTGCGCCGTCACGTCCGCCTCGGCGAGGCGGATGGCCGCCATCCGCCGCTGTGAGACGAGGCCGCCGAGCCTCGCGAAGGCACGGGTGCGGCGGTCGAGGCGGTCCGGCCGCGGCAGCTCGTCGACGGCGTCGCGCACGCCGCGGAAGTAGCGCGGCAGCGCCTGGCCGTACACCGCCTTCGGCGGATAGTCCGGATCGCGTTCCACCACGTCGTGACCCAGCTCGCGCAGCAGTGCGCCCGCTTCGGTGACCGCCGCGCGTTGCACCATGCCCACCCTGGCGGTCAGCAGCGGCGGCAGCTTGGTGCTCAGTGCGATCCGCAGCGGGCCCGGTGCGCGCGCCGCCGCGGCGACGAAGCCGCCGTTCGGTGTGTCCGTGGCCGTCACGTCGAGGAACAACGCCGCGTCTTCGACCGTCCGCGCCAGCGGGCCGTTGACGCTCAGCCCGCACCATGCCCCGTCGTGCGGTGCCAGCGGCACGCGGTCACGTTGCGGCTTGATGCCGAACAGCCCGCTCCACGTCGACGGGATCCGGAGCGAGCCCATGCCGTCGGAGCCCAGTGCCAACGCGGCAAGGCCCGCGGCCATCGCAGCAGCGCTGCCTCCGCTACTGCCGCCCGGTGCGAAGTCGGTGTGCCACGGGTTTCGGGTGGCGCCGAACGTCAACGTCTCGGTGAACGGCCAGATCATGAGTTCGGGCACCGATGTCTTGCCGACGATCACGGCGCCTGCCGCGCGCAGCCGTCGCACCACCTCGGCGTCGTCGGTGCGGGCCGGTCCGTGCGCGCTGGAGCCATAGGTGGTCACCTCGCCCGCCACGTCGACGTCGTCCTTGACCGCGATCGGCACGCCGAGCAACGGCAGCCGCTCCCCCGCGTCGAGCCGGTCCTGGCACGCCGCCGCCTCCCGGCGCGCGGAGTCGGCGAGAACCACTCGGTACGAACGCAATTCGCCGTCCAGTCGGGCGATGCGGTCGAGATAGACTTCCAGCAGGGCAGGCGCGGTGACGGTGCCCGCGGCAAGCAGGCGAGCCTGTTCCGCGGCACCGGTGAAGGCGAGATCGCGAGGGTCCACCCGCCAAACGATACGAGAGGGCGGCGCGGGTCAGCCGTGTTGGTGGCGTATTCCCCCGGCGTGCAACCGAGCATCGAGCGGAAGTCGTTGATGAAGTGCGCCTGGTCGTACCCACCGAGCCGCACCGCGAGATCGGCGAAGTCCACCGCCGGGTCGGTCTCGATCTCGATCTCGATCTCGATCTCGAGCGCAGCGTGCTGCAACCGGTAACGACACAGCACCCACTTCACCGGAACGCCGACGTAGCGGTGGAACACCCGCTGGGTGGTGCGCGCGCTCCACGGCGAACGCGCCATGACCTGTTCGACGCGATGCGACGTGTCGTCGTCGCGAATCCGGTCCACCAGCGTGCTCAGCGCCCGGTCATCGACGGCGCCTCAGGCGCCATCGAGTTCTGCACGTCGGTGTTCGGCGCAACGCTGATCGAGAAGATGGACATGGCCGGAGGTCCGTTCGGAACAGAGATCGCGCATGCCGAGCTCGACTCCGGCGATGGCCGACTGCAGCTGTCCGACCCGCATCCCGATTACGACCTCGAGGCGCCGGAGCGCAAGGAGGCGGTGTACGACGTCGTTGCCCGCGTCGAACAGGTGGACGCCGAGGAGCGCGACCGCCGGCTGGCCGAATGGGCGAAGGGGAACGTGTAGCTGGGCACTACGGTGGCCCTATGTCATGCGTGTTCTGCGCCATCGTCGCCGGGGAGGCCCCAGCCGTGCGCATCTACGAAGATGACGACTACCTGGCCATCCTCGACGTCCGCCCGATCGTGCGCGGGCACACGCTGGTCATCCCGAAGAAGCACACCGCGGATCTGACCGACACGCCACCGGAGACGGTCACCGAGCTGGTGCGCATCGGGCAGCGCATCGGCCAGGCGGCGCGCGTCTCCGAGTTGAAGGCCGACGGCAACAACGTGGTCATCAACGACGGCAAGGCCGCGTTCCAGAGCGTGTTCCACGTCCACCTGCACGTGACCCCACGAAAGTCCGGCGACAAGCTGTCGTTCGCCAAGGGCCTGGTGGTACGGCACGATCCAGACCGGGAGGCCACGGGCCGCATCCTGCGCGACGCGTTGGCGAAGATCGACACATTCGAGGAGTGACGCCATGAGCAACATGCCACTGTGGGAGCGCTACATCGGGGTCCCCCTGTTGGGGATCCACGACACGATCTACAAGAAGACCAACGGCCGGATCGGTCACCGGATCCCCGGCGCCCCGCCGAGCCTGCTGTTGCACACGGTCGGCGCGAAGACGGGCATCAAGCGCACCAATACGCTGAGCTACGCCGAGGACGGCGGCGCGTATCTGGTCGTCGCGTCGAAGGGCGGCGACCCGAAGGCGCCCGGCTGGTACCACAACCTGAAGGCCAACCCGAAGGTCGAGATCAACATCGGACCCAAGCGGCTCCCCGCCAATGCGAGGATCATCGGGGCCGACGACCCCGACTATCCGAGGTTGTGGAAGTTGGTCAACGACAACAACTCCAACCGCTATGACGGCTATCAGAAGCGCACGACGCGGCCGATTCCGATCATCGCGCTGACGCCCTAGAACAGCTCCTTGGCGAGCAGTTCCAGCGTCTGTTCACGGGCCGGCGCGGTCGCGGGATCGACGCCGCGATAGGCCGACGCGACGGGGTTTACCATCACCTCGTCGACGCCGAAGTGCTCCGCAAGGTCGCGCACCTGATCGGCTGCCTCGGTCGGCGAGCCGATGATGGCGCGGGCCAGCCCCGAGTCCACGATGGCCTGCTGCTGTGGGTTCAGTTCGATGCCCTGCGCGTCCTCGACGAGGTCCAGTGCCCGCAGCGGCTGCCCGGTGCGCAGCCACGCCATCATGTGCAGGTTCGGCAGCATCAGGGCCTCGGCCTCGGCGCGGGTGCGCGCCACGGATGCGTTGACGGTCATGAACGTGGTGGGTTCGGCGGCCAGTTCGCTGGGCCGGAACTCCGAGCGGTAGACGGCCAGCGCCTCCTCCGTGCCCTGACCCGAGAAGTGGTGCGCGAACACGTACGGCAGCCCCTTGGCGGCGGCCAGGTGCGCCGAGTACAGCGACGAGCCCAGCAGCCAGAGCCGCGGCTCGCTGGCGGCGGCCGGCGTCGCCTTCAGAACGTAGTTCTGGTCCATCGGGCTTCGGCCCCGCAGTCTCACGTGCACGCCCGTCGCACTCATCAGGGCGGCGACGTCGTCGAGGTACTGCGGGAACTGCTCGATGTCGGTGTCGTCGCGGCCCGCGGCGCCGCGCAGGGCCATCGAGGTGACGGGATCGGAGCCCGGCGCACGGCCGATGCCGAGGTCGACGCGTCCTGGGGCAGCGGCCTCCAGCAGAGCGAACTGCTCGGCGACCGCCAGCGGCGCGTGATTGGGCAGCATGACGCCACCAGAACCGAGCCGCAACTGGTTGGTCTGCGCGGCGAGGTAGGCGATCACCACGGGCGGGCTGGTGGCGGCCACCGCGGGCATGTTGTGGTGCTCGGCCACCCAGTAGCGGGTGTAGCCCAGCGAGTCGGCGACCTGCGCCAGCCCTACGGTCGCGGCGAGCGCGTCCGACGTGGTCTGGTCGCTGCGGACGGGGACGAGGTCGAGCACCGAGAGTCGCACGAGTCATTCAACCGTTGGTCCCGCCCGATCGTTCCCCTTCCCGCGATTTCGGCGTGCTCAGCGGCGGTGAGAGCCGGTGAACACGTCGAAATCACAGGTCGGCGAGCGCTTTGGCGGTGGCGAAGACGTCGTCGAGCATCGCCGGGGTCAGCCTGCCGGTGAACGTGTTCTGCTGGCTGGGGTGATAGCACCCGATCAGATCGACGTCGTCGAGCTTGGCGATCGCGAGGTGCCCGAACTTGGGTTGCGGCACCGGCACGGCTCCGCCGCCAGCGCGGACCATGTCGAGCGTCGCCCGCCACGCGAACCCACCAAGCGCGACGATGGCCCGCACACCAGGGCGGACCAGCCGCCACTCGGCATCCAGCCAGGGCGCACAGGTCGAGCGCTCGGCCGGGGTCGGCGCATTGTCCGGCGGAGCGCATCGCACCGCGGCCGCCATGCGAGTGTCTTTGAGCGCCAAGCCATCTGCGGCGTCCACGCTCAGTGGCGAAGAGGCCAGACCCGCGCGATGCAGCGCGGCGAACAGCACGTCGCCCGAGCGGTCACCGGTGAACACCCGCCCGGTCCGGTTCGCCCCGTTCGCCGCGGGTGCGAGACCGACGATCAGAATCGCGGGCCGCTCGGCGCCGAAGCCGGGAATGGGCCTGCCCCAGTACGGCTCGGCGGCGAAGGACCGGCGCTTCTCCACGGCCACGCGCTCGCGCCATTCGACCAGCCGCGGGCAAGCCCGGCACACGCTGACCTCCGCGTCCAGCTCCTCGATCACGCGGGTGCGCTTCGCGATGGACCGTACGCGCGCGGCCGTCGTCGCGACCACGGTGTCGGGCGACGCCGGATCACCCGGCCAGCCCGTCCCAGCGGGCACCGGCGACTCGAACGGTTCACCGGTCCTCGGATGCGGCAATCTCACCCCAACACTGTGCACGCCGCGGAAAATGCGCCGTCGCCGGGTGAGGTGCACTGCTAGATTCGGCCGCGATACCTCATGAGCAACGAAAAGCGTGGCCCGCTGTATCTGATTCTTTTGGCCGCGCTGATGGCGGGCGCCGGGAACGGGATCTCGATGATCGCGTTCCCATGGCTGGTTCTACAGCGCAATGGGTCCGCTCTGGAAGCGTCGATCGTGGCGATGGCTGGCACGCTGCCGCTGCTGGTGGCCACCCTGATTGCGGGCGCGGCGGTCGATTACCTGGGACGACGGCGGGTTTCGATGATCTCCGACGCGCTGTCCGCACTGGCGGTGGCCGCGGTCCCCGTGATCGCCATGACGTTCGGGGTCCACTCCATCAACGTCGCGGTGCTCGCAGGCCTGGCAGCCCTCGGCGCGTTCTTCGACCCAGCGGGCATCACGGCCCGCGAGACGATGCTGCCCGAGGCGGCCAAGCGGGCCGCTTGGACACTGGACCGCGCCAACAGCGTCTACGAGGCGACGTTCAACCTGGCCTACATCGTCGGCCCCGGTATCGGCGGCCTGTTGATCACCACCCTGGGTGGCGTGAACACCATGTGGGTGACCGCAGGGGCGTTCCTGCTGTCGATCCTCGCGATCACGGTGCTGCGCCTCGAGGGTACGGGCAAGCCCGACCAGGACTCCCTGCCCGATGGGGTGTGGTCCGGTGTCGTGGAGGGGCTTTCGTTCGTGTGGAACATGAAGGTGCTCCGCACGCTGGCGTTCATCGACCTGGCCGCGACGGGACTCTTCATGCCGATGGAGAGCGTGCTGTTCCCGAAGTACTTCACCGACCGCAATGAACCCGCACAACTGGGCTGGGTGCTGATGGCGCTGTCGGTCGGCGGCCTGATTGGCGCGCTCGGCTATGCGGTGATGTCGAAGTACATGAAGCGGCGCACCACGATGTTGATCGCGGTGCTGACGCTGGGTGTGGCGATGACGATCATCGCGTTCCTGCCACCACTACCGGTGATCCTGGTGGGGTGCGCGATCGTCGGCTTCGTCTACGGGCCGATCGCGCCGATCTACAACTACGTCATGCAGACCCGTGCGCCCAAGCACCTGCGCGGCCGGGTGGTCGGGGTGATGGGCTCGCTGGCCTACGCCGCAGGGCCCTTGGGGCTGATCCTCGCCGGGCCACTGGCCGACTCTGCCGGTCTCGAGGCGACGTTCTTCGCGCTCTCCCTGCCGATGATCGTGCTGGGACTGGTCGCGCTGCGGTTGCCGTCGCTGCGGGATCTGGACAACGCCCCTGAGCCGGCCTAGCGCCCTTTCTGATACGGGATGCGGTGGGACTGAACAGCCTTGGGCCACGCGGCTCCGAGCCAGCGCTGAAGCGAAACCGCGTTTACGACGGCCTGCGCCATGGGTAACCCGCTGGCGAATGTGATAAACGCCACAATCGAGGTCAGCCATGTACCAGCAGGTTCTTGATCCGGTCGCCAACTCCCTCGCGTGGAGCGCCGCGTGTGCGGCACTGCCACTGTTGCTGCTCTTCGTCCTGTTGGGCGCGCTGAAGATGACCGCATGGAAGGCGTCGGTGATCTCGCTCGCCGTCAGCATCGTGATCGCGGTCACCGTCTACGGCATGCCCATCGGGCAAACCCTGTTGGCCGGGTCCGAGGGTGCCGCCTTCGGCTTCTTTCCGATTCTCTGGATCGTCATCAACGCGATCTGGGTCTACCAGATGACCGTCGAAACAGGACATTTCGACGTCCTACGGCGCTCCTTCAGCCAGGTCAGCGATGACCAGCGGGTCCAAGCCGTCATCATCGCCTTCTCATTCGGCGCGCTGATGGAGGCCCTCGCCGGTTTCGGAACCCCGGTGGCGGTGACGTCGGTGATGCTGATCGCGCTCGGCTTCAAACCGATGAAGGCTGCCGTGCTGGCATTGGTCGCCAACACCGCTCCCGTGGCCTTCGGGGCAATGGCAACGCCCATCATCACGCTGGGCAAGGTCACCGAGCTGCCGGTCGACACGCTGGGCGCGATGGTCGGGCGGCAGACGCCGATCCTGGCGTTGTTCGTCCCCTTGGCGCTGGTGGCCATCGTCGACGGCTGGCGGGGTATCCGCGAGACCTGGCCCGCCGCCGTGATGTGCGGCTTCGTGTTCGCCGTCGCGCAGTACGCAACCTCGAACTTCGTCTCAGTCCCGCTCGCCGACGTGGTGGCGTCGCTGCTGTCCGCAGCCGCCGTCGTCGCGATGGTGCGGGTCTGGCACCCCCGCCGCGCGCACACCGAACCCGCGGTCGTCGCGGGTGGTGCGGCGGACGAACCGACCCCGGAATTCGCCGAGCGGGCCGGACGGCCGCTCACCGGGTCCGACACCCGGACCGACTCCCGCGCCGACGTCGTGAGGGCCTACGCGCCGTACGCGATCATCATCGCCGTCTTCGTCGTCTGTCAGATCAGCGCGGTGAAGAAGTTGCTGGACAAGGCGACGTTCAGCATCGCCTGGCCAGGGCTGCACGTGCTCGACACCGACGGAGATCCGGTGAGCCTCGTCAAGTTCTCGCTGAACCTGCTCACCTCACCCGGTACGCAGATGCTGGTGGCTGGGCTCATCACGATGGTGGCGCTGCGGCTCTCATTCGGCCGCGCACGTCAGGGCGTACGGGGCGACGCTGCATCAGCTGCGCTTCGCAATCCTCACCGTCATGGTGGTGCTGGCGCTGGCGTTCGTGATGAATCTGTCCGGTCAGACGATCACGCTCGGCACCTGGATGGCCGCCGCGGGTGGGGCGTTCGCGCTGTTGTCTCCGATCCTCGGCTGGCTGGGCACGGCTGTCACCGGCTCGGACACCTCGTCGAATTCGCTCTTCGGCGCCCTGCAGGTGACGGCGGCCAATCAGGCCGGGCTGTCGGACGTGTTGATGGCCGCGGCCAACAGTTCGGGCGGAGTGCTCGGAAAGATGATCTCGCCGCAGAACCTTGCGATCGCGGCGGCCGCGGTCGGGATGGACGGCAAGGAGGGCGACATCTTCCGCCGCGTCATCCTGTGGAGCCTCTTGTTCCTGGTGCTGCTGTGCGGACTGAACGCGCTGCAGGCCTCGCCCGTGTTGTCCTGGATGGTGCCGTGACTGTCCTGGATGGTGCCATGACACTTCGGGCTGGTGCCTGACATTTCGGGCTGGTGCCGTGACACCGGGCTGGTGCCGTGACGCACCTCGTAGCATCGACCGGTGGCCGAAGAAATGCTTGCCGAGCTCGTCGCCGAGCTTCCGGACGGCACCGTCGTCACCGATCTCGACATCGTCGCCTCATACCGGCAGGACCGCGCCTCCGATCCGGACGCGGGCACGGCCATCGCCGTGGTCAGGCCGCGCCGGACGGAGGAGGTCCAGGCGGTGCGGCGATGGGCCACCAAGCACGGGGTGCCCGTCGTGCCCCGCGGCGCAGGCACGGGGCTCTCGGGCGGGGCCACCGCGCTGAACGGCGGCATCGTGCTGTCGACCGAGCGGATGCGTGACATCTTCGTCGACCCCGTGACCCGCACCGCCGTGACGCAGCCGAGGTGTTCACCACCGACGACCCCGACGAGGGTGAGGCCTTCGTCGCGGCACGCCGGTTCGCCATCCCCGCGAACGAGGCCGAGCGCGCCCAGCTGGCGTTCGGCGAGATCATGGATCTGGCCGTCGGTCTCGGCGGCACGATCACCGGCGAGCACGGCGTTGGCAGACTCAAAAAACCGTGGCTGGCCCGGCTATCGCGGGCCCGAGGCGATGGAGCTCAACCGGCGGATCAAGGAGGCGTTGGACCCGGCCAACGTCCTCAATCCCGGCGCGGCGATCTAGGCAGCGACACCGAAACGCCCGCGCAGGCCTCCCGCCCGCGCTTGCGACGACCGTCGGCGGCCCAGTGGCGCCGGCTCGAAGGGGTGACCACGGACTCGAGCGGCGGGCGGTCGGCCAAACCTCTATCGACACAGCATGATTCGATGCCCGACTCCGCGCGATGACGAAACCCCTACCGCCGCGGACACGACTCCACCCGGCCCGTGGCACCGCGCGGAGGCGGGGTGCCGGCGTGGGCTCCAAACCCGCGGGATTGGATGCTGACGACTGTATGCTGAATGCGCGGGAATTTGCCTGCCCCGGAAGGTGACGAGGAGCGCGAGTCATGGCGGACGCGTCGACAACTCACACCGACCCCTGGGGTGCGGGCGCAACCCCCGCGAGGCCCGTCGGGTCTCCCATCGAGCGGCCTGCGCCTCTGCGCCAAGCCGTCTTCGACGCCCTCGTCGAGATGATCATCACTCGCGAATTGGAACCGGGTCAGCATCTGGTCGAGAAAGATCTGGCGGCGGCGCTGGGGGTCAGCCGGCAACCCCTCCGGGAGGCGTTGCAGCGCATGCACGCCGAGGGTTGGGTGGATCTTCGGCCCGCACTCGGCGCGTTCGTTCACATCCCCACCGAGTCCGAGGCAGATGAGCTTCTCGCCGCGCGCAGCATCCTCGAGGCGGAGTCCGCCAAGCTGGGCGCCGAGCGGGCAACCCCCGAGCAGGTGGAGCACCTGTGGGAGCTGCAGCGCATCGGTGAGGAAGCGCTCGCCGTGGACGACCAGCAGGTCCTCCTCTCCGCCAACGCCTCGTTGCATACCCACATCGTTGCGATGTCGGCCAACAAGGTCCTCGTGGATCTCCGGCGTTCGGTAGACCACCGGGTGAGGTGGTACTACACGAACATCGCCCAGGTGCGATCGAGAGACGCCTGGGAGGAACATGCCGAGTTGATAGAAGCGATCGCCAGCGGCGACGGAGGCCGGGCCTGCGCCCTGATGCGCATCCACACCGAGCGCACCAGGATCATCTATCGCGAGCAACGTCGACGGGAGGCAGCCGAGGAGATCGGCTGAGGTTCCCGTTCCGGCACCGCTCGTGCGAGGAACCGGCATACGCGGCACCTGCCGTTCGTCGATGATGCGCTGGCACCCCGATCGACGAACACGTCCGGGTTCGCGCGGACAAGCCCTCCCCGCGGGGGAAGGGCTCGCCGCCTGGTGACTTAGTTCATGTGGTTCGGGCCGTGGTGTCCCTGCCAGCCGGGGATCTGCGACGGTGCGGGCGTGGCGTACGTGTCCGGCCAGTACTGGTAACCGGGGCCGCTCGGCGCAGGTGCGATGGTCGTGGTGGTGGGAGCGGCGGGGCCGGGTGTTGCGCTGGCCAAGCCTGCCAGGCCGAGCGCCGCGCCACCGACGATGGCAGGCACTGCGACGAAGCGGGTGAAGGTGCGGGCGATGCTGGTCATGTCTTTGATCCTTTGTGTCGGTGGGTGTTTCGGTTGCCCCCCGGTGGTTTCCGGCGATGAGACAACGATGTCGCAGCCCCGGCGCCCCGTATGTCCGGTGACTGGTGGACGGACCGGATGAATCACGCATCCCCCGATTGGTGGACACGCCCTCCGCAAACTGGGACGGCCGGCGAAGCGCACCAGCGATTGACATCCGACGTAAGCCTGTCGTATGCATGAGACATGGCGGCCACGTTGTCTCATGACACTCCGGCACGGTTCCAGCTGACCACCGCGGCGACCTGGCCGAACCCGTGGCCGATGTACCGGGCCCTTCGCGACCACGATCCCGTGCACCACGTCGTGCCGGACAACCCCGACCGCGACTACTACGTGCTGTCCCGGCACGCCGACATCTTCACCGCCGCGCGCGATCACGAGACCTTCTCCTCGGCGCAGGGCCTGACCGTCAACTACGGCGAGCTGGAGTTGATGGGGCTGGCCGACAACCCGCCGATGGTGATGCAGGACCCGCCGGTGCACACCGAGTTCCGCAAGCTGGTGTCGCGCGGCTTCACGCCCCGACAGGTCGCGGCCGTCGAACCGAAGGTCCGCGAGTACGTGATTGAACGGGTCGAACGCATCAAGTCCAATGGCGGCGGGGACATCGTCACCGAGCTGTTCAAGCCTCTGCCGTCGATGGTCGTCGCGCACTACCTCGGCGTGCCCGAGGCGGACCGGGACCAGTTCGACGGATGGACCGAGGCGATCGTCACGGCCAACACCGCCGAGGGCGGCATCGCAGGCGGCATCGAGACGCTCGGCGACGCGCTCGGCGGGATGATGGCGTACTTCACGGCGCTCATCGAACGCCGACGCGTCGAACCCGAGGACGACACGGTGTCACACCTGGTGGCCGCAGGCGTCGGTGCCGACGGCGACATCGCAGGCGTGCTGTCGATCCTGGCGTTCGCCTTCACGATGGTGACCGGCGGCAACGACACCACCACCGGTATGCTCGGCGGCTCGGTGCAACTTCTGCATCAGCGACCCGACCAGCGCGTCCTGCTGGCCGAGAACCCCGACCTGATCGGCGGCTCCGTCGACGAGTTCCTGCGGCTCACCGCGCCCGTACAGATGCTCGGCCGCACGGTGACCCGCGACGTCACGATCGGCGACACCACCATCCCGGCAGGCCGCCGGGTGATGTTCCTCTACGGCTCGGGCAACCGCGACGAGCGACAGTACGGCGACGACGCCGGTGAGCTGGACGTGACCCGCAAGCCACACAACATCCTGACGTTCAGCCACGGTGCCCACCACTGCCTCGGCGCGGCGGCGGCCCGCATGCAGTCGCGGGTCGCGCTCGAGGAGCTCGTCACCCGCATTCCCGACTTCGAGGTCGATGAAGACGGAATCGTCTGGGCGGGAGGCAGTTACGTGCGACGTCCGCTGTCGATACCGTTTACGGTTCGGAGGGCAGGAGCGAAGCGACCCGGGATTTCGGTCCAGTAGTGGCTGCCGACTGGCTGGCCGGACGCCGTACGGAGGTAGCCGCCGACAGAATCCTCGACGCCGCCGACGAGTTGTTCACCCGCCAAGACGCGGCCACCGTTGGGATGAACGACATCGCCAGAGCCGCAGGGTGTTCCCGTGCGACGGTGTACCGCTACTTCGAGAACCGCGATGCACTACACACCGCGTACGTGCACCGCGAGACCCACCGGCTGTTCAGCGCGACCGGTCAACGCATCGCAGGTATCGCCGATCCGCACCAGCGCCTGCTCGAAGGCGTGATCGCCTCGTTGCGCAGCGTGCGCGAGAGTCCGGCGCTGTCATCATGGTTCGCCTCGGCCCAGCGTCCGATCGGCGGCGAGATGGCAGAACGCTCCGATGTGATCAAAGCGCTGACGGAAGCCTTCCTGCGGTCGTTGGGGATCGACGACGCCGAGCGAAGCGCCCGCTGGCTGGTCAGGGTGATGACGTCGCTTCTGGTGTTCCCCGGGCGCGATGACGCCGACGAGCGAGCGATGCTCGAGGAGTTCGTGCTCCCAACGGTGATGCCGACACTGACCGAACCTACGGGTTAGCCGACCTACTGGCGCGCCATGGCGACCAGGAAGCGCTCGTCGGGGTCGACGTAGTGGTCCGCTTCCTTGGCGTCATCACCGAGATCGATCCTCACCCAGTCGATCTTGCGGTGAATCCACTCGTGTGGGCGGTGTACGCCTGCACCTTGATCGACGTGCGCACGGTGCGGCGCGTCGCTGTCAGCTCGTATTCGCCGCCGCGCCGCGAGTCGACGAGCCGCTACGGTTTGACCCGCGTCGCGCGGTGCAGTAACCAGGCCAGCGGAATCGTCACGACCATCGTCGCCACGAACAACCGCAACGTCGAGCCGGTGTAGACCGGGGTGTCGAGGATCTCGACCATCACTATTTCCATGGTGATGAGGTGGATCAGGAAGATCTCGTAGGAGATCTCGCCAAGGAAGACCATCGGCCGGCTGGCCATGAACCTGGCGTACCAACCGTGGTCGCCGAGGGCGAGGGGGGCCACGGCCAGGGCGGAGATGACCGCATAGAAGGCGGCCTTGGCCAAGCCCTCACGCAGTTGCTCCGGCGACGTCGTCGGTGCGCCTGCGATCGGCGTCGTCGCGATCAGATAACAGACGACGGCCAGCGGGATGCACACCAACGCGTAGGCGCGGACACCCATCTCGCGCAGCGTCGCCAGCATCATGCCGCCGATGAACCAGGCCAGATACGTGGGCAGCCAGATCCGCGCCCCGTCGGGCAACCAGTCGGTGGTGTGCACCAGCACCAGCCATGCCGGCGTGATGAACGCCAGCGCCGTCAGGCCGACCAGCAGCAACACCGGGCGCCACCGTCTACGGCACAGCACCACGAGCAGCAGCCACGCCAGTGCAGGCAGCGCCACGTAGAACGCGACCTCGACGGCGAGGCTCCACATCTGCGTCAGGCCCTGATGCAGATAGGTGAACAGGTAGTGGTCGGTGTAGATCTGCGTGAAGGTCAGGTGGCGGAACAGACCCATCCAGGTGTGGCCGGGATTCGGTCCTGCCATCCGGAAGTGGTAGATCAGGTAGGCCGCCAGCACCGTGATGACGTAGGCAGGCATGATGCGTCGCACCCGATGCCAGCCGTAGCGCCGCACCGACGGCCACGGCCTGCCCGCCGCCGTCGCCCGCACCCACGGACCGAACAACAGGAACCCGGAGAGCACGAAGAAGATCGGCACCCCGATCTCCATGCGCGAGTAGACGCAGGCCGACATAGCCGTGGGTGTACTTGCCGGTGGTGTAGGCCGCGTGCGTCAGCACCACCAGGATCGCGGCGACCGCGCGGATACCGGTGAGCGAAGCCACCCGGCCGGCCGATACTGATTCCAGCCCGCCTTCTGCGTCGAGTCGCGGCCGCAGCGTCACTTCGGCTTATGGTGCGCCTTGGGCCCGCGTTCGGGCTCCAGGTTGATCAACACACCTGAGATACGGGTGTTCTCAAGAGCTTTCAGGGTCTGCTTGGACAGTTTCTCGGGCAGCTCGACCAGCGAATGGTCCACCTTGATGGTGATGTGACCGAAGTCGCTGCGGTGCAGGCCACCCTCGTTGGCGATCGCGCCGACGATGGCACCGGGGCCGACCTTGTGCCGCTTGCCGACGGCGATGCGGTAGGTCGCGAGATCGCCCCGCCGCTCGCGCTGCCTGCGGGAACCGCCGTCCTCACGGGCCGGACGGTCGTCCCTTCGCCGCGGGTCCGGCGGCGGTTCGCTCATCAAGAATTCCTCGCCGTTGCGGCTCTGCACGGCAAGCGCAGCGGCGATATCGGTCAACGGCACGTCGTTGTCGCGCTCATAATCCTGAATGAGCTTGCGGAACAACTCGATTCCCGGTGAGTTGAGCACCTCGGTGATCGAGTCACGGAACTTCTCGACGCGCTGGGCGTTGACGTCGTCGACCGTCGGCAGCCTTGCCTCGACCAGCTTCTGCCGGGTGGCCCGCTCGATCGCGTTGAGCATGTGCCGTTCCCGTGGCGAAACGAACAGCAGCGCGGCGCCCGACCGTCCCGGCCCGGCCGGTGCGGCCGATGCGGTGCACGTAGGACTCGGTGTCGTGCGGAATGTCGTAGTTGAGCACGTGCGAGATGCGCTCGACGTCGAGTCCGCGGGCCGCGACGTCGGTCGCGACCAGGATGTCGATGCTGCCGTCCTTCAGCTGGGCGATGGTCCGCTCCCGCTGGGCCTGCGCGATGTCACCGTTGATCGCCGCCGCGGAGAACCCACGCGCCCTCAGCTTTTCGGCGACTTCCTCGGTGGCCTGCTTGGTCCGGACGAACACGATCATCGCCTCGAAGGACTCGACCTCCAGCACCCTGGTCAGCGCGTCCATCTTGCGCGGACCCGCGACCTGGATGTAGCGCTGCGAGATGTTGTCGGCCGTCGCGGTCTTGGACTCGACCTTCACCTGCACGGGGTCGTGCAGGTACTTCGTGGTGATCTTGCGGATGGCCGCAGGCATGGTCGCCGAGAACAGCGCCACCTGCTTGTACTCCGGGGTGTCCGCCAGAATGCGCTCGACGTCCTCGGCGAAGCCCATCTGCAGCATCTCGTCGGCCTCGTCGAGCACCAGGTAGTCCAGCTTGGACAGGTCGAGGGTGCCGCGGGCGAGGTGATCGATGACCCGGCCCGGCGTGCCCACCACCACGTGGGCGCCGCGCTTGAGCCCGGCCAGCTGCACGCCGTAGGACTGCCCGCCGTAGATCGGCAGGACCTTCACCGCGGGCAGGTGCGCGCCGTACCGGCTGAACGCCTCGGCCACCTGCAGCGCCAGCTCGCGCGTCGGCGCGAGGACCAACGCCTGGGTGTTTCGGCTGGTGGGGTCGATCTTGGACAGGATCGGGATGGCGAACGCGGCGGTCTTGCCGGTGCCGGTCTGCGCGAGGCCGACGACGTCGGAGCCCGCCAGCATCGCGGGGATGGTCGCCGCCTGGATGGCCGACGGCGTCTCGTAGCCGACGTCGGCGACGGCCTGCAGCACGGAAGGGTGAATTTGCAGGTCGGCAAAGGTGGGTGCGGCGTCATGCACCTCGGTGTCGGGCGAGGTCATCGAGGTAGGAGTCTACGGGTAGATCGCGGTGCAATCTGCCGAGCCGCAGCGCATACCGGTACCGTGCCCTGTTGTGAAGTGGGTCGCGATCCTGGCGGCGGCGTTCGCGCTCGCCGGATGCGGGTCGAGCGACTCCACCGTCTCGAAGACACCAGAGCCGTCGGTGACGACGGCTACGAGCGCGCCACCGGCGCCCGCGCCGACGGTGGCCGCGGGCCCGACCGCAACCGCCGCGCCGGCCGATCCGTGCGCGGTGAACCTGGCCGCACCCGAGATCGCCAAGGCCGTGTCCGACCTGCCGCGCGATCCGCGCAGCAACCAGCCGTGGAGCCCGGAGCCGCTGGCGGGCAACTTCAACGAATGCGCGCCGCTGTCGGTGGTGATCGTGAAGGCCAACACCAACGCCGACAACCCGAACACCAGGGCGGTGATGTTCCACCTCGGCAAGTTCATCCCGACGGGTGTTCCCGACACCTACGGCTTCAACGGCATCGACGAGACGGCCACCACCGGCGACACCGTGGCGCTGAGTACGCCAACGGCGCCAACGGGTTGAAGAGCGTGGTGCGATTCCACTGGAACGGCAACGGAGTCGAGCTCATCGGCAACACGGGTTAGCGCGCTTCGCCGGCGCTGACCGGAGGCGTCGGTGCGCCTGACCTACAGTGGCGAGGGACGTGTCCCGGCGGCGCTCGACGTGGGAGCCGCCCCGGCGGCGACGTCGAACGTGGGAGCCGCCCCGGCGGCGACGTCGAACGTGGGAGCCGGCGACTACGTCATCTACAGCGCGTCCGACCTTGCCGCCGCGGCCCGGTGCGAGTACGCCCTGCTGCGCTCGTTCGACGCGCAGCTCGGTCGGGGCCCCGCGGTGTCGGCAGACGACGACCTTCTTGCCAGGACGGCCAAGCTCGGCGGCGAGCACGAGCAACGCCATCTCGACGAATTGCGGGCCGCGGCGGACGACAGCGTGGCCGTCATCGGCAGGCCCAAGTACACCGTCGCCGGGCTGACCGCAGCGGCCGAAGCCACCCGCAACGCCGTCGAGCGGCGTGTGCCCGCCATCTATCAGGCCGCCATGTTCGACGGCCGGTTCGTCGGCTTCGCGGACTTCCTGGTCCTCGAGCACACCGAGGCAGGCGATCGGTACCGGCTTCGCGACACCAAGCTGGCCCGCTCGGTGAAGGTCGAGGCGCTCCTGCAACTCGCGGCATATGCCGACACCCTGACCGCCGACGGCGTGCCGGTGGCCGACGAGGTCGAGCTGGTGCTCGGCGACGGCGCGGTGGCGAGCTACCGGGTCGACGAACTCGCTGCAGGTCTACCTGCCCCGGCGGGCGGCGCTGCAGCGACTGCTTGACGACCATCTCGCCGGAGGCGCCCCGGTCTCATGGGAGGACGGCGGCGTGCGCGCGTGCTTCCGCTGCCCCGAATGCGCCATCCAGGTCCGAGCGCACGACGATCTGCTGTTGGTCGCCGGCATGCGGGTCAGCCAACGCGCACGCCTGCTTGACGCGGGTGTCGCGACCCGGCAGCAGCTGGCGGCGCACGCAGGCGCGGTGCCCGAACTGTCGGCCCGAACGGTCAGCGCGCTCACCGCTCAGGCGCGGCTGCAGATCGCGCCGCGCCTCGACGGCAAGCCGCCCTACGAGATCGTGGACGCCCAGCCGCTGATGGTGCTGCCCGACCACGACAAGGGCGACCTGTTCTTCGACTTCGAGGGCGACCCGCTGTGGACGTTGGACGGTCGCGAGTGGGGACTGGAATACCTGTGGGGCGTGCTGACCACCACCGACGAATTCCACCCGATCTGGGCCCATGACCGGGCCAGCGAGCGCACTGCGCTCGTCGAGTTCCTGGCCATGGTGCGCAAGCGCCGCAAGCGCTACCCGAACATGCACGTCTACCACTACGCGGCGTACGAGAAGAGCACGCTGCTGCGTTTGGCCGGGCGCTACGGCGTCGGCGAGGACCAGGTCGACGACTTGCTGCGAAGCGGTGTGCTGGTCGATCTCTTTCCGTTGGTGCGCAAGAGCATTCGGGTCGGCACCGAAAACTACAGCATCAAGTCGCTCGAGCCGCTCTACATGGGCGCCGAACTGCGCAGCGGCGAAGTGACCACCGCGACCGACTCCATCACCCAGTACGCCCGCTACTGCGAACTGCGCGACGAAGGACATGCGGACGAGGCGGCGATCGTGCTCAAGGAGATCGAGGACTACAACCGCTACGACTGCCGGTCGACGCGCAAGCTGCGCGACTGGCTGGTGGCACGGGCCATCGAATCCGGTGTTCCGCCCCGTGGCCCGCAGCCGGTGCGCGATGGCGGCCCGGTCGAGATCGCCGACGACCTCGAGCGCAAGCTGCTGCGGTTCGCGGGCGACGGCGTCGAGGAGCGCACGGCCGAGCAGACCGCCGTCGCGATGGTGGCCGCCGCACGCGGATACCACAAACGCGAGGACAAGCCCTTCTGGTGGGCCCACTTCGACCGGGTCAACAATCCCGTCGACGAGTGGGCCGACAACAGCGACGTCTTCATCGCCGAGCGCACCGAGATCATCGCCGACTGGCACCAGCCGCCACGGGCGCGCAAACCGCAGCGGCACCTCCGGTTGATCGGCGACATCGCGAACGGCGAGCTCGGCGGCGGCATGTACGCGTTGTACGAGCCGCCTGCACCCATCGGCCTCGCCGATGATCCGGACCGGCGCGCGTTCGGCTCCGTCGAGGTGGTCGAATGCGACAACCCCGAGGCCCCCACCGAGGTCGTCATCGTCGAGAAGCAGCCCAAGGACGGCGACGTCTTCGACCAACGCCCCTTCGCCCTGACGCCGGGCCCGCCGATCAACACCAAGCCACTGCAGGAGTCGATCGGCGCGACCGCAGCCGCCGTCGCAACCGGCCTGCCTGCGTTGCCCGTCGACGCGGTCACCGACATCCTGCTGCGCCATGCACCGCGCACCATCAGCGGTGGCCCGCTCCCCCGTGGCGGGTCGATCGCCGACGACATCACCGCCGCCCTGCTCGACCTCGACTCGTCCTATCTGGCGGTGCACGGGCCGCCCGGCACCGGCAAGACGTTCACCTCGGCCACCGTCATCGAACGACTCGTCAACGGGCACGGCTGGCGGGTCGGGGTGGTCGCACAGTCGCATGCGGTCGTCGAGAACCTGTTCTGCGACGTCATCGCCGCCGGCGTCGACGGGGCGCGGGTGGCCAAGAAGACTCAACACCGTCAACAAGGGCTGGACCGACATCACCAATCCGGAGTTCGCCGGCTTCATCGCGGGCAGCCCTGCTGGTCGGGCCGGCTGCGTCGTCGGCGGCACGGCGTGGGACTTCGCCAACGACAACAAGATTCCGCGCCTGAGCCTGGATCTGCTGGTCGTCGAGGAGGCCGGTCAGTACAGCCTGGCCAACACCATCGCCGTGGCGCCGTCGGCCAGGAATCTGATGCTGCTCGGCGACCCGCAGCAGCTGCCGCAGGTGAGCCAGGGCACCCACCCGGAACCCGTCAACGAGTCCGCCCTCGGCTGGCTGGTCGAGGGGCACCCCGTCCTTCCCCCCGACCGCGGCTACTTCCTCGACCTGTCCTACCGCATGCATCCCGCGGTGTGCGGCCCGGTGTCCCGGCTGTCCTACGACGGGCAGCTGCACTCCCGCGAGGACGTCAGTGCCGCCCGCCGCCTGGAGGGCGTGACGCCGGGTGTGAGCGTGCTGCAGCGTCGACCACGACGGCAACTCGACCGACAGTCCCGAGGAGGCCGACGCGATCATCGGGGCGATCGGCGCCCTGCTCGACACCCCGTGGACCGACGAGTCGGGCACCCGGCCACTTGGGCAGAAGGACGTCCTGATCGTCACGCCGTACAACGCGCAGGTGGTGACGACTGCGGCGCAGGCTCGATGCCGCCGGTCTGCCGGACGTCGAGGTCGGCACCGTCGACAAGTTCCAGGGCCGGCAGGCACCGGTCGTCTTCGTGTCGATGACGGCCTCGTCGGCTGATGACGTGCCGCGCGGAATCTCCTTTCTGCTGAACCGCAACCGGCTCAACGTCGCCGTGAGCAGGGCCAAGTACGCGGCCGTGATCGTCCGCTCGGCGCTGCTGACCGAATACCTGCCGTCGACCCCGCAGGGCCTCATCGATCTCGGCGCGTTCCTGGCGCTGGCTCCGTGTGATACACCGGCCGAGTGACCGACGACCTGACCGACCGGCTCGCGGCGATCGTCGGCGCCGGCCACGTCAGCACCGATCCCGACGTGCTCGACGGGCGCAGCGTCGACCACACCGGCCGCTACCGGGGCCACGCGGGTGCGCTGGTGCGGCCCGGGTCCGGCGACGAGGTCGCCGCGGTGCTCCGGGTGTGCCGTGACGCGGGTGTGTTCGTCACGGTGCAGGGCGGCCGGACGTCGCTGGTAGCTGGAACGGTGCCCGAACACGACGACGTGCTGCTGTCCACCGAACGACTCGCGGGCATCGACGACGTCGACACCGTCGAGCGGCGTGTGCACGTCGGCGCAGGTGCCACGCTGGCCGCGGTGCAGCGCGCGGCGACCGCCGCGGGTCTGGTGTTCGGCGTCGACCTTGCCGCACGGGACTCGGCGACGGTCGGCGGCATGGCGTCCACCAACGCGGGCGGACTACGGACGGTCCGCTACGGCAACATGGGCGAGCAGGTGCTCGGACTGGACGTCGCACTGCCCGACGGCTCGCTGGTCCGACAGGCACAGCGAGGTGCGCCGCGACAACACCGGGTATGACCTGGCGTCGCTGTTCATCGGCGCCGAGGGCACTCTCGGCGTCATCACCGGGCTCGACCTGCGGCTGCATCCCACGCCTGCGCATCGCGTGACGGCCGTCGCCGGCTTCGCCGACCTCGGCGCGCTGATCGACGTCGGCCGCGAGTTCCGCGACGCCGACGGCATTGCCGCCCTCGAACTGATCGATGCGCGGGCGAGCGCTCTGACCGCCGAGCACCTCGACATCGGCGCGCCGGTCGAGGGTGCCTGGCAGTTGCTGATCGAACTGGCGGGCGACACCGACCAGACCGACCGGCTCGCCGAGGCTCTCGAGCACGCCGAGCTGGTCGGCGAGCCCGCCGTCGGCGTCGACGTCAACGCCCAGCAGCGCCTCTGGCAGGTCCGCGAGGCGGTCGCCGAGGTCCTTGGACGCTACGGTCCGCCGCTGAAGTTCGACGTCTCCCTGCCATTGTCGATGATCGAGGGCTTCGCCGCGGCGGCCACCGAGCTCGTCACCGCGCACGCACCCGACGCGATCCCGGTGCTGTTCGGTCACGTCGGCGAGGGGAATCTGCACCTGAACCTGGTGCGCTGCACGCTCGACGGCGACCGCGAGAAGGAGCTGTACTCGGCGATGATGACGTTGATCGCCGACTCATCCGGCAACGTCAGCTCCGAACACGGCGTCGGCAGCCGCAAGCGCGACTACCTGTCGATGTCACGTACGGAAGCCGACATCGCCGCCATGCGCTCCGTGAAGAACGCCTTCGATCCGACCGGCTACCTCAATCCCGCGGTGCTGTTCAGCTAATCGCGGAACCGCATCGAGTGCCTGCCGTAGGTTCCCGCGTCGTCGTCGTCGGCGCCGCGGGCGTGCCGTCCTCTGCTGGGCTCGACCACCGGCGGCGGCACTTGGAGGTGCTGCTCGTGTTCGACGTGAAACCCGTTGCGGGAGAAACCGATCGGTTCGGGAGCCGATGTCCGTGGCGCGGGCATATCGGCGAGCAGATCGTCGAGAATGCTGCGCCACGGCCGGTCACCGTTGGCATCGACGTCGGCCGTGGCGACGAGGTCGGCCACCACGTACGGCACGGCGATCGGCGCTGCGTACGGCGCGGGTGGCGGCTCGAACTCGACGGGATCGTCGGACACCTCGTCGTCCAGCAGGCTGTGCCAGGTCTCGACGGGACCGCCGTGCCATGTCTCGGCAGGCGCGTGCAACGGGTGCTCGACGTGGACGCGCAGAACCTCGGTGTCACTCTCGTCGCCCGCGAACACCTCGGGGGCGGCGGCCTGTTGCCGAACGGCGCGGCTCGGCGGATACGGCTCGTCCCAGTCGATCAGGTACTCGACGTATTCGTCGTCATCGGGGAAGTGGTCGTGCTCGGCGTTCATGGGCGCAGCGACTCGGGCCGCGGTGAACGCGTGCCGTTCGTCAGGGCCGTCGTCGAACTCGACCTGCGCCGGTCGAAGACCGTCGCCGAACCCGCGCAGGAACAACGCGGCAACGACGCCGAACAGTGCGACGAACGCAGGAAGGAGCAGCGATTGCGACAGGGCGGCCGAGAACGGCTCGTGCAGGAACGGGGGCAGCTTGGTGACCGATCCCTCGGCTGCCGGTCGTTGACCGCCACCGGGCATCTCGGCGCTGATCCGCGACGTCATGAAGGCGGCCATGCTGGCGCTGCCGAGCACGCTGCCGACCTGGCGGGTGGCGTTGTAGACGCCGGAGCCCGCGCCAGCCAATGCACCCGGCAGGTGACGGGTGGCGGTGGCGGCCAACGGTGACCAGATGAACGCCATGCCGATACCCATGGCGATGAACGGCAGCACCAGCCGCCAGATGGGCGTCGTCGGCGTCATCTCGATCGACAGCCAGGTGAGCGCGATCGCCACCGTGGAGAAGCCGAAGCCGACGATCGGCCGCGGGTGCGCGCGGTCGACGAGCTTGCCGACGAACGGTGCCAGCACACCGCTCGCGACGGCCATCGGCGCCGTCAGCAGCGCCGCCCTGGTCGAGGACAGCCCACACACCGCCTGGGCGTAGAAGAACACCGGCACCACCATCGCCGTCACCGCGAAGCCGATCACGGCGATTCCGACATTGGACAGGCTGAAATCGCTGTCGCGGAAGATCTTCAGCGGGATCAGGGGCTCGTTGGGGTTGACCGCCTGCCAGTAGACGAAACCGGCGACGAACGCCGCGCCCGCGGCGATCATGCCCCAGATCCACAGTGCCCAGCCGTGCGACTGGCCCTCCTGTAGCGCGAACACGACGAGGAACATCCCCGCGCCCGAAAGCACCACCCCGAGGACGTCGAAGGCGTGCTCCTCCGTTGGCAGGCTGGGGACCAGGAAGTAGGCCAGCCCCAGCCCGATGACGCCGATCGGCACGTTGACGATGAAGATCCATTGCCAGCCAAGCCCGTCGACGAGGACTCCGCCAGCCAGCGGCCCGACGAGCGTCGCCACGCCTGCCGTCGCGCCCCATACGCTCAGCGCGACACCGCGGCGCTCGGGCGGGAAGATCCTGGTGATCGTGGACAGCGTCTGCGGGGTGAGCAGTGCCGCGCCGAGCCCCTGCACGACGCGGGCGGCGATCAGCATCTCGACGTTGCCCGCCAACCCACACCACAGCGAGGCGGCGGTGAATACCGCCAAACCGACGAGGTAGAGGTTCTTCGGACCGAAGCGGTCGCCGAGCCTGCCCGCGAGCAGCAGCGGCACCGCATAGGCCAGCAGATATGCGCTGGTCACCCAGATGACGGCGTCGTAGTCCGCGCCGAGGTGCTCCATGATCGACGGATTGGCCACCGCGACGATCGTCGCGTCGACGAGGATCATGAAGAAGCCGACGAGAAGCGCCCACAGCGCGGGCCAGGGGTTGTCCGGCGACGCCGTCGGCACGATCGGTCGCCCGCGCCAACGCAGGCTCGACGTCATCGCCGCACCCCGACTTTCTGACGACACGGCACGAGCCGCGCCGTGACGGCGCGGGACCAGGGGGAAACCAGCTGGGGAAGCACTGTTTGCAACATCTACTCGGCCATGCGTAACGAAGCTGTTTAGCCGACGCTACGGACCCGCCCCTATCCCGACAAGTCGGGCGTGCACGCTGCGACCTGGCTCAGACGGCGTCGGCGATCAACCCGACCGCCACCTCATCCTCGTCATCCGAGCCGCGCACACCGGCCGCGAGCAGCGCCAACAACGCGACGACCACACCCGCCGTCATCACCACGGCGAGCGCCAACTCATCATTGCCGAGCACACCGACCAGCGGGGCGACCGCCGCGCCGAAGCCGAACTGGCCGGCTCCCAGCAACGCCGCAGACGTGCCTGCCGCATCGGGGTGGCGAGACAGTGCCAACGCAGGCGCGTTCGGAATGACCAGACCCATCGCCCCGAGGATCGCCCAGACCGGCACGACGAACGCGACGAGGCCACCCACCCCTGCCGCGGCAAGCCCGACGAACACCACCCCGAACACCGCAGCGGCGACCAGTGACCAGACCACGATCGTCGCGGGGGTGAACCGTCGCAGCAGGACGACGTTGAGCTGGGTCGCGCCGATCAGCGCCACCGCCCCCGCGCCGAAGACCAGAGCGAACGCCTGCTGATTGAGGCCGTAGTGGTCCTGCAGCACGAATGACGCGCCTGCCACGTAGGCGAACAGCCCCGACATGCCCAGCGCGGCGACCAGAACGAGGATGACGAATCTGGTGTCGCGGAGCAGCTCGCCGTAGGTGGCGAAGATCCCGCTCACCCTCAGTGGCCTGCGGTGCGAGCTCGGCAGCGTCTCGGGGAGGGCGAGCACGGCCAGTAACAGCAGTAGGCCGGCCAACACCACCAGCACCGCGAACACCCAGTGCCACGACGCCTCCAACAGCACTGCCGCACCGAGCGACGGGGCCACCACCGGCGCGACACCGAGCACCAGCATCAGCCGTGACATCACGGTGGCGGCGGCCGAATCGGTGAACAGGTCCCCGACGATTGCGATGGCGACGACCATCGCGGCGGCCGCACCGATGCCCTGAAGGGTGCGGGCCACGCCCAACACGGCGATGTTCGGCGCGAACAGGCACAGCACCGAGGCCAGCATGTGCAGGACGATTCCCGCCATCAACGGGCGGCGGCGGCCCAGCGAGTCCGACAGCGGGCCGACGACCAGCTGGCCCAACGCCAACCCCGCCAGCGTGCCCGTCAGCGTCAGCTGCGCGACCGACGACGACACGGAGAGTTCATCGGCGATGCTGGGTAGCGCGGGCAGGTACATGTCGATGGTCAACGGGCCGAGCGCGACCAGCAGGCCCAGCACCACGATCATCCGGAGTCGGCTTGGCCCCGGATCGGTTTCCGACCGGGTTTCGATTGCCACGGTTACGGCGCTCCTGACGTCCACGGGTGGCGATGATGCCACGGAGATTGTTAGCACCGCGTAGCAATATCTTCTTCCCGAGCCGGCCAGTCGAGCAACCCGGCGTGACTGCAGTCACTTCCGGGCACCCTGCGACAACCGGCGATCGTTGAGTTGGACGTAACCTGAGAGTCCGCCGGTACGCACAGGAGGCCGAAAGAATGAGCGCTCGATCCAGCGCGAAGACTCAGTTGCCTGCAGTCGTCGACGACAACCCCGGTGCGGCAGCGCGCGCACTGTCTCAGATCATCGAGCGTGGGGCCCGCGTGCAGGCCCCCGCCGTCAAGGCGTACGTCGAACGACTCCGCCAGCACGATCCTGAGGCGACGCCGGCCGAGATCGTCGGCAAGCTCGAGAAGCACTACCTCGCCGCGGTGATGGCCAGCGGCGCCGCCGTCGGGTCGGCCGCGGCGTTTCCCGGGATCGGGACGCTGGTCGCGCTGTCGGCGGTGGCCGGTGAGACGGTCGTGTTCCTGGAGGCCACGGCCGTCTTCTCGCTTGCGGTGGCCGAGGTGCACGGCATTCCGGCCGAACACCGCGAGCGGCGTCGGGCACTGGTCCTTGCGGTGCTGGTCGGTGAAGACAGCAAGCACGCCGTCGCCGACCTCATCGGGGCGGGCAGGACCAGCGGCGCATGGATGTCCGACGGTGTGGCATCGCTTCCGCTGCCCGCGGTGTCCCAGCTCAACTCGCGGCTGCTGAAGTACTTCGTCAAGCGCTACACCCTCAAGCGCGGCGCGATCGCCTTCGGCAAGCTGCTCCCCGTCGGCATCGGCGCGGTCGTCGGTGGCGTCGGCAACCGGATGATGGGCCGCAAGATCATCGCGAACGCGCGACAGGCGTTCGGCAGCCCGCCGCCGCGCTGGCCGTCGACGCTGCACGTGTTGCCTGCACCGAAGGAGTAGCCGGGCCGAAGACCGGGGGTATAGACCACAGGCGCAGACCACAGGCACAGGCCACAATGATCACAACCCGGTTGCCGTGGTCTGCTCCGGTCCCGAGGGATAGCCTTTATTGGGCGCAGGGGCGGACAACGACAGAGAAGAAGTCAGCGAGTGAACACCACGCTCGCCGGGCAGAAGGAATCGAGGCGAGTAGCTGCCGTGAGCAGTTCACCTTCACCATTCGGACAGAACGAGTGGTTGGTCGAGGAGATGTACCGAAAGTTCCGCGAGGATCCCTCGTCGGTGGATCCCAGTTGGCACGAGTTCCTCGTCGACTACTCCCCCGAACCGACCACCGACGCAACGGCTTCGAGCGGCAACGGCAGGCCGATAACACCGCCGACGCCCGCACCTGCCCCACCCCCCGCCGCGGAGGCACCCGCCCCGACCGCGCCTGCAAAACCCGAACCCGCCAAGCCGAAGGCCGACGCACCCGAGCCCGCCAAGCCGGCGCCGGAACCCGCGAAGCAGAAGGCCGCCGCCGGACCCGCGCCAGCCGAGGGTGACGAGTCGGCGGTGCTGCGCGGTGCCGCTGCTGCCGTCGTCAAGAACATGAACGCGTCGCTGGACGTGCCGACCGCCACCAGCGTTCGGGCCATCCCGGCCAAGCTGATGATCGACAACCGCGTCGTCATCAACAACCACCTCAAGCGCACGCGCGGCGGCAAGATCTCGTTCACCCACCTGTTGGGCTACGCGATCGTGCAGGCGATCAAGTCGTTCCCCACCATGAACCGGCACTTCGCCGAGATCGACGGCAAGCCGAACGTCGTCACCCCCGCCCACACCAACCTGGGCCTTGCGATCGACCTGCCCGGCAAGGACGGTAGCCGCAACCTCGTCGTGGCGGCCATCAAGCGTTGCGAGACAATGCGTTTCGGCCAGTTCATCGCGGCATACGAAGACATCGTGCGGCGCGCGCGCGACGGCAAGCTGACCGCCGAGGACTTCGCAGGCGTGACCATCTCGCTGACCAACCCCGGCACCATCGGCACGGTGCACTCGGTGCCGCGGCTGATGCGCGGCCAGGGCGCGATCATCGGCGCCGGTGCCATGGAGTACCCGGCCGAGTTCCAGGGCGCCAGCGAGGAGCGGATCTCAGAGCTCGGCGTCGGCAAGCTGATCACCCTCACGTCGACCTACGACCACCGGATCATCCAGGGCGCGGAGTCAGGCGACTTCCTTCGCACCATCCACGCGCTCCTGCTGTCCGATGACTTCTTCGACGAGATCTTCCGTGAGCTCGGCATTCCGTACGAGCCGGTGCGCTGGCGCATCGACAACCCGGATCCGATCGTCGACAAGAACGCGCGGATCATCGAGCTGATCGCGGCGTACCGCAACCGCGGCCATCTGATGGCGGACATCGACCCGCTCCGGCTGGACAAGACGCGGTTCCGCAGCCACCCCGACCTCGACGTCCTCACCCACGGCTTGACGCTGTGGGATCTCGACCGCGTGTTCAAGGTCGACGGGTTCGCCGGCGCCGAGTACAAGAAGCTGCGCGACGTGCTCTCGGTGCTTCGTGACGCGTACTGCCGCCACGTCGGCGTGGAGTACACCCACATCCTTGAACCCGAGCAGCAGCGCTGGATTCAGGAACGCGTCGAGGTCAAACACGACAAGCCCACCGTCGCCGAGCAGAAGTACATCCTGAGCAAGCTCAACGCCGCCGAGGCGTTCGAGACGTTCCTGCAAACCAAATACGTTGGACAGAAACGTTTCTCGCTCGAAGGTGCGGAGTCCGTCATCCCGATGATGGACGCGGTGCTCGACCAGAGCGCCGAGCATGGTCTCGACGAGGTCGTGATCGGCATGCCACACCGCGGTCGGCTCAACGTGCTGGCCAACATCGTTGGCAAGCCCTACTCGCAGATCTTCTCCGAGTTCGAGGGCAATCTGAACCCGTCGCAGGCCCACGGCTCCGGTGACGTGAAGTACCACCTCGGTGCTGGCGGCAACTATCTGCAGATGTTCGGCGACAACGACATCGACGTGTCGCTGGTGGCCAACCCGAGCCACCTCGAGGCCGTCGACCCGGTCATGGAGGGCCTGGTCCGCGCCAAGCAGGACCTACTCGACAAGGGCGACGGGCCCGACGGCTTCTCCGTCGTCCCGCTGATGCTGCACGGCGACGCGGCGTTCGCAGGCCAGGGCGTCGTCGCCGAGACGCTCAACCTCGCCCTGCTGCGCGGCTACCGCACCGGCGGCACCATCCACATCATCGTCAACAACCAGATCGGCTTCACCACGTCACCGCAGGACTCCCGGTCCAGTGAGTACTGCACCGACGTCGCGAAAATGGTTGGCGCACCGATCTTCCACGTGAACGGCGACGATCCCGAGGCCGGCTCGTGGGTGGCGCGGCTTGCGGTGGACTTCCGCCAGAAGTTCAAGAAGGACGTCATCATCGACATGCTGTGCTACCGCCGTCGCGGGCACAACGAGGGTGACGACCCGTCGATGACCCAGCCAGGTATGTACGACGTCATCGACACCAAGCGCGGCGTCCGCAAGACCTACACCGAGGCGCTGATCGGTCGCGGCGACATCTCGATGAAGGAAGCCGAGGACGCCCTGCGCGACTACCAGGGCCAACTCGAGCGGGTGTTCAACGAGGTCCGCGAACTCGAGAAGCACGAGATCGAGCCAAGCGAGTCGGTGGAGTCCGACCAGGTCACTCCGAAGGGGCTGAGCACCGCGGTCGACAAGTCGCTGCTGGCCCGCATCGGTGACGCGCACCTCGCGGTACCCGAGGGCTTCACCGTGCACCCCCGCGTCAAGCCGGTGCTGGAGAAGCGCCGCGAAATGGCCTACGAGGGCAAGGTGGACTGGGCGTTCGGCGAGCTACTCGCCCTCGGCACACTGGTCGCAGAGGGCAAGCTGGTTCGGCTGTCCGGACAGGACACCCGCCGCGGCACGTTCACGCAGCGGCACTCGGTGATCATCGACCGCAAGACCGGCGCAGAGTTCACCCCGCTGCAACTGCTGACGCTCAAAGAGGACGGCACGCCGACCGGCGGCAGGTTCATGGTCTACGACTCGGCGTTGTCCGAGTACGCGGCGGTGGGCTTCGAGTACGGCTACTCCGTGGGCAACCAGGATGCAATGGTGTTGTGGGAGGCGCAGTTCGGCGACTTCGTCAACGGCGCCCAGTCGATCATCGACGAGTTCATCAGCTCCGGCGAGGCCAAGTGGGGCCAGCTGTCCGACGTCGTGCTGCTGCTGCCGCACGGCCACGAGGGCCAGGGTCCCGACCACACGTCGGGTCGCATCGAGCGGTTCCTGCAGGTCTGCGCCGAGGGCTCGATGACGGTCGCGATGCCATCGACGCCCGCGAACTACTTCCACCTGCTGCGGCGGCACGGCATGGACGGCATTCACCGCCCGCTCATCGTCTTCACCCCGAAGTCGATGCTGCGCAACAAGGCCGCGGTGAGCGACATCCGCGACTTCACCGAGAAGAAGTTCCGCTCGATCCTCGAGGAGCCCACCTACGACGACGGCATCGGCGACCGGTCGAAGGTGAAGCGGATCCTGCTCACCAGCGGCAAGATCTACTACGACCTGATCGCCCGCAAGGCCAAGGAGAAGCGGGACGACGTCGCGATCGTGCGGGTCGAGCAGCTCTATCCGCTGCCGAACCATCGCCTGGCCGCCACGCTCGACGAATATCCGAACGCCGACCAGTTCTTCTGGGTGCAGGAGGAGCCGGCCAACCAGGGTGCGTGGCCGACGTTCGGGCTCGCGATGCCCGAGCAGCTGCCGGACAAGCTGACCGGCATCAAGCGGATCTCGCGTCGGGCCATGTCGGCGCCGTCCTCGGGCAGTTCGAAGGTGCACGCCGTCGAGCAGCAGGAGATCCTCGACGAGGCATTCGGCTGACCAGCGTTTCCGCGTCGCCTTCGGCGTCAGGGCCGCGCTTGCGCGCAATGCGCGACCCTGGTGCCGAAGGCGCGGGGAATCAGAAGCCGAGCATCCCCAGCGGGATCGGCATCTCACCGTTGGCCAGTGACGACACGGCACCAGGGCAGAACAGTGTGATCGCCAGGCCGGTGAACGTGGTGGCGGGGCCGAGCGGCTTGCCGATGGCTTCTGAGACGTTGGCGGCGACGTCGGCGAGCTGCTGACCAGGCTCGGAGAGCATCGGGCAGACCTGTTGTCCCACCGATTCGGCCGTTGCCGGATCGACGTCTCCCAGGCCGGCCGAGGTCAGACTCGACAAGAAGTCGTCAGCACCTGGATCGGCCTGCGCGGGGACGGCCAGCGTGGTCGCGGCGCCGATGATGCCGACGGACAGTGCCAGGGATGCGACGGTCGCGACGCTCGTTCGCTTCATCTTCATACCCTAAGGCATCGTGGCCGAACGCCGGGCCGTTACCGACCGACGGTGGTACCGCCGGTACTGTCTAAACTCGACACGGGTCGAATGGCTACGCAAAGGGAGTGTTCATGGAAGGCTTCGCCGGGAAAGTCTGCGTCGTCACCGGTGCGGGTTCGGGCATCGGGCAGGCGCTGGCGGTCGAACTCGCCCGTTCCGGGCGCCAGCGTGGCGATCAGCGACGTCGACACCGAGGGCCTGGCCGTCACCGAGGAGCGGCTGAAGGCCCTCGGCGCCGACGTTAAGGCCGACCGTCTCGACGTCACCGAACGCGAGGCGTTCGAGCTCTACGCCGACGCGGTCAAGGCGCACTACGGCAAGGTCAACCAGATCTACAACAACGCGGGCATTGCGTACGTCGGTGATGTCGAGGTGACGCCGTTCAAGGACATCGAGCGCGTGATGGACGTCGACTTCTGGGGCGTCGTCAACGGCACCAAGGCGTTCCTGCCGCACCTCATCGAGTCCGGCGACGGTCACGTCGTCAACGTCTCCAGCCTGTTCGGCATCTTCTCGGTGCCTGGCCAGGCCGCCTACAACTCGGCCAAGTTCGCCGTCCGCGGCTTCACCGAGGCGCTGCGCCAGGAGATGGACGCGGCCAAGCGTCCCGTGAAGGTAACGACGGTGCACCCGGGCGGCATCAAGACCGCCATCATGCGCAATTCGACCGCCGCCGAGAGCTTCGACAGCGCGACGTTGACGCACTTCTTCGACAAGAAGCTGACGATGACCACGCCCGAGAAGGCCGCGAAGATCATCCTCGAGGCGGTCCGCAAGAACAAGGCCCGCGTGCTCGTCGGTCCCGACGCCAAGGCGCTCGACCTGATCGTGCGGATCACCGGGTCGGGCTACCAGAGGCTGTTCTCGACGGTGACGTCGAGGTTGATGCCGCCAGTGCACTGACGCCGCAGGTGCTCTAGTGCCCGAGTGGGTGGGCGTCCAGCCAGGCGCCGGCCACCGCACCGGGATCGGCGCCGTCGCTGATCTGGCGGCGCATGTCGGCCAGCGGCGCCGGTGTCGAGTTCGCCTGCGATCTGGTTGAGCGCAAGCACCTGCTGCTCGGCCAACTCGTTGCGCCGGTACAGCGGCACCACGTTCTCGGCACGGATCAGCGACGTGCGGTCGGACAACACCACGGCATCGTCCGGCAGGTTCGGCGCGGCGGTCGACGTCCATGCGGCGATCACCTGGCCCGACCGCAGGGACGCGAAAAGTTTTACGGGGTCCGGAAATTCGCGCGCCGCGGGAAGTCGGCAGGTGCCGACCGCCGCCGGGCGGTCAACGTCGGCGACGGCGCCCACCTGCAGCCCGACGCAGTGCCGGACCAGGGCCGTCACGTCCTGGCCGCCCCACTTCCGCGTCGTCGCCTCGATGACCGCCAGCGCGGGCTTGTCCTGCGCGGACTGCGTGTAGTCACCGGCGGCGATACCCTCGGGCAGCGCTGAGATCATCGACCGGTACACCTGCTCGTCGCCGCGCGCCGTCGCATCGGGATCGAAGCGGTTCAGCAGTCGCCCGGTGAATCCCGGCACCACCGTGACCTCGCCGGTGTCGAGATCGGCGACCGGATCGCGGCTCGGCTCGACGTGGGCGGCGCTGCCGTAATACCGCAATGCTGCGGCATACAACTGCGCCAGCAGGGTCGATTCGGGGTCATCGCCCGCGCCGACCGCGATCGACGGTGCTCCTGTCTGTCCCCCACAACCGGCGATGAGCAGCGCGACGAGCGCGACCGCCAGCCGGCGCATCGACCGGCTCAGACCTTCGACGCCGTTGCCACCGCAGCCGCGACCGCCGGGCCGACTCGCGGATCCAGCGCGCTCGGCACGATGTGATCGACGGCAAGGTCGTCGCCGACGACCGAGAAGATCGCCTCGGCGGCAGCCACCTTCATCGCCTCGGTGATGCGTCGGGCGCCTGCGTCGAGTGCCCCGCGGAACACGCCGGGGAAGGCCAGCACGTTGTTGATCTGATTCGGGAAGTCGCTGCGGCCGGTGGCCACGACGGAGGCGTACTTGCGCGCCGCATCGGGATGGATTTCGGGGTCGGGGTTCGACAGCGCGAAGACGATGCCGCCGGGAGCCATGGTCGCGATGATCTCCTCGGGGACCACCCCCGCGGACAGCCCGAGGAACATGTCGGCGCCGTCGAGGGCTTCCGCTATACCACCGGTGCGGCCCTTCGGGTTGGTCTTCCCGGCGAGCTCGGCCTTGAACGGGTTGAGGTCGTCGCGACCGGTGTGCACGATGCCCTTGGAGTCCAGCAGCGTGATGTCGCGAATACCCGCGGCCAGCAAGATGTTTGCGCACGCAACCCCCGCGGCGCCGGCACCCGAGATGACGAGCCGCAGCGCGTGCATGTCACGGTCGAGCACCTTCACGGCGCCCAGCAGCGCGCCGAGCACCACGATTGCCGTGCCGTGTTGATCGTCGTGCATCACCGGGCAGTCCAGCGCCTCGATGACACGGCGCTCGATCTCGAAACAGCGCGGGGCCGAGATGTCCTCGAGGTTCACCGCACCGAACGACGGTCGCAGCCGCACGATCGTCTCGACGATCTCGTCGGGATCGTTGGTGTCCAGCACGATCGGGATCGAGTCAAGCCCGCCGAAGGCCTTGAACAGAGCGCTCTTGCCCTCCATCACCGGCAGCGACGCCGACGGGCCGATGTCGCCGAGCCCCAGCACGGCGCTGCCGTCGCTGATCACGGCCACCAGCCGGTTGGCCCAGGTGTACTTCGCGGCCAGCGTGCGATCACCCGCGATGGCCCGACTGACCTGAGCCACCCCCGGTGTGTAGGCGATCGAAAGGGCGCGTTGGGAGTCGAGCGGCTCGTTCAACGCCACCGAGAGCTTGCCACCCTCGTGAGCAGCGAAGATCTCCGCATCATTGACGACGACTTGGGGTGTGCGCGCCGCTGACGAGCGCTCGCGCGAGGAATCAACGACATCTGCAGCCACGGCGTCAGGGTACTTCACCAGGACCCCTCACCCGGCCGGGTTGGCCACTCGTGAGCAGAACCGTGACCGTGTTCTGCCAGGCTCTGGGCGTACCATTTCAACGGTTGTTTCGAGGCCCCCGACGGGGCTGCTCCGCCCGCCAGAGGGGAGGTCACGCATGCCATCGTTTCGCGCGCTACAGCCGTCGATGTTGAGGCCGGCCAACCGCAGGGGGACCGACCTGGACGCACACTCGATTCACGTGCCCGTCGCGCGGGCGATGGTCGACTGCGGCGTCTACGCCGACGGCAGAAGGTTGCCCGGCAAGTACACCCACCCCGCCGCCGTGGCCAAGGTGCAGGAACTCGAGCAGGACGGCGTCCCCGCCTTCGTGTGGATAGGTCTTCACGAGCCCGACGAACACCAGATGCAGGCCGTCGCCGTCGTCTTCGGGCTGCACGAGCTCGCGGTCGAAGACGCGGTGCACGCCCACCAGCGGCCCAAACTGGAGCGCTACGACGACACGCTGTTCCTCGTGCTCAAGACCGTGAACTACGTCGAGCACGAATCGGTGGCCCTTGCCCGCGAGATCGTCGAGACCGGCGAGATCATGATCTTCGTCGGACGCGACTTCGTGGTCACCGTGCGCCACGGCGATCACGGCGGCCTGGCAGGCGTCCGCCGGAAGATGGAC
This sequence comes from uncultured Actinomycetota bacterium, assembly GCA_963809085.1. Taxonomy (GTDB): domain Bacteria; phylum Actinomycetota; class Actinomycetes; order Mycobacteriales; family Mycobacteriaceae; genus Mycobacterium. Next base: position 128,981 of record CAWEII010000030.1, on the reverse strand, counting down.
AGCGCTCCCGCGAATTGCAAGCTCGGTCCCTACGCGGTGATGCATGCGATCGCCGACCACGTGGTCGACTCCTACCTCGACGTCACCGATCTCGTCGAGACCGACATCGACGCGATGGAGGAGAACGTCTTCTCGGCGGAGACCGAAACCGACATCGAGCACATCTACCTGATGAAGCGCGAAGTCGTCGAGCTTCGCCGGGCCGTCGCTCCACTGACCCTGGCGCTGCAGCGGATCGGGACCGACCACAACGACCTGATCTCCAAGGAGGTCAGGCGCTACATGCGCGACGTGCTCGACCACAACACGCAAGCCGCCGACCGGATCGCCAGCTACGACGAGGTGCTCAGCTCGCTGGTACAGGCAGCGGTCGGCAAGGTCTCCATGCAGCAGAACACCGACATGCGCAAGATCTCGGCGTGGGTGGCGATCGCCGCGGTGCCGACCGCGTTGGCTGGCATCTACGGCATGAACTTCGATCACATGCCGGAACTGCATCAGGTATGGGGCTATCCCGCGGTGCTGATCCTGATGGCGACGGTGTGCACGGTGCTCTACCGCACGTTCCGAAGGAACCACTGGCTCTAGCCCGTTGCGCCGAGCCCCTGGTCAGCGCGGCTGGGCGGCGGGCCGCCTGGGATCGAGCACGTCGACCCCATCGGTTCGCCACGCCTCCCGCATCGCGTCGGCCCCCTTCAGCCGCACCCACGCCGCCTCGGTCGCCGTGATCGGCGTCGCCGACAACACCGTCACAGGATCCTGCGGTGCGGGGAGTTCGACGTCGGGATGTCGCTGCGCCCCAACAGCATCGCGGTGAAGGGCGCGCCATCCCACAGCGGCGTCTCGAGATCGATGAGCGCATCGGCCACGAGTATGAGGCCCTCGACGGCGGGCGCCGCGGCGACCACGGCGATCGACCGCGCCAACCCGTTCGGCGTCGGCCCGCGCAACGCCACCACCACCTCGGCGCGCGGGCCCGTGGTCGGATCGGCGACCATCTCGGTCGGATCGACCATCGGGTGGCGCGAACATCCAAGCGACACATAGCGATGGACGCCGTCCCCGGTCCGGCCCGTAGCGCAGCACGTCGATGGCCTCGGCGCCGAGGAACGTCACGCTGGCGGAAATGGGCTCGGCGGTGAAGTGTTCGTCCAGCCGCGCGCGTACCTCGGTGAGGACGTCCGTCACTCGGCGGGCGGGATCGACAGGTTGACTCCGGTGTCCGCGTCGAACAGCGTCAGCTTCGAGGTGTCGAAGGCCAGCTCCACGGTCTGCCCCGCGGTCACCGCGGACTCGGCGGAAACCCTTGCCACGAACTGGTTCTCGGACGCACCGGACTCGGCGGCGAGTTCGGCGAGCTGGGCGGCCTGCGCGCCGGCACCCTCGGTGCGGAAGTGCAGGTACTTGTCGGCGCCGAGCGATTCCACGAAGTCGACGGTGACCTGGAACATCAGCGCCCTGATCCGCGCATAGGTGTCGATCAGTGCGGCGTCCTCGATGTTCTCGGGCCGCACGCCCACGATGACGTTGGTGGGCTTGGGGTGTTTCGCCAACGTCTCGAGGGCCTCTGGGGGGAGCAAGATCTCGTCGCCGAAGGGCAGCCGAACACCCCCGTCGGTCAGCGTGGCGGGGAAGAAATTCATCGACGGCGACCCGATGAAGCCGGCGACGAAGAGGTTGGCCGGGCGGCTGTAGAGCTCCTCGGGCGTGCCGATCTGCTGCGCCACCCCGGCCAGCATGACCACCACGCGGTCGCCGAGCGTCATGGCCTCGGTCTGGTCGTGCGTCACGTAGACGGTGGTGGTGCCCAGCCGGTTCTGCAGCCGGGCGATCTCCGAGCGCATCTGCACGCGCAGCTTGGCGTCGAGGTTGCTCAGCGGCTCGTCCATCAGGAATGCCTTGGGGTCGCGCACGATTGCGCGTCCCATCGCCACCCGCTGACGCTGGCCACCGGACAGCTGCCCGGGCTTGCGGTCCAGCAGCTCCGTCAGATCGAGGATCTTGGCCGTCTCCTCGACCTTGGTCGCGATGTCGGCCTTGCCGAGCTTGGCCAGGGTCAGCGGGAATGCGATGTTCTGGCGAACGGTCATGTGCGGGTAGAGCGCATACGACTGGAACACCATCGCGATGTCTCGGTCCTTGGGCGCCTTCTCGTTGACCCGCTCGCCGCCGATGCTCAGGGTGCCCGAGCTGATGTCCTCCAACCCGGCGATCATGTTGAGGGTGGTCGACTTTCCGCAACCCGAGGGCCCGACCAGGATGATGAACTCACCGTCGGCGATGCTGATGGACAGATCCTTGACGGCCACAGCGCCATTGGGATAGCTCTTGTTCACGTGATCGAGCACGATTTCGGCCATCGATTACCCCTTCACCGCACCGGACGTCAAACCGGCGACGATCCGTCGTTGGAAGATTAGTACGAAGATGATGATCGGCACCGTGATGACCATCGCACCCGCGGCGATGGAACCGGTCGGCTCCTCGAATTGTGAACTGCCGGTGAAGTTCGCGATCGCCACCGGCGCGGTGATGGCCCGCTGGGTGGCCGTCAGCGACAGGGCCAGCAGCAGATCGTTCCACGCGAAGATGAACACCAGGATGCCCGCGGTGACGATGCCCGGTGCGGCGAGCGGGGCGATCACCTTGCGGAAGGCCTGAGCCGGGGTGGCGCCGTCCATCTTCGCCGCCTTCTCGAGATCCCATGGGATCTCCTTGAAGAAGGCCGACATGGTGTAGATCGCCAGGGGCAGCGCGAAGGTGATGTAGGGGATGATCAGGCCGGGCCAGGTGTCGAACAAACCGATCCTGCGTTCGATGTTGAACAGCGGAGTCACCAACGAGATCTGCGGGAACATCGCGATCAGCAGTGCCACGCCCACCAGCGCCTTCTTCCCGGGGAACGCCAGCCGGGCGATCGCGTATGCGGCCATCCCGCCGACGACCACCGCGATCACCGTGGTGATCAGGCCGATGCCGATCGAGTTGACCAGGGCCGAGCTGAAGATGTTGCCCTGGAAGATGGCCTTGTAGTTGTCGAACGTGACCTGACCCGGAATCAGCTTGCCGTCCTTGACGCTTGACGACGGCTTCAACGACAGCGACAGAATCCACAGCACCGGGAACAGGGCATACAGGAGCACCAGCACGTTGACGATCGTCCAGCCGGTCCCCCGTCGCGCATCGACCCGCTCGGCCATCAGTGCCCTCTGCTCTTCGCGCGAGCGCTCATCGGCGACCTTCCTCGTCGGAGCCGGGCGCCGCGGCGCCGAACACCCTGATGTAGATGAAGGCGATCACGGCGACCGACAGGAAGACCAGCACGCTGATCGCGGAGCCGAGCCCAAGGTTGAATGCCTTGAACAGATTGTCATAGCCCAGGATCGACACCGATCCCGTGTCGTTGGCGCCTCCGGTCAGCACGTAGATGTTGTCGAAGATGCGGAAGGCGTCGAGCGTGCGGAACAACAGCGCAACCAGGATGGCCGGCTTGATGAGCGGCAGGATCACCTTGACCAGACGCGTCCACGCGCCCGCACCGTCGACCTGCGCTGCGTTGAGCAGATCCTGTGGCACCAGCGCCAACCCGGCCAGAAGCAGCAGCGCCATGAAGGGCGTCGTCTTCCAGACCTCGGCGAGGACGACGATGGCCAGCGATGGCAGCTGCTCGGTCAGCGGCGCCGAACCAGCAGGCAGCAAGTTGGCCAGATAACCCGTGCCGGGTGTCCAGGCGTAGTACCAGCTGTAGGACGCGGCGACGGTGACGATGCCGTACGGGATCAGGACTGCTGTGCGCACCGCGCCCTTGCCGAAGATCGTCCGGTGCATCACCAGGGCCAACGCCATGCCGAGCACGAACTCGATGGCGACCGAGACGACGGTGATGGCCAGCGTGATCACGAACGCCGTCCACCAGTACCGGTCGGTCAGGATCGTGACGTAGTTGTCGAACCAGATGAACTTCGTGTCGTCGGGCGCCGCCAGGTTGTAGCGCTGCAGGCTCAGCCACACGGCATACGCGATCGGGTACGCCGTCACGGCGAGCATGAGCAGGACCGCGGGGCTGATCAACCAGAACGCCAGTCGCCGATCCGAGCGGCGGTCGTCGGTGGCGTCTCCCGCTGCCTTCTCCTTCGCGGGCGCCGTCACGGGATCAGCCCCTTCCCGTCGATGGCCTTCCGCACCTGGTCGGCGAGTTCGTCGGCCATGGGTTCGGGGTCGATGGCGCTTATCGGCGAGAGCGCCGCCGAGATGCGCGTCGACACCGCCTGGTAGACCGGTGTCGCCGGGCGCACGGCAGCATTGGTCAGCTGGTCGCGGATGATCGCGTACTGCGGATACTTGGCCTGGAACGCGGGGTCGTCATAGAGCGACGCACGGACCGCGGGCAGGCCGCCCTCGACCGAGGTATAGCGCTGGTTCTCCACGTTGCGCAGGCAGCGGATGGCCTCGAACGCCTCCCGTTCGTGCTGCGTGTTCTTGCCGACCGCGAGGTTCAACCCACCGATGGTCACCTTGGCCTGCTGCCCGGGCTGCACGGCCGGGTATGGCGCAAAGTTGAACACCTTCTTGCTGGCGTCGTAGGCGGCCTTGAACTGCTCGTCGTCGGGGGCGAAGGTGCCTACGTCGTTGATGGCGGATGCCAGATCCTGCCGGTCGTTCAGCGGCAGGAAGGAGACGCCACCCTTGACGGCGTTCTCCAGCATCGAGGGCAGCACGAACGGCCAATTCACCTCGAGCGCGGCGTTGCCCTGTTCCAGCGCGAGCCGCGCGGTGCCCTCGTCGGACTGCGTGATCGACGGGTCGGCGCCCGGTGCCGTGGCAACCGCCTTGATGATCTGCAGCGCCTTCACCGTCGCCGCGCGGTGCTCGGGTGTGTCGGTCAGCGTCACGGTCTTGCCGTCGCCGGAGAGCACCTGACCACCCGCGCTTTCCAGCAACGTGTTGAACCAGACGACCAGGCCCTCGTACTGCTTGGCCTGCAGGGCGATCCAGCTGGGCTTGCCCGCCGCGTGCAGGCGCGTCGCCTCGGCCACCATGCCGTCCCAAGTCTGCGGCGGGTTGTCCATCAAATCGGCTCGATACCAGAGCAATTGGGTGTTGGTCGTGATCGGGGCGGCGTATAGCTTGTCCTGCCACTCCGCCGTTTTCAGCGGTCCAGGCAGCGTGTTGGCACGGGCGTCCGCCTCGGCCTCTCCCGCCGGATCGTCGGACAGCGGCAAAGCCCAGCCGGCCTCGGCGAACTCGGCGGTCCAGACCACGTCAAGGGCCATCAGGTCGAGCGTCTTGTCGTTCCCGGTCAGCCGGCGCGCCAGCTGCAGGCGCTGGTCGTCGGCACCCTTTGGCAAGCTGATCTGCTTGATGGTGAAGCGTCCGCCGAGCTCGTCGTCGCACCGCTTTGCCACGGCGGTGAAGGTGGCCATCTCGCTGGCCGGGGTGTAAAGGTTGATGACGGTACCGCTGGACTGCGAACTACACGCCGAAACCATCGACGCCGTCGTCAGCGCAGCCAACACCGCAGCCCGCAGCCGCAGAGCGCGCACGCCCGCCTCCTGTCCGCGCGGGTTCCTCCCGCGGGCAAACCGTAGAGCGAATTATGCGTGATATGCAACACTCTCGGCCCCGCGCGTCGCAATCGTGACCTGCGGGGGGTCCCTCAGCGAACTGGCGGGAGGTGCGGCAGCACGATCAGATCTTCAAGCGCGCCAGCAGATCCCGGCCCTGTTCGGCACTCTGCGGGTCGCACAGGACGTCGTAGCGGCCCGCGACCAGTTGCATGGTCGAGCTGAAATCTCTTGTGCCGCGAGCCATCGCGTATTGCAGTCCCGACGTGATCAGGCCGAAGAAAATGCCTGCGACCAATCCGGCGATCAGCGAACCCCATGGGCTGGGGCTGAAGAAGCCGAGGACCAGCCCGATGAACAGGCCGAGCCATGCACCCGTCAGGGCACCGCCGCCGAGCACGCGCGGCCACGTCAAGCGTCCCGTGACGCGTTCGACCTGCATCAAGTCGACGCCGACGATGGTCACCTGTTGGACTGGAAACTCTTGGTCGGACAGGTAATCCACCGCACGCTGCGCCTCGGCGTAGGTCGTGTACGAGCCGATCGGCCAACCCTTCGGCGGCGTAGGTAGCCCGGCGGGCCCGCCGCGGCCCGGTTTCTGCCCAGGTGTTAGCGGACTGCTCATCGTTTCTTCTCCTCCGGCCTTCGGACGGCCAACCAGTCGACGTTCGGACAGACAACGCCCTGACACCCCCAATGGTGCCCTGAAAGCCGACCTCCCACCGCGCTTCGGCACGTGCGCTAGGTTTGACGCCATGACGAATCCGGGCGGAGACGCTGGCCAGACGCCGTCATCCGAGACGCCAGCAGGTGGAGCCGAGCCATCGGCAGGCGGTTACGAGGCGCCGCCGATCGAAGAGTCCCAGCAACCTCCGGCGAGCACCCCGCCGCCGTCGTACGACGCGCCGTCCTCCGACGCAACTCCTGACGATGCGCCGTCCTCCGACGCAACTCCTGACGATGCGCCGTCCTACGATGCGCCGTCCTACCCGCCGCCGTCCTACGATCCGCAGGCCTACCCGCCGCCGTCCTACCCGTCCTACGATGCGCCGTCGTATCCGCCGCCGTCCTACGATCCGCAGGCCTACCCGCCGCCGCCCGCTGATCCGCAGGCCTACCCGCCGCCGGCCGGGTACGGGTATCCCCCACCGTCCTATGCGCCACCGCCACCGCTCTATGGCGCACCCCCGGGATACGGCGCACCCCCGGGATACGGCGCACCCCCGGATACGCGCACCCCGGGATACGGCGCACCGCCGCCGCCCGCGGGGTACGGCGCTTACAACGCCTACGGTGCGCCGACCCAGTCGACCAACAAATTGGCGATCGCCTCGATCGTCGCGTCGGTCATCGGGTTCTTCTGCGGCATCGGTTCGATCATCGGCATCGCGCTGGGGATCATCGCGCTCAACCAGGTCAAGGCCACCGGCGGCAACGGCCGCGGTCTTGCCATCGCGGGCATCGCCATCGGAGCGGGTTCACTGCTGATCAGCCTGATCTGGACCGTCGCAGTACTGGGTTCCTGACGGTGACCAGCGGTCCCGAGCAGCCGTTCCGCGGCGCGGAGTTTCCGCCACTGGGGAATTCGCCACAGCCGGTCGACCCGTACGCCCCTGTGGACTACCCAAGCAACGCTGACCTGCCGCCGCCGGTCTATGCACCCGGATATTCGCCGCCTGGCGCACCCGGCTACCCGCCGCCCGGCTACCAGGGTGCGCCCCCCGGACATCAGCCCTATCCGGGCGCATATCCCTACGGGACGGACCCCTACGACCCGTACCGCGCGATGAAGCCGCCTGGCACCAACGGCAAGGCAATCGCGGCGCTCGCCACCTCGGTGGCCGGTGTGCTGTTGTGCGGGCTGCCGTCCATCGTCGGGCTGGTCCTCGGCGTCATCGCGATGCGCGAGACCCGACGCACCGGTCAGGACGGCTACGGTCTCGCACTCGGAGGCGCCATCGTCGGCGGCCTCGTCACCGTGGGCTGGGTGCTCTACTTCCTGCTCATCGTCGGCCTCTATGCCAGCGGCTGGTCGGCCGTCTAGCGGTCACTCCGGCGGCCGGAACGGGTCGCCGCCGCGGGCCATCCCCGCCGCCCTCCCCTTGCCGGCGATCACCAACGCCATCTTGCGGCTGGCCTCGTCGATCATCTCGTCGCCGAGCATCACCGCGCCCCTTGCGCCACCGGCCCGCGAGGTATGCCAGTCGTAGGCCTCCAGGATCAGCTCGGCGTGGTCGTAGTCGGCCTGGCGCGGGCTGAAGATCTCGTTTCCCGCGGCGATCTGATCCGGGTGCAGCACCCACTTGCCGTCGTAACCGAGCGCGGCCGACCGCCCGGCGATGCGACGGAACGCGTCGACGTCGCGCACCTTGAGATAGGGCCCGTCTATGGCGTTGATGCCGTGGGTACGCGCGGCGACCAGGATTCGCATCAGCACGTGGTGGTGGGCGTCGCCGACGTCATAGCCCTCGGGCTGTTCGCCGACTACCAGGGTCCGCATGTTCAGGCTGGCCATCATGTCGGCAGGTCCGAGCACCAGCGCCTGCACCCGCGGAGCGGCCGCTATCGCATCGACGTTCGTCAGCCCGACGGCGTTCTCGATCTGGGCCTCGACGCCGATCCGACCGGCAGGCAGCTCGTGGATGGTCTCGAGTTGGGTGAGCAACAGATCGAGCGCGACGACGTGTGAAGCGTCGGTCACCTTGGGCAACACCACGAGGTCGAGGTGGTCGCCCGCCGCGGCGACCACCTCGATGACGTCCGCGTGGGTCCATGGCGTCGTCCAGTCGTTGACCCGGACACCGCGCAACTGGCCGGCCCAACCCGGCTCGGCGAGGGCACCCGCAACCCGAGCGCGCGCCTCCGCCTTGGCATCCGGTGCGACGGCGTCCTCCAGATCGAGGAACACCTCGTCGGCAGGCAACTGCTTGGCCTTCTCAATCATCTTGTCGCTACTGCCTGGAACCGAAAGGCACGTTCGACGGGGGCGATACAGGTTGTCCACGTGTTCAGTCTCTACCCTTTGAGGCATGGTGGCGGTGAACAGGGTCTACGCGGCCCGACTCGCGGGGATGGTGGTGCTCGGTCCCGACGGGGAGTCCATCGGTCGTGTCCGCGACGTGGTGATCAGCATCAGCAGCGTCCGCCAACAGCCGCGGGTGCTGGGCTTGGTCGTCGAGTTGCTTACTCGGAGAAGAATTTTCGTGCCGATCCTGCGCGTGACGGCGATCGAGCCGAACGCGGTGACATTGACCACCGCGAACGTGTCACTGCGCAGGTTCGCCCAGCGCCCCGGCGAGGTGCTGGTGCTCGGCCAGGTGCTCGACACCCGCGTCCGCGTCACCGATCCGGAGCTGGAGAACCTGGCGGGAATCGACGTGGTCGTCGCCGACCTGGCGATCGAGCAGGTGCGGTCACGCGACTGGATGGTGACCAGGATCGCCGTGCGCAGCCATCGCAGGCTCGGCCGTCGCACCACCGTGCACGTGGTCGACTGGCAGCACGTCGCCGGGCTCACGCCGTCGGCCCTCGCCCTTCCCGGCCAGGGCGTCGCGCAGCTGCTCCAGCAGTTCGAGGGGCAACGCCCCATCGAGGTGGCCGACGCCATTCGCGAGCTGCCCGCCAAGCGACGCTACGAGGTGGTCAACGCACTCGACGACGAACGACTGGCCGACATCCTGCAGGAGCTCCCCGAGAGCGAGCAGGCCGAGCTCCTCGAACAGCTGGACACCGAGCGCGCCGCCGACGTGCTCGAGGAGATGGATCCCGACGATGCCGCCGACCTGCTCGGCGAGCTCGGTGCGTCGCGGGCCGAGGTGCTGCTGGCCCGGATGGATCCCGAGGACTCCGAGCCGGTTCGCCGACTCCTCAAGCACTCCCCCGACACTGCGGGTGGTCTGATGACCCCGGAGCCGGTGGTGCTGGCCCCGGATACCACGGTGGCCGAGGCGCTGGCCAGGGTGCGCGATCCAGACCTGACACCTGCGCTGGCGTCGCTGTCGTTCGTGGTGCGGCCGCCCACCTCCACGCCGACCGGCCGCTATCTGGGCTGCGTGCACCTGCAGCGGCTGCTCCGGGAACCGCCCGCGGCACTCGTCAGCGGGCTCCTCGACAGTGACCTGCCCAACCTCACCCCCGACACGTCGCTCGCGGCCGTGACCCGGTACTTCGCCGCCTACAACCTGGTGTGCGGGCCGGTGGTCGACGAGGAGAACCACCTGCTGGGCGCCGTCACCGTCGACGACGTGCTCGATCATTTGCTGCCGCACGACTGGCGGCTCAGTGCCGACGAGCCCGAGCTGCCCGCCGGTAGCGCCGCGGCCGGAGGGGGGTCGTGAGCGACCTCGCTGGGCGCCAGCGGCTCGACACGCCCCGCACGTCGCGACGGCGGCTCACGCCGCAGTTCGACGTCGAGGCCGCGGGCCGCTTCGGCGAAGCCTTCGCGCGGTTTCTCGGCACCGGCCGATACCTGGCCATTCAGACCGTCTTCGTGATCGTCTGGATTCTGCTGAATCTGTTCGCGCTGTCGTTGCGCTGGGATCCTTATCCGTTCATCCTGCTCAACCTGGCCTTTTCCACGCAGGCGGCATACGCCGCGCCCTTGATCCTGCTCGCGCAGAACCGCCAGGAGAACCGCGACCGGGTCGCGCTCGAGGAGGACCGGCGCCGCGCCGAGCAGACCAAGGCCGATACCGAGTACCTCGCCCGCGAACTCGCGGCGTTGCGTCTTGCGGTCGGCGAGGTCGCAACTCGCGACTACCTCCGCCGCGAACTCGAAGAGCTGCGGGATCTGATCAACGACATGCGGCCGTCGGAACCGGGCGCCGCGAAGGACAAGACGGGCAAGACCGACGGCGCCGAGAAGCGCTCGAAGCGAACGACCTGATACCGGCTTTGGAATTGCTGCAACGCACGAAACTCAAGTGGGTATGGTGACGTGGTTCACTACGTTGCTCGGTCACGCTAGGACGGTTGAGTGCCCATAGGGGGAGGCCCCACCTCTGCAGCCTTCGCAAAGGTGCGGCGCAGTGCAGCCCGCGTCGTGCGGACACCTGCCTTCGGCGTTGCCGTGCTCGCCCCGCTGATGCTCGTGGGAGCCGTCGGCGCCTCCTCGCCGATACCGCGAGCTTCCGTCGACGACAACGGGATCACGCCGCTTGCCTCCGTGGCGAACACGGCCCCCGGCGCCAAGGTGGTCGCAGCCATCAGGGTGCCACGCCCGTTGCACTTCGCCGTCGCGAACGTCTCCGCGCCGCCACCGTCGGTCGTAGTCAATTCTCCTGGCAGCCTTCGCATTCCAGCGATGGCGCTGAACGCCTATCAGAACGCGGAGCGCATGATGGCGGGGGCATACCCGGCCTGCGGCATCAGCTGGAACCTACTCGCGGGCATCGGCCGGATCGAGTCGATGCACGCCAACGGCGGCGCCACCGACGCTCACGGCACCCCCGTGAACCCGATCTACGGCCCCGCCCTGGACGGCACGCTGTCCGGCAACGAGGTCATCGTGCAGAGCGTGCAGTCCGGCCGGGTCACCTACGCCCGCGCCATGGGCCCGATGCAGTTCCTGCCGGGCACCTGGGCCCGCTACGCCTCCGACGGAGACGGAGACGGCAGGGCCGACGTCCAGAACCTGTACGACTCGACGCTCGCCGCCGCCCGCTATCTCTGCAGCGGTGGCCTCAAGCTGCGCGATCAGTCCCAGGTCATGACGGCCATCCTGCGCTACAACAACTCGGTGGCCTACGCACAGAACGTGCTGGGCTGGGCGGCGGCGTACGCCACGGGCGTCGTCCCGGTCAATCTGCCGCCCATCACCGGACCCGCACCGCTCGGCGACGCCCACCTCGACGCGAACCCCGAGGGCCTCGGCCCTGGCCTGCCCATCAACGCAGCGGGATTACCCGCCACCGATCCGCTGGCGCTGACACCGCTGCTGCCCGACACTGCCGCCCGGCTCGGTGTCGCGCCGGGGCCGCTGCCGGGGCCCGGTGCCACCGCGCCGCAGGCACCGCAGCAGAACTGTGCGGTCTTCTGCCTGGTCCAGCAGCCTCCGGCGGCGCCACCGGCCGGGCTGCCACCGGCGCCGTTCGCACCGTTCGCGCCGCCACCGCTGTTCCCACCGCCGCCGCTCCTTCCATTCGCGCCGGTGGCGTCCCCCACCGAGCCCGCGCCGTTGCCCGCGCCCGTGCTGGTTCCGACCGGACCCCTGCCGGGCCCGGCGACCTGACCGCTCCAAAGGTGCCGTTGAGGTCGGCCTAGACTCGCAGGTGATGTCCTCCACACCACATGACCTGGAATCCGCAGTCCGCTCGGGGCTGGCCAAGGTCATCGACCCAGAGCTGCGCAGGCCGATCACCGAGGTCGGCATGGTCAAACACGTCGCAGTCGAAGCCGGCGGCGCCGTTCACGTCGAGATCTACCTGACCACCTCGGCGTGCCCGAAGAAGACCGAGATCACCGACCGCGTCCGGAAGGCCGTCCAAGACGTCCCCGGCACCGGCGCGGTGACGGTCGCCCTCGACGTCATGAACGACGAACAGCGCGCGGAGCTCCGCAAACTGTTGCGCGGTGACTCGCGCGAGCCCGTCATTCCCTTCGCCCAACCCGGCTCCCTGACCAGGGTCTACGCGGTCGCCTCCGGTAAGGGCGGCGTCGGCAAGTCCAGCGTGACCGTCAACCTGGCGGCGGCGATGGCCGCCCGCGGCTTGTCCGTCGGCGTGCTCGACGCCGACATCTACGGCCACTCCGTGCCGCGCATGATGGGCACCGAGGAGCGGCCCACCCAGGTCGAGTCGATGATCCTGCCACCCATCGCACACGACGTTCGCGTCATCTCGATCGCGATGTTCACCCAGGGCAACACCCCGGTGGTGTGGCGCGGACCCATGCTGCATCGCGCGTTGCAGCAGTTCCTCGCCGACGTGTACTGGGGCGACCTGGACGTGCTTCTGCTCGACCTGCCGCCCGGCACCGGTGACATCGCCATCTCGGTGTCGCAGTTGATCCCTGGCGCGGAGATTCTGGTGGTCACCACCCCCCAGCTGGCGGCGGCCGAAGTCGCCGAGCGGGCGGGCGCGATCGCCCTGCAGACCCGACAGAAGATCGTCGGCGTTGTCGAGAACATGGCGGGTCTGCTGCTGCCGGACGGCACCACCATGAACCTGTTCGGCGAGGGCGGCGGCATGCGGGTGGCCGAGAGGCTGTCCCGTGCGGTCGGTGCCGACGTGCCGCTGCTGGGGCAGATTCCGTTGGATCCGGCGCTGGTCGCCGCGGGTGACTCGGGCGTGCCACTGGTGCTCAGCGCACCGGACTCGGCGGCGGGCAAGGAACTTCGGAAGGTTGCCGACGCGCTGTCGGCACGCAAGCGCGGGCTGGCCGGCATGTCGCTTGGCCTGGATCCGGCAGGACGCTGACCGCTGCCGTCCGCGCGACGGCTAGGTCGCGTCGCTGTCGAACGGCGTGCCGGCAGGCGGTTCCACCGGCTTGGGCACCGGCGGCACGGGCGTCGAATCGGCCGTTGGCCCGCCCGGCGACACAGGCTTCTCGACGGGCTTTTCGAAGTTGCCGGTGAGGAACGAGTCGTCGCCGTCGAGCAGATGCTTGGTCAGGGCGGCGCGCGGCGTCATACCACGCAGTTTCTGCAGCTCACTGAGTGGCTGTCGCAGATCCTCGAATTCAGGTCCGAGATCTTGGCGCAGCTGACTGGTAGCGCCGCTGAGATACTCGCGGGCCTGCTTGAGGGTGCTCGTCGTCCAGCGGATGGCACCGGGCAGACGTTCGGGCCCGAGGATCACCAGGCCGGCGACCAACAGGACCAACATCTCACCCCAGCCGACGTTGGCGAACACGGCTAGGCAGCGTTGTCGGGAGTGGGGTTCACGATCAGGGTGACGGGTCGCCCGTCGCGGACCACCTCGATCGGCGCGTCCTGACCGATCTTGAGCTGACGCACCGCGACGACCATCTCGTCGGCGTCGGCCACCTTGCGGTCGCCCACCTTGACCACCACGTCGTTCTCGAGGATGCCTGCCTTGTCGGCGGGCCCACCGGCCACGACGTTCTTGATCAGCGCACCGGAGGCAACCGAGTTGCTGACCGACACCGCGTTCAGGCCGAGCGTCGGGTGGGCAATCTTGCCGTCCTTGATCAGCGTCTGAACGGTGTTCTTGACCTCGTTCACCGGGATGGCGAAGCCCAACCCACTTGCGCTGTCGGACAACGACTTACCGGCGGTATTGATACCGATTATCTCGGAGCTCATGTTGATCAGCGGCCCGCCCGAGTTGCCGTGGTTGATCGAGGCGTCGGTCTGGATGCCGTCGATCACGGTGTCGGTGTCGGACCCGTCACCCGACAGGGGAACCGGGCGGTGCAGCGCGCTGACGATGCCGTGGGTGACGGTGCTGCGCAGGCCGAGGGGGGCGCCCGCCGCGATCACTTCCTCACCGACCCTGACCTTCTCCGAGTCACCGAACCGCGCCACGACCAGGTTGTCGACGTTGTCGACCTTCAGCACGGCCAGGTCGGTCTTGGGATCGCGGCCCACCAGGTTGGCGGGGACCTCCTTGCCGTCGTTGAACACCACCGAAATCTTGTACGCGCTGGGGTTGGTCGCGGCCTCGGAGATCACGTGGTTGTTCGTGACGATGTAGCCGCGCCCGTCGACGACGACGCCGGACCCCTGGGAGCCCTCGGTGTCGCTGATGGCTTCGATGGTCACCACCGAGTCGGCGACGGCAGCGGCCACCGTGGCGAACCTGCCCGCGGGTGCCTCCGGATTGTTGTCGGTCTCCAGCGTCACCTTCGACGTGGTGAACGCTTCGACGGTCTCGGCCGTCTTGTTGCCGACCCATCCGCCGATGAACGCGATGACGATGGCGATGATGAGCAACGTGGCCAGCGCGAGCCAGGACACCTTGCCACCGAAGAGCACGTCGCGGACGCCCAGCTTGCCCACCGGGGCGTGGACGACGACGGGTGCGGCCTGCGGAAGTGCCGGGCTGCCGAGCGACGGCGTGGCGGAGGGATCACGCCACGGGTCGGCGGCCTGATCCTGCTGACCCCCATCACGCTCCGCTTCCAGTGCACCCGCGTCGGCGGGGTGGCGCTGCAGCGATTCGCCGTTGCCGTTCTGACGGCCGAAGGCCTGGGCGAGCACGGGATCGGGCGCCTGATTGGTCGGCGTGTAATCGCCCTGGTCGCGTTTCTGATCGGCGCCGAGGAAGGAACCCTTGAACCCGTCTGGCCTCCCGAACGCGCGCGTGGACGCGGGGTCGACGGGCGGGCGCGACACCGGGCGCGGCGCCAGACGGTTGCCATTTCCGGACTGGTCCTGATTGGTCACCCGTTAGTCACTCTCCATTAGAGCGGCCGCCTAGTCGGCGGCCGCGGTCGATCGACGCAGCACCAGCCTACCGGCGCTTGCGACGGGCCCGCATGGCCTCGTCAGCAAACTGTTGACCTTCGGTTTCCACCGGTGGATCGGGCGGCGGGATGTGCGGGATCTGGGACAACATTCCCAGTAAAGCGGTGGGTATGACGATGGGGCAGGAATCTCGCAAAGCACTGCGCGCCTGCCCCTGGGCCTCGACCTCGGCCGCACACTCCGGACACACAGACAAGTGACTGGCGGCGCGCAGATGCGACTTCATGGTCAGCTCGCCGTCCACGAACGCGGCGACGGCCTCGATGGACAGGTGCTCGGTCGATCCGAACCGTCGTGGACCGACCGGCGCATCGCTCTGGGAAGCGAACTGGGCAGGCAGCCACGAGAATGCGCGACGGAACACGTCTCCCGCGTCGGCCATCACCCACTCCCCTTCGGTCTTGCGCATCACAGATCAACACTCTCACTTCGAATGTAACCCGACCGGCCCGCTACGACACCCGTGAAGGTCAAGCGGATCTGGCCGCGTCGTCCGAATGGGCGTCGCCGTGGTTTGCCAGGTAGTCACGCAATGCCTGGCGGCCGCGGTGGATGCGGCTGCGCACCGTGCCGAGCTTCACGCCGAGTGTCGCGCCGATCTCCTCGTAGGACAGGCCCTCGATGTCGCACAGGACCACGGCGGCACGGAACTCGGGGGGCAGCGAGTCCAGGGCGGCCTGCAGGTCGGGACCAAGACGGGAGTCGTGGTAGATCTGCTCGGGATTCGGGGCGTCGGCGGGCACCCTGTCGTAGTCCTCGGGCAGCGCTTCCATGCGGATGCGGCTGCGACGGCGAACCATGTCGAGGAACAGGTTCGTGGTGATGCGGTGCAACCATCCCTCGAACGTGCCCGGCTGATAGTTCTGTACCGAACGGAAGACCCGGATGAACGTCTCCTGGGTGAGATCCTCGGCGTCGTGCTGGTTGCCGGACAGGCGGTAGGCCAGCCGATACACGCGGTCGGCGTGCTGGCGCACCAACTCATCCCACGGCGGCATGGCGGACTTGTCCCCGGTGGCGTCGAATACCGCGGTGCCCGTCAACTCCTCGGACGGCTCGACCCAGTCGCCGTCGCCGGCCTGCTCGAGATGAGCCATGAACACGGGGGCAGGGGTGGTGGTCGTCAGATCCTCCAGATCGGTGGTGGGGCCTGCATCGATGAACAGCGGCCCAACATCGGCTAAAGCGGAATCCTTGCGATGGTTATTCCCTGGTCGCCGGGTTCCGTCGTATTCCATGCGAGTACCTTTTCCGACCCTGGTGAGGCTGGCATATGAGCAAACTGAACATTTCCTGAGAAAGCTGCCTACCCCGCACCCGAACTGGGCAAACCGGCCGTACACATCTTGATTTTCGTGCGCCGGCGCGGGCGTGTCGCACCCTGCGTGATGCCGGTTCGCCTACGCTGCGGGCATGGCCAGTACCGACGAGAGTCAGGCACGGCCCAGTCGCGCCGAATCGATCGTGACGCACGCCGAGCAGTCGATCACCGAGGATGCGATCACCGCGTCAGCCCGGGAGCGTGCCGACGACAGCGGAGCGGGCGCCGTCACCCCTGCCGTCGGGGCACTCTTGAGCGTCCTGGCGAAGCTCGCAGGCGCGAAGGCGGTGGTCGAAGTGGGCACCGGCGCGGGCGTCAGTGGGTTGTGGCTGCTGTCCGGGATGCGTACCGACGGCGTGTTGACCACGATCGACGTCGAGCCCGAGCATCAGCGGCTGGCCAAGCAGGCGTTCGTCGAGGCAGGCATCGGGCCGTCGCGGACCCGGTTGATCAGCGGCCGCGCCCAGGACGTGCTCACCCGGCTGGCCGACGACTCCTACGACCTGGTGTTCATCGACGCCGACCCGGTCGATCAACCGCAGTTCGTCGTCGAAGGCATCCGGCTACTGCGGTCGGGCGGCGCGATCGTGGTGCACAGGGCCGCCCTCGGTGGCCGCGCGGGTGACGCCAGCGCCGCCGACAAGGAGGTCACCGCCGTGCGGGAGGCCGCCCGGCTGATCGCCGAGGACGAGCGCCTGACGCCGGTTCTGGTTCCGCTCGGCGATGGCCTGCTGGCCGCCGCCCGCGACTGACCTTCACCTCCCCGGCCGCGCACCTTCTCCCCTCCGCGCACCTTCTCCCCGCGAGCAGACGCAAAGGTGCGCATTTCCTCGGCGTGTCGCGCAGTTTTGCGTCTGCTCGCGGACTGCTCGGCAGTGAGCGGCGATCTCTGCAAGGGCTTGACACCACTGCTTGACACTGCACTGAACGAGTGTTTAGTGTATTAAACATGCGTTCAGCGGATGATCTCACGGCAACGGCCCGGATCAGGGATGCCGCCATCGAGCAATACGGTGAGCACGGCTTCGGGATCGGCATCCGGGCCATCGCGAAGTCAGCGGCAGTGAGCCCGGGGTTGGTGATCCACCACTTCGGCTCCAAGGACGGCCTGCGCAAGGCGTGTGACGATTACGTCGCGGAGATGATCCGCACCACCAAGAGCGAGTCCTTGCAAACCTCCGATCCGGCCGCCTGGTTCGGTCAGATGGCCGAAATCGAATCTTTCGCGCCCATGATGGCCTACCTGGTGCGCAGCATGCAGTCCGGCGGCGACCTGGCAAAGATGTTGTGGCGCACCATGATCGACAACGCCGAGGGTTACATCGACGAGGGCGTCCGCGCCGGCACCATCAGGCCGAGTCGAGATCCCAAGGCGCGTGCGCTGTTTCTGGCGATGTCAGGCGGCGGCGGCTTCATGCTCTATCTGCAGATGCACGACAACCCGACGGACATCCGTGCGGTGCTGCACGACTACGCGCAGGACATGGTCCTGCCCGCGCTCGAGGTGTACACGCAGGGCTTGATGACCGATTCGACGATGTACGACGCATTCCTGGCTCAGCACGACAAGGGCATGCCCATCGTCACCTCCACGGAACGCGACACCGGAAAGGAAGGCCACCGACCATGACCACCGAACCCGCGAGCAGAAGGACTCAGTCCGCCGACCGCGCCGCCATCGAGATTCAGAAGCTGACCAAGCGCTTCGGTTCGGTGCTGGCACTCGACGAGCTGGACATGACGGTGCGCGCAGGTGAGGTGCACGGCTTTCTCGGGCCCAACGGTGCGGGCAAGTCCACCACGATCCGGACCCTGCTTGGCCTGGTGAAGGCGGACTCCGGCACCGTGCGGCTGCTGGGCGGCGATCCGTGGGCCGACGCCGTCGAGTTGCACCGTCAGATCGCCTACGTGCCAGGCGACGTCACCCTGTGGCCGTCGCTGACGGGCGGTGAAACCATCGACCTGCTGGCCCGAATGCGTGGCGGCATCGACGAGGACAGGCGCGCCGAACTCGTCGAACGCTTCGACCTCGACCCGACGAAGAAGGCCCGAACCTATTCGAAGGGCAACCGGCAGAAGGTCTCGTTGATCTCCGCCTTCTCGTCGACGGCGCGGCTGCTCCTGCTCGACGAACCGAGCAGCGGTCTGGACCCCTTGATGGAGAACGTCTTTCAGCAATGCGTGACCGAGGCACGCGATGGCGGCGCGACGGTGCTGCTGTCCAGTCACATCCTCGCCGAGACCGAGGCCCTCTGCGACCGGGTGACCATCATCCGGGCGGGCAGGACCGTCGAGAGCGGGACCCTCGAGTCCATGCGCCACCTCTCGCGCACGTCGATCAAGGCCGAGATGACCGGTCCTCCCCCGGATCTCCGCCGGATCCCTGGTGTCACCGACGTCAGCGTCGAGGGCAACACACTGCACGCGCAGGTGGACGCCGGCAGCCTCGGCGAGGTCATCAAAGCCCTTGGTGACGCGGGCGTGCGCAGCCTGATCAGCCAGCCGCCCACCCTCGAGGATCTGTTCATGCGGCACTACGACGTCGGTGGTGCGCCAACGGAGAAGGTGAACGCGTGATGAGCACCCTCCTCGACCGACCGCACCATCCGGCGCACCAGGCTCCGTCGAGCAGTTCCCGCTTCTCCGGAACCCTCGGGCTGCTTCGCCTCTACCTTCGTCGCGACCGAATCGTGGCACCGCTGTGGGTGCTGCTGCTGTCGGTGCCGCTGGCAACCGTCTACGTCGGCAGCATCGAAGCGGTCTACCCGACGCAGACGGACCGCGCCGCCTTCGCCGCGTCGATCATGGCAAGCCCGGCGCAGCGTGCGTTGTACGGGAACGTCTACGGCGACAGCCTCGGCGCCACCGGCATCTGGAAGGCAGGCATGTTCCACGTGCTGATCGCCGTCGCGGTGATCCTCACGGTGGTCCGACACACCCGCGCCGACGAGGAGACGGGACGCGCCGAACTGATCGACTCGACCGCCGTCGGCCGCTTCGCCAACCTGACGGCGGCGCTGTCACTGAGCGCAGGGGCGGCCATCCTCACCGGCGTGATCGGCACGGCAGGCCTTCTGACGCTGGACGTTCCCGTCGCGGGCTCGCTCGCCTTCGGTTCGGCGTTGACCTGCTCCGGTCTGGTGTTCACGGCGGTCGCCGCGGTGACGGCGCAACTGTCGCCATCTGCGCGGTTCGCCCGCGGCGCGGCGTTCGGCGTGCTGGCCGCGGCGTTCACCCTGCGGGCCGCCGGCGATGCGGGCGACAACTTCCTGACGTGGCTGTCGCCGCTGGGCTGGTCGTTGCAGGTTCGTCCGTACGCGGGCGACCGCTTCTGGGCTTTGTCGTTGCACATCGCCACCACCGCCGTGCTCGTCGCCGTTGCGTACCGACTGCTTGCCCGGCGCGACGTCGGAGCAGGGATGTTTGCCGAGCGACCGGGGCCGCCGAGCGCAGGAGCCTTGCTGCACGGCGTCTTCGGCCTGGCGTGGCGACTCGACCGTGGTTCGTTGATCCTGTGGACGGTCGGCCTCTGTGTCTACGGCCTGGTGATCGGCAGCGTGGTGAACGGCATCGGAGACGAGCTCGGCGGCAGCGCTGCGGCACACGACATCGTGTCGCGCCTTGGCGGCACCGCCGCGATGGAACAGGCCTTCATAGCCGTCGCGTTCAGCATGCTGGGCATGGTGGCCTCGGCGTTCGCGATCTCGTTGACACTGCGGTTGCACCAGGAGGAGTCCGGCCAACGCGCGGAGGCGGTACTGGCCGCAGCGACGGGTCGGATGCGTTGGCTGGCAAGTCATCTGGCGTTCGCGCTGCTCGGCTCGGCCGTCGCGATCCTGATCGCCGGGCTGATCACCGGCCTGACCTACGGTGCCGCGGCCGGCGACATCGGAGGCAAGTTGCCGACCGTGCTCGGCACGGCCGTCGTGCAGCTCCCGGCCGTCTGGCTGATGGTCGCCATCACCACAGCGGTGTTCGGCCTGCTCCCCCGGTTCACGCCGGTCGCGTGGGCCATCCTCGTCGCCTTCATCGCGATCTACCTCATGGGATCGCTGGCGAACTCGCCGCAATGGCTTCTGGACCTCGAGCCGTTCACCCACACTCCGCACGTCGGATCCGGGGACTTCACGGCCACGCCCCTGCTGTGGCTCCTATTGCTCGATACCGCATTGATCGTCCTGGGCGCCTTGGTTTTTCGGCGCCGAGACCTACGCTGAGGAGGGAAACCATGAAGCTCGCGCTGCAAACCGTCGCGTCGATGTTGATCGGCCTGATCTTCTTCGGTGCGGTGCTGTTCCTGCCCGCCTGGACATTTCACTACTGGCAGGCATGGGTGTTCATCGCGGTGTTCAGCGTCGCCACGTTGATCCCGAGCATCTACCTAGGGGTGACGAATCCCGCCGCGCTCCGACGGCGCCTGCACGCAGGCCCCACCGCCGAGACCCGTTTGGCACAGAAGTTCGCCATGGTGGGCACCACGGTCTCGGTGGTCGCCGTCATGGTGATCAGCGCCTTCGATCACCGGTTCGGCTGGTCCGACGTGCCGACGCCGTTGATCGTGGCAGGCAACGTCGGCGTCGGCGTCGGCCTCGGGCTGGCTCAGCTGGTCGTCATCCAGAACGGCTATGCAGGCGCCACCATCAGGGTCGAGGACGATCAGCCGCTGGTCTCGACGGGCCTCTACGGCATGGTGCGCCATCCCCTGTACGTCGGCGCTCTGATCATGATGGTGGGCACGCCGTTCGCACTGGACTCGTACTGGGGACTGGTCGCCATCCTGCCGGGGCTGCTCGCCCTTCGCGTCCGCATCCAGGACGAGGAGAAGATGCTGCGCCAGGACCTCGCCGGCTACGACGCCTACATGCACGACGTGCGCTACCGGTTGGTGCCCTACGTCTGGTGAACGCGATCGCGCGTGCTCGAACGCCATGCGAACAGCAATACCGCGACAGCGGCCGCCCGTGCGCAGGTATTGACGACAAGCACTGTGCTCCAACCGATCTGGCTCGCATACAGCACGTTGAGCAGCCCACTGCCACCGTGCAAGACCACGAGCGTCGCGACGACGAGCCGCAGCGCGCCCCGGTCGGTGAGGCGCACGGCGCCGAACGACAGTACGGCGGCCGCCAGTTCAGCCGCGGCGACGAGGTAGACCACCAGGTAGTCGTCGGGCCGTAGGTCGATGCCGACCGCGGCCGGAATCGCCCTGGGCGAGACGATCATCAGCACCGCCCCGCACAGCGTGATCGCACCATGTATCAGCAAGACCGTCCGCAGCAGGATTGGGGGCCGCCCCGTCGCCTCGATCATCGTCGTCCCCTCGTCACGTCAACGCATCCTGGTTCGTCATGAGATATGACGGATCTCGACGATCGAACATGACACAGGAGGGTCGGTGATCGACTTCGAAGATCATCGCGACCATCTGCGGGCGGTCGCGTACCGCATGCTGGGCTCGCGCAGCGATGCCGACGACGCCGTGCAGGAGACCTGGCTGCGCATGAACCGCGCCGACGTCTCCGACGTCGACAACGCGCGCGGCTGGCTCACCACCGTCGTCGCGCGGATATGCCTGGACGTGCTGCGCAGCCGCGGGTCTCACCGGGAGGAGTCGCTCGACGCCGTCGGTCACGACGTCGCGGGCGACGAGGTCGATCCGGAGCAGGAGGCGCTACTCGCCGATGCCGTCGGGGTCGCGCTGCTGGTGGTGCTGCAGACCCTGTCGCCGCCCGAGCGACTCGCTCTCGTCCTGCACGACATGTTCGACCTTCCGTACACCGAGATCGGGCCGATCGTCGGTCGCTCGCCGAACGCGGCCGCGCAACTGGCGTCGCGGGCACGCAGGCGCGTGCGAGGCAAGACGCCGGCGCCCGCGGCCGATCTCGCCGCCGCGCGCCGCGTCGTCGACGCCTTCCTGGCCGCGGCCCGCGATGGCGACTTCGATGCCCTGCTCGCGGCGCTGCACACCGAGGTCGTGCTCGACGTCGACGCCGCCGCAACGGGCACCGGCGAGCCGCTGACCGTGCACGGCGCATCGGACGTGGCGTCGCGGGCGCGAATGTTCGCAGGCAACGCGCGTCACAGCGAGCCCGCGCTGGTCGACGGCTCCGTGGGGCTGGTCGTCGCACCGGGCGGACGGCTGGCACTGGTGTTGCGCTTCGCCGTCGAGGGGAATGCGATCACCCGGATCGGCATCGTCGCCGATCCGGCCCGACTTCGCGTGCTCGACCTCGCCATTCTGGACTGACCGACACCCATACTGAATCCGTGGAACTGCTGACCGGCTTCGGCCTGGCCACGGCTGCGGGGTTGAATGCCTACATCCCGCTCCTGGCGCTGGGACTGCTGGCGCGCTTCACCGACCTGGTGACGCTCCCACACGGCTGGGCCTGGCTGGAGAACGGCTGGGTGATGGCGATCGTGGCGGTGCTGCTGGCCGTCGAGGTGGTCGCCGACAAGGTGCCCGCGCTCGACAGCGTCAACGACGCGATTCAGACCTTCGTCCGGCCGACGGCGGGCGGCATCGTCTTCGGTTCGGGCACCGCCGCGCAGACCGCGGCGGTCACCGATCCCGGCGCCTTCGCCACGTCGGGCCAGTGGATCCCGATCGCCATCGGGGTGGTGACCGCGCTCGCCGTGCACCTGACGAAGACGGCGGTGCGCCCGGCCGCGAACGTCGCGACCGCGGGGGTGGCCGCTCCGGTGTTGAGCACGATGGAGGACATCACCAGTGTGGGCCTGGTATTCGCCGCGATCCTGTTGCCGATGCTGGTGCTGGTGGCGTTGGCCCTCATGCTCTGGGCCGTGGTGGCACTGTTTCGACGCAGACGACGACGTGCGGCGTCTGCCCGTTAGAACCTCGGTACCGACCTAGATCCAGATGCCCTTGCCGACCGCGACGACGCCCCCGGAGCTGATCGCGAACCGCTCGCGGTCCCTTTCCAGGTCGACGCCGACGTGCTCGCCAGGCCCGACCACGACGTTCTTGTCCAGGATGGCGTGCCGGACCACGGCGCCGCGCCCAACTCGGACCCCCGGCATGATCACGCTGCCCTCGACGATCGCCCCGTCGTCGATGACGACATTGGACGACAACACCGAATTGCGCACCGACGCCGCCGAGATGATGCTGCCCGCGCCGACGACCGACTCCTGCGCCGAGCCGCCGTTGACGAACTTGGCAGGCGCGAGGTTCTCCGGCTCGCCCCGGATGGGCCAGCGCCGGTTGTACAGATTGAAGACCGGGTGCACCGACACCAGGTCCATGTGCGCGTCGTAGAAGGCGTCGAGCGTGCCGACGTCTCGCCAGTAGCCGTGGTCGCGTTCCGTCGACCCAGGCACTTCGTTGTCGTTGAAGTCGTAGACCGCCGCCATGCCGTCGCGCACCAGCCGCGGAATGATGTCGCCGCCCATGTCGTGGTCGGAATCGTCGTCGTCGGCATCGGCGCGGATGGCGTCCACGAGCACCTTGGTGCTGAAGATGTAGTTGCCCATCGACGCGAAGGTCTGCTCGGGGTCGTCGGGCGTGCCCGGCGGGTCGGCCGGCTTCTCCACGAACTCGCGAATACGACCGGACTCGTCGGCATCGATGCATCCAAAAGCCGTGGCCTCGGCCCGCGGCACCCTGATGCCCGCGACCGTCGCGCCCGCACCGCTCTCGATGTGGAACTGGAGCATCTGCTCGGGGTCCATGCGGTAGATGTGGTCGGCACCGAACACGACGACGTAGTCGGGGTCCTCGTCGTAGATCAGATTCAGCGACTGCAATATCGCATCGGCCGACCCGGTGTACCAGCGCGGGCCGAGGCGCTGCTGAGCGGGAACCGGGGTGATGTACTCCCCGGCAAGCCCCGAAAGCCGCCAGTTCTGCGAGATGTGCCGGTCAAGCGAATGCGACTTGTATTGCGTCAGAACGCAGATCCGGAGGTAGCGAGCGTTGACCAGATTGGACAGCACGAAGTCGATCAGCCGGTAGGCGCCCCCGAACGGGACCGCAGGCTTCGCCCTGTCAGCCGTCAGCGGATAGAGACGCTTGCCCTCGCCTCCGGCCAGGACGATGCCGAGCACGTGTGGCAATTCCCTCATGCGTCAAACCTATCGGCCCCCACGAACTGCGGCTAGGCATTCGCACTAATAAGCGAGAGTTCTGTCGGGCTGTAGGTCAAGACAATTGGGTGCGGTGGGCGCGCTTGGCTACTACGGTCGTGACCATGCGGGTGGCGATGATGACACGGGAGTATCCACCCGAGGTGTACGGCGGGGCCGGTGTGCACGTCACCGAGCTCGTCGCGCAACTTCGGCAGCTGTGCGAGGTCGACGTGCTGTGTATGGGCGCGCCGCGGCCGGGCGTGTTCGTGGCCCAGCCCGACCCCGCACTGAAGGGCACCAACCCTGCGCTGGCCACGCTATCGGCCGACCTGGTGATGGCCAACGCCGCCGCGTCGGCCACGGTGGTTCATTCCCACACCTGGTACGCCGGGATGGCCGGCCACCTCGCGGCGCTGCTTTACGGCGTGCCGCACGTGGTGACCGCGCACTCGCTTGAGCCGATGCGGCCGTGGAAGGCCGAACAACTCGGTGGCGGGTACCGCGTGTCGTCGTGGGTGGAGCGCACCGCGGTCGAGGGGGCCGACGCCGTGATCGCAGTCAGCTCCGGCATGCGCAACGACGTGCTCGCCACCTACCCGGCGTTGGACCCCAGCCGAGTGCACGTCGTGAAAAACGGCATCGACACCCAGGTCTGGTACCCGGCAGAGCCGCAGCCGGGCGAGTCGGTGCTGGCCGACCTCGGCGTCGACCCGTCCAAGCCGATCGTGGCCTTCGTCGGCAGGATCACCCGGCAGAAGGGAGTTGCACACCTCGTCGCGGCGGCGCACCGGTTCGCCCCCGACGTGCAGCTGGTGTTGTGCGCGGGCGCGCCGGACACCCCCGAGATCGCAGCCGAGGTCGCCGCGGCGGTCGAGCAGCTTGCAGCCGTGCGCACCGGAGTGTTCTGGGTGCGAGAAATGCTGCCGACGCCGAAGATTCGCGAAATACTTTCGGCTGCAACAGTTTTCGTGTGCCCGTCGGTGTACGAGCCGCTGGGCATCGTGAATCTGGAGGCAATGGCGTGCGGGACGGCGGTGGTCGCTTCGGACGTCGGCGGCATACCCGAGGTGGTGGCCGACGGTACAACCGGGCTACTCGTGCACTACGACCCGGCCGACACCGCATCCTTCGAGGCCCGACTCGCCGACGCGGTCAACTCACTTGTCGCCGAGCCGGAGCGGGCCCGGCAGTACGGGCGGACAGGTCGACAACGCTGCATCGACGAGTTCTCCTGGGCTCACATCGCCGAGCAGACGCTCGAGATCTATCGCAAGGTCACGCCGTAGGGAAATCGGCGTCTCCCGTATACGGCCGGCACGCTTCAACGCGCCGAAATTGGGCCCCAGCGTGCAACGGGACTAGCTGGTCACGCCCTTGAGTTCGTCGCCGAGGGCAGCTGCCTCATCTGGAGTGAGCTCGACGACAAGACGTCCGCCGCCCTCCAGTGGTACCCGCATCACGATTCCTCGCCCCTCCTTGGTTGCTTCCAGTGGACCGTCGCCGGTCCGGGGCTTCATCGCCGCCATTCGAGTGCTCCCTCCGCACGTGCGGGCCCGCGTGAGCGGATCCATCGAGCCAGGACTGCCCACCCGTCGACAGCTCCCGGCACTGAACTGCAAACTGAACTTCCTACATTGTTCCCTATGAGAGGGGTTCGGTGTGCAAAGACCCGGCGAAGCTCTCGGGGCGACCTCGCCGGAGGCGTACTCACGCCCTGACGGGAACCCAACACGAAGCGATGTGATCGTCGACCATTCCGGTCGCCTGCATCAGCGCATATGCCGTCGTGGGGCCGACGAACTTGAACCCACGACGCTTCAGTTCCTTTGCCATCGCCGTCGACTCGGGAGTGACCGCAGGCACTGCGGACACGTCGACCGGGCGCGGCCGCGTCGCGGGAGCAAACGACCACAGCAACTCGCTCAGATCGACGTCGAGGCCGATGACGGCACGGGCATTGGCGATTATGGCCTCGACCTTGGCGCGGTTGCGGACGATCCCCGTGTCGGCCATCAGTCGCTCGACGTCACGGTCGGTGAAGGCGGCCACCTTCGCGACGTCGAACTGTTCGAAGGCTCGGCGGAAGTTCTCCCGCTTGCGCAGGATGATCAACCACGAAAGCCCACTTTGGAACGCTTCCAGCGACATCCGCTCGAACAACTCACGGGTTCCGTGCAGCGGGCTTCCCCACTCGTAGTCGTGGTAGTCGCGGTAGAGCACGGAATCGGGGGCGGCCGAACGCGTTCCGGTGAACTCGGCCCAGCCGCAGCGAACCCGCCCATCGGCCTCGGCCGTGACGCTCACCGATCGGCGCCCTGGTCATCGGACAGCACGTGCGCGCCCCGATGCACGTCGTCGCCGGTCTCGTCGGCATCTTCGTCGAGGTCCTGCACGCCCCGCACGGTAGCGAGTTGTCCACGCAGGAGATCGAGTTCCTGGCCCAACCGGTCGAGTACCCAGTCGACCTCACTGGTCTTGTAGCCGCGCAGCGTCTGGGTGAACTTCACGGCGTCGACGTCGGACGCCGTCACCCCCGACGCAGGCAACACCGTGGCGGTGGTGCCCCTCGGCAGCGGTGGCAACCGCTCGCCGCGGCCGAACAGCACGCTGCCAAGACCGAACAGCACGACGGCCACCAGGATCAGAACGACCAGGTAGAGCAGAATCAAGGTCACGACATCGATACTGCCGCAAGACTACGACGCCGCAAGCCAGGGGATCAGCAACAGGGGAATCCAGCGTCGGCCGCTGTGAGTCCCCCGCCGGCGAAAAGAGCGCAGCGACCCGGGATCTAGCGCGGCCGCAGGGTCATCATCGGCGGCCGGTCCGCCAGCGACACCGACGACGTGCGAGGGGTGTAGTCGTCGCCGTCTGCGAAGAACTGCGTCAGGCCCAGCCCGGAGTCGGGAACGCCGCACCGGGACAGCAGCGTGGCGATCACCTGTCTGCTCATCGCCGCGAGCTCGGTCAGCGGCCGGTTGCGGTGGGTGCGCACCCCGAGGTTCACCTGGGCGATCGCATCGAGGCCCAACCGGTCGTAGGTATCGATCAGCAGGCCGATCTCAACGCCGTACGCCGGTGCGAACGGCACCGACGTCAGCAGCTCGCGTGTGCCTGCGTATTCGCCACCCAACGGCTGCAGCAGGCAGGTCAACTCCGGACGCAGCGCCGCAAGCAGGGGGCGTGCGACGAGTTCGGTGACCCGACCACCGCCATTGGCGTCCTCGCTACCGCTGACTTTGAGCGGACGGCGGTAGAACCCCTTGACCAGGTGCACGCCCTCCGCGGTCAGTAGCGGACCGAGCAGCTTCGGCACGAACATCGGGTCCGGGTCGATCAGGTCGGAGTCGACGAACACCACCAGGTCGCCGGTGGTCGCGGCGAGCGACCGCCACAACACCTCGCCCTTGCCTGGCTGCGGCTGCACCTCGGGCAGCGCGGCCTCCCGGCTGATCACCCTGGCACCAGCGGCGAGGGCGCGGATCTCGGTGTCGTCGGTCGAACCGGAGTCGAGCACGATCAGTTCGTCGACGAGCCCCCCGAGCAGCGGCGTGATGGTCTCGACCACCGCGCCGACCGTGTCCTCCTCGTTGAGCGCGGGCAGAACGACGGAAATGGTGCGTCCGGCCTTCGCCGCCTGGAGCTCGGCGATGGTCCACGACGGCCTGCCCCAGCTGTGATCGGTCATCCAGCGGTGTCCCGCCACTGCATCGGCTGCGTCGAGTTCAGGTGTCAAGGTCATGCCAGTCCCCTCACGGTCCGCGTCGGTGGACGCACCCCCTGGATCGACGCGACCATTTCGAGTACGCGTCGCGTGGGCCCCACCTCGTGTACCCGGAACATGGCAGCTCCCGCCTCGGCGGCGAGTGCCGTCGCGGCCAGGGTGCCCTCCAGACGTTCGGTCAAGCCCACGCCCAGAGTCTCCCCGACGAAGTCCTTGTTGCTGAGCGCCATCAGGACAGGCCATCCGGTATTTACAAGATCTTTCACGTGGCGCAACAAACTAAGACCGTGATGAGTGTTCTTACCAAAATCGTGGGTCGGGTCGATCAGAACGGCGTCGCGTGCCACGCCTGCGGCTACCGCGCGTTCGGCCGCCGCGGTGACCTCCGCGATGACGTCGTCGACCACGCCGCGCTCCGAGGTTCCGTAGCTGACCCGAAACGGCCTGGTCCTTGGCGTGGCGCCACCGGTGTGCGAACACACCAGGCCCGCTCCGAACTCGGCCGCCACCTCGGCCAATCCGGGATCGGCGCCTGCCCAGGTGTCGTTGATCAGATCGGCGCCGGCCGCGCAGGCCTGCTTGGCCACCGACGCGCGCCAGGTGTCGACGCTGATCAGCTGGTCGGGGAAGGTGCTGCGCAGCCATTCGATGAACGGCACGACGCGGGCGGTCTCCTCGTCGGCGTCGACGTCGGAGCCGGGGCCCGCCTTGACGCCACCGACATCGACCACGTCGGCGCCGTCCTCGATCACACGGTGTGCGGCCGCCTTGGCCGCGTCGTCGGTGAACGTCGCACCGCGGTCGTAGAAGGAGTCCGGCGTCCGGTTGACGATCGCCATGATCATGGCGCGATCGCCGGCCACCTTGCGGCCGCAGAACGTGGACTGCACGCTTCCAGGCTACGGGCGCGGCCGACCTCGCGATTCGTCCACGCGCAGCCGCGCTCACCGCCGCCGAGCGTGCGCAAGTCGCTAGGACTTGGGCCGCTTGCCGTCGGCGACCTCGGCGGGGTACTCGTCGTAGAACGGCACGTAGCCCTCGTCGCGGCCGGCCAGGACGTACAGCGGGTCATCGATCTTGCCCGCTTCGACGTCGGTGTCGTCGTCGTCACCCGATCCGCCGCCGTACCCCTCCTTGCGAAGGTCCACCTTCTGGCTCTTGAACGTCGACGTGTGCGCGAGGCTCTCGCTGATCCGCACGAACAGCGGCACCGCGTATCCCGGCAGGTGCTCGTAGACGGCCTTGGCCAGCGCCTTGCCGTCGAACTCGTGGCCGTCCTTGAGTTGGATGGCGGCCATGCCCGCCCTGCCGCCCGCGCCCTCCACCTCGACGCCGAAGACGGTGCACTCCTCCACCTGCGGGTCGGTCGACACCGCGGCCTCGACCTCGGTGGTGGCGACGTTCTCGCCCTTCCACCGGAACGTGTCGCCCAGGCGGTCGGTGAATGCGGCGTGGCCGAAGCCCTGCGAGCGCATCAGGTCGCCGGTGTTGAACCAGACGTCACCGTCCTTGAACGCATCGCGGACGAGCTTCTTCTCGGTGGCGTCCTTGTCGGTGTAGCCGTCGAACGGCTGAAAGTTGCTCACCTTCGACAGCAGCAGCCCCGGCTCGCCGGTCTTGACCTTGCGGACCCGGCCGTCGTCCCCGCGCGCCGGTCCACCGGTTTCTTCGTCGTATTCGACGAACGCGATGGGCGACGGACAGATGCCCGTCGTCTTGTCGACGTTGAAGACGTTGAGGAAGGCGGTGTTGCCCTCACTGGCGGCGTAGAACTCGCAGACGCGCGAGATGCCGAACCGCTTCGTGAACTCGTCCCAGATCGTCGGGCGCAACCCGTTGCCTGCGATCACCCTGACACGGTGCCTGCGGTCGGTCGGCTTGGGCGGCTGGTTGAGCAGGTAGGCACAGATCTCGCCGATGTAGACGAACGCCGTGGCGTCGTAGCGGATGACCTCGTCCCAGAACTTCGACGCCGAGAACGACTTGCCAAGCGCCAGCGTGGATCCCGAGTTGAGTACCGAGGACAGCGCCACCGTCAGCGCGTTGTTGTGATACAGCGGCAGGCAGCAGTACAGCGTGTCGTCACTGGTCAGCCGCATCCCGAGGCCACCAAAGCCGGCAAGGGCACGCAACCACCTGTAGTGCGTCATCACGCTGGCCTTCGGCATGCCGGTGGTGCCGGAGGTGAAGATGTAGAACGCCTTGTCCTTGGCCAGGACGGCCGCGGTGATCACCGGGTTGGTGACGGGCGCGGTGGCGGCCAACCGCTGCAGTTCGTCGACCGTCATCAAGCCCGTCGGTGTCGGCGCCGCTCTCGCTGATCGGCTCGATGAAGTCGGTCTCCGCGACCACCGCCTTGGCGTCGAGCAGACCGATGCTGTGCGCCAAGACCTTGCCGCGCTGGTGATGGTTGAGCATGCCCGCGATGGCGCCGCACTTCACCACGGCCAGCATCAACAGCACCGAATGCGGCGCGTTGCGCGACATGACGCCGACGACGTCACCGTGTCCGACACCCCGCGCGGCGAGCACCGCGGCGTAGCGGTTCACCGTCTCGTTGGCCTCGCGGTAGGTCAGTTGCTCGTCATCGAACTTGATGAACACCTTGTCGCCGTAGCGCGCCGCCCGCTCCTGGAACACCTTGCCGATCGACGTCTTGGCCGTCGGGCGCGCCAGGAAACCGGTCACTACGCCACGAAGGATCACCGGCGCATCCATGATGAGGCCCGGCACCTGGGTGGCGATGTCGAGCAGCCCGACCGAGCTGCGTGTTCCCGATTTCGCGTCGGTCATGTGATGCGTCCCCTCCCGCCGTCCTCGTTCGGCAACACCCTAACCGTGCGACGATCGCCGTTACCCTTGCCGGCGGCGCGCAGGCCGCCAAGGCGGCGTCGACGTCACCGACCATCACCAATCGGTCCAGCGCGGCCGTCGCTACGTAGCCGCTCTGGACCAGGCCGCGCAGCCATGCCATCAGCCCGTCGTAATGACCGTAGGGATCCAGCATGACCAACGGCTTGTCGTGCATACCCAGATAGCCGGCCGTCCACGCTTCGAAGAATTCCTCGAGAGTGCCGATCCCACCGGGCAGCACGATGAATGCGTCGGCGCGCTCCTCCATGACCTGCTTCCGCTCGCGCATGGTGTCGGTGACGATCAGTTCGTCGGCCTCGACGTCGGCGAGTTCGCGGTGCACCAGGGCCTTGGGGATCACTCCTACGGTTCTGCCGTTGTGCGCGCGTGCGGCGGAAGCCACTGCACCCATTGCCGACACGTTGCCTCCGCCGGACACCAGTGTCCAGCCGCGGTTGGCGATGGCGGACCCGACGCCGGTCGCGACCGCCAGCAGCTCGGGATGCCTCGGTCCCGACGCGCAATAGACGCACACCGCCCATTGGCGGTCATCTTCTTCGGGGCGTTCGGTGTCTTCTGGCACGCCGCCAACTCTAGGATGCGGGTCCCGGCGGGCAGGAGCGGAGCGACCCGGGGAAGTTGGCACGGCGGGCAGGAGCGGAGCTGGCCGCGGCGGAGGAACGACGGTTGGCAGCCGGCGGGCAGGAGCGAAGCGACCCGGGAAAGTTGGCACGGCGGGCAGGAGCAGAGCGGTCAGCCGACATTTGGCGCATTCATCGGTCTGGCCCGTCGGGCGCACCATAGGATCCGGCGGTGCCTGTCGACTGGGTGACCGTGCCGGAGGAACCGTTGCTGGGCCACCTCGAGGCGGCGGTCCGCAGCGGGGCGGGCGCCATGTTGGTCGGACCGGCGGGGGTTGGCAAGACATCGCTGGCCCGCGCGGCCGTGGCGAATCTCGCCGCCGACTTCACTCGCGTCGTCACGATCACCGGGACCGCCGCATCGGCGGTCCCGTTCGCGGCGTTCGGCGATCTGATCGAGGTCGTCGACACCGGCAAGACGGCGGCGGTATTGCGCGCTGCACGCGAGTCGTTCGGCGACGGCGTGTTGTTGCTCGTCGACGACGCCCATGCCCTTGACAAGCTGTCGGCCGCGCTGGTGCACCAGCTTGCGGTCAGCGGCGCAGCGCGATTGATCCTCGTGGTCGACTCCGACGAGTCCATGCCCGACGGATTGTCGACGCTGGTACGCGATGCTCTGGTGTCCCAGATTGACGTTCTCCCAACCGATTACGACGCCCGTCTGCTGGACGAACAGGTCGGCGCCTTCGTCGCCGGGCTTCCTGCGCCGGCATCCGTGGCGCTGGAGTACCTGGCCGTCTTGGAACCGTTGCCGGTCGCTGTGCTCATCGAGTTGGTGGGTGCTGACGCGGTGTCGACGGCAACCTCGGCGGGCGCGGTCGTGGTCGACGGCGGCGAGGCACGTCCCGCCCATCCCCTGTTCGCGGGAGCGGCGCGAAATCGATTGAACCCCAACCGGGAACGACGGGTTCGCACCGACCTCGTCGACAAGCTGCCCGCCGCAATCGGTGTCGTCGGTCGGCTGCGGCGCGCGGCACTGGCACTGAGCAGTGACCGGCCGCCGCCGGCGACCGAGCTCGTCGCTGCGGCCGACGAGGCGTTGCGGCTCGGCGATCTCGAGCTCAGCGAGCGGTTCGGCCGCTCGGCGCTTGCCGACGGCGGGATGGCGGCCAGGCTGCCGCTGGCCTACGCGCTGGCCTGGCAGGGCCGCGGCCGTGAGGCCGATGCCGTGCTCGCCGACGTCGATCCGGCCACGTTGTCCGAGACCGAGTTGATTGCGTGGGCCTTGCCGCGGGCCGCCAATCAGTTCTGGATGTTGTCGGAACCCGAGCGGGCCACGGCGTTCCTGCAGACGACGCGCAACCGGGTGACGACGCCTGCAGCGCGCGCCACACTCGATGCGCTGTCGGCGACGTTCGCGATGAACTCGGGCAGCCCGAGCCGGGCCATGCAGATCGCCACCGAGGTGCTCGAGTCACCCGATGCCGACAACACGGCGGTCGGCTGGGCATCCGCGGCGGCCGCGTTGAGCTCCGCGCGGATGGGTTTGTTCACCGAAGTCGATTCCCTTGCCGAGCGGGCATTTACCGCCGGGCATCCCGGCCTGCTCCGGTTCACCTCCGGCTTCGGCCAGACCACGGCGCACGTGCTGGCAGGTGAACTGGACGAGGCGCAGGCGTTGGCGCAGCGGCTGCTCGACTTCACGCAGAGCGTGCAGCCGGGCCGCGCGATCGGTGAGGTGTTGGTTGCCGACGTGCTGATCGCCCGCGGTGACCTGGACGAGGCCGTGGCCGTGCTGCGCGGCGCCGCCGCGGCCCTGGCGCCGACCGGATACTCCTGGGGGCCGCTGGCCTGGATGCTGTTGGCAAGGGCGCTCGGTCAGCAGGGTGAAACCGCGGAGGCGGGTCGCACGCTGGCCAGGGCGGAGGCCAGGCACGGGCTGAAGTCGATGTTGTTCGCCCCCGAGCTGGCGCTGGCAAGGGCCTGGACGTGTGCAGCCCGGCGCGATGGCCACGGCGCCATCGACGCGGCAAGGGAGGCGGCCCGCGCGGCAGAGCGCGGCGGCCAGTCGGCGGTGACGCTGCGGGCGCTGCACGACGCGGTGCGACTCGGTGACGTGCGCGCAGCCGACGGCATTGCGCGGTTGGGCCTCGACTGCGTGGTCGGCAGGCTCGCCCTCGACCACGGGCGTGCCCTGGCCGCCCACGACGCAGATGCGCTGGACGCCGCGGCGGCGGCGTTCACCGGAATCGGAATGCACGGCGCGGCGGCCGATGCATCGACGCAAGCCGAGTGGCTGCGAAAATAGGTGCGCCGCGACCCGCTGACCGGCCAATACAATCAACGAAAGCGATCGAGTGAGGTGCCGGGGTGAGCGTGCTCAACGCCTTCTTGTCGACGTGGTCCGGCGCGCGATCGACCTTCGGTGAAGGCGCTCCAGAAACCGGCGCCCGGTACGACCAGAGCGCCGCGCTGCGCGGCATGCAATCCAACGTGGAGTCGGCGGCCCCCGGTTCGACGTGGACCGGCAGTGCCGCAGGCGCTTATGGCACCGCCAACACCAACCACGGTGACGTCTTCGGCAGGCTCGCAGGGCTCGATCGACGACTCGGCGCGCAGGTGGACCAGTCGTCGCAGGTGGTCGACGCCGGCAGGCGCAACCTCGATTCGGTGCGCCGGTGGGTGATCGATGCCGCAGCCTCCCTACCCCCTGGCAAGAATCGCGAGCAGATGCTCCTGTCGATCGTGCAGAAGGGCCTCGGTCAGCTCAGCGAGATCGTCACCACCTCCCATGGCGACCTTGACGAGATCGCCGGCCGGATCCGCGGTATCGGCGCCGAGTACGACGAACTCGGCGAGCAGGAGTTCGCGCCAAGAGCGGGCGCCGGCGAAGATCCCGACGAGCGCCTCGAGAACGAATACGAGAAGGCGCTGCGGGATGCGGGCCTTCTCACCGGGCCTCCCCAGGACGGTTACTACAAGGAGTGGTTGGAGAACGCCAAACGTCAGGGCGTGCCACCGAGCGTGATCGTCGACATCGCCAGGCGCCACGACATCACCCCGGAGGACTTCGACGTCCTCAACGGCATGGAGAAGATCACCGACCGCGACGGCAAGTCGTTCTTCCTGATGCCGCCCGGCACCGGTGGTGACGACGCGCGCAAGGCGGCGCTGATGACGTACATCCTCAACGCCGGCACCGACTACGGCGATGCGACGGGCAAGAAGGACTTCACCGAAGCCCCCTACTCCTCCATCGAGATTGCGCGGATCAGCGACAGGCAGGCGGCGAATTCCTGGAGTTACGACCGGGACCTCGCATTCGTGGAGGGCAACGGTGGCCGGCTGGCGACGACGCCGAACGGCATGCTGATGGGGCTCGGCGGCAACGGGTTACAAGATCTGTACAGCGAGGGCGGCGGCACCACCTGGGGCGACATCTTCATGACCAACATCGACGACCCCGATGATCCCGCGCAGCAGCTCCGCCAGATCGTCGAGTCCGGAGACATGTGGTACCCCGCGCCGGATGGCAACGGCCGTCAGGGCAGCCTCGACTTGGATCGACTGCTTCACCACGAGGAGCGCCACTCTCAGCAGTGGGCCGAGAAGGGCTACACGACCATGCTGAAGGAGTACGGCTTGGAATGGCTGCGGGAGAAGGCCGGCTACCCCAATCGGCTCGAAGAGGACGCCGGTCCGTCCGACGGCGGTTACCGGTGATCCGGCGCGCAGTCGCGCTGATCGCCGCGGTCGTGGCCGTCGTCGCGCTCGGCGCCTGTGACAGGGACGAGTGGAAGCCGACGGCACCGTTCGCGCCATCGCTGCGGCCTGCGTTCGGCGCCCGCCTCGTCGACGGCCAGTTGCGGATCTGGACCGGCTCACGGTGTGCAGACGCCACCAGAGCCACCCTGGTATTCAGGCCGAGCCAGGCCGAACTCGAGCTGACCGCACCCCCGGGAAAGTCGGCCGACGTCGAACGCCTCACCCTCGGCGGGCCCTACCCGGGGCTCGAGGTCACCGAACCGCTGCCCGACGAATTCGACTGGCGCACGCAGGAATCGGTGGACTTCTGGGTCGACGGTGAACCCGCGAACTGGGGATCGAGTGTGAACATTGCCGAGGTGCTCAAGGGGTCGCCCGAGCACCCCGACGACACCTACTGGTTTCAGGACGTCGGCTGGCTCAACCCCGCCGAGGTCGCCGCGCAGAACGGCAAGTCGTTCCTGGCCACCTGCACGCCGGACCCGGCGAAGGCCTCGTCGCTGCCCGCGGCCTTCGGCGCCCGCGTCACCGACGGGAAGCTGCAGATATGGACGGGCTCGCCGTGTGCGGCCACCACCGGGGTGTCGCTCATTTTCAAGCCCGGCCAGGTCGATCAGGTGTTGACCGCCTCCGATGCGGACGGGGTCGAGTTCCAGCACCTGACTCTCGGGGAGCCAGTGCCCGGGCTGGCTGTCACCAAGGACCTGCCCGCCGGCTTCGACTGGCGCAAGCAACAGTCGCTGCAACTCGTGGTCCGCGCGGCCACGCCGGACCAGGGCACCAGCGTCGACCTCGGCGAGGTGCTCAAGGGTTCCGCCCAACACCCGGACGGCACGTATTGGTTTCAGGACGTCGGCTGGCTCGACCAGCCCGCCGTGGCCCAAGAGGACGGCAAGACGTTCCTCGCCACCTGCACCCCGTCGCCGGCGAAGAAGTGATCCCG
This sequence comes from uncultured Actinomycetota bacterium, assembly GCA_963809085.1. Lineage (GTDB taxonomy): Bacteria > Actinomycetota > Actinomycetes > Mycobacteriales > Mycobacteriaceae > Mycobacterium. The sequence goes on along the minus strand of CAWEII010000030.1, from coordinate 92,715 downwards.
CCGCTCGTGGCCTGCCGAAACTTCCGCCGGTTGGCTCCGCTAAGGCCCCATAGAATCGAGACCAGCATGAACCGGCTACCGAGGAAACCAGCGTGACTGACCCGCTCTACGTGCAAACCGATGGCGTACGCTCCTTCGCGCAGATCCACGACCAGGTCGTGGCCGCCCTCTCCCAGGTGATGGGTTCGGCGGCGCCGGAAGCGCTCGGCGTCGAGACCACGCACGGGCCCATCGCGTCGGCCGTCACTGGCGCCCTCGGTCAGGTTCTCGGAAGCAGGCAGGGCACGCTGCAGGCCACGTCGACGTCCGGCAAGACCATCTCGGAACTGCTCCGGCGCGCTGCCCAAATGTACGAGCAGGGCGACCAGAAGGGCGCCGACACATTGCGCGCTGCCGCCGAGGAGCTGCAGAACGCCGACGGCGCCGCAGGAGCAGGCGGCCCTGGTGTGGCGGGTGCAGCGGCCCTGGGTGCAGCGGCCCCGCGTGCGGGCGGTGCGGCGGGCGGCACAGGCGGTGCCGACATGGCGGGCCAGATGGCGGGCCAGATCGGCCAGCAGGTCGGCCAGATGGCGCAGTCCATCGCGCAACCGCTGCAGGGTCTCGCCCAGGGGCTGCAGCAGCTTCCGCAGCAAGTTATGCAGGCTGTCCAGGGCATGGTCCAGTCGGCAACGCAGGCCGCGGCCGGAGCCGCGGGCGAGGGCGCCGAGGCTGACCAGCATGCCGAACCCGACCAGAAGGACGAGGATCCCGACCGTCGGAAGGACGAGGACGAAGACCGCCGCGATTCCAACCACCCACGGGTGCCCGACCAGGACTCCGACAACGCCGGCGCCGCGTCGGGCCGAGCCGCCCAACAGGGCATGGCGCCCGAGCCGCCGCGCCCCGAGCGTGCCGAGCCGGCGCAGACCCGTCCGCAGCAGTCGCCGCTCTAGCCGAGCAGTCCGGACATTCCCCCGTCGCTTCGCTCGCCCCGGCCGGACATTCCCCCGTCGCTTCGCTCGCCCCGGCCGGACAGCACCAGCCTGCGCTGCACACCGATGGCTTCGATGAAGCTCTCGTCGTGGCTGACGACGACGAACGCGCCGCGGTAGGCGTTCAGCGCGGACTCGAGCTGACCCACACTGACCAGGTCGAGGTTGTTGGTCGGCTCGTCCAGCAGCAGCAGTTGCGGCGCGGGTTCGGCGTTGAGCACGCACGCCAGCGTCGCGCGCAGTCGCTCTCCACCCGAGAGCGAACCAACCGGGAGGTTGATGTGATCGCCGCGAAACAGGAACTGCGCCAACAGGTGCATTCGACGAGTGTGGGTCAGGCTGGGCGCGAACGCGGCGAGGCTCTGGGCTACGGTGCGATCCTGGTCAAGCAGATCCAGCCGCTGTGACAGGTAGGCGACCCGGCCCTCGACACGTTGGATCGCACCCCGCTCGGGTGGCAGGTCGCCGGTGATGACACGCAGCAGGCTCGACTTTCCCGCCCCGTTCGGACCTGTCAGCGCGATGCGTTCGGGGCCGCGGATGTCCAGGTCGATACCGTTGCCCTCGAAGAGCTTTCGCCCACGCCTCCTGATCTGCAGGCCCCTGGCGACGAGCACGGAGCGGCCGACGGGCACGTCGGTGTCGGGCAGGTCGAGCACGATGGTGTCGCCGTCCCGCATCGCACGTTCGGCCTCGTCGAGCCGCGACCGGGCTTCGTCGACCCGCTTGCCGTGCACGTCATCCGACCGGGCGGCGGATTCCTGCGCGTCCCGCTTGAGCTTGCCAGCCACGATCTTGGGCAGTCCGGCGTTCTTGACGTTGCGGGCGGCGGTCCCCGACCGTCGTGCCGCGCGTTCCCTGGCTTGTTGCATCTGACGCTTCTCGCGCTTCAGCATCGACTCGGCATTGCGCACGTCGGCCTGCGCGACCCGTTGCGCGGCGTCGATCGCGTTCTCGTAGTCGGTGAAAGTTCCTCCGTAGAAGATCATTTCGCCGCGATACAACTCGGCGATGCGGTCCATCCGGTCGAGGAGCACGCGGTCGTGGCTGACCACCAGCAGGGTGCCGCCGAACTCGTCGAGGGCGGCGTAGAGGCGGTGGCGGGCGTCCACGTCCAGGTTGTTGGTCGGCTCGTCGAGCAGGAGCACGTCGGGACGCTTGAGCAGTTGGGCGGCAAGACCGACCGACACCACCTCGCCACCGCTGAGCGACCCCAGCGGCCGGTCCATGCCGAGGTCGGCCAGGCCGAGCCGGTCGAGTTGAGCGCGCAGCCGCTCCTCGACGTCCCAGTCGTCGCCGATCGCGGCGAACACGCCCTCGGAGGCGTCACCCGCGGCGAGTGCATCGAGCGCGGCGATCACCGGCGCGACGCCGAGGACGTCGGCGACGGTCCGGTCGGTATCGAACGGCAGCGTCTGCGGCAGATAGCCCAGCGTGCCGTCGACGGTGACGGCGCCAGCGGTGCATCGGAACTCACCGGCGATGAGTTTGAGCAGCGTGCTCTTGCCAGCACCGTTCGGCGCCACGAGACCGGTGCGGCCTCCGGGGACGGTGAAGGTCAGGTCGGCGAACAGCGGGGTGCCGTCGGGCCAGCCAAACGACAAATGGGAGGAAACGATGGAGACGTCGGACATGACGGAGATCTCTCGGTGGGTCCGCGGCACCGGGCCACGGCATGGGGAATGGACGACCAACACGAGCTCCGGGTTATCCGGAGATGTCGTCTCCCAGCATGTTTGCGGCCCACCTCTGTCTGACTACGTGTACTGACCTGCGTACGCCAACCATGTTAGCCGCATCAGGCAAGTAGATATCTCCGCAGCATCTCGGTGGCGGCGGTGATCTGGTCGACCTGCACGCGCTCGTCGACGCGGTGGGCGAGATTCGGATCGCCGGGGCCGTAGTTCACGGCGGGGATGCCCAGCGCCGCGAATCGCGACACGTCGGTCCATCCGTACTTGGCGCGCACCTGTCCCCCGGCGGCCTCGACCAGTGCGGCGGCGGCCGGTTTGGTGAGGCCGGGAAGGGCGCCCGCGGCGCCGTCGGTCCGCTCGATGTGGAGGTCGAGGCCGTCGAGCACCTCGCGTACGTGGGCCTCGGCCTCCTCGACGGTGCGGTCGGGCGCGAAGCGGAAGTTCACCGTCACCGACGCGGCGTCGGGGATCACGTTGCCCGCGATGCCGCCGTCGATGCGCACGGCCGAGAGCCCCTCGCGGTAGGTGCACCCATCGATGTCGACGCTGCGCGGCTGATAGCTCGAGAGCCGGTCGAGAACCGCGCCGAGTTTGTGAATGGCGTTGTCGCCCAACCACGATCGCGCAGAGTGCGACCGGGTGCCGGCAGCCCGGGCGACGACGCGAATGGTGCCCTGGCAGCCCGCCTCGATGAATCCTCCTGACGGCTCGCCGAGGATCGCGACGTCGGCGCGCAGCCAGTCGGGCAGTTCGCGTTCGATCCGGCCGAGCCCGTTGGCGCTGGACTCGATCTCTTCGCAGTCGTACATCACCAGCGTGATGTCGTGCGCGGGGTCCGCGATGGTGGTGGCCAGATGCAGGAACACCGCGTCCCCCGACTTCATGTCGGAGGTGCCGCAGCCGTGCAACTCACCGTCCACCAGCCGGCTTGGCAGGTTGTCCGCGGCGGGCACGGTGTCGGTGTGGCCGGCCAGCAGCACCCGCGATCGCCTGCCGAGGTTGGTCCTGGCCAGCACGGCATCGCCATTGCGGACGACCTCGAAACCCGACGCCTGTTCGCGCAGGGCCGCCTCGATCTCGTCGGCGATGCGCTGTTCGTGGCGCGACTCGCTGGGGATGTCCACCAGCGCAGCGGTCAGCTCGATCGGATCAGCGCGCAAGTCCAGGCCCACGCCCACCGAGGCTAGTCCAGTAGCCTGAACCATCGTGACTTCCGCATCAGGCGTCGGCGTGGCCACCATCGCGGCCGACGGAACGGTTCTCGACACGTGGTTCCCGGCCCCCGAGCTGGGTCGACCGACGGGAATCGAGTCCGGCACGAACCGGCTCTCCGTGGCCGAGGTGACCGAGGAGCTGGCGGCGTTGGCGGGCCGCGATGAGGAACGCGACGTCGAGACGGTCGTGGTGCGGACGACGATCGCGTCCCTCGACGACAAGCCCACCGACGCGTTCGACGCCTACCTGCGGCTGCACCTGCTGTCACACCGGCTGATCGCGCCGCACGGCGCCAACATGGACGGCGTCTTCGGCGTCCTGGCCAACGTGGTGTGGACCAGCTACGGGCCCTGCGCGGTCGACGGCTTCGAGCTCGTCCGGGCGCGGCTGCGGCGGCGCGGCCCAGTGACGGTGTACGGCGTCGACAAGTTCCCCCGCATGGTGGATTACGTGGTGCCCTCTGGCGTGCGGATCGCCGACGCGGACCGCGTGCGCCTCGGCGCGCACCTTGCGTCGGGCACCACGGTCATGCACGAGGGTTTCGTGAACTTCAACGCAGGCACGCTCGGCACCTCGATGGTCGAGGGCCGGATCTCCGCCGGCGTGGTGGTCGACGACGGCTCCGACATCGGCGGCGGCGCCTCGATCATGGGCACGCTGTCCGGCGGCGGCAAGGAAGTGATCTCGGTGGGCAAGCGCTGCCTGCTCGGGGCGAACTCCGGCCTTGGCATCTCGCTCGGCGACGACTGCGTGGTCGAGGCGGGCCTGTACGTCACCGGTGGCACCAAGGTGACCACATCGGACGGTCAGACCGTGAAGGCGCGTGAGCTCTCGGGCGCGAACAGCCTTCTGTTCCGCCGCAATTCGGTGTCCGGCGCCGTCGAGGTGGTCGGCCGCGACGGCGGTGGCATCACGCTCAACGAGGCACTGCACGCCAACTGACGCCTCAGCGGCAACCCGGCGCGACCCGCAGCATCGCGACGCCGTGGCCAGGTACCGTCTGCTCGAGAACTCCCGCGGTGGTGCCGTCGGTGTGCGTCCAGAGGTCGCGGTCGCTGAAGCAGTCGGCCTCGCTCAGCCCGATCGCCGTCGCGTCGGTGCGAATCGCAACCGGACCTGGCGTCGGGATTGAAGAGCGCCACCGCGACCGCCCCGCCTGCCAAGGGCTTCACGATCACCCGCCCGTCTGCCGCGAGGGGGTGGCCCTGCACCAGCAGTGGATCCTGGTCGACGGCGATCACGTCGCGATTGGTCAGGATGTCGCGGGTCTGCTCGCTCATCGACCGGACGTCGTTTCCCGCGAGCAGTGGCGCGGCCAGCATGGCCCACAGCGAGAAGTGCGCGCGCTGTTCGGCGTCGGTCAGATCGGGCCGCTGCGGCCCGAGGACCATCGAGAGGTGGGTAGTGGCGAACGCGGTCCACGGAATGCCGACGACGAGCATGTCGGGGTCGTTGACGTGGGTGGGCCCGCTGCGCGGCGCCAACGGCACTGCCTGGCCGAACGCCTGCGTGACACCTGCGACGCCCTCGGCCCACAGGCCGTCATCGCCCCAGGCGGGAACGAGGTCGATCGAATCTCGGCTCACGTCGGCGATGCGTGACCAGTCGTACTTGCGTCCAGCCCCTGGATCGCCGGAACTGTTCGGGTTGATGCTGTACACGATGCGACGGCCGCTGGCGCGCAACGCATCTCGCATCGCCGTGAAGTACTTGACCTGCTCGTCGTGTCCGGCTTCGAGCCGACACCAGTCGTACTTGAGGTAGTCGACACCCCAGGCGGCGAACGCGTGGGCGTCGGCTTGCTCGTGACCAGCCGCTCCCGTGCGCGGATCCTGTCCGCAGCCTTGGTTGAACGGGCTGTCGTACACCCCGAGGAGCATTCCACGGTCGTGTGCGTAGCGCGCCAGGGCGGCGATGCCGTGCGGAAACCGGTCGGGGTCGGCGCGCAGGTTGCCATCGGCGTCGCGGGTCGGCGCCGCCCAGCCTGCGTCGAGGTTGACGTAGCGGTAGCCGGCGTCGCGCATGCCCGACGACACCATTGCGTCGATGGTCTGCTCGACGCTGCGCTCGGTCAGCGTGATCCCGGAGTTCCAGGAGTTCCATCCCATGGGTGGCGCCTGCGGCAGGGGTGGCTGCGGCGTCGGCGACGTACACGCGGCGAGCACGCCGACGCAGACCGCCAGACTCCAGAGACGACGCACGCCGGCAATCGTGACACCGCAGTCTGGCAGTCGGCCTCGAAGCGCCTGTGCGCCCCGGCGCCTCAGTCGTTCGGCGCCAGGATGCAGAACTCGTTGCCCTCGGGATCGGCCAGCACCACCCACGACTCGTCACCCTGACCGATGTCGACGTGCCGCGCCCCGAGCGCGAGCACCCGGTCGACCTCGGCCTGCTGATCGTCGGGCCGGAAGTCGAAGTGGATGCGGTTCTTGATCACCTTGTCGTCGGGCACCGCGATGAAGAGCCAGTTCGGCCCCGCGCCTGGCGGAGTGTGCAGCACCACGTCGCCGTCGGAGTCGACGTCCTTCGCGCCAGCCGAGCACCTGCGACCACCAAGCCCCGAGTGCGGTGGCGTCGCGAGCATCGATGCAGATCTCGTCGAACGTCATCGCCATCCGATCAACTCCTTCTTCATCACCTTGCCCATCGCGTTGCGGGGAAGGTCGTCGACGACCCGCACCTCGCGGGGCCGCTTGTGCGCCGAGAGTTGTTCGGCGACCAAGTCGATCAGCTCGGTCGGCTCGGCGTCGCCGACCACGAAGGCGACGATTCGCTGGCCGAGGTCCTCGTCGGGAATCCCGACGACGGCCACCTCGGCGACCCCGGCGTGTGCGAGCAGCGCGGTCTCGATCTCCCCTGCGCCGATCCGGTAGCCGCCGGACTTGATCAGGTCGACGGACTCCCGCCCGACGATGCGGTGCATGCCACCGCCGTCGACGACGGCCACGTCGCCGGTGCGATACCAGCCGTCGGCGTCGAACACCTCCGCGGTGGCCTCCGGACGGTTCAGGTACCCGTCGAACATGGTCGGACCTCGAACCTCGAGGCGACCGATGGTTTCCCCGTCGTGGGCCACCCGGCGCCGTCCTCGTCGACCAGCCGGCTGCACACGCCCGCCAGCGGCAGGCCCACCCAGCCGGGCCGTCGTTCGCCGTCGGCCCGGGTGCTCAGGGTGATCAGCGATTCGGTGCTGCCGTAGCGCTCCACGGGCGCGTGCCCGGTGAGCCGGACGAGTTCGTCGAACACCGGCACCGGCAGCCCGGCGCTGCCCGACACCAGCAGTCGCGCCGACGACAGCGCCGGGCCGCGTCCACGGTCCCCGACGATGCGCGACCACACCGTCGGCACCCCGAAGTACAGCGTGCCGCGCGCGGCGGCATAGGCCTCGGGCGTGGGTCTGCCGGTGTGCACGAAGCGATTTCCGACCCGCAGCGACCCGAGCACCCCGAGCACCAGGCCGTGCACGTGGAACAGCGGCAGGCCGTGCACCAGGGTGTCCTCGGGTGTCCACTCCCACGCCTGCGCCAGCGCGTCGATGTCGGCGGCGATGGCCCGGCGGCTGATCAGCACGCCCTTGGGCAGCCCGGTGGTGCCGGAGGTGTACATCACCAGAGCGGTGGCGTCCGGCGGCGGCTCCTGGTAGCGGTGCCACGACCGCGCGTGCAGCCGAACGGGGACGTGCGGCAGGCCCTCGGTCTCGTCGGGCAGTTCCCCGAGCCAGGCCTGCGCACCGGAGTCGGTGAGGATGTGACGGCGTTCGGCCGCGCCGACGTCGGCGGGCACCGGGACGACGGGGACGCCCGGCGATCAGGCAGCCGGTGACGGCGAGCACCGTCGAGGCGGTGGGCGTGGCAAGGACGGCCACCCGGTGCGCGCCCGCGACGCGTTCGGCGACCGACGTCGCAGCGCCGACGAGGTCGCTGCGGCTCAGCGTCGCTCCGTCGATCCGCACGGCGTCGCCGACGTCGTGCCCGCCGGCGACGGCGGCGGGGTTCAACGAGGCCAGCAGCACGACAGCGACGCTACCCGCGCCCACCGACGTCCGTCCCGGCATATTGCAGGTTGTCCCGGGATACTCGACGCGTGGACCCCATCGAGCGCATCGCCTCCCGAGAGGTGTACCGGAACCCGTGGATGATCGTGCGGGAGGACGACGTCCGCAGGCAGGACGGCAGCGCGGGCATCTACGGCGTCATCGACAAGCCGACCTATGCGCTGGTGGTCGCCAGGGACGGCGACCGCTTCCGGCTGGTCGAGCAGTTCCGCTATCCGATTGGGCTGCGCCGCTGGGAGTTTCCGCAGGGTACGGCGCCAGGGACGCTCGACGGTGACGAACCGGCCGCCGCCGACCTCGCCGCGCGCGAGTTGCGGGAGGAGACGGGCCTTCGGGCCGCCTCGATGGAGGTCCTCGGGCAGCTCGACGTCGCGCCGGGGATGAGCAGCCAGCGGGGCTGGGTCTTCCTCGCGACCGGCATCACCGAGGGCGACCACGAGCGCGAGCCCGAGGAGCAGGACATGCACAGCGAATGGTTCACCGGCGCGCAGATCGAGCGGATGATCGTCGACGGCGTGATCACCGACGCGCAGACCATCGCGGCGTGGACCTTGCTCCGGCTGGCCGACGGTGTCCGCTAGGCGTACGGCACTACCGCTGATCTCCCGCTGATCTCCACCCGACCTTCAAGCCCCGCGTCGCGCACAACGGCACCATTTCCTTCGCAAGCACATCCGCGAGCCGACCGTCCGCTCGCCCGAAGGAAGGCTCGACATGGGCAAGTTCATCGTCACCACAGTGGGTTTCAGCGCGTTGGCGGCTGCAACGTTGGGCTTGGCAGGCCCGGCAGGGGCGGTTCCTCAGGGCCAGACGGCAGCGGAGACCGCGGCCAGCCTGCAAGCCGCGGGATACCGGGTGGCGTTCAACGGCAGCGTCTCCGCCCCATTGTCCCAGTGCTCCGTCACGGGCACCCACCCGTCGCTCGACGACTCGGCCAGCCTGGCGCAGAAGGAGAACACCACGGTCTTCATCGACGTGTCGTGCCCTTCGAAGGATTGACAAGCACCGCGCCTGCCACGATGAGTCCTCCACTCGCGGTTGGTCGATACCAATGAGAGGAAGGAGAGGTCTCGTGGCGATCAAGCATCGCAACCTCGACGGATACGGCACGCAGCCCATCGGATGGGACCGTGTGCAGCAAACCATGGCGATGCGGCTGCCTGGTGCGCCCGGCATGGGCGGGCCGAGCAGGCACACCGCGTGGCTGACACGGTCGACTCGCTCGGAATGCCGCACGTGAGACCGGTCGGCCTCGTTCGGCGGGACACCACCTGGTACTTCAACGCCAGCCCGGACACCGTCAAGGTCCGCAACATCGCGAGCGAACCGCGGTGCGTCGTGAGCCTGGCGACCGACCCGTTCGATCTTGTCGTCGAGGGGGCCGCCGTCCGTGTCACCGATGCCGCCGTGCACCCCTCCGGGCCGTACGCCGTCGGCACCGCCGAGCCGTTCGGCGCGACCAGGTTCGACGTATGAGCGACCGCGACGAGATCCGGGACCTGATCACGCGTTGGGCCGCAGCCGTTGGCGCCTGCGACCTGAACGGTGTGCTGGCGCAGCACGATTCCGAGGTCGTGATGTTCGACGTGCCGCCGCCTTACCGCGGCGTGCGCGGCATCGACGAGTACCGCGAATCGTGGGGACCGTTCTTCGAATGGTTGCGCAAGGGAAGCACGTTCGAGCTCGATCGAACTCGACGTCGTAGCCGGCGCCGACGTCGCCTTCGCCTACGCCTTGCTGCGGTGCGGCACCCCCGCTGACTTCGCCGCCAACCCGGAGAACCGATTGCGGCATGACCATCGGCCTGCGCAAGCGCGACGGCCGGTGGGTCGTCGTGCACGAACACCACTCGTTCCCGATGACGGCCTAGCTCTGCAGGCTGGATGGCCTAGTCGGCGTCGCGCATGACCCAGGCGATGATCTCGCCGACCGACGGCAGGGTGCCGTGCCTGCAGCGGATGACGTCGGCCACCAAAGCGGTCCAACCGGTCTGGTGGGTCGCCCCGAGTCCCGCCCCGTTGTCGCCGTTGAAGTACTCGAAGAACAGCAGGTTGTCCCGCCACCGCGGGTCGTTCTGCAGCGGTCGACTCCGCCGAAACACGGCCGACGGCCGTCCTCGCCGACCAGGAAGATGTCGACGAGCCGCCGCCAGATGTCGGCGGCGACCTCGTCGAGAGTCGTCGACGTGCCCGAGCCCGTCGGGTATTCGATGGTGAAGTCGTCGCCGAAGAACTCGTGGTAGCGCTCCAGGGCCCTGGCGATGAGGCAGTTCAGCGGAAACCACACCGGCCCACGCCAATTCGAGTTGCCGCCGAACATCGCGGTGGTCGACTCGGCCGGCTCGTAGTCGATGCCTGCGCTGACGCCCTGCACCTCGATCACGTACGGATGGTCGCGGTGGTACGCCGACAGCGAGCGCAACCCGTACGGCGACAGGAACTCGTCGGGGTCGAGCAGCTTGCTCGCACACCCTGCGCACCCGGTCGCCGCTCGTGACGCCGACCAGCATCTGGCGCTGACCCTCCTTGCCGTGCAGGATGCCGCCGGCGTGCAGACCCTCGTTCGCGGCGACCCTGCTGGCGTCGCAGATAGCTCGCGAAGCGCTTGTTGGTCACCAGCGCGCAGGTCCAACGCCTGGTCGTCGACGACGGCGACGGCGAGCAGCGGGATCACCGCCGCGATCGAGCGCACCCGCAGCGGCACGGCACTGCCGTCGGCATCACGATGCGGTCGTAGAACAGCCCGTCCTCCTCGTCCTAGACGCCCACGGTGTCAAGGGCTTCGGCGATGGCAGCGAAGTGCTCGAGGAACTTCTGCACCAGGTCGAGCGCCGGCCGATGACCCGACACGTGCAGGATCGTGGCGATCATCGCCATCCACAGCGCGTAGATGGCCATCCAGCCGGTCGCGTCGGACTGTTCCAGGACACCGTCGATCGGCAGGTGCGAACGGTTCGATCGGCCCGATGTTGTCCAGGCCCGATGAAGCCGCCCTCGAAGAGGTTCGAGCCCGTCGGCGTCCTCCCGGTTGACCCACCAGGTGAAGTTCACCAGCAGCTTGTCGAAGATGCGGCTGAGGAAGTCGATGTCCCGGCCGCCGTCGATGGCGAAGATCTCGAGCGCGGCCCAGGCCTGCACCGGCGGGTTGACGTCGCTGAAGTCCCATTCGTACGCGGGCAGCGCGCCGTTCGGGTGCTGGAACCATTCCCGGCACATCAGGCTCGAGCTGGTACTTGGCGAACGCCGGGTCGACGTGCGTGAGGGCGACGCACTGGAACGCCAGATCCCAGGCGGCGAACCACGGGTACTCCCAGGTGTCGGGCATCGACATGATGTCGAGCGCCTCGAAGTTGCGCCAGCGGCCGTTGCGGATGTCCTTGCGCTGCGGCGGCGGTGGCGGCTGACCGGGATCGCCGTCGAGCCACCGCGCCACGTCGTAGTGGTAGAACTGCTTGCTCCACAGCAGCCCGGCGAACGCCTGACGCATCACCGTCGGCCTCGTCCGCCGACGCCCGGCGCGGGCGTCAGCTCCGCGTAGAACTCGTCCGCCTCGGCCCGGCGCAGCGTCGATCGACTGCGGGTCGAAGTCCGTCCGATCGCGCCGGCTCGCGCGTCCGGCCAGGCCGCAGCCGCAGCCGCAGCTGCGCCGTCTCGCCCGGCGCCACCGTCAGCCGGTACCAGGCCGCGCACTTGGTGCCGCGCCGCGTCCGGGTTGACCGTGTCGGCACCGGACACCACGTGGTCGTTGATGCCGTCCTTGGGCCACGGCGTCGTCGCCGGCGATGCCGTACAGCCTGGCGGCGTTGGTCTCGTTGTCGCAGAACAGCAGCTCCGGCGTGGCGCCGTCGGGATCCTGTGCCGCAGAGCAGTTCGAGCTGCGCCGAGATAGGGATGATCGATGGCGACCGTGGAGCCGTCGACGTCGCCGCCAGCTCGAGGCGCGTCGGTCGCCTCGGCCGTCCCAGGACCAGGTGTTGCGGAACCACAGCCGTCGGCAGTACGTGCAGCGCTGTCGGTCTCGGGTCCGGCGTTCGTCACCTCGATCGTCATCAGGACGTCGGTCGGATCGGCCTTGGCGTAGTGATGTCGACGACCCAGTACCGGTCGTCGTCGAAGACCCCGGTGTCGAGCAGCTCGTACTCGGGGTCGAGCCTGCCGCGCCTGCCGTTCTCCTCGAGCGAGCTCGCTCGTAGGGAAACGCGCGCTGCGGATAGTGGTAGCGCCAGCGTGTTCCACGCATGGCTGGGCACGGCGTCGCGATACCACCAGTACTCCTTGACGTCCTCGCCGTGGTTGCCCTCGTGACCGTTCAGGCCGAAGGCGCGCTCCTTCAGGATCGGGTCGCGGCCGTTCCACAGCGCCGAGCGCCGAGGCACAGCCGCTGCTCGATGTCGCACCAGCCCGGCCAGCCCGTCCTCGCCCCAGCGGTACGCCCGCGATCTGGCGTGGTCGTGCGGGAAGTAGTTCCAGGCGTCGCCGTCGGCGCTGTAGTCCTCGCGGACCGTGCCCCACTGCGTTCACTGACGTACGGCCCCCACAGGTACCAGTCGCTGGCCTGCCGCAGCCCGAGGTCGAGGCGACCGAAACCGTCGATGCGTTGCTGCTCTGCACCGGGCCCGGTCACGCCGTCAGTGCACACCTCCTTGCGCCGATCGGCCGATTCCAGCCTCACGGCACACCGCCTGCGGATCACGCGGTCAGCGCCGCCGCTCGGCCAGCGCACGCAGGAAGAACGTCAGGTTGGCCGGGCGTTCGGCGAGCCTGCGCACGAAGTAGCCGTACCACTCGGTGCCGAACGGCACGTACACCCGCACGTGGTTCCCGTCGTCGACAAGCCTGCGCTGCTCCGCGTCGCGGATTCCGTAGAGCATCTGGTACTCGAAATCGTCCACCCCGCGCTTGAATTCGCGACGCAACGCAGGCACTGCGTCGATGATCGCCGGGTCGTGTGAGGCCACCATCGGATAGCCCGAGCCCGCCATCAGAACTCGCAGGCAGCGCAGGTAGGAGTCGGTGACGTCATCGCCGTCGCGATAGGCCACCGATGCGGGCTCGTCGTAGGCACCCTTGCACAGCCGGATCCGGGCACCCGCGGCCGCGAACTCCTCGCAGTCCGCCTCGGTCCGCTTCAGATAGGCCTGCAGAACCGTGCCCACCCAGTCGAAGTCGGTTCGCAGATCGCGCACGATCGACAACGTCGAGTCGGTGGTGGTGTGATCCTCGGCGTCCACCGTCACCCAGGCGCCGACGTCGCGCGGCCTTCTCGCAGATGGTGTGTGCGTTCTCGTAGCGCGATCTTCGCACCGTCGCGGGGCAACGCCTGGCCGAGCGCGGAGAGCTTGAGCGACACCTCGAGCGGCCGTGGCCCGTCGCCGCTCTCGGTACGCTGGCCGAGGGCGTCGAGCAGCTCCACGTAGGCCCGCATGGTGACCTCGGCGGCATCGGTGTCGGTGACGTCCTCACCGAGATAGTCGACGGATACGAACCGTCGTGAATCCCGCAGCGTCGCCAACGCGACGCCAGCGCGTCCGGCGACGGTCTCGCCCGGCACGAAGCGGTGCACCACGTCACGGGTGACCGGCATGCGCTCGGCCGTGTGGCGCAGGCCGTCCGACCTGGCGGCGGCCAGGATCGCCGGGCGTGCGACCTGCTGGAAGAAACCCATGGCGTCAGCCCTCCATGTGGGGGTAGTCGTGGGCGTTGGCCGGCACGAAGGTCTCCTTGATCGAGCGTGCCGACGTCCAGCGCAGCAGGTTCAGCGCCGAGCCCGCCTTGTCGTTCGTCCCCGAGGCACGTGATCCGCCGAACGGCTGCTGGCCGACCACGGCGCCCGTCGGCTTGTCGTTGACGTAGAAGTTGCCTGCGGCGTAACGCAACCGGTTCTCGGCCGCAAGGACCGCCGACCGGTCGTCGGCGATGACCGCGCCGGTGAGGCCGTACTTGGATCCGCGGTCGACGACGCCGAGGATGTCGTCCCAACGGTCGTCGTCGTATACGTGCACGGCGAGGATCGGACCGAAGTACTCGTTGCTGAACGCCTCGTCGGTCGGATCGTCGGAGAGCAGCACGGTGGGCCGGACGAAATAGCCTTCGCTGTCGTCGTATTCGCCGCCGGCGGCGATGGTGACACCGGCGGCGCCCTTGGCCCGTTCGATGGCCTTCACGTTCTTGGCGAAGGCACGCTCGTCGATGAGCGCGCCGCCGTAGTTGGCCAGGTCGGTGACGTCGCCGTAGCTCAGCGCCGTGGTGGCGCCGAGGAAGTCGTCACCCATCTGCTGCCACACCGAGCGCGGGACGAACGCCCGCGATGCCGCCGAGCACTTCTGGCCCTGGTAGTCGAAGGCGCCGCGAATCAGCGCGGTGCGCAACACGTCCGGGCGCGCCGACGCGTGCGCGACGACGAAGTCCTTGCCGCCGGTCTCGCCGACCAGCCGCGGGATAGGTGTGGTACCGGTCGATGTTGGCGCCGACCTCGCGCCACAGGTGCTGGAACGTCGCGGTCGATCCGGTGAAGTGGATGCCCGCCAGCCGCGGATCGGCGAGTACCACCTCGGACACCGCGTAGCCGTCGCCGGTGACCAGGTTGATGACCCCGGGCGGCAGACCGGCGGCCTCGAGCAGCTGCATGGTCAGGTAGGCCGAGAACGTCTGTGTGACAGACGGCTTCCACACCACGGTGTTGCCCATCAGCGCAGGCGCGGTCGGCAGGTTGCCCGCGATGGCGGTGAAGTTGAACGGCGTGATCGCGTAGACGAACCCCTCGAGCGGGCGGTAGTCCGTGCGGTTCCAGACACCGCGGGCGCTGGTCGGCTGTTGGGCCATGATCTGGCGGGCGAAGGAGACGTTGAAACGCCAGAAGTCGACGAGCTCGCAGGAGGCGTCGATCTCGGCCTGGTAGGCCGACTTGGACTGGCCGAGCATCGTCGCCGCGGCGATCTTCTCCCGCCACGGACCGGCAAGCAGGTCGGCGGCGCGCAGGAACACCGCTGCGCGCTCGTCGAACGGGGTCGCCGCCCAGGCTTCCTTTGCCGCGACCGCGGCGTCCACCGCGGCAGTTGCCTCGGCGTGCCCGGCGTTGGTGAGGGTGCCGAGGACCGCACTGTGGCGGTGCGGCTGGACCACGTCGATGCGATCGCCCGCGCCCATGGCGTGGGTGCCGCCGATGACGTGCGGAAGGTCGATGGCGTCGCCGACCAGGGCGTCCAGCGCGGCGGTCAGGCGAGCGCGTTCAGGGCTGCCCGGGGCGTATTCGTGCACCGGCTCGTTGGTCGGCGCCGGGACGTCGGTGATGGCGGCGAAGGCGTTCATGTGGACAACCATCTCGTATCACGACCGCTAAACCATTGGCCGATCGGACAAGCCACCGTGCCAGTGTCGGTAGGATCGGCACAACATGACGACATCGGGGGTCAGCCTCGGTCAGCTGATCCTGGCGCTGGACGCGACCATGGTGACGTTGGTCGACGCGCCGCGCGGGCTCGACCTGCAGGTGGCCTCGGCCGCCCTGATCGACTCCGACGACGTCCGGCTCGGCCTCGCGGCGGGGTCGGGTGCGGCCGACGTGTTCTTCCTGCTCGGCGTCGGCGAGGACGACGCGGTCGCCTGGCTGGATCACCAGGTGCACCGGCGGGCGCCGTCGGCGATCTTCGTCAAGGAACCCGCCGACGACCGTGGTCGCCCGCGCGGTCGCCGCTGGGACGGCGGTGGTCGCCGTCGAACCCCGGGCCCGCTGGGAGCGCCTCTACCGTCTGGTCGACCACGTCTTCGAGCATCACGGCGACCGCGCCGACCCGCTGTACGACTCGGGCACCGACCTGTTCGGCCTCGCCCAGTCGATCGCCGACCGGACGCACGGCATGGTCAGCATCGAGGATGCGCAGTCGCACGTGTTGGCCTACTCCGCCTCCAACGACGAGGCCGACGAGTTGCGGCGGCTGTCGATCCTCGGGCGCGCAGGCCCGCCCGAGCACCTGGCATGGATCGGCCAGTGGGGCATCTTCGACGCGCTGCGCGCCCGCGACGACGTGGTCCGCGTCGACGAACGTCCCGAGCTCGGTCTGCGGCCGCGCCGGGCGATCGGCATCCATCAGCCCGGCCCGGACCGCGCGCCGGGCATCCGTGTTCGGCGGCACCATCTGGGTGCAACAGGGCTCCCGGCCGCTGGCCGACGACACCGACGACGTCCTGCGCGGGGCGGCGGTCCTGGCGGCGCGCATCATGTCGCGGCTGGCCGCGACGCCGTCGACGCATTCGGTGCGGGTTGCCGAACTGCTCGGGCTGCGCGACGGTCAGGGCGACGACACGCAGGTCGCCGAGCTGGCCCGCGACCTCGGCATCATCGCCGACGGCCGCGCCGCGGTGGTCGGCTTCGACTGCACGGCCGAGGCGCCGTCGCGGCTGGCCGACGTACTGGCGTTGAGCGCCAGCGCCTTTCGCCCCGACGCCCAAGTGGCCGCGCGTGGATCACGGGTGTACGTACTGTTCCCGCACACCGGCAAGGCCGCGTCGGTGACGTCGTGGATCCGCGGCACCATCGGCGCCCTGCGCACCGAGCTCGGCCTGGAACTGCGGGCCGTGATCGCCACTCCGGCAACGGGTCTCAGTGCGGTCGCCGCCGCCCGCACCGAAGTGGACCGGGTACTCGACAGCGCCGAGCGGCACCCCGGCGCCATCGGTCAGGTCACCTCGCTCGCCGAGGCCCGCACCACGGTGGTCCTCGACGAGATCGTCACCATGATCGCCGCCGACGAACGCCTCATCGATCCACGGGTGCGCGAGTTGCGCGAACGGGACTCGGCCCTGGCCGACACCTTGCGGGCGTATCTGGACAGTTTCGGTGACGTCGCGGCCGCGGCCCAGTCGTTGCACGTGCACCCCAACACCGTCCGCTACCGGGTGCGCCGGATCGAGCAGTCGCTGAACACCTCGCTGGCCGATCCCGACGTTCGGCTGCTGCTGTCGCTGAGCCTGCGCGCCCCGTGAGCGCCAGACTCAGGCGCTGAGCCGGTGCACCGCCGCGTCGATGCGCTCATCGGTGGCGGTCAAGGCGATCCGCACGTAGGAGGCGCCGCGCGGCCCGTAGAACTCGCCGGGGGCGACGAGGATCCCCCGTTGCGCCAGCCATGCCAGGGTGTCGCGGCCCGGCTCCCCGCGCGTCGCCCACAGATAGAGGCCGGCCTCGGAGTGATCGACGGTGAAGCCTGCGTCGCGCACCGCGCGCAACAGGGCGACACGTCTGCGCGCGTAGCGCTCCTTCTGCTCCCACTCGTGCGGGTCGTCGTCGAGTGCGGCCACCATCGCGGCCTGCACCGGGGTCGGGACGATCATCCCGGCATGCTTGCGCACGGCCAGCAACTCGTCGACGACCGCGGGGTCACCGGCGACGAATCCTGCGCGATAGCCGGCCAGCGAGGACGTCTTCGACAGCGAGTGGATGGCGAGCAGGCCGGTGTGGTCGCCGTCGCAGACCGACGGGTGCAGCACGGAGAGCGGCTCGGCCTCCCAGGCCAGACCCAGATAGCACTCGTCGGAGGCGATCAGCACGCCGCGGTCGCGGGCCCAGCCGACGACCTTGCGGAGGTGTTCGACGCCGAGAACGGCCCCGGTGGGGTTGCTCGGCGAGTTGAGGTAGACCAGCTTCGGCACCCGGGGGCCGAGTTGGGTCAGCGAGTCGGCCAGCAGCACCTGCGCGCCTGCGAGCCGGCCACCGACCTCGTAGGTCGGGTACGCCAGTTCGGGGACCACCACGGCGTCGTCGGAACCCAAGCCGAGCAGGGTCGGCAGCCAGGCGATGAGTTCCTTGGTGCCGATGACGGGCAGTACGGCGTTCTCGGCGACGTCGGTGACCCCGTAGCGGCGGTGCAGCGCGGCCACCGCCGACGCGCGCAACGCCGCGGTGCCTGCGGTGGCCGGGTATCCCGGCGAGCAACTGGCCTCAGCGAGTGCGGCCCGGATCAGCGGGGCAACGGGGTCCACCGGCGTGCCCACCGACAGGTCGACGATGCCGTGGGGATGCGCCATGGCCTGGGCGGTGACGTCCGCCAGCGTGTCCCATGGGAAGACGGGTAGCGACCCGGAAAGCGGGCCAGAGAGCGACCTGGCCGTTGGTCAGTCCTCGCCCTGTGGCGGCAGATCCTTCACGGCCTGCGGGTCGTGGTCGGTCTGACCAACCTTGGAGGCGCCACCCGGCGAACCGAGCTCGGCGAAGAAGTCGGCATTGATCTGGGTGTAGCCGCCCCACTGGTCCGGAACGTCGTCCTCGTAGTAGATGGCCTCCACCGGGCAGACCGGCTCACAGGCACCGCAGTCGACGCACTCGTCGGGGTGGATGTACAGCATGCGAGCGCCCTCGTAGATGCAATCGACGGGGCATTCCTCGATGCACGCCTTGTCTTTTATATCGACGCAAGGTTCGGCGATCGTGTACGTCACGAAGGTCTCCTCGACTCCTGATCGGGCTGCGGAATTGTTCAGTCTGACTGGGGCTCGCTGGTGAGCCGTCGCAAGTATGCGTTGCCCATACCTGGACGACTGTCTCAGTATCCCCTAACTTGGCGCGCCGCCCGTTATGGGTGGCGCATGGTTACTGATACTAGACGTCGCACATACCAGCCGCCTAGTCGCCGTGGCACGGTTGGCATCCATCAGTTGTGCAACTAGTTCCATAGGACCTGCGGTATCACCTAGGCTGCCGCAGTGGCACTCCCCCACGCGATCCTGGTGTCCCTCTGTGAGCAAGCCGGGTCGGGCTACGAGCTGGCCCGCCGGTTCGACCGATCCATCGGCTCTATTTCTGGGTTGCCACGCACCAGCAGATCTACCGGACGCTGCGTGTCATGGAGGACGACGGCTGGGCATCCGTCGAACCGGTCGAGCAACGGGGCAGACCGGACAAGAAGGTCTTCTCCGTGACGAACGCCGGCCGCGCGGAGCTGGCGCGCTGGATCGCCGAACCGTTGTCGGGCCGGGGCAGCTCGGTCACCGACTCGCGCACCCGCGAACTGGCGGTGAAGATCCGCGGCGCCGCATACGGAGACCTCGACGCGCTGCGCACGCAGGTCGATCGCCCTGCGCCGCGAGCGCGCCGAACTGCTGGACACCTACCTGAGTTTCGCGAAACGCCAGTTCCCCGATCCGGCCGCCCTGCACGGCGCGGACCTGCATCGGTATCTGGTGCTGCGTGGCGGCATCCTCGCTGAAGAGGGCTCGGTCGACTGGCTCGACGAAGTGCTGGGCGCGCTGGGAGCGGCACCGTGACCGCGCCATATCCGCATCTGCTGGCTCCCCTGGATCTTGGCTTCACGACGCTTCGCAACCGGGTGATCATGGGCTCGATGCACACCGGGCTGGAGGACCGTGCCCGCGACATCGACCGGCTGGCAGCCTATTTCGCCGAACGCGCCCGCGGCGGGGTCGGTCTCGTCATCACCGGCGGATACGCCCCCAACCGCACCGGCTGGCTGCTGCCGTTCGCGGCACAGATGGTGTCCTCGGCGGAGGCCAGGCGCCACCGCCGCGTCACTTCAGCCGTACACGCCGAGGGCGGCAAGATCCTGCTGCAGGTGCTGCACGCGGGCCGGTACGCATATCACCCGCTGTCGGTCAGTGCCTCGTCGATCATGGCGCCGATCAATCCGTTCCGGCCGCGCAAGCTTTCCTCGCGCGGCGTGGATGACACCATCGCGGACTTCGTGCGATGCGCGCTGCTGGCCCGTGAGGCGGGCTACGACGGCGTCGAGATCATGGGCAGCGAAGGCTACCTGCTCAACCAGTTCCTCGCCCCGCGCACGAACAAGCGGACCGACGCGTGGGGCGGCACGGCGGAGAAGCGGCGGCGCTTCCCCGTCGAAATCGTGCGTCGCACCCGGGCGGCGGTCGGCGATGACTTCATCATCTGTTACCGGATGTCGATGGCGGACTACGTCGAGGACGGCCAGAGCTGGGACGAGATCGTTTCGCTCGCAATCGAAGTCGAGGCCGCCGGGGCCACCATCATCAACTCCGGCTTCGGCTGGCATGAAGCCCGCGTGCCCACGATCGTGACGTCGGTGCCGGGCGGCGCGTTCGTCGACATCAGCAATGCGGTTGCCGAGCACGTAACGATTCCCGTGGTGGCGTCGAACCGCATCAACATGCCCGCCTCGGCCGAGCAGATCCTGGCCGACGGCCGGGTTCAGCTGATCTCGATGGCGCGACCGCTGCTGTCCGATCCGGACTGGGTGAACAAGGCCATGGCCGACGCCGCCGCCGAGATCAACACGTGCATCGCCTGCAACCAGGCCTGCCTCGATCACGCGTTCGTGCACGAGACGGTGTCCTGCCTGCTCAATCCGCGGGCCGGCCACGAGACCAAGCTGGTGCTCGGCCCGACGAGGCGCACCAGGCGGATCGCCGTGGTCGGCGCCGGACCCGCGGGGCTGTCCGCCGCGGTGACGGCGGCGCAGCGCGGCCACCGCGTGACGCTGTTCGAGGCCGATACCGCGATCGGCGGCCAATTCGACCTGGCGCGAAGGATTCCCGGCAAGGAAGAGTTCGCCGAGACCATCCGCTACTACACCCGGATGCTCGACAAGCACGACGTCGAGGTGCGGCTGAGCACCCGAGCCACGGTCGACGAACTGTCGGGCTTCGACGAGGTGGTGCTCGCCACGGGTGTCACCCCCCGGCTGCCCGACATCCCGGGGATCGACCACCCGATGGTGCTGTCCTATGCGGAGGCGATCCTCGGCAGGCCGGTCGGCAAGACGGTGGCCGTCGTCGGCGCGGGCGGCATCGGCTTCGACGTCAGCGAGTTTCTGGTCACCGACTCGTCTCCGACGCTGAATCTCGAGGAGTGGAAGGCGGAATGGGGCGTCTTGAATCCACCCGAGGCCCCGCAGGAGGCACGCGGCGCGCTGACCACGCCCATCCCGCTGCCGCCCGCCCGTGAGGTCTACCTGCTGCAGCGGACCAAGGGCCCACAGGGCCGCGGGCTCGGCAAGACGTCGGGCTGGGTGCACCGCGCATCGCTCAAGGCCAAAGGCGTGCAACAGCTCTCGGGGGTGAACTACGAGCGGATCGACGACGCGGGTCTGCACATCAGCTTCGGCTCGAATCGCTCCGACGCCCGCGTGCTCGCGGTGGACAACGTCATCATCTGCGCCGGACAGGAGTCGGTCCGCGATCTCGAAGAGAGGTTGCGCGGCAACGGCATCGAGCCGCACGTGATCGGCGGCGCGGACGTCGCCGCGGAGATCGATGCCAAGCGGGCGATCCGGCAGGGCACCGAGCTGGCCGCGAGCCTGTAGCCGCGCGCTAGTCGGCCGTCGCCTCCATGACGCTGGTGTACACACCTGGATGTGCGACCGCGCTGAAGCGAGCGGCGGTCTCACGGAGGCCGGCCTGGAATTCGGGGTTGGCCGTCGCCGCGCGCAAGGCTTCGACGCTGTCCCATACCGCGACGTTCACCAGTTGGTAAGACGTGTCCGGCGTCAGCGCACGATGAAGGTGAAACGAACGGAAACCCCGCTGCCTGCGCATGATGTCCGCCCGCCCCTTCCAGACCTCGATGAACTCGTCGACCTCGTCCGGGTCGATTTCGACGACGATGAACACGCGAACGTGACGCCACTGCGAAGAATCAGCCGAATCCTCGCAGTGGCGTCACGCTCGAAGGATCAGGCCTGCTTGAGCGCCTCGATCGCCAGGGTGATGGTGACCTTGTCGCCGACGACGGCGCCACCGGTCTCCAGCGGCATGTCGATGTCGATGCCGAAGTCCCTGCGGTTCAACACGACCGAGGCCTCGAAGCCGGCGACCTCGCCGTTGCCCATGCCCGGGTTGACACCGTTGAACTCCAGCTTCAGCTCGATGGGATTGGTGACGCCCTTGAGCGTGAAGTCGCCGGCCAGCACGTAGTCGTCGCCGTCCGCGCGCACACCGGTCGAGACGAAGGACGCGGTCGGGTGGTTCTCGGCGTCGAAGAAGTCAGCGGACTTGATGTGCCCGTCCCGCTGCTCGTTGCCCGTGTTGAGCGAGTCGACGGCGATCTCGGCGCTCACCGACGGGGTGCCGTCCTCGGCGACGACGATCGCGCCGCTGAACGTCCCGAAGTTCCCTCGCACCTTGCTCACGACAAGGTGGCGTACCGAGAATCCGATCGACGAGTGGGCGGGGTCGATGGTCCAGGTTCCGGTGCTCAGGTCGGTGGCTACTGCTGCGGTCATGTGAGTGTCTCCTTGACTGTGGACGCCGGCCCTCCCGGCGCCTCACCAGTGTAAGCGGACCGCAGTCCGAATTATTCCGGACCCCTCCCGTCCGCTCCGCCAGAATTGCCAACAGCCGGTCGATGGGCAGCCGGGGCGAGCGGTGACCGTCCCGACCGACCATGTCGTCGCTGACCACGAGCGCGTTCAGCACGGCCTCTTCGACGGCCTGGACGACGCCGGCGTAGAACGGGCCCATCCGCCCCAACGGAATGAAGGTCATCCTGCCGAATTCGTCGTCACCGGGCGGCCCCCGCTGGCCTGGGAGCAGCGGCGCATCGGTGGCGATGACCGCGATCAGCGAGCCTGCGCCGGGCGGCGCGCCGAGGTCCGTCGCGAACCAGCCGCTGTCCTGTGGGTTGTCGTCGGCGAGCAGCGCCCCGACGTGCCGACCGGCCACCACGAGCTCGCCTCTCGAGCCGAAGTTGGCCTGCACGAACGCCGCAACGGTGAAGGCATGGGAGCCGTACCGCACCACCCTCGAGGCGGTCCCGTTTCCACCCTTGAACTCTTAGCAGTTCATCCCGGTACCACCGCCGACCGATCCCTCGGCCACCGGACCCGACGTCGCGGCGTCGAGCGCGGCCTCCGCGTGTTCCGGCCGCACGTGGGCACCGTTGATGTCGTTCAGGTAGCCGTCCCACGTCTCGGCGCACACCGGCAGCAACCATTGCCGCGCCAGCCGCGGATGCACGCGGTTGACCCAACTCGTGACACCGGTGCGGACCGGTCCTCGTCCGACCTCCAGCGGGCCGTTCCCGTCGATCAGGGTGACGGCTCCGACCTCGATGCCCGCGACGTCGGTGATCGCGTTGAGCGGTCCTGGCTCGCCGGTCAGGAAGATCTGGAGTCCCCTGGCCCGTGGTCGTCCGTCATGGGGTATGCGTCTGGGCTGAAGTCACACCCTTGACTAGCACGCGCGCTCCGAAACGGCTGGCAGACCCTCAGACTCCGCCGCCCCACACCGCGTGGGCCCCGGAATCCCCGATGCGCACCACCGTGACGATCGACGACACGCCGACGACGAGGGCGAAGATCGCGACCACCACGGTTGCCCCCGTCCGTCGGCTGTCGGATCGGCCCTCGAGCCAGTGCAGCACGGCGAGCGCCACCGCAACGACGAGCAGGGCGACGGAGAAGTAGATCATCCAGCCTCCGCGCTCGGCGTGCTCGTCGAGGATCGGGGCATGGCTGGAACTCTGGTCGTACAGCCACTCACCCGCGGTGGTGGTCAGTGGCGTGAGCACCGTCGTCACCAGCGCGAATGCCAGAACCAGCCACACCAACCGGCGGCGGGCCGCGGGCCAGAACCCGCAAAGGATGACCAGCAGCGCCGTCAGGGGCGCCAGTACGACGATGGCGTGGACCAGCAGGGCATGCGCCGGTATCCCGGTGATCGTGGTCATGACGCTCCTCGGCTAGCGAATCGACGGCTGACGCCGTGTACACGTGCCGAGCGTGTCAGGTGGTTCACTGCCGTGCAGACGATTCAGGCAGCCAGGGCCTCATACGTCGTGGTGCGCTGGCGTGCCGGACGGCCGATGCCGTCGGCGATCGCGACGAGTTCGGCCACGCTCTTGGCCGAGCCGTTCTCGGAGCCGGCCATCCGGGAGATCGTCTCCTCCATGAGGGTGCCGCCGAGGTCGTTGGCGCCCCCGTTCAGCATCACCTGAGTGCGCTCGACACCGAGCTTCACCCAACTGGTCTGGATGTGATCGATCCTGCCGTGCAACATGATTCGGGCCAGGGCGTGCACGGCGCGGTTGTCGCGGTGGGTGGGTCCCGGCCGGGCCCCGCCTGCCAGATACAGCGGCGAACTCTGGTGGACGAAGGGCAGCGGGACGAACTCGGTGAAGCCACCGGTGCGGTCCTGGATGCCACGTAGCACGTTGAGGTGCCCGACCCAGTGCCTGGGCGTGTCGACGTGGCCGTACATCATCGTCGAGCTCGACCGCAGGCCCACCTCGTGTGCGGTGGTGATGACCTCGATCCACGCCGAGGTCGGCAGCTTGCCCTTGGTCAGCACCCAGCGGACCTCGTCGTCGAGGATCTCGGCGGCGGTGCCCGGAATGGAGCCAAGCCCCGCTTCGCGAAGGCTGATCAACCACTCGCGAATCGACGTGCCACTCTTGGTGACACCGTTGGAGATCTCCATCGGCGAGAAGGCGTGCACGTGCATCGACGGCACCCGCGCCTTGACCGCGCGGACCAGGTCCGCATAGCCGGTGACGGGCAGCTCCGGGTCGATGCCACCCTGCATGCAGACCTCGGTGGCGCCGGCGACGTGCGCCTGCCACGCCCGGTCGGCGACCTCGTCGGTGGACAGCGAGAAGGCGTCGGCGTCGCCCTTGCGCTGCGCGAACGCGCAGAACCTGCAGCCGGTATAGCAGATGTTGGTGAAGTTGATGTTCCGGTTGACCACGAACGTCACCTCGTCGCCGACGACGTCGCGGCGCAGTGAATCAGCCAACGCCGCAACGGCTTCCAGCGCCGGGCCGTCAGCGGTCGCCAGCGCCAGGTACTCGTCGTCACTGCACCCGGCCGGGTCGCGCTCGGCGGAGCGCAGCGCGGCCAGCACGTCGGTGTCGATGCGCTCGGGTGCGCGGGCGGCCAACTCGTTCACCTTCTCGCGGATGGACTCCCAGTCGCCGAATGCGCTGCCGAGGTCGCTGCGGGTCTCGGTCAGCCGCCCCTCGGAGTCGATGGCGGTGTGCAGGTCGATCCGGCCCAGCGACTCGGTGGCTTCGTCGGGTTCCTGCCATGGCCGGCCCACCGGGTTGACGTCCAGCGCGAAGCCGGTGTCCTGGTCCGCCAGCGCGTTGACGTGTCCGTGTACCCGAGGGTCGATCCATGCCGCACCGGCCTGCACGTACTGCGGCTGGGCGGTCAGCCGCTGGACCAGGTCGTAGCCGGCCGCAGCGGTGACGGCGGCCAGCTCGTCGAGCGCAGGCCAGGGCCGCTCCGGGTTGACGTGGTCCGGGGTGAGCGGCGAGACGCCACCCCAGTCGTCGACACCGGCACCGATCAGAGCCAGGCACTCCTGCTGCGAGACGAGGTTCGGGGGTGCCTGTATCCGCACCTTCGGCCCCATCACCAGCCGGGTGACCGCGATGGTGGCCACGAAGTCGTCGATGCCGGTGTCGGGCACCGCGGCCATCGCGGTGTGTTCCTTGGCCCGGAAGTTCTGCACGATGACTTCCTGGACGTGCCCGAACTCCTTGTGCGAGCGACGGATCGCGTGCATGGTCTCGGCCCGCTCGACCAGATTCTCGCCGATGCCGACCAACAGGCCGGTGGTGAACGGCACCGACAGCCTGCCCGCATCGTCCAATGTCCGCAGCCGCACGGCCGGGTCCTTGTCGGGGCTGCCGTAGTGCGCCAAGCCCTTCGTCTCGAACAGCCGCCGGGACGTGGTCTCCAGCATCATGCCCATCGACGGCGCGACCGGCTTGAGCCGTGACAGCTCCGACCAACTCATCACGCCGGGGTTCAGATGTGGCAGCAGGCCGGTGTCCTCGAGCACCCTGATCGCCATTGCCCTGACGTAGTCGAGGGTCGAGTCGTACCCACGCTCGTCGAGCCACTGCCGGGCCTCGTCCCACCGCTCTTCGGGCCGGTCACCCAGAGTGAAAAGTGCTTCCTTGCAACCCAATGCGGCACCTTTGTGAGCAAGGCCGAGTATCTCGTCGGGCTCCATGTACATGCCCATGCCCTTGGCCCGCAGTTTGCCGGGCACGGTGACGAAGGTGCAGTAGTGGCAGGTGTCGCGGCACAGGTGCGTCACCGGGATGAACACCTTGCGTGAGTAGCTGATCGGAAGGCGGCCTGCCGGTCCCCGTCGGCCCGCTGCCTCGAGCCCGGCATCACGCACCCGGGCGGCGCTGGCACAGAGGTCGGCAAGGTCATCCCCGCGGGCGGTCATCGCGATCGCCGCTTCGTCGACGTTCAGTGCTACGCCGTCACGCGCCCGTCTCAAAACCCGCCGCAGGGCGGCGGGACTCGCCACGCCTGGCTTCGGCGGGACCACGGGGCTGGGCAAATCGGAGCCACGCTGCGGGTTCAGAGCCACTCCCCTGTAACCCCGGAGTCATCCAGAATCATCCGCGCGTCCCATTGTCCGAAACCAGTGCGCCTCGCATAGGGGTCACAGTAGTCCCAGGGCGGTGACACGATGGGCGCCATCTCCCCACGTAGTTGCTGACCGCCGCGTAAGTTGAGCGCGTCGGGACAGGACTCCGAGGAGTGCAAAGCATGAGTTGTTCCGTTCGCACCAGGCTCACCGTGGGAATCGCCGCGATCACCGCTTCGGCCGTCGTGCTGGCACCGACGACAGCGCAAACGCCGCGACCGGACGTCCGGCAATTGTCGGCGCCACGCGTGGCACTGGCCGCGGCGGTCAAGCCGCTGGTCGTCACGCCGATGACGCCCAAGCAGCTCGACACCGCCCGCACCGTGATCGGCCGGCTCGACCCGAAGGCCGCCAGCCTGCTGCCGCAGGCCGCGCCTGCCCCGCTGAACGCCGCATCCAACTCGATCGCCTCGGCGTACGAGTGGCTTCAGGGCTGGGTGAGCTACGGCGTCGAACTGGCGCAGTATGCGCTGCAGTTCATTCCATACGGATACCTGATCGGCAACCAGATCGGCATCGTCTACGACACCCTGGTGCTGCCGATCTCTGACAGCGTCGTGTACGACCTCATCATCCCCGTGGTCAACGATCCGTTGAACCTCGCGTCATACGTCAACGGTGCCGTGGCCGTGGGATCCACGACGGTCAACGCCTTCATCAACTTCGGAATCGCCGAGTTCAACTACTTCTTCGGGTGGCTCATCCCGCCCATCCCGCCACTTCCCTTCGCCGCGACCGAGCCAACCACGCTGACGGCGTTGAAGCTCGCCACCGAGGCCACCGCGGAGTCGGTCGAGCCTGCCGATGACGCCACGGTCCCGGCGAAGCACGACGCGACGGTCACCGACGTCGTCGACGCCGACGCGTCCACCGCGGTCAAGATCACGGAACCGGCCGAGCCAGCCGCACCCGACGAGCAGACCGCGCCCGTCGGGTCTTCGGTGTCCGCAACACTGCCGACAGCCGCCGAGACGCAGACGCCTGCCGAGCCCGTAGCCGCGGAGACTCCCCCGGTGGCCGTGGTCGAGCCAAGCACCGAACCCGTCACTCCTCGGCCGGAAACCGGGCCGGAGAAGGGAACCGGAGCTACCGCCACCACCTCCACCTCCACTGCCACCTCATCGTCGTCGTCGTCGAACGGCGTCGCAGCCCAGGGCGTGGTGCGGGGCGGCACCGACGGCTCCCCGGGAGCCGAACCCGCCGAGAAGACGAACGCCTCGAAGCACGAGCACGCGGTCAAGGGCGAGAAGACCGGCAAGGACACGCACGAGGACACGCGAGAAGAAGCGGGCAAGGACACCGAGAAGGCGAAGGGTTAGACGCCCGACCGCAGGTGGCGCCACAGCACGTACCCCGGTGGCGCCGCACCGACGGCGATGAAGATCAGCGGCGAATACGCCATGACGCCGACACCGCCGAACACGATGTCACCGCCGGGGCCGCCGAGCGTCAGTGCCGCCACCGTCAGCAGCCATGCCCACAGCGGCAACGCGGCCACCCGTGGCGCCGCCGTCCACTGAAGTGCTGCCCACACCAGTGCGGCGTTCACCAGGCCGCTGATCACGGCGCTGATCGGAAAGGGAATCGAATCCAGGTAGAGCGGGAGGAGAAGGGCACCCACCACCGCCGACAACACACCGTCGAATGCGAGAACCGCCAGGATGACGACGCGCGCACTGTCGGGTGCGCGGGTGGTCAGGTCGGGATGCTGTCGAGCAGTGCTACGAGAGAGCCCTCGACCCACTGCAGGCTGTCCAAGCGGTCCTGCCAGTGCTGCAGGTTGGGATCAAGGTCCGGGTCCATCGCCATCCCTTCGTCGCTGCTGGTTGCCCGGAGCTTACCGCGTCGCTGGTGCGCTATCCCAGGTTCACGCCCGCGAGGAGGTCGGTCTCCCAGCCGCGGTGGTCGCGTTCGCCGGCCGCACCCGCGGCGAGGACGTAATACTCGGTCGCGGCGACGGGTAGCGCCACGAAATTGGACAGAGCACATGCGCGGCCGGTGGGGTCAACGCTGACCTGGGTCGCGTGTGCTCGGAGTGCGGCGACCTTGGCCTCCCGACTCTCGGGTGCGGCCACGACCGCGTCGATCTTCTCGTCGTCGAAGCCGAACTCGAATTCGAACGCGGGCAACAGCTTCCAGTCCGCGGGCAGGGCCGTCTCGGAGAGTTCGCGAAACCCTGCCTGCATCTCGCTGCGGGCTGACACGGTCCAGTAGAACTTCGGCACCGACCACGGCTCGCCCGGGTAGTCCGATCCGCCTGCCGCGGCGACGGCAGCGGTCGTCACCTCGTTGGCGTGGATGTGGTCGGGGTGTCCGTAGCCGCCGTTCGGGTCGTAGCTGACGACGACGTGTGGGCGCAGCTCCCGGATGATCGCGACCAGGGCGCCGACGGCCTCTCGTGGTTCGGCGTCGACGAACCGCTGTCTGCCGCGCGGGGCGGTGCCAGCCATGCCCGAGTCACGCCAGCGGCCCGCGCCACCCAGGAACGTCGGCTCGGCTACCCCCAATTCGCGCAGGGCGGCGGATAATTCGCCGATCCGGTAACCACCCAGCTGGTCGGCATGGTCTACGGCGAGCCGGGACCACCGCTCGCCGATCACCTCGCCCTCCTCTCCCAACGTGCACGTCACGACCTGCACGCGGGCTCCGCGCGCCGCGTAGTGCGCGATCGTGGCACCGGTGGTCAGGGTTTCGTCGTCGGGGTGGGCGTGAACGAAGAGAAAGCGGGGAACCTCCATTGCCACAAGATAGATTCCTTCGGTGAAGCGGCGCACCGTTGACTACGCGTGTGCCGTGTTGGTGATGGGACTGCTGGCCGGGATCGCGGGTGCCGCGACCACCGTGGCGCTGCACGCGATCGAACATCTCACCTATCACTACTCCTTCGGCACCCTGCTGACCGGCGTCGGCGACAGCAGTCCGCTGCGTCGCGCGGTCGGTCCCATGCTCGGCGGTGCCCTCGCGGGCTTCGGTTGGTGGCTGCTGCGGCGCCGCGGGGACGTGCCCGGCCTGTCGGCCACGATCGCCGGGCACCGACCCATTCCGCGACTGCGGATGTCACTCGACGCCGGGCTGCAGGTACTCCTGGTCGGGTCCGGTGCCTCGCTCGGACGCGAGGGGGCGCCCCGTCAGCTCGCCGCGTCGTTCGGCGATCTCGGTACCTCGCGGCTGTCGCTCACCGCCCGGGACAGGGAGATCCTGCTGGCGTGCGCCGCCGGCGCAGGCCTTGGCGCGGTGTACAGCGTGCCGCTCGGCGGCGCGCTCTTCGCCACGCGGATCCTGCTCGGCAGCTGGCATCTCCGAGCGATGGGGACGGCCTTGATCACGTCGAGCCTCGCCGTCGCCGTGGCATCACCGGTCACCCACCTCGAGCACACCCTGACGTGGCCCGACTCCCGGCTGTCCTATCTGTTCGTCATCATCGCGCTCGTCATCGCGCCGCTGGCCGTCGCGGTCGGCCTGGCATTCGACGGGGTCATGACGCTCGCCAGGCCGAAGCCGCAGATCGCGTCGTGGATGCTGATCCCGGCGGTCGCGGTGGCCGGATTGGCCACCGGCATCTGCTCGATCTGGTGGCCGGAACTACCAGGGAACGGCCGCAGCATCCTCACGGTGAGCATGAGCGCAGGCATGACACTGGGCGGGGCGGTGATCATCCTGGTCCTCAAGCCCGTTCTGACCGCGCTGTTCCTCCGCACGGGCGCGGTCGGTGGCATGATCACGCCCGCTTTGGCGACCGGTGCCGCAGCAGGGTCGGTCGCCGCCCTCGCACTCAACCATCTGGCAGGGACCGACCTGCAGGTTTCCGCGGTGTCGCTGACCTGCGCCGTGGGCGTGTTGGCCATCACCCAGCGGGCGCCCACGTTCGCTGCGTTGTTCGTTTGGGAGCTCGCGCGACCGCCCTACTGGCTGTTGATCGTCTTCCTGGTGGCCGCCTTCACCGCGCACGGCATCCGGTGGCTCCGCGAGTGGCGTCGGGCTGAGCGACCAGACGTCGTTGCTTAGGCAAAGAAAGTTGATCCGTCGAGGGTCCACGTGCCGGCTTGCCGATCCCGTGGACCCTCGACATGACCCACCGATTTCGAACCTCGCCACCGAGCCATTACGCTGGTAAGGCCCGTTTTACTTATCCACCGGCTCGGGCGAGTTCGTCACGATCGCACAAAGATGGCTGCACTGGTTTCTCAGGTACCTTCTTCACGGCCCAAGGTCGCAACTGAGTGTTCGAGGAAGAAGTCCAAGAATGCAAGGGCGCATCCGTTCCTAAGTGGAAGCCGAGCTAAGCAGTCCGAACGATCAACACGACGGATTAGGTACCGGATTGTCACTGGACACGACACCCCCCGCAGCCACCCTGCTGGACCTTCTGCGGCAGCGAGCCGAGGGTTATCGAGACAAGGTTGCGTTTAGCTTCTCGTACAACGGCGATGAAGAACAAAGAACCCAGCTGACGTATCACGAGCTGGACATCAAGGCGCGAGCAATTGCGTCCAACCTGCAACAACAGGGCGCTGCCGGCGAGCGTGTCCTGGTTCTATGTCGCCCGGGTCTGGATCATGTCGCCGGCTTCTTCGGCTGTATCTACGCGGGCGCTGTCGCTGTGCCGGTGCACGAGCGGCTGGCTCCGCGGCTCTCATCGGTTGTCCCCAATGCGCAGGCGCGCTTCGCGCTCGCCACGGCCGAGACGCAAGCGAAAATCAAAGCCGCGGTAGACGCTTTGGGCGAGGGACGCCACCTGCAGTGGGGCCTAACGGATGAGGTTGGCGACGCCGAGAGCTGGGTGGCACCAGACGTCGACCCCAACGCAACCGCCATGGTGCAGTACACCTCTGGCTCGACCACGGCGCCAAAGGGCGTCGTGCTGACACACCGCAACCTTCTCCATAACGTGGAGTCCATCCGTCAGGTCTGGCACGGTGACGACACCGCTACCGGAGTGTTCTGGCTGCCGTCTCATCACGACATGGGTCTCATCGGCGCCATCCTCTCGATGCTTTACGTCGGGAGCACCACCCATCTCATGTCGCCGACGGCCTTCATCACGCGTCCAATGAGATGGCTGGAAGCCATCTCCCGACATCGCGCCACCTTTACCGCCGCGCCGAACTTCGCCTACGACCTGTGCGTCGAACACAGCAGCGCGGAGGAGCGTGCGGCACTCGATCTGTCGAGCCTGACCACCGCCATGAATGGTGCGGAGCCGGTGCATGCCGCGACCTTGCAGAGGTTTGCCGACGCCTTCGCTCCGGCTGGTTTCCGGCCGGAGGCGTCTCTCCCGGTGTACGGACTGGCCGAGGCCACCCTGCTGGTATCCGGTGGATCAGACTCCGCGCTTCCGCTGGTTCACCACATAGATCTCGCTGCCCTACGCGAGGACCGCGTTGTCGACGCCGAGCCGGAGCATCAATCCGCCGTGGCGTTGGTGGGTTGCGGTCGGCCCCGAGGCGGCCAACAGGTGGTCATCGTCGATCCAGTGACGCGCCGACCATGCAAGGCGGACGAGGTTGGTGAGATCTGGATCGCGGGGCCCAGCGTTGGCCGGGGTTACTGGGAAAGGCCGGAAGACACCGAGCAGACATTCTCGGCGTTTCCGTCGGAGACATCGGGCGGCCCGTTCCTGCGTACCGGTGATCTGGGTTTCCTACGCTCGGGCGAGCTGTTCGTCACGGGACGCTGCAAGGACCTCGTCATCATCCGCGGCGGCAACTACTACCCCAACGACATTGAGCTGACGGTGCAGGACTGCGATCCGGTGCTCGTGTCGGGCCGTGGTGCGGTCTTTGCGATTACGCCGGGGCTGGGTGCACTCGAACAGCTCGTTGTGGTGCAGGAGGTGCACCGCCATCGAGACGGTGCGGTCGAACTCGCCGACGTCATAGAGACGATCCGGATTGCGATTGCCGAGCGCTATGGAATCCAGGCGCACTCCGTGGTCTTGGTAGAGCATTCGTCGATTCCGACGACCTCGAGTGGCAAGATTCAGCGAGGCCAGTGCCGAAAGCAGTTCCTCAACGGCGACATTACGGCGGTGGCGCAGTGGCAAGCACCGTCGGCGTCCGATGACGTCACCAAAGCCAGGGGACTGGAGGTGGCAGTCGCGGCGGCCGAGCTCCTGAAAGCAGTGGTGCGCCAGCAGCAGGCCTCCGGTCAGAGCTGAAGTTCGCCGAGCCACACCTACATCCCGGGACCCCTGCCGCTGGCGTGTGGTGCCGGCACCCTCATTTGCTGACTCAGGCCTGGTGGGGCCATTAATGACGGTAATCCCAGCGGGGCCGGCGTCAGAAGGCTTGCAACGCGTCGACCGAGGCGGCTGAGCCGGTCGGCATGGAAGTCTTGAAGTTGCACCGGTATGTGGTGCGTGATGTGAGCAAACTGGGGTGGCCAGGCGGGCGAGGTTGATGGCGCTGGCATAGTGCCCCGAAACGGGCCGCACGGTGACGCGCGCCCTTGCCCTCCACCATCTGGCCGGAACCGACGTGCAGGTCTCGACGGTGTCGGTCGACGTGTGCCGCGGGCGTGCTGGCCATCACCCAGCGAGCGCCGGCGTTCGCTGGGTGGTTCGTCTGAGAGCTCGCCAGATCGCCCTAGTGGCTGCTGATCGTGTTGCTAGTCGCCGCCTTCGCCGCGCATGGCCTCCGATGGCTCCGCGAGCGGCATCGGGCCGAGCGATGAGATGTCGTTATTCAAGCAAAGAAACCTGAGCGGTCGAGGGGCCACGCGCCGGCTTGCCGACCCCGTGGACGCCGCCGATGACCCACCGACTCAAAACCTCGGCACGCACGCCGCCGGGCCGGCTCCGGCAAACGAGCGGCAGCGGCGACGCTGCCGCTCCGCCATTTCCAGCGAGTGACCGGTGAATTGACCGCCCCTGCCAGTTGCGGACGACCGTCTACTGACACTCGATGTCGATTTTTGCCATTCTGAATGCAAATTCGACCACCAATGTTAGTGCAGCTATTTTTACGGCAAATTTCTGTGACTTCCTAAAATGAATGCAAGTGAAGGTTGGTGAAAATCATTTCTTTCAAAATGACCGCCCTCGTTCCTTACTTGCGGGTAAATTTGCCGCGTCCAGGTCACAATCTCATTAAGGAACGAAATGCAGCTTGCCGATCGGCCCCGCACCACCGCTGGTGCGAAACAATTAGCCCTCCACCACTGGATGACCGCCGGCGTCGCTGTCGCCGGTGTCGCCGGTGTAATCGCCGTCGCGCCGGGAGTCACCCCGGTACTGCCCCGCCTGCAACACGAGTTGCAGGCCAGCGCGGTGCGGCTCACGGCAGGTTGGGATCCCCTCACAGCGTGGCAGAACGCGTTCAACACCGCGTCCGGCAACGCCTCGACGCTCGCCGATAACTTCTTGCTGGCCCCGGGCGTGGGGCTGCAGCAGGCGATCGTCAACGAGGTCGGCTTCCTCAAGGAAGTGCTCAACGACCCGTCGAGCATCGGCACCGTGTTAACGCAGTTCGCCACCAACGCGCAGACCGTGGCGTCTGGTCTCACGGGGCTGAACGCGAGCGCCGCCACGAACAAGGCGGCACAGGCCCATAGCATCGATGCCCTCCATGGCGCCTTGCTCGGCTTCCTTCCCTCGTTCTTACCGGCCGGTATCGATGCTGCCACGGTTACCCAGGTCCTGAACGTCTTGGCGTCGCCACTGAGCGGCCTCGTCATCGGCGCGGCGGGCCCCATCATCAGCCCCGGGGTGGCACTCCTCAACAGCGTTCTGGCCGTTGGGGCCGCGCTCCAAGCCAGTGACCCGTCGGCGGCGTTGTCAGCCCTGTTGGACGCGCCGGCCAACGCCGTCAACGCCTTCTTCAACGGCGCCGACCTCAACCTCGATGCGCTGGTGCCGCTGATAGCCAGTGCGGGTATTTTACCGGCGGGCACCACGATCAGTGCGCTCGACGTCGCCTTCGGCGGGCTACTCTCAGTCGGCAGCGTGTCGCAAGGCACTTACACACAAAACGGCACTATTGATCCGATAACCACTCCCGGCGGCTCGATCCTGAACAGCCTTGGCCTTACCGTCACGACGGACGCACTCGGGGCACCCCTCACCCTCAACATTGCAAGCCACGCGGTCGGCCCGCTTGGGGCTTTGGAGAGCATCTCGCAGACGGTCGGGGTGCTGCTCGGCGATCACTGGGACGGCAAGCACGCAGTACAGACTCCCCCGCTGTCCACGCTGAGCGACACGGCGGACACTGCTGCGGTCAACGCTGCGTTGACTGTAAAGGCGCCGACCACTGCTTCGATCGCGGCGCTGCCAACCGCGGGGACCACGGTGGCCTTGACGACCGCTCCGGCTACCAAGGCCATCGAGGCTGCGGCGCCCAAGGACGCGACCGACACATCCGCGGTAGCCACGGATTCCAGCGCAACAGGCACATCCGCGACAGACGCGACCACCGAGTCCTCGACGTCCTCGACCGACGCCACTGACTCGAGCACATCCTCGGCGGCGTCGTCCACAGGTGACACAACCACGAAGGGCGACCCCGCAGACAGCACCGCCGCCAGCGGCAGCTCGTCGACCGGCGACACCTCGACGAAGGGTGACGCCGGCACCAAGTCCGGTGGCGACACCAAGGGTGACACCGGCACCAAGTCCGGCGGCGACGCCAAGGGTGGCTCGAATGCCAAGGGTGACGGCGGCGCCAAGAAGTCGGGTGACACCGGCAGCAAGTCCGGATCCGACAGCAAAGGCTCAGGCGGCGGCGGTCGCCACAGGAAGTAACACACTAAACCAATCGGCCCCCTCTTCACCCAGCAGAAGAGGGGGCCTACTGCTGCACCTACTGCGCAGCCTTGACCCAGTTTCCCGCGTCGCCGACGATGCCGACGGGCACCGCACCCGAAAGGCCGACGTTCCGCACGCTCGGCCCGGTCGCCACGATCGTGGTGTCCTGCAGGATGGGCAGCACGGTCGACATGTTCCACAGCCGCGGTTCGACCGCGTCGAGGACTTCGCCGATTTCCTCGGTGCCGTCGAGTGCATTGTCGATCTTCGGCTGGATGCTGCGGTCGCAGATGCCGGTCAGGTTGCTCGGAGCCTGGACCAACTCGCCCGATTCCGACGCTGGAGTGGGGCTGGTGACGGTGGTCGGGGGTGGCGAAGACGACGTGGGCTTCGGTGACGACGACGTCGTGGCCGTCGGCGAGCCAGATGCGGTGGTCGTCGGGACGGTCGTTGCGTCCAGTGCCGGGCAGCCGTACCGGGACGCCAGCGCGGTGGCGAGGTCTCCACCCGCCTGATGCCAGCCGACGATCGCGTCGAACCGATTCTGGTTCAATCCGTCGCCGTAGAGCACCGGTGGATCCAGCGGAAGGACCGATGCCGTGATGCCGACGCTGCGCAGTTGGTCGGCCGCCGTGTTGGCCACCGCAACGGATGTCGGGTCATTTGAGGCGACCCCAAGCACCAGCGTGAGCGGTTGGCCATCCTTGGTGATGCGGCCGCGATTGGTGTCCGGCGCGGGCGTGCCCGGCGTCGGAGGCGGCGGCGTGTCAACGGGCTGCACCTGGTAGCCGGACTCGGCGAGCAACGCCAGGGCATCCTCCTTGGTGAGCGCGGGAGGCGCGGTGGGAACGTACCCGGGATCCGACGGCGAGCGGACCTGCGCCTGGGCCAGGGTGACGGTGTTGTCGCTGCCCGCCCCGACCGAAGCCAAGAGGTCGACGTCGAGCAGTCCCAGAATCGCCTTGCGCACTTGGGGATCCGCGAGCGCGGGCTGCTGCGCACGCAACGTCAACTGCATCACCCGCGGCGTCACGATGCGCGCGGTGCGCACGTCGGGGATCGCACTCAACTGAGCGAAGGCCGCCTGTCCGCCGTGCACCTGGGCGACCTGGGTGTCGCCGTTGCGGATCGAATCGGCGAGCGCAGCGGGTGCTCCCCCGCGCCGGAACAGGATGAGGTCCGGCTTGGCGGGCACACCCCAGTACCGGTCGTTGCGCGCCAGCAGGATCTCGTCGCGCTGCGGGTCGATGCTCTCCACCCGGAACTGTCCGCCGGTCACCGGCAATGCCCGAACCAGCCCCGCAGCGAACCCGCCGGGCACGTCCTTGACGATGTGCGCGGGCAGGATGTCGTTGAACAGCTCTCGCCACGCGGGGTACGGCTGCGCGAACGTGACCACCGCCGTCTTGCCGCCCTCGACCGACTGCACGCCGGTGATCAGGTCGTAGCCGGCCGGATCGACGACACCGGGCTGGCTGACCATCTGGCGCCACAGGTACCAGTAGTCGTCGGCGCCGATCGGCGCGTTGTCCGTCCACTGCGCCTCGGGCCGGATCTTGTAGGTGACGGTGAACGGGTTCTCGCTGGTCACCTCCGCCGACATCAGCAGCGTGGGGTCGAGTTCCCAGCGTGACCCGGTCGGCGTGGCCGGGTCCGGGACCGGACGGAAGGAGCTGGGCAGCACCAGCGACGAGATCGCCGCGTTCACCGGCGACTGATCGGAGAGCAGGTGGGAGTTGAAACCGGGGCCGATCGAGTCGATCGCCATGATGATCTGCGTCGCCTTGGCAGGCGGCGGTGGCGTGCTCTCCGAGGTCTCGGTGCTCTGCGGCGCGGGCGGCGGGCTGACGGTGCAAGCCGTGACCAGCGATCAACGCCGAGGCCATCGCACCTGCGACGCGGATGAGGCGTCGCGATGTCGTCGGCACGTTGTTCAGGTTATCGGCCTGTTAATTGCGGGCCTTGGCGCGACTCTTCGCACGGGCCCGCATGGTCGCGTCCAGCTCGACCTTGCGCACCCGCACGATCTCGGGGGTGACCTCGACGCACTCGTCGTCGGCGCAGAACTCCATCGCCTGCTCGAGGTCCAGCTCCATCGGCCTGGCCAGCGTCTCGAACACGTCGGCGGTGGACGACCGCATGTTGGTCAGCTTCTTCTCGCGGGTGACGTTGACGTCGAGGTCCTCGGCGCGCGGGTTGATGCCGACCACCTGGCCCTCGTAGGTGTCGTCGCCCGGCTCGACGAAGAACTGGCCGCGGTCGGACAGCTGGATCATCGCGAACGGCGTGACCGAACCGGTCCGGTCGGACACCAGCGAGCCGGTGTGGCGGGCGCGGATCTCGCCGGCCCACGGCCGGTAGCCGTCGAACACCGCGTTGGCGATGCCGGTGCCGCGGGTCAGCGTCAGGAAGTCGGTGCGGAAGCCGATCAGGCCGCGGCTGGGCACGATGAAGTCCATCCGGACCCAGCCCGCCGCGTGGTTGGCCATCTCCTCCATGCGGCCCTTGCGGGCGGCCATCAGCTGGGTGATGGCGCCGACGAACTCCTCGGGACAGTCGATGGTCATCGCCTCGAACGGCTCGTGCAGCTTGCCGTCGATCGTCCGGGTGACCACCTGCGGCTTGCCGACGGTCAGCTCGAAGCCCTCGCGGCGCATCTGCTCGACGAGGACGGCCAGCGCCAGCTCACCGCGGCCCTGCACCTCCCAGGCGTCGGGGCGGTCGATGTCGACGACCTTGATCGAGACGTTGCCGACGAGTTCGCTGTCCAGCCGGTTCTTGACCATGCGGGCGGTCAGCTTGTGGCCCGGACACCTTGCCGGCCAGCGGCGAGGTGTTGGTGCCGATGGTCACCGAGATCGCGGGCTCGTCGACGTGTGATCCGCGGCAGCGCGTGGGCGTGCTCGACGTCGGCGAGGGTGTCGCCGATCATGATCTCGGGCATGCCCGCGACGGCGACGATGTCGCCGGCGATCGCCTCGTCGGTGGGACGTGCGGTCGACGCCCTCGGTGGCCAGCAGTTCGGTGATCTTGGCGTTGGTGATGACGGGATGGCCGTCGACCTCACGCATCCAGGCGACCTGCTGGCCCTTCTTGATCTTGCCCTTGTAGATGCGGATCAGCGCCAGGCGGCCGAGGAAGGCCGACGCGTCGAGGTTGGTCACCAGCGCCTGCAGCGGCGCCTCGGGATCGCCCTGCGGCGGCGGGATGTGCTCGAGCAGCACGTCGAACAGCGGGTCGAGGTTCTCGCCGTCGGGGTTCTCGCCGTTGGCGGGTTCGGTCGTGCTGGCGATGCCCGCGCGGCCCGAGGCGTACAGCGTCGGCAGGCCGAGCGCGTGCTCGGCGGCCTTCTGCGGCCTCGTCGTCCAGATCGGAGGCGACGTCGAGCAGCAGGTCGTGGCTCTCCGAGACGACCTCGGCGATGCGGGCGTCGGGCCGGTCGGTCTTGTTGACGACCAGGATCACCGGCAGGTGCGCGGCCAGCGCCTTGCGCAGCACGAAGCGGGTCTGCGGCAGCGGCCCCTCGGAGGCGTCGACGAGCAGCAGCACGCCGTCGACCATCGACAGGCCGCGCTCGACCTCGCCGCCGAAGTCGGCGTGGCCGGGGGTGTCGATGACGTTGATGACCGTCATGCTGCCGTCGGGGTGGTGCCGGTGCACGGCGGTGTTCTTGGCCAGGATGGTGATGCCCTTTTCCTTCTCCAGGTCACCGGAGTCCATCAGGCGCTCGATCGACGTCGTCGCCGCGATGGCTGCAGGGCGCCGGACTGCCGCAGCATCGCGTCGACGAGGGTCGTCTTGCCATGGTCGACGTGAGCGACGATGGCGACGTTGCGAAAGTCCGGGCGAGAATCCACGTCCACGATTGTCGCAGCGCAGGCATCCGATCGCGAAAACGACGGAAGGCGCGGAAGGAACCACGTGAAGTCCAGCAAGTTCGTCGGACATCAAGCCGAAGAAGAAGTGCTGCCGCAGCAAGCCGCGCTGCAAACGCTGCCCGGTGGTACTGCACAAAGTCCGCAAGGCCGAGCTGTACGGGCCTGCGCGGCAAGGAGCTCGAGAAGGTATTCAAACGCGCGAGAAAGTCCTGACGACCTCGCAGAACAGCGGCGTACGGTGAGTGTGTCCTTCGGGGATTGGAGGTATGCACCATGACGGTTTACGAAGTGGGCACCATCGTTCTCGTGCTCGTACTGGCGCGCCGCAGCGACGGCGGCCATCTATCTCGGCCTGCTCAACTGGATCGGCGCGTTCTACGTCGTGCGGTGTGCGGCATGTCACCACCTGACGTTCTCGACGGCCAATCAGGCCCAGGGGTCGTGCCCGCACTGCAGCCACCCGGTGCTGCTGCACCCGGTCTACGCGGCGCAGCACCCGGCAACCTGAGCCGAGGTCCGGGTGGTTGGCGACCGGCTGCGGTACTAGCACCGTCACGGCGTCGTGCCACGGGTGATGTCGCGACGTGTCGAGCCTAGACGCGCGGCGTGACGCCGCTCGTCAGGTCTGGCACCCAGCCGCGATCGGCGGGCACCCATGCCAGCCCGTCGAGTTCGTCGGCCGTCACCCAGCGCAGCGCACGGTGATCGCGGGGTTCGCACGCTGCCGCCGGTCCTGGTGACCAGGTAGGCGCGCAACGTCATGGTCCCGCCAAGCGGACGTCGTCGCCGAGGCGGGCGCCGACGGCGACCTCGATGCCGAGTTCCTCCTCGAGTTCACGCTCCAGGGCGGCGGCGTCGGTCTCCCCCGGCGCCACCTTGCCGCCGGGCAGCTCCCACAACCCGGCGAGCTCGGGCGGGCGCGCGCGCTGCGCCACCAGCAGCCGGCCTTCGAAGATCAGCGCCCCCGCGACCACGATCTGGTTCGGCACGGCAGCGACGGTATACGGTCGGGTGATGGCTGTGTTAACGGACGAACAAGTGGACGCCGCACTGCCCGACCTCGACGGCTGGGAACGCTCGGACGGCGCGCTGCGCCGGTCGGTCAAGTTTCCCGAGTTCCTCGCGGGGATCGACGCGGTGCGCCGCGTCGGCGAGCACGCCGAGCAGAAGGACCACCATCCCGACATCGACATCCGTTGGCGGACAGTGACTTTCGCGCTCGTCACGCATTCCGAGGGCGGCATCACCGACAAGGACGTGGCGATGGCGCGCGACATCAACTCGATCGTCGGCGGCTAGCGGCGATCCAGCCGAGCGTCGCCAGCGTCGCGACGATGTAGATCAGGCCCGCCCAGGCCAGATACCAGGGCCGCTCGATCTGCCAGATCGTCGGCTGCGCGAAACTCAGCAGCCACGGCACGCCGATCAGGGTCAGGACCAGCCACCCCCAGCCGAGGATGCGGGCGCCGCGCCGGTCACCCAGCGCGCCGTGCAGTAGCCAGATCATCAGCGGTATCAACCACACCCAGTGATGCGTCCACGAGATCGGGGACAGCAGCAGGCCGAACAACTGCACGACGACGATCGCCCCGAGCCGATCATCGGCGCCGACGGCGCCGCCACGCCAGGATGGCCAGCACCGCCGTGATCGCCACCGCGGCGACAACCGGTGGCCCGTACCCGGCGTCGTGGCCGAGGATGCGGGAGATGCCGCCGCGCCAGGACTGGTTGAACGACGTGCCGATGGGGCCGATCCGGCTGGCGTCGCCGAGCAGATCGGTGAAGTAGAACCGGGCCTGATCGCCGAGCACCAGCACCGATACGCCGACGGTCGCGAGGAACACCACGCGCCGAGAACACCACGGCACGCCCACCGGCGCGCGCCGAGGAAGTAGAGACCGGAGACCGCAGGCGTCAGCTTCACCCCGGCCGCGAGTCCGACCAGCAGCCCGGACAGCCACCACCGGCTGCTGTAGACGGCGTACAGCACCGCCAGCACCAGGATGACGTTGACCTGGCCGTAGTCGAAGGTGCTGCGCAGCGGTTCGGTCCAGATGCCCACCGCGGTCCAGAGCATCGCCAGGCGGTGATCGGAGCGGCCGAGCAGTCGCAGGCTGAACCACACCACGCCGTACAGCGCGACGATGATGCCGACCTGCCACGCAAAGGCCAAGAGGCCGAACGGCACCAGGTGCAGCGGCGCGAACACGACGGCCGCGAACGGCGGATAGGTGAACGGCAGCGGGAAGTCGGGCGTCTGGTCGGCGTAGACGTAGTCGTAGAGCGGCTGACCGCTGCCGATGCGTGGCGGCCCCGCCGACGTAGACGTGCAGGTCGACGAAGTTCGCGCCGTTCGGCACCAGATACGTCCAGGCGAACCGCGCCGCGACGCTGACGGCCAGCAGCCACGGCGCCATCGTCGCCAGGCGGGTCGCGGCCCGTTGCGCCACGGGTGGGACGGGTTGGACGTCTATCCGCCCGACTCTAGCGATCGGTCACCGTATGCCGTCATGTGCGTAACGGTCGGATAAATGCCACACGTGTCACTTGAGTAACTTCAGTAACTCCGTAGCTTCGGTGACAGACGTGCCGTCAACGGATCGGGAGAACCATGCACTTCACCAGAAAACTGTTCGCCGCCAGCATGATTGCCGCCGCGGGCGCGATTCCCGTTGCCCTGGCGCTCAGCGCCCCGGCGATGGCCGACCCCGTGCCGGCACCCGCACCCGCCATCCCCGGCATTCCGGGCATGTCGTTCCTCAGCAGCGCGCCGCAGCTGCTGCAGGGCTTCGCGTCGGCTCTGTCGGGAGCGGCGGCTCCCGCCGCCGCCGCCGCACCGGCCGCAGCTCCCGCACCCGCCGCGACGGCCTCGGTCACGCTGCCGCAGGCCCCCGCGGCGCCCGCGGCCCCGCTGAGCACGCCTGCCATTCCCGGCCTGCCCGCCGCAGCGCCCGCAGTGCGCTCCGCGCCGCCGCCGCAGCGCCTGCCGCACGCGCCTGCCGCCGCGGCCCCGGCGCAGGGCCTGGTGCCGTCCGCCGAGGTCCAGCTTCCGCAGGTGCCGGGGAGCCCGCTGCCGTTGCCGCAGCAGCTCGCCTTCCCAGGCGACCTGGCCTCGCTGATGCCCGCAGGCACCCCGCTGGCCAACCTCCTGCCGAAGTCGCCCGTGGCGGTGCCCGCCGTTCCCGCGGCGCCTGCGGTTCCCGCCGTTCCTGCGGTGCCCGCGGCTGCGGCACCCGCGATCCCGGCGCCTGCCACCGGAATGTCGGGGCTGGCACCGCTGATGTTCCCGACCTCTGCACTGCCCTGATCCGTACCACGTTGAGACAGCCGCAGTAGCCACTGACACCACGGGGAGAATCATGTCATCGACCAGGACGTTGCTTGTCGCGCTCGGCGCGTCGGCCACTCTGATGCTGGGCAGCCTTCCGGTCGCCCACGCGGAGCCTGCGCCGCCGTTGCCGATGCCGATCAGTGGCCTGCAGGCGCCGGGCCTGCCGGCGATGCAGAGCCTCGGGCCCGCCATCCAGCAGGCGGCGGCCGACCCGTCGAACGCCGCATCGATGCTGATGGCCGCGGCGGCGGCGTTCGCGGGCAACAGCGCGGCGCCCACCGATTCGAAGAACGTGGCCGCGGCGGTGAATCAGTTCGTCGCCGATCCTCAGGTGGCACACGTGCCCGCCGCCGGTGCGCTGCCCGGCACGGAGGCGCATCTCCCCCAGGGCGTGGATCCCGCGCACGCCGTCGGCCCCGCGCCCTGACGCATGCCCGAGGCCGCGCCTGCGGCAGTCCCCGAGGCCGCACCTGCGGCAGTCCCCGAGGCCGCACCTGCGGCAGCACCTGCGCCGGCGGCCGCTCCCACCGCCCCAGCCCCGGAAGCCGCTCCCGCACCGGCACCCGAGGCAGCACCTGCGCCGGAAGCCGCCCCAGCCCCGGAAGCCGCACCCGCACCGGCACCCGACGGCGTGCCGGTTGCGCCGCCGGACGCCGCCCCACCCGCGCCGGACGGCGCCCCCGCCCCCGGCCCGGCTCCCGCGCCCAACTTCGGTCCGGACGCCCCAGTGACGCAGGACTTCATGTACCCGTCGATCAGCAACGGCTGCATGAAGGACGGCGGAAACGTTCTGGCGACGGCGATCTCGGTGGCCGGCCCGGCGAAGATCCCGGACCCCGGACCCGGACCCGGCCAGACCGCCTACGTGTTCACCGCGATCGGCACGCCGGGACCCGCGGCCGAGCAGAAGCTGCCACTCAACGTCACCTGGGTCAACCTCACGACGGGCAAGTCGGGTGGCGCCACGCTCAAGCCGCAATCGAACATCAACCCCGACGGCCCGACGACGCTGACCGCGATCGTCGACACCGGCTCGGGCAGCATCATGTCGACGATCTTCGGTCAGGTCTCGACCACCGAGAAGGAGTGCCAGTTCATGCCCACCATCGGCTCGACGGTGGTGCCATGACCCTGGACTCCCGGGTAACTCAGTAGGCCATGAAGAGGATCATCTCCCGGTCGTACTCCCGGCCGGGATGCGACTCCGAGAGGTGAGTCTGAGCCTTCTCGACCAGATCGTCCTCGTCGGTGCCGGTGATGGCCTCGCCGCAGGGGCAGTTGAGATGTGTTTTCGCCATGCTTCACGATCCCACGAGCATGATGGGGGGCATGGAGCTATACGACGTTATGCGAACCACGGGTGCGGTCCGACGTTTCACCGACGAGCCGCTGCCCGATGACGTTCTCGAGCGGATCCTCGACAACGCGCGGTTCGCGCCGACCGGCGGCAATCGGCAGGGCGTGCGGGTGATCGTGATCCGGGACGAGGCGACGCGCGCGAAGCTGGCTGAGCTGTCGATCCCGGCCGCCCGCCGCTATGCGGCGCAAGTGGCCAACGGCGAGTCGCCGTGGAACCCGTTGCACCCGTGCGGTGTGGACGCGCAGACCGTCGCCGCCACCGAGGCGGCCGCGCCGATGATCGACCCTCTGCTGGAGGCGCCGGTCGTGCTGGTCATCGCCGTGGATCTTGGTGTGGTCGCCGCGACCGACCAGCACCTCGACCGCATCGGGGTGATCGCAGGAGCATCGGTCTACCCGTTCGCCTGGAACGTCCTGCTGGCCGCGCGCAACGAGGGCTTCGGCGGCGTCACCAACACGATGGCC
This sequence comes from uncultured Actinomycetota bacterium, assembly GCA_963809085.1. Lineage (GTDB taxonomy): Bacteria > Actinomycetota > Actinomycetes > Mycobacteriales > Mycobacteriaceae > Mycobacterium. The sequence goes on along the minus strand of CAWEII010000030.1, from coordinate 48,634 downwards.
GCGGCCGAGGAGCCGCGGGTGCGGGAGCTTCTGCGGCTGCCCGACGGGTACGCGATCGCCACCGTGATGCCGCTCGGCAAGCCCGTGCATCAGGTGAGCAAGCTGACCCGCAGGCCGGTCGCCGACTTCGTCACCTGCGAGCGCTTCGACGGCGAGGCGTTCCGCGGTTGATCAGCGGTCGACGCCGGACATGTCGGCGTCGGCGTAACGCTCGCCTGCGGCAGGCGCGATGTGGTCACCCCGCGCAAGCAGCCAGGCGGGCGGGACCTGGCCTTGGTGAGATCGCGCGCCCACAGCGGATACTCGGCGTGGAGGAAGGCAACGAAATCCGGCCCGCCGCAAGGGGTTCCGGGAGTGGACCGGCCGACGAACTCTTCGTTGGCCTAGCGGCCGCAGACCTCGAGCGCGCGGTGCATGGTGCCCATCGCCTTGCCCATCGCCCTTGCCTCACCCACGGCTCAGGCCTTCGCCTTCGCTGCTGCCTTGGCTTGCTTCTTGAACGACCGCACCTTCTCCAGTGACCCCGCGTCGACGACGTCGGCCACCGACATGTGCGTGCCCGCCTTGCCGTAGTCACCCGCGGCCTCGCGCCATCCCGTCGGCGTCACCCCGTACTGCTTGCCCAGCAGCGCCAGGAAGATCTTGGCCTTCTGCTCGCCGAACCCGGGCAACGCCTTCAGCCGGCGCAGCACTTCGCTGCCGTCGGGCTCGCCAGCCGACCACAGCGCGGCGGCGTTGCCGTCGTAGTCGTCGACGATGGTATGCGCCAGGGTCTGCAACCGCGTCGCCATGGATCCCGGAAACCGGTGCACGGCAGGGCGTTCCGAGCACAGCGCGATGAACTTCTCCGGGTCATAAGCGGCGATCTCTCGGGCGTCGACGTCACCCATCCGGTCGGCGATCTTCTTCGGCCCAGCGAACGCAACCTCCATTGGTATTTGCTGGTCGAGCATCATGCCGACCAGCAGCGCAAAGGGATTCGCCTCAAGCAGCGCGTCGGCCGCCGGATCTTGAACCAATTGGAGCTTCGCCATCGGGTCAGTCTAGAACGACCCTAGGTGACCCGGCTCTCACTATGCTCACAGGAGACGGACAGGTTCACATCAAGTCAGGAGTAAGCGTTGCCCGAGACCGATCATCCACCCCGCGACACCCCGGTCAACAGTTCCAAGCAGTTCGTGGACATGCAGGCCAGCCCCGAATTCCAGGAGTTGCGAAGTAGGTTGCGCCGCTTCGTCTTCCCGATGACCGCGTTCTTCCTGATCTGGTACGCCACCTACGTGCTGCTCGGCGCGTTCGCCCACGACTTCATGGCGACGCCGGTGTTCGGCAACGTCAACGTCGGTCTGCTGATCGGCCTCGGTCAGTTCCTCACCACGTTCATCATCACCGGCATCTACGTGCGGTTCGCCAACCGCGAGCTCGACCCCCGCGCCGCCGCCATCCGCGCCGAGATGGAAGGTACCGCCCGGTGACCGGCCACCCGGAAGTCCTGGCAGCCAGCGAAACCATCGGCAACCCCATCGCCAACATCGGCATCTTCGCGCTGTTCGTCGTCATCACCCTGTTCGTCGTCATCCGCGCCAGCCGGAACAACAGGACCGCCGACGAGTTCTTCACCGGCGGCCGCTCGTTCTCCGGGCCCGCAGAACGGCATTGCGATCGCAGGTGACTACCTGTCGGCGGCCAGCTTCCTCGGCATCGCGGGCGCCATCGCCGTGTACGGCTACGACGGCTTCCTCTACTCGATCGGCTTCCTGGTCGCCTGGCTGGTGGCGCTGCTGCTCGTCGCCGAATTGCTCAGGAACACCGGCAGATTCACCATGGCCGACGTGCTGAGCTTCCGGCTCAAGCAACGGCCGGTCCGGATGGCGGCGGCGACGTCGACACTGACGGTGTCGCTGTTCTACCTGCTCGCGCAGATGGCGGGCGCCGGCGGTCTGGTCGCGCTGCTGCTCGACGTCAAGAGCCACAGCGGGCAGTCGATCGTGATCGCCGTCGTCGGCGTCCTGATGATCGTCTACGTGCTGGTCGGCGGCATGAAGGGCACCACATGGGTGCAGATCATCAAGGCGGTCCTGCTGATCACCGGCGCAGCGGTCATGACGGTGATGGTGCTGGCGAAGTTCGGGTTCAACTTCTCCGAGATCCTCGGCTCGGCGCAGTCGGCGGTCTCCGATGCCACGACCAAGGGTGTCGCCGCGCGCGACGTGCTCGCGCCGGGCGCGCAGTACGGCGGATCGTTCACGTCGCAGATCAACTTCGTCTCGCTGGCCCTGGCCCTGGTGCTCGGCACCGCGGGCCTGCCGCACGTGCTGATGCGGTTCTACACCGTGCCGACCGCCAAGGAGGCCCGCCGCTCGGTCGTCTGGGCGATCGCGCTGATCGGCGCCTTCTACCTGTTCACGCTGGTACTGGGATATGGCGCGGCGGCGCTGGTCGGGCCCGACCGGATCCTCGCCGCGGCGGGCGGGCAGAACTCCGCCGCACCGCTGCTTGCGTTCGAACTCGGCGGTGTCGTTCTGCTGGGCGTCATCTCGGCGGTGGCGTTCGCGACCATCCTGGCGGTCGTCGCCGGCCTCGACCATCACCGCGTCGGCGTCGTTCGCGCACGACGTGTACGCCAGCGTCCTGAAGGCGGGCAAGGTCACCGAGGACGAGCAGGTGCGGGTCTCCCGGATCACGGCTGTGGTGCTCGGCATCCTGGCCATCGGGCTCGGCATCCTGGCCAACGGCCAGAACATCGCCTTCCTGGTGGCGCTGGCGTTCGCGATCGCCGCGGCCGCCAACCTGCCCACCATCGTGTACTCGCTGTACTGGAAGCGGTTCAACACCCGTGGCGCACTGTGGAGCATGTACGGCGGGCTGATCTCGACGCTGGTGCTCATCGTCTTCTCCCCCGCGGTGTCCGGCGCGACGACGGCGATGATCCCCGGCGTGGACTTCGCCTGGTTCCCGCTGGCCAACCCGGGCATCGTGTCGATTCCGCTGGCCTTCATCCTCGGCATCGTCGGCACGCTGACGTCGTCGGTGCCCGGCGATCGCGTGCTGGACGCCGAGATGGAGGTTCGTTCGCTGACGGGAGTTGGAGCCGAGAAGGCGGTCGCGCACTGACCTGACTCGGGCGGGAAGCGCGGGGGGCCTGGTCGACGTTGACACCCGACGTGGCCGAGACTCGACGCGTGACGCGCGACGATCGATCCCGCCGCTACGGGTTTGCTCTGCTCACCTACGCGTTCGCGGCGATCATGGTCGGCACCACGCTTCCGACGCCCATGTACGCGCTGTACGCAGAGCGCATGCACTTCGCGGTGTTCACCACCACGGTGATCTTCGCGACCTACGCCATCGGCGTGCTGAGCGCGCTGCTGGTGTTCGGCCGGTGGTCGGATGCGATCGGCCGACGGCCCGTGCTGCTGACGGGCGCCGCGTTCGCACTGGTCAGCGCGGTGGTGTTCCTGTTCGCCGACGACATCCCGCTGCTGTTGATCGGGCGCGTGCTGTCGGGTTTGTCGGCGGGCATCTTCACCGGCACCGCCACCGCCGCCGTCGTCGAGGCGGCCCCACGCGGTCAGCGCGACCGCGCCGCCGTTGCGGCGACGGTGGCCAACGTCGGCGGACTCGGCGCAGGCCCCGTGTTGGCCGGTGTGCTCGTCGAGTACGCGCCGCACCCGCTGCAGTCATCGTTCGTCGTGCACATCGTGATGGTCGTGTTGGCGGCGGGTGCGGTGCTGCTGGCGCCCGAGACGTCGGGTCGGACCGGGCACATCGGATTTCAGCGACTGGCGGTGCCGGCCGAGGTGCGCCGGGTCTTCATCACCGGGGCCACCGCGGCGTTCGCGGGATTCGCCGTGATGGGGCTGTTCAGCGCGGTGGCGCCGTCGTTCGTCGCGGAGGTCATCGGCATCGACGACCACGCCGTCGCGGGCGCGGCCGCGGGTTCACTCTTCGCGGCGTCAGCGCTCGTACAGTCGCCCGCCCGCCGGATTCCGCCGCGGCGCGCCGTCGCGATCGGCTGCGCAATCCTGGTGGTGGGCATGCTGTTGCTTGCGACTGCCCTTCACTTCTCGTCACTGCCGGGGCTGATCGTCGCCGCGGTGGTGGCCGGTATCGGCCAGGGCATCAGCTTCAGCCGCGGCTTGGCCGACATCGTCGAACTCACGCCGGCCGATCGCCGCGCCGAGGTTAGTTCGACCTACTTCGTGGTGGCGTACGTGGCGCTATCGCTGCCGGTCGTCGGTGAGGGTCTGGCCGCCCAGCGTTGGGGATTGCGCACTGCCGGAGTCACTTTCACGATCATCATCGCCGTGCTGTCGGCGATCTGCCTGGCGGCCATCGTGGTCCAGGAGCGAAGGGAGCCCGCGGGCGTGAACAGGTGAGTCGCCGCGGCGGAGTGACCAGTTAGCCGCTCTTGCGCCTGAACTCGCGGCGGCTCTCCAGCGGCCCGTGCGCCCGCGGTTGCTTCTTGCCTGCGTCCTTGTGGGCGGACCCACCCCCCGCGTTGGCCTTCTTGCGCTCGAGGGCCTCGCGGAACTTGCGCTTGTTGTCGTCTTCGGGTTCCTCGGCCATGGGCCAAGACTAGCGTGCAACGGGCCCGTCGATCGACGGGATTGCCGGGGCGTGGCTCAGCGGATGCCCGGTGGAAGACCGTAGAGGTGTTTGATCGGCAGGGTCAGCAACACGCGGCGGTCCTGCACCATCGCACGTCGATATTCATCCCAGTCGGGATGCTCACCGGCGATGTTGCGGTACAACGCAATCAGCGCCTCGACGGTGTCGTCGTCGGGAGTCGATGCGGGCGGCGTCAGGAGTGCGTCACCCTCGGCGACCGCGTAGGCCCAGCCGTCGTCAGCCGTGACGTGAATCGAGGCCCGTGCGTCGCGGCGAAGGTTTCGGGTCTTGGCGCGCGGTTCGGCGACCGACACCTGGATCGCCACGTTGCGCGGATCGAAGTAGTAGGAGACGTTGGACAACTGGGGCCTGCCGTCGCGTTTGATGGTCGACAGCACCCCGAGGGAGTTGCCACTGATCACGGCCAACAACTTCTCGTCGAACACGAGACGGGTCATGTGGCCAGCCTACGGCCGCTCCCCGCGGAACCGGCCGGATTCGCCCACCGCATACCTAACATGGGTCCATGACCGCCGTCGACGGCAACACCCTGGATGGCGTCTCGGCGACCACCCTGTGGACGCTGTACAACCGCGGCAGCGAGGCCAAGCGCTCCGACGGTGTGATCCGCGACCCCTGGGCGGTGATGCTGCTCGACGCGGTCGACTACGACTATCTGAAGTTCGGCAAGCCCAACCAGTCGCACGGTCTGCGCGCCGTCGCCGAGGGTTCGACGTGGTGCTCGGTCGATCTGGCCCCGGTCATGGACCTGCGGCGGCGGCTGTTGCCGAGCGATGACCGGATCGTCGAACTCGCGCAGTCCGCACTGGACCGCAGCTGGATGGACCGGGTCGACTCGTCACGCGGTGTGTTCATCACCGCCGAGGGGCTGCTGATGTACCTCGACCCCGCCGACGCGCTTGGCCTGATCCGCGACTGCGCGGCCCGCTTCCCCGGCGGACGAATGATGTTCGACTCGATCCCGAAGTGGTTCAGCAAGCGCACGCAGGCAGGCTTCGAGCTCTCGGACCGCTACCGCACGCCTGCGATGCCGTTCGGCCTCTCCGCCGACGAGGGCGTCGCGCTGGCTGGCAGCGTTGCGGGCGTGCGCGCCGCCCGCGACATCGCGTTGCCCCCTGGCCGCGGGTGGTGGCGGTTGGCCGGCTGGCCGCCGCTGGACCGCATCGGCCCGTTCCGCCGCATGCGGCCGAGCATCACCCTGCTGGAGTTCGGGTGACGCGGTACGCGGTGTTCCTCCGCGGCGTCAACGTCGGCGGAGTGAACCTCAAGATGGCCGAGGTCGCCGAGGCACTCACCGCGGCGGGATTCACCGCGGTCAAGACCGTCCTCGCGAGTGGGAACGTGCTGTTGGACAGCACGTCCTCTGTGACGGCCGTGCGCACGAAAACCGAAGCGGCCCTGCGTGATGCGTTCGGTTACGACGCCTGGGTGTTGGCCTACGATCTCGAGGTGGTCGGCGAGGTCTCGGCCGCCTACCCGTTCCAGCGCGAGGTCGAGGGCCACCACTCCTACGTCACGTTCGTCACCGATGCGGAGGTGCTCGACGAGCTGGCGGAGCTCGCGCAGGACGCGGGTCCCGAGGAAAGGATCGAGCGCGGCGAAGGGGTCATCTACTGGCAGGTCCCCAAGACCGGCACGCTCGACACCACGATCGGCAAGACCATGGGCAAGAAGCGGTACAAGTCGTCGACCACCACGCGCAACCTGCGGACCATCGACAAGGTGCTCAAGGCCTGACCCTGAGTAGATTCACGATGGTGAGCTCAGAACCCAAGATCGACGGTGCGGTGCTGACCGGCGTGTCGGAGACCGCGTTGCTGACGTTGAAGGTCAGGGCGACGGAGGCGCGCAGGCCCGACGGCATCATCGAGGATCCGATGGCGATCGAACTGGTCGACGCCATCGAGTACGACTTCGCCAAGTTCGGCTACACCCGACGCCAGGACATGGCGTTGCGCGCGCTGGCGTTCGATGACGCCACCCGCGCCTACCTCGTCGACCACCCTGCCGCCACCGTCGTCGCGCTCGCCGAGGGCCTGCAGACCAGCTTCTACCGCATCTCCGCCGGTGACGTCGGCGACCGATTCCGGTGGCTGTCCGTCGATCTGCCGCCGATCGTCGAGCTGCGCAACAAGTTGCTGCCTGCATCGGACCGGGTGACGGCGTGCGCGCAGTCCGCGCTCGACTACGGCTGGATGGACCGGGTCGACAACGCCGATGGCGTGTTCATCACCGCGGAGGGTCTGCTGATGTACCTGCAGCCCACCGAGGCGATGGGGCTGATCACGGAATGCGCGCGACGGTTCCCCGGCGGCCGGATGATGTTCGACCTGCCGCCGTCGTGGTTCGCATCGTTGGCGCGTCGGGGCATGCGGACATCGCTGCGCTATCGGGTTCCGCCGATGCCGTTTGCCATGTCGGCGGCCGAGGCATCCCGACTCGTCGACGTGGTGCCCGGCGTCCGCACCGTTCGGGACGTGCCACTGCCCCGCGGCCGAGGCACCGTGCTGAACGCGGTGATGTGGACCGTCCAGCGAATTCCGCTGTTCGATCCCGTGCGCCCCGCGTTCACCCTGCTTGAGTTCGGCTAGCTAACCGAATGCCGCCTCCACATAGCGCAGCGCGGCCGCCTTGGTGACCCCGAGCGCCCGCGCCGCTACCACGTAGGTGTGCGCCGCGGACGCCATGGCCGAGTCGGACGGATCCGCCCGCGCCACGAAAGTGCCAAATCTTCCCCGTGTTTCGACGAGTCCCGCAGCTTCGAGCTCTCGATAGGCGCGTGCGACGGTGTTCACCGCCATGCTGGTCTCGACGGCCAACTCCCGAACCGTGGGCAACCTCATACCCGGTGAGAGCCTGCCGTCCCTGATTCCCTCTATGATCTGGGTCCGCAACTGATCGAACAACGGCCTTGCAGCGCGCGGATCGACGTGGACCCATTCCCCCAAATCGGTCACGTGCTCAGTATCACAAAAAACGGCTAGTTTGGTGGCGTGAGAGTGACCGTGCTCAGCGGCGCCGGGATTTCCGCCGAGAGCGGGGTGCCGACTTTTCGAGACGTCGAGACGGGTTTGTGGGCGAAGGTCGATCCCTACGAGATCTCAAGCACCGACGGCTGGCGTCGCCATCCCGAGAAGGTCTGGGCGTGGTATCTGTGGCGCCATTACATGATGAAGGCGGTCCAGCCGAACGACGCCCACCGCGCGGTCGCCGCGTGGCAGGACTACGCCGAGGTGCACGTCGTCACCCAGAACGTCGACGACCTGCACGAGCGTGCTGGCAGCATGCAGGTCTACCACCTGCACGGCAGCCTGTTCGAATTTCGGTGCGACCGTTGTCAGGAGCCGCACCTCGACGAACTGCCTGCCATGCCCGTGCCCGTCGAATCGGTCGAGCCGCCGCGGTGTTCGTGCGGCGGCCTGATCCGGCCCGAAGTGGTGTGGTTCGGGGAGGCGCTGCCCAGCGAGGCGTGGGACCGCTCGGTCGACGCAGTCACCAGCGCCGACGTGGCCATCGTGGTGGGTACCTCGGCCGTCGTCTATCCCGCTGCCGGGCTTCCCGACCTCGCGCTGGCCAACGGGATCCCGGTGATCGAGGTGAATCCCGAACGCACGCCGCTGTCGGACAGCGCGTCGATCTCGTTGCGTGAAACGGCGGCAACCGCGTTGCCCAACTTGTTGCAGCGGCTGCCCGCGCTGCTTGGCTGAAGGCGTCAGGCCGGCCTGACGGCCCGACCGATCGCGGTTTCCGAGACGGGCACCGGCACCCACGCAGGCAACACCCACTCGCGCCTGGCTTCGGCCACCTCGAACCCGGCGTCGGCGATCGACCGCTCGGTCTGCCTGTGCGTGTGGCAGTTGCCAAGAAGCCACGGCCACACCGTCGCATCAGCCAGCCGCTGCATTCGAGCCCGCGGGCCCGCGCTCGCCACGTGCTCGAGGTATCGAAGCTCCCCGCCTGGGCGCAGGGCCGAGAAGAGCTGGCGCAGAACGTCGGCCGGATCATCCACCGAGCAGAGCACGAGCGAGCACACCACCGCGTCGAAGGGCTCGCCCGTTGCCGACGGGGCGTACCGCTCGACGGTGTCGACGCTGACCGTGACGGGGATGGCTGCCTTCTCGGCGGCTTCCCGCGCGAGCACGGCGAGGCGCTGCTCGGGCTCGATGGCGACCACCTCGGTGACCGACGCGGGATAGAACTCGAAGTTGGTGCCGGTACCCGCACCGACCTCCAGCACCCGCCCGGTCAGCCCGGCCAGGTTCTCCCGCCGCAGTCGCCGTATCGACTCGGGCTCGCGGGTGGACATCTTCGACCACAGTCGCGCAAAGAACGGGTTGTTCACGGTTCCGCTTCCCACGCCGTCAGTCATCGACCAGTCCCTTCAACCGTGCGACGGCCTCCTGCGGTGGCGTGTCGATACCCATCGACACCCATCGACGCGGTCACGATGTGCCCGACGCACGCTGAGCGCATCACCCGGTCGGCGAACTCCTCGACGTCGCCGAACGGCAGGTATGGCCGTGAAATCAGCAGCGCCGCAACCCCGTGCGCGACGGTCCACAGTTCCAGCGCAGCCATGGTCGCGTCCCCTGGTGGGTAGACGCCCTCCGCCACTAGCGACTCGATGGACGTTCGCATGTGCACGAACGCCGAGCTGTTCAGCGTGAGGTCGACATCGCTGCCGGGTCGGCCCTCGCCCATGGTGGCGATGCGGTACATCTCGGGGGTCTTGACGGCGAAGCGCACGTACGCCAGGCCCTGGGCGCGCAGCCGGTCGATGGTCGACGGTTGATCGACCGCCACCTGCTGCATGACCTCGTCGAGTTGCTCGAAGTAGCGGGCGCACACCGCGTCCAGTAACGCGTCCTTGTCGGCGAAGTGCAGATAGATCGACGGCGGGGTGACGCCGACGCGCTGTGCCAATGATCGAATGGAGACGGCCTTGGCGTGGCCGGTCTCCATCAGCAGGTCGGTCGTGGCGTCGAGGATCTCCTCGCGCAGGTGCTCGCCGGAGCCGCGCGGGGCACGGCGACGCTTGAGCGGCTGAATCGTCACGCTAGCCAGTTTCCGTCATGGAGAACATGGCACGGTTGGATTTCGGTCCGGCCGGATCCGCGCCTGCGTCGGGTTCCGGGCCCGATTCGCTGATGCCGATCCACTGGTGCAGTCGGACCAGCGGGCGCGGCGCCCACCAGTTCCGCCCGCCCATCACGTGCATGAAGGCGGGCACCAGCACCATCCGGATCAACGTCGCGTCGACCAGGACGGCCAGTGTCAGTCCGATGCCGAACATCCGCATGAACGACACCTGCGCGGCGATCAGCGCGGCGAACGAGATGGACATCACCACGGCGGCGGCAGTGATCACGCGGCCCGTGTGAGCCAACCCGAGAGCCACGGCCTCGTCGTTGTCTGCGCGAGCGGTCCTCATCGCGTGCGGTCCGGAAGGCGTGGCATCGCCGTCGGCCCGCAGCTTGAGCCAGTATTCGCGGATCCGCGCGACGAGGAACACCTCGTAGTCCATCGAAAGGCCGAAGGAGATGCAGAACAGCAGCACCGGCATGTTCGCCACCAGGGTTCCCGTTGCCGTGGTGCCGAGCGCATTCAGATGCCCGTCCTGGAAGATCCACACCAGCGCACCGAAGGCCGCGGTCAACGACAACACGTTCAGCGCAACCGCTTTCAGCGGCAGCACCACGCTGCCCGTGAGTAGGAACAGAAGGCCGAACGTGATGACGGCGATCAACCCGAGCACCCAGGGCAGGCGGTCCGTGATCGCCACCACGCTGTCGCGGTTCACCTGTGCGTTGCCGGTCATCTCGAACGAACGCCCGTCAGGTCCTGGCACCCGGTGCAACCGGTCGAGTTGCGCTTCGGAGCCGTCGGAGAACAGCGGCGCGGTGCTGGCGACCGTCAGGAACGCACTCCCGTCGGCCACGCCTGCGGGCGCGGTGGGGGGACCGGCCTTGCGGCCGCCGACGAACGTGCCCGTCGGCGCGGACACCCCCGAGACGTCGGGCACCCGGGACAGGTCGGCGGCGTAGCGCTCGATCGCGGCGGGGGCGAGCCCGGTGGCGTCGGGCAGGACGACGGTGACCGCGGTCGAGGTGTCGTCGGCGAAGTCATTGCGCAACTGATCGCCGACCTGATGCGACGAGGCGGAGGTGGGCAGCACCCGCTCGTCCGGGAACCCCCACCTCACGCCGAGGAAGGGGGCGCCGAGGGCAAGGAGCAGCACGATGACCGCCAGACCGATGGGAACGGCGCGTCGCATGACGGCCCGCGTCGAGCGGTACCAGAACAGCTGCTCGATGGGCTTGGGCGTCGGTTCGGGCCTGCGGAACACCCGTCGGAACAGTCGCCGTACGTCGAGCGCATCGAGCCGGTCGCCGAGAAGCCAGATGGCGGCGGGGGTCACGATCACCGCGGCCGCTGCCGTGAACGCCACCGTCGCAACGCCTGCATAGGCGAACGACTTGAGGAAGTACATCGGAAACAACAGCATGGCGCCCATCGACAGGCCGACCGTCGTCGCGGAGAACAACACCGTGCGTCCTGCCGTCGACATGGTCCGGATCAGTGCCAGGTCCCTTGGCGCGCCCTCGGCCAGTTCGTCGCGGTACCGGCTGATGATCAGCAGCGTGTAGTCGATGGCGAGGGCCAGTCCGAGCGCGGTCGACAGGTTGAGCGCGAAGATCGACACGTCGGTGATGAAGGTCAGCAGTCGCAGCATCGACATCGAACCGACGATCGCGAATCCGCCGACGACCATCGGCAGCGCCGCGGCGGTCAGCCCGCCGAACACCCACACCAGGACGAGGAAGCTCAACGGGATCGCGATGGACTCCATCAGGACGAGGTCGCGCTCGGTCTGCTGAGTGATTTGCGCATACACCGTGGCCAGGCCACCCGAGCGCACGGTGACGCCGTCACGGTCGTGCGCCACCTCATCGGAGAGCGTGTTGGCGTACTTCGGCGCATTGTTCTCGCCGCCGGTGATCCCTGCGACGATCAAGCCCGTTCTGCCGTCCCTGCTGATCAGGTCTGCGGCAGCCTGCTGAGGCACCGTCCAGGCAGAGGTCACGTCGGCGACGTGAGGTGACTGCTTGAGGTGGTTGACGATGTCCGTCGCGACGGCCGTGACGTTCGCGGCGTTGACGCCGTCGGGTGCGGTGACGGTGACGAGTAGCTGCATGTCGCCCTGGTGGAACTTGTCGGTCAGCAGCTTCGCGGCCTGCGCGGACTCGGATGTCGGGTCCTGGAAGCCCCCGGCCGCAAGGCTCTTGGCCACCGGTATGCCGAACACCGCGGCGGCCACCATCAGCAGAGCCGCGACGGCGAGGATGCGCCGCGGGGCGGCGATCGCAAGGAGGGCGATTCTGCGCAACATTCGGACCTCTTCCGGGCAGAGACAATATCGGCGTTAAGTTATCGGCGATAACTCAGGATCGCCACCGCTACCCCTTCCCTGTGATCACGGGCCTGCGCGACGCAACGTTCACTTCACGAGTGTTTCGCAGCGTCCTTTCAGGCACTTACCCTCGAAGGCATGGCGAGCACCGACGCGGCCTCGAGAAGGTACGTCTCCGAAACGGCCGACTCACTGGGCTCGTTCGGCCTGATGGTCCTGCGTTTCGCCACCGGCGCCACGATGGTGCAGGCGGGCCTGATCAAGGCGTTCGACCTCGACTCCGCCGTCGCTTTCATGGAGAGCACCGGATGGCGGATGTCGAAGTTCGCCGCAATCCTGGTCACCGTCGCCGAGACGGCGGGCGGGATCGGTCTTCTGCTGGGTTTGCTGACGCCGGTGGCGGCGTGCGCAGTGGTTGCCGCGATGATCGACGCTTGGGCCGTCACCGTGTCGGCCGTCGCGTTCTGGTCGGAGCCGTTCAACGTCCCGTTCGTCGTGGCACTGGGCGCAACCGCCCTGCTCTTCACCGGTGCAGGCGTTTTCTCGGTCGACGCGAAGGTCTTTGGCCTCCCGCGCTGGCCCGGCTTCGTCACGGTCGGGCTGTTCGTGGTGGCTATCGCGGCGGCCGTAGCCACCTGGATCTTGCTGAACGGGACCAACCCGATTCACTTCAGCAGCCCGGCAAGCTAAAACCTACTGGCAGGTAAGAATTGCCACTGTAGTCACAATCGCGACTCAAAGAACTCTTAATAGTGATGGTTACTGTCCAGTACATGTGGATCGACGACACCAGCGCAGATGTCATCAAGGTGGACTTCGAAGCCCTCTACCACGGGGACTACCTGGTCGAAGGTGACTGCTCCGAGCAGTTCCCCGACCTCGCTCAAGCGGTCTGACGGCAGCGGGTCCCCGCCCGCCTGCTCGACCGACCGCCTGACCGCGTCATGGGGTTGATAGCCGCCGACAGTGACCGTCGGCGGCTTTTCCATGTAGTGGCCGTTGCACCGAAAATGCGACGACGGTCGCGATCCGCAACGAACCACGACCCCCCACGCACCTGCGCGGACACTGCGTTCGACGGCGTGACCATTGCAACGAGATCCGCGTGCGCCACCCTCTGCATGCCGCCCTGGCAATGGGGTGCTCGACCCCCCAATGCCTCGGTGAACTCCGTCGTGATCAGCGAGGGGCCATACGGATCGCGCCGTCCAGACGGATCACTTCGCCGTTGAGCATCGGGTTCTCGACGATGTGCACGGCCAGTGCGCCGTACTCGTCGGGATCGCCGAGCCGGGCCGGGTGCGGCACCTGCTGGCCGAGTGACTTCTGCGCCTCTTCGGGAAGGGAGCCGAGCAGCGGGGTCTTGAACAGCCCCGGGGCGATGGTGCAGACCCGGATCAACTCGCGGGACAGGTCGCGTGCGATCGGCAGCGTCATTCCCACGACGCCGCCCTTGGACGCGGAGTAGGCGGCCTGGCCGATCTGGCCCTCGAACGCCGCGACGGACGCGGTGTTGATGATGACGCCACGCTCCTCACCGAGCGGTTCGGTCTTCGCGATCCGCTGGGCGGACAGGCGCAGCACGTTGAACGTTCCGATGAGGTTGACCTGAATGGTCTTCGTGAACCAGTCCAGCGGGAACGGGCCGTCCTTGCCCAACGTCTTGGCCGCGCTGCCGATGCCTGCGCAGTTGACGTTGATGCGCAGCGGGCCCAGCGACTCGGCCAGGTCGAGCGCCTGGCCGACGGCGGACTCGTCGGTGACGTCGGCGGAGGCGAACTTCACGCGCTCGCCGAGTTTGCCAAGTTCGTCGCCCTCCCTCAGGTCGATGACCACCACGCTCGCGCCGGCGTCGAGCAGGCGCTTGGTGGTCGCCAGGCCAAGGCCCGACGCGCCTCCGGTGACGACTGCTACGGCATCTTTGATCTGCACGGATGCGTTCCCTTCATACTCACTGTGACGGTCGACGCCTACACCTCGACCTACCGGTTGGTTGGGACTATATCCAGTCGCGCAGGACGGCCTCGGTGTCGGCGCCCGGCGCCACCGGCGGGGTCGGCGTCGACGGTGCGGTGCGGGAGAACCGTGGCGCGGGCATCGGCTGCAGGTTGTCGCCGTCACCCGAACGATCATGGAAGAAGGTGCCGCGTTCGGTGATGTGCGGCTCGGTCTCGACCTCGGCGAAGCTCAGCACGGGCGTCACGCAGGCGTCGGTGCCGTCGAACACCTTCGCCCAGTGCTGACGGTCCTGGGCGGCGAACGCCTCGGTGAACGTCGCGCGCAGCTCGGGCCAGCGACCGACGTCGTTCTGGTCGGGCAGCGCGGCCGGGTCCAACCCGAGCCCCTCGAGCAGTAGCGCGTAGAACTGCGGTTCGATGGCGCCGACCGCGACGTACTTGCGGTCCGCGGTTTCGTAGGTGTCGTAGTACGGCGCGCCGGTGTCGAGCATGTTGGTGCCACGCACGTCGCTCCACATCCCGGTCGCGCGGAAACCCCACATCATCTGCATCAGCACGCTGGATCCGTCGACCATCGCGGCGTCGACCACCTGACCCTTGCCGGACGTCTGGCGTTCCCACAACGCGGCCAGGATGCCGACGATGAGGAACATCGATCCGCCACCGAAGTCGCCTGCCAGGTTCAGCGGCGGGACAGGGCGCTCGTCCTTCCGGCCGACCGCGTGCAGCAGTCCGTTGAGCGAGATGTAATTGATGTCGTGGCCGGCCTGCAGCGCGCGCGGCCCGTCCTGACCCCATCCCGTCATCCGCGCGTAGACCAGCCGCTCGTTGACGTTCGCGCAGTCCTGCGGACCCAGGCCGAGCCGCTCGGTCACGCCAGGTCGAAAGCCCTCGATCAGCACGTCGGCCTTCGCGACCAGTGTGAGCACCAGGTCGCGGCCCTCGTCGCTCTTGAGATCGGCGGCCACCGAGCGCCGGTTGCGCAGCATCGAGTCCCGGCTCGGCGCAGGAACGCCGCCACCCTTGCGTGGCCGCTCGACGCGGACCACGTCGGCGCCGAGATCCCCCAGGATCATCGCCGCGTGCGGTCCAGGGCCGATGCCGGCCAACTCGATGACCCGCAATCCGTGCAGTGGTCCAGCCATCGCGCAACGCCCTCCTCGAGTAGGCCTAGTTGACCGCCGACAAAGCTTACTTGTATAACCAAGTCGATCGGCTGCGGGCCTCGGGCTCGCCAAACCCAAGGCGAGCATGAACAACTCCGAGACCTACACCGGATCGACGACCTCACCGTGGCCTCAACGATGGCGTGCTGTCGGTGACGTTGAACCGCCCGGACAGCCTCAACTCGCTGACGGCGCCGATGCTGAGACCATCGGCACGACGCTGCAGCGGGCGGCCACCGATGCCAGGGTGAGGGTGGTCCGCTTCGGTGGTGCGGGTCGCGGTTCAGTCCGGTGCCGGCATCAGCGCGGCGATCACGCCAATCCCGGGGCCAGCGGCACCCCCGCCGACGTGCTCGCCGCGGCGAACCGCGCCGTTCGCGCGATCGTGGCACTGCCCAAGCCGGTGGTGCCGTCGTGCAGGGCCCGGCGGCGGGAGTCGGTGTGTCGCTGGCGGTTTCGGCCGACATCGTGCTGGCCTCCGACAAGGCGTACTTCCTGTTGGCGTTCACCAAGATCGGGTTGATGCCAGACGGCGGCGCCTCGGCTCTGGTGGCCGCGGCGATCGGCCGCACCAGGGCGATGCGGCTGGCCCTGCTGGCCGAGCGACTGCCCGCCGCCGAAGCCCTTGCGGCGGGCTGGTGAGCGCGGTCTATCCGGCCGACGAACTCGACGCCGCCGTGGACAGGTCATCGCGACGCTGACGTCCGGCCCGGCGGCGGCGCTTCGCAGGTCCAAGCTGGCGATCAACGCGGCGACGCTGACCGAACTCGAGGCCGCATTCGAGCGCGAGACCGAGGGCAGCTGAACTGCTGATTCCATCGACTTCCGTGAGGGCACCAAGGCCTTCCAACAGCGCCGGCCCCTACCTTCACCGACGACTGAGCCGCGCGCCCTCTCCGCGAGACTGCGAGAATCGAGGGTCGGCATCGCGATCTCGCAGTCTCGACGCTGCTGCGGAAAATCGTTCGACTCGGCGGGGGTCGGTAGGCGATCATCGTTCGGTGAGTACGCAATTCGACATCGATCAGCCGGTGACTCGCCGGCCGATGGCGCGTGCTCGCACCGTTCCGGTTCCGCGAGTACCGCCTGTTGATCGGCGCCCTGTCGATCTCGATCTTCGCCGAGGGCATGTGGGCCGTCGTGATGGCGCTGCAGGTGATCGCCCTTTCCAACGACCCGGCGTCGCTGTCGCTGGTCGCGACGTGCCTTGGCGTCGGCCTGGTCGCGTTCGTGTTGGTCGGTGGAATCGCCGCCGACCGCATCGATCAGCGCAAGATCATCATCGCCGTCCAGACCGTGAACGTGATCGCGGTTTCGACCGTCGCCGTGCTGAGTTCGATTGGTGCGCTGCGGATCTGGCACATGGCCGTGGCCGCGGAGTGTTGGGAATCGCCGCCGCGTTCTTCTTCCCCGCCTACAGCGCCATCCTGCCGCGGATCCTGCCCGCCGAACAGCTGCTGGCCGCCAACGGCGTCGAGGGCGTCGTGCGCCCGGTGTTCGAGCAGGGCATCGGCCCGGCGGTCGCGGGCATCGTGGTGGGCGCGACGTTCCCGCGCTTGGTGCGTCCGCGGTGGCCGCGCTGTTCGCCATCGGCCTGGTGCTGCTGGTCGCCACCCGCCCCGCCACCAAGGCTTCGGCACCGCGGGAGGACGGCGAGCGGCCGCACGTGCTGCGCGATCTCCGTGAGCGGCTTCGCCTTCATGCTGCGCACTCCGTGGCTGTTGTGGACACTGCTGTTCGCCTGCGTCTTCGTGCTGGTGGTGCTCGGCCCGATCGAGGTGTTGCTGCCGTTCATCGCGCAGGACCGTTTCGAAGACGGTGCGCAGGCATACGGATTCATCCTGGCGTTCTTCGGAATCGGCAGCGCGCTCGGCGCGCTGGCGGTGTCGTCGAGGCGGCTGCCGCGGCGCTACCTGACGGTGATGATGACGATGTGGAGTGTGGGCTCCGTCCCGCTGGTCCTGGTCGGTGTGACGTCGTCACTCGCCGTGATGGCCGCCTCGACGTTCGTCATCGGCGTGACCGACGGCGCCGCGAGCGTGATCTGGGGAACGCTGCTGCAGCGGCGGGTGCCAACGGAGATGCTGGGCCGGGTGTCGAGCCTGGACTTCTTCGTGTCGCTGGCCCTGCTGCCGGTGTCGTTCGCGATCGCAGGGCCGCTGTCGAAGGTCGTTTCGATGGAGACCATCTTCCTGGCAGCCGGCCTTGTCCCCGTGCTGCTCGCCGCGGTCGCCATGTGCGGCGGCGCGGATGCCGCGCGACGAGATCGCCAACCCGCTGCGGTGAGCGGGCGTCAGACGCCGAACATCGGTGGCAGTGCGAGCACCATGACCAAACCCCAGAAGAAGTGGGTCAGCATGGGCGCCAGCACCCCACCGGTGATTCGGCGCTCGTAGGCGCACACGGCGCCGAGGATGATCCCTGCGAAGCCGAGCATCGGATTGCCCGCGGCGGACACCGCGACGGCGTAGACGACCGTCGACACGGCCTCTGGATGGAACCTGCCGAGCGCGGAGTACAGCGCGCCGCGGAAGAACATCTCCTCGGCGACGCCGTTGATCACCGTGATGAGCACGACCAGCCACAGCGAGCCGTAGTTGGCGTACTGCAGCACCTGGACGATGTACTCGCGGACGGGAGCGATCTCGCGGGCCACCAGGCCGCCGACGATGAACACCGCACCGAGCAGCACGCCGATCGAAGCCCCCGTGATGACGGGACGGCGCTGGCGGCCGCGAAACGTCACGCACCCAAGGTGCAGCGGACCCGAGAGCCGGGCACCGAACGCCCACACCGCCGCCAGCGCGAGCGTCAGCAGATAGAACGACGTGTCACCGGGCGTACGGGTCAACGAGAACCCCAGCAACGTCGCACCGATCGACGAGCACGACGATCGACGACGATTCGCCGCCTGCGGACCATCGACTGGCGGCTCGTCGTGCGGGACGGCGGGTGCGCCGACGATCGCGCCGATCTCCGCCATCAGGCCCGTCACGAAGAGCCTCTTCGGCGCCAAGGCCGATCAGCGTGTCCAGCCCGGTGCGCAACCACGCCGGCGGCGGGTCCGGGCACCACGTTGAAGCAGCCCGAGCGCCGGCCGGGCGAAGCCGGGCGTGACCATCGCGGCAAGCGTGCTGGATGCGCAGCACGTCGCCGCCAGCCCAGTCCGGGTCGGTGTCGGCGAGGTGGTGCGGGTCGGCCAACGCGTTGACCGGAGCGCGGCCTGCCGCCGGACAGCGACAGCGGCGACGGCATCCTCGATGCCGACCAGCCCACCGGGCGGATCGGGCACCAGTCCGCGCAGGCCGTCCGTCGACGCCCGCATCGGATGGTCAAGGGACTCAACGAGATCCGCGGCCAGCCCACCGGGCACCGGCAAGACCACCGCCGTCACCCTGCGACACCAGCGGCATGTCGCACGCCGCGCACCGGGAGGCCGTGGCGCCACTTCCCGGACAGCCGGGCGTAGGTCATCAGCAGCTCGCCGTAGGTGGTGGTCTCGGAGCCGTGGATGTCGTACGCACCGGCAGGCACCTTCTCCCGATCGGCCGCGGCGACGAGGTAGTACAGCACGTCGCTGACCGAGATCGGGTCCATCGGATTGTGCGCCCACTTCGGCATGGGGATCACCAGGAACCGGTCGGTCACGTACCGCAGCATCTCGAACGACGTCGACCCTGCGCCGATGATCATCGCCGCGCCCAGCCAGACGACCTCCGGACCGTCGTCGAGCGTCAGCGCCCCGGCCACCTCGGCCCGGCTGGCGAGGTGCTCCGAGAGCTCACCGCCGTCGGGCACGAAGCCACCGAGATAGACGATGCGCCCGACGCCCGCATCGCGTGCCGCGGCGGCGACGTTGGCCGCGGCGCGATTGTCGGCGTCACGGAAATCCGCCTGCCCGATGCCGTGGACCAGGTAGTAGACGACGTCGATCGGGCCTGCTCCGGTGAACGCGCTCCTTCGCCGAGGCCTCGTCGTGGGCGTCCAGATGAGACCGACGTCACGTCGTCGAACCAGCCGAAGTCGGTGAGCCGGGAGGCGTCACGACTGGCCGCGACGACCTCGTGCCCCTCGTCCAGCAGGGCGCTGACCAGCCGAGAACCGACATAGCCGGTAGCGCCGGTGACGAGTGTTCGCACGTTGTTCACCGTAGGCATGTACCCACGGCGGCGCTATTCGATTGCGTTCCGGTGCAACTCACTCAGATGCTCGTAGCCCACCGCGTTGTTGCGGTTGTTGGTCACCTCGTCGTCGCTGAGTTCGCGGCGGACCTTGGCGGGCACGCCCGCAACCAACGACCCCGGCGGAATCACGGCGCCCTGTGCGACGACGGCCCCCGCCGCCACCAGGGAGCCACGCCCGACGCGCGCGCCGTTGAGCACGATCGCGCCCATGCCGATCAGGCAACCGTCCTCGATCGTGCAACCGTGCAGGACGGCGTTGTGGCCGACGCTGACGCTCGCGCCGATGGTGGCCGGGAATCCGGGGTCGACGTGGACCGTGACCCCGTCCTGAAGGTTGGAGCCCGCGCCGATCTCGATCGGCTCGAACTCGGCCCGCAGGGTTGCGCCGTACCAGACGCTGGCCCGCGCGCCGAGCGTGACCTGTCCGATCACGGTGGCGTTCGGGGCCACCCAGACTCGGCGTCCAGTTGCGGGGCGTGACCGCGGATGGGCAGGATCAGCGGCTCTGGCATGGCCGACATCGTAGCGGCGGCGGTCAAGCGCCTTGATAGACCTTGCGATAACTCGACGGCGACATGCCGATGCCCCGGCGGAGGTGGTGCCGCAGGTTGCCGCCGGTGCCGAGACCGGAGCGTCGGGCCACCTCGTCGACGGACAACTCACGCGACTCCAGCAGCTCGCGCGCGCGGTCGACGCGGCGGCTGCGGATCCACGCTCCGGGCGCCTGGCCCGTCTCGTCGCGGAACCGGCGGCTGAAGGTCCGGGTGCTCATGTGGGCGTGCCCCGCCAGACGCTCGACGGTGAGTTCGTCGTCGAGATGGCGCAGCGCCCACTCGCGGGTGGCGGCGGTAGAGGCGTGGTCCGTCGTCGGCACGTGCCGGTCGATGAACTGCGCCTGCCCGCCCTCGCGCCACGGCGACACCACGCAGTAGCGGGCCACCGCGTTCGCCACCTGGGCGCCGTGGTCCGACCGAATGACGTGCAGACACAGGTCGATTCCGGCGGCAAGGCCTGCCGAGGTGAGCACGTCGCCGTCGTCGACGAACAACACCCGCTCATCGACTCGCACCTCGGGGTGCATTCGCCGGAGGGCGTCGGCGAACTTCCAGTGCGTGGTCGCGGGGCGCCCGTCGAGCAGGCCTGCCGCGGCGAGCACGAACGCGCCGGTGCAAATGGACACCAGGCGGGTGCCGGGACGGATCGAATCGAGTGCGGCACGCACCTCCGGCGCCAGGGTGCCGTCGTCCCTGGCAGGGGCATGGCGGGTGCCCGGCACGATCACGGTGTCCGCCGACGCCAGCACTTCGGGTCCCGCGGCGGGCACGATGTCGAAGCCGTTCGTCGACGGCACGCGTCCCGTGTTCAGCGCCACAGGTGACCACCTCGTAGAGCGGATTGCCGTCGGCATCCTCGGCGGCGCCGAAAAGCGTCGACGGAATCGTGGCGTCGAACCCGACGACGGGTGCGAGCAGAAGGACGGCCACGCGGTGCACGACGACCATAATGGCACGTTTTTGACGACTGGTGTCATTCATGCCACTGGCGCAGGCGGACGACGCACGCGACAGTGATCGGGTGACGGTCACGACGCGAGACGACACCAGCCGCCGGGCGCGGCTTCACTGGGCCTGGGTGGTCGCCGCCGTCAGCTTCATCGCGATCCTCGGCGCCGCAGGCTTCCGCTCGGTGCCCGGCGTCATGATGAATCCCCTGCACCACGAGTTCGGCTGGTCGCACGGCACGGTCGGGCTGGCCATGTCGGTCAACATGACGCTGTTCGGCCTCACGGCGCCGTTCGCGGCCGCCCTGATGGACCGCCTCGGAGTCCGCCCCGTGCTCTCGGCGGCCCTGGTGCTGATCGCCACGGGTTCGGCGCTCTCGGTCGTCATGACGACGAGTTGGCAGCTGGTGCTGCTGTGGGGCGTGCTGGTGGGCGTCGGCACGGGCGCCATCTCGATGGGTTTCGTGGCCACCGTGTCCACCCGGTGGTTCGAGCGGCGGCGCGGGCTGGTCACCGGCGTACTGACCGCGGCCAGCGCCACCGGACAGCTGATCTTCCTTCCGGTCGTCGCCGAGGTCACCACCCGGCACGGCTGGCGCTGGGCGTCGCTGATCGTCGCCGCCGCGGCGCTGTCGGTCGTCCCCCTGGTCCTGCTGTTCATGCGCAACTACCCACAGGACATGGGTTTGAAGGCGTACGGCGCGACCGACTCAGTCCCCGCCGAGGTCCCGACGGGCAGTTTCCGCGCCGCTTTCGACGGGCTGAGGATCGGCGCCCGTGTTCCGGCGTTCTGGCTGCTCGCAGGCAGTTTCGCGATCTGCGGCATGACGACCAACGGCCTCATCGGCACGCACTTCATCCCGGCCGCCAACGATCACGGGATGCCGTCGACGGTGGCGGCAGGGCTACTCGCCACCATCGGCGTCCTCGACGTCGCAGGCACGGTGTTCTCCGGCTGGCTCACCGACCGCGTCGACCCGCGCCTGCTCCTCGTCGTCTACTACGCGGGCCGCGGCGTCTCGCTGCTGCTGCTGCCCTCGCTGCTCTCCCCCCACGCGGAACCGAGCACCTGGGTGTTCATCGTCTTCTACGGCCTGGACTGGGTGGCCACGGTGCCGCCGACCATCGTGCTGTGCCGGAACTACTTCGGCACCCGCTCACCAGTGGTCTTCGGGTGGGTGTTCGCCTCCCACCAACTCGGCGCGGCAGTCGCCGCCGCGGGAGCCGGCTGGATTCGCGACATGCGCGGGGACTACGACCTCGCGTTCTACGTCGCGGCAGGTCTTTGTGCGGTTGCCGCGCTACTCTGCCTCAACGTGCGAAACGTGCAGGTCAGCCCCGCTTGACGGGAGCAGTCCGGCAACGGTGACTTTGCCGATTCGTTATCGAAGCAATTACGCTTCCCCGGGCGCCGCCTCGTGAACTGGCGCGCCGCTGACCTGAGGAGCCGAAAGTTGAAGACTCACACCAGCAAGTTTCTGGGTGCCGCTGCGGCGATTGCCGCGATCGTGGCATCGGTGCCGTTGGCGGTCAACGCCTACGCCGACCCGCCGCCGTCCGAGCCGGTCGCGGTGAAGCCGCCGCCGGACCCCCAGGGTGACTGCGACCCGACTGCGCAAGGAGCTGGCCCCGACCGGAGTCACGCTGGCCAACCTGAACACGCTCCCCGTCGGCCAGGCGCTCGCCAAGATCCCGTCGCTGAGCACCTTCACCTCGGCGATCGGCGGCGGCCTCAACCCCGCGGTCAACATCGTCCCCGTTCTCGAGAACGGCCCGTACGTCATCTTCGCCCCGACCAACGACGCGTTCGCCAAGCTCGATCCCGCGCAACTCGAGGCGCTGAAGACCGATCCCGCCGCGCTCACCAAGCTGGACTACTACCACGTGTTCCTCGGCCTTCTCGGCCCCGGCGACGTGGCGGGTCAGCGGCCCACCCAGCAGGGCAACGAGATCAAGGTCGCCGGCAAGGACGGCGACATCAAGATCAACGACACCGCCAAGGTGATCTGCGGCGGCATCCAGGCCAGCAACGCCAGGATCTACATCATCGACTCGGTGCTGGACCCCGACTCACCGCCGGAGCCGATCACCCCGACGACGTCCTTCAACGGCACCGGCAAGCCGACCACCCCGACGGCAGCGCCGATACCCGCCGCGGACGCACCGATCGGCTGACCGCCCCCCTGCGATTTGTGCACACTCACCGGCGGTCAGCGCCGGTGAGTGTGCACAAATCGCCTAGAGTCCGACCCCCCGACCAGGTCGGAGTTGATGCCGGCGGAGATGAATGTCTTGGAGCCGTTGAGGATCCAGTCGTCGCAAGATTGCTGAACTCCTCGACGATCACCGCGTTGAACCGGAAGCCGCCGCCGCCACCGAACTTCTCCGGCATGTTGAACCCGATCAGGCCGTACTTGCCTGCCGCCACGTAAGATTCGCGGTCGACGAGTCGCTCGCTCTCCCACTTCTCGACATTCGGCGCGCACTCCTTCTCGAGGAACTGGCGCGCGGTATCCCGCAGCTGCTCGTGCTCGGCTTCGAATACCAGTCGCTTCATCGTCTCTCCTACTTGGCTTTCCAGACCGGCTGACGCTTCTCGGCGAAGGCCCGCGGCCCCTCCTTGGCGTCCTCGGAACGCAACACTCCTCCGATTTCGCGCATGGTCCTGGCCCAGCCGGACTCGTCGCCCGTGATGACGCCGTCGTCGACGCCGTATGGCCACCCGCTTGCTGGCCCAGACCGCCAGCGGCGCATTGCAGGTGATCCGTTCGGCGAGCGCAAGTGCGGCGTCCACCGCGGTGCCGTCGGGCACGACCTGGTTGATCATTCCCCACTTGAGCGCGTCGGCCGACGACATCGGCTCGCCGGTGAACAGCAGCTCCATCGCGACCTTGCGCGGCAGGTGGTCGACGATGCGGAATGCGCCACCGGCGGCGGCGATCAGGCCGCGCTTGACCTCGGGCAGCCCGAACCTGGTCCGCTCCTCGGCGATGACGAGATCGCTGGCCAACGCCAGCTCGGTGCCGCCACCGAAGGCGGTGCCGTTGACGGCGGCGATGGTCGGTTTGTCGATGTAATGCTGCACGTAACCCGCGAAGCCCCAGTCCCCGTGGTCGGGGTGGAACAGGTTCTCCCGACGCGAGATGGCCTTCAGATCGGCTCCCGCGCAGAAGGATTCGCCGGCGCCGGTGATCACCACGGCGCGCACTTCGGGATCGTCCTGCGCCTCCTGCAGTGCGTCACCGACCGCGGTGCTGACCGCGGCGTTGACGGCGTTGCGCGCCTCGGGGCGGTTGATCGTGATGAGCAGGACGTTGCCCCGCCGCTCGATCAGAGCGGCGGGGGCGGTCGCAGCCTCGGTCACAGCAGCTCGAGGATGGTGGCGTTGGCCTGGCCGCCACCCTCGCACATGGTCTGCAGTCCGTACTGAATTCCGTTGTCCCGCATGTGGTAGAGCATCGTGGTCATGATGCGCGCACCGGAGCCGCCGAGCGGGTGGCCCAGCGCGATCGCGCCGCCGTTGGGGTTCAGCTTCTTCTCGTCGGCGCCGATGTCCTTGAGCCAGGCCAGCGGCACCGGCGCGAACGCCTCGTTGACCTCGAACACCCCGATGTCCTCGAGCCGCAGACCCGAACGCTTGAGCGCCTTCTGGGTGGCCGGGATCGGCGCGGTCAGCATGATCACCGGGTCGGCCCCGGCCAGGGTCGCGGTGTGCACCCTGGCGATCGGCTTGAGCCCCAACGACTTCGCCTTCTCCGCGGACATGAACAGCAGCGCCGCCGAGCCGTCGGAGATCTGGCTGGAGTTGCCGGCATGGATCACGCCGTCCTCCTTGAAGGCCGGCTTGAGCTGGGCCATCTTCTCGATCGGCGTGCCGCGACGGATGCCCTCGTCCTTCAGGACGATGCTTGGTTCGGAGCCGACCTCCTGCACCTTGATGCCGACGATCTGGTCGTCGAAGGCACCGGAATCCTGTGCGGCCGCGGCCTTCTCGTGCGAGTCGAGCGAGTACTGGTCGAGCGTGGTGCGGTCGAGGCCCCACTGCTCGGCGATCATCTCGGCACCGGTGCCCTGGTTGGGCGTCTGGGTGTAGCGGGCACGGAAGGCCTCGGGATACGGATGTCCGCCGTTGGACGAGCGACGCCCCCATCGGGGTGCGCGACATCGACTCGACGCCACCGGCGACGACGACGTCGTAGTGGCCTGCCACCACGCCGGCCGCGGCGAAGTGCACCGACTGCTGGCTCGATCCGCACTGGCGGTCCACGGTCACGCCGGGAACGCTCTCGGGCCAGCCCGCGGCCAGCACCGCGGTGCGGGCGATGTCGAGGGCCTGCTCGCCCGCCTGCATGACGCAGCCCCAGATGACGTCGTCGACGATCCCCGGATCGATGCCTGCGCGCTCGGACCAGACCATTGAGCACCTGCGCAGAAAGCTCGCCGGGATGCACACCCGACAGCCCACCGTTGCGCTTGCCGACCGGCGAACGGACCGCCTCGACGATGACGGCTTCAGCCATGGGAGTTCTCCTTCGAAGACGTGGGTGGCGTCATCCCGAACGTAGACGAACAAGGTTTACTAGGTCAACCTACTGGTTGGTAGGTAGGGCCTGGCCGTCGGCGTAGGCATCGTGCCATGTCGCCTTCGAAGCCGAAATCGATGGCCATTGGTCAGATATGCTCCCGCACTCCCTCAACCGCTACGCTGGCAGAACGCATCGGCTACCTGCGGCGATGGCCGGTTGCGCGGTCAAACGCATGGCGCTTCCCACCGATTGCCACATGGTTTACTGAGTTGCCTAGCTCTAGGGGCAACCACCGTTTGGAGACGTTGTGACGCGAAGTACGCCGCTGGCGCCGATGATCGGCCCCGATGCCGTCCCGGCGGGTACTGCGATCCGCTCGCCGAAGACTGCCGAGCTGGTCGCCGGGACGCTACGCCGGATGGTGGTCGACGGCCAGCTCAAGGAGGGCGACTTCCTGCCAAACGAGGCCGAGTTGATGGCGCACTTCAGCGTCAGCAGGCCGACGTTGCGCGAGGCAGTCCGGGTGCTGGAATCCGAACGGCTCGTCGAGGTGCGGCGTGGCTCGCGCACGGGGGCGCGGGTGCGCGTACCCGGTGCCGAGATCGTCGCCCGCCCGGCGGGCCTGCTGCTCGAGCTGTCCGGTGCGACGATCGCCGACGTCCTGGTGGCGCGTTCGGGCATCGAGCCGCTGGCGGTGCGCCTGCTAGCCGAGTCGGCCACCGCGGAGCAGCTCGACGAGCTGGAGGCGATGCTGGCCGGTGACGTCCCGGCCGGGTGGGAGTCGGGCCGGATGGCAGAGGCCACCGGCGAGTTTCACCGGCGGATGGTCGAGATGTCCGGCAACGCGACGCTGACGATCATCTCGGGCATGTTGCACGAGATCACCGTGCGCCACACGGCATTCGCCATCAAGGAACGCCGCCAGGTGTCGAAGGCCGACTACGACAAGCTTCTCCGGTCTTACCGGCGCCTGCTCACGCTGCTGCGCTCGGGCGACGCAGCCGGGGCCGAGGCGCACTGGCGCAAGCATCTCGACACCGCACGGGAACTGCTACTCAAGGGGCTGGAGACCGTCAAGGTCCGCGACGTCATGCGGTGACGGCGCGGGACCACGTCACGTGCACCGGCACGGTGTCGTCCCACGGCTGCCGGGTGACCATGTCGGCGACCCGGACGGTTCCCCGTTCGAATTCTCCGGTCGCGGCGTCGACGAGGCGGTACTCCTGCTGCTGCTTGTGGATGGGCTGCGCGTCGAGCATCAGCACCCGCACCTCGCCGGGTTCGAAGTGGCATCGAGCTCTGCAGCGCCGCCACCAGCTGCTCGTTGCTCATGTGGCCGTCACCGAAGTTCCAGCCGATGGCCGTCGCCACCAGCCGCTCGCCGTCGGTCAGGGTGTAGTCGTCCTCGTTCTGGCCCGCCATCGCCCGGTGGGCGAGCGTGAACATCGCGCGGCCGTGAGTGTTGAAGGCGCGGAAGGCGTATCCCATGTACTGATACATCTCCGCCGTCTCCACGCTGCCGTAGAACTTCTCCATCTGCGCGGCGGGCATGCTCGCGATCGCCACGATGCCCTCGGCGATCTTCTGGTCGGCCGACGGCTTGAGGCACCACAGCGAGGTGTCCCAGTTGCCCGCGTAGTACCGCATCCCCGGTAGGAACGACACCTTCCTCGGAAACAGGTTGCCGAGCACCACGGTGCCCGCCACCACGACGAACAGCAGGATCGGCCACGGGCTGTGCAGGTCACCAAGACCGATCCCGGCGTGGCCGACGAACAGCGCCAACACGCTGAACATCATGAACACGTTCCACTCCAACGGCACACCCATCGGAATCGACGACAGGATGCCGAAGTGGAAGCACAGCATGACGAATGCGGCGATCGCCGTCGGCCAGCCGCCGTGGGAGAAGAACAGCACCAGCGGCACCAGCCCCTCGACGGCCGTGCTGAAGTGCGCGACGAAGCGCGACAGCCGGCCAGGGCGAAGGTCTTCGGGGAAGTGCTCGAAGAACTTGCGCTTGATCCACCGCGGCCGGAACACCGGGTTGTTGCTCATCATCGTCGAGATGACGAACGGGAAGTGCTTGTTGAGCTTGGACGTCGCGGCGCCGATCCAGATGACCAGGCAGACGAGTTTGGCGGCGATGATCATGTCAACGCCGCTGAACAGGAAGCAGACCGCGAGCGAGCCGTACACCTCGCCGCGGGCGGCCAGGAAGATCACCTTGTCGCGTAGGCCCGCCACCGCAAGGAGGCCAAGGATGGTCGCGGTCTGCCAGACCGGAAGCACGCCGACCTGCGTGCCGAGTTCGGGAATCGGCCCGGTGCCATCGGAGAAGAGCGCGACGACCAGCACGACGAGCAGCGCCGCATAGAGCAGCACGTCGAAGCGTGTCCGTGAGTCGCCCCTGGTGAGCGGAATCCGATTGGGCCACGGCGGGAGCCGAATCGTCTTGGGCCGCAACCAGTACAGGATGGAACCCAGCGGCGGGAAGAACCGGTTGTTGAGTGGCCCGAAGCCGCAGCCCAGCCCGATCACCTCGAACAGCATCGTGTAGAACACGACCTTCTGATAGACGATCGGTTCGGCGTACCAGGACGCGACAGCGGTGAAGCCGGCCAATCCCCCCAGCCCCGTCGTCGTTCCGAGCACGATCAGCCACGCGACGAGGACGTACAGAAGGATCTTCACGACGTAGAAAAGGTGCAGCACCACCGGTGTGCCGAAACCGACCTCGGCCCAGTGCCTCGCCATCGGAACGATCTTCTCGGCGCGGGTGCCCTTGCTCCACTCCGCGTAATCGACCACGGGAGCGTCCTGTTTCAGAAAACCCATGGCCGCAAGATTAGACGTGTCCAGCCGAGCAAATTGAGTTGGCGGCGAACCTGTGCATCGCACTTGATTGCGGGGCCGACCTAACCGAAGTGGGTCTCCGGCCGCGGCAGCGTCACGCCGTCGACGATGATGTCCAGCTTCTCGTTGTAGAACGCGATCATCCTGGCGATCGGGGCGACGGCCGCCAGCGGATAGTCGTACGTCCACGCCAGATCGGGATGCACGGTCGCACCGACCCGCACCGACCAGTAGCCCGAGGTGATCCCCTTGTACGGACACAGAGATTGCGTGTCGCTTGGCTCGAGGTTTGCGAACACGACGTCCGTACGGTCGATGTAATACCTTGTCGGCAAACCGGTTTCGAACAACAACACCGGCGTGCTGGTATCAGCGAGCACGACGCGGTCGAGTTCGACCCTGACATGCCGGTGCGAGCGCAGCGCGTCGACCCTGGCGTACGGGTTGCGTGGGTGGCCGACGATCGGCTCGTCCTCCTCGAACCACTCGAGGCAGTCCCAGTCGAACCGCACGGTGCCCGCCACCGGACCTCCCCCATCGGCGTCGAAGACGCGCACCACGCCTGGGCGGACGGAGTCGCGCGCCCGCAGCGAGTACTGCCGCGATGGCCCGAACTGCACCTTCTGCGCGTGATGCTCGTCGACGAGGAACTCGTCGGCGACGTCCGACCGCGGCACGTAGTACTGCGGGTAGTACGGCACCTCCCACACGTACAGGGCGTGGGTCGTGTCGAACACCAGTTGGCCGTCGGCGTAGCCACGGACCCGCCGGGGCGAGGGTTCGACGCGGCCGCGCTGCGCCGCCATCTGTGGATAGTCGGGGACGTCGCCCGGGGATGTCGAGGTCATCTGCGGTCAGGCCGCTTGCTTGGCCGGTGGCCGGTCGAAGATCGCGAGTTGGCCGATGCCACCGCCAAGCCCGAGCACCACCGCGATGACCAGGCCCCACCAGCCGTGCAGGTAGTCGTAGAGGCCGGTGGTGCTGAACAACGCGTAGTCCAGGCTGATCCTGCCCACCCCGACGGTCGCGATCGCCACCGCGGCCGCCGCAAGGATCAGGTTGTACTCCCAGCCCTCCTTGACGATGAAGAAGCCGTTGGGCCGGTGCACGGTGCAGGCGGCAACGAACATCAGCGCGACGAAACCCGCTGCCGGAATGGGAGTCAGCAACCCGACGGTCACGCCGATGCCTGCCGACATCTCGGTGATGGCGGCGATGCGCGCGTGGAACACACCGGGTTTCATGCCCATGCCGTCGAACCAGCCTGCGGTGCCTGCCAGGCCGCCCTTCCCGAAGAATTCGTTATAGCCGTGCGCGGCCATCGTCAGGCCGAGCACGACCCGGAGCAGAAGAATCCCGAAGTCGTACGCAGTCACGCAACCGAATCTAGTAGATCTGTTGAGTCGTTGCGCACCCTTCCGTCGAGCCAGGGCCCCGCCGATGGAGCCCCGTGACCGGCGCCCACCCTGCCATCCGGCCGCGTACTGTTTGGACTGATGAGTCCAGGAGTGCAGCGTTGACGGCGGACACCGACGTACGGAGATTCACGGCGAAGGGCCGGGCTACCCGGCAGCGGATCATCGACGGCGCAGCCGCGGAGATCCGTGTCAACGGTGCGGTCGCCACCACCCTCGACGACGTCATGGCGCACACCGGCACCTCGAAGAGCCAACTGTTCCACTACTTCCCTCGCGGCAAGGAGCAGCTGCTGCTTGCGGTGGCCGAGCACGAGGCGGCCCGGGTGCTCGCCGATCAACAGCCGCACCTGAGCCGGTTGACGTCGTGGGCGGCGTGGCAGCGGTGGCGTGATGTCGTGGTCGAGCGCTATCGCAAGCAGGGACAGCAGTGCCCGCTGTCGACGGTGATGTCCGAGATCGGCCGCACGCCGGGCGCGCAGGCGGTGAGCTCGGCGCTCATCGAACAGTGGCGCGGCGAGATCGCGGCGGGCGTGCGCGCGATGCAACAGCAGGGCAAGATCGCCGGGTCCGTCGACCCATCGCGGGCCGCGGCGGCGCTGCTGGCAGGCATCCAGGGCGGGGTGTCGGTGCTTCTCAACACCGGCGACATCAGCTATCTCGAGGCCGCCCTCGACGTCGGCATCGCCGGGCTGCGCGCCTAGGTCGACGACAGTGCGGCCTCGAGGCGCGCGACGTAGGCGTCCAACCCGCCAGGTCCGCCAACGGCCGACTCGGCGGCGTGCACACCGACGGTGAGGGTGTCCCCGACGCCGACGACGACGTGGGTCAGGCCCATCATCGGCGACACTCCGGCGAAGGCCGCGGCCAGCGTGACGGGCGCGCCGCCGAACGCGAAGTCGGCTGCACCGCAGTTCACGCTGGAGACCACGGTGTTGCCGGTGACCGCCGGGGGCCGGACATCGGGGTCGAATCGCTCCATCCCCCAACGCAACAACGGCGCAGGCGTTGCGGCGAATGCCAGATCCGCCGCGCGCATCGCGGGATGTCCGGCGCGTCGACGTCGGGTGGCGAGGTCGTCGGCGATCCGTTGACTGCGGGCATCGGCTGCCAGTTCCGGGTGGAGGCCGACACCGACGTTGCCGAAGTGGTTGTACGCCAGCCGCGGTGGCGGCTTGGCCATCGGCACCTCGGCGCCGAGCGCCGACGGGTCGTCACCGAGGGCCAGGAGGTGTTGCGCCAGCGCCGCCGACACGGCGGACAGCACGGCCACCGTCACCGTTCCAGCGGCGAGTTCAGCACGCTTCCTGACCACCGCGCGCAGACCCCGTGGTCCCGTCGGCTTGTCGTTCGTTCGGAGCGGGGGTCGCAACTCCGCTTGCGGCGGAACGCTTCCCGCGTCGATGTCGGCCTGCATCCGGCGATGGGCGCGGGCGGCGCGGAACCCAGCAACCGCCAGCGCGAGCGGCCCGGCCGATGGCGGCCTCGTGCCTGGTACCTCACCCCCGACCCGGCCGAACATCAGCGCCGCATGCGCCGAGGTGCGGCCTCCACCGCCGAGCGCATGCGAGATCTGCAACACCACGACCGTGCCAGGGCCAACGATGCCAGGCACGTCGTCGACGCCGGTGAACACGTGCAGGCGCCATGTCATCGCCGCGGCATGCAGCTGGTCGTCGATGAGCGTGCTGACGGTGCCCAGGCAAGCCGCCCACGTCGGGTCCTCGATGTCGTGCACCACGAACTGCGAGCGGTCGACGTCCCGATGCACCAAGGCCGGATAGGTGAGAATCCCACCGTCCTCGATGCGCACGGTCAGATCCGGATGGCGGCGAGCACGCGACGCGACGTCGTCCATGGCCGCATCCAGATCTGGCGGTACGCCCGCGAACCCGAACAGCAGGAAGGTGTCGTTCGGGATCTTGGCCGACAACCAGTACGTCTGGGCATCGGTCGGCGTCAGTCGCCGCGTGCTCATGGGGCCAAGGTTAGGCTGCGCAGATGCTTGCAGCGGCCAGTGGCAACGGGACCGTCCTCGTTACGGGTGCGTCATCGGGTATCGGCGAGGAGCTGGCGCGCGAATTCGCCCGGCGCGGGCGGCACGTGGTCTTGGTGGCCCGTCGGGCCGACAAACTCGAAGCGCTCGCCGTGGCCCTCGGTCAGCGCGCCGACGTGCTGGCCGCCGACCTGTCCAAGCCCGACGAGCGGGCCGTGCTGCCCGCTCGGGTGGCCGAGCTCGGTCTGGTCGTCGATGTCCTGGTCAACAACGCGGGGCTGAGCACCGCCGGGCCGATCGCCGAGTCCGACCCGGCGGCCGAGTTGAACCTCATCGAGGTCGACGTCGCCGCCGTGGCCGATCTGTGCAGCCGGTTCGTGCCGGGCATGGTGTCGCGCGGCGGTGGCGCGGTGCTCAACGTCGCCTCGGTCGGCGCATTCGGTCCGCTCCCCGGCCAGGCGGCATACGGCGCGGCGAAGGCCTTCGTGCTGTCCTACACGCAGGCGCTCGGCGCGGAACTGCGCGGCACCGGCGTCGTGGCCGCCACGGTGTGTCCCGGCCCGGTGAAGACCGGATTCGGTGAGAAGGCGGGGATTCCGGACGAGGCTGCAGAGGCCGCGATGCCGAAGGTGATGTGGGTGGATGCCTACGAGGTGGCCCGCACCGCGATCAACGGGCTGGAGTCGGGGCAGACGGTGATCGTGCCCGGCGTCTTCAACAAGGTAGGCGCCGCCGCGTATCAACACCTTCCACGCCGCCTGCTGCTTCCGATCCTGACCCGCAGTCACCCCGCGCTCAAGAAGCGCTAACGCCCGACGAAGTCCCGGATGTGGCCCGCGACGACGTCCGGCCGTTCCAGTTGCAGGAAGTGCCCGGCCCCTTCGACGAGCTCGACGCGGCTACCGTCGGGCAACACGGGCTCTACCCAGCGCGCGTAATCGGCTGTGACAGCGCCATCCTCGGTGCCGTGCAGGTACAGGGTGGGCAGCTTCGGCGCCGACAGCCAATGGCTGTGCAGGTCGGCGTAGCGTCCCGGTGGCCTGCTCCCGCGGATGGTCGCCCGGTAGTAGCCGATTGCGGCGCGCCAGTTCGCAGGCGCGCCGATCGCGTCCAGCACCAGCGCGACGTCCTCGGTGGCGTCGTATCCAGGGGACCACTGCCGCCACAGCCGCGGCACCATCCAGGACGCGGAACGCTCTGGCAGCCAGGGCAATTGGAGGTAGACGAGGTACCAGAAGCGCAGCAACTGGCGGGGCAGCCGGGCGAGAAGACCGCCCACGTCCGGGAGCGTGCCACGGAACGACGCGGAAGGCGGCACCGACATGATTACGGCCTTGTCGAACGGGCTGTCGGGCATCGCTGCCAGGCCGGCGCCCGCCATCGCGCCCCAGTCGTGCCCTATCAGGACGTCGCGACCCGTTGGGCCCGCCGCATGGAGGACGTGCAGCGCGTCGTCCATCAGTGCCCCGACCTGGTAGCCGCCGTCGGACGCCAACGACGACGGTGCGTATCCACGCATGAACGGCGCGACCACCCGCCAGCCGGCCTCGGCCAGCACGGGGGCCAGCTTGCGCCAGCCGTGTGCGGTATCGGGAAATCCGTGCAGGCACAAGGCGATCGGACCATCCTCCGGCCCCCACGTCAGCACCCTCAGCATGACGTCGGGCGTGACGACGTCGAAGCGCTGAGGCTCGGTCACGGCCATCGGCCTAGACGGGCTGGAACTCGGAGATCAGCCACTTGTCGCCACGCTTATCCAGCGTCACCCGCACACTGGATGCCGTGTCGGTCGGCGCGTTCGTACCGACGACGACCCTCTGATCGATGAACACCAGTACCACGGCGTGATTCGGTTCGGCCGACACCCACGCCATGCGGGGCACCGTGGCGACCGCGGAGATGTGCTGCTGCTTGGCGCCAGGGATCACCACGTCGTTGATGAGCGATGTGTAGGAACCCTTGAAACCGCCGGTGAGCAGATCGCGTGCGCTGGTCAACTGAGCGTCGACGGTGTCGGGCTGATACGACAGCATCGCGATGGTGCCGTCCTTGGCTGCCTGCATCGACTCCACGCGGGCGACGGCGGCGTCGCGCACCGAGTTGTCCGCGTACTTCAGGTAACCCGCGGCAAGCGCCAACACCAGGGCCAGTGCTGGCAGCAGGCCGTATGCCACCACCCTGGCCCAGTCGGTGCGGCGGCGGGCCGCAGCCTCCGGAGCGGCGGCGGTCTCCGCATCGTCGCCGCCGGACTCGTCGGCCTCGACCTCGACTCGTCGAGACCGTTGTTCCTTCCGATTTCTCGTCGTCGACCACGGTCGTCTTCTCTTCGTCCGTCACGGCACGAACTCCACATTGGAAACCTTGGTATCGTCGCCGACCTTCTGCACCAGGATGCGCATCCGCCAGGGCCGCTCCTGCTGTTCGGGTTGGCCCTCGATGGTGGTGTGTACCGCCACCGCGACGAGCACCTGCGCCTCGTCGGCCGACTCCGACTCGATGCCGGCCTCGGTGACGGTGCCGACGGACGTCGACCTCACCTGCCTGACCACTTCGGTGAACGGCTGGGCGCGCTGCTGGAAGTCGTCGTAGAACGTCCCGGTCGCCGAGTCGAGGATGCGCTTGACGTCGTCGTCGACGTGCTGGAAGTCGATCGTGGTGAGGTTCAGCGCACCTTGGCGGCCGACCTGGAGGAACACCTTGCGCTGCGCGTCGACCTGGTGTGACTGGTACGCGCGGAAACCCAACCAACCCGTCAGCCCGCCGAGTGCGAGTATCACCACCAGGCCTGCGACGAGGGCCAGCCGGACGTGCGACATCGCCGGTGTGGCCGCGTCGGCCACCAGGGCCGGCTCCTCATCGTCGGCTCCGAAGTCATCGTCACCGTCGGCGTCATCGTCGACGTCGCCCTGATCGTCGGCGTCGTCCTCGATCCCGTCGAGCGTCTTGGCGTCCGACTTCACGTCCGCGTCGAGTTGATCGGATGCCGGTTCGACCGGCCCGGCCACCGGCTCGCTCAACTCCCCGTCTTCGCGGGCGGTGGCATCGTCTGCCATGTTTGCTCCTCTGTGGCGCTGCGGGCCAGATTGGGCTGCGTGTAGACATGCCCGTCCGGTCCAACGTACGTGCCCGTTGGGGGGTCGTATTCGGCGGCCGCGATCGGCGGTGGCGCCCGGGGCGGCGCGGCTTGCGCAGGTGGTGACGCTGCGGCAACGGCGAATGTCTCGCCCCGCCAGCGTGCACCAACCGTGACTGCACGATGAACCGTGCGATTTCCTAGCCAGCAGCCGCGCGACCGGCGCGCGGGAGCGACGGATCACGCAGTGGCTACCGCTGCCTCGAGTTCGGCGATCACGATCCTGCGCATGCCGAGCATGGCCCGGGTCGCCGCGGCCGCGCGTTCCGGGTCGGGGTCGTGCACCAACTCGAGCAGCCGCTCGGGCACGATCTGCCAACTGAGCCCGTATCGGTCCTTGCACCAGCCGCACTGCGATTCTTCGCCGCCGTCGACGAGCCTGTCCCAGTAGTAGTCCACCTCGTCCTGATCGGTGCACCGCACTTCGAACGACACGGCTTCGGTGAATGGGAACTCCGGGCCGCCGTTTATGCCGACGAATCTGGTTCCGTCGAGCACGAACGTTCCGGACACCACGTCGCCCGGAGTGCCAGGACCGGCGTCGGTGTAGCGATCGAACCCTTCGATCGACGAGTTGGGGAAGACCGACGTATAGAACCGTGCGGCCTCCTCCAGATCGCCGTTGAACCAGAGGGATGGCGTGATGGAACCCATGATGGTCCGACTCCGCCGGGCGAGAGAACTCATCGCGTCCCGGTCGGGGCCGCGTCGATCCCGGTAAATCGCCTGGGTAACGTGAGGTCAGGGACCGGGTCGAAAGGATGTCCGTGAGCACAACGAGCAACACCCCGGAGACCGTCACGTTCCGAGGAGTCGACGGACTGCGCCTGGTCGCGGACGAATGGAACCGCGGCGCCGCGTCGGCCGAAGCCCACTCGTCGATCCTCATGCTGCACGGCGGCGGGCAGAACCGTCATTCGTGGAAGAACACCGGGCCAGATCCTGGCCGACGCCGGATTCCACGTCATCGCCATGGACAGCCGCGGACACGGCGACAGCGACCGCTCACCCACCGCCAACTATTCGGTGGAGTCGTTGTGCACCGACACGCTGCAGGTGCTGTATCAGATCGGCAGGCCGGTGGCGTTGATCGGCGCGAGCATGGGCGGGCTGACGGGGATCCTCGCCGCACACCAGGCCGGCCACGAACTCGTCACCAAGCTGGTGCTCGTCGACGTGGTGCCGAGGTTCGAGAAGAACGGCAGCGCCCGCATCCGCGACTTCATGTTCACCAACGTGGACGGTTTCGACTCCCTCGAGGACGCCGCCGATGCGGTCGCCGCCTACCTGCCGCACCGACCAAGGCCGCGTAGTCCGGAGGGATTGAAGAAGAACCTGCGGCAGCGCGACGGCCGGTGGTATTGGCATTGGGATCCGGCGTTCCTGACCAAACCACAGGACGATCCGTTCGCCAGGGCGGACATGCTGGAACAGGCGGCGATCAACCTGGAGATCCCGATCCTGCTGATCCGCGGCAAGCTGTCGGACGTGGTGAGCGCCGAAGGGGTCGAGGACTTCCTGGCCAAGGTGCCCGCGGCCGAATTCGTCGAACTCTCCGAGGCCGGGCACACTGCGGCAGGCGACGACAACGACGCGTTCAGCGAGGTCGTCGTCCGGTTCGTCAACCCGTGACCGCCGGGTTCAACTTCCTGGAGCAGCCCGAGCTGCCTGCCCCCCAGGTGAGCGAGACGCAAGCCGAGCACCTTCTGTCGGTCCACTACGGCCTGACCGCCCGGGCCGAATCGCTTGGCAGCCAACAGGACAAGAACTTTCTGGTGTTCGACCTCGAGGACCGGCTGCTCGGCGTGCTGAAGATCGCCAACCCCGCGTTCACGGTGACCGAGCTGGCGGCGCAGGACGCCGCCGCCGAGCTGATCTCCGAGGCGGAGCCGACGCTGCGGGTGGCGGTGCCGCTGCCCAACCTCACCGGTGAGAAGTGCACGACGGTAACGGATCTGCTTGACGGCACCGCCCACGTCCGATTGCTGCGATACCTGCCCGGCGGCACCCTGGTCGGCGCGGGGCACCTGTCTTCCGAGGTGGTTGCGGGCATGGGCGAGCTCGCGGCCAGGGTGAGCCGGGCGTTGGCCGGCTTCCGGCATCCCGGCCTGGATCGTGCCCTGCAATGGGATCTGCGCCATGGCCACGGACGTCGTCATCGCCCTCGTCTCGCACGTCGCCGACCCGTCCGAGCGGGACCGTTTGACCGCTGCCGGCCGCCGCCGCGTCGGCGCGGATCGCGCCGCTGGCCGACGACCTCCCGCGCCAGGCCGCGCACATCGACCTGACCGACGCCAACATCGTGGTGACACGGATCGACGGCGCTGCTGCGCGACCCGACGGCGTCATCGACTTCGGCGACCTCTCGGACACCTGGGCCATTTCCGAGCTCGCCATCACTCTGTCATCCGTGCTGGGGCACGAAGGCACCACACCCGCCTCGATCCTGCCAGGCATCAAGGCATTCCACGCTATTCGCCCGTTGTCCGCCGCGGAAGCCGATGCGCTGTGGCCGCTGCTGGTGCTGCGGACGGCGGTGCTCATCGTCAGCGGGGCGCAGCAGGCAGCACTTGACCCCGACAACGACTACGTCACCAACCAGTCCGAGGACGAGGTGCGCATGTTCGAACAGGCCACCTCACTGCCGATCGATATCATGACCGGTGTGATCCGCGCCGAACTCGATCTGGCCACCGATTGATGATGTTGCTGCCGCGCTTCGTTCAGCATATGCTCAGGATGCATTCCGCAAGACTTGACAAGATCTGGAGTTCGCAAAACATTATCAGAAACTCACCATGTGAGCCGAGTCCGCTGCTGCCCGAGGATCACGAGCAAGCGATTCGAGATGTGCCGCGGGACCCCGAAGCGGTGGCAGTTTTTAAGCGACTCGCCAATGCGGTTGCGCTACCGTCACGCCGCTGAAGCTTCGCGCTTTAATTCTGGGTTCGTGGAGAGACAATGAAGCGCATAAATTTACCGGGGCTAGAATCATAATCCTCTAGCGGCTTGCACATGTTTGCTGGCGCCGCGACCGCGCAATCGCCTTTCTACCAAGGCAAAACCATTACGATGATCGTCAGCACAGCTCCGGGTGGGACAGGCGATCTGCGGGTAAAAGCCATGACTCCGGTCCTACGCAAGCATATCCCGGGTAATCCAGCTATCGCGATGGAGTACATGGACGGTGGTGGCGGTCGAAAAGCCGCTAACTATCTGTTTAGAAACAGCCGTCCGACGGCCTCACCATCGGCGCCCTGAGCGGCGGTATCGTGTCCCTGGAGATCATGCGCGAAACCGGCGTCATGTATGATCTCGACAAATTTATTTATCTTGGCGCTCCCGAAAGCGGCGGCCACTACATCATCTATACAAGAAAAGAGCTGGGCTTGAGCAGCATAGAGAAGCTCCGGGCAGCCTCAGGCCTGCGCATCGGCGCGCAATCCGTGGGACATGTTTCCTATGTGGCCGGGCGGCTATTCGCTTATTTCCTCGGTCTGAAAGATCCCAAATTCATCGCCGGTTACTCGGCGCCCGAAGTTGACGCGGCTCTTCTCCGTGGAGAATTAGACGCGAGAGCCAATCTCACCACATCGATGTTGCGCCGCAATCCTGAGTGGGTTGAAAAGAGTTTGATGGATTTCCATTCGATCATGGAGGTGCCGTTGGGGGCGAAACATCCGCGTTTTCCAACTGTGCCCGAGATCGAGACCTTCGCCAAATCGGAGCAAGAAAAGAAAGTCCTCGCTGTCTGGCGAGTCTTCAGGCTGGTTGGTTCTCCTTACATGCTGCCACCAGCAACGCCCAAGGACAAAGTCGATATCCTTCAGGACGCGATGCGCAAAACCCTCAAGGACGCTGAGTTCCATCGCGAATACAAGAAGCTGGTCGGCGATGACGTCGATCCGTTGATGCCGGAAGAGTTGAGCAAGGCGATTCGAGAGATTCCGCGCGATCCCGAAGTCATCGAAATGCTGAGAACCCTATCCGGCGCTGGTCCTCTTCCACCGCGTAGTTAAATCGGCAACAAGCAAACGGGGAAACTGCCAATGGAGATGTCACTGCTCGACGCCGCTATCAAAGGCCTGACGAACATCCTTCATTTGAAAGTGTTCCTCGCCATGATGGTGGGCGTCGGCATCGGCACTTTTACCGCAGTGGCGCCACAGGGTCTCGGCATGCCGTTGGTGTACGCGATCCTGTTGCCTGTGGTCGTGCGCTGGGAGCCGGTAACCGGTATGGCGCTGCTCATCGGAGCGAGCTCCGTGAGCGCGATCTGCGCCGCGTACTTGCCGATTTATTCGGCATACCCGGCGGTTCAGGGTCCCAAGCGACCGTGCTGGACGGCTATCCGATGGGCAAACGCGGCGAAGGGCGGCGCGCGTTAGGCGCCTCCTTTATGGCCGGAGGCATGGGCTGCCTGGTCGGAACTTTTACACTGGCACTGGCAATTCCCGCGGCGAAACCGCTGATCTATTTAATGGGCGCACCTGAGCTGTTCGTCGTGGTTTTGTGGGGGCTCAGCATGGTCGCGGTGCTGGCTGGACGGCGACCGATCAAAGGACTTATCGCGGCGGCATTCGGCTTGCTGATCGCAACCGTGGGCCAACAGGGCCAGAGCGGCATCATGCGTTTTGTCTTCGATCAGCCATATCTCCTCGACGGTATTCCCTTGAGCATCATTGCGCTGGCGCTATTCGGTATTCCTTCGGCGCTGGATCTGGCGTTGACTAAAATTGGCGTGGAGCAACAACCCGCGCCTTTGAAGGGCAGCCTGCTTGACGGTCAAAGACACTCTGCGCGAGTGGTGGCTGGTTTTGCGCTGTAGCTTTATCGGCGTCTGGGTCGGCATTGTTCCCGGCATCGGCTCGCAGGTGGTCGATTGGCTCGCCTACGGCCATGCGGCGTAAACCAGCAAGGACGCGAGAAACTTCGGCAAAGGCGATATGCGCGGCGTGATCGCGCCGGAGAGTGCCAACGACGCCAAGGATGGCGGCGATCTGGTAACAACCTTGCTGCTGGGATTTCCTCAGGGGGTGGTAACCGCGCTATTTATAGTCGCTCTATTGGCCTGGGGATATTTACCCGGCCCCGAGATGGTTAAAAAGAACCTGGACATTATCTATAGCGTGGTCTGGAT
Organism: uncultured Actinomycetota bacterium; assembly: GCA_963809085.1. Taxonomy (GTDB): domain Bacteria; phylum Actinomycetota; class Actinomycetes; order Mycobacteriales; family Mycobacteriaceae; genus Mycobacterium. Next base: position 8,716 of record CAWEII010000030.1, on the reverse strand, counting down.
TCAGGGCATCTCCGGCGTGATCGGAACCCTGGTCGGCTTTGTTTTGGCGACGCAATTGGCCAAGCTCGCCGAGGTGCGTTACTCGGTCATGGTGCCGATTATTTTTATATTTGTTTTGATGGGCGCCTTCAGCGTCAACCGTGATCCGATCGATTTGCTTGTGGTCGTGGTGTTCGGCTTCATCGGCTATCTGATGAGACGATTCGGTTATCCCAGGCCGGCAATGATTTTAGGCCTGGTACTGGGCGGTCTCATGGAGACTTATCTATATCGATCGATGGCGAGCTATGGATTCAGCTGGCTCGCCAGGCCCTCGGTGATCGTGCTGCTGAGCCTGGCAGCCATCTCTTTTCTTCTGACCATGCGGTCGAGGCTGAAGAGCTCGCCCAAAGCTCAGGCGGCGTAGTCGATGCTCAGCGCGGTCCGATCATGAATAACCTATTCACCTATTTTTTATTTTTCATTTTTCGGCCGCCACAGTGGCGGGTTGGAGTTGGCCCTACATCGCCAAGTTGATGCCGGTGTATGTTGCCGCGATTCCCGGTTTGATTTTGGTCGTGGCACAGCTTGCGCGTGACGCTTTCGGCAAGGCACCCGCTGCCGAAACCGGTGGCGGCTCGATTGATATGGATGAAGTTTATACCGCCCAGCTCGAAAGCAAGGTCGAAGTCCGGCGCACCTTGCTCTTCTTTGCCTGGTTCATCGGCGGCGCACTGGGCATTTGGTTACTGGGGATTGTCATTGCGCTCCCGGTGCTGGTTCTGCTCTATACTCTTATCGAAGGCAAAGAGAGCTGGACTACTTCGTTGGTGATGACCGCGTGCACCTTTTTACTGATCTGGGGCCTCTTCGAATACATGCTGGAAACACGCTGGCCCGCCGGATTGCTGTTCGGCTATTGACCTCACGAACTCTCGAACATTGCCGTCTTAAAATTCGTTAAGGCACGCCCGCCACATATTGGCATCGCCCATACCTCTTTACCCATGTCTGCGGATCATGTTAGGTATCGGGGAATAGCTTACAGGCGACAAGGATAAACAGAATGCAGATCATCGAAAAGGAATTTACCACCAAGGAGCACGGCATCGCCGGTTTCCTGTCTCATCCCGAACGCAAGACGCCGGGCCCCGCATTGCTTTTGATTCATCCCAAGGGCGGAATGACCGACTACATCAAAATCGAATCACGCAAGTACGCCAGGCTGGGTTACAGCACGTTTGCTATTAACGTTTTCGAGCAACTCGGCTACCCTGCGGCTACCCACATCGAAACCGGATCACAGATTCAAGCCAAGACCGCCGATCCCGAATTCACCCGGGTGCTCACCGAGGGCTGGCGCTTTTTGCTTTCGCAGCCGCATGTGAATAAGCAACGAATAGCAGTCTGCGGTTACTGTATGGGCGGGCGCATCGCGATTCATTTCGTTGCCGCAACGCCCGAGGTGCGCGCGTTCGTCGGTTACTATCCGACGGTGGTGACGAACCGACGTCGGCCCTACGGCCGGTTCATCCCTCGGAGGCTGTAGGCAAGATTCGTTGTCCGTCAATCGTTTTGTACGGTGCCGACGATGTCACCACGGTTGTGCCGGTGCAGGAAAAGATGTGGCAGGCATTTAAAAACAACGGTCACCCCTTGGAGTGGCACTTCTTTCCATTCGGCGGGCACGGTTACGTCGATCCGGGCGCGGTCGGTTATTACGCCCACGCCGCTGAGCTGTCGTGGCCGCTGGTGGTGGATTTCATGGAACGTCATCTTCAGTGGGGCGATGCGGCGTAAAGGCGATTTATCAGTGTGGATAAGTAAATTTAAGTTCCTTAGTAACATTTTGGAGGTGCGAAGTGGAAAAGATTAGCAAACCGACTGTCGTCGATACCGAGAAACAAGCTCAATGGGGACGCGTGACCGGCCGTAATTACTCCGCCCGACGCAGACGGATCGCGCCCATATCGCGCTCAACTGTTACGAGCCGGGAGCGAACGACGAGATGCATTGCCATCCGGGATCGGATCATACGTTCTTGGTAATCGAAGGCGAGTGCACCATGAAAGGGCTAAACGAGGGCGAAGAATACAAGCTGACCCAGCACCAGGCGGTGCACGTGCCGGCGGGTTATTTTTACCAGCTCAACAACACCGGATCCGGGCGGCTGATTCTTTATCAGGTTAGCACCGAGCCCAACCCTAAGCCCAAGATTGGCAAGGTGCTGTACGGCATCGATACCAGCTTGAAAGAACATCTGCTCGAACCGATCGGCTAATCCGGAGGAAGAGATGACGTTCGAACAGGTACTGCAGTGGTGTCGTGACAATGGAGCCGATGCCAGAGGAATCTACCGGGCAAGGGACTTCTGGATCCGCCGCTCCGATCGTCTGCCCGATGATTTGCCGACAATCGGCGCGCTCTTTCATTGGGATGTGCGGTTGAGTGAAACGCAATTAGCCGTCAGCCCGTCCGATATGGAGCGCATGGTTAACGGTACGATGACTCTCGAACAATTCAAGGCCACTCATCGTCGCGGTTGATTCTCCCAGCTAGCCAACAAGACACGGTGATCAATTACACTATGCCGCAGCAAGATCTTGCTGCGGCTTTTTACTTTGAGCTACGAGAGTGCGGCGACGATATGGCTCGATTGGAGCGCCAGGTGAATGACTGAAGAGCAGGCGCAACTATCGTCATCTTTGTATATACTTTCGTCTGCCTTCATCGCGTTGACAACTCCACGGTGCGCACAATACAGTCGAGATGTCGGTAGAAAGCCAAGTTGCTATGGAGCTAACCCTCGAAATTCATCCGATCACGGCCATCCGCTTCGGTCACTCGACCAGCTTGGAGGGAACTCGCTGAATGTCGATGCCGAGCAGTTGCGACACTGCTCCTTGAAGACCAAACATTGACCGCGGTGGAGTTAGAGATCGCTTGTCCTGGAGAGAGCTGCCGGGCCGGGCCGGTGTTCGACATCATCGAACCGCGTGCTAAGGCGCCGGATTCGAGCCCTGATTTTCCCGGCATTATCGGTCCGCCGCACACGGCGGGTTTCGGCGCAACCCATGTCCTCGAGGGCGCCGCCGTGACTGTGCTCAGAGAGAAGTCAGCCCGGAGATTCTCGCGGCGCCACCGGGTATGTCTTGGAGATGAGCGGCGAAGCGGCGGCCGGATCGAAGTACGGCTCGTTGCAGCATTTGATTCTCTCTGCCCCGTACGCAATCGGGTCTCCCCTGATTACGCGCGGCACAAACTTATCGACTCGACCGACTTAACCGCCGTGTATCTCGCGCGCGCAGGCATTCAAGCACGAGCCAGGCGTCATGCGCGACGTTTGAGGACTCTCAATTCCGGCTGCTAGAGACGTGACGGCCTGCCGCGTGTCGCCTATGTCGGTCAGATTTTTTCACGTCAGAGCAAACCGGAAGCGTATGAGCCGATTCTTTACGGTCTGGCACCGACGGCATGTTACCGGTGTCGCTGCATCCGGATGAATGGCTCGACGGCGCGCTGCTGCCGTCGTATCACACATCGCTTGGCGGGGCGGAGACCTATTTTTACCAGAACCATCCCGGTTATAACCGCGCTTTACCGGCGCCATCATGCGCGCGAGCTCAATTTTGCCGGCACCGTAGCGACGATTGCGTCGGCCGACAATTTCGATCGCGAACGTAATTGTCGCTTCGCTGCAAATCTAGTCCGTGGGCGGTTCTGAAGGCCGACGCGGCGATTTTGACAAAATTCGGCGGCGGCGTGCCTCATACCGATCTTTCGGAAACCGCGCGCCTCTTGGAAGGAGATGGGATCAAAACCGCAGTGCAGGTCACCGATCTGGCGCGCGACCGCAGGGTGGAATCGGCGCTGCTGTTTAACTTTGCGGAGGTCGACGCCATCGTGTGCATCGGCGGCAACAGCACCACTGGAACGTGCCGCGTGTCGAGCGAGTCCTCGCCGCCTCTGCAGAGTTGAAGGAAGGCTCGGCGGGCCCTTGAATCTGGAATCGCTGAACGTCGTGGGCATCGCCAATCAGCAGGGCGCATCGCGACTCAGGTCGGTGATGTTTTACAACAGGCGAAAAACCACTGGCAATATGTCAGCAGGTCGCAATGGCGACGGTTTGACCGCTCTGAACGATTTGAACTGACTTGCAGGGAGATCGGAGATGCGAATCGCACATTACCTGAACCAGTTTTTCGGCGGAGTTGGCGGAGAAGAAAAAGCCGGGGCGCCGCTCGAAACCCGCGAAGGCGCCGTCGGACCCGGAAAACTATTCGAACAGCAGTTGGCGGCGACGCAAAGGTGGTACTGACGTTGGTCTGTGGCGACAATTATGCGGTAGAGCATCAGGATCATGTTGATCGCGGCGGCCTTGGAGAAAATTGGCGCAACCGACGCCGATCTGTTGGTCGCCGGGCCGTGTTTTCAAGCGGGACGATACGGGATGGCCGCAGGCGCGCTCTGTTCCGCGGTACAGTCGCAGTTGGCATTCCGGTGATCACCGGGATGGGCGAAGAAAATCCCGGCATCGATCTTTATCGAGAAACGATGTACATCGTCGACTCGGGCGAAAATGCGGCGAAAATGCGCGAGGTGTTGCAGCGGATGGCGCGTTTCGCACAGAAACTGATCGCGTAATAAGCGATCGGTTTGCCGCAGGAAGAAAGCTATATCCCGCGGGGCTTTATTCGAGATCAGTTCGTTGAGAGGACGGCGGGACAACGGTTGGTTGACATGGTATTGGCGAAAGTCAGAGGCGACCCATTCGAATCGGAGATGGCGCCCGCGGCATTCGCTCCCGTCCCGATGCCGCCGGCGGTCAAAAATCTCAAAACCGCAAAAGTCATGCTGATTACCGATGGCGGCCTCGTGCCGAAAGGCAATCCGGACCAGATTCAAGGCTCAGCGGCAACGCGCTGGGGCTCTTACAGCATTAAAAATCGCGGCGATCTTCCGGGCAGAAGACTACGAAATTTCCCACGGCGGCTATGATCCGCAATTCGTGCGGAAGATCCCGATCGGCTGGTGCCTTTGGATGTCATGCGTGAACTGGAAAAAGACGGCGCCATCGGCGAGCTGTGCGATGAATTTATCTCGACGTCGGTTTGGCGAATCCGCTATCGAACACCCGGCGTATGGGCCGGGAGATAGCCGAGAGGGCCAAGAGTCTCGGAGTAGACGCGATTATTCTGACGTCCACGTGAGGGACGAGCACTCGCAGCGGCGCTGCGATCACGACGGAGCTCGAAAAGGCGGGTATTCCCACGGTGCAAATCACGTCGGCTTTGCCGGTGGCGAAAATGATCGGTGCAATCGTCTGGTGCTCGGTAACGGTATCGTTCACGTGGTCGGCGACGCCAAGTTGTCTGCGGAGCAGGAGAAGGAAGTGCGCCGGCAACTGGTACAAAAAGCGCTGGCAGCGCTTCAGGCGGAGGAAAGTTCAAAGTGACCTAGTGATCGAGGTGCCCTCCAGAGCGAAGGCAATGGGCATGTCGCTGAATATGGTTCAAATTGTTGAAACGTTTTGAACAGCTTAAACGGTTTGAACGTTTTGAACGGCGTCCCCTGGCAGGCTCGCCAGGCCGCGAATACTTCACCACTGCGAATGGTCCAGCGCGGCGTGATTCGTTGCCCGGCGATTATTTCACCGCCGACCGAATCTTTCAGATTCACCGATTCAGCAACTATCTGCAGTACGGCGATTCTGCTTCGCGGCCGATCTGGAGACTACCGAGGCGATCTTGACAGCCGACCGCTCCTGCTGGCTGCTCGTGCACGCGCGATAATCCGTTCCAGACTCAAGCCCAAGGGCTAAAAACTTTGTCATCACAGTTGGCAAATCACCGACGACTCCGAACCCCGGCTGTTTCAACCGACCGTGCAAATCGGAGCTGATGATGTCTGGCAGCAACCATCGCTCATCGCGCGGCGCACGAGATCAAAATCGAATGGCCGCCGGCTGGCCGACTCGAAGATGACGCCTCGTCCTGAGCTTTCCGTACGGCATCGAGAAGCCGGCCGTTTTTATCCATGATGGAAGGTTGCTTTGCGTTAACAATGCGTGACAATGTCGCCGGCGCGCAGCGAATCGACGATCTCCTCCATAGAAATGGCGGTGTCGCCGACGTGGACCATCACCGGCGCGCGGCATTCTTCGCCCGTCTTAACTGCCGGCCGTAAAACCTCGCGACTGTTTTCGCCGACCGATTTCTGCGCATGTGCACTATTGATGCCGATGGCGACGTCGCGATTTTCCGCGACCGTCTGTGCCGCGCCTTCGGGATCGGCGAACCGTAATTCTCTAACTCACCGGATCGTTCAACACGCCATGCTGCGCCATTGCGACAAATGCGAGCATGCGAGTACGGGATCGTATAGACCAATTTGCGAAACCCCAGGAAATTAGTCGGTCCCGAAGAACCGGCATCCATCGTCGTTGTTACGCCACTGGTCAGGCAAATCGGATCGGCATTAAAGCCATAAGGATTTACTCCCCAGATAACTGTGCACGTGAAAATCGATCAGGCCCGGCGTGATGATCCACCCCTCGACGTTCAGCGCTTTCCTGGCGTTTACGGGAGGGATGTTTGACCCGGATGGCGGCGATCCGATCGGCGGTGATACCGATGTCCAACTTCTGATTAATGCCGGCGCCAGGATCTATGACGGTGCCGCCGGTGAGCAGGAGATCGAAGATATCACTCATGAGAATGCTGGATTCGGAAGCTTCGATGCCGCATCACCCGATTCCTTGCATGGCTAGTTGCACTCGATGCGAACACGAGCCGCGGTCCTCGATACGTGCGTATCAACATCGATTGGGTGCAGCCTCAAACTTCGAGCGTTACGGCCCAGGTTAAAGAGCGTAGAGGGCACGTGGATTGTCGCCGAGGATTTTATCAATCACCTGCGCGCCGATCTTTCCCTGATTCCGCAACTTGCGCAAAGCTTCGATCTCGCTGGCGTTGTCGGCATGGCCATAATCGGTGCCGATGACGAGATTATTTTCGCCGGCATAAGCGAGGATGTACTCGAGATCGTCGTCGGTTTGGCAGGTGACATAAACCCGGTGATCCTCCAGGACTTGAGAGCCAAGCTGTTTGCCGCGGCGCTGGTATCGCCGCGCCAAATCATGGATCGCATAAGGGATCCATTGCGCGCTGACTTCGACAATGGCAATCCGCAATTTCGGAAACTTTTCCGGGATTCCCTCGACCAAAAGGGAGTGAAATGCGCCGACCACAGCGAGCTTGAATTTGCAGAAGCCCGGCTCGTCGAGAAAGAAGTCGTACGAGTCGATACTGCCGTTGGCCGAATGAACGCAAATCGGCAGATCAAGTTTGCTCGCCTCGTCATATAGCGGAAAAAAATAGGAATCACTCAAGCGGCGGTCTGCTTCCAAGCCTCTTAGATAAACCCCGCACGCGCCGCGCTCCTTGCCGAATTTCAACTCCTCGGCGATGCGATCCATGTTGAGTAGTGGCGGGACCACGACCCAGCGAAAGCGCTCAGTGGCTTTTCCAACAATATCGGCCATCCAGCGGTTATAGCTACGGCAAAGCGCGAGATCGACTTCGGGCCGCCGAGCGGTCGGGAAGATAAAAATCGTAGGATAGATCACCTGGAGATCGATATTCAGCTCATCCATGTGAGCGATCCGGATGGTCAGATCGCTCATGTCGCGGGCGGCTTCGGGCAAACTCTTTTCGACGTTGCTGCGCGGCATCAGCCGGCCATCAATCAACCAATAGTCGACGGATGGATCACCGTTAGTAGCGCCAACGATTCGTGGTTTAAACGGCGCTCGGATTCGAGCATATGATCCAGGTCGATTCGTTCTCGATGACGTGAGCATCCGCATCAATCACCGCCATTGTTTACTCCTTACCAAGCCAGCAGCTTTACTTTTGATTCAAAAGGCACAAATTGGAAATTGTTACGTAAAAACAGGGATGGATTCATGACGTTTAAGTTCGATCAGCCTTCTCTAGCAGTTTCTTTCACCAGCTTGCCATTGTCGTAGGCGAAGCAACCACCGCTGTGTTCCATCGACAGCTCCGCGGCGAGAACAAATCCTTCTCCTAGAATTTCGGGACCGGGCAGGCGCTTGAATGCCTCTTCCGGAGCATCCTCGGTCACAATCGGCACCCGCGGTGAAAAAGTCACGACGCAGATATTGGAGCTTCTGACCTCTTCGGCAACATAGCGACTGAAGGTTCGAATGCCGTCTTTGCTCACCATGTAGGCGCAGGCTCCGGCCGGAGTGATTCCACCGCCGCCGTAGAGATTGATGATGTGGCCCGTCCGTCTTTTCTCCATGTGGGGGATGACATGTTTTGTGCCGTTAAATGTGCCGTTCAGGTTGGTCTGAATAACCCGATCCCAAAAATCCTTGGGCATTTCGCTGATGCGCGGCCAGCGCGGAATACCCCAAGCGAAATGGGGCACGATGGCGGCGTTGTTGACGTGCACGTCGATCTGACCAAAATGATCGACGACCTGATCTATCATGCGTTTGACGCTCTCTTCGGCGCGCACGTCCACGCCTATCCCGAGGGTTTGGGTGAACCGAGCAAGTTCGGTCGCAGTCTTTCTAGCTTTTTCTTCGTTGATGTCCGCGATCACGACCTTTGCTTTCTGCTGCGCAAAAGTGGTCGCTGCGTCGCGGCCAATGCCCTGCGCGCCGCCGGTTACGATCACTACTTTTCCCTCGAGCATGGTGAACCTCCTG
>CAWEII010000029.1:0-38021 GCA_963809085.1 uncultured Actinomycetota bacterium | reverse complement strand
TGACCGACGGTACGACCGGCGGATTGACACCGCGTTGCCGCGGCACTGCCTATTGCATCGCCTGTGCCCAGCACCTTTAGGCGCTCTGATCGACTACGTGTCACCATCGTGGCCGGGCTATGCCACCGCAGACATGGACAGATCAATGGGACCTGGCAGAGCGGGGGAGACGACCGTCAGGCATGCCGTTGCGGTGGCAAGGCCGACGACCGCTGAGGATGTCGCCGGCTGCAGCGCGCCGCTGGTAGAGTACTCATGTGATCCACACTAACTCGAAAATGTGGTTGGCGCGAGTCGCCGCGGGATGAAACCACTAGTCGGTGACATCGGTCACCTATCACCACGGACGGAATGAATTCGAGGCGCAAACCATTTCATGGATTGAGATGCATCTCGTCGACGAGGGCCCATGCCTTCCTAGCCGCTGTGAACCTACCCCAGCGGGGGATGACTGGCGAACGGTCGCTCTCGGTGCCCGTACAGACGGTGCCGGACAGAGCCGCAGGCGATCGGCACCCCCGTATTCTCTCCGCTCCAGCCTACCACACTAGAAAAGGATGTCCGCCATGACTTTCGATGATTCGTCCCTGCCGCCAGTGCAGCGGGAGGATACCGCGACCCTCGCCTTGGCGGTGGCAGGTTCGGTTCTGCTGCCGGGTGACGCGGGATACGACGACGAACGCGCCGTCTTCAACCTGAATCACGAGCTGGTGCCGGCAGTGATCGTGGTGGCGCAGAGCGCGTCCGATGTCCAGGCGGCCGTCGCCTTCGCAGCGGGGCAGCATCGGCCGGTTCTGGTGAAGACGACCGGCCACCAGATGGTCGGCACGGCGCGTGGCTCCGTCCTGATCAGCACCCACCGGATGAACGGCGTCACCATCGACGCAGTCGGCCGCACGGCGAAGGTCGGCGCCGGAGCGATATGGGCCGAGGTTGTCCAGAAGGCGGCCAAAGCGGGGCTGGCGCCACTCAACGGGTCGAATCCGACGGTGGGAGTCTCCGGCTACACCCTGGGCGGCGGCCTCAGCCCGACTCTCGGCCGCGCCCACGGTTACGCCGCCGACCATGTGCGCTCGCTCGACGTAGTGACCGCCGACGGCGAACTGCGGCATGTCGATGCGGCGTCCGAGCCCGAACTGTTCTGGGCGCTGCGCGGCGGCAAGGGCAACTTCGCCGTGGTCACGGCGCTGGAATTTGATTTGTTCCCGGTGTCCCGCCTGTACGGCGGCGGCATTTACTTCCCCGGGGAGCGGATGGCCGACGTGCTGCGTGCCTGGACCGCCTGGCACCCGGACACGCCGGAGACCATGACCTCATCGTTCGCCGCGATGCGGCTCCCGGCGCTGCCCGCAGTGCCCGAACCGCTGCGTGGGGTGTTCGCGGTGTCGCTGCGAATCGCCTACACCGGCACGGTCGAGGACGGCGAACGGATGATAGCGCCGCTGCGGGCAGTGGCTCCGCCAATCCTGGACACCGTGGCGGACATGCCATATACCGAGGTGGCCGCGATCCACAACGAGCCGACCGACCCATTGCCCTATTACGAACGCAGCATCATGCTGCGGGAGTTCCCCGCGGAGGCGCAGGACAAGCTGGTCGATCTCGTCGGCCCGGATCCCGACACCACCATGTGGATCGCCGAACTGCGTGCCCTCGGCGGAGCATGGGACCGGGAGCCGCGGTGCCCAATGCGGTGGCGACCAGGGGCGTGCCCTATGTCCTGTTGGGTGTCGAGGTTGCCCCGCTGTCAGAGGAGCAGCGGCTCAAGGAGTCGATCGCTGCGCTGCTCGACGGCATGGAGCCCTGGCAGAGCGATCGGCGGCTGGTGAACAACCTCGCCCCGGAGGAAGCGACTGACGCCGTCGCGATCTACGGCCCGGAACGCTACGAGCGCCTCGCACGCATCAAGAAGACGTACGATCCGACCAACATGTTCCGCATCAACCACAACGTCGTGCCGGCCGCCTGAGCAGAGACGGTCGCCCGAACGGGGGGGTTCCGGGAACGAGCCAGGTGCCGTGCCTTTAGTAAGGCGAAGGTGCACAACGGCATAGCCGTCGGTCATCTCCAAGCCTCAATCTCGTTCTGCAGAGATGTGCTGGGCTACGAGTTGCAGCATCGGGCATCGGGCAGCGCCAACTGCCGCTGCCCGTCGGCGCGGACTCCGGGATCCGGGATCCGGGATCCGCGACCGATCGCGAGGAGACACTGACATGGCATCTTTGGCCAACAAAGTCGGCATCGTGACCGGAGGCGGGACGGGTATCGGCAGGGCGACCGCCTTGGCGATGGCCAGGGCCGGTGCCTCGCTTGTCATCGGGAATCGGGGGCCAAGCTCGGCGAAGAAGTCGTGCGGGCCATCGAGGAGGGCGGCGGGGTCGCGGAGAATTGGCCGGCCCGAGGAGATCGCTGATCCCGTCGTCTGGCTGCTCTCCGACCAGGCCGGCTACGTTACCGGGCATACGTTCCCGGTCGATGGGGGCGTCTGCGCGCAATGAGATGAGCCAGGTTTCCTGGCAGGATGCGCCAGCCACCGCCGCCGTAGCCGCGCAAGCACTGCCCGGCAACGGCATCGTCGAGCCGGATGCCGCAGCTACTGCGGCACCGATCCGAGATGCGAAGGGGTCGGCCCTACAGTCTCGCCATGAATTAGACCCGCTCGCATGCACTTTGGTGCACTTCAAAATCGCTCAACCGCCATGTAATGCATTGGAAGCAATCGAATCGCAGCCATCCGGGTAACCGCCAACGGCCGAGCTATTGGGCACGCAGGGTGGCCGACGGCGACTCGCCGAATTTCTGCTCGTACCGTTGCGCGAATCGACCTAGGTGATTGAATACCCAACGGAACGCAATGTCGCTGACGGTGGTCTCGCCGGTGAGAAGATCGGTGCGCGCACCGTCGAGCCGGACATTTCGGACGTAGGATGTCGGGCTCATCTCGAACTGGTCGTAGAAGAGGTTGTGCAGTTGACGGGCGCCGACTCCCGCGATGCCTGCGAGATCGCCAACGCTGAATTGTGAACCGGGACAGCTGTGAATGTGATCCAGTACCTTCTGAGCGCGCTCTGGTTCAGGGGCTGCGGTGCGGTCTACAGCCGGTCGGTCAAGGTGTGGCGCTGACGCATGACGAGCCCGGCGATGACGGCTCGCTCGAGGTATTCGACCTGGGAGCCCGGCCGGTGGCGGTGACCGCGGGTTCGGCGTCAAGGGCGTCCAGCAGGAAGTTGACCATCGCGAACCAGTGCGCACCCGCGGCGGTGGTCAGATCCATGCCCATATCGAATCGGATCCGCTTGTCGACCGGGCACCCCAGCAGTGCAACGAGTTCCCGTTCCAGAGATCCTCGCTCGATCTTGATGCAGATCTGGGTGGCATCGGCATCCCAGCGCGAAAGGACATGTGCTCATTGGGGCTGAACACCGCGGCGTGCCCCGGGCGAGCGACGGTCTGCTGTTCACCGCATTGAGAGACCACGGTTCCGGTCAATGGGATGTTGACGTGATAGCACCCGAGATCACCCGGATCCACTTCAAAGGGGCTGCCGAACCGAGCGCGTCCGATGGTGAGGTGTTCGAGCCGCGCCGCGACCAATTCCGCGGCCGATTGATGAGAATGATGCGCCAGGTTCACCACCGTGGCCGGGTAGAAGACACTGTTGAGACTTGCGGTGAACTCGTCGATGTCGTCGGTGATGCAGCGCATTGCGGTAGCCGCTGGGCCGCCCCCATTGCCGTTGTTTGACGCCACCGATCCAGCGGCCTTGTACACCATCATTTTTCAACCTCGATGCCGGCGAGACCTAGCGGGTTCCGATACTGGACAGCCGTTTTGCCGAAAGCGGATTTCTCGTCTTGCGTTCGGTCACTAACTTCGTTTTACAGCGGGCTTTTCACACCGCCCCGAGTGTAGAGGAGACACCATGACCCAGACCCTGACGCCCGCCGACGCAGATGGCATCGAGGTGAATCCGTCGCGGGTGAACCACGATGTGGTGGCCAAGGCGAGTGCTCTCGTGCCGCTGATCCGCGAGCATGCCGACCAGTCCTCGGCTGACCGTCGTGTGGTTCCAGAGGTCATGGCCGCACTGGAGGCACAGGGACTGTTCAAGCTGTTGGTGCCTCACCGCTACGGCGGCTATGAGGAGAACATGCGAACTGTCATGGAGACGGTTGCCGAGATAGGCCGCGGTGACGGCTCCACGGCGTGGGCGGCGGCGCTGCTCAACGTGTGCACGTGGTTTGCCACCACCTTTAGCCAGCAGGCCCAAGACGACGTGTTCGGCGCCAACCCCGACGCCAAGTGCTGCGGGATCTTCACGCCGGGCAGCAAAGCCCTAGGAGTCGACGGCGGCTACATGGTCAGTGGCCAATGGGCGTACTCGTCGGGATCCTTCGCCGCCGACTGGGCAACGCTGGGAGTCACCCTCGACGTCCCCGAAGGGGAGGATCCCCGTGGGCTCGCACTGATTCCGAAAGCAGCCTGGACCATCAAGCCCACCTGGTTCGTCGCGGGCATGCAGGGTTCGGGCAGCGACACCATCGTCGTCGAGAACCACTTCGTCCCCAGCCACCGTATCCAGCCGTTCGTCGCAATGTGCGAAGCAAACTTCGCCACCCCCCACAAGGCGAAGGAGCGCAATTCCAACATGGCGTTCATGGCAGTCGCCGCGCTGGTGCTGGTCGGCGCCCAACTGGGACTGGCGCGGCGCGCGCTGGAAATCACGTTGGAGAAGTTGCCGAACAAGCTTGTCGCGTACACGAAGTACACCGCGGCCAAGAACTCTCCTGCCCATCACCTGGGTGTCGCCTCGGCGGCCACCAAGTTCAATCTCGCTGAGCTGGTGATGCAGCAGGCCACCGCTGACATCGACACCGCCGCGGCCCGCGGCCAGTTACCCGACCTGGTTACCCGTGCACGGATTCGCAACAACACCGGCATCATCGCCGAGTTGGTCAAGGACGGGATAGGGGGGTTGATGACCGCCAACGGCGCCGGGTCGTTCGCCGATGGCAATGTCCTGAACCGGATTTGGCGCGATGCCGAAATCGCCGGCCGGCATGCCTATGTCAGCCCTGAAGTTGGAAAAGAAGTGTTCGGCCGCGTCCTGCTGGGAGCCGACGACCCGCTGACGATGGACATGTAGGCCGATGTCTCGCCAACTAGTCGCCGATCCAGCCCAGTTTCGGGCCGCAATGCGCCACGTTCCCACCCCTGTCGCGATCGTGGCCACGATCGTGCGCGGCGCACCAGTGGGCCTGGCTGTCGGATCGTTCACCTCGGTGTCGCTGCGGCCGGCGCTGGTGACGTTCTTCGTCGACTGCAACTCGAGCACGTGGCCGTTGATGAACAGCTCGGACACCTTCACAGTCAACTTCCTGGGCCACCAACACGCCGAGCAGTGTCAAGTCTTCACGCAGAAGGGCGCGGACCGGTTCGGTGGCGTGGGCTGGACGCCAAGCGCCACCGGAGACCCGGTCCTCGACGACGCCGCCGTGGTACTGCAGTGCCACAAACACAGCAGCAGCTGGCTGGGCGATCACCGCCAGGTCGTGGGTGTCGTGGTCGACGTGCAAGTGCGACGCACCGATCTCCCGCTCGTCTTTCACCAAGGTTCGTTCTTGAACCTCGACTATCTCACCACCACATAACCCTTCGATTTGAGAAACCAAGGAGTACCAGTGATTTACGAGCACGCCTACATCACGATTGACATCGGCGACCGCGTAGCATTCGAGCACGCGTTCAGCAACGCACGCAACCCGTTACTGGATGCCAACGGCGGCAACACCGCCGAGCTGATCCGCAGCGTCGATCATCCCGACCTCTACCTGTTGCGCGTCGGGTGGAACTCGGTTGCCCAGCACACCGAGGAGTTCGCCTCCTCACCCACCGGTGAAGAGTTCGGCGCCGCGGTGGCGCACTTCTGCACCGCTCCACCGCGGGTCGTTCACTTCGAGAGCTCAGCGCTATGAGCACGTCGGGCGTGAAGTCCTCACTGGCGCTGACCGAGCAGGTGGTCGCCTCCTTCCAGACCACTGACGACGAACGGTTGCGGTCAATTCTGACCCAGCTCATCCATCATCTGCACGGCTTCGTCCGCGAGGTCGCGTTGACGCCGCGCGAATGGGAAACCGCTATCGCCTTCCTGACCCAAGTCGGGCACAAATGCGACGACGTTCGCCAGGAGTTCGTGCTGCTCTCCGACGTTTTGGGAGTTTCCATGCTCATAGAAACTCTCAACGATCAGCACACAACCGGGGCGACGGACAGCACTGTGCTCGGACCGTTTCACATGACTGAATCTCCAGGCCGGCAGCACGGCGAGCACATCAGCTCCGCGGAGTCAGCGAACCAACTGGTCGTGACGGGAACAGTGCGCAGCACCCGCGGCGAGCCGCTTGCCGACGTCAGCGTCGACGTATGGCAGAGCGACGACAACGGGTTCTACGACGTGCAGCAGCCTTCGATCCAACCGGCCGGCAATGGCCGCGGCTTGTTCCGCAGCGACGCCGACGGACGATTCTGGTTTCACACGGTGATGCCCAGCTACTACGGCATCCCTACCGATGGGCCGGTCGGCACGTTGCTGGCCGCGGCGGGCCGGCATCCGTACCGTCCAGCTCACATCCACTTCATCGCCGAGACTCCCGGCTATCAACCGTTGACCACACATATCTTCATACCGGGGAGTCCTTACTTGGACTCCGACGCCGTGTTCGCCGTCAAGCAGTCGTTGATCGGCGAGTTGGGCACGGTGTCCGCTGAGCAGGCCGCCCAACTGGGGGCCGAAAGCGGTACGCCGACGATCGCCGTCGACCTCGTGTTGGCTGCGGCCTGAGCGAGGCGCACGTGACTACCGACGCACGTGGTGTTCGGGCGGGGCCTGGATCCCCTGGCCGAGGAAGTGCGCCGCACCGGCATCACCCGGGCACCTGTGGTCGACGGTGCCCGGCAGCCGGCAGCGTTGCGAGCAACTGCAGTGCCACGGCTACGTCGCGGTCGGCGATGGGTTGGCGATCGGCTTGGTCCAGGTGCTGGCGTTGAGGAGCGGGCACCGGAACGTCGCTGTGCCCACCGCGTTTTCGGGCGCGGATACGACCCCAACGGCACTGTGGGAGTTGCAGCGCAAACCAGAAACCATCTTTCCCAATGGCATGCGCGGAGAACCGCCCGCGCGTAATCACGTTTGCTTAGGAGTGAGTGCATGAAGGCATCGATATCTGGTTTCCCGGCGGCGGTGCCGTCGTCTGCTGTGCTGCACACCGTCCACGTCTACTGGAATGTCCACGTCGAAGCCGAACACAGCGCGCGCGTGGCGGACGCGCTGCACACGTATGCCGCCACGGTGTCGGGACTGCTGTGGTTCCACGCGGGTCCCAACTTGGCGTTGCGGAGTGGAACCGCCCACTTGGCCATCACGGCGGTCTTCGACCGGCCCGAGAGCTTCTTGACTTACGCCGTCGACCCTGCGCACCAAGAGATCATTGAGCGACTGATCACCCCATATGCATTGCAGCGCAGTGCAATCCAGATCGGTTTAGTGCAGCCGGGGGCCGATACTGGCCAGCACGCCTAGCTGCACGGGCGATGCGCGGACCGCTCGTGGCGTCGAGGTTCCCGGAAGGCCGCCGGTCGGTGGTGACGAGCAGCGCCGAGCCTTCCTCTCGACCGCCGCGACGCTGGCCGACGGGGGACACCGTACTGCTCTGCGATAGGGTGCGCGGTGTTGGCGTTCGCCGCCGCCGCCACCGCATCGATTCAGCAGTTCGCGTTCGGTCCGGCACACGCGGGCTTCCTGCAGGTCGCGTTGCCCGAAGTGGCGTGTCAACGGTTGCGCATCCCACCGCTGCCGACGGTGGGCATGCCGCGTGCCGACGAGGGCTACTGGCCGTGAATCAGGATCGATGCCGCCCACGGTGTATCCACGTGTCCGGTCCCAATTCATCTGGTGGCTGTATCCGCCGGAACCGCCACAGATACTGCAACCTGCGAGGCGCATTTCTGTGTCGAAATAGTTGAGGGTTCCGATTGTGTTGCCGTCCCACGGAATCGCCGAAATGCCGGGACGGCTCAATGGCAGCAGTTGTCAGCGCCTTGGGCTCGCGTTGTCAGCCGCTCCAACACACTGCCGAATAGATCTTGAGGGTGGGATCCTGGGTGAAGGTGCGACGATGTGTGGGTTATGGAGCTGATCGGCCGCGGTGCCGAACGCAGACTGCTCGATGAGGTTCTGCGTGACGTGCGGTCGGGTCAGAGTCGGGTGCTGGTGCTGCATGGCGACCCGGGCGTGGGTAAGTCGGCGTTGCTGGGATATCTGGCTGGACGAGCTGCGGGCTGCCGTTTGGTTCGGGCTGCCGGGGTCGAATCCGAGATGGAGCTCGCCTACGCCGCGCTGCAGCAGTTGTGCGCACCGATGCTGGATCACCTCGAACATCTCCCGCCGCCGCAGCGGGATGCTCTGGGGACGGCGTTCGGGCTGAGCGCCGGGCCGGCACCGGACCGGTTTCTGATCGGGTTGGCCGTGTTGAGCCTGTTGTCTGATGTCGCCGACGAGCAGCCCCTGTTATGTCTGGTCGATGACGTGCAGTGGCTGGACCGCGCCTCGGCGCAAGCCCTCGCGTTCGTGGGCCGCCGGCTCGGCGCCGAATCGGTGGCCTTGATCGTGGCAAGCCGTGTCGTCAACCCCGAGATGGCCGCTCTGCCGGAGGTGCAGGTGACCGGCTTGCCGGAGGCCGATGCGCGGGCGCTGTTGGACGCGGTGTTGACCGCGCCACTCGATGAGAGGGTTCGCGACCAGTTCGTGGTCGAGACGGGCGGTAACCCGCTGGCGTTGCTGGAGTTGCCGCGCGGTCTTGGTGTGCATGAACTGGCCGGCGGGTTCGGAATACCAGGTGCCGAGCCGCTGTCGGCGGCGGTGCAGGAAAGCTTCCGCCGCGGGGTGCAGGCCGTACCCGAGCAGACCCGCCGGCTGCTGCTGCTGGCGGCGGCTGAGCCGCTGGGCGATCCGGTGTTGTTGTGGCGGGCGGCCGCAACGTTGGGTATCGGCGCCGACGCGGCCCTCCCGGCAGCCGCGGCCGGGCTGGCCGAGTTCGGTGCCCGGGTGCGGTTTCGCCATCCGCTGGCACGTTCGGCGGTCTACCGGTCGGCCTCTGTTCGGGAAAGACAGGTGGTGCACCGGGCGTTGGCAGGCGTGACCGATCCGCAGCGTGACCCCGACCGGCGTGCCTGGCACCGGGCCCAGGCGACCGACGGACCGGATGAGGACGTCGCCGCGGAGCTGGAACGCTCGGCCGGCCGGGCCCGCGCACGCGGTGGCCTGGCAGCTTCGGCCGCGTTTCTCGAGCGCGCGACCATGCTCACGCTCGAACCCGGCCTGCGGGCCGAGCGCGCACTGGCCGCCGCATCGGCCAACCTGGATGCGGGCGCCTTTGCCGCGGCGCTGGACCTGCTGGCCAGGGCGAAGAGTGGGCCGCTCAGCGATCACCAGGCCGCCCGCGCCGACCTCATCCGGGCCCAGCTCGCCTACGTCACCGGCCGCGGCGGAGATACCCCAGCGCTGCTACTCAAGGCAGCCCGACGCCTCGAACCGATCGACGCCGCGCTGTCCCGAGCCACCTACCTGGAGGCGCTGACAGCGGCATTTCTCGCCGGCCGACTAGCCGTCTTCGGCGTCCTCGACATCGCCCGCGCCGCCCAATCATCGCCGCGCCTGCCGGTTGTGCGGGCCCGCGACCTCCTGCTCGATGCCCTCGCGGCATACGCCACCGACGGATATCTGGCGGCGCTGCCAACCTTGCGCCGGGCGATCAGCACGGCCCTGCGCACCACGTCGTCAGACGAACAGCTGCGCTGCCTGTACCAGAGCAGCGTCGCCGCGATGCGCGTCTGGGATGACGCGAGCTGGGAAGTGCTCTGCACACGCCACGTCGAGGTGGCTCGCTCTGCCGGGGCGCTGAATGAGCTGTCGCTGGCTCTCAATGGGCGCTCGTTCATGCACGTGTTCGCCGGCGAGTTGAGCGCCGCAGCAACGCTGATCCAGGAGCTGCACACGGTGACTCAGGAGCTGCAGACGGCTACGGATGCCATCGGCAGCAGCCTTTTCCAGTACGCCGCTTACCCCTCCATCATGCTTGCCGCATTCCGCGGCGACCAAACGGCGCTAACCGAGCTGTCGGAGGCCACGACACAGGTCGCGGTGACTCGGGGCGAAGGCGGAGCGCTGACATGGGTCGAGACGGCGAACGCGATGTTGCACAACGGTCTCGGCCACTACGGCGATGCCATGGCCTTCGTCCAAAGCGCCGCAGAACAGACCGGGTTCGGCGACATGCCGCAGTGGGCCGCCACCGAGCTCGTCGAAGCCGCCGTACGCAGCGGTGCGACGGACACCGCGATCACCGCCCTCGCTCGGCTTACCGAGACGACCAGTGCCTGTGGTACCGATTGGGCGCTGGGCGTCGAGGCCCGTTCGCGCGCGCTGCTCAGCGATGGCGCGGAGGCCGAACGTTTGTATTGCGAGGCGATCGAGCGGCTGGGCCGTACCCGCGTGTGTACGGCCCTTGCTCGCGCTCATCTGCTCTACGGGGAATGGCTGCGCCGCGAGCGCCGTAGCAGCGACGCGCAAACACAACTACGCATCGCACACGACATGTTCGACGCGATGGGAATGCACGGGTTCGCCGAGCGGACCCGGCGCGAGCTTGCGGCCATCGGGGAGACCGCGCGCAAGCGCACCACCTTCGCCACCGGGCTGCAGCTGACACCCCAAGAAGAACAGATCGCCCGGTTGGCCGGTGAAGGCCTGACCAACCCCGATATCGGCGCGCGCCTGTTCATCAGCGTCAAGACCGTGCAGTACCACCTGGGCAAGGTGTTCACCAAGCTCGACATCAGCTCGCGCAGCCAGCTTCCTCAAGTGCTGCCCCGCTGATCCAACCTGAAAAAAATTCCAATTGCCTTGTCGACTTGGCATTCGCAATGGGGGAGGGGGGTGCCCTGTAGTTCGGGCCAGGTTCTGATAGACGCGAGCAAGACGGCGCGGACGAAGTGTCGGTCCCGGTCGAAAACTGGGCAGGTGATTCCGGGGTGGTCCCAAGCAGTCGGCCATCATCTTGACGAAAGAGCATGCAGTTCAACTCATCTGGGTGATATGTGGCGTCGAACAGTTGGTTCGGAGAGGTCTTTACTCGGCGAGCGTTCCGGCCGATCGACTGCGATCACTTAACGCAAAGCAACGACTAGGACTAGTCGTTGCTTTGCGCTGTCCACTCGTTTCCCGCGGCGATCCGACCCGAACGCGTGCCATGACGCCGGCGGCGGCTACGCGGTCGCCATGACGACGTAGCGGTTCAGGCTGTAGAAGAACTCGCCTGCGTCGCTGCGGGCCTGCAGGTCGGCCACCCAGGCCGCCGCATCCGCCTCGGTCAGGCCATGATGGCCGGGCACGTATTGCGCGACCGCGCGCATGTCGAACGCACTGAACGAGTTCTCGGTGAGCTCGGTGTTGAACAGCACGTGCACCCGCTGCGCGGTCACGGTGAAGCCGGCGGCCCGCAGTAGTCTTGCGAGCACCCTGGGCAGGTACGGATGCACCAGGTGGTCGTCCCACGCCGCCGTGATGCGTCGGTGCAACTCCCGGTCGCTGGTGTGCCACACCAGCGAGTCCCAGTCGGTGTCGAGTATCAGGGCCCGACCGCCCGGACGTAACACGCGGTGCAGTTCGTCCAGTGCCCGCGGCAGATCCGCCACGTATTCATACACCTGGGTCGACACCGCGGCGTCGAAGGTGCCATCGGCGTAGGGCAGCTCGAGCACATCACCCTGGTCGATCTGCACCCAGGGTTTGTCGGCGCAGCGGCGTGCCGCGATCGCGTTCATGGCGCCGCTGGCATCCAAACCGTGCACCGCGCCGTCCGGGCCGACCGCCGAGCCCATCTCGGAAATCAGGTATCCGGGTCCGGATCCGACGTCGAGGACACGCTCACCCGGCTCCAGGTGAAGAAGTCCGAGCACGAACTGGCGCTGCGCCACGATGTCCGGCGTCGCGTACATCGTGTCGATCAAGTCGGCCTGTTCTTCGTTGAAATCCAGAATCGTCATACCCCCAAACTACGATGTGGATTCGCCCGATTCCGACGCGGAAGCGTGTATCTCGTCACAGGCGTCTGTGAAATGACACGCTTGGCCACGAAGGAATCATCGCCGAAGTCCAACGCGGCCGCACCACCCTTAACAAGGTCAACACGCAGATTCAGTGTTCGTCGAGATGGCCCGGCACACGATTCATGTGTCGAAGGCAATGGGGAGGCTTATCGGCCCGCCCAGACCGACTAGCGGTTTCCACGGCGCCGGCCCGTTGCGGCGTGGATTCGAGATCCGGTGGGTGACTGCCTTGAGGGCTTCGGCGATTTCCACTCGTGCCAGGTTGGCGCCGAGGCAGTAGTGGACGCCTGCGCCGAATGTGAGGATGGGTGGCAGTCCCTGGCGGGTGATGTCGAAGCGGTTGGCATCGTCGTAGATCGCGGGATCACGGTTGGCCGCGGCCGTATTCGCGGAGATGACGGTGCCGGCTGGGATGACGACGCCGGCGAGCTCGACGTCCTCGGCGGCGACGCGCAGGGCGGTGCTGGAGGTCGGGGAGTGGCGCATCGTCTCATCGACTGCGGCCAAAGCGAGGTCGGGGTTCTCGCTGAGCAGCTCCCATTGGTCAGGGTGATCGAGCAGGACGTCGATGGACGCGGCGACCTGGTTGCGGGTGGTCTCGGTCCCGGCGAGCAGTAGGCCGCCAGCGAGCATACGAAGTTCCTCGGCGTCAAGACGGCCATCGTCGTGCTCGGCGCGGATGAGGTCGGAGAGCAGGTCGTCGGCGAGAGTGTGGCGGCGTTGGTCGATCATGTCGTCGACATAGTCGTCGAGTTCGCCCCACGCGCGCATGACCTCTCGCTCCAGGTCGGGGGTGAAGGTGTAGCCGAAGCCTTTAGCGATGTCGTCGGCCCACCGCGTGAACTGCTCCCAATCTGCGGCGGGTGCGCCGAGCAGTGCACTGATGATGGGTACGGGGTAGGGACGGGCGATGTCTGTGACGACGTCGCAGTGGCCCTGATGACTGAGGGGCTCGACAATGTCATCGATCATACCGACGATCGTTGCGTTGAGGCGCTCGACCGCGCGGGGTGTGAATGCCTTGGACACGAGACTGCGGATGCGCTGGTGTTGGTGGCCCTCCATGGCCATCAGCGAACTGACGACCTTGTCCCAGAGCGGTCCCGAGGTGACGCCTTGGACGGCGAGGTGGAGGCCGCACGGGGTCTTGAAGCGGCTGTCACAGAGCACAGACCGTACGAGGTCGTATGAAAGTACTTCTGGCCCAAAAGGGCCCACTGCGATAGGTGCTTGTTGTTGGGCCGCCAGAAGTTGCGGATATACCTGCGCGGGCAGGGTGGTGACGTCGTAGTCCAATGTCGGCAGGGCGGCGTCGAACACGCTCGTACTATCGGCGTTGGTCATTACTTGGTCTCCTCAGTGCGGACCATCGGGCTGACGCGGCAGTCGCCTCTACTCTGGCAGGTACTCGCGTCCGGTGGCGTCGGTCTTGGGTTCAGTGATCATTCGAAATGCATCGTCGCCGGTTTCCACCATGCATACTTCGGCGGTGACGGCGCTGCGGAAGCTGTTCTTTCAGAACACATTATAGCTCAGCCGCGGATCGGCGCAGACGTTCATCTACCAGGAGAGCACCGTCCTGCTGGCCCTTCAATGCGGCAGCGGAGGCCGTTGGTGGATCTGCCATTCGTAGGTTGCGGTGGAGATATAACGCGTAAGGAAGGCGTTCTATTCGCTTGGCCCTGCCATCTCACGGGTGCGTGGTGAGCCGTTCTAGGCAAGCAGTGCCGTGCAAACCGCGTTAGCTCCCGACACCCGCGGCGTCCGGCCGATTGACGGCCGCAGCAAGGTTCGAGTTCCCCTGGCCCCGAGCGGTTTTGGGCGTCAGCTCGCAGACGCCTTCTCCTTCCAGTTTCCGGCAACGCCACGCACCACGCATCGCCGGGCAAGTGCGAAACAGTTGCGGCAACCAAACAGGCGCGAGGAAGAGCCATACTTCTAGGCGCGCACCAGCGGATTGGGGAACTTCAAGACATCCCCGAATGGTGGATATCGAGATAGCGGGATGGTCGGTTTACATGGGTTTTCGTATGGAAGGTCCTGGCGGATAACATTATCGGGCGCGTGCTCGAACCGTCACGGTGACGAATTGAGCTCAGCATGGGGTTAGTTGTATGCATGCTGAAGTTGGGCAGCCGCCACGAATAGGCCGACGCGTCACAGCCTCCAGCGTGAGGTAGGCCATTTAATTCCGGACCAGGCAGCACTACCGGGAGGCCGCCCGGCTGCTGGAGGCCCTGCCGTCCGACAAGCGCGGTTGACACGCTGGCAATATAAGGCTCGGGTGTCAACGCTGGAGGTAGGTCCATCATGAACCGAAGGTTGACGTCCGGGTGCCGCGGCGACCGGCGCGGAAGGATGGCATGCGCACTTGGTGTTATCCGCCGAATACCGGTGGTGTCGAGGCATTTTGACCGAAATTAACCGATGCGGCGGGTGAGGGTCACTCGAAGCGTCCGTGATTCATCTGGTGAAAGCGTGAGTTCGTCACCGGTGACCCTCCGTATGCGATTCCGCCGTATTCCCAGTCAGTAGTGACATGAGACGGAAGCGTGGGAGTTCGGGTGTTCGCGCCTGGGGCGGAGCATTGCGTGGCGTGACGGACCGGCAAATAAGACATGGCAACTTCAACCACGGTAACTGAGCACTACCGCCTGTGCGAACCGACGAATCCCCGACGAAACCCACTGTGTAGCAGTCTGGATGGGGCAGAATGCTCACGGCTAATGAGGGCTATGAAGGCTCGTCTTCGCCGGGGGAGTCATGGTTTGTGGCCAGGTGGAGCAGGACTCGTTCGTTGATGGTGGTGAGCATGTCGAGCTCAGCTGGGGTAAGCAGGTCGATGAAGTTCTGGCGGACGTCCTCCACGTGCCTGGGTGCCGCCTTCTCGATGGCGACGCGACCGGCAGGCAGCAGGCAGACCATGGTGCTGCGGGCGTCGCCGGGGTTGGGCTCGCGGCCGATCAACCCGTCCTTCTGCATGCGCCGCAGTTGGTGTGAGAGACGGCTCTTCTCCCAGCCCAGTGCGTTGCACAGGTCGCGGGCGGGCATGCGGTCGCCGTCGAGTGACGAGAGCACCGCGAGGAGCTCGTAGTCGGCCCCGGACAGGGCCGATTCCTGCAGACCCCGGTTCAGGTGCGCGACGAGCTGATGATGCGCGTGCATGAAGGCGCGCCAAGCGCGGTCTTCACGAGCGTTCAGCCAGTTCGGTTCCATCAGCCTCCACGCTACCCCGATTGGTTGACGCATCACCAATCCTCCGCATAAGGTTGAGGAGTCAACCTTTTCGACCAGCAGTCTAGACGGGATACATCATGAGCAGCATCAGCATCATCGGCCTGGGGAACATGGCCAAAGCCTTAGCCGACCGGGCGGTCGCCGGCGGCAACACAGTCGAGATCATTGGCCGTGACCCGGTCAAAGCCAAGGAATTGGCTGCTGCGCTCGGCGGCGCCACTGTCGGGACGGCCGGCACCGCCCCGATGGGGGACATCGTGATCGTCGCCGTGCCGTACGCCAGTGCGGCGGCGGTGGTCGGCGAGTGCGGGGACGCGCTACACGGCAAGGTCATCGTCGACATCACCAACCCCATCACCCCCGATTTCAAGGGCTTTGTCACCCCGGAGGGCAGTTCCGGCGCACAGGAGATCGCCAAGGCCGCCCCTGCCGGCGCGCATGTCGTCAAGGCGTTCAACACCCTGTTCTCCAACGTTCTGGCGGCCGGCCCAGCCGAGGGGCGCCCCGTGGACGTGTTCATCGCCGGCGACGACGCGCAGGCAAAGGCACGCGTGTCGGCGTTCATCGAGAGCCTGGGACTGCGGCCGATGGACACCGGGCAGCTGCCAATGGCGCGGGCACTGGAGAACGCCGCCCTGCTGCAGCTGGGCCTCGTTGCCCACTCCGTCAAGCACACCAACTTCTTCCTCGGCGTCAACGTTCTCAGCTGATAGCAACCGCACCAACACTTTTCGCGCCACTCGATGTAGGGCACGAGAAGAACAACCCCCACTTACTCTCTGAAGGACAGCAGCATGCGCGTTTTCGTCACTGGTGGGACCGGCCATTCCGGTTCGTACATCATCCCCGAGCTCATCGCCGCCGGGCACGAGGTCACCGGCCTGGCCCGGTCGGGCACGGCCGCGGCGGCGGTGTCCGCGCTCGGCGCGAAGGTGCGTCGCGGCAGCCTCGAGGATCTCGAGGGGCTCAAGGAGGCGGCCGCGGACTCCGACGGCATCATCCACGTCGCGCACAGGCAAGACCTGCTTCCGTCCGGCGGGATCGACGCCGTGACCGCCGCCGAACTCCCGGTCATACTCGCGTACGGCGAGGCGCTCGCGGGGACCGGAAAGCCGCTGGTCGCGGCAGGCAGTATGGGCTCGCCCGGGAACCTGGGCCGGCCGGCCACCGAGGAGGACCCGGCCCTTCCCAGCGGCGATGAGTACAAGGGCACCCTGCGGTTCCGGAACGCCGTGGAGACCGCCGTAGTCGGACTCGCCGAGCGGGGAGTGCGGTCTGCGGTCGTGCGGCTTCCCACCATCGCGCACAGCACGACCGATCGTGCCGGCTTCCTCCCGGGACTGATCGCGCTCGCGAAGGAGAAGGGCTTCGCCGGCTACCCAGGAGACGGCGCGAACCTGTGGGGCGCGGTGCACATCCGCGATGTCGCCTCCCTGTTCCGCTTGGCGCTGGAGAAGGGCCCGGCTGGCAGATTTTGGCACGCGATTGAGGACGGGGGCATCCCGTTCCGCGAGATCGCCGAGGCCATAGGCAGCCGTCTGGGCCTGCCCGCCGTGAGCGTTCCCGCGGACGTACTGATGCTGCCGGGATACTTTGGGTTCCTCGCGTATCCGGTCACGATGGACCTCCCGGCGACCAACCTCATCACGCGCCGGACCCTGGGCTGGGAACCCGCTGCGCCCAGCCTGCTCGCCGATATGGACAACGGCAACTACTTCTCCGCCCGGCTGACGGCCTAGGCACACCGACCGAATCTCACACACCACGAGGAGTAACCATGACCAGGTTCGCCCCGCACCGCGACACCTTGGAGTCCTTCGTCGACTGCATTCACGGCGGCGCAGACAAAGACACCCTCACCCGTTTGCTCGCCGAGGACGTGGTGCTGTACGGCCCGCTCGGCGATGAGCCAGTCACCGGCCGCGAGGCCGCCGTGGAAACCATCAAGACCGTCAACAGACTGTCGTCCGACGACACCTATATGGAGGTCCTCAGCGGTGAGACCCACCACGCGGCGTTCTACCGGCTGCAGATCGGAGACGCCGCGGTCCACGGCATGTTGTTCGTCCTGCTCGACGCGGACGGCAGGATTGCCGAGGTGACCATATTTTGGCGTCCGCTGCCGTCCGGCGTCGCGCTGCAGCGGAACCTGGCGGATGCACTCGGCATGCACCCCTGGGAACTGCGCACGAACGGGGAGTGAGTCGATCGTGGATGTCTTCGCAATGTTCCCGAGCATCGACCAGATGCTTGACTTTGCCAGCCAGGTAATCGCGCCATGGCAGCAAGTCCTGGCCGAGGGCACGGCCGGAGGAACCGATCCAGTCCAGCTATACAATTGATATACTAGAAATCTATAAACTGATATTGCAGACTGTGGTGGCCATTGCCACACGTGCCGGGCGTGCCGGCGGGGTCGCCCGCAATACTGCTTCAACACTCACAACGCCGGACAGAAGATGACGCTTTCCGACGACACCGAGTTGACCCCGGCACTGGGCATCGGCGCATTCGCGGAGAAGACACTCGTGCACGCCGGCCAGTGCACGAAGGTCGATCCCGACGCCGATCCCGCGGTCGTGGGACTGCTCGGCTGCGGCGTCATGGCGGGATTGGGCGCCGCGGTCAACACCGGCAACGTCTCCCGCGGCGACTCGGTCGCGGTCATCGGCTGCGGCGGTGTCGGTGACGCGGCGATCGTGGGAGCGCGACTGGCGGGCGCGGGAACGATCATTGCCATCGATCGTGATGCGAAGAAGCTGGAATGGGCCCGCGAACTCGGCGCCACGCACACGGTGAATGCGAGCGACGAGGACACCGTCGAGGCGGTCCAGGCGCTCACCGGAGGCTTTGGCGCCGACGTGGTGATCGACGCCGTCGGGCGCCCCGAAACCTGGCGTCAGGCGTTCTACGCCCGCGACCTAGCAGGTACGGTCGTGCTGGTCGGCGTTCCGACACCCGACATGCAGTTGGAGATGCCTTTAGTCGACTTCTTCTCGCGCGGTGGTGCGTTGAAGTCGTCCTGGTACGGCGACTGCCTTCCCGAACGCGACTTTCCGACGTTGGTCGATCTGTACCGGCAGGGCCGACTGCCGCTTGAGCGCTTCATCTCAGAGCGGATCAAGCTCGACGAGGTCGAGGACGCCTTCCACACCATGCATGCCGGCGCGGTGTTGCGGTCGGTGGTCGTCCTGTGAGCGGTGACCTGCGCGTCGACCGGGTGGTGACGGCGGGAACGTTCACTTCAATGGCGGAACGTGGGACGTCGACAACAACGTGTGGTTGGTCGGCGACGACGATGAGGTCGTCATCGTCGACGCCGCGCACACGGCGGACCGGATCGTCGACGCCGTCGCAGGTCGAAACATCGTGGCGGTGATCGTCACGCACGGTCACGACGACCACGTCACCGTCGCACTCGAACTGGCCTCCACGCTCGACGCGCCGGTGTTGATGCACTCCGGGGGTGACATGCTCTGGAAGACAAGTCATATCGAGCAGAAGTACTGGAATCTCGACGCCGGGCGGCAGCGAGTCGGGTTGACGAACATGGAGATTCAGCTCGTTCATTCACCAGGGCACTCACCCGGGTCGGTGTGCCCATACGTGCCCGAAGCTGATGTGTTGACCTCCGGCGACATCCTGTTCAACGGTGGGCCTGGCGCGACCGGGCGCTGAGGCTCCTCACCTCGCCGACTGGATCGCACGGGGCACTCACACCGTGAGTGATGGCGAGAGATACGAGTTATCCCGAGACCGACTCGCTGATTCCGCTCGACCACGTCGCGGTTCGAACACGCCGGTGTGCAAAGCCGTCACCATCCGTCTGGAACGTCGGATCTGAAGTGTCGCTGGTCGGTCAGAGCCGTCCGGTCGCCTAGTAGCCGGGCGGAGAGCAGTAGGTGTGCCGCCTCGGAAGGTCCAGCGCCGCAGTGACACCGACGAGCGACCGTGCGATGGCGTCGACCGCGTGCGCGACGGCTAGTGCGTCGACGGTTGCCGCGACGTCGTGTACCCGCACGATGGACGCACCGTTCTGGGTCGCGAGCTATGCTGCGGCCACCGAGGCCGCGCACCGGTCGGCCACCTCGCGGCCGGTGATCTGGCCTTGCATGTCCTTGCGCGACAACCCCGCCATCACGGGCATTCCCAGACTCGCGATGTTCCGCAGTCCGGACAGTACTTCGAGGTTGTGCGCCAACGCCTTTCCGAATCCGAAGCCTGGATCGAGGACGATGTGGTCGTCGGCTATTCCTGCGGCATGGCGTGCCTCGACGCGTGAAACGAGGAATTGGCGGACCTCTGCGACGACGTCGGTGTAGGTGGGCGCGAGCTGCATGGTTCTCGGCACTCCCTGCATGTGCATCACGCAGACCGGAACCCGCAACGCCGCGGCGGTGGTGAGAGCGCCCTTGAGGCGGAGTGCCCGAACGTCGTTTTCGACGAGGGCGAGAGCATGCTCGACCGCACGCGAGGTATCCCCGAGTCGGCCGCCATCGAAGAACGAGTCCGGCGTGACGTTGACGATTCCGCAGACCAGCGCGGTCGGATCCGCCAGACGACGCACCAGGCGGTCCCGCACGTCCTTGGTCGCGGGCCGGGGGGCTCGATCGCCGTCGTCATTGCGAAGGTTGTGGGCCGGGGCGCATCGCTAGGAGCGGACGCCGAATTCCTCGGCGGCGTCGATCAACCACTCCGCCAGATAGCTGGCGAACGACGACCGCACCAGGATTCGATAGTCGGAGCCGTCGTCGGCCAAGGGGATCAGCACGACGGCCGCCTGGCCGAGCATGGTCTGCGCGGCGGCACCGGGCCGGAACACCGACGAATGCAGGTCCAGCGAGCAGCCCTTCGCGAGGACGTCACGGGCGTGTTCGCCGCGCAGGCGGACCGTCGTGCGTTGCGCGGACACGTCGATGGCCGCGCCACCGTGCTCGATGACGCCCTCGCGCAACCGGGTCTCGAGCGCTTCGCCGGCGAGCACGGTCGAGGTGATCAGCCACTCCTGCGGCCCGAACCAGATCACCGTGGAATCGTGGCCTTCGGTGACGGTCGACGGCCGCGTGGGCAACGCGTCGATTCCGAGCACGCCAGCCACCGCACCGCCGCCGGGTCCAGCCGGGTCCACCCACAGGTCGACCATCGCGACGAACGGCTCCTCGCCGATTTTCGCGGAATCGGGGAGTTCCGCGAAGCGGGATCGGTAGCCGTGCAGTGGGCTGCGTCGGGTGAGAGTGTCAGCCATCGCGGCGAGCTCCTTCGGGGTCGACGAGGACGGAACCGGTGATCTCCACGGGAACCAGAGTCCCGTCGACGGGGACGTGGACGGTTTCTCCGAGGCGGGCGTGTCCGCCCTCCAACAGTGCCAGCGCGAAGGGACGACCGAGTTCGGCGCTGCGATAGCTCGACGTGACGTGGCCCAGCATGGGCACGGGCGGCGAAGGAAGGACGCCGTCGGCGACGGCTTCGATGATTTGCGCACCCTCCGGCAGGACGGTTTCCGCATCGATTGGCAGCAATCCGACGAACTGCTTGCGCAGTGGGTTGAGGTTCTCGCTGCGCGTGAAGGACCGCTTGCCGATGAAGTCCACCTTCTTCTTCGACACGGCCCAGCTCATGCCGAGATCCTGTGGCGTGTTGGTGCCGTCGGTGTCCTGCCCGATGATCGGGTAGCCCTTCTCGGCGCGCAGCACGTGCATCGTCTCGGTGCCGTACGGCGTGATGCCGTAGGGCTGACCCGCGGCGACGAGCTTCTTCCACAGCGCGGTGGCGTACCAGCCCATCACGTTGACCTCGTAGGCGAGTTCACCGGAGAAGCTGACCCGTGCCACCCGGACGTGGACGCCGTCGATGCTCGTATCGCGCCACGCCATGAACGGAAAGGCCTCGTTGCTGACGTCGACGTCCGGAAAGACCGCCCCGATGATGTCGCGCGACTTCGGGCCCACGACGGGGAAGGTGTGCCACTGCTCGGTCACCGACGTGAGCCGGACCTTGAGGTGCGGCCATTCGGTTTGCAGCCACTCCTCCATCCAGTCCAGGATGTGCGCTGCGCCGCCGGTCGTGGTGAACACCTGGAAACGGTTGTCGTCCAACCGCATCACGGTGCCGTCGTCGATGACCATGCCGTCGACGCCGCACATCACACCGTAGCGGACCATGCCGACCTTCAGGTTGCTCATCATGTTCGTGTAGAGCATGTCGAGAAACTGGCCTGCGTCGACGCCCTGGACGTCGATCTTGCCAAGGGTGGAGCCGTCGAGGATGCCCACCCCCGCACGGACCGCGGCACATTCGCGCAGCACCGCGGTGTCCATGTCTTCACCGGCCCGCGGGTAGTAGCGTGGCCGTTTCCACTGGCCGACATCCTCGAACACCGCGCCGCGCTCGACGTGCCAGTCATGAACTGCCGTTACGCGTTCCGGGTCGAACAGGCTGCCGCGGCTGCGACCGGCCAGGGCCGCGAACGCCACCGGAGTGTAGGGCGGCCGGAACGTCGTCACACCGAGGTCCTCGACGGGAGCGTCGAGGAGTGCGGCGGTGATCCCGGACGCGACGACGCCGGAGGTCTTGCCCTGATCATGGGCGGTGCCGATGGTGGTGTAGCGCTTGATGTGCTCCATCGACCGCATGCCTGCGCCGACGGCCCTGACCAAATCGGCCACCGTCGCATCGCGCTGGAGGTCGACGAACTGAGTGGTGGCGCTCTTCGCGTCGGGGACGTACCACAGCACCAGACCCGGAGCGGGCTTCCGAGACGAATCCGATTCTCCTGCAAGGGCATTAGAACGTGTGGCGAAGCCGAGCTCGGCGACCGCCGCCGTCCCCGCCTCGCGGCCGTCGCGTAGGCACCCCGGCAGGTCGAGTATGCCGTTGGCGGACCCGGCGACGCTGACGCCGTCGAGTTTCTCGCCGGGCACGAAGGCGCCGAGGACCTCGTCGTAGCGCAGCTTGCCGCGCGCTTGGCTGAACAGGTGCACCGCGGGATTCCAACCACCGCTGACCAGCAGCGCATCACACGCGACGGGTTCCAAGGCGTCGTCGGAGGGCGATGCCACCAGGGCATGGGTGACCCTCGCCTCACCGCGGGTGCCGGTGACAGCCGATCCCACCTTCACCGTGATGCCGCGAGCATCGCACTCGCTCAACAGATCTACGGATACCTCGGGGCGGGCGTCGATGATCGCGGCGACGGTGACTCCGGCGTCGTGCAGATCGAGAGCCGACGGGTAGGCGCTGTCGTTGGTCGTGAAGACGACGACTCGCTCGCCGACCTTGACGCCGTAACGGTGCAGGAAGGTCCTGGCACCGTGCGCCAGCATGATGCCGGGGCGGTCGTTGTCGGTAAAGACGACGGGACGCTCGTGGGCGCCCGCGGCCACCACGATGCGGCGAGCCCGGATCCGCCACACTCGCTGACGGCTCACTGCGGCAGGCGCTTCCGCGCCAAGGTGGTCGGTGCGGCGCTGCAGCGCGAGGATGAACCCGTCGTCGTAGTGACCGAAGGCGGTGGTGCGCTGCAGGTGCAGCACGTCGGGATACGTGGCGAGTTCGGCGACGGCGTCGGCGACCCAGTCCAGTGCGGGCCTGCCGTCAATGGTGTCCGTGCTGCCCAGCAGTGCTCCGCCTGCCTCGCTCTGCTCGTCGAGAAGCACGATCCGAGCGCCGGCCCGGGCGGCGGTCAGCGCGGCGGCCAGACCGGCCGGTCCCGCGCCTGCGACCAGCACGTCGGTGTGCACGTGGGTGGCGTCGTACTTGGCGGTGTCGGCGATCTCGGCGAGGCGACCCTGGCCTGGAATGCCACGCGCCACCAGGCCCTCGAACAGTTCGACGGTGGTGGCCAGCAGCATCGGCTCGGGGAAGGGGTGCTCGACCTGGACCAGGCCGCCGGTGTCCTCGGCCCACGCGGCGGTGATACCCCGCGGACGCCCCAGCTTGATGCTGGTGGTGATCTGGTGAACACCACTGGCCAGCAGTGCCGAGGCGAGCGTGTCGCCGGGGTGCCCGGTGAAGTCCCGGTCGTTGAACGTGAAGGAGACGGTGCTGTCTCGGTCGACACGTCCACCGTCGGTGGTGCGGAAAGGTGAGCTCATCAGATTGTCGGCTTCGGCTCGCCCGTGCGGTACACGGAGTGGAATTTGTAGGTGGCGGTGTCGCGGATGGCGTTGAACCAGCGGCGGCATCCGGCGCTGTGGCTCCAGCGCTCCGCGAACATGCCCTTCGGGTTGCTGCGGAAGAACACGTAGTGGGCCCACTGCTCGTCGGTCAGGGCCTGTGGGTCCTCGGGGTAGGCGACGTGTGCCTCGCCCCCGTAGTGGAACTCGGTTTCTTCACGCGGCCCGCACCACGGGCATTCGATGAGTTGCATGATCGCTCCTGCTGGGTTGGGCTGGTCGGGTTCAGTGCGCGACGCCGGCGGCGCCGTGTTCGTCGACCAGGGCGCCGGTGACGAATCGGTCGAGGCTGAACGGCGCGACGAACTCGTGTGGCTCGTCGCTGGCGATCGTGTCGGCAAGGCACCAACCGATACCGGGGGTGACCTTGAATCCGCCCGTGCCCCAACCCGCGTTGAGATAGAGGTTCTCGTAGGGAGTGCGGCCGACGATGGGCGAGGCGTCGGGGCAGACGTCGACGATGCCCGCCCAGGTGCGCAGCAGGTGGGCGCGCGCGAACACCGGGAACAGCTCCACGGCGGCCGCCATCTGGCGTTCGATGATGTGGAACGCCCCGCGCTGGCCGTACCCGTTGTAGGAGTCGACCCCTGCGCCCATGACGAGTTCGCCCTTGTGTGCCTGAGACACGTAGACGTGCACGGCGTTGCTCATCACGATCGTCGGATGGACGGGCTCGAGCAGCTCGGAGACCAGCGCCTGAAGGGGATGGCTCTGCAGCGGCGTGCGGATGCCGAGCATGTCGGTGAGCGTCGACGTGTGCCCTGCCGCGCACAGCGCGACCTGACCGGCGCCGATGTCGCCACGCGTGGTGCGCACCCCCGTGACGCGGTCGCCGTCGGTGACGAATCCGGTGACCTCGCAGTTCTGGATGATGTCAATGCCTGCTTCGTCGACTCGGCGGGCGAACCCCCAGGCCACGTAGTCGTGCTTGGCGATGCCGGCGCGCGGCTGGTACGTCGCGCCCAGCACCGGATAGCGAATATCGCTGGAGACGTTGACGATTGGACAAAGCTTCTTGACCTCGTCCGGGTCGACCCACTGAGCGTCGATGCCGTTGAGCTTGTTGGCCTCGACGCGCCGGACGCTGTCGCGGACGTCCTGCAGGCTGTGCGCGAGGTTGAGCACGCCGCGCTGGCTGAACAGGATGGGGTAGTCGAGGTCTTCCTCGAGGGTTTCCCACAGTTTCAGGGCATGCTCGTAGATGAACGAACTCTCGTCCCACAGGTAGTTTGAGCGGATCAGGGTGGTGTTGCGGGCCATGTTGCCGCCGGCAAGCCAGCCCCGTTCCAGCACCGCGACATTGGTGATGCCGTGGTTCTTGGCCAGGTAGTGCGCCGTTGCCAGCCCGTGGCCGCCGCCACCGACGATGACGACGTCGTAGTTCTTCTTCGGTTCCGGGGTGCGCCAGAGGAAGTCGGGATGATCGGGCAGGTGGGCGCCGGGGGGAGTGGGCGGCGGGGCAGTCACAGCGTCTCCTCCGTCAGGGTCGGGTAGAGCGGGAAGCGTTGAGCGAGGACGTCGACCCGGTCGCGCAGGGCCGCGAGGCCTGCGTCGTCGGTGTCGGGACGCAACGCCACGCTGATGACGTCGGCGACCTCGCGGAAGGCTTCGAGGTCGAAGCCGCGGGTGGCCAGCGCCGCGGTGCCGATGCGAACGCCCGAGCTCACCATCGGCGGGCGTGGGTCGAAAGGAACGGCGTTGCGGTTCACGGTGATTCCCACCCGGTGCAGCCGATCCTCGGCCTGCTTTCCGTCCAGTTCGGATGCGCGCAGGTCGACAAGGACCAGGTGAACGTCCGTGCCACCTGACACCACGTTGATGCCCGCGGTGCGCGAATCGTCTTGGAGCAGGCGGTCGGCGAGGATCTTCGCGGCGTCGAGGGTGCGCTGCTGGCGCTCGCGGAACTCGGGCTCGGCGGCGAGTTTGAACGACACCGCCTTGGCGGCGATGACGTGTTCGAGCGGACCGCCCTGCTGGCCGGGGAACACCGAGGAGTTGATCTTCTTGGCAAGCGTTGCGTCATTGGTCAGGATCACGCCGCCGCGGGGACCGCCGAGGGTCTTATGGGTGGTGGAGGTCACCACGTGCGCGTGCGGTACGGGGGAGGGATGCAGTCCCGCGGCGACGAGTCCGGCGAAGTGGGCCATGTCGACCATGAGGTAGGCGCCCACCTCGTCGGCGATGCGGCGGAATTCGGCGAAGTCGAGCTGCCGCGGATAGGCCGACCAGCCGGCCACGATCAGCTGTGGTCGATGCTCCCTGGCGAGTCGCTCGACTTCGGCCATGTCGACTCGGTGGGTGTCCTCCGTAACGTGGTAGGCCGCAACGTTGTACAGCTTCCCAGAGAAGTTCAACTTCATGCCGTGGGTGAGGTGGCCGCCGTGGGGGAGTGCCAATCCCAGGATCGTGTCACCGGGGTTGAGCAGGGCTGCCATGGCCGCGGCGTTGGCCTGTGCGCCGGAATGGGGCTGAACGTTCGCGTAGGTCGCGCCGAACAGGGCGGTGAGACGATCGATCGCGATCTGCTCGATGACGTCGACGTGCTCGCAGCCGCCGTAGTAGCGCCGACCCGGATAGCCTTCCGCGTACTTGTTTGTCAGCACCGACCCCTGCGCCTGCATCACGGCGAGCGGGGCGAAGTTCTCGCTCGCGATCATCTCGAGGGTGTACTCCTGACGGGCCAGCTCGTCGGCGATCGCACTGTGCACGGCCGGATCGATCGCGGCAAGCGATTCGTTCAGACGCGGGTTGGCGGGCGCTGCCGTTGGGCGTCCTGCGGTGTCGAGGGTCATCGTCGCCTTTCCTGGCATGCCAGTGAATCTAACACTAATATATCAATTCTGGGATAGAGTAGGTTCAGATCGCGACCACGTCAATGGCTTGCGGCCACGTCTTGAGGATCAAGGAGGATCAGCGATGACGCTGACGGACTTCTCGTTCGCCGACGCCGACGCCGGCGCCAGCGCCGAGACCAATGCGGACCGTGCCTACGAATCGATCCGCGAACGGCTGGTCCTGCTCGACATCCGACCCGGCGAGCCCATCAACGACGACCACCTGGCGACCGAACTCGGGTTGGGCCGCACTGCCGTTCGGGAAGCGCTCAAACGACTCGAGCGCGAGCGGCTCCTGATCGCGTACCCGCGGCGCGGTACCTTCGCCACGGCGGTCGACATGACGGATCTCGCGGACATCTCCGAGATACGAAGGCAACTCGAGCCCACCGCGGCCGCCCGTGCGGCGCGGACCGCTTCGCCGGAGGCACGCGCACGCCTGGTCACACTGGCGGCGGAGATCGCCGAGATTGACGACGCCGACGACCCGCGCGAGGTGCTGCGCCGTGACGTCCACGTGCACCGCGAGATCTATCGCTCGTCGGGTAACCCCCACCTCGAGCACATCCTGGTCGGCCTCGACGCTCACGCAACCCGAATCTGGTGTCTGTTCCTCGACCGTCTGCCCGACGTCGCGAGCCACGTGCGCGAGCACGTCGCACTTCTGGAGGCCATCGTCGCCGGCGACGATGACACCGCGGCGGCGCTCACGCTCGCTCACGTGACCAGTTTCGAAAGGGCTATCAGGGCTTTGCTGTAACACGGGTCGTGTTCTGATATATCATTGTTCTGACAAGGTCGGCCACCAGGTGCTGGGGCGATCACGTCGGAAAGGAAGTCAGGTCGTGACTGCTCTGGACGTGGAGACCCTCGACGTCGGTAGCGATGCATTGTCGTTGGCCGACCGCGCCTATGTGGCAATCCAGGACAAGCTCATCATGCTCGACATCCGTCCCAACGATGCGCTGGTCGAGGGCGAGCTGGCGACGGAGCTCGAGGTGGGGCGGACCCCCGTGCGTGAGGCACTCAAACGCCTGGAAGTCGACCGTCTGGTGGTGTCGTTCCCGCGGCGGGGCACCTTCGCCACGGGGGTCGACGTCGCAGATCTCCGCCACATCTCGCAGATCCGAGTGAACCTCGAACCGGTCGCGGCGCGCACGGCGGCGGAGTCGGCGTCCGCGGCCGTGCGCAGCCAGCTCCTCGAGTTGGCCGCGCGAACAGAGGCGCTCGACGTCGAGGGCATAGATCGCACGGAATTGATGCGCTGGGACATGCGCGTCCATCGTGCGATCTACCGCGCCGCGGGTAACCCCCACCTGGAGGACGTCCTGGTGCGGTACGACAACCTGGCGACCCGGATCTTCTGCATATTTCTGGATCGTTTGCCCACGGTGGCGCGTCACGTCGGCGAGCACGTCGAGCTCCTGCGCGCCATCGCATCGGGCGACGGCGATGCCGCCGCAGCCATCGCGCGCGAGCACGTCATCGGCTTCGAGGAATCCGTGCGCGCAATCGTGTGAGCCGTTGGCGGTCCGGTCAGTTGAAGACGACCGTGCGGTGTCCGTGTAGAAGCACGCGATTCTCGCAGTGCCACCGCACCGCGCGGGAGAGGGCCAGTGCCTCCGCGTCTTGACCTACGTTGGCCAACCGGGCGGGATCGTACGAATGGTCGATACGGATGACCTGCTGCTCGATGATCGGTCCCTCGTCCAAGTCGGGCGTGACGTAGTGCGCCGTGGCGCCCACCTGCTTGACCCCGCGGTCGTATGCCTGGTGGTACGGCTTGGCCCCCTTGAATCCAGGTAGGAACGAGTGGTGGATGTTGATCGCGCATCCTTTCAGGGCCTTGCACGCAGAGTCGGAGAGCACCTGCATGTACCGCGCAAGAACCACCAGGTCGACGTTCATTTCGTCAACGAGCGAGAGTAGCTGGGCTTCGGCGTCGGGCTTGTTGGTCGGGGTCACGGGGATGTGGACGAACGGCAGCCCGGCTGCCTCGGCCATCGGCCGGAGCGCCTCGTGGTTCGAAACCACCGCGACCAGCTCACCGCCCAAGGTGCCTGCGCGCCAACGGAAGATCAGGTCGTTGAGGCAGTGCCCGAGCTTCGACACCATGATGACCACCCGGGGCTGTCTGGTGTTGTTGAACCGAAAGGACATCTTGAAGTCTGCGGCAATCGGGCCGAACTGGTCATTCAGCTGGTCCAGATCGAGGTTGTCGTCGGCGCACAGGAACTTGGTGCGCATGAAGAATGCCTGGCTGACCGTATCGTCGAACTGTTGGTGCTCCGCGATGTCGCAGTGCCTCGAAAACAGGAACGAGCTGACGGCATGAACGATCCCGGGCCGCTGCGGGCAGCTCAGCGTCAGGGTGAATTCGTGGGACATGGTTCTCCTAGATGGTGCGGTGGGTCAGAGTGCTGCGGAACCGACGAGTTTGCCGGCGGTCACATGGGCACGGACGTGCAGATCGATTGCGGCAGTAGCGGTGTTGGCCAGTAGCAGTGCGGTCGTCACCGGGCCGACGCTGCCCGGCACGGGCGTAAGACCGCCAGCCCGGCCCTCGACGGAGTCGGCTTCGATGTCCGCGCCTCTGGTGCTGGCGGGAAGGTCGCGGGTGTGGTGGTGGCAGAGCGTGACTGTGGCGTCGGTGATGCTGGACGGGCGACCATCGAGACCAGCGCCGCGCCTTGCGCGAGGTGCAATCCCGCCGTGGCGCCGCCGCCGGGGGCTGGAATCTTGGCTGTGAGTGCGTCGAGGAAGTGAGAGATGGTGTCGGTCTTGACCGACGTGTGCACGGCGGTCATGACCGGATCTTCTTCATCTCGGGATCCACCAGCGGCTCTGCGGCGACCGTGGCAGTGACGAGGCGATCGAAGTACTGAATCTCGACCTGCGTGCCGACCGTCGCCGTCGCCGGTAGCCATGCATACGCGATCGGCGATCCGACGGTGTGCCCGAAGGCCGCACTGGTGACGTAGCCGACAGGGGACCCATCCACGAACACCGGCTCGTGGCCTTGGACCACGGTCTGACCGTCGTCGATCGTTACGCAGGCCAGGCGTCTGGACACCGAGTCCTCGGTCACTCCCTCGAGCGCGTCGCGCCCGATGAAGTCACCCTTCTGTGGTCGCACCGCAAATCCGAGACCCGCCTCATACGGGTTGTACTCGGTGGTCATGTCGGTGCCCCAGGACCGGTAGCCCTTCTCCATCCGCAGGCTGTTGAACGCCGCACGGCCCCCGGCAATGACGTCGTACTTCTGGCCCGCGGCCCATAGCGCGTCCCACAACCGCAGACCGTTGTCGGCGGAGGTGTACAGCTCCCAGCCCAATTCACCGACGTAGGAAAGCCGCATCGCGGTGACGGGAACGCCACCGATGCGGACCTTCTTGGCGCGGAAGTACTTGAACGACTCGTTCGAGAAGTCATCGAGGCTGAGCGCCTGCACCAGATCGCGGGCGTGTGGGCCCCACAGTCCGATGCAGCACGTCTCACCGGTGATGTCACGCACCGAGACGCTGCCGTCACCGGGCGACTGCCTGCTGAAGTAGTCGAGATCGAGGTGGCCGTTGGCACCCACTTGAAATACGTTGTCGGACAGCCGCGCAACGGTGATGTCGCTTCGGACGCCGCCGTCGGCATTCAACGCCAGCGTGTAGGTGACCGAGCCGATCGACTTGTCCATTTTCCCGGTTGTGAGCCGCTCCAGCATCCCCAGCGCTCCATGGCCCGAGATCTCGAGCCTCGTCAGTGGCGTCATGTCGTACATGGCCACGGACGTGCGGGTGCGCCAGGCCTCGGCCGCGGCGATGGGCGAGTGGTACATCGCCGCCCACTCATCACGGGCAGGCGGCTGCCACTCGGCGGGCAACTCATCGAGCAGGCCGGCGTTGGCCTCATACCAGTGCGGGCGCTCCCAGCCGTGACTTTCGAGGAAGACCGCGCCGAGTTCCCGCTGCCTGGCATGGAAGGGACTGACCCGGAGGTTGCGCGGAGACTCCTTGGGCTGCAGGGGATGCAGGATGTCATAGATCTCGACGAAGTTCCGCTGCGACGTCTCGCTGACGTAGCCGGGGTCCAGCTGAATCTCTTCGAACCGCGCCACGTCGCAGCCGTGCAACTCGATCTCCGACCGGCCATCGATCAGCAGCTGCGCCACCGACCGTGCGACGCCGGCGGAATGCGTCACCCACACGGCCTCGGCGATCCAGAAGCCTGCGACGTCGGGAGATTCGCCGATCAGCGGACCGCCGTCGGGTGTGAACGAGAAGATCCCGTTGAATCCGTGCTCGATCGTGGCCGACTGCAGGCAGGGAAGCAGCTTTTGGCACTGCTCCCACGCCGGAGCGAAGTCCGCCTCGGTGAAGGTGAGCATCGACGGCATCGCATCTTCGGTGACGTCGCCGACGGGCAGTTCGCGCAGATCGACGGGCATCGGACGATGCGCGTACGAGCCGATGCCGAGACGGTCCACGTGCTCACGGAAGTAAAGGTCCTGATCCTGATGACGCAGGATCGGGAAGCCCGCCTCCGACGCCTCGGTGTTGCGTCCGACGAGTTCGGGGATCTGGTGGGTCTTGGCGTACTGGTGGGCAAGAGGCAGCAGCGGAACGTCCATCCCGACCAACGCGCCCAGATCGGGACCCCAGAAGCCGCCGCAGGACACGACGATGTCGGCCGGCAACACCCCGTTGTCGGTGGTGACGCCGGTGACCTTGCCGCCGCCGTGCTCGACGCCCACCACCTTGGTCGAGCCCTGGAACACGGCGCCCCGGCTCTGCGCCCGGCGGGCCAGGGCGACGACGACGCGGGCGGCCTTGGCCAGGCCGTCGGTCTCCACGTACAGCCCACCCAGGATTCGCTTCGGGTCCAGCAGCGGATGCAGCTTGGCGCACTCCTCCGGGTCGATGATCCTGCCTTCGACGCCCCACGAAGTCGCCCAGCCCTGTCTGCGATGCAGCTCAGCGAGCCGCGCCTCGGTGGTCGCAACCTCTAGGCCGCCCACCTGGTTGAAGCACCATTGCCCGTCGTCATCCAGGGACAGGAACTTCTCGATTGTGTAGGTCGCGAAGGCCGTCATCGTCTTCGATGGCGTGGTCTGAAAGACCAAACCTGGCGCGTGCGAAGTAGATCCGCCGGTGAGTGGCAGGGGGCCCTGGTCGACGACCGTCACGCGATCCCATCCGCGAGCGGTCAGCTCGTCGGCCAGATTCGCGCCGACGATGCCGGCCCCGATGATCACGACGCGCGGTGATCCCATGTGACGGTCTCCTAGCTCTGTGAACGGCCTTGCGGTGGTGACCGTGGGCTCGAGGACTCTGGGGCCCGCCCGCGCACACATAAAGGCAATTGATCGACAACTGATATACCAACCATACGATGTGGGCACGAGCTCGGTCAACCCCGGACCCGTCGCCATTCCGTTGACAGCTGGCACACCGGAGAATGCCGACTTCTGGGTATCGTTGCGGACGTGGCAAACGCGACCTCAGATGCCGCCAATGGTGGGGTCCAATCGGTCGACCGCGCCCTGCAGGTGCTGGAGATCCTCGCCAGGCGCGGGGAGGCGGGAGCCATCGACCTGGCCGCCGACATCGGCGTGCACAAGTCGACGGCATTCAGGCTGCTCGGTGCTCTCGAAGAACGCGAGTTGGTTGAGCAGACCCAGGAACGCGGCAAGTATCGACTCGGATTCGGGATCCTGCGCTTGGCCAATGCCATCTCTGGTCGGCTCGATGTCACCCAACAGGGCCGCGAGATATGCGAGCGGCTCGCTACGCAGGTTGGGGAGACCGTCAACATCGCGGTGCTGCGTTCGCATTACGCGGTGAACGTCGATCAGGCACGGGGGCCGTCGGCGGTCGGCACCCATAACTGGGTCGGTGAGCTCACGCCACTGCATGCGACCTCGAGCGGCAAGATCCTGTTGGCGTTCGCGCCCCCAAGCATCCGGCGAGAGTTGCTCGAGACGGCAACCCTGACCCGTTTCACCTCGCGCACGATCACCGCGACCGAGGAGTTCGAACAGCAGCTCCGCGACATCGCGCGGGACGGCTACGTCGTTTCCATCGAGGAATTCGAAGAGGGACTCAACGCAGTCGCGGCGCCGATTCGCGACCACAGCGGAACGGTCATTGCGGCGCTCAGCGTCTCCGGACCGGTGTACCGGCTGTCCGAGCAGCGCGCGTACGAAATCGCGGCCGAGGTGGTTGCCGCGGCAGCCGACGTGGGGCGCCGAATGGGGTACCAAGGCTGAATCGGCAGCCCGTGGCCGGCGGCGGCACGAAAAAGTTCGGAGCGCTGCCGCAAACTTGGAAGCCTGGGCTGTAGTCGTACGCCTTCCCGTTCAGCAATCGATCAGGGAGTCTCCGCATCGAGTGTGTTGGAATATTTTTCGTAGAACAGTCGCGTATCAGGCCACGGCCATCTAATATATCAACTTAATGCCAGGGATCGTACGCCATAAGGCCTGGCAGTTTGTCGGAATTGCGCAGCCATCGTCGGCCGCTCGGGTCGGCGAAGGCGCCGACCAGGGAGCTCGATAGTCCACGGACGGCCCGCCATGCGGTGTGCAGGTCCACTGCGGGCGAGTTCCGTGGCATACGCATGCCCTCCATCATTTGTGATGTAGATCACAGTCGAAAGGAGATGAGTCCCACCTCACCCTCCAGTCCATCCGCCCATGTCGCGCAGCGTGAAGGCCATCTCATAGGTAGCACGAACGCTCTGCCTGCCAACCCGTTCAGCCCCTCCAACCGATCCGATTTCGGCGTTCGCGCCTCAGGAGTATGACGTGACAGCACAACGAGAAAATCCCGGCGGCACGCCGACCAGCACGGCCGTCGACCCCGCGCCAACCGACGTCGACGCCAGGCCGCCGGATGACGAGAGTGACGTACCCCTGTGTTCGCGGCGACCGGTCACCGACCGGG
Organism: uncultured Actinomycetota bacterium; assembly: GCA_963809085.1. GTDB lineage: Bacteria > Actinomycetota > Actinomycetes > Mycobacteriales > Mycobacteriaceae > Mycobacterium. The sequence continues at coordinate 4,676 of CAWEII010000029.1, read as the reverse complement.
TGGTCTTCGGCGTCACCGGAGCTTGCGTCGTGGCCATCCTGTCGTGGGGGCTCATCAGTCCCACCAACTTCAACTCGACGATGTCCGCGATGCTCAACTGGGTGGTGAGCAACCTCGGCTGGCTGTTCCTGATCTCGGCCACGGGATTCGTTCTCTTCGCGTTTTGGCTCGCAGTCAGTCGCTATGGCCGCATTCCACTAGGCGCCGACGGCGACAAGCCCGAGTTCAACACGGTGAGCTGGGTCGCCATGATGTTCAGCGCCGGCATGGGCATCGGCCTGATCTTCTGGGGGGTCACGGAGCCGTTGACCCACTTCGTCAATGCACCGCCCGGATTGGCCGATTCCGCGGCAGGCACCGCGTTGGCCACGGCGCTGTTTCACTGGGGCTTTCACCCCTGGTCGATGTACGCGGTGGTCGGTCTGTCCATTGCCTACGGCAGCTATCGGAAGGGCCGACGGCAGCTGATCAGCTCATCCTTCATTCCGCTGCTCGGACGCAAGCGTGTCGAGGGACCGATCGGCAAGATCATAGACATCCTCGCGATCTTCGCGACGATGTTCGGAACGGCGGCCTCGCTGGGGCTCGGTGCCTTGCAAATCGGATCCGGCATCGAGGTCGTCGGATGGGTCGGTAAAGCAGGCACGATGCTCCTCGTCACGGTGGTCGCACTGCTGACCTTCGCGTTCGTCGCATCAGCAATCTCCGGAATCTCTCGCGGGATTCAGTGGCTGTCCAACATCAACATGATCCTCGCGCTCATCTTGGCCGTCTTCGTGTTCGTCGCAGGTCCGACGGTGCTGATCCTGAACATGCTGCCGACGGCCCTTGGCGACTACGCCGCGAATCTCGCCGTGATGTCGGCGCGGTCCGCAGTGGATGGACCTGACACCGGTAAGTGGTTGTCGTCCTGGACCATCTTCTACTGGGCGTGGTGGATCTCCTGGACCCCCTTCGTCGGGATGTTCCTGGCGCGCATCAGCCGGGGGCGATCGATTCGACAGTTCGTCATCGGCGTGATCCTCATACCGACCACGGTGAGCCTGGTTTGGTTCGTCATCTTCGGTGGTGCGGGGATCGGCCAGCAGCGCGACGGCATCGACCTCTACGGAAACGGCGAGCCGGAGTCCACGTTGTTCGGGATGCTCGGGCGTCTGCCCCTGGCCGGAGTGTCGTCGTTGCTGGTCATGGCACTCGTCGCGATCTTCTTCGTGTCGGGCGCCGACGCCGCTTCGATGGTGATGGGAACCCTGTCCCAGCGGGGCTCCATGCACCCCTCCAGGTGGGCAGTGGCGACGTGGGGTTTGTGCACGGGAGCAGTCGCAGTTCTCATGCTCTGGGCCGGGGGGAATGACGCCCTCAACGGTCTGCAGACGATGACCATCATCGTTGCGGCACCGTTCGTCATGGTGATGATCGGCATGTGCGTGTCGCTCTACCTGGACCTGCGCAGGGATCCGTTAGTGGCCGACCTGATGCGCACCGCGCCCCTCGAACAGGTCTGACCGGTTGGTGCGGTGACGCTGCACCACCGGACATATCGAGCCGCCCCCACCGTGGATGTCATGTCCGCCACGGTGGGGGTGAGTTCGTCATTTTTGACTTTGCCTTGCCACGCAGTCCATTTCGGGCTCACTTGGAAGCATCGTGGGCCGTGGAGTCCCGGCGCCCCCCATTACCGCGCACCCTTGGGCCAATGGCTGTCGGGTCGAGGAATGTCGCCCGAAATCCGGGTGGTCTTGGCTTGACAATGCGTGTGACAGAACACACACTGTTGCATAATACGAATCGTGTCTCGCAATGCGCATCGGGAATGTCCGCAAGTGAAGGGTTCATGCCATGCTCCAAGTCTGTCCCCTGTCTGAGCTTCCGCGCGGCGAAGCGCTCCGCGTCGACGCTGATCCGCCCATCGCCGTCTTTCACACGGAGGACGGCGAAGTGTTCGCGATCGACGACACGTGCTCGCATCAGGACGCGTCGCTGGCGGACGGCTGGGTCGAGGGATGCGAGGTCGAATGCCCGCTGCACGCATCCAGGTTCAACCTGCGCACCGGTGCGGTCGACGCACCGCCCGCCAAGCGGCCAGTCCGCGCCCATGCGGTGACGATCGAGGACGGGGTCATCACGGTGGAACTCAGTACCGAATCGCCGAACCTGCCCCCGGACATCCGCGCCCGCCTCGGCGAGAACCTGTGAAGCGAGTCGCGATCGTCGGCGCATCGCTGGCCGGGCTCTCGGCCGTTCGCGCCCTGCGGGAACAGGGATTCGATGGCGAGCTCACCGTAATCGGCGACGAGATCCGACGGCCGTATGACCGTCCGCCGCTCTCGAAGGAGTTCCTGTCCGGCCAGATGGTCGAGACTGACCTGCAGCTAGAAGCTGACGACGACGACCTCGAGGCCACCTGGCTACTCGGCGCGGCCGCCGCCAGGCTGGACACTTCATCTGGCGCAGTCGAACTCGTCGACGGCACACGTGTGGTCGCGGACGGAATCGTGATCGCAACGGGGTCGCGGGCACGGCGTTGGCCCGGTCCGGAGTCGTTGGCGGGAGTGCACGTGGTCCGCACCATCGACGACGCCATCGCGCTGCGCGAAGAGTTGCGTCCCGGTGCTCGACTGGTGGTGATCGGTGCAGGGTTCATCGGCGCAGAGGTCGCTGCCACCGCCCGCAAGCTCGATCTGGACGTCACGATAGTCGAGGTCGCCGCAACGCCGCTCGCGGTCCAACTCGGAACGCAACTTGGCGCGGTCGTCGCCTCTGCCCACGCCACCAACGGCACAACGCTGATCTGCGGCGTCGGTGTGGCTGGACTGACCGGCCACGCTCGCGTCACCGGTATCGATCTCGTCGATGGGCGTCACCTTCCTGCGGACGTCGTGGTCGTTGGCATCGGCGGCATTCCCAACATCGAATGGCTCCAGGGCAGCGGTCTGGAACTCGGCAACGGCGTGATCTGTGGGCTCGGTGGCGACACCGCGATCCCACAGGTCGTGGCCGTCGGCGACTGCGCCGCATGGCATGACGCGGCCACCGGCGCGGCGCACCGGGTGGAGCACTGGACAGGCGCGCTGGAACGCCCCGCAATCGCAGTGGCCACACTTCTGTCCGGCGGCATCTGCCGAGCCGCGGCGGTCAAGGCGCCGTACTTCTGGTCGGATCAATACGGCTCGCGCATCCAATTCGCCGGCATCGCCCGCCCCGACGATGTCGTCACCATCGAGGAAGGCAGTTGCGACGAACTCTGCTTCATCGCGACCTATCGCCGCGACGGCCACCTAGTGGCGGTTCTCGGGGTGAACCAGCCTCGGCTGTTCACTCGCTTCCGCCGCCAACTCTCTGCGACACCCACCGCCGTGTGACCGCACATCAGTCCACCTGAATCCCATAGCAAGAATCCGAGGAGCCTTCCCATGACCACGGCAGCCCCCAGCCTTCCCGAAAGCCTGATCTCCACCTTGGCCGGCCACTATTACACCGATCCAGCCGTGTTCGGCCTCGAGCAGGAGAAGATCTTCGAGACGATGTGGTTCTGTGCCGTTTATGCCGCGGATCTCGACAAGCCAGGTGCCTTCAAGACCGTTCAGGTCGGTCGCGAGAGTGTATTGATCACGCGCACGCGCAAGAACGACATCCGCGCCTATTACAACATCTGCCGCCACCGAGGCGCCCGCCTCTGCACGGAAGAGTCGGGCGAGGCCAAGCGTTCATTCCAATGCCCTTACCACGCATGGACTTACGACTTCGAAGGAAAGCTCGTTGCCGCCCCGAACCTCACCAAGATGCCCGACATCGACCGCACTGAGTACGGGCTGCGCAAGATTGCGGCCAGGGAATGGCTCGGCTATGTCTGGGTCTGCCTGGCCGACGAACCCCCTTCGTTCGAAGACACTGTGATGCAGGAGATCGCCGATCGACTTGGCGACGTCGAGTCGATCGACCACTACGCCATCGCCGATCTGAGCCTCGGCCGTCGAATCGTCTACGACGTGAAGGCCAACTGGAAGCTCATCATCGAAAACTTCATGGAGTGCTACCACTGCGCCACCATTCACCCGGAACTCACCGAGGTGCTGCCCGAGTTCGCAGACGGCTACGCCGCACAGTTCTACGTGGGGCACGGAGCCGAATTCGGCGACGATGTCAAGGGTTTCACCATCGACGGATCCGAGGGCCTCGACCACATCCCAGGGGTCACAGAGGATCAGGATCGCCGGTACTACGCGATCACTGTCCGTCCGCAGGTGTTCGTCAATCTGGTGCCCGACCACGTCATCGTGCACCGCATGTTCCCAATGGGCGCCGATCACACCATCGTCGAATGCGATTGGCTGTACCTGCCTCACGTGGTCGAGTCGGGACGCGACGTCAGCCGATCGGTCGAGTTGTTCCACCGTGTCAATCAGCAGGACTTCGACGCCTGCGAGCGGTGCCAGCCCGCGATGAACTCACGCATGTACCGCAACGGTGGTGTGCTGGTACCCAGCGAGCATCACATCGGTGAATTCCACAGTTGGCTTCAGGACAAGCTCGCAGAGTAGCCAGGCATTGGAAGTGGACCCGGCCATCACGCGATCGCCGGGCCCATATTCATGGCGCTGGAGGGCTACGTCTGCCGGCTTGCACGATCATTATGACGGGGACCGGAACGTGGCCAACGATCTTTACTGAGGGGT
>CAWEII010000028.1:0-971757 GCA_963809085.1 uncultured Actinomycetota bacterium | reverse complement strand
TCATCGCTGCCAATTTCGCACATGCGTTCCGGCCACCAGAACCACCGCCCCGATGGAGCGTTCGCCTGGGTTTAACAGCACCATTCCCAGGTTCGCCATCTAGAAGAAAGTGAAAGCTGGCGCGTGTTCTCGTCGCCGAACTTCTGCGGTACCGGCCGTGGGCGCACCCGCAGCGGCCACCAGACCCACCGCCCGAGCAGCGCGGCGATGGACGGTGTCATGAATGATCGTGCGATCATTCATGACACCGTCCATCGCCGCGCTGCTCGGGCGGTGGTTCTGGTGGCCGGTGCGGGTGCGCCCACGGCCGGTACCGCAGAAGTTCGGCGACGAGAACACGCGCCAGCTTTCACTCTTCTAGATGGCGAACCTGGGAATGGTGTGCTGAACCCAGGCGAACGCTCCATCGGGGCGGTGGTTCTGGTGGCCGGAACGCATGTGCGAAATTGGCAGCGATGACAAGGCCCGTCAACTGAACGACGGCGGTGGGACCTCCGTGTACCGTGACCGTCTCCGCACGACTGGCCAGAAGAGATCGAACAGACGGGTTTCCGATCCGGACGCAACCCGCCCTGTGCGGGCGCGCTCGCAGATGTGCGCACCGACGATGGCGTCGACGAGTGTCGCCCCATCGAGATCGGCGCGAAATGACCCGTCCGCCTTCCCCGCATCGATCACCGAGTCCAGTCCGGCCCGCTTGTCGGCGAGGATCCGACGGAAGAGCTTCGTGAAGTCAGGATCATCGTCAGTGAGCAGGGCCGCGAAACCGCCGAAACCGATCCCGACCTCGATCGTCTTGACCGCTTCTCTGATCAGCCACCGCAACCGATCGGGCGCCTCGACCTGCGCAGCAAGCGGCTCGGGAGTAGTCATCCGCGACAGCGCGGCGGACAGCATGTCCCGCCGATCGCGATGCCGCCGGTAGATGGTCGTCTTCGCGATGCCCGAACGCGCCGCCACGGCCTCGACCGTCACCGCCCGCGGGCCCTTTGCACGTAGTAGCGCCAAGGTGGCGTCGGTGATGCCGTCGTCGACATCACGTCGCTGCGCCAACATCGCCTCCTCGTTCACAGGCGGAATACCACCGGCCGAAAAAACGCTACACGAAGCGTAGCGCTACGCAACGCGTAGCGTATCGGAATCGATTAGTGGAGAGGTTATGAGACGTGTTCAAGGTATTCACGCGGGTTTCCATGACGTATGTGGCATACGTGTGCCTGCTGTTGGGGTTCGTGATGTTGGGGACATTCGTCTACGCGCTGGCCGCTGGAAGCGGTATGGCTGGGGTCATCGGCGCCAGCTTGGTCGTCTCGCTCGTCGCGTCGATCGTGGGCTTCCGCGTCGGCGCCCGCAACCGCGCGGAGTCCAACGACAGTGGCATCCCAATCGAAGGCGCGAACATCTGGGCTCAACCGCTGCGCAGCGAGCAGATTGACCGGTATCTGTTGAGCTACCGCGGCGGGCAAGACGGTGAACAAGAGCCGCGTGCCGTCACGGTGATCGCCACCGACTCGCAGGCATCGATCGATCGGCGCGCAGCTTGACCGCTACCGCGGGCGAGCAAACTTCCGTCGCCGACCCGGTCAGGCTATGAGCGCAGCGTCCGATTACTGGTTTACCCACGAGGGCCAATAGCATCGGTGACGCTATGACCGACAACGCCCTGGCCGCTCCGCCGACCTCCGATGCCTCCCCACCTGGCCGTATCTCCGCAGAGGCGGCCCGCCGCAGAACCTTCGCCGTCATCAGCCATCCCGATGCCGGCAAGTCCACGTTGACCGAGGCATTGGCGCTGCACGCCCGGGCCATCACCGAAGCCGGCGCGGTCCACGGCAAGGCGGGCCGACGCGCGACGGTGTCGGACTGGATGGAGATGGAGAAAGCCAGGGGCATCTCGATCACATCGACGGCGTTGCAGTTCCCGTACCGCACATGCGTCATCAACCTGCTCGACACCCCCGGCCACGCCGACTTCTCCGAAGACACCTACCGGGTGCTGACGGCCGTCGACTCCGCGGTGATGCTCATCGACGCCGCGAAAGGTCTTGAGCCGCAGACACTTGAAGCTGTTTCAGGTATGCAAGCACCGTCGGATCCCGATCATCACGGTGATCAACAAGTGGGACCGGCCCGGCCGCCACGCCCTAGAACTGATGGACGAGATCCAGGCACGAATCGGGCTGCGCCCCACTCCTTTGACGTGGCCGGTCGGCATCGCCGGAGACTTCAAAGGCGTGCTCGACCGCCGCACCGGAAACTTCATCCGGTTCACCCGCACCGCGGGCGGCGCCACCGCGGCCCCCGAAGAACACATCACGGCGGCCGAGGCGCACGGTGCAGCCGGCGACGACTGGGATCACGCCGTCGAGGAGTCCGAACTGCTGTCCGCGGACGGCTCCGACTACGACCGTGAGCAGTTCGTCAGCGGCGCGGCCACACCGGTTCTGTTCACCTCGGCAGCGTTGAACTTCGGCGTGAATCAGCTCCTCGATGTGCTCGTCGAAATCGCACCGCCGCCCGGCGGCGTACTCGACGTCGACGAGACTCGGCGCGACACCGAATCACCGTTCAGTGCCTTCGTTTTCAAAGTGCAGGCCGGGTATGGACTCCGCCCACCGCGATCGCATCGCCTACGCGCGGGTGTGCTCGGGCACATTCGAACGCGGCGACGTCCTCACCCATGCCGCCACCGGCAAGCCGTTCGTCACCAAGTACGCGCAATCGGTGTTCGGTCAGCAACGCGCCACTCTGGATACCGCGTGGCCGGGTGATGTGATCGGGCTGGCCAACGCCGCCGCTCTTCGCCCGGGTGACACGCTGTATCGCGATGTCTTCGTGCAGTATCCGCCGATACCGAGCTTCTCCCCCGAGCATTTCGCGGTGGCCCGCGGCGCCGATCCGAGTAAGCACAAGCAGTTCCGCCGCGGGATCGAGCAGCTGGAGCAGGAGGGCGTTGTTCAGGTGCTGCGCTCGGACCGTCGCGGCGACCAAGCGCCGGTGCTCGCCGCGGTCGGCCCGATGCAGTTCGAGGTGGCCGTGCACCGGATGGCCACCGAGCTCAGCGCCCCGATCTCGCTGGAGCCACTGCCCTACCAGGTCGCGCGGATCGTCGACCCCGCGGACGCCGAGTTCATGAACAGGCAGGTGTCAGCGGAAGTCCTGACCCGTACCGACGGAGTCATGCTGGTGCTCTTCTCCACTCGGTGGCGGCTGGAGGGCTTTCAACGGGACAACCCCGACGTGAAGCTGGGGTCGTTGGTGGCGGCAGAAGGATAGGACGAAGATTCCCGCATGCCGAATGGAGATGCGGAGGTCCGCAATGTCGTCCACGTCCGGTCGGGAACCATGGGCGTGTCGGTGCCCGCTGTGATGTCAGTGCCTTCGGTCGGCGGCCACTGGCCCGATACCCGTCGCACTGCGCGGATTTCTCTATGCCGCAGCCGGTTTGAACTTCGATACTGTGATGCCAGTATCGAGCGGCCCCGCTGAACAACTTAGTCGGTTGTTGGTGGTGGTTGGGGTTGGAAGGGTTGGTACCACCACCACTGGGCGCGCTCCCCGGTGGGTCCGGGGCAGGGTGCGACCGCGGGTGGGGGTCGGGTCGGTGGGCGGGCCAGCGATGCCGGGCTCAATGTTCGGCCGGCGCTGTCGCTGACCGACAACGTGTCAGCGGGTCCGGTGATGGTGATGACACCCCGATGGTGCAGCCGATGATGATAAGGGCACAGCAGCACCAGGTTGTCCAGCTCGGTGGCGCCGCCGTCCTCCCAGTGCCGGATGTGGTGGGCGTGCAGACCCCGGGTGGCCCCACACCCGGGCACCGCGCAGGTCGGATGGCGATACTCCAGGGCACGGCGCAACCGACGGCTGATCAGCCGGGTCGCCCGCCCCGCCCCGATCGGCTGCCCGGCGCGTTCCAACCACGCCTCACACGTGGCATCACAAGTCAGGTAGCGCCGATCAGCGTCAGACAGCAGCGGCCCCAAATGCAGCGCCGCGACCTTGTCCTGGACATCCACATGCACCACCACCGTGGTGTGCTGCCCGTGCGGCCGGGCAGCCACCTCGGCGTCCCAACCGGCCTCGACCAGGCGCAGGAACGCGTCACCGGTGTTCGGTAGTGGCGGACGCTGATCCGAGTGGTCGTCGCCGTTCTCGCCATGATCGCGCTTCCACTCGGCGATCAGCGCATCACGATGAGACGCCAAGGCCGCGTCGAACTTCGCCGCCTCCAGATGCGGCAGGGTGATCCGCCAATGGGTGTACTTCTCGTCGCCGGTCTTGGTGATCGAGGCCCCCGGCTCGGGATCGGGGTCGGCATCGGGTTCGGGTTCGGGTCGCGGCTCCAACTTGACCGCGGTGCGCAACTGGTTGACCGTGGCGCAGGAGGCCAACTCCGCATAATGCTCATCAGATCCATCAGCCGCCCGCCCGGCGATCACCCCGACCTGATCCAACGACAGCCGACCCTCCCGCATGCCTTGAGCGCACCGGGGAAACACCGCCAACCGGCGGGCGACGGTGGCGATCGTGGTGGCGTTTGCCGCCGACGCGCCCAGCTTCCAGGCCACCAACGCCGCCACCGACCGCGCGCCGGTCGCACCGCACAACTCGTCACGATCGAGCTCCGCGACGATCTCCACGATGCGCCCATCAATCGCATTGCGCTGACCCGCCAACTCCGACAACTCCCCGAACAACACCCCAACACGCTCATCAGCCCGCACCACCGGAGCGTCAGACGAAACGGTCAAAGACATGACCCCATCCTCGCACCCGGGTCCGACAAGCTCGGCCACCCGATCCCGGGCCAGGGTGTGGCCATCATCAGATGCCAACAGGCATGGCCTGATCGGCACACCGCGCATTGGAGGATCGCCGCGACGGCCCTTCACTAGACCGCATCGTCGAGATCCCAGTTCTTGGTGTGTCTCACTGCGCATGCGCGTATGGAATGAAAGCGCGCAGCAGATCGGGCGCGTCCAGCGCGACCTCCAACGGAAAGCTGTCCTCGCTGTAAGGCGTGCCGCCGATCGCCCCTTCGACACGCACCGCGCTCCACCGCAACGGGTCACCGGTGCCCGTCTCGAAGAGCTCCGGCAGCAGCTCCCGATGGCTGGAATCGGTGAATGGCGCTGCGGCACTGGTCGTGTCGGCAGAACTTTCGTCGTTGCGTGCTCGACGCTTGTCAACTCATATCGCGGACGCTACTCACGGGCAGTGACAACGCCGGGCGCCGTTCATCGACCTTCGTCGCGACCCGCGCCAGCTCTCGCTGTTCTAGGTCGAGGCGCCCTACCACGACGCGAACCAGACCCACTGTCGCACCGCGGAACTACGCTTGAACAGGTCATGGCAGGCATCGAAACCCGCGTCGCACGCATCGCTGAGGCCACGCTGGCCGAGCAGCAGTTCGTCACGCCCATCGACGTCCTGATCGGCCTCGGCTGGCTCGCACAGCCCAACGTCGACCGCTGGCAGCGGGGGCGCGTCACGTCCCTCGACCTCTGCGTGGGCGTCGACGTCGCCAAGACTGCCGCTGCCCTGGACGCCCTGAGGGACTGGGCCAAGGACGTAGGCCTCAAGTCATGGGAAACCGACTACCGCGAACTCCGGTTCACGGCCATCGGCGACCCAGCCACCGAACGCGCCTTCCGCACCCGTTGGGCCGTCGCCGACCACCCCGCGCCCGAGATGCCGCCCCGGCGTTCGCGTGAGCTCACCGTGATATCGCCCCACAATGCCTGGACCTGCGTCTCCTGCGGGGACACCGGCGAACTACTCGTCATGACGAAGGCCGGTGCGCTCTGCCTCGACTGTGCCGACCTCGGCCATCTGGTCTTCCTGCCGTCCGGCGATGCCGCCCTGACCCGCCGCGCGAAGAAGGCCAGCCGCCTGTCTGCCGTGGTCGTGCGCTGGAGCAGGAGGCGCAATCGCTATGAACGCCAGGGCATTCTGGTCGAGAACGACGCCATCGAGCAGGCCGCCCAGCAGTGCCTCGGCGACGCCGATGCCCGCGCCCTGCGGCGCACACACGACCAGGTGCGCCGCGCAGCAGTCGACGAGAAGTTCCGCGACGAATTCGCCGTCGCCATCCGCGAACTGTTCCCCGGCTGCCCACCTGCGCGCGCCGACACGATCGCCTACCACGCCGCGCTTCGCGGTAGTGGCCGCATCGGACGCAGCGCCGCCGGGCGCACGCTCGACCCCGACGCGATCCGCCTGGCCGTCACCGCCTCCGTCCGCCACGTCGACACCGACTACGACGACCTGCTCGTGTCCGGCGTCGATCGCGACGACGCCCGACACCGGGTGGGCGGCCGCGTCGACCGCATCCTCGATACCTGGCGTGACGGCGCCACCGACCTCGACGCGTGATGTCGCCGGCGCCGCGTCGAGAGTCGACCTGGCAGCTCAGGAGGCCTCTCATCGACGCTCGGTTTTCGCGCGCGGTGCTTAGGTGGGCTAAGCTGGACTGTCATGAGGTCCACGAAGGCAATGGCCGCTGCCGCGGCGCTGACCGTCGCCGGCTTCTGCACGGCCGTCGGAATCGCTCAAGCCGACCCGGACTCCCCGGCGCCGCCCGCACCGGCCGCACCGGCCAAGACGACCATCGACGCCAACGGCGTCTACACAGTGGGCAAGGACATCGCGCCGGGCACCTACACCTCGGCCGGACCGATCACGGACGGCGTCTGCTCCTGGAAGCGTTCCAGTGGCGACAGTGTCGTCGACAACGCCATGACCAAGAAACCGCAGGTCGTGCAGATCGATCCGACCGACACCACCTTTACCACCAAGGACTGCCAGCCGTGGCAGCTGACCGACTGCTCGCAGGGTTGCGCGCCGACGACCGGCTCCCCGGGCAATGTCCTCGGTCAGCTCGGCGCCTTCCTGGCACCTCGGCTCGCTGCTCCTCCTCCGGCCGGTCCGCCGCCGCCGCCCAGCCCCTGATCAGCGCCCAATCTCACCGGTGATGCCGCGCTCTATCTCGGCGCGCGTTCTCGATGGCAGCACGACGAGACCGGCCAGCTCGCGATGCGCGACCTCGTAGGCATGTTCACGTTCCTGCGTGGTCGCACTCGCGTCGGACGCGACGGCCATGAGACTGCGCGCACGAACGATCCGCTGGCGGCTCTCTTGGGAGAAGTCGGTGTGGCCACGGCGGATCGCCTCCGCCTCCGCCGCATCGAACGCCGTGACGTAATCCTCGACGGCAGCGAGGTAAGCGTCCGCCGACTCCCGGTCGTCGAGCAGGTCCTCCGCCTTCACCGGCCGGAGTAGATCGGCCCGGATCTTCGCCTTGTGAAACGCCGCGACAAGCGGATCCCGAAGGTCCGTCATGACCGGGAAGTCGAGGAGCTTGGCGTAGTCGAGCTCGTAGTCCAGCCAGCGTGCGTCGGTGCGCGAGTGCTGCTCGAGGATGCGCGTGATGGTGCGCCATTGGGCGACCTGGTTTGCGGTGGAACGCTCGGCCGACGCGACGACGGCGGCATCGGGCTCGATGGGCGCCGGTTCGTCACGCCTCTGGCTGCGCTGCCAGGTCCTCACCGCCGCGACGACCACGGCTGCGACCGGCGCGATCACGATCAAGAGTTCAACGAGACGGATGAGCAACCCCACATGGCCAGAATGCCACCACGAACGATTGCGGCGCTCGACTCTTGATCCGTGTCCGACACCAGACAGGTGTTTCTGATCCACGGCGGGTGGAGCAGAGGTGAGCAAATCGCCCCCTCCCGACATGCCTTCGAAGAGCGCGGATACACCGTGCACACCCCGACGCTGCGTCATCACGGGCTGACCGTGGACGGGGGCGCGACGAAGGTCAGCCGCGCTCAGCATTCGTGACCACACCGACGACCTCACAGCATTCGTAGCCTCGCTCGGCATCACGTTCCCGCACTTCCTTCAGCCGCGTCCGTTGGCCCGCCATGCCTGAATGCCAACTCCGCCCCACCGCCCTACACCGCCACCCTCTCCACGCTGACATCCCCCGACTGCAGCAGTTCCGAACTGGCGGAGACGATCTCGCCGACCTTTCGGTGATCGATGCCGAGATGTCGTGCGACCGCCTGGTGAGGCAACTCCCTCTCGTAGATCAGGTGAAGCACGCTCGCAATCTCGGCGACCGCGAAGTCCGTGGCGCCCTCGCGTGAGGCGATCAACTCGGCCAAGGACTGCCACGGCCGCAGGGCCTCGACGGCCACCGACGCAATCTGGTGTTCCACATGCTCGCCCGGATCGGTGGCCGCGATCGTGGGGCGCGAAGGCGACATCATCGAGCCATCGTGGACCCTTTCGTCATCCGCCATTTCGACCGGCCACCAGACCGCGTCAGGCTGTCTCGGCACGCGGATCAGGAGGCTCAGGCCATGTGTGGTCGCCAAGAGGCTGACCGGCGCCACCACGGCGATTGCGGCCGCCAGCCACGCACTCAACGGCATCGATACGGGGATGACGGCGTGTAGTGCGTTGGCTCCCACGCTGACCGCAGCAGATGACGACAACACGATCCAGAAGTACCGGCGACTGCGTTCCTGGTCTCGGTGACCGGTTAGCGCGACCACCGCCATGGTGGCCTGGAGGATGGTGCCGTCGACGATCATCGGCCACAACCATGCCAACTGCCTCGGTATGCCGGCGCGGGAGGCGAGGTCGCGCAAAGCCGCGAATGACAACACGAAGCTCGCTGCGCCGATACCGACAGTGATGAGGACCGCGGCCACGCGGGTGAATGCCAACGACCGCCGGCCAACCAGCGCACCACGAGGTCGATCGTCCTTGACGCTCAGCACTTGGTCGTGGCTATTCATCGCGCCGTCCTCTTCTGGTCTCAACCACGACAGGGGCCGTCGCGGTGCGGCACGATCTTGCCCGCCGCCACCGACAACTCGGGGCCACCGCGGATCGGCGCCTTCATGCGCAACGCGCAACATGGGAGTATGGCGACTCAGTTGAACCGCAGGAGACAAGCGTGACCGATTCACTCGGAAGATCCAGCTGCGCCCTTTTCACGGGAACTGCCTGGCATTACGCGCGGTACAGGCCCGGCTATCCGAAAGCGTTCTTTGCCGACCTGGTCGCCCGGTTTCATCTCGACGAAACGGGGCGACTTCTCGACGTGGGCTGCGGCACCGGCCAATTGACCATCCCGATCGCAGAACACGTCGCCACGGCAATCGGCATGGACCCAGAGCCCGAGATGCTCGTCGAAGCCGCTAGACAAGCACAGGCAGCCCACGTCACCAATATCACGTGGGCGCAAGGAAGTTCGGCGAATCTTCCTGGAGAGTTGGGACGCTTCAGGCTGGTGACCATGGGGCGCTCATTTCACTGGATGGACCGCGAACGCGTCCTGACGGCCCTCGATGGCATGGTCGACGCCGATGGCGGCCTCGTGATCGCCAACGACAGCTGCCTCGTCCGGCCGACCACGGCATGGCAACAAGCCATCGAGGACGTCCAACACCGCTTCCTGCCGCCTGACTCGCAGGCCCGCGGCCCGAACTTCTCGGACGCCTACGAGCCGCACGAGGAGGTACTGGCTCGCTCGCCGTTTCGATGCGTGCATCGGCTGGTCTACGAATTCACACGTGCCTGGACGATCGAACAGACCATCGGCTATCTCTACTCGACCTCACTGCCACTTCGCCGGTTGCTGGGCGACAGGCGCGCGGCTTTCGAAGAAGAAGTCACCGACGCATTGCTCGCGATCGACCCGAGTGGACGGTTCACCGAACCCGTCGCCTTGGAAGTGCTGACGGCCACCCAAGGGATGGGATCTCAGCCGCACGACCGGTGACGACGCTGGCCGTGCGCAATTCCAAGTTTCCCGCATTTCCTACAAGTTCTTGCCTGGCACGTCCACATTGGTGCGCGTATAGCGGCTCTCGCGGCCCCGAGCGAAGTGCTGGTTTCTTCGACTGTGCGGGAGATCGTCACTGGGTCACGACGCGTGTTCCACATACGCGGCGAGCATGAACTGAAGGGTGTGCCGGGTCGGTGGCGACTGTATGCCGTCTAGCGGGATCGAAGAACCTGGACTAAGTAGCGCTTTCCGCGGCAACTCTGATGTGTTCAACGGTTCGCAGCATGCCGGCTCGCAGCACGCCCATGCGACGGTCATACCCGCCGAGGAATAGCCGGTAGGCCGTCTTCACCCAGCGGAACTCACCTGAGGTGATGCGCTCCTCGGCCAGGAGGCAACCTCCGTTCTCGGCTGTCAATCGATACCGCCAGAGCACGCCGCTGGCAGCTCGGAATGCGAATACCTGGCCGCGCTCTGATTCGGTGACCATCGCAGGTGAAGGCCAGCTCAGACCGCGATCCCTATTGAGTCCCAGAAACAGCGCGCCCTCGCCGCGTCTGGAGGTGAGCCACATGGCCCTGTAGCACTCGGGACTCCACTGACCCATCCGTGTGACGTCGCTGATCATGTCCCAGACGCTGTCCGGATCGGCAGCGATGAAAGCCGTGACCCGATCCTCGGGGAAATCGTCATGAATGCACGTCTATCACGCGACTTCGAGTACGTTCCACGATTTTGCAGGCCTGTGCCGTTGGGGCCCAGCTTGGGATGACGACGGCACCCACCACGACCGGCACGCAACCCGGCTATCCGCGTATCCATCGCCACCAATCGTTGGATCAACAGCGCGATGCACTGACCGGCGAAGGCATTGCAGCCGAACGCTTTTACCCGCGAACCGGGGCGGGACTGGCAGCTTTACTCGCCTACGCCCGCGGCAGCGATGCGATCGTGGTGGTAGGCATCGACCGAACTTGAATGTGAACTTGGGCCGGGGACGCCGATCAGCGGCCAGCCGGTTTTGGAAATCGGCCAGACGCTCGGCGTTGCGCGAAAGGTCGGCCCGTGCACCAAACGGTGTGGACCGAGGCGGCGCTGTAGTTGGCGACCCGCCACGATCTGAAAACTGCGCACGCTGGGTTATCGGGAAGTGTTGACGCCAGCGGTCAACCGTCGCCACGACCTTGTCCGAGATCGCCGCCAGGACGTCGGCCAAGGGCTCGCCTAGGGACCTGCGGGGGGCCGCTGCTCCTCGCCGAGGCCGATGCACTCACCGGTGTTGTGACCGGTGCACGGAATACCCTGGATCTCGGGCACGCTGCCCTCCGCCGGGACTGGCATACACGCCCCGGTGGCGGGGTCTTCCACCTCACCGCTGGGGCACTCGGCAACGGTTTTCGGCGTGCTGGTCATCGGTCCGGCGAACACGGCGATCGCGGGCGCGGCCGCAATCGCGACCGCGAATCCACCCGCAAGGATCAGTCGTCGTACTGGGGTCTGAAAAGTCGCCATCGTGCGCTCTTTCTAGAGTTGCGCCTGGCTCGAAACGATCTTTCGAGGCCAAGGTGGCAGAGCGCCTCGGTCGTACCAGTACGGGATGGAAGCCCGTTCCAACGCCGCAGCTAATCATGGTAGTGAATGGACGCCGGCCACACTCGTTAACTACGAGATTCGCGATGAAGCCTTTCCTGCATGGGAATCAAACGAGGTGAAAGCTTCACGTAAACGACCGTCGCGTCACATTTGAGCGAGTGACGGGATTCGAACCCGTGTAAACGGCTTTGCAGGCCGGTGCCTAGCCACTCAGCCACACCCGCGTCACAACAGACGATGCCAGCGCCGTCCGGGTAGGCCCACCCTTTCGCTCCGCGTGATCGCTACTGCAACGGCACCCCTACGGCCACCCTTTCGCGTGGCCAGCCCGCGGGTGAGTCCTCCCAGCTCTCCTGCCTGCCGTACGGCGTGAGATCGAGGAACGGATAGCCGGCGCCGGTGTGGTCGAGTCCGCGCGCGTACGCCGAATAGGTGTGGAACACCTCGTCCCCGCGCCGGAGGAACACACTCGCGCCGGGCCAGTCGCCACGCAGATCGTCGTCGGTCCACCCGTCGGCGTGTAACTCGTCGAGGCTCTTGTAGTTGTATTCGACCGGCTTACGGGCGGGGTCGAGCGTGACGTGGTAGTCGTACGTGAAGTCACCGTCACGCGACGAGTACCACGGGAACGTCCAGCCGTGCTCGTCGCGGTACCGCACGATGCTGGCGTAGGGCGCGCGTGAGACGCATGCGAAGGTCACGTCGAGTGCGTTGAGCAGTGCCCGGTCCCGTTCCGTGAACGTCAGGTCGGCGGCGGTGGTGCAACTGGGGCAGCCCCGGTCGTCGGCGTCGATCCACATGAAGTGATGAACGTAGAGCTGCGATCTGCCCTCGAACATGTCGAGTAGGCGCAGCTGGCCATCGGGACCTTCGAAGACGTAGTCCTCGACCACCTTCACCATCGGCAACCTGCGACGCTGTGCGTTGACGGCGTCGCGTTGATGGGTGACCTCACGTTCGCGGGCCAGTAGTCTGCGGCGCTCGACGAGCCACGCGTCACGGGTGGCGATGTCTGGGAATGCGGACATTCGACTTCCTTTCGAATCGTGTTCTCCCCGTATTGACTCGACGTACGGCGAAGAGTCATCGCGGAGCGCCGAATTCGGGATAACTTCGTACCCATGCATCTCTGGCTGGCGGACCCGCCGTTCTTCGGCGGACCGGGGCAGGGCACTCGTCAGATCGTCGAGTTGTTCGTCGCGTTCGGACTGACGGCCCTGATCGGCATCGAGCGCGAGATCCAGGGCAAAAGCGCCGGACTGCGCACCCAGACCATCGTGGGTACCGCTGCGGCCTTGATCCTGCTCATCAGCAAGTACGGATTCCTGGACGTATTGTCAGACGGGCTGGTCGTGGTCGACCCGTCTCGCGTTGCCGCGCAGATCGTTTCGGGCATCGGCTTTCTCGGTGCGGGCATCATCATCTTCCGCCGTGGGTCGGTGCACGGGCTCACCACGGCGGCGGCGGTGTGGGAATCGGCGGCCATCGGCATGGCCGCCGGCTCGGGGTTGTTGCTGCTCGCCTGCACGGTCACCGCGATGCACTTCCTCATCGTGCTCGGGTTCATGCCGATCGCACGACGGCTCGCGTCGCGATTGAGCGGTTCCACCGCGGCTGCACATCACGTACGCCGAGGGCCGCGGCGTGCTCACAGCGCTCCTGCACGCGTGCGAGCGTCGGCAGTGGCAGCTAACCGAGTTGGCGTCCGATCCTCCCGGCGAGCCGCTGGGCGCCGCGCCCGGCCAGTCCGGGGTGCTCCTCACGTTGTCGGGGCGCGGGATTCTCCAGGCGCCCGCAGTGCTCGCCGGAATCGACGGCATCACCTCCATCCGGCAGCTCGACGAAGACCCCGACTGAAAGTGGACTGACATGGCAACCGGCCTTCTGGCTTCGGTTCTGGACGCACACGGCGGATTCGATCGCTGGCTCGGGTTCCAGCGCATCGATGCCACCATCACCAGCGGCGGCCTCCTGTTCGAAATGAAGGGCATACCGCAGGACCCCACTCCGCGGCACATGACGGTCGCCCTACAGCACGAATGGTCATCGGTGCGGCCCTTCGGCGCCGACGATCAGCAGACCGACTTCACTCCGGACCGGATCGCCATCGAGAAACTCGACGGCAGCATCGTCGCCGAACGACACCATCCGGAGCAATCGTTCGCCGGGCACGTCCTGACCACGCCATGGGATCCGCTGCAGCGCGCGTACTTCAACGGCTACGCGTTGTGGACCTACCTCACCAGTCCGTTCCTTCTGGCGCTCCCCGAGTTCACGTTCCGAGAACTGGATCCCATCGAGGACGGCGGCATCACGCTGTCCGGTCTTCAGGTGCTCTTCCCGCCCGGCTTCGTCAGCCATAGCGTCGAGCAGGAGTTCTACTTCGGCCCCGACCTGCTGCTGGCCCGTCACGACTACCGCGTCGACGTGGCCGGTGGTTTCGCGGCGATCCAGTATGTGTCGAATCTCGTCGAGGTCGATGGCATCCGGGTACCGACCACGCGGCGGGCGTACCGCCGTGGCCAGGACGGCACGGCCATCCTCGACGAACTCATGGTCTCGATCGACCTCGACGACGTCCGGCTATCGGTCTAGCCGGGTGTGTTGGCCCCGCGATGCGCGGTGTGATGCCAACGTTCCGACCGCGGCGAGAACGGCGAACACACCGAACATCCACCGCGCGGCGGTCGCGTCACCGCGGTCGGTCAGATTGACCACGACGCCCGCCAGGCCTGCGCCGAAGGCGCCGCAGATCAGTTGGACGGTGTTGATCGCCGCCGCAGCCACACCGCCCTCGTCAGGGTCGTCGACGCTGCCCATCGCCCACGCCGACAGATGCGGCCAGGCCGCCCCGATGCCCGCCCCGGTGATCATCAGGGCCAGCACCCACACGGCGATCACACCGACCGGCGCGTTCTCGAGCTGACTCACCGCGGCCAACCCGAGACCGACCGCCATGACCAGCGGCGCCACCGCCACAATCCGGACGATCGAGCCGTGACCTGGTCACCGAGGCGCTGATGATCTCACCCACCGTCCAGCCGATCGACAGAGCCACGCCGAGGAAGCCCGCGGCCACCGGCACCAGATGCGCGAGGCGCTGACCGAACAGGGGCACGTACATGTCCACCATCGTCGCCGCCATCAGCAGCCCGAGCGTGAGGTAGATCCACTTCAGCGGGCCGGGCCGAAAAGCGCTGGGCGGCAACACCGAAGCCGTCAACCGGCGATCGACCACGAGAAACACCCCCACCAGCAGCACGCCCACGACCAGCAGCGCAGCGGTGACGGCGACGTTGCGCGGGATGCCCGCCACGCTGATCGCCAATGCCGCGGCACCCAACAGCAGCAGCGACCAGACGGGAATGCGGCTGGGCGTCCTCGGCTCGCCCCCCGGACGGCGCCCCGGCAACGCGAAGGGCACCAGGACTGCCATCGCCACCGTCAGCACTGCGAGTGCGCCGAACGCCCAACGCCAGGAACCGAATTGGGCGAACAGCCCACCCGCGGCAGGACCGAGCACGGTGCCGACGCCCCACATCGCCGAGACGAGGGCCGACGCCTTCGTCCACAACGACGGCGGCAGAGCCGAATTGATGACCGCGTAACCCAACCCGGCAAGCAGACCCGCCCGCGGCGCCCTGCACCGTGCGGCCGACCAACAGCAGCTCCATGGTCGGAGCGACCGCGGCCATCGTGCTGCCCACCGCGAACACGCCGAGAGCGGCCAGGTAGGACCACCGGGGCCCCAGCCGGGCGAGCGTTGCGCTGACGGTCGTCGCCGCGACCACGGATGCGACCAGATACACCGTCGTCACCCAGGCGTAGAGCCGCTGACCGCCGATCTCGGCCACCGCGCTCGGCAACAGGCTGACGGTGAGGAACTCGTTGGTGGCGTACAGCGCGACGCCACCGGCGAGCACGGTGGACGCGCCGAGATACTTCGGACCCAACAGGCTCCGCCAGCCTGCGCGTCGTCATCGCATCAGCCTGGGTCACGCTGACCACCGTAAGAGCTCAACCGTGGTTGAGATCAAGGCAACTACTTCAACCCGGCGGCATCCATGCCGCGGAGTTCCTTCTTCAGGTCCGCCACCTCGTCACGGATTCGGGCCGCCAGCTCGAACTGCAGGTCGCGCGCGGCGGCCATCATCTGCGCCGTCAGATCCTTGATCAGGTCGGCCAGCTCGGCGCGAGGCATGCTCTTGGTGTCGCGGCCCTCGAACACGCCTGCGCTGATCGCCCGGCCGGGCTCACCCTGCGCGCGTCTGCCCCGCGAGGCGTTGCGGCCCGAACCCCCGACCTCGACGGTTGCGTCGGTGTCGTCGGCCTCGCTGTAGACCTGATCGAGGATGTCGGCGATCTTCTTCCGAAGCGGCTGCGGATCGACGCCGTGAGCCTCGTTGTAGGCGACCTGTTTGGCGCGACGGCGATCGGTCTCGTCGATGGCCTCGCGCATCGAATCCGTCATCTTGTCGGCGTACATGTGCACCTCACCGGACACATTGCGGGCGGCGCGACCGATGGTCTGGATCAAGCTGCGGGCCGACCGCAGGAACCCTTCCTTGTCAGCATCGAGGATCGACACCAGCGAGACCTCCGGCAGATCGAGGCCCTCGCGCAGCAGGTTGATGCCGACGAGTACGTCGTATTCGCCCAAGCGCAGCTGTCGCAGCAGTTCCACGCGTCGTAGGGTGTCGACCTCGGAGTGCAGATACCGCACCCGGATTCCGGTCTCCAGCAGATAGTCGGTGAGATCCTCTGCCATCTTCTTGGTCAGCGTGGTGACGAGAACGCGCTCGTTCAGCTCCGTGCGCGTGCGGATCTCCCCGATCAGGTCGTCGATCTGCCCCTTGGTGGGTTTCACGACGACCTTCGGATCGACCAGTCCCGTGGGCCGGATGACCTGCTCGACGAACTCGCCACCGGCCTGGCTCAGCTCGTACGGACCCGGCGTTGCCGACAGGTAGACCGTCTGGCCGATGCGATCGGCGAACTCCTCCCAGGTCAGTGGTCGGTTGTCGACGGCCGATGGCAGCCGGAACCCGAAGTCGACCAGATTGCGCTTGCGCGACATGTCGCCCTCGTACATGCCGCCGATCTGCGGCACCGTGACGTGCGACTCGTCGATGACCATCAGAAAGTCTTCGGGGAAGTAGTCGATCAGGGTGGCCGGCGCGGTGCCGGGGCCGCGGCCGTCGATGTGGCGCGAGTAGTTCTCGATCCCGGAGCAGAACCCGACCTGCTTCATCATCTCGACGTCATAGTTGGTACGCATGCGCAGTCGCTGCGCCTCGAGCAGCTTGCCCTGACCCTCGAGTTCTGCGAGGCGCTCCTCGAGTTCCCGTTCGATCGACGAGATGGCGTGCGCCATCCGCTCTGGGCCTGCGACGTAGTGCGTCGCTGGGAAGACCCGCAGCGAGTCGACCTTGCGCACCACGTCACCGGTCAGCGGGTGCATGTAATAGAGCGCCTCGATCTCGTCGCCGAAGTACTCGATGCGCACGGCCAATTCCTCGTACGACGGGATGATCTCCACGGTGTCGCCGCGCACCCGGAACGATCCCCTGGTGAACGCCATGTCGTTGCGGTTGTACTGCACGTCGACCAGCAGCCGCAGCAGGCCGTCGCGCGGCACCTCGTCGCCCACCTTGAGCTCCACCGACCGGTCCAGATAGGACTGTGGAGTGCCCAAGCCGTAGATGCACGACACCGATGCGACCACGACCACGTCCCGCCGCGACAGCAGGCTCGAGGTCGCCGAGTGCCGCAGCCGCTCGACATCGTCGTTGATCGAGCTGTCCTTCTCGATGTAAGTGTCCGTCTGGGCGATGTACGCCTCGGGTTGGTAGTAGTCGTAGTACGACACGAAGTACTCAACGGCGTTGTTGGGCAACATCTCCCGCAGCTCGTTGGCCAGCTGCGCGGCCAGCGTCTTGTTGGGCGCCATCACCAGGGTGGGCCGTTGCAGCCGCTCGATGAGCCACGCCGTGGTGGCCGACTTGCCGGTTCCGGTGGCGCCAAGGAGCACGACGTCGCGCTCGCCCGCGGTGATGCGGCGTTCCAGATCGTCGATCGCCGCGGGCTGGTCGCCCGCAGGCGCGAATGGACTCACCACCTCGAACTGGCCGCCCGCGCGCACGATGTCGTCGACGGCGCGGTACTCCGAGTGCGCCAGGACGGGGTGTTCGGTAGCGAATGCCATGTTCACAGGTTAGAACCATCCACCGACATAGGCTTGTTCCCGAGTCGCTCCGCTCCTGCCCACCGAACGGCTTGTTCCCGAGTCGCTCCGCTCCTGCCCACCGAACGGCTTGTTCCCGAGTCGCTCCGCTCCTGCCCACCGAACGGCTTGTTCCCGAGTCGCTCCGCTCCTGCCCACCCAGCCTCACCCTTTATGCTGGCCCCATTCACCCGCCCAAGCACGAGACGTTCGATCTCACCGCCCGCACGAACACCGACCCCAAGGGGATCGTGCGAGCCGTCGACGTCTACACCGTCAAGCCGTGGGGCCTGTACATGGCGAGGCCGACACCCGGCCGGGCCCAGTTTCACTACCTGGAATCGTGGCTTCTGCCGTCGCTGGGTCTGCGAGCGTCAGTGTTCCACTTCAACCCAGGTCACGAGCTCGACCAGGACTACTACCTCGACGTCGGCGCATACCAACCCGGCGCCACCGTGTGGCATGCCGAGGATCACTACCTGGATCTCGTCGTGCGCACCGGCGTCGGAGCCGAGTTGTCCGACGTCGATGAGTTACTGACGGCGGTCCGGCACGGCCTGCTCACACCAGAGGTGGGCGAGCGCGCAGTGCAGACCGCGGTAGCCGCGATCGACGGTCTGTCCCGGCACGACTACCACCTGGAACGCTATTTGGCCGACCACGAAATGACCCTGACCTGGCGGGGAAGGTAATGTCAGCTGCCATGAGCTCTACCAAGGGTGGTTGGATCGTGGCTGCGGTGGCCGCCCTCCTGCTGTCCAGCACACCGTTTTGCGCAGGCCGTGCGCGGGCCGACCCGGGCACTCCGCCGCCGGAGCCCGACGCCACGCAGCAGAGCGCCGACGCACCTGCGCCACCCGACGGACAGGTCCCCGACCTCGGCGCCGGCCCCTACAACGTGACCTATCGGGCGCGGGTCGATGGTGTATCGCGCGGAGCGACGATCTCGTACAAGATTTCCGACGCCGAGGTCAACACGGCCAATCCGACGATGGTGCCCGGGCGTACCTTCGAGGCGACCGGCGTGGTGGACCACTCCGACCAGGCAGGCATGCAGGTCTCCATTCAGTGGCCGTACTCCGCGAGCCTGCACTGCGAGATCCTGGTGAACGACCAGATCATCGCCGAGGCTGACCAGTTCGTCGCGCCACGCCTCACGCCGCAGCACCAGGATCCCGGCTACGGCGTGCTGAGCTGCGGTTCGGTGACCAACTTCCCCACCGGCAACACCGCCCCAAGCGACCCGGTCGAGGATGCGCCGCCCGTCGATCCGAATGCGCCCCAACCCGCACCGACTGCGCCCGCTCCGGTCGTCTAGGGCCGCCAGCCCGTCGCGTCGGCCCACGCCCACGCCCGGCGATAGGCGTCGGCCAACCACGGCTCCTTGGCCTCGGCGTATTCGCCCGTCGTCGCGTAGCCCTCGGCCGCCGCGCTGCGCTTGAGGTCGAGGTATTCCGCCCGCACCTCCGCGTCGGCGATGAGCCAGTCGCGGAACAACAGCGCGAACTGCTGACCGGGCCACCCGTCGACCCGCAGATGCACGTTCGTCGGCCTTCCGGGATCCGCGGACGCATGAACCCGCTTGTGCCACAACGCTGGATCGTCCGTGTGGTCGAACTTGGCGACCGTGCTGCGGGCGTCCGACTTGGCGACGTCCGTGAACGCCTCCCTGCGGACATACCCGGCGGCCAGCAATGCGTCGGTCAACTCGTCGGCCGCGTCGAGGGATGCGACGGTGACCTGAACGTCGATGACGTCCTTGGCGTCCAGCCCTGGGACAGCCGTCGACCCGATGTGATCGATGCGGATCGCGTGGTGACCACACGTGGTTCGCAGCCGGGCGAGGATGCGACGGGCCTGGTCCGGCCACGACGGATCGGACGGCACCAACCGAGGTGTTGCGCGGGCCGCCTCGCCGACCTGCACGTTGTGCGCGAACGGCACGATTCGCTCGTGCCAGAGTCTTCGGGCGGCCTCGGCCAGCTCCTCGGCACTACCCGAGTTGTCGAGCCAGACGTCGGCGACCTCGCGGCGCTGCTCCTCGGAGGCCTGCGCGGCGACGCGAGCCCGCGCGTCCGACTCCGGCATCCCCCGCTGCTGGGTCAACCGCGCCACGCGAGTCTCCACTTCGGCGTGCACGATCACGACCAGCGGGAACATCGAGGCCATCCGTGACTCCACCAACAGCGGAATGTCCTCGACGATGACGGCATCCGCCGGCGCCGCATCGATCAACTCGGCCCGGCGCCTTGCCACAAGGGGATGGACGATTCCGTTGAGCGTCTTGCGCTTCTCATCGTCGGGGAACGCGATCGCCGCCAGCGCGGGACGGTTGAGCGCGCCGTCGGGTAACAGGATCTCCTCCCCGAACGCCTCGACCAGCTTCGCCAGCCCCTCGGTCCCCGGCTCGACGACCTCGCGCGCGATGACGTCGCCGTCGACGACGACCCCACCACAATCCGAGAACGCGGCGGACACCGTCGACTTGCCTGCTCCGATACCTCCGGACAATCCGATGCGCAGCACCGCAACAGTGTGCCAAAGCAGAACTCCCCG
Source organism: uncultured Actinomycetota bacterium (assembly GCA_963809085.1). Taxonomy (GTDB): domain Bacteria; phylum Actinomycetota; class Actinomycetes; order Mycobacteriales; family Mycobacteriaceae; genus Mycobacterium. The sequence goes on along the minus strand of CAWEII010000028.1, from coordinate 951,574 downwards.
GCTCGGATGAGCCGGGGAGTTCCGTCGAACGATGTTGCGCTAGGCGTTACCGGCCAGCTTCTCGCGGAGTGCGGCCAGCTGGGCGTCACTGGCGAGCGTTCCGCCGGACGAGGGCTCACCCGAGCTGGACGACGACGACGAGGAGCCGTTGGCCGTGGCGGGCCTGGACGCTGCCTCGGCGTCGGCCGCGGCGAACTTCTCCATCTGAGCGGTGTGCATCTTGTGGCGACGCTCGGCCTCGGCGTACCGGGCCTCCCACTCGTCACGCTGCTTCTCGAAGCCCTCGAGCCATTCGTTGGTGTCGGCGTCGAAGCCCTCGGGGAAGATGTAGTTCCCCTGCTCGTCGTAGCTGTCGGCCATGCCGTACTTCGACGGGTCGAACTCCTCGGTGTAGTCCTCGTTGGCCTGCTTGAGGCTCAGCGAGATGCGGCGGCGCTCCAGGTCGATGTCGATGACCTTGACCATCGCGTCGTCCCCAACCTGGACCACCTGGTCCGGGACCTCGACGTGGCGCTCGGACAGCTCCGAGATGTGCACCAGGCCCTCGATGCCCTCCTCGACGCGGACGAACGCACCGAACGGCACCAGCTTGGTGACCTTGCCGGGCACGATCTGGCCGATGGCGTGGGTGCGGGCGAAGTGGCGCCACGGGTCTTCCTGAGTCGCCTTGAGCGACAACGAAACCCGCTCGCGGTCCATGTCGACGTCGAGCACCTCGACGGTGACCTCGTCGCCCACCTGAACCACCTCGGAGGGATGGTCGATGTGCTTCCAGGACAGCTCGGAGACGTGCACCAGGCCGTCGACGCCGCCGAGGTCGACGAATGCGCCGAAGTTGACGATCGACGACACGACACCCTTGCGGATGGCGCCCTTCTGCAGCTGGTTGAGGAACTCGCTGCGCACCTCGGACTGCGTCTGCTCGAGCCACGCCCGGCGCGACAGCACCACGTTGTTGCGGTTCTTGTCGAGCTCGATGATCTTGGCCTCGATCTCCTTGCCGATGTACGGCTGCAGATCGCGGACCCGACGCATCTCCACCAGCGACGCGGGCAGGAAGCCGCGCAGACCGATGTCGAGGATCAGGCCGCCCTTGACGACCTCGATGACGGTGCCCTTGACGGCCTCGTCCTTCTCCTTGAGCTCTTCGATCGTGCCCCAGGCGCGCTCGTACTGCGCGCGCTTCTTGGACAGGATCAGACGACCTTCCTTGTCCTCCTTGGTGAGGACCAGCGCCTCGACCTCATCGCCGACGGACACAACCTCTGAGGGGTCGACGTCGTGCTTGATGGAGAGTTCGCGGGAAGGAATGACACCTTCGGTCTTGTAACCGATGTCGAGGAGCACCTCGTCACGGTCAACCTTGACGATGGTCCCTTCGACGATGTCGCCATCGTTGAAGTATTTGATGGTCTTGTCGATGGCGGCGAGGAAGTCCTCGGCAGAGCCGATGTCGTTGACGGCTACTTGCGGAGAGGTGACGGAGGGACTTGGCATATTGTTGGGTTGCTCCGGACAGGTTCAATCGTAGGGACAGATGTTATTGGTGTGACTCGCGTTGATGCACATACGAGCACTCAATGAGCCTACTCGACTGTGCACACGCTGGACAAACCCAGGTCGGGTTCAATACCGCGTAGTACGCCGATGGACAGCGACCTCCATGGCTACCCTGCTCTGGTGTCGCATCCCGCCGTGCCGCCGCAACCCCAACAGCCGCGCCCCTTCATTCCACCGTTGCCGAGGCGGATCCGCAAGGTCGGAGCGCCGCTCGGCGTGATCATCGCGCTCGGAACCGTCGTCGGGCTCATCGTGATCCTTCTGACCGCGATCAGTCCCGCCGGCACGGCCATCGGGTTCGTCCTGGCCAGCCTCGCGACGACCATCGTCCTGGTGGCCTACCTGTGGCTGGACCGCTGGGAGCCGGAACCGCCGCGGCTGCTGATCCTCGCCTTCGTCTGGGGAGCATCGATTGCCGTCGTGGTGTCGGTGGCGCTGGAGCTCTTCGTCGGCAACCTGCTCGGCGAAACCGAGGCGACCAGCAGCTTCGGCAGCGTCGCGATCGGCGCCCCGGTGATCGAGGAGGCCGCAAAGGGCCTGTTCCTGGTGATCATGATGTCCGGCCTGCGCCGAAACGAACTCAACACGCTGACCGACTGTCTGGTCTACGCCGGCATCACCGCGGCCGGCTTCGCCTGGCTGGAGAACATCTTCTACATCGCCAACGGTGCGTCGCTCTCCGAATCGCTCCTCACTGCCGGGCTGCGTTTGATCATGGGCCCGTTCGCTCATCCGTTGTTCACCACGATGACCGGCATCGGGGTCTACTTCGCCCTGCAGCGCAGGGGTCTGGCCTCGAAGACGGGCTGCATCCTTCTCGGCTACCTCGGCGCGGTGCTCCTGCACGCGCTGTGGAACGGATCGTCACTCGTCGGAGTCGAGACGTACTTCCTGGTCTACCTGCTGTGGATGGTGCCGGTGTTCGGCTTGGCGATCGCACTCGCCGTCGCCAGCAGGCGCCGGGAGCAGAAGGTCGTCGCCACCAAGCTGCCGGGGATGGTGGCGGCGGGCATCGTCACCCCCAACGAGGCGACCTGGCTCGGCTCGATCCACACCAGGAGGTCTGCGATCGGCGAGGCGGCCCGACTCGGCGGCACGCCGGCCCGAAAGGGCGTCAAGGACTTCGCCGCGCAAGTGGTCGAGCTCGCCTACGTGCGGGACCGGATCGACCGGGGCTTCGGCGACCAACGGGTGTACGCGCTGCAGAACGAGGAGGCGTACTGGGTGGCGGTGGCGCGAACGGCCGCGCCGACGCTCCACGCAATGGCCGGATACCGGCCGCCCGGGTTCTAGTGCGCCGCCGGAGCCGATCGCGGCGACTAGTGCGCCGCTGGAGCCGATCGCGGCGACTAGTGCGCCGCCGGAGCCGATCGCGGCGACTAGTGCGCCGCGGTGTCCCAGCTGCGGCCGTAACCGACTGACACCTCCATGGGAACGTCGAGCGGGTAGGCGCTGCCCATCTTGTCGCGCACCAGCGCTTCGACCTGCTCGCGCTCGCCGTCGGCCACCTCAAAGAGCAGCTCGTCGTGCACCTGCAGGAGCATGCGCGACGTGAGCTTGGCCTCCCGCAGCGCCTCGTCCACTCCGATCATCGCGACCTTGATGATGTCGGCGGCGCTGCCCTGGATCGGAGCGTTGAGCGCGGCCCGCTCCGCCGCCTCGCGGACATTGCGGTTGCTGCTGTCCAACTCGGGCAGATAGCGCCTGCGCCCGAACACGGTCGACGTGTAGCCGTCCTTGCGCGCCTGGTCGACGACGGCCATCAGGTAGTCGCGCACCCCACCGAACCGAGAGAAGTACTGCTCCATCTGAACCTTCGCCTCCTCGGTGGAGATCTTCAGCTGGGCGGCCAGGCCGTATGCGCTCAGCCCGTACGCGAGACCGTAGGACATCGCCTTGACCCGGCGGCGAAGTTCGGCGGTGACCTCGTCGATGGGGACTCCGAACGCGCGCGACGCGACGAAGGAGTGCAAGTCCTCCCCCGTGTTGAACGCTTCGATGAGGCCTTCATCGCGAGACAGGTGAGCCATGATGCGCATCTCGATCTGGCTGTAGTCGGCAGTCATCAACTCCGAGAAGCCATTTCCGACGACGAAGGCGTCGCGAATCTCGCGGCCCGCGTCGGTGCGGATCGGGATGTTCTGCAGGTTGGGCTCGGTGGACGACAGCCGACCGGTGGCGGCGATGGTCTGGTTGAACGTGGTGTGGATGCGCCCGTCGGCAGCCACCGACTTGATCAGCCCGTCGACGGTGACCTTCAGCCGGGTGGCGTCCCGGTGGGTCAACATGTGCTCGAGGAACGGATGCCCGGTCTTGTCGAAGAGCGACTGCAGCGCGTCGGCGTCCGTGGTGTAGCCGGTCTTGGTGCGCTTGGTCTTCGGCATCTCGAGTTCGTCGAAGAGCACGACCTGCAGCTGCTTGGGTGAGCCGAGGTTGATCTGCTTGCCGATGACGGCGTATGCCGACTCGGCGGCATCGCGGATCTGGTCGCCGAACGTGCTCTGCAGGGTGGTGAGCTGGTCCAGGTCGACGGCGATCCCGACGGTCTCCATGCCCGCCAGCACGCCCTGGACGGGCAGCTCCATGTCACCGAGAAGTGCCCGTGAGTCGATGCGTTCGAGTTCGGTGTCCAGCGCCTCGGCCAGGTCGACCACGGCGCGGGCGCGCAGAATCAGGGTCTGAACCGCCTGATCGTCGACGCCCTCATCGTCATCGAGCAACGAAAGCTGTTGCTGCTCAGGGTTATCCGCTCGCAACTCGCGCCGGAGGTACCGCAGCGAAAGGTCGTCGAGAGCGAAGCTTCGCTGCCCCGGCCGCACCAGGTAGGCGGCGAGCGCGGTGTCCGACGTGACGCCGGCCAGATGCCAACCGCGCCCGTCGAGGTCGTGGATCGCCCATTTCGCCTCGTGCAGGGCCTTGGGCTGCGCGTCGTCGGCCAACCAGGCCGCAAGAGCCGCCTCGTCCTGCTCGGTCAGCAGCGCGGTGTCGATGAAACACCCGTCTCCGTCGGCGGTGGCGATCGCCACCGCGGTGGCGTCGGCATCGAACGCGGCGTGGGTGCCGATGACCGAAAGCCCCGACCTGGTGCCGTCGCTCGCATGCTCGGTCAGCCACGCGCCGACCGCACCCGGTTCGAGCGCACCGCCGCGCACGTCGAAACCCTCGTCCACCTCGGGATCGGCGGATGCCAGCGTGTCGAAGAGGCGGTCACGCAGGACACGGAACTCGAGGTCGTCGAACAGCCGGTGGATGTGGTCGCGGTCCCACGGCTGCATCCGCAGGGTGTCGGGGGTCTGCGCCAGCGGCACGTCCTTGACCAGCTCGGTGAGTTCCCGGTTCAGCACGACACTGGCGAGATTGGCCCGCAGCGCGTCACCGACCTTGCCCTTGACCTGATCCACGTTGTCGACCAGCGACTGCAGGGATCCGTACTCGGCGATCCACTTGGTGGCGGTCTTCTCGCCAACGCCAGGGATGCCCGGCAGGTTGTCGCTGGGATCGCCGCGCAGGGCCGCGAAATCCGGGTATTGCGCCGGGGTCAGGCCGTACTTGTTCGCCACGGCCTCCGGCGTGAACCGGGTGAGCTCGCTGACCCCCTTGATCGGGTACAGGATCGTCACGTCGGGGCTGACCAGTTGCAGGGCGTCGCGGTCGCCGGTGACCACCAGCACGCGCAGGCCCTCGCCCTCCGCCTGGGTGGCCAGCGTGGCGATGATGTCGTCCGCCTCGAACCCCGGCTCGGCGAGCACCGTGATGCCCAGCGCCGCGAGTACCTCCTTGGTGATGTCGATCTGACCGCGGAACTCGTCGGGTGTCGCCGAGCGGCCCGCCTTGTACTCCGGGTAACGCTCCGACCGGAACGTCTGCCGCGATACGTCGAAAGCCGCAGCGACGTGCGTGGGCGTCTCGTCCCGCAGCAGGTTGATCAACATCGCGGTGAACCCGTAGACGGCGTTGGTGGTCAGCCCGCCCTGCGTCTTGAAGTTCTCGGCGGGCAGTGCATAGAACGCGCGGAAAGCCAACGAATTGCCGTCCAACAGCATCAGTGTGGGCTTCTCGTCGACGGTGGTCGACTTCTTCGCGGATGCTGTCTTGGTGGGGCTCACGGCCCTACCTTATGCACTCGTCCCGACATGGCACCGGCGGTCCCGCCCGTTTTCAGCGGACCGGATTCGTCCTATGCCGCCGATAGCGTGATTCCGTCACCAACCATCGGAGAGGACCCTCGTGGACATGAAGCTCGAACTGGTCATCATTCCGGTAAGCGACGTCGATCGGGCGAAGGAGTTCTACGTTCGGGCCGGGTTCAACCCCGACCACGACCATCGGGTCACGTCTCAGCTGCGCTTCGTGCAGCTCACTCCGCCCGGCTCGGCGTGCTCGATCGCGATCGGCGAGGGTCTCACCGACGCGGCACCTGGCTCGGTCCGCGGCATGCAGCTCGTGGTGGCAGACGCCGAGGAGACCCACGGCGATCTCGAGGCACGCGGTATCGACGTCAGCCCGGTCGAGGACCTGCCCTGGGGGCGGTTCGTGTACTTCGCCGACCCCGACGGCAACCGGTGGGCCGTACAGCAGATCGGCAGCTGACGGTCATCGCAGCAGGCGCCGCGCCATGTCGACGAGGACCCGCGCGGCCGGGCTCATCGGGCCCGATGACCGCCACGCGAACACCAGTCGACCGCGCAGTTCCGGCGCGATTTCGATGGCCGACAGCCCTGGACGCGTGCGCGACGCCGACTGCGGCAGGATCGCCACCCCGAGCCCGCGTTCGGCCAGCTCGGCGAGAGCCACCGGCGTGCTGGCCTCGAACGCGACATGGGGCGTGAGTCCTGCCGCGGCACAAGCCCGTTCGAGTTGTGTCCGGATTCCCGCACCCATCGGGAGGGCGATCAGCGGGCGCTCGACCAGCTGAGCCAGCCCGATCGAGGTCAGCCCCGCCCATGGGTCGTCGAGGCAGACCGCGGCGTCGATCGCCTCGTCGGTCACCACCTCGACGGCCAGCCCCGACGGCACCTCGTCGGGGCCGACGGACACGATCGCCGCGTCGAGCGCTCCCGACTGGACGCCGTCGATCAGCGCGTCCGAGCCATCGGTGGACAGCGTGATGTCCACCGCCGGATGTGCGCGGTGGAAGCCGGCCAGCAGCGTCGGGATGTCCACGTTGTGTGACGTGACGGTGCCGAGCGTCACGGTGCCCTTCACCAACTGCGTCAGCTCGTCGATCGCAAGGCGCGCGTCCGCGACGGCGTTCAGGGCAGCCCTGGCGTACGGAAGCACCGCGTGACCCGCAGCGGTCAGGCGCGTTTCGCGGCGACTGCGGTCCAGCAGCCGATGGCCCACCTCGCGCTCGAGACGTGCGATCTGCGCGCTCACCGCTGGCTGAGCGACGTGGACCCGCTCGGCAGCCCGCGTGAAGTTGTGCTCTTCGGCTACCGCCACGAAGTACTCCAGCTGCCTCAGTTCCATAACCGATCACAATAGTTTGTGTAATAAACCCGTCTTGGACTTATGACACGAGGTTCGCCAGCCTGGAGACATGCACGACACAACGGAAATCCTCGTGGCCGGCGCGGGCATCGGCGGGCTCACTGCCGCGCTGACCCTGCACGCCAAGGGCATCCGGTCGACCGTCATCGAGAGCGCGCACGAGATGAAGCCGCTCGGCGTCGGCATCAACCTGTTGCCACACGCGGTCCGTGAGCTGCAGGAACTCGGCCTCGCCGAGGAGCTGGCGCACATCGCGGCCGAGCCGAGCGCGATCTCGTTCTTCGACGCGGACGGCCGGTTGCTGTTCAGCGAACCCCGCGGCATCGCGGGTGGCTACGCCTGGCCACAGTATTCGGTGCACCGCGGTGAACTGCAGAATCTGCTGCTGTCCGCGGTCCGTGACCGGCTGGGGTCCGATGCGGTGCGGACCGGCACACGCCTGACCGGTTTCGACGAGACCGGTGACCGCGTCACGGCGCACACCGCGGCCGGCGACATCGACGCGCGGGTGCTGGTCGGCGCCGACGGCATACACTCCGTCGTCCGTGCTCGCCTGCATCCAGAACCCGACCCCCTGATGTGGTCCGGTGTCCGGATGTACCGCGGCGCGGCCGACATGCCCGCCTTCCTGGACGGCCACACCATGGCGATCGTCAAGGGTGCCGACGGCATCGATCTGATCACCTATCCGATCGGCGGCGGATTGGTGAATTGGGTTGTGCAGGTGCCTGAATCGGCACCGGGGGCGCTGCCGGGCGACGCCGGGTGGAACGCGCCTGCCGACCCAGGCACCGTGATCGGACACCTTGCCGGCTGGCGACTCGGGTGGCTGGACGCAGCGGACATGGTCCGGCGCACGACCGGCGTTCTCGAGTATCCGATGGCCGACCGGGACCCGTTGCCCTGGTGGGGCAGGCACAACGTGACCTTGCTCGGCGACGCCGCCCACCCGATGTATCCCGTTGGCGCCAACGGCGGTTCGCAGGCCATCGTGGACGCGCGCGTGCTGGCCAACGAGCTGCACCGCAACCCCGACACCGGTCTGAGCGCCTACGAGAACGACCGCAGGGCAGCGACGGCGGACGTCATCGCCGCCAACCGGAAGATGCATCAGTCCGGCGCCACCCGGAGCGCGGAGCAGCTCGCCGCAGTCACGGCGAAATACCGGGACGACACCGGCGCGGACAGGACGACGGCATGACCACCTACGTCCTGATTCCCGGCGCCTGCCACGGCGCGTGGTGCTTCGACGACCTCGCCGCAGCGCTGCGCTCACACGGCCACCGCGTCCTCGCCTACACCCTCACCGGGGTCGCCGAGCGGGCCCATCTTCTGCACGCGGGCGTCAACCTCGAGACGCACATCACCGACGTCCTTGCCGCGCTGTCCGCGGAGAGCGATGCCGACGACCTCGTCCTCGTCGGTCACAGCTATGGCGGAATGGTCATCACCGGTGTCGCCGACCGCATTCCCGAACGGGTGGATGCGCTCGTCTATCTCGACGCCCTGGTGCCCCGCAACGGCGAGTCGTGCTGGGACCTGGTCAACGACGAGGAGCGGCAGTGGTACCTCGGCGTCGACCACACCGGTTACGGCGTGCCGCCACTGCCGTTCTTCGATCCGCGTGCGAGTGCTCATCCACTCGCGTCCTTCCTGCAGCCGATCGCGCTGACCGGTGACCTGCGTAGGTTCCGCCGCCGTAACTTCGTCCATGCGCTGGGCTGGCCGGGCGATTCACCCCTGCGCCCGTCCTACGAACGCGTTCGCGACGACCCGACGTGGACCACGCACGAGCTGGACGGCAAGCACAACTTGATGCGGGACAACCCCGACGACCTGCTTCGCATCCTGCTCGACACGGGCACCCGATAAAACTGCAACACGTTTCAGTTCAGCGGTTGGGACGCGTAGTCTGAGCCGCGTGCCAGGAGCCATCGACGCGACCAATCAGCTACCGGCCATCGACGGTTGGTTCGCCACCGACGACGCCGGGCTCCCCCACCTGATCGCAGGCAAGTGCAAGCAGTGCGGTACCTACGTCTTCCCGCCGCGGGCCAACAACTGCCCCAACCCGGCGTGTACCGGCGACGAGCTCGAGCAGGTTCCGCTGTCGCGCCGCGGAAGAGTCTGGAGCTACACCGAGAATCGGTACCCCCCACCCGCCCCATATCCGGAATCGGATGCCTTCGAGCCGTTCGCCATCGCCGCGGTGGAACTCGCCGAGGAAGGTCTGATCATCCTCGGCAAGGTCGTCGAGGGCACCCTGGCCGCCGATCTGAAGGTCGGCATCGAGATGGAGCTGACCACCATGCCGCTCTACACCGACGACGACGGCGTCGTGCGGAGTGTCTACGCCTGGAGAATCGCGTGAACTCCCGCCCGCCGGACACATTCCCCGAGTCGCTGCGCTCCCGCCCGCCGGACACATTCCCCGAGTCGCTGCGCTCCCGCCCGCCGGAACCTCTATACATCCTCGGCGCCGGCATGCACCCGTGGGGCAAGTGGGGCCGCGACTTCACCGAATACGGCGTCGTCGCCGCACGGGCTGCGCTGGCGGAGGCAGGCCTCGACTGGCGCCAGATCCAGCTGGTCGCCGGGGCCGACACGATCCGCAACGGCTACCCGGGATTCATCGCCGGCTCGACCTTCGCGCAGAAATTGGGCTGGAACGGCGTCCCGGTCAGCTCGAGTTACGCGGCGTGTGCCAGTGGGTCACAGGCTCTGCAGAGCGCACGCGCCCAGATTCTGGCGGGGTTCTGCGACGTCGCCCTGGTCATCGGCGCCGACACCACCCCGAAGGGCGCATTCGCGCCCGTGGGCGGGGAACGCAGGAACGACCCCGACTGGCAGCGCTTCCACCTGATCGGCGCGATGAACCCCGTGTACTTCGCGCTGCTGGCCCGCCGCCGGATGGATCTCCACGGTGCGACGGCAGAGGACTTCGCCCAGGTGAAGGTCAAGAACTCCCGGCACGGCCTGCAGAACCCGAACGCTCGTTACCGCAAGGAGTCTGCGGTCGAGGACGTGCTGGCCAGCCCGGTCGTCTCCGACCCGCTGCGACAGCTGGACATCTGCGCCACCTCTGACGGCGCGGCCGCGCTGATCGTCGCGAGCGCCAAGTTCACCCGTGAGCACCTCGGCTCACTGGAGGGCGTGCCGTCGGTGCGAGCGATCAGCACCGTGACCCCGCGTTATCCGCAGCATCTGCCCGAATTGCCGGATATCGCAACGGATTCCACGGCGGTCGTGCCGGGTCCCGACCGGGTGTTCAAGGATCAGATTCTCGACGCCGCCTACGCCGAGGCGGGCATCGGACCCGAGGACCTGAGCCTGGCCGAGGTGTACGACCTGTCCACCGCGCTCGAACTCGACTGGTACGAACATCTTGGGCTCTGCCCCAAGGGCGAGGCCGAGGAGCTGCTTCGCAGCGGCGCGACGACGATCGGCGGCAAGATTCCGGTCAACCCATCGGGCGGTCTCGCGTGCTTCGGCGAGGCGATTCCGGCCCAGGCGATCGCCCAGGTGTGCGAACTCACCTGGCAGTTGAAGGGGCAGGCCACCGGCAGGCAGGTCGAGGGCGCCAAGGTGGGCGTCACCGCCAACCAGGGCCTGTTCGGCCACGGGTCGTCGGTGATCGTCGCGCGTTAGGCGTCAGGCCACGCCGAGATAGGCGGCGCGAATGCTGTCGTCGGCCAACAGGTCCCGTGCCACCCCGCTGCGCGTGACCTTGCCGGTCTCCAGGATGTAGGCCCGGTCCGAGCGGGTCAGCGCCTGCTGGGCGTTCTGCTCGACGAGCAGCACGGTGGTTCCCTGCTTGTTGATCTCGGAGACGATCTTGAAGATCTGCGAGATGATCATCGGGGCGAGGCCCATCGATGGTTCGTCGAGCAACAGCACCTTGGGCCGCGCCATCAGCGCCCGCCCGATGGCCAACATCTGCTGTTCACCACCCGACAGGGTGCCGCCGACCTGGCTGCGACGTTCGGCCAGCCGGGGAAACGTCTCGAAGATCCAGTCCAGCTGCTCGCGGTGCTCGGCCCGACTCGGGAACTTCCGTCCGTAACAGCCCATTTCGAGATTTTCGGTGACGGTCATGCCGGGGAACACGCCGCGGCCCTCGGGCGCCTGGATGAGCCCGTCGGCGACCCGCTTGTGGGCCTTGACCTTCGAGACGTCCGCGCCGTCGAACCAGACCGACCCCGACGACAGCGGCCGGAGGCCCGAGATGGCCCGCATCATCGTGGTCTTGCCCGCACCGTTGGAGCCGAGCAGCGTAACGAGCTCACCCTCGTGCACCACCAGCGAAACCCCGTGCAGGGCCTGAATCCGCCCGTAGTGCACGACGACGTCGCGGACCTCGAGCAGGACCGGTCGCGGATCGGAATCCGGCGTGTCAGTCGAGTTCGTCATCGGGCACCCCCAGGTATGCGGCGATCACCGCCGGGTCGTCGCGGATGTCGGCAGGCAGGCCGTCGGCGATCTTGCGGCCGAACTCGAGCACCACGATGCGGTCGGTGACACCCATGACCAGGCGCATGTCGTGTTCGATGAGCAGAACGGTGTACCCGTCGTCGCGGATCGCCTGAATCAGCTCGATGAGTGCCGACTTCTCACTCGGATTGAACCCCGCAGCGGGTTCGTCCAGGCACAGCAGCTTGGGTTCGGTGGCCAGGGCCCTGGCGATCTCCAGCCGCCGCTGATCGCCATACGGAAGATTCTTCGCCTTCTCATCGGCACGCTGTGAGATGCCGACGAACTGCAGCAGTGCTGCCGCCTTCTCGATCGCCGACTTCTCCTCGCGCCGGTGCCGAGGTGTCCGGACGAGTGCGCCGGGGACCGATGTCTTGTGCCGGGCGTCCGTGCCGACGACGACGTTCTCCAACGCCGTCATCTCGCCCCAGAGCCGGATGTTCTGGAACGTCCTGGCGATGCCGCGCCGGGTGATCTGGTGCCGCTTGATCCGCCCCAACGGCGCACCGTCGAAGATCACGGTGCCCGACGTCGGCCGGTACACGCCCGTGATCGCGTTGAAGCACGTGGTCTTGCCCGCGCCGTTGGGTCCGATCAGCCCGAGGATCTCACCCCGCTTGATGTCGAACGTCACCTCGTCCAGCGCGGTGAGGCCGCCGAACTTGACGGTGAGGTCCTTGGTCTCCAGCAGCGGCTCGCCCTCGGCCGCCTGGACGTCGCGGTGCAGCGCCGCGAGTTCCTCGTCGATTTGCACCGGTTCGGTCACGCCGCCGCCTTGGAATCGTCGGCCGCGTGCAGAAGCTTTCGCGCGGACTTGCCGTAAGCCAGCAGTTGTTGGCGCACGGGGAACAAGCCCTGCGGCCGGAAGATCATCAGCACCACCAACGCCAGGCCGAAGAAGAGGTACTTCAGGTCGCCGAGATTGACCCCGAGCAGATGCACGCCGAGCAACCGGTTGGGCAGGTACACGATGATGAACGCGCCGAGGATCACCCCGAGCTTGTTGCCCTGACCACCCAGCACCACGGCGACCAGGAACAGCATCGAGTTGATGATGTTGAAGTTGGTCGGCGCGACGTACTGCACCTGGCCCGCGTAGAGCGCCCCGGACAGTCCACCGATGGCCGCACCGATCACGAAGGCCCACAGCTTGAACCGGAACGTGTTGACGCCCATCACTTCTGCCGCGTCCTCATCCTCCCGGATGGCGACCCAGGCCCGTCCGACCCGGCTGCGCTCCAGGTTGCCGACGAGCAGCAGGATGCCGACCATCAACACCAGTCCGAGCCAGAACCACCAGGTGCCGTAATTGGCGTGACCCGACGAGTTGCCACTCGAGAAGACCCCGTTGGGCAACCGTTCGCTCTCCCCCAGGCGCGGGTAGGCGATCTGGTTCAGGCCTCGAGAGCCGTTCGTGATGTCGGAGAGGTTGTCGGCGAGCAGCCGGATGATCTCGCCGAATCCGAGCGTCACGATCGCCAGGTAGTCACCCCGCAGGCGCAGGGTCGGCGTGCCCAGGATCAGCCCCGCCAACGCGGTCACAGCCATCGCCAGCGGCACACAGGACAGCCACGCCCAGTCCTTGCTGAAGAACCCGGTGGCGCCCAGCTTGTTCCACGGGCTGTCGGGGCTGGTGAGCAACGCGACCGTATAGGCGCCCACCGCATAGAAACCCACGTAACCGAGGTCGAGCAGGCCTGCCTGACCGACCACCACGTTGAGGCCGATGGCGATGATCGCGACCATCACGAACGCCGCCATGGTGCCGCCGAAGCTGATGCCGGGGGTATCGAGGAACCCCGGCGTGTGCAACGGCAACATCCCGAGCAGGACGAAGCCGACGACGCCGAAGATCCACTTCCCCGATCGGCTCAGATCTGTCCACCACTGCCGCAGGCCGTCACCCGGGGCCAGCAGTCTCTGACTGGGGGTCATGCGCGCGCCTTCCCGAGGCTTTCACCGAGTATGCCGGTCGGGCGGATCAGCAGGACCAGGACGAGCAGCACGAATGCCACGACGTCGCGCCACTGGGTGCCGAACACCGCCTGCCCGTAGTTCTCCATGATGCCGAGCAGCAGACCACCGAGCAGTGCACCGCGGAGGTTTCCGATACCACCGAGGACGGCCGCGGAGAAGGCCTTGATGCCGAGCAGGAAGCCGCCCGAGTAGATGATGCCCTGCGGCACCTTGAGCGTGTAGAGCAGTGCCGCGGCGCCCGCCAGCAGGCCGCCGATGAGGAACGTCGTCATGATGATGCGCTCGCGGGAGACGCCCATGAGGGTCGCCGTGGTCGAATCTTGCGCGACCGCCCGGATGCCGCGGCCGAACTTGGTGCGGTTGATCGCGATGTCGGTGAGCAGGGCCAGCACCAGCGCTGACGCGACGATCACCAGCGTCACGTTGGTGACGGTCGCACCGAAGATCGTGAACTGAGTCTTGGGCTGCACCAGGATGATCGGCTGCTGGGCGTTGGAGCCGCCGTAGCCCTTGATGATGTGCGGCAGGATGAAGTGCACGAATTCCTGCAGCACGAAGGACATTCCGATGGCGGTGATCAGGAATGTCAGCGGCCGGGCATTGCGCCGTCGCAGCGGACGGTAGGCGATGAATTCCAGTCCCACCGCAGCGGTTCCGGAGACCAGCATCGCGAAGAGCATCGCTAGCGCGAGATACAGGATGGTCAACGCGATGCCCTTGTTGTACGCGTTGCCGCTCGGCGTGAAGCCGAGAATCACGTCGAGGCAGAAGTAGGTGCCGAACATGCCGAGCATGAAGATCTCGGAGTGCGCGAAGTTGATCAAACGAAGCACGCCGAACACCAGCGTGTAGCCGACGGCCACGAGCGCGTAGATCGCGCCCCACGACAGACCGTCGATCGTCAACTGCCAGAAGCCATTCAACAGGCCATCGACGTTGAAGTTGATATTGGCGGCCAATAACACCGGTGGCGGCTCTCCTCGTGGGGGATAACGGACACGAGGCGCGCCCGAGCCATTCGGACTCGGACGCGCCTCGTCTAGGAGTTACTGAACCTTGAAGATCCAGATGAGGTTCGTGGTCAGCTCACCCTTGTCCGTCCACTGGTATTTGCGTGCGATGCCCTGGCCGTTGTAGTTCTTCACGAAGTCCAGCAGTGCCGGACGTGTGATGGCGCCTGAATCGATGCCCTTCAGCAGGATGGTGCCGAGGTCGTAGCCCTCGGTGCTGTAGGTGCCGGGCTCCTGGTTGAACTTCTTGGTGTACTCGTCGACGAAGGGCCCAGTGGCCGGGCCGCACGGGCAGGACAGGATGGCGTCCTTGGACGCCTCGCCGGCCTGCTTGACGAACTCGGGGTCCTTGGTGCCGTCGGCGCTGACGAAGGCCGCCGTCACCCCGCCGTCCCTGAGCTGCTGGACGAGCGGCGCCGCCTCGGCGTAGTACCCGCCGTAGAACACGGCGTCCGGGCTGGCTCCCTTGATCTGCGTCACTGCGGCGGAGAAGTCCTTGTCGCCCTTCTTCACCTGGATGTTGCACGCCGTGTCGGCCACCGGGCCGAGGGTCTCGCGCACGGCGGTGGCGAGGCCGAGGCCGTAGTCGGTGCTGTCGTCGATGACGCAGATCTTCTTGTATTGGAGCGTGTTCTTCAGGTAGTTGGCGACCGACGGGCCCTGCACACCGTCGTTGGCCAGGCCGCGGAAGAAGGTCTTCCAGCCGTTCTCGCTCAACGTGGGGTTGGTGGCCGATGCGGTGGCCGCGACGAGGCCGGCCTGGTCGAACACGGTGCCGGTGGCCTTGGTCTCACCGGAGAAGGCCGGACCGACCAGGCCGACGGTGTACTGGTCGTCGACGATCTGCGGAGCGATGCCGGTGGCCTTCTGGGGGTCGCCCTCGGTGTCGAACGGCTTCAGCTGCACCTGGCAGCCCGGGTTCGCGGCATTGTGCTTGTCGATGGCCAGCTGGACACCGTTCTTGATGTTGATGCCCAGCGCGGCGTCGGGACCGTTGAGGGCACCGGCCATCGCGATCGACACCGGTGGGCAGGTGGCCTTCCCGTCGCCGGCAGGGTCGGCGGGTGCGGCACCCTCGGCCGCCTTCACCTCGGCACCGTTCTCGTCGATCTGGACCTGCTCGACGATCTTCAGGTTCGCTTGCGACTGATTCTCTTCGGGGGCGGACTGGTTGCAGCCGGCAATGCCCAGCACCACCAAGCCCGCACTACCGAGAGCAAATGCACTACGTGCCACGCGACCTCGCACGGTTCACCTCCGAGTCAGAGTTGTCATCGACATCTGCGGCACAGCGCACAACGACCGCCCGCCGATGCTTCGGGTAGAACATAGCCAAACCGTGGCTCTAGTGCGTCATGTTGGTAAATGCGCCCTGCGTATTCGCTGTGTCGCAGGGTTGAACGGCGGGTCCTGAAACGCAGTCGTTACGCGTGACCTGGCTAGTCCAGCGTCTCCAACACGACTTCGGCGACCCGTTTCATGGTGGTTCGGCGGTCCATCGCGGCGCGCTGAATCCACTTGAACGCCTCCGGTTCGGTCATCCCCTGCTTCTGCTGGAGCAAACCCTTTGCACGCTCCACCAACTTGCGGGTCTCGAGACGGTCCGTCAGCGAGGCGATTTCCTGCTCGAGCGCGGCGATCTCGCTGAAGCGGCTCACCGCGACCTCGATGGCGGGGATCAGATCGGTGATCGAGAACGGCTTCACCAGATACGCCATCGCCCCCGCATCCCTGGCCCGCTCGACGAGGTCGCGCTGCGAGAACGCCGTGAGCACGACGATCGGGGCGATGCGCTTGCTCGCAATCTCGGCCGCCGCATCGATGCCGTCACGGCGGGGCATCTTGACGTCCATGATCACCAGGTCGGGCTTGAGCGACTCGGCCAACTCGACGGCCTCCTGCCCGTCGCCGGCCTCCCCGACCACGTCGTAACCCTCCTCGCGGAGCATTTCGGCGAGGTCGAGGCGAATGAGTGCTTCGTCCTCGGCGATGAGCACGCGGCGCGGCTTGTCGGCATCCGTCATTGACCCGGTCATGTGCACATTGTCGCGTGACGGGCGCTGATCAGCGACCTCGGGGCATTCACGCGCTCTCCGGACGATCCTCTATGGTGGGAGACCGCACGCGCTGAGCCCTCGTATCCCAACTGGCAGAGGAAACGGATTCAAAACCCGTCCAGTGTGAGTTCGAATCTCACCGAGGGCACTCAAAACGGCGGCCGTGGCCGTCCTATGTCTTGAACCGCCCGGCGAAACCGCGCAGCGGTAGATCGGCACTCGTGAGCAACCCCGGCGGGGCGGCCACGACGGATGCGATCGCGTTCAGCGCAGGCAGTCCGGTGACGGTCATGCCGATCGAGGCGAACGATTCCGGGTTGGACAGATCGACTCCCGGCTTCGGGAAGATCATGTGCTTGTTGTAGATACAGGGGTCGCCCTTGATCTGGGTGATGTAGCAGCCCTTGATGTCCCAGCTCGGGTCGGTGTGCGGAGTCATCTGCCACTCCAGATGCGTCTCGACCCGCGGCACGCCGTCGACCATGCCCTGGTACTTGATGTAGTTGCCGCCGAGCGAGCCCTTGGGCATCTTGTACCAGCCGAGATCGACGTCCTTGGTGCAGGCGCCCAGCTCGTAGCCGAACGTCGACCTCGTCGAGTTCGAGGCCGAAGCAGTCGGCCATCATCAGCACGCTGTCCGCGAACACGCGGGTGTACTTCTCCAACTTGCCAGGGATGCTCGGGTCGTCGACCGGCAGCCCGTAGCCGACCTCGATCCAGGTGTCCTTGCTGTGGTGGCACGACACGTCGACCGACTCGATGGTGGTGACGTTCTCGATCTCGGCGACGTCGGCGGAGCACACCACGGCGAGGATCTGGTTCACGCCAGGGTTCATGCCGGTGCCGTAGAAGCTCGACCCGCCGCGTTCGCAGGCCTCGGCCAGCAGTTGCGTGACCGGCTTGCCCGATGGGTGCGGATGGTTGGTGTCGCGGTGCCAGCCGGTGATCCAGTCGGCGGTCGTGACGATGTCGATCCCCGCCTCGAGGACCTTGACGTACAGGTCCTCGTCGGGGAACACGCCGTGGAAGGTGAGCACGTCGGGCCTGGCAGCGATGATGTCGTCGACCGACCCGGTCGCGATCACGCCGTTCGGTGCCAGTCCCGCGATCTCGCCGGCGTCGCGGCCGACCTTCTCCGCTGTGTAGCAGTGCAATCCGATGAGTTCGAGGTCGGGATGAGTGGCGATCCGTTTGATCATCTCGGTGCCGACGTTGCCGGTGGCAACCTGGAACACGCGGACGGACTTGGTCACGCTCACGCAGATCAGCCCTTCAATCCTAGATGCGCGGTGGGCCCGTAGGTCTGCGGCGCTGCCGCCACGCCCGTCGGGGTAGAACTGCATGGCCCAGTTGCGGATGGCGGTGAAGCCCTCGTACTCACTGCTCGACAGCGCGGGCGGGTCGGAGTAGCGCTGGTGTTGCCAGATGTGGATGTCCTGGGTCGAACTGGTCGATCACCTCCTCGGCGAACTCCTGCGCCTTCAGCTCGGCGCGCGCCGGGTCGCGCTCGGCGTTGCGCCGATGTACACGCTGAACCGCACATCGGAGGTGTCGTCGTCGACGGGGGTGACCGCGGTGATGGTGCGGTGGTCGACCATGCCCCATCTCTTGGTCACCGCCACCCCGAGGCCGCCGTTGATCGCCTTCACCCCGCTGTTGACGTCATCGTCCGAACGGCAGCTGGGCACGTACTCCGACCTCGACAGGGCGCGGCAGGGTCTGACCAACGCCATCGTCGCCTATCTCGAGACGAGCCAGGGGCCCTCGACTCGACGTCGAGGGCCCCTGGATCGTGAACCGCGGGTGGATGCGCCTTCCTAGCCCGCCGCACCGGCAGTCGATGCGGAAGCCTTCTCGTGACCAGCCGTGGCGCCCTCGGCCCTGACCATGCCCTCGGAGTCCGAGCCGCCACGCTTGCCGCCGCGGTCGTGCCTGCCGGCAGCGCCCTGGTGATCACCGTGCTGGTGGCCGGAGTGCGTGCCCGACTTCGTCGGACCGTCCTTGCCGTCCTTGCCGTCCCTGCCGTCCCTGCCGTCCTTGCCGGGGCCCTCGGACTTGCCGGGCTTGTCCGCGTCACCGGCCTTCCCCGTGTCGCCCGGCTTCCCGGCACTGCCGGATCCGCCCGCCTCGCCGTCGGTCGGCGAACCGGCGGAAGCCGTTGGAACGCTGGCGGTTCCGGCCGCGCCGGTTTCCGTCGGGGTCCCGGGTGTGGTGGGCTCGGTGGGCTCGGCGGGCGCGGTGGCCTCCGGCTTCGTGACGGCCGGCTCAGCCGCCGCCTCGGCCGGGGTCGCATCGGTTGCGGACGTTTCCGTTTCGGTTTCCGTTGCCGCAGTGTCGGTCTTGGCGCCGTCCTTGGCCGTTGCTTCCTCGGCACCTGCCACCTGCAAATCCGCTGTCGCGGCCGGGGTGGCGTCGTCCGACTCGGCCGACGCCATCTTCATCGCGAGAGGAGCCGCGGCAGGCGTTGCCTGCTGACCCAATCCGGCCAGTGCGTTCGAGATGGCATCGACGATCGCATTCACGATCTGCTGCCCCATCTCCCCGGCGAAGGCCTGGGAGATCGCATTGGCGACCTGCTGTGCGAATGCCTGCAGCGCTGCCTGCAACGCGGCCGCGGGATCGGTCGGATTCGTCGGGTGCGTTGGATCCGTTGGGCCGGTGGGCGTTTGAGGATGGTCGGCCAGCCACTTCTGCAGAATCGCGACGGCGTCCTTCGCGCAGCCCGTCGCAGTGCACGCTCCGCTCTTGTACCAGAGGCCGAAGTAGTTGTTGGGGTCCGTGCTCGCGCCCACCGGAAGGTCGTCCTGCCCGGTGTAGAGGAAGACCGGGCCAACATGGCCTCCCGCCTCACCCAGGGCATACCAGGTGTCCAAGAGGTTCTTGATGTACGCGGCCTGCTTGGCCTCTTCCTCCGCCGTGCCGTCGGTGGTGGGCACGCCGTACTCGGAGAGCCAGACCAGCCGGTTGCCGATCAAGGCTTGGATGTCCTTGATCTGGTTGTAGGCGGTGTCAGAGGCCCAGGGAGCGTTGATGTCCCCATCGGAGAATGGCGCGGTTTCGTCGTAGGGGTGGTACGACAACGCGTCGAACGAACCCCCCGCGCCTGCATCCAGCATCGCCTGGACGAACTCGACCGGATCCATGGTGTAGCCGTCGACGGTGAAGACATGGCCAAGCGCGCCGGCGACGACAGTTGCCGATGGGTCGAGGCCCTTGATGATCGGATAGACGGTCTCGAGCAGGTGGGCGTAGGCCACCGGATCGACGGGGTTCGAGAACAGGACGCCGTTGGGCTCGTTCCAGATCTCGTACGCCGAAATGGTATTGGCGTAGCTGACGCCGCCGGCGGTGGTCCTGCTGACCAAGGCCTTCATGAAATCGGCGAACTCGTCCGGGTCGGGTGTGCCGCTGCCGAGCGGCAACGTCGCGTTGTCCCACACGGGAGTGCCGTTGATCTCCGCCATGACGCCCATGTTGCGGGCCGCCGCCGCTGAGACCACGGCGTCGATGGCGTCCCAGTAGTACGTGTTGTCCAGCGGCTCGACCAGGCCCCAAGGCACGAAGACCCGGATGCTCTGCACCCCGATGGCCTGCATCTGGTCGAGTTGGGCGTTGATGTCCGCCGCCGACATGCCGTACAGGTTCGAGGCGGCGATGCCGACGGTGGTCGGGTCGGCGGTGATCTCGGCAACCATGGCGATTTCGTACGAGGCAGTCCGCGGTGGCGATATGAAGAGCCCGCCAGCGTAAGCACTCACCATCGCTGCGGGTATCGCTGCAATCACGGCACGTGTCGCAACGGTGCGCAACAACCCGCCTCGGGTCTTGATCATGGGGGCAGTCCTCTTTCATTCGTGCGAAGTATCGACAACACCGTCAACCGGTTGGCTCAATTTACCCATCCGGCAGCAAACGAGGCCGGCTATCTACGCGAACTGCAACTGATGTTCATCTGGGAACTCCTGAACAAATCCGCCAGTACCTGCAAATTTCCCGTACTTAAGCAGATATGGCAAATAAACAGGGGAATGGTATGCATTAACATCGCATCACCGCTTGTAGATCCCGCAACGTCTATAACGCCAGCTCGCGCGCATCGTCGCGACACAAAGTTTCACCCGGCGGTCGGTAGCGGCAAGACGGCGGGCCGCGTCGATATGGCTACAGCCAATGAAGGCCAAACGCATGGTCATCTCAGCCGAGAATGAGCAAACATATCTCAGCATGGACGACATTAACCATAGCAAGTACTTGATCTTGTGCGAGTTACTATCGAGGCGTGCCAAAGGGGACGGCAACGATTCGTCGGGCGGGCTGAGCACGGCGCGTAGGAGCGGTACGTGCGTACCAACGGTGGCACTGGAGAGCAGAGGCGCGGGCCGCAGCCAGCATCAGTCAGGTGGTCGTGACCGTGTGCCCGCCTCGATCGCCAAACGGCTGAAGAACCGGCGCACGACATCACACCAAGCGGGCCAGCGACGCCACCCCGACCGAACTGGCCCGCTTCCTCGACGCCCTGTACACCGGCCTGGACGGACTCGTCGATCGGCACGGTCCGGAGAAGACCAAGACGAACGGTGACTCCTACATGGTCATCAGCGGCGTGCCCCACTCGCGCACCGACCACCTCCAGGATCCGCAGGGCCGCGAAGTGCCGCTGCGCATCGGTCTCGCGGCAGGACCGGTGGTCGCCGGTGTGGTCGGCGCGCGCAAGTTCTTGCATGACGTCTGGGGTGACGTAGTCAACGTCGCCTCCCGCATGGAGGCCACGGACGTCTTCGAAGAACGCGGCGAGATAGACGCCAAGGGCAAGAAAGTCATGCACACCTCGTACCTCACCGCGCACCGGCCCCAGTGACTCGCCCCACGCGCTCGTAAGCCGCGCTCCTCGGGACTGACTGTCCGACTGCTGCTTAAGGGCTGTCAGTGCAAGGTATTTCGGTGTCCCATGCGTGACGTGCAACACGATCCGGGCGCCGATCGAACCGATACCCCCGCCAATGCGTCGAGCGTAGTAGGGATGGCAAACACCACCACCCCCATGACAAGTCAGACGACGACTGGAGCCGACTATGAGCGCTTACATCACGGCGACCGGCAGCTTTCTCCCCGGCGACCCCGTACCCAACGACGAAATCGAGGATTACATCGGAAAGGCGGGACGCTCCACCTCCGATCTCAAGGACATCACTCTCGCCAACTGCGGTATCAAGACGCGGCACTACGCGATCAACAAGGCCCAGCAGACGGTCATCTCCAATGCGGCGATGGCGGCCAACGCCGTTCGGAACGCTGCCGAGCGCGCCGGCCTCGGCTCCCGACGACGTCGAATTGCTGTGTGCGGCCACGACGCTGCCGGACCTGATGGCGCCGGGGCATGCCAGCATGGTGCACGGCGAGCTGGGCTACGGCCCCCTCGAAATCGCGACCTTGCACGGGATCTGCAGTTCGGGGATCATGGCGCTGAAGAACGCGTACCTGCAGGTGGCGATCGGTGAGAAGCGCAACCGCGATCAGCGTGGCCAGCGAGTTCGCCTCACGCTTCTTCAAGAGCTCGCGCTACGAAGAGATGGGCGTTGTCGCCGAGCAGGGCTCCCTCCCGCTCGAAGCCGCGTTCTTGCGCTACATGCTCTCGGACGGGGCTGGCGCAGTGGTCATCCAAGATCAGCCCAAGGCATCTGGCATCAGCCTGCGCATCGACTGGATCTCGCTGACGTCGTATGCGAACACCGAGAAGACGTGCATGTACGGCGGCAGTCCCGACACGTCGGCCACGAAGTCATGGGGGGACTACCCGAACGCTTCGGCCGCCGCCGCCGACGGAGCGCTGGTCCTGCGACAGAACCTTTCCCTACTGCCGCACCTGGTGAAGGTCGGCGTCGACGAGTATGACCGCCTGCTCCGACTGGGCAAATTCGATCCGTCGACACTGACCTGGATTCCCGCGCACTATTCGAGCGAGCGGATGAAAGACATTGTGCTGGGGGAGCTCTCGCGGCGCGGCATTGACGGTGGCCGTCCCGAAATGTGGTACAGCAACCTGACCAGCGTCGGAAACATCGGCAGCGCATCCATTTTCGTCATCCTCGACGAGATGATGGAGCAGGGTCTGATCAAGGACGGCGACACGATGCTGTGCATGGTCCCCGAGTCCGGCCGGTTCGCGGTCTCGTTCATGCATCTCACCGCGGTGTCGTCGGCATCCGCGTCGGAAACCCGACCGTGACCACGGCCTCCGAAGCCACCCCGACCGAGCGGCTGCGCCGGCGTGCAGTCGTGTACCTGTACACGCAGACCGGACAGCTGCGCGAGGTCGCCCAGGCATTGACCGCTCCGCTGGAGGCGCATGGGTGGGACATCCGCTGGGTCGACGTGCGGCCGCGTGACGCGTTCCCGTTCCCGTGGCCGATTCGGCGATTCTTCGGAGTGTTCCCTCAGGCGGTGGATCCGGAGGCGCTCGTGGAGCTCGTCGAGTCAGCGGGCGGCTTCGACACGGCTGCAGACGAATTGGTCATCCTGGCCTACCAGGTGTGGTATCTGGCGCCCTCGCTTCCGATCCGATCGCTGCTGAAAACGCATCCCGAGGCGGTCCGGGGTCGCTCCGTCGTCTCGCTGATCGCATGCCGCAACATGTGGTACTCGGCGGCAATCGAGGCGTCCGGGCTGCTGCGGTCCGCGGGTGCACGGCGCGTCGACGTGGTCGCCGCCACCGACACGCGCGGGTCGTCGACGTCCCTGGTGACCACTCTGCGCTGGCTGCTGACCGGCAAACGCGCACCCTTTCTATGGTTTGGGCGGGCCGGGGTCGGCGATGACGAACTCGCAAGAGTCGCCGCAGTGGGGCGAGGCATCGCCGAGTCGCGGCCGTGTCCGCAAGACGCGGCGCCCATCGTGCCTGCGTTGGCTGCGGCGGACATGCTCGCCGGCAGGGCGTTTCGCAAGTGGGGCGCAACGGTCAGGTCGATGCGCCGATTCGGTGGTGCTGCGCACGCCGCCAGTTTGACCACGTTCGTGCTCGGCCTGGGGATCGCCATTGTGGTCGGCCTGCCGTTGATCGGAGTCGCCGCAGTCGATCGGCGGTGAACGCTTCGCCACTCGCGTGCGCGGGTTCGTCCAGCGGCCGGATCTCGTTCGACCTGCCGGTATCCGATGAGGTGGTGATCTCCGTGACCGCTGGCAACCCCGGGTATCAGGAACTCGTGGACTGGCTGACCGCGAAGGTGGCCGGGCAGCTCAACGTGGCGCCGGACACGATCGACATCGACACCCCGTTGGCCGACTACGGGATCGACTCGGCCGCGAGCCTGACGCTGTGCGCGGACCTGGAGTCCGAGAAGGGAATTCCCGTCGAAACCACGATCGTGTGGGATTACGCGACCATCGATGCCATTGCGGAGTACCTGGCCGCCGAGCGGGTGCAGCCATGATGCCGATCGCGGTGGTTGGCATCGATTGCCGCTTCCCCGGCGCGCCCGACAAGGACGCGTTCTGGCGGCTGCTGATGGATGGCGAGGTGGCCGACAGCGAAGTGCCCTCGCAGCGTTGGGATGTCGACACCTACTATCGCGCCGACGGCGCTCCCGGATCGATGAACACCCGGCGCGGCCATTTCATCGACGACGTCGACGCATTCGACAACGACTTCTTCGGGATAGCGCCGGTCGAGGCGGGAGCGCTCGACCCGCAGCAGCGGCTGCTCCTGCAAACATCGTGGCGCGCAATCGAAGATGCCGGAATCGATCCGCGGTCGCTTGCCGGCACCCCGACGGGGGTGTTCGTCGGCATCATGTCCAGCGAGTGGAGCAACCTACAGATTCTCGACTTCGCCGGGCTCACCGCGTTCCGCGGCACGGGCAGTGGCTACTTCATGACCGCCAACCGCATCTCGTACCACCTGGGCCTCACCGGACCAAGCGTGGCCATCGATTCCGCCTGCTCGTCATCACTGACCGCCGTGCACCAGGGCTGCGCCGCGCTGCGTTCTGGTGAGGCCGACACCGTCATCGCGGCCGGCGCCAATCTCATCCTGACGCCGGCGCTTTCGATCTTCTACACCCAGGCTGGACTGTCCGCGCCCGATGGTCGCTGCAAACCGTTCGGGCTGGGCGCCGACGGCATCGGGCGGGGCGAGGGCGTCGCCGCGGTGGTCCTGCGCCGACTCGACGACGCCATTGCCGACGGGCAGCCGATCTATGCCGTCGTGAAGAGTTCGGTCACCAACCACGACGGCCGCAGCAACGGCATCACCGCCCCGAACCGCAGGTCGCAGGTCGAGCTGATGCGCCGGGCGCTGAGCCTGGCGGAGGTCGACGCCGGACAGATCGACTTCGTCGAAGCGCACGGCACCGGCACGGTGCTCGGCGACATGATCGAAGCCAACGCTCTTGGCGACGTGCACAAGACACGAAGTGGCTCCCCTTGTCTGCTCGGTTCCGTCAAGGGCAACATCGGGCACACGGAAGGTAGTGCGGGGATCGCGGCGTTCATCAAGGCGTGCCTGTCATTGCACCACGGCGTGCTGCCGCCGACGGTGTTCGGTGACAGCGCCAATCCGTCCTTGCGGCTGGCCGAGCAGGCGCTGCAGTTGGCCGACGGTCCGCAAAAGTTGCCGGTGAACGGCACGCTGGGCGCGGTGAGCTCGTTCGGACTCGGCGGCAGTAACGCGCACGCAGTCCTGGAGACGGCGCCGGCCACGCCGCTGCCCGATCTGGGTGCGAATGGCATCCTCACCATTTCGGCGCCGTCGGCGCAGGCGCTGCGGCGCAACGCCGAGTCGATGACGGCCGCGCTGGAGACCCTCGACACCACACAGGTCTGCCTCCTGGTGCCGCTCGACCAACGTCGTCAAGCGATCAGGTCGGCACCGCCTTGTCGTGGAAGGCGACCGCGACACCCTTGTCGATGGGCTGCGGCAATTCACGGCAGGCGCAGGCGCCGACCTGGTGTCGTCCGGCCCGCTCCACCGGGCCCCGGCCGACGTCGGACTCCTCTTCTCAGGTCAGGGCACCCAGTACCCGGGCATGACACGGCGGCTCTACGACGCCCACCCGATGTACCGGGCGAATCTCGACTCGGCTGCGGCCGCCCTTGATCCGCATCTCGGATTGGATCTGCTCGCAACGATCTTCAGCGGCGCAACCCAACTCGACCACACCAGCCTCGCGCAACCGGCGTTGTTCGCGGTCTCCTATGCGCTGGGAAAGACTCTGCTACAGAGTGGAATCCAGGTGACGTTCGGGATCGGCCACAGCGTCGGGGAAATTGCCGCCGCCTGCCTGGCCGGTGTGTTCACCGTCGACACCGCCGCAAGGCTCGTCGCGGCCAGAGGGCGGTTGATGGGCGCGTTGCCAACCGGCGGGGCAATGATCGCGGTCGACCTCGCCGTTGAGGAGGCGCAGGCACTGATCGCCGACGCGCCGGGGTGCGTGATCGCGGCGGTCAATGGGCCGCACGCCCTGACCATCTCCGGGGACGCCGATGCCGTCGCACGAGCACAGACGCTTATTCGGCAGCGGGGCGGCAAGGCGATGAACCTGACGGTCTCACATGCCTTCCACTCGCCGCTCATGGAACCGATGGTGGCCGACTTCCGGCACGAGATGGCCGGACTCGAGCCAGAACCCGCCGACTTTCCGCTCTTCTCCACGGTGCTCGGCCGAGAAGTCGATGGCCGGGAATTGACCGTCGACCACTGGGCGCGGCAGATCTGCTCACCGGTGCTGTTCCTCGACGCGGTCCGGGCCACCATCGAAGCCGGGCGTGCCGACTATGTCGCCGAGGCCGGTCCCAAATCCACGCTGCTCACACTCGCCAGGCAGTGCGGACTGCCGCCGCAGACCCGCTCGCTCACACTTGTGCAGCGGCCCGGATTCGGACGGGACAGAACTGCTCGGCGTTGGCGCTACGCTGATGCGCGACGGCTACTCGCCCGATCTCGCGGCCCTGTACGGCGGGCCGGCCGGCCCGCCGCAGCGGATCCAGCCCTATGTCTTCGATACCTCCAGCCGGTTCTGGTTCGACGGCCCGGTCGCCGACCTCCGACAGCCGGCGCAGATGGAGGATGTCGAGCAGTCGCAGGCCGGTGCGGAGGGCGGAGTACTCGCGCTGATCGCCGATGTCGGCGGCTATTCGGTCACCACGCTGAGCCGATCCAAACGGCTTGCGGACGACTTGGGCTACGACTCGTTGCTGCAGCTTCGTCTGCTCGACCGGCTGCGGGCGGAATACCCACGGCTGCAGGACGTCACCGTCGCCGAGGTGCTACCGAAGATTCACAGCGTCGGCGATCTCGTCGACTTCGTGATGGAGCGACTCGATGAGGGCGACACAGCACGATGACGCCCGTTGAGCTGGTGTGCTTTCACCACGCTGGTGGTGGAGCCGCGTCATTTCATCCGCTGCGCCGGGCGCTGGAGGAGATCGGTGCCGAGGTGGCATTTACGGCGGTGACGCTGCCGGGACGGGAGTCGCGCCGCGACGAGCCCCGCCATGTCGACGCCGAGACCTGCGTGCGGGCACTGGTCGACGAGCTCGACGAGCTGTTGTGCAAGCCGCACGTCCTGCTGGGCCACAGCATGGGCGCGACCCTCGCGTATCTACTTGCCCAGCAACGCATCTCACGCGGACTGCGGGCACCGGAGGCGGTCATCGTCGCATCCTGCCGCGCTCCGCACCTACCCGCTCCCCTAGCGGATCTGCACCTGCTCGGCGATCACGAGCTGGCCACTGAGCTCGCGCGCTATGGCGGGTTGCCGACCGAGGTCCTCAATCGTCCTGATTGGCTGGCGCTGCTGATGCCCACCGTCCGTGACGATCTGCGGATCTGCCAGTCCCGTTGGCGGACGGATGCGCCGCCACTTCCGTGTCGCACTGCACATCATCGGAGGCCTTGACGACCCGGTGGCACCGCCGGACACGGTGGCCGCCTGGGCACCGCACTCCGATGCAGCCCCAACCGGTTCACTTCTACCCCGGCGGCCACTTCCTGTTCCGCTCGCCGGAACGGGGATTGGTTGCCACCGTAGCGCGTGTCGCCAACGAGGCGGCACGGGAAAGGAACATACTCCAGTGAGTACGTTGACCCGCGAAATATGCGCCACAGCCAGATTCTCGCCGCGGCACCTTGACCGCAGGCACGGTCGCCGACCCGGTTCGGTTGACCTGGCGATGAAGTCCACGAACAGGCGAAGCGGATGGCCGGCGGTCTGGCCGCCCGGGGAATAGGCCGCCACGGTTCGGTCGCGGTGCTGGCCACCGATGCCGCCGATATCGCGCCGCTCGCACAGGCGGCGTGGCTGAGTCGCGCCGCGGTGACGATGCTGCAGCAGCCAACTCCCCGCACCGATCTGGAAGTCTGGCTGGCCGACACGGTTCGGGCGACTCTGATGATCAAGGCCGACGTGGTCGTCATCGGCGAGCAGTTCCTGGCAGCGCTGGACCCGTTGACGGCGCAGGGACTGGCCGTCTGCACCGTCGAGTCGTTGCGCCGCGCCGACCCGATCGAGTCGGACATGTCAGACCACGCCGTTGAGTCCGATATCGCGCTGCGGCAGTTGACATCAGGATCAACCGGCGTGCCCAAAGCCGTCGAGATCAGTCACGGCAATCTCGCCGCGAATGCCGTCGCCTTGCACGACGGGCTGGAACTCGATATCGACACGGACGTGATGGCGAGCTGGCTGCCGCTGTCTCACGACATGGGGATGATCGCCTTCATGTGTTTCCCCATGCAGTTGGGAATCGAAACCGTCGTCGTCCCACCGGAGGAGTTCCTCAAGCGACCGCTCGTCTGGGCGGAGCTGATCAGCAAGCACCGCGCGACCATCACCTCCGGACCCAATTTCGCATACTCCGTGCTCGCCCGCGTGCTGCAGCGGGCCGACCCGGGCGACATCGACCTTTCGTCGCTGCGGATCGCGGTGAACGGAGCCGAACCCATCGACCACCGCGACATGACCGAGTTCTCTGCGGTCGGCGCGCGCTTCGGTCTGAGGCCGACGGCGCTGACGCCCGCCTACGGACTCGCCGAAGCCACATTGGTCGCGTCGCTGGGATCGGCGCACGGCCAGGCGATCGTCGACCAGGTCTCGCGGCAGGCCATCGCGAGAGGCGCACCGCGCAGCAGCCGGCCCGCGACGACTCCGCGGATGTGCAGCATGTGGTGTGCGTCGGGTCACCGGTGACGGGCCTGGATCTGCGGATCAGTCGGAACGGGACAGCGTTGGCGCCCCGAGAGATCGGCGCAATCGAACTTCGCGGCCCGATGATCGCCGAGAACTATCTCACCACCGACGGTGTCGTGCCGCTGGCGACGGATGGCTGGTTCGACACCGGAGACCTGGGTTACCTCGACGAGCAGGGACGACTCTATGTCTGCGGTCGCACGAAGGATCTCATCGTGCTGGCCGGCAGGAACCTGTATCCGCACGATATCGAGCGCGCGGCAGAGGGTGTCGACGGCGTGCGAAGGGGCTGCGTGATCGCGCTGCGTGTCGACGCCGATCGAGAGGGCTTTGCGGTGCTCGCCGAAGTACGCAACGCGACCGACGACGCCGCGCGCGCACGGATCAGCCGCGAAATCGCCGCCAGGGTGAGCAGTCAAGTCGGGCACCGCCCGCGTGACATCCTGCTGTTCCCCGCCGGCGCCTTGCCGAAGACGCCGTCCGGCAAGCTACGCCGTAACAGCGCTCGAGAACTGCTCCCGACGTGAGCAGACACACCTGCGACGTCCTCGTCGTCGGCGCCGGGCCGGTCGGCGCCACGGCGGCGTTGCTGCTCGCGAGCCATGGCATCGAGTGCACCGTCGTGGAGGCACGCCGCGAGCCACAACGCCACCCCGCTGCGCATGTGCTCTCGACGCGGTCGATGGAGATTTGGCGCGAGATCGGCCTCGAGCGCGACATCCGCGGCCTCAGCGCCCCGATGCACGAGCTGCGGTGCATCGCGTACTGCACCACCCTCGCCGGGCCCGAACTCGGCCGGGTGCCGCTGGCCGACCTGCCCGACGCGCAGATGGACGCGATCGAATCGATCAGCCCGACCCGCAGCGCACACCTCCCCCAGAACGTGCTGGAACCGCTTCTGTGGCAACGTCTTCGCAACAGTGATCGCATCGATGTGCGTACTGGCTGGCGAGTACCGCTCCCACACCGACGGCGCAGACGGCGTCGCGGTCACCGTCGCCGACACCACTACCGGATCCCGCAGAACGATCCACGCGCGCTACGTCATCGCGGCCGATGGCGCGGCCAGCGCGGTGCGGCGCGCGTTGGGGATCGCAATGGAGGGCCCGATCCTTCAGAACGTGATCAGCGTCCTGTTCTCCGCCGATCTCGAGGCTTTCCGCCGCGACCGCCGCGGCCCGGTGATGTGGACCCATACCGCCAAGGGTTTGGGCGCGACCATCGTGCACCGGCCGCCGGACGACCTGGTGTTCCAGATCCCCTACTTTCCGCCCTTCGAGTCGGTGGAGGACTTCCCGGCTGCGATCTGCCGCAGGCACGTCGTCGATGCGATCGGCGACCCCGCTGTTCGCGTTGACATCAAGTCGATCCAGACGTGGGCGATGACGGCCCAAGTCGCCACCCACTACCGGATCGGCCGCGTGTTCCTGGCAGGCGATGCCGCGCACCGGTTTCCACCCACCGGCGGCCTGGGGCTCAACACAGGCGTCGCCGACGTGCACAACCTGGCCTGGAAGCTCGCCTGGGTCATCGCAGGCCGGTCAGACGAGGCGCTGCTGGACACCTACGAACGGGAGCGCCGTCCGGTCGGCGCGGCCGCCACTGCCGACTCGGTGGCCAACTTCGACGGAATGTTCGATGTCGTTGCCACTCTGGGGTTGCCGCGGCAAGCAGTGCGGATGCTCCCTCAGGCCCTCGCTGCCATCCCGGACTGGGTTCCGCGACGCCCCGTGCGTGCCGTGATCCGCGGGCTCACCAAGATGGGATATCAACCGTTTCGCCTGGCCAAGTCGCCGGGCCGGATGGGTCAGAGGATGCGCCGCCGGGCCGCAGCGGCGATCGCCAAGCAGGGTCCCCACTATCGCAGCTGGGGACGCGACCTCGGGGTGCGTTACGAACGCGGCGCCATGATCGGCGATCGACTGCCTCCACCGGTCAGCGATCCGGAGTTCTATATCCCATCCGTGCGCGCCGGCGGCCGGCTACCGCACGTCTGGCTCGAGGACCGCGACCGGCGGGTGTCCACCCTGGATCTGGTCGACCGCGACGACCTGACACTGCTGGTGTCCGACGAACGCCATTCCGCGTGGTCGCTTGCGGCGGAGGGGCTTTCGCTGTCGGTGGTGCCGGTCGGCGATGCTCGGCCGCGACATGTTTCACACCGGCGTTCGCAGGCGCCGATCCGGATGCCCTGCTGGTACGCCCGGATGGACATATCGCCGCCATGCTGCACTCGGAACGGGATGGCGCCACGCTGCTGCGGCAAGCACTGCAGGTCGTCGGCGCCTTTGCACCGACCACAAAGGACTGATCGCATGAACGACGTTGCGGCACAGGCCATCGAGCTGCGGCTGCTCACCCACCGGCCGGCGGAGATGACGGAGTGGTGGGCGGCGCTGCTCGGCGGGGCTCCCCAATCGCTGAATGCCCGGATGACCGCCATCCACGGCGAATACCTGCGGGTGGTGATCGAGCGTTCGCCGATCGCACTTGACTACCATCCCGAAGCTAGTGGTGTCACCGCCATCAATCTGGCTCTGAGGGATGTGCAGGCGGCACGTCCGGCGTTGAACAGGTTGAGCAAGTTGGGTTCTCAGCCCCACCGGGCGACAGGCCAACCCGGGGTGACGGCGCTCTGGTTCCGCGATCCCAATGGCACCGACGTGGCCTTGCACTTGCCCGTGGACATCGGCCACAACGCCACCGCAACCGGTGTGTGGCCCGATGAGGTGGACCCTAAAGACGTTCTTGCCTACATCAACAGCCAACCATCAGCCACCATCCACCACCGCCCAAATCGGAATAGCACGCCGTGTCACATCACACTGTTCGACCGAACGGACCAGATGCCCGAAGGGAGAAAACGGAAGCTTTATGTACATCAGTTCTCCGTATATCCATGCGGGCTCGCATTCTTCGATTCACGCTCGCGCAACCACTCCTCTAAGTCAAGGTCATGGTCACTATGTCTGCGAATTCCCCCCACGAAATTGGTGCGACTCGTTGAGCGTGCCCGCCATCGTCTGGCACTGATCCATCTACGGATGGTCCCACCGTATGCGGCGATGATGGAGCTGATCGTCGGCGCATGGACGTCACAAGCCATCACAGTCGCCGTGGAACTCGGTATCGCCGACGTTCTCGACAAGGGGCCGCTGCGGTTGGAAGAGTTGGCGTCTCGGGTGGAGGCGGATCCCGACGCGCTGCGCCGACTGCTACGGGCGTTGATCGGCCGCGGCATATTTCGTCAGCGCCGTGACGGTCGCTACGCGCTCAACGCGCTCGCTAAGTCGTTGCGTGCCAACGCTCCGCTGTCGGCGGCGGCGATGGCCCAGATGGTGGGTTCGGTCCAACATCGTGAGCATTGGAGCCATCTGACGGATGCGATACAGAACCGGCAAGGCGGTCATTCCGGCCTGCACGGCATGGAAGCCTTCGACTACCTCGTTGGGGAGCCCGAACTCAATGAAGTCTTCAACCGTGCCATGGCCGACACCACCGAGATGGCGGTGGATTACCTGATGGCCGCCTACTCGTTCGACGACTACCAGACCGTTGTCGATGTCGGCGGTGGGGTGGGAAGGCTGCTTTCTGCCATCCTCAAGGCGACCCCGACTGCCCGAGGGGTTCTCTACGACCTGCCGCACGCCCTCGCCGAAGCCCCACCAGTGTTGCGCCAGCACGATGTCGCAGATCGAGTGGAATTGCTGGAGGGATCGTTCTTCGACAGCGTTCCCACGGGTGGCGATGTCTACGTGCTCAAGATGATCCTGCATGACTGGCCCGACGACAAGGCGGTCGAGATTCTTCAGAGCGTCCGCTCGGCGGCGAAGGTCGGCACGAAGGTACTGGTGATCGATTGCGTGATCCCGGACCACGATCGCGAATTCTTCGGTCATTGGACCGATCTGGAGATGCTGCTGCTGCAGGCTGGACGCGAACGAACGGTGCCGGAGTACCGCAGTCTCCTCGAGCGCGCCGGTTCCGGATGACCCGCTGGGTGCCCACTGCCTCACCATTGAGCTTCGTCGAAGCCGAGGCCATCTAGCCGGCGGGATCACCTGGGGGCATTGAACAACTCAGGGTCTGCGACCGTTTGGTAGTAGAAGATCGGGCATGTCGACACCGCAGTGAGCGCACAGCGAGATGGGTTGCCTCTCCGATGATTCGAACGGCACCGAAACGAAAGGATGATTCCGATGACGTTCTCGCTGGCTCTGTCCGATGAACAGCAACAACTGCGCGAGTGGGCGCATGAGTTCTCCCTAAAAGTGATTCGCCCGGCTGCGTTCGACTGGGACGACCGCGAGGAGACGCCATGGCCGATCTTGCAGGAGGCCGCCGGTATCGGGCTTTACGGCGACGACATCTTGATGACGCTCCTGGGAGACCCAACCGGACAGGGTTTTCCGATCCTGGCCGAGGAGCTGTTCTGGGGTGACGCCGGAATCGCGATGTCGATCATGGGAAGCACGCTCGCTGCCGTTGGCATCATCGCTTCCGGCACCGCCGAGCAGATCGCGCAATGGGTGCCGCAGTGTTATGGCACCGACAAGGACGTCAAGCTGGGCGCGTTCTGTTCGTCTGAGCCAGAGGCCGGCTCAGACGTGGCGAACATGCTGACCACGGCCAAATACGATGAAGCGTCCGATGAGTGGATGATCTCCGGCCAGAAGGCGTGGGTGACGAACGGTGGCGTGGCCGACGTTCTGGTAGTCCAGGCGGTGGTCGAACCCGGACTCGGTGCACGCGGACAGGCCGCGTTCGTCATGAGCGCCGACACTGCCGGCATTGCCGACGCCGCGGAAGCTGCGCAAGCACGGTTTGCGCGCCTCGAACACCGCGGACATCTTCTTCGACAGCGTGCGGGTTCCAGGCAGTGCCCTGCTCGGCGGCAAAGACAAGCTCGACGAGAAGCTCGCACGTGCACGCGAAGGCCGCAAGACCTCCCAGCAGGCGGCGATGGCGACCTTCGAGCTGTCGCGGCCCACCGTCGGGGCGATGGCCGTCGGAGTCGCCCGCGCCGCCTACGAGTACGCACTCGACTACGCGAAGGATCGAGTTGTCTTCGGGCGACCCATCATCGAGAAGCAAGCCATCTCGTTCCTCCTCGCCGACATCGCCACCGAGATCGACGCAGCGCGGCTGCTCGTCAGGCGCGCGGCCTGGATGGGCGCAACCGGCCAGAAGTTCGCCTCCGCGGAGGGATCGATGAGCAAGCTGAAGGCGGGCCGGGTCGCGGTATGGACGACCGAACGGGCCATCCAGATCCTCGGCGGAAACGGTTACACACGCGAATATCCGGTCGAGCGGATGCACCGCGACGCTAAGATCTTCGACATCTTCGAGGGGACCGAGCAGATCCAACAGCTCGTCATCGCCCGCTCGATCAGCGGGCTCCGATTGCAGTGACCTGACGGGTCACGACATCTAGACCTTGCGGTTCTCCGACTTGAGCAGCCAGGCCAGCTTCTCGAGGCCATCGATGAGCTGATGAAGGATGTCCGCGCTCGTCGGATCCTCGGCGTCGACGTCATCATGCACCGCACGCAGGGTATCGACGGCCGCGTAGACGCGGGTGGTGATCAGGTCCACCGCGTCGGTTGTGCTGATCTCGTAGGCAGGAAGCTGCGGCAGTGTCGTGGTGGCCACGACGGTGTCCGACCGGCCGTCCGCCACGGCGTCCAGCGCGCGCAGCCGCTCGGCGATGGTGTCACTGCCCACACGGGCGAAGTCGACCAATTCGTCCAATTGGAGGTGCAGATCCCGGAAATTGGTCCCTACGACGTTCCAGTGGGCCTGCTTACCCTGCAGGTGAAGTTCGATCAGGTCCACGAGCGCCCGCTGAAGATTGCCTGCGAGCTCGGGTGAGGCCTGGAAAGCGGTGATGTCGGCATCGCCTCGTCTGGTTGCATTAGTCATGCCAACTCCCTTCAGTCACAAGGTTCAACGGAATCGCGATCTGGAAGCATGGCACTCGAAGCCGTGACCGCCGTCACTGTCGGGCGAGCAGTCGCGCGTAGCTCGCGCCCATGCCAAGCAGCACCAGACCCACCACGATGAAGACGATGACCCGGAAGATGCCATCCAGCGTGCCGAGGTCGAACAGGAACAGCTTGGCCATCGCGGCCGCAACCAGGGCCATGCCACCGCCGATCGGAAGCGAGCGCTGCGCACGAGGGAGCTTGGCCGCGTACCGGAGCACTCCGGCCGCCAGGGCGATCCAACAGATCGTCGCCACCATGTGGCCGACGAAGAACCCGTAGACGGCGCCACCCACGAGCACACCGGCCGTGACCGTGAACATCGTGATGGCGTACACCCCGATCAACGCCGCCGCCGCCCACACCAGTCGCACGACGTCGGCGTCCACCTCGGCGCCCCGGCGCAGCCACGACCAGGTGATGGACGTCGCGCACACCACCAGCAGAAGGCTGGCGACCAGGGTCGAGACGGCGATCGGCGTGGTCTGCGTTGTTGGTTCGATCACTGTGCGCAGTGGCGCGTAGCCGAGGTAGAAGCACGTGCCGACTGCTCCGAATGCCGTGGCCGACCACCCCGCTGCCACGTGCCTGCGGCCCGCGACGGCGATCACCGCGGCCATCGCCAGCAGCAGCGGCGCGGCGACCGGCCCGTCGAACGCGACGGTGACGGCGATGAGCGCGGCCGCCGCGGAGTGCACCGACCAGACTTGGCGCACGGTGCCGGTCACGTTCGGCAGCCGCTCCCCGACGATCACCAGCGCGAGCA
The DNA here is from genome assembly GCA_963809085.1 of uncultured Actinomycetota bacterium. Lineage (GTDB taxonomy): Bacteria > Actinomycetota > Actinomycetes > Mycobacteriales > Mycobacteriaceae > Mycobacterium. Next base: position 916,078 of record CAWEII010000028.1, on the reverse strand, counting down.
TCACCACGGCGAGAACGGCGGCCATCAGCGCAGCCGTCACCCGACCGGTGACCGCCGAGACGGCCAGCACCGGCACCGTTCCCGCCGCCGCCAGCAGAGCGGTCACGACCGGACGACTACTGCCCGACAGCAGGATCAGAGCGCCCGTGATGGCCAGCGCCGCGGCGATGCCGCAGGCGCAAGCAAGCCAAGAGGTCTGGCCCAGGACGGGATTGGCGAGAGGCAGGGCGATGAGCAGGGGTAGGGTCGCCACCGCAACGCGGGCGCCGTGCATGCCGGTCCAGTCCTTGCCGAGTTGCACGGGAAGGGTTGAGGCGGACAGCGCCAGCATGAATCCGACCAGTAGCAGCGTGATCCCGTCGGTCACCACGGGTCCGAGCCCGATCAGCGGCACGAGGACCAACAGGCCGAGTTGCTCGGAATCCCAGCGCCGCGCCAATGTCAGCCCACCGCCCGCGACCACGGCAGCCATGACGAGGCCCACCGGCGCGGGCACCCAGGCGTAGATGGTGGTGATCGCGATGACGTCGATGTATGCGGCAGCGATGCCGGTGGCCATCAGCGCGACCGCGCCGACGCGACCGCCCGGCCGGGCGTTGAGCCACCATCCGGCGTCCGGCCAGCGCGCCCGCCAGAACCGCTCCCGCGGCGACGCGGAACTCCGGACGCAGGATCCCGGCCTGTGCGGCGAGGACGAGGAGCAGCACCACGCCGACGAGGGTGACGGCGACGCCTGCCACCGCGAGCACCTTGCCGATCCAGCCGTCGGAGCGGGGCGCGCAGGCGCAGGCGGGTCGGCGTGCGGCGGGGTAGTGGTACTGCGGGACGGGCGCGGGCGCAACGGGGTGCGCCGAGCGTTCGGCGGCGAGCCGCTGCAGTTCCGTCACTCGTACATCGGACGAGGCGCGGGCCAGGTAGCTCGTCATCGTGGCGAGGTCGGCCGAGAGCCTGGAGATCAAGGCCTGATCAGGTTCGGTCATGGCGCCATCGTGACACCGTGGCCGCCTTCGGGCCTGAGTAGGACTACCCGAACATCACTCCTCGTCGAGGCCGTGTTCGATGGCGTAGCGGGCCAATTCGACGCGATTGGCCACCTGAAGCTTGCGGAACGTCGCCTGCACGTGGTTCTCCACGGTGCGGTGGCTCAAGGACAGCCGTTCGGCGATCTGCTTGGCGGTCATCCCCTTTGCGACGTGGCGAAGCACTTCGGTCTCACGTTCGGTGAGGCTCGGCGTGGCAGGTCCGGCATCGGGCGTGCGGGCCATCCGCCGGTACTCCCCCAACACCAGCCCGGCCAGGCCAGGCGTGAAGACGGCGCGTCCTTCACCGGTCGCCCGCACGGCCCCGGCCAGCTCGACCTTGGACGCGCTCTTGACCAGATAGCCGGTAGCCCCCGCCTTGACCGCCTCGAGCACGTCATCGCGCTCGTCGGACGCGGACAGAACCAGGATTCTGCGACGACGGGGACACCTCGAGCACCTCGGCCGTGGCCTGCGCGCCCGTGCCGTCCGACAGACGCATGTCCATCACGACGACGTCGGGGGTCACCACCGCGGCCCGGCGTCGGGCAGACGCGACGCCGTCGGCCGTCGCGACCACGTCGAAGCCGTCCTCGACGAGGTCGCGCGCCACCGCATCCCGCCAGATCGGATGATCGTCGACCACCATCACCCGGTAAGCCCGGTCAGCGTCGGCCATCGCGTCCGCCCCGCCTCGGAACGGTGAGTTCCCACTCCGTGCCTGCGTCCGGCCCGGTATTCAGCCGGGCGCTGCCACCCAGCCAGTTCATCCGGCCCACGATCGATTTGGCGACGCCGACCCGGCCCTCGGCGACCGCCTCGTCGAGACGCCCATCCGCGATGCCGATCCCGTCGTCGCGGATGCTCACCACCACCGAGTCCCCGAGATCCTCGAGCAACACGAAGGCGTGGGCGCCCGCGCCGGCGTGCGCGACCACGTTGTCAAGGGCATTGGCCACCGCTGCGTCCACCTCCGTCGCGACCGCGGTGTCCAGCAGGACGGCAGTGGCGGGCAGACTCATCGACACCCGATCGCAGGCGCGCGCTCGGAGCAAGGCGACCAGGTCGGTCGACGTCGAGACCCCGACTCGGCGGCCCGGCGCTGCCCGCGCTGACCAGGCGCCGCAGCGCCCGCTCCTGTTCGCCGGCCAACTCCGCCAATTCGCCTGTGGCGCCGCCGATTTCACGGCCGCGCCGGGCCACCAGCGCAAGCACCTGGATGGCACCGTCGTGTACCTGGCGAGACAACCGGTCGCGCTCCTCCAACGAGGCCGCGAGCCGCGCAGCCCGTTGCAGTTCGGCATGTGCGCGGCGCGCGGTCTGCGCGGCCATCCCGATGGCCAGTCCCACCGCGAGTTCGATGACGACGGTGGCGTTGCGGCCGACGTCGACGCTCACGTAGCCCTTCAGCGCGGCACTCGCCGCCACCACCACGCAGCGCCGTGGCCATCCCCGCGATCGGCCCGACCAGGATGGCCGCGGAGATCACGGCATTGGTGGCCCACAGGGTCGTCGGCCAGGACTGGTTGTCCGCCACCCATTGATCGGACGCCACGTACCCGGTGGACGACATCAAGACCGCGACCACCACCACCTCGGCGAGCACCCAGGCCGGCCGGCGACCGTAACCCTGCAGGTAGGCCGCCGCGCAGGCCGCACTCCAGCCGATCAGCACCGCGAAGAGCGCCCATGCGACGGCCGGGCCGGTCCAGCTCGGCGTTGACCGCGATCTGAAAACCCAACGCGTAGATGCAACTCAGGAGGCGGAAGACCTGCGCGGCCCGCCACAGTGGAGTGGCCGGATCCGGTGCGCGTTCCGGCATCACCACTTACATCACCTTGGACAGAAATGCCTTCGTACGTTCGTGCTGCGGGTTGCTCAATCATTTCGCGCGGCTTGCCACTCTCGACGATCACGCCGGCGTCCATGAACACCAACTGGTCGGCGACCTCACGGGCGAAGCCCATCTCGTGGGTGACCACCACCATCGTCATGCCCTCGCTGGCGAGCTTCTTCATCACCGCCGAGCACCTCGCCGACGAGTTCGGGATCGAGCGCCGAGGTCGGCTCGTCGAACAGCATCAGCTTGGGGTTCATCGCCAGCGCCCGCGCGATCGCCACCCGCTGCTGCTGGCCGCCCGACAGCTGGGCCGGGTACGCGGTGGCCTTCTCCGACAGTCCGACCTGCTCGAGCAGGTCCTTGGCGCGCGCCATCGCCTCGGCCTTCTTGACACCCTTGACCTGGATGGGCGCCTCGATGATGTTCGCCAGCGCGGTGCGGTGCGGGAACAGGTTGAAGTGCTGGAACACCATCCCGATGTCGCGGCGCTGCTTGGCGGCCTCGCGGGGCGGCATCTCGTAGAGCTTGCCGCCCTTCTCGCGGTAGCCGATCAGCTCGCCGTCGACGTAGAGCCGGCCGGCGTTGACCTGCTCGAGGTGGTTGATGCACCGCAGGAACGTCGACTTGCCCGAGCCCGAGGGCCCGACCAGGCACGAGCACCTGCCCCTGCCGATCTCCAACGTGACGCCCTTGAGCACCTTCAGCGCGCCGAAGTTCTTGCACACGCTCTCGGCCTTGACCATCGGCGTGGTCACCGCGTCGGAAGCTGCGGTCATATGTGCTCCACCTCTCCCAGTGTCTGCGCGTCCGCCAGCGCTTCGAGTTGTTTGGTGGTGAGCTTGCGGGACGACCCCGCGGGAGAAGTAGCGCTCCAGGTAGAACTGGCCCACCATCAGGATGCTGGTGATCAGCAGGTACCAGGCGGCGGCGACCAGCAGCAGCGGGATCGGCTGGAAGATCACCGCGGCGATGTCGCGCTGACGCCCGAACAAGTCGAGCGTGAACGGCACCGCGACGGCCAGCGATGTGGTCTTGAGCTGGCCGATGAACTCGTTGCCGGTCGGCGGGATGATCACCCGCATCGCCTGCGGCAGCACGGTGCGCCGCATGGTCAGCAGCCAGGACATGCCCAGCGCGGTCGACGCCTCCGTCTGGCCCTTCGGGCACCGAGCTGATGCCGGCCCGGATGATCTCGGCCAGGTAGGCCGCCTCGTTGAATGCCAGACCCGAGGACGGCCAGCAGGAAGTACATCGACAGGTTCTGGATGTTCAGGTGAAAGAACGTCGGCCCGAACGGAATGCCCAGCTGGATGTTCTTGTAGATCGTCGGAAACAGGCCCCAGAACACCAACTGCACGAAGACCGGTGTGCCGCGGAAGATCCACAGATACACCCAGGACACCGCCCTGAACACCGGGTTGGGCGACAGTCGCATGACCGCGAGGATCACCGCCAGCATGATCGCCAGCAGCATCGACCAGATGGTCAGCTGGATGGTGATCCAGACGCCCGACACGATCCGTTCGTCGAGGATGTACTTGCCGAAGGTGCCCCAGCCGTACGCCTCGTTGGTGGCCGCGCCGTAGACGAACAGCGCGGCCAGGATGACGATGACGATCGCCGCCACCCACCGCCACGGGTGCCGCAGCGGGACCGCGTCGATGGCGACGGGGTTGGCGGCGGGTGGCGGCGAATCGTCAACGCTCATGAGTGAATTCCGCGATCAGCTGGTCGCGCCGTTGATGACCGGCTTGTCGATCATGCCGGCCTCGACACCCCAGTTCGACGCGATCGTCTTGTAGTCGCCGGTCTCGATCAGGTGCTCGAGCGCCTTCTGCAGCGACGCCGCCAGCGGCGATCCCTTCGCGACGGGCCAACCGTATGGGCGCCGAATCGAAGGTCTCGCCCGCCTGCTCGAGCTTGCCGTTGCTCTGCTTGATCGCGTACAGCGTGACCGGGGAGTCCGCCGACATCGCGTCGGCCTGGCCGAGGACCACGGCGTTGGTGGCCTGATCCTGGCCGTCGAACTTCAGGATCTCGATCGCCGGCTTACCCGCGTCGGTGCACGCCTTGCTCTTGGCGGGCAGTTCGTCGACCTCCTGCGTGGTGGTGGCCTGCACCGCGACCTTCTTGCCGCAGGCGTTGGCGGGGTCGATGTCCGACCCCTTCGGCTTGGCCCACAGCGAGCCCGCCGAGAAGTAGGTGACGAAGTCGACCGACGCCTCGCGTTCCTTGGTGTCGGTGAACGACGACATGCCGACGTTGAAGGTGCCGCCCTGGATCGACGGGATGATCTTGGAGAAGTCGGCCTCCCGGTACTCGGCAGTCAGACCCGAGGGTGGACGCGATCGCGTTCATCAGATCGACGTCGAAGCCGACGATCTTGCCGCTCGGATCCTTGAACTCGTTCGGCGTGTAGGGGACGTTCACCCCGACGATCAGCTTGCCGGACGACTTGATCTCCTCGGGAACGGTATTGGCGATGTCGTCGACCTTGGCCGCAGCGGCCGCCGTCGTCTCCGTCGCCGGACCAGCGCTATCGGTGTTCTTCGTACAGCCCGACACGACCAGTAGCGCCGGTCGCGGCAAAAACCGCAGCGACGCGCCACATCTTCCCAGCCTGACACAGAGTTGCCTCTTTCTTGATTGGGCCTCATTGAGCGGCCCGGTATCGGAACACTAGCCGGGTGTCGGCGCCGTGGTAGGTGAAACTTAGCGCCGGGCACCGATCCGCGCTGAATGAAGACCCGCAAAACATGCTGGACAACCTGCCACGCACCGGAGAAGCGCTGTGAAACACTTTTTCGCATGACAACTCCTGCCGTACCGAGCCTTTTGCCGCACCTGTGGAAGTCGGCTCTGATCTCCGGCGTGCTCGCCGCGGCTCTCGGCGTCGCAATCGTCGCGTGGCCGCAGATCTCGATCACCATCGCCGCCATCTTCTTCGGCGCGTACCTGCTGTTGACGGGCATCCAGCAGGTGATCTTCGCCTTCAGCCTGGACGTGTCCGCGGGTGGCCGCGTGCTGTTGTTCATCAGTGGCGCAGCCTCCCTCATCCTGGCCGTGCTCGCGTTCCGGCACCTCTATGACGCGGTGTTGCTGATGGCCATCTGGATCGCCGTCGGCTTCGTCTTCCGTGGCGTGGCGACAACGGTTTCCGCAATCAGCGACCCGACCCTGCCCGGCCGCGGCTGGAACGTCTTCGTCGGCGTGATCAGCCTGATCGCCGGCGTCGTGGTCCTGGCATCGCCCTTCGAGTCGATGGCCACCCTTGCGCTGGTCGTCGGCATCTGGCTGATCGTCATCGGACTGATGGAGGTCGTGGCGGCGTTCGGCATCCGCAACTCCACCAAGAAGGCCATCGAAAGCCGCGGCAAAGGTCTGACCGTGGCCCTTTGCGGAGTTATCTACTACAATCCGTCGTAGGTAGGACCCGCAGCTCGGGAGATGGTGCACATGGACGCGCTCGACGTGTCACGGTGGCAGTTCGGCATCACCACCGTCTATCACTTCATCCTCGTCCCGCTGACCATCGGCCTTGCGCCGTTGATCGCGGTCATGCAGACCGCGTGGGTGATCACCGACAACCCCGCGTGGTACCGGCTGACCCGCTTCTTCGGCAAGCTGTTCCTGATCAACTTCGCCCTCGGAGTGGCAACCGGGATCGTGCAGGAGTTCCAGTTCGGCATGAACTGGAGTGAGTACTCCCGGTTCGTCGGTGACGTCTTCGGCGCCCCGCTCGCGATGGAGGGGCTGGTCGCGTTCTTCTTCGAGTCCACGTTCCTCGGCCTGTGGATCTTCGGCTGGACGCGGCTGCCTCGGCTGGTGCACCTGGCGTGCATCTGGGTCGTCGCCGTCGCGGTGAACATGTCGGCGTTCTTCATCATCGCCGCGAACTCCTTCATGCAGCACCCGGTCGGTGCGCGATACAACCCGGAAACGGGTCGCGCCGAACTGACCAGCATCGTCGCGTTGTTCACCAACAACACTGCGCAGGCTGCCTTCTCGCACGCGGTGGCCGGCGCGTTCCTCACCGCGGGAACGTTCGTCGCAGGTGTCTGCGCCTGGTGGCTGGTGCGGGCGCAGCGCCAGTGCCGGCACGAGCAGCGACGACGCACGCACGATGTACCGGCCCGCGACGATCCTGGGCTGCCTGGTCACCCTGGTCGCGGCGCTGGGCCTGTTCTTCACCGGTGACGCGCAGGGCAAGCTGATGTTCCAGCAGCAGCCGATGAAGATGGCGTCGCGCGGAATCGTCTCTGCCACACCGAAACCGACCCGTACTTCTCGATCCTCACCGTCGGCACGCACAACAACTGCGACAGCGTCACCCACCTCATCGAGGTGCCCTACGTGCTGCCGTTCCTGGCGGAGGGCAAGTTCTCGGGCGTCACCCTGCAGGGCGTCAAGGACCTGCAGCAGCAAGTACGAGACCAAGTTCGGCCCAGGCGACTACCGGCCAAACCTGTTCGTCACCTACTGGGCCTTCCGGGCGATGATCGGATTGCTCGCGGTCCCTGGCTTGTTCGCGCTCGTCGCGCTGTGGCTCACCCGCGGGGGCCGCATCCCGAACCAGCGCTGGTTCTCCTGGTTCGCCCTGCTGGCGCTGCCAACGCCGTTCCTGGCCAACAGCGCCGGCTGGGTGTTCACCGAGATGGGCAGGCAGCCGTGGGTGGTGGTGCCCAACCCGACCGGCGACCAGATGGTCCGACTGACGGTCGATCACGGTGTCTCCCATCATTCCGCTGCCCTGGTGCTGACCTCGCTGATCCTGTTCACGCCGCTCTACGCCGCGCTCGCGGTGGTCTGGTTCTGGCTGATCCGCCGCTACGTCGTGGAGGGCCCGCTGGAGCACGACTCCGAACCGGCGCCGCCCACAGCCGCCCGGCGACGACGAGCTCGCGCCCCTGTCGTTCGCGTACTGAGGAGCAGTCATGGCACTACAGGACTTCTGGTTCGTCGCCCTGGCGGCGCTCTTCCTCGGCTTCTTCGTGCTCGAGGGTTTCGACTTCGGGGTCGGCATGCTGATGAAACCCCTTGGCCGCGTCGGCCACCGGCGACCGCGAACAGCACACGCGCGCCGTGCTCAACACCATCGGACCGGTCTGGGACGGCAACGAGGTGTGGCTGATCACCGCGGGCGGTGCGATGTTCGCGGCCTTCCCCGGGATGTACGCCACCTTGTTCTCCGGCCTGTATCTGCCGCTGCTGGTGATCCTGCTCTCGATGATCCTGCGCATCTGCGCCATCGAGTGGCGCGGCAAGATCGACGACCCGCGCTGGCGCGGCTGGGCCGATCTCGGCATCGCGCTCGGCTCCTGGCTTCCCGCCATCGCTCTGGGGCGTCGCGTTCGCGGCCTTGGTGCGCGGCCTCCCGGTCGACGCCGACAAGCAGATCGACCTCTCCGTCTACGCCCTGCTCAACCCGTACGCGGTGCTCGGCGGGCTGGCCACTGCGGGCCTGTTCGCGTTCCACGGCGCGGTGTTCATCAGCGCTCAAGACCGAGGGAGCCGTCCGCGACGACGCCACCCGGTTCGCCGTCCGGTTGGCGCTGCCCGTCACCGTCGTGGTGGCCGGCTTCGGGCTGTGGACCCAGTTGGCCCACGGCAAGGACTGGACGTGGATGGTCCTCGGTGTCGCGGTGGTCGCCCAGCTGTCGGCGGTGATGCTGGTGTGGAGCCGGGGCGGTGACGGCTGGGCGTTCGTCTGCACGACCTTCGTGGTGGCCGCCGTGGTCATCCTGCTGTTCGGCTCGCTGTACCCGAATCTCATGCCGTCGACACTGAACCCCGAGTGGAGTCTCACCATCCACAACGCGTCGTCGACGCCCGTACACGCTGAAGATCATGAGCTGGGCGGCGCTGATCTTCGCCCCGCTCGTCATCATCTACCAGGCATGGACGTACTGGGTGTTCCGGCAACGCATCTCGGCAGCGCGCATCCCCGCCCCGATCGGACTGACGACCCGGCACGCGGCGTGAACCGCCTGCACGCCTCGGCGGCGATGCGGCGCCACCTCGCCGCATCGGTGTGCTGCGGCGTGCTGATCACCGGCAGCGCCATCGCGTCCGCCGTGCTCCTGGCGCACGTCATCGCGGGCATCATCACCGACCCCGGGTCGCGCACCGTGTCGCACTGGTCGGGGCCCGTGTCGATTCTGTTGGCGCTCTGGCTGATTCGCGCGACAGCGCAGTGGGCGCAGGCCCGGCTGAGCCAGCGCGGCGCGACGGCGGTGATCGCCGAGTTCAACCGGCGCGTGCTCACCTCCGTTGCCGCCCTGCCACCGCGGCGACTCGCCGCACGGCGGGACGAGGCCGCCGTCCTGGCCACCCGCGGCCTCGACGGTCTGCGGCCGTACTTCACCCGCTATCTGCCCGCGGTGATCCTGGCCGCTCTCCTCACCCCCGCCGCGGTGGCCGTCATGGCCTGCTACGACCTTCGGTCGGCGGTGATCGTGGTCATCGCCCTTCCGTTGGTGCCGCTCTTCATGGTTCTCATCGGGCTTGGTGACCGCCGAACGGTCGGCGGCGTCGCTGGCCGCGATGACCACCCTGCAGTCGCGCCTGCTCGACCTCATCGCCGGCATCCCGACGCTGCGCGCGCTCGGCCGCGCCGACGGGCCCGCCCATCGGATCGCCGAACTCGGTGCAGCGCATCGCCGTTCCACGATGGCGACGCTGCGGATCACCTTCCTGTCGGCGCTGGTGCTCGAATTGCTCGCCACGCTCGGCGTCGCACTGGTCGCGGTCAGCGTCGGGCTGCGACTGGTGTTCGGTGAGATGGAACTGTCCACCGCCCTGACAGCGCTGCTGCTGGCGCCCGAGGTGTTCTGGCCGCTGCGCCGCGTCGGAACGGAGTTCCACGCCGCACAGGACGGGAAGACGGCAGCCGAGAAGGCGTTCGCCCTTCTCGACACCGCACCCGACCCCGGCAGGCGGGACGCGGTCGGTCACCGCGGCGGGTGCGCCGATCCGTCTCGACGACGTCAGCGTCGCCGGCCGCGACGGACCCGCACCGCACGGGCTGACGGCGGAGCTGGCACCGGGCTCGGTGACCGTGCTGACCGGACCCAACGGCGCGGGCAAGAGCACGGCGCTGCAGGTCGATCCTCGGATTGACGAGGCCGACGTCGGGGCGGGTCCTCGTTGCCGGGGTGGACGTCACCGAGCTCGACCTGCCCGCCTGGTGGGCGCAGGTGGCGTGGCTGACGCAGCGTCCGGCCCTGGTGCCCGGCACGCTGCGCGAGAACCTGACGCTGTTCGGTCCCATCGACGACGTCGACGGCGCCTGCACGGCGGCGGGTTTCGACGACGTGCTCGCCACGCTGCCCGACGGACTGGACACCGTGATCGGCCGCGACGGCTCCGGCCTGTCGCTCGGCCAGCGGCAACGGCTCGGTCTGGCCAGGGTCCTGGGCTCCCGGGCGCCCGTACTGCTGCTCGACGAGCCGACGTCGCACCTGGATGCCGAGCTCGAGACCCGGGTACTGCGCGCCGTCGTCGAACGCGCACGTGCGGGGGCGACCGTGGTCGTCGTCGGCCACCGCGATCGGGTCACCGCCATCGGTGACGGCGTGGTGTACGTCGGGGGTGAGGTCCTTGTTGCGTGACGCGGTGGCCCTGCTCCGCCCGCGGCTGGCCCCGGCTGGCGCTGGCCGTCACGCTCGGCGTGCTGTCACTGGGCAGTGCTCTTGCGCTGGCAGGCGTCTCGGCGTGGCTGATCACGCGGGCGTGGCAGATGCCGCCCGTACTCGACCTGAGCGTTGCCGTGGTCGCGGTGCGCGCCCTCGGCATCTCGCGCGGCGTGCTCGGCTACTGCGAGCGGCTTGCATCGCACGACACCGCGCTGGAAGCCGCGGGAACCGCGCGCACCCAGCTGTATCACAGGCTGGCCGACGCTCCCCCGGAAGCCGTCATGCGCCTGAGCAGTGGAGACCTGGTGTCGCGGGTGGGGTCGTCCGTCGACGAGCTCGCCGACGTGCTCGTCAGAGCGGTGCTTCCGATCGCGGTCGCCGCGGTGTTGTCGATCGGCGCCGTCACGGTCATCGCCGTCATCTCACCCGCAGCAGCCGCCGTGCTCGCCGGATGCCTCCTGATCGCGGGTGCGTTTGCCCCCTGGCTGTCCGCGCGCGCGGCGAAGGCCACCGAACATGCTGCCGCCGAACATCATTCGCGTCGCGACGCCGCGACGATGCTGGCGCTGGAGTACGCGCCGGAGCTGCGGGTCGGCGGTCGGCTCGACGACGTGATCGCCGAATCGACCCGGCAAGAACACGTGTGGGGTGCCGCCGCCGACCGGGCAGCGGCGCCGGCCGCACTCGCCGCCGCAGTGCCCACGCTGGCGCTCGGCACCAGCGTGCTCGGTGCGCTCGTGGTGGGGATCTCGCTGGCGCCGCTGGTCGCACCCACCACCCTGGCGATCCTGCTGCTGCTGCCATTGTCGGCGTTCGAGGCGACCACGGCGCTGCCTGCGGCCGCGACGCAACTCGCCCGCGGACGCATCGCCATCCGGCGTCTTGTTGGGCTCACCGAGCCCGATCCGTCGTGCCGCGAGCGGCCTGCGGTGGCGCCCCTGGAACTGCTGCCCGGCGACCGGCGTGCCGTCACCGGCCCCAGCGGCTGCGGCAAGACCACGCTGTTGATGGCCACCGCGGCCGCCAACGAGTCGGCAGGGTTCTTCGCCGAGGACGCGCACCTGTTCGACACCACCGTCCGGGACAACCTCTTGGTTGCGCGGGGTGACGCCACCGACGCCGAACTGACCGCAGCGTTGACGCGCGTCGGGTTGCAGCCGTGGCTGGACGGCCTGCCCAAGGGGCTGTCCACGGTCCTGACCGGTGGCGCCGCCGCAGTGTCGGCGGGTCAGCGTCGGCGGCTGCTCCTCGCGCGTGCGCTGGTCTCGACCTTCCCGATCGTGCTGCTCGACGAGCCGACCGAGCACCTCGACGCCGCCGACGGGATGCGCATCCTGGCCGAGCTTCTCGCCGCGGACGGCTTGTTCCCGTCCAGCCGCACGGTCGTCGTCGCAACCCATCACCTTCCCGAGGAGTACCCTCGCCTGTCATGACCGGGTATCCCGGCGGGTATCCCCCTCCTTCACCGCAATATCCACCGCAATATCCCCCGCAGTACCCACCGCAGTATCCCTACGGTGGCTACCCTCCGCCGCCGACGAGCCCCAGAAATGGGCTCGGCATCGCTGCACTCATCACTGCCATTTTGGGTCTGGTGTTCTGCTGGACGGTGATCGGCGGCATCGTGCTCGGTGTCGTCGCAGTCATCATCGGGATCGTCGGGCGCGGCCGGGCCAAACGTGGTGAGGCCACCAATGGCGGCCTCGCGATCGCCGGAACCGTGCTTGGCGCGCTCGCGGTGATCGCATCGCTCGCCTTCATTCCCATCTGGATGGGCGTGTACTCCCAAGTCGGCGGAACCGACTACCTCGACTGCGTGGCCCGCGCCGGCCAGGATCGCAACGCCGTCGAGGGGTGTGCCGACCACCTCCGCGAGCGGGTGGAGAACCAGTTCAGCGTCACCCCCAAGCCCAGAGGCTGACCCGGCCTAGCTGGTGTAGCTGGTCAGGCTCCTGCGCCGCGGCATGAACTCCAGCGACAACAGCACGACGAGCAGTGGCACCACCTGGCTGAGCGACAGCAGCACGTATCGCCGATCACCCAGCGCGTTGAACTTGCGCAGGTAGCGGTACAGCGACTCAAGCGCGATGAGTGCGTCACCCAGATGGATTGCCGTGTAGAACAAGCTTTGAATCCGACCCCGGTTGCCGTCGTCGAAGATCTCCGGGAACGCCGCGAAGGCCAACGAAACGCGCATGGCACCTTGTTGTTTCGCGGCCTCGATCATGTCGACTGACAGCCGTTCGTCGAGTCCGTTGGGGGCGCCGCGGCGGCGCCATGGAACGTCCAGCGTGACGTCGCTACCCTGCCCCGCCGTCGCGTAGCGGTGGAACCCCTGTACCCGACCCTGGTCGTCGCGTGCGACCATCAGCCAGATTCCGGGATAGCGGCCCTCCAGGGCGCCATCGAGGATCATCGAGAAGCCGCGCTCGGTTCGAGAACCACTCGGCGACGCCAGCAGCACCTCGGTCAGCTCGGCGAGCAGGTCCTCATCGATGTGCTGCTCGGCGACGATCTCCGTGGTGACACCGGCATTCCTGGTGCGCTGCACCGCTTGACGCAGGTTGCGGAACCGGCGGCCGGCCATGTCGAATTCGGCCACGTCGATCACCACGTCGCGTCCGATCGGCACGGGACGCAACGCCTGCCCGATCACCGCGCACTCCGACCACAGGCCCAGCCGCGCTGGCTGCAGCCGAGCACCACGACGCGCCAACCCCATGCATGACACATCGTGACGAAGTCACGAACCAGGTCGGGGAAGTCGGCGTCGCGGCCGATCGGGTCACCGCTGACGACCGCGTAGCCGCACCGGGTCCGGTAGGCGATCGCCGCGGTGCAGGCCTCGTTGAAGTGATGACACTTCGACGACTGCATCGCGAACGGGGCGAGGGGATCACCCGTCGTCATGTTGATCAAGGCCCAAACCTTGGGCAGGTCAGCTGGATTGGGTCGTGCCGCGGCCGGCCACATCAGCACCACGCCCGCGGCGATCACGAATGCGTTGCCCAGCGGTTCGACGAACACGACCCGAGCCGCAAAGCTGGCGATGAGCAGGCCCATCGACATCCAGGCGTGCGCCGCAGTCACCGGTCTGCCCAGGAAGATGCCGCGTGCTATGAAGGCCACCGCGACGAAGATCGTCAGCATCCAGGCCGGTTCCCGGTGGTCGTGCAACACCATCAGGATCAGCCAGCCGAACAGGCTCAGAAGAGCGAGTGCGCTGATCCAGCGGGCCGCAGGTGAGTGCACGTGCACCACGACCCGTTCGCGCGCCCGCAACCTCGGCGCCACGTGAAGGGACGATTCGTTCACCCAGCTAAGGATACCCCGCTAAACCCCAGGTCCAGGGAAGTGTTTGACGATCCCCTCCTGCACGACCGTGGCCAGCACGCGTCCGCCTTCATCGAAGAAGTGGCCGGTGCCAAGACCCCGCGAATCGGCGGCCACTGGCGACGACGTCGCGTACAGCACCCATTCGTCGAATCGGATGGGCCGGTGAAACCACACCGAGTGATTCATCGTGACCGCGAAGATGCGGTCGAAACCCCAAGAGAGCCCGTGGGTGGTGATGATCGAGTCGAGCACCGTGGTGTCCGACGAGTACACCAACGCCGCGGTGTGCAGCACTGGGTCGTCGGGCATCGGGCCGTCGGCCTTGAGCCACACCCGGTTGTGGGGCAACCGCTCCCCCTTGTCACGCATGACCCACGCCGGGTCGTTGGTGTAGCGCCACTCGACGGGCCGCAGCGCATCGACGAAGTGCGGCACCGTCTTCTCGTAGCCGCGCAGCAGTTCATCGATCGTCGGCAAATCGTGCGGGGCAGGGACACTCGGTGCATCGACGTCGTGCTCGAGGCCCCGTCCGCCCGAGAGGTGCGACACCAGAGCCGAACCCAACAGCAGGTCGCCCTGCATCACGTCCACCCGCCGGTTGGCGAACCGGCGTTCGTCGCGTAGTCGCACGACGTGGAATTCCAGGTCGTTCGCGGGGTCACCGCCCGCGACGAAGTGCATCGACAGCGCGCTTGGTGGCAGTGGGTGCCGCAGCGTGCGACTGGCCGCGACGAACGCCTGGGCCATCATCTGGCCACCGAACGTCCGGATCGGGTTCTTGCTCGGGTGCGCGCCGGTGAAACCGTCGCCGCCGACGCGCCGTAGGTCCAGTACCGCCAGCAGCTCCTGCAAGTCGCCGGCAGACAAGAGTCCTCCTAGTGGTCGTCCTCGCCGATCCGGTGCACGTGGATCAGGTTGGTCGAGCCTACTGTGCCTGGCGGGGCGCCAGCGACGATGACCACGAGGTCTCCCCGCTTGTACCGGCCCAATGCCAGCAACGATTCGTCGACCTGACGGATCATCCCATCGGTGGTCATGATGTGCGGGACGATGAAGGTCTCGGTCCCCCAGGTCAGCGCGAGCTGGCTGCGCACCTCCGGCAGCGGGGTGAACGCCAACAACGGCAGAGGCGTGTGCAGTCGGGCGAGCCGCCGCAGCGTGTCACCGGACTGAGTGAAGGCCACCAGCGCCTTGGCGTCCAGGCGTTCGCCGATGTCGCGGGCGGCGTAGGAGATGACCCCGCGCTTGGTGCGCGGCACGTGCGCCAAGGGCGGCGCGGCGGTCGAGTTCTGCTCGACGGCGGTGACGATGCGCGCCATGGTGCGCACCGCCTCCAGCGGGTACTTGCCGACCGACGTCTCGCCCGACAGCATGACCGCGTCGGCTCCGTCCAGTACGGCGTTGGCGACATCGGACGCCTCGGCGCGGGTGGGCCGCGAGTTCTCGATCATCGACTCGAGCATCTGGGTGGCCACGATGACGGGTTTCGCGTTCTCCCTGGCCATCTGGATGGCGCGCTTCTGAACCAGCGGCACCTCCTCGAGCGGCAGTTCGACGCCGAGGTCGCCGCGCGCGACCATGATGGCGTCGAACGCCAGCACGACGGCCTCGAGGTTGTCGATGGCCTCCGGTTTCTCCAGCTTGGCGATCACGGGCACGCGACGACCGACCCGGTCCATCACCTCGTGGACCAACTCGATGTCGGCCGGCGACCGCACGAACGACAGGGCGACCAGGTCGACCCCCAGCCGCAGGGCGAATTCCAGGTCCTCGATGTCCTTCTCCGACAGCGCGGGGGCGGAGACGTTCATCCCCGGCAGCGACATGCCCTTGTTGTTGCTGACCTTGCCGCCCTCGGTGACCGTGCAGATCACGTCGTTGCCGTCGATGCTCTCGACGACCAGCCCGATGTTGCCGTCGTCGACGAGGACGCGGTCACCGGGCGTGGCGTCCTCGGCCAGCCTCTTGTAGGTGGTCGACACGCGATTGGGCGTGCCATCGCAGTCATCGACGGTGATCCGCACCGTGTCGCCTACCGCCCAGTACGTCGGGCCGTCGGCGAAGCGGCCGAGCCGGATCTTCGGGCCCTGGAGATCAGCCATGATGCCGACCGCGTGGCCGGTCAGGTCCGAGGCCGCCCGCACCAGCTTGTAGTTCGGACTCGTGGTCCGCGTAGTCACCGTGGCTGAAGTTGAGTCTTGCAACGTCCATTCCAGCCTCGACCAGCGCGTTCACCATTACCTCGGTGGACGTCGCCGGGCCAAGCGTACAGACGATCTTTCCGCGTCTAGTCACGTTGACTCAGCATAGTCGTTAATCGATTCAGAGGACGGCCAGCGGTAGGGCACCGGGCTTGACCGGCTCCGGCAAATCCGACTCGCCCATCAGGTAGGCGTCCACGGCGTGGGCGGCGCTACGACCCTCGGCGATCGCCCACACGATCAGCGAGGCACCCCTGTGAGCGTCCCCACACACGAACACCCCCGGCGCATCCGTCTGCCAATCGGTACCGCACCCGAGAGCACCCCGCCCGTTGAGCTGGAGTCCGAGGCCGTCGAGAAGCTCCATGTGTTCGACACCCTCGAAGCCGATCGCCAGAAGTGCCATTTCACAAGGGATCTCGATCGTTTCGCCGACCGGCGTGATGCGTCGACGACCCTGCGCGTCACGCTCCACCCTGACCTCGGCGATCTCCATCGACCGCAGGTTTCCCTCGTCGTCCCCCCGGAACCGCTGCACCGCCACCTCGTATCGGCGCGCACCGCCCTCGGCGTGGGCGGGTGAGGTCCGCAGCACCAAAGGCCAGGTCGGCCATGGTGAGCGTGATTCGTCGCGCTGCCAGGGAGGCTCCGGGTTGTAGTCGAGCTGAGTCACCGACCTCGCGCCCTGTCGGTGCGCGGTGCCGAGGCAGTCGGCGCCGGTATCTCCGCCACCGATGATGACCACGTGCTTGTCCTTGGCCGAGATCGGCGATTCACCGTCGCCCTCGCACTCCTTGTTGGCTGGCACCAGGTGATCCATCGCCAGGTGCACGCCAACCAGGTCGCGTCCCTCGACGTCGTTGTCACGGGCCCGCAGCGCGCCGACCGCGAGCACCACCGCTTCGTGGCGTGCACGCAGTGCCTCGACGCTCAGATCCACCCCGACCTCGCAGTCGGTCACGAAACGCGTGCCCTCGGCGCGCATCTGGGCCAGCCGTTGGTTGAGCGCCGACTTCTCCAGCTTGTACTCCGGAATGCCGTAACGCATCAGACCGCCGATCCGGTCGTCACGCTCGTAGACCGTCACGTGGTGCCCGGCGCGGGTGAGTTGTTGTGCGGCAGCAAGTCCCGCGGGCCCGGAACCGACGATCGCGACGCTCTTTCCGGTCGAGATCGCGGCGGGCTGGGGTTCGATGATGCCATCCATCCAGGCTTGGTCGACGATGGTCTGCTCGATCCGCTTGATCGTGACGGCGCCCCCGGTCTGCTCCTCGGCGATCGACAGCACGCACGCCGCCTCGCACGGCGCCGGACACAGGCGCCCGGTGAACTCGGGAAAGTTGTTGGTCGCGTGCAGGCGGTCACTCGCCGCGTCCCACCGCCCACGCCTGACCAGATCGTTCCATTCTGGGATCAGGTTTCCCAGCGGGCAGCCCGCTGTACCCGAGTGGCAGAACGGGATGCCGCAGTCCATGCAGCGCCGCGCCTGCTGCGAGACCTCACCCGCGCGTTCGTGCGGGTCCAACTGCTCGTAGACCTCGCGCCAATCCCCGACGCGTTCGTCGACGGGACGCTTGGCCGCCTCGATCTTGGCGACCTTCAGGAAGCCGGTCGGGTCAGCCACGGCTTGCCTCCATGATCGCGGTGTCCACGTCGCGGCCCTCGGCCTTCGCCATCCGGGTGGCCTGCATGACCCGCTGATAGTCGGTGGGCATGATCTTCGTGAATTGAGCACTGCGCCTCGGCCAGTCGGACAGCACCGACTTGGCCAGCGTGCTGCCGGTCAGGTTGGAGTGCCGCGTCACGGTGCCGTGCAACCACATCAGGTCGTCGGGATCGAGCTGCTGCAGCTCGACCATTTCGGGGTTGACCATGGCCGGGTCGAGGCCGAGCACGAAGGCGATGCCGCCAGACATGCCAGCGGCCATGTTGCGGCCGGTCTTGCCCAGCACGACGACGCGCCCACCGGTCATGTACTCGCAGGCATGGTCGCCGACGCCCTCCACGACCGCCAATGCCCCGGAGTTGCGGGCACAGAAGCGTTCGCCGACCCGCCCTCGCAGGAACACCTCGCCGGACGTCGCCCCGAAGACCAGGGTATTGCCCGCGATCACGTTGTCCTCGGGCAGGAACAGCACGTCGTCCTCCGGGCGGACGATCACCCGGCCACCCGAAAGCCCCTTCCCGACATAGTCGTTGGCATCGCCGATCAGTTCCAGCGTGACACCTGGCGGCAGGAACGCACCGATCGACTGACCCGCCGATCCCGTCAGGGTGACGTGGATGGTGTCGTCGGGCAATCCCTGTGCTCCGTACCGGCGGGTTACCTCGGAGCCGAGCAACGTTCCGACGGTGCGGTTCACGTTGCGCACGGGAAGTTCCAGCCGCACCGGGTGGGCATCCTCGAGGGCCCCCTCTGCCAGCGCGATGATCGTCTGGTCGAGGGCGTGCTCCAAAGCGTGGTCCTGGTCGCGCAGTCGGCGCCGCTGAGTCAGCTGCTTCCCGTGCGCGTCGGTCGGAATCGCGAAGATGGGCGTCAGGTCCAGCCCGCGACTCTTCCAGTGGGCTACGCCCGGTGCGGTGTCCAGCACGTCGACGTGACCAACTGCTTCATCGATGCTGCGGAAGCCCAACTCCGCGAGGTACTTCCGCACGTCCTCGGCGATGAATCGGAAGAAGTTCTCCACGAACTCCGGCTTGCCGTTGAATCGGGCACGCAGCTCGGGATTCTGCGTCGCCACCCCGACCGGACACGTGTCGAGGTGACACACGCGCATCATGATGCAGCCTGACACCACCAGAGGAGCCGTGGCGAAGCCGTACTCCTCGGCGCCGAGCAACGCCGCGACGATGACGTCACGCGCCGTGCGCATGCCTCCGTCGCATTGCACGGTGATCCGGTCGCGCAGCCCGTTGAGCACCAACGTCTGCTGGGTGTCGGCGAGGCCGATCTCCCACGGTGCGCCTGCGTGCTTCAGCGACGTCAACGGCGCCGCACCGGTGCCACCGTCGTAACCCGAGATCAGCACCACGTCGGCGTGCGCCTTGGACACGCCCGCCGCGACCGTGCCGACCCCGACGGAGCTGACCAACTTGACGTGGATGCGGGCCTGCGAATTGGCGTTCTTCAGATCGTGGATCAGCTGCGCGAGATCCTCGATCGAGTAGATGTCGTGGTGCGGGGGTGGCGAGATGAGACCCACCCCCGGGGTGGAGTGCCGCGTCTTGGCGATGTTCGGGTACACCTTGTAGCCGGGAAGCTGGCCGCCCTCACCCGGTTTGGCGCCCTGCGCCATCTTGATCTGGATGTCCGTGGCGTTGACCAGGTAGTCGCTGGTGACCCCGAACCGTCCCGACGCGACCTGCTTGACCGCGCTGCGGCGGCGCGAATCATGGAGCCGTTCGGCGTCCTCGCCGCCTTCGCCCGAGTTGGAGCGGCCGCCGAGCCTGTTCATGGCGATCGCCATGGTCTCGTGAGCCTCGGCGGAGATGGAGCCGTAGCTCATGGCGCCGGTGTTGAACCGGGTGAGGATGGCCTCGACCGATTCCACCTCCTCCAGCGGCACGGGAGCGCGGACACCGGTCTTCAACTCGAACAGTCCGCGCAACGTGCCGCCGTCCCTGGTGAGCCGGTTCGACCTCGTCGGAGTACTGCGCGAAGACGTCATGGCGGCCGGTCCGCGTCGCATGTTGAAGCAGGAAGACCACTTCCGGAGTGAACAGGTGCAGCTCGCCTTCGCGACGGAACGCGTATTCGCCGCCGACCTCCAGCCGGCGGTGCACGCGTTCGGTCGGGTTCTCCGGATAGGCGCGGCGATGCCGGAGCTTGACCTCCTCGGCCAGCACGTCCAGACCGACGCCGCCGAGTTGGGTTGGCGTGCCTGCGAAGTACTCGTCGACGACGTCGCGGTCGAGCCCGATCGCCTCGAACGCCTGGGCGCCCGTGTACGAGGCGACGGTCGAGATGCCCATCTTGCTCATCACCTTCATGACGCCCTTGCCGAGCGCCTTGAGGTAGTTGCGCACCGCGGCCGATGGGTCGATGCCCGTCAGCTCGCCCTCACGGACCAGGTCCTCGATGGACTCGAACGCCAGATACGGGTTGACTGCGGCGGCGCCGAAGCCGATCAGCATCGCGATGTGGTGCACCTCGCGTGCGTCGCCGCTCTCCACCACTAGCGCGACGGTGGTGCGCTCCTTGCTGCGGACCAGATGGTGGTGCACCGCGGACACGGCCAGCAGCGACGGAATCGGCGCCTTGGTGTGATCGGAGTCCCGGTCCGAGATGACCAGCGTGCGGGAGCCCTTCGCGATTGCGTCGCAGGCGCGGCTGCGAAGGTCCTCCAACGCGTCGGCGAGCCCTTCACCGCCACGTTCCACGTCGTAGAGCGCCCGCAGCACCGTCGTCTTGAGTCCAGGCTGCTCGCCATCGTCGTTGATGTGGACGATCTTGTTCAGCTCGTCGTTGTCGAGGACCGGCCAGCCGAGCACGATCTGGCGGCACGACGCGGCGGACGGCTCGAGCAGGTTGTGCTCGGGTCCCATCACCCGCGCCATCGACGTGACGACGGCTTCGCGGATGGCGTCCAGAGGCGGGTTGGTCACCTGCGCGAAGAGTTCGACGAAGTAGTCGTAGAGCAGACGCGACCGCTGTGACAGCACGGCCGTCGGAGTGTCGGTTCCCATGGAGCCCAACGGCTCCGCGCCCGAGGCAGCCATTGGGGTGAGCAGGATGCGAAGTTCCTCCTCGGTGTAGCCGAAGGAGATCTGCCTGCGCACCACCGACTCGTGGTTGGGCGCGACGCGCACCCGATCCGGCAGCGTCTTCAAATCGAGAAGGCCGGCATGCAGCCATTCGTCGTAGGGCTCGGCCTTCGCAAGCTCGTCCTTGATCGCGTCGTCGGACACGATGCGGCCGGCGGCGGTGTCGATGAGGAACATCTTGCCTGGCTCCAGCCTGCCCTTCGCCACGATCTTGGCCGACGGCACGTCCAGAACGCCGCTCTCGCTGGCCAGGATGATCCTGTCGTCGATGGTGCGCCACCAGCGGCCCGGCCGTAATCCGTTGCGGTCCAAGACCGCTCCCACCACGGTGCCATCGGTGAAGGTCACGCAGGCGGGGCCGTCCCATGGCTCCATCAGCGAGGCGTGGAACTGCCAGAACGCCCGGCGGGCCGGATCCATCGTGGTGTTGTTCTCCCACGCCTCGGGGATCATCATCAGCACGGCGTGCGGCAGACTGCGACCGCCGAGGTGCAGCAGTTCGAGAACCTGGTCGAAGGACATCGAGTCCGACGACCCTGGCGTACACACCGGCGAGAGCCGGCTCAGGTCGCCGGGAATGCGCGTGCTCGCCAACATCGCCTCGCGGGCGTGCATCCGGTTGCGGTTGCCGCGCACGGTGTTGATCTCGCCGTTGTGGGCGACGAAGCGGAACGGATGTGCCAGCGGCCACGACGGAAACGTGTTGGTCGAGAAGCGACTGTGCACGATGGCTATGGCACTCCTGCAACGTTCGTCCCGCAGATCCGGGAAGAACCGCGGCAGTTGCAACGTCGTGAGCATGCCCTTGTACGCCATGGTCCGGCTGGACAGCGACGGAAAGTACACCTGTTCTGGGCCCATCTCGGCACGTTTGCGCAGCGGGTACACCCGGCGATCGAGGTCGATTCCACCGGGCCGGTGACCGTTGCGTTCGGGTGCGGTGACGAACAATTGGGTCATGTGGGGCATGCAGCCGAGCGCCGTCATGCCGATCCCGGCGCCGTCGGGGTCGGTCGGAACCTCACGCCAGCCGAGCACGTCGAGGCCCTCTTCGCGGGCGATCGCCTCGACGGCCTCGCGGGAATCGATGCGGGCGACGGGATCGCTTGGCAGGAAGCAGATGCCGGCCGCGAAGGTGTTCTGGCCGTCGGACGTCGGCTGGGGCAGTTCGAAGTCGACGACCTCGCGCAGCAGGTCGACCGGGAGTTGAAGCAGGATGCCCGCGCCGTCACCACTGTTCGGTTCGGCACCGGCGGCACCGCGATGTTCGAGATGCTCCAGCGCCGTCAGTCCATCGGCAACGATGGCGTGCGAACTGCGGCCCTGGATGTCGGCGATCATGGCAACGCCGCACGAGTCCGACTCGTGCTCGGGGTCGTACAGACCCTGCGCATCTGGCACTGCCGAAAACAGCATTGGGGTGTACCTCCGCAGTCCGGAAACAATCTTCCCGGGACTACACCGGCCCGAAGAGCGAGTGTATCAGCGCAGGTACGGGGCTACCCGTCGATGAGCGTCGGGACCAGCGGAAACCCGGGCCAGTTGCGCAGCACGGTCCACGCGAGCGCGGCGACGCCGATCACCACCACGGCCGGTATCGGCAACAACCGTTGACCGCGGCGCCACCGGAGCACGAGCCACGCCATCAGCAGCGGAAGCCCGACGAGCAGGAACACGTTGTCGACCACCGCGGCACCGAAGTCGCCGTGCAGCAGATCGTGAGTCATGCGAAGTCCGCCGCACGCCGGACAGTTCCAGCCGGTCAGCAACTTGAAGGGACATCCGGGAAACAGGAATCCCTGACGATGCGGGTCACCGAATCCGACATAGGCGAGCCCACCGGCCAGCAACGCGCCCGTGCCGAGTGCGCCGTACAGCCGACCCCGACTGTCGGTCGCGAGACTAGGTTCCATCGCGGAGGGGACGGCCCTGCGCATCGCGCACCTTGTCGGAGAGGATGAGGATGGCGTCGATGATGCCCCAGATGACCGCGCCGATTCCACACGTGACGAGGCCGACCAGAAGCTGAGCGATGCCCAGTCCGGTGAAACCCAGGTAGAGCCGTCCGATGCCCACCAGGCCGAACAGCCCGATCAGCTGAAGCAGGCCCGCGACCACCTTGGATTTCTCCGAGAGTGGCTCGCCGGTCCGGGGATGCCGACCATATGGCGCCGACGGGTCGTAGTACGCGCCGACCGGTGGCGGCGGCGGGTACTCGGGTGGCGGGTAGCCGGGGGGCTGCGGCGGGTAGCCCGGCGGCGGTGGATGCGCAGACGACGTCCAGTCTTCCCTGCCCCCGAACTGCGGTTCCGTCATGGCGTTCAGCATGCCAGAACGCGACGACCGTCAGAAGGGTGAAGGCTTCCCGTCCGAGGGGTCGGGTGGAACCGCCAGCCCGGCGCGTCGGTGAGCGATGTTCACACGTTGGGTTTGAAGGTGTAGGTGTCGCCATGGGCGAGGTACACGTATTCCGTGCTCGCGGCAGAGGCTTGGGCGGCCTTCTTGAAATCGTCGAGTCCCGACCGGAATACCGAAAAGTCGTTGTAGTGGATCGGGATGGCGGTGCGAGGTTTGGTGATCTCGACGGCCCTGATTGCTTGCTCGCCCGTCATCGTGACGATGGTGACCAGGAAGGTCGTGCCACCCGTGTGGATCAGGCCGAGGTCGATGTCGGGATAGCGGCGCGGGATGTCCTCCAGGCTGTCGACGAGCATGGTGTCGCCAGTGATGTAGAGCCGGTAGAGCTGATCGCCGTTGCGGCTGAAGTCGAGCAGGTGCCCATTGACCGGCATGAGCAGCTCGTTGACCGCCTCCTCGGCGGAGTGCTTGCCCGGCATCGCGGTGATCGACACCGTCGCGTCGCCCTTGTGCACTTCGAGTGATTCCCAGGTGTCGAGGGCGTGGCCCCGCTCGAATCCGAGAGCGCTGAGCTTGTCCACCGCGTCCGCCGTAGAGACGATGGGCAGTTCCTTGTCCAGCTCCTGGGCGGCGACGTCATCGAAATGATCGCCGTGGTAATGCGACAAGACGATCAGATCGATCGGTGGCAGGTCGGCGATCTGGCACGCCGGCTCCATCTCACGCCGGGCCCAGATGCCATGACCCAGATCGACGTGCTCGCCCTTGTGCAGGAAGGCGGGATCGGTCAGGATCGTCAGCCCGCCGAAACGGATCAACGTGGTGGCGTTACCGATGAAGTAAACCTCGCCCTCACTGAATTCTGCCGTCCCATCGGCGGTCAGCTCCAAGGAAGTCATAGTGTCGTGTCCTCTCCGGCGGATGGTGGTTCCTTCGTATTGGAACGCCTCCGATAGGGGCTTTGGTGTCGCAGTCCCAGTCTGGGTCAGATCGGCAAGACAGGTCCCGTAACCGGACAAACTGGCTCAGCCCCCGAGACGGTCAACATCCGGGGGTTCGGCGAGCACGTCAGTCGGGATCACCATGGGCTTGATGCCCGCATGCGTCTTCAACTCTCGAAGCAAGTCCGCAGCGATGGGTCCGGAACGGGCAACGTACCCGGGCGCATCGTGTTGGCCGTCGACTCTCTGCGACTGACTACGAGCTCCCTATCTCCCACTAACCGCGGCGTCGCCACCAACGTCTGCGAGGCGATTCTCGCTCGGGCTGTCTGGTGCTTGCGGCAGCGGCAGCGGTCTCGGGTTCGGCCGTTTCAGGCTCGTCGGCAACGTCGTCCGCCAAGACCTCGGCCTCGTCGGCGCCTTCGGTCGTCGCCTCGTGCACCTCGGCAGCATCCTGCTGCGCCTCGGCAACCTCATCAGCCTCGACCGATCCCAACCCATCCTCGGGCTCGGGCTCGCGCTCGGAGTCGGTGGTGCGTGCCTCAGCGGCAGCGGTCACCGGTTCGGCCGTTTCAGGCTCGTCGGCAACGTCGTCCGCCAAGACCTCGGCCTCGTCGGCGCCTTCGGCCGTCGCCTCGTGCACCTCGGCAGCATCCTGCTGCGCCTCGGCAACCTCATCAGCCTCGACCGATCCCAACCCGTCCTCGGGCTCGGCTCGGGCTCGGGCTCGGAGTCGGAGTCGGTGGTGCGTGCCTCAGCGGCAGGGGTCACCGGTTCGGCCGTTTCAGGCTCGTCGGCAACGTCGTCCGCCAAGACCTCGGCCTCGTCGGCGCCTTCGGCCGTTGCCTCGTGCACCTCGGCAGCATCCTGCTGCGCCTCGGCAACCTCATCAACCTCGACCGATCCCAACCCGTCCTCGGGCTCGGGCTCGGCGTCAGGTGCGGGTTCGGGCGCCGTCGCCACCTGCTCGGTAAGGTCCTCGGCCTCCGCTTCCGCCGCCGCCTCCGACTCCACGGCTTCCTCACCGCCGGACTCCGCCGCGGGCTCGGCGGTCAAGGCTTCGGCCGCTGCAGTTCCCTCTCCCGCCAGTGCCTCCGCCGGCGCATCCTGCGCCTCGGCTACCTCCGTGTCGGGCCCGGCTCCCTCGGGTTCGGGCTCAGCAGAATCGGAGTCCACCTCGGGTTCGGCGGTCTCGGGTTCGGCGAGCTCGGGTTCGGCGGTCTCGGGTTCGGCGAGCTCGGGTTCGGCGGCCAAGGCTTCGACCACCGCGGTGCCCTCCACCGCCGCCAGGACCTCCGGCGCATCATCCTGCGCCTCACCGACCTCATCGCCCTCGACCGAACCCAAGTCCTCCTCGGGCGCCACCTCAGGTTCAGGTTCGACCGCGACCTCGGGCTCGGGCTCGGGCTCGGCAAAGATTCCGCACCCTCGGATTCAGCGTTCGTGGCAACGTCCTCGGCCAACGCCTCCGCATCCTCGGCGGCATCGACCGCGGCCTCGTGCACCTCCGGCGCGGCCGTCTCCGCCTCCACCGCCTCATCACCCTCGACCGAACCCAGACCCGCATCCGGCTCGGCGTCTGCAGCAGCACCCGCAGCAGCGAACGCCTCAGCCTCCGCAATGTCCTCCGACGGCGCCGTCGCCACCTGCTCGGTCAGGTCCTCGGCCTCCGCCGCCGCCTCCGACTCCACGGCCCCCCCGTGACCGACGGACGCCGGCGTGGTCGCACGCTTGTCCTCGTCGCCAGCCACCTTCGCTGCAGCAACCACGCCACTGGTGGCCGCGACCGCGGTCAATTCCTCGCCCAACTCGTCGACAGGAGTGTGCTCGACATCGAAGGCCTTGCCCCGCAGCGTCGCCGGATCCTCACGACCCTTCGGCGCGACCATGATGTAGACCACCGCAGCGATGAAGACGAACGTCGACGTGAACGTGTTGACCCGGATTCCCGCGATGTGCGTGGCCATGTCGCTACGCATCAACTCGACCCAGAATCTGCCGACGCAGTACGCCGCGACGTACAACGCGAACAGCCGGCCGTGACCGATCTTGAAGCGCCGGTCGACCAAGATCAGCACTGACGAAGACGAGGACGTTCCACAGCAGTTCGTACAGGAACGTCGGATGCACGACTTCGACGAGCTGACCGGTCGAGACACCGTTGAGCGAGTCGAGCGCACCCGCCGTGTTGCGCCGCTCGAAGATCTCCAGACCCCACGGCAGCGTCGTCGGTCGCCCGTAGAGCTCCTGGTTGAAGTAGTTGCCGAGGCGACCGATCGCCTGAGCCAACACGATGCCGGGCGCGATCGCGTCGCCGAACGCGGGCAGAGGGATGCCGCGTTGCCGACAGCCGATCCACGCACCGACGCCGCCGAGTGCGACCGCTCCCCAGATTCCGAGGCCACCGTCCCAGATCTTGAAGGCCGCAACGAATCCCGCGCCGTCGTCGCCGAAGTACGTTCGCCAGTCGGTCATGACGTGATACAGCCGGCCGCCGATCAGGCCGAAGGGAACCGCCCACAGCGCGATGTCGTAGATGACGCCGCGCTCGCCGCCTCGCTCCGCCCAGCGACGGTCACCGATGATCAGTGCGGCGACGATGCCGACGATGATGCAGAGCGCGTAGGCCCTCAGCGGCACCGGACCCAGATGCCACACGCCCTGGGACGGGCTCGGGATGTAGGCCAGTACCGATGCCGTCACGCTGTGATCCTCTGTCGTACGCCGTCGGCCAGTTCCTCGGTCAGGGCCCGCACCGCGGGGATGCCCTCGTCCAACGCGGACACCAGCGCCGATCCGACGATCACGCCGTCGGCGTAGGCACCGATCTGCGCCGCCTGCTCGCGCGAACGCACCCCGAGCCCGACGCCGACGGGAATGTCGGACACCGCCTTGACGCGCGCGACCAGCTCGGGCGCGGCGACGGACACCGCGTCGCGGGCGCCGGTCACGCCCATCGTCGACGCCGCGTAGACGAATCCGCGCGACGCCGCCACCGTGGTCGCAAGCCGCTCGGGGGTCGACGACGGAGCGACCAGGAAGATCCTGTCCAGCCCGTGGGCGTCGGACACCTCGAACCCACTCGTCGGCCTCGTCGGGAATCAGGTCAGGGGTGATCAGGCCGAGGCCGCCCGCCGAGGCCAGGTCGCGGGCGAAGGCGTCCACTCCCCAGCGCAGCACGGGATTCCAGTACGTCATGACCACGGCGCTGCCACCGGCCTTGCTGATCGCCTCGACCGCGGTCAACGTGTCGCGCACCCGCACGCCTCCGCGCAGGGCCACCTCGGTGGCCGCCGCGATGGTCCGTCCGTCCATTCCGGGATCCGAGTACGCGACACCGACTTCGACGATGTCGCAACCGGATTCGACCAGCGCCGTCATCGCCGAGATCGACGTCGGGACATCGGGGTA
Source organism: uncultured Actinomycetota bacterium (assembly GCA_963809085.1). Classification (GTDB taxonomy): domain Bacteria; phylum Actinomycetota; class Actinomycetes; order Mycobacteriales; family Mycobacteriaceae; genus Mycobacterium. The sequence continues at coordinate 888,573 of CAWEII010000028.1, read as the reverse complement.
TCCGGTGGGCAGGTAGCCGATCAGCGCCGAACGGCTCTCGGCCCGGCACGTCTCGAACAGACCCGACAACCTGCTGGCCGTCATTCCGGCGTCCCCTCGGCGTCGAACAGGCCGAACCACTTCGCCGCGGTCTCGACGTCCTTGTCGCCCCGGCCGGACAGGTTCACCAGGATGATCGAACCGGGACCGAGTTCGACGCCGAGCTTGAGCGCACCCGCCACGGCATGCGCGGACTCGATGGCCGGGATGATGCCCTCGGTCCGCGACAACAGCGAGAACGCATCCATCGCCTCGGTGTCGGTGATCGGGCGGTATTCGGTGCGACCGAGATCCTTGAGGTAGGCGTGCTCGGGCCCGACGCCGGGATAGTCCAAACCCGCTGAGATCGAATGGGATTCGACGGTCTGCCCGTCCTCGTCCTGCAGAAGGTACGAGAAGGAACCCTGGAAGGCGCCTGGCGAGCCACCCGCGAACGTGGCGGCGTGGCGGCCCGTCTCGACGCCGTCGCCCGCGGCCTCGTAACCGATCAGCCGCACGCCGGGGTCGTCGATGAACGCGTGGAACACGCCGATCGCGTTGGACCCACCGCCGACGCACGCGGTGACCGCGTCGGGGAGGCGATGCGCCTGCTCCTGAATCTGCGCCCGCGCCTCCAGCCCGATCACCCGCTGAAAGTCGCGCACCATGGTCGGGAAGGGATGCGGACCGGCCGCGGTGCCGAAGCAGTAGTACGTGTCGTCGGCATTGGCGACCCAGTCGCGGAAGGTCTCGTTGATGGCGTCCTTGAGCGTCTTGGAACCCCACTCGACGGACACCACCTCCGCGCCGAGCAGCCTCATCCTGGCCACGTTCAGCGCCTGGCGGGCAGTGTCGACGGCGCCCATGTAGATCACGCAGTCCAGCCCGAGCAGCGCGCACGCGGTTGCGGTCGCCACGCCGTGCTGACCCGCGCCGGTCTCGGCGATCACCCGGGTCTTGCCCATCTGCTTGGCCAGCAGCGCCTGACCGAGGACGTTGTTGATCTTGTGGGAACCGGTGTGGTTCAGGTCTTCTCGCTTGAGGAAGAGCCTCGCTCCCCCGGCGTGCTCACTGAGCCGGGCGGCCTCGTACAACGGCGACGGCCGCCCGGTGTAGTGGCGCTGGAGACGATCCAGCTCGTCGAGGAACGTCTGGTCGGACCTGGCCTTCTCGTAGGCGGCGGTGACCTCCTCGATCACCGCCATCAGCGCCTCGGGGACCAGCCGTCCGCCGTAGGTACCGAAATGCCCCTTGGCGTCGGGGTCGTGAATCGGTGGGTTCGGCGACGGCTGCGCTCGAAGGCGGCAGCTCGGGGCCGGCGAGATCGGCCACTATCTCAGCGGGAGGGTTTCGGGCAGGACGGGTGCGTGCCTGCGGTGACCAGATCGGCGACGGCGCTGCGCGGATCACCGCTCGTCACCAGTCCCTCACCGACCAGGACGGCGTCGGCGCCCGCGCCCGCGTAGGCGAGTAGATCGGCAGTGCCGCGGACACCGGACTCGGCGATCCGGATGACGTTCGACGGCAGCCCCGGCGCGATCCGCGCGAAGCAGTCGCGATCGACGTTCGAGCGTCTTGAGATCCCTTGCGTTGACCCCGATCACGCGCGCCCCGGCCTGCAGTGCGCGGTCCGCCTCTTCCTCGGTGTGCACCTCGACGAGCGCGGTCATGCCCAGCGACTCGGTGCGGTCGATCATCGACACCAGTGCCGACTGCTCGAGCGCGGCGACGATCAGCAGCAGCATGTCGGCGCCGTGCGCCCGCGCCTCGTGGATCTGGTAGGGCCCGACGATGAAGTCCTTGCGCAGCACCGGAATCGACACCGCCGCGCGGACGGCGTCGAGGTCGTCGAGCGACCCGTTGAAGCGGCGCTGCTCGGTCAGCACGCTGATGACCCGTGCCCCGCCGTCCTCGTAGGCGCGGGCGAGCTTCGCCGGATCCGAGATCGTCGCCAGCTCACCGCGTGAAGGGCTGGCCCGCTTGACCTCGGCGATGACACCGATGCCGGGCTGGCGCAGTGCAGCGAGCACGTCGAGCGGTGCAGCAGCGTCCTTGGCCTTCGCCTTGACCTCCGCGAGGCTCAGCGCGGCCTCGCGGGCGGCAACGTCGGCGCGGACTCCCTCGATGATGGAGTCGAGCACGGTGGCCGAACTCATGAGCCGTCGGTGTCCTTCCGAGCCGTACCTGAGCGTCCGGGCGATCCCGGATTGTCTGTATCGAAGGGTAACCGCCAGCACCGCACTCGTTGTCACCGACCCTGGTTGTCCGGACCGGTCGGGTCGCGGCCCTCGTCGAGGGCGTCCCAGATCATCCGTTCCGACATCCCGCTCGTCCGTTTCGTCCTCCCGCGCCGCCGCCCGCCGCGCCGCTGGTGCTGCGTACTTCTCGGTCCCCGACTTCGGCCTCGCGGCAGCCCGCACCAGCAGGACCGCACCTGCCAACGCGCACACCGCGGCGACGAGCGTCAGCACGGCGCCCCAGTGGTGCCGCTGCGTGCCGACCAGCGCGGCAACGGGCACCTGTGCGAGCTCGGCGGCGCGCACCGCGATGTCGCGGACCACCCACAGTCCGATGGCCAGGTACCCCATGCCCGCACTGGCCGCCGCAACCAGCACTGCAAGCAGGCGCAGGGGCCAACCGCGCACCGCGAGGGCGGCCACGGCGGCGGCCAGCGCCAGGAGCGCCAGCGGGATCAGCGCCGTCGACCACGCCGCGCCCGACAGCGTGGCGTCCTTGGGCTGACCCAACCCGTCGAAGGACGACACCTCGACCCACGGCAGCCGCGAAGCCGACCCACAGTGCCAGGGCGGCGAGCACCAGCAGAAGCTGGGCGACGCGCGTCGTGGGCATCACGGTCCGGTCAGTGTCTCGGCGGCCGCGATCGCGTTGAGCACGGCACGCGCCTTGTTGGCGGCCTCGTTGTACTCGTAGGGGCCGTTGGAGTCGGCCACCACGCCGCCGCCGGCCTGCACGTAAGCCGTGCCGCTGCGCATCAGCGCGGTGCGGATGGCGATCGCGAAGTCGGCGTTGCCTGCGAAGTCGAGGTAGCCGAGCACGCCGCCGTAGAGGCCGCGCCGGGTCTTCTCGACCTCCTCGATGAGCTCCATCGCCCGCACCTTCGGCGCCCCCGACAGCGTCCCCGCGGGAAAGCAGGCGGTGACGGCGTCCAGCGCGGTCCTGCCCTCGGCCAGCTGGCCCGTGACCGTCGACACCAGGTGCATGACGTGGCTGTAGCGCTCGATGTGGCTGTAGTCCTCCACGCGCACCGTGCCGGGCACGCAGACCCGGCCCAGATCGTTGCGGCCCAGGTCGACCAACATCAGATGCTCGGCGCGTTCCTTCTCGTCGGACTGCAGCTCCTTCTCGAGCAGCACGTCCTCCTCCTCCGTCGCGCCGCGCCACCGGGTCCCGGCGATGGGATGCGTGGTGGCCTTGCCGTCCTGCACGGTCACCAATGCCTCGGGGCTGGACCCCACGATCGAGAAGTCAAGTTCGCCAGCGGCATTCGGCACGTTGAGCAGATACATGTACGGGCTGGGATTGGTCACCCGCAACATCCGGTACACGTCGAGGGGGTCGGCTTCGGTGTCCATCTCGAAACGCTGCGAGGGCACCACCTGGAACGCCTCCCCCGCCTCGATGTCGCCGACGAGCCTGTCCACGATCGCCGTGTACTCCTCGACGGTGCGCTGCGAGCGGTGCACCGGCGTTGGGCCGGCTGAACGTGGCCACCGTCGACTCCAAGCGGCATGCTCAGTGCGGCGGTCATCACGTCGAGGCGCGAGACGGCGTCGTCGTAGGCCCAGTCCACCCGCTCGTCGGTGCCGTTCCAGTTCACCGCGTTGGCGATCAGCGTGATGGTGCCCTCGTGGTGGTCGACCGCGGCCACGTCGGTGGCCAGCAGCAGCAACATGTCGGGCAGCAACAGGTCGTCGACCGCCAGTTCGGGCAGCCGTTCCAGGCGCCGCACCAGGTCGTAGGCGAAGAACCCCACCAGCCCGCTGGACAGCGGCGGCAGTCCGGGCATGGCCGCGGTCGCCAGCAGGTCCAGCGTGGTGCGCAGCGCCACCAGCGGGTCACCACCGCTCGGCGCGTCCTGCGGCGTCACGCCCAGCCAGACCGCCTCACCGTCACGCACCGTCAGCGCCGACGGAGCCCCCGCACCGATGAACGACCATCGCGACCAGGACCGGCCGTTCTCCGCAGATTCCAGCAGAAACGTGCCGGGTCGGTTGGCGGCCAGCTTGCGGTACGCCGACAGCGGCGTCTCGCTGTCGGCGAGCACCTTGCGGGTCACCGGCACCACGCGGTGCTCGGCGGCCAGCGCCCGGAAGTCCTCGCGCGACGTGGTGATGGCGAGGTTGGCGGTGGGTCCGGCGGGGCTGGAAGCGAAGCGACCGGGGAATGTCCTTGCACGGGTCAATCCTCCCAGATCGGTCCAAGGCGACGGGCGTAGCGTGACCGCCATGAAACGTGGCGACCGCGTCGGCGAGTTCGAACTGCCCGACCAGACGGGCACGGTGCGGAGTCTGACGGAGCCTGCTGTCCGACGGACCGATCGTGCTGTTCTTCTACCCAGCCGCCATGACGCCGGGCTGCACCAAGGAGGCGTGCCACTTCCGCGACCTCGCCGGCGAGTTCGCCGCGGTCGGGGCAGGCCGGGTCGGGATCAGCGCCGACGCCGTCGCCAAGCAGGCCAAGTTCGCCGACATGCAGAAGTTCGACTATCCGCTGCTGTCCGACACCGACGGCGTGGTCGCCACGCAGTTCGGCGTCAAGCGCGGGCTGCTCGGCAAGTTGATGCCCGTCAAGCGCACCACGTTCGTCATCGACACCGATCGCACGGTGCTCGACGTGATCGCCAGCGAGTTCAGCATGGACACCCACGCCGACAAGGCGCTGGAGGTACTGCGCCAACGTCAGTCGGCGTAGGGACGACCACATGACAGTCGTGCTGGAACTGGCGGACGTGACCTTCCGCCGAGACGGTAAACAGATCATCGACGGCATCTCACTCACCGTGAACGCGGGCGAGCACTGGGCGCTTCTCGGGCCCAACGGCGCAGGCAAGAGCACGCTGCTGGGTTTCTGTGCCGCCGTGACCTTTCCGACGTCGGGCACCGTCCACGTGCTTGGCGAGCAGATGGGCCGGGTCGACCTGGCGCGGCTGCGCCACTCCATCGGACACGTGAATCCCCGTCACAGGCTTGCAGTTCGCTCACGGTGCGCGAAGTCGTCCTGACCGGCATCACCGCGACGAACGACCTCCCGATGCGCTGGACCCCCACCGGCGACGAGCTCGAGCGCGCGGACGCGATGGTCACCTCGGTCGGACTCACCCTCAAGGCCGACGCCCAGTGGGCGACGCTGTCGCAAGGCGAGCGCGGCCGCAGTCTCATTGCCAGGGCGCTGATCTCGGATCCGCGGCTGCTGCTTCTCGACGAGCCCACGACCGGGCTGGACGTCGCCGCCCGTGAGCAGCTGCTCGAGACGATGGACTCACTCGACGACACCCATCCGACGTGGCGTCGATTCTGGTCACGCACCATCTCGAGGAACTCCCGACCACCACCACGCACGCCCTTCTGATCGCCGAAGGCCGCACCGTGGCGTCCGGGCCTGCCCGCGACGTCGTCACCACGGACAACGTCACCACCGCGTTCTCACACCCCGTTCAGGTCGGCTTCCAGGACGGCAGGTGGTCGGCGCGGGCCAAGGCCACCCGCATCTGACGGTAGCAGTCCTCCGGCGCGAGGAGTTCGTCCGCGTCGAAGCAGGTGTGGTCGCCCGTGTGGCAGGCGGCGCCCACCTGGTCGACCTCGAGGAGCACGGTGTCGCCGTCGCAGTCCAGCCGCACCGAGTGCACGTACTGCGTGTGCCCCGACGTCTCGCCCTTCACCCAGTACTCGCCTCGCGAGCGCGAGTAGTAGGTGCCCTTGCGCGTCGCCAGGGTGCGGGCCAGCGCCTCGTCGTCCATCCACGCCACCATCAGCACCTGGCCGGTGCCGCGTTCCTGGGCGACGGCGACGAACAAGCCGTTCGCGTCCCGCTTGAGCCGGGCAACGATCGAGGAATCCAGAGTCATGATCGTCTGCTCTCCAAAGATGGCTCTTCGCGCAAGCGCTCATCGCAGCCCAACCGGCTCATCGCCTCACCACGATCCCTTCCGCCGCCATCGCGGCCTTCACCTGGCCGATGGTGAGCTCCCCGAAGTGGAACACGCTGGCGGCCAGCACCGCATCGGCTCCCGCTTCGACCGCGGGAGCGAAGTCATCCACCCCGCCTGCACCGCCGCTGGCGATGACCGGGACGGTCACCGCCGCCCGCACCGCGCGCAGCATGTCGAGGTCGAACCCCGCCTTGGTGCCGTCGGCGTCCATCGAGTTCAGCAGGATCTCACCGACGCCGAGTTCGGCTCCGCGGGTGGCCCATTCGACGGCGTCGATCCCCGTGCCGCGGCGACCACCGTGCGTGGTGACCTCCCAGCCGGACGGCGTCGGCGCCGACCCCGCCGGAACGGTCCTGGCGTCGACGGAGAGCACGATGCACTGCGAGCCGAACTGACGGGACAGCTCGGCCAGCAGTTCCGGACGCGCGATTGCCGCGGTGTTCACGGACACCTTGTCCGCACCCGCCCGCAGCAGGGTGTCGACGTCGGCGATCGACCGCACGCCGCCGCCGACCGTGAGCGGGATGAAGACCTGCTCGGCCGTGCGCCGCACCACGTCGAGCATCGTGGCCCGCCCCGACGACGACGCCGTGACGTCCAGGAACGTCAGCTCGTCGGCGCCCTCCGCGTCGTAGACCGCGGCGAGTTCGACCGGATCGCCCGCATCACGCAGGTTTTCGAAGTTGACCCCCTTGACCACCCGGCCGTCATCGACGTCCAGGCAGGGAATCACCCGCACCGCGACACCTTCGTGGTGGTTCATCGGTAGTCCTCGGGCGCGCCGACCGACAGGACGATCTCGAGGATCTCGGCGTGCACGCTTGGCACGCCCGCCAGTGCCGAGCGCGACGCGGCCGTCCACTGCTGGCCTGCCAGGTCGGTCACGATGCCGCCCGCGGACCGCACCAGCGCGACGCCCGCGGCGTGATCCCAGACGTGGTGGCCGAAGCTGATGGCGGCGCCGAGCACACCGGCGGCGGCATAGGCCATGTCGACGCCCGTGGCACCGTGCATCCTGGTCCGAGAGCACTTGCGGCTCAAGCGTTCCAACGTGCCAAGCCGGTAGCGGCCCGGGAACTCGCCACGCGAGTCGATGTTGAACGTGCCGATGCCGACGATGGAGTCGCACAGATCCGCGTCCTTCAGGGCGGGCTGCTCGATGCCGTTGACGTACAGGGGCTTTCCCGACACCGCGGTGTAGCGCTGATCGGTGAACGGCAGCCAGGTCAGGCCGGCCACCGGCTCTCCGTCGCGCAGCAGACCGAGCAGGATCGCCGCGGTCGGCAGTCCGGCCGCGTAGTTGAACGTGCCGTCGATCGGGTCCAGCACCCACACCAGGTGTGAGTCGATCGGGGCGCCGCCGAATTCCTCACCGTGCACGCCGATCCCGGTCGCGGATTCCAGCGCAGCGACGACCTGTCGTTCGATCGCGAGATCGACTTCGGTGGCGAAGTCGTTGCCCTTCTTCTGCACCGCCGAGTCGGCGCGGTGCCCGGCGATGAACGGCTTGGCCGCATCGTCGAGGATCGCCGAGGCGGTGGTCACCAAGGCGTCGAGGTCGGCATCGTCGAGAGCCATCGCCGCCTACCGACTGACCGCGGCGAGCGCCTCGGGCAGGGTGAACCGCCCGGCATAGAGCGCCTTGCCGACGATCGCCCCTTCCACGCCCCGGTCGGTCAGCGTGGCGATGGCCCGCAGATCGTCGAGGCTGGAGACGCCGCCGGAGGCGATGACGGGCGCGCCCGTGCGCTCGGCGACCGTCGGCGAGCAGGTCGAGATTCGGCCCGTTCAGCGTGCCGTCCTTGGTGACGTCGGTCACGACGAAACGTGAACAACCTTCGCGGTCAAGGCGTTCCAGCACATCCCACAGGTCCCCGCCGTCGGTCTCCCAGCCTCGGCCGCGGAGTCGGAACCCGCCCCCAGACACGGACGGGTCGATCTTGACGTCGAGTCCGACGGCGACCTTGTCGCCATGCTCGGCGATCACCCTGGCGCACCACTGCGGGTTCTCCAGCGCCGCGGTGCCCAAATTGACCCTGGCGCACCCGGCGGTCAGCGCCGCCGTCAGCGAATCGTCGTCGCGGATGCCCCCGGACAGCTCGACGGCGACATCCAACTTGCCGATGACCTCGGCGAGCAGTTCACGGTTGGAGCCGCGACCGAACGCCGCATCGAGGTCGACCAGGTGGATCCACTCGGCGCCGTCGCGCTGCCACTGCAGGGCGGCGTCCACCGCCGACCCGTAATCGGTTTCGCTGCCCGCCTGCCCTTGCACCAGGCGCACGGCCTTGCCCTCGACCACGTCGACGGCGGGCAGAAGTATCAATCTCTTATCGGCTGGCACGTCACTCACTATGAGAGCCCCTCGACCCAATTGCTCAGCAGCGCCGCGCCCGCGTCGCCGCTCTTCTCCGGATGAAACTGCGTGGCGGCCAACGGACCGTCCTCGACCGCCGCCAGGAACGGCACGTGGTGGGTCGCCCAGGTGAGCAGGGCGTCGTCGTCGCCCTCCCACCGCTGTGCGGCGTAGGAGTGCACGAAGTAGAACCGGGTATCCGCGTCCAACCCCTTGAACAGCGAGCTTCCCGGCGCGGCGGCCACGACGTTCCAACCCATGTGCGGAATCACCGGCGCATCCAGATGCACGACGGAGCCCGGCCATTGCGCGCACCCCTGGGTCTCGACGCCGAACTCGACGCCACGGGCGAACATGATCTGCATGCCGACGCAGATGCCCAGCACCGGCCTGCCCGCTGCCAGCCGATCGGCGACGATCTTGTCTCCGCCGATGCCGCGCAGCCCCGCCATGCAGGCCTCGAAGGCACCGACTCCCGGCACCACCAGACCGTCCGCGGCGGCTGCGGCCGCGGGATCAGAGGTGACCTCGACGCTCGCCCCAACCCGCTGCAGCGCGCGCTGAGCCGACCGAAGGTTGCCCGACCCGTAATCGAGGACGACCAGGGACTTCTTGGTCACAGGCTGCCTTTGGTCGACGGCACGCCGGACACCCGAGGATCGGGCTCCACGGCCTGACGCAGCGCGCGGGCCACCGCCTTGTACTGAGCCTCGGTGATGTGGTGCGGGTCGCGGCCGTAGAGCGTGCGCACGTGCAGCGCGATCCGTGCGTTCATCGCCAGCGACTCGAAGACGTGCCGGTTGATCACCGTGTGGTACGGCACCTCACTACCGGCAATGGTGCTGTGCAGCATGTGATCCGGCTCGCCGGTGTGCACGCAGTAGGGCCGGCCGGACACGTCGACGGCCGCGTGTGCCAGTGTCTCGTCCATCGGGATGAACGCGTCGCCGAAGCGGCGGATGCCCTTCTTGTCGCCGAGTGCCTCGCCGAGCGCCTGGCCCAACACGATCGCGGTGTCCTCCACCGTGTGGTGCGCCTCGATCTCGACGTCACCCTTGGCGTGCACCGTCAGGTCGAAGCTCGCATGGCTGCCGAGCGCCGTCAGCATGTGGTCGAAGAATGGCACGCCGGTGCTGATGTCGACCCGGCCGGTACCGTCCAGATCGAGTTCGACGACGATGGCGGATTCCTTGGTCTTGCGTTCGACGCGGGCGCGGCGGGTCACGATGCTCCTCGAAGGTACTGGGTGGTTTCGATCAGCCGGCCGCTGACGTCGAGCAGTGCGTCGTTCTCGTCGACCAGGCCGGTGGTGGCGCGCAGGAAGCCGGGTATCCCGACGTCGCGGATCAGCACCCCCGCGTCGAGGTAGCGGTGCCACGCGGCAGGCGCGTCGGCGAACTCACCGAACAGCACGAAGTTGGCGTCGCTGGGGATGACCCGGAAACCCATGTCCGTCAACGTTTCCGTGACGCGGTTGCGCTCGGCGATCAGGATGGCGACGCTGCCGAGCGTGTCGTCGGCGTGGCGCAGTGCGGCGCGTGCCGCGGCCTGGGTGAGCGCGGACAGGTGGTACGGCAACCGGACGAGCAGCAGCGCGTCGATGACGGCCGGATCGGCCACCAGGTATCCGAGTCGACCACCTGCGAAGGCGAAGGCCTTGCTCATGGTCCTCGTCACGACGAGCTTGGCGGGGAACTCGGCGACCAGTCGCACCGCACTCGGTTGCGACGAGAACTCGCCATAGGCCTCGTCGACGATCACGATGCCCGGCGCGACGTCGAGCAGGGCGCGCAGATCTTCGAGCGAAACGCTCTGCCCGGACGGGTTGTTGGGGCTGGCGAGGAAGACCACGTCGGGCCTGCGTTCGGTGATCGCCGCCACGGCGGCGGCCACGTCGAGACCGAAGTCCTCTGCCCTGTTGGTCTCCAGCCAGTCGGTCTGCGTGCCGTCCGCGATGATGGGGTGCATCGAGTAGGACGGAACGAAGCCGATGGCGCTGCGGCCCGGGCCACCGAACGCCTGCAGCAGCTGCTGCAGAATCTCGTTGGAACCGTTTGCCGCCCATAGATTTTCGGTGGCCAGGGCAACACCGGTCTGGGTGGTCAGGTAGGCCGCCAGATCGGCACGCAAGGCCACGGCGTCGCGATCCGGGTAGCGGTGCAGATCGGATGCTGCGTCACGCACCGATGCGGCAACGTCGTCGATCAGCGCCTGCGTCGGTGGGTGCGGGTTCTCGTTGGTGTTGAGCCGCACCGGAACCGCGAGCTGGGGCGCGCCATAGGGCGACTTCCCCCGCAGATTGTCCCGAAGCGGCAGGTCATCCAGAGTGACTCGGCGCGTGATTCCGCCAGTGCTCACCGTTCGAACCTCCGGCGTACCGCCTCCCCGTGCGCCGGCAGGTTCTCGGCCTTCGCCAGGGTGATCACGTAGCCGGATACGTCCTTGAGCGCCGCCTCGCTGTAATCCACGACGTGGATTCCGCGCAGGAAGGTCTGCACGGACAGTCCGCTGGAGTGCCGCGCACACCCCGCGGTGGGCAGCACGTGATTCGAGCCCGCGCAATAGTCTCCAAGGCTCACCGGCGACCACGCCCCCACGAAGATCGCACCGGCGGAGCGGATGCGGCCCGCGACGGCAGCTGCCTCGTTGGTCTGAATCTCGAGATGTTCGGCGGCGTAGGCGTTGACGGTCCTGATGCCTGCGTCGATGTCGTCGACCAGCACGATCGCGGACTGCCTGCCGGTCAGTGCCGCGGTGACCCGCTCGCGGTGCACGGTGGTGCCCAGTTGAGCGGCCAGCTCGGCGTCGGTGGCATCGGCAAGGCGCTCACTGGTGGTGACGAGCACGCTGGCAGCCATCTCGTCGTGCTCGGCCTGGCTGATGAGATCGGCGGCGACGTGCGCCGGGTCGGCGGAGTGGTCCGCCAGGATCGCGATCTCGGTGGGTCCCGCCTCGGCGTCGATCCCGACCTGCGACCGGCAGATCCGCTTGGCGGCGGTGACGTAGATGTTGCCGGGGCCGGTGATCATGTCGACCGGGACGAGTTCGGTGCCATTTCCCGGCGCTCCGCTTGCCCCAGTGCCGTCGGTGTCGGTCCCGCCGTAGGCCAGCAGCGCCACTGCCTGCGCGCCGCCGACGGCCCAGACCTCGTCGACGCCAAGCAGTGCAGCGGCGGCCAGGATCGTCGGGTGCGGCAGGCCATGAAGGGGCCCGGCTGGGCCTGCGGCGGGCTGGCGATCACCAGCGAATCCACCCCGGCCGTCTGTGCGGGCACGACGTTCATCACGACACTCGACGGATACACGGCGTTGCCGCCCGGCACGTAGAGGCCGACGCGTTCGACGGGCACCCAACGTTCGGTGACCGTGGCCCCAGGAGCCAACGTGGTGGTGGTGTCGGTGCGCCGCTGGTCGGCGTGGACCGCGCGGGTGCGATCGATCGCCACCTCCAGCGCGGCGCGCACCGCCGGGTCGAGCTCGGCGAGTGCCTCGGCCAGGCGCGCGGCGGGCACCCGGGCCGTCGCGGGCCGGACCCGGTCGAACGTCTCGCCGTACTCAAGGGCAGCCACGACGCCGCGTTCGGCGACGGCGTCCACGATCGGCTTGACCTTCGGCAGGACGGTGTCGACGTCGACGCCCCCGCGGGGCAGCACGGCACGCAGTCGCGCCGCGGACAGCGACTCGCCCCGTAGGTCGATGCGGGACATCTTCGGAGCACTCACGCGGTCTATTGTCCCAGAGCAGGACAAATCGACGACGGGAGCCGCCATGTCCGCGTCAACGTCACGGGAATCTCACCCGAACAACGCCCCCGGCGTGCCCATGCTTTTCCCGGTGTGGCTGGAGCGCGTGCAGATCAGGTACCTCAACCCGATGCTGCGGCCGCTGTCGAAGCGCCTACCGGGGTTCGCGGTGATCAAGCACAGGGGCCGAACGTCGGGCAAGGACTACGAGACCATCGTCAGCGCCTACCGCAAGGGCAATGTGTTGGCGATCGGATTGGTCCACGGCAAGACCAACTGGGTGAAGAACGTGCTGGCGGCGGGCGAGGCGGACATCCACGTCGGCCGCAAGGACCTGCACCTGGTGCACCCGCGGGTGCTGCCCGTCGGCACCGTCGACCCCGCGCTGCCCCGGCTGGCTCGGCTGCTCGCCAAACGGCAGGGCACGTTCGTCGCCGACGTCTGAAATCCGTTTGAGCGTCTCGTGAAATCCGTTTGAGCTGACGCCAGGCCGACTGCCAGACTTTGGGTCATGGCGTTGGAAGTCTGGCTGACGTTCGTCGGAGCGGCGATCCTGATCGCCGTCTCACCGGGGGCGGGGGCGATCCAGTCGATGGCGACCGGCCTCGCGCACGGCGTGCGCCGCGGTTACTGGAGCATCCTGGGCCTCGAGATCGGTTTGATGCTTCAACTCGTGCTGGTCGCGCTTGGCCTGGGCGCGGTCGTGACCAGTTCGATCGTGGCCTTCAACGTCGTCAAGTGGGTGGGTGTGGTCTACCTGCTGTACCTCGCCGTCCGGCAGTGGCGGACCGCGACGCGGGACCTCCGCGACCAACTCGACACCTCCGCCGACGGCGGCCGGACCGCGCTCGTCGTGCGTGGCTTCCTGGTCAACGCGACCAATCCGAAGGGGCTGGTGTTCTTCCTGGCGGTGTTGCCCCAATTCGTGGTGCCGACCGCGCCGCTGCTCCCCCAGTACCTGGCGATCGGCGCGACGATGGTGGCCGTCGACCTCGTCGTGATGGGGCTGTACACCGGGCTGGCCGTGCGCCTGGTGCGCTGGATGAACACACCGCGCCAACAGACCGTCGTCAACCGGGTGTTCTCGGGCCTGTTCGCCGCCGCGGCACTGGTGCTGTCGTTGGTGCGGCGCACCGCGACGGTGTGACGGTCGGCCGATCTGCCCGGCTAACTATTTGCAGGCTTCGACGATCTTGACATTGGCCGCGTCGGCATCATGAAGTCGTGCCGCCTGATCGGGGTCGGTGTTCTGCGCGCCGGCGATGGCAGCGGCACCGATGTCCATCAAGGTATTCGCAAACTGGCGGGCCGACGCGGCCAGGGCCGTCGGGGTCGCCGGATCGATCCGGTCCAGGAGGTAGCGCCCACCAACCGACAGCGAGAGGCGGGCGTTGGCTGCCACCGCGAGCGAGCCGGTGACGGCGGCATCGCCGCCGGGGACCGGCAGGTTGGTGTTCAGCGAGATCCCACGTCTCACCAGCTCAGATGCCGTGCATACGGCGGTCTTCGCATCCGCTTGCTGGGCCGCCGTGTACGCCGGGGCAGGCGTGGGCCGGAACGCTGCCCACGCCGCCAAGCCGACAGCTGCGATGGCGAGGATCAAGGCGCTGACGGCGACCACCCCAGCCCTTCTGGGCCGCTCGGGCGAGGCAACGGAACGACGGCTGGCGGGCGTTTCGGTCGACGACATGAGCTGCTCCTAGGTGCGCTTGGCAAACAATTCGTTCGGCTAGACGTCAAGGCCGATGTCCAGGACGCGCACCGAATGGGTGAGCGCGCCGACCGCAAGGAAGTCGACACCGGTGCCTGCGTACTCGGCGGCCGTTTCAAGCGACAGGCCGCCCGAGGACTCCAACAGCGTGGCCGGCGCCCTGGCGTCGCGGCGCTGCACGGCAATCTGGGTCTGCCACACCGGGAAGTTGTCCAGCAGAACGAGTTCGACGTTTTCCGCCAGAACTTCGTCGAGCTCCTCGAGTGAGTCGACTTCGACCTCGCACGGTAAGTCCGGTGCGGCGGCCCGCACCGCACGCAGCGCTTCGACGACGCCTCCCGCCGCGGCGACGTGGTTGTCCTTGATCAAGGCGGCGTCGCCGAGACCCATCCGGTGATTGACCCCGCCGCCAACGCGCACGGCGTACTTCTGCAGCGCCCGCAGCCCGGGCAGCGTCTTGCGCGTGTCGCGGATCTTGGCGTGGGTGCCCTCCACCGCGGCCACCCAGCGCGCTGTCTCCGAGGCGATGCCGCTGAGGTGTGACACCAGGTTCAGCATCGTCCGTTCGGCGGTCAACAGTCCCCGGGCCTCGGCTTCGACCGTCAACAGCGCATCACCGGCATCCAGGCGGGCACCGTCGTCGACCCGGCAGGTGACGCGGTAGCCGCCGGTGCCGAGCACCTCGTCGAGCACCAGAAGCGCGAGGTCCACCCCGGCCGCCACACCCGGTTCCCTGGTGACCATCGCCGCCTTCGTGGTCGCGTCGGCGGGGACGGTGGCCATGGTGGTCACGTCCGGCCCGTAGCGAAGATCCTCGTCGAGCGCACGGGTGATCGTCGCCCTGGCCTCGGCCAGCGCCTCGTCGGAGAGGCCCATCACCCGCACACCACTGCCGGGCGGGCGACGGTGCTGACCGCCATCGCGGGATCGGTGTCCGGGTAGTCGGACCGGTGATGGCACCCGCGCGATTCGGTTCGCTCCAACGCAGCGGCGACGACGGCACCGGCCGTCGCCGTCAGCGCGGTGTCCTCGAGTGCCGTGCGGTCGCGCAGCGCACGCACGGGCGCGGCGGCAAGCAGATCGGCGATGCGCCGGAGTTCGCCAGCATCGCGCACCACGGACGCGTTGCTAGTCATGGCGGATTGTAAGTCGTTGCGCGGCAACGCGACCCGCTCGAAGAGATCGGGTTCACCGCCATGCGTGATACCCGCATCGACCGCGTGCCGAGCGGCGGCGGCGCCCGCGCGACCACCCACCACCAGACCTTCGAGCAGGCTGTTGGATGCGAGCCGGTTCGCGCCGTGCATGCCGGTGCGCGCCACCTCCCCAGCCGCGAACAGCCCGGACAACTCGGTGCGCCCGTACACGTCGGTGACGACGCCGCCGCAGCTGTAGTGAGCGCCGGGGACGACCGGAATCAGTTGGCGGGTCGGATCGATCCCCGCCGCCAGGCACGCCGCGGTCACCGTGGGAAAGCGGCGGGCGAAGCCGTCGAGGGCCCGCGCGTCGAGGTACACGCACTGATCACCGGTTGCGGCCAGTCGCGCGTCGATGGCCGCGGCCACCACGTCACGCGGCGCGAGATCTCCCATCGGATGAACGCCCGCGGTCACCGAATCCCCTCGGGCGTCGACCAGAACCGCCCCCTCGCCGCGGATCGCCTCGGTGATCAGCGGACGCCTGCCGCCCGCCTTGCCGTCGAAGAGCATCGTGGGGTGGAACTGGATGAACTCGACGTCGCTGACCGCGACGCCAGCCCACAGTGCGAGCGCGATGCCGTCACCGGTGGAGCCCTCCGGGTTGGTGGTCGCGGAGTACAGGTGGCCGAGGCCGCCGGTCGCCAGGATCACCGACGGGGCGTGCACCATGCCGAGTCCGTCGTCGTTGCGCACCAGCACACCGGTTACCGCACCGTCGTACTGAAGCACCTGCAGCGCAACGTGATTGCGCCGGATGTCCAGCGTCGCGGCGGCCCGGTCCAGTGCCCGCTGGACCTCCGCGCCGGTCGCGTCGCCGCCCGCGTGGATGATCCGGCGGCGGGAATGGCCGCCCTCGCGGGTCAGCGACCACTCGCCCGGTGCCGACTCGTCGAAACGCGCTCCCTCGTTGACCAGTTCGGCGACCGCGGCATAGCCGTCGGCGACGATCGAGGTGACCGCATCCGGGTCGCACAGCCCAGCGCCCGCCGCCAGGGTGTCCGCGACGTGTGCCTCGATGGAGTCATCGGTTTCGGGCAGGACGACGGCGATGCCCCCCTGCGCGTAATAGGTGGCCGTCGCCCCTTCCCTTTGCGATGCCTTGCTGAGCATGATGACCCGGCGACCGCGACGGTGGGCGGCGAGCGCGGCGACCAGACCGGCCACCCCGGTGCCGATGACGACGACGTCGGCCCGTTGTTGCCAGTAGCCGGTGCCGCCGCAGCCCGCGCCAGGGGCCCTGGTGATCATTCCCCACCGCCAGGCTGGCCGATCTCGATCATCCGCTGCACGCTCGCGCGGGCCAGGCCTGCCGTCTCGGCGTCGACGTGCACCTCGTCGGCGCCTTCGACAAGGCAGCGCAACAGTGCGGCGGGCGTGATCATCTTCATGTACCTGCAGGACGCCCGGTCGTTGACGGCACGGAAGTCGACGTCGGGTGCGGCCTTGCGCAACTGGTGCAACATACCCACCTCGGTGGCGACCAGCACCTGCCGCGCCCGCGTCGCGCGGGCGGCGTCCAACATGCCACCGGTGGACAGGATCTTCACCCGGTCATCGGGGAAGGCGCCCTCACCGGCCAGGTACAGTGCCGAAGTGGCACAACCACATTCGGGGTGCACGAAGAGTTCGGCGTCCGGGTGCGTGCGGGCCTGATCGGCGAGTTCGTCGCCGTTGATCCCGGCATGCACGTGGCATTCGCCCGCCCAGACGTGCACGTTCTTGCGGCCGGTGACCCTGCGGACGTGCGCGCCGAGGAACTGGTCCGGGCAGAACAGCACCTCGCGGTCCTCGGGGATCGACGCGACGACCTCGACGGCGTTGGACGACGTGCAGCAGACGTCGGTGAGCGCCTTCACCGCGGCCGTCGTGTTGACGTAGGAAACCACGACGGCGTCCTGGTGGTCGTCCTTCCACGCCCGCAGTTCCTCGGCGGTGATCGAGTCGGCCAGCGAGCAGCCCGCCCGCTGGTCCGGGATCAGAACCGTCTTCTCGGGGCTCAGGATCTTGGCGGTTTCGGCCATGAAGTGCACACCGCAGAACACGATGGTGCCCTCTGGCGCCTCGGCGGCGATCCGAGACAGCGCCAGCGAGTCGCCGACGTGGTCGGCGATGTCCTGGATGGCGGGCAGTTGATAGTTGTGCGCGAGCAGGGTCGCATTGCGCTGCTCGGCCAGCCTGCGCACCTCGGCTGCCCACTCCCCGTCGGCGATGACGCCGCCGTATCCCTCGGGCCCATTCGTGATCTGGGTGGCCCAGGCGCCGAGTGACTGCGCGGTGCGGTCCAACACCGTCATGAGCCGTCTCCTTTGATCCGGATAGGTTTTCGACTTATGATCGAAAACATGCCCAATACTAGCACTGCGCACGAAGTGCTCGCCGTCGTCTTCCAGGTTCGGCAACTTGCCACGCGAAACCCGCAGCTCAGCGTGCTGCTGTGGGAACGAGCGATGGATCCGCAACGCGGCACGTGGTCCCTACCCGGCGGCCGGCTGCGTCACGACGAGGACATGACGAGTTCAGTCCGACGTCAACTCGCCGAGAAGGTGGACCTTCGCGAGTTGACCCATCTGGAGCAACTTGCGGTGTTCTCCGATCCCGCCCGGGTACCGGACTCCCGCACCATCGCGTCGACCTTCCTCGGCCTGGTGCCCTCCCCCGCCACCCCGGTCCTGCCGCCGGACACCCGCTGGCATCCGGTCAACGCGCTGCCGCCGATGGCGTTCGACCACCGGACCATGATCACCAACGCCCATGCCCGCCTGGTGGCCAAGCTCTCCTACACCAACATCGGGTTCGCACTGGCGCCAAAGGAATTCGTGCTCTCCACACTGCGCGACGTCTACGGGGCGGCGCTCGGCTATCAGGTCGACGCCACCAACCTGCAACGCGTGCTGGTCCGGCGCGGCGTCATCACCCCCACGGGAACGACGGCAAAATCGGGTCGCAGCGGCGGCCGCCCCGCCGCGCAGTACCGCTTCACCGAGTCGCAGTACCGGGTCACCGACGAGTTCGCCGCGCTGCGGCCGCCGACGTGACACGGCCCCGGTGTTGGTTTTTAAGATATCGGTAAGAGAGAATGTCCGGATGGATTCTGGCAGCGCGGCCGAAGCGACAGGCGCCGAGTGGATCGGACAAGTCCCTCACCAGGACCTCGAGGCCAACGTTCGACCGCACCTTCCAGGGCAGGATCCGTTCTACGCACCACCGGACGGCTTCCAGCACTCCACGCCAGGCACCGTGCTCCGCTCCCGTGACGTGAAACTGGCGTTTCTCGGGCTGATCCCTCAAAGGGTCACGGCAACCCAGCTCCTGTACCGGTCCACGGACATGAACTCCCGCCCCGCTGCCGCTGTCACCACGGTGGTGGTCCCGTCCGAGCGCGACGTCAACCGGCCGTGCCCGATCCTGTCGTACCAGTGCGCGATCGATGCGGTCGCCGGGCGTTGCTTTCCGTCGTATGCGATGCGGCGGGGCGCGAAGGCGGTCGGATCGCTGGCGCAGATCGAATTCCTGCTTGTCGCAGCCGCGCTCGCGGAGGGATGGGCGGTCTCCGTGCCCGACCACGAGGGCACGGACGGCACGTGGGGCGCCCCGCGCGAACCGGGCTACCACATCCTCGACGGCCTACGGGCCGCCCTGAGCTTCGAGCGGCTCGGCCTGTCCGAGGAAGCGCCGGTCGGCCTGTGGGGCTACTCCGGCGGCGGCCTAGCGACCGCCTGGGCAGCCGAGATGTACGCCGACTACGCGCCCGAACTCAACGTCGTCGGCGCCGTACTCGGGTCCCCGGTCGCCGACCTCGGACACGCGTTCGAGCGGCTCAACGGCAGCTTCTACTCCGGGCTGCCCGCGATGGTGGTCGCCGCGTTGGCACACGTGTATCCGGACCTCGACCGCATCATCGCCGAGCACGCCACGCCCGCAGGCAAGGACACCCTGCAGCGCATCGAGAAGATGACCACCGCACACGCCGTGCTGCAGATGATGGGCAAGGACATGGACGACCTCGTCGACTGGCCGCTTCAACAGATCCTCGACACACCCGAGGTGCGGCACGTCTTCGACAGCATCAAGCTCGGCACGACGGTGCCCACGCCGCCCGTACTGATCGTCCAGGCGGTGCACGATCGGATCGTGTCCGTCGACGACATCGACGAACTGACCGAGGCGTACGCCAGCGGCGGCGCGCACGTCACCTATCACCGCGACACGTTCGGCGAGCACATGCTGCTACATCCGCTGTCAGCCCCGATGACGCTGCGCTGGCTGCGGGACCGCTTCGCCGGTCGCCCGCTCTCCGATCACCGCGTGCGCACGGCGTGGCCGACGCTGCTGAACCCCTCCACCTATCGGGGCATGATCCGGCTCGGCCTGATCACTGCGAAGGTGGTGACGGGTCGGCGGGTGAACCGCCAACCGCTGTCGGCACTGGATCAGTGACCGGCGGCCAGGCCCCCAGGTCGTCGCGCTTGGTGGCGAGCGTGCACAGCGCGTAGACGAGCGCGGCCACTCCCGCGGGCAGCAGGATCGTCGTCGCGATCTGAAAGGGCGTGTGCCCGAAGAACACCGCGGGCGCCTCGATGACGTAGTGCACGCGGTGTTCGGGCGTCACCGGAGCCGTGGCGACGTCGATGACGCCGTAGCGCCACCGCACCAGCGCAGCACCGACTCCCGTCGCAACCCCGGCGGCGGCCATGGCGCCGGCCGCCAACGCGCCGACCATGACCGGTCCCCGGTGTGCCCGCCACTGCCACGCCAGGGTGGCGGCCACCACCGCGACGGCGCCAAGCAGGCCCGCCATCAGGAAGGCGCCGAGGAACAGGCGGTCCGATTCGTCACCAAGGGAGCCGCGCACCCGGTCACCGTCGCGAGTCAACGCGACGACGCCGTGGATCGGCGGCGCCAGCCACGCCCAGACCGCGCCGACGAGGACTCCCGCCGCCACCAGGCCCACCGCGACGCGGACGACGGCGACCCGGCGCGAAATGCGCGGCGCGGCGACGACGTCGAGCTCTATGTCAGACACGGTCATGGGTGCATTCTGCTCTTCAGCCGAGAGGCTCATCGAGAGCTCATGGAGCACTCTGCTCTTCGCCCGAGAGGCTCATCGCCTCTCCTCCGAGTCCTTGGAGTCCTGCACCCCATGCCGGGAGCACTTCGCCTCCCAGCCGTCGGGCCGGACCTGGACGATCATCCTGCGGCCGCACTCCGCGCAGAATCGCGGCGGCTCGAGTCCGAGCCGCGCGGCCGCCGGAATTTCACCGCCTGAGGGTTCGCCGGTGTAGACGTTGAACGTCGGTGCCACTAGATGGTCGCGTTCAACGCCTTGATGGGCATCTGCAGGTCGTCGAGCAACGCGAGATCGGCCTCCGCGGGGCGGCCCAGTGTGGTCAGGTAGTTGCCGACGATGACGGCGTTGATGCCACCGAGGATGCCCTGCTTGGCCCCGAGGTCGCCGAGGGTGATCTCCCGTCCTCCCGCGAACCGCAACATCGTGCGCGGCAAGGCCAGCCGGAACGCGGCGACGGCCTTGAGCGCCTCCGCCGCGGGCAGCACCTCGAGGTCGCCGAACGGTGTGCCTGGCCGCGGGTTGAGGAAGTTCAGCGGCACTTCGTGCGGATCCAGTTCGGCCAGGTTGGCCGCGAACTCTGCGCGTTGCTCGAGCGTTTCGCCCATTCCGAGGATGCCGCCGCAGCACACCTCCATGCCCGCCTCGCGGACCATGGACAGCGTCTCCCAGCGCTCCTCCCAGGTGTGGGTGGTGACCACGTTGGTGAAGAACGACCGTGCGGTTTCCAAATTGTGGTTGTAGCGATGAACGCCCATCGCCGACAACCGCTCCACCTGCTCCTTGGTGAGCATGCCCAACGAGCAGGCGATCTGGATGTCGACCTCGTTGCGGATGGCCTCGATCCCCGCCGCGACCTGTGCCAGCAGCCGCTCGTCGGGGCCACGCACCGCCGCCACGATGCAGAACTCGGTGGCGCCGGACTTCGCGGTCTGCTTGGCGGCCTCCACCAGGCTGGGGATGTCGAGCCAGGCGCTGCGGACGGGCGAGGCGAACAGCCCGGACTGCGAGCAGAAGTGGCAGTCCTCGGGGCAGCCGCCGGTCTTCAGGCTGATGATGCCCTCCACCTCGACCTCGGGGCCGCACCAGCGCATCCGGACCTCGTGGGCCAGGGCGAGCAGCTCCTCGAGCTGATCGTCGGGCAGCTGCAGCACCCGCAGGATCTGGTCCTGGTCGAGCCCCTTGCCACGTTCGAGCACCTGCTCGCGGGCCAGACCCAACACCTCTGCGACCTCTGGGGCCTGCTGCGCCACTCCGCATACCTCCTGCACCGAAGAACTTGAACGGTGTTTAGGCTACAGGGGTGCAGCTGCACCGACGCGACGTGGTCGACAAGGCCACCCAACTCCTCGACGAGTACGGCATCGCCGATCTGACCATGCGCAGACTCGCCCGCGAGCTCAACGTCAGCCCCGGCGCGCTCTACTGGCACTTCGCCGACAAGCAGGCGTTGCTCGGCGCCGTCGCCGACCGGATCCTGGAGCCCACGGCGGGCGCCGTCGACGAGGCGCCGTGGTCACACCGCGTGGTCTCGGTGTGCGCGGCGCTGCGCAATGCCCTGCTGTCGTCCACCGACGGCGCCGAGCTGGTGTCGGCCAGCTTCGCGGCGGGGAAGTCCGAGCGCATCGCCGAGATCCTCAACCGGCTGACCGACGCAGCGGCCGGCGCGGGCATCGACCCGCCGAACGCCGAGCTCGCCGCCCGCACGGTGCTGTACTACGTGCTCGGCTTCACCGCCGACGAGCAGTCCAGACTGCAATGGGACGCTGCGGGTGCCGATCTTCCCGAGGGGCAGTCGGCGCTCGCCGACGATGCGAACGCGCGGTTTCGCTTCGGAGTCGACCTGCTCGTCAACGGCATCGGCGTCACCCAGCTCGTCGGGCGCCGCGACTAACGTCGTCGACGTGATCACCGTCGACGACGTGCGACGAATAACCTCGACCTTGCCGAGGTCATACGAGGTCGTTGTCCGCGATCGCATCAAGTTCCGGGTGGGGCAGCTGGTCTTCGTCGCGTTCTCACGGGACGAAACGGAGATGGGCGTCGCCTTTCCCAAAGAAGAGCGGGCCGCGATGGTGGCTGCCGAGCCCCACAAGTTCATGCTGCCGGGCACGTCGGACATGCGATACAACTGGATTGAGGTTCGCCTCGACGCCATCGGGCTCGAGGAACTCCGCGAACTGGTGATCGACGGCTGGCGGATGTGCGTGCCGAAGAGCGTTTCGGACACCGTCCCCTAATCCGTCACCTGATCGGGTACTCGCTCCTGGAGTCGCCGTCCCAGCGCCGCAAGCCGATGATGGTGCCGTCGATCTCCCGCGGTGTCCCCCCAATCCGCACCGCAACGCCCATCTGGGCGGGAAGGACCCTGCGTGCGCAGCGTGACGTGCGCCGTCCACTCCCCTGGCAGCGTGTTCGGCATGGGTCCGGCATGCAGGTGCGGTAGGCACATTCGGTGCACCTGTGCGTGGACGTCGAGCAGCTCGATCGTCGGCACCAGCAGCCGCGCGAGCACAACCTTTGCGTGGCCGAAGAACAACGGCGCTCCGAGCCGGCACGCAAGGGGAAACCGGGCAGCAGCGACGCCAGCAGCGCGTCCACCTCGTGGTCGATGCGCTCGGCAACGATCAGGGTCGTGTGCGGCCGGCTCGTCAGGCGCCTGCCTGGGAATACCGGCGTCGCGCAGGTCATCCCAGATCTGCCGAACGACCGCCTCGGTGTCCGGATCGAAGAGCAGCTCGACCGAGTGGACCATCAGATCCTCGTCGCGACCCAGCTCGGGTCGAATGCCGACGCGCTCAGCGCCTCGAACTCCGCTGCGGAAAGCGATCCTGCTCCGCTCGCCAGCACCGCACGCACGTCCGCGATGCCCTCCAGCGCGGTCTCGGTTGAAGGTCTCGGCGGTGCCCGGATCCACCGGCCACCTGCCGATGACCAGACCCGCACACGGAACACCGTGCGCAGCAAGCGATTCCACCGTCAGCGCGGTGTGGTTGAGCGTGCCGAGGCCGGCCGCCACGACCACGACCACGGCGGCTCCGAGATCCACGGCGAGGTCACGAAGCGTCACCCCGTCGGCGCCGAGTTCCACCAGCAGCCCGCCCGCCCCCTCGACCAGGGTGAGCCTGCCCGGCCGGTCGATGCCGCGGACGAGATCGTTCAATTCGGCCCGCGTCGGCAAGGCCAGGCCGGCCCGCCGGGCGGCCGCCACCGGCGCCAACGGCTCCGGGTAGCGCCATCCGGGGGCCAGGTCGCGGACGCCCGATAGACGCGCCACCTCGGCGAGATCGTCATCGCCGTCCGCCGAGCCGGTCTGCACCGGCTTGCACACCGCGACGTCTAGGCCCGCCAGCCTCGCCTGGCAGGCGAGTGCGGCGGTGGCGATGGTCTTGCCGACTCCGGTGTCGGTCCCGGTGATGACGAGAACGGTCACCGGATCTCGATGTCGCCGCCGGGGCGGCTCCGCCGCGCCGCCGCCAGGACATCCCTCAACACGCGCCCGGCCAGGTCCAGATCCTCGTCGTCCAGCGAGGCACGGGCGGTGAGCCGCAGCCGAGACGTCCCGGCGGGCACGGTCGGCGGCCGGAAGCAGCCCACCCTGACTCCCCGATCGAGACAGCCGGTCGCGGCCGCAAGCGCCACCTCGGGCGCGCCAAGGATCACCGAAACCACCGCAGAATCCGGCGTCTCGGCGACGCCCGAGATCTCCGCGAGCGTCGCCGCATGCCGAAGCACCACGTCGGCCCGCCACGGCTCGGCGGCCAACACCCGAAGAGCCGCTCCCGCGGCGGCAACGGCCGCCGGCGCCAACCCGGTGTCGAAGATGAACGGCCGCGCCGCGTCGATCAGGTGGCTGCGCACCGCTGCCGGGCCCAGCACCACGCCACCCTGACTGCCGAGCGCCTTGGACAGCGTCGTCGTCATCACCACGTCGGGAGCACCGGCAAGGCCGACCTCGTGCAGCAGCCCGCGGCCGCCGTCGCCGCGGACGCCGAGGCCGTGTGCCTCGTCGACGATGAGAAGCGCACCGTGCCTGCGGCAGACGTCGTGCAGCGCCCGCAGCGGCGCCATCACGCCGTCGGCGCTGAAGACCGAATCCGTCACGACCACCGCACGGTCTTCGTCCCGGGCACTCAGGGCGGCGTCGACGGCGTCGACGTCGCGGTGCGGCGTGACCACGACGCGGGCCCGGGACAACCGGCAGGCGTCGACGAGTGAGGCGTGCGTCAGCGCGTCGGACACCAGCAGCGATCCCGCTCCGGACAGCGCCACCACGGCCCCGAGGTTGGCGGTGTAGCCGGACGAGAAGACCAGTGCGGCCTGCGCTCCGACGAAGTCGGCCAGCGCCGACTCGAAGTCCTCGTGCAGTTCGGTGTTGCCGGTGACGAGCCGGGAGCCGGTCGACCCCGCGCCCCAGGTGCGCAGCGCCTCGACCCCGCCCTCGATGACGGCGGGATGCCGGGCCAGGCCCAGATAGTCGTTGGAGGCCAGGTCCAGTTCGGCGCCCACCGCGGCCCTGGTGCGCAGCGACCGCCGCAGCCCCGCGGCGCGCCGCTGCCGCTCGACATCGTCGAGCCAGGCCAGCGGCGAAAGGCCTACGCGTGTCACCCGTGCTCCCTCGTCGGACTTGAACCGTCGGCGACCCGACTATTGAACACCGTTCAGGTTAGTGCACGGGCGACGGCGACCATCGCGGAGGTGATCTGGCTCAGCTCCTCGTGCGTACACACATAGGGCGGCATCGCGTAGACGAGGTTGCGGAAGGGGCGCAACCACACCCGGTGTCGGAGCGCGGTCGCCGTCGCGACCGCCATGTCGACCGGCCGGTCCATCTCGATCACCCCGATCCCACCGAGGACCCGGACGTCGGCGACGCCGGGCAGCGGGCGCGCAGGCGCCAGTCCGTCGAGCAGGCCGGCCTCGACGGCGCGCACGCACCGCTGCCAGTCCTGGCCGAGCAGCAGTTCGACCGACGCCACCGAGACCGCACACGCCAGCGCATTGGCCATGAAGGTGGGCCCGTGCATCAGCGCACCCGGCTCGCCGGTGCTGATGGTGCTTGCGATCTCGGCGCTGCACAACGTTGCGGCCAGCGTCAGGTACCCGCCGGTCAGCGCCTTGCCGACGCACATGATGTCGGGACTGACACCGGCAAGGTCCGCCGCGAACAGGGCACCGGTGCGGCCGAAGCCGGTGGCGATCTCGTCGAAGATCAGCAGCACGTCGTGCCGGGTGCAGATGGCCCGCAGATCGGAAAGGTACCTCGGATCGTGGAAGCGCATGCCTCCCGCCCCCTGTACCACCGGCTCGACGATGACGGCGGCGAGTTCGCCTGCGTGTTCGGCCAGCTGCCGCTCGAACGCGGCGCTGTAAGCAGGGTCGTAGTCACGCGGCACCTGCGGGGCGAACTCCTGGTCGGCGAGCACATCCGTCCACAGCGAGTGCATGCCGCCGTCGGGGTCGCACACGCTCATCGGGGTGAACGTGTCGCCGTGATATCCCCCGCGCCACGTCATCAACCGGTGCTTGCCGCCACGATCCAGGCTGCGCTGGTACTGCAACGCCATCTTCGCCGCCACCTCGACGGACACCGATCCAGAGTCGCTGAAGAACACCGTGTCCAGACCGTCCGGCGTGATCTGCACCAGCAGCTGGGCCAACCTGGCCGCGGGTTCGTGCGTGAGCCCGCCGAACATCACGTGGTTCATCGACCCGAGTTGCGCGGTGATCGCGGCGTCCAGCGTCGGGTGGCCATGGCCATGGATCGCGGTCCACCACGAGCTCATCGCGTCGAGCACCTCGACCGGACTGGCGTCGGCGTCGGCGGGGTCGATCACCGTGAGCCAGGCGCCGTGCGCGCCGACCGCGACGACCGGCGGCAAGGCCCCGGCGCCGATCCTGCTGTAGGGATGCCACACGTGGGCGGCGTCGACCGCACTGATCTCGGCGGGGGTCAGCGAAGCCACGGAGACATCTTGTCTTCGGACGAGCGCTCATCGCAAAACGACCACGAGGCCCCGGGTTGGGTAGATTGACCGTCGACCATGATGACCCTCGCCCCATCCCGGTCGGCTTCGCCCGATGCCGGTTCATCCCCCCGCGCGGTGATGGGTACCCGGAAGTCGGGTTTCTACCGGCACGACCTCGACGGTCTCCGCGGCGTTGCGATCGCGCTCGTCGCGATGTTCCACATCTGGTTCGGCCGCGTCTCGGGTGGCGTCGACGTCTTCCTCGCCCTCTCCGGATTCTTCTTCGGCGGACGTCTGTTGCGGGCCGCGCTGACGCCGGGCGCATCGCTGGCACCGGGACCCGAGGTGATGCGGTTGGTCCGGCGCCTACTACCGTCGCTCGTCGTCGTACTCGCGGCGTCCGCGGTCCTGACCATCCTGATCCAGCCGGAGACCCGCTGGGAGACGTTCGCCGATCAGAGCCTGGCCAGTCTCGGCTACTACCAGAACTGGGAATTGGCGGACACCGCTTCGGATTACCTGCGCGCGGGTGAGGCCGTCAGCCCGCTGCAGCACATCTGGTCGATGTCGGTGCAGGGGCAGTTCTACATCGGGTTCCTTGCCCTCGTCTTCGGGTTCGCGTACCTACTGCGCGGTCGGCTGGGCCGACATACCAGGGTGGCGCTGATCGTGCTGCTGAGCACGCTGACGATCGCGTCGTTCGTGTACGCGATATTCGCCCACGACGCCGATCAGTCGACCGCGTACTACAACAGCTTCGCCCGCGCCTGGGAGCTTCTTCTCGGCGCGCTGGTCGGTGCGCTGGTGCCGTACGTGAAATGGCCGATGTGGCTGCGGACGACGGTCGCGGCCGTGGCGCTGGCGGCAATCCTGTCGTGCGGCGCGCTCATCGACGGCGTCAAGGAGTTCCCCGGGCCGTGGGCACTGGTGCCCGTTGGCGCGACCATGTTGTTCATCCTCAGCGCCGCCAACCGGGTTGCCGACCCGCACCTGTCCCGTCTCGGCGGCCGATTGCCTGCCCCGAACCGGCTGCTGGCCACCGCGCCGTTCGTGTCGCTGGGCGCGATGGCCTACTCGCTGTACCTGTGGCACTGGCCGCTGCTGATCTTCTGGCTGGCCTACAGTGGCCACCCCGAGGCGACGTTCCTCGACGGCGCGGTGATCCTGCTCGTCGCCGGTGTGCTGGCCTGGCTCACCACCCGCTACGTCGAGGAGCCGCTGCGCTACAAGGCGTCCGGCGCCAAGCCCGCCGTGCGGCCTGCGGTGAAGCCCGTCGTCACCGTGCCGATCTGGACGCGGCTGCGGCGCCCGACCATCGTGCTGGGTTCGGTGGTGACGCTGCTCGGCGTGATGCTAACCGCCACGTCGTTCACCTGGCGCGAGCACATGACGATCCAGCGGGCCAACGGCAAGGAGCTGTCCGGGCTCTCGTCGCGCGACTACCCGGGGGCACGCGCCCTGATCAACCACGCCAGGGTGCCGAAACTGCCGATGCGCCCGACGGTGCTCGAGGCGAAGGACGACCTGCCGGAAACCACCACCGACGGCTGTATCGGCGACTTCGACGACGTCGACGTCATCACCTGTACGTTCGGCGACGAGTCGGCCACCCGCACCATCGCACTGGCCGGGGGTTCGCACGCCGAACACTGGATCACCGCGCTCGACCTGCTCGGCAGGCTGCACCACTTCAAGGTCACGACGTATCTGAAGATGGGGTGCCCGCTGACCACCGAGCAGGTGCCGTTGGTGATGGGTGACAACCGGCCGTACCCCAAGTGCCACGACTGGAACCAGAAGGTGATGAGCCGGCTCATCGGCGACCATCCGGACTATGTGTTCACCACCTCGACCCGGCCGTGGAACATCAAGGACGGCGACGTGATGCCGGGCACCTACATCGGCATCTGGCAGGAGTTCGCCGACGCCGGGATCCCGGTGCTCGCCATGCGTGACACCCCGTGGCTGGTCCGCGACGGAAAGCCCTTCTTCCCCTCCGACTGTCTGGCCAAGGGCGGCGATGCCGTCTCCTGCGGCATCAAGCGCTCTAAGGTACTGTCCGACCACAATCCGACGCTGGATTTCGTCGCGCAGTTCCCGATGCTGAAACCGCTCGACATGAGTGATGCAGTGTGCCGCGAGGACTTCTGCCGTGCCGTGGAGGGAAATGTGTTGCTTTATCACGATTCTCATCACATCTCCGCGACCTACATGCGCACCATGACCAACGAACTTGGCCGTCAGGTCGCCGTAGCGACCGGCTGGTGGTGACGATGGTCACGACCGTCTGGCCGGGTACGGCATACCCGCTTGGCGCCACGTATGACGGTGCGGGAACCAACTTCTCGCTGTTCTCCGAGTGCGCCGAGAAGGTCGAATTGTGCCTGATCGCCAAGGACGGCACCGAGGAACGCATCACCCTCGACGAGGTCGACGGCTACGTCTGGCACAGCTACCTGCCCACCGTCACGCCCGGCCAGCGCTACGGCTTCCGCGTCCATGGGCCGTGGGACCCGCCTGCCGGCCACCGCTGCGATCCGTGCAAGCTCCTGCTCGATCCCTACGGCAAGTCCTTCCACGGCGACTTCGACTTCAGCCAGGCGCTGTACTCGTACGACCTGAACGCGGCGGACCTCGCCTCGGGCGGAACCCCGCCGATGATCGATTCGCTCGGGCACACCATGACCAGCGTCGTGATCAACCCGTTCTTCAACTGGGCGTCGGACCGTTCACCCAAGACGCCGTACCACGAGACGGTGATCTACGAGGCCCACGTCAAGGGCATGACCCAGACACACCCGGGCATCCCCGAGGA
This sequence comes from uncultured Actinomycetota bacterium, assembly GCA_963809085.1. GTDB lineage: Bacteria > Actinomycetota > Actinomycetes > Mycobacteriales > Mycobacteriaceae > Mycobacterium. The sequence goes on along the minus strand of CAWEII010000028.1, from coordinate 859,529 downwards.
CCAACGCGGCACCTATGCCGGGCTGAGTCATCCGGTGATCATCGAGCACCTCAAGTCGCTCGGCGTGACCGCGATCGAGTTGATGCCGGTGCACCAGTTCCAGCACGATCACCGGCTCTTGGACCTGGGATTGCGAAACTACTGGGGGTACAACACATTCGGGTTCTTCGCCCCGCACTACCAGTATGCCGCCAACCAGAACGCCGGAGGCGCGGTCGCCGAATTCAAGACCATGGTGCGGTCGTTCCACGAGGCGGGCATCGAGGTGATCCTCGACGTGGTCTACAACCACACCGCGGAGGGAAACCACCTCGGCCCCACGATCAACTTCCGCGGCATCGACAACGCCGCCTACTACCGGTTGCTCGACGGCGATCTGAGGCTGTACAAGGACTTCACCGGAACCGGCAACAGCCTCAACGCGCGGCATCCGCACACCCTGCAGCTGATCATGGACTCGCTGCGGTACTGGGTGCTCGAGATGCACGTCGACGGGTTCCGCTTCGACCTCGCATCCACGCTGGCCCGTGAGTTATACGACGTCGACCGGCTGAGTGCGTTCTTCGATCTGGTCCAGCAGGATCCGGTGGTCAGCCAGGTGAAGCTGATCGCCGAACCGTGGGACGTCGGCGAGGGCGGCTACCAGGTCGGAAACTTCCCCGGTTTGTGGACCGAGTGGAACGGGAAGTACCGCGACACTGTGCGTGACTACTGGCGGGGAGAACCCGCAACCCTAGGTGAATTCGCGTCCCGTCTGACCGGGTCGTCCGACCTCTACGAGGCGACGGGCAGACGACCCGGCGCCAGCATCAACTTCGTCACCTGCCACGACGGCTTCACGCTGAACGACCTGGTGTCCTACAACGAGAAGCACAACGAGGCCAACGGCGAGGACAACCGCGACGGCGAAAGCCACAACCGGTCGTGGAACTGCGGCGTCGAGGGGCCCACCGACGACCCGGCGATCCTGGCGTTGCGGGCCCGCCAGATGCGCAACGTGCTCGCCACGCTGGTGTTGTCGCAGGGCACGCCGATGATCAGCCACGGCGACGAGATCGGTCGCAGTCAAAACGGCAACAACAACGTCTACTGCCAGGACTCCGAGCTGTCCTGGATGGACTGGTCACTGTGCGAGAAGAACGCCGACCTCGTCGAGTTCACCAGGAAGGCCGTCGCGCTGCGCAAGGCGCATCCCGTGTTCCGTCGGCGCCGCTTCTTCGCGGGCAAGCCGATCCGCACCGGTGAGCAGGTCCGCGACATCGCCTGGCTCACGCCCGCCGGCGAGGAGATGACACCGACAGGACTGGGGTTCCGGCGTTCGGCAAGAGCATCGCGGTCTTCCTCAACGGCGAGGCCATCCCCGAACCGAACGCCCGCGGCGAGCTGGTCACCGATGACTCGTTCCTGCTGTGCTTCAACGCCTTCGACAAGGTCTTGGACTTCGTGATCCCGGCCGACTGGTACGCCGAGCAGTGGACGGCCGTGCTGGACACCGCCAACCCGACCGGCGACACCAGCCTCGTCGTCGTCGCCGGCGAGAAGATCACGTTGCAGGCGCGGTCCCTCGTCGTGCTGCGCAAGACGGCCTGATCCGTGGCCCCTCCCATTTCACCGGTCGTCAGCACGTACCGACTGCAGATGCGCGGTGACCGGTTCACCTTCGCCGACGCGGAGAACCTGCTCGACTATCTCGACGGCCTCGGGATCAGCCACCTGTACCTGTCGCCGATCCTGACCGCTGCCGAGGGTTCGACGCACGGCTACGACGTGGTGCACCCCACCGAGGTGTGCCCCGTCCTTGGTGGCGCCGACGGCCTGGCCCGGCTGTCCCGGGCCGCCAGGGCGCGTGGGCTCGGCATCGTCGTCGACATCGTGCCCAACCACGTCGGCGTCGATGACCCACGGCAGAACCCGTGGTGGTGGGATGTGCTCACCCATGGCCGCGAGTCCCGGTACGCGACGTACTTCGACATCGACTGGACGCTGGACCCGGATGGCCGAATCGTCCTGCCCGTCCTCGGTTCCGACGACGACGTCGACGGCCTGACCGTCGACGGTGACGTGCTGCGGCTGGACGCCAGGGAATGGCCCATCGCGCCGGGCACCGGTTCCGGTAGCGGATCGCAGGTGCACGATCGGCAGCACTACCGGCTGGTCGGCTGGCGCCACAACGTGTGCGGGTACCGCCGGTTCTTCTCCATCACCTCGCTGGCCGGGCTGCGCCAGGAGGACCGCGCCGTGTTCGACGCCACGCACGTCGAGGTCAAGCGCTGGTTCACCGAGGGTCTCGTCGACGGCGTACGCATCGACCATCCCGATGGCCTGTCGAATCCGGCGGGCTACCTGGCGTGGCTGCGCGAACTCATCGGGCCGGACGCGTGGATCGTGATCGAGAAGATCCTCGCGGTCGACGAATCGTTGGAGCCGACGCTGCCCGTCGCAGGCACCACCGGCTACGACGCGCTGCGCGAGACCGGCGGCCTGTTCGTCGATCCCGCCGGCAGGCAGGCCCTGACCGAACTCGTCGACTCGACGGGCGCCGACCACGCCAGGAACCCGGTGCTCGCCCGCGCACTCAAGGTCGAGGCCGTGACCGACACGTTGCACAGTGAGTGGGGTCGGCTGTGTCGGGCCATCGTCGCCGCAACCGGAGACGACCACCCCGACGTTGGCGCCGCGGTGGCGGCGTTGGTCAGCCACGTCGGCGTGTACCGCTCGGACTACCCGTCGTTGGCATCGGTGCTGCCGGTGGCGCTGGCCGAAACCGCGGACGGTGCACCGCAACTCGCGGCGGCACTGGCGATCGTCTCCGCAGCCGTGACGACGAGCACGGAGGTGGCAGTGCGGCTGCAACAGCTGTGCGGCGCTGCCACCGCGAAGTCGATGGAGGACCGCCTGTTCTACCGCGACGCGCGGCTGGTATCCCTCAACGAGGTCGGCGGCGAGCCCGAGTGGTTCGGAGTCGGCGCCGCGGAGTTCCACGACCGTGTCGCCGCTCGGGCACGGCTGTGGCCGTCGACGATGACGACGTTGTCGACACACGACACCAAGCGCGGCGAAGACGTCCGCGCCCGCATCGGGGTGCTGTCGCAGGTGCCGTCGCTGTGGGCCGAGCTGGTGGGCAAGTGGTTGCTGCGCGTCCCGCCCCCCGATGCCGAAACCGCACTGTTCTTGGCGCAGAACGTGTTCGGCGTGTGGCCGGTCGACGGTGTCGTCACCGATGAACTCCGCGAACGCCTGCACGCCTACACCGAGAAGGCGATTCGCGAGGCCGGCGCCCACACCACCTGGAACGATCCCGACCACGAGTTCGAGTCGGCCGTGCACGGCTGGCTCGACGAGGTGATCGACGGGCCGGTGGCCGCCGAGTTGACCTCACTGGTGGCCCGGCTCGACGAGTACGGCCGCAGTGACGCCCTTGGCCAGAAGCTGATCCAGCTCACCGCGCCCGGGGTGCCCGACGTCTATCAGGGCACCGAACTCTGGGACGACAGCCTCGTCGACCCCGACAACCGGCGGCCGGTGGACTACGAACCGCGCCGCGAGGCACTGCGCAGGATGGAGCACCCCAAGCTCAGGGTCGTCACCGCCGCGCTGCGCTTGCGCCGTGAGCGGCCCGACACCTTCCTGTCCGGTGGTTACCGGCCGGTGCTGGCGGCCGGACCGGCGCGCGGAACACGTCGTCGCCTTCCTGCGGGGGGACGACGTGCTGGTGGCGGTGAGCCGGTGGACCGTCCGACTCGCGGAAATCGGCTGGGGCGACACGACGTTGCAGCTGCCCGACGGCACGTGGACCGATCGGCTCACGGGACGCCGGTTCGAAGGCCGGATCTGCGTCGCAGACCTGTACGCCGACCTTCCGGTCGCGCTGCTGGAGAACACCCGTGGCTGAACACGAATTCGCGGTCTGGGCACCGCGGCCGCGACCGGGTGCGACTCGAACTCGACGGCGCTCGGCACGCGATGACGCGGTCGGACGACGGATGGTGGCGCGTCGTCGTCGACGCACGCACCCGACGCCCGGTACGGCTTCGTCCTCGACGACGACGACAGGGCGCTGCCCGACCCACGCTCCGCGCGCCAGCCCGACGGCGTGCACGAACCATCGCAGCTGTGGGATGCGTCCGCGGCGACCTGGACCGATGCCGGCTGGCCCGGCCGCTCCGCCGAGGGTGCCGTGATCTACGAGCTGCACGTCGGCACCTTCACTCCGGGAGGCACTTTCGAGTCCGCGATCGACAAGCTCGACTACCTGGTCGACCTCGGCGTCGACTTCGTCGAACTCATGCCGGTCAATGCGTTCAGCGGCACCCACGGCTGGGGTTACGACGGCGTGCTGTGGTACGCCGTGCACGAGCCGTACGGCGGTCCCGACGGCCTGGTGCGGCTGGTGGACGCCTGCCACGCCCGCGGGCTCGGCGTGCTGATCGACGCGGTGTTCAACCACCTCGGCCCGTCGGGCAACTACCTGCCCCGGTTCGGCCCGTACATGTCGTCGGGCAGCAATCCCTGGGGCGAGTCGATCAACATCGCCGACGCCGGTTCCGACGAGGTGCGCGCCTACATCATCGAATGCGCGCTGCGGTGGATGCGCGACTTCCACGCCGACGGACTGCGCCTCGACGCCGTGCATGCCCTGGTCGACACCACCGCGGTGAACATCCTCGAGGAGCTCTCGGCCGAAACCGACGCGCTGGCAGACGAATTGGGCCGACCGCTGTCGCTGATCGCCGAGAGCGACCGCAACGATCCGCGGCTGATCACGCCACGCGACCGCGGCGGACTCGGCATGACCGCGCAGTGGGACGACGACATCCACCACGCCATCCACACCGCGGTGTCCGGCGAACGGCAGGGCTACTACGGCGGATTTCGGCACCCTGGAGGCGCTGGCGACCACGCTCAAACACGGCTACTTCCACGCGGGCACCTACTCCTCGTTCCGGCGCAGGCGGCACGGGCGCCCGCTTGGACACCGCGACCATCCCGGCGACCCGGCTGCTGGCCTACACCCTGACCCACGACCAGGTGGGCAACCGCGCGATCGGCGACCGGCCGTCGCAGAATCTGGACTTCGGCCAGCTCGCGGTCAAGGCCGCGCTGGCCCTCGGATCGCCCTACACCGCAATGCTCTTCATGGGCGAGGAGTGGGGCTCGTCGAGCCCGTTCCAGTTCTTCAGCAGCCACCCCGAGCCGGACCTTGCGCGGGCCACCGCCGAGGGACGCAAGGCCGAGTTCGCCGAGCACGGCTGGGACGCCGACGAGGTGCCCGATCCGCAGGACCCGCAGACGTTCGAGCGATCGAAGCTGAAGTGGGACGAGGTCGACGCCGGCGAGCACGCGCGGCTGCGCGACGTCTACCGCGGGCTGATCGCGCTGCGGCACGACGAGCCCGACTTCGCCGACCCGTGGCTGGACCACCTCGGCGTGGACTACGACGAGGACCAGCGCTGGATCGTGTTGCGCCGCGGGGCATTCGCCATCGCGTGCAATCTCGGCACCGAACCCGTCGCGGTACCCGTCGGCGGCGAGGTCGTGCTGGCCTGGGAGCCGCCGACGGTTGGCGAAGCGACCCGGCTGCCCGGCCATTCGTTCGCGATCCTGCGCGGTGTCAACCCGCCGTCCACGGACAGCGCGGCCGTGCACAACTGATCGGCCGACCGCTGGATTCGTCGATCATTCGGGCATGACCGAGGAATTCCTGCCGATCCCAAGGCGTCCGTTCGTCGTGTCCACCATGACCGCACCCGGAAAGCCGGGCGGCGTGACTCAGGTCAGGTAGCGGTACGCCGGCGAACCCGGCTCGAGCGCCTCGACGTGAATGTCGGACGCGCGCATGCGCTCCAGCAGGCCGTCGAAGTCGGCGGCCGAACCGAGTTCGACGCCGACCAGCGCCTCCCCGGTCTCCCGGTTGTTGCGCTTGACGTACTCGAACAGCGTGATGTCGTCGTTCGGGCCGAGCACCTCGTCGAGGAATCGGCGCAGCGCGCCCGGCTCCTGCGGGAAGTCCACCAGGAAGTAGTGCTTGAGCCCGAGGTGCACCAGCGAGCGTTCGAGCATCTCGTTGTAGCGCGAGACGTCGTTGTTGCCGCCCGAGATCAGGCACACCACCGTCGATCCCGGCGTCGACGTCGGCTTCGAGCAGCGCGGCCACCGACAGCGCGCCCGCGGGCTCGGCGATGATGCCCTCGTTCTGGTAGAGGTCGAGCATCGCGGTGCACACCGCGCCCTCGTCGACCGTGGTGATCGACACCATGTCGCCTGCGGCGGCCAGCGCGGCGTACGGCAGCGCCCCCGCCTTCGCCACCGCGGCGCCGTCGACGAACTGGTCGACGTGGTCGAGCGTCACCGGCTCGCCGGTGGCCAGCGCGGCGACCATCGCGGCCGCGCCCGCGGGCTCGACGCCGAGCACCGCGGTACTGGTGGTGCGTTCGGCGAGGTAGGTGGTGATGCCGCTGATGCATCCGCCGCCGCCGACCGGAACGATGACCAGGTCCGGCTCGACGTCGAGCTGGTCGAGGATCTCGACGGCGATGGTGCCCTGCCCGGCCATGGTGCGCAGGTCGTCGTACGGCGGGCACCAGGGTGGCGCCGGTGCGCGCGACGTCGTCGAGCGCCGCCGCGGCCGCGACGTCGTAGGTCTTGCCGACCGACGATCAGTTCGATGAACTCGCCGCCGTGATAGCGGATCCGGTCGCGCTTCTGCTTCGGCGTCTTGGCGGGTACGTAGACCCGGCCGTGGATGCCCATCGACCGGCAGGCCAGCGCGAAGCCCTGGGCGTGGTTGCCCGCCGACGAGCACACCACCCCGGCAGCCTTCTCCTCGGGGTCAGCTGCATGAGCAGGTTGTAGGCGCCGCGCAGCTTGTAGGAGCGCACCGCCTGCAGGTCCTCGCGCTTGAGGTAGACCTGCGCGCCGGTGATCGCCGACAACCGCTCGCTGAGCTGCAGCGGGCTGGTCGCGACCACGACCGGAAATTCGCTGAGCGGCCTCGTCGATGTCCGCCGCGGACAGCGGCGACGTACGGGGACTCTGGCTCAGCTCAGCGGACACCGGTCAATGGTGCCACTTGGACGGCTACGCGGCGAAAACGGGTTTGGCCGACCGGGGCTGAGCACGAACACCGGGATCTGCCGGTCGGTCTTCGTCTGGTACTCGGCGTAGTCGGGCCAGGCCGCGACGGCGCGCTCCCACCACTGCGCCTTCTCGTCGCCGAACACCTCGCGCGCTTCGTAGTCGCTTGGTGTCGGTGCCGTCCTGCAGTTCGACCTGGGGGTTGGCCTTGATGTTGTGGTACCAGACCGGGTTCTTCGGGGCGCCGCCGAGCGACGCCACCACCGCGTACTCGCCGTCGTGTTCGACACGCATCAGCGGGGTCTTGCGGATCTTTCCGGTCTTGGCGCCGACGGTGGTCAGCAGGATGACGGGCCGGCCCTTGAGCTCGGTGCCCTCGGTTCCGCCGGACGCCATGTACTGCTCGGCGTTCTCGCGGGCCCAATCCGACGTGCTTGGTTCGTATTCTCCGGTGAGTGGCATGCGATCAGTTTATGCCGACACGAAGACGGACGCACCTGATCCGGCGTTTCGGTTGCCCGAACTCTTGGATGCGAGCTATCGTCAAAGTCATGACGGCACCCCGCGTCAAACTGGTGACATCCGGCACCGACGTGCGGATCGCCGGCGTGCCGTGGCCGCTGTACAAGCTGATCGCGCTCGCCGTCGGGATGCTCGTGTTGGTCGTCGTCGGGGTGGCCACCGCCAGCGCTGGGCCCTGCCGTGGTGGCGGGCTCGGCCGCGGCCACCGTCGTGTGGCTGGGGCTCGGCGTCTTCCAGCTCTTCGGCGCGATTAGCCCTCGAGCAGTCCGCGCAGGGTCGCCAGGTCCGCGGCCACCGCTGCGGCGTCGGCCTCGAACTCCGCATCGGTGACGCCGGGTCCTCCGGCGCAGCGTGAACACCACTTCGCAGCCCGCGTCTCCCGGCCTGCCGTGCCGGAATCACCCGCATCGGGTTGTACACCGCGTCACCGGACGGCAGCCGGACCACGTGGTCGACCACGCCGAACTCGTTGGGTGGCGCGAACTCGACGTCCGCGTCCGACAGCGTCGGATCGGCCAGACCCGCCGCCCAGCGCGGCAGTTCGGTGCGATCCGCCGCGAAGGCGTAGACGGCGTCGGGGTCGGCGTCGATCCACACGCTGATGTGCCGTGATCGGGCGAGCGGAGCGACGGGCGAAGATGCTTCGTCGGTCGTGTCGTCATCCATTCCCCCATGGTGGCGCACACACTGAGTCGCATGGCCGATACCCCCGATCTCCCGAGACCCGGTCGAGGCCTTCGTCATCCGGGCCGAGCGCATGGCATCCGGCGCCGAACACCACGTGCCGTCGTGGTTGCGACCCGGCGATCCGGAGAGCCGGCTGCCCGTGCTGTCGGCGCTGATCGTCGCGATCGCGCTGCAGCTGGCCATTCCCAAGAGCTACACCGTGGTGCCACGCTGGCCGCTGATCGCTCTGGAGCTCCTGCTCGTCGTGGTGCTGGTTGGCCTAACCCATTGCGGCTCTCGCGGCCGACGACCTTCGGCAAGTGGGCCAGCTACGTGCTGCTGGCGGCGATCACCATCGACAACACGCTGTCAGCGCTCGTCCTGGACATTCGCATCCTGGCCGGCGAGGTCAGCAACAAGGCCGCGGTGCTGCTGGGCAGCGGTGGCGCCATCTTCGTCACCAACGTCATCGTCTTCGGGATCTGGTACTGGGAGCTGGACCGCGGCGGGCCGTTCGCGCGCCGCGAAGGCGCCAGGCCTACCCGGACTTCATGTTCCCGCAGATGACGGAACGCGAACTGGCACCGCCGGACTGGCGGCCCGAGTTCGCCGACTACCTCTACGTCAGCATCACGAACGTGGTGGCGTTCTCCCCCACCGACACCATGCCGATGGCGCGCTGGGCCAAGGCCATGATGACCGTGCAGGCAATGGTCTCGCTGACCACGTTGGCGCTGGTGATCGCACGGGCCGTCAACGTTCTGGGCTGACCCGCCTCAGGTCAACCGAGGCAACCGGGACCCAGCAGCGCCTTCAGGTCACCCATCAGCGCCGACGACGGGGTCACCCGCAGCGCCTGGTCGAGTTCCAGGGTGGTGATCCGCTCCCCGCTGATCAGCCGCAGATGCACCTGCGAGGTGCCGGGATGGTTGGCCAGCACCTGCTTGAGCGCACTGACCTTCTCGATCGTGCACTGCCGCGTCGGAAGGCTGACCGCAAGCGGCCGGTCCACCTGGGCGTTCGAGAAGTCCGGCACGACGAGCTCGTTGGCGATCAGCGACACCCGGTCGTCGCGGATGTTCACCTTGCCGGCGACCAGAACCACGGCGTCGTCGGCGATGTCCGCACCGAACGTGGAGTACGTGTGCGGGAAGAACATCACCTCGATGCCGCCGGTGAGATCCTCCAATTGCGCTGAGGCCCAGGGCATTCCGTTCTTGTTCACCCGCCGGTTCACCGAGGCCAGGATGCCGCCGACCCGCACCTGCGTGTCGTTGGCGACGTCACCGTCGAGGATGGCCGGGATCTGGGTGTCCACCTGGGCGGCCAGCAGATGTGCCACGCCGTTGAGCGGATGGCCCGGACACGTACAGGCCCAGCATCTCCCGCTCGAGCGCCAGCTTGTGCTTGTCCTCCCACTCCTCGTCGGGCACCTTGATGGTGAACACCGCGTCGGCGGCGGTATCCGCGCCACCGAACAGGTCGAACTGCCCCATCGCCTCGGCCTTCTTGGTGCCGAGCACCGAGTCCACGGCATCGGTGTGGATCAGGAACAGTCCCTTGCGGGGATGCCCGAGCGAGTCGAACGCCGCCCGCCTTGATCAGCGACTCCGTCACCTTCTTGTTGCACGCGGTGATGTCGACCTTGTTCAGGTAGTCGGAGAAGTCGGTGTACTTGCCCTTCTCGGTGCGCGTATTGATCAGCGAGGCAACGACATTCGTCCCGACGTTGCGCACGGCGCCAAGCCCGAATCGGATGTCGGCGCCCACCGAGGCGAAGTTCAGCACCGACTCGTTGACGTCGGGCGGCAGCACGGTGATGCCCAGCCTGCGGCAGTCGGCCAGATAGACCGCCGCCTTGTCCTTGTCGTCGCCGACGGACGTCAGCAGGCCTGCCATGTACTCGCCCGGGTAGTTGGCCTTCAGGTAGGCCGTCCAGTACGACACCAGCCCGTAGCCCGCGGCGTGCGACTTGTTGAACGCGTAGTCCGCGAAGGGAAGCACCGTGTCCCACAACGCCTTGACGGCCGGCGCGGAGAAGCCGTTGGCCTTCATCCCCTCGGAGAAGCCCTCGAACTCCTTCTCGAGCACCTCACGCTTCTTCTTGCCCATCGCCTTGCGCAGGATGTCGGCTCGGGCCAGCGAGTAGCTGGCCACCTTCTGCGCGATGCGCATGATCTGTTCCTGGTAGACGATCAGACCGTGGGTCTCGGCGAGGATCTCCTCGAGGGGCTCCGCCAACTCCGGGTGGATGGGCTTGACGGCCTGCCTGCCGTTCTTGCGGTCGGCGTAGTCGTTGTGGGCGTTCATCCCCATCGGCCCCGGCCGGTACAGCGCGATGACTGCGACGACGTCCTCGAACTCGGTGGGCTGCATCCGGCGCAGCAGATCCCGCATCGGGCCGCCGTCGAGTTGGAACACGCCGAGGGTGTCACCGCGACCGAGCAGTTCGTAGGTAGCCGGATCGTCGAGCGGCAACGCGTCGAGATCCAGGTCGATGCCCCGGTTGGCCTTGATGTTCTCGATCGCGTCGCCGATGATCGTCAGGTTCCGCAGGCCGAGGAAGTCCATCTTGAGCAGGCCGATCGCCTCGCACGACGGATAGTCCCAGCCGGTGATGATCGCGCCGTCCTGCGGACGCTTCCACAGCGGAATCGACTCGATGAGCGGCTCGGAGCTCATGATCACCGCGCACGCGTGCACGCCTGCGTTGCGGACCAGGCCCTCCAACCCGCGCGCGGTCTCGTAGATGGTGCGCACGTCCGGGTCGGTGTCGAGCAGGTTGCGGACCTCGACGGCCTCCTTGTACCGCTCGTGGTTGGGGTCGGTGATGCCCGAGAGCGGAATGTCCTTGGCCATGATGGGCGGCGGGAGTGCCTTGGTGATGCGGTCGGCGATGGCGAAGCCGGGCTGGCCGTAATGCACCCGCGCCGAATCCTTCAGTGCCGCTTTGGTCTTGATGGTGCCGAAGGTGATGACCTGGGCCACCCGGTCGCTGCCCCACTTGTTCGCCGCGTACCGCAGCATCTCACCGCGACGACGGTCGTCGAAGTCGATGTCGATGTCGGGCATCGACACGCGTTCGGGGTTGAGGAACCGTTCGAACAGCAGCCCGTACGGGATCGGGTCGATGTTCGTGATGCCGAGGGCGTACGCCACCAGCGATCCCGCCGCGGAGCCACGGCCGGGGCCGACCCGGATGTCGACCGAGCGGGCGTAGTCGATGAGGTCGGCGACGATCAGGAAGTAGGAGGGGTAGCCCTTCTCGCAGATGACCTTGCTCTCGTACTCGGCGCGGTCCACGTACTGCTGCGGAACGCCCGACGGGAAGCGGCGCGCCAGCCCGGCGTCGACCTCGCGGCGCAACCAGGACGCCTGGTCGTGGCCCTCCGGGACCGGGAAGATCGGCATCCGGTCCTTGGGCGACCACACCTCGGCGTAGGACTGCACCCGCTCGGCGATCAGCAGCGTCGAGTCGCATGCGCCCGCGATGTCGTCGTCCCACAGGGCGCGCATGTCGGCGGCCGACTTCAGGTAGTAACCGTCACCGTCGAACTTGAACCGGTTCGGATCCGAGAGCGTCTTGCCGGTCTGTATGCACAGCAGCGCCTCGTGGTTGTGGGAGGCCTCGCGGGTGACGTAGTGGCAGTCGTTGGTGGCCAGCGGCGGGATGCCGAGCTTGCGGCCGACCTCCAGAAGACCCTCGCGCACCCGGCGCTCGATGGACAATCCGTGGTCCATCAGTTCGAGGAAGTAGTTCTCCGTGCCGAAGATCTCCCGCCACTTCGCCGCCGACTCCAGTGCCTCGCGGTCGTGGCCGAGCCTCAGCCGGGTCTGCACCTCACCCGACGGGCAGCCCGTGGTGGCGATGATGCCCTCGGCGTGTTCGGCGATGATCTCGGCGTCCATGCGCGACCACTTGCCGAGCTGGCCCTCGAAGGAGGCCAGCGACGACAGCTTGAACAGGTTGCGCAGGCCCGTCGCGTTCTCGGCGACCATCGTCATGTGCGTGTAGGAGCCGCTACCCGAGATGTCGTCGGACTTCTGGCTGGGATCTCCCCACAGGATGCGCTTGGTGTCGAATCGCGAGGCGGGCGCGATGTAGGCCTCGACGCCGATGATCGGTTTGATGCCAACGTCGGTTGCCGCGTTGTAGAACTCGCTGGCCCCGAACATGTTGCCGTGGTCGGTCATACCGATCGCCGGCATCTCGAGGCGTTGCGCCTCGGCGAGCATCGGCTTTACCTTCGCAGCACCGTCCAGCATCGAGTACTCGGTGTGATTGTGCAGATGCACGAAGGAGTCGCTGCGATGAGCGCTCGCGCGAAGAGCCGACGAACTGTCCATAGGCACGTCAGTCTAGGACCGCGAACCGACACCTCCGGGCGTGTCGGGGATCCGTTTCGTGGCGTGTCACCAACTTTTCCGGGAGGGCTACGGCGTGGCGGTGCCGCTCTGCAGGGTCTCGCGGTGGGCCGCCGCGACTCATCCGGGACCCAGCAAGCCGTTGGAGAATAGTTCCCTGAGTTGCTTGGCTATCGATCCGAGGTCGGTCTGGCTGTCAATGAACCCGGCGTGGAAGCCCAACCCCCACAGTATTGCGTGCAGCATGTCGGCGATCGGCACCACCGCCGTATCGGCAGCAAGCTCACCGCGTGACTTCGCGGCACACAGCGACCCCCGCAGGAAGCTGCGCAGCGCGTTGCCAAGACTGACCTCGAGCTCGGGGTTGCGAGTGGCCTCAAGCCTGGCACTCACCAGGAATGCGATCAGGGAGCGGTCGCGGACGTCGGCCTCGTGTATTGCCGCAACCAGAGCGGTCAGTTGTTCGAGGAATGTGTCCTTACGTTCAGCTTCGCTTATGCAATCGGCGATTACGCCGGATGCGTCGGCGACGAGCATGCCGTAGATCTCATCCCGCGAGGCGAAGTAGTAGTGCAGCGTGGGACGGCTCAGACCTGCCGCCATCGCGATCGCCTGGAAGGTCGCCGCGTGGTACCCGCGCTCGTTGATGACCTGGCGCGCGGCCCGAAGGATGGTGTTGCGGGTCTCGGCCGAATCCGACCCGACGGGCCTGCCGCGGCGGCGCGACGCAGGGAGCGACCGACCATCGAGTTGCGGCATGACCCCGACCTCACCAGCGAGGACGGAAACCCTCGCTCTGGCAAACCGTATTGCATAGCTACGGGGAGGTCAACTCATCAGGGCTCGCAAACGTCTCTCGAGGTATTCGACGACACCGGGGTCCGACGTCGCCTCGATCGCACGTCGATAGCTGCGCGACGCGTCGTCGACGCGTCCCGCCGCCGCAAGGAGATGCGCCCGTACCGCCAACGCCGGCTGGAACCGTTCGACGGCGGGGTCGGCAACGGCATCGAGGGTGCGCAGCCCCGCCGCAGGGCCGTCGATCTCGCCGTCGAGCGCGGCAAGGGCGACCTGGGCGCCCAATGACGGGGCCGTCCGCACCAAGGCGCGATGCAGGGTCCGCAGCGTCTCGGCGTCCACCGGATTACGCGCGGCACGGCTGCAGTGCGCGGACTGGATCGCCGCCTCGTACTGGAATCTGCCGGGACGGTGGTGCGCGTACGCGCGCGTCAGCAGCGCTTCGCCGCGATCGATCATGGTGTGGTCCCAGCGGTCGGTGTCCTGCTCCTCGAGCGGCACGATGCATCCGTCGTCGGCACGCCGGGCGGGACGTCGGGCCTCCGACAGGCACACCAGCGCCGCAAGACCGAGCACCTCGGGCTCCTCGGGAAGCAGGTCGGCGAGAACCAGTGCCAGGTGCACGGCCTCAGCGGACAGGGATTCCACCGCAGAGCCCTGCGGCACCAGCTGCCAATCGATGGCGTACGCCCCGTAGACGGCCTCCAGTACCGCAGGCAGTCGCTCGTCGAGCTGCTCGCGTTCGGGCATCTCGAACGGGATCCCGGTGGACCTGATGCGCTTCTTCACACGGACCAACCGCTGCGCCATCGTCGCCGGCTCGACCGCGAACGCCGCCGCGATGGCCGCTGCATCGACGCCGAGCACCACCTGCAGCATCAGTGGCGTCCGGATGGACGCCGCGATGGCCGGATGCGCACACACCAGCATCAACTCGAGTCTGCGGTCGGGGATGCCGGAGTCCTCGGGAGTCACGGGGTCGGTGAATCGATCACCTCCGAAATGGCCGCTGTCCCATACTGTTTCGTCGAGTGGAACGCTGGTCCTGCTGGCCGCTGACCTCCACGCGTCGCGGAGCCGGTTGCGCGCCACGACCAGCAGCCAGGCCTCCGGGTTCTCCGGGACGCCGTCCAGCGGCCAGCGGGCCAGCGCCCGCTCCATGGCATCGGCCAAGGCGTCCTCTGCGGCCGCGATGTCGCGCCCTGGGGCGGCCAGGAGCGCCAACAGCCGGCCATACGACTGCCGAACGACCTCGGTCAGGACGTTCAGGGGTGGTACCACCCGCGCCCTGGCGCGTACGTCCTGGCCACCGGGCGGATCTCGACGGATCCCCAGCCGTTGGCAGGGTTGCGCTGCGCCCACTTCAGCGCCTCGTCCAGGTTCGGTACGTCGATGACGAAGATGCCGCCGAGCTTCTCCTTGGTGTCGGCGAACGGTCCGTCCTGCACTTCGGGTGCGCCGTTGCGCGCCGTCACCGTCGTGGTGGCGTCGACGCTTTCGAGCACTTCGGTGGTGATCAGCACCCCGGCAGCCGAAAGATCGTCGGCATAGGCGGCGAACGCCGCCATCGCAGGCGCCATGTCCTCCTCGGTCAGACCGACCGATGGTCCCTCCTGGTAGTGCATGAGCAGGCAGTAGCGCATGATTCGACCTCGTCCTTCTGATCGGTGCCCGACGTTCCGGTCGAGCCTGTCACCGTGATGACGATTCGGGCGCGCCCAGATCGACAGCGGATGTGATCGGATCCGCCGGCTTCTTGCGCAGCCCGTCGATCGTCATCACCACCAGGGCCACCCAGATCATGGCGAAGCCGACCCACCGGCCAACGGGCATCGGTTCGTGGCTGACGAGCACGCCCCACGCCATCTGGAGGGCGGGATTGAGGTAGAACAGCAGGCCCATGGTGATCAGCGGGAGCCGCTGCGCCGCGGCGGCGAAGAGCAGAAGCGGCACGGCCGTCACCGGACCCGCCAACATCAGGAGCACCGCGTGCCCCGCCCCGTAGTCGATGAAGTGCCCATCACCGAGCACCGCCAGCACGATCAGGTAGCCACCCGCCAGCGGCAGAGCCAGAAGCGTCTCGACGGCGACGCTGACGCGCGGATCTGCCACCACGACCTTCTTGACCACCCCGTAGAACGCGAACGACAGGGCGAGCCCGACGGCGACGTATGGCGGTGCGCCCACCTCCACGGTGAGGATCACCACCGCAACGACTGCGAGCACCAGTGCGATCAACTGAAAGCGCCCGATGCGCTCACGAAAGACCAGCACCCCTAGCGCGACGGTGACCAACGGGTTGATGAAGTACCCCAACGCTGCGTCGACGACGTGTCCGTGGGTCGCGGCCCAGATGTAGATTCCCCAGTTGATCGAGATCAGCACCGACGCGACCAACAGCAACAGCCAGGTCCGGCCGCTGAGCCTGCGCAGGTCGCCGAGCCGGCGCGCCACCAGGAGCACGACGAACAGGCACGCCGCGCTCCACACGATGCGGTGGGCCAGCACTTCGAGCGATCCGGCTGGCAGCAGCAACGGGAAGAACCCGGGGCAAAGGCCCCACCAGACGTAGGCGCCTGCGCCGAACAGCACCCCCGACCCGCGGGCGGGCGGTTCCCGGTCGGCCGTCACGAGTCGTGGCAGCGCAGCACGTCGAGCGCGTGCTGCAGGTCCGCCGGGTAGGGACTGGTGATCTCGATGCGGCGTCCATCGGCCGGATGCGCGAACGCCAGCGAACGCGCGTGCAGCCATTGCCGTTGCAGTCCGAGCCGCTTCGCCAGCGTCGGATCGGCACCGTAGGTCAGGTCGCCACAGCACGGGTGATGCAAGGCCGCGAAGTGCACCCGGATCTGATGGGTGCGACCGGTTTCCAGATGGACGTCGAGCAGGCTGGCGGCGACGAACGCTTCCACCGTGTCGTAGTGCGTGACGCTGTGCCGCCCCTGCTGGGTGACGGCGAACTTCCAGTCGTTGCCGGGGTGCCGTCCGATCGGCGCGTCGATGGTTCCGCTGGACGGATCCGGATGGCCCTGGACGAGGGCGTGATAGCGCTTGTCGACCGTGCGCTCCTTGAAGGCGCGCTTGAGCACGGTGTAGGCGCGCTCGGAGATCGCCACCACCATGACGCCCGACGTGCCGACGTCGAGGCGCGACACGATGCCCTTGCGCTCGGGCACCCCCGACGTGGTGATGCGGAAACCTGCCGCTGCCAGTCCGCCGAGCACCGTAGGACCGGTCCATCCGACCGATGCGTGCGCGGCGACACCCGCAGGCTTGTCGACGGCGACGATGTCGGCATCGGAGTACAGGATCGTCATGCCCTCGATGTCGACCGGCGAATTCTCAAGTGGTGCAGGAGCTTCCGGAAGGCTGACCTCGAGCCACGCACCTGCGGGCAGGCGGTCGGACTTGCCTGCGAGGGCACCGTCCAACTCAACGCCGCCCGCTTCGGCCAGTGCCGCCGCTGCAGTGCGGGACAGCCCGAGCAGCCTGGCCAGCCCGGCGTCGACGCGCATGCCCGCCAGCCCCTCGGGGACCGGCATCGAACGGGTGGTCATCAGGACGGTTCGGCCGCGTCGCCGGGCTTTGGCCTGCCTGCCTCGTCCGTTGCGGCGTCCGGCTGGAGCACCCCTAGCTCAGCAGCGCCGTCCGGCCTGCGCCTCCCGGCGGTATCGAAGTCGTAGCCGAACAGCGACAGCCCCACCAGCAGGATCGCGCCGCCGACCACCGCCGGGTCCGCGACGTTGAACACCGGCCACCAGCCGATGGACAGGAAGTCGACGACGTGGCCGCGCAGCGGGCCAGGGGAACGGAAGAAGCGGTCCATCAGATTGCCGAGCGCACCGCCGAGGATCATGCCAAGCCCGAGCGCCCACCACGGTGACACCAGCCGCCGTCCCATCCAGGCGATGCCGATCACCACTCCGGTGGCGACCAGCGTCAGCACCCAGGTGTACCCGGTGGCCATCGAGAAGGCGGCACCGGAGTTGCGCACCAGGGTCCACGTCACGGTGTCGCCGATGATGGACACCGGCTGTCCCGGGGTGAGCAGTCTGACCGCAAGCACCTTGGTCACGACGTCCAGCACGAGTATCACGGCGGCGACCGAAAGCAGCAGGCGGAGGCGACGCCGCGTGGACCGCGGTGGGGTATCCCCGTCGGCGGTCACTGGCTCGGCCGAGCCCGTTGATTCATCAGTCACTCCCACATCATTCCAAAGGGGCGATGGTGAACAATCGCCGCATGAGCCGCGTCGTGATGATCACCACCGGCGGCACCATCGCCACCAGCATGGACGACGACGGCGTCGCGCGGCCGACCCGCACCGGAAGCGACCTGTCTTCGGGGCTCGGCATCGCCGATCTCGACGTCGTCGACCTGTTCTCCGTGGACAGCTCCGAGTTGACCCCAGCGGACTGGGACGTCGTCGGCGCCGCCGTCGCGGCGGCGGTCGCGTCGGGCGTCGACGGCGTGGTGATCACGCACGGCACCGATGCGATGGAGGAGACGGCCCTGTGGCTGGAGCTGACCTACGGCGGTGACGTCCCCGTCGTGCTGACCGGCGCGATGCGCAGCGCCGATGCCCCGGACGCCGACGGGCCACGGAACCTGCGCGACGCACTCGCCGTGGCGACGAGCCCGACGGCGAGCGGCCATGGCGTGCTGGTGAGCTTCGGAGGACGGGTGCTGCGACCGCTGGGCATGTACAAGGTCGCCGGTGGTGACCTCGCGGGTTTCACCGGTGTCGAACTCGCTGCCACGCCGGATGGGCGCGCCTTCCTCGGCACGCTGTCGGCCGCCGCCGCGCCACGGGTCGACATCGTGGCCGCATACGCGGGCAGCGACGCCGTCGCTCTCGATGCGTGTGTGGCGGCGGGGCGCGAGGCGTGGTGCTGGAGGCCGTCGGGTCGGGGAACGCAGGCGCCGCGGTCGTCGACGGCGTGCGACGGCACTGCCGCGACGGCGTGACGGTCGCGTTGTCGACCCGGGTGCCTGGCGGCCACGTCTGGCCGGGCTACGGGCCGGGTCGGGCGCTGGTGGACGCCGGTGCGGTGGTGGTGCCGCGGCTGCGACCACCGCAGGCGCGCGTCCTGCTGATGGCCGCGCTGGCCGCAGGCTCCTCGATCGCCGACGTCTTCACGGCGTGGGGCTAGGTGCGATGTCAGCTAGGCCTCTTGGACCAGGTCTTGACGTAGTCCGGCCAGTCGAGGCTGTCCACGGGGTTGGCACGGCGCACGTCGGGCGTGTCGTCGGGCAGGGTGTGCACCGGCCCTGGACCGCTGCCGCGGGTCTCGAACCGTACCGTCATCACGCCGTGGCCGGCACCCTGAACCCAGCCGTGGCCGTGCACGGTGTGGGTGACGTCGTCGCCGACACGCCACGTCGCGGTCGGCTGTTCGGTCCTGGGCGTCGGCGCCACGGCTGGCGCGTCGGACGCCTCGAAGGCTTGGTCGAGATCCGGGAACAGCGACTCCTGCTGGACGTCGGAAAGCCCGGAGAAGCCCACGCCCAGCAGCCGCACCGGGCCGATCTCGACGGGGTCGAGCAGCAGTCTGCGGGCGGTACCTATCAGCGTCGTGGCGTCGGTGGTGGCGTACGGCAGCGTCGCGGATCTGGTCAGCGTGCTCATGTCGGACTTCTTGAGCTTGACGGTCACGGTGCGGGCGCCGCGCCCGTCGCGCTCGAGGCGCTGGTGTGCGTGCTCGCCGATCGGACCGGTGGCATCGCGCAATTGGTCGAGCGTGGTCAGGTCCTCGGCGAAGGTCGACTCGGCACTGATCTGCTTGGCTCCTGCACGCTCCGCGACGGGGCGGTCGTCGATGCCCTTCGCCAGCCGGTGCAGTGCGGGTCCGACGGTGCCGCCGAGGATGTTCGGCGACCTCGGCGTCGCTGAGAGCGGCGAACGCACCGACCGTGTCGATGCCGAGCCGGTGCAGCTTCTCGTCGGCGACCGGCCCGATCCCCCACAGCCTGCGCACCGGCAGCCCATCGAGCAGGGCACGTTCCTGGTCGCGGCGGACCACCCGAATGCCGTCCGGCTTGGCCAGACCCGAGGCGATCTTGGCGATCTGCTTTCCCGAGCCGGCCCCCACCGAGGCCACCAGTCCGGTCTCGGCCCGAACCCTGGCGCGCAGATGCTCGCAGAACCGTTCGACGTCGACGGCAGACGCACCTGCGAGTTCGACCGGTTCGCCGAACGCCTCGTCGAACGAAAGCTGTTCGAGGATCGGCACCAACGCCCGCACGGTGGCGAGCACCCGGCCGCTGGCCACCCCATAGACCACGCCGCGCGGCGGAAGCACCACCGCCGCCGCGCCGACCAGGCGGCGGGCCTGGTGCATCGGCATGGCGGACCTGGCGCCGAACACCCGCGCCTCGTAGCTGGCGCCAGCGACGACGCCCCTGCCACCGAGACCACCGACCAGCACGGGCCGTCCTCGCAAGGTGGGGCGGGTCAGCTGTTCGACGGACGCGAAGAACGCGTCCATGTCGAAGTGCAGGACCCAGCGTTCCACGACTGCCGATGCTATGCAGATACCCTGACGCGCATGGCGCAACCCGTCCGCGACGTGCCGATCAGGGATGAGTCCATTCGCCTCGGCCAGTTCCTCAAGCTCGCGGATCTGATCGACAACGGCTCGGAGGCCAAGGCCGCGATCGCTGCAGGCGAGGTCACGGTCAACGGCGGCACCGAAACCCGCCGCGGACGCCAGCTGCGGCGAGGGGACACCGTCACGTTCGGCGGCCAGTCGGCCCGGGTCTCCGCGCGTGTGAGCGGGCCGGTCACGATTTCGCGATCGATACGCGGACGCCGTCGCCGATCTCGGCGCCTGCCTGCGCATCGCCGAACTCGAAACTCGTCGCGAGGATCTCTCCGGCGATGAGGTCGCCGTGGGCCTTCGCCCACTCGGCGCGCTCGGCGGGCACCGACATCACGACGCTGATTCGGTCCGACACGTCGAGACCGGTCGACTTGCGCAGGTCCTGAAGCTCGCGGATGCGGTCCTTGGCCCAACCTTCGGCTTCCAGTTCCGGGGTGACGGTGCCGTCGAGCACCACGAGGCCGGCGCCGTCCGGTAGCGCGGCCGTGAACTCTGGGTCTGCGGCCACGAGTTTGGAGCTGTACTCCTCGGCGGTCAGGACCACGTCGCCTGCCGCAAGGGTGCCGTCGGGGTTGACGACGCCCTCCCCCGCCTTGACGGCCTTGATCGCGTCCTGGACGGCCTTGCCGAGCCGTGGCCCCGCCGCCCGGGCGTTCACGGTCAGCTCGAACCGGCCGTAGGCGTCGATGTCGTCGGTGAGCTCGACGGCCTTGACGTTGAGCTCATCGGCGATGAGGTCGGTGAACGGCGCCAGCCGAGCCGGATCCTCAACGGCGACAGTCAATTTCGGCAACGGCAGGCGGACCCGCAGCTTCTTCGCCTTGCGTAGCGACGACCCGGCCGAGGCGACCTCCCGCACCTGATCCATCGCTGCCACCAGGTCCGGATCCGCAGGCACCTCGTCCGCGCCCGGCCAGTCGGTCAGGTGCACGGAGCGCTCACCGGTCAGGCCGCGCCAGATGACCTCGGTGGCCAACGGCAGCAGCGGGGCGGCCAGCCGGGCCGTGACCTCCAGCACGGTGTGCAGAGTGTCGATGGCGTCCCGGTCCTCTTCCCAGAACCGCGAACGTGACCGGCGCACATACCAATTCGTCAGGGCTTCGGTGAACTGCCGAAGCTGCTCGCAGGCGCCGGAGATGTCGCAGGCGTCCATCGTCGCGGTCAGGTCGTCGCGCAGCGCGGCGAGCTTCGCCAGGATGTAGCGGTCCAGCACGTGTGCCGAATCGGTACGCCAGGTACCGACTTTCGGCGCATAGAGCGCCAGGAAGCTGTACGCATTCCAGAACGGCAGCAGAACCTGCCGGACGCCCTCGCGGATGCCCTGCTCGGTGACGACCAGGTTCCCGCCGCGCAGGATCGGTGACGCCATCAGGAACCAGCGCATCGCGTCGGATCCGTCGCGGTCGAACACCTCACTGACGTCGGGATAGTTGCGCAGCGACTTGCTCATCTTCTGGCCGTCGTTTCCGAGCACGATGCCGTGCGCGACAACGGTCTTGAACGCCGGCCGGTCGAACAGCGCCGTCGCGAGCACGTGCAGCAGGTAGAACCAGCCACGGGTCTGGCCGATGTACTCGACGATGAAGTCCGCGGGATTGTGGTGATCGAACCAGTCCACGTTCTCGAACGGGTAATGCACCTGCGCATAGGGCATCGACCCCGAGTCGAACCAGACGTCGAACACGTCGGGGATGCGCCGCATGGTCGACTTCCCGGTCGGATCGTCGGGGTTCGGCCGGGTCAGCTCGTCGATGTAGGGCCGGTGCAGATCGTCCGGGCGGACGCCGAAGTCGCGCTCGAGTTCGTCGAGGCTGCCATACACGTCGATGCGCGGATGGGCCGGATCGTCGGACTTCCACACCGGAATTGGGCTGCCCCAGTATCGGTTTCGCGAGATCGACCAGTCCCGCGCCCCGGAGAGCCACTTGCCGAACTGACCGTCCTTGACGTGCTCGGGGTACCAGGTGATCTCCTGGTTGAGCTCCACCATGCGGTCCCGGAATTCGGTGACCTTGATGAACCACGACGACACCGCCCGGTAGATCAGCGGATTCCGGCAGCGCCAGCAGTGCGGGTAGGAGTGCTCGTAGGTCTCGTGGCGCAGCAGCACCGCGCCGTTGGCGGCCGCCGGGCCGGTGCCGTTCTTCAGATCGCGGATGATCTGTGGGTTGGCGTCGAACACGTGCTGGCCGGCGTAGTCGGGCACCGTCGCGTCGAAACGCCCCTTGGCGTCGACCGGCGTGACCGGTTCGATGCCAACGAGGTCGGTGGCCGCCTTGTCGTCCTCGCCGTAGGCGGGCGACAGGTGCACCAGGCCGGTGCCGTCCTCGGTGCTGACGTAGTCGGCGGGCAGCACCCGAAAGGCGTTGGGCGAATCCATGAAGTACGGGAACGGCGGCAGATAGCGCATACCGAGCAGCTCGGCGCCCGAGTGGGTGGACAGCACCTCGGGTTCGTCCCCCAGTTCGCGGGCGTACGCCGCCACCCGCGCCTGTGCCAGCAGGTAGCGCCGCCCGTCGGTGCCGCGCACCTCGACATAGGTGACGTCCGGATTGACGGCCACTCCCTGGTTCGACGGCAGCGTCCACGGCGTCGTCGTCCAGACGAGCAGGTATGCGCCCGCGACGACACCTTCGGTCACCTCGAGTCCCACGGTCAGCGCGGGATCCTGACGGCTCTGGTAGACGTCGTCGTCCATCCGCAGCTCGTGGCTGGACAAGGGGGTCTCGTCGTTCCAGCAGTACGGCAGCACGCGGTAGCCCTCGTAGGCCAGGCCCTTGTCCCACAGCCGCTTGAAGGCCCAGATCACCGATTCCATGAAGCTGGGATCGAGCGTCTTGTAGTCATTGTCGAAGTCGACCCACCGGGCCTGGCGAGTGACGTAGGCCCGCCATTCCTCGGTGTACTTCAGCACCGATGCGCGGCAGGCCTCGTTGAACTTGTCGATGCCCAGCTCTTCGATCTGGCTCTTCTCGGCGATGCCGAGCTGGCGCTGCACCTCGAGTTCGGCAGGCAGGCCGTGCGTGTCCCAACCGAACCGCCGCTCCACCTTGTAGCCGCGCATGGTGCGGTAGCGCGGCACGATGTCCTTGACGTAGCCGGTGAGCAAATGTCCGTAGTGCGGGAGACCGTTGGCGAACGGCGGCCCGTCGTAGAACACGTACTCCGGCGCGCCGTCACGCCGGTCGATGCTGGCGCGGAAGGTTGCCGTCGGCGTCCCAGTAGTCCAGCACCTCGGTCTCGAGTTGCGGGAAGTTCGGCGCTCCGGCGGCCGGCTTCGGATAGGCAGTCACTGCGTGTCGTCTCCTGTGCCAAATGTCGCTGGCGCTCGGAAGCCCAGCTTCGTTCAGGCACGGGGACGACGTCGCGCGTGTGCGCGAGCGCCGCGGTACCACCCCGCTTGCGCACCCGATCCTGTCCCCGTCGCTTCGCTCGCCCCGGGAAAGTGCGCCGCTCGTTGTCAGGGCGTTGACGGACCCAACCGTTCGGTTCTACTTGGCCCGGTCGGTGAACCCGGTGGGCCGTTCTTCCGAAGGCTCCCCGGTGATGGCCGGATCGGTGCCTGTGCGTCGATTCTAGGGGTTCGGGGTTTCCCGAGGCTAATGCGCCATTGCCAACTCCGCGGCGGCCAACGCGGGCGCGCTGGCTTCCGAGGTCAACTCGATGAGCGTGAACGGGAGCTGCTCGGCGAGCTCCTCGATGGTGTACGGCTCGAAGCTGCGCGTGTCGTACCACCAGTCCAGGACCACGACGCCGCCGCGGCGGTGTGCGCGCAACTCGAGTACGTGTCCCAGTTGCGCTGGCTGGGAGTCGCCGTACGCGAACAGGACGTCGGACAGCGGTTGGGCATGCGGGTCGTCGGGCACACCGTGCACGATGCGTCGCCTCGACACGGCCGAGTGATGGACGCACGGCCAGCAGCTCGGTGGCATGCGCGCGCCGCGGACCGACGCAGGACAGCTGCCACCGGATGCACGGTGCGGCCGTGCCCGGGAACGTCGACGGCGACGGCACCCTCGCCGATGGTCCGCTCGATCGCCCGGCCCAGCGCGGCGAGAAGGACGTCTTCGGCCGTTACTCCGAGAGCCACGCTCGCACCGTCGAGTTCCTGGGTCAGGACGTCCGACAGCGGTGCGGACAGCACGGCGACGTCGTCGGCCTCGGGCCGGCCGACGGTGTCGTAATCGGTCATCTGCAAGTTTGCGCAGTTCATGTCGAGAAGATTACAGCACTGTCCCAAGAATGGGAGACCTCTACCAAAACTGTGACGGCAGTGTCAATTATTGGGCGACATTCCTCTTTATGGTTGCTACTGCCCAATTTCGGGAAGTACAGCTATGGTGATAGCTGTGCCGCGCACCGATGAGAACGGCAGGCAGCTCAAAGCCCTGCTCGATTACCTGCTCGACGGAGACGTCGACGCCAAGGCCATCTACGACGCCCTTGGAACGTCCAGTAGTACGTACTACCGGCGGATCAAGGAAGCCGACTATCCCAACGCAGAGGAACTGCGGCACATTGCCGACCGGTTCACACTCAGCTATCCCGACCTGCAGGTTCGGTTCGGATTGATGAGCCGTGAAGAGGTCTGGAGCTACCTTGAGTCGGCGCCGCTCAGTGTCGCCACCGCCACCGAGACCAAGACTGACGTGCGCAGTGTTCGGCGGCCCAAGTTGTCCGAACTCACGCCGCGACCTGACGCACCTCCGCTTTAGCAGTAGTATTTGCTGACGGCAATTCAGCACAAAGGCGAGACCCCATGGCATTGACAGCCCTGATCACGATCACCACGGCATGTATTGCGTGGAGCTTGTGGATCCGGCGCGTTACCTGGTCCTGCCGGTGGGAAGTTGCTGCGACCCTCAACATTGCGCTGCAGGGCGTGGCGGTGCTGTTGATGTCACCCCTTGCCTCGGAGACTCTGGGGCACTGGCTGCACGCGCTGACCGGTAAGTGGAACCTCGAGGACTACATCGGCCACGATCTCTACATCGTCGCCGCGTCCGCGGTCGTGTACAACGCCCTGGGGCGACTGCAGGACGATCACGCCATGCAGAAGACGTTCAAGCAGTACGTCGAACTACCCGCCACGCTCTGCATCCCGTTGCTCCTCGCGACCTTTACGTTGGGCAACGGGGCGCGGATATACCGGGCGGACTTCTTCGAGGTACCCACCGACTTCTGGCTGAGCGCATACTGGTTGCTTCTCTGCGGCACCCTCATCTACCTGCTTGGATACGGCTCCCGCGCGCTGATGGTGCTACGGAAGGATCCGCGGTCACGACGCGTCGCCAACGTCTACCTGATCGCATCCTTCAGCGGAATCATGGCGTGCGTGGTGCGCATCGTCACCAGCCTGGTCCCGTCACTCCAGTCCGTCGAGGGCGGCACCTTGGTGTGGATCTTCGCCTGCCTGTGCGGCGCAGGCTTCGCCCTCACCTCGGCTCATTCATGGCGGGTCAAGACGAAGTGGTTCAGCAAGGCGAGCCACTGACCGCCTGAGTGCCGCAGTCGCACGCGTCGACCGAGGTGCACGGGCAGTTCATCGCCCACTCGATGATCTCCCTCGCCCGTCGCAGGGTGGCCATCCGGGCATCGATGTCCACCAGCTTGGCTTCAGCGAGCGATCGACTGGCCGGGCGTCCAGGATCGTCGTCGGTGAGCAGCACCCGGATCTCATCGAGGCTGAAACCTGCCGCCTTGCATAGCGCGATGATCTCGAGCCTCGTCACCACCGACTGGTCGTAACGCCGTCGCCCGGCCACCCTGTTCGGTGGGCGCAGCAGACCCGAATCTTCGTAATACCGCAAGGTGGTGGCCGCCACCCCGGAACGCCTGGCCACCTCGCCGATCGACAATCGCACGTCCACGGTCCCCCATCCTCGTCCTCGTCACGACTTGACTTCAAGTCGACTCGAAGTCGTTGAATCTGACCATGACCGATGACACCCTCCTGGACACGCTCGCATCGTCCCGTTACGCGCAACTGCGCACACGCCGCCGCGACGGAGGCGCGGTCGACACCCCGATCTGGTTCCGCCTCGACGGCGACACCCTGATCTTCCGAACCAAGATCGGTCCGAAGACCCGCAGGCTCACCGCCGACCCACGCGTCGAGTTGTGGCCGTGTGACTACCGCGGCCGCTACGCCGATGGCCCGGCCACCGTCGGCGGCATGGCGTCGATCCTCGACGGCGAAGCCGCCGAGTCGGCCAACCGGGAGCTTCACCGGCGCTACGGCTGGCAGTACAACCTGGTGCCTCTGCTCAAGGTCCCGGGGGTCAAGAACGTCGATCACGACCTTCCCCTCCGCGAGAAACTGCGCAGGGCGACCGCCAAGAACCTGTGGCCCGAGAGTGCGATCGTCGAGGTGAAGCTCATCCGCGCCGACGGGGAACCACCACACCCAGAGCCTGCTCGTCGTTCGGGACGACTCGCAGCGACGAGGGATGAACAGCGCATAGCGGCCAGCAACTGGCGGCCGACGACGTCAGCACCGCCGTTGCGCCGTCATTGGCAACGAGCCATGCGGGCTCGCACTCCGGCGAGTTCTCCAATGGCGTTGGTAGCCAGCGAGGTCATTGTCCGTCCGCCTACCGATGAACCAGTTCAGAGTCTGGCAATCGGCTCTCGGACCAACACAGCCGTGCTACTGGCCCCACCGCACCCATCGTCGGATCGTGGTGAAGTTCAGCCGCCTTGCTGAAACTGCCGACGTTCACGGTGATGGACCGCAGCAACGTTTTCCTGAGCACTGAAGGACATGTGTCATTTCGCCATGACCCCTTGTCTCGTGATCTCATTCCCTAAGCTCGATCTACTGTTTTTTCCGCACAGCCGTTGAAGGGGCCAGCCGATGCCCGACTCGTCGATTCCCGCGATCCTGCGTGAACGAGCAAGTTTGCAGCCGAATGACACGGCGTTCACGTTCATCGACTACGAGCAGGACTGGGACGGTGTCAGCACCAGCCTGACGTGGGCGCAGCTGTACCGCAGGACGACGAACTTCGCACGCGAGATGAGCATGGTCGCCAAGACCGGCGACCGCGCCGTCATCATCGCGCCGCAGAACATCGACTATCTCGTTGCCTTCCTCGGCTCACTGGAGGCCGGGCTCATCGCCGTTCCGCTGTCGACTCCGATGGTCGGAGCCCACGACGAGCGCGTCTCCGCGGTATTGCGGGATGCGGCACCCACCGTCGTGCTCACCACATCCGCGATCTCCGGCCTGCTTGCGCCGTACGTCGAGCCGGAGGCCGGCCGGCCCACCCCCGCCGTGATCGAAGTGGACAAGCTGGACCTGGACGGACGGTACCGCGCCATCCGGCGCGAGGAGGCTCGGCCCACTACCGCATATCTGCAGTACACGTCCGGTTCCACTCGAACCCCCGCGGGCGTGATGGTGACATACCGGAACCTGTCCGTGAACTTCCAGCAGATCATGCGCGACCTCTTTCCCGAGTACGGGAAGGTCGCACCGCCCGGCACAACAGCCGTGTCGTGGCTGCCGCTCTATCACGACATGGGATTGATTCTGGGCGTGTGCCTACCCATCCTCGGCGGCTGGCAGGCGGTGATCACCACGCCGCTGTCGTTCCTCGCCCGGCCGGCACGATGGATCCAATTGATGGCCAAGAGCCCCAATGCCCTCACGGCGGGGCCGAACTTCGCGTACGAATTGGCGGCGGCGCGCACGTCCGACGAGGACATGGCAGGACTCGACCTGAGCGGCGTCGTCGGGATGGTCAGCGGCGCCGAACGCGTTCACGAAGCCACCCTGAAGCGCTTCATCCAGCGGTTCAGCCGTTTTGGTCTGGCCAGCAAGGTAATCAAGCCGTCCTACGGGCTGGCCGAGGCCACGTTGTTCGTCGCGACGCGCGAGCCCGACGCTCCCAAGACCGTCAACTTCGAACTCGAGGGACTGTCGGAGGGACAGGCACATCCGTCCGCCAATGGCGGCACACCGTTGGTCAGCTACGGGATTCCAGATCCCTCCGAGGTGCGGATCGTCGATCCCGACGCGCGGACCGAATGCGGCCAGGGGCGGATCGGTGAGATCTGGCTGCACGGCGAGCATGTCTGCCTGGGGTATTGGGAGAAGCCCGAGCAGACCGAGCACACCTTCAACGGCCGGATCGTCGGCACAACGGGAGCCGACTCGGACGAGGCCTGGCTGCGCACCGGTGACTTGGGCTTCATCTTCGAGGACGAGCTCTACATCGTTGGCCGCATCAAGGATCTCCTCATCGTGCGAGGCCGCAACCACTATCCCGACGACATCGAGGCCACGATCACGGAGGTGACCGGCGGGCGAGTCGCAGCGATCTCGGTGCAGGACGACCGCACCGAACAGCTGGTCGCGATCATCGAGGTCAAGAAGCGCGGCGACACCGAGGACGAGATCCTCGAGCGGCTGGCCGAAGTCAAACGCAATGTGACGTCGGCGATTTCGACCGCACACGGCATCGCTGCCGCGGATCTGGTCCTGGTGCCGCGAGGAGCGATTCCGATCACCACCAGCGGCAAGATCCGGCGGTCGTCATGTGCCGAGTACTACCGCAAGGATCAGTTCGCCCGGCTGGACGAAGGGCTGGAGACGGTCGGTGCCGTATAGGCTCGGACTCGCGAAGTCCCACACCTTCTTGCCCTGAAATCGTTGGAGTTCAGCATGATTGACGATCCGCGTAAGAGCCCCGGGGTGACCGAGGCTGTCTCGCGGGAGGCTGACGGCAACCCGTGATCGAGCTACACGACCTGGCGAAGACGTTCAGCGGAGACGTTCCTGCGCTGCAGGGCGTCAGCTTCAGCGTTCCCACGGGGTCGATCTGCGCCCTGCTTGGTCACAACGGCGCCGGCAAGACGACGGCGATCAAGATCCTGTCCACGTTGATCAAACCCAGCTCCGGACAAGCCGTCGTGGCGGGCTTCGACGTAGTCGACAACCCCGCCGAGGTGCGGGCCAGCATCGGTGTCACCGGTCAGGACGCCGCGCTGGACCCCTTGCTGACCGGACGCGAGAACTTGATCCTGTTCAGTCGACTGCGGGGCATGAAACGCAAGCAGGCCAGTAGCAGAGCCGACGAGTTGATCGAGCAGTTCGACCTCGTCAAGGCGGCCAACCGGCCGGTGACGGACTACTCGGGTGGCATGCGGCGCAGAGTCGACATCGCCGCTGCTCTGGTGATCCCACCGAAGGTACTGTTCCTCGACGAGCCCACGACCGGGCTCGACCCACGCAGCCGTCGCGACGTGTGGTCACTCGTCGCCTCATTGGCGTCTCAGGACGTCACTGTGCTCCTCACGACGCAGTACCTCGAAGAAGCTGACGTGCTCAGCGACTCGATCGTGATCCTCGACGCAGGACGGGTCATCGCGTCTGGCACCTCCGATGACCTCAAACGTCTCGTCGGGTCCGGCTTCTGTCAGCTCACCCCGGTGAACGCCGCGGATCTCCCCCGGGTCGCCCTCGCCTTGGCCGATCTCGGCGAAGTCGAGAAGAACACCAGGGAGAACACGGTCTCGGTGCCTGCTCCCGACGGCGCCGCAACCTTGACCGAGGTACTGCGCCGCGTGGACCGACTCGGCGTCGAGTTGATCGACATCTCGTTACGCAAACCATCCCTTGATGAGGTGTTTCTGCATCTGAGCTCTTCTCCCGGCGCCGCGGTCAGTTCGTCCGCAGTCGGATGACGGGCTTGACGGCGCTCATCGAGCGCGTGCTTCTCGGCACCATTCGTGATCGCGACCTGCTCCTGGCCGTGCTGGTACCGGTGGGGACGTTCGTCGGCTTCAACTTGGCACTTCAACACCTGATCGACACGGGCGGGATGAGCTACGCGCAGTACGTGCTTCCAGCCGTGGTCGTGCAAGCCATTCTCCTGGGTGCGCTGGCCACTGCCGATCGCGCAGCCCGAGACCGGTCGACCGGGTTCGGCACGCGGATGCGTACGCTGCCCATCCCCCTTGCGGCGCCACTGATCGCGCGGATGACCTACTGCCTGGTACGGGGTCTGATCGTCGTCGTGGCGGCGGCAGGGATCGGCTTCGCGTTCGGCTTCCGCGTGAACGCCGGACCCGGATACGTGGTCGCGTTCGTCGTTCTCACCCTGGGACTGACGTTGGCGCTGTCGCTGGGTGCCGATGCCATGGGCACCCGGGTCAAGCAGACCGATGCCTCCAGTCAGCTGCTTCTCATCCCGCAGCTGCTGTTGGTCCTCCTGTCCAGTGGCATGGCGCCCGTCGAATCCTTTCCACGTTGGGTGCAGGGCTTCGTTCGCTATCAGCCGGTATCGCAAGTGACGCAGACGCTGCGCGCGTTCACCGAGGGCCACGTCGCGTCGGGCAATCTGGCGATCAGCCTGCTGTGGTGCGTCGGCCTGATCGCCGCGTTCGGATACGTCGCGGTGCGGATGCAGAGGCACGTCCGGTGACGGCCGCCGCACCCACGTCCCCGGCGGCTACGTCGCTCGTCATGGAGAGCTTCGTATTGGCGGGCCGTCAGCTCACCCGGTGGCGACGCCACCCCGTCGTGCCCATCCAGGGCATCCTGTTCCCGACGTTTCTGCTGATCACCTACCACCTGCTGGTGAGCCAATCGATGATGAAGCTCACCGGTGCCAACAGCCTGTACGGGCTGGTGCCGGTCTGCGCCGTCGCAGGCGGCATGTTCGGTGCGCTCGGTGCGGCGCTGACCATCCCGCAGGAGCGCGACTCTGGTCTGCTGGCTCGCTTCTGGACGCTTCCCGTGCACCGGGCCAGCGCGTTGACCGGCCGGCTCATCGCCGAAGCGGCGCGGACGTTCCTCGGAAGCGTCCTGATCACGTTGGTGGGTGTCGCGTTCGGGTTGCGCTTCCGAAGTTGGACGATGGTCGTGCCGTTTCTTCTCGTGCCGGTTCTGATAGTCGTCGTCTTCGCGACCATCGTCATCTCGGTGGCACTGCACTCTGGTGGCGCCACGATGTTCACCTGGCTGGGCATGGGCTCTGTGGCACTGGTGTTCGGCAACGCCGGTGTCGCGCCGCTGGAGCTGTTTCCCGGTTGGCTGCGCACGCTCGTGCACTACCAACCGATGTCGCCGACGATCGACGTCATGAAGCAGTTGTCACAGGGCGGACCGTACCTCGGTTCGCTGATGACGATGGTGGCATGGGCGGTGGCCGTCGCCATGGTGTTCGGCCCGCTGGCCGTGCACAGGTACCGCGGGGTCACCGGCGCGTAACCGGTAGGGCCTCGAGCGCCGGCTCGAACCCGCGCCGTCGCTACTCACGCAAGGGCGGCGTCAAATTCATCCGCCGCAGAATCCGTGCCGAGCATATTGAACTGCTTTCGCAATTGAAGGCAAAACAATGACGATTTGCTGCAATCGCATCGCCTATTCGATTTACACGGGTAATCGATGCTCAGTCACCTCGCAGCCTGGCGGGGAGAAAATCGCGGGAACTAGCCGCTCCGTTGACGAAGAGTTACAGTCACACACCGCACATCAATGGCAACTGGGCCCGCTGAAAGGCAGACGAAGACGAATATGGCCATTTTTCGCAAAGGAAATCTTCTCGGTAGCGTAAAGGCCACGCTTGACGGATCGCGACACTTCAGTACATCAGCGAACTATTGGGAGGATCGATACCGCCGCGGCGGTAAATCAGGGGCCGGGTCGTATAACCGGCTTGCGGCGTTCAAGGCAGACGTAGTAAACGAATTCGTGGCGTCCCACGACATCAGTAGCGTCATTGAATTCGGCTCAGGCGACGGCGCTCAGCTCGAGCTCGCCGTCTACCCCGACTACACCGGGGTAGACGTCTCCGAGACGATCCTCGATGCGACCAGGCGTAAGTTCGCTGGACAGCAGTCGATGCGGTTCCTGCACACGAGCGAGGTAACGCCGGCCGATCAAGCTGACCTCTCACTGTCACTCGACGCCATCTACCACCTGGTCGAAGATGCCGTGTTCGAGACTTACATGAACCAGCTCTTCGATGCGGCAAAACGGTACGTCATCGTCTACTCCAGCAATGAGGACAAGCGATGGCCGAACCCGCACGTGCGGCACCGCAACTTCACTGCGTGGGCGGAAGCGAACCGAAGTCACTTCACACTGGTGCGAACGATTTCCAACCCCTACCCGTATTCCAAGGACGATGTAGACAACACCAGCTTTGCTGATTTCTACATATTCGAGAAATCCAGTACGTGCGCTGCCGTCCCGAGCTAATCACCGGTAACTGCGAAATAGAATCGCCGGTTTGGCGTACGGGAGTGGTGATCTGCGAATAACATCGGGCTGACCTTATTGGCGTTCTCGGGGGGGTTCGTTTGATGATCTTGTCGAATGACGGCAGGTTGCGCGGCACCATTGGTTGGAACCTCCAATTGGGTGCCGCTGGCGTGTATACCGCCCACCTGCGGAAACGCAACCGCACCACCCGGGAGCCAATCACCGGCAACAACGCGGTGAACGTGTCACTGACAAGCTACGGAACGCGTATCTCGAAGGTCTGGCTGGCCATTGAGTCCATCGGGCTCGGCACCATGAAGCCCGGACGCGTCATCCTGTGGCTCGACGACGAGGAGGCGATTGCCAATCCGGCCGATCCGCTGCGACGGCTGCAGGATCGCGGTCTCGAGATTCGGCACTGCCGCGACTATGGGCCGCACAAGAAGTACTTCCCCTACGTTTCCGAGGTGCTCGATGCGCAGCCCGATGTGCCCTTGGTGACGGCCGACGATGACGTGATCTATCCGGTGACGTGGTTGTCGGAGTTGATGACGGCCCATCGACAGGAGCACGTGACCGCCTTCCGGGCACGGATCCGCACGGCAGAGCCGTACAGAGCGTGGCCGATGTGTGAGACGACGGTACCGTCTGAGAACGTCTTCGCGACCGGTGTATCGGGTGTTGCGTACCCGGTGAAAGTGCTTGCTGCCTTGCGGGATCGAGGGGACGAGTTCATGTCCGTCTGTCCCCGTGCCGACGATTTCTGGCTGCATTATGCGGCTGCGGCGACAGGTACGCCCGTGCGCCAGGTGCGCAATGAGGCAGCGGAATGGTGGTCCATCTTGTCGGCGATCACCAACGGCCTGTGCCGGGAGAACATCACGGCCAATGATCGAATTTCGAGTGCGGCGAGGCATGCGTGGCTGGACGTCGCCGACCGCCCGAAATCGCCCCGCCGACCCAAGGTGAAGGTCTGACGCGCCTCTGTCGTCGAGCGTCCTGGCAGTGGCGCGCTCACCGGCATGGACCGGGCGCGTGTGGGGTCGCCGCCGTGTTCGGCCGCCGGCCGTGCAAACCGTGGCCGTAGCGCGCGACCGCGGCTTGTCTCCGCTACCGGTCCGCAACCCCCTCGCGATGCCGCATTCGGCTTCGTCCTTGCCGTTCCCGTCCAGCGCGATCTACGGCAAATCCGTGAATATGCGCTATGGTTCGCGCCATTCTGGTGAATTACCGAAAATCGGCAATCACACTTTTCAACACCGAGAATGCATGCGTCAATTTCGTCGAAACTCTGGGTTTGTGCGCGTAATGACGACCGATTACCCTCCCGACGATGAGGCGTCTACGGTTCGCACGGCCAGCCATACCGGAAATGCCCCATCTGGATAGCGATGTCACTACCGCCTATTTTCTGAAGATGCTGGCTAGGGCCGACCGCTATCTCGAGTACGGAACCGGCGCGTCGACGCTCTGGGCGGCCAGGTTCGGCGTCGACCTGGTAGGTGTCGATTCCGATCGGAATTGGCTTGATGCGTTGCGGCGCAAGATCCTCGACGCTGGATGTGCCCAGCCGAATCAGGTGCTGCGGTTCTCCGACATCGGCCAGACCGGGAAATGGGGAAAGCCGGTCGGCGACGTCGACGATGCGCGCCTGGAATTGTTTCGGCACTACTCCGACCCGCCCGAAGCGTGCGGCGACGCGCTACCCGATTTGGTTCTCGTCGACGGCCGCTTTCGCGTTGCTTGCACGCTCAAGGCGTTGAAGATGCTCTCCGGCCACCGCGACTGGACCATTCTGGTGGATGACTACACCGACAGGTCCGAGTACCACGTGCTCGACAACTACGCACACATGACATTCGTCGGACGCATGGCGGTGATCACCGAGCCGAAGCCCGTCACCGATCACGCATTCGATCGGGCGATCCGCCAGTGGGAGCCCATTCCCGCCTGACGCGGCCGACCGACCCCGCCGTTAGCTGGCGGTCAGGAACCTCACATACCCGTGCTTGCGGACGAGGTAGCGCAGCGAGTCGAACTGCTGCTTCTTGCGCTTGCGCCCACGGACGTCGATGTAGTGGTGGATGACCTGAATGCTCGGATCGAACTGACGTCGAACGCCCTTCTGGGCCAGTCGGATCGCCAGGTCCTGCGCCCCGTGATTCCGCCAGCTTCACGTCGTAGCCGCCGATCGACTTGAAGACGCCCGAGTGGATCAGGAGATTGCCCTCGTGCAACCAGTACGACCGGTGCGGGGGCAGGCATCTTCAGACGTTCGGCCAGTCTCTTCATCCACGGGTAGTCGAGAGGTACTCGAGAGCGCGAGCCGTTCGCGGCCGCTCCCGCGACCACGGTCGATGAGGGGCGGTAGTGCGGTGAGATTGGTCTTCAGCGAGAAGACCGGCCCATAGTTGTAGGGCTCCTGACTACCGTCGGTTCGACTCACCAATCCCCCGATCGCCCCGACGCCGCTGCCGGCGTACCGCGCGGCCAGGTCCCTGGCCACCGATGGCGATGTCCGAGGTGCCCAAATCCATGTCCGCGTCGATGAAGTGGATCAGTTCGTCGTCGTCCACGTGATCGATGATCTGGTTGCGATTGAAGGTGCAGCCGCGATTCTGCGGGGTCCGCACCATGGTGACGTCGTCACCGAATTCGCCGATGACGTCCACACTGTCGTCGGTCGAGCCGTCGTCGAGCACGAACACCCGGTCATATCCCTGCCGCAGCACCTGCGGCAACAGCTTGCGCAGGTGATGGCCCATGTTGTAGTTGGGAATCGCTGCAACGACTGACCTCTGCTCGCCCATCAAGGCTGTTCCTTCTCCCTCGTCATCGGTGTAATGAAGCGTCGGCCCGGTGATTCTGCAGATCCGG
This sequence comes from uncultured Actinomycetota bacterium, assembly GCA_963809085.1. Classification (GTDB taxonomy): domain Bacteria; phylum Actinomycetota; class Actinomycetes; order Mycobacteriales; family Mycobacteriaceae; genus Mycobacterium. The sequence continues at coordinate 824,411 of CAWEII010000028.1, read as the reverse complement.
CATCAACGTGCCGCGACCCAATGCGTGCACGTCCCATCCCGCGGCGGACCACCGTTCGTGGTCGAGTGCGTTGCGGGTGTCCAGCAGACGCGGCAACCGCACGACCGACCGGAACGATACGGGGTCGATGTCGAGGTACTGCTGCCATTCGGTGGCCAGCATCACCAGATCGACGTCGCGGCACGCGTCCTCGGCCACGGCGGTGTAGGTGAGCGTGGGAAACCTCGCCATGGCGTTCTCCACGGCCTTCGGATCGTGGACGCGCACGTCGGCGCCCTTGAGATGCATCGCGGCCGCGACGTTCAACGCGGGAGAGTCACGAACGTCGTCGCTGTCCGGCTTGAAGGCGGCGCCGAGGACGGCGATGCTCTTGCCGAGGAAGTCACCGTCGACGAGTGCGCAGGCGACGGCAACCGCCTTCTCGCGCCTGCGGATGTTGACCTTGTCCACCTCGTGCAGGAATCGGAGCGACTCTCCGACGCCGAGCTCGCCCGCCCTTGCGCTGAACGCCCGGATGTCCTTCGGCAGGCAACCGCCGCCGAAACCCAGGCCCGCGTTTAGGAATCGGCGACCGATCCGGTCGTCGTACCCCAGTGCGTCGGCGAGCTTCACGACGTCGGCACCCACGGCCTCGCACACCTCGGCGATGGCGTTGATGAACGAGATCTTGGTGGCCAGGAAGGAGTTCGAGGCCACCTTGACCATCTCGGCGGTGGCGAGATCGGCCGTCAGGTAAGGGGTTCCGCCGTCGATGATCGAACGATAGACCTCGAGCAGCGCGTTCTCCGCCCGCTCTGAGGTCACTCCGAAGACCAGCCGGTCCGGTCGCAACGTGTCAGCGATGGCCTTGCCCTCACGAAGGAATTCCGGACTCCACGCCAGTTCCAGACGCGGGCCCGCGGGGTCGTTCGCGGCGAGTTCCGACGCCAGCCGTTGCGCGGTGCCTACCGGCACCGTCGACTTCCCGACGATCAGCCCGTCGCGTTTCGCGTTCGCCGCGATGGTCCTGACGGCACTGTCGACGTACCGGACGTCGGCCGCGTTGGATCCCGCCATCTGCGGAGTGCCGACGCAGACGAAGTGCACGGTGGCGTCGGACACCGCTTCGTCGGCCCGGCTGGTGAATCTGAGCTGACCGGTGGCCAGAACGTCGGCCAGAAGTTCGTCGAAACCCGGCTCGTAGAACGGTGAACTGCCCGCCGACAGCTTCTCGATCTTCGCCGCATCGGTGTCATAGGCGCACACCTCGTGACCAAGGCGTGCCATGCAGGCGGCATGCACGGCGCCAAGGTAACCCGTGCCGATCACACTGATCTTCATGCCGCTTCGGCTCCGTTCTCGATGAAGTCGGTCACGTGACGTCCGTGAAGTCGGTGTCGGCGCGAAGCGTCGTTCCCGCGGCAACGAGTTCCTTGGTTTCGTCGTCGTCGGAGGCCGCAGCCGGTGCCGGTTCCTTCTCCGCTTTGTTCGCGGCGGGTGCCTTCGACGGCCACCAGTTCGCCTTGCCGACCAGAACCGCCATCGCAGGCACCGTGATGGTCCGTACCACGAAGGTGTCCAGCAGTAGTCCGACGCCGATGATGAAACCGACCTGGACGATGTTGCTGATGCTGCTGAACGTCAGGCCGAACATCGACGCCGAGAAGATCAGCCCGGCGGAGGTGATCACGCCACCCGTCGCGCCGACGGTCTTGATCACGCCGGACCTGATCCCCCGTTGCGATTCGTCGCGGATCCGGGAGATGAGCAGCAGGTTGTAGTCCGCGCCGACGGCCACCAGAACGAGGAAGGCCATCCCTGGAACGTTCCACGAAAGTTGTTGGCCGAGAATGAATTGGAAGAAGAGCACCCCGATGCCGACCGCTGACACGTACGACAGGATGACGGATGCCACCAGGTAGATCGGCGCCACGATGGCGCGCAGCAGCGCCACCAGGATGAGGAACACCACGATCAGCGTGATGACGATGATCAGCTCGACGTCGCTGTTGTAGTAGTTCCTGATGTCGTTCTGCACCGCAGAGAATCCGACCATCGAGATGGTGGCGTCCGCCAACGTGGTGTTCGGCCTGGCGCTCTGGCGGTGTTGATGATCTGCTTGACCTGGTCCATCGCGGCCGTGCCGAACGGATCGAGGGCGGTCTGTACCGCGTACCGGGCGGTGTGACCGTCGGCGGAGATGAAAAGCGCTGCGGCCTTCTTGAACTCGGCCTGGGTCAGGATCTCGGCCGGGATGTAGAACCCCGACATCGGAGGGTTCGGCCGCATCTCGCTTCATCGCCAGCAGGAACGCGGACGCCTGATCCAATCCGCCGCCCATCTCCCTGGTCTTGTCGACGAGCAGCTGGACGCCCTCGGCCAGCTGCTGACTGGCATCGGCGAGCTGGCTCGCGCCCTGCTGCACGCTGTTGAGCTTCTGCTGGATGCTGGCGGCGTCGGCGATACCCAGCTTGCGCGCCGAATCGACCGCCTGGTCGAGGCTCTTGCCGACGGCACGAAGCGTCTGGTCGAGCGTCTGGCCGTCCTGCGTCACCTTGAGTTGACGTCCGAGATCGGACAGCTTGCCCAGCGATCCGTCCTGATAGGCCGTGACCACGCGATTCAGGTCGTCGCGTGACTTGATGCACTCCGGATCGAAGTTGCACATCGGACTTGCGTTGAGCGCGGTGACGATCGGTGCCGCCCACGAGTAGACGCCTCGGATGCTTGCCATGTTCTTGTCGAGTTCGGCACCGAGTGACTGCATGTTCGCCACCAGCGTGGCAGTGACGTCGATGTCCTTGAGCGTCTTGTCCCCGCCGTACTGCTTCTCCATGTCCCCGAGTGCGGTCACCAGTCCCCGCACCGAACCCATCGCATTGACCACCTGCCCCTTGACGCCGCCGAGGACGTCGGCGAGCTCGTGAGCTCCCCCGCTCAACCGGGACAGGTCCGTGTCACCGGCCGAGATCTGCGTGGACGCATCGAGCAGCTTGTCGCCGACCTGTCCGGCCTGGTAGGTGGTCCTGGCCTGCTCGAGCATCTCACCGGTCGGTCGCGTGATGCCGCGCACCAGGCTGATGCCGGGAAGCTGGCTGACTCGCTGGGCCATCTGCTCCAGATCGGCCAGCGACTTCGGGGACCGCAGGTCTGCTGACGGCGAATGGATCAGGATGAACTGTTGCAGTGTGCCCGCCACCGGGAAGTGGGCGTCCATGGCCGTGTATCCGCGGTTGCTCGGAGCGTCGGGGGGCAGGGTCTTGCGATCGTCGTAGTTGTAGTGCACCAGCAGTGACACAGCTGGCGAGGGCCACCAGAATGACGAGACTGACGGCGAGGTGAATCCGCGGTTTGCGCGCGATCTGGATGCCGGACCGACGCCAGAATCGACCGGTCATGTCCCTGCGGGGCTTTATCCAGCCGCGGCGGCCGGCAAGCACGATGAATGCGGGAAGCAGGGTGATCGACGCCGCGAAGCCCACGCCGATGGTCACCGACAACGCCGGACCGATCGTCGAGAAGATGCCCAACGACGTGAAGATCAACCCGAAGAAGGTGATGGCGACCGTTCCCGCCGAACCGGCGATCACCTTGCCGATGGTTCCGAGCGCCTCCACCAGGGCGTCGTCGGACTCCATGCCCATCTTCACGCACTCGTGGTAGCGACTGAAGAGGAAGACGGCATAGTCGGTTCCCGCGCCGAGCATCATCCCGGTCATCAGCACCAGGGTCTGAGGACCGATCAGAATGATGTCCGCGTCGCCGAGGGCGGCGACCAGTTGTTGTGCCACTACCAGGGACACACCGATCGTGGCCAGCGGCAGCAGCATCGCGATCACGTTGCGGTACACCACCATGAGGATCGTCAGCACCATCAACACGGTCGCGATCTCGATGATGTGCTGATCTTCGGCGCCGGTCTTGGTGAGGTCGTCGAGCGTTGCGGCGGGCCCGATGACGTTGGCGGTGAGCGTGGTGTTCGCCGTCGTCTCCTTGACGATCTTCACCACGTCCTGGTAGGCCCGCTGCCCATCCCCGGTGCCCAGCACGCCGCCGAGGTTGACCGGTAGGTTCCAGGCCTTCTTGTCCTGGCTGGTCATGACCTGTCGCAGTTCCGGGATGTGCACGAAATCCTGTGTTGAACGCACCTTTTCGGTGTCCGCTCGGAGTTTCGTCCACCAGAGTGCGATAGACCTCCTCGTCGGCAGCGCTCAGCCCCTTCTCGTCGCTGAGGATGACGACGGCGAGGTTGCCCGAACTGGCCTCGTGGAATGCGTCCTTCATCTGGGCGGTCGCCACCAGGACCGAGGAGTCGGCAGGCAGGAACGGCGGCGGGTTCTTCGCGGCCACCTTGACAAGCGGCGGCACCAGCAGGAAGAAGGCGATCGCCAGGATCGAGCCAGGTGGCGATCACCAGCAGCGGGTGCCGGACGATCATCCGACCAAGGGCGGGAAACCCACCCCCGGCGAAGACGTCCTTGAACTTGCTTCTCATGGAGGTCACTGCCCGGCGACGACGCCGACCTTCTCCTCGAGGAGGTCCGCCGCCGCCTCGACGCTGGCCTCGGATTTGGTCAGCTGCGTGGCGACCTCGCGCACGCGAGCGGTGAAGCGAGGTTCGAGCACCGTCCGCAGGTCGGCGAGCAACCGGTCCCGGGTGGTACTCGAGAAACGCCGGGAGATGCCTACCTTCAGCCGCCTCACCTGGGTGGCCCACACGGGCTGATCGGCCCCGACCCACAGGATCAAGGTCGGCACGGCCGCGCGCATGCCCGCCGCCGTGGTCCCCGCGCCGCCGTGGTGCACGACGGCCCGGCAGGCCGGGAAGACCGCGGCGTGATTGACCGCACCCACCAGCCTGACGTGCTCGCCGTAGGCGGCGTCGCCGATGTCATCGGAATCCCAGACCCCCGCGGAGATCAGCGCACGCTCCCCCATCTGCGCGCACACCGCGTCGATCATGGCGATCGCCTCCGCGGGCGATTCGACGGGCATGCTGCCGAAGCCGAAGTAGATCGGAGGCGTGCCCGCGGCGATCCACGATGCCACCTCGTCGTCCGTCGACGTCGGCAGTTCCATCGTCAACGCACCGACGAACGGCCTCGTCCCACCCCACTCCTCGGCCAGACCGGGAAAGAACAACTGGTCGTACGCCTGGATCTCGAGGGCGCCGCCCTCGACGATCCGACGCGCGCACCGCACCGTAGCCCTTGGCAGGCCGAGTTCGCGTCGCTGCGCATCCTCGGCGTTCTTCATCATTCGCCAGTGCAGCCACTCCGCGGCCGTCCACACCGAGCGGATCAAGGTGGACGGCGCCGGAATCGGCACGGCGCTGCTGTTCACCCTGGCCGGGAAGTAGTGCAGTGCGGCCAGCGGGATGCCCCGATACTCGGCGACGTTGGCCACCACCTCCTGGTAGGTGGTGCCCGTCAGGATCAGGTCGGCTCCGTCGGTGAGCGAGACCAGCGTGGCGCTCATCTCCGCCCAGCCCTCGGTGATGTACTCCATGCCCTTGCGGACGAGGGTCACCGGGTTCTGAACCTTCCAGAAGTCGCGGAAGAAGTCGGCGTCCAACTGCTTCTGGGAATCCGGCCCGTACGCCACCGCACCTGGGACCCCCGCGGACGCGACGAATCCGATGAGGTTGGGCGGCACCGCCATCCGTACCTCGTGCCCACGGCGCAGTAGCTCACGCGCCACCGCTGCGCAGGGCTCGACGTCGCCGCGGGTTCCGTGAACCGCCACGGTGAACCTCATCGGCCCTCCTTGCTGGGAATCAAGCCGTCTCACGCATGGGCGTCACCACGACCTCACGGCCCTCGGCGACGCCAGCGTAGACCTCCTGCATCGCCTCGGCGTAGCGGGTGACCGATTCCCGCGCGATGGGATTGTCCGGGAAGAACACGGTCAACGACACCTCGTCGTGGACGCGTCCCACCCACATGCAGATGTGGGCCGGGCTCAAGCCGTCGCAGTACGTGCGGGCGTTCACGCCGTCGAGTTGCCCCGCGACGACGGCGGAGAGTGGCGGAAGCCCGGCGTCGAGGTACGCCAGCATGGGGAACCCCCGGTGCGACCGGTGCAGCCGCGGCACCAGCTCCAGGACACGGTCGAAGGGCACCGTCGCCAGATCGGTGTTTCCGTCGAAGGACTTCTGCGCCGCGCGGACCGTCTGGGCGAACGAACCGCCGGTCACGGGCACCTCGATCGGGATCATCCCGGTGAACCACCCGTTGGTGACGTATTCCTCGGGCATGGTCCGCAGATCCCTGGGTGTCATACCGTAATACGTGTCGACGCCGGTCAATCGATACTGCGCGACCGCCGCCGCCGCGAAAACGCCTCCGACGAATCGTGAGCCCGCCGCGATGCAGGCATTCTCGAAGCGTGCGGTCTGTTCACCGTTCAGCAGCTGGACCACCATGAAGTCGCCACCGCATTGCGTGTCCGGGTCGCCCAGCGGCATCGCAAACTCGGGAAGCGTCCCGTCATTGCTGCCCGCGAAGTCCACCCATCTGCGCACCTCGGGTGACTCCGCCGTGAGGGCGGACGTGCGCTGGTGCTGCCGTACGCAGTAGTCGTCGTAACCGCTCGGCTGCGGGAGCGCAGGCGGCGCACCACCTTCGAGCAACATCTCGTACGTCTGATGCACTTCGACGTAGAGCATCCCCATGAGCATCGGGTCGGTGTGGACGTGGTCGACGGTCACGTAGACCGTGAAGTGGTCCTCGTACTGAATGACGCCGAAGGTGAAGCAGTCCCATTCATCGATCCTCGGCGTCGACAGGATCAGCGCCTGGAATTCCTCGGCGGACATCTGACCGTGCTTCGTCGGGACGAACTTGACGTCGTTCGGATTCTGCATGGTCCGACGGACTATGCGGCCGTCGTCCTTGTACTCGAACCAGCTGCGGTAGGTGTCATGACGCCGAAAGTGGGCGTTGATCACGTAGCTCATCGCGCGAAGGTCGCACTGCCCGTGCTCATCCCAGGAGACAGTTGCCAAGCGCGAGTAGTCCAGCCCTCGATCGGCGAACTCGTGGAAGCCTCGGATGTGCTGCGCCTGCATGTAACTGGCAGGCACGGTGCTCACCGGTGCTTCCATCGCCTTGGCCCTCGAAACCTGAGATCCGTGCCAGGACACGACAGACCCGGCGCCGGGATCCCACTCATCGACCCGGACGATGTCCAAAACCCCTACCAGCACTGTTCAGCCCTCCTTTTGCTGCAAAACATCACCACGACACCACGACACCGCGACGCTGCGGAGACATCATGCGGCCACCTCTGCCGGCTCCAACTTCTCGCACACGGCATCGGCCAACCCACGAATCGTGGTGATGTCCGTTGCCGTGATCCGCACTCCCGTCTCCTTCTCGACGCGGGTGCGCAGTTCGAGGTTGCCCAATGAGTCGAGCCCGTACTCCGACAGTGGGCGGTCTGGGTCGACCGACCGGCGCAGGATCAGGCTGATCTGTTCGGAGATCAGCCGCCGGACCCGTGTCGGCCACTCCTCGATCGGCAGCTCCTCCAGCTCGGTCAGGAATTGACTCGTGCCTGAACGGCTTTGCCCCATGGACTTGAACGCCTCGGCGAAGCGGCTGGTCTGCGCAAATGCAGTCAACCACGGCGTCCCCGCAATCGGCGCATAACCGGTGTAGCCGCGGTTGACCCGCAGCAGCACGTCGAACGCATAGGCACCGTCGTCTGGCGCAATGGCCATGGAGGTGTCCTCGGCCATGCCCTGACCGCGGCCGATCTCGGCCCACGCACCCCACGCGATCGGCGTTGGCGGGCAGACCCTGCGCACGGCGCCAGTGCGTGAACGCGTCCAGCCAGCTGTTGGCCGCGGCGTACGCGCCCTGGCCGGGCGAGCCCACCATGGCCGCAGCCGACGAGAACGAGCAGAACCAGTCCAGCGGTCAGGTCCTTCGTCGCCTCGTGCAGATTCCACGCGCCGTACACCTTCGGCGCCCAGTCACGTTCGACCAGCTCGTCGGTGATGTTGGCCAGCGTGGCGTCCTCCACCACCGCGGCGGCGTGCAGCACGCCGCGCAGCGGCGAGTCCCGGTCGCGGTGGCGCCTGCCACCAGACGGTCGCGGTGTCGGTCTCGGCGATGTCACCGAGCACCACCTCGACCTCGGTGCCACCGTCCCGAAGGCGCTCGATGGTCTCCAGCGCCTCGGCGTTCGGTGCAGACCGACCGTTGAGGACGATGCGGCCGCAGCCCGGCCGCGGCCATCTTCTCGGCCAGGAACAGGCCCGAGTCCGCCGAGACCGCCGGTGATGATGTAGGCACCGTCGTTGCGGAACGACCGGTGACCTGCTCGGGCGGCAGCACCACGCGGTGCTCTGCCCGTGTGCGGGACGTCGAGCACCAGCTTGCCGGTGTGCTCGGCCGCAGCCATCACCCGGATCGCGGTCGCGCGCCTCGGCCAGCGGGTAGTGCGTGATCTCCGGCAACGGCAGCACGCCGTCGGCGATCTGCTGGTAGACGGTCTTCAGCAGGCGCCGCAGACTTGGCCGGGTTGGTCATCGTCAGCAGCGCGAGGTCGACGGCGTAGAACGACAGGTTGCGACGGAACGGGAACAGCCCCATCCGGGTGTCGCCGTAGATGTCTCGCTTGCCGATCTCGACGAACCGGCCGCCGAAGGCCAGCAGTTCCAGGCCAGCCCGCTGGGCCGCCCCGGGCAGGGAGTTGAGCACGATGTCGACGCCGTAGCCGTCGGTGTCCTTGCGGATCTGTTCGGCGAACTCGGTGCTGCGCGAATCGTAGACGTGCTCGATTCCCATGTCGCGCAACATCTCCCGCCGCTCTGCACTGCCTGCGGTGGCGAAGATCTCGGCGCCGGCCGCGCGCGCGATGGCGATCGCCGCCTGCCCGACGCCACCGGTCGCGGAGTGGATCAGCACCTTGTCGCCCGCTGTCGATCCCGGCCAGATCGTGCAGGCCGTACCAGGCGGTGGCGTGCGCGCTCGGCACGGCAGCTGCCTGTGCTTCGGGCATCCCGTCGGGCATCGTGACCGCAAGGCCGGCGTCGCAGGTGACGAACGTGCACCACGCGCCGTTGGCGGAGATTCCGCCGACCCGGTCACCCACCTGGTGGTCCGGTGACGCCCGCGCCCGACCGCGGTGACCACGCCGGCGAAGTCCGCACCGAGCTGTGGCAGCCTGCCCTCGAAGCTCGGGTACCGACCGAACGCGACGAGGACGTCGGCGAAGTTCAGGTTCGACGCCGTGACCGCACCTCGATCTGACCCGGTCCCGGGCGGGACCCGGTCGAAGCGGCCAGTTCCAGCGGACTGGAGGTCGCCGGGCGTGCGGACCTGCAGGCGCATGCCGTCGTGCTCGGGGCTGACCGACGATGGACCGTCGCTCCTCGGGCTGCAGCGGCGTCAGGTTGCAGCCGGGCGGTGTACCACGGCCGTTGCGCCACGCGGTCTCGTCCTCGTCGGAACGGGCCAGCAGCTGCGCCGCCACCAGGCGGGCATCGGTCGATCCGTCGACGTCGATCTGGGTGGCAGCCAGGCGCGGATGCTCCATCCCGATGACCCGCATCAGGCCGCGCAGGCCGCCGTGCTCCAGGTTGGCGACGTCACCCGCACACACCGTCTGCGCGTTGCGCGTCACCACGTACAACCGCGGCGGTTCGCCCGGGATCTCCGGCAGCTCACGCGCGATGCGCACGAGGTGGCGGACCTGTTCGGCGCCGGCCACGGGTGCCTCGGCATCGGACTCGCCGTCACGTGGCGCGGTGACGACGACGACGCCGCTGAACGCGGAGGCGGTCAGCTGTGCCCTGAGGCGCTCTGCGTTGTGCTGCGTGGTCCGCGTGTTGCGGCCACACCAGGGCGGCGACCTGAGCCTCCTTGAGCTTCAACGCTTCGCCCAGCTCCGCCGCGAGCATGTCGGACCCGTCCGAGGTGCTGACCACCAGCCACGAGCCCGGCTCGACGGAGTCGTCCGCGGTAGGCGGCTCCTGCTGGCGCCAGTCGATGGTCAGCAGTCGCTCGTTCAGCGTGCGGTCGCGTCGTCCCGCCTCGGACACACCGGTGCCCAGACGCAGGCCGGTCACGGACAGCAGGACCGCGCCGTGCTCGTCGAGCACCTCGAGGTCGGCCTCGACCGCCGCCGCGCTGGCACTGGTCAACCGCACGTAGCAGTAGTGCGCGTTGCGGGTCGAGGCATGCGCACGCAGACGCGCACACCCAACGGCAACATCAGTGCGCCACTCGTGTCGGCGTGCAGATCGGGGTGCGCACCGACCGCCTGGAAGCAGGCGTCCAACAGTGCGGGATGCACCGCGTAGGCACCCTGCTGGGATCGGATCGAACCCGGCAGCGCGACTTCCGCCAGCACGGACCCGCCCGGGCCCTCGGTGGTGTGAGCTGCCGCAAGGCCGGTGAACGCGGGTCCGTACTGGATACCCCGTGCGTCGTACCAGTCCTTCATCTCCGCGCCGTCCACCTGCACCGGGTGTGCGGCCAGCAGTTCGGACACGTCGTAGGCGGCCGGCTCGTCCGCAGCGTCCAGCGTCCGCAAGACCGCGGTGGCCCTGCGGACCTCCTCGCCCTCGCTGTGGGTCTTGACGACGAACTCGACGTTGCCGTCCGGTGTCACCGCTGCGACGGCGGCCACCGGTGTCTCCTCTTCGAGCAGAAGCATCTCCTCGAAGGCGATGTCGCGGGCCTCGCAGGCGTCGCCGAGCACCGCTCGTGCGGCCGCCAGCGCCATTTCGCAGTAGGCGGCGCCGGGCAGCGCGGCAACCCCGTGGACCTGGTGATCGCCCAGCCACGGCTGGGCATCGGTGCCGACGTCGGACTGCCACACGTGACGCTCCGGCACCTCGGGCAGCCGGACGTGTGCGCCGAGCAGCGGGTGCACCGCCAGCGTGGAGGCGCCCTGCTCCTGCCCGTCGCGGGTCAGGATCAACCGGGGGTGGGTCCACGTGGGCAACGGCGCGTCGACCAGTCGCCCCGTCCGGCCACAGGACGCTGAAATCGAGTGCAGCACCTGCGCTGTGCATGTCCGCGACGAATCCGCGCAGACCGTGCGGCATCTCCTGCTCCCGGCGCATGCTCGCCAGCGCCGCCAGCCTGATGTCGAGGCTGATGGCGTTCTGGTCGACGGCGTGGGTGAGCAGGGGGTGCGGCGAGAGTTCGCCGAACACCCGGTAGCCGTCTTCGAGCGCCGCCTGCGACGGCGGCGGCGAACCGGACCGCGTGCCGGAGGTTGTCCACCCAGTAGTCGGCGTCGAACTCGGCAGGATCGCGCGGGTCGTACAGCGTCGCCGAGTAGTACGGGACCGTCGGCTCCATCGGTGAGATGTCGTCGAGCACGCTCGGCCAGCTCGTCGAGGATCGGGTCGACCTGGGGTGAATGCGATGCGACGTCGACCGCCACCTCGCGCGCCATCACCCCGCGCGCCTCCCATTCCTCGACCAGGACGCGGACCGAGTCCTTGGCGCCGCCGACCACGGTCGACTGCGGCGAGGCGACCACCGACAGCACGACATCGTTGACGCCGCGGGCGGCGAGCTCCGAGATCACCTGCTGCGCGGGCAGCTCCACCGACGCCATTGCGCCGGAACCCGCGATCGTCGCCATCAGGCGCGACCGACGGCAGATGACCTTGACTCCGTCGTGAAGCGACAGCGCCCCGGCGACAACGGCAGCGGCGACCTCACCCATCGAGTGGCCGATGACCGCTCCAGGCACCACGCCGTAGGACGTCATCGTCGCGGCCAGTGCGACCTGGACGGCGAACACGGTGGGTTGCACGCGGTCGATACCGGTCACGGTTTGCGGCGACGACATCGCCTCGGTGACCGAGAATCCGGACTCGGCGGCGATCAGCGGCTCGAGTTCTGCCACCCTGGCGGCGAACGCCGGCTCAGTGGCCAGGAGGTCGGCGCCCATCGCCGCCCACTGGGAGCCCTGACCCGAGAACACCCACACCGGGCCGTGCTCGCCCTGTGCGACCGCGGGCTCGTAGGGCACCTCGCCGTCGGCTACCTCGCGCAAGGCGGCGACCAGCTCGTCGCGGGTGTCGGCCATGACGACCGTGCGCACCGACCGGTGCGCACGCCGACGCGCCAGCGTGTAAGCCAGATCCGACAACAACGGCGTGTCATCGGTGTCGGCGAGACCCCCGAGCCAGTCGGCCAGCCGGCCCGCGGTCCGACGCAGTTCCTCGACCGAGGTGGCGGACAACGGGAACAGCTTCGGCCCAGCAGGCGCGCTGCTGCCCTGCTCGACGGTGCGTACCGGCTGTTCGGACGGTGCCTGCTCGAGAATGGCGTGCACGTTGGTGCCCGACAGCCCGTACGACGACACCGCCGCGCGACGGGGATGGTGGCCGTTGGTCGGCCACGGCGTCGCCTCTTCCGGCACGAAGAGATTGGTCTCGATCCGGGCCATCTCTTCGGGCAACGCGGTGAAGTGCAGGTTCTTCGGCACGATCGCGTGTTGCAGCGACAGCACGGCCTTCATCAGGCCGAGCGCACCGGAGGCGGACTGACCGTGACCGAAGTTGGTCTTCGCCGAACCCAGAGCGCACGGGGCCGTCGTGCCGTAAACGGTGGCCAGGCTTGCGAACTCGATGGGGTCACCGACGGGCGTGCCGGTGCCGTGGGCCTCGACCATGCCGATGGTGGTGGGGTCGATCCCGCTGCTCGCCAGCGCTGTCCGGTAGACCGCAACCTGCGCAGTCACGCGAAGGCGTGGCGATGTTGACGGTGTGGCCGTCCTGGTTAGCGGCCGTGCCCCGCACGACGGCCAGGATGCGATCCCCGTCGGCCTTGGCGTCTTCCAGACGCTTGAGCAACAGCACGATGGATGCCTCACCGGACGCGAAACCGTCGGCGTTCACGTCGAACGCGTGGCAGTGACCCGTCGGCGACAGCATGCCCTGCGCCGATCCGGAGGCCATCTTGCGCGGTTCGAGCATGATCGAGACACCGCCGGCCAGGGCGAGGTTGCTCTCGCCGTCGTGCAGGCTGCGGCAAGCCATGTGCACCGCGAGAAGGCTCGACGAGCACGCGGAGTCGACCGTGTACGCGGGCCCGTGCACGCCGAGTGCGTAGGCGATCCGCCCGGACGCCATGCTGAAGTTGTTGCCGGTGTACCCGTACGGTCCGTCGATCACGCCAGCGTCGGCTGCCAGCAGTTCGTAGTCGCAGCCGGTCAAGCCCATGAACACACCGGTGAGGGATTTGGCCATCGTCGCCGGGTCGATGCCGGCATGTTCGACGGCTTCCCATGCGGTTTCGAGCAGCAATCGGTGCTGCGGATCGATGACGGCGGCTTCCCGCTCGCTGATCCCGAAGAACTCGGCGTCGAACCCGGCGATGTCGTCGAGGAAGGCGCCCCACTTGGAGACCGAACGTCCAGGCACACCTGGCTCGGGATCGAAGTACTCCTCGGCGTCCCATCGATCCGGCGGAACCGTCGTGATCGTGTCTTCGCCCCGGAGCAGCGCTTCCCATAGCCCTGCCGGCGAGTCGATACCTCCAGGCAGTCGGCATCCCATGCCAATGATGGCGACTGGGGAAACCGGTGTGTCTACCACGTACTTCAACCCCTTCCAAGAAGGTATCCAGGCCCCGACCCGGTAGTGCTTCAAATGTCAAATCCGACATGCCGCTGCGCCGCAGCCGGTACGTCACCGATTCGTGTTGATAGTCGCCTTTAGTGAGTCGGAGCTTATCGGCCGCACTGCGCCGTAGCACGACAGTTTCGGCAAATCCGCTTCCGCTCATTCAAGAATCAACATTCCTCGGCGGGGAGATTACACCGGCTACCGCCCGTTCGTCTGCTCGGCCCGTTTAGGGCCCTGTCCTGCATAAACGTCGGAAATCAACGGCGCTGGTAAAAGTTAGCGACCGATGACAGCCATGGGCTATTTTTCGCCATCGATCAATTCAGCAAACGATTTTGCGCGTCAATTACATTGAGCACTGGCAGCCTCGGCAAACTTTAGTGATAAACATACCAATGGCCGAATTCAAGCCGATGTCGACCATTTGCGCAGGCAATCGCGGTTCGGTCCGACACCCCTGGTCGCCGATTCAACGAGATGTCGCAGGTTTGGCGACGGTCTCATCTCATATCGCCGTAATGGCGCGGTGGTACGGCAATCGTGCTCTTGATAACGAAGGCAACGGGGGGTCGCCGCACTGGCAAAAACATGGCCGAGCCTGCAGCCATATCCGGCCCTCACTCGCCTTCCGGGCCGGTGGTTCTATGAAATCGCCTGTGCCACAAGCACTTCAAGCAGACAACGAATGTTGTCCGCCGTCGATCGGCCCGGGCCGGACGCGACCCGCATAGCACGGCCACGATCATTCGAACGAACGCGCGCCATGTGCAGAATGTTTGCAGAGTGACGGACGTCGCACCGCGCTAGCCGGTCGCGGTGGCCCGCTCGGCGAACGGCGAGCCGAACTCGGTGACCGGCGCGAAGCCTCGCTGGCGGGCCTGTGCGACGCCCCATCGGATCAGGGCTGCGGTCGCCACGAACCCGGCCTGATCGCCGACCACCAGTGGGGTCAGCAGGCGGTTGTGCACGAATCCGAACGCCAGGCCGGAGGCCGGGTCCGCCCACCCCAGCGAGCCGCCTATCCCCACGTGCCCGAACCCAGGCAGGATGCCGGGCAGCGGCAGGCCGTGGTAGCCGAGATTGAACGACATCGGCATGAAGATGCTTACGTCGGGGAACATGCTCGGTGGGCTGACCAGTCCGGCGACGAGTTCGGCCGACAGGAACTTGCTGCCGTCGATCGTGCCGCCGTTGGCGATGGCGCCGTACATGCGCGCCAACGCCCGAGCGGTGGCCACGCCGTTGGCCGCCGGGAGCTCCGTGTCCAGCAGCGGGGTGTCACCCTGCACCATGGCCCTCATGCCAGGGAAGTACATCGAGCCGAACCCACCGGAGAACTTCCATCCGGCGAGATGAGGCGCGATCAGGTTGAACATCGGGTTCTGCAGCCTGCTCTGCGGCCCGATGATCTGCGCAGGCTGCGTTGGCGCGCCGACGGGAGGCCGACCGAGATGGAAGCCATCGGTGTTGAGCGGCGCGGCGAGCTCGGTGCGAATGAGCTCCCGCATACCCTGCCCGGTGACGGCGCGGGCGAGGCCCGCCATCAGCCAGCCGTAGGTGAGCGCGTGATAGGCGGGCCACCCCCGCATCCAGCCCATTGGGGCGGCCGCCAGCCGCTCCTCCATCAGGAGATGGTCCATCAGCTCGGCCCCGGTGGTGCGGTTCAGCTGCGACAACCCGGCTCGGTGCCGCATCAGGTCGCGGACGGTGACGGCCGACTTCCCATTGGCCGCGAACGCGGGCCAGTAGTCGGCCACCGCAGCGTCGTAGTCGATCAGCCCACGGTCGGCCAGCCGGTGGATGACGGTCGACGCCATCCCCTTGGTCGCCGAGAAGACCATGGCGCCGGTATCCGCGGTCCAGTGCCTGGTGCCGCGACGATCCGCCCAGCCGGTCCACACGTCGACGACGGGAAGCCCGTCGAGGTAGACGGCCAGCGCCCCGCCGCCGAACCTACGGCCGGGGAAGAGCTGGGCGAACGCGCGCACGGCGCAGGCGAAACTTGGGTCCGCAGCGCCTTGCACGCCGTGTGGGAGCGCGACGCTGCGCTCCCTCGCCGAAGAGGTCACAATGCATCCAATTTACCTGGAACCGCGGCTAACTAAACACCCGTTATGAATCTGTTAGTAAGTGGAGGTCAGCCCGCACACTCAGGCATCGTGTCGTCGCCTTCAGCGCAGTCTTCTCGGTCGGTTTTGGATCCTGGGTCGGCGTAGGTGATCGGCAACGCATTGGCACTAGCCTTCACCGAGACGACGTTGGGCACGGCGGACCCGGCAGGAATCGGGTGTTTCCCTACCCTTCGACTCGTCGACTAGCGCTCGGCGGCGGCAAGGATCTCCTGCGCGGCCAGGGCCGGGGTCAGTTCGCCCTCGCGTACCCGCCGTTCCACTCCGCCCGGATCCGGTGCACGTCGGGGTGCGACAGGATGCGATCCAACACCGTGTCACGAACCATCGACCTGGTCCAATCAACCTGCTGCGCACGTCTTTTCGCCTCGAACTCACCGGCGTCAGCGAGCACGAGGCGATGTTCGAGCACGGTGTCCCACATCTTAGGCCCGGTCGGTCAGCCCATCGCCGTGCAGCGCACTCACCTCGTGAGCACGTCGGCCAGCTCCAGCACGCCCTTCTTGATCCCCTGCAGCTGGTCGCCCGTGCGCGCCAGCGTCAGGAAGACGAACGTGTCGACCATGTTGGCGACGGCGACCTCGGACTGACCCCCCCACCGTTTCGACCAGGATGACGTCGTAGCCCGCCGCCTCGAGCAGAACGATGGTCTCGCGAGTCGCCCTGGCGACGCCGCCAAGCGTGCCCGAGGTCGGCGAGGGGCGGATGTAGGCATCGGGGTGCACGGCCAGTCGCGCCATGCGGGTCTTGTCGCCGAGGATGGAGCCGCCCGTCCTGGTGGACGACGGGTCGACCGCCAGCACGGCGACCCGGTGGCCCTCCTCGATGAGGTGCATCCCGAGCGCTTCGACGGCCGTCGACTTGCCGACGCCGGGGACCCCGGTGATGCCGACGTGCATTGCGGTTGGTCGGCCTCCGGCCTCCGACGCACCGCCGGGTCCTGACATCAGCTCCAACAGCAGCAGCTGCGCCTGGTCCCGGTGATCGGCGCGAGTCGACTCGACCATCGTGATGGCCCTCGGGAGTGCTGCGCGGTCGCCGTCGCGGACGGCCACTGCCAGCTCGGCGATCGAGGAGGAGGCCATCTAGGCGAGGTCGTAGCCGAGACGCCTTGCCAACTTCTCCAACAGGCCGATCGCTGCGTCGGCGATCACCGTGCCCGGCGGGAAGATCGCGGTGGCGCCAGCGGCGTACAACTCGTCGAAGTCGCCGGGCGGGATCACGCCGCCCACCACGATCATGATGTCGGGCCGACCGGCCTCGGTCAGCGCATCCCGCAGCGCAGGAACCAATGTCAGGTGACCGGCGGCCAGCGACGACACCCCGACGACGTGGACGTCGTTGTCGACGGCCTGCCGGGCGACCTCGTCGGGCGTGGAGAACAAGGAGCCCACGTCCACGTCGAAGCCGATGTCGGCGAAGGCGGTGGCGATCACCTTCTGACCGCGGTCGTGGCCGTCCTGCCCCATCTTGGCGACCAGGATGCGCGGCCTACGGCCATCGGCCTCGGCGAACTTCTCGACCAGTTCGGTTGCAGCACTGAGGTTACTGATCTTCCCCACCTCATCCCGGTAGACGCCGGAGATGGTGCGGATCTCGGCCCGATGGCGTCCCCACACCCTTTCCAGCGCGTCGGAGATCTCCCCGACCGTCGCCTTGGCCCGCGCGGCGGCGATCGCCAGCGCGAGTAGATTGTTGCCGAGCCCATCCCCGCCGGTGCCGATTCCCCGGTCGCTCCGCTCCTGCCCGCCGGTGCCAATTCCCCGGTCGCTCCGCTCCTGCCCGCCGGCAGATTTCGTCACCGCCGCCGCCCGGGTCAGTTCGGCCAGCGCCGCCTCGACGGCCGCGGGATCGCGATCGGCACGCAGCTGCTCGAGCTTCGCGATCTGCTCGGCCCTGACGCGGCTGTTCTCGACCTTGAGAACCTCGATCTCGTGGTCCTCGTCGACCTGGTACTTGTTGACCCCGATCACCGTCTGCGCACCCGAGTCGATGCGCGCCTGGGTGCGCGCGGCGGCCTCCTCGATCCGCAGTTTCGGGATGCCGTCGCCGATCGCCTGCGCCATTCCGCCGTGTTCGGCGATCTCGCGGATGTGTGCGCGCGCCTTCTCGGCCAGCTGGTAGGTCAGCCACTCCACGTAATACGAACCGCCCCACGGGTCGATGGGGCGGGTGGTGCCGGATTCCTGTTGGAGCACCAACTGGGTGTTGCGCGCGATGCGCGCGGAGAAGTCGGTCGGGAGCGCCAGCGCCTCGTCGAGGGCGTTGGTGTGCAGCGACTGGGTATGGCCCTGGGTCGCCGCCATGGCCTCGATGCAGGTTCTGGCGACGTTGTTGAAAGGGTCCTGCGCGGTCAGTGACCACCCGGAAGTCTGTGAGTGGGTGCGCAACGACAGTGACTTGTCGTTCTTCGGCTCGAACTGTGCGACGAGCTCGCTCCACAGCAACCGGCCCGCACGTAGCTTGGCCACCTCCATGAAGAAGTTCATCCCGATGCCCCAGAAGAAGGACAGGCGAGGTGCGAACTTGTCGATGTCCAGGCCCGCCGCCAACCCGGCCTTGAGGTATTCGACGCCGTCGGCCAGCGTGTAGCCGAGCTCCAGATCGGCTGTGGCCCCGGCCTCCTGGATGTGATAACCGGAGATCGAGATCGAGTTGTACTTCGGCATCTTCACACTGGTGTAGCCGAAGATGTCGGAGATGATCCGCATCGACGCCTCGGGTGGATAGATATACGTGTTGCGGACCATGAACTCCTTGAGGATGTCGTTCTGGATGGTCCCCGCGAGGTTCTCCGGCGCAACCCCCTGCTCCTCGGCGGCAGCCACGTACAGCGCCAGGATCGGAAGCACGGCACCGTTCATCGTCATCGACACCGACACGGCCGACAGGTCGATGCCGTCGAACAACTCCCGCATGTCAAGGATCGAATCCATTGCCACCCCGGCCATGCCGACGTCGCCCTGCACGCGTGGGTGATCGGAGTCGTAGCCGCGATGGGTGGCCAGGTCGAACGCCACCGACAGACCCTTCTGGCCTGCGGCCAGGTTACGACGATAGAACGCGTTGGACTCCGCGGCAGTCGAGAAGCCGGCGTACTGCCGGATGGTCCACGGCTGGTTGACGTACATCGTCGGATACGGTCCGCGGATGAACGGTGGCTCACCGGGGAACCCGTTCACCGGGTACCCCGCGGCTTCCACGGCGTCGCGGTCGGCGCCGACGTAGACGGGTCGGACGTCGATGCCCTCCGGTGTGCGCCAGTTCAACTGGTCGGGGGTGTAGCCGTGCGCGGCGGCGGCCGCGGCGACGTGTTCGTCCACCGTGGTCTGCGAGGCGGGCGCGCCGGTCGGTCCGCCATCCAGTGGGACGTCGGCGAAGCTGGCGATTCGAGGTGTCACGGCAGTCATCTCACGTTCCCAATCGGGTGAGCAGGGTCGACAGCGTCGCAATGGCGTCGATCTTCGCCGTCAGATAGTCGTCGGGACGCTGCGCCGCGTCGGTGGGCAAACCGTCGAGCGCCTTCTCCGGGCCGGCGAGATAGAGGTACGCAACCCCTGCGGCGCGCGCCGCCTCCACGATGCCGGCGGCCTCCGTGCCATAGCGTGCGTCGGTGCCGCAGAGCACTGCAGCCGTCGGGTGGGCCGCCGCGGAAACGACAGCGGCGACGTCCTCGGCCGCCACGGTGCCGGGGTTCACGGTCTCGACGCCGCCGGACGCCAGAAGATTCGCGGCAAAGGTGGTGCGGACGTTGTGCTCGGCCAGTGGCCCGACCGGAAGCAGCAGGGCCCTCGGCCGCGCGCCCGTCGCCGCGAGATGCGCGTCGGACCGGTCCCGCAGAGCCTCGAACCCGGCCGCATACCGTGCGACGCGGTAGCCGTCTTCACGGGCGGGAAGCGGTGCCTCGGCGAGGTTGGGGTACTCGTTGACGCCCGTGAGCGCGGTGCGTCGGTGAGCGATGTCGTCGCTTCGGCGCTCCCGGACCCGGTCGATCTCGGCAACCACGTGGTCGCGGGCCTGGATGAAGCCACCGCGGGACTCGATGTCCTGGAAGTGCTTCCAAGCCTCCTCCGCGAGGCGGCGGGTCAGGTCCTCCACGTGCCACGACCCACCTGCCGGATCGAGGACGCGGCCGACGTGTGACTCCTCCAAGAGCAACAGCTGGGTGTTTCGAGCCATCCGGCGCGCGAAACTCGCCGCGGTGCCGGGCAATCCACCGGGTATGGCGGTGTCGAACGGTTGCACCAACACGGTGTCCGCTCCCCCGACGCCCGCTGCGAAGGCGGCGAGCGTGGTGCGCAGCATGTTCACCCAGGGATCGCGCTGGGCCATCATGGGAGCCGACGTCACGGCGTGCACCGTGGCGGCCCCGGCCAGGGGTTCCCCCACCACCTCGGCGACGCGGGCCCACAGTTGACGCGCGGCCCGCAGCTTGGCGATCGTCATGAACTGGTCGTCGTCGGCTGCGTAGCGGAAGCTCAACTGGCGCAGCGCATCGATGACCGACACGCCGTTCTGGCCGAATGTCCGCAGGTAGCTCACACCGGCAGCGACGGCTCCTGCGAGTTCCCACGACGCGCTCGCACCAAGATCGTGGAAGGCGGGACCGTCGACGGTCACGGCCCGCACCCCGCCGTCGTACCCGGCCACCTTGGCCGCGGTCGCCGCGACCTCGTCGAGCGACGGCCCGGGTCTACCGCTCAGTCGTTCGGTGAGGGGATCGGCGCCCAGATCCACCGACAACCTCGCGCGCCGCTCGTCGTCGAGGTCTGTGACCAGGGCCAGCACCGCTTCTGCGGCCGCGACGTAGTCGGCACCGCCGCCCCGGACGTCGAGGATCACCGGCACGAGTTCCAGGAAGACGCCTTCGAGCATCCGGTCGAGTTCTGCTGCGGCGACGGCGCCGGAACCCACCCGCAGCACCAGCGCATTGGTGCCCTCCGTCAGCGCGGCCAGCACCGCGCCGTTGCCGTCGGCCACCGAAGACTGTCCGGGGACCGGGAACGATTCGGCGACCTTCCAGCCCGACTTCACGTCGCGCAGCGCATCGCTGCCGCGGACGTAGGGCCAATGGCCGGGCAACGGCGGCTCGGGCAGCGCGTCGAGTGCCGTGTAGAGCGGGCGGATCGGGAATCCGTCATACGTCGGTGAGTCGAGGAGCCCGTCGGGCTCGGCGCCCAGGTCTGCGGGGTTCTTGCGGCCGCCCTTCGCCAGCACATTCGCCACGGCGGAGCGCCACCGCACGCGATCCGACTCGAGGCTGGCACTGGACTCCTGCACGGACACCGGCATCTCCTCTTGTCGCAACGTGGGACCTACCACCACCTCACCAGGCTAATGATCGTTTTCACGCGCCTGACCGCTGGGCACGCGACTCGCGGCCGCCGTGGGATGAGCCGACCAGCGATCCCCCGTAGTCTTGGCAGACGTGAAGCCCGTCGTCAGCACGTTGCGCGCAGTATGCGCCGCGATCGCCGCGACGGCGGCTCAACTGCCCCGCCGACGGGTCCTGATGCTGGCGACCGTGATCGTCACCCTCGTCGCAGTGGCCGTCTGGGTGCCGCTGCCGTCTGCGGTGCAACTCCGCGACTGGGCGACCTCGGTGGGACCGTGGTTCCCGCTGGCCTTCCTTGGCGCCCACGTCGTCATCACCGTCTTCCCGTTCCCGAGGACCGCCTTCACGCTGGCAGCCGGACTGCTGTTCGGGCCGCTGCTCGGGGTATCGCTCGCCGTGGTGGCCAGCACGATCAGCGCGCTCATCGCCCTGTCCCTGGTACGGGCATCCGGATGGCAGCTCAGCCGCCTGGTCGAGCATTCCCGGGTCGACGTGCTCGATGCGCGATTGCGGGCGCGCGGCTGGCTGGCGATCCTGTCCATGCGCATGATTCCGGTCGTGCCGTTCTCGGTGCTGAACTACGCGGCGGGCGCCTCAGCGGTCCGGGTGGTGCCCTACACGCTTGCGTCGGCCGTCGGCCTGCTGCCGGGCACCGCCGCCGTCGTCATCCTCGGCGACGCGCTCACCGGGAACATCAGTCCGCTCCAGTTTCTGGTGTCGCTGTGCACGGCGTCCCTCGGAGTCGCCGGAATGGTCTACGAGATCCGCACCCACCGCAGGCACCACCGCCAGCACACCTCCGAGCAGGAGACTGCGGAGCCGGCCGTCACGCCCTGACCGACGGCCCCTTCACGGTCATCGCGGCGTACAGACCGAGGAACGACGCGGCTGCCAGGAGGGCGGGACTCCAGTCCCTTGCCTTGACGTGGAACGCCACGGCGAGCACGAAGTAGACGGTCACC
This sequence comes from uncultured Actinomycetota bacterium, assembly GCA_963809085.1. Lineage (GTDB taxonomy): Bacteria > Actinomycetota > Actinomycetes > Mycobacteriales > Mycobacteriaceae > Mycobacterium. The sequence goes on along the minus strand of CAWEII010000028.1, from coordinate 802,403 downwards.
ATGAACGTCGTCAACCGGGCCAGCCGCGGCAACCGGTACACCGAAAGCAAGCCGACCGCGGCGGCGCCCTTCACCACGGGGAGTACGGGCCGATGTTCCTCGGCGAGCCCGACGTCGTCGAGAGCCTTCTTGATCGACGGGATCGGTACAGCGCAAGCGATTGCGTCACCCGCCTGCACGGCCGCAAGGACCGCGTAGGTCCGCTTGGCCGTGAGCGCGCTCACTGTCCGGGGGCGCCGTGCCGCGGCGACGGCTGTCCGTAGTCCATCGTCGGCGGCTGAGCCTGCTGTGACAGCGGCGCGTACTGCGGAGCCGGATCGACCATCCCCTGAACCGGGGTGCGCGCCTCGGCGACCGCGGCGGCGACCGCCTGTGCGATCTCCGGGTCGGTCTTCGTGTTGAACCACTCAGCCACCTCGGCGGAATCGTCTTCCGGTTTCGGCAGATCGACGTCGACGGGCGACGGGGTGTAGCGGAACACCCCATCCTCGCCGGGGGCTCCGAGCATCTTGGTGAAGCCCTGCAAGGCGGAGCCGAAGTCACTCGGCACGATCCAGACCTTGTTCGCCTCGCCCTTGGCCATCAGTGGCAAGGTCTGCAGATACTGGTAGGCCAGCATCTCCGGGGTGGGCCTGCCGGCCTTGATCGCGGCGAACGTCTTCTCGATGGCCTTGGCCTGGCCCTGCGCCTGCAGGTACTGGGCGGCGCGTTCGCCCTGGGCGCGCAACATGCGGGACTGGCGATCGGCCTCGGCCGCCAGGATGGCTGCCTGCTTGGCGCCCTCGGCCGAGAGGATCTGGGCCTGCTTCTGGCCTTCCGCCTGCTTGATCGACGCCTCCCGGCTGCCCTCGGCGGTCAGGATCATGGCGCGCTTCTCGCGGTCGGCGCGCATCTGCTTCTCCATCGAGTCCTGGATCGACGGCGGCGGATCGATGCTGCGTAGTTCGACGCGCGCTACGCGCAGCCCCCAACGGCCGGTGGCCTCGTCGAGTACGCCACGGAGCTGGCCGTTGATCTGGTCGCGGGAGGTCAGCGCCTGCTCCAGCGTCATGCCGCCGACCACGTTGCGCAGTGTGGTGGTGGTCAGCTGCTCGACGCCGACGATGTAGTTGCTGATCTGGTAGACGGCGGCCTGCGGGTTGGTCACCTGGAAGTACACGACCGTGTCGATGTTCACGGTCAGGTTGTCCTCGGTGATGACGGGCTGTGGCGGAAACGACACCACTCGCTCACGGAGGTCCACCCTGGCCCGGATCTTGTCGACGAACGGCAGCAACAGCGTGAGCTGACCGGACACGGTCTTGCTGTAGCGGCCGAGCCGCTCGATCACCGCGGCCTCGGCCTGCGGAATCACCTTGACCGATTTGGCGACCACGATGATGGCGAACAGCACCAGCACGGCCACCAGGATCAAACCGGCAACGGCACCTTCCATGACGACTCCTCCCCAAACTCAAATGGTCTTGAACACGACTGCGGTCGCGCCGTCGATGCGCATGATCGTCACATGGTCGCCCGCTTCGAAGACGTCGTCGTCGTTGAGCGGCCTTGCCGTCCACACCTCGCCGTCCAGTTTCACCTGGCCCTCGTGCCGCGCCACCCGATCCAGCACGAGCGCGCTCTTGCCTTCAAGGGCCTTCATCGGCTCCGGCAGACCGGTGCCTGCCGCGAACCGGCGCCGCAAGGTGGGCCGCACCAGCACCAGCAGTAGGAGCGAGACGAAGAGAAAGACGACGCCGTCGACCACGTAGTTGTCGAACAACAGGCTCGACCCGACGGCCGCCAGCGCGCCACCGCCGAGCATCAGCAGGAAGAGGTCACCGGTCAGCGCCTCGGCCCCGGCCAGCGCCACCGCTGCGACCAGCCAGAGCAACCAAACGGGCATGATCGCAGCCTATCGCGTGCGCGGCTCGTGGAGCCGTCAACAACTACACTGCGAGTCATCATGTGGTGTCCAAGTGTTTCGCTTTCGATGTGGGCCAACGCCTGGCTCGCAGGCCTCGCCGCGCCGGACGACGTTCTGGACGCGTTGTCACTGTGGGCACCAAGGCATTCCGTCACCGCCTACGACTCGGTGGCGGCCGGCCGCACCGGACTCCCGTGGCCCGATCTCACCAATGCCGGGGCGGTGTCGCTGCTGCAGACCATGCGGACCGCGGCGGGTCCCGCCACCGGCGAGCCCGCCATCTCGGTGGTGTTGCCGGTGCCCGGCGACGTTCGGGGGCTGACAGCGGGCACCCAGTTCCAGACCGACGCCGTGGCCGCGGGTGAGGCGATCATCGTGTCGCGCACGGGTCTGGATGCGGTGGGACTGGTTCCCGACTTCGAGTACGACGATGCCTACGCCGACACCGATGACGACCCGGAATACGACCCCGAGATCCGCGCGCTGTCCTGGACGGTGTACTCCCTGTCGGCCACGCCGGTCGGCGAACACATCGACCTCGGCGAGGCCGAATACGAACTGCGGTCGGCGGTGCGTGCGGCCGCGGACGCGCTCGGCACGTTGCGCGCAGGGATGACGGGTGCCGACGTCGCCGATCCACGCGGACTCGTCGAGCAGGTGCTCGAGGCAGGGCGGCTGCATCGACTGCCCGACCATGCGCCCGAGCGTGCGGTGCGGGTGCTGGAGAACGCCGCTCACGTCGACGCGATCATCGCGGTCAGCTCGGGGCTGATGCCCATCGGGCTGCAATCGTCGTCGGAGATGCAGATCGCCAACGACGCGCTGCGGCCGCTGAACGGTGTGGTGCGCAGGGCGCGTATCGCCGCGCTCGGCGCGATCCTGCACTCCGCCTGGCGCCGAGTCACACGATCAGTACGGCGGCCACCGCAACGGCGATCAGCACCACCGCAACGGCCCCGGCGATCCACGACATCCTGCTCTTCGGCGGTGTCTCATCGGCGGTAGCACGGCATCTCGGGGTGCCCGTGCGGCTCGTTTCAGCCGTTCCGATGCGGTGCACCGGCGATGACACAGCGCGGCGATGACGCGCACGGCCGACCGTCCACGACGTAGCCGCAGCCGGCCACGGGGTCGGGCCCTGCGAGCCGGACCGGTTCGGCGCCGAGACGCAGTTCGTCGACGAGGTCGACGGCCAGCCGCGCGAAGCGCGGGTCGGCATTGGGCGTTGTCGCTCTGGCGAATGCCACCCCGGCTTCCTCGGCCTGGATGCGCAGCTCGTTGTCGAGATCCCACACCACCTCGATGTGGTCGGCGACGAAGCCGATGGGGCAGACGATCACCGCGCGGGTACCAGCTGCGGTGAGCGCCGAAAGATGTTCGCCGACATCGGGTTCCAGCCACGGTACGCGGGGCGGACCGGACCGCGACTGCCACACCTGGTCGTAGTCGTCGTAGCCGGCCGCAGCAGCGACCAGCCGCGTCGCGTAGGCCACCTGCCTGCTGTAGAGCTTGGATCCGTGCCGCTCGTCGGCCGCGATCGGCACGGAATGCGCCGTGAACACCAGCCGGGCGTCCGCGCGGAGATCGTCGGGCAACGAGGCCGCCGCGGCCGCGATCCCGTCCGCGAACATCTCGACGAAGAGGGGATGGTCGAAGTACTGGCGCAGCTTGACCAGCTCGGGTGCGCGCTCCCCTGCCGCCGTCCGCCCACGGCGATGTCCTCGCCGTACTGAGTGCAGCTCGAATATCCGCCCCACGCAGACGTGGTGAACACCGCGGCCCGGCGAATGCCGTTGTCCCGCATCGCGGTAACGGCGTCTTCGACGTATGGCTCCCAGTTGCGGTTGCCGAAGTAGATCGGAAGGTCCGCGCCACGGTGCCCGAGTTCGGCCCGCAGCGCCTCGATCAGCGCACGGTTGATGCCGTTGATCGGCGAGACCCCGCCGAAGTGCAGGTAGTGCTCGGCGACGTCGTCGAGGCGTTCGGGTGGGATGTTGCGGCCTCGCGTGACGTTCTCCAGGAACGGCCGCACCTGCTCCGGCCCCTCGGGGCCACCGAAGGACAGCAGCAGGATCGCGTCTACATCCATTCGGGGTTCACGGGTTCCTCTCAGAGCAGTTGAGTGCTGGCGCCGCCGTCGGCGTAGACGATCGTGCCGGTGGTGGCGGGCAACCATTCGGACATCAAGGCGCACACCGTCTTCGCGACCGGTGTCGGGTCCTTCATGTTCCAGCCGATGGGCGCGCGCTGGTCCCAGCCCTCTTCCAGCAGCTTCATCTGATCACCAGCCTCGGCGCCGAGCGCACCACCGACGATGGCGCTCATCGCCAGTGTCCGGATCGGGCCTGCTGCAACGAGATTGGACCGCACCCCGTAAGGACCGGCCTCGCGGGCGACGAACCGGTTGACCGACTCGAGGGCGCTCTTGGCCACCGTCATCCAGTTGTACGCGGGCATTGCGCGCGTCGGGTCGAAGTCCATGCCGACGATTCCACCGCCTCGGTTCATGATCGGCAACAGCGGCCTTGGCCAGCGAGGCGTAGGAGTACGCCGAGATGTGGATGCCCTTGGCGACGTCCTCGTACGGCGCATCGAAGAACGGGTTGATACCCATGCCCGTCTGCGGCATGAAACCGATCGAGTGCACGACGCCGTCGAGCTTGTTGCCCTCGCCGATCACCTCGGTCACCCGGTCCGCCAACGTGGCCAGGTGCTCTTCGTTCTGCACGTCGAGCTCGAGCAGGGGCGCCGGCTTGGGCAGCCGGTCGGTGATGCGCTGGATCAGGCGCATCCGGTCGAACCCGGTCAGCACCAGTTCGGCGCCCGCCTCCTGAGCGACCTTCGCGATGTGGAACGCGATCGATGAGTCGGTGATGATCCCCGTGACGAGGATGCGCTTGCCTTCGAGTAGCCCTGCCATGATCAGTCCTTTCTAGGGGCCGTGTCTAGTGGCCCATGCCCATGCCGCCGTCGACCGGGATCACCGCACCCGAGACGTAACTGGCGTCCTCGGACGCGAGGAAGCTGACCACCCCGGCGACCTCGTCGGCGGTGCCGACCCGCTTCGCCGGGATGAAATCCAGTGCCCCCGCCTGTATCCGCTCGTCCAGCGCGCGGGTCATCTCGGTGTCGATGTAGCCAGGCGCCACCACGTTGGCGGTGACCCCCGCCTTCGACAGCTCCCTGGCGATCGATCGGGCCATGCCGATCAGACCCGCCTTCGAGGCCGCGTAATTGGCCTGGTTGCCGATGCCCCAGGTACCGGAGACCGAGCCCACGAAGATCATCCGGCCGAACCGCTTGCGCTGCATGCTGCGCGACGCCCGCTGTGCCACCCGGAACGCCCCGGTGAGGTTCGCGTCGATGACCTTCTCGAATCTCTCCTCGGTCATCCGCATGAGGAACGCGTCCGCGGAGATGCCTGCGTTGGACACCAGCACTTCGACTGGACCCTGGTGCTCCTCGATCTCCTTGAAGGCGCGGTCGACCGCCTCGTTGTCGGTGACGTCGCACTCCACGCCGAACAGTCCGTCCGGCGCACCCGAGCCACGGTGCGTGACCGCGACCTTGTGACCGTCGGCGGCCAGTCGCTGAGCGATCGCCAGACCGATGCCGCGGTTGCCGCCGGTCACCAGCACGGAGCGCGATACGAATTCGGGCATGCCCGCCAACCTATCGTCTCGCCCCGTCGAGGCCGAAACCGGCCGAGGTGCCGGGGTCCCCCGCGCGCGGGGCAGAGCGACGCGGCCCGGGAAGAACAATCCCCGCGAAGCGGTCAGCCGGGCAGGCGACGGTTGAGCAACAGCGCCGCAAGTGCCGCAAGCGCAAGAACCAGCGCTCCCAGCCGCAGCCAGCCCGCGCTGGCGTCGCCCTTGGTGGTCTCGTAGCCGATCTGCTGCTGCAGCGTGGTGAAGACCTCTTTGAGCTGTTCCAGGCTGGACGCGGAATAGGCGTTGCCGCCGGACAGTTCGGCGATCTTCTTCAGCATCTCGTCGTCGACGGGCACCGGCTGGCGCTGGTCGTTGATCTCGACGAAGCCGTACGGGGTGCCGAACGAGACGGTGGAGATGGGCACGCCCTGATCCTTGGCGGTGCGCGCCGCGGTGTAGGCACCCTTCGGGTTGTCCGGGTTCGACGGCACGGTCTCCTTGCCGTCCGACATCAATACGATGCGGGCAGGCGGGGCCTCGTCACCCCCGCCGATCACGGCGCCGACCGTGGCGATGGCTTGCAGGGCGGTGAAGATGCCCTCACCGGTGGCGGTGCGGTCGGCCAGCTGCAACTTGTCGATGGCGGCCTTGGTCGCGGTCCCGGTTGGTGGTCGGCGAGGTCAGCACGGTCGCGGTACCCGCGTACGCGATCAGCCCGAGGTTGATGCCTGGCGTCAGTTGGTCGGCGAACTGCTTGGCCGCCTCCTGCGCGGCAGCGAGCCGACTCGGCGCCACGTCGGTGGCCCGCATCGACTGCGACACGTCGATCACCAGCATCACCACCGCGCGGTTGCGCGGAATGCGGACGTCGTTGGTGGGTCCGGCCATGGCGACCGTCAACAACACCAGCGCGGCCACCAACAGGATCGCGGGCAGGTGCCGCCACCGGGTGGGCCGTTTGGGTGCGACGCTCTCGAGCAGTTCCATGTTGGCGAAGCGCAGCATCCGCTTCTGCTTGGCGAACTGCACGACGACGTAGAGACCGACGACCGCGAGCACGACGAGCAGGAACAGGAAGTACCAGGCGTGTTCGAAGCCCGACAACGTCATCGGACCGAGCAGCGGCAAAGTCATGTGCAAGTAGTCATTTCAGGTTCATCGGCCCGCTGCAAGCGCACCACGACGGCGATTGGCGGCGACGAACCTGACCACGTCGGCGATCCAGTCCCGGTCGGTGCGCAGCGTAAGCAGCGGCGCGTCCGCAGCGGCGCAGGGTCCTGGCCACCTCGGCGCGGTGTGCGCCTGCGGCCTTGGCGAAGTCGTCGCGCAACTGCGCGTCGATGGTGAACTCGCGGGTGACCCCGGATTCGGTGTCCTGCAAGATCACGTCGCCGACGTCCGGCAGTTCGACGTCGCGCGGATCGATGATCTCGACACCGAGCACCTCGTGCCGTCCGGCGATGGCGCGTAGTGGCCGCATCCAGTTGATCGGTCCGAGGAAGTCACTGATGATGACGGCCATGCCGCGCCGCCGCTCTGGACGTCGCAGCGCGTCGATGGCTTCGCTGAGGTCGCCGCGCACGCCGATCGGCGCCTTCGGCGTGGTGGCGATGGCCCGCAACAGCTCCTGCTCGTGCATGCGGCCCGACAGGGCTGGCACGCGCTTGGTGACGTCACCGTTGGTGATGATGGCGCCGAGCCGGTTGCCGCCGCCGCTGTTGAGGAACGCGATGGCCGCGGCGGCCGCCACGGCGAGGTCGCGTTTCTCGCAGCCCGCGGTGCCGAAGTCGAGGCTGGCCGACACGTCGACCACCAGCCAGGTTTCCAGTTCGCGATCGGCGATCATCTGCCGCACGTGAGGGTGGGTGGTCCTGGCGGTCACCGACCAGTCCATCCGCCGCACGTCGTCACCCGGCTGGTAGATGCGCGACTCACCAGGTTCGGAACCAGGCCCTGGCATCAGCCCCTGGTGGTCACCGTGCAGCACGCCGTCGAGCTTGCGGCGCACCGTCAGCTCGAGCTTGCGCAGCGCCGCCGAAAGGGCGGGGTCGCGAATCTCGCCGCGCTGCAGGGACGGCAGATCGACACGGCCCTTTGCGCCCCCAGAAGAGGGAGTCACCGACCGCTGGCCGCCGCCGCCGCCGGCGCGGGCATGGCGGGAGCGACCGAATGGCCTTGCTGCGGAATGGCATTGACCTGAGGCAACCCAACCGTCTGCAGAATCCGGTTGATCACCGTCTCCGAGGAGATCTCGTCGGCCAGCGCGTCATAGGTCAGGACCAGGCGGTGCCGCAGCACGTCGGGGATCACCTCGACGACGTCCTGCGGGATCACGTAGTCGCGGCCCCGGATCAATGCCAACGCCCGCGAGGCGGCGATGATGCCGAGCGACGCGCGCGGCGAAGCACCGTAGGCGATCCAGGCCTTGGCGTCGGGCATGCCGAACTTGTCCGGTTCACGGGTGGCCGTGACGACGCGGACCACGTAGTCGACCAGCGCGTGGTGGACGAAGTTGTTGGCCGCGACGTCCTGCAACCGCAGCAGATCGCCAGGGTTGAGGATCTGCTTCGGGGTGGGCGGGGTGACGCCCATCCGGTAGATGATCTCGCGCTCTTCCTCGGGCGTCGGGTAGTCGATGTTCAGCTTGAACAGGAAGCGGTCGCGCTGCGCCTCGGGCAGGGCGTAGACGCCCTCCTGCTCGATGGGGTTCTGCGTGGCCATGACGAGGAACGGGTTGGGCAGCGGAAAGGTCTTGCCACCGATGGAGACCTTGCGCTCGGCCATGACCTCGAGAAGCGCCGACTGCACCTTGGCCGGCGCGCGGTTGATCTCGTCGGCGAGCAGGAAGTTGACCATCACGGGGCCCACCTCGATGTCGAACTCCTCCTTGCCCACCCGGTAGATCCGGGTTCCGACGATGTCGGTGGGCACCAGGTCGGGGGTGAACTGGATGCGGGCGAAGGTGCCGCCGACCACCTTGGCGAACGTCTCCACCGCCAAGGTCTTGGCCACGCCGGGCACGCCCTCGAGCAGGACGTGTCCCTTGGCGAGCAGGCCGACGAGCATCCGCTCGACGAGAAGGTCCTGGCCGACGATGATGCGCTTCACCTCGAAGATCGCGCGCTCCAACGTGTGCACCTCGCCCTGCAGGCCGCCGTTCAGGGGCTGCTGAGGGCCGGGAGCGAAGCCCTGCGCCGGGCCCTGGCCGGGGAAACCTCCGGCGCCCTGCGGCGGCCCACTCGGTGACGTCATTCAGTTTCCTCCCACATAGTGCTCTTCGAGACACGCTGGTCAACGCGGCGCCACCGCCACTTGGGGGGCGTCCCTCGTCAACTATTCCAGGCAGTTAGGAATCCGTCGACGTCGCAGGTCCGGAAGCCGGTTCGATCAGGACTCGATGAAGCGGACGAGATGGGGTGACATGCCCGCGGTCCGCACCGGGCTGACGGTCACCCTTCCGGCACTTCCGGAGGCCTCGAGCATCTTGCCGCCGCCCAGGTAGATCGCGACGTGCTGGCTTCCGCCGGGGCCGTAGAAGATCAGGTCGCCGCGCTTGGCTTGCGACGGCGCGATGGGCCTGCCGCTGTTGTACTGATCCCCTGAGTACTTCGGGATCTGCACGCCGACGCCTGCGAACGCGTACCGGGTCAGCCCCGAGCAGTCGTAGCCGATCTTGCCCGCGTCGTAGTCGACGCCCGCGCTGGGGCCGTTGAGCGCGCCGCCGCCCCACGAGTAGGGCACGCCCATCTGCGAGCCGCCACGCCGGATCACGTAGTCGATCGCCTGTGGCCCACGGACCCGGCCACCGGGAAGCGCGGCGGGGCTGCCGCCGAGTCCGAGGCTGGACAGGAACTGCTGGCCAAGACTCTGGGTGGTCTGGAGCGCGATCTGGCTCGCCTGAAACGATGCGTTCGCGAGCGCGACGGGGTCACCGGGCGCGCCGGAACTCACGACCTTCGGCAGCGTGGGATCCCACGCTCCTGCGTCGGGGTCGGCCGCGGCGGGCGCCGCAGCGGCGATCATCACGACGAGCGCGCACACCAGTGGGGCGAGCAGCGTCGCACGGCGAAACAGCTTGAGGAGCAAGACAACCACCATCAGTATTCGATGTAGCGGACCACGTACGGCGTCATGCCGCTGGTCCGCACGGGTGAGACCTTGACGGTCGAACCGGTGTAGGGCGCTTCCAGCATCTGGCCGTTACCGAGGTACAGCGCCACGTGCTGACTTCCGCCTGGGCCGTAGAAGATCACGTCGCCCCTTCGCATCTGCGATGAGGGGATCTTGCGGCCCATGTCGTACTGCGCGCCGGAGTAGTGCGGCAGCTTGATGCCGACCCCTGCGAAGGCGTAGAGGATCAGACCTGAGCAGTCGAAACCAGTTGTGCCAGAACCGGAGTCGATGCCACGGCTCGGCCCGACGGCATTGCCGCCACCCCACGAGTAAGGCACGCCCATCTGGGAGCCCGCGCGCCGGATCACGTACTCCGAGGCCTGCCTGCCGTACACCCGCGGAATGGCACCGTTGGTGTAACCGCTTGGCGTGGGCAGAATCCCGAGTTTCTGCAGGAAGCCGCGGCCCATCTGCTGGGTGGCCTGCGCGGAGGTGGTCGCGATCCCAAGCAGCGAGTTGATGATCGCGACCGGGTCGCCGCTGACGAAGGCACTGGGGATGGCGGGCAGCGTGGGATCCCACGCGGTGTCCCACTTCGAGTTGCCGGGCGCTGCTGCAGCGGGGTCGCGGTCCCAGTTGGCAGAGGCATTTGCGGCGACCGGCGCGGGCGCCGCGGCGGGCGCCCCAGCGGGCACCGCCTGCGGCACCGCTCTACCCGCCGGCGCCGACCACTGCAGCCTGGCCTGGTCGAGCTTGGCCTGTGCCGCCGACCGCTCTGCGGTGAGCTGGTCGAGTTCGGACTTCTGGCTACCGAAGGTCTGCTGTGCCTGGGTCAGCGCCTTCACGGCCGTGTCCTGGCTGGTCTGCGCGTCGACCACGGCCTGGTCGGCCTTCTGCTTGGCCAGCCGTGCAGCGGACTCGCGGTTGACCTGCTCGGTGCGGGCGCGCTGCAGGTTGGTGATGACCTGCTGGCTGCTGACGGACAGCGTCTGACCGGTGGCGGCGGTGTCGATGATGTCGGCGGGGTCGGCTGCCGTGACATAGGAAGCCGACGGTCCGTTCATGTAGGTCGAGGCGGCGAACCCGTCGAACCGCTTCTGCGCAGCCGCGATCGCGGCGTTGGCATCGGTGAGACCCGCTTGGCTGGCAGTCGACCTCCCGCTGGGCCGCCGCGGCGGCGTCGCGCGCGGTCTGCACGTCGACGAGCGCCTTGTTCACGCTCTCCTGCTGGGTCTGGATGGCCGCGCCGAGATCCTGCAGCTTCTGATTGGCGTTGGCGACCGCGGTCGACGAGCGTCGCGATTCCGTCCGGACTGGCGGGGTCGGCGGCGGCTCGCCCCGCACCGGGGGCGAACACCGTTGCGACGAGGACGCCGAATGCGAGTGCCATCACTCCGATTCGGCCGCACAGCCGCGACGCAGAGGCGCGAGAAATGCGTCTCATTGGACTCTGGTCTCCTCGGGCTCGACGCGAACGTACGGGCACGATCGTCGGGTTCTCTGTCACAGGAGTCACAGGAGCACAACTGCAACAACAGGCACCTTTTGCACCGTACGTCACATGAAGCGCTAAAGAAACGCCCGCGCAGAATTACAAGTTGTAATTGAATGAGCGTTATCGAATGGTGATCTCAATGAATTGAAGCGGCCGATTTGCGCGTCAACCGAGCGGGTGTGGCGTGGCACTTCGGCGCCAGCCGAACTTCTCGCCCGAACCTGCAGCATGCGGGTGGCGACGGCGGCCAGCGCCACCCCAAGGACCAGCACGATCGTGAATGGCGTCCACGGGAAATGTGACGTCGTCAACTCGCTGACGAAATTCTTCGATGACTGCACCGGATTGCCGGTCTTGCCACATCCTGACCGGCCTCCAAAGTGACGCGGTCGAACTCCGGGCTGTACGTGCCCGCGAACCATCGGGCTGATCGCCAGCACCGTCGACCCGGGATAGCGCCTGCCGACCTCGGTGGCGATGTCGCGCAGCGGGCGTGTCGATGGGCGGGTTCGTGGGGAGCACGACGATCTTCAGATCGATGCCCTTCTGCTTGCGCGTCGGCGACCACCTGCGGAGGCCGGCCTTCGTCGGCGCCTCGGAGCGCTGACCCCGTCGTCGCCGACGTCGGCGTTGACCGCGTCCATGCACACGTCGGCGGGATGTCGCCGGCAGGAACGGGACACGAGCGGTCCGCACACATGGGCGCGGATACCTCGGCACCGACGGGCCGGGAGCTGCAGTCACGTTCTCAGGATCGGTACCGCTAATGCGACTGCCAATGGACTGGCAGCACGCGCGGATCGAGGACAAGACTGGACGGTGCCCCGCGGTGGCTTACAGGACAAGCGTACTGTTAGAATCATGACCGCCGCCGACACAGCCCGTCGCGGCGAAGATCTAAACCGGGAGTTGATGTGAGCAGCAAGATTCGTTAATTCGTTCGGCGCCCGCGACACGCTGAAGGTCGGGGACAACAGCTACGAGATCTTCCGCCTCGACGCGGTGCCCGGCACCGAGAAACTTCCCTACGCCTGAAGGTCCTGGCCGAGAACCTGCTGCGCACCGAAGACGGCGCCAACATCACCAAGGACCACATCGACGCCATCGCGAACTGGGATCCCGACGGCCGACCCGAGCATCGAGATCCAGTTCACCCCGGCCCGCGTGATCATGCAGGACTTCACCGGCGTGCCCTGCATCGTCGACCTCGCCACCATGCGTGAGGCCGTCGCCGACCTCGGCGGCGACCCGAACAAGGTCAACCCGCTCTCCCCCGCCGAAATGGTCATCGACCACTCGGTCATCCTCGACGTCTTCGGCAACGCGCGACGCCTTCGAGCGCAACGTCGACATCGAATACCAGCGCAACGGCGAGCGCTACCAGTTCCTGCGCTGGGGCCAGGGCGCCTTCGACGACTTCAAGGTCGTCCCGCCCGGCATGGGCATCGTGCACCAGGTCAACATCGAGTACCTGGCCCGCACCGTCATGGTCGCGCGAACGGGCAGTCGGCCTACCCCGACACCTGCGTCGGCACCGACAGCCACACCACGATGGTCAACGGCCTCGGCGTGCTGGGCTGGGGCGTCGGCGGCATCGAGGCCGAGGCCGCCATGCTCGGCCAGCCCGTCTCGATGCTGATCCCCCGCGTCGTCGGCTTCAAGCTGACCGGCGAGATCAAGCCGGGCGTGACCGCCACCGACGTGGTGCTCACCGTCACCGACATGCTGCGCAAGCACGGCGTGGTCGGCAAGTTCGTCGAGTTCTACGGCGCGGGCGTCGCCGAGGTGCCGCTGGCCAACCGCGCCACCCTCGGCAACATGAGCCCCGAATTCGGCTCCACCGCAGCGATCTTCCCGATCGACGACGAGACCATCGACTACCTGCGCCTGACCGGCCGCACCGAGGAGCAGCTCGCGCTCGTCGAGGCGTACGCCAAGGCGCAGGGCATGTGGCACGACCCGGACAAGGAGCCGACGTTCTCCGAGTACCTCGAGCTCGACCTGAGCGACGTGGTGCCGTCGATCGCCGGACCGAAGCGTCCGCAGGACCGGATCCTGCTCTCGGAGTCCAAGATCGCGTTCCGCAAGGACATCCACAACTACGTCGAGGAGAACCATGCCCGCCGCAGTGCACCAAGCTCGACGAGGCCGTCGACGAGTCCTTCCCGGCCAGCGATTCGGTGTCGCTGTCGTTCGCCGACGACGACGCGGTCGACGTGCCGTCCGCGGCCAACGGCGCCGAGGGCCGGCCGAGCAAGCCGATCGACGGTCAAGTCCGACGAGCAGGGCGAGTTCGTGCTCGATCACGGCGCGGTCGTGGTCGCGGCCATCACCTCGTGCACCAACACCTCCAACCCGTCGGTGATGCTCGGCGCGGCGCTGCTGGCCCGCAACGCCGTCGAGAAGGGCCTGACCACCAAGCCGTGGGTCAAGACCGTCGATGGCGCCCGGCTCGCAGGTCGTCAACGACTACTACGAGAAGGCCGGCGTGTGGCCGTACCTGGAGAAGCTGGGCTTCTTCCTCGTCGGCTACGGCTGCACCACCTGCATCGGCAACACCGGCCCGCTGCCGGAGGAGATCTCCAAGGCCATCAACGACAACGACCTGTCGGTCACCGCGGTGCTGTCGGGCAACCGCAACTTCGAGGGCCGCATCTCCCCCGACGTCAAGATGAACTACCTGGCCTCACCGCCGCTGGTCATCGCCTACGCGCTCGCGGGCACCATGGACTTCGACTTCGAGACCGACCCGCTCGGCCAGGACACCGACGGCAACGACGTGTTCCTGAAGGACATCTGGCCGTCGCAGAAGGAGATCTCCGACGTCATCGCGTCGTCGATCAACCAGGAGATGTTCACCGACAACTACGCCGACGTCTTCAAGGGCGACGAGCGCTGGCGGAACCTGCCCACCCCGGAGGGCAAGACGTTCGACTGGGATCCGAAGTCGACCTACGTCCGCAAGCCGCCGTACTTCGACGGCATGCCAGCCGAGCCGGAGCCGGTCACCGACATCAAGGGCGCCAGAGTGCTTGCGCTGCTTGGCGACTCGGTCACCACCGACCACATCTCCCCGGCAGGCAACATCAAGCCCGGCACCCCGGCCGCGCAGTACCTCGAGGAGAACGGCGTCGAGCGCAAGGACTACAACTCCTACGGCTCGCGGCGCGGCAACCACGAGGTGATGATCCGCGGCACGTTCGCCAACATCCGGTTGCGCAACCAGCTGCTCGACGACGTCTCCGGCGGCTACACCCGCGACTTCACCCAGGACGGCGGCCCGCAGGCGTTCATCTACGACGCCTCGCAGAACTATGCGGCGCAGGACATTCCGCTGGTCGTGCTCGGCGGCAAGGAGTACGGCTCCGGATCGTCGCGCGACTGGGCGGCCAAGGGCACCCCTGCTGGGCGTGCGGGCGGTCATCACCGAATCGTTCGAGCGCATCCACCGCTCCAACCTCATCGGCATGGGCGTCATCCCGCTGCAGTTCCCGGCGGGCGAGTCGGCGGCGTCGCTGAAGCTCGACGGCACCGAGACCTACGACATCACGGGTATCACAGACCTCAACGAGGGCAAGACGCCGAAGACCGTGCACGTCACCGCCACCAAGGAGGACGGTTCCAAGGTCGAGTTCGACGCGGTGGTTCGCATCGACACCCCTGGCGAAGCCGACTACTACCGCAACGGCGGCATCCTGCAGTTCGTCCTGCGCAACATGCTGAAGTCGAACTGACCACATGCCCCGTGTGACCGAGGACCATCTGGCTGCCCGCCGTCGCCAGATCCTCGACGGCGCACGCAGGTGTTTCGCGGAGTACGGCTATGAGAAGGCGACCGTGCGGCGGCTCGAACACACCATCGGGCTGTCGCGCGGCGCCATCTTTCATCACTTCCGCGACAAGGACACGCTGTTCTTCGAGCTGGCCCGCGAGGACGCGGAGCGGATGGCGGACGTCGCGTCGCGCGAAGGCCTGATCCAGGTCATGCGGGACCTGTTGGCCGCACCCGAGCAGTTCGACTGGCTGACGACACGGCTGGAGATCGCCCGCAAGCTCCGCAACGACCCGGTGTTCCACCAGGGCTGGGCGGAGCGATCAGCAGAGTTGTCCGCTGCCACCACCGCCCGCCTCCAGCGCCAGAAGCAGGCGGGCCGGCTCCGCGACGACGTGCCGAGCGCGGTCCTGCAGACCTATCTGGATCTCGTCCTCGACGGGCTGGTCGCTCGTCTGGCATCCGGCGACGACGCCGAACAGCTCAGCGCCGTACTCGATCTGGTCGAGGCGTCGGTACGCCAGCAGTAGCTACGGCCGGTTGTTGGTGTTGCGGTGGTTCGGACCGCCACGGCTACGCATGGTGGTACCGGATTCGCGCAACATGCTGTGGACCGAACCGTATGAGCGTCCTGTCTCTGCCACCAGCGAGCGGATGCTGGCGCCACTCTCATAGGCGCTCCGCAGCTCGGTGAGCACTTGGTCCCGGTTCTTGTTCAATTCCTGCATCGCGCATCTCCCCACTTTCCGGATCCCCGACGTTCAGTCGACCTCCCTCTGTTACCCACGTTGGGAATCGTTCAATCCGGGTGGTGCGAAATTGGTGAGGCGTGCCGCAGGCGCCTGCCCCTTGGTCAGGCCAGTTCGATGAGGTCGAGGTAATCCTGCGACCAATGGTCCTCGGTGCCGTCCGGAAGCAGCACCACCCGCTGCGGGTCCAGCGCTTCCGCCGCCCCAGGATCGTGCGTCACCAACACCACCGCGCCGGCGTAGCTGCGCAGCGCGTCGAGCACCTGTTCGCGCGAGGCGGGATCGAGGTTGTTGGTCGGTTCGTCGAGCAGCAGCACATTGGCCGTGGAGGCCACCAACCCCGCCAGCGCCAGGCGGGTCTTCTCGCCGCCGGACAAGGTGCCCGCGAATTGATCGAGCTGCAGGACCCCGGAACATGAACGCACCGAGCAGACCTCGTAGGTCCTGTTCCCCGGTGTCGGGTGCGGCGTGCCGGATGTTCTCCCACACCGTTGCGGTGTCGTCGAGCGTGTCGTGCTCCTGGGCGAAATACCCGACCTTGAGACCGTGCCCAGGTTCCAGCGCACCGGCATCGGGAACCTCCGCGCTGGCGAGCAGACGCAGCAGCGTGGTCTTACCCGCACCGTTCAGGCCGAGGATCACCACACGCGAACCCCGGTCGATGGCCAGATCCACCCCGCTGAACACCTCGAGCGACCCGTACATCTTCGTCAGGCCCTTGGCCACCAGTGGCGTCTTGCCGCACTGCGCGGGACTGGGGAATTTGATCCGGGCGACCTTGTCGGCAACGCGCTCATCGTCCAGCTCGGCCATCATCCGGTCGGCCCGCCGCAACATGTTCTGGGCGGCAACGGCTTTGGTGGCCTTGGCGCCCATCTTGGCGGCCTGAGTGCGCAGCGCGCCCGCCTTGCGCTCGGCGTTGGCGCGTTCGCGCCTACGGCGCTGCTCATCGGTGGCGCGGGCGTCGAGGTACTTCTGCCAGCCATGTTGTAGACGTCGGCCTCACCGCGCACCGCGTCCAGGAACCACACCCGGTTGACCACGTCGGCCAACAGCTCCACGTTGTGGCTGATGACGACGAGTCCGCCGGTGTAGGTCTTGAGGAAGTCGCGCAACCAGCCCAGCGAGTCGGCGTCGAGGTGGTTGGTCGGCTCGTCGAGCAGCAGGATGGTATCGGTTCCCGAGCCGGTGTCGGACGCGGCGAACAAGATCCTGGCCAGTTCGACGCGACGTCGCTGGCCGCCGGAGAGGGTGCGCAACTGCTGGGTGAGGACACGTTCGGGCAGTCCAAGGCTTGCGCAGATGCGGCCCGCCTCGCTCTCGGCTGCGTAGCCGCCAAGGGCGGCGAAGCGCTCCTCGAGTTGGCCGTACCGTCGAATCGCCTTGTCTCGGGCCGCGTCGTCGGCCACCTCGGCCATCAATGCCTGCTGCTTCTCCAGGTCGGCGAGCAACGTATCGAGGCCACGGGCCGACAGCACCCGGTCACGGGCCAGCACCTCGAGGTCGCCCTCTTTGGGATCCTGCGGCAGGTAACCGATTTCGCCGGTGCGCGTGACGGTCCCTGCGTACGGCTCACCTGCCCCGGCGAGGATGCGCATCGTGGTCGTCTTGCCAGCACCGTTGCGTCCGACCAGGCCGATGCGATCTCCGGGTTGGATGCGCAGAGCGGGGCCTTCGGCTGACAGCAGCGTGCGCGCGCCTGCGCGGACCTCCAGGTCCGTTGCGGTGATCACGCTGCTTCTCCTTGTTTCTGTCGTCGGTGCTGGTCGTCTGGTGCTTGTCGCGGTTTACTTGTCATCGGTGAAGACCGCGGGCCGCTTCTCGGCGCGCGCGGCGACCGCTTCCTCGAAATTGGCGGTGAGTAGGCGCACGAAGAGCTGGCCCAGGCCTTCAGCCTGCATGTGAGCTTCCAGGCTACCGGCGTCCAGTCCACTCCACAGTGTGCGCTTGGTCAACTCGATACCCGGCCGCGAGAACGCGGCCATCCGCTCGGCCATCTCGTAACAGGTGTCGAGCAGCTCGTCGTCGGGCACGGTGCGCGATACCAGACCGATGCGTTCGGCCTCCTGCGCGTCGATGTCGCGACCGGTCAGCATCGCTTCGAAGGCCCGCGACGTCCCGATCGCCCTCGGCAGCAGGTAGGACAGGCCGAGCTCGCTCGCCGTGAGTCCGTTGTTGATGCCCGCCGCCCGGAAGTACGCACCAGCTCGCGGCGATCCGGACGTCCGCGGCCATGGCCAGGCACAACCCGCCTCCGATGGCCGCCCCGTTGACCGCTGCGATGACGGGCTGGTGCAGCTTGCGCAGCGCCAGGATCACGTCGTCGAGCACCTCCATCGACCGCAGCGCGAACGGTCGGGCCGGGTGAGGCCGTCGACGTGTGGCACCGATCCTGCCGACTTGTGGTCGGCCCCGGAGGAGAACCCGCGGCCCGCACCCGTCAGAACCACGACACGGGTCGTCGTTGTCGTTGGCCAGCTCGTCGAGGGCCTTCTTGAGCGGCACCATGACGTCGAACGCCATCGAGTTCATCCGCTCCGGGCGGTTCAACGTGACCAACGCCACGTTGGGCCTCGGATGGTCGACGAGCACCAACGGGTGCCGGGAGTTCTGCGGCTCGCTCACGAGAGTGCACGCTATCGCGTGCCGCGAGCGGACCCGCCTCTTACACCTGCTCGGCGGTCTCCTGCTGCGACATCGCGGCGTCGATGTCGAACTCCTTGATCTTGCCGATGATGTCGTCCAGCTGGTCGGCGGGCAGCATTCCCGAGTGCCGGAAGACCATGTGGCCCTTCTTGAAGGCCATCAGGGTCGGGATCGCCTGGATTTCCGCGGCCGCCGCGAGGCCCTGCTCGGCCTCGGTGTCCACCTTGGCGTGCACCACGTCGGGGTGCTTCTCGGACGATGCGGCGAAGGTCGGCGCGAACGCCTTACACGGCCCGCACCAGGACGCCCAGAAATCCACCAGCACGATCTCGTTGTCGGTGACGGTGGCATTGAACTTTTCAGCGGTGATGTCTTGGGTACTCACACCTCTCCTAACATCGTGGTCTACCTGCTTGTTCCCAGTATGTGGTCAGCTCAACTGAGCCAGCGCGGTCTCGGCGTCATACCCATTGAACCCGTCGAGCGAACCATCCCGCAGCCGGTTCACCCAGGTCGGATCGGCGAGCAGGGCCCGTCCGATGGCGACGACGTCGAACTCGCCGGACCCGTACTGATCGAGCAGCCGGTCGACCGGCGCAGGCGGAATGTGGCCCCCTGGCCGGCCCGGGGTGAACTCCGTCTCCAGGCCCACCGAGCCGACCGCGATCACCGGCGCTCCGGTGACCTTCTTCGTCCACCCCGCCAGGCTGAGCTCCAGATCGGCGTCCGGATAGGCCGACTCGTGGTGCCTGCGCGTGGACGGGTGGAACATGTCGACGCCCGCGTCCACCAGAGGTGCCAGCAGTTCCTGCAAGCTCGGCCGGATCGTCGGCGATCGACGCGGCGTAGTCGGTCTGCTTCCACTGCGAGAACCGGAAGATGATCGGGAATTCCGGGCCGACGGCCGCGCGCACCGCGGCGACCACCTCGGCGGGGAACCTGGTGCGCGCGCTGAGATCGCCTCCGTAGCCGTCGGTGCGCAGATTCGTTCTCGCCCAAAGGAATTCGTCGAGCAGGTAGCCGTGCGCGCCGTGCAGTTCGACGGCGTCGAACCCGACGTCGCGAGCATTGCGGGCGGCTGCCGCGTAGACCCGGCCACGTCGGCCAGTTCCTCGGTGCGCAGTGCGCGCCCCTTGGCTCCCCGGGCCGTCACGCCCGACGGGCTGACCGGGGCGACCCCGTCGGTGTCGCTCCGCTCGGCGCCCTGATGCCACAGCTGCGCGGCGATCGCGCCACCGTGGCCGTGCACGGCCCTGGTGACTGCCCGCCATCCGGCGAGTACGTCGTCGCCTACAAGGGTGGGGATGCCACTCGGCCAGCCCGCTTCGGGCTCCGCCAACCGGATCCCCTCGGTGATGATCAGGCCAACGCCGCCTGCCGCGCGGCGCGCGTAGTACTCGGCGACGTCCGCGCCGGGTATTCCGCCCGGCGACGCCCGCCGCGTCATGGGTGCCATCGCGAACCGATTGCGCAATGTCATCGACCTCAACCGCATGGGCTTGAACAGCTCGGCCACGCGCTCGTCGTACGGCATGACATGCTTCAACGCCGTCCTACCTGCTCCGATTCCGGCCCTCGCTGGAAGAACGCGGCCGCGTCCGCCGCCAGCTGGTCGACGTCGTGGGTCGGGTCCAGTGAGAACACCGCCCCGAACGGCGCGTTCCAGAAGGCGCCGGTGCGGGGCGTCCACGGTCCGACGTAGGCGTAGGGGGTGTCGTGATATGAGTCGCCTGCCGATACCCCGTAGTTGACCTCGTCCTCGGTGACCGCGACGTCGAAGTGCTCCGGCCACAGAACCGGATGTGATTCCGGCAGAACCTGTTTCAGCGCGTATCCGCCCGCGTACAGACTTCGACCGATGAGCTCGACGGCGTCGGGATCGATGTCGAGCACGGCGTCGGCGGGCAACGGGTCGACGATCTCGTAGACGCCCTCCGGCGGGCCGTAGTCGACACCCGCTGCCTCCGCAAGCGCTCCGGGAGTACCCGCCAGTGCCGCGCTGCCGTCCTGCCACGTGAACTCGGTGCCGCGCACGGCTAGCGGCAGCGCGACGCCGACGAAGCCGTCGGGGCGCACGGCCAGCCGGATGGTGCCCGCCGCGCGGTGCTGGGGACCGCCGATCAAACTCTCGGCGAGCCCGCGCAGTTGCCTGCGGGTGCTGATGAATGCCTCACTGTCCACCCGCGTCACCCTAGGTCACCCGTTCCCATAGCGACCTCACATCGCCGTCAAAGCGCAGCAACAGTCCGCGCACGGAGCGTGAACGCATGGTCATTTCCTCGCGTGTGTCCCGCTGTGCGGCAGTCACCGTCGCGGTCTGCGCAGCGGCCTCGCTCGCCGCCTGCGGTTCGTCGAGTACGCCGTCGGCGTCATCCAGCAGCACCGCCGCACCGGCGGCCACCAGATCGTCGGCCGCGTCCAGTTCGTCGCCGACGGCTCCAGCGCCCGCCGCTGCGGCAGCAGGCAAGGACAGAACGTTCGGCCTCGTCGCTTCGGTGTCGGGCGGCACGGTGATGGTGACGGGCCCGAAGGGACCGGCCACCGTCGACGTCACCCCGTCCACACACGTCACCCAACTCACCGCGGCCCAGTTTTCCGACGTCGTCGCCGGCGAGTGCGTCGCGGTCCACCCCACCAGAGGCAAGGGCACCGCGTCCTCGGTCACCGCCGCGGCCGTCCTGGTGACCCAGGCAGGCAATGGTCGATGTGGGCGGCCCGGTGCGCGCGGTGTCGGCGGGACGGTGGCGTCGGTCAACGGGTCCTCGATGGTTCTCACCGCGGCGGACAACAGCCAGATCACCGTGACCGTCACACCCGGCACCCGCTACGCCAAGCGCAGCACCGCGGATACCTCGGCGATCACGGCAGGTCAATGCCTGATGGCGCGCGGAACCAAGGACGGCAGCGGCAATCTAGCCGCGACGGCGGTCAACCTGCGCCCAGCCGACAACGGTCAGTGTGGCGGCGGGCGTCGTCACGGTGGCTAGACGGTGAAGCCGAGCGCCCGCAGTTGTTCGCGGCCGTCCTCGGTGATCTTGTCCGGGCCCCACGGCGGGTTCCACACCCAGTTGATCTTGATGTCTCGCACCAGGCCGGCACCGACCAGCGCGGTGCGCGACTGATCTTCGATGACGTCGGTCAGTGGGCAGGCCGCCGACGTCAACGTCATGTCGATCAGCGCAACCGCGTCCGGGCCCTCCTTGTCCACGTTCAGTCCGTAGACCAGGCCGAGGTCGACCACGTTGATGCCGAGTTCGGGGTCGACGACGTCACGCATCGCCTCCTCGAGATCGGCGATCAGTTCGTCATTGACCGGGGCCGCGTTGCCTGCGCTCTCGTTGCCTGCGATCTGATTCTCTGCGGTCTCGCTCATCGCTTTCCTCCATCGGAGTCGTCGTCACGGTGGGACGCCTGCGCGACGGCGTCCTTGAACGCCATCCATCCCAGTAGCGCACATTTCACCCTGGCCGGGTACTTGGCCACCCCGGCGAACGCGATGCCGTCGCCGAGCACGTCCTCGTCCCCCTCGACGTTTCCGCGTGAGGAGACCATCTCGGTGAACGCCGCAACGGTCTTCAGCGCATCGCCCACCGTCTGGCCGATCACCTGGTCGGCGAGCACCGACGTCGCCGCCTGGCTGATCGAACAGCCCTGCCCGTCGTAGGAGACGTCGGCGACCTGCTCACCGTCGCCCGCCAGCGCCACCCGTAGCGTCACTTCGTCCCCGCAGGTCGGGTTGACGTGATGCACCTGGGCGCCGAACGGCTCCCGCAGGCCGCGGTGGTGCGGGTGCTTGTAGTGGTCCAGGATGACTTCCTGATACATCTGCTCCATGCGCACGGCGCGCTCAATCCCTTCCGAAGAAGTCGATCGCGCGGCGCACCCCGGAAACCAGACGGTCCACCTCGTCGGGCGTGTTGTACACCGCGAACGAGGCACGCGCGGTCGCGGCGATGCCAAACCTGCGGTGCAGCGGCCAGGCGCAGTGGTGACCGACGCGGACCGCCACGCCGTCGTCGTCGAGCACCTGCCCGACGTCGTGTGCGTGAATCCCGTCCACGACGAAGCTCACCGGCGAACCGCGATGCTCGAGTGACGCGGGCCCGATGATGCGGACCCCCTCGATCGACGACAGGCCCGCCAGAGCGGCGCCGACCAGTTCGTTCTCGTGGGCCTGGACGGCGTCCATCCCGATATCGGTGAGATACCGTGCGGCGGCTGCCAAACCGACGACCTGGGACGTCATCGGCGTGCCCGCCTCGAACCGTTGTGGCGCAGCTGCGTAGGTGGTGGCCTCCATCGTCACGGTCTCGATCATCGAACCGCCGGTGATGAAGGGCGGCATCGCATCGAGCAACTGCCGCCGGCCGTACAGCACACCGATACCGTTGGGGCCCAACATCTTGTGGCCGGAGAAGACGGCGTAGTCGACGTCGAGACCGTGGAAGTCGACGGGCTGGTGCGGGACCGACTGGCAGGCGTCGAGCAGCGTCAGCGCGCCGACGGCCCTGGCCCGCGCCACCAACTCGGCAACCGGCGCGACGGCACCCGTCACGTTCGAGTGGTGACTGAACGCCAGCACCTTGACCCGCTCGTCCAGTTGGAGCGAGTCCAGGTCGATGCGGCCGTCGTCGGTGACGCCGTACCAGCGCAGCGTGGCGCCGGTGCGACGAGCGAGTTCCTGCCACGGGATCAGGTTGGCGTGGTGCTCGAGTTCGGTGGTGACGATGACGTCGCCGGGCCCGACGGCACGCTCGAACCGGCTGTCGCCCAGCGCGTACGACACCAAGTTGATCGACTCGGTGGCGTTCTTGGTGAAGACCAGCTCGTCGGCATCCACGCCGACGAACGCCGCGATGTCGTCGCGCCCCTGTTCGTAGGCGTCGGTGGACTCCTCCATCAGCTGATGGGCGCCGCGGTGCACCGCCCCGTTCGAGGTGGTGAGGAACACCCTCTCGGAGTCCAGCACCTGCAGCGGCCGTTGAGACGTCGCACCGGAATCCAGGTAGGCCAACTGACTTCCACCGCGCATGACCCGACTCAGGATCGGGAAGTCCGCGCGGATCCTCGCCACCTCAGTGGGATCCAATGTCCGTACCGAGGCCGTCACGTCATGCTCCGCTGGCCGCGGCCTGCGCGAAGCGCTCGTAGCCGTTCTCTTCGAGCTCGTCGGCCAACTCCGGACCGCCGGACTCGATGATCCGGCCGCCGACGAACACGTGCACGAACTGCGGCTGGATGTAGCGCAGGATGCGGGTGTAGTGGGTGATCAGCAGGACGCCGCCGTGCTCTGCCTCGGCGTAACGGTTGACGCCCTCGCTGACGATGCGCAACGCGTCGACGTCAAGACCGGAGTCGGTTTCGTCGAGGATCGCGATCTTGGGCTTCAGCAGACCGAGCTGCAGGATCTCGTGGCGCTTCTTCTCGCCGCCCGAGAATCCCTCGTTGACACTGCGTTCGGAGAAGGCGGGGTCGATGTCGAGATCGGTCATCGCGGCCTTGACCTCCTTGACCCAGTGCCGCAGCTTGGGAGCTTCGCCTCGTACCGCCGTCGCGGCCGTCCGCAGGAAGTTCGACATCGACACGCCAGGCACCTCGATCGGGTACTGCATGGCGAGGAACAGGCCGGCGCGGGCGCGTTCGTCGATGCTCATGTCCAGGACGTTCGCACCGTCGAGGGTGATCGAGCCGGACGTGACGACGTACTTCGGATGCCCGGCGATCGCGTACGACAGGGTGGACTTGCCGGATCCGTTGGGGCCCATCACGGCGTGGGTCTCCCCCGACTTCACGGTGAGGTCGACGCCCTTGAGGATCGGGATGTCACCCTCGTCGGTCGACGTGACGGAGACGTGCAGGTCCTTGATTTCGAGTGTGGTCATGTTTAGTTGATTCTCTCGTCTTTAAATTCGCCCAGCGGTGATGGCTAGTTCGTGTTCGATTGCGTCGGTGAGGCGTTCGCGGATGTCCGGCACCGCGATCTTGGCGATGATCTCGCCGAAGAAGCCGCGCACCACCAGCCTGCGGGCCTGTTCCTCCGGAATGCCGCGGGCACGGAGGTAGAACAACTGTTCGTCGTCGAAACGTCCCGTGGCGCTGGCGTGTCCGGCGCCGTGAATCTCACCCGTCTCGATCTCGAGGTTGGGCACCGAGTCGGCGCGTGCGCCGTCGGTGAGCACGAGGTTGCGGTTGGCCTCGTAGGTGTCGGTGCCGGTGGCCGCCGCGCGGATCAGCACGTCGCCGACCCACACCGTATGCGCGTCGGGGCGCTTGGAGTCCGGATCCCCTTGCAGCGCACCCTTGTACAGCACGTTGGACCGGCAATTGGGCTGCGCGTGGTCGATCAGCAGCCGCGACTCGAAGTGCTGTCCGTCGTCGGCGAAGTACAGGCCGAGCAGCTCGGCGTCCCCGCCCTGCGCCTCGAACCGGGTCCTTGCGGTCAGCCGCACCACGTCCCCGCCGAGCGTGACGGCGACGTGTCGGAGCACCGCGTCCTTGCCGAGCGTCGCGTGATGTGAGCTCACGTAGACGGCGTCGTCGGCCCAGTCGGCGATCGACACCACGGTCAGTCGCGCGGCGTCGCCGACGAGGAACTCGATGTTGTCGGCGTAGGTTCCACTGCCGCGCTGGTCGATGACGACGACGGCCTCGGCGAGTTCCTCGACCCGGATCTGCATGTGGCCGTAAGCCGTTGCCCCTTCGCCAGGTCCGTGCAGCGCGATCTCGATCGGCTCGCCCGCCGTGGCATCGCGTGTCACGGTGACGATGGTGGCCTGGTTGAACGACGAGAATGCCTGCGCAGCGACGCGATCAGCGGGCACACCCGCCTGACCGAGCCGCTCGTCGCCGCGCCGCACGGCTTCCACCGTCACGCCTGCACGCTCGCCGACCTCGATGACTGCGCTTCCGGTCGCCGGTGCGGATCCGTCGTGAAGGCCACGTAGTCGCTTGAGCGGGGTGAACCGCCACAGCTCGTCACGGCCGCCGGGCACCTCGAAGGCGTCGACGTCGAATGACGTGAACAGCTCTCCCTTGGTCCGGCCCTCCAGTGACTCCGTCAAATTCTGCGCGGGTCATCCGACCGCGCCCTCCATCTGCAATTCGATGAGCCGGTTGAGCTCGAGTGCGTACTCCATCGGCAGTTCCTTGGCGATGGGCTCGACGAAGCCGCGCACCACCATGGCCATGGCCTCGTCCTCGGTCATGCCGCGGCTCATCAGGTAGAACAGCTGATCCTCGCTGACCTTCGACACCGTCGCCTCGTGGCCCATCGTGACGTCGTCCTCGCGGATGTCGACGTACGGGTAGGTGTCACTGCGGCTGATCGTATCGACCAGCAGCGCATCGCATTTCACGCTGGAGCGCGACCCGTGGGCGCCCTTGTTCACCTGCACCAGACCGCGGTACGACGCGCGGCCACCGCCGCGGGCCACCGACTTCGAGACGATGTTGCTCGACGTGTTGGGCGCCAGGTGCAGCATCTTGGCGCCGGTGTCCTGATGCTGACCCTCGCCTGCGAACGCCACCGAGAGCACCTCGCCCCTTGCGTGCTCGCCGGTCATCCAGACGGCCGGGTACTTCATCGTGACCTTGGAGCCGATGTTGCCGTCGATCCACTCCATGGTGGCGCCCGCCTCGGCCCGCGCCCGCTTGGTGACCAGGTTGTAGACGTTGTTCGACCAGTTCTGGATGGTGGTGTACCGGCAGCGCCCGCCCGGCTTGACGATGATCTCGACCACGGCGGAGTGCAGCGAGTCCGACTTGTAGATCGGCGCGGTACAACCCTCGACGTAGTGCACGTAGGCGCCCTCGTCGACGATGATCAGCGTCCGCTCGAACTGGCCCATGTTCTCGGTGTTGATCCGGAAGTAGGCCTGCAGCGGGATGTCGACGTGCACGCCCTTCGGCACGTAGATGAACGATCCGCCTGACCACACCGCGGTGTTCAGCGCGGAGAACTTGTTGTCGCCGGCCGGGATCACGGTGCCGAAGTACTGCCTGAACAGCTCGGGGTGCTGCTTCAGCGCGGTGTCGGTGTCCAGGAAGATGACACCCTGCGCCTCGAGGTCCTCACGGATCGAGTGGTACACGACCTCGGACTCGTACTGGGCAGCCACACCGGACACCAGTCGCTGCTTCTCGGCTTCGGGGATTCCGAGCTTGTCGTAGGTGTTCTTGATGTCGGCGGGCAGGTCGTCCCACGTCGCGGCCTGCTTCTCGCTGGAGCGCACGAAGTACTTGATGTTGTCGAAGTGGATGCCCTCGAGGTTGGAACCCCAGTTCGGCATCGGCTTCTTGTCGAACGTGCGCAGTGCCTTGAGCCGGACGTCGAGCATCCACTCGGGCTCGCTCTTCTTCGACGAGATGTCGCGCACCACGGCTTCGCTCAGGCCTCGCTGTGCGCTGGCGCCAGCCACGTCGGAGTCAGCCCAGCCGTAGCCGTAATTACCAAGAGTGGCGATGGTCTCCTCTTGGGTCAGCTGCGTCTCCGGTGTGGTCGTCATGTCGACGCTCCTTGTTGGGTCGTGATGGTCTCGGCGCGGGCTGTGCGCCGAATGATGGGCTGCTTGTCGGAAGCGACGGGGACGTGCGTGGTACATGCGCAATCGCCGTTGACGATGGTCGCCAGCCGCTGGACGTGAGTACCCAGGATCTCGGCGAACGCCTCGCGTTCGGCCTCACACAACTCCGGAAACTCCGCGGCGGCGTGCGACACGGGACAGTGATGCTGGCAGATCTGCACGCCGTGGACCGGTCCGGTCACCGGCGTGGTGGTTGTCGCGTAACCCGCGTCGGTCAGCGCGGAGGCGACGCGGTCCGCTGCGCCCTTGACGTCGCCGTCCGCGGCATCGTCGACGCCGGAAAGGATGGTGTCGATGCGCCTGCGGGCGAACGTGCGGATGGCCTGGTCGCCGCCGATCTCACGCAGCTGCCGCATGGCCGCCACGGCCAGATCGTCGTAGGTATGGTCGAGCTTGTCGCGCCCACCTGCGGTGAGCCGGTATCGCTTGGCGGGGCGACCGCGGCCGTTGTGCTCCCAGACTCGCCGCGGCGTGCGACTCGGCCTCGCCCGCATCGATGAGCGCATCGAGATGACGACGCACGCCCGCTGCGGAGATTCCTAGCCTTTCACCGATCTGACCGGCCGTGATCGGGCCCTCCAGCAGCAACTGAACGATTGCGCGCCTGGTGTGACCATCGGAGGTCGACGCGGCACTTGCCGCAGGCGAGACCTCCGAAGTTAATTTCACAACACCATTGTGACGGAATTCAGCACACGGTGCTACCAAGGCAAGCCTTACACGTCGGCGGCTACGACGCCGACGGAGCCGCGGTTACGCTGCTCTGATGGCCGCCCGCCTACGGTCCCTCAGCTCGGCCGTCGCCCGCTGGCACGCCGACGAGTCGACTGTCGGCTCACCACTCATCGCCGCCGAGGTGGCCGCGCTGCGGCGCACCCGCGTGTTCGGCGCGACGGGCACCGTGCTGATGGCGATCGGTGCGCTCGGGGCGGGCGCCCGTCCCGTGGTCCAGGATCCCACCTTCGGGGTGCGGCTGCTCAACCTGCCGTCCCGCATCCAGACCGTCTCGCTCACGATGACCACGACCGGTGCGGTGATGATGGCGCTGGCATGGCTGATGCTGGGCCGCTTTGCGCTGGGCAGCAGGCGCATGTCGCGCAGTCAACTGGACCGCACGCTGCTGCTGTGGGCGCTTCCCCTGCTGATCGCGCCACCGATGTACAGCAAGGACGTCTACTCCTATCTGGCCCAGAGCCAGATCGCCCGGATCGGGCTCGACCCGTACCGCGTCGGGCCCGCGCCAGGACTCGGTCTCGACCATGTGTTCACGCTGTCGGTGCCCAGCCTGTGGCGTGAGACGCCCGCGCCGTACGGGCCGTTGTTCCTGTGGATCGGCCGCGGCATCTCGACCGTCACCGGCGACGACATCGTCGCCGCAGTGCTGTTCCACCGGCTGATCGTGCTGCTCGGAGTCGGGTTGATCGTCTGGGCGACACCGCGTCTCGCCCGCCGGTGCGGTGTCGCCGAGGTCAGCGCGCTGTGGCTGGGTCCGTGCAATCCGCTGCTGTTCATGCACCTCGTCGCGGGGATCCACAACGAGGCCCTGATGCTCGGGCTGATGCTCGCCGGGACAGAGTTCGCCCTGCGAGGGGTGAACGCCGCGGGACCGCTCGTCCCGCGGCCGGTGCAATGGCCGCGGCATCGCGACGAGTGGCTGCGCTGGAGGCCGATGGCGATGCTGGCCGCGGGCACGGTGCTGATCGCACTGTCGTCGCAGGTGAAACTGCCGTCGCTGTTGGCCATCGGCTTCGTGGCGATGGCGCTGGCGTGCCGCTGGGGCGGCACCTTCAAGGCATTCCTCACCGCAGGCGGTTCGCTGACCGCGGTGTCGGTGGCGGTGATCGCGCTGGTCGGCTGGGCCAGCGGCCTCGGGTTCGGGTGGCTGTTCACGCTTGGCACGGCGAACGTGGTGCGGTCCTGGATGTCGCCGCCGACGCTGCTCGCCCTCGGCACCGGTCAGGTGGGCATCCTGCTCGGACTCGGCGACCACACCACCGCGGTGCTGGGCCTGACCCGCGCCATGGGTGTGATCATCATCGCAATTCTCGTCACCTATCTACTGCTGACCGTGATGCGCGGCCGGTTGCACCCCGTCGGCGGCCTCGGTGTCGCGCTCGGTGCGACCGTGCTTCTGTTCCCCGTGGTGCAGCCCTGGTACCTGCTGTGGGCGATCATCCCTCTGGCCGCATGGGCCAGCCGACCCGGATTCCGCGGCACGACCATCGCGATCACCCTGATCGTCGGCATATTCGGGCCGACGGCCAACGGGGACAGGTTCGCGCTGTTCCAGATCGTCGACGCGACGCTGGCGAGCACCGTGATCGTGGCCGTCCTGATCACGATCACCTACTCCCGGCTGCCATGGCGCCCCTTCCCCGAGACGAACGGCACGGGGCCGCCCCCACCACCATCGACGCCGGCCACCCAGCCGGACGCCTACGCTGAGTCTCCGTGACCTCCCGTTCCGACACTCCCGTGCTGTTGCGCGGCGTGAGCAAGCGGTACGGGTCGACGACCGCCGTCGACGGGCTCGACCTCGACGTGCAGCGAGCGGAGATTCTGGCGCTGCTCGGGCCAAACGGCGCAGGCAAGACCACCACCGTGGAGATGTGCGAGGGATTCATCCGGCCCGACTCCGGCACCATCGAGATCCTTGGTCTGGACCCCGTCGCCGACAACGCCCGGCTGCGCGAACGGATCGGCGTGATGCTGCAGGGCGGCGGCGGCTATCCGGCGGCGCGGGCGGGCGAGATGCTCGGTCTGGTCGCCTCGTACTCGGCCAATCCCCTCGACCCGGCGTGGCTGATGGAGACGTTGGGCCTGACCGAATCCGCCCGCACCACGTACCGACGCCTCTCCGGCGGGCAGCAGCAGCGGCTCGCGCTGGCATGTGCGGTCGTCGGCAGGCCCGAGCTGGTGTTCCTCGACGAGCCGACGGCCGGAATGGACGCGCACGCCAGGATCGTCGTGTGGGAGCTGATCGACGGACTGCGTCGCGACGGCGTCACCGTGGTCCTGACCACCCACCAGCTGGCCGAGGCCGAGCAGCTGGCCGACATGTTGGTGATCATCGACCATGGCGTTGCGGTGGCCACCGGCACTCCGGCCGAGCTCATGGGGCGCGGCGCGGAGAACCAGCTGCGCTTCTCCGCGCCACCGAAACTCGATCTCACGCTTCTGGTTTCGGCGCTACCGGAAAACTACAAGGCGATCGAGACGATGCCGGGTGAATACCTGGTCGAGGGCCACGTCGACCCGCAGGTGCTGGCCACCGTCACCGCGTGGTGCGCGCGGCTGAACGTGCTGGCCACCGACATGCGGGTCGAGCAGCGCAGCCTCGAGGACGTGTTCCTGGACCTGACGGGACGGGAGCTGCGGCCGTGACGAATCTCTTCGCCCCCGGCACCTTCGCCCCTGATCCACGACCGGCGACGGTGCCCAAGATGTTGGCCGCGCAGTTCGGCCTCGAGCTGAAGCTGTTGCTGCGCAACGGCGAACAGCTGCTGCTGACGATGTTCATCCCGATCACGCTGTTGGTCGGCCTGACCTTGCTCCCGCTCGGCTCGTTCGGGAACAACCGGGCGGCCACCTTCGTACCCGGCGATCATGGCGCTCGCCGTCATCTCGACGGCGTTCACCGGCCAGGCCATCGCAGTCGCCTTCGACCGGCGGTACGGCGCACTCAAGCGACTTGGCGCGACCGCGCTCCCGGTCTGGGGCATCATCGCGGGCAAGTCGCTTGCCGTGGTCACCGTGGTGTTCCTGCAGTCGATTCTGTTGGGCGCCATCGGGTTTGCGCTGGGCTGGCGTCCGGCGATCGCCGGGCTGGCGTTGGGTGCGGTGATCATCGCGCTCGGCACCGCCGGCTTCGCCGCGCTGGGTCTGCTGCTGGGCGGCACGCTGCGCGCCGAGATCGTGCTGGCGGTGGCCAACCTGCTGTGGTTCGTCTTCGCCGGACTCGGCGCACTGACGCTCGGCGGCGGCATGGTCTCGCATGGTGTGCAGTGGGTGGCCAGGCTGACGCCGTCCGGCGCCATGACCGAGGCCTTGACACGAGCGATGACCTCGTCCGTGGACTGGTTCGGCATCGCGGTGCTGACGGCGTGGGGTGCGGTCGCTGCGCTTGGCGCGCTGCGCTGGTTCCGCTTCACCTGACGCGCGGCGTCCGCAGCGCCCCGCCAGCCCTACTACAGGGCGTAGTTACCGCTGCTCTACGATCGGTCGGTGCCCGTCGGAAGGTTCTTGCTGCGGCTCGTTGACGTGCTGCCCATGCCGAGCCTGCGGACGCAACGGCTGGTGGCCCTCGCCGTCGTCTTGACCCAGGGCGGCATCGCCGTCACCGGCGCCATCGTCCGTGTCACCGCGTCCGGCCTCGGCTGCCCCACCTGGCCGCAGTGCTTCCCCGGCAGCTTCACCCCGGTTCCGGTCGCCGAGGTACCGGTGATCCATCAGGCCGTCGAGTTCGGCAACCGGATGATCACGTTCCTGGTGGTGCTCACCGCAGCGCTCGCCGTGCTGACGCTGACGCGCGCCCGCAGACGCCGCGAGGTGCTCGTCTATGCGTGGCTGATGCCCGCATCGACGATCCTGCAGGCCGTGATCGGCGGGATCACGGTGCTGACCGGTCTGCTGTGGTGGACCGTCGCGATCCACCTGCTGGCGTCGATGGCGGTGGTGTGGCTCTCGGTGCTTCTGTACGTGAAGGTCGGCGAACCCGATCGCGGCGTCGCGACGTTGCGCGTGCCCAAGCCCATGCGCTGGTCGGCCGCCCTGACCGCGGTGACGCTCTCGGCGGTGCTCGTCACCGGAACGCTGGTGACCGGCGCCGGGCCGCACGCGGGCGACAAGAGCGTCGAACAGCCGGTGCCGCGCCTTCAGGTGGAGATCACCACGCTGGTGCACCTGCACTCCACCCTGTTGGTGGCCTACCTGGCCCTCGTCGTCGGCCTCGGCTTCGGGCTGCTTGCGGTGTCCGCGGCGCGGCCGGTGAGGCTGCGCTGGACGGTGCTGCTCGCGCTGGTCTGCGCGCAGGGACTGGTGGGCACGGT
The DNA here is from genome assembly GCA_963809085.1 of uncultured Actinomycetota bacterium. Lineage (GTDB taxonomy): Bacteria > Actinomycetota > Actinomycetes > Mycobacteriales > Mycobacteriaceae > Mycobacterium. Next base: position 770,442 of record CAWEII010000028.1, on the reverse strand, counting down.
GCAGTTCTTCACCGGTGTGCCCGCGGCACTGGTCGCCGTGCACGTGGCCGGGGCGGCCGCGTGCACGGCAGCCACCGCGGCGCTATGGGCCTCGATGCGAGAACGGGCCGAGCCCCAGCCGGTCGAGAGCTGACTCGACCCCGAGGGCGAACTCGCGCTGTTGCCTGGCGCGGTCGGCCTCCCCGAGCTGACGCCAACCCAACGACGGCTCCACCAACTCCAACTCCAGCAGCCGCGGGTCCCGCGAGTCACCGATGACGTCGACACGGGCGTAGAGGAACTCCGCCGGCGTGATGCCGAGGCGGTTGGCCGCGGCCGCCAACGCGGCGTGGCCGACGTCCCACAGGTCGAAATCCGGCTCGGCGGGACGCAGCGACTCCTCGGCGTACGTGCCCGAGGCGTCGAACGCGGGCCCGCCTCCCGGCGGCGGAAGGATCGGCCCCTTGATGAACGCGTGGGACTGCCGGCCGGCGACGAACACCAGCGCCGTCTCGCCGTCCGCGATGCGGGCGTCGTAGGGTTGCACCAGCACGGTGCGCCCATCGGACTGCAGCTTCGCGGCGTGTTCGCGCGCCGCATCGGGGTCGGTGAATCGTTGGGCGCCAGCCGATCCCGCACCGACGGCCGGCTTGACGACCACCTCGCCATGAAACGACGCCACCGCTTCACCGGGCGCGAAGAACTGGCTGGGCACCGTCGGCACGCCGGCCGCGGCAAGGTCGGTCAGGTAGCGCTTGTCGGTGTTCCACGCCACCACCTCGGGCGCGTTCAGGACGTTGGGGACGCGTCGCGTCCAGGCGAGGAACTCGTCGAGCCGGTCGATGTAGTCCCACGTGGCGCGCAGGATGACCACATCCGCGCGCTGGGTCTCGGGATCGTCCCATGACAGCCAGCGGGCGTGCAGACCGCGCGAACGCAGCGCCGCCACCAACCCGGCGTCGTCGCCGTCGCCCTCGACGAGGGCGCGGCAACCTGCAAGGACGATGCGGGGATGACGAACATCGGGCCGGGCGAGTTTCACCTTGGAATGATAGGTGGCATGTACGCCATCGAAATCGCCGAAACCGGCGGACCCGAAGTCCTGAACTACGTCGAGAGGCCGCAGCCCTCCCCCGGCCCGGGCCAGGTGCTGATCAAGGCGGACGCGATAGGCGTCAACTTCATCGACACCTACTTCCGATCGGGCCAATACCCGCGCGAGGCCCCGTTCGTCGTAGGCACCGAGGTGTGTGGCACCATCGCCGCGGTCGGTGAGGACGTCGCTGCGCTCAGCGTCGGCGACCGCGTCGTGACCGCGCAGGCCGATGGCGCCTACGCCGAGTTCTGTCTGGCACCGGCCGATTTCGTGGCCTACGTGCCCGACGGCGTGGCCGCCGAAGTGGCCGCCTCCGCGCTGCTGAAGGGCATGACCGCCCACTACCTGATCAAGTCCACCTATCCCGTGCAACAGGGCGACACCGTCCTGCTGCATGCAGGCGCGGGCGGGGTCGGCCTGATCCTGACGCAGTGGGCCACCAGCATGGCGGTGAAGGTCATCACGACGGTGTCGACGCGTGAGAAGGGCGAACTCTCCCGCAAGGCAGGTGCCGTCGAGGTGCTCGACTATCCGGACGATCCGGCCGAGTTCGGCGCCCGGATCCGGGAACTCACCGGCGGCGACGGGGTGGCCGCGGTCTACGACGGCGTGGGCGCATCGACGTTCGACGCCAGCCTGGCCAGCCTCGCGATACGGGGCACCCTCGCCCTGTTTGGTGCAGCCAGTGGGCCGGTGCCGCCGGTGGACCCGCAGCGGCTCAACGCCGCAGGATCGGTCTTCCTGACCCGACCGACCCTGATCCACCACACGCGCACCCCCGATGAGTTCGGATGGCGTGCGGGCGAACTGCTGGACGCGATCGCCAAGGGCACCATCGAGATCACGGTGAGCAACCGGTACCCGCTAGCCGACGCCGCCGACGCCCACCGCGATCTGGAGGGCCGCAGGACGGTCGGCTCCGTGGTGTTGATGCTGGTGCGCGCGACCGAACCCCGGCGCGCACCGCCGCCCGTTCTAACCTTGTCGACATGGCGGCGGACCTGATCGTGTCGCGGGACCTGGTGGTTCCCGCGTCCGATTTGAGTGAACGCTTCTCCAGGTCCTCCGGCCCTGGCGGGCAGGGGGTGAACACGGCCGACAGCCGGGTCGAGCTGTCGTTCGACGTGGCCCGTTCGCCCGCGGTACCCGAGTGGTTGCGCCACCGAATGCTCCGTCGACTGGGAGGCCGCCTCTCCGACGGCGTGCTCAGGGTCACGGCGAGTGAGCATCGCGCACAACTCCAGAACCGCGCCGCCGCTCGCGAGCGCATGGCTCGTCTGCTTCGCGACGCGGCGACCGCGCCTCCCCCGATACGCCTGCCGACCAAGCCCACCAGAGGCTCGCAGGAGCGCCGGATCGCTGGCAAGAAGCGTCGTGGCCAGACCAAGGACGGCCGTCGCGGAGGCTGGGACGCGAGCTAATGCCCGAACACGGTGGGCAGCGCCAGCGCCGAGTCGACGGCCAACGCGCAGAACACGACGGCCAGATAGTTGTTCGACTGCAGGAAGAGCCGCAGCGGCTTCACGGGCTCGCCGCGCTTGACCCCGGAGTACAACTGGTGGGCCATCACCAGGAACCACGCGCCTGCCAGCAGCGCGACCGCCGCGTACAGCCAGCCGGTGGCCAGCGCCAGCGCCAGCGTGGTCACCACGGTCAGCCAGGTGTACACCAGGATCTGCCTGGTGACCTGCAGCTCGGTGGCCACCGTCGGCAGCATCGGCACACCCGCCGCCTTGTAGTCGTCCTTGTAGCGCATCGCCAGCGCCCACGTGTGCGGCGGCGTCCAGAAGAAGATGACCGCGAACATCACCAGCGCGGGCCAACCGATGGTCCCCGTCACCGCCGACCACCCGATCATCACCGGCATGCACCCCGCCGCCCCGCCCCACACCACGTTCTGCGAGGTGCGGCGCTTCAGCAGCAGGGTGTAGACGAAGACGTAGAACAGGATCGTGGCGATGGCCAGCAGACCCGACAGCAGGTTCGTGGTCCACCACAGCCAGAAGAACGACCCGACGGACAGCACCAGCCCGAAGATCAGCGCATGCCGGGTGGGCACCGACGCCCGCGCCAGCGGCCGCTTCGCCGTGCGCTTCATCACCTTGTCGATGTCGGCGTCGGCGACACAGTTCAGGGTGTTGGCGCCCGCCGCGGCCAGAAGGCCGCCGACCAGGGTGTTGAGGATGAGGAGCGGCTCGACCGAGCCGCGATGCGCCAGCAGCATCGCCGGGATCGCGGTGACGAGCAGCAGCTCGATCACACGCGGTTTGGTCAGTGCCACATACGCCAGAAGCGTGGTGCGGGTGCGGCCAGGCGCCTCGTGGAAAAAACGGCGCTCGCGAATGCTCACGCAGTTGACTCCTCGGTGTTTCGCGGCAGCGCGCAGCTTCTACTACAGACGATGGTAGACCGCTGTCGGGCGCTTCCGACAATGCAGGGTCGGTTCATGTGAACGCCCGACCAACTTGGGTGACGCGGCCTGCACCGCCGCATCGTTCCGCACTAGGGTATTGATGAACCGTCTTGCCGACCCGAGGTGTTAATTCGTGACCACAGTGGAAGAGATCTCCGCCCTCACTCGCCCCAACCACCCGGACGACTGGGCCGACGTCGACTCGGTCGCCGTCGACACCGTCCGGGTGTTGGCGGCCGATGCCGTGCAGAAGGTCGGCAACGGCCACCCGGGCACGGCGATGAGTCTGGCGCCGTTGGCGTACACGCTGTTTCAGCGCCAGATGCGCCACGATCCCAGCGACGTGCACTGGCTGGGCCGCGACCGGTTCGTGCTGTCCTGCGGGCACAGCAGCCTCACGCTGTACATCCAGCTGTACCTCGGCGGGTTCGGCCTGGAACTCGAGCGACATCGAGTCGCTGCGCACGTGGAAGTCCAAGACCCCGGGGCACCCGGAGTTCCGCCACACCAAGGGTGTGGAGATCACCACGGGCCCGCTGGGGCAGGGCCTGGCCTCCGCGGTCGGCATGGCGATGGCGTCGCGCTACGAGCGCGGCCTGTTCGACCCCGATGCCGCGCCGGGCACCAGCCCGTTCGACCACTTCATCTACGTGATCGCCTCCGACGGTGACATGGAGGAAGGCGTCACCAGCGAGGCGTCCTCGCTGGCGGGCACCCAGCAGCTCGGCAACCTGATCGTGTTCTACGACCACAACCAGATCTCGATCGAGCACGACACCAACATCGCGTTGTCCGAGGACGTCCCTGCCCGGTACCGCGCGTACGGCTGGCACGTCCAGGAGGTCGAGGGCGGCGAGAACGTCGTCGGCATCGAGGAGGCCATCGAGGCGGCCAAGGCGGTCACCGACAAGCCGTCGTTCATCTCGGTGCGCACGATCATCGGCTATCCCGCGCCGACCAAGATGAACACCGGCGGCGCGCACGGCTCGGCGCTGGGCGACGAGGAGGTGGCCGCCACCAAGAGGGTCCTCGGCTTCGACCCCGACAAGACGTTCGAGGTGCGCGACGAGGTCATCGAGCACACCCGCAAGCTGGTCGACCGCGGCCGGGAGGCCCACGAGAAGTGGCAGCCGGAGTTCGACGCGTGGGCCGAGCGCGAACCCGAGCGCAAGAAGCTGCTCGACCGGCTGCTGGCCCAGGAACTGCCCGAGGGCTGGGACGCCGACATCACCCACTGGGAGCCGGGTTCCAAGCCGCTGGCCACCCGGGCCGCGTTCGGCCAGGTGCTCAACGACGTGGCGCCCAAGCTGCCCGAACTGTGGGGCGGCTCGGCCGACCTGGCGGGCAGCAACAACACCACGATCAAGGACGTCAAGTCGTTCGGTCCGCCGTCGATCTCGACCTCGGACTTCACCGCGGACTGGTACGGCCGCGTGCTGCACTTCGGCATCCGCGAGCACGCGATGGGCTCGATCCTGTCCGGCATCGTGCTGCACGGGCCGACCCGCGCCTTCGGCGGCACGTTCCTGCAGTTCTCCGACTACATGCGCCCCGCGGTGCGGCTGGCCTCGCTGATGGACATCGACACCATCTACGTCTGGACCCACGACTCCATCGGGCTGGGTGAGGACGGGCCCACCCACCAGCCGATCGAGCACCTCGCCGCGTTGCGGGCCATCCCCAACCTGTCGGTGGTGCGGCCCGGCGACCCGAACGAGACCGCCTACGCGTGGCGGACGCATCCTCGCGCGCGGCGACGGCAGCGGACCGGTCGGTTTCATCCTGACCCGGCAGGGCATCCCGGTGCTGGAGGGCACCAGCGCCGAGGGTGTCGCCAAGGGTGGCTACGTGCTCGGCGGCGGCAACCCCGCCGACGATGCCGACGTCATCATCATCGGCACCGGTTCGGAACTGCAGTTGGCGGTGGAGGCGAAGAAGTTGTTGGCGGAGAAGGACATCACTGCCTATGTCGTGTCGATGCCGTGTGTGGAGTGGTTCGAGAGCCAGCCCAAGGAGTACCGCGACAGCGTGCTGCCGCCCGGAGGTGTCGGCGCGCGTCGCGGTCGAGGCGGCCGTCGCGCAGAGCTGGCACAAGCTGGTCGGCGACACCGGCGAGATCGTCTCGATCGAGCACTACGGCGAATCGGCGGACGACAAGACGCTGTTCCGCGAGTTCGGTTTCACCGCGGAGGCCGTGGTGGCCGCCGCGGAACGTTCGATGGACAACTGACGAAAGAGGAGCATCAATGACTCAGAACCCGAATCTCGCGGCGCTGAGTGCCGCGGGCGTATCCGTTTGGCTCGACGACCTGTCGCGTGAGCGCCTGCAGACCGGCAACCTGCAGAACCTCATCGACACCCGCAGCATCGTCGGCGTCACCACCAACCCGTCGATCTTCCAGGCCGCGCTGTCGAAGGGCACCGCCTACGACGCCCAGGTCAAGGAGCTCGCCGAGCGCGGCGCCGACGTCGACGCCACCATCCGCACCGTCACCACCGATGACGTCCGCAATGCCTGCGACGTGCTGGCCAAGGCCTACGAGGCCTCCGGCGGCGTCGACGGCCGGGTGTCGATCGAGGTCGACCCGCGGCTGGCGCACGACACCGACAAGACCATCCTGCAGGCCATCGAGCTGTGGAAGATCGTCGACCGGCCCAACCTGCTGATCAAGATTCCGGCCACCGAGGCGGGCCTGCCCGCGATCACCGCCGTGATCGCCGAGGGCATCTCGGTCAACGTCACGCTGATCTTCTCCGTCGAGCGGCACGAGGCCGTCATGGACGCCTACCTCGCCGGTCTGGAGAAGGCCAAGGAGGCCGGCCACGACCTGTCGCAACATCCACTCCGTCGCGTCGTTCTTCGTGTCCCGCGTCGACACCGAGATCGACGCCCGGCTGGAGAAGATCGGCACCGAGGAGGCGTTGGCGCTGCGTGGGCAGGCCGGCGTCGCCAACGCCCGGCTGGCCTACAAGGCCTACGAGGACGTCTTCGTCGGCGGTGCCCGGTTCGAGGCGCTCAAGGCCGACGGGGCCCGCGTGCAGCGCCCGCTGTGGGCATCGACCGGCGTGAAGAACCCGGACTACTCCGACACGCTGTACGTCACCGAACTGGTCGCGCCGAACACCGTCAACACCATGCCGGAGAAGACCCTGGAAGCCGTCGCCGATCACGGCGTGATCACCGGCGACACCGTCTCGGGCACCTCGGACGCGGCGCAGGCCGTGTTCGACGCGCTCGAGGCCATCGGCATCGACCTCACGACGTGTTCCTGGTGCTGGAGAACGAGGGCGTGGAGAAGTTCGAGAAGTCGTGGCACGAACTGCTCGAGGCCACCCAGGGTCAGTTGGACGCCGCCGCCAAATGAGCAGCGCAGGTCCCGCAGCCACCTGGCAGAACCCGCTGCGCGACAAGCGCGACAAGCGCATGCCGCGCATCGCGGGTCCGTGCGCGGTGGTCATCTTCGGCGTCACCGGCGACCTGGCCACCAAGAAGTTGATGCCCGCGATCTACGACCTGGCCAACCGCGGCCTGCTGCCGCCCACGTTCTCGCTGATCGGGTTCGCCCGCCGGGACTGGGCCGACGAGGACTTCGGCGATCTGGTGCTGAAGGCCGTGCAGGCGCACGCCCGCACGCCCTTCCGCCAGGAGGTCTGGGACCGGCTCAGCGAGGGCATCCGCTTCGTCCAGGGCACCTTCGACGACGACGCCGCCTACGGCCGGCTCGCCGAGACACTGGCGAAGCTGGACGCCGAGCGGGGCACCGGCGGCAATCACGCCTTCTACCTGTCGATTCCGCCGAAGGCCTTCCCGACGGTCTGCGAACAGCTGTCCAAGTCGGGGCTGGCCCGACCGGACGGTGACCGGTGGAGCCGCGTCGTCATCGAGAAGCCGTTCGGCCACGATCTGGACAGTGCCCGCTCACTCAACAAGGTGGTCAACAGCGTCTTCCCGGAGTCGTCGGTGTTCCGCATCGACCACTACCTCGGCAAGGAGACGGTGCAGAACATCCTTGCGCTGCGGTTCGCCAATCAGCTGTTCGACCCGATCTGGAACGCGCACTACGTCGACCACGTCCAGATCACCATGGCCGAGGACATCGGCCTCGGCGGGCGCGGCGGCTACTACGACGGCGTCGGCGCCGCGCGTGACGTCATCCAGAACCACCTGACGCAGCTGCTCGCGCTGACCGCGATGGAGGAACCGGTCAGCTTCAGTCCCGCAGAACTGCAGGCCGAGAAGATCAAGGTGCTGTCGGCCACCCGGCTGGCGGAACCGTTGGACGAGAACACCTCCCGCGGTCAGTACACGGCGGGCTGGCAAGGCGGCGAGAAGGTGGTCGGGCTGCTCGACGAGGAGGGCTTCTCCAAGACGTCGACCACCGAGACCTTCGCCGCCATCACCCTCGAGGTCGACACCCGGCGCTGGGCGGGGGTGCCGTTCTACCTGCGCACCGGAAAACGCCTGGGCCGCAGGGTTACCGAGATCGCCCTGGTGTTCAAGCGCGCACCGCACCTGCCGTTCGACGCGACCATGACCGACGAACTCGGCAAGAACGCCTTGGTGATCCGGGTGCAACCGGACGAGGGCATCACGCTGCGCTTCGGCTCCAAGGTGCCCGGCCACGCCATGGAGGTCCGCGACGTCAACATGGACTTCTCCTACGGCTCCGCATTCGCCGAGGACTCCCCCGAGGCCTACGAACGGCTGATCCTCGACGTGCTGCTCGGCGAGCCGTCGTTGTTCCCCGTGAACCAGGAGGTCGAATTGTCCTGGGAGATACTCGATCCCGCGCTCGAGTACTGGGCGTCTCATGGCAAGCCCGATCCGTATGAGTCGGGTACCTGGGGTCCGGATTCGGCGTTCGAGATGCTGCAGCGGACCGGCCGCGAATGGCGGAGGCCGTGATGAGCGCTTGCGCGAAGAACCGGAAGGCGCCGATGAGCGCTTGCGCGAAGAACCGGAAGGCGCCGAAGTGATCGTCGACCTCGAAGCCACCACCACCACGGCGGTCAACAAGAAGCTGGAGAGCCTGCGCGAAGAGGGTGGCGCGTTCACGATGGCCAGGGTGCTCACCCTGGTGATCGCGCCCGACAGCGAGGCCATCCTCGAGGAGTCCATCGAGGCGGCCAACGCAGCCAGCCGCGAGCATCCCTGCCGGGTGATCGTGGTCTTCGCCGTGGACCGCGATGCCACCGATGCCAAGCTGGACGCCCAGATCCGGGTTGGGCACGACGCAGGCGCCGGCGAGGTCGTGGTGCTGAAGTTGTCCGGACCGTTGGCCGAGGAGGCCAGCAGCGTCGTGACACCGTTCCTGCTGCCCGACACCCCGGTCGTGGCCTGGTGGCCGGACATCGCGCCCAGGGTGCCGGCTCAGGACCCGTTGGGGCAGTTGGCCATCCGCCGAATCACCGACGCCACCTACGGCGCCGACCCATTGGCCTGCATCAAGAGCAGGCTGGAGGGTTACACCGCAGGCGACACCGACCTGGCATGGAGTCGGATCACCTATTGGCGGGCGATGCTCACCTCGGCGCTGGATCAGGGGCCGCACGAACCGATCCAGTCGGCGCTGGTTTCGGGCCGCAAGGAGGAACCGGCACTGGACATCCTTGCCGGCTGGTTGGCGAGCAGGATCGACGGCCCGGTGCAACGCGCAGTCGGCAAGCTGAAGGTCGACTTGGTCCGCGCAAGCGAGACCATCACGCTGAGCAGACCGCAGGAGGGCGTGACCGCCACCCTGTCGCGCACCGCCACGCCGGAAGCCAAGCTTCCGTTGGCGCGCAGGGAGACTCGGGAATGCCTTGCCGAGGACATGCGCAGGCTCGACGCCGACGAGATCTACTTGGAGGCGCTGAAGGGCATCGACAAGGTCGAGTATGTCTGACACCGTGATCGAGAAGTATGCCGACGCGGACGCGCTGGTGGCCGCGGCGGGCGACCGACTGATCGGCGCCATCACCGGTGCGGTCGACGCACGCGGGGTCGCCTACGTCGTGCTCACCGGCGGCGGCACCGGCGTCAAGCTGCTCAAGCACGTCGGAGAACACGGTGCGCAGATCGACTGGGCGAAGGTTCACCTGTTCTGGGGCGACGACCGCTACGTGCCCGCGGCCGATGACGAACGCAACGACAAGCAGGCCCGCGAGGCGCTGCTCGACCACATCGACATCCCCCAGGCCAACGTGCACGCGATGCCTGCCAGCGACGGGGAATTCGGTGACGACATCGATGCCGCGGCACTCGCCTACGAGCAGGTGTTGGCGGCCAACGCCGACGAAGGTTCTCCCACTCCGGATTTCGACGTGCATCTGCTCGGCATGGGCGGCGAAGGGCACGTCAATTCGCTGTTCCCGCACGCCGCCGCCACCCGCGAGACGGAACGTCAGGTGGTCGGCGTCACCGACTCGCCGAAACCACCGCCACTGCGCATCACCTTGACGCTGCCCGCGGTCACCAGGTCACGCGAGGTGTGGCTGGTGGTCGCAGGAGCGGAGAAGTCCGACGCGGTGGCGGCGGCGGTGGGCGGCGCTGCAGCCGACGACGTGCCTGCCGCCGGAGCGGTCGGACGCGAGGCCACGGTGTGGCTCCTCGACGAAGCCGCCGCGGCAAAGCTGTAGCCGTCGCATACTGACTTCCGTGGCGGACAAAGGGGTTGGCCGGGCGCGCCCTGGCATCGGGCGGCAGCGCATCAGGACGTTGACCCAGGCCGCGTTGAACGCCGATGTCACGGTCGAGCAGGTGGACACCCTGCTGACCGACCTCGGCGAGACGCTGACCGACCTCAACAAGTCCACCGGCGGCCTGGACGCCACCCTCGCGCGCTTCAACGACACCATCACCCGCATCGACGAACTGGCCCCCCGACTGATCGGCGTGGTGGAGCGGCTCGAGGCCATCGTGGACCGTGTCGAGCGCATCGTGGGCCTCGGTGAATCCGTGATGGCCCCGTGGTCCGCCACGGAGAATGCCGTCCGCGGCGCGGTCAACGCGGTCCGCAAGAGCACCGGCCTCTGAGAACTCTGGCCTAGTGCGGGCGCCCCTCGACGTCCTCCCGCTCGCCGACGGAATCGGGCTGCCCTAAGACGTCTCGATCGACGACGCCGTTGCCGCCATCGCCAGGGCACGCGCCACGTGCAGCGACGCCTTCGTGCTGCACAGCGGCGGCCGTGGTGAGCGGCGGCGGTGCGGGCATCGCCGCGGGCATCGCGGCAGGCCTTGCCGCGTTCGGCGCCTAGGAGTCCGAGCCGGACGTGACACCGATGTCCGTGATGGTCAACGAGCTCGCGGGTCCCGGGCCGCTGCCGGCAGCCGACCGGCCACTGCCGGAGTTACCCGCTGTTGCGCAGCGCGGTCGCCAGCCCGCTCATGGTCAGCAGGATGCCGCGCTTCACCAATTCGTCCTCGTCGCCCGACCGGAACCGCCGCAGCAGTTCGACCTGCAGGTGATTCAGCGGCTCCAGATACGGGAAGCGGTTGAACACCGACCGGGCCAGAGCCGGGTTGTCGGCCAGCAGGTCGTCGTGACCCGTGATCAGCCGCAGCATCTTGATGGTCCGGTCGTGTTCGGCCACGATCTTGTCGAAGACCGTGTGCCGCAACACTTCGTCTTCGACCAGTTCGGAATACCGCGCGGCCAGCCCCATGTCGGCCTTGGCCAGAACCTGGGCCATGTTGGACAGGACGGACCGGAAGAACGGCCATTTCTGGTAGAGGTCTTGCAGCACCCCCAGCCGGGCGTCGTCCTGCTGGCCGTCGGCGACGAAGTCCTCGAACGCGGAGCCCGTCCCGTACCAGCCGGGAAGCATCACGCGCGACTGGCTCCAGGCCAGCACCCACGGGATCGCGCGGAGATCCGAGATCGACGTGGTGGGCTTGCGTGAGGCGGGCCTGCTACCGATGTTCAGCGCGCCGATCTCGCTGACCGGCGTGGAGCTCTTGAAGTACTCCACGAATCCCGGTGTCTCGTGCACCAGTTCCGAGTACGCCCGTTGGGCACGCGCCGCCAGATCGTCGAGCACCTCGTACGCAGGCCCGGCGTCGTCTCCCAGTCCCTCGACGTCGAGCAGCGTCGACTCCAGCGTCGCGGCAAGCAGGGTCTCCAGGTTGCGATGAGCGATGGTCGGTTCGGCGTACTTGGCGGCGATCACCTCGCCCTGCTCGGTGATCCGCAGCGAGCCCTTCACCGCGCCCGGCGGCTGCGCCAGGATGGCGTCGTAGCTCGGGCCACCGCCACGGCCCACGGTGCCGCCGCGACCGTGGAAGAGCCGCAACCGAATTCCGGTCTTGCGCGCCGACTCCACCAGATCGAGTTCGGCGCGGTAAAGCGCCCAGTTGGCGGCGAGGTAACCACCGTCCTTGTTCGAATCCGAGTAGCCGAGCATCACCTCCTGTTGCTCGCCGCGCGCGTGTACCAGCGCTCTGTACAGCGGAAGGTCTAGCACGGCTTCGAGGATCGACGACGCCCGTTGCAGGTCGTCGATGGTCTCGAAGAGCGGCACCACGCCGACGGGGGCGTATGGTGCCGGAGCCGCCCCGGCGGCGACATCGGATCCCGGAGCCGCCCCGGCGGCGACATCGGGGCCCGTACCCGACGCGTCCAGCAGGCCGGCTTCCTTCAGGAAGATCGCCGCCTCGAGCATGTCCGAAACCGACTGGCACATCGAGATGATGTAGTTCGGCACCGCTTCCGCGCCGAACACGCGAACGGCCCTTGCCGCGGCGGCGGTGATGTCGAGTTCCTTGCGTGCCAACTCCGACAACTCTGCGCCGGGCCGCACCAAGGGCCGCTTCGTCGCCAGCTCTGCAGTCAGCAGCGCCACGCGGTCCGATTCCGACAGCGACCGGTAGTCGGGGTGTACGCCCGCCCAGGCCAGAGCTCGGCGATCACCTCTTCGTGCACGTCGGAGTTCTGCCGCAGATCCAGGCCGGAAAGGTGAAAGCCGAACACGTGCACGGCTTCCCGCAGCCGCGCCAGCCGGTCGTCGGCCAGGATTGCGCTGCCGTTGTCGCGCAGCGACGTGTCGATGACGTCGAGATCGGCAAGGAACTCGCCGGGCGTCTCGTAACGGTCCATGCCGAGGTCGAGCTGGTACTCGGGTTGCCGGTCGAGGATCTGTGCCGCGGTCGCCGTCAAGCGACCGTGGATCACCCTCAGCGCCCGGCGATACGGCTCGTCTGCGCGGGCGGGCTCGGCGCAGGTGTCGGCGAGGGCGCTCAGCTCGTCGCTGATGCGCACCAGGCGCACCGACATCGACAGCTCCTGCTCGAGCGCGGTCAGCTCGACGAAGTAGTGGGCCAGCGCCGTGTACGAGGCGCTGCCTGTCGCGAGTCGCACGACGTCGGCCGTGACGTTCGGGTTGCCGTCGCGGTCTCCGCCGATCCAGGAGCCCGGCCGCAGAATGGGCTGCTTCAGGACGTGGGCGTCCGGCCATCTCGCCTGCAGCGCGGTGCGCACCTCGGCGTTCACCTGCGGGATCACCTCGAAGAACGCGGCCGAGTAATAACGAAGACCCGTCTCGATTTCGTCCTGAATCTTCAACCGGGACAACCGGATCAGCGCCGTCTGCCACAGCGTCAGAATATTGCGGCGCAACTCGAGGTCGATGGTGCGACCGTCGTCGGTGCGCGTGTGGCCGTGCATGCGGAGCCTCATCAGCTCGGTGATCCGGTGCTGGGCGTCGAACACGGTCCTTCGGCGGGTCTCGGTGGGATGCGCGGTGATCACCGGTGACACCAGGGCGCCCTTCAGGGCGTCGGCCACCGTAGCCGAATCCAGCTGGGCGGACTCGAGCATCAGATACGTTGCGGCGAGGCTGCTGCGCTGCGGCGGTTCTCCTGCCGCGACGTGAACCGCGCGTCGCCGTTCCCGGTGGATGTCCTCGGCGACGTTGGCGAGCAGCGCGAAGTGCGTGAACGCGCGGATCACCGGAAGGGCCTGGTGGACGTCGATGCCGTCGAACAGGCCCGCGAGCTCGGCGCGGTCGATCTCGCAGCGGCGGACCCGGAACGACCCGACACGTGCGCGCTCCACCAGTTCGAAGACCTCGGCGCCGTTCTGCTCGCGCACCGTGTCGCCGAGGATGGAGCCGAGCAGACGGATGTCTTCCCGCATCGGTTCGGTGGCCTCGCGGCCCACCTCGGTGCGGCCCACGGAGCCGATGGGTGCGAGCGCTGTGTCGGATGCCTCGGCCATGCGTCCAGTATCGACGTCACGGGAACGCGGCGCATGGCGAGGGTGCTGCACGAGACGGGACCTACGGTCTAGGGAGTCGACCCGGAGGCCGTCACGATCGTGTCCGGAGACTTCACCGCGGACGGAGCACCGACCGGGACGATCGGCGTTGGCGGCGTGGACGTGCTCTTCGACTCCGAGTGTTTGGCGGGTGGCGCCTGCTGTCCGTCGGGCATGACGATGGGCGCCGACATGCTGTCGCCGCCTGCGCCCGCATCGCTGCCGCCGGAGTCGGAGTTGGAGCTTTGCGACGGTGGCCAGTCCACGGCGGTCGGCGGCCAGCTCTCGCCGCCACCAGAACCCGACGAGTCGCCGGGAGGCGCGCAGCCCGAGCTTGCTCCGAAGTCACCGGCGCCCGTGCAGTCGGCGTAGGCGATGCCGGTGGGCGCCACGATGCTCCACCCCGCGACGAACCAGGCCGAGGCGACGGCGGCGACCAGCCACCGGCGGCGCATGCCGGCGTTTCTCGAGGACCTCCGCGACGCGCTCACAGCGAAAGGATGTCCCCGTAGGCGTTCACGCTGTCGTCGGACTTGTCCGTGTCGATCATCGCCGATGCGAAGAAGCGGATGGAGACCGCACCGCCGCACGCGTCCACCTTGACGTGCGCGTCGTGCACGACGATCTCGCCGGTGCGCCCCTTGAGCGCCTTCTTGCCGAGGCCGACGTTGGTGATGGTCCCGGGCAGGAGGTTGATCGAGACGTCGCCGTCCAGTTCCCCGAAGGGGCCGAGGTCGCTCAGCGGATCGCCGCCCAAGCTTGGACTGATCCCGATGTCGGCGTCCCCTCCTACGCTCCCGCCCTCACTGAGGTCGATCTGACAACCCAGCTGCAGACCCACCACCAGCGTCCCCGAGTTGACCGGGACCGCCCCGTTGCCGTCGATGGTCGCCGCGGCCTTGCCCGTGACGAAGCCTTCTCTGGTGAAGGCCGTCGCGGCCATGTTGGGCACCGAGTTGATGGTCATTTCGGTGAGGGCGGCGCTCAGATGCCAGCCGTCATCGGTATCGGCGGACTGGGTCACGTCGGCGACGGGCAGCGGATCGGCCATGGCCACACCACCACTCACGCACAGAAGTGTCGCGGCTAAGGCGCCAGCACGGAAAAGGCCGAGCACGAACCTGGTCACTGCGCTGATCGTAGGGACCGGTCCTGAGTGGTTCCTGGCACGGGTGGGGCAGGATCGGCACGTCGCGACCTTCTCGCTTCCTCGACGTGCGGTGTCGTACGCGACGCGCCGCAGAGCGCGTATCGAACCGCACACTCGGTCGGCGTTACGCCGGCCCGGTAGTGCCGATACCGTGGAATCGCCAGGAATGATCACTGGCGCCTACCGCAAACCGTGCGCCCGCTCGAGGCCGGGATGCGCACGCGGCGATGGCGGGACGACCCTCTTGTCGACCGCAGGGTCTGGCTTGATTGCGCCCAGGAAGCGCCTCGCGGCGCCCCGCCCCAAAACCATCAGCGCGACGGCCTACACCGCCAGTGCGAGCGCCAACATCGCGGCGAACACCAGCACCACCGCCACGATCGAGACGACCATCATGGCGGTCTTCCCGTTGTAGGTCTGCGGCGGCGGGCCGAGCGAGCCGGGGCTGAAGGTCCAGACCGGCACCTTGTACTCGAGTTCCACCCACTGGCCCGGCTGGACGACGACGGCGTGGTCGGCGGACCCGACCCGGCTGGGCAGGAAGTACGGCGTGTGGACGTGCACGTGGTACTGGCCGGGCGGGGCAGGCACCACGGTGCGACCCCAGCCATGGGTCGGCATCTCCCGGCCGTTCACGATGATCCTCGGCTTGACCATGGCGTACATCCACGCCAGCGGCATGTATTGGGCGGTGACGACGATGCCCTCGCGCGGGTAGTAGCCGTACTGCGGTTGCGGCTGCGGCGCGTATTGCGGCGGCTGTGGGTATTGCGGTTGTCCTGGGTGGGGCTGCGGCTGGGACTGCGGCCAGCTCATCGCTTCCCTCGAGATTTCGCGGTGGTCAGCTGCCGTACTTGATCTGCAGCGCCACGCCGATGATCGACACGACCCAGATGCCGACGACGAAGTAGGTCAACCTGTCCAGGTTCTTCTCGACCACGGTCGACCCCGACAGACTGGACTGAACGCCACCGCCGAACAGCGTAGACAGGCCACCGCCCTTGGCACGGTGCAGCAACACCAGCAACACCACCAACAGACTGGTGACGACGAGAGTGATCTGCAGAGCGAAAACCATGGCCGCCAGACTACCCAATACCAGGGGCGATCAGGTCTTCGGGGTCAGGGAAGGGGCCCGCCTGCGGCGATGGCGGACAGGATCGCGAACTGCTCGGCGTCCAGCGACGCGCCGCCCACCAGTGCGCCGTCGACGTCTTGCTGCGCGACGATCTCGCCGACGTTCTTCGCGTTCACCGATCCGCCGTAGAGCACACGCACACCTGCGGCCATGTCCGCAGAGGAGAGCTCGGCCAGCTGCTCGCGGATGGCGACGCACACCTCCTGCGCGTCGGCGGAGCTGGCCACCCGGCCGGTGCCGATTGCCCATACCGGTTCGTAGGCGACGACGACGGTGGCGATCTGCTCGGCGGTCAGGCCGGCCAGAGAACCCTTCAGCTGTTCGGTGCAATGCGTGACGTGGTTGCCTGCTTCGCGGATTTCGAGGCCTTCGCCGATGCACACGATGGGCACCAGTCCGTGCTTCAGCGCCGCGGCGGCCTTGGCGGCCACCAACGCATCGTCCTCGTGGTGGTACGTCCTGCGCTCCGAGTGGCCCACGACCGCGAACGTGCAACCGAGCTTCGCCAGGAAGGCGCCACTGATCTCACCGGTGTAGGCACCCGAATCGTGCCTGCTGACGTCCTGTGCGCCGTAGGTCAGCTTCAGCTTGTCCCCGTCGACCAGCGTCTGCACGCTGCGCAGATCGGTGAACGGCGGGAGGACCGTGACGTCGACCTTTGCGAAGTACTTCTCGGGCAACGAGAAGGCGATCTTCTGTACCAGGGCGATGGCCTCGAAGTGATTGAGGTTCATCTTCCAGTTGCCGGCGATCAGCGGCTTACGGGACACGGGGCTCCTCGTTTTTCGGTACTGCGGGGGCGGTCAGGACTGCTCGAGTGCGGCTTCGAGTACTTCCAAGCCGGGAAGGGTCTTGCCCTCAAGGTATTCCAGCGATGCCCCGCCTCCGGTGGAAATGTGGGAGAAGCCGTCCTCCGGCAGTCCGAGCTGGCGCACCGCCGCCGCGGAATCGCCACCGCCGACGACGCTGAAGGCACCCTTTGCGGTCGCGCCGATGATTGCCTCGGCGACGCCCTTGGTGCCCGCCGCGAACGCCGGGAACTCGAATACCCCCATCGGCCCGTTCCAGAAGACGGTCTTCGCGTTCGACAGCAGCGCGGTGAACCGCTTGACGGACTCCGGGCCGATGTCGAGACCCATCGTGCCGTCGGGAATACGGTCGGCGGCAACCGTCTGGGGCGGCGAGTCGGCGGTGAACTTCTCCGCGACGACGATGTCCACCGGAAGGTGGATGACGTCGCCGTAGGTCTCGAGCAGTTTGCGGCAGGTGTCGATCATCTCCTCCTGCAGCAGCGAGGTGCCGACCGAAACACCCTGCGCGGCAAGGAAGGTGAAGCACATGCCGCCGCCGATGACGATGCTGTCGGCCTTGGTGGCCAGGTTCTCGATGACGGCGAGCTTGTCCGAGACCTTCGACCCGCCGAGCACCACCGCGTACGGGCGCTCGCTAGAGCGGGTCAGCTGTTCGAGCACCTTCACCTCGGTGGCAACCAGCGTGCCTGCGTAGTGCGGCAGCAAGGTGGCGACGTCGTATACCGAGGCTTGCTTGCGGTGCACGACTCCGAAGCCGTCGGACACGAACGCACCCGGCGCGCCGTCTGCGCCAGCGACCAGTTCGGCCAACGCCTTGGCCAGAGCCAGCCGCTCGCCGTCATCCTTGCTGGTCTCCCGCGCGTCGAAGCGGATGTTCTCCAGCAGCAGCACGTCACCGTCTGTCAGCCCCTCGGCGCGGGCCAGCGCATCCGTGCCGACCACGTCACCGGCGAGCTGGACGTGTCTGCCCAGCTGGTCGGCGAGCGCGGCCGCGACGGGACCCAGCGAGTACTTCGGGTCTGGGCCGCCCTCGGGCCTGCCGAGGTGCGCGGTGACGACGACCTTCGCGCCCGCGTCGGCCAGCGCCTTCAGCGTCGGCACCGAGGCGATGATCCGGCCGGGGTCGGTGATGTTGCCGTCGTCGTCGAGTGGGACGTTGAGGTCGGAGCGCACCAGCACTCCCCGACCCTCGACGCCGGCCTTGAGCAGATCCTCGAGCGTCGAAACTGCCACGGCTACTTCTTCTTCCGTCGCCTCGCCCGCGCCTCAAAGCGACTTGCCTACCAGTGCCACCAGGTCGACGAGGCGGTTGGAGTAACCCCACTCGTTGTCGTACCACGACACGACCTTGGCCTGGTTGTCGATCACCTTGGTCAGGCCCGAGTCGAAGATCGAGCTGTGCGGGTCGGTGACGATGTCGCTGGACACGATCGGCGCGTCGTAGTACTTCAGGATGCCCTTGAGCTTGCCTTCGGAGGCGGCCTTGAAGACGGCGTTGATCTCCGCTGCAGTGCCGGACTTGGCCAGCTCGACCGTGAGGTCGGTGACCGAGCCGGTGGGAATCGGCACCCGCAGTGCGTAGCCGTCCAGCTTGCCCTTCAGCTCCGGAAGCACCAGCCCGATCGCCTTGGCGGCTCCCGTCGACGTCGGCACGATGTTCAGCGCGGCGGCACGCGCGCGACGCAGGTCGCCGTGCGGGCCGTCCTGCAGGTTCTGATCCTGCGTGTACGCGTGGATCGTGGTCATCAGGCCCTTGACGATGCCGAACTCGTCGTTGAGCACCTTGGCCAGCGGGCCGAGGCAGTTCGTGGTGCACGACGCGTTGGAGATGATGTTCTGGCTGCCGTCGTACTTGTCGTCGTTCACGCCGATCACGATGGTGATGTCGGGGTCGGTGGCGGGCGCGGAGATGACGACCTTCTTGGCGCCCGCGTCCAGGTGGCCCTTGGCCTTGGCGGCGTTGGTGAAGATGCCGGTGGACTCGACCACGACGTCCACGCCCAGGTCACCCCATGGGAGCTCCGCCGGACCGGCCTTGACCTCCAGCGCCTTGATCTTGGTGTCGCCGACGACGATGATGTCGTCGCCCTCCAGGCTGACGTCGTAGGCCAGCCTGCCCAGGATCGAGTCGAACTTCAGCAGGTGCGCCAACGTTGCGTTGTCGGTGAGGTCGTTGACCGCGACGATCTCGATGTCGGTGTTGTTGCCGAGCGCCTTCTGTGCGTCCAGGGCCCTGAAGAAGTTGCGCCCGATTCGACCGAAGCCGTTAACGCCTACCCGAACCGTCACTGTCTGTTCTCCTTCGATCGCGGGATTTTCTGTGAATTGCCCGGAACCAGCCTAGTGGTGCGGGGGTCGCCGCGCGAAGGCTGGTCAGTGGGCGGCCAGGCTCTGGTCGATGTAGGGATTGCCGAGCCATTTGCGCCGGAGGCCCTGCAGCGTGCCGTCGTCCTCGAGTTCGGCTTGCGCGGCGGCCATCCGCTGCAGCAGCGCGTCCGCGCCAGGGGGGACCGCAATCGCGATGTCCTCCCGCGAGATGTTCCGTTGCACCACCTCAACCCCGGCCACGGGCACGACCAGTTCGGTGAGCACCGGGGCCAGCTTCATGAATGCGTCGCACCCGCCCGTGGTCAGGTCGGTCATCGCGGCCCGGATGTCGCCGTAGCGGTATACCCGGACCGCCTTGGCCTTGCCGTGCGCGACCAGGCGCTCGGCGATCGGCTGGCTGGTGTTGCCCTGCTGGACGCCGATCGTCAGCCCGGAGAGGTCGTCGACGGACCTGACCGTCGGAAAGCGCTCGCCGTCGACGGCGAGCGCCTGGCCGGAGACGAGATACGGCGGCGCGAATGCGGCCATCCGCTCCCGGTCCGGGGTGACGGTGGTGCCCGAGACGACGCAGTCGTAGCGACCCGAGCCGAGTTCGTCGAAGATGCCGTCGAAGTCCGACCCGTGGTATGCGACGAACTGGACCGACACACCCATCACGCCGGCGATCGCGTTGATCAGATCGATGTCGAGGCCGCCGTCGCCCACGCCGTTGAATGGCGGGTCAGGAAACGCCGCACCGACTCTGAGCGTCTTCACGGAATCACCGTAGTTGCTCCAGCGATGTCCGGGCCTGGTCGATCTGGTCGTACGCGTAGGCGGCCTCTCGGTGGTGGGTTCGTAGTGCGCGCGCATCATGGCTTCGATACGGGCCCGACGCATGGGACAGTGGCCGGCACAGCGTCACGACGTCGATTCCACGACCAGCGAAGTGGTGGGCATGCAGGGCCCGAACCTGCTCTGCAGCAACGCATCCGACGACCTGATCTTCGGCGAACTGGTGGATCGTCTCCAGCGGCGCGCGCCACCACACGGCGACCAACATCTGTGGATGAACTGCTAGGCGTCCTCGAGCAGATCCGGAGTGACCGCCGACTCGGTGTCCGGTATTCCGTCCTGCTTGGCCTTGCGATCGGCCATCGACAACAGCCGTCGAATGCGGCCCGCCACTGCATCTTTCGTCATCGGCGGTTCCGCGAGCCGACCCAACTCCTCCAGCGAAGCCTGCCGGTGCTCGACGCGCAGCCTGCCGGCCGCAGAGAGGTGATCGGGCACGGTGTCGCCGAGGATGTCCAGCGCGCGCTCGACCCTTGCCGCAGCGGCGACCGCCGCCCTCGCCGAACGACGCAGGTTCGCATCGTCGAAGTTCGCCAGTCGGTTGGCGGTGGCACGCACCTCGCGCCGCATCCGACGCTCTTCCCACGTCAACCGGGTGTCCTGCGCGCCCATCCTGGTGAGCAGCGCACCGATGGCCTCGCCGTCGCGTACCACCACGCGGTCACTGCCCCGTACCTCGCGTGCCTTCGCGCTGACCCCCAACCGGCGCGCGGCACCCACCAACGCAAGCGCAGCCTCCGGGCCGGGGCAACTGACCTCGAGCGCCGACGAACGACCCGGCTCGGTCAACGAACCATGGGCCAAAAACGCTCCCCGCCAAGCCGCTTCGGCATCGCCGACGTTGCCGCCGACCACCTGGGCCGGCAACCCGCGCACCGGACGACCGCGCAGATCGAGCAGTCCGGTCTGCCGCGCGAGCGCCTCACCGTCCTGCGCCACCCTCACCAGGTACCGGGTGCTCTTGCGGATGCCGCTCGCCGACAACACGTGCACGACGGCGTTGTAGCCGTACAGGTCGTAGATATCCTTGCGCAACCGCCGCGCGATGATGCCAAGGTCGACCTCCGCCTCGACCACGACCCGGCCCGCCACGATGTGCAGTCCGCCGGCGAAGCGCAGCAGGGACGCCACCTCGGCGCGGCGGGCACTGACGGAATTGATCACCAGTCGGCTCAGCTCGTCCTTGACCTCAGCTGTCATCGCCACGAAAACGTCACCTCTCGTCGACCGACCTCACGGCGGCGGTGGGAACCGTCGGCGGCACGGGTGCGCTGCCGCGTAGGCGGACACGCTCCAAGGCCGCCGCCAATCTCGCTGGGTCATGTAATGGTGTACCAGGTCGGGACACGTCAGCAAACTCGACTTGAGCGTTGAGGATGGCCGCCGTGCGCCTGAGCTGTTCGCGCTCGCGTTCGCCAGGCACCCCGGCCGCGTCGACCACGATGTCATGAACGGTGAAGCCCGGTGCGTGCTGAGCCATCACGTGGATGTGACGTTCCGCGGAGAAGCCCGCGGTCTCGCCGGGCTCGGCCACCAGATTGAGCACGAGGGCACGCCGCGCTGCGGTCGCCTGCAACGCCTCCGCAAGCTGCGGAACCAGAACGTGAGGGATGACGCTGGTGAACCACGACCCAGGACCGAGCACCACCAGATCGGCCGCCATGATCGCGTCGATGGCCTGCCGCGTGGCCGGTGGATTGCTTGGCAGGAGCCGCACCCGCCGCACCTTCCCCACCGTGGTGGCGACGGCCACCTGCCCGCGGATGGTGCGGCTCATCCGCGGATCGGACTCCAGCCCGCCGACGTCGGCCTCGATCTGAAGCGCGATGGGGCACATCGGCAACACGCGGCCCTTGAGGCCGAGGACCCGGCCCAGTTCGTCGAGCGCTGCGACCGGATCGGCGAGCACCTCGTTGAGGCCTGCGAGCAGGAGGTTGCCGATCGGATGGCCGGCGAGCGCCCCGCTGCCCCCGAACCGGTGCTGCATGATGGTCCCCCACAGCTGGCCGTGCGGGCTGTCGGAGGCCAACGCGGCCAACGCCATTCGCAGATCACCGGGCGGCACGACGTCGAGTTCGTTGCGCAACCGCCCTGACGACCCGCCGTCGTCCGCCACGGTCACCACGGCGGTCACGTGCGGGGTCAGCCTGCGGGCGGCGGACAGCGTCGCGTACAGCCCGTGCCCACCGCCGAGCGCAACGATCCGAGCGCTCATTCGCGGCCCAGGTCCCGGTGCAACACCCGCACCGTCAGCTGATCGCCGCCCTCCAGACGCGCGGCCAGTGCCTCTGCGATGGCCACGCTGCGATGCTTGCCTCCCGTGCACCCGATGGCGACGGTCATGTATCGCTTTCCCTCCCGGCGGTAGCCGTCGATCACGACGTTCAGCAGTCGATGGTAGGTGTCCAGGAACTCCGCTGCGCCCGGTTGCCCCAGCACGTAATCGCGCACCGGGGCGTGTTGACCCGTGAGCGGACGGAGTTCGTCCACCCAGTGCGGGTTGGGCAGGAACCGTACGTCCATCACGGTGTCGGCGTCCATCGGCAGACCGTACTTGTATCCGAACGACTCGACGGTGATGTTGGTATGCGCCACGGTCTCGCTGCCGAACGCCCTCTCGATGCTAGCCCGCAGCGCCGGCACCGACAGAGCCGACGTGTCGATGACCAGGTCTGCGGTCGCCCGCACCTGTGCCAGCATCGACCGTTCAGCGGTAATGCCTTCGGCGAGAGTTTGATTGCCCTGCAACGGATGACTGCGCCGATTCTGTTCGTACCGACGCACCAGGATCTCGTCGGACGCTTCGAGAAACACCACGCGCGGGGTGATCTGTCTGGTGGCCAGGTCGTTGCGGACCCACTCCAGATCTCCGGTGAAACCGCGCGAGCGGACGTCCATCACCACGGCAAGTTGGGTGATCCGCGAGCCCGCGGCCAGACCAAGGTCGACCATCTGGGCGATCAGCTCCGGCGGCAGGTTGTCCGCGACGTACCAGCCAAGGTCCTCGAGCACCTTGGCGGCCGTGCCCCGACCCGCTCCGGACAGGCCGGTGACCAGGACGACGTCGATGCCGCCCTCCGTATGACCCGCAACCCCGCCGTCCCGAAGCTCCTCGGTCATGCGCGATCCGCCGCTGGCTTCTCGTTGCCCGTCATACCCCGCCCCGTCATCCCGATGCCCTGGTTCGATCATCGTCGATCGCGGGGACGGGCGCGCCCGATTCGGCTGGCACGCCCAGCGCCTCGAGTACCGCCTTTGCCGTGGCCGCGCCGATGCCAGGCACCGAGGTGATCTCCTCCACGCTGGCCTGCTTCAACCGGGCCAGCGAGCCGAAGTGGGTGACGAGGGCCTTGCGCCGGTGCTCCCCCAATCCCCGGACGGAGTCCAGCGCCGAGGCGGTCATCCGCTTGGACCGCTTGCTGCGGTGGTAGCTGATCGCGAACCGGTGCGCCTCGTCGCGGACTCGCTGCAGGAGATAGAGGCCTTCACTGGCGCGCGGCATGATCACCGGATCGGGTTCGGCAGGCACCCACACCTCCTCCAGCCGCTTCGCCAGCCCGATCACCGCGACGTCGGTGACGCCGAGTTCGTCGAGTACCGCCGCGGCGGCATTGACCTGTGGTGCGCCGCCGTCGACGACGAACAGGTTCGGCGGATACGCGAACCGCCGCGACCTGCCCTCGGCGACCATCGGCCGGTCCGCGTCGGCGACGTGCCGGAGGAAACGCCGCCTTGTCACTTCGGCGATGGATGCGACGTCGTCGGAGCGACCGTCACCCGCGGCCTCGCGAATGGCGTAGTGCCGGTAATCCGACTTGCGCGGCAAGCCGTCCTCGAACACCACGAGCGACGCCACCACGTCGGTGCCCTGAACGTGGCTGATGTCCACGCACTCGATGCGCAAGGGCGCTTCGGCGAGACCGAGGAACTCCTGAATATTCTGCAGCGCAGCCGATCTCGCGTTGAAGTCGCCGGCGCGCTTGAGTTTGTGTTGGGCCAGCGCGTCCTTGGCGTTGCGGTGCACCGTCTCGGCGAGCGCGCGCTTGTCGCCGCGATGCGGCACCCGGAGCTGAACTCGCGATCCGCGCAACCCGGACAGCCAGATCTCCAGCTCCTCGGCATTGCCGGGCAGCACGGGGACCAGCACCTGCCGTGGCACCGGATTGGTTGCCTCGTCGCCGGTGGTCCCCAGCTCGGCCTGGTCTCCGTAGAACTGGGTGAGGAACTGCTCGACGAGCAGTTCCTGCCCGGATTCACCAGGCTCACCGGGCTTCTCGACGACCCAGCCGCGCTGGCCACGAACACGCCCACCGCGCACGTGGAACACCTGCACGGCCGCCTCGAGGTCGTCGTCGGCGAACGCCACGACGTCGGCGTCGGTGCCGTCACCGAACACCACGGTCTGCTTCTCCAACGCACGCTTCAGCGCGCCGACGTCGTCGCGCAGCCGGGCGGCCCGCTCGAAGTCGAGCTGTTCGGAGGCGGCGCTCATCTGCTGTTCCATCTGACGGACCAGGCGGTCGGTCTTGCCCGCCAGGAAGTCACAGAAGTCCTCCACGATCCTGCGATGCTCCTCGGCGCTGACCCTGCCGACACACGGACCGGAGCACTTGTCGATGTAGCCGAGCAGGCAGGGCCGGCCAATCTGATTGTGCCGCTTGAACACACCCGCCGAACAGGTCCGGGCGGGGAACACTCTGGTCAGGAGATCGAGGGTCTCACGGATGGCCCAGGCATGTGAGTACGGACCGAAGTAGCGCACCCCCTTGCGGCGCGGTCCGCGGTAGACGAAGAGCCGCGGGTACTCCTCGTTGAGGGTGACCGCCAGGACCGGATAGGACTTGTCGTCGCGGTAGCGGATGTTGAACCGCGGATCGAATTCCTTGATCCAGTTGTACTCGAGCTGCAGCGCCTCGACCTCGGTGCTGACCACCGTCCACTCGACGCTGGCCGCCGTGGTCACCATTTGCCGCGTGCGCGGCGCAAGGCCGTAGATGTCGGCGAAGTAGGAGTTCAGCCTGCTTCGCAGGCTCTTGGCCTTGCCCACGTAGATCACCCGGCCGTGCGGATCCCGAAACCGGTAAACCCCCGGCTCGACGGGGATGGAACCCGGAGCCGGCCGGTACGTCGCTGGATCGGGCACGGGTTCTAGGTTAGTACCGCGATGTGACCCGACTTGAGCAGCGCTCTCGCTGCTCCACTCGCCCGCTGGAGTCGGCACGTACGGCAGGTCCGATGAACTACCGTCGAGTGATGCCGATCACACCGTTCGTCCGAGCGACGTCCGTGCTGGCCTGCGTGGCGTTGGTCGTCGCCGGATGCGGAACCGATCAACGCGCGCCGACCGCCGCGGCAGGCCCGTGCGAGATCGTCGCCAACGGCACGCCTGCGCCCAAGGCGTCGCCGGTGCCCGCCGCGGGATCGGCGACCACGTCGAAGAGCCTCGGCACCAACCCAGAAGTCGCCACCGGTTACCGCAAGGACATGACGGCCGTGCATACCGCGCACTACGCGGTTGCGACCGCCAACCCGCTCGCCACCCAGGCGGCCTGCGAAATCTTGCGCGACGGCGGCACCGCCGCCGATGCGCTCGTCACGGCGCAGGCGGTGCTGGGTCTGGTGGAACCGCAGGCCTCCGGCATCGGTGGTGGCGGATTCCTGCTGTACTACGACGCCGCTGCGGGCTCGGTAGAGGCCTACGACGGACGCGAGGTCGCCCCCGCGGCGGCAACGGAGAACTACCTGCGCTGGGTCTCCGACACCGATCGCACGGAACCGAAACCCGATGCGCGCGGCTCGGGCCGCTCGATCGGAGTGCCCGGCATCGTGCGGATGCTGTCCGACGTACACGACGAGCACGGCAAGAGTTCCTGGCGCGACCTGTTCAGCCCCGCCACTAGGTTGGCCGACGACGGCTTCGACATCAGCCCGCGGCTAGCCACCGCCATCGCCGACGCCGCGCCGAAACTACGCGTCGACGAGCAGGCCGCCGCCTACTTCCTGAACCCGGACGGCAGTCCGAAGGCAGCGGGCACGCGGCTGACCAATCCGGCGTACTCGAAGACGTTGGGTGCCATAGCGTCCGGCGGGGCCGCGGCGTTCTACACCGGGGACATCGCTCGCGCCATCGTCGAGTCGGCGACCGACGCCTCGGGCGGCCGCACTCCGAGCCTGATGACGATGGAGGATCTGGCCGGCTACACCGCCAAGAAGCGCGAGCCGCTGTGCACCGGATACCGGGGCCGCGAGATCTGCGGCATGCCGCCGCCGTCGTCGGGCGGCATCGCGGTGGCCGCCACGCTGGGAATGCTCGAGCACTTCGCCATGAACGATCACGAACCCACCGACGTCGACCTCAACGGCGGCAGGCCCGCCGTGATGGGAGTTCACCTGATCTCGGAGGCCGAGAGGCTGGCGTACGCCGACCGCGACCGCTACGTCGCCGACACCGACTTCGTGCCGCTGCCGGGCGGCTCACCCGACACGCTGCTGAACAGTGCCTACCTGGCCGGGCGGGCCGCGTTGATCTCCGAGCAACACACCATGGGAACTGCGAAGCCCGGCGAATTCGGTGCACCGTCTTCGACGCCCATACCGGTCCCCGAGCACGGCACCAGCCAGATCAGCGTCGTCGACGCTGCGGGCGACGCGGCCGCGTTGACAACGACGGTGGAGTCGGCCTTCGGCTCGTTTCACCTGGCGGACGGATTCGTTCTGAACAACCAGCTGACCGACTTCGCGGCCGAACCCGTCGGCCCTGACGGGCTGCCCGTGGCCAACCGGGTGCAACCGGGCAAGCGGCCACGCAGCACGATGGCTCCCACCCTCGTCTTCGAGCATTCCAGCTCCGGTCGCGGACCGTTGTACGCGGTCGTGGGATCGCCGGGCGGATCGGTGATCATTCAGTTCGTAGCGAAAACCCTTGTGGGGATGCTGGATTGGGGCTTGAATCCGCAGCAGGCGGTGTCCATGGTCGACTTCGGCGCGGCCAACTCGCCCAAGACCAATGTCGGCGGCGAACACCCCGTCATCGACACCTCCGGCCCGCCGGGACAGGCTGGTGACCATGACCCCCTCGTCCAGGGCCTGCGGGCGCTGGGACATCAGGTCGACCTGGCCGACCAGTCCAGCGGATTGTCGGCCATCGTGCGGAACGGCTCAGAAGGCTGGGTGGGCGGCGCCGACCCGCGCCGCGAGGGGTTGGTGATGGGTGACACCGGCCGCTGATGGCTGGCGTTACCGCAGGCCGTCGATGAAGCCGCAGAACGCGGCGGCCTTCGCCTCGTAGTTCACGAACAGGTCGTAACTGGCCGCACCCGGTGACAGCAGCACCACGTCGAGCGCCGGGCAGCGCCGCGGCTACCCGGACCGCTTCGGCCAGGCTGCCGACGACGTGCGAGTCCGACGGGTGTGCGCGGGCATACTCGCGCCCGATCGTGGCGCCGTTGGTCGGCGCCTGGATCAGCGACACCCGTCGGGCGCCGCTGCACAGGTAGGCGTCGAGCTGGTCGTACTTCAGACCCCGGTCCATGCCTCCGACGATCAGCGCGACGTGCTCGTCGGGACGCATCGCCGCGAGGGCGGCGACCACGCTCTCCCCCGTGGTGGCCAGCGTGTCGTCGATCCACCTGGTCCGCCCGGTGGTCCGCACGGTCTGCAGCCGGTGCGGCAGACCCGCGAACGTCTCGACCGCGGCGTCGGCCGCCTCCGCGGAGACCGGTCGGCCGAGCATCTCCTCGGCGGCCAGGACGGCGAGAGCGCCGTTCACCGCGTTGTGCTCGTAGGCCATCACCGACGTGCCACCCGGCCTGCGCACCGTCGCCGGATCGACGAGCCGCACCGACGGCGGGAACGACGTCACCCCGACCCGCCGCAACGCCGCGACGGCGTCGGGAGTGGACACCAACGACCGGGCAGCCGTTGCGGAAGACGTTGGCCTTCGCGAGGTAGTACGGATCCGTGCCACCGTGCCAATCCAGGTGATCCTCGTAGAGATTCGTCACGACGGCCACCGCAGGCGACGTGGTCAGCAGCGCCGCCTGCTGGCTCGACAACTCCGCGACGACCACCGCGTCGGGCGCCGGTGAGAGATCCGACAGCGGGGTTCCGATGTTGCCCGCCACCACCGCGTTGACGCCGAGGGCGCCGAGCAGATGACCCAGGAACGACGCGGTGGTGCTCTTGCCCTTGGTGCCGGTGACGCCGATGGTCTGCGCGCCGTGGCGCGAGACGAACCAGTCGGCCGCGCTGGAGATGCGCTGGCCCGACGCCGCGCAGTTCGGCGAAGATCGGGTTGGCGCCACGGCACCCCGGGACTGATGAACACGATGTCGCAGTGGCGCAAGCGGTTCAGGTGCTCGGCGCCGCGGTACACGGTCGACGCCCGCGATGTCGTCGGGCACCTCGAAGCGGCCCCGACCCACGTCGTCGACGGCCTCGATGCGCGCCGCGCCCGCGGCGGCGGCCGTCCTGGCCATGGAGACGCCCTCGCGGCCGAAACCCCAGATGCCGACGACCTGGCCGGCCAGCTCAGGCTTTGACGGCGCCATCGCGGTCATCCAGGGTCGCCGCGTACCGCGCAGGCACGTAGTGAACGGCGTGTCCCGAGTCGGCATCGGGTGGTGGCGACCACCTCCAGCTCGCCGCGGCGGGTTCGGAACTCCTCGACGAGTGGCAGACCCCGCCACTCGTCGTCGTCGAGAACCGACAGCAGCGACTCGGCGGCCTCGTAGTACTCGCCGACGCACTCGAAGGGCTTGTGCACGCCCAACCCGACGATGTCCTCGAAACCCGGCCGATTGTCGTTGTCGGCGAAGAGGTTGCGGCCGAAGATCGCCTCCACCTCGGAGCGGCCGAGCCGTGGGGCCATCAGCACGAAGACGAACAGGCACTTCGGGCAGTGCCCGCACCATGACGCGCCCCGGCGTCCGGCGTCGATCGCGAACGGCCGGTTGCAGCTGATGAAGACCCGGAAGTACTCCGGGCAGGCGCGGAACCGGTCGGCGATCTCGGATTCGGACAGGCCGCGCAGCAGCGAGAAGTACCGGTCCGGGTTCATCCCGTAGTGCGACAGCGTGTTCCGCAGCAGCGTCTCGTACGTGATGCTCTTGGACCACTGGTGGTTGATGTCCCGGCCCATCCATTCGATGTTGCCGACGTTGGAGGACCGCTCGTTGGACAGGACGACGGGTCCGAGCCCGCTGGCGTCGGCGACGATCAAGCCGATGACGCTGTTGATCGCCGTGACGGGCACGTGCCCGTTGTAGGCGCCTTCACCGTTGACCTCGATGAGCCGGCGGTCGATGGTCCGGGTCACCCGCGTGCTGTCCAGGCCGCTGACCTCGATGCAGCGGTCGATCGGATCGAACTTGTTGACGCTGAACAACATCGGACGCAGACCGTGACGCTTGAGGGCCTCGATGGTCACCACCGAGTCCTTGCCGCCGCCGACGGGTACCAGCGGGGTGCGGGCGGCATCCCAACCGTCGTCCCCGACGGCTCCGGAGGCCGCCGCGGCCTGCGGTCCCGTGACTTCGGGCGCGAGTGCGCCGGGCAGGTCGTTGCGGTAGGCGAACTCGCCGAGTCCGCCCGCGATGAGCTCGCGAAGGTACGCACGTTCGAACTCGAAGGTCGGAAAGGCGATTTCGATGCGTGGCGGGGCTGCGGCCTTGTAATAGCTCGGCACGCAGGTCAACGCCAGCAGTCGCAGCAGCCGGTCATCCGGCGGCGTCGGGGAGGGCGGTGCCGAAGTCGACCTGCTCCGAGAAGGACACGTCGTCGGAGGGGTCGAAACCGCGCAACGTGTAGTGCGCGGCGAACGCCCCGTCGGTGACGTCGAAACCGTCGATCGTCAGCGCCCGGTACGCCTTCGGGTCGAACCGCCCGCTCATCGCGGCTCCAGGAACGGAGGGCAGGCCTCGGCCGCGACGTCGTAGGACGCGTCGTCGATGCTCACCACCGGGTGTGTCTCGAACTCCGGCGAGATCCACCACGCACGGTCGGCGACTGCCGGACGCTGGTCGACCCGGCGGATCCCGGTCGCCACGCCGCACCCCTCCAGTTGGTCGAGGATGGACGTCGGTTCGGGGTTGTCGATGCCGACCAGCCCGCCCGCGGTTTCGAAAACCAGTGCGCCGAGGAGCGGAGCACCTGCACGCGTTCCCGGCGGGACGCCATCGGCGTAGCCGGCGCCGTTCAACCACCGCCGGATCTGGTCGACCGCGCCTCGGCTCGTCGTGCGCGCCGCCATCCGCAGCCAGACCGGATCGGTGATGCGCGGGCCGTGCAGAGCGGCATCGCAGCCGCAACACCCGCACCCCGGTCGAACGGACCTCGTCGACCACTCTTCCGGTGACGACGAAGTCGGGCAGGCCCTCGATCTCCAGGACTGTCACGGTGGCGGCGATCAACGCGCCGTCACGTGCACGGGTCACGGCGGCGAATCGGTTGAGCGCGGCGTGCAGAACATCTCGTTCCGGCATCGGGACGTCGAAGAATTCGGCCGGTTCCTGCAAGAAGTTCCAGATGCCGTCCGCGTCCGGTGTCGCGCCTGCGACCATCGGGACCGTGATCGTGGGATGCGAACCCAACCGCGCAATGACTTGCGTCGCCGGGATGAGCGGAGTATCGATTTCGTGTATCCGGTGTGCCGACGTGGGCGGCAACGCCAGCGTCGTCGACATGCGAAAATCGGTCACTGTCAGCGAATTCTACCGTACTGGACGAACGGAGCCGTTCGACGCCGCATGAGTGCCTCACGGGTCACCCAATTGAACGAGTCGGATTGGCGGGCGTTCGCCACCCTGCGGTTGCGTGCGCTCGCGGACACCCTCGGTTCGGAGGATCCCCAGTACCGGCAGGAGACCTCGTTCACCGCGGCACAGTGGCGGCGCCGGTTGCGCGCCCACACACAGTTCGCCGCGGTGATCGACGACCGCCTGGTCGGCCTCATCGGCGCACAACGCGAGAGCGTCCGAGACCGTCTACCTCTACTCGCTCTGGGTGGAGCCGGCCGCCCGCGGGCATGACCTGGCTGGCGCATTGTTGACCGCCGCCGTCGACTGGGCCCGCAGTCAGCGGGTCCGCACGGTCACGCTGCGGGTCGGCACGGAGAACGCCGCCGCCCGCGGCGTGTACGAGCGCCTGGGCTTCGGCGTGGCCCGGATCAACGGGACGACCGCGGGCGCCGCCGACGAACTCACGATGTCGTTGAGCGTGGGCTGACGTCGGGGCGGTAGCGGAGCATCAGTTCGCGCACCTGGTCCATCGCGTCAACGGCCCGGTCCTTGTCGACCGCCTGGATCGCCATGGCAGGCACGTACTCGTAGTCGGGCAGATCCACGCGCGCCCACCGCGCGCCCTGCGGGAACGACACGTCGACGACGTCAGACCATGGAATCAGCTTGTAGGTCAACAGATTCCGAACGGCTATTCCGGCAGCGCCGACACGCAGCCGCGGCCTGGCGAACAGCAGCACCAGGCCCGCGATGATCACGCCGAGCAAGCCCGATCGCCACCTGGTCGGCGGTCTGGAAGATCACCCCGGTCGAGCCGATCTTCAGCAGAAAGCCCGACCGCGATGTGCGCCGCGGCGATCAGGAAGGCGGCGGCGTAGGCGAAGTACGGCGTGAGGTGCGGTCGGACCTCGCAGGTCCCATTCCTCGGACCCCGTCACGAGCGGGCGCGAAGGTCACGCAACGTCAGACGCGGTGGACAAGCGCGGCCGCGGCAGCCTGCGCACCCTTGTCCTCGGCCGATCCGGGCAATCCGGCACGGTCGAGTGCCTGCTTCTCGTCGTTGGTGGTGAGCACACCGTTGGCCACCGGCGTCGACGAGTCCAGTGACACCCGCGTCAGACCCTGGGTGACCGCATCGCACACGTAGTCGAAATGCGGTGTCTGCCCCCGGATCACCACACCCAGCGCCACCACCGCATCGTGACCAACGGCCAAAGCCTGTGCCACGACCGGAATCTCGATGGCGCCGAGCACCCGCACCACTTTCGGCTCGGCGACGCCGCAGTCCTTGGCGACACGCAGCGCGCCCTCCAGCAGCGCATCGCAGATCTGCTCGTGCCACGTGCTGGCCACGATGGCCAGACTCAGCCGGACGCGTCGACCCTGGGCAGCTCCGGCACACCGGCGCCGCCGCTCACGGAGTCCCACCGGGATCGGTGGCCGTCGGCGGCAGGCGATCGCCGAGCAGATAGACCGCTTCGTCGTAGCCGTCCATCTTGACCGACTCGTCGTAGTCGTCGAGGCCGCTCAGATCGTGACCCATCCGGTCGCGCTTGGTCATCAGGTAGCGGATGTTCTCGGCGTTGGCGCGCACCGGCAGCGGTACCCGCTCGATGATGTGCAGCCCGTAGCCGTCGAGGCCGACGCGCTTGGCGGGATTGTTGGTCAGCAACCGCATCGACCGGATGCCCAGATCGACCAGGATCTGGGCACCGATGCCGTAATCCCTGGCGTCGGCGGGCAGGCCCAGCTTGAGGTTGGCGTCGACGGTGTCGTCGCCGGCGTCCTGCAGTTGATAGGCCTGCAGCTTGTGCATCAGGCCGATGCCGCGACCCTCGTGGCCACGCATGTAGAGCACGACGCCACGGCCTTCGCGCGCGACCATGGCCATCGCAGCGTCCAGCTGGGGTCCGCAGTCGCAGCGGCGGGAGCCGAACACGTCACCGGTCAGACATTCGGAGTGCACCCGGACCAGCACGTCGTGGCCGTCGCTGTCGGGCCCGGCGATGTCGCCGCGGACCAGTGCGACGTGCTCGACGTCCTCGTAGATGCTGGTGTAGCCGACCGCGCGGAACTCGCCGTAGCGGGTGGGGATGCGGGCCTCGGCGATGCGCTCGATGTGCTCGCTCGTGCTTGCGGCGCCATTCGATGAGATCGGCGATCGAGATGAGCGCCAGATCGTGTTCGTCGGCGAATACGCGCAGCTCGTCGGTCTGCGCCATCGCACCTTCGTCCTTCTGGCTGACGATCTCGCAGATCGCACCCGCAGGCTGCAGACCGGCCAGCCGCGCCAGGTCGACGGCGGCCTCGGTGTGCCCGGGCCTGCGGAGAACGCCACCGTCCTTGGCGCGCAACGGCACGACGTGACCAGGCTTGGTGAACTCGTCGGCCGTTGCCGCCGGGTCGGCCAGCAGGCGCATGGTGGTGGCCCGGTCGGAGGCCGAGATGCCGGTTCCGACACCACGCCTCGCGTCGACGGTGACGGTGTAGGCGGTACCGTGCTTGTCCTGGTTGACCGCGTACATCGGCAACAGGCCGAGACGATCGCAGATGTCCCCGTCGAGCGGCACGCACAGATAGCCGGACGTGTAGCGGACCATGAACGCGACGAGTTCGGGCGTGGCCATCTCGGCGGCGAAGATCAGGTCGCCTTCGTTCTCGCGGTCCTCGTCGTCGATGACGACGACGGCCTTGCCTGCCGCGATGTCGGCCAGCGCCCGTTCGACGGAATCAAGCCTCGTCATCTATGCCACCCTTGCCGGTCCCGGCGCGGGACCATCGTTCAATCCCTCAAGTATGAACCACGAGACTGCGATGGTTATTGCCCGCTCCCGACCAGCGGGTTGGTCGACCCCGCATTCGAAACCGCTCTGCACGGCGGTCAGGCCGTGACGGCCGGTGCCAGTTCCTCGCGCAGCGCGGCGGCGAACGCGTCGACGTCGGCCTCGGTGGTGTCGAAGGCGCACATCCAGCGCACCTCGCCCGTCGCCGGGTTCCAGTCGTAGAACCGGAAGTTCTTGCGGAGCCTGTCGGCGACCCCGGGGGGAAGGATCGCGAAGACGGCGTTCGACTGCGTCTTCTGAGTGATCGTCAGGCCGGGCAGGTCCGCCACCGCCGCGCGCAGACGGGTGGCCATCGCGTTCGCATGGCCTGCGGAACGCACGTGGAGGTCATCGGTCAGGATGGCGATCAGCTGGGCGGAGACGAAGCGCATCTTGCTCGCGAGCTGCCATGTTCAGCTTGCGCAGATAGGTCAGGCCGTCGGAGGCCGCCGGGTTCAGCACCACCACGGCCTCACCGAACATCAGTCCGTTCTTCGTGCCGCCGAACGACAGCAGGTCGACTCCCGCATCCGTTGTGAACTCGCGGAGCGCTGCGCCAAGGTGGGCTGCCGCGTTCGCGACCCTGGCGCCGTCCATGTGAAGCGTCATCCCGCGCTCGTGCGCATGGTCGGCGATGGCCCGCACCTCGGCGGTGGTGTACGCGGTGCCCAGTTCGGTGGTCTGCGTGATCGACACCGCGAGCGGCTGCGCACGGTGCTCGTCGCCCCAACCCCATGCCTCCCGGTCGATGAGTTCGGGGGTGAGCTTGCCGTCGGGCGTTGGAACCGTCAGCAGCTTCAGACCCGCAACCCGCTCGGGGGCGGCGTTCTCATCGGTGTGGATGTGCGCGGTCTGCGTGCAGATGACGGCGCCCCAGCGGGGCAGCATCGACTGCAGGCTCAGTACGTTCGCGCCGGTGCCGTTGAATACCGGGAACGCCTCGACGCCCGCTCCGAAGTGCTCGGCCATCACCTCCTGCAGGCGCGCCGTGTAGAGGTCCCCGCCGTATGCCACCTGGTGCCCCTGGTTGGCCGCCGCGATGGCGGCGAGCACCTCGGGGTGGATCCCTGCATAGTTGTCACTCGCGAAGCCGCGGTACTCAGGATCGTGCAGGCGGGTGTCGTCGAAGCTGTAGGTCATGGGATCCATTGTGGCCGAAGACGAGTGGGCGCCGAACCGACGTGACGTCAAACACCCGGTGCTTCGCCGGATGCGCTCTTCTGCTCGAGCAGCCGCTCGACGTACTTGGCAATGACGTCCACCTCGAGATTGACGGGCGTGCCGACCTCGGCACGGCCCAGCGTCGTCAGCGACAGCGTGGTGGGAATCAGCGACACCTCGAACCAGTCCTGTCCCAGCCCGGAGACCGTCAACGACACTCCGTCGACGGTGATCGAACCCTTCTCGACGACGTACCGGGCCAGCGCGGTCGGCAGAGCGATCCGCACCACCTCCCAGTGCTCGGAAGGCGTGCGGGCGATGACGCGGCCGGTGCCGTCCACGTGGCCCTGCACGATGTGACCACCGAGCCGGCTGTTGATCGCCGCTGCGCGTTCGAGGTTGACGCGGCTGCCGACCTCGACGCCGCGCAGGCTCGACCTGTTGAGCGTCTCGGCCATCACGTCGGCGGTGAACGCCCCGTCGGGCAACACCTCGACCACGGTCAGGCACACCCCGTTGACCGAAATCGAATCGCCGTGGCCTGCGTCGGTGGTGACGAGCGGACCACGGATCGCGAACCGTGCGGCGTCGGCCAGGTCCTCCTTGCCGACGACCTCACCCAATTCTTCGACGATGCCGGTGAACATGGGGCAAACCTACAGGCGCTTGATCCCGCCACCACAGACGGCGGCTCCGTCGCGAAAGCCGACCACATACACCCCCGGTGGGCTCAGCTCTGCGGGCCCCACCTTCGGCATGTTCGGCGAGTCGAGCTCCAGGCCGTCGCCGACGTCACAATGCAGCTCGCGCATCTCGTCGATCATCGCCGTGACGAGATCGGCGCCGTCGCCCGAGCTGGTCGACACCGAGCGAAAGTCCAGCTCAGAAGCCACCCCGGTTCGGTGTGCCCGTGCCCACAGGAAGCCACGAATCCACTTGCACCCCTTGCCCGCGCAACAGGTCCACCCGCACGCACCCACTACGATGCAGAGATGCAGACGCGCCCCCGCATTGCCGTGCTCGTTTCCCTGCTCGCCGCGCTCCTCTTCGCCGCCGCCTTGACCTCCGGATGCTCGTCGTCGGACAAGAAGGCCGACGCCCCGCTGCCCGACGCGGCGACATTGCTGAAGGAGTCCAACACCACCACCACGGCCGAGCAGAGCGTGCACCTGCAACTCACCGTCAACGGGAGATCAAGGAACTGCCGATCGCGTCGCTGACCGGCGACCTCACCAACAAGCCGGCCGTGGCAGCGCAGGGCAAGGCCGACATCGTGTTCCTCGGCCAGAAGCTCGAGGGCGTCGACTTCGTCGTCACCGACGGAAACCTCTACGGGGCCATCACGCCGAACAGCTGGCAGGACTTCGGGCCTGCCGCCGACATCTACGACGTCTCGGCGATCCTGTCCCCCGACAAGGGCCTGGCCAACGTGCTGGCCAACTTCGCCGATCCCAAGACCGACGGTCGCGAGAACGTCAACGGCGTCGACACGGTGAAGGTCACGGGCACCGTCAGCGCCGACGCCGTCAACAAGATCGCTCCGCAGATCGGGGCGACCGGACCGGTGCCCGCAACGGCCTGGGTCCAGGAGGACGGCGATCACGACCTGGTACAGGCAAAGCTGGAGCCGACTCCCGGGCAACAGCGTGCAGATGACGATGTCGGACTGGGGCAAGTCCGTCAACGTCACCAAGCCCGCGGTGTGATGGCGCACGCAACACAGGCCCCGTCGGCGGACCAACCGGCGGCTCGCCATCACCGCAGGTGGCCTCGCGGTGCTGCTCGGCGCACTCGACACCTACGTCGTGGTCACGGTCATCCGCGACATCATGGCGGCACCGCCTGCGGCATCGGCATCCCGGTCAACCAGATCCAGCGGGTGGCGCCGATCATCACCGGCTACCTGGTCGGCTACATCGCGGCGATGCCCCTGCTGGGCCGCGCCTCCGACCGCTTCGGCCGCAAGCTGCTGATTCAGGTCAGCCTTGACGGGGTTCGCCATCGGTTCCGTCGTCACCGCGCTGTCCTCCGACCTGACCACTCTGGTGATCGGCCGGATCATCCAGGGCACGGCCAGCGGCGCGATACTTCCCGTCACCCTTGCCCTGGCCGCCGACCTATGGGCGCAACGCAACCGCGCCGCCGTGCTTGGCGGTATCGGCGCGGCACAGGAACTGGGCAGCGTGCTCGGCCCGCTCTACGGCATCGCGGTGGTGTGGGCGCTCAACACCTGGCGTGACGTGTTCTGGATCAACGTGCCGTTGGCCCTACTCGCGATGGTGATGATCCAGTTCAGCCTGCCGTCGCGGCAGAAGGGCGGGCCGCCGGAGAAGATCGACGTCGTTGGCGGAATGCTGCTCGCGATCACGCTCATCCTGGTCGTCTTCGGTCTCTACAACCCGGCACCCGACGGAAAACAGGTGCTGCCCAGTGGAGGCGGGTGGCTGCTGGCCGGAGCCGCGGTGGCCGCCGTGGCGTTCTTCGCGTGGGAGCGGTTCGCGCGCACCAAGCTGATCGAACCGACCGGCGTGCACTTCCGGCCGTTCCTGTGCGCACTCGGCGCCTCGTTCGCCGCGGGCGCCGCGCTGATGGTCACGCTGGTCAACGTCGAACTGTTCGGGCAGGGCGTGTTGTCGCTGAGCCAGAACGAGGCCGCGTTTCTGCTGATGCGGTTCCTGGTCGCACTGCCCATCGGCGCACTCCTCGGCGGGTGGCTGGCGACCCGGGTCGGTGATCGAATCATCACCTTCGTCGGTCTGCTGATCGCCGCGTACGCGTACTGGCTGATATCGCATTGGCCGGTGGACCTGCTTGGCCGCCCGGCACGACTTCTTCGGTCTGTTCACCCTGCCGACGATGGACACCGACCTGGCGTTGGCAGGGCTCGGACTCGGCCTGGTGATCGGCCCGCTGACCTCGGCTGCGCTACGGGTCGTCCCCCCGGCCCAGCACGGCATCGCCTCGTCGGCGGTGGTGGTCGCGCGCATGACGGGCATGCTGGTCGGGGTGGCCGCGCTGTCCGCGTGGGGGTTGTACCGGTTCAATCAGATCCTGCAGGAGCGACTGGCCGCACAACCGGCACCACCGAGAACCGACAACCCCGTCGGCGCGTTGGCTGCCGGGGCCGCGCGCGTGCAGAAGGCATCCGTCGAAGCATTCGCGCTGCAGTACGGCGAGATCTTCGGGATCACCGCTGCCGTCTGCGTGGTGGGCGCCCTGCTCGGTCTGCTGATCAGCGGCAGGCGCGAACACGCCGGCGACACCGACCCCGTGGTCGAGGAGGTCTCGGCCGGAGGCTAGCGCCTCAGCAGCGCTCGCGCCCGGGCTGCAGCAGCTTCAGCTCGCCGATCTCGTCGGCCTCGGGCGTGCTCAGCACCGTACGCAGCGGTCGGCACACCATTTCCTTGATTGCGCTCTGATCGACTGGGCGAAAGCTGAGCCAGTCCTGCAATGCAGTCATGCTCATCGTCCTTTGTTCGTGACTACCCGCGCGAACGTCGGCGTTGAAGACGCGATATGGGCGGTACGGGCCGGGCCGGCGGCCCGAGCTCACTCACGAGTCTACGGGCGCACCCGGGTCAGGATCGGTGCCGACGCGCCGCCCGGGTTTCGAACTGGTAACGAGTCACCCAACGGGGGATGGCGTGGGTGACGTGAGTCACATTGGACCACAAAGGAATTCCAGGCCACAGCAAATGAGGGCCAATTCCGGGCCTCAGGAAGGCACCATGCTGAGCCGCAGGTCGGGGCCCACCCTTTCGATGCCGTCGAACCGCCACCGCTGCGCCGCAGCGATGCTCAGCACACCGACGTCGTCGACGGCGGCGATCGGGCCGCCCAGCAGTATCGGGGCGACGTAGGCCACGATGCGATCAATCACACCCGCGCGCAGGAATGCTCCTGCCAATGTCGGACCGCCCTCCACGATCACGTCGATCCGGTCCGACAGCGACCGAACGACCTCGAGCGGGTCACGGGTCCTGATCACCATCGTCCGCGAATCCTCATTCAAAACCCTTGCCTCTGAGGAGATTTCCCGTTCCCCGACCACCACGCGCAACGGTTGGCGGTCGGCGATGCTGCCGTCGGGCAGTCGCGCGGTGAGCGTGGGATCGTCAGCGAAGACGGTTCCGGTACCGACGACGATCGCGTCGGCGACCCCTCGTCGGCGGTGCACGTCCGCTCGCGCCGCTTCGCCGGTGATCCACTGGCTGCTGCCGTCTGGGGCCGCGCTGCGGCCGTCGACGCTGGCGGCGAACTTCCATGTGATGTGCGGCTTTCCGGTGCGCTGCTTGTGCAGCCACTCGCGCAGCGGGCCGCCTGCCACGTCGTCGGCCAGTACTCCCCGCGTTACCTCGATGCCCGCTTCGGCCAACCGGTCGGATCCACCGGCCGCGACGGGATTCGGGTCGGCAACGGCATGTGAGACAGCCGAAACACCTGCGGCAAGAAGAGCATCGACGCAGGGTGGCGTGCTTCCGTAGTGGTTGCACGGCTCCAGCGTGACGACGGCCGTGCCGCCCCTTGCCCGCTCCCCCGCCCGTCGCAGCGCCACCACCTCGGCGTGCGGTCCACCGGGCGGCTCCGTGGCGCCGACGCCGGCGATGTGGCCGTCGCGGTCCAGGATCACCGCACCGACCGGCGGATTGGGGTACGTGGTGCCCTTGACCTGATCCGACAATTCGATGGCCAGCCGCATCGCGGCTTCGACGTTCACGGCGCCAGGTGGCCGGCCGCCGCGGCGGCCTGCCTGCGCAACGCCTCGACGGCGGCGGACGGGTCGGCCGCGCCGAAGACGGCGGAGCCTGCGACGAAGCAGTCCACGCCGGCCTCGGCGGCGGCTTCGATGGTGTCGGCGTTGATGCCGCCGTCGATCTCCACCACGATGGTCAGCTCCCCCGCATCGACGAGCCTGCGCACCGCCGCGACCTTGGGAAGCACCTCGGGGATGAATTTCTGCCCGCCGAATCCCGGCTCGACCGACATGATCAGCAGCGTGTCGAAGTCCCTCAAGATCTCCAGGTACGGCTCGATCGGGGTACCCGGCTTGACCGACAATCCCGCCATGGCCCCTGCGGCCCGGATGTCGCGGGCGACACCGCGGGGATCGTCGGTCGCCTCCGCATGGAACGTGACGTTGTATGCGCCCGCCTCCGCGTACGGCGGCGCCCATCGACCCGGATCGTCGATCATCAGGTGACAGTCCATCGGAATGTCGGTGACCTTCAGCAGGCTTTCGACCACCGGCAGGCCGAGCGTGAGATTGGGCACGAAGTGGTTGTCCATCACGTCGACGTGCAGCCAGTCGGCGCCTGCCACGGCTGCCGTCTCGTCGGCCAGCCGGGCGAAGTCCGCGGCCAGGATCGACGGCGCGATCATGGGTGCTGCCATGCCGGCCAGCTTAGGTGCGCTCATCCCGACACCCGGAGGGCGGCCGCGAACATCGCATCCGTCCCGTGCCGGTGCGGCCACAGCTGCACGTTCGGGCCGTCACCGAGACCCGCCATCGTGTCGAGGCCGGGGTCGAACAGCGGCCGGGCGTCGATGGCGGTCACGGGCTGGCGGCGCAGCGCGTCGGCGACCACCCCGACGGTCTCGGCCAGATGCGGCGAACACGTGGCGTACAGCACGACGCCGCCGGGACGGGTCAGCGCGATGGCCGAGGCGAGCAGTTCGCGTTGCAGCTTCGTCAGCGCGGCGACGTCACCCGGCTGGCGACGCCAGCGCGCCTCCGGTCTGCGCCGCAACGCGCCGAGCCCCGTGCACGGTGCGTCGACCAGCACGCGGTCGAACGATGCCAAGGGCAGCCCGGACTCGCGGCCGTCGACGCGGAGCACCTCCACGTCGAGTCCTGCGGTGTTCCGCTCGACCAGTTCGGCGCGGTGCGGTGTCGGTTCGACGGCCGTCACCCGCGCACCCGACGCGGCACCGATCGCGGCCAGGAGCGCGGTCTTGCCGCCAGGGCCGGAACACAGGTCCAGCCACCGCCCCCCGTCGTCGTCGACCGGCGCCGTGGTCAGCGCCCTGGCCACCAGCTGGCTGCCTTCGTCCTGGACCAGCGCGAGCCCGTCGCGGACCGCGTCGAGCTGACCGGGGTCGCCACCGTGAAGGTAGACCGCGTACGGCGAGAAGCGACCGGGAGTGCCATGCACCGCCGTGGCCAGCTCGTCAGCGGTCAGCGCCCCCGGCCGCGCGGCCAGGTGGACCTCCGGCCGCTCGTCGTCGTTGGCCAGAAGGGCGCCGAGCTGGCCCGCGTCCGCCCCGAGTGCGTCGGCGAACGCCT
Organism: uncultured Actinomycetota bacterium; assembly: GCA_963809085.1. GTDB lineage: Bacteria > Actinomycetota > Actinomycetes > Mycobacteriales > Mycobacteriaceae > Mycobacterium. The sequence goes on along the minus strand of CAWEII010000028.1, from coordinate 729,458 downwards.
GGGCGATCCATCGCGGGTGCGCGTGCGCGAACGCGATGTGCCCGACCGGGTCGGTGGCGACCGGTGGCGCCAGTTCCTCGACCCACGACGCCTCATCGCGCTTGGAGATGTTGCGGAGCACGCCGTTGACGAAACCGGCACGCGCCGTATCGAATTCGATGGCCGACTGCTCCACTGTGGTGTCCACCGCGGCGTGCGCGTCGACCCGCATCCGCAGCAGTTGATAGGCACCGAGCCGCAGCAGGTCGAGCAGCACGTGGTCGATCTGGTCGGCCGGCCGGTTCGCCGCGTTGGCGATGACGGCGTCGAGCAGGCCGAGCGCGCGGCAGGTGCCGTAGGTCAGCTCGGTGGCGAACGCGGCGTCCCGGCCGGTGATCTCGCGCTCGCGCAGCATCGCGGGCAGCGCCAGGTTGGCGTACGCGTCGCGCTCGGACACGGCGCGCAGCACGTCGAATGCGGCCTGGCGGGCCGGATCGAACGGTTTCCGGCGGGTCCTGCGCTGGTTCGGTCGGTTCATTCGGCGCGTGCGTTCTCGTCGAGACGGGCGCCGCGGGCCCAATCGGCTGCCTGCATCTCCTTCTTGCCGGGCGGCTGAATTCGGCCGAGCAGCACGGGTTGCGACGCGGTACCGACCAGGACGCCGGCCCGTTCGACGCGGATCACGCCGGGCGGCAACGGGTCTCGCTCGGCCGCCGCGTCTCGATCCAACGCCGCGTCTCGATCCAACAGGGTCACGGGTCCGACCTTGACCCGCAGGTCGCCGATCAGTGTCCATGCGCCAGGGTTCGGGGTGACGGCACGGATGCGCCGATCCACCACGTGGGCAGGCAGATTCCAGCGCACTCGGGCCTCCTCGACGGTGATCTTGGGCGCGACGGTGATTCCCTCGGATGGTTGAGGCACGGCGGCGAGGGTGCCGTCGGCGATGCCGTCCAGCGTCCTCTCCAGCAGGGCGGCACCCGAATCCGACAGCCGACGAAGGAGATCGCCTGCGGTGTCGGTCGGGCGGATCGTCTCGGTGACCACCCCGAACACCGGCCCGGAATCCAGACTTGGCTCGATCAGGAACGTCGTCGCGCCCGTCACGGCGTCTCCGGCGGCGATGGCGGCCTGAACCGGCGCGGCGCCCCGCCATGCGGGCAGCAGCGAGAAGTGCAGGTTGATCCAGCCGATCCGCGGCACTGCGAGAAGACCGTCACGCAGGAGTGCCCCGTAGGCCACCACCGCACAGCAGTCGGGGGCCAGGTCGGCGAGTTCGCTGACGAACTCGTCGCCGTTGGGCCGCTCGGGCCGCAGCACCGGGATGGCGTGTTCGAGCGCGAGTTCGGCGACGGGCGACGGCCGCGGCCTGCCCCTGCGGCCCGCCGCTGCGTCGGGCCGGGTCAGCACGGCGACCACGTCGTGATGCGGAGAATCGACGAGCCTCCGCAACGACGGGAGGGCGGGCTCGGGGGTGCCGGCGAAGACGATCCGCATGATTACTTCGGGATCTGGTAGTACTCGCGCTCCGACACACCTGCCAGTGGCGCAACGAACATCCAGGGAATCGTGCTGACGGTCCGGTTCAGGGTGGCCACGGCGTCGTTGTAGTACTGCCTGGCGAAGGCCAGCGTGTTCTCGGTGTCGGCGAGGTTGTCCTGAAGGTTGAGGAAGTTGTCGGACGAGTTGAGCTGGGGGTAATTCTGCCCGAGCGCGAGCACCTGACCGAGCGCGGTGTCGAGGTCCCGCTCGGCGGCGCTGCGTTGCGCCACCGACTTTCCACCGGTGGCCGAGGTGAGCGCCGCGCGGGCGTCGGTCACGTGGTCGAGGATCCCCTTTTCGTGGGATGCGAAGGTGGCGACGGTGTGCACCAGGCTCGGGATCAGGGAGGCACGCCGCGTCAGCTCCACGTCGATGCCGGACAGCGCCTCGGATACCCGAACGTCGGCGGACCGAATCTTGTTGTAGCCCAGCACGAAACCGATGAGCACCAGCACCAGGACGACCAGTGCCAGGATCAGCAGGGAACTCACCACGAGCCGCCTCCTCCTCCACCGCCACCGCCACCGCCGCCACCGCTGAACCCTCCGCCGCCCCCGGAGGAGGACGACGAGGACTGCGATGCGGTGTATGCGCCGATCGACGATGACAACGCCGACTCGAAACTGTCGAAATTCGGCCCGCCCGAGTGCGCCGCGAAGCCAACGCCGGCGGTGGTGGTCGAGTTGTACCAAACCGGTTGTGGCGCAACGGCACCCGTGGTGTCCTGATACTTCTTCGCCCACAGGGCTGCCGTACCGGCCGCGACCGCGAACGGGACATAGGCGCTGTACAGGTCCTTGCGGGCGCCGAAGTCGAACCGGGTCTCTGCCGAGTCGGTGGACAGCAGGCGGTGGAAACCGCCCGCCTGCGACCACAACCGACGACCCTCCGGCGTCCGGCGGGTGCCGACGCCGTCGGCCCATGACCGCACGCTTGCGGCGAAGAACACCGCGAACGGCAGACCCCACATGGTGATCGGGAATCCCCAGCGGAAGAAGCCGCACACCGCGAGGATCGCGGCGATCGCGTTGACCGTGCGGACCCAGAGCTCCCTCTTGCGTTTGACCAGCAGGCCGCCGTCGATCGCCCACTTCCGAACGGCCGCCGCCATGTCGGTCTTCGCCTTGTTGAGCTTCTTGCCCGCCGCCACCGTCTTCTCGGCCTCGAACTCGCTGCCGGGTTCCATGACCTTCAGCGCCGATCCGACGGCGATGCTGACCGGGTCGACGTCGGCCCACGCCGCGCGGGGACCCTTCCCGTGGACGTTCCACTCCTTGTCGCCGACCTGCTTGAGTTCGACCAGGCCGCGCTCGGCCAGATAGAACAGCGTGGCGGTCAGACCGTTGCGGGGCACGCTCTCGGTGCGGATGTACTCGGTCTGAACCGGTCCCAATCCTTGCGGGGGCGCGTACTGGAGCGGGAAGCCGGGTGGTGGCTCGACGGTCGTGCGGTACCACAGGAAGCCGCCAAGCCCGGCGACCACCGAAAGGCCGAGCAGCCAGGCCGCGCCGGTGACCGACTGACCGAGGATGCGGTCCCACCCGTACGACCACGGCAGGCTGATGCGCGGCGGCGTCGGCACGTCGACGCCCGCGCGCAAGGTGACCGGCGTGCGGGGATTCAGTCCCCCGGTGGTGAACTCGACGGTGTTGCCGTCGACGGTCAGATCCGCGCAGGCGGTGCCGAGGCCGAAACCGACCGAACACTGTGCCCCGGTGACGTCGGCGGGCAGGGTCGCCCGCACGTGGACCCGCTGGATCACGTTGTTCCAGGACGGCGCGATCACGTTCCAGAAGAACGCCGACGTGGAGTTGGGTTCACCCTTGGTGGTGGCGAATCGCCGGTTCTCACCGGTGGTCCCCGGGTCGAGCACGCCGGGGATGGCGTAGCGCAGCTCGTAGACGTGGGTGCCCGGCGACAGCGTGCTGTCCGGGTCACCGATCTTGGCCACCCGGAAACGTTCGCCGTCCTCCCAGAGCAGCTGGAAGGGGGCGGGTTCGCCGTCGAGCAGGATCGAGGTGATCTCGGGTTTCTGCCGCACCCGCGGGCTGTTCTGATTGGCCACGTCCCAGTACCGGAAGATGCCGTGCCGCCCGGACGGGAACTCACCGGTGATGGTCTCCACCGCGTCGAGCGTGCCGTCCTCCGCGACGGTGAAGTCGGCCTCATAGTTCGTGATCACCACCGGGTCGGTGGCCGGCGTTGCGGTCGATCCGCCGTTGAAGGCCAACGGCCACAACAGCCCAACGGCGACGAGGCCAAGCAGGAACAACCACCCGAATACCCGCCGCATGCCACCTCCCGCTCGGCTCGGCGCAGGCGTGGGAAATCATCCCTGCGTCCTCTAGGTCCGCCCTACCCTATGTGCAACGGGTCGATCTGCACACGAACGGGCTGCTGGTCGTGGCGCGCACTCAGCACGCCGGTGGCCCTGCGCAACGCCGCCGCCAGCGCCAGGCCGCGGTCGCGTGGCACCCGCACCAACATCCGCATCACCGGGCCCGTGACCGGCGCGCCACCCGCGGGACGCCGTGCTCCCGGCGGCAGTTCGACGGGTCCGAGCACCTCGGCGCCGTCCGGCAGGTCGGCGGCCTCCAGTAGTGCGGTGGTCGCATCGGGTGGTCCGTCGACGGCGGCCATGTGCGCGGCGGGAGGCAGCCCGACCTCGGCCCGTGCGTCGAGTTCCGACTCGGCGTGCGCCACCGGATCCCACCGGATGAGCGCCTGCACCGTCGGGATGACCGACTCGGCGACGATCGCGACGACGCCGCCGTCGCCGCGATGCCGGACCAGAGCGGCAGCCGCCATCCACCGACGCAGCGCGTCCTCGCCTGCCCGCAGGTCCTGCCTGCCGAGCAGCGCCCAGCCGTCGAGCAGCAGCGCCGCCCCGTAGCCGCCTTCGGCGACCGGTTCGGCGCCAGGGGTCGCGACCACCAGCGCCGGGGCATCGGGCACCGATCCGACGACTGCGTCGCCGCCGGAGGTGATCACGGCGGTGCCGGGAAACGCGCGGCCGAGTTCCTCGGCGGTGCGGCGGGCGCCCACGACGACCGCGCGCACGGCCTCGGAGCCACACCGCACGCAGCGCAGTGTCGGTTCGGTCCTGCCACACCACCGGCAGACCGCCCCGGAGTGGTCGCGGTCGGGGAGCGACATCGGGCCCGTGCAATGCCGGCAACGGGCGATGGTGCGGCAGCGGCCGCACGCCAGCGCGGGCACGTAACCCCTGCGCGGCACCTGGACGAGCACCGGCCGCTGCGCCTTCAGGGCGGCCCGCGCGGCATCGAGCGACATCGTCGGCAATCGCGCGGTGCGGGCGGCGGCGTCGCGTTCCTGCGTGAAGCCACTGTCGTCGATCGCGATGACGCGCGGGGTTCGGGCCCGCACCACCGATCGCGGTGCCACCAGATCGTGCGCCCACGTGGAGCGCACCAGCGCCTGACCCTCGGCGGTGCGGGCGTACCCGCCGATGAGTGCCGCGCAGCGCATCTGATGGGCCCGCAGCATGGCCACCTCACGCGCATGCGGGTACGGCGACCTGGGCTCGGCGAGGGTGTCGTCCCCGTCGTCCCACACCATCACCAGACCGAGGTCGGCGACCGGCGCGAAGACGGCACTCCTGCGTGCCGATCACGAGCCGGGCGCGTCCGCGCAGCACCGCGAGCCACCGGCGGTAGCGCTCGGCGGGGCCGAGCCCTGCCGACAAGGCGACGACCCGCGCCTCGTCGACGTACCGCACGGCGGCGGCGTGCAGTGTGTCGACGTCGCGTTGGTCCGGCACGATCACTAGTGCGCCGCGGCCGGAGTTCACCACCATCGCCGCGGCCTCCGCCAACCGATCGGCCCACGGCTCCCGCGGTAGCGCCTGCCAGACGGCGCGGGCGGCGCGCCCCTCGCCGAGTGCGCCGAGAAACCGTTCGCCGCCCCCATACGACGACCACGCCGTTCCGTCGACGGCGGTGAGCGCTGGCGGCGGCATGTCGGTCACCGTCTGCTTCTCGACCTTGGCGTGCCGCGGAGGAACCGCGAGCCGCAACACGTCGGCGCGCGTCCCCGCATACCGCGCGGCGACGGCGTCGACGAGGCGGCGCACCTCGGCGGTCAGCACCGGCTCGGCCGACACCACCCGGTCCAGCCAGCCGAGCTTGCCGACATGGTCGGTGTCCGAACGCCTTTCGAGGATGAACGCGTCGACCAGGCGGCCGTGGAAGCGCACCCGCACGCGTACCCCGGGCTGCGCGTCATCGGACTGCTCGGCGGCGACGAGGTAGTCGAACTCCCGGTCCAGGTGCGGCACCGACAGCATGGGCAGCACGCGCGCGACGGGTTCGTGCTCAGCCTGCTGGCGAATGGTCGACACTTAAGAAGATGTAGCAGACGGCTCGGACGCACGACCGAAGAAGAACCCCGCGGTGATCAACGACAGCGACGTGGCATAGGCCCACCAGATCGGCACCGCGAGCGCCTCGGATTGCAACACGAACTTGCCGATGCCGATCATCCCGTCGGACACCGCGAAGCACAACGCGCCGAGTGCGGTCCACGGCGTCGGCAGCCGCGCCAGCAGCGCAGCGCAGACCATCGCGGCCAGTACCGCCATGTAGAGGATGACCGGCACCGCCATGCCATCGGCGACGAGCCGCGGCCAGAACCAGAGCAGCAGCGCGACGCACGCGGCGACGAGCACCGCCGCGGCCGCCAACCGAGGCGTACTGGGACCGATCAGCGGGATCAGCGCGGCCAGGAAGCACAGGTGCGCGACCAGGAACGCACCGAGGCCCAGCACGAATGACGGCTCCCACCATGGCATTGCGAGCAGGAAGTCCCCCGCTGCCGAGAACGCGAGAGCCCCGACGAGCCAACGCCGTTCCCGACCGATCGGATGACCGAGCGCGGCGATCGCCAGCAGCACGGCCGCTACGGCCTTCACCGCGGGCTGGCCGACGAACTGGCCGGTGAGCTCGGCGCCCGACGGCAGGCGTGCCGCCGTGACGATCAGGAATGCGCCGTAACCGGCGCCGACGACGGCGGCCGCAACCCAGAGGAGCCGGGTCCGGCGCCGCGGATACGGTGGGATCATGTCAGTCGCCGACGAGCCAGCCGTCAGCCCCGCACCTCTCGACGCCATCCTGCAGAAGGTACTGGAAGCGGTGCCGTTCCAGTTGACAACCGAGGGAGGCGCCGACGCGGCCCGCCAACGGTTCCGCGAGCTGCCGCGGCGGCCCGTACACCCCCAACTGCGCGTCGAGGACCGCACCATCGACGGTCCAGCGGGCCCGCTCCCGATCCGGTTGTACTGGCCGCCGGAGACCGGGACCGCGCCGCCCGTCGTGATGTTCTTCCACGGCGGCGGATGGGTGGTCGGCGACCTGGACTCCTACGACGGGGAGGCACGCAACCACGCGGTCGGTGCGGACGCCCTCGTCGTGTCGATCGATTATCGGTTGGCGCCCGAGCACCCGTACCCGGCAGCCGTCGACGACGTGTGGGCGGCGACGCAATGGGTTGCCACGCACGGCGAGGAGCTCGGTGCCGACCCGAAACGGCTTGCAGTCGCGGGCGATTCCGCCGGCGGCAATCTCGCGGCGGTGATCGCGCAGGTGGCACGCGACTCGGGCGGACCACCGATCGCCTTTCAGCTGCTGTGGTATCCGGCGACGACATGGGACACGTCGCTGCTGTCGTTCACCGAGAACGCCGACGCCCCGATTCTGGCCATCGACGCCGTCGCCGAGCTCTCCCGGTGGTACGCCCACGGCACGGATCTGAGGAATCCGCCGTCGACGCTGGTGCCCGCGCGCGCCGAGGACTTGGCGGGATTGCCGCCCGCGTACATCGCGGTCGCAGGCCACGATCCGCTGCGCGACGACGGCCTGCGCTACGGCGAACTGCTTGCGGCGGCTGGGGTTCCCGTCGAGGTGAACAACGCCACCGGGCTGGTGCACGGGTACATCGGCTACGCGGGAATCGTTCCCGCTGCCACCGAAGCCGTCGACCGCGGGCTCGCAGCGCTGCGAGCCGCGCTGCATGGGTGAGCATGGCTGACACCGAGCGCGTCGTACTCGACGCCGGTTCCCCCGCAGAATGGGAACGCTGGTTGGAGGCCAACCATGACACGGCCCCCGAGGTGTGGTTGCGACTGTTCAACAAGAGTGCGGGCGAGGTGCCCCTGTCGTACGGCGAGGCGGTCGAGATAGCGCTGTGTTTCGGCTGGATCGACAGCTTGGCGCGTGGCCACGACGACCTATCCCGCATCCAGCGTTTCAGCCCGCGCAAGCCCAAGAGCGGTTGGTCGAAGTCGAACGTCGAACGGGTCCAGAGGCTCGTCGCCGCAGGGCGGATGCGCGAACCGGGTCAACGCCAGATCGACGCCGCCAAACTCGACGGCCGCTGGCCATCCTGACGATTGCGCCTCGGACAGGACTTCGGGCCGATCAGGCGCGCACCCGAACGCGTTCGGCTTAACCTGCCTTCGGGGGCGAGCCTTGCGACGACGGAGGGACCACGCGTGACCGGATCAGATTCCCCGGACGCTTCGCGTCTGCCCGCCGGATCAGATTCCCCGGACTTCCACACCATCATCGTGGGCGCCGGGTTCTCGGGGATCGGCGCCGCCATCCAACTGGACCGGGCCGGACTCGGCGACTACCTGATCATCGAGGCGGCCGACGAGCCGGGCGGCACGTGGTACTGGAACACCTATCCTGGTGTCGCCGTGGATATTCCGTCATTCTCCTACCAGTTCTCGTTCGAGCAGAGCGCGGACTGGTCGCGCACCTACGCCCCGGGCCACGAGCTCAAGGCCTACGCCGATCGCTGCGTGCGCAAGTACGGGCTGCACCGCAAGATCCGCTTCTCCACCAAGGTGACCGCCGCGGTGTTCGACGACGAGACCGACCTGTGGACCGTCGAACTGGACTCCGGGGACTCCGTGACGGCGCGTTTCGTGGTCAACGCCAGCGGGGTGCTTACGGTGCCGAACCTGCCGGACATCGCCGGCGTCGACGACTTCGCCGGAATCACGATGCACACTGCGCGCTGGGACCATTCGCAGGATCTGACGAACAAACGCGTCGCGATCATCGGCACGGGCGCCTCGGCGGTACAGGTGATTCCGGAGATCGCCCCCATCGTCGAGAGGCTCGTGGTCTTTCAGCGCACCCCGATCTGGTGCATGCCGAAGCTGGACGTGCCGCTGCCCGCCGCGGCCCGTTGGGCCATGCGCATCCCCGGCGGCAAGGTGCTGCAACGGTGGCTCAGCCAGGCCTACGTCGAGCTGACCTTTACGATCTCCGCCCAATATCATTCGGTGTTCGCACTGGCCAATCGCGCCGAGCGGATGGGTAGGGCCTACCTGAAGCACGAGGTGCACGACCCCGAGGTGCGCGACAAGCTCACGCCGCGCTACGCGGTCGGGTGCAAGCGCCCGGGATTCCACAACACGTATCTGTCGACCTACAACCGCGACAACGTGGAGTTGGTGACCGAACCCATCGACGAGGTCACCGGGTCCGCCGTGGCAACCACCGACGGGGCCACCCACGACGTCGACGTGCTGATCCTCGCCACCGGGTTCAAGGTGATGGACGTCGACAGCCTTCCGACCTTTCCGGTGACGGGGGCCGACGGGCGGAGCCTGTCCCGGTTCTGGTCGGACCATCGCCTGCAGGCATACGAGGGAGTCAGCGTCCCCGGCTTCCCCAACTTCTTCACCGTGATGGGCCCGTACGGCTACGTCGGCTCGTCGTACTTCGCCCTGATCGAGACACAGACGCACCACATCGTCCGATGCCTCAAGCAGGCGTCCGAGGAGGCCGCGACACGCGTCGAGGTGTCCCAGGCGGCCAACGACCGCTTCTTCGCCGAGATGATGCGCAAGCGGCACCGTCAGGTCTTCTGGCAGGACAGCTGCAGGCTGGCCAACAGCTATTACTTCGATCAGAACGGCGACGTGCCGCTGCGGCCGACCACCACCGCGCAGGCCTACTGGCGCAGCCGCAGGTTCCCGATCCAGGACTACGAATTCACCGCGTAGCCGTCAGAACTGCACGCCGCGGGTCAGGGCGCCGTCGACCACCAGGTTGGTGCCGGTGATGAAGCTGGCTGCCGAACTGCTCAGGAACACAACGGCATTGGCGATCTCTACCGGCGTCGCCATCCGGCCGGTCGGATTGAGCTCCAAGGCGGTTTTGAACAGTTCTGGGTCGTTCTCCTCGATCGACGGCCACACGCCGCCGGGAAAGTAGGTGTTGCCAGGGCTCACCGTGTTGGCCCGCACGCCCTTGCCTGCAAGGTTGTAGGCGAGGCCCTGGGTGTAGTGGATGATCGCGGCCTTCATGGTGCCGTACGGTCCCGATGCGAAGTCGACCTCGCGGCCGGACACGCTCGAGATGGTGACGATCGACCCGGACCCGCCGGCCAGGAGATGCGGTAGCGCGGCCTCCACCAGGCCCACCGTGCCCATCAGGTCGACGTTGAAGCTGGTGCGCCAGTTCTCCGCGTTGTCGGGAATGGCAAGGGCGCTCACGTTGGCGACGACACCGTCGATGCCCCCGAGTGCGGTCGCGCTGTCCTTCACCCAATGCTTCAACGCCGTGGCGTCGCCGACGTCTACGGCGGTGCCGATCGCGGTGGCCCCGCCCGCGGTCAGCGCGGACTCCGCGTCGGCAACGGCGGCCGAGTTACGGGCGCAGTACGCGACCGAGGCGCCTTCGGCGAGCAGGCCGTCGACCACCGCCCTGCCGATCCCACGCGTGCCTCCCGTGACCAGAAATCGCTTGCCGGTCAGTCCGAGTTCCATCCCGTCCCCGTTCTCGTCAGTGCTTCATCAGTACGAGATGGTGCCGAACGACCGTGCGGCACTCCGCATTTCATCATGGATTCCGCCGAAGGCCTGCACCTTGGGCAACAACCGCTTGTCGATCTTGGTCACGGCGCTGTAGTTGGTGTCCACCACGTTGGCGATCGGAACCTCGGAGATCTGGGACAGCAATTGGTAGGCGTCCAGCCGATCGAGTCCGTAGAGCTCCCCCAGCCATCCGATCATCTCGACCTGGCCGGCCCGCCAGGCCTCCTCGAGCGGCCTGCCGGAACCGATGCACATCAGGTGGGAGTCGCTTTCGAGCCTCGGCCACGCCGGCCCGCCGCCCTTGATCAGGTCGACGATCGCCGTGACGTTCATGGCCCCCTCGACGGCGGTGCCACACGACTCGCCCTCACCCTGCCGGTAGTGGCCGTCACCCAGCGAGAATAGTGCGCCGTCGACGTTCACCCGCAGATAACACGTTGCGCCCGCGGTCATTTCGGGCGTGTCCATGTTGCCCCCGAACGCGTGCGGCACCAACGAGCTGCGGACCTCGCGGTGGGAAGGGGCCACGCCGACCGTGCCGAGCATGGGGTTGGCAGGCAGGCTGACCTCGAAGTTGCTGCCCTGCGCCGAGAATCCGACCGTGTCGGTCGCGCGATCGTATTCGTAGATCCAGGTGCGTTCGGGCAGCGCGGCTTGCAGGGTGGGACTGGCCGGAATGCTGGTGAGGCCGCCGAAGAACGGGATGATCGTGGACGCCCCCCATGTCCTGGCGGGCGTCAGGTCGACCAGATGGATGGCCAGCGTGTCGCCGGGCTCGGCGCCCTCGATCCAGAACGGGCCGGTCTGGGGATTGAGGTCTTCGGTGTCAAGCGCAACGGTGGCGACGTCGTCCTTGCTGGTGATCCGGCCGCCATAGGCGTCCTCGGTCCACAGCGTGAGAACGGTGCCCGGCTTGATGCGCCGGATCGCCGGGGCCCCGCCGAAGGTGTAGCTCAGCTCGTCGACCGTCGGCACGAAGGTCAGGTGTTCCATGATCACCATCCTGCTCGAATCTGCGGGGCGACGCGCAGGGAACCGAACCCCTTCCCGCGAGCAGTCGCAAAGGTGCGCGACACGCCGGGAAGATGTGCACTTCTACGACTGGTCGCGGAGGACCTAGACGGAGGCCTTGAGCTCCTCGACCTTGTCCGTCCGCTCCCACGGCAGGTCGACGTCGGTGCGGCCGAAGTGGCCGTATGCGGCGGTCGCAGCGTAGATCGGGCGCAGCAGGTCCAGGTCGCGGACGATGGCACCGGGGCGCAGGTCGAACACCGACGTGATGGCCTTCTCGATGCGGGCCGGGTCGACGGTCTCGCTGCCGAACGTCTCGACGAACAGGCCGACGGGGGCGGCCTTGCCGATCGCATAGGCCACCTGGACCTCGACGCGCTCCGCCAGCCCGGCGGCGACGACGTTCTTGGCTACCCAGCGCATCGCGTACGCGGCCGAACGGTCCACCTTGGACGGATCCTTGCCGGAGAAGGCGCCTCCACCGTGACGGGCCCAGCCGCCGTAGGTGTCGACGATGATCTTGCGGCCGGTCAGGCCTGCGTCACCCATTGGCCCACCGAGGACGAACTTGCCGGTCGGGTTGACCAGTAGCCGGTAGTCGGAGGTGTCCATCGTGCCGTGGTTCAAATCCGCCAGGACGGTGTTGACGACCTTTTCCCGGATGTCGGGCGCCAGGGTGTTCTCCAGGTCGATGTCGGCGGCATGCTGGGTGGACAGCACCACGGTGTCGAGCCGGACCGGGGTGGTGCCGTCGTACTGGACGGTGACCTGGGTCTTGCCGTCGGGCCTCAGATACCCCAACACGCCGTCCTTGCGGACCTCGGTCAGTCGGCGCGCCAACCGGTGCGCCAAGGCGATCGGGAGGGGCATGAGCTCGGGGGTGTCCTTGATCGCGTAACCGAACATCAGGCCCTGGTCGCCTGCCCCTTGGGCGTCCAGCGGGTCACCGGCGCCCTCGACACGCGCCTCGTGGGCGGTGTCGACGCCCTGGGCGATGTCGGGCGACTGCGCACCGATGCCGATGTTGACGCCACACGTCTCGCCGTCGAAGCCCTTGTCAGACGAGTCGTAGCCGATCTCGAGGATGCGCGCGCGCACGGTCTTCGGGATGTCGGCGAAGGCCTCCTTGGCCGTGGTGGTCACCTCACCGACGACGTGCACCTGCCCGGTGGTGACGAGGGTCTCGACCGCCACCCGGGACTTGGGGTCCTGTGCGAGCAGCGCATCGAGCACCGAGTCGCTGATGGCATCACAGATCTTGTCGGGGTGTCCCTCGGTTACCGACTCACTGGTAAACAGCCGACCTGTGCTCACGGTGTCATCCCTTCACGAAAACTTAGTTCTGCGAATCTTATCAGTGCGTCCGATGCAGCCAAGCGTCTCCCCCGCGCCCGAGGCAACCCTTACACGCAGCGCATCGCGTGTGACGCGTCACCCTTCGCGGTTGCCAAGAAAGGCGGCGATCGCGTCCACGATACGGCTGGACATCAAAGTCTTCGACCCGTGCTCGAGCGCGGCCTCGTTGCCGTCGGCCGCCAACAGCCAGCCGTCATTGTTGTCCACCTCGAATGCACGGCCCTCGCCCACGGCGTTCACCACGAGGAGGTCGCACCCCTTGCGCTTGAGTTTCGCCCTGGCGTGGAACAGCACGTCGCCACTGGCGTCGCCGGTCTCCGCGGCGAATCCCACGATCGCGCGCATGTTGGGCAGCTGCCCGTCGGCCCGCGCCCGCACCGTTCCTGCCAAGACGTCGTCGGTTCGGGTCAAGTCGATCGTGGGGGCGTCGGCGGAGGCGTCCGCGGACTTCTTGATCTTCGTGGCGGCGACGTGGGTGGGCCGGAAGTCGGCGACCGCCGCGGCCATCACGAGCACGTTGGCGTCGGGAGCGTGCTTGGACACCGCGTCGCGCAGTTGACCGGCCGAACCGATGTGGACCATCTCGACCCCCGCAGGACCGACCAGTCCGGCGGTATTGCCTGCTATCAACGTCACATCCGCGCCGCGCTGTGCGGCCACCCGGGCCATCGCATACCCCTGCTTGCCCGAACTGCGGTTACCGATGAAGCGCACCGGGTCGATGGGCTCGCGCGTGCCACCCGCCGTGACGAGCACCTTCACGCCTGTCAGGTCGCGCGGCAGGGCGTCGGGGCGGTCCAGCAGCAGCTGCGCGAACGTCGCGATCTCCTCGGGCTCGGGAAGGCGGCCCGCGCCGGTGTCGGCACCGGTGAGCCTGCCCGACGCCGGCTCGAGCACCACCGCACCGCGACGGCGCAGGGTGGCGACGTTGTCGACCGTCGCGGCATGGAACCACATCTCGGTGTGCATGGCGGGCGCGAACAGCACCGGACACCGAGCGGTGAGAAGCGTCGCGGTCAGCAGGTCGTCACCGCGGCCCGCGGCGGCGCGTGCCAGCAGGTCGGCGGTGGCCGGCGCGACCACGACGAGGTCGGCAGACTGGCCGATGCGGACGTGCGGGACCTCGTTGACGTCCTCGAACACGCCGGTGCGGACGGGTTGCCCCGACAACGCCTCGAAGGTGGCTGCGCCGACGAACTTCAGTGCCGATTCGGTCGGAACCACGCGCACGGAATGCCCGGCCTCGGTCAGCTGTCGAATGACCGAGCATGCCTTGTAGGCGGCGATGCCGCCGGCGACACCGACTACGACCCGCTTGCGGTCCGTCATTTGCACTCTTCGGCCGGCAGGCTCAACGGATGCCTCTGCTCTTCGCCCGAGAGGCTCATCGCCGGCCTACCTAGTGCTCGCCCTCGGCGTGTTCGAGCAGGTCGCCGTGGATTTCGCGCAGCGCGATGGACAACGGCTTCTCCTGCAGGCCCGGCTCGACCAGCGGCCCGACGTACTCGAGGATTCCGTCGCCGAGCTGGTTGTAGTAGTCGTTGATCTGGCGCGCACGCTTGGCGGCGTAGATGACCAAGGCGTACTTGCTCGACGCACGGTCGAGCAACTCGTCGATGGGAGGGTTGGTGATGCCCAGCGGCGTGTCGTAGGCGTTGGCGGCGTCGGAGTCGGGGCTCTCGACAGGGGTTGTCACGAAGAAGTCTCCTGGCGTTTCACTTGAGGGCTAGCTGGCAGTCGGATCGGTTTGGCGTCCATTCGGCGGACGAACGATTAACGGCCCACCAGCAAGGATACCAATTCCGCGCACGCCGACTCCAATTGGCTGTTGACGACCACCCTGTCGAAGGTGTGTTGAGCCTTGAGTTCGGCCCGCGCGGTGTCGAGCCGACGGGCCATCACCTCGGGGCTCTCGGTCCCGCGACCTATCAGGCGAGCCTCGAGCGCCTCCCAGCTGGGCGGGGCGAGGAAGACGCTGATCGCCTCGGGCATGGCAGCCTTGACGGACCGCGCGCCCGCGAGGTCGACCTCGATGAGGACGGGGAATCCGGCGCGTGACGCCGTCCGCACGGGCTCGGCCGGTGTGCCCGAACGGTGCAGGCCACCGTGGATCTCGGCCCACTCGAGCAGCTCGCCGTCGTCGATCAGTTGCTGGAACTTCTCTGCCGTGACGAACGAGTAGTCCACGCCTTCCACCTCGCCAGGGCGGGGCGCTCTGGTGGTGACGGAAACGCTGAAGTGCAGGTCGGGGACACGATCGCGCAAGCACCGCACGACCGTCGACTTCCCGACGGCGGAGGGGCCGGACAGCACCAGAACACGGCTCATCGCTGTCCGGCCGCTCGGCCGGCTTTCACTGGTCGGGCTAGTCCGCGGTGAAGTCGAACTTTTCCAACAGCGCCTTGCGCTGACGATCGCCGAGGCCGCGCAGGCGGCGGGTCGGGGCGATCTCGAGCTCGGTCATGATTTCCTGCGCCTTGACCTTGCCAACCTTCGGCAACGCCTCCAGCAACGCGGAGACCTTCATCTTGCCCAAGACCTCGTCGCTCTCGGCGTCCTTCAGGACCTGCTTGAGGTTGGTGCCGCCGCGCTTGAGCCGATCTTTGAGTTCGGCTCGCGCTCGACGTGCGGCAGCAGCCTTCTCCAACGCTGCCGCGCGCTGTTCGTCGGTCAACTGGGGAAGGGCCACGGTTTCCTCCGTCTCATCGCCGTCATCTTCTTTGTCTTGACTGGTAGGAGAACCAGCCAGCGACGACGACCGTACCCACGCTGGCTGACGAAAGCTAACCCCACCCCCGGGTTATGGCGTCAAATGCGCAGCGTGTACTGCGCATGGTCCGAAATCAAAGCCCGTGGCCGGGGGCCCGCGTCGGGGCCAGCTCTGCATCAACGCGCATCGATGTGCCTGCGTATCAAGGGTTTTGGCCAAATCAACCGGGTCTCGCGGCGCGACCAGGGGTTGCAAGGGCGTCTCCCAGGGGCGTGTTTGAGCCCATCGCTGAGAAATTTTCGCTGGTCACGGCGTGTCGGGCGTGTCGGGACCCATGGCGCGCGCGGCTGCGACGCCACTTCGGTCACTCCAGTTAACAGCAGTCACGTAGGTCACTCATACCTGGCGAAAAGCTGCCGCACAGCTTGACTGCATCGCGGGCGCCGGTTGGCCTTGATCAGGGGTTTCACACGTTGGGAGGCAACTAGCCCGCAACAAAGCGCGGTCCCGGTGCCCAGGCGGTTCCGACGACGGCCCTGGTGAGCCGCAGGACGGGCCGGACGGCCCGGCTTGGGCTCGCAGGCGCCGGTCGGTGCCCGGATGGATCGCACGACGGCCTGAGCGGGCAATGAAGCACGTCGGTAGGGCGCAGCGACCTTCAAAGATCCGACTTCGACACTGGGGCTTCTGGTTCTTCGTCGATCTGAATGCCCGTGTCCCCGTTCGAGCGGGTGACCCAGATCATGCTGAAGGCAAACGGTTTTCGATCCGTTACCAGATCCACAGCGCGTGCCTAGTGCGGCCACAGAGCAAACCCAAGTCCGCCTCATAGCGTCTTTGCGGTGAGACGAATTCACGTCGCACGTACGAGGAGCGGAGACACTGATGACCTTGAAGCGAGCCCTGTGCGCGTCGACGATGGCTGCCGGAATCGGCGTTGCCGGACTGTTCGGCATGGGCCTGGGTACGGCGAGTGCCGATCCCGGCCAGCAATGCAACGCGCCTGGTAGACCGCCTTGTGGACAAGATCAGCACTGGAACGGGGGGCCGGGCGACAACCGCGGGCCAGGGAACGACGACAACCGGAATGGGCCGGGCGGACCGGGACCCGTCGACTGGAACCATCGTGGCATTGACCAGGGCCGCCGGGACCACCAGCCGTTCAACTGGAATGGCCACCAGGTCTACCCGGTGCCCGCTGGCAACGGCCAAGGGTGGGGATTCTGGTTCGGCCCCTTTTGGATCCCGCTGTAAGCCATCCGCAGAAGACGCGGCGGGTCACCGGCAACGGTGACCCGTCGCTGCGTCTTCTAGCGGGACAGGTAGGCGACGGCGTCGCGCATCCGCTCCCCCGCCGCCCGCAGCGCGCGCACATCGGGGCCTGCCCGCAGGACCTCGCGGGACACCGCAGGCAGCACCGTCCCCTTGGCCGCACCACCCAAGCCGCGCAGCGCGTCGGGGCGACCACCCTGCGCGCCAATCCCTGGCACCAGAACCGGCCCGCTGACCGCACCGAGATCGGGCACGTCGGACAGCGTTGCACCGACCACGACCCCGACGGAACCCGTTCCAGACGAACGGTTCTCGGCACCGACGTCGTCGACGACCGCCTGAGCCACCGTACGGCCGTCCACCGTGGCGAGCTGCACGCTCGCTCCCTCCGGGTTCGACGTGGCGGCCAGCACGAACACCCCGCGGCCGTGCGACGCGGCCGTGTCGAGCAAGGGCCGCAACGAGCCGAAGCCGAGGTACGGCGAAGCGGTCACGGCGTCGCACGCCAGCGGGGAGTCACCCGCCCATGCCGTCGCATACGCGGCCATCGTGCTGCCGATGTCGCCGCGCTTGGCATCCGCCAGCACCAACACCCCGGCTTCACGCAACCCGGCGATCGTGCGCTCGAGAACCAGATAGCCCGCCGCGCCATGGCTTTCGAAGAACGCCACCTGAGGCTTGACCACCGCGAAACCCGCAAAGGCGTCGACGCAGACGTCACAGAACGCGCTCAATCCGGCGGCATCGATGGACAGCCCCCATGCCGTCAGCAGTTCGGGATGCGGGTCGATGCCAAGGCACAGCGGTCCCCGCTCCGCCGTCGCCGCGGACAGCTTCGCCCCGAACGCCGCCACTACGACGCGCCGAGCCGGCTGTGCAACTCCTGAAGCGACAACACGCCGATGTCGCCGCGAATACCCGCTTCGATGCCCTGCACCGCAGCCGACGCACCCTGGACCGTCGTGACGCAGGGGATGTTCATCGCGACGGCCGCCGACCGGATCTCGTAGCCGTCGATGCGCGGGCCCGAGTTGCCGTACGGCGTGTTGATCACCATGTCCACCTCACCGGCGCGGATGGCCTCGACGGCCGACATCGCCGGACGGCCTCCACCCGGTTCCTCGAAGTGTTTGCGCACCACGTCGCACGGAATGCCGTTGCGGCGCAACATCTCGGCGGTGCCCTCGGTGGCCAGCACCCGGAAGCCCAGATCGGCCAGCCGCTTGACCGGGAACACCAGTGACCGCTTGTCGCGGTTGGCCACCGAGACGAACACCGTGCCCTCGGCGGGCAGCGAGCCGTAGGCGGCGGTCTGACTCTTCGCGAATGCGGTGCCGAAGTCGCGGTCGATGCCCATCACTTCACCGGTCGACTTCATCTCTGGCCCGAGAAGCGAGTCCACCTGCGAGCCGTCGGCCTTGCGGAACCGGTTGAACGGCAGCACCGCCTCCTTGACCGCGATCGGGGCGGTCGGCGATACGCTGGCGCCGTCGCCGGACCTGAGCAGCACACCTTCCTCGCGGAGCTGGGCGATCGTGGCGCCCAACATGATCCGTGCGCACGCCTTCGCCAGCGGGATGGCGGTGGCCTTCGACACGAAGGGCACCGTCCGGCTCGCTCGCGGATTGGCCTCCAGCACGTAGAGCACGTCGTCCTTCAGCGCATACTGCACGTTCAGCAGGCCGACGACGCCGATGCCGTGCGCGATCGCCTCGGTGGCACGTCGCACGGACTCGATGTCCTGGCGGCCCAGGGTCACCGGCGGCAGCGCACACGCCGAGTCGCCGGAGTGGATGCCCGCCTCCTCGATGTGCTCCATCACCCCGCCGATGTAGACCTCGCTGCCGTCGCACAGCGCGTCGACGTCGATCTCGATGGCGTCCTCGAGGAACCGGTCGACGAGGACGGGATGCTCGGGGGACAGTTCGGTGGCGCGGGTGATGTAGCCGCGCAGGGTCTCGTCGTCATAGACGATCTCCATGCCGCGGCCACCGAGCACGTACGACGGCCGGACCAGCACCGGATAGCCGATGTCGGCGGCGATGCGGCGGGCCTGCTCGAAGCTGGTGGCCATGCCGAAGCGTGGCGCGGGCAGCCCAGCGTTGCGGAGTACCTCGCCGAACTCGCCGCGGTCCTCCGCCAGGTCGATCGCCTTCGGGCTGGTGCCGACGATCGGAACGCCCGCGTCGGCGAGCTTCTGGGCAAGGCCGAGCGGCGTCTGCCCACCGAGCTGCACGATCACGCCGGTGACACCGGGGCCCCCTGCGCCCGATGCGGACTCGGCGTAGTAGACCTCGAGCACGTCCTCGAAGGTGAGCGGTTCGAAGTAGAGCCGGTCGGCGGTGTCGTAGTCGGTGGACACCGTCTCGGGGTTGCAGTTGATCATTACGGTCTCGAAGCCCGCCTCGCTCAACGTGGTCGCGGCGTGTACGCAGCTGTAGTCGAACTCGATGCCCTGGCCGATCCGGTTCGGACCGGACCCGAGGATCAGCACCTTGGGCTTCTCGGTCTGCGGCGCGACCTCGGTTTCGGCGACCGGGTCGAGCTCGTAGCTGCTGTAGTGGTACGGCGTCCTGGCCTCGAACTCGGCCGCGCAGGTGTCCACGGTCTTGTACACCGGGTGAATGCCGAGCCGCTGCCGCAGGGAGCGCACTCCGACCTCGCCGGCGAGCTCCGGCCGCAGCGCCGCGATCTGACGGTCCGACAGGCCGTTGTGCTTGGAGCGCCGCAGCAGGTCCTCGTCGAGCACGGGGGCGCTGCGCAGTTCGGCCCGCAGCACCACCAGGCACGCGATCTGGTCGACGAACCAGGGGTCGACACCCGACGCCTCGGCGACCCGTTCGACGCTGGCGCCGCGCCGCAACGCCAACTCGATGTCGTAGAGGCGGCCGTCGGTGGGCGTGCGCAACCCCTCGAGTAGTTCGTCGACCGTGAGGTCGGGATCGGGGCCCGTCCAAAATCCCGCGCGCCCCGTCTCCAACGACCGCATCACCTTGCCGAGCGCCTCGATGAAGTTGCGCCCCAGCGACATCGCCTCGCCGACGGACTTCATCGTGGTGGTCAGGGTGGGGTCGGCGCCAGGAAACTTCTCGAACGCGAACCGCGGCGCCTTGACCACCACGTAGTCGAGCGTCGGCTCGAAACAGGCGGGCGTCTCCTTGGTGATGTCGTTGACGATCTCGTCGAGGGTGTAGCCGATGGCCAGCTTGGCGGCGATCTTGGCGATCGGGAAGCCGGTGGCCTTCGACGCCAGGGCGCTCGACCGCGACACCCGGGGGTTCATCTCGATGACGATGAGGCGGCCGTCGGCCGGGTCGATCGCGAACTGGATGTTGCAGCCGCCGGTATCGACGCCGACCTCGCGCAGGATCGCGATGCCGAGGTCGCGCATCGTCTGGTACTCGCGGTCGGTCAATGTCATGGCGGGTGCGACGGTCACCGAGTCGCCGGTGTGCACGCCCATCGGGTCGACGTTCTCGATCGAGCAGACGACGACCACGTTGTCGTGGCCGTCGCGCATCAGCTCGAGCTCGAATTCCTTCCAGCCGTAGATCGATTCCTCGATCAGCACGTTCGCGCTCGGCGAGGCGGCCAGCCCGTCGCCTGCCATCCGTTCGACGTCCTCGGCGGAGTGCGCCATGCCGGAGCCGAGGCCGCCCATCGTGAAGGACGGCCGGACCACGACGGGCAGGCCGAGTTCTGCGACGGTGTCGCGGACCTCGTCCATGGTGAAGCAGACACGCGACTTCGCCGACTCGCCGCCGACCTTGGCGACGATGTCCTTGAACCGCTGCCGGTCCTCGCCGCGCTGGATCGCTTCGAAGTCGGCACCGATGAGTTCAACGCCGTAACGCTCCAGCACCCCGTTCTCATACAGTGCGACCGCGGTATTGAGTGCGGTCTGGCCACCGAGCGTGGCGAGCAGCGCGTCGATCCTGTTGCCGCGCTGGGCCTGTTGGGCGATGACCTTCTCGACGAACGCGGGGGTGATCGGTTCGACGTAGGTGTTGTCGGCGTACTCGGGGTCGGTCATGATGGTCGCCGGGTTGGAGTTGACCAGGCTGACTTGCAACCCCTCGGCGCGCAGCACGCGGCAAGCCTGGGTGCCGGAGTAGTCGAACTCGCAGGCCTGCCCGATCACGATCGGCCCGGACCCGATGACCAGCACGTGGTTGAGATCTGTGCGGCGTGGCATCAGCGGTAGCCCTCTCCTGCGTTGACCTCGGACATGAGGTCGACGAACTGGTCGAACAGGTAGTTGGCATCGTGCGGTCCGGCAGCGGCCTCCGGGTGGTACTGCACCGAGAACGCCCGCCCGTCAACCAGTTTGATGCCCTCGACGACGCCGTCGTTGGCGCAAGTGTGGCTGACCACGGCGCGGCCGAACGGGGTGTCGAACTCCTCCCCGGCCTCGCCCTCGAGCGCGAACCCGTGGTTTTGGGCGGTGACCGCGACCCGCCCGGTCAAGTGGTCCATCACCGGGATGTTGATGCCGCGGTGGCCGAACACCATCTTGTAGGTCGAGCGGCCCAGCGCCCTGCCGAGGATCTGGTTGCCGAAGCAGATGCCGAACAACGGGATGCCTGCGGCGAGCACCTCCTGCGTCACCCCGACCACGTGGTCCGCGGTCGCGGGGTCGCCCGGTCCGTTGGACAGGAACACCCCGTCCGGCTTCAGGTCGGCGATCTCGGCGAAGGTCGCAGACGACGGCATCACGTGACTTCTGACGCCGCGCCGCGCGAAGTTGCGTGGGCTGTTGGTCTTGATTCCGAGATCAAGGGCAGCGACCGTGAATCGACGTGCGCCATCGGATTCCACGACATAGGTGTCGTTGGTGCTCACCTCCCCCGCAAGGTCGGCACCGAGCATGGAGCGCTGGCCGTTGACGCGGTCGAGCAGTTCATCGGTGGGTGCGAGCGCATCACCGGAGAAGACGCCCGCCTTCATCGAACCCGCGGTGCGCAGGTGCCGCACCACCGCGCGGGTGTCGATGCCCGAAATTCCGACGACGTCCTGGCGGACCAGTTCGTCTTCGAGCGTGCCGGTGGCCCGCCAATTGGACGCCCGCGGCGACGGGTCGCGCACGGCATAGCCTGCGACCCAGATCTTGTCGCCGCGGCTCTCGGCGTCCTCGTGGTTCCAGCCGGTGTTGCCGATCTGCGGCGCGGTCGCAACGACGATCTGCCCGTGGTAACTCGGATCGGTCAAGGTCTCCTGGTAGCCGGACATCCCGGTGGAGAACACCGCCTCACCCAAGGTCTGTCCGATCGCGCCGAACGGGGCGCCCATGAACACGCGCCCGTCCTCGAGTACCAGGACCGCCGTGCCGGAGCGTGTACCGCTTCGCTTGTCGCCGACCATCACGTCGCGTCCTCCTCGACCCATTTCGCCAGTTCGCGGCGGTCGTCGCCGCGGAACCCAGTGTCTATCTCAGTCCCCGACGGCAGCCGCCACCTGATGGCGAGGACGCCCTCGTGCGTCAAGGCCTTGCCCGCGATGCCTCGTTCGGCGCGGATCGCGGTGATGGCCTCGTCGGGAATCCAGATCGGGCTGGCGCCGCTGCGCTGCAACATGATTCCCTCCGGGTAGCGGGTGAGCGTCGCCTTGCTGCGGAAGCCCAGGTCGCCCGCCGCGACCCGGTCCTGCCAGCTGGGCGCGATGGTGCTGCCGACGTAGAGTCCCTTCGTGGCCGGGATGATGGCGGGCCCGACGTTGTCCGGCAACGGTGGCAGCCTGCCGATCAGCTCGGCCTGCCGCTGGGCGCGGTGCAGCCAGCCGCGCATCATCTGCCGGATGAAGAACGCGATCAGCAACACCAGCAGCGCGGCCATGATCAGCGATGCGATGAGCGTCGGGGTGTTCACGCCGGACCGCTTCCCCGAGTCGCTGCGCTCCTGCCCGCCGGACCGCTTCCCCGAGTCGCTGCGCTGTCTCCCGCCGGGCTCTTTCCGTCACGCGCGGTGACCTTGCCGCGCAACATCGTCAACGTCACCGTCGCGGGCAGTGTCATCGACTCGTACGGGGTGTTTCCCGACCGGCTGGCGAGTTCGGCTCCCGAGACCGTCCACGTGGCGTCGGGATCCACGACGGTCAGGTTGGCGGGCTCACCGATGTCCAGCGGGCGGCCCTGATCCGGCAATCCGACGATGCGGGCAGGCGCCTCACTCATCACCCGCGCGACGTCGCGCCACGTGAACAGGCCGGGCCGCAGCATCGTCTCGACCACCACCGACAGCGCGGTCTGCAGTCCGAGCATGCCCGGGCGGGCCGCGGCGAACTCGCACATCTTCTCGTGCTCGGCGTGCGGTGCGTGGTCGGTGGCGACGCAGTCGATCACACCGTCGGCGAGCGCCTGGCGAAGCGCCTGGGCGTCGCCCGCCTCGCGCAGCGGCGGGGTCACCCGGTTGCGGCCGTCATAGCCGGCCAACCGCGAATCATCCAGCAGGAGGTGGTGCGGGGTGACCTCGGCGGTGATCGAGATGCCTTGCTCCTTGGCCCATCTGACGATCTCCACGGTGCCCTCGGTCGACGCGTGGCAGATGTGCACACGGGCCCCTGCATCGCGGGCAAGCAGCGCATCGCGGGCGACGATCGACTCCTCCGCGGCACGTGGCCAGCCGGACAGTCCCAGCCGCGCGGCGTTGGGTCCCTCGTGCGCGACGGCACCGATGGTCAGGCGTGGCTCCTCGGCGTGCTGGGCGATCAGCACGCCGAGACCGGTGGCGTACTCCAGGGCGCGACGCATCACCAGCGGATCGTCGACGCAGATGCCGTCGTCGGAGAACATCCGGACCCGTCCCACCCCGGCGGCCATCAGCCCCATCTCGGTGAGTTGAGTGCCTTGCAATCCCACGGTGACGGCGCCGACGGGGTGGACGTCGACCAGTCCCACCTGCTGACCGCGGTGCCAGACATGGTCGGTGACCACCGCGCTGTCGGCGACCGGGTCGGTGTTGGCCATCGCGAAAACGGCGGTGTATCCGCCGAGTGCTGCTGCCGCAGAACCCGTTTCGATGTCCTCGGCGTATTCTCGACCCGGTTCGCGCAGATGGGTGTGCAGGTCGACGAAACCCGGAAGCAGCACCTGCCCGGTGGCGTCGATCACCTCCGCGTCATCCGGGATCGCGAGGTCCGGTCCGATGTCGGCGATCTGGCCGTCGTCGACCAAAACGTCGACCGGATCACCTTCGCCGTAGCGCAGTACGCCCCGGACGAGGATCGGCGGGCCGGATATCCGTCGCGTCATGCGTTCACCTCCGCGTCCGCACCGACGAGCAAGTGGAAGAGCACCGCCATCCGCACGTGTACACCATTGGAAACCTGTTGCAGCACAGCGGATTGCGATGAGTCGGCGACCGAAGACGCGATCTCCATGCCACGCAGCATCGGACCGGGATGCAGCACCACCGCATTGCTGGACAACTTCGCCAACCTCTTCTCCGATAGTCCGTACAGCACCGAGTACTCGCGGGTGGACGGGAAGAAGCCGCCGTTCATCCGCTCGGCCTGCACCCGCAGCATCAACACGGCATCCGCTGCGGGAAGTTCGGCGTCGAGATTCTGCGACACCGTGACGGGCCAGCCGGACACGCCGACCGGCAACAGCGTCGGAGGGGCGACCAGCACCACCTCGGCGCCAAGGGTCGCCAGGAGCAAGACGTTGGAGCGGGCCACCCGGCTGTGCAGGATGTCGCCGACGATGACCACCCGCCTACCCTCGATGGCGCCCAACCGCTGCCGGATGGTCAGGGCGTCGAGCAGCGCCTGCGTGGGATGTTCGTGCGTGCCGTCCCCCGCGTTGATCACGCTGGGCCCTCCCAGGGAACGTCCTGCCCCGTCGTCCTCCCTCGTCCACTCCGCAAGCTGTTGCGCCGCACCGGAAGCCGGGTGGCGGACGATCAGCGCATCGGCACCCGCCGCTCGCAGCGTCAGGGCGGTGTCACGCAGCGATTCACCCTTGGCGACCGATGACCCCGAGGCACTGACGTTGATCACGTCTGCGCTCATCCACTTGCCTGCGACCTCGAACGACACCCGGGTCCTGGTGGAGTTCTCGTAGAACATCGTGATCACCGTGCGGCCGCGCAGCGTGGGCAGCTTCTTGACCTCGCGGCCGACGAGGGCCTCACGGAACCGGTCGGCGTCGTCGAGGATCGCGGTCGCCTCGTCGCGCGTCAGGTCGGCTGCCGAGAGCAGGTGGCGTGTGCTCATCTCTTCGGCCCTCCGTGTGACGCGATCAACACACCGTCGCGGCCGTCGTGTTCGGTCAACAGAACCTTGATGTTGTCGTTGCGGGAGGTCGGGACGTTCTTGCCCACGTAGTCGGCGCGCAACGGCAGTTCGCGGTGCCCCCGGTCGACGAGGGCGGCCAGCTGAACCACGCGCGGCCTGCCCACGTCGCGCAACGCGTCGAGCGCTGCCCGCACGGTGCGACCGGAGTACAGCACGTCGTCGACGAGCACCACGACCGCGTCGTCGATTCCACCCGTCGGGGATCGACGTGTCTTCCAGCGGTCGGGGTGGCTTGAAGTTCAGGTCGTCGCGATAGAGGGTGACGTCCAGTCCGCCTGCGGGCACCGCGACTCCGGCGAATTCGGTGATGTGGTTGGCGAGGCGTGCGGCCAGCGTGACGCCACGGGTCGGAATGCCGAGCAGAACCACGTGCGGCGCGTCGGGGCCGTCCAGCGCGGTCTTCTCGATGATCTGGTGCGCGATGCGCGAGATGGTCCGACCTACGTCTGCGGCGGACATCAATTCCCGGTCAGGGCTGGGGGCAGCCATGAGTGACCTGGACCTCCTTCTCCGCCTCTCTGGACGGATCGTTAAAGGACGTCGAACTGTCGGGCAGCGTAGCACCCCATTCTGCACCGCCGAGGCGCTGACTAGGCTGGGCGGGTGAATCTCGATGGCAATCAGACCTCCATCCGTGAGGCGATCGACGCGGGCCTGCTCGCGGGCGCGGTCACCCTCGTGTGGCAGGCGGGCAAGGTGTTGCAGGTCGGCGAACTCGGCCACCGCGACGTCCATGCCGGGTCACCGATGCAGCGCGACACCATCTTCCGGATCGCGTCGATGAGCAAGCCCGTGACCGTGGCTGCGGCGATGGCCTTGGTCGAGGAGGGCAAGTTCGCGCTGACGGATGCCGTGGCTCCGCACCTGCCCGAGCTCGCCGAGCTGCAGGTGATGGCGGACCCCGACGGCCCGCTGGACCGGACCGTGCCACTGCGACGCCCGATCACCTTCGACGACCTGATGACACACCGGAGCGGGCTGGCGTACCGGTTCTCGGTCGGGCAGCCGCTGAGCCGCGCATACGACAAGCTGATGTTCCGCCAGGACCAGGACCGCTGGCTGGCCGAGCTCGCCGCGCTGCCGCTGGCCCACCAGCCCGGCGAGCGCCTCACCTACAGCCACTCCACCGACGTGCTCGGCATCGCGTTGTCGAGGATCGAGGGCAAGCCGCTCTTCCAGGTGCTGTCCGAACGTGTCTTCGAACCCCTCGGCATGGTCGACACCGGGTTCGCGGTGAGTCAGGACGGACGCAGGCGGGCCGCCACGATGTACACGCTCGACGCTAACAACACGCTGCGGGACGACGCGATGGGACCAGCACCGATCACGCCGCCGACGTTCTGCGCGGGCGGGGCCGGACTGTGGTCGACGGCCGACGACTACCTCGCCTTCGCCCGCATGTTGCTCGGCGACGGCACCGCGGACGGTGTGCGGGTGCTCTCAGAGGAGTCGGTGCGGCTGATGCGCACCGACCGGCTCACCCAAGAGCAGAAGAAGTATCCGTTCCTTGGCATGCCGTTCTGGCGCGGGCGCGGATTCGGGTTGAACCTGTCGGTGGTCACCGACCCCGCGCAGTCACGTCAGCTGTACGGACCCGGCGGGCTTGGCACGTTCAGCTGGCCGGGCGCGTACGGGACGTGGTGGCAGGCCGATCCGTCGGCGGATCTGATCATGCTGTACCTCATCCAGAACCTTCCCGACCTGAGCCCTGAGGCCGAGGCCGCCGCTGCCGCGGTGGCGGGCAATACCTCGCTGGCCAAGCTGCAGTCGGCCCAGCCACGGTTCGTCCGGAACACCTACAAGGCGCTCGACCTGTAAGCCGACGGTCAGGCCGACGCGCGCAGTGTCGGGGCCTCGCCGCGCATGACGGTGTCGATGTGGCCGAACCTCTCGGTGACCCGCTCGGTCACACAATGCCACTGCCGTTGGTCGGCGATGTCGGCGGCGATGACCATTACCTGCTCGGCGGGATAACCGTGCATGACCCTGACCGCGTCGGCCGGGTGGCGGGCGGCGACCGCAACCCGGCAGCCCTCGGCGAGGAGTTTGCGCGCGGTTCGGTATCCGGCATCGGTGTCACCGTCCAGCACGATGACGACAGTGGTTGTGGCGGCGGCAGTCTCGCGGTTCATGTCATCAGTCAACCTCCGCGACCTTGGACGGCGATGTGGACTGACTATGCGCTGGGCAAGAGGCTCAGACCGGTGACCGATCGCACACGTCCGTGCGGCCCGAAGGAACCAGGCTTCCCAGTGGGTCATGTGACGAAACCCATGTCGCCCGGCGCAGTCGCGGCACCGTTGCCAGCCGAATGCGTATGTCATACGCTCAGCGCCATGACTCAGCCGACGATCCTGATCAGCGGTGCGGGCGTCGCCGGACCGGCATTGGCGCACTGGTTGTCAGCCAACGGCTACCGCGTCGTGGTGGTCGAGGTGGCACCGGGCATCCGCCCGGGAGGTCAGACCGTCGACCTGCGCGGCGCCGGGCGTGCGCGTCGTCGAACGCATGGGCCTGCTCGACCAGATGGCCGACCGTTCGATGCGCCAGCGGGGCATCGCCTGGGTTCGCAGCGACGGCAGCCGTCGAGCCGAGATGCCGGTCGAGGCGTTCGACGGCAACGGCGTGGTGTCGAAGCTGGAGATCTTGCGCGGCGACCTCGTCGACGTGCTGTACCAGGCACACCAAGGACCGCGTCGAGTACCGCTTCGACACGCGCATCGCCGCACTCGAACAGACCGACGACGCCGTCCAGCGTCACGCTCACCGACGGCACGACGCTCCCGGCGGACCTGGTGGTCGGCGCGGACGGACCGCATTCGGCGGTGCGTCGGATGGTCTTCGGGCCCGAGGAGCAGTTCGTCAAACCCCTCGGCGGCTATCACGCCTGGTTCACCGCGCCCGACACGGCCGGGCTCGACGGCTGGTATCTCATGCACCAGGCGCCCGGCGGCCTGAATGCGTCGATGCGACCGTCACACGATGCGGCAATCGGCAAGGCGGGCTTGGCATTCCGCTCGGAGCCCCTGACCTACGACCGGCGGGATCTCGAACAGCAACGGAAGCTGCTGGCCGACAGGTTCGCCGGCGTCGGCTGGCACGCCGCCGAATTGGTCAGTGCGGCAGCGCAAGCCGACGACTTCTACTTCGACGCGTTCGCCCAGGTGCACATGGAGACGTGGTCGGAGGGCCGCGTGACGCTGTGCGGTGACGCCGGATACTGTGCGTCGCCGCTCTCCGGCATGGGCACCAGCCTGGCGTTGGTGGGCGCCTACGTGCTGGCCGGAGAGCTCGGTCCGGCAGGCGACGGGTTGAGCACCGAGCGCGTCGCCACCGCGCTGAAGCGGTACGCGACGGTGATGCGGCCCTACGTCGAAAAGTGCCAGGACCTGCCAGCGGGCATCGACGGGTACGCCCCGATGTCGAAGTCCGACATCGCGATCACGGCTCTGGTGATGAAGTGGATGCAGCGCCGGCCGTTCCGCGCCTACGCGGCGAGGAAGTTCTTCACCACCGCGGATTCGATTGAGCTACCGGAGTATTAGACCGGCATGTTCACCGGTGCGTCGGAGCGAACCGTCGGGGCGCTCGGCGTCCTTGGCAGGCACCCCGGCCCTGATCACGGGCACCGGCAGCTGCGCCGCTCGAATCGGGTCGAGCATGGCGTCGGTGATCCCGGCCGTGAAGTCCTCGAAGCCGAAGACCTTGAAGAGCGCTTCGCGGCCGAACTTGGAACTGTCTGCCACGAAGAAGGCCTGGCTGGCGATGGACCGCATCTTGCGCTTGAGTTCGATCTCGTAGCTCGAGGTCGAGTAGAGGCCGTCGTCCATCACGGTGTCGGATCCGAATATGGCCACGTTGACACGCAGGTTCTCCACCTGCTGCACGGATGTGGGACCCCACATCCCGAAGCCCGACGGCAATAACTCGCCCCCGATGAACACCAGGTTGATCGATGGCTTCGTCGCTATCTCGAGCCCGATCCGCAAGTCGTGGGTCACGACGGTCAGGCGTGCCTGGCGCAGATGGCGAGCAACCTCGAGAGTCGTCTCGCCCGCGTCGAGCAGGATGGTCTGGCCTTCGAGCACCCGTTCGGCCATCGCCGCACCAATGGCCGCCATCTCGGCACGATGTCGCCCGCCGCCGGCCTCGGCCCGTGGTTCGCCCGACTCGATGGGCACGGCACCGCCGTGCGTGCGTTGCACGATGCCTTCCGCCTCGAGTTTGTCGAGGTCCCGACGGATCGTCGAAGCGTCAACGCCGAAGGCCTGTGCCAGATCGTTGACACTCTGAAAACCGCGCTCCTGCAAGCGAACTGCGATATCCGCGCGACGTGACATGGGGACAGGGCCCTCTCCACCAGGGGGCGGCCGTTGGCGTAGGCCGCCGATGATCTTAGCAACCAGTGTGCACGATTCCATGCACATTACGCGCCATTCTGCGTGATATCGCGCAGGTAGTTGCTTGACTGCTGCACGGGTCACGTTTACTGTCACGCAAGTCGGGTGCCTGACGGTATCCACGCGGGAGCTCACAAAGGAGTGACGAATGCGACTCAGGCCGGTAGCCCTTCTGGGTGCGGTGGGATTGTCCGTGACGCTGATCGCAGGCTGCGGCTCGGTCGGCGGCGGCGCTGGGGGTGCCAGCAACGCCCCGGCGGGCAACACCTCCCAGGATCCCAAGGACATGACGATGGTCAACGTCGTCAAGGTCAAGGGCATCGCCTGGTTCGACCGCATGGCCGTCGGCGACGAGAACTTCGCCAAGCGCACCGGCGTCGACACCCGCCAGGAGGGCGGGGACGACACCAGCCCGGAAAAGCAGATCCAGATCATCTCAGGACCTGATCCCCCAGCACCCCACCGCCATCACCGTGGTGCCGAACTCGCCGGAGGCGCTCCAGAACGTCCTCGGGCAGGCGCGCGCGCAGGGCATCAAGGTGGTTTCGCACGAGGCGACCGGTATCCAGAACGCCGACATCGACATCGAGGCCTTCGACAATGCCGCCTACGGCAAGCAGATCATGCAGAACCTGGCGCAATGCATGGGCCAGCAGGGCAAGTACGTTCAGTTCGTCGGCGGCTTGACGGCGAAGACGCACATGCAGTGGGTTGGCGCCGCGCACGACATGCAGGTCGCTCAGTTCCCAGGCATGACCCGAGTCGAGGATCCGATCGAGAGCACCGACAACGAGCAGGCAGCCTACGAGAAGGCCAAGGAAGTCCTGGCGAAGTACCCCGACATCAAGGGATTTCAGGGGTCCGCCGGCAACGACGTGCCCGGCATTGCGCGTGCCGTGCAGGAAGCCGGCCTGCAGAACCAGATCTGCGTGATGGGCACCTCGATCCCGTCCGCGGCATCCAAGTACCTGGCCGACGGCTCGATCGACAAGATCTTCTTCTGGGATCCGGCGCTCGCCGGTGAGGCCCAGTTGCAGATCGCCATGATGCTCGCGCAAGGCAAGACGATCGAAGCCGGCACCAATCTGAACATCCCCGGCTATGAGAAGCTGACCAAGCTCGACGGGTACGACAACGTCTACGTCGGGGACGCGGCGCTGGAGGCCGACGCGAAAACCATGTCCCAGTACAACTTCTGAGTGCTGTGACAGCGTCCAGCGCACCGGACACGGGCACGCCCGTACTGCAGGTACGCGACATCGTCAAGACCTATGGCGGTGTCACGGCCTTAGACGGCGTCTCCTTCGACCTCTATCCCGGCGAAGTCCATTGCCTGGCCGGCGAAAACGGTTGCGGCAAGTCCACCCTGATCAAGATCATCTCCGGCGCCGAGCGGCCGGACGCCGGTGAGATCGTCATCGACGACGTAGCACATCGCGCAATGAACACCACCGCGGCGATCATCAGCGGCATTCAGGTGATCTACCAAGACTTCTCGCTGTTCGGAAACCTCACGGTCGCCGAGAACATCGCCCTTACCAGCGCCGTCGCCGAACGCCGCAGGCTCTATTCACCCGCGGGTGCGCAGCAGACGGCGCGGCGTATCGTCGATGAGCTGCGCCTGAACCTGGACCTCGACGCCGACGTCTCGGCGTTGCAAGTCGCCGATCGGCAGCTCACCGCCATCTGCCGAGCCGTCGTACACGAAGCCCGCGTCATCATCATGGACGAGCCCACCACCGCGCTCACGCACAGCGAAGTCGATCGCCTCTTCGCTCTCGTCGAGACGCTGCGGACCCGCGGTGTCGGGCTGGTCTTCGTGTCGCACAAGCTCGACGAAGTCCTGCGCGTCGCGCAGCGTGTGACGATCCTGCGCTCCGGACGGCAGGTGGTCACCGGGCCGACATCCGACTTCACCCGGCAGTCGATCAGTGAATCCATGACCGGGCGCGAAATAAGTGAGGAACGCCTCGTCAGCCAGCTTCCGTCGGATGCTGCCGTCGTACTGGACGTCGAGGGGCTGGGCCGCCCCGGCGCCTTCGAAGACGTCAGCTTCTCCGTCCGGGAAGGCGAAATCCTCGGCGTGACGGGCTTGCTCGGCTCGGGCCGGACCGAGATCGCCGAAGCGCTGTTCGGCGTCCGGCCGGCCGCGAGTGGCACGGTTTCGGTCGACGGAAAGCCGGTGAGGCTGGAGTCCATCCGGGATGCCATCGCCGCGGGCATCGGCTACGTTCCCGAGGACCGCCTGACGCAGGGCCTGTTCATGGACCGCGCCATCGGCGACAACATCATCGCAGGCTCCCTCAACGAGTATCGAACACGCTGGGGCACCCTGGACAACGGCAAGACCCGCAAGACCATTCGCGCGTTGTTCGACCGCCTGCGCATCAAGGCGCCCCGCGTCGCGGCCCCGGTCCGCTCACTCTCTGGCGGCAACGCCCAACGCGTCGTCCTGGCCAAATGGCTTGCCATCAGACCACGGGTACTCATACTCAACGGCCCCACCGTCGGAGTAGACGTCGGGTCGAAGGAAGACATCCTGGAGATCCTGCGCGAAGAGGCGGCCGACGGCCGCTCCGTCATCATCATCTCCGACGACGTTCCCGAACTCGTCGCGGCGTGTCACCGGGTGCTGGTGATTCGGCAGGGCCGGATCAGCCATACGCTGGAGAACGACGACATCGACGTCGACGTCATCCTGGAAAGGATGGCGGCGTGAACAAACCTGCGCCGCAACGCTTCTCGATACCCAATCTTCGCGGCCCAAACAACGAGGGCATCCTTGCCCTGATCCTGCTCGGCCTGATCATCGTGATGTCGCTGCTCAATCCGGTCTTCTTCTCGGTATCGACGCTGTTCGCGATCGTTCGGAGCTCGATCGTGCCGCTGATCTTCGCGCTCGGCGTGCTGCTCGTCATCATCTCCGGAGGGATCGACGTCTCCTTCGCCGCGATCGCGATCTTCGCCGGGTACACGACGGTGGTGGCCTTCGGGTCCGGCGGCTTCGGCACCGGCCTCGTCGGCGCGGTCCTTCTCGCCCTGGCGATCGGCGCGGCGCTCGGCCTCGTCAACGGCGTCGTCATCGCACGGTTCCGGCTGCCCACCCTGATCGTGACACTCGGAACGCAGGGCATCTTCAAGGGCGCCCTGCTCACCTTCGTCGGCTCGCGCTTCATCGCCGACCTCCCGCACGCCATCGCCGGTTTGTCGACCACCAACCTGATGTCGGTCGCGACGGCGAGCGGCCGCGCCTACCTGCACGTCATGGTCATTCCGGCCGTGCTGCTGTGCTGCGCGATGGCATGGATGTTGCGCCGCACCATGTTCGGGCGTTCCATCTACGCGATCGGCGGCGACGTCGAGGCGGCGCGGCGCGCCGGCTTCCGGGTGGTTCGTACCCAGATCCTGCTCTACGTCCTGGTCGGCATGACCGCCGCGCTCGGCGGTCTGATCTACATCATCATGGGCCGCAGCGCCAGCCCGCAGGATCTCGTCGGCACCGAGCTCGACATCATCGCCGCGGTGGTCCTGGGTGGCGCGTCGATCTTCGGCGGGCGCGGGTCGGTGCTCGGCACGATTCTGGGCGTGCTGCTGGTCCAGGTGATCGGCAACAGCCTGATCCTCGCCGGCGTCCCGAGCGCATGGCAGCGCGCCGCCGTCGGGACGCTGCTCGTCATCGGCGTCGGGGTGCAGGCCGTGTCGGCCAAGCGACGCCGCAAGCGCCAACCGAGCGCCAGCGGCCCCGACCTGACGCAGGAGGCGATGACCGTATGACGGGCCTTCGGCAGCTCAACGACGACTTGGGCACGCGCACTTCCGAACTCATCGAACGCCTACACGTCAGCCGGGGCACGGGGCGCATGCTGGTGCTGCTGGTGGTGGCGTTCGTGTTCTTCGCCGCGCTGCGACCCAATGTCTTCCTCAGCACGCTGAACCTGCAGAATCTCGCGCTGTCCGCGCCGGAGGTCGGCGTGCTCGCCATCGCGATGATGCTGGCGATGCTGACCGGCGGCATCGACCTGTCGCTGGTCAACATCGCCAACCTCTCCGCGATCACCATGTCGACGCTGTACACGACGATCCACGGCTCGAACCCTGCACTGGCCGAACAGCTGGTGCCCGTTCTGATCCTGGCCGGGCTCGGTCATGGGTCTGCTCGGCGGCGCGATCAACGCCGTGCTCGTCGCCTACGTCGGAATCACCCCGATCCTGGCGACCTTGGGCACGATGCAGATCTACAACGGGATCGCCGTCGTGTGGACCGGGGGACGCACGCTCTACGGATCACCGGCCACCCTGACAGGCCTCGGTCAGGCCACCGTCGCCGGAATCCCCATCCTGTTCCTGGTTTTCATCCTCGCCGCCGTCCTCGTCGCGCTGCTGATCAACCGCACGCCGATCGGCCTCAAGATCCAGCTCGAGGGCTCCAACCCGACGGCGGCCGTGTACTCGGGCATCCGCAGCCGCTCCGTACTCACCAGCACCTACCTCGTCACCGGGCTCGCTCGGCGGCCTGGCAGGCGTGCTGTTCATCGCCCGCAACCCGTCCGCCTCCGCCGACTACGGAGCGTCCTACGTCCTGCTGGTCATCGTGATCGCCGTGCTCGGCGGGACGAATCCCACCGGCGGCTTCGCGACGGTGCTCGGCGTCGTGTTGGCCACGCTCACACTGCAGATCGTCGCCAGCGGCTTCACGGCACTGCGGCTCTCCGCCTACCAGTACGCGATCGCGCAGGGAGTGATCCTGATCCTGGTCATGATCGCCGACCAGGTCACCTGGCGCCGCCGCCGACGACGGCCGAGACCCGCCGCGCTCGCGCCGCAGCCCTGATCCACACCCGCACCATCGCACGATCGAAGGAAGACATGAAGAAGATCCTCAACCAGCCGGGCAACTTCGTCGACGAGATGGTCGAGGGCATCCTGCTCGCCCACCCCGACCAGCTGAAGACACCCGGCGACGACCGTCGCATCATGGTGCGCGCCGACGCCCCCGTCGCCGGCAAGGTCGGGATCGTCACGGGTGGCGGCTCCGGGCATCTGCCGCTGTTCAAAGGCTATGTGGGCAAGGGATTGTGCGACGGCGTCGCGATCGGAAACGTGTTCAGCTCGCCGAGTTCTCAGCAGTGCTTCGAAGCGACCAAGGCGGTCAGCGGCGGCGCCGGGGTGTTGTATCTCTACGGCAACTACGGCGGCGACGTCTTCAACTTCGATCTCGCGGCCGACCTGGCCGACCTCGAGGACATCGCGACCCGCACCGTGCTCGGCCGCGACGACGTGGCCAGCCAGCCCAAGGAGCGCAAGACCGACCGCCGAGGTGTCGCGGGAATCGTCTTCGCCTACAAGGCCGCCGGCGCGGCAGCCGAGCGTGGCGACAGTCTCGACGAGGTCGCGGCGGTCGCCGAGGACGTCGTGGAGCACACGGCGACGATGGGCATCGGCCTGTCTCCCACGATCCTGCCGACGACGGGCTCCGCGAGCTTCGACCTGCCCGACGGCGAGATGGAGATCGGCATCGGCATCCACGGCGAGCCCGGCATCCATCGCGGCGCACTCGAGACCGCCGACGCGATCACCGACCGGATCGTCGACGCCCTCGTCGCGGATCTGGAACTCAAGGCCGGTGACCGGGTGGCCTGCCTGGTCAACGGTCTGGGCGCGACCCCGCTCGAGGAGCTCTACATCCTCTACCGCCGCGTCCATCAGGTGCTCAGCGGCCTCGGCGTCGAGATCGCCAAGACCTACGTCGGCGAATATGCCACCAGCCTCGAGATGGCCGGGGCGTCAATCTCCTTGCTCGCTCTCAACGATGACCGGCTGGCGCTGCTGAAGGCACCGGCATCCTCGCCGTTCTTCCAGGAGGTCTGAACGCGTGCAAGCCGACCAGTTGAACGAACACATCCGGCGCAGCCTCGCCGAGGTGGTGAACTACGCCGACGAACTGCGAGATCTGGACCAGGCTCTCGGCGACGGGGACCTCGGGATCACGGTCACGCTCGGCGCCGAGGCGGTGATCGAAGCGCTTTCCGTGCTGCCCGAGTCTGCGACGCCCGCCGAGATCGCCCGAGAGTGCGCCAAGGCGTTCGCGAACGCCAATCCGTCGACGATGGCCGCCTTGGTCGCCGGTGGCTTGCTCGCCGGCTCCAAGATCTGGACGGACGCTGACGGAGATCACCGTTGCCGACGCCGCCAGGTTCGTCAGGGCTGCCGGCGAGAACATCGCGAAACGCGGCAAGACCGAGCTCGGGGACAAGACGATCCTCGACACGATCATGCCCGCCGCCGACGCGCTCGACCAGGCGTCCGATGGCGCATCCGGGTTGATCGCTGCGATCGCGGGCGCTGAACGCGCCGTCGTCGACACGACGCCCCTGCAGTCGCGCCGCGGCCGCGCGTCCTGGCTTCAGGAGCGCAGCATCGGCCTCCAGGATCCCGGCGCGACCGCGTTCCTGCGCTTCCTGGAATCGTGGCACGCGACCAGCGACGAGCCGGCACGCCGACATCTGAGCCTCGCGGATTCGATTGAGCTGCAAGATGCATCATGTCGATCAGGCCTCCGTCTGTCGAGCGTGCTTCTCGCCACGGTCGCCGGCGTCCGTCGCCGCGGTGAGTCACATCGAGTGCGACAGCACCCGGCCGAACTGCAGCAGCCGCTGCATCTGAGCCAGCCCACCGTTGTCGACGGTCTTGGTGTAGCGGAACGACTCGCAGAACAAGTCGGTGTCGACGGCCGACTTCTGCCGCGTCCTGGTCAAGAGTTGCGTGTACATCCGCAGCCGCACCTCGGCCAGCAGCCGGGTTCCGTCGTCGAGGATGTCGAACTCCGTGGTCAGGATGTGGTCGGTGATGGTCGACAGCAGGATGGTCCGCACCGACACGTCCAGCGTGCGGCGCGGCTCCTGGCCATCGGCGGACGACAGTTCGTCGTCGGCGCGCCACATGATGAGCCGACGACCGTCGGTGAGCACGATCTCCTGCCAGAGCGCCTCACCCCAGTGCTCCTCGGTCGCGCCGCGGGACATGATGAAGGACTTGATCGCCGGGAAGTCCACCAGCGAGCGGAGTTGATCGAGCGCGAGTTCGGGGTCACGCAGATAGACCCGAGCCGCCTCGTCCACGGTCGTGTACGGCGCCCAGTCCTGCGGCGCAGCCATCAGGACCCGTCCGGTGCCCGCACCGCGGCCGCGGCCGCACGGATCTGCGGGGTCACCAGCATCACCTGGCCGAGCACACCGTTGACGAAGCCAGGCGAATCGTCGGTGGACAGGCTCTTGGCCAGCTCGACCGCCTCGTCGACGGCCACCGGCTCGGGGACGTCGTCGGCGTGCAGCAGTTCCCAGACCGCGACCCGCAGGATCGCCCGGTCGACGGCGGGCAGCCGCTCCAGCGTCCAGCCCTGCAGGTGCGCGGAGATCAGGTCGTCGATGTGCGCAGCGTGCTCGGTCACGCCGCGCGCCACCGTCACCGTGTAGGCGTTCAGCGGCGACACCTCGGCGTCGCCCTCCGCCAGCAGGCCGCGCGACACGGCCACCTCGCCAGGGGTCAGCCCGCGCGCCTCGGCCTCGAACAGCAGGTCGACCGCGCGCTTGCGGGCCTGATGCCTGCCACGGTCTCCGCGACGGTCAGGCATTCACCCGGCCCAGGTAGCTTCCGTCACGCGAGTCGACCTTCAGCTTGTCACCGGTGTTGATGAACAGCGGCACGTTGATCTGGGCCCCGGTCTCCATCGTGGCGGGCTTGGTCCCGGCACTGGACCGGTCGCCCTGCAGGCCGGGATCGGTGTGGGTGACCGATCAGCTCGACCGTCACCGGCAGCTCGAGGTACAGCGGCGCGCCCTCGCTGAACGCGACCTGCACCGGCATGCCCTCGAGCAGGTAGTTCGCCGAGTCACCGACCAGGGACTCGGGCAGTGGGTGCTGCTCGTAGTCCTGGGAGTCCATGAACACGAAGTCGCTGCCGTCGCGGTACAGATAGGTGGCGTCGCGGCGGTCGACTGTCGCCGTCTCCACCTTGACGCCGGCGTTGTAGGTCTTGTCGACGACCTTGCCGGACAGGATGTTCTTGAGTTTGGTCCGCACGAACGCGGGGCCCTTGCCCGGCTTGACGTGCTGAAACTCGATGATCTGCCACAGCTGCCCGTCGATTTGCAGGACGAGTCCGTTCTTGAAGTCTGCGGTCGATGCCACGGTCGGTTTACTCCTAGAGAATGGCCAGTTCCTTGGGGAACCGGGTAAGCAATTCGGGTGTGGGTGCAATCTCGCTGCCCACGACCAGCGTGTCCTCGATGCGGACACCGCCGTGGCCGGGCAGATAGACACCGGGCTCCACGGTTACGGCAGAGCCAGGAAGCAGTGTACCGGCGGCGGAGGCACTGATCCCCGGCGCTTCGTGGATCTCCAATCCGACACCGTGCCCGAGCCCGTGTCCGAAGTTCTCCGCATACCCGGCGTCGTCGATGAACTGGCGCGACGCACCGTCGACGTCGCGCAGCGACACACCGGGCGCCAAGGCGTCGCGGCCGAGCCGTTGGGCGGTGGCCACCAGGTCGTAGAGGTCGATCTGCCACTGCGCGACCGGCGACAGCACGAACGTCCTGGTCATGTCTGAGTGGTAACCCGCAACCAGCGCGCCGAAGTCGATCTTGACGAAGTCACCGGCCGCGAGCACGGCATCCGTCGGCCGGTGGTGCGGGATGGCCGAGTTCGCGCCCGCCGCAACGATGGTCTCGAACGACACCCCGTCGGCGCCGTGGTCGAGCATGCGCGACTCCAGGTCGCGGCCGACGTCCTTCTCGGTGCGGCCAGGGCGCAGCCCACCCGCCGCGACCAGATCGGCGAGTGCGGCGTCGGCGGCCTCGCAGGCCAGCCGGAGCAACGCGATCTCGCCCGCGTCCTTGATCTCGCGCAGCGTCTCGACGGTTCCCGCCGCCCGGATCAGCTGAGTCTCGCCTGCCGCCTTCTTGAGGAGCGAGTGGCCGTCGACGGTGACGACGTGACTCTCGAAGCCCAGTCGACGCACGTTCCAGGCCGCCGCGCGTGCCGCCAGGTGCGGCCCACAGGCGCGTTCGATGACGATCTCGGCATCCGGGGACTGTTGAGCCGCCTGGGTCCGGTAGCGACCGTCGGTGGCCAGCACCGGCGTTTCGTGTTCGGCGAGGATGAGCAGGGCGGCATTCGAACCGGTGAAACCGGACAGATAGCGCACGTTGACCAGGTCGGTTACCAACATGGCGTCCAACTCCGCGGCAACCAATCGGCGACGCAGGCGGTCCCGGCGCTGAGAAATCGTCACAGCCGGTGACGCTACTCGCTACGCTGTGCCGCTCATGAGTAAGTGGTTGCTGCGCGGACTGGTGTTCGCGGCGTTGATGGTCGTCGTCCGGCTACTGCAGGGCGCGATGATCAACGCCTGGGAATCCCAGGCCCTCTTGGTCAGCGTGACGCTGGTGGTGTTGTACGCCATCGGGGCGTTGATCTGGGGCATCGTCGACGGCCGCGCAGACGCCAGCGCCAATCCGGACCCGGACCGGCGTGGCGACCTCGCGATGACGTGGCTGCTGGCGGGGCTGTTCGCAGGCATCGTCAGCGGGCTGGTGGCCTGGTTCATCTCGCTGTTCTACGAAAACCTCTACGCCGAGGGACTGCTCAACGAGATCACCACGTTCGCCGCATTCACCGCGCTGCTGACGTTCCTGGCCGCCATCGCGGGCGTTGCGATCGGCCGGTACCTCATCGACCGCAACACCCCGCCGTTCCAGCGGCAGCCCGCCGACGGCGAGCGCGCCGACACCGACGTGTTCGAAGCCGTCCGCGACGACGAGCCGCGGACTGCCGCGGTGGGCGCGAGAGGCTCGGCGACCGAGGCCGAGCGCACCTAGCCGCGATCGGCGAGGTACCGCAGCGCCAACGGATATCCCTGCACGCCGAGACCGACGATCACGCCGGTCGCCACGGCACTCAGGTACGAGTGGTGGCGGAACTCCTCGCGGGCGTGCACGTTCGAGATGTGCACCTCGATCAGGGGCGCCGTCAGTTCCGAGCACGCGTCGCGCAGCGCCACCGAGGTATGCGTCAACGCGCCCGCGTTGAGCACCACCGGCTCGCCCGCGTCGGCGGCGTCGTGGATCCAGCCCAGCAGCTCGGCTTCGCTGTCGGTCTGGCGGACAACGACTTTCAGCCCCAGCTCGACGGCCTCGGCCTCGATCAGGGCGACCAGATCGTCGTGGGTGGTGCTGCCGTAGACGTCGGGCTCGCGACGGCCGAGCCTGCCGAGGTTCGGACCGTTGATCACGTTCACCGTCGTCATCGCACCCCGATCTCCGAGTATGCCGCCGCCACCAGCGCCGGGTCGGGGCCCTCGAGCCGACCCGGCTTGGCCAGCCCGTCGAGGACCACGAAGCGCAGCACGCCTGCCCTGGTCTTCTTGTCGCCGGCCATGTACTCGAGCAGCTGCGGGAACGCGTCAGCGTCGTATTCCACCGGCAGCCCGAGCGAGCTGAGGATGGCCCGGTGCCGATCGGCGGTGCCGTCGTCGAGCCTGCCAGCCAACCTGCCGAGTTCGGCGGCGAACACCAGGCCCACCGAGACTGCCGCCCCGTGCCGCCACTGGAATCGCTCGCGGCGTTCGATCGCGTGGGCCAGGGTGTGTCCGTAGTTGAGGATCTCGCGCAGCTGCGATTCCCTCTCGTCGGCCGCGACGACCCCGGCCTTGACTGCGACGGAGCGCCGGATCAGCTCGGGAAGCACGGTTCCGGTCGGGTCGAGCGCGGCGGCGGGGTCGGCTTCGATCATGTCGAGGATGACGGGATCCGCGATGAATCCCGTCTTCACGATCTCGGCCATGCCCGCGACGATCTCGTTGGGCGGCAAGGTCTCCAGCGTGGCGAGGTCGATCGAGCACCGCGAGCGGTTGATGGAAGGCGCCGACCAGGTTCTTGCCTGCGTCGGTGTTGATGCCGGTCTTCCCGCCCACCGCGGCGTCCACCATGGCGAGCAGGGTGGTCGGCACGTGCACGATGTCGACGCCCCGCAGCCACGTGGCCGCGGCGAACCCGGCGACGTCGGTGGCCGCTCCCCCGCCGAGGCTGACCACGGCGTCCTTGCGGCCTATGCCGATGCGGCCCAACACTTCCCAGATGAAGCCGAGGACGGGCAGCTCCTTGCCGGCCTCGGCATCCGGGATCTCGATCCGGTGTGCGTCGATATCCTTGTCCGCCAAGGCGTTCCGGATCGACTCGGCGGTCGCGGCCAGGGCGGGCTGATGCAGGATCGCTACCCTGTGTCGCCCGTCCAGCACCCGGGTCAGGTCGCCGAGCAGTCCGGTTCCGATGATCACCGGGTACGGCCGGTCGACGAGGACGTCGACCGTCACGGGTTCAGTCATTGCGCGCTTCCGCTTGGCGGGCCAATGCCGAGGGACTCGGCGGGGCCTCGAGTGGTTGGGGCGGGATTCAGGACGGTCGGCATCCTGCGCCACGTGGGTCTACGGCGGCGGCGGCCGGGTTGCGGCGCCGGCCCGGCACAGCCGAGACGATGCACGATGTGGCGGACCACGGCACCGGGATTGCGGCGGTTGGTGTTGATCCGCATGGTGGCGACTTGCCGGTACAGCGGCACCCGATCGGCCATCAGCGTCCGAAATCGCTCCGCAGGGTCACCAGCGAGCAACGGCCGCCCAGCGCCACCGGAGGTGCGCCGAATGCCCTCGGCGACATTGATTTCCAGGTAGATCACGGTGTGGCCGGCCAGTGCCTCGCGCACGTCGGCAGAGGTCACGGCGCCGCCGCCGAGCGACACGACCCCGTCGTGCTCGGCAAGCGCCGCGCGCACCACGTCGGCCTCGATCCGGCGGAACTCGGGCTCGCCCTCGACGAAGATCTCGGCGATGGTGCGGCCGGTGCTCTCTACGATCCTGGCGTCGGTGTCGAGCAGCGGCACGCTCAAGCGCCTTGGCCAGGCGACGTCCGATCGTGGACTTGCCCGAGCCGGGCATGCCCACCAGGACGGCCTTGGGCGCCATCAGCCCGACGCCTGCTCGGCTGAGTCAGCTGCTGAATTGCCGGGACGTGCGGCCACCGTGCGCAGGTAGGCGTCGACGTTGGCGCGGGTCTCGGCCAGCGAGTCACCGCCGAACTTCTCCAGCGCCGCGCGCGCCAGCACCAGCGCCACCATGGTCTCGACGACGACACCCGCCGCGGGCACCGCGCACACGTCGGAGCGCTGGTGGATGGCGACGGCCTCGTCGCCAGTGGACATGTCGATGGTGGCCAGGGCGCGCGGCACCGTCGAGATGGGCTTCATCGCGGCCCGCACGCGCAGCGGCTGACCGTTGGTCATGCCGCCCTCCAGGCCGCCTGCCCGATTGGTGGACCGCATCACGCCACCCGGTCCCGGGTAGATCTCGTCGTGGGCGACGCTGCCGCGCCGACGGGCCGTCTCGAAGCCGTCGCCGATCTCGACGCCCTTGATGGCCTGGATACCCATCACGGCGCCCGCGAGTTGGCTGTCCAGGCGGTTCTCACCGCTGGTGAACGACCCGAGCCCGATCGGCAGCCCGTCGACGACGACCTCGACTATCCCGCCCAGCGTGTCACCGTCCTTCTTGGCTGCCTCGATCTCCACGATCATGGCCTCTTCCGCGTCCTTGTCGTATGCGCGCACGGGGCTGTCGTCGATGGCTTCGAGATCGCTCGGCTGCGGCGGCGGGCCGTCATACGGCTTGGACGCGCCGATCGAGATGACGTGCGACAGCACCTCGACACCGAGAGCCTCGCGCAGGAAGGCTCTGGCGACGGTGCCCGCGGCCACCCGGGCTGCGGTCTCACGGGCACTGGCGCGCTCCAGCACCGGCCGCGCGTCGTCGAACCCGTACTTCAGCATGCCGGCGTAGTCGGCGTGCCCCGGGCGGGGCCGGGTCAGCGGCGCGTTGCGTGCCACGTCCAACTCGGCGGCATCGACAGGATCCGCCGACATCACGGTCTCCCACTTCGGCCACTCGGTGTTGCCGATCTCGATGGCGATCGGTCCGCCAAGCGTGATGCCGTGTCTGATCCCGGCCAGCACGGTGACCTCGTCGGCCTCGAACTTCATCCTGGCACCACGCCCGTAACCGAGCCGACGGCGTTTCAACTCCTCTGCAATGTCTCCGAGGTGACGCCGACACCCGCGACCATGCCCTCGATCACGGCCACCAGGGCGCGACCGTGAGATTCACCTGCAGTGATCCATCGCAACACGCGTCCCATCTTCCCACGCCAGGGTCTGCCCACCGAAACCGCCGAACAATCGGTCAGGTCAGAGTGCGCTGCAACAGAAACGTGTCGATGTAGCGACCGTGCTTGAAACCGACGCGGGTCAGCGTTCCGGCGTCGACGAACCCGAAGCGCCGATGCAACTCCACCGACCCCGGGGCGCCGGTATCGGCGATCACCGCGATCACCTCCCTGATGCCCGCCACGCCGCAGGCATCGAGGAGGTCGCGGAGCAGTTCGGTGCCACACCCCTGGCCGGTGCGGGACGGCGCGACGTAGACGGAATCCTCGACCGTCGCCCGGTACGCGGGCCGCGTCTTCCACGGCCCGCAGTACGCGTACCCGGCGATCACCCCGTCGCGTTCGGTCACCAGGAACGGCAGCCCGGCATCGACGATCGCGGCGAACCGGCGACGCCACTCGTCTGCGCTCGGCGCCACCAGTTCGAACGTGGCGACGCTGTGGGCGACGTAATGCGCGTAGATGTCGGCGATCGCGTCAAGGTCATCAGGGGTGGCGGAGCGGGTGGACATGGTGCACCACGGTATGGCCACCCGGGCCACGACGGCGACCGCAGCGGCCGCGAAAACGGCAGCGCCTACTGTCCGTAGGTATACCGCAGGTTGGCGTTGATGAGCTGGCCGATTCGCCTGCACATGTGCCGATCAGGGCGGCGTCCGGCACCGGCTCATCGACGTAGAGAGTCCAGCGAAGATCGGTGCCACGGGCGGCATGGCTGCCGATTCGGCTCGCAGAGTTCATCGAACATGGCCCACGGTGGCGCGGGTTGGGTTCGTCGCCGCGAGCCGATGACCTCCATCCCGGGACCGTAACTGACCGACTCGACGGCTACCCGGCCACGACGGCGACGGCAGCGGCCGCGGCCACGCACATCGACGGGCCGTGCGGCACGGTGGCTGCGCTGCTGCGCAACGCCAAGGCGACCGCCCACAGGCCGGTCAAGGAGCGGGGCCGCGAGCGCCGCCAGCACCCAGGCGTCGGCGCCGAAAGATCCGGTGAGCGCACCGATTCCGATCGCGAGCTTGACGTCGCCCGCGCCCATCCCCGACGGGGCCACCAGGTGCACGCCGAGGTAGAGCAACACAGCGTGGCCGCCCCCGCGAACGCGGGCAGGCCGCGCCCCGCATCGCTGGCGACGGCAAGTACCACCGCCGCGCCAGGCAGCGTCAGCGCGTTGGGCAACCGCCGCTGCCGGACGTCGTAGACGCTCAGCGCGGTGAACCAGGCCAGCACGCACGCGCAGGCCAGCCCGGCCCCCACGGTCGAAGGAACCCCCATGGTCGAAGGCTAATGCCGGTCGAGAGCCGCGCTCATCGCCTCTTTCGGCGCCGGGCGTCCGGTGAACTGCTCCACCTGGGCGAAGGCCTGATGCAGCAACATCCGAAGCCCGCCGATCGCCCGACCGCCCGCGGCCTCGACGGCGGCGGCCAACGGTGTTGGCCACGGTTCGTAGATCGCGTCGAGCAGCAAGGGCACCCCGGCCAGGGTGTCGGCGTACTGGGCCGCTGCATCGGCAGGGCACGGTGCTGACCGCGACGTCGACGCCGGCCAGCGGTGTGCCGAGCTCGACCCATCGGGCGTCGACGCCGAGGCGATCCCCCAATCGGAGCAGAGGCGCCGCCCTTTCCGGGTTGCGGGCGACCACCGAGACGTGCCCGATACCGAGCTCGACGAGGCCGACCAGGGCCGCGGGCGCGGTGCCACCCGCACCGAAAGACGGCCGCGCGACCGGTTCGGAGCCCCGAGTCGCTCACGCTCCTGCCGGAGCGCGCCCGTCACCCCGTCGACGTCGGTGTTGTCGGCCCGCCAACCAGTTGTCGGTGCGGAGCAGCGTGTTGGCGGATCCGACGAGCTCCGCGCGGGCCGTGCGTTCGTCGGCGAAGGCCAGCGCGGCGAACTTGCCCGGCATGGTGACCGACAACCCCACCCACTCGGGGCCGAGCCCGCCGACGAGCGTGGCCAGTTCGTCGTCGGTGCATTCGATGCGGTCGTATGTCCAGTCGGTCAGACCCAGGGCACGGTAGGCCGCCAGGTGCAGTTGCGGTGACCGGGAGTGCGCGATGGGCGACCCGA
Organism: uncultured Actinomycetota bacterium; assembly: GCA_963809085.1. Taxonomy (GTDB): domain Bacteria; phylum Actinomycetota; class Actinomycetes; order Mycobacteriales; family Mycobacteriaceae; genus Mycobacterium. The sequence goes on along the minus strand of CAWEII010000028.1, from coordinate 684,704 downwards.
GCACCGCCGCCCGCCGTGGCCCGTCGGCGGGCGCTGCCCGATTGCACTCTTCGCGGCGCTCATCGCGCGGAGTCGAGGACCCCGTTGCGCCTGGCGAGGTCGATGTTCGCCAGGTGCTGCTGGTAGTCCCGGGTGAACAGCGTGGTGCCAGTCAGGTCGACGGTGACGAAGTACAGCCAGTCACCCTGGTCCGGGTTCTCGGCGGCGGCAAGCGCCGGTTGTCCTGGCGAACATATCGGCGTCGCCGGAAGCCCTTCGCGCACATAGGTGTTCCAGGGCGTGGCCTTGCCGCGATCGCCGTCGGTGGTGGCGACCTCCTGGCGGTCCAGCGGATAGTTCACCGTCGAGTCGAACTCGAGCCGGTTGTGGTCGGGTTCGGCGAGCCGGTTGAAGATGACCCTGGCGACCTTGGCGAAGTCCTGGGGTTTGGCCTCGCGCTGGACCAGCGACGCGACGGTGAGGATCTGGTACGGCGACAGGTTGGCGGCCTTGCCCGCGTCCAGCAGTCCCTCCTGCTCGTACTGCCGACTGCTCGCGGAGATCAAGGTGGACAGGATTTCCTGCGCCGACGCCGAGGGATCGACATTCCAGGTACCCGGTGCGATCAGCCCCTCGATGCGGCGGTGGTCGTTGCCCAGGCCCTTGATCGGATCGAGCGCCCAATCCGGGATGGACAGCGCCGACAGCTCCGCCGAACCCGCGGCCTGCTTGAGATCGTCGTCCTTGACGCAGTCCTTGGTGTCGTCGAGCTGGACGCAGGTGGCGTCTGAGATCAGGCTGAAGATGCCCTTCGTGACGGCGTTGGTCTTGACGTCGGAGATGTCGTCGAGCTGACGGCCCTCGGGGATCACCAACCGCCCCACCCGGTTTTGGGTATCGGCAAGTCGCGCAACAGCATTCGAGGCCGGAATTTCGGTGCGCACCTTGTAGAAGCCGGGCTGGATCGCCGAGATCGCCGCGTTGCCTGCGGCGGCGGTCACGAAGGCGTGCACGGTCGCCACCACCTTGTGGTCGAGCAGGGTCTGGCCGATCGCCGTCGTGGAGTCGCCGTTGTGCACCTCGATGACGACGTCGTTCCCGCCATCCCCCGCGTAGTCGTCGCCGGCGCCGAACAGACCGTGCCACAGCCGGGAACCGAGGAACACCGCACCGACCACCACCACGATCAGCGCGGCGACGGCCAAAGCGGTGAAATTCCGGCGTCTGCGACGGTTGCGGTTCGCGCGGGCACGTTCGGTGCGGCTCATGCTGCGCCGCGGCTTGCCGACCGACTCCGGCTGGGAACGCTCATGTCCCCAGTCGTCAGTCATCGGCCGCTCCCGCGCGGTCGGCCAGAACGGCGCGCCGCCGGTCCAGCCAGGTCTGCAGAATGCCGACCGCGGCGGCCTGATCGATCATCGCCCTCTGTCCCTTCGCTTTGATGCCTGCCTCACGCAGCGACCGCTGCGCGGTCACCGTGGTCAGGCGCTCGTCGGCAAGCCGCACCGGGACCGGTGCGATGCGGGCGGCGAGTGTCTCCGCGACGCCGATCGCGTCGATCGCCGACGGCCCGATCCGCTCGGCGAGGGTGCGCGGCAGCCCGACCACCACTTCCACCACGTCGAGTTCGTCGACGAGCCGCGCCAGCCGCTTGACGTGCTTGTCGGTCCGGTCCCGCCGGACCGTCTCGACGGGGGTGGCCAGGATCCCGTCCGGGTCGCTGGTGGCGACACCGATGCGCACGGTTCCGACGTCGATGCCGAGCCGTCGGCCGCGTCCTGGGTCCGGGGGATTCAGGTCGCCACCGGGCCGGTCCGGTACACGGTCTTCGGTCTGGCCCACCCAGTCAGCTCCGCTGGCTTCGGGTCACCTCGGCACGGAGCGCGGCCAGCGCCGCGTCGATCCCCGAGGCGCCGCTGCCGGACCCCTGCGCGAGGTCGGCCTTGCCGCCGCCACGGCCGTTGACTGCCGCGCCGAGCGTCTTGACCAAGTCGTTGGCCGAAAGGCCGAGATCCTGGGCGGCGCCGTTGACCGCGACCACGAACGGCACCGCGTCACCGTCACCCTCGGCGATCAACGCCACCACCGCGGGATCGGATCCAAGCTTGCCGCGGATGTCGCCGACGAGGCTGCGAAGGTCGGCCGCCGAGACACCGCCGGCCATCCGCTGTGCCACGAGACGGACCTTACCGACTTGTTCGGCGCCTGCGACGGCGTTTGCTGCAGCCGACCGCGCATTGGCCAGCCGCGCCCGGTCGAGCTCCTTCTCGGCGGCGCGAAGGCGCTCGACGAGGTTGGCCACCCGCGCGGGCACTTCGTCCGACGGCACCTTGAGCGATGACGCCAGCCCCGCCATCAAGGCCCGCTCCTTGGCCAGATACTTGAACGAGTCGAGGCCGACGTAGGCCTCGACGCGGCGCACCCCCGAGCCGACCGACGACTCGCCGAGGATGGTGACCGGACCGATCTGGGCGGAGTTGTGTACGTGCGTACCACCGCAGAGTTCGAGCGAGAACGGGCCGCCGATCTCGACCAGTCGGACGTCCTCGGGATAGGCCTCGCCGAACAGCGCCATGGCGCCCATGGCCTTGGCCTTCTCCAGCTTGGTGTACATCGTGTTCACCGCGTAGTCGGCCTCGACGGCCTGGTTGGTGACCACCTCGATCTGCTCTCGCTGCTCGTCGCTGAGCGCGCCCTGCCAGTTGAAGTCGAACCGGAGGTAACCGGGCCGGTTCAGCGAGCCCGCCTGAACGGCATTGGGGCCCAACACCTGTCGCAGCGCAGCGTGCACCATGTGCGTGCCGGAGTGGCCCTGGGTAGCGCCGTGACGCCACTTCGGATCTACCTGGGCGACCACGGTGTCACCCTCGACGAACTCACCGGATTCGACGCTGACGCGATGCACGAACAGGGTCTTGGCGACCTTCTGCACGTCGGTGACGGCCGCCTTTGCGGCCTGGCTCGAGCCGGTACCGCTGACGGATCCGATGTCGGCGATCTGGCCGCCGGACTCGGCGTAGAGCGGGGTGCGGTCGAGGACGAGCTCGATGCGGTCGGCCCCCTGCGCGTCGCCGTGGGCGACGACGGGAACTCGTTTGCCGTCGACGAAGATGCCAAGAATCGTTGCCTGGGAGGAAAGCTCGTCGAAGCCGGTGAACTCCGTCGGGCCCGTGTCGACGAGTTCCCGGTATGCCGTCAGGTCGGCGTGGGCATGTTTGCGTGCCGCGGCATCGGCCTTCGCGCGCTGGCGCTGTTCGGCCATCAGGCCGCGGAAGCCCTCCTCGTCGACGCTCAACCCCGATTCGGCGGCCATCTCGAGGGTCAGCTCGATCGGGAAGCCGTAGGTGTCGTGCAGGGCGAATGCGTCGGCGCCCGACAGCACGGTGGCCCCGGACGATCTGGTGGCGCTCGCGGCGTCCTCGAAGAGCTTCGACCCGGACGCGAGCGTGCGGTTGAACGCAGTCTCCTCGGCAACGGCGATCCGCTGGATCCGGTCGAAGTCCGTCACCAGTTCCGGGTAGGACGGGCCCATCGCGTCGCGCACGGTGACCATCAACTCCGCGACGATCGGCGTGTCGATGCCCAGCAGCTTTGCCGATCGGATGACGCGGCGCAGCAGGCGGCGAAGGACGTAGCCGCGGCCGTCGTTGCCGGGACTGACGCCGTCGCCGATGATGATTGCCGCCGTGCGGCTGTGGTCGGCGATGATCCGGTAGCGCACGTCGTCGTCGTGGTTGCCTTGGCCGTAGCCGCGCGGGGCGATTCCCGCGACGAGATCGATGACCGGCCGCAGCAGGTCCGTCTCGTAGACGTTGTCGACGTCCTGTAGCAGGCACGCCACCCGCTCGACGCCCATGCCGGTGTCGATGTTCTTGCGCGGCAACGGCCCGAGGATTTCGAAGTTCTCCTTGGAGGTGCCCTCGCCGCGCTCGTTCTGCATGAAGACGAGATTCCAGATCTCGATGTAGCGGTCCTCGTTCGCCTCGGGACCGCCCTCGATGCCGTACTCCGGACCGCGGTCGTAGTAGATCTCCGACGACGGCCCGCACGGGCCGGGGATGCCCATCGACCAGTAGTTGTCGGCCATGCCGCGGCGCTGGATGCGCTCGAGCGGCAGCCCGGCCACCTCCTGCCACAGTTCGATCGCCTCGTCGTCGTCGAGATAGACGGTCGCCCAGAGCCTTTCGGGATCGAACCCGTACCCGCCTTGATCCTGCGGGTTGGTCAGCAGGGTCCACGCCAGGTCGATGGCGCCCTTCTTGAAGTAGTCGCCGAACGAGAAGTTGCCCGCCATCTGGAAGAAGGTGTTGTGCCGGGTGGTGATACCGACCTCGTCGATGTCCGGCGTACGGATGCACTTCTGGACGCTGGTGGCACGGTTATACGGCGGTGTCTGCTGGCCAAGGAAGTACGGGACGAACTGCACCATGCCGGCGTTGACGAACAGCAGGTTGGGGTCATCGAGGATCACCGATGCGCTCGGCACCTCGGCGTGGCCAGCCGTCACGAAGTGATCGAGGAAGCGCTTCCTGATCTCGTGTGTCTGCACGTGCTGCTGTCCTTCTTGATATGGAGGTTGACATGGAGGGTTTTCATGGGTTCTTTCGACCGCATTACAGTACCGGTCGGCCCTCGGGTGACCGACAGGCGCGGTAAGTGCCCGGCACCGCGAGACCCCTGGCGCACTCAGGCGTTGATGAAGCTCAGCCGCACCGAGCGACGCGGATTGTCGCGGTTCAGGTCGACCAGCACCACGCTCTGCCACGTCCCAAGCAGCGGCTCACCGCCCTGAACCGGCACCGTGACCGACGGCGACACGATGGCGGGCAAGACGTGGTCGGCCCCGTGCCCGGGTGAGCCGTGCGAGTGCTGATAGCGGTCGTCCCGCGGCAACAGCCGCTCGAGCGTGTCGACCAGGTCGTGATCCGACCCGGCGCCAGTCTCGATGATCGCCACCCCCGCCGTGGCGTGTGGGACGAAAACGTTGCAGAGGCCGTCACCGCGGTCGGTGCAGAACGCCCGCACCGCCCCGGTCAGATCCACGGTCCGCCGCCGTGCGCTGTCGACGTCCAGTACCTCGGTGTACATGAAGGCGAGCCTACGAGCCGCGCCGGAACGGCCCGGTCAGACGGCCTCGAGATGGCTTCGAGATGGCTTCGAGATGGCCATTGTCTGGGCAAATGCGGCGGAGGAGAGTGAGTCGTGGACCGGTGGCGCCACGGGGGTGCCACCCCGACCCGACGGGGGGTGGATCGTGTACGCACGAACTACCACTATCAGTGCGCAGAAGTCGTCCATCGACACCGGAATCGCCTACGTGCGCGACGGCGTGATGCCGGCGCTCCAGCAGATGGCCGGTTACGTCGGCCTGTCGCTGTTGGTCGACCGCGAGTCCGGCGAGTGCATCGCCACCAGTGCATGGGAAACCGAGGAAGCCCAGCGGGCCAGCGCCGAACGGGCCAGGCCCCTACGTGATCGGGCAGCGGAGGTCTTCGGCGGCAGTGCGGCCGTTGGAGTTTGGGAGATCGGCGTTCTGCACCGCGATCATCGTTCGGCCGATGGGGCGTGTGTGCGCGCGACGTGGATCAGGGTCCCTCCGGATCAGACCGACCGGGCCGTGGACTTCTACCGGACGTCGGTGCTGGCCGCGCTGAAGGACCTCGCCGGGTTCTGCAGCGCCAGCCTGCTCATCAACCGTGCGTCGGGCCGCGGTGTGTCGTCGACGACGTTCGACAGCCGAGAAGCGATGGTGCGCAACGAGGACGAGGCGCGCGAACTCAGGAACGCCCGCACCAGGGAGCTCGGCGCCGACATTCTGGACGTCGGCGAATACGAATTGGCACTCGCTCACCTGCGGGTGCCGGAGATGATCTGACGGCGGGTGCTCAGCAGCGTCGGTTGACGCGGGCGTTTATTTCCCTGGGTCAAGGGTATTGCTCTTGCACCACTCGTCACCCTGGAGGAAAGAACGAAATGACAATCACCGGCATCATCACCGCGATCCTGATCGGCATCGTGGTCGGCGTGCTCGGCCGCCTCGTCGTACCAGGCAAGCAGCACATTTCCGTCATTGTCACCATCCTGGTCGGCATCGTGGCCGCTTTCATCGGCACCGCACTTGCCCGCGCCATCGGTATCCCCACCGCCACCAACGGCATCGACTGGCTTGAACTGCTCGTCCAGGTCGTCGTGGCCGCGCTCGGCGTGGCACTGGTGTCCGGCATCACCGGGCGTCGGCGCTCGGGGCTGCTCCGCCGCTAGATCCGGTGCAGCAGTGGCACCTTCCCCCGGGCCCTTGATCTGCTGCACCACCCAGGCGTTGCCGTCGGGATTTGAGAACTCGAACATCGTGCCCCCCTCACGACCATCGAGGACGCTGATCTTCCCGGCGGCAACGCCACTTTGGGGTCACACCACCTCGAGCGTCCGCCGCATCAGTCGGCGACGAGCAGTTCGTCGAGGCGTTCGTAGCCCTCGGTCATGCCAACCTCCATGCCGGCGGACAGGAGCCCGTCGCGGGCTTCGACATTGGGACAGATGGATCGGCCGCGCAACTGGCTGCGGCCACCGCCGAGATCCTCGAACCACATGTACTCGATGTTCACCATGTCGGGCGCGCCCTCGAATTCGAAGGTCTGGATGATCAGCTCGCCCTCCCGCACCCGATGGAAGACGCCGGTGAAGCCGTACTCGTCGCCGTCGGGCCCGCGATGGAGGTACCGATAGCCGCCTCCGGTGCGGAAATCCCATCGCTCGACGGTGATCTCGTAGCCACGGGGCCCAAGCCACTGCTTGACGATCTCGGGGTCGGCGTGGGCGCGAAAGAGCACCGACGCCGGCGCGTCGAAGTCGCGGGTGAAGTCCATTGCCAGCGTGTCGACCGGCGCGATCAGATTCAGTGCGTTCGTCATTCCTCGTTCTCCTCGTCCGTTTCCTTGCCAGAGGTCATCGCCGCCAGCAGCCCGTCCAGCCGGCGGTAGTTGCGTTCGGCGTCCAACCGGTATCGATCGATCCAGGCCGTAAGCCGCTCCAGTGCCGCCGCGTCGAGGTGCACGGGCCTGCGCTGGGCATCCCGACTGCGGGTGACCAGGCCCGCCTGCTCGAGCACCTGAATGTGCTTGGACACCGCCTGTTTCGTGATGTCGAACGGTTCGGCCAGCTCGTTGACCGTCGCCGGGCCGCGCGACAACCGCGCCACGATGGCCCGCCGGACCGGGTCGGCCAGTGCCAGGAAGGCATGGTCGAGACCCGTCTCCGCATCTCCGTCACTTCTCAATTGTCAACCTATACCTTGATCAACCAACTGATTGAATACAACGCTAGGAGGGGCCCATCGTGGGTGTCAAGGGGTGAAACTCAGGCTCCGGGCAGGGCGTCGCCGGGGAAACCCATCACGGGGTGGACCTCGTAGCTGAAGACGCCCCCGCGGACGCCGGGATCGTCGGCCATCACCATGGAGGTCTCCTCGACCGACCCGGTGAACACGCCGATCCCACATACGTCCGAGTCGTCGAGCACGCGCAACACCACAACCAGCCGACCGTCGTCACGCAACCCGAAGTTGCGCCTGCCGTGCTCCCAGACGATCGGCGCCGCCTCGTCCGGACCCGTAGTTCGGCCCGGCCCGCAGGATCACCACGCTGTACCGCCTTGCCGTCGACAACAGGGCATTCATCTCGTCGTCGGTGAAGGTCTTCATCGAGCTCCTCGTCGTCAGCCGCGCCTGCGCCTGATGATCGCGCGCAGCTTGTCCACTCTGCCCGCGATGTCGCGTTCGGCGCCGTGGTTCGTGGGCCGGTAATAATCCGTTCCGATCACCTCGTCAGGTGGATACTGTTGTGGCACAACACCGTCGGGGTCATCATGCGGATACGCATAGCCCTGCGCGTTGCCGAGCGCCGCGGCTCCCGAGTAGTGGCCGTCGCGCAGGTGTGGCGGCACCATGCCCGCCTTGCCTGCCTTGATGTCGGCCATCGCCGCCCCCAGCGCCGTCGTCACCGCATTCGACTTCGGCGCCGAGGCCAGGTGCACCGTCGCGTGTGCCAGCGTGAGCTGAGCTTCCGGCAGGCCGATCAACTGCACGGTCTGAGCCGCCGCGACCGCCGTCGGCAGTGCGGTCGGGTCCGCCATCCCGATGTCCTCGCTGGCCAGGATCATCAGCCGGCGTGCGATGAACCTCGGGATCCTCCCCCGCGGTCAACATCCTGGCCAGGTAATGCAGGGCGGCGTCCACGTCGGAACCGCGGATCGACTTGATGAACGCACTGATCACGTCGTAGTGCTGATCGCCGTCGCGGTCGTAGCGCACGGCGGCCTTGTCGAGCGACTGCTCGACGGTCTCCACCGTCACCTGATCGGTGGCCTCGGCAGCTACCTCGAGTGCGGTGAGCGCGCGGCGGGCATCCCCCGCGGCCAGCCGGACCAGCAGATCGACGGCGTCGGGTTCGACGTCGACGGCGCCGCCGAGGCCACGGGGATCGGCGACGGCGCGCTCGACCACGGCGCGGATGGCCTCCGCGGTCAGGGGCTGCAGTTGCAGGATCAGCGACCGCGACAGCAGCGGCGCGACGACGGAGAAGGACGGATTCTCGGTGGTCGCCGCGACGAGCAGCACCACGCGGTTCTCCACCGCGGCGAGCAGGGCGTCCTGTTGGGTCTTGGAGAACCGGTGCACCTCGTCGATGAACAACACGGTCTGCTCGCCGTGCGCGGCCGCGCGGCGGGCGACGTCGATCACCGCCCGCACCTCCTTGACGCCCGCCGACAGCGCCGACAGCGCCTCGAACCGCCTGCCGGTGGCGTGCGAGATCAGCGATGCCAGAGTGGTCTTGCCCGTGCCGGGCGGGCCGTAGAGGATGACCGAGGCCGCCCCCGACCCCTCGACCATCCGGCGCAGCGGTGAGTTCGGCCGCAGCAGATGGTCCTGGCCGACCACCTCGTCAAGTCCTGCCGGGCGCATCCGCACCGCCAGCGGCGACGACACCGATCCAGAGGAACCGCGCTCAGTGCGCGACGGGTCGTCGCCGAGGTCGAATAGCCCGTCGGACACGCTCTAGGCTTACCACGGATCAGTCGGCCGGTTGCGTGACGAAGTCGATGAGTTCCTCGACCCGTCCGATGAGCGCAGGCTCCAGGTCGTTCCAGTCCCGCACCCTGCCGCGGATCCGCCGCCACGCCTCGGCGATGTCCGCCTGCCCGGCGTGCGGCCAGCCGAGGCCCGCGCAGATGCCGTGCTTCCAGTCCGTGCCGCGCGGCACCACCGGCCAGGCCTGCAGGCCCAGCCGGGCAGGTTTGACGGCCTGCCAGATGTCGATGAAGGGATGGCCGACGACCAGCGTGTCGGCGCCGCCGGGACCGCGTCCGACGGCGTCGGCGATGCGCGACTCCTTGGAACCCGCCACCAGATGGTCGACCAGCACACCGAGTCGGCGACCGGGCGCCGGCGCGAAGTCCGCGACGACCGCTGCCAGGTCGTCGATGCCGCCGAGGTACTCGACAACGACACCCTCCACCCGAAGGTCGTGACCCCACACCTGTTCGACGAGCTCGGCGTCGTGGCGTCCCTCGACGTAGATCCGGCTGGCCAGCGCCACCCGCGCCCGTCCGGCTGCCACCGCCACCGACCCCGACGCCGTCCTGGTCGGCGCTGCCGGAGCAGGTCGCCGCGGCGGGTTGAGGATCACCGGCTTCCCGTCGATCAGGTAGCCGGGACCGACAGGGAAGGCCTTCCTGCGGCCGTTGCGGTCCTCGAGCTGCATCCGCCCGTACTCGACTCCGACCACGGCGCCGACGTATCCGGTCTGGGCGTCCTCGACCACCAGACCGATCTCGGCGACCCGTTCGGTGGAGCGGGTTCGTCGCGAGCCGTGCGGGTCGCGCGCCAGTACATCGGAGCCGTATCGATCGTCCACGCCCGCGATCCTAGGAACGATCGGGGCGATTCCGGGCATCGCCACACCGTTGTCCCTACGATCCAATGCGTGCTGCTGAACCGGGCAACCGCCGAGGGGATCGCCGACGGCACGATCACCCTGGTGCTGCGACGCTGGGATGCGCCCCGCGCCAAAACCGGTGGCACCCAGCGCACTCCGGTCGGCACCATCCGCGTCGACGCGGTCACCGAACGTCCCGGCGGTTATCGGGTCACCTCGGCTCAGGCGATCGCAGCCGGTTATCCGAGCGCCAGGGCGGCGCAGGCCGAGCTGGACCGTCGCCCGGCCGGGCACACCTACCTGATCGCGGTGTCCTTCATGGCCCCCGACGAGCGTCCCGCGCTGGCCGCCGACGACGTGCTCACCGACGCCGACGTCGCCGCCATCACCGCACGGTTGGACCGCTGGGACGCCGTCGCAACCCCGTGGACGCGCGAATATCTGACGATGATCGGCGACAACGAGGCGGTCCGCGCGCCCGACCTGGCGGCGCGGGTCGGGCTGGACGTGCCCCGGTTCAAGCGTCGGGTGCGTCAACTCAAGGGCCTCGGCCTGACCATCAGCCTCGACGTGGGTTACCGCTTGAGTCCCCGGGGCAGGGCCTACCTGCGCACCGCGGGCCGACCCGGTTAGCCGAAGGCCCCGACCGCGCGAAGGCGGTGCTGGCCACGCACCGGTTCGTGCGGCAACTGCTCGGGCCGGGCTAACGGCGGTCGGGCCGATGGGCCTGCACTGCGGATGCGCCACGCTCGTCGCCTTCGGACCGCAGCCCGGCGACCACGCCGTCGATGTCGGCGTCGGGCCGGTTCTGGCTGAGTTTGAACTTGGCCTCGATCCGCTGAATCGTCACCTCGACGCCGACGATCGCGCGGAGCTGCCCGGCGACGTACCGTTCCGGCGCGTCGTCGACCGACCAGGGCTCAGGACGCCCATCCTCGTGGTGCTCGGTGAGACGCCTGACGAGGTCGGAAAGCCAGTCGGTGTCATCGTGGATGGTGACGGTGCCATGGACGTGGGCGACGACGTAGTTCCAGGTCGGCACGACCCTGCCGTGCTTGGCCTTCGAGGCGTACCACGTCGGGGTGATGTAGGAGTCCGGGCCGCGGACGATGACGAGTGCCTGCGCTCCGTCGACGCGTTGCCAGTGCTCGTTGTTGCGGGCGAAGTGGCCGAGCAGAGCCCCGCGCTCGCGATCGTAGAGAAACGGCAGCATCGTGGCCTCGAGGCCATCCGGACCCGCGGTGACGAGGTCGGCCGCGCCCGGCTGTGTCAGCAGCTCGTGCACTGCCTCGTCGTCCGGCGCGAAGTGGGTGGGGACGTACATCACCCCATCTTCCTCCCGCCCGGCCGAGGTTGCGGCGGACTAACCGAGGTTGCGGCGGCTCCTGACCGCCGCGTGGCGCGGCGGTCTCGCGCAGTCAAAGGTCCGCGGCATGGCCTGCGCCTCATAGCGGTGTACGAATCGGCGTTGTTCGTGAAGATCGCCAAGGAGTACGGCGTGTTCCCGGCGCAACACCCTGTTCGTCGACGGTGGTCGCCACCTCATGCTGCGGAATGGTCCTGGAAGGTTTGCCAGAGGCCCATGGCAAAACGGGCCTTGACTTGAAGCGCTTCAAGTTGGGCAGAGTGGTGTCATGACCATCGACATGACCGTGACCCCCGAGCTGACGATTCAGCAGGTGTCGCGCCGCACCGGGCTGGCGGAGTCGGCGCTGCGGTACTACGAGCGCATCGGGCTCATCGACGCCGTGCCGCGCGATGCCAGCAGCGGCCACCGGCGTTACCCCGCCGATCTGGTCGCCACCATCGAATCCTTGAGTTGCCTACGGGGCAGTGGAATGTCGGTCGCCGACATCCGCAGCTACGTGGCCAACACCAGGCGCGGCGAGGAAGCCGTCGGCGATCAGCGCGCGCTCTTCGAAGCACATGCCGCGCGGCTCCACGACGAGATCAGCCGGCTGCGCCTGCGTGAGCGGTACGTGACCGCCAAGGCGCGGATGTGGGCGGCCAGGGAGCGCGGCGACACCGCTGCCGAACAGGAGATCATTGCGACCGTGATCGAGCTCGGTGGACGGCTGCTCGACGACGAAGGAGCGCACCGTGGCTGAGCATGGCGGCCCGGTTCTGGTCACAGGAGGATCGGGATTCCTCGCAGGACACGTGATTCTGCGACTTCTCGCCGAAGGGCAGCACGTGCGCACCACGGTGCGTTCGGCAGGCAGGCAAGCCGACGTCCGTGCCACGCTGCGCCGCGCAGGCGCCGACACCGGGCGGCTCGAGTTCGCCACCGCCGATCTGACCGCCGACGACGGATGGTCCGCGGCGGTCTCGGGCTGCGAGTACGTGCTGCACGTCGCGTCACCGTTCCCCAACAGACAGCCCAAGGACGGGAACGAGGTCATCCTGCCCGCGCGACACGGGGCGGTGCGGGTGCTGCAGGCGGCCGCGGAGGCCCACGTCCGGCGCGTCGTGATGACGTCGTCGTTCGCTGCCGTCGGCTACAGCCCCAAGCCGTCCGGCCTGCCGTATGACGAGACCGACTGGACCGACCCGTCCGGACCGCAGTCGCCGTACGTGAAGTCCAAGACGTTGGCCGAACGCGACGCCTGGGAGTTCGCGGCCGCGAACGCCGTCGAACTGACGGTGATCAACCCGGTCGGGATCTTCGGGCCCGTCCTCGGCAGCGACGTCGCCGCGTCGGTGCAGATCATCGGTGGACTGCTGGCCGGCCGACCGCCGGTGCTACCGAAGGCGTCGTTCGCGGTGGTGGATGTCCGTGACGTCGCCGACCTGCATGTGCGGGTGCTGACCGAGCCACGCGCGGCAGGCGAACGATTCCTCGCCGCGTCCGGTCAACCGGTCACCCTGCCGGAGATCGCGACGATGCTGCGCGCAGGGCTCGGACCCGCCGCGCGACGCGTCCCGATCCGGGAGCTACCCGACTGGACGTTCCGGGCTGCCGCGCGTGTGGTGCCCTCGCTCCGCGAACTCGCGGGTCTTCTCGGCGAACCCAAGCGGTTGTCCACCGCGAAGGCCACCGAACTGCTGGGCTGGCAACCACGCCCCGTCGCCGACACCATGGTCGCCACCGCCGAAAGCCTGCTCGGCCGGACGAGCGTCCCGACGGGATGACACGACTGGAATGAACCGAAGGGCCGCCGGGATCGTGACACGAGAGTGTGATCTACACCACGATCTAGGAGCGACCATGCGAGACCTGTTGCGCTCATCCATCAGCACCGGCTTTGCCGTCGCAGCGGCGGGCACGCTCGCCGTGACCACCGCCGCACCACCACCCGAGCCACACTCGGTGGTGGTGGGCGACGTCAGACTCGCGGCGGCGACCACGTCAACGGCCGCGATCCCGCCGCCGGGCGCGCTCATTACCCAATTTCTCGCCAACCAGGTCCAGAACTGCTCGCTGATCTGCCCGTTCATCGTCCAGCTCGCCGTCGAACCCGCCTTCCGCTTCGCGATCATTCCGGTGACGTTCGCCGCGGAGCTCCAGTCGGGACAACCGCTGCTCAACGCGATCGCCCGCACCGACGCCACGGTCAGCGGAGCGGCGAACGCCGCACTCACCGGCATCATCGACAATGACCTCGGCCTGGTGCTGCCGCGCGCCCAGAACGCGCTTGAGGTCGCCGTGGTCGGGCTCGTCGACATCGGCACCACCGCCGTCACGCAGCCGGGCAACCTCCTCTCCGCCATCAGCGCCGCACGCACGAATTTCCTTGGCGGACTGCGGCAGCCACCGGGAACGATGCCGCCCCCGGTGGTGCACAACGCGTTGGAGGCCGGCGCCGTGCGGGTGATCGAGGTGGTCTCGTCGTTGACCTTCCAGGCTCCGGAACGACTCCTGCTCGGCGTCACTCAGGCGGCGGACGCATTCTTCTCGACACTGGGCGCCACAGGAAATGTCGGGTCCGCGCTCGCGGCGACGGGCGCGTCGGTGGCGACGACCGTCACAGAGTCGGCCGCCTTCGTCCGGCACGCACTGACCGAGCCGATCCCGGTCTCCCCGGCCGTGACCGCAGCGGTGACAGGGGTGCCGAAGACGGCAACGTCGACTGCGGCCGCCACGTCGACTGCGGTCGCGGGCACTGCGGCGAAATCGTCGACGACACCGGACCGGTCCTCGGTCACCAAACGCGCCATCGCCGCTGTCACCGCCCCACTGCACCGAATCGCCAAGACCGACAACGACACTCACTCGGCGAAATCATCCGCCACGGGCAGCTCCAAGTCGGCCGCCAAGCATGACGACGGCGACGGCGACCGCCACGGTGCCGACGATGCCCGCCACAGCGCGTCGAAGCACGACGCACAGGCCTCGGCTTCCGGAGGGCAGGGCAACCGGAAGCACTCGGACTGAGGCTGCCTAGGCGAGCCGACACCCGATACCAGAATCCGCCCTGGCGTGCTCGATTCATCCACAGACCGTGGGTCTATCCACAGGGCGTAATCCCTTGTGCCACTGCGGTTTCAACCGTCACATTCTCGGGTTTGTTGTCGGCGGTTCGAACCACTGTTCTCCACGATCGCATAGGTGGCACTTTGAATGCGGGTTCATCGCCGAAGCGGATGTGATGCCATTGGGCTGGTCGTGTCCTAGGCTCAGCCGTTCGGGTCGATGTTGTGGTTGAGCCGGAAGAGGTTGTCGGGGTCGTAGCGTCGCTTGAGCTCGACGAGCCGTTCGTAATTAGGGCCGTAGGCCTGCCGGACGCGGTCGTAGTCGTCGGCCGAAAGGTAGTTCGTGTAGGACCGGTCGGCCATGTAGGGAGCCAGCGAGTCGAAGGTCTCGCGGGCCCAGGCGATGCCCGCGTCGGTATCGGCGGGGTCGGTCCACTGGGAGATCAAAATGAGGTTGTAGCCCGCCTCCCTGTGCGGGTAGGCCATGGCCGTCGGGGCGACGCGCGTGACCGCGCCGTGGAAATCCTCGACAACGAGTGCGCACAGCTCGTTTGGTGCCTGCTCGAACGCCCTGATCATCACCTCGACGCCGGTATCCGAGAGATCGGAGAAGAACGCCGACTTCCAGTAGTTGAGCCCGCCCGGCGGGAACAGCCAGTCGACCCCCGTGTTGACGATGGGGTAGGGCATGCGCTGGATCATGTCCGCGACCGGGGAGCCGAACTGGCGTAGCGGGCGGACGTCGGCCTCGGCGCGGTCGGGGTCGTCCCCCGCGTGGCAGATCGCGACGCTGCAGAGCTTGGTCCCAGATCCATCGGGCGCGTGCAGGAAGGCGGCCTGCGTGGAAAGCTCGTCGGGAAGGTCGGCGGTGAACTCGCGGTAGAAGGAGAACAGCTGGGGCGCAGCCTCGAGCGGGTGCAAAACCGCGCCGCCCAGGACGGTATCCACCGGGTGCGCGCGGTACTCGAACGACGTCACCACGCCGAAGTTGCCCCCACCCCCGCGCAACGCCCAGAACAGGTCGCGATCGGCATCCTCGCCGGCGGTGACGACCTCGCCCGACGCGAGCACCACCTCGGCGGACAGCAGGTTGTCGACGGCCATCCCGTACATCGGCATCAGCCACGCGATACCCCCGCCGAGCGTGAGGCCGGCAATCCCTGTGCTCGAGACGACGCCGCTTGGAACGGCGAGCCCGAAGGCGGCGGCAGTGCGGTCGAGCTCGCCGACGGTGACGCCCGCCTGCGCTCGGACCGTGGATCGCGGCGGATCGACGTGGATGCCCTTCATCAGCGAGAGGTCGATCATCAGCCCACCCTCGGTGACCGCCCTGCCGGCAACGTTGTGCCCACCGCCGCGGACCGAGATCTCGAGCCTTTCGCTTCTG
Organism: uncultured Actinomycetota bacterium; assembly: GCA_963809085.1. Lineage (GTDB taxonomy): Bacteria > Actinomycetota > Actinomycetes > Mycobacteriales > Mycobacteriaceae > Mycobacterium. Next base: position 668,993 of record CAWEII010000028.1, on the reverse strand, counting down.
CCGAAAGTGACCGCACGCAGGACGTCCGCGGTGTGCAGACATCGCGCGATCACCGCGGGATGCTTGTCGATCAGTCCGTTGTGGATGCGACGGGCGTCGTCGTAACCGGAGTCCTTCGGGACGAGGACCCGTCCCGACAACGCATCCGCGAGCAGCTGGACTCTGTTCTCCGTCGGCACGCTGGACACGAGTAAACCTCCTGGCCGCTGGCGCCAAGGCTACGCGCGTGATCCCGGCGAGGAAATCCTGGAGAGCACCGCACTTTGGCGCCGCTACTTGCTTCGGCCCCTGCCCTCCCCATGCTGCGGGCCGCCTCGCGAGGGCGACGGGCACGGTGCCCACCACAGCGCGAGACACGACGCACGGGCCTCGGATTCCGACGGGCAGGGCAACCGGAAGCACTCGGACCGACGCTGCCTACACGAGCCGACACCCAGTACCAGAATTCGCCCTGGCGTGCTTGGTTCATCCACAGGTGGTGGAGTTGTCCACAGGGTGTAATCCCTTGTGCCACTGTGGTTTCAGTAGTCACAGCGTGGCGGGTTTTGTCGGTGGTCGCACGTATGTTCGAGGCATGTCCGGGACGGTCGTGCAGGAAGCGCTCGCGGGGTTGCGCGCCGCGCACGACGCGCTGGCCACCTGCGACATCGAGGCGCTGACCCTGCCCGAACTACTGGCCGTCGCCGATGAGTTGCAGACCCTGACCTGTCAGCTGCCCACCCAGAGCCACCGCATCCTGGCCCGGCTGCAGGCCGAGACCACCCCCAAGGAGATGGGCGCCAAGTCCTGGAAGGACGTGCTGGCGATGCGGTGGCGCACCTCGACCGGGGAAGCCGGGCGTCGGCTGACCGAGGCCGCGCTGCTGGGACCGCGACGATCACTGCTCGGCCAACCCCTCCAACCGCTACTGGCCGCGACTGCGGCCGCTCAGGCCCGCGGGCTGATCAATGGTGAGCACGTCGAGGTGATCCGCAAGGCCATGCACAAGCTGCCGGGTTTCCTCGACGCTGCCACCCGGGAGCAGGTCGAGGCCGATTTGGTGCGCGCCGCGGTCGGGGTCGGACCCAAGGAGGTCGGTGACCTGGCCGAGTTGACCCTGTTCCTGCTCGACCAGGACGGTCCCGCCCCCGACGACGCCGAACGGGGCCGCACCCGCGGGGTCACCATCGGCCGCCAGCAGCGCGCCGGCAACAGCACCCTCACTGGGGAGCTGACCCCCGAAGGGCGGGCGGTGTGGGAGCCGATCTTCGCCAAGTACGCCGCTCCGGGCATGTGCAATCCCGCCGACCCCGAACCGTGTACTTCCGGCACCCCGACCCAGGCTCAGATCGACACCGATCACCGCAGCTTGGCTCAACGCCAGCATGATGCGCTGATCGCGGTCGGGCGCATCGCCTTGATGGGCGGGCGACTCGGCCAGCTCAACGGGTTGCCGGTGTCGATCATCATCCGCACCACGCTGCAGGACCTGGAGAGCCGGGCCGGGGTCGGGGTCACCGGTGGGGGCACCGTGATGCCGATCACCGACGTGATCCGGTTGGGCGGTCATGCCAATCACTTCCTGGCGGTGTTCGACGGCGCCACCGGATCGGCGCTGGATCTGTTTCGTGCCCGCCGGGTGGCTTCCCCGGCGCAGCGGATCATGTTGATCGGGCGTGAGGGTGGGTGCACCAAACCGTGCTGCACCGTCGGGGCCTACGGCGCCCAGGTGCATCACGTGGTGGCCGATTGGGTCGACGGCGGCAACACCAACGTCGATGAACTCGGGCTGGCCTGCGGGCCGGACAACCGCATGGTCGACGACGACGGTGGGTGGACCACCACCATCAACGCCCGCGGCGAAGTCGAATGGACCCCGCCCCCACACCTGGACACCGGCCAAGCCCGAGTCAACTACTACCACCGACCCGAACGACTCCTCCACCCACCCGACAACGAACCCGAGCGCGGCGACGACACAGGTGGATCTTCACCGCTCGAACCGATCGGGGACGGCGGCTGCGGCGAACCAGAACCATTCGACCCCGTGAGCGACGATGACGCCGATCAGCCCGGTGGACCCGCCCCGCCCGACGACCAAGCGGCGTGAGGGTCGCAGCGTGAGGTCCGTCAGCGACGCGACCCAAACGGCGACGGCGATCCCGGCGACGGCTAGTTAGCCTTCGCTAGCCAGCCTCGCCGCTGGCCACTGCGAGTTTGACGGGATCCGAGGTCACCTCGTCGATCACGGTGTGGATGAACCGCATCTTGTCGAGCACCTTGGTCGGCAACACGAACGGGTAGAGGTCGTCGTGACCCATCGAGCGGTTGACCATGTTCAGCGCCCAGGACAACGGCAGCCACATCTCGATGATGGAGTCGAATCCGCTGGGCCCCAGGTTCCGGCGTTCGAACGTCGCATTCGCCGGGGAGAAGCCGTATGCGGCGGCGGTGTCCAGCGTGTCGCGGATGTGCAGATAGTGCGCGAAGGTCTCGGCCCAGTCCTCGGCGGGATGCATTGTGGCATAGGACGAGACGTAGTCGTTCTCCCAGCCCGGTGGCGCGCCCTCGCTGTAGTGCCGGTCGAGCGCCGCCTGGTAGTCGGCCTCGACGTCACCGAACAACTCGCGCGCCTTCTGCTGATATTGCGGAGCGGTGTCGACGAGCCGGTAGTAGTAGTAATGCCCGATCTCGTGCCGGAAGTGGCCGAGCAGGGTGCGGTAGGGCTCGGCCATCGCGATGCGCAGCTGCTCGCGATGTACGTCGTCGCCCTCCGCCAGGTCCAGCGTGATCACACCGTTCTCGTGGCCGGTGAAGACCTTCTCGTTCTGGCTGGACAGCAGATCGAACGCCAGCCCGAAGTTCGGGTCCTCGTCGCGCCCGACGATGGGAAGCTTCAAGTCGACGAGTTCGACGATGAGCCGCCGCTTCGCCATCTCTGCGGTAGCGAATGCCGCCATGGCCTGGCGGTCGGCGTCGTTGGGCCGGGTGCGGGTCAGCGCGCACGACGTGCACAGCCGCCGCACCGGCGCCACCCTGACCAGCCAGTTGCACTCGGCCGCATGCAGATTGGCGCACAGCTGATACTCGCTGGCGTCGACGGCGCCGCCGTGCTCGCTCTCGGCGCCCGAGGCGATGACGAGGAAGGCCATGTCGTCCAGGGAGAACCCCAACCGGCTACCGCACGCCAGGCAGACCGAGTTCTCGAAGGCCAGGTGCTGCCCGCAATTGGGACAGATGAAGTCACGCACGGAGGATTCCTCCTTCGAAGGGCGCCACGTCGACGGACACGTCGATCACGCTCTTCTCCGAATCGGTGTAGATGATGCCGCGCAACGGCGGCACGTCGGCGTAGTCACGTCCGAAACCCACCACGATGTAGCGCTCGTCGACCATCTGGTCGTTGGTCGGATCCAGTCCGAGCCACTGGTTCTGCGGTGTCCACACCGACGCCCAGGCGTGCGTCGCATCGATGCCGACCATGCGTTCCCTTCCAGGGGGCGGGTCGGTCGCGAGATACCCCGAGACGTAGCTGGCGGCCAGACCGTTGGCGCGCAGGCAGGCGATCGCTAGCCGGGCGAAGTCCTGACATACCCCCTCGCGGGCGGCCAAAACCTCGCCGACCTGAGTGGACACCGTCGTCGATCCCGAGCGGTAGGTGAAGTCGGAGTGGATCCTGGCGTTGAGGTCTTCCGAGCACCTCGATCAGGGGCCGACCCGGTTCGAAACTCGGTGCGGCGTAAGCCCGTACCGCCTCGGTGATCTCAGCGGGCTGCAGATCGAGGGTGAACTCGACGGCGAGCGCACCGTCCGGACCGACCGGCCGGGCGATCTCCCACGGCGCCTTCGCCGAGCCGCCGGCGTAGAGCTCGTCGGGCGGCGGGTCGACGTCGACGACCGAGTGGCTGGTGACGCACAGCCGCCGGTGCCGTTCGGTGACGTGGAAGTACGAGCTGATGTTGCCGTAGGCGTCCCGGCTGGTCGAGCTGTCGGCGGCCTCGGGTTCGAGCAACAGCTCGTGGGACAGGCAGCGCTGACGGGACGAGTCCCGCGGGGTGAGGAAGCCGCGGCCGTAGGAGCTCGTCACGTCGTCGGAATACCGGTACACGGTGCGGTGGGTGATCTCGTAGCTTCGGCCCGCCCCGACCGTCGGGCCGCCGGTGCCCAATCCCGGGTCGCTTCGCTCCTGCCCGCCGGCCGGTCACGGCATCACCCGCCGCTCGTCGGGTCCCCACAGCGGCTGCATGCCACCCGGCAGCGACAGGTGGGTCGCGGTGATGAGGCCGGACAGTTCGCGGAGATTGGCGTGGATGCCGTCGAGGAGGTCGGCGAGCTCGGCCCGCTTGCCCTGCGGCGTGACGGCCTCGAGGTCGGCGGGATCGAGCCGGCGCAACCGCGCGGCGACCTCGTCGATCAGCCGTTCCGGCCGCGACGATCCCGACGACGAGGGCAGCGCCTTGAGGTCCGTGCGCAACCGCACGAACTGGTAGGCCAGCGACCGAGGGTTCTCCTCGTCGAACAGCACCAGGTCCGCCACCGCGGCCACGCTCACCTTGCCCAGTGTGCGCCTGCGGTAGATCACCGACGACTCACACGCCACCAGCGCGGATTCGGTGATCGTCTGCTCGGCGCCTGGGCTTCGCACGGTGGTGAGCGTGGCGCTGAGCAGCGCCACCAGCCAGATGCCCCGCTCGATGCGCTTGCCGATGTCCATCACGGTCCAGCCGACGTCCTGCACCATCGACTCGGCGGCCACCCCGGACAGCGCCAGCATGCCCGCCAGCGTCTGGCTGTGCGCGGCGGCCAGGTACGCCTCCCCCTCGGTCTGCGACTCGGGCGGCAGACCGGCCGGATGCAGCACGGCGCGTTCGACGGCGGCCAGCACCATCCAGGTGTCGTTCGACATCTGGTCGCGGACCGCCCGCGAGGTGAGGCCGACGCGTTCGACCGACTGCGCCAACGAACCGGGCCGGTGCCGGTCGGCGGTCAGTGACCACAGTGTCGTCGGTGCGATCGCCACCATCTCGGCGTCGTCGCCGTCGGCTCCCGCGTCGGTGCCGGTGATCCGGCCGAGCGCGGTCAGCAGCACCGGCACGCACTCGCTGCCCGGCATCTCCCGGCGGTACCGGAATTCGTGGTACCGCTCGCGGGTCACGGTGAGGAGGCGGGCCATGCTCTCGGCACGCTCGGCGTAGCGGCCGAGCCAGAACAGGTCGGACAGCACGCGTGGCGAGCTGACCGCCCGGGTGGGGCTCGGCGTGATCGCGGGCAGGTCCACCGATGGTGTCGGGGTTCGCTCGGCCGTCACCCGAGTGGGCGTGCGGACCCAGATATCCTTGGCTGCAACGGTGTTCATCCTGTAGGCGGCATTTCCAGGCGCCAGCAGATAGCCGAGGCCGCCGATCATCGGCGCGTACCCGCCGCGCTGCGCGACGGTGAACAGGCGCATGCCGACGCTGCCCGCCGACAACCCGCCCGGCTGCAGATCCGTAGGCGCAGAGGAGAATTGCGGCAACTCCTGGCCCACCCACTGCCAGGGCGCTGCGCCGATCCGCGCGGCGAGTTCCTCGCGCTGCGTGGCCGACAGCGCGGGCCCGATGATCGCCTCGCCTCCGGTCACCGGCTTGATCGACAACGTCGACAGGTGGCTGAGCAGGTGCGAGCGTTCCACGTCGATGCCGCCCCAGTACGTCGGGCGCGGTCGCCAGCAGCGGCGTCTCGCCGAGCAGCCGCTCGGCCAGCTCAGGCAGAAAGCGAAGCAGCCCTGGGCTTTCCAGGATGCCGCTGCCCAGCGTGTTGACCACCGTGACCGCGCCGCGACGCAGCACCTCGACCAGCCCGACGACACCGAGCCGTGAGTCGGCCCGCAGATCCAGCGGGTCGGCGTAGTCGGCGTCAACTCGGCGCAACACCACGTCGACGCGTTTGAGGGTGCCCAGCGAGCGCATCCACAACTTGCCGTCGCGGACCACCAGGTCGGCGCTCTCCACCAGCGGGAAGCCCAGCACGCCCGCCAGGTAGGCCTGGTCGAATGCGGTCTCGGAGTGGATGCCCGGACTCAGGACGACCACGACGGGTTCCTCGGCGAGGTCGGGCGCGGCGTCGATCAGCGCGAGCCGCAGCGCCTGCGCCCACGGCGAGGCCGGCCGCGGGCCGATGCGTTCGTAGAGATCGGGGATGGCATGCGCCACGACGCGGCGATCGGCGAGCGCGTAGCCGGCTCCCGACGGCGCCTGCGTCCAATCGGCGTTGACCAGGAAGTCGCCCGTCGCGTTGCGGCTGACGTCGCAGCCGTGCAGGAACAGCTGGTGCCGCCCCGGCACGTCGATGCCCCTGGCCGCCCGGACGTAACCGGGATGGGCGAACACCAACGCCGCAGGCAACGCGCCGCTGGTGATCGACCGGCGCGGGCCGTAGAGGTCGGCCAGAACCGCGTCCAACAATCGGGAGCGCTGGACCAGTCCCGCCTCCAGCGACGTCCCAGTCCGACGAGGAGATCAGCAGTGGCAGCGCGTCGAGATGCCATGGGCCGGGCACCGTCGTGCCGTCGCCGTTGGTTACCGCGTCACCGTGCCTGTCGACCTGCACGAAGGTGATGCCGTCGTTGTCGACGAGGCGCCGGACCACCGACCGGAGCTGGTCCAGGCCGCCGCGCCCACGTTCGGCCACGCATTCGGCGAGCTCCTGCCACGCCGGCCGGACGTTGCCCGCCGCGTCGACGAACTCGTCGTAGCCGGTGCGCCGCCGCACCGCGGACGTCGAAGAGCGTCTCCTGGGCGCGCGCCGAGCGGTATCCGGCCAGCACGTCGTCGCCGACGGTCAGACGACGACCGGCACCGCCGACGGCAGGGGTCGGCTCGGGTGAGCCGCTAGCGCGAAGAACCATCAACGCAGAACGGTACGCACCCGGCGCAGATCCAAGATCCCCGGCGCGCCCACATCGGTGGACTGGCGGGCCTGCTTCTCGCGGATGTCGGACATGTCGACCTGACCCGGTGTGAAGCCGGCCGCTTCGAAGCGCCTCCCGCGCCGGGACTCGGCCTCGACGGCGTTGACCGGCGGGCCTTCGTACGACCTTCCGCCGGGATGGGATACGTGGTACGTGCAGCCGCCACGGGACACCCCGTTGGCGGTGTCGACGAGTTCGAAACGCAGCGGCCCGTCGATCGGTGATGGTCGGGTGCAGTGCGCTCGGCGGCTGCCAGGCCCGGTAGCGCACCCCGCCGACCTGTACGTCGGGGTTGTCGGTCGCCAGCAGCGGGATCGGGTAGCCGTTGGCGGTGACGACGTAGCGGTGCCGGTCGGCTCCGATGAGCCGAATCTGGATGCGCTCCACCGACGAGTCGACGTACCTCGCGGTGCCGCCGGCGGTGGACTCCTCGCCGAGCACGTTCCACGGTTCGATGGCACCCCGCAGTTCGATCTCGACGCCGTCGAACACCGCGGTTCCGATGCGCGGGAACCGGAACTCGGTGAAGGGGTCCAGCCAGCTGGTGTCGAAGTTGATGCCGTGCGCTCGCAGGTCGGCCGCAACTTCGGCGATGTCGTGAATCAGGAAGTGCGGCAACAGGTATCGGCCGTGCAGGTTCGCGCCGTGGCGGATCAGCGGCGCCCGCAGCGGCTCGTCCCAGAACCAGGAGACCAGCGCACGCACCAGAAGTGACTGCACCATTGCCATCTGGAAGTGCGGCGGCATCTCGAAGCCACGCAACTCCAGCAGGCCCAATCGGCCGCGCGCGCTGTCGGGGCTGTAGAGCTTGTCGATGCAGAACTCGGCGCGGTGGGTGTTGCCGGTGATGTCGGTGAGCAGATGGCGCAGGGCGCGGTCGGTGACCCACGGCTTGGCGGAGGGCTGGAGCGGGGCGACCCGGGATGTGGATGAAGCCGAACCGCCTGTGAGGCGGGCGATCTCGGCGAACGCGATCTCCAGTTCGTACAGCGACTCCGCGCGGCCTTCGTCGACCCGGGGCGCCTGCGAGGTGGTGCCGATGAACCGGCCAGCGAAGAGATAGGACAGCGCCGGGTGGCGCTGCCAGTACGTCAGCATCGACACCAGCAGGTCGGGCCTGCGAAGCATCGGCGAATCCGCGGGTGTGATGCCGCCGAGCGTGATGTGGTTGCCGCCGCCGGTGCCCCCGTGTGTGCCGTCGACGTCGAACGACTCGGTCGACAACCGGGAAAGGCGGGCCTGCTCGTAGAGCGTCTCCAACTGTTGCCGCTGCTCGGCGAAACTGGCCGTCGGCGCGACGTTGACCTCGATGACGCCGGGGTCGGGCGTGACGGACATCGACACCAGTCGCGGGTCGGGCGGCGGTCCGTAACCCTCGATCACCAGCGGGCAGTCGGTCTTGACGGCGGCCGCCTCGACGCGCGCAACGAGGTCGATGAAGTGCTCGAGTTCCTCTGTGGGCGGCAGGAATACGTACGAGTATGCCGTCGCGGACCTCGGCGACCATGGCCGTCGGGGGTGCGCCGTCGGCGTCCTCGATCGGGGCGGCCGTCGTCGTCGGGTGCGGGTTCCTCCGGACGCATCAGGGCGCCTCGCCGGGTCGATGGATCGGCGTCGAACGACGGGCGCGGCGGTTCCCAACTCACCGAGTCGAGCGGGAGTCGCAGGCCGGCAGGCGAGTCACCCTCGAGGAGCACGATGCGGCCGCGGCGGAGTCTCCAGTCGGCGCTGGCCCAGCCGCTGTCGTCGTCGCGCCGGTGCAGCGGAAGCACGTGGGCGGCCGGCCCGGTCACCGGGTCATCCAGCCGGTCCACGAGTGCGGCGCGGGCGTCGGCCGCGTCGGCCGCCAGATCGTCGCCCGTCTCGACCGGTTCCCCTGCGGGCCGGCGCACCGATGCGGCCAGCCTGCTCAACGCATCCTCGTATGCCGGACGCACCTGGCTCGCGGGCAGCCGGAGTCCGTCGGCGATGGAAGCGAGCAATCGGCGCGCCACGTCGGGGGTCGCCGGAACGGCCTGCGGCTCGGCCGACCAGGGGTCCGCGAGCAGTGCTTCGTTGGACCACAGCGGTGCCCCGTCGGCGCGCCAGTGGAGTCCGATGTGCCAGCGCGGCAACGGTTCTCCTGGATACCACTTGCCCTGGCTGCGCTGCACCAGCCCCTGCGGCGCCCACTGCGCCTTGAGTCGGGCCGCCAGCGCGGAGGCTCGTTCCCGTTTGTGCGGCCCGTCGGCGTCGGTGGTCCACTCCGGGTCCACCTGGTTGTCGATCGACACGAACGTCGGTTCGCCGCCGACGGTGAGGCGCACGTCCCCGGCTGCCAGGCGCTCGTCGACCCTGGCGCCGAGCGACTGGATGGCGCCCCATGCCGCGTCGGTGTACGGCAACGTCACCCGCGGGTCCTCGTGCACGCGGGTCACCACGTTCGAGAAGTCGAGTGTGGTCCGGCAGGGCTCCGTCGCACCCGTGATCGGAGCCGAGGACGCCGGGTGCGGCGTCGCGGACAGTGGAATGTGGCCCTCCCCGGCGAACAGCCCCGACGTCGGGTCCATCCCGATCCAGCCCGCACCGGGGATGTACACCTCGGCCCAGGCGTGCAGGTCGGTGAAGTCGGCGGCCGGCCCCGACGGCCCGTCGAGCGCGGCGACGTCCGACGTCAACTGCACCAGGTAGCCCGACACGAAGCGGGCGGCCAACCCCATCTGACGCAGGACCGACACCAGCAGCCACGACGAGTCGCGGCAGGACCCGATACCGGTGCGAAGCGTGAAGTCGGGGGCCTGTACACCGGGTTCCATGCGCACGCTGTAGCCGACGTCGGCGTTGACCGCATGGTTGAGCGCGACCAGGAAGTCGATGGTGCGGGTGCCGGGGGCGACCGAGAAGTCCTTCACCCAAGCCTGGGTCAGGTCGCCGGGCCCCGATCCCTCGTCGTCCTCGTCGACGGGCCGCAGGTATGGCTCGAGGTCGTCGGCCAGCGCCTTCGGGTACTCGAAGCCGATCCGTTCGGCGTAGTCCTCGATGAAGAAGTCGAACGGATTGATCACCTTGAGATCGGCGATCAGGCCGACGGTGATGGTCAGGCTGCGGGTGCGGGTCGGGAACACCAGCCGGGCGAGGAAGTTGCCGAACGCGTCCTGTTGCCAGTTGACGAAGTGATCGTCGGGTTCGACGTTCAGCGAGTACGCCTCGATCGGGGTACGCGAATGCGGCGCGGGGCGGAGCCGGACGACGTGGGGAAACACCTCCACCAGGCGGTCGAACGTGTAGCTGGTGCGATGCTCCAGCGCCACCTTGATTCCCATGGGACTTGATCCCACCACACCGGGCATCCCGACGCAGTGCGCGTCGGACGCGGCGGCTCAGGTCTGTGCGACGCGCGGGACGAGCGTGCCTCTTGGGCGCAACACCAGGACGAGGACGCCGGCGATGACGATGCCGACGAGATTCACCGCGAGCTGAAGTACCGACTTCGCCGCGACGTCCCATGCTCCGACCGTCGCGGCGACGACGGCGAAGCCGGCGGCGGTCACGGTGTAGACGGAGATGAACACGCCGACGAGTCCGGTCGCCTTCGCCGACACCAGCGACAGCATGCCTGCCGCTCCGGCCAGCAGCGCGACCACGAACGAGATCGGGCCGACCTTGAAGATGAAGTCGACCTCGGTCACGTGTTGGACGCTGTCCACGGTGAGCCAACCCAGCGCTTCGGCCGCCATCGTGCACAGCGCGGTGACGCCCATCGCGATCGGAAAGCCGACCAGGAGGGCGACTGCCGCCCGCCGCGCGAGGTTCATTCGGCGCTGCACCAGCGCGACGGAAAGCGCCGCCAACGGACCGAACTCCGGGCCAAGCACCATGGCGCCGACCACGGTGACCGTCGAGTCGGTCACCACGCCGATTGCGGTCAGCAGACAGGCCAGCGTCAGGAACAGCACGAACGTGACGCTGAGGGTGGCCTCGTCGCGGGTGCGTCCGATCAGTTCGTCCCAGATCACGGCGTCCGCGGGGTCGCCTACCGCGTCGTCTCCCGCCTCGTGGGCCTTGCTGGAGAGCCTCGTGGGCCTTGCTGGAGAGCCTCGTGGGCCTTGCTGGAGAGCACGGTGTCGAGGACCTCGAGGCTGATCGAGCCGCGGTGATGGACTTCCAGCGCCTTCAAGTGCTTGATCACGTCGTTGGCGCATTCGCGGGCGATGTCGGCGGCAATCTCGTCGCCCGGCGGGTCCAGGGCCGCACCGGGGTACAGCAAAACGTTCGCGACCCCCACCTCCTGCTGCAGCACGCCGATCACGTCGTCACGCAGGTCCTCCGGAGCGATCACCCGCAAGTGCAGCACGCGCGCAGAGTAGCCGCCGGACGGGCGGTGCCCGAGAAAAAGTGCGCCAAATGTGGGCACTCCACACTCGGTTGTTGTAAATTCACACTATTGCCCGAGAGGCTCGGACAAACACCCAGGACAATGGAGTCTTATCTGTGAATTTTACACACGGTCGGGAAGCCTGAGGGTGGACGCGAAGTCCCGCAGAGACCGCATCGAGCAGCGCGTCGGCATCGAACGCGAGGTGGGTTACGCCGAGCTCGCAGCCGAGTTCGACGTGTCCGAGATGACGATCCGACGGGACGTCGAGGCGTTGGAGACTCGCGGTGTCGTGCGGCGGGTGGTCGGTGGGGCCATCGCACTGAAGGGCAAGGACTCCGAACCGTCGTTCGCGACCCGGGTCGCCGATGCCGCCGAGGAGAAGCGCCACATCGCCGACGTGGTCGCCGACCTGATCGGGCCGAGCGAAACCCTGATCCTCGACTCCGGAAGCACCGCCCTCGCCGTGGCCCGGTCGTTGAAGGGCCGCCGACTTGGTCTGACGGTCGTCACGCCGAGCGTGCTGGCCGCGCTGGAGTTGATCGACGAAACAGACACCGCCGTGGTGCTCACCGGCGGCCAGTTGCGGCCCGGCGAGCTGAGCCTGATCGGTCCGGCCGCCGAGGAGACACTGGCCAACTACAACTGCGACACCTTCGTGATGGGCGTGGCAGGCATCGACGGCGAGCGCGGAATCTCCGACTACCACCAGGCGGAGAGCGGGGTGAAGCGCGCCGCGAGCAGACGCGCCGACCGGGTGATCGTGGCCGCCGACAAGAGCAAGCTCGGCCGGGTCACGTTCGTCAGCATCACCGCGCTGGCGCAGGTCGACGTGATCGTCACCGACGGCGAACCAGAACACCCCGCTCTGGTCGCCGCGCGCGACGCAGGCGTCGACGTGGTCTGCGTCGGTGGGCCTACGGATCTGGCCGGCGAGGCGACGTCACCGTGAGTACCCACACCATCGGAATCGACGTCGGCACCACCGGCACCAAGACCGTGTTGTTCGACACGGACCGCGGCATCGTCGCCCAGGCCTCGCGCGAGACCGCCCTGCACTCGCCTGGCCCCGGTTTCGCCGAGGCCGATACCGGTCAGTGGTACGCGGGCGTCGTCGAATCCATCCGGGAAGTGTTGAGCACCAGCGGGATCGGCGGCGATGCCGTCTGCGCCGTTGCGGTGTCGGGAATGGTCCCTGCGGTCGTGCCGGTGGATCTGCAGGGAAACCCTCTGCGGCGCGCCATCCTTCAGAACGACGCGAGAGCCCATCGTGAGGTCCGCGAACTCGCCGCCACCCTCGACGGAATCGACCTGGTCGCGATGACCGGTTCGGCGCTGACCCAGCAGTCCGTCGCACCGACCGCGATGTGGTTGCGCGAACACGAACCCGACGTCTACGCCAAGACGGCGCACTACGTCGGTTCCTACGACTGGGTGCTGATGGCGCTCGGAGCCGACGTCCACGTCGAGCAGAACTGGGCACTGGAATCGGGTCTGTTCACCATCGATGGAGCCGTTGCGGACCCCGTCGTCAGCGCCGCCGGGCTGGACGCGGCCACCCTGCCTCCGGTCTACCGGCCCGGATCCTGGGCAGGCGACGTGAGTGAGACGGCGGCCAGGCTGACGGGCCTGAGGGCAGGCACCGCCTTGATCGTCGGCGGCGCCGACCACGTGCTGTCCGCCTTCGCGGCGGGTGTCAATCAGCCGGGCGATGCGCTGGTGAAACTCGGTGGAGCGGGCGACATTCTGGTCGCCAGCGACACCAAGGTGGTCGATGAACGCCTGTACCTCGACGCCCATCCGGTCCCCGGGCACTGGCTGCCGAACGGCTGCATGGCCACCAGCGGCAGCCTCATCCGATGGTTCCAGACGATGACGGGTGGGCGACGACCTCACCGTGCTGGACGACGAGGCGGCGGCATCGGCGCCTGCCGACGTACTGTGCCTGCCCTACTTCCTCGGCGAGAAGAGTCCCATCCACGACCCCGATCTGCGCGGCGTGTTCGCGGGCATGCACCTCGGCCACACCCGCGCCGACCTGTACCGCTCGGTCCTCGAAGGCATCGCGTTCGGCTTCCGCCACCACGTGGAGGTCTTCGCCGACATCGGCATCCCCATGAGCCGGGTGATGATCACCAACGGCGGCTCCCGATCCACGCTGTGGAAGCAGATCCACGCAGACGTGCTCGGCATCGAGATGCGGCCCGTGCGTGGACATCCCGGTGCCTCGCTGGGGGCGGCCGTCATCGCCGCGATCGGCGCCGGCGCGCTCGACGACTGGTCCGACGTCACGCGTTTCATCACGTTGGACCAGCCCGTGGTTCCCGACCGCACGCGGACATCGACCTACGACGATGCCTACCGGACGTGGCGCGAGCTCGGTGACGCCGTGGCGCCGGTATCCCACGCGATGGCGAGACGCACCCGAGAGATCACCGCCGAATGAAAGGAACAGTGGGACAATGAACACCAGGTCATCCACGACGTCATGGCGGAGGTGGCGGCCCTTGGTCGCCACCCTTGCCGTACCCATCCTGTTCCTCAGCGCGTGCGCGGGCAGCGGCGGCCCCGAGCAGGCCACGCCGACCGGGACCGGCGCCGTCCCCAAGGACGTCTCCGGCACGGTGCGCATCCTCATGGAGAACGTGCCCGACTCCGACATCGTCAAGGCGATGGTGCCCGACTTCAACAAGGACTATCCGAACGTCAAGGTCGACATCGAGACGCTGACCTACGACCAGATGCGTGACAAGCTGGTGTCGTCGTTCCAGTCGTCGTCGCCGACCTACGACCTGATCATCGTGGACAACCCGTGGATGGTCGACTTCGCCAAGGCGAAGTTCCTGCAGCCGCTGGACTCGCGGATCGCCAGCACCCCCGACTACGACGATGCCGACTTCTTCAAGCCCCTCACCGACATCGCCACCGTCGACGGCGTGAAGTACGGCGTGCCGTTCTACAACTACGCACTCGGGTACCTCTACAACACCGACGATCTGGCACAGGCCAAGCTCGAGGTTCCCACGAACCTCGACGAGTTGGTCAGCACCTCCAAGGCGTTGAAGGTCGGCGACCGCGCGGGCATCGCGATGCAGCCGCAGCGGGGCTACAAGATCTTCGAGGAGTGGGGCAACTGGTTGTTCGCCGCGGGCGGGTCGATTTACGGCGCCGACGGCAAGCCCACCCTGAACACCCCCGAGGCCAAGCGCGCGCTGAACGCCTATATCGACACGTACAAGACCGCCGCACCCCCGAACAGCCTGAACTGGGCGTTCGACGAGGCGTTCCGGTCCGTGTCCAGCGGCCAGGCCGCGTCGATGATCAGCTACAACTGGAACCTGCCCGCGCTCAATGCCCCCGGCTCCGGGCCGTCGGCAGGCAAGTACAAGCTGGCCGAGATCCCGGGCGGCAAGCAGGTTCTCGGCTCGTGGAGCTGGGCGATCCCGACCAACTCCGGCGCATCGGATGCGGCGTGGGCGTTCGCGTCGTGGCTCACCAGCAAGGCACACGACGTGCAGCGCACCGAGAAGGGCGGCGCCGCGATCCGGCAGAGCACCCTGCAGGATCCGGCCGTGCTGAACGGCCCCCTCGGCGCCGACTACTACAAGACGGTCGAGAAGATGCTGGGCAATGCGTCGCCGCTGAGCCAGGGCCCCAGCGGCGAGGAGATGATCCAGGCCGTCGGCACGGAGCTCAATGAGGCCGTGGCGGGGACCAAGAGCGTCGACGACGCGTTGGCGGCTGCGCAGGCGGCAGCCGAGAAGATTCAGGGTTGAGTTCGTAGATGAGTTGGCGGGAACCGACCAGGCGACCGGAAGGGGCACGGGCACAATGACTTTCAAGCATGGCATGGTTGCGCCGTTGATCGCGCTCTTTCTCGGTGTGGTCGGTTTCCCGCTGGCTTACGCCTTCTACCTGAGTGTCACCGACTACAAGCTGACCAGCCACGGCACACCGCGACTGGTCGGCGCCGACAACTACGTCGCGACGCTGCAGGACGGTACGTTCTGGCAAGCGTTCGGCACCACCGCGACGTTCGTGGTCGTGGCCGTCGGACTGGAGTTGGTGATCGGCCTCGCCATCGCGCTGTCACTGCAGAAGCAGCGCTGGGCACGTGATCTGACCCGATCGATGCTCTTGGCGCCGATGTTCATCACGCCGATCGCCGTCGGCCTGATCTTCCGCTTCCTGCTCAACGATCAGATCGGCGCCATCCCACGTCTGTTGCAGGCCCTTGGCGTCGACTACGACTTCTTCGGCCCTGGGCGCGCCCTCTTCACGCTGGCGTTCATCGACGTCTGGCAGTGGACGCCGTTCATGGTGCTGCTCCTGCTCGCCGGCCTGGAGTCGATCCCCCGCGAACCGCTCGAGGCGGCCAGGGTCGACGGCGCGCGCGGCTGGTACGTGCTGCGGCGCGTCACGCTGCCGTTGCTTGCGCCGGTGCTCGTGGTGGCGATCCTGCTGCGCTGCCTTGACGCGATGAAGGTGTTCGAGTACGTGTTCGCGACCACGCGGGGTGGCCCTGGGACCGAGACGCAGACGCTGCAGTACTTCGTGTACCAGACCGGAATCCAGTTCTTCCGCCTCGGGTCGGCGTCGTCGATGGCGTTCATCGTGTTGGTCGTCGTGTTGACGATCATCGTGGTGGCGTTCCGGCGGATGGAGAAGGCCAAGCAGTCGTGAAGGACGCACTGGCCGAGTCCAAGGCACTGACGATCTGCCGCGTGGCCCTGCTCTGGGCCGCGGGCATCTCGGTGCTCTTCCCGGTGCTGTGGATAGCGTTGGCAAGTTTGAAAAGCCCGGAGCAGCTGAATGATCCGTTCCTGCTGTCGTTCGCGCCGACGCTCGACGCATGGCGCAACGTGCTGTCGTCGGGAATCCTCGATGCGGCCGGCCGAAGCGCCATCGTGGCGCTCACCACGGTGAGCATCAGCGTCGTGGTGGGAAGCATGGGCGCCTACGCCATCGCCCGCTTCAGGGCCGGAGGTACGGCCACCCGCTTCGGCATGCTGGCCGCGCAGGTACTGCCGCCCGCCGTGCTGGTGTTCCCCTTCCTAACCATGGCATATGCGTTGCGGCTCAACGACACCCTCGTCCCCGTGATCTTCGCGCATCTGAGTTTCGTTCTGCCCGTGGTGACCTGGTTCCTGATCGGGTTCTTCGAAGCGGTCCCGCGGTCACTCGAGGAGCAGGCCCTGGTCGACGGGTTCACCCGGTTCCAGGCGTTCCGGTTGGTGGTACTCCCGCAGGTGTTGCCCGGGATGGGCGCCTCGGCCATCTTCGGCTTCACGCTGTCGTGGAACGACCTGTTCTACGGCCTGATCCTGGCGCCGGGCAAGGCCGCCATCCTCCCGGTGGCCATCGCCGGGTTCAACACGTTCCGCGGTGTGCAGATCGGCTCGATGAGTGCGGCGATCCTGATCGCCGTCGTTCCCGTCGTGATCGCGAGCTTCTTCATTCAGCGCAGGCTGGTGCAGGGCATCAGCGGTGGCGCGGTGAAGTTCTAGAAGGCAGGTGACGAGGAGAACATGGCAACCGTCCGGTTTGCAGGCGTGAACAAGGCGTACGGCTCGACGTCGGTGGTCAGTGACCTCGACCTCGAGCTGCCCGACGGGTCGTTCACCGTCCTCGTCGGCCCGTCCGGCTGCGGCAAGTCGACGTCGCTGCGCATGCTCGCCGGCCTGGAATCCGTCAGCTCCGGCACGATCACGATCGGCGACCGCGACGTCACCGCGCTGCAGCCTCGCGACCGCGACGTGGCGATGGTCTTCCAGAACTACGCGCTCTATCCACACCTCACCGTGCGGGAGAACATCGCCTTTCCGCTGCGGGCCACCAAACAGCCTCGGGCCGAGGCGCTCAAGCGGGCCGACGAGATCGCCGAGTCCCTCGGTTTGGCAAAGCTGTTGGGGCGCAAGCCGAAGGACCTCAGCGGCGGCCAGCAGCAACGCGTCGCGATCGGCAGGGCGATCATCAGGCAACCGTCGGTCTTCCTGTTCGACGAGCCGCTGAGCAACCTCGACGCCAAACTGCGGGTGGAGACCAGGACAGAACTGCTGCAGATCCAGCGCAGGCTCGGCATCACCTGCCTCTACGTCACGCACGATCAGGAAGAGGCGATGACGCTGTCGGATCGCATGGTGGTGATGCGTGATGGGCGCACCGCGCAGGAGGGCACCCCGCTCGAGGTGTACGACAGGCCGAAGGACACCTTCGTCGCCGCGTTCGTCGGCAGCCCGAAGATGAACCTGATCGACGGCGAGCTCGCGGGCCGAACCTTCACCCTGCCCAACGGATTCGCGTTGACCTTCGAGCAGGCACACAGCGGTGGCCGGGTCACCGTGGGTGTCCGTCCCGACGATCTGGAGCTCGCCCCCGCCGAGGACGCCGACGCACACGTGAAGCTCATCGAACTGCTCGGGCCGAGGGCGATCGTGACCATCGACGCCCGTGGGACCGAGCTCACCAGCGTCGTGGAGGCATCCCGGCTCACCGGCATCACCGAGGGCGCCAAGGTCGAAGTGTCGGCTCGTCCCGGCGCCGTCCACGTCTTCGACACGCAGACCGGCCAACGAGTCGTTGGCACCACCAATGAGCACCAAGACGGATAGGAACCGAGTTCACTGATGACCAAGACAGTCGTAGTCACCGGGGCGGGCTCCGGTATCGGCCGGGCCATCGCGACGACGCTCGCCGAACGCGAGTGGCGGGTGATCGTCACCGACATCGACGGTGATGCCGCGCGCGACGTGGCGGCCTCACTGCCGACGACGGCAGGTGTCGAACACGAGTCCGCGGTGCTGAACGTCAGCTCACCGGCCGATGCGACGTCGGTGGCCTACGGCGTCGCCGACCGGTTGGGCCTCGACGCGTGGGTGAGCAATGCCGGGATCTCCTTCATGCACTCATTCCTCGACGCTCCCATCGAACGTTACGACCAGACCATGGACGTCAACCTCAAGGGCGTGTTCGTGTGTGGGCAGGCCGCCGCCCGCGCCATGGTGCGCAGTGGCACGGCCGGCGCGATCGTCAACACCGCGTCGATGGCGGGCAAGCAGGGCAGGGTGCCGTTCCTCTCGGACTACGTGGCGTCGAAGTTCGGCGTCGTCGGTCTGACCCAGGCGATGGCCTATGAACTCGGCGCACACGACATCACCGTCAACTGCGTCTGTCCCGGATACGTCGAGACACCCATGCAGTCAAGGGAACTCGAGTGGGAGGCCCGGCTGCGCGGTACCGACACCGACGGCGTTCGGCAGATGATGATCGACGACACGCCTCTGCGGCGACTCGAGCAGCCCGAGGACGTCGCCCGGTCGGTGGCGTTCCTGCTCTCCCCCGACGCCCGTTTCATCACCGGCGAGGCCCTTGCCGTCAACGGCGGCGCGTACATGGACTAGCCCCCCGATCCGCCTGCACAACAGAAGAACTGAGAAAGGAACGACGTGACCACCACCTGGCTCGACGAGGTCTTCAACGTCCGAAAGCCCGTCATCGCCATGCTTCACCTCGCGGCCCTGCCGGGCGACCCCGCGTACGACAGCGCGGGCGGTATCGCCGCCGTCGTGGCCCGCGCACGCGAGGAACTCGACGCCCTGCAGTCCGGCGGCGTCGACGGCGTGATGATCTCCAACGAGTTCAGCCTGCCGTACCTGACCAAGACCGAACCGATCACGGCGATCACGATGGCCAGGATCATCGGCGAGCTGCTTCCCGCGCTCGAGGTGCCCTACGGCGTCAACGTGCTGTGGGACGGCCGCGCGTCGATCGATCTGGCGGTCGCCACGGGCGCCCAGTTCGTCCGGGAGATCTTCACCGGGGTCTACGCAAGCGACTTCGGCTTGTGGGACACCAATGTCGGCGAAGTGGCGCGGCACAGGGCCCGTGTCGGAGGCTCGCACGTCAAGCTGTTCTTCAACATCGTTCCCGAGTCGGCGACCTACCTCGCGGCCCGCGACCTGGCGGCCATCACGCGCACCACGGTGTTCGCGACCCTGCCCGACGCGATCTGCGTTTCCGGGGCCACCGCGGGAGCGCCGACGGATGCCGAGGCACTGCGCGTGGTGAAGTCGGCCGCGGGCGAGGTGCCGGTGTTCGTCAACACCGGTGTCCGGGCCGAGAACGTGGCCACCCAGCTCGACGTCGCCGACGGCGCCATCGTCGGCACGTACTTCAAGAAGGACGGCATCTTCGAGAACCGCGCAGACCGAAGCCGGGTGGAGGAACTGATGACCGAGGCCAGGAAGTTCCGCGAGCAGCTGGCCTGAGTTGGGCGGGCGCGGCATGATCGGGCCATGGCCACGTGGGGTGACGTGTCACGCATCGTCGCGGAGCTGCCGACGACCCGACGGTGTACTTCACCACCCCGCACTTCGACGGATACCCGATGGTGCTGGTGCGGCTGGCCGAGATCGGCGTGCCTGAGCTGACCGAGCTCGTCACCGAGGCGTGGCTGGCGCAGGCCCCCAGAACCCTCGTCAAGGCGTTCTTGGCCGACTCGCCCCGCGACTGATCTCGAACCAGGGGCGCCGAACGATCCAGGAGATCGATGGCCCCGTCGTGGTCGTCGATTTCCTACCCCGGCGCAGTGGTCGTCGAGGCCGCCACTAACGCCTGACCAGCCGGACGGTCAACTCGTCGGCGGGCACTTCGTGGCCCTCCGCGCACCGGACCTCGACCGTGGCCTCGGCGCCGCAGTCCAGATGGGCGAGCCGCAGCCTGGTGTCGTCGACGTGCTTGCGACCCCACTCGAACATCGCCCACACCACCGGCATGAACTCGGTGCCGGACTCGGTGAGCACGTACTCGTCGCGACTGCGCTGGCCGGGCTCGCGGTAGGGGCGCTTCTCCAGCAGCCCGACCTCGACCAGTTCGGACAACCGTGCCGACGTGGCGGCCTTGGTCACGCCGACCCTGCGGGCGAAGTCGTCGAACCGCGTCGTGCCGTAGAAGGCCTCCCGCATGATCAGCATCGCCGACTTGGTCCCCACCAGCGCCATCGTCTTCTCCACCGGGCAGTGCCCGATCGCCGACCAACTGTCGCGGTCGGCCAGCGACCCTTGCAGAACTGTCATGTACATCACTCCCTTGCCGGGTTGTTGTCACTGGACCTAGGTGTTAGTTCTAAGTATAGAAGGCAGTACTCAGAGTCGAGTCCCAGGAGGATTCCATGGCCGAATATTCGGACCGCGACGCCGTCATCGTGGGTGCCGTACGCACCCCGGTGGGCAAGGGCAAGGCCAACGGTGCACTGCACGACGTCCTCCCCGCCGACCTTCTCGCCCACAGCTTGCGCGAGATCGTCGCCCGCACCGGAATCGATCCCGGCACGGTCGACGACGTCATCGCAGGAGCCGTGACCCAGGTCGGCGACCAGTCGGTCAACATCGCCCGCAACGCAGTGCTCGGCGCCGGCTTCCCGGAGACGGTGCCCGGCACCACCATCGATCGGCAGTGCGGAAGCAGCCAGCAGGCGATCTCCTTCGCCGCCCAGGGCGTGCTCGCAGGGTCCTACGACATCGTGATCGCTGCCGGCGTGGAGTCGATGTCGCGGGTACCGATGGGCACGTCGGTGCTGCCGGGCAGCGACCCGTTCGGCGAGGCGTTCGCCGAGCGCTACTCCGAAGGCCTTGTCCCGCAGGGCATCAGCGCAGAGCTGATCGCCGCGAAGTGGAGACTGTCGCGCACCGAACTCGACGAGTTCTCCGCAAGCAGCCACGAGAAGGCCGCCCGCGCCACCAAGGAGGGCTTGTTCGACAACGAGCTGACCCCCATCGCAGGACTGTCGACCGACGAGACCATCCGGCCGGGCACCACGGTCGAGACGCTGGCCGGCCTGCGACCCGCGTTCTACAGCGAGGCGTACGCGGCCCGGTTCCCGCAGATCAACTGGGAGATCACCCCCGGCAACTCGTCGCCGCTGTCCGACGGCAGCGCCGCCGTGATGATCACCAGCGGCGCCGTGGCCCGCAGCCTCGGCCTTCGGCCGTTGGCCCGCATCCACACCATGACGGTAGTGGGCTCCGATCCGCTGTACATGCTGACCGGCGTGATTCCCGCCACCGAGAAGGTGCTGGCCAGGGCCGGGCTGAAGCTGACCGACATCGACCTGTTCGAGGTCAACGAGGCGTTCGCGCCGGTGGTGCTGGCATGGGCCAAGGAACTGGGTGGGGCGCCGGCTTCGGCTCTTCTCGCCAAGACGAACGTCAACGGCGGGGCCATCGCCATCGGTCACCCCCTTGGCGCCAGCGGTGCCCGCATCATGACGACGCTCGTCAACGCTCTGGAACAGCGTGGCGGGCGGTACGGCTTGCAGACGATGTGCGAGGGCGGCGGCATGGCCAACGCCACCATCATCGAGCGGCTCGGCTGACACCCGGTTGCACTCAGGAGCGTGATCCGGTGTGCCCTTCACGTTCCTGAGTGCAATCTCCACACACCTTCGGAGAAGACGATGCCCATGACGAGAATCCTCGTGACGACCGCCAATGGCGATACCGGACGCCCAATGGTCGAGTGCTTGCTCAAGAGCGGACTACCGGTCAGGGCAATGGTTCGCAAGGACGACGACCGCGCCAGACGCCTCCGCGACGATGGTGCCGAAGTCGTATTCGGCGACCTGCTCGATTTCCGCGATGTTCGCGCCGCACTCGAAGGCGTGCGGCGTGCCTACTTCAACTTCCCAGTCGGCGAAGGACTCGTCGAAGCGGCGGTCATGTTCGCCCAGGCCGCCAAGGAACAAAGCCTCGAAGCCATCGTCAACATGTCACAAATTCAGTCGCGCCCTCAGGCCCGCAGCAAGGCGACGCAGAACCACTGGCTCTCCGAGCAGATCTTCGACTGGTCAGGAGTCCCGACCACCAATCTGAGGGTCACGTTCTTCATGGAATGGCTGACCTACATCGCCGACTTGATCCGTTATGGCCGCTACGTCATGCCCTTTGACGCTGACAGTCGCTTCGCCCCGATCGCCGCACGAGACATCGCATTGACCGCCGCCACCATCCTGGCCAACCCCGAGGAGCACCGCGGCCGCACCTACACCTTGACCGGACCCGCTGAATACAGCCATCGGGAACTAGCCGCAGAGGTCAGCCGCGTCCTCGCGAGGGATCTCCCGTTCGAGCAAGCCACCGTGACGACGTTCCTGGACCTGATCGGCATACCTGATGACACGGCCAAGCTCAGGCACTTCGAGGCAGTGACGATCGACCTACGAGAGGGACGTCTGGCAGGCGTCAGTAATTCGGCCCCGACGATCATTGGACAACGCCTCGGCACGGTCGAGGAGTTCATCAACGAACACCGTGCGTCGTTCGATCTGGCCAATGCCACCACCATCGAGCGGGTCGGCTGACCCGGGCTCAGGCCCGGGTGAGCTCGAACAACGGGATCACCCGGCTGGTCTTGGCCTGGTAGTCGCCGAAACCCGGCTGCAACGCGACGACCTTCGGGTATGTCTCGTCGCGTTCGACGGACGGCAGTTCCCTGACGATGACGTCGTAGTCCTTCGTGCCCACCTCGACGTGCGCACGTGGGTTGGCCCGGAGGTTGTGCACCCAGTCGGGGTGACGGTCGAAGCCACCCTTGGAGCCGACGATGATCAGCCTGCCTTCGATCATGAAGTACGCAAGCGGCGTCAGGCGCGGTTGCCCGGACTTGGCACCCGTGGTGGTGAGCAGCAGCACGTCGGCGCCGTTGAACCCGTTCACCGTGCCCTCGTTGGCACGGAATTCATCGACCACCGGGTCGTTGAGCGCCTGCCAATACGCGAGGTCCGTCGGTTCGGTCATGCATTGGTCAATGCCGCCGAACTGGCTCCCTATTCCACCCGGGTCAGCTCGAACAGCGGGATCAACCGCGTGGTCTTCGACTGGTAGTCGGCGAATGTCGGCGCGACCGCGACCACCTTGGAGTAGAGCGCGCCATGCTCGTCGGGTGGGACCTCGCGGACGTCGACGTCGTACGCTTCGGTGCCGACCTCGATGTGCGCCACCGGGTTGGCGCGCAAATTGTGCACCCAGGCCGGATTCTTCGGCGCTCCGGCGTACGCCCCGATGATCAGCATCTTGTCGTCGATCGTCAGATAGGCCAGCGGTGACAGCCGCGGTTGGCCCGACTTGGCGCCCGTGCTGTGCAGCAGTAGCAGACTGCCACCCTCGAACGGACCGCCGGCCTTGCCGCCGTTGGCCCGGAACTCCTCGACGACGCCACGGTTGAACTCGTGGAGTGCATCGGTGTCGGATGCCAGCTTGTCCTCGTCGATCTCCGTCATGACTCTTCGGACCTCTTCGGCTTGGCGTCTATTCCGGATTCCTTGCGCTGCAGCGGGGTGATCGGCGCGGGCGCATCGGTCAACGGGTCGACGCCACCGCCCGACTTCGGGAACGCGATGACCTCGCGGATCGATTCGGCGCCGGCCAGCAGTGCGGTGATGCGGTCCCACCCGAACGCGATGCCGCCGTGCGGAGGCGCGCCAAAGGTGAAGGCGTCCAACAGAAATCCAAACTTGTCCTGGGCTTCGTCGTGATCGATGCCCATCATTGCGAACACCCGTTCCTGGACGTCGCGGCGGTGGATGCGGATCGAACCGCCGCCGATCTCGTTGCCGTTGCAGACGATGTCGTAGGCGTTGGCCAGCGCGCTGCCCGGGTCCGTGTCGAACGTGGCCTCGGACTCCGGCTTCGGCGCGGTGAACGCGTGGTGCACGGCGGTCCACGCACCCGACCCGACCGCGACTTCGCCCGCTTCGGCGGCCTCGTCGGCCGACTCGAACAATGGCCAGTCCACCACCCAGGTCAACGCCCACGCCGCGGGATCGATCATGTCGAGCCGCTTGGCGACTTCGATGCGCGTGGCGCCGAGCAGGGCACGCCCGGCCTTGGCCGAACCCGCCGAGAAGAAGATGCAGTCACCGGGCTTCGCGCCGACGTGGGCCGCCAGACCGTCGCGTTCGGCGTCGGTCAGGTTCTTCGCGACGGGACCGCCGAGTGTGCCGTCCTCGGCGACCAGCACGTAGGCCAGCCCCTTGTGGCCGCGCTGCTTGGCGAACTCCTGCCAGCCGTCCAGCGTGCGGCGGGGCTGAGACGCGCCGCCCGGCATGACGACGGCACCCACGTATGGCGCCTGGAACACCCGAAACGTGGTGCCGGAGAAGTACTCCGTGCACTCGACGAGCTCGAGACCGAACCGCAGGTCTGGCTTGTCCGAGCCGAACCGGCGCATGGCGTCGGCATGGCTGATCCGCGGAATCGGCAGCGGCAGCTGGTATCCGATGAGCGCCCACAGCGCCGCAAGGACCTCCTCGGAGATCGCGATCACGTCATCGGCGTCGACGAAGCTCATCTCCATGTCCAGCTGGGTGAACTCGGGCTGACGGTCGGCGCGGAAGTCCTCGTCACGGTAGCAGCGCGCGATCTGGTAGTAGCGCTCCATGCCTGCCACCATCAGCAGCTGCTTGAACAGCTGCGGGCTCTGCGGCAGCGCGTAGAACGAGCCCGGCTGCAGCCGGGCAGGCACCAGGAAGTCGCGGGCCCCCTCCGGGGTCGACTTGGTCAGTGTCGGCGTCTCGATCTCGATGAAGTCATGCTCGGCCAGCACACCGCGTGCCGCAGCATTCACCTTGGAGCGCAACCGGATTGCCTTGCCGGGACCTTCGCGGCGAAGGTCGAGGTAGCGGTACTTCAGCCGCGCCTCCTCCCCTGCCGTCTCGTCGAGCTGGAAGGGTAGTGGTGCGCTCTCGCCGAGCACCCTCAGCGACGTTGCGTTGACCTCGATGTCACCGGTGGCGATGTCGGTGTTGGCGTTGCCCTCTGGGCGCGTTTCGACGATGCCGTCGACGGCGACGCAAAACTCGGCGCGCAGTCGGTGCGCCTGCTCGAGGACGTCGGCCTCACGGAACACGACCTGCGCCACTCCGGACGCGTCGCGCAGGTCGATGAAGATGACGCCGCCGTGGTCACGCCGGCGCGCCACCCAACCGGCCAACGTCACCTTCTGGCCAGCGTCGGTGGACCGCAACGAACCGGCGGCATGACTGCGCAACACGAAAACTCCCTGGGAAAGACCTGACGAGACGACTGCCACAGTGTAGTGGTGGCGCTGCGGCGGTAACCTCGCGCCGGTGGATGAGCGCTTGCGTGAAGACCCTGATTCGGCCACCACCATTGCACTCGTAGGTCCCGGCGCCATCGGCTCGACCGTTGCGGCCCTGGCGTACGCGGCCGGAAACTCCATCACCCTGTGCGGACGCACTCCGCGCGACTCCATCGAGCTGCGGCCGGACGACGGCGATCCCGTGGTCGTGCCCGGTCCGGTGCACACCGACGCCGGGGACCTCGAAGGACCCGTCGACGTGGTGTTGCTCGCGGTCAAGGACACCCAGAACGAGGGCGCGGCGGCGTGGCTGGCGCGGCTCTGCGACGCGAACACCGTGGTGTGCGCGCTGCAGAACGGGGTGGAGCAGGTCGAGCGCGTCGGGCGCTACTGCCCCGCCGCGACCGTCGTGCCCGCCGCGGTGTGGTTCTCCGCCGAGAAGCACCCCGATGGCCACATCCGGCTACGCACCCCGGCGCGGTTGACGCTGCCCGATGATCCAGCCGCGAAGCGACTCGGCGAGACCCTGCGCAGCCCGCGACTGTCCATCGAATGCAGTCCGGATTTCGCCACCGAGGCTTGGCGCAAGCTGCTGACCAACGCCGTCGCGGGCCTGATGGTGTTTACCGGCCGCAAGTCGGGGATGTTCCGCCGCGACGACATCGCCCGCCTGGCCGGCGACTACCTCGCCGAATGCCTCGCGGTGGCGCGAGCCGAGGGCGCGAACCTCGATGACGCCGTGATCGGCGAGACCATCGGCTTGTTCGTGGGGCTCCCACAGGACGTGACGACGTCGATCCTCACCGATCGCGAACAGGGCAGGCCGATGGAGTGGGACGTCCGCAACGGCGTCATCGCGCGCAAGGCCGCCGAACACGGGCTGGCCACGCCGATCAGCGACGTCCTGATACCGCTGCTCGCCGCGGCGGACGAAGGGCCGGGCTGACCGCAGAGTCGAGACGGTGGATCAGTCGATGTCGACCCAGTTCAGGGTGCGCGAAACCGCCTTGCGCCATCCGGCATGGCCGTCAGCGCGTTGCGCGTCGGACCACTCCGGCTTCCAGCGCTTGGATTCGTTCCAGTTCTCGCGCAGTTCGTCGGTGTCGGCCCAGAACCCGACCGCAAGACCGGCGGCGTAAGCGGCGCCCAGAGCGGTGGTTTCGGCGACCACCGGCCTGCTCACCGGCACACCGAGGATGTCGGCCTGCAGCTGCATGCACAGTTCGTTGGCTGTCACGCCGCCATCGACCTTCAGCACTTCCAATCGCACCCCGGAGTCGGCAGCCATTGCGTCGATGACGTCGCGGCTCTGGTAGCAGATCGATTCCAGCGTGGCTCTTGCCAAATGCGCATTGGTGTTGAATCGAGACAACCCGACGATCGCACCGCGCGCGTCACTGCGCCAGTGGGGGGCGAAGAGGCCGGAAAACGCCGGCACGAAGTACATCCCACCGTTGTCGTCGACCTGGCGGGCCAAACTTTCCACCTCGGCGGCACCGGAGATGATGCCGAGCTGATCGCGCAGCCACTGCACCGCGGAGCCGGTCACGGCGATGGAGCCCTCCAGCGCGTAGACCGGCTTCGCCGGGCCGTCATCCCTTGGCGCGAATTGATAGCACACCGTGGTGAGCAGTCCATTCGCGCTGCGGACGAGCTCCTCGCCGGTGTTGAGCAGCATGAAATTGCCGGTGCCGTAGGTGTTCTTGGCTTCACCAGGGCTGAAGCAGACCTGGCCGACGGTGGCGGCCTGCTGATCGCCAAGGTCGCCCGTGAGCGGAATGCCCGCTGCACCGCTCGGTAGGCGGAGTTCGCCGTAGCCGCGCGGATCCGATGACGGTCGGATCTCCGGCAGCATCGCACGCGGAATCTCGAAGAAACCAAGCAGCTCGTCATCCCACTGCAGGGTCTCCAGGTTCATCAGCATGGTCCGGCTGGCGTTCGTCACGTCGGTGACGTGGACGCCCCCATCGACCCCGCCGGTCAGATTCCACAACAACCAACTGTCGGTGTTGCCGAACAAGGCGTCGCCGCGCTCGGCATCGGCACGCACCCCGTCGACATTTTCGAGGATCCACTGCACCTTGCCCGCCGAGAAGTATGTCGCAGGCGGCAGACCGGCCTTGGCGCGGATGACATCTCCGCGGCCGTCCCGGTCCAACGCGCTGGCGATACGGTCGGTGCGGGTGTCCTGCCACACGATGGCGTTGTAGTACGGACGGCCGGTCTTGCGGTTCCACACGACCGCGGTTTCGCGCTGATTGGTGACACCCAGTGCGGCGAAGTCCGACGGCGCCAGACCCGCCGCATTCATCGCCGTTTGCAGCACCGCGCTGCTGCGCTCCCAGATCTCGACCGGGTTGTGTTCCACCCAGCCGGCGCGCGGCAGGATCTGGGCGTGCTCGAGCTGATGTTTGCCGCGCTCGTTTCCGCCATGATCGAAGATCATGAATCGTGAGCTGGTGGTGCCCTGGTCGATTGCTCCGACGAAGTCGGCCATGACTTCTCCTTCGTAGATGGGCGGTTGTGTTCAGCAGTTCGAGGGCGAAACCTGCTAGCCCTCTACGTGTTCGGGTACATCCGATGCCGCGGGCAGATAGGGCTTGATCAGGTAGACGTAAAGGGCGCCACCGATGACGCCACCGACGATGGGACCGACGATGGGAACCCAGAAGTACAGATCGCCGTACTGGTCACGGAACGTCCCGCCGTATCCGGTGACGAATGCGGCCAGCCGCGGCCCGAAGTCGCGAGCTGGATTGATCGCGTAGCCGGCGTCGGTGCCCCATGCCATGCCGATGGCAACGACGAGCAGCCCGATGACGACCGGTGCCAGGTTCGCCAGCGGCGAGGAGTTGCGCAGGTCGGTGAGCGCGAAGATGACGAAGACCAGGATCATGGTTCCGATGATCTGGTCGCGCAGGGCACCGAGATCGCTGACTGGCAATGTGCCGTTGCCCGGCAGGGTCGAGAAGATGCCCTGGGTCTTGATGGTGTGGCCCGGATCGACTTTCGCGATCACCTCGGTGTAGTTCCACCGCACCAGAAGGGCCGCCACGAAGGCGCCCGCGATCTGCGCAAGCACATACGGCGCGACCTTCTTCCAGCTGAAACCCGAGAAGACGGCAAGCGCAATGGATACCGCCGGGTTCAGGTGGGCACCGGAGATCCGCGCGGCGACATAGATGCCCATCGTGACGCCCAGCCCCCAGGACCAGGCGATGCTGTCGTGGCCCCCGATCTCGCCCGCGACCACCTGCGCGACCACCCCGACGCCGAACAGAATGACGATGAACGTGCCGAGGAATTCGGCGATCAGTTCACCGGTGAGACCGGGCACCATGGGCTTTATCGCGCCTCGGGCGTCATCGGTACGCGAGCGACCGGCCTGATTCTCGGTGGTGCTCGTCATCGAGGCTCTCCATTTCTGCGCTGAACCCCGGTAGACGTCGCGTACCGCCGGGGTTGATGCGGCAATTCCAGATCCAGCAGGCGATCGTGTCAGAGCTCGACGTCGCCGAATGGCGGCCGCGGCACAGCTGCCGCGCGTGAGCACTCGGCTCGATTGAAACGTTTCACGCATTCGTGAGCCTAGATGTTGCACACGTCACATGTCAACCGCCGCAATGAGATTCGACACCCGCGCCGCGATCTCGCACTGCAGATTGCTGTCACGACGACAGCGAATCCGCGCTTCGGCCGCCACGTGACCGCCTCGCGAACATGTCTGCATCTGCAGGTATGCCGGTCAGCGGTGCCAGTCGAACGGTGGTTGGCTGATCCGACACCGCGGCGAACTCCGCGCGACCAGCGAGCTTCGGGCCGCCGAGGCGGTCAGCCTCGAATCTCGTTGAGGTAGTTGTAGATCGTGTAGCGCGTCACGTCCAGCTGGCCTGCGACCTGGTCGACGGAGTCCCTGATGAGGAAGAAGCCCGCTTCGTCGAGTTCTCGAACGACGGCCGCCTTGTGATGCTTCTTCATCTGCACCGGCCGCACGCCGACTCTTGGCGATCGCGCGATCCACCAGGAAGCGTTGCAAGCTGTCGACGTCGGGCGGGAAACTCTCCTCCTGTTGCGGAGTCTCCGACGAAGCGGCCTCGGGCAGTTCGCTGTTCACGCACAGGCAGCCGATCGCGACACCATTGGCGTCTCGCAGGAACAGCGTGGATGAACGGATCGGCCGCCCGTCAGGGCTGTTGGTGCGGTAGTTGATGAGGTCCTGGGTGGTGCCGCGGCGAATCAGCCCCAGCAGCAGATCGGTCATCGGTCCACCGACCGGACGATTGGTGAGATCACCGGCGATGGCTGCGATCGAGTCCGGCAGCCGGGACAGATCGTGCAACAGCACCTCGTTGCCTGGGCCCAGCATGGCCGCCAGCCCGTGTACCGCCGGAACCAGCGACGCGAGCAGTTCGTGCGTGGCGTTGCCAACGGCGGCGGGACGGGGCGTGGGCGTCGGCCCGACGCGGCTGCGACAGCGACGACCAGGACGGCCCTCAGCCGCTCGGCGATCTCCAGTGACGTCGAGGCATGCGGCGACAGTCGAATGTGTTCGGGCCGAACGGTCGCCGCGATACCCGCAGCGTTGAGGGCGGCGCCGATCTGCTCGGGCGGATGCTCCGGCAACGTGAACGCCAGAATCCCGGCCCGCCGCTCGCGTGACGGACACGATCTGCGCGCCATGCGATAGGAGCACGTCTTCGAGCGCCTCGACCCGCTCCGCGATGTGCGCGGCGATCGTGTCGACGCCCGCCTCCTCGACCAACTCCAGCGCTGCGGCGAACGCTCCGGAGGTCACTGGGCTCAAGTTCGATATCGACCACGCCGCCGCCGTGCTGTCAGCGGGGTGGATCTCGTCGTCGAACAGGCCGGGGTCGCGCGCACCGGTCCAGCCCGACAGCACCGGGTCCATCCTTTCCAGCGCCCGGTCCGACAGCATGGCGAACCCGGTCCCCCAGCCGGCCCGCAGCCATTTCTGTCCGCCCACGACCAGGATGTCGGCCACCTCCCACGGTGCCTCGATCACGCCGAAACCCTGAATGCCGTCGACCACCAGCAGTCGGTCACCGACGATTTCACGCAAGGCGGCCAGGTCGGCGCGGTAGCCGGTGCGGTAGTCGACGGCGCTGACCGACACGATCGAGATGTCGTCGGTGAGGGCTTCCGCGACCCGGTCCGCAGTGACGTAGCCGGCCGGCAGGCGGCGCACGGTCAGTCGCCCGGCCTGCTCGGCCCTGGCCCACGGGTAGGTGTTGGCCGGGAACTCCCCGGCCGACACCAACACAGTGCCGCCCGGGGCGTTGAAGGCCGCCTGCATCAGCCCGAGGCTGGTGTGCGGCTGCAGGACGATGTGGTCGATGTCGCTGCGGCACAACCGCGCCGCGGCAGCCTTGGCGCGGGTCTCCTCCCTCATCAATTCGTCAACGGTGGATGGCCCCGCGTGTGTCGCCTTCTCGGACAACCGGGCCGTGGCGTCCAGGACGGCATGCGAGGGCGGTCCGAAGCGGGCGAAGTCGAGATAGCCCGCCTGCTCCGAGAACTGCAACAGGTAGCGCGGCGAGATGGGCCTCACGCGAGCACCCGTGCCAGAAACTGGCGTGTGCGTTCGTGTTTCGGCGCCTTGAGAAGGCTCTCGGGTGGGCCGCTCTCCACGATGGCCCCGTCGGCCATGAAGACCACTTCGTCGGCGGCTTCGGCGGCGAATGCGATCTCGTGGGTGACGACCACCATCGTCATCCCCTCTTCGGCCAACGCGTTCATCACCGAGAGCACCTCGCCGACCAGCTCGGGGTCCAATGCCGAGGTCGGCTCGTCGAACAGCATCAGTTTGGGTTTCATCGCCAGGGAGCGAGCGATCGCCACGCGTTGTTGCTGACCTCCGGACAACTGAGCCGGGTAGGCGTCGCCGCGCTGGGCCAGGCCGACCCGGTCGAGCAACTCGAGTCCGTCCTTGCGCGCGACGTCGGCAGCGATGCCCAGCACTCGGATCGGGCCCTCGATGACGTTCTCCAGCGCGGTGCGGTGACCGAACAGGTTGAATCGCTGGAACACCATGCCGATATCGCGCCGCTGCTTGGCGACGTCGCGCTCCCGGAGTTCGTAGAGCTTTCCGTTGCGCAGTTCGAACCCGATCGGCTTGCCGTCCACCCACACCTGGCCGGCGTCGATGGTCTCGAGATGGTTGAGGCAACGAAGGAATGTGCTCTTACCCGCCCCCGACGGACCGAGCAGGCACACCACCTGACCGCGGCGCACCTCCAGATCGATCCCCCGCAGTACCTCGGTGTGCCCGTAGCTCTTCCGCACACCGATCGCTCGCAGCAGCGGCTCAGACACGGGCACCCCTGGTCAGCGGAATGGCCCGCAGCGCCTTGGCGGCCTGCGCGGCGACGCTGCGCTCGGCGGCGCCGAACGTGCGCTCCAGGTAGTGCTGTCCGACACCCGCCACCGTCACCACCACCATGTACCAAATCGCCGCGGCGAAAAGCGTTTCCATCACCAAGAGGTTTTGGGACGAGATGTTGTTGGACGCGTGGAGCAGCTCCGTCACGCCGATCACCGACGCGATCGAGGTGCCTTTCAGCATGTTGATGAAGTCGTTGCCGGTCGGCGGGATGATCACCCGCATCGCCTGCGGAAGCACCACCCGGCGCAAGCGTCAGACTTGGCGCCATACCAATCGATTTCGCGGCCTCGGTCTGCCCGCTGTCCACACTGTTGAGCCCCGCGCGCACGATCTCGGCCATGTACGCGCTCTCGTTGAGGGCCAACCCGAGCAGCGCCGCGGTGAATGCGCTGACGAGGACGTTGGTGGGCTCATCGAGTAGATATCCGCCGAAGGGCAGCGGGATGGAAATGGTCGGAATGACCAGCGCCAGGTTGTACCAGATCAGGATCTGCAGCAGCACCGGCAACCCACGGAACAACCAGATGTAGGCCGAGGCAAACCAATTCGCGACGGGATTCGCGCTGCGGCGCATCAACGCGATGACGGTCCCGATCACGATGGCGACCGACTGCGCGATGACGGCGAGCACCACGGTGTTGACCAAGCCGACGATCATCACGCGGTAGACCACGAAGTCGGGCACCGACGCCCAGTCGATCTGCGCCTGCGCCAGCGCGACGAGCAGCGCTGCGAGCAGGGCGATGATGACGACCGCGCTGACCCATCGGCCCCAGTGGCGGAGCCGGACGATCGGCAGGGCTTCAGGCTCAGGGCGAGCGGAGCGACGGGGGGAAGCGTCGTCAGGCTCCATTGATGGCGGGCTCCTTCAGCGCGCCTTGTTCGACACCCCAGCTCTGCAGAATCTTGAGGTAGGTGCCGTCGGACACCAGCTCGCCCAGCGCCCGGTTCACCGCATCCCGCAGCGCGGTGTTGGTCTTGGCGAAGCCGATGCCGTACGGTCCGCCTTCGATCGGCGGGCCAGGCACGACCTCGAATGTGTTGCCGTTGCCCGCGGTTCGGGAGATGTACACGGCGCTGGGCAGATCATTGAGAATCGCCGCGACCCGGCCGGTGCGTAGCTGATTCTGATTCTGGGTGTCGCTGTCGGTGGCCGTCACAGTGATGGCGGGCTTGCCGCCCTGCACGCATTTGTCGCTCTGGGCGGCGGCGAACTTCTGGTGACTGGTGCCCTGCACTACGGCAACGTTGTTGCCACACAACGTGTCTGGACCGGTGATGCCCTTCGGGTTGCCCTTCTGCACCATGATCGTGATGCCGGAGGAGAAGTAGTCGACGAAGTCGATCTGCTGCTGACGCTCCTTGGTGTCGTTCATCGCAGCCATGGTCATGTCGATGCGGCCGGACTGCAGGCTGGTGATCAGCGAGCCGAAGGCCATGTCCTGGTACGCCATCTTTACGCCGAGTTTGGATCCAACGGCCTTGGCGAGATCGACCTCGTATCCGATCGGTGTCTTGCCGTCGGTGGCGTAGAAGTTGTTGGGCGCCGATTGGATGTTCGAACCGACGTTCACGGTCTTGGACTGCGCGACCGCAGGCGGTAGAGCGGCCGTGAGTGCCTGGTCCGGCTCGATGGCGGCGATGAGGGCGCTGTTGTCCGGGATCGCCGACTGGCCGCCGCCGGCGGCCGGTGGGCTTGCGCTGTCGCCGCCGACCCCGCTTCCACAAGCGGTGATACCGGCAGCGAGGGCCCCGACGATGAGCATCAAGAGCCGAGAGCGGTGCAGTAGGCGTGATCGCATCGAGACCTCCAAAGTGTGATGCGCGTGACACTACAACAATTTGTTGAATTCGTCTCAACAAAATGTTGAGGCGCGTCTTCCGCGGCGGACACCGTCAAGAGGCTCAGTACAGACCGGCCCAGGCCTCGCGTCGCCTGGCGTCGGGATCGGCGACGGTGTCATCGCGGGCGGACCGGATGACGCGGGTATGGCGCTGTCGATCGTCGTAGCGCGGCCAGTCGGGCCCCAACTCCCCCGTCGCGAAGTTCAGCCATGTGCGCTGCATCCGCCTGCCAACCGAGGGCTGCACCCGACGGCCCAGCGGATGGATCTTGCGGCCCAGATACGACGCGTAGCTGTGCTGGACGTGCACGATCTCGCTGCCGTGGGTGGCGCCGAGCCCCAGCACGCGCAGGCTCCACGCGGCGTGGTCGAACCGGTACACGTAGGTCGGGGCGTGCGCGCTGTACGCGTCGGCGAAGGCCCACGCGGGCGCGCAGAACATGGCGTCGGATCCGACCGAGACCGTCGCGCGGCGACGGGGGTAATCCGGGTAGGCGGCCAGCACGCGTGCCCTGGCGTCGGGTGCCGTGCGGTCGAAGTAGGCGTCGATGGTCTCCCGCGTCGTCGGCAGCATCGGCGGCTTGACCCACGCGAACATCGACGCCTCGTCGGTGTTGGTGCCGATGATCAAGGGAACCTTGGACACCGCGCCCGCCCGCGCCGCGTCGATGGGATGGAGCGGCAGCAGGTCGACCCCGTGCGTCAGTCCGTAGGCCAGGGTCGGGCTGTCGGCCGCGCTCTCGGACTGCAGCACGCCCGCGGCGCGTCGAAGCGGCCGCTGTGGCAGCGTCTTGATCTCGTCGATGCCGACCCCGAGTCGCTCCACGAAGCGATGAGCGCGACGGGCGCGTGTCTCGCGGTCTGCGATCAGCGGTAGTGCCGGGCTCTGAGCGATCGCGCGGGTGAAGAGCCCCTCAGCGGCCGGACTCGCCAACAACGCCAACACCGAAGTGGCACCGGCTGATTCGCCGAACACCGTGACCCGTTCGGGATCACCGCCGAATGCCGAGATGTTGTCGCGCACCCAGGCCAGCGCGGCAAGCTGATCACGCAGGCACAGGTTGTCGTCGAACCCGTCGCCCAGATCGCTCAGCTCGAAACCGCCGAACACCCCGAGCCGGTAGGTCACGTTGACCACCACGACGTCGCCGTTGCGGGCCAGCCGGGAGCCGTTGTAGAGCTGCAGCTGACCGGCACCGTAGACGAAGGCGCCGCCGGGGATCCACACCATGACGGGCAGTGAGCCGGTCGGGTCCGGCGACCACACGGTGACGGTCAGACACGCCTCGTCGCGCACCTTCGGATCGTCCCGTCCACCGCCGACGAACGATCTGCCCTGGGGGGCAACGGACCGTGTTCGACGGCGTCGCGGACACCGGTCCACGGTTGCGGCGGCGCGGGCGCGAGGAACCGGCGCGGGCCGACTGGTTGCTCGGCGTAGGCGACACCCCGCCACACGTTGACGCCGCCCTCCGTGGTGCCCCGCAGTTGCCCGTGGGAGGTGTGCGCGATGGTCGAGAGTTCGGCAACGACGGCCACGGCTGAATCGTAGTGTGGGAAGCTGAACGCGGCTGGCGCCCAGCCTCGAGGTGGAGTGTCGACGGACGCGGACGGAGCGGTGTGATGACCTTCAACGAGGGTATGCAGATCGACACGAGCACCACGTCCAGCAGCGGTGGAGGCGGGGCGGGCCGTGGCATCGCCATCGGCGGCGGAATCGGTGGGTTGCTGATCGTCGTGGTCGCGCTGTTTCTCGGCGTCGACCCCGGCACGGTGCTACCCCAGGGCGGCACCGGCGAGTACGACTCGCAGGGCGTCGAGGCGCCGGGATTCGAC
The DNA here is from genome assembly GCA_963809085.1 of uncultured Actinomycetota bacterium. Taxonomy (GTDB): domain Bacteria; phylum Actinomycetota; class Actinomycetes; order Mycobacteriales; family Mycobacteriaceae; genus Mycobacterium. Next base: position 633,534 of record CAWEII010000028.1, on the reverse strand, counting down.
TTGAGCCAGTGCAAGACCGGCGAGGACGCCAACCGAATCGTGGAATGCCGCGTCGTGGCGACGGGTAACTCGGTCGACGGGGTGTGGTCGCAGCTGCTGAAGGGCTACACCCGGCCGAAGGTGCGCCTGTTCAGCCAGCAGGTGAGCACGGGCTGTGGGCCGGCGACCACGGACGTCGGCCCGTTCTACTGCCCGGTTGATCAGACGGCGTATTTCGACACGTCGTTCTTCCAGGTGCTCGTCGACCAGTTCGGTTCCAGCGGTGGACCGTTGGCGCAGGAGTACGTGGTTGCCCATGAATTCGGCCATCACGTGCAGAATCTGCTCGGCTCGCTGGGCAGGGCACAGCAGGGGCCGGGCGGCTCCGAGGGCAACGGCGTGCGCACCGAACTGCAGGCCGACTGCTACGCAGGCGTCTGGGCGCACTACGCCGCGATCACCAAGCAGGAAGGCACCGATGTGACGTTCCTGGAGCCGTTGTCCGACAAGGACATCGCCGACGCCCTTTCCGCGGCGTCCTCGGTGGGCGACGACCGGATCCAACAGTCCTCGACCGGCCGCGTCAACCCCGAGTCGTGGACGCACGGCTCGTCGGCCGAACGGCAGAAGTGGTTCACCACCGGATACCAGACGGGTGATCCGAAGAAGTGCGACACGTTCTCCGCCGGCGCGCTCGGCTGAGCGCCGTCCCCGCGCCGCGACGACGACGAGCGACCGATGACACCCACGGCGACGTCGAACCCGACACCAAGGACTGGACCTGGGTTCTGGACAGTGCCTGCCCGGAGTGCGGTTTCGACGCCGCCTCCGTACGGCCGACCGACGTCGCCGGGTATGTCCGCAGGAACGCCGCGGACTGGCCGACCCGGCTGGCCAGACCGGATGTCGGCGCCCGGCCGCGACCCGGCACCTGGTCGGTCCTGGAGTACGGCTGTCATGTCCGCGACGTGCACCGGATCTTCGGCCAGCGGGTGCGGCTCATGCTCGACGAGGACGAACCCCGGTTCCCCAACTGGGATCAGGACGAGACCGCGCTGGCCGACGATTACCCCTCGCAGCGGCCTGAGACCGTCGCCGCCGAGCTCGTCGCCGCTGCCGACGCCGTCGCCGACACCTATGCGGCGGTGCCCGACGACGCCTGGTGCGACGGGGCTCGCGGAGCAACGGCAGCGAGTTCACCGTGGCGTCGATCGCCGTCTACCACCTGCACGACGTGGTCCACCACGCCTGGGACGTCGACCCTGGCTAGTTCACCCGCAGATCGTTACGCACCCGCGCTCACGCCGTTCGATCAGGTCAAGTGCAAGCCCGACTAGCGAACTCGCTCGGCCGCCGCCCTGGCCCGCTTCCTTAACCGTGACTCGAACACGGTCAAGACGTCGTAGTAGCGGGTCGGCGCAACCCGGCCAGCGCGTCGAACAGGCGGGCGTCGAGTCCGATCAGGATGCGCGCCTTGCCCGCTTCGACACCGCGGTGGATGATTTCCGCCGCCTGCGCCGGTTCCGTCATGGTGAGGGCAGCGTCGGACCGCTGATGCTCGCCTCGGTCTCCTTCAAACCGCGTTCGTCGACGTCGGCAATCGCGACCGGACAACCGTGGGCCGAAAGTCGTTGCGCCAGCGTGGCCGCTGATGACCGTGTGTCCGCTGATGTGCTCGACTGGGGCCTCCCGGGACCGGATGGTCGTGACGGTCGAGTTGTCGAGATGGTCGGTGATCAGGTCGAGGATCCGGTCCCATGCGCCGGCGGGCAGATCGTGACCCATGCCTGCGATCGTCTCCAAACGCGCACCGGGGACGGCCCGCGCGGTGGCCGCCCCTCCGGTGGGATGGACCATTCGGTCTCGGTCGCCGTGGATCACCAGCGTCGGTACGTCGATCTGTCGCAGCTCGGCCGTCCGGTCACCCGAGGCGAAGATGCCTGCCAGCTGCCGGGTGACACCGTCGGACGTGGGATCGCGATCCCAGCCGATGCCAGCCTTCTCCCGCACCCACCCTCGTCGAACGGAAATCCGTGCGAGGAGATGTGACGGAACGTGCGCACCGCACCGTCGATCGCCTCACGACGGTTCCGCGGTGGTTTCCCGGTCGCCATCAGCCACCACGTCGACAATGCGGGACGGCCGATGCGCGGCGCACCGGTGGTCGACATGATCGAGGTGAGCGTTCGCACCCGGCCCGGATGATGTGCGGCGACGGTCTGGGCGATCATGCCGCCCATCGAGACTCCGACCATGTGCGCGTCGTGGTACCCGAGCGCGTCCAGCAGACCGACGGTGTCACGGGCCATGTCGCCCAAATGGTATTGCCGCGGGTCACTACCGCCGCGCAGCACCGCCAACGGTCTCGGCCTCGGAAAGCTCGCATGTGTGGACCGGCCCGACGTCGCGATTGTCGAACCGGATCGCCCGGTATCCCCGCTCGGCGAGGTTGGCGGCCATCTCCTCCGGCCAGCTGTGCTTCTGCTGTCCCAGCCCGGCGATCAGGACGACCGGCGGAGCCGCGTCGTCACCGAACGCGTCGTAGCACAGTTCGATTCCGCGACCGACCTCGACGATCGCTTCGTCCGTCACGCGGACACCTCCGCTGCGCCGTCCTGCACCGAGCCCAGCATTCGTGCTGTGCGCCGGTACACGACCGCCCTCCGCCTTGGCCGGGTGCGGTGGCGACACCGCGGGAGTGCGCGGGCTCGTCGGGGGCGTAGGTGGTGCCGAACTCGAACTCCCGCAGCAGGGTTCGCAGTGTCACCGTCATCTCCATGTTGGCGAACGCGGCGCCGATGCAACGCCGGACGCCGCCCCCGAACGGGATCCAGGCGTGCGTGTCCGGCGGGTTGCCGACGAAGCGATCGGGGTTGAACGACTTCGCGTCGGTGAAACTCCCCTCGGCGGCGTGCGCCAGCGAGATGCTCACCAGCACCACGTGTCGTTGAGGGATTACGGCAGGTTGAGCGTGAACTCCGAGCCATGGCGTCGGGCAACGGCGGCAATCGCCCTGTCGCGGGCGCACAGGAAGCCGATGCCCTGCGCCAACCCGGGGATCCGCGGCGCGGGCGGAGCCTCACCGGGTCGGTCGTCGCCTCGGCCATGCCGTGTCACCCGTCGGTACGAATGAGTACCGTTACGGTACGCCACGGTACCGGCGGGCACAACTCCTTTCACCCGTGTCGAATAGCGCGTGCGGCGACTATCCGGTCAACAGGTCGGGGCGAAGCAGCAGGTGAGGCAGCGCGTGCGCCAGCCACTTCTCGTACTCGTCGGGCGTCCAGTGCGCATCGGTGAGGAAGACCGAGTAGACGTACGGCGAACCGATCATCGCCATCACCGACGCCGCGTGCTGCGGGGACAGCCCGGCCGGAGCGCCTCGTTCCCCATCTGGTCGATCCACTGGCGGCAATCCGCCTGGATGGACTCGATGAGACGGCCACGCAACGCCTCCAGCGCGGGATCGGTGGACGCCGACTGCTCCATCACCCTGATCAGCGGGGCCACCCGCGCGCTGAGTGCGCCGATGCTGCCTGCGTATTCGATGAAACGGGCCGTGTCCGACGCATCGCGGACCTCGTCGAAGGTCGGAATGCGATCGATCACCTTGGTCCCGTCCCAGTCGCCGGCGAGGGCGACGTCGATCGCCCGGGCCAGCACGCCGGCCTTGGAGCCGAACGTGGCATAGACGGTCTGCATGGAAACCTCTGCGGCGGAGGCGATTTGACCGACGGACGTGGCCCCGAATCCCTGCGACAGGAACAGCGCGGTGGCTTCGGTCACGATACGGCGGTGCCGCGCCTCGGCATCCGCCTGGCGCCGGGTGCCGTCGTACCGACGACGTTCTTCCGGTTCTCCTGGCACCGCGAGCCCACTTTCCTTCCAGTCCCGCTCCGTCCAAGCTACCCCCGACACCTTCGCACCGGGCTTCATGAATCGCGGGTAATCCCCTCACCCCTGCTTGCCAACCCCCATTGGTGGTGATGTCCGTGCCGTAGCGCCATGGCGTCGATGAAGTCGCCAATCGCGTTACGCCGCAACGATTCCATCCAGCCGAAGGGGCCCAACACTGGTACGACCACGAGCTCAGAACAACGTCGGCTGAAACTCCGCGGCGACAGGCGGTGGCACAACTGCCGCGCGGAACGAACGTTGGTCACCGTGCAGACCGTGTCTGGCGATCAACGGTGCGACGCGCTCGCGCAGCATCTCGCGATAGCTCTGCCGGCAGGTACGCGCCGCGTCCGTACAGCTCGCGATACGTCGCGACCAACCCGGGATGGGTGCGGGCCAGCCACGCCATGAACCAGCCGCGCGTCGAGCCGCGCAGGTGCAGGCCGAACACCGTCGCACTGGTGGCACCTGCGGCGGCGATCTGCCCGAGCAGGCCGTCGAGGTGCTCGACCGAATCGGTCAAGGACGGCAGCACCGGCGCGACCATGACGTGGCACTCCAGCCCCGCCTCGCGTACCGCACGGATCAGCTCCAGCCTGGCCCGGGGGTCGGCGTGCCCGGCTCCACCTGTTGATGAAGTTCGGGATCGCCGACCGCCAGCGAGATCGCCACGCTGGCCTCGACGGAGCCGGCCGCGGCGGTGATCAGCGACAGATCGCGGCGCAGCAGGGTGCCCTTGGTCAGGATCGAGAACGGCGTTCCCGAATCAGCCAGCGCGCCAATGATTCCCGGCATCAAGGCGTACCGGCCCTCGGCACGTTGATAGGGATCGGTATTGGTCCCCAGCGCGACGGTCTCCCGCGTCCACGACGGCCGGGCCAGCTCCCGGCGCAGCACCTCGGCGACGTTGGTCTTCACCACGACCTGGGTGTCGAAGTCGGCGCCGGAGTCGAAGTCGAGATACTCGTGGTGGGCCGGGCGAAGCAGTACCGGCAGGCGTGACTGCACCCGCGGATAACCGTTGACGGTGAAGCGGAACGGCAGCTTGGCCGCGTCGGGCACCTTGTTCAGCGCGGACTTGCACAGCACCTCGTGGAACGTGATGCCGTCGAACTGCGGCGTGCGCACCGCCCGCACGAAACCGATGCGCTGCAGTCCGGGCAGCGCACCGTCGTCGACACCGACGCCCTGACCATCCCACCTCACGTCACCATTCGAACATCCGTTCGAACAGTGTCAAGGACTGCGGTTCGAGCAGGACGACGCAGACGTGAAAGCGTCCGCCGACGATGAAGCGCAGCCCGCCACGTCAGCCGGACTGCGACGAGTTAGATCGGGCTGCCCGCATCGCACTGCAGGTTGTATGGAGCGTCCTGCTGCACGACCGACTGCCCGTCGACGGCGATGTCGCAGTGCGGATTCGGCGCGGCCCGCCCGCCGTGGGTGGTGCTGCTGACGGTCAGGATCGCCCATTGCGGGTCCGCGAGCGTGGTCTCGAACACCCACGGCACACCCGGCGCCACGGTCACCTTCTCGTTCTTCAGATACGCGTACGCGTCGGCGTCGTATGCCGCCTTGCTCGGAGGTTGGGCCGTCAGATAGTAGAGGTCGAAATCCGCCCCGTCTGTCGCCGTGAGCGTGTATCGGACCTGATGAGCGGCCGGATCGGCGCTTGACGTCGCGTGCGTGGCCACCAGCCCCGCAGCCGCCATCGCGTCAGTGCAGCCCCGACCGTGAGTGTCGCTTTTCGCATGCCAGTCACATCGCCGGACGGTACCGGACCGTTACATCGCACACCACCCGTCACCTCGGAGCGTTCGGCCTGACGGCCTACAGCTCGAGCAGCACGGTGACCGGCCCGTCGTTGACCAGCTCGACGCGCATGTCGGCACCGAACACACCCCGTCTGCCACGTCGCCCCGAGCCGTTCCAGTGCCGGCGCGAACCCCTCGACGAGCGGTTCGGCGACGGGTCCAGGCGCGGCGGCGTTCCACGACGGCCTGCGGCCCTTCCTGGTGTCGGCGTAGAGCGTGAACTGGCTGACCACCAGGATCGGGGCGGCGACGTCGGCGGCGCTGGCCTCGCCGTCGAGGATGCGCAACCGCCATAGCTTCTCGGCCATCCGCCGGGCGGTGTCGGCGTCGTCGGAGTGGGTGACGCCGACGAACGCCAACAGTCCCTGCCCATCGGGCCGGATCTCACCGACCACGTCACCGTCGACCACCACCCGCGCCGACGACACGCGTTGCACCAGTACCCGCACGTTCGCCGATGCTGCCATGCCACGCGGCAGGCCATGACAGACTCCCGGCATGACGGCGCTCCGCGCGACCGCAGCATCCTCGCCGAAGTCGGTGGCGGTGCGGTCGCGGAGCAGGGCCGCTGGTGGTGGTCGTCGACCGCGGCACCGGGCCGCTGGCCACCGTTGCGTTCGTGCTGGGGGTCATGGCCCTGGTACTCGGTGTTCGGCGGGTTCGGTGCGGCGACGCTGGCGCTGACGGCCACCGGCGGCACGGTCCTGCCCTGGCGGCTCAGCGCGATCTTCCTGCTCGTCGGCCTCGGCTTCGCCGGTGCGGCGCTTGGCGTCGTCGGCCGGATCCGGAGCGCACGCGCCAGACCGCTCAGCGGCTACCGGCCGGTGGCGATGTTCGACCGCGCACGGCGGCTGTTCGTCGACGCCGACGACGTCGTGGTGGCGCCGCTGGATCAGGTGCGGTTCCAGCAGCCGGACACAGCTCACCTCGAGTTCCCCGATGCTGGTCGCGGTGACACCGGACGGAGTCCGAACCTCAAGCGCGGCAACCCGTTCAACGGCGGCCTTGGCAATCTGGAGGCGGTGCTGACGGCGGCGGTGTTCGCCGTGGCGCGATAGCGCGCTGCGACGTAACGGTAGCTCAGGCCAGGCGGGACAGCACGTCGTCCACCACGGCGTCCGCGGCGACGTCGACCTGCTCACCCGTCGCCAGATCCTTGACACCGACGGTGCCCGCCTCGATGTCGCGGTCACCGGCCACCAGCGCGACCGCCGCACCCGACCGGTCGGCGGCACGCATGGCGCCCTTGAGCCCGCGGTCGCCGTAGGCCAGGTCGGCCCGCACGCCCCTGGCCCGCAGCGCCGCGACCACCTTGACCAACTCCAGCTTCGCGGCGTCGCCGAGCGGCACCGCGAACACGTCGACGGCGCTGGTCGCGCCGACCGTCTTGCCCTCGGCCTTCAGCGCCAGCAGCGTGCGGTCGACGCCGAGCCCGAAACCGATCCCGGACAGGTCCTTTCCGCCGAGCTGGCGCATCAGTCCGTCGTACCGGCCGCCGCCGCCGATCCCCGACTGCGCCCCGAGCCCGTCGTGCACGAACTCGAACGTCGTCTTGGTGTAGTAGTCCAGCCCGCGCACCATCCGCGGGTTGATCACGTACGGCACGCCGAGCGCGTCGAGGTGCGCCGAGCACGGCGTCGAAGTGCTGCTTCGCGACGTCGGAGAGGTGATCGAGCATCAGCGGCGCGTCGGCCGTCATCTCGCGGACGTGGGACGCTTGTCGTCGAGCACCCGCAGCGGGTTGATCTCGGCGCGCTTGCGGGTGTCCTCGTCCAGATCCAGCTTGAACAGGAAGTCCTGCAACAGTTCCCGGTACTGCGGACGGCAGGTGTCGTCGCCCAGCGAGGTGATCTCGAGCCGGAAGCCGTCCAGGCCCGAGCGAGCGGAACCCGGTGTCGGCGACGGCGATGACCTCGGCGTCCAGCGCCGGGTCGTCGACGCCGATGGCCTCGATGCCGACCTGCTGCAGCTGCCGGTAGCGGCCCGCCTGCGGGCGTTCGTAGCGGAAGAACGGGCCCGAGTAGGCCAGCTTGGCAGGCAGCGGTCCACGGTCGATGCCGTGCTCGATGACCGCGCGCATCACCCCGGCCGTGCCCTCCGGGCCGCAAGCGTGACCGACCGCTCGCCGCGGTCGGCGAAGGTGTACATCTCCTTGCTGACGACGTCGGTGGACTCGCCGACGCCGCGCGCGAACAGCGCGGTGTCCTCGAAGATCGGCAGCTCGACGTAGCCGTAGCCGGCCAGGCGCGCAGCCTCGAGCAGCCCGTCGCGCACCGCGACGAATTGCGCCGACTCCGGCGGCAGGTAATCCGGGACGCCCTTTGGCGCTTGAAACTCAGTCACTTAGACAAACCTTCGAGGAATGGGTTGGTACGACGTTCGGCGCCGATCGTGGTCTTCGGGCCGTGCCCAGGTAGTACCACGGTGTCGTCGTCGAGCACCAACAGTTTTGTCAGGATCGAGCCGAGCAGGTCGCGACCGCTGCCGCCAGGCAGGTCGGTGCGGCCGATCGACTGCTTGAACAGCGTGTCACCGGTGAAGACGATCTCACCCGGTCCGTCGACCAGGGAGCCCGGGTGGCGTCCCTCCGACCCCGGGTGACCCGGAACACCACCGAACCCCTGGTGTGCCCCGGCGTGTGGTCGATGGTCACCGTGATGCCGCCGAGTTCGACCTTGTCGCCGTCGCGGTCCAGTTCGACGAGCTGGCGGGGTTCGCGGAACAGTGCGCCGAAGGCGACCTGCGCCAGCCGTGGACCGAAGCCCTTGATGGGGTCGACCAGCATGTGCCGGTCTTCGGGGTGGATGTACACCGGGCAGCCGTAGGTGTCGGCGACCTTCTGCGCCGACCACATGTGGTCGATGTGACCGTGGGTCAGAAGCACCGCGGCCGGGGTCAGCCGGTTCTCGTCGAGGATCCGCCGCAGCGGGCGCGAAGGCCCGCTGGCCCGGATCGACGACGATGGCGTCGGCACCCGCCCGCGGCGCAACGACGTAGCAGTTGCACTGCAACATCCCCGCCGGAAACCCCGTGACCAACACGTCGCCCAGTTTCCCACCTCCCGTTCGCGTGGGTCGCAGCGCCTACGCTCAGCAATGCCTGGCACACTCGGTGCCGACTGTGAGCATTGGTCGCCGTCCCGGCGACGTACGACGAGGAGGACTGCGGCGGTGCCGACCAACGAACAGCGGCGGGCGACGGCCAAGCGCAAACTCGAGCGACAGCTGGAGCGCAGGGCAGCCCAGGCGAAGCGACGGCGACTCTTCACGATCATCGGCTCGGCGGTCGGCGCCATCCTGGTGATCGCGGCCGTGGTGGCCACCATCGTCGTCACCAACAAGGGCTCGAACAGCAATACCGCCTCGGCCGACACCCCGCACCGCCGACCTCGGCGCCGCCCGCCCCGGCCGCGGACGGAAAGCTCCCGCCGTTCGCCGCCCCCGCAGATCTCGGCGCGAACTGCCAGTACCCGGCAGCCGAGGCGGCCAGCAAGAAGGTCAACCCGCCGCGCACCGGCAAGGTGCCGACCGACCCGCCGCAGGTCAGCGCCAGCATGACGCACCAACCAGGGCAACATCGGCCTGCAGCTGGACAACGCCAAGGCGCCGTGCACGGTCAACAGCTTCGCCAGCCTGGCGCAGCAGGGCTACTTCAACGACACCCCGTGCCACCGGCTGACCACCGGCGGCCTCGCGGTCCTGCAGTGCGGTGACCCGACCGGTCAGGGCACCGGCGGACCCGGCTACCAGTTCGCCAACGAGTACCCGACCAACCAGTACCAGCCGGACAACCCGGCGCTGCAACAGCCGGTGCTCTACCCGCGCGGCACGCTGGCGATGGCCAACGCCGGCCCGGGCACCAACGGCAGCCAGTTCTTCCTCGTCTATCAGGACTCGCAGCTGCCGCCGAACTACACCGTGTTCGGCACCATCGATCAGACCGGCCTGGCGACCCTGGACAAGATCGCCGCGGCCGGCGTCGAAGGCGGCGGCGCCGACGGCAAGCCGAAGCTGCCGGTGCAGATCAAGTCGATCCAGCTGGACTGACGCGGCGCCCCGCCGTGACCATCCCGCCTTCGCCGTACGGCGAGCACACCCCGCCGCCCTACGGCCCCGCGGGCGGCTACTACGGCGACCGCCTCCGCCAGCCACGGCCCACGAACGGCCTGGCGATCGCGTCGCTGGTCTGCGCGTTCCTGTTCGCCCCGCTGGGCATCGTGTTCGGCCACATCTCGCTGTCGCAGATCAAGCGCACCGGCGAGGAAGGGCGCGGGCTGGCGATCGCGGGCCTGGTGATCGGTTACCTGCTCACGGTGCTGACCGTGCTCGTCGTCGTCGCCGTGATCGTGTTCGCCGCCCTCGCGGTGCAGATGACGAGCGTGGCTCGGCGTTCCGTTCACGCCGAACCTGCAGCACCCGGGCCCCACCGGCTCGCCCGGCGTCGGACACCCCGCTGCCGACGTTCAAGCCGCCGGCCACGCTGGGTTCCAACTGCCAGTACCCGGCCACCACGGAGCCGGCGAGCAAGCCGAACACCCCGCCGCGGACCGGCCGCGTGCCGACCACCCCCGCGACGGTCGACGCGACCATCGACACCAACGACGGCGCGATCGGCGTGCAACTCGACAACGCCAAATCGCCGTGCACCGTGAACAGCTTCGTCAGCCTGGCGCAGCAGGGCTACTTCGACGGCACGCCGTGCCACCGGCTGACGACGTCGCAGGCTCTCGGCGTGCTGCAGTGCGGTGACCCGACGGGACGCGGCACCGGCGGGCCGGGCTACCGCTTCCCCAACGAGTACCCGACGAACCAGTACCGGCTGTCCGACCCCGCGCTGACCTCACCCGTGCTGTATCCGCGCGGCACGCTGGCGATGGCCAACGCCGGATCGGGCACCAACGGCAGCCAGTTCTTCGTGGTCTACCAGGACTCGACGCTCCCGCCGACGTACACCGTGTTCGGCACGGTCGACGAGACGGGCCTGGCCGTCGTGGACCAGATCGCCGCCGCAGGCGTGCAGAACGGCGCCGACGACGGCATGCCCAACAAGGACGTCACCATCCAATCGGTGCGCCTGAACTGACGCACCGCTGGGATCCGGCCGGTCCGCCGCGATGAGTTCGGGCCGGGTCGCCGGTCTGTTCTGGTGTTGGAAGACTCGGACGCCCGGCACTAGCCACCACGGAGGATCCCATGACGCCGCTTCCCGGCCGCCCGCCCATCGTCGACCAGGCCACCTGGCAGGCCGCCCGCGACGAGCTTCTGGTCCGCGAGAAGGCCCACACCCGTGAGGGTGACGCCATCGCCGCGGCCCGCCGCCGGTTGCCGATGGTGGAGTTCGACGGCACCGTCGAGGTCGTCGGGCCCGATGGCCCGGTCCCGTTCCTTGACCTGTTCCAGGGTCGCGACGAGCTAGTGGTCTACAAGCACATGTGGCACGACGGTGCGCCGCATCAGGGCCAGTGCGAGGGCTGTACCACCACGGCCTGGCACGTCAAGGACGCCGTCTACCTCAACGCCCGCGGCGTCTCGTATGCCGTGCTGACGACGGGCCGCTGGGACGAGGTGGCTCCCTACGTCGAGTTCATGGGCTACACCGAGCCCTGGTACTCGGTGCGCGACGTGGTGGCACCGGTCGGCGACAGCATGGGTCGCCTTACGTGCTACCTGCGCGACGGCGACCGCGTGTTCCTCACCTACGCCACGACGGGCCGTGGCAACGAGGCGGTCAACGGGTCCATGGGCCTGCTCGACATGACGCCCTACGGTCGCGGCGAGGCGTGGGAGGACAACCCCGAGGGCTGGCCCGAGGGGCGCCACTCGTGCTGGTCCTGGCGCTCGGATGCGGACGGCAACGCCACCTGGGGCCAGACCAGCCGTCCGGTGCCGCAGTGGACCCGCCCCGGCGCGACGCCCGTGCAGACCCTTGGCAGGCAGGGCGACGCCTAGGTCGAACCGACCTCCCGATTCGCCCTTTCCACAACGGAATTCAGAAGTCCTGGCATCGCGGCATCGACGCGGTCGGTCAGCAGTCGCTGGTGGGTGTGCCCGTCGACGACCAGGCGTTCGGTCAGGCCCGCGTCGCGCAGGATGTTGAAGTGGTGCGTCGCGGTCGACTTGTTGATTCCGTCGTAGAGCAGGGCGCACGGCATCGCCGAACCGGCGTTGCTCAGCCGACGGACCATCTCGAGCCGGACCGGATCGGCGAGTGCGGCCAGCACCTGCTGCACGCCGCCGACGGCGATCTCGGCGAGCTGCGGCGGCGTCATGCCGTGGCCCCCATCACCGCAGGTTTGATGTTCATCGAACCGAGCGTACTCTCAGTTCGGTACGACGTTCGTCAAACCTACCCAGGCCAGGAGGGCTAGTGGCTGTGGTCGCCCCCGACCGGCTGGCCGGTGAGACGCAGCGCGGCGCCTACTCGCTGCTGCTGGTCCTCAGTGGCGTCGCCCTCGGGGTGTCCGGCCTTCCCGCGCCGCTGTACGGCATGTACGAGGAGGTCTGGCACCTCTCCCCGCTCTCCACCACCGTGGTGTTCGCCGTCTACGCCGTCGCCGCACTCGGGGCGGTGCTGGTATCGGGCCGCATCTCCGACGTGATCGGACGCAAGCCGGTCCTGCTGGCCGCGCTGGTGGCGATGATCGTGGGCCTTGGCGTCTTCCTCGTCGCCGACAACATGGCGTTGCTGATGGTTGCGCGCGCCATCCACGGTGCGGCGGTCGGCTCGATCGTGGTCGCGGGTGCCGCTGCGCTGCTGGACCTGCGGCCCGAGCACGGTGTGCGATCCGGTCAGCTCAGCGGGGTCAGCTTCAACATCGGGATGACGGTGGCCATCGTCGGCTCGGCGCTACTGGCCCAATACGCCCCGCATCCGATGCGCACGCCGTACGCGGTCGTCGCGGTGATCTGTGCCGTCGTCGGCGTCGGCGTCATCGCCCTGCGCGAGCCGCACTCCGCCCGCACGCGTGGACCCATCCGGATCGCCAGGCCTGCCGTGCCGCGCGAGATCCGCGGTGACTTCTGGTTCGCCGCGCTCGGCGCCATGGCGTCGTGGTCGGTGCTCGGCGTGCTGCTCTCGCTGTACCCGTCGCTGGCCGCCCAGCAGACCCACGTGCACAACCTGGTGTTCGGCGGCGCCGTGGTCGGCATGACCGCGTTCTCCGCGGCGCTGGCCCAGATGTCTCGCCACCCGGATGCCCGCGCGCAGGGCCGCCCTCGCAGGCGACGTGGGGATGGCGTTCGCGCTGCGTGCTCACGATTCCGGTATTGGCCACGCACAGTTGGCCATTGGTGCTCGCGGCCGCCGCACTTCTTGGCGCGACGTTCGGCCTCGGCTTCGGCGGCTCGCTACGCCACCTGTCGCACGTGGTTCCCGCCGATCGGCGCGGCGAGACCATGTCGGCGTACTACCTGCTCGCCTACGCGGCGATGACGGTGCCGACCATCGTGGCGGGCTGGGCGGCGACGCGGTGGGCGTTGAGCTCGGTGTTCCCCTGGTTCGCCGGGACGGTGGCGATCGCCTGCCTGATGGCGGCGGTGGTCGGTGCCATCAGCACCAGGGTCCCTCAGGCGGCCGACGTCACCCGGTAGACGTCGTACACGCCCTCGACGTTGCGGACCACGTTGAGTACGTGGCCGAGGTGCTTGGGGTCGCCCATCTCGAAGGTGAACCGGCTGATCGCCACCCGGTCGTTGGACGTGGTCACCGATGCCGACAGGATGTTGACCTTCTCGTCGGCGAGCACCCGGGTGACGTCCGACAGCAACCGGTGCCGGTCGAGCGCCTCGACCTGGATCGCCACCAGGAACACCGACGACGGCGACGGCGCCCACTTCACCTCGATGATGCGTTCGGCCTGTTCTTGCAGCGAAGCGGCGTTGGTGCAGTCGGTGCGGTGCACGCTGACCCCGCCGCCGCGGGTGACGAAGCCCATGATGTTGTCGCCCGGCACCGGCGTGCAGCACTTCGCGAGCTTGGTCAGAATGCCTGGCGCGCCGGGAACGGCGACACCGACGTCGTCGTTGGTGCGCTGCCGCACCGGCATGGTGGCGGGCGTCGACCGCTCCGCGATCTCGTTCTCGGCCTCCTCGTCGCCGCCGAGCTGGGCCAGGAGCCGCTGCACCACGTGGCGCGCGGAGACGTGCCCCTCCCCCACCGCGGTGTACAAGGCGGACACGTCGGCGTAGCGCAGCTCCCGGGCCAGCGCCGCCATCGATTCACCATTCATCAAGCGCTGCAATGGAAGTCCGCTACGACGAACCTCGCGAGCGATGGAATCCTTACCCGACTCCAGCGCCTCCTCGCGCCGCTCCTTGGCGAACCACTGCCGGATCTTGGCCTTGGCGCGCGGCGACACCACGAACGTCTGCCAGTCGCGCGACGGCCCGGCGTTGTGCGCCTTCGACGTGAAGACCTCGACCACTTCGCCGTTCTCGAGCTTGCGCTCCAACGCCACCAGTCGACCGTTGACCCTGGCGCCGATGCAGCGGTGACCGACCTCGGTGTGCACGGCGTAGGCGAAGTCGACCGGCGTCGACCCGGTTGGCAGCGTGATCACGTCGCCCTTCGGGGTGAACACGAAGATCTCCTGCACCGCAAGGTCGTAACGCAGCGACTCCAGGAACTCGCCAGGATCGGCGGCCTCTCGCTGCCAGTCGAGAAGTTGGCGCATCCAGGCCATGTCGTCGATCTCGGCAGCCGCATGCCCAGCGGGAACTCCGTTGCGGCCCTTGGCCTCCTTGTATCGCCAATGCGACGCGATGCCGTACTCGGCCGTGCGGTGCATGTCGCGGGTACGGATCTGCACCTCCAGCGGCTTGCCCTCGGGCCCGACCACCGTGGTGTGCAGCGACTGGTACACCCCGTAGCGGGGCTGGGCGATGTAGTCCTTGAACCGGCCCGCCATGGGCTGCCACAACGAGTGCACCACGCCGACCGCCGCGTAGCAGTCGCGGATCTCCTCGCACAGGACCCGCACGCCGACCAGGTCGTGGATGTCGTCGAAGTCGCGGCCCTTGACGATCATCTTCTGGTAGATCGACCAGTAGTGCTTGGGCCTGCCCTCCACGACGGCGTTGATCTTCGACGCCGAAAGGGTGGCGTTGATCTCGGCCCGCACCTTGGCGAGGTAGGTGTCGCGCGACGGCGCCCGGTCGGCCACCAGGCGCACGATCTCCTCGTACTTCTTCGGGTGCAGGATCGCGAACGACAGATCCTCGAGCTCCCACTTCACCGTCGCCATGCCGAGCCGATGAGCAAGCGGGGCAATGACTTCCAGCGTCTCGCGGGCCTTGCGCGCCTGCTTCTCCGGCGGCAGGAAGCGCATGGTGCGCATGTTGTGCAGCCGGTCAGCGACCTTGATCACCAGGACGCGCGGATCGCGGGCCATGGCGATGATCATCTTGCGGATGGTCTCGCCCTCGGCGGCGGTGCCCAGCACCACCTTGTCGAGTTTCGTCACACCGTCGACGAGGTGGCCGACCTCGCTACCGAACTCGGCGGTCAGCCCGTCCAGCGTGTAGCCGGTGTCCTCGACGGTGTCGTGCAGCAGCGCCGCCACCAGCGTGGTGGTGTCCATCCCGAGCTCGGCCAGGATGTTGGCCACTGCCAGCGGATGGGTGATGTACGGGTCGCCGGATCGGCGCAACTGGTCGGCGTGCCGCGCTTCGGCCACCGCGTAGGCCCGCTGCAGGAGCGCGAGGTCGGCCTTCGGGTAGATCTCGCGGTGCACCGCGATCAGCGGCTCGAGCACCGGGTTCACCGTGCCGCGCTGCGCCGTCATGCGCCGCGCCAGCCGCGCCCGTACCCGCCGCGACGCGCTGGTGGTGGTCTTCGGGGTGTCGGCGGGAGCCGGGTCGGGCATGACGACGGGCATCGGCTGCGTCTGCGTCAAGCGCATCGTCGGCCATCGCAAACACCTCCTGCCCGGTCGAACCCTCTTCGAGGATATCCCTCACACCACGTAGAGGCTGGTGACAGGGAGCCCTTGGAGCCTCTGCGCGCCCGCCGAGCGCCGGCAGTTCGAGCACCACGCCTGCTGCGATGACCCTGGCGCCGCCCGCCTCGAGCAACCGGGCCGCGGCGGCCACCGTCCCGCCGGTGGCCAGCACGTCGTCGATGATCACGATGGTGCGGCCCGCGATGTCGATGCCTTCGGCGGGGATCTCCAACGTCGCGGTGCCGTACTCGAGGTCGTAGGTCTCGACTGTGCACCGGCGGTGGCAGCTTGCCGCCCTTGCGCACGGCCAGCACGCCGGTCCCCAGCCGGGTCGCGACGGCAGCGCCGAGCAGAAAGCCGCGGGCGTCGATGCCTGCCACCAGGTCTGCGCCGTCCGCGAGGGCCGCCAGCGCGTTGGTCACCGTCGCCAGTCCCCGTGCGTCGGCCCACAGCGGGGTGAGGTCCTTGAACTGGATGCCCGGTTCCGGGAAGTCGGCGACCTCGCGGGTGAGCGAGGCGATCATCGCCGACACCTCGTCGCTTCGTTCCTGCGCCGGCCGCGCGGTCCCCAAGGCCGGTCACTTCAACGTCCATCGGTCCATGTTCCAGCCTGCTCCCCAGCGCGTCGGATTACTGCTCACGGCGTACATCTTGGTCGACGTCAGCAAGGTTCGCTGCTGGCGGTACAGCGGCAGCGTCGGCAGGTCACCCCACAGCACGGGGCTGCTCTCCCCGAGTAGCCGCGCCAGGTCCTTGGGATCCGCGGTCACCGCCAGCGCGCCGATCACGCTGTCCACCTGCTCGTTGGCGTAGCCCGACAGGTTGTTGCCGTTGCCGCTGTGCAGGTCGTAGGCGTCCATCGACGACGACCCGGTCGAACCGCTGCCCGCGGCTCCCCCGGTGCTGGCCAACAGCACGTCGATCTGGTTGTCGCGCAACGCCTGCGGGCCCATGGAGTCCGAGGCGTCATCCGTCACGGTGATGCCTGCGGCGGCGCAGGACTTGGCGATGGTGCCTACCGTCGCGGCGAGCCGCGCGTTGGGGCTCTGGTATCCGATCCGCACGGTCAGCGGCTGTCCGTTGATCGCCGCCCTTGCCGCGTCCGGGTTGGCGACGTTGAACTGAGTCGGCCTCGGGTGAGCTCTCGGCGGCGGTGATCGAATCCTCGGCCGCGGGGTTGAGCCTGCTGTTGGCGATCGGCACATCGGCGTTGCGCGCGATCACGTCGCGCGGCGTGCACAGTGCGACGGCGCGTCGTGCCGCCGGATCGGCCAGGGGCCCCCCTGGCGCGAAGATGAGCTGTTCGATGCCCGCCGACGGGGTCTCGGTGCTGACGTAGCCGTCGGGCAGGTTGAGCGCGCCGGACGATCCGGTGGCGATGTCGACGACGTCGAACGCGCCCTGATTGACCCGGTCCTGGATGTCGGCACCGCGCGGCCACACGACGACCTTCGTGGTGAGGGGCTTGGCCCCCCACCACTTGTCGTTCGCGACGAGCACTACGGCGCCGTCCTTCGTGACCGAATCCAGCTTGTAGGGTCCCGACGACGGGAAGCGCTTGAGGTCCAGGTCCGGGGTGAGGTCCCATGCGGTGTTCCACAGCTTCGCGATGCGGTCGATCGTGGGACCGTCGCCCGTCTGCAGAGCCGTGGTGACGTCGACGCCGAGTTCGTCGGCGAGCACGTGCGACGGCATCATCGTCGTAGCCGCGAACAGCTGGCCGAAGTCGACGAAGCCGCGGTCCTGAGCGAACGTCACCCTGGCCTTCTTCTGTCCGGGAGCACAATCGACCGTCGCGACGTCGCCGTACCCGGCGCGGCTGGCCGCATCGAAGGCCGGATAGCGACCCGATTGCGCCGCCCAGGCCAGCACCATGTCGTCACAGGTGATCGGCTTGCCGTCGGAGTACACCGCGTTGTCGCTGATCTGGTAGTCCAACACCAGCGGGGCCCGGCCGACGACGGCAACGGTGCCGAAGTCCCGGTCTCCGACCACCTGGCCGTCCGGGCCGTGGTAGTTGAAGCCGGTCAGGACCCGCGCGAACGCCTGTGGCGCGCCCGACGCCGCTCCGGCCACCGTGTTGGTGTTGTAGGTGGTGAGCGTGCCGTCGACGGCATAGTCGATCTCGTCGGCGGCGCCTCCCGAACACCCGGACAGGGCGAGCACCCCCACCAACGACAGCGTGACCGCCAGGATCGCGGCTCGCCGGGTCCGGGCGATCATCGGGCTTATCGCCTAAGACTCCGCTTGCCCGACGGCCGCCCGGTGGGACGGATCGGCTTCGCCCCGGGCGCAGGCTTGTCGGGGGCCGCGAAGGCCGAGGATGCCGCGGAGGCAGAGGCCACGGAGGCCCCGACGGTCTCGGGCTCGTCGGCGGTGACCGTGCCCTCGCCGCCGGCCTTGGCGGACGCACCACGCCGCCGGTTCTCCACCCGGCGGGTGTGGGCACGGACGATGTCGGTCCGCTCGCGCAGCGAGACCAACAGCGGTGTGGCGAAGAAGATCGACGAGTAGGTGCCGACCAGGACGCCGACCAGCTGGACCAGGGCCAGGTCCTGCAGCGTGCCGACCCCGAGCAACCACACGGCCACCACGATCAGCGCAAGGATTGGTAGCACCGAGATGAGACTGGTGTTGATCGAGCGCATGAAGGTCTGGTTGATCGCGAGGTTCGCCTGCTCGGCGAAGGTTCTCCGGGTGGTGTGCTGGAAGCCGTGGACGTTCTCCTCGACCTTGTCGAACACGATGACGGTGTCGTAGAGCGAGAAGCCCAGGATGGTCAGCAGGCCGATGACGGTGGCAGGGGTGACCTCGAATCCGACCAGCGAGTAGACGCCCGCGGTGGTGACGATGTCGAACACCAGGGCGGCGAGCGCTGCCGCCGCCATGTACCGCTCATAGCGGATGGCGATGTAGACCGCGACGAGTGCGAGGAAGACGACCAGCGCAATGACGGCCTTTTTGGTGATCTGGCCGCCCCACGTGCTGGACACGTCGGAGCTGCTGACCTCGTCCTTGCTGGGCTGGCCGTCGGGCCCCTTGGGCTGGAAGGCATCGAACAAGGCCGAACGCAACTTCTCGTTGTCGGGGTTGCTCAGCTTCTCGGTACGGATCTGCATGGTCGCCGACCCGCCGTTGCCAACCTGCACGACGGATTCGGGCCCCCTGCCGAGCGTCTTGCTGAAGACGTCCTCGACCTGCTGGGTCGTCACCTGTCCGTGTGCACCGGTGGCGGGCATCGACACCTTGGTGCCGCCCTTGAAGTCGATGCCAAAGTTGAACCACAGCAACGAAATGCTGGCGATAGCGATCACCATGATCGCGCCGCTGATGCCGAACCAGAGCTTGCGCTTTCCGATGACGTCGAAGGCGCCGGTGCCCGTATACAACCGAACGAAGAAGCCGTGCTTCGGCGCGGCCGACTCGGGTACGCCGAGTTCGTCGGCAGTCGTCGGGGCGTCGAGCTCGGTCGCATCCACCGCGTCCGAGACGTCGTCGTCCTTGGATTCGTGTTTGGCCATGCTGCTACCTCCCTCCCACCGAAGTTGCTGCCGCACGGCGCTCCCGCGCGATCTGTTGCACCGCGCCGAGGCCGTTGAACGCCGGCTTGGACAGCGTCGCCGACTTCGACGCCAGGTAGACCAGCGGCCAGGTCACCAGGAACACCACGACCACGTCGAGGATGGTGGTCAGGCCGAGCGTGAACGCGAAGCCCTTGACCTGTCCGATCGCCAGGATGTAGAGCACCACCGAGGCCAGCAGCGTGACCGCGTTGCCCGACAGAATGGTCTTGCGGGCGCGGGCCCAACCGCGGGGCACGGCCGAGCGGAACGAACGCCCTTCGCGTATCTCGTCCTTGATGCGTTCGAAGAACACCACGAACGAGTCGGCGGTGGTGCCGATGCCGATGATCAGACCGGCGATGCCTGCCAGGTCCAGCGTGTAGCCGATGTACCTTCCGAGCAGCACCAGGATGGCGAAAACCATTGCGCCGGAAGCGACCAGTGACAGGGCGGTCAGGATTCCCAGCACTCGGTAATAGAGCAGTGAGTACAAGCAGCACCAAGGCCAAGCCGATGGCACCCGCGATCAGGCCGGCCCGCAGCGACGTCAAGCCCAGTGTCGCGGAGACGGTTTCGGCCTCTGACGACTCGAATGACAGTGGTAGCGAACCATACTTGAGTACGTTCGCCAGTTCACGCGCCGAATCGGCGGTGAACTGGCCGGTGATCTGAGTACGTCCGCCAGGAATCGCCTCGTTGATCACCGGGGCGCTGACCACCTGTGAGTCGAGGACGAACGCGGTCTGGGTGCCGACGTTGGCGGCGGTGAAGTCCGCCCAGACGTTGGCGGCGTCGCTCTTGAACTCCACGTCGACGACGTACTCGCCGCGCTGTTGATCCAGCCCGGAGGAGGCGTTGGAGATCCCCTCACCGCTGATGATCGACTTGTCCAGCAGATACACCTGGGTGTGATCCTGCGAACAGGTCACCAGCGGCAGGTTGGGGTCGTCGTTGCCTGCCAGCACGTCCTCGTCGCCGCAGCGGGTGGCCTGGAACTGCAACGCCAGCACCTGAATCTGCTGATCCGTGCTCTGCCGCAGTGCCTTCTCGTCGGAGATCCGCTGCGCCAGGTCGGGCTTCGGCGCGCCGGGCTTCGGCGGCGCGGGGCTCCCTGGGGCCGGCCCGGGCGCGGGGGCGCCGGGCGCTGGGGCGGGTGCGCCTGGTTCCGGTGACGGCGCAGGCGTCGGCTCCGGGGGCGCCTCCGGATAGGGCCGGGGCTGGGGTGCGGGCTCCGCGGGCGCGGGCTGACCGGCCGGCGGTTCGGCAGGAGTGGGCGGAGTGATCGGCGCCTGCGGCTCGGCGGGCGCGACGAGGGGTGGCATCCCCGGTGCGCCCGGTGCCCCCGGTGCGCCCGGCAGCCCGGGCGCGCCAGGTGCTGCTGGGGCGCCGCGGCGCTCCGGGAGCGCCAGGAGGTGCGCCGGGCGGCGCCTGCCCCGGTGGCGCCTGCCCCTGGGCCGGGATCACGTGGATCACGGGCCGGATGTAGAGCCGCGCCGTCTGGCCGAGGTTGCGGGCCTCGTTGCCGTCGTTGCCCGGCACGGTGATGACCAGGTTCTGGCCATCGATCACGACCTCCGAACCGGAGACGCCCAGCCCGTCGACGCGGGAGCTGATGATCTCCTGCGCCTGCGCGAGTGCCTCGCGGGTCGGCGCAGAGCCGTCGGGCGTACGCGCGGTCAAGGTGACGCGCGTTCCACCCTGCAGATCGATGCCGAGCTTGGGCTTGGCTTGCTTGTCACCGGTGAGGAACACCAGTAGATAAGCGCCGATCAGCAGAACAAGGAAGAGCGTCAGGTAGCGGTACGGGTGCACCGGCGCAGAAGACGATGCCACGTTGGTTGGATCTCCTCAGGGGGTCTGTACGGCAGCACGCAAAGGGTACGTGGTGGGGCTGAGCCCTCAGTCGTCAGTCTTTCTTGACCTGGTCCGGGTCGGCCGGCGCGTCGATGACCGCGACGTTCTCGTCGACGTCCTCGGTGTCGTCGGTGTCGTCCTCTTCGAAGTCGTCGTCGAGGTCGTCGTCGGATGCGATTCGGTCACGCACGGCCAGCTTCATCCACGTGGTGATCACGCCCGGCGCGATCTCCAGGTCGATGCTGTCATCGGCGATGCCGGTGATGGTGCCTCGCAGGCCTGAGGTGGTGTTGATACGGTCCCCGATGGCCAGCGACTCGTGCAGGTCGATGGTGGCCTGCATCGCCTTCTTCTGGCGGCGCGACGCGAAGAACATGAACGCACCGAGGATGATGAGCAGCGGGAGGAAGACGACGAGGTCCATCGGAACTGTCTTTCGTGTCGGTCTTGCGGTTGACGGCACCCGGACAGACGATCTCCGGGCGGCCTCTTGGTCAACCAGTGTGCCATTACGGCGGCCGATGGCCGACCGCCCCTGCCAGCCGTCTGGGCTGTTAGCGCCGCTAATTGCTCGGCCACGCGACCACACCGCGACCCACCGGATGCGCACGTTTCCCGGGCGATGGGTGCGCATTCCATGGCCGCAACCCGTCTCCTGCCGACGTTTCCGTTCGCGCGGCGGTAATCGCCGACTACGCTCTGAGTCGACGTCGCGACGTCGCATCGGCGCCAATCGGCGCACCGCCGCCACTCCCGCAGGAGTCAGAAGTGAGCACCCTCGAACAGAGCCGCTACCTGGCAACATCCATCCCCGGCCCCAAATCGGCGGCCCTGATCGAACGCAAGGTCGCGGCCGTGTCCGCCGGCATCGGGACGACCATGTCGGTCTACGCGGCGCGCGCGGGCGGCGGCATCGTCGAGGACGTCGACGGCAACCGGCTGATCGACCTGGGCTCCGGCATCGCGGTGACCACCATCGGCAACGCGTCCCCGAGAGTCGTCGACGCGGTCGCCGCGCAGGCCGCCGACTTCACCCACACCTGCTTCATGGTCACCCCCTACGAGGAGTACGTCGCCGTCTGCGAGCAACTCAACCGGCTGGCTCCGGTCAAGGGCGAGAAGCGGTCGGCGCTGTTCAACTCGGGCTCGGAAGCGGTCGAGAACGCGATCAAGATCGCCCGCTCCTACACGCGCAAGCAGGCGGTCGTGTCGTTCGACCACGCCTACCACGGCCGCACCAACCTGACCATGGCGCTGACGGCGAAGTCGATGCCCTACAAGCACGGCTTCGGCCCGTTCGCCCCCGAGATCTACCGCGCTCCCCTGTCCTACCCGTTCCGAGACGCGGAGTTCGGCAAGGAGATGGCCACCGACGGTGAGCAGGCCGCGAAGCGCGCCCTCAGCGTGATCGACAAGCAGGTCGGCGCCGACAACCTCGCCGCGGTCATCATCGAACCGATTCAGGGCGAGGGCGGTTTCATCGTGCCAGCGGAGGGATTCCTGCCCGCCGCTGCTGGCGTGGTGCCGCAAGAACAACGTGGTGTTCATCGCCGACGAGGTGCAGACCGGGTTCGCCCGCACCGGCGCGATGTTCGCCTGCGAGCACGAGGGCATCGACCCCGACCTGATCGTCACGGCCAAGGGCATCGCCGACGGAATGCCGCTGTCAGCGGTGACGGGGCGCGCCGAGATCATGGACGCGCCTCACGCCAGTGGCCTTGGCGGCACCTACGGGGGCAACCCGGTCGCCTGCGCTGCGGCGCTGGCCACCATCGAGACGATCGAGGCCGACGGCCTGGTCGCGCGGGCCCGGCAGATCGAGACGCTGATGAAGGAACGGCTGCACCGGCATGCAGGCCGACGACGACCGCATCGGCGACGTCCGGGGTCGTGGCGCGATGATCGCCGTGGAACTGGTGAAGTCCGGCACCACCGAACCCGATGCCGACCTCACCAAGGCGTTGTGCGCGGGCGCCCACGCCGCGGGCGTCATCGTGTTGTCCTGCGGAACCTACGGCAACGTGCTGCGCTTCCTCCCGCCCCTCACCATCAGCGACGACCTTCTCGAAGAAGGCCTCGACGTGCTCGCCCTGGTCCTCGCGGACCTCTGAAGACAGGAGCCGAATCCGTGACGACCGTGCAGAACTTCATCGATGGACAGCTCGTCGACTCGGTGAGCGGCGCGACGATGCCGCTCGTCGATCCGTCCACCGGCGAAACCTATGGCACTGCACCGATTTCCAACGAGCAGGACATCGACAACGCCTACGCCGCGGCGGCCAAGGCGTTCAAGGACTGGAAGCGCACCACCCCGTCGCACCGGCAGAAGGCGCTGCTCGACTTCGCCGACGAGGTGGAGAAGGCCGCCGACGAGTTGGTGGCCGCCGAGGGACGCAACACCGGCAAGCCCAACCACGTGACCAAGGCCGAAGAGATCCCGCCGATGATCGACCAGATCAGATTCTTCGCGGGTGCGGCCCGGGTCCTGGAGGGCAAGTCGGCCGGCGAGTACATGGAGAACCACACCTCGTGGATCCGCCGCGAACCGGTCGGCGTGATCGGGCAGGTGGCGCCGTGGAACTACCCGATGATGATGGCGATCTGGAAGTTCGCACCTGCCCTCGCCGCGGGCAACACCGTCGTGATCAAACCCAGTGACACCACACCGGTGACGACGGTGATGCTTGCCCAACTGGCTGCCAAGCACCTGCCGCCGGGCGTCCTCAACGTGGTGACGGGCGACCGGGTCACGGGCGCTGCCGTGGTGGCCCATCCCATCCCGCAGATGGTGTCGATCACCGGCTCGGTGGCAGCGGGCCGAGCGGTCGCGGTCAGCGCAGGCGGGCATCTCAAGAGGACTCATCTCGAACTGGGCGGCAAGGCACCGGTCATCGTGTTCGGTGACGCCGACATCGCCGCCGCCGCCGAAGGCATTGCGACGGCGGGCTACTTCAATGCCGGGCAGGACTGCACCGCCGCCACCCGTGTGCTGGCGCAGGCGTCGATCGTGGACGAACTCACTGCCGCGCTGGCCGAGCAGGCCGCCGGCGCGACGACCACCTATGGTCGCCCGGCCGACGACGAGGACGCCTGGGTCCCCCCGGTGAACAACGTCAACCAAATGGAGCGGGTCCTCGGGTTCTTCGACGACGTGCCGGATCACGCGAAGGTCGCCATCGGTGGACATCGCCAGGGCGACAGCGGCTTCTACGTCGAGCCGACCGTGATCGGCGGCCTCCGGCAGGAGGATCGGCTGAGCCAGACCGAGGTCTTCGGGCCGGTCATCACCGTTCAGTCGTTCACCGACGAGGCCGACGCCCTGGAGAAGGCGAACGGGGTCGAGTTCGCGCTTGCGTCATCGGTGTGGAGCAAGGACGTCTCGACGGCGATCCGGATGTCCAACGCGCTGGACTTCGGCTGCGTGTGGATCAACACCCACATTCCGCTGGTCGCCGAGATGCCGCACGGTGGGTTCAAGTCCTCCGGCCACGGAAAGGACCTGTCGATGTACGGGTTCGAGGACTACACGCGGGTCAAGCACGTCATGATCTACACCGGCTAGGTCCGACCTGACCTCAGTGCGCGTGCGTTTGGTGCCGACCGAATGTGGCGAGGCGATGGCGCCAACCCCCAGATCGGCGCGGGGCATCGTCGGCGCGCTCGGCCATTACGGGCGCCGTGTCGACCTCGCGATCGACGACCGGTCGCTGTGCGTAGGCCACGTCGCGCCGAGTGCGCACCGACAGCCTGCCGAGGGCGAGCGCCCCGAAGAACACGATCAGCGCGCCGAGACCGTAGAAGTAGGACAATTCGAGCCAGACGCGCTGGGTGTCGCTGTTCGCGGCGGGCGTACCGACGTCGCCGAGCGCCAGCGGACCTGCAAACGCACGGCCGACCACGAACCAGGCACCGGCGATGACCGCCAGCCAGCTGCCCAGCATGGCGGTCGCACGGTTTCGCGACACCAGCAGAAGCACGCCGCCCAGCACGGTCACCGCCCCTGGCAGGACCTCCAGCCAGCCGCGCGCCGCCGACCAGTCCTGACCGGGGCTGAAGGAGAACTCGAAGTACGGGCCGACGAACGGAACCGCCGCACCCCAAAGTCCAAGCAAGATCAGTAGGAAGCCGCTGGCCGCGCCGCGGCTGCGTGGCATGCGAAGACGCCCACCACGGACGCGGTCGCGGTTGTCGATGTCGTTCACGTCGTTCCTCCTAGGTCGCCCCGAGGTATACCCATCGACAGGAGGCACCTAACCGGCGGTGGTCGACCAGTTGACGGCGCTGGCCATCCCGCGGCCGATCCTGTTCGCCCTCTGCTGGATCTCGCTAACGCCAGCAAAGTGCGTTTTCTGTGGGTAGCATGCGGCTGTCGGGGGTTTGCCGCGACGGAATTTGGACAGATTCAGGCCGTGCGGCCGCACCGTCTCAGTGGCCAGCGCCGACGACGCACAGAGTGAGCGCAACGTAGTGGACTGGATTCGCCAGTGGTGGCGACAGCCCGACCATTATCAATGGCTGTCGGCGTACCTGGCCGCCCATGATCTGCAGCGATTCACGCGCTACATGATTGCCGGCATCGTCTTGGTTCTGGGCATGGTGCCCGTCCTCGCTGATGATCGGCACCGGCACCGACGACGTGCACTTTCTGCTGGTTGGGCCTGCGGTGATCGCTTGCTGTCTGGTGATGGCAGGGCTTTGGCTGACGCGCTGGCCCACCCGTGGTCAATCCGCGGCCTTCGCCGTCGGCGCCAACGTCTGTATCGCCGCATCCTGTCTGGCCCAGACCCACCCCGCTGCGGGCCTTCAGGGCATCACCGCCTTCGCTGCGCTGGCCGGCTACGTCGCGTTCTTTCACACCAGTCGATATCTCGCATCAACGCTCCTGGTAGCGACGTGCACTGCAATCGTTCTAGCGATACAGAACAGCGAGAACGGCAACGTCGCCGTGATCGTGAGCAAACTCTTGATCTTGTTCGTATGCGTGCTGGCCGTGCCGTTCTCCGCCCAGGTGCTCGTGCACATCCTGGGTACCGACGCGCTCAAGTCCGACACCGACCCACTGACCGAACTGCCGAACCGCCGCGCCTTCAACCGATCGGTCCGCACCCTGGCGGCGGAGTCGATCGGCAACGGCTCGGCCGTCCTGGCGGTCTTGATGATCGACCTGGACGCCTTCAAGCGCGTCAACGACACCGCGGGACATGCGGCAGGCGACCAGACACTGATCGAGATCGCAGGCATTCTGCGGCGCACGCGCCGCAATGACTCGATCACCGCCCGGATCGGCGGCGAGGAGTTCGTCATAGCCGTCGTAGGCACCGAGCAGGCCGCGATCGGGATGGCCGAACGACTGCGTCGCCAGATCGCCGCGACGACGTGGAACGTGACGGCCAGCGTCGGCGTTGCCACCGCCGCCCTGGCACGAGTGCCCGCCACGGGCGTGCAAGTCGTCGTTCAGGATCTGGTGGAGGCAGCCGACCGGGCCATGTACCAAGCCAAGCGCGCCGGCGGCGATCAGGTCTATGTCGCAGGCCGCCCCGAGCAGAGCTACGTCGACAACCCGATCGCGAGCAGGACGACGGCCACCAACGGAAACGCACCCTGGACCACCGCGGAGCGCGCCTTGTCCGGCGACGACGCCAGCAGTACCACCGCGGCTGCCATCATCGAACCCACACCCGCGAAGACCAGGGCCGCGCCGACCGGGGTGCCTCCCGAGATCATGAACCCGACGCCCACCACGGTCACGAGTGCCAGGAAGAGGTTGTAGAAGCCCTGGTTGAAGGCCAGCAGCTTGGTGGCCTCGGCCTCCTCGAGCGTGGTGCCGAACGTGGCGCGTGTCCTCGGCGCCGTCCACTGCAGCGATTCCAGCACGAAGATGTAGACGTGCAGCACTGCCGCCAGTCCTGCCAAGATCAAACCTGCGGTGACCATCTGTGCACCCACGCCTTCCGCTCGTACTTCGCTGGCATCACCGCAAGAGCAATCCCGTCAGACCGACCCAGAGCACCGTACTGCATACCGGGCCGATTCTCGTTGCGCCGCTTGCCTTTCGACCGCTTACTCGAACAGGCCCGACTGTCCCAGGCCGGTCACGCCGCTGGGCGGAGTCAGTCCGAGATGCGTCCATGCCTGCGCAGTGGCCACCCGGCCACGCGGGGTGCGCGCGAGCATGCCTGCACGGACGAGGAACGGCTCGCACACCTCCTCGACCGTCGTGGCCTCTTCGCCGACGGCCACCGCGAGCGTGGACACCCCGACGGGGCCCCCACCGAAGCTGCGGGTCAGTACCGAGAGCACGGCGCGGTCCAGCCGGTCCAGGCCAAGTTCGTCGACGTCGTAGACCTCCAACGCCGCCTTGGCGATGTCGCGCGTGATGACGCCGTCGGCGCGCACCTCCGCGTAGTCACGTACCCGGCGGAGCAGCCGGTTGGCGATGCGTGGC
Source organism: uncultured Actinomycetota bacterium (assembly GCA_963809085.1). Taxonomy (GTDB): domain Bacteria; phylum Actinomycetota; class Actinomycetes; order Mycobacteriales; family Mycobacteriaceae; genus Mycobacterium. The sequence goes on along the minus strand of CAWEII010000028.1, from coordinate 606,045 downwards.
GTGCCCCTTGACCGCCTGGCGATCTCGGTTCCTGCCTCCGCGCCGAGTTCGATGCCGAGGATGCCCGCCGACCGGAACAGCACCCGTTCGAGTTCGGCGGGTTCGTAGAAGTCCATGTGGGCGGTGAAGCCGAACCTGTCGCGCAGCGGTCCGGTCAGCGCCCCGGACCGGGTGGTGGCCCCGACGAGGGTGAACGGCGCGACCTCGAGTGGAATCGACGTCGCTCCTGGTCCCTTGCCGACGACGACGTCGACGCGGAAGTCCTCCATCGCGAGGTACAGCATCTCCTCTGCAGGCCTGGCGATGCGGTGGATTTCGTCGATGAACAGCACGTCGCCCTGCACCAGGTTGGAGAGCATGGCGGCGAGGTCACCCGCCCGGAGCAGCGCCGGACCGGACGTCACGCGGAGCGACGTTGCCAGTTCAGCGGCGATGATCATCGCCAGCGACGTCTTGCCGAGGCCGGGCGGTCCGGCGAGCAGGATGTGATCGGGTGTGCCGCCGCGATTCTTGGCGCCCTCCAGGACGAGTTGCAGCTGTTCGCGCACCCTCGCCTGTCCGATGAACTCACCGAGCGAGCGCGGCCGCAGGCTCGCGTCGACGTCACCCTCGCCGACCGTCAGCGCGGCGGACAGTTCCCGCTCGGTGGTGTCGTCGGTGTCACGGTCGTCGTTGAATCGGCTCACGAGATCTTCCCCAGCAAGGACAGCGCGGCGCGTAACGCGCTCTGCGTGTTGGCGTCGGGGTCTGCGGCGAGCACCTTGTCGGTGGCCTCCTCGGCCTGTTTGGCCGCGAACCCAAGCCCGACAAGGGCTTCCACGACCGGCATGCGCACGGCGTGCCCCGTCACGTTCGTCGCGACGCCGCCGTGCGTCACCACGCCGATCTTGTCACGCAGTTCGAGCACCATGCGCTCGGCGCCCCGCTTGCCGATGCCCGGCACCCGGGTCAACGCGGTGATGTCGCCGTCGGCGAGCGCCTGCCGCAGTGCGTGCGGGTCGTAGACCGCCAGCGTCGCGAGTGCGATCTTCGGCCCGACGCCGGAGACGCCGAGCAGGGTGCTGAACAGATCGCGCGAGTCCGAGTCGGCGAAGCCGTACAGCGTCATCGAGTCCTCGCGCACGATCATCGCCGTGATCAACCGTGCCTCTGCGCCGCGCCGCAGCGTGGACAGCGTCATCGGGGTGGTCAACACCTTGTAGCCGACACCGGCCGCCTCGATGACGGCGTGATCGAGGGCGATGTCGAGCACCTCGCCGCGAATCGAGGCGATCATCGCGCCGCCTTGAGCTTGGCCTGATAGGTGCGGCGCTGTTCGGCGGCCATGGCCTCGGCCGCGGCCATCCGCGCGATCATCGGCGCCCGCCAGCAGTGGCAGATGGCAAGCGCGAGCGCGTCCGCGGCATCGGCCGGGGTCGGTTTGGTCTGCAGCGCAAGGATTCTGGTGACCATCTCGGTGACTTGCGCCTTGTCGGCGCGACCATTGCCCGTGACGGCGGCCTTCACCTCACTGGGCGTGTGGAAGTGCACGTCGATGTCCCGCCTGGCGGCGGCGAGCGCGATGACACCGCCGGCCTGCGCGGTGCCCATCGCGGTGTTCGCGTTCTGGTTGGCGAACACCCGCTCGATCGCGAGCACGTCCGGATGGTGGGTGTCCAGCCAGTGCTCGACGACGTCGCTGATGATCAGCAGCCGCTTGTGCAGCGGCTGGTCCGCTGGCGTGCGGACCACGTCGACGTCGAGCGCGATCACTTGGCGGCCACGGCCGCTCTCGATGACCGACAGTCCACAACGCGTCAACCCAGGGTCGACGCCCATCACGCGCACAGCGTCTCCTTCGCAGCCCCGTCGACATTCCGAACAGCTGTTCGATACCTTAACCGGCCGGTGCGACGGCTCCGGGTAGGGACACGCCACTGCCGACCGAGTCAGGTCGGGCCAGCGTGGTTCCCCGGTACTGCGGCTGCGAGCACGCGCCCTGCCGCGCGCAACGGCTCGACGTCGCGCAGCGTCCTGGCCAGGACGAAGGCGCCCTCGAGCGCGCCGACCAGTGCGACGGTCAGGTCGCGGGCGGCGCTCTCCGGTAGCCCTCGGGAGACGAAGTATGCGGTGCCTCCGTCGAGCCAGCCGGTGAAGACGCCTGCGGCGGTGTCGCGGAGATCCTCGAGCGTGTCGGCGACTTCGGCGGCGACGCTGGCGACGGGGCACATGTTGGCGAAACCCGGTTTCGGCCATGTCCGCCGCGGCCTGGCCGAAGACGGATTCGACGGCCTCGCCGAGATCGTCGTGGGCGTCGCAGAGGGTCGGGATGAGCAGCGCCGTAGGCGACGCCCGCGTTGATCAGCGCCTCACGCGCGATCTGCACCTTGCCGCCAGGAAAGTGGTGATACAGCGAGCCGATGGGCGCGCCGGATGCCGCGACGACGTCCTTCATGCCGAAGGCGCCGTAGCCCTTGCGCCGCATCAACTCCGCCGCCGCGGTGAGGATCGATTCTCTGGTCGACCTTGCCAATGTCGCCTCCTGAACGACAGACTAGAGCATACGTTCTAGAATGAGCATTCTAATGGAGGTAGGAGACGTGAAGGCGATCGGAACTCGATGCGGGAACCGTTCAGTACCGCGAGGAAGGCGATCCGGACGGACCGCCGGTGGTCCTGCTGCACGGTCTGTTGATGAACGACGCCCAGTGGGATCTCGTCGCTCCCGCTGCTGCCCAGCGGACCATCGCTACCTGCTGCCGGTGCTCCCGATGGGCGGGCACCGCGTGCCCATGCGCGAGGACGCCGACCTGACGCTGCCCGGCATGGTCGGCATCGTGGCCGACTTCCTCGACGCCCTCGATCTGACCGACGTCACCCTGGTCGTCACCGATTGGGGCGGCGCGCTCTTCCTGACCGACCTCGGCCGCGACAAGCGGGTGGCCGGCATGGTGATCTGCCCGTCCGAGGCGTTCGGGAACTTCCCGCCGGGATTCCCCGGCAAGCTCGCCTGGCTGGCCAGCCGCAACACCGTGACGGTGTCGCTCGCGATGCGCCAACTCCGCATCGGCTGGCTGCGCAGGCGGCGGTTGATGTTCGGGATGATGGCGAAAAAGCCGATCCCCCAACACATCGTCGACGCGTGGTTCGACGCCGCCATGAAGGACCGAGCGGATCCGGCGCGACCTGGTGAAGTACTGCCGCACCAAGTTCGTCGATGCCGACCTGGTGCGTGCGACCGAGCGGCTGGCCGCGTTCGACGGCGACGTGCTGGTGCTGTGGAGTCACAATCCGGTCATGCCCGACGACCACGCGACACGGCTGGCCGATCTCGCGAACGGATCGCTGCGCTACGTCGACGACGCGAACGTACTGATCATGCTGGATCAGCCGGAGCAGACCGCACGGGAGATCGGCAGCTTCCTCCAGCGCTGAAGGTCTGCGGGATGGCCGCTCATCACCGATACTGAACGATGCGTTCAGTATCGACCGTTCACCGTGACCGATGACCGAGACCCGCGTCGGCGATCGACGACCAGGCCGGCCTCGCAGCGAGCAGTCCAGAACCGCCGTCGTACGCGCCGCGCGGGACCTCATGCACGAGGTCGGGCTGCGGGCGATGACCACCGAGCAGATTGCCGCCCGCAGCGGGGCGAGCAAGGCGACGATCTACAAGTGGTGGCCGAACAAGTACGCCGTCGCGGTCGAGGCCTTCCTTTCGGAGATGTTCGCCGAATCGGCCGATCCCGACACTGGTTCGGCCCGTGAGGATTTCCGCATCGCGCTGCGAGGACTCCTGCACTTCTACGCAAGCCCGACCGGACGGGTATTCGCCCAGCTCGTCGGTGAGGCGCAGTTGGACCCACTGGTCCAGGCCGAGCTGCGGGACCACCTGGTGCAGTCCCGCCGTCAGCTGGGCCGGGCGATGTGGGAGCGCGGCGTCGCCCGCGGCGAGCTACGTCCGGACGTGGACCCGGACATCGCGATCGATCTGATCTTCGGGCCGGGGCTCTACCGCCTCGTCACCGGGCACGCGCCCCTGGACGCCGCGGCCGCCGACGCCATCGCGGATGCCGCGGTGTCGGGCCTCGCACGATGTGCCGGGTGTGACTGATGACTCGCACCGCCCGGGGACTATCCCCAACCGCACTGAGCGCTCTATTGATTGGAAACTAAACGTTCAGTTTCTAATTAGGAGCTACACCCATGACCATCAAGAAGAGCTGGCTGGCGCCTGCGTTGTTGGCGGCAGCCGCTGCCGGATCGATCGCCTTTGCCCCAATGGCACTGGCGGAGAACACCGGTCCCACCTGCACGACGACGAGTAGTTCGAGCACGCAGTGCCAGACGCCCGGCAACAGCCAGATCACCGCCACCCCGCCCTACGTGAACTACCAGCAGCAGTACCCGTACTTCGGAAACCTCGTCATCCTCGACCGCCACGGCAACGGCGGACATCGCTAGGAAGCGAGTGCTGCCTCAGTCCTCGTCGAGGAGTGCTGCCACGTCGTCGGGAATGTCGACGTTGCTGTACACGTCCTGCACGTCGTCACTTTCCTCGAGGGCGTCGATCAGCTTGAGAACCTTCCGGGCGCCCTCGAGGTCGACGGGCACGGTGACCGACGGCTGGAAGCTTGCTTCGGCCGATTCGTAGTCGATTCCCGCGTCCTGCAAGGCGGTCCGCACGGCGACCAGATCCGTGGGCTCGGAGATCACCTCGAAGCTGTCGCCGAGGTCGTTGACGTCCTCGGCGCCTGCGTCCAGCACGGCCGTGAGAACGTCGTCCTCGGTGAGACCGTTCTTCTCGAGGGTCACGACACCCTTGCGGGAGAACATGTATGACACGGAGCCCGGGTCGGCCATGTTGCCGCCGTTGCGGGTCATGGCGACGCGCACCTCGCCTGCCGCCCGGTTGCGGTTGTCGGTGAGGCATTCGACCAGGATCGCCACGCCGTTCGGTCCGTATCCCTCGTAGGTGATCGGCTGCCAGTCCGCGCCACCCGCCTCTTCACCGGCGCCGCGTTTGCGGGCGCGCTCGATGTTGTCGTTGGGCACCGACGTCTTCTTGGCCTTCTGAATGGCGTCGTACAACGTCGGGTTTCCCCCGGGGTCACCGCCACCGGTGCGCGCGGCGACCTCGATGTTCTTGATCAGCCGGGCGAATTCCTTGCCGCGGCGCGCGTCTTTGACGGCCTTCTGATGCTTGGTGGTGGCCCATTTGGAATGGCCGCTCATCGCTTGACTACCTCTTCTCGCTCGCCACTCATAACCTGACGAGTCTACGTGGAGCGCTGCCGCAGCCACGCCTCGCAGGTCCGAGTGCTACGGGGCGAGGTCGCCCTCGATGTAGTGCTGCAGGTTGGGCGCGACGGCGGCGACGATCTCGTCGTCGGTCATCGACGCGACCGGCTCGATCCGCCAGATGTAGCGCATCATCGCCAAACCCATGATCTGCGAAGAGATCAACCCGCTGCGGACCAGGCGGTCGTGCTCGTCGGCGCCCGAGTTGCGATACGCCCATCAGGCTGCCCTCGACGATCCGGCGCAGCTTCTCGCGCGTGCCTCGCTCGTGCGCGGCGGTCTGCAGCACCGCGCGCAGCACCGGACCGATCTCGTCGTCGGCCCACGCGGCGAGCATCAGTCGCAGCAGCGCGCACCGAGTTCCTCACCGGTGTCGCCCAGGTCTCGCGACGTTCTCCAGCCAGCGCTGCGGCGGTTCGACGCGGCGTCGAGCAGACCCTCCTTCGACCCGAAGTAGTGGTAGACGAGCGCCGGGTCGACGTCGGCGCCGCGGGCGACGGCGCGCATCGTGGTGCCCGCCCAGCCGGTCTCGGCGAACGCCTCGCGCGCGGCGGTCAGGATCCGGGCCGACAGCACGCCGCGTTCGTCACGCGGCCCCGGCGTGCGGCTTCTTCGGCATGAGTCGAGCCTAGCAAAGTTTCACGTTGCGTTGAGACTAGTTTCATCCTACCGTGAAACTCATGACGCAGAGCAACTGAACGGACCGCAGACCACCGGACGCGACTACCGTAATCTCAGTCGAGCCCAAACACGACGTCGGCACGAGTCAACGTCGTGGTGCCGATGCGCGACGGCGTCCGCTGCTGGCCGACGTCCACCGGCCGGACGCCGACGGCGGTTCCCGGCGCTGATCGCCGCTCGCCCTATCCCGCGCCAGATCCAGGATCTCGGCGCCCCGTGGGGTTCATCGAGGCGGGCGCCACGCGACTTCTGGGTGCCCCGCGGCTACGTCCACGTCATCGCCAACGTCCGCGGCACCGGCGGATCCGGCGGCACGTTCGCGCTTCTTCGACGCGCAGGAGCGCCAGGACATGCACGACCTCGTCGAGTGGGCGGCCGCGCAGCCGTGGTGCGACGGCAACGTCGGCATGATCGGCATCAGCTACTTCGCGATGACCAGCTCGAGGCCGCCGTCGAGCGACCCGCCGCACCTCAAGGCGATCTTCCCGGTCGGCGGTCACCGCCGACCTGTACGAGGCCGTCAACCACCACGGCCTGCTCAGCTCGTCGTTCATCACGCCGTTCCTGTCGATGATCGGCACTGACGTCGCGCCGCAGCGACGAGTTCTGGCGCGGCCACCCGTGAACGCCGCCCGCACGATCCTGACCGGCCGCACGCTGCACCGCGAAGTTCGGCACGATGAACGGCGAGGCCGCGGTGACGATGATGCGCCAGACTGCATGAAGCTGCCCCACGACCCGCACCCGTGGGACGACCTCTGGCTGGACGCCGTCGTCAAGCACCCGCTGCGCGACGAGTGGTGGGACGACGCGCAACCTCGCTGCCGCTGCTGAGGACGTCGACATCCCGGTGTACCTCGGCTGCGACTGGGAGAACGTGCCGCTGCACCTGCCGTCGCACCTTCACCGCGTGGAAGGCGTTGGCGACAACCCGAACGTGCGGATGGCGCTGCTCGACCACTACGGGCTGACCTGGCCGTGGGAGAGCCTGCACGTCGAGGCGCTCGCCTGGTTCGACCACTGGCTCAAGGGCCACGACACCGGCATCATGGACGGCGCCGCCGATCCGCTACGTCGCTGCCCGGGCGCCGACGACTGGCGCACCGCCGAGCAGCTGGCCGCCCGCGCGGCGCCGTCGCACCAGCGAGTGCGCGCTGCGCGCCGACGGCGCGCTCGACCGTCGACGAGGGCGAGGCCGGGCGCCAGTACTACATGATGCTCGGCGCCGGCCTGGACCGCGCCAGCCCGAGCCGTTCGATCGACCCGCCGGTCGATCGCTCACCTGGACCAGCGCACGCCGTCACGCAGGCCGTCGACATGGTCGGCGACATCGAGCTCCGCCTCGTCGCCTCGGCGCCACCGCCGCGGACACGGCCTGGATCGCCACGCTGCCAGGACGTCGCCCCCGACGGCGCGGTCGACCGACGTCACCGCCGGCTGGTTGCGCGCCGAGCCTGCGCGAGGTGGACGAGGCGCCAGCGCCTCGGGCGCACCCGGTCCTGCCCTGCCGGAAATCCGTCGCCGTGCCGATCCGGCAGGGACGTCAGTACCGAATCCCGTTCGGTGCCCAACGCCCGACGCTTCGCGCCCGGGCACCGCAATCCGGTCGGTGCTCACCAGCGACGACCAAGGACAACGGACACCCCGGCGATCATGAAGTTCCGCCACGCCAGCGTCGGCACCAGCTCGCTCAACACGATCCGCTCAGCTCCCGACTGCTGCGATCCTCCCCTAGTTGCGAGTTTTGTGCATCACACAGCGCTCAGCGCGTGTTCCGCGACACAATCGCTCAGAGGGAGGCGACGAACAGGCGATGCACCCGGCGGTCGCCGGTCATCTCGGGGTGGAACGACGTCGCCATCATCCGGCCCTGCCGCACCGCGACGGGATGGCCGGCGGCCTCGGCGAGGACCTCGACGTCCGGGCCAACGCGCTCCACCCACGGCGCGCGGATGAACACCGCGTGCATCGGCCCGTCCAGCCCCTCGAAGTCGATGTCGCCCTCGAAGGAATCGACCTGCCGCCCGAAGGCGTTGCGGCGCACGGTCATGTCGATCGCACCCAGTGGCACGGCCTCGCGGCCCGGCACGCCCGCGTCGGCGATCGAGGTGGCCAGCAGGATCATCCCCGCGCAGGACCCGTAGGCGGGCATGCCCGCGGCCAACCGCGCCCGCAGCGGCTCGAGCAGATCGAACTCACGCAGCAGATGGCTCATCGTGGTGGACTCCCCGCCAGGGATCACCAGGGCGTCGACGGAGTCCAGTTCGGTGCGGCGGCGCACCGTCACCGCCTCCGCGCCGGCCTCGACAAGGGCGGCCAGATGTTCTCGGGTATCACCTTGCAGCGCAAGGACTCCGACGCGCACCGTCACTTGGCGGGCGGCGTGAAGTCACGCTGGTAGCGGGTCAAACCCTCCTGCACCACCGCGGCGACCATCTCGCCCTACCGGTTGAACAGCTTGCCCTCCGTCAGCGACCGTCCGCCACAGGCCGACGGCGAGGACTGGTCGTACAGCAGCCATTCGTCGGCGCGGAACGGCCGCATGAACCACATCGCGTGATCCAGCGACGCGACCATCAGGTGCTTGCGTTCGTCCGGATGATTGACCTGCGCCGAACCCAGCAGGGTCAGGTCGCTCAGGTAGGCCAGCGCGCAGATGTGCAGCACCGAGTCGTCGGGCAGCGGGTCGGTGTGCCGGAACCACACCTGCTGCTGTGAGGCCTTGCCGGGCAGCAGGGTCAAGCCCGTCGCGCGGCACGATCCGCACGTCCCACTCGGCGAACTGCGCAAAGCCCGCATCGTCGAAGGCGCCGCCCGAGCGGAAGCCGGGCAGATCGTCCGGCGGCGGCGCGGCAGGCATGGCGTCCTGGTGCTCGATGCCGCTCTGGTCGGTCTGGAACGACGCCGACATCGAGAAGATCGTCTCGCCGTGCTGCACGGCGTTCACCCGGCGGGTGGCGAACGAGCCGCCGTCGCGGAGGCGTTCGACCAGGTAGACCGTCGGCGCCCTGGCGTCGCCCGGGCCGCAGGAAGTAACCGTGCAGCGAATGCACCTGGTAGCGCGGATCCACCGTGCGGACCGCCGACACCAGCGACTGACCTGCCACGTGGCCGCCGAAGGTGCGCTGCAGAAAGCCCGATTCCGGGCTGAAGACGCCACCTCGATAGATGTTGACCTCGAGCTGCTCGAGATCGAGGATCTCTTCGATCGACACGTAGGGCTTACCAGCCGCGTTCGGCGAGCCGATGTGGCTGTGCGATGTCCTCCACGTTGATGCCGACCATGGCCTCACCCAACCCGCGCGACACCTTCGCGAGCACGTCGGGGTCGTCGTAGAAGGTGGTGGCCTTGACGATCGCGGCGGCGCGCGCCGCCGGGTCGCCGGACTTGAAGATGCCCGAGCCGACGAACACGCCCTCGGCACCGAGCTGCATCATCATCGCCGCGTCGGCAGGCGTGGCGATACCGCCCGCGGTGAACAGCGTCACCGGCAGCTTGCCCGCCCGCGCCACCTCGACGCACCAGCTCATACGGTGCCTGCAGTTCCTTGGCCGCGACGAACAACTCGTCCTCCGACAGCGAGGTCAGCCGACGGATCTCGCCGCCGATCTTGCGCATGTGGGTGGTCGCGTTGGACACGTCACCCGTGCCCGCCTCGCCCTTGGAACGGATCATCGCCGCACCCTCGGTCAGCCGCCGCAGCGCCTCACCGAGATTGGTGGCACCGCACACGAACGGCACGGTGAACTTCCACTTGTCGATGTGGTTGGCGTAATCGGCGGGCGTCAGCACCTCGGACTCGTCGACGTAGTCGACGCCAAGGCTCTGCAGGATCTGCGCCTCGACGAAGTGCCCGATGCGCGCCTTGGCCATGACCGGGATGGTGACCGCGGCGATGATGCCCTCGATCATGTCGGGGTCGCTCATCCGCGACACCCCGCCCTGGGCGCGAATGTCGGCGGGCACGCGCTCGAGCGCCATGACCGCGACGGCCCCTGCGCCCTCGGCGATGCGCGCCTGCTCGGGCGTGACGACGTCCATGATGACGCCGCCCTTGAGCATCTCGGCCATGCCGCGCTTGACGCGTGCGGTGCCAGTCTGCGAGTTATCGGCGGAATCCACTGCCATCTCCTCCAAATAAGTACTGAACCAGTCTAATGGCCGAGCCAAATCGATTAGATCCGCAGCTCAGCGGATGGACTGCAAATCCCGCGCCTGCCCGCCCGATGCCATCGCGTTGGCCTCGGCGAGCAACTCGGCCAACTGCAACGGATACACCGTCTCGCCACGGTCGGCCAACTCGGCGATGGCCGCCTCGTCACACCATCGGTGCCCGTGGATGGTGCTGCGTTCCAATGCGGTGTGCCCCCTGGTCGACGGCTCGAACCGCGACGTGCGGTAGATGAAGAACATCTCCACGCTGCGGATCACCGAGCCGTTGAACTCGAACACGGCCTCGCGCCGCCACACCGGACCGATCAGGTCGGCGGCGCTGACGCGCAGGCCCGTCTCCTCCGCGATCTCACGCACCGCGGCATCGGGCAGCGCCTCCCCCGGTTCCACGGCGCCGCCGACGGTGAACCACCACCGCGGCGCGGTGGGTTCGGCAGCCGGATCCGAGCCGCAGAACAACAGGACGCAGCCGAGTTCGTCGAGCAGCACGACACGCGCCGAGGTGCGCGGGTTCGCCGGACCGCGGGAATGCTGCGCAGCCCCATCCGCGATTTCGAAATAGGTTGGCAGCGCCGCGGTTCCACCGAGATGCAGCCATCGCACCAGCGGCCGCTCACGCAGCGACAGGGTGTCGCGGACGGCGTCGTTGTGGAAGCGGCGGGCCAACATCACGCGCGCCTCGGCGTCGGCCAGCTCCGCCACCAAGGTCACCGGCAGCGACGCCGGATCCACCAGCGCGAGCGCAGCGGACAACTCGTTCTCGGCCGCCTCCCGTCCCGCTTCGCGGCGCCCGTTCGGCCGCATCGGCCAGCCCGGCCAACCGCCTGCCCGCGGCGGCCCGGCCGTAGGCGTCGGTCGCCACCGCCCTCGCCACCACGGCGCGGCGCGCCAGAAGGCCGTCGAGCGCCTGCCACGACAGGTCGTAGCGGACGTGCAGCCGGTCCAGACGGTTCGCCGTCTGGAAGGCCCAGACACCGCCGACCAGCAGCACGACCGCCAGGATGGCGAGCGCGATCACCACGATCCAGGTAATCAACTGGTACTCCTCGCCGCTTCAGTCGCTTCGCTCCTGCCCGCCGTAACCCCCGGTCGCTTCGCTCCTCCCGCCGCAACCCGGGTCGCTTCGCTCCTGCCCGCCGCTTCACCCGGGTCGCTTCGCTCCTGCCCGCCGAGCCCGCCACGCGAACCTTCGCCCCCACGCCCGCCACCGTCTCGTACACCCGCAGGATCTGGCCGGCCACCACCGCCCAGTCATAACGCCCCACCGCCTCGGTCGCGGCCTCGACGTAGCCCACGCGGGCCGCGTCGTCGGACAGCGTCTCGATCAGTGCCGAGGCGAGCGCAGCCGGGTCGTCGACGGGCACCAACCGGCCCGCCGCGCCGTCCTCGAGCACCCGGCGAAACGCGTCGAGGTCGCTGGCCACCACGGCGGTGCCTGCCGCCATGGCCTCGACCAGCACGATGCCGAAACTCTCGCCGCCCGTGTTCGGGGCACAGTAGACGTCGACGCTGCGCATCGCGGATGCCTTCTCGGCGTCGTCGACCAGCCCGAGGAAGCGCAGGTGCCCGGCAAGGTCACCGGCCTCCTCCCTCAGCTCCTCCTCGTCGCCGCGTCCGACGACGAGAATCTCGACGTCGGGAAGCGCTTCGACCAGCGCAGGCAGCGCGCGAAGCAGGACGGCCATGCCCTTGCGGGGTTCGTCGAAGCGACCGAGGAACAGCACCGACCGGCCGGGCCGCGGGTAACCGTCGAGCCTCGGCGCCGACGCGAACGATGCCACGTCGACACCGTTGGGGATCTCGACGGCGTCGGAACCCAGCGCCTCCATCTGCCAGCGCCTCGCCAGATCGGACACCGCGATCCGGCCGACGATCTTCTCGTGCCACGGCCGCAGGATGCCCTGAAAGACGCTGAGCGTCAACGACTTCGTGGTCGAGGTGTGAAACGTCGCGACGATCGGGCCCTCGGCGATCATCAGTGCCAGCATCGACAGGCTCGGCGCGTTGGGCTCGTGCAGGTGCAGTACGTCGAAGTCACCGTCGACGAGCCACTTCTTCACCCTGCGGTGGGTCGCAGGACCGAAGCGCAGCCGCGCGACCGACCCGTTGTACGGGATGGGGACGGCCTTGCCACCGGAGACGACGTAGTCGGGCAGCGAGGCGCCGGGAGACGACGGGGCGAGCACGCTGACGTGATGTCCGTAGCTGCGCATCACCTCGGCGAGTTGCAGCACGTGTGCCTGGACGCCGCCTGGCACGTCGAACGAGTACGGGCAGACCATCCCGATGCGCATCAGGACGCCCCGGCTTGCTGCCCGCCGGCATCAATCCCCGGTCACCAGCTCCGGGATCCATTCCCCTGGCGCCTCGCTCTCCCCCGAGGCAGCCCCACGGCGCCGGCGAGCCGCGACCTGCGTTCGTCGGACAGGTCGGCCAGCCATTGCGGCTGCAGCATGTGCCAGTCGGCGGGGTGGGCGGCGATGTTGGTGGTGAATTCGTCGGCCAGCGCCTGGGTGATGGTGCCGACGTGGCCCGACGAGATGTCCAGCGGTGCTCCGATGGCGGTCACCGCCACGTCGGGCTCGAAGTACGAATGCACGGGAAGCAGTGTCGCGCCGGTGGCCAACGCCAACTTGGCAGGCCCTGCGGGCAGCATGGTCGGCTCGCCGAAGAGGTTCACCGGCACACCCGACGTGGTCAGGTCGCGATCGGACATCAGGCAGACGAGACCGTTGCCGCGGAGGCGCTCGGCGAGGACCTCGAACGGTGGCCGCGCACCACCGGTCAGCGGAAGCACCTCGAAGCCGAGGCTCTCGCGATAGTCCAGGAACCGCTTGTACAACGACTCGGGCTTGAGCCGCTCGGCGACGGTGGCGAAGGCGCCATGGGTGTTGATCAGCCACACGCCGGCCATGTCCCAGTTGCCGCTGTGCGGAAGGGCGAGCACGGCACCGTGGCCGGCATCCAACGCAGCCGCGATGTGCTCTCCGCCCGTTGCCGACTCGTTCAGCCGCCGGGTGAGCACCTGGTGGTTCATCGAGGGCAACCGGAACGCCTCCCGCCAATATCGGGCGTAGGAGGCCAGCGAAGCACGAATCAGGCTGCCCGGCACCTCGGCGGGCGGCACCCCGATCACACGGGCCAGGTTCTTGCGCAGTTGTTCCGGGCCGCCGCCGCGGGACGCGTACAGCGCACCGGCCTCGAAGGCATTGCGGGCAGCGAACTCTGGCATGGCGCGAACCACCCGCCAGCCTGCGGCGTAGCCAAGGTCGCTCAGTTGACCGGCGAGCGGAAGGGTGAATCCACGCACGCTCGGCAGCCCCGCCGACGGCGTGCTCACGCTTCGCTCGCCTCGTCCGCCGAATCGGCAGGTGGCGGTGACGCCGCCGTGCTCTCCAAGGGCTCCATCGCACCGGCAGACCTGCGCACGGCATGCAGGCGCTGCCCCAGCGTGATGAGGCTGGCCACGGCAAGCAACCACATCGCGACATGAACCAACCAGGGCACGTGGAGGAACGACACCCCCGAGAGCCCGGCGCCGACGAGCACGATGATGAGCCGCTCCGGCCGTTCGATGATGCCGCCGTCGCCCTTGAGCCCGTTGGCCTCGGCTCGGGCCTTGATGTAGGAGACCACTTGCGAGGTGACCAGGCAGATCATCGTCGCCACCACGAGCGAGGTGCTGTGCATGCCGAACGCGGCCCACCACAGCAGACCGCAGAACACCGCACCGTCGGCAATCCGGTCGCAGGTGGCGTCCAGCACCCCACCGAACCTGGTGCCGAAACCGCGTTCGCGTGCCATCGCCCCGTCGAGCATGTCGGCGAGGACGAACACGAACACCGCGAAGGCGCCCCACCAGAGTTGCCCGATGGGGAACAGCGTCAACGCCGAGATCACCGTTCCGGCGGTGCCGATGATGGTGATGCTGTCCGGGGTCAGCCCCATCCGCAGCGCCGCCTTCGCCACCGGCCTGCTGAGCTTCGCGTAGGCCGCCCGGGTGAGCAGGTAGAAGTCGCTCATGGTTGCTCCTCCCACGCCTTGGCGAGCAACTGGCGGGTGTCGCGCAACAACTGCGGAATGATCTTGGAGCCACCGACGATGGTGATGAAGTTGGCGTCGCCACCCCAGCGGGGCACCACGTGCAGGTGCAGATGCTCGGCCAGTGACCCACCCGCGGAACTGCCGAGGTTCAGTCCGACGTTGAAGCCGTGCGGCCGTGACACCCGCTTGATGACGCGAATCGCCTTCTGCGTGAACGCCATGAGCTCGGCGCTCTCCTCGACGGTGAGTTCCTCGAGTTCCGACACCCGCCGGTAGGGCACCACCATCAGGTGCCCGGGGTTGTACGGGTAGAGGTTGAGCACCGCGTAGACGAGTTCGCCGCGGGCCACCACCAGGCCGTCCTCGTCGGACATCGCGGGGATGTCGGTGAACGGTTCGGACTCGGGGCCACCCTTCATGGGCGACTCCGCGATGTACGTCATCCGGTACGGCGTCCACAACCGCTGCAAATGGTCGGGCTGGCCGGCTCCGTGATCGACGATCTCGTGCTCGGTGGCGTCGTCCGTCACGGCTGGGCGCCCACCTCGAGCAGTTCCGCAGTGGGAGCGGCGTTCTCGCGCCTGGCGACCCACTCCGCGATGGCTTCGACCGCATCGTCGCGCGACACCCCGTTGATCTGGGTCCGATCGCCGAACCGGAAGCTGACCGCGCCTGCCTCGACGTCGCGGTCCCCAGCGAGAAGCATGAAGGGCACCTTCTGATTGGTCTGGTTCACGATCTTCTTGGCCATCCGGTCGTCGCTGGCGTCGACCTCGGCCCGGATCCCCCGCGCCTTCAGTTGCGCGACAACGCCTTCCAGGTACTCGACGTGCCCGTCGCTGACCGGGATGCCCACCACCTGAACCGGCGCCAGCCACGCCGGGAACGCACCCGCGTAGTGCTCGGTCAGGATGCCGAAGAACCGCTCGATCGACCCGAACAGCGCACGGTGGATCATCACCGGACGCTGGCGGCTGCCGTCTGCTGCGGTGTACTCCAGTTCGAACCGCTCCGGGAAGTTGAAGTCCAACTGGATGGTCGACATCTGCCAGCTGCGGCCGAGCGCGTCGCGCGCCTGCACCGAGATCTTCGGTCCGTAGAACGCGGCGCCGCCGGGATCCGGCACCAGCTCGAGGCCGGACTCGGCAGCGACCTCGGCCAGGGTGTTGGTGGCCTCTTCCCAGATCTCGTCGGAGCCGACGAACTTCTTCGGGTCCCTCGTCGACAGCTCGAGGTAGAAGTCGTCGAGCCCGTAGTCGCCGAGCAGGTCGATGATGAACCGCAGCAGCGACGTGAGTTCGTCGCGCATCTGATCACGGGTGCAGAAGATGTGCGCGTCGTCCATGGTGAGGCCGCGTACGCGAGTCAAACCGTGCACCACGCCGGACTTCTCGTACCGGTAGACGGCACCGAACTCGAATGCGCGCAGCGGAAGTTCGCGGTAGGACCGCCCGCGCGCCCGGAAGATCAGGCAGTGCATCGGGCAGTTCATCGGCTTGAGGTAGTAGTCCTGGCCCGGCTTGCGGACGGTGCCGTCCTCGTTGAACTCGGCGTCGATGTGCATCGGCGGGAACATCCCGTCGGCGTACCAGTCCAGGTGCCCCGAGGTGTGGAACAACTGGGCCTTCGTGATGTGCGGGGTGTTGACGAACTCGTAGCCCGCCTCGATGTGCTTGCGCCGCGAGTAATCCTCCAACTCGCGGCGCACGATGCCGCCCTTGGGGTGGAAAACCGGTAGACCCGAACCGATTTCGTCGGGGAAGCTGAACAGGTCGAGCTCGACGCCGAGCTTGCGGTGATCGCGCCGCTGCGCCTCCTCGAGCAGTTCGACGTGGCGGTCGAGTGCTTCCTGCGACTCCCACGCCGTGCCGTAGATGCGCTGCAGGCTGGCGTTCTCCTGATCACCGCGCCAGTAGGCGGCCGAACTCCTGGTCAGCTTGAACGCAGGGATGTACTTGGTGGTCGGGATGTGCGGACCGCGGCACAGATCGCCCCAGATCCTGGCCCGGCTACGGGGATTGAGATTGTCGTAGGCGGTCAGCTCGTCTCCGCCGACCTCCATCACGTCGGGGTCGCCGGACTTGTCGTCGACGAGTTCGAGCTTGTACGGCTCGGTGGCCAGTTCCTCGCGGGCCTGATCCTTGGACTCGTAGACCCGGCGGTCGAACAGTTGGCCGTCCTTGACGATCTGACGCATGCGCTTCTCCAGCGCCACGAGGTCCTCCGGCGTGAACGCGCGCGGCACGTCGAAGTCGTAGTAGAAGCCATCGGTGATCGGCGGGCCGATGCCCAGCTTCGCGTCGGGAAACAGATCCTGCACGGCCTGGGCCAGCACGTGCGCCGTCGAGTGCCGGATCACGCTGCGGCCGTCGTCGGTGTCGGCGGCGACGGGGGTCACCTCGGCGTCGGCGTCGGGCACCCAGGACAGGTCACGCAGCCGGCCATCGACGTCGCGAACCACGACGACGGCATCGGGCGCTCCCCGGCTCGGCAGCCCGGCGTCGCGAACCGCCGCCCCGGCGGTGGTCCCGGCAGCGACCCGGATCGGGGCTGCTGGGGCGGGGCTGGCGGCGGCGCTCATCGGTGGATCTCCTTCACGGGATTTTCGGGGGTTCTGAACGCGACCATGCTATCGGTGTGGGTGGTCAAGACCCCAGACCGACGGGGCTCTTCAGCCAGGACTGCTCGAGGCCGACCAGCCCCGCGGCCCAGGCAAGCGCTCCCAACAGCCACAGCGACCCCAACACCACCGTGGCGGTGACCGCGACGCCAAGGGCCTGCACCCACAGGCCCTGCCGTTTGAACCAGGCCATCACCTGGTCGTAGCGCTCGCGGGTGTACTTGAGCAGCAGGCGCGCCCACTTGAACTCGGTGGCCAGGATCGCCAGACCGATGAACACGATCGCCCAGCCGGGACCCGGGTACGGGATGGCGAGGACTCCAAGGCCAAGCACCGCGAGACCGACGATCGCGACGACGGCGCGGTAGGTGAAGTCGACGGCCGGGCGGTCGCGCAGCGCGTCACGCCACCGTGCCCAGCGCCGCTTTCGGTCGGGGCGGTCCTGCTGCTGTTCCTCGGTCGTCACACCGCCACCGTATTTGTCGCGGACGGCCGGGGCATCGGTTGAGGCCCGATCACGGCTGACCGGGATTGAGTCGGACGAACAACGCCTCGGCCTCGACCAGTACGTCCGGACCGTCGAGCAGGCGGCCTGCGACGAAGATCTTGCGGCCCTCGATGCGTTCGATGCCCGCCTGCACCTGTAGTTCCTTGTCGATCGGAGCGATCTTGCGGTAGTTCAGGTGCAGGTAGGCGGTGCGCTGGAAGGGGCTCTTGCTGAGCTTGAAGGCGGCGTAGCCGAGGACCGAGTCGAACAGCAGTGCCAGCGCCCCGCCGTGCACCGCGCCGTTGCGGCCCAGGTGAAACCGGCGGAATCGGGCCGTTCCGCCGATCCGGTCGTCGGCGATCACGTGCAGCTCGGCGGGAACCTGCATGAGGTTGCCGCGGTTGGGCAGGTCCATCCGCCGACCCGACGGCGAATGCCACTCGTCGGCGCCGTAGGGCGCCAGCAGCAGGGACACCCGTTCGATGAGGTCGGCGGCCTCGGTGATCACCTCGTCGGGCGCGTCGGCGGCGCGGGCATGGTCCTGCAGCGTGCGGATCGCCTCGACGAATCGTCCGTAGTCCGGTCCACCGTGCGAGGTCGGAACCGGCGGGTTGAAACCGCCGCCTGGGTGCGCGTCAACCGGCTCGGTAACCACACGGTCACCGTATTGCGTGCGCTGTCAGCTCGACGACGCGGCACTGCTCAGCGTGTCGAACTCCTCGTCGGACAGCTCGATCCCGGCGGCCGCGATGTTCTCCTCCACGTGCGCCACCTTCGACGTGCCCGGGATCGGCAGCATCACGGGCGACCGCTTGAGCAGCCAGGCCAGCGCCAGCTGGCCTGGGCTGGCGTGATGGTCGGCGGCGATGCGCTCCAGTGGGCCGCCCGGCGCCGCGAGCGGCCCGGAGGCGAGGGGGAACCACGGGATGAAGGCGATGCCGTCGGACTCGCACGCGTCGAGCACCGGTTCGGCGCTGCGCGCGGTCAGGTTGTACATGTTCTGCACCGACACGATGCTCGCCGTCTTCTGCGCGGTCCGAAGTTGATCGACGTTCACCTCGGACAATCCGATGTGGCGGATCTTGCCCTCCTGCTGCAGGGCGACGAGTTCGCCGAGCTGGTCCTCGAGGGGGAACTTGTCGTCGATGCGGTGCAGCTGAAACAGGTCGATGGTGTCCACGCCGAGCCTGCGCAGGCTCATCTCGCACTCCTGCCTCAGGTAGGGCGGGTACCCCAGCACCGGCCACTCGTCGGGCCCGGTGCGCAGCAGACCGGCCTTCGTCGCGATCACGACGCCGTTGTAGGGATGCAGCGCCTCGCGGATGAGACCTTCGGCGACGTCCGGACCGTACGAGTTGGCGGTGTCGATGAAGTTCACGCCAAGTTCGACGGCGCGGCGCAGCACCCGGATGCACTCGTCGTGGTCGTCGGGGGGACCCCAGATCCCCTTTCCGGTCAACCGCATGGCGCCGTAGCCAAGCCGGTTGATGGTCAGATCGTTGCCGATGGAGAAGGTTCCCGAGGCCGCTGCGACGGATTGGGTGCTCATGTGTACGAAGGTACTACCGCGGTGTCAGGCTCACCTGGTGAAGTTGCGCGATCTGGCTGCGAAGCCACTGACTTACAGCGAAGTGGGTGCGACGGCGGGCACGCTGCCAGCACACTACGGTCATCTGCAGGCGTCTGCCGTCATCGGCCATGGCAGGCAACGGTTCGAGGAAGCCGCCGACGCGGTGATGCGGTGGGGCATGCTGCGCGGTGCAGGCGTGCGGGTCGAGGCGACCACGGAGATCGCGGCGGTCGGTTCGGAGGTTCTCGTTGGCCTTGGTCCATTGCGGGCGCCCTGCCGGGTGGTCTACGTGATCGAGGAGCCGGACCGGCGCGGGTTCGCCTACGGCACGCTGCCGGGCCACCCGGAGATCGGCGAAGAACTGTTCGCCGTCCGTTACGACCCGGTGGGCGGGGCCGTCCACGCGGAGGTGACGGCGTTCTCCCGGCACGGGACGTGGTGGAGTCGATTGGCTGGACCGGTCACCTCACTGGCCCAGCGCGTGATCAGTCGGCGGTACCTGCGGGCGCTGTAATACCTTCCGCCGCAACCAGTCCAGGACGGGCGGCGCCACCTCGTCGAGTGCCGATTCGGCGATGATCCAGTGCGGCTTGCCCGGATGATCCTGCCGCTCAGCGCCGTACCGCCTGGCGATGCGCCGTGAAATCCACGGCGCCACGTTCTGATCGGAGCCAGCACTGACGCACAAAACCGGACAGGTCACGTCGGCCGCCCTCACCTTCGTCGATGCGCCGCCCATGCACATCTCACGGAACACCCGGCCCGAATCACGGACCAGCCGTGGCATCAGCTCCTCTTGCTCGGCGCACGGCAAGGTGTTGAGCGGAACCTCGCGCATCGTCCTCGGCGACGGCAGGAACGGTTTGCCCGCAAGGATTCTCGGCAGGATCGGGAAGAGGTGCGGCAGTGCCCGCCGTCGTGGCCATAGCACTCCGGGCGGGACGGACGCCAGCAGCACAGCGGCCAGCGGTGACCGTGCGGCGGCGATCTTCTGGGCGAGCAGACCACCCATGCTGTGGCCGATCACGATGGCCGGTTCCGCAATGCCGTCGTAGGCGTCGAGGGCCACGGCGAAGCACTCCCCGATGCCGGTGCCGGCGAGCACGGCGTCGTCGGTGGGTTCGCGGCCGGGCATCGCGGGCGCGTACACGGTGTATCCGGCGGACTCGAGGAATCTCGTCCATGGCGCCAGCAGCGAAGGCCTGCCGAACATGCCGTGCAGGAACAGGATCGGTGGATAGGCGGTCGTAGGCGGTTCGTCGTACACGACTGCGACTATGCCCCGATCCGATGGCGATTTCGATTACCTCGCGGGTAATGACGGGGTTGCACGATTGGGTGAAACTATGTCTCGGTGAGCAATTCGCGACCGATGGCAACGAACCAGCGACTTCTTCCCGACGTAGCCGGGGTTCGTCAGCCTCCGCCTGCACCGGGCCGACCCGGGCGCCACAGCGCTTCGTCAATGTGGTGGTGTGGAACTCGCTGGCCGAGTTGACGGCGGGGCGTCAGCGGGCGGAATTCCATGCGCTGGTGGGCGATCCGGCGTGCCGCGAGTTGCCAGCCAGCCCGCAGCTGCACGCGGTCGTCAGCGAATGACGGAACCCGCCAGTGGGTAGTGACGGCGAGCATCCACTCATCGGTGCTTGTTCGGGGGACGCTGTTCCTGAGCCGCCGGTCGGCGAGCGTCATGGGCCGCCGAAGCGTTGGTCGACCTTTGAAGCTAGATCCCGCACCGACTGGTTGGTGAGGTTTCCTGCCGACGCCAAACTCCTTCCCGATCTGGTGCGCACCGATCGGCACGACTGACCCCGGGTCGCCGGGTGACTCCGCAGACGCGAAGCGGTCAAGGTGCTGGCACGGTCGCGACAGAATCTGATCCGGAACCATGACGGAAAACAGGCCACCCGCCGGTTTGGAACTGCCGTGGCACGTCTTGCCCCGCCGGCCAGAGCGTCCGGATCGGCGTTCGATGCTAGCCGCGGCTGGTCTGCATCGTGTGTGCGTCACCCACCGGAATCGAGATTCCAGCTCGGCCCGTCAGCTGTGAAATGAGCGACAAATTAGTTAATGCATGCATGATGCATGCATTATGGGGGCATGCAGAGTCCACCTGCGCTTCGCAGGCAAGTCCCTCGGTACGCGGCGTTACGAGAGTTGCTGCGTCCGGCTCCCCTCGAGTTCGATGGTGTCCAGCGCCGACTGAACCGCGCGGCATCGATCGCCGACCTGCGGGAGCTGGCGCGCAAGAAGATTCCTCGTGCGGCCTTCGACTTCGCCGACGGCGCCGCCGGGGAGGGCGAACTAGCCCTCGAGCGGGCGCGGGACGTGTTCTCGCGGATGGAATTTCATCCCTCGGTCCTCAACGACGTATCCACCGTTAGCACCGAGACCATTATCCTCGGCAAGCCTTCCGCGCAGCCCTTCGTGCTGGCGCCCACCGGCCTGACGCGGATCATGCACGCCGAGGGAGAGCTCGCTGTGGTCCCGGCGGCCCAGGAGGCCGGCATCCCGTATGCGCTGTCGACCATGGGAACCGTCACCATCGAGGACATCGCCAGCGCCGCGCCACGCGCGCGCAAATGGTTTCAGCTCTACCTGTGGCGGGACCGGCGCCAGGCGGCGGATCTAGTGGACCGCGCCGCGGCGGCCGGCTATGACACGTTGATCGTGACGGTGGACGTGCCGATCGCCGGCGCGCGACTGCGCGACGTGCACAACGGTATGTCGATCCCGCCGCGGTTGAGCTTGGGCACCTTCCTCGACGGCGCCCGGCATCCGCGCTGGTCGTTCGACCTGCTCACCACCGAACCCCTGAACTTCGCCAACTTCACCGCCACGGGGGGCAACATTGCCTCGATCATCGATGGCATGTTCGACCCCGGGGCCACCGCCGCCGACATGGAATGGTTGCGCGATCGCTGGAAGGGCAAGCTCGTCGTCAAGGGCGTTCTGTCGGTCGCCGACGCTCAGCGAGCGGCAGCGGCGGGAGCGGACGCGGTGGTCCTGTCCTCGCACGGGGGACGCCAGCTCGATCGTGCCGCGCCGCCGATCGAGCTGGTGCCCGCGGTCCGTGAAGGTCTAGACGACCGGGTCGAGCTGTTCGTGGATAGCGGCATCATGTCCGGGGCGGACATCGTGGCCGCGGTGGCGATGGGCGCCAACGCCGCGCTGGTCGGCCGGGCATACCTGTACGGGCTCATGGCCGGCGGCCGACGGGGAGTGGCGAAAGCCGTGAACATACTCTCCGACGACGTGTCGCGGACGATGGCACTGCTCGGTGTGACGAGCATCGACCAGCTGCGTCCGGACCATGTCTGTATCCGGCCCCGCTGATGGCGCAGGACCCGATGACCAACACCACCACCATCCCTGTCGCTCTCCGCGCCTATAACTACACCAAGGATCGGATCCTGCAAGGTGAACTGGTGGGCGGCCAGCTGCTCAACGAAGTCCAGATCTGCGAGACGCTAGGAGTCAGCCGGACGCCGGTGCACGAGGCGTTTCTTCGGCTCGCGGCCGAGCGGTTGCTCACCCTTTCCTCTCGCCAGGGTGCCGGTGCCGTGGTCACACCGATGTCGCCACAGGAAACTCGCGATGTGCTGGACACCCGTGAAGCGATCGAATCCGTCGCGGCGCGCCGGCTCACCGAGAGCGGACCACTTGACACGCAAACGGTGTCGGCGTTCGAGGAGATCTTGCAACGGCAGCGCACAGCCGTCGAGGCGCACGACGTCAGCGCATTCATCGAGGCGGATGACGAGTTCCATTCGACCGTCGTGGAGAGGTCCGGAAACGGCCTCGCGCTGCACTTGTTCTCATCGATCCGCGATCGACAGCAACGGCTGCGGTTCCAGTTGCTGACCATTCGTAGTGAGCATCTCGCGCCCGCAATCACCGATCACATTGAATTGCTCCGGCACCTGAGCGAGGCAGACGGCGACGGTTACACCGAGGCGCTGAAGCGCCATCTCATTCGCTATCAGGGTGCACTGTGAACGGCGCCGAAGGCACGAGTCCACGGGAGCTGATGTGCGCCGTCACCCAATACGCGCACCGGTGCACGCCGGGCATGACTGACCGTATTCAGACTGATCTTCGTCTGCAGTGGGTGCGCCAACTTGCGCAGCCGCCTGCCCCAGATGCACTATGCGCCAGCAATATTCGTCGCTCATGGCAGAATTCCTCGGCGTTCAGCGGTGGGTCTGTCATCCGCCCCTGGCGGGCACCTCCTGTCCGACCGGCGACCCTTGATGCTCGTCCGGGTCGTGACGTCGGCACGTTGGAGTCCGAGCACATCGCGACATTCACCGACCTGCCGGGGCTCACGGGCTCGTCCTCGAGTCGTCGTACTCGGAGCCGCGACCGACACCGCCCCGTCGAATCAACCCGTATTCACCTCGAAGTAGGAAACCCACGATGACAACGTCTACTACCACCACAACCGTCGGCTCCTACCTAGCGACGCGGTTGGTGCAGCTCGGTACTACTCACCTTTTCGGGCTACCCGGTGATTTCAACCTGACGCTGCTGGACGAAATGCTCGCTGTGAAGGGCATCGACTGGTCTGGATCTACGAACGAGCTCAATGCCGCCTACAGCGCGGATGGGTACGCCCGGGTGGGCCGCCGCCCCGGCGCGCTCGTCACCACCTTTGGGGTGGGCGAGTTGTCGGCGATCAACGGTATCGCCGGCAGTTACGCTGAAGACGTCCCCGTCGTGCACATAGCCGGTATGCCCTCGCGTGCGTCGATGGAGCGCGGCGCCCCGTTGCATCACACCTTCCTCGACGGTGATTTCCTGCGGTTCGTGCGGATGTTTCGTGAAGTCACCGCGGCGCAGGCGGTCCTTGATCCGCGTACTGCGGCGCAGGAGATCGACCGGGTCCTGCAAGTAGCTTTGAACACGAGCAAGCCCGTCTACCTAGGCGTGCCGTTGGACGTGGCCAACGCGCCGGTCCTCGCCGAACCGTTGCGGATACCGCTGCGGTGCATGGTCAGTGAGCCTGCCGCGGTCGCAGAGTTCCGCAAGGCCCTCGAACTTCGATTCGCCGGCGAGACCGGGATCACTATGCTGGCCGGGCCGCGCATCCATCGCTGGGGTCTGGAGACGCGAGTGGCAGAACTCGCCGGATTGCCCGGGGTTCGGGTGGCGTCGCAGCCCGGATCGAAGGCGCTGCTGGATGAGGACCACTCCGCCAGCCTGGGCACCTACCTCGGCGCCACCACCCGGTCGGACGAAGCTCGGGAAGCGATCGACAACGCTTCTCTGCTGGTCATGGCCGGAACGGTGGAAAGCGACTTCACCACCGGATTCTTCACCCAGCGCTATGACGCTGCCCTCGCCGTGGAACTGGCGGTCGATCACGCGCGGATCGGGCGGGCGGTTTATCCCGGTGTCCGGCTGGAGGACTCAATGGCCGTGCTGCATCAGTTGGTGGCGAAGAGCCACTTCGTCGACGCCGGCGGGGTCGCCCTCGCAGAGACTGCGTTCGTCCCAACGGGCAACCTCGACGCACCTTTGGACCATGAACGATTCTGGGCACAGGTGCAGGAGTGGCTTCCCCCGTCGACGACAGTGGCCGCCGAAGCCGGGACGGCGTTTTACGGGGCGCTCGATCTCCGGCTGCCACCCGAGTCCGACCTGCTCGGCCAGCCGGTGTGGTCGTCCATCGGATTCACCCTGCCGGCCCTGCTCGGCGCTGCGTTGGCCCGGCCCGATCGGCGACCGGTCCTCTTCATCGGAGACGGTTCGGCGCAGCTGACTGCGCAGGAACTCGGTACCTTTTACGCCCGCGGTGTCCGGCCCGTCGTGTTCGTGCTCAACAACCATGGCTACACGGTCGAGCGGGCGATCCAGAGCCCAACGGCGGACTATCAGGACATCGTCCCGTGGAACTGGACAGCGCTGCCCGCAGCCCTGGGGGGCACGAATGTACGCACCGCGACGGTCCGTACCGTCCGCCAGCTCCTCGACGCACTTCAGGGCGCCTCGGTCCCCGCTCAGGCGTGGCTCATCGAAGTGATGCTCCCGCCGATGGATGCACCGCGCCTGCTTCTGGAACTCGCCCGTGGGATCGCCGCCACCAACTCGGCTGCCGCGGATGCCGGTGCGGAATGAGCCAGGGAGGCGGGACGTCGAGCTGTGTTCAAGCGGATCAGTCCAAGATCATTTCGTTGGGATCCTCGAGCTGTCGCGCGCCGTCTCGCAAGCCCCTTGTATTCCCACGGCTGGCGACGAATCTGGCGAAGCACGAGATCGCAGCCTCGCCCGGATTCAGGATCGGCGTGCCTCCGTCGACGCCGAACACTCCGATGTTGGTGACGGTGAAAGGCATTTTCCCGCATCTTGCTCGACGATGTCTTGCCCGCTCGGGCTTCATCGATCAGCTCGCTAAGTCCGACGGCGATCTCACGCACCGACACTGCACGATCTCACCGGCCGCGGCGTCCCACTTGGCGTTGGGCTCGGGATGGCGCTTGATCGCAACGAGCGCGGCCTTGATTACAAGGCACAGCTGGGTAGGTGGACCCCGTCGAACTGCACGTCGATACGAACTTTGTCGACCAGTTTGAGTGTCCTGGCGACGTCCCCGGCTACCCGTCTCCGCGCTTCCGGAGCCGGATTCGCCATCGCATCGGTCACGAGTCGAAGGGGTGATCCCGGCGAGGCTTGACGAGGCGGAATCGGTCGACGGGCTCGATGTCGCCGTACGGGCCCTTCACCGCGTAATAGGTGGCGTCGATGGCGGTTCGACTTCCCGGTCCGGTGCCGGGATCGACGGTGAAGGCGACGAAACCGTAGGGATTGATCCGGTCTCGGAACGCCGACCACGGCGCGTCCTCTTCGACGTAGATCGGCGCTCTGACGCCTCGTTCGGGGTCGGCGGCCCCGACGCCGGTGAGGACACGGCACCGTGGCTCGGGAAACAGCACGCCGTTCGTCGACGTCGCCATGCCACCGCCGCCGATGACGAGATGCACCGTTCCCTTCGTGGTGTCGATGACGTCGAGTTGGGTGTCGACGGGAATCGGGGTTCTGGTGTCGTTGGGCTGCGTGCCCCTGATGGGATGGGATCGTTCGTAGTGGTGCTCGTGTCCGCACACCACCAGGTCGACCCCGTAGCGGTCGAACAGCGGCAACCAGTTCTCTCGAATGCCGAGATCCGCGCCGTTGGCGCCATAGGCGGTCGAGACGGCGGTCTGATGCATGCACACCACCACCCAGTCGATGTCGCGGTCCTGTTGCGCCGCCTTGAGCGCCGACTCCAGGAAGCGCTTCTGCGCGCCGCCCGAGTACCCGCGCACGTACGAGTTCCCGCCGTCCTGGTAGCAGACGTCATCGTTGTTCAGGCTGATGACCCGTACCGAACCGGCGGTGAAGGAGTACCAGAGACCACGCACCTCGGCGTCGGAATCCGCGTCTGGCAGAGCAAAGTACGTCTGATAGGCGGCGTATCCGACCGGTCCGTTGCCTCGTTCGTTCTCGTGGTTGCCCGCTGCGGGCATCCACGGCCGATGGCGCGCGGAGCGGCTGTTGTTGTCGAACCAGGCCGACCACGTCCTGACCCGATCGGAGGCGAGGTTGGCGTAGCACAGGTCACCGTTGACGAGGTTGAACAGCGGGGCGATGCGCTCGACGCCGGCCGTCACGTCGCCCGCAGCCGGTGAGCCGCCGCTGTCACTGCCATAGGTCGTCGCGCCCCGTGCGACGTTCAGTGTCGGGGTCGATTGATCGCCGAAGCTGGTGAAGGTGATGCGCCGGCGACCCTTCGGGGCCGTGCGGAAGGTGCCCAGTTCGGGCGCTGCGCCGTCGTGCACGGCGGCGTACACGTAGTCCGTGTCCGGTGTCAGGCCCGTCAGCCGAGCGTGGTTTACCCGAACTTCGCTGCCTGACTGCGCGTCTCGATAGACCCTGGTGTCGGCCACGGCGGTCGACCCGAACCCGGAGGCCGGGGTTCCCAGCAGGACGCGAGGATTGCGGACCGCTTCCGTCGTGTGCCAGGACGCCACGAATTCGGTCGCCGCGTCGGCGCCGAACTGCAGATGCAGTCCCGAGCACGGCAGGCGCACTGCCTGGATCGGATCGGCTCCACGGATCGATGCCGCCGTGCGGTCGAGAACCCATCAACGCGAATGCTCCGGAACCGAGTGCTGCGCCGCCGACCGCTGAGAGCACGCCCACACCGATGGCCTGCCTGCGGTTGAACGTCGACACCCGCTCGTCGTGGTCCAGCCCGGCCTCTGGCGGTTCGGCTTCGGTCACTCCCCGTTGGTACCGCCGGCCGGCGAACGGGAGATGAACGCCCACCGTGGCCGCGTCATTGACGAATCAGATGGCGCTCGCACTAACTTGTTGGTCAGCAAGTTAGTGATTGAACGGGGGGACGAGGATGAGTAGCGAAGAACTGCGGCAGCGACGCCTGGCGGTCGTCAAGGAACACATGGACACCGAGGTGACGCACGAGTTCGACCGCACGCTGGCCACCTTCGACGGTCACCCGCACTACGAGATCATGGCCACGGGGCAGGTGTTCGACGGCGCAAGTGACGTGATGGGCTACTACCGGACCACCAGGACGGCCTTCCCCGACCAACGTCACGACAACTCGCGCTTCCAGGTCTCCGATGACGCGGTGATCGTCGAATTCGACCTTCTGGGAACCAATCTCGGTGAATTCCACGGGTTGCCGCCGACGGGCAAGGCGTTCCGGGTGCCGATCATCGCGGTGTTCTTCTTCGAGGGCGAGCGCATCGTGAACGAGCGCATCTACTTCGACTCGGCCAGCCTGGTCGTCCAGATCGGCCGTCGTGAGCTGCTTGCGTTCGCCGGCGTGTCGTGACGGGACCTCGCCGCACGCAGGAGGAACGCCGCGGCGAGGCCGAGAAGCGCCTGCTCGGCGCCGCCGCGGAACTGATCGCCGAGACCGGACCGTCCGGCGTGACGCTGGCCAACATCGGTGAACGCGCAGGCTACAGCCGCGGGCTGGCGACCCACCACTTCGGCTCCAAGGGCGCGATGATGCAGCGGCTCGTCGCTTCCGTCACCACCGACTTCCGCCGCGAGGTCATCGCTGCGACCGCCACGGACTCGGCCCTCGACGAGGCGATGGGCTTGGTGCGCGCCTACTTTCACGCGCTCGAGCACCCCAGGCCGGCGAATCGTGCGCGGTTGGTGTTGTGGGCGGACGCCGTCGCCGCGGGTTCCTCGGACGTCCGGTCGGCCGTCCTGGCCTCGGATCGCGAGTTCCGCGACGAGCTCACCGAGCGCATCGAGCGCGGCGTCTCGACGGGTGAGTTCGCGGGGTCGGTCGATTCGCGCGCTCTCGCGACGGTCATCATCGGAATGTTGCGGGGTGTCGCGTTGCAATCGATGCTCGACGACGGAGTGGACCTCGACGCGTGCCGTGTCGAAGTGGAGACGATGCTGACCGGGAGGCTCGCGCGATGAAGACCCACCACCTCAACTGCGGCACGATGAGATCTCCTGGCGCGCCCGTCATCTGCCACGTGCTGCTGGTGGAAACCGACAACGGCCTGGTGCTCGTCGACTCCGGGTACGGACTCAACGACTGCGCCGACCCGACCAGGATCGGACCTTCGCGCCACCTGACCCGGCCGGTCTTCGACGCCGAGGAGACCGCTGCCCGACAGGTGGAAGCGCTCGGCTTCCGCCGTGACGACGTTCGCCACATCATCGCAACGCACTTCGACGTCGACCACATCGGCGGCATCGCCGACTTCCCCGACGCCCAGGTCCACGTGACCGCGGCCGAGGCACTGGGGGCGATGCGACCTCCGACCCGCCGGGAGAAGGCCCGCTTCCGCGCCGTCGCAGTGGGCGCACGGCCCCAAGATCGTCGAGCACGACCCCGACGGTGAGGCCTGGCGGGGGTTCGCCGCTGCCAAGGAACTCGACACCATCGCTCCCGGACTGGTGTTGGTGTCGCTGCCCGGCCATACCCGCGGACACGCGTGCGTCGCCGTCGATGCCGGACATCGGTGGGTGCTGCACTGTGGCGACGCGTTCTACTACCGCGGCACGCTGGACGGGCAGTCGCCCGTGCCGGTCAGCATGAAGCTCTTCGAGAGAATGGTTGGCTTCGATCCGAAGCGGGTGCGGGCCAACCACGCCCGGCTCGCCGAGCTCTACGCGCGCCGCGAGCCCGACCTGTTCATGGTCTCGGCGCACGATCCTGCGCTGTTGGCTGACGCGGTCGCCACCAGCGTGCAGGCCTGACCCGAATGCCCACGAACGATCAGCCGGCCATGAACTGGTCGTAGGCCGACGCGAGCTCTGGCGGCAGCACCTGCACGTTGCACTGTTGCTGTTTGTCACCGAGCGGAGCCAGGATGCCTCGCAGCTCGTAATACTCCTGCGGGTTGGCCGTGAAGTAACTCCGCACGCTGTCGGCGGCCTGGGGTCGCGGTTGGCCATACGCCGCCGTGACCACCTGATTGGCGCCGGGATGACTGGCCAGGTATTGCTGCGCCGAACCCGTCACGGAGCTGACCGTCGCCGCGACCGCGTCGGCACTGCACCCGTCCGGCGCCGCCGACGCGGTTGGCGCGACGATGGTTGCCGCCGCAAGACCGGCTCCGACGAGGCAGGCGCCTCCGACGCTGGCCATCCCCGGCGCGCGCTGAAACCATTGATGTTCATGATCGATTCTTCCTCACTGCGAATGGTCATGTGTCTCCCCCGACCGCCATCCAAGTTACCCACGTCACGGAGTTCGAAACGGGTGCGAGATTTCGCTGACGCCCCCAAAGGCAAAGCGTTACATCGGAAGAGTGTGAAATGCGCCGCAATGTCGACGTGCTCGTTAAGCGGACGGCCAGAATTCGTACGCATTTCTGAGGGTTCTCAGCGTCTGGCCACATGACCGGGCACGGTGCCGTGACGAAATCGTTATGCCTGCCGCGCCGACGAGGCACTCACCCGGGAGATTCCCAGATCCGTCGGGTCTGCCCGAGGACGGGGCGAGTGCATGAATGGCAACCGAGTGAAAGCAACCGAGTGAAAGCAACATCGTCACGGCACGGGCGCATGGGTGCCCGGTACACCACGAGACTCATCCCCGGACGGCACCGGTGACAGCGCGATCACCGGGATCGTGCGGTCGGTCTTCTCCTGGTACCCGGCGAAGCCCGGATACCGGCGGGCCTGCTCGGCGTACTTCTCGTCCCGTTCGGCCCCAGCCAATTCGGTGGCATCGGCGTCGAAGATTTCGTCGCCGACCTCGATGCGCACGCGGGGGTTGGCGATGGTGTTGAAGTACCACGCCGGGTTGGTATCGGCGCCGGCCTTGGAGGCGAAGATCAGATACCGGTCGCCATCGGCGAGATACATCATGATGTTGGTGCGCGGCTCGCCACTGCGCGCGCCCACCGTATGCAGAATCAGCAGAGGGGCGCCTTCGAATTGACCGCCCACCCTGCCGTGATTGGCCCGGAACTCGGCGATGTTGTTCGCGTTGAAATCGTCACCTTCGCTCATTCGGCACCTCTACTTCCATCGATTCGATCTGCGAGCGTTCCCAGTTCTGCGGCACCCCATGCCGAATCGGGCGATGTGCCGCGACCCCGGCCAGCGACGTCCGCGGCGAATCTCATGTCGACCGCCGTCCCGGTCGGTGCCCGCTCGACGGACACGGACTCGCTCACCGCGTCCATCATGGGTAGCCCACGGCCACGCAACCGGGTGTCGCCGGAGGGTGTCTTCCAGTGCCCGTCGTCGGCCACGCGCACGCGGACGCCACGGTCGACGAGATGGGCCTCGACGCGCATGTCGCCGGGATCTCTCCCGACGTAGGCATGCTCCACGCAGTTGCTGGCCGCCTCGTTGACGGCGAGCACGATGTCGCTCACCAGATCATCGGGCACGGCGGCGGCACGCAACCACGCCGAAAGTCGCTGACGCACTTCACTCAACAGCTCGGGTAACGCAGGTAGTTGGTTCCGGAAAGGTGCGTGTACGTCGCGGTACACCACGATCGCGACGTCGTCGTCGTAGCCCTGCGGTGGAGCCATCTCCCGCAGGACGGTGTCGGCCACGGACTCGGCGGGCAGACCCAGTGTCCGTCCAACGACTGCGGCCACCCGCGTCAAGCCTGCGTCGATGTGGACGTCCCTGCGCTCGACGAGGCCGTCGGTGAACAGCATCAGCGTCGCATGCGGCGGCAGGGTTATCCGCGCCTGCGGGCGCGCCCCGCCGCGCACGGCCAGGGGCACGGACGCCGCGTCCACCAGCATCACAGGCGGTGCATCGGGCGTGGCCAGCACAGCGGGCATGTGACCGGCGCTGCTGTACTGCAGCACACCGGTCCGTGTGTCGAGGATCGCCACCAGGGCCGTGGCGCAGTAAGCGTCCGGGATGAGCTCCGCGACCGAGTCGAGTTCCTCGAGCAACCGTCCGGGTGCGGCGCCGGTCAGAAACAGTGCCCGTGCCGAGCTGCGGAGCTGACCCATGACCGCGGCGGCAGCCAAACCGCGTCCGACGCAGTCTCCGACGATGATGCCGATCCGGTGTTCGCCGACCGGCAGCACGTCATACCAGTCTCCACCGATCTCCAATGGACGAACCGCTGGTTCGTACCGGACCGCGAAGCCGGGAAGAGGCCGCGTCGGGGGCAGCATGGCGCGTTGCAGAGTCAACGACGCCTCACGTGTCGACTCGAACTGCTGGACCCGTTGAACGGCGACGCTCAGATGCCCGACGAGCGCGGTGAGCAGGAGCCGATCGTCGGCGCTGAACCGGCGGGGCCCATCGTGTTCCAGCCAGACGGTGACGCCCGCCTGGTTCGACCCCGACTGGTTCGAGAGCGCCAGCACGATGCCGCGGGACATCTCGGAATCTTTTGACGAGACCGGCTGCACGGTCAGCGATGGCCAGTCACGCGCATTGCGCAAGGTGGCCTGCAGGTCGGGATCGAGGTGCCGCCAATCGGCGGCGGGTGGCTCTCCGGCCATCTGGACGGTCGGCTCGGCCTCGCCGTCGGACCAGGTGACGGCCACGACGCGGCGCAGTTCGATGGCGTCGCGGCACTCCTGCAGGAGTTTGGCCAACACGTCGGCCACGCTGTTCGCCTCGCCCGTCGCCGTGGCAAGACGCATCACGGCACTGATGCGGGCCGACGAGGCTCTGGCGGCCGTGACGTCGCGGATCGTGCCGACGTAGGTTCCCTGATCAGCCGCGATGGCGGTCACGGCGGTGACGCTGATCGCCACCCACGCCGGATGGCCGTCGCGGCACGCGATGGGAGTCTCGTAGGCCGCACTTCCCGTCGCGACCAGCGCAACTCGATGCTCGTCGGCGACCGCTTGATCGGCCAACCAGGGATGCGGCCACCCATAGGGCAGGCCCTCCTTCCCATAGCCGGTGATCGCCGCGAAGGCCTCGTTGATCTCGATGACGGTGCCATCGCGATCGGCGACGAAGAAACCCTCCTGGAGCGAGTTCACCAATGCAGTGCGGAACGCATCGCGGTCGGCGAGGTCCTCCGCGCGTGCGCGCTGCAGTTCGTAACGCCTAGTGCCGTCGACGAATCCGCGGGTGGCGACGTCGAACGTGGCGAGCGTCTGGAGCAGAAAGTGCAGGGCCGCCGAATGATCGCCGACCGACGACGGCGGGACGTCTTCGATCAGCCCGAAGTGGCCTTCGATGATCTCGAGCATGCTGAGCTGGTTCTGCAGGGCGAGCCGCCCCAGTTCGTGGCCTGCGGCAAGGTTCGCCTCGTCGCGCCCGCGCAGGTAGGCATGCAGTGCGTTGGCGTAGCGGTCGTGGAAGCCGGTGTCGTCCATCACGGCGAACCCCGGTGCCGGGCAACCAGTACCAGTGCGTCGTCGTTGCCCCTTCGATGCTGGTTCAGAATCCGTTCGGCGGTGACGGCGGCAGACGCCGCGAAGTCGATGGCCGCGGTGTGGTCCTCGGCGATTCCGTCGCTGGCGACGACGAGTAGATGTCCTGGCCGGATCGGAATCGGTTCCGAGTGCGGTAGTTCCGGTAGTTGGTATCCGACGATGCCACCGAGCAACCGGGCCGACGATCTGCTCTCCATCCCGTTCGGCGACCTGGCGGCCAGCGTCGCCGTGACGTTGCCGACCCCCAGCCAGCGCAGCACGTCGGCGCGCAGCTCGATCTGCGCCAGGGTGATCGCGGCGCCCCTGGTGCTCGCCAGCTCGCCGTGGCAGCGGCCGAGCAGCACGTCGAGGGGGTCACCGGCTGAGCGGCCGAGCACCTCGGCAGCACGCTTGGCCGCGACGGCGGCCGCTTCGCCGTGGCCCAGTCCGTCGATCACGCCGAACAGGGCCAGATCGCCGTCGCGGTCGACTGCGACGGCCCGGTCACCGCATTCGGTCTCGCCAGGCATCGGCCGGGAGGCCACCGCCCACTCGATGGGCCCGAATCTTCCCTGCTCGGTCATTGGCCGCGCCTGTCGCGGTGCGTCCACTTCCACATTTCGACGACGGTGCCCCTGCCGGGCGCCGAGTCGACGTACATCCGGTCCATCAGACGACGCGCTCCTGGCAGCCCGAGGCCGAGACCGCGGCCCGTCGAGTAGCCGTCCTCCAGCGCACGCTCCACGTCGGCGATCCCCGGACCGTCGTCCTCTGCGCGCACCACGAGCGCCTCGCGACCCTCACGGTCGGCAACGGCGACCCGAATCGCGCCGCGGCCGGCGTAGCTGGTGATGTTGCGCGCCACCTCCGAGATCGCGGTCGCGATCATCGTGACGTCGGTCAGGGAGAAACCGAGGTCGCGGGCAAGGTGGTGGCCCGCCTGGCGGGCCGTGACGATGTCGTCGGGATTGTTGACGTCCACCACCAAGCCGTCCGGGTCATCCGACACCGTCACGTCCGATCGTCGGCTTCTTCTGGTCCAGTTGGCGGTTGAGCAGCGCCAGCCCCTCCTCCAGGTCGAGCGCGGTGTGCATGCCGTCGAAGGCGAGTCCCAGCTGGACCATTGCAAAGGCCACCTCGGGCTGGAGCCCGACGATCACGGTGTCGGCGCCGCGCAGCCGGGTCATGTGCGCAATGGTCCGCAGCGATCTGGCGGCGTACGAGTCCATCACGTCGATGGCCGTCAAGTCGACGATGATTCCATGCGCGCGGAAGCGGCTGACGTGTTCCATCAGGTCGTAGCGCAGCCGCTGGGTATCGGAGTCGGTGAGGGCGGCCTGCACCGTGGCGATCAGGATCGTGCCCTGTTTCAGAATGGGTACTGGCATGCAGACTCACCGCACCTGTGCGGGCTCAACCGTTCTGCTCGCCGGTGCGGCTGACTTCGTAACCCAACAGCCGCTCGGCTTCCTCGATACCGCCCTGCAGGTCGCCGACCGCGTTCATCTTCGACAGGTCGAGGCCGATCGTCACCAGGGTCAGCGCAATCTCCGACGAGAGTCCCGTGATGATGACGCTGGCACCCATCAGCCCCGAGGCATCCACGGTCTGGACGAGGTGGTTGGCCACCGTCGAGTCGATCGTCGGCACACCGGTGATGTCGATGACGACCACCTTGGCGCGATTCGCGCGGATGGCCCGCAGTAGTTGCTCGGTGACCTGCCGGGCGCGCTGGCTGTCGAGGACGCCGATGATCGGCAGAATCAGCAGTTGCTCGCGGACCTGCAGAACCGGGGTGGACAGCTCGCGAATGGCCTCCTGTTGCTGGCGGATGATGCGTTCGCGCTCCTGAACGAAGCTGACACCCACCGTGTTGGCGATCCGGTTGGCTGCCGGCTCGTAGGCATCGAGGACGCGGTTGAGCAGGTCGAAGTCCGTCTGATACTTCTCGAACAGTGAACGCGCCAGCACGTCGCGGAGCAACAGCACGATGCCGAGCACCTCGTCGGTCTCCACACCCCGCGGGATGATGCGTTCGGAGAGATCGCGCGCATAGGCCTGGAGCGCCTCTACGCTTCCCGTCTCGAGCACCTCGACGTAGTTGTCGTAGACCGCGGTCGCCTCGGAGAAGAGCTCTTCGGGCGTCATCGCCGTGAGGAGTTCGGCCTCGGTGATCCTTCTGGCCCACTCCTCGCGCAGCACCGTGCGATTCTGGCGCAGATGTTTCACCAGCTGCGGCAGCAGGCCCTCGCTGGATCCGGCGCCCGCCTGGGCACCCGGACCGGCGGGGTCATTCGGTGAATCGCTCATCTGCTCTCCCAGCTCCGGCTCGCGCGCTGCCCACCCACGTTTTCGCAGTGCTGAGACTAGCCTGCCCGTCAGGGCCAAACAGGTGGTTCGTCAACGCCATCCGATACCGCGGGTTACGCTCGCCGGAGTTCGCTGCACACACGAAGGATGGTTGGTGTCCACAACCGATTCGATAAGCACGTCCGTCGAGCATCATGGCGACATCGCGGTCCTCACCGTGAGCGGGGTGGTAGATCTGGCGACCGCGCCTGCGCTTGAAGAAGTAGCCGACGAACTCGTCGCGCAGAGACCGAAGGCACTGGTCATCGACGTGCGGGACGTGACCTTCCTGGCCTCGGTCGGGCTGAAGATCCTGGCCGCCATTCACCGCGAG
The DNA here is from genome assembly GCA_963809085.1 of uncultured Actinomycetota bacterium. Lineage (GTDB taxonomy): Bacteria > Actinomycetota > Actinomycetes > Mycobacteriales > Mycobacteriaceae > Mycobacterium. The sequence goes on along the minus strand of CAWEII010000028.1, from coordinate 570,665 downwards.
CTCACGCCGGCGGGGTGTTTCGCGGTGATCGCGGACGGCCCCGCGACCAGCAGGCCCATCACGTTGACCCATCTCGACGAGGTCTTCTCGCTCTACCCCACACTGGACGGCGGACTGACCGCGGTACGCGCCGAACTTGCCGGTCGCTGATCGCCGACCATCCGTCAAAGTCCGTGTGGTGCAAAATAAGTCAGGACCGTACTGGCACCCTGGTACGCCGTGACGGTTTCGGGCGGCCCGCAGAGCGCCATGGCGTTGCCGCGCATGATGACGGCGATGTCGTCGGCGAGTTGGGCGGCAGATGCCGTTCGTGCGACGGTGGTCTCGTCACCCGTTTCCTCGCGAAACCGTGCTCGGTTGTGGCACTGCCGCTGTCCCGCAAGGCATCTTCCCGCCAACCCGCACGCCGTTTGCGGCCCTCTTTGCACCTGCGACCGATTGGGCCGACGCCGTGGCTCGATGTGCGGCACGGCACCGCGTCGCTTTCCACGTTGCTATCGGATCGAATGACTGCCCTCGGAATCGGGCCACGAGGCCCGGAGCGTGGACCCCCGGCCGGCTGGCAGCCGACCCGGGATTGCGGGGATGGAACTGATCAGTTCGGCGCTGGAGCAGCGCCGGCGAGGTTACCAAGGACTGCGAGGATTTCTGCGGTCGTGTCCAGGGTTGCGAACTCGGCTGCGAGTACTTTGGCCCGCATCCGGTACCGGGGTTCATCCAAGACGTTGCGCACCGCCGCGCGCAGCGCTTCTGGGACTGGTGTATTGGTTTGGAGGTCGATGCCGACACCTGACCATGCCACGCGGGCGTTGACGTCGGGTTTGTCCTCCGACGCTCCGGCGCCGACGATCGGGATGCCGTAGCTCAGCGCTTGATTCACGGTGCCGTACCCGCCGTTGGTGACGATTGCGTCGACCTTGGGAAACAGCCAATCAAGCGACAGGTAGTCGGCCAGGCGTGCGTTGTCGGGGATGGGACCTGGGATGGTCGCGCTGGAACGCCCGCCGGCGGTGACCACGACCAGCACATCGGGCTCGCTGGCGAGAGCGGCCAGAGTCGGTACGACCAGCTCGGAGAAGTCGTGATTGGACAAGGTCCCTTGGGTGACCATCACCACCTTGCACGAGCCGTCGAGATCGTCTGCCCAGGGTGGCAACGGCGCCTGATCCGGAAGGATGGGAGGCGTGCCGACGAACCGCACCGACGTGGGCAGTCGTTCACGGGGATACTCGAAACTGGGAACAGTCAGCTGCAGATAGGCGTCTGGCCCTCGTCCTCACGTCCACCCATCCCTCGCAGACAGGCTTCGAGGTCAGCGTTTATCGGTCCGATGAAAGCTGCCTGATGGGCCGCATGGATCGGTGCGTGTTCCGCCAGCTGTGCATCGTCGACCGCAGGAGGCAGCCCGGCGAACGGCGGGGCACCGTCATCGCGTCTCAGATGCAGCCCCATCGTGCCCAGAAGCTACGCATCACCGACGATGAGGCTGGCGAATCACTGTATTCGTTACCACCGCACTCGCATTGGCGAGCATCCACGGGGACCACAACCCATGTGACGCCGATGTCGATGTGGCGCACTGGGCTCGGTTGTCGCGCCATGTGATCATCTTCTTGAGCGTGCTGAGGTCGTAACCCGCTGCGGTAGGCTGGATTTCCTTGGTGAAGATGGTGGCTCCCGCGTCCAGGTAGGCATCGGCGTCACTCTCGGACTTCCAGACCACGGAACGCGCGATGTCGGCGTCTGTGCGGCCGGCCTGCTCGGCGAGCAGGCGCTCGAGGCCAGAGTCGAACAGATCGAACCGCAACTTCACCGTGCCGTAGTCGTAGCCATATGTGGTGTAGTCCTTTTCGTAATAGCCGGCGCCCACGCCGCGGATCACCCTGCCGCCGCTGATGTGGTCGACGGTGCGTGCCATATCGGCCAGTAGATCGGGGTTGCGGTAGCCGATGCCGGTGACGAGCAGGCCAATCTCGGCACGCGTGGTGATCTCACCCCCACGAGGCAAGTGCGGTCCAACCTTCGAAGTTGACGACGTGGAGCTGGATTTTCGCCAGCACCGGCCCTTCACCGACGAACGGTTCAAAGGCCGGCGCATGAAAGTGGTCATAGCCGAAGAGGATGTCGGCGCCGAGGTCCTCGGCACGCAGCACGGCCTCTCGCCAGCTGCGATAGTCGGGGCGCCCCCGGGTCACAACTGAATGCCGATCCGGACTGGTCGAGACATTCGACTATGCCCGCCATGGCGCGGATGATGCCGGTCTTCAGCGCCCGTGGACCTCCTCCTCGAAGCGAGATACGGCCAGCAGGTTGTAGTGGGATCCGACCGCCAACAGCTTGATCACCGACATCGCGAGCACCATCCAGTGCAATTCGAGGCCAAGGATGTGCTGCCAGAGGAGCACGAGAGCCCGACCGACGCCCCGAGCGAGAGCAGAACCGTGCCCACGATGACCGCGGCCGCTACGACACTTCCGCCGATGATCAGCGGAGCGGCTGGACCGGAAGGACACCGCTCGACCGACTTGGCATCACCGTGCGTTCATCTCTTCGGGCCGACCGGACCAGCACGGACACTGATCAGGTGGCCCAATGATGACGCCCGCGCGGAATGCTGGAGATGCGGCCCGACGTTGTCGCATGTGACCGCGAGCGAAAGTGAGAACCGTCCGTGTCGACTTCACCGGATCCGTCAGCACGCATCCACCTCGCCGTCGCACTCGATGGGACGGGTTGGCACCCTGCATCATGGCGCGAACCCGACGCCCGCCCCGCCGATCTCTTGACCGCCCGATACTGGACTGAGCTGATCGGCGAAGCCGAACGGGGACTGCTGGACTTCGTCACGATCGAAGACGGCCTCACCCTGCAGTTCGACGACCCCCTGCGGGCGGACGACCGAACCGACCGCGTCCGAGGCCGACTGGACGCCGTGCTCATCGCCTCCCGGGTTGCGCCCCTCACCAGCCACATCGGTCTGATTCCCACGGCGATCACCACGCACACCGAACCCTTCCATCTGTCGAAGGCGATCGCCACGCTCGACTACGTCAGCTCCGGTCGGGCCGGAATCCGGGTGCAGGTGTCGGCGAGCCCCGATGCGGCGGGCCATTTCGGTCGGCGGGAGGTTCCCGACGGCAACGGTCTGCTCGCCGAGGCCGCCGACTACGTCGAAGTGCTGCGTCGGCTGTGGGACAGCTGGGAGGACGACGCGGAGATTCGCGACGTCGCCACGGGGCGGTTCGTCGACCGAAACAAACTGCATTACATCGACTTCGACGGCGCCTGGTTCTCCGTCAAGGGTCCGTCCATCACGCCGAGGCCGCCACAAGGACAGCCGATCGTCGCCGCGCTCGGCCACGGAGAGGCCGCCCACCGCCTGATCGCAAGCAGCGCCGACGTCGGGTTCGTCACCCCCCACAGCGCCGCCGACACCACCTCCATCGTCGACGCGATCTCCGCGGAGCGGCCTACCGGCGCCGCACCGGTCCGGGTGTTCGCCGACCTGGTGGTGTTCCTCGACGAAACCGCTACCGCCGCCGCCGCGCGCCGGAACCGGCTGGACGATGCCGCCGAGCGCGAATATCGCAGCGACGCAGAGGTTTTCACCGGCACGCCCGAGGGCCTGGCCGATCTGTTGCAGGAGTGGCATGCGGCAGGTGCGGCCGGATTCCGGCTCCGGCCAGCCACGCTTCCGCACGACCTGCATCAGGTCACCGACCGCCTCGTCCCCGAACTGCGAAGGCGTGGAGCCTTCCGCGACTCCTACCCGGCCACCACCCTGCGGGGCATGCTCGGTCTCCCGCGTCCCGCCAACCGCTATTCGACCGCCCGCTAGCTAGGAACGCGTATGAGCAAGCCAGTCAAGCAGATTCACCTCGCCGCGCACTTCCCCGGCGTCAACAACACCACGGTGTGGAGCGATCCCGCCTCCGGCAGCCACATCGAGTTCAGCTCGTTCGTCCACTTCGCCCAAACCGCCGAACGCGGCAAGTTGGACTTCATGTTCCTGGCCGAGGGGCTGCGCCTGCGCGAGCAGGGCGGCGAGATCTACGACCTCGACGTGGTCGGCAGGCCGGACACGTTCACGGTGCTGGCCGCGCTGGCCGCCGTCACCGAACGACTCGGGCTGACCGGCACCATCAACTCGACGTTCAACGAGCCGTACGAGGTCGCCAGGCAGTTCGCGTCACTCGACCATCTCTCCGAAGGTCGTGCCGCATGGAACGTGGTCACGTCGTGGGATGCCTTCACCGGCGAGAACTTCCGCCGCGGCGGATTCCTGGCCGAAGACCAGCGCTACGAGCGCGCCGAGAGCTTCCTCGAGGCGACGCACCTGCTCTTCGACTCCTGGCGCGGCGACGAGATCGTGGCGGACAAGGACCGCGGCGTGTTCCTGACCGACCCCGCGGCGGGCGCGTTCTCGTATGCCAACGCGCACTTCGACATCAGCGGTCGGTTCAACGTGCCGCGCAGCCCCCAGGGCAGGCCGGTGATCTTCCAGGCAGGCGACTCCGACCACGGGCGCGAATTCGCCGCCGCCGCCTCCGACGCGATCTTCTCGCGGCACGGCACGCTGGAGGCGGGCCAGGCCTTCTACGCCGACGTCAAGGGTCGCCTCGCGGCCTACGGGCGGCGCCACGACGAGCTGCTCATCCTGCCCGCCGCGACGTTCGTGCTCGGTGACACGGATGCCGAGGCGGCCGACATCGCCCACGACGTGCGCCTGGCGCAGGTGTCGCCGCAGACGGCGATCAAATTCCTCGAACAACTGTGGAACCGCGACCTGTCCGACCATGACGCCGACGGCCCCCTGCCGACCGTCGATCCGATCGTCGGCGAGAACACCATCTCCCGTGGCCGTGCCAGCGTCCGGATGCACCGCGATCCGATCGCGACCGCCAACGAGTGGCGGGCCAAGGCCGAAGCCGGGAAGTTGACCACCCGAGAGCTCATCGTCGAGGTCACCGGCAGGCAGAACTTCATCGGATCACCGAGCACGGTGGCCGAGTCGATCAATCAGCTGGTCCAGGCCGACGCCAGCGACGGATTCATCCTCGTCCCCCACGTCACGCCTGGCGGCCTCGACCCGTTCGTCGACCGCGTCGTCCCACTACTGCAGGAGCGCGGCGTGTTCAGGACCGACTACGAGGGGACGACGTTGCGCGACCACCTCGGCCTTGCCCAGCCTGCACGCGGACAACGCGAGCAGACCGGTGTCTCACCAGACGCGCACGTAGTCGACGAGCATGTCGGCCGGATAGGTGCCGCCCGCGGGGTCGCCGCCGCCCGAGCCGGCGACGGCGAGGTTCAGCACCGGGAACACCCGGTAGTCGGGAAGGTTGAACGGCCAGTCGTCGAGGGAGTTGGCGGGCACCGTGAAGTACGGCTCCGCGCCGGGCACGTAGTCCTGCCAGAAGTACATGCCCGAGTCGTTCCACGTCACCCGCCACGTGTGCCATGCACTGTCCACGGGGTACGGCTGCGTCGCGAACGACGTCCCGTCCTCGCGGGCGTGGACGGTGGTGCCCGACGGCCAATTGGCGTTGCCGTACCACTCCGCCATGTCGATCTCGCCGCCGACCACGGGATGGTCGTTGGACAACCACCACGCGGGCCAGCAGCCGAGGGTCAGGCAGTTGAACTTGATCCGCGCCTCCCAGGTGGTGTTGATACCGCCCCACCAGGTGCCCTTCAACTTGCCGCTGACGTACTTGCCGTCCGGGTTCCGCGTCGCACGGATGACGAGGTTCGACTTGCCGTCCAGGAACACGTGCTGGCGATCGTCGCGGTACTGCCCCATGTTCTCGGGCCTGTCCCAGAACACCGGGTTCTTGATGGTCTCGCGCTCCGTGGCCACGATCCACTTGGATCGATCGGGTGCCGAGCCCGCCGGGCCGTCGAACTCGTCGCGGAAGAGGTAGGACGGCGGCCCGGGCACGGCTTGCGGCGCGGGCGCGGCCTGCGGCGCGGCGGGCGGGGGAACCGGCCCGACCGGTGGGGCCGGTTCGGCCCCGGCGACCGGGGTGGGGATGGCGGCGGCAAGCAGGCCAAGCCCCGTCATGAAGAACAGGTTGCGGCGATCTATCTCAGGCACAGCGACACGATAAAGCCCAAACCTCGAATCGTGCTGGATTAGGTGCGCGACTTTCGCCACCCGCGGCGGGTGTCTCAGGTCACTCGTCGGCCGACGCTGCGAACCGGACGGCGTCGCCGGCCCGCAAACGGGGACGCAGGCGGCTGGGCGTGATCTCGGCGTCGGCCGCGAGATCGTCGATCAATGCGCCCGCGTGGCCGACCAGACCGTCGACGTCGACGGCGTGCGGCGCGGGCCGGTCCGACGCCGGCGAGGCCGGCCGCTGCGCGGCCCAGAACGGCGATGGCGCCGTTGACGTTGCCGCGCTGGACGTGCGTGATCCCGACGAGCAGCTGGGCGAGGCTCTGCCACAGTGGCTTCTCGTCGGCCGGGCCGTTCTTCCACGCCGCCTCGAGCACCTCGTGCGCGTTGAACGCCAGACCCCGATCCAGCAGGTGCTGGGCGTATGCGAGGGTCTCCGCCGGTGTCAGCTCGAGATCGTCGGGGATGCGTGGAACGCCCTGGCTGCCCTGCCGCAGTGGTCGGCCGAGGGCGTCGCGCGGACGGGTGTTCCGCGGCCTGCCCGATTCGTCGCGGTCCCGGTCAGCCATGCACCCATCATGGCAAGCGACGGCTGAACGGGGTACGTCAGAACGGGACGTCCACTTCGCCGTTCGTGGTGTTGCCCTCGTCATGGTTGGGGTTGATGTAACCCAGCCGGTACGGGACGGTGGGTTCCGTGCCGTACGGCACCAGCGGGTCGGGTCCACTGTCCGTCGGGGTCTGCACCGGTGTTGGCGCAGCGGCCGAGTGCGCGACGACGTCGCTCTGCGCGATGGTGGTGGAGGCGACACTGGCACTGGCCGCGGGCGCAAGAGTGATCGCTGAACCGATGGCCACTGCCGCAAACCACGGCGCGATGTACTTGATCGTCTTCGTCATGATGACTCCTGTTCTTGCTGGTCGCCATGTCTGGCAACCTCGAGCATGCCGCGCTTGCGAGCTGGTGTCGTCACGGTTAACGCCAACTGAACAGTGGCGCTAGCTGCACCCTTACGGGACCGCTGGCGGCACCGATCGCCCGGCCCTGAGTGGACCGAGCAGGGGGTCATCGGTCATCGTGGTGATGACGCCGTGGCATCCCCGCTTGCGGCGGCAAGAGCAGACGGCCCCGATGACCACCCCTTCGCACCTGTCAGACCGCTACGAACTCGGCGACATCCTCGGATTCGGCGGCATGTCCGAGGTCCACCTCGCCCGTGACCTCCGGCTACGACGCAACGTGGCGGTCAAGGTGCTGCGCGCCGACCTGGCCCGCGACCCCAGCTTCTACCTCCGGTTCCGCCGCGAGGCGCAGAACGCGGCCGCGTTGAACCACCCCGCGATCGTCGCCGTGCACGACACCGGCGAGGCGGAAACCCCGAACGGGCCGCTGCCCTACATCGTGATGGAGTACGTCGAGGGCGTCACGCTGCGCGACATCGTGCGCACCGACGGCCCGATGGAGCCCAAGCGGGCCATCGAGGTCATCGCCGACGCCTGCCAGGCGCTGAACTTCAGCCACCAGCACGGCATCATCCACCGCGACGTCAAGCCCGCCAACATCATGATCAGCAAGGCAGGGGCGGTGAAGGTGATGGACTTCGGCATCGCCCGCGCCCTCGCCGACACCGGCAACAGGCTCACCCAGACCGCCGCGGTGATCGGCACCGCGCAGTACCTGTCCCCCGAGCAGGCGCGCGGCGAGACGGTCGACGCCCGCTCCGATGTCTACTCGTTGGGCTGCGTGCTCTACGAGATCGTCACCGGTGAGCCGCCGTTCGTGGGGGACTCCCCGGTCGCGGTGGCCTATCAGCACGTCCGGGAGGATCCGGTGCCGCCGTCGCAGCGGCACCCGGGCATCGCCCCCGAGCTGGACGCGGTGGTGCTCAAGGCGCTGGCCAAGAATCCGGAGAACCGTTATCAGAGCGCCGCCGACATGCGCACCGATCTGATCCGGGTGCACAGCGGCGAGGCGCCCGACGCCCCGAAGGTGCTCACCGACGCCGAGCGGCGCCCGCTCGCAACGGCGGGAGGGCGCGCGCCGACCACCAAACCCATCCCCCTGCAGCCGGGGCATGCCGACGGGGCCGGCGGCAGGTCGATCCGCCGGTGGCTCGTCGCGGTCGCCGTGCTGGCGGTGTTGGCCGTCGCCGTCACCGTCGCGATCAATGTGGCCGGATTCCGCGACACGCGGGTACCCGACGTCACGGGCATGACGTCGCAGGATGCCATTGCCGCGCTGCAGGGTGCCGGGTTCAAGACCCGCCAACAGCCGAAGCCGGATTCCACGATTCCCACCGATCACGTGATCGGTACCGACCCCGGCGCCAACGCCGCCATGGAATCGGGTGAAGAGATCACGGTCAACGTGTCCTCTGGTCCCGACGAGCGTGAGATCCCCGACGTGGCCAACCTGAGCTTCGCCGACGCCGAGCGCAAGCTGAACGACGCGGGTTTCGACCGGTTGAAGCCGACCAATTCAGCGGATCCCACGGTGCCGACCGGCCTCGTCATCGGCACCGTGCCCGCAGCCGATTCGAAGGCCTCGATCACCGACGAGATCACCGTCGAGGTCAGCGGAGGCCCGGACGCCAAGCCGGTGCCCGACGTGTCCGGGCAGACCGTTGCGCAGGCCACCACGAACCTCGACACCGTGGGCTTCAAGACCGTCCTGGTGGCCGATCTGGACAGTCCGCTGCCTGCCGGTCAGGTGGTCGCCACCGATCCGCCCGCCGGGACGAGTCTGTCCGTCGACACCGCCATCACCCTCAAGGTGTCCAACGGCAAGCAGTTCGTGATGCCCACTCTGGTGGGACTGTTCTACGACGATCTTCTGCCGCAACTGCAGGGGCTCGGCTTCGTGGGCCAGCTGTTGAGGGGCCCCGACGTGCCGGGCGTGTCCGACCGGGACCGCAACAGGGTCGTCAAGCAGGATCCACCGCCCGGCACGGGCGTGAGCGCGACCGGAACCATCACCGTGAACTACGGTGCATAGCCTCGGGGCATGGCCGAACCGCTCACGAGCCGCTCAGCCGTTGGGCGCCAAGGAGTTCGGGCGCTGGGCAAGCGCCGCCGTGCCGACCATCTCGGTGCTTCCGGCAACCGGCGCGGCCGCCGCAGACCACGGTACCCTCGGCGTTGCAGGGAGCGGGGTCAGCTCCGCGCCGAGATCGTTCGGCGGCGCGACTTGCACGGGCCCCTGAGTCGACCCCGCGGCGGGGATCGTCAGCTGCGGCGACACCAGTGACGTGACCTCGCCCGCAGCGCCGATACCGGCAGCGGCAAGCACTCCCATCGCCATCGCAGTGGTCATCATCATTTGCCTGAACGACGACATCGTCGATCCTTCCCATTCGTGGACGTCGCGGTTGCGCACCGCACCCCGTTGTCGCGCACCACACCCCTCTGTGGTGCGTCACGCCCCTCTGCGGCGCGCAATCGCACCGCTGATCAATAGCGCGGGGGGTTACACGTGCCGCCGCAGCGGGGTCGGGACGAGGCGCTCTGGCACCCCGGTAACCCTCATCGCTGGTTGGTTGGGCATCGGACACGTCCGGCCGGCGAGCGATCACGACTGCGCCAGCATGGATTCAGCGTGATGACGATGGGAACCTTCACCGCGCCTTCGGATGCGCCCGCCGGACCCGGCATACCCGCGAGCAGGCGCCACGCACTAGGTAATCCCGTTCTCCCTCAACGACGGAAGGCTCTACGAGGACACCTCGAGGTTGCCCGCCGAGCGGATGGTGAGGGAATGCACCGGCGACCCGCACCACGACGGATGGCCTGACTGCGTTCAGCCGTGACGGGGCGTGCCTACGGCGGCATCGCTTGAGTAGTGCCTCCCGTGGGTAAGCGGCTCGGCGTGGTGGTTCAGATAGGCACGTCGGGATGGTCCTACGACCATTGGAAGGGCGTGTTGTACGAGCCGGGGGTGGGCAGCGGAGAGCGTCTCTCGCGCTATGCCGACGAGTTCGACACGGTGGAACTCAACGCCAGCTTCTACCGCTGGCCCAGCGACGCCATGTTCGAACGGTGGCGGGACCGTCTGCCCGTGGGCTTCACGATGTCGGTGAAGGCTGCCCGCGGCTTGACGCACGCGCGGCGCCTTCGTTCGCCAGAGGAGTGGGTCGAGAGGATCGTCCGGGCGTGGGACGACCTTCGTGGCCATCACGGCGCGGTGCTGGTGCAACTGCATCCCGCTCAGGAGCGCGACGACGAGCGACTCGACTACTTTCTCCGCTGTCTGCCCGCGCGCGTGCGGGTCGCCGTCGAACTGCGGCATTCCTCGTGGGACGTCCCAGCCGTCTACGACCTGCTCGAGCGGCGCGGAGCGTCCTACGTCGTCATGAGCGGCGCCGGCTTGCCGTGCGTGCTGAAGGCCACCGCCAGTCTGGTCTACGTGCGTCTCCACGGGCCTGACGACGCAGCGCTCTACGCCGGCTCCTACAGTTCGGACGACCTGCAATGGTGGGCGCAACGCGTACAAGAGTGGCACGAACAGGACCGGGACGTGCTCGCCTACTTCAACAATGACGGCGAAGGCAACGCGGTTCGCAACGCAAGAACGCTTCGCGCGCTGTTGTGTGAAGCGGGGGTCGCCCAGCATGCGACCTAGCATCCGGACCTAGCCGCGGACCCGCCGATCAGCCGGCACCGTGACCCACGGGCTGTGCTTCACGGTGCGCTGAACGAGGCGACCCTCCCCGATCAGATCCAACGTGTGCTCGGCCTCCGTCAGGTCGTTGGTCACCATCAGGATCGTCTTGCCGTTCGAAGTTTGGATGCCGTACTCGACGACGGAACCCGCGACGCCACGCCTTGCCATGATGTCCGCCTCTCCCCGTGCCGACCATGAAACTCGCCCGGCAACGGTGTTTGCCAGTTACCCACGACCAACCGACTTCAACCGTGCACGTGGCAGTCCGGACGACGAAACCGAGATTGTGGGCGCGATCGGCGAAAACGGGTAACCGGATGATCACAACCCGTCCCACCGCAGACCGGATCACCGATCTGAGACGCCGACCCAACGAAGGGTGACCACGATGAGCGACAAGCGTGCCGACCGGATTCGCCACTGGCTCTCCGTAGCCGATGAGCAGGACGGCCAGGAGAAGGAACTGGCGGCGCGCTACACCGCCGCCGCCAGCGCGCGGCTATGGGTGCTGCACCGCCTCGACGACGACGCGGACAATGCCCCGGACGGATTTGCGCAGGTGCGCGAACTCGCCGATCAGGCCGACGAATTCCTCGACGACGACCGCCAGGACGAAGCCTTGTTCCGGCGCGCCCAGGCGAACCTCAGGGCGCTGCAACTGTTCGAGAACTCCAACGAACCTCAGCGAGACGACGGCGACCATGGCGACCATGGCGAATCAGACGACGACCATGGCGACCAGACGAATCAGACGACGGACGAATCAGACGACGACCGTGACGATGATTCGGATGACGACGACAAATCGTCGTGACCCCATGTGCCCCAACTGAACCGCAGTCGGGCCCGCGCCGCCGAAGCTAGGGACACGACGACGCGGGTGCCGACCGAGTACCCACTTCGGCGACCCCTCAGACCGTGCTCGAGGTGCCATCACGTGGCTCGTCGTCGGCCCCGAGCAGCCGACCCCATCGTCGACGCACCGCGACGGTTGCCGGTTCGTCACCGTCCTTCGGCCAGCCGCGGCTTGCGACAGCCACCAATGTCTCGGCGATGGCGAACGGCGACAGCCCGGAATCGCGGGCCACTTCGACCATTTCGGGGATCACCTGTTCGGCGGGTCGGCGCTGCAATGCGATCAGGACGCCTTCGGCCAGATGCAGTGTGCGTGCCCGTAGCAGGTCCGGGTCGACCCGCGAACCGAAGGAGCCCCGATGTATCTCCGTCATGGCCTCACCTTCCCCGCGCTGCGGTGTGGACGGACTCCGATGCTGCCGCGCGTCGCTCGTTGAGCTGATACCCGCCGCATCCGCGGCCAACCACTCGGGCACCTGACAGAGGGCTGTGAGCCACGATGACAGGGCCACACCAGGCCGGGACGTCTGGTCACGCCCACTCCCCGATGCATTCGAGCGGTCTGGCGTTGACCCGATCGGGCGAGCACATTCGGATGTCGCCGCCGCGATGCGGTCAGCGCAGTCGCTGGGACCGGGCTCTGTGGGCTGGTGGTGTTGAGCACGTTCACCGTGGATGTGGAGATCGAGCGCAACCATGCCCTGTGTCTCAATGGCGAGGGACCGCTGCTGACCACGACGACCATCGACGCGAGCCATGCGCGCGGAACGACGACGGCGTCACCATGGGCACGATGTATCAGATGGACGGCCAGGACCACCGGGCGCTGCGAGCGATCGCTGCTGGCTGGTCCCCCCAAAGACGATGCGTGCGTTGACGCCTCGGGTCGGTGAGCTCGCCAGACACCATGTCGGCCGCGGGCTCGGGATCGGACCGGAGGCGACTTCGCGACCGAGGTCGCGGTGATCACCCCGGGTACGCCTCACCCGTCGCTGATGCCGACCACCGACACCGAGTGGTCGCGGAGCTCCCATCGCTGCCTGCGACGCCGTCTACCCGTCATACGTTTCGGCCAATCGAGACGAGGACGTCTTCGACGAGCCGCTTCTCTTCGACATCGCGCGAGAATCCAACCGGCACCTCGGTTTCGGTTTCGGTGTCCACTTCTGCCTCGGCGCTGCGCTGGCGCGCATCGAGATCGGCAGCCTCTCCGCGGAACTCTTACGCGCTTGCACTCAGTCGAGCTTGCCGGCGAGCCGCAGTTCACGGCGACGACGTTGGTCGGAGGACTCAAGCGCCTGCCGATCCGATACACGCCGATCTCGCATGAAGGGCCGCACCGCCTTGATTCCCGGATCGCCGGGTTAAGCTGCGACCGAAGTCGGACGCGCCAGATGCCCGACCAGACATACGCCGGTGTGGCGTTGCCCAGAGGATGCCCCTTTGTCGAAATCTGATGCGATCTCCACCTCAATTGCCCACCGCGACGGCATGACCATCGTGACGGTGACCGGGGAAGTCGATCTCGTCACCGCGCCGATGCTGGAAACCGCCGTCGAGGAGGCGATCGAGTCTGGTCCGGCGGTGCTGATCCTGGATCTGACAGCTGTGACCTTCCTGGCCTCCGTCGGCCTGCAGACTCTCGTCGTCACCCACGACAGGATGTCGGCGACCGGCCGGTTCGCGGTCGTGGCCGATGGCCCCGCGACGAGCCGACCGATACAGCTGATCAAGCTGGACGAGATGGTGGCGCTTTACCCCACCGTGGAACTGGCCGTCGCGGATCTCGGCACTGGATAGCCGAGCCAACCTTCATCTCAGTCGGACGCGCCCGGCGCGGCTTCGACGGTGGTCAGTTCGGACAGCCCGCTGATCTTCAGGACTGGGATGAGCAGGGGTTTGACGATGACGCGGATGTGGTCCGCATAGGTGAACAGCACGTTGATGCCCCCGCTGTCCAGATATTCGACGGCGCTGAGGTCGACGGTCACCGGTTGGCCGCTGCCCGCACCTGCTATGGCGTCGTCGATGGCTTGCGCAAAGGTGTCGACGTTGCTCAGGTCGATTTCCCCGGTCGCCACCAGCGCCACGGTACCGCCGTCGCGGTTGGCGATGTTGAGGCTGAGCGGTGTGGTCATCGGCAGATCCTCGTGTACATGTGGACGGTGGTGCCTGCGGCGGCTGCGTGAATGGAGACGTCGTGCATGAGTGCACGCATGAGCATGACTCCGCGCCCACGGGTGCTGTCGGCCTCCGGTTGCGGGACCTTCCACGCGCCCGTGTCGACGACGGTCAGGTGGACTCGGTCGACGAGTGCGCTCGCACGCAGGGTGACCGTTCCGCCGGGACGGTGTCGATGGCCGTGCTCGATGGCATTGGCCACGGCTTCGCCCGCTGCGATGAGAACGTCCTGGATCTGGTTGGCATCGACTCCAGCCCGACTCAGCCAACCCCGTAGGGCGGTGCGGGTGGCGGCGAGGTGGCTGACGTCGGCTGGAAAGTCCATCTCGAGCGGGGCGGGCTGACGGTACAGCAGTAGGGCGACGTCGTCCTGATATCCGCCGTCGGGCACCAGGCGAGACATGATCTCACTCGCCAGATCGTCGAGGGCAGAGGCACTTCCGTCCTGAACGAGGTCCGTGGCGCGGCCGATGCCGTGGTCCAGCGACTGGCGGCGGCGCTCCACGAGACCGTCGGTGTAGAGCAGAAGGGTGGCGCGCGGCGGCAGCATCACGCGGGCTTCGGGGCGGGGCCGGTCCGTTCGAACGCCGAGGGGAATGTCGCGGCCATCCTCCAGTGTTCTTGCGGTGCGGTCGCCGTAGACGAGGATGGGTGGCGGGTGGCCGGCACTGGAGTAGATCAGCTCGCCGGTGTCGGTGTCGAGCACCGCGCAGAAGGCGGTGGTGCATGCCGCCCCAGGAAGCCTGGCGGCGAACCGGTCGAGGCCCACGAGTGCGGCACGGGGGCTCGGATGTTCCAGCAGGAGTGCCCGGCACGCGCTGCGGAGCTGTCCCATCACCGCAGCCGCGGCCAGGCCGTGCCCCACGCAGTCGCCCACGATCAACGCGATGCGCCCGTCGTCGAGGTCGACCACGTCGTACCAGTCGCCGCCGACCTGAAGCGGGCGGGACGCCGGCTGATATCGCACCGCGAAACCACCCGGTAGGCGTGCAGGCCCCAGGATCGCATGTTGCAGCGCCAGAGCGGTTTCCCGCTGCAGGTCCACCTGATGCACTCTCTGCAGGCCCTGGCCGAGTCGGCTGGCGAGCACCGTCAGCAAGGTCTGGTCCTCGGGAGTGAACCGCCTCCGTTCGATCAGCTCCATCCAGACGACGAGCACGCCGCGGGGATGCTGCAGTGCGATTCCCGCCGACCCGAGCTCGTCGGCGTCGATGGCCAACAGGTCGCCATCGCGAAGAACGCCGATTGCTTCGCGAATGTGCAGCGGCAACTCCGCCCACCGCACGGGCTCACCGGCACACACCAGGTCCGGTGGGGTGGCCTCCGCAGTCGGGGCGGAAGTGCGCGGCACCGGAAAGGTGAGGGCCAGCACGCGCCGTGCGTCCCAGAGTCTGCGCAGCTCGTCAGCCGAGGACTGTAGCGCCTGGTCAACGGTGTCTGCTTGTGCGAGAACCTGATTCAGGGCCGCCAGCGCAGTCTGGCGTTGCACGGCATAGCGTTCCGCCGTGACGTCGCGGAAGGTGCCGACCATGACGCGGCGTCCGGTGTCGGGATCCTCCGCCTGGTTGAAGCTCGAGCTGATCCACATCCGGTGCCCGTCGCGATGGATGACGGGAACGACGTTGGTGCCCTGGCTTTCGCTCAACAACTCGGCGAAGGCGTCGGCGAAGCGCTGGTGGCCTTCCGGGTCGGCGTCGGTGTCGGGCCACCAGGGCTGGATCGGTTCGTACGGCAGCCCGTCCACCCCGTAACCGAGAACTTCGGTGAAGGCAGCATTGATCTCGATGACGGCGCCGTGCTCGTCGCAGACGAAGAACGCCTCTTGCAGGGAATCGACCAGTGCGGTGCGCCAGCGTGCGTGGTGGTTTCGTAGCCGTGCCAGTTCGACGTTGGCCCGTACGCGGGCGAGCAGTTCCGCCGCGGCAAACGGTTTGACGAGGTAGTCGTCCGCGCCGGCCTGCAAGCCTTCGATGGAGGCCTCCTGCCCGGCGCGCGCGGACAACAGCAGGACGGGCACCGCGGCCGTGCGCGGGTCGATGCGCAACGCTGCGAGCAAGGCCAGGCCATCCAGACGCGGCATCATCACGTCGCTCACGACCAGGTCGGGCAGGTCGGCGCGGACCCGCTCCAACGCCTGCTGGCCGTCGGTGACCAGGTCGACGTGATACCCGGCGGTACGCAGCAGACGGGCCAGGTATTCGCGCATGTCCGCGTTGTCGTCGGCGACCAGCACGCGTGCCGGTGAGCCGGAGACCGACGCCGGTGTCACGGTGCCGACGAAAGCCGTTGTCTCGTCGGGTATGTCAGATGCCTCCGATGGAGCGTCGCCGGGCAGCCACCGCAACGCCTCCTGCACGTACGGGTCGGCGTTGACCGAACCGGCATGGCGGTCCCCGCCCGAGTCGAGCGCGTCGGCGGGGAGGTGCGCAGTGCCGAATGGCAGGCGGATGGTGAAGGTGGTGCCCGCGCCTTCGGTGCTGTCGGCGGTGATGGTGCCGCCGTGCAGGCCAACGAGCTCCTTCACGAGGGCCAGCCCGATTCCGCTGCCCTCGTTGGAGCGCGCCCTGGCGGTCTCGATTCGGTGGAACCGCTCGAACAACCGCGGCATCTCCGCGGCGGGCACACCGATGCCGGTGTCGGAGATGGTCACCACGGCGTCGGCGCCCTCACGTCCGACCCGCACGGTGATGGAGCCGTCGAAGGTGAACTTCAGGGCGTTGGAGAGCAGGTTGAGAACCACCTTCTCCCACATGTCGTGGTCGAGATACACGGGTTCGTCCAGCGGCGGGCAGTCCACGACCAGGTTGAGTCCCGCACGATCGACGGCCGAACGGAAGACGCTGGCCAACTCGACGGTGACGGCAGCCAGGTCGACCGACTCGTAGCGGGCCTGCATGCGGCCCGCCTCGATGCGGGAGAAGTCCAGCAGGGTGTTGACCAGTTTGGCCAGCCGCAATCCGTTGCGGTGAATGACCTCGAGTTCGGATCGCATCGACTCGTCGACCCCGTCGGTGCGACCGCGCAGCTCAGCCAGCGGCCCCAAGATCAAGGTGAGTGGGGTGCGGAACTCGTGACTGATGTTGGAGAAGAACGTGGTCTTGGCGCGATCCAGCTCGGCCAGTTCCTCGGCCCGCCGCTGCTGCGCCCGATAACTTCGCGCGCTGCGGATCTCCGCCGCAACGTGCCCGGCGACCAGGCTCACGAAGCCCCGGTAGCCGTCGTCAAGGCGGCGATATCGATTCAGAGCAGCCACCATGAACCCCAGAGGCACGTCGCCCTGCTGCACGAGCGGCACGATCAGCGCCTGCTTCGGCGGATCGGACCAGTCCCCGGTCGGCAGCCCGGTGAACGCGCCGCCGTCGAGGTCGACGAGTGCCGACGCACCGAGCGCCGGATCCTCGGTCGGCCATCCGGCTTCGGCGGTCAGCATCACCGGCGCGTGGACGTGCCCGGCTGCGATGCCGCTCGTCGACGCCAACCGCGCGCGGCCCTCCTCCTCGAACAGGTAGATCAGGGTGAACGGCAGGTCGCGCAGGTTGCGGCCCAGCTGGCGGCCCGCGAAGGCGAGCATCTCCTGCTCGTCGGGCAGCACGCTCGGATCGGATCCCAGATCCCGCAAGGTCGCCATCCGCCGCTCAGCGATCACCCGATCGGTGTCCTCACTCACCACGCAGAGAAAGCCGACGACCTGGCCGCCGTCATCGCGCAGAGGGCTGTAGGAGAACGTGTGATACGACTCCTCCGGGTAGCCGGAGCGTTCCAGGAACAGCAGGAGCGCCGCATCCCAGGTGGCCTGCTCCGTCGAGAGCACGCCCTCGATCCGCGGACCGATGTCGTCCCAGATCTCCGCCCACACCTCGCTGGCCGGGCGGCCCAGGGCCCAGGGATACTTCCCGCCAAGGGTGTCGCGCCGGTAGGCGGCGTTGCAGAAGAAGGTCAACTCCGGTCCCCACGCCATCCACATCGAGAATCTCGACGAGAGCAGGATGCTCACTGCGGTCTGCAGGCTCTGCGGCCACGCCGCGGGCGAGCCGAGCGGGGTCGCCGCCCAGTCGACCTCCGCGAGATCGCGACCTACCTCGGGATCGGCACTGAAGACTGCGGTGTCGGCCGCGGCACGTGACCCTTGCTCAGCGTCGCCACCAGGCACCCGATCTCCTTCTCGCCACCGCGACCGAATCCGACGTGACGGTCAATCGCCAGCCCGTCCCCTGTCGACCACCACCAGCACGGTACCCCGATCATGCAGCGCGAAACCGCCCGTCGGGCAACTCACCAGCCCTGCCGGTGGCGCTTTACCCGGCGGGGTGCCGTAGACCGTTCGTGCTGGCATCCCGGTGTCCAACCCCTGGCAAAGGAGGGACACGTGGGCCGAGCGCCGGCAGGGATTCGGCGCGAAGGGGTGAAGCCCTTCGACATGCCGGTGAGCGCCCTACTCTTGCCATCGGGGGGTGGTCCCAACCCTGGATCGGCGGTTCTCGATGACGGCGGGCGTGGCGTGCGGATCGTGCGGCACCGGCTTGCGCACGCCTACCCGGGGCCCTTCGACCACTGATTCGAGCTCGTGCAATCGTCGGGCGCCGGTGCGATCACCGAATTGGGCGGCAGTCTGCAGGCATAGCACCTGTGCTGCGAATTGTCCTTTGGCCGCGGCCCTTTCGGCCGCGGACAATGAACCCTGGATCGCCTCGGTGACGCCGCCCTGGCCCGCGGCCACCCACGCCCGGGCCAGGCTGTGCTCGTGGTCCAGACGGCGAAATCTGCGTTGCACCTTCTCGAGCGTGGCGAGCGCCAGCAGGCAGCCAATCTCCCCGGGGCGGCCCAATTGCTGGGTGCCGCCGTGGCTGGTCGGGCAGCGTGCGCTCGGCCGTCTCGAGCGCGTCCGCAACCCGGCCGGCCAGCAGTAGTGCGCTGATCTCGGCGTCGGCGATGTTGAATCTCATGTGCGGCGCGTCGAGCGAGCGGGTCGCGACGGTGTGCCCCGCGTCGGCGGCGGCGACGGCGTCGGCGGTGCGCCCAGCATCGGCGGCTATCTGGGCGAGCGCCCACGCGATCTCGGCGCCGACGACGGGCAGGTCCTCCATGGCAAGGTTCTTCGAAGCCTGCACCGCCGCATCCGGCTGGTCCATCGCAAACCAGTACACGGTGACGAAGGCGTCGACATACGGCCGAGCGTGGGGAGGCGTGTTGCGCGACGCCTCGTCGATGAGTTCCTTCGCGCGGGTCGGCTTCCCCAGCGCCCACAGCGTGTTGCTCGACGTCAGGAACGCCAACCGGGCGCGGTCGTGATCCGTCAACTGGCCGGTGTCGATGCCTGCGAGCACCGACCAGCAGGTCGGCGTCTGGTGTGAGGTCGGAGTCCAGGCTCAACGTCGCGCGGCGCACGACGATTCGGATGTCGTCACGGTCGCTCGATGCTGCGAGTTCGGTGGCGACGAGTCCGCGAAGTCGTCGGAGCCGGGTTCGCGCAGCGCGCTTGCGACGCACCTGGCCATACAGCGGATGCGCCACTCGTACCTCGATGCCACCGCCGGCGGGCTCCAGCGTGATGAGGCCGCGGGCGTCGGCCTCCTCGACCGCGGCGGCGGTGGTGATCCGCGTCAAGGTCGCGAGGTCGATCGGCTCGCCCACCGCAAGCACGTCGACCACGTCACTCACCGGCGTGGGCAGTGCCCCGATGCGGGATTCGATCAAATCCATCAGGCCGGGAGGCATGATCGGGTCACCAATCCACCGCCAACACCCGTGCTCTTGGAGGATTCGGCCGTCGGCGACCTCCTGCTCGACGATGTTCCGCAGATACAGGACATTTCCACGAGTCAACGTGAACAGCCGCGCAGCGGCATCCGCATCGACCGATCCGCCGAGGCTCGCCGCCAGCAGCGCGGTGGTTTGGTCGAGCGAAAGTTGCGCTAGGTCAATGCGGTCGAACTGACCGGCCGTCCACAGATCCTGTATGGCGGCAGGAATCGGCGCACCGTCTCGGACGGTGAGTACCACCCTTGCCGCGCCCCGTTGCACTATCTGATGCACGACGAAGGTCGATAGGTCGTCGAGCAGATGTACGTCGTCGACACCCAGGATCACGTCGGCGCCCGAAGACCTCGCAGTGAGCGACTCGATCACCCCCCGCAGCAACTGAACGGTGTCGGTGACCCCCGACGGCGCCCATGCGGAGAAGGCACCGAGCGGAATCTCCCGTGCCGAGGACGTGCCGGCCGTCCAACGGATGTCGCAACCCCGTGAAGCGGCGGCCGCCAATGCCTCGCGGGCGATCCGGCTCTTTCCGACGCCCGCCGCTCCGCAAATGAGGATGCCGGAGTACTCCGAAGCCGCGATGGCGCGGTCGACGGTTCGCATCTCCTCCGAGCGGCCAATCAACGGCCACGACAAGCGCACCTCGAGAGCCTACGACGGAAAGCCCGCATACCCAGGGAAACGACCGACGGGCCGCACTGGCGCAGATTTTGTACCATCGCGCAATGCGGGGTTCGGCGGCGCCGGGTGGACGCGAGGGTCAGCGGTTCGTCTCACGACGCGAGGCCCTCAAATACGTTGCGTTCGGGCCGGCAGTCGCGACTGTGGGCGCACTGGCCGCGGGCTTTGACGGCCCCATCGCGTCAGCGGACGCCATCAAGCTGATCGATTTCGCTGAGCACCTGGTCGCGCCGGATCAGATCGCGGCGGCGGGTTATGCCGGGGCGGTGGTCTACGTGTCCGAGTCTCGGCCGGGCGCAAACTTCGACTTCAAGCCCGTCACCCCCGAGTATGCGGATGCACTTCGCGCGGCGGGTCTTCACGTCGTGAGCAACTACCAGTACGGCAAACCCGGCTGGCCGACGCCGTCTGACTTCACCCGTGGGTACGACGGCGGCGTTGCCGACGCGCTTACAGCTCTGCACCTGCACGCTGCGGCCGGGGGTCCGGACGTGGCGCCGATCTTCTTCAGCATCGATGAGGACATCGACCTCAACACCTGGAAAACCGTTGCGGTCGAATGGTTTCGAGGTATCAACTCGGTGCTGGGCGTGGACCGCACCGGCATCTACGGACATTCCCGCGCATGTGCGTGGGCGATCGGCGACAACGTGATCGGGCACTCGACCACTGCTGGACACCGATGGGCATGGCAGACCAGGGCGTGGTCTCGCGGTGAGCGGGAGCCCGCGGCGGTGCTCTACCAGTCCGCAATCGTCACCGCGGCCGACCCCGGCGTCGTACTCGCAGGCATCCACGTGGACGAGGACGAGGTCCTCGCGACCGACTTCGGTCAATGGGACTTCGGTCGATGAGCCATCGACGTGCCGAGCGACTGGTGCACGGCATTTTGCGCAGCGAACCGTTAGCCAAGCTCGCCGGCCGCGGCCACGACGTGTATTTTTGACAGCGGCAACCCTTTGCCACACGGTATTGATCAGCTGGAATGTGGTGGTCTGATGGCCTTGCGTCTGTCCGCGGTCCGGAGTTGGGCTCGCTCCGAGGACCACTATTACTGGCTCACCTCGTTCCTGGCTGCTCGAGGACTTCAGCAGTCCACCTGCCGACTGATCGCGGCAAGCATGATCGGGTTGAGCGCGATGCCTCTCATCCTCATGTTCAGCACCCTGGGGCCGTCCGGGACGACGAATAGATTGCTTGCCGCCGGCGTGTCGATCTGCTCCATGGCCATGGCGGCGGTGTGGCTCCGGCACGGCTGGCCCACTCGATTTCAGTCGCAGACGTGCGTGATGGCCGGAAGCATCTGCATCGCGGTCGCGTGCTTGATCGAAGCGCATCCCGTACTCGGGCTCATGGGCGCCACCACGTTCATCGTCTTGTCGGCGTTCACCGCGCTGTTCCACGACAGGCGGGTGTTGGCCTTCGTGTGGACGGTCGGCGCTGCCACGTTGGTGTTGCTCGGCACCCGAATGGGCGGGTTCGACCCCTTCGTCACCATCTGCGGGATAGCGCTGATCGTCCTCACCAATGTCTTCGTCGTGTTCGTCTGCCGAAACGTAATCCGTTTGGTCAACCGGGAATTCCACAACGGCGAACTCGAACCGCTGACGGGATTACTGACCCGTGACGCCTTCACGGACCGCGTCGCCACCCTCGTCTCCGCGCGCGACCGTAACGATGACCGCTTCGTGGCGATCGTCGTCGTCAGCATCGACAGCTTTTCACTGGTGACGGCGATGCACGGCGTCGCCGGCGGCAAGCGGGCACGGGTCGCGATCGGTCATCGCATTGCCGTGACGCTGCGCCGCGACGCCATCTTGGCGCACGTCGGTGAATCGGAATTCCTCATTGCCGACACGTTCGGCGGCTCCGATGCCACGGTGCTCACCGAACGGCTGCACCAAACCGTCCGCTCCGCACCATTTCGGCTCACCGCGAGCATCGGCGCGATCACGACTCCACTCGGCCCCCTCGTCGGCCTCCCGCCACACGACGTCGTCGAGGAACTCGTCACGATGGCTACGTCCAACATGTATTCGGCCCGCAGAACGGGCGGACAACGCACCGAGGCCACCGAGTGTCCCGCGTTGACGACGATCGATGGCTCGGACACCGACGAACGCGACGACGACAAGTCGGCTTGATGCACCTATGGGACCGTGATGGAGATGTTGGCCCGTTCGGTGCCCGGCGGGGCGGTGGGCATCGACGCCCAGAAATCGGTGTCGCGCATCCAGGATGGGAGACCCATCGGAAAGTCCCTGCTTGGGATCTCCGGTAGCTCCGCCGCCGTGAAATCGCTCCCGTAGGGAACCAGGGGCTTGGTCACGTCGGCGTGCTGGATCTTCGGATGCAAGAACTGCAGGGCGACATTCCAATTGTCGAGGAGATCCTTGCGCGTGATCGGCCCGCCGGGCTTGTCGGACGTTGGATGCAGCGCCTCGTGGAAATGAATGGTGGCGTTCACGGCGGCTCCGGCAGGCGTCGCCGTGAACGCCGTCCACGCGTTGAAAGCGGGAGTGCCGAAGGTGACGACGGCTTCGATCTTGCCCGGTGCGAACGCCGCCTTGAGCCACTCGTGGCGACACGCCTGGTTGTCGGGGCCGTTCAAGTGTGGCAGCGCACCGGCGCGTGACCGCCTCCGTTTGAGCGGGGTCCTGGCCGATGACGAGCAGGCGTGCGGTTGCGTTTGCACGTCCGCGATAGAAGATCGGGCCCCAGAGCGAAAGGAAGCCGTTGGCGTCGTTGAATACGGTGCCGTCCGGGTACTTCTGGCACAGCGTCCTGAACGTGCCCGTCGGTCCGGTATCGAACGGATCGGTGATCAACGAAGGCCCCCGTCGAAGTCGAGGACCTCAGTTCGGCGGATTGTTGGCGCGATCGCAACCCCGTTGGGAGATTGCCGCGTGGCCCGCCGCATAGGCTGGCAGCCAGTCTCCTGGCGAACCCGAGCCAGCTTCACTCCACCGACGAAGGAAGGCGACCCATGGCGGACGACCAAACCACCACGCACGCAGAGCTTTTCGATCTGACCGGCAAGACCGCTCTCGTCACCGGGGGCACGAGGGGCATCGGTATGATGATGGCCCGCGGTCTGCTTCAGGCGGGCGCGCGCATCGTCATCAGCTCACGGAAGGCCGATGCGTGTGCGCAGGCTCAGCAGCAGTTGTCCGAGTTCGGTGAGGTGAAGGCGATTCCCGCGGATCTCTCCCGGCATGACGAATGCCTGCGCCTCGCCGGCCTCGTCACCGCCGACTTCGACGGACTCGACATCCTGGTCAACAACGCGGGCGCGACGTGGGGCGAGCCGTTGGAGAGCTTCCCGGACTCGGCGTGGGACAAGGTGCTCGACCTCAACCTCAAGTCACCCTTCTGGCTCGTCCAGGCGTTGCTGCCCGCGCTCCGGCAGGCCGGGACCGCCGACGACCCGTCACGAATCATCAACGTCGGCAGCATCGACGCCATCCACGTCAGTCAGTTGCCCGTGTACTCCTACGCCAGCAGCAAGGCCGCACTGCACCAGCTGACGCGGGTGCTCGCGCGCGAGTTGGGGCCGCAGCACATCACGGTGAACGCCGTAGCCCCCGGGCCGTTCCGGTCGAAGATGATGGCAGCGACGCTCGATGCCTTCGGCGACTCGATCGCCGCATCGTCTCCGCTCGGTCGGATCGGACGCGACGACGACATGGCGGGAATCGCAGTGTTCCTCGCCAGCCGCGCGGGCGCCTACCTCACCGGGACGATCATCCCCGTCGACGGCGGTATCGCGACCACCGCGACCGGGACGTCGAACTAGCCGGCCGGCTTCGTCGCCCGGATCACCAAACCTGGAACGGGTGTGCCGGCCTCATTGCGGAGTTCCGCGGATTCGGCTTCGGCCGTCAGTCCCGCTTGGGCGAGCACCCGCTTCACGTAGGCAAGGCCGTGGTTGTAGCGACCGTGTAGTTCGAGCCGATAGTCCACGTCGACTTCGCCCATCGCGTGTTCGAGCGTGAAGACGAGTGTCCCCGACGGTCGCAGAGCCCCTGCGGCGGCATCACAGAACTCGCGAAGGTCACCGAAGTACACCAGGGTGTCGGCCGAGACCATGACGTCGAAGGCCTCGTGTCGGGCGCGCAGAAACTCAGTCAACTCGCACTGCTGCAGATCGGTGTACACGTCTTTCTTCCTGGCAAGGGCGAGCATCCCGGCGGACAGGTCGACTCCGACGAGTCGCGACGCGTATGGCCGAAGCAGTGGCCCGCACAGCCCGGTCCCGCAGCCGATGTCCAGGATGTCCAGTCGGCCGTCGGCGGAGAGACCGGCGTCGGCCAGCGTGGCGACGACGAGATCCGGTGCGCGGTATGCCAAGCTCTGCAGCTTGGCCTCGAAACTGGCGGCAAAGCTGTCGAAGGTCTTCTCCACGAACGCATTCGATGCACGCAGGGGCACGTTGGTGCCGGTGCTGGCAGCGAGCATGTGTTGCGCGATGGGTTCACCTGGCTCGTCTGCGAGCCATTCCTCGAGTACCTTCACGGCTTCGTCGACTTCGCCGATCACGCAGTGCGCCAACGCAAGCAGCCGTCGGGCATCCGGATGCCTTGGGCGCAAGGTGATCGCCTTGCAGAAGCACTCCGAGGCCTCCCTGGCGCGGTTCAGGCCGTTGAGCAGGATACCGAGGTTCGTGTGGGCGTCCGCATGGTCGGGGCACAGTTGGATTGCGGTTCGGTAAGCAGTCTCGGCCTCCTCCGGCCTACCGGCGGCGCGAAGCAGCACGCCGAGATTGCTGTGCGCGTTGGCGTGGCCGGCGTCGATCGCAATGGCGCGTTCGTACTCGGCGATCGCGCCATCGAGTCTGCCGTCGGATTGAAGAACGATCCCCAGATTGCTGTGCCAGTCAGCCTGATTCGGGCTGAGATCCAGACTCCGCCGGATGAGGTCGATGGCCTCATCGGTTCGACCCTGTTGGTGCGCAAGCAGGCCGGTGTAGTGCAGGGCGTCCTGGTGCTGCGGCGCCACCTCGAGCACGCCGTCGTAGATGAGTTTCGCCTCGGCCAGGTGATGCTGCTTCTGCAGCTGGATGGCCAGCGCGATGGCCTCGTCGACCGTCAGCTCTTGCGGCCCTGACGGTTCCACGGCTATCCGACCTTGTTGCCCTGCAGGTCGAACGTGAAGTGCTGTCCCACGTCGAGGGATCCGTCCGGCTTCTGCGCCTTGTATTCGAGGTCCACCTTGGCGAACTTCAGCTGGACGGATTCGACGTACGGGGAGTCTTGCGAACCACCGTGACTCACGGCAGTGATCGTCACGTCGTTCAGCTTGACGATCAGGAACTCCTGCTGTCCCTTGCCCGCCTTGCGGTGGGTGATGGTCGCGTCCTTGATGTGCACGCCCGTCGCGCACGCCTTGAGAAGCGCAGGCGTTGCCCTGTCGATGCCGTGAACGATCGACAGCTCCTGGAACGTCGCCTTGCCCGCACCCGATCCGCTGCCCGATCCGGACGGTCCGGCGTTCGCGACACCCCATGAAAACGAGAGCACCTCGATCTCGTCCTGGTGCTTGGCGTCAAGCGATTCGCCCTTGATGTCACCGATCTTCGCGAAGATGTCCGTGGCCACTGCGTCTCCCCCTGCCGCCGTCGGCACGATTCTAGAGACTGCGGGCGGCCCGAACCGGCCCATTCAGCACTATTCGGCCACCGGCTGGATCGAAGCCGAGCTCCGCCGATTACCCGGTTGGCACCGCGGTTTTGCCTCTGCGCCGCCAAACCGGTCCCCCGTCGATCACCAGGCGCTAACGTTTTGTCGTCGCGACGGACGCTAGGGAGGCGACATGTACGGCTATCGGACTGTGGTGGTCGGGACCGACGGTTCCGACTCCTCTCTGCGCGCTGTCGAGCGCGCGGGCGAGGTCGCAGCGCAGGCGAATGCCAAACTGATCGTCGCCAGCGCACACGTGCCGACCGTCGAAAAGGGCGGCTGGTCACGACCACCATCGCCCGACAAGGTGTCTGACCCCCGAGCCGCCGACGCACTCGGCAGCGAGGGCTACAAGTTGCACGGCAGCGCGCCCGTGTACGCGATCCTTCAGGAGGCGCATGACCGGGCCAAGGCCGCTCACGCTCCGGACATCGAGGAGCGCGCGATAGAAGGGGCGCCAGTCCCCGCGTTGGTCAAGCTGGTCCAGGAGGTCGACGCCGACCTGCTCGTCGTCGGCGACGTGGGACTGGACTCGGTCGCGGGACGGTTCCTCGGCTCGGTGCCCGCCGAGGTCGCCCGCAAGGCGAGGATCGACATCCTCATCGTCCACACCGCCGATTAGGGTGGGTCGCTCACCGTCCCGAGTTGCTGGCGCCATTGCCCACTGACGGTCTCTCGACCGTTCGTTGACGGCCACGAACGGAAACTGCCGCCAACTTTTGGCTACACACCGGTTTGTCGGGCGAACGGCTCAGTTCTCCGGTTCTCCATCGATCTTCCAGCAGGCGCCTTGGACTTGTGCTGCAACGCTGATATACCTACGGACGGCATCAAGTTGGACGGGGGGCTGGCGTGGCTGGTGGGCATCGGGCAAGGGCTGCTGCGGGCGGTAAGTCCCGACGGGCGAAGGGACGGCACCGCGCCAAGCCGGAACATCACGTCGCTCGTGCTTGGCTCGGCGCGGGCGCCATCACCCTGGGTGTCGGTGCAGCGCTGGCCAGCGGGTCGGGTGTCGCCCACGCCGACAGCACCGGCTCGGACAGGTCATCCGGACCCTCCTCGTCGAGCAGCGGCACCACCTCCGTAACGAGCCAGGCGCCACACGAATCGTCGGACGGCGCCTCGAGAGGTCCATCGCACTCGACGCACGTCGCGCCGTCGACCAGATCGTCACGGACGACCAATGCCACCACCCACCACTCGCCTACGACGAATGGTGCGAACAGGCCGTCCGCGAGCATCACCGACTCGAGTACTGCGCCACGTCATTCGCTCGGCAGCAGCAGACCCAAGCCGACGGCTGCGGCAGAATCGAGCGCCTCGTCGCCCGACGCCTTGGCGTCGACGAGTTCCACCCCATCGCCGGGAATCACATCGTCCGATCCGACCCCAACGCCCGGCCCAGCACCGTCGCTGGCGAGCGCGCTGGCCCCTTTCGCGCACCATCTTCAAGCGGATGCGGCGGCCGCGGCGCGCACCGTCATCGATGCAACGGCGCCGGATCCGGTAACCAGATCACCGGCATTCCGCGACTTCACGATTGTCAGGTCAGCATCGACGGCGACCGCGACAGTGGCACCGCACGTGACGGCGGCGGCGCCGACTCGGGCGGTGGCGCCCGACCCCGTGGCCGTGCTTCCGGCGGCCGCAACACCTGTCGCGCCGCCATTACCGGCCAACCCCGTCGAAGGCCTGCTGACGGAGGTGTTCTCCGTGGTGAACACGCTGGTCGCTCCGAATCCGGCTGTGCCCCCGACGGATCCAGTGCATTTGCTGGTGTTCGAGGTGGTCCGTCGCATCGAAATCACCCTTGGGCTGCCGGTGGCGGGCACCCCCACCGTCATCACCCCCGACCCGGTGATCGGCACGAATCCGGTGTCCACGACCCTTGGGATTCCCAGCCCAGCGGACGTGGTCTCGACTCCCTACGGTGACATCGGCAAGTGGCTGTTGCAGCCCAACGGTCGGATCTCGACCTTTGGCGGAGAGCGTCTCGGCGGCAAGACACTGTTGGAACCGATCAACGTCATCATCATCGACCCGACGTCGACCAGCACTGCCGAGTCCGCTGCGAAGCTCAACGCGGACTTGAGTCGGGCCGGATTCCCGGCGATGCCAGTGCACAGCACCGGCTTTCACGGAATCGTTGGCGGCACGAGATTCGGTCAACAGCCCGACGGACTCCTGGAGGCCTTCTCCAACAACCTGTTCGTGCTCCCCGACGACCACGCCCGCGCGTTCGGACCTGCCCCCGCGCCGGGCGGCACGGGGTATGTCTGGACTGTCGCTGCCAGCCGCGAACAATTCGGTCTCAACGGACTACTGCCTGCGCACACGTTGGTGTCGTACAACGCAGCTCGCGATGAACTAGCCAGTCGGCTCATTCTCAGCGGCGCGACGTTGGTGGGCATCGTCCCGCTGAGCAATGCGGCCGACGATCCAACCCACACCACTGGTGACCACGACGGCTATGCCATCGTCCTCCGGCTGAACGACTGATATCTGGGTGCGGCCTTGCGGAGGCGCGGGCCGCTCCCGGTTCGGGGCTTGGCCCGGCGGCCGTCGTTACCGGCCGCCGGACGGACCTACAGCAGGATCAGCGCCCGCCGGCAGCCGTAGGACCGGGCAGAATCGGCTGGCCGGACACCGGAGCGCCGGCTGATGGTGGAGCAATCGGGTCGCCCTTACCCCCGAAGCCACCAGCCATGTCTGCGATCGGAGCACCCACCGGAAGCGGCGCAGCCACGGGCGCGCCAACGGGAACGGGAGCACCAACCGGTAGCGGCGCGCCCACGGGAAGCGGAGCACCCACCGGAACCGGTGCAGCCACCGGAACCGGCGCAGGCACTGGCCCCGGCAAAGCCATCGGAATGCCGGCCATGTTGGCGATTGCAGCGCTGCAGCCGGCGCCTCCGGGCGCTGCGGCGCCGACCTCGCCTGCCGACGTCTGGATGCAGTCGTATCCGCCGGTCTTCCATGGGGTGGCCGCGGCGTCCGGACTCAACGTCATGGCGACCCCGCACAACCCAACCCCTGCAGCAACTACTCTGATGTTGAATCGATCAAAGATCGTCATGTACGTCGGATCCTCCAGTCGCGCTAATACATTCCGTGTCTAGGTGTGCAGCAGAGTCGCATGCCGTACCCAGGCCGCGTTGTGCGGGTGCGTCAATTATCAGCAGCAAACGCCCATCGCGCGCACGCCGCACGGTGTTGTTGCCAAATGGTGACGTTCGCATTGGTTTGACCCCCAGTACCTCCTCCACGCGGCCCCGCCCACTACTCATTGCCTACGCGCACCCCGGGTTACTCGAGAACCGTCGACGCCGATCAAGGACTGCATGAATTGCGGGCTGGCGCCAGCAACGTGGAATGTGGGTCACGCGGCGACTGCCGTCCGAGCGCGTCGGAATCCTCCGTCCGAGAGAGACGTTCCCGTGATGATCGCCATGAGGCTCACCACCGGCCCGCAACGCCACCGCACAGCGCTGAGCGGACAGCGAACTGGATCGAGCTCAGGCGAAACGTGCCGGTCAACAGGGGCTCGAAGTCGTTCCCGGGAATCCATCACCCCGTATCGAGCTACACTCGCGAACGTCTGGCTTTGATCGCGCCGCGGTCGCTACCCAATCCCAATGCCTCACAAGTCGATTGGCGACGTTTGCGGCACGGCTGATCATCGCTACCGGAATTGGCGCAGTCACACTGCGACACGTCA
Organism: uncultured Actinomycetota bacterium; assembly: GCA_963809085.1. Classification (GTDB taxonomy): domain Bacteria; phylum Actinomycetota; class Actinomycetes; order Mycobacteriales; family Mycobacteriaceae; genus Mycobacterium. The sequence continues at coordinate 541,017 of CAWEII010000028.1, read as the reverse complement.
TCAGACCTCTCGCTGCCCGCACACGGCCAGTAACGGCGGCCGTGCGATGCATTTCCGGCAAACGCTGCGCAGGCGGGTTGGCGCTGTTGGCGAGTTGGCCGGGAGTCGAACGTGTGTTCTAATGGGCTGTCAGTGTCAGCCCGCTCACTGCGGGCGATGTTCAGAAGGAGATCGCCGCAACAATGACTGTAGACACTCTGGCAGCAGAAGCGCCGCCCACCGACTTCGACACTCCCGATGTCTTGACTCCGCTCTGCCGAGAGCACCTCACCTGCGAGTACGCCGACGCCAGACGCGCCCGCCGCTGAAGCCTCCACCGAGGAGAAGCCCAAGAAGGCTCCGGCCAAGAAAGCGGCAGGCAAGAAGACCAAGACTCTCGAGCTGACCCTCACCGTCACCGGTACCGCCGACGGTGAATGGCGCGCCGAGCTCAAGCAGGGCACCACCTACCTGGCCCGCGACCTCGCTGTCGCGGCCGCCGCCGTCTCCCGCGCGGCCAAGGAACTCCACGAGGATCTCTCCACCCCGATCGACGCGGTAATCGAGGAGGCGCGCTCCCAGCAGGCCGCCAGGGTCGCCGCCCTCGAAGCCGAACTAGACCTCGCCCGCCAGGCGCTCGCCGACCTGGACTGAGATCTCCGAGCCGACGCGCTCGCCCGCGTCTGATCGGCTTTGCGCGACCTGACGGCCATCGCCGGTCGACGAAGAGTTCGACTCAAGGCTGCGTGGGATCGCGGTGCCGCAGCTCGGCGTCGCCTCAACCACCGAACTTCTCGCAGCCTGCTGGTATCTCGAGGCCACACCGCATGCGGCCGAGCGGTTGACGACCTTGCGTTTCCGCGCACGGTAGCCGGCTGGGGACGGTTCACGTCAAGGCGCGTGCGCACGGAGTGGTGCCAGCATGGGTGACAGCGCTTCAAGGAGCGGCTGGGCGTAGTCGGTGTCGTCGGCCGGGTCGGCGGCTGCTTCGAATTCTGCGATTTCGATGCCGACGATCTCGTTCTGGCTCAGTCGTCGTGCCACGGCGGCGAGATCGTCGAGGGTGAGTCCGTTGGCCACGCGGTAATCGGTGGGTACGGTGCCGGGTTCGAGGACGTCGCAGTCGAGGTGGAAGTAGACGGGGCGATCGCCGACGTGCTGGTCGAGCACGGTGTGAAGTGACGGTCCCGTGGCGAGTTTGATGGTGCCGGCATCGACGAGGGCCTGTTCAGGTCCGTCGAGGTCGCGTGCGCCGCCCAGGACGACATTGTCTGGGTGCAGTCCCGCGCCAAGTCCGCAGTCCCACCACCCGATGGCCGCGCTGAGGACGAGACCCCCGAGGTATCCGGTAATCGTGTTGTCGGGGGTGTTCAGGTCGGCGTGTGCGTCGAACCAGACCACGAGGGCCTCGGGGTGATGTTCGGCAACGGTTGGCAGTGTCGCCAGCGATGCCGCGCAGCGCGGAAGCGCTGCAACGGGAATGTCGCCGCGCTCGACGATTCTGCGGTGTTCGCGCTGCAGTTCACGCAGACCGGGGAGAGCGGTCGGGAGCGCTGTGTGCCAGGTTTCGAAGGTGGCGGGCTGCGGGATCCCGATCACCGTGGGTTTCAGATCGAGGCGTCGGCTCAGTTCATGACCCAGGATGGACGCACCCTGCATGCCGCGGTCGTTGTGATCGCCGGTTGGGCCAACGAACACGATGAGGCCAGATTCTCGGTCTCGTTGCACCATGCCTTCAACGCTCTCATGGGTATGAGAACACTACGCCGCGACCCTGTTGTCGACGACGGGCCGAATGAAAAGCAGTGGTGGACAGCAGCACTCGACACGTGGTCGCGCAACGGGGGATTTAGATGGGGCTGGGCTGGATCCTGCCATCCATCAGCCTCGCGCCGAGGCTTGTCGACGGCCTCTTTGCGACCCCTGAAGGGCCTTCTGAACTGGGGGTTTGTGGTGGTCCCGGCTGGTTTCGAACCAGCGACCTTCCGCGTGTGAGGCGGACGCTCTCCCACTGAGCTACGAGACCTGGGAGACGCACCGATCAGTGATCGATGGGACGTCAGAGATTAGCACGGACGGCGGTGCCCCTGAGAATCCCGACGAACGGCCGCCGATGACGATCCGGCGAGATGGTCACGCCATGACGCTGCGAGCGGCCTCATTCTGCTGGGCGTCGGAGTGAGCCTGCTCGCCGCCTGCGGCGCCCAACAGCACGGCACCACGCCGTCGTCACCGTCGATGCAGCAGTCCCCGAAGCGATCATCGACTTCACGGTTCCTCCCCGCGGCCACGGTCGGCCTCGCAGCCGATGAGCGGGCCCGCTCGACAGGCACGATGCCGGCTCCGACTCACCCGAAGCGATCATCGACTTCACGGGATTCATCTTCACGGGATTCATCTACGCCCAGCGCAACGTCGGCTGCTACGTCGACCCGACCGGTGCCCGCTGCGAGACATGGCTTCGCGATCGCTCGCGAGGCATGTCGGGTGTTTCGATCGCTACGCCGCACCGCACGGAGGGGATTTGTGTCGCCTCGCACGGGTCGACTATTGTTTCCCTTCGCGACGGGCGACGATCTCGCCCGTGGCATGCGGATGTAGCGCAGTTGGTAGCGCATCACCTTGCCAAGGTGAGGGTCGCGGGTTCGAATCCCGTCATCCGCTCGAAGGTGCAAGAGGCATCAACCCCGACGGTGGAGTGGCCGAGTGGTGAGGCAACGGCCTGCAAAGCCGTGCACACGGGTTCGATTCCCGTCTCCACCTCCAAGAATGACCCGGCGCGATTAGCTCAGCGGGAGAGCGCTTCCCTGACACGGAAGAGGTCACTGGTTCAATCCCAGTATCGCGCACCATTGTCACTGCAGGTCCGGCGCGGTTTACCGGGCCTTTCTTGTCTCTGCGCAACAACCGCGCATAGGCCCGGCGGGATGCGGCACCCGCTGAGGACAAGCGAAATGACGCAGACAACCACCAGTCCCTCCACGGGTGCAACACCCCCGGAGGACCTTGCACAGGCATGACTCCCCCATTGGGAGCCACGGCGAACGACGACTGCAGGGCGTTTGATGACCGGCGGGACCGGATCGACCTGACCTACGTCTTACATGTCGTACGGCCCGTCACCAGTCTCCGGTGGCGGGCCGAACCCCCGCTTGAGCGAGCACGCCTTCACTCGGAGTCATCATGGAGTTGGTCGATCCGGCTGACACCATCGACGTCGGCGAGCACCCGGCTCGCCTGGAGCACCCGAACACCCGACAGGGTCATCATGATGCCCACTTCGCCGGGCGCAGCAGGGCTGAACGAAGACGTCGATGACTGAGGCCCCACGGTGTCCGTCACCAGCGACGTCAAATGCCAATTGTGCAGATCACAGGTTTGCAGCAGCTGCCGCAGGATGCCCCGACCATCCTGATAGATGACGTGGATCTGAACCGAGCCGGGCAGCCGTGTCGTCATCCGCCGCACCAACGGTGCGATCCCAAGCACGATGATGAAGTGCAGCACCGTCACCGTGACGGACAGCAGAAACAAGCCGGCAGCCGCAGCCATCCCGATGGCCGCGGATTCCCAGATTGACGCCGCTGTCGTCAGCCCCACCACAGCACCCCGGCGCGTGATGATGATTCCCGCACCAAGGAAGCCGATCCCGGAAACAATCTGCGCAGCAACGCGAGACGGATCAAGGATGACCGAACCTGCAGAGACCACATCGCCGAAGCCGTACTTGCTGACCAAGAGAATCAACGCCGCCGAGGTGCCCACGATCGTCTGTGTGCGCAGGCCCGCGCTTTTGCCGCGGGTCTCTCGTTCCAGGCCGATCAGCGCAGTAAGCCCGAAGGCGACCATCAGCTCGATGACCTGGCGAGTGCCTTGACCGGCACCGGTAAAGAATCCATCAGCTAGCCACATAGTCATACACGCCAACGCTAGTGCGATCCCGACTCGGCTGTGCCCGGCAAGCCTCGGGCCGAGCCGCTGCCCGTGCCGAGACGTTCTGGGCGGCTTCGTAATCCACGTGCCGCCGTGGTCTGGACGTGGCATCGGTCGCGTTCGGGTTTCTGCTCAGCGGCTACGGCCTCTTCACAGGCACGACGCGTCCCTGCAGTTGCGTCAGGGACCACCGCGGCGTCCGACGTCATTCACTAGCGATTCTGCCCGATTCACTACCCCGGCCGAGGGGGTATTCCATCAGCATGCGACTGAGGACCGCGCTGCGCATCGTCGCTGCGATCGTGGTGATCAAAGCGGTAGTGATCGGCATCGTGTGGTGGCGTCGCTACTACCTTCTCCGCGGCCACCAGCCGCATGTTGAGCTAGGCAGTCTCGCTGACTGGCTCGCCGCCTTCGCCGTGGCCGGCGCCGCGATCGCCGCACTGGTCATCGCAGGACGAGAGGGCCGCCACCGCGCAAGGGAACGCGAAGACGCAGACCATGCCCAAGCGCGCCTCGTTCAGGTGGAAGTCGTACGCGTACCCGGACAAGTCGACTTCGACGTGCGAATCCACAACTACGGTGACCGGGCGATCATCGGTGTTGTAGTCACCAATGCGTGGGTGTTCGGACACCCCGAATACACGTGGCGCCATAGCGACATCGATCAGACTCAGGAGAAGATCGTCAAACCCGACCGTGACGCACCTTCGGGCGGCAGTGTCTTCATCCAGTTCCTCGACGGTGCAGGTGAGTTCGCGCCCAAGCAGATCGGTTCGGACGAACAGATGGCGGCCGTGTTCCAGGTGGTCGAACCAGCCGACGCCGACGCGGTGATCTCATTCATGGACGCAAACGGAAACCTCTGGGAGACGGGATCGAGCATCAAGCCGAAACGCTTGAGTGAAGCCTCCCACCGGTACGTCAGTTGATCCGGTTGGAAGAGACAGTCCGTCCTGCGTTCCACATATTGGTCGGCTTCGGCAACGTCTCGGTTTCGCGAGGCCGAACCCGTCGCTGTAGCGCGGTCGAGCAGCGGAAGCGAGACTTCGTAGGTCACCTGCAGGGTCTTTCTAGGCAGGTCGTAGCCAGTGCTTTTGCGGGTTGCGTACACCAGCGCGCCACGGCGTTCGCTTCCCATAGCGTGCGTCGTAAAGGTTCGCCATTGGTATGCTCGCCGCCGCTCTGCTGGCCGGGGTGCTGCTCCCGCGGTCGCCTCGGCGGCCCCGAACCCATGCTCCCTGGAGGCTCACAGCCAGAGCGCGGTCCAACGAGCGGCCGATGGGCAACGCAGGGGACTGTAAGGGCCTCTGATTTGTTGGAGGTGCGGTGGTCCCTGCCCCGGACCAATTGCCTACTGCCGAGCGGGGGGCAACACCGGCAGGCGGAGCCCACTGTGTCCATCTCAGCACTACTGCGTGGCACGGGATCTCTGCATTTCGATCTCAACCCGCCGGTGTCGACGTGCGCAGCTTCTTCCCCGCTGTGAGTTTACTGAGGACGGTGCGGGTGCCGACGGCGGAGCGGCCCAAACCCGTTGCTGGCTAGGTTATTTCACGAACAGGAACTGTTCATGAAATGGGACGTCTTCGGCTCGAACAAACGGCTGCCAAAGTCACCTGACGTGACTAGAGTCCCCGCGCATGGCGGAAGCGTCGAAGCCGCAGGCGGGTGAGAATGAATGGGAACCCGACGATCCTCTACACGCAGCGCCCCGAAACCTCTACGGACCGGCCCGCAAGATCGCCTCAAACGACGACAAACCGCGAGTCATCATCGACGTCGACTCGGCCGAAGGGTTGAGCAGTTCAAGCACGCGAACTGGCCGCTTTGTTGATCGAAGCAGACACCGTCGACGGGTGGCTGGGACGCCGACCAAGACCAAACCGCCGTCAGTCAACGACCTGGAGGCACTATGGAGACCGTCTGCGACTCAGGAGGTGTGCAAACTGCTCGAGGCCCTCCACCCGTCCGACCTGACAGCCTGTGAGCTTCTAGACCTGCTGGCGATGCTCAGATCAGCGCGGGAACGCTGCAATCACCCAGAACCCGTGGGGAGGTCGGGTCAGCCCACGTTGCTTCGACCGAAGTCCGCACGGCGGAGTGGCCAATGAACCACCGGACCGCCTGATCTCGGCGCTCAAGGAGGTGGCGAACAAGATCGGCCCCGGCGGGGACCAACGAGCGGCCGTGATGGCAATCATGCGGACCGCCACCACTCTCCGGCGATAAGCCGAGCGTGGGTTTAATGGAGAGCATGAGCGAACCGATTGACCCACTGGTGTGGGAATCCAAGGGAGATCCGCCGGACTTTGAGCTGCATGCAAAGCGCGGCGAACGCCACTTCGTCGTCTCTCGGCGCCCCGACGAACAACAGTGGACGTTGACCTTCTACAGCACGTTCGTCAAGGACCCGGTAGGCAACGAGGATCAACTCGGTGAATACTTGGCGGCATCACAAGAGGATGCCCAGGCCCTGGCTCAGGGCATCGTGGATCAGCAGACCTAGCTTGCCGCCGCACCTGCGAAATGCTGGCGGCGACGTGCCGCCCTGACCCGAGCGGGTGGTCTCGGCCCCGTATGAAAAGGGGTTGGTGGCGGGACCGATCCTTGGAGCGCTGTGCCCTGAACAGCAATTGCGGCTGTCAAGCATCAGCAGTGAGTGCTTCATCGGAACCTCAACTCGCAGAGGTGCTTCACGGCGAAATGGAGTTCGACAAGGTGACACGCCTCGCCCCCGGACCATTCCCGCCAATTAGCGTCCATCTCGGGGCGCCGCCCTGATCCGTCGCGCATCAACGATTTACGTGTTAGTACCCACACCCATCAGTGTTAGTACCCACACCCATCAAAGGCCGCCGCACCGCGAGGGAGCCAAGAACGGGGACCACGGAGGGCAGTCCAGCGGTAGTGGCCGCGGCGGCGGCGGAATCGGTGTTGGAAACAGGTTCTCGCCCTCCCAGTACTGCGCGGGAGCCTTCGTCCCTTCGTCCCAATCGAACCAGTACGTATGGCAGACGCTCGTATCCCACACCAGGCTGACCTCCGGCCGTGGCGGGTCATTCGGCAGGTCTTGTCCCGGGCACCACTGAAACGGGCCGTACGTGTAAGCGTTGGCGGTACCAGACCCCAAACCCAAGGCAGCCACACCCAAGCCACTCAATGGCCAGGTTGAAGTCCCCGCTGGTGGCCAGTTAAAAGTCCCCACCCCGTGCGGTGAGTTCTAGGTTGGTGGGGCGGTCTCCTTTCGGTGTTGGGCGTCCCGCATGCGGTAGGACTCGCCGTCGGTGACGACGACGGTGGCGTGGTGCAGGAGCCGGTCGAGGATGCTGGCGGCGGTGGTGTGCTCGGGCAGGAATCGGCCCCATTGCTCGAACGGCCAGTGCGAGGCGATGGCCAGGGAGCGGCGTTCGTAGGCGGCGGCGACGAGCCGGAACAGCAGTTGGGTGCCGGTGTCGTCGAGCGGGGCGAAGCCGACTTCGTCGAGGATGATCAGGTCGTCCCGGAGCAGGGTGTCGATGATCTTGCCGACGGTGTTGTCGGCCAGGCCGCGGTAGAGGGTCTCGACGAGGTCGGCGGCGGTGAAGTAGCGGACCTTGTGCCCGGCGGGGACGGCGGCGTGCCCGAGGCCGATCAGGGTGTGCGACTTGCCGGTGCCGGGCGGGCCCGATGAGGGCCAGATTCGGTTGTGCGCGGAGCCATTCCAGGCTGGTCAGGTAGTCGAACGTACCTTCGGCTGGATCGACGACGCGGCGACGTCGAACGCTCGAGGGTCTTGGTGACCGGGAACGCCGCGGCCTTGAGCCGGTTGGCGGCGTTGGAGGCGTCCCGGGCGGCGATCTCGGCCTCGACCAGGGTGCGCAGCACCTCTTCGGGGGTCCACGTTGGGTCTTCGCGGTGATCAGCACTTCGGGGGCGGTGCGGCGGACGGCGGCCAGCTTCAGCCGGCGCAGACCCGGCGTCGAGATCGGCCGGCCAGCGCCGGGATCGATGGCGGTGCAACGGGTTTGGCTAGCTGTGGCTGGTCGGGCTGTGTCATGACGGTGACCTCCGCCGATCGGCGGGCGCGGGGTGATCGTCGTGTAGGCGTCCAGCGAGCGGGTCGGGGCGACCGGGCAGGTCCAGGACCAGCGCCCCCCCGGCGGGACGGGGCTGGGTGTGCCGGCGCCGGCGGCCAGGATGGACCGCACGTCGGCGGCGCGGAACCGTCGGAACGCCACCGCCCGGTGCAGCGCCGCGATCAAGGCGTCGGTGCCGTGCGCGGCGCCCAACGCCAGCAGCACCTCCAGTTCGGCGGCCAGCCGGGTGTTGCCGATCGCGGCGGCGCCGACCAGGAACGCTTCCGCGGCCGGGCCGAGCGCGCAGAACTGCTGCTCGGTCGCGGTTTTCGGGCGCGGCCCCGGGTCGGTGCCGGCCGGGGCCCGTCGTAGTGCGCGTCCAGGACCGACGCCTCGCCCGGGGCGGCGAGTTCGTGTTCGGCGACGATCTCACCGGTGGCCGGTTCGACGATCAGCAGACCGCGCCGTGTCTAGCACCACGGCCACGGTGGTGCCGATCAGCCGGGTCGGGCACCGAGTACCGGGCCGACGCGTACCGCACACAGGACAGCCGGTCGACCTTGCGCAGTCACCGGCGGCGGCCCGATCTGCAACCGCAGCGACGGCAACGGGCGCAACACTTCTCGTTCGACGATCAGCCGCTCGTCCGGGACCGCGCAGATCTCCGAGTGCACCGCGGCGTTGACTTCGGCGCACCACGCGGCGGCGGCGGTGTTGGCCGCGTGCACGCTCACCGGCCGGCCGGTCGATCGCGGCCTCGGTCAGCAGCGGGACGGCCAGGTCGCGTTGGGCGTAGCCGCACAAGGTTCTCCACGATGCCCTTCGATTGCGGGATCCTGGGCGTGGCAGAAGTCCGGGGCGAAACCGTAATGCGCCGGCCAACCGGACGTAGTCCGGGGTCGGGACCACCACGTTCGCGACCACCCCGCCCTTCAGGCACGCCATCCGGTCGGCCAGCACCTTCGGGCCGGAACCCCACCGACCGCGGCCAGCGCCTCGGCGATCAACGCCAACGTCGTGGAGGCCTGTCTCGTCGGTGGCGAACGCGACGAACCGCCACCGCGAGAACGCCAGCACCGCGCAGAACAGGAGCAACCCCGGCGCGGCTCGGCCCAGTCGATCACCAGGTACTCACCCGGCGACCACACCGCCGGGCGGCGACCGCGGTGATGATCCCTGCGCCACAACGCTTTCTCGCTCCGCGACCAGCCGGCGGAAGTTCCGCGCCGAACCCTCGTACCCGGCCGCCCGAGCGACCGGCAGCAACCGCTTCGCCGAGATCCGGCCTTGCGACTCCTCCACCCGCTCGGCGACCAGCTCGGTCACCGCGTCGTAGTTCTGGGCCCGCTCGCCCGCGGCGGCCGCGGTCTCGCCGGCCTCGAACTCGCTCGATGACCCGTTTGACGGTCTTGTGGGTCGTGCCGCAGATCTCGGCGGCGCCTCGATATGTCCCGACCTGTTGATAGGCGGAAATGATGTCCATTCGGTCCCTCGCAGACTTCAATGGAGCTCCCTGGGTGGTGCGGTGACTGGTTGGCACCGTCACCGTCACCGCCCGGGGCCCACAGTTCCTGATCGACACGACGAACACGGGGTGGGGACTTCTATCTGGCCACCAGCGGGGACCTCACTTGGCCACCAGTGGGGACTTTTTCATGGCCACGGACGCCACCCGACACCAGCGCAGTCATCGCCATTCGCGAGATTCGGTCCATGGTTCGTGCCCCCTTTTCTCAGGCGTGCCGCTCAGTTGGCGTCGCCGATGCCGTCAGTACAGGCCCCGTGAACCGCTACTGATCCCAAGATCGTGCCGGGCGTATCGGCCGGTCGCAGGAATGATTCGGCACTCCCCTTGGAGGATTCTTGCCGGATGCCCGAGCTGACGCGCGATTGCCGGTGCGGCGAACCGAAGCACGTGGGCATACCGGCGCAAATTCTGCTGCACGAGTAGGGGGGCCATGCTGACTGACCCGTACCTGACCGGCCCCGTGACCGACGAAGCAGGGGTTCGGTACCGCCGGTTGGCTTACCTGCACGCCGCGTCGGATTCTCGGCAACATCCGTGCCTTCCGCGTCGGACTCTACGTCGCGGAGTGCGCACGGCACCGACCGAGGTTGCGCGAGCTGACCCTTTGAACCATTTCTCCGATTTTGGCATTGCACAAGGCAATCGAGACATATCACGATGACATCGGCGGTGGGTATAGCGCTCTTAGTTGCCGACGTTGCCACCGCTCCCCCCGCCTCTCAAGCCTTCGCCAGGCGACGGGCCGACGCCGCCCGCAGCCTCCCAGGCGTCACGCCGGCGTTGGAATTCTCGACGGCTCCTTCGGTCGAGCCGGGTCATGATCAAGACCACGCCGACAACCAGCGCCAGCCCACAGACGACGAGAACCACGATTCCCACCATGACATCACCCCCAGGGTTCAATTCCCAAGAACGGTACGACCGAATTCCTCGACGGCGCCGAGTTTCGGTGGTCGCGGTTTCGCAGCGCATGAATCGGGGACACCTCGACGTAAAGCATCGCCAAAGGTTCGGAGGCCCGCCATGGAAGAACCCAGAATCGCATCTGCCACGCCGAAGGATGCCACCGAATCAACCGAGGATCAGCGTCGACTACAAGAGAAATTCGATCATCGAGACGATGATCCGGACGCTCCGGGCGGGCACCAGAGTCGGCATCAGATCTCCGACGAGACGTAGCCGGTGATCTCGCCAACCAGGTCGGCGTCGGCGCGCGGCGACCAGCCGTAAAAGTGTTCGCTGATTCGCCGCCAGTAACTGACGCGGGCGTAACCCCAAGACGGTAACGTTGCGGGTCGGTGCTCGTGCCGGTCGATCTCGGGGGGACGAACGTGACAGTTGCGCTACACACCGTGCCACCCGGACGACGACACAGCCGGGGTGGTGATGCGAGCAAACACGTGCCGCCCCGTGACGACACTGAGGATGCCTGCCCTACCTGCGACCACCCGTATCGGCTCCTGAACCACGTATGCATCGCCGCAGTACCGCCCAATCCTGCGTTGCGCGCCCGCGGACCTGCATAGCCTGATCCCGCTGGGCTCGAAGAAGGCGCTATTGTCCCTTCACGCCGCCGAGACCTCGAGCAATCAAGATTGCGGCGGGCTTGCCGAAATTTTCGCTTGCGTCAATAATGTTAGTGGCCGTTCGCTCGGCCGATGGCTTTCGGCCCCGCTACCGAGAGGGGTTGGCGGGGCCGAAAGCCTTCGAGGCTTCCTCACGTGGGCTCGTCGCCCCCCAATCCCGTGGGTTGGCGACTGCGCCGCGGTTGCTGGAAGCCCCGTGGGCGGCCCGTGCGGGTGCCCGTGCAGCATGGATGGGCAAGGCAATCCACTATCCGTGTCCACGTCCCCGGCGGGCCCAACGCGCTGCGGGCCAGGGTTACGCGAACCGATTAGGCAAACGCGAGAACGGTATTCGACATTTGCACCATGCGCCGTGACCGAATGAAACGTTTGACCCGAGGTTCAATATTGCATTGCTACAACAAGTTTCAATGTCCGAACCGCTGACAAAGGTATTTCTATGTGTCAGTATTGTTTGCACACGGCTTGAATGGCTAATAATGACTGGACTTGACGCACGACCACCGCTCGACGGGGGGATCCCGCTGCGCACCGCACTGCGGGTCCGGCCGGAACTGCATCACATCGCCACGGCCCGCGACGAGCTGGCGATCGCCCGGTGCAGCCGGGTCGAATCCGACATCGAAGCCGCCCGAGACCGCGTGCAGGACGCCGTCGACGCCGCTCGCAGCGTCGACATCGGATGGGAACAGATCGGCCAGACACTCGGCATCGCCAGGGGGAATGCATACCAGAGATACCGCCACCGTCGAGATCTCGCTTCCGCCTGAGCATTTCGTGAAGTCGGATGTCGACGAACGCGGCGGCAAAGGACGTGAGGCATCGACCCACCTCGGCTGTCGCCACGACGTTTGGTTTTTTCATCATGCGCGGGCCGGTTTGGCAGCTAGCATCACGATCAGTCACGATTCCGGGGGGAATCTGAAGTCGGACGAATCAACCAGGGTCGCCCCGGTGCGCGGCGTTGATCGCTCGGCGGCTGGCGCCCCCTCCCTGCCAGCCGCCGAGCACCCGCAACCCCGCGCGGACCGGCCCAATTGCGCGCACATCCGACCGCGACAACGCCCGCGAGCTGCGGTGATCTGCCAATGTGCCGTCCAATCCTGCTGTGACGAAAAACGCAAAGTGTTTCGCAACCCTCGAAGCGTGGAATCCCCCAACCAGGTTCGGATAGCCCGGACAGACAATTGAAGGAGATCCACATGGGTGCGATGGACAAGGCGAAGAACAAGGTCGAGGACCTCGGCGGCCAAGCCAAGGAAGCGGCAGGCAGCGCGACCGGCGACAAGAGCACCGAGAACGAGGGCAAGGCCGACCAGACCAAGGCCAACCTGAAGGACGCAGGCGAGAAGGTCAAGGACGCGTTCAAGTAAGCGAGCAACGTCGACACTCCACTCGGCCCGTCATCCCCAAGCGGTGACGGGCCGAGTCGCGCGTGGGTAAACCCACGACATCCGGGGCTTCGAACCCGTTCACGAGGCATCCTTGGCGCGTGGACGTCGACGCCCTGCTGCAGACCATCCCGCCGTTCGCGGTGTACCTCGTCGTCGGCATGGTCATCGGCCTTGAGAGCCTCGGCATCCCACTGCCCGGCGAGATCGCACTCGTCAGCGCTGCCCTGCTGGCCTCACGCCACACCCTCGACATCAACCCGGTGGGCGTTGGCGCGGCAGCCACCATCGGCGCAATCGTCGGCGACACCATCGGCTACAGCATCGGGCGCCGTTACGGCATGGGCCTGTTCGAGCGCCTCGGCAAGCGCTTCCCGAAGCACTTCGGGCCTGGGCACGTCGCGCTGGCCAAGCAACTGTTCTCCCGCTGGGGGGTTTGGGCGGTGTTCTTCGGCCGGTTCATCGCTTTGCTTCGGATCTTCGCAGGACCGCTCGCAGGCGCCCTGAAGATGCGTTATCCGCACTTCCTGGCGGCCAACGCAACTGGCGCATTGTTCTGGGCAGGAGGCACTACCGCCGTCGTGTACTACCTGGGTCTGGCAGCGGAGAAGTGGCTGTCCCGGTTCTCCTGGATCGCTCTCGTCCTCGCCATCGCGATCGGTGTGATCGCCACGCTGGTCCTCAAGGAGCGCACCACCCGCGCGATCGCGAAGTTGGAAGACGAGCACGACTGGGACACTCTTCGACACCACTGAACGCAGCGTTGCTGGCAAGCCGCGCACACACCGACGGTGAATCGGTGACTGCGGTCGGCTACGAACCTTCCGACATCGATCAGCACGGGGGACGCCGGGATCTTCCGGAAACCATCGTCAACTCACGGTTGACGAACTTCTGATCGTCAACTTAGAGTTGACGCATGACCGAACCAAGTGAGATCGCATATCCGGTTCGTCTCGACGACCTCATCACCGCGATCAAGAAGGTGCACGACCAACCGCTCGACCAACTCACCGACGCAATGCTGGCCGCCGAGGCGCTCGGCGAAGTCGCCGACCACCTGATCGGTCACTTCGTCGATCAGGCCCGCCGGTCCGGCGCCTCCTGGACCGACATCGGCAGATGCATGGGCGTCACGAAGCAGGCTGCTCAGAAGCGTTTCGTCCCGAAGGCAGGCCCGTTCAAGATCGCCGAACCGATCGACCCCAACGAGGGGTTCGGCCGGTTCACGCCGCGGGCCCGCAAGGTCGTGGTCGAGTCCCAGAACAAGGCCCACGCCGCAGGCAACGACGAGATCCAGCCCGGCCACCTCCTGCTCGCGTTGTGGACGGACCCGGAGTCGCTGGCTACTCGACTTCTGGCAGGCCAAGGCGTCGACGCCGAGGCGACCCTCGCCGCGGTCACACTGCCGCCGGCAGCCGAAAAGATGCCGGCGTTGATTCCCTTCAGCGGCGCGGCCCGCAAGGTCCTCGAGCTGACGTTCCGCGAAGCGCTTCGACTGGGGCACAACTACATCGGCACCGAGCACATCCTGCTCGCACTGCTCGAAGCCGAGGAGGACGGCGGCCCCCTGCACGGGCTCGGCATCGACAAGCAACGGACAGAGGACGACGTCATCGAAGTCCTGCGCTCCCTGACCGAAACCTGATCCGGGAACGAACCCGACTTCGCCACGGTAGAACTGGTTGATGAAACTCGATGACTCCGCGCACACCCTCATCGGAAACGGCGCCGATGCCACGCTGGTCACCATCAACCCCGACGGAAGCCCGCAAGTATCCGTCGTCTGGGTAGCCCTGCAGTCGACGCCCGAGGGCGACGAACTGGTCAGCGCACACCTGACGGAGTACCAGAAGACCCGCAACATCCGCCGCGAACCGCGAGTGGCCCTCACCATCCTGCAAGCCGCCAGCCCCGGTCAGCGGACGCCGTACCTGTCGATCACCGGCACCGCGCGAATCGTCGAAGGTGGCGCGCCGGAGCTCCTCACCGAGCTGGCCGAGACGATGCTCGGGTCGAGCGAGCACTTCCCGCCGGCCCACGCGCCGGCAGGACTGCTGACCCGGATCCGGATCGAGAAGATCGGCGGTATCGGCCCCTGGGTGTCCTGACCCCGATCCTCCCCTCGCCGCCGCGCCGGTATGCCAAGATGCGAGGCAGCAAAGGGAGGCTGGACATGCGTCGTTGGTTGGTGTTCCTCATCGCCGTGGTCGCCACCGTCGGCATCGGAGTCGCACCCCCCGCCGCAGCCGCCGGCGTACCGATCGGCAACCTCGGCGAGACGCTGCGCGTCGACTTCAAGGGCATCGTCGCAGACGTCACCGTGCATGACGTGCTGCCGACCGATCCTCCGCCCGGCTACACGCCCACGGGCTCGCCGCGCTGGCGGGATCAGGGTGGCCCGTGGCGTGCGACCGTCACCGTGCACGTGATCCAGGCGCCGAACCCGTTCATCACGTCGATCGCATTCGCGTTCAACGGCGTGACCCCCTACGGAGACGCGTACGCACCGAAGAACACCGATGCGCCCGACGCCCTGCAGTACGCACTGCAGAACGCGCCCCCGGGCGCGACCGTCGACGGCGCCGTGTACTGGCAGGTCTACCGCGATCTCGTCACCAACGTCATCCTCTTGAACCCGCAAACGGGAACACACCTGGCGCAGTGGAATATCTGGCAGCCGGGAACGCCACTACCCTGACGCGATATGGCTGTACTGGTCTCGTCGCCGACTGAGCGCGACCTTCCCGAACTCGCCGACGTCGCAGCACGCACCTTCCCACTTGCCTGCCCGCCGTCGGTCACACCGGACAACATCGCTGCGTTCATCGCCGAGAACCTCACGCAGACCCGCTTCGCCGAATATCTCGCCGACCCCGAGCGGGTGGTGTTGACGGCGCGCTGTGACGGCCTCGTGCTCGGCTACGCCATGCTGATCCGCGGAGTCGTCGACGACGCCGACGTCCAACGCGCAGTGCCGCTGCGACCCGCCGTCGAACTGTCGAAGATGTACGTCCTTCCCGGCGGGCACGGCTCGGGCGTGTCGGCCGCGCTGATGGCCGCGACGCTCGACAGGGCAAGAGCGCTCGGCGCCGCGTGCATGTGGCTCGGGGTCAACCAGGAAAACGAACGCGCCCAACGGTTCTACGCCAAACACGGCCTGGTGGTCAGCGGAACCAAGACGTTCCGGCTGGGCGACGGAGTCGAGAACGACTACGTGATGGTGCGCCCGCTGTAGCCTCTGGCTTCGCTTGAGCGCTCATCGCCGACCCGCGTGGGTGAGCGCGAGCAGGCGCGAGGTGGCGCGCAGGTACTTCTTGCGGAATCCGCCCGCCAGCATCTCCTCGCTGAAGATGGTGTCCAGCTTGGTGCCCGACGCCACCACCGGGATGCCCGCGTCGTACAGCCGGTCGGTCAGCGACACCAGCCGCAACGCCACGTTCTGGTCGTCGAGCGGATGCACCCCAGTGATGAACACCTCCGCGACGCCTTCGATCAACGCGAGATACCGCGACGGGTGCATGGTCGCAAGGTGCGCGCACAGAGCATCGAAGTCGTCGAGCGTCGCGCCAGGCACGCACGCGGCTGCGGCACGCACGTCGTCCTCGGTAGGCGGTTGCGGCGCGGGCGGCAGGTCGCGATGCCGGTAGTCCGGACCCTCGATGCGGACGGTGGTGAAGATCTGCGCGAGCGTATTGATCTCCCGCAGGAAGTCCTGTGCGGCGAACCTGCCCTCCCCCAACTGTTCGGGCAGCGTGTTCGACGTCGCGGCGATCGACACGCCACGCTCGACGAGTTGCGACAGCAGACGCGAGATCAACGTCGTGTTGCCCGGATCGTCGAGTTCGAACTCGTCGATGCACACCACCACGTAGTCGGCAAGCAGCTCGATGCACTCGACGAAGCCGAAAACCCCTGCCAGCTGGGTGAGTTCACCGAATGTCGCGAACGCCGACTCGTGAGGCTGGGCCCCGGCATCGGCGGCGGCCAGCGCGTAGTACGTCGACGCCAGCAGGTGCGTCTTGCCCACCCCGAATCCGCCGTCGAGGTACAGCCCGACACCCGGAAGCACCTCGCGCCTGCCGAACAACTTCTTCTTGCCTGCCCGACGCTGGACGGCCTGCTCGCAGAACTGGCGGCACGCCTGCACGGCCGCGGTCTGCGACGGCTCCGCCGGATCCGGGCGGTACGTGTCGAAGCCGACGTCCGCAAAGGTCGGCGGCGGCACCAGCTGCGCGATGAGCCGCTCCGGCGTCACGTTGGGATGCCGATCTGTCAAATGAGCGATTCCGCTGGCCCCGTGCATGCAGGCACCTTATCGACGTGTTGGAATTGACCCCGTGCCCGATGCCGACGCTGCGATACAGCTCACAGAGCTTACGGCCGTCGACCCCTCATTCGACACCGATGACGACGACCGGCTCGCGGCGTTCTACGCCTACCCCGAGAACCTCGAGCGCTGCTGGGTGCGGGCAAACATGATCGCGAGCCTGGACGGTGGCGCCACCGACGACGGCAAGGCGGGCGGCCTGGCCGGCGCAGGCGATCGCGCGCTGTTCGGCCGGATGCGGCAAGAAGCCGACGTCATCATCGTCGGCGCGGCCACAGTGCGCATCGAGAACTACTCCGGCGCGCAGATGCCCGCCGCCCAACGCCAGGAACGGCAGAACCGTGGCCAGGCCGAGGTACCGCCGATCGCCGTCGTCACCCACAGCGCCGACTTCGAGCACGACGCCAAGCTGTTCACCCGCGCCGAGGTGCCACCGCTAATTCTGACCAGCCATGACACGGTCACAGACGCGCGCCACCGGTTCGGCGCACTCGCCGACGTCATCGATGCCTCGGGTCGCCATTTCGACCGCGTCGACCCCGTGGTGGTGCTCCAACTACTCGACCGTCGCGGGCTGCGTCGCGTCCTCACCGAGGGCGGCCCATCACTGCTGAGCCTGTTCATCGAACTCGACCTGCTCGACGAGTTGTGCTTGAGCATCGCGCCAATCCTGGTCGGGGGGCAGGCCCGGCGGGTCGCCACGGGTTCGGGCGAGGCGCACACCCGGATGCGGCGCAGCCACGTGCTCACCGACGGCGAGGGCTACCTCTATACCCGGTACGTGAAGGCCAACTGAGTTCCGGGTGCCGACCGGGCGGCTGGGCGGGAGACCACCCGGCGATCGCTACTGTGGTCAGCATGCGTCGGCATCGTCAGCTGCTCCGGGCCCTGTGCCTGTCGACTGTGGTGTCGGCCGTGGTGGTCGGCTGTGCACCCGGCCTGGCCGCAAACCCGCGCTACGCCACCGACTCCGGCGCACGCCCCCAAGGTCAACCGCAGACCACCAGCGCCAAGCCAAGCACCCCGGCGATCGCCGCACCGAAGAACGACCTGAGCTGGCGCGACTGCACGTCACGGCTGTTCAGCGCCGCCGGTGTCCCGGCCCTGCCCGGCGTGTCGCTGGACTGCGCGAGCTACGACGCCGACCTCGATTCGCTCAACGGCGCCACCGGCTCGCTGAGCATCGGCGTGGTGCGGGCCAAGTCGGTCGGCACCCCGTCGGACGCCGGGCCCCTGGTCATGACCACCGGCTCCGACCTGCCCTCCTCGGTGCAGCTGCCGATATGGCTGTCGCGCAACGGGACCGACGTGCTCAAGACCCATCCCATCGTGTCGGTCGACCGCCGCGGCATGGGCATGTCGGGCGACCTCGACTGCCGCGACCTGTTCGACCGCCAGGAAATGCTCGATCTGGCGCAATTCGAATCCGGCGACGACCCGGTGGCCAACCTCGGCGCGATCGTGCAGACGGCCACCACCAGTTGCACCGACACCATTTCCCCCGGCGACTCCGCCTACGACAACGCGCACGCCGCAGAGGACATCGAGCGGTTGCGCAGCACCTGGGACGTGCCGACGCTGGCCCTGCTCGGCATCGGCAACGGTGCCCAGGTCGCGCTGGCCTACGCCGGTTCGCATCCGAACAAGGTGTCGCGGCTGATCCTCGACTCGCCGCTGCCCCTCGGGATCGCCGCCGAAGCCGCCGCCGAACAGAAGGTCAAGGGCCAGCAGGCGGCGTTGGACGCGTTCGCCGCGCAGTGCTCCGCGGCGCCGGACTGCCCGCTTGGTTCCGACCCCAAGGGCGCCGTCGACGCGATGCTGCAGGCGGCCCGCGACGGCGGCGGGCCATCCGGTGCGTCGGTGGCGACGCTGGCCGACGCCATCACGACCGCACTGGCGTTCCCGCGGGGCGACCGCGCCAGCTCCACCAACAGTCTCGCCAGCACCCTGGCCGACGCCAGGGGCGGCGACGTCAACGGCCTGAACAGCCTGATCACCCAGGCCGAGACGCTGCGCCAGAGCGACGGCCAGTTCGTCAACTCCTGCAGTGACGCGCTGAACCGGCCGACCCCCGACCGGGTCCGCGAACTCGTGGTGGCCTGGGCCAAGCTCTACCCGCAGTTCGGCACCGTCGGTGCGCTCAACCTGGTGAAGTGCCTCAACTGGCCGAGCGGGTCGCCGCCGCAAGACCCGAAGGACCTCAAGATCCCGGTGCTGCTGCTTGGCGTGCAGAACGACCCGATCGTCGGCAACGAGGGCGTCGCCGCCGTCGCCGCCACCATCATCAACGCAGGAGCGCAGAACCGCCGCGTGATGTGGCAGGGCATCGGTCACGGCGCCATCGTGTACACGCCATGCGCAATGCCGCCGGTGCTGGCGTACCTCGACACGGGCAATCTGCCTGCCACCGACACATACTGCCCTGCCTAGCCTGCCCGCCCAGAACGCCGTTATAGGGTGCGCTGGTGGCGTTACCTGACCTCCTACGCAGCGCCTTTCGGCCCCGCACGTCCGCACCGAGCACCGCAACGGTGTTGCGGTCGGTGCTGTGGCCCGTCGCGATCCTGTCGATCATCCATCGCGGTTACGTGCTGGGCACCAACGGCTACATCACCGACGACTTCGGTCCCGTGTACCGCGCGGTCTCGAACTTCAGGCGTGGCCTCGACATCTACAACGAACACTTCGAACAGGTCGACCCGCACTACCTGTATCCGCCCGGCGGCACGCTGCTGTTGTCGCCGTTCGGCTTCCTGCCGGTGACCGCAGCGCGGTACTGGTTCATCACGGTCAACGCCATCGCGATCGTGCTGGCCGCCTATCTGCTGCTGCGCCTGTTCAAGTTCACGCTCGCCTCCGTCGCGGCGCCCGCGCTGCTGCTGGCGATGTTCTGCACCGAAAGCGTCACCAACACCCTGGTATTCACGAACATCAACGGCTGCATCCTGCTGTGCGAGGTGCTCTTCTTCCGGTGGCTGCTCGACGGCAAGGTCAACCATCAGTGGCTGGCAGGCGTGGCCGTCGGACTGACACTGGTCATCAAACCGTCGTTGGCGCCATTGTTGTTGCTGCCGTTGCTCAACCGGCAGTGGCGGGCGCTCATCCCCGCCTTCGGAGTGCCGTTGCTGTTCAACGCCGTGGCGTGGCCACTGGTCAGCGACCCGATGAACTTCGTCACCCGGACGGCCCGGTACATCTTCTCCACCCGCGACTACTTCAACAGTTCCATCGTGGGCAATGGCGTCTACTACGGCCTGCCGCTGTGGTTGATCCTGCTGCTGCGCATCGTCTTTGCGGTCCTCGCGATCGGAAGCCTGTGGCTGCTGTACCGCTACTACCGGGAACGGGACCCGCTGTTCTGGATGCTGACGTCGTCGGGCGTGCTGCTGGTCGCGTCGTTCCTGGTGCTGTCGCTGGGTCAGGCCTACTACTCCATGATGCTGTTCCCCTTCCTGATGACGGTGGTCCTGCCGAACTCGGTGCTCCGCAACTGGCCGGCCTGGTTGGCGATCTACGGCTTCATGACGATGGACCGCTGGCTGCTCGTCTACTGGCCAACCACCGGGCGCGCACTGGAGTACCTCAAGATCACCTACGGCTGGTCGCTGATGCTGATCGTGGTGTTCTGCGTGCTGTACTTCCGCTACCTCGACGCCAAGGCCGACGGCAGGCTGTCCGACGGCATCGACCCGCGGTGGCTCGAACCCGACCGGGTCGGAGACCAGAAACGGGTCGCTGCGGCGTGACGGTGAGACTCGACACGTCGGCCGGACGCTGCGTAGCGTTGAACGCATGACGATTCCGAGCCCCAAGGTCGAGCTCACCGATGACGAGTGGCGCAAGAAGCTGTCCCCGCAGGAGTTCGCGGTGCTGCGGCAGGCCGGTACCGAGCGGCCGTTCACCGGCGAATACACCGACACCAAGACCGAAGGCGTCTACGAGTGCCGGGCATGTGGCGCCGAGCTGTTCCGCAGCACCGAGAAGTTCGAATCGCACTGCGGCTGGCCGTCGTTCTTCGACCCGGCCGACTCGGACGCGGTGATCCTTCGCAGCGACGACTCCGGCGGCATGCACCGCGTCGAGGTGCTGTGCGCGAACTGCCACAGCCACCTGGGCCACGTGTTCGAGGGCGAGGGCTATCCCACCCCCACCGACCAGCGCTACTGCATCAACTCGATCTCACTGCGGCTGGCACCCGCCGACGCTTAGGGCAACCCGGCGATCAGCTGCTCGGCGGGCAGCCGCGGACCGGTGAAGAACGGCGTCTCCTCGCGGACGTGGCGGCGGGCGTCGGTGTAGCGCAGCTTCCACATCAGCTCCACGATGCGGGCCAGATCGGGGCCCTCGAACGCCAGGATCCACTCGTAGTCACCGAGCGCGAACGCGGGCACCGTATTGGCCCGTACGTCGGGGTACTCGCGACCGGCCATCCCGTGCTCGACGAGCATCTTGCGCCGCTCGTCGTCGGGCAGCAGGTACCAGTCCAGGGACCGGACGAAGGGATACACGCACAGGTAGTCGCCCGGATCCTCGCCGGCCACGAATGCCGGGACGTGGCTCTTGTTGAACTCCGCGGGGCGGTGCAGCGCGACCACGCTCCAGACGGGATCGCTGGCCAGGCCGAGGGTGGTGCGGCGAAACGCCCGGTAGGCGGCCTGCAGATCCTCGACGTGCTCGGCGTGCGTCCACATCATGAAGTCGGCGTCGGCACGGAATCCGGCGACGTCGTAGAGGCCACGGACGACGACGCCGCCCTCCTCCTGCTGCTTGAAGAAGGTCGCGATCTCGTCGACCACCGCGGCGCGCTCCTCCCCGAGCGCTTCGGGCTGCACGGCGAAGACCGAGATCATCATGTATCGGGTCATCGAATTGAGCGTGTCGTAGTCGAGCTTGGCCATGACTTCATCGTGCCACGCGCGCGACGAGCCCTAACTCGTAGCCGTCCCGACGAGCCCTAACTCGTCGCCGTCGCGACGGCTAGCGCCGCCGCCGCCCGCGCACCCGACGCGATGCAGGCAGGCACCCCGATGCCGTCGAGATAGCCACCCGCGACCGCCAGCGTCGGCGGGAAGGCCGGCGCGCAATTCGGCCACCACGCCGGCATGCCCCGGTCCGTACTGCGGCATCGCGTCGATCCACCGATGGACGTGGCAGTCGACCGGCTCCTGGCCGATGCCGAAGACGTCCGCAAGGTCTTCCGCGGCCCACGCCAGCAGCTCCTCGTCGCCGGTGGTGCGGGCCAGCTGGTCGCCGAACCTGCCGTACGACAGCCGCACCAACTCGGCGTTCCCGCGCCGCCCCCACTTGCGCGACGTCAGCGTCATCGCCTTGGCGTGCAACGGTTCTGCCCCGGCCACGAGCACGCCGGACTGCTCGGGCAGCGGTGTGCCGCCGGGCAACGCCAGCACGACGAGCACGGTCGAGGCCACCTGGATGCGCCGGGCTGCCGCCGCGGTCCTCGGCGCGACCTGCTCGACCAGACGGGGCAGTCGGGGCGCAGGCACCGCGAGCACCACACCGTCGGCGTGCCAGTGCACCCCTTCGTCGTCGACGAGATCCCAGCCGCGGTCCTTCCGGTCGATCCGATGCACGGCGACCTGCGCCCACCGGAAACCGGCCCGCCGGACGAGCTCGTCCACCAGGACTCGATAGCCGCCGTCGACGGCGCCGAAGACCGATCCGCCGGCGGGCGCAGGCCCCAGTCCCGCCAGCGCCTCACGCACCGCGTCGGTGAGGCTGCGCGCACCCCGGTCCAGCGCGGCGGCCAGCGGCGGCAATGCCGCACGCAGGCCGATCGTCGCCGCCGACCCGGCATAGACCCCGGCCAGCAGTGGATCGACCGACCGCGTCACCACCTGGGCGACCGAAGCGGTCACCCACGAGTTCGGCCACCGTCGGGTCGGCACCGCGCCGCCACGCCAGCGGCCGGGTGTGTTCGTCGGCGATCCGGGCAACGGTCGCGTCGTCGACCAGCCCCGCCAGGGAGGCGGCCCGCGCCGGAATGCCCTGGAGCGTTCCCTGCGGCATCTGGTGCAGCCGTCCGCCGCTGAAGATCAGCGGCCGCACCCCCGTCGTGCCGACCTGCCTGCCCGCCAGGCCGAGCTCGGCGAGCAATGCCGGCACCTCCGGACGGCGGGCGATGAACGCCTCCGCGCCGACGTCGACGTGCTGGCCGCCCACCCGCTCGGTGCGCAGTGCACCGCCGAGGCGGTCGGCGGGGTCGAACACCGTGATCGACGCGTCGGGGCCGGCCGCCACCCGCAGCCGGTACGCGGCGACGAGTCCCGAAATACCGCCGCCGACAACACAATACGATGTACTCACAACGAGTGCACCAGGGCGACGGCATCCGTCACGATGCCCGGGTCGGTGGGCGGCAGCACCCCGTGGCCGAGATTGAAGACGTGGCCGGTCGCGCCCGCGTCGACAGCGCGGCGGCCGTCCTCGACGACGGAACGCACCGCACGCTCCACCACCGGCCAGCCGGCCAGCAACACCACCGGGTCGAGGTTGCCCTGCAGCGCCACCCCTGACCGGACCCTGGCGGCGGCATCGGTCAGCGACGTGCGCCAGTCCACCCCGACGACTCCGGGCGTTCCCCGGGTCAGCGCCTCGGACATGGCGCCGAGCAGTTCGGCGGTGCCAACGCCGAAGTGCGTCATCGGCACTCCGTCCTCGGCCAATGCGTCGAATACCCGGGTGCTGTGCGGCAGCACGTATTCGCGGTAGTCGGCCAGCGACAGCGTGCCCGCCCAGGAATCGAACAACTGGATCGCGTCGACCCCTGCGTCCAGCTGGGCACGTAGGAAACCGATCGTGACGTCGGCCAATGCGCTCATCAGCGCATGCCAGGTGCCGGCCTCGCCCAGCATCATCGCCTTGGTTCGTTCGTGGTTGCGACTCGGGCCGCCCTCCACCAGATAGGACGCCAACGTGAATGGCGCGCCTGCAAACCCGATCAGCGGTACGTCGTCGAGGGCGGCCACCAGCAATGACACCGCGTCGGCGACGGGACTGACCTCGTCGCGCTCGAGCGGCCTCATCGCCGCGACGTCGGCGGCGGTGCGGATCGGGTGGGCGATCACGGGTCCGACGTCGGGCACGATGTCCAGGTCGATGCCCGGACGCGCGCAGTGGCACCACGATGTCGGAGAACAGGATGGCGGCGTCGACGGCGTGCCTGCGTACGGGCTGCAGCGTGATCTCGGTGATCAGCTCGGCGTCGAAGCACGCCTGCATCATGGTGTTCTTCGCCCGCAGCGCCCGATACTCGGGCAGTGAACGGCCGGCTTGGCGCATGAACCACACCGGCACGCGGTGCGGTTTGCGGCCGCCGGCTGCGGCCAGGTACGGAGAGTCGGGCAGGTCACGGCGGTTGCTCATCGCCGACCATGCTGCCACGTGGTAACACTTCGGCGCGCCTGCGCCGCGACCTGACCCGATCAGCTAGCGTCAATCGCCGTGACCTCCGCCGAGCCGGCTCAGTTCCGCGAAGCGGTGGCGGCGATGAACGCCACCACCGTGCGGCCGGAGATCGAGCTCGGCCCGATCCGGCCGCCGCAGCGGCTGGCGCCCTTCAGCTACGCGCTGGGCGCCGAGGTCCGCCATCCCGAGACGGCGATCGTGCCCGAACGGTCGGAGGGTGACGCCTTCGGCAGGCTGATCCTGCTGCACGACCCCGAGGGCGCCGAGGCCTGGGACGGGACCATGCGACTCGTCGCCTACATCCAGGCCGACCTGGACTCCAGCGAGGCCGTCGACCCACTGCTACCAGAGGTCGCCTGGAGCTGGCTTGTCGACGCGCTCGAATCACACGACCAACTCGTCACCGCGCTCGGCGGCACCGTCACGGCGACGACCTCGGTGCGCTACGGCGACATCTCCGGCCCGCCGCGCGCCCACCAGCTCGAACTGCGCGCATCATGGACCGCCCTCACCCTGGAACTGGGGCCGCACGTGCAGGCCTTCTGTGAGGTGCTCGAGCATGCCGCCGGCCTGCCCCCGACGGGGGTCACCGACCTGAGCTCCCGTACGCGCGCGTGAGATGACGGACGCTCCCCCACCCGACGACGACTCCGAACCGGAAGCCACCCCACTGCTGGCACCGGCCGAAGGAGTCCCCCGTCTGTCGGTCTATCCCAGCGAAATCGCCGATGATGCAGCATTGCTTGCGTCGGGCACCGGCCCGTTCGCGATCGACGCGGAGCGTGCGTCGGGCTTTCGTTACTCCAACCGCGCGTATCTGGTGCAGATCCGGCGCGCGGGTGCGGGGACGGTGCTGATCGACCCGGTCAACCACGGCGGGGACCCGGTCGCCACGATGGCGCCCGTGGCGGCGGTGCTTGCCAAGGATGAGTGGGTGCTGCACGCCGCCGACCAGGACCTTCCGTGCCTTGCCGAGCTCGGCATGATCCCGCCCCGGCTCTACGACACCGAGCTGGCCGGCCGTCTCGCCGGTTTCGACCGGGTGAATCTCGCCGCCATGGTGGAGCGCCTCCTCGGCCTGCAGCTGATGAAGGGGCACGGCGCGGCGGACTGGTCGAAGCGCCCGCTGCCCGCCGAGTGGCTGAACTACGCCGCACTGGACGTCGAAGTGCTGCTCGAACTGCGCGCCGCCGTTTCCGCGGTGCTTGCCGAGCAGGGCAAGACGGCATGGGCCGAGCAGGAGTTCGAGCACCTGCGCACATTCGTGGCGCCGCCCACCCGGCGCGACCGCTGGCGGCGCACATCGGGCATTCACAAGGTGCGCAACCCCAGGACGTTGGCCGCCGTGCGCGAATTGTGGACGGCCCGCGACCAGATCGCGCAGCGTCGTGACATCGCGCCCGGTCGCATCCTGCCCGACGCCGCGATCATCAACGCCGCGAACTCGGACCCGGACACCCCGCCCAAGCTGACCGCGCTGCCGGTGTTCGGCGGCTCGCGTCAGCGCCGCAGCGCGCAGGTGTGGCTGGATGCGCTCGCCAGAGCCCGCGCGACCGAGGACCTGCCGACGTCCTCCGAGCCGCAGGCCGGCCCTCCTCCTGCGTCCCGGTGGGCCCGACGCAAACCCGAGGCGGCCGCACGGCTGGAAGCTGCCCGGGCGGGGTTGACCGAGCTGTCGCAACGGCTTTCGGTGCCCAACGAGAACCTGTTGACCCCCGACACCCTGCGCCGGTTGTGCTGGGACTGGCAGCCCCCCGAGGACACCGACGACACCGCTGCCATCGTCGACGCGTTCCTCGCCGAGTCGGGCGCCAGGCCGTGGCAGCGGGAGTTGACGGTGCCGGTGCTGACGGTGGCGCTCACGACCACTCCCCCGCCGGAGCCCGAGGACGCCCCAGCACCCGATCCCGAAGACCAGCCGTTCTGACCACGGACATCGGTGACGGCGTGTGTGGGGACTCGACGGAAAACCGTGCGTCAGACCTTTGCTTCATTCGCCGTCCGGATGAACTCGGCGCCCCGTTCGGCGATGCCGTACACGGTGGCCATCGTGTTGTTCGACGGGACGCTTCTCCGATCTCGCGAGCCATTGCCAAGCCGTCGAGCATCGTGCGCAAATCGCGTTCGTCGGCAAGGTAATTGGGGTCGACAAGCGGACGCAGCGCGGCATCTGCGGCAGCCAACCGTACGGTGCCGCGACTATGTGGTTGCAGCGGACTCGCAGAGATCAGGTAGGTGTCGAGCCCTTCGAACCCGGTGACAGGGGCCGAATCGACGATCAGGATCTGCAGATCGGGTGCTGACTCCTCGGCTCCGGTGCGGGCGCCACCTCCTCGGCCGCCCGCTTGGTCACGAGTTCGCCTGCCCTGGTCCGATATTCGATCCCAATGTCGCGTCCGCCCTCGAGCAGCACGCGGTGCACCGCTGAAATGCGTTGACCGGCAACGATTCCCGCGCCGGTCAGGGGTGTTCACCGCAGCGTCGAAGGACGTCGCACGTCAGAACGGCTAGCCGGTGACGCGGTCGACGTGCGCCAGAAAATGGGTCAGCACGGCTCTAGTCGACCCGGTTGCCCACGGTCTCTGCGGCCGAGCTGCCGAGAGCGGCGACCCAGCCGGTGATCTGGCGGGCGATGTGCTGGTCGGTGAGGCCGACCTCGCTGAGTATCTCGCCGCGCGAGGCGTGCGCCTGAAACTGCTGCGGCACACCGACGTCGCGGCACGGTACGTCGATCTCGGCGCGGCGCAACGCCCCTGACACCGCGGACCCGACACCACCGTGTACGCCGTTGTCCTCCACGGTGACCACCAGCTTGTGTGCCGTGGCGAGCTCACCGATCACCTCGGGCACGGGCAGCACCCACCTCGGGTCGACCACCGTGACGCCGATGCCCTGCTGCTGCAGCCGCTCGGCCGCCGACAACGCCATCGAGGCGAACGGGCCGACCGCCACCAACAACACGTCGTCGGACAGCCCCTGGGCGGGTACGGCCAGCACGTCCACACCCGAGCGGCGTTGGATGGCCGCAATGTCCTCCCCGACATCACCCTTCGGGAACCGCAGCGCGGTGGGACCGGTCTTGACCTCGAGCGCCTCGCCGAGTTCCTCGCGCAGCCGCGTGCCGTCACGCGGCGCGGCGACCCGCATGCCGGGCACGATGCCGAGGATCGACAGGTCCCACATCCCGTTGTGGCTGGCGCCGTCGGGTCCGGTGACACCGGCGCGATCGAGCACCATGGTCACCGGGAGCTGATGCAGGGCGACGTCCATCATGATCTGGTCGAAGGCCCGGTTCAGGAACGTCGAGTAGATCGCCACCACCGGATGCATGCCACCCATCGCCAGACCCGCCGCCGACGTCATGGCGTGCTGCTCGGCGATGCCGACGTCGAAGAAGCGGTCCGGATAGCGCTGCCGGAACGCGCTCAGCCCGGTGGGCCCCGGCATGGCGGCGGTGATGGCGACGACGTCACGGCGCTTGGCCGCACGCCGGATCAGCTCGTCGGAGAACACCGACGTCCAACCCGGAGCCGCCACCGACGTGGCCAGCCCGGTCTGCGGGTCGATGACACCGGTGGAGTGCATCTGCTCGGCCTCATCGGCCTCGGCAGGGCCGTAACCCATGCCCTTGCGGGTCGCGACGTGCACGATCACCGGTGCGTTGAAGCCGCGGGCCAGGCGCAGCGCCGCCTCGACGGCGTGCTCGTCGTGCCCGTCGATGGGACCGACGTACTTGAGCCCGAGGTCGGTGAACATCACCTGAGGCGCCAAGGCGTCCTTGATGCCCACCTTCACGCTGTGCATGCACTGGTAGCAGAGCTCACCGATCAGCGGCACGCCGCGGACCGTGTCGCGGCCCTTCTCCAGCAGCTTCTCGTAACCCGGCTGCAACCGCAGCCCGGCCAGGTGATCGGCGAAGCCGCCGATGGTCGGGGCGTAACTGCGCCCGTTGTCGTTGACCACGATCACCACCGGCCGCCGCGACGCGGCGATGTTGTTCAACGCCTCCCAGCACATGCCCCCGGTCAGCGCGCCGTCACCGACGACGGCGACCACGTGGCGGTTGCGATGTCCGTTCAGCTCGAAGGCCTTGGCCAGCCCGTCGGCATACGACAGCGCCGAGCTGGCGTGGCTGGACTCCACCCAATCGTGCTCGCTCTCGGCGCGCGCCGGATACCCGGACAACCCGCCCTTCTTGCGCAGGTTGGCGAACTCGGGTGCGCGGCCGGTCAGCATCTTGTGCACGTAGGACTGATGGCCCGTGTCGAAGATGATCGGATCGTGCGGCGAGTCGAACACCCGATGCAGCGCGAGCGTCAACTCGACGACACCGAGATTGGGGCCAAGATGCCCACCGCTTGCAGCCACCTTGTGGATCAGGAATTCGCGGATCTCGACAGCCAGGTCACTGAGCTGCGACTGCGACAGGTGCTGCAGATCAGCGGGACCGCGGATCTGTTCGAGCATCCGGTTAGTTTACCCATCCGTCCACGAAGCAAGTCCTCTCAAGGCTGGTAGATGTCGGGCACGCCGTCGTCGTCCGCATCGGCCGTCTCGGCGGCGTGGATGCGGCGGTAGGCGGCGTTTCGGCTGACCAGCACCAGCGCGGCCAGCACACCGGCGACCACGGATCCCGTCAACACTCCGATCTTCCCGTCAGCTCCCGTTATGGTTCCGTAACCGAAGGCCAGCTCGCCGATCAGCAACGACACCGTAAAACCGATGCCGGCAAGCAGCGCGACACCCAGCACGTCGCGCCAGGCCAGATCGTCGTCGAGGGCCGCGTGGGTGAACTTGGCCAACAGATAGGTCGTGATGAACACACCAAGCGGCTTGCCGACCACCAGGCCGGCGAACACACCGATCGTGACGGGTTGCAGCAGTGCCTTGCCCGAGACCATCCCAGCCGCCAACGGTCACCCCGGCGGCGAAGAACGCGAAAACCGGCACCGCCACCCCGGCGGAGAGCGGCCGCAGCCGGTGCTCGAACCGCTCGGCGGCGGAATGCCGTCCCAGCACGGGCACGACGAAGCCGAGCAGCACCCCGGCCACCGTGGCGTGTACCCCACTGGCGTGGACCAGCGCCCACGTCGCTACCGCCAGCGGAATCAGCAGCCACCACCGGTGGACACCGCGCTGGACGGCCAACGCGAAGAGGCCTCCCGGAATCAGGGCCAACGCGAGCGGTCCCGGCTCCAGATGGTCGGTGTAGAAGATCGCGATGATGGTGATCGCCAGCAGATCGTCGACCACGGCGAGAGTGAGAAGGAACGTCCGCAGCGCGGTCGGCAGGTGCGTCGACAGCACGGCCAGCACGGCGAGGGCAAACGCGATGTCGGTGGCGATCGGCACCGCCCAACCGTCGACGTTCTCGGGGTGGCCTGCGATCAGGTTGATGCCGACGAAGATGGCGGCAGGCACGATCATCCCGCCGATGGCGGCAGCGATCGGGAGGGCGGCACGCGCAGGGTCGCGCAGATCGCCGGCGACGAACTCTCGCTTGAGTTCGAGTCCCACGACGAAGAAGAAGATCGCCAGCAGGCCGTCGGCGGCCCATTGCGCGAGCGTCAGCCGCAGATGCAACGCCTCGGGGCCGAAGGCGAGCTCAGAGACGGAGCGGTAGACGTGCGCCCACGGGGAGTTCGCCCACACCAGGGCCGCGGCTCCCGCGAGAAGCAGCAGCACCCCTCCGACGGTCTCCTGGCGTAGCACCTCGGCGAGATGCTTCGCGTCCGGCCAAGATCCGCGGCTGAGCAGACGCGGTCGGATGGTCATCATCGTGATCCTAGAGAGCAGCCGCCCCCGGGTAGGACCCATTCATGGTCAACCGACGATGCCCAGCTCGCGGGCACGCCTCACCGCGTCACCGCGCCTGGTCACCTGGAGCTTGGCCAGGATCGCCGACACGTGGTGGTCGACGGTCTTCACGGACAGGTAGAGCCGTTCGGCGAGTTCGGTATTGGTCAGCCCACCGTCGAGCAGTCGGAGCACCTCGAGCTGGCGCCCCGTCAATCCCGCCGGGTTCACCAGGGTCGTGGACCGACGCCGGGCAGGCACCGCGGTGACTCCGGCCGCCCGCAGATCGCGACGCACCTTGGCGGCGACGGCATCGGCGCCCAGCCGATCGAGCGTGTCGACGGCGCCGCGGGCCAGTTCACCGTCACCCGAGTCGATCAGCGCCAACGCCGCGTCATACGGCGTCGCCAATTCCTCGAACATCTGCGCTGCCGCCTCGTGGGCCCCGTCGAGCAACAGCCGATAGGGCTCGGCGACGCCTGCCGCTTCGACGCGCACGCCCAGCCGGCGCAACCACACCGCCAGCTCGCCGCGGGCCCATTCCAGACCCTCGACGGGAGCCCCCAACAGCATCGAACGGCACTGCGCGAGGCGGGCGTCGTCGGCGCCGGTGAGCCACGCACTCTCGGCAACGGCCGCGGCAGCGGGAAGCGTGCGCAGCGGCTCGCCGTAGCAATGGGCGAGGGCCCACGCGTCGTCGATCGCGTTCTGCCCGGAGCCGTCTCTGCGCAAGGCCACCAGCGCGCGGATGAGCAACGGCCATGTGCGCGCCAATGGTGCACTCGGGGTGTCGAGCACGGCATCCGCGTCGGCGACGGCACCATCCCAATCACCCTTGAGCAGACCGAGTCTGGCGCGCGAGCCCAGCTGCCAGACCCGACACACGGGCAGGTCGTGCTCGGCCATCAACGGAATGCTGACGTCCAGCAGTTCCGCCGCAGCGGTCAGCCTGCGCTGCTCGATGTCGAGGTAGCTCAAGTTGCTGTAACCGCTGGAGTACACCTCGTCGACGTTGGTCGGGCCCGCCGCGAGAATGCTCAGAATTGCGTCCCGGCCCGCGGCGCGCCCACTCAGCACCTCGCGCAGTCCGCTCACCAGGCCCACCCGGGCCACCAGCGTCGGATCGCCGACCCGCGTGGCGATCTCCCGTGCCCGCGCCAACATCGGTGCGGCCCGATCGAGTTCGCAGGACTGCAGTGCGAGGAACGCCTGCATGGCGTGGGCGTGGCCCAGCTGCACCAGCTTCGCCGCGTCAGCGCTGCCGGTAGCTCCGTCGAGCACCGTGATCGCTTGCGTCACATGGTCCTCGGCTTTTCCGCGATTGGCGTTGTACCACTCGTAGACGGCCAACGAGTGATGGTCGGCACTCAAGGCGGTGACATCGTCGAGCCCGTATCGGATCTGCATCGCGTCCCTGCAGGCGCTGATCGCGGCGTCCAGTCGATTGATCAGGTAGTACTCGCCGGCCAGCAGTTCGAGCAGCTCCGCCCGGCTGCCGGGCTCCAGCGCGGCGCCGCAATGGTCGAGCGCGGTCGCGAAGAACTCCGCAGCCTGGGTGTGCGCGCCCGTGCGGGCGGCCGCGCGGCCTGCCTCCGAGGCGGCCTGCACCACGCGCATCCTGTCGCCAGCGCCGAGCGCGTGGTGGGTGATGACGGCGGGATCGCTGTCCGAAGCGGCGTCGTGGGCGTCGATCAGCCTGCGGTGCAGGCCCGATTCCGCGCCGGGCGGAATGACGCTGGATACGGCGAGCCGGCACAGGTCGTGGCGGAACGCCACCCCGCGCGGGCTGCGCCGGATCAGGTTGGCCTCGTCGAGGGTGCGTAGCGCGGGCAGCGTGACGCCGAGTCCGGCAAGCAGATGGTCCGGGATCGCACCTGGCGCGCACGTCAACAGGTTCAGCAGATCCCATGCGGCAACGTCCAATTCGGCGGTACGGGCCAGTATCGCGTCACGCACCGTGGTCGGCAGCGCGTCACCCGCGTGGTCCAGCATTTCGCAGACGTAGAAGGCATTTCCGCCGGTGACCTCGTGCAGCCACGCCGCGTCGACGGGCCGCTCCCCGACCAGAGCCGCCACGGCATTCAGGCTCAGTGGCGCCAGCGCCACCGTGACGGCGTGAGGCGAACGGGCCATGTCGCCGAGCAGCGACCGCATCGGGCTGGTGGGCCCGATCTCCTCGTCGCGGACCGTACCGATCACGAACGACTGCGTCTTCGGCACCCGGCGCAGTATGAATCGAAGCAGGTCGATGGTCGCCTGGTCGGCCCAGTGCAGATCGTCGAGCACCAGCACGGTTGGCCTGAGCAGTAATTCGTCGAACACGGCGCTGAAGATGTCGTGCGGCTGATCCCCGTCGCGCAGCAGCGAACGCGTCTCGGGAGCGAATTGGCCTGCCAAATCGTGCAGAGGTCCGAGCGGCCGTGGCATCGTCAGCGGATCGCATGCCCCCCACAGCACCCGTTCGCCGACTACCCAATGCTCGACGAACGTCTCCACGAACGACGTCTTGCCCGCCCCGGATTCACCACACACCAGCACCGCGCCGCCGTGGCCCGAGCGGGCGTCGTCGGCACGCGACGACATCGCCGACATCTCGTGCTCGCGCTCGGTGAGCTCCACGGGTGCCGATGCTACCCGCCTGATATCGCCCTGACCAGCATCGACGATCAACTCGAGTCGGCATCGGGAGGCGCAGGAGCAAAGATGGGGAACCATTCCCCATGACCACTGCGGCGTCGGTGGCCCATCGTTGGTGATGCCCGTCGCCTCCCGCGGCGGGTCCGACATCCAACACGAGGAGACGCCTCATGAAACGCTTTCTGATCGAACGGGAGATCCCCGGCGCCAGCGAACTCACCGAAGCCAAGTTGGCCGAGATCGCCACGAACTCCAACGCGGTTGCCGCCTCGCTCGGCGTGCCGTACCGGTGGATCACCAGCTACGTGGCGGGCGACAAGATCTACTGCATCCACGAAGCCGACGACGAGGCAACGATCCGCGAGCATGCCCGAAGAGGCGGATTCCCGGCCAACGTCGTCGTCCCGGTGGCGAACGAATTCGGTCCGCACACCGCGGATCTCGCCGTCACGACCGGCTGAGCACCGCCACGCACTCGACGTGATGGGTCAGCGGAAACGAATCGAACACCCGCAACTCCTCGACCGCGTAACCATGGCCGCGGTAGAGACCGACGTCGCGTGCGAATGATGCTGCCTCACAACCGATGTGGATGATCCGCGGCACGCCGGCGGCGGCCAACAGGTCGATGACCTCGCGGCCGGCGCCGGTCCGCGGCGGATCGAGCACGGCGACGTCGGCTCGACCGGGCCGCCCCGTCAAGACACGGCGCACGGATTCGGTGACCACCGAGACCTGACCGAGGTCCGCGAGCGCCGCACGGGCCGCACGCGCAGAACCCCGCGACGTGTCGACGGTCGTCACGTGGCCTGCCTCTCCGACGGACTCGGCCAGCACCGCAGCGAAAACGCCTGCGCCACCGTACAGGTCCCATGCGGTCATCCCCGGGCTCAGACCGGCCCACGCCGCGACCAACCCGCTGTACACCCGGGCGGCGTCACGATGCGCCTGCCAGAACGCGGTCACCGGCACCCGCCACACCCGTCGGCCCACCCGCTGCGTGGCTTCGTAGTGGCCCTCCACGACCTGGGTGACGGCCTTGCGCGCCCGACCGGGGCCCGACTGGACCACGTGGCGCTCGCCGTCGTCGTCGAGCGCGACGTGCAGCTCCGCCCCTGGCGGCCAACGCGATCCGTCCAGACCCGTGAGCATGCCCACAGGCAGTTGGGCGCACGAGAGGTCGGTGACGAGATCGGCGCTGTGATAGCGGTGATAGCCCGCGCGACCCTCACCGTTGGTGTCCAGCCGCACCCGCGTGCGCCATCCGGTCGCACCCGCGTCGCCGACCTCCTCTGCCACGCCCGACCAGTCGTATCCGCCGAGCCGACCGAGCTGGTTGGCCACCACGTCGCCCTTGATCCGCCGCGCCGCATCGGGCGTCACGAACGCCAGGTCACAACACCCCGCGCCGTCCACGCCCGCGATCGGGCACAGCGAATCGACCCGGTCTGCCGACGGCTCGAGAACCTCGACGGCCTCGGCGTGCCAATGACTTCCGCGCTCCCCGGTCACCCGCGCCAGGACCACCTCGCCCGGCAGGGCGTACCGCACGAACACCACGCGCCCGTCGTGGCGCGCCACGCAGCTTCCGCCGTTCGCCGGCGGGCCAACGGTCAGCCTCAACAGGTCGGTCAATCGAGGAACCCTCTGCGGGCGTCGCCAGGCGCGGACTGCGGTTGCAGGTTCTTCAGCCGGTCCGACGAACTCAGCTGCCACGGCACGGACGTCACCATCACCTGCGGCTCGAACAGCAGCCTGCCCTTCAGCCGCAGGGCACTCTGGTTGTGCAGCACCTGTTCCCACCAATGGCCGACGACGTACTCGGGGATGAAGACGGTGACCACCGTGCGCCGCGACTCCTTCGTGATCCGCTTGACGTACTCCAGGAGGGGTCGGGTGATGTCACGGTACGGCGAGGCGATCACCTTGAGCGGCACGTGGACGTCCTCGCTGGCCTCCCACTTGCTCTGCAGCTCGCGGGCCTCCTTGTCGTCGACGCTGACGTGGATCGCCTCCAGGACGTCGGGCCGGGTGGCCTTGGCGTACGCCAGGGCGCGCAGCGTCGGCAGGTGCAGGTTCGACACCAGGACGATGGCGTGGTTGCGGCTGGGCAGCACGATGTCGCCCTGTTCGGCGGCCTGACTCTCGAGTTCGCGGGAGACGGCCGCGTAGTGCTTGTGGATCATCTTCATGATCACGAACATGCCGCCCATCGCGAGGATCGCAATCCACGCCCCGGCAACGAATTTCGTGACGACGACGACCAGCAGAACCGTACCCGTGCACACGCACCCGATGGTGTTGATGATGCGCGCCCGCTGCATGCTTCGGCGCTCGGCGGCGTCGGTCTCGACGCGCAGCAGGCGGGTCCAGTGCCGCACCATGCCGATCTGGCTCAGGGTGAACGACACGAACACCCCGACGATGTACAGCTGGATCAGCGCGGTCACCTCGGCGCGGAACGCGACGACGAAGGCGATCGCGGCGAAGGCCAGGAACAGGATGCCGTTGGAGAACGCCAGCCGGTCACCGCGCGTGGCCAGCTGGCGCGGCAGATATCTGTCCTGGGCCAGGATCGAGCCCAGCACGGGAAATCCGTTGAACGCCGTGTTGGCGGCCAGGATCAAGATCAGCGCGGTGACCCCGGCGATGGCGTACAGCCCCACCGGGAAGTCGTGGAACACGGCGTCGGCCAACTGCGCGATGAGCGTCTTCTGGTGGTAACCGGCGGGCGCGCCGATCAACTGCTCGCCGGGCCGCTCGGCCATCTTCACGCCGGTCTCCTTGGCCAGCATGATGATCCCCATGAAGAGCGACACCGCGATGACGCCGAGCAACAGCAGCGTCGATGCCGCGTTGCGCGACTTCGGCTTCCGGAACGCGGGCACGCCGTTGCTGATGGCCTCCACACCGGTCAGTGCCGCGCAGCCCGACGAGAACGCCCTGGCGACCAGGAACACCATCGCGAACCCCATCACGTCGCCGTGCTCCGACTGCACCTGGAAGCCCGCCGACTCGGCGCGCAGCGGGACGCCGAGGAAGTAGATCTGGAACAGCCCCCAGCCCAGCATGACGTACACGCCGATCATGAAGGCGTAGGTGGGAATCGCGAACGCCGTGCCCGACTCCCGGATGCCGCGCAGGTTCAGCGACGCCAGCACCAGGATGGCGGCGACCGCGAACAGCACCTTGTGCTGAGCGATGAACGGCACCGCCGACCCGATGTTCGACATCGCCGACGACATCGACACCGCGACGGTGAGCACGTAGTCGACCATCAGCGCGCTCGCCACCGTCAGCCCGGCGGTGCCGCCCAGGTTCGTGGTGACCACCTCGTAGTCACCGCCGCCGGACGGATAGGCGTGCACGTTCTGCCGGTAGCTCGCGATCACGACGAGCATCACCGCCGCCACGGCCAGCCCGATCCATGGCGCCATCGTGTAGGCGCTCAGCCCGGCCACCGAGAGCACCAGGAAGATTTCCTCCGGCGCGTATGCGACCGAGGACAGTGCGTCGGAGGCGAAGACCGGCAGCGCTATCCGCTTGGGCAGCAGCGTGTGCCCCATGGCGTCGCTGCGGAACGGGCTTCCGAGGACCAGCCGGCGCGCAGCGGTCGAGAGCTTGGACACGAGAGCCAAGGGTATGCGTAAGCACCGATGGCTGTAGCGTTCCCTGTGCGCAGGTTGGACATGAACTTTTTCTGGGAGACCGCTGGAGGGACCGACACGTGCGTGTAGTGGTGATGGGATGCGGCCGGGTGGGCGCGTCGCTGTCGGACGGGCTGGCCCGGATCGGCCATGAAGTGGCCGTCATCGACCGCGACAGCACCGCGTTTCACCGACTGTCCCCCGAGTTCCCCGGCGAGCGCGTGCTCGGCATGGGCTTCGACCGTGACGTGCTGTTGCGGGCGGGCATCGAGGAGGCCGGGGCGTTCGCCGCGGTGTCCTCCGGCGACAACTCCAACATCATCTCCGCGCGGGTGGCGCGTGAGACCTTCGGCGTGGAGCGCGTGGTCGCCAGGATCTACGACGCCAAACGCGCCGCGGTGTACGAGCGGCTCGGCATTCCGACGGTGGCGACGGTGCCGTGGACGACGGATCGGCTGCTCAACGTCCTCACCCGGGAGACCGAGACCACGAAGTGGCGCGACCCGTCGGGCAACGTCGGCGTGGCCGAGCTGGCACTGCACGAGAACTGGGTGGGCCACCGCGTGACCGCCCTCGAGGCCGCGACCCGCGGGCGGGTGGCGTTCATGATCCGCTTCGGGAGCGGGCTGCTGCCCGAGCCCAAGACCGTGATCCAGGCCAGCGACCAGGTCTACCTGGCCGCCGTGTCCGGTCGCGTCGCCGAGGCCATGGCCATCGCCGCGCTGCCGCCCGGCGATGACGTCGAGGACCAGTGAGGTACGCGTGAAGGTCGCCATCGCAGGAGCCGGCGCCGTCGGCCGGTCCATCGCACGGGAGCTCGTCGATTCGCACGAGGTCACGCTGCTGGAACGAAACCCCGAACACGTCGACGTCGACGACATCCCGGCCGCGCACTGGCGCCTCGGCGACGCGTGCGAGCTGAGCCTGCTGGAGTCGGTCAAGCTCGAGGACTTCGACGTGGTGATCGCCGCGACGGGCGACGACAAGGCGAACGTGGTGGTCAGCCTGCTGGCCAAGACGGAGTTCGCGGTGCCGCGGGTGGTGGCCCGGGTCAACGATCCGCGCAACGAATGGCTGTTCGACGAGGCCTGGGGCGTCGACGTCGCGGTGTCCACGCCACGGATGCTGGCGTCTCTTGTCGAGGAAGCGGTCTCGGTCGGCGACCTGGTCCGGCTGATGAGCTTCCGCAAGGGCCAGGCCAACCTGGTCGAGATCACCCTGCCCGACGACACGCCGTGGGGCGGCAAGGCGGTCAAGCGGCTCGCACTGCCGCGGGACGCCTCGCTCGTCACGATTCTGCGGGGCGCCCGGGTCATCGTGCCCGAGGATGACGAGCCGCTCGAGGGTGGCGACGAGCTGCTGTTCGTCGCGACCGCCGAGGTCGAGGAGCAGTTGCGCGAGCAGGTACTGCGCGCGCCTCGAAGCAGCTAGTCCGGACGCGCGATGGCAGGCGGCGGCGTCACCCGGTCATGGCTGGGCGCCGCGGCCTGGGCCGAGATGCGCCCGTAGTCGCACTGCGCATTGCTGATCCCGACCGCCGAGATCGCCCCGGCGACGACCAACAGCGCCGCGACCACCAGCATGCCCTGGTGGAAGCCCGCGAAGTCTCCCCGTACGAAACCCGAATCGCCTGTGCCGCCGATGATCACGCCGGTGAACGCGACCGCGATGAGGCCGGCGATCCGGGAGACGGCGTTGTTGACGGCCGATCCGATGCCGCTCTGCGCGGGGTCGACGGCGGCCAGCACCGCCGCCGTGAGCGGTGAGACGGTGATGGACAGGCCGACGCCGAACACGATCAGGCCGGGCAGCATCTGCGTCCAGAAGTCGAACGGCTCGCGCGTCGTCATCAGCAGCAGGAAGCCGACCGCGGCGACGATTGGTCCGATCGCCATGTAGAGCCGTGGCCCGTGCACGCCAGCCAGGCTGCCGAAGCGGCGCGCCAGGAAGAACGACAGCACCGGGATGGGCAGGGTGGCCAGGCCGGCCTTCGACGCCGAGAGACCAACGGCCTCTTGCAGAAACAGTGCGACGAACAACGTTCCCAGTGACACCGCGGCGTACAGGAACACCGTCGCGACATTGCCGACGGCGAAGTTGCGCACCGCGAACAGATCCAGCGGCATCATCGGGTTCGGCGCCCTGCGCTCCCAGAACGGAAACGCCACCAGGCAGGCCACCCCCACGACCAGTCCGCCCGCCACCGTCGGGTTCGACAACCCCAGCCGCTGCAATTCGATGAGGGCGAACACCGCGGCGCTCAGCCCAACGGCGCACAGCGTCGCGCCGACGAAATCGATGCCGGCCCAACGGTTCGCACGAACCCCATCCCGGGTCGTCGCGCTCCGAACCCCTTCCCCGGTCGCTCCGCTCCTGCCCTCCGGAACCCCTCCCGGTCGCTCCGCTCCTGCCCTCCGCAACCCCTTCCCCGGTCGCTCCGCTCCTGCCCTCCGCAACCCCTCCCGGTCGCTCCGCTCCTGCCCTCCGCGATCTTCGTGGTCAGGTACAGCGTCACCGCCAGCGGAACGATGTTGATTCCGAACACCCAGCGCCAGCTCAGGGCATCGACGAGCACTCCGCCGAGCGGCGGTCCCACCACGAACGCGGTGCCCGTCCACGCCGTCCACGTGCCGATCGCGCGGGCCTGAGCCGCGCCCGTGAAGCGAGCGTTGATCATCGCCAGCGAGCTGGGGACCAGGAACGCGGCTCCGACGCCCTGCAGGCAC
Source organism: uncultured Actinomycetota bacterium (assembly GCA_963809085.1). GTDB lineage: Bacteria > Actinomycetota > Actinomycetes > Mycobacteriales > Mycobacteriaceae > Mycobacterium. The sequence continues at coordinate 501,981 of CAWEII010000028.1, read as the reverse complement.
CGGGCGGCCACCAGCACCCATCCGCTCGGGGCGACGGCGCACAGCACAGAAGCCATCGCGAAGACCGCCAGTCCAGCCCGCAGCACGGTGAGCCTGCCGAACCGATCCGAGACGGCCCCGGCGACGAGGATCAGCGCACCGAGCGCTAGAAGATAGCCGTCCAACACCCACTGCTGCAAAGCGAGGCCACCACCGAGGTCCGAGGCGATGGCAGGCAACGCCAGGTTGACCACCGAGCCATCGAGGAAGGCGACGAACGACGCCAGTACCGCTACCGCGATCAGTGGACGGTCGGTCGCGCGCTCATCCTGCACAGGGACGCCCGTCAGTCGGTGCGTGCCTCGGTCGGCTCGGGCACCGCGGCGTGCTCTCGCTCGACCGGGTGCTGCGCCGCGTGCTCGTGCAGCGCACGTTGAGCAGTGCGGATGGCGAGGTAGGTGACCAGCGCCGCGACGGCGGTCAGCGGCCAGCCCATCGCGATGCGCGCCACGCCGAGCAGGCCGGTCCGGTCTTCGTCATAGAGATGGTTCTGCACCACGAACCGCGCGCCGAACACCGCGACCCACGTCAACGTGGCCACGTCGAACGCGAAGACTGCCCTGCGCACCTTGCGCCAGCCCTTGTCGCGTCCGTTGACCCAGACCCACACGTAGCCGACCACGGGTCGCCTGATCAACACGGACACGGCGAACACCGCGGCGTACAGCAGCGACGACCAGATGCCAAGCAGGAAGTAGCCCTTCGACTCCCCCACGATGTAGGCGATCAGCGCGCTGACCCCGACCGCGAAGAAACCGGAAACGGCGGGCTGCAGCGACTCCTTGCGGATCAACCGCCAGATCAGGATCAGGGTGGCGACGCCGAGTGCTGCGCTGATCGCGGGCACCAACCCGAACAACGACGACACCGGGACGAACACCAGTACGGGCAACGACGAGTAGATCAGGCCGCTTATGCCACCCATCTGCTCGAGAAGTGCCTGCGCATTGAGCTTCTTCTCGGGTTCGTCCCGCTCGCCCGGTGTGGCCTCGTCAGCAGTCCCCTTGTCGGGATCGCTCACTTCTGAATCTCGTAGTGCGGGTTGTACATCGCCTTGCTGCCGTTCTCCAGCTTGCCTAGGCGGCCGTGCACCCGCAGAGTGCGGCCGGAATCGATGCCCGCGATGCGGCGCTGGCCCAGCCAGACCAGCATCACCGAGTCGGTGCCGTCGAACAGTTCGGCGCGCACACCGCCCGCGCAGCCCTTGGCATTGGTCTCGACGCAACGCAGGGTGCCAACCATCGTGACTTCCTGGCCGCGCCGGCAATCAATGGCCTTCTGCGCACCGTTTGAGCCCGCTTCGTCGCTGAGTTCCTCGACGTCGCGCTGTTCCGGGTCCTCCGTCAGTCGGCGTGTGAGCCGGCGCAGATAACCTTCGGCCGTCGCCATGGTCTCTCCTTTGCGGATCCACCGTGGATCCACCTAGTCAAACGCCACGGTAGACCTCTTGGTTCCGATTTGCCACGCGCCACCGCTTCTCTTTACTGGGTGATTTGACGCACACGGCACGATCGAGTGATGGCCGTCAATCTGCGTGGCACCACGGTGGTTCTGCTGCCCGGTACCGGGTCCGACGACGACTACGTCTACCGGGCCTTTTCGGCCGCGCTGCACGACGTAGGCGCGACGGTGGTGACACCCGCGCCGGAACCGGACGGCCTCATCGAGGGGTACCGACGCGAGCTGGACAACGCCGCCAGGCGCGGCCCGATCGCGGTCGGTGGGGTGTCGATCGGCGCAGCCGTCGCGACGTCTTGGGCGTTGGCGCACCCGTCGCATGCCGTCGCCGTGCTGGCGGCACTTCCCGCATGGACCGGCTCACCCGCCAGCGCACCGGCCGCGCTGGCGGCCCGGTATTCGGCTCACGAGTTGCGTCGCGATGGGCTGGCATCGGCGATCGCCGCGATGCGCGCCTCCAGTCCGGCCTGGCTGGCCGACGAACTGACCCGGTCGTGGGTCGGCCAATGGCCCGCCCTGCCCGACGCCATGGACGAGGCGGCCGGTTACGTCGCACCGACCTGTGAGGAGTTGGAGTACCTAGCCGTGCCGATGGGCGTCGCCGCGGCGACCGACGACCCGGTGCATCCCGTGGAAGTCGCCCTCGAGTGGGTCGGCGCCGCACCGCGGGCCGCATTGCATACCGTCACCCTGGACGCCATGGGCGTCGACCCGGCCGTTCTCGGCGCGGCGTGCGTGGCCGCACTCTGGGACGCCGACAGCACCAGCCGCCCTGCCCGGTGAGGGTCTACCCACCTGAGCTGACAGCCCACCCAGCTCTACCCACCTGAGCTGACAGCCCACCCAGCTCTACCCAGCTGAGCTGACAGCCCACCCAGCTCTACCCACCCGTGATGGTGCGGAGCTGCTGCATCGCCGACCCCTGCTCGCTGCGTCGCGCCACCGACTGCGTCTCCGGCGGCTGCACGGGAGCCTGCTGAACCTGCTCGGCGACCATCTGCTCGGCGCGGGCGCGCAACCGCGCCACCAGCGACTCGGACAACTCCAGGGAAAGCATGGCGCGCACCGGCTGCGGTGTATCGCCCCGTCGAACAACCGTGTCCGTCAATGCCTTTCGCACATCTGCCGCGATCGCGTCGGCGGTCTCCGGGGAGCCGATCGCCGCGCCGCGAACCATCCAGCGATAGCCGTCGACGCCGACGAACCTCATGACGACGGGTTCGGGACCCTTCGTCATCAACCCGACGACCTCACGGCCCCACGGTCCGTCCTCCACGCTGACCTGTGCCGAGTCGTTTCGCAGCGACTCCGCGATCTCGGTGACCACCTCGCGCCACAGGCCGCCCGTCTTGGGCGCCGCGTATGCAGTGATGTTGTACCGACCGTTGGGCGTCACCATCCAGACCATGGTCGGCACGCCCTGCTGATTGACCTCGACGGCGAGTTCCGCGGCGTCGTTCTCGGGGATCAGCACCGAACCCAGATCGTGCCTGCCCACCGTCACCACGGACGGGTCGTCGAACTCCTCGACGTCGAACGGGCCCTCCGACTCGTCGACCGCGTCGGATTCGCCGGGCCCGCCCTGGTCTGGATCGTCGTGGATCTCATCGCTCTTGCGCTTGCCGAATGCCATCACAAACTCTCGTGTCCGCCGGAGGAGCCGTGGCCGCCTTCGCCACGGGATGTGTCACCGAGTCCGGCCTCGTCGAAGGACGTGACCTCGACCAGCTCGGGAAGTTCCACCCGCTGCACCAACAACTGTGCGATGCGGTCGCCACGGCGCAGGACGATGGGCACCTCGGGGTCGAGGTTGATCAAAGCCACCCTGATCTCCCCGCGGTAGCCGGCGTCGATGGTGCCGGGGCTGTTGACGATCGAAAGTCCAACGCGCGTCGCCAATCCCGACCTCGGATGTACCAACCCGACCATCCCATGCGGGATCGCGACCGCGATCCCCGTTGGCACCAGGGCTCGCCTGCCGGGGGCCAGTTCGATGTCGACCGCGCTGCACAGGTCGACGCCGGCATCGCCGTCGTGGGCCCGTGAGGGCATCGGCAGGTCGCGATCCAGTCGCACGACCGCCAGAGAGGTGGACACGATGCACGAGATTACTCTTGGCCGCGTGTCGGACACGCGCGCAGTCACCCAACCCGTGCGCTATCAGGAGCGCTTGCGGGTGCCGTGGTGGTGGTTCCTGCCCGGCTTCCTGTTGGCCGGACTCATCGCGCTCGAGCTCAACCAGGCCGTCAAGGCGATGCCGGACTGGGTGCCGTTTGCGGTGCTGTTCCCCGTCGCGGTAGCGGTGCTGATGTGGTTCGGCCGCATCGACGTGCGTGTCGTCGGCGGTGATCGGACCGAAACCGAACTATGGGTGGGTGCCGCGCATCTGCCGGTCGGAGTCATCTCACGGTCGGCAGAGGTGCCACGCACGGCGAAGTCGGCTGCGCTTGGCCGCCAGCTGGATCCGGCGGCCTACGTGGTGCACCGGGCCTGGATCGGGCCGATGATCCTGGTGGTTCTCGAGGACCCGGACGACCCCACGCCCTACTGGCTCGTCAGTTGCCGGCGGCCAGACCGGGTACTCGCGGCGCTGCGCAGCTGAGCACGCTCGCTGCTCAGGCCGCGCAATCCGTGCAGATCATCACGCCGTTCTTCTCGCTCGCGAGCCGACTGCGGTGATGGACCAGAAAACAGCTCGAGCAGGTGAACTCGTCGGCCTGCTTCGGGACCACGCGCACCGACAATTCCTCGCCGGACAGGTCGGCGCCGGGCAGCTCGAAGGATTCGGCAGACTCGGTCTCGTCCACGTCGACGACCGCCGATTGGGCCTCGTTGCGCCGAGCCTTCAGTTCCTCGAGTGAATCCTCGGATACGTCGTCGGTCTCAGTACGCCGTGGGGCGTCGTAGTCGGTAGCCATCCTGTTCCCCTCCAGTAACGTTCCGGACAGAGCTTTGTACCAGCGCAGAACGCATCCACCAAATGATTCGTGCCCTGATCGGCCATTGATTACCTGTGATTTACATCACACTCCAAAGTTTCGGGTACAGGGCAGGGCGCAGGGCCTGCCCTTAAAGTGCAGGGGTGGTCGCACAAATCACGTCCGGGACGGCATTCGACAAACGTGGCCGTCCGTTCCGCCGGCGGAATTACGTGCCGGGTCTCATCACCGTTGCCGTGCTGGCCGTCATCACGGTGATGGTGTGGGTAACCGCCTTCAATCGGCCCACCGATGTGCACGAGGTTGCCGCATGCAACCCGCCCCCTCCTGCCGCGGACGCCACCCAGACCGCTCTCGGAAATAAGGTCATGCCTGCCACGATGACCGAGGTGGCCCCCGCCAAGCTCGCCGACACCAAGATCCGCGTGCTCAACGCCAGCGGGCAGGGCGGCCAGGCCGCCGAGGTCGCCGGTGCCCTTCGCGACCTGGGCTACGCCCCGCCGACCGCCGCGAACGACACGGTCTACGAGAACACCCGACTCCAATGTCAGGGCCAGATCCGGTTCGGCCCGGCAGGTCGTGCCGCCGCCGCCGCACTCTGGCTGGTCACGCCATGCACCGAGCTGTATCAGGACCAGCGAAGCGACGACACGGTCGATCTGGCGATCGGTACGGACTTCGGCGACCTGAGCCACAACGACGACACCGATGCCGTGCTTGCCAGCCTGCGGCCCGACGCAACGCAGCCTGCGGACAGCTCCCTGCTGTCGAAGGTCCACGCAGGCGCCTGCTGAACGCCTAGCTCGCCCTTCTCCCCCGTCGCTTCGCTCGCCCCGGTGCTCTCCCCCGTCGCTTCGCTCGCGTGCGCAACGCCGCTGCGTCGAACTCCGCGGCGATGCCCGGCGCCGCGGCGACGATGAGATCCGAATCGCCACCGTCGACGGGCGGCAAAACCATGTGTGCGCCGGCCTCCGCGGCGATCAGCGCGCCTGCGGCCCAGTCCCAGACGTGCACGCCGTCCTCGTAGTAGGCGTCCAACTGGCCCGCGGCCACCATGCACAGGTCCAGCGCGCACGACCCGAGGCGCCGCATGTCACGGATGTCGGGAAGCAACCGCGCCAGCACTGCGGCCTGCCGCGCGCGCTGCTCCCGTGCGTAGCCGAATCCGGTGCCCACCAGAGCCATGGCCAACTCCTCGACCGGCGTGCAGCGCAGCGGCGTGGACACACCGGCGCGTCGTACGCGGGCGCCGTGCCCCGCCGCAGCCGAGAACACCTCGCCCGTCGCGACGTTCGCGACCGCACCGGCCACCGACGTGCCGTCGATCTGCACGCCCACCGACACCGCGTAGGCCTCGATGCCGTAGACGAAGTTCACCGTGCCGTCGATCGGGTCGAGGACCCACAGTGGCCGCCCCGGCTCGACCCGCACGGCACCGCCGCCCTCCTCGCCGAGCACGGGGTCCCCCGGCCGCAGCTCGGCCAGCCGATCGCGCAGCAGCCCCTCGGTCTCGGTGTCCACGACGGTCACCGGGTCGGTCGGGGTGCTCTTGGCCCGCACCGCCGATCCGGCGTCGTCGCGATCGCCTGCGTCGCCGAATACCTCCGCACGACGACGCCGCACGTATTGGGCGGCCTCGTCGGCCAACCCTTCGGCGACCGCCCGCAGGCCTTCGGGATCTGAGTCCATGTCCGTCACGCTGGTATCGCAACACAGATGGGGCCGACCGGGTTACGCGGCAGCCTCACGCCAGATTTGGCGAGGCACTAATGTGTGGGGCGCGTCGACCCTGCCGGCCTCTCGAAGAGGAGCGCTCATGACCGCCACCGACACCTCATCCGCCGACCCGAGCACGAACGGCTCACAACGACGGGGGTTCGGAGTCGACATCGGCGGAAGCGGCGTCAAGGGCGGCATCGTGGACCTCGACACTGGAGCGCTGATCGGCGACCGGTTCAAGCTGCCCACGCCGCAGCCCTCCACGCCGGACGCGGTCGGAAAGACCGTCGCAGCGGTCGTCCGCGAGTTCGGCTGGACCGGCGCCCTCGGCGTCACCTACCCCGGCGTCGTCACCGATGGCACCGTGAGGACCGCCGCCAACGTCGACAAGGGCTGGATCGGGACCAATGCGCGAGACGTCATCTCCGCCGAGCTCGACGGACAGGCGGTGACGGTGCTCAATGACGCCGACGCCGCCGGCCTCGCCGAGGAGAAGTTCGGCGCGGGTAAGGACAACAGCGGCGTGATCGTGCTCCTGACGTTCGGCACCGGCATCGGTTCGGCGGTGATCCACAACGGTCTCCTGTTGCCCAACACCGAGTTCGGACACCTCGAGGTGGGCGGTAAGGAGGCCGAGCATCGCGCCGCGTCGTCGGTGAAGGAACGCAAGGACTGGAGCTACGAGCGCTGGACCGAGGAGGTCACCAGGGTGCTCGTCGCGATAGAGAACGCCATCTGGCCGAACCTGTTCATCGCAGGTGGTGGCATCAGCCGCAAGGCCGATAAATGGATCCCGCTGCTGAAGAACCGCACCCCGGTGGTGGCCGCAACGCTGCTGAACACCGCGGGCATCGTCGGCGCTGCGATGGCCGCCGAGGTGGACGCACCCGCGCATTGACGGCTGTCATGCGGCTCGCCGTGTGACCAAATTCTCCGCTCGTGGGGGCAGTTCCCCACACTGTCGTTACAATGGTCGACGGCGGCCGCATACGGATAGCGGCGAGTATCCGAACTGAGATCAACGCCAACATTCGACAGCCGACGCTTTTCGGTGGCGCACGCACGCCCACGCCTCCGAAATCAGCAAGACCGAAAGGGTGCACGTGGCAGCGACGAAGGCTAGGCCGGCCACCGACGAGCCGGTGACGCACAGCGCCACCAAATCCCCCGTCAAGAAGGCTCCGGCGGCAAAGACCAGCACTGGAGCGCCCGCAAAGCGGGCCACCAAGACCGCACGCGCGGCCAAACCCGAGTCGGCAACGGCCGGTCACGGACAACGCCGCCAAGGCGGTCAAGCGCGCGCCGCGCGCCAAGGCCACCGACGCTCCGGGAGGCCGCGCTGCGAAGGGCGAGCTCGACGCCGATGGCCTCGAGGTGACCGAAGACCTCGAGACCACCGACGACCTCGAAGCCGAACCCGAGGAACTGGTCGACGAGGCCGATCTCGAGCTCGAGGACCTCGATGCCGACGATGAGCCGCTCGATGAGGCCGCCGAGGCCGCCGACGGCGCGGAGAAGGTCACCACCGGCAAGACCGCAGTGAAGGCGGGCGCCGAGGCCGTTGACGAGGACATCGCCGAGCCGTCCGAGAAGGACAAGGCCTCAGGTGATTTCGTCTGGGACGAGGAAGAATCCGAGGCTTTGCGGCAGGCCCGCAAGGACGCCGAGCTCACCGCCTCCGCGGACTCCGTCCGTGCCTATCTGAAGCAGATCGGCAAGGTCGCGCTGCTCAACGCCGAGGAGGAGGTCGAGCTTGCCAAGCGCATCGAGGCCGGCCTCTACGCGACGCAGAAGATGACCGAGCTGGCGGAGCAGGGCGAGAAGCTGCCCGCCGCCCAGCGCCGCGACATGCTCTGGATCTGCCGCGACGGCGACCGTGCCAAGAACCATCTGCTCGAGGCCAACCTGCGTCTGGTGGTGTCGCTGGCCAAGCGCTACACCGGCCGTGGCATGGCCTTCCTGGACCTCATCCAGGAGGGCAACCTTGGTCTGATCCGTGCCGTCGAGAAGTTCGACTACACCAAGGGCTACAAGTTCTCCACGTACGCCACGTGGTGGATCCGCCAGGCGATCACCCGCGCGATGGCCGACCAGGCCCGAACCATTCGCATCCCGGTGCACATGGTCGAGGTGATCAACAAACTCGGTCGGATCCAACGTGAGCTCCTGCAGGACCTGGGTCGCGAACCCACGCCCGAAGAGCTTGCGAAGGAAATGGACATCACGCCGGAGAAGGTGCTGGAGATCCAGCAGTACGCGCGTGAGCCGATCTCCCTGGACCAGACCATCGGCGACGAGGGCGACAGTCAGCTCGGTGACTTCATCGAGGACTCCGAGGCCGTCGTGGCCGTCGACGCGGTCTCCTTCACGCTGCTTCAGGATCAACTCCAGTCGGTGCTCGAGACGCTCTCTGAGCGCGAGGCCGGTGTCGTGAGGCTGCGCTTCGGGCTGACCGACGGCCAGCCCCGCACCCTCGACGAGATCGGCCAGGTCTATGGCGTGACCCGCGAGCGGATCCGCCAGATCGAGTCGAAGACGATGTCGAAGTTGCGGCACCCCAGTCGTTCTCAGGTGCTGCGCGACTACCTGGACTGAGCGTGCGCCTCGGGTTCGGTGGGCGCAGAACTGGTTCGACGGATTGCCGGGCATAGCCGCTCGAATCGTCCCAGCAAGCGGAACTCGAACTTGCCGTCGCGTACCGCCTATCCGCTGGTGCGTCGACGTCGCTCGCGGTTCGCGGAACGCGACGAACGTGGTGCGGCCAACCACGTCGGGACTGTTCGCGGCCATTGCACCTGGGCGGTGAGCTGACCGAAGGTCTCCTTGCGGGTCTCGTCGGCGGATGGGCCTGCCTCGGGCAGTCGCGAACGTCAGAACCGTCAGCACCACGAAACGTCGCGACTGTCCCAATCCCCAATGACGGCAGCGACATTCGCTGGGTCGAGCCATTGCCAGCGATGCGAAGGCGACCACCGACGCCACCACTGCTGCGACGGCGAACGGCACGGCGCCGACGGGAATGCAATAGACGATTCACGGCGCGAGGCCTGACGAAATTGCCACGATGTGTAAGTCCAGGTAGCCCGCAGCACCCCGAGCACGAACCCCCGTGTCGCCACTTCGCCGCGCGGAAGCGGGCGGATGACGGCCTGCACCAAGATACCGTTCACGCCATGTGTGAGCACCGGATCACCGTCGGCTCGGGGTCCCCGTTCGAGGACGGAGTCGGCTACGCCCGCGCCGTGCGCGTCGGCCCGCTCGTCGTCGTCGCAGGCACAACCGCACCTGGCGCTGACATTGCGACACAAGCCCGAGAAGCCTTGCACCGCATAGCAATCGCACTGAAAGAGGCCGGCGCGGCGTTGTCCGACGTGGTGCGCACCCGGATGTTCGTCACCGACATTGGCCGGTGGGAGGAAGTCGCCGCGGTGCATGCCGAGGTATTCGGCGACATCCGGCCGGTCACCACGATGGTCGAGGTGTCCGCGCTCATCGCGCCCGAGCTACTCATCGAGATCGAGGTCGACGCCTACGTCTCCCCGGCCTGATCGGCGGAGAGTTCGCCGAACGCCCCATCGGCGTCGGGCAGGTAGGCGGCGACACCCGTCACGGCGGCCACCGGCAGCGGCCCGTACAGATGGGGGAACAGCATGGCCCCCGGATCGGTGGGTACGCCGGGCTCCCATCGGACCGGTGCGTCAAGCAGGTCCGGATCGCAGCGCAGCAGGACCAGGTCGGTCCGCCCCGAGTAGAGCCGATTGGCGGGCAGGTGCACCTGCTCGGGAGCGGAGAGATGGACGAACCCGACGTCGTCCAGCGACGGTGGCCGAAGCTCCCCGGCCCGTTGCGCGTGCTGCCAGTCGTGCGCGGTGCAGAGGTGGACCAGCACCCTCGGAGTGGAGATCATTCGCCCAGCCTCCCCCGCCCGCAACTTCACGAATACGTGAGACACGACACACCGGTGAACGGCCGGGGAACAAGGCCGGAAGCGAAAACGTCTGACACAGTAGACCTACGCGAGACCGGAGGAGGAGCCATGAACGCAACTCTGACCAGCCCTGAACTGACCCGGGCTGATCGCTGCGACCGCTGCGGCGCAGCCGCTCGCGTGCGCGCGAAACTGCCGTCGGGAGCCGAGCTGCTGTTTTGCCAGCATCACGCGAACGAACACGAAGCAAAGCTCGTGGAGTTGGCAGCCGTGATCGAGGTCAGCGCAACCGAGTCCTGACCGCCGCGCCGCGCCGCGCCCTAAGCGGCGTAATGGTGCGGCGTCGGTAATGCTGGTGTGGTCATGACCGACCAGCGTCCGCCAGTCAAGCCATCGCGCCACCACATATGGCGCATCACCAAACGCACTCTGGCCAAGAGTTGGGATGACTCGATTTTCGCCGAGTCCGCCCAAGCCGCGTTTTGGTGCGCGCTGTCGCTGCCGCCGCTGCTTCTGGGCATGTTGGGAAGCCTGGCGTACGTCGCGCCGCTGTTCGGACCTCAGACGTTGTCGACCATCGAGGACAGGCTGATCCGCACGTCGAACAGCTTCTTCTCCCCCAACGTCGTCAACGAGATCATCGAGCCGACGATCCGGGACATCCTGCTGGGTGCACGCGGTGAGGTGGTGTCCATCGGGTTCGTGATCTCGCTGTGGGCCGGGTCATCGGCGGTGTCGGCGTTCGTCGACTCGATCGTCGAGGCGCATGATCAAACGCCCTTGCGGCATCCCGTACGCCAGCGGTTCTATGCGCTCGGTCTGTACGTGGTGGCGCTGATGTTCGCCATCGTGACGGCGCCGTTGATCGCGCTTGGGCCGATCAAGGTCGCCGAGTACATCCCCGACAGCTGGGCCGACGAATTGCGCTTCGGCTACTACCCCGTGCTCTTCGTCAGCCTGGTGCTGGTGCTGGGAGCGCTCTACCGGGTGTCGCTTCCCCGGCCTCTGCCGACGCACCGACTTCTCATCGGCTCGGTGTTGGCCGCCACGGTGTTCTTGGTGACCACGCTGGGCCTGCGGGTGTACCTGACCTGGATCACCGCGACCGGATACACGTACGGCGCGCTGGCCACGCCGATCGCCTTCCTGCTGTTCGCGTTCTTCCTTGGCTTCGCCATCATGATCGGCGCCGAACTGAACGCGGCCGTCCAGGAGGAGTGGCCCGCGCCGGTCACCCACGCGCGTCGGCTGCGCGGCTGGTTCGAGGAGCAGGCCGAGTCACTCAAGGACGATTCGTCAGGGTCGGCCAAGGTCGCGCGGACCAAGGGCGCGCCGTCCGATGCACCCGACGGGCCGACGTCTAGGTCTTGAGCGACTCGTAGATCCGCTTGCAGTCAGCGCAGACCGGCGAGCCGGGCTTCGCCGACTTGGTCACCGGGAACACCTCGCCGCACAGCGCGACGACGTGGGTACCCATGACCGCACTCTCGGCGATCTTGTTCTTCTTCACGTAGTGGAAGACCTTGGGAGCGTCGTCGTCGGTCCCGTCATCGGCGCGCTCGTCTGTGTCGGTACGCTCGATCGTCTCGGTTTGCATGACGTTCATTGTGCCTGCGATGGAAACGGTAATAAACCGGACCGTTTGGGTCGGCTGATCTGTGGAACAGTAGAGGCATGAAACACGGCCAAGAGCTGAGTTTCGACGACGATGGTCGGCCGGTCCTCATCACGCGTGCGGCACAGCCCTACGAAGAGCAGCACCGCGAGCGGGTGCGCAAGTACCTCACGATCATGTCGTTCCGTGTGCCCGCGCTTCTGTTGGCCGCTCTTGCCTACGGTGTCTGGCACAACGGGTTGATCTCGTTGGCGATCCTGGTGGCCTCGATTCCGCTGCCGTGGATCGCGGTGTTGATCGCGAACGACCGGCCGCCGCGACGGGCCGAAGAGCCGCGACGTTATGCCGGCGGTCCACGGATCCCGCTGTTTCCGACCGCCGAGCGCCCCGCCTTGGACCGACAGCGAGACGTTCCGCCGCAACCCGAATGGACGCAGTCGCAACACGACGCTCCCTGATTTGGTGAATCTTGCGCATTTCTCAGGACATTCTCAGGTCGTCCTCCGATAACCGCAGGTCAGAAGGTGTGAAACCGGCGGTACGTGGGAACTCTTAGAGCCGATACGACGTTATAGCTCTTGACAGTCCCAGCCGACTAGGAGGCCGTTATGGCAAATGCCACCGCTAGCCGTTTCGACGGTGATCTGGACGCCCAGAGTCCCGCCGCTGATCTGGTGCGCGTGTACCTCAATGGCATTGGCAAAACCGCGCTGCTCAATGCGGCCGACGAGGTCGAGCTTGCGAAGCGTATCGAGGCTGGGCTTTACGCACAGCACCTACTCGCCACCAAGAAGCGACTTGGCGACACCCGCAAACGCGAACTTGCGGCCGTCGTCCGCGACGGCGAAGCTGCCCGCCGCCACCTGCTCGAGGCCAACCTCCGGTTGGTGGTGTCGTTGGCCAAGCGTTACACCGGTCGCGGCATGCCCCTGCTGGACCTGATCCAGGAAGGCAACCTCGGTCTGATCCGCGCCATGGAGAAGTTCGACTACGCCAAGGGATTCAAGTTCTCCACCTACGCCACGTGGTGGATCCGTCAGGCCATCACGCGTGGCATGGCCGATCAGAGCCGCACCATCCGGCTGCCGGTCCACCTGGTCGAGCAGGTCAACAAGCTCGCCCGCATCAAGCGCGAGATGCACCAGACCCTTGGCCGTGAGGCCACCGACGAGGAACTGGCCGAGGAATCCGGTATCCCCGCCGAGAAGATCGCCGACCTGCTGGAGCACAGCCGCGATCCGGTGAGCCTCGACATGCCGGTGGGCAGCGACGAGGAAGCCCCCCTCGGCGACTTCATCGAGGACGCCGAGGCCATGTCGGCGGAGAACGCCGTCATCTCCGAGCTTCTGCACACCGACATCCGGCACGTCCTTGCCACCTTGGACGAGCGCGAGCAGCAGGTCATCAGGTTCCGTTTCGGCTTGGACGACGGCCAGCCCCGCACGCTCGACCAGATCGGCAAGCTGTTCGGACTCTCGCGCGAGCGGGTCCGCCAGATCGAGCGCGAGGTGATGGCGAAGCTGCGTCACGGCGATCGGGCCGAACGTTTGCGCTCCTACGCCAGCTGAACCCCAACATGTGATACCCGCCGCGGCAAACGCGGCGGGTATCACATTGTGGCGCGGCGATGTTGCAGCCCTGTTCAGGCGCTTCCACCGGTAGACTCGGATGAGACGCTGGGCTTTGGGAAGGCGCGATGAACGATCTGATCGACACCACGGAGATGTATCTACGGACCATCTACGACCTCGAGGAAGAGGGCGTGGTCCCCTTGCGTGCCCGAATCGCCGAGCGCCTCGAGCAGAGCGGCCCGACCGTCAGCCAGACCGTGTCGCGCATGGAGCGCGACGGACTGCTTCACGTGGCAGGCGATCGCCACTTGGAACTGACCGGCAAGGGGCGCGCGCTCGCCGTCGCCGTGATGCGCAAGCATCGGCTGGCTGAGCGCCTCCTCGTCGACGTCATCGGCCTCCCATGGGAAGAGGTGCATGCCGAGGCATGCCGTTGGGAACACGTGATGAGCGAGGACGTCGAGCGACGCCTGGTCCAGGTGCTCGACAACCCGACCACGTCACCATTCGGCAACCCGATTCCGGGGCTGGCCGAGCTCGGCATCGCGCCATCGGGCGCCGACGACGTCTCCCTGGTGCGGCTCACCGAGCTGCCGACTGGTTTTCCCGTGGCGGTGCGCGTGCGCCAGCTCACCGAGCACGTCCAGGGTGATATCGAGCTGATCGCGCGTCTCAAGGACGCGGGTGTGGTGCCCAACGCCAGGGTGACCGTCCAAGTGAACGACCACGGCACCGTGTTGATCGTGATCCCCGGACACGAGCAGGTGGAGTTGCCCCACCACATGGCGCACGCCGTGAAGGTGGAGAAGGTCTAACCGGCCCGTCTGCCGAACGTCCGCCGCGGCGGCAGTTCCACTCCGAGCTGCTTGGCCAGCCGGTACCCGGTGAACGCCAACTCTCGGATCTGCTCCGGCCGCATGCCCGATTGCAACGCCTGATCGAGCATGCCGGCCATCCGGTGGTTGGGATTGCACCGTAACGCGGCCTCCAGCGACACCCCCGCCAACGGCCCGTCGCCACGGGCGTAGGCCGAGAACGCCAGCAGTACGAGCGCCTCGACGCGCCACGGCTCTGGCAGGGTTCGCGCCAGCAGCGCCCACAACGACTCGGCAGGCGCGGCGTCCCGTCCCACGGCCAGCGCGTAGAGCGTGTCGCGCACCCGCGGATCGGTCAGGCCGTACGCCAGCCGCGCCAGCTCCGGGTCGGATGGGCACCGCCCCTCGAGTGCCACTTCGGCGGCGGCCATGGCGTGCTCGACGTCGGCTCGTGCATCGACGTCGGGGCGTTGGTCGGCACCGCACGACGGGGCGGCTTCACCGATGACCGCGGCCAGGGCGGCAGTGCGGAAGGGTTCTGCCACGGCGATCACCTCCTGCAGGTCGGTACGCCTGGGGTAGAGCCGCCTGCCCTCCAGGACGGCCGCTGCGGCCAGCGGTGAGGCCAAGGGATCGTCGATGGCGCCGGTGCTGCCACAGCCGTCTGCGCAGCGCCACAGGCCACCCACTTCCACGCGGTCCACGACGTAGGCGCCGAGGAGCTCGATGCCGCGTTCGCGCAGCGCGACGCCGAGCATCGCGCCGAGCTGACGGTGCTCGTCCTTGCACATCTGGCATGACGCGCCGTCCTCGTCGATGATCACGGCGACGGCGGCGTCGGGTGCGCCCGAGGCGGCCACCTCGGCCACGCGGTCCACCGCCTCGCGCATGTCCCCCGAAAGGTCAACACGCATAACGCAGCCCATCTCGCCATCGTCGACGGTGACGAGTACGAGGGACTTCTCGGGCACGAATCCGAGGACTGCCGGTAGTGCGGCGATGAGCTTGCCTGGCTTGTTGAGGGAAAAGTCGGCGCTTGGGAAGGTCGTCATGGGGAGAACGTGTCAGCGGGCCGCGTCGGCATGCGCCTGCGTGACCCCGATCACGCCACCGGATGTGGACGAAGGCGCGTCTGGGGATGAAGGCCGTCGTTCAGCGCGTATTGACCGCTGGTTGACCCTCTCGGCATGCAGGATTGTCGCAATCGGCGTAGGACTACTCCATGGGTTCCACGCAGGAATACGACCTCGTCGTCATCGGTTCGGGTCCCGGCGGACAGAAGGCCGCCATCGCCGCTGCCAAGCTCGGCAAGTCGGTCGCGGTCGTCGAACGCGGCCTCATGCTCGGCGGCGTGTGCGTCAACACCGGAACCATTCCGTCGAAGACCCTGCGCGAGGCGGTCGTCTACCTCACCGGCATGAGCCAGCGCGAGTTGTACGGCGCCAGCTACCGCGTCAAGGAGAAGATCACCCCGGCCGACCTGTTGGCCCGCACCCAGCACGTCATCGGCAGGGAGATCGACGTCGTCCGCTCACAGCTGATGCGCAACCGCGTCGATTTGTTCGTCGGGCACGCACGCTTCATCGATGAACACTCCGTGCAGGTCGAAGACCCCAGCCGCGCAGAACGCATCATCGTCAATGGTCGGTACGTCGTGATCGCCACGGGCACCAAACCGCTACGGCCGCCAGGCGTCGAGTTCGACGATTCACGCGTGCTGGACTCCGACGGAATCCTGGATCTCAAGACCATTCCTTCTTCCATGGTCGTCGTCGGCGCCGGCGTGATCGGCATCGAGTACGCATCGATGTTCGCCGCGCTGGGTACGAAGGTCACCGTCGTGGAGAAGCGTCCGACGATGCTCGACTTCTGCGACCCGGAGATCATCGAAGCCCTGCGTTTCCACCTGCGCGACCTCGCCGTCACGTTCCGCTTCGGCGAGGAGGTCACCGCCGTCGACGTTGGCTCGTCCGGAACCGTTACCACGCTGGCCAGCGGCAAGCAGATCCCCGCCGACACCGTGATGTACTCGGCGGGCAGGCAGGGCCAGACCGAACACCTCGACCTCCCCGCCGCCGGTCTCGAGGCCGACAACCGCGGTCGGATCTTCGTCGACGACAACTATCAGACCAAGGTCGATCACATCTACGCCGTCGGCGACGTGATCGGATTTCCCGCTCTGGCAGCCACGTCCATGGACCAGGGCCGTCTTGCCGCGTATCACGCCTTTGGCGAGCCGTGCAAGGGCATGACCGAGTTGCAGCCGATCGGCATCTACTCGATCCCCGAGGTGTCCTACGTCGGCGCATCAGAGGTCGATCTCACCAAGGACTCGATCCCCTACGAGGTCGGGGTGTCGCGCTACCGCGAGTTGGCCAGAGGCCAGATCGCAGGCGACTCGTACGGCATGCTCAAACTGCTCGTCTCGACCGAGGATCTCCGCCTTCTCGGCGTGCACATCTTCGGCACCAGCGCCACCGAGATGGTGCACATCGGACAGGCCGTCATGGGTTGCGGCGGCACGGTCGAATACCTCGTCGACGCGGTGTTCAACTACCCGACCTTCTCGGAGGCCTACAAGGTGGCTGCGCTGGACGTGATGAACAAGCTCCGCGCCCTCAGCCAGTTCAAGGCATAGAAGGGACCTCAGCACCCGTCGCCGACGACGGTGGGCGCATCGTCAGCGGGCCCGTCTGCTTCCGCCCGGGCCTGCAGCCGTTTCACCTCGTCGTCGAACGGCGGCGAGTAGGAGACGTCCTCCTCGCAGCCGCCGCCCTCCAGCCCACCGATCAGGCCTGCGATCAGGGGGCCCGCCACCCACGGTGCTCCGCTGGTGCCGTCGACGAGGCCCACGCAGGGCAGCGACGGGAACCCGTGGTCGCTGGCCGTGGTGCGGGTGGTGCATCCGATCGGGTGTCCGCCTGCGCCAAGGGGGTATCCGGTAACGGTGACGTCCGTGCCGGCCTTCGGTGCCGGCCCCACCTCGAACCCGCCGCCCGCCTGAGCCATGACAGAACCACCGCCGTCGCGGCTGACCTTGGCAACGGCGAAGTCCGCCACCGGGTCTTGGTCGGCGACCCACCGCGGGTCGAGATACACGGCATCGACGTGGAAGAAGTCCGGCCCGGCCGCAGCGTCGGTGAACCCTGGCACGAAATACGTCTCAGCGCCTGCCGCCAGGCAGTGCGCAGCGGTGAGGATCAGGTCGCCGGCCGCGGAGTCCAGCACCGCCCCCGAGCAGGTGTGCAGCGACTGGCCGCCCAGGAACACCGCCCCCACCCTGGGGTCAGCGGGTACTTGTTTTGCGACCGCGACCGTCGAACCCGCCACCGCAGGTGGGCCCGGCAGCACGGCGGGCGCAGGATCGGAACACGATGCCGACAGGGACAGCAGTCCCGTCAGCAGAACGATCCGAGTGCAGCGCATGAGCACCGATCTTGCCCGACAACCCCGGCAAAGGGAGGGGTCGCCGGAATGCAGCGCCGTGGGCACCGCGTTCGAACTGTTTGGGTGGGGCCACGACGGCAACCACTGCAAAGTGCGGGACACTAGGTGTCACCGAGGAGGCAAAGCGAATGGCCGACAACCAGGAGCAGCACTACCACCCGGAACAGACCGGGATGTACGAGCTGGAGTTCCCTGCGCCCCAGCTGTCGTCAGCTGACGGCCGCGGGCCGGTGCTGATCCATGCCCTCGAGGGGTTCTCAGACGCCGGGCATGCCATCAGGCTCGCCGCGGAGCACCTGAAGAACACCCTGGACACCGAGTTGGTTGCGTCGTTCGCGATCGACGAATTGCTGGACTACCGGTCGCGGCGACCCCTGATGACGTTCAAGACCGACCACTTCACCCATTACGACGATCCCGAGCTGAACCTCTACGCGCTGCACGACAGCGTCGGCACGCCGTTCCTGCTGCTCGCGGGGCTCGAACCGGACCTGAGATGGGAGCGGTTCATCACCGCGGTACGACTGTTGGCCGAGCGGCTCGGGGTACGCCAGGTGATCGGGCTCGGCACGATCCCGATGGCGGTGCCGCACACCCGCCCGGTGACGATGACGGCCCACTCCAACGACAAGGAGCTCATCGCCGAGCACCAGCCCTGGGTGGGTGAGGTACAGGTGCCGGCCAGCGTGTCGAACCTGCTCGAGTACCGGATGGCCCAGCACGGTCACGAAGCGGTGGGATTCACCGTCCACGTTCCCCACTATCTGGCACAGACGGACTACCCGGCGGCCGCGGAGGCTTTGCTCTCCGAGGTCGGCAGGATCGGCTCCTTGCAGATCCCGCTCGCGGCACTCGGCGAGGCCGGCGCCGAGGTGCTCACCAAGATCAACGAGCAGGTCGAGTCGAGTGCCGAAGTCGCCCAAGTGGTGACCGCGCTCGAGCGACAGTACGATGCGTTCGTCAGCGCTCAAGAGAATCGGTCTTTGCTGGCGCGAGACGAAGATCTCCCGAGCGGTGACGAACTCGGCGCCGAGTTCGAGCGATTCCTTGCCCAGCAGTCGGGTGACGGGTCGACCGACGGGGATGACGGTACCGTAGCGCCCTGACGGGGGCTCGACAACGGAGTTGGCATCATGACGGAGCGAAAGCCCAATCTGCGCACCGTGCGTGAGCTCACCCCGAGCCTGCAGTACCGCACCATTCACGGCTATCGACGCGCATTCCGGGTGGCCGGCTCCGGGCCGGTGATTTTGCTGATCCACGGCATCGGTGACAACTCCACGACGTGGAGCACCGTGCAGTCGAAGCTGGCGCAGCGGTTCACCGTCATCGCGCCCGACCTGTTGGGCCACGGCAGATCGGACAAGCCGCGGGCGGACTATTCGGTGGCGGCGTATGCCAACGGCATGCGCGATCTGCTGAGCGTTCTCGACATCGAGCGGGTCACGGTGGTCGGCCACTCGCTCGGCGGCGGGGTGGCCATGCAGTTCGCCTACCAGTTCCCACAATTGGTGGACAGGCTGATCCTGGTCGGCGCCGGCGGCGTCACCAAGGACGTCAACATCGCCCTGCGCTTTGCGTCCCTGCCGATGGGAACCGAGGCGCTGGCCCTGCTGCGGCTGCCGTTGGTGTTGCCTGCGCTGCAGGTGGTCGGACGTCTTGGCGGTGCGCTGTTCGGCTCGACGGGCCTGGGCCGTGACATCCCCGACGTCCTCCGGATCTTGGCCGACCTGCCCGAGCCAACCGCCTCGTCCGCCTTCGCCCGCACCCTGCGCGCCGTGGTGGACTGGCGCGGCCAGGTGGTCACCATGCTGGATCGATGTTATTTAACGGAATCGGTTCCGGTGCAATTAATTTGGGGATCGCACGATTCGGTGATCCCCGTCAGCCATGCGCGGATGGCGCACTCCGCCATGCCCGGAGCCCTTCTCGATGTGTTCGACGGCTCGGGCCACTTCCCCTTCCACGACGACCCGGACCGCTTCGTCGAGGTCGTCGAGAAGTTCATCGACTCCACCGAGCCGGCGGTGTACGACCAAAACCTCCTGCGGAACCTGTTGCGGGCAGGTATCAGCGAAAGCACCATCACCGGGACGATCGATACCCGGGTTGCCGTGCTCGACGCCATGGACGCCGACGAGCGCAGCGCCACCTGACCGGCACCCAACCGCAGGGCGCACCTTACGAAGTAGCATCGGGCACATGGCCATCGACGTCACCGTGCTGCGGGTGTTCACCGATTCCGAGGGCAATTTCGGCAACCCGCTCGGGGTCGTCGACGCCAGCCAGGTGAACCCCGCCGACAGGCAACGACTCGCCACCGAATTGGGCTACAGCGAGACCATATTCGTCGGGTTGCCCAACTCCGGCGCCAACACCGCTGTGGCCCACATCTTCACCCCTGCAGCCGAGTTGCCGTTCGCCGGACATCCCATCGTAGGGGCTTCTTGGTGGCTGAAGCAGCGCGGGACACCGGTCAAGACGTTGCAGGTGCCCGCCGGCGTGGTGCAGGTGGAGTACCAGTCGCGCGAGGACGGCGAGTACACGGTGATCAGCGCCCGTTCGGAGTGGGCACCTGACTTCTCGATTTACGAACTGAACTCGATCGACGACGTGCTCGGCGCTGATCCCGACGACTTCTCCGACGACGTCGAGCACTATGTGTGGGCGTGGATGGACAAGGCCGAAGGCACCATTCGGTCGCGGATGTTCGCCAGCCATCTCGGGATCCTCGAGGACGAAGCAACGGGGTCCGCGGCAGTGCGCATCACCGACTACTTGAGCAGGGACCTGGCGATCACGCAGGGGAAGGGCTCGCAGATCCGCACGTACTGGAATCCCGAGGGTTGGGTCAAGGTGGCCGGACGCGTCGTGGACGACGGGGTCAGGCAGGTCGCCTGACGGGGCGTCAGCTGGACGCAACCCCACGATGGGCGCGCAACGCCTCGATCTCGCGCTCGAAGTCGTCTGCCGAGGAGAACGACCGGTACACCGACGCGAATCGCAGATAGGCGACTTCGTCGAGATCGCGTAGCGGTCCGAGGATGGCCAGCCCGACCTCGTTGCTGGGCACCTCCGGCGAGCCGGCGGCACGCACTGCATCCTCGACCTGCTGCGCCAGGAGGTTCAGCGCGTCGTCGTCGACCTGACGGCCCTGACACGCGCGGCGCACGCCCCTGATCACCTTCTCGCGACTGAACGGCTCGGTGACGCCACTGCGCTTCACGACCGCCAGCACGGCGGTCTCGACGGTGGTGAACCGGCGGCCACACTCGGGGCATGACCGACGACGCCGGATGGCCTGACCTTCATCGGCCTCGCGGGAGTCGACCACCCGCGAGTCGGGGTGACGGCAGAACGGACAGTGCATCACCGCTCCTTCGCAACCGCCGACCGACCCGAGCATCTCGGACGAATACGAGCGTACCGTTGCACGGCAGTGAGTTTGAGGGCGCATGTCGCCGGATCACCCGACGGGGGCGATCAGTGTCTGTCCGGCGTCGACCGCCGCCGAGTCGAGTTCGTTCAGCTGACGAATCTGGTCGACGACCGCGCCCGTCGGCGCATCGGGCGCCACCCGCTGCGCGAGCTGCTGCAGCGACTCGCCCGTCTGGACCTGAACAACGGCCAGCCGACCCGGCACCGGCGCCGCGGCGTCCGTCGGCGCACCCAGCTGGGCTACCAGACCCAGCCATACGGTGATGGCCGCGGCGACGAGGGCGAGCACCACCGTGGTCACCGGGGTGATGGGCTTGCGGCGGTGGGAGGCGCGCGACATCAGGACACCGGTGCCGCGGTAACGCAGGGGCGACCCGGCCGGACGGCTGGAGCGTGGCCTGCGCCGAGCGGCGGGGTGAACGGACCGCGTGGGCCGCACGGGCCGGACGACGACGTCAGTGGGATTCTCGCGGGTGATGGTGGTCATCGGCCGGCCTCTCGGTGTGTTCGACGGTGCGCTGTTCGCTCTTGTGTTCGAAACGATAATCGCTCAGGTGTTCGATTACTAGAACATGTGATCGAACCGTTGCACACGATATCGAGGGGTACCGACAAATCCCGATGACGAACTGGTGTGCGACACGCCCCTCGAACACATGTTTGATTATCGGGTCTCAACCGACTACATTCGGCGCCATGAGTGACAGCAGCGACAGCCGGGACACCGCCCTGACCGAGCGTCAACGCACCATCCTCGAGGTGATCCGCTCCTCGGTCACCACCAGGGGTTATCCGCCGAGCATCCGCGAGATCGGCGACGCCGTGGGGCTCACTTCCACCTCATCGGTCGCCCACCAGTTGCGCACGCTTGAGCGCAAGGGCTACCTCCGGCGCGACCCGAACCGCCCCCGCGCGGTCGACGTGCGCGGATCCGACGACATGCCCATGCCGACCATCACCACCGACGTCGGAGGCTCGGACGCACTTCCCGAGCCCACCTTCGTGCCCGTGCTCGGCCGAATCGCGGCCGGTGGCCCGATTCTGGCCGAACAGGCGGTCGAGGACGTCTTCCCGCTTCCGCGCGAACTCGTCGGCGAGGGTTCACTGTTCCTGCTCAAGGTCGTCGGCGAGTCGATGATCGATGCCGCGATCTGCGATGGCGACTGGGTGGTCATCCGCCAGCAGAACGTCGCGGACAACGGCGACATCGTGGCGGCGATGATCGACGGCGAAGCCACGGTGAAGACGTTCAAGCGCACTCGCGGCCAGGTCTGGCTGATGCCTCACAACCCGGTCTTCGATCCGATCCCCGGCAACGACGCCGCCATCCTGGGCAAGGTCGTCACCGTCATCCGCAAGATCTGACGGCCGGGGCACCTCAGCCCTTGACGAATCCGTTCGTCAAGGCGAACTCCTCACTGGCGAACCAGATCTCGGCGCGCGCATCGTCGTAGTCACCGCTACCCGGCGTCCAGTACAGACCGGTGGCGGTGTCCGCCTTCACGGGATAGCCCGCCGGCGCCTGATACGGGTCATCGTGCGCCAACCGCAACGCGGTCTGCGCGGGCGCAGGCTCGTCGAGCACGATCGCGGCATGCCGACCGCTGGGCGGACCGCTCGCCGGCTCGAGTTCCGCGTCCGCATTCGGCACCTCGGTCGGTGGCTGCGGCTCGGGTCCTGGCTCCGGCTCGATCGGGGGTTCCAGCTCCGTCTCCGGCTGCTGGTCTGACTCGATCCGCGTCTCTGACTCAATCCGGTTCGGTGCCGTGTCGATGGAGTCCTGGTCGTCGGGAAAGCCGTCGGGAAGGTCGGTGGGGCCCCGGCCGTTGCCGGCATCCCCGTCGTCACCACCCTCGGAAGGGACTTCGCGCTGGTCGTCCCCCGCAGCCATCGACCACGCGCCCAGCGGGGCACGTGCCCCGTCCTCCACCGGGCCCGCCGCAGTCACCGGCACGGGGCCTGACTCGAACTCCCCGTCATCGGGGTGATCGTCGTAGTCGTCGGACTCGTTCAGCGGCGTCCGGGCGTCGCCCCGTCGCCGGTTCCACATCACGGCGACCACGATCGCAGCCACCAGAAGCAAGATCGCAACGATGGCGACCAACGACCACCATCGCAGGTTCGAGTACCAGTGGCCACCACTGTCGTCCGACGCCTGCGCGGCGGGCGGTCCCTGCGGCACGTCCTGGCCGGGCACCGTCAGTCCGGTCAACGACGACGCGAGATTGGCCGGTTCGGTGGTGAACTTCTTCGTCGACTTGTCATAGGAGATCGCGCCGCCGTTGAACTTCTGGGTGATGACGTTGCCGTTCACGGTCTGATCGGCCGTCGGTGGACCGAGCTCGCCCCCGGCTCCCCCGAGTTTGGCCCACGCGGCGTTCATGGCGCCGCGCACGATGACGGCGCCGAAATCGGGCGTCCAGAAGATGACCGGCTGGTCGGCAGCGGCGAACGTGCTGATCCGACTCATCGGGGCCAGGCCCGCGTCGGCCTCGCTGCTGGTGGGTAATCCCAGGTCGCCCGCGGGGCCGCCGACGCTTTCGTACTTGGCCAGCACCTGGCCGGTCATCACGTTGGCCCCGGTGGCCGGGCTGTAGAAGATCTTGCCACCCTCGAAGGTCTGCACCAAGCCATCCGCGCCGACCTTGCTCGGTGGTCCCTCGACGGCACCCAGGGGTCCGAGTGGACCGCCAGCGGCCCGTCGGGCGGCGTCGATGGCAGACGTCGCATCGCCCGGAATCGCCAGGCCGGCGAGCTGGTCGGCCAACTCGGGCGGTGTCGTCGTGAACGTCTTGGCCTTCGCGTCCCACGACAGCTGGCCACCGGAGAAGGTCTGCGACGTGACGTCGCCGCGGTACACCTCGTCGTCGGTCGGAACGCCGAGAACGCCCGCAGATCCGCCGAGCTTGTCCCACGCCGCGTTGATGGCGCCGCGGACCACGTGCGCACCGG
Source organism: uncultured Actinomycetota bacterium (assembly GCA_963809085.1). Taxonomy (GTDB): domain Bacteria; phylum Actinomycetota; class Actinomycetes; order Mycobacteriales; family Mycobacteriaceae; genus Mycobacterium. Next base: position 478,060 of record CAWEII010000028.1, on the reverse strand, counting down.
TGTCGGGCGTGAAGAAGATCACGGGATCGTCTGCGGCGCTGAACGTGGTGTTCCGGCTGCCAGGCGCCTTGCCGTCACCCTCGTCGATGGTGGGGAAGCCCAGGTCGCCATCGGCGGGCCCACCCAGCGAAAGGTACTTGTCGAGAATCGCGCCCAGCATGATGTGAGCGCCCGTCTCCGGGGTGAAGTACACCTTGCCGCCTGCGAAGTCCTGCCCGAACCCCGCACCGATGGGGTACACGTCGCCGTCCTTGGGTCCGAGTGGACCCGTGTCGCCACCTCCGGCGTCCCATGCCTGACTGATCGCGGCGTCGGCATCGCTCTCCGGCGTCGCCGCAGCGATGGGCGCGAACAGCACGATGGCAGCCGCCAGCGCGAGGCCCACGCTTGCCCGTCTCGTGACGTCGCCCAACAGGGTTCGCAGCCCGGTCATCCGTCTTCCCCCGATCCGCAAAGGTCCCAAAAGTATCGCGAACGTCAACTGTGCGTCAGTCGACGTCCATCTTGAGGGATATCCAAGCGGTCGTGGGAATGTGTCGCGCGCGAAACCCCACCAACGCGGCCCCCGGCGCTCGGTCAACGCCTAGGTTAGACGCCCAAACTGCGGCCGACGATCTCCTTCATGATCTCGGTGGTTCCGCCGTAGATCGTCTGGATCCGCGAGTCCAGGAAGGCCCGGGCCACGGAGTATTCACGCATGTACCCGTAACCTCCGTGCAGCTGCAGACAGCGGTCGTTGAGGCGCACCTGCGCCTCGGTCGAGTACCACTTGGCCATCGCGGCCTGCTCGACGGACAGTTTCTCGTCGAGATGCAGCCTGATGAACTCGTCGACCATGATCCTGACCGCAGTGGCCTCGGTGGCCAGCTCGGCAAGGGTGAACCTGGTGTTCTGGAAGCTGCCGATGGGCTTGCCGAAGGCCTTCCGCTCCTTGGTGTACTGCAAGGTGGCCTCCAACACGGCCGCCATGCCTGCCGCGGCCATGATCGCGATGCTGATCCGCTCCTGCGGCAGGTTCTGCATCAGGTACATGAAGCCCATGCCCTCTTGTCCGAGAAGGTTCTCGGCGGGCACATGGGTGTCGGTGAAGGAGAGCTCTGCGGTGTCCTGCGCGTCCAGCCCGATCTTGTCCAGATGGCGACCGCGCTCGAAGCCCTCCATGCCCCGTTCCACGACGAGCAGCGAGAAGCCCTGGGCGCCCTTGTCGGGGTCCGTGCACGCCACGACGATGACGAGGTCGGCGTTGATGCCGTTGGTGATGAAGGTCTTGGACCCGTTGAGCACCCAGCTGCCGTCCTCCTGCTTGACGGCCCGGGCCTTGATGCCCTGGAGGTCGCTGCCGGTACCGGGTTCCGTCATTGCGATCGCCGTGATGATTTCACCCGAGCAGAACCCGGGCAGCCAACGCTGTTTCTGCTCGTCGGTGGCCAGGCGCAGCAGATAGGGCGCGATGACGTCGTTCTGCAGCGGGAAACCAAGGCCGCTGAAGCGCCCCGCGGTGGTCTCCTCGGTGATGATCACGTTGTAGCGAAAGTCGTCGTTACCTCCGCCGCCGTACTCCTCCGGGACCGCCATGCCGAGAAAGCCCTGCTTACCGGCCTCGAGCCAGACGCCGCGGTCGACGATCTTGTCCTTCTCCCACTGCTCGTGGAACGGCGCGACGTGGCGCTCGAGAAACGCGCGATACGACTCGCGGAACAGCTCGTGTTCGGGCTCGAAGAGGGTGCGCTCGTACTTGACTACCTGGCTGGAAGAACCCATGGAGGACCTCTGGATCTGCGAAGCGGGATTTGAGTACGACCCTATACCACCCAACCGGATGGTTGGGTGATCGGCGGAAGTGTGCGGACCGTCATAGAATTCCGTCATGGCCGGACGTCCCATCTCGCTCGCGCATTGGGGGGCCTTCAGTGCCGACGTGCGGGACGGCGACATCGCTGCCGTACAGCCCATCGACGGGGACGCCGACCCGTCACCACTGCTCGGCAATCTGCCCGGCTCGCTCCGACACTCTTCGCGGATCGCAGGGCCGGCCGTGCGGCGGGGCTGGCTGGAGGACGGGCCGGGCCCCACTTCGCGACGCGGCGCCGACGAATTCGTCGCGGTGTCGTGGGACGAGTTGACCGAACTGCTTGCCGGCGAACTGCGCCGCGTGGTCGACACCCACGGCAACGAAGCCATCTACGGCGGCTCCTACGGGTGGGCAAGTGCGGGACGGTTCCACCACGCCCAGAGCCAGGTGCACCGTTTCCTGAAGATGCTTGGCGGATATACCTTTTCGCGGCACTCCTACAGCCTCGGCGCCACCGGCGTGATCATGCCACGGGTGATCGGCACCCACGACGACCTGTTCAAGCGCTCCACCGAATGGGACGTGATCGCCGAGCACACCGACCTGCTGGTGTGTTTCGGAGGCGTCGGGCTGAAGAACACCGGGATCAATCACGGGGGCACCACCGCACATCCGGCGCGAAACGCGTTGCGGCGGTTCCGGGATCGCGGCGGGCACATCGTGTCGTTCTCACCGCTGCGGGATGACGTCGACGGTGACTGCGAATGGCTGCCCAACGTACCGGGCACCGACGTGGCGATCATGCTCGCCCTCGCTCACGTTCTGGCCGCGGAGTCCCTTGCCGACCGGGCCTTCCTCGACACCTACTGCACCGGCTACGAGCGCTTCGAACGCTATCTGCTCGGCGTCGACGACGGCGTGCCGAAGTCGCCGCAATGGGCCTCGGCGATCTGCGGCCTGCCCGCCGAGGATCTGACCGCGCTCGCGCGACGGATGGCGGCGGGCCGCACCATCGTCACCGTCAGTTGGTCGCTGCAACGCATCCGGCACGGCGAGCAGGCCCCATGGATGGGCCTGACCCTGGCCGCGATGCTGGGCCAGATCGGGCTTCCCGGAGGCGGATTCGGGCACGGCTACGGCTCGATGAACGAACCGGGGCTGGCACCGCTGCGCTGCAGGCTGCCCGCCCTGCCGCAGGGCTTCAACCCGGTCCGGACGTTCATCCCGGTGGCCGCGGTCAGCGACATGCTGCTGCACCCCGGCGAGGCGTTCGACTACAACGGGCTGCGACTGACCTATCCCGACATCAGGTGCGTGTACTGGGCGGGCGGCAACCCGTTCCACCACCATCAGAACATCCCGCGCCTGCGCCGGGCACTGGCAGCGTCCGGACACCATCGTCGTGCACGACCCGTACTGGACGGCGATGGCCAAACACGCCGACATCGTCGTACCGTCCACCACCGCGTTCGAGCGGGACGACTACTCGGGCTCGCGCAACGATCCCGCTGCTGATGGCCATGCCCGCGCTGGCCGAGCCGTACGCCGAGTCGCGCGACGACTACTCCACGTTCGCCGCACTGGCCGACCGGCTCGGCTTCGGCGACCAGTTCACCGAGGGCCGCACTGCCATGGAGTGGCTGGTGCACATGTACGAGAAGTGGTCCGCGGAACTGGATTTCGCGGTGCCGTCGTTCGAGGAGTTCTGGCGCGCAGGGCGCCTGCGGCTGCCCACCGAGACCGGGCTGACCCTGCTCGCCGACTTCCGCGCCGATCCGGTGCACCACCGGCTCGGCACGCCGAGTGGTCGCATCGAGATCTTCTCGGCCGACATCGACGGGTTCTCCTACGACGACTGCGCAGGCCACCCGACGTGGTACGAGCCCACCGAGTGGCTCGGCGGTGAGCGGGCGGACCGCTATCCCGCTTCACATGGTCGCCAATCAGCCTGCCACCCGCCTGCACAGCCAGCTGGACGGCGGGGCCACCAGTCAGCACTCGAAGATCCGCGGGCGCGAGCCGATCCGGATGCATCCCGCCGATGCCGCGCAGCGTGGCCTGGCAGCCGGCGACGTGGTGCGGGTGTTCAACGACCGGGGCGCGTGCCTGGCCGGCGTCGCCACCGACGACCGACTGCGGCGCGGGGTCGTACAACTGTCGACGGGCGCCTGGTACGACCCGGAGGACGCGGCCGATCCCGACGCGATGTGCGTGCACGGCAACCCCAACGTGCTCACCGCCGACGTCGGCACTTCGGCCTTGGCGCAGGGCTGCACCGGCGCGCACGTGCTGGTCGAGATCGAGAGGTATTCGGGTGAGCTTCCGCCCCTTCGGGCGCACGAACCTCCGGTGATTTCGCCGCGTGACTAGGTTTCCGGTGCCATAGTCACGTCATGGGGGCTGGGCCGTCTGGATTCAGCCGTCCGTCATGATCGACGTCGTCGCGGTGACCGATCTCGGACGGACCATCACGTTCACGTTCGAGGACATGCTGAAGTATCACGGGCCGGGATCACCCGCAGGCGTGGCAGTCGCATTCAAGGCACTCCAACGGGCGTTCGCGGTGCTCTCCCCCGACACACCGCCCCAGCGTCGATCGGTGACCGTGCACACGCCCTTTCGCGGACCCGGCGCCCGCGACGGGTTCGAGGCGGTGACCAGGGCCGTGACGGACGGTCGCTACGTCGTGGATCGTGCACTCGTCAGGTCCGACCTCGGCCGGCTTCGTGAGGACTTCGTGTTCGAGATCGGCCTCGGCGCCGAGCCCGTGACGCTGCTGTTGCGGGACGGCTTCGTCGACGACGAGTTCATCGATCTTGCTCGCACCGATGGCCGCACCGAGGCTCAGGAGCGGCGGCTGGACGTGCTGAAAGCCCTACTGGCCCGACGCGTCATGGCAAGGCCTGCCGTCGATGTCTACGAGCTGGCGTGAAACCGACGCGGGCTCTAGAACGTCGCGAACTCGCGAAGCCCGGCGGCCAACGCAACGGGCACCCTGGCCTTGACGCGTGTCCCCCGCTCCGTGTGCTCAGTCGCGTCCACCCGCCCGTCCTCGTGCATGCGGGCGACGAGGTCGCCGCGGTCGTAGGGAATGGTGACGTCGACGGTGGTGTCCGTCGGTTCGACGAGTTCGCCCATTCGGCTGCGCAGTCGGTCCAGGCCGTCGCCAGTGCGGGCGGAGACGAACACGGCATCGGGCAACGCGCGGCGCAGTTGAGCCAGCGTGAGACCGCTGGCCGCGTCGGTCTTGTTGACCACCAACAGCTCCGGTGGCGGCGCAATGTCGTATTCGGCGACGACCTCGTTGACCACCTGACGGACGGCGTTGATCTGGGCCAGCGGATTGACGTCGGAGCCGTCGACGACGTGGACCAACAGCTCGGCGTCGACCACCTCCTCCAGCGTCGAGCGGAACGCCTCGACGAGTTGAGTTGGCAGATGTCGGACGAAGCCGACGGTGTCGGTGAGCACGAACGGCCTGCCGTCTTCGAAATGTCCACGGCGGGTGGTGGGTTCGAGTGTGGCGAACAATGCGTTCTCGACGAGTACACCGGCGCCGGTCAGGGCGTTGAGCAGGCTGGACTTGCCCGCATTGGTGTACCCGACGATCGCGACCGAGGCCACGTCGCTCTGCAGTCTGCGCCCGCGCTGAGTGTCGCGGATCTTCTTCATGTCCTTGATTTCTCTGCGCAGCTTGGACATTCGCTCGCGGATCCGCCGACGGTCGGTCTCGATCTTCGTCTCACCGGGGCCGCGGGTGCCGACGCCGCCGCCGCTGCCGCCTGCACCACCGCCCTGGCGTGACATCGACTCGCCCCAGCCGCGCAGCCTGGGCAGCATGTACTCCATCTGCGCGAAGGCCACCTGCGCCTTGCCCTCAGCGGAGGTGGCGTGCTGGGCGAAGATGTCGAGGATCAGCGCGGTGCGGTCGATGACCTTGACCTTGACGATCTTCTCCAGCGAGTTCAGCTGCGCCGGGCTGAGCTCGCCGTCGCAGATGACGGTGTCGGCGCCGGTCGAGACGACGACGTCGCGTAGCTCGCGTGCCTTGCCCGACCCGATGTAGGTCGACGCGTCGGGTTTGTCGCGGCGCTGGATCATGCCCTCGAGCACCTCGGAGCCGGCGGTCTCGGCCAGCGCAGCGAGCTCGGCGAGGCTGGCGTCGGCGTCGGCGGCGCTGCCGTCGGTCCAGACGCCGATCAGCACGACGCGTTCGAGGCGCAGCTGCCGGTATTCGACTTCGGAGACGTCGGCGAGTTCGGTCGAGAGGCCGGCGACGCGGCGCAGCGCAGAGCGGTCTTCGAGGTTGAGTTCGCCCGTGCTCGGGATTTTGCGGATGAGTCATGTAGTTACTGATGTTGCCCTTTCGAGGTGGTGTCGCGCATCCGATTTACCGGCCCTGCGCATGCCACCAGTCATCCGACAGCTCACCACGAGCCACCAGCACCGACGGTCCCCGCAGGTAGCTGGTGGCGTCGGTGATCGTCACGGTCACCTCGCCGCCGGGTATCCGGACCCGCAACGTGCCCGTCTCGGCACCCTCGTGCCGCAGCGCCGCGACCGCCGCAGCGACGGTTCCCGTTCCACACGAACGCGTTTCACCGACACCGCGCTCGTGCACCCGCATCGACACCGCACCGTCGATCGGCGGGGTCAGCACCTCGACGTTGACGCCGTCCGGGAACTGAGCCGCATCGAACCGGACCGGCGCGGCGACGTCGAGCGCACGCAGGTCATCCCCGGTCAGACGTCGGATCCACACAGGCCAGGTGGGGATTGCCAACGTCGACGGCCAGGCCGGTGAACTCGCGTCCGCCGACCACCGCCGAACCGGTGCCGACCTGGTTGGCCTTGCCCATCTCGACGGTGACGTCGGCGCCGAGCTCGTTCACCGAGTGCAGCACGACGGGTCGCGGGCCTGCCAGCGAGCCCACGACGAACTCGTCGCGTCCCTCCAGTCCGGAGGCACGCAGGTAGTGCGCGAACACCCGCACGCCGTTGCCGCACATCTGCGCGATCGATCCGTCGGCGTTGCGGTAGTCCATGTACCAGTCGTCCGCCTGGACCCCCTCGGGGAGTCGCTCGAAGACACCGCCCGCCAGCGCGGCGCCCGCCGTCGTCACGCGGAGCACCCCGTCGGCGCCGAGTCCTTGCCGTCGGTCGCACAGCGCGGCCACCGCGGCGGGCGTCAGCGCGATGCCGGCATCGGAGGTCGGGCAGCAGCACGAAGTCGTTCTGCGTGCCGTGCCCCTTGGCGAACTTCACCTGATCAGGATACGGCCGACCCCTCCCGGCAGCGGTGAGGGAGGTTCTGCGGCGATCGACCCCACACTGGTCGACCCCAGCCAAACCGAAGTGCGCATCGACATCGCGATCGCCGAACACGCCGCCTAGCAGCACAGCCGAAGCACCGCGTCGGCATTGTCGTCCGCCGATCCGTCCAGCCAGTGGATGCGGTGGTCGCGTCGAAACCACGACCGCTGCCTGCGGACGTAGCGCCTGGTGCCGATGAACGTCCGTTCGCGCGCCTCGGCGAGTGAAGCGGCGTCTCCGCCGGCGTCGAGAGCTTCGAGCACCTGCGCGTAGCCCAGCGCACGCGCGGCGGTGACCCCGTCGCGCAGCCCCCGATCCAGCAGCGCGGTGACCTCACCGACCAGACCGTCGGCGAACATGATGTCGGTCCGCTGCGCCAAGCGTTCGTCGAGACGTGCCGTGTCCCAGTCCAATCCGATGATCGCCGTGTTCCACCGCGGCGGGCCGATGGTCGGCGCCGACGCCGCGAAGGGTCGGCCCGTCAGCTCGACGACCTCGAGCGCGCGCACGATTCGGCGACCGTCGGTGGGCAGGATCGATGCCGCCGCGGCGGCATCGACGCGGGCCAGCTCCGCATGCAGAACGCTGACACCGACCTCGGCCAGCCGGTCCTCCCAGCGCGCCCGGACCGTCGGATCGGTCGCCGGAAACGCCCATTCGTCCAGCAGCGACTGCACGTACAGCATCGACCCGCCGACCACAACCGGCACCGCGCCCCTGGCCGCGATGGCCTCGACATCGGCGGCCGCGGCCTCTTGATACCGGGCCACCGTGGCGGTCTGCGTCACGTCCGAGCACGTCGAGTTGGTGATGCGGGATGCCTCGGCGTTCGGCGACCGTCAGCTTCGCGGTGCCGATGTCCATCCCGCGGTAGAGCTGCATGGCGTCGGCATTGACGATCTCGCCTCCGACGCGCTCGGCCACCTCGAGGGCCAATGCGGACTTCCCGGTGCCGGTCGGTCCCGACGATGGCGATGGGCCGGCTCATGGAATCCAGACACCCGCGAAGTAGCCCACCCCGTACGGCGCCCCTCGGTACAGCTCGCGCGCCGAGGCAGGCGCCGGTTCGGTCAGCCCGGCCAGCACCTGGTAGGCGACCCGGCCCACCACACCTCCCGGCATCGCCACCAGGGCTGCGACGTCAGCGCGGCTGAGCGCGTCGTCGAGGGAGGCCTGCACGATCACCGAATCGGGGTCGTAGCCGCCCGGCGCGGATGGGATGAGCGTGTGCGCTCCGTCTGCGACCACCAGAACTCCCACGGCGTCGGCGGACTCGTCGAGCTCGGCGCGCAATGCCCGGCCGCGCGCCACCGCCGCCTCGACCCGGTGGTCACCTGCGAACACCCGCACCTCCGCCCGCGCGCGTGGATTCACTCGTCCCCGTACCCAGCCGGTGATCAGCGCGCAGAGGGGCAGTTCGGTCGGAACCCCGGCGCCGCCGGGCGCCAACACGATGGGCACGTCGACTCCATACCCGGCGAAGGTGCCGGCCGCACCGGGACCGATGACGGCGTCGACGGGTCCCACTCCCACGGCCACCCACCTGTCCGGAAGTACCGCGGCAGCATCGAACACCGCCTCGCGCAGCTCAACGAGTTCGGCCGCGGCGCCGGACGCAAGCTCGGGCACCAGCACGGGCGCCGACGGAACGATCGCGATGGCGCTCAGCACGCAGCCACGCTAACCAGCCTCCCGCTCGGCGGCCTCATCGGCGCCCACAGTCGCGGCCTCTCCACGCGCCAGCGCCACGGTGGCGACCACCATGACCGAGAAGGCCAGGACGAGCGTCAGCCAACCCGCGTCCCCCGGCCGCAACGCCTCCCCAAGCACCACCACGCCGAGCACCGAGCCGACGAGAGGCTCGGTGACCGTCATGGTGGGCAGCGACGCCGTGAGGGAACCCGCCCGGAACGACGACTGCTGCCACGCGGTGCCCGCCACTGCCACCGCCACCCATGCGTACAACTCCGGTGTCTTCAGCACCGCCAGCACGCCGTCGTCCAGCCGGTCGACCGACACCCTTGGTCAGTACCGCGAACAGTCCCCACAGCGCTCCCGAAACGATCGCCAGAAGTACGGCGCTGACGGGTCCGGAGAAGAACTTGGCGCCGATCACGCACGCCACCAGTGCGGGTCCCAGCACGGCGAGCACCAGCGTCCATGTCTCGAACGAGGCCCGCGAATGACCTTGGGTCGGATTGCCGACGATGACGATCACCGCGACCGACACCGCAAGCAGCGCCGCCCAGATCCACTGGAAACGGCTCACCGGGTGATGTGTCGACCAGGCCTGGATGAGCAGCGCGAACAGCAATGACGTGACCAGCACCGCCTGGACCAACAGGACCGAACCGAAGCCGAGCGCCGCGGCCTGCAGCGCGAATCCCGCGCCGGCCACGAAGCTGCCCAGCCACCACTGCCGATCGCGCAGCAGCCGGGTGAACAGGCCGAGATGACCGACCGGTTCGTCGGTGACCTCGTGCGCCGAGCGCTGGTGCATGACGTCGCCGGCGGCGATGAAGAAGGCAGCTCCCAACGCCAGCAGGGCGGCGATGTCCGCCTTTTCCAACGCCGACCTCCAATTGGTCTGATGAGGCTCCGAGCCATTCCCCGGTCGCTGCGCTCCTGCCCTCCGAGCCATTCCCCGGTCGCTGCGCTCCTGCCCTCCGAGCCATTCCCCGGTCGCTGCGCTCCGAGCCCAGATAATCGCCCTGCTTGGTCGAGCCTAGGCAACTCCTACGGCCAAGGCGTGGGCACTCCACCCGGCGACCTGTTTCAATAGCGTGCGAGAGCGCACGAGACGGCGCCGCGTCGCGCGGCAGGAGCGGGGGTCGAACCCCGCGGAGGGTACGAGGATGACGGATATGACCACCAGCGAGTCAGGCGGGCACCCCAAGCCCACACCCCGACCCGGACCACCGCGACCCGTCCCCCGGCCAAGCGGCGGAGCTCCCGTCGTCGCGGTCGCGTCCGCGGACCCGCACCGGTTCGGCCGGGTCGACCCGGACGGCACCGTCTGGTTGATCACTTCGGCAGGTGAGCGACAGATCGGTTCCTGGCAGGCCGGCGACACGGAGGCGGCGTACGCGCACTTCGGCCGCCGCTTCGACGACCTGCACACCGAGGTCGCTCTGATGGAGCGGCGGCTGGCGTCGGGCACCGGCGATGCGCGCAAGATCAAGGCTGCCGCCGCTGCACTGGCCGAGACCCTGCCGACCGCATCGGTGCTCGGTGACGTGGACGCGCTGGCTGCGCGCTTGAGCGCGATAGCCGAAAAGGCAGACGTGAGCGCGCAGGAGGACCGTGCCCGGCGCGACGAGCATCGCGCCGCCCAGACTGCCCGCAAGGAAGCGCTCGCCGTCGAGGCCGAGGAGATCGCCACCAACTCCACCCAGTGGAAGGCTGCGGGCGACCGGATGCGCGAGATCCTCGAGGAGTGGCGCACGATCACCGGACTGGACCGCAAGACCGATGACGCGCTGTGGAAGCGGTATTCGGCCGCCCGTGAGATGTTCAACCGCCGTCGCGGATCGCATTTCGCCGAGCTCGACCGCGAACGGGTCGGCGCCCGCCAGGCCAAGGAGGGGCTGTGCGAACGCGCCGAGGAACTCGCCGATTCGACCGACTGGGGCCCGACCGGTGCGACGTTCCGGGATCTCCTCACGCAGTGGAAGGCCGCGGGTCGGGCGTCCAAGGAGGTCGATGACGCGCTGTGGGCGCGGTTCAAGGGCGCCCAGGACAAGTTCTTCTCGGCGCGCAACGCCGCCAACGCCGAACGCGACGCCGAGTTCGATACGAACGCCGACGCCAAGCAGGCGCTGCTGGCCCAGGCCGAGGCCATCGACGCTTCAGACCCCGAGGCGGCCCGCGCCGCCATGCGGGCGATCGGCGACAAGTGGGATGCGATCGGCAAGGTGCCCCGCGAGCGCGGCGCCGAGCTCGAACGACGACTGCGCGTGGTCGAGAAGAGGGTGCGCGACGCGGCGTCGACCGGCTGGACGGATCCGGAGGCGCAGGCCAGGGCCGATCAGTTCCGGATTCGTGCCGAGCAGTACGAGCAGCAGGCCGCCAAGGCCGAGGCCTCTGGCCGCGCCAAGGATGCCGAGCAGGCCCGGGCGAACGCCGCGCAGTGGCGGGAGTGGGCCGTGGCGGCCGTCGAGGCGCTCGGCAAGAAGCGCTGAGCTGGATTCGCTAGGCGCGGTCGTCGCCGTCGTCGCCGAGGCCGCCGTCCAGCAGACCCTTGCGCTGCCGTTCCGCGACGGTCTTGCGGCGCTGCGCCTCGGCAGCCAGCTGCACCGCCGTTCGCGACCACACCACGCGCGCCCAGTGGAAGGTGAGCAGAATCACCGCAATCCAGGCCACTATCAGTCCGATTCCGGGTCCGGGATGCGGCTCCGCGACAGTCTGACGAGACCACACCGCGAGCATCCCGATCGGGCAGGCCACCGCCGATCCGGCCAGGGCGATCCAGGCCAGCGCCCAGCGGCGGGTCATCAAGGCCAGTATCGAGAAGCCGACACTGAACACCAGGATCAACCAGACGAACACGCGCGAGGGCAGCGCGATCGCGGCCTGAATGGCTGTCTCGTCACCGACCAATACGTCCAGCCCCTTGGCGGCACCGGTGTGCGGCAGCACGAACGACACCAGGATGACGAACACCAGTATCGCGACGACCAGAGCCCTTGCCCCAGGGTTGATTTCCCCGGCAACGCGACGTTCGGCGTCCTCGATATCACTCCTTGAAGTCGTCGAAGTCCGGATTCTTCCGATCACTCACCGGGCACATCCCATCGTCGCGGGCTGTGCGGGTGGCGCCCCGAGCCGCGGCATGCCAAGGCCGACGTTGGTGCTCACTCGCCGTCCTGCCTCGTGTGCGTCACCGGCACGGGTGCGCCGGTGGTCGAGGACATCGCCGTCGGCGATCAGGTGATGCGGCGCCGCGCCGGTCACCGTCGTGATGACGACGTCGCCGGGACGGATGTCGCGGGCATCGGGCGCGAAGTGCACCAACCTGCCGTCGCGGGCGCGGCCCGACATTCTCGACGTGCTGGCATCCTTGCGCCCCTCGCCAGTGGCGACGAGGAGCTCGACGCGCTGCCCCACCTGAGCGGCGTTCGCCTCCATGGAGATTCGCTCCTGGAGATCGACCAGGCGCTGATAGCGCTCCTGCACAACGGCTTTGGCCACCTGATTGGGCAGCTCCGCCGCCGGTGTGCCGGGCCGCTTGGAGTATTGGAAGGTGAATGCGCTGGCGAACCTGGCCCGCTCGACCACGTCGAGTGTGGCTGCGAAGTCTTCTTCGGTCTCGCCGGGAAAGCCGACGATGAGGTCGGTGGTGATGGCCGCGTTCGGTATCGCGGCGCGGACCCGGTCGATGATGCCGAGATAGCGTTCGGCGCGGTACGACCGGCGCATCGCCTTGAGGATCCGGTCGGAGCCGGACTGCAGCGGCATGTGCAGGGCGGGGCAGACGTTGGGCGTGGTAGCCATGGCTTCGATCACGTCGTCGGTGAACTCCGCCGGATGCGGTGAGGTGAACCGCACCCGCTCCAGTCCGTCGACCCGCCCGCACGCCTTCAGCAACTTCGCGAACGCGCCGCGGTCGCGGGGTTGTTCAGGGTCGGCGAAGGACACCCCGTACGCGTTGACGTTCTGCCCGAGCAACGTGATTTCGAGAACACCCTGATCGACCAGGGACTGGATTTCGGCGAGGATGTCGCCAGGACGCCGGTCGACCTCCTTGCCGCGTAGGGCGGGCACGATGCAGAACGTGCACGTGTTGTTGCATCCCACGGAGATGGAAACCCAAGCGGCGTAAGCCGATTCTCGCGCAGCCGGGAGCGCTGACGGGAATTCCCGCAACGCCTCGGTGATCTCGACCTGAGCAACCTTGTTGTGGCGGGCACGTTCCAGCAGGGTGGGCAGCGAGCCGATGTTGTGCGTGCCGAATACGACGTCCACCCACGGCGCCCGCTCCAGCACCGCGTCGCGGTCCTTCTGTGCGAGGCAGCCGCCGACCGCGATCTGCATGTCGGGATTGGCCTGCTTCTTCGGCACCAGGTGACTGATGTTCCCGTAGAGCTTGTTGTCGGCGTTCTCCCTGACGGCGCAGGTGTTGAACACCACGACGTCGGCGTCGGTGCCCTCGGCGGCCCGTTGGTATCCCGCCTCCTCGAGCAGCCCGGCGAGCCGCTCGGAGTCGTGCACGTTCATCTGGCAGCCGTATGTGCGGACCTGATAGGTGCGCTCGCGCGACACGCCGACGGCGGCAGTCGGTCGGTCGCCTGCGGCGTCCGACGCCTCGCGCGTCACCATCGAAGTCACGGCCCAATGGTACGGCGGTCAGGGAACACGCCAAACTCGCCGGATCGCGAAGAGCCCGGCGAGCTGAGCGTTACCTGGGTAATGTCTGGGCGCATGGAGACGGACGGGTCTGCGACGGCGACGAGCGATACGATCCGCGGCGCCGGACCGATGCTCTCAATGCAGTCCGTCGACAAGCACTTCGGCAGCCTGCACGTGCTCAAGGACATCAATCTGCGCATCGACCGCGGCCAGGTCGTGGTGGTGCTCGGCCCCTCCGGATCCGGCAAGTCGACGTTGTGCCGCACCATCAATCGGCTCGAACCGATCGACTCCGGCACCATCACCATCGACGGTGAGGAGCTGCCGTCGGAGGGCCGCAAACTGGCGCAGTTGCGTTCGGACGTCGGCATGGTCTTCCAGTCATTCAATCTATTCGCGCACAAGACGATTCTGCAGAACGTGATGTTGGCCCCGATGAAGGTGCGCAAGCAGTCCAAGGACGAGGCCCGCAACAACGCGATGAAGTTGCTGGAACGCGTCGGCATCGCCAATCAGGCGGACAAGTATCCGGCCCAGCTGTCGGGTGGCCAGCAACAGCGCGTCGCCATCGCGCGGTCACTCGCGATGAACCCGAAGGTGATGCTGTTCGACGAGCCGACCAGCGCGCTGGACCCCGAAATGATCAACGAAGTGCTCGCGGTCATGACATCGCTGGCCTCCGAGGGCATGACGATGGTGGTGGTCACCCACGAGATGGGCTTCGCACGCCGCGCGTCCAACCGGATCATCTTCATGGCCGACGGCGCGATCGTCGAGGACGCCGCACCCGAAGAGTTCTTCTCCAATCCGAAATCCGATCGCGCCAAGGACTTCCTCGGCAAGATCCTCAACCACTGATGCACCGGCGAAAGGAACCGACCGTGCCTTCTCCCAGGCCCGCCCGAACCAAGTCCTCCCTGCGTTTCCGGGTGGCTGCCGCCGTGGCGCTCGCCATCGCGCTACCCCTGTCCATCACCGCCTGCGGTGGTGGAGGTGGCGGCTCGGAGGCAAGCAAGATCACCATCGGGACCAAGTTCGATCAGCCCGGCCTCGGCTTGAAGAACCCGGACGGCACGATGAGCGGCTTCGACGTCGACGTCGCCACCTACGTTGCGGGGCAGCTCGGCTTCAAGCCCGAGGACATCGAGTGGAAGGAATCGCCGTCCAGCCAGCGCGAGACGCTGATTCAGAACGACCAGGTCAAGTTCATCGCTGCGACGTATTCCATCACCGACGCCCGCAAGGAGAAGGTCTCCTTCGCCGGGCCCTACCTGATCACCGGGCAGAGTCTGTTGGTCAAGGCCGACAACACCGACATCACTGGTGCGGAGTCGCTGCAGAACAACAAGAAGCTGTGCTCGGTGTCGGGTTCGACGCCCGCTCAGCGGATCAAGGACAAGTACCCGGGTGTGCAGCTGCAGCAGTACGACACCTACTCGGCCTGCATCGAGGCGCTGAAGAACGGCGCGATCGACGCGGTCACCACCGATGAGGTCATCCTCGCCGGCTACGCCGCGCAGACGCCTGGCGCGTTCAAGATCGTGGGACAGCCCTTCTCCGAGGAGCGCTACGGCATCGGCTTGAAGAAGGACGACACCGAGCTGCAGACCAAGATCAACGACGCCATCACCAAGATGGAGTCCGACGGTGCCTGGAAGGCGGCGTTCGACAAGAACCTCGGGCCCGCAGGCATTACGACGCCTGCACCGCCCTCCATCGACAAGTAACCGACTGACGGGAAGCCGGCGGAGCCCACGTGGAGATTTTCTCCCAGTATCAAGATCAGATCTTCGAGGCGTTCTGGACCACGATCCAACTGACGGTCTTCTCCGCCGTTGGAGCGTTGATCCTCGGCACGCTGCTGGCCGCCATGCGGCTGTCTCCGGTGCCGATGATGAACTGGATCGGCACGACCTACGTCAACGTGGTGCGCAACACCCCGCTCACACTGATCATCCTGTTCTGCTCGTTCGGTCTTTCTCAGACGCTCGGCATCACGCTGGTCGATTCGACTTCGACCACGTCGATCGAGGACAGCAACTTCCGATTGGCGGTGCTCGGGCTGACCGTCTACACCGCGTCCTTCGTGTGTGAGACGGTCCGCTCCGGGGTGAACACGGTGCCTCTCGGTCAGGCCGAGGCGGCCAGGTCACTCGGCCTGACGTTCGGCCAAAACCTGCGAATGATCTTGCTGCCCCAGGCTTTTCGCGCAGTTCTCATTCCGCTCGGGTCGGTATTGATCGCCCTGACGAAGAACACCACCATCGCATCGGCGATCGGAGTGACCGAGGCGGCGCTGTTGATGAAGGGGATGATCGAGAACACCGCGGCGCTGTTGGCGGTGGGCACCATCTTCGCCGTCGGCTTCATCATCCTGACGTTGCCGGTCGGGTTGTTGTTCGGCTGGCTGGGCAAGAAGTACGCGGTGGCACGGTGATGAGCGCTTGCGCGAAGAACGGACGAGACCGATGAGCGCTTGCGCGAAGAACGGACGAGACCGATGAGCGCTTGCGCGAAGAACGGACGAGACCGATGAGCGGCGCTTCGGTCCTCTTCGATGCCCCCGGGCCGCGCGCCAGGGCGCGCAACTGGGTGTTCAACGGTGTCACGCTGGTGGTCGTGCTGGCGGTGGTGTGGGTGGTGTACTCGCGGCTGGACACGAAGGGGCAACTCGACGCCGCCAAGTGGAAGCCGTTCCTGACGTCGAACCTGTGGGTCACCTACGTGCTGCCCGGCATTCAGGGAACGCTCACCGCGGCGGGTGTGTCGATCGTGTTGGCCCTGCTACTGGGTTTCATGCTTGGCGTCGGCCGGATGTCCACTCATGACGCGGTGCGGTGGACGTGCTCGGTGATCGTCGAGTTCTTCCGCTCGGTGCCGGTGCTGATCATGATGATCTTCGGCTACTTCCTGTTCGCCGCGTACGACGTGTTTCCGTCGAAACACCTTGCGCTGGCCGGTGTCATCACCGGCCTGACGCTCTACAACGGCGCCGTGATCGCCGAGATCGTCCGTGCCGGGGTGAATGCACTGCCGCGTGGTCAGGGCGAGGCGGCATCGGCGCTGGGACTCCAGTGGGGCCAGACCATGCGCTCGATCCTGCTGCCCCAGGCCGTCACGTCGATGCTGCCCGTGCTGGTGTCGCAGATGGTGGTGGTATTGAAGGACACCGCCATCGGCTACCAGATCACGTTCTTGGAGATGGTGCGGCAGGGCACCCAGGTGGGCTCGTCGTACGGCAATTACATTCCGGCGCTCATCGTCATCGCCGTGCTGATGATCAGCGTCAACTTCACGCTCTCGGCTTTCGCCACCTGGCTGGAGGGCCGCATGCGGCGCTCCCGACGGGGGCCCGCGCCGCTGCACATCGCGCCGGTCACGCAGGGAACGTTCGCCGCGGGCGGCGGCGGGTCGATCTGAACGACGGGCCGGGCCGTCGCTAGACCAACGCCGGGTAGCTTCCGCCGTCGAGGTGGAGGTTCCGTCGCGATGTGGGCCGTCTGGATCTGTCGTCCGCTGTCCGATGCGTTCAGGTAGGAGGTTGTTGATCGTCACGTTGTCTTCGACCACTTCCAGCGATAGTGCCTTCACGACGGCCGTCAAGGCCGAGTGGACGCCGGAGGACACCGCCATCTCGGGGCGCCGCGTGGTCACCATGGCCGACGTGATGTTGACGATCCGGCCGAAGCCGCGTGCACGCATCCCGTCGATGACGCGGTCGATCAGCCTCAGGTGATTGAGCAGGTTGCCTTCGATGCCACGTGTCCAGTCGGCCGGCGTGGCGTCGCGCAGCCGGGCGCGCACAGCTCAGAGAGCTTCAGCCGTTGATTGGGGTGGAACCGCCCGTCGAGCAGCCGTTGCCGCAGTTCTTGGAACACCGATTCGGACCGGGAGAAGGCCTCTCGTGTCGCAGCCATCGTCGTTGGTTCGGTTCCCTTCGCCCGCGTCGAGTCGGCAAAGCCATCACCGATGGCGTCGGATCATCGCTTCTTGATGAAGGAGTCGATTCTCGAATCGGATGACCTTCGCCGCTAACTCGGTGACCTCGCCGCTCCGTCCCCCGCAACCCCACGTCGGCTGAGCGGGCACCAGTACTCGCAAACCGCTGTCATGGCCGCCGTCAATCGCGTTGAGTCGGTAGTCATCCAGAAGGAAGGGATTCGACATGACAGTGTGGTTCATCACCGGAGCGTCCCGCGGCTTCGGGCTGGAGATCACCCGCGAAGCGCTCAGCCGGGGCGACAGCGTCGTGGCCACGGCCCGCGACCCGCAGGCCGTTCTCGACGCCATCCCCGACGCCGACGACCGGCTACTCGCGGTGGCGCTGGACGTCAGCGATCCGGATCAGATCAGCGCCGCCGTCGACGCCGCGATCGACCGCTTCCGGCGCATCGACGCACTGGTCAACAACGCCGGCCGCGGCCTGGTGGGAAGCGTGGAGGAGACCTCCGACGCGGAGGCCCGCGCGATCTTCGACGTCAACGTCTTCGGTCTGCTGGCGATTACCAGGGCTGTACTCCCCCACATGCGGGCCCAGCGGTCGGGCTTGGTGGTCAACCTGTCGTCGGTCGGAGGGTTCGTCGCATGGCCGGGTTGGGGCGTGTACTCGGCAACGAAGTTCGCCGTCGAGGCCCTGTCCGAGGCGATGACGCACGAGTTGGCACCACTCGGCATTCGATCGGTTGCCATCGAACCGGGGCCGTTCCGTACCAACTTCCTGGATGGCAGCAGCCTCGCGATCGCCCACACCGAGATCGATGACTATGCCTCGACCGGAGGGGCAGCACGCACCTGGGCCACCGACAGCAACTACGGCCAGCAGGGTGATCCGCTGAAGGCCGCGAAGGTCATCGTCGACCTCGCCGACCGCGATGATCTGCCGGAGCGGATTCAGTTGGGTACCAACGCCTTCGAGGACGTGGCAGCGAAGCTGACGCGTACCGCCCGCGACCAGGAACAGTGGCGGGCCGTGAGCCTGTCGACCGACTTCGACAGCTAGACCCGGCGGCGTTCCCGCTCGCTGGCCAACGCGACCTTGACCACGTCGAAGGCCATCGATTGGCCGTAGCCACGGCGGGCCAGCATGCCGACCAGCCTGCGCGCCACCTTCACGTCGTCGGTGTCGTCCGTCAGGCGCTCCCGACGCAACTTGTCGGCGACGAGCTGCTCGGCCCTGGATCGCTCGGCATCGGAGTCGATGTCTTCGAGGGCAGCGGCGATCACTTCGTCGTCGATGCCCTTGGTGCGCAGCTCCGACGCCAACGCGCGCCGACCCTTGCCTGCGTTGACCCGCCGGGAGCGCACCCACTGCTCGGCGAAGTCCTCGTCGTCGACCAGGCCGACGTCGGTCAGTCGATCCAGAACGCGAGCGCTGACGTCGTCGGGATAGCCCCGCTTGATCAGTTGTGCGGCCAGCTCCGCCCGGGTTCGCGCCCGCGCGGTGAGCAGGCGCAGGCACAACGCCCGCGCCTGCTCTTCGCGGGATGCCGAATCCGCCTGCGGCGACTCAGAAGTCGACGGGGGCGGGCAGGGCTTCGACATTTACCGGCTCGTCGGTCAGCACCGCACCGATGCCGAGCTTCTCCTTGATCTTCTTCTCGATCTCGACGGCCGTATCGGGGTTGTCGATCAGGAAGTTGCGGGCGTTCTCCTTGCCCTGGCCCAGCTGCTCGCCCTCGTAGGTGAACCAGGAACCGGACTTGCGGACGAAGCCGTGCTCGACACCCATGTCGATGAGCGAGCCCTCCTTGGAGATGCCCCTGCCGTAAAGGATGTCGAACTCGGCCTGCTTGAAGGGCGGTGCCATCTTGTTCTTGACGATCTTGCAGCGGGTACGGTTGCCGACCGCGTCGGTGCCGTCCTTGAGCGTCTCGATCCGCCGGACGTCGAGGCGGATGGAGGCGTAGAACTTCAGCGCCTTTCCACCCGTGGTCGTTTCGGGCGACCCGAACATGACGCCGATCTTCTCGCGGAGCTGGTTGATGAAGATCGCGGTGGTGTTCGAGTTGCTCAGGGCGCCGGTGATCTTGCGGAGGGCCTGGCTCATCAGCCTGGCCTGCAGGCCGACGTGGCTGTCGCCCATCTCGCCCTCGATCTCGGCGCGGGGCACCAGAGCGGCCACCGAGTCGATGACCAGGATGTCCAGCGCGCCGGAGCGGATCAGCATGTCGGCGATCTCGAGCGCCTGCTCACCGGTATCGGGTTGCGAGACCAGCAGCGAGTCGGTGTCCACGCCCAGCTTCTTGGCGTAGTCGGGATCCAGAGCGTGCTCGGCGTCGATGAACGCGGCGATTCCACCTGCGGCCTGTGCGTTGGCGACGGCGTGCAATGCGACGGTGGTCTTACCCGAGGATTCCGGACCGTAGATCTCGACGACCCGGCCACGGGGCAGTCCGCCGATACCGAGCGCCACGTCCAGGGCGATCGATCCGGTCGGGATGACGGAGATCGGCTGGCGCACCTCGTCGCCGAGTCGCATCACCGAACCCTTGCCGTGACTCTTCTCGATTTGAGCGAGAGCCAGCTCGAGGGCTTTCTCGCGATCGGGGGCTTGCGCCATGGTGGTGTCTCCATCCCTCTTGTAGGTCCAGCTGTTCGGTTGATCGGTGTCGATCAGTTGGCCGTGACGCTAGAGGCCGGTACCGACAAGTCGGACTGACCAGCATCTTCTCCGTCGAACAATGACCACAGTAGACGAACACGTGTTCGATTCAAGTTGACACGCCGCGTGTCGTGGCGGACGCGGATACCGGCGCCGTCACCCGATGACGATTCCGGCGTCTTGCTCGCCGTTTGGGGCAGCCCGACCTATCGTGGGGTTTCATCGGAGCCCAGAGCGGGGCGGACATGCACGAGATGGCGTTGACGCAGAGTCTTGTCGAAGCGGTGTGCGAACACGCCGCGGGCCGCCGCGTGCACAGCGTGAAGTTGGAGGTCGGCGCACTGTGCGCCGTGGTGCCCGACGCCATGACGTTCTGCTTCGACCTCGCGACCGAGGGCACCGTCGCCGACGGCGCCCGACTCGACCTCGACATCCGCCCAGGTACGGCCCGCTGCCGCAGCTGCGCGGCGCACTTCGAGCTGACCGACCCGATTCTGTTGTGTCCCTGCGGCAGTGCCGATGTCGAGGTATTGGCCGGTCGGGATCTGAAGATCCTCTCGATGGAAGTGAGCTGATCATGTGCGCGACCTGCGGCTGCGGCGAAGACGGTGCGACGATCACGGCGATGAGCGCCCATCCGAAGAGCGGACCGGCAGACCCCGGCAATCCACGACGGACAGCACCACCCCCACGACACACACGACCACGACCATTCACACGACCACGACCATTCACACGATCACGCCGACACCGAGACCGTCACGCTCGAACAGAGGGTGCTGGCAAAGAACGATCGGCTCGCCGAGCTGAACCGGGCGTGGCTCGCCGAGCGTGACATCGTGGCCTTCAACCTCACCAGCTCACCGGGGGCAGGCAAGACCACACTGCTCGAGCGCACCATCCGCGGCCTGGACGGTCGGCGACCGGTCGCCGTCATCGAAGGCGACCAGGAGACGCTGCTCGACGCCGAACGCATCCGGGCCACGGGGTGCCGGGCGGTTCAGGTCAACACCGGCGCCGGGTGTCACCTCGACGCCGACATGGTCCGTCGCGCCCTCGACGCGCTCGACCCCGAACCCGGGACGCTGCTCTTCATCGAGAACGTCGGGAACCTGGTGTGCCCTGCACTGTTCGATCTCGGCGAGCGCGCCATGGTGGTTGTCATCTCCGTCACCGAGGGAGCGGACAAGCCGCTGAAGTATCCCCACATGTTCGCCGCGGCCGAACTCGTCCTGATCAACAAGGTCGACCTGTTGCCCTACGTCGACTTCGATCTCGACGTTTGCGCGGCCAACGCCCGCTCGGTCAACCCGCGTGCTGCGGTTCTGCCCGTATCCGCGACGACCGGCGACGGCATCGATGCCTGGTACCAGTGGATTGACGTGCCCGTCAAGCTTTAAACGTAATGACAAATCTCACAAAGTTTCGTTGACAAGGCAATCTATGGCGGGTAGACCGAGAACCAGCGACGCGCAAGTGGGCCGAAGGGCGACTCCTGCGCCGCAGGGACCCCAGCCCGGTCCCGGAAAGCTGCAGCATGCCAACCGAAGCTGCCATCAAAGCGGAACAAACCCTGATCCACGTTCTGTGGATCAACGCCGGTCTGAGTTGTGACGGCGATTCCGTGGCATTGACCGGCGCCACCCAACCAAGCATCGAGGAGATCGCACTGGGGGCGCTGCCCGGCCTGCCTCAAATCGCGGTGCACTGGCCGCTGATCGACTTCGAGTGCGGACCCGACGGGCGGCGCGGACGACTTCCTCGAATGGTTCTTCAAAGCCGACCGCGGCGAACTGGAACCGTTCGTGCTGGTGGTCGAGGGGTCGATCCCCAACGAGAACCTGCACAAGGAGGGGTACTGGTGCGGGTTCGGCAACGACCCTGCGACCGACCAGCCGATCACCACCAGTGAGTGGCTGGACCGGCTGGCGCCGAAGGCCACCGCCATCGTCGCCGTCGGTACCTGCGCGACGTACGGCGGCATCCACGCGATGGCGGGCAACCCGACCGGCGCGATGGGTGTGCCGGACTACCTCGGCTGGGACTGGAAGAGCAAGGCGGGCATCCCGATCGTGTGCGTGCCCGGCTGTCCCATCCAGGGCGACAACCTCTCCGAGACGTTGACCTACCTGCTGTACATGGCCACCGGTCAGGCGCCGATGATTCCGCTCGACGACGCGCTCCGACCGCAATGGCTGTTCGGCAACACCGTGCACGAGGGGTGCGACCGGGCCGGCTACTACGAGCAAGGCGATTTCGCGACCGAGTACGGATCGCCGAAATGCATTGTGAAGCTTGGCTGCTGGGGTCCGGTCGTCAAGTGCAACGTGCCGAAGCGCGGCTGGATCAACGGTGTCGGTGGCTGCCCGAACGTCGGCGGCATCTGCATCGGCTGCACGATGCCCGGCTTCCCGGACAAGTTCATGCCCTTCATGGACGAGCCACCCGGCGGCAAGATCTCGACGACCGCGTCGGGCCTGTACGGCTCGGTGATCCGCAATCTGCGCCACATCACGGGCAAGACCGTCGACAAAGAGCCGAAGTGGCGGCATCCGGGCAAGGAACTGACCACAGGAGCGAAGCGCACCTGGTAGGTGCGCGGCGCACAGAAAGGCAAAACTCAATGACAACCACAGTTCCCGGACCCCAGCACACCAAGAAGGACCCGAGCACGCTCGTCGACATGTCGTGGGATCCGATCACCCGGATCGTCGGCAGCCTCGGCATCTACACCAAGATCGACTTCGAGAACCGCGAAGTGGTGGAGTGCCACAGCACGTCGTCGATCTTCCGCGGCTACTCGATCTTCATGAAGGGCAAGGATCCCCGCGACGCGCACTTCATCACCAGCCGCATCTGCGGAATCTGCGGCGACAACCACGCCACCTGCTCGTGCTACACGCCAGAACATGGCCTACGGCGTCAAGCCGCCGAACCTCGGTGAGTGGATCGTCAACCTCGGCGAAGCCGCGGAATACATGTTCGACCACAACATCTTTCAGGAGAACCTCGTCGGCGTGGACTACTGCGAGAAGATGGTCTCCGAGACGAATCCGAGCGTGCTGGCCAAGGCCGAGAACACCCTGGCCCCGAACTCCGATGCGCACGGCTACCGCACCATCGCCGACATCATGCGCGCCCTGAACCCGTTCACCGGCGAGTTCTACCGTGAGGCGCTGGTGGTCAGCCGCTGGACGCGTGAGATGTTCTGCCTGATGGAGGGCAGGCACGTGCACCCCTCCACGCTGTACCCCGGCGGCGTCGGCACCGTCGCCACCATCCAGTTGATGACCGACTACATCACCCGGCTGATGCGCTACGTCGAGTTCATGAAGAAGGTCGTGCCGATGCACGACGACCTCTTCGACTTCTTCTACGAGGCACTGCCCGGCTACGAGCAGGTCGGCTTGCGGCGGACCCTGCTGGGCTGCTGGGGCTCCTTCCAGGATCCCGAGTACTGCAACTTCTCCTACAAGGACATGGAGATGTGGGGCAACAAGATGTTCGTCACGCCCGGTGTGGTGGTCGACGGCAAGCTGCGTCACCCACTCCCTGGTCGACATCAACCTCGGCATCCGAATCCTGTTGGGCAGCTAGCTATTACGACGACTGGACCGACCAGGAGATGTTCGTCAAGAACGATCCGCTGGGCAACCCGGTCGACCGGCGTCACCCGTGGAACCAGCACACCAACCCCAAGCCGCAGAAGCGCGACATGGACGACAAGTACAGCTGGGTGATGTCGCCGCGCTGGTTCGACGGCAAGGACCATCTGGCGCTGGACACCGGCGGCGGTCCGCTGGCGCGGTTGTGGAGCACGGCACTCGCCGGCCTCGTCGACGCAGGCGGGTACGTCGTGTCCACCGGGCACAGCGTCCAGATCAACCTGCCCAAGACGGCGCTCAAGGGCCCGGTCTCGTTCGAATGGAAGATCCCTGCAGCACGGCAGCAACACCATCGAGCGCAACCGAGCCCGGACCTACTTCCAGGCCTACGCCGCGGCATGCGCGCTGCACTTCGCCGAGCAGGCGCTGGTCGAGATCCGGGCCGGCCGCACCAAGACGTGGGAGAAGTTCACGGTGCCGGACGAGGCCATCGGCTGCGGCTTCACCGAGGCGGTACGCGGTGTGCTGAGCCACCACATGGTGATTCGGGACGGCAAGATCGCGAACTATCACCCGTATCCGCCCACCCCGTGGAACGCCAACCCGCGCGACAGCTACGGAACTCCGGGACCGTACGAGGACGCCGTGCAGGGCCAACCGATCTTCGAGGAGAACGATCGGGAGCACTTCAAGGGCATCGACATCATGCGGACGGTCCGCAGCTTCGACCCGTGCCTGCCGTGCGGGGTACACATGTACCTCGGTGAGGGCAAGACGCTCGAGAAACTGCACTCACCGACCCAGTCCGTCACTGGGGAGTGATACATGGCCTCGACAGGACGACAAAGCCCGGAGGCACTCGAGGACGACACGCGATGGCGCACAGCAGGTGATCGCATCCAGATCCTGCTGGACGCCAGCGCGGGCAGCGGCACGGTGGTGCGCGAGCGCACCGAGCAACTGGCCGGTGAGCTGACCGAGCTCTACGGGGCGGCGCTGGAGCGGATGGTGTCGATCGCCGCCGAGTCGGCGCCCGAACTGGTCGGCCGGTTCGCCGCCGATGAACTCGTCGCCAGCCTCATGCTGGTGCACGGACTGCACCCGCACGGCGTGGAGCGCAGGATCGAGGATGCGCTGGACAGCGTCCGGCCGTATCTGGGTTCGCACGGCGGTGACGTCACGCTGCTCGAGGTGGCCGACGGCGCCGAGGGCATGACGGTTCGCCTGCAGTTCGCGGGCAGCTGCAAGAGCTGCCCGTCGTCGGCGGTCACCCTCGAGTTCGCCGTCGAGGACGCCGTCCGCGCGGCCGCACCCGAGATCACCACGATCGAAGTGGTGGCCGCGGAACCGCGAGCACCGGTTCGTCGTCGGGGCTGATCTCGGCGGATTCGCTGATGAGCCGCGTCCACACCAGGGACACCGCCGGGACCGCGTGGCACCCGGTTCCCGACATCGCGGAGCTCGGCCCCGGCGAGGTCGGCGGGTTCCTGGTCGCGGGCGTGCCGATCCTGGCCTGCCGCGTCGGCGACGAACTGTTCGCCTATCACGACCGGTGCGGTCGCTGCGGCGAGATCGCTGGCGGGCGCGGCGTTGCACCGCCCGATGGGCGCGCCCGATCGGCGCAGGCCGTGCTGCGGTGCCCGCGCTGCGGTGCCCACTTCGACGCCGTGCATGCCGGCGCGGGCCTGGACGACGCGGCAGGCACGCATCCATCTCGACCCGATCCCGCTGCTGCTTCGCGACGGCGTGCTGTCGGTCGCGGTGCTCGCCGAGGCCGACCGGGGTGATGTGATGGCGGGCGCAGGCGCATACGACGTGTCTGGCACGCATCCGGGCCAACAAGCGTCCCGCGCAGCCGGCCGGCGAGCGCTGCGAGATGTGCGCCGAGCCGATCGCCGACGAGCATCAGCACGTCGTCAATGTCGCAGCGCGCCAGCTGATGTGCACCTGCCGCGGCTGCTATCTGTTGTTCTCCGACCCGCACGCCAAGCTGCGCTATCGGGCGGTGCCGGACCGGTACCTCACCTTCTCCGACTTCACGCTGGACCGTCGCGCCTGGGAAGCGCTGCAGATTCCCGTCGGGCTGGCGTTCTTCTTCCACAACTCCGAGATGGACAAGACCGTGGCCTTCTATCCGGGCCCGGCGGGCGCCACCGAGTCCGAGTTGGACCTCGACGCCTGGAGCACCATCAGCGGCGCCGACACCCGGCTGGAGATGCTCGCCGACGACGTCGAGGCGCTGCTGGTGCGCGTGCCCGACCGCGAGCACGCCGATCCCGAACTCAATGCCGCCGCCGAGTGCTATCTGGTGCCCATCGACGCCTGCTACGAGTTCGTCGGCAGACTGCGAATGTTGTGGCGGGGCTTCGACGGTGGCCACGAAGTACGCGAGTTCGTCGACGAGTTCTTCGATCGGATCAAGGCGCGGAGCAAGGTGGCCGCACCGTGAGCGATCTGACGTTCACCATCGTGGACGTGACCGCGGAACAGTTCTCGGTCACCCCGCGACTCACCGCGCGCATCGGCATCGCGGCCGGTGACGACGAGCCGATCCAGGCCATCGCGCTGCGCTGCCAGATCCGCATCGAACCGTTGCGGCGCCCGTACTCCGACGAGGAGGCCGAGGGCCTGGTCGACCTGTTCGGGCCGCGGCAGCGGTGGGTGAACACCCAGCGCACGTTCCTGTGGCAGCACAGCACCGCGATGGTGCAGGGCTTCACCGGCGCCACCGAGATCTCGATGCCACTGGAGTGCACCTACGACTTCGAGGTGGCGGCGTCGAAGTATCTGCACGCCCTGCGCGACGGCGCCGTCCCGCTGCTGTTCCTCTTCAGCGGAACGGTTTTCGTCCAGGGTGAGCGCGGGTTCTCGGTCCACCAGGTGTCGTGGGAGTGCGAGGCCCAGTACGACATGCCGGTGGCGGTCTGGAACGACCTGATCCGGATCGCACTACCCGAACGCCGGCTGGGTGCGGCTCGGGCACGACACCGTCGCGGCGCTGGCCGCCTACAAGTCGGCCCGCGGGATGCTCGACTTCGAGGATGCGGTCACCACGCTGCTGGCCGAGGCGCCCGCAGGTCTCGAGTGCCGGCACCCCAGACAGCCCGGAGGAGGTCCGGTGACCGCCACCTGGGACCGGGCACGGGCCATCGCCGACGCGGTGCTCTACGAGGGGTACCTGCTGTACCCCTATCGCGCGACGTCGAGCAAGAACCAATCCCGTTGGCAGTTCGGCGTAGTTGGGCCACCCGGTGCATCCGCCGCGGGCATCGGCGAGGACGACACGCTGTCGGCGCAGTTCCTGATCGACGGCGACAGCGAACTGACCCTCGTCGTGCGCTTCCTGCAGCTGCAGCACCGCCGCGCCGAACGCGACGTCGGCGGCGGCCGGTTCGAGCCCGTCGACGAACTGACCAGCGGCCTGCAGTCGTGGGTCACCTGGGACGAGGCCGTTGAGTGCGAACTCTCCTTCGGACCGTTCGGTCTCGGCGACCTCGCGCAGCCGCGCACCTGGCGGTCGCGCGTCGCGGACGGCACCGACATCGAGGGCGTCGACGGTGGCCGGCTCATCCGGACCCGGGCAGCGATCCAGGCCGAACTGACCATCGCCGTCGAACGCGACGACGGGCTGAACCGGGTCAGCGTGTCGGTCCGCAACACCGGCGCCGCCGCAGCCGGACAAGGACACAGCCATCGCCACGTCGCTTGATCGGCACGCACGTCATCGGTGAAGTCGTTGGCGGAGAGTTCGTTTCCCTGCTCGAGCCACCCGACTCGGCGGTCGGTCCGGTGTCGCGCTGCGAACAGCACCGCTGCTTCCCGGTGCTGGCCGGGCGACCCGGCGAACGCGACCTGCTGCTGATCTCGCCGATCATCCTCTACGACCATCCCGAGATCGCCGAACAGAGCGAGGGCGCGCTCTACGACTCGACCGAGATCGACGAGATCCTCACGCTGCGGGTGATGACGATGACCGACGAGGAGAAGGCGCAGGCCCGCGCCACCGACCCGTTGGCGGCCGAACTCATCGACCGGTGCGACTCGATGTCGCCGGAGGCGATGCAGCAGTTGCACGGCATCCTGCGCAACCCGCACGCCGGCTCATCGACGCGGGATTCGACGAGTTGGACGAGCAGATGAGGTCCGCGGGTCTGATCCCGGAGATCCCCGAAGGCGTCGACTGGTGGGATCCGTTGGCCGACAACGCCGTGCGTCCCGACCTCGACGCCGTGCTGGTGAACGGGGTGCGGGTGGCCGCGGGCAGCCGGGTGCGGCTGCGGCCCAGCCGGCGCGCCGACGCGCAGGACATCTTCTTCGCCGGCAAGATCGGCCGCGTCACCTCGGTGCACGAGGACGTCGACGGCCAGCAGTACGTCGGCGTCATCGTCGAGGACGACCCGGACGTCGAGCTGCCCGACTCGTACGGCCGCTATCTGTACTTCGCGCCGGACGAAGTCGAACCGCTCGATACAAGAGTAGTCAGCCCGGATAGGAGTTCATGATGGACGTAGTTGGTTGGGTC
This sequence comes from uncultured Actinomycetota bacterium, assembly GCA_963809085.1. Classification (GTDB taxonomy): domain Bacteria; phylum Actinomycetota; class Actinomycetes; order Mycobacteriales; family Mycobacteriaceae; genus Mycobacterium. Next base: position 449,879 of record CAWEII010000028.1, on the reverse strand, counting down.
GCAACCGGTGTCGTTGCCGTGGTCGTCGTGGGAGGGGTGCTCGATCGGGCTCCGTTCCGTCCCGGACGTGCGGCGATACATGAAGATGCGGAACATGTAGGTCCGAGTTCGTCAACCAGATGACAGCCCGCATCCTGGTCGCCGGCATCGGCAACATCTTCCTCGGAGACGACGGTTTCGGACCCGAGGTGATGCGCACGTCGTCGCGCGCCGAGCCACTCCGACGGCGCGACGTGCAGTGCGGTCGACTACGGAATCCGGGGCATGCACCTCGCCTACGACCTGCTCGAGGACTGGCGCGCGCTGGTGCTCGTCGACGCGCTGCCCGATCGCGGCGCACCCGGCACGCTGCACGTCTTCGAGGCCGACCACGAAACCCTCTCCCCCACCGCCGGTCTCGAGGCGCACAGCATGGATCCGGCGGCCGTGTTCGCCACGCTGACCGCGCTGGGCGGCACGGCGCCGCGCACCATCGTCGTCGGCTGCGAGGTGGCAGACGTCGACGAGGGCATGGGCCTGTCCGACCCGGTGGCCGCGGCGGTGCCCGGCGCCGTCGCGGCGATCGACGACGTGCTCGCCGACCTCGCCGCCCGCACGACCACGACGCCAGTCGTCGGGAGGGCTGAGCCGATGTGTCTGGGGATCCCGGGACAGGTCGTCGGGATGCTCGAGGGCTACGGCGACCAGCTGGCGCTCGTCGACGTCGCGGGCGAGCACCGCAAGGTCAACATCGGCATGCTGCCCGAGGAGACGTTCAGCGCGGGCGACTGGGTGATCATCCACATGGGGTTCGTCGTCGAGAAGACCGACAAGGCAGGTGCCGACGCGGCGATGGCCGGGCTGGAGACTGATGGGCAGGGGCTGAGACGGGAGAGACCCGCGATCCTCAGGCCTTCCATGACCGGCCGGCGCAGGAAGCGGATCTGCGTCCACGGCGTCGTCCAGGGCGTCGGCTTCCGGCCGTTCGTCTACACCGCGGCCGCGGCCCATGGCCTTTCCGGCTCGGTGCGCAACGACAGCTCCGGCGCGATCATCGAGGTCGAAGGCGACGAGGCCGACCTCGCCGCGTTCCTGACGCTGCTGGTGCAGCGGCCGCCGCCACTCGCGGTCATCGAAACCATCGAGGATCAGGACATCCCGCTCGTCGGTGGCACCGGCTTCGAGATCGCCGACACGTCGCGGTCGGGCGGCGGCCGCACGCTCGCCTCCCCCGACGTCGCGATGTGCGCCGACTGTGCGGCCGAGTTGCGCGATCCGGCCGACCGGCGTATCGGCACGCGTTCGTCAACTGCACCAACTGCGGTCCCCGCTTCACCATCATCGCCTCGCTCCCCTACGACCGCGCCGCCACCACGATGGCGCGCTTCCCGATGTGCGCCGACTGCGCCCGCGAGTACGCCGACCCCGAGCGACCGCCGTTTCCACGCGCAGCCCGTCTGCTGCCCCAACTGCGGTCCCGCCCTGCGCTTTCGGGACCAAGACGGCCGCACCGCCGACGGCGAGGACGGTCTGCGCAGCGCCCGGCGGCTGCTGCGCGACGGCGGGATCCTCGCCGTCAAGGGCATCGGCGGCTATCACCTGGCCTGCGACGCGGCCAACGACGCTGCCGTGGCCGAACTGCGTAGACGCAAGCGCCGCGGCGACAAGCCGTTCGCGGTGATGGTGCCCGACCTGCGACGAGCGCGCGCGACGTCGGCGACGTCGACGACGCGACCGCGCGGGTGCTCGCCGGACCGCAGCGCCCCATCGTGCTGCTCGCGCGCAGGCCGGGCGCACCAGTCGCCGACGCGGTCGCGCCACACAATCCCGACCTCGGCGTGATGCTGGCCTACGCGCCGCTGCACGCGCTGCTGTTCGGGCTGCCGGGCGACGAACCGGGCCCGCAGATCCTGGTGATGACGTCGGGCAACCTCGGCGGCGAGCCGATCTGCTTCACCGACGACGACGCGCTGGACGCGGCTCGCCGGCCTCGCCGACGGATGGCTGATGCACGACCGGGAGATCCTGGTGCCGTGCGACGACTCGGTGGTCCGCGTAGTGGCCTTCGGCGGAGCCGAAGATCGGTCGGGACCGTCGAACTCCCCATCCGCCGATCCCGCGGCTACGCCCCGCTGCCCGTCGCGCTGCCGGTCGCCGTGCCGCCGACGCTGGCGGTCGGCGCCGACCTGAAGAACACGCTGGCCGTCGCCGAGGGCAGGTACGCCTGGCTGAGCCAGCACATCGGCGACATGGACGACCTCGCCACGCTCTCGGCGTTCGACGCGGCCCAGCGGCACCTGCGCGCACTCACCGGGCGTCGACCCCGAAGTCGTCGTCGCCGACGCCCATCCCGGATACCGCTCGACCGCGTGGGCGCGCCGCAACCGCGGCGCCGGCCCGTCCGGCACGTGCAGCATCACCACGCGCACATCGCAGCGGTGATGGCCGAGCACGGGCTCGACGGCTCCGAGCAGGTACTCGGCTTCGCGTTCGACGGCACCGGTTACGGCCCCGACGGCGCGGTCTGGGGCGGCGAGGTGCTGCTCGCCGACTACAAGGGCTACCGCCGGCTGGCCCACCTGAAGTACGTGCCGCTGGCCGGTGGCGACATCAGCGTCGTGCGGCCCTACCGGATGGCGCTGGCGCACCTGTGGGCGGCCGGGATTGCCTGGGACGCCGACCTCGCACCGGTGCAGGCCTGCCCCGAGGACGAACGCGGGTGCTGCGCCACCAACTCGAGACGGGGCTCGGCATGCGCACCGACCTCCAGCATGGGCCGGCTCTTCGACGCCGTGGCCGCGCTGGCCGGCGTGCGCCAGGTGGTCGCGTACGAGGCGCAGGCGGCGATCGAGTTCGAAGGCCTGAGCCGCGGCGCCGCCGTCGCAGACGGACGCGTACGCCTTCGGCCTCGCCACCGACTGCGGATCGACGGCGATCGACGCCGCTCCCGTGCTGTCGGCGGTGATCGCCGACGTGCGCGGCGGAGTGCGAGCCGGGGTGATCGGCGCGCGGTTCCACCACGCGGTCGCCGACCTCATCGTCGACCTCGCAGGCGCCAACGACGCCCTTTCGCGCACCGTCGCGCTGTCCGGCGGGGTGTTCCAGAACGCCCTGCTGCTGCGGCTGGTCGTAGCTGGATTGCGGGCCAAGGGTTTCGACGTGATCACCCATCGCCGCGTGCCGCCCAACGACGGCGGTATCGCGCTCGGTCAGCTGTTGGTGGGTAACGCGGTATGAGAGAAGGAGGACGCCGATGTGTTTAGCGGTTCCGGGAAGGATCCTCAGCTTGGAGGACCGTGACGGCACGCTGATGTCGCTGGTCGACTTCGGCGGCATTCAGAAGGACGTCTGCCTGGAGTACATCCCCGACGCGGCCGTCGGAGAATACGTCGTCGTGCACGTGGGCTTCGCGATCCAACGCCTCGACGAGGAATCGGCGATCCGGACGCTGGCCGAGTTCGAGCACCTCGGCGTGCTCAACGAGGAGTTCGGCGACGGGTTCGAGATCGCGGCGAAACAGGCCGGACTGCCCTCACCGGGCAACACTGCAACAACTGAGGTGACGTCATGAAGTACTTGGACGAATTCAGCGACCCCGAACTGGCGGGCAAGCTCATCGACCAGATCCACGCGGCCACCACCCGGCGCTGGGCGATCATGGAAGTCTGTGGCGGACAGACGCATTCGATCATCCGCCACGGCATCGACCAGCTGCTGCCCGACGAGATCGAGATGATCCACGGCCCCGGCTGCCCGGTGTGCGTGACACCGCTGGAGATGATCGACAAGGCGCTCGAGATCGCGTCGCGGCCCGACGTGATCTTCTGCTCGTTCGGCGACATGCTGCGCGTGCCGGGCAGCGAGAAGGACCTGTTCCGGATCAAGAGCGAGGGCGGCGACGTCCGGGTGGTCTACTCGCCGCTGGATGCGCTGACCATCGCCAGGGACAACCCCGACCGGCAGGTGGTGTTCTTCGGGATCGGATTCGAGACCACCGCCCCCGCCAACGCGATGACCGTGTACCAGGCCAAACGCCTTGGCGGTGAAGAACTTCTCGCTGCTGGTCTCGCACGTGCTGGTGCCGCCGGCGATCGCCGCGATCATGGAATCGCCGACCTGCCGGGTGCAGGCGTTCCTCGCCGCAGGCCACGTCTGCTGCGTGATGGGAACCGAGGAATACCCGGAGCTCACCGAGAAGTACCAGATCCCGATCGTGGTCACCGGATTCGAGCCGCTCGACATCCTGGAGGGCATCCGGCGCACGGTGATTCAGCTGGAATCCGGCCGCCACGAGCTCGAGAACGCCTATCCGCGAGCGGTGCAGGCGGAGGGCAACCTGCCTGCCAGGGCCATGCTCCAGGACGTCTTCGAGGTCACCGACCGGGCGTGGCGCGGCATCGGGATGATCCCGCAGAGTGGCTGGCGGCTGTCGCCGGCCTACCGGGAATTCGATGCCGAGCACCGGTTCTCGGTCACCGGGATACACACCGCCGAGTCGGCGATCTGCCGTTCCGGCGAGGTGTTGCAGGGCATGATCAAGCCGCACGAGTGCGCGGCCTTCGGCAAGGAGTGCACGCCGCGAAATCCGCTGGGCGCCACGATGGTCTCCTCCGAGGGGGCGTGCGCCGCCTACTACCTGTACCGGCGGCTCGAGGTGACGCATGCCTGAGACGTCCCGGAGAAGGCGACCATCGACGAGCGAAGGCGACCATCGACATGGAGGCGTGGGTGTGCCCGATGCCGCTGCGGGACTCGCCGAACATCGTGATGGGCCACGGCGGCGGCGGGGCGATGTCCGGTGAACTCATCGAGCATCTGTTCCTGCCCGCGTTCGGATCCGCCGCCGACGCGGGCATGGGCGACGCGGCCGTCATCGAGGTCAATGGTGTCCGGCTGGCGTTCTCCACCGACTCGTTCGTGGTCAAGCCGCTGGTGTTCCCCGGCGGCACGATCGGCGATCTCGCCGTCAACGGCACCGTGAACGACCTGGCCATGGCGGGTGCTCGCCCGTTGGTGCTGTCGACGGCGTTCATCCTCGAAGAGGGCACCCCGCTCGACGAGATCGCCCACGTGGCACAGGCCCTCGGCACCGCGGCGCTGGCGGCCGGCGTCAAGCTGGTCACCGGAGACACCAAGGTGGTCGACTCCGGCCACGGCGACGGCGTCTTCATCAACACCGCGGGCATCGGCATCGTCGACGACCGCGCCGACATCCGTCCGCAGCGCGCAACGCCGGGTGACGTGGTGATCGTCAGCGGTGACATCGGCGTGCACGGGGTGGCGGTGATGAGCTGCCGGGAGGGCCTGGAGTTCGCGACCACCGTGGCCAGCGATACCGCGCCGCTGCACGGGCTGGTGGCGGCGATGCTCGACACCGGCGCCGACCTGCACGTGCTGCGGGATCCCACCCGCGGCGGCGTGGCCGCAACGCTGAACGAGATCGCGAAGACCGCCGAGGTCGGCATCGCGCTCGACGAGCGGACGTTCCCGATCCCCGCGGAGGTGCGCGACGCGTGCGGGCTGCTCGGCCTCGACCCGCTGCAGGTGGCCAACGAGGGCAAGCTGCTGGCGTTCGTGCCGCCCGAGGACGCCGATCGGGTGCTCGCCGCAATGCACGACCATCCGCTGGGGATTCGTGCCGCGGTGATCGGCACCTGCGTCCCCGAGCATCCCGGCATGGTGGTCGCGCGGACGGCGCTGGGCGGCACCCGGGTCGTCGACCTGCCGATCGGCGAACAGTTGCCCCGGATCTGCTGACGTGACGATCACCGATCGGCAGCTGCCCGCCGGCTACGCCGAGTTCGCCCGCTACGCGTTCCCGCCCAACGAACTGGGCTACTGCGGGCCGGCCGACTCCTCGGTGCTGCTGCGCGAAGGCGGCGCCGCCGAGCTCGCGGCACACGCCAAGGAGTTCGACGGCGCGTGGCCGTACCTGGGTGCGATCGCCGATGCGGCGGGCGGCATCGATCCACTCGACGCTGCGGTGGTGCGCAACTACTGGGTCGGCGGGCCACTGCTGCGTGCGGTGGACCCGGATGCGCTGCTGGGCAGGCTGCGGTCCTCGTTCGCCGGTCAGGTCACCGGAGTGCTGGATGCGCTCGGGACCGGAGAGGCGTTGGCGCATCACAGCTTTCACGTGTTCGCCGTCTACCCGTGGGTCCGCTTTCTGGACCGCGACCCGACCAAGCCGGTCCAGGTCATGCAGGACTGCCGGATCCGCTGGGGCACCGTCGAATCGGTGCAGGGCGACCACGCGGTGATCGACTCGCAACCGTTGACGTTCGCCGACGGCAGGCTCTGGCTCGGCGATCCCGCCCTCGAGCGGGTGCGGTGGCGCAAGGACGGCACCTCCCTGGCGCCGGAACCGTCGCCCGGGCAGACGGTGACAGCCCATTGGGACTGGTTGTGCGGAACCCTGTGCGACGGTGAGAGTGACGCGCTGGCGACCGCGACTCGGCTGAGCCTTGACATCGTCAACGCCGCCAGAAGCCGGACCTGAGCGCAGCTCACCACTGGTCGCGCGGGACGTCGAAGTCGGCGCACAGCGCGCGCCACACCTCGCGGGGATCGACCCCGTCGTCGATGGCCTGCGCGGCGGTGCGCCCACCGAATCCGCTCAGCACGTGGTCGACGAGCATCGACCCACCTCGTATCGGACCGAACCGGCCTTCGACCAGTTCGCGGAATTCCGTCAACCGCACGCGACCAACCTACGCCGACGACGCCAAGGCTTCATGGCACACCCGTACCGGATCGGCGATCCCGGCAACCTCGGCGCCGGCGCGCCTGGCGGCGGCGCGGAAGTCGCGGTGACGCCAGCACCTCGCCGACGGCGGCGGTCAACGCCTGCCCCGTCAGCGGCCGGACCAGCACCGCACTGCCCTGCCGCACAATGCGATTGGCGATCTCCCACTGGTCGCCCCCGCCGGGCACCACCACCATCGGCACCCCCGCCTGCAGCGTCTTGGACACCATGCCGTGCCCGCCACCGCAGATCACCAGATCCGCCGCCTTGAGAAGCTCGTCCTGGCGGCCCAGCCCATCGGCTGCCCACGGCGGCACGGCCACGTCGGCGCCGCCCAGCCTGGACACCACCACCCGCGACCCCGCAGGCAGCGTTGCGCCCGGTGTCAACGACTCCAGCGCAAGCTCGGCCAGCCCACCCGTACCGGTCGTCGCCGTCGACGGCGCGACGACCACCACCGGCCCGTCGCCGTCGGGGATGTCGAGCACCGCCGACGTCGGCTCGAAGTGCAGCGGACCCACGACCACGGCCTCGGTCGGCCAGTCCGGCCGGGGCACCTCGAGGGCGGGCAGCGTGGCGATCAGGCGGCGCAGCGGACCGGGATCGCGGGCGGGCAGCCCGATCTCGGCCCGCGCCGCGGTTCGCTGCCGGACGCCGTCGCGCACCGAGCGGGCGCTCAGTGCGCGCAGCACCGTGTCGCGCAGCCGTCCGCGCAGCCCCGTTCCCGGCGCCAACCCGCTACCCACCGGCGGCAGCCCCGTCGACGGCCGGTACAGCGGATGCGGACTCAGCTCGACCCACGGCACGCCGAGAAGTTCGGCCGCCAGCCCGCCGCACGCGGTGATCACGTCGGACACCACCAGGTCGGGCGCCAGCTCCTTCAGTTGGGGCGCGTTGAGCACGGCCATTCGCGCGGCCCGCCGGTGGATCTTGTCCCCCGCGTCGGCGTCGTCGTCGTAATCGGTCGGATCCAGGCCCAGGAGTTCGACCGCGTCCACCCCGGCGGCACGGGCGGTGTCGAGCCATTCGGTGCCCGTGAGCAGCGTGGCGTCGTCACCGGCGCGCCTGGAACTTCAGGCACAGCGCCAGCGCGGGAAAGGCGTGCCCCGGGTCGGGTCCGGCGACCACCGCGACGCGCATCCGCCCACCCTAGCCACCGCGATGACCGCTTGCGCGACGAGCAGACCGCCCGCGATGAGCGCATGCCATGCGAAGGGCAGACGCCCGCGCAAAGCGCTTTCCCCTCGAAGGCAAAGGTTACGCTGACCGTCATGACTGAGCAGAGATCCACCGTGGCGGGCACCGACAGTGCGGTCGTGGTCGAGAACTTCCTCTACGCACTTGCCGACCAGGACTTCGACACCACCGACGCCCTGCTCGCCGATGACCTCGTCTATCAGAACGTCGGATTGCCGACGATTCGCGGCGGCGCCCGCGTGCGGAAGATGCTCCGCAGCACGGCAGGGCCGGATGGGCTTCGAGGTGAAGTTCCACCGCAACGTGGCCGACGGCGGCACGGTTCTCAACGAACGCACCGACGCCATGATCTTCGGACCGTTGCGCCTGCAGTTCTGGGTCTGCGGCGTGTTCGAGGTCGCACGACGGGCGGATCACGCTGTGGCGCGACTACTTCGACTTCTACGACTTCGGCAAGGCGATCGTCCGCGGGATCGTCGGGGTGGCCGTGCCTGCGCTGCGTCCGAAGATGTGACGGGCACGGCATGAGCGAGCCGACCGCGCGCACCCGTCCGAACGTCTTGTCCAGTACATCGGGTACTGCTACGGCCGCCGCCTGCCGAACTCGATGCGGCAGTGGGTGGCCGACGACCTGGCAGGCCCTGGCGCCACCATCCGCATGATGGTCCGGGTCTTCATTCCGGCGGTGCTGATCCTCACGCCGTTCTGGGTGATCCCCATGTCGCTGTACCTGCACCTGTCCACGACGCTGCCGATCCTGATCCCGTTCGTGTTCTTCTCGCACGCGCTGAACAAGGTGTGGCGGCGGCACATGCTGCGCAAACACGGGCTGGACCCCGGCCTGGTCGACTACGTCGCGCGGCAGCGCGAACGCCCACGTCCACGACGCCTACATCGCGAAGTACGGACCACGGTCGGGCCCGCCGAGCAGCCAGGACGTCTGAGGCGTCAGGCGCGGCGCAGGTGGCCGAGTTCGTCGAAGGCCTGCGCCCAGCCGGACAGCCGGTCGGTGGCGGTGCCCAGCTCGTGGCGGTAGCGCTGCGCCGACATCGGCGAACTCGACATCGGTTCCGCTGTTGGCGGCTGACACCAGTTGCGCTGCGGCGGTGACCATTTCGTTGTACTGCCGAACCCCGGTCTCCAACTGCGCGGTGAACGCGCGGATGGTGGGCGCCAAGTGCGCCCGGGACTGCGGGCGACGCCGCCGCGGCCCGCTCCATCGACACCACCTCGGTGGCGGTGGCCGCCATGGTGGCCGCGGTCTGGTTGGCCGCCACCGTCACCTCGCGCAACTCGTCGTCCGGCAGCATCCGGCCGCGCTGCATCACGCCGAGCAGGGCGAACATCCCGCGCTCGGCCGACGCGAGCGCCGCCATCGGCTGGCGGGCCGCCGATCCCCACGGCGGAAGCCGGCGGACCGAGCGCTGCGGGGGCAGCGGCGTGGCCTTCAGCCAGCGGTAGCGCAGGAAGCGACAGCGTCGCCAGGAACGCGGCGCCCACGGCGATGGCACCGGGAATGGGCAGCGCCCACGCCGGTGTGTTCCACGACGCCAGCACCGCCGTCACGACGATCCACAGCCCGGTGGAGAACGTGAAGAACAGCCCTGCGCGAAGCGCCCAGCGGCGCTTGCGCAGCATCTTGGCGCGTGGATCAGCGGCTGCGCCCAACTTCTGGGCCAGCACGTCGGAGAGTTCCGCCGCGGTGTCGACACCACGCTGCGCCAGCGTGCGCCACGCCTCCGCGCGTCCGGTCCGAGATCTCAGTGCCATGATCCGTCGAACGCTATTGCGACAGCGGGTTTTCCGGCGCCGCGGCCGGCGGGTTGGCGGCAGGCGTGGCCGGCGTCGCGGCACCGCCGGACGGGCAGGGCGTCACCGCGCATCGAGGCGCGGATCTGCTCGAGCCGCGAGTGCCCGGCCATCTGAACGCTGGCCTGCTGCACTTCCATCATCCGGCCCTGCACCGAGTTCTGCGCGAGCTCGGCAGCACCCATGGCGTTGGCGTAGCGGCGTTCGATCTTCTGCGCGCACCTCGTCCAGGCTGGGGGTGGTGCCGGGTGCCGCCATCTCGCTCATCGACTGCAGCGAGGCGCTCACCTGCTCCTGCATCTTGGCCTGCTCGAGCTGGCTGAGCAGCTTGCTGCGCTCGGCGATCTTCTGTTGCAGCATCATGGCGTTCTGCTCGACGGCCTTCTTCGCCTGGCCCGCGGCCTGCAGCGCCTGGTCGTGCAGCCCCTTGAGGTCCTCGACGCTCTGCTCGGCGGTCACCAGCTGCGCGGCGAACGCCTCCGCGGCGTTGTTGTACTCGGTGGCCTTGGCCGCATCTCCCGAAGCGGTGACCTGGTCGGCGAGCGTGAGCGCCTGGCGGACGTTGACCTGGAGCTTCTCGATGTCGGCGAGCTGACGGTTCAGCCGCATCTCCAGCTGACGCTGATTGCCGATCACCTGCGCGGCCTGCTGGGTCAGCGCCTGGTGCTGGCGCTGAGCGTCTTCGATGGCCTGCTGGATCTGCACCTTCGGGTCGGCGTACTCGTCGACCTTGGAGCTGAACAGCGCCATCAGGTACTTCCACGCCTTGACGAACGGGTTGGCCATGGGAACGTTTCCGCCTTCGTGTCGTTGCTTTGCCTGCCGGGGACGGGCTGGTGTGCTGTGCGCTACTGCCAACTTATCGGTTCAGCGCAGCATCGAAGGCTAGGCCACCGCCATCGTGACGACCTGCGGGATGACGACCTTGGTGGTGACGTCGATGTTCGCCGTGCCGGCGGCGCCCGCCTTCGCGGGGCTCAGCTCGTGGCGGGCCATCTCCTCGCCGGCATCGGTCAAGACCCGCGACAGCGGAACGTCCAGGGCACCGCAGATGGCGCTGAGGAGCTCGCTGGACGCCTCCTTGCGGCCGCGCTCGACCTCGGACAGGTAACCGAGGCTGACCCTGGCGTCGTCGGACACCTCCCGCAGCGTCCGGCCCTGCTCGGTTCTGGCGTGACGAAGCACGTCGCCGATCACTTCGCGTAACAGTGCCGTCATCGCGCTCTCCTTCGTCCGGCGGTCACTAAGAGCAGAACGCCCGCACGCTTGCCAAGGTTCCCGGCTACGGCGTGGCGGCCGGGCGACGTCCGTCCCGGAACGCCGAGACGACGTAGTCGAGCCCCGTGACCACGGTCAACACGATCGCGGCCCACATGAAGACCCAGGCGCCGGTCAGCCAGGCGCCCGACAGCGGCAGGATGAACAGGCCGATCGCCATCGCCTGCACCAACGTCTTGAGCTTGCCGCCGCGGCTGGCCGGGATGACGCCGCGGCGTAGCACCGCGAAGCGCAAGATGGTGACGCCGATCTCACGCACCAGGATCAGAATCGTCACCCACCACGGCAGATCGCCGAGCAGAGACAGCCCGATCAGCGCCGCACCGATCAGCGCCTTGTCGGCGATCGGGTCGGCCAGCTTGCCGAATTCGGTGACCAGGTCGTAGCTGCGGGCCAGCGCGCCGTCGACCCGATCGGTGATCACCGCGGCAGTAAAGATGATGAAAGCGACTATCCGCCAACGTGTTTCATGACCATCGCCGACGAAGAGCGCCAGCAGGAACACGGGCACCATGGCCATCCGCACACCGGTGAGGACATTGGCGATGTTCGCGACACTCGCGCGCGGAATCACCGGATCGGTATCAGGCGGGCCAGGCACCGGCTCAGAATATCCGTTGCGCCGAGCCGATACTCTCGCACGTGTGAATGGAGCGCCACTGGCGGATGGGCTGGTCGTCCGGCGCGCCCGTACTTCCGACGTCCCAGATATCAAGGCGCTCGTCGACGTCTACGCGGGCAAGATCCTGCTGGAGAAGAACCTCGTCACGCTCTACGAGTCCGTCCAGGAGTTCTGGGTGGCCGAGCTCGACGGCGAGGTGGTCGGCTGCGGCGCACTGCACGTGCTGTGGGCCGACCTCGGCGAGATCCGCACTATCGCCGCGCACCCTGACCTGCGCGGACACGGCGTGGGGCATGCCGTGGTTGGGTGCCTGCTCGACGTCGCCAGGGAGCTCCGACTGCAACGGATCTTCGTGCTGACGTTCGAGACCGACTTCTTCGCCAGCCATGGCTTCAAGGAGATCGAGGGCACGCCGGTGACCGCTGAGGTCTACGAGGAGATGTGCCGTTCCTACGACATCGGCGTCGCCGAGTTCCTCGACCTGTCCTACGTCAAGCCCAACATCCTCGGCAACACCCGGATGCTGCTCACGCTCACCTGACGCCGCTCGCCGCGTGACGCCATGGTGAGAAATCAGCCCGAAATTCGCAGTGGGCTCACGTTCGGCGGGCGAACGCCCGACCCACCCGGCCGATGATGCTGCCATCGGTGTCCTCGGCGGTGACGCGGACGTCGTCCCAGCCCAATTCGCTGACGGCCTCTGCCCGCCTGATGTCCCGATCGAAGCTGCGGCGACTCATCCGGTGGTGCTCGCCCTCGTAGTCGACGCCCACCATGATCTCGCGCCAGCCCATGTCGAGGACGGCGACGAGTTGGCCGTATTCGTCGTACACCGGGATCTGGGTCTCGGGCCGCGGGAAGCCCGCCCCGACGAGGATCAAGCGCACCCTGGTCTCTTGGGGCGACTCTGCGCCAGCGTCGACGAGGTCGAGCACCTCGAGGGCCGCGCGGATACCGCGACGCCCCCGATACCGCTGCGCCAGCAGCTCGACGTCGGCCACCTTCAGTTTGGTGGCTCGCGCCAGGGCGTCGATCGCCGCGACGGCCTTGGGAAGCGGGTAACGGCACGCCATGTCCAATGCGGTTCGCGCTGGCGTCGTCACGACTAGTCCGCGGACCGTCTCGACTTCGTCGTCCTCGAACCGATCCGACCACGTGCGAATTCCGTTCGGAGGGCGGCGATTGTCGTAGAGGATCTCGGCAGGCGCATCATCGTCGACCCACTTGGCACCGTGCAGGGCAGCAGCGGAGCGGCCCGCAACGACCGCACCCCGGCCCGACCACAACCACGCCGCCCTCGCGCGCGACGTGGCAGTGAGCTCGACGCCACGCGGTAGGTAGACGTCACGATGCACCACGACGTAGCGACTGCGAAGCTGGTATGGCGTCACGGCACCCGAAGCCTGGGCTTCACTGCCGATGAAGGGCGCCGTCATGCCGGGAGTGTGCCAACGGCATCCGACACCGTCACCGTGGTCGTGACTGCCGTCACGTCGGCGAACGTGACGTCACTGCGAAAATCCAGCCTGGAACTCGCAGTGGTGTCACGTTCGACGATTACTCGTCGTCGTCGTCGGCGGCGTCCCCGCCGCCGCGGATCAGCATCAGCGTCCCCGCCAGCTCATCGGGCTTGACCAGCACCTCACGCGCCTTGGAGCCTTCGCTGGGGCCGACGATGCTGCGCGTCTCCATCAGATCCATCAGGCGGCCCGCCTTCGCGAAGCCGACCCGCAGCTTGCGCTGCAGCATCGAGGTCGAGCCGAACTGCGACGACACCACGAGCTCGACGGCCTGCAGGAAGACGTCCATGTCGTCACCGATGTCGGGGTCGACGTCGGTGCGCTCACCGGTGGGCTTGGCCGCGGTGACGCCCTCGGTGTAGTCGGGCTCGGCCTGGTCCTTGCACGCGGCGACGACGGCGTAGATCTCCTCGTCGCTGATGTAGGCGCCCTGGAACCGGATCGGCTTGTTGGCGCCCATCGGCAGGAACAGCCCGTCACCCATGCCGATCAGCTTCTCGGCACCTGGCTGATCCAGGATCACCCGGCTGTCGGTGAGCGACGACGTCGCGAACGCCAGCCGGGACGGCACGTTGGTCTTGATCAGGCCGGTGACGACGTCGACCGACGGGCGCTGCGTGGCCAGGATCAGGTGGATGCCCGCGGCGCGCGCCTTCTGGGTGATGCGCACGATGGCGTCCTCGACGTCGCGCGGCGCCGTCATCATCAGGTCGGCCAGCTCGTCGACGATCGCGATGATGTAGGGATAGGGCTTGTAGACCCGCTCGCTGCCCAGCGGGGCGGTGATCACCCCGGACTTCACGTTCTTGTTGAAGTCGTCGATGTGGCGGACCTTGTTGGCCTGCATGTCCTGGTAGCGCTGCTCCATCTCTTCGACCAGCCAGGCCAGCGCAGCGGCTGCCTTCTTGGGCTGCGTGACGATGGGCGTGATGAGGTGCGGGATGCCCTCGTACGGCGTGAGTTCGACCATCTTCGGGTCGATCAGGATCATCCTGACCTCCTCCGGCGTGGCCCGTGACAGCAGTGAGACCAGCATGGAGTTGACGAAGCTGGACTTGCCCGAGCCCGTCGAACCGGCCACCAGGAGGTGCGGCATCTTGGCCAGGTTCGCCGAGATGAAGTCGCCCTCGATGTCCTTGCCGAGTCCGATGACCAGTGGGTGGTGGTCGCGACGGGTGGTCGGTGCGGTGAGCACGTCGGACAGCCGCACCATCTCGCGGTCGGTGTTGGGCACCTCGATGCCGACGGCCGACTTGCCGGGGATGGGGGCGAGCATGCGGACGCTCTCGGTGGCCACCGCATAGGCGATGTTCTTCTGCAGCGCCGTGATCTTCTCGACCTTGACGCCGGGTCCGAGTTCGACCTCGTAGCGCGTGACGGTCGGACCACGGGTGCATCCCGTCACCGCGGCGTCGACCTTGAACTGGTCGAGCACCGACTGGATGACCTCGATCATCTTGTCGTTGGCCGCGCTGCGCAGCTTCGGCGGATCGCCCGCGACCAGCAGGTCCAGCGACGGCAGCTGATACGGCCCGTCGACCACGCGGTCGAGCACCAGGGTGTCCGTCTTCTTGGCGGGCTTCTCCTTCTTGCGGCGCGGAGCCGTTGCGGTGGGTTCGGGGACCGTCGGCGCCTCGTCGGCAAGCGGGTAGTTGTCGTACGGCGTCCCGCCGGTCGGGCCGGCGGCAGGAGGGCCCGACCCGGGCCACGCCTCTGCCTCGTCACCCAGGTACCCGGCGGGGTCGTCGTAATAGCCGTCGGAGAAGTCTTCGGGCTGTCTGTCCGTTCCCGCTTCGTCGTACTCGTCGTACTCGTCGCCGTACTCGTCACCGCGGTAACCGGTGCCGAACAGGGTGCGCACGGTCGACGGCACCTCCCGGATGGTCGTTCCCGTCACCAGCAGCAAGCCGAACAGCAGACCGATGATGAGCAGCGGTGTGGCGATCCACGGCGTCAGCCCGTCCGACAACGGGCCGCCGAGCGCGAACCCGATGAATCCGGCGGCGTGGCGGCGCGCGACGGGATCCTGCGGCGCACCGGCCCACAGATGCCAGAGCCCGAGTGCGGGCAGGCCGATCATGGCCGCGCCGAGGATCAGCCGGGGCCGTGCCTCGGGATTCGGCTCGGTACGCATCAGGATGACCGCGATGGCGACGAGCAGGATCGGCACGAGGACCACCGCCGAGCCGATGACGATCCGCACGACGGTGTCGATCCAGCCGCCGACCGGCCGCGCCGCATCGAACCACGAACTGGCGGCGGACACCACGGCGATGCCGAGCAAGCCGAGAGCGATGCCGTCCCGCCGGTGACCGGGTTCCAGTTCACGTGCGCGACCGACCGAGCGTGCAGTCGTTCCCGCCCCCTTGGCCAGCATCAGCCAGCCGGCCCTTGCGCCACGACCGATGGCAGCGCCGGCGCCGGCTGCGGGCGACGGCGTACGTCGCGCGGGTTTGCGGCGGGGGGCGGCGGGGCGGGCCGGGCGAGCGCCGCTCTGAGAGCCGGCCTTCGACCTGCTCGAACGGGCGCCCGAGCGGGCGGCGGTCTTACTTGCCATGCCGGCAAGCCTAGTCGCAACAGTCCCATATTCACCATCAGCCACACTGGTCACAGTTGTGTTGCGGTCCCCCGCGGCGACGCCCGTTTCCCGCAGGAGCAAACCTCGCGTCGACTCGCCAATGCCCAGTTCAGGCCATGTTCCGTCGCAGCCCAGCGGATCGGCAAGATGCTCTGGGTACTGTTATCCCGCACATCCACTCGCTGAGGAGCCATCGCCCATGCCCGTCGTCGTCGTCGCCACCTTGATCGCCAAGCCCGAATCCGTGGACGCCGTCCGCGATGCCTGTACCCGCGCGATCGAAGCGGTGCATGCCGAGCCGGGTTGCGAGCTGTATGCGCTTGCACGAGGCGGACGGCACGTTCGTCTTCGTTGAGCAGTGGGCCGACGAGGACGCGCTCAAGACACACAGCACCGCCCCAGCCATCGGCGCGTTGTTCGGTGCCATCGGTGACCACCTCGACGGTGCGCCCGACATCAAGATGCTCAAGCCCGTCGTCGCGGGCGATCCCGCCAAGGGCCAGCTGCGCAGCTGACATGGGGTCGCTGAGCGGGCGGGTCGCCTTCATCACCGGCGCGGCCCGCGGTCAGGGCCGCGCGCACGCGGTGAAACTGGCGTCCGAGGGCGCAGACATCATCGCGGTCGACCTGTGCGACCAGATCGCCTCGGTGCCATACCCGATGGCCACCGCCGACGATCTGGCCGCAGACGGTCAAGCTCGTCGAGGACACCGGCGCGCGCATCGTCGCCCAGCAGGCCGACGTGCGGGACCGGGCGTCGCTCAAGACCGCCTTGAAGGCGGGCGTCGACGCCCTCGGCGGCCGGCTGGACGTCGTGGTGGCGAACGCGGGCATCGCCCCCATGGCAGGCGAGGACGCCTGGCAGGACGTCATCGACGTCAACCTCACCGGCGTCTACCACACGATCGACGTGGCGATGAGACCAATGATCAAGGCGGGCAGGGGCGGATCGATCGTGCTGACGAGCTCGGTCGCAGGGTTGGTGGGCATCGCCGCGCCGCAGGCCGGCTCCATCGGCTACGCCGCAGCCAAGCACGGCATGGTCGGACTCATGCGGGTGTACGCGAATCTCCTTGGTTCGCTGGATATTCGGGTCAACTCCATCCATCCCGCCGCCGTCCGAACGCCGATGATCGACAACGAGTTCACCCGGCAGTGGCTCGACGACATGGTCCGCGACGATCGGGGCGGGGGCACGTCGGTCGACATGGACACCATCGAGCCGGAAGACATCGCCAATGCCGTCGCGTGGCTGGTGTCCGACGCAGCCAAACACATCACCGGAGTGACGTTGCCCGTCGACGCCGGTTACGTGAACAAGCGCTGAGCCAGTATGCCCCGGAATCCCGCGGCCCAGACCGCATTCGGGCCCATCGTGCTGTCGGCGGTCGAGCAGCACGAATCGCCCGACCGCCGTCTGGTCGACGACGACCTGGCGGCCTCGTTCCTGCCGAAGCCGCTACGGGCCCTGGTGCGCGCCACCCGGTTCGACGCGGTGCGCCGGATGGTCATCGCGGCCTCCGAGCGCTCCGGTCCCGGATTGTGGGCGAGCCTGGCCTGCCGCAAGAGCTACATCGACGACAACCTTGCGGAGTCGCTGCCCGACGTCGCGGCCGTGGTGATCCTGGGTTCCGGCCTGGACACCCGGGCCTACCGTCTCGCCCGTGACAGCGACGTGCCGGTCTTCGAAGTCGACCTGCCGGTGAACATCGCGCGCAAGCGTGCCGTCGTGGCGAGGGTCTTCGGCACCGCCCCTTCGTCGGTTCGGCTGGTGTCGGTCGACTTCGAGCGCGACGACCTGATGGCGACGCTCGCATCGGATGGATACCGGCGGGACTCGCCCGCCTTCTTCGTCTGGGAGGGCGTCACGCAGTACCTGACCGCGGAGGCGGTCGGTGCCACGTTCGACCAGCTCGCGCAGGTGGCCGTCGGGAGCAGGCTCGACTTCAGCTACATCCGGCGGGATTTCATCGAAGGGGGCCGCCTGTACGGCGCGCCGGCCCTGTACCGGAGGATGCGGCAGCGCAGTCAGCTGTGGAAGTTCGGGCTGCTACCCGAGGACGTCGCCGGGTTCCTCGACCGGTACGGGTGGCGGTTGATCGACCAGGCCGGACCCGACGAGATGATGGCGCGCTACGTCCGGCCTGCCGGACGCGACCTCACCGCGTCGCAGATCGAATGGTCGGCCTACGCCGAGAAGATCTGAGCATCAGTCGATCTCGAGAACCGTCGGCACGATCATCGGCTGGCGGCGGTAGACCTCGCCCACCCACTTTCCGACCGCGCGCCGCACCGACTGCGCGATGCGGACCGGGTCGGTCACCTTGTCGGCGGCGAGCGCCTCGAGCGCCTCCTGCACCTTGCGGGTGGCCGGCTCGAGCGCCTTGGGATCCTCGGAGAAGCCGCGGGAATGCAGTTGCGGAGGTGCGGCGGGTTTGCCCGTTCCGCGGCGGACGACGACGGTGATGGAGATGAATCCCGAAGACAGCGTGAGCCGTTCGCCCAACGTGACCTCGCCGACGTCACCGGTGATCAGTCCGTCGACGAACATCTTGCCGGTTGGCACCGCACCGGCGATGCTCGCCCTTCCGCTGACGAGGTCGACGCTGACGCCGTTCTCGGCCAGCACGACGTTCTCCTCGGGCACCCCGGTGCTCACCGCAAGCGCGGCGTTGGCGCGCAGGTGGCGCCACGTGCCGTGGACCGGCATCACGTTGCGGGGTCGAACTCCGTTGTAGAGGAAGAGCAGTTCGCCTGCGTAGGCGTGGCCGGATACGTGAATCCGGATCTGGCCGTTGGTGACGACGCGAACACCGATCTTGGCGAGCGAGTCGATGACCCCGAAGATCGCCTCCTCGTTGCCGGGGATCTGCGAGGACGACATCACGATGAGGTCACCTGAGGTCAGCGTGATGCTGCGGTGCTCGCCGCGCGACATCCGCGACAGCGCCGCCATCGGTTCGCCCTGGGTTCCCGTGGTGACGAGGACGATTCGGTCCGCAGGCATCATCTCGGCGGCCGCGATGTCGATGACGTCGTCGTCTGCCACGGTGAGGAAGCCGAGGTCTCGGGCGATCCCCATGTTGCGCACCATGGACCGGCCCACGAAGGAGACCTTGCGGCCCAACGCAACCGACGCATCGATGATCTGCTGCACGCGGGCGACGTTGGACGCGAAGCAGGCCACGATCACCCGACCCTCGGCCGAGCGGATCAGGCGGTGCAGGTTCGGCCCTATCTCGCTCTCCGAAGGACCCACGCCCGGTATCTCGGCGTTGGTGGAGTCACACAGGAAGAGGTCCACCCCGGCGTCCCCGAGCCGCGACATCCCCGGCAGGTCGGTCGGGCGGCCGTCGAGTGGCAGTTGGTCGAGCTTGATGTCGCCGGTGTGCAGCACCGTGCCCGCGCCGGTGTACACCGCGATCGCCAGCGCGTCGGGGATGGAGTGGTTGACCGCGAAGTACTCACACTCGAATACCCCGTGACGGCTGCTCTGCCCCTCGCCGACCTCGATGAACACCGGTTTGATGCGGTGTTCTCTGCACTTGGCCGCGACCAGTGCGAGCGTGAACTTCGAGCCAACCACGGGGATGTCCGAGCGGAGTTTGAGCAGGTGCGGGATCGCGCCGATGTGATCCTCGTGGGCGTGCGTGAGCACCAGCGCCTCGACATCGTCGAGGCGGTCTTGAACGTGCCGCAGGTCGGGCAGGATCAGGTCGACGCCGGGTTCGTCGTGGCCGGGGAACAGCACTCCGCAGTCGATGATCAGCAGGCGCCCGAGGTGTTCGAAGACGGTCATGTTGCGGCCGATTTCGCCGATGCCGCCCAGCGCGGTGACCCGTAGGCCGCCCGCTGCCAGCGGTCCCGGCGGCGCAAGGGGTGGGCTCATCGTCGGAGCCGTGCCGTCGGCGGAATTCATCGGAGCACGCCGGCCGCGCGCATGTCGGCTGCGAGTTCCTCGATCTGATCGGGTGTCGCCGGGATCTGCGGCAGTCGTGGATCGCCGGTTTCGATGCCCAACAGGCGAAGGCCCTCCTTCGCCATCGTGACCCCGCCCAGCCGGACCTGCGCGTCGTTGAGCGCACCGAGTGTGACGTGGCACTTGCGGGCCGTCGCGACGTCGCCGGAGGCGAACGCCGACCACATGTTTCGTAGCTGGCCCGCGGCGAGGTGGGCCCAGACGCTGATGAACCCCGTCGCGCCCATCGCGAGCCACGGCAGGTTCAGCGCATCGTCGCCGGAGTAGTAGGCCAGTCCGGTCTCGGCCATGATCATCGCGCCGCCGTGCAGGTCGCCCTTCGCGTCCTTGATGGCGACGATGTTCGGGTGCGTCGCCACCCTGCGGACGGTGTCCCACGCAATCGGCACGACGGAGCGCGCCGGGATGTCGTACAGCACGTTGGGCACCGCGGTGGCGTCGGCGACGGCGGTGAAGTGCGCGACCAGGCCTGCCTGCGGCGGCCGCGAGTAGTAGGGCGTGACGACGAGCAGTCCGTGCGCCCCCTCCGCCTCGCACGCCTTTGCCAGATGCACGCTGTGGGCGGTGTCGTAGGAGCCGGCGCCGGCGATGACCCTGGCTCGATCGCCGACGGCCTCGAGCACGGCGCCCAGCAACGCGATCTTCTCGTCGTCGGTGGTCGTGGGTGACTCACCCGTGGTGCCCGAGACCACCAGACCGTCGCAGCCGGCGTCGACGAGGTGTGTCGCCACCTTCTTCGCAGCGGCCAGATCGAGGGAGCCGTCCGGGCCGAACGGCGTCACCATGGCAGTCAGCACGGTGCCCAGGCGTGCGCTGACGTCGATTCCGCTGGTGCTCACAGGGGCTAGGTTACCCGTCCAACCCCTGGGTTCCTGAGTGCCGGTACTCAGTCGGCGAGTACTCCCGCGCGGCGCATCGCCGTGGAGATGAGCTCGAAGTCGATCGCGACGTGCGCGCGGGCCAACGCGTCGGCGTCGTCGCCGCGGCCGTCGGCGATGGCCTCGATCAGCTCGTCGTGCTCGCGCAGAGCCCGCAACTCCATTTCGCGCATGGTGGACGGCTCCCCCCACAGGTGGGCGGGGGCACCGATGCTGACCGACGACTCGAGGTCGACGAGCACCTGGACGAGCACCGGATTGTGGGTGCTGTTCATGATCGTCACGTGCAGCCTGCTGTCGGCCTGCTGGGCCGCCAGACCGCTGGTCGCCGTGCGGTAGAGCTCCTGCGCATCCCGCAGCTCGGCCACGTCCGCCGCGGTCCGTGCCTCGGCCGCGGCCCGGCAGACCGCGCCGTGCAGACGACAGATGGCGTCACACCGGTCACGGAGTTCGTCGAGGCGCATCGTCAGGGTGCGGCGCACCGCATCGGTGGACGACTCGGGCCACTGGTCGACGACGTACGACCCGCCGCCACGCCCGCGGCGGGTCTCGAGGAGACCACGCTCGACCAGTCGGGCGAGCGCGGCCCGAACGGTCATGCGCCCAACGCCCAGCGAGCCGGCGAGCTCGCGTTCGACCGGCAGGCGTGCGCCGGGCAGGTATTCGCCGATGGCGATCGCGGTGACGAGCCGGTCGGTGATCTCGTCGACCCTCGACGGCATGCTCAGTTGCCTGGCCCAGCAGGCCGCTCGGCGGCACTGCGGTGCGGTCGGCCATCAGCCCGGTCTCCCCTACGTCGATACGCGTATGTTAATTCGACGCAATGGTCTTGCAGCGAGACCATTGGAGGTTCATAGTGAGCCCGTGCACGTGCAAACCCGTACCGTGGCCTTCCGGGAATTCGAGACGTGGGTGAGAATCACCACACCGGAGACACCTCGGCCCAACGCCCATCCGCTCTTCGTGCTCCACGGCGGCCCCGGCATGGCCCACGACTACGTGCGCAACATCGCCGAACTCGCCGACGAGACCGGACGCACCGTCATCCACTACGACCAGGTCGGATGCGGTCACAGCACCCACCTGCCCGACAAACCGGCCGATTTCTGGACGCCCGAGTTGTTCGTCGACGAGTTCCACACCGTGAGAACGGCATTGGAGATCGAGCAGTACCACCTGCTAGGGCAGTCCTGGGGCGGCATGCTCGGCGCCGAGATCGCGGTCCGCCAGCCCGCGGGCCTGGCCTCCCTGTCGATCTGCAACTCACCGGCATCGATGGATCTGTGGGTCGCGGCCGCCACCGAGCTGCGCGCCCAACTGCCCGCCGAGACCCAGGCCGCTCTGGACCGTCACGAGGCCGCGGGCACCGTCACCGATCCGGAATACCTCGCCGCGACGGAGGAGTTCTACCGCCGCCACGTGTGCCGCGTCGTGCCCACCCCCACCGACTTCGTCGACAGCGAGACAGCAGATGGAGGCCGAGCCGACCGTCTACCACACCATGAACGGCCCCAACGAGTTTCACGTCCTCGGCACTCTGCGCCACTGGACCGTCATCGAGCGACTCGAGCGGATCGTCGCTCCAACGCTGGTCATCGCGGGCGAGTTCGACGAAGCCACCCCGGCGACTTGGCGTCCGTACGCCGAGCGGATCACCGGCGCCCGCAGCCACGTCTTCGCCGACGCCAGCCACTGCACCCACCTGGAGAAGCCCGCGGAGTTCCGCAAGGTCATCGCCGCCTTCCTCGCCGACCACGATCCCGCCCCCGCGCGGGTCTGACAGCCCATCGATCGACAGGACATCCGCATGGTCAGCTCTGACGCGCAAACCCCGACCGGGCAGCAGCGCCGCCTCGAATCATTCGGCTACGCACAGGAACTCAATCGGTCGGTGTCCACCTTCGACCTGCTGGTGTACGGGCTGGTGTTCATGGTGCCGATCGCTCCGTGGGCGATCTTCGGCACCGTCTACAACAGCGCATCGGGCATGGTGCCGCTGGTCTACGTCATCGGCCTGGTGGCCATGATCTTCACCGCGCTGGCGTACTCGCAGATGGCCAAGTCGTTCCCCCTTGCCGGATCGGTGTTCTCCTACGTCGGCCGCGGCATCCATCCCAGCGTCGGCTTCTTCGCTGGCTGGGCCATCCTGCTGGACTACCTGCTGGTGCCGACGCTGCTGTACGTCTTCGCCGCCGAGTCGATGATCGGGCTGTTTCCCGGCACCCCGCGGTGGCTGTGGGCGATCGTCTTCGTCGTCGTCAACACCATCATCAACCTGGCCGGCATCGAGCTCGCTGAAGATCGCCAACCGGGTCTTCCTCGCCATCGAGTTGGTGTTCGTCGTGATCTTCGTCGTCATCGCGGTGCAGGCGATCAGCGGCGAGTTCCCTGCCCGACGTGGGCTGGAGCACCGACCCGATCTGGAATCCGAGCACTGTCACCGCACCGCTGATCGCCAGTGCCCTGTCGATCGCCGTCCTGAGTTTCCTTGGCTTCGATGGCATCTCGACGCTGGCCGAGGAGTCCACGGGACGCAAGAACCCGGCGGGCCGGGCGATGATCATCGCGTTGTTCGTGGTGGCCTTCCTGTTCGTCACCCAGACCTGGCTGGCCAGCCTGCTCGCAGGAGGCCGCGAGGCGTTCAGCGACGACGAGGTCGGCAACGCCTTCTTCACCCTCGTGCAGGCGGCGTCGAGTACGGGCTGGATGAACGCCTTCTTCGCGGTCAACGTGATGGCGGTCGGGTTCGCCAACGCGATGGCCGCCCAGGCCGCCACCAGCCGGCTGCTCTATCTCGATGAGCCGCGACGGCCAGCTGCCGAAGTTCCTGTCCAAGATCAGCAGCCGCAAGGTGCCGATGGCCGCGATCCTCGTGGTCAGCGCGCTCAGCCTGGTGCTGGTGCTGTTCTTCGTCGGCCAGATCGGGTTGATCTCGTCGCTGGTGAACTTCGGCGCGCTGTTCGGCTTCTGCCTGCTGCACGTCTCGGTGGTCTGGTACTACCTGGTGCGCCAGAAGTCGAAGAACTACCTGCTTCACCTGGTGGTTCCCACGCTGGGCTTCCTGATCATCGGCTACGTGCTGTTCAATGCCGACTCGCTGGCCAAGATCGGCGGCCTGGTGTGGCTGGTGATCGGCGCGGTGGTGTTCGCGGTCAACGTGATTCGCGGCAAGGGCGTACCCGAACTGGCGGAGGAATCAGCAAACGACTAACGCAGCGGCTGGTGAACGTTATGGTGAGCCATGCCAGCGACATCCATCGCCCCGCGCTTACTCGACGTCATCGACGGCGACATCCTGCCGCTGACCGAACGTGGCGTCGCCGCGGGCAACAAGGTCTTCGGCGCGGCGATCCTGCGCAAGTCCGACCTGTCGCTCGTCATCGCGGGCACCAATGACGAAACCGACAACCCGCTACTGCACGGCGAGATCAACACGCTCAACGAGTTCTACGAGCTCGTCGACCGCCCGTCGACGACGGAACTGGTGTTCCTGACCACCCACGAGCCGTGCACGCTGTGCATGTCGGCGATCACCTGGGCGGGCTTCGACAACTACTACTACTTCTACAGCCACGAGGATTCCCGGGACAGCTTCGCCATCCCGCACGACCTGAAGATCCTCAAGGAGGTCTTCGGGCTCGAGCCTGGCGGCTACCGGCGCAGCAATGAGTTCTGGACCGCGTACTCGATCCCCGACCTGGTCGAGTCGGAGGCCGAGCCGCTGCGCACCGAGCTGCGCGAGCAGGAGCAACGGATCAGCGGACCGGTATCAGGCGCTCTCGGACCAGTATCAGGAATCCAAGGGCGACAACGACATTCCGCTGGGCTAGGCGCAGCCGGCGCCGCCGCAACGGTGCCGACCAGGTCACCGCGCTCCCCCACCGTCACCTCACCGAGGCCCAGCCACGATGCCATCGTGCGCAATTCGGCCGCCAACGCCTCGGCCACCCGCCCGCGCGTCCTGGCCGGGTTCGGTGAACGCACCGACCACGTGCAGTGCGTCCCTGAGGCGTTCGGCCTTGAGGTCGACGCGGCCGACCAGCCGGCCGTCGAGCAGGAACGGCCAGACGTAGTAGCCGAATTGGCGCTTCGGCTCGGGAACGTAGATCTCTATGCGGTAGTGGAAGCTCGAACAGCCGCTCGACGCGCGGCCGGAAGAAGATCAGCGGATCGAACGGGCACAGCAGCGCGGTGCCGCGGTCCCGGCGGGCCACGGTCTGGCCGACCCGCAGATATGCGGGTGCGCTCCAGCCGTCCACCTCGACGGGTTCGAGCTCACCGGCGGACACCAGCTCCGCGATCGCGGGCTTGGCCTGTTTGGCGCCGAGGCGGAAGTAGTCCCGGATGTCGGTCTCGGTGGCTACGCCGAGCGCCGTGGCGGCACGCAGCACCAGTTCACGGACGGCCTCGTCGTCATCGACCTGGCGGGCCACCACCTCGGGTGGCAGACACGTTCTCGGTCAGGTCGTAGTGCCTGGCGAACCCGACCCGGGTGGCGGTGGTCAGCACGCCCGAGGCGAACAGCGCCTCGGCCACCCACTTGGTGTCGCTGCGGTCCCACCACGGGCCCTTCCTGCCGCGCGGCTCTGATTCCAGGTGCGCCTCGATCTGCCCGGACGTCGACGGTCCGAGCTCGGAGACGGCGGCGATGACGTCCTCGGCCAGTTTGGTGTTGTTGCGCACGATCTCGGTGCCCCACCGGCCGTGGGTGTACTCGCGCATCCGCCAGCGCAGCAGCGGCCAGTCGTCGACGGCCATCAACGCGGCCTCGTGCGCCCAGTACTCGACGAGGAGCCGCGGTGCGCGGGCACTGTGGCTCCACGCCGCGCTGTCGAGCACGTCGCGGTCGTAGGGGCCGAGCCTGCTGAACACCGGTGCGTAGTGCGCCCGCACCGCCACCGACACCGAGTCGAGTTGCAGCACCTGGATCCGCGAGATCAGCCGCCGTAGGTGCGCCCGCGTGACCGCGCCCGCGGGCTTGGCTTCGCCGAACCCCTGTGCGGCGACGACCGTCCTGCGCGCGGCGTCGGCGGTCAGTCTGGTCGGCACCTCGTCATCGTGCCGGACGACACCGACACCGTGGCCATCGGGCCGTTCCGCCCGATCAAGATCGCAGATGGCTCGAGAATCGATACCGCAGCCCGGATGCGCTGACCCGCCACTCGCCGTCGGTGCCGATCCAGGCTTCGTCGAGGACGGGCGCCACCGCGTCGTCGTCCTCGCGCGGCAGGTCGATCTCGACCTCGGTGACCTCACACCGCGTGGCGATCGGCAGCGCCAGCGCGTAGATCTGCGCGCCCCCGATGATCCAGGTCTCGTCGTGGGTGAGCGCCTCGTCGAGGCCGCCGACCACCGTTGCTCCGTCGGCCACGTATCCGGCTTGCCGGGTCACTACGATATTTCTGCGTCCCGGCAGCGGCCGCACCTTGGCGGGCAGCGACTCCCAGGTGAGCCGTCCCATGACCACGGTGTGGCCCATCGTGACCGCCTTGAAGCGGGCCTGGTCCTCGGGCAGCCGCCAGGGGATGCCGTTGTCGCGTCCGATGATCCCGGAGGTGGACTGGGCCCAGATGAGGCCAAGGCTCATCATCGATTCTCGGTCCTGCAAGCAGACCTCATCACCGCCACGGGGGCCTTGATCGCCGGATGCGGGTCGTAGTTGACGATCGCGACGTCATCGTAGGTGTAGTCGAAGATCGAATCACGCGGCGCCAGAACCAGTTCCGGGTACGGCCGCGGGTCGCGGCTCAGTTGCAGCGCGACCTGCTCGACGTGATTGTCGTAGACGTGGCAGTCACCGCCGGTCCAGACGAACTCCCCGACGTCCAACCCGGCCTGCGCGGCCATCATGTGGGTCAGCAACGCGTAACTCGCGATGTTGAACGGCACGCCCGAGGAACAGATCCGCACTGCGCTGGTACAGCTGACAGGACAGCTTGCCGTCGGCGACGTAGAACTGGAAGAAGGCATGGCACGGTGGTAGCGCCATCTGCGGGATCTCGCCGACGTTCCAGGCCGAGACGATGTTGCGCCGCGAATCGGGGTCGGTCTTCAGCAGGTCGAGCGCCGCACTGATCTGATCGACGTGCTCACCGGAAGGGGTGGGCCAGGATCGCCATTGCACACCGTACACCGGGCCGAGATCGCCTGTCTCGCTTGCCCATTCGTCCCAGATCGTGACGCCGTGCTCGTGCAGCCAGCCGACGTTGGAGTCCCCGCGCAGGAACCACAGCAGCTCGTAGATCACCGACTTGAGATGAACCTTCTTGGTGGTGATCAATGGGAAGCCGGCGGCAAGGTCGTAGCGCATCTGGTGGCCGAACAGACTGCGCGTGCCGGTGCCCGTGCGGTCGGACTTCGGCGTGCCGGTCTCGAGTACGAGCCGCAGGAGATCCTCGTACGGAGTGGGGATGGGCACTGCGTTCGGCACTCGGTCAGCTTACGTCCACACGCGGGGAGTAGAACGGATGGCATGCCGACGATCACCGACACCATCACCACGCCTGACGGAACGTGCCCGGTCACGCTCGCCACCCCCGACGGCGACGGGCCGTGGCCCGGCGTCGTGCTGTATCCGGACGCCGCAGGCAGGCGCCCCGTCATGGAGGAGATGGCCCAGAAGCTGGCCGGCTACGGCTACGCCGTCCTCGTGCCCGACATCTTCTACCGTGCCGGCGACTGGGCGCCGTTCGACATCAACACCGCCTTCGGCGATCCCGACGAGCGCCAGCGGCTGATGTCGCTCATGGGCAGCGTCACCCCCGAGATCATGGCCAGCGACGCGGCGGCATTCTTCGACTACCTCGAGTCGCGGCCCGAGGTCAGCGGCACGGCGTTCGGCACCACCGGGTACTGCATGGGCGGACGCACCTCGCTGGTGGTCGCGGGCCGTGTCCCCGAGAAGGTGGCGGCGGCCATGTCGTTCCACGGCGGCGGCCTCGCCTCCGACGATCCGGGCAGCCCCCACCTGCTGGCCGACCAGATCCGCGCCGCGGTCTACGTCGCGGGCGCCGAGAACGACAAGTCGTTCACGGCAGAGCAGGCCGAAACCCTGGAGAAAGCGCTGACCGCGGCGGGCGTCGAGCACACCATCGAGTTCTATCCCGCGGCGCACGGTTTCGCGGTGTCCGACCACGAGGGCGTTTATGACGAGGCCGCCGCCCAGCGGCACTGGGACGCGATGGAGAGCTTCTTCGGCGCAAAGCTCGGCTGAACGGGTTTCGCCCGACAGTGGGCGCGGTAGGTCGACGCATGAACCGGGTCATTGGCCAGAAGTTGGCTCCTGGTCAACGGCGCGCAGTACGTGACCGGTTCGCGCCTGCCGCGCACTCGCGTGCCGACATCGTCGTCCTCGACATCGAGGACGCCGTCGCCCCGAAGGGCAAGGACCGTGCTCGCGACAACGTGAAGCGGTGGTTCGCCGACGGCAACACCGACTGGGTCCGCGTCAACGGTTTCGGCACCCGCTGGTGGGCCGACGACCTGGACATGTTGTCGGGCACCTCGGTCGGCGGGGTGATGCTGGCGATGGTCGAATCCGTCGACCACGTCATCGAAACGGCCAAGCGGCTGCCGGACGTGCCGATCGTCGCGCTGGTGGAGACCGCCCGCGGGCTGGAGCGCATCACCGAGACCGCCGCGACCAAGGGCACCTTCCGGCTCGCCTTCGGCATCGGCGACTTCCGCCGCGACACCGGTTTCGGGGGCAATCCGGCAACGCTCGCCTATGCGCGGTCGCGCTTCACCATCGCCGATCAGTGCCCGGCCGTGAACGAGGGCCTGTCGCCATCCCAGGACGAGATCAGCTGGGCCAAGGAGTTCTTCGCCGAGTTCCAGCGCGACGGCGGCGAGATCCGCAACGGCTCGGACCTACCCCGCATCGCCCGCGCCACCAAGATCCTGGATCTGGCGAAGGCGTACGGCATCCGCGCCTCGGAGTTCGGCGACGACCCGGATCACCCGGATCACGTGCCCGCGCCGTCGGACACCTACCACTACTGATCGTCTACTGACCGTCGCGATGGAGGAATGACCGCAGTGCCTGCATGATGCCGCGGCCGGCGTACACCGCCGCCGCGATCGACACCACGATCATGACGATGAACATGACCAGCCAGTTGCTGCGGCTGTGGCTGACGTTCCACCAGATGATCGTGAAGAGGATCGCGCAGACGAAGACCACGATGTCGCGCCAGTTGCCGCGGTAGGACTGGGCCACCTCCAGCAGCGACCGGCTCTTGTCGACGCCCGCAATGATGTCGTCGATGCGAATGTCGATGACGCGCTGCAGCTCGGCGCGACGCTCGACCTGTTCGGCCGGAAGCATCGCCAGCAGCTCCATGTCCTGTTTGATCAAGGCGCGCACGTCCGGGCCCCTCATGCTCCCCGCAGCGATGCCGAGAAGCGCACCGCCTGCGATCGGCGCACCGGCCAGGGCGATATCGGCGATACCAGGCATCTGCGACTCCTCCGTCAGTCCACGAAACTAGACCGTATCCCCAGGCATGCGCTATTTCGTCCAGTCAGCGACGGCGGGCCAGGTGGCGTCGTTCCCCGGGTCCGGCGCCCAACTGACACCGGCGAGGATCCTTTCGAAACCCGCGCGCTGGTCGAGGTAGCTGGGTCCAGACAGTTCGAACTCGACGTGCATGCCCGGTTGAACCTGCACTGCGGCCTCCTTGATGAGTTCGTCGTAGATGCCGTCCCTTCCGCCGACGTTCAGCGGAACCGTCGTATGTTCCCGGCCCCCGGTGGGCGTGCGGTAATCGTCGGGCCAGATGTGCACGCTCATCGTGTCGCTGCCGAGCCTGCAGTCGCCCAAGCCACCGTTCATCGGCCATTGCGCAAGGTGCGAACTCCAGCCTGGTGCCGTAATCCAAGGCGTCGTCCTCGCAACGGGGACGTGTCGACGTTGAGCTCCGCCAACGGCATGTTCGCGGGCACGTTCGCCATGCTCAGCGGAAGCCGGATCGGGGTTCGCCGGGTGGGTTGAAGGGCGTGCGCGAGTTCGACCAAACGGTCGAGTTCGGTGGTCGCGCTGGTCGTCCCCCGCACCGTCGCCCACGCGTCGTCGGCGTACTGCCAGGTAAGCGTCACCGTGTGCTTTGCCTGGTCTTCGGCCAGGAAGCCGTCTCCGCCTGCGCTGACGGCGACCGGCACGCCCGTCCGGACTTCCGTCGGGTCGAACCTGCCTGGGGCATAGGCCGTCAGGTCGACCGTCCAGGGGGCACACCCGTTGCAGCCGTATCTGTATTCGGTCTCATCGGCCGGTCGCAGGCTGAACTGTTGGAAGTCACCGGTGATCCTCCGGTTGAGTTCCTCCCACCCTTGCGGTTGGTTCGGGCGCGAGACCCATCCATCGCGCGTCGAACAGGCTGACCGTGGGCGGCCCCGGGGCGGCAGAAGGGCTCGTCGCGAGTGACGACGACGCCTGCGGGTCGGCCGGTTGCTGCGTGCTGCAGCCCACCGCGGCGACCACGACAGCTGCCGAAACGAGCGGGGCGAAGACATGCCTGCCGGTGTTCACGGCAGGAAGGTATCGCCCTGTTCTCAAACCTTTCTCAAATCTCGACGAGCCGCGGACCGCTCACTGGCGGCCGCCGGGCAACCTGGGCAGGTACCGCGGCACGTATCGAACCAACAGCGCCCCACCCATCAGCGCGGTACCCGCCATCGCGAACGAGGCAACGCCAATGGAGAACAGCCCGATAACCTACTACGGCATGCTCTACAACGCGATGGACAAGGTGTCGGTCTCGGACCGAACCGGTGCCTGAGCCAAACACGATATTGGACAAGGGGAATCAATGACATCCGGCAAGACGCTGAGCGGGTTCGATCCGCGGACCGGCCTGGCGGTCGAGGACGCCGTGCAGGAGAGTTCGCCCGCCGAACTCGATGACGTGCTGGCGTCGGCGTCGGTGGCGTCCCTCGATTGGGCAGCTCGTCCGGCGGCAGAACGTGCAACCATCCTTGATCACGTAGCCGCTGCCCTCGACGCGGCGGCAGACGAATTGGTGGCGATAGCCGACCGGGAGACCGCGCTAGGCGCCACCCGGCTTCGTGGCGAGGTTGGTCGCACCAGCGGTCAGCTGCGGATGTTCGGCGATGTCCTCCGTGACGGCGGCTACGTCGACGCGGTGATCAGCCCGGCGCGTGCCGAGGTGGGCCAGCCCGACATCCGGCGCATGTTGGAACCGATCGGTCCGGTGGCGGTGTTCGCCGCGAGCAATTTCCCGTTTGCGTTCTCGGTGGCCGGGGGTGACACCGCGTCCGCGCTGGCAGCGGGATGCGCGGTTGTCGTCAAGGCACACGAGGCGCATCCGGCGACGTCCGCGCTCACCGCTGCCATCGTGACCGCCGCTCTGCAATCCGCGGGCGCCCCGCCCGGACTGTTCGCGGTCGTCTACGGCCGCGACGTCGGTACGGCACTGGTGCAGCACGGCGCCATCAAGGCTGTCGGCTTCACCGGCTCCCAGCGCGGCGGCCGTGCCCTCTTCGAACTGGCGACGCGACGGCCGGACCCGATTCCGTTCTACGGCGAACTGGGCAGTTCCAATCCAGTGGTCATCCTGCCCGGCGCGGCGGCCGACGACCCGGACGGGTTGGCGAAGGCATACATCGGCTCGCTGACCATGGGTACCGGCCAGTTCTGCACCAACCCTGGCCTCCTACTGGTGCCCGAGGACCGCGCCCTCCTCGCTGCGATCGCCCAGGCAGCCGAGTCGGCGCCGGCCGGGCCGATGCTGACCTCCGGGATGCGAGACGCCTACGACTCTGCAGCACAACGACTCTCGACCACTGGAGACGTGTCAGTCCTCGCGGCGGGACAGGGTGGCCACACAGATGGCTGGGATGTGATCCCACGTGTGTTCCAGACCGACACCGAGTCGTTCGTCCCGCACACGGAGTTACAGGACGAAGTCTTCGGACCCGCGGGGCTGGTGGTGACCTACGGCTCGCAAGAGCAGCTGAAGACCGCGGTGAAAGCCTTGGGCGGCAGTCTCGCCGCAGCCGTCCATGCGGCACCACGCGAACTGCCGCTCGCCGGTGAGTTGCTCGGCCTGCTGCGCCAGCGAGCGGGCAGGGTCATTCTCAACGGTTGGCCGACGGGTGTGGCCGTCGTCTGGGCAATGCACCACGGCGGGCCGTGGCCCGCCACTACCGCGCCCCGGGATACTTCCGTCGGCGCCAGGGCCATAGGCCGCTGGCTGGCGCCCGTCGCCTACCAGGGATGGCCCGACGAGTTGCTTCCGCCTGAACTGCGCGACGACAACCCGCTGAGGATTCCGCGCACGACCCAACCCACTACCGCCGGATAGCCGCGCGCAGCGTCGCTCAGCCCATCAATTGCGCGGCGACCGTCGCGCCGAGTTCCCAGCACGCCTCGAGGTCGGACTTGCTCGGCTTGCCAGAGGCGACGACGTGCTCGGCCGCCTTCACCCAGCCAAGGCCCGTGGTGATGGCGGTGACACCCCGTTCTGCTCCCTCGGTGCCCTCGTTGCCGTGCAGGTACAGGCCGAACGGTCGGCCCCGGGTGGCGTCCAGGCACGGGTAATAGCAGACATCGAAGGCGTGCTTGAGGGCGCCGCTCATGTAGCCCAGGTTGGCCGGCGTGCCGAGGAGATAGCCGTCGGCCTCCAGCATGTCGGTCGGCGTGACCACCAGCGCCGGTCGCCGAACCACCTCCACGCCCTGAATCTCGGGATCGGTGGCACCGGACAGGACTGCCTCGAACATCTCGTGGGTGTGCGGAGACGGGGTGTGGTGGACGATCAGCAGCGTCTTGCTCACGGCAGCAGTCTGCTCTTCGCGCAAGCGCTCATCGCCGCTGTTCCTGCATCTGGACCGCCTTCTTCATCGTCTCCCTGGCCCTGCTCCGATCCCCCGCGTAGTCGTAGGCGCGGGCCAACCGGTACCAGCGGCGCCAGTCGTCCGGGTCGGCCTCGAGCTCGGCACGCACCGACTCGAACAGTGCGTCGGCGGCACCGCGCTCGATCCGGCCGGACGGCCGCCGCGGCAGAGTGCTGACGTCGAGTTCCATGCCCTCCTCGCGCGCGATGCGCGCCAGCCGCTGATGCGCGAACCCCGCCCGCAGCGTCGCGATCATGGCCCACAGCCCGACGATCGGCAGCAGCAGGATGGCCGCCCCGAGCCCGATCGCCGCCGGGCGACCCGACGAGACGAGGAGGACACCGCTGCGACCGAGCAGGACGAAGTAGACCAGCAGCGCCACGCACATGAAGCCGATCAGCACCTGGATGCGCAGCGCGCGCGAGCCGTCACTCACGATCGTCGGCTCCCCGCGCGAGCGCTCACAAACCCATGAGGGGTTCGATGCCGACCGTCAGACCCGGATGGTCGGCGACGTTGCGCACGCCGAGCAGCACACCCGGCACGAACGACGTGCGATCCATGCTGTCGTGGCGGATGGTGAGCGTCTCCCCCTGGGTGCCGAACAGGATCTCCTGGTGCGCGACCAGTCCGGCGAGGCGGATCGAATGCACCGGGATGCCGTCGACGTCGGCCCCACGCGCGCCGTCGAGGCCGGTGCTGGTGGCATCGGGGTTGGGCGGCAAGCCCTTTCGTGCCTCGGCGATCAACCGCGCGGTGCGCGCGGCGGTACCCGACGGTGCGTCGGCCTTGTGCGGATGGTGCAGTTCGATGACTTCCACCGACTCGAAGAACCGTGCCGCCTGCTTGGCGAACTGCATGGACAGCACGGCACCGATCGCGAAGTTGGGCGCGATGAGGACGGCGACGTCGGGTTTGTCGGCCAGCCATTCTTCGACCTGCGCGATGCGTTCATCGGTGAAGCCGGTGGTGCCCACGACCGCGTTGATGCCTGCCTCGATCAGGAAGTGCAGGTTGTCCATCACGACGCTGGGATGGGTGAAGTCGACGACGACCTCGGTCTGGCTGTCCGTCAGCAGGGACAGCGCGTCGCCCGCGTCCACACCCGCGGTGAACGTCAGGTCGTCGGCAGCCTTGACCGCATCGACGATCGTCGCTCCGACCTTGCCCTTGGCGCCAAGTACTCCCACTCGCATGGCTGGCAAGCTTAGTCGGGCGCGCTGTCGGGATCCCGCCTGACCGCATCACGACGGCCTCGGGAAGCCCTACCATCAGCCCATGCGCGGCTCCAAGATCTTGATCACCGGCCCCACCGGGCAGGTCGCTGTCCCCATCGCCCGTGCGTTGGCGGCCGACAACGAGGTGTGGGGCATCGCCCGGTTCACCGACACCGCAGCACGGGAAGGCCTGGAACAGGCCGGGATTCGATGCCAGACAGTCAATCTCGCGGCCGGTGACTTCACCGGGTTGCCGACCGACTTCGACTACGTGCTCAACCTGGCCGTGGCCAAGAGCGGCAGGTGGGA
Organism: uncultured Actinomycetota bacterium; assembly: GCA_963809085.1. Lineage (GTDB taxonomy): Bacteria > Actinomycetota > Actinomycetes > Mycobacteriales > Mycobacteriaceae > Mycobacterium. Next base: position 415,915 of record CAWEII010000028.1, on the reverse strand, counting down.
CAAGGACCTCGCGGCCAATGCCGAGTCGGTCGGGCTGCTGATGGCCCACTGTCGCGAGGCACGAGCCTTCCTGCATGCCTCCTCGGCGGCCGTCTACGACCCACCCGACGACGAACCGCGGACCGAGCGCACCGCGCTCGGCGACAACCACAAGTCGCTGTTTCCCACCTACTCGATCTCCAAGATCGCCGGAGAGGTCGTCGCGCGGTCGATGGCGCGGGTACTCGGCCTGCCCACCATCGTCGCGCGGCTCAACGTGCCGTACGGCGACAACGGTGGCTGGCCGTTCTACCAGATGGAGATGATGCTGGCGGGTGTTCCGATCCCGGTTCCCCCCGGCGGTCCGGCCCGCTACAACCCGATCCACGAGGACGACGTGATCGCCACCCTCCCAAAGCTGCTCGAGGCGGCGTCGGTGCCGGCCACCACTGTCAACTGGTGTGGGGAGCAGACCGTCAGCCTGCAGGAGTGGTGCACCTACATCGGCTCGCTGATCGGTAGGGAGCCGGTGTTCGAGCTGAGCGAGCAGGCCCTGCGCGGCGGACCCACCGACGTCACCCTGATGCGCGAACTCGTCGGCGGCACCACGGTCGACTGGCGCGACGGGATCCGCCGAATGGTGTCCGCGTTCCATCCAGAACTGGTGCAGGCGTAAGTCACCGGGGCTCAGCCGGCCTCGACCAGCGCAGGCGCGAGATACTCCAATTGGTCTACGCCCGTAGCTAATTCGGTGCTCATCGGGAGCATCAGCGCGACGTGATCGGCCCCGCCGTCAGGTGTTCGCGTACCTTCGTGGCGATCGTCTCGGGCCCGCCGTGGGCGACGACGTCGTCGACGATCCGGTCGCTTACCTTGGCGAGCTCGCGATCGGGGAAACCCAGCCCGGCCAAGGTGGCTGCGTACGACGTCCGACCCAGGTTCGCCGACACCGTTTGGCGCGCAACGTCCTTCGCCCGATCGGCATCGCGGTCTGCGACCACGGTCAGCCCGACTACCAGCAGCTTGTCCCGGCCCAACACCTGCCGGGCCTGCGCGGTGAACGTCGGAGGCAGCCCAGCGGGCAGCGCCCCGTCCGCGTGCCCGCCGCCGAGCGCCAGCAGCTTCGGACCCATCGCGCCGACGATCCACGGATACCCGACATCGGCCGCAGGCGGCCAGGTCTGGTCGTCCATGTGCCGAAGGTAATCGCGCATGGTCGCCAGGGGGCGCCCGGATTCGTGACCTGCGCTCGCCGCCTGCTCGGGGTAGCCAACACCCAACCCGAGCACCAATCGACTCGGATACGCCTGAGCCAGCATCGCTGCCGCGGCGTGCATGGTCGGTGGTCGGCGCGCCCAGATGTTGGCGATGCCGGTGCCGAACACCACCGTTCGGTGCGCGAGCAGTACGCCAGTGACCAATGCGTCCTTGCCGCCGATGACCTCGTTGGTCCAGGCAGTCGAAGCCGCGGTCCAGACGACGGCGCTGCAGTCGACCGGCGCGCTGGTGAACCCGAGCGGTAGGTAGCGCCTACCGCCCAACGCTCACGGGCAGCGGTGACGGGTCACGGCGGACGCGAAGTAGTGCCGCGCCTTGAGATCCGCGAGCAGGGTGGGATGCTCGGGCCGCCAGCCGAGCAGTTCTCGGGTCCGAGCACTGCTGGTCGGGTTGTCCAACGCGACGATTGCTCCGATGAAGCCCAGTTGCTCGATGGCCTCCTCGGCCGTGACGCCGACGACCGGCACGCCGAGTTGCTCGCCGATGACCGTTGCGATGTCGCGGAAGGGCACGCCCTCCTCGGCCGCTCCGTGCAGCCGTGAGCCGGCGGGGGCCGACTCGATCGCCAGCCGGTACAGCCGCGCGGCGTCGATGGTGTGCACGGCGGGCCAGCGGTTGGCGCCATCGCCGACGTAGACGGATCGGCCCGTCGCACGGGCGGCGTCGATGAGAGTCGGGCACGAAGCCGTGGAAGTCGGTGGAGCCGTGCACCGTCGGCGCCAGTCGGATGACCGAGGACCTCACCCCGCGCTGCGGCGAGGGCGATCGTGGCGTTCTCCGATGCGACACGCGGCCCCGACTCGTCGGTGGCGTCGTCTTCCCCGCCCAGCCGCCCGGGGGCGGCGAAGGCGAGCATCATCGTGCCCGAGGTGTTCACGAAGGCCTTGCCGGAACCGATGAGCGCGCTCCCGATCGTCTCGACGGCCTGCAAGTCGGTTGACGCCGCTGCGGCATAGTCGGAGAAGTCGTGCACGAACGCCAGATGGATGACGCCGTCCGCGGACGCCGCGGCGGTCGACAAAGCGTCGAGATCGTCGAGCGAACCGCGCTGCACGTCGGCGCCCGCCGCCGTCAAGGCCTCGGCAGAGGCCGCTGAGCGCGCGAGGCCCAGCACCTGGTGTCCGTGCGTCGAGTAGTTCTTTGACGACGACGGAACCGATGTGCCCGGTGGCGCCGGTGACGAATACGCGCATTGCACTGCTCCTGGTCAAGTGATGTCAGTCGGTGACATCGACCGTAACAGTGATGACATCCACTGTCATCCCTTGGTTGACAGTCACTGTCGTCACGTACACTCCGCGGATGGGTCGCTGGGAGCCGAACGCGCGTGGCCGCCTCGAGCAGGCCGCGCTCGCGCTCTACCTGGAACGGGGTTTCGACCAGACGACGGTCGCCGAGATCGCCGGCCAGGCCGGGCTCACCGAGCGCACCTTCTTCCGGCACTTCGCCGACAAGCGCGAGGTGCTGTTCGGCGGGGGCGCGCTGGCCGAGGGACTCGCCGCAGCCGTGGACGCGGCGCCCGAAGCCGAGGCGCCGCTCGACGCCGTGATCGCAGCGCTCGAGTCGACGTCCGACTTCTTCGCCGAACGTCACGCGCACGCGCGGCAACGCCAGCAGGTCATCGCGGCCAACCCGAGCCTGCAGGAGCGCGAGCTCATCAAGCTCGCCTCGCTCGCCGCGGCCATGGCCGGTGCACTTCGTCGTCGCGGCGTCACCGAACCCGCCGCCAGCCTGGCGGCCGAGACCGGCGTCGCGGTCTTCAAGGTCGCCTTCGAGCGCTGGATCAACGACGAACGCGAACGAGACCTCGCTCAACTGATCCGGGAATCGCTCGACGAACTGCGAACCGTCACTGCGGTCCCGAGCGCCCGCGCGGCGGTCGGCCGAGCGGGCCTAGCGATCACCCGAGGTCGGCCAACGCCGCATCGGCCTCGGCGAGTTCGGCCTTCGCCGCCGCGAGATCATCGGCCGCCCGGCGAGCCGACGCCTCGGCCGCGTCGAGTTCGGCCTCGGCGGAATCCACCTCGCGCTCTGCGGCGTCGAGCGTTTCCAGCATCTTCTCGTAGCGACGGCGCGCGGACTTCACCTTGGCCTTCCGATCGTCGAGCGCCTCGACGGCATCGGCGCGGGCCGCCTCGGCAGCCTTCACGGCGGCGGTTGCAGTGGCCTGCCGCTTGCGGGCGGCCCTGACCTCGGCCGCGGTCGGCCCGCGCTCGACGGTGGTGGCGGGCTTGCGGACGGTGGCACGCTCGGGTGCCTTGCGAGTGCCCGCGTCCGGAGCCTGCTCGGCCATGACGGCAGTCGACGCACCGAACTCCCCGAAACCCGACCACCTTTCGGGCTTCGCCAGCGTGCCGAGCCGGGCCGCGACTTCGGGATCGGCGATCGCGGCCTGCAGCGTGCCGGTCACGTCGTCGCGCAGCGCGGCCGACGGATCCGACAGTTCGGCCGCGTCGAGGCCGGCGCGCACCAGTTCGTCGACGAGCTTGCGTTGCGCCGCCGACAGCTCCCGGATGCGCGCCCCGTCCATCGAGGCGTGTGCGGCGCGGAGTCGCTCACCGAGGTCGGCCAGCCGGGCCCGCACCGAGTCATCGCTGCGGACCAGCGCGTTCACCACCCACGCCGCGGTGGTCGGACGACGCGCAGCTGCGATCACCTTCGCCTCGTCCGCGTCGCCACGCTTCTTCGCCGCGGCAACCAGTTTGGTGCGCAGCGCGGTGAAGTCCTCCGGCCTGGCGCCGTAGAGCTGGTCGATGTCGCGCTCGGCGGTCACAGCGGCGACGCTCCCCGAAGGTGCTCGAAGATCAGCGACGTCTGGGTGCCCGCGACGTCGGCGTCGGCGTTGAGGTTCTCGACGACGAAGGACCGCAGGTCGTCGGTGTCCCTCGCCGCGACGTGCAGGATGAAGTCGTCTGCTCCGGCGAGGAAGTACACGTCCATCACCTGCGGCCGTGCGCCGGATGTGATGGATGAAGGTGCCGATCCTGCCCCGCGCGTTGGACTGCAGGCTCACCGAGATCATCGCCTGCAACGACAACCCGATGGCCGCCGGATCGATGTCGGCGTAGAAGCCGCGAATCACACCGAGGTCCTGCAGGCGCCGGACCCGCCCGTGACACGTCGACGGCGCGATTCCGACCAGCTCGGCGAGCGCACTGTTCGAGATCCTGGCGTCCGCGTGAAGTGCGGTCAGGATGCGTCGATCGGTGTCATCGAGCTCGACGGGCCGAACATCCTTCGGCGGGCCCTGGGCGGAAGGCAACCAATTTCGATGATCGTTCTGACATACGGCCAGTCTATCGAATGATCATCGAATCTCTTGTATCAATTACGAATTTTCTTCACAATTTTCGTAGCCAATCACCACCTATAGGAGCAGTCATGCGCGTCGGAATCCCGACCGAGATCAAGAACAACGAGTACCGGGTCGCCATCACCCCCGCCGGTGTTGCCGAGCTGACCCGCCGCGGTCACGACGTGCTCGTCCAGGCCGGCGCAGGCGACGGCTCGGCGATCTCCGACAGCGACTACAAGGCCGTCGGCGCGCAGATCATCAACACCGCCGACGAGGTGTGGGCCGAGGCCGACCTGCTGCTCAAGGTCAAGGAGCCGATCGAGGCCGAGTACGGCCGGATGCGCAAGGGCCAGACCCTCTTCACCTACCTGCACCTCGCGGCGTCGAAGCCGTGCACCGACGCCCTGATGGCATCCGGCACCACGTCCATCGCCTACGAGACCGTGCAGACCGCCGACGGCGCGCTGCCGCTGCTCGCCCCGATGAGCGAGGTCGCCGGACGGCTCGCCGCACAGGTCGGCGCCTACCACCTGATGCGCACCCACGGCGGTCGCGGCGTGCTGATGGGCGGCGTGCCCGGCGTCGCGCCGGCCAACGTCGTGGTGATCGGCGGCGGAATGGCAGGCGACAACGCCGCCGCCGTCGCCAAGGGCATGGGCGCACGCGTGACCGTGTTCGACCTCAACGTCAACACCCTGCGCAAGATCGACGCCGAGTACGGCGGCAGCCATCGAGACGCGCTACTCGTCGACGCTCGACCTCGAGGAGGCCGTCAAGCAGGCCGACCTGGTCATCGGCGCCGTGCTGGTGCCCGGCGCCAAGGCGCCCAAGCTGGTCACCAATTCGACTGTCGCGCAGATGAAGTCGGGCGCGGTGCTGGTCGACATCGCCATCGACCAGGGCGGCTGCTTCGAGGACTCCCGGCCCACCACCCACGACGACCCGACCTTCGCGGTGCACGACACGGTCTTCTACTGCGTGGCCAACATGCCCGGCGCGGTGCCGCGCACCTCGACCTACGCGCTCACCAACGCGACCATGCCCTACGTGCTCAAGCTCGCCGACAAGGGCTGGCAGGCCGCGTGCGCAGCCGACGCGGCTCTGGCCAAGGGCCTGTCCACGCACGAAGGCGCCCTGCTGTCCGAGCAGGTCGCGGCGGATCTCGAGACTGCCGTTCACCGATCCGGCGACCATCCTCGCCTGACGCTTTTCGCCCATCGCCCGGTCAGCGCCCACGCGGCGTCGGCCGGAGCGATGACCGCTCTTGACGCGTCCACTTCGAAGACACCGGCGGCCATCCGCGCGCGGACCGTCACTCTGGATTGATCAGCCAAGGTACCGCCAACGTGGTCAACTCACCGATCAGCGGCCGCAGGCCGTCGGCCCTCGGGTCGTGGGACTCCGAACGCGTCATGATCGACAGCAGCACGCGTCTCCCATCCGGTCCGTAGGCGATGCCGACGTCGTTCGTGCTGCCGTAGTCGCCGCTACCGGTCTTGTCGGCGGTGGTCCATCCCGGCGGAAGACCAGCCCGCACGCTGGACGTGGTGGTGCCGCGCATCCATGCCTCCAGCTGTCCCCTGCTCACGGGTGACAGCGCGTCGCCGGCGAGCAGGTTCCGATATCCGATGCCGAGCGCGTGCGGCGTGCTGGTGTCCCGCGGGTCACCCGGCTCAGCGGAGTTCAGTTCGGTCTCCCATCGATCCAGCCGCGTCTTGTCGTCACCGATGGTGCGGGCGAACGCCGTGATCGCGGGCGGCCCACCGATGGTGCGCAGCAGTAGATTCCCGGCGGTGTTGTCGCTGTGCTGCAGGGCCGCCTGGCAGAGTTCGGCGAGTGTCAGGGTGCGACCGACGGCGGGTTCGGTGACGGGCGAGTTGGCCACGATGTCGGCCCGGTCGATGCGAACCGCATGGTCCAGTCTCAACTCGCCCTGTTCGGACATCTGAAGCACCCGGCCCGCGGCGTAGCCCTTGAACGTGGAGCACATCGCGAAGAGTTCGCCGTCCAGGTAGGAGATGCTCCGACCGGACGTGAGGTCCACGCCGTACACGCCGATCTGGGCGCCGTGGCGGCCCTGCAGCGTCTCGATCCGATCGTGGATCGGGGGCACCGGTTCGGCGGGATCGATGAGTGAGGGCTTGGGGTTTGGCTCATGCGAGCAGGCGGCCAGCGCGACGAGCGCCCCTCCGCCGAGCAGCAGCCCACGCCGGGAAAGTCGATTCATCGACCTCCACGCTACCGATCAACCGGCGATGGCCCGGAGCGGCGATGGCAGTGACCGCTTCGGCCGCTGCGGACCGAGGACCGCGGCGCCGAACGGCTTGCTCAGGAGCTGCCGCGCCACCGCATTGACCTCGTCGAGCGTGACGGCGTCGATGAGTTCGAGTGTGTGCGCGATGGTTCGGTGCGTGCCGTAGTTGAGCTCGCTTCGCCCGATCCGGTGCATCCGCGAACCGGAGTCCTCGAGCCCCAGCACCAATCCACCTCGCATGGAGCCCTTGGCAATTCGGCACTCGCTCTCGGTGATGCCATCGCGCGCCACCTCGTCCAGCACGTCGGTGGTCACCCGCACCACCTCGTCGAACCGATCGGGCTGGCACGCCGCATACACGGACAGTGCGCCCGAGTCGGAGAAGGTGTCGACCGTGGAGTACACCGAGTAGGCCAACCCGCGGGTCTCCCGGATCTGTTGGAACAGACGGGAACTCAGCCCTCCCCCGAGCGCGCTGTTCAGCACCGCCAGGGCCCATCTGTGGTCCCACTGGCGGCCGGGCGTTCGCACGCCAAGGAACATGTGCGTCTGCTCGCCATCCCGGTTGACCACGCGCAGAGTCGGCTGGCCCTGCACGCGGCCCGTGCCCTTGCGCGGCGCAACCGGTTTGCGGCCACGTACCAGCCGCGGCCCGAAGTGTTGCTTCACCAGCGCGACGACGTGATCGTGGTCGACGTTGCCCGCCACCGCCACGACCATGCGTTCGGGCGTGTAGCGCCGGACGTGGAAGGAATGCAGCTGGGCGCGCGACATCTCCGAGATCGACTCGACGCTGCCGATCACCGGCCTGCCCACCGGATGACTGCCGAACATCGCCGACAGGAACACGTCTCCGAGGGTGTCCTCCGGATCGTCGTCGCGCATCGCGATCTCCTCGAGCACGACGTCGCGCTCGACCTCGACGTCCTCGATCGCGCAACGCCCACGCAACACGACGTCGGCCACCAGGTCCACCGCCAACTCGAGGTCGGCGTCGAGCACATGGGCGTAGTAGCACGTGTGCTCGCGAGCGGTGAAGGCATTCAGCTCACCGCCGACGGCGTCGACCGCCTGCGCGATCTGCACCGCCGAGCGGGTCGGCGTCGACTTGAACAGAAGGTGCTCCAGGAAGTGGGCGGCGCCGGCCACGCTGCGACCTTCATCGCGTGACCCGACGCCTACCCACACCCCCACCGACGCCGAATGGACCGACGGGATGTACTCCGTGACGACGCGCAACCCTCCGGGAAGGGTGGTGCGCCGGACTGATTCAGTTGCTGGCGGTTGCGGCATCGGCAGGCGCCGCACCCGAATCCGTCGAAGTGTCCTCGGCCGCCGCATCCTCTTCGGCGACGAGCACCAGCGAGATCTTGCCGCGGTTGTCGATGTCGGCGATCTCCACGCGCAGCTTGTCGCCGAGCTTCACCACATCCTCGACCTTCGCGATGCGCTTGCCGCGACCCAACTTGGAGATGTGCACCAGCCCGTCACGACCCGGCAGCAACGACACGAACGCACCGAAATCGGTTGTCTTGACCACGGTTCCGAGGAACCGCTCCCCGATCTTGGGCAGCTGCGGGTTGGCGATGGCGTTGATCTTGTCGATCGCGGCCTGCGCCGAGACACCGTCGGCGGCGCCGACGAACACGGTGCCGTCGTCCTCGATCGAGATCGAGGCGCCGGTCTCCTCGGTGATCGAGTTGATCATCTTGCCCTTCGGCCCGATCACCTCACCGATCTTGTCGATCGGCACCTTGATCGTGGTGATCCGCGGCGCGTACGGGCTCATCTCGTCGGGTTCGTCGATGGCCTCGGCCATGACCTCGAGGATGGTGATGCGGGCGTCCTTGGCCTGCGCCAGCGCGCCGGCCAGCACCTGCGACGGGATGCCGTCGAGTTTGGTGTCCAGCTGCAGTGCGGTGACGAAGTCCTTGGTGCCTGCGCACTTGAAGTCCATGTCGCCGAAGGCATCCTCGGCGCCGAGGATGTCGGTCAGGGTGACGAAGCGCCGCTCGGTCGTCTTCGTGCCGTCTCCCGCCTCGACTTCAATGTCGTCGGACACCAGGCCCATCGCGATGCCCGCGACGGGAGCCTTGAGCGGCACACCGGCGTTGAGCAGCGACAGCGTCGACGCGCACACCGATCCCATCGACGTCGAGCCGTTGGAGCTCAACGCTTCCGACACCTGCCGGATGGCATATGGGAACTCCTCGATGCTGGGCAGCACCGGCATCAGTGCGCGCTCTGCCAGCGCGCCGTGCCCGATCTCGCGCCGCTTGGGCGAGCCGACGCGACCGGTCTCACCGGTCGAATACGGCGGGAAGTTGTAGTGGTGCATGTAGCGCTTGGACTTCTCCGGTCCCAGCGAGTCGATCTGCTGGGCCATCTTGACCATGTCGAGGGTGGTGACACCCATGATCTGGGTCTCGCCGCGCTCGAACAGCGCGCTGCCGTGCGCCCGCGGGATGACGGCGACCTCGGCGGACAGCGCGCGGATGTCGGTGATGCCGCGGCCGTCGATGCGGAAGTGGTCGGTCAGGATGCGCTGCCGCACCAGCTTCTTGGTCAACGACCGGTACGCGGCGCCGATCTCCTTCTCGCGGCCGGCGAACTGCTCGGACAACCGCTCGAGCACCTCGACCTTGATCTCGTCGGTGCGGTCGTTGCGCTCTTCCTTGCCCGCGATGGTCAGCGCCTTGGCGAGCTCATCGGTGGCCACCGAGGACACCGCGTAGAACACGTCGTCCTGGTAGTCGGGGAACACCGGGTACTCGCCGGTCGGCTTGGCGGCGCTGTCCGCCAGCTCCTGCTGGGCGGTGCACAGCGCGGCGATGAACGGCTTCGCGGCCTCGAGGCCCTCGGCGACGACGGCCTCCGTCGGCGCACCCGCGCCTCCGGCGATGAGGTCGATGACGTTGTCGGTGGCCTCGGCCTCGACCATCATGATGGCCACGTCATTTCCGGCGGCATCGCCGACTACGCGGCCCGCGACCACCATGTCGAACACGGCGCCCTCGAGCTGCTCGACGGTCGGGAACGCGACCCACTGGCCTCCCTTGTTTTCAGGAGTGGGGATCAGCGCGACGCGCACGCCACCGACGGGGCCGCTGAACGGCAGTCCGGAGATCTGGGTGGACGCCGATGCGGCGTTGATGGCCAGTACGTCGTACAGATCCTTGGGATCCAGGCTCAGGATCGTGACGACGACCTGGATCTCGTTGCGCAGGCCGCTGATGAACGTGGGACGCAGCGGACGGTCGATGAGCCGACAGGTCAGGATCGCGTCCGTGGAGGGACGGCCCTCACGCCGGAAGAACGAACCGGGGATGCGCCCTGCGGCGTACATCCGCTCCTCGACGTCGATCGTGAGTGGGAAGAAGTCGAAATGGTCCTTGGGGCTCTTGCTGGCGGTGGTCGCCGAAAGCAACATGGTCTCGTCGTCGAGGTAGGCGACGACGGCACCGGCGGCCTGCTGTGCGAGCCGGCCGGTTTCGAAGCGGATGGTGCGGGTGCCGAAGCTCCCATTGTCGATGACGGCGGTCGATTCGAAGATGCCGTCTTCTATTTCAGTTGCAGACATACGTGTGTCAGACCTCTTTAGTTCTCGTGTCAGCCGTTTTGCGCGGTCACACGCGAGAGCCGGGAAAATGGCGACGGCCGTCGATCGAAGCGGCCGTCCGCCCACCGGTGGGGCGGCCCGGCAGCCACTACCGAAGACCGCCCATTCGATGACGGGTCTCGTGTGACGCACTGGAACGGTGCGCGCGGATGTTGCGCGAACCGCACCGCATGTTCGAGCCGAACAGGCTCAAAACACGTTCATGTTACACCGTGGCACGAGTCGTACCGCCCGACGGGAGTGCTCTACGACACGTCGTCCACGCATACCGTGAACTGGCGTTGGTCATACGCGTAGCCGACGCCGGTGGTGCACTGATCGACGTTCGCGACCTTCTGCAGGATCTGGGTGGCGCGCTGCCGGTCGGGCGACGATGCGTCGTTGCATTCGACGCGGACCGGATCCCGGTCGTTCGTGGGGTCGATGCTCATGCAACCGCCGATCACCCAGTCGATGTCCATGCACACCGTGGTTCCGGAGTTACCGAACGAACTGCGCATCGAGTAGTACGAATCCACGTCGGAGGGACACTGGTGCGGTGTCCGCCACCGTCGAGACGACCTTGAAGTTGGATGCGGCACTGCCACATTCGACCTTCGCGGCCTCGGGGCGGTCCGGTGGGCCACCGACCTGGAGGCAGTCCCCTGCATGCATATCGGCGGCGTCCGCGGACGGGCACCCCGAGAGCGTGAACGCGACGATGGCGGCAGGCGCGATGGCAGCCGCCCGAAGCGCTCTTACTCGGGTCAGCGGCGCAGGCCCAGCCGTTCGATCAGCGAGCGGTAGCGCTCGACGTCGACCTGGGCGACGTACTTCAACAGCCGGCGGCGACGACCGACCAACAGGAGCAGCCCACGCCGCGAGTGGTGGTCGTGCTTGTGCAGCTTGAGGTGCTCGGTGAGGTCGGAGATGCGCTTGGTCAGCATCGCGACCTGCGCCTCCGGCGAACCGGTATCGGTCTCGTGCAGGCCGTACTGGCCAAGGATCTCTTTTTTCTGTTCGGCAGTGAGCGCCACGAAATAACTCCATCGAATCGGTCCGCGAGGATTCTTCTGCAGGCACGGCCGCCGCGAACTGCAGCCGTGCTGGGTCGCCGCGAAGTCTAACAGTGCATCACTGCGCGGACAGAATCCTGCGTGCCTTGTCGGTGTCGCCACCCATCGCCGTGATCAGGTCGTCGACCGAGTCGAACTTCTCCTGGGGCCGGACGCGGGCGACGAAGTCGACGGCGACGTGCTGGCCGTACAGATCGGCATCGGTGTCCAGGATGAACGCCTCGACCGTGCGGGTACGGCCTGAGAAGGTCGGATTGGTTCCCGACCGACACCGCCGCCTGGTAGCGCTCCCCCGGCGTGACCGTGCCCATGATCGGGCCGTGCCCGAGCACCGTGAACCATGCCGCGTACACCCCGTCGGCGGGAATGGCCGAGAACATCGGCGGTGCGACGTTGGCGGTGGGAAAGCCCAGCACCTTGCCGCGGCCGTCACCTCGGACCACCACGCCCTCGACGCGGTGCGGCCGGCCCAGCGCCTCGGCGGCGGCCACCACGTCGCCGGCGTCGACGCAGGACCTGATGTAGGTCGAGGAGAACGTGACGGTCTCGTCGCGGTGATGTTCGGCCACCAGCGACATGCCCTCGACCGCGAAGCCCAGCCGCTCACCGGCCTTGCGCATCATGTTCACGGTGCCTGCGGCCTTCTTGCCGAAGGTGAAGTTCTCGCCAACCACCACCTCGACGACGTGAAGCCGCTCCACGAGCAACTCGTGCACGTAGCGCTCGGGCGTCAGCTTCATGAAGTCGGAGGTGAACGGCATGACGAGGAAGACGTCGATACCCATCTCCTCGACGAGTTCGGCACGCCGGGTCAACGTCGTGAGCTGCGCCGGATGGCTACCGGGGAACACGACCTCCATCGGATGGGGGTCGAACGTCATCAGCACGGTCGGCACGCCACGGGACCGGCCCGCCTTGACCGCATGACTGATCAGCTCGGCATGTCCGCGATGCACACCGTCGAACACGCCGATGGTGACGACGCATCTGCCCCAGTCCGTGGGGATCTCATCCTGACCCCGCCAGCGCTGCACGCGTGCAAGCCTACGGCGCGGCCGGCCCGGGGGCTGCGCTGGATCCCCCAGATCAGGTGACGATTGCCTAAACTTCGTCAGTGTGAGTCCAGACGGCGACCAGCGCGACCTCTCGACGGTTGCCCAGGACTACCTGAAGGTCATCTGGACCGCGCAGGAATGGTCGCACGAGAGGGTCAGCACGAAGATGCTGGCCGAGCGCATCGGGGTGTCCGCGAGCACGGCGTCGGAGTCCATCCGCAAGCTCGCCGACCAAGGGCTGGTCGACCACGAGAAGTACGGCGCAGTGACCCTCACCGACGCAGGCCGCAAAGCCGCGCTGGCGATGGTGCGCCGTCACCGCCTGATGGAGACGTTCCTGGTCAACGAGCTCGGCTACGGCTGGGACGAGGTGCATGACGAGGCCGAGATACTCGAGCACGCGGTATCCGACCGGATGCTCGACCGCATCGACGCCAAGCTTGGCCATCCCACCCGCGACCCCCACGGCGACCCCATCCCCGCCGCCGACGGGCAGGTGCCGACGCCGCCGGCACGCCAGCTGTCGATGTGCCATGACGGCGATGCGGGCATCGTCGCCCGGATCTCGGACGCCGACCCCGAGATGCTGCGCTACTTCGACAGCGTCGGGATCAGCCTTGACTCCCGGTTGCGGGTGCTGGCCCGCCGCGACTTCGCAGGCATGATCTCGGTGGCCGTAGAGAGTCCGGCGAACTCGGTTTCTGGCGGCACCGGCACCGGTGAGATCACCGTGGATCTCGGCAGCCCCGCCGCGCAGGCGATCTGGGTGATCGCCTAGTCCGTAGGCGCTGCGCTGTGGACCAGCCGCAACACCGGCCGGGCCGATCCCGTGGTTGTGGGTGCACCCGTGCCGTGCGGCGCGGCCATGGCCTCGAGCAGCATCAGGCTCATCTCGGCCTGCGTCGTGCAGTCCCTTTCGACGGCCTTGACGAGCGCGCCCCTGACCAGCGCCCCTTCCAGGTCACCGGCGAAGGTGAACCACGAACCCGTCGCGGCGGGCGCCATCGCGAACACACACCGTGCCGCCAGTTTGGCCGGTCCAGTGCCGACCAGCACCAGGCTGGTGGGTGCGACGACGGACTCGACCGTCCACGCCATTCGATTGGCAACACCCAGTAGAACGACCTTCGCGGCCAGCCCCGTCCCCTCCGCGAGGCTGGCCGGAAGGCTGCTCAACCACCGGTCGTGCACGGTGAACCAGTCACCCCACGTCCGGGGATCGATGACGATCGACCACAGCGCGGCCGGTGTGGCGGCGAGGTGACGGGTGACCGCTACGTGCCCCATGTCGCCTCCCTGGCAGTCGTATCGATCCGGCGCGTCGGGTGCTGCCTGCGGCTGCGCCCGTCTTACCCGGGTGTCAATAACATACCTACCAGATGGTATCTAAACAAGACCCGAGTTCGTCTTGACGTGCCGCGGTGGTTCGTCCACCGCTGGCGCAGCGGCTCAGTCGCGCCCGGCGCCGGTCAACGCGTCGCGCACTTCCCGCTGCAGGTGCGCGCTCGCCCGATCCCAGCGCTTGCGCAACCGGTCGCCATCACCGTCGACGAAGCCGGCCACCAGGATCCCCCGCAGCGCATCCATCGCCGTGTACACGGCGTAGCGCAGTTCGTTCTGCGCCGACCTGTCCGGCAGTACCTGCTCGATGGCCGCCAGCAGCGCGCCGTTGACCACCGGCTCAACCCGCTGCACGTGCTTCGCCAGCACTGGGTCCGTTCGAGAAGCCATCCAAAGCTCCAGTGTGGCAACGACAATGGGACCCTGGTGCACCTCCCAGAGGAAGTCAAGGATCGCAGCCGCAGGGTCCGGACTCTCACGGATGCGGCCGACCTCCCGGATCGTCACCCTGGCGCGCTGCTGCGCCAGGTGTTCGATCGCGGCGACAACCAGATCCTCCTTGGCGGGGAAATGGTGAATTTGTGCGCCCCGCGTGACCCCGGCCAAGTCTGCGACGCGATGCGTGGTGGTGCCCGCGTACCCGTACGTCACCACACACTCGACGGTGGCGTCGAGAAGGCGGAGGCGCATGGCCGCGCTGCGCTCTGCCTGAGTACGCCGCTCACTGCGCCCACCGGACTTGTCTCGGATGTCGACCATGCCGCCCCATCGGTTCTGACGTGTCGTAACAATGTTACCTCCCGATCGGCAGGTAAATACGCTCCGTCGGTCCGAAAAGCGGCCCGTCTGGATCCGTCGGCGGCGAAACTCGAGCTGTCCCGCAAGCTGGGGCTGAGACGCCGTACGCCCGACCGTTCACAGGGTCGCGGGGCGGATCACCACCACCGATCTGGTGCGTGACGTCTCATCGGACAACAGCGCGATGACGTCTCCGTCGGGTCCCGCGGCCGCATAGACACCGCCGATGCCCGCAGGTTTCAGCGCCCGCCCGTGCCGGGCCGACTCTGCCTCCTCGGCCGTGAGATCGCGGCGCGGGAACACCAACAGGCACGCCTCGTCCAGTGAATGACTCAACCGGGGAGCATCCGCGAGGCGCTCGAGGTTGTGCGCCTCCCCCAGTCCGAACCGGCCAACCCCGGTGCGCCGCAACGCGGTCAGATGCCCGCCGACGCCAAGCGTCGCGCCGACGTCGCGGGCCAAGGCACGGATGTAGGTGCCCGAGGAACAGTCCACCTCGACGTCGACGTCGAGGAAGCCGTCCTGCCCGTGCCGCACGGCGACGACGTCGAACCGCTCGATCCGTACCTTGCGCGCGGCCAGCTCGACCGCCTTGCCCTCCCGAGCCAGCTTGTAGGCCCGCTGGCCGTCGACCTTGATCGCGCTGACCGACGACGGGATCTGATCGATGTCGCCCCGTAACCCGGCGACGGCGCGTTCGACGTCGGCGTCGGAGACGTGATCGGTCGAAATCGTCTGAAGCACTTCGCCTTCGGCGTCCTCGGTGGACGTGGTCTGACCCAGGCGGACGGTGGCGGCGTAGCTCTTGTCGGTCGCTGTCAGCAGGCCGAGGATCTTGGTGGCGCGCTCGATGCCGATCACGAGCACCCCGGTGGCCATCGGATCCAGCGTGCCTGCGTGGCCGACCTTGCGGGTGCCGAAGATGCGCCTGCACCGCCCGACGACGTCGTGGCTGGTCATTCCCGCGGGTTTGTCGACGACGACGATGCCGGGCTGAATCGTTCTTCCCGCGTCGCTGCGCTCCCGCCCTCCGGATGTCCTTCCCGGGTCGCTCCGCTCCTGCCCTCCGGATGTCCTTCCCGGGTCGCTCCGCTCCTGCCCTCCGGACGTCACAGGACGATCGCCGTCAGCACCAAGCCCTTGTCCACCGACCACCGGCCCGACAGTGCGGTCAGCGGAGGACCCGACTCGGCGGCCGGGTCGACCAGGATCCGTGACTCGAACGCCCCGCCCACACCCGTTGCGTCGACCGAGAACGTGACATGCGCGTCCTCGAAGCCCAGCCAACGGTGCGTCAGCGGATACCACGTCTTGTAGGTGGCTTCCTTGGCGCAGAAGAGGATTCGATCCCAGTGCAGCCCCGCGGGCAGTTCCACTAGCTCGGACCGCTCGGCAGGCAGGCTGATGGCGTTCAGCACGCCATTCGGCAACACGCCGTGTGGTTCGGCGTCGATGCCGACCGAGCGCACCTCGGCGCTGCGGCCCACCACCGCCCCGCGGAACCCCTCGCAGTGCGTCAGGCTGCCGACCACGCCGTCGGGCCAGCACGGTTCACCCTTGTCACCCTTCAGAATCGGGACCGGCGGCAGGCCGAGCTCACCGAGCGCCCGCCGCGCGCAGTAGCGCACGGTGATGAACTCGTTGCGCCGCTTGGCCACCGAACGCGCGATGAGCGGCTCCTCCTCGGGCAGCGGCGCCAGCTCGGGTGGGTCGCCGTACAGTTCGGCCGACGCCACCGGCGAGGGCACGACGCCCGACAGCAACGCGCCCGTCACGCCCGCCTGCTCCTGATCTGCTCCTGCATCTTGTCCGCGTTGGCCCGCATGTCCGGCGTGATCTCGAAGTGCCCGCCGAACTCGTTCAGGTAGCCGGGCGGGTACTTCGGGTCGGGCAGGATCTGCCGCATCCACCGATAGGGCTTGCGGCGTCGCCACTCTCGCGGATAACCGACCGACACTTCCTCGAACCGCACGCCGTCGTACCAGGTGGTGCGAGGGATGTGCAGGTGCCCGTAGACCGAGCACAACGCGTTGTAGCGGGTGTGCCAGTTCTTCGTGGCGGTGGTACCGCACCACATCGCGAACTCGGGATAGAACATCGCGTCACACGGTTCCCGCACCAGTGGGAAGTGGTTGACCAGGATCGACGGCGTCAACCAATCGAGGTCTTCCAGCTTCTCGCGCGTCTGCTTCACCCGATCGCGGCACCACGCGTCACGGGTGGCGTACGGCTCCGCCGACAGGAGGAACTCGTCGGTGCCGACGACGTTGCGTTCGCGCGCCACGGCGAGCCCCTCGGCCTTGGTGGCCGTGCCCTCCGGCAGGAACGTGTAGTCGTAGAGCAGGAACATCGGCACGATGGTCGCGGGGCCACCCTCGTCGCTCCACACCGGGAACGGGTGCTCGGGCGTCACGATGCCCATCTCGTCGCACATGTTGACCAGGTAGTCGTACCGCGCCTTGCCGAAGATCTGCATCGGGTCCTTGCCTGTGGTCCACAGCTCGTGGTTCCCCGGTACCCAGATCACCTTCGCGAAGCGCTTGCGCAGCAGGTCGAGCGACCACCGGATCTCATCGGTGCGTTCGGCGACGTCGCCCGCGACGATCAGCCAGTCGTCGGGCGAGGCAGGATGCAACGACTCGGTGACCGGCTTGTTGCCGGTGTGCCCGATGTGAAGGTCGCTGATCGCCCAGAGCGTGGGATGACGACGTTCTCTCGACGGTGCAGACACAACCGACCAGCGTACTTGGGCCGCGGCCGCATGCCACGCCGGCAACTAGAACATGTTCCTACTTCTCCGTCGGGCGATGGGCCCTGACTTGTACACTCCCCGCATTGGCCGACGAGCGCGAGGCGGTGTGATGGCAGCGAAGCTGCGCCTGCTGTCGGCGGTGTGTGCACTGGTTGCGGCGGTGGTCGTGGTCCTGTACGCCAATCCCGCGGCACTCCCCGAAACCGGACCGGTGCAGCTGCGGTCCACGTCAGCACCCATGAGCGACGTCTCCACCACCATCAAGTGGCCGGTCATCGAGACCGTCGACCCAGATCCGTTCAATGCGTGCAGGGACATCCCGCTCGACGTCGTCCAGCGGCTCGGCCTGGCGTTCACCCCGCCGGAGCCGGAGGACAGCCTGCGCTGCCACTATGACGCGGGCAATTATCAGATGGCCGTCGAAGCGTTCGTCTGGCGAACCTACGAACAGACGCTGCCCGCCGACGCAGTCGAACTCGACATCGACGGGCACCGCGCCGCGCAGTACTGGATCATGAAACCGACGGACTGGAACAATCGCTGGTGGATCACTTGCATGATCGCCTTCAAGACCAGTTACGGACTGATCCAGCAGTCGATGTTCTACTCGCCGATCTACGACGCGGGCAACGTCGACTGCCTGTCCACCAACCTGCAGCGGGCGCGCGAACTCGCGCCGTACTACAAGTACTAGGCGCGCACGACACCGGTCGCGGCTGACGCTGCCCGCGGTTTGCAACCGCAGTCAGGCCACTGACGCGCGGACCCGTTCGGCCAGGGCGGCCAGGGTGGCGTCGTCATGCACCGGCTCGCCCCAGCTCGGTTCGAGCGGCAGGTCCACCCAACTCGTGCATCCCGCGTATTCACCGATCCTGGGCAGCCGCACCGGTTCGGTCAGCGGCCTGGCCTGCACGACGAGGACGGTCAGCAGGCGCCTAGGCCGGAAGTCCAACCGGTCGGCGCGCACCGACGCGGCCGTCCAGATGTGGGTGTCCTCGATCTCGGCGAGGGCATCGGGGCGGTTGACCTCAACCGCCGCAACCACTTTCGCGCCGGCCCTGATGAGGATCTCGTCGTCGGTGCTGTCCGGACCCGCGGCGTCGAGCAAGGCGCGGTGCTCGGCGCGCACGCGCTCGGCATGCCCGTGCGCAACCGTCGGGAAGAACACGAACTCACCGGCGGCGAGGTCGAACCGCTTCTCGTGGATGCCACCCTTGCGCAGCAGCACCGTCTGGCGGCCGTCGAGCATCGCGTGCACGGCCGCACTCCACTCCTTGAGCGCGGGCGTAGTCACTTCGCCGCGAGTCGGGCCATGACCTCGGGGCGACGCAACGGTGGCACCGTCTTGGGCGGCTGCCGTCGCGGCGGTAGCGCGGCCAGCAGCCGCGTCGTGGTCGCAGTCACCTCGGCGACCGCGGCCTCGAAGACGTCGGTGTTGGCGGCCGTCGGGCGGGTGATGCCGCTGACCTTGCGGACGTATTGGCGCGAGGCCGCCTCGATCTCCTGGTGGGTCGCCGAGGGTTCCAGACCGCGCAGCTCGGTGATGTTCCTGCACATGCCTCAACCATAGGGCGACGGGTCGATACGGTGGGGAGATGCCGAGCCAGGAACCCACCGAAGCCGACCAAGTCCTACTGATCGACACCACCGAGCGCGTACGCACGCTGACCCTGAACCGTCCCCAGTCCCGGAACGCGCTGTCGTCGGCCCTGCGCACCAGGTTCTACGCCGCGCTGGCCGAGGCCGACGCCGACGAAGGCGTTGACGTCGTGATAGTCACCGGCGCCGACCCCGTGTTCTGCGCGGGCCTGGACCTGAAGGAACTCGGCGACACCACGGCGCTCCCCGACATCTCTCCCAAGTGGCCGGCCATGGGCACACCGGTGATCGGCGCGATCAACGGTGCCGCCGTCACCGGCGGCCTCGAACTGGCCCTGTACTGCGACATCCTGATCGCGTCCGAGAACGCCCGGTTCGCCGACACCCACGCCCGGGTGGGGTTGCTGCCCACGTGGGGGCTGTCGGTGCGGCTGCCCCAGAAGGTCGGCATCGGCCTGGCCCGGCGGATGAGCCTGACCGGCGACTACCTGTCCGCCCAGGACGCACTGCGGGCCGGCCTGGTCACCGAGGTGGTCGCGCACGACGACCTGCTGCCCGCGGCCCGCCGCGTCGCGGCCTCGATCGTCGGCAACAACGCCAGGGCGGTGCGGGCGCTCCTGGAGTCCTACCACCGCATCGACGAACAGCAGACCAGTGCAGGGCTGTGGATCGAAGCGGCGTCGGCGACGCGGTGGATGAGCGTTGCCACCGGCGACGACATCGCCGCCAACCGCGCCGCCGTGCTGGAACGCGGACGGGCCCAGGTGCACTGACATGAACGAGGCACACCAGCTGTGTGGCAGCGACGAATGGCGCCAGGAGATGCGCGACGTCATCCTGCCGTGGGCCCTCGGCGACACCGATCTGGGTGACGACGTGCTCGAGGTCGGTCCCGGCTACGGCGCGTGCACCGACGTGCTGAGCAAGGCCGTGCCGAAGCTGACGTCGGTCGAGATCGACACCGAACTGGCCGCGATGCTGCGTGAGCGCTTCGCCGACGTGCCGACCGTCGAGATCGTCAACGCCGATGCCACCACGCTCGGCTATGCCGACGGAAGCTTCAGCGGCGCAGCGTGTTTCACGATGCTGCATCACGTTCCCACCGGGGATCTGCAGGACCGCCTGTTCGGGGAGATCGCCCGCGTGCTGCGGCCGGGAGCGGCGCTGGTGGCCAGCGACAGCCTCGGCAGCGACGAGCTCGCGGCGCACCACATCGACGACACCTACAATCCGGTCGACCCAGCGTCGCTGCCGGCACGGCTGGCCGCGGCGGGCTTCATCGACGTCGACGTGCGAACCAACGAGCACGGCTGGGCCGTGGTGGCGCGCAAGGCCTGAACCGGGCGGCCCGCTGACCGCTCACGCGCATCCGCGTCCATCCGTCGCTGCCGGTTTCCTCGGCGGCTCGGTGCTGTCGGGAGGCGCGGCAAGATCTCGGCCAACGGCTACCGGGCACCGTCCACGAATACAAGGCCGACGGCGATCCCACCGCGCCGGGTGAGCCGACACCGGCGGCCTGGCCGCCCCGCCGGTCGAGAACAAGGTGGCACCGACGAACGCTCGCCCCCGACGGGTTCAACCCGTTCCTGCCACCAACCAGCGCCCCGACCATGCGCGCCAGCCGACGAAGACCAGCCGCAGCACCATGAACGTGGTCAGACCCGACCAGATGCCGAGCAACCCCCAGCCGAACACCAGAGACAGCCAGATCAGCGGCAGGAACCCGATCAGCGCGCTGGCCAGCGACGCATTGCGCATGAATCGCGCATCGCCCGCCCCGAGCAGCACCCCGTCCAATCCGAACACGATGCCCGCCACCGGCAGCTGCGCGATGAGGAACCACCACGGCACGCCGATCGCGTCCAGCACCGAGTGGTCGTCGGTGAACAGCTTGGGCAGCACCCGCGATCCGACCGCGAACACCATGGCCAGCACCACGGCGGCCAGCGTCGAGAAGATCGTCACCCGCCACGCCACCGACTTCGCGTGCGCCAGTTGGCCGGCGCCGAGCGCTGCGCCGACCAGTGACTGCGCGGCGATCGCCAGCGAATCCAGGATCAGCGCAAGGAAACTCCACAACTGCAGCACCACCTGATGGGCGGCGACGGCGGCCGCGCCGAAGCGCGCCGCGACCGCGGCGGCCGACACGAAGCACGCCTGGAACGCCAGGTTGCGCACCAGCAGGTCGCGCCCCATCACCACCTGGGCACGCAGCACTCTGAAGTCCAACCGCAGCGGCACCCGTTCGGCAAGCAGCGCACGGCAGAACAACAGCGCGGCCAGCCACTGTCCGACCAGATTCGCCACCGCCGAACCAGCCAGCTCCATGCGCGGCAATCCCAGCCAGCCGTACACCAGCGTGGGGCACAGCACCGCGGACACGGCGAATCCCGCGATGACGTAGCGCAGCGGCCGCGCGGTGTCCTGCACGCCGCGCATCCAGCCGTTCCCCGCAAGCGAGATCAGGATCGCGGGCGCACCGAGGATCGCGACCCTGACCCACGGCAGCGCCGCGTCGGCGATCTCGCCGCCGTCGGCGATCAGTCGTAGCAGCGGCACGGCCGCTGCCTCGACCGTCACCGCCATGACCGTCCCGATCCCGATGCCCAGCCAGGTGGCTTGCACACCCTCCCCGACGGCCGACCCGCGGTCACCGGCCCCGAAGAACCTGGCGGCCCGCGCCGTCGTGCCGTAGGACAGGAAGGTCAGCTGTGATGCGGTCAGCGTGAGGATCAATCCGCCGATCGCCAAACCGGCCAGGCTCAGAGCCCCAAGACGGCCTACGACGGCCAGATCGAACAACAAGTACAGAGGTTCGGCCGCCAGCACCCCGAGCGCGGGGAATGCCAGCGTCGCGATACGCCTGCCGGTGGCAGGCGGCGGCACGGGAAGGTCGGTCGGCTCAACCAAGCGCAGCTCTGACGGCGACCCAGCCGAGATGCGCGCTGACGAAGTCAGCCAAGTGCATGAGTCAGCGCCCTCACCACGTCGTCGGCCGCACCGGTCGCGGAGTAACCGGCGGCCAGCCGGTGACCGCCGCCGCCGAACGAGCTGGCCACGGCAGCCAGGTCGACAGCGGTCTTGGCACGCATCGACACCGACCAGTGCGCGGGCTCGATCTCCTTGAGCACCGCCGCCACTTCCGCCTGCGACGTGGTGCGCACGATGTCGACGATGCTCTCGACCTCCTCGGGCCGCGCGCCGGCCCATTCCTGGTGTCCCACAATCGCATACACCAGCCCACGGCCGCCCGCCGCATCCGGCAACAGCCGCGCCGAAGACAGCACCCGCGCGAGCATCGGCAGCCAGGAGAACGGATGGGTGTCCAGCAGGGTGCGGCTGATGGCGGCGTTGTCGACGCCGAGCTCCAGCAGTCGGGCGGCGAGCCGATGTGCCCGGGCACTGGCCCACCTGAACGAGCCGGTGTCGGTGGTCAACCCCGCGTACAAGCAGTGCGCGACGCTCGCGTCGATCGGCTTGCCCCACGCATCGAGCAACTCGGCGATCAGCATCGTGGTCGAATCGGCCGACGGGTCGACGTAGTTCGCCGTGCCGAACAGCTGATTGGAGGCATGGTGGTCGATCACCAGCACCTCGCGACCGTCATCCGCAAGGTCGCGCAGCGCGCCAAGCCGGTTCACGCCAGGGATGTCGACTGTCACCACCAGATCGGGTTCACGGCGCAGCTCCTCTGGCGCCACCAACAGGTGACCGCCTGGCAGCGTCTGCAACGACTCGGGCAGGTCGGACGGCGCCGCGAAGGCGACCTGGACGTCCTTGCCCGCGTGCGAGAGGACCAGCGCGAGCGCCAGGCCGGCGCCGATGGTGTCGGCGTCGGGATACACGTGGCACACGATGACGAGACTGTCCGCCGCGATGAGCAGGTCGGTCGCCCCCCGCGCGTCTACGCGCAGGGAGGACCGAGGCATCTCAGTCGTCCGATCGATCGCGGTCACCGGTGTCCTCAGCGTCGAGCACTTCGTCTGGTTCCCCACCGGATTGCTCCGCCCCAGAGACACGGTACGGGTCCGCGTCGCCCGCCGGTGTGGCACCCTCGCGAATCCGCGCCAGATCGGCGTCGGCGGCGCGGGCACGAGCCAGCAGTTCCTCCATGTGTTGCGCCGTATCGGGCACCTTGTCCAACACGAACGCCAGCGTCGGGGTGAAGCGCACACCGGTGGCCGCACCGACCTTGCTCCGCAGCGTGCCCTTGGCGCGCTCCAACGCCGCAGCGGCGCCTGCGTAATCCGGTTCGTCCTGCAACGTCTCACCGCGAACCGTGTAGAACACGGTGGCGTCGTGCAGGTCTCCCGTCACCTTCGTGTCCGTGACGGTCACGAAGGCCAACGGGGGATCCTTGATCTCGAACTCGATGGCGGAGGCCACCACGGTGCCGATGCGCTTGGAGAGTCGACGCGCCCTGCCCACGTCAGGCATGACGCTCTTCGCGCAAGCTCTCATCGACGTCACGCTCTTCGCGCAAGCGCTCATCGACGTCACGCTCTTCGCGCAAGCGCTCATCGACCACTACGTGCGCTCCTTCTCCACCAGCTCGTAGCACTCGACGACGTCGCCTTCCTTGATGTCGTTGTACGTCAGAGTGAGACCACATTCGTAGCCGTCGCGAACCTCGGTGACGTCATCCTTCTCCCGCTTCAGCGACGAGATGGTGACGGTCTCGGCCACCACGACGTTGTCGCGGATCAGGCGCGCCTTGGAGTTGCGCCTGATGATGCCGGACGTGACCAGGCAGCCGGCGATGTTGCCGACCTTCGACGACCGGAAGATCGCGCGGATCTCGGCGCGGCCGAGCTCCTTCTCCTCGTAGACCGGCTTGAGCATGCCCTTCAGCGCGCTCTGGATCTCGTCGATGGCCTGGTAGATCACCGAGTAGTACCGGATGTCCACGCCCTCGCGGTTGGCCAGCTCGGTCGCCTTGCCCTCGGCACGGACGTTGAACCCGATGATGATCGCATCCGACGCCGACGCCAGGTTGACGTTGGTCTCGGTGACACCACCGACGCCGCGGTCGATGACGCGCAGTTCGACCTCGTCGTCGATCTCGATGCCGAGCAGGGCCTCCTCCAGCGCCTCGACGGTGCCGGAGTTGTCGCCCTTCAGGATCAGGTTGAGCTGGCTGGTCTCCTTCAGCGCCGCATCCAGGTCGTCCAGGCTGATGCGCTTGCGGGTGCGTGCGGCCAGCGCGTTGCGCTTGCGCGCGCTGCGCCGATCGGCGATCTGACGGGCGATCCGGTCCTCGTCGACGACCAACAGGTTGTCACCGGCACCCGGCACCGACGTGAAGCCGATGACCTGGACCGGACGCGACGGCAGCGCCTCTTCGACGTCCTCGCCGTGCTCGTCGACCATGCGCCGGACGCGGCCGTAGGCATCGCCCGCGACGATCGAGTCGCCGACCCGCAGCGTGCCGCGTTGAATCAGCACCGTGGCCACCGGGCCGCGACCGCGGTCCAGGTGTGCCTCGATCGCCACACCCTGGGCTTCCATGTCGGGGTTGGCCCGCAGGTCCAGCGTGGCGTCCGCGGTCAGCAGCACCGCTTCGAGCAGGGCGTCGATGTTGGTGCCCAGCTTGGCCGAGATGTCGACGAACATGGTCTCGCCACCGAAGTCCTCGGCGACCAGGTTGTATTCGGTGAGCTGGGCCCGGATCCTCGCCGGGTCGGCGCCCTCCTTGTCGATCTTGTTGACCGCAACCACGATCGGCACGTCGGCCGCCTGCGCGTGGTTGATGGCCTCCACCGTCTGCGGCATGACGCCGTCGTCGGCCGCGACCACCAGGATCGCGATGTCTGTGGCCTTCGCACCACGGGCACGCATGGCGGTGAACGCCTCGTGACCGGGGGTGTCGATGAAGGTGACGAGCCGCTCGTTGCCGTCCAGTTCGGTGAGGACCTGGTAGGCGCCGATGTGCTGGGTGATGCCACCGGCCTCGCCCTCGCGGACGTTGGCCTGACGGATCGTGTCCAGCAGGCGGGTCTTGCCGTGGTCGACGTGACCCATGACGGTGACGACCGGCGGACGGAACTGCAGATCGTCCTCGCCGCCCTCGTCCTCCCCGTAGGTGAGGTCGAACGACTCGAGCAGCTCGCGGTCCTCGTCCTCGGGGGACACGACCTGCACGACGTAATTCATCTCCCCGCCGAGCAGCTCGAGGGTTTCGTCCCCTACCGACTGCGTTGCGGTGACCATCTCGCCGAGGTTGAACAGCGCCTGGACCAATGCGGCCGGGTTGGCGTTGATCTTGTCGGCGAAGTCCACCAGCGATGCGCCGCGAGCCAGCCGGATGGTCTCGCCGTTGCCATGCGGCAACCGCACGCCACCGACGACCGGTGCCTGCATGTTCTCGTACTCGGCGCGTTTCGCCCGCTTCGACTTACGACCACGGCGCACTGCACCGCCGGGCCTACCGAAGGCGCCTGCCGCGCCACCCCGCTGGCCGGGACGACCACCCGCCGCCACCGCCGCCACCGGGACGTCCGCGGAAGCCACCCGCCGGTGCGCCACCCGGCGCTCCTGCGCCGCCGCCTGCACCGCCACCGCGGTAGTTGCCACCGCCGCCGCCTGCGCCGCCGCCGGGACGACCACCTGGGGACGAGCCGGGACCGCGACTGCCTGGACCTGGCCGCGGACCACCGGGACGGCCGGTGGGAGCGGGCCGGGCGCCGGGAGGACGGGGCGGCATGTTGCCGGGCGTGGCGCCGGGCCGGGGACCACCACCGGGACGGGGTCCACCGCCCGGGCGCGGGGGTGCACCCTGCGGCGGGCGCGGAATGGCCCGCTCAACGGGCTGCTGAGTGGAGAACGGATTGTTGCCGACGCGCGGCGTGCGCGCGGCGGGCTTGGGCATCGGGCCGGGCCGGGGACCCGGAGTGGGGCCTCCGGGCGTAGGAGCGCCCGGAGCGGGAGCGGGGCTGGTGGGCGCAGTGTCCACGCTTGCCGCCGGCGCCGCGGGTGCTTCTGGCGCTGGCGCTGCCGGCGGCGGGGGCGCCACGGGCGGGGCGGGAGGTGCGGGGGGCGCGGGGGCGCCGGCTTCGGGCCGGAGGGCCGGGGTGGCGAAGTGGCCACACCGCCGCTTGCCGAAGCGACTGCGTCGGCGGCGGGCTTGGCCGCCGCAGCGGGCGCACTCGACGGGGCGCCGTTTCCTGCCGGCTTCGCGGGCGCGGGCTTCGAGCCGCCCAATGCCTCTCGCAGCCGCCTCGCGACGGGCGCCTCGACGGTCGACGACGCTGATTTGACGAATTCGCCCTGTTCGCTCAGCCGGGCGAGAACTTCCTTACTGGTAACACCGAGTTCCTTGGCCAACTCGTGTACGCGGGCCTTACCTGCCACTACAACTCCTGTCTAAGAGGCGACAGCGGTTGTAGGCCGCGCCTCGGGTTTAGCTATGACGCATGGTCATCGGGACTTCACGGTGTGCTCATGTTCTTCGCTACCTGTTCTGTTGCCGGGCGGACCGAGTTGAAGTACTCGACCACCGCGGAGGTGTCCGGCGAACCGGTGATGCGCAACGCTCGGCCGAATGCTCGCCGCCGGATTGCCACGTGTAGACACTGCTGGTCGGGATGCAGCCAAGCACCCCGCCCCGGCAGGTTACCCGCTGCGTCGACGGTCAAGACGTAATCGTCGTTCCCGCCGCGCACAGCGACCACTCGAAGCAGTTCGACAGCCAACCCTCGATTTCGGCAGCCGATGCACGTCCGCACTGGTCCGACCTGGTGGTCGGGGCGTCTGCGCATGGGAGCCGAGGTCTCGCGCTGGATCACGGTTCAGTCTAGCGTCACCGCTGCCCCAGACAGAATCGCGTCTGCGCCTAGCCCTCGCGGGCGGCCCCATGGGCTGCTCCCGGGGCCGCCGGGCTGTCCGGCACGGGGGCGGCGTCACTGCGAATGTCGATCCGCCATCCGGTCAGCCGTGCCGCCAAGCGGGCGTTCTGCCCCTCCTTACCGATCGCCAGCGACAGCTGGAAGTCGGGCACCACGACGCGCGCGGCCCGGCCGGCCTCGTCGATCACGCCAACCGAAACCACCTTCGCCGGTGACAGCGCGTTGGCCACGAACCTGGCTGGATCGTCGTCGTAGTCGATGATGTCGATCTTCTCGCCGCTCAGCTCGCTCATCACGTTGCGCACGCGCTGCCCCATCGGACCGATGCAGGCACCCTTCGCGTTGAGCCCGGACACCCGTGAGGTGACGGCGATCTTGGACCGGTGGCCGGCCTCGCGGGCCACGGCGACGATCTCGACCGAACCGTCGGCGATCTCAGGCACCTCGAGAGCGAACAGCTTGCGCACCAGGTTCGGATGCGTGCGCGACAACGTGATCAACGGCTCACGGGCGCCACGCGAGACGCCGACGACATAACAACGCAGCCGTTCACCGTGCTCGTATCGCTCCCCCGGCACCTGCTCGGCGGCGGGGATGACGCCCTCGGATCCCTTGGTCTCGCTGCCGACGCGCACCACTACCAGACCGCGGGCGTTGGCCCTGGCGTCACGCTGGATCACCCCGGCGACGATGTCACCCTCGCGTGCGGCGAACTCGCCGAAGTTCTTCTCGTTCTCGGCATCGCGTAGCCGCTGCAGGATCACCTGACGGGCGGTGGTGGCGGCGATGCGCCCGAAACCCTCTGGGGTGTCGTCCCATTCGTTGATCAGGTTGCCGTCTTCGTCGGTCTCGCGTGCCATCACCTTGACGACGCCGGTCTTGCGGTCGATGTCGATGCGGGCCTCCGCCTCGTGCCCCTCGGTGTGGCGGTACGCGGTGAGGAGTGCGCTCTTGATGGTGTCGACGACGACGTCGACCGTTATCCCCTTATCGGCCTCGATGGCATGCAGTGCCGCCATGTCGATGTTCACGCTTCGGCCTCCTTTCCGGACTGACCTGTTCCAATTCCCTTGTCGCTGCGCTCCTGCCCTCCGGCATCACTTCCCGGGTCGCTGCGCTCCTGCCCTCCGGCATCATTTCCCGGGTCGCTGCGCTCCTGCCCTCCGGCAAGTTCGAGCTCGCGTCGATTGGGCGGCGAGAATTCAACCTGCACAACGGCTTTCGCGACGGCATCACGAGGTATCTCGCGAACCGAATACTTGCCGGGGCCCTCGGCGACCACCAGCCGCAGTATGCCTTCGCCGAGCACACCCAACCGTCCGGTCAACTGCGAACCGTCGGACAGCGTCATCTCCACCACGCGGCCCTGCGCCCGCCGGAAGTGCCGGTCTGCGGTCAGCGGCCGGTCCACTCCCGGTGACGTCACCTCCAGCACGTAGGGCGCCAGCTCCCCGGTGGACTCCTCGAAGCGGTCCAGCAGTTCCGACGCCGACCGCGACAGCTCCGCAACCGCGTCCAGATCCAGACCATTCTCGCCGTCGGCGACCACGACGATGTGCGGCGGCTTGAGGGTTTCCCGTACCAGCACGTCCTCGACGTCGTACCCCGCACGGGCGAACTCCGGCGCGAGTAGCTCGATCACCTGCTGCCCGGAAGGCAGTCGCGTGGACCGTAGCGGGACATCCGATGCCACGGCGAGCTCCTCGTCTTGAGTTGTACGGACACGACCCGGGTGTGGATGACTCGGAATCGAGTATCAACGATACGCCAGTACACGAGTGCCAAGCGGCAAACTTGCAGCGCCGGCCAGCCGATTCACAGCCGGGGCAGTGGCAGGATGTCCCCGATGTCGAAAGTGCCGAGCGTCCTTCCCCCCGTCAGCAGGCGGCGCGTCCTGATCGGCGGCGCAGCCCTTGCAGTGCTGTCGGCGACGGCTGCCGGATGCGGTGCGACGGCGCCGCGACCGGACGTGGACGCCCTCGTCGCTCAACTCGACCGCGCCCGTGCGGACAGCACGCTGGCGGCCGCAGCGGCAACCGCTGCTCCACCACCGATCGCTGCGATCTTGAACACCGTGGCCGCGGAGCGGTCCGCACACGTCAAGGCGCTGTCCGACGAGATCACCCGGATGTCCGGTCAGACCCCGCAGGCAACGTCGACGTCACAGTCGACGTCGGCAGGGCCGACATCGACCGACACCTCGGCCAAACCACCGCCGCCACCCACTCCTGCCGACGTCGTCGCGGCCCTCAAGCAGTCCGCCGACAGCGCCGCGCAGCAGGCCGCTAAGCAATCCGGCTACCGCGCAGGGTTGCTCGGCTCCATCGCCGCGGCGTGCACCGCGGCGGGCACTGTCGCCCTCGACCGGGGGCAGGCGGCGTGACGTCACCGGAGCCCAGCCCCGTGCGGCCGGCCGACGGCCCAGACGCCGCGCTGTTCGACGCGGTGGCCAACGAGCACGGCGTGATCTACGGCTACGGCCTGGTGTCGGCCCACACGACGCCCGACCTCAACGATCTGGTGGCCGACGCGATGGCCGGCCACCGCGAACTCCGCGAGGAGGCGATCGCGCGCCTCCGCGCCCGCAACGCCGACCGCCCCGCTGCCTGCGGTCGGCTTACCAGCTGCCGCTGGTGGTCGACAGCCCGACCGACGCCGCGAAGCTGGCGTTGCGGATGGAGGAGGACTCCGCGGTGGCGTGGCGCGCGGTGCTCGAGCAAGCGAGCACCGGCGAGGACCGCACCTTCGCGGTGACGGCGCTGACCGCAGTGCGCGGTCACCGCGGCGAAGTGGCGTGACGTGCTGAAGCTCTCGCCGACCACGGTTGCGTTCCCCGGCGGCAGCGAATGACTCGCGAGCAGACGTATAGGTGCCCGACACGCCGACGCTTCACGCACCTTTACGTCTGCTCGCGGCTGCTGACGCTGACCAATTCAGCCCGCGAGGGCTGCGGCGATCGCCGCAGCGGCGCCCTCGACCGGGACCTCGCGCTTCTCGCCGGTGAAGCGGTTGCGCAACTCGACGACCCCGTCCGCCCAGCCGCGACCCACCACCACGATCCAGGGCACGCCCAACAGCTCGGCGTCCTTGAACTTCACGCCTGGCGAGGCCTTCCGGTCGTCGAGCAGCACCTCGATACCCAGAAGATCCAGCTCACTCGCCAGCCGGTGGCCCCGGCCCATGCCCCTTCGTCCTTGTTGGCGATCACCACGTGCGCATCGAACGGAGACACCGACGCGGGCCAGCGCAGCCCGAGCTCGTCGTGCTGCTGTTCGGCGATGACCGCGACCAGCCGGGACACCCCGACGCCGTAGGAGCCCATGGTCAACCGCACCGGCTTGCCGTCCTCGCCGAGCACGTCGGCGGTGAAGGCGTCGGTGTACTTGCGGCCCAGCTGGAAGATGTGGCCGATCTCGATGCCGCGCGCGGACACCAGCGGCCCCGCGCCGTCCGGCGAGGGATCGCCGTCGCGCACCTCGGCGGCCTCGATCGTGCCGTCGGGGGTGAAGTCACGTCCGGCGACCAGGCCCACGACGTGGCGGTTGGGCGCGTCCGCGCCGGTGATCCACGCGGTGCCGTCCACCACGCGAGGGTCGACGAGATAGCGAACACCGTTGGCCAGCAACCCCTTTCGGACCGACGTAACCCTTCACCAGGAACGGGTGCTTCTTGAAGTCGGCATCGTCGAGCAGGGCGTACTCGGCCGGTTCGAGCGCGGCGGCCAGCCGCTTTTCGTCGACCTCGCGGTCACCCGGGACGCCGACGGCGAGCAGTTCCCAGTCGCCCTTCGGCTGACGGGTCTTGAGCAGGACGTTCTTGAGCGTGTCGGCTGCCGTGATCTCACGGCCCAGTCCTGCGCCGTTGGCCCAGTCGACGAGCGTGGCGATCGTCGGGGTGTCCGGCGTGTCGTGCACCACCGCCTCGGGCATGTCCCTCGAACGGCAGCGACTCGGGCGCAGCGATGGTGACGGCCTCGACGTTGGCGGCATACCCCGACTCCAGGCACCGCACGAAGGTGTCCTCGCCGACCTCGCTCTCGGCCAGGAACTCCTCCGACGCGCTGCCGCCCATGGCACCCGAGACCGCAGACACGATGACGTAGCGCACGTCGAGGCGGCCGAAGATCCTCTGGTAGGCCTCACGGTGCGCCTGATAGGCCGCCTCGAGGCCGTCGTCGTCGACGTCGAACGAGTACGAGTCCTTCATGACGAACTCGCGACCGCGCAGGATGCCCGCGCGCGGCCGTGCCTCGTCGCGGTACTTGGTCTGAATCTGGTAGAGCCGCAACGGAAAGTCCTTGTAGGAGGAGTACTCCCCCTTCACCGTCAGCGTGAACAGCTCCTCGTGAGTCGGCCCGAGCAGGTAGTCGTTCCCGCGGCGGTCCTTGAGCCGGAACACGCCGTCGCCGTACTCGGTCCACCGGTTCGTCGTCTCATACGGCGCGCGTGGCAGCAGGGCGGGGAACAGGATCTCCTGTCCGCCGATCGCGGTCATCTCCTCACGGACCACCCGCTCGATCTTGCGCATCACCCGAAGGCCCAGCGGAAGCCAGCTGAACAGCCCCGGCCCGATCGGCCGGACATAGCCGGCCCGGATCAGCAGTTTGTGGCTGGGAACTTCGGCGTCGGCCGGGTCGTCGCGCAGCGTTCGCAGGAACAACTCGGACATGCGGGTGATCACAGCGGACCACCTTAGCGACTGCACCCCGGGTGTCCGCTCACGCGTTCACCCGCCGGTGCCTGACCGCCGATGCGAACAGGGTGGCCAGCACGCCCGCCGCCACCCAAACGATCAGCACCAGGATCGGCGCGCCGATGCCGTTGCCGTCGAAGTAGACGATGCGGCGCACGGCGTCGGTACCCGCCCCATTGGGCAGCGCTCCGCTGATCGCCCGCCACAGCGGCGGCAGCAGACCCGGTTGATAGGCACCGCCGGCGGACGGGTTGCCGAGGATCACGAAGATCACGACGGTCAGCCCGATGCCGACGACCCCGAACAGCGTCTGCAGGGCGATCGTGACGGTCGAGGCCGACAGCGACACCAGCACGCCGATGCCTGCGATCGACCACAGATGGCCGTCAAGCGCATGCAGCACCGGTTCGGCGATCACGGCCCCGCCGAGTCCCGAGCCAGCGCGTACGGCATGGTGGCGCCGAGCCGCCAGAGCGCCCGCGGGAAGGTCGCAGGTCGCGAGCCCTTGGCCACCCCGAGCATCGCCGCGAACAGGTAACCGCCTACCGCCCAACCGATCACCAGGTAGAAGCCGGAGAGGCCGCGGGCGTCGCCGGGCAGCAGCGGAACGACGTCCTCGACGGTCACCGTGCGCTGTTGTTGCGCCGCTGCTCTGGTGAACAGTTCCTGGACTGCCGTGGCGACGGACGTGCCGCCGCCGGACGCGATCAGCAACCGGTCGTCGGTGCCCGCCCTGGTTGACCAGATACACCGCCGAGGTGTCACCCGTCCGCAGCGCGGCCCGCGCGGCGCTCTCGTCGCTCGAGGTGCTGGCGGCGACGGGCTCGCCTGCGCCGTGTTCAGCCTGTCGACGACCTGGGCCGCCACCTGCTCCGGCGCCACCACGGTCACGGGGATGCGGTGTGGAGCCGGGGCGTGGAACGCGCCGATGTAGGACAGGATGAAGCCGAACTGCAGCAGCAGCACCCCGAGCCCCAGCACGAGCGTGCGTGGTGCGATCGCGTCGCGAAACCGATCCCGAAGCGTCTCAGGCGGTTCCGCCGCCTCGTGCTTGTTCGTCATCAGTCCCGACCCTGCCACGTGCAGATGCACGCTTCGTTGCCCTCCGGGTCGGCGAGCACCCAGAACGCCGGCGCCGCACGGTCGTCGAGCAGCGTGCCGCCCGCGGCCAGAGCCGCCTGTAGCCGGGACTGCGCCACGTCATGCGGCACGTCGACGTCGAGATGGATGCGATTGCGGATCACATTCCCCGGGTCGCTGCGCTCTCCCCCGCAAGCGGGGGGACCCCCAGCGCCGATGCGGCCGCGGGGTTCGTCCATCTGCTGGAACCAGATCGCCGGACCGCGCCCGACCGGGTCGATCAGCCCGGCTGTCAGGTCGGACGGACCGTGCTCGTCGGCGTAGCCGGTGACCGCCTGCCAAAACGGCCTGACCCTTGGGATGTCGATGGCGTCGATCGCGATCTCGAGGCCCTGCAGACCGCAGGGCCGGTCGCCGAGGCCTGGGATCGTCGTGAACCCGTGCGCCGCCAAGGTCTCGGACACCTCGCGCGCCATCCGCACCTCGAACCCGGTCGCCAGGCCGCCCGCGGGCGGCATCAGCCGCAGCACGGCGCGGTCGCCCCTGACATCGACGGTCATGCGGTCCTGGCCGTCGGGGCCGGCCCCTGCAGCGGCGATGCCAGCGACCTCCGCGGCCCGCGTCAACGTCGGCACGTCGACCTCCGCGCACACCGCTCCGAGGATCAGCCGCCAGCCCAGGGGACCGACGGCGGCCGAGATCTGCCCGCGGGTGAGCCGCGCGTGGTCATCCATGGCGGCCACGCTAGCGGCTACAGCTCGCCCGCCTCCACGGCCTCGCGGGTGTGCTGCGCCCTCGCGATGTCGCGGGCGGAGAACCCGATCCAGAACGCTGCGATGCCGACCAGAATCGCGATGCCGGCGACCCACAGCAGCGAATACGTGTAGCCGTAGCCGAGGGCGTCGAGCTGCGCCGGTGTCATGTTCTTCACCGGTCCCGTGGTTCCGCCCAGGTACAGCGTTCGCGACGTCTGGACGGCCATGATGACCACCAGCACGAGGGGGCCACCCAGGTTTTGCACCATCAGCGTGATGGCCGACACGGGGCCGATCTCACGGGGCCCAACCCCGGCAACCGCGCAGAGCGGCAGGATCACCGAGATGATGCCAATGCCGAACCCGCCCACCACGATCGGTCCGAACAAATCGGGGAAGTAGGGGATGTCACGCGTGAGCGTGGAGCCGTACAGCATCGCACCGAGCACGAACAGCCCGCCGCCGATGATCAGCCAGCGCGGCGCGAACAGCGGTGCCAGTTTGGTGGCCAGCACGTTGCCGACGCCGACGGCAACGGCGAACGGCAGAAAGCAGATGCCCGCCCGCAGTGCGGAGTAGCCGAGTACGTCCTGGGCAAGCAGCCCGACCATCACGGTCACGGTGAGCAGCACCCCGCCGCCGAGGAACCACGCGATGAACGTCATCACCCGGTTGCGCTCGTTGAACACCGAGAACGGCACCAGCGGGTTCTCGGCAGAGCGCTCGGCGAACAAGAACGCGACGAAGAAGATCACCGAGGCGATGGCCGCGCCGATGACCCATGGGTCGATCCAGCCGCGGGGCGGGCCCTGGGTGAACACCAACACCGCCGACGTGCACCCCAGCGTGGCCAACAGTGCGCCGGTCACGTCGAGTTTGAGCCGTTCGTGGTGTGTCTCGGCGATCCGCATCACGGCGATCACGATGATGACGATCCCGATCGGCACGTTGATCAGGAACGCCAACCGCCACGAGATGACGGTCAATAAAGCCGCCGAGCACCAGGCCGAGCACCGAGCCGATGGCCTGCATCCCCGCCGACACCGCCATCGCCTGGTTTCGGGCGTGCCCGACGGCGTAGGTGGTGGCGATCAGCGCGAGGCCGGTCGGCGCCGACACGGCGGCGCCCACTCCCTGCAGCGCACGTGCCGCGATCAACGTGTACTCGTCCCCGGCGAGCCCGCATACCAGCGAGGCGATCGTGAAGACGCCGACTCCGGAGAGGAACGCACGCTTCTGCCCGATCGCGTCGCCGACGCGGCCACCGAGCAGCAGCAGTCCGCCGAACGTCAGCACGTACGCGGTGATCACCCAACTCTTCCCCGCGTCGGAGAGGTCGAGATCGGCCTGCATGCGCGGCAGCGCGACGATGACGATGGTGCCGTCGAGCGTCGACATCAGCTGCATGCCCGTGATCGCGACGATCGCGATGCCGAGCACCGACGACGACAGCGGGGTGTTGGAGCGTCCCGTCGACTCAGTCGAACCATCTGCGACGGACATGGCTTGCCACCCTACCCAGCACCGGCTCTGGGCCGACCAATGAGGTGCTCG
The DNA here is from genome assembly GCA_963809085.1 of uncultured Actinomycetota bacterium. GTDB lineage: Bacteria > Actinomycetota > Actinomycetes > Mycobacteriales > Mycobacteriaceae > Mycobacterium. Next base: position 380,965 of record CAWEII010000028.1, on the reverse strand, counting down.
CCGTGGTCGACCCACAGGCCGCGGACCGCGGCATCCGGGCAGGCGCCTGCGCGAGGTCGAGCTAGAGCTCTCCAGCCCGATGTCGAGCTAGAGCTCTCCCGCGTCGATCGCGTCCTTGACTTCCTGCGCATGGGCGACCTGCTCGGCGGTGTAGCCGATGAACAACGCGACCGCGCCAACCACGACGGCAACCGCGGCCACCCACAGCAGGCCGTAGGTGTAGCCCTGATCGAGGGCATGCAGTTGGGCGGCGTCCATGTTCTTCACCGGGCCGGTAGTACCGCCGAGGTAGAGCGTGCGCGACGTGATGACGGCCTGAATGATGGCCAGCACCACCGGGCCGCCGAGGTTCTGCAGCATCAGCGCGATCGCCGACACCGGTCCGATCTCGTCGAAGCCCACACCGGCGATCGCCGACACCATCAGCGGGACCACGATCATGCCGATGCCGAAGCCGCCGACGGTGATGGGCAGCACCAGGTTCGGGAAGTACGGGATGTCGCCGTGCAGGGTGGAGCCGTAGAGCATCGCCGCGAGCACCAGCACGCCGCCGCCGATCACCAGAATCCGCGGTGGGAACCGTGACGCCAGCGCCGAAGACAGGCCGAGCCCGATGCCGAGCGCAATCACGAACGGGATGAAGCCGATCCCTGCCCGCAACGCGCTGTAGCCCATGATGTCCTGCACGTAGAGGCCGATCAGCACCGTCAGCGTGAACATCACGCCGCCTGCCAGGAACACGGCCGCGAAGGTGGCCACCCGGTTGCGGTCACGGAACAGGCTGAACGGCACGACGGGGTTGATCGCGGTGCGCTCGACGTAGAGGAAGGCGGCGAAGAACGCCATCGCCGCGAGACAGGAGCCCAGCGTCAGCGTCGACATCCAGCCCTTCTCCGGACCCATCGAGAAGCCGAACACCGCCGCGGTGCAAGCCAGCGTGGCGAGAACGGCGCCCGCCGCGTCCAGCTTCATCCGCTCGCGGTGCGTCTCGCGCAGCGTCTTGCGGGCCAGGTAGAGCATCACCAGGCCGATCGGCACGTTCACCAGGAAGGCCCATCGCCAGGAAACCTCGGTCAGTGCGCCTCCGACGACGAGGCCCATCACCGAACCGACGCCGGTCATTGCGGCGAACACCGCCGTCGCAGCGTTGCGGGCCGGACCCTTCGGGAACGTCGTCGCGATCAGCGCCAGACCGGTGGGTGAGGCGATCGCCGAACCGACGCCCTGCAGCAGCCGCGCGAGCACCAGGGCGGATTCGTTCCACGCGATGCCGCAGAGGATCGAGGCGATGGTGAACAGCGCGACGCCGACGATGAAGGTGCGCTTGCGGCCGATGGTGTCGCCGAGACGCCCACCCAGCAGCATCAGGCCGCCGAACGTCAGCACGTAGGCGGTGATGACCCAGCTGCGACCGGCGTCCGACAGGTTGAGCTCGTCTTGAATCTTAGGAAGCGCGACGATGGCGACGGTGCTGTCCATGGTGGCCAGGAGCTGCATCCCACCGATGGCCACGACCGCGGCGATGAACCGGCGCGATGGCAACCAAGTCGGGTACCAGCTTGTTCGCTCAGTCTCGGGCTGCCCCACCTGCACGGGCAGCCCGCGGTTGCTGGCGTCCTCAGCGTCTCGGGCCGCTGCGCGCTCTGCATCGTTGAGAGCCGTCATAGCGGGCTACCTTACAGTAATCTTAAGAACCCTTTAACTGGCGAATGCCGCCACTGCCCCGATCACGATGATTGCCGGCGGTCGGATGCCTTCTGCGCGGATCTGTTCCGGCGCGTCGGCAAGCGTCGTGCGGAGCGTCCGCTGTGCGGCTGTGGTGCCGTGCTGCACCACCAGGACGGGCGTTTCCGCAGGTCGACCGCCCTCCTGCAGGACCTTCGCGAACAATTCGATGCGCTCGACCGCCATCAGCAGCACGATCGTGCCGGACAGCGCGGCCAGCGCATTCCAATTCACTAACGATTCGGGATGGTTCGGCGCAACGTGGCCGCTGACCACCACGAACTCATGGGTGACGCCCCTGTGGGTGACCGGAACACCCGCCGATGCGGGTACCGCTATGGCACTTGTCACACCCGGCACGACCGTGACCGGAATGCCCGCATCCGTGCACGCGATCACCTCCTCGTAGCCACGGGCGAACACGAACGGGTCACCGCCCTTGAGCCGCACCACGAACTTGCCGGCCCTGGCACGGTCGATCAGCACGTCGTTGATCGCGTCCTGCGCCATTGCCCGGCCGTACGGGATCTTCGAGGCGTCGATCATCTCTACGTGGGGGGCGAGTTCGGCCAGCAGTTCGGGCGGGGCCAACCGGTCGGCGACCACGACGTCGGCCTGCGCCAGCAGCCTGCGCCCACGCACGGTGATGAGCTCGGGGTCGCCGGGGCCGCCACCGACCAGCGCCACGGCGCCGCGCAGCGCGTCGGGTACCTCATCGCTGACGATGCCGCTTTGCAGCGCCTCGCGGATCGCCGTGCGGATGGCCGCCGAACGACGGTGCTCCCCACCGGCGAGCACCCCGACCGACAGCCCGTCGTACTCGAACGACGCGGGTGTGACGGCAGTGCCGTCGCGGGCGACGTCCGCACGTACGCAGAAGATGCGACTGCGCTCTGCCTCGACGACGACGGCCGCGTTGACGGCCGGGTCGTCGGTTGCCGCGATCGCGTACCAGGCGCCGTCGAGGTCGCCGTCGCGGTAGTCGCGCAGTTCGAGCGTGATGCCGGAGGTGGCCTCGACAGCAGGCGTGGCGGCCCTGGTGATGACGTGCACGTCGGCGCCGTTGGCGAGCAGCAGGGGCAACCGCCGCTGGGCGACCGTCCCGCCGCCGACCACGACGACCTTCCGGCCCGACAGGCGCAGGCCGACGAGGTAGGCGTTCTCGGTCACCCGGCGAGCTTAGATGTTGCGGCGGCGGCCACGAAGCGGGTTGCGGCGCGCGGATGCGCGGCTGCATGAGCGTGGAGATAGCCGGCGTGCACCCCGGCGTGCACGGCGCCGTCGGCCACGATCTCCGCGGGGCCGCGACGGAACCGCCACGCGGGCTCGTACGCCTGCGCTGAAAGTTGTTTGCGTGCGGTGGAATTCGTGGCCGACGACGCGAGTCCCCGCCGCGTGCATCGAGGAATCGGACGTCGCGACGGCATCGCGGTAACCGAGCGTCAGCCGGTCGGTGAACCGCGCGGACCCGGACAGCACGCCGCACATCGGGATGCCGTCGAGGTCGTCGACCAGATACGTCAGGCCCGCGCACTCGGCGTGGACCGGCGCTCCGGATGCCGCAAGCTGTCGAATCTGTTGACGCACAACGTCGTTGGCAGAGAGCTCGGCGGTGAACTGCTCGGGGAAACCGCCGGGCACCACCAGCGCCGCGGTGTGGGAGGGCAGCGGATCGGACAGCGGATCGAACTCGACGACGACCGCGCCTGCGGCGCGCAGCAACTCGGCGTGCTCGGCATAGCCGAAGCTGAATGCCTTGCCCGCGGCCAGCGCCACGACGACGCCTTCGGCCGCCGGTCCAGTGACCGAGGGATCCCACGGCGCGTCGACCACGCGAGAGTCGGCGGCGTTCACCACCGCGGCGAGATCGACGTGGCGGGCCACCAACCCCGTCATCGCGGCAACGGCGTCGTGCGCCAGCCTGCCGTGCTCGACGGCGGTCACGAGGCCGAGATGCCTTGACGGCAAGAATAATTCGTCGGCCCTCGGAATCGCGCCGAGAACCGGCATGCCTGCCTGTTCGCACGCCTGGCGCAGCACCTGCTCGTGCCGCGGCGTACCGACCCGATTGAGGATCACACCTGCGATCCGGACCGACTGATCGAACGTCGCGAAGCCGTGTAACAGTGCTGCCACGCTGTGGCTCTGCCCCCTGACGTCGACGACGAGTATCACCGGTGCGCCGAGCAGGCCGGCGACATGTGCGGTCGAACCCCTTGCGGGGCCGACGGCGTCCGCCCCACCCTCCACGATCCGGCCGTCGAACAGACCCATCACGCCCTCGATCACGGCGACGTCGGCCCCGAGGCTGCCGTGCCGAAACAGCGGGCCGATCAAGTGCTCGCCCACCAGTACCGGATCAAGGTTGCGTCCGGGTCGGCCCGCGGCAAGCGCGTGATAACCCGGGTCGATGAAGTCGGGGCCGACCTTGAACGGCGCAATGCGGTGCCCGGCCGCGCGCAATGCGCCCATCAGCCCGGTGGCCACCGTGGTCTTGCCGCTGCCCGACGCGGGTGCGGCGATCACGACGGCCGAGGCGCTCACTTCTCCTCGCGAGCAGACATGAATATGCGCGACACGCCACGGAAAATGACGCATTTGCGACTGCTCGCAGACATCGTCGTCACCACTCGATGCCGCGCTGACCCTTGCGCCCGGTATCCATCGGGTGCTTGACCTTGGTCATCTCGGTCACCAGGTCGGCGGCTTCCACCAGCCGCTGCGGCGCGTCCCTGCCGGTGATCACGACGTGCTGCTTGCCCGGCCGGGACGCCAGCGTCGCGACGACCTCGTCGGTGTCCACCCAGCCCCACTTGAGCGGGTAGGTGAACTCGTCGAGCACGTAGAAGTCGTGGCGTTCGGCGGCGAGCCTGCCTGCGATCTCGGCCCAGCCTTCGGCGGCCGCTGCGGCGTGGTCGACGTCGGTGCCATCCGGGCGCGACTTCTTTCTCGTCCATGACCAGCCCGAGCCCATCTTGTGCCACTGCACCGGGCCGCCGATGCCGTGTTCGTCGTGCAGGCGGCCGAGTTCGCGGAAGGCCGCCTCCTCGCCCACCTTCCACTTCGCGCTCTTGACGAACTGGAACACCGCGACGTCGAAACCCTGATTCCACGCGCGCAGCGCCATGCCGAACGCCGCGGTGGACTTTCCCTTGCCAGGCCCGGTGTGCACGGCGAGCAAAGGGGCATTGCGACGGGCCCGGGTGGTCAGGCCGTCGTCGGGAACGGTGAGCGGTTGGCCCTGCGGCATCGAATGTCTCCCCTGCCAGTAGATCAGGCGGCGCCGAGCTCCGCCTCGGACTTGACAAGGCGGGTCAGGGTGTCGGCCCGAAGCTGCGCCAGTCGGACCGTCGGCGCACCCAACTGATTGGCCAGGTCCTCGGCCAAACCCAGTCTCACATAGGACGTCTCGCAGTCCACCACGACGGAGGCAGCGCCCTCGGCCAGCAGCAGGCCCGCCGCGCGCCTCGTGCGGCCGAGCGGGTCGGGTCCGCCGGTGGCGCGGCCATCCGTGAGCACCACCACCAGGCTGCGGCGCGCACGGTCGCGGACCTTCTCGCGCACCACCACGTCCCGCGCCGCCAACAGACCCTCCGCCAGCGGGGTCTTGCCGCCGGTGTCGAACCGCGCCAGCCTGCGGCTCGCGACGTGCACCGACGAAGTCGGCGGTAGCACCAGGTCGGCGCGCTGCCCCCGGAACGTGATCACGGCGACCTTGTCGCGGCGCTGATACGCATCGCGCAACAGCGAGAGCGTGGCCCCGCCGACGGCCGCCATCCGATCGCGCGCAGCCATCGACCCGGAGGCATCGACGACGAAGATCACCAGATTGCCCTCGCGGCCCTCGCGTATCGCCCTCCGCACGTCGGCGGCGGCAACCGAAACGCGACCGCGTCGCCGCTGCCTGCCCGCGGCGGCCAGCAGCGTGCCGAACAGATGCACGCCGTGCCCGGCATCGGGATCCTCGGTGGCCGACACCGTCGTCCCGGTCCGGTTCCTGGCCCGCGACCGTCGGCCCGGTGCGCCCTCCCCGACTCCGGGCACCACCAGCGCCTTGGTCCGGAAGGTTGCGGCGGGCGGCGCATTGGGTCGCGACGCCGCCCGAGGACGGATTGCGTTGCGGCACGGCCTGATCCGGTGACTCGGTGGGTTCTCCGCCGCCGCCGGGCGGATCTGGCTCGGGCTCGGGCGGGGTGTCTCCGGCCTTGGCAAGCGCTTCGTCCAGCTGTTCTGGGTCAAGCCCGGGATCGTCGAACGGGTCGCGACGCCGCCGGTGCGGCAGGGCCAGTTCTGCTGCGACGCGTATGTCCTGTTCTTCCACGGCGATTTCCCCCGTCGCTTCGCTCGCCCCGGCGATTTCCCCCGTCGCTTCGCTCGCCCCTCGCCACGCCGCGTGCGCCACCGCGGTGCGGGCCACCACCAGGTCGGCGCGCATGCCGTCCACGTCGAACGCCGCGCACAGCGCGGCGATGCGGCGCAGCTCGCCGTCCGGCAGCACCACGCCGGACACCAACGCGCGGGCGGCAGCAATCCGGCGGGCCAGATCCGCGTCGTCGGCGTCGTACCGGGCGGTGAACCCCTCGGGGTCGGCCTCGTACGCCATGCGCCTGCGGATCACCTCTACCCGCACGTCGACGTCGCGGGACGCGTACACGTCGACCGTCAGCCCGAACCGGTCGAGCAACTGCGGGCGCAGTTCGCCCTCTTCGGGATTCATGGTGCCGACGAGCATGAACCGGGCGTCGTGGCTGTGCGAGACGCCGTCACGCTCGACGTGCACCCGGCCCATCGCCGCCGCGTCGAGCAGGACGTCGACCAGATGATCGTGCAGCAAGTTGACCTCGTCGACGTACAACACGCCGCCGTGTGCCCGCGCCAACAGGCCTGGCGAGAACGCGTGCTCGCCGTCGCGCAGAACCCGCTGCAGATCCAGCGATCCCGACCACGCGGTCCTCGGTGGCGCCGATGGGCAGCTCGACCAGTCGAGCGTCGCCGTCGACGGCAGCCAGCACGGCCGCCAGGCCGCGCACCGCCGTCGACTTCGCAGTGCCCTTCTCGCCGCGGATCAGCACGCCGCCGATCTCGGGTCGCACCGCGCAGAGCACCAGCGCGAGCCGCAGGCGGTCCTGTCCGACCAGCGCGCTGAACGGATACGCGATCACGGGGTTCCGTGTGTTCCGCTGCGCACCATGGGGACGTGCGGAATGCCGTCGTCGAGGAACTCGTCGCCGGACCGGACGAACCCGTGCTTGGTGTACATCTCCTCGAGGTACGTCTGCGCGTTGATGTGGCAGGGGTAGTCGGCGACCTCGGCGAGCGAGGCCTGCATCAGCCGGTCGGCGTGGCCGTGGCCGCGTTCGTTGCGTTTGGTGCACACCCGGCCGATCCGGAACAACTTCTCGCCACCGGGATGCTCCTCCATCAGCCGCAGCGTCGAGACGACCCGTCCCTCGGCATCCTCCAGCCAGAAGTGCCGGGTCTCGGCGAGCAGGTCGCGGCCGTCCAGTTCCGGATATGGCGTGGCCTGCTCGACGACGAACACCTCGACCCGCAGCTTCAACAGCTCGTAGAGAGTCGCGGCGTCGAGATCCTTGGCCCAGCTGCGCTTGGGGGTGACGGTCATGCCGTCACGGCAGGCAAATCCGTCGCAGCCTGGTCGAGCTTGAGCAGCTTGTTCCCACGTGCCCACAGCTCTTCGAAGAGCTTGGGCTCGTTGGACAACTCGATGCCCAGCGACGGCACCATCTCCTTGAGCTTGGGCAGCCACGCCTGGTAGCGCTCGGGGAAGCAGCGCTCCATCACGTCGAACATGGCAGGCACCGCCGTCGAGGCACCCGGCGATGCGCCGAGCAGACCCGCGATGGTGCCGTCGGCCGCCGCGAGCACCGTGGTGCCGAACTCGAGTACGCCACCGGCGCCCTTGCGGCGGATCACCTGGACGCGCTGACCCGCGACGTCGAGTTCCCAGTCGGAGTCGACGGCGCTCGGCGCGAACTCCCGCAGTGCGTCGACCCTGTCGGCTTCGCTGAGGCGCAACTGCCCCACCAGGTATTTGACCAGGTTCAGCTCGGTGAGCCCGACGCCGAGCATCGAGCCGAGGTTGTTGGGCTTGACGGAGAATGGCAGATCGGTGACCTTGCCCTGCTTGAGGAACTTCGGCGACCAGCCGGCGAACGGGCCGAACAACAGCCACGACCTGCCCTGGATGACGCGGGTGTCCAAGTGCGGCATCGACATCGGTGGGGAGCCCATCGGTGGCTGGCCGTAGACCTTGGCCTGGTGCGCGGCGGCCAGCGCGCGATTGTCGGTGCGGAGGAACTCGCCGCCGACGGGGAAGCCACCGAAGCCCTTGGCCTCCTTGATGCCCGACTTCTGCAGCAGCGGCAGCGCACCGCCGCCTGCGCCGACGAAGACGAACTTCGCGGCGATCTTGCGCGTCTCGCCGGTGCGGCGGTTGAGCACCTTGAGCGTCCAACTGCCGTCGGATTCCTGGCGCAGATTGCGGACCTCGTGGCCGAACAGCGTGGTCATGCCATGTTGGGCGGTGTACCCGATGAGTTGACGGGAGAGCGAACCGAAGTCGACGTCGGTGCCGTCCTGGGTCCAGTTGAGGGCGACGGGTTCGGAGAAGTCGCGCTTGGCGGCCATCAGCGGCAGCCTGCGGGCGAACTCGTCCTTGTCGTTGATGAACTCCATCGAGGCGAACAGTGGGTTCTGCACCAACGTCTCGCGCCTGCGCCTGAGGTAGTCGACGTGGTCGGCGCCGTGCACGAAACTTACGTGCGGGACGGGGTTGAGGAAGCTGCGCACGTCGGGCAGCACGCCGTTCTCCACCGCATGCGACCAGAACTGGCGCGATACCTGGAACTGCTCGTTGACGTGCACCGCTTTGCTGATCTCGATGGTGCCGTCGGACCGTTGCGGCGTGTAGTTCAGCTCGCACAATGCGGAGTGTCCGGTGCCCGCGTTGTTCCACGGGTCGCTGCTCTCGGCGGCCGCGCCGTCGAGACGTTCGATCAGCGTGATCGACCAGTTGGGCTCGAGCAGCCGCAGCAGGGTGCCGAGGGTGGCGCTCATGATGCCGGCGCCGACCAGCACGACGTCCGTTTTCGTGGTTGTGGCTCCGTTGGGGTCAGACACCTGTTCGTTGATCCTTCGTGGTCGCACGTCCGCCTGATACGGCTTGCCTGGTTAACAGGTTATCCCGCCGGTGCGGGGCGCAATATGCCTATCGGCTCCTGCCGACGTCCGTTTGGTCACAGTGCGCGGTTAAGGTGGCTGTCGTGAGCCGTTGGGAACCCGACGTGCTGCCCGGATACTGGCGGCAGACCATTCCCCTCGGCACGGATCCCGACGGGGAAGGCGAACTGGTCGCCACGCTCGTTCGGCGCGGGGACGCGAGCCGCTGCCCGCCGGGCCGTGCTCGCACTGCACGGCTACACCGACTACTTCTTCCACGCCGAGCTGGCCGATCACTTCGCTGCGCGCGGCTTCGCCTTCTACGCCCTTGACCTGCACAAGTGCGGGCGGTCGCGACTGCAACGGCCAGACGCCGCACTTCACCACCAACCTGGCGAGCTACGACGCGGAGCTGGACCGCGCGCTGTCGCTCATCGCCGCCGACACCGCCGGTGCGACGGTCTGCATGTACGGCCACTCCGCGGGCGGGCTGATCGTCACGCTGTGGCTGGATCGGCTGCGCAGCCGCGGCGGCATCGCGCCCCGCAACATCGGCGCACTGGTGCTGAACAGCCCGTTCTTCGATCTGCACGGCCCGGCCGTGCTGCGCACGCCACCCACGTCGGCGGCGTTGATCGCGTTGGCCCGGTTGCGCAAACGCCACGTCATCCGCAAGCCGACGCCAGGCGGTTACGGCACCAGCCTGCACCGCGACTACTCCGGCGAGTTCGACTACAACCTGGACTGGAAGCCGGTGGGCGGCTTCCCCGTCACGTTCGGATGGATCAACGCGATGCGGCGGGGCCAGACGCGGCTGCACCGCGGCCTCGACGTCGGCGTGCCGAACCTGATCCTGCGATCGGACCACAGTGTTCCCGAGTCGCCCGATCCGGCCGCCATCCACCGGGGCGACGCGGTGCTCGACGTGGCGCAGATCGCCCGCTGGTCGGGGTGCGTCGGCAACCACACCACCGTCGCGCCGATCACCGACGCCAAGCACGACGTGTTCCTCTCGCTGCCCGAACCGCGCGCGGCCGCGTTCCGCGAGCTGGACGGCTGGCTGGACCGCCACTGGAGTTTCGACGGCGAAACCTCGCCGATTTCAACACGATCCGGAGGCTGACACCTTGGAGCATTTCGACCTGACGATCATCGGAACCGGCTCGGGCAACAGCATCCCCGATCCCACCGTCGACCCCCGGTACGGATCGATGCGGGTCGCGATCTGCGAGCAGGGCACGTTCGGCGGCACCTGCCTCAACGTCGGGTGCATCCCCACCAAGATGTTCGTCTACGCCGCGGAGGTCGCCGAGACCATCCGCACGAGTTCGCGTTTCGGTGTCGACTCACGTCATCGAGAAGGTGCGCTGGCCCGACATCGTGTCGCGGGTGTTCGGCCGCATCGACCCCATCGCCGTCGGCGGCGAGGAGTACAAGCGGGCCCTGCCCAACGTCACCGTGTTCTCCAGCCACACCCGGTTCGGTCCCACCCAGCCCGACGGCAGGTACACGTTGCGCACCGAGGCGGGCGACGAGTTCACCTCCGACCAGGTGGTGATCGCGGCCGGTTCGCGCGTCAACGTCCCCCCGGCGATCCTCGACTGCGGTGTCGACTATCAGACCAGCGACACGGTCATGCGGATCCCGGAGCTGCCAGACCATCTGGTGATCGTCGGCGGCGGCTTCGTTGCCGCGGAGTTCGCGCACGTGTTCTCGTCGCTCGGCGTGCGCGTCACGATCGTGGTGCGCGGCGACGGGCTGCTCACCCACTGCGATGACTCGATCTGCCACCCCTTCACCGACCTGGCGTCGCAGAAGTGGGATCTGCGCACCCACGAGAACGTCATCGGATCCCACCACGACGGCGATCGGATCGTGCTCGAACTCGACGACGGCAAGACGCTCGGCGCCGACATGCTCCTGGTCGCCACCGGGCGCGTCCCGAACGGGGACCAGCTCGACGCCGAACTGGCGGGCGTCCGAGGTCGAGGACGGCCTGGTCGTTGTCGACGAGTTCCAGCGCACCACCGCCCGCGGCATCTATCGCGCTCGGCGACGTGTCGTCGGCGTATCAGCTCAAGCACGTCGCCAACCACGAGATGCGCGTGGTGCGCCACAACCTGCTCCTGGACTGGGACGACACCGCCGCGATGACGAAGAGCGATCACCGGTACGTGCCGTCCGCGGTGTTCACCGACCCGCAGATCGCGACCGTCGGGCTCACCGAGGAGGAGGCGAGGGCGGCCGGACACGACTTCGTGGTCAAGGTGCAGAACTACGGCGACACCGCATACGGCTGGGCCATGGAGGACACGACCGGCATCGTCAAGGTGATCGGCGACCGGGCCACCGGCATGATCCTCGGGGCCCACCTGATGGGCCATCAGGCATCATCGCTCATCCAGCCGCTCATCCAGGCGATGAGCCTCGGCCAGACCGCGAAAGAGGTTGCCCACGGCCAGTATTGGATCCACCCGGCGCTCTCGGAGGTCATCGAGAACGCGCTGCTGGGTCTCGAGCAGGGCTAGCCGGCCTGCGGGCTCCACCGCTCTTCGACCCGTCCGAAGCGCCACACCGCAAAGGCGACCACCCAGACCACGACGAACAGCCCGACGATCAGGAAGCCGACGAACTCGAGGTTCGCCGAGCCGATGGCGGCCAGCGGGCCCGTGTGGATGCCGAGGCGGTCGGCCACCAGGCCGGCCAGCAGGATGACGCCGATGATCAGCGCGACGACCACCGACAGCAGGGTCACGGTCAGGTTGTAGTAGACCTTGCGGATCGGCTTGAGGAAGGCCCAGCCGTAGGCACGCGCCATGAAGATTCCGTCGAGCGCGTCGAACAGGCTCATTCCGGCTGCGAACAGCACGGGCAGAACGAGGATCGCGTACCAGGGCAGCGTGAACGCCGCCGTGCCCGCGGCCAGCACCAGCAACGCCACCTGCGTGGCGGTGTCGAAGCCGAGGCCCATGAGCAAGCCCACCGGGTACAGGTGCCACGGCTTGCTGACCCGGCGCATGAACCTGCCGAGAAGGCGCGCCAGGAAGCCGCGGCTGTTGAGTTGCCGTTCCAGTTCGGCCTCGTCGAAGTCGCCGGCGCGCATCTGGCGGAACACCTTGGCGATGCCGACGACGGCGAACAGGTTGGTCAGCCCGATCAGGATGAGGAAGGTCCCGGCGACGAGTGACCCGATCAACCCGAGCGTCTGGAGCATCGGCGAACTCTCGTCCTGAACGGGGCCGACGAGTGCCCGGACGCCGAGGGAGAGCAGGAACGCCAGGCCGAACACGACGCTGGAGTGCCCGAGCGAGAACCAGAAGCCTGCCGACAGCGAGCGCGTTCCCTCCCCGACCAGCTTGCGGGTGGTGTTGTCGATCACCGCGATGTGGTCGGCGTCGAACGCGTGCCGCACTCCGAGCAGATAGGCCGTCACGCCGAGTCCGACGCCGAACACGCCGGCCGACCCGAGGGTGATGTGCTGAGGCGCGACGCCGAGCACCAGAACGCCCCAGCCGAACAGGTGCAGGAAGAGCACGATGCCGCCGATCAGGGCGACCGTCGTCCAGTCCGTGCGGTCGAATCGGGAGGCCGCGCCGGCCTCGGGTTGCGTGGCGACGGTCATGTTTCGAAGCCTAGAACGCGGACCCGATATCTGTCTAGGTGAACATGTATTCAGGTGTGGTGACGTGCCGCGCCTGCGTCCGCCTCAGTTGTGCCGTGCGCCGATCCAGTGCAGCAGGTCGTGCACGATCTCGTCGTCGAGTCGGTAGCTGACGGCCCGCCCGACGCGTGTGGACGTCACCCAGCCCTGCTGTCGCAGCACCCGCAGCGCTTGCGATACCGCGTTCTCCGAGCGGCCGAGCGCGGCGGCGAGGTCGCCGACGAAGATGCCCGGCGCTCGGTGCAGGACGAGCAGAATCTCCAGCCGGTGCGGGTCGGAGAGCAGGTCGAAGCGCAGTGACCAGCCGGTGGTGTCGACGTCGCCCAATGCCGACGAAGCACGGTCGCCCTTGGTCTCGCTGCCAGCCGGGTCCACGAGTCGAATTTAGTCCCATTTGGTCGCAGAACCGCATGGTTGCCGAACGAGTCGCGAGGCATCTAGTCCAGGAAGCCGTGCAGCAGCGCCGCCGAACCCCAGATGTGCGCCGTCATCGCCTCGGCCGCGCCTTCCCCGTCGCCGGCCAGGATCGCCATCACGATCGCCTCGTGCTGCTCGTCGGAGTGCGCGATGTTGCGGGCGAGCAGCGGGATCTGGTCGAGCAGTTCGTTGAGCCGCATCCGGTTCTCGGCGACCAGCGGCACCAGCGACGGTGCCCCTGCGGCCTCGGCGATGGCCAGATGCAGTCGCGAGTCCAGCCGCCGGTAGTCCTCCGGTGGGGCACCGCGTACGTCGGTCAGCCTGCCCCACAGCGTCTCGCGCTCGGCGGCGGTCAGCGTCCTGCCCGCCGCCATCCGCGCGGCGCCGACCTCGAGGATCTCCCGCAGCCGCAGCGCGTCGTCGATCTCGGCGCGGTTGAACCGGACTCCGTCACCGCTTGGTGCGGGAATCTCCTCGGCCAGGAACGTGCCGCCGTACCGGCCGCGCCGGGACACCAGGTAGCCCGCCTCGGCCAGCGACTTGATCGCTTCCCGCACGGTGTCGCGGCTGACGCCGAGCCGCGCGGCGAGTTCGCGTTCCGGCGGCAGTGACTCGCCCGGCGCCAGCACGCCCAGTCGGATGGTCTCCAGCAGCCGTCCGACGGTGTCCTCGAAGGCGTTGCCGAGCCGCACCGGACGCAGCAGTGCCTCGCCTCGGCGTCGGCTTCGCTCCTGCCCTCCGGTGCGGCGATCATCGAGCTCTACAGCGGTGTCACGTAGTGGCCGGCTGATGCCACCGTCGACCAGGAACGTCGACCCGGTGATGAACGACGCGTCGTCGCTCGCCAGGAACGCCACGGCGGCGGCGAGCTCCTCCGGTTCGGCGAACCGGCCCAGCGGAACGTGCACCAGCCGCCGCGCCGCTCGCTCGGGGTCCTTGGCGAAGAGCTCCTGCAGCAGTGGCGTATTCACCGGACCGGGGCACAGCGCGTTGACGCGGATGCCCTGCCGCGCGAACTGCACGCCGAGCTCCCGCGACATCGCCAGCACCCCGCCCTTGGACGCGGTGTAGGAGATCTGCGAGGTCGCCGACCCCATCACCGCGACGAACGACGCCGTGTTGATGATCGAGCCCCTTCTGCTGCGGGACCATGTGCCGCAGCGCGGCCTTGCAGCAGAAGAACACCGACTTGAGGTTGATGTCCTGCACCCGGTCCCACGCGTCCAGCCGGTGTTCTCGATCAGGTCGTCCTCGGGCGGTGAGATGCCCGCGTTGTTGAACGCGATGTCGACCGAGCCGTAGGTCTCGGCGGCGGTGTCGAACAGCGCGTCAACGGCGACCTTGTCGGCGACGTCGACCGGGACGAAGGTCCCGTTCAGTTCGTCGGCGACGGCCTTGCCGGTGGCCGGGTCGATGTCGCCGATGACGATCGTCGCGCCCTCGGCCCTCATCCGCTTGGCCGTCGCCAGCCCGATGCCGCTCGCGCCGCCGGTGATGACCGCGACCTTGCCTGCGAGCCGCTGGGTCAGATCCACTTTGTTCATGTACTAGTTCTCCGTTATCGCAAAGAAGACGTTCTTGGTTTCCGTGAAGTGCAGCGGCGCGTCGGGGCCGAGCTCGCGGCCCAGCCCCGACTGCTTGAAGCCGCCGAACGGCGTGTTGTACCGGACCGACGAGTGCGAGTTCACGCTCAGGTTGCCCGACTTCCACGCCGCGCGACACCCGCAACGCCCGCGACAGGTTGTCGGTCCAGATCGACCCCGACAGTCCGTACGGGCGTGTCGTTGGCGAGCTCGATCGCGTCGGCCTCGTCCTCGAACGGCAGCACGGTCACGACGGGGCCGAAGATCTCCTCGGTGACCGTGCGATCGGTGCGCTGCGGCGTGAGAACCGTTGGCGGGAACCAGTATCCGGGACCCGTCGGAGCAGAACCGCGGAACGCGACGGGCGCATCGTCGGGAACGTAGGCCGACACGGTGTCGAAGTGCGGCCGGGACACCAGCGGCCCCATCTCGCTGTCGCGTGACGCCGGGTCGCCGACCACCACGCCCTTCACCGCAGGCTCGAGCAGTTCCATGAACTTGTCGTAGACGTTGCGCTGCACCAGGATTCGGCTGCGCGCGCAGCAGTCCTGCCCGGCGTTGTCGAAGACGCCGTACGGCGCGGTGGCAGCGGCCTTCTCCAGGTCGCAGTCGTCGAAGACGATGTTGGCGCTCTTGCCGCCGAGCTCCAGCGTCACCCGCTTCACCTGATGCCGCCGCACCCGCCATCACCTTCATGCCCACCTCGGTGGAACCCGTGAAGACGATCTTGCGGACGTCGGGATGGCTGATGAACCGCTCCCCCACGACCGAACCCTTGCCGGGCAGCACCTGGAACAGCCCGTCGGGCAGGCCCGCCTCGCGGCCGAGCTCGGCCAGCCGCATCGTGGTCAGCGGGGTGATCTCGGCGGGCTTGACCAGCACCGCGTTGCCCGCGGCGAGCGCGGGCACGAAACCCCACGACGCGATGGTCATCGGGAAGTTCCACGGAGCGATCACGGCGACCACGCCGAGCGGCTCGTTGAACGTGACGTCGAGACCGCCCGCAACCGGAATCTGCTTGCCGGACATGCGTTCCGGGCTGGCCGAGTAGAACTGCAGCACGTCGCGGACGTGACCGGCCTCCCACTCGGCGTTGCCGATCACGTGCCCGGAGTTCGCCACCTCGAGCGCCGCCAGCTCGTCGACGTGGGCATCGACCTGGGCGGCGAACGCCCGCAGCGCGGCCGCCCGCTCGGCGGGGGCGAGCTTGGCCCACTGCTTCTGCGCGGACTTCGCGCGGGCGACCGCGTCGTCGACGGCGGCGACGTCGAGCTGCTCGACGGTGCGCAGCACCTCCTCGGTCGCCGGGTTGATCAGTGTCGACACTGAGGACGTGGTCACGCGGTTTCCTCCAGTCGCTTCGCTCCTGCTCCCGGAGATCCTTTCCCGAGTTACCTGGGTCTTGCCCGATGCGTATGCCGCGGCCGCCTCGACGACACCGCCGAACAGCCGCAGATCGTCGAGGCGTTCCTCGGGATGCCACTGCACGGCCACGACGAAGTGCTCCCCGGGTATCTCGACGGCTTCGATGACGCCGTCGGGGTCCCATGCGGTGGCGATCAGTCCCTGACCGAGTTCGGTCGATGGCCTGGTGGTGGTAGCACTGCGCGTCGGTCGACTCGCCGATCAGCGCGGCCAGCCGGGTGCCGGGCACGGTCTGGATGACCGACGTGTTGAACACCGCGTTGCCTGCCTGATGCCGGTTGTGGCCGACCACGTCGGGCAGGTGCTGGTGCAGTGTGCCGCCGAGCGCGACGTTGAGCACCTGCGCGCCGCGGCAGATTCCGAGCACCGGGATGCCCGCGCTTGAGCGCCCGGTCGAGCAGCGCGAACTCCCAGGCGTCGCGATCCCTGGCCGGCTCGTCGGTGGTCGGGTGCGGCGTCTGGCCGTAGGCGGCGGGATCGATGTCCTTGCCGCCGGTGATCACCAGGCCGTCCAGCCCGTCGAGCACGCGGTCGGCGATGCCTGCGTCCACCGGTTGCGGCGGCAGCAGCGTGGCGATGCCGCCGGCCAGCGTGACGCCTTCGATGTAGATGGCGGGCAGGAAGCTGGCCGTCACGTCCCAGACGCCGGTCTGCGCCTGCTGCAGATAGGTCGTCAGGCCGAGCACCGGCCGGGGGGCGACGGGCTTGGCCGACGTGTCAGAGGCGTTCGAAACCACGGCGCCTCTCCCAGTCGGTCACCGCCGAGTCGAACGCCTTCAACTCGACCCGCGCGTTGTTCAGGTAGTGCTCGACGACCTCGTCGCCGAACGCCTCACGGGCCACCGTCGACGACTCGAACAGCGCGGCCGCCTCGGCCAGGGTGGTCGGAAGCCGCTCCGCCCCACTGGTATACGCGTTGCCCTCGCAGGGCTCGGGCAGCTCGAGCTCCTGGTCGATGCCGTGCAGCCCTCCCGCGATCAGCGCCGAGACTGCCAGGTACTGGTTGACGTCGCCGCCGGGCGCGCGGCACTCCATCCGCATGCCGTGGCCGTGGCCGACCACCCGCAACGCGCAGGTGCGGTTGTCCATGCCCCACGCGACGGCCGTCGGCGCGAAGCTGCCGTCGACGAAACGCTTGTAGGAGTTGATGTTCGGTGCGTAGAACAGCGTCAGCTCGCGCAGCGTGGCCAGCTGGCCCGCGATGAAGCTGCGGAACATCGGGGACATGCCGAGCGGCTGATCGTCGTCGGCGAACACCGCCGAACCGTCGTCGCCGCGGAACGAGATGTGGATGTGGCAGCTGTTGCCTTCGCGCTCATCGAATTTCGCCATGAAGGTCAGGCTCTTGCCGTGCTGGTCGGCGATCTCCTTGGCGCCGTTCTTGTAGATGGTGTGGTTGTCGCACGTGACCAGCGCGTCGTCGTAGCGGAACCCGATCTCCTGCTGGCCGAGGTTGCATTCGCCCTTGACGCCCTCGCAGTACAGGCCTGCGCCCTCCATGCCGAGGCGGATGTCACGCAGCAGCGGCTCCATCCGGGTCGAGGCCAGCATCGCGTAGTCGATGTTGTAGTCGGTGGCAGGCGTCAGATCGCGGTAGTCGACTCGCCCACGCCTCGCGGTAGGTGTTGTCGAACACCATGAACTCCAGCTCGGTGGCGGCGATGGCGCCCATCTTCCGCTCGGCGAGCCGGTCGAGCTGGCCGCGCAGGATGCTGCGCGGCGCCGGGACGACCGGGCTGCCGTCGTGCCAGCCGAGGTCGGCCATCACCAGCGCGGTGCCCGGCAGCCACGGGATGCAGCCGCAGCGTGGTGAAGTCCGGTGTCATCACCATGTCGCCGTATCCGGCTTCCCAGCTCGACATCGCGTACCCGTCGACGGTGTTCATGTCGACGTCGACGGCGAGCAGGTAGTTGCAGCACTCGGCGCCGTTGGCGGCGATGTCCTCGACGAACAGGCGGGCCGAGATCCGTTTTCCGGTCAGCCGGCCCTGCATGTCGGTGAAGGCGACGATGACGGTGTCGATGTCACCGGCGGCCACCAGGCTCTCGAGGTCTGTTTGCGACAGCATGCCAGTCATTTCGGGAACTCAACCATTGGAGACTGCCTTCCTACCGTCTGACCACGGAGATTTACCAAATTGTCACTCTAAAGGTAGGGCATCAGACCAATAGAACTCAATTGTCCGCTTGGTGCACCAGTCCGACGATGGTCTGAACTACGCCGTCGTCGAGGCGGGGACCGCGTACTTGTGTTCCCCGCGCGTGTGGGCCCTCCGGTTGATCCGGATATCGAATGCTTCGGAAACGTGCCATTCCCGGGACAGCATGACCGGAGTGCCGTCCCGGTCGTAGTCGATCTCCTCGATGTACAACAGCGGCTTCCCTCGCCGGATGCCGAGCACTTTCGCGGTATGGCTGGTGCTGGCGACCGCGCGCAGCGTCGCCGTCGCGTGGTCTGCCGCATGTCCCGAGGAACTCAGCAGCGCGAACAGCGAGGGGTCGAGGTTCCGCAGATCGAGGTCGGTGCGGAGCAGGCGCGCGGGGATGCGATCGAGCGAGTAGATCACCGGTCGATCGTCGGCCGTCCGGACCCGTTCGACCGCCAAGACGGTGTCGCCCGGACTGAGTTGCAAGGAGACGTCGTCGTTCGAACATTCCTCGAATGCCGCTTCGAGGACGTGCATCCCGGCACGGGCACCCGCACTCTCGATCATCGCGAGGTAACTCAGCGTCGAGTCGAGTCCGTGGGGCATCCGCCGACGCTCGGTGACATAGCTGCCCGAACCGCGACGACGGGTGACGTACCCGGCCTCGACCAGCGCACGCACCGCGTCTCGCACCGTGGCACGAGATACGTTGAAGCGCTTGGCGAGTTGGCCCTCGCTCGGCAACTTCGTCCCCGGCTGCAACTGCGAACTGGTTATCTCCTCCAGCAACTCGTCACGCAACCGGTCGGCGAGCAAAGTTCGGCCGGACACTCTGCCGAGCCTACGTCCGGGTTTCGCGTGACGCATCCGCGCTGGCGGTCGTCCTCGAGGACGCGACGGACCTGGTCTGCGATGGACGGCGCACCGGGCAGCAGACCGTCGAAGATGGCGCTGCCGATGGTGTATCCCCACGCGCCCGCCTCGCTGACCGCGACGGCCCGGTCGATGCTCGCGATCGACCCCGCGACGATCACCGGGCCGCTCGAGCGCCGGACCACCTCCCGGATGAGCGCGACGTGACTCGGCCGTCGGGTGGCGATACGCCAGCAGGTCGAGCCCGGTGACGTGGTCGAGAGCAGTGAGCCGTTCGGCATCGGCCGCGATCTCCTCGATCGTCCCGAGCAGAACACTTGGATGGTCGACGACCCTGCCGGGGAACGGGCAGTAGCGGATCCCGTCCGGCAGGATGCCCGCAGCCGTCCGCGGCGTGGGTGCCGCCGAGCACCCAGTCGACCCCGGCCGCGGCCGCCGCGTGCAGCGACGACAGCTCGTCCTCCTTGCTGGTCGAGACGACTTCCAACATCACCTCGAATCCGGCGTCGTGGGCCAGCGACGTCAGCTCACGCTGCCGCGAGGCGTCTGCCCCGACGTCCTTGAACCCGATGTAGCGAAGACCGGTGTCGGCCAGTGCCGGCACGATCTCGGCCGCGTGTTCGACGGTTCGGTCGCCGTGGGTGAGCATGAACACGAAATCAGACACAGCAGTGCTCCTCTTTCCTTCATCCGGTTTCCTTCATCCGGCTTCCCTGGCGTCGGCCACGATCGACCGCGCCGTCTCGTCCGACCAGACGCCGAGCAGGTCGGCGAGGTCGACGATCGAGATCCGCTCCCGCAGCAGGTGGGAATTTCGCAGGGCCCAGAACAGCAGGTCGTCGTCGTAGCCGACGCCGAGATCCTCCGCCCGGGTCGGCAGACCGCTCGCGTGGCTTACCTCGTCGAATTGTTCCGGTGAGGGCAGCATCAGTGACCGCGCGAACGCCTCCCAGTCGGTGACCAGTGTCTCGACTGCGGATTGGTGTGCGAGCAGCCAGTTTCGCTTCGCGGAGTATGCCGTCCAGCACTCCTCGGCGGTCTGCGGATCGAACTCGGCGAATGCGCGCGCCACGGCGTCGCGGCCTGTCGTTTCGTCCGGCACCCGGACCTTTGCACGCGCCGACCGGATCGTCCGGTCCACCAGCTGCCAGACCCGCACGGCCAGCCGCGTCGCGACCGTGACCTGCATGCCGTGCGCAGCGGTCGGCCTCCGCTGACGGCCGCGCGCCATCTCCAGCAGGTGCGAGACCGCATGCTCGGTGCCCGATGCCGGTGCCGTCGAGCCGACGATTCCCATCGACAGTCCACTGGCCGCCAGCAGCCGGGCCAGATCGGCGATGCCCGCCGGCTCGGCGTCGCGTGCGGCTCGCGCCAGGGCCGGGAGCGCAGGCTTCGCGGCAAGGACATCCTCGACGACGGCGGGCTCGTACGGCGGTCCGTGACCGAGCCGGGCGGCGAGTTGCCACTCGGCGACCGCGTTGGGCACCGTCGACAGGTCGCCCACCCCAGCGAGGTTCAACTGCCACGGCGCCGCGGTGAGGATGTCGGTGTCGGCGACGAGGACGTCGGGCCATCTCGACTCGACGGTGCGTTTCGCGCCGGCGACGACGAGGACGCTGCGGTCGGCGATGAAACCGTTGATGCTGCAGGCGGTTTGGACCGCGACGTGACGGCTACCGGTGCGCTGCGCGGTGACCTTCGCGATGTCCGTGAGCGTCCCGGACCCAACGGAGATGAGCAGCCGGTTGCTCGCCGACCTCGGCGACCGCGCGCTCGACGGTCTCCTCGTCGGCGCGGACCGTCCCCGTGCCGAGTTGGACGACGGGGCAGCCCCGAGCTGCGCGGCGAGCCGATCCACGACCGGCCCAGCGGGCGTGCGGTACGGGCCGCCGTCGCTGAGGATCACCGGTCCCCCCGACGAATCGTTCGGAACTGTCGGTGAGCGCTTGTCAAGGACCGACGCGCCGATGCGGACGTCGACGTCGGGCAGTCCGGCGTAGCCCGTGCGCGCAGGGTCGCGAGAAGCGCCGAGGGGTCGGGAACGGTGATCACGTCGGCCGAGCCGACGAGTCAGGCCGCGCCAGCGCGGATTCGACGGCGTCGAACGCGGCGAGATAGCGCGGTAGGCGTCCGTGTAGGTCTTGGTCGCCTCGGGGTCGGGGTCGATGGCGGCCGGAGCGAGCCGGACGGCAACCGATGCCGCGGTGAAGTCCGCGAAGAACCCGGTGCCCACCCCGGCGACCATGGCGGCGCCGACGGCGGTGGCCTCCTCGGTCAGCACACGGCGCACTGGTCGGCCGAGCACGCTGGCCTTGATCGTGGCCCACAGGTTGTCGCGCGCGCCGCCGCCGACGATCCGTATCTCGCCGCGACCGAGGCCGAGCGCGTCGAGTCGTTCGACGATGTCGCGCAACGCAAATGCACAGCCTTCGAGCACCGCCCGCGCGACGTGCGCAGGCGTGTGATTCATCGCGAGGCCGAGCAGGCCGCCACGCATCCGGTCGTTCCACCGCGGTGCCGTCGACCCCGACAGTGCCGGCAGGAACAGCACGCCTTCGCTGGCCGGTGGTGCCGCCAGCGCCAGGGGAAAGACCTCGGCCTGCGGAACACCGAGCAGCCCGGCGAGCCAGAGTGTGCTGCCGCCGCTGACGAATCCGGGATTCTCGATCAGCCACGAGCCGGGCACCGCATGGCCGTGCGTCTCGACGAGACAGAGCGGGTCGCGCACGGGCGCCGCGGACACCGTCGTCACCGGTTCGGCGGTGCCGGTGACGTCGACGACGACGCCGGCCTCGATCGCGCCGGCCCCGACCGACGCGGCGTGTTCGTCTCCGGTTCCGACGACCACCGCGCAACTCGCCGGCAGGCCGAACTCGGAGGCGACGT
The DNA here is from genome assembly GCA_963809085.1 of uncultured Actinomycetota bacterium. Taxonomy (GTDB): domain Bacteria; phylum Actinomycetota; class Actinomycetes; order Mycobacteriales; family Mycobacteriaceae; genus Mycobacterium. The sequence goes on along the minus strand of CAWEII010000028.1, from coordinate 359,069 downwards.
CGGGCAGCAGCGTGCCGACCACCTCGGTCGACGGGCGCACCGGCGCGAACATCGCCGGGTCCAGTTCGGCTGCCGCACACAGAGCTTCGTCGAAGTCGCCGCGGGTGACGTCGTACACCATCGTGGACGACGCGTTCGCGGCGTCCTGGGCGTGCGAGCCGGTCAGGTGGTGCAGCAGATACGACCCGACGGGCGCCAGCGTCGCCGCACGCTGCCAGACCGGAGGTTCGTGGTCGCGGATCCACATCATCTTCGGTGCACTGTGCGACGCATCGGCCACCAGACCGGTCCGCTCGGCGAGCATTTCCTCACCGACCGCGGCGACCAGACGATCGCACTGCTCGGTGGCCCGCTTGTCCAGCCAGATGATCGCCGGGCGCAGCGGCTCACCGTCGGCATCGCACGCGACGACGCCGTCGACCTGACTGCCAAGGCCCATCGCCACGACCCGCGTCGTTTCGATGCCGGCGGTCGCCGTGCGGACGGCGTCGCGCAGTGCGGTGCAGTAGGTGTGCGGGTCCTGTTCCGCCCAGCCGTCGTGCTGGTGGGTCATGCTGAGTGCGGCCGAACCGGTGGCCACGACGTCGCCACCCTCGTCGACGAGGACGACCTTGATGCTCTGCGAGCCGACGTCGACTCCCAGGACCAGAGACACGTCTCCCCCTCAGATGCGGTACGCGTTGCCGCGCCATGCGGGGAGCCCGAAGCGTCATGGCGAGCGAGTTGGCGAGTCGTCCGTCGTGATCTCGGTGACGGAGACCGTGCCGTAGCCCTCCTGTTCCAGGTTCGCTCCGTGCTGCCCCTGCGAAATCGCGAACTCCTCTTCCGGCGACAGCACCAGCTTGTGCCGCCCTGCGATCGCGAAGTACAGCACTCCGATCAGGAAGTAGATGAGCGTTCCGACGACGCCGGGCCGGTAGTCCGCGTTGAGGAACAGCGAGATGAGCGCAACCAGCGCGATCGCACCCGCGACCGCGGCGCCCCAGACCCCCACCGGACTGCGGTATGGCCGCGCGATGTTCGGCAGCTTGCGGCGCAGCAGGATGAACGCCAGGCACTGCATGAAGTATGAGATCACGGCACCGAACACGGCCATGTACAGCAGCGCACCGACGATCTTGCCCGCGAGCGCGTTCTCGCTCTGCCCGAGGAAGTAGATGACCAGCGCGAGGATATATCCGACCACCGCGCCCGCGATGAGCGCGACGTACGGCGTGTTTCTGGTCGGGTGGGTGATCGACAGACTCTTCGGGAAGTATCCCGCGCGGGACAGCGAGTACGTGTTGCGACCGTAGGCATAGATGATCGTGAAGAAACTGGCGATCAGCCCGATCAGCCCGATCAGCGCGAGCACGAGGCCGCCGTGCCCTCCCCGAAGACCGCCTTGAAGCCGTCGAACAACGGCGTCGCCGACGTTCCGATCGTCGCAGCTCCGCCGCCGACGCCCGTGTTCAGGAACAGGGTGAGGACAGCGAAGAGGACCAGCGTGTTGAGCCCCCAGATGGTCGCACGGGGGATGTCGCGCTTCGGATCGTGAGACTCCTCGGCGGCCAGCGGCAGTTCCTCGATCGCCAGGTAGAACCAGATCGCGAACGGCAGGGCAGGAAAGATTCCGGCGATGCCCTTGGGCAGGAAGCTGCTGCCGCCTTCGTCCGGTGGGATGTTGGTGAGCAGGCTGGCGTCGAACGACCCCGTGAAGAGCACGGCAAGGAAGAAGAACCCGAGGATGGCGAGCGCCGCCACCGTGATCACCACGGTGAACCGCATGGTGATCTCGATGCCGAGGATGTTGATCCCGACGAAGATGATGTAGTAGATCGCCCACCAGAGAACGGGGCTGTTCCACCATCCGTCGGCGCCGGTCAGGTCGAAAACGATGTCGTGAGACAGGAAACCCATCGCGCCCACGACGACCGCGGGGGTGATGACGTATTCCATGTTCTCGGCCAAACCGGTGACGAAGCCGCCCCAGGGTCCCATCGCGGACCGAGAGAAGGAGTAGGCGCCACCCGTGTGGGGAAGTGCAGGCGACATCTCGGCGATGCTGTAACAGAGGCCGTAGTACATGATCGTGATGACGATGCCGGCGATGAGCAGACCGCCGAAGCCACCGGCGTCGAGGCCGAGGTTCCAGCCGTAGAAATCCCCCGAGATGACCGCGCCGACACCGAGCGCCCAGAGCGACCAGAAGGCGGCGTGACGGCGCAACTTGCGCCGTTCGAAATAGCCGTGCTCCGCGTCGTGATAAGTGACCGATCCGACTGCCCGCTTGTTCTCCGCCATGGCGCCCTCCTCGGCTTCTTGGCGCAAGTTGTCAGACAACTTGGACAATAATGAAGGTCAATTCCACCGTCAAGGATCAAGGCGGCGTCCGGCAGAGCCGGTTGACCGAGGCGGGAAACATGGCCCGATGGAAAGCCGGAATCGAGCACCGAGGGGGCAACGCGATGGGGATCGTAGGCACGCGCGGGCAGGCCCGACGGATGGGTCCAGGACGACCCTCGAGCCGTCACGCGGAGACGTCGATCGCCAGCAGGATCTGCGCCGGGGGTCGCGGCGCCGTCGGTCAAGACCTGCGCCGAACCTCGTTTGCCGTCAGCCAACACTGCAGGACGCAGGGAAGGTTTACGAACTCGTCATTCCCAAAGGTAGGACGCCAGACCAATAGCACTCTAATGTGCCTAGGCAGTGAGCCGCCGCATCGAGGGCGGACAAGGCCTGACAAAGGGGAACATCGTGCCTGAGGGTCAAGACCTGTCAGAACTGAGCGACGACGAGAAGCACCTCGCGTCACTCGGCTACACGCAGGAGCTGAACCGCTCCTGGTCCGGCTTCAGCAACTTCGCCATCTCGTTCTCGATCATCTCGATCCTGGCGGGCTGCTTCACCTCGTTCGGCCTCGGCTGGAACAACGGTGGACCTGCGGCGATCGCGTGGGGCTGGCCGATCGTCTCGGTCTTCATCCTGATCATCGGGCTGTGCATGTCGGAGCTGGTGTCCGCGTACCCGACGTCCGGCGGCATCTACTGGTGGGCCAGCAAGCTCGGTGGCGCCAAGGCCGGCTTCTACACCGGCTGGCTCAACCTGATCGGCCTGATCGCCATCCTGGCGTCGGTGTCCTACGGCTGCGCGACGTTCCTGGACCTCACGCTGGGCACGTTCAGCGAGACCTGGCTGGCCGGCTACAGCCTGACCAGGACGTTCATCATCTTCGTGATCATCCTGGCGTTGTCGGCGACCATCAACATCTTCTCGTCGCACCTGCTGGCGGTCATCAACAACGTGTCGGTGTGGTGGCACGTCGCGGGCGCGGCGATCGTCATCCTGATCCTGTTCCTGATCCCCGAGCAGCACGCCAGCTTCAGCACGGTGTTCGCCACGACGGTCAACAACACCGGCTTCTTCGGCGGCTCGACCTCGAGCGTGGGCTTCCTGTTCTTCGTCCTGCCGATCTCCGCGATCCTGACGCAGTACACGATCACCGGCTACGACGCCTCGGCCCACCTCTCCGAGGAGACCAAGAGCGCGGCCGACGGCGCGGCCAAGGGCATCTGGCGGTCGATCTTCTACTCCGCGATCGGCGGCTGGATCGTGCTGCTGTCGTTCCTGTTCGCGGTCCAGGACGTCGACGGGGTGACCAAGGGCGGCGGCGCGGTCGCCGTGATCTTCGCCCAGGCGATGGACTCCAAGTGGGTCGCGGTCGTGCTGCTGATCTCGACCGCGGGCCAGTTCTTCTGCACGACGGCCTGCCAGACCAGCGCGTCGCGGATGCTCTTCGCGTTCAGCCGCGATCGTGCGGTGCCCGGCCATCAGCTGTGGTCGAAGGTCAGCAAGAACAAGATCCCCGCCAACGGCGTCATCGTCACCGCGACGCTCGCGGCGATCATCACGCTGCCCGCGCTGGTCCAGGTCGACATCAACGGCGCTCCGGTGCCCATCGCGTTCTTCGCGGTGGTGTCCATCGGCGTGGTCGGGCTCTACCTGTGCTTCGCGGTGCCGATCTACTTCCGCTGGAAGGCGGGCGACGCGTTCCCCGTCGGCAAGTGGAACCTGCGCGGACACCACAAGTGGATGGCGCCGGTGGCGCTGATCGAGATCATCGTGACGTCGATCATCGCGCTGTTCCCGACCTCCAACCTCGGCGCGCCTTGGGATCCCGGCTTCGAGTGGAAGTACGTCAACTACACCCCGATCCTCGTCGGCGTCGTGCTGGTCCTGCTGTACGTCTACTGGCACGCGTCGGTGAAGAACTGGTTCACCGGCCCGATCAAGCAGGTCGAGATCACCGACTCGGGCGAGGAAGTCGTGCTCGAGAGGTAGTGCCGCGGGCAGTGGCCGCCGAGATCACCAGGTGCTGGTGCGCATCACGATCTCGGCGGCCAGCTGCGCCGTCGACTCCTGCGCGTTGCGCCTGCCGAGCAGTTCGACCACCCGATAGTCGCCGTACACGTAGCGCTGACTGGCCTTGGCGACGTTGCGTGCCGAGGGTGAGCTGACCAGCGCCGTGGTGTTCATCTCCACCGGCGGGCAGTCCTCGTCGCGGACCGCGCCGGACTGGTCGGGCACGCGTGGGTGACCGCGGTCGATCACCACCAGCCCGATGAAGCGGTCCAGTCGGGTGGCCGCCAGCTCCCACGCCAATTCCCCGCCGACGCGGTCACCGACGAGCAGCGCCCAGCGCACTCCCAGAGTGTCGAGGATGCCGAGCACGGTCTTGGGGCTGAGCCGCGGGTCGGGCCCGATCACGACGGTCCGCAACGATGCCGTGTGCAGTCGCTGACAGATCGCGTCGTAGGCCGACGGTCCCTGGTGGGCGGCCCCGAGCAACACGACGACCGAACCCTTGTCGGGACCCGAAACATCGACGGTAGCCGGGAACCCGTCGACGGTGATCAGGGTCGGTGGCATTTGGCCACGCTACATGGACCGCTCGTGTTCGTGGGCCGGTTTTCACCGGTCTGTAACTTTGCCGTCAGCGGTCTTCCAGGCGTTGCGCCTGTTTGGCCACCAGATCCATAAACGTCTGTGGCAGCGTGGCTTTGACGGTGATCGCCGGATTCGGCGTCGGGAACGCGATGGCGAACACCGCCCCCGAGCCGACGTTCTCGAACGAGAAGTAAACGCTGTTGCGCGTCGCGCCCAGTTGCATGGTCTGCTGGTAGACCAAGGCATCGGGCCGCGACGTCGGCAGCCGGGTGGTGGTCATCGGAATGCCTTGCGACGCTGGGTCGAAGAAGGTCTGGAATTGAGCACACCGGTCCGCCACGGCGGCCAGCCCTTCGAGGTCGAGCGGCCAGGACACCAGCGTCATCACCATGCGGGCGCCGTCGTAGGACACGACGTACTTCGCCGCGCTGCCAGCACCGCGTTCGGCCGACGCCGCGATCACCCGGGTGAGCCCGTCCGAGCAGCCCTCCGGATTGGACAGCATCGCAGGAGGCCCGCCCTCTCCGTCGGCCTGGCCGGGCGTCTCGCGGATGCGGTCGTACTGCACTCCGGGCGGGAAGTCGGCGGCGGTCAGGAGCGCCGCCTCCAGTCGGGCGCCGGGCCAGGTCGGGGTGCCTTGGACGGCGGTGTGCGCAGCCGGACAGTGCTGCGGTGAGCAACACCAGCACCGCGGCTGCGGCCCGCCGTCCGATCATGTCTCGAGGTTACTCAGCCTCGAGGTAACTGTCGGGCGTCGCGGCACACCCCGCTCGAGCAGTTCCATGACGGCGTCGACGTCGAGGTGGGCGGCCAGAAGGTCGGCCACGAGGTCGAGTTGCGCGTCGCGGCGCGCGGTGACGTCGACGTCGTCGGCCACCACGAAGCCCCGCCTGCCCGCGGCCGCCGCGGCGTCGGTAAGCCACTGGCGGCGCAGCTCGTCGTTGTCGAGCAGGCCGTGCCAGTGGGTGCCGAACACCGGGCCGCGCCGCAGCCCGACCGCGACGCCGGAGCCGAGCCAGTCCTCCTCGGCACTGCGGGCGATCCGACCGTGGTGGATCTCGTAGCCCCGCAACGGCGTCTCCCATTGCCGCAAGGTCTTCTCGGGCGCGAAGACGACGTCGGCGTCGAGCAGACCCAGGCCCTCGGTGCGGCCCGCGCCGGACTCCACCCGGTCGTCGATGGTCCGGCACAGCATCTGGAAGCCGCCGCAGACGCCGAGCACCGGCCCACCCGCCGCCGCGTGCGCGACGACACCGTCGGCCAGTCCCGTGTCGCGCAGCCAGCCGAGGTCGGACACCGTCGCCTTGCTGCCGGGGAGCACCACCACGTCGGCGTCGGCCAGGTCGGCGGGGTCGCTGACCCACCGCACCAGCACCCCGGGCTCGCAGGCCAGGGCCTCGACGTCGGTGGAGTTCGAGATGCGCGGCAGCCGGACGGCCGCGACCTTCAGCCACTCGGCGCCACGCGGCGCCCGCGCCAGGCCCACCGCATGATGCGCCCGCACGGACAGCGAGTCCTCGGCGTCCAGCCACAAGTCGTCGCTGTACGGAATGACGCCGTAGGTCGGCCTGCCGGTCAGCCCGTGCAGCTGGTCGAGCCCCGGCGCCAGCAGCGCGGGGTCGCCGCGGAACTTGTTGACGACGTATCCGGCGATGAGACGCTGGTCGTCGGGTTCGAGCACGGCGACGGTGCCGAACAGGTGCGCGAGAAGCCCGCCCCGGTCGATGTCGCCGACCAGCACGACGGGCAGCTCCGCGGCGCGGGCGAGCCCCATGTTGGCCAGATCGGTTGCCCGCAGGTTGATCTCGGCGGGCGAGCCGGCGCCCTCGCAGATCACCGCGTCGAATTCGGCTCGCAGCGCGGCGAGTTCGTCGGCGACCACCGCGGCGAGCTCGCGTCCGGTGCTGGAAGTAGTCCGCGGCGCCGACCGATCCGGCGACCTTGCCGCGGACCACCAGTTGCGAGGTGCGGTCGCTGCCCGGCTTCAGCAGGATCGGGTTGAACCGGACGCTCGGCGCCAAGCCCGCCGCGCGCGCCTGCATGGCCTGCGCGCGCCCGATCTCACCGCCCTCGGCGGTGACGGCCGAGTTGTTGGACATGTTCTGCGCCTTGAACGGCGCGACGCGAATGCCCTTGCGGGACAACAGCCGACACAGGCCCGCGACGACCATCGACTTGCCCGCGTCCGACGTGGTGCCCGCGACGAGCAGCGCGCCGCTCATCGCCCTTCGCCGAGCAGACGTAGATGTGCTCTCCTTCGCCGGCGTGTCGGACACCTTTGCGTCTGCTCGCGGGGGAAGGGGCGGGGGGAATCCACTAGACCAGCGTCAGGATGTCGGCGCCGTCGTCGGTGACCACCAGCGTGTGCTCGAACTGCGCCGTCCACTTCTTGTCCGTGGTGGCGACGGTCCAGCCGTCGTCCCAGATCTCGTAGTCCAGCGCGCCGAGGTTGATCATCGGCTCGATGGTGAACGTCATGCCGGGCTCGATGACGGTGTCGATGGCGGGCTGGTCGTAGTGCAGCACCACCAATCCGTTGTGGAAGGTGGTGCCGATGCCGTGGCCGGTGAAGTCGCGAACCACGTTGTAGCCGAACCGGTTCGCATACGACTCGATGACGCGGCCGACGACCGACAGCTGAGCGTCCCGGCTTGACGGCCTTGATCGCGCGCATCGTCGCCTCGTGCGTGCGCTCGACGAGCAGCCGGTGCTCCTCGGAGACGTCGCCGGCCAGGAAGGTCGCGTTGGTGTCGCCGTGCACGCCGTCGATGTAGGCGGTGACGTCGATGTTGACGATGTCGCCGTCCTGCACCACCGTCGAGTCGGGGATGCCGTGGCAGATGATCTCGTTGAGCGACGTGCAGCACGACTTCGGGAAACCCTTGTAGCCCAGCGTGGACGGGTAGGCGCCGTGGTCGACCATGTAGTCGTGGGCGATCCGGTCGAGTTCGTCGGTCGTGACACCCGGCGCGACGGCCTTGCCCGCCTCGGCCAGCGCGCCCGCCGCGATGCGTCCGGCGACCCGCATCTTCTCGATCACCTCGGGCGTCTGCACCCAGGGCTCGGTGCCTTCCTGCACGGTCGGCTTCCATGCGTACTCCGGACGGGCGATCGACTTGGGCACCGGCAGCGTCGGCGACAGCGTCGCCGGAGCGAAGGGCGGTGCGAACAGGTCATACGCCAGGCTAGTCATCCTGTGCCCACGATTCGTCACGCACGATCCGGATCAGCGACCAACGACCAGCGCCGACGCTCACATCGCGAGCGTCGCTGACGTTCGGGGTGCTGAGAGCGGCGATGACCGCGTGCGCGAAGAGCAGACCGACCCGTTAGCCGCGACGCAGCCGGTTCATCACCGCGCGGCGTGGCCCGCGGATGTCGATCGACCCGCAGACGCTTCGCCCGGTGAGGATCACGTGCGGGCTGCCTTCGGCAGGTGCGTCCTTGCGGTGATCGCGGGCGCTGCCGACGATCACCTCGACGTCGTCGATGGACGCGCTCGCACCGTCGGGCAGCCGGATGTCCACCGAGCCGAACTTCACGTCCAGCTCGATCACGACGATCGGCCCGGCGAAGCGCGCCTTCGTGAGGTCCAGGTCGATCGAGCCCATCCGCCGCACCAGATGCCAGCCGGGTGGGCACGACCCACTCCCCTTGGCGCTTCAGCGATCCCAGCACGCCGCGCAGCTCGACGCGGTCGGTCGCGGTGGTGACGATGGCGCCGGGACCGGGCAGATCCTCGACCAGTGCCGCCAGCTCGGAGTGCAGGCGGGCCTGCGACACCGCCCCGGACCGCTCCTCGAACTCGTCGATGTCGATCAGCCCGAGCGCTACGGCGTTGTGCAGCCTGCGCTGAGTGCCGTTGCGGTCGGCATCCGAGATGCGCAGCGCGGCGACTTCCGCGTTCGCGCCGGAGTTGATGCTGGTCATGTCACCCGTCCCTTCCAAGGACAGGCTACCTACGCGAGGTAGTCGGGGGGCAGGCCGTTGAGCATGTCCTTGCACATCCGCACCGCGTACTCGGAGCTGCCACCCCCGACGATCAGCGCCGCGAAGGCCAGGTCACCGCGGTATCCGGCGAACCAGGCGTGCGAACCGCCGTCGAACTCGGCCTCGCCGGTCTTGCCGCGAACGTCGCCGGTGCCCTTCAGATCGGTCGCCGTGCCGTTGGTCACCACCAGCTGCATCATCGGCCGCAGGCCGTCGAGCATCTTCGACGAGATCGGAGAGGCGTCGCCGACCACCTGCGTCGGGCGGCCCTCGATCAGTTGCGGCACGGGTGTCTTGCCCGCCGCCACCGTCGCGGCGGCCAGCGCCATGCCGAACGGGCTGACCAGGACCTTGCCCTGCCCGAAGCCGTCCTCGGTGCGTTCGGTGAGGTTCACCGTCGGCGGCACCGAGCCGGTGACGGTCGTGATGCCGTCGACCATGTAGTCGGGCCCGATGCCGTACTGAGCGGCGGCGGTGGTCAGGCCCTTCGGCGGCATTCGGCTCGCCAGTTCGGCGAACGTGGTGTTGCACGAACTCGCGAACGCCCGCGACATCGGCACGGTGCCAAGGTCGAAGCCGCCGTAGTTCGGGATCGTGCGCTGGCCGATGTCCATGTGGCCGGGGCACGGCAGCAGGGTGTTCGGCGTGGCCATGTCGCGGTCGATCGCCGCGCCCGCCGTGATGATCTTGAACGTCGATCCCGGCGGGTAGAGCCCGGTGGTGGCGGTGGGTCCGTCGGCGTCGGCAGCCGCGTTCTGCGCGACGGCCAGAATCTCGCCGGTGGACGGCTTGATCGCCACGATCATGGCCTTGCGGCCGACCATGTTGACGGCGTCCTGCGCCGAATCCTGCACGGCGCGATCGAGGCTGATCGTCACCGACGGCGCGGGCGCGCCCTGGACCTCGTTGAGGACGTCGACCTCGGCGCCGTTCTGGTTGACGCTGACGATGCGCCAGCCGGCCTCGCCGTCGAGTTCGTCGACGACGGACTTCTTCACCTGGTCGATGATCGCGGGCGCGAAGTGGTCGTCGGTGGGCAGCAGTTCGGCCTGCGGGGTGATCGACGACGCCGGGCCGGTTGCCGATCGCGGCCGCGACGCCATCGCGGTCGGCCTGCCGCAGCGTGATCAGATCGATCGGCGTCGTCGAGGAGCTGGCCTGCTCGGCGAGGCACCTGCGCATCGATGGTGGGGTCGAACGGGCGCAGCGCGTCGGCGACGGCCACCGCGGTCGGCATCAGGCCACCGGCGGCTGCCCGCGCAGCCTTGCCGTCCAACGCGTAGTGGTACAGATAGCCGGGCACCAGCACGTCGCTGCCACCGCGTTCGTTGACCGAGGCCCGCGGCGGCGGGTCCGCCCGCAGCGCGAAGGTCTGATGCTCACCGAGGTTGGGGTGCAATCCCGTTGTGCTCCAACGGACTTCCCAGTGGCCCTCGTCGCGGACCATGTTGAGCTGTCCGTCGTAGGTCCATGTTCGCTTCTTGGGCAGGTGCCAGGTGTAGCGGTAGGTCACGCTGCCGGTGTCCTGGGCGTACTTGGAGCTGAGGATCACCGCGTCCAGGCCGGTGGCCTGCAGTCCGTGCCAGGCCTCGTTGAGCGCTGCCCTGGCCTCCGTGGGCTTGTCGCTGAGGTCGGCGGCGGCTCCCGTGTTGCCGTTCGCGAGCGCTGCGAAGAACGCCTCCGCGGTCGGTTCCGGACCGTTGGGCTTCGGGGTGCACGCGCTCAGTGCGCCTGCGGCCCCGACGAGGATGGTCACCGTCAACAGTCCGGCGACCCTTGATACAGATGAGGTTCGCGTTGCCATTGGGGCAGATGTTATGAGTGTGACTGCCCATTCGCGGGGAGGCGCACCGAGATCGAACCGTGACTAATCCAACGAACGGCGCCGACCACCCTTTCGAGGGGACGATCAGTCGAGCAGCACCGTCGCGAACGTGCCGACCTCGAGGAAACCGATCCGCGCGTACGTCGCCCGCGCGACGGTGTTGAAGCCGTTCACGTAGAGGCTGGCCGTGCGGCCGCTGCGGACCACCGCACCGGCGAGCGCGGCGGTGCCCGCGGCACCGTGGCCACGGCCACGCCTGTCGGGATGCACCCAGACGCCCTGAATCTGACCAACGGCAGGCGATTGCGAGCCGACCTCGGCCTTGAACACGACCTCGCCTCGCTCGAACCGAGCCCATGCCCTGCCCGCCGCGATCAGCCCGGCAACCCGGCGCCGATAGCCGCGGCCGCCGTCCCCGAGCCGCGGGTCGACGCCGACCTCGCCGATGAACATGTCGATGGCGGCCACCAGATAGGCGTCGAGCTCGTCCATCCGGACCGGGCGCACCGCGGGATCGATCGCGCACTGCGGCGCGGTGTCGAGCGCCATCAGCGGCTGATGCTCGCGCACGTCGCGCGCCGGACCCCAGGCGTTCTCCAGCCTGCGCCACATCGGCAGACACCAACTCGGCGCGGCCGACGAGCGACGAGCACCGGCGCGCGGTGCTCATTGCCTTGTCGGCGAAGGCATTCAGGTCACCGAGATCGCCGCGCAGCGGAATGAGGTTGGGCCCGGCGTAGCACAGCGACTCGCCGGGACGGCGCCGCGTCCAGAGCTCGCCGCCGATGGCGGTGGGTTCGACGCCGTGGTCGGCGACCCGCGACGCGACCATGCACGTACCGACCGGATCCTCGTCGAGCACCCTGCGCACCACCGTGGCGTCGCGCACCACCGTCACACGTCGCTCGTCGGCGAGGCGGAACAGCGGAGGGGCCGACATGGTGACTCTTTCTAACAACCCGGCGCGGAGGTGACCCCGCTCACAGGGGTCACCGTCAGCTTACGGTCACTACGGGCGAACCGCTCGCATCATCTGGGGCGCGCTCTTCGCGCAATTCGCATCGCCTCTTCGATCAGAGTCTCCACGATCTGTGATTCCGGCACCGTCTTGATGACCTCGCCGCGAACGAAGATCTGCCCCTTGCCGTTTCCGGACGCCACGCCGAGGTCGGCCTCGCGGGCCTCACCCGGGCCGTTGACGACGCAGCCCATCACCGCGACCCGCAGCGGGAAGTCCAGGCCGTCCAGGCCTGCCGACACCGCGTTGGCCAAGGTGTAGACGTCGACCTGGGCGCGGCCACAGGACGGGCAGGACACGATCTCCAGCCCACGTGGGCGCAGGTTCAGCGACTCGAGGATCTGGGTGCCGACCTTGACCTCCTCGACCGGCGGCGCGGACAGCGAGACCCGGATGGTGTCGCCGATGCCCCTCGACAAGAGGGCGCCGAACGCGACCGCGGACTTGATGGTGCCCTGGAAGGCGGGACCTGCCTCGGTCACGCCGAGGTGCAGCGGGTAGTCGCACTGCTCGGCGAGCAGCTCGTAGGCGGCCACCATGACGACGGGATCGTTGTGCTTGACGCTGATCTTGATGTCGCCGAAGCCGTGCTCCTCGAACAGCGAGGCTTCCCACAGCGCCGACTCGACCAATGCCTCGGGGGTGGCCTTGCCGTACTTCTGCATCATCCGGGCGTCCAGAGAGCCGGCGTTGACGCCGATGCGGATGGGGATGCCCGCGTCACCGGCTGCCTTGGCGACTTCCTTGACCCGGCCGTCGAATTCCTTGATGTTGCCGGGGTTCACGCGCACCGCGGGGCAGCCGGCGTCGATCGCGGTGAAGATGTACTTGGGCTGGAAGTGGATGTCGGGGATCACCGGGATCTGGCTGTGCCGCACGATCTCGGCCAGCGCGTCGGCGTCCTCCTGGCGGGGGCAGGCCACCCGGACGATGTCACAGCCTGCTGCGGTCAGTTCGGCGATCTGCTGCAGCGTTGCGTTGACGTCGTGGGTCTTGGTGGTGCACATCGACTGCACCGCGATCGGATGATCGCTGCCGATTCCGACGTTGCCGACCATCAACTGGCGGGTCTTGCGCCGCGGCGCAAGGGTAGGCGGCGGCGGGGCGGGCATCCCCAGCCCGACGGACGTGGTCATGGCATCTCCTACTGGAAGAGTCTGATGGGGTTGACCAGGTCGGCTGTCACCGTCAACAACATGTAGCCGACCACGACGACCAGCACGACGTAGGTGGGGACCATCAGCTTGAGGTAGTTCACCGGGCCCGCGGCGTCGATGCGGCGGGCCGAACGGATCATATTGCGAATCTTCTCGTACACCGCGATCGCGATGTGCCCGCCGTCGAACGGCAACAGCGGGACCAGGTTCACCGCGCCCAGCACGAAGTTCAGTTGGGCCAGGAAGAACCAGAACGCCACCCACAGCCCGTGCTCCACCGTGTCACCGCCGATGATGCTGGCGCCGACCACGCTGATCGGCGTCTCCGGATCACGTTCGCCGCCGCCGATCGAGTGCACCAGCGCACCGACCTTGGTGGGAATCTTCACCAGCGACTTGCCGATCTCGACGCCGAGGTCGCCGGTGAACGCGAACGTCGCGGGCACCGCGGAGAGCGGGTTGTAGTGGGTTGGCCCGAACTCGGCGGGCGCCACCCCGATGGCGCCGATGGTGGTCGGGCTGGTGTCGTCCTTCTTCACCCAGCGCTCGGTGCGTTCGACGTCGACGACGGTGGTGAACTCGCGGACCTGACCGTCCTCGTTGCGCTGCACGACGAACGGCGTCGGGCCACCGGCCTTGCGCACGGCGGCCACCAACTCGTCGAAGGTCTTCACGTCGGTGCCGCCGACCTTGACCACGGTGTCGCTGGCCTTGATGCCTGCGCTCGCCGCCGGGCCGGGTCCGGTGCACTTGCCCGGCTCGCCCTTACCGACATCGGCTGCCACACAAGCGGTTTCGCCGACGATGGCCGTGGTGGGCGGATGAATGTTCGGCAGTCCCCACACCACGGCGATGCCGTAGATCAACACCAGGCCGATGACGAAGTTCATGGCGGGCCCGGCGAACAGCACCGCGACCCGCTTCCACACCTTCTGCCGGTACATCGCGTACGGGCGGTCCTCGGGCGCGAGTTCGTCGACCGACGTCATGCCCGCGATGTCACAGAAGCCGCCGAGCGGAACCGCCTTGACGCCGTACTCGGTATGCCCCAGCCGGTTGGGCCGCATGGTGGACCACAGCGTCGGTCCGAAGCCGACGAAGTAGCGGCGCACCTTCATCCCCGTGGCCCTGGCCACCCACATGTGGCCGCATTCGTGCAGGGCTACCGACAGCAGGATGGCCAGCGCGAAGAGCACGATGCCGATCACGAACATCATCTGGTGGGTACTACCTCCTGTGAAACCGCGCGTAGGGCCCGCTCTCGGGCCCAGTCCTGCGCGTCGAGTACGTCCTCCACGGTAGCGGGTTCGGCCGCCCACTGATCTGCGGCGTGCAACACCTCGCTCACCGTCCTCACGATGGCCGGGAACCGGATGCGCCCGTCCAGGAATGCCGCGGCCGCCTCCTCGTTGGCCGCGTTGTAGACCGCGGTGAGACATCCACCCCGGCTTCCAGCGTGCCGAGCGAGGGCAACGGCGGGGAAGACGGCGTCATCGAGTGGCTCGAATTCCCAGGTGGAGGCGGTGCTGAAGTCGCAGGCCGGCGCGGCGCCGGGCACCCGGGCCGGCCAGCCAAGCGCCAGCGCGATGGGCAACCTCATGTCCGGCGGGCTGGCCTGGGCGATCGTGGAGCCGTCGGTGAAGGTGACCATCGAATGCACGATGGACTGCGGGTGCACCACCACGTCGATGCGGTCGTAGTCGATGCCGAACAGCAGATGGGTCTCGATCAGCTCGAGGCCCTTGTTCACCAGCGACGCCGAGTTCAGCGTGTTCATCGGGCCCATGGACCAGGTGGGGTGGGCACCGGCCTGTTCGGGGGTGACGTGCTCCAGATCGGTCGCGGCCCAGCCCCTGAACGGGCCACCCGACGCGGTCAGCACCAGCCGCGCGACCTCGTCGGCGGAGCCCCCGCGCAGGCACTGGGCGAGCGCGGAGTGCTCGGAGTCCACCGGCACGATCTGCCCTGGCGCGGCAGCCTTGAGCACCAGCGGACCGCCCGCGATGAGGGACTCCTTGTTCGCCAGTGCGAGCCGGGCGCCGGACTGCAGCGCGGCCAGTGTTGGCCGCAGGCCCAGCGCGCCGACCAGGGCGTTGAGCACGACGTCGGCCTCGGTGTTCTCGACAAGTCGGGTCACGGCATCGGGGCCCGAGTAGGTCACGTCGCCGAGCCGGTCGGCCGCCGCCGGGTCTGCGACGGCGACGTTGGTGACACCGGTCTGCGCGCGTTGACGGTCGAGCAGGTCCGCCTTGCCACCGCCGGCGGCGAGCCCGACCACCTCGAAGCGGTCGGGGTTGGCGGCGATGACGTCGAGCGCCTGGGTGCCGATCGAACCGGTGCTACCCAGCACCAGCACGCGCAGACGGTCACGGTCGCGCTGCTCCCCGCCGGTCCACTCCCCGTCGTGCGCTCCTGCCCGCCGGATCCACTTCCCCGGTCGCTGCGCTCCTGCCCGCCGGAATTACCCACCGACCCATTGTGCCTTCGCATCCGCCCACATCCGAGTCGCTGCGCATTCCCGCGCAAAAGTGACGCAAATGTGACGGCGGCCGTCGTGGCCCATCCGTGACTCAGATCACGGCGAATCCCCTGCGTCACCGACCCTGGACGACGACATGCGTCGTCCCAGAAACATTGGAGTGGGAACGCCATGAAATCAGCTCACCGCAAGGCACTTGCGGCAACAGCTCTGAGTGCGGTCGCGATCTTCGGCGTGGCCGCGTGTTCGACCGGCTCGGCAACCGAGGGATCCGGCAGCAGCGCCTCGGCCAGCTCCGGTTCCTCGAGTGCGCCGGCCATGACCTCGGCAGCGCCCTCGTCGAGCGCCGCGGCGGCTCCGGCGGCCGGTCTGGTCGGCACGGGCTGCGCCGGGTACGCCGAGAAGGTACCCAGTGGCCCAGGCTCGGTCGCGGGCATGGCGATGGACCCGGTCGCGACGGCGGCCTCGAACAACCCCGTGTTGACGACGCTCACCGCCGCCGTGTCGGGCAAGCTCAACCCCGGGCGTGAACCTCGTCGACACCCTCAACGGTGGCGAGTTCACCGTGATCGCCCCGACCGACGACGCGTTCGCCAAGATCGACCCGGCGACCCTGGAGAAGCTCAAGACCGACGCCCCGTTGCTGACGAGCATCCTCACCTACCACGTCATCCCCGGCCAGCTGAGCCCCGCGCAGGTCGCGGGCACGCACGAGACGGTCGAAGGTGGCGAGGTCACGATCTCCGGTGCGGGCGAGGCACTGAAGTTCGACGGGTCCGGCCTGGTGTGCGGCGGCGTCAAGACCGCCAACGCGACCGTCTACATGGTCGACACCGTGATGATGCCGCCGGCCAAATAGTCAAGCGGCACAACCCATTTCCCTTCATCTGCACCATCAACGGAAGTAGAGAACCATGATGCTCAATCAGAAGACCAAGAAGACGGTGACCGGAGTCGCCGCGGCCGCGCTGGCCGCCGCGGGGCTGTTCGCCTCCTCGACCGGTGTGGCGCAGGCCGATCCGGCCGCCGGCCTCGTCGGACCCGGATGCGCGGGGTACGCCGCGAAGAACCCGACCGGGCCCGCCTCGGTGATGGGCATGGCGCAGGATCCCGTCGCCGTGGCCGCCTCGAACAACCCGCTGCTGACCACCCTGACGTCCGCCGTGTCGGGTCAGCTCAACCCCGGCGTGAATCTGGTCGACACCCTCAACGGCGGCGAGTTCACCGTGTTCGCACCGGTCGACGATGCGTTCGCCAAGATCCCGCCCGCGACCATCGGCACGCTCAAGACCGACGCTCCGATGCTCACCGACATCCTCACCTACCACGTCGTGCCGGGCCGGATGAGTCCGGCCGAGCTCGACGGCACGCACGAGACGGTGGAGGGAAAGGACCTGACCGTCACGGGGATGGGCAACGACCTCAAGGTGAACGGACGCAACGTCATCTGCGGCAACGTCCAGACTGCGAACGCGACGGTGTACCTCGTCGACACCGTGCTGATGCCCCCGGCCGTGCCTGCGATGTAGTCGTCGGCGAACGACCCGGCGGTCCGGCCTCGAGCCGGGCCGCCTTCGTCGTGCCGCTAGCTCCCCCGGTCGCTACGCTCCTGCCCGCCGAACCTGAATCCCCCGGTCGCTACGCTCCTTCCCGCCGCACCTGAATCCCCCGGTCGCTACGCTCCTGCCCGCCGAACCTAGATCCGTCGGGCCGACGGATCGGCGGTGGCCTCGATCTTCATCACCTTCTCGTCGCGGATCGTCAGCACCACCACGGCGAACAGCCGTCCCCGATCGAACGCCAGCAGCACCGGCTCGCCCGCCGGACCGCCGACGACCGTGGCACCCGGCCCCAGATAGCGCAGCAGGTTCGTCGCGACGTCGCGTGGGCCGTGGTTCACCTGTGGCGGCGGGGCGGGGTCGGCGAGCACCGTGCCCACTCCCCACACCGTCGGATCGAGCACCGACGCCAGTGCCTCCAGGTCACCGTTCGCGCACGCGGTGATGAACGTGGTGGTGACGCGTCGGTGGTCGGTCCGTGGCACGTCGGCGGTCGTGGGTGCCGCATCGGCGAACTTGCCGCGGGCGCGGCGGGCCAGCTGGCGGCACGTGCCTGCGGGTCTGCCGACGGTCTCGGCGATCTCGTCGAACGGCACCGCGAACACGTCGTGGAGGACGAACGCCACCCGCTCCCCCGGCGTCAGCCTGTGCAGTACCTCCAGCAGCGCGGAGTGCACCTCGTCGTCCAGTGTCACGCGGTCGGCGGGGTCGCGTTCGCCTGCGACGTCGTGCTCGGGCCGCAGCACCGTCTCGAGCCGCACCCTCGCCGACCGGAGCTGGTCGAGACACAGCCGGCCAGCGACGACGGTCAGCCAGCCGCGGACGTCCTCGAGCTCCGCCTGCTCGGCGCGGGACAGGCGCAGGAACGCCTCCTGTGCGACGTCCTCGGCCTCACCGACGTCGCCGAGCATCTGGTAGGCGAGATTCACCAGGTAGGGCCGGTGCGCTCGCCATGCCGCCGTGATGTCGCCGGCCGTACGGGACGCATCGCTCATGCATGTACGACGAATCGGCGGGGCGAAAAGTTACAGATCGCGATGCGTAACTTCTCGCCGCCGTCACCCGTCCTTGATGACAGACACCCACCACACGAGGAGCGCACCATGATCCAGTCAGTAGTCGTCACCGGAGCGACCGGAAACGTCGGCCGGCCCCTCGTCGCCGAGCTCGCCGAGGCCGGCATCGAGGTCAGGGCGGTCACCCGCCGCGGCGGGACGGCCGACTTCCCGCCCGGCGTGACGTCGTTCGACTCGGCGCTCGCGGCCGTGCCCGGCGCCGACGCGGTGTTCCTCAACTCTCGGGCGCTCGGCGACGGCATGGCCACGACGGTCGCGGCGGCCCGCGCCGCTGGGGTGACCCGACTGGTCGCGCTGTCCGCCATCAACGCCGACGACGACTTCTCCCGCCAGCCGTCCCGGTTCCGCGGCGACCGCAACAAGGAGGTCGACCTGCTCGCCGCCGGGTCGGGCCTGGAGTGGATCAGTCTGCGCCCCACGGTGTTCGCGTCGAACTTCGCCGGGATGTGGGCGGCCCAGATCCGGGCTGGTGACGTGGTCGGCGGCCCGTACGGTTCGGCGTCGACGGCGCCGATCGCCGACGCCGACATCTCCGCCGTCGCCGCGCACGCCCTGCTGACCGACGACCTGTTGGACAGGCGGGTGCCCCTGACCGGACCCGAGGCGCTCACCAACACAGAGATGGTGGAGGCCATCGGCACCGCGCTGCGCAGGCCGCTGCGATATCGGGAGGCACCGCCCGACGTCGTGCGGGAGCGCTTCACCGGGCTGGGCTTCGGCGCGGAGTTCGCGGACGCGTACATGGCCATGCTCGCCGAGACGGTCGACCGGCCCGCGTTGGTCACCCACGACGTCGAAGAGATCCTCGACCGCCCGGCCACCTCGTTCGGTCGATGGGTGTCCGACCACCGCCATCTGTTCGTCGATTGACAAGGGAGACGAGACATGTCCGAACCACACCCACCGTGCTGGCTGAAGCCGATGAACAAGCTCGTGGTCGCCATGCAGCGCATCGGCGTGCCCGCTGGGCCGTCGATGGTGCTGACGGTGCCTGGCCGCAGGTCGGGCCAGCCTCGCAGCACACCGATGACACCGTTCGACCACGACGGCGGTCTCTACACCGTGGCCGGCTATCCCGGCGCCGACTGGGCGGCCAACGCCCGCGCGGCGGGGCTCGGCACGCTCACCAGGGGCCGTCGGTCGCGGCGGGTCAGAATCGTCGAGCTGGCCGCCGACGAGTCGCGGCCGGTGTTGCGCTCGTTCGCGGAGAAGGTACCGGTCGGCGTCGGGTTCGCCAAGCGCAGCGGCCTGGTCGTCGATGGCACGGCCGACGAGTTCGAAGCACTGGCCGGAAGGCTGGCGGTGTTCCGCTTCGATCCGGCGTAGCCGCGGAGGGCCAGGGGACCCTGGGGCAGGTTTGCCGCCGACGCGCGCACACGGATCGTCAGATCGTCGACACGGTGCCGCCGTCGACCACCACGTCGGTCCCCACCACCGATGACGCGGCATCGGACACCAGGAAACCAATCACCTCGGCGACCTCGTCCGGCCGCGCAGGGCGGCCCAACGGAATCCCGCCGAGCGAGTCCATCAGCGCCCGTAGCGCGGTGGCCTCATCGGTGCCTTCCGCCGCGGCGATCCGGCCGACGAGTGCGTCGGCGGCACTTGTCTGGATGAAGCCCGGCGACACGGTGTTGACCCGAATCCCCTTCGGCGCCAGCTCGTTTGCCAAGCCCTTGCTGTACGCCCGGAGGGCGGCCTTGGCCGCGGCGTATCCGAGCGTCCCGTCGTAGAGCGGCATCCGGGCCTGAATGGACCCGACGTGCACGATCGCGCCTGCGCCTGCGTCGATCATCGCGGGCACCAGGGCCCGGTCGAGGCGGACCGCGCCGAGCAGGTTCAGCTGCAGCTCGTCGAGCCAGTGTTCGTCGGTCAGCGCGGCGAATCCGCCTGCGGGCGCGGATGATCCGCCTGCCACGTGCACCAGGATCTGGGCACCGCCGAGCCTGGCGACGTGCTCGGCGACGGCTGCGGTCCCGGCCACCGTGGTGATGTCGGCCTGCACGAAGTCATCGGCGTCGTCCGGGCGGTGGCGCGCGATCACGGTGGTCGCCGCCCCTGCCGCGCGGAGCCTGGCTACCACTGCGGCACCCGCTCCCTTGCTCCCACCGCTGACCACGGCGCGGCGGCCGTCGAGCCCCATCACACCGTCCCCCGGTCGGACCGGAAGATGGGCCAGCACAGGTCGGTCTCCCACCGCGACGAGTCGTCGGTGTCCCAGGCGAACGTCAGGTAGTACTCACGCAGGGGGCCGTCCACGCTGATCTCGTGCCGGATCGCGTAGTCACCGAGGGCGCCGTAGGCGATGTCGACGTCATCGTGCGGACCCCGGTGCCGAGTCACGACGAGTTCTGCTGCGGGGACGATGAACTCGGCGACCCGCCCGACGGGCAGGACCCCGGAGGTGACGGGGATGAACACCGTTGCGGGGCCACGGTCGTTGGCGAAGACGTCGAACCCATAGAGGCCACCCGGCGGTCCCGCCACGTCGAGCCGCTGATCCCGGACCGTGTCGTGCAGTTCGGTGATCGCGCCCTGCCACCACGCGGGTATGTCGTCCCGTTCGACGTCGGCGTGCACCGCGATGGATGGCACGGCAGGCACGCTGCGGTGCTCGAGCGCGGGCCCACCGCCGGGGCGGTCGAGGATGTCACGCAATGCCTTGACGGCATCCCGGGTGGCGGCCAGCTGGTCCTCCAGCCGGCGAAGGTGGGCACTGATCATGGCGTTGCGGTCGTCCGGATCGGCGGCCAGCACCGAACGCACCTCGGGGATCGGCATGTCCAGCCCGCGCAGCCGCCGCACGACTTGCGCGGCGGGCACCTGGTCGTGCGAGTAGTAGCGGTAGCCGGTGACGGGGTCGACGTGGTGTGGTTCGACCAGCCCGACGTCGTGATAGTGCCGAAGCGTCTTGACGCTCAGCTGCGTCATCCGCGAGAAGTCACCGATCGAGAGCGCGTCAGTAGGCATGCCGCCAGTCTGGAGTCTCCCCCTGCCGAAGGGTCAAGTGTCAGACACCGAGGTAGGCGGTGATGCCCCGGACCACCGCGGCGGCGTACTCCGCGCGACCTTGGTCGGTCGTCATGCGTGCCGCATCGTCGGCGTTGCGCATGTTGCCCAGCTCGACGAGCACCGCCGGATACTCGGCCAGGTTCAGTCCGGCCAGGTCGGCGCGCCCGTACAGGCCGCCGGAGCCGATGTAGGTCGATTCGCTCAGTCCGGACGACACCAGTGCGTCGCGCATGGCGTTCGCCAGTGCAATCGACGGGCCATCCTGGCTGGGCCCCAGCGGCGGCGCGGAGTAGTTGACGTGGAAGCCGTGTCCCGATGTGGGGCCGCCGTCGCCGTGGATGCTGACGATGGCGTCGGGATGCGCGGCGTTGGCCGCGGCGGCACGCTGATCGACGCACGGCGCAGGTCCGGTGTCGTCGGCGCGCGACATCGTCGTCGTGGCGCCCCGCTGGGTCAGCATGTCCTGCACCAGCAGTGCGACGTCCCAGGTGAAGGTGTGTTCGGGGAAGCCTGCGTCGGTGGCGGTGCCCGTGGTCTGGCAGTCCTTGGTGCCGCCGCGGCCGGTGGGGACTTGGCGGGTCAGCGGCCCGTCGGCCGCGGCGCCGTGCCCGGGATCGAGGACGATCACCTTGCCCGCGAGATCAGCGGCTGCCGACGCCTGCGGCATGCCCGACGGGGCCGCGACCGCGGCGAACGCGGCCATCGACACCGTCACCATCGCCAATGCGCGCATCGCGAAAGGCTAACAAGGTGACCGTCAGGCGCCGGGCGGGAACCGCTTCACCCAGTGCCGCGCGATGTCGACCCGGCGGGCGACCCAGACCCGGTCGTGGGACTGCACGTGATCGAGGAACCGCTCGAGCGCGGCGATGCGGGCCGGGCGGCCGACCAGGCGGCAGTGCAGCCCGATCGACAACATCTTCGGGGCGCCCGCGACACCCTCGGCGTACAGCACGTCGAATGCGTCGCGCAGATAGGTGAAGAAGTCGGTGCCGCTCGGGAATCCGCTCGCCGAGACGAACTTCATGTCGTTGGTGTCGAGCGTGTACGGCACCACCAGATGGTCCTTGCCGTCGACGTGCGTCCAGTACGGCAGGTCGTCGGCGTAGGAGTCGGAGTCGTACAGGAAGCCGCCGTGCTCGACGACCAGCCGACGGGTCTGTGGCGAATCCCGGCCGGTGTACCAGCCCAGCGGCGCAGCGCCGGTCAGCTTCGTCAGCAGTGCGACCGCCTCGGCCATGTGTTCCCGCTCGACCGCGGGTTCGACCAGCTGATAGCTCTGCCACCGCAAGCCGTGGCAGGCGATCTCGTCGTCACGGGCGGTGAACGCGGCGACCGCCTCGGGGTTGCGGGCAAGCGCAAGCGCGACCCCGAACACCGTGAGCGGCAACCGCCGCCGGTCGAACACCCGCAGCACGCGCCACAGCCCGGCGCGCGAACCGTACTCGTAGAGCGACTCCATGCTCATGTGCCGGTTCGGAAAGGCCTGCGCGCCAATGACTTCACTGAGAAAGGTCTCGGATCCCGAGTCACCGTGCAGGACGTTGTTCTCGGCACCCTCCTCGTAGTTGAGGACGAACTGCACCGCGATGTTGGCGCCACCGGGCCAGCGCGGGTCGGGCGGGTGGGGCCCGTAGCCGATCATGTCGCGCGGGTAGTCGTCCGTCGTCGAGGTCATCGTGGGATTGTCGCAGCGCATCAGCGCACTTCCGCAATAACCGTTCGGCGAACCGCTCGCTGGGCCCGCGGAACGATTCGACGTCGCCCGTTTCGAGGTGACGCACGGCGCGCGGGATGACCTCGTCGAGTCGCCTGGCGCGGTCCCCGAACGACTGGCCGAGCGGCTAGGACTCCTCGCCCATCCAGCCCGCACCGACCGTCGGCGACACCCCGTCAGCCGAAACCCTCCGGTGGCCACGGCGGCGCGTCCGCGCCCCTCGGATAGCTCGACACTAGGCTCCGTGGATGGATCAGGTGGTCGACGCAGATCATCGCCTTGAATCCGCGCACCGAAGGTTTCCGCAGGCGTGATTGCGGGCAGGATCAGCTCATGCCCACGTTGCTGTGGTTCCGTCGCGATCTCCGTCTGCACGACCTGCCTGCGATGTCGGACGCCGCGCACGCCGACCGCGAGGTGCTCGCCTGCTACGTGCTGGATCCCCGTCTGCGTGCGTCCGCAGGCCCGCGTCGGCTGCAGTACCTGTACGACGCGTTGCGCGAACTGCGGGACGGCTTGGGCGGCAGACTCCTGGTCACCCGCGGCAGGCCCGAGGCTCGGATTCCTGCGCTGGTCAAGGAGATCGGCGCGGCGTCGGTGCACGTGTCTGGCGACTTCTCCCCATTCGGGGTGCGCCGCGACAAGGCGGTCCGCGAGGCGTTGGGGGACGTACCGCTCGAGGAGTCGGGGTCGCCGTATCTGGTGTCGCCCGGTCGCGTCACCAAGGGCGACGGCACGCCCTACAAGGTGTTCACGCCCGTACTACGCCGCGTGGCGCGACCACGGTTGGCGCGCGCCGGCGAACACCGGACCGAAGTCGGCGACGTGGATCGACCCGGCCGACGTCGACGAAGGCGTCGACATACCCGATGGCGACGTCGAACTCGAACTACCCGCAGGCGAGACTGCCGCGCGCACGGCGTGGAAGACGTTCGTGATGTCCGATCTGCGCGATTACGAGAAGGACAGCAACCGGCCCGACCTGAACGGCACCAGCCGGATGTCGGCCCACCTGAAGTTCGGCACCATCCACCCCCGCACCATGGCGGCAGACCTCGGCGCAGGCAAGGCGCGCAGGCCTACCTTCGCGAGCTCGCGTTCCGTGACTTCTACGCCGGTGTGCTCTACGAGTGGCCGCGACAGCGCGTGGTGGAACTGGAACAAGACCTTCGACTCCATCGAGGTCGATGAGGACGCCGAAGCGAAGAAGCGTTTCGAGGCGTGGAAGGCGGGACGGACGGGCTTCCCGATCGTCGACGCGGGGATGCGCCAACTCGCCGAAACGGGCTTCATGCACAATCGCGTGCGGATGATCGTCGCGTCGTTCCTGGTGAAGGACCTGCACCTGCCGTGGCAGTGGGGTGCGCGGTGGTTCCTCGAGCAGCTGGTCGACGGCGACATGGCCAACAATCAGCACGGCTGGCAGTGGGCCGCCGGGTGCGGGACCGACGCCGCGCCGTACTTCCGGGTGTTCAATCCCGACACGCAGCGCAAGAAGTTCGATCCCGAGGCAGTCTACGTACAGCGCTGGTTGCCCGAGTTCGGCGGCGACGACTACCCGGAGCCCATCGTCGACCATGCGGCCGAACGGAACGAGGCCCTGCGCCGGTACGGCAAGATCAGCTGATTATCTGACCGCCGTCGACGGGAAGCGCGACACCGGTGACGTGCCTGCCGGTCCTGCCGCACAGATAGACCATCGCGTCACTGATGACCTCCGGCTCCACCGGTGGAACAGCCAACAGCGGCTGTTGCGACGGGCCGAACGACGGATGCTCCGCGGACCACTCGGCCATTGCCTCGTTGTAGATCATCGGCGTGGCCACGCCGCCAGGGTGGACCGTGTTGACGCGAATGTTCTTCTCGGCCAGCGCTATCGCGAAGTGCCGCATCACACCGATGACACCGTGTTTGGCGGCGGTATAACCTGCCGCGCCATGGCTCGCGGTGCCGAAATCCGTCGCGACAGGCCTGAAACCCGCCGCTGAGCTGGTGATCACGATGGCCCCGCCCTCGCCGTGCGCCAGCATGGCGGGCAGCGCCGCCTCGATCGTGAAGTAGACGCCGTTGAGCATGACGTTCACGGCGTCGACGAACGCGGCGATCTGGCGGCCCCGATCACCTGCGGCTGGCAGGATTCCCGCATTGGCGAGCACGAAGTCGATCCGGCCGAACTCGGCGGTTCCCTTGCTGACGACGGCCCGCAACCGCTCGAGATCGCGGACGTCGGCGTGTTCGGCCAGGATGCGGCGGCCGGTCTTCTCGACCAGGTTCGCCGTCTCGTCAAGGTCCTCGGGTGTCGCCATGGGGTAGGCGACGCTGTCGATCTGATCGCACAGGTCGACCGCGATGATGTCGGCGCCCTCTTCGGCGAACCGGACGGCGTGCGCGCGGCCCTGACCACGGGCGGCGCCTGTGATGAAGGCGACCTTGCCCTCGAACTGCAGCGACATGACGAGCACCCTAGTGCGAACGTCCAGGCCTACGTCCACGCGTAGTAGACCTGTGCCAGAATGTCGGCAGTAACTCGCCCGACCGTGAGGAGTAGCCGTGGCCAACACCGAGGTCGAACGACACACCGGCGTCGACGTCGAGGACGTGCCGTCGGCGCGCTGGGGTTGGTCCAAGGAGAACCATCGGGCCATCCAGATCGGCGGCATCGTGGCCGGGCTCTTCATGCTCGCCATGCTGCGCGGCAACCACGTCGGCCACGTCGAGGACATCTTCCTCGTCGCCTTCGCCATCACGATCTTCGGCATCGTGTTCCGCGACTGGTGGCTGCGCCGCCGCGGGTGGACTCGCTAGGGCGCCGGCCGGCCGCACGCGGGCTGGTTGGCCCCAGCCCTCCCCGCGACGTGGTGTTCGTCGAGCCGCACGCCCGACGAGTAGTCGCCAAGGTTGGTGGTCGCCCGTCATCGACACCGAGCAGGCGCTGATGGTCCACCGCCGTGGTCATGCGCTCAGCTACCCGTTCTAGGCCGATGAGGGGGTGCTGGTGGACACCGCGGTGGCCACTCACTGGTCGATGGTCGCCGCGGTGACACGGTCGTCGCTCACGCGGCGCGGAGCAATGAGGATCCATCACCCGAAACCCTCACCTTTACAGGCTTTTCCAGCGTTGGAAAGCGTCACGTCGGGCGTCCGCCGGATCGCGACCCGCTGCCGCCAGAGCTCGGGGCACGTGCTCCTTCCACTCGGTGCGCGGTGGCGCGCTTGGCCGAGTTCCCGGCCACCGGGTACCTTACGATCGGCGACGCATTCGTAAGCTCCAGGGCGTCCAGTGCGGAGTCGCGTGCGTACGGGCTGGAAGTGAGTGAACCGATGACCATCGAGCAGGCCACCACGGCGTCGGGTCACGACACCTCGACCCGGCGGCGGATCCTGGCCGCCACCAACGAGGTACTCGCGCGCAACGGTCAGACCAAGCTGAGCCTTTCCGAGGTCGCGGCGCAGGCCGGGGTGTCCCGGCCGACGCTGTACCGCTGGTTCGCGTCGAAGGAGGAACTCCTTCACGCGTTCGGGCTGTACGAGCGCGAGATGTTCGACTCCGGGATGAGCAAGGCGACCGCCGGGCTGCGCGGCAACGAAAAGCTGGATTCCGCACTGCGTTTCATCGTCTCCTACCAACTGTCCTACTCCGGTGTGCGGTTGATCGACATCGAACCGGAAGTCGTGATCAAGCAACTGACCCAGGTGATCCCCGTGATGCGCACCCGCCTCGAGCGGCTGTTGCAGGGATCCAACCGCTCGGTAAAGGCCGCCACCGCCATCCGGGTCGCCGTTTCGCACTACATCGTGCGCAGCGACGACACCGACCAGTTCCTCGCACAGCTGCGGCATGCGGTGGGGATCAAGAGCGGCACGGACCGCGACTGATTTCCCGTCCGCCGAGATGCTGTCGGCCATCTCCATTTCGCGTGACGGTTCGGCGATGATTCGTGAAGCCATCGACCTGACGGCGTGCAGAGCGACACGGGGCCTCGGTCGCCGGTTTCCTGGAGTGCCTGGCTAGCAAGACGATCGGCCTGTCGATCAGCAGTCGTCAATCCCACCCGTGGCGCGTGTCCGCGGGCACCCGTCGTCAGACCGGACTCCTCGGTGAGATGTTGTGGTTGACCCGAAAGTTGTTGTTGGGATGGTATTTTGCCTTCACCGTTTGCAGCCTTGCGTAGGTGTCGAGATCGAAGGCCTGGCGCGTCCCCAGTACGGTTGCGTCGGCCGGGCCCTGGAAGCTTGGGTGACCCATCTGCAGTCGCCAGGGCAGAAGAGCGGCATCGAGCGTCTCGCCGGCGTCGCTGTAGTCAGTGATGTCGCGCACGACGGGCACGACGGTCAAGGCGAAGTAGATATGGCTGCGTCGCGCCCCCCGACTGCGTTGGCGAATGCCGGCGGCCGGCTGAAAGCCTCTTCGAGCTGGCGGATTTCGACGATGTCGATGGAGCGCTCCGCTGCGGATCCAGCTACACCGAGGATGGCTTGCAGCAACCTGAATCGAATTCCGCTTGAGCGCATGGACGAACTCGCGCTCGGCGGGTGTCGGGCGGCATCTCCCCATCCTCCAGATGTGGGGTCAGAACACCTGGTTTCGCGGGCTGTAGGGAGCGGCGAGCGTGGCGAGTTCGTCGTCATTGAGCTCGAGGGCGAGCGACGCGACGGCGTCGTCTAGGTGATGCTGTTTGGTTGCGCCGATGATGGGAGCTGTGACCGCCGGCTGCTGTCGCACCCATGCCAACGCGACCTGCGCCCTTGAGACACCACGCTGGTTTGCGATTGCTGCGACCGCGTCCACGATGGCGCGATCGGACTCCTCGGCCTGGCGGTACAAGCCCGCCCCGTACTTGTCCGTTTCGCTGCGAGCGCTCGTCTCATCCCATGCGCGGGTAAGGCGGCCACGTGCCAGCGGACTCCAGGGCAGAATGCCGATTCCCTGATCCATGGCGAAGGGGAACATCTCGCGTTCCTCTTCGCGCTGGATGAGGTTGTACTGGTCTTGCATCGACACGAATCGTGTCCACCCACCCAAGTCGGCGGTGTACTGCATCTTTGCGAACTGCCACGTCCACATGCTCGATGCCCCGAGGTAGCGCGCCTTCCCGGATTCGACGACGTCGTGCAGTGTCTCCATGGTCTCTTCGACCGTGACGTCGGGATCGAAGCGGTGGATTTGGTAGAGGTCGACGTAGTCGGTGCCGAGGCGCGTCAGGCTGGCGTCGATGGCGGCCATGATGTGCTTGCGCGACAACCCCCCGGTGTTGGGTCCTGCGCCGGTCGGGAAGAACACCTTCGTCGCTATGACGATTTCTTCCCGTCGTGCGAATTCGCCAAGGGCCCTACCCACGATCTCTTCGCTGGAGCCGGCTGAGTATTGGTCGGCGGTGTCGAAGGTCGTGATACCCGCTTCGAGCGCGGCGCGGATGATGGGCCGGGAGGCGTCTTCATCGAGAGTCCATTCGTGTGGACCGCGTGCGGATTCGCCGAAACTCATGCAACCGAGGACGAGTTCGGAGACCGACAGTCCGGAGGTGCCTAGTCGGTGGGATAGCATGGAATATCCTTCTTGCTCGATGGATTGGTGAATCTCAGGTTCGCCGGACCGGCATCAGGCGGTCAACGCCGGCACGCTTGGTGCGGTGCGAAGCGAAGGTCGTCCTCGCGGCATCACCTCCTGCACCACCGGGCGGTCGGCGCTTCCACAACGCGCTAGTTCGAATGATGTCCCGCAGGCACGAACGCGAACATACAGCCAAGTGCACACCTCCGGACGCCGACGGACAACATGTAGGAGTTTCACTGCAGGCGCGAACCTCCGGACGTCGGTACGGCCTCGAAGGGCGCGCGGCGATCGCATCACGACGATGAAGGCGCGTTGTTGGAGACAAGTGGGTGACCGCTGCGCGCCAGGCCACGGCCGTGCGCCCACAGGGCTTTACTTCGAAGTCGCCGTCGAGCCTACGAAGTAGGCTTTGTCGGTACCACGAGCGCCGTAACGGTCAGCGCGAGTCACGGATCTCGGGGGACAGTGTCGAGAATGTGGGGAGCACGGATGAACGCCTCGCGGATTGATCGCGCTTTCGCGGTGCTTGGATACCTCGCCCACCACCATGGTGGGCGAAGCCTGAAGCATCTCAGCTCGGATCTCGGTCTACCCATGAGCAGCACTCACGATCTTCTGCAGGCACTCGTGGAGATCCAAGCCGTCCGCGTAGCGGGGCCGCGCGCCTACGCTCTGGGGCCTCGCGCAGTGACCATCGCGCTCGCGGTGGTCGATTCGTTGGACATTCGCGACGTCGCGCGGCCTTTTCTTGCGGAACTGTGCCAGGAACTCAACGAGAACGTTTACCTGGCCGTCCGAGCTGGTGACTCCGTCACGTATGCCGACCGCTATGAGGCGTCGCAGCCACTGGCGGTGGTGATGCAACTTGGCGGCGCCCGGCCCCTGCATGGCTCTGCGGTGGGCAAACTGATCGCCGCCTTCAACCCGGACCTTGAGGCCAAAGTGCTCAATTCTGCACATCTCGAGCGCCTTACGCCCTTCACGATCGTCGATAGGGCCGAGCTGAAGTCACAGTTCGCTCGCATCCGTCGGCAGGGCTACAGCGTGACCGAGGGCGAGAGCGTCGAAGGCATCACCGGCGTCGCGACACCAATCAGCGACGCGACCGGCGAGGTCGTCGCAGCCGTTCACGTGTCCGCCCCGCGCGGCCGTCTGTCGAGCGACCGGTTACCGCTGGTGCGCGATCTGATGTCGGACGCTGGGCGGCGGCTGTCGCTTCAGCTCGGCGCCGCAGCCGAGGACATTCCCACGGCGAGCAGTGCCGCCGAGGAGCTCGAGGCGCCATGACTGACGCTCGCTCTTGACGAAAGCCGCGCCGTGGCAAGCGATTTGGCTACTCGGCGCATTTCGAGGCGATGATCATTGAACACGAGCTGGTACCAACATCAACCACGACACGCTCTCGACAGGTGACCGCTACTGTGACGATGCCTCGCACCTTTTTCGAATCCGCGAAATATACTTCCTGAATTCGAATCCAGGCTGGCCCCACGACCGCGGCGCTCGCGATTCCAGGGCGTGATCGTGAGCGCTTGCCCGATTCGGGCCCGAGAGGTACGGCCACGAGCGTCGAGCTCATCTCGATCGCCCCTGGGGCGACGTTCGTGCTGGCGAGTTGACCTAGGTGCGTCGACCGGGAAGGCCAGACCGGTCGCCCGCCGCCTCCCGGGACGGACGCCTCCGCGATCGCTGCACGGGTTGGGCTTCCGTCGAATCCACGGCATTGACGACTCCCGAACAACCGGCGTACATTCGATTTCACGAATCAATAATCGTATATGCGAAGAGGAAATCATGGTCATGAGCGCAGCGGAAGCCCCCTTGGCAGGGGTGAGCGTCGTCGACGTCACGAACTCGCTGGGCGAATACGCCGGCCGGCTGTTGGCGGACCTCGGGGCTGTCGTCCTGCGATTCGACGGTGGCCCACATGGGCAACGGCAACCCTCGGACCGGCGCGCGTTCATGAACGCCGGAAAGCGGATCCGCCATGCACTACCGCCGGGCGAAGAGCTCGATGAGCTGCTCAGCCAGGCGCAGGTGCTGCTGACCAGTGAGGGGCCAACGGCGTTGCGCAGGCGCGGCCTCGATCCGGACACCGTCACCCACCGTCACCCCGGGCTCATCTATGTGTCGATCAGCCCCTTCGGGCTGACGGGCCCGTACGCCGACAGGCCCGCCAGTGACCTGACGTTGTTGGCTGCCGGCGGGCTGCTCGCCTTGGCGGGTGACCCCGATCGTGGGCCGATCCGGGCCTGGGGAGAGCAGACGGCCGTGATCTGCGGTGTGCACGCCGCCACGGCGACCCTCATCGCGCTGCATGTGCTGGACACCGAGGGCCGCGGCCAGGTCGTGGACCTGTCTGCGCAAGAAGCCGTTGCGCACTCCATCGAGAACGCCGCGCAAGTCTTCGACCTGGAACACACGGTGCGCCGTCGCGCCGGTGCCGGTCCGCTGGAAGCGGGCACCGGTTTGTTCGAATGTGTCGACGGGTGGATCTACCTCGTCGGTGGCCTGGGCGGAAGTCCGCTGGCCTGGGACCAGATTCGGCAGTGGCTACTCGACGGCGGTATCAACGAGGCCGAGCTTCTGGCGGACGACCGTTGGCATCAGCCCGACTGGCGGCGGACGCCGGAGGCCTGTGAGCAGTTCCGGGCGATCTTCGAAGAGTTCTCCGCTGCACGGACCAAGAGTGAACTCTTCGACTCGGGTCAGCAGCGCGGTATCAGCGTTGCCCCCGTGGCCACACCGTCCGACTTGCTCGAAAATCCACAGCTACTGGCCCGCAACTACTTCCGGACCATTGAGGTGAACGGTGCGCAGGTCACGCTGCCGGGTCCGCCATACCGCTTCCGTGCTGCCGATGTCGGCCCCCGCACCGTTGAGACCGACACCCCGCACCAGACCGATGGGAATCGCCCATGGGCACTCACGCCGCGCTGAAGGGCATCCGGGTCGCCGACTTCTCCTGGGTCGGGGCCGGGCCGTTTCTGACCAAGCCACTGGCCGACCACGGCGCCGACGTGATCAAAGTGGAGTCGCGCGTTCGCGTTGACCCCATCAGGACGATGGCCCCGTTCCGCGACGGGGTCAAAGGTCAGGAGAACAGCGGCTACTTCGCGAACCGGAACTCCTCGAAGCGATCGATCTGCCTCAACCTCAAGGACTCCCGTGGACGCGAGCTGGCGCTGAAGCTGATCGAGGTCAGCGACATCGTGGTGAACAACTTCAGTCCCGGCACCATGGATCGACTCGGTCTGGGATACGACGCTGCCCAGAAGGTCCGCCCCGATGTCATCTATATCGAGATGCCGATGATGGGCAACGAAGGGCCCTACCGATCCAGCCGCGGTTACGGCCTCACCATTGCAGCGGCCGGCGGCCTGCTGGGGCTGACCGGATACCCGGACCGGCCGCCTGTCGGCACCGGCACCAACTATCCCGACCATGTGCCCAATCCCCTGCACGGTGCCACGGCCGTGCTGGCGGCATTACACCGGAGGCACCGTACCGGCCTCGGCGAGTACATCGAATTGGCGCAACTCGAATCGACCGTCAACGTCATCGGTCCTGCCATCGTGGCGGCCGCCGCCGGTCGCCGTACGGGGCCCATTGCCAACGCCGACGACGTGGCCGCACCGCACGGTGTCTATGAATGCGCCGGGGACGATAGCCATTGCGCGATAGCCGTATTCGACGACGAACAGTGGGCCGCGACACGCGCTGTGCTCGACGGGGTGTGCTGGTCCGACTACAGCCAACTCGACGGGACGGAAGGGCGCAGGGAATCTGTGGCGCTGCTCGATCGGCTCGTCTCCGAAGCCACCGTCGGCTGGGATGCGCAACAACTCGCCGACGCGCTGACGGCGCACGGCGTGGCTGCGGCGGTTGTCGCGGATGCCGAGTACTTGCTGTGCCGCGACCCTCAGCTGCGTGCGCGCGGCCATTGGGTGACCCTCGAACATCCGGTGATGGGGTCGTCCATCTATGACGGCATCCCCTATCGGCTGTCGGGCACGCCCGGCGAACTACGCAGCCCTGCACCGCTGTTGGGTGCTGACAGTCATCCGGTGTGTACGGAGCTACTCGGCGTGACGGACGACACCTACGCGCTGTGGGCGCGGGAAGGAGTGGTGGGATGAGCATCGAAACCGAACGCCACGGCAGAACACTGTTGGTCAGGATCAACCGCCCCGAAGCGCTCAACGCACTCGAGGCCGAGTCGATGATCGCACTCAACGATGCGCTGCGTGGTTTCCGTGACGACCCCGACTTGTACGTCGCCGTGCTCACTGGCGCCGGCCAGCGGGCGTTCTGCACGGGAGCCGACCTCAAGCGCACCCTACCGTCGGGTGCAGGATTTGCCGAAACCTATTTCGCGCCCTACCGCGCCAGCGTCGACGCCGGGCTCTACGTGCGGGCACTCACACTGTCCGAACTCGCCATCCCCAAACCGCTCATTGCCGCCGTGAACGGCCACGCTCTCGGTGGTGGCGCCGAGATCGCGCTGGACTGCGATATCCGAGTCGCGAGCGAGCGAGCGACATTCGGGCTTCCCGAAGCGCGCTGGGCCAGCGTCCCCGCTGCTGGCGGGGTGTCGAAGCTGCTGCGTGCCATCCCCCGCGCAGTGGCTATGCAGATGCTGCTCACCGGCGACCGCATCGATGCTGCCGAGGCTCATCGGGTCGGACTGGTCAGCGAAGTGGTGCCCCCCGCGGAACTACTGCTGCGAGCGATGACGATTGCCGAACGAATCGCAGCCAACGGGCCGTTGGCCGTGCGCAGCATCAAAACCCTGGCCACCCGAACCGGGGACCTACCACTGAGCCGTTCCGTCGAGCTGGAGCAGCTCCTGTGGGGCGTCCTGCGCGACACCGAGGACCGCGTCGAGGGCCGAACTGCGTTCGCCGAACGTCGCGAACCCGACTACCACGGCCGGTGATCCCGATGACGCCCAACGATACGGAGGAATTTGACATGTTCGGTGATCCAGTAGATTTCGCGCCACCAGGTAGCACGATCGTAGCGGCTGACCAGTTCCGCACAGACGGCACTCACGCAGTCCTGCGCGTCACCCGCTGCAAGCAGTGCTCTAGCGTCTGGTTTCCTGCCCGCAGGCAATGCTCCAACTGCGCGTCGCGCGATGTGGTTCCCGAGCTGACGTCCCGTACCGGAATCGCATACGCGTCGACGATCGTCCGGATCGGGCCCAAGGAGTTTCAAGCGCCGTACACGCTGGCCTATGTGGATGTCGACGACGTGCGCGTTTTGGTACATGTGAACGCCGAGAACGCGTTGCCCCCGGGCACACCGGTGGACCTGGTGCTGGCATCGATCGGTGCGGACGCGAACGGGCCCCTGCTGTCCTACTCGGCCGTTCCAACGACAGCCGGAGGTCTGGAATGACCAATTCTCGAGATGTGTTCGTAGCCGGCGCCGCGGTACATCCGTTCGGCAAGCACCATGGCAAAGCGGCCGATGAACTCGGCTACCACGCTGTCAGCGAATTGCTCGACGGCACGGGCGCGGAACCCGGTCTCATCGACGTCGGTTTCGGCGGCTCGGTGTACGGGGGCTCCCTGCTGGCGCAACGGGTTCTGCAACGGGTCGGTATCTCTGGGCAGCCCGTGTTCACCGTCGAGAATGCCTGTGCCAGCGGCGCTTCCGCAGTTCACTTGGCTTGGCAGGCAGTAGCGTCTGGGGCTGCCGAATGCGCCATCGCGTTCGGTGCCGAGAACCTGTCGTCGTTCGGCGGCGGCACCCTGCCGTTGACGACCAACGACATCGAGATCAGCCAGGGCATGGTGATGCCCGCGGCTTACGCCATGCGGGCGCAGCGCTACCTGCACGAGTCGGGTGCGTCGGTCACCGACCTCACTGCCGTATCGGTGAAGAACCGTGGCAACGGCGCGGACAACCCCCGTGCGCACTTCCACAGCGCGGTGACCGCCGAAGAAGTCGACCAGTCAAGGCCCGTGGCCGACCCTCTACGGCTCTTGCACTGCTGCCCCAACAGCGACGGCGCGGCCGCAGTTCTGCTGTGCACGGAAGCGGTGGCGCGCGGTCTGCGCGGACCGCGGGTGCGCATAGCGGCCAGTGTGGTGCGCTCAGGACGCTTCTCCACGGGATACCGCGACATGACCTGGCCGGACATCACCGAACGTACCGCCGCGGCGGCCTATCGCCAATCGGGTTACGGCGCAGAAGATCTCGATCTAGTGGAGTTGCACGACGCGTTCGCCGTCGCAGAACTCCTGCACGCAGAAGCGCTCGGGCTCGCCGAACGCGGTAAAGCCCACGTGGCGCTGTCAACAGGCCAGTTCGACCGGGACGCGCGGGTCGCAGTCAACCCCAGTGGCGGCCTGTTGTCCCGGGGTCACCCGGTTGGCGCAACGGGGGCTGCACAGATCTGCGAAGCCTACTGGCAGCTGACCGGACAAGCAGGTCCGCTGCAGGTCAACGCCGCGCAGGTCGCGCTGACCCACGTCACCGGCGGAGGCATCTTCGGTGTCGACAACGGGGCGTGCGCGGTGCACATCCTGAGCACCCGATAGGAGAGCCCATGTCCATGACGCCGGAGAATCTCGGCCCCGCACAGCACGCACTCGTGGTGTCGCACGGCGACCAGGAGATCACCGATGCCGTGCTGCGTTCTCTCGAGCATGACGGGTGGGTGGTCACGCTGACCCAGGGAGACGCCGCCTCCGTCGAGACCGCGCTCCCCACCGACATGCGACCACTACACGCACTGGTGTACGTGCCTGGACTGCTTGCCCAGCCAGTCAACGACCGATCGATCACGGAAACGAGCTACTCACGCTTGTCGAGTCGTTGCGGCCACGCCTCGCGGGCCGAGACGAGGGCGGCACGCGCGTGGTAGCCGTGAGCAGCCGCGACTGGCTAGGTTGGCCCAGCCGGCCACGCGCCGCTGCGCAGGCGGCAAGTCTGATTGCCGTAGTGCGCAGCCTCGCACTGGCTTACGGCCGCATCGGCGTCACCGTCAATGCCGTCGTCGGAATCCCAACCCACGCCGACGGCATCTGGCGACCCGGCACCGGGCACTCACCTCTACGAACCCACCACATTGTCAGGAGAGCCGGTGAGCGCCGATGACATCGCCGCGTCGGTGGCGTTCTTCCTCGACACGCGCAGTGGCTACATCACCGGCCAAATTCTCCAATGCTGCGGCGGCGCAGGGCTGCTGTCGAGCATGTCGTCGTGACACCAACACCGTGAAATTCGAGGAGTCCACCATGTCCGATCCACGGGCGTTGAACGGAGATGTCGTGATCGTCACCGGGGCGGCGAGCGGGATCGGATTGGCCATCGCCGGGGAGTTGGCGGAGGCGGGCGGCTCCGTCGCGGTGGTCGACATCAACGCGGAGCGGGCGGTCGCCACTGCTGAGTCCATCATCGCCGGCGGTGGCAAGGCCATACCCGTAGTGGGCGACGTGACGTCCCGCGATTCCGTCGAGGCGATGTTCAGCCAGGTCGAGTCGGAGATCGGACCGGTGGACATCTTGGTCAACAATGCGGGCATCAGCATCGATCGCGGAGTCCGCCGCGTCAGTGACGATGACTGGCAGAAGACGATCGCCGTGAATCAGACGGGCGTCTTCCTTTGTGCTCAGGCCGCCGCGCGCACGATGATCCCCCGCCGGACCGGACGCATCATCAACATCGCGTCGCGCGCGTGGTTGGGGTGGTTCGGCCAACTCTCCTATGCGTCCTCGAAGGGAGGCGTTGTTTCAGCCACCCGAGCGCTCGCCGTGGAGCTGGCCAAGTACGGCATCACCGTCAACTGTCTGGCGCCCGGACTGATCGATACGCCACTGCTACGGGCGGAGCCGGCCGATGTGATGGAACGCCTACTGCTCGCACAACCCACCGGAACGTTGGGGGAGGTCACCGACGTCGCGTACGCCGCTCGCTTCTTCGCCAGCCGGGCAGCCCAAGCCATTACCGGCCAGGTGCTCTACGTGTGCGGCGGCAAGAGCATCTACGCGCAGCCTGCCCGCTGATGCGGCGATCGCGGGCGCGCGAAGTCCTCGGCCATGGCGTGCAGGTGCGGGCGATCCCCGGGAGGCGGCGTGTCCGCGAATCGGCGCTGGCGCGCACCAATGCGAGTAACGCTGACGGTGACGTCGATCTGGCGAACGACCAGCTAGCCTTCGGCCGCCAATTGACCACAGGCGGCGGCGATCTCGCGTCCCCTGGTGTCACGCACGGTGCACGACACACCGCGCTCGCGGACCCGCTTGACGAACTCGCGCTCGGCAGGCTTCGGGCTGGCATCCCACTCGCTGCCTGGTGTCGGGTTCAGCGGGATGACGTTGACGTGGACGAGCGGTCCCAGCGCACCGTGCAGCCGCTTGCCGAGGAGGTCACCTCGCCAGGGCTGGTCGTTCACGTCGCGGATCAGCGCGTACTCGATCGACACCCGCCTGCCGGTCGTATCGGCGTAATACCTTGCGGCATCAAGTGCTTCGCCCACGTCCCACCGGTTGTTGACGGGCACCAGCGTGTCGCGCAGCTCGTCGTCGGGCGCGTGCAGCGAGAGCGCCAGCGTGACACCGAGGCGCTCGTCGGCCAGCTTGCGGATGGCGGGCGCCAGGCCCACCGTCGACACCGTGACCGACCGCGCGGAGATGCCGAAGCCGTGCGGCGGGGCGGCGATGATGCGTTGGACCGCGCCGAGTACCCGGTTGTAGTTGGCCAGCGGCTCGCCCATGCCCATGAAGACGACGTTGGACAGTCGGCCACCATGCTCGTCGCGCATGGTGGCCGCCGCGGCCCGCACCTGCTCGAGGATCTCCCCGGTGGACAGGTTCCTGGTCAGGCCACCCTGGCCGGTCGCGCAGAACGGGCATGCCATGCCACAGCCGGCCTGCGACGAGATGCATACGGTGCTGCGTTGGGGGTAACGCATCAGCACCGACTCGAACGTCGTCCCGTCGCCCGCGCGCCACAGCGTCTTTCGCGTCTCGCCTGCGTCGCACTCGATCTGGCGCACCGTCGTCAGCAGCGGGGGGAACAGCGCGTCGGCCACCTGGTCGCGCACTGCCGCAGGCAAGTCGGTCATCTGATGCGGGTCGGCGATCAGCCTGCCGTAGTACTGGTTGGCCAGCTGCTTTCCGCGAAAGGCGGGCAGCCCCAGTTCGGCTACCGCAGCGGCACGGCCGCTTTCGTCGAGGTCGGCGAGATGCCGTCGGCGGCATACCCCGCCGCGGTGCGTCGAATACCAGTTGCTGCTTCATCGTTCGGTCCTCAGGTCTGCTCGGCCAGCACGGCGCGAACGGCTTGGTCGACGGCTGCCAGCACGTCGGCGTCGACGCCGGCGCGGCCGCGAACGAACACCGAGGCGCGGTTCGTCGGCGGCAGGCCCTCGGCGAGGCACAACCCGTCGGGCAGTCGACCGATCATCGGCAACAACCCGACGCCGAGCCCGGAGCGCACCGCCGCGTACAGGCCGGACAGGTCCGAACTCTCGGCGGCGATGCGATAGCGCACGCCGATCCGGTCGAGCGCGGCATAGGCGGGTTCGCGCAGGGTGCACGGCTCGGAGAACATCACGACGGGAAGGGGCTCGCTGGCGGGCACCGCAAAGGTGCGCGACGAAATCCACTTCAGGGCCACGATCCCGGATGCGTTGGCGGGATCGAGCCCGGAGCCGTCCAGCATCACCGCCAGGTCGAGGGTGCCGTGGTCGATGGCGTCGGCGAGCATCACGTTGCGGTCGAGCCGGAACCGCAGCCGCCGGTCAGGCAGCCGCTCCCCCAGCGCCTCGGTCAGGCCGGGTAACAGCACGTCCGCACCGTGCTCGGTGGCACCGACCAGCAGCACGCGTTCCTCGGCGGCGCCCAGGTCGTCGAGGGCATTGTCGTGCGCGGCCAGGATGGTCCTCGCGTGCGCCAGCACCCGGTAACCCAGTTCGGTGAACGCCACACCGCGCCCCGACTTCTCCACCACGGGCCCACCGACGACGGCCTCGACCCTGCGGACGTGTTGGCTGACCGCCGACTGCGTCAGGTGCAGGACCGTCGCGGCACGGTGAAATCCGCCACAGTCGGCGACCGCCACGACGCTGCGTAGCGGCGCGATGTCCAGGACCTGAGCCACGCCGCCAAAGGTACTCCGATCAGCAATTCAGATCAAAGACCTCGGTTTCTGCACGGACCGCAGGAGCAAGCTTCACACAACCGATCACGATTCGCGATCGTTCGTGATCGCCAATATTCGTTTGTCCCACGCGCCGGTCGTCGACACCATGAAACGATGACCCCCATCCGCATGCCGCTGAAGACCGCGTCCACCGTGACGTTCTTCTACGCCCTGGGATACCCGATCGGCAACATGGCCGTCAACGAGATGTCCCCGATGGCCGTACTGGTG
Organism: uncultured Actinomycetota bacterium; assembly: GCA_963809085.1. GTDB lineage: Bacteria > Actinomycetota > Actinomycetes > Mycobacteriales > Mycobacteriaceae > Mycobacterium. Next base: position 320,367 of record CAWEII010000028.1, on the reverse strand, counting down.
TTCCGGTTCGGGCTCGCGGCGCTGATCCTCGGCAGCTGGGCGCGGATTGCGCGGGTGGCCTGGCCGACGGGTCGCAAGCTCGGTCACGTCGCGGTCACCGGCCTGCTGATGCAGGCCGTCCAGTTCTGCGCGCTCTATCTTGCGATCGAGCGCGGCGCGCCTGCGGTGCTGTGCGCGGTGATCGTTGCGATGAACCCGGTTGCGACCGCGCTGCTGGCCGCCACGTTCCTGCGCGACCGGCTGACACCGCGCAGGATCCTGGCTCTCGGCATGGGGGTCGCGGCCGTCCTCTCGGCGTGCGCGAGCCGGCTGATCGCGGAGAAGGGGCTCGATCCCGCGGTGCTGCTGCTCCTGGTCGCGCTCGTCGGCATCGCCGCGGGCGGGGTGTATCAGCAGCGGTTCTGCGCCGACGTCGACTTCCGCGCATCGACCACGATCCAGAACGCGGTGGCGTTCGTGCCTGCCACGATCCTCGCGCTGACGACGCACTTCGCGGTTCACGACGGGGTACGGGCCGCCATCGCCGTCGCCGGGGTCGTGCTGCTGAACGCGACATTGGGTGTGTCGCTCTACGTGCGCGCGATCAACCTGCACGGCGCCGCCGCGGTGTCGATGCTGTTCTGCGTCATACCGGCCGTCGCCGGAGTCCTGTCCTGGCTCGTGCTGGGTCAGCGCGTCGACGTCGGGACGGGCGTCGGACTGCTCCTCGGGGCGCTCGCCTGCTGGCTCAACGCCTCAGGCAAGAAGCGTCAACACGATCCAGGTCGCGACGGCAGACGGCAGGACCGAGTCGAGACGGTCCATCAGCCCTCCGTGACCGGGTAGCAGGGTGCCCATGTCCTTGATGCCGAGGTCTCGCTTGACCTGCGATTCGATGAGATCGCCCAGCGTGCCGGTGATCACCAGCATCAGACCGAGCGGCACGCCGACCCACGCCGGCTTGTCGAGCAAGTAGGTCACCGCCAGCACGGAGGCGGCGGTGCCGAAGATCAGCGAACCGGTGAAGCCCTCCCAGGACTTCTTCGGACTGATCGCGGGCACCATCGGGTGCTTGCCGAACAACACGCCGGCCGTGTAGCCGCCGATGTCGGAGAACACGACGCCGAGCATCAGACACAGCACGCGCCATCGACCGTCGTCCGGGTAGACCAACAGCGCCCCGAACGCACCGAACAGCGGAATCCAGGCGGTCAGGAAGACCGTCGCCGAAACGTCGCGCAGATAGTTGACCGGCGCGTCCTTCAGGCCGCCAGAGAGCAACCGCCAGATCATGCACACCACGACGGTGGCGCCGAACGCGCCGAACGCACCGGCAGGACCGAACGGCCACGTCAACCAGACGATCGCCTGCCCGCCGACGAGGAGCGGGATGATCGGAATCGAGTACCCGGCCTCGCGCAGTCGACGGACCACTTCGTGCGTCGCGACGGCCATCGCCACCGCGACGACGGCGATCCATCCCCGCGGAGCGAACACCAGGATGGCGATGACGCCGAAGCCGAGCGCGGCGCCGACGGCGATGGCAGCAGGCAGGTTTCGACCGGCGCGGGACGCCTTCTTCTGAGCCTTCTTGGGCGGCTCGGCGGAAGCGCCTGCCCCGTCGGACGGGGCGGTGTCTGTGTCTGCCACGGAAGTCGGTTGCCGAGGTACTTATACCTCGAGCAACTCGCCTTCTTTGTGCTTCACCAGGTCGTCGATCTGGGTGGTGTAGGTCGAGGTGGACTTGTCGAGCTCCTTCTCGGCCCGGCCCACCTCGTCCTCGCCTGCCTCGCCGTCCTTCTTGATGCGGCTCAGCTCCTCCATGGCCTTGCGCCGGATGTTGCGCACCGTAACCTTGGCGTCCTCACCCTTGGACTTGGCCTGCTTGACCAGTTCACGCCTGCGTTCCTCGGTCAGCTGAGGGATGGCGATCCTGATCACGTTGCCGTCGTTGCTTGGGTTGAGGCCGAGGTCGGAGTTCCGGATGGAGTCCTCGATGCTGCGCAATTGATTGGACTCGTACGGCTTGATCACGACCAGGCGCGCCTCGGGCACGTTGATACTGGACAGCTGCGTGATCGGCGTGGCCGAACCGTAGTAGTCGATGGTGAGTCGCGAGAACATGCCAGGGTTGGCCCGACCCGTGCGGATGGACGACAGGTCGTCACGCGCGACCGAGACGGCCTTCTCCATCTTCTCCTCGGCATCGAAGAGGGTTTCGTCGATCAAGGTACTTTCTCCCGTCACTAGCGCGCGCCACGGAGGCCGCGCCCGTCAAGTGGTGACCAGCGTTCCGATCTTCTCACCCGCGACGGCACGCGCGATATTTCCGTCGGTGAGGAGATTGAACACCAGAATGGGCATGCCGTTGTCCATACAGAGGCTGAACGCGGTGGCGTCGGCGACCTTGAGGCCGCGGTCGATGACTTCGCGATGGGTGATCGTGGTAAGGAGTTCGGCGTCGGGATCGGTTCGTGGGTCCGCGGTGAAGACGCCGTCGACCGCCTTGGCCATCAGCACCACCTCCGCACCGATCTCCAAGGCCCGCTGTGCAGCGGTGGTGTCGGTGGAGAAGTACGGCAGTCCCATGCCTGCACCGAAGATGACCACTCGGCCCTTCTCGAGGTGCCGACGGGCCCGCAGCGGGATGTAGGGCTCGGCCACCTGGCCCATCGTGATCGCGGTCTGCACCCGCGTCACGATGCCCTCCTGTTCCAGGAAGTCCTGCAGCGCCAGGCTGTTCATCACGGTGCCGAGCATGCCCATGTAGTCCGACCGGGTGCGCTCCATGCCGCGCTGCTGAAGTTGCGCACCGCGGAAGAAGTTGCCGCCGCCGATGACGACCGCTACCTGGGCGCCGCTGCGCACCACCTCTGCGATCTGTCGGGCGACCTGTGCGACGACGTCGGGGTCGAGGCCGACCTGTCCGCCGCCGAACATCTCACCGCCCAGCTTGAGCAGCACGCGCGAATACCTCGGCTGTTTGGCCTCCGCGACGACCGACTCCCCCATCAGACTCCTCCTCGCAGCGTTCGCCATCCCGGCGATCAGCGAGGGCGGCGCCACCAATCCTGCCTCATCACGGGCGCGCGGCGACGCAGGGGTGGCGCCGTGAGTCGGCTATCCGAGGTGGGCCGACAGCAACCAGGCGGGCACCGACATGCGGCCGTTACCCTCGTCCCGAATGTCCGCGCCGGCAAAGTCCTTGAAGCCGGTGAAGTTCTCGGCGACGTTGGCGTGGATGCGCGCGTGCCGAACGTCGTCGATGACCCAATACTTGGACACCACGTCCCGAAGTTCCTGCTCGGTGACCGGATGGGCGGGGTTGTTGGCGGGCATGGTGGTGGCGTCGAAGACCAGTACGAAGTAGGACGCCCCCGGCGCGGCGGCACGCACGATCGACTGCTGATAGCCGTCCCGCAACTCGACTGGCATCGAGTGGAAAAGAGTTGAGTCGATGATCGTCCCGAACCGGCCGTCATAACCGGTGAACGAGCTGATGTCGGCGACGTCGAACGTCGCGTTCGTGAGGCCACGCCTGGCGGCCTCTTCGCGGGCGAGCTTGATCGCAGTCGCCGACTGGTCCAGTCCGACCGTGGTGAAGCCCTGCTCGGCGAGCGCGATGGCCGTCGCGGCCTCGCCACAGCCGGCATCCAGTACGTCGCCATGGATCTTGCCCGCCTCGATCAGCGCGGCGATCTCCGGCTGGGGCTCACCGATGCTCCACGGCGGTTTGGTGCCGAGACCCATCTCTTCGGCCTCGCCACGGTATGCGGAATCGAACATCACATCAGAGGGATTGGGGTTCGTCATGAGCCCTGTATATCAATTTAGTTGATATGTGTCAAGATGCTTGACATGACCGAATCCCCGGGCCAGTGGCTGGGATACCACCTGAGCCGGCTCACGGCTGCACTGCGCTCCGAAGTCACGACGACGGCGCTGGAACCACTCGGACTGTCGTTCCCGCAATACATCTGCATGCGGTTGCTCTCCCACTCTCCGGGAAGGTCGAGCGCCGAACTGGCCCGTGATGTCAACGTATCGCCGCAGGCGATGAACATGGTCCTGCGTGGCCTGCAGGAGCGCGGTCTCGTCGAACGTCCTGCCACGGTCCCGGCGGGCCGGTCGCTACCCGCCGAGTTGACCCGCGAGGGCACGGCGCTGTTGCACCGCATCGATGCCGGGGTGCGCGAGGCCGAACGCAAGGTGCTCGCCCCGCTCAATGAGCAGGACCAGCGTGAGTTCCGCCGGTTGCTCGCCGGTCTCGACTGACCGTCAAGCCCTCCGATCAACGGTGGGCTCCACCTCCCTCGAGCACTTCGGCCCTGGGCACATGCAGTCGCATCGTCCCCGCCCAATGGCCCCAAAGGTGCTGGCAGCCAATTGGTTCCTTCTCCGGGGCACGAGTTCCCGTAGACGCCGATGTCGTCCGTCATCACCGTCCAGCCGTTCACGCCGGTGCCGAGCGTGGGCAGCGACGCCGGCATCGCGGCAGAGCGTCCGTCTTGCCGGCCTCGAGCTCAGCCGCGTCGGCCGCGCTGAACCCGCCTCCGTCGAACGGCTGCCCGGCTCGACCACGAGCAGGGCGATCCTCGCCAACTGAGGGAAGTCGGAGGCGTCCTCGGGCTCCGGCCGAGGAGCGTGATGACGTAACCATCCTGCACCGCGTGCACGGCGGGAGCCCCCCGGGCACAGGGTGTCGACGTTGGGCCGGACCACCGCGCACAACTCCGCGTCGGGAACGCGCGCACGTACGAGAGGCGATTCGACGAACCAGATCCCAGCCGCCCGGGCGGCCGCGCTGGAGGCGGAAGTCCACGTGCTTGCCGCGGATTACCCCCATCGGCACGCCAAGGAACCGGCTCGTTCCGCACATTAAGAGTCGCTATGTGTCAGCATTGCCGTGTGAGGCCACGCCGCATCGCTGTTTTGATCGGCGTCGCGGCAGCGGCGTCGGCGGCGATGCTGGGCGCACCGATGCCGTCCGCGCAAGCCGAGCCATGCCCTGACGCCGAGGTGATCTTCGCTCGCGGCACCACCGAGGCACCCGGCGTCGGCCCAACGGGAGAGGCGTTCGTCGATGCACTGCGCGCTCGAGTCGGCAGTAGGTCCGTCGGCGTGTACGCGGTCGACTACCCCGCCACCACCGACTTCCCAACCGCCGTCGACGGAATCATGGACGCGCGCACACACGTCCTTGCCACCGCGGCGAGCTGCCCCCACACCCAGATGGTGCTCGGCGGATTCTCCCAAGGCGCCGCGGTCATGGGCTTCGTCACCGCGGACGTTGTGCCCGAAGGGGTTTCGCCTGCGGATGTGCCTGCACCCTTGCCACCCGACATGACCGACCACGTCGCCGCGGTCGCCCTCTTCGGGAAGCCGTCGACGCGTTTCATGCGCGCGATCAACGACCCGTCCATCACCATCGGCGCACCCTATCTGGCCAAGACCATCGACCTGTGCGTCGACAACGACCTGGTGTGCGATCCGCACGGAACGGGTTTCTCCGTGCACAACCAGTACGTGGAGACCGGCATGGTCGACCGGGGGGCCACGTTCGTCGCGGCTCAACTTCAAGCGGGTTGGGCTGCGGATGCGCTGCTGCCATCCCCGGCAGATCCGCTAGTGGCGTTGGGGGCCTCCGGCACGGAAGCGGCCCCTTCGCCGCATCTGCCATCGGCCATGACGTCTCCCGGCCCACCGGCTCTGGGTGCGCCGCCGCCCGTCGACCCGCCGCTCGCGTGATGCACCGGGGACGTTTGCGGAGCTAGCCAGGTCCCGTGACCAGTGCCTTCGCGGAGGGATCCGTGAAGGCACATCCCATCGCCACCTCCAACGACGCGTCGAGCAAATCGGATAGGTGGGCATCGCGTAGGGACTCGGCCAACGCGTCGGCGAAGATGGTCGGCGGGGTTCGTTCCGGGAGGATCAGTCCCACTACCGGGCGGGGGCTGATCTCTCGAAGCGGGCGCGCGCACATGCCGTTCGGCACGCCGAACGCGTGCAACCAGGTGTGGGTGACGATGCTGGGCAACCGTCGCGTTGCGACGCGTGCATAGAGCGCGGCCGCCTCTTGCGTGTTCTCGAGCAGCAATGGATAGCGCGCTCGCGGAATAGCTCGATGCGACGGCTGCCAGGTGGAGTTTCGTCGTCGAGATAAGTCACGCCCGCGTCGAGTTCGAAGTCGGCCAGGCCCTCTGTGGATCTCGCGCGACGGCGGGGTGACGATCTGGACCCCCGCTAGCGGGTTGCGCTCGCTGAACCGCTCACTGATGAGAGGCGTGGCCGGAATCGCGGTCGGTATCGCGCCGATCCGGACCGTCGCCGTGAGGCCGCCGTGCATGCGGTCGATGTCGGCGAGCAGAGCGTCGCGTTCGGCGAGGATCCGGTGCGCCCAGCCCACGACCTGCATGCCCTCAGGCCCGTCACTTCAGCCGCGGAGCAGCTCGCCGACGTGGGCGCTGACCGAATCCTTGAGGCCCTGTAGGTCGTAACCCCCCTCGAGGACCGACACGAGTCGGCCGTCGCAATGTGTCTCGGCCGCTTGCAACAGTTCGCGCGTCACCCAGGCGAAGTCGTCGGCCGTCATCCGCAGCGAGCCGAGCGGATCGCGTTCGTGGGCATCGAATCCGGCGGAGACGATGATGAGCTCCGGTGCGAATGCGTTGAGCGCGGGCAGGATTCTGTCCTGGAAGGCTTCGCGGAGTTCGGCACCGCCGTCCCCGGCCGCAAGAGGAGTGTTGAAGATGTTGCCGACTCCGGTTTCACGCGCCGCGCCCGTACCGGGAAACCACGGCATCTGATGGGTTGAGGCGTACAGCACACTGGCATCGGAGTAGAAGATCTCCTGCGTGCCGTTGCCGTGATGGACGTCGAAGTCGACGATCGCGACACGCGCCAACCCGTGGTTCTTCTGTGCATGACGCGCGCCGATGCTGGTGTTGTTGAACAGACAGAAACCCATCGCCTGGTCTGTTCCGGCGTGGTGCCCGGGAGGGCGGCAGGCGACGAAGGCGTTTTGCACCTTGCCGGACAGAACGTCGTCGACCGCCTGAAGGGTTCCGCCCACGCCGCGGAGCACGACCTCCCACGTCCTTGGCTCCATCACGGTGTCGCCGCCGTCCAGATAGACGTAACCCTCGTGCGGGCGTGCCGACTCGAGCGCGTCGACATAGGCGTGGCTGTGCACGTAGCGCGTCGCGTCGAGTGCGGCGATTTCGGCCTCGTCGCGCACCAGGCCGTCGAACCGAGGTTGACGAAGAGCTGCCTCGACGGCGCGGTACCGGTCGGCCCGCTCCGGATGGCCGGCGGGAGTCTCGTGGTTGGTGAAGATCGCATGGTGCACCAGCAGAGTGGCCACGATTCAGGACTTCCTTCCCGTCACGCACGGCGCGACGTCCGGTTGGGATACTGTATGCAAACATACCCGAGATACCGCCGGTCAATCCTCGTTCACGGCCGGTCCCGCGCCATGGCCGAAGACAGCGATGCCCGGGTCAAGCGCTCGGTAGCGATGGCGAGTAGCTCGCCGGCCCGCTCGATCGAGCGCTGACGGTCGGGTTCCACGTCGCTCAGCGTGTGGACGTCCTCGAATCCTGCGCTGCGGGCGTCGGCCGGCGTCAGCGTCGACACCCCAGCGACGGCGTACGTCGGTATGCCAAGCGCGCTCGCATGACGAGACACGCCCACCACGGCCTTGCCCCGAAGGGACTGGTCATCGAGCGAGCCCTCTCCGGTGATGGCCGCGCAGGCGCCCACCAGGTGCTCGTCGAGACCGACGAGGTCGAGGATCATTTCGATGCCGGGCCGCAAGCGGGCACCCAATACGGCCATCGCCGCAAAACCGACGCCGCCGGCAGCACCGGCGCCTGGCCGGCTTCGACAGTCCGTCTCCGTCGTGCGTTCGACGACCTCTGCCCACGAGCGAAGTGCGCGGTCCAATTCCGCAACCTGCTCCGGGTTGGCGCCCTTCTGCGGTGCATAGACATTCGCCGCGCCCATCGGACCATGGAGCGGGTTGTCGACGTCGGCGGCGATGATAAAGGTGGCCGCAGGGATCTCGGGCCGCAGGCCGGTCAGATCGAGCCGCACGCAGTCACCGATGCAGCCTCCTCCCGGGCCGATGGGTGCACCGTGCCGATCGAATGCGTGCGCCCCGAGTGCGGCGAGGAACCCGGCTCCACCATCAGTGCTCGCGCTGCCGCCGACACCGATGACGATCTCGCGGCAGCCCTGATCGAGTGCTTGTGCGACGACCGATCCCAGCCCGTAGCTGGATGCGGTCAGGGGTGCCGGTTCGGCACCGGGAAGCCTTTGCAGGCCACAGATTTCGGCCATCTCCACAACGGCGGCGTCCCCAGTGCGGGCGTACGCGGTCAGGGTCACCTGCCCGGTTGGTCCCATCGCGTAGACGGGAATGCGGTCGAACCCCGCGGCAAGCACGGTGTCGAGTGTGCCGTCCCCACCGTCGGCGACGGGGCACTCCACCGTCCGCAGCGCGGGGTCCGCGCGTTTCACGCCAACGGCCATCGCCGTCGCGGCTTCCCGTGCGGTCAATGACCCCTTGAACTTGTCAGGGGCGATCACCACGTGGCGGCCCGCCAAGCCGCGAGGCCAGCCAGTTTCGGTGTTGTGCTGCAACGTCATTCGTGGTTCCCTCTCACCTGGGTCGTCCGGCGGCGACGCCGCGGAGCCACACTCGTCGAGTAGCCGCCAAGGCCCGATCCGGCCGTCGAACCTGCGCTCGACTTTCATCATGCGGAATCCATCATCCACTCATTGGCACTGACCGTACCCGAGCAACCTGGGCCAACACCATGCTCCTCGACTTCTCCAGACCTTGCTCGCCGGCAGTGGAAGCTGGAAACACGCTTGCCGACAGGATTTTTCAGCCTCCAGTCCTCCCGCTCCCCCTTGACAAGTCGGCGGCGCGGCGCTTCACTTGTGTATACATTGGAATTGTTCTTCCACAATATGGAATATTGACCGGTAGCACAGAAGGGCACGATGAACGCCACCTACACCGTCAACTGTTCGATCCTGTTGACCGAGGTACCCCTGCTGGACCGGCCGCGCGCGGCTCGAGATGCCGGCTTCGAGGCAGTCGAGTTCTGGTGGCCCTTTGCGTCGCCGACACCGCCGGACGCGGAAGTGACCACCTTCATCCGCGCCATCCAGGACGCCGGCGTGCAGTTGACCGGCCTCAACTTCGCCGCCGGTGACATGCCTGCGGGCGACCGCGGGATCTTGTCGGATCCGGCGATGGCGCAGGCGTTTCGAGACAACGTCGACGTCGCCGTCGGCATTGCGGAGACGCTGGGAACTCGAGCCTTCAACGCGCTGTACGGCAATCGCATCGCGGATTCCGACCCCGCGAGCCAAGACCGTGTCGCGTCGGAGAACCTGGCCTACGCCGCTCTGACGGCGGACCGCATCGGCGCGACGGTACTCGTCGAGCCGGTCAGCGGCGCGCCGCACTATCCCCTCAAGACGGCGGCGGACGTCATCCAGGTCATCGACCGCGTGTACGCCGAACACGGCACCACGAACCTGCGGTTGCTCGCCGACCTCTATCACCTCGACGTCAACGGCGACGACACCAGCGCCGTGATTCGGGACCACGGCGACCGGATCGGACACGTGCAGATCGCCGACGCCCCCGGGCGCGGCGAACCGGGCACCGGTCAGCTGGCGCTGGCCGGGCAGCTCCAGGAACTCGCCGAGCACGGCTACGCCGGCCATATCGGCCTGGAGTACAAGGCAACGCGGCCCGACACCTTCGACTGGCTTCCCCGCGCCGACCGAGGCGCCAACGGCGTGAACACCGAAACCCTGCGGCAGCAACAAGAAACGAGGATCTCGTGAGCACCATCGGATTCATCGGACTGGGCATCATGGGCGGGCCCATGGCACGCCACCTGGTCACAGCCGGCCACACCGTCGTCGGTTACGACCGATCCGAGGAACGGATGCAGGCGCTGGTCGAGGCGGGCGGCGCTGCGGCGGAGTCCATCGAGCAGACCGTCAAGAACGCCGATGTCGTCGCGGTCATGGTCCCGGACTCCCCCGACGTGCAGGCCGTGCTGCTCACCGACGACGGCGTGTTCGCGCACGCGCAACCCGGCACCCTGGTGATCGACTTCTCCTCGATCCGGCCCGACGTCACCGCGGAGCTGGCCAAGACCGCCGCTGAGCGAGGCCTGCGCATCATCGACGCACCGGTGTCCGGCGGTGAGCCCGGCGCGCTGAACGCGACGCTGTCCATCATGGTCGGCGGCGCGGAGGCCGATTTCGCCGCCGCCAAACCGATTCTCGACATCGTCGGCAAGACGATCGCGCATGTCGGTCCCAGTGGCTCCGGACAGACCGTCAAGGCCGCGAACCAGCTGATCGTCGCAGGCAACATCGAGCTGCTGGCCGAAGCGATCACCTTCCTCCGGGCCTACGGTGTCGACATCGACGCCGCCGTCGAGGTGCTGGGCGGCGGGCTGGCCGGGTCGGCAGTGCTGAACCAGAAGGCGCCAAAGATGTTGGCCCGCAACTTCGATCCCGGGTTCCGCATCGCCCTTCACCACAAGGACATGGGCATCGTCACGTCCGCGGCCCGCGAAGCCGGCGTCGTCATCCCACTCGGCGCCGTCGTCGCCCAGCTGATGGCCTCGTCGATGGCCAACGGTGACGGCGGGCTGGATCACTCCGGCCTGCTGCTCGGCGTCGAGAGGCTGTCCGGCACGACGAGCGAGCTCGCACGATGACCCGGATGCGCACGGTCGACGCGGCCGTCAGGATTCTCGAAATCGAAGGCGCCACACAGGCCTTCGGCCTGCCGGGTGCGGCGATCAACCCGTTCTACTCGGCGATGCGCGCGCATGGCGGGATCAAGCACATCCTGGCACGGCACGTCGAAGGCGCCAGTCACATGGCTGAGGGCTACACGCGCGCGGCAGCCGGCAACATCGGTGTCTGCATCGGCACGTCCGGACCCGCCGGTACCGACATGATCACCGGGCTGTACTCGGCATCGGCGGATTCCATTCCCATCCTCGCAATCACCGGCCAAGCGCCGGTTGCCAAACTGCACAAGGAAGACTTCCAGGCGGTCGACATCACCGCCATCGCCGCACCGGTCACCAAGATGGCCATGACAGTGCTCGAACCCGGCCAGGTCCCCGGGGCGTTCGCACAGGCGTTTCACCTCATGCGCTCAGGGCGGCCCGGACCGGTGCTCATCGATCTGCCCATCGACGTCCAACTGGCCGAGATCGACTTCGACCCCGACGCCTACCTGCCGCTGCCCCTGTACAAGCCGTCGGCATCACGGGTTCAGGCCGCGAAGGCCATCGACATGTTGATCACCGCTGAACGACCGCTCTTGGTCGCAGGTGGAGGCATCATCAACGCCGATGCCTCGGAGCTGTTGGTGGAGCTGGCCGAAATCCTCAACGTGCCGGTGGTTCCGACCCTGATGGGTTGGGGCGCCATCCCCGACGACCACCGCCTCGCGGCCGGTATGGTCGGCCTACAGACCTCTCACCGATACGGCAACGCGACCATGCTCGCATCCGACTTCGTCCTGGGAATCGGCAACCGCTGGGCCAATCGGCACACCGGTGGACTCGACACCTACCGCAAGGGAAGGCGTTTCGTTCACGTCGACATCGAGCCCACACAAATCGGCCGCGTGTTCGCGCCCGACTTCGGGATCGTTTCGGACGCCAAGGCCGCTCTCGAGCAGTTCATCGCGGTGGCCACGGAGCGGCGGCAGGCCGGCACACTGCCGGATTGGAGCACCTGGGTCGACGACTGCCGGTCGCGCAAACAGACGATGCACCGCAAGACCCACTTCGACGACGTGCCCATCAAGCCGCAGCGCGTCTACGAGGAAATGAATCGCGTCTTCGGCCGCGATGCCCGCTACGTCACGGCGATCGGGTTGTCTCAGATCGCCGGCGGGCAGTTCCTGCAGGTCTTCAAGCCTCGGAACTGGATCAATTGCGGCCAAGCCGGGCCGCTCGGATGGACGGTGCCCGCAGCCCTTGGTGTGGCGGCCGCCGATCCCGACGCCACCGTGGTCGGGCTGTCGGGCGATTACGACTTCCAGTTCCTGGTCGAGGAACTCGCGGTCGGAGCCCAGTTCAACCTTCCCTACGTCCATGTTCTGGTGAACAACTCGTACCTGGGTTTGATCCGCCAGGCTCAGCGCAACTTCGACATGGACTACTGCGTGTCACTCGCGTTCGACAACATCAACTCCCAGGAGACCGACACTGGTGTCCCCAAGGGATATGGGGTCGATCACCTGCGTGTCGTCGAGGGCCTCGGCTGCAAGGCAATTCAAGTCGTCGAACCGCAGGACATCGGCCCGGCATTGGAGCGGGCGCAGAAACTCGCCCGCGAGCACAAGGTGCCGGTGGTGGTCGAGGTCTTCCTTGAGAAGGTGACCAACATCGCCATGGGCACCGAACTCGACAACGTCGTCGAATTCAACGATCTGGCCGAAACCCTTTCGGACGCACCGACGGCCGCTGCACTGCTCGCCGACTGACGCCGATCCGGACCCCGAGCTAGACCGCCGCCGCCTTCTCGAACTCCGAAGCCAGATCGCGTGCTGCCCGTTTCAGCAGTGGCGCCACTCTGGTGGCCGCCTTCAAGGTGAGGCGTGACTGCGGCCCGGAAATCGAGATGGCGGTCAGCGTCGGTGCCTCCGGCACCGGCACCGCGAAGCAGCGCACACCGATCTCCTGCACGCCTTCGTCAACGGCGTAGCCGCGAGACCGGCTCGACTCGATGTCGCGCATCAATGCGTCCGTCGTGGTGTGCGTGTTCTCGTTGGAAGCAGGCATGCCGGTGCGGTTCAGCAGCGCGAGCAATGCGTCGTCGGACAGCTGCATCGCAAGTGCCTTGCCCACCCCGCCAGCACTGCTCTTGCCCGTTCGCTCGACGAGTTCGGCGAGATGCGGACGCGACCGCGAACCGATGAGACGCGCCGCGCGTTCTCCTAGCCGAATCAGCTTGGGGCCCAACGCATAGTGTCGGTTCGGAAGCTGTCTCACGTATCCCACGTTCAACAGCGTTCTTACCAGTCGATCAATGGTGGGTTGTGGCAGTTCGGTGTGAGCCGCCAACTCGCCGAGAGCAATTGACGGGCCCGCGCTGGCCATGATCTCCAGCAGATCGGTGTCGCGGTTGACGACCCGGGCCCATCCGTCTGCACCGTTTCGCGATTCGGGCCTGCACGTGCAGTCCCCCCGCAAGGAGACCGGCCTCGACCGTCGCCGAAAGGCGGCCGAGGAGGTCGCCAATTGGCTTTCCCCTCGGCCGCCCTCGTGCAACCGGTCGATCCCCGTCAGTCAGAGGCGGTGGCCGCCAGGGGCACCTTCGCGGTTGGCTCGCTGGAATCTTGAGGCCCACGCACACGGCCGGGCTGCCGGAAGAACAGCGCGATGGCGGCGGACACCAGGGCGCTGGCCGCGGCCAGCCAATACGCACCGCCGTAGCCCCAGGCGTCGATCACGCTCGCGCCGACGCCGATTCCGACCACCGACCCGAGCAGCTTGGAGCTGTAGATGAGCCCATAGTTGCTGGCGTTGTTGTTCTCACCGAAGTAGTCCGGGGTGAGCGAGGCGAACATCGGATAGAAGGCGCCGCCGCCGAAGCCCACGAGGAAGGCGAAGAACAGGAACGCAAACTCGTTGTGCGCGTTGCCGGCGTAAAGCAGACCCACCAGCGACACGGCCGATACCAACAGCACGATGAGCAGGGTCAGCTTGCGTCCCAGCCGGTCGGATATCCAGCCGGTCAACGTACGGCCGGTGCCGTTGACGATCGACAGCACGCCCGCCGACGACGCCGCGATCAACGGCCCGAAACCCAGATCCTTGGCGAACGGCACCATGTAGCTGATGCCGAACAGCGAGACACCGGCGGTGATCCCCAGCGAGAGCCACATGAGCGGCAGCATGCCGGTCTTGATGGCCTCCATCGGGGTGAATTGCCGGACGGCCGGCGGATTCTTGAGCAGACTCTTCGCGCCGGACTTGCTGTTCGCCCATTGCAGCGGGTCGACGTCAGCCGGCCACCAGTTCTTCGGCGGGTCCCGGAAGAGCAATCCACACACCGCGACGACCACCAGCATGTAGAGGCCTACGAGGTCGAGGACCCACACGTAGGTGGTCGGGTGCAGCGCGTAGCTGAAGATGAAGATGAAGGGCACGGCACCGTAGGCAAACCCGCCGTTGACGAATCCCGTCTTGGCGCCCCGCCGTTCCGGATACCACTTGCCGACCATGTTGATGCACGTGGCATAGACCAGGCCGGCACCGACACCGCCACAGACGGCGAAGCCGAGGTAGGCGAGGACGATGCTGTCCTGGGTGAGGCTCGTGAAGCCGATCGCCGAGAGCACGGCACCGACCAGCATGGCGGTTCGCGCGGAGACGATTCCCTTCTCCCGCAGCCTTCCGGCGGGGAAGGCGATACCGGCCTGGAAGAAGGCCCAGATGGCGAGCAGCCAGAACGTCTCGGACATGCTCCAGCCGTGTGCCTCCCGGATGGCCTCTTCGGCAGCGCCATAGCCGTACTCATATGTGCTGACCGCCATCATGGCGACCCACGGCAGCCAGACCATCGAGGCGCGGGACCGGCCGAGTAGTTGCTGGTCGGTCTCGCCGACCCGGTAGACGCGGTTGTTCGCGTCGGTGACCTCGCGGTAACTTGCGAGTGCTGAGGACATCGGTCATTCTCTTTCTGGAAGTTGGTTACAGGCTCGCGCCTCGAGGGCCTTTCGCGTCAGGTTTTCGCGATAGACGTACGAGGACTTGCCAAGCACTGCACGGTGATACGGACCATGCAGACAGTTGGGTGCATGCCAAAGACACGCCACGGTACGCCGCGTGCGTTGTTGGCTTGACGCCGAGCGAGCCTCGGCGAGTGTTTGTGAAGGAACCTTCTGCTCTGCGGCCTACCTCATGACGCTGTCGCCCTTTCGTCGATGGGCCACTGACCCGTACTGGTGAACGAGCCGGCGATGCCGGGCTCGTGATGCTCAGATCGCTCCGGCGCGCCTCAACATCTGCACCTGTTCTGGCGAGTAGCCCAACTCGGTGCAGATTGATTCGGTGTGTTCGCCCAGCATCGGTGAGCGGACGATCTCGACGGGAGAGTCCGATAGCCGCAGCGGAGAGCCGACGGTCTTGAACGGTCCCCGCTCGGGATGGTCGACGGTCACGATCGCACCGAGGTCGGCAAGCGTTTGATCCTCGATGAGCTCCTTGGTGCTGAGCACGGGACCACAGGGAATGTTCAGGGCATTCAGTGTCTCCAACGCTTCCCACTTGGTGTGCTTCTCGGACCAGTCCTCGATCAACGCGAAGACCTTGTCCAATTTCGGAAGCCGGTCTTCGGGTCTGGCCCAGTCGGGATGATCGGCGAGTTCGGGGTGTCCGATCAGTTCCGCCAGCGGTGCCCACCCCTGGGGTTGGATGATCACGTAGACGTAGTCATTGGGACCACCACCACTGGTGCGGACTGCCCACCCGGGCTGACCTCCCCCGGACGCGTTCCCCGATCGCGGGACCTCATCAGTGAAGTGCTCGTTGGGGTACTCAGGCAGTGGGCCGCTCGCGAGTCGTTGCTGGTCGCGCAGTTTCACCCGGCAGAGGTTGAGTACGGCGTCCTGCATCGAGACCTCGACCCGCTGGCCGCGGCCGGTGTTCGTGCGCTGGTAGAGGGCGGCCAGGATCCCGGCAACCAGGTGGATGCCGGTACCGGAGTCGCCGATCTGTGCTCCAGTTGCGGTCGGCGGCCCGTGCTCGAATCCGGTGGTGGCCATGCATCCACCCATCGCTTGCGCGATGACTTCATATGCCTTGAAGTTGAAGTACTTGCCGGGGCCGAATCCCTTGATCGACGCGTAGATGAGCTGCGGGTTGATGTCGCGAAGCCGCTCCCAGGTGAACCCGAATCGTTCCACTACGCCCGGGCCGAAGTTCTCGGCCAGAATGTCGACGCGCGACACCAGGTCAGCGAAGATCTGTTGCCCTTCATCGCTTTTCATGTTCACGGTGATGCTGCGCTTGTTGCAGTTGAGCATCGTGAAGTACAGGCTGTCCACGCCAGGGGCATCGCGAAGCTGACGGCGTGTGACGTCGCCGCCTCCCGGCGCCTCCAGCTTGATCACGTCAGCGCCGAGCCAGGCGAGCAACTGGGTCGCCGAGGGGCCGGACTGGACATGTGTCATGTCGAGGATGCGAACGCCGGCCAACGCCTTGCCCGGGCCGGGGATCGGCTCCGTAGGCTGGCGATCCACTGCGGATGGGGCCTCGTTCATCATCACAATCCCCTTCACTGAGGTCGATATGCGCTCGGCGGGGCGCTCTGGGTCGAGGGGCCGGCGAGTGCCAGCAGAGCCTCAAAGTGCATACCGTATGCGTTCGACAATCAGTGTGTCGGATTTAACAACTTGTTGTCTAGGTTTAGCGCCGTTTTAGTCCCGAACAGTTGCCAGGAGCTGCGTCGGTTCGCCCCGGCCAGACCGCCCACAGGACCGCAAGCGAGGCCGTGAACAGCGGCTATGCGTCGCCGCCATGGGTTTCGGTGGATCTGATCAATTCGACGGACGAAGCGGCGCAGATGTCGTGATCGCGGGCCGGTGCGCGCTTGCGGCGACTTTTCACACGCTACCCGATGGCCAGGAAACTCACAGGAAAATCTCTGGTTGCGTTCAGGATTGTATGTCGTATACGTTGCATGTGATCCGGATCACCAATCATTCACACACTCCTGATAGGCGGTTCCTTGACATGCGTATGCAATATCCATTATGGAAGGGGCAGTCCCCTCTGAGCTGCCCACCACATGCCCAGCGGAACCTTCCGATGCCACGCCGGATCAGTCGAATGGACGGTCGCCCGATCAGTCGGCAAGAGGGGGGTCGACAAGCATGAATTCGTCAACGCTGCCGAAGTTCCAGGAAGTCGTGGACAAGAACGGCAGGGTGTACCGGATCGGCGAGACCGACCGCGACATCCTCGGACGGTCACGGGCGTGGATGGTGTGGATGCCCTGGATTGCGATGATGGCAATCAGCTCGTCCGAATACGCTTTCACCTCGGCCGAGGACACGCTCGTCGAAGCGCACGGCTGGGGCCACGGCCACATCTTCTGGTTGCTGGGCGTATGGGTGTTCTTCCAGGCCGCGGTGGCGTTCCCGGCAGGCAGATTGCGGGAGAGCGGCAAGTTGTCGGCGCGCGCGGCGATGATGCTCGGAGCCGTCGGGGCGCTGCTGGGATACGTGTCGCTGGCGTTCGCCCCGAACGTCTTCTTCGCGTACCTGGGCTTCGGCTTCTTCGGCGGAACCGCGGCCGGTTTCGTTTACGCCACGTGCGTGAACATGGTGGGCAAGTGGTACCCGGAACGCAAGGGTGGCAAGACCGGTTTCGTCAACGGTGGGTTCGCCTACGGGTCGGTGCCCTTCATCTTCCTGTTCACCTCGTACCTGGATGTCTCGAACTACGAGGGCCTCCTGCTCGCGGTCGGTGTCTTTCTGGCCGCGTTGGTGGCCGTCAGCGGGTTCTTCTTCAAGGACCCGCCGAAGAACTGGTGGCCCGCGCACGTCGACCCGCTGGTGGCCAGTGAAGACCCGCGAATCCGGCGGGCCCTGCTGAAGAATCCGCCCGCAGTGAAGCAGTACACGCCGATGGAGGCCATCAAGACCGGCATCCTTCCGCTGATGTGGTTCGTGCTGCTCTGCACTGCAGGCATCAACATCTTCGGCATTGCCATGCAGGTGCCCTTCGGCAAGGAGATGGGCTTCGCCGGCGGGATCGTGGCGCTGGCGATGAGCCTCAAGGCGATCATCAACGGCACCGGGCGCGGCGTGATCGGCTGGATCTCCGACTTG
Source organism: uncultured Actinomycetota bacterium (assembly GCA_963809085.1). Lineage (GTDB taxonomy): Bacteria > Actinomycetota > Actinomycetes > Mycobacteriales > Mycobacteriaceae > Mycobacterium. Next base: position 302,486 of record CAWEII010000028.1, on the reverse strand, counting down.
TACGGGCGGCGAAACACGCTCATCATCGTGTGCGCGGTGCTCGGGCTGTCCCAGTACGCGGTGTACCTGTCCGGCTCCATCGGCAGCATGCCGCTGTTCCTGATGGCATCGATGGTCTCGGGCTTCGGTGGCGGCGCCATCTTCCCGCTGTTCGCGGCGATGACCGCCGACTACTTCGGTGAGAACAACAACGCGACCAACTACGGCCTGGTCTACAGCTCGAAGGTGATCTCCGGTCTGGTCGGCGCCGGCATGGGCTCGGTCGTCGTGGACACGTGGGGTTACGACGCAGCGTTCATGATCGCCGGCACGGTCGGCGTCTGCTGCGCCTTCATCACGATCTTCCTTCGGCAGCCCAAGCTGTCGCAGCAGGAGCGGACGCCGGGCGAGGAGGAGCGAGAGCCTGCAGCGCTCGTGCACGACTAGCGTCGGCCGCCCAGGGGCAAAGATCAGCGCCCCGGGTGTGGGACAGGTCCTTTCGGGACATTCCCCACCCGGGGCGCTTGTCGTCGGGCCAATGTTTCCAGGGCGCCGACAGGTGTCCGGACCGGTAATTTCTACCGGTCCTTTGCATACGAAATGCTGTAAGCTGGACCTGCGTATCGAAGGCTAAGGAGCCGCCAGTCATGTCACATCCACTTCCCGCCGGCAAACGCAGACGCACTTCACGGCCCGACATGCTGTCAGACGGCGCCGCGCCACGGGTGCTGCGTCCCGCTCCTCTACGCCAGGCCGTCTACGACGCCATCGTCGAACTGATCGTGCACGGAACCCTCCAACGGGGACAGCACGTGGTCGAGGCCGAGCTGGCGGAGTACCTCGGTGTGAGTAGGCAACCGGTGCGAGAGGCTTTGCAGCGCTTGCAGACCGACGGCTGGATCGAGCTTCTCCCAGGACAGGGCGCATTCGTGCACACCCCTTCCGAAGAGGAGGTCGACCAGCTTCTCGGCATCCGAACGGTGCTGGAGACACACTCGGCCGGGCTCGCCGCCGAGCGTGCGACGGCGGAGGACGTCAACCGGCTTTGGGAGCTGCAGCAGGACGGGGTGAACGCACTTGCCGCCGACGACTCGGAGGGCCTCGTCGCGGCCAACGCGGCCCTGCACGCCGCGATCAACGCCCTGGCGGACAACAAGGTGCTCGCCGAGCACATCGGGCTCGTCGAACGGAAATGGCGCTGGTATTACCTGCCCATCGCCCAACCGCGTGGACAGGACGCCTGGAGCGAGCACGCCGAGCTGATCAAGGCCATCGCCGCCCAGGACGTCGCGCGAGCGACCGACATCATGCATCGCCACACCGAGCGGACTCGCCACGTCTATCGCGAACAGCGGCTGGCCAAGACCGACCAGAAATGACGTCTTGCCTGCTCGCCGAGGGCCCGTCGGCGTGAGACTTCGGATCTTCGGACCGTTCTGCTGACATCGAGTCGCCAGCAAGGCAAGGCATTTGGTGTGCACGGCGACGGGGCGAGCGCAAGGGCTACATGCTCGACGTCGACGATCGCACGGTTGCGCCGGTGAGCGCGTGCGATCCACCGCATTCATCGATCGGGTAGCCCACCATCTGAGTTCGACTGCGTTTTCGTGATGTCTGGCGGAGACGGTTTCACCAACTCCTCCGTCGCTCCGGTGGCATTCGGTGTTTGAACCAGCAACGATCTCGCAAGCGAAAGTGGTGCCGCGCCCGGTCTGGACAAGTGACAGATCTCACGCTAGCTTTTATTGCATACCGTATGCAATAAGGAGCACGCCATGACCGCCACGTCCGGTGCCCCGGTCCAAGTCGTCGAAGTCCGCGATCTTCGTGGTCGCTCGTACCGAGTCGGCGAGAACCCGCACGACCTCATCGGCTGTTCTCGGACATGGATGCTCCTGTTCTGCTGGGTCGCCATGGCCGGCATCGGCGTTCTGCAGTACGGCTACGGGGTCGCTCTGACGGCATTGCACGTGACCAACGGCAAGAGCCTGGCCGGTGCCCTGTGGGTCCTCGCGTTGTGGGTGGTGTTCCAGGCCGGCGCCGCTGCTCCCACAGCCGTGCTCAGCCACCGCTTCGCGCTGACCCCGGCGCGCGCCGTCCCGGTCGGCGCACTGCTGTGCGCCGCCGGTCCCGTGACCGTGGCCCACACCGACAACCTGGTGCTCGCGGTGCTCGGTTACTCCGTGCTGTCCGGCACCGGCGCAGGCATCGTCTACGCCACCTGTACTGCCACCGTCGCGAAGTGGTACCCGGAGAAGCGCGCCGCCCGGGTAGGTCTCGTCACCGGAGCGATCGGCTGCGGTGCCGTCCCCTTCATCGTGGCCTTCGCCACCGCCCTCACACCGGCCAATCGCACGGGACTCTTCACTGCGGTGGGGGTCATCATCCTCGTCGTCGTGGCCCAGGTCGGCGCGCTCTTGCGGGACCCGCCGGCAGGCTGGTGGCCATCGGACGTGGACCCCAAACAGTGGGCCATCGACAAGAAACTCAACCGCAGCCTGCGCAACAACCTGACCGCACTACGGCAGTACTCCCCCGGCGAGGCGGTCCGTACACCCGCCTTCGTGGTGATGTACTTGATCCTCGTCGTCGCGGCAGCGGCCTCGCTGCTGGCCGCCGTCTACATTCCGATCATCGCGCTGTCGCAGGGCTTTTCGCTTGGCATCGGCGCGCTGGCCGTCGGCCTGCTCGCCGTGGTCAACGGAACCGGCCGCAGCATGGCGGGCCGGCTCTCCGACCGCTACGGCCGACGCCAGACGCTGAGCGCAGCGCTTCTCGTCGAGGGTTGCGCCCAGCTGGGCCTGGTCTACTCCGCATCGATCGGCCAGCCGGCGCCGTTCGTGGTCTTCGCCGCGCTCACCGGACTGGCAGGCGGCGCCTTCTACCCGCTGGTCGCGAGCCTGGTCGCCGACTACTTCGGTGAGCCAAGTGCCGTACGCAACTTCGGAATGGTGTACAGCGCCAAGCTCTTCGGCGGACTGATCGGCATCGGCCTGCCCGCCCTGCTGGTGGCCTCGCACCGGCTGATGGTGCCATTCCTCGTGGCCGGGCTGCTCAGCCTGTGCGCTGCGGCGATGACGCGGATGCTGCACCGCCCCGGCCTCCCGTCCGTCCACTTGCCGCGATGATGCGGATCGAGCCCACCAACCGTCAGCCCAGACACCCCAAAGGAGTTCCCATGCCCACGAAGACCGCCGTCGACAAGCTGCACAGCCTTCTCGTCGAGCTGCAGCACTGCGTGGCCTTGCTGGAGTCGACCTGCGGCGACACCCCGGCGATGCGCCGGATCGCCAACGACGCCCAAACGATCCACAACGGCATCCATCGGCTCGAGATCGACCTCGAGGAGCTGGGGCTGACCTCCGCGCTCGTCCCCTGTGCGGGATCGGCGGACATGATCAAGATATCCGACACCGACTACGACGCCAGTTTCTGGCGAGACGTGGACCACGAAGGGGTTGGCGCGCAGAGCCTGGCAGGCGCGCAAACCACGCGCAGGCGCGGATGATCGGCGTACCGCTGACCGAACGTTGGCGGCCGAATCGGACGGTTGCCTGATGCGCAGGACGAACTCGTCGACGGCGAGTAGGGCTGAGCCAGCCGGGCAAGAGTACCTGGCGCGATATGCGAATGCGTCAGTCGAGGCACGGCTCGTCAGCCTATCGGCGAGCCTGCCCTAGGTGCGGTCGTCTCCGCGACGGGGTCAGCGCAGCAACTCCGCAGCGGCCACCGCCACCGGCTCGAAATCGGCTGTCCCCGAGTCGACGAGCTCGAACAGTCGCCGCTTCATCCGCGGGTCCCAGAACTTGCGGACGTGGTCGGCGACCTCGGTCACCGCCTGCTCGGTGGACAAGTAGCCGAAGTGAACGACGACCTTGTTGATCAGCCTGATCTCGGCGGCGTCGTGAATCGACACGTCACTCCACCAGTCCGGCGGCCAGCACGCGCTCGACGGCTGGCTCGACCTCGCCCGCGCGAGATCGGGTGGGCAAGTGCCACCTGGACGGCAGTCACCTTGTATTCCGGGCAGTTCGTTGCCCAGTCGGAGTTCTCCGTCGTCACGACGTTCGCACCCGTGACCGGATAGTGGAAGGTGGTGTAAACCACGCCGGTCGGCATCCGGTCGGAGATCTGCGCACGCAGCGTCGTCTCGCCGACCCGGCTGGCCAACGTGACCTCTTCGCCGTCGGTGATACCCCGGACCTCCGCGTCGTGGGGATGAATCTCCAGGACGTCCTCCCGATGCCACGCGATGTTCGCCGTGCGCCGGGTTTGCGCACCGACGTTGTACTGGCTCAAGATCCGACCCGTGGTGAGAATCAGCGGGAAGCGGCGGGTACTGCGCTCGTCGGTGGGCACGAACGGAGTCGGCACGAACCTGCCAAGACCCCTGGTGAAGGATTCGACGTGCATGATCGGCGTGCCGTCGGGCGCGTGCTCGTCGCACGGCCACTGGATGCTGCCGACCTCGTCCAGCTTCTCGAAGGAGACTCCAGCGAAAGTCGGTGTGAGAGCCGCAATTTCATCCATGATCTGACTCGGGTGGTCGTAGTGCATGGGATAACCCATCGCCGTGGCGATCTGGCATACGATGTCCCACTCGTCTCGACCGCTCTTCGGCTTCATCACCGCGCGGACCCTGTTGATCCGGCGTTCGGCGTTCGTGAAGGTGCCGTCCTTCTCCAGGAACGACGCGCCGGGCAGGAATACGTGGGCGTACTTCGCGGTCTCGTTGAGGAACAGGTCCTGCACCACCAGGAGTTCCATCGACTCGAGGGCGGCCAGGACGTGCTTGACGTTCGGGTCCGATTGCGCGATGTCCTCGCCGTGGACGAACAGTCCCCGAAACGTGCCCTCGATCGCGGCGTCGAACATGTTGGGGATGCGCAATCCCGGCTCAGCCAACAACTTCGTGCCCCAGAGGTCTTCGAATACGTGACGGACGGCGTCATCCGACACGTGCCGGTAGCCGGGCAGCTCGTGCGGAAAGGAGCCCATGTCGCACGAGCCCTGCACGTTGTTCTGGCCGCGCAGCGGGTTCACTCCGACGCCGTCACGACCGATGTTCCCGCACGCCATCGCCAGATTCGCCATGCCCATGACCATCGTCGAGCCCTGGCTGTGCTCGGTCACCCCGAGGCCGTAGTAGATCGCCCCGTTCGGCGCCAGCGCATAGAGGCGTGCGGCGGCGCGCAGTTCCTCGGCGGCCACCCCGGTGATCGCCTCGACGGCCTCTGGGCTGTTCTCTTCGCGCGAGATGAACTGGGCCCACTCGTCGTATCCCTCGCACCTGGCGGCCACGAAACCCTTGTCGGTAAGTCCCTCGGTCACCACCACGTGCGCCATCGCATTGACGACCGCAACGTTGGTTCCCGGCTTGAGCTGCAGGTGGTGATCGGCCTCGATGTGCGGTGAGCGCACCAGGTCGATGCGACGGGGATCGGCGACGATCAGCCGCGCCCCCTGGCGCAACCTCTGCTTCATCCTGGACGCGAAGACCGGATGCCCGTCGGTCGGGTTGGCTCCGATCACCATGATGACGTCGGCTTGCGCCACCGACTGGAAGTCCTGCGTTCCTGCCGACTCGCCGAAGGTCTGCTTGAGCCCGTAACCCGTTGGCGAGTGGCACACCCGGGCACACGTGTCGACGTTGTTGTTGCCGAACGCTGCACGGACCATCTTCTGGACGACGTACACCTCTTCGTTGGTGCACCGCGACGAGGTGATCGCACCGATCGCACCCACGCCGTGCCGCTGCCCGATGTCCAGCATCCGGCGGGCGACGGTACCGATCGCCTCGTCCCAGGAGACCTCGCGCCATGGGTCGGTGATCTTCTCGCGGACCATCGGATTCAACATCCGGTCCGGGTGGGTCGCGTACCCGAAGGCGAACCGTCCCTTCACACACGAATGCCCCTCGTTCGCGCCGCCATCCTTCTGGGGCACCATGCGGACCAGCTCGTCGCCGCGCATCTCCGCCCTGAACGAGCAGCCGACACCGCAGTAGGCGCAGGTGGTGTTCACCGACCGCGTGGGGATCCCGAGCTGGACCACGGAGCGCTCCTGCAGGGTGGACGTCGGGCACGCCTGCACGCAGGCTCCGCACGACACGCACTCCGAGTCCATGAACAACTCACCCGCGCCCGCCGAAACCTTGGAGTCGAAACCGCGGCCGGAGATGGTCAACGCGAACGTGCCCTGGATCTCGTCACAGGCCCGTACGCAGCGCGAGCAGGCGATGCACTTGGACGGGTCGAAGTCGAAGTACGGATTGCTGTGGTCAGGCTCGGCATCCAGGTGATTGGCCCCGTCGTAGCCGTACCTGACCTGCCGCAGTCCGACCACCCCTGCCATGTCCTGCAACTCGCAGTCGCCGTTGGCCGGGCAGGTCAGACAGTCCAATGGATGGTCGGAGATGTAGAGCTCCATGACGCTCTCGCGGAGCTTGGCCACCTTCGGAGTCTGGGTGCGCACCACCATGCCCTCGGCCACCGGGGTGGTGCACGACGCGGGAGTGCCACGGCGACCGTCGATCTCGACGAGGCAGAGCCGGCAGGAGCCGAACGCCTCGAGCCGGTCGGTGGCGCACAACTTGGGCACGTCGATGCCCGCGAGTGCGGCCGCCCGCATGACCGACGTGCCCTCGGGTACGGCGACGGCGAAGCCGTCCACCTCGACGGAGATGGTCGCTGGGCCGTCCTTGGCAGGGGTGCCGTAGTCGGGTTCCTTGAGCAGGCTCATCGCATGCCATCCGTCCTCGCGCCCAGAGGCGCGGTCGTGGTTTCTGGGCGGGCGACGAAGTCGTCGGCGAAGTGGGTGAGCGCACTGCGGACCGGCATGGGGGTGAGTCCGCCCATCGCACACAGTGAGCCCTCGGTCATGACGTCGCAGAGATCTTCGAGCAGGGCGAGGTTCTCGTCGCGGTGCTCACCGGCGGTGATCCGATCGATCACTTCCACCCCGCGTACCGAGCCGACCCGACACGGCGTGCACTTGCCGCACGACTCCGCGGCGCAGAACTCCATGGCGAACCTGGCTTGCGCCGCCATGTCGACGGTGTCGTCGAACACCACGATGCCGCCGTGACCGACCATCGCCCCGGCCGCAACGAATGCCTCGTAGTCCATCGGCAGATCGAAGTCGGCTGTCGGCAGATACGCCCCGAGCGGGCCACCGACCTGGACCGCACGCACCGGTCGACCCGAAAGGGTGCCGGCCCCATAGCCGTCCACGAGTTCACCAAGCGTCACCCCGAAGGCCTTCTCCACGATGCCGCCCTGGCGGATGTTTCCTCCCAGCTGGAACAGCTGGGTGCCGCGCGAGCGTTCGACGCCGAGCTCCTGGTATGCCAGCGCGCCGTCGGCGAGGATGGTGGGCACGCTCGCAAGCGTGAGCACGTTGTTGACCACGGTCGGCTTGCCGAACAGCCCGTGGATGGCCGGAATCGGCGGCTTCGCGCGGACCATGCCGCGCTTGCCCTCGAGGCTCTCCAGCATGGAGGTCTCCTCGCCGCAGATGTAGGCGCCGCCGCCCACCCTGACGTGCAGCTCGAACCGTGTGCCCGAGCCGAGCACGTCGTCTCCGAGCCAGCCACGGCCGCAGGCGATCTCGATGGCACCACGCATCGTCGCCACCGCATCGGGATATTCCGATCGGATGTACACGTATCCCTCGCTGGCGCCCACCGCGTAGGCCGCGATGGTCATGCCCTCGATGAGCATGAACGGGTCGCCTTCCATCACCATCCGGTCGGCGAAGGTTCCGCTGTCGCCCTCGTCGGCATTGCAGCACACGAACTTCAGCTCGTCGACGCAGCCGAGGACGGTCTTCCACTTGATGCCTGCGGGGAAACCGGCGCCACCGCGCCCACGCAACCCGGAGTCGGTGACCTCGGCGACCACGTCGGCCGGAGACATCTGCAGTGCCCGACGCAGTCCGGCGAGACCGCCGTGACCGAGATAGTCCTCCGGCGACAACGGATCGGTGACACCCACCCTGGCGAAGGTGACCCGATTCTGTGTCGCCAGCCAGGGCAGTTCCTCGACCACACCGAGTCGGGACGGGTGGTCGGCGGCGTCGAACAAACCGGCAGCGACCAGATCGTCCACCTGTGCCGGGGCAACCGGCCCGTAGCCGACCCGCCCGTTCGGCGTCACTACCTCGACCAGCGGCTCAAGCCATAGCATGCCGCGAGACCCGTTGCGAATCAGCGTAATTGGACGATTCTCCCGATCCGCTGCGCGGACCAGCGCCTCCGCCACCTCGTCCGCGCCGACCGAGGTCGCCGCAGAATCACGTGGCACGTACACGGTGACCGGCGAAGGCGTGCTCATCGACGCACCGCCGTGTCGATCAACGACGAGAGACGGGCCTCGTCGAGGCGGCCGTACAGCCGGCCATTCACCTGGGCGGCCGGCCCGAGTGCGCAGTTGCCCAGACAGAAGACCTGCTCGGCGGTCAGGGAACCGTCGAGGCTGGTCTCCCCCAATGACACGCCATGTCGATCACGCAGGTGAGCGACCAGTCGCCCGGCGCCGAGGGACTGGCACGCCTCCGCCCGGCACAGCCGCACCGTGGTGCGTCCGGCCGGCTCGGAGCGGAAGTCGTGGTAGAAGCTGACCACGCCGTGGACGTCCGCGCGGGAGAGGTTGAGTTCATCGGCAAGAACGGGAATGGCTTCCGCAGGAACGCATCCCAGCAACTCCTGCACGGCGTGCAGGATCGGTAGTAGCGCTCCGCGGTGCGTGCGATGGTCGGCGACGATCTCGCGGACCAGGACTGCCACGTTCGCCTCCCCCGTGGTCGTGGGACTCATGTGCTTCCTCCAGCAGACAGGCGAACGGATCGGTGTTGGGTCGAGAACCGCCCCAGGTGTGAACTGAGACGGTTCCCGACCCGACGGCCGATTTAGACGACGATCTTCTTCTTGTGGAACTCCTCGATGGTGTCGGCGTCGTAGCCCAGTCCGGCGAGCACCTCGTCGGTGTGCTCACCGAGCAACGGCGCGCCCTTGATCTCGGGTTTGAACGACGAGAACTTGATGGGGCTCCCGACGGTGAGGAAGTTTCCGCGGCCCTTCTGGTCCACCTCGACGATGCTGCCACTCTTGCGCAGCGACGGATCCTGGGCGAGGTCCTTCATCGACATGACGGGTGCGCACGGCACCTCCCACTTGCGGAGGATGTCCACTGCCTCCCACTTCGTCTTGTCCGCCAGCCAGTTCTCGATCTCACCGAAGATGTCGAAGATCTTGTCCTGGCGAGCGAGCGCGGTGCTGTACGCCGGGTCCTCGACCCATTCGGGCCGACCGATGGCCTCCGCGGTGCGCTTCCAGTTCTGCTCCTGGATGGTGAAGTAGATGTAGGCGTTGGGGTCGGTCTCCCAGCCCTTGCACTTGACCACCCAGCCAGGCTGGCCACCGCCGCCTGCGTTGCCGCCGCGCGGGACTGCCTCGCCGAACTCGCCGTTCGGGTATTGCGGGTATTCCTCGAGATAGCCGACCGCTTCGAGACGCTGCTGGTCGCGCAGCTTGACCCGGCACAGGTTCAGCACGGCGTCCTGCATCGCTGCCGACACCTTCTGGCCCTTGCCGGTCTTGTCGCGGGCGATCAGCGCGGTCAGAATGCCGATGAGAAGGTGCATGCCGGTGTTGCTGTCGCCCAGTGCGGCGCCACTGACGGTCGGCGGGCCGTCCCAGAACCCGGTGGTCGACGCACCGCCGCCGGCGCACTGAGCGACGTTCTCGTAGACCTTGAGGTCGTTCCACGTGGAGTCGTCGTTGAAGCCCTTGACGGAGCCGAAGATCAGCCGCGGGTTCCACTTCTGAAGGTTCTCCCACGACAGCCCCATCCGGTCCATCGCGCCGGGAGCGAAGTTCTCCACCAGGACGTCGGCGTCGCGGATCAGCTTCTCCATCACCTCCAGGCCCTCGGGTGACTTCGTGTCGATCGCCAGCGAACGCTTGTTGCTGTTCAGCATGGTGAAGTACAGGGCGTCCACATCGGGGATGTCGCGCAACTGGTTTCGCGTGACGTCACCCCCCTTGGGACGCTCGACCTTGAGGACGTCGGCTCCGAACCAGGCCAGCATCTGGGTGCAGGCCGGGCCAGCCTGGACGCCGGTGAAGTCGATCACCTTGATCCCGGAGAGCGGCAGTTCAGTCATGAGACAGTTCCTTTCATAGTTGTTGTCTCTGTTACGTGGTTGTCTCGGTTGTGCGGTTGTGTCGGCTCGGGTGAGCGGTCGCTCAGTGCTTTCCGGTGAGCGGTCGCTCAGTGCTTTCCGGTGAGCGGTCGCTCAGTGCTTTCCGGTGAGCGGTCGCTCACCGTTTGGCGGTGATGCCCTTGGGGTTGAGGTGGGCGATGTTGCCGCTCTCGGTGCCGTCGGAGGGATCGATCACGCAGTCGATGAGCGCCGGGCGGCCCGAGGCCAGCGCCTCCCGCAAGGCGGCCGCGACCTCTTCGGGCGTCGTGGCCTGATAACCCTTGCCGCCGAACGCCTTGATCATGTACTCGTGACGAGCCCGCAACGCGGTCGGCGCCGGGTCGGCCGTGGCCGAGGTGTCGTCACCCCGGTAGACGCCGCTGTTGTTCAGGATGACCGTGACGATCGGCAGGTTGTAGCGGCAGATCGCCTCGAGTTCCATGCCGCTGAACCCGAAGGCGCTATCGCCCTCGATGGCGACGACCGGGTCGCCGGTCTCCACCGCTGCGGCGATGGCATAGCCCATGCCGATGCCCATCACGCCCCAGGTTCCGCTGTCGAGCCTATGCCGTGGCACCTGCATGGGAATCGTGTTGCGCGCCAGGTCAAGTGCATTGGCACCCTCGTTGACGACGTACACCTGCGGATTGTCGGCCAGGACGTCGCGAATCGCCTGCAGAGCGCCGAGGAACTTCATCGGGTGCGCGGTCAGCGCGGCTTCGAGGCGGCTCGCCATCTTGGTGACGTTCTGCGCCGACTTGGCCGAGATCTCCTCGCGCCACTGTGGCGCGACACTGATCTGACCCGGCTTGCTCCGCTCGAGCAGCGTCTCCATCACCGAAGTGATGTCGCCGACGAGGGGCGCGGCGATGGGCTGGTTGCTGTCCATCTCCGAGGCCGAGATGTCGACCTGGATGAACTTCGCATCCGGGTTCCACTGCGGCGCATCGCCGAATCCGAGTAGCCAGTTCAGCCGTGCTCCGACGAGCATGACCACGTCGGCGCGTTTCAGCGCCAGCGAGCGGGCGGTGGCCGCGGACTGGGGATGGTCGTCGGGCAGCAGGCCCTTGGCCATCGACATCGGCACGTAGGGAATGCCGGTGGTTTCGACGAACTCACGGATCTGCTCGTCGGCCTGGGCATAGGCAGCGCCCTTGCCGAGCACGATCAACGGGCGCTCTGCACCTGCGAGCAGCTCGATGGCCGAGTCGACCGTCTCGATCTCGGGCAGCTGCTTGGGAGCCGGGTTGACCACCCGCCACAACGTCTTCGATGCCTTCTCGGCGTCGAGCACTTCGCCCAGCACCGCGGCCGGGATGTCGAGGTAGACCCCACCGGGACGGCCGGAGGCGGCGGTGCGGATGGCACGGGCGATACCGCGGCCGATGTCCTCGGCGCGCGATACTCGATAGGCCGCCTTGGCGAAGAGCCTGGCGGCGGCCAGCTGGTCCATCTCCTCGTAGTCGCCCCGCTGCAGGTCGACGAGATGGCGTTCGCTGGAGCCGGAGATCTGCACCATGGGAAAGCAGTTCGTGGTCGCGTTGGCAAGTGCGACGAGCCCGTTGAGGAAGCCTGGCGCAGACACCGTGAGGCAGATGCCGGGCTTCTGGGTGAGGAAACCCGCTGCGGCGGCCGCGTGGCCGGCGTCGCTCTCGTGGCGGAACCCGATGTAGCGAAGGCCCGAGGCCTGGGCCAGACGGGCGAGGTCGGTGATCGGTATGCCGACGACGCCGTAAATGGTGTTCACGTCGTTGAGCTTCAGCGCGTCGACGACCAGATGGATTCCGTCGGTGAGAGGACCCGGTTCGTCGGCACTCCCCGCTTCGGCGTCTCGCATGGGAGCGACGGTCATGGTGTGAAACCTTCCTGGCTGGTGGCTACTTTCCCTACTTGGCAACACTTTTCACGTAGGAGAACGGGGTGTCCAAGACCTGTCGTCAACCAGACGATAAACACCGGTTATCAAGCGGCCCCACAGCATCGCGTGTCAATACCCGCACATTCAGAGCCTGCCGACCTCGGCGGCGAAGTCTCGCCGCTCCAGGCCGAAGACGTCGTCCAATTGCGCTCCCGCCGCGACGTTCACGAATGCTCGCGCCGCGACCGAGCCCGAGCCGGCATGGATCGCGATCGAGATCTGTGCCGTGGTCTCCGGCTCGACGAGACGGATGGCTCTTGACGCTCCCATCGCCGGGATCGCGCGCAGCCAGGTGTGCGGCACCACGCTCGCCCAGGCCCCCGTAGCGACGTGCGCATAGAGGGAAGCGACTGAATCCGTTTCCACCTGAGGCAATGCCACCACTCCGTTGGCGGCGAAGGCCTTGTCGATGAACTGCCGGAATCGCATGTGCGGTGTCAGCAACGCCAGTGGGAGCTGTGCGGCCTCGGCCCACGTGATGCTGCGGGCACCCGAAGCGAGATGGTCACCGGAGACGAGCAGCACATACCGCTCCCGGTACAGCGGCACCACTTCCAGACCCGATCGGTCATCAGGACCGAAATGCGCTATGGCGGCATCCAACTCGAAGTTGCGTAGTTGGCGGAGCAACTCCGTAGACGACAGCCGAGAGCAGATCGTGACCTTGGCCAGGGGGTGCAATCCACAGAACGCGGCAACGGGAAGTGCCGTCGTCGTCGACACCGTTGGCCCCGTGCCAAGACGGAGCGTGCCGGAGATGCCTGCCCGCATGGCGGCCGCTTCGGCCTTGAGTCCGTCATGCTCGGCGAGCATTCGCTTGGCCCATACGACGAGCCGTTCACCCTCCAGAGTCAGGCCCTCGAAGTTCTGCCCACGGTAGATCAGCGTGACATCGAGCTCGCGTTCCAACTTGGCGATCGCCGTGGAGAGAGCCGGCTGGGAGACGTAGCAGGCCTCAGCTGCCCGGGCGAAGTGACGTTCCCTGGCCACGGCTACGAAGTACTCCAGCTGGCGCAACAGCATCGGATCTCCCATCGAAACGCATCTGTGTATGCAGTATGCGTTATCCTGTAGGCGAATGCAATCCTCGAAAAGGAGTGATCGTGGGCGAGAGCAGCAGCAACACCCTGACCGAAGCGTGGCTTGCTCAGGCGGTCGTGCGGGAGTCGTCGGAGGCCATCGTGGTGACCGACCCGGACGGAGCCATCCGGCTGTGGAACGAGGGGGCGGCCCGCATGTTCGGCTATTCGGCCGCGGAAGCAACGGGCCAGAGCCTCGACTTGATCATTCCCGAGAAGCTGCGGGACCGTCATTGGAAGGGCTACCGGGAAACGATGTCGACCGGCATCACCCGGTATGGGGACACCTTGTTGAGTGTGCCCGCGGCCCACCAGGACGGGCGCAGGCTCTCGATCGAATTCAGCGTGGCGTTGCTGCGCAACGATGCCGGGGAGATCGTGGGGATTTCGGCGATCATGCGTGAGGTGAGCGAGCGCCGCCAGGCCGAGAGGGCGCTCCGCACCAAGATCGCCGAGCTGGAGGCACGTGCGGGGCTGGCCTGACCAGCCCCGCACGCCAACGTCATTCGATGCGCAGCACCCGCACCGAGTCGGTGTAGCCGGCTACGCCGCTCCGGCTGCCGGACACCACGACCACGACGTCGCCGGGATGGCACGCTCCCATCGCCACCAGTGCCCGACTCACCTCGGTTGGCATGGACTCGGCCGCAGCGGCGGGCGCCAACACGGCGGACTCGATGCCCCAGGAGAACGTCATTCGCGCCCGCACGGAGTCGTCGTGCGCGAAGACGAACAGCGGTAGCGGCGATCGTTGCCGCGCCAGTCGCAATGCGGTGTCACCGGTGCGGGTGAAGCAGCACAGCGCCGCGGCGCCGAGTCGTCTGCCGACCTCGCAAGCCGCCACGGCGATGGCATCACCGAACACCGGATCCCGAGCATCGTCGGCAGCCCACTCGAGGGGCTCGCCTCGGCCATCCCCGCCCTCGGCGGCCTCGACGATGCGCGCCATCGTCGCGACCGTATGCGCCGGATACGCGCCGACGCTCGTCTCGGCAGAGAGCATGACTGCGTCGGCTCCGTCGAACACGGCATTGGCCACGTCCGAGACCTCGGCCCGGGTGGGACGTCGATCGGAGATCATCGAGTCGAGCATCTGGGTCGCCACGATGACCGGTTTGGCGGCCTGGCGGCACAGCGTAATGGCCCGCTTCTGCACCAGCGGTATCTGCTCCAGCGGCATCTCCACGCCAAGGTCACCGCGTGCCACCATCAGCCCGTCGAATGCCTCGACGATTGCCGGAAGGTCCGAAACCGCCTCCGGCTTCTCGAGTTTCGCGATGACGGGGACCCGTCGGCCAACCTCGTCCATGATGGCGTGCGCCAGCTTGACCTCCTCGGGAGCACGCACGAAGGACATGGCCACCATGTCGGCGCCGAGTTCCAGGGCGAACTTCAGATCCTCGATGTCCTTCTCCGACAAGGGTGGGACGCTGATCGCAACCCCGGGGAGCGATATGCCCTTGTGGTCGCTGACCGGACCGCCGTCGAGGACCTCGCACGTGATGTCGGCGCCGACGACGTCGAGCACCCGAAGGTCGATCTTGCCGTCGTCGACGAGTAACCGATCGCCCGACCGCACGTCGCCCGCCAACCCCTCGTACGTCGTGGAGACCCGGTCATGGTCGCCCGGGCAGTCGGCGGTCGTGATCACGATCCGCTCCCCGGTTGCCCACACCACCGGCCCGGCGGCGAAGCTGCCCAGCCGGATCTTCGGTCCCTGCAGGTCCGCAAGCACACCGACCATGCGACCGCGTTCCGCGGCGGCGTCGCGGACCATGGCGTAGAGCGCCGAGTGCTCCGCTTTGGTGCTGTGGCTGAAGTTCAGCCGTGCCACGTCCATTCCAGCATCGATCAGCTCTCCCAGTCGCTCCGCTGTGGCGGTGGCGGGTCCCAACGTACAGACGATCTTTGCGCGGCGATTCACCATAGTTTTCTCCCTCAGTGCAGAGCAGGCTGAGTTGCCTTCTCCGAGATACGGTCAACCAACGACTCCCCCGGCGCGCCGGTGCGCGCAAGGAGGTCGGTGGCGGCATGGATGGTGCGAAGCGTTGGAGCAGAAGCACCCGTGAGATCTGCCATTTCCACGACGGCCGCCACGATGGCATCGAGTTCCAGCTGCTTGCCCGCCTCGAGGTCTTGCAGCATGGAGGTCTTGTGGTGTCCCACGTTCTCGGCCCCGCGCAACCGCTTCTCGATCGAGATGTCCGGGGTGGCGCCCACCCTGACCGCGATGTCGAGCGTCTCCTCCATCAGCTGGATCACCAGCTGCCGGGTGCCCGGGTGTTCACAGATCTGGACCATCGTCGCCCTGGTGAGCGCGCTGAGCGGGTTGAAGGCGACGTTGCCCATCAGTTTGATCCAGATGTCGTTGCGCAGGTCGGCCTCGACGGGAGCCTTCAGTCCTCCAGCGATCATGGCCTCGCTCAACGCCTTACAGCGTTGCGAGATCTCTCCCGATGGCTCGCCGATTGAGAATCGGGTGCCCTCGAGGTGCCTGATCACGCCGGGCGCCTCGATGGTCGTGGCCGGATATACCACGCAGCCGATGGCTCGTTCCGGAGAGAGCACGGCGGTGGTGGCACCGCCGGGGTCGACGGCCTCGACGCGACGCCCGCGGTATGGGCCTGGCAATTCGTGGAAGTACCACCACGGGATCCCGTTTTGCGCCGCCAGGACCGCGGTGTCGTCGCCGAGCAGTGGATTCACCAAAGAACCGCAGGATGGATAGCTGTGCGCCTTCAGCCCGAGGAAGACGTAGTCAACTGGTCCGATCTCGGTCGGATCATCCGTGGCGTGCGGATACGCGACGAAGTCGCCGCGTGCACTGAGAACTCGAACGCCGTTCTCCCGCATGGCCTGTAGGTGTGCGTTGCGGGCGATGAGGTGTACTTCAGCACCACCCCGCTGCAATGCGGCGCCCCAGTATGCGCCGATCGCTCCGGCACCGACGACTGCAATCCTCACGGCCTACTCCTCGGTTGTATACGATATGCATTAACGGACGTTTGGCCTCGGCCTTGCACGGCCGAGCACGCGAAACCCGTTAAATCGTTGCATACGATATGCAATTACACTAGCCTCAATCTCGCCCGGTGCTCCGCAGGATCGTCGGCGGGCGACAGAACCCGAACCGCCCGGAGCATTCCGCCCGGCCAGAGCCAAGAGGAGCAGCATGACCCTGATCGGGATCCCGCGGGAATCCGCGGCGGGTGAACGCCGCGTCGCGCTGGTGCCCAAGATCGTCGAGCGACTGCGTGGCTTCGGACTCGAAGTCGTCGTGGAGAGCGGGGCCGGCGACGGGTCGCTGATCGACGACGAGCACTACGAGAGGGCCGGAGCCACCATCGGCGACCCCTGGCCCGCCGACGTCGTCGTCAAGGTGAATCCGCCGAACTCAGACGAAATCAGCATGCTCAAGCCAGGATCCGTCCTCATCGGCTTCTTGTCCCCGCGGGCGCACCCGGAGGTCGTCGAAAGGCTGCGCCTCGCCGACGTGACCGCCTTTGCGGTCGAGGCGATTCCGCGGATTTCGCGGGCGCAGGTGATGGATGCACTGTCGTCGCAGGCCAATGTGGCGGGGTACAAGGCGGTGATCTTGGCGGCATCGGAGTCGACCCGGTTCTTTCCGATGATGACCACCGCCGCGGGCACCGTGAAGCCGGCGACGCTGCTGGTGCTCGGCGTCGGCGTGGCGGGCCTGCAGGCATTGGCCACCGCCAAACGGCTCGGGGCGAAGACCACCGGCTATGACGTCCGGCCCGAGGTCGCCGATCAGGTCCGTTCGGTCGGCGCACAGTGGTTGGACCTCGGGATCGATGCGGCCGGTGATGGTGGCTACGCCCGTGAGCTGACCGACGAGGAACGTGCGCAGCAGCAGAAGGCGTTGGAGGAGGCGATCACCAAGTTCGACGTGGTCATCACTACCGCCCTGGTGCCGGGACGGCCCGCGCCGCGCCTGGTGACCGCCACGGCCGTCGAGGGCATGAAGCCCGGCAGCGTGGTGGTGGACCTGGCCGGGGAGACCGGCGGCAACTGCGAGCTGACCGAGCCCGGCCAGACCGTGGTCAAGCACGGCGTCACGATCGCCTCGCCGCTGAACCTGCCCGCGACGATGCCAGAGCACGCCAGCGAGCTGTACGCCAAGAACGTGACCGCGCTGCTGGAGCTGTTGATCACCGACGGGGCACTGGCCCCCGACTTCGATGACGAGGTCGTGTCGGCGTCCTGCGTCACCCGCGACAAGAAGGAAGCCTCCTGATGTATGACCAACTGTTGGCCAACATCGCGATCCTGGTGCTCGCCGGGTTCGTCGGGTTCGCCGTCATCTCCAAGGTGCCCAACACCTTGCACACCCCGCTGATGTCGGGGACCAATGCCATTCACGGCATCGTGGTGCTCGGCGCGTTGATCGTGCTGGGCAACCTCTCCGCCGACGCGAACTGGGGAGTGCGGATCATCGCCTTCATCGCGCTGATCTTCGGCACCCTCAACGTGATCGGCGGCTTCCTGGTCACCGACCGCATGCTGAGCATGTTCAAGGGACGCAAGCCCCAGCCCGTGGCGCCGAAGGTTGAGGCCGCGAAGTGACCTACCTCGTCAACGTCCTCTACATCCTGGCGTTCGGGCTGTTCATCCTTGGCCTGTCGGGGCTGACCGGACCCAAGACCGCGGTGCGCGGCAACTGGATCGCCGCCACCGGCATGGGCATCGCGGTGATCGCGACGCTCATCTCGGTTCGTGACACCGCCGCGATCAACTGGATCTTGATCGTCGCGGGCCTTGCCATCGGCGTCATCCTCGGTGTGCCCCCGGCCAAGAAGACCAAGATGACGGCGATGCCGCAACTGGTCGCGCTGTTCAACGGTGTCGGCGGCGGCACGGTCGCGCTGATCGCGTGGTCGGAGTTCATCGAGACCGACGGCTTCTCCAACATCACCGAAACACCGTCGATCGCGCTGGTCGTCGGATCACTGTTCGCGGCGATCATCGGCTCGGTGTCGTTCTGGGGTTCGCTGGTGGCGTTCCTGAAGCTGCAGGAGCTGCTGAACAAGAACGTCGAACGCACACTGGTCCGCTCGGCGAAGGTCTTCCAGGCGTCCAACGTCGCGCTGTTGATCGCGGCCGTTGCGGCTGCCGTCTACATCGGGGTGCACGCCAATCCCGGTGAGGGCAGCCCCGGTTGGTTGATCGTGGTGGTGCTGGTGCTGGCCGGGATCATGGGCCTGTTCGTGGTGTTCCCGATCGGCGGCGCCGACATGCCGGTGGTCATCTCGCTTTTGAACGCGATGACCGGATTGTCCGCTGCCGCAGCAGGTCTGGCGTTGAACAACACCGCGATGATCGTCGCGGGCATGATCGTCGGCGCCTCGGGCAGCATCTTGACCAACTTGATGGCCGTGGCGATGAACCGGTCCATCCCGGCCATCGTGTTCGGCTCGTTCGGTGCGGGTTCCGCCGCCGCGGCCGCTGCGGGCGGCGAGCAGGGCACCGTCAAGGCAACTTCGGCCGCCGACGCGGCGATCCAGATGGCCTACGCCAACCAGGTGATCGTGGTCCCCGGTTACGGGCTGGCCGTCGCCCAGGCCCAGCACACCGTCAAGGAGATGGCCAGCCTGCTCGAAGCCAAGGGTGTGGAGGTCAAGTACGCCATCCACCCGGTCGCAGGCCGCATGCCCGGACACATGAACGTGCTGCTGGCCGAGGCCGATGTCGACTATGACGCGATGAGGGAGATGGACGACGTCAACGGGGAATTCGCCCGCACCGACGTCACCGTCGTCATCGGCGCCAACGACGTCACCAACCCGGCCGCGCGCAACGACCCGAGCTCGCCCATTCACGGCATGCCGATCCTCAACGTCGATCAGTCCCGCTCGGTCATCGTGCTCAAACGATCGATGTCCTCGGGCTACGCAGGCATCGAGAACCCACTGTTCTTCCTCGACCAGACCTCCATGCTCTTCGGCGACGCGAAGAAGTCCGTCAGCGACGTCACCGAGGAACTCAAGGCGCTGTGAGCACTGGTGCCCGTCAGTCGGTCCCGAGCGGGTCCGTCACGACCGGCCCAATACCGGGCAGCACCAAGGTTTATCGCGATCTCGCCGACGTGCCGGGCGGACGGGTGCCATTCCGGCGGGTGAATCTGTCCGACGGGCTGCACCTGGATCTGTATGACACTTCGGGGCCGTACACCGATGCCGATGCGGTCATCGATTTGGGCGCCGGACTGCGGACGCGACCGGGTGCGGTGCGTGATCGTGGCACCCAACTGCAGCGGGCGCGCAACGGTGTGGTCACCGCCGAGATGGCGTTCATCGCCGTCCGCGAGGGTGTCCGGCCCAAGCTGGTGCGCGACGAGGTGGCCGCCGGCCGCGCCGTCATTCCGGCCAACCACCGTCACCTCGAGAGCGAGCCGATGATCATCGGCAAGGCGTTCGGGGTGAAGCTCAACGCCGACATCGAGAGTGCTGCAGTCACCCGCTCGATCGCCGATGCGGTCGACGAGATGGTGTGGGCAACCCGGTGGGGCGCCGACACCATCACCGACTTGTCCACTGGGCGCGACGCTCACGCGACCAGGGCACGGATCCTGCGAAATTCGGCGGTTCCGGTCGGCACCGTGCCGATCCATCAGGCGTTGGAGAGGGTCGACGTCGATCCCGCGGCGTTGACCTGGGAGGCCTACCGCGACACCGTGATCGAGCAGGCCGAGCAAGGAGTGGACTTCATGACGGTGCACGCCGGCGTGCTGCTTCGCCACATTCCGCAGGCCGGGGGGCGGGTTGCCGGAATCGTCAGCCGCGGCGGGGCCATCATGGCGGCCTGGTGCCTGGCCCACGACGCGGAGTCCTTCCTGTACATGCACTTCGAGGAACTCTGCGGGATCCTCGCCAGGTACGACGTGACACTCTCGCTGGGCAACGGGCTGCGCCCAGGATCGATCGCCGATGCCAACGACGCCGCCCAGTTCGCCGAACTCCGCACGCTCGGCGAGCTCAGCAAGATCGCGAAAGCCCATGGTGTGCAGGTGATGGTCGAAGGCGCCGGGCACGTGCCCATGCACGAGATCGCCGAGACGGTGCGCCTGCAGGAGCAGTTGTGCCATCAGGCGCCCTCCTACACCCTCGGCCCGCTGACCACCGACATCGCGCCGGCCTACGACCACATCACCTCGGCGATCGGCGCCGCGATCATCGCGCACGCCGGCACCGCGATGCTGTGCTGCATCACCGCGAAGGAACACCTTGGGCTGCCCAATCGCAAGGACGTCAAGGACGCAGTGATCGCTTACAAGATCGCCGCGCACGCAGCCGATCTGGCCAAAGGCCATCCGAACGCCCGCGAGCGTGACGACGCTCTGTCGCGGGCGCGGTTCGAGTCCCGCTGGGCGGATCAGTTCGCCCTGTCACTCGACCCCGACACCGCTCGCGAGTACCACGGCCAGACCCAAGACCAGACCTGTGCCTCCAACACCCCGCACTTCCACCCGATGCGCGGACCGAAGTTCTGCGCCGTGGCGACCGGTCACGAGTTCCACCAAGCCCTGGAACAAAGGTCCCGAGAGGGCACCGAGCAGGGCACCCAGCAAGGCGTCCGCGACTGGTTGCCCTTTGCCCCATGACGGTGTGCGACGGTGCTCGCCCTCAGTGGTGGTGGCAGGCCTTCGGTGGTGACGGAGGAATGTCGAGTGCCGGGGTTCCGCCGAAGAATCCGTTCGGGGCGGCGGCAGATGTTGGCCAGCGCGAACCGGACGAGGGACAGGAACGTGCTCCCCGATGTTGCGGTGGCGATCACCGGTGATCGAACGGTTGTGGGCGCCGAGGTCTCCACACGAAGGCGTGTCACGCCAGTAGCTAGGGCCAGCTTCGGCCAGGTTGACTCGCGTGGCGGGCCGGTTACGTCGTTGTGCCATGCGCGCAACGGATTTCGTCGTCGCAACACCTGGCCGGGCAGGACGCGCCTACAGTCAGCGCAATGCGTACCATCGGCGCCGCGCTCGCAGCCGTTGCCCTGCTTGCCGCCGGATGCGCCGAACCGTCCGCGCCAGAAGCAGAATCGTTCACCCCCACTTTCGAATCCGCCCCGTGCCCGGTGCCGAATCTCCCCGGGTTCCCCCAACTGAACCTCGGGCCCGAGTTCTCCTGCGGCTACCTGGTGGTGCCCGAGAACCGCACACGGCCGAACGGCCGCACCATCAAGATCGCGGTCGCACGGGCCAAGGCACGGTCGGCGAACCCGAGACCCGATCCGCTTCTCTACCTCACCGGCGGACCGGGTGGACCCGGCCTGCCCCTCGCCAACGGCTTGGTGGCTGGGGACCTCAATCGCGACCGCGACCTGATCGTCATCGACCAACGCGGCACGCTGCACGCCCAACCCGCACTCACCTGTCCGGAGATCGACGACTTCACCGCGGCGGCCACGGGCATGTCGATCCAGGCGCCGAGCACGGCCGAGAGGGATCTGGCCGCGGTGCGGGCATGTCGCGACCGGCTCGCCGCCGACGGCACCGATCTGGCGGCCTTCGACACGGCAGAGAACGCTTCGGACATCGCCGATCTCCGTACCGCGCTGGGCATCCGCGACTGGAACGTCTACGGCGTGTCCTACGGCAGCGACCTTGCGCTACAGGTGCTTCGCGATCACCCCGACGGAATCCGCAGCCTCGTCGTCGACTCCGTGGCGCCGCCGCAGGTCAACCTGATCGAGCAGTTCTGGGCGAGCGCGGCCGAGGGGCTGGCGGCGCTGTTCGACGCGTGCACCGCCCAGCCGTCGTGCGCGCGCGCCTTCCCCGCACTTGCCGATGAGTTCACCGACTCGGTCAACCGGCTGGCGAAGACCCCCGCCGTCGTCGACGCGCCCGGCGAAGGTGGCGCGCAGGCACGCCGGGTGGTCATCGACGGTTACGCACTGGCCAACCTGGTCGTGTCGAGCACCCTCAACACACCATTGATTTCGCGCCTTCCCAAGGCCATTCACGCCATCGCCGCCGGCGACGCCGGTCCGGCGGCGAGCCTCGTGCTGACCTCCGTCGCGCCCCCTGGTGTGGTCGGCTACGGCCTGACCTACGGGGTCTTCTGCCGGGAGAACGTGGCGTTCACCGACACGCGTGCGATTCTGGCCGGCGGGCGTCGCGCCCTTCCACGGCTTCCGGTGGACGTGCTGTCGCTACTGCCGCAGGCACCCCGGCTGGTCGACGAATGCGCCGAGTGGAACGTCGGGCGCGCCGACGCCGCCGTGCACGCACCGGTGCGAAGCGACGTGCCTGCTCTGTTGCTTGCGGGCACGCTCGACGCGGTCACCCCGCCCAGTCAAGCCGACCTGGCGGCCGAGGGCCTCCCTAACGGGCGGGTAGTCCGCATCGCGGGCAGCGGCCACGACGTCATCAGCCGGTCGGCATGCGCGCAACGAATCCTGGTCGACTTCCTCGACGACCCAACCGATTACGACTCGGCATGTGCCGCGGACCTCGGGCCGGCGAAGTTCGACGTCTAGTGCCCGGCCGTCTGGAGACCGAGGAACGGTCTTGCCTGTTCGAGTTCGTAGGCGAGCTCAAGCAGGCGGGCCTCGTGACCCCACGTCGTCGACAGCATCATCCCGACGGGCATGCCATCGGCCGACTGGGCGAGCGGGAGTGAGATCGACGGGTCCCCCGTCGCGTTCTGCAACGGCGTGAAGCCGACCCAGTCGACCAGGCGATCCATGACCCGATCGAAGTCTGCGGTCGGGTCGAGGTGACCGATGCGTGGGGGGATCTCGGCGAGTGTCGGCATCAGCACGGCATCATAGGTCTGACCCAACCGCGCCGTGATGCGCCGTGATCGCGCGAGCCGCGCGATGGCGGATGGCACCCGGTGCAGGTTGCGGGACGCGTTGGCGTCCAGGCCAAGGGTGAGGTTGTCGAGACGGCTGCGGTCGAAGCTCCGACCGAAAGCGTGCCTGCCGCCCCGCGCCGTCGCAAACGCCAGGAACGACCAGTACAGCAGGAAGTCGTCCTTGAAACGGGCGGGCACGGGATTGTCGATCGTCGTGACCCGGTGCCCCAGTTCCTCCAGCAGCGCGGCCGTCTCGAGGGTGAGATCGCGAACCTCCGGACTCGCGTCGCGCGTGATCGACTGCGTGCACACCGCGATCCGCAACCGCCGCTTGTTCGGATGCGTGACGTCACCGATCGGCGGCAGCTTGGTGGCGCGGTACACCCGCTCCGCTTCCCGGTAGAACGCTGCGGTGTCCCGCACCGAACGGGTCACCACGCCGTTGGCGACCAACAGCAGCGGCATCCTGGCGACATCCCTGTCGACCGGCAGCCTGCCGCGTGTCGGCTTCAGACCGACCAACCCGTCGCACGCGGCCGGGATGCGAATCGAGCCGCCGCCGTCGTTTGCATGCGCGATCGGAACCACTCCCGCTGCGACGAACGCCCCCGAACCCGACGACGACGCCCCGGCCGTGTAATCGGGATTCCACGGGTTGCGCACGGGCCCGATCCGCGGATGTTCGGCCGATCCGTTGAACCCGAACTCCGACATCTGCGTCTTTCCGAGCGGCGCAAGGCCGGTCGCCAGAAACACCCTGGCGAAATCACCGTTGGCAGCCTCCGGTCGGGGCTCCCATGCGTCAGTGCCCCGCATCGTCGGCATGCCCGCCACGGCGACGTTGTCCTTGATGAAGGTCGGCACGCCGTCGAAGTAGCCGCCGTAGCGGTGCGTGGCGGCGGCGCGGTCCCGTGCGCGGTCGAACGCCTCGTAGGCCATGCCGTTCAACTGGGGGTCGACCTTCTCGGCGCGCGCTATGGCCGCCTCCACCGCGTCCGTCGGAGACATCGCACCGGCCCTCAATGCCTCGGCCACCCCGACCGCATCCAACTCGCCGAGCGCGTCATCGTCGAATGCGGAAACCGATGTCATGTGTTTGACGCTAGCAATACACGTGTCAAATAACGCCCGCTGGGTCGTCCTCCGCAACCAGAAACCCCGCGCCCACCGGGATCGCCGGTGGGCGCGGGGTTTCCTCGAGAGCGGCGTGGTGGGCCGCTCACGTTGGTTGGGTGCTCAGGCCTGGCCGACCTCGAAGCGGACGAACCGCGTCACGGTCACGCCTGCCTCGTCGAGCAGTGCCTTGACGGACTTCTTGTTGTCGGACACCGACGGCTGGTCGAGCAGCACGACGTCCTTGTAGAAGCCGGTGAGGCGACCCTCGATGATCTTCTGCAGCGCCTGCTCGGGCTTGCCCTCGTTGCGTGCAGTTTCCTCGGCGATGCGACGCTCGTTGGCCACGATGTCCTCGGGGACCTCGTCACGCGTCAGATACTTCGCCTTCAGCGCGGCGATCTGCAGTGCCACCGCGTGCGCGGCCGCAGGCCCTTCTGCGCGTCACCCGCTGTACTCGACGAGCACCCCAACAGCGGGCGGCAGGTCTGCCGCACGCTTGTGCAGGTACGTCTCGACCTTGCCGTCGAAGTAGGCGACGCGACGCAGCTCGAGCTTCTCGCCGATCTTGGCCGACATGTCCGCCACGGCCTGCTCGACGGTGGTGTCACCGGCCTTGGCGGCCTTCAGCGCGTCGACGTCGGTCGCCTTCGCCGCTGCCGCGGCGGTGACGACCAGGTCGGCGAGCGCCTGGAACTCGGCGTTCTTGGCGACGAAGTCGGTCTCGGAGTTGAGCTCGACCAGCGCGCCGTCCTTGGCGACGACCAGACCTTCGGCGGTCGCGCGCTCAGCGCGCTTGCCGACGTCCTTGGCGCCCTTGATCCGGAGCAGTTCGACGGCCTTGTCGAAGTCGCCGTCGGCCTCAACCAATGCGTTCTTCGAGTCCAGCATTCCGGCGCCGGTCAAGTCCCGAAGCTTCTTGACGTCGGCAGCGGTGTAGTTCGGCATCTCAGCCTTCCGTGGTTGTCTCGGGTGCGGGTGCGGTTCAGCCTCGGCCCGGAACCGTCGCGGCGGCCGGGGTGCCGGGGGCGCGTTGCACTGGCAAGCAGTTCCTGCTCCCATTCGGGCAGCGGCTCGGCGCCCTCGACCTCGGGCTTGTCGCTCGAGCCTGCACCGGCGCGGGCCTGCAGGCCCTCGGCGACCGCGGATGCGACCACCTTGGTGAGCAGCGCGGCCGAGCGGATGGCGTCGTCGTTACCCGGGATCGGGTAGTCGACGAGGTCGGGGTCGCAGTTGGTGTCGAGGATCGCGATGATCGGGATGTTCAGCTTGCGAGCTTCCGCGACCGCGAGGTGCTCCTTGTTGGTGTCGACGACCCAGATCGCCGACGGCACCTTCTGCATGTCGCGGATACCGCCGAGGCTGCGCTCGAGCTTGTTCTTCTCGCGCGTCAGCATCAGGATTTCCTTCTTGGTGCGACCCTCGAAGCCACCGGTCTGCTCCATGGCCTCGAGCTCCTTCAGACGCTGAAGGCGCTTGTGCACGGTGGAGAAGTTGGTGAGCATGCCACCCAGCCAGCGCTGGTTGACGTACGGCATGCCGACGCGGGTCGCCTCGTCTGCGATCGACTCCTGCGCCTGCTGCTTGGTGCCGACGAACATGACGCTGAACCGCCGTGGGCGACGGTTTCCTTGACGAACTCGTACGCCTTGTCGATGTAGGTCAGCGTCTGCTGCAGGTCGATGATGTAGATGCCGTTGCGGTCGGTGAAGATGAACCGCTTCATCTTGGGGTTCCAGCGACGGGTCTGATGCCCGAAGTGGGTGCCGCTGTCAAGCAGCTGCTTCATGGTTACAACAGCCATGTTGGCCCATGTTTCCTTTTGTGTCGGTTGTCGCCCGGCATCGGGTGATGCCTGGCCCTGGCGTCTGCTGCGATGCCGGACCCGTCGTGAGACGGGACCGCCCGGCATGCGGATGCAACCTCTGAAAGTTCGGGGCTGCGGCACAGGCGCGCGAAGTCAATCTCGCTAACGCGAATTGCGGAACTGAGTTTACACCGTTGACATGCATGCTTTGACCATCGCACGCGTGCACGAGTCGAGCGAAACCATCCACATGGCTCGCCTCGCGCACCGATTGCCCGGCGTTTGGTCGGCAAAGCGCTGAACTGGGCCGATGCGAATCGTCGCCGCTCCTGCTGTCCGTCAGCCTGGCGTGGGCCGCCCCGGCAACCGCCGAGGACGGCCGGCTGGATTGGCCGCTGCGGCCCCGACCAGCCGTTATGCGGCCGTTCGACGCCCCGTCACCGAACTGGAACCGCGGCCACCGCGGCGTCGACCTGGCCGGCGCGCCCGGGCCAGGCGGTGTACGCCGCCGCCGCGGGCACCGTGGTGTTCGCGGGCATGCTCGCGGACCGGCCGGTGGTGTCGATCGCCCATCCTGGTGGTCTGCGCACCAGCTACGAACCCGTCCGGCCCGTCGTGCGGGCGGGGCAGCTCGTCAGCGCCGGGGCGGTGCTCGGCGAGTTGATGGCCGGCCATCCCGGCTGCGGCGCGTGCCTGCACTGGGGAGCGATGTGGGGTCCCGCCGCGCGTGCCGACTACGTCGACCCGCTGGGGTTGGTGGTGACGACACCCGTCCGGCTCAAGCCGCTGCATGGCCCGTGAAATTGCCTACCTTCGTACGCATGACTGCCAGTTCCGCCCGACGCTCGTCACGCCCGCTGCGATTCGGGCTCACCACCGCCATCCCCCGCGGCGCCGAGTTCGGCGATTTCGCGGTCGCCGTCGAGCAGGCCGGGCTTCGACGTCCTGACGTTCCCCGATCACGTCGTCCCGACGCTGTCACCGTTCGTAGGCGCGACCGCCGCCGCCACGGCCACCACACGCCTGCACACCGGAACCCTGGTGCTCAACAACGACCTGCGGCATCCGGTCGAGGTGGCCCGCGAGACGGCGACCCTCGCAGCGGTGACCGGCGGCCGGTTCGAGTTGGGTCTCGGCGCCGGGCACATGAAGTCCGAGTACGACGCCGTCGGCGTCCCGTTCGATCCGGGTGGCACGCGGGTTTCGCGGCTGGTCGAGTCGGTCGAAGTGATACGGGCGCTGCTCGGCGGCGAGTCCGTCGACTTCGACGGCGCCCACTACCAGGTCCATGCCGAAGCCGGCGCGCTGGTCGCAGCGCCAACCGAGCCGGTGCCATTGCTGTTCGGCGGCAACGGAACCCGTGTGCTGCAGTTGGCCGGCCGGGTGGCTGACATCGTCGGGCTGGCCGGCATCACGCACAACCGGGACGCCACCGAGGTCGCGGCTGACGCACTTCGATGCGGCAGGTCTCGAGGAGCGGATCGCAGTGGTGCGCGACGCCGCGGGAGACCGGTTCGACGCGATCGAACTCAACGCCCTGATTCAGTTCGTCGTGCACACCGATGACCGGGAAGCGGCCGCCGCCGAATTGGCGGCCACGTTCGGCGGCATCTCGGCCGAGCGCCTGCTCGATTCACCGTTCGTCGTTGATCGGCACGCACGAACAGATGGCCGAGGCACTGCTGGAGCGCCGCAGGCGGTTCGGGGTGAGCTATTGGAGCTGTGTTCGACGAGTGGGCGGGCCGACCGTCGGCGATGCCCGACATCGCGAAGGTCATTGCGCTGCTTCGCTAGTCATCCGCTCTGCGGCGTAGGCGCGCGGGATGGGCCTGGTCGTGCACCGCGCGCAGCCGGGCGACCGTGACGTGGGTGTAGAGCTGCGTGGTCGCCAGTGTCGAGTGGCCCAGCAGTTCCTGCACCACCCGCAGGTCGGCGCCGCCCTCGAGCAGATGCGTGGCCGCACTGTGCCGCAGCCCGTGCGGACCGATGTCGGGTGCACCGTCGACGGCGGCCATCGTCTGATGCACCACGGTGCGGGCCTGCCGCGGATCGATCCGCTTTCCGCGCGCGCCCAGCAACAGTGCCGGGCCCCGACGTCTCGGTGGCCAGGGCGGGCCTGCCGTCGGCCAGCCAGGACAGTCAACGCTCGCTGCGCCGGCTCGCCGAACGGCACCGTGCGCTGCTTGTTGCCCTTGCCCAGCACCCTCAGCAGCCGGCGCGAGGTGTCGACGTCGTCGAGGTCCAGGCCGCACAGCTCGCTGACGCTAATACCGGTGGCGTAGAGCATCTCCACGATCAGTCGGTCCCGCAGGGCTAGCGGATCACCTTGCTGCGCACCGGAATCGGCGGCATGCATGGCGTCGAGGGCCTGGTCCTCGCGCAGTACCGCAGGGCAGGGTGCGACGCGCCTTGGGGACCTGCAGGCGGATGGCCGGATCGCCGTCCATCAACCCCGACCGCAATGCCCACGCGGTGAAGGTCTTCACCGCCGAGGTGCGACGGGCCAGCGTCGTGCGCGCGGCACCCGCGGTCGGCCTGCGCCGCCAGCCACGACCTCAGCAGTGGCAGTGTCAGATCCATCGGTGAGCGTCGGGCGACCGCTCGCACAGAAACGCGAACAACGACCGGAGGTCGCCGAGGTAGGCGCGGCGAGTGTGTTCGGAGCGCCCGCGTTGCAGCGCGAGGTACTCGTCGAACTCCTCGAGCACCGCCTCGACAACCGGACCCATTCCCCTACCGTCGCAGAGTTCGACGGCCCGATGGGTGAGGCGGGGACGTGTGTCGGGAATGAGAGTGGCACCGCACTACCAGAATCCCGCGGCTCGTGCTTGTTTCATCCACATGCCGTGGAGGTTGTCCACAGGGTGTATTCCCTTGTGCCACTTCAGGGTTTCTTGTCGGTGGTTCGAAATAATGTTCGAGTATGAGTTCCGGCCCGGTCGACGATCGCGACGTGGTCATGGCAGCGATCGCGACCATGACCGCCGCGATCGACGCGGTCGTGGACCTGCCGACGAACACTCTCACCCACCCCGAGCTGGTGACCGTGCTCGGCGCCCTGGAGACCGCACTGTGGCGGATCCCCGCCGCCACCCATCAGATCCTGGCCCGCCTGGACACCGAAGCCTCCCCCGTCGAGTTGGGGGCGACCTCGATGGCCGCCGTCATCTCCGAGCGGTTGCGGATCTCACGGGACGAAGCCCACCGCCGGCTCAAGGACGCCCGACACCTCGGCCCCCGCCACACCCTGTCCGGGGAACCGCTGGCCCCCCAGCTCGAGCACACCGCCGCCGCCCAAGCCAAGGGCCTGATCGGACCCGAACACGTCCGGATCATCCGCAAGTTCTTCGACGACCTACCCGACGCCGTCGACTTCACCACCCGCGAACACGCCGACGCCACCCTGGCCCGGATCGCGGGCGAGCAGCTCCCCGACGGGCTGCGCAAGGCCACCGCCCGGCTGCTGGCCCTGCTGCACCCCGACGGCGACTACACCGACCTCGACCGGGCCCGGCGCCGCGGGATCACCGTCGGCCCGCAAGGCCCCGACGGGATGAGCAAGGTCACCGGCCTGCTCGACCCGCAAGGCCGCGCCACCTTCGACGCCGTCATGGCCGCCTGGGCCACCCCCGGCACGTGCAACCCCGACGACGAGACGCCGTGTGTGGACGGGGACCCCGGTGACCGCGCCCGCACCGATCAGCGCACCCTGGCACAACGCCAACACGACGCCCTGACCGCGATCGGCCGGGCCATGCTGGCCTCCGGGCAGTTGGGCAGCCACCACGGATTGCCGGCCACCATCATCGTGTCCACCACCCTGCAAGACTTGGAGTCGGCCAGTGGGTACGCCGTCACCGGTGGTGGCACCCTGCTGCCGATGCGCGACGTGATCCGGCTGGCCTCCCACGCCCACCACTACCTGGCAGTGTTCGACAAGCACACCCGCGAACCCCTCTACCTCGGCCGAACGAAGCGCTGCGCCTCCCCCGGGCAACGCATCGTGCTGTACTCGCTGCACGGCGGCTGTACCAAACCCGGTTGCCACGTCCCGCCCTACGGCTGCGAAGTCCACCACGCCGCCCGGGACTGGAAACGCGGCGGACAAACCAACATCAACGAACTCACCCTGGCCTGCAAACCCGACAACCTGCTCGTCGAGAACACCGGCTGGACCACCAGAGTGCGCAAAGACGGCCGCACCGAATGGATCCCACCACCCCACCTCGACACCGGCCAAACCCGCATCAACGACTACCACCACCCCGAACGCATGCTCAACCGAAACAACCACGAAGACGACGAGGCATCCGGCGAGTCCGGCGAAGAAGACGAATACTAAGCGAGTTCTCTTCGTGCCCCGCTTATTTCGTGATGTACGTCCGTGACCAATTCTGCCGCCCCGAACCCCAACGAGAACTAATGCACGGGTCGTAGCGTGTCCGGCGTGAGTTCCTTCAGTGTCGGATAACCGTCGATGCCCATGATCAGATCGGCCTCGGCGAGCAGCGATCGCAACACGTGGACCACGCCGTCGACCCCGCCAAGCGCCATGCCATAGGCGTAGGGCCGTCCTATGCCGACCGCGGTGGCGCCGAGAGCAAGGGCCTTGACGATGTCGGCGCCGCTGCGGATCCCGGAATCGAAGAGCACCGGCACCCCGTGGGCGGCCTCGACGACCCCGGCAGGCAGTCGATCGCGGGCAGTCCGCCGTTGGCCTGGCGGCCGCCGTGATTCGAGCAGTAGATCCCGTCCACGCCGCCGTCGATGGCGCGGCGGGCGTCGTCGGGATGGCAGATGCCCTTGACCAGGAGCGGCAGCTTGGTCAGCGACCGCAGCCAGGGCAGGTCGTCCCAGGACAGCGCATTGCCGAACACCGAGATCCACCGCAGGATCGCGGCCTGTGGGTTCTCCTCCGGTGACTGCGGCAACGCGGCCCGGAAAACCGGATCGCTGGTGTAATTGGACAGACACTTCCCCCGCAACTGCGGAAAGTTCGACGTCGACAGGTCGCGGGGCCGCCAGCCGGGAACCCAGGTGTCGAGGGTGACGACGATTCCCTTGTATCCGGCGGCCTCGGCGCGCTGCACCAAGCTTGCCGCCAGGTCGCGGTCCGTCGGGGTGTACAGCTGAAAGAAGCCCGGGGTGTCGCCGAACTCGGCGGCGACCTGCTCGAGCGGATCTTCGGTCAGCGTCGACACCACCATCGGGACCCCGGTGCGGGCAGCGGCCCGCGCCGCGGTCAGGTCGCCGTGGCCGTCCTGCGCGCACAGGCCGATGACCCCGATCGGCGCCATGAACACCGGTGACGGAAGGGTCATCCCGAACAGCTCGACCGACAGGTCGCGTTCCTTGGCGCCCGCGAACATTCGCGGCATCAGGCCCCAGCGTTCGAACGCGGTGATATTGACACGCTGGGTGCGTTCGTCGCCCGCGCCGCCCGCGACGTAGGACCACAACGACGGCGACATGGCCGCCTGCGCCTTGGCCTCGAGTTCTGCGAACGATATCGGCAGCGACGGCACGATGCCGGACAGGCCCTGCAAGTAGATCTCTAGCTGATAGTCACCGAACGCCATGGGATCAAGAGTGCCAGCCCGGCCTCACTCCACGGCCTGCGCCTCCTGCTTGGCGAGTTCGGCCTTCCACTGCCGGAACGTCTCCTCGGTGCGACCGCGTCGCCAGTAACCCGAGATGGACGCCCACTTCGCCTCGACACCACGCTCATTGCGGATGTAGGGCCGCAGGTTGTGCATGACGGCCTGGGCCTCTCCGTGGATGAACACCTGAACCTGGCCGGGCAACCAGGCCGCCTCCGTCACCGCCGCGATGAGGGGCGCGTTGTCACCGGCCTGATCCTCGGGCACCAGGTCGGCCCGTCCGCCGCGGTAGATCCAGCGGACCTCGACGCCCTCGGGAGCGGACAGCGGGATTTCGTCGTCGGGACCGCTCACCTCGATGAACGCCGACCCGACGGCGTTGGGCGGCAATGCCTCCAATGCCGCGCCCAGCGCGGGCAATCCGGCTTCGTCGGCCGCCAGCAGGTGCCAGTCGGCATCGAGGTCAGGCGAGTAAGCGCCGCTCGGGCCCATCAGATAGGCCGGCTGACCAGGCTGAGCCGACGAGGCCCACGGCCCGGCCACGCCATGCTCGCCATGCACGACGAAGTCGACGGTGATCTCGCGCCTGTCGGCGTCGACGCGGCGGACGGTGTACGTCCGGACGACGGGGCGGTGCTCCTCGGGCAGTTCGGTGAAGCTGTCCAGGGTGAGCGGCTGGGGCAGCGCGCCGACCTCGACGTCGGCGCGGACGATCACGATCTTGACGTACGAGTCGGTGAATTCGTTGGGCTTGAAGGTGTCGAAGCCGGTGCCACCGAGCACCAACCGGATCATGTGCGGCGTCAGCTGCTCGCTGCTGACCACCTCAAACGTGTGGACCGGACGTCCTGCCACGCAAACCTCCCAAGAAATGGTTAGTGGATGTCACCGACTATACGAGCGGGTGAGAAGGCGTGGTCGGCTACCGGACGAGGACGCTCGCGGCGTACTTCGGCTGCCAGTCCGTGGTCAAGAGCGCGCCGAAGTTGTCCTCGCGGTCGTCAGGATTGGCGCTGTCGATATCGCGGATGCTGTAGATGAACGCCGGCCCACTCCAGCCGGTTCCCGCCGCGCCCGCAAGCAGGTCGGTGATCTGTTTGGCCTGTTCCTCCTGGCTGACCCCGTCGGCGCTCGGTGCACTCGTCGGCGCGCCGAATTCGGTCAACCACACCTTCTTGTCGCCGTCCCCGTTCAACGTCATGACGTCGTG
The DNA here is from genome assembly GCA_963809085.1 of uncultured Actinomycetota bacterium. Classification (GTDB taxonomy): domain Bacteria; phylum Actinomycetota; class Actinomycetes; order Mycobacteriales; family Mycobacteriaceae; genus Mycobacterium. Next base: position 269,762 of record CAWEII010000028.1, on the reverse strand, counting down.
CGCCCGGCCCAGATCGGACCACCCGTTGCTCGGGTCCGCGGCGATCCCCCCGGGAAATACGTAGGGATGCATGCCGATTGCGTCGAAGTAGCCCTTCGCGCCGTTGACGTACATGTCGTTGAGGAAGTTCGGTGGCGCATCGATGCCGACCGCGGGACTCAACCCGGCGGCGATCACCGTGGCGCCTGGTTGCACGGACTTGATTGCCGGATAGGCGGCCTTCAGCAGACCGGTGTAGACCGCCGCCTGGCGTTCGGCGAACCCGAGGAACCGCGGCAGGTTGGGCTCGTTCCAGATCTCCCAGTCCGACACGCGATCTCGGTAGCGTGTCACCACGGTCGCGGCGAATGTCGCATAGTCGGCGGCGTTGATCGGCGGCCCATAGAGTGCACTACCGGGCGCCTTGGCCCACTCCGGCGTGTTGACGATCAGACCGAGCACCCTCATCCCGCGCTGCCTGGCGCCGTCGACCCAGTGGTCGACATAACCCCAGTCGAACTGCCCCCGCACCTTCTCGATGGCGTGCCAGTCGATGTGCACCCGCATCCAGCGTGCGTCGGTCTTGGCCGCCGCGTCGAGCTCGCGGTCGGCGTCTTCTTGGCTCATCCATATCTGCGGGGCCCCGACGCTGAACCCATATCCGTCGGCAGGGGCGACCGGCTCGGCCTCTGCGGCCGGGCGTCCGGCGAACACGACCACGCTTGCCAGCACCAGAATCGCCAGTGCGCACTGGCAAATCCTCCTGAGTGAGCGGTCGTTCACGCGACCAACCTACCGAACTGCGAGTTTCCACCGTCCCCCCTGACGTTTCACCAGCCCGGCGAGCTCCAACGTGGCCAACGGCCCGAGCACCCGTGTCGCAGGCAGTCCTGTCGCCACCGCGACCTGATCTGCGGTGCTGGCTCCGCGGGCGGGCAACGCGTCGAACACGCGACGTTCGACGTCCGCCAAGCCGTCCAAGGGCGTGCTTGGCCGGTCCGGCTCAGGAGCCAATTCACCCGCCCGCCCCACCAGTTCGACGACTTCTTCAGCCCGCGTGATCAGTTCGGCTCCCCCGCGCACGAGGACATGGCAGCCTACCGAGGCCGACGACGTCACGGGCCCCGGCACCGCGCACACCGGGCGGCCGAGCGCGCGGGCCCATGCCGCGGTGTTGGCCGCGCCGCTGCGCAGCCCCGCCTCCACCACGACGGTCGCACCGGACAGCGCGGCCACCAGACGGTTTCGGGTCAGGAACCGGTATCGGGCCGGCCGAACACCTGGCGGGTACTCGCTGACGATCAGCCCGTCATCGGCGATGCGACGCAACAAGGCCGTGTGTCCCGCGGGGTACGGCACGTCGATGCCGCCTGCGAGCACTGCCACGGTCAGTCCATCGGCGGCGAGGGTGGCCCGATGGGCAGCGCCGTCGATGCCGTACGCCCCGCCGGAGACCACCGCGACGTCCCGCTCGGCCAGCCCCGCCGCGAGATCGGCGGCGACGTGCTCGCCGTAAGGCGTTGCGGCCCTGGTTCCGACGATCGAACATCCGCGTTCCTCGACATCGGTCAGTGCCAGCGGTCCCACTGTCCACAACGCCAGCGGCGAATGGCCCTGGGGGCGAGCTCGCACATCGACGCCACGGAATGACCGGAACGAAGTCATCGGCCATTCGGCATCGTCGGCAACCATCAGCCGCCCGCCCAGTCGGGCCAGAATGTCCAAGTCCTCTGCTGCGCAGTCGATCTCGCGCCGGGCCTCGGTGAGACGGGCGAGCTCGCCGCCGACCGCGCCGCGCCGAATGCGGTCGGCCGCTTCGACGGCGCCCACCCGGGCCACCAGCGCGGCGAGTTCGGCGCAGGGCGGCTCGGCGACCCGGGAAAGGTACGCCCACGCCCGTGCGGTGTCATCGGCCATCACGTACCTCCAGCCTGTCGGAAACTCAGTGCGGTCGTTACGTCGTCGTGGCTCGGCGAGTCACGGCCCGCCAAGCCGCACAGCGTCCATGCGACAGCAAGCACAACAAGCTCGCAGACCTTGGAGGCTTGTCGGGCCGTTGGGATGCCCGCGGCGAATCGCCGCGCCAGTGCGTGTTTTTCACGGTATGCCGCGCATGCAAACCGGCGTAATCTTTGCTTATGAGCGCGGCGCTCATCGTAGGCGGTGTCTGCCTGGTGACCATCCTGGTGATCACCACGGTTCTGGCGCTTCGCCGGCATGAACGTGTGCGCCGTGAACGCCATGAGACCCCAAAGGACCGTTACCGGCGCGAGGTCGCCAACATCCGACATACCGTTCCCCTTCGATCCGCGCCCAGGGGGTGGCGGCGAAGGAGGAACAGTGATGTCGGCAGTTCCTGGGCGGCCGGTATGACGTCCCACGGCGCTGTCCTTAGCGCCTGGGCGGCTGGGCAAGACGGCGGCTGCGGCGACGACGGCGGCGGCGGCGGCGACTGCTGACGCGGGACGCACGGCCACCCCGGCCGGATACGGCCACGCCCGTGCGGTGTCATCGGCCATCACGTACCTCCAGCCTGTCGGAAACTCAGTGCGGTCGTTACGTCGTCGTGGCTCGGCGAGTCACGGCCCGCCAAGTCGCACAGCGTCCATGCGACCCGCAGCGAGCGGTCGACGCCCCGGACGCTCAACGCGCCCCTGTCGAGTGCGGTGCGCAGCGGCTGCATCACCCGGGTCGCCGGCCGAAATCGCCGTCGCAACAGAGCGCCGCTGACCTCGGCGTTGGTGCGGATGCCGTGGGGCTCCCAGCGCGTTGCGGCCGCCTGCCGGGCGGCGGCCACCCGGTCGCGGACCGTCGCGGTGTCCTCGCCCTCCTCGGTGGTGAACGCCCCCGACCGGATGGAATGCATCTCGACCCGCAGGTCCACGCGATCGAGCAGCGGACCGGACAGCTTGCCGAGGTAGCGGCGCTTGGCGGCCGCCGCGCAGATGCAATCGCGCGGATCGGTTGGCGCGCAAGGACATGGGTTGGCCGCCATGACGAGCTGGAACCTGGCCGGATACCGCGCCACGCCGTCGCGACGGGCCAGCCGGATCTCGCCGTCCTCCAGCGGGGTTCGCAGCGCCTCAAGGACGCTGATCCCGATCTCCGCGCATTCGTCGAGGAACAACACCCCGCGGTGGGCGCGACTGACCGCACCGGGCCGGGCGAACCCCGAGCCGCCGCCGACCATGGCCGCCACGCTCGAGGTGTGATGTGGCGCCACGAATGCAGGCTGCGTGATGAGCGGCGCACTGCCAGACAGGAGGCCAGCCACCGAGTGGATCGCGGTCACTTCCAGCGACTCGTCATGGGTCAGCGGCGGCAGCAGACCCGGAAGCCGTTGTGCCAGCATGGTCTTGCCCACGCCCGGCGGCCCCGTCAGCATCAAGTGGTGTGCCCCCGCAGCGGCGACCTCGACGGCGAAGCGCGCATGGGCCTGACCGACGACGTCCGCCAGGTCGGCCGCCTGCTCACACTCGTACCTTGGCGCGGTGAGCTTCTCGTCGAGATCACCCTTGCCCGCTGCCCACGCATGGATCTGGACGAGAGTCCGTACCCCTAGAACCTCGATGCCGTCGACCAGGCTGGCCTCGGCGAGGTTGTCGATGGGCACGACCACCGTCGGCCATCCCTGCTGCTTGGCCGACAGCACGGCGGGAAGCACGCCCTTCACCGGGCGTACCCTTCCATCGAGCGCGAGTTCGCCCAACAGCAAGGTCTTTTCGAGCCGGGGCCACGACTTCTTCAGATGTGCCGACAACACCGCGAGCGCGAGAGCCACGTCGTAGACCGAGCCCATCTTGGGCAGGGTGGCCGGCGACAGCGCGAGCGTGAGCCGTGCCATCGGCCAGCTGTTGCCGCAATTGGTGATCGCCGCCCGTACCCGGTCCCGGGACTCCTGCAACGCCGCGTCCGCGAGGCCGACGAGATGCACGCCCGGCAGCCCCGACGTGATGTCGGCTTCGATCTCGACGATCTCACCGTTCAATCCACGGACCGCCACCGAGAACGCCCGGCCCAGCGCCATCACCCCACCCCCTGGAGATGGCTGATCTCCGGCGTCGGCCGGTGACCCACCCGCACGCCGATGACGTCGATGCGCACCTGGGGCCAACTGCCGTTCTGGCTTGCCAGCCACAACCCCGCGAGCCGGCGCAGCCGACGCACCTTGTCCGGCGTCACGGCCTGCGCCACCCCACCGAACTGTTCACTTCTGCGTGTCTTGACCTCGACGAACACCACCACGCCGCCAGGCTCGACGGCGATCACGTCGAGCTCTCCGTAGCGGCACCGCCAATTACGGGCCAGCACCCGCCAACCGAACGAGGTCAGGTGCTCGACAGCCAGTTGCTCACCCAACGCCCCGATCTGGGCGCGGCTCGCGGTGTTCTCCGTCATGACCCCACCGTCCGCGGCGGCGCGGACACATCGGGACCGACGCACGGCAACCATGCACAGTCGCGAGTTCATCCACAGTCGACGGCTGCCAGCGCGCCGCGGTCAAACCGATCGATGCCGAAATACCCTCCAGCACAATGGTTATGGACGGCGCGCGAGCCTGCCAGCGGCTCGCCACTTCTCCCCGTCGGCCCGGGATCCGACGGCCCGGTAGCGGGAGGAGGGCCAATAGCCCTCGAGCCCAATTCGAGAGCTCCTGGGCTCCCGAGTGACTTGCCCCCGTGATAGCGGGAGATCAGCCACTGGGCCCGTTGCCTCAGCCCGCGCAGCCACCCCAAGCACCCGCAACAGAGGCACCACCGCAGGCCGCCGTCGTGTTCGTCCCGACCTGCTGGGGCGTGAAGACACCGGTGGTAGCCGTCGGCGAAGCGGGTGACATCGAGCTGAACATCAGGAGTTGTCAGACCGGTCCGCTACCTGCGTCGATCTTCGCCGCGCTCGCGTCGGAATCGGCCGACGTCTCCGTGGCAGGCCCGATCGACGGCACGAAGGAAGAAGCGGAGCAGTCGTGGACGTGGAGAGTCACTGCGACCAAGGCCGGTCGGCACGACCTCGAGTTCGCGGTTCATCCCGCAGGACTGCAGTCGTACACGATCAAGACGCCGATCATCGTGAACGAGGCCAAGGAACCCGACGACGAAGGCTTGATGAAGGCGCTCTCCACGAGCAATTCTGCCCTGAATTCCCTTGCGGGAGGCCTTGCCTCGCTGGTCACCATCGTCACCATGCTCGGCACGATCGTCGCGCTTCGGCGCACGCGCTCGAAGAAGGACGGCGCCGTGCCAGCGGCTCCGCAGTCCGGAGCCCAACCGGAGACACCCGACGGTGTACCGCCTAGCGACGACGCCGCCGTCGCATCGCTTGGCGCCACCGCCGGACGTCCCATCGAGAGAACGCACCCCTACGGCGACATCCCCGGTCCCGTCCGTAGCGAGCTAGGCGATCTCGTCGAACAACAACGCGAGCTGCCCCGGTGACACGTTGATACCGCACTGATTCTTCAGATCGGTCAGGGGCCGCGCGATGCCCTGCAGGTCGAGGAACTCGCCGGGGTGCCCGATGAAGTAACCCCGCACCGACGACCGTGCGTCGTCCGCCGACTGGGTGCCCGCGGCAGTGAGCACGTCGTTGGCACCGGGATGTGCGTCCAGGTAGGAGCCGGCCGCACTGAGCACTCCACTGGCAGTGGTGGATAGACCACTGGCGGTGCATGGCGGCGCCGCGCTCGCCTTCGGGACCGCGCCAGTGCCCGCGACGGCGGCGCCCAACGCGGCAGTCGCCAACGCACCGGCCAAGCCGCGACGCACGGATGTCTTGATCATCTTCATACCCTTGCTTCCCTCGAACCGTCTCGACTGGGTCGTCCCGGCACCTCAGCCGACGTAGGTGGAATCATTACAGGGCTGTCCTCACGTTGCCAGGCATTCGGGCGAACCGACCTTGGACGCGACGCGGGACGGCGCGAGTGTGTTCATCGGCCGATCAACGGAGGCAAGCAATTTGGCCGTCGCGACGTGTCAGACCTCCGCGCTAGCGTCGCTTCATCCCAGCCACCCACATTCGCAAGGAGGCACGTCCATGCGCACCCCCATTCGGCACGGCGAAGTTCTGCTACTCCCCGTCAACACCACTCCGGTGGGCATCTCGGAACGGGTCACCAGCTGCATCGTCGAACCAAGTGATTCCGGTCACCACCACGTGCTCGACGGGGATCGCGAGTTCGGGAGGATCGTGGACGCCAAGGGCACTCTTTACGTCGACCTCGACGCGCCGACCCGGCTGTGGCACCAGGAAGACCATGACCAGCGCCGCGAACTGGAAGTGGCCGCAGGCGTGTGGCGGGTGGTCCGCAAGCCGCAGTTCGACGTGCGTTCGACGGGCGATCCCGACCCGCGAGCCCGGTTCGTCCGCGATTGACGGCCTGCGACGACGATCGGGTGGGCCGCGTCGGTCGCGGCCTGCTGCCCGTCAGCCGAGCGGCTGTTCCTGCTCGGCGATGAGTCCCTCCTGAGCCAGCGTCGCGGCGACGGTGCCGTCGGCGCCGATCAGAGCCGCCGTGATGACCCCGCGCCCTCGCGCCGCGGCGGGAGAGCGTGACTCCAACAGGTTCCACCGATCGGCCCGCACCGGCCGATGGAACCAGATCGACGAGTCCGTGGTGCCGCTGCGGTGGGTGCGCCCGCTCATCGAGTGACCGTGCACCTTCAACGCCGGGTCGATCATGTACACGTCGGTGACGTAGACCGCGACGAGCGTGTGCAGCAACGGGTCGTCGGGCAGCGCCACCGTCGCCCGCCACCAGAGTCGCCGGACGAACTCACCGCCTGTCCCGTGATCCTCGATGCGAATGTCGATCTCGTCCAACGGCATCGACGGCGCGGGACCGGCCGGACCGGTCCGCGGCAGCGCCTCGGGGTCACCCGGCATCGACGCCCACCTGCCATGCTCGGGCCCGGCCATGCGCGCGGCGAACGACACGCTGGCGGTGGTCAACAGGCGGCCGTCCTGCCTGGCATCGACCCGGCGCGCGGCGGCGGTGCGCCCGTCGAACACGCGCTGCACGGCGTACTCGACGGGATCGCCCGCCTCGCCGCCGCGCAGGAACTGCAGGTGCATGTTCGTTGGCGGCTTCACCGGCCTCGACGGTGCGGCACGCGGCAGCCAGAGCTCTGCGCCATGAACTGGCCGCCGAACGACCGCTTGCCCTGCCGGGCCGCGGCGCGGGCCGTGCCAGATGTCCGCGTCCGGTCATCCGACGTCGAGCAGATCGAGCAGCACGCTCATGCGACGGTGCCCGACGCGACCAGCGCGTCGATCTCGGCTGTCGGTCAGCCCCAGCCGGTCCCGCAGCACGGCGGCGGTGTGATCGCCGAGCGCCGGTGCGGCGCACCGCAGGCGGATAGACACCGTCGATCGACACCGGCAGCCCGGCGCCAGGTACCGCCCGATCCGCGGCTGATCGAGTTCGGTGAACAGCGGGTTGGCGGTGACCTTGTCCTCGGTGACCACGTCGGCGAAGGTTCGGTAGCGCTCCCACAGGATCGACGTCGCCGACAGCGCGGCGACCACCTCGTCGGCGGTCTGTTCGGTGAACCACACGGTGAACAGACCGGTGAGCGCGTCGCGGTGCAGATATCGCTGTCGCCCTCGTCGGCGAAATCGGCGCCAAGCGAAACTGCCAGCGCGGCAACGGCTTTCGCTGTTCCGGTCATCTCGGTCAGGTCCCGGAAGTGCCTGCCGGTGAGCGCGACGACCATGAACGAGACGCCGTCGCCGCTGGTGAATTGCTGACCGTACTGGCCGAAGATCGAGTTGCCGATCCGCTCCCTCGACGTGCCGTTGACCATCACCTCGGTCAGGAAGCTGAGGTTGCCCGCCGTCGCCAGCGCGACGTTCTCCAGCGGGATGCTGATCCGCTGGCCCTGCCCGGTCGCGTCGCGGTGCCGCAGCGCGGCGGCGACGGCGAGCGCGGCGTATACCCCGCACGCGACGTCCCACGCGGGCAGCACGTGGTTGACCGGGTCGGCCAGCTCGGCCGGCCCGGTGACCAGGGGGAAACCGATCGCCCGCGTTGACGGTGTAGTCCACCCCGGTGCCGCCGTCCGCGCGGCCGGAGACCTCGACGTGGATGAGGTCCGGCCGCAGCCGCACCAGCGTGTCGTACGAATGCCATTGGCGGCCAGCCACATTGGTGATCAAGCACGCCGCTGTCGGCGATCAGCCGCTGGACGAGCTCCTGCCCGTCCGCGAGCGCACGTCGACGGCGACGGAACGCTTGCCCTTGTTCAGCCCGGCCCAGTAGATGCTGTCGCCGTCCTCGGTGACCGGCCAGCGGTGATAGTCGGCGGCGCCGCCGACCGGGTCGACGCGGATGACCTCGGCACCGAGCTGCGTCAACGTCATCCCGGCCAGAGGCACCGCGACGAAGCTGGAGATCTCGATGATCCGCACTCCGGCCAGCGGACGGGTGGCATCCGGTCCATCAGTCATGCGACTCACGATATGGGGCGGCGTGGTCGCCGCGGTCCCCCTCGATGACGGCCTGACGCAGGCGTGGACGCGACGTCTCAGATGAGCTCGATGGCGTCGGCGATCGAGTCGAGCACGCGGCTGGGCCGGAACGGATACCGCTCGATGTCCGGCGAGCGTCGTCGAGCCGGTGAGCACCAGGATGGTCTCCAGCCCCGCCTCGATGCCGGCGACGACGTCGGTGTCCATCCGGTCGCCGACCATCACGGTGTCTCTCCGAGTGCGCCTCGATGCGGTTCAGCGCGCTGCGGAACATCATCGGGTTCGGCTTGCCGACGAAGTACGGCTCCCGGCCGGTGGCCTTGGTGATCAGCGCCGCGACCGAGCCGGTGGCCGGCAGCGGGCCCTCGGCCGACGGGCCGGTGACGTCGGGGTTGGTGGCGATGAACCGCGCGCCGCCGACGATCGAGCCGGATGGCCCTGGTGATCGCCTCGAACGAGTAGGTCCGCGTCTCGCCGAGCACCACGAAGTCCGGCTCGGTGTCGGTCAGCGTGTAGCCGACCTCGTGCAGCGCGGTGGTCAGGCCGGCCTCGCCGATCACGTACGCCGATCCGCCCGGCAGCTGGTCGTGCAGGAACGCCGCGGTGGCCAGCGCCGAGGTCCAGATCGACTCCTCCGGCACCTCGAGCCCGGACCGCAGCCAGCCGGGCGGCCAGGTCACGCGGGGTGAAGATCGAGTTGTTGGTCAGCACCAGGAACGGGCGCTGCTTCTCGATCAGGCGCTGCAGGAACTCGGCCGCGCCGGGCAGCGCCGTTCCTCGTGGACGAGGACGCCGTCCATGTCGGTCAGCCAGCACTGCGGTGTGGTGCGCACCGTGTCAGTGTCTCAAGCCGCCAGGTCCGGCGTCAGCGAACCACCACAGCGGACCGGTGTCCGCGGCGCACCGAGGACGTCTCGATGCGACGGGGGCTGCGGCCACCCTCGTCGGTGATGTCGTAGCGCGCTCGCCAGTTCCGCGCCGATCAACGTTTGGCCGCTGAGCTCGGCCAGGGCGGGATCCGAGTGCAGCGCGTCGATCACCCGTCCGGTGAATTCCGGCGTCTCGGCGTGTCGGCGCCGTCTCGGCGTAGGCCTCGGGGTGGCCGTCGAACGCGCGGCGGAACTTCTCCGTCAACAGGATGCCCATCCAGATCGACACCGTGCAGACGCCGGTGCCGTCGAAGTCGACGGCCATGTCGGCGGCCAGCTTGTCGACCCCGGCCTTCTGCGCGCCGTAGGCAGGGCCGTGCATGTAGCAGACCGAGCCCGGCGAAGAGGTGAACGCGATCAACCCACGGTCCTGCGCGACCATCAGCGGGGCGGCGAACCACGACGCGACGTACGCCGACCGCAGCCCGACGTCGAGGATGTCCGCGAGGGCAAGTGGCTTCTCCCAGAACGGCTTCGGATTCGTCACCTCGTCGTGGATCGCGGCGGCATTGTTCACCAGAAGATCCAGTCGCCCGCATTCTCGCATCACCCGGTCGAACAGCGCGCCAACGGCGTCGTCGTCGCGGTGGTCGACTCGAACCGCAACGCCGCCGTCGCCCGGATCGGTGACCGTTCGGCCCGTCAGGTAGACCCGCCACCCGGACGTCCGGAGCGCGGCCGCAATACCGCGTCCGGCGCCACGACTCGCCCCTGTCACCACGGCGACGGGCTGTTGGTCTTCGGTCACCCGGATGACGCTACGAGATGGTACGGCGAATCGCCCAGGTGAACCGGTAGATTCGAGGCATGGCAACGGATGAGGCCGCAGCGTCGTCCAAGCAGCAACCACTGCTCGTGCTCGGCAAGATCACCGAGATCCTCGACGCGTTCTCGCTGTCCCGTCCGTCGATGACGCTCGGTGAGATCCAGCAGGCGACCGGCCTGCCGACCTCCACGGTGCAGCGGTTGGTGAGCAACATGGCGGCACAGGGCCTGCTGGACAGGTCCGGCGACCAGATCCGCATCGGAGTCCGCGTAGCCTACTGGGCGGCCGCGGCCACGAAGGATCTCGACGAGTTGGCCGTGATCAACCCGGTGTTGAAGGAGATTCGCGACAAGACCGGCGAGACCGCCTGCTTCTTCAAGGTCGAGCAGACCTTCCGGGTCTGCGTGGCGATCGCGGAGACGCGTCACGCGCTGCGGCGCGACATGTACGTCGGCCACATCATCCCGTTGCACGCCGGCTCGGCATCCCGGGTGCTGCTCGCATGGAATCCCGAGCTCGCCGAACAGGTTCTCGGCGGACCGCTCGAGCACCTGACCGACTACACGGTGACCAACGCGGAAGACCTCCGGGCGCTGATAACGCAGGCCAGGGCCGACGGCTACGCCATCACGGCCGGGGAACGCGAGGACTCGGCGTCCGGGCTCTCGGCACCGGTATTCGACGCCGCGGGCGACGTCGCTCGGTGCGCTGACGATCAGCGGACCGACGATCCGCATGCCGCAGGCGCAGTGCGAGGACTGGATCGACCTCCTGGTCGGCTATGCCGAGCAGATCACCAGGACGCTGGGCGGCCGCATGCGCCGCAGCGGCCGTGATCAGTTGAGCACCCATTCGAATGCCGCGGCCTTCGACCGGGCGCCCTGAATCGTCCTGGACCGGTTCGGCTCGTCGACGCTCGGCGAGCAGACCCTCCGTGGTGTGGACCAACGCGGACAGCGTGTCCGGGTTGAACCAGTGCGGCCGCAACGCGAACAGCAGGTCCTCGGTCGAGGTGTTGCCGCTTGCGCCTGGCGCGAACGGGCAACCGCCGAGGCCACCGAGCGAACCGTCGACCATGACCGCACCGGCGTCGATGGCGGCCAGCGTGTTCGCCACGCCGAGCCCCCACGTGTCGTGGCCATGAAAGACGATGCGGCGCTGCGGCGTTGAGTCCCGCACCGCCGCGACGAGGTCGGTGACCTGCATGGGCACGGCCTGCCCGAGCGTGTCGCACAACACGATGTCGGCCGCGCCGTCGGTACGGGGGTCCGCATGCGATGTCCAGGACGCGCTGCGGATCGACCGGGCCCTCGAATGGACACGTGAACGACGTGGCGATGCACAGTTGGATCTCGCCGTGCACGTCGTGTGCGATGCGCACGGCCTCCGGCATGGCGGCGACGCTGGCCTCGGTGTCGCGGCCGATGTTGGCCCGGTTGTGGGCATCCGATGCCGAGAAGCAGTACTGAAAGTTGCGTGCACCGGCCGCCGCGGCCTTCTCGACGTGTCGCGGGGTGGCCACCCAGATCCAGCACTTGGCCAGCTCGGCCGGGGTCAGGGCGGCGATGACGTCCGTCGTGTCGGCCAGCGGCGGGCACCATGTCCGCACGGGCCATGGATCCGATCTCCAGCGCGGGCACGCCGAGTCGCCAACAGCGTGCGGATGATCCTGACCTTGCTTTCGGTGGGCAGCAGCTTGCCGGTCAGTTGCAGCCCGTCGCGCAGCGTGACGTCCCGCAGCTCGACGTCGTCGGCGTATGGCCGTGGCGTCGTCATGCGACACCCCTGTCCGGACGGGCTGTGGGCCCGCCAGCCTGTCGAGTTGCTCGGGGCTCAGCGACGACAGCGGGACAGCACCTCGTCGGGTGTGCTCGCCGAGGTCGGGGCCGACCGACTGCGGATCGGCAGCGATGCGCCACCGACCACGGGCACGATGCCGGGGAATCCCACCGGCCGAGCGCCGTCGCCGGCGTCGACGTCGAAGTACTGAATCATGTTGCGCTCCTTGTACTGCTCGTCGGCGCAGATGTCGGCGGCGTTGTAGATCGGTCCGCTTGGCACGCCCGCCTCGTCGAGGATCGCGAGCGCCTCGGCGCGGGCATGCCGTCGGGTCCAGGCGGCGATCGCGTCGTCGAGCTCGTCGCGGCGCCGCCATCGACCCGCGTTGGTCTGCAGGTCCGGATCGTCGGCGAGATCATCCCGCCCGATCACCCGCATGTAGCGACCGAAGATGCGCGTCGCCGTTGCCCGCGACGATGATGCTGGCCCCGTCGTTGCACGGGTAGGCGTTGCTCGGTGCGATGCCCTCCATGCGGCCACCGACGCGCTCGCGCGTGACGCCGTAGGCCAGGTGGTCGGGCACCAGCGACTCCATCACCGACAGCACCGCTTCGTTGAGGGCGACGTCGATGACGCGATGGGCCAGCGGCACGACCGCACGGCTGCGGTGCAGCAGCGCCATGACGGTGCCGAACGCCGCGTAGATCCCGGCGATCGAGTCGCCGATCGACACCCCGACCCGCACCGGCGGCCGGTCGGGGTCGCCGACCAGCTCGCGCAGGCCGCCGACCGCCTCGGCGACGGCGGCGAAGCCTGGACGCTCCGACATCGGTCCGGTCTGCCCGAACGCCGAGATCCTGGTGATGACCAGGTCGGGGTTGGCCCGGTTCAGCTCGTCCGGACCCAGTCCCCAGCGCTCCAGCGTGCCGGGCCGGAAGTTCTCCAGCAGCACGTCGGCAGCGCCGGACGAGGTCCAGCACGATCCGCCTGCCCTCGTCGGTCTTCAGGTCCAACACGATGGACTTCTTGTTGCGGTTGATCGTCCGGTACAGCATCGACGTGTCGCCGGCGTAGAGCCGCCAGTTGCGAAGTTCGTCGCCGGTCACCGGCCGCTCGACCTTGATCACCTCCGCACCGAAGTCGGCGAGCATTCGGCCCGCCGTCGGTGCGGCGATGTAGTTGCCGAGTTCCAGCACCCGGATGCCCGCCAGCGGGCGGTACTCGTTCAGGTCATTTTCAGTCATGGTTTTCCCGGGGTCGAGGGGCGGTCAGAAGACGAGTGACAGAGGGAGGATCAACAGGATTGCGACCACCGATGCAACTGAGACACCCACCGTGCAGGTCTTCAAGGTGCCGCGGGTGGTCTGACCCATCAGCGACTGCAGGAGCCAGAACGTATTGCTGGTGACGTGGACCACGAAGAGCGAGCCTGCGCCTGCAGCAAGAGCGATCAGCACCGGGTCGAGCCCGATGATCGGGGCGACGGGAGCCAGGATGCCCGCCGAGGTGATCGCGGAGATCGTCACCGACCCGACCGCGATGTGCAGAACCGCTGCGATCACCCACACCATCAGAAGCGGTGCTGCGTGCGTGGCCTTGAAGTACTCACCGAGGATGTCGCCGAGGCCGGTGGCCTTGATGGTCGCCGCCAGCGAGCCTCCGACGCCGGTGAGGATCAGGATCTGCCCGCTCTCCTTGAATCCGGTGGCAATGGCCTGCTCGATCGCCCCAGGGCCAAGCGCATGGCGGCCGACGAAGCTGGTCCCGACGAGCCCGATCAGCAGGGCGATCACGGGCGACGACAAGAAAGCGACAACCGAATTGTGGACGTCGGCGGCGTCCAGGATCGCGCCGCACGCGATGAGCGCCAACGCGCACAGCAGCGGGGCGAACAGCACCAGCAGCGGTGTCTGGGTGCTGACGGTGACGGCGGTCTTCGTCGCGACGCCACCGGCGCCTTCGTCGTTGCCCGGCGCGGCATCGGACTGGGCGCTCCCGCTCACCGGCTCGTCGTCAACGGATTCCGGTGCTTCATCGTCGGATCCGAGGAACTCCTGCTCGTCACGGTCGACGGCCCACCAGCCGTGGTTGAACAGAAAGGACATGATGGCCACCGAGATCGCCACGGTCGGGATGACGAGGAGCACACCGAACAGCAGCATCTTGCCAAGCGGCACGCCGAGTAGCCCGGCCAGGGCGAGGGCGCCGACACCCGGCACCGTGAGGACGATTCCGCACTCGAGGCCGATGGCCATTGCGGTGGCCATCCGTGCGGTGCCGTTCTTGCCGACCTTGTCGGCCAGGCTGCGGGCCAGTGGCGCCGAGATCACCAGCAGCACGTCCAGATAGATCGACTGCAGGAAGGTGGCGATGGTCAGCGACAGTGCGTACGGCATGCGCTTGGGGCCGAATACCCGCAGCAAGGTCTGGACCAGACGTTGGATGGCGCCGGTGCGCTGAAGTATCGCTCCCATCAGCACGCCGAACGCGATCAGCAGTCCCACCTCGGCCATGATGTCGCCGAAGCCTGTCATGATCGCGTCGATCGTCTTCTTGACGCCGACGCCGGCGGCCAGGCCCAGATAGGCCGAGCCGATGACGAGCGACACCACCGGGTTGAACTTGAATCGGACGATCATGATGACGACCGCGACGATCGCTATCGCCGTGTTGGCGATGATGGCCACCTCTGACATGGGCTTCCCCTTTCGTGGCGTGCCTGCGTCAGATCACGTTGCCTGTCGTTTGTGATGCCAAACACGTCCTACTCATATTATGAGCACATACCCACAATGTAGGTCAAGTGTCGCTTGATGGCCAATGCCGATGCAAGAGGCGCCACGCGAACGCTGCCGCGCCGCTGGGCCGCCGATCGGTCGGGAGAGCAAAGCAAGAACACGAGCCAACCCGGTCTCCGTCGACCGGATCGTCGACAGCAGACCGCAGAGTTGTTCCGCGGCGACGGCGAGCCGCGGGGCGCGGCGGTCGTCAGCATCGGCGCCATAGACCCTTTCGATGATCAGCAAAGCACGGATTCATACCGTGCCGACGTCCCGGTCCACCGTGAAGGCCTCCCGTAGTACACCGTCGATCGGCACGTCAGTGCGCTCAGCGAGCGGCCAAGCCGTGTGCGTCAAACCCGTCGGCGCCGGACAACGCGCAGTTGACCGAGCTGTCGGCGTCGTTCGGGACCGGTAGCCGGCGCATCCGGATCGGCCACCATCTTCGGGCCGCGCCGGCGAAGTGCTGACAGCCATCCACACCGCCTCGTGCTGGGTAGCGCCACCGAACACTCCGACGACTTACGTTGGGGCACAACGGACCCAGAACTTCTCCGTCTCCACATCGAACCGGAGACGCGGTTGGGCCGATCGCTTTACGCACTCCGACGGATGTGTCGCCTCCACACGCCACACCTCGCCCGACCGCTCCGCCGACGGCGGTCACCGGTACCCGGCCGGGAGGTCGGGCACCGAGCGAAGTGAGGATCCGCCATGCCGCGTCGGCCGTGGCCGGGTCACGCAACGCTGATGCCACCGCGGCGCCGAGTAGTCGGCCCCGCCCGTGCAGCCGATGCACGGCGTGCGGATGTCACACAGCGCAGCAAACTCTGGACTTTCAGAGGTGGCCAAGCCGCGTCTTGGCGGACGCGCGCCTCGATTCGGCGAACGAGAGAGGGCAACGGTGGCGGTCGTGCCCCGGGTTCTACGTTGCAGCTGCGCCACCGTCGGTGGATGGGCCGGCCCCGGCATGACCCGCGTCAGTCGGGCAGCCGCAACTCCGGCTTCTCCACCTCTTCGATGTTGACGTCCTTGAAGGTGATCACCCGTACCTGCTTGACGAAGCGCGCAGGTCGGTACATGTCCCACACCCAGGCATCGGCGAGGCGCAGTTCGAAGTAGACCTCGCCGTCGGAGTTGCGCGGCACCATTTCGACGCTGTTGGCCAGATAGAAGCGCCGTTCGGTCTCGACGACATAGCTGAACTGCCCCACGATGTCCTTGTATTCGCGGTACAGCGAGAGCTCCATCTCGGTTTCGTACTTCTCGAGATCCTCGGCACTCATCGGTTCAGCGGTCCTTTGGTCGGTGTGGAGTTCATCATTCCTCAACCCAGTTCGCCATGCCGCGCTGCCTCCCCACTGAACCCGTCGAACCCGTCGGACACCCCGTCGGGCGCCCCGACCAACCTTCGCACGTTGATGAACGAGTAACGGTGCTGGCTGCACGGGCCCAGCTCGGCCAGCGCAGCGGTGTGCGCGGGGGTGCCGTAGCCCTTGTGCTCGGCGAAACCGTACCCCGGGTGGTCGGCGTCCATCGCCACCATCAGCCGGTCGCGGCTCACCTTGGCCAGCACGCTGGCCGCGGCGATGCAGGCCGCCGCGGCGTCTCCGCCGACCACCGGCAGCGACGGCACCGGCAGCCCGGGCACCCGGAATCCGTCGCTCAGCACGTACCCCGGCCGCATGGGCAGCCCAGCGACGGCGCGCCGCATCCCCTCGATGTTGGCCACGTGCACGCCGCGACGGTCCACCTCGGTCGAGGGGATGAAGACCACGTGATAGGCCAGTGCGTACCGGCGGATGAGCGGGAACAGCCGCTCGCGCTCCCGCTCGTTGAGTTTCTTGGAGTCGTCGAGAGCGGCCAGGCTCTCGAGCCGGTTGGGCCCGAGCACGCACGCCGCGACCACCAACGGGCCCGCACATGCCCCGCGACCGACCTCGTCGACCCCGGCCACCGGGCCGAGCCCCCCGCGGTACAGCGCGGACTCGAGCGTGCGCAGGCCGCCGGACTTCCGGATGACCGTCCGGGGCGGCCAGGTCGCCGGCAAGGGCTACACCCTCTGGTCTTCGCGCAAGCGGCTCATCGACACCCCTGGTCTTCGCGCAAGCGGCTCATCGACACCCTGGTCTTGACGCAAGCGGCTCATCGCGTGCCTCTACTGGTGGGACGTCTGCGGATTCATGCTGCCGACGCCGCCCCATCGCGACGGCGGCCACGCGATGAACCGCGCCTTTCCGATCACGTTGTCCACCGGCACGGTGCCCGCCATGGGGTCACCGGTGCACAGCAGCCCGCGTTGCGCATCGGCGGGCAGGTTGGTGCAGTGGGCCCGCGAGTCGGCCGAGTGCGTGCGGTTGTCGCCCATCACCCAGAGCCGCCCGTCGGGGACCTTCACCGGCCCGAACTCGTTGCCGAGGCAGGGGTAGACGGCGGGGTCCGCCATCATCGTCGTCGGATCGAGATAGGGCTCGTTCAGCCTCTTGCCGTCGACGGTCAGTCCGGTGGTGGCGCGACACTCCACGGTCTGGCCGCCGGTCGCGATCACTCGCTTGACCAGATCGTTCTCGTCGGGCGGAACGAATCCGATGAACGACAGCCCGTTCTCCAGCGTGCGGATCGACGGGGTTGGCGGAGCGGATCGATTTGTAGCCGATGTTCCACGACGGCGGGCCCTTGAACACGACGACGTCGCCGGGTGCGGGCTTGGAGAACCGGAAGGTGAGCTTGTCCACCATGATCCGGTCGCCGACACAGCCGGCACAGCCGTGCAACGTCGGCTCCATCGACTCGGACGGAATGAGGTACGGCCGCGCGACGAACGTCAGCATGACGTAGTAGAGGACGACCGCAATGGTCAGCAGGATCGCGGCTTCGCGCACGGCGCCGCGCTTGCGTTCGGGCTGCTCCGGTGCTGCCTCGTCGGCGGGTTCGGTGTCGGCGGCGTCCGCAGCGTCGGTGGCGTCGGTCGCGTCCGTAGCGTCGGTCACGCCATCAGAGTAGCCAGGGCGATGCGTACCGCCGCGCCGCAAGAATTCCAACGGTCACACCGAACCCGGTGCGACGTCAGCGCTTCTCCTTGATCTTGGCCTTCTTGCCACGCAGCTCGCGCAGGTAGTACAGCTTCGCGCGACGCACGTCACCGCGGGTGACGACGTCGATGTGGTCGATGTTGGGCGAGTGCACCGGGAAGGTGCGCTCGACGCCGACGCCGTAGCTCTCCTTGCGCACGGTGAAGGTCTCGCGGACCCCGCCACCCTGGCGGCGCAGCACGACGCCCTTGAAGACCTGAACGCGCTCCTTGGAGCCCTCGATGACCTTCACGTGCACGTTGATGGTGTCGCCGGGGCCGAAAGCCGGGATGTCGTCGCGCAGCGACGTCTGGTCGACGAAGTCCAGCGTGTTCATCGGTGACACTTCCTTGCTGTTCGCGGCTGCGTGGCAGTCCGTCGTGATGACGACGTGGCGCCGAGCCGGGGTCTCGTACTCGGGTGTCATCACGCAGCAGACGGAGGCAGAGATCTCGGATGTCCCCGACGTGCGCAGACAACTGCTCAATTGTGCCAGACGGCGCCCGAGCAGCGAAATCGCGTCAGCCGACCGCCGGTCGACGTCGCCGACCTCGAGCGAAACAACCGGTCGCCTGAAGGCGCGGCGAGACGTCCGAGCCGTTAGGCTGACTGAGCCGGGTCAGGAGCGAGCGGCCAGACGCCGCGGCACGAATCTTCGTCGCATTCTGTCCCGAGGAGGGCCATGCACCGGCGGCCGTCGACGCTGCTGATGGTCGGCGCGCCGCCGCGGTGGCCGTCATGACGGTCGCCGCAGGCTGCGAGGCCAAGGTGTACGGCACCCCGCCGCCGCCCTCCGCGCCGCCGCTCACCGTGGTCGCCCCGCTGGGCAGCATGGCCCCGCTGCCCGAGGCTCCGCCCGACGAGCCTGCGGTCGCCGTTCACCGGACTGGACCGACGCGAGCGGCAGGCCACCGCGGACGCCGTCCAAGTCCGGCGCCGACATCACCGTCGCGGTGCTCGACCGCAACACCGGCCAACTGGTCACCAACGGCAACGCCGCACCATCGCCATCGCCTCGGTGGTCAAGCTCTTCATCGCCGACGACCTGCTGCTGCAGGTGTCCAAGGGCCAGACGCAGCTCTCCCCCGACGACCGCGAGGCGTTCGACCGCATGCTGCGGTCGTCCGACGACAGCGCCGCCGAGACCTTCTGGAACCGCAGCGGTGGCAGCGCGATCATCAACCGGGTGGTCGCCCGCTACGGGCTGACGTCGACCCGACGCGCCGAGCAACGGGCGGTGGTTCAACACCATCAGCACGGTCGACCGACCTGGTCCGCTACTACGACATGATGCTGGCGGGTACTGGCGGGCTGCCGCCCGAACAGGCCAGCATCATCCTGTCCAACCTCGCGGCGTCGACGCCGACCGCGCCCGACGGAATGGTGCCCGGCGGCGTCTACCCGCAGCGGTTCGGCATCCCGGAAGGCCTCTACGCCGAACCGGTCGCGGTCAAGCAGGGCTGGATGTGCTGCATCGGCTCCGACTGGATGCACCTGTCCACCGGCGTGATCGGCCCGGACCGGCGCTACGTCATGGCGATCAGCTCGATGCAGCCCACCGACGCCGACGACGCGCGCGCGACCATCACCCAGGCCGTCAAGACGATGTTCCCCGGCGGCCGGATCTAGCCTTAGCGAGTCCACGCCGATCGAGCAGGTCGGGCCGGCGCTCGCGCGTGCGCTGCAGCGCCTGTTCGCGCCGCCAGGCAGCGACCTTCGCGTGGTCACCGGACAGCAGCACGGCGGGCACGTCCAGCCCACGCCAACTCGGCGGGCCGGTGTAGCTCGGCCCCTCCAGCAGCCCGTCGGAGTGCGAATCATCTTGGTGCGACGCGGGATTGCCGAGCACGTCGGGCAGCAGCCGAACGACCGCCTCGATCATGACGAGGGCCGCGGACTCGCCGCCGGGCAGCACGTAGTCGCCGATCGACACCTCCTCGACCCGCATCCGGCGGGCGGCGTCGTCGACGACCCGCTGGTCGATGCCCTCGTAGCGGCCGCAGGCGAACACCAGGTGCGTCTCGGCGCTCCAGCGCTGCGCCGTCGGCCTGGGTGAACGGCCTGCCCGCCGGCGTCGGCACGACGAGAAGTGTTTCCGCCGAGCAGATCTCGTCGAGCGCGTCGCCCCACACCGGCGCCTTCATCACCATGCCCGGGCCGCCGCCGTAGGGCGAGTCGTCGACCGAGCGGTGCACGTCGTGGGTCCAGCGCCGCAGATCGTGCACGTCCGAGCTCGACGATGCCGTCCTCGATCGCCTTGCCCGGCAACGACTGTCGCAGCGGATCGAGATAGTCCGGGAAGATCGTGACGACGTCGATCCGCATGGCTGCGCACCTAGATCGACTCCAGGTCGAGCAGGCCCTCGGGCGGGTCGATCTCGACGATGCCGTCGGCCAGCGACACCGACGTGACGATCGCGCCGACGAACGGCACCAGCACCTCGGCCGTCGGCATCGGTCTGCACCGACGAGCAACTCGCCCGCGGCGGTGTGCAGCACCTCGGCGACGGTGCCGACCTCGCGACCGGTCGACGGTGCGCACCCGCAGACCCTCGAGCTGGTGGTCGTAGAACTCGTCGGGGTCCTCGATGGGCGGCAGGTCCGCGGAGTCGACGAGGAACAGGCGTGCCGCGCAGCGCGTCGGCGGCATCGCGGTCTGCCGACGCCCTCGAGCCGCACCAGCAGCCGGCCGCCGTGCTCGCGCACCGCATCGACGACGTAGGTCGCGCTCGGTCTCGTCCCGCGCCCTGGCGCGCAGCGCGGTGCCCGGCGCGAACCGGCCGTCGGGATCGTCGGTGCGGACGTCGACGACGACCTCACCGCCGATGCCGTGCGCCTTGGCGACCCGCCCGACGACGAGGTCCATCGGTCTCCGGTCGCTTCGCTCCTGCCCGCCGAGCTACTGGTCGGTGTCCACCACGTCGACGCGGATGCCGCGGCCGCCGATGCCGGCGACCAGGGTGCGCAGCGCGGTGGCGGTGCGACCGCCGCGGCCGATCACCTTGCCCAGGTCGTCGGGGTGCACGTGCACCTCGACGGTGCGGCCACGGCGGTTGGTCACCATGTCGACGCGGACGTCGTCGGGGTTGTCGACGATCCCGCGAACCAGATGTTCGACGGCGTCGACGACGACAGTGCTCATTCGGTCGGCGGCGGCGTCAGCAGGCGCGGACTCGGCGGGCGCCTCGGCGCGTCTCGGCCTCGTCGGCCGCCTTGGCGGGCGCCTTCTTCTTCTTGGGCGTGGTCGCCTGCGCCGGTGGGCGCATCGTCGGCGGCGGCCAGCGCGGCGTTGAACAGGTCCAGCTTGCTGGGCTTGGGCTCCTTGACCTTCAGCGTGCCCTCGGCGCCCGGCAGGCCCTTGAACTTCTGCCAGTCGCCGGTGATCTTCAGCAGCGCCAGCACGGGTTCGGTGGGCTGGGCGCCGACGCCGAGCCAGTACTGCGCGCGCTCCGAGTCGATCTCGATGAGCTCGGGTCTTCCTTCGGGTGGTACCGGCCGATGACCTCGATGGCGCGGCCGTCGCGGCGGTTGCGCGCGTCGGCGACGGCGATGCGGTACTGGGGGTTGCGGATCTTGCCGAAGCGGGCGAGCTTGATCTTGACAGCCATGGTGGAGCGACTTCTCCTGTGATTGCCACGCTTGCAATTCAAGCGACGCGGGCGGGATGCCCGGTCCGGTTTTGCCTTGCGTGTGTGACCGCCGAGCAAGCACGTCCAGCGAGAAGCCGGAGGCGGATCGCGCTGACGTGGGTCGCGCGGCAGACAGCCGCCCATTGTGCCAGAACACGCGCCTGCCGGTGAAAATCCGGCCCGTCGCGCACCGCGGTCGGCGCAGCCTTGAGCGGTTCAAGTGCAAATGTCACGCTCACCGCATGGACAACGCCCGCCCTGCTCGAGATCGAGTCGATCAAACTGCTGAAGGCCCGGTACTGCCGATACCTGGACACCAAGGACTGGGACGCGTGGCGCGACATCTTCGCCGACGACTTTTCGTCAGCGACACCCCGGAGGCACCGACGTGTCGGCCGAGCCCGGCGGCTGAGCCGACGCGCTCGGACCACCACTCAGACCCGACTTCCACCACGACTGGCCGCATTGCGGCGTGGACGGAGTCCACCTTGTGCAGGCGCGTACTTCAGACGACTCTGTCGAAACACTTCTCCTCGACCCGGCGGGTCATCCGCCAGCCGTCGGGGGTGCGGACGAACTCGTCGACGTACCACAGGCCGCAGAACAGCACCTGCTGCTTTTCGCCGCCGAGCACCATCGGGTTGAAGCACAGCGTCCTGGACGCGGCGGTGTCGCCCTCGGGCGAACGGGTGATCCGCACGTCGAAGTTGCCCAGCAGGTGCGAGTACGCCGGAAAGTTCGGCAGCACCTCGGCCAGCCACGCCTTGACCTCCGGAAACTTCCCGTCGATGCCGCCGAGCGCCCGGTAGTCGATGTAGGCGTCCGGGGTGAACACCAGATCCAGGTCATCGAACCGGCGGGTGTCGATCGCCGTCGAATAGGCGACCAGCAACTGTTGTATCTCGAGACGGTCGGAGATCTCTTCCAGGCTCAGCACGTCTCGATTGAACACCCCTGGTCAACCCGACCCCGCGCAGACCCGATTCTCAGGCCTGCGGACCCTCCGAGGGCGGCCAGTGCTCGCCCGGCGAGACGTCTCCAGGCTCGGTGAAGTCGCCGCGGGACAGCGGCACCCACTGCTCACTGGGTGCGGGCTGCTTGGACGACGGGAAGTCACGGAGCTTGCCCGACGGCTTGGCGTCCCACGTGGCGAACGTCAACGGGGTGCGCAGCCAGCTCGTCAGCAGCAGGTAGCACGCCTCGAGCGAATCCAGGTGGCTGCGTTCCCAGCCGTGGCTGCCGTCGAGCCCGAACGCGACGAGGGCGGCACGGGTGTTGGCGCCCGCCTCGATCGCAGCGGCCGCATCGGAGCGGTAGAACCGAAAGATGTCGCGGGCGTGGGCGATTCCCTGCTCCTTCGCCAGCCGGCACAGGTTGCGCGTCAGGTGGTAGTCGAAGGGACCGTGCAGGTCGGCCATCGGAATCGTGACGCCGTGCTCGATCGAATGCTGGCCGGGCGCGCACACCGCGTTGTCGACCGAGACCAGCTCGGCGACGTCCGGCGGCAGCCCGCTGCTGGCGCCGTGCCCGACCTCCTCGGTGATGGTCACCATGATGGTCGTGCGGTGCGGCAGCACGACCTCGTTCTCCATGACGTTCTTCGCCAGCGCGAGTGCGACGGCGACGCCCGCCTTGCCGTCGAGGTGCCTCGAGACGATGAAGCCGTCCTCGGTGAGCTCGGGGCTGGTGATGAACGCGACGAAGTCACCCACGTTCATCCCGAGGTTGACGAGGTCCGCGCGGGTCGACACGTTGCGGTCGACCCTGACCTCGACGTGCTCCCAATCCGTCGGCTGGGTGTCGATCTCGTCACCGAACGCGTGCCCGGAAGCCTTGAGCGGCATGACGGTTCCGGTGAAGAACTCGTCGTTGTCGTCGGTGAAGATCCGCACCCGGGCCCCCGCGGCGAAGCGCGCCGAGAACGTGCCGACCGGGATCAGCTCGAGTCGGCCGTTGTCCTTCAGCTCGCGCACCATGCACCCGATGGTGTCGGCGTGGACCACGATCGCACGATCGATGGTGGCCGACTTCGCCGGGGAGTTCGGCGGTGAGCGCGCCGCGGCGGGTCAGCGTGAACGGCACGCCGAGGTCGTCGAGGATGCCACCGATCAACTGCATCACCGCGTCGGTGCGGCCCGACGGGCTCGGGGTCTGCAGCAGCGCCAGCAGCGTGTCGACCATCCAGCTGCGGTCATCCGCAGACATTCGCGCTGCAGCGGTCGCCAGGTCAGTCAAGGTCGCCTTCCCACGGTTCGAATCGGTCGGTGCTAGGGATCGACGCGAGCCTATCGAGCCTCAGCCCTGTTCGATCGGGCCGGGTTGCCAGGCCCACGGCGTCGCCGCGGTGCGCGGGAAGAGCAGGTCGACGAATGCCTGCGCGGTGGGCCGGGGCTCGTGATTTGCCAGGCCGGGACGTTCGTTGGCCTCGATGAACACGTACTCCTCCCCCTCGACCGACGGCACCATGAGGTCGATTCCCGTGACGGGGATGCCGATCGCATCGGCCGCGTCGATGGCCACCTTGGCGAGTGTGGGGTTGAGGTCGTCGGTGACGTCGCGGATGGTCCCACCGGTGTGCAGGTTGGCGGTGCGCCGCACGACCAGGCGCTCGTTGGTGGGCAGGACGTCGTCGAGGTCGAAGCCCCCTTCGCGCACGGTGTCCTCGGTGAGGTCGTCGACGGGGATGAGCGACTCGCCGTGAGTCGCGGCCGCACGTCGACGGCTCTGCGCCTCGACCAGCTGACGGACGGTGTGGTTACCGCTGCCGACCACTTCGGGCGGACGTCGGATGGCCGCGGCGATCACCTTGCCGTTGATGACCACCAGACGCAGATCCTCACCGTCGCAACGCTCTTCGATCAGAACGTCGGGGCAGTGCTTCCCGGCGAACGCAAGTGCGCGGTCGAGGTCCTCGCGTTTCGTCACGCCGACGGTGATGCCCGCACCCTGCTCGCCGCGGGCGGGCTTCACCACCACCGAACCCACCTCGGCGAGGAACTCGTAGTCCTCGTCGGCGAAGGTGGCGTTCCGGCCCCTCGGGACCCGAATTCCGGCTCCGGCCACTACTTTTCGGGCTACGCGTTTGTCGTCACAGCGGCTCATGGCGATGGCGTTGGTCAGCTCGGACAGCGACTCCCGGGTGACCACGGTGGTGCCGCCGTGGGTGAGGCGCAGATAGCCGCCCTTGCCGTCGAGGACCTCGACGGCGATACCCCGCAGGATCGCCTCGTCGGCGATGATGCGCGCGTACGGGTTGAGCTCGGCCAGCCCCTCCTCGTCGTGCACGGGCGCGAAGAGTTTCTCGTTGATGGCGTTCTTGCGCTTGATGCCCAGCACGGGCACGCGCTGAAATCCCATCCGCTCGTAGAGCGCAATGGCGCCCTCGTTGTCGTGCAACACCGAGAGATCCATCTGGGAGCGACCCCGTCGTACGAACTCCTCGACCAGCGAGCGCACCAGCAGGCCGCCCACCCCGGGCCGGGACATCGTCGGGTCCACTGCCAGGCACCACAGGCTGGAGCCGTTCTCCTCGTCGTCGAAGAGTTGCGCATGGTCGATGCCGGTCACGGTGCCGACGACGGCGCCGGTCTCGTCGTCGGTGGCGACCAGATACACCATGTGCGGCTCGGACCGGCTGTTTTCCCACATCAGGTCGATGTCCGCGGGCACCATGCGGCACTGCAGGTAGATGTGATTGATGGCGCCGCAGTCGTCGATGGAGTCCACCGCGCGCACCGAAAGCCCCGGCACGTCCGCCGGCCGATAGTCGCCGGTGTCGGCGAACTGCAGGCGGTACGTGAAGCTCGGGTCGATGAAGAACTCCTGCGGATGTAGCGCGACGAAGACGTGCGGCGCATCGAGGTACATCCCGATGTCGCGGCGGCCGCTGGCCTCCGCACGAAGGGCCGTCCCGAACTGCCCGGGGTCATCGAAGGTCTGGCCGAAGACAAGCCGGCCCCACCCGAGGTCCTGAACCACCCCGCGGGCGGGATCGCCGCGTCCGGCGTCGGACGTCATGGCTTCGCGACCCCATCGACGTGGCGGTCGAGCCACAGCTCGAGCAGGCCGAGCTGCCAGAGCGGATTCCCGCGAAGCGGCGTGAGATTCCCGTTCGGCTCTGCGAGCAGCCCGTCGAGCGCCTCGGGTGACAACAGGCCGCGGTCACGCGCCGCGGTGCTGTGCAGTGCGTCGCGGACGAGGTCGAGGTACGGCCCGGCCAGATGTTTGAGCGCGGGCACCGGAAAGTAGCCCTTCGGCCTGTCGATGACCTCGTGCGGGATGACCTTGCGCGCCGCTTCCTTCAGCACGCCCTTGCCGTCGTACGCCGTCTTCAGTTCGGGCGGGCAGGTGGCAGCGAGCTCGACCAACTCGTGGTCGAGGAACGGCACGCGACCCTCCAGCCCCCATGCCATCGTCATGTTGTCGACCCGCTTCACGGGGTCGTCGACCAACATGACGGTGGTGTCCAGCCGCAACGCGCGGTCGGTCGCGGTCGCGGCACCCGGATGGGCGAAGTGCTCGAGCACGAACTCTCCTGCGACGTCGGAGTCCAGCTGCCAGCGCGGTTGCAGCAGCCCGTTCAGCGCGCCGTGATCGCGGTCGAAGAACGCCTTGCGGTAGCTCGACAAGGCGTCGTCGACGCTGTCGTCGCTGGCGTGGGCCATCGGCGGGTACCAGTGGTACCCGGCGAAGATCTCGTCGGCACCCTGACCCGACTGCACGACCTTGACGTACTTGCTGACCTCTTCGGACAGCAGGTAGAACGCCACGCAGTCATGGCTCATCATCGGCTCGCTCATGGCCCCGATGGCACCCGAGAGTGACGGCAGCATGCGGGCGGTGTCGATGCGGATCTGGTGATGGTCGGTGCCGTAGTGCCGGGCGATGACGTCGGAGTACTTGAACTCGTCGCCCTCCTCGCCGCCAGCGGCCTCGAAGCCGATCGAGAAAGTCGCCAGGCCGTGCTGACCCGCCTCGGCGAGTAGCCCGACGATCAGGCTGGAGTCCAGGCCGCCCGAGAGCAGGCAGCCAACGGGGACGTCGGCGACCAGGCGACGTTCCACGGCGGTGCGAAGCGAGGCGAGGATCGCCTCCTGCCATTCGGGCTCCGACCAGTTGGCCCGCTCCGCGGACCGCTCGAACACCGGCTCCCAGTACGTCTCCTGGCTCCGCCTGCCGTCGGGCTCGATCCGCATGATGGTGCCGGGCGGCAGCTTGCGGACGCCGCGCAGGATGGTATGCGGCGAAGGCACGACCGAGTGAAAGCTCAGGTAGTGATGCAGCGCCACCGGGTCGATCTCGGTGTCGACACCGCCCGCGGCCACCAGCGCGGGAAGCGACGACGCGAACCGCAGGCTGCTGGTGCCGTGGCCTTCGGCCACCTCCGACCAGTAGAGCGGCTTCACCCCGAGCCGGTCGCGGGCGAGAACCACGCGGCCCGTGCCGATCTCGGTCACGGCGAAGGCGAACATCCCCTTGAGATGGTCGACCACCCGCTCGCCCCATTCGCGATAACCCTTGAGGATGACCTCGGTGTCACTGTGCGAGAAGAAGCGGTACCCCTTGGCGAGCAGCTGCTGCCTTAGCTCCGGGTAGTTGTAGACGCACCCGTTGAACACAACGGTGAGCCCGAGCTCCGGGTCGTGCATGGGCTGGTGCCCACTGCTGGACAGATCGATGATCGACAGCCGACGGTGGCCGAGGGCGACTCCCTCACGGGCCCAGACGCCGCTGCTGTCGGGCCCGCGGGACGCCATGCTGTTCGTCATCGCCTCGATGGCCGCAAGGTTGGCGGGGCGCCCTAACGCGATCTCACCGGCGATGCCACACATTCGTGTTCGACCCCTCTACGGTCTACGTGCCCTACGTTACGGCGATGGTGCGCTCGGCGTCAGCCGACGGCGCGCGACGGCGTCGCGCGCGGCGTGTTTAGCCCCATTCACCCCCTCCTCAAACCCGACGTGGCACAGACCACCCTCCCGGTGCCGAGGTCCGGGTCAGTAGGCTCAGCCGACATGGTCAGGCTCGTCGCCGCTCTCGCGGTATGCCTCGCGGCATTGCTCTCCGGCTCGTTCCCGCCCGTCGCGGCGGCCGACACGGAGGTTGAACCCGTCGCCACGACCGGCATTCCTGAGGGGCCTGCGCCGGCGTGGATCGTCGCCGACATGGACACCGGCCAGATTCTCGCGGGCCGCGATCAGTACGCCAGGCACGCACCGGCCAGCACCATCAAGACGCTGCTGGCCCTGGTCGTGCTCGACGAACTGCCGCTGGACGCGACGGTCGTCGCCGACGACGCCGACACCAAGGTGGAGTGCAACTGTGCCGGGGTGAAGGCCGGCCGCACCTACACCACGCAGGAGTTGCTCGACGGTCTGCTGCTGGTGTCGGGCAACGACGCCGCCAACACCCTCGCCCACATGCTGGGCGGCAAGGACGCGGCCGTGGCGAAGATGAACGCCAAGGCCGCCGCGCTCGGTGCGATGGACACCATGGCGGGGTCGCCGTCCGGTCTCAACGGGCCGGGAATCGACGGCTACACCACGCCGCACGACCTGGCCGTCATCTTCCGGGCGGCGCTGGCCAACCCGGTGTTCGCCGGGATCACGACGTCGCCGACGGCGCCTTTCCCCGGCGACGCGGGCCCCGTCACCCTGATCAACCAGGACGAGATGCTGGCGCGCTACCCAGGCATGCTCGGCGGCAAGACCGGGTTCACCGACGTCGCCCGCAAGACGTTCGTCGGGGCCGCGCAGCGCGATGGCCGGCGGTTGGTGGTCGCGATGATGTACGGCCTCGTCAAGGAGGGCGGCCCCACGTATTGGGACCAGGCGACGAGCCTGCTGGATTGGGGCTTTGCCCAGGATCGTTCGGTGAGTGTCGGTGCACTGTAGCCCGATACCCGACGGAGACCTGATCGCGCGCTAGGTGAGTCCTTCGCGCCATACGCTCGTGCAGCGTGCGGAGACTCTTCGCGGCGACGGCGCTCGCCATCGCCGCGGCGTTGACCGCGCCCGTCGCGTTGGCGCAGCCCGACATCGAGCCCGCGGGCGCCGTGGTCGCGCCGCCCGATGGGCCCGCGCAGGCCTGGGTGCTGGCCGACCTCGACACCGGCCGGATCCTTGCGAGCCGCGACCCCTACGGGTCGTATGCCCCGGCCAGCACCATCAAGGTGCTGCTGGCGATGGTGGTCCTCGACAACCTCAGCCCTGATGCGTACGCGCGGGCCAACCAGTCGCACACCACGGTGGAGTGCTCGTGTGTCGGATTGACGCCGGGTCAGCCGTACACCGTCACCCAACTGCTCGCGGCGCTGCTGATGGTGTCGGGCAACGACGCCGCCAACATGCTGGCCGACATGCTCGGCGGGCAACGCGTCGCCGTGGCGAGGATGAACGCCAAGGCCGCCCAACTCGGCGGGCGCGGCACCGTGGCCGCGTCGCCGTCGGGCCTCGACGGGCCGGGGTGGGAGTCCGTCACCAGCCCGCACGATCTCGCCGTGTTCTTCCGGCAGGCGCTGAAGTACCCGCTGATCGCACGGATTCTGCAGACCCCAATCGGCCGCGTTCCCCGGCAAGACTCTGACCGCGCAGAACGAACTGCTGGCCCGCTACCCGGGCGACCTCGGCGGCAAGACCGGGTTCACCGACCTGGCCCGCAAGACGTATGTGGGTGCGGCGCAACGCAACGGCCGCCGCCTGGTGGTGGTGCAGATGTTCGGTTCGGGCGACCTCTACGGTCAGGCGATCGGGCTGTTCGACTGGGGCTTCAGCCAGTAGTGGCGGTTTGACAGCGGCCCGTGGGGCATAGGCCTGGGTCGCCGTCGGCGCCGAACGTGATGCCACTGAGAAGAATTCGCGGATTTCTCGCAGTGGCGTCACGCTCGGCGCCGGCCCTAACCCGCGGGCAGCTCGGCGAACGCGCGGACCGGGAAGGTGCCGAACCCCTCGATCGCGGGCGGGGTGGCGGTGAACCGTGCGCCCCGCGGTGGCAGTGCCGCGAGATTGGTGAGGTGCTCGACGACGTGCACGCCGGCGCCGAGCAGCAGCGTGTGCGCGGGCCGCTCCCCACCGGACTCGGTGTCGTCGATGTTGACCGAGTCGATTCCCACCAGCGCAGCACCCGCGTCGATCAGGAATTGGGCGCCGTCGGCGTGCAGAAACGGTGCACCGGAACCGTATTCGGCCAACCCGAAGTGCTCGTCCCATCCGGTGTGCAGCAGCACGGCGGCGCCCTGCACGTCGCGGTCGGCGAGAGTCTCCGCGCGGATGCCGCGCCGCTGCGCATCCCATGCGTCGGTCAGGTGGAACACTTCGGCGCGCAGGCCGACGAGTGTCGCCAGGTCCAGCCCGGCGAGATCGCGCCCATCGGCGTAGCGGTGGAACGGCGAGTCCAGGTACGTGCCGGTGTTCCCGATCATCGTGATGACGTCCATCGCGAACTCGGTTCCCGGCGCATACTTCCCGCGGGAGTCCTCCCGCGTCAGGTGCGGCGTGATGGTCGGCGCGGGCAGCCCGGGGTAGGTGACCAGCCCGGCGCGGATCGGGTGGCTGAGGTCGACCACGTGCGTTGCCGCACTTGGGTTTTTGGGCACCGATTCCACTCCGCGGCTCCCTCGGTGCGGCTCCTCGACGATCCGCAGCCCGTGGAGTTCGACGCTGTCGACCAGCGCGAGTCCGAGGTGATGCACCAGCAGCCGTCCGATGGATGCCTCGTCGAGGTCGGCCGACGGCACGTCGAGCCGAAATCCCCTTCCGGTCAGGTCCCCGGAGTTGGCGAAGCGAATCTCGAAGTCGAAGTGGGCTCGATGGTCGGGCATGCTCGAGAGCGTACGGCGGGCAGGAGCGCAGCGACTCGGGGGTTCGTACGGCGGGCAGGAGCGCAGCGACTCGCGGGGTTCGTACGGCGGGCAGGAGCGCAGCGACTCGGGGGTTTGCACGGCGGCCCCTTGTGCGAGCGGTTAGAAGATGCGGCCACGCAGGATCACCAGGTCGGGGTTGTACACGACGTCCGCGCCGGTCCTGGGGTCCTCGGCAAAACAGAGCAGATCAGCCGAGGCCCCGTGCTCGAGGGCGGGCCGACCCAGCCACGCCCGGGCATCCCAACACGCGGCACCGAGCGCCTCGGTCGGGGTCAGCCCGACGGTCTTGAGCGCATCGATCTCGTCGGCGATCCGACCGTGGGCGATCATGCTTCCCGCGTCGGTGCCCGCGTAGATCGGCACGCCCGCGTCATGCGCGGCACCGACCCTGTCGCGGCATGACGCGTAGAGGTCACGCATGTGCGCTGCGTAGGTCGGATACTTGGCCGCGGCGTCGGCGATGCCTGGAAAGTTCTCGATGTTGATCAGGGTCGGCACCAACGCCGTGCCGTGCTCGAGCATCAGCGTGATGACGTCGTCGGTGATCCCCGTGCCGTGCTCGATGCAGTCGATGCCCGCGTTGACGAGGCCAGGCAACGCGTCCTCGCCGAAGACGTGCGCGGTGACCCTGGCGCCCTCGGCGTGCGCGGCCGCGATGGCCTCGACGAGCACGTCGTCCGACCACAGGGGCGCCAGATCGCCGATCCCACGGTCGATCCAGTCCCCCACCAACTTCACCCAGCCGTCACCCCAACGGGCCTGTTCGGCGACCGCCGCGGGCAACTGCGACTCGTCTTCGACGTCGATCGGCAACCCGGGCGTGTAGCGCTTGGGCCGGGCGAGGTGGCGGCCTGCGCGGATGATTCGCGGCAGGTCGGCGCGGTCGTCGAGGCTGCGGGTGTCCAACGGCGAGCCTGCGTCGCGCAGCAGTAGCGCGCCCGCGTCACGCTCGGTCTCCGCCTGCCTGATCGCTTCGTCGCCCTCGGTTGCTCCGTGCGGCGCCGAGGCCGACGTGGCAGTGTGCGTCGACCAGGCCGGGCAGGATCCAGCCGCCGGCCCCCTCCGCCCCGAAGACGGTCTCCGCGCCCACCACCGGTTCGGCGCTCAGGACGCCATCGACGACCCACCACTCGACGGGCTCACCATCGGGCAGTCCCCTGCCCCGCAGATGCAAGCGCTCGTCGCCCACGCAACGGTTACTTCTGGCCGGGGAACTTCAGCTTGGACAGGTCGATGTTGGCGAGCCCCGGCGGTAGCTCGTCCAGACCCTTCGGCATGTTCGACAGGTCCGGGAAACCGGCGGGCATCCCGCCCGCGCCCAGCGGATTGCGCGACCTTCGGTGGCGTCGGCCCGCGGCCGCCCTTCTTGCCCTTCTTGCCCTTGGCGGCCTTGCGGCTACCGGACTTGCGGCCGAACGGCATGCCCATCTGGCCCGCCATCGACGACATCATCTTGCGCGCCTCGAAGAAGCGGTCGACCAGCTGATTGACCTCGGCCACGGTCACACCGGATCCGTTGGCGATGCGCAGCCTGCGGGACGCGTTGATGATCTTCGGCTCGGCGCGCTCGGCGGGCGTCATGCCGCGGATGATGGCCTGCACGCGGTCGAGCTGGCTGTCGTCGACGGCGGCCAGCGCGTCCTTCATCTGGCCCGCACCAGGCAACATGCCGAGCAGGTTGCCGATCGGGCCCATCTTGCGGATGGCCAGCATCTGCTCGAGGAAGTCCTCCAGCGTGAGCTCGCCGCTACCGATCTTGGCGGCGGCGGCCTCGGCCTGATCGGCGTCGAAGACCTGCTCGGCCTGCTCGATCAGGCTGAGCACGTCGCCCATGCCCAGGATCCGGCTCGCCATCCGGTCGGGATGGAAGACGTCGAAGTCCTCGAGCTTCTCGCCGGTGGACGCGAACAGGATGGGCACGCCGGTGACCTCACGCACCGAGAGCGCGGCACCACCGCGGGCGTCGCCGTCGAGCTTGGTGAGCACGACGCCGGTGAAGCCGACGCCCTCGCGGAAGGCCTCGGCGGTGGTGACGGCGTCCTGACCGATCATCGCGTCGAGGACGAACAGCACCTCGTCGGGATCCACCGCCGCCGCGGATCGCGGCGGCCTGGCTCATCAGCTCCTCGTCGATGCCGAGCCGGCCCGCGGTGTCGACGATGACGACGTCGTGGTGCTTGGCTCTGGCTTCGGCCAGGCCCGCGGCCGCGACGGCGACGGGGTCGCCAGGGGCGGAGTCGTCGGAGCCTTCGGCCGTGCCGGGATGCGGGGCGAACACCGTGACCCCTGCGCGTTCACCGACGATCTGCAGCTGGCTGACCGCACCGGGGCGCTGCAGGTCGCAGGCCACCAGCAACGGTGTATTACCTTGCCCACGAAGCCATTTGGCGAGTTTCCCGGCGAGCGTCGTCTTACCGGAGCCCTGCAGGCCGGCAAGCATGATCACCGTGGGCGGGGTCTTGGCGAACGCCAGTGGCCTGGTCTGGCCGCCGAGGATGCCGACGAGTTCCTCGTTGACGATCTTGACGACCTGCTGAGCCGGGTTGAGCGCGCCGACACCTCCGCGCCCTTGGCCCGCTCCTTGATGCGGCGCGACGAAATCACGCACCACCGGAAGCGAGACATCCGCCTCCAGCAGGGCGAGCCGGATCTCACGGGTGGTCGCATCGATGTCGGCGTCGGTCAGCCGCCCCTTGCCACGGAGCCCCGAGAGGGCTCCGGTCAACCGGTCGGACAGGGATTCAAACACCTGACAAGCCTAACGTGACGGAATCGACTCGCCTCGGGAGGAGACGATCAGCTGGCCTCGGACACCGGCTTGGCAGGCGGCGGCGCCGGCAACACCTCATACATCTCCCGCTCGAGTTCGGCGCGCGCGGCCGCAATGCTCGCCTGTGTCATCGCCCGCGGTCAGCGCCGGCACCACGATGCCGAACACGTCGATCGACCGACGATCCGAGCGTGGCGACCCTGGCCCAGACGATGTCGAGCGCCGTCACGTTCGAGGACCGCCGAAAGCCGCGCCAACAGCCCGGTGCGGTCGGCGCTGCGGATCTCCACCACGTACTCGCCGGGCGACGTTCCGTCGAACCACAGGATCCGCGGTGGCGGGGCAGCCTGATTGACGGGCACCGCGGCGAGGATCTCACCGGCGCGGGCGGTGTTCGTGGCCGCCGCCTCACGGTCGCGCCGTTCGAGGGAATCCGATCACGTCGAGATCGCCGTCGAGCGCCAGGATGAACTGCTGACGCAGCAGTTCGGCCGCGGGGGGCGCACCGAAATGCGGCGAGACGACGAACGTGTTGATCGCCACGCCCTCGTGGCTGTTGACCGACGCGGAGTGCACCCGCAGCGAATTCAGCGCGAGCACGCCCGCGGCCTTGGACAGCAGACCTCGCCGGTCCGGGGCGATCATCGTGACGTTGTAGACGTGCGCGTCGGACGGGGTGAGGTCGACGTGCACGCCGCCGTCGGCCGCCAGCGCCAGATACTGCGGCTCGATGGGATCGGGATGCGGTAGCGGCTCGCCCGCCATCACCAGCCGGCATCGCCGCACCAGTTCGCCGATCAGCGAGGCCTTCCAGTCGCCCCACACACCCGGACCGGTGGCCAGCGAATCGGCCTCGGCCAGCGCGTGCAACAACTCCAGCAGGACCGAATCGCCACCGAGGGCGTCGACGACGCCTGCGATGGTCTTGGGGTCCTGCAGGTCGCGCCGGGTCGCGGTCTGGGGTAGCAGCAGGTGGTGGCGCACGATCTTGGACAGCATCTCGACGTCCGACGGCCACATCCCGAGCCGCGTGCCGATCTGGGTGGCCAGTTCCGCACCGATGACACTGTGGTCACCGCCGCGGCCCTTGCCGATGTCGTGCACCAGGGCGCCGAGCACCAGCAGGTCGGGGCGCGACACCCGGGTGGTGAATGCGCTTGCCCGCGAGACGGTCTCGACGAGGTGACGGTCCACCGTCCAGATGTGCACGACGTCGCGCGGCGGCAGGTCGCGCACCGCACCCCACTCGGGAAACAGCCTGCCCCACAGGCCGGTTCGATCGAGCGCCTCGACGGTGGCCACGGCCGCCGGCCCGGCGGCCAGCATCACCAGCAGATCCTTCAGCGCCTGACGGGGCCACGGCGTCCGCAGCTCCGGCGCGGCCTCCGACAAGCGACTGAGCGTCGACGCCGCCATCGGCAGCCCGGTGGTGGCCGAGGCCGCAGCGACGCGCAGGATCAGGCCGGGGTCGCGTTCGGGCCGGGCGTCGCGGGCCAGGATGACCTCACCGTTGAACTCGATCACGCCCTCGTCGAGCGGCCGGCGGACGGGACGGCGCAGCGCGGCGAAACCGCGGCGCGGCAACGCGTTCGCCGCCGTGCGCACGCCCGCGTCGACGTAGTAACTGATCGTGCGCGCGGCGTCGCTGAGCATGCGGGCGAGGTCGAACCGGTCGCCGATGCGCAGCGCCGCGCCGATCTCGTCGGCGTACTGGGCCCGCAGCATCTCGCGGCCACGGCCAGAGACCCGGTGCAGTTCGGTGCGGACGTTGAGCAGCGCCAGATGGGCATCACCGAGGCTGCCCGTCGGCGACGCCAGCGACCGGCTCGGGATACACGTCGGCGAGTTGGGCGATGGCCAGCGCGTTGAGCAGTTGGACGTCGCGCAGTCCGCCGCGACCGTTCTTGAGGTCGGGCTCGGCGCGGTGGGCGATCTGCCCGCTGCGCTGCCACCGCGCGTGGTGTGCTCGACGAGTTCGTCGAAGCGCGAGGCGATGCCGGTGCGCCACTGCCTGCGCGCCCCGCCGACCAGCAGCGCCGACAGGTCGGCGTCGCCCGCGATGTGGCGGGCCTCGAGCATGGCCAGGGCCGCCGAGATGTCCTTGCCGGCGACCTGCAGCGCCTGGGGCACCGTCCTGACGCTGTGGTCGAGCTGAATGTTGGCGTCCCACAACGGATACCAGAGCAGTTCGGCGACTTGCGTGACGATGTCGCGCGGCATGTCGTCGTGCACCAGGATCAGATCGAGATCGGAGTACGGCAGCAGCTCGCCCCGGCCGAGACCACCGGTTGCGACGATCGCGAAGCCGCTGGTCGGGGTGATGCCGATCTCGGTAGCCTTCGTGGTCAGCCAGAACTCGTTGAGGTCGAGCAGCGCGTCACGCAACGCGGCCGAGTCGAGCTGCTTGGATCCGCCGTTGAGCAGCTGTGCGGCCGCCTTCGTCAGATCGGTGGCCGGACGTGACGAGCCCGCCGCCGGCGCCTCCCATCGAGAGGCCCCGGCGGCGGGATCTGGTGTCTGCTTGGTCATCTCGGTCCTCTTCCCCCGGCTATGGATTGGTTCTCACTCGGTGCACGGCCGGGACGAGGTCTCAGATGGATCAGATCACTGGTGCATCAAATGGCGTCGGTCCCCCGTTCACCGGTGCGAACCCGCACGACGGTGTCGACCGGACTGACCCAGACCTTGCCGTCACCGATCTTGCC
The DNA here is from genome assembly GCA_963809085.1 of uncultured Actinomycetota bacterium. Classification (GTDB taxonomy): domain Bacteria; phylum Actinomycetota; class Actinomycetes; order Mycobacteriales; family Mycobacteriaceae; genus Mycobacterium. The sequence continues at coordinate 234,025 of CAWEII010000028.1, read as the reverse complement.
GGTGCGGGCGGCCTGGACGATGACGTCCACCACCTTGTCGACGGCGGAGTCGTCCACGAGGACCTCGACCCGCACCTTCGGCACGAAGTCGACCGAGTACTCCGCACCGCGGTACACCTCGGTGTGGCCCTTCTGGCGTCCGTAGCCCTGCACCTCGCTGACGGTCATCCCGAGGATGCCCGTCTGCTCGAGACCCGTCTTGACGTCCTCGAGAGTGAACGGCTTGACGATCGCAGTGATCAGCTTCATTTCCCTCATCCCTCCGAGCCGCGGTGCCCGAGAACCGAGCTGCTACCCACAGTGGTGAAGTCGTAGCCGGTTTCAGCGTGCTCGGCCTCATCGATGCCGTTGGCCTCATCCTCTTCGCCGAGGCGCAGGCCGATGGTGAACTTCAGGATCAACGCCAAGATAGTCGTCACGATGAACGAGTATGCGAGAACCGCGAACGCACCGATGAGCTGCCTCCACAGCTGAGTCGAGACCGCCGCCGTAGAACAGTCCGTCGACCGCTGCCGGCGCCGTCTTGGTGGCGAAGAAGCCGACCAGCATGGTGCCCGTGAGGCCGCCGACCAGGTGCACGCCGACGACGTCGAGCGAGTCGTCGAAGCCGAACTTGAACTTCAGGCCGACCGCCAAGCGCACAGAGGCAACCGCCGACCGCGCCGATCGCCAGGGCGCCGAGGACGTTCACCGACGAGCAGGACGGCGTGATCGCGACGAGGCCGGCGACGATGCCCGAGGCGGCACCCAGCGTGGTGGCGTGGCCGTCGCGGATCTTCTCCGTCAGCAGCCAGGCGAGCATGGCCGCAGCGGTGGCGACGGTGGTGGTGACGAACGTCGCACCGGCGATGCCACCGGAGCCGGCCGCCGAACCGGCGTTGAAGCCGTACCAGCCGAACCACAGCAGACCGGCACCGAGCATCACGAACGGCAGGTTGTGCGGCCGCATCGGAGTCCCCGGCCAACCCTTGCGCTTGCCGAGGACCAGACACAACGCCAGGCCGGCGACACCGGAGTTGATGTGGACGGCGGTACCACCCGCGAAGTCGATTGCCTTGAGCTTGTTGGCAATCCAGCCGCCCGTCTCGCCGGTGTACGCCGTCGAAGGCGAACACCCAGTGCGCCACCGGGAAGTAGACGAACGTCGCCCACAGGCCGGCGAACACCAGCCAGCTGCCGAACTTCAGACGATCGGCGACCGCACCGGACACCAGGGCGACGGTGATGATCGCGAACATCAGCTGGAACGCGACGAAGACCGTCGCGGAATCGTGCCGACCAGACGCGATGTTCGCGGCGTCGACGGCGGCGGTACCCGTAGCCGGATCCGCGGGAACCGCGGCGAGCCGCGTTGCCGCCGATCAGTCCCTTGAGGCCGAAGTACTGGGTGGGGTCGCCGATGAAGTTGCCGACTTGTCGTTGCCGAAGGCCATCGAGTAGCCGTACAGCACCCACAGCACCGTGACGACGCCCATGGCGCTGATGCTCATCATGAGCATGTTCAGCACGCCCTTGGCGCGAACCATGCCGCCGTAGAAGAACGCCAGTCCTGGCGTCATCAACAGCACGAGTGCGGCGCTCGCCAGCATCCATGCCGTGTCCCCGGTGTCCGGGACACCCATTATCGGGAAGCCATCCACTCGCAGTTTCCTCCTTCGCCCATGCCACGGTTAGGCACCGATGACCTAGGCAGTGACATTGCGCAGTGGTTGTTTCGCGGATGACGCGCCCGTGTTTCGCTCGTGTGAACGGATCGTAGCGGATTGCGTTTCGCGCGGTGTTAACCGCCTCGTCGCGCGTTTGCGGCGGATCGAGCGTCAGCCGAGCAACGCGTCGACGAATGCGGCGGGCTCGAACGGCGCCAGATCGTCGGGGCCCTCGCCGAGTCCGACCAGCTTGACCGGAACGCCGAGCTCCTGCTGCACGCGAAACACGATGCCGCCCTTGGCAGTTCCGTCGAGCTTGGTCAGCACCACGCCGGTGATGTCGACGACCTCGGCGAACACCCGCGCCTGCGGCAGGCCGTTCTGGCCGATGGTCGCGTCGAGCACCAGCAGCACCTCGTCGACCGCCGCGCGCTTGCTCACGACGCGTTTGACCTTGCCGAGTTCGTCCATCAGACCGGTCTTGGTGTGCAGCCGGCCCGCGGTGTCGATGACCACGACGTCGGCGCCGCCGTCGATGCCCTGGTCGACGGCGTCGAACGCCACCGACGCCGGATCGGCGCCTTCGGCGCCACGCACCACCTCGGCGCCGACCCGGGACGCCCAGCTCTGCAGCTGGTCGGCGGCGGCGGCACGGAACGTGTCGGCCGCACCGAGTACCACGCGGCGGCCGTCGGCGACGAGCACACGGGCGAGCTTGCCGACGGTGGTGGTCTTGCCGGTTCCGTTCACGCCGACGACCAGCAGCACCGACGGCTTGTCGTCGTGCGGCAGCGCGCTGATCGAGCGGTCCAGCTCGGGTTGCAGCTCGGCGATCAGCACGTCGCGCAGCACGGCGCGGGCGTCGGCCTCGGTGCGCACGCTGTCGCTCGCCATCTCGGCGCGCAGTGCGGTGACGACCGATTCGGGTGACGACCGGGCCGAGGTCGGCGATCAGCAGGGTGTCCTCGACCTCCTCCCACGACTCCTCGTCGAGGTCGCCGCCGCCGAGCAGGCCGAGCATGCTGCGGCCGAGGGTGTTCTGCGACTTGGCGAGCCGCCCGCGCAGGCGCTCGAGCCTGCCGTCGGTGGGCGCGATCGGCTCGATCTCGGGCGCGGCCGGTTCGGGCCGGTGCAGCGACCGGCGGCTCGGGGACGGGCTGCACGTCGGCGATCGGGCGCTTGGGGGCGTCGCGCGGGATGGTCGCGTCATCCCCGACCGCGGGGAGTCCGCTGGTGTCCAGGCGCTCCGCGGGGGGTGCTGGAGGCGCGGGCGGGCGGGGCGGGCGGGTCTGGCCGCACCGGCGGGACGACGGGGGCCCTGGTCTCCGTCGACTGCGTGAACGTGATCCCAGAGGACGCCGTGTAACCGCCGGACCGGTCGATCGGCGTGGCGGTCGTCGGCGCGACAAGCTGATCCGTCGACGGCGGTAGCGCACCAGCCCGAACGACCAGCGCGGCGACGACGAGAACGGCGATGACCGCCAGCGCGATCCACAATCCTTCCGACACCGTGGCATTGTCGCAGGGTGGATCGCGGGTGACTGACCGGCGCGCTCGACAGGTCGCCGGCTCGGACCGATCGGCGTCCGCGGCCGACCAGTTCCTGGCCACGCATCCGCTGCGAGATCACCGTCGTGATGCCGTCGTCGCGCATGGTGACGCCGTAGAGCGCGTCGGCGATCTCCATCGTCGGCTTCTGGTGGGTGATGACGATCAGCTGGGAGACCTCACGCAGCTGCTCGAACAGGCTGATGAGCCGCCGCAGGTTGACGTCGTCGAGCGCGGCCTCGACCTCGTCCATCACGTAGAACGGCGACGGCCGGGCCCGGAAGATCGCCACCAGCATCGCCACCGCCGTCAGCGACTTCTCGCCACCGGACAGCAGCGAGAGCCGCTTGATCTTCTTGCCGGGCGGGCGCGCCTCGACCTCGATGCCGGTGGTCAGCATGTCGTCGGGGTTGGTGAGCAGCAGCCTGCCCTCGCCGCCGGGGAACAGCGTGGCGAACACCTGGGTGAACTCGCGTTCCACGTCGGCGTAGGCCTCGGCGAACACCTGCAGGATGCGGTCGTCGACGTCGGCGATGACGTCGAGCAGATCCTTGCGCGCGCCCTTGACGTCCTCGAGCTGGGTCGACAGGAAGTTGTAGCGCTCCTCCAGCGCGGCGAACTCCTCGAGCGCCAGTGGGTTGACCCGGCCCAGTTCGGCGAGTTCACGCTCGGCCTTCTTGGCCCGGCGCTCCTGGGTGGGCCGGTCGAACGGCATCGGCGCGGGCGCGGTCACCTGCTCGCCGCGCTCCTTGGCCTGCTCGTACTCGGCCATCTCCAGCTCGGTCGGCGGCAGCGGCGACGTCGGGCCCGTACTCGGCGACGAGGTCGGCGACGGCCATGCCGAACTGCTCGAGGGCCTGCTGCTCGAGCTGCTCGATGCGAAGCGCCGCCTGGGCCTTGGCGACCTCGTCGCGATGCAGCGCGTCGGTGAGGCGCGGTGATCCTGGCGCCGAGCTCGTTGACCTCGGCACGCGCCTTGGTCAGCGCCTCACCCCGGTGCGAGACGTTCGACGGCCAGCTCGTCACGGTTGCGCGCGCCACGGCCACGGTCGCCGCGAGCCTCGCCGCGACCAGCCGGCCCGACTCGGCGACGGCCGCCGCAACCGTCGCGGCGTGCTCGCGGGCCTCACGGGCACGCTGTGCGCGCATCCTGGACTCGCGCTCGGCCGCCGCCGCCCGGCGCAGCGAATCCGCCCGTCCGCGAACGGCATTCGCGCGTTCCTCGGCGGTGCGAACCGACAGCCGGGCCTCGACCTCGGCGGCGCGCGCGGCCTCGGCGGCGGCGGTCGACTCCTGACGATCGACCGGCTCGGCGTCGAACATCGGGGCCTGCTGCGCATTGTGCAGCCGGGTCTCGAGCTCGGTGAGCTCTTCGACCGTGCGCACCCGGCCCGTCTCGAGCTCGTCGCGCTGCGCGCTGAGCCGCTGCCATTCGTCCTCGGCGGCCCTGGCATCCTGCCCGAGCCTGCCGAGTTGTTCGTAGATCGAGGAGATCGCGGCGTCGGATTCGTTCAGTGCGGCCAGCGCCTGTTCGGCGGCAGTCCTGCCGCGCCGACTGCTCGGCGAGCGCACCGGACAATGCGGCGGTCAGCTCGGCGGCCTGCCGCTCGACGTGACACGAGTTCGGCACGCGCCTTGTCGATTTCGGACGTGATCTCCAGGGTGCTCGGCTTGCGGTCGGATCCACCGTGACCCAGCCCGCGCCGACGAGGTCGCCGTCGGTGGTGACGGCACGCAGATCTGCGGCCGTGTCGCGACCAGGTCGAGCGCCGCGTTCGAGATCGTCGACCACCACCACCCCGGCCAGCAGCGCGGTGAACGCCCCGCGCAGGCGCGACGGCGCGTCGACGAGATCGAGGGCCCACCGCGCACCGTCGGGCAGCGGACCGCCCGAGTCATGTTGCGGCGTAACGTCTTCCGGCCAGTCGCCGAGCACGATCGCCGCACGTCCGCCGTCGGCGCTCCTTGAGCGCGGCAACCGCAGAGCGAGCGGCGCCGAAGTCCTCGGCGGCCAGCGCGTCGGCAGCCGCACCCAGCACCGCGGCCACCGCCACCTCGTAGCCGGGCGCGGACCCGTACCAACTTGGCGACCGAACCGAAAAGCCCTGTGCCCGTGTGGTTCTTCTGCAGCCAGGCGGCGCCGTCCTTGCGGTCCAGCCCGACCGACAACGCGTCGATGCGAGCCCGCAGCGAAGCCACCTGCCGTTCGGCGCCCCGCTCGGCCGCCTGTAGTTCGGCCACCCGTTCGTCGGCCAGCCGCAGCGCGGTGACGGTGCGGTCGTGGTGGTCGTCGAGACCCACCTCGCCCGCGTCGAGTTCGCCGACGCGCCCCTGCACGGTCTCGAACTCGGCCCTGCGCCACGCTCCACCCGGGCTGGCGGCGTCCTCGATGCTGACCGTCAGCCGCGCGACGCCTTCGTCGATCGACTCGACGCGGGTGCGCATGGTGTCGACCTGGCCCGCCAGCCTTGCCAGTCCCTCGCGGCGGTCGGCTTCGGCGCGGGCCGCGGCGGTGTGCGCCCGTTCCGCTTCTGCCGCAATGCGTTCGCGCTCGGCCAGTTCGGCGCGGGCAGCCTCCAGCCGCTGCAGGCGACTCGTCGAGCTCGGCGAGCAGTTCCTGCTCGCGGGCGGCGACCTCGTCGGCCTCGGCCTCCAGCGCGTCCGGGTCGGCGCCCGACGACGCCTCGACGTCGGCATCGAGCTGCTGGGCCCGCTCGCTGGCGATGCGCACCGTCGCGCTGACCCGTTCGGCCAACGCGGACAGCCGGAACCACGTCTGCTGTGCCGATTCGGCCCGCCCCGTGAGCCCGGACACCGCCGCCTCGTGCGCGGCCAGTTCGAGGCGTCGCCTCTTCCAGCCGGGTGGTGACGCTCGTCGTGCTCGCGGCGCAGCGAGGTCTCGGCCTGGTTGGTGTCGTTGAACTCGGTCTGCCGGCTGACCAGGTCGTCGGCGGCCAGTCGCAGCCGGGCATCGCGCAGATCGGCCTGGATGGTCTGGGCGCGCCGGGCCATCTCGGCCTGCCGTCCCAGTGGCTTGAGTTGGCGGCGCAGTTCGGTGGTGAGGTCGGTGAGGCGGGCGAGGTTGGCCGACATCGAGTCGAGCTTGCGGACCGCCTTCTCCTTGCGCTTGCGGTGCTTGAGCACGCCCGCGGCTTCCTCGATGAACGCCCTGCGGTCCTCCGGGCGGGATTCGAGGATCTCGGACAACTTGCCCTGGCCCACGATGACGTGCATCTCGCGCCCGATGCCGGAGTCGCTCAGCAGCTCCTGCACGTCCATCAAACGGCAACTGCTGCCGTTGATCTCGTATTCGCTGGCGCCGTCACGGAACATCCGCCGCGTGATCGACACCTCGGAGTACTCGATCGGCAGCGCGTTGTCCGAGTTGTCGATCGTGACGGTCACCTCGGCACGACCGAGCGGGGCACGCGATGACGTGCCCGCGAAGATGACGTCCTCCATCTTGCCGCCGCGCAGGGTCTTGGCACCCTGCTCGCCCATCACCCACGTCAGCGCGTCGACGACGTTGGACTTGCCCGACCCGTTGGGTCCGACGACGCAGGTGATGCCCGGTTCGAAGCGCAGAGTCGTCGGCGAGGCGAAGGACTTGAAGCCCTTCAGCGTCAGACTCTTGAGGTGCACGACGTGCCACACTACCGCCGGATCGGGCTATCTCTCGCGGAAGCCCACGAACGGCTCACCGGTGTCGGACCAGTCCGCGACGACGGTATCGACCGAACCTGGCGTTTCCCCGCTCCGCAGCAGGTCAAGCAGTCGCTCGGCGCCCGATCGCGGACCCTGCGCGACCACCTGCACGCGCCCGTCGGGTTTGTTGGCGGCGAACCCCGTCAGCCCCAGTTCGAGCGCGCGGGACCTGGTCCACCACCGGAAGCCCACACCCTGCACGCGACCGTGCACCCATGCGGTCAGCCGGACGTCGGGATCGGCCGGCTCAGGCTCGGGCACCATCGGCTCCTGCTGCTCTTCGCGCAAGCTGCTCATCGGTCAACTCGAAGGTCACCTCGGTACCCGACTTCAGCGTCCGGCCCACCGTGCAGACCTTGTCGATGGCACGTTCGACCACGATCCGCACCGTCTTCGCCTCGTCCTCGGACAGTCCCGACAGGTCGACCTCGAGGTTCTCCTCGATCAGCGGATAGCGCTCCTGCTCGCGGTCGGCGGCGCCGGACACCCTGATGGTGGCCTCGTAGTCGTCACCGAGCCGGCTGCGCAGCGGGTGGTCGCTGCTCATGCCGCTGCATGCGGCCAGCGCGATCTTGAGCAGCTCCCCCGGGGTGAACACGCCCTCGACGTCCTCGGACCCGACGAGCACCTCCGCGCCCCGCGAGCTTCGACCGGTGTAGCGGCGCACACCCGTGCGTTCGACCCAGAGATCCGTCATGGCTCCATCCTTCCAACCGACCCCGAAACCCCTACAACGCTCCGCCGGGCAGACGGCATCCCGCCGGATCTCCCGTGCGGCGTCAGTGCCGCGCCCGCGGCCGCGGCTGACACTTCGGGCAGTAGTAGGAGGAGCGGTTCATGAACTTCTCGCGCCGCATCACCGCGCCGCACCGTCCGCACGGTTCCCCCTCGCGGCCGTACGCGTCCAGCGAGCGGTCGAAGTAGCCGGACTCGCCGTTGACGTTGACGTAGAGCGAGTCGAACGACGTTCCACCCTGGCCCAAGGCGTCGCGCATGACGTCTGCGGCGTGGTCGAGGAGCGCAGCCAGCGTGGGCCGCGACAACGTATCGGCTAGCCGCGCGCCGTTCACCTTGGCCCGCCACAGCGCCTCATCGGCGTAGATGTTGCCGATACCGGAGACCACGGTCTGGTCGAGCAACTGGCGCTTGATCTCGGAGTGCTTGCGCCGCAACACCTTCACCACCGCGTCGCGGTCGAACAGCGGGTCCAGCGGATCACGAGCGATGTGCGCGACGGGCTCTGGCACCTCACTGCCGTCGACGGTGACCAGATCGGCAAGCATCCAGCCGCCGAACGTGCGCTGGTCGACGAAGCTCAGCGCCGTGCCGTCGTCGAGCAGCGTCGCGATGCGCAGGTGTTCGGTCCTGGCCACCGGGCCCAGCAGCATCTGGCCACTCATCCCGAGGTGCACCACCAACGCCTCCCCGCCGTCGAGGGTCAGCCAGAGGAACTTTCCGCGGCGGCCGGTACCGGTCACACGCGACCCGAGCAGTCGTGCGGTCAGGTCGGCAGGCCCGGCGTCGTGTCTGCGGACCGCGCGGGGATGGTGCACCCGCACGGCGGTGATGCTGTGGCCGGTCACGTGCGCGTCCAGTCCGCGCCGGACGACCTCGACCTCGGGCAGTTCAGGCATCGGGGCTGGGCATCGCGTCCAGCGCGGCGTACGCCGCTGCGGCCGCGTGCTGCTCGGCCTCCTTCTTGGTCCTGCCGCTGCCCTGGCCGTATTCGACGGCGTTCACCACCGCTCTGGCGGTGAAGTACTTGTCGTGCTCGGGCCCGGTCGAGGTCACGACGTAGGACGGCACGCCAAGCCTGCGCGCCGCCGAGAGCTCCTGCAGGCTGGTCTTCCAATCCAGGCCTGCGCCGAGATTGGCTGCGGTATCCAACAATTCGCCGAACAAGCGGATGATGACGTCGCGTGCGACCAGATGTCCGTGCTCGGTATACGTCGCGCCGAGCAACGACTCGAGCCCGTCGGCAAGGAGGTTCGCCTTCTGCGCTCCGCCGCTGGCGACCTCACCGCGGCCCAGCAACAGATACGAGCCAAGGCCGTCGTCGGTCAGCTGCCTGGCGATCTGCGCGAGCGCCTGGGTGTTCACGACGGCGGACTTGAGCTTGGCCAGTTCACCCTCGGTGCGATCCGGATACCTGGCGAAGATCTCGGCGGTGATGACCAGTCCGAGCACGGCGTCACCGAGGAATTCGAGCCGCTCGTTGGTGGGCAGGCCGCCGTTCTCGTAGGCATAGCTGCGGTGTGTCAGCGCCACGGTCAGCAGTTCATCGGGCAGGTCCACGCCGAGCGCCTTCAGCAGCGGCGAGCGGTCTTCCGTCACTCAGGGCCTCCGGAGGTCTCCGGTGACTCCTCGCCGTCGGGTTCGGTGGGCAGCATCGCGGCCAGCTTCGCCCAGCGCGGGTCGATCAGGTCGTGCTGGTGACCGGGCTCGGCGTCGGCCAGCCGAACTCCGCACTGCTGGCACAGGCCCGGGACAGTCCTCTCCACATACCGGGGCGAACGGCAGTACCAGGCCGATCGCGTCGATGACCAGCTGTTCGAGGTCGATGGTGTCGTCGACGACGTGACCTATCTCGTCGGCTTCGGTGCTTGCCTCGGTGGCGCTGTCCGGATACGCGAACAACTCGGTGAGGTCGATCTCCACGTTCCCGGTGATCGGGGTGAGGCAGCGCGCGCAGTCCCCGGCGGTGGGTGCCGAGACGGTCCCGGTGACCAGCACGCCCTCCGACACCGACTCGAGCCGGAGATCGAGTTCGACGGGTGCGCCCTGCGCGATCCCGACCATGTCGATGCCGATGCGCGCAGGAGCCGCCACGGTCTCGGTGAGCTCCACCATCGAACCCGGTCGGCGACCGAGCCTGGAGACGTCGATCACGAACGGCGATCGCGATTTGCGCTGCGCGCCGTGCCTGGCCATGGCGGTAATCCTACGGCCGGTGGGCAGGAGCGAAGCCGGAGATGGTTCCGGTGGGCAGAGCGCAGCGAGTCTGGGAGATGAGTCCGGTGGAGGCCGTCCAGTCGCGGTCAGCGTTGGGCGTAGTCGTGCGTGCCGGCGGCCGTGCGCAACTGGTGGCGGCCACGGCCGACCGAGCGCAGTGTTCCGTTCAGGTAGTCCTCGAACTCCGCAAGCTTGCTGTCGACGTAGATGTCGCATTCGCCACGCAGTCGGTCGGCCTCGGCGTGGGCGGCGTCGATCAGCCTGGTCGCCTCGAGGGTGGCGGTCTGGACGATCTCGGTCTGGGCCACCAGGCGCTGCTGCTCCTTGATGCCCTCCTGAACCGCCTTCTCGTAGGAGAGGTTGCCGTTCTCGATCAGCCTGTCGGCCTCGGACTTGGCGCGACCGGTGCTGGCGTCGTACTCGCGCTTGGCCGTCGCCGCGAGCCGCTCGGCCTCGGCGCGGGCCTCGCCGACCATCCGCTCGCTGTGCTGACGTGCCTCGGCGACCATCCGGTCGGCCTGCGCCTTGGCGTCGGCCATCATCCGGTCGGCCTCGGCGCGAGAGTGATTGATCAGCGAATCCGCCTCGGCGGTCGCGTTCGCCACCATCGCGACGGAATGCTCCTTGGCGTCGCGCAGCATCGCGTCGCGGGCATCGAGCACGTCCTGGGCGTCGTCGAGTTCACCGGGGATGGCGTCCTTGATGTCGTCGAGCAACTCGAGAACGTCGCCGCGAGGCACCATGCAGCCCGCCGTCATGGGCACGCCACGGGCTTCTTCCACGATCGCGCCGAGCTCGTCGAGCGCTTCAAATACTCGGTACACGGCAACATCCTCCAGGCTCTAGTTGATGGTTACCAGTGTGCCTGGTGTTACGCCTGTGACTCGTGCTGCCACGCCGGTGTGTCGCGGTGCAGAGATTTTCGCCGACCGTCATCCGATCAAGCCGATTGGTAGCTGAGTTACCCGCGCCTGCTCAGCCCGCGGATTCGAGCTTCGCCTGCAACCGGCGGTTGACGGCCTCGGGCAGCAGCTCGGAGACGTCACCACCGAGGGTGGCGACCTCCTTGGCGAGCGAGGACGACACGAACGAGTAGCGCGGCGTGGTCGCGACGAAGAAGGTGTCCACGCCGGCGACGTGCTTGTTCATCTGCGCCATCTGCAGCTCGTACTCGAAGTCGGTGCCGGTGCGCAGACCCTTGACGATCGCCGTCAGGCCGCGGGCCCTTGACGAAGTCGACCACCAGGCCCGACCCGGACTCGACCCGCAGGTTCGACAGGTGCGACGTGGACTCCTCGATCATCGCGATGCGTTCGTCCGCGGTGAACATCCCCTTCTTGTTGGGATTCACCAGCACCGCCACGACGACCTCGTCGAACTGGGCGGCCGCGCGCTCGAAGACGTCGACGTGGCCGAGGGTCACCGGATCGAACGATCCCGGGCATACGGCGCCGCTCATGGTGCAGCAGATTACGCGATTTCGGCGGGCTTACGTGCGTGCACCAAGGCTCGACGCGCCGAAGTCGCCGAACTCCAGCCGGGTGTCGCCGTAGCGGCGGTCACGCCCCGGCGTCCAGCCCGCCGGCCACGCCAGTGCCGGGCCGGACGCCGGCCGCTCGACCACCGCGATCGCACCGTTTGCCACCCAGCCGCGGTCGGCGAGCGCAGCGAGCACCGCCTCGACGTCGGCGGCGGGCACTTCGTACGGCGGATCGGCGAAGACCAGGTCGGCAGGTCGCACCGCGCCGCCTGCCACCACCGTGGCGACGTCGGCGCGAACGGACCGTGGCACCGGTGACTCCCAACGCGGCGAGGTTGGCTCGTGATGACGGCGGCCGCCCGCCGGTCCGACTCGACGAACGTCGCCGACGCCGCCCCGCGGGACAGCGCTTCGATGCCGAGCGCGCCCGATCCGGCGTAGAGGTCGAGCACGACGGCCCCGGCGAGTTCCATCCGGGCATCGAGCACGTTGAACAGGGACTCGCGGACCCGGTCGGTGGTGGGCCGCGTGCCCGTCCCGGATCGACTCCGGAACCGCTCTGCGGCACGGCGATTCGGCGACCGCCGTACTGGCCGCCGACGATCCGGGTCAGATCGTTCCCCCGGTCGCTTCGCTCCTGCCCGCCGAATCCGTCCCCCGGTCGCTTCGCTCCTGCCCGCCGGACTGACCACCACCAGCAGGTCGCCACCCTCGACCTGCGCGGTCGCCGACACGGCCACCCGCGCGACGATGCCCGCCTTCGGTGCCGTGATGGCGGCTTCCATCTTCATCGCCTCGATGGTGGCGATGGTCTGCCCTGCCTCGACGTCGTCGTCTGCGGACACGTTGACGGTGACGACGCCCGCGAACGGCGCGGCGACGTGGTCGGGATTGGTGCGGTCGGCCTTCTCCGCGACGGGGACGTCGACTGCGACGCTCTGATCGCGCACCACCACCGGCCGAAGTTGACCGTTGATGATGCACATCACGGTGCGCATGCCGCGTTCGTCGGCGTCGGAGATCGCCTCGAGTCCGATGATGAGGTCGACGCCCTTGTCGATCTGGATGCGGTGTTCGTCACCGTGGCGCAGTCCGTAGAAGAACTGGTTGGCCGACAGCCGCGAGGTGTCACCGTAGATCTCCCGGTGTGCCTCGAATTCCTTGGTGGGACCGGGAAACAGCAGCCGGTTGAGGGCGGCCTGGCGCTTGAGGCCCGGCGTCGCCAGCACGGCTTCGTCCTCGGCGGTGAGTTCCTGGATCGGCTTGGCCGGTGCGCGTCCGGCCAGCGCCTTGGTGCGCAGCGGCTCGGGCCAGCCCCCGGCGGGTCACCGAGTTCGCCGCGCAGGAACCCGATCACGGAGTCGGGGATGTCGAATCGTGCCGGATCGGCGGCGAACTCGTCGGCGGTCACGCCGGCGCCCACCAGGGCGAGCGCGAGGTCGCCGACGACCTTCGACGACGGGGTGACCTTGACCAGATGGCCAAGCATCCGGTCGGCGCCTGCGTAGGCCTTCCTCGATCTGCTCGAACCGGTCGCCAAAGCCCAGCGCGATCGCCTGCTGACGCAAATTCGACAGCTGACCGCCGGGAATCTCGTGCGCGTACACCCGGCCGGTCGGCGCAGGAAGGCCGGATTCGAACGGCGCGTACACCTTTCGCAGCGCTTCCCAGTACGGCTCCAGATCGCAGATGGCACGCAGCGACAGCCCGGTGTCGTATCTGGTGTGCGCGGCCGCGGCGACGATGGAGCTCAACGCGGGCTGGCTGGTGGTTCCGGCCAGTGGGGCGGCGGCGCCGTCGACCGCGCTGGCGCCTGCCTGCCACGCAGCGGTGTAGGTGGCCAGCTGCCCGCCGGGGGTGTCATGGGTGTGCACGTGCACCGGCAGGTCGAAACGGCTGCGCAGCGCACTGACCAACGTCGCCGCGGCCGGTGCCCGCAGCAGCCCGGCCATGTCCTTGATCGCAAGCACGTGCGCACCGGCATCGACGATCTGCTCGGCGAGCTTGAGGTAGTAGTCCAGGGTGTAGAGCGTCTCGGCGGGATCCGACAGGTCACCCGTGTAACTCATGGCGACTTCGGCTACGGCCGAACCGGTTTCGCGCACCGCGTCGATCGCGGGACGCATCGAATCGACGTTGTTCAGTGCGTCGAAGATGCGGTAGATGTCGATGCCCGTCGCGGTGGCCTCCTCGACGAAGGCCGACGTGACCAGCTCCGGGTACGGGGTGTAGCCGACGGTGTTGCGACCCCGCAGCAGCATCTGCAGGCAGATGTTGGGCACGGCCTCGCGCAGCGCTGCCAGCCGTTCCCACGGATCTTCCTTCAGAAACCGAAGCGCCACATCGTAAGTCGCGCCACCCCAGCACTCGAGCGACAGCAGCTCTGGCGTCATCCTGGCGATGTACGGCGCGATCAGCACCAGGCCGGTGGTGCGCACCCGGGTGGCGAGCAGCGACTGGTGCGCGTCGCGGAACGTGGTGTCGGTGACGCCCACCGCGGGCGAGTCCCGCAACCACGCCGCGAAACCCTCGGGTCCCAGCTCGATCAGTCGCTGCCTGCTCCCCGGCGGCGGCGTCGACATCGACATCGAGCTCGGGCAGCTTGTCCTGCGGGTACACCCGCGCGCGACCCCCGTACGGAGAGTTGACCGTGACCTCGGCGAGGTAGTTGAGCATCTTCGTGCCACGGTCGGCGGGGATGTGCGCAGTGAGCAGCTGCGGCCGCTCGTCGATGAACGACGTGGTGACCCGGCCCGCCCGGAAGTCGGGATCGTCGACGACGGCCTGCAGAAACGGGATGTTGGTCGACACGCCGCGGATCCGGAACTCCGCCAACCCGCGTCGGGCCCGCGTCGCCGCGGTCGAGAAGTCCCGGCCACGGCACGTCATCTTGACCAGCATCGAGTCGAAGTGCGCGCTGATCTCGGCACCGAGGTTCGTGCCGCCGTCGAGGCGGATGCCCGCGCCGCCGGGCGAGCGGTAACCGGTGATCCGACCCGTGTCGGGCCGGAAGCCGTTGCCGGGGTCCTCGGTGGTGATGCGGCACTGCATCGCGGCGCCGCGCACCTGCACCGAATCCTGGCTCAGGCCAAGGTCGGCCAGGGTCTCCCCCGACGCGATGCGCAGCTGGCTGGCCACCAGGTCGACGTCGGTGATCTCCTCGGTGACGGTGTGCTCGACCTGGATGCGGGGATTGCATCTCGATGAACACGTGATGGCCGCGTTCGTCGAGAAGGAACTCCACCGTGCCTGCGCAGGTGTAGTCGATCTGCCTGGCGAACGCGACGGCGTCGGCGCAGATCCGCATCCGCAGCTCGTCGGGCAGATTCGGCGCGGGCGCGAGTTCGATCACCTTCTGGTGCCTGCGCTGCACGCTGCAGTCCCGTTCGAACAGGTGGATGACGTTGCCCTGGCCGTCGGCCAGGATCTGCACCTCGATGTGCCGCGGGTTCAGCACGGCCTGTTCGAGGTAGACCGTCGGGTCGCCGAACGCCGACTCGGCCTCGCGGCTGGCGGCTTCGATCGCCTCGGTAAGCGCCTCGGGTTCGGCAACCCGCCTCATCCCGCGCCCGCCACCTCCGGACACCGCCTTGACGAACAACGGGAACTGCATGTCCGCGGCGGCGGCGACGAGCTCGTCCACCGAGGCCGACGGCGCCGACGAGTCAAGCACCGGCAGGCCCGCCTCCTGCGCCGCCGCGATCGCGCGGGCCTTGTTGCCCGTCAGCTCCAGCACGTGGGCGCCAGGACCGACGAAGGTGATGCCCGCCTCGGCGCACGCTGCGGCCAGCTCGGGGTTCTCGGAGAGGAAGCCGTATCCGGGGTACACGGCATCGGCGCCCGCGTGTTTGGCGACGCGGATGATCTCCTTGACCGACAGGTAGGCGCGGACCGGATGGCCCGTCTCACCGATCTGATAGGACTCGTCGGCCTTCAGTCGATGCGACGAGTTGCGATCCTCGTACGCGTACACCGCGACGGTCAAGATGCCCATCTCGTAGGCGGCACGGAACGCACGGATCGCGATCTCACCGCGGTTGGCCACCAAGAGTTTTGAGATCACGCGCTACCTTAACCCCCTTGCACGGGCCGACACCCCCTAGATGAGGGTCGACCAGTAATTCCAGAAGCGCATCAGAATCAGCAGAATCAGCGCGGTGAACCACAGCGCGACGAGCGACCAGCGCCACTGATGAAGCCACCCGGGCCACCGGGTTGTCCCGTTCACCGGCGGTCGGCGCCGAGGCGATCGACGTCACGACGACCAGCAGTGGAATCGTGATGGCCCACACCACCATGCAGTACGGGCACAGCGCGCCGATCACGTACAGGCTCTGAAAGATGAGCCAGTGGATGAAGACCACGCCGAGTGTGGTGCCCACCGCGAGACCGATCCAATACCACCGCGGCAGCGGCACTTTGGCGACCGCGAGCACACCGCTGACCACCACCACCGAGAACGCCATGACGCCGATCAGCGGATTGGGGAACCCGAACGCGGCCGCCTGCGGGGTGGCCATCACCGAGCCGCACGACAGCACCGGATTGATGCTGCAGGACGGAACGTAGGCGGGGTTCTCGAGCAGCTTGATCTTCTCGATGGTCAGTGTGAATGCCGCGGCGAGGCCGACGACCCCGGCGATCAGCACCCAGAGTGCGCTCGCGGCGGGCACCCCGACCGCGGGGCGGTCGACCGACGGCTCCGTCGACGGCTCCGAGCTCGTAGCGCTGACGGTCATGGCGTCACCGTCGCGCCGGGCTGCGCCGGAACCGGCGGCGGGCGGCGCGGCCGGGTGCGCCGCCGGGCGGCGTCGGGTCGGCGGCGGCGGGTGCGGACACCAGACCCGGAACGTCACCGACGATCTCCTTGATCTTGGCGACCAGCGCATCCGGCGTGGAGAACTCGTAGTCCTCACCGTTGATCCGGATGGTCGGGGTGGCGTTCACGTTCGACGCCGCGGCGAGGCCGTTGACCATGTCGACGTTGCGGCCGCTGTTGATGCAGTCGGGCACCTTGCCGACGACACCGGCCTGGCGTGCGACCTCGATCAGCTGCGCGTCGGTGGGGAACGTCGTCCCGGTCTCGCTGGGCTGCTGGGCGTACAGCGCGGCGTGGAATCGGCGGAACGCCTGCTTGTCCGGGGTGGTGTCTTCGTCGGCCACGCAGTAGGCCGCCGCCCCGGCCCTCGATGAGTAGTTCTGGTTGGCCGGACGGCTCAGGATCGCGACCATGTTGTAGTCGGCCGCGATCGCGCCGCTATCGATGAGCTGGGTGATCGTGGGCCCGAACTGCTGCTCGAACCTGCCGCACAACGGGCAGAGGAAGTCCTCGTAGAGCGACAGCACGGCCTTCGGCTCGGTGGTGCCCTCCTTGGTGATCAGCTTGCTCGACGCCACCCGGATCGACTTCGCCTCGCCGCCGGTGGGCTTCTTGTCGCCGGACATCACGATGTAGAGCACCAGCGCGACGGCGAACACCACGACGACCGCGGTCAGCCCGATCTGGATCAAGAGGTTGCGCCGCCGATCGGCGGCCTTCAGGTCGTAGCTGGCGGTCTTCTTGGGTTTCGTGGCCACGGGGACAAGGGTACCGGCGGCGTTCTCAGCGTTTCTCAGGTGCGGCACAGATGCGCGCGCAGCGCCGAGACGATGTCCGTCATCGCGGTGACACTGCCGCCTCCCAGCGGGAAGAAGTTGGCGAACGCGTGCACCATCGAGCCGTACTGCCGGTGGTCGACGGCGACGCCTGCCGCGGCCAACGCCTCGGCGTACTGGTTGCCCTCGTCGCGAAGCGGATCGAAGCCGCCGGTCGCCAGGAGCG
The DNA here is from genome assembly GCA_963809085.1 of uncultured Actinomycetota bacterium. Lineage (GTDB taxonomy): Bacteria > Actinomycetota > Actinomycetes > Mycobacteriales > Mycobacteriaceae > Mycobacterium. The sequence goes on along the minus strand of CAWEII010000028.1, from coordinate 216,873 downwards.
CGGGCGGCAGGCCGGAGAGATCGTCGGCCCGCAGTGGCGACACCGACGGGTCCGTCATCTCGACGGATGCCCCGGACAGGTAGTTGTCGCGGAACCAGTCCATGTCGTGCCTTGGCCAGGAAGTAGCCGTCGGCGAACAGCGTCATCGACCGTGTCTCCCCGCCGAACTGCGTGACCGGGTACAGCAGCAGCTGCAGGGCCGGCAGCTGCACACCGTCGTCGCGCGCCTGCTGCGACACCACGGTGGCGAGGTTGCCGCCCGCACTGTCGCCGCCGACCGCGATGCGCGTGGGGTCGGCGCCGAGTTCGGCCGCGTGCTCGAGTGCCCACCGGTATGCGGCGTAGCAGTCCTGCACGGCCGCGGGCGCCTTGTGCTCGGGCGCGAGCCGGTAGTCGACGGACAGCACGTGCACGCCGGCGTCGCGGCACAGCAGCCGGCACAGTCCGTCGTGGGTTTCGATGTCGCCGATCGTGAAGCCGCCGCCGTGGAAGAAGACCAGCAGCGGTTCGGGCCGTCACGAGCGTCGAGCGCGGGAGTCGACCGGGATGTCGACCGGGATGTAGTGCCGCGCGCGCATGGGCCCCGCGGGTCCGGGTAGCGCGATGTCGGTCACCCCGACCGCGATCGGCGGGGCGATGATCGCGGCCAGCTTGCGCAACTGCGTGCGCGCCACGGCGATGTCGGCGCTGGCGACCAGCCCGCCGACGCGCGACGACCGTTGCAAGGCGAGCATCAACTGCAGCGTGGTGTCCAGGGTGTTGCCGTCGATCGTGATGGTCCGCCCGCCCAGCAGCAGCCGCTTGACGCGGTCGGGGATCTTCGGCAGCGCGCGCAGGGCGACACCGCTGGCGGCGTTGAGCACCGCCAGGCGGGCACGGCTCGGCCGACCCGCGGCCCGATGTGCCACCGCCAGTGGGCGTCCGGCGCGCACAGCCTCGACTGGCAGACTCTTCGTCATGTCTAGTCCTTCGCAGCCCTCGGTCGCCCTCAACGACGGTAATTCGATCCCAACCGTCGGGTTGGGTGTTTGGCAGACCCCAGCCGCCGACACCGAACGGGCCGCCGCCGCGGCATTGGCGGCGGGTTACCGTCACATCGACACCGCGGCAGCCTACGGCAACGAAACCGAGGTCGGCCGCGCGGTCGCAGCCTCCGGCATCGCACGCGAGGACGTCTTCCTGGTAACCAAGCTGTGGAACGCCGAACACGGCTACGACAAGACGCTGAAGGCGTTCGATGCCAGCATCGCGAAGCTGGGCGTCGACTACCTCGACCTCTATCTCATCCACTGGCCGATGCCCGAAAGCAACACCTACGTCGACACCTTCAAGGCGTTCGCCCATCTTCGTGACCAGGGCCGGGTGCGCTCCATCGGCGTGAGCAACTTCGCGCCCGAACACCTGCAACATCCTGATCGACGCCACCGGAATCGTCCCTGCGGTCAATCAGATTGAGCTGCACCCCCTCATGCCGCAGCGCGAACTCCGCGAGCTGCACGCCAGCCTCGGCGTAGCCACCGAGGCCTGGAGTCCGCTCGGTCAGGGCTCGTTACTCGAGAACCCGACCGTCACCGCGCTCGCCGAGGCGCACGGCAAAACGCCAGCGCAGGTGCTGATTAGGTGGCACATCCAGCTCGGTAATATCGTCATCCCCAAATCGGTGAACCCCGAACGGATTGTGAGTAACTTCGACGTGTTCGACTTCGAGCTGAGTGAGCAGGACATCGCGTCCATCGCCTCGCTCGAGGACGGCACCCGACTGGGTCCCGATCCACGAACGTTCAATTTCACAGGATAGGTGACATGACCTCGGCCGCAGCGATCCCCAACGCATCTCTAAACGACGACAACACCATTCCGGTCCTCGGTATCGGCGTCGGTGAACTGACCGAGGAGCAGACCGAGCACGCGGTGTCGTCCGCGCTGGAGATCGGTGATCCGCCTGATCGACACCGCGGCGGCATACGGCAACGAGGCGGCCGTCGGCCGAGCCGTCGCCGCATCCGGGATTCCGCGCGCCGAGATCTTCGTCAGCACCAAGCTCGCCACCGAGGATCAGGGCTTCCAGGCGTCCCAGGATGCGATCAAGGCGAGCCTGGATCGCCTCGGCATGGACTACGTCGACGCCTATCTCATCCACTGGCCCGCCGCGGGCGACGCGGACAAGTACGTCAACAGCTGGGGCGGCATGATGAAGTCCAGGGAGGTCGGCCACACCAAGTCGATCGGCGTCTGCAACTTCACCGCCGACGACCTCTCGAACGTGATCGACCTGTCGTTCTTCGTCCCGGCGATCAACCAGATCGAGCTGCACCCGCTGCTCAATCAGGCCGCGCTGCGGGCGGTCAACGCCGAGCACGGCATCGTCACCCAGGCGTACGGGCCACTGGGCGTCGGCCGGCTGGTGGAGAACGCGACCGTCCGGTCGATCGCCGGCGAGTACGGCAAGACCGCCGCGCAGGTGCTGATCCGGTGGAGCATCCAGCTCGGCAACGTCGTGATTCCGCGATCGTCGTCCGCCGAGCGCATCGCCGAGAACTTCGACGTATTCGACTTCGAATTGTCCGCCGAGCACATGGACCGGCTGAACGCATTGGACGAAGGCACCCGGTTCCGGCCCGACCCCGAGACCTACACGGGCACCTAGCCACGCCCCTTTGCGATTTCGGCGCGCAAACGTTCGCTCCCACGGCTTGCGCTCCGAAATCGCTTGGTGCCCAGAGCCAGGAATCAGCCCGTCGGGCAGCTGGCCGCCGCGTCGCGCAGCACCACGGACGACGGTTGATCGATCGGCAGACCGTACCCGCGCAACACCTCGGCGAACTGCACCGCGTACTGGCACCAGAACGCGTGGTTGGGCGGCATCCACACCGCGGGCTGCCCGTCGCCCTTGTCCTGATTGACCCGCCCCGCAACGGCGATCAGGTTCGCTGGATCGTTGGCGAACCGGGTGCGCAGTTCGTCGGTCCAGTTCCGCGCACCGAGATCCCACGCCAGCGCCAGCGGCACGATGTGGTCGATCTGCACCGACGCACCGACCTGATTGCCGCGGGTGAACGCGACGACGGCGTTGGTGTACGGGTCGTGCAGGGTCCCGGTCGCAACCGCATTGGGGCACCGCTTGATCGCGACGTAGGTCTTGTCCAGCAGGTCCCGGTCCAGGACGTCGTTGCGGGTGTCGCACCCGTTGTGGCCGCCGGGCGCGACGTTGTCGTCCGTCCACGCGTCGCCGAAAGCCGCTCGGCGGTAATCGATTCCATGCATCCGCAACGGGATCTCGGCGATGCCCGCCAGCACGTCGACACCCGGCGCGACGGTGGGCACGTCCGCGTCCGCGACGAAATCGGCCGACCGCTGGGCCGACGCCGTCACCTGGAACGCCACCACCACGGCGAGCAGCACGCCTGCCGCCAGCCACGTCCACCGCTTCACGACTTGTCCAGGTACTCGACGGCCTCGGTCTCGGTGAATGGCGCCGCCAGAACGGCGATGCCCCGATGCCGGGCCAGGGTGGGGTCGCTGCCGTACAACGATTCGCAGAATGCCCGCGCCGCCTCGATGATCTCTCGGTGATCGGCCAGCGACAGCAGCTTCAGCGTGATGGGCCGTCCAGACTGGTGCAGCCCGAGCACGTCTCCCTCGCGCCGCTCACGGAGGTCCAGCTCGGCGAGCTCGAAACCGTCCTGGGTGGCGGCGACGGCCTTGAGCCGCTCACCGGCCTTGGACACGTCGGGAAGGTTGGTGGCCAGCAGGCACAGGCTGGCGTGGCTGCCGCGTCCGATACGCCCCCTCAGTTGGTGGAGCTGGCTGATGCCGAACCGGTCGGCGTCCATCACGACCATGACGGTTGCGTTGGGGACGTCGACGCCGACCTCGATGACGGTGGTGCACACCAGCACATCGAGCTCACCGTCGCGGAACGCCGACATGACCGCGTCCTTCTCGTCGGCGGGCAGCCTTCCGTGCATCAGTCCGAGACGCAGGCCGGACAGCGGGCCGTGCCGGAGGTGTTCGATCAGCTCGACCACGGTGATGGGTTTCGGACCGGGGCCCTGGTCTGAGCCACCCTTCTCGGTGTCGTCGATCCTGGACGCCACCACGTAGGCCTGCCGTCCCGCCGCGACCTCCTCGGCGATGCGCTGCCAGGCCCGCTGCAACCATTGCGGCTTGTCCTTGACGAAGATCGTGTTGGTGCTGATCGGCTGGCGACCGCGGGGCAGTTCCCGCAGGGTCGACGTCTCGAGGTCACCGTAGACGGTCAACGCGACGGTGCGCGGAATGGGCGTCGCCGTCATCACCAGTAGGTGCGCAGTGATGCCACCGGTAGCCTTGCCGCGCAATCGATCCCGCTGCTCCACTCCGAAGCGGTGCTGCTCGTCGACGACCACCATTCCCAGCTGATGGAAGTCGACGGCGTCCTGCAGGATCGCGTGCGTGCCGATGACGATGCCCGCCTCGCCTGCCGCCACCTCGTCGCGCACCTGGCGCTTCTGCTGGGGCGTCATCGATCCGGTGAGCAGAGCCACCCGGGTGGCCCCGTCGGCGCCGCCGAGTTCACCCGCCATGCCCAGCGGGCCAAGCACGTCGCGGATCGACCGGGCATGTTGGGCGGCAAGGACTTCCGTCGGCGCGAGCAGCGCGCATTGGTATCCGGCGTCGACCATCTGCAACATCGCCAACACCGAAACGATCGTCTTGCCCGAGCCGACCTCGCCCTGCAGCATCCGGTGCATCGGCCGAGTCGACGCTGAGTTCCGTGGTCAGCACGTCGAGCACGTCGGTCTGGCCCTGCGTCAGCTCGAACGGGAGCGCGCTGCGCAGTGCCGCGGCCAGCCCGTCGTTCCGCCACGGCGCAGGCGGACCCGTATCGCTGAGCTCGCCGTACCTGCGCTCGACCAGCGCCCACTGCAGCCCGACGGCCTCGTCGAAGGCGAGCCTGTCCCGGGCCCGGTCACGGTCATCCACGCGCTCGGCGAGGTGAATCGCGCGAAGCGCCTCATCCTCGGAGCACAAATTCCATAGCTGCCGAACACTTTCGGGCAACGGATCCTCGACCGGATCGAGCACGGCGAGCACCTGGCGCACGCACGCGAAGATGTCCCAACTCTGCACCTTGGCGCTAGCCGCATAGATCGGGAAGTAGTCCCGTTCGAAAGCCGCCAGCAGCTCGGCCTCGTCGTCGGCTCCCTCGGCGATCTTGGCCAGCGACTTGCTGCCCTTGCCCTGCCCCGGCCCGTCGAGCACGAGGAATGCGGGATGAGTCAGCTGCATGACCTGACGGAAGTACGACACCTCGCCCGACAACATCACCCTGGCGCCTTCGGGCAGTTGCTTGACCAGATATTCGGCGTTGAAGAACGTCGCCGTCACCTTCGGCCTTCGCTTTCCCAGAGTGACGACGGCATAGGAACGTTGACGCTTGCCCGGTTGTCGTCTCATCGGTTTCACGACGACATCGGTGATGACGTCGACGAAGGTGACGTGCTCACCCTCTTCGAGCTCGAGTTCCTCGCCTTCTCCTCGCACCGTCATGCCGTCGCTGTACTTGCGGGGGTAGTGCCTCAACAGATCGTCGACGGTGCGGATGCCGAAGAACTCGTCGAGCTGGCCCGCGGCCTTGGCGCCGATGACGTGATCGAGGCGGTCGGTGAGTGCAACCACGGGCTACTCCACCCCGATCAACAGCGCGTCGCCGCGAGTGCCCGGTGTGATAGGTGACGAGCTCGGCTCCGAGGTGCTCGCGGTGTACGTGCGCCCGCAGGGCCTCCCCGACGCCAGGGTCGACCCCCGTGCCGGTCAGGACCGTGATGAGTTCGCCGCCCGACGTCAGCAGGAGGTCGATCAGGCCCGCCCCTGCATCGGCGACGTCCTTCCCGACGATGAGCACCTCGTCACCGGCGATGCCGAGGCCCTGCCCGGGCGTGCAGGTGCCGGCCCAGGTGAGCGCTTCCTCGGTGGCGAGACGCACCGAGCCGTGCCGGGCACCCGCAGCGGCCCGCGCCATGGTGTAGCCGTCGTCGACGGCCTGGCGGCCCGCATCGTGCACCGCGAGCGCGGCCAGTCCCTGCACCATCGACGCCGCGGGCACGGGCACCACGTCGATCCCCCAACCGATCGCGGCGGTACAGCCCGCGACCAGTTCCTCGGCGGCGAGATAGCCGTTGGGCAGCACCATGATCTGCGCGGCGTCGGCGTCGACGATCGCGCGGAGCAGTCGCTGCGCGCTGATCGGGCCGTCGGCGTCGGGCCGAAGCACGTGAGCGCCCTCGCCGGCGAACAGCGCCTGCGCGCCGTCACCGTCGACGATCGCCAGCACCGCGCGGTCGCGACCCCATCCGCCGGGCGGCCTGCCTCCGACGTCTCCGGTGAGCGCCGTGACCTGGATGCGGCTCGGCCTGCCGATGTCGAGCGCCGCCTCGACCGCGCCTCCCGCGTCGTCGGCGTGAACGTGCACCGAGTAGCCGCCGCCCCGCCCGGACGCCGCGATGGTCACCGATTCACCGAGACGTTCGAGCCGCTCGCGCAACAGCTCGATGCCTGCGTGGTCACACTCCCCGAGCAGATACATCACCTCGAACTGCGGGGGCGCCCCCGACGACACGGTCACCGCATCGCCCTGGCCGTGCGGCGCCTGGTACTCGGCCCGCTGCGGCGGGTGCCCGGCCAGCACGGTGCTCATCGCGTCCAGCAGCACCAGCAGCCCCCGCCCTCCGGCGTCGACCACGCCGGCCCTGGCGAGCACGTCGAGTTGTTGTTGGGTCTTCTCCAGGGCGACCACCGCCGCCTCCGCCGCCGATCCGACGACCGAGACGAGGTCCGCGCCATCGTCCGCGGCGTCCTCGGCGGCACCGGCCGCGGCCTGCAGCACCGAGACGATGGTGCCCGGCACGGTCTCGCCCACCGACGCGACGGCCAGGCCGACCCCGTGGCGCAGCGCGGCGCCGAACACCGTCGCGCCGACATCGGTGAAGTCGCCGTCGCGCTCGTCGGCCGCCTCGGCGGTGACGTCGGCGAGGCCACGCAGGATCTGCGACAGGATGACCCCCGAGTTGCCGCGGGCCCCCTGCAACGCGCCCTCGGCCAGCGCGGCGGCCACCGCCGCCACGTCGCCGTCGCGGCGCGAATCGGCCCGCGCGCACGCCGCGCGCATGGTGAACAGCATGTTCGTGCCGGTATCGGCGTCGGCCACGGGGAAGACGTTGAGTCGATTGATCTCGTCGGTGTGGACGATGAGGCCTGCGACCGCGGTATGCGCCCAGTCCCGCAGGGTGGTCGCGTCGAGCCGACGTGCCGACATCCCACCTCCAACCGACGAGCCGCCGCGTCCGCGCCAGCCTAGCGACAATGCCGGACATCACCGTGCCGCATTGCACCCGGTGGACGCGTTTTGGCGATAGGTCCGGTGGCCGGTATCCTGGTCAGGTTGTCGGGTCACCCGCTCGTGGTCGTTGACCCCCAAGTACTGATCGAGGAGTTCTACATGGCTGCCGTATGCGATGTCTGCGGGAAGGGCCCCGGCTTCGGCAAGTCGGTGTCGCACTCTCATCGCCGGACCAGCCGCCGCTGGAATCCGAACATCCAGACGGTGCGCGCCGTTGACCGCCCAGGTGGCAACAAGAAGCGCGTCAACGTCTGCACGTCGTGCATCAAGGCCGGCAAGGTCGCCCGGGGCTGAACCCCGCTCCACCCCCCATTAGTCCAGTCGCCAGTCGATCGGCTCGCCACCCATCTCGGTGAGCAGCTGGTTGGCCCGACTGAACGGCCGCGAGCCGAAGAATCCCCGCGACGCCGAGAGTGGCGACGGATGGACCGACTCGATCGTCGTGCACCGATCACCCGTCAGCATCGGCTTCAGTGTCGCTGCGTCACGCCCCCACAGCACGGCCACCAACGGCCGTGACCGTGCGACCAGGGCGCGGATGGCGCACTCCGTCACGGCCTCCCACCCCTTGCCGCGGTGCGACGCCGGGGTGCCCGGCCGCACGGTGAGCACCCTGTTGAGCAGCATGACGCCGCGCTGCGCCCACGGGGTCAGATCGCCCGACGTACGGCGCGGGATGCCCGAGGTCGGTGGCGTACTCGCGGAAGATGTTGTCCAGGCTGCGCGGCAGCGGCCGGACGTCGGGGGCCACCGAGAAGCTCAGCCCCACCGCGTGCCCCGGGGTCGGGTAGGGGTCCTGGCCGACGATGAGCACCCGCACGTCGTCGAGCGGAAACGTGAAGGCACGCAACACGTTCTCGCCTGCGGGCAGATACCCACGGCCCTCGGCGATCTCGCTGCGGAGGAACTCCCCCATCGACGTGACCTGATCTGTGACGGGCTGCAGCGCTCGGGCCCAACCCTCGTCGACGAGTTCGTTCAGTGGACGTGCGGCCATGATGGGTCAACCTAGCGTGCCGCCTGCCTCAGAACGACTGCCAGCCCGCGTGTCCGCTCCACCGGGTTCCGTCCACCAGCACCCGCGGCGGCCCGTCGACCACGACGCCGATGCGGCGCCAGCCGTCGGGCACCGGCCCAGGGAACGTCGCGACCAGCGCGTGGTCCTCTCCGCCGCCGAGTACCCACGCCCAGGCGTCCTGCGCCGTCGCCGCGGCCGCCGCGGCGAGCGCGTCGTGATCGCCCGCCATGGCCGCTCGGGAAACGTCGATGCCGACACCCGAGGCGTCCGCGACGTGGCCCAGATCGGCAACCAGGCCGTCGGACACGTCGGTCATCGCGGTCGCGCCTGCATCGGCGGCAACGCGGCCCTGCCCGTAATGCACGTCGGGCGTCAGATGCAGCCGGCGGAGCTCGTCGTGCCCGCCAACGGCGTTGCGCAGCAGTGCGTATCCCGCAGCCGAGCAGCCGAGGCCGCCGACCACGGCCACCGAGTCACCGGGGCGCGCACCGTCAAGGCGAACCGGGTCGCGGCCGCCGAGATCACCCAACACCGTGACCGAGACCACCCACTGCGGGGCCGCGACGAGATCGCCGCCGACTATCCCAGCACCGAATCTGCTGGCTTCTTCCCACATGCCGTCGGAGAGCGCGAGGACGTCGTCGCCCGGTGTGTCGCCGGGTGCGCCGAGAGCGACGACGAAGGCGGTCGCCGCCGCACCCATCGCCTCGATGTCGGCCGCGTTCTGGGCTATGGCCTTGCGGCCGACGTCGTGTGGTGTCGACCAGTCCAGCCGGAAGTGGCGGCCCTCGACGAGCATGTCGGTTGACACCACGGTCCGTCCGTCGGGAGCCAGCACGACCGCCGCGTCGTCGCCGGGGCCGACCGCCACCACCGCAGGCTGTTCGCGATCGCGCACCAGTCGATCGATCACGGCGAACTCGCCGATCCCCGCCAGTGTCGTCTTCACTCCATCGCCGTCGTCGCTCGCCATGCCACCTCTCGACACATTCCCCGGTCGCTTCGCTCCTGCCCTCCGGACACATTCCCCGGTCGCTTCGCTCCTGCCCTCCCGGACACATTCCCCGGTCGCTTCGCTCCTGCCCTCCGGCACGGATCTTGGTCCCTGAACCCAGCCGCGACCTGCGGTACGTTTGGTCCCCCGGAGTCTATGCAGCGGGACGGAGGAGACAGCGGGTGGTCGAGGCTTTCATGCTGATTCAAACCGAGGTCGGCCGCGCCGAGGTCATCGCCAAGCAGCTGGCATCCCTACCGGGTGTGCTGTCGTCCGAGTACGTCACCGGGCCCTACGACGTCGTAGTGCGCATCGGCGCAAATTCGCCAGGCGAACTAAGGTCCAACGTCGTTCCCAGCGTTCAGCAGGTGTCTGGCATCACCCGCACCCTGACCTGTCCGATCGCCGGTGGAGATCAGCCTTAGAGTTGCCCGGTGACTCCCGACGGACGTGACGGCCCGCCCCGCGGTGTCATGATCGCGGCGGTGATCGTGGCCGTCGCCGCGGTCATCGGCGTGCTGCTGTTTGCGGCGATCCGGCAGACCCCGCCGCAGCAACGACCCGTCGCGATCGCATCGGTGCCCGCGCCGCAGGCCGACGGCGAAGCCTGTCACGCCCTTCTCGCGGCGGTGCCCGAACACCTCGGTGAATACCATCGGGTCCCCGCCGCCGAACCCGCCCCGGTCGGCGCTGCAGCATGGCAGGACGACCCGAAGGGCGAACCGGTGATTCTGCGGTGCGGAATCGAGCGACCCGACGACTTCGTGGTGGGCGCTCCCCTCCAGGTGGTCGACGACGTCGACTGGTTCCGCATCGGCGACGAGGGACGTAGCACCTGGATCACCGTGGACCGGCCGGTGTACATCGCACTCACGTTGCCCGACGGTTCGGGGCCGTCCCCGATTCAGCTGATCTCGACGGCGGTGGCCAAGGCCATGCCTGCGACACCGGTCCATCCGGGTCCGGTCCGCTGATCCCCGGTCGCTTCGCTCTCCCCCTGCCTCCTTCGCCCTGCCCGCCGGTCCGCTGATCCCTGGTCGCTTCGCTCCTGCCCGCCGGTCCGCTAGCGCAGCCCGGTGCCGCGCGCCAACGCCGTGTCGACCATCGTCGCCAGCAGCGTCGGATAGTCGATCCCACTGGCGGCCCACATCCGCGGGTACATGGAGATGGTGGTGAAGCCCGGCATGGTGTTGATCTCGTTGATCACCGGCCCGTGCTCGGTGAGGAAGAAGTCGACCCTTGCCAAGCCCTGGCCGTCGACGGCGCGGAAGGCGCGGATTGCCAATTGCCTTACGGCGTCGGCGATCTCGTCATCGACCTTGGCGGGGACGTCGAGTTCCGCCGCATCTTCGAGATACTTGGTGGCGAAGTCGTAGAACGCATCCTCCCGACCGCGCACACCCGCCACCCGGATCTCCCCGACCGTACTGGCTTCCACTGTGCCGTCGGGGAATTCGAGAACGCCACACTCGAGTTCGCGGCCAGGCACGGCGGCTTCGACGATCACCTTCGGATCGTGGCGGCGTGCCAGCGCGATGGCCGACGGCAGCTGGTCCCATGACACCACCCTGCTGACGCCGATCGACGAGCCTCCGCGGGCGGGCTTGACGAACACGGGCAGGCCGAGCCGTTCCCGATCCTCGAGTTCGAGCGTCTCGTCCCGCGGCCGCAGCACCACCTGGTCACCGATCGGCAGGCCTTCCGCGGCGAGCAGCTTCTTGGTGAATTCCTTGTCCATGCCGGCCGCACTGGCCAGCACCCCCGCGCCGACATAGGGCACGCCGGCCAGCTCGAGCAGCCCCTGGATGGTGCCGTCCTCTCCGTAGGGGCCGTGCAGGACGGGGAAGACGACGTCGACGGCGGCCAGAAGCTCACCGGGGCCGTTGCCCAGTGACAGCAGTTGACCGCTGCGACGCGGATCGGCTGGCAGTGCCAGCTCGCTGCCCGACGTGGCGCTCACCTGCGGCAGTTGGCCATCGGTGATGGCCAACGTCTCGGGCCGGGCATCGGTGAGCACCCAGGAGCCCTCGGGCGTGATGCCGACGGCGAGCACTTCGAACCGCTCCGGATCGAGGTTGCGCAGGATGCTGCCTGCGGAAACGCACGAGATGGCGTGTTCGGAGCTGCGTCCGCCGTAGACAACGGCGACGCGTATTCGGGCAGTCACAACCTAGAGAGGCTACCGCCCTGTCTTGAGTGCGCGCGGTCCAGAGCCCTGGCCTGGCTCTTCCTGGAGCCAATCAGGGTCCCCCGCCGTGTTTCGGGTGCGTGAGAGCCGGGCCGAGACCTTCGTCGTCGCGGTGAACGAGACCCCGATGACGGCTGCCAGCACCACTCCGAGTGCGACGACGGTGCCAGTGGCCATCGGATCGGGGTCGTCGCCGGCCTCGGTGCGGCCCGAACCAGTCAGGAAGGACAGCACGAACAGCACTCCCAAAGCCAGCAGCGCTTCCAGCGCGACCAGGCGCGGGAGCACCCGCACGGCCAGCCGGAACACCGAGCCCGCGGCCCCGGCGGCCCTGGCCCGCGCGATCCGCGGCATCAACAGGAACTCGTTGCTTGCGGCCACTGCAATCATCACCGCCACCAGCGAGACCTTGAGCAGCAGGACCCGCCCGAAGCTGGTGTCGAACAGTTCGCTGGGGCTGCCAAGGTGCTTCCACGACAGCCACGCACCGCTGACCAGCACGCACCCGACCGCGACGAGCGCGACGATGCTGAACCGTGGCCACAGACGCGCCCACACCTCTGCGCCTGCCGGCGTCAGGGGCCGGTGCGACGTGATGGCCAGCAGTGCGAGCATCGCGATACCGCCGACCCACGCCGAGACGGCCAAGACGTGCACGTGGTCGATGAGCCCATCGGCCACGCTGTCGACGGTCGTCTTGCCGAGCTCGGTCGGCACGGCGGTCACCGACCACGCGACGAACGTGGTGCCGGCCGACATCCACGCCAACGCATCGACGTATGCCCCCAGGCGCGGCACCAACAGAATCACGAGCAGAAGCGCGGCCACTGCCCACAGGCCGTACTGCAGGGCCGCCTCCAGGCCGGTCGAGATCGTCTGACCGGGCTGTGCCGACGCCGTGAGGTACTGCCAGATTCGGTCGGGTGACAGTGCGTCGCCGTACGGGATGGGTGTGCCTTTGCGGGCGACCACGCTGGCCATCTGGAAGTACAGGGCCATCAGGAACCAGATGCCGATTCCGCCCAGCAGCACGGTCGCGCGCCCGCGAAGCACCGCGCGGTCGCCGGGGTCGACGGAGGTTCTGCTCAGCACCGGCGCCAAGACCAGCCCGTGCAGCAGGCTCCCCCCGAACGCCCCGATCAGCCCGATGAAGAAGGCCATCTTGGTCACGATGCGCCACGGTGTCGACGCGGGATTCGCGGAGGCCGCGAATAGGGCACGCACCAGTTCGTGTGTCATCGACCCTCCCGTGTAAGCGACATCGTGGGTCCGCCGGCATCGACGGCCGCCGGCTCCGGCGGCGCGCACGAGCCGTCTCGGCTGCATGGTTGAGAACCGAGCGCACAGCGTACGAACCCAGCGTCACCCGAGTCGCCGGCGAACACGTCCATCAACTCACGCGATGTGAACCCCGAGGTTCACCGAGCGCATTCGTGCGCTTGCCGACCGCACGCCCCAAAGCGCGCAGCTACATCAGTGTGAGTGTGGGCGCTGTCATGCGCGGGCGTCGGGGTCTGGGGCTCTGTCCGCGAAACCACGCACCGGCGCAAGTCCGACTTCGATCAACTGGCCGGTTATCCCGCAGGCAGCCGGCGATGCGAGGAATGCGACGGTGTCCGCCACTTCGGCGCGGCGCCGCTGTGCCTCGTCTTGAGTACCCGCACCGTCTGCTTCTGGGTTCATCTTCCCAGGCGAGACGGCATTGGCGGTGATCTGGTCCTGCTCGCAAGCGAGTGCGAGCGACTTCGTCATCCCGATCAGCCCGTGTTTGGCCGCCGAGACGTGGACCCGGCCCGGATCGCCGTGTAACGCGTTGGCACCGATCATCGTGATGATGCGGCCGCCGCCGCTGGCGCGGAGCCTGGGCAGCGCGGCGAGCACGCAGTGAAAGGCCCCGTCGAGGGTCACGGCTCGGACGGCATTCCAGTCTCGGATCGTCAATTCGTGCACGGGGACACGGGTGCGCAGTGCCGCATTGTTCACCAGCACCCGCACCGGGCCGAGTCCGTCGGCGACGGCGAACATCCGCTCGACGGCCTCGGGATCCGACACGTCGGCGGCCGCCACCGCTGCCGCGACGCCGCGTTCGCGCGCCTCCGCCGCAACCTTCTCGGCATGCTCGGCGTCGCCGCGTGTGTTGACCACGACGTCGAAACCGTCGCGCGCAAGAGCCAGCACGATGGCGCGGCCAAGGTTGCGCCCCCCTCCGGTGACCACCGCGACGCCGCGGCCGTTGCCGCCCCCGCTGGTCACGCCCCGAGTCCCGTCATTCGGACGAGATCGGCGAAGTCGTCGGTGCTGTCGGCGGCCCAGCAGGCGTCGAGCAGACGTGCCGCGCCGTCGGAGCCGAAACGTGGCGCGGCGTTGTCGGTGAACTTCGCTGCCAGATCGTCGTCGGACATCGGATTGGCAGGCGTGCCGAGGTTGGCCGCCACCCGGTGGGTCAGCGACCGGCCGTCGACCAACTCGACGGTGATCACGGCGGCCTGCTTTCCGACGGTGGCGTCGGACCGAACGTCGACGAGGGCGCGCACCACCGAGATGCCCGCATCGACGGCCGCGGCGTCGGTGAAGTGCTCGAGGCGCGGTCTGGTGAGCAACGCGACGGCGATGCCGTGGGTGATGCTGAACTTCGCATCCAGTCCCGTGCGTGGGTCGACCTTGCCGGTGACCGTCGCGGCCTTCGAATTCACCTCTGCCAGTACCCTTCGCACGTCACCGACCCCGAATCCGTGCTCGGCGCGCAGCGCCAGCACCGCGTCGATCGCGGGGTGGGTCAGCGAACCGCTCGGATACGCCTTGTATCCGTTCGCAGGCAGATGCCACTGTTCGCCAAGACCATCGAGCAGCTTGCCCGGCGATGGATCGGGTGACATCACGGCAAGGAAACCCCTTGCGCCCTCGACGATCTCGGCTGACGACGTGATGCCCTCCGCGGCCATCACCGCCGACAGCAGTCCGTCCATCGCGGCCTTGCCCGCGTGCAACGGCTTGCCGTCGGTCCCGTAGACGGCCTTCAATCCGGCGGCCTGGGTGCCGGCACTTCCTAGACCCGCGTTGAGCTGCGCAGGCGACAACCCGAGTAGCCGACCGCCGGCGGCCGCTGCGCCGACGTGGCCCACCGTCCCCGTGACGTGCCAACCGATCTCGTAGTGCGCATCCCCCGCTGCCCGGCCCAGCCGGCACTCTGTCTCGAATCCGGCGACGAAGGCGGTGAGTGCCTCCTGGCCGGTGACCGGCCGGGTTTCGGCCAGCGTGAAGACGACCGGCCACACCGGAGCACTTCCGTGCACCGTGGTGTCGCCGGGGTTGAAGGTGTCGTCGTAGTCCAACAGGTGCGCGGCGAACCCGTTGACAAGCGCGGCGTACGGCATGGTCGCGGTCTGCGAGCGGCCGATCACGGTGTGGGAACCCTTCCCGGTCAACCGATTCGAGACGCGCAGCAGGGCGTCCACCGACGGGTGATCCGCCGCCGCAGCAGCCACCCCCACGTGGTCGACGAGTGCGCGCTTGGCCTCGTGCACGACCTCGGCGGGCAGGTCGGCGAACCGGAGCCCCGCGACGAAGTCCGCGAGTGCGGCGGTCAGACCGGTCTCGGTGTGCATGGTCTCGATCCTGATGGTCTCGGTCATTGCTGCACCAACCCGATGCTGTCGATCAGCACTGCCAGCGAATCATTCTGCTCCTTGAGGAACGGGCCGAACTTCGAAGCGTCGAGATAGTCCGTCACCGAACCGTTCTCGTCGACGAAGTCGTTCCAGCCCGGCGCGCCCACCAGTTTGCGGAACGTGTCCTGGTAATACTTCAGCCCATCGGCAGGCATATCGGGCGGGCCGACGAAACCGCGGAACTCCTCGGGCAGCGGCCCGACGTCCAGACCCTGCGCCTTGATCGAGGTCAGATCGGGGAAGGTGGGCACCTTCCGGTCGGCCACGGTGGCGACGACCCGGACCGCGCCGACCTTCACCTGGTCCACGAAGTCGGTCGAGGCGCCAATCATCATCTGCGCATCACCGCGCAGCAGCGCCCCGATGCGCTGGCCGCTGTCGGCGAAGGACAGGAACTTCCATTGCGTGTTCGTCTTGGACTGCAGCGCCTTGCCGATCAGCGAGTCGGTGGCCGTGATGGACCCACCCACCTGGACGAGGTGATCGGGCTGCTTTCGGGCGCCCTCGACGAAGTCGGTCACGGAGTGGTACGGCGAGTCACCGCGTACGGCGACGAGCTGCGGTTCGATGAGCAGCGCGGCGATCGGCTGCAGTTCGGTGACGGACACCGAAGTGCCCGACAGGGTCAGCGGCGTGACGAGCCAGGTCGGCGTGACCGCCGCAATGGTGTCGGCACGGCCCTTGCGACCCCGCAGATAGGACATGGCACCGATGCTCGACCCCTCGGTCTGGTTGCTCACCGGCCAGTTGTCCGCGATGAGCTTGTCGGTCTGCATCAGCTTGATGACCTGCCGGGCGAAGACGTCGCTGCCACCGCCAGGGCCAGTGTGGACGACCACCTGCGTTCGACTCGGCACCCCACCCGACATGCCACCGCGCTGCAGCCCGCAACCGGCCAGCGCGAACACGCTGGCGGTGCCGATCAACATCGTGCGCCGGGAGACCTGCGGCGTGTTCATCATTCGCCCTTCGCTTCCACCAGGGGAACCGACTCCTCATCGATCACCTGCGTCTGCGCCGATCGGCGCCGCTTCCCCGTGACGATCAGAACCAGCCCGACCAGGACCGCGGCTCCGATTATGGTTGCCGAGATGGGGCGCTCGACGAAGATGAGCGGGTCGTTGTCCGACAGCACCAGCGACTGGCGCACCGCGTTCTCCGCCATCGGTCCCAGCACGAACGCCATGAGCAGCGGCGCGGAGGGCACCCCGAACTTGCCGAACACGTAGCCGAGCAGACCGAAGCCCACCATCATGTACACGTCTGTCATCGAGCTGCGCACGCTGTAGACGCCGACGACGGCCAGCACCAGGATCGCCGGGTACAGCGCCCAGTACGGAATCTTCAGAATCCGCACCCAGACCGGGATCATCGGCAAGTTCAGGATCAACAGCATGACGTTGCCGATGTAGAGGCTGGCGATTACCGGCCAGCCGATCTCGGGATGGTCGGTGAACAGCAGCGGGCCGGGCTGAAAACCGTAGAGCAACAGCGCCGCCAACATCACCGCGGTGCTGGCGGTCCCCGGAATGCCAAGGGACAGCAGCGGAATCATGGCCGCACTGGACTCTGAGTTGTTGGCCGCCTCCGGACCGGCAACC
Organism: uncultured Actinomycetota bacterium; assembly: GCA_963809085.1. Taxonomy (GTDB): domain Bacteria; phylum Actinomycetota; class Actinomycetes; order Mycobacteriales; family Mycobacteriaceae; genus Mycobacterium. Next base: position 200,023 of record CAWEII010000028.1, on the reverse strand, counting down.
CCTTCGATGGCACCCTTGCCGAACCGTTCCGGCGTCTTGGAGGTCTTCTTCACCAGCGCGTAGGACAGGAAGGACGCGACGGTGGAGCCACCGCCGGGCAGCGCACCGATGAAGAACCCGAAGACCGTGCCCAAAGCGATGGCCATCCGGGACTGCTTGAGGTCGGCCTTGGTTGGCAACAGATTGCGGATGCCCTTGGGCACCTCGAAGATCGGCCGGTCCATCTTCTTCTCGGCGTTGAGCAGCACCTCCCCGACGGCGAACAGTCCGACGCTGACGGCGATGAACTCGATGCCGTCGTACAGCGCGGGCACGCCGAAGGTCAGCCGCTGCTGCCCGGTGAAGATGTCGATGCCGATGGTGGACACCAGCAGTCCGATGCACATCGAGAGGAAGCCCTTGATCGGTGAATCACTGGCAAGCATGATCACCAGCAGCAGGCCGAATCCCATCAGCGCCGCGTACTCCGGTGGGCCGAAGCCCAGCGCCACGTTGGCGACGAGCGGGGCGGCGAACGTCAGTGCCACCACGCCGAAGGTGCTGGCGATGAAGCCTGCGATCGCCGACATGCCCATCGCAGGCCCGGCACGCCCCTTGCGGGCCAACGGATGTCCGTCCAGGCACAGCACCACCGACGACGTCTCGGCTGGAATGTTCAGCAGGATCGAGGTGGTGGCGCCTGCGAACTTCGCGCCGTGGTAGATGCCCGCCATCATGATCAGCCCGGTCGCGGGCGGCAGGCTTATCGTCACCGGCAGCAGGATCGCCAGCGTGGCAGGCGGCCCGAGGCCGGGCAGGATGCCGACCAGCGTTCCGATCACCACGCCGACCGCCACCCAGAACAGGTTCATCGGCGTGAAAGCCGCCGCGAACCCGCCCAGCAGGTTGTGTACTGCATCCATCAGTTCTCCTTGCGCGAGGCCATGGTTACGCGTTGATCGGCAAGCGTCACGGGCCCTCGAAGAGGATCGACGTCGGCAGCTCCACGCCGAGGACGAACACGAAGAGTGCGTAGGCGACGATCGGCACGGCGATGACCACCACGACCGCCTTGATGCCCCTGATCCGCTCGAGCCCGAACACCAGGTACGCGACGAGCAGGACGGCCGCGGGCACGAATCCGATCAAGCGGCATCAGCGCACAGCCGATCAGGAAGCCAAGCCACACCCCTGCCGCACGCAGCAGTTCCGCACCGACACCCTGCATCTGGCCCGCGTGGCCCGAGGCCGTTCCGTAACCCGCGCAGCACGGAGACCGTCACCAGCAACAGGCCGAGCGCGACCAACGCAATCGACAGCGCGATCGGGAAGAAGCCGGGACCGGGCACGCCCTTCTTGCCGAAAACGGCAAGTCCGGACGCGTCCACGAGCGCGATGACGCCGAACGCCGCAGCGGCCGCGCCGAGGCCGGCCTGCGCGATCGGCGACGTCGACAATGCGGAATGCCTTCGGCCCGGCTCGGATTCCTCGACTGTCGGGGCGGGATCGGTGTTCACGCTGTCGGTCTGCGTCATCGTCGAACCACTAGGTCCGCGTCCAGACGAAGTCGGACCGCAGGCGTTGCGCCGGGCGCCAGCAGCGCGAACAGTCCCCTGCGACCGCCCAAACCGTCGGCCGCGGAGGTGAATCCGTGGCGCGCAAGGGTCGCGGCCTCCACGGCGTCCGCGGCGGCCTTGGCCGCCTGCACCACGCCGGCTTCGGATCCCTCTGCTGCGCGTAGCCCCGCGGCCTGGGTGGCACACAATCCCACGACGTTGCGCACCCCGGCCTCGTCCAGACCCAGCAGCCGCGCGGCGGCCATGCCCGCACCGATAAGGCCCCGCGATCCCGCGTGCACTCCAGCGTTCGGCCACCGTTGCCGCCGCTCAGGGCGTCGGCCGTCCACTCGGCCACGGCGGTGCCGACGGCCATGGCATCGGCGGCCTTCAGCTCGGTCGGCGAGTCCTGTTGCAGTGCAAGCACGGTAGCCGCGATGACGGGCCAGCCGGCGCCCTCGACGCGCAGCGCGTCGAGGGCGATCCGCCATGCGCGGTTCATCGCAGTGGGCGATCCACCGGGATGTGCGGCCGCCACCGCCTCGCCGTCGCGCCGCAACGCGGCGCCCATCGCGTCGAGCCGGTCGACCGCCAGCGTCAGTGCGGCTTCCGGCGGCGTCGCGGTGACCACGAATGCGACCATGTCGTCGGTGAGTGTCATGCGTGTGCTCCAGCGGGTCGGGCCGCGGCGACGAGGTCGACGAATCCCGTCGGGGTGTCGATCTCCTCGATTCCGCGGCGGATCGTTGCCGCCACCCCATGGCCGAGCACGGGCTCGACGAGGGCGTCGACCTTGGCGTCGAGTTCGGCATCGGTGAGCGGCCTGACGAGGCTGCCCCTGGCGTGCGCGACGTGCACCACGACATCGTCTCCGCCGGTCAGCCGCACCGTGATCGTGACCGAGTCGCGGTCACAATCGGGGGTGGGTACGAGGTTGGTCAGTTCACGCAGCTCGGGACACGTCCGGTTGCGTGGCGCGCGCGTCGGAGAACTGACGCAGTCCCGCCCGTCCGTCGAGCAACCCGACCGCGACGCCGTGGCGGGCGCTGAACCGGGCCTGCAGTCCATCGGCAGGCGCGACGATGCCCATGAGCTCGGGCACCAGCGGGTGGCAACGGACCTCGACGGCCTCGATGGCGGCGGGATCGACGATCGCGCCGCCCGCCTCGATCGCGGCGTCGATCGCGGGGTGCGCGACGATGCCACAGGGATACGGCTTGAAGGTGTTGCGTTCCAGCTCCCAATCCGATGTCCATGGGCGGAACAGTTCGCCGTCGACCGCGGCGTCGGCGAAGATCGTCAACACGCCATCGTCGCCCAACGCGTCGTCGACGCCGCGGAATCCGCCGAGGGCCAACCGGGCGGCGAGAACACCGTTCGCGGCGGCCTTTCCTGCGTGGAAGGGCTTGGTCATCGAACCGAACGCCTCGCGGTGCCCCAGCGTCATGGTCGACGCGGCGGCCAGCGCGGCCTCGAGGCCCGCGCCGTCGAGACCGAGCAGCAGGCCGGCCGCCACTGCGGCGCCGAACACTCCGCACGTGCCGGTGATGTGCCACCCACGGTCGTAGTGATTGGGCGAGATGGCATTGCCGATGCGCAGCTGCGCCTCGCACCCCAGCGCGAAGGCCGACAGCACCTCGGCACCCGGGGCGTGTCCTCCGACGGCGACCAGTGCGCCGAGGGTGGCCGCTCCAGGATGGATGACGGTGGCCAGATGGGTGTCGTCGAAGTCGTCGTAGTGCCCGGCGGTCCCGGTGAGCAGCGCGGCCCAGTGCTCGTCGAGCGTGTCCGAGCGGCCCAACACGCGGCTGCCGCCAGGTGCCGAGAGTTCACGCGCGGCGGCGACGATGGCTTCGACGGCAGGCGAATGGGCTGCGCCGACGGCGGTGCCGATCACGTTGAACAGACTTCGTCGCGCGGCCGCCGCAACGGCTTGGGGCAAGGGCTCGTCGTGTGCGTCACGTAACTGGCGACAGAACTCCGTGGTCCTAGTCACAGTGGTCAAAGGCATATTGAGAACGCTAGGAACCGCTCGGGCACCGAACAACACCGTTCCAGGACGGAATCATTGCAATTTCTGCAACGATTCCTGGCGGGCCCTCCCCTGATCGCGGGCAATCCTGGTCAAGTGCTCGATGCTGTCGTGGTGCGCGGCGGCATGCGGATACGCCAGCAACACCGTCCGCCCCGCAGGAGCGGGATTGGAGATCCTGATCCGCGCCACTCCTGGGTGCTGGTGGTCGGTCATCCCCTCCGGCACCACCGACACGCCGATACCGGCACCGACCATCGATTCGACGACGAACAGGTCGTTACCCTCGACGGCGATACGGGGTACGAAACCCGCTCTGGCACAGGCATTCACCATGTGCGTACGACTGCTCGAGCCGAGCTCCATCGAGACGAACGGTCGGTCGCGGACCTGTGCCAGTGACACGCTTTCGAGCGAGGCCAACGGGTCATCGGCCGGAACGGCCAGCAGAAGTGATTCGGTGAACAACGGGACCACCACGAAGTCCTGCTCGGTGGGCGCCAGCGACGTGAAGGCGACGTCGGCCTCGCCGCGCAACAGCGCCGCGATCACGTCGGTCGCCGATCCCTGCCAGCACCGGAAGCGCAGCCCCGGATGGTCGTCGAGCAGCGCGGCGAGCACCCGTGGCACGAAACCGAGTCCCAGCGAAAAGGTGTGCGCGATGCGCAGTTGGCGCTGCGGGTGACCGGCTTCGGCCAGCGTCGCGTTCACCGCGTCCTGCCGAGCCCGTAGCACGACGTGGGCCTCGCGGACCAGCACGTTGCCGGTCCTCAGCATGCGCACCCTGCGGCCGGACTGTTCGATCAGCGCAACCCCCAGCTTGCGCTCGAGTGTGCGGATGGCGCGCTGCACCGTCGCCACGCTGATGCCCATTTCGGCGGCGGTCTGGCCGAAGTGCTCGGTGCGCGCAAACGCCACCAGCATCTCCAGGTCGGTCAGGGTGACGTCGGTGGGCGACACGTCATCCACTTGAGTTCAACCCCTGCTCGATGTCGACAAGCAGGTCATCGGCGTCCTCGATGCCCAGTGAGATGCGGGCGAACCCGTCGGCGACCGGGTCGCCCCAGCGTGCCCGCCGGTCTACCGACGTGTGGATGCCCCCGAAGCTGGTGGCCGCGACGAGCAGCGCACTGCGTTCCACCAGAGCGTGCACCGCCGCCGCGTCGGCCAGTTCGAAGCTCACCAGGCCGCCGAACCGCTTCATCTGACGGCAGGCGACGCCGTGGGCCGGATCGTCGGGCAATCCCGGGTAACGCACCGACCGCACCGCGGGGTGACCACGCAACATCAGTGCAAGGGCCTGGGCGTTTTGGCATTGCCGTTCGAAGCGAAGCCCCGCACTCCCCAGGCTGCGCAACGCCAACCACGCCTCGAACGGTCCGAGAATGGCACCAGCCAGCATGCGTTCGCGTTCGATCGCAGCCATCAGTTCAGCGTGGGAGCCCGCGACGTAGCCGGCCACCAGGTCGCTGTGCCCCGACAGCGCCTTCGTCGCGCTCGCCACGACGAGGTCGGCACCCAGCGACAGCGGTTGCTGGCCGAGTGGTGTCGGAGTGGTGTTGTCGACGACGAGGGTGGCATTGCGACCACGGCAGATCAGAGCCAGCCGGTGCAGGTCCACCACGTCCAGCGTTGGGTTCACCGGTGTCTCGGCAAGCACCACGTCCGCATTCGAAGCGGCGTCGCACATCTGCTCGGAGGAGGCCGATATCACCGTGACGCCCTGTGGGGCAAGGCTTTCCAAGGCATACCGACGCACCTGGTAGTAACCGTCGGCGGGTACGACCAGCGTCGTGCCTGGCCGCGCCAGAACCCGCAACGCCGACGTGATGGCTGCCATGCCGGAGCCGAAGGTCAACGCCGAGGTGGCACCCTCCAGCTCGGCCAGCGCCGACTCCAGTTGCCGCCAAACGGGGTTGGCACCACGGCCATAGGTGTCCAGTGGGAGCGATTCGTCCGACGAAAGGTGGTATGCCGAAGCCGGAACCGGCGGAGGAGCCACCGGTTGGCCTGGAATCCGTTGCGAGGCCGTCGCCTTCACGGTGCGGGTGGAATCCCCGTACTGACCGTCCACGCCGCTACTCGGACTTCTTGCTGCGTCCGAGCAGCAGCGCCACTGCTTCGTCGACCGAGAGGCCCTTGTGGCAGACCCGGCTCACCGCGTCGGTCAGCGGCATCTCCACGTCATAGCTGGAGGCGAGCGCGAGCACCGACTGGCACGAGGTCACCCCTTCGGCGACGTGCCCGCCCGCCGCCGCCAGAGCGGATTCCATGGTCCCGCCCCTGCCGAGGCGCTCGCCGAACGCTCGGTTGCGTGACCTCGGCGACGTGCACGTAGCGACCAGGTCACCGACGCCCGCGAGCCCGGCGAGTGTGGTGCCCTTGGCGCCCAAGGCGATTCCCAGCCGCATGATCTCGGCCAGACCCCTGGTGATGATCGCAGCGGCGGTGTTCTCGCCGAGGCCGACGCCCGCGGCCATGCCGCAGGCCAGGGCGATGACGTTCTTGCAGGCCCCGCCCACCTCGGCACCCACCACGTCGGAGTTGGTGTACGGGCGGAAGTATCCCGTGGAGAAGGCGCGCTGAAGCGTGACGGCCCGGCCCGAATCCGCGCAGGCCACCACGGTGGCCGCCGGTTGCTCGTCGACGATCTCGCTGGCGAGGTTCGGGCCGGTGACCACGGCGACCCGGTCCGCGCTCGCACCGGTCACCTGCATGATCACCTGGCTCATCCGCATGAGCGTGTCGAGTTCGATGCCCTTGGCCACGCTCACCAGCGTGGCCTCGGCCCCCACGAAGTCGCGCCACTGCTCGAGGTTCGCCCGCAGGGTCTGCGACGGCACCGCGAGCAGCACCGTGCACGCGCCTGCCAGTGCGGCCGCGGGGTCGCCGGTCGCCTGGATGGTCTTGGGAAGTTCGACGGCGCCCAGATAGTTGCCATTGCGGTGAGTGTCGTTGATCTCGTCAGCCAGTTCCTGGCGTCGCGCCCAGAGCGTCACGTCGTTGCCCGCGTCCGCGAGCACCTTCGCCAATGCGGTGCCCCACGCACCCGCGCCCATTACCGCCGCCTCCACCACGGTCTCAATCTAGCTCGCGACGCGTCCGCCGCGTCGCCTGGCAGGATGGCACCATGAGCGGCCACCCCGCCGGCGCCCCGATGGACGTCGAGGTGATCATCGCGGTCAAGCGACTGGGCGCGGCCAAGACCCGGCTGGCGCCGGTCTTGTCGGCGGCGGGGCGGGAGAACGTCGTTCTCGCGATGCTGGCGGACACGATCAGCGCCGCATTGGCGGTGCCCGCGGTGCATGCGATCACCATCGTCACACCCGACGAGGTGGCCGCCCGCACTGCGCGGGACCTCGGTGCACACGTGCTGGTTGACCCCACTCCGGAAGGGCATCACGACCCGTTGAACAACGCCCTGGCCTCCGCCGCCACGGCCATCAGCGCATTCGCATCGAACATAGTTGTGTTGCAAGGCGATCTGCCCGCGTTGCAACCACACGAGCTGGCCGAAGCCATCGCCGCCGCGCGTCGTCACCAGCGAAGCTTCGTCGGGGACCGGCATGGCACGGGCACGGCCGCACTGTTCGCGTTCGGGGTAAGGCTCGATCCCCGCTTCGGGCCCAATTCCACACGGCGCCACGCAGATTCGGGAGCCATCGAGTTGACTGACGCATGGCCAGGGCTGCGTTGTGACATCGACACCGCCGAGGATCTGTCGGCCGCGATGCGACTCGGCGTCGGCCCCGCCACCACGGCCTCGGTCGGCACGATCGGGCTGACGGGCGTAGAAAGATGAGCCCGGATTAGCCACGCCTAGCCTCGGGCGACGCCCATGGGGGATGATCGTCGTGTGACCGAAGCCGAGATTCGACCTGCCGACACCGAGTGGGTGTCGGGTAACGCGGCACCGGAGGCACCACCTGCGGCGACCGCAGACCTCATCGACAATCCGCTGCCCGAGGATCGATACCTCAATCGCGAACTGAGCTGGCTCGACTTCAACGCGCGGGTGTTGGCGCTGGCCGCCGACCCGTCGCTGCCACTGCTCGAGCGCGCCAAATTCCTTGCGATATTCGCCTCGAACTTGGACGAGTTCTACATGGTGCGGGTGGCGGGCCTCAAGCGCCGCGACGAGATGGGCCTGTCGGTCCGCTCGGCCGACGGGCTGTCGCCACGTGAGCAATTGCGCCGCATCGGCGAGCGCACCCAGCAGATCGCCACGCGACACGCCAAGGTGTTCGGTGAACTCGTCCGCCCCGCGATGGCCCAGCAGGGCATCGTGATCGTCACCTGGAGCGAACTCGACGAGACGGAACGCGAGCGACTCTCGACCTACTTCCACGAGCAGGTGTTCCCGGTACTCACACCGTTGGCCGTCGACCCTGCCCATCCCTTCCCGTTCGTCAGCGGGCTGAGCCTGAACCTGGCGGTCACCGTCAAGCAGCCCGAGGACGGCACCCAGCACTTCGCCCGAATCAAGGTGCCCGACAACGTCGACCGATTCGTGCAACTCTCCGTGCGACACGGCGGTGAGGGCGAGTCGCGCTTCCTCCCCATGGAGGAAATGATCTCGGCCTTCCTGTCGGTGCTGTTCCCCGGCCTCGAGATCGTCGAGCACCACGCCTTCCGCATCACCCGCAACGCCGACTTCGAGGTCGAGGAGGACCGCGACGAGGACCTGCTGCAAGCGTTGGAACGCGAATTGGCGCGACGGCGGTTCGGTTCTCCGGTACGGCTGGAGATCGCCGACGACATGACCGAGAACATGCTCGAGTTGTTGTTGCGGGAACTCGACGTGCACCCCGGCGACGTCATCGAGGTACCGGGACTGCTGGACCTGTCGTCGCTGTGGCAGATCTACCGCGTCGACCGTCCAGAGCTCAAGGATCCGCCGTTCGTCCCCGCCACCCCACCGGCTTTCGGCGAGCGAGAGACACCCAAGAGCATCTTCTCCACACTGCGCGACGGCGACGTTCTGGTGCACCATCCGTACGACTCGTTCTCGACGACGGTGCAGCGCTTCATCGAACAGGCCGCGGCGGACCCGAATGTGCTGGCGATCAAGCAGACGCTGTACCGGACATCCGGTGACTCACCGATCGTCAACGCGTTGATCGACGCGGCGGAGGCGGGCAAGCAGGTCGTCGCGTTGGTGGAGATCAAGGCGCGATTCGACGAGCAGGCCAACATCAAGTGGGCACGCGCACTGGAACAGGCAGGCGTGCACGTGGTGTACGGCCTGATCGGACTCAAGACGCACTGCAAGACGTGCCTGGTGGTGCGCCGCGAGGGCTCCACGATCCGGCGCTACTGCCACATCGGCACGGGCAACTACAATCCGAAGACCGCCCGACTGTACGAAGACGTCGGCCTTCTCACGGCCTCGCCCGACATCGGCGCCGACCTCACCGATCTGTTCAACTCGCTGACGGGATACTCCCGCAAGGTGTCCTACCGCAATCTGCTGGTGGCTCCCTACGGCGTGCGCAGAGGCATCGTCGAACGCATCGAGCGCGAGATCGCCGCCAAGCAGAACGGGGCCGACGCCGGAATCCGGCTCAAGGCCAACGCTCTGGTCGACGAGCAGGTGATCGACTCGCTCTACCGGGCGTCGCAAGCCGGCGTGCGGGTCGAGGTGGTGGTCCGGGGCATCTGCGCGCTACGCCCTGGAGGCGAGGGGTTCTCCGAGAACGTGGTGGTGCGGTCGATTCTCGGCCGGTTCCTCGAACACTCGCGAACTATTCACTTCCGCGCCATCGACGAGTTCTGGATTGGAAGCGCCGACATGATGCACCGTAATCTCGACCGCCGTGTCGAGGTGATGGCACAGGTGAAGGATCCGAGGCTGACCAGTCAGCTGAACGACATGTTCGACTCGGCCATGGATCCCGCCACGAGGTGCTGGGAGCTCGGCGCCGACGGTCACTGGACGGCGTCACCGCAAGAGGGCCAGAGCGTGCGTGACCACCAGGTGTCGCTGATGGAACGGCACAGGCACCACTGAGGACGACGCTGGCCGGGCTGGGGGGCAGACGGGCCCCGAATGACCTGCAGGAGTTGAGGTGCCCAAGAAGTCTGCTTCACCCCGGACCGCGACGGTCCTTGCCGCGGGCGCGGTGCTCTGGCGGCCCGCCTGCGGGTCCGACGACGTCGAGGTGGCCGTGGTACACCGACCGCGCTACGACGACTGGTCGCTGCCCAAGGGCAAGGTCGACGGGGGCGAGACCGAGGCCGTCACCGCCGTGCGCGAGGTCGAAGAAGAGACGGGCTACGCGGCCCAGCTGGGCCGGCGACTCACGTCGGTCAGTTATCCCGTGGAGCAGGGCACCAAGAAGGTTCAGTACTGGGCGGCGCGCGCACTCGATGGCGAGTTCACCCCGAACGACGAAGTCGACAAGCTGCTCTGGATGCCCGCCTCCGAGGCGATGAAGTGTCTGCACTATCCGTGTGACCGAAAGGTCTTGCGCCGCTTCACCAAACACCCTGCCGACACCAGATCCGTGATGATCGTCCGGCACGGCGTCGCGGGCACGAAGTCGCGGTACAAGGGCGACGACCGCAAGCGCCCGCTCGATAAGCGCGGACGCGCGCAGGCCGAGTCGCTGGTTGGGCTGTTGCTGGCATTCGGCGCCACCGACCTGTACGCCGCCCCCCGCACGCGATGCCACCAGACCCTCGAGCCACTGGCCGAGGAGTTGGGGGTGACGATCCGCGACGAGCCGGTGCTGACCGAGGAGGCCTACGCCGACGACCGTGACGACGGTCGGCGCCGCGTCGTCGAGATCGCGAAGTCGGACGGCACACCGGTGATATGCACGCAGGGCAAGGTGATCCCGGATCTCATCGCCTGGTGGTGCGACCGCGACGGGGTGCGGCCCGACAAGTCCCGCAATCGCAAGGGCAGCATGTGGGTGCTGTCGCTGGCCGGAGACACGTTGGTGTCCGCCGACCACATCGGCAGCCCGCTGTCCGTGCGCGCCTAGGTCTGCACACGGACACGCCGTGGACCTGGGGTCCACGGCGTGTCTTTGTATCGGAACTGATTCCGGTAGAGCTGCTTACCTGCGGCCCGTCTTGGCCGGAGCCTTCTTGGCCGGAGCCTTCTTGGCGGGAGCCTTGGTGGCTGCCTTCTTGGCGGCCGGAGCCTTCTTGGCAGCCGGAGCCTTCTTGACTGCGGCCTTCTTGGCAGCCGGAGCCTTCTTGGCAGCCGGAGCCTTCTTGGCAGCCGGAGCCTTCTTCGCAGCCGGAGCCTTCTTGGCAGCCGGAGCCTTCTTCGCAGCCGGAGCCTTCTTGGCAGCCGGAGCCTTCTTGGCAGCCGGAGCCTTCTTGGCAGCCGGAGCCTTCTTGGCAGCGGCGACCTTGTTGGCCACTGCCTTGCGAACCACGGCCTTCCTGACCGCCTTCTTCGCGGCGGCCTTCCGAGCCGGTGTCGCTGTTGCGCCACGCTTCACTGCAGGTCCTTCCGCCGGGAGACGCTGTGCGCCAGACACAACGGCCTTGAACTGAGCGCCCGGCCGGAACGCCGGTACAGACGTTGGCTTTACCTTGACCGTCTCACCGGTGCGCGGGTTGCGCGCAACGCGGGCGGCACGGCGGCGCTGCTCAAAGACGCCGAAGCCGGTAATGGTGACGCTGTCGCCCTTGTGGACGGCACGCACGATGGTGTCAACGACGTTCTCCACGGCGGCGGTCGCCTGCCGACGATCGGTGCCCAACTTGTCCGTGAGGACGTCGATGAGCTCTGCCTTATTCATTGCAAAACCTCCGAAGCCAGTGGTCCACCTTGGACCGACTAGTGCACACGGTAAACCTTCACACCACTGATTTCCAAGAGCCACGCCGAATTTCAGGCGTAGCTGGCACCGGATTCGGCAATCTGCTTGCCCCACACCGCCGGTGGTACGGGGGTCCTAAAACGGGGTTGCTGGACGCGATTTCGGCCCCGCTGGACCCCTGACTCAGGCCGGCAGGGTGCGTGGCTTCCAGCTCGGCCGGTGCTGCTCGAAGGCCTCGATATCGGCCTGTTTCCGCAGCGTAAGGCCAATATCGTCGAGTCCCTCGAGCAGCCGCCAAGCGGTGTAGTCGTCAATCTTGAACGGCACCATGACCGTTCCGGCGGCCACCGTCCGATCTTGAAGGTTCACAGTGATTTCCAGACCCGGCTGCTGCTCGATGAGCTTCCACAGCAGTTCCACATCGTCTTGTGAAACTTGGGCGGCAAGAAGGCCCGCCTTGCCCGAATTCCCGCGGAAGATGTCGGCGAAGCGCGACGAGATCACGACCCGGAACCCGTAGTCCATGAGCGCCCACACCGCATGCTCGCGGGACGAGCCGGTGCCGAAATCCGGCCCGGCCACCAAGACCGAACCCTTGTCGAAGGGTGGGAGGTTCAGCACGAAGGACGGGTCGTTGCGCCACGCGGCGAACAGTCCGTCCTCGAAACCCGTTCGGGTGACCCGCTTCAGATACACCGCCGGAATGATCTGGTCGGTGTCGACATTCGACCGGCGCAGCGGCACGCCGATCCCGGTGTGAGTGTGGAATGCATCCATGGTCATCCCCTAACGATTCGAGGCGGCGGGCAGGTCGGACGGAGAGGACAGGGTGCCGCGCACCGCGGTGGCGGCGGCGACGGCAGGCGAAACCAGATGGGTGCGGCCACCCTTGCCCTGCCTGCCCTCGAAATTTCGGTTGGAGGTCGATGCGCAGCGCTCCCCCGGCGCGAGCTGGTCCGGGTTCATGCCGAGGCACATCGAGCAACCGGCCTGGCGCCACTCCGCGCCCGCGGCGGTGAAGATCTCGCCCAGCCCTTCGGATTCGGCCTGTGCCCGCACCCGCATCGAACCGGGGACCACCAGCATCCGCACGCCGTCGGCGACCTTGCGGTCACGCAACACGTCGGCGACGACGCGCAAGTCCTCGATCCGGCCGTTCGTGCAGGAGCCGACGAAGACGGTGTCGACCGCGATGTCCCGCATCGCCGTGCCCGGCGACAAGTCCATGTAGGCCAACGCCTTCTCGGCCGACAGCCGGTCACCCTCGTCGAATATCAGCTCGGGGTCCGGCACCGCATCACCTAGCGGCACGCCCTGACCGGGGTTGGTGCCCCAGGTGACGAACGGGGTCAGCGTGGCGGCGTCGAGGTAGACCTCGGTGTCGAATTCGGCTCCCTCATCGGTGCGCAATTGGCTCCACGCCTGCACTGCCGCATCCCAGTCGGCGCCCTTCGGGGCGTGCGGACGGCCGCGCAGGAACTCGAACGTCGTCTCGTCCGGGCCGACCATTCCGGCCCTGGCACCCGCCTCGATGCTCATGTTGCAGATCGTCATGCGGCCCTCCATCGAGAGGGATTCGATGGCGCTGCCGCGGTATTCGATGACGTAACCCTGGCCGCCGCCGGTACCGATCTTCGCGATCACCGCGAGGATGACGTCCTTTGCACTGACGCCCGCGGGCAGTACGCCGTCGACGTTGACCGCCATGGTCTTGAAAGGCCTCAGCGGCAGCGTCTGAGTGGCGAGCACGTGCTCGACCTCCGAGGTGCCGATGCCCATGGCGAGCGCGCCGAAGGCGCCGTGCGTCGAGGTGTGACTGTCGCCGCACACGACGGTGGTGCCGGGCTGGGTCAGTCCGAGCTGCGGCCCGATGATGTGAACGATGCCCTGTTCGACGTCGCCCATCCGGTGCAGACGGACGCCGAACTCCTCGCAGTTGCGCCGCAAGGTTTCGACCTGTGTGCGTGAGACGGGATCGGCGATCGGCTTGTCGATGTCGATCGTCGGCACGTTGTGGTCCTCGGTGGCGATCGTGAGATCCGGTCGCCGCACCGGCCGGCCTGCCAGCCGCAGCCCGTCGAAGGCCTGCGGACTGGTGACCTCGTGGACGAGATGTAGATCGATGTAGATCAGGTCCGGCTCCTCGCCGGATCCGCCGACGACGACGTGGTCGGCCCAGACCTTCTCGGCCATGGTGCGTGGTGTGTCTGTCATAACTTTGCTCAATCCTTCGGGTGATCCGCAGGTGCCGGGCTGGCAATCTCACTATGCGGGAAGTTAGTATCTCCCTGTGAGACAGGATAGCGGTATCGGCGTGCTCGACAAAGCCGTGGGGGTGCTGCACTCGGTGGCCGAGTCGCCGTGCGGGCTCGCCGAACTGTGCGAGCGCACCGGCCTGCCGCGCGCGACCGCTCATCGCCTGGCCGCAGGCCTGGAAACCCACCGGCTGCTCGCCCGCGACGCCGAGGGCCGGTGGCGGCTGGGCCCCGGGTTGACCGAGCTGGCCGGGCACGTCAACGATCCGCTGTTGGCCGCGGGGGCGGTCGTGTTGCCGCGCCTGCGCGAAATCACCGGGGAGAGCGTGCAGCTCTACCGTCGGGAGGGCACCTCACGGGTGTGCGTCGCCGCGCTGGAACCGCCTGCAGGACTCCGGGACACCGTGCCGGTCGGCACCCGCCTGCCCATGACCGCGGGATCGGGCGCCAAGGTGCTGCTGGCATTCAGCGACGCGGGCACACAGCAGGCCGTGCTCCCCACGGCGATGTTCACCGACCGGACGCTGGCCGAGGTGCGCAGGCGTGGCTGGGCGCAGAGCGCCGCCGAACGCGAGCCCGGCGTGGCGAGTGTGTCGGCGCCGGTGCGCGACGGCACGCGGCGCAGTCATCGCCGCGGTCTCGGTCTCGGGTCCGATCGACCGGATGGGCCGCAGGCCCGGTGCACGATGGGCGGCGGACCTGCTGGCCGCCGCGGAAGCGCTGACGCGGCGGCTGTGAGCCCGCCTCGGCCGTCAGCCCGAACCGCCCCGAGTTCTGCATCTTGACTACTTCCGCGACGGTTTCACGACCCATACGCAGATCTCGGCGATTGGCGCCGACCCCTCGGAATGCAGGAGCGCCCGCCTCGGTAAGAGACGGGCGCCGTTCGTGCCTGGTACCCCCGATGGGATTCGAACCCACGCTACCGCCGTGAGAGGGCGGCGTCCTAGGCCGCTAGACGACGGGGGCTAGAACATTTTCCGAAGGGCCAGCATAGCTCAGGCGAGAATGCTGTCCTAATCACTCCAATTGGCTGGGGTACCAGGACTCGAACCTAGAATGGCGGTACCAGAAACCGCTGTGTTGCCAATTACACCATACCCCAATGGCCGCCTATAACCGCTGGTCACAGACCTTTCCGGAGCGCTAGCGCGATGGGCTGAACCACCGCACGACGTTCACGGGCCGACGAGCAGACTACCAAAGTTTTCGGCACCGTTTCTCACGCCTCCGCGGCGGCGGCCGCGGCATGGTCGCGCCCGGCACGCAGCCTGCCCAGGCTGCGCTCGCGCCCGAGCAGTTCGAGCGACTCGAACAGCGGCGGACTCACCGAGGCGCCGGTGGCTGCCACCCGGATCGGACCGAACGCCTTGCGGGGCTTGAGCTCGAGCGTCTCCAACAGCGCCGACTTCAGCGCGGCCTCGATCCCGGCCGTCGACCACTCCCCGACCCCGTCGAGCGCCGCCACCGCGGCGTCGAGCACGGGCACGGCCTCGGCGACGCAACTCCTTGGCCGCCGACTTCTCGTCGAGGGTGAACTCGGCGTCGTTGAGGAACTTCAGCAGATCCCACGCGTCGCCGAGCACGACGATCCGAGTCTGCACCAGCTTGGCCGCCTCGGCGAACCCTGCGTCGTCGAGGCCGGTGTCGTGCCCGTGCGCGGCGAAGAACGCGGCAAGCCGCGCCGCGAAGTCATCCTCGGCCAACAGCCGGATGTGCTCGGCATTGATCGCATCGGCCTTCTTCTGGTCGAACCGTGCGGGATTGGAGTTGACGTCGCGGACGTCGAATGCGGCCACCATCTCGTCGAGGCTGAACACGTCGTGATCGTCGGCGATTCCCCAACCCAGCAGCGCCAGATAGTTCAGCAGGCCCTCGGGGATGAAGCCCCGGTCGCGGTGCAGGAACAGGTTGGACTGCGGATCCCGCTTGGACAGCTTCTTGTTGCCCGTCGCCGAGAACGCTTGGCAGATGGGCGAATTCGGGCACCCGATCGGCGACGCCGATGCGCATCAGCGCCTGGTACAGCGCGATCTGCCGAGGCGTCGACGGCAGGATGTCCTCACCGCGGAGCACGTGGGTGATCTTCATCATCGCGTCGTCGACCGGATTGACCAACGTGTACAACGGATCCCCGCTGCCGCGGGTGATCGCGAAGTCGGGAACGGTGCCTGCGGCGAACGTCGTCGGCCCGCGCACCAGGTCGGTCCAGCTGAGGTCCTCGTCGGGCATCCGCAGACGGAGCACGGGCTTGCGGCCTTCGGCTGCGAACTCGGCACGCTGCAGCGTCGGTCAGGGTGCGGTCGTAGTTGTCGTAGCCCAGCTTGGGGTTACGGCCGGCCGCGACGTGTCGCGCCTCGACCTCCTCTGCCGTCGAGTACGCCTCGTAGACCTCACCTGCGGCGGTCAGCCGGGACACCACGTCGCGGTAGATCTCGCCGCGCTCGGATTGCCGGTACGGCGCGTACGGCCCGCCGATCTCCGGTCCCTCGTCCCAGTCCATGCCCAGCCAACGCAGCGCGTCCAGGATGGCGGCGTAGCTCTCGGCGCTGTCGCGCGCGGCGTCGGTGTCCTCGATGCGGAACACGAAGGCTCCGCCGGTGTGCCGGGCGTAGGCCCAGTTGAATAGCGCCGTCCGGACCAACCCGACGTGCGGGGTCCCGGTGGGCGACGGGCAGAACCGAACCCGCACGGTTGGTGTGTCGGTCATCACTTCTTCTTGCGCACAACGGGATTGGACAACGTTCCGATACCTTCGATTGAGATCGACACGGTGTCACCGTCTTCGATCGGCCCCACCCCCTCGGGCGTACCGGTCAGGATCAGGTCACCGGGAAGCAGCGTCATCACGGCCGACGCCCACTCGATGATGGCGCCGACGTCGTGCAGTAGCAGCGCTGTGTTGCTGTGCTGCCGCACTTGCCCGTTGACTTCGGAGCGCAGATCCAGTTCGGATGGGTCGAGTTGGGTTTCGATCCACGGCCCGGTGGGACAGAACGTGTCGTGGCCCTTGGCGCGCGTCCACTGCCCGTCCTTCTTCTGTTGATCCCGGGCGGAGACGTCGTTGGCGATGGTGTAGCCGAGGATGACTTCTGCCGCCTTGGCCGCGGGCACGTCCTTGCACGGGCGCTCGATCACCACGGCCAGCTCACCTTCGTGGTGCACCGGGTGGGCGTCGGCCGGCAACTGGATGGCGACATTGGGACCGATGATGGCGGTATTGGGCTTGAGGAAGATCACCGGGTCCTCCGGCGCCTCGCCTCCCATCTCGAGGGCGTGCGCGGCGTAGTTCTTGCCCATGCAGATCACCTTGGGCGCCAGGATCGGCGCGAGCAGGCGGACGTCGGCCAGTGGCCAGGAGCGCCCCGTAAACGTGGGATTGCGCGACAGGTACTGCTCGGCGACCTCACGGCAGATCTCTTTGTCCGGCTCGCCTTCGATACTGACGAAGGCGACGCCGTCGGGACTGGCAATTCGACCAAGACGCATTCGACACAGCCTAATGACGCCCGCACCCCGCGCCTGGAAATGGGTCGACTCCGTGGTCGGCACCATCCCGATCGCGTGCGGAATCGCCCGAATATCTCACAACGTGAGATCATCTTTCACCCATTGGGATGGCGTGCCAACATGGTGGGCGTGACCACGCGAACGATAGGAACCGCGCGCAGGTGGTCCATGTTGGCGATCGCCCTAGCCACCACCCTGTGCGCCAATGTTTTCATCAACGGTGTGGCGTTCCTCATTCCCACGCTGCACGCCGAACGGGGCCTAGACCTGTCCGAGGCGGGTCTGATGTCGTCGCTGCCGAGCTTCGGCATGGTGGTCACCCTCATTGCGTGGGGTTACATCGTCGACCGATTCGGCGAACGCATCGTGCTGGCCCTCGGCTCCGCACTCACCGCCGCCGCGACATTCGGCGCGGCCTCGATGCACTCCCTTGTCGCCGTTGGCGCCTTCCTGTTTCTCGGCGGCATGGCGGCCGCCAGTAGCAACTCCGCGAGCGGCCGGCTGGTGGTCGGCTGGTTCCCACCCGATCAACGCGGCCTCGTCATGGGCATCCGCCAGACCGCAACGCCACTGGGAGTCGCCGTGGGCGCGTTGGTGATTCCGCAGCTCGCCGAGGCACACGGTGTCGGGGTCGCCCTGCTCTTCCCCGCGATCGTGTGCGCGTTGGCTGCAGTGATCACCGCGGTCGGCGTGCTCGACCCGCCGAGGCCGCCGCGTGCCGAGGCACACACCGACGATCTCGCCAATCCCTACAAGGGATCGTCGACGCTATGGCGCATTCACGCGGTCTCGGTCCTGCTGGTCGCGCCGCAGGCCGTGATCTGGACGTTCACCCTGGTGTGGCTGATGACGGACCGCGGCTGGTCGGCGGCATCGGCGGGCACGATGGTGACCGTCGCCCAGATCCTCGGTGCTGCAGGCAGGATTGCGGCAGGCCGGTGGTCGGACAAGGTCGGTTCCCGCCTGCATCCGGTGCGCACCATCGCGATCGGCGCGGCGATCGCGATGAGCCTTCTCGCGGTGACCGATCTGGTGCACTCGCCTCTCAGCATCGCGGTCATGGTTGCCGCGTCCATCATCACGGTGACCGACAACGGGCTGGCTTTCACCGCCATCGCCGAGATCGCAGGCCCGTTCTGGAGCGGCCGCGCCCTTGGCACGCAGAACACCACTCAATTGTTCACCGGCGCAATCGTCCCCCCGACGTTCGGGGCCCTGATCAGCGTGGCGGGGTATCCGCTGGCGTTCGCGGTGTGCGCGATCTTCCCGTTGCTGGCCCTGCCACTGGTTCCGGTCGACGCCGATCCGGTGCGAGCACGGTCGACGTCGAAGGACTAACCGCCCTCGAGGTTCTCGGCGCACCGGATCAGCAGTGCCGTCAACTGTCGGCGTTCCGTCCGGCCCAGATCCACCACCATGGCCGCGTCCACGGCGTTGACGGCGGCGTCGCCAGCCGCGAGCCGCTTGCGCCCCGCTGCCGTCAGCGCGAGCGCCCTTGCCCTCCCCTGCGGCGCCGACTGCGCGTCGGCGACCAGCCCGGCGGAGCGCAATCCCGTCAGCAGGTCCTGCAGGGATTGCCGGGTGACGAAGCATCGCCGCGCAAGCTCTGATGCGGAAGCCCCGGGTAGGTCGGCCAGCGCGCGCAGTGCCGCGTACTGGGCCATCGAGAGACCGGTCGGCCGCAACGCGGCGTCGCACCGGCGCCGCAGCGACTGCTGCACGCGTTTCACCAGGTACCCCGCCGACGCTTCGGTCTTCGATGACGACATGACAAGAACCTTACATCGCGCTAAGCTAGAAATGTAAGGAACCTGACATGAAGGAGGACGACATGACCGTCATCGAGCGACACGGCCCGCATGCCACGTTGATCAACGTATTCACCGTCGAACCGGACCGGGCGTACGAGCTCGCCGCGCTGTTGGACGACGCGACGGATCGAGTGATGCGCCACGTGCCAGGATTCGTCTCGGCCAACATCCACGTCAGCACCGACGGAGCCCGCGTCGTCAACTACGCGCAGTGGGAGAGCGCCGAGGCATACCGGGCGATGTTGGCCGATCCGACCGCGCACGAACACATGTCGAAGGCCGCCGACCTCGCGTCGGGCTTCGACCCGCATCTCTACACCGTGGAATCCGTGCACGAGCGCACATAGGCCGGAACCGCGTCTAGGATCGCGCACATGGGAGCCGGCTTCATCGACGTCATCGACGGCTATTTCACCTGCGAGTTCACCACCTTGTCGCGGACGGGGTCGCCACAGACCTGGCCTCTGGCCGCGAGGCTGCTGCCCGACGGCCGATTCCTTCTCTCCACGACGATCGGCAGGCCGCAGAAGGCGTTCAACATTCGGCGCAATCCGAAAGTGAGCCTGCTCTTCTCCAACCCGACGGGCAGCGGCGTCGCGAACCCGGGCGCATCCTCATCTACGTCACCCCGACTCGCGCGCTCCACTGGCCCGATCTCGACTTCACGCGGGCGCCAGTCGAACTCGATCTGAATGAGGTGCGACGTGTGGTCTGAGGCGGCGAAGTGGCTGGCCAAGTTCGACGATGCCGTGCTGACGATGCCCGACGTGCACGGATACCCCGTGAGCGTCCGTGTCGATGCCCGTTCGTACAGCGCGGCGACGGGCGAACTGCCGGCCGTGGTGCCCGACTCGTTGCTGCCCGCGGAAGGACCGGCTGGCCTGCTGTGTCACTACCACGACGAAGAGTTGTGGGGTCTGCAGTTCGTGCACGTCGCAGGCCGAGCCGAGAGGCGCGGCGAGCGCTGGGTATTCGTCAGCACCAAGTTGATGCCGCCGCCCAAGGGCGGCTTTCTTGGCTTCGCGCGCAGCATGAGCACGACGGCCACCAAGTACCTGGCCAAGCGCCGGCTCGAACGTCCGGCGGTCGACTGGTCCGCGATCAAGGAGATTCAGCGCCGAGCGAAGGGACGACGGGCGGGCTAGCCGCCGGCTACGACCGCAGCGTCCTCGTCGGCCAGGTGATCGCCGGTTCGCGACGTGCCGATTCCGTGCATGCCACGACCGCGCGTTCGGCGCGAACCCCCGGCGCGCAGTTTCGGCCACAGCGGCTCGTCCTCGGCGGCGATGGCACCCTCCGGTGATGGACTACAGCAGACCGACGATCCTGTCGCCCACCTCGGCCGTCGACAGCTTGTCGGCGCCCCGAGTGGCCAGGTGCACCTCGACGGCCTTGTCGACCCGTGCGGCGGCGGCGTCCTCACCGACGTGCGCCAGCAGCATCGCGACGGACATGACCGCCGCGGTCGGATCCGCGATGCCCTGCCCGGCGATGTCGGGCGCACTGCCGTGCACGGGCTCGAACATCGACGGATTGGCGCGCGTCGCATCGATGTTGCCGCTCGCGGCGAGTCCGATGCCACCGGACACCGCGGCCGCAAGGTCGGTGATGATGTCGCCGAACAGGTTGTCGGTCACGATGACGTCGAACCGGCCAGGGTCGGTGACCATGTGGATGGTCGCGGCGTCGATGTGCTGATAGGCGACCTCGACGTCGGGGAATTCCTGGCCAACCTCGGCCACCATCCGCGACCACAGGTTTCCCGCGAATGCCAGCACGTTGGTCTTGTGTACCAGCGTCAGGTGCTTTCGCCGCGCGGCCGCCCGAGTGAACGCGTCGCGAACCACCCGCTGGACACCGAACGCGGTGTTCAGGCTCACCTCGGTGGCGACCTCGTGCGGGGTTCCCACCCGGATGACGCCACCGGTTCCCGTGTAGGGCCCCTCGGTGCCTTCGCGAACCACGACGAAGTCGATCACCGGATCGCCTGCCAGCGCGCTACTCACGCCGGGATACAACCTCGACGGGCGCAGGTTGACGTGGTGGTCGAGCGCGAAGCGCATCCGCAGCAGCAGTCCGCGTTCCAGCACGCCACTGGGCACCGAGGGATCACCGATGGCGCCCAACAGAATCGCGTCGTGGCCGCGGAGCTCGTCGAGCATGCCCTCGGGCAGCGTCTCCCCCGTCGCGTGGAAGCGGCGGGCGCCGAGGTCGTACTCGGTCTTCTCGACGCCGGGCAATACGACGTCGAGCACCTTGAGCGCCTCGGAGATGACCTCGGGTCCGATGCCGTCGCCGGCGATGACTGCGAGTTTCACGACAGGTCCACCTCTTCCAGTGTCACCGCGCCGACGTCGGAACCGATCGCGGCGAGCACGTCGGCGGACACCTGCCGGTCGATGCGCAGCATGACGGTGGCGCTCACGCCGTCGGCGTCCTGGCTGAGTTGTGCGGCAAGGATGTTGACACCCGCAGCAGCCGAGCAGCGTGCCGATCTTGCCGAGCGCACCGGGCTGGTCGGCGTAGTTGATTATGAGGTTTACGCCCTCCGCGCGCAGATCGAGGTTACGGCCGTTGATCTGGACGATCTTCTCCACCAGCTGCGGACCGGACAGCGTGCCCGCGACGTTGACCGTGGCCCCGTCGGCGGACACCCCGCGCACATCGACGACGCTGCGGTGGTTCGGGCTCTCCGAGGCGGTGCTGATGTCGGCCTCGACACCTCGCTCAGCGGCCAGCGCCGGCGCGTTGACGAACGTCACCTGGTCCTCGATGACCGCCGAGAACAGCCCCCGCAGCGCCGAGAGGCGCAGCACCTCAACCTCTTCGGCAGCCAGCTCGCCGCGCACCTGCACCGACAGCGTCGTTGGAAGCTCGGCGGACAACGCCCCGACCAACAGACCCAATTTCCGGACCAGGTCCAGCCACGGCGCGACCTCCTCGCCGACCACACCACCGCCGACGTTGACGGCGTCGGGGACGAACTCGCCCGCCAGGGCGAGGCGGACGCTGGCGGCGACGTCGGTGCCCGCCCGATCCTGCGCCTCCGCCGTCGAGGCGCCCAGATGCGGCGTGACGACGACCTGTGGTAGCTCGAACAGTGGACTGTCCGTGCAGGGCTCGGTAGAGAAGACGTCGAGGCCCGCACCACGCACGTGGCCACTGGACACCGCGTCGGCAAGCGCCGCCTCGTCGACTAGGCCACCGCGGGCGGCGTTGACGATGATGACGCCCGGCTTGGTCTTGGCAAGCGCCTCCTTGCCGATCAGACCAGCAGTCTCCTTGGTCTTGGGCAGGTGCACCGAGATGAAGTCGGCGCGGCCCAGCAGTTCGTCGAGTGTCAGCAGCTCGATACCGAGTTGCGCGGCGCGGGCCTGCGAGACGTAGGGGTCATAGGCGGCGATGTGTGCGCCGAAGGCGGCGAGCCGCTGGGCGACCAGCTGACCGATGCGGCCGAGGCCGACGACGCCGACCGTCTTGCCGAAGATCTCGGTGCCCGAGAACGACGACCGCTTCCAGGTGCGATCACGCAGCGTCGCGTCGGCGGCCGGGATCTGTCGGGCGGCCGCCAGCAGCAGGGCGAGCGCATGCTCGGCAGCGCTGTGGATGTTCGACGTCGGCGCGTTGACCACCAGTACGCCGCGGGCGGTCGCGGCGTCCACGTCGACGTTGTCCAGGCCGACACCGGCGCGGGCGACGATCTTCAGCTTGGGCGCGGCGGCGAGCACCTCGGCGTCGACCGTCGTCGCCGACCGCACCAGCAGCGCGTCCGCGTCCGGCACCGCGGCCAGGAGCTTCGCCCGGTCCGGTCCGTCGACCCAGCGCACTTCTACCTGGTCACCCAGGGCAGCGACGGTCGACTCGGCGAGTTTGTCAGCGATCAATACAACGGGCAGGCTCACGTGGACAGCGTAATGGGCTGTAATGAAGACCCGGCGGGCAGGAGCGAAGCGACCCGGGGAGTACGCCGGCGGGCAGGAGCGAAGCGACCCGGGGATACGCGGCGGGCAGGAGCGAAGCGACCCGGGGATTACGCCGGCGGGCAGGAGCGAAGGCGGAAGGGAGAGACGTGGACGTCACCGTCGTCGGTAGTGGGCCCAACGGTCTGAGCGCCGCCGTGATCTGCGCACGCGCCGGCTTGTCCGTACGGGTGATCGAGGCCCAAACGACCCCGGGCGGCGGTGCGCGCACGATGCCAGACTCCGAGTATCCGGGGGTCTGCCACGACATCTGCTCCGCGGTGCACCCGCTGGCACTCGCCTCGCCGTTCTTCGCCCGGTTCGATCTGCGGGCGCGTGGCGTGAGGCTGGCCGTCCCCGACATCGCTTACGGCAATCCCCTGCCTGGCCGCCCGGCGGCCATCGGTTACCGCGACATCGATCGCACCTGTGCCGAGCTCGACGACGGCTCGTCGTGGCGACGCCTGCTCGGTCCGTTGTCCGCGAACTGCGACGGCGTCGTCGGCCTGCTGCTCGGCGACAAGCGGTCGCTACCGCCCTCCATCCCTGCGGCGTTGCGCGTCGGCCCGCGAGTGCTGGAGCAGGGCACGCCCCTCTGGCGGACGCTGGTGGGCGAGGACGCCCGTGCATTGTTCAGCGGTGTTGCGGCACATACTATTTCGCGGATGCCATCCCTCGTTTCGTCGGGCGCCGGGTTGATGCTCGCCACGCTCGGCCATGCGGTCGGATGGCCGATCGCCGTCGGCGGCTCGCAGGCCATCCCCAACGCGCTGCTCGACGACCTGCGCGCACACGGAGGCGAAATCGTCCTCGGCGAGGAGGTCACCCGCCCACCCGACGGTGTGGTGCTCTACGACACCGCACCGACCGCACTGCTCGGGATCTACGGGGACGCGCTGCCCCCACGCTATGCGAAGGCGTTGCACCGCTACCGGTTCGGGCCGGGCGTGGCCAAAGTCGACTATGTGCTGTCGGGTGACATCCCCTGGCAGGACGACCGACTGGCACTTGCCCCCACGCTGCACCTCGGCGGCACCCGCGAACAGATGTCGTTGGCTGAGGCGCAGATCGCGAAGGGACGGCACGCCGACTGGCCGATGGTGCTGGCCGCATCCCCACACATCGCCGACCCGGGCCGCATCGACGCGCAGGGCCGTCGGCCGCTGTGGACCTACGCTCACGTGCCTTCGGGTTCGACGGTCGACATGGCCGACGCGGTGACCGAGGTATTCGAGCGCTTCGCGCCGGGTTTCCGCGACGTGGTGGTCGCCGTGCGCAGCACTCCTGCAGCACGTCTGGCAGATCACAACGCCAACCTGGTCGGCGGCGACATCGGCGTCGGCGGCAACAACATGTTCAGCGCGCTCACCGGACCGACGCTGCGGCTCAACCCGTGGTCGACGCCAATCCCCAAGGCCTACCTGTGTTCATCGGCGGCGCCGCCCGGCGCTGGCGTGCACGGGATGGCCGGCTACTACGCCGCCCGCACGGTGCTGCGCCGCGAATTCGGCATCAAAGAAATGCCGAAGCTCTCTCCCTAACTCACAGTTTGTCGTGCTTGGCTATGTGCATGACGAAACTTGCTGTCATCTATTACTCGGCGACCGGGCACGGAACCTCGATGGCCAAACGAGTGGCGACCTCCGCGGAGGCCGTGGGTGCCGAGGTACGGGTCCGGCACGTCGCCGAGACCCGCGACCCGGCCTCGTTCGCGGACAACCCGGCGTGGACGGCCAACTATCAGGCGACGAACGAACTGCCGCACGCGACCGGAGACGACATCGTCTGGGCGGATGCCGTCATATTCGGGTCGCCGACGCGGTTCGGTTCGGTCGCCTCTCAGATGCGTGGTTTTCTCGACACGCTCGGCGGGCTGTGGTCGCAGGGCAAGCTCGCCGACAAGGTTTACGCGGGCTTCACGTCGTCGAACACCACGCACGGCGGCCAGGAGACGACGCTCCTCACCCTCTACGTCACGCTGATGCACTTCGGCGGCATCATCGTGCCCCCCGGTTACACCGAAGCGCTCAAGTTCGTCGACGGAAACCCGTACGGCGCCAGCCTCACCGCGGGCCACGACAACATCGCCGAATTCGACGGGGCCGCCAACGACTCGCTCGACCATCTGGCACGCCGCGTGGTGGGCGTCGCCGATCAACTCGCCTCCTAGACGACCCGATTTGTGTGCGTTTAGCGGCGGTGAGCGCCGCTAAACGCACACAAATCGCTGAAAACTAGGCCGTCTCGGTGATCGGGCGGTCGACCCAGCTCATCAGGTCGCGCAGCTGCTTACCGGTGACCTCGATGGGGTGCTCGGCGTTCTCCTTGCGCAGGCCCTCGAGTTCCTTGTTGCCACCCTCGACGTTGGCGACGAGCCGCTTGACGAAGCTGCCGTCCTGAATGTCCTTGAGGATCGCGCGCATCCGGTCCTTGGTGTCGGCGTCGATGACGCGCGGACCGGAGATGTAGCCACCGAACTCCGCGGTGTCGGAGACCGAGTAGTTCATCCGGGCAATGCCACCCTCGTACATCAGGTCGACGATCAGCTTGAGCTCGTGCAACACCTCGAAGTACGCCATCTCGGGCGCGTATCCCGCCTCGACCATGATGTCGAAGCCGGCCTTGACCAGTTCCTCGGTGCCGCCGCACAACACGGCCTGCTCACCGAACAGATCGGTCTCGGTCTCTTCCTTGAACGAGGTCTTGATGACGCCGGCGCGGGTGCCGCCGATGCCCTTCGCGTAGGACAGTGCCAGCGCCTCGCCCTCGCCCTTGGGGTCTTGGTCGATGGCGATCAGGCACGGCACACCCTTGCCGTCGACGAACTGCCGGCGCACCAGGTGCCCGGGGCCCTTCGGCGCCACCATGCCGATGGTCACGTTGGCGGCGGGCTTGATCAGATCGAAGTGGATGTTGAGTCCATGGCCGAAGAACAGTGCGTTGCCCTCCTCCAGGTTCGGCTCGATGTCGTTCTTGAAGATCTCGGCCTGTGCGGTGTCGGGTGCCAGCAGCATGATGACGTCGGCCCACTTGGCGACCTCGGCCGGGGTGTCGACGGCGAGGCCCTGCTCGGTGACCTTCTCGCGCGACTTGGAGCCCTCCTTCAGCCCGACCTTCACCTCGACCCCGGAGTCACGCAGGCTCAGCGAGTGCGCGTGCCCCTGGCTGCCGTAGCCGATGACGCCGACCTTGCGTCCCTGGATGATCGACAGGTCTGCGTCGTCGTCGTAGAACATCTCAACTGCCACTTTCGATTTCCTTCTCTGTATTCGTGTTTCGTCGAAACGCGTTATTTGACGATGCCGCGCGGCCCGCGGGCCAGCGTCACCATGCCCGATTGGGCGATCTCGCGGATGCCGTAGGGCTCGAGGAGGTTGAGCAGCGCCGTCAGCTTGCCCGGTGTGCCGGTGGCCTCCACCACCAGCGACTCCGCAGACACGTCGACCACCTTGGCGCGGAACAGGTTCACCGCTTCGATGATCTGCCCGCGGGTCGACGCGTCGGCCCGGACCTTGATCAGCGCCAACTCACGCGACACCGAGTTGTCCTCGTCCTGCTCCACGATCTTGATCACGTTGATCAGCTTGTTGAGCTGCTTGGTGACCTGTTCGAGCGCAAAGTCCTCCACCGAGACGACGATCGTCATCCGGGACAGATTCTTCTGCTCGGTGGCCCCGACCGCCAGCGACTGGATGTTGAAGCCACGCCGTGAGAATAGCGACGCGACGCGCGCCAGCACGCCGGGCTTGTCCTCGACGAGCACCGAAAGAGTGTGGGTCGTGACGGTCATCAGGCGTGCCCCTCGTTGCCCTGGTCGTCGAACAGCGGCCGAATTCCCTTGGCGGCCTGTATCTCGTCGTTGCTCATGCCCGCGGCCACCATCGGCCACACCTGGGCGTCGGCGCCGACGATGAAGTCGATCACCACGGGACGGTCGGTGATGGCCCTGGCCTGGTTGATCACGTCCTCGACGTCTTCGGCACGCTCGCAACGCAGTCCGACACAGCCAAGCGCCTCGGCCAGCTTGAGGAAGTCGGGGATCCGGTGCGAGTGCGTGGACAGGTTCGTCTGGCTGTACCGCTCCTCGTAGAACAGGGTTTGCCACTGCCGCACCATGCCGAGGTTGCCGTTGTTGATCACGGCGACCTTGATGGGTGCGCCCTCGACCGCGCAGGTGGCCAGCTCCTGGTTGGTCATCTGGAAGCAACCGTCGCCGTCGATGGCCCACACCTCGGCCTCGGGCCGGCCGAACTTGGCGCCCATGGCGGCGGGCACCGCGTAGCCCATGGTGCCGAGGCCACCGGAGTTCAGCCACGTCTTGGGGTTCTCGTACTTGATGAACTGAGCGGCCCACATCTGGTGCTGCCCAACGCCTGCCACGTAAACCGCGTCGGGACCGACGATACGGCCCAGCGTCTCGATGACGTATTCCGGGCTCAGGCTGCCGTCGCTCTGCGGGCCGTAGCTCAACGGGTAGGTCGACTGCACGCCGCGCAGGTACTCCCACCAGTTGTCGATGTTGAGGCTCGCGGCCGAAACGCCATCGCGGCGCAGCGCCTCGAGCAGATCGGTGATGACTGCCTTCACGTCGCCGACGATGGGCACGTCGGCGTTGCGGTTCTTGCCGATCTCCGCGGGGTCGATGTCGGCGTGGATCACCTTCGCCTCTGGGGCGAACGAGGCCAGTTTGCCCGTCACACGGTCGTCGAACCGGGTGCCGAGCGCGATCAGCAGGTCGCTCTTCTGCAGCGCGCCGACCGCGGCGACGGTCCCGTGCATGCCGGGCATGCCGAGGTTCTGCGGGTGGCTGTCGGGGAAGGCGCCGCGGGCCATCAGCGTGGTGACCACGGGGATACCGGTCAGGTCGGCCAGCTCCATCAGCTGCTCGGTCGCCTCACCGCGGATGACACCGCCGCCCACGTACAGCACCGGCTTGCGGGCCGCCGCGATCAGCTTGGCGGCCTCGCGCACCTGCCTGCTGTGCGGCTTCGTGTTCGGCTTGTAGCCGGGCAGGTCGATCTTCGGCGGCCAGCTGAAGGTGCACTGACCCTGCAGCACGTCCTTCGGGATGTCGACCAGCACCGCTCCCGGTCGTCCGCTCCTCGCGATGTGGAACGCCTCGGCCATGACCTGAGCGATGTCGTCACCGCTGCGGACGAGGAAGTTGTGCTTGGTGATCGGCATCGTGATGCCGGAGATGTCGGCTTCCTGGAAGGCGTCGGTGCCGATCAGGGCCCGACCGACCTGGCCCGTGATTGCGACGACGGGGATCGAGTCCATCTGGGCGTCGGCCAGCGGGGTGACGAGGTTGGTGGCGCCAGGACCCGAGGTGGCCATCATCACGCCGACCTTGCCGGTGGCGTGCGCATAACCGCTGGCCGCGTGACCGGCGCCCTGCTCGTGGCGGACCAGCACGTGACGCAGCTTCTGCGAGTCGAACAGCGGGTCGTAGACCGGCAGCACGGCTCCACCTGGAATGCCGAAGATGACGTCGACGTCGAGCTCCTCGAGCGACCGAATTACCGCCTGCGCGCCCGTCATCTGTTGCGGGGCAACCTTTTTCGGCTGCGAGGTGGGCGTGTTCGCGACGGTGCGGCGTGCCATTGGCGCGGTGCGCCGGCTCCGGTGGTCGCGTGGTGGGTGCGCTCACGATGTCCTCTTGGTCTCTCTGCGGTGTTCCGTCGTTTCGATCTATGGGGTTCTCGGGCAACAAAAAACCCCCGTCAGCGTCAGCTGCACGAGGGTTGCGCGTCGATGCTCGTAGGCTCAGGCCTGGTTACGCACCAACGCGCTTACCAATTACTACGAGCGATCCCGTGGTCTCCATAGCAGACGACGGTAGCCTCCGCTGAGGTCAATGGTCAAATTCGCTCGCGAGGGCAGGAGCGAAGCGACCGGGGAAGGTGCAGGGAGGGCAGGAGCGAAGCGACCGGGGAAGGTGCACGGGCAGGCGGCCCAGTGCAAGGATGGTCGTCGTGAGTTCGCAGTCCTCCTCCGGTGCCGGCACACCGGTCGTCGTGAAGATTTCGCCGATGGCTCATTTCGCCGTCGGGTTCTTCGCCCTCGGGCTGCTGGCGCTGGTGCTCACCGAACCTGTCTGGTTCGCCCCGCTTCTCATCCTGCCGATCGCCGCATCCGTGGCCATCCTCCGCTACCGCACCGTCGCCGACAGGGACACCGTGACCGCGCGCTCGCTGCTGAGCAGCCGGACGGTGCCGTGGTCGGACGTCGACGGACTTCGATTCGACCGGAGCTCGTGGGCGCTCGCGTGCCGTACGGACGGCTCGGAGTTCCGGCTTCCGGCAGTGACCTTCTCGACGCTGCCGAAGCTGACAGCGGCCACCGGCGGCCGCGTGCCCAATCCGTACGACTAGGTCAGTGGGTTGGCACCGTTGAGGAACACCCAGACGGCGATGCCGGCGGCGATGCCCACCACCAACGCGATGAACGACCCGACGAACGGCCGTCTCGCCCACCCGCGACCGGCGTCGAAGCCGTAGCGTCCCGGGCCGGTCAGCGTGAGCGCTGCCGCCAGCACGATCAGCGTCACCTGGTATTCGTGCCCGTCGGGCAGGAAGAACGGAAAGTAGCCGGCGTCGGGCTGCGCGGAGACCGCGGCCAGCAGCCCGTTGATCAGGTACGCCAGCGCGGCCGCGGCGGCCAGCGGGGTGAACAGCCCGAGCACCAGCAGGGCCCCCGCGCCGATCTGGGCCCCCGCGCCGACGTAGGTGAGGATGTTCGCGTGCTGGTAGCCCAGGTCTGACAGCGACTGCTGGAAGCCGCCCAGTCCCGAGCCGCCCCACCAGCCGAACGCCTTCTGCAGACCGTGCGCGATCAGCAGCGCGCCAAGGCCGACGCGCAGCAGCATCAAGCCGAGGTCCTGGGTGCCGCGCCTGCCGGCCAGGCGCGCGGAGTCGCGGGCGCCGCCGTCCGGTTCGATCTCGGTGGGTTCCACCGGCGGCGACGTGGAGTGCCTGCCACCTGGCTGCGACGTAGGGCAGCGGCTCCGGGTCGCTGAGCAGGCCGTATGCGCCGTGCTCGGGATCGGGGGTCCCGGTGTCGTAGCGCGGGATCGCGGTGGTCTCGAAGTCACCGCCGTAGGTCGCGACGGTAGGTCGTCGTCTTCTGGGTCGACCAGGCGCGCCGACGCGGGCCGCGCAGCCATGTCTTCGGGCCGTTGCCAGGCGCGCGGGTCGTGAGAGGTACTGGTCACGTTTTCCAGCGTAAGCGCAAGTCACCCGCGAGTCGCGGATTGGCGCGGCGCTTTCGCACACCTATTTCCGCAGGCATCGTGCGGACGACCGGCGTGGCGCGCATCGCGCAACGATCCGTAACCTGGCCTGCATGAGACAGCGCCGGCCGTTGCGGGGAGTGCTTGCGCTGCTGTGTGCCGCGCTCTTGGTCGGGTCGGGTTGCGCCCGGTTCAACTAGGCGCAGTCGGAGCCGTTCACCACCGAACCGCAGCTGGAGGCACCGCCGAGCTCGTCGCCGCCACCGCCGCCGCCGTTGCCGCCGAAGCCGTTCCCCAAGGCCTGCCCGGCGCCGGGCGTGATGCAGGGCTGCCTGGAGAGCACCAGCGGGCTGATCATGCTGCCCGACAGCCAGTCCGCCCTGGTGGCCGAGCGCACCGACCGGCGCCGTCAAGAACGTCTCGGTGAGCGCCGAGCCGAAGATCAAGGTGGTGATCCCGGTCGATCCGTCCGGTGACGGCGGACTGATGGACATCGTGCTGTCGCCGACGTACGCACAGGACCGGCTGATGTACGCCTACGTCAGCACGCCGACCGACAACCGGGTGATCCGGATCGCCGACGGCGACGTGCCCAAGCCGATCCTGACCGGCATCCCCAAGGGCGCAACCGGCAACACCGGCGCGCTGATCTTCACCAGCCCCACCACGCTTGATGGTGCTCACCGGTGACGCGGGCAACCCGGCGCAGGCCGCCGACCCGGCGTTCGCTGGCGGGCAAGCTGCTGCGCATCGAACAGCCGACGACGGTCGACCAGGCGCCGCAGACCACCGCGCTGAGCGGCTTGGGCGCCGGCGGCGGGCTGTGCATCGACTCCTCCGACGGGTCGCTCTACGTCACCGACCGCACCCCGACCGCCGACCGACTGCAGCGGATCACCAAGGATTCGAAGGTCTCGACGGTCTGGACCTGGCCGGACCGTCCCGGCGTGGCGGGCTGCGCGGCGCTCGACGGCACGGTTCTGGTCAACCTGGTCAACACCAAGCAGACCGTGGCGGTCCGGCTGGCGCCCGACACCGGCGCGGTCACCGGCGATCCCGAGGTGATCCGTCAGGACCAGCACGGGCATGCCTGGGCGCTGCAGCTGTCCCCCGACGGCAACGTGTGGGGCGCGACGGTGAACAAGACCTCCGGGGACGCCGAGAAGCTCGACGACGTGGTCTTCCCGCTCTTCCCGCAGGGCGGCGGTTCCCGCGCAGCAACGCCGACAACACCTGAGCCCGACGGCGCGGCTCGAATCGCGACGGCGTGCGCACGCTCAGCCGCTCGGCGCCGCAGGCCGCCAGCACCAGTTCGCGCACCCGGGCCGCGTCGGCCTGACCCTTGGTGGCCTTCATCACGGCACCGACGATCGCGCCGGCCGCCTGGACCTTGCCGCCGCGGATCTTCTCGGCGATGTCGGGGTTGGCGGCCAGCGCCTCGTCGACGGCGGCCTTGATCACCGAGTCGTCGCGCTCCACGGCCAGCCCGCGGTCGGTCATCACCTGCTCGGGTTCGCCCTCGCCCGCCAGCACGCCCTCGATCACCTGGCGGGCCAGCTTGTTCGACAGCTTGCCGTCGTCGATCAGCTTGACCACCGCGGCGACCTGCGCGGGCGTGATGGCCAAGTCGGTCGACCGCCACTCCGCTTTCGTTGGCCTTCTGCACCAGGAAGTTCCCCCACCAGGCGCGGGCGGCCTCGCTGGGCGCGCCCGCCGCGACGGTGGCGGTGACCAGGTCGATGGCGCCGTTGTTGACCAGGTCGCGCATCACCTCGTCGGAGATGCCCCAGTCGTCCTGAATCCGCTTGCGCAGCAACCACGGCAGCTCGGGGATGGTTGCCACGCAGCTCCTCGACGAGCTCCGCGCTGGGCGCCACCGGCTCGAGGTCGGGCTCGGGGAAGTACCGGTAGTCCTGGCGGTCTCCTTGCTGCGGCCCGCCGTGGTGTAGCCGTCCTCGTGGAAGTGCCGGGTCTCCTGGACGATTCGGCCGCCCGCCTCCAGAACCGCTGCCTGCCGGCGCATCTCGTAGCGGACCGCCACCTCGACGCTCTTGAGCGAGTTGACGTTCTTGGTCTCGGTCCGGGTGCCGAACTCGGTGGCTCCGATGCGGCTTCAGGACTGACGTTGGAGTCGCACCGCATCGAACCCTGATCCATCCGGACGTCGGATACGCCCAAGGCGCGCAACAGATCCCGCAACGCGGTGACGTAGGCGCGGGCGATCTGCGGTGCGCGCTCCCCGGTGCCCTCGATGGGCTTGGTGACGATCTCGACCAGCGGCACGCCCGCCCGGTTGTAGTCCAGCAGCGACGTCGTCGCGCCCTCGATGCGGCCGGTGTCGCTGCCCAGGTGGGTCAGCTTTCCGGTGTCCTCCTCCATGTGCGCGCGTTCGATCTCCACCCGCCAGGTGGTGCCGTCGTCCAGCGGGACGTCGAGGTAGCCGTTGATGGCGATCGGCTCGTCGTACTGGCTGATCTGGTAGTTCTTCGGCTGATCCGGATAGAAGTAGTTCTTCCTGGCGAACCGACCCCACGGCGCGATCTCGCAGTTCAGCGCCAGCCCGATGCGGATCGCCGACTCGACCGCGGCGGCGTTGACCACCGGCAGCGACCCGGGCAGGCCGAGGCACACCGGGCACACCTGCGTGTTGGGCTCGGCGCCGAACTCGTTGGCGCAGCCGCAGAACATCTTGGTCGCCGTGGACAGCTCGACGTGGACTTCCATGCCCATCACGGGCTCGTATCGCGAGACGACCTCGTCGTACTCGAGAAGTTCGGCCACCGGTGCAACAGTCATGCCGACGAGTTTAGTTTGACCAGATCAGCTCAGACCGGGGTGTACACCCACCACGCCCCGTCGTTCCCGACGATGGCGCCCGAGGCGGTCGGCGCGAGCTTAACCGAAGAACTCGGCGGCGTCGTCGTAGCGGCTCTGCGGCACCAGCTTGAGTTGACGTACGGCGTCGGCCAGCGGCACCCGCCCGATGTCCTGACCCCGCAGCGACACCATCATCCCGAACTCGCCTGCGTGCGCGGCGTCGGCGGCGTTGACCCCGAACCGGGTCGCCAGCACGCGGTCGTACGCGGTCGGGGTGCCGCCGCGCTGCACGTGCCCGAGCACCGTCGTGCGCACTTCCTTCTTGATCCGCTTCTCGATCTCGACGCCGAGCTGCTGAGCGACCCCGGTGAACCGCTCGTGACCGAACTCGTCGATGCCGCCGTCACGCAGCTGCATCGAGCCTTCGGCGGGCTTGGCGCCCTCGGCGACCACGCAGATGAAGTGCGAGTCGCCGCGCACGAAGCGCTGCTTGACCAGCCGGCAGACCTCTTCGACGTCGAACGGCTGCTCCGGGATCAACGTCATGTGCGCGCCGGAGGCCATGCCCGGCGCCAAGCGCGATCCAGCCGGAGTGCCGACCCATCACCTCGACGAGCATCACCCGCTGATGGGACTCCGCGGTGCTGTGCAGCCGGTCGATCGCGTCGGAGGCGACCTGGAGCGCGGTGTCGTGGCCGAACGTCACGTCGGTGCAGTCGATGTCGTTGTCGATGGTCTTCGGCACGCCGACCACCGGCACGTTCTCCTCCGACAGCCAGTGCGCGGCGGTCAGCGTGCCCTCGCCGCCGATCGGGATCAGCACGTCGATCCCGTTGTCGTCGAGCGTCTGCTTGATCTGGTCGAGGCCGGCCCGCAGCTTGTCGGGGTTGACCCGCGCCGTGCCGAGCATGGTGCCGCCCTTGGTGAGCAAGCGGTCGTTGCGGTCGTCGTTGGCCAGCTGGATGCGACGGTCCTCCAGCAGGCCACGCCAACCGTCCAGGAAACCGACCACAGAAGTCCCGTATCGCACGTCGCAGGTACGCACCAGTGCCCGGATGACCGCGTTCAGGCCGGGACAGTCGCCGCCTCCGGTGAGAATTCCGATCCGCATGACCCCTATCCTCCCCTCTCAGATCGCCGACGGCAGCGGACCGCGGGCGGCCTCGTAGGCGGCGCCCACGCGGTAGAGCCTGTCGTCGGCGAGTGCGGGCGCCATGATCTGCAGCCCGACCGGCAGATCGTCGTCGGCCGACAGGCCCGATGGCACCGACATCCCGCAGTGTCCGGCCAGGTTCAGCGGCAACGTGCACAGGTCGAACAGGTACATCGCCAGCGGGTCGTCGACCTTCTCCCCCAGCGGGAACGCCGTGGTGGGCGTGGCAGGAGAGACGAGCACGTCGACCTTCTCGTATGCCGCGGCCAGATCGCGGGCGATCAGCGTGCGCACCTTCTGGGCCTGGTTGTAGTACGCGTCGTAGTAGCCTGCCGACAACGCATAGGTGCCGATCATGATGCGGCGCTTGACCTCCGGGCCGAATCCGGCGGCACGGGTCAACGCCATGACCTCCTCGGCACTGTGCGTGCCGTCGTCGCCGACGCGGAGCCCGAAGCGCATCGCGTCAAAGCGCGCCAGGTTGCTCGACACCTCCGACGGCAGGATCAGGTAGTAGGCGGCCATCGAATGGTCGAAGTGCGGGCAGTCGACCTCGGTGACCTCCGCGCCCAGCCCGGTGAGCCGCGAAACCGCCGCCTCGAACGAGGACAGCACGCCTGGCTGGTAGCCCTCACCACTGCGCAACTGCTTGACCACGCCGATCCGGACGCCCTTGAGGTCGCCCGTCGCTCCCGCCCTTGCCGCGCCGACGACGTCGGGCACCTCGGCGTCGACCGACGTGGAGTCACGCGGATCGTGGCCGGCGATGACCTGGTGCAGGAGCGCGGTGTCGAGCACCGTGCGTGCACACGGCCCGCCCTGGTCCAGCGACGACGCACACGCGATGAGCCCGTACCGCGACACCGTGCCGTAGGTCGGCTTCACGCCGACCGTCGCCGTCAGGGCAGCGGGCTGGCGGATCGACCCGCCGGTGTCCGACCCCATCGCCAGCGGCGCCTGGAAGGCGGCCAGCGCGGCGGCACTGCCACCCCCTGAGCCGCCGGGGACCCGGTCGACGTTCCACGGGTTGCGCGTG
Source organism: uncultured Actinomycetota bacterium (assembly GCA_963809085.1). GTDB lineage: Bacteria > Actinomycetota > Actinomycetes > Mycobacteriales > Mycobacteriaceae > Mycobacterium. Next base: position 164,903 of record CAWEII010000028.1, on the reverse strand, counting down.
GGGCCGTACGCGGAGTTCTCCGTCGAGGAGCCCATCGCGAACTCGTCCATGTTGGTCTTGCCCAGGATCGGGATGCCCGCCGCGCGAAGCCGCGCCGTGACCGTGGCGTCGTACGGCGCGCGCCATCCTTCGAGGATCTTCGACCCGCACGTGGTGGGCATGTCGGTGGCGGTGAACACGTCCTTGAGCGCCAACGGCACCCCGGCCAGCGGGGACGACGGCGCCTCACCGGCGGCCACCGCCGCGTCGACCCGGCCCGCCGCGGCCAACGCCGCGTCGGCGGCGACGTGCAGGAAGGCGTGATAGCGATCGTCGGTGGTGGAGATCTGGTCGAGGTGAGCCTGGGTGACCTCGGTCGAGGACACCTCCTTGGCCGCGATCTTGGCGCCAAGCGTCGCGGCGTCCAGGCGGATCAGCTCGGTCATTCGGCCTCCCCCAGAATCCGCGGCACGGCGAACCGGCCGTCCACCGCCTTGGGCGCGGCGGCCAGCGCCTGCTCCTGCGTCAGGCAGGGCGCGACGACGTCCGGCCGGGTGACGTTGAGGTACCCCGGATCCCCGGGTCGCTGCGCTCCTGCCCGCCGAGCGAGTGGGTTGTCCGTGGGCTCGACGTCGGTGACGTCGACGGCCTGGATCTGGCTGACGTGGGCCAGGATGGCGTCGAGCTGACCGGCGAAGCCGTCCAGCTCGGCGTCGGTCAGGGCCAGCCGGGCCAGACGCGCCAGGTGGGCGACATCGTCCTTGGAGATCTGCGACACGACCAACAAGCCTAGTCACGGTGGTGACGCCGGCTGCGCTCGAGTCGCTCCGCTCCTCCCCTTCGTGAAACAGTGTTGCCCGTGCCTTCGTATCTGCTGCGGGTCCAGCTGGAGGACCGACCAGGCAGCCTCGGCTCGCTTGCCGTAGCGCTCGGGGCGGTGGGTGCCGACATCCTGTCCCTCGACGTCGTCGAGCGGGCGGCCGGTTACGCCGTCGACGACCTGGTCGTGGAGCTGCCACCCGGCACCATGCCGGACATGCTCATCACCGCGGCCGAGAAGCTGAGCGGGGTGTACGTCGACAGCATCCGACCGCACGTGGGGTTGCTGGAGGCACATCGCGAGCTGGAGTTGATCGACCACATCGCTGCCGCAGGCAAGGAGCTCGAGAAGCTGCAGGTGCTGGCCGACGAAGCGCCGAAAGTGCTTCGGGTCGGCTGGTGCATGGTCGTCCGCCTGACGGAGAGCGGCCTGGCACGCGTCGTGGGCAGCCCGGGCGCCCCGGAGACGGACGCCCACGCCGCACCGTGGCTCCCGCTCGAGCATGCGGTGGCGCTCGACGGCACCGCCGACTGGATACCGCAGGTGTGGCGAGACATGGATAGTACGTTTGCCGTCGCACCATTGGGCGATCACAAAACCGCGGTCATGCTCGGCCGTCCCGGCGGGCCCGCGTTCCGCCCGTCGGAGGTCGCGCGGCTCGGTTACCTGGCCGGAATCGTCGCGACCATCGTTCGCAGACGCCCCGCTTCCCATAATTGACTATTCGGTGTTCTCCGGCCCGCTCTCCAGCAGCCGCCGGAACCCGTCCTCGTCGAGCACGGGCACACCCAGCTCGATCGCCTTGTCGTACTTCGACCCCGGCGCATCGCCTGCCACCACGTAGGCGGTCTTCTTCGACACCGAACCGGCGGCCTTGCCACCGCGGGCCAGGATCGCCTCCTTCGCCTCGTCGCGCGAAAAACCGGTCAGTGAACCCGTCACCACGATCGAAAGGCCGTCCAGCGTGCGTTCGATGCTGGAGTCGCGTTCGTCGGCCATCCGCACGCCCGCCGCGCGCCACTTGTCGACGATCACGCGGTGCCAGTCCACGGTGAACCACTCGATGACCGCGGCGGCGATGGTGGGCCCGACGCCTTCGGTGGAGGCCAACTGCTCCTCCGAGGCAGCCTCGATGGCGTCGAGGCTGCCGAACTCCTGGGCCAGCGCGCGCGCCGCCGTCGGACCGACGTGCCGGATGGACAGGGCGACGAGCACCCGCCACAGGGCCTGCTGCTTGGCCCTGCCGAGGTTGGCCAACAACCGCTTGCCGTTCGCGGACAGCTCTCCGGCCTTCGTGGTGAACAGTTCGGTGCGCAGCAGGTCCTCCTCGCCGAGAGTGAACAGGTCACCCTCGTCGGTGATGACGCCCGCCTGCAGCAGCGCGATCCCTGCCTCGTAGCCGAGGCCCTCGATGTCGAAGGCGCCCCGGCCCGCGACGTGAAACACCCGCTCCCGCAGCTGCGCTGGGCAGCTCCGTGAGTTCGGGCAGCGGATGTCGGCGTCACCCTCCTTCGCCGGTGCCAGCGTGGTGCCGCATTCGGGACATTGCGTCGGCATGACGAATTCGCGTTCGGAGCCGTCGCGCAGATCGACGACTGGCCCGAGCACCTCGGGAATGACGTCGCCTGCCTTGCGGATCACCACGGTGTCACCGATGCGGACGCCCTTGCGGTGAACCTCCGAGGCGTTGTGCAACGTCGCCAGACCGACCGTGGAACCGGCGATCTTGACCGGCTCCATGTACGCGAATGGGGTGACCCGGCCCGTGCGGCCGACGTTGACCCGGATGTCGAGGAGTTTGGTGGTGGCTTCCTCCGGTGGGTACTTGTAGGCGATCGCCCAGCGGGGCGCGCGCGACGTGGCGCCGAGCCTGCGCTGCAGTGCGACGTCGTCGACCTTGACCACCAGACCGTCGATTTCGTGCTCGACGTCGTGCCGGTGCTCGCCCCAGTACGTCACCCGCTCGGCCACCGCGGAGATGCCCTCGACCCGGGTGGTGTGATCGGACACCGGCAATCCCCATGCCTTGAGCGCCAAGTAGGCGTCGTGCAGAGTGGCCGGGTTGAAGCCCTCGGCATGGCCGAGCCCATGGCAGATCATCCGCAGCTTGCGCCGCGCGGTGACGGCTGGATTCTTCTGCCGCAGCGACCCCGCCGCGCTGTTGCGCGGGTTGGCGAACGGCGCCTTGCCCTCTTCTACGAGGCCGGCGTTGAGCTCCTCGAAGTCGGCGAGCCGGAAGAACACCTCACCGCGGACCTCGAGCACCGCAGGCACGGGGTACTGGTCACTGGACGCCAGCCGTTCCGGCACGTCGTCGATGGTGCGGGCATTGAGCGTGACGTCCTCGCCGGTGCGCCCGTCACCGCGGGTGGCGGCGCGGACGAGCTTGCCCTCGCGGTACACCAGCGCCAGCGCGACGCCGTCGATCTTCAATTCGCACAGGAATTCGGCGTCGGCGCCGATCTCACCGGTGAGCCGCGCCGCCCATGCCGACAATTCGTCGGAGGTGAACACGTTGTCCAGCGACAGCATCCGTTCGAGGTGGTCGGCGGAGGTGAAGTCGGTGGCGAAGCCCGCGCCACCGACGAGCTGGGTCGGTGAATCGGGCGTGCGCAGTTCCGGGTGTTCGTCCTCCAGCGCGGTGAGGCGCGCGAGCAGCTTGTCGAAATCACCGTCGGAGATGACCGGCGCATCCCTGACGTAATAGCGGAACTGGTGGCCGCGGACCTCCTCGGCAAGCTCCTGCCACTCGCGCCTGACGTCCGGCGCGACCGGATCGATGTCGGGTGAGCTCACTCTGGCAGGCTATCGGAGCGTTCCGACATCGGTTGCCGAGTGGTCAGCGTGTGTACTCGATGAACGTCGCCATTCCGGACTCCAGGTGGTACTCGTTATGGCAATGGACGATCCAGCGGCCTGGATTGTCGGTGTCGAAGTCCACCTCGACGGTCTTCATCGGCGGGACGAGCACGGTGTCCTTGCGGGGCCCGGGGCCGTCAGGCTGCACCACCTGGAACGTGTGCCCGTGCAAGTGCATTGGGTGAAACATCATCGACTCGTTGGCGAAGCGCAACCGCACCCGTCTGCCCGCCGCGACGACAAGCCCGTTGTTGGGCGGGTCGTACGGCTTGCCGTTGATGGGCCACTTGTAGCCGTCGAGTGGACCGGCCAGTCGCAGATCCAGAATGGTATCCGGGTCACGTTGCGGCAGAACGACTTCCGGCGCGGGCTTTAGCGCGGCAGTGTTGAGCACCTCGGAGGTCCGGAGCGTCTTCACGAACGCATCGACGTCGACGTTCCCGGGCACTCCGGCGACCCGAAGACTCAACAACGCATGACCCTCCTTGCCCTCCGCCGCGGCGATCAACGGTGCCGACGACCCGATGGTGAAGATCGCGTCGACCCGCTCACCCATGCCGAGGATCACCGACCCGGTGCGCTGGGGCACCACCGGGTAGCCGTCGGTGTGGGTGACGTGGAGATCGGCGCCCGGAACCGCGACCCGGAACGCCGTGTCTGCGCCCGCGTTGATTATGCGCAGTCGAATGCGTTGTCCAGCAGGTATATTCCAGTACCTGCGGATCCTTGGTGGTGCGTCCGTTGATCAGGTAGTAGGGATAGGTGACGTCACCGCCGTCGTCCCCGAGGGGGCTGGTGGCGCTGGTCATCGGCCCGTCCATGTTCATCGGTTTCATGCCGGTCTTCTGCAGGTGCGCCAACGCCTGGTCGGGTGTGGTGCCTGTGCCGTCGATCCAGTCGTCGAGCACCACCACCAACTCGTCGTCGTAGTCCTTGCCGTCGTCGGGGTCCTCGATGATCACCGGTCCGTACATGCCGCGGTCCAATTGCGTGCCGACGTGACTGTGCAGGTAGTAGGTGCCCGCGTCGGGTGGGGAGAACTCGTAGGTGAACTTCGCTCCCGGCGCGATCGGGGACTGGGTCAGGACGGGCACGCCGTCCATCGCGTTCGGGATCGCCAGGCCGTGCCAGTGCACCGTGGTGTCCTTCGGCAGGCCGTTGGTCACCACGGCGCGCAGATATCCGGACTTCTTGACCCGGATCTCCTTCGCGGGCACGGTGCCCGTGTAGGTCCAGGTGCGCACGGTGACACCGCCGAGGTCGACGTCGGTCTCGCCGGGATTCATGCTGACGGCCGCGGGAAGGGCGGCGGGTGGGTCGCCGATCGTCTCGGCCTTGGGGGGCGACGAGCACGCCGCCGCACCCGCGGCCGCGCCCACCGCGGAGAGCACCAGGAAGCCGCGCCGATCGATCATCATCCGAGCGTGACACCGGGCGGGGTCCGTTGGTGAGAGTTCGGCAGCCTTCGCACTCAGGGCAGCCGAACCCGCCGGAATCGCACGACGTCACGCCACGCGGTGCCATCGCAGCGCTCGAAGTCGAAGCCCTCCGGTTCGACGAGTTGGCGCAGGAACTACACGCTCAGGCGATGGGGGTCAGGAAACGCCTCGACGAACACCAGCAACCCGCCCGGTCGCAGCACGCGGGCCAGGGAGTGGACACAGGCCGCCTTGTCCGGTACCTCGCCGAGCACCGCCGCCAGGAACGCGACGTCGAAACCTTCGTCGGGGAACGGCAGGCCGCCGCTCGCATCACCGGCGCGGAAGCCGACGTTGTGGCAACCGGCGCCATCGAGGGAGTGCCGGGCCTTGTCGAGCATCTCGGGCTGGACGTCGAACAACTCGAGTCGACCCTACGGCAGCCGTCGGCGAGTTCGGTGCTGAAGAAGCCGGGCCCTGGGCCGACTTCGAGCACCCGCTCGGCACCCGTGAGGCCGAGGCCCTCGATCACCGTTGCCGAACCGCCGAATCGGGTTGTTCAGAAATCCGGCCGCCCAGTGCGGGTAGGGAAAGTCCCCTGCCCGCCGGGTCTGGCGGAGCACGGTGTCCAGCCATGTCGTCGGCATGATCTCTCTCACGCTGGAGTTAGGCCACCCTAACTCAACGTGGCTCTCGGTAGACTGCTTGCGTGTCGCACCCGATCATGTTCCGCGACGACGATCCCGGTCTCGCCGAGTTGCGCACCCTCGCCCTTGGCTTTCCCGAGGCCTACGAAAAGCTGTCGCACGGCAGGCCTGCCTTCTTCGCGGCCAAGATGTTCGCGATGTACGGCGGGAGCAGCAAGGTGATCACCCCCGGCGAGATGACACCATTCCCCCACTCGGTGCTGGTCAAGGTCGACGACTCCGAACGCAGGTCCCTCGAACGCGACGGCCGGTTCTTTCACCCCGCTTACCTCGGACCGCTTGGCTGGCTGGGCTTGGACCTGACCGCGGCGAAGGTGGACTGGGCCGAAGTGCAGGAGCTGGTCGACGCGTCCTACCGGATCGTCGCCCCCATGAAATTGATCAGGCAACTCGATGAAGCCGATCAGCCGGCCGTGGTTCGATCGGAGGCGCCATGAGTTTCGTTAGCCCCTACCCCCAGGTCCAGATCCCCACAACCAGTGTCTACGACTACCTGTTCGGTGACGTCGCCGATGCGGACGCCGACCGAATCGCCTTGGTCGACGCGAGTTCCGGCGCCGAGACGACATACCGCGACATGCTGGCCCGTATCGATGCATTCGCCGGGGCGCTCGCACACGACGGCATCGGCGTCGGAGACGTCGTCGCCCTGCTCGCCCCCAACAGTTCCGCATTCGCGATCGCATTCCACGGCATCCTGCGCGCAGGCGCGACGGCCACCACCGTCAACGCCCTGTTCACGGCAAAGGACGTTGCCAAACAATTGACGGATTCGAAAGCCAGGGCTCTCGTCACCGTCAGCCCGCTTCGCCCCCAGGCGATCGAGGCGGCCGCCACCGTCGGGCTGCCCGATGCCTCGGTGATCGTGCTGGACGGCCCCGGGGTTTCTGGCGACGGTCATCCCAATGCCGAAGATCTACTGGGACCCGGGCATCCCGCGCCGGATGTGTCCTTCGACCCCGCGACGCATCTGGCCGCATTGCCCTACAGCTCGGGCACCACGGGAAATCCCAAGGGCGTGATGCTCACCCATCGCAATCTGGTCGCGAACGTCGCACAGATCCGACCGCTTCAGGGCATGGCAGCCGACACCCGAATCCTCGCGGTGCTGCCGTTCTTCCACATCTACGGCATGACGGTGCTGCTGAACGCGGCCCTGCAGGCCCGTGCCCAGCTCGTCATCATGGGTAGCTTCGACCTCACCGAATTCCTCCGCAACATCGCCGACCGCGAGTGCACGCACGCGTTCATCGCCCCGCCGGTGGCGGTGGCGCTGGCCAAGCACCCACTGGTCGACTCGTTCGACCTGTCGAGTTTGCGCGGCATCATGTCCGGTGCCGCACCGCTGGATGCGGAACTCGGGCAGGCCGTGGCCTCCCGACTCGGGTGCGAGCTGGTGCAGGGATACGGGATGAGCGAGCTGAGCCCGGTCAGCCATGCCACCCCGTTCGACGGCGGCCGCGAAATGCTCGGCTCGGTCGCGCCGCTGAGCTCGTGCGGCTGGACGGTTCCCAACGCCGTCAGCAAGATCGTCGACCCCGAGACGGGTAACGAAATCGACCCTCCCGCTTCAGGACTCAGTGACACCGGAGAACTGTGGTTCTCCGGACCCAACGTCATGGCCGGTTACCTGGGCAACGACGAGGCGACCAGGGAGGCCATCGACGACGACGGCTTCCTGCACACCGGGGACCTCGCGCGCGTCGACTCCAGCGGCTGCGTCTACATCGTCGACCGGCTCAAGGAGCTGATCAAGTACAAGGGCTATCAGGTCCCGCCCGCCGAGCTGGAAGCACTGTTGCTCACCCACCCTCAGATCGCCGATGCCGCCGTGATCGGCGCACGCGATGACGATTCGGGCGAGGAGGTGCCCAAGGCGTTCGTGGTCAGGCAGCCGGGCGCGGAGCTCACCGCGGCCGAGGTGATGGACTTCGTCGCCGGTCAGGTCGCGCCGTACAAGAAGGTCCGCCAGGTGCAGTTCATCGAGACCATCCCCAAGTCGGCATCGGGCAAGATCCTGCGCAAGGATCTGCGTACGGCCTAACGGTCAACCAGTTGGGCGGCCGCCCTGCTCGCACGGGCCTGCCGGTAACCGAGCCATACTCCGGCCAGCGGCGCGAGGATCAGCCCGGCGAGGCCGAAGGCGAGCCCACCTGGCGCGCTCGGTGCAGCGGCGGCGGCCCACATCGACGACACGGTCCGTTTCCACGGCGGTGCCACGTCGAGCCGGCTCGTCGGGGGCAGCGTCTGTGGCAATGGCGGGGCCGGCGGCGAGGGCGGAGACGGCGCCTCGACCACCGGCTTCACCGTCGCGCGCACGACGTCCGCCGGTCCGGCACCGGTCTGCTGCGGCGCGCCGTGGGCACCGTGCCTCCAGGTCGGGATGCCGGGCGTGCGTCCGTTGCCAACCGTCACGGTCGGCGCCGTGAACGGCACTCCGTCTGGGAAGGTGACCGCGGCGCCCCCCGAGCCGGAGCCGCCGGGATCGGCTGCGGGCGGGATCGGAACCTTCGGGTCCGTCGTATTCGTCGTGTCCACCGGCGCAAGGCCGGGCGACGCCGTGCGAGCCGCCAGCGAGGGTTGGATCACGAAGTCATCGGACCCGCTGGTGTCTTCCTCGTCGGTGCGACCGGGGTCGCGGCCGTTGCCCCAAGGGCCTCCTCGGCCGTCCCGGCGATGCGGTCCCGTGGTGCCGTCGCGGCGGTGCCCGTCTCGGTCGCCGCGGTTATGCCCGTACCCGCTGTCACGGTCGTGGCCGCCATCACCGCCGCGGTGCGAGTCCCCACCGCCGCGCCGTGAGTTCCCACCGCCGCGGTGCGAGTCCCCACCGCCGCGCCGTGAGTCCCCACCGCCGCGGTGCGAGCCGCCGCCGTCACGGGAGTGTCCTGGATCGGCGGCAACCACGGGGACGGCGGCGCCACCGGCCATCAACAATGCAGCAATCGCCCCGGAACCCGCGGCGACGCAAAGTTTCTGTCGGGCCAAAGTCCCGGTCCGACCGGGGGGGAAACGGCGCATCTCCTTCATTCTGGCACGTTCGCCCGGCCATCGACCGCAGTTCGTTAGATGGCCGAGGGATCTTCGGCAAATCCGTCGGCAACCTTCTGCGCCAATTCCAGCGCCAGTCTGGCCCACCCCGCGGTCGCGCCGGCCAGGCCGCACGCGGGTGTGACACCCACCCGGTCGCGCAGGACCGATCGAGGGAACCCCAGCCGATCGGTGATGGCGGCGACCGACGCCGCGAGTTCCTCGACCGACGGACGGCGCTCCGGTGCGGTGCCGGGCACCACGCCGAGCATCACCGTGCGACCCGAGTCGACGAACTCGCCGACGCCGTCGAGATCGGCGGCCGCCAGCGTCGACACGTCCACCGACAGGGCGCCAAGTATGCTGCGTTGCAACCCTTTCCATGGCAATCCAGAGGCGCAGCTGTGCAGGGTTACCGCACCGCCGACTGTCGCCACGCACTCGTCGAGCAGGCTGATCGCCACCACCTCGTCGACGGGATGCACCGGTGAGAGGCTGGAGACGCCCGTCAGCCTGCCCAACAGCGCGGCTGGCAGCAACGGCTCGTCGAACTGCACCACCACGGTGGTCTCCAGTCGCCGGGCCAGCTCGGCCCGGTGGGCTGCGACGCCTTCGGCCAACGAACCGGTCAGGTCGCGCAGCGCCCCGGCATCGGTGATGGCGCGGTGACCGCCGGGCAGCTCGAGTTGAGCGGCCAGCGTGATCGGGCCAGGCGCCTGAACCTTCACCGTCCGCGCACTGCCTCGCAGTCCGGCCTTCTCCCAGGCTTCCTCGAGTGCGTCGACGTCCTCGTCGAGCAGGCTGGCGGCGCGGCGCGCCACCGCGCCACGTCCGGAGGCGATGCGGTAGCCGCGCGGCACCGTGTCGATGCCGATGTCGATGAGCAGCGCACCTGCGCGGCCGATCATGTCGGCTCCCACGCCACGGTCAGGCAGTTCGACCAGATGGGTGAGGGTGTGCAGCTCGCCGACCACCACCTCGGCGGCTTCGCGTGGGGACGAACCGGGCCAGGAACCGACGCCGGTCGCCGCGGCGAAAACACTCACTCGGCAACAGTATTCGATGACTCGGTAATCGGGTTAGTCTCAACCATGCCTGCCTCGGCCAGAATGCTGCTGGTTGGGTCGTTGTTGGCTCTGACGCCGGCGGCGACGGTGTCGTGCACGCACATGGTCAGCGGCAGTGCAGTCCGTCCGTTGCCCGGCATCGACGACGACTCCAGGTCACCGGTCGACGTCGACGGCGTGCTGCTCGAGCAGTCACAGATGCGCGCCATCACGGGTGCGGGTGAGAGCCTGACGGTGATTCCCAGCATGGACGGCAAACTGCCCGTCGACATCGTTTCACTCGCCGAGACAGCTCCCCCGCCGTGCCGGTGGTATTTCGCCGAAACCCAGACGTTCGGACCCGACGTCGAGGAGTTCCACAAGACCACCTATCAGAATCCGCCGGACGGCGCACTGATCTCACAGGCCGCAGCCGGCTACCGCGACCCCGATACCGCGCGGCGCGCGTTCGACGGGCTCATCGATCTGGTAGACGGCTGCGCCTCCACGTCGATGGGAACGATGTTCGTCGGCGAATGGTCCGCGACAGGCGATTCCATGCAGACCCGCACGGGTAGCCAATGCGGGCGTGATTACCGGTTGAAGTCCGTCGTGCTCGTCGAGGTCACGTTCTGCGCGTTCCCGGCATCGGTGCCCGACATGGTGATGTCCACCATCGTGGCCAAGGTGCCCGGCTAGGGCGAATTACGCGGCCGAGCCGATGGTCGCGCTTGCGACCACCTCGTCGCCATCGGGGCCCGGCACGTACAGCACCATGGTCTGGCCGGGGGCCACACCGCGCAGCGGACTGCCCAGGTCGGCCACCAGCGTCCCGTCACGGAGTTCGGCGACCGCCGGCGCGATGCCGCCGTGGGCGCGCACCTGTACCTCGCACTCCATCCGGTCGCGCGGCGCGGTGCCGGCCGTGAACACGGGCCGCTCGCCCGTCAGCGTCCATACGTCAAGCTCGGCGACATCGCCGACGTGCACGGTGCCACTGTCGGCGTCGATCGCGGTGACGTAACGGGCCCGGCCGTCGGGGCCGGGGCCTGCGATGCCCAGCCCCTTGCGCTGTCCAATGGTGAAGCCGTGCACGCCTTCGTGTTCGGCGAGCACCGTCCCGCCGCCGTCGACGACCGTGCCGCGGCGCACCCCGATCCTGGCCCCCAGGAACGCCTGCGTGTCGCCGGACGGGATGAAGCAGATGTCGTGGCTGTCGGGCTTGCCGGCGACGGCGAGCCCGCGATGGGCGGCCTCCTCGCGGATCCGGGGCTTGGGTGTGTCACCGATGGGAAAGACCGCATGCCGCAATTGTTCGGCGGTGAGAACGCCCAACACATAGGACTGGTCCTTGTCGCGGTCGACGGCGCGGCGCAGCCGACCGTCCGACAGGCGGGCGTAATGACCGGTGGCCACGGCGTCGAAGCCCAGCGCCAGCGCCCGCGCCGAAAGGGCGGAGAACTTGATCCGCTCATTGCACCGGACGCACGGATTCGGGGTCTCGCCGCGGGCGTAGGAGGACACGAAGTCGTCGATCACGTCTTCTTTGAAGCGGTCGGCGAAATCCCAGACGTAGAAGGGGATGTCGAGGATGTCTGCGACGCGCCGCGCATCGCCGGCGTCCTCCTTCGAGCAGCAACCTCGCGAGCCCGTCCGCAAGGTTCCCGGTGCCGACGACAACGCAAGGTGCACACCGACCACGTCGTGCCCGGCATCGACCATGCGGGCAGCGGCCACCGACGAGTCCACGCCGCCGCTCATCGCGACAAGAACCCGCATCGCTACTTCCCGTGTCCCGCGCTGGCCAGCGCGGCCTGCCGGGCTCGTTCCACTGCGACCGGCAACACCGCAAGCGCAGCGTCGACGTCCGCCTCGGTGCTGGTGTGTCCCAAGGACAGTCGCAACGAGCCACGAGCACTGGCCGAGTCGGCACCCATTGCGATGAGCACGTGTGATGGCTGCGCGACGCCCGCGGTACACGCCGAACCGGTCGAACACTCGATTCCCTTGGCGTCCAGCAGCATCAGCAGCGCATCACCTTCGCACCCCCGGAACGTGAAGTGCGTGTTGCCGGGTAGGCGCTGCGCACCGATGGCGCCGTTGAGGTAGACGTCGTCGATCGCGGCGAGCACACCGTCGACCAGACGGTCCCGCAACGACGAGATCCGGATCCGGTATGCGTCCAGTCCATCCACGGCAACACGGGCCGCCGCGGCCATCGCCGCCGCGCCTGCGACATCCGGTGTGCCCGAACGGACGTCGCGTTCCTGCCCGCCGCCGTGCAGCAGCGGCACGCATGCGGCGTCACGCCGTAACACCAGCGCACCGACTCCGGTGGGGCCGCCGAACTTGTGGGCGGCCACGCTCATCGCCGACAGTCCGCTTGCGGCGAAGCCGACGGGGAGCTGGCCGACGGCCTGGACCGCGTCGCTGTGCATCGGCACGTCGAACTCCGCTGCCACGGCCGCCAGCTCGGCGATCGGCTGGATGGTGCCCACCTCGTTGTTGGCCCACATGATCGAGACCAGGGCCACGTCGTCGTGTTCGGCGAGTGCCTCGCGCAACGACGCCGCGCTCACCGAGCCGTCGGGGCCGACCGGCAGCCACGTCACGTCGGCGCCCTCGTGCTCGGCGAGCCATTCGACCGAATCGAGCACCGCATGATGCTCGATGGGGGTGGTGACGATGCGGCGGCGGCGCGGGTCGGCGTCCCGCCGCGCCCAGTAGATGCCCTTGACGGCCAGGTTGTCGCTCTCGGTACCACCCGCGGTGAAGATCACCTCGGACGGGCGAGCGCCCAGCATCTGGGCCAGCGATTCCCGCGCCTCCTCCATGCGCCTGCGCGCCGACCGGCCCGACGTGTGCAGCGAGGAGGCGTTGCCCACCGTCGCCAGCACGGCCGTCATCGCCTCGATGGCGGCGGGGTGCATCGGCGTGGTGGCGGCGTGATCAAGGTAGACGGCGCTCATGGCGTGGCCAGTTTACCGGCCGGGTCGCCACTGCCTTCTGGCATGCCTCGTTGCACCGGGCGCAGTTGATCTACGACCACGCACCTGCGGGGCACCGACAGCCATCCACCTGCCGTCCGGGGCGGCTGCGCTTCATGGAGTGAACGACGTCGTCGTGGGCCGCGAAGTGCTCTGCAGAGGCATCGTCGCCGGGCGGGCGGCGGCACTCCCCGGGCGACCGGCATCGAAGCAGTCGACGTGTTTGCGCTTCAGGCAACCAGCGCGTGCTGCCCCGCCACGTGCACCGCGCGCGAGGTGGTGCCGCGCACGGCGGACTCGCACCGCGCGGCCAGATCCCTGCGGTCGTCGCCGGGCAGCTGCAACGACTGGACCTGCACGTGGCACACCGTGAGCCGGGCGGTGATCACCCGGCGCACCGACGCCAGCAGCGAGCCGTCACCGATGAACGCGGGCACGGTCGACGGCGCACCGTCGCGATGGTGGTAGGTCAGGCGCAGCGGCTGCACCGGGCGGGCCGCGTCGACGGCGCCCTGGAACATGGCGGGCCGGAACGGGCCGTAGCCCAGTCCACACCAGGTGGTCCCCTCAGGGAATGCGACGACGGTCTGCCCGGCCCGCAGCCGGTCGGCCACCGTGCGCACCACGTCGGGCAGCCTGCGCAGGTTGGCCCGCTCGATCGGAATCACCTTCAGGAGGCGGGCCAGGAAGCCGAGCGCGGGCCAGTCCACCAGATCGGCGCGCGCGACGAACGACCCAGGCAGCACCGAGCCGATGGTGAAGATGTCCACCCATGACACGTGGCCGCTCACCACCAGCACGCCGCTCAGATTGCGGATCGGACCACCGGACACCGTGATCTGCACTCCGATGCACCGCAGCATCATGCGGCAGTAGACCCGCTGGATCTTCGACCGGCCTGGCAGCGGCACCGCGAGCAGCGGCAGCGCGGGGAACAACATCAACGCGCATGCGATGCGCACCGACGTGCGCAGCGCAACGACGGTGGGATGGGAGGTGTGCGACGCCTCGGACCGGATGCACGACGAGTCGCAGGAGGCCCGCGGCAACCAGGGATTGTCGGTCAGGGCTCGGCTGCTCATCGTGCTGCTCCGTCGCCTAGATCGGTGGCCATGTCGGTGGCCTGCGATACCGACCGCAGCCGCTTCAGGTAGCGGACGTCGGCCTCACGCTTGTCCAGAAGCGCAGGAAAGTCGCCGACCCCGAACTCGGGATCGTGGGCCGGGTCGCCGCACACCCGCGCACCCAGGCGCAGGTAGCCGCGCATGAGCGGTGGCATGGCCAGCCGGGCCGGCGGCTCGATGTCGTCGAGCCCCCTGCCGTCCACCGTCACCGGACGATGAGGGTGCACGACGAAATCCGAAGCGTGCCTGCGCCGTACGAAGTCGCGCACACCGCGGATCTGGGTTCCCGCCGCCTCGTCGGGACCGCTCTGGACCGGGACCGAAACGCAGCCGGTGACGTAGTCGTATCCGCAGCGGTCGAGGTAGGCGAGGATCCCGGCCCACATCAACAGCACCACGCCGCCGTTGCGATGATCGCCGCGGACGACGGCGCGACCCATCTCGACCAGTGACGGCCGGAGCGGATCGAGCGCGCGGACGTCGAACTCCGTTGCGGCGTAGAGCCCGCCGGCGGCGATGGCGCCGGATGGCGGGAGCATGCGGTAGCAGCCGACGAGTTCGCCCGAGGTGTCCTCGCGGACCAGCAGGTGATCGCAGAACTCGTCGAAGCGGTCGGCATCTCGACCACCGGAGTGGCCGTCGTCCTTGAGTTCGAAGCCCGGTTCGGACGTGAACACGGCGTGGCGCAGTCGCTGCGCGGCATCGACGAGATCTGGGTCGGTGGACAGCAAAAGCGTGTAGCGCGGCCCGGTCGTATTCGGGGCGGCGCCGTCGGTGTCATCGGCGGCTATGAGTACGGCTGCAGTGCTCATGGTGTGCACGGTCGCCCAGCCGTCGGGCGCGGCGGCAATCAGCGCATGACGTGTTCGTGCACTCTGGGTGACTAGTTGCCGTCAGCCCGTCCTGCGGTGAGCTACGGTTCGTAGCCGCAGATCGCATCCACCTTCTCGGCCGACGCGCTCTGGGGGTCGAACTCGTAGCCGAGCCACTCCCGAGCCAACCGCCTGGCCAGTTCCAGGCCGACCACCCGCTGCCCGAAGCACAACACCTGGGCGTTGTTGGACAGCACGGACCGCTCCACCGAGAAACCGTCGTGCGCGGTGACGGCGCGGATACCGGGCACCTTGTTGGCGCTGATCGCCACGCCGAGACCGGTGCCGCATACCAGGAGGGC
This sequence comes from uncultured Actinomycetota bacterium, assembly GCA_963809085.1. GTDB lineage: Bacteria > Actinomycetota > Actinomycetes > Mycobacteriales > Mycobacteriaceae > Mycobacterium. The sequence goes on along the minus strand of CAWEII010000028.1, from coordinate 149,762 downwards.
TCGGTCCGCCTTGCCTTCGGCAATCAGGCGGGCCGCGGCCACGGCGATGTGGGGATAGGCGGTGTTCTCGTCGGATCCGACGCCGACGTCGGTGACCTCACCGACCCGCGAGTCTGCGTTCAGGTCGCCCTTGAGGGCTTCCTTGTACTCGTACCCGGCGTCGTCGGAGCCGACGACGATTCGTAGTGGTGCCATCAGGCTTCATCCCTTGCAGTAAGCGCGAAACAGTCCGCGACGGTGTTGGCGCACATCGCCAGCGATGTGGCGCCCGCGTCGGGGGTGCCGACGCTGCGGTCGGCCAGCGGCCGGGCCCTGCCGATCTTCGGCCGCAGGTCCGCGGTGGCGCTGGCGGCGTCGGTCGCCACGTCGGCGGCCGCCCGCCAGCCATCTTGCCAGTGCTCGCCCTCGGCCACGCGCCGCTCCAACTCGTCGACGAACGGGAGCATGGCATCGAGCATCGTCTTGTCTCCTGGTGAGGCACCGCCGAGCCGAATCAGCGCATCGTAGCCGTCGCGCATCCCCGCGGCCACGGTGGCGGAGTCTGGCTTGCCGGTGTCGCCGAGGCGGTCGCCGACGGCGTTGAGCAGTGCACCCCACAGGACCCCGGACGTGCCGCCTGCCTTGGCGGCCCACTCCTTGCCTGCGGCGGCCAGCACAGAGGCCTGGCCTGCGCCGTCCCGAACGGCCCTGGCCGCCGCATCCCTTGCGGCCGACGAACCCTTGACCATGCCGCGACCGTGATCACCATCGCCCGCGACCGCATCGATGCGGCCAAGTTCGTCTTCGGCGTCGGCCAGCATCCCGGCGATGGCGTCCAGCGCCTTGGCGACGAAACGTCCCCCCGCGCGGCCGTCGTCGTCGGCCAGCGCGGCCACGTCCACCTTGGGAGCTGCCGCGTCCTCGGCGGCGTTGGTGCGACGCTGCCCCGAATCCGCTTGGGCTGCAACGCCCTTGCGATAGGCGGGGGTGTCCGCGGGCGCGGTCCAGTACTTCTCGAGTTCCTCGTCGAGCCACATCACGGTCAGCGAACACCCGGCCATGTCCAAGCTGGTGACCAACTCACCGACCTCGGGTTCGACGATCTCGTAACCACGCTCGCGCAACAACGGCGCCATGGCCCCCCACACCACGAAGAGCTCTTCGTACTTGGTGCGGCCGAGGCCGTTGAGGATCACCGCGATCCGCTTCGAATCTCCTGCGGGCCTGTCGCCCAGCACACCGTCGACAAGGGTCACCGCCAGTTCGGCGGCCGATGGCATCGGCTCGTCGCGCACTCCCGGCTCACCGTGGATGCCAAGACCGACGCCCATCTGCTTGTCGGGCACCGTGAACAACGGATGCTCGGCACCGGGCAGGGTGCACCCGTCGAAGGCCACTCCGAGGGTGCGCGTTGCGGCGTTGGAGGCTTCCGCCACCCGGATGACACCGGCCAGGTCGAGACCGTCCTCGGCGGCCGCCGAGGCGCACTTGAACACGGTGAAATCGCCTGCGATGCCGCGGCGTTTGGGCTCCTCGCCCTTCGGTGCGCTGGCGATGTCGTCGGTCACCGCGAAGTAGTGCGCGTCGATGCCCTCGCTACGCAACTGGGTGACCGCGAGGCCGAAGTTCATCACGTCACCCGCATAGTTGCCGGTGGTGAGCAGCACGCCCGCGTCGCCGTGCGCGGCTCGGGCCACCGACGCGGCCTCCTCGGCCGACGGCGAGGTGAAGATGTTGCCGACCACTGCGCCGTCCGCGAAGCCGGTTCCGACGGTGCCGCAGAACGCCGGGTAGTGCCCCGACCCGCCGCCGATCACGACGGCGACCTTGCCAGGCGCAGTCTCCTGCGCACGGACCACCCCACCGGGCACGCCAACGACGTACTTCGCGTTGGCATCCAGGAACCCGGCCAGCATGTCCTCGGTGAACCTCGCGGGATCGTTGAAGAGTTTGGTCATCGCAATCGCTCTCCAGTGTCCACGTCGAACAGGTATACCCGCTCGGGCGGTGCGCTCACCACCACCTTCTGTTCGGGCTCGTAGTCGTCCTGGGCTGGGGTCTGAACGACGATGCCCTCCTCGATCCCGGCGACGGTCGTGGTGGCCAACCCGAACTCCAACAGATGCTCGAAGTACGCGACGGTGGTGTGAAGCCCCGGTCCCTCGCCGGTCGACATCGCACAGTCCTGCGGCCGGATCCCCACGGCGACCTTGGTGCCGTCGGCGACCCCGGTCGCGGCGGTCTCCAGAGCGCCTGCGTTGGAACCGATCTCGACGGAGACCCTGCCGTCCACCGCCTTTGCCACCCCGCGCAGCACGTTGATCTGCGGTTCCCCGACGAACTCGGCGACGAACAGGTTGGCCGGATCGTCGAAGACCTCGTCGGGGGTGCCGAATTGCTGTACCACCCCGGCATCCATCACCGCGAGGCGATCGGCGAGCGACAATGCCTCCACCTGGTCGTGCGTCACGACGATGGTGGTGTAGCCGAACTCGCGCTGCAATACCTTCAATTCGCGCCGCACCCGCTGGCGGGCCGACGCATCGAGGTGGCTGAGTGGCTCGTCGAGCAGCAGCACCGGAGGATTGCGGACCAGGGCGCGCGCCAGCGCCACCCGCTGCTTCTGGCCACTGGACAGGCCGGCGGGCCGCAGGCCCATCATGTCGTCCATCTCCAGCCTGCGGCTGATCGAGTCGACCATCTGCTCGGCGCCCTTGACCTTGCGCGCCTTCAGCCCGTAGAGCAGGTTCTCCCGCACCGACATCGGCGGATACAGCGCGTAGCTCTCGAATCCGACGCCGATGCCCCGCTTGGAGGCGGGCAACTGCGAGATCTCCCGGTCACCGATGCGGATGGACCCACTCGTCACCGTCTCGAGGCCCGCGATCATGCGCAAGGTCGTGGTCTTGCCGCAACCGGACGGGCCGAGCAGCGCCACCAGTTCGCCCGGTTCGATGGCCAGATCGATTCCCTTGACCGCCGTGACGCTCTCCCGGCCGCGGGAGGCGTAGGTCTTGACCAGGTCGGTCAGCGTCAGACTCTGACCCGTTGCCGAGGCGTCCGATCGGGCACCGTCGGCTCGCGACGTCATCACGCTCATTGCGCTGCCTCCAGTGTCTTGTCGTCGGCACCCAACCGCCGGGTGTCGCCGTCGCCTGCGGCGAAGACGTGAACATCCGTGTCGGCGACGGTCATCGATACCCGGGCACCCTCGTCGACGCCTTCCCGACCGGACGCCAGGACGATGACCTGCTCACCACCGACGTCGACCGTCAACTCGATGTTGCGGCCAAGGCGCTCGGCCAGCACCACCGTGCCTGCGAAACCTGCGGGTCCACCGTCGCCTGTGACGTGTATGTCGCATGGCCGCAATCCCACCCGGACGCGTTCGCCGGCACCGGCGGTCACGCCGGCGGGTACCGGCACGTCGAACGAGCCGTCCGCGAGCCGAATCCGGCCGTTGTCGACCACGCCGTCGAGCATGTTGATCTCCGGCTGCCCAAGGGCACGGGCGACGAACGTGTCCGCCGGCTGTCGCCAGATCTCCTTGGGCGTGCCGATCTGCACCAGCGAACCCTTCCGCATGACGGCGACGCGGTCACCCAGCGCCAGCGCCTCCTGGTAGTCATGGGTGACGTAGATCGTCGTGGTCTTCGACATCGCCCCGAGTTGCTTGAGTTCGGCGCGCATCGCCGCACGCAGCTTGGCGTCGAGGTGGCTCAGCGGCTCGTCGAGCAGATAGATGTCGGCGGGCCGCACGAGCACCCGGCCCAGAGCCACGCGCTGGCGCTGGCCGTTGGACAGCTCGCGGGGAAACCGCTTGAGCAGGTGGTTGATTCCCAGCGTGGTGGTGACCTGGTCGATCCGTTCGGCCCGTTGCGCGTCGGTGTACTTGCCGGTGCGCCCCGACTTCAGCGGCGAGGCCAGGTTCTCGCTGACGGTCTTCTGCGGGTACAGCGCATAACTCTCGAACGCCATCGCCACGTTGCGGTGATAGGGCTCGACGAGAGTGACGTCGGTGCCGCCGATTTCAACCGAACCGCTGTCGATGTCGACCAGACCCGCCACCGATTTCAGCGTGGTGGTCTTGCCGGCGCCACTGGGGCCGAGGATGACGAAGAACTCCCCGTCGACGATGTCCACCGACACGTCCTTGACGGCTTGGGTCTTGCCGAACGACTTGCTCAGACCAGAGAGCGATACGGTGGCCATCAGGCTTTCACCGCCCCGAAGGACAGGCCGCGCACCAGGTATCGCTGAATGGTGAGTGCCAGTATCAGGGGCGGCAGCGCCGCGATGATCGCGGCCGCGGCGGTGAGGTTGTAGTACGCCTGGCCGCCGCCGCCGAGGAACTTGGTGATCGCGACGGTGACCGTGCCTGCATTGCTGTCGGCCAGGATGAGCGGGAAGACGTAGTTGTTCCACGCGAAGATGAAGGCCAGCAGCGCCGCCGCGGCGATGCCGGGCCGCACGATCGGAAGGGCGACCATGACGAATGCCCTTCTGCGGGTATAGCCGTCCAACAATGCAGCCTGCTCAAGGTCCTCGGGCAGGTCCTCGAAGTAGGAACGAAGGATCCACACCACCAGCGGCATGGTGACCAACTGCAGCACCCAGATCATTCCGACCTTGGTGTCGAACAGCCCGATCTGGTTGTAGATCACGAACAACGGCACGATCACCATCAGCTCCGGCGCGAACCGGAAGGACAGCATCTGGAACATCAGGTCATTGCTGCCCTTGTACTTCCACCGCCCGGCGGCGTAGGCGGCGGGAATGCCGATCACGAGTGACACGATCACCGCACCACCACAGTTGATCAGGCTGGTCAGCAGCGACGTCTTGAAGTCGACGCTGGTCATCTGAGTGCCCTTGTCGGAGACCACCGTCGCGAAGTTGGACCACGTCGGGCTGAACTGAAAATAGGTGGTGGTCTGCTCTTCGGCGTTCTTGAGCGCGAGGATCACCATCCACACGATCGGGAACAGCGAGAAGACGAACCAGCCGACCAGTCCGATGTCAGCCGCGACGGGTCCGATCCCAAACCTCCTCTGCCCCGGGAGGAGTTCACGTCGCGTCGGCCTGAATTTGGTGAGGTTCATGGTCTTACGACTCCGCTCCGGCAGCTCGACGCTGCGCCTTGCCGAGCACGCTCACCAGGTAGCGCGCAGTGATGAAAACGATGATCCAGAGCAGCAACATGTACGTGCTGCCGCGCGAGTAGTTCAGGTTGATGATGGAGTCCTCGAACGCGCCGATCTGCAGCGTTCGAGTGGCCACACCCGGCCCGCCCGCGGTGAGCACGTAGATGTGGTCGAAGACCTTCAGGTTGTCCATGAACCGGAAGATCACCGCCACCAGGATGTATGGCCACAGCATCGGCAGCATCAGCTTGCGGAACATGAAGAACCAACTAGCGCCGTCGACCTCGGACGCCTCGAACGGTTCCTTCGGCAGTGAGCGCATGCCGGCGAGCACGAGGATGGCGACGAACGGCGTGAAGATCCACAGGTCGACGAGAATCACCGACCACAGAGCATGGGTGCTCGACAGCCAGTCAAACGTATTCCCAAGTCCCAGAACGTGATTCAGAATACCGAACTGCGGGTTGAACATCAGCTTCCAGATCACGCCCGCGATGACTGGAGCGATCATCAGCGGTAGGATCAGCACCTTCTCGAAGATCTTGCCGATGATGCTGGAACGGTTCAACAAGAGTGCCAGCCCGACCCCGAGGGTCGTCTCGACGGCGGTCGCCACCACCGCGAAGATCGCGGTGACCTTGACGCTCTGCCAGAAGACCTGATCCCCGAGAACCGATTTGAAGTTCTCGAACCACACGAAGTGCGGATCGGGGTTGACCGCCGCGTAGTTCAGGAACGCGTAGTAGGCACCGACGACGAACGGGTACAGGATCCCGATCACGATCACCAGCGCGGGAATGGACAGTAGGTACGGTCGCAGCTTGCGACGCCAGGTCGGGACTTGCGGAAGCTGTCGCGGCGACGTCGAGGCGGGCTGCTCGGGAGTGGACGGCGGCGCCTTGGGGGTCTGCGTTGTCATGTGTGCCAGAGCTCCTAGAGGTTGACCTTGGAGGTGTTGGTCTTCGCCAGGCTCCGGAGTCGCGAGGCGGCATCATCCCCGCCGTAGATGTCCTGCAGCGCGACGGCCCAGTTCTGAGTAGTGTCGAAGAACGCCTTCTGCGGGGTGAACTGGATCTTCGACTCGCCGATGACGGTCTCGAAGGTCTCGAGGTAGCCGTGCTGGTCGGCAGCGATCCGCTTGAAGGTGGTGTCGAACACCGATTTTCGCACCGGGTCGGCGTAGGTCCCGCCCTCGACTGCCTTGTTCATCGAGTCCTTTCCGGTGGCCCACTGGATGAACAGCCACGCCGGCAGCTTGTTGCGGGAGTTGGCGCTCATCGCCCAGCTCCACGTCCACAGGTTGGTCTTGTAGTTGCCGTCGGGACCGGCGGGCCCGGGATACCAGGCCAGGTTTCCCGCCTCCTTGCTCGCGCCCGGCTTGTTCTTCGGGTACGTCGCACTGTCGGCGTCGAACACCATCATCGCCTTGCCGTCGCCGAGATCGCCGGTGGCGTTGGGGTAGTCGTACGTCGTCCACGACGTGGGACCGGCCTGGTGTTGCATCTCGATCCACTTCTTGGTGAACTCGACCGCCTTGTCGCTGTCCATCTCGGCGATCAGCTCGGAGCCGTTGAACTTGTAGTCGATCGCGCCCTCACGCGTGTACTGCGTCATGAAGCCCGGATGGATGGTGGCCCAGGACTTGGACCCGCGGGTGGAGATGCCGTAGCGATTCTGCGAGCGGTCGGTCAGGTCGACCGCCAGTTGGATGAAGTCGTCGAGCTTGTCGGGCAGCTTGGTGATGCCCTTCTCGTCGAAGATCCTCTTGTTGTAGGCCACGACGTTGTTCTCGAATCCCCACGGGATCGCCCACTGCCCGCCGGTGCCAAGCGGCTGACCGAGTGTGAAGTCCCAGCGGGTGGACGTGCGGAGGCCGTCGAAGATGTCCTCGAAGTCGTACTCCGCGTTGGTCGCCGAGTTGTTCTGCAGCCAGGGGTTGAGATCCTCGATCCACCCGGGTGGACCGTATTGCCAGATGAAGTAGGCACCCAGCATGAACGCGTCGTGCTTTCCCGAGCCGCCTGCCAATTCGGTGTTCAGCTTGGTGAAGTAGTCGGCCTCTGGTACCAGGTCGACGTTCACGTTGATGCCGGTGAGTTCGGTGAATTCCTTCAGTAGCGGTTGATATGACAACTGGTACGGATGCGGGGTCTGCAGGATGTTGATGGTCTGCCCCGATGCCTTCTTCCAGTCGAAGCCACCACTGACCGCGGACGCCCCGTTCGGAGCACTGGCCTTGCCGCCGACGCCGCAGGCACTCAGTACCGGCAGGCTCGCGGCCGCTGCGCCGGCAACGCCCAACGCCGCCAACATGTTCCGCCGCGACATCTGTGGCCCGCCCGGACTGGCTCCGAATATCCCCGAGTTGCGATCTCGACTCATGTGTCTTGTCCTTCGTTGGGGTCTGGACTACGCCGGGATCAGGGAGACCTTGACCGATTCCTTGCCACTTCCGACCAGGTCCAGACCCTTCTGGAAGTCGCTCAGCGGGAGTTGATGGGTGCAGATCTGGTCCAGTGGCAGCACGCCGGACTCGATCATCTTGATGGCGGCGGGCCAGCAGTACGGGCCGAGGTGGGCGCCGAGGACGTCGAGTTCCTTGTCGTCGCTGATGATGCTCCAGTCCACCGTCACGTCACTGCCGAAGACGCCGTACTCCACGTAGCGACCCAGCTTGCGCAGGGAGTTCAGCCCCTGCGGAACGGCCGACGGGTGGCCGGTGCCCTCCAGGTAGACGTCGGCGCCGTATCCACCGGTGAGGTCCTTGACGATCTTCTCGACGTCCTGCTCGGCGATGTTGATGGTGATGTCGGCACCACACTTCTTGGCCAGCTCGAGTTTCTCTGGCGCCATGTCCAGCGCGATGACGTGCATCGGGTTCTTGGCGCGGGCGCCGGCGATCATGCCGAGGCCGATCGGGCCGCAGCCCGCCACCACGACGGTGTCCTCGAAGGTGATCTGGGCGCGCTCGACGGCGTGCAGCGAGCAGGACAGCGGTTCGACGAACGCCGCGTGCGCGGGTGGGATGTCGCCGGAGATCTTGTGCACCAACGCTTCCACGGGGTAGGTCATGTACGTGGCCATGGCGCCCGGGGTCCGCCGCTTGAAGCCGTAGAGGTCGTGGGGCTGGCACATGTGATACTGCCCGCGCTTGCAGAAGCGACACTCCCAGCAGGGCACGATCTGCTCGGATGTCACCCGATCGCCGACGGCGATCCCCCACCTGCTTGCGGCCTGGTCGTCCAGTTCGATGACACGGCCGACGAATTCATGGCCCGGGATGACCATCGTCTCGGTCCACGCGGGGCGGTTCTCGTCACCCCAGAACTTGGCTGCGCCGTGATAGCACTTCAGGTCACTGGCGCAGATGCCGACGGCCTCGACCCGGATCAACGCCTCGCCGGCTCGACGCTCCGGCACCGCGACCTCCTCGAGCCGGTAGTCAAGCGGCCCGTGGCAGACCACTGCCTGCATCTTCTCCGGGATCTGGTCGGACATCAGCAACTCCTTCGTGTGTGGCTGGGGTCACAGTATCGACCTCCTGCACATTTGTCCAGAACGAATGTTCAGCAAAATTCTTTCCAGAACAGATGTGCAGTGCCATACTTCACTCCATGCCCAGATCGGCCCCGCCAGCAGCGGGTGAAGCGCCCACCGACAACGGCACCGCCGAGACCGAAGGCAGCCATTTCCCGGCCACCCTGCTCTATGCAGCGGCACGGCTGTACTACGAAGAAGACGCCACCCAGGCCGAAGTCGCCGCACAGCTGGGCACCAGTCGGGCAACGGTCAGCCGGTTGCTGGCGGAGGCCAAACGGCAGGGCATCGTGCGGATCGAGGTGGTCCCGCCCGCAGAGGCGCGGCCCGGCGATCTGGCCGACCAGGTGGCGCGAGCCCTGAACTTGGCGAACGTCTACCTCGCTTCCCCCCTGCCTGCGCCGGGGCCGGGCCGCTCGGTTGTCGACGTGATGGGCCGCCCACTCGCCGCGGCCGTCGGGCGCGCGCTCAGCGAAGCCGGCCTGTTGCCTGGCGACGTCCTGCTGGTGTCGTCGGGCCGCACCGTCTACGAGGTGGCACAGCATGATCTGACGCCGCTGCCTGGTGTCGTCATCGCACCCACGGTCGGCGGAAACGATCAGCCCGAGGAGTGGTACCAGACCAACGAGATCACCCGTCTCGTCGCGAATCGGGTCGGCGGCCGCGCAAACTACCTCTTCGCGCCCGCCCTTCCGGGTCCTGAACTGTACCGATCACTGCTCAACGATCCGAGCATCCAGCGGGTGCTGGATCTCTGGCCGCATGCGCGCTGTGCGCTGATGGGTGTTGGTGCGCCGCCGTTGATGCGTTCGGACATTCCGCGGTTCGTCCCCACCGGGTCGACGTCACTGCGGTCAGCGGTCGGTGACGTGTGCTCGCGATTCTTCGACCGCGACGGCGAGCCGGTCGGCTTCGATGGAAGCGAACGGTTGATCGCACTCCAACTCGAGACCCTGCGCCATATTCCGGTGACCGTCGGGGTCGCCGTCGGGAAGGACAAAGTGGAATCCATCATCGCGGCCGCTCGCGGCGGTTACTTCAACCGTCTGGTCACCGACCCCGTGACCGCGACCGACATCCTGTCCAATCCGACTGTCGCAGAACAGGCGTCTTGAGGTGACCGGCTTCCGCCTCGATGGCAAGCGGGCCCTGATCACCGGTGCCACCAAGGGGATCGGTGCCGACATCGCACGGACGTTCGCCGCAGCGGGCGCGGCACTCGTGCTGAGCGGTCGCGACGAGGCCGAGTTGGCGGCCGCGCGGACCGCGCTCACCGACGAATTCGGCGCCGAGGTCGACACCGTCGCCGTCGATCTCGCCCAACCCGCCGGTCCGGCCCGACTGGCGGACCTGGCCGTCGCCGCATTCAGCGGGCTCGACATCCTGGTCAACAACGCCGGGATCTCACATCCGCAACCGGTCGTCGACACCGATCCAGAACTCTTCGATGCGACCATGGCCGTGAACCTGCGGGCCCCCGCGCTGCTGGCTGCCGCGGTTGGCCGTGCGATGGTGCAACAGGGCACCGGTGGTTCGATCATCGCGGTGGCCTCGGCGGCCGCGCTGGCGCCCCTTCCCGATCACTATGCCTACTGCGCCTCCAAGGCGGGCCTCGTGATGGCGACCAAAGTGCTGGCACGAGAACTCGGCAAGCACGGCATCCGGGCCAACTCGGTCTGTCCGACCGTGGTCCTCACCGACATGGGCCAACGGGTTTGGGGCGAGGAAGCCAAGGCCGCCCCCATGCTGGCGCGAATCCCGTTGGGCCGATTCGCCGTTCCGCGCGAGGTCTCCGATACCGTGCTGTGGTTGGCCTCCGATGCGGCCGGCATGATCACCGGCGTCGACATCGCCGTGGACGGCGGCTACACGATGGGCTGAGTGTCCCGCCCGCCGATCGAACCGAGGTGGTGCATCAGCTCTCTGGTCGCCGGATACAGCTCCCGCCAGGCACCGTACAGGTCGTCATAGAGCACGCGCTTGGCCGGGTCGGGGGTGATCTCGCGATCGATCGTGGCCCAATCAGTCTCCGGAGCAACCAATTCCACGCCGATGGCCGCCAGGAGGGCGCCCCCGTAACTCGCGCCGATGGCCTGCTCTGGCACCATCTGCATACGTCCGGTGATGTCGCTTACCGCCTGCGCCCAGACGGGACTCCGCAGTCCGCCACCGACGGCAACGGTGCGCAGGCCGGTGTGGGCGTCGTCGAACATCTCCAGGATCTGCCTGATGCCGAACCCGATGCCCTCGTATGCGGCGCGGAAGAGATGGCCGCGACCGTGGCGCAGCGTGAGCCCGGCGAAAAGGCCCCTGGCCTCCGGATCGAACACCGGTGTGCGCTCCCCCGCCAGGTAGGGCAGGGCGATCAGCCCGTCGCTGCCAGGGGGAATCGCCGCCACCTCGGCCATCAGGGTGTCGAACGGCGCACCGCCGGTGATCGTCTGCAGCCAGCCGATCATGCTGCCCGCCGTCGAGGTGCCTGCGGCCAGCGCAAGCGTTCCCCGTTCCACGCCGGCGGTCGTCCAGAGCGCGGGGTCGCTGTGGTAGCTGTCGATGACCTGCACTAGGAACATGGTCGAGCCGTACATCAGCATCTGATCGCCCGGTTTGCGAACGCCCACCGAGAAGGCCTCCGAGTAGGCGTCGACCGTCCCCGCGACCACCGGGGTGCCCTTCGGTACCCCGGTCGCCGCGGCGGCGGTGGCGTGCACCGTGCCGACCACGTCGCTCGGCCAGACCAGCCGGGGCAACGGCAGGTGGCCACAGATGCGCTCGGCCCATTCGGTGTTCCACGCGAACTCGCGCGTCACGTACAACGGATCACACTGGCTCGCGGTGTGGTGATCGAGTACGTATTCACCCGTCAGCTTGGCCGTGATGTACGAGTTCGACCCGTACCAACCGGTCGCACGCTCGAACACCCGCGGCTCGTGCCGTCGAACCCATTCCAGCTTCGGCCCCACCGCCTGACTCGACAGCAGCGTCCCAGCCCGGTCCAGAATCGCCTCGGCACCGAATTCCTGTGTCAAGGAGCCGATTTCAGCAGTAGCGCGGGTGTCCACGCCGTAGAGGATCGCGGGTCGCAGCGGCGTCAGCGCATCGTCGCACAGCACCAGGCACGGGCCGACTCCGCTCACGCACATGGCGGCCAGGGACGCACCCGCGGGCATCTCGGCGGTGAGCCGCGTGCTGATCTCACACACCTCGCCCCACCACGTCGACTCGGCGTCCACCTCAGCCCAACCGGGCCTCGGCAAGCTCATCGTGTGTGAGAGCGCCGCCGACGCGACCACCACACCGGCGGTGTCGACGAGGACGCCCTTGGTGCTCCCGGTGCCCATGTCGATGCCGAGTAGCAGGTCCACGTCGCAAACCCTACGTCGCACGCCCTACGTCGCACACCGTCTCGGCGCGCGGGCAGAACTATCCCTTGCGCGCCTTGACCTTCTCGGTGAGCTGCGGCGCGACCTTGAACAGGTCACCGACGACGCCGAGGTCGGCGATCTCGAAGATCGGCGCCTCCTCGTCCTTGTTCACCGCGATGATGGTCTTGCTGGTCTGCATGCCTGCCCGGTGCTGGATGGCGCCGGAGATGCCCAGCGCGATGTACAGCTGCGGTGACACGGTCTTGCCGGTCTGGCCGACCTGGAACTGACCCGGGTAGTAGCCGGAGTCCACGGCGGCACGGGAGGCGCCGACGGCGGCGTGCAGCGAGTCCGCCAGGGACTCGACCACCGAGAAGTTCTCGGCGCTGCCGACCCCGCGGCCGCCCGACACCACGACCGTAGCCTCGGTCAGTTCCGGACGGTCGCCCGCCACAGCGGGCTCGCGCTTGATGATCTTGGTCGCATTCTCGGCCACTGCGGGCACCTCGACGTTGACCACCTCGCCGGCACCGGCGGCGGGTTCTGCCTCGACGGCGCCGGGGCGGACGGTGATCACCGGGGTGTCACCGGAGGCCTGCGCGTCGACGGTGAACGCACCACCGAAGATGGAGTGCACGCCGACGGCGCCCTCCTTCACCTCGACGACGTCGACGAGCAGTCCGGAGCCGAGGCGGGCAGCCAACCGGCCCGCGATCTCCTTGCCGTCGGCATTTGCGGCCAGCACGACGGCCGCCGGGGCGGCGCTCTCGACCAGCGACGCGAGCACGTCGACGACAGGGGTGATCAGATAGCCCGCGGCGTCATCGGACTCGGCGACGTAGATCTTCGCCGCGCCGGCCTCCTTGAGCCCGTCGACCAGTGGCGCGGCGGTACCCGTTGCGCCGACCACGACGGCGGACGGCTCGCCAAGCACACGTGCGGCGGTGATCAGTTCGGCGCTCACCTTTTTCAGCGCCCCATCAGCGTGCTCAGTGAGCACCAGTACTTCAGCCATGGATTAGTCAGCCTCTTGATCTCGTGAGAAGTGTTCGGGTTTTCGGGGACTAGATGATCTTCTGCGCAACGAGGTACTCAGCGATCTTGCTGCCGCCCTCGCCCTCGTCGGTGATCTTCTCGCCCGCCGTCTTTGGCGGCTTCGGAGTGGACGACAGCACCTTGGAGCCCGCGTTGGCGACGCCGACCTCGTCGGCCTCGACGCCGATCTCGGCCAGCGTCAGGGTCGTCACTTCCTTCTTCTTCGCGGCCATGATGCCCTTGAAGGACGGGAAGCGCGGCTCGTTGATCTTCTCGTTGACCGAGACCACGGCCGGCAGGCTCGCCTCGAGGGTGAACACGCCGTCGTCGGTCTCGCGCTCGCCGGTGACCTTGCCGCCCTCGACCGTCACCTTGCGCAGGTGGGTCAGCTGGGGCAGGCCGAGGTACTCGGCGATGACCGCCGGTACTGCACCGCCGACGCCGTCGGTGGCCTCGTTGCCCGCGATGACCAGCTCGGTGCCCTCGATGGTGCCCAGCGCGCGGGCCAGGGCCCAACCCGTCTGGATCACGTCGGAGCCGTGTAGGCCATCATCGAGCAGGTGCACTGCCTTGTCCGCGCCCATCGACAGCGCCTTGCGGATCGCTTCGGTGGCGCGCGCCGGGCCTGCGGTCAGGACGGTGACGGTCGAGTCGGTGCCGCCTGCCGCGACCTCTCGCTCCTTGATCAGGAGCGCTTCCTCGACGGCGCGCTCGTTGATCTCGTCGAGCACGGCGTCGGCGGCCTCGCGGTCGAGGGTGAAGTCGCCGTCGGTCAGTTTGCGCTCCGACCAGGTGTCAGGGACCTGTTTGATCAGGACCACGATGTTCGTCATGAGTCTGGTTCGTCCTCCTCGATGAGGCCGCTGGCGGCCTGCACTACCACGATTGGTGCTACGACCACCATGTTACTCGTCGGTAACTTTCGATGACGCGCAGGATCACCATAGCTGGTCGAAGTTTGCGTTCCGGCCTGCCCTTAGTTGGACGAACGATTCGCGAACGATCGATGACGGGTTAGCCTGCCTTGCAATGAGCGCATTTTCGCCCCTCGAACCGTCCGCCGACCCCGTGATGCCCCTGACCGGGGAACGCACGGTCCCCGGCCTGGCCGAGGAGAACTACTGGTTCCGCCGCCACGAGGTGGTCTACCAGCGGTTGACCGACCGCTGTGCGGGGCGTGACGTGCTCGAGGCCGGCTCCGGCGAGGGCTACGGCGCTGACCTGATCGCCAACGTAGCGCGCCGGGTCGTCGGGCTGGACTACGACGAGTCGGCGGTAGCCCACGTACGCGCCCGCTACCCCCGGGTCGACATGCGGCAGGGCAATCTGGCCGAGCTGCCGCTGTCCGACGCCGAGTTCGACGTGGTGGTCAACTTCCAGGTGATCGAGCATCTGTGGGATCAGGGTCAGTTCGTCGCAGAGTGCCGCCGGGTGCTGCGTCCATCCGGGGTGCTGTTGATGTCGACGCCCAACCGCATCACGTTCTCCCCCGGTCGCGACACCCCCATCAATCCCTTTCACACCCGCGAGCTGAACGCCGCCGAACTCACCGAGCTGCTGACCGCCAACGGCTTCGCGGTGGAGGCGATGCTCGGCGTCTTCCATGGACCGCGGCTGACCGAACTGGATGCGCGGCACGGTGGCTCGATCATCGATGCGCAGATCGAGCGCGCGCTGGCCGACGCGCCGTGGCCCGCTGACCTGCTGGCCGACGTCGCGTCGATCACCACGGGCGACTTCGACCTGCTCGACGCTGCAGACCGCGCTTCGCTCCTGCCCGCCGGCTCCCCGGTCGCTTCGCTCCTGCCCGCCGGCAGACCGCGACATCGACGACAGTCTCGACCTGGTGGCGATCGCGGTACGGCCGTGACCGACTCCGCGGTGCCATTGCCCGGATCGCTTCGCTCCCCCCGCAAGCGGGGACCCCCAGCACCGGGCCCCGCGCCGATCCCTGGGTCGCTTCCCTCGTGCCCGTCGGTGCCGGGTCTCTTCACCCTCGTCCTGCACACCCATCTGCCGTGGCTCGCCCATCACGGCCGCTGGCCGGTCGGCGAGGAATGGCTCTACCAGTCGTGGGCGGCGGCCTATCTGCCGCTGATGCGGGTGCTGCGCACGCTGGCGGCCGAGGACCGCAGCCACCTCGTCACGCTCGGCATGACGCCGGTGGTCACCGCCCAGCTCGACGACCCGTACTGCCTGACCGGTATGCATCACTGGCTGGCGAATTGGCAGCTCAGGGCCCGGGAGGCGGCCACCACCAGGGCCGCAGGGGATGGTTCTTCATACAACGCGCCGGAAGCGTTGCGCGCCTTCGGCATTCGTGAACATATCGAGGCAGGTCAAGCGCTTGACGACTTCGCCGGATCATGGCGCCACGGCGGCAGTCCCCTGCTGCGCCAGCTGATCGACGCCGAGAGCATCGAATTGCTCGGCGGACCACTTGCGCATCCCTTCCAGCCCCTGCTCAACCCGCGGCTGCGCAACTTCGCGCTGCGCGAGGGCCTCGCCGACGCGCACCAGCGCTTCGCCCATGCGCCCACCGGCATCTGGGCACCCGAATGCGCGTATGCACCCGGCATGGAGACCGACTACGCGGCAGCGGGCGTCACCCACTTCATGGTCGATGGACCGTCGCTGCACGGCGACACCGCGCTCGGTCGTCCGGTGGCGGACTCCGACGTGATCGCCTTCGGACGCGACCTGCGGGTGAGCTACCGGGTGTGGTCGCCGAAGTCCGGCTACCCGGGCCACGCCGCCTATCGCGACTTCCACACCTACGACCACCTCACCGGTCTCAAGCCGGCCAGGGTCACGGGCCGCGCGGTGTCGTCGCAGGACAAGGCGCCATATGACCCCGAGCGCGCCGATCACGCAGTCGACGCCCACGTGGCCGACTTCGTCGAGGTGGTGCGCAGGCGGCTGATCTCGGAATCCGACCGCATCGGCAGACCCGCCCACGTGATCGCGGCGTTCGACACCGAACTCTTCGGCCACTGGTGGTACGAGGGTCCGGTCTGGCTTGAGCGCGTGCTGCGCGCGCTGCCCGCCGCCGGTGTCCGCGTCGGCACCCTCTCCGACGCCATCACCGGTGGCTTCGTCGGCTCGCCCGCCGAATTGCCGCCCAGCTCTTGGGGTTCCGGCAAGGACTGGCAGGTGTGGTCGGGCGATCGGGTCGCCGATCTGGTGCGGCTCAACGCCGAAGTGGTCGACACCGCGCTGACGACGGTCGACAAGGCGCTGGCGCAGCGTGCGTCGGTGGGCTCCCCGACGCCGCGCGACACGGTGGCCGACCAGATCCTGCGCGAAGCCCTGCTGACCGTGTCGAGCGACTGGCCGTTCATGGTGAGCAAGGACACCGCGGCCGACTACGCGCGTTATCGGGCACATCTGCACGCCCACGCCACCCGCGAGATCGCGGGCACGCTGGCGTCGGGCCGCCGCGAGCACGCCGAACGGCTGGCGGCCGGCTGGAACCGCGCCGACGGCCTGTTCGGTGCGCTCGACGCTCGGCGGCTGCCGCGATGAGCGCTTGCGCGAAGAGCAAGGGACGCCGATGAAGGTGCTGATGGTGTCGTGGGAGTACCCGCCGGTGGTGGTCGGCGGGCTGGGCAGGCACGTGTACCAGCTGGCCACCGCCCTCGCCGCCGACGGGCACGAGGTCGTGGTGCTCAGTCGAAGGCCCACGGGCACCGATCCGAGCACTCACCCGTCCACCGACGAGGACGCCGAGGGCGTGCGCGTCGTCGCGGCCGCGCAGGATCCCCACGAGTTCGACTTCAGCACCGACATGATGGCGTGGACCCTGGCGATGGGACATTCGATGGTCCGCTCGGGACTTGGACTGAAGTCCCGTGGACGGCTCTCGGCCAAGCCCTGGCGTCCCGACGTGGTGCACGCACACGACTGGCTGGTCGCCCACCCGGCCATCGCGCTGGCCGAACACTTCGACGTGCCCCTGGTTTCCACGATCCATGCCACCGAGGCAGGAAGGCACTCCGGCTGGGTGGCCGGCCGGATCAGCAGGCAGGTGCATGCCGTCGAGGGCTGGCTGGTTCGCGAATCCGATTCACTCATCGCGTGTTCGGCGTCCATGGCCGACGAGATCACCGAGTTGTTCGGGCCGGGCCTTGCCGAGACACGCGTCATCCGCAACGGCATCGACGCCGCCCTGTGGCCGTTCGCGAAGCGCAGGCCCCACCTCGGTCCGCGTCGGCTGCTGTACCTGGGGCGGCTGGAGTACGAGAAGGGT
This sequence comes from uncultured Actinomycetota bacterium, assembly GCA_963809085.1. GTDB lineage: Bacteria > Actinomycetota > Actinomycetes > Mycobacteriales > Mycobacteriaceae > Mycobacterium. Next base: position 132,453 of record CAWEII010000028.1, on the reverse strand, counting down.
GTGCATGACCTGATCGCCGCCCTTCCCCGCATCCGCCGTCGCCACCCGGGCACCACGATCACCATCGCGGGCGATGGAACCCAGCAGAACTGGCTCGTCGAACAGGCACGAAAGCACAAGGTGCTCAAGGCCGTCGACTTCGTCGGCCGAGTCGATCACGAACAGTTGGTGACGCTGCTCCACCACACCGACGCCGCAGTGCTTCCCAGCCACTACGAGCCATTCGGCATCGTCGCACTCGAGGCGGCGGCGACCGGCGCACCACTCGTCACGTCCAACGTCGGCGGTCTTGGCGAGGCCGTCCTCGACGGCGAGACCGGTGTCTCGTTCCCGCCCAGGGAGGTGTCGGCGCTGACCTCGGCGGTGTGCGGCGTGCTCGACGACCCCGCCGGTGCGCAACGTCGCGCGACCGCCGCCAGAAAACGGGTCACGTCGGACTTCGACTGGCACACCGTGGCTTCGGAGACCGCGCAGGTCTACCTCGCCGCAAAGCGCCGCGAACGCGAACCGCAGCGGCGCGCCATGATCGTCGAGCATGCGCTGCCGGACCGGTAGCCATCGGCAACGGCTCAGACAGTCGCCGACTCGGAACAACCCCGCCTGATCGGAAGCCACCAACCGGACCGGCGACGGCGTGGACGGCACCCGGGTATCGGTCATGGGTGGGATCCGTTCGTCGGTGAAGGCGACCGCGAGCAGCGCACGGCCGGCCCCGGCGGACCACAGCACCTGCCGAAGCCTGGGCATTGTTCGACCGGTGTCGAATCATTCCGCACCTAGCGTGCGGGTATGGCTGGATACGACCGATCATCCCTACTCGTCCTCATCGCCGCATACCTCGGCTTGTTCGTCGGGCTGATCGACAGCAATGCCGTCAACCTGGCGTTGCCCGCGATTCAGGCCGACCTCGGCGGAGGCGTGTCGGGTGCGCAGTGGACCGCGGACGCGTACAACGTGACGTTCGCCGCCGCGCTGCTGACGGCGGGCTCGCTCGGCGACCGCTTCGGCCGCAGGCTCCTGCTGCGGTGGGGACTCGTGACGTTCGTCCTCGCCTCGCTGGCCTGCGCGCTGGCGCCCAGCCTCGGTGCGCTGCTGGCCGGCCGCGCAGCGCAGGGGGTCGGCGCCGGCTTGATGTTGCCGCAGGGACTGGCCATCGCGGCGGCGGCCTTCCCCGATGCGGCAGGCCGGGCAAGGGCGACCGCGGCGTGGGCGATGGCCGCGGCATCCAGCGCCGCGCTCGGCCCGGTGCTTGGTGGGGTTCTGACGGACTCCGTCGGCTGGCGATACATCTTCTGGCTCAACGCCCCTGTGGTCCTCGTCGCCATCGCGATGTCGTGGCGCTACCTCCCGGAATCACGGGACCCGACGGCCGGCCCCGTCGACCTCACCGGCCAGGTGCTGGCCGTGCTGAGCCTGGCCGGGCTCACCCTGGTTCTCGTCGAGGGCCGCACCCTCGGTCTAGAAGCGGCCGGCGCGTTGGCCGTGGTCGTCACCGCAGGCGGTGCGGCGTTCGTCTGGTCCCAGCATCGGATTGCTCAGCCGATGGTGCCGCCGCAGTTCTTCCGGAATCGCCGACTCGTGGTGGCGCTCGTCGCCACGTTCGCGATGACGTTCGGAACCTACGGGATGTTGTTGGTCAACAGCCTCGCGTTTCAGGGTCTGCGCGGGGTCAGCGCGCTGGAGACGGCGGCGGCCTTCCTGCCGATGCCGTTGGTATACCTGGCGCTGATCCCCGTGGTGAACGTCATCGCACGTCGCACGGGCCCCCGACTGCCCATGGTTTCCGGGCTGGTGTTGATGGGAGTGGGCATGTTGCTGTACGCGGCGGTCGGCGCGCAGGCCGAGCTGTGGCTGCTGGAGACGGCGTTCGTGCTGGCAGGCGCGGGGCTGGCGTTCAACACCGGGCCCGCGGTCGGCCTGGCGATGGCGGCGGCTCCGGTCGCACGGGCCGGTCTGGCGTCGGGCGTGGTGAACCTTGCGCGGCTGGTCGGCATCACCGTCGGTGTCGCCGTCATGGGCACCGTGCTGGCATGGGTCGGCGGTGGGGCCGGCGCCGGGTCGGCGATCGGCTCCGGGGCGCGGGCCGCGGTGCTCACTGGCGGCGTGGCCGAATTTCTGGCGGCCCTTGTCGTGGCATTGGGGTACACCGGTACCACGCGGTCCTCGGGCGCCGCGCCGACGAAGGAGGCCTGCCATGCGTGATGTCGCCGAACTCCCCGTCACCGGCGACGCCGACATCGCGGCGCTGGCAGCCCTGTTGGCCGACCCGGCACGCTGCAAGGTGCTGCTGGCCCTCGACGACGGCCGGGCCCTGCCCGCAAGCGTGCTGGCCGACGAGGCGGGTGTCAGCCGGTCGACGGCCAGCAGTCATCTCGGCAAGCTGACCGACGCGGGCCTACTCACCGTCCGCACCCACGGACGGCACCGTTACTACCGGCTGGCCGGGCCCGACGTCGCCGATCTGCTCGAGCGACTCGGCCGGATGTCGCCGCAGCGACCGGTCCGCTCGCTGCGGGAGGGCACCAGGGCGGCCCGGCTGCGCTCCGCGCGCACCTGCTACGACCACTTCGCTGGCCGCCTCGGCGTCGCGATCATGGGAAGTCTGCTGGAGCGCGACGTCCTCGTCGGCGGTGACGGCCGCTATGACCCGGGGCGCCACCCACACGACGCCCCGAGCAGCCAGGGACACGACATCGCGTACGAAATCACCGATTCCGGGCGCGCGTTGCTCGCCGACGCGGGTATCGAAATACCGTGCAGCCGAAGGCAGTTGGTGGGCTATTGCGTCGACTGGACCGAACAGCGGCACCACCTGTCCGGTGGGCTCGGTCGCGGCGTGCTCGACCGCTTCGTGTCGGCAGGCTGGGTCAAGCGGGCCAGCCGCGGGCGGGCGGTCATGGTCACCGACCGCGGCCGTACCGCGCTCGCCGACTGTTTCGGCATCGACTGGACGGACTGAGCCTCACCGCATCGCCGCCCCGACGGCCGCGTATGCACGCGTCGCGATACTCGTTGAGCAACGCCAGACCCGCGGGGTGGTGAGAAGCGTCGGCGTTGACGAGCGCCCCCTTGATCCGGACGCCTTCCGGCTCACTGAGTGTGACGGCGTCACCGACCAACCGTGCCGTCGACTCGCTGAGCATCACACCGGCGGGCGCAGCGACCGATTCCATTCTCTGCGCCATCCCGACCTGCTCGCCGATCGCGGTGTAAGTCATTGGACCCGAACCGATTTCACCCACGATGACCTGTCCGGAGTTCAGTCCGACCCGCAGCCGCAGTTCCACCCCGTCGCGTTCGCGGCCCTCGCCGCTCAGCCGATCGACCTCCTCGTGGATGAACACCGCGGCATGGCAGGCGCGTAGTGCGTGATCCTCCAACGCAACAGGAGCGCCGAACACCGCCATCAATCCATCCCCGGTGAACTCGTCCACCGTCCCGCCGTGGTGACGCACCACCTTCGACGACTCGGCGCCTCAGCCACCGCAGGGCGCAGCCCCGCGTTTCCCCGTCGGCCAGGTCAATATGGTGCCGTTCGTGCGGCCCTCGAGTACCGCGAACGGCGATTGGAGGACTCCAGACTTAGCGGGACGCCTTCTTGCGCTCGATGTCGGCGAGTGCAGCGGCCAGTTCGGCGCGCTCTGCCGCCGAGGTCTCCCACGCGAGCTTGCGGTTCTTGACCACCTTGGCTGGGGCGCCCACCGCGATCGAGAAGTCGGGTATCTCGCCCTTGACCACGGCATGCGACCCGAGCACGCAGCCGCGGCCGACGGAGGTGCCGCGCAGCACGGTGACCTTGGTCGCCACCCACGTGTCGGGACCGATCCGCACCGGGCCCTTGATGATGCCCTGGTCCTTGATCGGCAGCTCGATGCTGTCCATCCTGTGGTCGAAGTCGCAGACGTAGCACCAGTCGGCCATCAGCACCGAGTCGCCCAGCTCGATGTCGAGGTAGGTGTTGATGACGTTGTCCCGGCCGAGCACCACCTTGTCGCCGATGCGCAGTGAACCCTCGTGGCAGCGGATGGTGTTCTTGTCGCCGATGTGCACCCAGCGGCCGATCTCCATGGTCGACAACTCCGGCGTTGCCTGGATCTCGACGCCTCTGCCGAGGAAGACCATGCCCCGCGTGATGATGTGCGGGTTGGCCAGCTTGAACTTCAGCAGCCGCCAGTAACGGACGAGGTACCAGGGCGTATAGGCCTTGTTCGCGATCACCCAGCGCAACGAGGCGACGGTGAGGAACTTGGCCTGGCGCGGGTCGCGCAAGACGCGAACCCCGCCACCGCTTGTGAATCGGCGCGCCCCACATCGTCGTCATGGCCGGACAGCCTACGCGAGCTGCTGGAATCCGGGTCGCTCGCGTGCCTCAGTCTCGGGACTCTGATGCCTGCTCGAGGAATGACCTGTCCGCCGGTTCGTTGCCATGGCGTCGACGGCGCTCATCGTGCTGGCCGCATGCGGGACACACCGACTCCTGGGTCGACGCCCATGCCGCCGACGGCTGGCCAGCTCAGTACGGCGACGCGGGCAACAGCAGCTACTCGCCTGCGTCCGGCGCGAACCGCTCGCGCCCGACTGGCGCCGATCGGTCAAGGGCGACCTCGGCGCCCAGGTCGCCCTCGGCTCGAGCGGCTACCTCGCCGCCAACGCCCAGACCACGGGCGGCTGCTCGTTGATGGTGTGGGAATCCGGCAACAAGGGCCGCCAGCGTTGGTGCGGCGGCTGTGGCAGGGCGGCGGTCTGTCCAGTCCGCTGTTCGACGGCTTCGACAACCTCTACGTCGGGCAGCCCGGCGCCATGCTGTCCTTCCCCCCGACGCAGTGGATCCGGTGGCGCGCACCGGTGATCGGCCTACCGATGACACCGCGCATCCTCGCGCCCGGCCAGCTGCTGGTGATCACGCACCTCGGTCAGGTGCTGGTGTTCGACGCGCATCGGGGCACGGTGGTCGGCACGTCGCTCGATCTCGTGGAGGGCGTCGACCCCACCGACGCGCAACGCGGCCTCCCGACTGCCAGCTCGGCAGGCCCCGGTGCCCGGTCGCTGCGGCGCCCGCGTTCTCACCCGCGTCGAACGTCGTGGTCGTCGGGCTGTGGGAGCCGGACGCCGAGGCGCCCGTCGTGGTCGGGCTGCGTTACCGGCCGGGCCAGACGCCCCCTCTGGTCCGGGAGTGGACCAGCACGGCGGTCGGTGGTGGGCCACTGTCCAGTCCGGTCCTGTCGGCCGACGGCAAGACCGTCTACCTCAACGGGCGCGACGAACGGCTGTGGGCGCTCGACACCGCCGACGGCAAGGCCAAGTGGTCGGTGCCGCTGCACTACCAGCCGCAGACCCCACCGTCGGTGTCCCCCGACGGCCTGATCGTGGCCGGCGGCGGTCCGGACGCAAAGCTGGTCGGCGTCAAGGACGGCGGCGACCACGGCGACGTGGTGTGGCACCGCGACGACGTCACCCCGCTGTCGACGTCGAGCCGCGCCGGGGCGGACGTCGCCTACACCGTCGCCCGGGACGGCGAGAAGGGCATGGCGTTGACGGTGTTCGCCCCGGCCGACGGCCACACCGTGAACTCCTATCCGCTGCCCGGTGCGACGGGTTTCCCGGTCGGAGTCTCGATCGGCCACGACCGCCGGGTGGTCACGGCCACCAGCGACGGTCAGGTGTACGCGTTCGCGCCGAACTGAGCGCTCAGGCGATCATCGCGTCGACCGGCCCGCGTGGAACCGACACCTGCAGCGCGCCCGCCGCTTCCGGCAGGAGTTCGCCCTGGCTGAAGAAGAAGACGAGCGCGTCGTTGGTGATGGCGAAGTTCGCGTACGTCGTCGGGTCGAGGCCGACCTCGGGCGCGATCGCCACCGGCTGACCGGACTGCTTCTCCAGCTCGCTCTGCACCAGCGGCAGGATCACGGGAAACGGTTGGGTCCCTTCGCGGAACAGGTTGTCGATGGTGATCGGCTTGCGCAACCCCTGGTCCCAGTTGAACGACTTGTAGAAGGTCTGCGGGTGCGCACCGCCGACGTCCTGGAAGGTCTTGAACACCAACGACTGGGTGCCGCGGGGCGGCACCGCCGAGTTGAACTGCGTGGCCGTCGTGTCGAGCTCGTAGGGCATGTCTCGAGGGCCGGGCATCTTGGCCACGTTGAGGAAGCCGTCGCGGGTCTGCTTGACGTAGTCGAACACGCTCTCTGAAGTCGGGGTAATCGACGGGGTAGCTGATATTGAGCGAGTAGGCGGGGTCGGTGGCCTGGATCTGGCACGTCTGCGCGGCGTCCACCACACCCGAGAGGTCTGCACACTTCGGCGGCGCCGCGGATGCGACGGCAACGCTCGACCATCCGAGCGCCGCGACCGCCGCAACGGCCAAGGCCAGTGTGGGAATGCGCATCTGATGTGGACCCTCCGCCGAAGAGCGGCACCGGCGCCGCCGACGCCACCATACCTGCGACCTCAACGGGACGGCCGGCAAACATAGGCCACCGCACGGCTGTTGCGGCCCGACCCGATTCGGGTGATCACCACCGCCAGCCGCCGGGCGCCGCGCAGCTTCAGCCGCAACCTCAACGCGTCGGGGTCGACGTCGACGCCGCGGACCAGGATCTCGACGGCGCCCGACGTCCTGCTCCGAAAGTGCTTGCCGCAGGCGGCGTTCGCCGTAGTCGAGTTCGTCGAGCACCTCGAAGCCGCGCACCCCGTCGGGCAGGTCGTCGCCCGACAGGTAGGCGATGTCGGGGTCCAGCTGCCAGAGGCCGTGCCGCGCACCGTACTGCCGTACCAACCCGGCCCGCACGATCGCCCCGTCGGGGTCGACGATCCATCGGCCCGCCGGCGCCGCCGCGCACTCGTCGGGCTCGGCATCGGTGATCTGCTCGGCGCGGTCCATGACCGTCGCGCGCCGGGTGACCCCGGGTTCGGCCAGTCCCGCCGACCACAGGCAGGCCTCCCGCACCCCGCCCGCAAGCGACGTCACCTCGATCTCCCCGGCGAATCCGAGACGCCGCACTTGGTCGAAATCGATTCCAGGAGCACACTTCACGACGAGATCGCGGTCGGCGTACACCTCGAGCAGCCGATCCAGCGCGGGCGTGTAGTCCCGTGGGTCGAACCGGCGCCGCCCGCCACTGCGCCGGGCCGGGTCCGCCACCACCACGGTGTCGCGCGTGACGGGCCGAAGGGCATCGGCGCGGCACAGCGACGTCGGCGCCGCCCGACGAGTTGTGCCGGGCCATCGCCAGACGCACCGCGTCGAGGTCGCTGCCGACGACGTAGGACGCCCGATGCCGAAGCGCCGCGAGTTCGGCGCCCACCGAACACGTGACGTCGTGAACCGCCCGGCCGGCGAGGCGCTGGGCGCGGTGTGCCGCAACGGGTTCCGCAGTCGCCTGTTGCAACGCCTCATCGGTGAACAACCACGCCGACGGATCGGCGAACTTGGCCGTCGCCCGGCGACGCAGCAGCACGGTCTCGATCAGCACCGCGGCGCGGTCGCCGAAACGCGCACGCGCCGAGGCGATGTCGGCGATCCGCGTGGCGTCGTCGAACCGGTGGCCCGCCACCTCGGCGAGCGCCCGCGCCCCGTCGTCGCCGTTCAGATACGCGACGTCGTCGAGCGTGAACGCTACGACGGCTTGACCCCGGTGACCATGACGTTGTAGAACCAGCCCTTCGGCACCACGTGACGCCACACGTTGGCGTCCACCCAGCTCAGCGCGATCCAGCTGTTGAACGCGAACTTGGCCCAGCCCCAACCCAATCGGCCCGGGGGCACGGATGCCTCGAACGTCCTGATCGGCCACCCGAGCATCGCTGCGGTGAACTCCTCGCTGGCGGTGGCGACTTCCACCGCACCCGCATTGCGGGCCATCCGCTCCAGGTCGCCCGGCTCGAAGGTGTGCAGGTCCACCACTGCCTCGAGGGCGGCCGCACGCGAGGATTCGTCGAGTTCGGCCTGTGGGCGACGCCACTGGCTCAGACCGGGCAGCTTCGTCACGTTGGTGGCGGCGCGCCAGGTCAGCGTCGACAGATTCCGCGCGTAGACGTTGCCGGTCGTGGTCGGCTCGCCGGCGAAGACGAACCGGCCGCCGGGCTTGAGCACCCTGACCACCTCGCGCAGCGACAGTTCGACGTCGGGAATGTGGTGAAGCACCGCGTGGCCGACGACGAGGTCGAAGGTGTCGTCGTCGTACGGGATGCCCTCGGCGTCGGCGACCCGCCCGTCGACGTCGAGTCCGAGCGACTGGCCATTGCGGGTGGCCACCTTGACCATGCCCGGTGACAGGTCGGTCACCGAACCGCGGCGCGCCACCCCGGACTGGATGAGGTTCAGCAGGAAGAACCCGGTTCCGCAGCCGAGTTCGAGGGCCCGGTCGTAGGGCACCTCACGCTGGACCTCGTCGGGCACGATGGCGTCGAACCTGCCCCTGGCGTAGTCGATGCACCGCTGGTCGTAGGAGATCGACCACTTGTCGTCGTAGGTCTCCGCTTCCCAGTCGTGGTACAGCACCTGCGCGAGCTTGGAGTCGTGGCGTGCCGCCTCGACCTCCTCGGCGGTGGCGTGTGGGTTGGGTTCCGGAGCCGCCCCGGCGGCGACATCAAACTCCGGAGCCGCCCCGGCGGCGACATCAAACTCCGGAGCCGCCCCGGCGGCGACATCGGGAGTGCGGTCGGTACTCGTCATGAAGGGCAGCCTAACGGGCTCCACCGAAGGCGGCCTTCGCGGCAGCCAGCGCCACAGGCGAAGTGTCCTCGAACCGGCCCGCCCAGGCGACGGCGGTGTCGTACACGTGGTCGGGCGCAGCCATCTCGTCGACGAGGCCCAGCTCCAGGGCTTCCTTGGCGCCCGCGAACCGTCCGCTGAAGACCAGGTCCTTGGCCTTGCTGGCGCCGATCGCGTTGGCCAGCCGGACGGCCCCGCTGGCCGCCGGCACCAGGCCGTCCAGGATCTCGGTCGCCCCGAACTTCACGTTGTCGCCGCTGACCCGCCAGTCCGTGGCAAGGGCCAGCGACAGACCGCTGCCGAGCGCATAGCCGGTGACGGCGGCGACCGTCGGCTTCGGGATGGCGGCGACAGCGTCCATCGCACGGTGACAGGCATCCTCCGCGGTCGCGACGCCGCGGGCGTCGAGCGTATGCAGTTCGACAAGATCGTCCCCGACGGAGAAGATCTCGTGGCCGCCGAACACGATGACGGCACTGACGTCATCCCGCAGGGCCAGCTCGGCGGCGGCCGCGGTGAGCTCGCGGTACACCTGGCGCGTCAGCGTGTTCGTCGGCGGTCGCGACAGCAGCAGCGTCGCGATACCGGGCTGGTCCACATGGGTGTAGACGCCGACGAACTCCTTCACCCACCGACCGCCTCGCCCGTGCCTCCCAGCCCGGAGTCCTGGCCGATGTAGCCGCCCGGGGCCCGGCGGTTGCGCGCGGCGTTGTATCGCTCGCTGTTGAAGAATTCGATCTTCCAGTTGCCCTCGGAGACGGCCAGGTGCGGTTCGACGGCGACGACGTTCCGTTCGACGGCGAGCACCTCGCCGACGGTGCGGCCGTTGAGCGAGTCGAGCTGGGTCCAGGTCGGTGGCAACAGGAAGGACCGTCCCTCGCCGAAGTCGTCGAGGGCGGATTGCGGCGTCGCCCAGCCCGCCCGGTCCGTCTCGGTGTTGTCTCCGTCGGCGCGCTGGCCGTCCGGCAATGCCCCGACGAAGAAGTAGGTGTCGTAGCGGCGGGTGCGCTCCTCCTTGGGCGTCACCCAGTTCGCCCATGGCCGCAGCAGGTCGGCACGCAGCACCAGCTTCTCGTCGCGCAGGAACTCGCCGAACGACAGTGTCCTGGCGTCCAGCGCCTTGCGGGCGTCGCGGTACACCGACGCATCGGCGACGATCGTGTTCTCGCCGTCCGGCGAACTGGCAGGCCCGGCGAAGAGCACGCCGGATTCCTCGAACGTCTCCCGCGCGGCCGCGCAGACGAGCGCTTCGGCGAGTTCGACGTCGACACCGAACCGGTCGGCCCACCAGGACGGCTCGGGACCGTACCAGGCGATGTCGGCGTTCCGGTCGCGGTCGTCGACCCCGCCGCCGGGGAACACCGTCACCCCGGCCACGAACTCCATCCCCGCATGCCGCCGCATCAGAAAGACCTCGAGCTCTCGGGCGGTGCCTTGGCCGACGTCGCGCACCAGCATCACCGTCGCGGCAGGGCGGGGGGTCAGCGGTTCGGGTTCGGTCACGCGCGCCTCCTGTGTGCCGCCCGGCTCCTGGTCCGGCGCGCGAAATAACGTCCGTCCATGACGTCCAGCGCGATGGACTGGCCGAAGGCCGTGGACAGATTCTCCGAGGTCAGCACATCGGTCAGCAGGCCCGACGCGACGGCCTTGCCCTCGGACAGCAGCAGGCAGTGGCTGAAGCCGTGCGGGATCTCCTCGACGTGATGGGTGACGAGCACGATGGCGGGGGCGTCGGGGTCGGCAGCCAGGTCGGACAGTCGGGCCACCAGCTCCTCGCGGCCGCCGAGGTCGAGGCCCGCCGCGGGTTCGTCCAGCAGCAGCAGTTCGGGGTCGGTCATCAAGGACCGCGCGATCAGCACCCGCTTGCGCTCGCCTTCGGACAACGTGCCGTAGGTGCGTTCGGCCAGATGCTCGGCGCCGAGGCTCTCCAGCATGTCGACCGCCCGCTCGTAGTCGACGTCCTCGTATTGTTCGCGCCAGCGACCGAGCACGGCGTAGCCGGCCGAGACCACCAGATCGCGGACCACCTCCGCATCGGGCACCCGCTGGCTGAGCACCGAGCTGCTCAGGCCGACCCTGGCGCGCAGCTCGGTGGTGTCGGTGCGCCCCAACTTCTCGCCGAGCACGTAGGCGGTGCCCGTGGAGGGGTGCTCCATGGCGGCGGCGATGCGCAGCAGCGATGTCTTGCCCGCACCGTTGGGCCCGATCACGACCCAACGTTCGTCGAGTTCCACCGCCCAGTTGATCGGGCCGACGAGGGTCTTGCCACCTCGTCGCAGCGATACCCTCGCGAAGTCGATCAGCAGGTCGGGGTCGACTCCGTCGGGCTGGTCGTCGTCTCGACCTTCTGGGGCGGCGGGCACCCGCCCATCGTAGTCAGGCGATTTCGGCGGGCTCGCCCGCGCTCACGGCGCGTTTCACGCCGAAGTCGCCGAGCGCGAGCCAGCCCTTCGGGGTAAGCCGCAGGATCAGCTGAACCAGCGGCCCGATGCCGAACGCGTACACCACCGTTCCGACGCCCACGGTGCCGCCGAGCAGCCAGCCGACGGTGAGCACCGTCGCCTCGATCGACGTGCGGACGAGGCGCACCGAGAGCCCGGTGCGCGCGACCAGGCCGGTCATCAGGCCATCGCGTGGCCCCGGGCCCATGCCCGCGCCGATGTAGACGACGGTGGACAGGGCATTGAGCAGGACGCCGCCGAGCATCATTGCCGCCCGCACCGGCAGTGCCGATGGAGTGGGCAGCAGCGCCATGCCCGCATCCACCGTGACCGCTATGACGATCACGTTGGCGACGGTGCCGATGCCGGGCCGGTTGCGCAGTGGGATCCACGCCAGCAGAACGCACACGCCGACCACCGCGGACGCGATGCCGATGGTCATGCCGGTGCGACCGGCCAGGCCCTGGTGGAAGACGTCCCAGGGGTCGAGGCCAAGACCTGCTCGCACCATGAGCGCCATCGAGAAGCCGTAGCCGGTGAGGCCGACGAGGAGCGCAGCGCTGCGGAACACCACCCGGGGGCGCGCGGTCGTCCCCCTCACGCGTGGTCGGGGAATCGCGCGCGGATGGCTTCGAGTTCGATGCGCGTGCGGCGGGCATCCGCATCGTTCTCGTAGGTGCCGCTGGGGCGGGTGGTCGTGCGGAAGACACCGCTCCACTTACTCGCCCGGTTGGCCATCCGGGAGGTCCAGTTCTGTGCCATGTGTGGATTTTGGCTGCCGATTGCTCTTGCGTTCAATAGCCAGTTAGCGCAAACTGGCCTCGATGATCGCGGAACTGGCAGGACGAAGGCTCGACGTGGACTTGCTCACGCGCGAGCTGGGCAACTGGCGCACGTCCAGCGCGAGCGGGCCGGCGTATCTGGGCCTGGCCGACGGCCTGCGGATGCTGATCGTCGATGGTCGCCTGCCCGTCGGTGCCCAGTTACCCAGCGAGCGGGCGCTCGCCGACGCGCTCCGGGTGTCGCGCACGACGGTCACCGCCGCGTACACGCAGATGCGCGACGACGGCTACCTCAACGGTCGCCGGGGAGCGCGCAGCACCACGGCGCTGCCGCGTACGGCAGCCACGCCCGCTCACCCCAGAGAACCGGCCTCGGTCAACCTGGCCGCCGCCACCCTGGCGGCGCCCGCCGCCGCCGTCTCGCAGGCCTACGCCGAGGCGGCCCAAGAGGTCATCCCCTATCTGCACGGCATCGGCGTCGAGCTGACCGGCGTACCCCCGCTGCGTGCCGCGATCGCCGAAAGATACTGCGCGCGAGGACTTCCCACCAATCCCGACGAAATCATCGTGACCACCGGAGCGCTCCACGCGATCGGTCTGATCCTGGCCACCTACACCCAGCCCGGTGACCGGGTGCTGGTCGAACAGCCCACCTACCACGGCGCCCTCTCGGCGATGGGGACCCGAGGCATCCGGCCGGTCCCGGTGGCGATGACGTACGACGGCTGGGAACTCGACGCCGTCGATGCCGCCGTCCGTCAGCTGTCCCCGACCCTGGCCTATCTGATTCCCGACAACCACAACCCGACTGGCATGACGTTGCCACCGGCGCAGCGAACGCGGTTGGCACAGATCATCGCCGAGACCCGCACCCGCACCATCATCGACGAGACGATCACCGACATGTGGCTCGACGAGCAGATGCCCGCGCCGTTGGCCGCGTCGATGACGTCCCGGCGTGACCTGGTGCTGACGGTCGGTTCGATGTCGAAGTCGTGCTGGGGTGGGCTCCGCATCGGTTGGATCCGCGCAGAACGCAGCACGCTGACGACCATTGCGGCGCTGCGTCCCGCCATCGACATGGGTACGGCGATCGTCGAACAACTCGCTGCAGCAAGGCTTCTCGGCATCGCAGACGAGTTCCTTCCCGAGCGGCGCGACCTTCTGCGGGCACGGCGCGCACTGCTGCTCAAGCTGCTCGACGAGCACCTGCCCGACTGGCAACCGAATCCCGGCAAGGGCGGGTTGTCACTGTGGGTGCGGCTACCCGCACCCATGAGTTCCGCGTTGTCGGCGGCCGCCTCGCGCATGGGTCTCGAAATTCCGCCCGGCCCGAGGTTCGGCGTGGACGGCACCCTGGAGCGCTTCATCCGCGTGCCCTACGCCCTGCCCGACGAACAGTTGACCGAGGCGGTCGTGCTGCTGGCGCGGGCGTGGCGCAGCGTCTCCGGGTCTACGGGGCCGGAGCCCTACGCCGTGGTGGTGTAAGCCGTCGTCAGTCCGGGATGTCCACCCGGCGGACCATTCCGTCGATGGCGTCGGCCGCCTCGATCTCGCCCCGCGTCACGCCGAGGATGAACAGCACGGTGTCCAGGTACGGATAGCTGATCGATGCATCGGCCACCTCGCGCAGCGCTGGCTTGGCATTGAATGCCACCCCAAGACCCGCCGCCGCAAGCATGTCGATGTCGTTCGCGCCATCACCGACGGCCACGGTCTGCTCCATCGGTACGCCCGCCTGCTGGGCGAAGTTCCGCAGCGCCTTGGCCTTTCCCGGCCGATCGACGATGTCGCCGATCACCCGCCCCGTCAGCTTGCCGTCGATGATCTCCAGTTCGTTGGCGGCCACGAAGTCCATCATCAACTCGTGCGCAAGGGGTTCGATCACCTGACGGAACCCGCCGGAGACGATCCCACAGTGAAAGCCCAAGCGGCGCAACGTGCGCAGCGTGGTGCGCGCTCCCGGCGTGAGTTCGATCTGGTCGGCCACCTCGTCGAGGACCTCGGCAGGCAGGCCCGCCAGGGTGGCCACGCGTTTGTGCAGCGACTCGGCGAAGTCCAGTTCACCGCGCATGGCCGCTTCGGTGACCTCCGCGACGGCGGCCTCCGCGCCGACACGGGCGGCGAGCATCTCGATCACCTCGCCTTGGATCAGCGTCGAATCGACGTCGAAGACGATGAGGCGCTTGGCCCTTCGTGAAAGGCTGTAGTCCTCGAGGGCAATGTCGATGCCCTCCTCGACCGCCACCCGGGCGAGGACCGCCTGCAATTGACCAAAGACGGACCCCGACGGGACCGAGACGCGCAACTCCAGCCCGGTGACCGGGTAGTCCGAGACACCGCGAATGAAGTCGATGTTGACGCCGAGCGCTGCCACTCTCCTTGCCACCACGCCGAAGGCCTCGGCGGTGATGGGGCGGCCAAGCACCACGATGGTGTGCGTCGACGGCTCGCGCAGCACCGGCATGCCGTCGCTGCGCTCGATGGTGACGTCGAGTCCGACGCCGCGGATGGCGCGCTCCACCTCGTCGCGAAGCTCCTCGCCACCGGCCACGTCGGCAGACCCGCCCACCAGCACACCGAGGGTGAGCCGCCCGCGGATCACCACCTGTTCGACGTTCAGCAGGTCGACCTCGTGACCCGAGAGCACCTCGAAGAGCGCCGACGTGACGCCTGGCTGATCGACACCGGTGACGGTGATCAGCACCGACACCTTCGAGGGATTCACGCCCGCGGGCCGCCGTCCGTCAGGTGCGGACTTGCGCGTCGTCGAGACGGGTGACGTCGCCGTCGTCGGGACCGTGGGCCCGTCCGACGTGGGCCTCGGCACGCATGCGCTCGACCATGTGCGGGTAGTGCAGCTCGAAGGCCGGTCGCTCCGAACGGATCCGGGGCAACTCGGTGAAGTTGTGGCGTGGCGGCGGGCAGCTGGTGGCCCACTCCAGCGAGTTGCCGTAGCCCCATGGATCGTCGACCATGACGGGCTCGCCGTAACGCCAGCTCTTGAACACGTTCCACGTGAACGGGATGGTGGAGATACCGAGGATGAACGCGCCGATCGTCGAGATCACGTTCAGCGTCGTGAACCCGTCGGTCGGCAGGTAGTCCGCGTAGCGCCGCGGCATGCCCGCGTCACCAACCCAGTGCTGCACCAGGAAGGTGGTGTGGAAGCCGATGAACGTCAGCCAGAAGTGCAGCTTGCCCAGCCGCTCGTCGAGAAGGCGGCCGGTCATCTTCGGGAACCAGAAGTAGATGCCCGCGTAGGTGGCGAACACGATGGTGCCGAACAGCACGTAGTGGAAGTGCGCGACCACGAAGTAGGAGTCGGTCACGTGGAAGTCGATCGGCGGGCTGGCCAGCAGCACGCCCGACAGGCCACCGAGCAGGAAGGTGATCAGGAAGCCGACCGAGAACAGCATCGGCGTCTCGAACGTCAACTGGCCCTTCCACATCGTGCCGATCCAGTTGAAGAACTTGATGCCGGTGGGCACCGCGATCAGGAACGTCATGAACGAGAAGAACGGCAGCAGCACGGCGCCGGTGGCGTACATGTGGTGTGCCCACACCGCCACCGACAGCGCGGCGATGGACAGCGTCGCATAGATCAAAGTGGTGTAGCCGAAGATCGGCTTGCGGCTGAACACCGGGAAGATCTCGGTGACGATGCCGAAGAACGGCAGCGCGATGATGTACACCTCGGGGTGCCCGAAGAACCAGAACAGGTGCTGCCACAACAGCACGCCGCCGTTGGCGGGGTCGTAGATGTGCGCACCGAGGTGACGGTCGGCGGCCAGACCGAACAGCGCGGCGGTCAGCAGCGGGAAGGCCAGCAGCACCAGGATCGACGTCACGAGGATGTTCCAGGTGAAGATCGGCATCCGGAACATCGTCATGCCGGGTGCACGCATGCAAACCACGGTGGTCACCATGTTGACCCCACCGAGGATGGTGCCAAGACCACCGACGGCCAAGCCCATGATCCACAGGTCACCGCCCGCCCCTGGCGAGTGGATCGCGTCGGTTAGCGGCGAGTAGGCGGTCCAGCCGAAGTCGGCGGCCCCACCGGGGGTGATGAAGCCGGCGATCGCGATCAACGCGCCGAAGAGGAACAGCCAGAACGAGAAGGCGTTCAGCCGCGGGAACGCCACGTCGGGTGCGCCGATCTGCAGCGGCAGCACCAAGTTCGCGAAGCCGAACACGATGGGCGTGGCGTAGAACAGCAGCATCACGGTGCCGTGCATGGTGAACAGCTGGTTGAACTGCTCGTTGCTCAGGAACTGCAGGCCGGGCAGCGCGAGCTCGGTGCGCATCAGCAGCGCCATCAGGCCGCCGATGAAGAAGAACATGAAGCAGGCGACGCAGTACATGATGCCGATCAGCTTGTGATCGGTGGTGGTCACCAGCTTGTAGATCAGGTTGCCCTTGGGACCGAGCCGCGCCGGGAAGGGACGCCGGGCCTCGAGTTCTCCGATTGGGGGCGCTTCGGCTACCAACAGATCCTCCAAAAGTTCGACGGGTGAAATCCCGCGTTCCCCGTGTGCTCAAGCTGAATCTTATCCCCCAAACCTGTCGATGTCGGCCCGGGTCCTACAAACCGTCGTATTCGATCGGGACCTTCCTGCGAAGGCCGGCTGACCGGCCGGGAACTGCCGAGATGTGACGGAGGGCAGGAGCGAAGCGACCCGGGAGATGTGACGGAGGGCAGGAGCGAAGCGACCCGGGAGATGTGACGGAGGGCAGGAGCGAAGCGACCCGGGAGATTGGTACCGTCGGCGGCGTGCCGTACTTCACGCCGCGGATGGGGTTGGCCGCCGCGGCAGCGGCGCTGGCGACCGCGGTTTCGGTGACGCTGGTCAGCGGTTGCGACAGTCCCGCCGGCACGCCTGCGCAGCCATCGGTCACGAATTCGATGGTCACCAGCACCACCAGGATCGCGGGGGCGGGCGTGCTCGGCAACGAGCGCAGGCCGGACGCTTCCTGCGCCCCCGATCCGGCCCCGCTCGACGACGGCCCTGACCGGCGCGAGGTCCGTCACGCCGCAGGCACCACGAGGTGCCCGCGGATCCGCAACGCATCGTGGTGCTCTCCGGCGACCAACTCGACGCGCTGTGCGCCCTCGGGTTGCAGTCACGGATCGTGGCAGCCGCCCTTCCGGACGGCTCGACCAGTCAACCGTCCTATCTCGGCACCGTCGTGCACGACGTGCCCGCGGCGGGCTCGCGCACCGCTCCCGACCTGAGCGCCGTCCGGGCCGCATCCCCGGACCTGATCCTCGGGTCGCAGAGCCTCACCGCGCAGGACTACGGCCCGCTGTCGGCGATCGCACCGACGGTGTTCACCGGCCCGCCCGGCGCGGCGTGGCAGGACACGCTGCGGACGGTCGGTGACGCCACGGGTCGTAGGGACGCCGCCAACCGCCTGCTCGACGGGTTCGCCGAGGACGCCGAGAGAACCGCTGCGCAGAATGACGCGACTCATTTCCAGGCCTCGGTGGTCCGGTTCACCGACAAGACCGTGCGCGTGTACGGCGCCGACGACTTCCCTGGCAGCGTGCTCGCCACCGTTGGCGTGGATCGTCCTGCGGCGCAACGGTTTACCGACAAGCCGTACCTCGAGATCGGCATCTCCGACGAGGACATGAAACATTCGCCGGACTTCTCGGCGGCCGACGGCGACATCGTGTACGTGTCGTTCGAGTCACAGGCGGCCAAGCAGCGGGCCGCCGCCGTATTCGAAGGTGATGCCTGGCGCAAGCTGTCCGCGAACCGGGACGGCCGCGTCTTCGCGGTGAACGACGAGGTGTGGCAGACCGGCGAGGGCATTGTCGCGGCCCGCGGCATCCTCGCCGACCTCAGATATCTCAACGCGCCGATCAACTAGGGTCACGTGCGTGTTCCACGTGCTGACCCTTACCTACCTGCAACCGCTGGACGTCGTCGAGCGAACGCGGCCCGCGCACGCCGAATGGGTGGGGGCTCATCTCGACGCAGGCCATCTCATCCTGGCCGGCCGCCAGGAGTCGGGAGCGGGCGGAATCTTGATCACCGGTGACATCACTGTCGAAGAGGCCGACGCGATGACGGCAACGGACCCGTATGAACTGGCCGGTCTGGTGCGCTACGACCGGGCGAGCTTCAACGCCACGTTCCGGGCACCGCATCTTTAACGTAAACGTCATCTAATTCGGGACTAATTGGCGGCCCGCTCCGGTTGGCACCGCTTGGGATCCGATGAGAAACCCGATTCAGTTGCCGCCGCTAAGCTCCTTGGCGACGGTTTGCGACACGACTAAAAGAGGGCACGTAGAAGACATGACAACCACTGTTTCCGCCATCGCCGCCACGTCAGCCACCGGGCCACTGGCCAAGACCACCATCGAGCGCAGGGACGTCGGGCCGCACGACGTGGCGTTCGACATCAAGTTCGCAGGCATCTGCCACTCCGACATCCACACCGTCAGGGGCGAGTGGGGCGAGCCGAACTACCCGGTCGTCGCGGGCCACGAGATCGCAGGCGTCGTGACCGAGGTCGGCTCCGGCGTCACCAAGTACAAGGTCGGCGACCACGTCGGCGTCGGCTGCTTCGTCGACTCCTGCCGGGAATGCGACAACTGCAAGGCCGGTCTGGAGCAGTACTGCACCGGCGAGGGCGGCATGGTCGGCACCTACAACGCCACCGGCAAGGACGGCACCCCCACCTACGGGCGGCTACAGCCAGGCCTTCGTCATCGACGAGAACTACGCCCTTCGCATCCCGGACAGCATTCCACTGGACAAGGCCGCTCCCCTGCTGTGCGCGGGCATCACGCTGTACTCCCCGCTGCACCACTGGGGCGCGGGCCCCGGCAAGAAGGTCGCCATCGTCGGGCTCGGAGGCTTGGGCCACATGGGCGTCAAGATCGCCCACGCGATGGGCGCCGAGGTCACGGTGCTGAGCCAGTCGCTCAAGAAGATGGAGGACGGCCTGCGCCTCGGCGCAGACGAGTACTACGCGACCAGCGACCCGGAGACGTTCAGCAAGCTGGCCAACAAGTTCGACCTGATCGTCAACACGGTCTCGGCGAGTCTGGACCTCAGCGCCTACCTTGGCCTGCTCGCGCACGGACGGCACGCTGGTCGAGGTCGGTGCGCCCGAAAAGCCCATGCAGGTACCGTTCTTCCGCCCTCGGCACGCTGCGGCGCAGCCTGGCCGGCTCGATGATCGGTGGCATCACGGAAACCCAGGAGATGCTCGACTTCTGCGCGGAGCACGACGTGACGCCCGAGATCGAGGTCATCGCGGCCGACTACGTCAACGAGGCCTACGAGCGCGTGCTGGCCAGCGACGTTCGGTACCGCTTCGTCATCGACACCGCCACGCTGTAGGCCGCTAGGCACACGACAAACCAGGCGGGCCCCGATGGGTGCCCGCCTGGTTTGCGTTCAGCGCCTTGCGGCTAGCTGGACGTGGAGGTGGTGTTGTCGACCCCTGCCAGCGGCCATCCCGCCGCGGCCAGCTTCGCCGCCACCCGGTTCACGTTCTCCCTGCCCGCGTCGTGATTGGTGACGTCGGAGATGAACGCCTCGATTTCGTCGGTGCCGATCGCTCCGTCGGCAAGGGCGGTTGACCCGTCGGCGGTGATGTTGCGAACGACCTCTTTGATCTGGTCTTCGGTCAAGGGAGTTGCGCGCAGCAACGCCAGCAGCGGCACGCGGTCGGGGCCGGGAACACCCTCGGGATAACCGGCCCGAAGCCAGTTCACGATGGAGCCAAGAAGCGAGGTGGTGGTCACGCCGCCAAGTCTCACGGCTACCCTCCGCCAACACCACTGTCAAGCCGGACAGTTCGCCCGGCATTCATCCCTCGTTCAAACACTTCTTCCGGCCGAAGTCAAGCCTCGGACGCTGAGGGTTTCCTGACGATCGGCAGGAAACATTGCCCCTCGAGTTGTCGGCCGGCGGTTCTGATGCGACGCTCGACAACGGACTTGCCACGTGGCGGGCCGCAAACACGCTCGGATCCGAATGAGGAGGCCCGTATGACCACCGAATCCGCAACCACCGACGACAAGCCGACGGCCTCGGCTGCTGGGCTCAAAAAGGGCGCGATCGGCATCGTCGCGGTTATCTTCATGGCCGTCGCCAACGCCGCTCCGATAACCGCGATGACGGGAAACGTGCCGATCGCCGTCGGTTTTGGCAACGGGCTCGGCGCCCCCGCGGGCTTCCTGTTCGCCACGATCATCCTGACCCTGTTCGCCCTCGGTTACGTCGCGATGGCTCGGCACATCACCACGACGGGTGCGTTCTACGGCTTCATCTCCCACGGCCTCGGCCAGGTCTGGGGAATGGCCAGCGGCATGCTGGCCACGTTCGCCTACGTGGTGTTCGAAGGCTCGTTGATCGGGGGCTGCGCGTACTTCGCCAACGACGCGGTGAACACCATCTTCGCCGTGAACGTCCCCTGGCTGGTGTTCGCGATCGGTGCCATCGTCGCGATCGGGGTGTTGTGCCACTTCCACATCAGCGTCACCGCGGCGATCCTCGGCGTCACGCTGACCTGTGAGGTCCTGATCCTGCTCGCGCTTGCGTTCTCGGTCATCTTCTCCGGTGGTGGGCCCGACGGCTTCATGCTGAACCAGACCGTCCTGCTCAACAATGCGTTCGAGAGCCTGCCCGCTGGCGCGTTCGGGACGGCCGCTGCCGCGGGTTCGATGGCCATCGGCCTGTTCTTCGCGTTCTGGTCATGGGTGGGCTTCGAGACCACCGCGGTCTACGGCGAGGAGTCACGCAACCCGAAGAAGATCATCCCGAGGGCCACGTTGATCGCCGTGATCGGGCTGGGCCTGTTCTACACGTTCATCTCCGCAATGGTGTTGGCAGGCAACGGCGCGAAGACCTCGGTCGAGGCGTCGATCAGCGCCTCGCCGCTCGACCTGTTCTTCAACCTGGTCCATGCCAAGCTTGGCGGAGGCCTGCTCGACGTCTACAAGGCTCTGTTGGTGATCGGCTCGTTCGCCTGTGCGCTGGCCTTCCACAACGCCGCGTCACGCTACATCTTCGCGCTGGGTCGCGAAATCCCCTCGGCGAAGGTGCAATCCACCATCGGTGCCGCGCACCCGAAGCACGGTTCGCCCTACATCGCCTCGGCTGTCCAGAGCGTCATCACGCTGGTGATCGTGCTGCTGTTCGCGTTCTTCACGGCGGTGCAAGTGCCCGACGCAACGGCACTCCCGTCGACACCCCGGCGCTGGTGCCCTACACCAACATCTATGGCGTCTTGGCCCTGATCGGGACGGCCGCCATCCTGCTGGTGCAGGCCATCTGCTCGGCGGCCGTGATCTGGTACTTCTGGGTGCGAAAGACCCACCGCGGCAACGTGATCACCACACTGATCTGCCCGCTGATCGGCGCCGTGGCGATGTTGTACGTGGTGTGGCTGCTGTGGGACAACCGCGAGTTCGCGGCCGGACTGGCAGCGAAGTCCGACGTCTTCAAGGTGGCGCCGTACATGATCCTCGCCGTGTTCCTGATCGGTCTGGTCTACGCGGTGTGGCTTCGATCCGCCAAGCCTGCGATCTACGCCGAGATCGGCCGAACCGTGATGGAGGAGGCGCACGAGCGCGCCGAAGAGGCGCCCGCCGCACCTCCCGCCTGACCCGACTTCCACCGCCGCACCGCTCACCTCCCCCGCGAGCACCTCCCACCTCCCCCGCGAGCACCTCCACCTCCCCCCGCGAGCAGACGTAAAAGTGCCCGAACACCCGGCGTGTCGGGCACTTTTACGTCTGCTCGCGCAAGGGGCGTGACGCTAGATTGCTAGCATGCTAGCTTGAAGTCGTGGCCGACGAGGACGTCAAACAGTTCAACGTCTACCTGCCGATCGGATTGATCCGGCGGGTGAAGCATCACGCCATCGAAACCGAGATGTCGCTTTCAGCTCTCGTCGCCGACGCGCTACACGATTATCTGGACGCTCGCGGATCAACGGACAAGGAGACCTGACATGACCGACGGCATCGAGGCCGTGTACCTGGAGACCCACAACTGGGGCAAGTCCGCCAGGTTCTTCCAGAAGTTGGGCTACACAGTCGAATTCGAGACCGACCACAACTCGGGCCAGCTGCGCAACGGCGACGGACCCTACCTGTTCATCGCCGAGGTGCCCGACGACGCGCGAGCCCGGCATCTCGCTGGTACTCGCAGGTCGCCGACGAGGACGCATTGCAGCTCGACGACGTCGAGATCGTGACGCCGTTCGAGACCACGCACTGGGGCGCGCGCGAGATGACGATCCGCGATCCCGACGGTCGAATCTGGCAGCTGCAGGCCAGGTCCGCGGAATGACCGCCGACCCCGTCGCGCCGGACAGCACCGCGGTGCGCGTCGCGCTGTGGCGGGCACTGCACGTCGAGGCCGATCCGCCGCCGCACGTGATCACCGACGTGATCGGTCTCCGCCTGGCGAAACCGGAGGCCGGCTGGCGCGACCGACCGGACATGGACGTCGCCGGGACGGCAAGCTTTCGTGCGTCGATCGTGGCACGCGCCCGGTTCATCGACGACTTGGTGCGCGATCAGGTGGCCGCGGGCATCGGGCAGTACGTCGTCCTCGGTGCGGGGCTGGACACGTTCGCGCAGCGTCATCCGGACCTCGCCGATCCCTGCGGATCTTCGAAGTCGATCAACCGGGCACCCAAGCATGGAAACGCCGCAGACTCGCCGAGGAGGGCTACCCGTCGACGGAGGGGCTGCGGTTCGTGCCCGTGGACTTCGAGAGCGGCGAGTCCTGGTGGGATGCGTTGCAGGCCAAGGGCTTCGATGCCGAGACCCCGACGGTGGTCTCGTCGACCGGCGTGAGCATGTACCTGACGAGGGACGCGACGGAAGCCACGCTGAGTCAGGTTGCCGCCATGGCGCCGGGATCGGTCCTGGCGATGACGTTCATGCTGCCGCCGGATCTGGTCGCCGACGACGAGCGGCAGATGCAGGTCGACGTCGAGCGGGCGGCACGCAATTCGGGGACGCCGTTCGTCAGCCACTATCCGCCGGACGAGATGGTCGAGATGTGCCACCGCGCCGGGTTCTCGTCGGTGCGGCACGTCAGCCCAGCCGACCTGACCGAGCTGCTACTTCAGCGGGCGAACCGACGGGCTGCTGCCACCCACTGCCGAGCAGCTGATCGTGGCCAAGGCCTGAGCCTGGCCAAGAGAACGGCCCGGTTCTCGTCTTCTCGTCGACAGCCTCGGGAAACGGGCCGAAGCGAGTTGTCTGGACCACCGACGTGACAGGTGTCACACTCAGGTCGGGGAGTGTCACCATGACAACGATTGAATCGGGTATCACGCAGCGCGAAAACGGCACACCGCCGCCGGAGGTGCCGCTGAGCGATATCGACCTGGGCTCACTCGACTTCTGGAGTCGAGACGACGACCACCGCGACGGGGCGTTCGTCACGCTGCGCCGTGAAGCGCCGATAGCGTTCTTCGACGCCCCTTGCCTACCGGGATTCGAATCGGGCCCAGGGCATTGGGCCCTGACGTCGTTCGACCATGTGCACCATGCGAGCCGGCACCCGGAAGTGTTCAGTTCGGTCCCGACCAGCGTGTCATTGAGCGAGATCGACCCGGCGGTCGCGGAGTTCAGCGGTTCGATGATCAGCCTCGACGACCCGCGCCACCTGCGGCTGCGGTCGATCGTCAACCGCGCCTTCACCCCCAAGATGGTGGCCCGCATCGAGGAAAGCGTGCGTACCCGGGCGCAGCAACTGGTGAGCGGCATGGTGGCCAACCACCCCGACGGGAAGGCGGACTTCGTCGAGTCCCTCTCGGGTCCGCTTCCGCTACAGATCATCTGCGACATGATGGGCATCCCCGAAGCAGGACGAGCCCAAGGTCTTCCACTGGACATCGGTCATCCTGGGGGCCGGCGACGAGGAGGTGGCCACCGGCCACGACGAGATCATTCAGGCGGTACTCGACCTCGCCATGTACGGCGTCCAGTTGGCCGAGTCCCGCCGGGCTGAACCCGCCGACGATCTGACCTCGAACCTGGTGCGGGCAGAGGTCGACGGTGAGCGGCTGTCGTCTGCGGAGATCGGCTCGTTCTTCATCCTGTTGTCCGGTGCGGGCAACGAGACCACCCGCAACGCCATCAGCCACGGCATGGTGGCATTGAGCCGTTACCCCGATGCGCGGGACAAGTGGTGGACCGATTTCGACGGCGTCGCCGCCACCGCGGTCGAGGAGATCGTGCGCTGGGCTACTCCGGTGATCTTCATGCGACGCAATCTCAAAGAGGACGTCGAACTCGGCGGTGTGCACGATGAAGGCCGGCGACAAGGTTTCGATGTGGTACAACTCGGCCAACCGCGACGAAGCCAAGTTCGACAACCCGTGGTTGTTCGACGTCACCCGAAACCCCAACCCGCACTTCGGATACGGCGGAGGTGGAGCCCACTTCTGCCTGGGCGCCAACCTGGCCCGGCGGGAGATCCGGGTGCTGTTCGAGGAGTTGCACAACCGCGTCCCCGACATCGTCGCCGTCGAGGAACCGGCCATCCTGCGCTCGGCTTTCATCCACGGCATCAAGCGGCTGCCCGTCGCTTGGACGCCCGCGGGTCACTGAGCGGGGCGGGCACTCTCAGCGAAAGGCGAGCGGTTCCTCTACGAGCGATCTCGGACCAATCGCGATCGAAACGATGACGCCCAATGACACCGACTGCATGGGCATCCGGCAGGACCGGTTGGCAAACGCCCTCATTGAGACGGCTACACCCGCTCCGCACCCCGCCGACCGGTCATTCCAGGACTGATGGCGTGGAGCTCAGACTGCTCCAGAGTTGACTCATCGGACGGACTCCGAGCTGGTTGACCACCATCTGGGCAGCTTGACTGACTCCTTCGGTGAAGGTGGGGAAGGCGAACTGCAGTTCGGCAACATCCTCGACGCGCATCCTCGCCGCCATGCAGGCCGCGACCATCTGGATCACTTCGGCCGAGTACTCACCGAACACGTGAGCGCCGACGATCTTCCGCTCTGCGGTTTCGACTATCAGCTTGCAGAACCCTTCCGGCTGCCCGTCAGCAACTGGCCGCAGCATGTCTTCATAGCGGGCCACGGCGACGGCGCAGTCGTAGCGGGCGCGGGCCTGCTCCTCGGTCAGCCCGACGCTGCCGTACTCAGGGTCGGTGAAACTGCCGGTGGGCACGATCTCGTGGACGATCCGGCGACGCGGACCGAGCACCGCGTTATCGGCGGCGACACGACCTTCGAGCGTCGCGCTGCTGACGAGCATGCTGTTCCCGTCGACATCGCCGGCGGCGAAGATGTGCGCGACGTTGGTGGCCATGAACGCGTCGACCGTCACGTAGCCACGCTCGGTGACCAGGCCGGCAGCGGCGGCGTCGACGAGGTCGGCGTTACCTGGCCAGCCGACGGCGAAGAACGCAGCGTCCACGTCGATGGCTCTGGAGTCGTCGCCAACCCGATACCGCACGCGCACGCCGGGGGCAAGTCTCTCGAGTTGGTGAACTGCGGCGCTGGTGATGACCTCGATGCCGCGCCCCCGGAAAGCGTGTTCGAGCGCGGCCGAGACGTCGACATCCGCGCGCGGGACGATCCGTGGCCCATACTCGACGAGCGTGACGGCGCACCCAAAATCGGCCAGGATCGACGTGAGCTGGCAACCCGTGTCGGCCGCCCCGATGACGCAGACCCGCTCGGGCAGAGCTGTCACGCTGCGCACGTCCTCGTAGGTCAGGCCGAACTCGGCCCCCGGGATCGGCAGTCGCCCCGCCCTGCCGCCGACCGCGATGATCACCCGATCCGCAGTCCACGTGCGGCCGTCTGCTGCGGCGACCGTGTGGGCGTCGACGAATCGGACATCGCCGGCCTCCTCGATGAGGTCGACTCCGACGGAACGGATGTGGTCGCCAACGCGCTTGCGATCATGGAGGTAGTCGGCCACCCGCCGGGCGTTGGCCAGTGTGGCGGCGAGGTCGACCTCGGGCCGTGGCCCGCGCAGACCGAAACTCTCCCACGAGCTCCAGTCCCGCACCAGGCGCGCGGCCCGAGCCAGAGTGCGCACAGGTGCCGGGCCGCTGTTGAAGGCGGTGCCGCCGACCCGGCCCCGCTCGATCAGCGTGACCTCCACGCCCAACTCGGCGGCGTGCAAGGCCGCGGACACACCAGCGGGGCCGCCTCCGATGACGACAACACGCATCTCGCCTGCCCTCCCACGCGTACGCGGTCCGTCGACCGCGACATGAATGTCTCCCTGCGTGTCGATCACGACCGGAATCTCCTCGGCTGCCACGCGTCGGAAGAGCCAGACCCACGGATCGCGCCAGAGCCCCGGTAGCCCGTTGCCCAAGGTAGGGCACATTCGAACCTGGTGATGACGAACGGTGCCGCAAACCGCATCTAGGCCGGCCAGCCAGGGGTTTACCCAGGCTATTGCTTGAGTTCGATTTCCACGAATACTGCGCGGGCGTCGCCGGAGCTGACGACGTTGTGCGCGGTGCCAGCACTGCCTCGATAGGGCGACCCGCCGTGTTGCGTCATTTCATGGGTGGTGCCTTCCGAGTCGACGACAGTGAACCGCCCGCCCGTGACGGGCACGACGACGTAGTCATACTCGTGGACGTGCGGGCCGGTCGCGTCACCCGCCCCATCGAACGTCCAAATGGTGACGCGGATTTGCTGATCGTCGATAGCCGTGCTGGACTTCGCTTCGCTCATGTCGGGTTCCTCCGTCGGTCGTGGTGAAGATCGTTGGTGATTCTTCTCCCGTAGCGCCCCGTCGTGGATCGGACAGGGAGCATTTGGTGCGAGCGTGAGCCGCTAATCAACAGGGGTGCGGACTCATCAAGAATCCACAGAGATCGACAAATGTGCCCGCCCCGCTATGGAGGGAGGCTTGGGGCGCCCCGCGCGGTCGGTCTTGGACAGACCGCTCGGCCCGATTCCGAACATCGCGAAAGCCCAGTCGGTAGCATTGCTTGCTGCAAACAGCACAGCGAGCCCATCGTCCAGAGGCAAACATGACGACGAAACGCAAGATCGTCGCGGTCTCCTCGATTTGCACTGCCTCCATCACTGTTCTCGGCACCGTTGCTGGTTTCCCTGCGCGCGCAGACGATTTGGGGACTGCGGTGTACAACGGCGTCAACCAGCTTCGCCAGACATGCGCGGCGATCGGCGACGACCCGCGTTTGACAGTCGCGGCGCAACGGCACGCCAACGACATGCTGACGACTGGCGTGGACGGCCATACCGGTTCGGACGGTTCTTCACCGCAAGCCCGTATCGCGGATGCGGGCTACACCCAGACCGGGTACACGGGTGAGATCGTCTACTGGGGCACCGGATCGGCTGCGACTCCGACCGCAGCGCTCGACTTGTGGATGAAAGTCCTCCGCACCGCGCGATCATCTTGAATTGCGCCTTCACCGCAGGCGGCTTCGCCACCGCCTGGGACGGCAACAAGATGACCGCCGTTGGCGACTTCGCAGGCCCTTGAAACCCAAACCCGGCCAAGCTGTTACCACGTCCGGGTTCGGATTCTGACTCCACCGAATGATCAAGTGGTTCCCGATGTTTCGGTCTCAGCCGGTCTGAGTTCGCCCCCATCCACGGTCATGGCGCCGCGAGCGACGATGGGAGGATTCGATTGACTTCAGTGCGAGTCAGTTCGTGTTCGAAGGCTGCGCGCGCATCGTCGACGTTGCCGACCCGAGGCCTCAGAACGCCCAGTCCTCGTCTTCGGTGTTGACCGCCTTGCCGATGACGTACGAGCTGCCCGACCCGGAGAAGAAGTCGTGGTTCTCGTCGGCGTTGGGGCTGAGCGCCGACAGGATCGCCGGGTTGACGTCGGTCTCGTCGCGGGGGAACAACGCCTCGTAGCCGAGGTTCATCAAGGCCTTGTTGGCGTTGTACCGCAGGAACTTCTTGACGTCCTCGGTGAGGCCGACCTCGTCGTAGAGGTCCTGGGTGTACTCGACCTCGTTGTCGTAGAGCTCGAACAGCAGCTCGTAGGTGTAGTCCTTGAGCTCGTTCTTGCGCGCCTCGTCCTCGAGCGCCAGACCCTTCTGGAACTTGTAGCCGATGTAGTAGCCGTGCACGGCCTCGTCGCGGATGATCAACCGGATCATGTCGGCGGTGTTGGTCAGCTTGGCCCGGCTGCTCCAGTACATCGGGAGGTAGAAGCCGGAGTAGAACAGGAAGCTCTCCAGCAGCGTGGAGGCGACCTTGCGCTTGAGCGGATCGTCGCCCTTGTAGAAGTTCATGACGATCTCGGCCTTGCGCTGGAGGTTGGGGTTCTCCTCCGACCAGCGGAACGCCTCGTCGATCTCGACGGTCGAGCACAGCGTCGAGAAGATGTTGCTGTAGCTCTTGGCGTGCACCGACTCCATGAACGCGATGTTGGTGTAGACCGCTTCTTCGTGCGGGGTCAGCGCGTCGGGGATCAGGCTGACCGCGCCCACGGTGCCCTGGATGGTGTCCAGCAGCGTCAGGCCGGTGAACACGCGCATGGTGAGCTGCTTCTCGTGGGCGGTCAGCGTGCCCCAGGACGGGATGTCGTTGGACACCGGAACCTTCTCCGGCAACCAGAAATTTCCGGTCAGCCGGTCCCACACCTCGGCGTCCTTGTCGTCCTGCACCCGGTTCCAGTTGATGGCCGAAACTCGGTTGATCAGCTTCATTCCATCGGACACCTTGGACCCCATTTCACCTGCTCTAAGATGGTCGCCAGACCGCGCGTGCCGACTCCGGCGACACTACCCCTGGTGTCCGACACACGACGGTGAACACAACACTTGTGTCGCGTGTCGTCGGCCGAGGGCAGCTCAGCGCCGACGAACTTGTACTCCGCAGCTCCTGAACCGGCGGGTCGCGAGCCAGTACTGCCAGGTCATCCCGACTCCACAGCGTTCGGTTGACGCCGTGGGAGTCCATGTACCAGCTGCGGCAACCTCCGGTGTTCCACACCGTCTTGGCCAGATCGCCCTGCAACTCGGCGTTGAACTGGTCCTGGGCGGCCGGCTCGGTGCGAGCGACTGGCGCCGGACTTGTCGACGGCGGCGATCGCCTTGGCCACGTAGCGGATCTGCGACTCGATCATGAACACCACCGAGTTGTGGCCGAGCGCGGTGTTGGGTCCCAGCAGGAAGAACAGGTTCGGCATGCCGGCCACCGCGATGCCGCGGTGCGCCTGGATGCCCTCGCGGTTCCACCGGTCCACCAGGTCCTCGCCGCCCGCGCCCTTGATGTCGACGTAGGTGTAGGAGTCGGTGACGTGGAATCCGGTGGCGAACACCACGACGTCCACCGGGCGCTCCTGGCCATCGGTGGTGACGATGCCGTCTGCGCGTCATGCGCGCGATGCCCTCGGTGATCACCTCGGTCTTCGGGTTGGCGATGCCCCGGTAGTAGGTGTCGGAGTTCAGGATCCGCTTGCACCCGGCGCGGTAGTTCGGGCGTCAGCTTGCGACGCAGTTCGCGGTCCTTGACGCTGCGCCGGATGTTCCACTTGCCGAGCAGTTCACCGATCTTGAGCAGCCTCGGCTGTTGGGTCATCGCGAATCCGACGGCCTCGTGGATCCAGTAGATCCCGGCGCGCATCAGGCGCCCGCGTGCCCGGCACCGTCGGCGAAGCATTCGCTGCATCCACTCCGGGAATCGGTGTTGTTGACCCGCGGCATCACCCAGGGCGGGGTGCGTTGATAGAGCTGCAGTTCGGCGACGTCGTCGACGATCTCCGGCACGATCTGGATGGCGCTGGCACCGGTCCCGATGACCGCGACGCGCTTGCCGGTGATGTCGACGTCGTGGTCCCACTGCGCGGAGTGGAAGGTGCCGCCCCGCGAATTCGTCGATGCCCTCGATGTCGGGGATCAGCGGGATGTGCAGGCCGCCGGCACCGGAGATCAGGAACTGCGCGACGTACTCGCGCCCGGCGTCGGTGAACACATGCCAGGCCAGCTCGTCGTCGTCCCAGTGCGCGCGGTCGACCCGCGAGTTGAACCGCGACGTAGCGGCGCAGCCCGTACTTGTCGGTGACGCCCTTGAGGTAGTCGAAGATCTCGGGCTGGAACGACCACATGTGCCGTCCAGTCGGGCTTGGGCTCGAACGAGAACGAATACATGTGCGACGGGATGTCGCACGCGCAGCCCGGGTAGGTGTTGTCGCGCCACGTGCCGCCGATCTCGTCGGCCTTCTCCAGGATCAGGAAGTCGACGCCCTGGCGCTGCAGCGCGATGGCCATGCCCAGGCCGGAGAACCCGGTGCCGATGATCAGTGCACGGGTGCGCACGGGGTCCTTGCGAACCGTGGCCTCGTCGGCCAGCTCGGCAACCGTCATGGGACCACCACGTCCTTCCTGGGAACGCCGGTACCGGGTACTGGCCAGTGTCTCGCCACGGGTCGCTGGTGTCAACGGCCCCGGAATACGAGCAGGTCAGGCGACGGATTCGCGGCGGCGAACGCCTTCGTGCAGCGTAAGATCTGGATCGATCTTGATGCCGAGCAGCTCGCAGGTGGCCCTGATCGAACCGAGCATGATCGTGGTCATGTGCGCGATGAACTCTTCCGGCGGCATCCGGCGCGGGCTGTCCACGTTCGGGCCCAGCCACCAGTCCGTCGCCGCCGCCGCCGCCCCGAAGGTGGTGAACGCGGCCAGCTCCATGGCAGCGCCGTCGAGCTCCATCTCCCGCAACTCGTTGCTGAACATGTCGGCCATCGCCAGGGTGATCCCGCGCCCCTCGTTGAGCGCACGCATCGTCGACTCGCTCTGCTCGGCGAAGCGGCCCTGGATGAGGAAGCGGCACACGTTGGGATGTTGGTCGACCAGCAGCACGTACTGTTCGACGCTGCGCCGGATCACCTCGCGGGCGGGGTCCGACGCCAGGTTGATCGTCGGGAAGATGGCCGCCCACAGGATGTCTCGCAGACGTTCGCCGATCGCCTGGAACAAATCCGACTTGTCGGTGAAGTGGCGGTAGATCTTCGGCTTGGCCGTCCCAGCCTCTTCGGCGATCTCACGCAGACTCAGTTCGGGTCCCAGCCGGTCGATCGCACGGAAGGCGGCGTCGACGATCTCTGAACGCACCTTCTTGCGATGCTCGCGCCAACGTTCACTGCGCGCATCGACCTTCACGCCGGGTGGGGTGCCCGGTCTGGGGATGGACGGCCTGCGCACCCGTTCACTGTACCGGCTCGGCCCGCCTGACCTGCCAAGACCGAGCGGTATCGCGGAATGTCCTGCGGTCCGTGGGCCATTGTTCGGTCACCGCGCTCGTGGTGGCGATAAACCGCCCCAGGTACTATCGCCCCGAGACAGCCCAGCTAACGAGACGGAACAGATGACGCAGCGATACGACCTTGTCATTGCAGGCGGCGGCCCATCGGGCTCGGCCGCGGCGTGGCAGGCGGCGCAGACCGGCGCCAAAGTGGTCGTCCTGGACAAGGCCGAATTCCCCCGCGACAAGCCCTGCGGCGACGGGCTGACGGCGCGCGCGGTGAGCTACCTGCAGAAGATGGGGCTGGCCGAAGAAGTGTCCAGGTTCCACCGGGTCAACCGCGTCACGGTGTTCAGTCCCAGCGCATGGGAGCTGTCGTTCCCGAAGCGCCCAGGCATGCCCGACCACGGCCACACCGTCAGCCGCACCGAACTCGACACGTTGCTGCTCAAGCACGCCGAGTCCGCGGGAGCCGAGGTGCGCCAGTCCGCCGAGGTGTCCGGACCGGAGCTCGACGCGAACGGCCGCGTCATCGGCGTAACGCTCAAGGGCGGCGAGAAGGTGTACGGCGACGCGGTCATCGCGGCCGACGGCGCCTACTCCCCCATCAAGCGCGCGCTGAAGATCGACTCCGAGTACAACGGCTACTCCGCGATCGCGATCCGTTCCGAGATGCACGCCAACCGGCCCGACACCGACAGCCTCGACATCTATTTGAAGCTCGCGTTCCAGGGCGACCAGCTGCCCGGTTACGGCTGGGTGTTCCCGATGGGCAACGGCGTCTTCAACATCGGCCTTGGCTACGTCAACAGCTACAAGAACTGGCAGTCGATCAACGCCACCCAATTCCTCGGCGAGTTCCTGCGCACGCTGCCGGGCGAATGGGAGCTGCCCGCCATCGAAGATCTCAAGAAGAACAAGAGCGTGCGGGCATGGCGGCTGCCGATGGGCTTCACCGCGTGGCCGCCGTGGCGCCCGGGCGTGCTGTTCACCGGCGACTCGCTTGGCGCCGGTAAGCCGGCCTCGGGTGCGGGCATCTCGAAGGCGCTCGAATCCGGTCTCGCCGCCGGTGAATGCGCGATCGCGGCCCTGCAGAACGGTGGGCCGGACGACTTCACCAACTACGCGCAGCGGATGGAGGCGGCGTGGGGCCGGGAGTACCGCCGCGGCCGTTACTTCCACAAACTGGCGGGCATCCCGGCCGTCGCGAACAACGGGATCAAACTCATCGACAACGCGCTCTTCCGCGACCGCATGCTCAAGGCGCTGTACAAGAAGGAACAAGGCCCGCAGCACAAGGTCAAGAAGGCGCGTCACTAGAACAGCTGCTTGACCTTCAAGGCAGCTCGAACAGTCCGTACGCGAACGGGACCGTCACCCACAGCCACGCCATGACGATGTATGCCTTGGGCACGGTCGGCCGATAGTCGCGGAGTCGGGCGTCAGCCGTCTGGTCGGTCATCGTGTGCTCTCCTCGAAGGCCCGTGCGCGCTGGCGGGATGGGGTGGGTTCGTGCCGCTTATCGTCGACCGGTTTCAGCAGTTCGTTGCACACCAGCGCGACGAGCAGCAGCCCGATCATGATCGAGAACGACAACGTGTAGAGGTCTGGCCCTGACTTGCCCGCAGCCTTCTGACTGTCGGCGATGGCATTCACCATGATCAGCCAGCGGCTCCATCCGGGTGGCGCAATGATGCGTTCCCGACTGAGGAGGACGCGGACATGTCAGAGGCCTCCACCTACGTAAGTGATCCGGGTCACATTCCAGGGAGCACCCGGGTTCGGCCGGGCTCATTCCCTGAAACGTCGTTTGCTCAACGGGTTTCGGAGGTCGCGCAGTGTCGCATCGGTGTCATTGAGACAACGGTAAGAAAACGCGAGCGTTGCGAACCTTGACCGTTTCGTGTTGCAGCTGTGACATTTGAGCACCATCGTTACCGAAGTGAAATGAGTGCAACGAGGCATTCTGACCGGCGACCCGGGAGCTGTCGATGACGTCACTGACCATGCACCGTCCATGGACCGCGCCGACGCTGCGCAACGCCATGGTGGTGCGCCAACGAATTGGATGGGCGGACTGCATCGGCGCGGTCGCATTGATACTTCGGCCCCTGGTGGTGACGTTCGGCATCGTCGCGGCGGCCGTGATGTGGCCCGCGCACGCGCATGCCGACGTCATGGGCGATTCTGGCACCAGCGCGTTGAACGGGATCGGGATCGGCAACAACGGTCCGGTCAGCACCACGCTCGCCGGCATCGGGCAGTCGATCTGTCCGATGCTGGTGAAACCGGGTGCGACACTCGCCTCGACGATGACCGAGATGTCGGGCCACAACGGCTTGGCCCCGACCATCGCGGGCTTCGTCGCGAGTACGGCGATCCAGACGCAATGCCCAAGCTGGATGACGTCGCTGGCCAATGGCGAAATGCCCGCCGGGTTGCAGGCTCTGACCTCCATCGCCGGTCCGGCCCTCGGGCTGCCCGGCGCCGCGCCAGCCTCTCCGCTGCCGTTCGGGCTGCCGGGTGCGGCCTCGGCAACCTCTCCCCTGCCGTTCGCACTCCCCGGCGCGGCGCCGGCGACCTCTCCCCTGCCGTTCGCACTCCCCGGCGCCACCCCCGCTGCGCCGAGCCCATTCGCGTTGCCTGGCGTGGCTCCCGCTCCGCCGACCGGGCTGCTGGTGCCCGGTCTCTAGTCGTCACGCCGTGAAGGCGTACTCGACGTTCTCGGCGACCGGCACGAATCCCAGCCGCCGGTAGATCCGGTTCGCACCCGGGTTGGCGACGTCGGCGAACAGCACCACGTCCCTGGCCCCGCGCCGGTGTGCCCGCTGCACGGCCACCGCGGTGGCCGCTGCGCCCAATCCGCGCCCCCGTTCCGCGGGCGGCGTGTAGACCGGGCCGATGCGCGACATGCCCGCCGCAGGGGCGTGCACCCGCGCCATGCTGACCGGCGCACCGCCCACCGACCACAGCACGATGTCGCCGCCGTCGCCGATGATCTCGCCAAGGTACCTGCGCCGGGCGTCCCGGTCCGATGTGGCGCCGAACGCCTCGGCGAAGAATCCGTCGAGCCAGTCGACGATCAGCTCCGCGTCGGCCGCTGCGGCGAGGCGGCCCACCCCTGGCACGCCCTTCGGGAGCGCCAGATCGTCGAGCCGGTACAACGTCCTGCCGATCGCGTCGACGGTTCCCACACCCACGGCGTTCGACCAGGCATCGACGAACGCCGTTGCAGTGGAGGGTGTTCCGCAAACACCAGGCAGCGCAGCGCATCCCGTCGACAGCTGTGCCGCCGCTTCCTTCGCCATCTCGGGTGGCAGTCCGCTCACCAACAGCGCGGCATCTCCGGTCTGCACCGCCGCGCCGACCGCACAATCACCGTCGATGACGGACAGCAGGAACCCGTCGGAGGAGCACCGCAGTGCGCGCAGGGCAGTGAGCTCGGAGGTGAACAGCACCGGGTCCCTGCGGTACACCCAACGCGCGACCGACCCGAAGTCGGTTGCGGCGTCGTAGAACCGAGCATCCATACGTTAGAGAATGGACAAGTCGCTCGCGAATCTCCACTGATTTTCCGGCGGTACGGCGACTGTGCGGCGTCATCCGCCCACAGCCGCGAGCCGCGTATGAGACCGCACGCTCGGTCCGGCGACCTATTGTCGGGGCATGCTGGGCGGCGAGGCCGAGTTCGGATTCGAGTTCGCCGACGAGCCGGTCGACGGGTCGTTCGACGAGCAGTGGAACGAACTGACCATCTAACCGATCAGATTCCGGTCACCACCGTCAGCAGGACCGCCGAATCCTCGACGGCCGTCAAGTGGTGCCGTTCCCCCGGGATCAGCAGGTAGTCGCCCTCTCCACATTCGACTTCATCCGTCGAGGTGCCCAGGCGCACCCGGCCGCGCAGCACCAACAGCGTTGCCTCGCCTGGACTTTCGTGGTCGTGGAGCTGCTGGTCCTCGACCAGGGCGATGACGGTCTGGCGCAGCTTGTGCTCCTGCCCGCCGTAAACGGTATGCGAGGCGCGACCGGCGTGCGCATCGCGTGCCGCGTCGAGTTGCTCGTCGACCAGAGCCTTGAGTGACACCGCGTCCATAGTCATCGTCCGAGTTTGTCACGACCTGGGTGTGACGTCGACGAACATGCGGTCAGCCCGCTACAGCAGTCCGGTGAGTCCATCGCCTTGGTGGTGTCGAGCGAGCCGCGGTTGCACGAGATGTCCTTGCCAACCTTGGTAGCGACAGGTGACGTCAGCGTCGACCGCGCTCGACGCGGCCCGGCTTGCGGGCGACCTTGCCCGCGGCGGCGCGGGCAGCCTGCTTCGCGATGGTCTTCTCCCGTGCGGTGCGTTTCGGGGCCGGCTCGGATCGCCCTCGCGACGAACTGGGTTTGCGGCCCCGCACGATTCCGATGAACTCCTCGACCAGTGCCGGCTGCTTCCCCTCTGGGACGGCGAGCACCACGGGGCAGGTGGGCGCGTCGGTGATCGGGCGGTACACGAGGTCCTTGCGATGATGCAGCCGCGCCAGCGACTGCGGAACGATGAGCACGCCGATCCCAGCAGCGACGAGTTCTGTTGCGTCCTTGGTGGTCTCGGGCCGGTGATCGACCCGGACACCGGGGGCGGCCGCCCAAGCGACGACGTCGTCGAGTGGGATCAGGATTGGTTCGCCGTCGAGGTCCGCGACGGTGACCGCGTCGGCGGCGCTGAGCAGGTGATCGGTCGGCACCACGACCACCGTTGTCTCCTCGTAGAGGGGGATGACGGCCACCTCAGGCGTGTCGACCGGCGGCCGGAGCAGTGCCACGTCGATGGTGCCGGCCCGCAACGCGTCGGCCGCGTCCGCCGCGGCAACGGCATGCAACCGCAGCGGAACCTCGGGGTGGCGTTCCGCCCAGGTCCGAGCCCACTTCGCGGGCGTCACACCGGGGACGTACCCGACGGTGAGGCAGAGCGGGGTCACCGCCTCAGGCTACCGATGGGCCCACCGATAGGCTCTGGTTCATGAGCAGGCCGAACGCGCAGTCCATGAAACCCGCCACGGCGGCGAAGAAGCTGGACGTGTACCTGCCCGCGACGCCTGCGAATTCCAGGAGAACCCGATCACCCGCGCCGAGCTCGCCGCTCTGCAGACGGATCCGCCGCAGTGGCTCAAGGACCTCCGCAAGAACGGACCGCACCCGAAGAACCTCGTGGCAGCCAAGCTGGGCGTCTCTATCGCCGGTCTCGCGCGCGGCGGCGTCGTGGATGCGCTGACCACCGAGCAGATTGATCAGTTGCTCGAAGAGCAGCCGGAGTGGCTTATGGCGGAACGCGAGAGCTACCAGAGCGTGCTGCGCGAGGAGCGACGCGTGAAGGCGCTGCATGCGAGTCAGCGAAGCGACGACTGAAGTTGAAGTTGCAGCGATCCCGGCGAGGAGAGACAACCGCCGATCTGTTGCCCAATTCGCTCTTTCGCCTGACTTTCACAGGCTCATCAGCAGGTTGATCCTGGAGAGCGGAAATGGCGCTTCCCGGCATTGACGGTCCGCTCTTTAGCGCATTTCAGTATTTTCTTGCTCATACGCATGACCTCCCTCGCGATGATGTTCGACAGGTATCCAATGACTGCCATCATCAGCTTGAGAAAGCCACCTCCCAGGGACGCCGACCGTAGCCGACGTTTCGGCAATTTAGTCTTCGTCTGCTTCGGCCCAATTACGACCAGCGCGCGTGAAGTGAACGTTGCCTGAGGGCGCAGTCCGTCAATTCCACAGCAGCCCGCTCAATCTTGCTGAGGATGAAGGATGCGCGTGTCGCCAACCCGACTCGCAAGTCCCGGACGTTGAACATCGCCGGCGGCGCTGCACGCCTCAGCTCATAACATGCAGCTGACGCAACCCTCCACCTCAGTGCCTTCGAGTGCCATCTGACGCAGACGGATGTAGTACAGCGTCTTGATTCCCTTGCGCCAGGCGTAGATCTGCGCCTTGTTGACGTCGCGCGTGGTGGCGGTGTCCTTGAAGAACAGCGTCAGGCTCAACCCCTGGTCCACGTGCTGGGTGGCCGCGGCGTAGGTGTCGATGATCTTCTCGTAGCCGATCTCGTACGCGTCCTGGTAGTACTCCAGGTTGTCGTTGGTCAGGTACGGCGCCGGGTAGTAGACCCGGCCGATCTTGCCTTCCTTGCGGATCTCGATCTTGCTGGCGCACCGGGTGGATCGAACTGGTCGAGTGGTTGATGTAGGAGATCGACCCCGTCGGCGGGACGGCCTGCAGGTTCTGGTTGTAGATGCCGTGCGTCTGCACCGACTCCTTCAGCCGCACCCAATCCTCTTGCGTCGGAATGCGAATGTCCGCATCGGCGAACAGTTCGCGCACCCGCTCGGTCGCCGGCTCCCACACCTGCTCGGTGTACTTGTCGAAGAACTCTCCCGACGCGTACTTCGAATTCTCGAATCCACCGAACCTGGTACCCCGCTCGATCGCGATCCGGTTCGACGCCCGCAGTGCGTGATACAGCACCGTGTAGAAGTAGATGTTCGTGAAGTCAACGCCCTCTTCGGAGCCATAGAGGATCCGCTCCCGGGCCAGGTATCCGTGCAGGTTCATCTGCCCGAGGCCGATGGCATGAGAGTCGTTGTTGCCCTGCTCGATCGAGGGCACCGACCAGATGTGGGTCTGGTCGCTGACCGCGGTCAACGCACGGATGGACACCTCGATGGTCTGGGCGAAGTCCGGTGAGTCCATGGTCTTGGCGATGTTGAGCGACCCGAGGTTGCACGAGATGTCCTTGCCCACCTTGGCGTAGGTCAGGTCTTCGTTGAACAACGACGGCGTCGACACCTGCAGGATCTCCGAGCACAGGTTGCTGTGCGTGATCTTGCCCGCGATCGGGTTGGCCCGGTTCACCGTGTCCTCGTACATGATGTACGGGTAGCCGGACTCGAACTGCAGCTCGGCCAGCGTCTGGAAGAACTCGCGCGCCTTGATCTTGGTCTTGCGGATCCGCGCGTCGTCGACCATCTCGTAGTACTTCTCGGTCACCGACATGTCGGCGAACGGCACGCCGTAGACGCGCTCGACGTCGTACGGCGAGAACAGGTACATGTCCTCGTTGCGCTTCGCGAGTTCGAACGTGATGTCCGGGATGACGACGCCGAGCGAGAGCGTCTTGATCCGGATCTTCTCGTCGGCGTTCTCGCGCTTGGTGTCGAGGAACCGGTAGATGTCGGGATGGTGGGCGTGCAGGTAGACCGCGCCCGCACCCTGCCTGGCGCCGAGCTGGTTGGCGTAGGAGAACGAGTCCTCGAGCAGCTTCATGATCGGGATGACGCCCGAGCTCTGGTTCTCGATGTTCTTGATCGGGGCGCCGTGTTCGCGAATGTTGCTCAGCAGCAACGCGACTCCGCCGCCGCGCTTGGACAGCTGCAGCGCGGAGTTGATGGAGCGCCCGATGGACTCCATGTTGTCCTCGATGCGCAGCAGGAAGCAGCTGACCGGCTCGCCGCGTTGCTTCTTGCCGGAGTTGAGGAACGTCGGGGTGGCCGGCTGGAATCTGCCGTCGATGATCTCGTCGACGAGCTTCTCGGCCAGCGTCGTGTCACCGGCGGCCAAGGTCAGCGACACCATCACGACACGGTCCTCGAAGCGTTCGAGGTAGCGCTTCCCGTCGAACGTCTTCAGCGTGTAGGACGTGTAGTACTTGAACGCGCCGAGGAACGTCGGAAAGCGGAACTTCTTGGCGTACGCGCGGTCCAGCAGCGTCTTGACGAAGTTGCGCGAGTACTGGTCGAGCACCTCGCGCTCGTAGTAGTTCTCCTTGAGCAGATAGTCGAGCTTCTCGTCCTGGTTGTGGAAGAAGACCGTGTTCTGGTTGACGTGCTCGCGGAAGTACTGATGCGCGGCTTCCCGGTCCTTGTCGAACTGGATCTTGCCGTCGGCGTCGTACAGATTCAGCATCGCGTTCAGCGCGTGATAGTCCGTCTCCCCGGGCAGCGCGTTGGGCGAGCCGGAGGTTACAGGCTCTGCAGCTGTGACGGTTGGTGGCACGTCGGGTCCTTCCAGAAGTCGGCGAGCCCCGCGCGGACGGCGGTGACGTCGTCCTCGGTTCCCATCAGTTCGAAGCGGTAGAGGTAGGGCACGCCGCACTTGCGGGAGACCACGTCACCCGCATAGCCGAATTCGGCGCCGAAGTTGGTGTTGCCCGCGGCGATGACGCCGCGGATCAGCGACCGGTTGTGTTCGTTGTTGAGAAACGCGATCACCTGCTTGGGGACGTATCCGCCCGGCATCGGGATCGGGCCCGTTGGCGTGCCCACCGCCATAGGTGGGCAGCACCAGGACGTAGGGCTCATCGACCTCGATGCGCCCGTGCAGGGGGATGCGGGTGGCGGGCATGCCCAGCTTGTCCACGAAGCGGTGCGTGTTCTCCGAGACGCTGGAGAAGTAGACGAGATGGCTCATCGCGCTCTCCTTTCTGCCCGCCGGATACCCGTTACGCCGTGACTGCGACCGCGCCGGACAGCGACTTGATCCGGTCCGGCCGGAAGCCCGACCAGTGGTCGTTGCCTGCGACGACGACGGGGGCCTGCAGGTACCCAAGCGCCATGACGTAGTCACGCGCCTCGGCGTCCAGGCTGATGTCGACCTTCTCGTAGGCGATGCCCTGCTTGTCCAGCGCCTTGTAGGTCGCGTTGCACTGCACGCAGGCGGGCTTGGTGTACACGGTGACGGTCATCTGCGGTACGGCTCCTCTGCGGAAAACTAAAACTTGAACTTGACGCGACTGGCAACTGATCCGGTTACTGCGTTCTCACTATGTTCAGCGGTCCCGGGCCCCCCGAAATTCCTGCGATTCCCGCCGACCGAGGCCACGAAACCGGCGTGTCGGGGACCCGACACCACCGGATTCGGAACTCCGGCCGGCCTTCGAACCGCGAGGGTCTGTCGGTCTGCAAGACACTACAC
The DNA here is from genome assembly GCA_963809085.1 of uncultured Actinomycetota bacterium. Classification (GTDB taxonomy): domain Bacteria; phylum Actinomycetota; class Actinomycetes; order Mycobacteriales; family Mycobacteriaceae; genus Mycobacterium. The sequence continues at coordinate 92,349 of CAWEII010000028.1, read as the reverse complement.
CTAGTGGCCGACATTCAGAAGAGGTACAAGATGTTCTGAACAACATTCGTGGAATTCCCAGGTCGTAACCTCCGAGACACCAAATCCGACCGGCGTGTCGCACGTCACACCGCGGCGCGTGTCGCGCCATGCTCGACCTGTCTACCAGCGGGCACCGACAGCCCGTGGCGCGACCACAGCCAGACAGCAAAGCCGCCGACGAACGTCGTCGGCGGCTCTGCGAGGCGGTACGGTCAGCCGACTTCGGCGGCCAGCTTCTCGACCACCTCGCGCAAGTTCGCGGTGACCTCGGCGTTCTCGCGCGGGTGCCTGCCGTCGAACGATCTTGCCGGTATGGACAGCTTCACATCCTCGACCACCCGCACGCCCGCGATGCCGATCGACTTGCGGACCTCGTCGTGCGCCCACACGCCGCCGTACTGGCCGCAGCGCCGTCCCGACGACCGCCACCGGCTTGTCCTTGAGTGCCCCGTTGCCGTACGGCCGCGACAACCAGTCGATCGCGTTCTTCAGCACACCAGGAATGCTGCCGTTGTATTCGGGCGTGACGACGAGCGCGGCGTCCGCCTCGGCCGCGGCGTGCGCGAAACGCCTGGACGGGCTCGGGGACGTCGTCGCCGTCGATGTCCTCGTTGTAGAACGGCAGCTCACCCAACCGGTCGAATGGAATCAGCGACACACCCGCGGGGGCAGATTCGACGGCCAGCTCCGCCAGCTGCCGGTTCACCGACGCGGCGCGCAGGCTGCCGAGGAGTACCAAGACCTTGATGTCCGACACTGTTCTCTGTTCCTTCCGTAGCCGCTCAAGATCCTTGCACACACTAATCGGACCGCGGTCCGATTTATTCGGGCTGAGCTAAAGTGCAGGTATGGGCATTAACTGACGGGCTGACCGGGTTAACCGTCACCGATTCTGCCCCGCCCGAGCGCGGTGATGCCGCCCGCAACCGGCTGTTGCTGCTTGACGCGGCGCGCAGACTCATCGCCGACCGCGGCACCGACGCCGTCACGATGGACGACGTCGCTGCCGCCGCCGGCGTGGGCAAGGGCACTCTGTTCCGCCGGTTCGGCAGCCGCGCGGGCCTCATGATCGTGCTGCTCGACGAGGACGAGAAGGTCGAACAGCAGGCCTTCATGTTCGGCCCTGCCGCCGCTGGGCCCCGGCGCGCCGCCGCTCGAGCGCCTGATCGCCTACGGCCGGGAGCGGCTGCAGTTCGTCTGGAACCATCGCGCGCTGCTCTCCGACGCGGGCCGCGACCCTCAGACCCGGTTCAACGCACCGTCCACCCTGCACCGCAGCCACGTGCGGATGCTGCTCGCGGCCGCGGAGCACCACCGGTGATCTGGACGCGCAGACCGACGCACTGACCGCGCTGCTCGACGCCGACTACGTCACGCACCAGGTCACAGATCTCGACCGCAGCCTCGAGGCGCAGGGCGATGCGTGGGAGTCGTTGGCCCGCAAGCTGTGTGGGCAGTGACCTGGGCTCGGAGCCGACCATGACGTGGATTCTGCACGTCGACCTCGACCAGTTCCTCGCGTCGGTCGAACTGCGGCGCCACCCCGAACTCGTCGGACTGCCGGTGATCGTCGGGGGCAGCGGCGATCCGACCGAACCACGCAAGGTCGTCACGTGCGCTTCGTACGAGGCGCGGGAGTTCGGCGTGCACGCAGGCATGCCACTTCGCACCGCGGCGCGCCGCTGCCCGGACGCCACGTTCCTGCCGTCCGACCCGGACGCCTACGACGAGGCGTCCGAACAGGTGATGGGGTTGCTGCGCGACCTCGGCCACCCGCTGGAGGTGTGGGGCTGGGACGAGGCCTACCTGGGTGCCGACGTGGCCGACCCCTTCGAGTTGGCCGAACGCATCCGCACCGTCGTCGCCGCCGAGACGGGGCTGTCGTGTTCGGTGGGCATCAGCGACAACAAGCAGCGCGCCAAGGTCGCGACCGGTTTCGGCAAGCCGGCGGGCGTCTTCGCGCTCACCGAGGAGAACTGGATGACGGTGATGGGCGACCGCGGCGTCGACGCGCTCTGGGGCGTCGGCCCGAAGACCGCCAAACGCCTTGCCGCGCTGGGCATCACCACCGTCGCCGACCTCGCCGCAACCGACCCCACGCTCCTCACCGCGACGTTCGGGCCGACCACCGGTCTGTGGATCCTCTTGCTTGCCAAGGGCGGTGGTGACACCGCAGTGAGTGCCGAGCCATGGGTACCGCGGTCGCGCAGCCACGTCGTCACCTTCCCGGAGGATCTCACCGAACGCGCCGAGATGGACTCGGCCATCGACGAATTGGCCCGCAAGACCCTGGCCGAAGTGGTCGAGCAGGGCCGGGTCGTCACCCGGGTCGCCGTCACGATGCGCACCAAGACGTTCTTCACGCGCACCAAGATCCGCAAGCTTCCCGCTCCGACCACGGACGCGTCGGTGATCGTCGACACCGCGCTCGGGGTCTTCGATCAGTTCGAGCTCGACCGCCCGGTGCGACTGCTCGGCGTCCGGCTGGAACTGGCCATGCCACAGCCAGAACCGTCGACTGTCGGCACCGACGCCTAGCGTCGGGCCATGCTGCACACCGTCGCGGTCCGGGGCTACCGCTCACTGCGCGAGGTGGTCGTCCCGCTGGCCGCTCTCACGGTCGTCACCGGCGCCAACGGCACCGGCAAGTCGTCGGTGTACCGCGCACTGCGACTGCTGGCCGACTGCGGCCGCGGCGAGGTGATCGGGTCGCTGGCACGCGAGGGCGGACTGGAGTCGGTGCTGTGGGCCGGTCCCGAACAACTCGGCGGGGCCCGCCGCACGGGAACGGCGCAGGGCACCACGCGCACCCGCCCGGTCTCGCTCGAACTCGGCTTCGCCTCGGATGACTTCGGCTATCTGATCGACCTCGGGCTGCCCCAGAGCGCGGGACACGGCTCGTTGTTCGCCCGCGATCCCGAGATCAAGCGCGAGGCGGTGTTCGCGGGTCCGCGGTTGCGGTCGAGTTCGACGCTGGTGCGCCGTGGACGCGACTACGCCGAGGCCGCGGCGGAATCGGGCCGCGGCTTCGACGAGCTGTCCCGGTCACTGCCGCCGTATCGCAGTGTGCTCGCCGAGTACGCGCACCCCGACGCGCTGCCAGAGCTCGCAGCGGTCCGGGATCGTTTGCGCGGCTGGCGGTTCTACGACGGATTCCGGGTCGACGCGACCGCACCGGCGCGCCGCCCGCAAGTAGGCACCCGCACTCCGGTGTTGTCCGATGACGGTGGCGATCTGGCTGCGGCCGTGCAGACCATCATCGAGGCCGGGTTCGACGATCTGCCCCGCGCCGTCGCCGACGCCTTCGACGGCGCGACCGTGTCGGTGGCGGTCCACGACGGCCTCTTCGAGCTTGCGCTGCATCAGCGCGGCATGTTGCGTCCGTTGCGCGCGGCCGAATTATCCGACGGCACACTGCGTTTCCTGCTGTGGGGTGCCGCGCTGTTGAGCCAGCGGCCGCCGTCGTTGATGGTGCTCAACGAACCGGAGACATCGCTGCATCCCGACCTGGTGGCACCCCTGGCGGGCATGATCCGCTCGGCCGCCAGGGGCACCCAGGTCGTGGTGGTCACGCACTCGGCGGCGCTGCGCGAACACCTCCACACCGACGACGTGGAGGGCAGGAGCGAAGCGACCCGGGAATTCGTCTCAGCCGAGATCGAACTCCACAAGCAGTGGGGCGAGACCCGCATCACCGGACAGACCATGTTGACCGCACCACCGTGGGACTGGGGCAGACGCTGACGCAGCCAATGTTGGCCCGCCCATAAACAGCCGTTCACCAGGCGTCCCGTTCAATCTCCCAGGCAGTACACAGCGAACGAGGAGTCCTTGGTGACGATCAGCGGGTATGTGAAGGTGGCAGTCGTGGTAGGCGCGGTGTCGGTACTGCCGTTGGCGGCGTGCAGCAGCGACGAGCAGAAGGCGGCACCGGGGAACACCGTCACGCGCGACGCGAACGGCGACCTGGCCGCAGGCGGCGGCGCCCGCAGGCTCGACGGCGATCAGAGCCAGGTGATCCGCGACGCCATCAACTCCTCGGGCGCGAAGAACGTGATCATGCTGCTCGGCGACGGCATGGGCGACTCCGAGATCACCATCGCGCGCAACTACGAGAAGGGCGCGGGCGGCAGCTTCGCCGGGCTCGACGCCCTGCCACTGACGGGGCAGTACACGACGTATGCGCTGAACAAGGACGGCAAGCCCGAACTACGTCACCGACTCCGCGGCCAGCGCCACGGCGTGGACCACCGGCACCAAGACGTACAACGGTGCGCTCGGCATCGACATCAAGGGCACCCCGCAGAAGACCATCCTCGAGCTGGCCAAGGAACAGGGCTTCGCGACGGGCGACGTCACCACCTCCGAGATCCAGGACGCCACACCTGCCGCGCTCTTCTCCCACATCAGCGAGCGGGACTGCTACGGCCCCGAGGAAACCGCCAAGGACTGCGCTGCGGAGACGCTCGAGAAGGGCGGCAAGGGCTCGGTCACCGAGCAGCTGCTGACCACCCGACCGGACGTCACGATGGGCGGCGGCGACGAGTCGTTCGGCCAGAGCGCCACGGGCGGCGACTACGCGGGCAAGACACTCGAGGTGCAGGCCAAGGAGCGCGGCTTCCAGATCGTCCGCACCGCAGACCGAATTGAACGACGTGACGAAGGCCGACCAGGACGCGCCGGTGCTTGGCCTGTTCTCCGACGGCAACATGCCGGTGCGCTGGTCCGGTCCCGCCGCGGTGCGGCAGGGCTACCTGCAGCCCGCGGCCAAGTGCACCGACAACCCGGAGCGCGGCGCGGAGGTGCCGAAGCTGGCGGACATGACGACCGAAGGCCATCGATCTCTCTGTCCGCAGGCGACAAGGGGAAGAACAAGGGCTTCTTCCTCCAGGTGGAGGGCGCGTCGATCGACAAGCGCGACCACGCCGCTGATCCGTGCGGCCAGATCGGCGAGACCGTCGACTTCGACGCGGCGGTGCAGGCCGCCCTGGAGTTCGCGAAGAAGGACGGCAACACCTTGGTCGTCACCACCGCCGACCACGGGCACAGCAGCCAGATCGTGGAGAACGTCACCGAGGACGACCTGCGCAGCGCCGCGGAGGACGCCAAGCTGCCGATCGAGCGGATGCGCGACCTGATGTACCCGGGCCTGACCAGGAAGCTGACCACGGCGGACGACGCCGAGATGACGCTCAGCTACGGCACGTCCGCCGACGTCGCGGTGGAGGACCAGACGCACACCGGGACCCAGGTGCGGATCGCGGCCTTCGGTCCGCGGGCGGCGAACGTGGTCGGCTTGACCGATCAGAGCGACCTGTTCTTCACCATGACCGACGCGCTGGGGATCAAGCGGTCTTAGACGACGGACGCAGCGCCCGGGTGAAGATGACGTTCACCCGGCGCATCGCGACGCTGTACGGCCACCACGCGAACCGCTTGAACGCGTACAGCGCGCGGATGTCGTTCGACGTGTAGATCAGGTAGCGGTTGCGGGTGACGCCACGAAGTATCTTGTCGGCCACCAACTCCGGCGAGACGGCGTGACCGCTGAAGCGGTCGACCCACTTGCTCACCTGCGGGTCCTCGCGGTCGATGCCCGCGATCTCGACGCGTCTGCACCAACGGAGTCTTCACCGCGCCCGGCACCACCACGGACACCCCGATGCGGTGCCGGGCGAGGTCGAATCGCAGCACCTCGCTCACCCCGCGCAGGCCGTACTTGCTCGCGCTGTAGGCGGCATGCCATGGCAGCGCCACCAGCCCTGCCGCCGAGGAGACGTTGACCAGATGCCCACCGCGGCCTGCTGCCACCATCGGCGGCACGAACGCCTCGATGACGTGGATCGGCCCCATCAGGTTGATGGACACCATCGACTCCCAGTGCCGGTGGGTGAGATGGCTGACGGTTCCCCATGCCGACACCCCCGCGATGTTCATCACCACGTCCATGCTCGGGTTGGGTCCCCCGATCGCGCTGTGGATGTCGGCGGCGAAGGCGGCCACCTGCTCGTAGTCGGCGATGTCGAGAGCCCGGTGGGCAGACACGTTGGCGCCGAGGGCACGCGCGTCGGCGACCGTCTCGGCAAGCCCCTCGGCGTTGCGGTCGGTGAGGAACAGCTCGGCGCCCTCGGCGGCGAGCTTCAGCGCCGTCGCGCGTCCGATACCGCTGGCGGCGCCCGTCAAGAAGCACCGCTTGCCCGCGAACCCGCCCCGCTGCGCCATGGCGCCGACCTTACCGGCGGGTGTCACTCCCCCGTGATGCCGTCGCCACCCCATAGCGCGTTGAGCCACAACCGCTCCAGCACCTCGATGGCTCGTTCCGGATCGGTGCCCCTGCCGACGAAGGCACTGTCGTGCGACAGGGTCATCGCGGTGGTGGCGGTGAGCATGCGGACCAGCGCGGGCACGTCATCCGAGATGGGTCGGGCTCCGGCGTCCTGCTCGACCACGCCGACGATCTTGTCGATCACGGCGTCTTCGAAGTCGTTCATCATCGAACGGATGTCGGCGTCGGTGTTCTGCGCGACGGTGCATGCCGCCATGATCGGATCGGTGCTGGCGAACACCGTGGCCGCGCTGCCGACCATGCGCTTGGCGAACGCCGACGGTGACTCGCCGGGATCGCGCGGCGCGAAGTCGTGGGTCAGCGTGTCCAACTCGGCGAGGGCGTCCTTGAGGATGAACGCCAGCACTTCGTACTTGGAGTCGAAGTAGAAGTAGAACCCCGACCGGGCCACGCCGGCGCGCTCGCTGATCAAGCTGACCGAGAGGTCGGAGAAGCGGCGCGTCTCGAGCAGTTCGCGCACGGCGAGGACGATCGCCTCGCGTTGCCGGTCGCCGCGGCTGCGGCGGACCTGAGGTGGGACGGATTCGGTGGTCATGAGCTTTCAACCTTGGCATCGCGCCACGCCAGATCAAAACTTGACATGCGTCAAGTCTAGCCCGCAGGATGGAAGTTCGAGTGAGTTCGACCACACGTCCTCAGCCTCAGGAGTCTGCACGATGGCGACCATCAGCACCCCGGAGTATCTGATCGACCAGGCCAAGCGCCGGTTCACCCCGTCGATCAACAACTTCCCTGGCATGGGCGCGCTCGAGCGCAGGCTGCTGCGCACCGAGTTCAAGCAGAGGGCGCTGGCCGCAGCCGCCCGCTGGCAGCGACCTCAAGCCGGTGATGGGAGACGCGGGGCTGCCGATCCTCGGCCACATGGTCGAGATGTTCCGCGGCGGACCCGACTACCTGATGCACCTCTACAACACGAAGGGCCCGCTGTACTACGCCGACTCCCCCGTGCTGCCCGCGGTGATGGCGCTGGGCCCCGACGCCGCACAGATCATCTACTCCAACCGCAACAAGGACTACTCGCAGCAGGGCTGGACCCCGGTGATCGGGCCGTTCTTCCACCGCGGGCTCATGCTGCTCGACTTCGAGGAGCACATGTTCCACCGGCGGATCATGCAGGAGGCGTTCGTCCGCACCCGCCTGGTCGGCTACACCGAGCAGGTCGACCAGGTGGTGTCGAAGGTGATCGCCAACGACTGGGTCGCCAACGACCCGCGGTTCCTGCTCTATCCGGCGATGAAGCAGATGACCCTCGACATCGCCTCGATGGTGTTCATGGGCCACGAGCCGGGCACCGACCACGAGCTGGTGACCAAGGTCAACAACGCCTTCACCACCACGGTCCGCGCGGGCAACGCGATCATCCGCACCGGCGTGCCGCCGTTCACGTGGTGGCGCGGCCTGCAGGCCCGCAAGCTGCTCGAGAACTACTTCGAGGCGCGGGTCGCGGGAACGTCGCGGCGCGGAGGGCTCCGACCTGTTGTCGGTGCTGTGCCAGACCGAGGACGAGGACGGCAACAAGTTCTCCGACGCCGACATCGTCAACCACATGATCTTCCTGATGATGGCCGCGCACGACACCTCGACGTCGACGGCCACCACCATGGCCTACTACCTGGCCGAGAACCCGGAGTGGCAGGACCGCTGCCGCGACGAGTCCGACCGGCTCGGCGACGGCCCGGTCGACATCGAGTCGCTGGAGAAGCTCGAATCACTCGACCTCGTCATGAACGAGTCCATCCGCCTGGTCACCCCCGTGCAATGGGCCATGCGGCGCACGGTCCGCGACACCGAACTGCTGGGCTACTACCTCCCGAAGGGCACCAACGTGATCGCCTATCCAGGGTTGAACCATCGTCTGCCCGAGTTCTGGACCGACCCGATGAAGTTCGATCCCGACCGGTTCGCCGAGCCGCGCAGTGAGCACAAGAAGCACCGCTACGCCTTCACGCCGTTCGGCGGGGGCTCACACAAGTGCATCGGCATGATGTTCGGCCAGCTCGAGGTGAAGACGATCATGCACCGGCTGCTGCGCAAGTACCGGCTGGAGCCGGCGCGTCCAGGCCACCAGGCAGACATGGGACTACGGCGGCATGCCGGTGCCGATGGACGGCCTGCCGATCATCCTGCGCCCGCTGCGCTGACGCCCGGCCGCTCAGGCCACGGCCAGCCGGTTGGCCAGAGCGATCAACGCGCGCAGCGACGATTGCGTCGCATCGTCCGACAGGCCCATGCCCCACTCCGCGCGGGTTCCGTCGGTGCCGCGGATGAAGGTCGCGATGCCGTCGCCGGTTCGAAGCTGGTGGAACTTCAACATCTCGACGCCGACGCCCCGGTCGTAGAGCATCGAGGTCAGCGCGGCGATCGGTCCGCTGGCCGCGACCGTCGAGGTGCTGATCCGGTCCCCGACGGCGATCGTGGCCTGGTAGTTGCGCGCCTGCGGCCCCATTCGGGACGTCCCGCGGTCGGCGTCGGTGCACTCCCATTGGCCAAGGCGCAGTGGGCCGGCCGTCGGGGCGTACGTGGCGTGAAATGCGTCTGATGACATCGCTTCGGACTCCTCGCGCAGACCCCGCGGCAGCGGCGCGTCGAACGGCGCCGCGAACGAAGGGGTCGCGTTGATTTCGGATCGTGTCGAAGAAGGGGAGAACATGTGCCGGTCTTCTCTTGCCAGAGGGAGTGACCGACGTAGTAGAAGCGACCCACAGCGAGGGGTCGGTCCGGATCAGACCCCGCTGCGGGTTTCTACTACGAGAAGACTGCGCACGCGGCGAGGCTAGCGCGTGGCGCACCGCATGTGCAACCGACTTGGTCAGCGCCTACGCCCGGCAGAGCCGTTGCCGAACCATCACGCCGGCCGGCTCAGGCCAGCGCGAGGAATGGCTTGTCCAACTTCGCAGCACTCGAGGATCAGGTACGGGGGCCGTAGCGCTCGATGTACGCGCGGTGGATGTGGGCATCGCGCTTGCGAGCGAGTTCGTCGACGAGCTCGGGATCAAGGCCGTGTTGAGCCAGCCGGTGGCGGCGCCACACCTTGTTGAGCGCGTGGGAGAAGAGGACGAACGGGATGAAGATCGGCAGGGTCATGCTCGCGTGCAGGTACAGCGTCGTCGGGATGAGCCAGAACGGCGCAAGCACCATCAGTGCTGGAGCACGTTGGGCTTGCGTCCAGCGCCTTTGCTCATCCTGTACTCCTGAGATCGAGGTATCGGTGTTGGCCTGGGAGGAGGCCTACAACGCGGCCCGTAACCGGTACTCATGGAATGCTAGGCATCTAGATAGCATAAGGGCATCGTTTGATAAACTCTTCAATTACTCAGGTCGTCGAAACGCTAGCGGGGTGTGTGTGTCGGAGCCGCTGTACAAGCTGAAGGCCGAGTTCTTCAAGACGTTGGGGCATCCGGCACGGATCAGAATTCTGGAGCTGCTCGCCGAGCACGATCGAACGGTGAGCGAGTTGTTGCCGGAGGTCGGGTTGGAGGCGTCGAACCTGTCCCAGCAACTCGGGGTGCTTCGACGCGCCGGTGTGGTAGCGGCTCAGAAGGACGGCAATACGGTGACCTACTCGATCGCGTCACCAGTCATTGCCGACTTGTTGACGGTGGCCCGCAAGGTGCTCACTGGCATGCTCAGCGATCAGGTCGCGATGCTCGAAGATCTTCGGGCGGTCGCCCCGGTGGATCGGCGATAGGGCGCCGACCATGGGTTGGATCAGCAGGATCCTGCGGGTTGGTCGCGTGGCAGAACCGGCGGAAGCAATGCCACCGACCGGCGCTGCGGCACCGACCCAGATAACCGGGTCGTTGCAGGTGCGCCACGTCGACGCGGGCTCCTGTAACGGCTGCGAGATCGAGATCTCGGGTGCATTCGGACCGGTCTACGACGCGGAGCGGTTCGGCGCCCGGCTTGTTGCCTCGCCCAGGCACGCGGACGCGCTTCTGGTAACCGGCGTCGTCACCCGCAACATGGCGGAGCCGCTACGAAACACCCTCGAGGCCACCCCGAAACCACGAGTGGTCATCGCCTGCGGAGACTGTGCGCTCAACCGTGGCGTGTTCGCCGACGCATACGGCGTCGTCGGCGCCGTCTCCGAAGTAGTACCGGTCGACGTCGAAGTAGCCGGGTGTCCCCCGGCGCCGGCCCAGATCGTCGCCGCGTTGCGGTCGGTGACCGGCCGGTGACGACCACGCTCACCGAAGCGCCGACAGGCGAACCGAACACGTTGCGACACAACGGTATCGGGCCAATGATCAGCGGGATCGCGACGACCGGCATCGGTGTCGCTGGAGTCGGCGTCGGACTCAAGGCAATCTTCGGCGAGCTGGCACCCATCCGGATCGGGTGGTGGCTGCCGCTAATCGGAGTGCAGCTCGACTTCGCCCCGCTTGGCGGGTTGTTCATGGTGATGACCGGCGTCGTCGCCGTTGCGGCAGGCGTCTACTCCATCGGCTACGCCAGGCGCGAGCACTTGGGCGCCGTCCCGCTCACCCTGCTACCACTGTTCGTCGCAGCGATGCTGCTGCTTCCCGCGGCCGGTTCGGTGACGACGTTCCTGCTGGCGTGGGAACTGATGGCGATCGCATCGCTGGTCTTGGTGCTGACCGACCATCGACGCCCCGAGGTCCGTTCGGCGGCGGTCTTCTACGCCGTGATGACCCAACTGGGGTTCGCCACGATCCTGCTGGGCCTGATGGTGCTCGCAGCGGCGGGCGGGGCGGACCGATTCGCCGACATGGCAGCGGTATCCGAGCATACCCGCACCGCGGTCTTCGTTCTCACCGTTGCTGGCTTTGGGTCGAAGGCGGGACTGTTGCCGTTGCACGCGTGGCTGCCGCGGGCACACCCCGAGGCGCCGAGCCCCGTCTCCGCATTGATGAGCGCCGCCATGGTCAATCTCGGCGTGTACGGCATCGTCCGTATCGATCTGCAATTGCTCGGGCCGGGCCCACGCTGGTGGGGCGTGACTCTGCTCGTCATCGGCGGCGTCTCGGCGGTGTATGGCGTTCTGCAGGCGTCGGTGGCCACGGATCTCAAACGGCTGCTTGCCTATTCGACGACCGAGAACATGGGGCTGATCGCACTGGCCCTTGGCGCGGCGACGCTCCTCTCGGCAACGGGTGAAGCGACGGCTGCGGTGATCGCGATGACCGCAGCCCTCCTTCATCTGACTGCCCACGCCGCATTCAAGAGCCTCGGATTCTTCGCCGCTGGATCGGTTCTCGCTGCAACCGGACTGCGCGACCTGGATCGCCTGGGTGGCCTGGCTCGCCGGATGCCGGCTACCACAATACTTTTCGGTATCGCGGCACTTGGCGCGTCCGGATTGCCGCTCGGTGCCGGATTCGTCAGCGAATGGCTGTTGGTACAGGCGTTGATCCATGCCGGCCCGGACCACGACGTCATGGTCACACTGGCGGCCCCACTCGCGGTCGGAGCGGTCGCGCTCACGACCGGTCTTGGTGTGGCTGCGATGGTGAAGGCTTTCGGCATCGGCTTCCTCGCCCGTCCCCGGTCCGACGTCGCGTCTCGGGCCCACGAGTCCCCCGCCAGCATGATCGCGGGCATGGTCGTCGCAGCGATCGGCTGTGTCGTGCTTGCCGTCTGCCCATTCGTCGTCGCTCCCGCGTTGCAGCGCGGGCTCGAAGGCCTGCCCGCATCACGTGGCGCGGATCTGGCCCCGCTCGGTGTGGTTTTGCATCTACCCGGCCTGGCCGGGTCGATTGCACCGGGTCTGATCGCAGCCGCACTCGCCGCAGCCGTGTTGGTCGCGGTGGGCCTGGCGCAATGGGGGTCGCGTCGACGTCCCGACCCGGCGACCCTGCCGCTGTGGGCATGTGGCGCCGACGAGCTCACCCCACGCATGCAGTACACGGCGACGTCGTTCGCCCAACCGCTGCAACGGGTCTTCGACGACGTACTGCGGCCAGACACCGACATCGAGGTGACCCCCGTAGCGGATTCGGACTATCAGGTCAGGAACATCGCCTATCGCGCCAGAATGACCGATGCCCTCGAGGACCTGCTCTATGCGCCGGTCGTACGCGTCATCGCCGGTTGCGCCCAACTGATCCGGCGCGCGCACACCGGCAGCGTGCACCTCTATCTGGCCTACGGTGCGCTCGGAGTTTTGATCGTGCTGGTGGTGGCGCGATGAACGTCATGTCCTATGTTGCCGGCTTCGCGCAGATCGCTGGGGTCGCCCTCGGCGCCCCCGTGGTCGTCGGTCTGATGCGCCAGGTCAGGGCCAGATCCGAGGGGCGCTCTGGTGGCGGAATACTGCAGCCGTGGCGCGACCTGCGCAAGCAGCTCCGGAAGCAGCAGATCACCCCGGAGGGGACCACGCTGGTGTTCGGGGCGGCACCGGCCGTCGTTGCCGGGACGGCACTCCTGATCGCCGCGGTCACCCCACTCGTTGCGACAGGCTCACCGCTGGACCCAATCGCCGACCTGTTCGCGGTGGTGGGGCTGCTTTTCCTCGGCACGGTGGCGCTCACACTCGCCGGCATCGACACAGGAACATCCTTCGGTGGCATGGGCGCAAGCCGCGAGATCACCATCGCCGCCCTCGTCGAGCCGACCATTCTGCTCGCCATCTTCGCGTTGTCCGTTCCCGTCGGCTCGGCCAACCTCGGCGCCATCGTCGCGCACACCATCGTGCACCCGGGACAAGCAGTCTCGCTGGCCGGCGTGCTCGCCTTCGTCGCGCTGGTGATCGTCATCGTCGCCGAGACGGGCAGGCTCCCGGTGGACAACCCCGCCACACACCTCGAACTCACCATGGTGCACGAGGCGATGGTGCTCGAATACGCGGGACCGAAACTCGCGATCGTTGAATGGGCCAGCGACATGCGGCTCACCGTACTGCTGGCGCTGCTCGCGAACCTGTTCCTGCCCTTCGGCATCGCGAGCGCGCAGCCGAGCTTCGTCGACGTCGTCATCGCTGCCGTTGCAATCACCGTCAAAGTCGCCATCCTCGCCGGTACGCTGGCCTGCGCCGAGATCTTCATCGCCAAGCTGCGACTCTTCCGGGTGCCCGAGCTGCTTGCCGGCTCGTTCCTACTGGCCCTTCTCGCCGTCGTGTCGGCCAACTTCTTCACGGGGTAGGAACCAAATGACCGACATCCACTATGCGAGCGTGCTCGGCCTCGCCGCGGGCGGCCTTCTGCTGGCAGCCGTGCTGATCGTCTGGCGCCGAGACCTGCGCTCCATCGTGCGACTGCTCGTCATGCAGGGTGTCGCGCTCGCCGCGGTCCCCATTATTCGCGGTGTGTACGACCAGGATTGGGCGCTGCTGACGGTCGGGGTCGCGGTCTTCGCGCTGCGCGCGATCGTATTGCCGTGGCTACTCGCGCGCGCCGTCGGTGCCGAACCGGACGAGCAACGCGAGGCGACACCGCTAGTCAACACCAGCGTGTCGCTGCTGATCGCAGCCGGCCTGACGGTGGTCGCATTCGCGGTCACCCGGCCGGTCGTCGACCTCGATCCCGGCTCGGCGACAAACGCCGTGCCCGCGGCCTTCGCGGTCATCCTGATCGCCCTGTTCGTCATGGTGACCCGCCGTCACGCCATCTCGCAGGCGGCCGGATTTCTGATGTTGGACAACGGAATCGCGGCGACGGCGTTCCTGCTGACGGCCGGCGTGCCGCTCATTGTCGAGCTCGGCGCATCCCTTGACGTGCTGTTCGCCCTGATCGTGATCGGCGTCCTCGCCGGCCGGCTGCGTCGGACGTTCGGGGGCGCCGACCTGGACCGGCTGCAGGAGTTGCGGGATTGATGACCCCTCTGATCCTGGCGCCGATCGTGGTGCCCGTCGTCGCGTCTGCCATCGCGTTCGCCGGTGGTTGGCGCCGATGGACGGCGACATTCACTGTCCTGTCCGCGCTAGTGGTGCTCATATCCGGTGTCGTGCTGAGGTTTCGCGTCGGGGCCGACCAGCATCTCGTTCTCGGCGGGCTGCTCCGGGCCGATGCACTGTCGGTGACCATGCTCATCGTGATCGGTGTCGTCGGCACGTTGACCACATGGGCCAGCATCGGGTACGTCGACGCCGAACTCGCGCACGGCCATACCGATCGATCCGGAGCCCGGCTCTATGGTGCGTTGACGCCGGGCTTCCTCGCGGCAATGGTACTCGCGGTGTCCGCCAACAACATCGGATTGATCTGGGTCGCCATCGAGGCCACCACGGTGATCACCGCCTTCCTCGTCGGGCACCGTCGTACCCGCACCGCGCTCGAGGCGACCTGGAAGTATGTCGTGATCTGCTCGGTCGGCATCGCGATCGCCTTTCTTGGCACCGTGCTGCTGTACTTTGCGGCGCGGCACGCGGGCGCAGACAGCGCGGACGCGCTGAACCTCGACGTCCTGAGTGCGTATGCCTCGCGCCTCGATCCCGCCGTCACCCGACTGGCCGGCGCGCTGCTCCTCGTCGGATACGGGGCAAAAGTGGGTCTGGTCCCCTTCCACACCTGGCTCGCCGACGCACACAGCCAGGCACCGGCACCGGTGTCGGCATTGATGAGCGGGGTACTTTTGTCCGTCGCGTTCTCGGTCATCCTCAGGATCAGGCCAATCATCGATGCGGCCACGGGCCCGGGTTTTCTGCGCGCGGGATTGCTGATAGTCGGGTTGGCGACGGTCCTCGTCGCCGCGCTGTTACTCACCGTCACAGCCGATCTCAAACGAATGCTCGCCTACTCGTCGATGGAGAACATGGGTCTCATCGCGGTCGCGGCGGCCGCGGGTACTCAGCTGGCGATCGCCGCCCTGCTACTCCACGTCCTGGCCCACGGCGTCGGCAAGACGGTGCTGTTCCTTGCAGGCGGACAACTCCAGGCCGCGCACGACTCGACGGCGATCGACGACATCACCGGCGTGATGGGTCGGTCGCGACTCATCGGCGCCTCGTTCGCCATCGGTATCGTGATACTCCTTGGGCTTCCGCCGTTCGCGATGTTCGCCAGTGAGCTGTCGATCGCCAGATCGCTGACCGACGCCAGGTTGTCGTTGGCGCTGGCCGTCGTGCTGCTCCTGATCGTCGTTGCGTTCGCCGCGTTGGCCAAGAACGCCGCCCGGCTGCTGTTCGGGACGGCGAGCATCGACGCGCCACCGATCACCGTACCCACCACCATCGCCGCCGCCCTCGTGATAGGGATCGTCGTATCGATCGCTCTTGGAGTGACCGCGGGTCCGCTGGCCGATTTGTTCCACGCCGCCGCCGAACAGCTTGGAGCAACCTGATGGGCGTCGACACGGTGAGTCGCACCGTGACTGGTGACGAACTCGCCGATGCTGCAACGGAACTATTCATCATGGGTTTCCGGCTCGGCCTTGTCGCCGCACACGATGACGGGGACCGCCTGCGCGTCGTGTACTTGTTCCTCGCGGCGCGACCAGATCGCCGAGTCGAACTCGCGCTGATCGTGCCCGCGAACAAGCCGTCGATTCCGTCCCTCGCGTCGTTGTCGTTCCCGGCCGGCCGATTCGAACGCGAGATGATGGACCTCTTCGGGATCACGCCCGCCGGGCACCCCCTCCCGCGCAGGCTGGTGCGGCACGCACACTGGCCGCAGGACTGGCATCCGATGCTCCACGACGCAGGGGCGGCACCGGAATTCGAGGAGAACGGCCGGTTTCCGTTCATCACCGTCGACGGACCGGGGGTCTACGAGATCCCGGTCGGACCCGTGCACGCCGGCCTCATCGAACCGGGCCACTTTCGGTTCTCAGTCGTCGGCGAATCGATCCTGCGGCTCAAGGTACGGCTGTGGTTCGTTCACCGGGGCGTCGAGAAGCTCTTCGAAGGGAAACGGGCCTCGGGCGCAGTGGAACTCGCCGAACGAATCAGCGGGGACACCTCCGCCGCCCATGCCCTCACCCACTGCCTCGCCGTCGAGGACGCGCTGGGCATCGACCTGCCTGACGCGGCACACCGGCTGCGTGCCCTGCTCGTCGAACTCGAGCGCCTATACAACCACGCGACCGACCTCGGCGCGCTGGCCAACGACGTCGGCTTCGCCCTTGCCAACGCGCACGCCCAACACATTCGCGAGCGGCTGCTGCGGATCAACCTCCTGGTGACCGGGCACCGACTGTTGCGCGGCGCAATCCGGCCGGGAGGTGTTGTGCTGAAAGAACTTCCCAACACTGACGAGCTCCAGGCGATCGCCACCGACATCGCGGAGGTCGCCGAACTCACGCTGGGCAACTCCGGGATCTACGATCGCTTCGCCGAAACTGCACCGTTGAGCCGCGCCGATGCCCACAACCTCGGCTGCCTCGGCTACGTCGCGCGCGCCAGCGGTCTGGCAACCGACGCTCGCCTCGACCATCCGACGACGACACTGCCCGTGCGGGAGGTGACTGCCACGACCGGTGACGTGCTGGCCCGCTACGTCGTGCGCCGCGACGAGTTCGCCGCCTCGACGGCGCTGCTGTGCGATTTGGTCGACACCCACCACGGTCCGCTCGAACACGAGACACCGAAGGTGGAGGGTGGCACGACGCGAAGTGGAATCGGCATCGTCGAAGGCTGGCGCGGCACCATCGTGCACCGCGTCGAGATCGACGCCGCCGGATCGATCACCCGGGCCAAGGTGGTGGACCCGTCGTGGTTCAACTGGCCCGCCCTACCGGTCGCCATGACCGACACCATCGTCCCGGACTTTCCGCTGACCAACAAGAGCTTCAACCTCTCCTACGCGGGCAACGACCTATGAGGGACAACGGCATCCGTACGTCGAAGTGCGCCGAGGTGCCGAGGTGCCGAGGTGCCCCAACATCTTGCGGTCCCTCGATGCGCCGGCTTGCTGAAATGCGCAAGTATAGAGCAAGCCGTCGTGCCCGACGCACGCTCGGGACGCAACGACAGCGAATGAGACGTGATGGCGTCAAAATCGCGACAGCCGCTTTATCAAATGAAGGGCGCCCGCGGAATGGATGCCCAAGGTGACGAACGAATCCGATGAGGATCGCGCCGCGGCCGGCGGAGCCGGCGCGAAGTTCACCAGCCTCGGTGCAGCGGACGGTTGCGAATCTCGGCGGCCAGCGGTCATCAGCGAACTCGACGCTCAGGCGTATCCGCTATGGCGCATCATGGCGCACGCCCGCGGCCACGCCGGCCACGTGGCGGTCTAGCGGCCGACCGCCCGCACCAGGATCGGCAGGAAGGGCCGGTGATTGGCGCGGCCGTCGCGCAGCATCGGCATGCTGTCCCGCGCCGCCGAGTACCACTCGTCGCGACTGGCCACCGAGAGGTCGAGCAGGCGGCCGCAGCGTCCCGCGACGCCGTGCAGCAGCAGGGCGCCGGTTCGGCCGTTGCCCTCGCGGAACGGGTGGATCTGGTTGTAGTCGGCGTAGAGCCGGGCCAGTTCGTAGCCCAGCCGGGGGTCGTCGTAGGCGCCGCACGCGTCGACCACCGCCCTCGCGTTGTCGTGCACCCTGGTCATCCCCGTGGCGATCGTGGCGCGCGAGGCGAAACCCTGTTCGCCGCGCCGCAATTCGGTCGTGCGGTACTCACCGGCCCAGGAATAGACGTCGCCGAACAGGTGTCGGTGCAGCACTCGGACGTCGAGCGCGTCGAGCCCGTCATCGGGCCGGTCGGCCGACCGCACAGCCACAGCACCATCCGGCCCGCGGTGGCGACGTATTCGAGATCGGCCAGCATGTCCGCGGACACCGCACCGAAGTTGTTGCGCAACAGCGTCGTTCCGGGTATCAGGTACGGCGGGTCGCAGACGGCGCCTGCGACGCGCGACCGGCGGCGGATGCGGTCACGGAACTCGCGAGGTAGTCGTCGAACGCACGTCGCTCGCGGGCCAGCGCGGCGAGCGCGGCGACGTGCTCGTCGGTGGGGCGCCAGCCCTCGAGACGTTCGGCGGCGACGGCCTGGGCAACGGCGTGCGCGCGCATCGAGTGTCATGCGGCGGCTCAGCGGAACGCCGAGGTCGACGCGAGGTAGGTCAGCTTGCGGCTGATCCCGGCCACCTCGCGCGCGACGCTGCGCAGCATGGCCCGCTCCTGCGGCGCCGTCGTCGGACAGCGACACCACGTCGTCGACCCGCCGCCCTTCGAGGAATGCACCGGCCCGCGTCCGCCAGCGGAACCGCAGCAGCCACCCGAAGCAGTCGCGCAGGCTGGAAACGTCGTCGGGTTCGAGCACGTTCGCGGCTGCGGCGTCGTCGAGCCGCGCGAAGGTCGACAGCGCGTCCGACCCCGCCGACAGCGCCGCCCAGCGCGCGATCTTCACCACGGGATCGATCGCCGCGAGCTTGAGGTCGACGGCGTCGGCGTGCGTGGCGAACACGCGCAACCGCGACGGGAAGCCGGCCCGGACGGCGGTGGCGTCCTGCAGCATGGCCTGACGCGCCGGGTAGCTGCGTCCGACCGCGGTCATGGTCTGCGCCCGCAGCGCGTCGTGCGCCAGGTCCGCGCTGCCCCACACCCCGGTCGAGTCGGCCAGCAGGCCGGTCATCACCACGCCACGGTCCTCGCCGGGGATCGAGGGTCCAGCGTTCGACGCCATCGGCCCAACTGCTCAGGCGTCGGCAGAACCTCGGCCTGCTGGCGAGCACGCCGTTGGCGTCACCGCGGATCCCGCATCGCTCCAGCAGCGCGTGCACTTCCGCGGCGCGGCATAGCAGTTCGGCCTTGCCCTCGTCGTCGACTGCGTCGCCGATGGCGACCATCGTCTCGACGTCGGAGCCAGGCACGGCCTCGCCCCTTGCGACGCTGCCGGAGACGAACCACGTCCAGTCCGCCTGCCCCGATGCCAGCCGGGCGGCGGTGGCCACGCCGTGCCGAAGCACTTCGGACCACGCACCGGCCAGCGCGGCCGCGGGGGTGTGCGCACGGAGCTCGGCGGCGACGGCCGCCAGTGACCGGTCGATTCCAGCGCGCAGAAGCGCCTCGTCACTGGCAACATCGATGTCCCCGATGGTCGCGGCGATCCCACGACCGGACGGATGCACAGGCGGCATGCCGACGATTGTCACCCGCCGGACATCTGGTCACACAGTCGTGACGCGCACGAAACGCGGGGAACAACAGCCGACGCTAATTTCTGTCGCGTGACAGTTATTAGATCGGCATCCCAGGAGCGCTCCATGACCACCTTCGATCCCGCGATCTCCTCGCAGGAGGACGCGTCGACGCTTGAAGAGCTCGGCTACACCCAGGAGCTGCACCGCGGCATCGGCGGGTACGCCGCGTTCGCGTCGGGCTTCTCGTTCGTCTCGATCCTCACCACGGTGTTCGCGTTCTTCCCGCTGGGCTTCGCCCTCGGCGGCCCCGCGTTCTTCTGGACCTGGCCGATCGTGTTCATCTGCCAGTTCTGCGTATGCCTGGTGTTCGCCGAGCTCTCCGGCAAGTTTCCCGTCGCCGGCGCCATCTACCAGTGGTCGCGCCGGCTGGCAGGCAACGCGCGTCGGCTGGTTCGCGGGCTGGTTCATGCTGATCGGCTACATCGTCTCCATCGCCGCGCTGGCCATCGCGATGCAGACGGTGCTGCCGCCGATCTGGAGCGGCTTCCAGATCATCGACGGCGACATGGACCCGCTGTCGGTCACCGGCGCGGAGAACGGCATCGTCCTCGGCTCGATCACCATCGTGCTGTGCACCATCATCAGCGCGGCCGGAGTGCGGTTCATGGGCCGGATCACCGTCACCGGAGTCACCATCGAGATCATCGGCGTGTTCCTCATCATCGGCGCGATGTTCCTGCACTCCGAGCGCGACCCGGTCGAGGCGGTGGCCAACCCCGGCGACCACGGGACCGGGATCGGCTACCTGCCCGCGTTCCTGGCGTCGATGCTGATGGCCGCCTACGTGATGTACGGATTCGACAGCGCCGCAGAACTTTCCGAGGAGACCAGGGATCCCCGCAAGACCGCGCCCAAGGCCATCGTCAACGCGCTGCTGGTGTCGTTCGTCGGCGGCGGGCTGATGATCGTCGCGGCGCTGATGTCGGCTCCCGACGCTCGGCGACGACCTGGCCACCGGCGGGATGGCCTGGATCATCGAGAGCCAGCTCGACACCTGGCTGGGCAAGACGCTGCTGGCCCTGGTCGCCGTCGCGATGTTCTCGGCGACGCTGGCCATCCAGGCCTCGGCGTCGCGGGTGATGTTCTCGATGGCCCGCGACAACCGGCTGCCGTTCGGCAAGTTCCTGTCCCGGGTCAACAAGCGCACCGGCACCCCCGTGATCACCGGCATCGCGGTCAGCACGCTGGCCATCCTGGTGCTGCTGGTCAACATCGGTCAGTCCAGCGTGTTCGCCGCCATCGCCTCGGTGTCCGTCGTCATCGTCTACATCGCCTACCTGATGGTCACCGTGCCCGCCCTGATCCACCGGCTGCGGGGCACCAGCCTGTCCTACGGTCCCCCGGTGATGGACCTGGGCAAGTGGGGCATCCCGGTCAACCTGATCGCCGTGGTGATGGGCGGCCTGCTGGTGATCAACATCGGCTGGCCACGCGCGGAGGTCTACGACGTGGCGGGCGCCGGCTGGTTCATGCAGTACTTCGCGGTGATCTTCGTGGCCCTCACCCTGGTCGTCGGCTACGTCGCCTATCGCGTGGTCAGGGATCGCGAGGGCGCGCCCGCTCCCATCGACGCACTGGTCGGCAGGAAGAAGTAGACGGCGCGCCGCGATGGTCCGAGATCGGGCGTGAGCGGGGCCACACCCCTGTGTCGCCTAAGGTCTCGCCCTAGATGACTGTCTGGGAAGCGGTGCTGCTGTTCGCCGCCGGAATCGGCGGCGGCCTGGCGGGCAGCGTCGCCGGCCTGGCGTCGGTCGCCACCTATCCCGCTCTGCTCCTCGTGGGGCTGCCACCGGTGACCGCCAACATGACCAACACCGTCGCCTTGGTGTTCAACGGCGTCGGGTCGGTGTTGGGTTCGCTGCCCGAACTGCGGGGCCAGCGCGCCGAGCTGACGCGGCTGATCCCCATCGGCGGCGGTCGGCGGTGCGGCGGGCGCCGCGCTGCTGTTGTCCATCCCCGCCGAGGGCTTCGAGAAGGTCGTGCCGATGCTGATCGCCGCCTCGGCCATCCTGATCGCGTTGCCCAGCCGCCAACGCGCCGAGGTGCGCGGCCGCAACAGGTTCGGCAGGTTCTCGAGGGTCTGGCGATCTTCGCGATCTGCGTGTACGGCGGCTTCTTCGGCGCGGCGGCGGGCGTGCTGCTGCTCGCGCTGTTCCTGCGCACCGGCAGCGCATCACTCGCGCACGCCAACGCGACCAAGAACGTCGTGCTCGGGGTGGCGAATGCCGTTGCCGCCCTTGCCTTCATCGCGTTCGGTCCGATCGACTGGCTCGCCGTGGTGCCGATGGGCATCGGGTGTCTGCTCGGGTCGCGGCTCGGGCCGGTGGTCGTGCGCCACGCCCCGGCTACGCCGGTGCGGCTGGTGATTGCCGTCGCCGGGCTCGCACTGGCCGTCAAACTCGGGCTCGACACCTACCGATGAGCGGTTCAGACGAACGGGTCGTCGCCCTTGGCCACCCGGCTGCCCAGCTCGATCAGGACGTCGCCGAGACGTGCAGCCGCTCACCGGCTTCCCGGCTGGCCTGGCCGGCCAGATAACGGGACCAGGTGCCCTCGATGACGATGCCGAGCTTGAAGCAGGCCAGCGCCTCGAACCAGGGCAGCGACGTCAGGCGGTGCGCCGCGGCGCGGCTGTTCGACGCGTACGCGTCGAGCAATTCGGCGCGATTCGCCAGGCTCCCGAGCGCGGCCAGCTCTGCACCCGGCGTCGATGGTGTTGGGTTCCGTCGGCCAACACACCATCATCCAGCCGAGGTCCAGCAGAGGGTCCCCGACCGTGCACATCTCCCAGTCGATGAACGCCGCCAACTCCGGCCGGTCACGGCGCAGCAGCACGTTGTTGAGGTGGGCGTCGCCGTGCATGATGCCCGGTTCGCCGTCGTCGGGCCGGTTGCGTCCTCGAGCCACTCGGCCAGCTCGGTGACCGCAGGCAACGACCCGGGATCGTAGGCGTCGTGCCGGTAGCTCTCGAGCAGACCGAGGAACTGCGGAACCTGGCGGGCCAGAAAGGATCCCGGTCGCCGGATGGCAGCTAGCGGACTGCCCTCCCATTCGACGTCGCCGAGCCGCGCCAGGCTTGCCGCGTATGCCAGGCCGACGTCGTGTCGCATGGCGGCATCGTCGACGTAGGCCTGCGCCATCTCGTTGCCCGGGTTGAAGCCGTCGACCTCCTCCATCAGATAGAACACCACGCCGAGCACGCCGAGATCCTCGCATCCGGCGATGAATCCGGGATGGGGCACGTCCGTACCCGCCAGCGTGCGCAGCACCGCAATCTCGCGCAGCATCGTCTTGTCACTCGTCGGCCTCGGGTGAAGTGGCGGTCGGCGCAACACCATCGGGCGCTCGTCGATGCGCAGCCGCACCACGATGTTCTGGCTGCCGCCGGTCAGCGGTTCGACGCGGTGACCCGCGAGCCGAGACCCGTGACGCGCACCCAATGCTGCAGCGCGGCCTGGTCGTCGTCGGTCAACGTCGGCTGCGCAGCTTGCCCCGTCGCTTCGCTCGCCCCGTCGGGTTCGTCATCGGTCATGGCAGCCATCGTCGCGCCCACGCGCTCCGACCGCCAGGGATTCCACCAAAGTCGTTGGCGTCGATCAGCTGTGCGCTGGGTGTCCTAACAGCCTTCTGCTAGACCATGATTCGAGACCGGTGTCGCAACCCGTCGCTACCCATTGCGGCTCCGGTCTTCGATCCGGCCGGGCGCGTGCCGCTTCTCGTCGGAGTGCACCCGATTGGCGAGGTCCGCCGAACGCTAGCGCTTGCGGGCAACCACCAGCAGATACTCCCAGTCCATCGTCGACGTGGCAGATAGGAATCTGTCCCCGACTGCAGCGATGTCGGCATCCAGCGCGGCGATGCGATCACCGTCGTCACCGACGGCGCGGTAGGCCGAGATGGTCGGTCCGTAGACCGACTTGAAGTAGTCGCGAAACGCCGCACCGTCGGCGAAGGCGTCGACGGTCAGCGTGCGTCGCTCGGCCGTGACGGCATCGACGCGATCCTTCAGCAGCGCACGGACATGATCCTCGTTGCCCCACAGTGGCGGTGGCTGCACGCCGGGAGGCGGCGCAGGAACGTGCGGCTTCATCGCCGCGAACAGCTGGCCGACGAGGCCCTCAGGGGTCCAGCTGATGAGACCGATGGTGCCGCCCGGCTTGCACACCCGGATCAACTCATCGGCCGCCGCCTGATGGCGCGGCGCGAACATCACACCGATGCAAGACATCACGATGTCGAACTCGTCGTCGGCGAACGGCATCGCCTGGGCGTCGGCCTCCTGCCATTGCAGGTGGACGTCCAACCCCTCGGCGGCGACCCTGCCATGCTCGAGCAGTTCCGGGGTCAGATCGCTGGCGACGACGGTGGCCCCGGTCAACGCCGCCGGGATCGACGCGTTCCCCGTACCCGCCCCGACGTCGAGAACGCGTTCGCCGGAACGGATTCCACAGGCCTCGACGAGGACCGGGCCCAACGGGGCGACCAGCTCGGCTGCGAGCTTGGGGTAGTCACCCGTCGCCCACATCGCCCGATGCTTGGCTGCGAGTTCACGGTGGGCGACAGTCGCGGATGCGGCAGTCATGATGGCTCCCTTCGGTTCATGTGAATCAATGATCGCAGTGCACATCCTTGCGTTCCAGTGCCAGATCTGTACTAGCCTCGAATCCATATCTGTACTGGTCATCGCGCATGGCAGCGCGCGCCATGCGCACCTGATGGAGGTGTGCACGAATGTCGGGATACGGTCAGTTCTGCCCCGTGGCGAAGGCGATGGAAGTCCTCGACGAACGGTGGACGCTCCTCGTCGTGCGGGAGCTCCTACTCGGCAGCAGGCACTTCAACGAACTACGTCGCGGGGTACCGAAGATGTCGCCGGCTCTGCTGTCCCGACGCCTGAAGTCGCTGACCCGGGTCGGCGTGGTCGATCGCACCGAGGTCGACGGTCGCACGGCCTACTCGCTGACGCCCTGTGGCCAAGAGCTGGCCGGCGTGGTCGACGCATTGGGCTCGTGGGGCACCCGGTGGATCGGCGAGCTCGGCGAGGAGGATCTCGATCCGCACCTGCTGATGTGGGACATCCACCGCACCATCCCGATCGACGCGTGGCCGCGGTCGCGCACGACGGTGGCATTCCGGCTCGACGGGGTGACGTCCAAGGCGGCGCGATGGTGGCTGGTGGTCGCCGACGGCGCAGCCGACGTCTGCGACTTCGACCCAGGGCACGAGGTCGCAGGGACGGTGCAGACCAGCCTGCTGACCCTCACCCGGATCTGGCGGGGTGACGTCGGCTGGTCGCACGCCATGCTCGATGGCAGCGTGGCCGTGTCCGGCCCGGCCGACGTGCGACGGGCCATCCCGTCGTGGATCGGCCAGGGCGCCAAGGCCGCCGTCCCACGGCCCGCCTGAACGAATTCCCTTGCTGGGCAACTGCCTTGGGCTGCTACGCCTTGTACTCCATGCACGATTGTGCGCCGTTGATCACGCCCTCGCGGAAGGCGCGCACCCGGTGGAAGCCAGCACCCTGGCGATCGGCGTCACCAGACCCCCGGAAGACGAGAAGCGCCTTGATGCCTTCGTCGAGATCGCCCGGCGAGATGTGGTACGTGCTGGTATCCGGGCGGTTGTAGAGGATGACGCTGGCCGTGTAGGCACCTGCGAGGCAGTCGCCGCGAGCCGTCGACGTCTTCTCGTCGGAGTCGTCGCCCAGCCGTGTCAGGGCGGCGAGACCGTACTGCGTGGCCAGCAGCGTGGCAACGGCGTAGTCACCGCCCTGCTCGAACACCGACGGCATCGCCTCGACGTTGAGATCGGCGCTGGACACGTCGAACACCTTGTCGTCCTGAGCGTGCTTGGACCAGGCGCCTGCGAAGCAGTCGGCCTGCAGCTCCTTGGTCACGGTCCGCGCGGCGAAGTTGGAACGACCCTGCACGGCGTGGCCCCATTCGTGTGCCAGTACGACGGGGATGGCGAAGTCACCGAAGCGGGACTGCAGGTCCGGCAGCAACCCCTCAGCGTCCCAGGCCATGACGTCCTTGCTGGCGCAGTAGAACGCGTTGCCCCAGATCTCACTCGGGTCGATGGCACACGGGGGCGAGGTCGCCCGGCGATGGCGTGACGGCGTCGAAGCCGCCCCCAACGGGTTCACAATCCTTGTCGTACAACTCAGGGAAGTTCGTCCCCTTCTTGGCAACGGCCTGCGGCATGTCCGGTTCGGGGCCGCCGCAGGCTGCAACCGACACGACCACAGCAAAAGCCGCGAGGACATTCTTGATCATGATCGAACACCTACCTGCGGCGATCGGCATTCGATCGGAGACTCCGCAACGACGCGCCAGGGGCAGGTCCGGGCACCGCGCTGCCGTCAGTACAGTTAGTCGAGCAGGCGGCGCGCCACGTTGGTGGTGATCAGATCGAGCAGTTCGTCGCCCCGGCCGGCCAGCACGGTGCGGATCGCGTAGAGCGAGAAACCCTTCGCCTGTTCGGCGGTGATGGCGGGTGGGATGGACAGTTCCTGGCGCGCGGTGACGACGTCGATGACGGCCGGCCCGTCGTGCGCGAACGCCTCGGTCAACGCCTGCTCCAACTCGCCGGGCTGCTCGACACGGCGCCCGAATGCACCCATGGCCTGCGCAACGGCGGCAAAGTCGGGATTGACCAGATCGGTGCCGAAGTTGACGATGCCTGCTGCCTTCATCTCCAGCTCGACGAAGTTCAGCGACGAGTTGTCGAAGACCACCACCTTGACCGGCAGGCGATTCTGGATCAGCGTGATCAGCTCGCCGAACATCATGGTGAGGCCGCCGTCACCGGCCAGTGCGACCACCTGGCGGTCCGGGAACGCGGTCTGCGCGCCGATCGCGTGCGGCAGGGCGCAGGCCATGGTGCCGTGGTTGAACGAGCCGACCAGTCTGCGCCTGCCGTTCATCGTCAGGTAGCGAGCCGCCCACACGACCGGCGAGCCGACGTCGACTGTGAAGACAGCGTCATTGGCGGCTAGCCGATCAACAAGGCCGGCAACGTATTCGGGCCGGATCGGGCTGCGGTCACGGTCGTTGACCGCCAACGCGTCCAGCGTCTTGCGGGTCTTGCCGTAGTGCTTGAGTGAGCGGTCGAGATGTGTGCGGGAGGCCTTCTGGGCCAGCAGGGGTTGCAGCGCTTCCAGCGTGTCGGCGACGGTCCCGCGCAGGCCGAGGTCGATGGGGGTGCGCCTGCCCAGGTTGCGGCCCCGCACGTCGACCTGGATCACGCGCGCGTGCTCGGGATAGAACTGCTGATAGGGGAAGTCAGTGCCGAGCATCAGGAGGACGTCGGCCTCCTTGATCGCCTTGTAGCCGGACGCGAATCCAAGTAGTCCCGTCATTCCGACGTCGAACGGGTTGTCGTACTCGATGAACTCCTTGCCGCGCAACGCGTGCACCACGGGTGCGTTGAGCGTGCCGGCCAGCCGCACCAGGGCGGCATGGGCGCCCGCCACCCCTGCGCCGCCGAGAATGGTGACGTTGTCCGCCTGGTTGAGCAGGTTCGCTGCCGTGCGCAGGGACGCGTCGTCGGGCCGCGCCACGGACACGGTTGGCTCGATGGGTCGTGTCAGCCAACCGGATTCGCCTGCCTGGGCGAGGAAGATCTCGCCGGGCACCACGACGACGGCGACTCCGTTCTCCTCCACGGCAGCCCGCATGGCCATCTCGAGGATGCGCGGCGCCATCTCGGGGGTGCTGACGAGCTCGCAATAGACGCTGCACTCACGGAACAGGTCCTGCGGATGCGTCTCCTGGAAGTAGTCCGAGCCGATCTCGCTGCGCGGGATGTGTGCGGCGATCGCGAGCACCGGCACGCGGCTGCGGTTGGCGTCGAACAATCCGTTGATCAGGTGCAGGTTGCCCGGCCCACAACTGCCCGCGCAGACCGCGAGCCCACCGGTCAGCGCGGCGTCGGCGGCCGCGGCGAAGGCGGCCGTCTCCTCGTGCCGGACGTGCTCCCACCTGATGTCACCGGAGCGCCGGATGGCGTCGGTGAAGCCGTTGAGGCTGTCCCCCGGCAATCCGTAGACATGACGAACGCCGCTGCGCGCCAACGCTGCGATCATCTGGGTTGCGATCGTCGCCATCTGGACCCCTTTTCCTGCGATTTCGGCGTGGTCAGCGGCGTCGAGCGCCGCTGACCACGCCGAAATCACCTTACTTGGGGGCGAAGGCAGTGCCCGCTGGGAACGGCGGGAATCCCCTTCGTGAGACCGGTCACGAACGGGCTCGGGCGATGGCCGGCACGCGAAATGCCGAGGCTGCTCATCTGCCCCGCCGCCAGCCTGCTGCCGATGAGGTTGAGGTCGATCATCGCGCGGAAGGAGTCCAGGCCGTGCGGGCCGTCCATCTCGTGGAACGAGACACCGGTGGCCGCGGCGACGTCCGTGCCATCCGGCTGCACCCGTGTCCAGGATCACAACGCTCGCGCCACCCGCGGCCAGCGACTCTCCGCGGTGCCTTTCCGAAGCCCCGCGCCACCGACGACGATGGTCTTCTCTCCCGAACTCTCCATCGAGTTCCCTCTCCAGAAATGTCGTCAGCCTGAAAGCAACTGGCGCCGTCACTTTCCGGTAAGGCTTTCGGGTCACCGAGTCGGTACCTTGGCGGTATGGCGGTGACTGCGCGGGAAGCCCTTGCGCTGAGCGGGATCGCCGCCGCGGCGGTCGCTCTCGGCACTAGCGCGCTGGTGGCAGTGCCCTTCGGCGACAGTGCCGACTCCCGAACCGCCGTCGGCTCGACGGTGATCGACCTGACGCCTGGTCCCGTCAAGGAATGGGCCATCCAGACGTTCGGCACCAGCGACAAGCTGTTCCTCGCTCTCTCGGTGCTCGTCGTCATCGCCGTCGTCGCCGCGGTCGCCGCGCGCTGGGAGCGCTCACGCATACCGACGGGCAGCGTGGTGATCGGGCTCGCCGCAGTCGCAGGATCGGCCGCCGTGCTGTCGCGGACCGGCGCGTCGTTCCTCGACATCGTCCCCACCCTGGTCGGAGCGGCGTGCGGAATCGCCACGCTGCGCTTCCTGACGTCGGGCCGGCTCGCCGACGGCGAGGGTGCGCCGCTGGGCTCCACGGCCGTGCCCGAAAAGCGGGACCAGCCAGCCGATCCCGGTCGTCGACTGTCGTTGGCCGCGATGGGTTTCACCGCCGTCGGGGTGCTTGCCGGCGCGCTGGGGGCAGTGCTGTCGCGCCAGCTCCACTCGGTGTCCGGTGACCGCGAGGCGTTCAAGCCTCCGACGGTCGCGGATCCCATCCCCCCGGTGCCACCGAACGTCCAGCCCGCCGGGGTGGCGCTGCCCAGTTTCGTGACCAGCGGGGCGGACTTCTACCGGATCGACACCGCATTGAGCGTGCCGCAGCTCAGCCGCGCCGACTGGCAGCTGAAGATCCATGGGATGGTCGACCACGAGATCACCTACCGCTTCGACGACCTCGCGAAGGTTGATCTCGTCGAGAAGATGATCACCTTGGCGTGCGTGTCCAATCCAGTTGGCGGCGACCTGATCTCGAATGGGGTGTGGACCGGGTATCGGGTGCGCGACCTGCTGGCGGCGGCGGGTGTCCACTCCGATGCCGACATGGTGATGTCCACCTCGAGCGACGGATTCACTGCGGGAACTCCGATCGAGGCGCTCACCGACGATCGCGATTCGCTGCTCGCGATCACGTTGAACGGTCAGCCGTTGCCGGTCGAGCACGGCTATCCGGCGCGGCTGGTGGTGCCAGGGCTCTACGGCTACGTGTCGGCGACCAAGTGGATCGTCGACCTCGAGGTGACCCGCTACGACCGGGCTGAGGCGTATTGGACGCGGCTTGGCTGGTCGGCCCGCGGCCCGATCAAGACGGAGTCGCGCATCGACGTGCCGCGCAGCGGTGCGGACGTTCCCCGCGGCCCGGCGCGGTTCGGCGGAGTGGCCTGGGCGCAGCATCGCGGGGTCAAGGCCGTCGAGGTCCGAATCGATGACGGTCCATGGCAACCCGCTCAACTCGGCGCGGCGTACAACGACGACACCTGGCGGCTGTGGAGCTTCGACTGGCAGGCCGACCAGACCGGAAACCACGAGATCGCGGTCCGGGCGACGGACAACACCGGAGCCGTGCAGACCTCGGATGAGGCAGATGTCATTCCGGACGGCGCCACGGGCTGGCACACGGTCTCCTTCGCGGTCACGTAGCCGCATCGATGGCCGGGCCCAGTGGTTCGCCGCGCACCAGGAGCGCGATCCGACCGGGGTTTCCGCGCTGCTCAGCGCCATCGACGCCGAGCTCCGGACACTGCTGAGCGCCGAGGTCGATGAGCGGCTGACGGCGCCGATCGATGGACACCGGCGGACACGGCGAGCGGGCGGCCGTTCATGCGGAGGCCGAAGCGCCCGTCGACCTCCTCGCAGATGTCTGACCTCCATGCCAGGCTGGGGGCGTGCACCTCGTCGACGTCGCCGCCGCGTCCACCGACGTCGGTGCGGTGTCGGCGCGCTCGGCCAAGATCGCCCGCATCGCCGAGTTGCTGAGCCGGGCGGCGGCCGAGTCGGACCCGACGCTAGTGGCCATCATCGTCGCGTGGCTGTCCGGTGAGCTGCCCCAGCGCCAGATCGGGGTGGGCTGGGCGGCACTGAGGTCGCTGCCCGCGCCCGCGGTCGAACCCTCGCTGACGGTGCGCGGGGTCGACGCCACGTTCACCGAGATCGGCGCGGTCGCGGGCAAGGGCTCCCAAGCCCGCCGGTCGGAGCTGATCAACGCGGTCTTCGCCGCCGCGACCGAAGCCGAACAGACGTTTCTGCGTCGACTGCTCGGCGGCGAGTTGCGCCAGGGCGCGCTCATCGGCCTGATGGCCGACGCGGTCGCGAAGGCCGCGGACGTTCGCCCACCCGAGGTCCGCAGAGCCGCGATGTTGAGTGGGAACCTCCCTGCGGTCGCCGCGGAGGTGCTTTCCGGCGGCAGTCCGGCACTCGACCAGTTCACGCTCGAGGTCGGCAGGCCGGTGGGCCCGATGCTCGCCCAGACCGCGACCGGTGTCGCCGATGCCCTCGAGAAACTCGGCGGGACGGCCATCTTCGAAGCCAAGCTCGACGGTGGCAGGGTCCAGATCCACCGCGCGGGTGACACCGTCTCCGTGTACACCCGCAGCCTCGACGACATCACGGCACGACTGCCCGAGGTCGTCGACGCCACCCTCGCGCTGCCGGTCACCACGCTCATCGCCGATGCCGAGGCCATCGCGCTGCGGCCCGACGGCAGACCGCACCGGTTCCAGATCACCGCTTCACGGTTCGGGCGCACGGCCGACGTCGACGGTGCCCGCGCCACGCAACCGCTGTCGACGTTCTTCTTCGATCTGCTGCATCTCGACGGCGCCGACCTGCTCGACCTGCCCGCCTCGAAGCGTCTCGCGGCACTCGACTCGGTTGTTCCAGCCGACCAGCGCGTCGACCGGTTGGCCACCGCCGACGGCGAGGCCGCGGCCGCATTCCTGGCGGCCACCCTGGCCGCCGGTCACGAAGGGGTGATGGCGAAGTCACCCACCGCGCCGTACGAGGCGGGGCGCCGGGGTGCGGGCTGGCTCAAGGTCAAGCCGGTGCACACCCTCGACCTCGTCGTGCTCGCGGTGGAGTGGGGTTCGGGTAGACGCACCGGCAAGCTGTCCAACATCCACCTCGGCGCGCGCGACCCGCGGAATGGTGGATTCGTGATGCTGGGCAAGACGTTCAAGGGCATGACCGACGAGATGCTCGCGTGGCAGACCGACCGCTTCCTCGAACTCGCGGCAGGTCCCACCGACGGTTACGTCGTGCCGCTGCGGCCCGAGCAAGTGGTGGAGATCGCCCTTGACGGCGTGCAGACCTCCACCCGCTACCCCGCTGGCATGGCGTTGCGCTTCGCCCGCGTGCTGCGGTACCGCGACGACAAGAGCCCTGCCGAGGCCGACACCGTCGACACCGTGCGCACCCTGTACGAAGGCCGATGAGCGCTTGCGCGAAGAGCATCTACAACTGAACCAAAGGTCGCGTTTCCGCCACCTCCGCCGCCCGCGGTGACAGGATCGAAGGCATGGCCACTTCCACCACCTCGGAGCGCTCAGAGGAGACCGTCGGCGACGTCACGTACGTCCGGACCGACGCGAACCTGCCGCCGGTGGCGATCATCGACCGGTCGCCGATCACCACCAGACACAAGGTCGTCTTCGCCGTCATCGCCCTCGTCGGGCGCTATCGCGTGGGCGGTGATCGCCTTCTTCCGCGGCGAGACGGTCAGCGCGGTCTGGTTCGTCATCGCGGCGATCTGCACGTATGTCATCGGGTTCCGCTTCTACGCCCGCCTCATCGAGATGAAGATCGTCAAGCCGCGCGACGACGTCGCCACCCCGGCGGAGGTGTTCGAGAACGCCACCGACTACATGCCGACCGACCGGCGGGTGCTCTTCGGCCACCACTTCGCCGCGATCGCGGGCGCCGGTCCTCTGGTCGGTCCGGTGTTGGCCATGCAGATGGGCTACCTACCCGGCACCATCTGGATCATCGTCGGCGCCGTCGTCGCGGGCTGCGTCCAGGACTACCTGGTGCTGTCGATCTCGGTCCGCAGGCGAGGACGATCGCTCGGCCAGATGGCCAAGGACGAACTCGGCGTCGTAGGCGGCGCCGCGGCGATCGTCGGCGTGCTGGTCATCATGGTGATCCTCCTGGCGGTGCTCGCCCTGGTGGTGGTCAACGCGTTGGCCGAGAGCCCGTGGGGCGTGTTCTCCATCTCGATGACCATCCCGATCGCGCTCTTCATGGGCGTGTATCTCCGGTTCCTTCGCCCCGGCCGGGTCTCGGAGGTCTCGCTGATCGGCGTCGTACTGCTACTGCTCGCCGTGGTATCGGGCGGCTGGGTCGCCGAAACCGATTGGGGCGCTGACTGGTTCACGCTGTCCAAGGTGACGCTGTCCTGGTGCATCATCATCTACGGCCTGTCGGCGTCGGTGTTGCCGGTCTGGCTGCTGCTGGCCCCCCGCGATTACCTGTCCACCTTCATGAAGGTCGGCACCATCGTGCTGCTGGCCATCGGCATCCTGCTAGCGCGCCCGATCATGGAGGCCCCGGCGGTATCGTCGTTCGCCAGCAGTGGCACGGGCCCGGTGTTCGCCGGCTCGCTGTTCCCGTTCCTGTTCATCACCATCGCGTGCGGAGCATTGTCGGGATTCCACTCGCTGATCTCGTCCGGAACCACTCCGAAGCTGCTGGAGAAGGAAAGCCAGATGCGGCTGATCGGCTACGGCGGCATGCTCACCGAGTCGTTCGTCGCGATCATGGCACTCATCACCGCGGCAATCCTCAACCAGCACCTGTACTTCGTGATGAACGCCCCAGCGGCGTCGACGGGCACCACCGCCCAGACCGCTGCCGACTACGTCAACGGACTCGGGCTGTCCGGATCGCCGATCACTGGCGGCGAGATCACCGCGGCCGCCGAGAGCGTCGGCGAGGAGTCGATCGTGTCGCGCACCGGCGGTGCACCTACGTTGGCGTTCGGCATGTCGGAGGTGCTGCACCAGGTGTTCGGCGGCGAGGGCCTCAAGGCGTTCTGGTACCACTTCGCGATCATGTTCGAGGCGCTCTTCATCCTCACCACCGTCGACGCGGGCACCCGCGTGGCACGCTTCATGCTCTCCGATGCCCTCGGCAACCTCGGCGGCCCGCTGAAGAAGCTGCAGAATCCGAGTTGGCGGGTCGGCGCGTGGATCTGCAGCCTGATCGTGGTCGCCGCATGGGGGTCCTTCTTGTTGATGGGTGTCAACGCGCCCCAGGGTGGTATCAATACCCTCTTCCCGCTGTTCGGCATCGCCAACCAGTTGCTCGCCGCCATCGCGCTGACGGTGGTGACGGTGGTCATCATCAAGCGCGGACTTTTGAAATGGGCCTGGATTCCCGGGGTTCCGTTGCTGTGGGACCTGACGGTGACGATGACGGCGTCGTGGCAGAAGATCTTCTCCGGTGACCCGAAAGTCGGTTACTGGACGCAGCACTTCCAGTACCGCGACGCCAGGGACGCCGGCAAGACGGCGTTCGGCGCCGCCAAGAACGCCGGATCAGCTCGACGCCGTCATCAGCAATACGTTCATTCAGGGCACTCTGTCCATCGTGTTCGCCTTGTTGGTGTGCATCGTGTTCGCCGCCGGTGTCATCATGGCGCTCAAAGCGGTCCGCGGCCAGGGCCGTCCACTGACCGAGGACGAGCCGGTGCCGTCTCGGATCTTCGCACCGTCGGGCATGATTCCGACCAAGGCCGAGAAGGAGGTGCAGAAGCAATGGGACGCGTTACCGAAGTCCTCCGCCAGATCGGTTGGTACTGGGGCTCATTGATGGGAGACAACCACTACCGCCGCTACGTCGACCATCGCGCCCGCACCCATCCCGGCGAGCCGGTCATGTCCGAACGGGACTACTGGCGCATGCGCCACGACGCGACGGAGCGCAACCCGCAGAGCCGCTGCTGTTGATCGTTCGTGTCAGACTCCTCTGCCTAGGCCGCGCGGGAACCACCCACGGTCAGGATTTGGGGGCGGTGCCACCATAAGGCGGGCCGAGATCATCTAAACGGGAGGAGAAGCAGACCATGACGGAACAGCCGAGCGCGGGAATTCCTGACCAGTTCAAGGAGCTGGCGACGGAGAACGAGAAGCGGATGAAGGCGATTCAGGACCAGATCGCAAACCAGTTGGAGGCTCAGCACAAGGCGGTCGCGGACTTGGTCGAGTCCCAGCAGAAGGCGTTCGCGGATTTCCTCGAACAGCAGCGCAGCGTCAAGATCACTGACCACTGGGAGGCTCAGCGCAAGGCGATCAGCGAGCAGATCGAGCACCAGCGGAAAGCGTTCACGGACCTGGTGGAACGGCAGTGGACCGTCCAAAAGAAGGCTATCGAGGACGCGCAGCATGCAATCGTCGGGAGGTTTCGACCCAAGCCGGACGAGCCCAAGCCGGACGAGCCCAAGCCGGACGAGCCCAAGCCGGACGAGACTAAGCCGGGCGAGTAGATCTTGATCGGCACGCCACCCCTAGAGCCCACGGGTGGCGTGCCGAGGGTTCAAGTGTGGGAAATCGCCGCCGGCTAGTGCGGGTGACAAACTGATAGCGGAGGCCCTGCCCAACATTCCTGGGCAGGGCCTCCTTTGCTGCATTCTTTCAGGCAGTCCGTCCCCGCCCGCTGGATGGCGCTGCCGTGCCCGCGCCTCCCGAACTCGTCGGCGGTCGCCCACGCGATGCACGCGAGTTGGCGCAGCCGTTGTGGGTCGTCGCCCACGCCGTTAGACGACGCGTCGACCATGCCGTCGAGCGTCGCATCAAACTCGACGGGGGTGCCGTCGCCGTCGCGGTGCACATGGCGCCACACGCAGTCGGTGAACTCGCCATGGGTCACGGTCGCGACTTCGTGGCAGGCCTGTGCGGGGAGCAGGTGCTCGGCCGCCGGCAGCGGGTGTGATGTCGCTATGCCAACTCGTAGCGGATCGGCAGGTGCTTGAGACCGCCGACGAAGATCGTGGCCGTGTGTTCGGGTCGCCCGGTCAGTTCGATCGACCGCAGCCGCGGCATCAGTGCCGAGAAGAAGCTGTTGACCTCCATGCGAGCCAGCGGAGCGCCGAGGCAGAAGTGCACGCCGTAGCCAAAGGCCACGTGCTTGTTGGGCCGCCAGGGCGCGATCTTCACCGCGGGTCCACCCGTCGTCAAGGAATCGACGGGAGAGGAGATCTCGAAGGAGGACCTCGGCGGTCCCGACGTCGCGCTGGCGAGCGGAGTGATTCACAACGTCGGCGAGGACGACGAAGCCGTGATCGACGACATCCGCCGGTACCTCTCCTACTTTCCGCCGAGCGCGTGGTCGTACCCGACGGCGCTGCGGGCCGACGAGGCCACCGCGCCACGCCCGACGCCCGAGTTGCTCGACATCATCTCCCGCGACAACCGGCGGGTCTACGACATGCGGGGCGTCCTCGACGTGATCTTCGATGCGCCCGACTGGTTCGAGGTGCAGTCGCGCTTCGGCCGGGCCATCATCTGCGCGTTGGCCCATCTCGGCGGCCATCCGGTGGCGGTGGTCGCCAATCAGCCCCAGGTGATGGCGGGCTCCATCGACGCCGACGCCGCCGACAAGGCCGCGCACTTCATCATGGTCGCCGACTCCTTCCACCTGCCGATCATCTTCCTCGCCGACAACCCGGGCATGATGCCGGGCAGCTGTTCGGAGCGCAGCGGCGTATTACGAAGCGGGGCAAGGATGTTCGCCGCGCAGACGGCAGCCACCACGTTGAAGCTGCACGTCACCCTGCGCAAGGCCTACGGCTTCGGTTCCATGGTGATGTCCTTGCTGGGGTTCGACGACCAGGTGGCCACGTTCGCCTATCCCGGCGCGACGATGGGCGCGATGAGTGCGGCGGCGCTGAGCCGGGCGACGCACGCCGAAGACGATCTCAGCGCCAAGCTGCGCGACGCCGAGCTGGAGGCGTCCTACCGATCGGCCGAGCACCTCGGCTTCGACGAATTGATCGATCCCCGCAAGACGCGCGACGCGCTGCTGGCCGGACTGCAGCGCGGCCTCTCGAGCAGGCAGGCCGCCGCGGAGCCGGTCAGCCGGACCGTCATCCTGCCGTGAACCACACGCTGCGGAATGCCGCCGTCGGCGTGTGGGACTTGGTGTCGTTCGTCGCCCGCGACACCGCAACGGGCGAGGGGCGGTGCCCGCTCGGTGCCGCGCCGCGCGGCCTGATCCGCTATACCGATGGCGGCCACATGTCGGCTCAGCTGGCCGAGTCGGGCATGGCGGGCTACGTCGCCTACGGCGGGCGGTTCTCGGTGGACGAGGCGACGTGGACCGTGACCGACGACGTAGGTGTAACGACGCACAGCACGCTGGTGTGGCGGCGGGCGGCTGCCGTCCAGTAGCAGCGTCCCGGCTACGTATGACGGGCGATTCGATAGCCTGATGGTCCACCATGGCGACACGCCGGATCACCCGGACGCCGGAGCCGGAGAACGACGATGAGCACGGCCGCACAGCTGATGGTCGAGTGTCTTGAAGCCGAGGGCGTCACCCTGGTCGTTCGGCATACCCGGCGAGGAGAACATCCACTTCGTGCAGGCCCTCGCGGGTTCTGCGCAGATCAGATACGTGCTGACCCGGCACGAGCAGGCCGCGGCGT
Organism: uncultured Actinomycetota bacterium; assembly: GCA_963809085.1. Classification (GTDB taxonomy): domain Bacteria; phylum Actinomycetota; class Actinomycetes; order Mycobacteriales; family Mycobacteriaceae; genus Mycobacterium. The sequence continues at coordinate 55,754 of CAWEII010000028.1, read as the reverse complement.
TCATGGCGGAGATGTACGGGCGGGTCACCGGGCGCCCGGCCGTCGTGTCGGCCACGCTGGGCCCAGGCGCCATCAACATGCAGCTCGGGGTCGCCGACGCCACCACCAATAGCACCCCGCTGGTGGCCATCTCGGCTCAGGTCGGCCAGGACCGCGAGTACAAGGAATCCCACCAGTACGTCGATCTGGTGTCGATGTTCGCCCCCATCACCCGCTGGTCCGACGGCGTCCCCACCACGGCCGCGATACCCGAGATGTTCCGCAAGGCGTTCAAGCTCGCGGAGACGGAACGACCGGCGGCCGTCTACCTCGCCGTGCCAGAACACATCGATGCCGACAAGGGCGACTACGACCTCAAACCGCTGCCCCGCAACGTCGTTCGGCCGGAGGCGCCGTCACCCAGCCAGGTGGCGCGGGCCGTCGAGGCGTTGCGTTCGGCCAAACGGCCGGTGATCCTGGCCGGCCACGGCGCGGCCCGTGCCGATGCTACGGCGGCTCTGGTCCGGTTGTCCGAGGAGCTGGGACTGTGCGTCGCCAACACGTTCCACGGCAAGGGGGTGATGCCGGACGATCACGCCAACAGCATGGGGACCATCGGCTTCATGCGCCACGACTACGTGAACTTCGGCTTCGACGATGCCGACCTGATCATCGCAGTCGGCTACGAACTCCAGGAGTTCGACCCGGTGCGCATCAACCCCAACGCGGACAAGCGAATCATCCACATCCACCGCTTCCCCGCCGAAGTCGACCTGCACTATCCGGTGGACGTGGGCATCATCGGAGACATCAGCTCCTCCTTGGACGCCGTGCGAGAGTCGATGGCGGGGCACCGGTACGACGGCGAGAACTCCGCCCCTGGCGCGGGCCTGCTGACCGAGGAATGGGCTCGCGGACAACAGGACTCGAGTTTTCCCCTAGCGCCGCAGCGGATCGTCGCCGACACCAGGGCGGCGCTGGGCCGAAACGACGTGGTGCTTGTCGATACCGGCGCTGCGAAGATGTGGATGGCCCGCCTCTACCCGACCTACGAGCGGAACACCTGCCTGATCTCCAACGGGCTGTCCACCATGGCGTTCGCGCTGCCAGGGGCACTTGGCGTCAAACTCGCCAGGCCCGAGGCGAAGGTGCTCGCGGTGATGGGCGACGGCGCCTTCCTGATGAACAGCCAGGAGATCGAGACCGCTGTTCGCGAGCGGATTCCACTGGTCGTGCTGATCTGGGAGGACGGTGGATACGGCCTGATCGAGTGGAAGATGGATCTCGAACTCGGTGATCACTACTACGTCGGGTTCAGCAACCCGGACGTGGTGAAGTACGCGGAGAGCTTCGGCGCCAAGGGATACCAGATAAGCAGCGCCGACGAACTGTTGCCCACCCTGCGCGCGGCCTTGGACGACGACGGCGTGTCGATCATCGCCTGTCCCGTCGACTATGCGGAGAACATGCGCCTGATCGAACGACTCGGCCAGCTCGACGACACGCTTTAGGCGTTCCCGGCGCGGTACGCCGCGACGATGGGCTCCAGCTCGTCGGGCGTCGCGCCGTGCATGATCAATGCGTCGGCGCCGTAGTCGAACTCCTTGCGCACGCGGTCCGCACACTGCTGCGCCGAACCCGTCGCCGCGGGCTCCAGCCACTCGTCGGGGATCAGGGTGGCGATGTGCTCGATCTGCTCGGCAGAGGCCTTGTGGTCGATGCCGCCGGGGATCGACGTGACGACCGAATCCTCCCGGAACCGTTGCAGCACAGCGGGATCCCAGCCGTTCGTGCTGACCAACAGGTCGCCGTACCCCTGCAGGTACGTGGCCAGTCTCGCGACGGTCTTCTTCAGCCGCAGCTCCTCGGGAAGGTGATCACCGACCGTGGCGAAACACGACCACACCTTCACGTCGTCGGGGTTGCGGCCGGCCTGCTCGGCGGCGTCCTTGACGGTCTTCACTGCGCGCTGCAGCGTCTCTGGAGTGAAATAGGTGTGCAGGATGACGTCATCGAACTCGCGACCACCGAGCGCGAGGGTCTGCGGGCCGAACGCCACGATCGCCAACCGGATGTCCTCGTCGAAGTCCGGGTCGAGGAAGAGCAACTGGTACTTGCCGATCGGCCCGTCGTGGTTGAAGACGAGTTCACCGTGCCAGAGCCGCCGCATCACCTGGGCGAAGTCCTCCATCTGCGCGGTGGTCACCGACGGCACGCCGAAGGCTCCGTACATGGCGGCAACGCCGCGGCCGATGCCGAGCGTGAAGCGTCCCTTCGACAACCGGTGCATGGTGGTGGCCCACGAACCGGTGATGAGCGGGTGGCGGGTGTTGTGATTGGTTGCGGCGGTGGCGATCTGCATGCGATTGGTCACCGCGCACGCCGCGCCGGTGAGCGACGACGCCTCCTTGACGTTCCACCGCTCGGAGATGAAGGCCGTGCCGAAGCCCAGTTCCTCGCCGCGGCGCGCCTCGTCCATCAGCCCGGCCGGGCCTTCACCGCCAGCCCCGGCCAGCAGGTAGTACCCCAGTTCGTCCAGCACACGGGGTTGATCCCCATGTCGCTCCGCTCCTCCCCGCCGGGCCCTTCTGATCGGAGAAGGTCAGGAACCGGTCCAGTTGGGGGCACGCTTTTCGGCGAAGGCCGTTGCGCCCTCCATCGCGTCCTTGGACGAGAACACCGGCAGGATGAGTTCCTGCTGTTTGCGCCACATCTCGGCCTCACTCCACTCCGCGGACTTCACGATGACCTCCTTGGTCACCGCCACCGCCAGCGGACCGTTCTTCGTGATGCGTTCGGCAAGGGCCAAGAGCGCCCGCCAGCGCCTCCCCCGGTTCGGTCAGCACGTTCACGAAGCCCCACTGGGCAGCTTCTTCAGCGGTGAAGCTGTCACCGGTGAGCGCCAGCTCGAGCGCCTTCTGATAGGGAATGCGTTGCGGCAGTCGCAGCAGTCCGCCACCTGCGGCGACCAGTCCACGCTTGACCTCGGGGATGCCGAACTTCGCGTTCTTCGCCGCGACCACCAGGTCGGTGGCCAACACGATCTCGGTGCCACCGGCGAGCGCATAGCCCTCGACGGCGGCGATCACCGGCTTGCGCGGCGGGCGTTCGGTGAAGCCGATCCCGCGACCGGGGATCGATGGCACCTCACCCGCCATGAAGGCCTTCAGATCCATGCCTGCGCAGAAGTTGCCCCCGGCTCCGGTGACAATTGCGACCGACAGCTCGGGAGTGTCGTCGAGCTCGTCCATCGCATCGGCAAGGCCTTGCGCCACCGCGAGATTGAACGCGTTGCGCGCCTCCGGGCGATTGATGGTGATGACGAGAGTCTGCCCTTGGCGCTCCGTCAGGATTTCGTCGGCCACTTGGCTCCGTCCCGCGTCGTTCATCTCGGTGGTCCAACCGCTACCCGGAGAAACTTACTTGAGGGATTTCGATAGCCGACGATCGGGGATCTACGTCCAGCACAGCCACATGTCACACCTACCGTATACCTTTCGATAACGCGCTCGAGAGCCCCGTGCCGGCGATTCGGGCGGCCATCGAAAGGCTACCGGTAAGCTTGACGGTGACTCCGCTCACGACACGCAGTCGGGGGTCCGGTTCAGGCGCCGGTTGCCGGTAGATTGGCTCCCGCCGAACCGAATGGGGTACGGCACCCAGGGGTAATGATTTCGATGGAGGTCCCCTAGTGGCGAAGCCGGTGGCCGCCGAGAAGCGACAGCGTCGCGAGCGCGGCTCCATCAACCCCGACGACATCATCAAGGGCGCGTTCGAACTCGCCGAGCAGCGTCGGCATCGACAACCTCAGCATGCCGTTGCTCGGCAAGCATCTTGGCGTGGGCGTGACGAGCATCTACTGGTACTTCCGCAAGAAGGACGACCTCCTCGACGCGATGACCGAACGGGCGTTGAAGCAGTACGTGTTCGCCACTCCCTATGTGGAGGCCAAGCGACTGGCAGGAGACGTTGCGCAACCACGCGCGCACCATGCGAAAGACGTTCCTGGGTAATCCGATTCTGTGCGACCTGATCCTCATCAGGTCGGCGCTCAGCCCCAGGGCCGCCAAGCTCGGCATGGTGGCGGTGGAGAAGGCGATCGAGAACCTGGCCGAGGCGGGGCTGTCGCCCGAAGACGCCTTCGACACGTATTCCGCGGTGTCGGTGCACGTGCGCGGTTCGGTTGTGTTGCGGCGCCTCTACGACAAGAACCGGTCGTCGAACGGCGGGCCGGGCGACGTCGAGGAGGCGATGGTCATCGACCCCGAGACCACGCCGCTACTGGCGCGGGTCACTGATGAGGGCCACCGGATCGGAGCCCCCGACGAGAACGACTTCGAGTACGGTCTCGAGTGCATCCTCGACCACGCGGCACGGCTGATCGATGATCAGTCGTCCACGAAACCGGGCCCTGCGCAACGTCGCAAGGCGGCCCCGTCGCGCAGGAGCAAGTCGGGCGCCACGACGAGCTGAGCCGGGTCGCTCAGACCTCGACCACCACATCGCCACCCTGCCCGCGGCCCGCGCACATCGCCGCGACGGCCTGTCGCCCGAGTCGCAGTGCGAGCAGTCCCGGCTGTTACGAACGGCCCGCGGCCTGCGCCTGCGACTCGCCGTCCGTGATCACCCCCCGCTCGATCAAATGGTCGGTCAGCGGCGCCACCCCGATCGTGAAGTGTTCGGCCATCGTCATTCCTTCGCGGTTGGCGTCGCGGCGTTCGAACTCGGCGATCACCCTGCGGTGGTCCCTGATCGACTGCTTGGGCCAGCCAGTCACCGTCGGGAACACCGACTCCGGGGCGTAGCGAGTGATGCCAGACATGAACTGGGTCAACTTCGGTGAATCCGCGGCGACGTTGATGGTGCGGTGGAATTCGTGGTTGAGCCGCACGGTGCGTTCGAGGTCATCCTGCTCGTACGCCTGCTCGAGGTCGTCCTGGATCGCGCGTAGGGCGGCCAGCTGCTCGTCGCTGATGTTCCGGCAGCGCGCGCCGCGAGTTCACCGCCGATGAAGGCCTGCACGTCGGCGACGTCGGCGATGTCCCGCGCGGTGACGGCAAGCACCATGAAGCCCCGACGCGGCTGCTGCACCAGCAGACCTTCGGCTCGCAGGTTCAGCAGTGCCTCACGCACCGGCGTGGCGCTGATCCCGAGTTCACCAGCGAGCTGATCCAGCCGCAGATACTCTCCGGCCCGGTACGCACCGTCGAAGATCCGCCTGCGGACATAGCGCGCAACGTCTTCGGATAGCTGCGGCCTTGCCGCAAACTCCGGATCAGAGCCGATACTCATCGAGGAGGCTCTTGCTGATGATGGTCTTCTGGATCTCGCTGGTGCCCTCGCCGATGAGCAGGAAGGGCGCATCGCGCATGAGCCGCTCGATCTCGTACTCCTTGGAGTATCCGTATCCACCGTGGATGCGGAAGCTCTGCTGGGTCACCTCCGAGCAGAACTCGCTCGCCAGGTATTTCGCCATGCCTGCGGCGACGTCGTTGCGCTCCCCCGAGTCCTTCAGCCGCGCCGCGTTGACCATCATCAGATGGGCCGCCTCGACCTTGGTCGCCATCTCCGCAAGCGCAAACGCGATAGCCTGGTGGTCGGCGATGGGCTTGCCGAAGGTGTTGCGCTGCTGGGCATAGCGGACGGCGAGCTCGAATGCCCGTAGACCGACACCGCACGCGCGGGCCGACACGTTGACGCGACCGACCTCGATGCCGTCCATCATCTGGAAGAAGCCCTGCCCCGGTGCATTGCCGAGCACGTCGTCGTTGGTCACCCGATAGCCGTCGAAGATCAACTCCGTGGTGTCGATGCCCTTGTAACCGAGCTTGTCGATCTTGCCGGGGATGATCAGACCGGGCGCCACCTCCCCGAAGCCGGTGGGCTTCTCGACGAGAAAGGCCGTCAGGTTGCGGTGTGGCTTGTCTGCACCCTCGTCGGTCTTGACGAGAGCCGCCACCAAGGTGGAACTACCGCCGTTGGTCAGCCACATCTTCTGCCCGGTGATGGAATAGCCGCCGGCATCGCGAACGGCCCTGGTGCGGATGGCCGCAACGTCGGAGCCCAACTCGGGCTCGGACATGGAGAACGCACCGCGCACTTCACCGGTGGCCATCCGCGGCAGGAACCGCTGCTTCTGCTCCTCGGTGCCGTGCTGACGCAGCATGTACGCCACGATGAAGTGCGTGTTGATGACTCCGGACACACTCATCCAGCCGCGGGCGAGCTCCTCGACGCACAGCGCGTAGGTGAGCAGCGATTCCCGAGCCCGCCGTACTCCTCCGGGATCATCAGCCCGAACAGCCCCATCTCCCTCATCTGGTCGACGATGTGCTGCGGGTACGTGTCGGAGTGCTCGAGCTCCTGCGCGTTCGGGATGACCTCCTTGTCGACGAATTGGCGGACCGTGGCGAGGATCTCGGTCTGGAAGTCGGTCAGCCCAACCGTCTGCGCGAGCCGGGTCATGCGCCTACCCCTTCGAATACGGCGGCCAGTCCCTGCCCACCGCCGATGCACATCGTCTCCAGTCCGTATCGGCCGTCCCGCCTGCGCAATTCGCGCGCAAGCGCCGCGAGCATCCGACCTCCGGTCGCGCCGACGGGATGGCCAAGGGAGATGCCCGAGCCTTGCACGTTCGTACGCTCCAGATCCGTCGCGGTGAACTTCCACTCCCGCATCACCGCCAGCGCTTGCGCGGCGAACGCCTCGTTGAGCTCGATCAGGTCGATGTCGGACAGCGCCAGTCCCGCCCTGTCAAGGGCTGCGGCGGTCGCGGGCACCGGACCGATCCCCATGATGTTCGGCGGCACGCCGGCGACGCCCCAGGACACCAGCCGCAAATGGGGTCGCAGGCCCAGGTCGGCCGCCTTCTCCGACGTGGTGACGATGCACATCGATGCCGCGTCGTTCTGCCCGCTCGAGTTGCCCGCGGTGACGGTGGCTTCCGGATCTTGCCTACCCAGAATGGGTTTGAGCTTGCTCAGCGACTCGACCGAGGTGTCGGCGCGGGGATGTTCATCGGTGTCGATCACGTGCTCGCCGCTGGCCGATCCCCCGGTTGCTCCGTTCTCCACCGCAAGCGGGGGGACCCCCGGCGCCGAACGGCTGGTGACGTTGACCGGGATGATCTGGTCTGCCGGCAGACCTTCCTTCTGCGCCGCGACCGCCCGACGATGGGAGGTCACGGCCAACTCGTCCTGCTCGCCGCGCGGAATGCCGTACTGGCGCCTCAGATTTTCGGCGGTTTCGATCATGCCGCCGGGCACCGGGTAGTCGCGCCCACCGGCGGTGGTGCGGCCACGGTTGAGTGCGTCGTGAACCTTCACCCCGCCACGGGCACCGCCCCATCGCATGTCCGTCGAGTGGAAGACGACGTTGCTCATCGACTCGGCGCCGCCGGCCACCACGAGCTCGTTCTGTCCGGTGCCCACCTGCATGCAGGCTTGGATCACGGCCTGCAGACCCGAACCACACCGTCGGTCCAACTGCATACCGGGCACGGCCACCGGCAGGCCCGCGTCCAGTGCGACGACACGTCCGATCGCAGGCGCTTCCATGCTGGGATAACAGTGGCCGAGGATGACGTCCTCGACGTCGTCGGGGTGCGGACCGGTTCGCAGATCACGGTGTCCCGGATGACGTCGCCCATCAGATGTACCTGCCCCCCGCCACTTCCAACACGGTGCCGGTCATGTACGACGACAGGTCCGAGGCCAGGAACAGCGCGACGTTGGCGACCTCGTCGGGTTCGCCGGCCCGGGCCATCGGCACCTCGGCCAGCTTGGCGTCCCAGATCCGTTGCGGCATGGCCTCCGTCATCGCCGACCGGATCAGACCCGGCTGGATTGCATTGATCCGTACGCCGAGGTGCGCGACCTCCTTCGCCGCTGCCTTCGTGAGGCCGACGATGCCTGCTTTGGCGGCCGAATAATTGGTCTGGCCGATCAGGCCCACCTTGCCCGAAATCGACGAGATGTTGACGATGGAGCCACGCTTGTTCTCGCGCATGATGTCGGCCGCCTTGCGAGTGCCGTTCCAGGTGCCCTTCAAGTGGACGGAGATGACCTGATCGAACTGCTCCTCGGTCATCTTGCGCATGGTGGCGTCCCGGGTGATGCCCGCGTTGTTCACCATGACGTCCAGTCCGCCGAACGTATCCACGGCCGCGGCGATCAGTGCCTCGACCTCGGCGGCGTTCGTCACGTCGCAGCGCACCGCGGCGGCGACGCCCCGGCCGCCCAGTTTCTCCACCGCAGCCGCAGTTGCATCCGGATCGAGATCACCGAGAACCACCCGGGCCCCCTCCGCGACATAGCGTTCGGCGATCGCGAAGCCGATCCCCTGGGCCCCGCCGGTGACCACCGCGGTCCGTCCGTCAAGCAACGACATGTGGCGCTTCGTCCGTCCTGAAGGGTTCACGATGCAAACATAAAATATGATTTCTCGACCCGAGCCACTGGCTAGGAGATCGACGCATGGCAGATCCCGCAGTCTCTGATACCGACTTCCGGGACATCCTCGATGCGACGCGTCAATTCATCCGCTCCGCCGTGATGCCCCGCGAGCTGGAGATCATGGCCGAGAACCGGGTGCCCGACGACATCCGCGACCAAGCCAAGAAGATGGGCCTGTTCGGTACGCGATTCCCCAGGAGTGGCTTCGGCACGAACGACCAGAAGACTCGCTGGTTGGAGGGCATTGCGTCGGGCGAGGTGGTGGCATCGTTCGCGCTGACCGAGCCGGGCGCGGGATCGAATCCTGCGGGACTGCGCACGAAGGCCGTTCGCGACGGCTCCCGCGCCGACGCAGCATGGGTGATCACCGGGCAGAAGCGTTTCATCATCAACGGGCCGACCGCCGACCTGTTCGTCGTCTTCGCCCGGAGCAGGGTCGCCGACTCCGAAGGCCCCCCGGTATCGCGGTCTTCCTGGTTCCCGCCGATGCCGATGGCGTGGCCGTGGGTCCGAAGGACGCCAAGATGGGCCAGGAGGGCGCCTGGACCTCCGACGTCAGCTTCGACGGTGTACGGGTGGGAGCGGACGCGCTGATCGGAGGCGCCGAGGACGTCGGTTACCGCGCTGCCATGACGTCATTGGCGCGCGGGCGGATCCACATCGCGGCGCTGGCGGTCGGTGCAGCACAGCGCGCGCTGGACGTGTCGGTGAGCTACGCCGCCACCGCGACCCAGGGCGGCGCGCCGATCGGCAACTTCCAATTGGTACAGGCGATGCTTGCCGGCCAGCAAACTGGTGTAACGGCCGGGCGCGCCCTGGTGCGCGACGCGGCCCGCCTCTGGCTTTCGGACGAGGACCGCCGGGTCGCTCCATCTGCAGCAAAGCTGTTCTGCACCGAGATGGTCGGCACCGTCGCCGATCTCGCGGTCCAGATCCACGGCGGCAGCGGCTACATGCGTGACGTCCCCGTCGAGCGCATCTATCGAGATGTCCGATTGCTCCGCCTGTACGAGGGCACCAGCGAGATTCAGCGCCTCATCATCGGCGGCGGCTTGGTCAAGGCCGCTCAGCGCTCAGCTGGCTGGATCCAATCCTGTTGCTAGAGAACAACTCAGCCGATGAACCTGACGATCGACTCGGCTACCGCCCCCGGTTTCTCGGAGCCTTCGATTTCCACCGTGATCGTCATGATCGCCTGGACCGCACCCCCGAGCCGATTGACCGAGGTGAGCTCGCCACGCGCACGCACGTTCGCCCCGACCTTCACCGGGCTGATGAAGCGCACCTTGTCGTAACCGTAATTGATGGCCATCGCGACGTTGTCGACCCGATATAGCTGATGTGAGAAGTGCGGTAGCAGCGACAGCGTCAGCAGGCCGTGCGCGATGGTGCTCCCGAAGGGTCCGTTGGCCGCCCTCTCCGGATCAACGTGAATCCACTGGTGGTCCTCGGTGGCGTCGGCAAACAGGTTGATGCGGTCCTGGCTGATCTTGATCCAATCTGTCGGACCGAATTGACTACCTTGCGCCGCCGCGAACTCACTCAGATTCTCGAAGACCTTCACTGCACTCCTCAGAAGCGATGCCGACCCACCATGTGTAGCGCCTGGCGTATCCCCGGCGCCAGTGGGCTGGCCACCTCCTCGGACCCATTTTGGGGTCCATCCATTCCGGCGGCGGCTCGGATGACATCGGCCCGAACCCGCGATCGACACATCTGGGGAACACTTCAATAGTCCTATTGACACCCGCGAAACTTAGCCACAGTTTGCCATAATGAACGTTACGCCTCCCATTTCAGGGTTAAGCATTTTTATCGCCGATAGCCCAATCCGACTGGCCGCGTTTGAATTTATTCGTTCAGCAAACAGTCGCTGAAACAGCTTCAGCGCTATGTCTCGAAACCAGCCCTGACGAGCGATACTTGACGTGCGTTTGCTATCCATTGGATGCGCATATGAGGCGGCGGCTTAGACAACCAGGACGCCCGGAGAATGGACACCTATGAGCGTTTTTACGCTGGATTCCAGCGATGCCTTTCCTCTTTGCCTTGACAAGGCCGTCGAGTGGTGGGATCCCGACACCGAGTGCACGCTCGTGGCATCGATGCCTGAGGCCGAACCGCGACTTTGGGACGAGTACGTCGCCGGCGCACAGGACAGTTACCGCAGGCACGGCGTCGAGCGCGCACTCGACCTGGAATCACTGCGAGATCCCGGAGACAGTTCGCTGTTTCTCGCCGCGGTGGACGGGACGGGCCGAATGGTGGCAGGTGTCCGCGCGAAGGGACCATACGGCGCGGCCGAAGAATCGCACGCCGTAGTCGAATGGAGCGGACAGCCAGGCCTTACCGTGGCCCGGAAGATGATCTCCGACCGAATCCCGTTCGGTGTCGTGGAGGTCAAGACCGCATGGGTGACCGACGACCCCACCCGAAATCGTTCCCTCACCAACGCGCTCGCCCGTTTTCCGTTGCACTCGGCATTGTTGCTTGACGCGAAATTCGCCATGGCGACGAGTGGAGCACACGTACTTGCCCGCTGGCGCACCACGGGCGGGGTCGTGGCGGCCCAAGTGCCGGCAACCCCATATCCGGACGAGCGGTACCAAACCAAGATGATGTGGTGGGATCGGAGCACATTCTCGCTTCACGCAGAGCCTAGCCAGATCATCCGAATAGCGTCGGAATTCCGGCTCTTGGGCAGACATCTGGACAGGGTCGGCGAGGTCGGGGCGCTGGCAGGCAGCCAACAATGACGCTCCATACGGACTGACATCCGAATCAAGACCTAGCCGTCGTTCTCAACTCGCGCACGGCCGGGGATGATGCGTTGCTGGCCGAGCTGAGAACCGATCCGGGCCGCCAAAAATGGGAGATCCTGCGAGCAGGCGCGGCGATCAGCCCCCAAGATTTGCCCGAGGTGACACCCGGCTTGGTGAGTGGGGATCCCGCTGTTGGCGCTAGGTCGATGCGCGGCAACACGTTGTCGAACTATGCCCCACGCCCGAGGATGCGACCGAGGGGAGGCCCGTCACAGCACGATCGCAAGGCTAGCGGTCCAACGGGATTCGCCGGTCTCCCCACGCCCGTGGCGGCCGCGACATGGGCGGAGCCGTCTCCGGCTTTGCAAGATGAGCTGGAACTGATTGGCATACAATCTCCCGGGTATCGGCGACCACTCCGCTGGATGAATCGCATGCCCGCGTTCTCAGGTTCGCGGGCGCCCGCGACAGTCCGTGCGGAGCCGCCGCCTCGCGCTTCGCCAGTACCTTTCACCCAAAGGCTGACGAGATACGGAGGGACGGGTGCCGAGCAGCCTGGATGTCGTCGTCACCGAGGTGGCGACACGACTCATGGGAGTCGATGCTGCCACCTCGCCGGAGGTAAGCCAGCAGGTGTTGGCCGATCTCGTCGCCCACTTCGACGTGAGCGTCGGCTTCCTGCGCCACAACGACCATCGAATTCATGCCAGCAGGTTGATCGCCGAGTGGCCACCGCGACCCCATGGTGAGAGCATCGGTCCTACCGAGTTGATCCAGTTCACCGATGCCGATCCCGTCTTCGCGCGTGCCGAGACCCTGCGCGAACCGACGGTCATCCGCGCCGAGACCACCGACTACTACCGGCGCACGCTCGAAGAGGGCACGCAGGCGCCACCGACCACGACCGCCTGCGTACCGTTGCTGGCGGGTGAAATCACTACCGGCGTGCTCGGTTTCGTCGACTTCGGCATCCGTGACTGGAGCGAGGCCGAACTCGACGCCTTGATGGCGATCGCCGCCTTGTTCGCACAAGTCCAGGCCCGTGTCGAGGCCGAGGACCAACTTCGCTCCCTCGCCGAGCACGACGATCTGACCGGTCTGCACAATCGCCGGGCACTGTTGGCTCATCTCGACGCGCGACTTCAGCCGGGAAGACCGGGGCCCGTCGCGGCATTGTTCATCGACTTGGACCGGCTCAAGGCGATCAACGACTACCTCGGCCACACGGCCGGCGACCGCTTCATCCGCGCGCTGGCCGAGCGGTTGGGGGACGCGACACGCGGGCGCGACATGATTGCGCGCCTCGGCGGCGACGAATTCGTCGTCGTATCGGGCGCGCCCATGGCGGCCGAGGGTGCGGAGGCGCTGGCCTATCGAATACAGGCGCTCCTGCGCGAACGGGTCGCCATCGACGGTGAGATGTTGACACGCACCGTGAGTATCGGTGTCGCGCTTGGCGAGCCGGGCAGCGACAACACGTCGGACCTCCTTCGGCGCGCTGACCAAGCCGTGCTCACGGCCAAGGCCGCAGGCGGCAACCAGGTTGCACTGTTCTCCGCCGAGATGTCGTTGAAGTCGGAATACCGCAACGACATCGAGCTGCACTTGCAGAACGTCATCGAGACCGGTGCGCTTTTCCTTCGCTATCTGCCCGAGGTGGACATGCGCACCGGTGAGGTGCTCGCCACGGAGGCGCTGGTCCGGTGGCAGCATCCGACGCGCGGCCTGCTGTCCCCCGCCGCATTCATCGCCGTCGCCGAATCCATCAATCTGGCAGGAGAACTCGGCCGTTGGGTGATGCGCAACGCATGCGCCGAGTTCGCCCGCTGGCGGTCTCGCGGTCTGGGCAGGGACACCATTTTGCGAGTGAATGTGTCTCCGGTACAACTGGTTTCAGATGGATTCATCGATTCCGTGGCGAACACGCTGCGGGAATTCGGCTTGGAACGGGACTCGGTTTGCCTCGAGATCACCGAAAGTGCGGTGGTTCAGGACATCGAGACCACCAGTATCACGTTGGCGCGTCTCAAACAGGCGGGCGTTCAGCTCGCCATCGATGACTTCGGCACTGGCTACAGTGTGTTCTCCGCATCTCAAGGCGCTACCGGTCGACGTACTGAAGATCGACCGGAGTTTCGTCACCGACCTGGGCAAGAGTCCGGACGACCTGGCAATCGTACGGGCCATCATCGCGCTCGCCGAGGCGTTCGGTCTTCAGTTGGTCGCCGAGGGCGTCGAGACCGAAGCCGCGGCAATGACACTGCTACACCACGGTTGTCACCGTGCGCAGGGCTTCCTGTTGTCGCATCCGCTGAGCAGCGCCGAAATGGAGGCGTTACTTGTGAAGGGGCGGATACCCATCCACTTTTCCGCAACGCCACGCATCTGACGGCACCTGACGCGAAGATTCGTGTAGGCGAGCGCGGAGCTGACGCCCTGGCATCGCGCACACCGGTCGATCGACGGCGGGAGCCGCAGTGGTGGTGACCATTTCGACGCGCCCGAAGCGGCTGGCGGTCCGTCCGACGAGGCACACCTGCCTCCGGTCGGCGGGAGCCGGATCGATCAGTCGGTCCACCAAGGCAGGCTGGTAGTCCCGCTGCGACAGTGTCACGCCGTGACGCGCCCGGACGGCGAACGGACCGTCGGGCCGGTCGAAGACCACGCCGACGATGAGACCGTCCTCGAAGACCAGGCGCTGCAACGGGCTGGACGAAAGCACCTCGACGTCGCGTTCGCGCGCCTGCGCGACCATCCAGTCGGCGAGGTCGAGTTGGCTCACGTCGACGCTCCGGTCGATCTCGCCGACCGGCAAGACCTCGATCAGTTCACCGTTCGATGAACGCATCTTGGTGGTGGGCCTGCCGGAAATGGTCGTGTAGAGCATTCCGTGCGGCGAGGCGAGGCACTTTCGCATCCCACGCGCGCACCGCGGAGCCGAAGAAGGGCTCCACCGTGCGTTCGTCGCCTCTCCACACGCTCGCGAGCCGAGTCGGCACGTGATGCGGTATCGACGCGTTGCGCCAGCGGAACGAGACCCTCGACCACAGCCGCGAGGTAATCGTCCGTGTCGATGTCCAGCACATCGTGCTGCAACCAGGCCGCGCAGCGAACCGACACGCCGACGGGTGGCGACGGAATACGCGTCACCATGGCCCGGATCAGGTGACGTGTCGGCGACGATTACGTCACCACCCTCCTCAATGGTGGCGATCGCGGTGGCCAGACCGCCGATTCCGGCGCCTACGCAAACCAGGTCTACTTCGGCATCCCACATATGCGTTAATTACCTTTGGATAGCTCGGACATAGCTGGGTTTCGGCGACGCACGTCGCGAGCAGCCGCGACATACGATCCGAAAATCGGGAGTCCGAGACAGTCTGACGCACGTCGGAGGCCATTTCGTGCAGTCCGTACCTCGGTGGTGAGCACTGTCACCGATGTCGAGACATGGATTGCGACGGTTCATGAACGGCCGGTGAGTTCCATTTGCTCTGACGCTTCATGGCAACGGATTGGACGTGCCATCCATGCGGTGCGCTCAGTGCCGGCAAGACGTGCTGAACACGGCATCCGGACTCATTGCGATACCCTGGTAAGTCGCCGAGATGCGGACCAGGAGTCATCACGCGGCTTACTTTACATACCTTTGGAATGTTTGGCAGCACTAGTCATAACTTGAAGTCTGGAGCAAAATTGGTCACGACCGACACCAAAGCCAAGGAGGCGGCGGCAAACGCCGGACTCATCCGGTGAACAGTCGAGAACGACGGGATAGACCCGCCCTCGAGCGGTAGGCGATGATCGGAAAGACCGGAGATGAATGACCATCGGCCAGAAGTTGGCGAGGCGTTAGTGTGACTGAACAGGCTGACCTCACGCGGCTGCAGATACTGCAGTGCCGCCGCCCACCAGTTCGCCACCCAGCCATACAGCCAGGTCAACCTTGACGACATCCTGGCGACCGCTGACGTCACGAAGGGTGCGCTGTACTTCCATTTCCGGTCCAAGCACGCGCTGGCGACCGCGGTCATCGAGCATCGCGCCGCGGTGGCTCTGGCCGACTTCCACCAGATACTTGGCCCACGGCCTGCCCGGGCTCGAGACCATGATCGACGTCACGTACATGGTCGCGGTCTCCGACATCGGCGACCAGATGGCTCGCGCCGGGTTCAATCTGCTGGAGTCGATCGGTCGCTTCGACGGCCTCCAGGCGAAGGTACTCGACGCCTGGGCGACCAACTTCGCCGCGATGACCCGGCGCGCGATCTCCGAAGGAGACGTCCTCGACGGCAGCGACCCCGAACACGTGGGTCGGCTACTGATCTCGATGTACCTGGGTCTGCGCCAGATGAGCAACCTGGATGAACCCGAAACCTACATCGGCGATCTCGAGTCGGCGTGGCTCCTGGTTCTGCCCGGATTCTCCAACCCCGAGCGGCTCGCCTATCTCACTGGGTTCATCAGGCGCCGCACGGCACTCGCGATGAAGAATGCCGTCCCTTTGCGCGCCAACAATCTATGATCCGGTGCAAGCGAGTTGGCAACCCATCAGTTGACGGAGGTGCACGAAGATGGTGCGCCAGGCCAGATCCGAGGCTACCCGGCGGAAGATCATCGATTCGGCCGTCGAGCTGATCAACGAGATCGGTTATCCCGCTAGTGGTCTCGCCGACATCATCGAGCGCGCCGAGCTGACCAAGGGGGCCCTTTACTACCACTTCGACTCCAAAGAGGCGGTGGCCACCGCCATCATCGAAGAGGGCGCGAGCAGGGTTCTGGACCCCTTCCGCTCAGCGGGTGGACCGAACTCCCCGGCAATGGAGCGCATCGTCAATGGCATGTTCCTGGTCGCCGACGTCATCACCAACGACGCCGGTGCGCAGGCGGCGAGTCGGCTGCTGCGGACGTTCGGCGGATTCAATCCGGCGGCGAAGGCGACGTACGAGGCCCTTTACGACGCGCTGGCGGAGCGTGTGAATTCGGCGGTCGAGGAGGGTGATCTGCGGTCGGACCTCGACGCGGGGGCGATCGTCGCAACGGTCATTTCGATGATGTTCGGGGCCGAACAGGTCTCGAGCGCCATGGCCGACGGGCGAGATCTGCGTCAACGCGTCGCCCAACATTGGGCGATCCTGCTACCTGCGCTGGTTCCCGAGGAGTCGCTCGACTACTACCGCGAGTTCCTTGCCCGCCAGTCGATGCGCAAGCCGCCGTCGGACTCGTGAGCTTCGTTCAGAGCCCGTCTGACCACAGCCGCTCGGTGACGTCCTGAAAAGTGGCGAGCGCCATCGGGTCATCGCCCCGCAGAAGTGCCGACTTGCTCATCCGGGCACGGACGACCGAGCCGTCCTCGTGGCGCAATTCGACGATCAGGCCCCCGTGGGCCCGCAGCACGGAAAGCACCGACTCATCGGTCGGCATGGTGTGAAACACCTGCCGGAACGTCAACGCCGTGACGTCGTCCGCACTCCGTCCCACCATCTCCCCGAATGCACCGTTGGCGAAGATGACCGATCCGTCTTCGGCGATCGCCAGCACGGGCACTGGAAACCGCTCCAACACGACCAAAGCAGGCAACTCACTCAGCAGTGACCTCGGTGACTGCCGGGCCTCTCCGTCATGACGCCTTTCCACGAATCGATTATCGCCCCTGTAGGCCGTGTGCCGACCGCCAACCGCTGTCTGAGTTGAATAACTAGGTTTACTGTCTGGGCAACGAGATCCAAGGACGGGAACCTACGGACACGTCAAGGACCGGGCCGGCTCATCTACGCAGGCACAACGACATTCAGCGCAACATTCCGGCCAAGGCAGCTTTGGGACTCTAGATGGATTTCGATCTCTCCCACTGACACCAACTCCTACGCGACGGCCTCACCAAGGTTCCTCGCCACGCGCTACGTCCTTGAGAAGAGCCGGTCGGCCGCCAAGACGGGAGCCGGTTGGCAGCCCGATCTCTGGCGCGCGTTCGCCGATCAACTCGGCCTCCTCGGCGCCGCCCTGCCCTGGACTAAGCGGGATCGGCGGTGGTCCGATCGAGATGATGGTCATCGCCGAAGCTCTGGGCCACGCACTCGTCATCGATGCCTACGGGACACCGCCGGTGGCCGCGGGCCTGCTGCATCGCGCCGACGGGGTCGCAACCGGCCTGCTGGAGAACATCGTCCCCGGGCGGGCGATCGTCGCCCTTACCGCGCCGAGGCCGCCTCGGGCGACCGCTGGCAGGACGCCGTGATCACGGCACGCCGGGACGGGACCGACTGGGTGCTCGACGGGCGAAGATCATGGCAGTCGGTCTCCCGCTCGACACGCATCTGCTGGTGACCGCCCTCCGCCGGCGTCCTGTCACTGTTCGCCGTCGACATCGACACCCCGGGGGTCGAGGTGCACGGTTACCGCACGGTCGACGACCGCCCGGCCGCCGATCTGGTGCTCGACGCCGTGCGACTACCGGCCGATGCGCTGTTCGGCGACGAGGGTCGGGCATGGCCGTCACTCGAGCGCCCCGGACGAGGGTGCGGCCGCGGTCTGCGCAGAAGCGGTCGGTGCCATGCGCAAGGTGTTGGCCGCCACCGTCAATACTGCAAGCAGCGCCACCAGCTCGGTCAGCCGATCGCAAGCTTCCAGGTGCTCCAGCACAGAATGGTCGGCATGCACATCGAACTCGAGCAGTCCGTCGCGGCCACGTACCTCGCCGTGCTCAGCCTCGAAGCCGACGCCGCGACGAGAGCGCGCGCCGTGTCGCCCGCCGAGGCCACCATCCGCAGGGCGGCCAAGTTCATCGGCCAGAACGCCGTGCAGTTGCATGGTGGCATGGGCATGACCGAGGAACTGGCGATCGGGCACTACTTCAAACGGCTCACCGCCGTGCAGTACGAGTTCGACTCAACCGACTGCCACGCGACCCGCTATGCGGAGCTGACCAGGGCGTGAGCTTTCGCGGTTGGATCTTGTTCGCCGCGATGGGCGTCATCTGGGGTATCCCCTACCTGCTCATCAAGATTGCGGTCGAGGGGGTTTCGGTGCCCGTCCTGGTGCTGGCGCGGACGGCTATCGGCGCGGCGGTGCTGCTGCCGCTCGCCTTGTCTCGAGCGGCGTGGGCTCCGGTGTTCCGGCACTGGCGACCGGTGCTGGTGTTCGCCTTCTTCGAGATCATCGCCGCCTGGCTGCTGTTGTCGGACGCCGAGCGCCACATCACCAGTTCCCTGACCGGTCTGCTGATCGCTGCGTCACCGATCATCGCTGCGGTGCTCGACCGATTAACCGGAGGGGAGACTCGGTTCGGTGTCAAACGGATTGCGGGCCTGGCGGTCGGACTGTTCGGCGTCGCGGTACTCGCCGGACCCGAACTCACCGGCGGCAGCGCGTGGCCCGTCACCGAGGTGCTGCTGGTGGCGACCTGCTATGCGATCGCTCCTCTGGTCGCCGCCCGTTATCTCGGTGACGTCCCTGCCCTGCCGCTGACGGCCGCGTGTCTCGGGGTTGCCGCCCTGGTATACGCCGCGCCTGCCGCGGCGACCTGGCCCGACCACCTGCCCGGCACGCGAATCCTGTTGGCGCTGGCGGGACTTGCGTTGATCTGCACCGCCACCGCCTTCATCGTGTTCTTCGCGCTGATCCGCGAAGTTGGCGCCACCCGTGCTCTGGTCTTCACCTACGTCAACCCGGCGGTGGCTCTCGCGGCCGGGGTGATCGTTCTGCACGAACCGCTGACCCCATGGAACATCGCGGGACTGGCGTTGATCCTTTCGGGCTCGGTACTGGCCACCAGGCGGCCCGACGCCGACCCGGTGCCCGCTGCGCCGGAACCGGCTGCGCCCATGCCGCGCTAGGAGGCTGCGCTGTGCCGGGCGGCGCCACCCATCGATGCTGGACGCCACCATGCGCCGCGTTCTCATGTCTGCAAACTCGAGGCGGGCGCGGGCGAACGCTTTCAGGGTTGCCTAGTCCAACCGGGCTGCCGGAACAGTCCTTCCGCAGCAGTGAATTGACCGCGGCCTCCCATCGTTGAAGCTGATCGGGCGTGGTCAACGGCTCAGGCAGGTGCCGGTCGATGTGCGTGCGAAGGCTGATGGCGGCCAGCGCGAGCACCAACGCGTTGATGGCGGCCCATGTCAGATCGACGTCGGAGCGAGTCTCTCCGCGCTCGGCACGCTGCTGCCACCGGATCTTGCCCATGGTCATCAAGGTGTCGAAGATCGTCGCGCCCAGCGGGCTACCGTCGACGAGCGCACGGCCAACGTAGCCCGCCAAATCGGGTTGCTCGCCGATGATCCGGGTCACCCTACCTCCGATTTCGGCGACCGAATCCGCGGGTGGCTCAGGAAGCGGCTGCGCCATCGCCGTGGTGACCAGTTCCAGGACGTAGTCGTCGACCGATTTGATCAGGCCTGCCTTCGTGGCGAAGTGATGTTGCACCAGACCCAAGGACACTCCTGCCGCGGCGGCGACGGAGCGCAGTGACGTATCCGAGCTGCCGTGCGTCGCGAAGCTCTTCAAGGCCGCGTCACGTATTCGCTCGATGGTCGTGCGCTCGTCTCGACCGAGCCGCTCATGCCCGAACAGCGTGGTCATCCTTGACTGGCCATGCGTTCACGAAGCCAGGGTAGCCAATACATCTGTATCGTATTTTGCAATACAGATGTATTGGAGGCTCCATGGCGACACGGAACGCCACCGCAGTGCACGACGACGGCCGGCTCACCACCGGTGATCAGCACGGATTCGGCAGAAGCCCCGGTTCGACGGTGATCGAGGAGCCAGCGAGCTTCGCGTGTGAACGGGAACCGGACCGGTGGACGACCATCTGCGACGAAGGGGCCAAGGCGCTCTGCCGTGCCTGCGCCCGCCGGTGGTTGTGCGCTCAAGAGGCCTGCATGACGCCCGGTGCGGAGGGCGTGTGGGCGGGCATCCTGATTCCCGAAGCGGGCCGCGGCCGCCGGTTCGCGTTGAAGCAGTTGCGTTCCCTGGCCGAGCACAACGGCTTTCCCGTCCGAAGTGCGCAGCAAGAGACGACCGAGGGGTAGCCGCGACGGTAGTCAGTTCGGTGCGGCGTCATCGATTGCCCCCCGATGTGGCGGCGGCCACGGCGTGGGCGAGCATGTTTCGGTCGGGCACGTCGAGCTTGGTGCACGCGTGGTAGATGTGCCCCTCGACCGTGCGAATCGAGATCGACAGCCGCTCGGCGATCGCCTTGTTGGTCAGTCCTGCCGCAACCATCACCGCCACCTCCCGTTCCCGCCCCGTCAACGGCAAGGGTCGCAACACGGCTTCCAGTGCCGGTGTGGACGGCTCACCGCATTGGCGGGCCAGCTCGCCCGCGTGTGCCCTCGCCTTCAATTCGCCCTTGCGGTCGCCGCTCGCGACCAATGCCATGGCCGCTTGCGCGGCCGCGTCCGCCGCACACGCCTTCATGCCGACGTCGGCGAGGTCGATCGCCACCTTGGCGAGCGCTGCGCCATCGCGGGCGGCCAGCGCCTGCGCATGTCGCAGCACGATTGACCCTAGGGCACAAGGGATCTCGGAGTTCAGCCGCGCGATGCCTTCTGCGACATGGGTGTCACCGAGCCGCACCGCGTCGTGATGGGCGAGCAAGGCGATCGACCGCTGGCCCGCGCTCATCGCGACCCGAGCAGCGTCACGCGCCGCGGCTATCGCGCCGTGCACGTCGCGTGCGGCGGCAAGCGTCCACGCCCTCGCCAGCCGAAGTTCAGGAGAGTAGAGCTCCGAACGCATGCCGTGACTGTCGTCGGCCCTCCGCATCACCTCCGCCGCCCCGTCGGCATCGCCCTGCTGCCCGAGCGCCCTTGCCAGCCACATCAAACCCATCGGCCCCCACGAGTAGCCAGTGTGTTTCAACGCCGCTGTGGCCTGGCGCAGGAGCAGGACCGCATCGCCGAGATCGCCCTTGGCGATCAGGACCTGAGCGAGCATCACTTCGCCGATCGCTCGACCGGGTTGCTCGAATTCGGCGAAACTCAGATAGTGCCTGGCGAGTTCCTCAGCCTTCGCGATCTCGCAGGCGAGCAGCGCGGTGAGCACCTGGCCGAGGCCTGCCGCGTAGCGCACCAGACCCGGGTGGTGCGCGGCGAGAAGGCGTTTGGTCAGCGGATCCACATCGCTGAACCGGCCGATCCGGGCACTCGACAGTGCGGCGGCCGACGCCGCCCATGCGATCGCGAGGTCATCTGCCGTCGGTGCCGACAGCACGTCGTTGGCCATGTCGACCGCCCTACGGGGCTGTCCCTGGTTCATCGCAAAGGTCGCCGCCAACGCATCGATGGTGTGCAAGGCCGCGGGCTCCGAGATCCGTCGTCGCATGTCGGACAAGAACTCCACGGCCTGCTCCGATTCCCTGAGCATCCAGAACTGATTGGCTGCCTTGGGAAGCATCCACGCGGTCAGGTCCCATTCGGACAGCTCGTCGAGATCGACCCCGCTCAAGGCATCATCGGTTTCACGGCCGCGGCCTTGCCACGACAGGGAATGTGCCAAGGCGAGCCGTGCCGGCAGACCCGATGATCGCTCCAATCCGCCACGGGCAAGCCGTTCCCCGAGCGCGAGATCGCCCAGCCGCATCGCCTCCCACGCTGCTGCCAAGATGTCGGGCACTTCGGGGGGTTTGTCACTGTCGATGGCGAGCGCGGCCAACCTGAGCCGGTCGCTGACGTGCCCGGCGTCGCGGGCCGAGAGCTGCTCGACCAACTTCGTTCGCAGTCGACGAGCTGCCAGGCGGCCCATGGACCCGCGCAGACCTTCGGTGTAGAGCGGATGGGCGGGATGAACCACCAGTTCGTGGCCTCGGGCGGTGACGGTGACGGCGCCCGCCGCCTCCGCCTCCTCCACCGCGTCGCGGCCGGCGACGGCCGACAGGTCGGACACCGTGAGGGGGTCTTCGATCGAGAGGTACTCCAGCACACCCTGAACCGGCGTTGGCATCGAGGTCAGGTGTCGTGAAATGAGATCGGACAGCTGTGGAGTCAGCGCGAGTTCGCCACGTAGCTGCCAGACGCCGTCGACCTGCCGAAGGGAACCGGCGTGCACCGCGCCCTCCACGAGGTGTCGCATGTACAGCGGATTGCCCCGGCTCATCATGTAGACGCGGTTCGCGCTGGCGGCCTCGAGCGGCCCACCGAGAACCGTCTCGATGAGCCGTGTCGATTGCGTCCGATCGAACGGCCCGATGTCGAGCCGCGCGATCAGCGAGTCCTTCCACAGGCTCGTGACGGCATCGGGCACCGGCTCGCCGGAACGCGCGGTGAGGATCAGTCGGGCGGACGCCGTGACCGCCAGCAGATGAATCAGCGTCGCGGACAGATTGTCCAATAGGTGCGCGTCGTCCACTGCCACCAGGACGTCACCAGCGCCCGGCGGACACAGCGAAGCCCGCGCCTCGTGGAGGACGGTGGCGGGTTCGCCAGCGCCCTTCAGTTCGACGAGGTGACTGAAGGCGCCGAACGGAACGCGGCTGGCGGAGGCGGTAGCCGAGATCCAGTGCGACACGGCATTGGGATGCTGGCGGGCGAAGCTGTTGGCCGCGGCGCGGGCCAACACGGTCTTTCCGACTCCAGCCGGACCCACGAGTACCGCGCCGTGTTGTTGTGAGTCGGTGACCGCCGAATCGAGCAACCCCAGCGACGAGCCACGTTGCGCGGTTACCCACTGGACTGCCCCCACGACCGGATATTAGAGCCATATCGCTTCCTTGCGGAAGTTGACGGAGCAACTACCCCACGGCGCGGTCCGGCCGCGGCCGCCATGGCAGCGCCCAAGGACGAGACCGCAGCCCGTTCCGTCAGGGCTGGACCCGGTCACGGCAAACGTGGGCCGACCTTCGATCCGATGCAGGCACCGACCACGCGAGGCCGGATGACAGTCGCTCGCCAAACCCGCGCAACCGTCGCCGGCAGGATCACCGGCCACCCGCCGTGCAGTGCCGGGCAGGTTCCCGCAGTTCCGGCGCCACGGTCGTCCCGGAGCAGAACACGTAGTCCTCTACGCGTGTGCATCAACAACCGACGATCCTACGATTGCCGTGGACACCACCACTCCGGCACCCATCGCGATCGGTGGGAACCAGCAAACCGCAATGGTGCGCCACCTCGACACGAAGGAGCACGGCATGTTCACGCTGATCGCCGTAGTCTTCGGCGGCCTGGTGCTGGCCGCGGCAATCGCACTCCACGACCTTCAGCTGCGCCTGGAGCACTGGGACTACGAGCGTCACGCCGAAGACTGAATTCGAAGCGCCGGCCTCCGCGTGTTCCCTTGTTGCCGAGGCGCTTCGTGGACGGCAATCCACTTCCGAATCAGCACCGCCGCCGATCGATCCTGCGCACCCGACCGCAAACACGTAGTTCGCTACGCATGTGCGTGCCAGCTGCTCGGCAATAGCGTGACGATGCCATGCAGTTAACCCGATCGGCCGAAAGGCCGGTTCTCGGCCCAGGAGCAGAGACCATGAGATCCACGGATTATGGCGGGCGCAGCGATGACCTGTACGGGCCGTCACCGGAGACCATCTCTGCACGCCATGACGACTCCATCGACAGCGGCACCGATGGCGCCACGATGCCGGATTGCCCGGTGTTGGGACCGTTCAGCTTCCTCGACCATCACGCGGTGGGTCTGTTCTACGGCGAATATGCGTACTTCTACCGCGTGCCGAAGGAGTTCGACGAGACCGCGACCGCCGAGATCGGCGGTGTGCGCAACGGCACCGCAAGCGGTTTCGGGCCATTCGAGGTGTCAAGGGACCCGAAGACCGACGAGTTCGGCGAGCCGGAGTACGGCGAGTTCATCGGCCAGGAATTCGGCCTTTCCGCAGGCACATACGTCGGATTCCTCTACCGGCCGGATGATCTGGATGCCGCCCGCGAGGCCCCGACGACGGACGGCTTCACCGTCAAGCTCGACGATGGCGTCGGGAGGGTCGTCACGTCGTCGGTGCATCCGATCAACGTCCCGGCACTCGACTTCCCACCGGTGTGAGCTGGGGACCGCAGTCGGGCCCGAGTGGGCCGAGCCGATCGCTCGAAGTCACGCGGCTCGACGCCTTCACCGGATCGACGTTTCTGCCTACCGGGGAAGTCGTGTTCGTGGTGAATGCGTCGGACTGGGGCGACGACCACACGTTCACCTTCACTCAGCCTGCCCATGGCGCATCCACCTCCTCTACACCCCCGATGCCCGGTACCGCACCGACCCGTCGGTGCACACCGACGGTTTCGCCATTCAGGTGAACGACGGCCGCGGGGGCATCACCACGGTCTCGGTGCCCGTCGTCATCGTCAAATCAGGCATCGGTGACCGCGACCAGTGGCCTTCCGTACGCCGGGACCGGATCGTTCAGCGGCCGCGTCGAGGCGCCGTTCGACGACGTCGAGGGTTACGTCTTGGCTCCGGCGTGCGCTGCTGTCGGAAGGCATCGATTCATTGTCGACCGGTAGCTCGAGCACGAATTTGACCGCCTACGGATCCGTGACGATCGACGACGACGGGTCGTTCACCTACACGAGGGATCCCGGGTGGACGGTCGTCCCGGTCGGCGAGATCGACGATTCCTTCGCGATCATCGCATACACCGCGGGCAACCAGTGGGCAGTGGCCCTGGTGCCGGTCGGCGGAGCGACGGTGCCGAACCCGTCGATCTCGGGGATCCTCGACAGCGCTCCGGATTCGCTCCAGGACGCCTAACCGCGGGAACGGATGCGCCATGCCAGTGCCAGGATCTGGATCGTGACGGTGGTGCTGGTGCACGGCAATCCGGAGACCGATGCGGTCTGGGACCCCCTCGTCGATGCACTCCGCCGGGACGACGTCATTCGGTTGTCCCCGCCGGGATTCGGCGCTCCATCTGCCGGACGGCTGGCCAGCAACCCACCTGGATTACCGCGACTGGCTGGAGGACGAGTTGGCGCGGGTGGCCGGCCCGATCGACCTCGTCGGACACGACTGGGGCGGCAATCACGTGGTGAACGCGATGATGAACCGGCCCGAGTTGGTGCGCAGTTGGGCCAGCGACATCATCGGGGTGTTCGACCCGGATTACGTCTGGCACGAGGCAGCGCTGATCTGGCAGACGCCGGGCGACGGAGAGCGGTTGGCCGACGCCATGATGAGCGGGACGCTCGAGGACCGAACCGAACGCATGGTCGGACTGGGCATGACACACGAGGTCGCAGCCAAGGTGGCCACCGCACAAGGCCACGAGATGAGTCGCGCACTGCTGCTGCTCTACCGATCCGCGCGGCACCCCGCACTGGCCGAGGCGGGTGCGCGGTTGGAGCGGGCCGCGGCGCGACCTGGTCTGCACCTGTTGGCGACCGAGGATCACTACACCGGCTCCGATGAGATCCGCCGCAGGGCGGCAGCCCGCGCGGGCGCCAAGACCGAGGTGCTCGACGGACTGGGCCACTGGTGGATGGTTCAGGACCCGGTACGCGGTGCGGCAGCGCTGACTCGCTTCTGGGACTCACTCGACTGAGCCGCCGACTGCCCGTTTCCATGCTGCGGCGGCCCCCGCCGACAGTGGATTGGAGTGGATATTGGAGTGGATACTGAGGCCATGGCCAATCGCAACGTCCTTGGCGGACCGCTGGAACCGTGCGGCACCGATCCGCTGACCGGGTTCTACCGCGACGGATGCTGTACGACCGGGGAGGAGGACCTCGGCAGGCACACGATCTGTGCGGTCGTGACCGCCGAGTTCCTCGAGCACCAGCGCTCGATCGGCAACGACCTGTCGACCCCGATGCCCCAGTACCGCTTTCCCGGCCTGACACCCGGCGACCGCTGGTGCGTCACCGCGGTGAACTGGCTCAAGGCCCAGACCGACGGCTACGCCGCCCCTGTCGTGCTGGCAGCCACCCACGAGCGCACCCTCGACGTGGTGACTCTGGAGATCCTCCGCGAGCACGCCATCGACGTGCCCGACGACCTGAGCAGCCTCTGACGCAATCGGCAGCCGGCCGTGCAGGAATTCGGCATCGGCCAATGCACCACCGCGTCCTCGCTGCCCTGGACGATGCGCACCGGCGTTTGAATCCCCAGGGAGCAGCACGGCGAGCAGCGGCAGTTGGTGGCGGTAGCGCCGCACGTACGGGACGGTTTCGCCGAACTGCGTCGAGGACATGCCGATATCCGGAGCGACGACGTGGGGCCGCTCGAGGCCCAACTCGACGGTTCCCGTCGCTGCGATTTGCGTACACCCACCGGCGCTCACCGCCGCGAGATGCACACAAATCGCAGGGGGGATCTAGAGGTGTTGCCGAGCACGGCGTCGGTGAAGGCGCCGAAGGTGGCGCGCGAGGCCGAAGTCCTCGGGGCGTTCGCTGCGGAACGCGATGATGAACTCGGCGACGTCGGTGCCGATGTTCTCGATGTGGTGCAACGCGCCGGAGTCGACGTGGAACATCTGGCCCGCGGTGACGATGAAGGTCGAGAACCGGCTGCCGTCGTCGAGCACGGAGACCAGCGCGGTGCCGGACACGCAGTAGGTGAGTTCGTTGGCGTTGGCGTGCCAGTGCGGGGTCCGCATCGCACCGGGATTGAGCAGCACCCGCTTGATCGACAGCCCCTTGAGGATCGGGAAGTTGTCGACGGTGACGCGCCGCATCGACCCGAACTCGTTCTCCTCCACGATCTCGCCGTCCACGGGGAGATCACGTGACTGCTGCGGGTGATGGACGTGGTCATGTCGGTCTCCTCGTGGTCTTGCCGCCGGTCGTGGGTGCCTGCGGACATGGCGTTTACCTTCGCCGATCACCGCGTCACCGTCGTCAGCGCTGGCCGCATCACCGGTGTGCGCTGGCAGGGCAACGGCTGTACCTACTAGTTGGAAGTGGTATTCCTGCCGGGGGTCAAGTGGTGATCAGTTGGCGACTTATGCTTTGACTCGCTGGCCACTCGCTCGCCGCAGCCGCGGAGTGCGGAACGCCGCTCACGCGGCAGGAGGTTCCGATGTCGCTTTCCGGGAAGACCATGTTCATCTCCGGCGCGAGCCGGGGCATCGGCTTGGCCATCGCCAAGCGTGCCGCCGCTGACGGCGCTCAGATCGCGTTGGTCGCCAAGACCGCCGAACCACACCCCAAGTTGGAGGGCACGGTCTACACCGCGGCCAGGGAGATCGAGGATGCGGGCGGCCAGGCCCTGCCGATCGTCGGCGACATCCGAGACGGTGATTCGGTGCAGGCTGCCGTAGACCAGGCCGTCGGGCAGTTCGGCGGCATCGACATCTGCGTCAACAACGCCTCGGCGATCAACCTTGGCTCCATCACCGAGGTTCCGCTCAAGCGGTTCGACCTGATGAACGGCATCCAGGTGCGGGGCACCTACGCGGTGTCGGCGGCCTGCATCCCGCATATGAAGGGTCGCGACAATCCGCACATCCTCACTCTGTCGCCGCCGATCCGACTGGAGTCCGAGTGGCTCAAGCCAACCGCCTACATGATGGCCAAGTTCGGAATGACGCTGTGCGCCTTGGGTATCGCCGAGGAGATGCGCTCCGAAGGCATCGCATCGAACACGCTGTGGCCGCGCACGCTGGTGGCCACCGCGGCGGTGCAGAATCTGCTCGGCGGCGACGAGGCGATGGGCCGCGCCCGCAAGCCCGACGTGTACGCCGACGCCGCGTACGTGGTGCTCAACAAGCCTGCCGAGGTCCTACACGGGCCACAGCCTGCTCTGCGAGGACGTGCTGCTGGAGTCGGGCGTCAGCGATCTGTCCCTGTACGACTGCGTGCCCGGTGCCGACCTTGGCGTCGACCTGTGGGTCGATTCGCCCAACCCACCGGGTTACGCGCACCGCTGAGTAGCGGGACGAGACGGCAGGCCATCCTGACATGAACGTGGGTCAGCGGCGGCGACGCCAGGTCCGACGTCGGCCGGGCCGCGGTGGTGCCGCTCGACGGCAGTTCGCGACTGCCGCGTGAAGTACTGGGCAACAAGGCCTTTGGCATCAACCTCATGCGAACCCGCGGCCTTCCCGTTCCGCCGGCTTTCTGTCTTGTCACCGATGTGTGCGCGGCCTTCCTGGCCGGCGACGAGCGCGTTCTCGATCGGGTGTGGCCCGACGTGCTCGCCGGGCTACAGGGGTTGGAGCGCGAGACCTCGTGCAGCTTCGGTCGGGGGCCGCGGCCGCTGCTCCTCAGTGTGCGATCGGGGGCGGCACTGTCGATGCCGGGCATGCTCGACACGGTGCTCGACCTCGGGATCGACGACGCCGTGCACCAGGCGCTGGCGGCGCAGAATCTCGGCGGAGTTCGCCGCCGACACCCGGTCCCGGTTCGGCGCGATGTACCGGCGGATCGTGCTCGGCGGCAACTCGTCGGCCGAGGTGCCCGACGACCCGTTCGGTCAGCTTCGCGGCGCCATCGAGGCGGTCTTCGCCTCCTGGACCAGTCCGCGGGCCGCCGCCTACCGCGCTCACCACGGCCTCGACGACGCGGGCGGCACGGCAGTGGTGGTCCAGGCCATGGTGTTCGGCAACATCGGCCCTGACTCCGGCTCCGGGGTGCTGTTCAGCCGCAACCCCGCGACGGGCGCCGACGAACCTCTGGGCGAATGGTTGCCCGGCGCGCAGGGCGAGGACGTCGTCTCCGGCACGTTCGACTGCCTGCCGCTCGAGGCGTTGCGCACCGCGCATCCTGGGGTGTTCGCCGAGCTGATGGCGGTCATCCGACGAGCTCGAACGGCTCGGCGGTGATGTGCAGGACATCGAGTTCACCGTTGAACGCGGCACGCTGTGGCTGTTGCAGACCCGCGTCGCGAAGCGCTCGGCGCAAGCAGCGGTGCGCCTGGCGCTGGCGTTTCGCGCTGCCGGTCTCATCGACGATGCCGAGGTGCTGCGACGGGTCACGCCCGAACACGTACGGACCCTGTTGTCCCCCTCGTTGCAGCCCGAGACCCGGCTCGCCGCTACGTTGTTGGCGACCGGTCTGCCCGCGAGTCCGGGTGTCGCGTCGGGCACGGCGCACACCGACCTCGACGCCGCGCTCGACGCTGCCGACGCAGGCCGAGGACGTGATCCTGGTCCGCACGGTGACCAGTCCCGATGACGTCGCCGGGATGCTTGCGGCGCGCGGCGATCGTCACCGAGATCGGCGGCGCCACGTCGCACGCGGCGGTGGTCAGCCGCGAGATCGGCAGACCGGCGGTGGTGGGCTGTGGCGCCGGGGTGGCCGCCACGCTCGACGGCAGAGTGATCACGGTCGACGGCGGCGAGGGCAAGGTCTTCGACGGCGCATTGGAGCTGACGGCGTGGTCGGAGCGGGACAGTCCCGATCTTCTCGAGGTAGCCGCGATCGCGGTCCGCGAGGCGGTGGCACGGGGTCTGAACGACGTCGTCTGCGACACTCCCCTGGTCGCGATGCTGACCGCGCTGCGACTCGCGGAGGACGGCGGTCGCTTGCGTTCCGAGAGGTTGTCCGATGGATGAGTTGACTCTGTTGCAGGCCGTACGGCTGAAGGGGCGGGTGCGCGCGGCCGATCTGGCCGCGACGCTGGACGAGGAAGCGCGGGCCGTCGATTCGATGATCAGGGAGCTCACCGAGGCGGGCCTGCTGGTCAGCGGACCGACCGTCCGGTTGTCCCCGGCGGGTCGGGCACGCCTTGATGAACTCCTCGCCGACGAGCGGCGCACCATTGACGACGAGTCGTTCGCGCGGATCTACGACGAGTTCCGCAGTGCGAACCGGGAATTCAAGGCCGTGGTCTCGCATTGGCAACTGCGGAACGGCGAACCCAATGACCACGCGGACGCCGACTACGATGCTGCGGTGCTGAGTCGCCTAGACGGCGTCAACCGGTCCGTCCTGCCGATTCTCGCTTCGGCCAGCGCCCAGCTGCCCCGCCTGGACGCCTACTCCGCCAAACTGTCCGCGGCACTGGACAAGATTCACGCCGGCGACGCCGTCTGGTTCGCCCGACCCATGATCGACTCGTACCACACGGTCTGGTTCGAACTGCACGAAGAACTGATCGGCGCTGCGGGGCTGACCCGCCACGACGAGGATTGAGCGACCGGTTGGCTGGTCGCCACGTGATTTGCCTAGAGTCACCCTTTGCGCGGTTTCCCGCGTCTGCGAGCACGCCGTGCCGCGCGCCGAGATCGCGTAGCTCCCCACACGAAGGTCCAGTGGCATTATGATTGGTCCATGGCGTCAAATGGATCGTTGGGATCGTCGCGGGTGATGTCGGACGACATGTTCAGTCGCGTTGTCCCTGGCCGGGCGTCGGGAATGATCGTCGACCAGATCCGGCTGCTGATCCGCGACGGCCAACTGAAGCCGGGTGACAGGCTGCCCTCCGAACGGGACCTCGGTGAGAAGTTCGGCGTCAGCCGCGTCACCGTACGTGAGGCCTTGCGCGGCCTGGAAGCCAACGGCATGGTCGCCATCAAGGTTGGCGCTCACGGCGGCGCGTTCGTCACCGCGCCGACGAGCGCAAGGGTCGGAGAGGGCATCATCGACCTGCTCTCGCTGTCCCAGCTGACCGACAAGGAAGTCACAGAAGCGCGCCAGGTTCTCGAACTCGGCATCATTCCGTTGGTCTGCGACCGTGCGACCGAGGAAGACATCGCCGACCTTCTCAAGATCTGCGACCGCGCGGACGAAGCCCTCGAGCAGGGTTCGTATCCGATGTCGCTTTCGGCTGAGTTCCACAGCCGGGTGGCGCTCGCAAGCCACAACTCCGCGATCGCCATGCTGGCCGATTCGTTTCACGGTCCGACCCTCAAGTCGCTGGAACACGTCCAGGAAGGCCATCCCGAGATGGGGATTCGCGGCAGCCGTGAACACCGCCAGTTCGTGGCCGCAATCAAGAAGCGGGACGTCGAAAAGGCCACGGCAGTAATGCGGACGCACATCGGGCGCACCGCCCGGCACGTGTCAAGCGAGAAGTGACTCCAGAAACCCGATGACCCGGGCGGGCGCTGCTTCGGCCGTCTGGGCTGCGACGGGTACGTCCCAGAATTCGGCCGCCGGAATGCATTCCCGTAGGTAGTGCGCTGCCGACGGGGCGTGTGAGGTGTCGTCGCCCGGCACGATGAGGACCGGAACATCTAGCAGGAGAAGGTCTTCGGGCGGCGCACCTGGGGCCGTGTCTCGGTCGAAGAGCAATCCGCTCATGCCTGCGACGAGCATCTGATACCTGGCGGCATCCAGGGCGACGTAACGCGCGGCGAACTCTGGATCATTGCGCAGGACCGTAACCCACGGACCCACCCTGCCATCGTCCGAGAACCCGCCGTCGGTTGACGCGGCGAGGGCGGCAACGGCACCCAGGCCGTGCTCGGCAGCGAATGCGAGATGGGCGTGAAACCTCGCGTGTTGCTTCATCCGGTACTTCACCCCACCTGCCGGCGAGTACAACACCGCACCGGCGACCCGCTCGGGATGAGTCGTCGCCAGAACCGTGACGATCGAACAGCCGACACACGCACCCATGACGTGGGCGCGCTCATAGCCGAGGTGGTCGAGCAGCCCGATCCCCTGATTCGCGTAGTCCAGCCACCGCACCCGCTCCACCCGGCCACCGGATCCACCCGACTCGCGCTTGTCGAAGGTGATGCAGGTGAACCGTTTTCGCAGCTGCGCCAGCATCGCGGTGCGTTGGTACAGCCCGTGTGTCTCCCAGTTCGCCATGGTCGCGCTGAAGCCACCTGGCGAGAACATCAGCAGCGGCGGACCGGATCCCGCGACCTCATAACGTGTCGGGATGCCGTCGATCACCGCCGTGGACACGCTTGTCAGCGACATGTCAGTCATCTGCGAGCACCCTCCTTCAAACGCGAATCCCGCCGGAGATCTGTCGTGCCGACCGAACGTCGTCGGCGTAAGCCAGTATCGCGTCGTGTGCGATCTGAGCGACGTTGGCGTAGGTGTCCGGGGGATTGTCCAATCCATCGGCGCTGTAGCCGATCGCTGCGGTCGCCATCCGTACTCGGCCGTCGAGCCACGGCCCACCTCCGAAACCACCGAGCACCGGAATCGAAACAGCTTGAGCGACTGCGGCACCTGCGACCGGTCCCGAGTTGGTGAAGTTGAGCAATGCGGCGCCCGCGTCCTCGAGGCGCTTGGCCTCCCCGACCACCTCGTCGAGCATCTCATCGGGGATCGTGTCACCGGCGTTCGGGGTGGCGCTGTAGGTGACGCCGTACTTCAGCGACGTCTGCGGCGTAATGCCGAACTGCGCGAACACGGGGATGCCCGCCCGTGTCACCGCTGCGACGGCGTCCAGGTGGTCTGCGGCCCCGTCGAGCTTCACCATGTCGACGCCGGCTTCCTTGACCAAC
Organism: uncultured Actinomycetota bacterium; assembly: GCA_963809085.1. Taxonomy (GTDB): domain Bacteria; phylum Actinomycetota; class Actinomycetes; order Mycobacteriales; family Mycobacteriaceae; genus Mycobacterium. Next base: position 23,265 of record CAWEII010000028.1, on the reverse strand, counting down.
CGGATCGCCGCCCGCACTGCGCTCTTCGAGCTCTCCTGCATCGGGCCGAAGGGGAAGTCACAACTCAGCAGCGCACGGCTGACTCCCCTGCGCACCGCTTGGCACACGACGATCATCTGATCCATCGTCACCTCGAGCGGGTTCGGCTGGCCCCACAGGTTGATTCCGACGGTATCGCCCACCGACACCAGGTCGACGCCCGCGCGATCGACGATCCGCGCCATCTGGTAATCCCATGCGACGACGCCGACGATCTTGAGGCCCTCCCGCTTCATCGCCGCCAGGTCGGTCAGCTGCACCTTCTTGGTCATCTTCAAGCTCCTTCACGCCCGCAACGCACTGAGCAGGTCGACCACGTCGTGCTCGTCGCTGCTGACCATCAACACCCGCGCGTGGGGCCGGACGGCGGCCACCGTCGCGCCAATGGCTGCTGGCTCGCCGATGACCAGACCCGCGGTCATGATTGCGCGCACCGTGCACGCCGCACCGATGATCGTGGCCGCGGTTCCATCGGCCTCGGTGGTGGCCACCATGATGACGACGTCCGCCTCGTCCAGTTCGGTGAGCAGGTTCGACTCGTCCCCGTCTGCATTCCGCAGCACCATCGACTCGGATCCGCCGTCACCGACGGGCCCGGCGAGCGAGAAGAAGCGGGCATGTCCCCACGGTTCACCCGCGATGCGGTGCACGATCGCGTTCGCGCCCTCGTCGAGCCCGATGATGCGTGCTCCGCGCCGTCCGCGTATCGGCCGGTCGATGCGGAACCGCATTTCGGCAGCGGTCGTCGCGCGAGCGCAGCTACTGCCCAATACCGGCCGGAACGCGGTGCTCATATCCGTGCCCATCCCCAGGCTCATACCGACGACTGCCGCACGCCCTCGCGCACCGAAAGGTCTTCGCGACAGGCCTCGACGAACGATGAGTCCCGCGGCAGCACGACCGCAGCCGACCGCACGCGATGGTGCGCGGGGTCCACACCGGGTGGAGTTACGCCCTTGTCCCGCAGCGCTTCGACGGCCCGCTTCAGTTTCTGCCGCGCCTTGATGATGCCGCTGTCGGCAGACACCAGCATCTCCTTGGTGCGATCCACGATCGGGCCCATGCTCTCCTGCAGCGAGGCGTCCTGCATCGCGATGCCCTTGACACCCGAATACGTGTCACCCCGCCTCTGCGCTTCGCGGTCGATCAGATAGTCGTTGTCCTTGTTGGCCGCCGGACGGTAGGTGCCGGGGATGTTCTCGCTGTGCACTCCGTGGCCGTCCTTCATCGCCTGCACCTCGGTAGCGGTCAACGCGCGCACCGGGTGGTAGTCGAAGGAGTAGGCCCAGCAGTTCTCATCGTCGATGGGAATCCAGAAGTGACCGTGCAGCGGGTGGTCACCGCGCGGGGGCACCATCGTGAAGCACGGCATCACCCATGGGGTGATGCGCCAGTAGTAACTGTCATCTTCGGCGTTGCGCCGAGCACCGACGAACAGGCCACCATCGGCCTCGGCCACCTCGAAGTAGGGCTTGAGGTCGGCCATGTTGTATTCGTTGCCCTTGGCACCCTTGAACAAGGGGTCCGTCTTGAGTCCTCCGGAGTGCAGGAAGGACACGTGGCTCGAATCGATGCCGCCCTCGAACGCCTGCAGCCAGTTGCATTCCTGCCAACGCTTGGATGTGTAGGTCTGCTCTGGCGGTACGGTCGCGAACTCGAATTCGGGCAGCGGCGGCTGCTTCTCGGGATCCCCCATGTAGGTCCAGAGCACGTCGCCGATCTTGACCAATGGGTACGAGGTGAGCTTCACGTGAGCGCAGAACGTACTGTTCTCGGGCTCCGAGGGGATCTCGATGGCCTGCCCCGTGACGTCGTATTTCCAGCCGTGGTACGGGCACCGCAGTCCCGACCCTTCGTTGCGCCCGAACCACAACGACGCTCCGCGGTGTGCGCAGAACTCGTCGATCAGCCCGTAGCGACCGTCGCTGTCCCTGAATGCGACCATCCGCTCGCTCAACAGCTTCACCCGCACGGGTGGGCAGTCGTTCTCCGGGAGTTCCTCCGCCAGGATGGCCGGTATCCAGTACTGCCGGAACATATCGCCCATCGGCGTACCCGGACCCGTACGGGTCAACAGCTCATTGATGTCTGCCCTCAGCACTATCTACCCTCTCGACAATCGGTCCAGTCATCTGCTGCGGTGAGACCGCCACCACAATAAACTAACTGTAATACCATTAGGTCTTAGTCGCCAAGCTTTGCAACGGTATTCACTCGGTTGCATGAAAGTCGTGGAACATCATCGGAGTCATCGGGGTTGGCGGCATGGAACATCGAGACGCGCTGGCACATTCTTGCTTGCGCGCGACGCCGATCCGTTGCATTGGAGCCATGGTCTCTCCAACTTCGAGGTCCTCGCCATCGGCAAACGATACGGCGTGGACGCTCAGCGCGTACATGGGTGAGGTACTCCTCCAGCGTCCTGGCCGCAACGGCACTCTGCGCCGTGGGACACCAGCCGGTTTCACCTGGCAGATGCACCTACCTCGGCCGGCGGGTCGCGCCGTTGGCCGGTAGTGAGGGTGGGCTGTGATCCGGACGGGTCGATTCCTACCCGTACAACCCGGCAACCACCAGGCGGCCGGTGTAGTGGCGCCAGCGTGACAGGTCGTTGAACGACGAGCCGAGGTCTGGCAGCTCACGCCGGTCGTCCTCGGAGAGGACTTCGGGCACCCCACCGAGCAGAGCGACTTCGGTGGAGATCCGGGACAGCTCGGCAAGGTCGAGAGCGCGCAGGGTCGCCTGTTCGACCGACTCCCCCACCGCCACCAGCCCGTGACCACGCAGGACGCACACATCGGCCGAACCCATCGCGGCGGCAACCTCTCGACCCAGCTCCGGGGTACGGACCAAGACCGACCGCGGATATGTCGGAACACCCTGGCGGGCGAGGCGTGACGCCGGAATGTTGTAAGCGCCGAACACTTCCCGCAACTTCACACCCGCAAGGTCGGACACCACCAGATCGCGGGGGTGTGCGTGCACGACGGCCTTGACGTCGGGACGGCACCGATACAGCTCGGTGTGGATGTGGGATTCGTTCGGTACGGAATAACCGCCGTCCAGATGGCCCGCACCGTCGAGGTCGACGACACGAATGTCCTCGACATCCGTGAACAGCAGCCCGCGGTCCTCGGGCCCTCGGCAGCGCAACAGGATCCGGTCGGCGTCCCAGCGGACGCTGACGTGACCGAGGACGTCGGCCGCCAGACCCTGGTGTGCGAGTATGCGGCAGGCGGTCGCGACGGTCTCGCGCAGCGCGGCCTGCTCCGATGATGCGGTCACTGCGGCTACACCATCACCGCGGCCGGGCTGGCATTGGTGCTGGCGGCCTGTGCGCCGAACACCAGCGACTTGATCGTGACGGGCACCGTGTTCGACGGGCGCCGAACGCGGCCGAGATCGACGAAGTCGAAGTCACGAAGGTCGACGCCATCGAGAATCAGCAGGTCGTTGGTCACCGATAGCTCGTCGCGCAGGATGGTGCCGAGTGTGAGCGCGATGTCCGAGTCGATCATCAGATAGACCGTCCGTCCGTCGGCCATGCGTCGCCGCAATCCGGCGGTGATCCCTTCGGCCAACGAACGCAGTCGCAGGTAGCTGGGCACGCCGGTCCACGTCAACGCCAACGCTACGTCGACGGGACTGTCGTTGAGTCCGAACGTCAACAGGTGCTTTTCGATCGCCGTGGCAATCGCCTCCGGACTTACGACGTCGTCGAGCACGTAGTGCGGCCGTGCCACTTGGACGTTGCGTCGCGGGAGTGTCGCGTCGGGTGACGGTATGTAGCTGGTGATCCCGCTGAGTTGGACGGTGTACTCGGATGCACCAAGTACCGTGGCCCGAATCCGTTGCGCCGCAGGCAATATCGGCGCCGGCAATCGGCCCGCCTCGATCTGCCCGGCCAGCACGGTGCCGAGCCTGCGACCGAGGTCACCGAAATCTCTGCTCTCCGTGCCGTATACGTACTCGGCCACTCCTCCGGAGAAGATCAAACCGTCGACCGCCCCGGGATCGGGGATGGGTTCGGTGAGGAAGTGCGAGTCGGCGGCGGCCTCGCCGCGTATGGCCGCGATGATCAACTCGGCCATTTCGCGCGCAATTTCGTCGAGTGCTGCGGAATCGACACGACTACCGAGACTGAGATCGAGGCCGACGGCCGCGGCGTGCCTGCGACCGCCCGGCTCGATCCTCGAAACGGTGTCACCGTCCACGGCGATCAGGCGCCCGCCGACGTGGAACGCCGCGGTGGCCAGAACTCTGCCGTGGTCGATCAGCGCGAGCTTCGTCGTACCACCGCCGATGTCGACGTTGAGGATCCGGCTCCCCGATTCGTGCGACGTCAATACGGCTCCCGAACCGTACGCGGCAAGCATGGCCTCCATGTGATGACCGGCGGTCGCGCACACCAGGTCACCCGCCCGCTCCGCGATGACGGAGGCGATCCGCTCGGCATTGCGACGCCGCAGCGCCTCGCCGGTCAGGATCACGACGCCGGTGTCGACGTCCTCGGGGCGGCGCCCCGCGTCGGCGTACGCGGTGTCCAACATCCGTCCAAGCTCCACCGCGTCGATTTGCATATCGTCGGTGTATGGCGTCAGCGCCACCTCCGACTCGAACAGCGTGTCCCGGCTGACCACGATGTATCTGCTGGTCAGATCCTCGCCCCGCCTGCGCAGTTGCAGTCGGGAGAAGGCCACCTGTGTGCCGGAACTGCCGATGTCGACACCCACACTGTGCAGTGTGACGTTGTCCTGCTGCCAGATCGGGTTCTCTTCGATCGACAACTCCGGCTCGGCGTGTTCGTGATCCGGGTCGTAGCTCATGCGGGCGATGGCACCGATTCCAGCTTGGGCGGCAGGTCGGCCAGTTCGGCTTCGTAGGCCTCGTCCATCCTCGGTTCGAGGCCGTTCTCGGCCAGCGCCTTGGCGAACGTCTCACGGACCACCGGCGATTCGTCGGCGTAGTCGATCTGATCGCCACCGATGCGCCGGCTGATCCAGGCCTTGGGCACTCCCTGTGCGTTCCGAATGGACACCACCTCGTGCTTGAAGGCGAGGTAGCGTGCCGGTTCGACGCCGGTGTTGAAGTGCTGGTGGAACCACATGTTGGGGGGCACGATCAGCGTGCCCTGCTTCCATTCGTAGCGGCGCGGCTCCTCGCCCTCCGGCCACATCAGGCTGAAGCCCTCGCCCGAAAGGATGATCACGTGGGCGCCGGGACCGTGCCGGTGCCCCTTCTTGTAAGTGGCGGTGCCGAACTGCGAGATGTGGCTGTTCATCGAGCCCTTCGCCATCGAGAAGCGGATGTGACCACCACCCGCTCCGCGCTCCTTCGCCGAGATCAACGGCAGATCGATGGTGTTGGCGACGAAGTTCGTCTTCAGCAGCAGCCCGTCCTGTTCGTCCTTGGGGGCGAAGTAGTCCGGCTCACCGGCGAACCGGCCGGCGAAGTCGTGGGCGGTGTTGAAGACGAAGTCTGCTTCGTCGTACAGGTTGAGCACCGGAGGCATGTTCGTCGACGACACGAAACGGGCCGCCTGCGTGCCGGAACCGTTGAAGTGCTGATGCCAGGTGTTGAGCGGAATGGCGAACATTGCGCCGGGTCCCCACTCGAAGGTCACCTTCTGCCCGGCGTCGTTCCACACCGACGTCGACCCGTTCCCGGAGAGAACCAGGATCATCTCCTCGAACAACTGCCGCTGCGGTGCCAGCTCCTTGCCCGCGGGGATCTCGCACACATAGCAGTCGTTGGAGGTCCGTGATGCCTCGTGGTTGATGAACACGCCGCGTCCTCCGCGGCGTTCCCATGGCTTCAGCTCAACGGTGTTCAGATCGGGAACGTAGTGGGCGCTGATGATGTCGAGGCCTTCAGCCCGTACCCATCGCACGTACGGAGAGTCCTTCTCGGTAGCGAACTTCTTCGCCAGATCGTCCGAGACGATTGCATCCTTGGCCACGTGCATCCTCCATCACAATTTGTTTGACCTAATGGTATTACCAATGGCAGGGGTGTCAAGACCCGCCCGACGACTCACTCACCGGTTCGGTTTCGGCCTCCTTGGCCTCCACACCCGCGTATTCGCGTACCGGGTTCGGTCTCGAGGTGAAGACGCCTGCGTAGGCCGCAGCCAACACGCCGCCCAAAGTCAGTGCCATGACCGGCCCCAGGACGCCGGCTACCGCTCCGACCAGGGTATCGCCGAGCGCCGGGCCACCACGAGAACACATCTGATAGATGGCAGAGACCCTGCCGCGCAGTTCATCTGGGGTTTCGAGCTGCACCGCGGCGTGTCGGATGGTGGTCGCCATCGCGTCGAACGCCCCGATCAAACACCCCGCGAGCACTGCGATCGCAAACAGGTGCGCCTGGGCAAGCGCGATGTTCGAGACGCCGTAGAGCACCGTTGAGATCAGGAGCACCCGGCCGAGGCGCTTGGTCCGGCCCACCACGCGAAACACCGTGTAGGTCGCCAGCAGCGCGCCCGCCGACGGCGCGGCGGACAGCACGCCGTAGCCCTGGGGACCGACGTGGAACACGGTGGCGCACAGCGCGGGTAACACCACCCGGTAGCCGCCGAACAAGGTCGCCGAGAAGTCCAGCGACATCAGCATCCAGATGATTCTGCGGTGTCGGACGAAGTCCGTACCGTCGACGAGCTGGCGCCACAGCGACGTCTGTGTGCCTGCCCCGTCGAGCTTTGCGACCCGCAGCACCTGCAGGATCACGACGAGAACGGCGTAAGTGGCCGCATCGACGGCGTACATGAGGCCAGGGCCGTTGATGCCGATCAAGACTCCGGCCAGCGCCGGTCCGGCCAGCACCGCGATCTCCCGCGAGGGGTTGATCAGTGCGAATGCCTGTGGCAACTGCTCGCGCGGCACCAAGGCGGGAATGAGCGCCTGGCGCGCGGGTTGGTCGAATGTGGCAGCGGCAGTGGTCAATACGACCGACGCCAGAACCTGCCACGCCGTGATGTGGCCGCTCAATGTCAATGCCGCCAAGCCAGCCGCGACCACCATGGCCACTGCTTGCGAGTACTGCAGAAGTCTGCGCCGGTCCCAGCGATCGGCCAGGACACCGCCGAGCGGACTGAGCACCAGCAGCGCCACCGCCTGCGCGGCACCGACGAGCCCGGTCTGGGTAACCGAGCCGGTCAGTTGGTAGACGTGATACAGATTTGCCGCAACCGTTCCACGAGTGCCGATCTGCGAGAAGACGACACCTGCCCAGTAGAGGTCGAAATCGCGGTTTCTCAATACAGCGGGAGCGCGCATGCCCGCGATCAGTCGACCGGAACGAGGGCAAGCTTGCCCGGGTCCATCTCCATGAACACCGCGGTTCCCGGTGCGTGCGAGATGTGCGGCAGGCAGCGTGCCCGAATGTCGCGCTTGCCGACCGCGACGACGTGGTCGACCGCGTCACCGAGGAATGCGCGGGTGGTGACGATGCCCTCCCACACGTTCGGTGCATTGACCGGCCGCTCGGTGGTGAGCATGACCGCCTCCGGACGGATCGACACGACGACGTCCGTGGTTGGCGGTACGTGCGCGCTGGACTGCAGCCGCAGTCGGCCGTCGCGGGTCTCCACCACGTGCTCATCGCCGTCACGAGACGCGACGGTGCCGTCGATGAAGTTCGACGTTCCGATGAATTCTGCGACGAACTTGTTCTGCGGATTCTCGTAGATGTCGCGTGGCTTGCCCATCTGCACCACCTCGCCTGCCCGAAGCACGGCGATGTGCGACGACAGCGACAGCGCCTCGATCTGGTCGTGCGTGACGTAGATCGAGGTGATGCCGAGTTCGCGTTGCAGCCGCTTGAGTTCGAAACGCAGCGACTCACGGAGCTTGGCGTCCAAGTTCGACAGCGGCTCGTCCAACAGCAGCATGGATGGCTCGATGACGATGGCCCGTGCCAGTGCCAACCGCTGCTGCTGTCCACCCGAGAGCTTGGTGGCGTGCCGGTCGGCGTACTGCAGCAGTTCCATCGTCTCGAGGACCCGGTCCACCCGTTCGGTGATCTCCCGCTTGCTGGGGCGTTGCCCGCGCGGCCGGACCCGCAGTGGGAACGCGACGTTCTCGAAGACCGTCATGTGCGGCCAGATCGCATAGGACTGGAAGACCATGCCGAGGGCGCGCTTGTTCGCGGGCACGTTCACGCGCTTGTCGACCGCAGGACCCGCCGCGAACAATACGTTGCCGCCCACCGAGACGACGCCAGAGTCCGGCTTCTCCAGGCCCGCGATCGACCGCAGCGTCGTGGACTTGCCGCAGCCCGACGGCCCGAGCAGGGTGAACAGCTCCCCCGGTTCGACCTTGAAGCTGATGTCGTTGACGGCGAAGACTCGCGCAGCATCGCCGTTGGTAGACGGCTCTGCGCTGCCGCGGCGCTTCTTCTTCTCCCCGTCGAATGTCTTGACCAAATTCTGTACTTCTAGCACGTCGGCAGTTCCTTTCCAGACCCTGACATCAATCTTGTTTAAGGCCGACCTTGGCCCCAAGCTTGTAGGCGACGGTGACCAAGATGACCAGGGTCAACACCATGACGACACCGAGCGCGGACAACACCGTGAACTGTCCGTTCTCGAACTGCTCGAAGATCAGGATGGACAACACCTCGTTACCCGGGCTGTACAACAGGATCGAACTGGACAGCTCACGGAACGACACCACCAGGATGTAGATCCAGCCCGCGACGATGCCGGGCATCAGGAGCGGCAACAGCACCCGTCGGAAGGTCTGCCACCAGCTCGCCCCGTTCACGAGTGCCGACTCCTCGAGTTCGTTCGAGATCTGCTGCATGGAGGTGACCGAGTAACGCATCCCGTACGGCAGGTACCGGGTGCAGTACGAGATCAGCAGGATGAACAGCGTGCCGTAGATCGGAATCGGGCTACGCAGATACACGAAGCTCAGCGCCAGACCCATCACCAAACCGGGAACGATCAACGGCAGAAAGGCCAACCCGTCCAGGATCTTTCGTCCGCGAATGTTTGATCGCACGACGATCCACGCGGCCACTGCCATCAGGGCCATCACCAGCGTGGCCGAGGACACCCCGAGGATCAGCGAGTTCTTCAGCGCGGTGAGCGCACTGTCCATGTGCAGGAGCTGCCGGTAGTTGTCCAGCGTCATGGTCGAGAACGTGTCCTTCGACGGTGGCGCATAGAACTTCAGCAGCGACGTGTACAGCAGCACGAGCAGCGGTGCGATCACCGTCAGCAGGAAGTACAGGATGATCAGCACACCGGCGACGGGCCGCCACTTGCCGAGTTCCATTGGGCGCGGGCGGAATCCCTTGCCCGTCACGGTCTGGTAGTTCTTGCCTGCGCGGCCGGCGTAGTTCGAGATCACCACGCCGATGATGGCGATCACCAGCAGGCCGATGGCCAGCGCGCCCGCAGCCGAGAGGTCCGGCGGGTAATCGCGAAGCACGAAGTAGATTCGGCTGGTGAAGACGTAGATGCCGTTCTGGAGGCCCAGGAGTGCGGGCACCTCGAAGCTTTCCAGGCTGCGCACCACCATGATCAGGATCGCAGCGACGATCGCGGGCCTGGCCAGCGGAACGGTGACCTTGCGGAACACCGTCCAACGGCTCGCGCCCGACATCAATGCCGACTCCTCCAGCGACGGGTCCATGGCGCGGAACGACGCCACCATGAGCAGGAAGACGATCGGGGACAGCTGAAGTCCCTCGACCCAGATCATTCCCCAGATGCTGAAGACGTCGATGACCGCGCGGCCGAAGATGGGCTCAAGGTAGTGGTTGAGCAACCCGATGTCCGGGCTGCCCAACAGGATCCACGCGATCGTGTAGAGGATCCCGGGAATCACCAGCGGGATGATCGACGCGGCGAAGAACAGCGCCTTGAACGGTACGTCGGTGCGGACGTTGAGATAGGCGAGGGCGGTGCCCACTATCAGCGAGATGACAGCAGCGCCCACCGCGAACAGCAGCGAGTTACCGACGAGACCGAAGATCTGGTTGTTGCCGTATGCCCGTTGGAAGCCCGAGAACGTCAGCCCCGTCGCGTCGAAGAAGGTGCCCCAGAACAGGTAGTACAGCGGCACGATGGCCAGATAGCTGATGATCAGCGCCACCACCCCGAGCGTGAGGAACTTGGGAGTCGGCAGGTATCGGCGCCAGCGGGCGGACTCCGACGGTCCGGGGTAGATCGACGGCTGCGGAGTCGACGGCCGGGGCGGCGCTTCGGTGGTCATGTGTTCACCTCGTGGACTGTTTCTTCGCGGAAGTAGGTGGTCGGAGCGGTCTCGGTCAGCCGACCTTGTCGCCCTTTTCGAGGAGCGCGTCGTAGCGGTCGCTCCACTGTTTCTGCTCGTTCAACAGCTTGTTGACGTCGACCGGGATGACCTCGACGCCGGCGAGCGGGTCCTTGAGGCCCGGGGGCTCGATGGACGGCGTCAGACCCAGATCGATGAACACCTGCTGCCCCTCGGTGAGCAACCAGTCCTCGAACAGCAGGGACGCGGCGGGGTGTGCTGCCGACTTCATCAACGCGACACCCTGGGGCCGGGCGATCACCGGCTGGACGAACGGCTGGTACGCCACCGGCGCTCCCTTGTCGGCAGCGCGCTGAACCAGGTAGCTGTAGTTCGACGCGGCCACCGAATACTCTCCGGCGGACAGCAATTCACCCATCACGGTGTGCCCCTTCACCACCTTGGCCCCGTTGGCCATGTCGGCGAAGAGCTTGTCGATCTCGGCTGTGCTCTTGCCGTGCTGCTGCCAGTACCCGTAGAGCGTCAGGTACCAGTCGTAATCGGACAGCTCCATGGCCAGCTTGCCGTCCCACTTCGGGTCGGCCAGGTCCTCCCAGCTCTTCGGCTGGTCGCCGGCGGGCACCTTCGTGGTGTTCCAGCTGGGGGCGAAGAGGTTGTAGCGGCTGGCCGTCCAGTTGTCGAACTGGCCCTCTTTTCCGACCAGGTCGCGACGCTCGCCGGTGTAGGGCGAGATCAACTTCTCCTTGCCGAGCGCGGCCATCTCGAGTGCGTCGGTTTCGACCGCGTCGGCACCGGCATGGTTGGCGCTGGATTCTTGCAGGATGCGCTGAAGAACGGTTTCCGATGCGGCGCGGTACAGGTTGACCTTGATGCCGAACTTGTCGGTGAACGCCTTGGCGACGGCCGACGCCACGTCGCTGGTCATCGACGTGTACAGGGACAGCTCGCCCTCGGCCTTGGCGTCCTTGACCAGCTGGTCACGCCGCTCCTGGCCCTTGAGGGCTTCGTACTTCTCGTATTTCGACTGGGCAGCGGATGACCCCCCGCCCGTCGGCGGCGCGGTCGGCGGCGCACCACACGAGACCAGCGCGATCGTGATGCCGACGGCGGTGGCGAGTCGACCAAGTCGAAATGTCATGTGCCTCGGGGTCCTGTCTGTTCTGTGGGTGACGCCCGTACCGCAGCGCCGAGTTCGTTGGCTGTTGACCATCCGTCCGCTCGAGAACGGATCGGTGGCCGCTGGACTTATTGTATGACCATTAGCGTGTGATTTCTATCATGATTTTGCCACGCTGTGAAGCGTCCGACACTGAGGGTTCGGACTTGATCGAAACAGCTTGCCACTCGGCCGCGACCACGAATCAGCGGCCGAAGTGCTGGGCCGTCGCTCCCGCAGACGTTCCGCCGCACATCGCGCGTGGCCAACGGGGAGCATTGAGATCTCCGGCACATGAATGGTGTTCCGTTGCGCCGCATGGGAATACAGACGCACACCGAGTCTACGCTGCGCGGGCTGTGCGCAAGCTGGGGATTCCAGGTAGATCGGTGGTGTTTCGGTCCGGCGGCCGCCTGCAGCAGGCCGCCGGACCGAAAGACTTTGCTATCAGGAAGTGTGAGCCAGTTCGGCGACGGCCTCAGTGGATCCGGAGGCCGGCTCGAAGTAGTGCACGGTGTCGTAGCCGAGGTGCTTGAACACCCGGTTCTGAGCGTTGAACAACTTCAGCGGGGTGCCGTCAGCGGCAAAGATCTGACAAACGTGGTTCTGCGGAACGTACAGCGTGTCACCTTGTTTGATGTCATACCGCTTCGGCTCCAGGGCAACCCGTGCGTAGTACTTCTCGGCGATCTCGGCCTCGACCTCCCACTGCAGCGCGTAGCCGCCACCGGACAGCACGTAGTAGACCTCGTCGGCCATCTTCCAGTACTTGGCTGAGTGCCCGCCGGCGGGAACCTCGAGCTCGAAGGCGTCGATGCTGAAGATCCGGGCGTCCACCCGCTCCGGGGAGGCGATCATCCGCACCCGTCCGAGCGGGGTCTGCTCCCAGACCGTGTCGGACGGGCTGATGACCTTCTTGCGGTCCAGCACGCCCGGGGTCCAGATCTTCGACCAGTCCTCGCGCGGACCGAACGAGTCTTCGTTCTGCACCGGTCCGCTGCGACCCTGCTGGATGAGCCCCATGAACATCCAGGTGCACTTCGCCTTCACCACGAGGGCGAGCGCCTTCTCGTCATAGGGGTTGAAGTGGCGGTGCACCGAGTCGGTGTGGACGAAAACCAGGTCGTCGGTCGACCAGTCGTACCGCTGGTCGTCGTGGATCTCGTAGCCGTTGCCTTCGAGGATGTAGAACGCAGCCTCGTTCTGGTGACCGTGTCCGTGGTTGGACGACTGCGGCGGGAGCTCGACGAAGTGGACCTGGATGGTCTGGGTCAGGAAGTCTTCGTCGCCAGGACCGATCCGCCACCAGGTACGCGACTGCTCGCTGTCACCCGAATGCGCTACCTTGGCATCGTCGACGACGAAATCGTCATCACGGACGCGCTCGACCTCCAACTGCTGGCGTCGGAAGTCGCCGAGACCGTAAGTTTCGGAAGTGAGCCCGCGGACGAATACGCGGCCTTTCTTGGCCATGCTGTTCTCCTTCGACATCCTCTGTGTTCAATGGTTATACCATTAGACATGGTAAGTCACGTCACACGCCCTGTCCAGAGGCGGCGAGGCGAGTTTGAGCACCTACCTCGGGTAACGCCCGCGTTGTCGCATCGTCGCGTTGCGGCGTGAGTCCCCTGATCACGTCGTCGAGTGCCCGGACGTTGCACATCCGCGGAAAGACCTTGGTCATGAAGAATTCGCGCTGCTCGGGAAAGCCGTGGCAGCACTCCGGTACGACCGTGATCTGGAAGTCCATGTCGCGGGCGTCGTAGGCGGTTGAGGCAATCCCCACGTGCACCGACCCGCCGACCAGCAGGATCGTGTCGATGTCTCGGCTGCGGAGCGACAGCTCCAGATGGGTGCCGTGAAACGCCGACCAGCGATGCTTGGGGACGTCGTAGTCACCGGGTTCGGGTGCGATCTCGTCGAGGACCGTCAAGCCTGCCGAGCCGGACGCGTGGGGCGGCACGGTGCGGTAGGGGTTGTCGGGCCCCCATGGTCGAAACTGGTTGTCCGTGTCCGCCAGGGTGCGGGCGAAGTCGGCGCCATCGGCACGGTGGTCGGCGCGGGCGTAGAAGATCGGGACGCCGACCGCCCGGCAGGCCTGGATCAGCCGTTTCGTCGGGCCGATCGAACCCGCCGCCTCGATCGGCTCCCGATACGCCTCGAGCATGTCGAAGACGACGAGGCCAGTGGTGCGGAAATCGTAGTGGATCACTGGTAATGGGCTCCGATCACTCATGGTTGTGGTTCCTGCTCTGCTTCAGTGCGCACGTGTGTTGCTGGCGAAGTCGTAGTCGGCGGCGATGGTCGAGGTGAATCGCCAAGAGACGGCTGGTGTCCCCGCACCGGCGGCGAACGTCGCCTGCAGCCAGGACACGATCAGCTCGAAGGTCTCGCGGGCCTGCGCCGCACGAAAACGCCCTGGCATGGTGTCGTTGAGCCATCCGTGGGGCAAATCTGGGTACATCACGAACTCGTAGCTGCGGCTTGCGTCTTCGAGGAGATCGCGGACCCGACGGACATCCTTGACCGACATCGTGTGGTCCTTCTCCCCCCAGATGCCGAGCACCGGCGCGGTGCCCGCACCGATCAGATCCGCGTAGGGCGTCGTGCGGAGGTCACCCATCTCGTACTCGCGGGGCTGCGCTCCCCCGTACAGCATGACCGCGGCCGAGATGTCGTCGCGCATGGCGCTGGCCACGATCCCGTAGCTCCCCGTTCGGCAGATGCCGATGACCGCGATCGGTGCGCTACCGAGGGAGGGACGAAGGTTGCGGGCGTGCGCGATTGCGGCGTCGAGGTGCCGAAGCGCCGCGGCGTCGCCGATGTCGGGGAGACGCTCGTGCTCGCCGGAGAGGTCCACGTCGGCATAGAAGTCCGGCGCAACGGCGATGAACCCCGCGGCGGCGAACTTCTCGGTCAGTTCGACCGTGTGTTGCACCACCCCGTATCGCTCGTGGCAGACGATCACGACGGGGGTGGGCGCGGCCGGGTCCGCGTCGTCAGGGACGGCGACCCAGCCGTAGGAGACGGGCCCCAGTGCGGTCAGTTCCTCCGGCGGGATCCGGTCGGCAGGCCCCCGCCGATCAGCGGCCTGCAACGGCGGAATCCCCTTGGGCTCCATGCACATTCGACGATGTCTACCTTTCTCTCGGGCGCTCTAGGATCCCGCCATCAGGTGGTCGTATTCATCTGCGATCTCACTTCGATGCGCGACGAAGTCCGCGACATCCAGATCGACCACGTCGGCGCCGGCCAACGGGTCGTTGGCCGTGGGCAACGGCGGGAGCGCCTGCAGCTTCTCGTCGACTGCCGCACCGTCCGGGCTGAGCTGAAAGTCCAGGTACAGCGCTGCGCCCGCCGGATTGTCGGTGCCCCGCATGATGCCACCGGCGTCGTACCGGACCACCACCGGACTGACGATGTGGCCGGTTCCTGCGCCGAAGGTAACCGATGCGCCCTTGTCGGTCAGCCTGCCGATGCTCTGGGTATAGACCGACAGCGCCACGTCGAACTGGCCCGCCGCGAGTAGCTCGGCCTGGACCGTGTGCCCCTTCGCGGTCTTGGAGTTTCCGGCGATTCGCTGGAACATCGACGTGACGTCGTTGGGTGCCATCCCGTGCTGCTCGTAGTAGCGGTGAAGCGTCGCATACCAGTCGATGTCGCTGTATTCCATGCTGATTCGGCCCTGCCACTTCGGATCGGCGAACCCCGCGTAGTCCTTGGGAAGCTGGTCGGGCGAGACGTGGCCGGTGTTCCACCCTGCGACGAACGCCAGCCGGCGCACGCCCGTCCATCCAGTGGACTTCCCCGCGTCCGGCATCTGGTCCCGGTACGGGGAGCTGTAATCGCCCAATCAGCGCACGCGTTTGCATCGCCGCCATGTCGGTGGCGGGTGCAACCAGGACATCGTTGCCGAGCTTCTTGGCCGTGGCCTCCTGAACGACCCGCTGCAGAACGGTCTCGGAATTGGCGTTGTAGACATTGACCTTGATGCCGTACTTCTTGCTGAAGGCGTCGGCCATTGCCTGCTCGTCATTGAACGCCGAGTAGACGGTGAGCTCGCCCTCGCGTTTCGCCGCGTCGAGCAGTGCGTTCTCCCTCGCCGCCCCGGTCAGGCCGTCCCACGGCTGCTGAGCCGGTGCGGGACCGGTGTCGTTGACATCGGTGTCCGCCCCGGGTGGGCTACCGCACGCGACCAACGCGGCGGCGAGTCCCAACGCGAAGAGCACTCTGACCAGTCCAGCGGGTTGCCACGTTCCCATCCGCTCAGCACCTCCTTGCTGTACTAGTCAGGGGTGGTGTAGCTGACGGCGTCCAGCAGGTCGTCAACGGTCAACAGGTTCGGATCGCGGGTCACTTCCTGCCGCACGGTCAACGCGGACAGAACCAGCTTGCGCACCCGTCGGCCGTCCCATCCCGCGCAGGCGGCCGCCAGCTTGGCGTGCAGGCCGTCGTCGTCGGCCAACGTCGCCATGCCCGGCCAGATGGCGGCCAGTTCTTGCAGGCTGTGCCGGATGATCCGGGCGATCGTCGCGGTCTCCGGCAGCGCGAGTTCCAGCACCAGGTCGGCGCGGGACAGAAACGCCTCGTCGACGGCTTCGAGGAAGTTCGTCGTCGCCACGAACAGCACCCGTGGCAGCTGGGCCGCCACCGCGTCGATGCCCGCCAGCAGTGCGTCCGTCGCGCGGTGCACGTCAACGGGATTGGCCCCGAATGATGCGGTGGAGCGTCGCACCGCGAAGCTCTCCACCTCGTCGATCAGCACGATGGTGTGCGGCCTGCGGGCGGCCATCTCCGGAATCGTGTCCGCCATCAGCGTGGTGATGTTGCGCTGACTCTCGCCGAGAAGCTCGCTCGGAAAGGCGTGCGGGTCGATCTCGATGTAAGTCGTCGCCCCGCGGGTCGCGACCCCCCGCGCCGCGGTCTGCGCCAGCCCGCGCGCCAGGGTCGTCTTGCCCGTTCCCGGCGGGCCCGCGAGGATGAGCAGCCCGTGGGGCAGGCCTGCCATCGTCGCCAGTGCGGGCCCGTGCAACAGGGTCAGCAACGCGTGGTTGAGCAGGCGCTCCTTGGTGCCCTCCTCGGCGAGGATGTGGTCCCACGGTCCGTCATGGTGATCCGAAGGCAGGACATGGACCGACAGCAGGCCGGGCGGCAGCGCAGCCACGGTCACGGCCACGTCGGCCTGGTGACCTCCGGCCATGTCACCGTGGTGATATCGCCGGCCTGTGCGTCGCGGATGTGCTGCGGCGGCTCCTCGAAGAGGACCATGGGATCCATCAGCACCCGCATGGTGTCGAGCAGGCTGTCGAACATGTGGATTCTGACCACCTTTGCGGTCTTCTCCGGGTCGTCGTTGAAGTGCTGGTGCCACAGGAAGTGGTCGACGACGATCAGATCACCCTTCTTCCACGGGTGATTGGTGCCGCCCTCGGGTTCTGTGCCGAGGTAGCTGTGCCCGGTGCCCTCCAGAACGTAGAGCCAGGCCTCACCGGCGTGTCGGTGCATGGACTGCCCGCGGCCGGGGCCGAGTTCGAACATCGCCATCGAGATGCCGGACGCCTGGTAGCCGATCGCCCGGTCGAGCAGGAACGTGGTCCTGGTGCCGCGCGGCGACGGCAGCAGCTCCAGCTCGTCCCAGTTGGTGTGCAGCCGGCCCGAGCGCCGGGCCCGCTGATCGCGCGCCAGCCGGCGCAGCCGGCGGGCGTACGGGTCGTCGCCGGTGACCTCCTCGGAATAGGTTGGCCTGCCTGGCAATTCGGCGACGGGGGTGTGGCCCGCGTCCTCGATGACCGACATTCCCATCGTTTCGAGCAGTGGCTCGCTGGAGAACGTCAGATAACGGGCGGTCACGCTGCCGTCGTTCCCCGACCGGTGCCACGCCCATGCGGGCAGATGCAGCGCGTCGCCGGGGCCCCACTCGATCCGCTCACCGTCGATCTCGGTCCAACCCTGACCGGCGACCACCAGCACCATGGCATCCCACGAATGGCGGTGGATGGTCGACACCACGCCGGGATCGATGTCGTGCACCAGCGCATCCATCGAGCGGGTGGGACGGTCGCCGTCGGCGCCGGTGTAGACCCCGACCCGGGTGCCCCGTGCAGTCTCCACCGGTGTCACGTCCTCGAGCGCGACCACGGTCTTCTGGTACCCGCGCCACTCCTCCATGAAGTCGGCACGCCGCTTCTTCTGTACGTGGTAGTGCGAAACCTTGGTCGTCGTACGCGATGCCATGTCCTGCCTTTCCGCCCGTGGGCAACCAGCTCTTTACTTCGTTCGATCGATCCATCCGCCGACGGGGGCGTTGTTACTGGCCCCCGGCGTCGGTCACGCGCTTGTAGGCGTCATTCCACTTCTGCGGGTCGTTGAGCAACTCGTTCTCGGGAACCGAGACGGTCTGGACTCCTGCCAGCGGGTCGTCGGCGGTGGGTATCGCGCCGATCCGGTTGGCTCCGGCGATCACGGCCTGGCCGTCGGTGAGCAGGAAGTCGAGGAACAGCATCGCAGCCGCCGGATGCTTCGCCGACGTCAGCAGGCCGGCGCCGTTGGGCCGCACCACCACCGGTTCGATGGGCTTGCCTGCGGTCTTCCATGTTACCGGTGCGCCCTTCGCGGCGGCGTTGTCGACGGTGTGCGAGTAGATCGAGACCGCGGTGTCGAATTCGCCTGCGGACAGCAGCTCGCCCATCACGGTGTGACCCTTGGCGATCTTCGCGTTGTGCGCCAGGCTGGTGAACAGTGCGTTGACGTCGGCGTCGGACATGCCCTGCGACTTGTAGTAGTCGTACATCGCCGCGTACCAGTCGACATCACCGAGCTCGAAGCCCACCCGGCCCTTCCACTGGGGCCCGGCCAGGTCCTTCAGCGTTTTCGGCTCGGTTCCTGGAGCCACCTTGTTGGTGTTCCACCCCACCACGAACGCGTTGAAGCGATCGGCGGTCCAACCGTCCTTACGACCCTCCGGGCGGACCTTGTCCCGCAGTGCGCCCTCGTAGGGTGAGAGCAACTTCTGCTGCTGCAGGTCGTTGAGTTCGCCCGCGTTCGTCTCGACGAGGTCGGCGCCCTGGTAGTGAGCGCTCGACTCCTGCAGGATCCGCTGCAACACGGTCTCCGAGTTGGCGCGGTACGTCTCGACCTTGAGACCGTACTTGGCCTCGAATGCCTTCACGACGTCGTCGATGTCGGTGTTCGAGGTGTACAGCGACAGCTGGCCGTCCTTCTTGGCCAGGTCGAGCAGCGTCTGCGTGCGCTGATCGCCTGACAGACCGTTGATTTGATCGTAAACCTTCTGCGCTGCAGACGAACCGGGCGCCGCAGCGCCGGGAGGGCCGGCCGTCGGACTGCCGCAGCCCGCGATGAACAAGACCAGAGCCAATACGACGTAGCCAGCCGAACGTTTCGTCACGGCACACTCCTCAACACTGGGGCGGTGAATGGACTGACCCTCAGACCATTCGTATGATTTCTATCATGCCAGCCGGCAGATGTGAAGCCCCTCTCCTGCGCGAGCAGACGTAAAGATGCGCAAAACTTCGGCGTGTCGGGCACTTTTGCGACTGCTCGCGGGGGAACTGGACCGGCCGGAGTCAGATGACGAATGCTTCCGTGGTCTCGGCGGCGAACAGGTCGGCCGGCTGGTAGCGACGGCGGGACAACCCCTGCTCGTGGTGGTAGCGCAGGAAGACGTCGAGCGTCTTCTCGTTCGCCGCAAGACCGTAGGACCAGTAGTCGTCGCCGAGCAGTTGCCTGGCTTCTTCGAGGTGCTGGATCAGCCAAGGCTCCATGAACCGAAGTGCCGACGAGTCGTAGACGCGCGAATACGCTTCGTCACGCGCGGTCAGGAACGCCTTGTACAGCGACTGCGCGACCCAGCGATGCCGTTCGTAGACATCGCTGCGGAGCACCACGACGTGCATGATCGGGAAGATGTCGGTGGCGGCGAAGTACTGCTTCTCGACCGCGATGACGTCGTCGAACAGCCGCTTGACCCGTGGGTCGCCGTCGCGGAACGGACTGGGCACCCGCGGGGTGTGCAGCGCGTCGATCTCACCGGCGGCAAGCATCTGCGACAGCGTCTGGCCCGCAGGGATGCGGCGGATGTCCAGATCCGTCTCGACTGCGCCCTTCTCGATTCGGCCCGGGGTCTCCTGCCCCCCGGTGTAGTACGTCACCGAATCGATTGGCACGCCGTGGTGTTCGGCGAGGATGCCTCTGATCCACACGCCTGCGGTCAGCTGGAACTCGGGGGCGCCGACGCGCTTGCCGCGCAGGTCGGCGGGTGCCGAGATGCCGGCATGGGAGTTGATGTAGACCCCACCGTGGCGGAACATGCGCGAGGTGAACACCGGCAACGCGACGAACGGCTGCGGGTCCCGGTCCAGTGTCGCGACGTAGGTCGACAGCGACATCTCCGCGATGTCGAACTCACCGTGCCGCAGCATCCGGAAGAACGTCTCCTCGACCGGCAACCGGAGATAGGTCAGGTCGATGCCATCGGCGCGAACACTGCCGTCCTCCAGAGCACGGGTCCGGTCATAGTCGCCACAGGCAAAGGTCAGGTCCAGACGGGTCATGGGATCACCTATCCCCGGCGGTCAACCGCCGGTCGAGTCGTGGGTACACCCGCCGGGCGTTGGACTCGACCACTGCACGCCGGTCCGCTTCGCAGAGCCCGAGCTGGTCGATGTAGGCGAGCGTGTCGTCCCATTCAATGCCGGTCTGCGGGTCGGCGCCACGAACGGCGCCAAGCATCTCCGATGCGAACAGGACGTTGTTGATGGGAATCACCTTGTGCAGCAGGTCTATTCCCGGTTGATGATAGACACATGTATCGAAGTACACGTTGCGCAACAGCTCGCTCGGATCGGGGCGGCCGAGCCGTGCCGCAAGGCCGCGGTACCTGCCCCAGTGATACGGCACCGCGCCACCACCGTGTGGGATCACGAACGTCAGCGCCGGGAACCGGTCAAAGAGGTCGTGGCTGACCAGCTGCATGAACACACTGGTGTCTGCGTTGAGGTAGTGCGCGCCGAGGCTGTGGAAGTTCGGGTTGCACGACGCCGACACATGCACCATGGCGGGCACGTCGAGTTCCACCATCGCCTCGTAGAGCGGATACCAATACTCGTCGGTCATCGGCGGTGTCGTCCAATAGCCCGCCGCGGGATCTGGGTTCACGTTGCAGCCGACGAAGCCCAGTTCTTCGACGCATCGTCGTAGCTCGTCGATCACCGGACCGAGCTCGCCGCCCGGGGTCTGCGGCAGCTGCGCCACCGGCGCGAAGGAGTCCGGATACAGCTGCGCGACGCGGTACACCAGATCATTCGAGGCCCTGGCCCATGCCGTCGCGGTCGATTGATCGGGGACGTGGTGTTCCATCGCGGACGCCTTCGGCGACAACAACATCAGATCGCCGCCGCGCTCCCGCAGGATCCGTAGCTGGTTGCGTTCGACGCTCTCACGGAGAGCCTCGTCGCTGATCTGGGCTACCTCGGGCGCCGGCCGCGTGGGGTCGTCGAGCGAGGCGAGTTGTGCGTCGCGAAAGTCCTGAAGCTCCTGCGGTGCGGTGGTGTAGTGGCCGTGGATGTCGATGATCAACGGCCGGCGTCCTCGTAGTCGACATAGCGCAGCCCGAGGTTGGCCAGATCGCCGCGCATGTCGTTGACGTCGAGGCTCAGCTCGCCGCGCTGATAGCGCTCCCGGCTGCGGGCTTCCTTCTCCTCGCGGAGCTTCGCCGCAGCGAGCACGCTCGCTGCCTCCGCCCGCGGCACGATCACGATGCCGTCGTCGTCGCCGACCACGACGTCACCGGGTTCGACCTTGCAGCCTGCGCACGTCACCGGCACGTTGACCGACCCGAGGCGTTCCTTCACCGTGCCCTGTGCCGAAACACACTTGGACCACACCGGGAAACGCATCGCGGTCAACTCGGCGATGTCACGGCAGCCGGCATCGATCACCAGTCCGCGAACGCCTCTCGCGGCGAGGGCGGTGGCCAGCAGTTCACCGAAGAACCCGTATTCGGAAGGTGTTTCGCTCGCGACGACCACAACGTCGCCTTCCCTACACTGCTCCACCGCCACATGGAGCATCCAGTTGTCGTCGGGTGGCACGCTCACCGTGACCGCCGTCCCGCACACTCGCGCACCGGTGTAGATGGGGGTCATGTATGCAGCCATCAACCCCGTACGACCCTGGGCCTCGTGGATGGTGGCGACGCCGAACTCGCCGAGTCCATCACGAACCTCCGGGTCGGCCCGCCGGGGGTTGCGCACGACGATCGACATGTTCAGGAGTCCTTTCCCAGCCAGGGCATAAGCGATATGTGGATGACGTTCTCGTCCTCGGTGTCGCCGGCGAGGGCACGAATCGCGCGATCCACCTGGTCAAGGGCGAACTGTGAGTGCTGAGGCGCTGCAGTGGGAACCGGCCGGAGGCCAGCTGTGCAACGCCAGCTCGCAGGCCCGGTAACTGTGGCCGCGCGCGCTCTTGATCGTGATGGCCTTCTCGGTGAGCTGCTTGATCGGAAAGTCCGGAAAGGCAGCGAGCTCGCCTGGACCAGAAGCGTGCCTTCGCGCCGCTTGAGCACGTCGATGCCGAGCAGGACGGGCCCGACGCCCGCTCTGGACGTGCAGTCGAGCACGAAGTCCACGCCCTTGCCGCCGGTGGCGTCCATGACTCGCTCTTGGACATCGTCCTGCTCGATGTCGATCGCCTCATCGGCGCCGAGGTCGAGTGCGAGGTCGAGGCGGGCCCTGTCCCGCGTCGCTCCGGTGATCATGATCTTGGACGCACCCGCCTGCTTGCAGGCCACCACCTGTGCCAGGCCCTGCTGCCCGGGCCCCTGGATCAGCACGGTGTCGGCATACCCGACCCCGGCGGCCAGCAACGCCCACTCGATGCCGTTCGACAGTGGTGTGACCAGCCCTGCGAGTTCGGCGGTGACACCATCGGGCACCTTGTGCAGCACGGCATTCCACGGCAGGTACATGTACTCGGAGAAACCACCCCACAGGGTGCCGTGATTGTCAGAGGAGGTGTAGCCGTACCGGCGCGCATCGGCATTGGTCCGCCAGTCCGTGCCCTCGCAATGCCGGTATTCGCCGATGCGGCACCATTCGCAGTTGTAGCAACCGACGTAATGCTCGACGAAGACGCGATCGCCTTCGGCGACGCCGTGCAACTGCTGAACTTCTCACCTGCCACCGCGATGGTGCCGACGTTCTCGTGCCCCATGATCACCGGGCCGTCGAACGGCGGCGACTTGTACATCTTCACGTCGGTCCCGCAGATACCTGCGACCTCGACCTTCAGCAGCGCAGTGTCATCGGACAACTCGGGCATGGGAAGCTCGCGTAGTTCGGTCGTACTGGGCGCCGGTGCGCACCGCGGCGAGGACAACTTTGAACCATCTGTCACCTCTTGGAACTCGTCGAGCATGGCAATGACACTTTGGCATTATGGTCATGCCAATATACCATCGCCCTATTCGATGCCACCAGAGGATGGAGACCGAAATGTCTGAGCCGGAACGCGTATTGAGCACTCTGACCCGCGTTCAGGGTGCGAACCAATTGCTCGTCGCACGGCACCATCGAACCCGCAGGCTTCTCTCCGGCTTTCGCGGACGTACCGGTCCTGGTCCAGGGGTTCGGCCGGATGGTGCGCACGCTGGAGTTCGACGTCTCCGAGATGGCGTTGACCACCTACCTCACCGCGCGTGAGCACGGCGTTGCCTTCACTGCGCTGCCGATCTTCCTGGTGCGCGGGTTCCACCACGGCGCGATCCTGTACAACACCCGCTCGGGCATTCGCACGCCTGCGGAT
>CAWEII010000027.1:0-18882 GCA_963809085.1 uncultured Actinomycetota bacterium | reverse complement strand
GTCGCGGCGCGCGCCCTCCGCGGCCGGCGGCACTACGTCCGGACGGTGATTGTAAGCCTGGACGCGCCATGACTGCCGTCCGCGATGGCCGCGGTCAGCCGACGAACTAACTGGCAATTCGCTCGTGCGCGGTCAGGAGGGCACGGTCGACAGCCGCGCGGGCGTCGGCTGACGGTGGCGCCGCGGACACCTCCCTGACGAATTGCTCGGCGATGTGACGCAGTTTGACGTTCGTCTCCTTCGAGCGCCAAGCCAGGACCTCGAATGCTCGCTCGGCAGAGACTCCGTACGTCCACATCAAAATGCCGATCGCTTGGTTGATGACCGCCCGGTTCATCTCAATGGTTGCGACTCTGTCCGAGACCGTGCGCTGAACGTCGGCATCTGAGGCATCGGTGATGTCGATGTAGAACCCGGTCGTGCCGATGACCCGGCCGTCGGCCTCGGTGAGGCGTTCGCCGAGCACCACCACGACGCGGACGTTGCCTTCGGTGTCGAGGATGCGGTGCCGACTGCTGAATGGCGCCTCGTGCCGATGGACCTGATCAATGATTTCGGATACTGCGGGCTTGTCCTCGGGATGCTTGTGCGACAGGATGAGTTCGGTTGTGGGAGTGACTGTCCCAGGTCGGTATCCGTGCATCCGCGCGACCTCGTCCGACCACTCCCACTGGTCATCGGCGATGAGATAGCGAAAACTCCCGACGCGCTCGAAGTGTGACGACGGGGCGTCTGGCGTCGCGGCGAGTCCTGCGGTCGGATCTTGGACGTACATCACAGCCTCCTGCGATATGCCTGGACGAACTGACGAGATGGCGGTCAGTCGTTCCTGTTCTCGAGTCGTTCGTGCGTCGCGGTCGGCGGGACCGGTCCTCGGCGTTGTCCGATTCGAGCTGGGAGATGTTGGATTGCAATACGGTGTTGCGCGCTTCCAGGCCGAGAATCTGACCAACACCGGCGAGGTTGACTCCACTTGCGAGGAGCTCCGCGATTCGGGCGACCCGATCTAGATCGTCGTCGCTGTACCGCCGGGTACCGCCCCCGGTGCGTGCCGGGGTGAGCAATCCGCGACTTTCGTAGAGACGCAGGGTCTGGGGGCTCACGCCGGATAGCTCGGAGGTCACCGAGATGCTGTAGACGCCACGCCGCGCGCGGGATGAGGATTCGTCGTTCAACGCTGCCTTTCATTCGTGCCGATCTGGTTCTGGCGATGATCTAACATGATCACCAGTTGAATATGTATGTTATCAGCCATCGATCTTCTCCGACAGCGCAAAGATGGACGCCGTCACGGTGAGAGATGTCGATGCGTTCTCGTCCCGAATCGCCCTGAGCGCGTGCCCTGGACGCCCGCCCCTTTGCAGGGCGCGGTCTCACAACAGGGCGCGGGCGTCGCGGCGTGATTGGCGCGCGAGGCGTTGTTCGCGCGCAAACATCAGCCCGAACGTGAACCCGTTCTCTCCGGCCGCGGTGCCCGCGGTGGTGCCCATGCGGCGCAGCGCTGTGCGGGCCACGACGGTGTCCTGGTGATCACCGAGGACGGACTGAATCCGCTTGTAGTGCTTCGCCGTCCGGCTGGCCTCCTTGCCGGAGACCGGGCTGAGCAGTTCTGCGGCGTACCGCGCGCGTTTGGCGGCCTTGCGGGCGCGGTGGAGTTCGGCTCCGTCGCCGGATTCGACGCCGGAAGCCAGCCGCTTGTCGGCCTTGCGCGCGGCCTTGCGGGCGCGCTCTTCGAATTCGCCGTCGGTGACGTCGGGTGAGAGCGGGGCGGCGGCACGCCACCGTCGCAGCTTCGCCATCACCGTCAGGTATCGCTCACTGCTCATGGCCTCTGCGACACGGGTGCGGGCGGGTAGTTCGATCGACTGCAGATCAGTGCGGATCCTGGCGCGTACCGGCCCAACCACCAGTTCGTCGGGCATGTCGTCGAGCGCAGCCAGGAAACGGCGCTGCTGAACCTGGCAGTCACGCACCTCGCCGAGCAACCCGGCGAACCACTTCAACTCGCCGTCCATGTCGCCGACGTCGCCGTGATCGAGAAGTTGGCTGAAGACGCGCAGCGTGCTGCGCAACCGCCGGATCGCCACACGGGTGTCGTGAATGGGGTCGTGGTGGCGTCGCAGCCCGAGGTCGCCTGCGATGATCTGGTCGATTTGGGTGTCCAGGTATTCGGTGAGCGCGGAGCCACGTGCTGGTCCCGCTGGAGCGTCACGTGGAGGCACGGCATGGGCGAGTTTGGATGCGTAGCGCGACGGGCGGGCACCGGCCGCGATCAACCTCTTGGTCAGCCGCCGCGGGGGGAGTTCGGCGGTGCCGAGTTCCACTTCGACCTCACGCCAAGCGAGTAGGCGGTCGCCGACCGAAGCGCGCACGTGATCGTCGGCGACTTCGGCGAGCATGTGTCGGCGCACCGGTTCCGTGATCCGATAGCGCTCGCGCACGGTGTGGATGGTGGCAAGTTCGGACAGCGGTCGACCTGCGGTGATCCCGGTCAGCAGGTCCGTCAGTTCGGCCGGGGCACGGTCGGACAACGGCCAGTGCAGTTCGGTGCGGCCGCCTTCGGCTGGGATCTTGACGTGCCACCCGGTGTCGTCGTCACCGTCGCGGCGGCGCACCAGGATCCCGCAGGCCTGAAGGTCCCGATCGGTCGTGTCGTAGTAGGTGCTGGTCAAGTCGACGGTGTCGTGCGCAACGATTGCGCCGGCCACGACACGTTCGAGGTCGGGCAAGACGAAGCGGTCGTCGACGTCCCACTTGTCCTCTCGTTCCATGATCTGACGCATGTGTAAGTGGATTGCCGCTGCCATCGGGTGCAAAACCCGCCACACTAGTCGTCGTCGTGGAGCGTTGGCGAATAACGCTGGAACCCGGCACGCAGAGACAGCGACTCGCCGTCGATCCGGCCGACGTCGTCCCACAGCGTCAGGAAGGTGCCGCGGTGGCGCCACCGCAAGAATGCCGACAGCACGGCCGGTCGACGGGCGTTGGAGCGCTCGTAGCCCAGATAGGAGGACCGGGTCCGCGGGCTGACCACCAGACCGAACAGAACGGGTATGTCGGGGTTGTCGTCCAGGTCGCCGCCGACCGCGAGGCGCACGTCGACGACGGTGCCGATGCGCTGCGCGGTCGCGTCGCGCACGTCGAGCCCGAGAAGTTCACTCAGCTGCACGGCGCCCCCCGGGGATGCGGCCGATGACGTGATCGCGCAGCCAGTGCTCCAGCCAGAGGCCGTCGACGGACTGGTCGGTGAGACGCAGTTGCACGACGGTGCCGACCTTGGCGACCAGCTCCCAGGGCAGTGGCTGCAGCTTCGAGCGTGGCGGTTGACCACCGAAGATGCGCGTGGCCAGCACCTGCCCGGTCAGGATACCGCTGACCCGTGGCGCCGGGGTTCCCCGGCGATGTCCTCACCGACCTCGATGCCGTCCAGATCGAGGTCATCGACGATGCCGACGGGTTCGCCCGACGTCGTCGAGGAGCTGGCGGTCCAGCAGGTGCAGCCGAGCGTCCAGCAACCGGGCCGGCGTGCCCGGGGCGTCTAGAAAGTCATTGTTGGAGGTCCTCATTGGCCGGCTCCGGTGACGATCATCAGCGGGATGGCGGCCAGCGACGCGGCCAGGATGATGACCAGGTACAGCGATGCCACCATGTTGGTGGCGCGGCCGTTGACGTGCGTGCCCATGTAGCCGGGATCGTTGGCGACGATCAGAATCGGCAGATAGGTCAACGGCAGGGCGATCGCCGAGAACACCACAGAGTATTCGGTCACCAGGATCGGATCGACACCGGTGAACAACACTGCAGCGCAGGCGATCACGACGACCAGCATGACGGTGTGGAAGCGTGCGGCTTCGGCAGGCCGCCGGAACTTGCCCCATGCCCAACCGAAGAACTGGGCCAGGGTGTAGCCGGATGACAGTGTGGTTTCCAGGGCGGCGCCGAAGGTGGCTGCGATGATGCCGATGACGACGAAGGCTAGGGCGAGCTTGCCGCCGGCGGCCACCACCGGCATGACCACCTGAGACAGCGAGGTCACCTCGATCTGAGCGGGCAGTAGGACGATCGTCGCGCCCGCCGCGATGGCGATCGACAACACACCGCCGAGCGGGAACCCGACCAGCACGTTGAGTCGCGACTTGCCCAAATCCTTGACTGTCCAGTGTTCCTCGACCGCTCCAGAGGAAAAGAAGAACACCTCGTAGGGAGTCATCGCCGCGCCGAACAGCGCGATCGCGTAGTACCAATAGGTAGCCGCGGACTCGGCACTGGGGATCGTGGGCGACACCACCTGGTTCGACAATGCCGACCAGTCCGGGTGCAGAAGGAACACGCTGATTGCGAAGACGATGAGGCTCAGCCCGAGCAGGCCGGTGACGTTCTCCATCACCGAGAACCGGACGCGCCAGACCACGATCCACACACCGAACGCGGCGACGGCGATCCACCACTTTGGCCCGACGTCGGTGGCCAGCTGCAAGGCAAGGGAGATACCACCGATCTCGGCGGTGACGGTCATCAGGTTGATGAAGAACGAGGCGCCGAGATTGGCCGCGGCCGTTCGAGGGCCGAGGCGTTCCCGGATGATCTCGAAGGTCGCGCGGCCGCTGACGGCGGCCACCCGCCCGGCCATCTGTGCGTAGAGGCAGATGCCGAGCACGCCGACGGGAACCACCCACGCCAGTGCCAGCCCGAACCTCGAGCCAACGACGGCATTGGTGACGAGGTCGCCGATGTCGAGAAAGCCACCGATGGCCGTGAGGATGCCGAGCGCAACCGCGAAGATCTTCTTCATCAGCGGTAGTCCCGCTCCAGCGTGTCAGCACCGTCGCTCAGGTGTTGGCCGAGGGAGATGGGATCTGATTGGGGGGACACGCCGCGCACGGCAGCACCGGCGTCGTTGAGGGTTTCGATGAGACCGGCCATCGTTTGGACGAGCATGGTCTGGCGCCTCAGGTCGGCGGAACTCTCGACCGTGAGGGAGGCGACGTCCTGGTAGGCCTTGACCATCTCGTCGCGGGCATCGCCAAGCTGGACGGAGGTCAGGCTGCGGGTCGACCGGTCTTGGCCCCATAGTTCGAGCGCGAGTGCCGCCGAACGAGCTGCCGACTGTGTTTCCTCCTTGGCCGTGGACAACTGACCCGGCATGCCGTCGCGGTTGCTTGGACAACTGGTCAAGCTCAACACCAGGACCGCAGCGAGGACGAGAGCCACCGCGAGCCCGCGCGGGATGCGCCGGGCCCTCATCGAGGTCTGCCCGGCCGCCTAGGTCGGTGATTCGTGGGTCACCGCCAGATAGCTTCGAGCGCCAGCGCGGTCGACGGCCGCGCGCACCAGGCCGAAGACCAATCCTTGAAGGGCGGCGGCAGTCAGCGCGGCAGTCGTGGAGCGGTTGAGGTCCTTGGGATCTGGAGGCGGTCGACCCGTGTCACCGACGCGTTTCCAGATCTGGTTGAACACGGCACCGGCCAGCAATCCGCCCGCGACGCTGGTTCCGATCGACAATGGCATGTACAGCGCCTTCGACGTACGGCTCATGGGTTCACATCCGTTCGGTGCGTAGCAGTTGGCGCGGTGGTACCCAGGTGGCGGTGGCACGAAACCACGGCAGCGGCTCCCCATCGCCGATGTCGCGGCTATGGGAATGGACGGTCAGGCCAAACCCGGCCGGCAGATCACCGCGGCGCCACCTCCCGATTCCGTGTGTGTCGGGAGGTGCCGTCCGAGCGACGTCAATTGAATTCGGTCCTGCGGACATCGGCGCCGGGAATCGGATGGCGGCGGCACACGAGGTGTGCGAGATGTTGCGACGCCGAGTCGAAGTCGTTGGCCAGGGGCAGTTCGTGGTCGGGGTCGAGGATGCCGAGGAGCCTCCGGACGCAGCGGCTACCGACGATGACCCAGTCGACATCGAAGCGGTTGCAGCACACGCTGACGAAGTGCAGCGCCGAGAATCCCTGGGCGCCGAAGAACTCCACTGCACGCATGTCGAGCAGCAGTTGGGTGGTCGGGCGGAGCTCGCGCACGATGTACCGACCCAGATCGCGGCGGTTGGCCGCATCCACCTCACCTTCGACGGTGACGATCAGCAACGCCGGAAAGTAGAGGTGAGCCGAATAACGCGCCCTGCCGGATGACTCCGCGCCGTCGCCCACGTCCCGGAGGGGGTTCCGCGAGCGGAATCCGACAGCGGTCATGGCCGACCTCCCGACGCAACGTGATGCTGGTTCGGTCACGTCGACAGCGGCACGCGGGTGAGATGACTTCGGCTCGTTGGTGCGGCTGGCGACGTCACCGAGGGCAGTGCAATCAACCTAAGAGCAGCGTACGACGGTTCCCGCCCGGTGTGGACGAAATGGGCAGGGCACAGCAACTTCTCAGCGCACGCTGGCCCCGTCGTCAGACTGTCGCGGGTACCCGCGCGGCGGCGGCGGAGACCGTCATCTGCTGCCGCAGTGCCGTGAAGTCCGAGATCGTCTTCGTTGCCACGGTCGCCACCGGGCGTGCGTCGCGGCCGTTGGCTTCCTTCTTCGACACCATCACCACGCTGTCGATGTACGGCTGGATCGTCGTTGCGTTCTGCACGGTCGCCACGATGACGAGCTGGAAGCCGAACTTGCGGAACGCCTGTAGCGCCTGCTGGGCGAACTGCGGGTCCGACTTCGAGAACGCCTCGTCGAGCATCAGCTGGGCGAAAACCGGTTTGTTGTCGGCACTCTCGGGATTGGCCAGGTTGAAGCTCAGCGCGCCGGCGAGGCAGAACGCCATCAGCTTCTCCTGTTCGCCGCCGGAGTTGTCCCCGGCGTTGCTGTGCGTGCGGATCAGATCCTCGGTATGGGTGTCCCATTCCGCGCAGTCGAAGGTGAATCTGTTGCGGACGTCCAACGCGTCACGCGTCCACGCCTTGTCTTCCGGCGCGGGGGACGCCAACCGGTTGCGAAGCCGCAGAATGTCGGCGTACTGGTCCAGGATCGCCTGCTTGTCGCCCAGGCTGACTTCGGCGATCCGGCGGGAGATGGCTCTCACGATCTCGGTGAGCTCGGCGACCGCGGTCAGGCTGCGCGGGGTAGCCCGCAGGGTCAGCCGGGTGCCGCGGTTGAACTCGACCGAGCCGAGGCCAGTATTGACCCGGTCGATCTGCTCGCTGATGCGCCGGGTCTCCTGCTCGGCCACCCGGTGCAGGGTGAGGATCGCGTCCGGAGCCTGCTCGGTGACCAGGCGCATCATCCGCTCGTAAGCCTCGGGCAGCTCGCGCTCGTCGATGTGTCTGCACAGCGCCACGTAGTCGTGCACCCGCTCGTCGAAGACATCGCTGTCGTTGGGGATCGCGTCGGGGAACGCGGTGTCGAACGTGTTGAGGATGCGGGCCAGCTCATCGTAGGAGCGCCTGCGGCTCTCGCGCACTTGCTCACGCTCGCGGCGGATGGCATTGAATACCGCCTCGCGGTGCGGCTCCGGGTTGAGCAGCTCCAATGCCACCGGCACGTCACCGGCGTAGCGGTGCAACAACTCGGTCAGGGGTTCCGACACGAACGCCGGCGCCAGCCTCTCCTCCAACTCCAGCAGCCGGGTCCGCCGGCCGTCGAGGTCGTCGCGGCGGGTCTGGATGGCTCCGCGTCGGGTCATCAGTGTCTGGATCTCATCCCAGCACTGATCGGCGCGAGCGTTGAGAGCCTCGATGTCGGGGTGATCGGCCAACAGCAGCTCGTACTGCTCGCGCAGCCGGTCGGCGTGCCCATCGGCGGTCTCGGTGTCGACGTGGTTCCACTGCGGGAACTGTTCGCAGATCGCTCTGCAAGCTGCGGCTCTGTCCCGCCACTGCTGGCGCTCGGCGGCGATGTCGTCGGCGGCGCGGCGACCCTGCTGGTATGCCTCTTCGGCATTGGAGAGATCGACGGTCAGCGCGTCGATCTTGGCGGCGACGTCACCCTGGTAGATGTAGTCGGCCTGCCGCAGCGGTCGCCGGTCGTCCTTGATCGCCAGCCGATCGGAGTCCTTGTACAGGCCGGCGTCGGTGACTGCGCGCCGGAACCTGGGGAACACGTCGGGGGTGTCGACGCAGATGTGGTCGCCGGCTGCGGCGACGACGTCGGCTGCCTCGGCGGCGCACACATGCGTCGGGTCGACCACGAAGAGCTTGCCTGCCAACGTGTTCGGCTCGGCTTCGGTACCACTCGCGGACGCGCGGACGTGGTGCAGCTGCAACCGTCCGCCCATGTTGGTTTCGTTGACGAACCTCAGCACTGCCGCATAGTGGCGGTCGGGGACCAGCAGCCGCAGGCCAACGCCGCGGAGCACCTTCTCCACCGCGACACGCCATCGGCTCTGCTCCGGTCGCAGGTCCATCAGCTCCGCGATGTATGGCAGCTGGCTCGGGTCGACACCCACTGCGGCGCAGATGTGTTCGCGCATCGTGATGGCGAACTCCGGCAGGGCCGAGCCGACGTGCTCGACCCGGCGCAACTCCTTTGCGGCGTCGTCACGGGCGATCCTTGCGGCCTTCTGCGCGTACTCGGCGTCGGTGGATGCCTCGCGGCCGCGGTCGAGTTTGGCGAGCAGTTCGGTGGCCTGACTGGTGAGCTCGTCACGCAGATTCCAGAACTCGTCGGCGGTCTCCGGGATGTCCAGGTGCTGCGCGGTGAGTAGGGATTCGTAGGCGGCGCGCCGGCGCGACACCTCCTCGGCCTGCGCCTCGGCGCCCGCCACCTGCGACTGCAACGGCCCGATGCTCGCACTCGACCCGCTGATCTGTGCGTTGAGCGAATCCCCTTCGGCCTTGGCGAGGTTGAGCTGGCGGGTGACGTCCTCGTACTCGTTGCCGAGTTGGTCGATGGTGGCGTCCAGTGCGTCGATCTGCGCCGGGCACTGTGACAGCCGGACGTGATCGGTGTAGGCCCGCACCATCGGCTGATCTACCAGATCGATGATCCCCAGGTCGGAGGATTCCGAGGCGTAGCGCTGCTGGATCTTCTCGATGTCGCCGAGGATCTTGCGCTTGCGTTGGGCGACGGCCAAGAGCTCGCGCGCATCGACGAGGGGGTCGATCTGCTTGAGCGCCTCGGGCAGCCGGGTCAGGCTGCCCGGCTCGTCGAGCATGAATTCACGGACGAACTGTTCAAGCCCGCCAACGCTTTTCAGTGACTTGGCCTTGCCGAGCAGCTGCTGGGCGGCATCGGAGGCACGGATGCCGATGGTCGCGTACAGCTGGGCGAGGTACTGCGACTCCACCTTGGTGGAGAACCGCCATTCGTCGTCCTTGAAGACGGCTGCGTCGAAGCGGCCGGAGGCCCAGCGGTTGCACACCTCCTCGATGTCGCGGTCGCCGTCGGCCAGGACGAATCTGCTCGAGGAGTCCGATCGGGACTCGCCGGTGAGCCATTTGAGCACCAGGCCCGTAACGGCTCGTCCGGTATTGCTGGCGTAGGTGACGGCGACCGCGGACCACGCAGTGCCGTCGCCGCGCAGGTACATGACCTTGCTGGCACCTGCGTCGCTCCGTTGGCCCCAGGCGCCACGGACGTACTTGTCGACGGTACGTCGGCCCGCGTTGGAGCCTGCGGCCGAGTTGTCGCCGGAGGCGTTGAAGTTCCGCCGGTTGAACGGGAGGAATCCGAGCGAAATTGCATCGAGCAGAGACGATTTGCCACTACCGGAGGCGCCGGCGATCAGTGCGCCGCCTTCTCCGAACGGGATGGTGTGATACCCGTCGAACACACCCCAGTTCACCACCTGAAGGCGGGACAGATGGAACTGTTCAGGCATCGAGTGCTGCCCCTTCCTGGTCTCCCGCGACACCGCCGCCATTGAGCAGTAGCTCGAACTGCTGTTGCAGTTCGGCGATCACCGACGCCGTCATCACCGCGTTGATCACCGGGCTGACGGTGTAGCTGTCCTCGTCGTCGCGGCTCTTGCGCAGGATCTCCAGACCCGTCAGCCGCGCGATGGCCGCATCGACTCGGGCGGTGAACGTCACCACGTCACGGTCGATGTCGTTGAGCACCCCGGAGAACAGGCCGTGCACCTCGTCGCGGCTGATCAGGACGGTCTGGTCCCCGGAGGCGCGCATCATCTGAGCCAGGTGCAGCGCGAGGATCGAGTCGTAGGTGCCGAGCGGCTCGCGACGCAAAAGCTTGACCCCCCTGGCAGATTCGTAGCGCGCCTGTTCGACGAAGGCGACGCCTTCGTTCTCGGAGCCGCCCTCGACGATGCGCAGCAGCAGGTCCAGTTCGGAGAGCCGGACGCTGAGCTGGGCGCGGTACTCCAGCACCCAGGTGTAGAGGTCGCGGTCGGCTTCTGCACTGATGTAGCGCCGGGTCAGCAGCTGCTGCAGGGCCCAGCACGCGCGGTCGGGCATTTCGCTGACATCGCCGTCGAACCGGGGCCTGCGCTGCTGCGGGGCGCGCGCCGTCTGGTCGACCTGCGGAAGCGAGGAGAAACCTGCGTAGTCGGCGGACTGTTCGGTCACATGCTCCTCGCGCAAGCGCTCGTCGGCGGTCACGACGCGGCTTCCAGCAGGCTCGAGATCGGCTCGGTGAACATCAGGTGGGGAACCTCCATCTCACGGTCGCGTCCGTCCAGTGACTGGAAGCGGACGGTGACCGATTCGGCTGCCCGATCGGAATCCTCGGGATGGACCGTCTGCTTGAGCGCCCATGACCACAGCACGATGACGTGGCCCAGGTAGGCCCCTTGGCCCTCGGTGGAGACCATCTCCACCGCATCCGGTAGTGACAGCGGACCGACGGCGATGGCCGTGTTGATCATCGCCGACATTGCCGGGGCGTCGACCTGGGTGGTG
Source organism: uncultured Actinomycetota bacterium (assembly GCA_963809085.1). Lineage (GTDB taxonomy): Bacteria > Actinomycetota > Actinomycetes > Mycobacteriales > Mycobacteriaceae > Mycobacterium. Next base: position 8,087 of record CAWEII010000027.1, on the reverse strand, counting down.
AGCGCGGCGAAGCTGGACAGGTCGACGTCGTCGTCGGCGGCCTGGGCGGGTCTCGGGTTGGACAGATCGCCGATCCGGAAGCTCAGCGCGCCCACCGAACTGATGGTGTGCCGGGCCAGCGGGAGGTCGAGGTCGAGCCTCGAATCGGTCAGTGAGGCCTTCAACAACGCGCGGGCGGCGCCGATGGCCTCGTTGAGCTGACGCGCGACCCCACGGCTCTGTTCCAGGGTGCCGAAGGCGGTGAACCGTTTGACGCGCTGGGCGCAGCGCTGCTGGATGCGTTCCACCTCGTCGATCTGATGGCCGACCAATTCGAAGAATCCGGCCATCACCTTGCGCAGCGCCGGATCGAGCGCAGGCAGCGCCTCGGCGACAGCGGCCACGTCGGCCTCGAACTCGGCGCGCTGATCGGGGTCGTTGATCATCCGCAGGAAGGCGCGGTGCGAGTCGCGGCCCTGAGAGTCCCATGCCGCCTGATAGTCGGCATACATCTGGCGCTGGCGGTCACGGTATTCGACATTGCTGTCGATTGGCTCGTCGAGCGCCGCGGTGGCCTGTTCGATCATCGTCCCGTACTGGCCGATGTCGGTGATGAGCCGTTCCATCTGCAGGGCGATGGCGCAGGCCTCGTCGTACATGTCCGTCAGATCGACGCCGGGCCGCGAGTGCCCCTCTGCGCCGTCGAGTGCGTCCAGCTCGGCGTGCAGCGCCGCGATCTCGGCCGCGATGCCGGCGCGGATGCGCTCGGGGTCGTTACCGACGCGCAGGGCGACCTGTTTGAGCCGCGACGCGATGCCGTTGATGGAGCCGCCGGTCGCGATGGTGTCCTGACGGCGCATACCGCGCAGGAAGTCCAGCGCCCGGCGCGCGTCCTGGGTCAGGTAGCAGAGGTTGCGTTCGACGCCCGCGCGCTGGTCGGCGACTCGGTGCAGCCAGCCCTGGCTGGCCCACGACTTGATCATGGCGAGACCGGACTGTTCGCCGCCGGGGCGGTCCAGCTGGTCCAGGTCGCGTTCGAGCCGCACCACCAGCTCGGTTTCTCCGATCACGCCATCGCTGAGGTGGCGCTCCATCAGTGCGGCATAAACGCCCAGATTGAGCGTCGCCAGTAGCCGGATGGTCGGTGCGCCCTGGATGTCGCGATTGAGCTCGATCAGGTCGGCAGCCGACATCACCGCGTTGTCGTCCACCACTCTCCTTCGGCCGGCCGCGTCGTATCTCGGACGGTCCAAGATATGGCACGGCGGCGACATCGAGCGGGCGTGGCCGGCAGGCCAGGAGCGCGTGTCGGGATGCGCATGCCTCAGGGGTCTCAGGAGTTCCGTCAGTCCCACTGGTCACTGGCCTAGGCGGCCTGTGAACCGCATCGCCTGGACGGAGGGTCATGTCATCGCAACCGCCGAGCGTCAGCACCTGTCAACTGCAATTCCGGGGGTTTGCTGCCCAACACCGGGCAAGACGACCGGCGAGTCAGCCGAGCTACGCGAGCTACGTCGCCGAAACTAGCGCAGCTGCTGGGAGCCGAGTCTTGAACTGCGCTGCGGCGCTGACAGGGCCCCTCGGCGTGTGGATGGATTCGCACCACCAGTTACCAAGGGGCCCTGCCGTTTACTTCTGAACTACGTCAGAGTCACCCAACCGGGAAAGGGAGGTTATGCGCCCTTGCCGTGGCTGGAGTGGTCCGAACTCTGACCGTGGCTCGACCCGCTGGAGGGGTTGGATCCGGAACCACCCCCGGGCTGGCCGTGCTCCGAACCTTCACCACCACCGGTCTGGTCGGGGTGTTCGGGGTGCACGGGGTGCACGGGGTGCACGGGGTGTTCGGGATGCACGGGCTGCTTGGGCGGAACCTCTGGACCGGGTGCCTGGGGAACCGGCAGCTGCGGAGCCGGCGGGATTTCCGGTCCGGGTGCGTGGGGAACCGGCAGCTGCGGTGCCGGCGGGATCTCCGGTCCGGGTGCGTGGGGATCGGCAGCTGCGGAGCCGGCGGGATCTCCGGTCCGGGTGCGTGCGGCGGCGATCTCCGGTCCGGGTGCCTGGGGGATCGGCAGCTGCGGTGCCGGCGGGATCTCTGGTCCGGGTGCCTGGGGGATCGGCAGCTGCGGTGCCGGCGGGATCTCTGGTCCGGGTGCCTGGGGGATCGGCAGCTGCGGTGCCGGCGGGATCTCTGGTCCGGGTGCCTGGGGGATCGGCAGCTGCGGTGCCGGCGGGATCTCTGGTCCGGGTGCCTGGGGGATCGGCAGCTGCGGAGCGGGTGGGATTTCTGGTCCGGGTGCCTGGGGAACCGGCAGCTGCGGAGCGCCGCTGTCCAGATCAGCTGCGTGAGCGACGGACGACAAGCCCAGCGCCGTTAAGGCAGACGCCGCACCCGTGAATCCCCACAAAAGAACACGCTTCAATTCGTCTCCTGCTTTCTTGATGTGAACTGTGGATCTGCATGGAATCGACTGCAAATCCCTACGGGCGGAAAGACTTTCAATCCGTCCGACGCATCAGTTCACTGCAACAACCGAATTGAAACCTCACTGAGCCGGAGATCACAACAGCCTCCGAAGGAGAGGCTTCTCACCCACGCTAGCCGCGCGCCCCTCATGCCGAACGACGTGTCGGCTACTCCCACACCTGTGATGCGGCGGGTCACAGGTCCCCGCGCTACCGCAAGAGATCTGGCGCCAACCGAAGTCAGCTGGTTGCCCGCCTCCAGCGGCCCCGCTGCCACCGGAGCCGGTCGCCCCGCCACCGGGTGCCCGCCGCTGGTACCGGTGGAGACGCCACCGCCGGTCGGGGAGCCACCGGGCGTTGCCGGATTGGCCGTTTGGATCCAGCCCATGGTGTCTTCAAAGCGATTGTTGAAGACACCGTGGCCCTCATATAGCCGGGCAGTGACCGGGTACGGAACGGATCCGAACTCGGCACGAGGCCCGCGAGCGTGTAACTGATCAACGGGCCATTCATGCCCTTGAGCGTTTCCTGCACGCCCATCACTTGGATATCGCTGTCGCCAAGGCTTGTCGGACGGTACCGAGGCTGAACATCGCGACGGTGGCGGCGACGGCTCCTGCCGCTTACCTGATCTTCACCTGACCGGCGCCCGAACCTGTCGGTCGTTATGCATCGGGCGCGCCAGTATGCGACTACGCGAACGCCGGTGGTCTGGGCGCAATGTGTTGTGCCGCAGCGACCTTCGATATGCTTCTTGGAGGACCTCCAGCGTCGCGTTCAGCGCGCCGGGCGGGCGTTCCGGGACTTGCGGTTCTCGGCAGACCGGACAGGCTGGAATCCGCCAGTCTGCCGAGGACGTCGTCGCGACTGATGAGAGGTGGGCGCCGAACGCGACCGATCAGAGTTCTGAGGGTTGAGCTGTCATCTCGGAATGACCCGGTGTGCCCGACACCAGCAGCCGCGCGGTCATCTTCACCTGACTGTTGGCCGGCAGCAGCTCGGATAGCTGAGCCGCCGCCGATGATCGCGCCCTATTTGTCGAAGCAGGACACGGCGACCCGCGCCCCTGGATCTGTTGCCGGGGGATTAGTCAGCACCGCCTCGGGCGGTTCGACCGACGAAGTCGGCGTCACCGAGCGCGACTGGCCCGACCTCCAACATCAGTAACTGCGCGCAGAACCCGGCAGCGAGTGAATGCGTGAGCTCTTCGGAAAACATGTCTCGAAAGAGACCACTTTCAAGACAGTCGCCCGTCCATCGGCGGCGCACCGATTCGCCCAGGTCCTCGTGTCTCAAAAGCTCGCCTCGAAGGTACACGAGTGACATGACCTGACAGAAGAATCGCGAAAATCGACTTGTCAGCCGCGGACGGGGCTAGACAAGGAGCGGGCTTCGACACAACTGACTTCGATGCCATGCCGACCTCTGGCGTGGGCCGGCCGGGGAGTTTACGCGGGCCTACCCGCCACCCGCGCCGGAAACGCCCGTCGCGCAACCAAACTCACCGAAAGTCCGAGTCCGATCAGTGCCGCGCTGACCCATGGCAGCCCGGCAGGGCCTGCCAGCGGCAGCAACGCCGCCCCGATCGCCGCCCCGCCTGCGATGCCGATGTTTGCGCTGGCGTTGACCCAGGCGCCCGCCAGCTCGGGGGAGACCGCGTGGGTGCGCACCGCACACGCTTGATAGATCGAGGGCACCCCGCCGAACGCGCCGTTCCACACTGCCGCCGCGACGATGACCGGCAGCAGTGCGGGCATGCTTGCGCCGAGAGCGAGTATGGCCGCGATGACGACCGCCAGGATGACGATCGTGGTCCGGCGCGGGCGGTGATCCAAGTTGCCCGCGGCATATGCGAGTCCGGCAAGTCCCGAGACCCCGCAAAGGAGCAGGAGGGGACCGATGAACGCGGGTCGTGCGCCCGCGTCGAGGAACAGCAGGCTGACGAAGGTGTACAGCGTGAACTGGCCGAGGAATGTGAGGGCGTTGGACGACGCCACCGCCGCGAGTGCGGTTCGCCCGCCTGGATTTTCGGCCGGCCGGGTCGGGGCGTCGTTGTCCACTCTCGGCAGCAGCCTTGCGACGAGCAGAAGGGTCGTCACGGACAGCGCGGCGAGCACGCCGAACGCGGTCCGCCACCCGAGTGCCGTGCCGAGCGACGTGGAGAGGGGAACCCCGACGACGAAGCCGGCGGTGGCCCCGCCTGCGGCGATGGCTAGCGCGCGGCCCACCTGCGCGCCGCGGATCAGCCGTGGCACGTATCCGATGCACAGGGAGAAGAACAGGGCGTGCGTCACCCCTCCGATCGCCCTGCCGGCCGCCAGCACGGCAAACGACGGAGCCACGGCCACCAACGCGTTGCTGAGCGCGTAACACAGCAACGTGGTGAGCAGCAGTGGCTTGCGTGCGAACCGTGCCGTGGCCAATGTCAACGGCACGGCCAGGGTGGCGACCATGACGGCGTAGAGGGTGACCAGCAGTCCGGTGGCCGAGTCCGCGACGCGAAACGATTCGCCGATGGCCGGAAGCAACCCGACGGGCAGCATCTCGGTGGTCACGGCCAGGCACGAGGCGAAGGCGAGTGACAGCAGGCCCCCCAGGTGGTGGCGCAGGCCAAGTCGGGGTAACTCGATGGCGGCGCACGTGGTCATCAACGCGAATATACTCAGACGGTGAGTTTAATCAAGTGAATACCATGTCGTGACGATGTCTCAGGAGCAACAGCCGGCGGCGCAGCAGCGGTGGTTCGGTGCTGCGCAGATCATCGGGCTGGTGCGAGCCGAGCCGGGGATCACCAGGGCGGTCGCCGCCCAGCGGCTCGGCATCGGCAGCGGTGGGGCGGCTGATCTGGTCGCCCGGCTGCGCCGGGTTCGGCTGCTCGACGAGACGCCCGCGCCGGCGACGGGCCGCGGCAGACCGACGACGGTGCTCGGCGCCCATCCGGGCGGGCCGTTGGTACTCGCGGCTGAATTGCGTTCGGGTGACTGGCGATTGGCGGTGGCTGGTATCGATGGCCGACCGCGTGTGGTGGCGCACGCCCGCAATGACGGCAAGGGGCAGAAGTATCTGCTGTCGGAGATGAGCGAGGCGATCGCGGCGGTGCAATTGCACGAGCCGGGCCGGATCAGGGTCGTGTCGGTCTCCGTGGCGGGCACGGTGAGCGACGCGCGCCTGGTGCAGTTCACCACCCGTGGCTGGACGGATGTCGATCTCTCGGTGTTGACGGCGGATCTGCCCGCCGACGCCCACGTGCCGCTGCTGCTCGGCAACGACGCCACGCTCGCCGGTCTCGCCGAAGCGCGCACCGGCGCGGCGCGGGGAGCAGCCACCGCGCTGCATCTGCTCGTCGCAGCGGGGCTTGGCGGCACGCTGGTGGTCAACGGCGAGCCGGTGACCGGCGCTCACGGGGCAGCCGGCGAGTACGGTCACGTGCCCTTCGGGGATCGGCGCCTGGAGTGCCCGTGCGGGGCGCATGGGTGCTGGGACCTCTCCATCGACGGCCGGGCATTGGCGCGCCACCTCGCCGAACCGCCACCCGACGACCCGGTGGCGTACGCGCGCGAGGTCCTGAGCCGCCCTGCCGATGAGCGGACGACGGGGGCGTTCGAGTCCGTTGCCGCGGCGCTCGGCGCAGGCATCGGAGGTCTGGTCAACCTTCACGACCCGGACGTCGTCACCCTCGGGGGACTGGCCGTGCCGCTTCGGGCTGCAGCGCCGCAGGCGTTCGACGACGGCTACCGCGACGGCCTGATGTCATTCCGCAAGGCGGCGGCGCCACCGGTGTGTGATGGCGCCCACGGTGACGACGGTCCGCTGTACGGCGCGATGGCGTGGGCGCTCGACCATGCCACCACCGAAGCCGCGCTGGCTCAGTGGGCGCAGCGGGTCTCCTGAGTCGGTTCGCCCAAAGCGAATTTGCCGGGTGCATCGGGCAGCGCATGGCTTCTCCGACCGAAAAGTCTTGGGCTGTATAGAACCGACTCTCAGTCTTGTCTCAGTTGCCGTGTGCACTGTTGAGTCAAGCATTTGCTGTCCCTTCAGAGAAAGTAAGACGCCACGACATGACGAACCACCCGCGGTACCCGCATCACGATCCGGGCCATCAGCCCGGACCGAATCACTCTGTGGGCCAACCGTATCCGGGCCAATACGCCCAGGACACATATCAGCATCCCTACGATTGGCGATACGCTCAACGCCCAACCCACGATCCCCATCGTGACCCCTTCGTGACCGAGCCGATACCGGCCGTCCGTAAGTCGAGGCCACGGAGGCGTTCTCGCACCGGGCTGGTGGTCGCGAGTACGGCGGCGGTGGCCGTGGTCTCCGCTGGCGCCGGGGCACTGGTGCTTGCGACTCAACCCGACCGGTCGGCGGCGAGCAGCCTCGCCAGCGCACTCGTCACGGCTCCCAACATGCCGGCGGCCAACCCGCCCGCCGCGCATCCGTCGGCCTCGGCAGCACCGGCCGGTTCGGTCGAGCAGGTCGCGGCCAAGGTAGTGCCCAGCGTGGTGAAACTACAGATCGACATGGGCAACGGAAGCGAAGAGGGTTCCGGCATCGTCCTCGACCCCGATGGCCTGATCCTGACCAACAACCACGTGGTGGCCGCGCTCAACGGCGCCGCCGCAGGCGACGGCGGTCCGGATGGGCAGGACGAGTCCGGCGGCCAGGCCGCTCCGAGCGGACAGCAAGCCCAGGAGGGTCCGGCCATGAAGGCCACGGTGACGTTGTCCGATGGCCGCACCGCGCCGTTCAGCGTCGTCGGCGCCGATCCCTCGAGCGACATCGCCGTCGTTCGAGCCCAGGGCCTTTCGGGACTCACGCCGATCGCCCTGGGATCGTCGAAGGATCTGAAGGTCGGCCAGAACGTGGTTGCCATCGGCTCCCCGCTTGGGCTGCAGGGCACGGTCACGACGGGCATCGTCAGCGCGCTGGATCGTCCCGTCTCCACCGGGGGCGAGGGTTCCGGCCAGAACGCGGTGCTCGACGCGATCCAGACCGATGCGGCGATCAACCCGGGTAACTCCGGCGGCGCCCTGGTGAACATGAACGGCGAACTGATCGGCGTCAACTCGGCGATCGCATCGCTCGGCGGCGGCGGCGGCGGGAGTTCACCTGCTGCACAGAGTGGTTCGATCGGCCTCGGCTTCGCCATCCCCGTGGATCAGGCCAAGCGCATCGCCGACGAGCTGGCGTCCACCGGCACCGCCACGCACGCCTCGCTCGGCGTCCAGCTCAGCAATGACCCCAGCGCCAACGGTGCCGCGATCGCTCAGGTGGTCGGTGGCGGGCCTGCCGCGACGGCGGGAATACCCGACGGCGTGGTGGTCACCAAGGTCGACGATCACGTCATCGACAGCGCGGAGGCACTGGTCGCGGCCGTGCGGTCGAAGGCGCCGGGCGACCAGGTGACGCTGACGTACCTGAATCCCGCAGGTGCCAGCCAGAGCACCCCGGTCACACTCGGTGCGGCACAACAATAATCACCCAGAGGTCGCGGGTTGGAATCCCATTCCGTGACCACGTGGAAACGGCCCCCGGAGACGTCTCCGGGGGCCGTTTCGGCATGGGCACTGCTCATGGGGTCATGACGGGAGTTGCAGATACGATGCGCGATCCCGATGACCAGCCTCAGTTTGCTCACC
>CAWEII010000026.1:0-35792 GCA_963809085.1 uncultured Actinomycetota bacterium | reverse complement strand
CTCGGTTGCCGTCACCCTGGCGGTATAGGCCAGATCGGCAGGGGCATAGACCGGCTTGCGCAGGCGATAGGCGACCTTGGCGACGTGCCACCCGGTTCCGAGGCCCTCGGTGACGCAACGCAGCGCGAGCGCCGCCCGGAGATGCGAATGGAGCGCGATGCCGGCGTGGCCCTCTTCACGCGCATAGGGCTCGTCGAAGTGGATGCGGTGCGGGTTCCAGGTGACCGCGCTGTAGCGGAACAGCTGAAAGCGGGGTGGCCGTGTGCTTGAGCGGCGGGAGCTCATCTCCGACCCGAAACATGTTGGACATCAGGACTCCTGGGCAGGGTTCCGCAGCACCACGGTGCGGCGGTTTCGGTTGAGGACGGCGCCGTCCGCAGAGGTGAACGTATTGGTAGTGGTGACGAACACGCACGGGCCGGACCGGGTCTGTTTTGGAGTGACCGCCTCGAGGGTCGTCTCGAGAACGACCTCGGTACCCGCAGTGACGACGTTGACCAACTCCATCTCCTCGCCCGCACCGATCACCCGCAGCCTCAGGGCATCGTCACCAAGGGGCACCACCGTCGAGCGGGGTTCCGTCGGGCTGAAGCTGGTCCTCGGGGGTGCCGATACCCCACTCGACGATCGCGGCGAGCATGTTGGTGGCGCACGACGTCGGCGTGCCCGGCCGACCGTGCGGCCACCGGGTCGTAATGGCTCGGATCGGGGCGCCGATGGTCATCGCGTAGCGGCCGATCGTCACGGCGTCCAGCGTGCCGAGGCTGCGCCGAGAGCAGGACCGCTCCGATCCGCGGCTGCGTCTGGGCGCAGTACGCCGCCAGAGGAGTTCCGGGTTCAGGCGTGAACGACATGCTGATTCTCCTCGCCCGACAGTTCCGCCAAGACCACCTCTGTCGCCTGGCCAAGCGGCTGGGCGGGCCGCAACGGTCCGACCGGCGAATCGCTCAGGCGCAGCGGACATCCCGGGACGGGGACCCGTCCCCGCGCGAGTGCTCGACGTAGCGGATCATGCCGCGCTGGATCAGGTGCTCGTCGGTGTCAATCTCGCGGATGGACTTGACCGGCGCACAGGGCACGCCGGCGGCCTGCAGCTCCTCGACCAGTTCGTCACGGGTCCGCGTACGGGTGACCGAAGACACCTCGTCGTCGACCGCATCGATGTTGGTGACTCTGTCCTTCTCGGTACCGAACCTGGGGTCGTCGGTCAGCTCGGGCCGGCCCAGCGCGGTCGCCACGCCGTGCCAGTGCCGCTCGGAGATGCAGATGATTGCCAGCCACCCATCGCTCGTCTCGTAGATGTTGTACGGCGCGACCGCCATCCCCGAGTGCCGGTTCCCGCTGCGCTCGGGCAGCTCTCGGCCGGGGTTGTTGTGCAGCCCACCCAGGCTGGACGCCAGCATCGGGTAGATGTGTCGTGCATCGACACCTCCACGATCTGGCCGCGCCCCGTGCGCTCGCGCTGAAACAGGGCCGCGCTGATCGCCCCGAACAGGTGGATGCCGCCGGAGAAGTCCACGAACGCGGCGCCGGCCTTGGTCGGCGGCCCGTCGGACTCTCCGGTGGCCGAGGCGCTGCCCGACATCGCCTGCACGGTGATGTCCATCGCCGACATGTGAGCGTAGGGACCGGTGGACCCGTAGCCCTTGCCGCAGGCCACGACCAGGCGCGGGTTGTGCTGGAGAAGTCGCTCCGCGCCGAGCTGGAGGCGCTCCATGGTGCCGGGCGCGAAGTTCTCGATGAGTACGTCGGCGGTCTCGACGAGGTCGAGCAGCGCCTGGCGACCGGCGTCGGTCTTCAGGTCGAGCACCACGCTGCGTTTGTTGGAGTTGAGCATCACGAACTCGTGGGACTCGACCGGCTGGTGGGAGCGGAAGCGCAGTTGCTCACCGCCGGGTGGCTCAATCTTGATCACGTCGGCGCCCAGCTGGGCCAGCAAGAGCCCGCAGTACGGGCCGTTGTAGATCTGGCCCAGTTCGAGGACCCGAACGCCGTCAAAGGCCTGTGGCATGATCACTGTCTCCGATCAGGACTTGACCACGGCAGCGGCGCCGCCGTGGATGTAGCCCACCGGCCCGGTGCCCTGTGCCGCCGACACGGTTTCGGTCACGTGCTGAATGGAGGTCGCGTCGTTGATGTGGTGCAGCGTGCCGTCCTGGTTGAATCCGATTTGCGCGCCTTCCATCCACAGCAGCACAACGGTGTCCTCGGTGTTGTCCTCGGGGCAGTAGAAGGTGTGCACCGAGCCGCCGGGCTCATACAGGTAGTCGCCCGCGGTTTGCGGCTGGTCGGGGTACTCGGCGTACCTCCAGCAGCCCGAGAACGTGTACACCTCGGCCGTACCGGTGTGGTAGTGGATGGGCAGGAGGCAACCGGGCGCCATGGTGGCCATGAGCACCACCTGTCCCTTTTCGGGGTCCAGGCGCAGCGGCCGGATGTGGATGCCGGGGCCCATAGCGTCCTTGAGCAGCGGAATCTGGTCGATGTTGACGGTCAGAAGGTCGTCCTGCGGTAAAGCGAGCAACGGCAGCGGGACGCCGCTGTTGGTGCGGAACATGCCTGGGGAGACGGGTGCGGTCATGGTTCAACCCTTTCAATGATACGTATTTCCGGATTGAGATCCAGATATCAGGATCACCCGGTCAACGGTACTGTGACTCGCGCCTCGCTGCAAGTGCCACTCCGCACTTGATGGAGGGGCTCGCTGGCCCCGGCGCACCGCCGCCCGCATCGCAGGGTCGACTCAGTGATCCAGATCCTCGCGACCGTGTCCCCGAGCCCACATCACAGAACGCGTAGGCGGCACGTGAAAACCCCGCGCGGGCAACCGAATTCGAAACGACGTCTAGCGCTGGCGCAGCGCCTTGCCGCTGGCGGCGCCTGCACGGCGTTCGGCATCGACGCCGGCATGCTTCCTCACCACGAGCACTGGCGCGAGTTCCCCGTGATGGTGACTGTCCGGTTCACGCGGCTGTGCGCTCTGAGCGCCACAAGCGTCACCGCCGGACTGCTCAATCTCGACGAAGTAGCAGCCTGCTCACACCTGACGACTCCGACCATGGTGCTTCCTGTCCGATCCCGACAGCAAGTACCGTTCTCAACGCCAGTCGAAGTGAATTTCGACCGGGCCGCGACGACGAATCACGTCGCGGCGGCGCGGAGGCGGATGATCGGGATGGTGCGATGTCACCGCGCGGCGTGCCGCCGATAGTCGGGTCAGAGTGGGTAGACCCGGTCGGCCTTGGCCCAGAGGCGCTTTCGCTCGGCAGGGTCGCTGACCGCGTCCGCGGACATCACCGGCCCGCCGCCGTTCGTTGCGATCTTCACGCCGGGGCTTGCGCTGAGGTTGTAGTACCGGGCGGGGTGTTTGTCAGCGCCATAGCTGGAGGCAATCACGATCACGTCGGGCCCGTCGGTGAAAGTAGAAGACTGGGTTGGTGCGCGGTTGACCGGTTTTGGCCCCGGTGGAGCAGCGCTGAAGGCAGCATCACTCCCATGGCCGTCGGCCCCGGTGGCTCGCAGCAGCCACGGGTCGACACTCGGCGCCATGTTCTTCGCGAGCCACCGGCCGACGCCGGTCCGCAGGAACGCGGCGTAGGCGCGGACCGGGCCGGGGTGACGGGGGTCTTCTGCTACTTGGTGATCGCGACCTTGTCCTACCGGCAGCGGTTATAGGCCGACTACGGCGGACGGTGGGTTACCCGCAAGCATATTCGTTAGCATTTGGGGCACAACAGGTTACAGATTCTATTGCACGATAGTGGACATTTGCCTGTTGCTGCGCACCGCAACTGGGCGCTGAGAACTCAGGTTTCCGCATCCATCGGCTCGAAGACAATCACGTGGCGCACGCCACTATGCTCCATGTGGCTGTCATGCGCGGGCCACATCTCGACAAGCCTCGGCATGTTGCGCACGACCTCATCATCTATGGCGGGTCGCGACAGATAAGCTGCAGCGGTGCCGCCGATCTCGATGCGTGCCTTTGGGTCGGCGAGCAGGTTCTTCGGCCAACTGGAGGCTGCTTCTAGCCCGAAGTTCTCGCAAGCCGCGATGAGGTTCTTGCCGTCGCGCAAGTAGTGCAGAGGAACCGTTCGATCTTTGCCGCTTCTTCTGCCCCTCGTCGTGAGCAGCATTGTCGGCAACTGCGGACCACTCATGGAGAATCGGCCTCCGCTCGCGCGGATCAGCGCCCGGTCTGCCCGGGAGCCGACGTGCTTCATGAACAGGGAGAACCAGCGATAGTGACCGATCCGCCGCATTACGCGGAGATATAGCCCATAGAGCCCACTCGCCGTCGGACCCAGGCGCGATTGCGTCTGGGTCTCACCAGGTGCGCTCATATAACCCAACTCCCACCGTGTCCATATTTACGTATACATATCTAGATATATGGACACCGTGACTGTACTGTGACCCGGGCCCCGAAGCAAGTCCCTGTCTGATGGTCGGTAGGGCTTGCTACCGTCTGCCGCATGCCTGCCCGCCCGCATCGCACGGTCGACCGAGTCGTAGAAATCCTCGAGATCGTGTCGCTGAGCCAGCGCGGCGTCACCTTGGCCGAATTGGCAACTGCCATGGGCGCGGCGAAGAGCTCCGTCCAGGAGCTGACCAACGGCCTTCTTGCCCGCGGCTATCTCATCGAAGAGGACCGCCGTTTCCACCTCGGGCCCGGCCCCTTCATCCTGGCCGCTCGCGCAAACAAGCTGGCAGCGCTCTCCCTCAACCACGAATTCGTCGCCGAGTTAAGCAAGGTGCTCGGCTGCACTGTCCTCGTTGGGGTGCGCGTCGGCGACTCCATCGTGTTCACAGACTTCGTAGGCGAAGAGTCCCCCAGCCTTTCGTTCGTTGCGCGCACCCACGCCCGTCGCCCTCTCTATACCAGTGCCGCCGGAAAGACCCTCCTCGCCAACGTTCCCGACGACGAAATGTATCGTCTCCTCGATCTCGCCAGCCCCGAGCAGGCAGGAGAAGTCCGACAGTTCCTCGCCGAGCTCCCCGAAATCCGTTCGCGCCGACTGGCTTTCAACCGCGGAATCACGTTGGGGGACGCATTCGCCGTGGCCACTCCCCTGCTGGCACCTGACGGCAGTCTGATCGCGGCGATCAGTGCGGCCGTCGACGCGGCACATGCGGACCGTCTCGACGACACCGGTGAAGAGCTCAAGAACAGCGTTGCCACCCTCGGCCCGAAATACGGGCTCAAACCGCGCTGAAAAGTGAGCTAGTTGTTGCGGGTCATGACGTTGTAGACGCCGACACGGGTTGAGGTGTCTGGGGGACGGGTTCTTCGGCGGCAGGATGAGAAATCGCCAAACCCCTCGTCCTGAGAACCGAAGGAACCCGTCCATGAGTCACGGTAATGCCCCGTTGTCCGTTGAAGGTCGTCGTCGTCGTCTTGTCGCCGGTGCCAGTCGCGTCCGATCGCACATGTCGCCGCTGAGATGGGAATCTCGCGGGCCTGTGCCCCTCCCAGTTGGTACGTGCCGCTCGACATTGGGTCGTCTAGATCCGCCGTTCGGCCAGCCCGTCGTTGCGAGGCTGCGTGTCACTTCGTGAAGCACTGAACTGCGGTGATGCACGGCGTCTCACGTCGTGTCATTCAGGGTTTTTCTCATATTCGTGTCATTGCCTCAGTGTTGCCGGAGGGCAATCTGAACCGTTCCGAGTTTGATGCCGCTTCCTTCTTTGAGACGGATGCAGATTATGTCGAAGCACTACCCGGTCGAGCAGGTGAGCGTGCGGTGAAGATGGTCCTCGATCATCTCGGTGAGTATCGGTCGGTGTACGCCCCGGTTCAGGCGATAGGCCCGAAGGTCGGGGTCGGGCCGGAGACGCTGCGTAAGTGGGTGCTCCAAGCTCAGGTCGACGCCCAGCACAGCCCTGGTGTCACCACTACCGAGCAGCAACGCATCAAGCAGTTGGAGCCTGAGAACCGAGATCTCAAGGAGGCCAACGAAATTCTGAAGGCGGCTTCGATGTTCTTCGCAAGGGACACGCTAAAACGGTCATTCGCTGGGGCTCACACGAAAATTGAGGCCTAGGGAGCGGGACCGTCCCTTGCTCACGGCCGCGCGTTGAGGGAGGCCGTGCCCCGGCCCGCACCGTCTCCGTCAACGCAGCTAGTTCTTGTGGAACTTTGCCTTCAAGGCGTCCAGTCGCTTCTCGAAGTCTTCCTTGCGCTCCTGCTTCTTCTGCTCACGTATCGCCTTCCGGGCGGCTTTGTCAGCCTCCACCGCAGCCTCTTCCTGCGCCTCCAACTCAGCGAGAACCTCGTCCTGCGGCCTCCGGTAAACCTTGCCACCGAATCCGGCCGCGAACTGCTCCAACGGATCGGTCGTGACCTCGTCGGTCTGAGCGAGGATCGCGTTGCCACCGGGCGGTATCAGTCGCCCGAAGGCTGCGATCGCCTCGTCACCTTTGTCAAGGCGCTCGGCGTCATACAGGGCGCCAGTTCCGGCACCGACACTCCACCCGAGCAGCATCCCGATCGGGCCAGCAAGCGCACCGACGAGCATCCCGATCAAGCTGCCACCGGCGAATCCAATACCGGCGGCGGTGTCGCCCGACTCAGGAACCTGCAAGTGCCCCTGAGCGTCACGTTCGATGATGCCGGCCGACCGGACCCCGTACTGGCCCGAAGCACCTGACAGTTTGCTGAACGCCTCGTACGTTGTGCTCGTCTGCGGAAACGTGATTGCAGTTATGTACTCAGTCATCATCGGATCCTTTGTTGACGCGTACCGACCCGCGGGCGCGGACCAGTCCCCTGCACCGCGGTGCAGGTCCTCACCGTGACGGCGTCGCCGCCTGCGGTTCAGGTCCGTCGAACGCCGTCTCGTCTGGAGTCCTCTTCTAGGATAAGCGCCCCAACTCATCGCGCGTCCGGTTACCGTCCAGCAGGAAGCCGCACGCCCTCGCAGTAAGCCGCGGCCCACAGCCCACAGACCGGCGTCGTCGAACGTCGCCGATACGCCCGACGGATACGCTCTATTACCCCGCGAAGTGCGGCGGCCCCGCTACTGCGGCGCCTTACCGAGTCTGCGACGTTGGCATCATTTGATGATTCAAATTTGACGATCATTTAGGCGAAGACGCGGCCGGCTCTGTGACCTTCCGGTTGCCCTCAGGCCACCGATGCCCACCAACGCCGAAATAGGCATCGGCTTCAACGTAACCACCAACACGACAAACGGCCGGCCGACAAGTGAACCGGCCGAAACTTCCTTGCGCAAAGACGAGGGGCTCCAGCGGGGCATACGAATACTCCTGCGCTTCACCGAGGTACGCCGCGTGGCCGGGTTGGCTGAGCCAACCCGGCCGGTGCGCCACCTGGCCCGCGGATCCCCGAAGCCTCAGTTGGTTGTCCATGCAGGCTTGCTTGACCCGCGCACCACCAGTACCGGGTCTCGCCAGTAGGGCTTGGTTTCGGAGAACTGCACCGGTGGGGCCAGTCGGACCAGTTCACCGTAGGGGGTTTGAGCGGTGATGGTGTCTGGCGCCAGGAGTTGGTGCTGCTCGCCGGTGGGCACCGGGGCATCCTTATCGAAGGTGCCCAAGGACATGAACCACATCGCGCAGCGGGCCAGGTTGACCCGCACATGGTAGCTGCCGCCCTCCTTGGCCCGGCGGATCAGCGCGGCCTGGATGCCCGCGGCGCCGATGTAGCCGGCGATGTAGTCGTTCATCACCTTGGTCGGCGGGAACTTCGGCTGTTCCGGGGTGCCTTCTTCGGTGGTGAACCCAGTGACGCACAGTGCTTCCATGTCCATTCCGCCGCGGTTGGCCCACGGCCCGTCGTGGCTGAAAGCCTTGCCGGAGGCGTAGATGATGCCGGGGCGGCGCGCGGCCAGTTCCTCGGGCGACATCCCCAGGTCCGCAATCTTGCGGCCGCGATAGTTCTCGACGAACACGTCGGCGCCGGCGGCCAGTTCGTAGGCCCGTCGGAGTCCTTCGCGCTGAGCGAGATCCAGCCACGCCGAGGAGGTGAACCCGGCGCAGGGGTCCTGCATCAGGCCCTCGTTCTCGAACTCCTCGGGGTGGGCGAGCTGCAGCACCTCGGCACCGTGCTCGGCCAGCGTGCGCGCCATGACGTTGCCGGCGATCACGTGCGTGGCGGCCAACACCCGCAGCCCCGACAGCGGGCGCGCCGCCGGTGTGAACGGCTCGGGGTCACTGTCGCCGATCTTGATGATTTCCACCAACGGCTTGTCGGCCAGGTACTTGCCCTGCGGGTGGACTGCCCACTCTTCGGGCGTGCGGACGATGGCGTAGACCACGCCCGCTTCGGCGGCCGCCTTGTCGAGTTCCTCGCTGTCCCACTGGGACACGGCCTTGGCGATGCTGTCCTTGTCCGGCGAGCACCCCAGGAACGTGCACATGCCCTCCAGCATGCGCGGGTAGGCCCCCGTCGGCAGGAACAACCGACCGTCCTTGGTCCGGTACAGGTCGAACCCCATTGGGGGGCCACCGACCCAATACGGCAGCTGATAGGGGTAGCCGTTGACCGTGGGCATGAACTTGTACCCCGGGTTGATGCCGTGGATGGCCTTGCGCAGGTCAAGGGCCAGGTCCTGACCGCGGCCGGTGCGCTGGCGCCAGATATCGGCAATCCCGGCCGCCGCCGCCATGATCGGGATACTGATGCACGCCCCGAGGCGATGCACGCTCGGGACGATCGGGTCTTCGCCGACGAAGCTGATTTGGCCGCCGGTGTCTTCGGGAGACAATTCGAGCTCGTGCATCACGGAGCGGAACTCCGCGTTGATGTCGAAGCCGGTAGAAACCGTGGGCGTGTCTGATGCTGTGCTGGTCATGATGATGGTTCTCCTTTGTGGTAGATGGACCGCAGAACGGGTCACTGCTCTGGTGATGGCGATCTTTTTCGAGGTCATCCCTCTATGACGTTGGGCTCGGTGTGCTGAGACGCGCCATCGCGCCTCAGCACACCGACGTGAGTCAGCTTGCGGCGCTGGGCGCGAATGCCTCCTCGATACGGCGCTTCCCGTTCTTGACTGTGCGTCGCGCGCTGAGCGCCGACACCACTTCTGTGCTCCCCACGACGACGAGCCATGACCCGGCGAAGATCGCGAGCACCACGATGGAGCTGATCGGCCAAACGATCGTCACCAGGCCGGCGATCACCGTCAGGATCCCGACAAAGATGTACCAGCCGCGCGCAGGCAATGCTGGAACAGCGATCGCCAACACCGTCGCCGTGACACCGTGGAAGATGAATCCAAGGCCGATCCACGTGGCCAACAGCCACACGGCGGCGCCGTTGTTGAAGTCGCGAAAGGCGAAGTAGCCCAACACGGCCGACAGTGCGCCGGTGATGAAGAACAAAACGCGACTGCCCAGCGACATACCGACCGCGAACGCAGTGATGGCCTGAGCGACCCCTGACACCAGCAGGTAGACCCCGAACACCACGGACGCGACGACGATCGAGTCGCCGGGCCAGATCAGCACCGCGACGCCAAGTATGAGGGTCAGCACCCCCAGCGCGAGCACCGATTTCCAGAGGTGGCGGACAGCGGGCGGAGTTTCGACTGTGGTCATTTTCCCTACCTCCGTTCCGCTAGTTGGTCGGCCTCGCCACGGGCGAGCTCCGCCTGGACCACTGCCCACTCCGCGGCGTCGAGGCAATAAGCGGCGAGGTTCACCGCGACGATCGCGTCGTATTCCGCGTCCTCGGCCGCCCGCTCGGCGCGATCTTCCTTGACCTCGACCTGCCACTTCGCGAAATCGGAACGCATATCGTCGACCCGTCCCTCAATCGAGTTCTTGACCTTCGACCACTTACCGTTCGCGGCTTCCTTGGCCTGGGTCGCGGCGGCCGCCAGCTCGATGTGCGATTCGTCGATCGCTGCCTCGAGCTCCTCATGCCGTGCTTGTAATTCGGCACGGTTCTTCGCCTCCACCGCTGCGGCCGAGTCTTCGACCCGCTTGACCCGGCTGGCAAGATCCAGCAAGGCCGCTGACAACTTCGTCATGTGCTTCTCCTTTTGATGTGTCGCCGAAAGTTTCCCTTCGACAAGGGGTTTCATTGGTTGTGTTCTGCTGATTGGTTAGCTGCGTTAGCCATCCGCCCGGCATCTACGATCGGCAGGAGCGCACTTTCACGGCTTGGAATTCCTCGGTACGGACGGCAGCCTGACCGAAGTGATCGTGATATTGGCAGGGACAGTCTTACGATCAGGTGGTGGCGACGAGGGCCACCGCGTTGGGTGACTACCTGCGGGCGCGGCGCGAGCAGCTTCGTCCCGACGACGTCGGGCTAGTGCCCGGCGCGCGACGCCGCGTCCCGGGGTTGCGTCGCGAGGAGGTGGCGACGCTGGCCGGCATCAGCTCGGCCTACTACCTGCGCCTCGAACAGGGCCATGACACCCATCCCTCCGGACAGGTCGTGGCAGCCCTCGCCCAGGCACTGCGCCTCGACCGCAAAGCGACCGAATACCTACATCAGCTGGCGAGCTCGACCGGAAGAGCGGCGGGCTGGTCTACAGAAAGTCGTGAGGTACGGCGATACCGTCAGCACTTCCAATTGTCAGTCGAGATGGCCATGTCTGACTAATCGGCCACCGCAATGAGATGTCAGCGGTTGCGCGGCCCGCCGACGCTACCGTCCCCGGTGGTATCCCTGGCGGCCCGTGCCGGACGCCGGTGCTTCCTACTCGAAGACGACCGTGCCGGCGTCCGAAAGCGCGGTGCGGTGTTCCTTGCGCGCGAGTTGATCCCGAGCTTGCCGAAGATCTTGTGCAGATGTGGATAGCGCCAGACTGGGAACAGCGTGTCGGGGTAGCGGGCGCCTTTTGACCCGGCGCACGATCGGCCGGGGTTACCGGTCGGGGTGTGCAGGAAGACGGGCGACCACGCGTGCCTTGACTCTGATCGGCTCCGGCACGGCAAATGATGGTTCAGATGGGGAGGAATCTCAATTCGTCCCCAAACGATCCGTACTCGGGAGTAGCTGCCTTGGGATCGAAGTTTCTGTAGCGCTTTGGCTGACTCGCTGCCAGGTTCGGGGTGATACAGCAGCAGCAGCTGCCCGCCCGAGTGAGGGACGACGAGCCGGGTGCGATGGAGAAAAAGGTCACCCACCTCCGGGTGACGCGCGTGGACGATGCCTGTTGAGTGGCCGACGTCCCCGCGCGCCCATAGCTCACGAAAACGTTCACTGCCGGCTGAGAGCTCGTCGAACAGGGCACGCACCCGAGGATCGTCCAGATCGCCGGCGGCTTCGCGAAACTCGCACACCGCGATATCGGTTAGCTCGTCCCAGTTGGCGAACCGCTTCCGCGCGGCGGGGTCGAGGAAGACCGAGCACATCCGGTTGCGGCCGGGTGTGGCTCCCGGCGTTAACGCGCGGGCGTACGCATTGGCGGCCAGCACATCCAAGTATCTGTTGCACACCATCGCCGGAAAGGGAATCTGATCGATCAGTTGGCGCAGGCGTTGGGTGACTGTCTGCACGGTGGACTGAGGGGGGCGGCTGCCGGTCGAGCTCGCCAGCTGATGTAGGTATTCGGTCGCTTTGCGGTCGAGGCGCAGTGCCTGGGCGAGGGCTGCCACGACCTGTCCGGAGGGATGGGCGTCATGGCCCTGTTCGAGGCGCAGGTAGTAGGCCGAGCTGATGCCGGCCAGCGTCGCCACCTCCTCGCGACGCAACCCCGGGACGCGGCGTCGCGCGCCGGGCACTAGCCCGACGTCGTCGGGACGAAGCTGCTCGCGCCGCGCCCGCAGGTAGTCACCCAACGCGTTCGCCCTCGTCGCCACCACCTGATCGTAAGACTGTCCCTGCCAATGTCACGATCACTTCGGTCAGGCTGCCGTCCGTACCGAGGAATTCCAAGCCGTGAAAGTGCGCTCCTGCCGATCGTAGATGCCGGGCGGATGGCTGACGCAGCTAACCAATCAGCAGAACACAACCAATGAAACCCCTTGTCGAAGGGAAACTTTCGGCAGCACACCAAAAGGAGAAGCACATGTCGCTACTAAATCCCGTGCAAGAACGCGCATACTGGGAAGTTGCAAAAAACTTCTCGTTCACCACGGATTCCACCAAGATTGATGTCACGCAAGGCGCATCGTATGTTCATTCGCCGCTGTTCTTGCACGACTATGCGACAGGCGTGGTCGCCAGCGCGGCGTCTGCCCTGGAACATTTAGGGCAGGTACGTGGCCTACCGTCGCAGTCCATCCGCTTAGACCGTCGCCTCATAGGTCTTCACTTCAACGATTGGTTGTCAAGCTATTTGAATGGTCAGCATCTCGTTTTCGATTCATGGGGAGTGGGTCCGGATAACGGAATCTACGAAACCAAGGATGGAAAATGGTTCTCCTATGTCGGCGACCTAGCTCGACTTAAGAAGGAGTTCTCGCGTTACCTCGATTGTCCTTTGATCGTGGAGTCGGTTCGGCGCGCAATCAAAGAAAAGAACGCCCAGGAGATCGAAGACGACATGATCAAGCTGGGTCTACCTGGAGGATGGATGCGCTCCCGGCAGGAATGGCTCGATCACCCCGTTGGCGCCTACGCAAAAGACACTCCCCTAATCGAATTTGAAAAACACGGGAAGTCACACTCGCGCAAACTCGGTCAATCAAATTCCCGTCTGTTGTCGGGTGTACGCGTGCTTGACCTCACGAATGTCATCGCTAACCCCATCGGTGGCCGACTTCTCGCCGAGGCCGGCGCGGATGTCATCAATATCAATCCCGTTACCGGCGACTTCATCCTACCAACCTGGATCGAAGGCAGCTGGGGCAAACGCAACATTCGCCTCGATCTGAAGTCACAAGAAGGCAAGCAACGATTCAAGGAACTTCTTTCCACCGCCGATGTATTGATCGACGGCCACGCGCCCGGCGCATTTGAACGGCTCGGATTTGACAGCGACACCCTATTCAATATCAATCCGAATCTCATCCGCACCGGTGTCTCCTTCGCGCCCCGAGGGTCCCTGTGGGAAAAGCGCAGGGGCTTTGAACAGATCGCTCAAACAGTTACCGGCGTCACACATGCCCAATCTGAAGGATCCCCCGAACCCCATTACACACCGATGCTCATCAACGACTACAGCGGTGCATACCTCCTGCTTGCGGCGGTCGCAGCGGCACTCGCGCAGCGAGAGGTCGAGGGGGGCTATTGGGACGCGCATATTTCACTGATCGCCAACTCCACGAAAGCCGCTGGCTTCACGGGGAGCACCGAGATACCTGAGAAGTTCGTCGAGGACGACCTCATCAAATACGCCGTTGATCAAGAATCCGACCTCGGCATATGGACAAATTTCACACCAGCCATCGATTTCAGCCACACCAAACTTGGAACTCACGTTTTCCCAAGTTTGCCCGGATCGTCCCCAACTGACATCTCGTGGCTGCCTCTCAGCGACGCTGAATTCGAGGTCCCCTACTATCCATCCAAACTCGCGCGTGACGGTAGAATCACTGGATTCTTCCCGAATTATGGTGCAGAAGACCGCTGTGACGGACCCACGGGAAGTATTTCAGTCATATTCTAGAATCGACAAATAGTTTCAGCTCTTTCGCTAGCCCATAGCGGCGGTTAGTGCCCGGTCGCGCGGGCGCTGGGCGCAGTCGACTTCTGTGGCGGCACAATTCTTGACTATTCAAGCTGTCTCGAGGAAATGTCCAATTGGACATGCGGTGGACATTTCAGATGAGAATTGGACACGAAGCGTGAGAAATCACACCGGCTTAATCTGAGAACCGACATCTATCAATCATCGTTAGTTAGTACGACTCCATTACACACATGTAGCTTCTCAAACCCGGTGTCCAATCGGGGGCTTTGAGCTGGAATCATCGCGAGATTCTCACCTAATGTCCGCTAACATTTTCTCAACGTCGTGTCCAATTTCAGATCACTGAGGTGGTGTCAATCAACACGACACGACCATCGCTCGTCGCGATCAGCGCCCGCACCCCGACGCGCCCGAGCGAGGTGCGCGTAGTACTGCTCGGGGGAACCTCCATCCTTGCCATTTCTCGATCATGGCCCTCTCGGCGTGCGGGCGCAGGATCTCCATGCTTCGGACTGAGACAGACCCGCGACTCACCCCAATGCAACATCACGCGAGAAAGAATCCGTGGCTCAACATATTTCGCCTCAGCGAGGCATGATGAAAACGGGTCGAGCCGACTGTCTGACAGTGTCAGCGCACGACGACCGGTGTCACGGCTGCCAATTCGTCGTCATGGCGTGTTGACGGTGTCGACCTGAATCGTGTTGGACGTGTTGAGGTAGGCATAGACGAGGTGGGCACCGGGCAGATAACCCTCGGTATGGAACCCCGACTCTGTTTTGACATCAGTGATGTTCTGGTGGGTCGCGAGGTCGACGACACCCATGACGCCCGCGTTGCTCTCGCCGAGGAACAGGAGGCCGTGGTCGGTGTCGGGCGCAAGTTGGTCCATGCCGGAAGCGGTCTTGACCGTATAGGCGACCTTGCCGCTGTCGGGGTCGATGGCAAGCACGTCTGGGTCCGAGGTACCCACCCAGAGGAGGTGATGCGCCTGATCGAAGTACATGTCCTTGGCGGTGGCACCCGCGCTCAGCGGTGTGATGACCTTCTGAATCGTCCGCGTCTTCGCATCGATGACGTCGACGTTGTTGTCGTCAGACTGATAGATCGTGTCGTCGACGCTCGAATAGGTTCCTAGATCGGGGCCGGTTTTGGCGCCTGCCGGGTCGAGGTTCAGTGTGCCCTGGACGGAGAAGGGGGCCGCGGCGGAGAACTCTTGCATGTTGTTGGAGTCGTCGTTGGCCACGAAGATGCTGTTTTCGCGGGGGTCGTAGTACACGGCGTCGGGCGTTTTTCCGCCCGAGGGTACGGTGGCGATCACCTTCCAGGTGGCTTTGTCGATGACCGCCACAGCGCCTGCATCAGCTTCGGCAGCGAACACGTACGCGTCGCTGAAGGCAATGCCATTCGCTTTCGCTACCTGCGGCACAACGGCTTTGACGTTGTTGGAGGCCGTGTCGATGACCACGACGTCATTGTCCGGACTTTGCGCGATGTAAGCGGCGTGCGCGCCCGGGTCGACGACGACCTCATCGCCGTGGCCCCCGATGCCGGGAAGGGCGATGGTCTTCTCCGTGGCGATGGCGACCTTCGGAGCGGTCGCTTGAGTTGATTGCGCACCGGGCACTGGCGCGGTTGCGGTGTGGGTGGCGCAGCTGGCGGTGAGCAGAGCGGCAGTAAAGCCTGCACCGCCAACGATGAGTTTCAACACCGGATTCGGGCCTTTCGCGTACTGGAACATCGCCCAGCACATGGCATTTCGTCAATGCAGGGATGCGCCTCTGTCGGTTTTGCATACTGGCTGCTGAATACCGTATGCGCGACGCTGGAGTGATTCAAGTCACTCGACCTGTCAAGTTGGTGTGGATGTTCCGCCTCGGCGGCTTCGTCAATGGCGAGCACTCTTCGGGTTCAGCCTGGGTGGCCATTGAGCCGCATATCGGCGCACAGTGCGGAAAGCGTTGGCTTCGGCGGTCCCGCTGCCGCGTAAGCGGTCGTTGCCAGGTGGTGTCGGCAGCAGTCCGCAGCCGTATCCGCGCCGCCGAACAGGTCGATCTGCCCATCGTTCAGTTCGTTCTGGCCGAGCGCGATGGCGGAACCTTCGTGTCCGGCCACCCCGAAGGAAGCGGCAGGTCTGCGATCAACTCACCGGTCTCGAGGATCGCGATGAGGTCGGCAGCGTGGACTGGTCGTCCCGGGTGTTGACGACGTCAGCTGTGTCGAGTGCGAGGTCGCAACCGGTGCGGCATACGGCCGAAGGCTCTGGTCCTAGAGACTCTCGCAGGCCAATCGGTATCCCGTGAACAGACTTGCCAACGCGCCAAACCGGTACTGATCGTGCCGGAATCCGAGACATCAGTCGCCTGATGAGCGACGACCGACCATGACATCTTCTCGTCGGTCCGCATGTGCCACGGCGGACACACCGTCCGGTCACGGATTCCGGCGCCGCGGCTCGGGTACGCGACGACAGACGAAAGGTCGGTGGGCCGAGTTGGTTGACGATGTGGCGACGAGAAGACCCCGGCGATTCCTGATGCTGGCCGGCGCGTTGGCCGCGCTCGCCATCTGCTTGAGCCTGTCTGGCGGTGACCTGGCTGCGCACTCCTGGGTGGTCGGGCATCGCTCGTCCCTGGGGGTGAGATCGGCGATCGTCATCACCACGCTGGGGACCTCTGGGGTGGCGATTTCGGCAGTATTCGTGGCGGCCCTGATCCTCACCCGCGGTGGAGTGCGAACACGTTTGATGTGCGCGGTGGTGTTGGTCGCGGTTATGGCCTGTGCGATCTCGTGCCGCTACGGACTATCGGTATTGATCGCGCGCGACCGGCCGCCGCAGGCGGATTGGGCCTATCACGCCTGGGGGTATGCCTTTCCGTCCGGGCATGCCTTCGACGCCGCGCTCGCGGCGGGTTTGACCGGGTTGCTGCTCGGGCGCCGTCTCGACTCACACCCCGTTGCGCGAGCTGCGGGGTGGGCGGCAGTGATCGTCTACGCCGTGGCGGTCGCTGCGACTCGGCTGTACCTGGGAGTGCACTGGCCATCCGACATTCTTGGCTCCTGGATGTTCGCGGCGTTATGGCTTGCTGCTGCCGCCTGGCTCGCAGGTAAGACCCGTAGACCAAAGGCCGTTCGATCCAAGCGACAACGCGTACCGTGAGCACACCGACGCCGGACGGCCCGAAATCGAACGATCCCGATACCGACACGGTAGACGCAAACTGTAAAGTTCTGTCCAGCTCGGCATCCGAGCGGATCAGTCAGTTCGTTCGTAAAATCGCTGTGCCCGCAAACCAACTTCTCGACGGCACCCGAGCAGAATGAGCAGATGAGCGCCGGCGGGGGTTACGTCGATGATGCGAAAGGCTCGGCGACGGCGGACGTGAAGCAGGTGTGCGCATCCGTCGGAGTCCACGCGACGTGCAGTCGGCGGCGTGGCGGAGGTAGAGGTCTCTGAGCGCCATCTATTTATACAGCTCGGCCGCGGCCCTGCCGACCTCTACTCCAGCCATTGAGCGGCGTAAGGCCCGTCGAGGGCTAGCCGGCGTATGCCAGTACGTGGTCGGCATCGAAGGCGACGGCCACGTGGTCGCCGCGTCCATGGGCCCGTGATGCGTGGACCGCCGAGATGACATGCGGCCCTATGGCAACGACGTGGTCGTAACCGCGTCCGCGATACGCGACGTCGATGACGGTTCCGTGAATGGTGTTCGCGCCCATCGCTTCGGTGCCGGCAGGCCGCCCGGACAGGCGGGCGGCGGCCGGCCGGACCAGCACCCGCGCGCTCTCCCCTGACCTCATCGTGCCGATGGTGCGGGCATCGATGACCGAACCTTCGACCTGGACGGCGGCGAGACCGGAATGGACGTGTGCGACGCGGCCGGTCAGCTCCCCCGCCACGCCGGTGAATCGTGCGACGAACGGCGTGGCTGGTCGGCGATAGATCTCCTCGGGTCGTCCGAACTGCACGATCGTGCCCCGATCGAGCACACCGACCTTGTCGGCCAACGCGAACGCTTCGGACTGGTCGTGGGTGATGTAGATCGCGGTGGAGCCGCTTTCCCGGGTCAGGGTCCCGATTTCCACGCGGAGTCGCTCTCGCAGGTCGGCGTCTAGGTTCGACAACGGCTCGTCGAAGAGCAGCAGCCGCGGCCTAGCGACCAGGGCGCGGGCCAGAGCCACGCGTTGTTGTTCCCCGCCTGACAATTCGTGCGGATATCGCAGGGCGTGATCGGCGAGCCCGACGCGACGCAATGCCGCCGTCACCCGCTCGCCCGCCGTCGCGGTGTCAAGCCGTCGGCGCCGAAGCGCGTAACCTACGTTGCCGCCCGCGGTGAGGTGGGGCCACAGCGCATAGTCCTGGAAGACCATGGCGAGGTCGCGTTTCTCGGGCGGCACGTTCGCCTTGCCGGCGCTGACGAGTTGCCCGCTGAGTCGCACCTCGCCGGAATCGAGCCGCTCGATACCGGCCAGACTGCGGATCAGCGTGGACTTGCCCGAGCCCGACGGCCCCAGCAGGACCAAGAATTCACCGGCCGCCACCTCGAAGTCGACGCCACCCAGCGCGGTGGTCAGGCCGTAACGCTTGACCGCGCTGACGACTTGGACGCGGTGGCCCAGGTCGGGCTCGGCATCGCCGCTCACGATGCCTTCCCCACGTGCCGCCACCCGCGCGGGGCCAGGAGTCCGAACGCTGTCCACACCACCGCAACGACGAGCAGTGCGAACATGATCGCCATGACCTCCATCGCGGTGCCGCCGCCGTAGTCGTAGTTGGCCAGGGCCTTGGTGATTCCGATGGCTACCGGTGGATTACCCGGCGGGTACAGCAGCTGAGACACGGGCAGTTCCAACAGAATCGCAGTGAAGGTCAACACCCAGGCCGCGATCAGCGGGCGGGCCAGCAGCGGCAGCACCGTCTGCACCCACGAGCTGATGCCCCCCGATCCGTGCACACGCGCAGCTTCCCGCATGGACTCCTGGACCTGGCCCACCGAACCCACCAGCACCCGCGAGGTCGCCGGCAGTGCGGTGGCCAAGTAACCGAGCAGCAGCAGCACCGACGTCCCGTACAGGTGGATACCGAGACCGTTCGTCAACGGCAGGTTGTAGGTGAAGATGTAACCGGCGGCGAAGACGATGCCGGGAAGGGCAACCGCGGTGAGGAGCATGAGGTCGAGCACTCTGCCGCTGAGCCGACTGCCCTTGGTGCACAGGAGCCGAGCACTCACCATCCCCAACACCGCGGTGACCGACGCGGTCACTGCGGCCATCTCGGCGGAGTACTTCAACGGTCCCAGCAGCGCTGGGCTGTGCCAAACGCGGACGAAGTTGGCCAGGGTGAGGCGATGGCTGCCCACCAGTGAGCCCAGGCCGTCGATCATGGACGCCGAGACCGCGCCGAAGCCGGGAACGCCGAGCCCGACGAAGACCACCGCGGCAAGCAACGATACCGCTGCCGCATGTGCGGGGGCTCCCAGACGGTGGCGCTGCGCCGGACGCGTACGCCCCCCGAGCACCCGATAACTCCGGCCTCGCAAGGCCCGGGCCTGTAGCAATAGGGCAAGACCCGTCATGGCCAGAAGCACCCAGCCGACCGCGGCCGCGACCGGGAACTGCACGGGGAAGCTGTCGATCGCCTGATACAGGGTGAAGGTCGCCACCGGGAAGTGCGCGTCGTGCGCCAGCGTTGCGGCCACGCCGAAATCGCTGACCGACTCCGCGAATACGATCGCGAACGCCGACCAGCACGCCGGAGCCAGCAGCGCCAACGCGATGCGTCCAGCCGCAAAACGGTTCCCGCCATGCACCCGTGCGGCGGTCTCGAACTCCCCGCCAAGACCGCGCAGCGCACCCGACATCGCCAGGTAAGCGAATGGCACGCCTTTGACGGCCAGAACCATCACCACCCCGACCGGCCCGTAGAACAGCTGCCGCAGCCCGCCAGCCGGCACGCCGATCAAATCGAAGACACCGGCCGGCTCCAACAAGCGTTGCCAACCAAGGGCAATGAGGTACGACGGGGCGAGCAGCAAGACGAACATCGCCCCCGCCCACCACTGTCGCCCAACGACATTGGTCCGCAACGTCAGCCACGCCACAGCCCCACCGACCGCCGTGGCGCCGACCGCCGCCGCCACGCTGACTGCCAAGGAATTCAGCGAACCCCGCAACAGGGTGCCGGCGAAGGCGTCCCGGAAGCCCGCCAGCGTGAACCACTCCTCGCCCTGGCCAAGAAGGCGCGGACTGAACGCCACCAACAAGAACAAGACGATCGGCAGCACCAGAATCGCGACGATCAACAACCAGAACGCCAGCCATGGCGCGGCGTGGAACCTGCTCAGGTGCCACCGAATCCGGTTGATGCCAGCGGTATCCGCAGTGGGTGGCTCAACCGTTTGTTCAGTCGAGAGGACGGTCGCCACGCGCTATTTGATGTTCTGGGTGAAGAACGTCGTCACCTGGTCCTGCAGTGGGCCCCAATAGTAGGGATCGATCTTCTGGTACGCGGCGGGAAAGGTTGGCAGCTCGGCGCGTGCACTGACCCCGGACACGATCGGCCAATACAGCGAGTCGCCGGTGGGGTCGCCGTCCTGCATCACACTCTGCCCGGCCGGCGACAAGACGAAGTCGATGAACTTCGTCGCCGCGTCCTGCACCTCGCGCGGAGCGGCCGCATCGATCCCGATCGCCGCCGGAAGCAGCGTGGAGGTCGGCAGATAGACGACCTTCGCGTCGAACTCAGCCGTCTTCGGCGCCTTGGCCAGCTCGCCCGCGGCAGCTGAGCTCTGAATCAGACCGTAGCTGATCTGCCCGGTCTCCAAGGCGTGCAAGGTGTCTGCGTTGGTGGGGTAGACGTGCAATCCGTTCGCCTTGAGTTTCGACAAGTAGCCCTCACCGGCTGTGACCCCATGGGACTGGCCGCCCATCTGATTCATCAACCCGGCGATGAGGGGAAAGGTGGGCCCGGACTGTGAAGGGTCGTTCATTCCGACCTTCCCTGCGTACTCGGGCCGCAGCAGATCGTCGTAGCTCGTGGGGACGTGGTCGACCTTGGCCGCGTTGTAGATCAGCGCGGCAACCACGGTCGCACTGACCGGCACGTAGGCGTGGTTCTCGGGCACCAACGCCTGCCCGACGGGGGTGAATCGAGCACTTGGCGTGTAGGGCTTGAGCTTTCCCTGCTTGTCGAGAGCGGCGAAGGCGGTGTCGCCATCGACCCACAGCACACCCCACTGCGGATTGTTGGCCTCCGCCGCGATCTTCGTCAACAGCGGCCCCGTGCTGTCATCGACCAGTTTGACCTGGATGCCGGTGGCCTTGCTGAAGGCCTCCGTGACGGGCGCGTCATACCCCTGCGCGGAGTACACCACGAGGGTCGGGGCGCCAGCGCCACCCGAGGTCCCGGACTGGGACGAGGAGCATCCGCTGGCGACGACCGACACGACGGCCGCGGCCGCTCCCAGCTTCAACAGAACAGAACCCGGCATGATCATCCCTTCGGGCGACGGCATTCGTTGCGTGCACTTACTAACAGCTGTTAGAACCATGCTGGATGCTGGTTACACGTTGACGGTAGGTGGATGGCTAGAAGATGAATTGCTCCGACGAGCGCCTGCACGCGGCGGTCTCAGCGTCCCTTCAGCAGCCGGATGACAAGCTGCCGTTCGGTAGCCGCCAGCGTCGGGATTGCGGCCGAGCGATCACGGTGTTGTCGCTGGTGCTGCTGGGCCTGGCCGCGATGGTGTCGTGGACCACCAATGTGGCCGAGGTCGCGCCGGCCATCGCGACCTTGGGCCGTCCCCTGCGGCGATTCCGGGTTCCGATCGACGAGTGGACCGTCCGGCTGGGTGGCCTTGCTGGCCTTCCCGATGCTGATCACCGAATTCCGGCTGCTGTATGCGGCACGCCGGCTCCGACCAAAGGAGCCGCCGCACGGCCGGTGGAGACGCGACCGATACGGGATCGGGCAGGTGGTGGACCTGATCGCCGCCGCCATCACCGTGGCGCTACGACGAGCCGATGAGATGGGCGATGCGATCACCGCACGCGGTGGCGCGGGCCAATGCTCGGCTGTCGCCACCCGATTGACACGGCGTGACTGGTTGGTGCTTGGTCTTTGCGCGGCGACGTGCCTCTCGGCATGCTCAGTGAGCTGCTGTTGGTCTCGACCGTCTGAGCTGCCGCCGCCGACCGCGATGGCGATGGTCCGGGGGGACACGTGAGGCGAGCCGGGCGACCCGATATCGGCGGGCCGGGTGTCGGGCAGACTGACGTCATGCGTGCCACTGAACACGAGGTCGAAGAAACGGCGGACTCGTCGGACCGCGAGTCGACGTCGGCGGAGACGTGGCTGCTGCTGGTGTACCGGGTGCCGAGTGACCCCACTCGGCTGCGGGCTGCGGTGTGGCGTCGACTGAAGTCGTTGGGCGCGGTATACCTGCAGAACTCTGCGGCTGCGCTGCCGGCCAGCGACGGTGCGGAGCGCGCCCTGCGTCGGCTGCGCCGCGAGATCCTGGAGATGGACGGTTCGGCGATGCTGCTGTCGTGCTCGGCCCTCGTCGGCGGCCAAGACATCGCGGCGCTGTTCCAGACGGCCCGCGACAGCGAGTACGAAGAGATCCTGGACAAGTGCCGTGATTTTCACACCGGGCTGGAAAAGGAGTACACCGCAAACCATTTCACCTACGGCGAGCTCGAGGAGAATGAGGTCGAGTTGGTGAAGCTGCGTGCCTGGTTCGCCAAGGTACAGGCCCGCGATGTGTACGCTGCGCCGAAAGGAGATGCCGCTCTACAGGCGCTCAAAGCGTGCGAGACGGCGCTGGAAACCTACGCTGCCCGGGTCTACCTGGAAGAGGACGAAGGGGGCTAGCACCGGGCGGCTGCCCGCTACGCGACCCCGCACGGCGCCGAACCGTCAAGTCCGGCGGCGGGTTACCCGATGAATGCTAAGTGGGAGCAGGACGGCGACGCCGGCGATCACGATCCACCACAGTGGGATCTCCGTCGTTCGACTCAGCCCATAGGTGATGGCGAGCGCGACCCCGACACCCACCGCGACACGCCAATCGTCGCCGATGATGAAGTCGTACCAGAAGGCACCGAACGCGCGGATCTTCGCGATCACGAGAGTCCCTCCTGCCGTGATACCGCCGGGTTGCCGACCGCAGAGGTGGATGGGGTTTTGCGGCGGAACAACGACACCAACGCCAACGCATACACCGCAACGGCCGGGATGAGGACCAGCAGCGCTGCGTCTTCGCCGGGCCAGTGGGCGCCGGCACCTTCCGCGCCCCAGTACATGCCGAACGCCGTGAGCATGACGCCCACGACGAACTTCATGCTGTTCTCGGGTACCCGGGACAACGGCGCGCGGATGGCGAAACCCGCCACGGCCACGACGAGCACTGCCGCGACGGCCGCGAGCGCGGCCAGCCCGATGTTGTGCTGGTTGCTGCCGAAGGTCAACGCGATGAACACGACCTCGAGGCCCTCGAGGAGCACACCCTTGAACGCCAGGGTGAAGGCGTACCAGTCGGCGACGATGCCGCGCCGGCGGGTACTGGCCTGCTGCGCCGCGATGAGCGTGGCCTCATAGGCGGCCGCTTCATCGTGCAGCGCCTTGTTGCCGCTCGCCCGCAGGATCGCCTTGCGCAGCCATTGCAGCCCGAAGATCAGGAGCAGACCGCCGACGAACAAGCGCAGCCCGCTCAACGGAATCACCGACACCGCGGGTCCGAGGATGGCGACGATCAACGCCAACGACAGCAGTGCGGTGACCAAACCCGTTATGGCCGAACGCCAATCACGGGCCGTGCCGGCGGCGAGAATGATGGTCAATGCCTCGACCGCTTCGACCAGGCACGCCAGAAACACCGCGATGAACAGGGCTGAGCCGCTCAAAGCCGATCACCTCTTTGAATGTCATGTGTCATCGCACCACCGCTCCATGCATCTTTGCAGACCACTACACTGTAACAGCGGTTAGATTTGAATTCTAACCGGCGAGTCCGCGACGGTGAACCCATCGGGTTGCCCGAGAGCAGTTCCAGGGTCGTGACATGGCCGGCACGGTGGTACCAATCATGGCGCCACCTTATCGACCCGCAGGGCTCACTCCTGCGGGGTGATCAGCTGCCAGTCGTCGGGGAGGCCACGCACTTTCGCCGTCTGGCCCTGCGCCTCGATGTGTACCGTCGCGTCACCCAGCCGTAGATCGGTCAGCGTGACCCGGCCCCAGGCCCGCGGTAGCTGCGGGGACACGATGAGCCGGCGGTGCGGCACATGCGGGTGCAGCCCGAGGAAGGAGCGCACCAGCAGCAGCGGCGCTGCGCTCGCCCACGCCTGCGGCGAACATGACGTGGGATAGGGCACCGGAGACGCGAACTGAGATCGCGGGAAGCCGCAGAAAAGCTCCGGTAACCGGCCTCCGAAGGCGTCGCCGGCGTCGAGCAGTCCGATCGCGAGTCGTTCGGCGAGCGGCACCGCTCCTGGGACGTGCCGATAGCGCATCAGACCCGCGACCGCGATCGCCGTGTCATGCGGCCAGACCGAGCCGTTGTGGTAGCTCATCGGGTTGTAGGCGCCCATCGTCGTCGCCAGTGTGCGTAGGCCGAATCCGGAGTCCATCTCTTCGCGGGACAGCCGGTCGACGATCACTTCGGCGTGCTCGTCGGTGGCGATCCCCGTCCATAGGCAGTGGCCGACGTTGCTGGTCAACGCGTCGATAGGGCCTTTGCGACCGTCCAGCGCGATCGCATACCAGCCCTGCTCGGGCAGCCAGAACGCGTCGAGGAACCGCGCCCGCAACACCTCGGCGCGCTCGCGCAGCCGTGCCGCCGTCCCGGGTTCACCGAACGCGTCGGCCAGTTCGGCGCGGGCCAGCAGGGCCGCGTATTGGTAACCCTGCACCTCGCAGAGCGCGATCGGCGGATCGGCGGTGTGACCGGTGGCGTCGTTGATGCCGTCGAAGCTGTCCTTCCAGCCCTGGTTGATCAGCCCGCGGTCGGTGGCGCGCCGGTATTCGATAAACCCGTCGCCGTCCCTGTCGCCGTACCGTTTCGCCCAGGCCAGCGCGGCGTCGGCGGCGGGCAGCAGGGACCGCACGAAGTCCGTGTCGGCGCCCCACCGCCAGCACTCGGCGAGCAACATGACGAACAGCGGTGTCGCGTCGACCGAACCGTAGTAAATGGTTCCGCCGAGCACGTCGGTGCTCGCCGGGCCGCCGCGGATCTCGTGCAGGATCCGGCCGGGCTGCTCTTCGGTGATCGGGTCGACGCGGCGGCCCTGCGCCGCGGCCAGCTGCTGCAGGGTGCCCACGGACACGCCGACGTCCAGCGGCAACGCCATCCATGCCGTCAACAGACTGTCGCGGCCGAACAGCGTCATGAACCACGGTGCGCCGGCCGCCACGAAGGGCGGGCCATCTTCGGTGTCGTCGTGGATCAGCAACGAGCCCAGGTCGCTTTCGGTGCGGCGCAAGATCTGCGTCAACGCGGGATGCTTGGCTTCCAGCTTGGTCGCGGTGTCCCGCCACGCCTGGATCAGGTGAGCCGGGTCGCTCGACGCCTGGTGCTCGCGGCTCCGGAACCGGGTCGTCACGTTCTGATTTGCCCACGTCGGCTGGACGACGATCTCGGCCTGCCAGGACTGCCGCGGCGGGACCACGATGCGCCAGTTGAACGAACCGGGCAACGCGATCGGATCGCCGGAGGCCGTCACCGTCACGCCCCGAATGCGATCGGTGCGGTCGGTGAGAACGAGCTCCTGGTCCAGCACTCTCAGGTCCGCACCGCCCAGCGGCGCCCGACCTTCCTTGACCGAGAACAGATCCGCGAAGTCGGCGTCGGCGTGCAGCATCAGCGCCACTACAGTGCTCTCGTCGTCCAGATTGTGCAGCGAGATGGTCTCCCGCAACCCGTCGGCGATGAGCCGTTCCCGGACCAACAGCAGTGTGCTGTCGGCCAGTCCGGCGTGCGGGGAACGACGCAGAATGAATTTCGCCACAAACGGTTCCGGGGCCTGCACCGACAGCGGCTCGGCCGGCTGGCCGTCGACCTGCAGTTCCCACCTCGACAGCACCCGGGCGTCGCGGACGAACAGACCGTGCGAGCGTCCGGCCAGCACGTCGCCACGCCCGTCGGAGAGGCAAAATGTGGCGCCTTCGACCAGCGTCACGGTGGCGCCGCCGAACCCGATGTTCACGGGGTCGCCGCTGTTGAACGGGGTCGGCGGTGCGGTCATGCGGGTGTCGGCTCCGCGACGTTAGACCGCTCGCGCAGAATCTGCCGCAATTTGGCCTGTCGGCTGGCAGACACGGCTGTACTGCGCGGGCCCGCGAACGCATGGTCGCGGACGATATCGGCGCGGCCGGTTGTCGCGATCCGCTCGATGACGCGAAGCACCTTCAGCGCCGGTGACCACGGCCTCGCTGCCCCCGTAGCCCTTGGGCGGATGTCGAAATAGGGCGGCGCGACCTGCACGATCCGCAGCGGATCGGCGGCGTCGGCGCTGGTCACAAGTTCGGTGCCGCTCACGATCTTCCTCTCTCAAGTCCTCGCCAGCAGTAGTTTGCACTCTCGTCCGATGAGTGCCAATTAGTCGGGTTTGGGTGTTCCGCCAACCAGATCGTCACCAACGATCACCGCGCCACGCTGGCCGACAGCCAGCGCGCCAACTGCATTAACCGACTGCTCCTAGCCGGAGTATCGGTGACGAAGTCGCCAAGATTCACTGGCTCAAGTATGCGCCCGGCATCGTCGCGCGGTCGTAAGTGTCGGCGGACGTACAAATCCCCGCCGGCGCCAGTTGCTGATAGATCTGCTCGTATCCCGAACCGAACTGCGTCACACCGAAGTTGGCGGCGACATGGCGCCGGCAAGCGGCCGGGTCCAGCGACGCCGCCCGCTCGATCGCGGCCGGTAACTCGGCCGGCCGGTCACGGATCAGACCGGTCACACCGTCGATCACCACCTCCGGCACCGCCCCGCCGCGCAGCGCCACCACCGGGGTGCCGCATGCCATCGCCTCGATCATCACCATCCCGAACGGCTCCTCCCACAGCACCGGGAACAACAGACAGCGCGCACCAGCGAGCAGTTTGCGCTTGCTGACCGCGTCAGCCGGTCCGAAGAAATGGTCACTGTCGGTGAGCAGCGGGCGCACTTGTTGTTCAAAGTAGGCCTTCTCGGGCGGTTCGTCGCACTTGCCCGCCAGAACCAGCGGGATGCCCGCCTCGTGCGCGGCCCGCACGGCCAGATGCGCGCCCTTATACGGGGCGAAGCGACCCAGAAACAGCGCGTAGTGCTGCTTGTCTGCCCGGAACGGCCAGTCCTGCACGCGCAGTGCGTTGTGAACCCGGCCAACCCAATTCAGGTCCGGGGCCAGTTCGCGCTGTCGGTCGCTGATCGCTATCAGGCCGACCTCGTCGCCCAGTTCGCGGTAGTACGGGTGCAGGTCATCGTCGATCGGGCCGTGCACGGTCACCACGGTAGTGATCCCCAGCCCCCGGTACGCGGGCTCATTCAGCGGGCCCGCAAAGGTATGGTCGTGGACGATGTCGATACCGTCGGCCGCCGCGATGCGCGCAACTGCGCGGCGCACTTTCAACGCGTTCATTACCTCCGGGTACGGTTGCCCGAGCCGGTCGGGCAGCGTGCGATCCCACAGCGGCATGAACCGCGCCGCCGTACCCGCCCTACCCGCGCCGAGCAGCGTCACCTGGTGCCCCCGCGCGACCAGCGCATCGGCCAGGTCGGCCACCACGGCCTCGACGCCTCCGTAGCCGGTGGGCGGAACATCGAAATACGGCGGCGCGACGAGCACAATCCGCAACGGACCTACCCGGCACATATCGGCCGCCAATGGATCGCCCTGAATTCGAGGTACCTCAACCGGAGGCGCCTGATTGATGAAATCCATGCTCCGCATGCGTCTTTCCCCTCATCACAACCGCGCAGTGTCACTCAATGAGTGCTCATTAGGGTCCCGGAGTGCCACGGGATGATCCGTGATCGCTAGGGCCGGTAATGCGTCAACCACCCCTTGGTGTACGACTTTCTGCATCTCGCGCCGAGAGGCGCTTGGAAATCGGGCCGGTCGAGCGGTTGCCCGGCGCTAACACAGTCCACCACCCCTACGGGGGGTGTGAACACACCCCTAGGGAGGAAAATTTGGGTGATGACTTCGCGGGTGAACGGTCCGATCACCGTCGCGATCGTCGACGACTACGACGTGGTGGTGATGGGCTTGGCCAACATGTTGGATCAGTACAGCGACCGCGTGGTGGTCGCCGAGCTCGACTCGAACGAGGCTCTCCTCGACACCGTCGACATAGCTCTGTATGACTCTTTTGCCTAGCCAGAATCGGATCACGTTGAGATTGCCGTTCTTGTCGACAATCCGCGTGCCCGGCGAGTTGTGGTTTACACCTGGAACTTTCACCCGGACCTCATCCATAGTGCGCTGCAGCAGGGAGCGCACGGCTACCTGTCGAAGACATCGCCCGCGCGCGAGTTGGTCAGCGCACTGGAGGCAGTGCATGCCGGTGAGACGATCATCAGCTAGGGTCCGCCGCGCGCGCAGTCCCGTCGGACTCGATTGGCCCGGCCGGGGCGAAGGACTCAGCGATCGAGAGTCGGAGATCTTGGCCCTCGTCACGCAGGGCAAGAGCAATGCCGAGGTCGCAGCGCTGACCTATCTGAGCCCGGACACCGTAAAGTCCTACATCCGCACGATCTACCGCAAGATCGAAGTCGACAGTCGCACGCAAGCAGTCCTATGGGGCGTCAACCATGGATTCACCCCAGACCATCACCGGATCGATCATTGGCGAAGTGGTCCCTGAGCAGGATCATTGCCGACACCGCGGCGCTGGAGTTTGCGACGTCCCTACGCAATCTACAAACAAACTCGTAACGGTGCCCGGCGACGCGCACCCAAATTGTGGACAACGTGTGTTGTCAACATTATCGTGGGCCGCATATCCGTGGGTTTGAAGCTCAGCGAGGACACGATGACCGCGAGATCAAGGACGACCGTCGACCCGCTCGGGCCCGACTCCCTCACCTGGAAGTACTTCGGCGATCTGCGCACCGGGATGCTCGGCGTATGGATCGGCGCGATCCAGAACATGTACCCCGAACTCGGCGCAGGCGTCGAAGACCACTCGATCCTGCTCCGTGAACCGATCCAGCGGGTGGCCCGGTCGGTGTTCCCGATCATGGGAGTGGTCTACGACGGCGATCGCGCCGCCGACACCGGAGCGCAGATCCGGGGCTACCACGAGACGATCAAGGGCGTCGACGCCGAGGGCCGCCGCTACCACGCACTCAACCCCGAGACCTTCTACTGGGCCCACGCCACGTTCTTCATGTTGATCATCAAGTCCGCCGAGTACTTCTGCGGCGGCCTGACCGAGGCCGAGAAGCGCCAACTGTTCGACGAACACGTGCAGTGGTACCGGATGTACGGCATGAGCATGCGCCCGGTGCCCGAGACGTGGGAGGACTTCCAGGAGTACTGGGAGCGCAAGTGCCGCGACGAGCTCGAGATCAACCAGGCGACGTTGGACATCTTCTCGATCCGCATCCCGAAGCCGTGGTTCGTCCTGATGCCGACGCCCGTGTGGGACCAGATGTTCAGGCCGATGGTCGCCGCGCAGCGATGGATCGCGGCGGGGCTGTTCGACCCGGCCGTGCGCGAGAAGGCCGGCATGCG
The DNA here is from genome assembly GCA_963809085.1 of uncultured Actinomycetota bacterium. GTDB lineage: Bacteria > Actinomycetota > Actinomycetes > Mycobacteriales > Mycobacteriaceae > Mycobacterium. The sequence goes on along the minus strand of CAWEII010000026.1, from coordinate 6,522 downwards.
GTGGACGCCCAGCGACGAGGTGGCTGCTGCGGCTGTTCGGCAAGCTCGTCGAGATGGCCTTCGTCGTCATGCCCGACGAGATCCGGCTGCATCCCCGGGCGCTGGCCGCCTACCGGCGGGCGGCGGGCCGGCTGCCCGACGACGCCCCGCTGGTCGAGGCACCGTCGTTCATGGCGCCGCCGCGCGACCGGCGCGGCATGCCGATGCACTACGTGCCGCGCGCGCAAGTCGCTGCTCGAGCGCGCCGGGTCGCTGGTGCACACCACCTTCTCGCTGGCCGGGCTGCGTGCCGGCGCGCGGTCGGCAAAAGCCCGGATAAGGCAGCCTGATACATGCTCGAGTGGTCTGACGTCGACCTCGCCGTGCGCGATGCCGTTCGCGAGTTCGTGGACAAGGAGATCCGGCCGCATCTCGACGCGCTGGAGAGCGGCGACATGCCGCCCTACCCCATCATTCGCAAGCTGTTCTCCACGTTCGGCATCGACGACGATGGCGCGGGAGTCGCTCGAGAAGCGGCTGGCCAGATGCGCGACGGCACCGTCGTCATCGGCGAAAGCTCCGTCGGCGGCGGCATGTTCGGTGGCGGCACCGCCAGGCGGGCATGGGCTTCGTTGTGGTCAGCGAGCTCTGCCGGGTGTCCATGGGCGTCGTCACCGGGCATGGGCGTCAGCCTGGTCTGACGGTGCCCACGATCACGTGCCGCGGCACCCTCGCCCAGCAGGAACGCTGGCTGCCCGGTCTCGTCACCTACGAGAAGGTCGGCGCCTGGGCGATCACCGAACCCGATTCGGGCTCAGATGCATTCGGCGGCATGAAGTCCTATGTGGTCCGCGACGGGGACGGGCACTACATCCTCAACGGCCAGAAGACGTTCATCACCAACGGCCCCGACGCCGACGTCGTCGTGGTCTACGCGAAGCTGGACGAGGGCGACTCCGAGCGTCGACAAGCGCGACCGCAAGGTGCTGACCTTCGTGCTCGATCGCGGCATGGAGGGTTTCGTCCAGTCGAAACCGTTCCGCAAGATGGGGATTCACAGCTCGCGCACCGGTGAACTGTTCTTCAACAACGTCCGGCTCGGCCGCGACCGGCTGCTCGGCGAGACCGAGGACAACGAGGCGGGCGACGGCCGGGACAGCGCCCGGTCCAACTTCTCCGCCGAGCGGATCGGCGTCGCGGCGATGGCGCTGGGCGTCATCGAGGAATGCCTGCGGCTGTGCGTCGACTACGCCAAGACGCGCACGCTGTGGGGCAAGGAGATCGGGCAGTTCCAGCTGATCCAGCTCAAGCTGGCCAACATGGAAGTGGCGCGAATGAACGTGCGCAACATGCCTTTTCCGGGTGATCGAAGCCGCACAGACCGGCACGCCCATCTCGCTGCCGGAGGCGTCGGCGATGAAGTGGTACTGCTCGCAGGCGGCCACCGACGTCGCGATGGAGGCGGTGCAGCTGTTCGGCGGCAACGGCTACATGACCGAATACCGGGTGGAGCAACTGGCCCGCGACGCCAAGTCGCTGATGATCTACGCGGGCAGCAACGAGGTGCAGATCACCCACGTGGCCTAGGGGAAGGAGCCTGCTTCAGCGACTGGCTGACGTTCCGCGCTGCGCCCGGGCGCTCTGATACAGGCAGATCGCCGCGGCCGCAGCCACGTTGAGGCTCTCGGCGGTGCCCGGCATCGGGATGCGACACCCGTGCGTCGGCCATCGCCGCAACGTCGGCGGCAGCCGTGGGCTTCGGGTCCGAACAGCCACGCGGTCGGCGCGGACAGCTCGGCGTCGTCGAGGGACGACCTCGCCGTCGAGGGTGGTGGCCAGCACCCGCAGGCCCGGCGTCCTGCAGCGGCGATCACGCGCGGCGGCGTCGGCGTCCTCGACACCACCGGAATCGAGAAGATGCTGCCCGCCGAGGCACGCAGGCACTTTCCGTTGTAGGGATCGACGCTGTGGCCGGCCAGCACCACGGCGTCGGCGCCCATCGCGTCGGCGATCCGGATCAGCGTCCCGGCGTTACCGGGTTCGGAGATCTCCGACCGCGACCGCCACCAGGCGCGGGCCGTCGGCGAGCACGTCGGCCAGCGTCGACCTCGGGCACCGAGCACACCGCGACCAGCCCGACCGGAGTCACGGTGTCCGACAACGCTTTTGCCGCCCTATCGGTGACCAGCTGCACCGGGCACCGCCGAGCAGCGCGCCGAACCGCGTCGAGCGCCGTCTTCGGTGGCGAACACCTCGACCACCAGACCGCGCCGCAACGCGGCCTCGACGAGGTTGGGCCCTTCGGCGAGAAAACGTGCGGCGCGGTGGCGGCCGACGTGGCGGTGCAGCTTTGACTGCCGCCGACCACGCGGGCCGAACGTTCGGTGAGCGTCAGGCAGCCTGCCGGATTCAGGCGGCCTCTCCGGACGGCGCGTTGACGTCCTCGGGCAGGGCGGCCTTGGCCACCTCGACCAGCGCGGTGAACGCGGCCGGGTCGCTGACGGCGATCTCGGCGAGGTTCTTGCGGTCCACCTCGACGCCAGCGGCCTTGAGGCCCTGGATCAGCCGGTTGTAGGTGATGCCGTTGGCGCGGGCCGCGGCGTTGATCCGGGAGATCCACAGCTTGCGGAACTCGCCCTTGCGGGCCCGCCGGTCGCGGTAGGCGTAGGTCAACGAATGCAGCTGCTGCTCTTTGGCCTTGCGGTACAGCCGCGACCGCTGGCCGCGGTAGCCCTTCGAGGCCTTGAGGACTGTGCGCCGCTTCTTCTGGGCGTTGACTGCGCGCTTCACGCGTGCCATGGGGGTGTTCCTATCTCGTTCGAGGTCTGTTCGGGGGCTGCGGCGTCAGCCGTTCAGCATGCTTCTTGACGCGCTTGGTGTCGTTGGCGGCCACCTCGGTGCGGCCGTCGAGACGGCGGGTGCGCTTGGCTCGCCTTGTGCTCGAGCAGGTGGCGCTTGCCGGCCTTCTGGCGCACGATCTTGCCGGTTCCGGTGTGACGGAACCGCTTCGAAGCGCCGCTGTGGGTCTTTGCCTTGGGCATGTGTCCTCAGTTCTGTGGTGATCAGTTCTGCGATACGTCTGGGTGCTTCGGTTGGGGCTGCCGCGGGCTGCCGGGCGCGGTTCTGCGCGTTGTGCCGGCGGGGCGTCGGCGTCGTGCGCCGCCTTGGCGCGAGTCTTCGCGCCGCGGTGCGGTGCCAGCACCATCGTCATGTTGCGGCCGTCCTGCTTGGCGGACGTCTCGACGAAGCCGTAGTCGGCGACGTCGGCGCCCAGCCGCTGCAGCAGTCGGTAACCCAATTCGGGGCGGGACTGCTCACGTCCGCGGAACATGATCGTGACCTTGACCTTCGACCCCGCTTCGAGGAAGCGGACGACGTGACCCTTCTTGGTCTCGTAGTCGTGGTCGTCGATCTTGGGTCGCAGCTTCTGTTCCTTGACGACGGTCTGCTGCTGGTTCTTGCGAGACTCGCGCTCCTTCAGAGCCGTCTCGTACTTGAACTTGCCGTAGTCCATGATCTTGCACACCGGCGGTTTGGCGTCTGGGGCTACTTCGACGAGATCGAGATCGGCATCCGCGGCGACGCGGAGTGCATCTTCGATGCGCACGATGCCTACCTGCTCACCGCCGGGTCCGATCAGGCGGACTTCAGGTACGCGAATGCGCTCGTTGATGCGGGTCTCAGTGCTGATGGGGCCTCCCATGTCGTCCTGCTCGGAGCCCCAGCCGTCAGCATCTGCTCCGAGAACAGAAAAGCCCTGCATATAGCAGGGCCCAATGCCGACCGGTCGCGGCTCTCGCCGCCTGCGCATACGCAGAACAGGCATCGCGTGATGCCTGTGACCGGACCGCTGAACCTGTATGGCCAACGGTGGGAGTGGGACTCCACTTGCTGTCCCTGGCGTTCGCCGGGACGGTCGCGCATGCCAGTCTAGCAGGCATGACCGATGTTCCGAGAATCGCCGATGCGGCCCCGCCGACGACCGCATACGCGAACTCGCCGAGATCCCCGCGGTCGAGGTGATCACCCGCTCGGCGGTGATGCTGATGAGCGCCGCCGCCGAGAAGCTGGGTCTGTCCGCGACGAGCCCGACGACAGCCCGCACCGCGACCTCGACGAGGCCCGGCGGCTGATCACCGCACTCGCCGGGCTGGTCACGGCGTCCGCCGAGTATCTGGGCCCGCACGCCGGCCCCGTCCGCGACGGCCTGAAGAGTCTCCAACTGGCGTTCCGCGAGGCCAGTGCCGCCCCCGAGGAACCCGGCCACGGTCCGGGAGAGAAGTACACCGGCCCGGTCTGGTAGGCAGCCCATCACTCGCGCGCCCGCATCCACCGATTTCCCGGTCGAGCGAATATCCTCGCGGCCTATGACCCTCTGACCGCGGTGAACCGCCGCAGCCGCGCCGGTCGCTACTGCGGGGTGCCCGCCGCCGCCGGCTGGACCATCGGCGTCATCGCCACCCTGTCGCTGATCGCCAGCGTCTCCCCACTGGTCCGGTGGGCTCATCAGGGTCCCCCGCGAATTCGTCAACGACTACATCTTCAACTTCCCCGACACCAGCTTCGCGTGGGCGTTCGTGCTCGCCCTGCTGGCTGCGGCACTGGCCGCCCGCAAGCGCATCGCCTGGTGGATCCTGGTCGCTGCTATATGGTCGCCGCGATCGTCTGGAACATCGGCGATCTGGTCACCGGGGACGACTCGATGGTCGAGGACATCGGCGAGGTCATCGGCCTCGTCTTCCACATCGCGGCCATCGGCTTCCTGCTGCTGGCCCGCGATGAGTTCTGGGCGAAGGTGCGCCGTGGCGCCCTGTTCAAGGCGGCCGCGGCCCTGGTCGCCGGGATGGCGATCGGCATCCTCGTCGGCTGGGGTCTGCTCGAGCTCTTCCCCGGCTCACTGGAGCGCGACGACCGGCTGCTGCTACGCGCCCAACCGGGTGAGCGCTTTCGCCGGCGCCGGCGCCGAGCCGTTCTCCGGCCACCCGCATGTCTTCGTCAACGCCCTGCTCGGCCTGTTCGGTGCGCTGGCGCTGATGGCCGCCGCGGTCGTGCTGTTCCAGTCGCAACGCGCCGAGAACGCGCTGACCGGTGAAGACGAATCCGCGATCCGCGGACTGCTGGAGGTGTACGGCAAGAACGACTCGCTGGGCTACTTCGCCACCCGCCGCGACAAGTCGGTGGTGTTCGCCCCGAACGGTCGGGCCGCCGTCACCTACCGGGTCGAAGTCGGCGTCTGTCTGGCCAGTGGGGACCCGCTCGGCGATCCGCGGGCCTGGCCGCAGGCCATCGACGCCTGGCTGAAGCTGTGCCAGACCTACGGCTGGGCGCCCGGCGTGATGGGCGCGAGTTCCGCTGCGCGCCCAGGCGTTTCGCGACGCCGGCCTCAACGCTATCGAGCTCGGTGACGAGGCGATCCTGCACCCGGACACCTTCAAGCTGTCCGGGCCCGATATGAAGCCGGTGCGCCAGGCGGTCACCCGCGCCCGGCGGGCGGGGCTCACGGTGCGCATCCGCCGGCACCGCGAACTGTCCGCCGACGAGATGGCGCTGGTGGTCAAGCGCGCCGACGCCTGGCGCGACACCGAGACCGAACGCGGATTCTCGATGGCGCTGGGCCGCCTCGGTGATCCCGCCGACGCGGATTGCCTGCTGGTGGAGGCGGTTCGCACCGAAGGCGAGCCGGACGGCGCAGTGGTGGCGATGCTCTCGTTGGTCCCCTGGGGCACCAACGGCGTCTCGCTGGACGTGATGCGCCGCTCCCCCCAGTCCCCCAACGGCACCATCGAACTGATGGTCAGCGAGTTGTGCCTACAGGCCGAAGGCATTGGCATCAGCCGGATTTCGCTGAACTTCGCCATGTTCCGCTCGGCGTTCGAGCAGGGTGCGCAGCTCGGCGCGGGCCCGGTCGCCCGGCTGTGGCGCGGCGCTGCTGGTGTTCTTCTCACGGTGGTGGCAGCTGGAGACGCTGTACCGCTCGAACATGAAGTACCAGCCCGAATGGGTGCCGCGCTTTGCCTGCTACGAGGATGCCCGGCTGGTCCCCCGTGTCGGTGTCGCCTCGGTGATCGCCGAAGGTTTCCTGGTTCTGCCGTTCAGCGGCGCAACAGGCAGCACACCGGACAACACATCGCCGCACCGAGCGCCTGGTCAACACCGCGCGGTTGCAGCACGACGGCAGCGCACCCGATTCACCGGGCTGCGCCGGAGTGCGACGAGGTACGCCGCACCGGCTGCCCGAGCAGGTGCGGGTTCGGATGGCCAAGCTGAAGACCCTGCAGGACAACGGTATCGATGCCTATCCCGTCGGCAGGCACCCAGCCACACCGTCGCGCAGCGTCGATGCCGACGACGAGGTCACCCGTTACGGTCTCGGGCCGGATCCTGCGCATCCGCGACTACGGCGGCGTGCTGTTCGCGCAACTACGCGACTGGTCCGGCGAAGTACAGCTGCTGCTCGACAATCGCGGCTCGAGCGAGGGCACGACCGCGGATTCACCGGGCCATCGACCTCGGCGACCTGATCGAGGTCACCGGCACCATGGG
>CAWEII010000025.1:0-82914 GCA_963809085.1 uncultured Actinomycetota bacterium | reverse complement strand
GGTGCTGGCCCACAGCCGCGTCGCGCCGGCGGAACCCCGCTCGGCTCGAGTCCAACACCGCGCTCACCGGCGCGAGGTACGACGTCGACGGCGGCCAGCGGTTCGTGTGAGGGGACCGTTCAGCCGGAGAACACCGGAAGGTCAATGCCCACAGCGGCGTTCTGCTCCGGTGTGCCGAGTCGAACGCCATATCTGGCGGAGACCTCCATGAAGTGGGCAAGCGCTCGTGGCGTCACCGGCAACGGCGTACCGGTGAACGGCCTGCCGATCTCACGGAACATCCGTCCCATGCGCGCAGTGGTGACGATGAGATCCACGGCGGGCCGGTCACTGACGTTGCGGTGCGCGTGCAGCGCCGATCCCGTCACGCGGACGTGATCCCCGGCACGGGCATCAACCCAGACGGTGCCGTCGTCGGTCTCGATCAGAACTTGTTGCGTGCCGGACACGATGAAGAAATCCTCCGCGTCGTCGTGACTGTGCAGCGGCACGGTGACGCCGGGCGGAATCACCCCTCTCATCACGCAGTATTCATCATTCGACGTCAGGAACTCCAAGGTCGGGCCGAGGACGTCGAACACATCGGTTCCACTTCCTTGCGAGATGTCACCGAAGAAGTGGCTGTTCGTTGGCTGCTCATTCACCTTGGCTACAACGCACTCGGAGCGAAAGGTCTTCAGGGAGTGGGGTTGTCGACCCTTGAGCGCGTCGCCATGGCCGGTGCATGGCCGACCGCCGCCAGGACGGTGTCGACCGCCTGCTCGGCCAGGCGGTCGCTGACGGGCAGATGGCCGAAGAGAATGCGGTAGTACACGGGTGCGGCGAGCGCGTCGAGAACGAAGTCGATGTCGATGTCGGAGCGAATGTCGCCGCGGGCGATGGCCGAGCGCAGTGCGATGGCGGTGTTGTCGCGGGGTGGGTCGAAGACACGGTCGCGGAATTCGGCGGCGAGCTCGGCATCGTTTGCCAGGTCTGCGACCAACGCCGGAAGCACCCGACCGAGCGCGGTTCCGGACAGTGAGCGCACCAGGGTGGTGATGCCCGCTACCAGATCGGCGCGCACGTCACCGGTATCTGGAGTCGGCGCGACGCCCATCTGACTGGCGATGGCATCGCCGACCAGATGTCGCTTCGAGGCCCAGCGGCGATACACGGCGGGTCGGTGCACGCCGGCCCGACTGGCTACGGCGCCGATGGTGAGGCCCTGGTAGCCGATCTCGTCGAGTAACTCGATCGTGGCGCCCACGATGGCGTCGTCGATTCGCGCGTCCTTGGTCCGCATTGCCTAGAAGACCGGCTTGGGCACCAACACGACCCGCCAGCCGTCCGGGTCCTCGAAGGTGAAGGCGCCTGCCCCCGCCCAGTACGGGTTCTCCGCGTCAACGGGTTCTCGCCCGGCATCGGCGAGCCGCTCGAGGGTCTCGTACATCTCGGCATCGCCGCGGAAGTACAGCACCAGCAGGTTCTCGGCCGTCGGCGCAGGGCAGGGGCTTCCGTCGACGTGCGTGGTGAACTCGAGGTGATGGTCGACTCCGGGCAGACCGAGCATCACCCCGTCGTAGCCGGCGTGGTTCTCGAACCGGTAGAGCACCGGCAGTCCGAGGACCTGCGCATAGAACTCTTCGACTTCGGCAAGCTTGTCGGTCGGCCGCGCCACCCGCACCTGCGCCACGGCCAGCCCGGACGGCCATCCTTCGATCGTGCGACCCATGGCTTAACGGTACATACTGTACCGATTTGATGCAGGCGGAATAAATCTGCACGGCAATGGGTTCGGCCCTCGTGAGCATCTCGAGTCGACAGACGGTGGAAGCGGACGTCAGCAGCCCGCTCCGCGAGCGTTCGGCCACCGGGATGGTGCTGCTCGGCGTCGGACTCCTGGCCATCGCGCTGAACCTGCGGATCGGCGTGGTCTCCGTCCCTCCCGAGCTGAACGTCATCGAGGCCGACCTGGGCATCTCGCCCAGCATCGCCGGCCTTCTCACCACGATCCCGGTGGTCGCCTACGGGATCTTCGCGTTCTGCACGCCCCGCCTCACCCGCGCGATCGGGCTGCACCGACTACTGGGCGTGGCCGTCCTGCTGATCGCCGTCGGTATCGCGCTGCGGTTACAGCCCAGCCTCGTCAGCTTGTTCGGGGGCACGTTGATCGTCGGGGCGGCCATCGCCATCGGCAACGTGCTGATGCCCGCCGCCATCAAACAGGACTTCTCCCATCGGGTCGGGCTGATGATGGGGCTGTACACCACCACCATGTCGCTGGGAGCGGCGATGGCAGCCGGCTTGACCGTGCCGCTCCAGACCATCACCGGCGGCGGGTGGCGACTCCCGCTTGCGCTGTGGGCCATCCCGGCGGTGTTGGCCTTCGCGATCTGGGTGCCGCAGATGCTGCGCAGCCCCGGGCGCAATGCGCCGGGGGACGCCGCGGATGCCCCGTCGGAGGCGGGTGAGCCGTCGTTTCGGGCACTGCTCACCGACCGCATCGCCCTGGCGGTGACGGCCGCAATGGGCATTCAGGGCATGAGCTACTACGCGATCCTGACCTGGGTGCCCAGTCTGCTCCGCGACCACGGCGCCAGCGCACATCAGGCGGGCTGGCTTCTGGCGTTCTCCAACTTTCCGAGCATTCTCGCGTCCCTGGTCACCCCCGCACTCGCCAGACGGTGTCGGCCGACCTGGATCCCGATCGCCGTCGTGGTGACGCTGTGCGGGCTCGGATTCCTGGCGTTGGCCGTGGCGCCGATCGCGCTGGCCTATCCGGCGATGGTCGTCCTCGGGCTTGGCCAGGGTGCGGGGCTCACCCTCGCGCTGTGCACGATCGTGTGGCGCTCACCCGACGCCCAGCACACCGCACACGTGTCGACTATGGCGCAGGGCTTCGGTTACCTGTTCGGCGGCCTCGGCCCATTGGCCTTCGGGCTGCTCCACACCCTCACCGGTGGCTGGAACGTGCCGCTGCTCGCGCTCGGATTGCTTCTGGTCGTGCAGATGATCGTCGGTGTCGCTGCCAGCCGCGAACGCTATGTGCTCGAATCGCCTGCTTAGCGGACTTCGAAATCGATGGCTTCACTTGACTGGGGGCGCCTGCCGACTTCGCAGGCATCGTGCAGCTGGCTCTGGATGCCCGCGGTGGGTGAGGCTGAGCATCCCGACAGCCGCAACGTACAGCAATGCCTCCATGGTGGGGAAGCGGCCGCCCGGCGCGAAGCCGTCGACGGAGAACCGGGCGAGGACAACCGTCACGACGCCGATGCAGGCGATCAGCAGCGCTGCCGTACTCCATGCGGGCAACGGTGTGACGAACGCGGGCACCGCCCGACTGACGACCGCCCGCGCCAACCACAGCAGCGCCAGTTCCGCCGCCATCACCAAAGCCAGAATCACCAGCCATACCACCCGAAACAGCCAATACGCACCGCTTCCCGGCTCGGGCTGGGGGAGCAGACCCGTCGGATAACCGATCAGTGCGACGACGACGACGGGCACCATCTGCCACAGGTAGATCGCCATCACGTTGTTGTTCGCCACTGCCAGCGGGCGCCGCCATCCTGATCGCTGCAGCCACCGCGTCACGGCGGGCGCCACGGCGACCAGGAGCCCGGTTTGTGCAACTGCGAACGCAAGCAATGCCACGGTCGGAGGAAAGTTGTTCTGCTCGGCTGCGCCAGGTGCTCCGACCATGCTGATCGGGTAGCACCGCAACGCGAGCAGAACCGCCACCAGAATGGCTGCCGAGACCGCGCAGAGCAGGGTGCGTCGTTGGTGCAGTTGCCCACCACGCCAACAGATTCCGATCTGGTACACCGCCGCCCAACAGAGCAGATAATTCGCCAAGCCGACCTCCGGCACAGTCCGTGCGACCGCATCGACCACGGCAACGGCCAGCGCGAGCACGGCAGGCACCTTCAGCCCCCACCGTCGGTGGGCCGCTACGGCAACGGGTGTCAGCGCCACCACGACGAGGTACACGGGTATGAACCACAAATGCATGGCGACCGCCCAGCCTCCGAAGGACAGGGGTGAACGCCCGACGCCCACCTTGCCGAGCACCGCGATGGTCGCCAGCACCAACACGACGTATGCGGTCGTGGGCCCGAGTAGCGCCCCGACCCGCTGCCGGACCCAGTCCGGCCATCGTTGCCCACCGACCTCTTGCCACCGCATCCATGCCGTCGCGCTCGCGTACCCGCCCACCAGAAAGAACACCGGCACGACCTGGAACACCAAGGTCAGCCACTGCGCCCACGGAAAGATCGCCAGGGGGTATTCGTTGCCGAACGCGCCGTCGCGGAAGGTCACCGCCGAGATGAGCCAGTGGCCGGCCACGACGATGACCACGGCGACGACCCGGTACAGGTCCGCCGAGAGCTCGCGGGTGGGGGCCAGGTCTGGACCGCCGTTCGCGGGCTCGGCCATCTGCGGGCCCCCTCGTGAATTCCGATGTTCGCCTGTGCCCGAGACTATCGGCCTGCGTTGCCCGCGGACGTATCCTTGTTACAGGGATGAGAGCAGGCGCGATGACGAAGGCTAGGCTTATCCGGCCTTTCTTGCCGGTACTGATCGGTGGCTTCGTGGCCGTCGTCGCCGTCGCACCGACGGCGAGCGCGGATGACGGGCACGCCTACAACGGTGCGCCGACGGTGATTTCGGGCGGACCCGTACCGACGATGAACGGTGTTCCTTGCGTCGCTGGACACCTGGGGACCTGTACCGGGTTTGCGCAGAACTCACCCGGTCGCAGAGTGCCGCACTCATCGGTTGGCCACAGCCCGACGGTCAGTCCCTAGCCAGGAGACTGGCAGCACACCCACACCCTGAGCGACCAGTGAAGTCGCTGCGTGCCAAAAGCTTTCAGAATTCGCGTGTACCGTCGGCGCCACCTCGTTACGCAGGCTAAGCAACTGGTGCTGATGAAAGGACTCGACGTGGCACGGACGGACGACGACAGCTGGGATCTCGCATCCAGCGTGGGGGCTACCGCGACCATGGTCGCCGCTGCAAGGGCAATCGCAACCAACGTCGACGATCCCTTGATCGACGATCCATTCGCGGAACCGCTCGTTCGTGCCGTTGGCGTCGACTTCTTCACCCGGTGGGCCAGCGGCGAGTTGGACCTGGCGGCCGTCGACGACCGAGAGGCCGGCTGGGGTCTGGACCTGATGACCGACATGATGGCGGCCCGCACCCGGTACTTCGACGAGTTCTTCCACGACGCGGCGCGGGCCGGCATCCGTCAGGGCGTGATCCTGGCATCCGGCCTCGACGCCCGCGGCTACCGCCTGCACTGGGCCGACGGCACGAAGGTTTTCGAGATCGACCAACCGCAGGTCATCGAATTCAAGTCCGCGACGCTTGCGGGGCTGGGCGCGTTGCCAACCACCGATCTGAGGTTCGTGCCGATCGATCTTCGACGGGACTGGCCCACAGCGCTCCGAAAGGCCGGATTCGACACCGACCAGCCCACCGCCTGGATTGCCGAAGGCCTACTCGCCTTCCTTCCATCCACTGCCCAGGATCTCTTGCTCGACGAGTTGACTGAACTCAGTGCACCGGGCAGTCGTGTGGCCACCGAAACCTTCGGCAGCACCTCCCGCGGCGACGCGGCGAAGACGGAGGCGACGATGGCGGCGTTCGCGCAACAGTGGCGCGAACGCGGCCTCGACATCGACATTTCGGAACTCTGGTATCACGACGAACGCAACGACGTGGCGGAATATCTCGATGCCCGGGGTTGGACTTCGGTCGGCACCACGATGCGGGAGCTGCTGGCCAAGAACGGACTGCCTCCGGCAGCCGAGCAGGAGGACGGCATTTCGGTGGCCGACAACGTCTACTACACCTCGATGCGGTGACTAACCGAGGCCGACGAACGGACTGATGGCGTCACGGGCGAATTGGGCGACGTTGGTGGATGGACTGCCGTCCGGGTAGCTGACCGTCGCGAGAAGGTTGCCTCCCGCATCGGCGAAGTCGCCATCGGCCCGTCCCTGATGAGTCGTCGACGTCACCAGAATGATGCCCGAGGTATCCGCTTGCTTCGCCAGCGGAACGGAGAACTGCGCGTTCTGCACGGTGCTGTTGGCTCTATCCTCCAAGATGATTCTGTTGGCCGGAAAGCCAAGGAGGACAAGCATCTTCCGCATCTGTTCGGCTTCGGTTCTGCCGTTCTGAGGGTTGCCCCCGGTCACGATGACGGGGGATTGGGGAAAGAACTGAGCGACCGCGAGGCCCGTGAGCACGCGGCGGCGCAGGATGGTCCGCATGGTGCCGTTCGGGTTGAGGCCGTACCCCAGGATGACGACGGCCGGCTTCGAGAAGTCCTTTACCGCCGGTGGTGGAGCAGCCCGGGAAACCGCAGGCCCGAGCCCACCCGCCGCAATGACGGCGGCAAGCGCCATGGCCGTCGCGCCGGCCTGCCATCGGCTTCCCATACGCGCTCCCCACTGCTGTGACAGATGGGATTGATGTTACTGGTGGTGTGGAGGTGCAGCATGTCGATCCGTGAACATAGGTGTACACATGCAGGAACGCCGGGCGATCGGTGCCTCGAGGTACCGCGACGTGGGTGAGGAGCGGGCGCTCAGCCCTGACTCATGGCCAGGCAGGTGCCGTAGTGCTCCGGTGTGCACGGGATGCCGTTGACCGAACCGACTTGACCGGGAGCGCCCTGTACGGAGTTCAACGACGGACCCGATGGACTGGCAGCCGGGTTACCCGGTCCGCCTGCGGTGCACACGCCGTCGAAGCGGGTCTGGACCGTGCCCCACGGGCACCCCTGGGCCATCGCTGGCGACGCCACGACCAGCGGCGCCGCCGCAATCGCCGCTGCACATCCGAAGAGCACCAACCCGCGCATCACCAACACCATCAACTCCCAAACGACTCGCCCGACCCGCCGAGCTTAACCCCACGGGCCGGGCCGCTCGACTCCGTGGTGTTTTGTCACTGGCCTGCCCACGTCGGCGTGCTGGTTCACTGAGCTCACCCCGACCACCGGCGACCTTGAATGCTCCGGAGCCGGCGCACTTTCACCGCGAGCTGATCCCGGAACGCCGGATGCACGCCAAGGGAGCCGGCGCCTACGGCACGTTCACCGTGACCAACGACATCACCCGCGACACCAGGGCGGCGATGTTCTCCGAGATCGGCAAGCAGACCGAGACGTTCGCCCGGTTCTCGGTGGTCGCCGGGGAACGCGGGGCTGCCGACGCGGTCCGCGACATCCGTGGATTCGCCACCAAGTTCTTCACCGACCTGGATATCGACAGGGCCGACACGGCAGTGGTGTTCATCGACCCACAGAACGACGTGCTCAGCGAGAAGGGCGCCAATTGGGGAGCAGTCGGCGCCAGTGTCATGGAGAACAACACCGTCGAACACATGGAACAGATCTTCCAAACCGCCAAAGCGTCTGGCTACCACGTATTCATCTCACCGCACTACTTCTATCCCACCGACTCCGGCTGGACGTTCAACGACCCGTTGGAGACCGACGAGTTCGCCAGCCGATCGTTCGCCCGCTCCGGAGCACTGTCCCTGCAGGGGTTCGAAGGCTCGGGGGCGGACTGGCTCGAACGCTTCAAGCCCTACATCGACGACGGACAGACGGTCGTCGTCAGCCCTCACGAGGTCTGGGGTCCGCAGACCAATGATCTAGTCCTGCAACTACGCAAACGCGGCATCAGCAAGATCATCCTCGGCGGCATGCTGGCCAACATGTGCGTGGAATCCCATCTACGCGAGTTCCTGGAACAGGGCTTCCACATGCGCTGACCCACTCCACCGGGTCACCATCGACCATCGGGCAGTTCGGCATTGACCGTATGCGTGCTAGCCCCCATACGCGGACCCCTGCTGCCGATAGGGGGCAAATGGGCACTAGCCGTGGCGAGGGGGCGAGCGTGGCGGGCGAGAGTGGAAAGATGCCCTAGCGCCGCCGTCGAGTTCCCGGCGGGGGCGTTCAGATGGACGAGGTTCGGGTTCCAGGCGATGTCGAGATCAACAGCTCGCACGCCATTCGATTTCCGCTGCTGTACCCGGATTTCGCCTCGAGGGGCATCTATCACCACGGACACCACCACCACTAGTCCGCAGGCGCGCTCGTCGGTCCGAGCCAATGCAGTGCTGCGCTTCGGAGAACCGGCGCGCGTGCACGCACCCTGACCAAAACCGTTTGCCCTCAGGCGTTTCGGGAGCTCAGATCGTCCGAACGACCGGCCTTCACCCGGGACCACTGGGCGATGGGGCGGCCGTCGGTCCGCATGCGTGCCGGCCCGTCCTGCCACTGTTGAGGCCATCCGGACGGGGAGTCCTCCCATTTTTCCTGGCGCCCGTACACCGTGAGGTCCATGAGCGCGTAGTTGTAGTCCATTGCCTCGACGCCGCGAAGGGTCGTCCAGTAGGTCTCGAAGACGCGATCACCGTGCGCAGGTAGCAGACGATGTGCATCATGCCGACCGTCCGCCCGACGAGGAGCGCGTCGAGGGAGGGCAGCGCCGAGTACCACGGCATGTCCCAGCCCATGAACTCGCGGTAGCGGGCGCTTTCGTCATACGGGCCCTGGCAGAGGACCGCGTAGGTGATGTCCCGCGAGTGCAGGTAGGCCAGTTCGGCGACCTGGGTGGTGCACCACGTGCAGCCTTCGCACTGCTCGGGCGCGGGGTGGCCGGGGCGCCACATGAAGTAGTACGCGATGAGCTGTCGCCGTCCCTCGAACGCGTCGAGCAGGGTGACCGCGCCGTCGGGGCCGGTCAGTGCGAGGTTGGCGTCCACCTCGACCATGGGCAGGCGGCGACGGGCCGCGGCGATCGCGTCGCCCTCCCTGGTGTGCGCCTTCTCCCGAATCCGCAGCGCGTCCAGTTCGGCCTGGAAGGTGGCCCGGTCGACGGCCGCGGGGCGTCGGGTTCGGTTCGGCCGACATGGTGCTGTCTCCTCTCGCGATTCCGGCGCTACTCGACGACGTCGGCGTCGGCGGGGCCGAATATGTACAGGTGATCGAGGACCGGCGCCGGGTCGTCCGACCAGTCCATGGCGGCGAGCTGGGCGCGGCTGCGGCGGCCCGTTCGCCAGCGCAGAGCCTCGAATCGCGAAGTGCGGAGCACTATTTCGGCCAATCCCTCGGCCCGCTCCGATACTGGCCGTCTTCCACCGTCACTCGCAGCGGCACCGGCGTGCGAAGGTTCGCGAGTAGTTGGTCGGTCGAGTGCCACACCGCAGCAGAATCCCTGGCCCCCGGTTGCCCGATGGCACCGCGGATGTCGTGCTCGTGGGCGGTGATGTCGCCGAGCGGCGCGTTGAGCGCAGCCGTCTCAGCCAGGTGGTCGAGCTGCGCAGCCGCCTCCGTCCAGGCGGCCAGGATCGCGGCCTTCGCCGCAACCGCCGAACCGGGCGATCTGAGCCGCCGTCTCAGCGTCGGTGGGTGGCCCTGCCAAACGCCCGCTCGCCCAGTCCTGGGCCACGGCCACCATGTGCGCCACCACGTCGCGAACCGACCAGCCGGGACAGGCCGCGAGTTGAGCGGTCCATGCCGCGTCATCCCCGGTCACCAATGCGGTGATCCGTTGCCGCGGCCTCCTGATAGAGGCGAGAAATCTCAGGTGCATCAACGACGACCACGAGGACTACACCCCCTCGGTCCGGCGCGGCGGCCGTTGGTCGTTGGGGTCATCGGGGTCGGGTTCGCCGAACCACCGCGAAGGGTCGCGTTGGCCGTATTCGTCGTGCCAGTCCCACCATTCGTATGGCTTGGTCTGCGGGTAGCCGGCGGGGGAGTCCTCCCAATCCTCCTGGCGTCCCAGCGCGGTCATGTCGAGGAAGCTCCAGGTGTTCACGAACGACCTCGTCGCCGCGGTTGTTGATGAAGTAGGTGCGGAACACGCGATCTCCGTCGCGGATGAACGCGTTGGTGCCGTGCCATTCGTCGACGCCGAAGTCGACGTCGAAGTCGTCGACCATGGTGTACCAGGGGATGTCCCAGCCCATCCGCGCCTTCACCCGCCCGATGTCTGCCTGCGACCCACGCGAGGCGTAGACGAGCGTGGTGTCGCGGGCGTTGAGATGGGCGAGGTTGCCGATGTGGTCTGCCATCAACGAGCAGCCGACGCAGCCATGCTCGGGCCACCCGTGCACGCCCGGGTCGACGAACGCGCGATAGACGATCAGCTGACGGCGGCCGCCGAACAGGTCCAGCAGGCTCGCCTTGCCCTCGGGGCCCTCGAACTCGTAGTCCTTCTCCACCGGCGTCCACGGCATCTGCCTGCGCATCGCGGCCAGCGCATCACGCGCGCGGGTCAGCTCCTTTTCCTTGACGAGCATCTCCTGGTGGGCGGCCTCCCACTCCTGCGCCGACACGATCGGAGGTGTCTTCACGGGTTCCCCTTCCTGCAGTGGCCCTTCTCAACGTTCAACACGTCGGTTGAACTTTCGTGTGTTCAGCACAACACGGCACACCCGCTATAGTCAACAGAATGGTTGAAGATCAGGTGTTGGATCGGGCGTACGCGGCGCTCGCCGACCCGACCCGCCGCGCGCTGTTGACGACGTTGCGCCAGGGCGACGCCCGCATCACCGACCTGGCCGCCCCGCTGCCCATGACGTTCGCCGGCGTATCGCGCCACATCGGCGTGCTCGAGTCGGCAGGACTGGTGCAGCGCGAGGTGCGCGGTCGCGAACACTGGCTGTCCCTGCGACCGGACGGATTGACGATGGCCCAGCAGTGGATGACCGAACAGACGGACTTCTGGTCGACGCGCGCCGACGCGTTGTCGGCGCGGTTGCGCAGGAAGCGGCGGTCATGATGACCGAGGCGCCGACGGTTCGCCTGCAACGCGTCATGCCCGCCACACCGGAGGTGGTGTTCGACGAGTGGCTCGACCCGGAGTCACTGCAGGAGTGGATGTGTCCGCGCCCGAATCGGTGTGTTGCCGTCACCGTCGAACCGCAGGTCGGGGGGAGCGTGCGCTTCGACGTGGACGACTCCAGGAACCTGGTCCTGATCATCGGCCGCTTCCTGGCCATCGAACGCCCGCATCTGTTGCGGTTCACCTGGAGCAACTCGGACTGGCCCGATCCGACGGTCGCGAGCGTCGTCAACGTCACCTTCGAGCCGCACGGTGACGACGAGACGCTGATGTCCATCGAGCATTCCCTGTTGCCGCCGGAGGAGTTCCAGAGCTTCGACAACGGATGGGTCGGCGTCTGCGATCAGCTCGAGGCGGTGCTGCGGCTACGTCTTCAGTGATACGTGGTCGGTCGCGAATGTCGCTGCCTGGTCGGCCATTCCGTTGACCGCATACTGGCCGTGCGCACCGGGGTCGCCGCCCTGCCCTGAGCAGACCGGATCGTCGGCCACGCACAGGTCGAGCGCCTTCGCCGTGTAGGCGTGGCCGATGTTGATCGGCGGCGCATTCGCATCCACCATGTTCAGGAACCCGCTCGACGGCTTGCCGAACAGCGTGACCGCAGCGACGTGCGGGGCCACCGTGGCAGGCATCGGGCCGGTGATCCCGGCGGGCAGGGTGAAGTCGGGCGGAATGGTGTCGGTCGTGATGTATGCGATGACCGCGGCGCCCTGCGAGTAGCCGCCCAGCACCATCTTCGTCTTCGGGCAGGCGGTCGCGACGGACTGCACCTTGGTGCTGGCGTCGGCGACGCCGTCGGCTGCCCTGGCGAAATCGAGCGAAGCAGGATAATTCACGGGGTAGACGTCGATCGACTTCCCCGGCATCTGTGCGCGCAGTGCGTCCACGAAGGCTTGCCCGGTGGCGCCGACGCCGGCTGGCTCGAAGGTGCCGCGGGCGAAGACCACCTGAACGTCCGGACACGGTTCTGCGTAGGCCCTCGGCGAATACGCGACCATGTGCAGCGAAGCCACGACGGCAGCGGCAGTGGCGACCATCAGCCGCAGGATCCAGCGGCGCGTACTGGTCGTGGGCCGCCGGTCCGCCAACCTCGACTGCGTGCTCCGATTCGACTGCGGCCCATGCCCGGCTCCCTAGCTACTCGCGAGGGCCCCGCTGCAGGATGCGCACGGAGCACCTCTTCATCACTTTTACGTCACCATTTCCCGGAAGTCAGGCAGCGAAACTCATCAAGATCGTGGTTCTCCTCACATGCCCACCGGCGCGAGAAGCTCTTGGTTCGTGGCGTACGTTCGGGCTGACATGACCGCAGCGGCAGCACATACCGTCGCAACGGACTGGCATCTGTGGTTGGGGTTCCTCGGAGCGTCGATCGCGATCGCATCCTTCCCCGGCGCCGGGGCGATTCAATCGATGTCGTCCGGTCTGACCCACGGTGTGCTGCGTACGTACTGGAGCATCGTCGGTCAGGAGCTCGGACTGCTGTTCCAATTGACCTTGGTGGCAGTGGGTCTGGGCGCTGTCGTCTCGAAATCGATCGTGGCGTTCACGGTCATCAAGTTCATCGGAGTGGCGTACCTCCTCTATCTCGCGGTGCGGCAGTGGCGCGCCTCGGGACACGACCTGCGCGAGCAGATGGACGGAAGTCCTACGCGCGAGGACTACCACTGCTTGCGCGCGGCTTTCTGGTCAACGCCACCAACCCGAAGGCGTTGCTGTTCTACCTCGCCGTGCTGCCGCAGTTCGTGGTGCCCGATGCGCCGCTGCCGTCGCAGTACGTGGTGCATCGGGCTGACGTTCATCACCGTCGATGTCCTGGTGATGAGCGTCTACGCCACGTTGTCGACCCGGATTCTCAGGCTTCTGGGCGCTCGGCAACAACGGCTGCTGAACCGATTCTTCTCCAGCTTGTTCGCGATTGCCGCGGTGGTGCTCGCGCTGGTGCGCCGCGCCTCCTCCGTCTAACCCCGCCGCCTGACACCGCACAGCTGCTCCCGCCACAACCTGTGATTGGTTCTTGTGCGCAGTCATGCAACTTTTGTACAGTGGCTCTTAACACCCGGGCGTGAGCGCTATCACAGTCGCTGAACGGTACCGGGCCTCTTCACAGGCGAAGGCGAGGCAGACGAGTGTCCGTGCCAGAGACGACTGAACGGCAGAACCGGTACCTGAAGAGCACGCAGGTCTCCCTGTCCAAGGGACTGCTCACCATCGGCGCCGCGACGATCCTGCTGTTCGCCGTCAGCGCGCTGCTCGACCCTGCCAGCGTCTCGGTCACCTCGCTGTCCGGGATGCTGCCGGTGGCGGCGGTGCTGGCGATCGCGGGTCTCGGCCAGATGCTCGTCGTGCAGCAGGGCGGCATCGACCTCTCCGTGGCAGGCGGTATCTCGCTGGCGATCGTCATCGTGACGCACATCCCGGACGGCGACAACGGACGGCTGATCCCGGCGATCCTGCTGGCCATCGCCCTTGCCGTGGTCGCGGGCGTGCTCAACGGCGTCCTGATCGGCGGGCTCGGGCTCAACCCGATCATCGCCACCCTCGGCACCAACGCGGTGCTCTACGGGGTGAACCTGAGCATCTCCGGTGGCCGGCCGCGAATCACGACGACGCTGCTCGGGAACGTCGCGGGCGGCTCGACGGCGGGCATCCCGAACTCGATCTTCTTCGCCATCGCCACGCTGGTGGTCGTCGCGGCCGTGGTGAAGCGCACCGTCAGCGGCCGCCGCTTCGAGGCCATCGGGGCCAACTTCCGCGCGGCGCGGGCCGCGGGACTGCGGGCCAGGACCTATCAATCGCTGTGCTACGTCTGGGCCCAACTGCTGTACTGCCTGGCGGGCATCCTGATCGCGGGCATCACCTCGCAGCCGACGGCATACGCCGGTGATACCTATCTGCTGCCGTCGATCGCGGTCGTGGTCCTCGGCGGCACCTCGCTGCTCGGCGGGCGCGGGTTCCCGCTGCCGACCGTCGTCGCCGCGGTCTTCCTGGAGCAGCTCATCCAGCTGGTCAGCGTGCTCGGCGTCTCGCCCGCCATCTCCCCGCTGGTGCAGGCGGCGGCGCTGGCGATCGGAATCTCGCTGTACACCGTGAACTGGCAAGCAGTTCTCGCGCCACTCGCCCGAGCAGTCCCAACCCGCGGCAGCCGCCGGATAACACGACGGAACAAGAGGAGACAACGAATGAGAGCCCCCTTCGCGGTGCTGAGTGCGGCGATCGCGGCGCTGCCCCTGCTGCTTTCCGGCTGCGCCAGCTCCGACACCCAGGCCCAGGCCATGGGCGCGAGCGTCGCACCGGCCGACGTGCCGTCGTGGTGCGGGCCCAAGAAGATCGAACTGGGCCTGCTCGACGGTTACGGCGGCAACAGCTGGCGACTGGTCGCGACCGCCTCCGGCAAGGAGGAGGCCGCAAAGTGCCCGAGTGTGACCAACTTTCGCTATGCCGACGGCCAGGGCAACACGCTAAAGGCGATCTCCGACATCAAGGGCATGGTGTCAGCCGGTGTGGATGCCATGGTGGTCTTTCCCGACGCCGGCAAGGCGGTGCTGCCCGCGCTGACGGCCGCCTACAAGGAGGGCGTGGTCACCGTGCCCTACCGCGTCGACCCGGGCGGCGAGGCCGGCGTGAACTACGACAAGTGGATCGGCGACGACTTCGCCAACGACGGCAACAACTGGGCCGCGTGGATCAAGAAGAACGTGCCAGGTGGCGGCAACATCCTCTTCCTCGGCGGCCCGGCGGGCTCGAGCCAGAGCATCACCGAATACGAGGCGCTGCGCAAGAACCTGCCGGAGAACTACACCTTCATCGGCCAGACGCCCTTCCAGCCGACCAACTGGGACCCCACCCTGACCCAGCAGCTGCTCACCGCCGACATCGCGAAGTATCCGAAGATCGACGTCATCGTCTCGGACTTCGGGCCCACCCTGGTCAGCTCGCTGCCCCTGTTCGCCAAGAGCGGGCGGCCCGATCCCGGCCCTTGCCACGTCCGACGGAAACTCCCTGAGCTGCTTCTGGCAGGACAGCCAGGCCGACCAGCCCATTCAAGATGGTCACCGTCGCCACCGGCAACGACAACGTGCGGCTCGCGGTGCAGTACGCCGTCGCCCGCGCCACCGGGGGCCGGATTCCCACCGCCGACTCGTACAAGGGACCGGTCTTCGAGGACTCGGTGTCCCAGCAGCCCAACGGAGTTCAGTGCCGCAAGGACCTGCCTGGTGACACCTATCTCTCCGCTGAGATGCCCGGTGAGCAGCAGGCGGCGCTCGATGAATGACTCGATGAATACCGCAGGCAAGCCAAGCGAATCGGCCCGAGACCAGAAGAGGACGATGAAGTGACCCCGGAGAACCTCGAAGTGTTGACCGTCGAGGAGACACGCAACGCCACCATCGAGATGAACCACATCTCGAAGCGCTATTCCGGTGTCGCTGCGCTGACCGACGTATCCGTTGCGGTGCTGCCCGGCGAGGTCCACGCGATCCTCGGCGAGAACGGCGCAGGCAAGTCGACCCTGATGAACATCGCCACCGGAACCACCGAGCCCGACGAGGGCACGATCACGGTCTGCGGACAGACCATGGCCGCACTCACCCCGAAGGCAGCGACGTCGCTGGGCATCGCGATCGTGCACCAACACCCCGCCGTGCTCCCCGACATGACGGTGCTGGAGAACCTGCAGGTCGCGTTGCCGGCGTCGGTGTTTGCGGACAAGCCGGCAAAAGAGTTGGCGCGCAACATGCTTGACGGCGTCGGACTGCGAGTGCACCTCGACGACCGGGTGGAGACGCTGACACTTGCCGAGAAGCATCTGCTCGAGATCGCCAAGGCGTTCGCGGTGCGACCGAAGTTGCTGATCCTCGACGAGCCGACGGCCCCGCTGGGTGGGGACGCGGTCGCGCTGCTGTTCAGCCTGGTCCGCGACGCCGTCGCCGCGGGTACCTCGATCGTGTACATCACCCACCGGCTCGCCGAGGTCCGTGAGCTCGCGACGCGGGTGACGGTGCTGCGCGACGGGCGGGTGCGCGGCACCGCGACGGTCGCCGACACCTCCGATGACGAGCTGCTTGCGCTCATCGTCGGGCGCAGGCTGGAGTCCACGTTCCCCGACAAGCACGTCATCAATGCTGGGGCCAATGCCGGGGCCGACCACAACTTCGTGCTCGACGACCTCTCCGGGCCGGGCTTCGCAGCCGTTTCCGCATCGGCGACCCGGGGCGAGATCATCGGCATCGCCGGAGTTGTCGGCAACGGACAGACCGAGCTTCTGCGGGCCCTCGCGGGGCAGGAACCGTTTACCGGCACCGTCACCGTCGAGGGCAAGGCGCTGGGCCAGGCCGAGTTGCTGCACCGCAGCGCCTACATGCCAGCGGACCGGCACGCCGAGGGCCTGATGATGAGCCTGACGGTGCGGGAGAACGCCGCACTGTCGGCGCTGAAGAAGTTCCGGTCGGGGGTGTTCCTCAGCCGTCGCCGCGAAATCGCCGACGTGCAGGCGTCACTGCAATCCCTTTCGGTCAAGGCACCGTCGATGGACGCGACGGTGTCGGCCCTTTCCGGCGGCAACCAGCAAAAGGTCGTGATCTCGCGGGCCCTGCTGTCCGACCCGCCACTGCTGGTCGCCGACGAACCCACCCAGGGTGTCGACGTCGGCGCGCGAGCCGAGATCTATTCGATCCTGCGCAACGCGTCGGCACGTGGGCGTGCCCGTCATCGTGGCGTCCTCGGACGCGAAGGAACTCGAGGGCCTGTGCGACCAGGTGCTGGTAATGTCGCGCGGCCACGTCGTGGAGACCCTCCGGGGCGATGAGGTCACCGAACAACGGATCGTCTCAGCCGCCGTGACCTCGACCGCGGAGGTCGTCGCCGCAGCGGCTCGGCGCCGCGAGGAAGGCGCTGGCGCGCACGAGCTGCGGCGGTTCCTGCAAGGGGACTACGCGCCCACCGTGCTGCTGTTGGTCGTGATGGTCGCCCTCGCCGCGGCGATCGCGCCGGGCAGCGAACGGTATCTGTCCGGCTTCAACATCTCCAACATCCTCACGGCTGCAACGGCTATCGGGCTAATTGCCATGGGACAGAACATCGCGATGCTGACCGGCGGGATCGACCTTTCGGTGGGTCCGCTCGCCGGTTTCCTGGTCGTCGTCGCGTCGTTCTTCGTACTGGACGACGCATCGCCGGGCCGGATGGTGCTCGGCTTGATCGTGATGGCCGCGGCAGCCGCGCTCGTCGGGGCGGTCAATGGTTCGCTGATCCGGTTCGGCAGGTTCACCCCGATCGCGGCGACGCTGACGCTCTACATCGCGCTGGGCGGGCTGGCCTTCCTACTGCGCGACACCCAGGGCGGCTACATCAGCCTGGCGTTCCAGAACGCCGTCAACTACCGATGGGGCCCGATCCCGGTGTCCTTCGTGGTGTTCTTGATCATCGCCGTCGTCATGGAATTCGCGTTGCGTCGGCGACCGTGGGGCTGGCGGCTGCGCGCCGTCGGTTCGAACGAGGACTGTGCGCGGCGCATCGGCATCAACGTCACCCGCACCGTCGTGCTGGCCTACGTCGGCTCATCGCTCTTCGTGTTCCTCGGGGCGCTGATGTTCATGGGGCAGTATGGCATCGGCGACCCTGCCCAGGGCGCGGCGTTCACCCTCACCAGTGTCACCGCGGTCGTGCTCGGCGGCACCAGCCTGCTCGGCGGCCGAGGCACGTTCATCGGCACCCTGGTGGCCGCGGTGCTGCTACAGCAGGTGCTGAACGCCACCACGATCCTCGGCCTCGGGTCGGCGGCTCAGTATTATTTCCAGGGCTTCCTGATCTTGGTCGCGGCCACGGCCTACACACTGGCCCGCGCCCGTCGTCGGCGGCAGACCGTGATCACGTGAACAGGCGGGTCTTGAATGCGGGGACAAGACCCGGGACGACCGCACGAACCACATTTCAGAAAGGCTCGAAATTACGATGAGTACAGCAACGTTCGGCACCAATGCCGTTGACTGGGAGAACCGCATCTCCTTCGACCGGCTCCGCACGGAGCGATTGGCCCGGCTCAAGGCCGAGCTGGAGAAATCCGATCTCGGCGCGATCCTGGCGTTCGACTTCTCCAACATCCGCTACATGTCGGCCACGCACATCGGAACGTGGGCGATGGACAAGATGATCCGGTTCGCTCTGCTCACCCGGAACTCGGATCCGATCGTGTGGGACTTCGGCTCGGCGGCCCGCCATCACCAGCTGTACAACCCGTGGCTGGCGACCACGACGGCCGAGATGGACGCCGACCCGCACGCTCCCCACCACAACGCGGTGCGTCCGCGCCTCGAATCCGGTGCGCGGGCGGGTATCTCGACGTTGCGTGGCGCGTTCAATCCGGACGCGGGGATCGCCGAAGAAGTGGCCAGAAAGATCAAGCACGAGCTCGAACGCTTCGAGCTGATCGGCGAACCGCTCGGCGTCGACGTCATCGAGCTGCCGATTCTGTTCGCCCTGCAAAAGGCAGGCGTCGACGTCGTCGACGGGCAGCAGGTGTTCCTGCAGGCACGGTCGATCAAGACCCCCGACGAGATCTCGCTGCTGACTCAGGCCGCGTCGATGGTCGATTCGGCCTACGACAAGCTGTACGAGTTCCTGCGCCCCGGCGTCAGAGAGAACGAAACCGTAGGCCTGGTCGCCAAGACCCTCTACGACCTGGGGTCGGAATACGTGGAGGGCGTCAATGCCATCTCGGGCGAGCGCTGTTCACCGCATCCGCACGTCTACTCCGACCGGATCATCCGCCCCGGCGACCCGGCGTTCTTCGACATCCTGCACAGCTACAACGGGTATCGGACCTGCTACTACCGCACCTTCGCGGTGGGTTCGGCCAGCAGCGCCCAGCACGACGCATACACCCGCGCCCGCGAGTACATGGACCGCGCCATCGCTCTGGTGCGCCCCGGCGCAACCACCGCGGACATCGTCAGCGTGTGGCCCACCGCGCAGGAATTCGGCTTCCCCGACGAGGAAGCCGCGTTCGCACTGCAGTACGGCCATGGTGTTGGCTTGTCGATCTGGGAGAAGCCGATCTTCTCGCGGCTGGTGTCACTCGATCACCCCGAGGTGCTGCAGGAGGGCATGTTCTTCGCGCTCGAGACCTACTGGCCTTCGGCCGACGGCATCGGTGCCGCACGGATCGAGGAAGAGGTCGTGGTGACCGCCACCGGTTGTGAGGTGGTCACCAAGTTCCCGGCCGAGGAGTTGCTGGTCGCAGGCCAGCGGTATTACTCGGTCGGCGGGCAGCTGCCGGTGATACGTAGCTCGCAGTCACACCTGAACACCGTCGCAGGCCGGGGCGAAGAACCGGCGGGGCTTGCCTGATGCGGGCCTCGGTCTATCACGGCGCTCGTGACGTGCGCATCGAGGAGGTGCCGGCGCCGGTCCGCGCACCCGGCGAGGCCATGCTGCGCGTGTTGCGCAGCGGCGTCTGCGGCACCGACGCCACAGAATGGTCGAGCGGCCCGAAGACCTTCCCGGTCAACCGAATTCATCCGGTGACCTCGCACACCGGGCCGATGATTCTCGGGCACGAGTTCGTCGGCGAGGTGGTCGAGACCGATGCGGATGGCCGATTCACGGCCGGGGATGTCGTCGCATCGGGAGCAGGTGTGTCGTGCGGGGTCTGCAGGCGCTGCCGCGAGGGCCGAACCAACCTCTGCGACGTGTACTACACCCTTGGCCTCAACACCGGCGGTGGGATGGCCGAGTACGTGTCGGTGCCCGAACGCGTGCTGGTCCCGGTTCCGGAAGCGATGTCACTCGACCGGGCAGGGCTGGCGCAGCCGATGGCCGTCGGGCTGCACGCGGCACGCCGCGCCGGGGTGCACTCGGGCGACCGCGTCGTGCTGATCGGGGCAGGGGCGATCGGGTCATTCGTGCTCGGTGGTCTGCGCTCATTGGCCGATGCCGACATCACGGTGATCGACTTCCCGGGCTCCCGGCTGGAGCGGGCCGCCCGCCTCGGCGCCACGAGGACCATCGAGGCCGGTCCCGACGCGGCGGCGCGGGTGCGTGACAGCCTCGGTGAAGCCGGGGCGCACGGCGTCGAGGTGGTCATCGAGGCCAGCGGCGCACCGGGCCAGCTCAACAACGCCATCGAGATGGTGCGCACGGGGGGAACGATCCTTCAGGTAGGGCTGCCCGGTAAGCAGCAGGAGGTGGACGTGCACACCCTGGTGATGCGGGAGATCTCCGTGGTGACCACCCTGGCCCACGTCTGCGGTGAGGATCTCGGCGCTGCGCTGGAGATCCTGGCAAGCAGTGACCTGGCGGACGAGGTGCTCGAGTCGGTGCACCCGCTCGAGGACCTGCCCGCACAACTCGAACTCCTGTCGACCGGCAGGCTGGAGGGCAAGGTGCTCTTCGACCCGGCGCTGGCCCCGGCGTGACGGATCCCGCACGCCGCTTCCCGAACCCTAGAGCGCAAAGGAGCCTCTTCCGATGAGAGCAGCAGTCTTCCATGGAGCCCATGACATTCGCGTCGAGGACGTCGACGCGCCGGAGAGCCCGGGACCGGGGGAGGTGCTACTACGTCCCAGCTGGTGCGGTATCTGCGGCACCGACCTGCACGAGTACGCGATGGGCCCGATCGTCATCCCCGCGTCCCCGCACCGGCTGAACGGATCGCAGTTACCGCAGATCCTCGGCCACGAGTTCTCGGCAGAGGTCGTCGAGACCGGTCACGACGTCACCCACGTCGCGGTCGGGCAGCGGGTCTCGGTGATGCCGCTGTTGTTCTGCGGCGAGTGCTACTACTGCAGGCGCGGCCTGAATCACCTGTGCGTGTCGATGGCCTGCATCGGCCTCAGCTTCGGGTGGGGCGGCATCGCCGAGCTCGCCGTCGTGCCCGCCACCCACGTCAGCGTGCTGCCCGACGAGGTCACCGACCTGCAGGGTGCGCTGGTCGAACCCGCCGCCGTCGCGGCCTACGGGGTCGACACCGCGGGGGTTGCGCCCGGCGACACCGTGCTCGTCACCGGCGCCGGGCCGATCGGTGCGCTGGCCGCGCTGTACGCATCTTCCGCAGGCGCCAATGTCGTTGTCTCGGAAGTCAACCCGGTGCGGGCAGCGCTTGCGCGCAGTCTCGATGTCGGCGAGGTGCTCGATCCGTCGGAGGTCGACCCCGCCGTGTGGATCAAGGAACGCAACGACGGGATAGGCTTCGACGCCGTCATCGAATGCTCGGGCAACGAACGTGCGCTACAGACCGCGGTGGCGGCCGTGCGGTCCGGTGGGCGGATCTCGCAAACCGGCCTGCACACCAAGGCCGCGTCGATCGAGCCGATGGTGCTCTCCGAGCACGACATCACACTGGCGGGCACGTGGTGCTACCCGGTGTTCGACTGGCCACGGATCATCGGGCTGATCTCCAGCGGGCGTTACCCGGTGGAGAAGGTGGTGACCGCGCAGATCGCCATGGCCGATGTCGTCGAGTCGGGTTTCGAGACCCTGCTCTCGCCGACCGGCGATCAGATCAAGGTTCTGGTTCAAGCCAAGTAGTGCAAACCAAACACTCAGTTGCACGGACTGATTCAGCACCAGCATTCATTCAGTACCAGCCGTTCAGCCAAAGTCATCAGGAGGACGCATGAAGGCGCTGCAGTACCAGGAGCAAGGCGTGGCCAGGGTAGCGGAGCTGGACATCCCGCAGATCGCCGACGACGAGGTGCTGGTGGCCGCAAGGTCGGTTGGGGTGTGCCATAGCGACATCGATCTGCTCGAAGGCCGCTACATCATCCCCTTCTCCTACCCGCTGATCCCCGGACACGAATGGTCCGGTGAGGTGGTGGCCGTCGGCGCCAAGGTCACCACATTGGCTCCTGGCCACCGGGTGGTGGGGGAGTGCGTGATCGGCGCCGACCACTTCGGCTTCTCGATCAGTGGTGCCGCGGCGGAGTTCTTCGTCGCCAGGCCCGAATGGTTGCATCGGCTGCCCGATCAGCTGTCGTACACGATGGGCGCCCTCGTCGAGCCGTTCAGCGTCGCCTACTACGCGCTGGTGCGGGCGGGCGGCGTGGACGCGAGTGACACGGTCGTCGTGCTCGGGGCGGGGCCGATCGGTCTTGCCGTCGTGGCCGCGGCCGCCGCGATGGGCGCCGCCGTCATCGTGGTCGAGCCGTCGGCGGACCGGCGCAAGACTGCGGAGACCCTCGGTGCCGACCACACCGTCTCGCCAGAGGATGCCGACGAGTTGCTGGCCGGCCTCACCGGTGGCCGCGGCGCCGACCTCGTGGTGGAGGCGTCGGGACGGCCGGGGGTGATGGCGCGCGCCCTCGAGATCGTGGCGTTCCAAGGCCGGATCGCCTACATCGGCATCGACGTCGGGCAGGAGGCGACCGCGCTGCTGGGACTGATCCAGTCCAAGGAGTTGCGCATCACCGGCTCGATCGGGTCACCGGGCGTGTGGCCGGAGACGCTGCGGTTCTTGGCCAAGAGCGGTATCGACCTGTCGGAGATCGTGACTCAGCGCTTTGGCATCGACGAGGCCACGTCCGCGCTGGAGGCGGCTCATCATCCCGAGTCCACCATCAAGGCGCACATCGAGCTGACCGCCAGCCTCACGGGGTGACGCGGGCCGCCCGGTAGCGCTCGGCGTAATCGAAGAAGCTGGCGCGGGTGTCGCGGGTGCCGGTGAAGCCGGCCCCGCGACTCTTGTTCATGTCGGTGATGACCTCGATGTTGCGCCCGAGGTCGCCATCGGTGTGCCACCATGACGCCACCCGGGACAGGTCGGTTTCGACGAGCCCGTGCCGCTCGGCGATGGTCCGCCACGTGCCTTCCATACCGACCATGGCCTTCTCCAACGTGCGTGGCTCCCCGTCGAAGCCCTGCCACTCGAGATCGAAGTGCGTGGCGATCTGCGGCCACAGCCACCGCCAGCGGAACACGTCGCCGTTGGCGATGTTGAAGGCCTCGTCGTGGCCGCTGTCGCTGCCTGCCGCCCAGACGATCTGCTCGGCGAGCAGCTCGGCGTCGGTCACGTCGGTGACGCCGTTCCACTGGGTTTCCGACCCGGGGAACACGAACGGCAGCTCGAGCTCCTTGCAGATCGCCGCGTAGGCGCACAGTGTGGCGACCATGTTCATCGCGTTGCCGGTGGCATAGCCGAAGACGGTGTGCGCGCGGTGCACGCTCCAGGTGAAGCCGTTGCGGGCCGCGGAGGCGAACAGTTCGTCCTCTTGCGCGTAGTAGAAGTTCGGCGAGTCGAGTCGAGGCTCCTCCTCGCGAAACGGCGTATCGGCCATCTTGCCCACGGCGTACGACTCGAACGGGCCGAGGTAGTGCTTCAAGCCGGTCATCAGCGCGACGTGCTGCATGGACTTCGCAGGCTCGAGCGCAGCCAGCAGGTTGCGCACCGCGCCGCCGTTCACGGCGATGTTCTCGGCCTCGGTGTCCTTGCGCGTCCATGCGGTGATCGCGACGAGGCCGGGTGCCACTCCACCGAGCGCCGCCGAAAGGGCGGCCGGGTCGGCGAGGTCTGCCGCCACCGGCGTCACACCCTCGGTGGCCCGCCCTCCGCTGCGGGACAGACCGAAGGTCTCCCACCCCTCTGCGATCAGCTTCCGTGCCACCGCCTGGCCCACGATTCCCGTCACGCCAACGACGAGGGCGCGGCCTCTAGTCGATCCACCGGTCACTATCGTCCTCCACTCGGTCTTCCGAATCGAACACTACTGTTTGATGACAGTTAACAGCAAGCTCCACCATCCCCGTCCGGTATACATCGGTCCAGCTCGCGGCGCCGGGCGTGCAGTGCTGCTAATCTTCTCTTGACGTCGACTTCTGCGGGCAGGGACATCTGATGGATCATCTGGGTCAACGACTCAAGGACGTCAGGGTGCGGGCAGGTATGACGCTGCGCGAACTCGCGCGCCAGGCCGACGTTTCGCCGTCGCTGATCTCGCAGATCGAGAACGGCAAGTCACAACCGTCGGTGGCCACCCTGTATGCGTTCTCGCGGCTCCTCAACGTGTCCGTCGACGAGCTGTTCGAGGAGGAGACCGGCGCGGAAGTCGTGGCGGCGGCGAAGGGTAACGGAGCGGCGGTCGCCGCCGCGCCCGACGCAACCCCGAACGGTCACGTCGACCCGGTACACGCGTGGCGGCCGTCGGAGTACTCCAACCGGGTCTCGGTGGTCCACCCCACGCATCGACCGAGTATCGCGATGGCCGAGGGCGTGGTGTGGGAGCGGCTGGCGGCCACGCCCGAACACGGCGTGAACTTCATGAAGATTTGTTATGCGCCAGGAGCCACCTCCAGCGGGGGCGGTCCACGGTCGACGCACGACGGCTACGAATACGGCTTCGTGCTGTCCGGCGTCATCGAGATCACCGTGGGCGACGAGGTTTTCGTGCTGCACCAGGGCGAGTCCCTCGGTTTCGACTCCACGATCCCGCACGTGCTGCGCAACCCGGGACCGAATGCGTTCGAGGGAATCTGGTTCGTGCACGGCCGCAAGCACTGACGCCCCTTGACGTAGGACACTTCCGCGTTTAGCTTGAGTGTTAATTCACACTGAACACAATGAGGTCTTGGTGCGCCGACGCACCTCGGCGGCCCGGCCGCCGCGATCGGCGGTGTGGGTAGACGGGACCGGCTATGGAACTCGGCGACGGCCTGGGCCATTTCTCGTACTCGACCCTCGTACACGCGGGGGACGCCTGGGCGGAGATGTCGCACAGCCTGCGGACCTTCGTGCCGCAGATCAAGAAGCGGGTCTGTCCCGATGAGCGATTCGGTGTGTCGCTGCGCATCTCGGCGGACTCGGCCAGGACACTGACCGACGATCCGACCGAGCGCGCCGACCTCAAGGCGTTCCTCGACGACAACGACATGTACGTCTACACGGTCAACGCGTTTTCCTACGGCCCATTCAAGGGCGGCAGCGTGATGGAACGGGTCTACGAACCCGACTGGACCACCGAGGACCGTGAGCTGGAGTTCGTCCGCGACGAGCTGGTCGGCTGATGGCACTGTCAGATCACCCGCGGATCGCGGTCGTTGGAACCGGCGCCAACGGTGCCGCGATCGGCGCCGACCTCGTCCGCGCCGGGCACGACGTGACATTCGTCGAGCAGTGGCCCGCGCACGTCGAGGCGATGCGTGCCAATGGAATTCGGGTGGAAATGCCCGATGACGTACAGACGACGCAGGTGCACGCCATCCACCTGTGTGAGGTGGCGACGTTGCGCAAGCCGTTCGACCTGGTGCTGGTGCTGGTCAAGGCCTACGACACCCGCTGGGCCTGCGAGCTGATCAAGCCGCTGGTCGCGCCGGATGGTGTGGTCATCGGCCTGCAGAACGGGATGACGCTGGACGACATGGCGGATGTGATCGGCCAGGAGCGCACCCTGGCAGCCGTCATCGAGGTGTCCTCAAACATGTTCATCCCCGGCGTCGTGAACCGGCAGAGTCCGCCGTCACGGTCCTGGTTCGCCGTAGGCGGCGCCGCACCGGACGCGCACGCGCGAGCCGGGGAAGTGGCCGCGATCCTGCAGTCGGCGGGATCCGTCGAGGTGTCGGACGACATCCGGTCATCGAAGTGGATGAAGTTGGTGGTCAACGCGACCGAGCTGGTTCCGTCGGCGATTCTGGACCTGCCGCTGGCCGAGGCCGAGGCCCTGCCGGGGATGCGGGACTTCATGCTGCGCGCCGGCCGCGAGGCCGTGCAGACGGCGGTGGACACCGGCAACCGGGTGCGACCCATCTTCGGGCTCGGCGACGCCGACGTGAACCATCCCGACCGTTACGTCGAGCAGCTCTTCGACGAGGTGCTGCACCACTTCACGCTGCCGGACACCAGGACGACCGTGCTGCAGGACTGGATGAAGGGGCGCCGCAGCGAGGTGCGTGAGATCAACGGACTCGTCGTCGACCTGCAGCGGCGACTCGGCGGACGCGCGCCAGCCAACGCAGCGACGGTGGAGCTGGCGGTGCGCATCGAGGATGGCAGCCTGGTGGCCGGCCCCGGCAACCTCGACCTGCTGCTGCAGGCGATGCCGGTCGGCTGACCGGGTCGCCATGGTTCTACATTCTAGATCCTGCGTTGTCGAAAACCTCTGGGTGAGAGCGTAATTCGATCCTCGTGCGGCGGATGTGCAGCTCGAGTATGCGTTCGGCCTCGTCTGCGTCACCGTCGCGCAGCGACTGGATCAACAGGCGGTGCTCGGCGTTGATCACCCAGGTCCGCGACGGAAGCGCCAGGTGACTGAACGCTCGGCGGTAGTGCTGCGTGGTATCCCACAACCTCCCGATGATGGTCTCCAGCTCGCGGGCGTCGCCGTGCCGATAGGTTGCCCAGTGCAGTGTGCGATCGAGGACCAGGAACTTCTCGACATCGGTGGTGGCTTCGATGCGCTCCTGCAGGTCGTCGAGCTCGGCCAGGTCGGCCGCCGTCAGGCCCGGCATGCTCTCGCGCAGCAGCAACGGCTCGAGGCGCTCCCGGATCTGGTAGCTGCGTTCGCAGTCCCGCTGGTCGAGTCGCGTGACCCAGGCACCCTTGTTGGACTGAAGCGTCACCAGGCCGGCCGACTGGAGGATGCGCAGCGCTTCGCGAACCGGTAGCCGGCTGGCACTGAGCTCCGCGGCGAGATCATCCTGTCGAATCCTGGTGCCGGGCTTCAGTGTTCCGGAAAGAATCTGCTCCCGGACGTGGTCGGCGATGCGCTGGCTGGCGACTGCCGCGGCGGGCATCGCGCCATCGACGTCGGTCATCTCGGCCTCACTGGCTCCGCCCTCCCGCGTTGTCGAACGCCTTGCCGTTCGGGTAGGACACCAACTCGAACTGCATCCCCCATGGCGACAGGAAGTACACCCAGCGCTGCCCTTCGCTGGGCCCCTTGCTCGCCGTCGGCTCGCCCAACACGCGTAAGCCGAGCCGGTGCAGGTGCGCGACGGCCGCATCCATGTCGGTCACGTAGATCGCCACGTGATGACCGCCGACATCGCTGTTGCGGGGCGGGGTGGCGACTTGCCCCTCGGCTTCGTATTCGAAGACCTCGAAGATCGCTTGGCCGCCAAGCCGGAAGAAGTGCAACCGACGCATCACGGTGTCGTCCGCGACGTTGAGATGCTCACTCATCCAACTGTCGTCATGGACGAAGGGGCCGAGCGTATACATGTACTCGCAGCCGAGCACGTCGACGAAGAACGACGTCGCCTCGTCCAGGTTCGGGACGGTGACCCCGATGTGGTCAACGCCGGTGACGCCGGGGATGGGACCTGTTGGCTCGGTCACGAACGCCTCGCTTTGCTGTGTAGTGTGGCTCAAATCGGACTTGTAATGGATCCATCACAGGCCTACATTGTGAGGTGGATCTAGTGAGAAACGCAATTGTTGCGGACGAATCGCCGATTGCATCGCCATAATGGATCCAATTGACGAGAGGTGGCCATGGCGAAGAAGAAGCAGTTGACCCCGGCGTCCCCCTGGGTGGAGCTTGCCACCACGAACGCCGACTGGGATTCAGCCTCCGCCGCCGATCTGCGGTTGATGCTGGTGCAGACCATGTGGATCAGGGTCTTCGAGGAGTACGTCCTGCAACTCGCGGCCGACGGCCTCGTGCACGGGCCCGCCCACTCGAGCATCGGGCAGGAAGGCGGCGCGGTCGGGTCCATCCTCGACCTCACCACCGACGACTTCGTCAACGGCTCGCACCGCGGCCACCACCAATTCCTGGCCAAGGCATTCGGGCACGTCATGAAACCCGCGGGCGACGGCGTCCCCGAGCTGACCGACGACGTTCACATGGTGTTGCGCCGGGCGCTCGCCGAGATCTGTGGCCTGGCAGAGGGATTCTGCAAGGGCAGGGGCGGCTCCATGCACCTGCAGTGGCGCGAGGCCGGTGCGATGGGCACCAACGCGATCGTCGGTGGCGGTGTCCCGCAAGCGCTCGGCTTCGCGTTCAACCAGCGCCGGTCGGACACCAGTGCGGTCACCGTCACCTACTTCGGCGACGGGGCGATCAACATCGGGTCGGTGCTGGAGTCGTTCAACCTGGCTGCCGCCATGAAGCTGCCGGTCTGCTTCTTCATCGAGAACAACATGTACGCGGTGTCGACGCCACTCTCGACATCCACCGCCGAGCCGCGGCTCTCGGCGCGCGCGCTCGGCTTCGACATCCCGAGCTGGCGTGTCGACGGAATGGACCCGCTCGCGGTCCGGATGGCGATGGGCGAAGCGCTCGAGCACATGCGCGCCGGCAACGGCCCCGCAGTCATCGAAGCCGAGGTGTACCGCTTCTTCCACCAGAACGGCCCGTTCCCGGGCAGCGCGTTCGGTTACCGCACCAAGGACGAGGAAACCCTTTGGCGGGAACGTGATCCGCTGGACCTGCTGCGCCGCCAGGTTGTCCGCCTCGGTCTGATGACCGAGGACGAGATCGACGTCAAGAAGCAGGAAATCACCGACACCATGGCGGCGATCGGCACCGAATTGTTCGAGCAGGTGCCGGGTGGCAAGCCAGGCGAGCGCCGGATCAAGGCCGACAAGTGGCCCGACCCGAGTTTCGTCGACGTCGGGGTCCGTGGCGACCTGTCCGAGCTCGAAGGCAGTCGGTACGAGGAGCAGGACACGTTCACCGGAACACTGGGTGAACGCAAGTTCATCGACGTCGTCAGCGACGTAATGGCCCGCCACATGGAACTCGACGAGTCGATCGTCGTCCTCGGCGAGGACGTCAACGGCCTCAAGGGCGGCACCAACGGTGCGACGAAGGCGGCGCTGGCGAAGTTCCCGGACCGCGTGCTCGGCACACCGATCAGCGAGAACGCCTTCACCGGCATGGGCGGCGGCATGGCGCTGGACGGCCGGTTCCGCCCGGTGGTCGAGTTCATGTACGCCGATTTCATGTGGGTCGCCGCCGACCAGATCTTCAACCAGGTCGCCAAGGCCAGGCACATGTTCGGTGGTGAGAGCGCGGTGCCGCTGGTGTTGCGCAGCA
Source organism: uncultured Actinomycetota bacterium (assembly GCA_963809085.1). Classification (GTDB taxonomy): domain Bacteria; phylum Actinomycetota; class Actinomycetes; order Mycobacteriales; family Mycobacteriaceae; genus Mycobacterium. The sequence goes on along the minus strand of CAWEII010000025.1, from coordinate 54,086 downwards.
AGCTTGCCGCGGGCACCGGCTACGGCTCCCAGCACTCGATGGATCCCGCGGGCGTGCTGACCACCGCGCCGGGTCTGCGGGTGGTGGCACCATCGAATCCGTTCGACTACGTCGGCCTGATGAACACGGCGCTGAACTGCAACGACCCGGTGGTCGTGTTGGAACACGTCGACCTGTACGCGTCCACCGGCATCGGCCCGATGGACGACCTCGACTACCTGCTGCCCGTTGGCAAGGCGGCGCTGCGCGCACGGGGCGACGACGTCACGGTCATCTCGTACCTGTCGATGGTGCGGCACTGCCTCGAGGCGCTCGAGCAGGTGCCCGAAGTGTCCGCGGACCTGATCGACCTCCGTTGGCTCGACCGCGCATCCGTGGACTGGGACACCATCACCGAAAGCGTGCGCAAGACCAACCGCGTGCTGATCGTCGAGCAGGGTGCCGTCGGTACGTCGTACGGCGGTTGGCTGGCCGACGAGATCCAGCGGCGGCTCTTCGACTGGCTCGACGCCCCCATCGCCCGTGTCACTGGGGCGACCGCGTCACCGAGCATCAGCAAGGTGCTCGAGCGTGCCGCGATCGCCCGCACCGAAGAAGTCGTCGAGGCCTTGCGACGACTCGAAGACTTCTGACCCGCAGACGGATACGAGGAGAGCACCCCATGGCGACGCTGCTGCGCGTGCCCGAAGTTGCCGCAGGCGCGACCGAGGTGGTCGTGTCGGAGTGGTTGGTCGACGAGGGCGCCGACGTCACGAACGGTGCGGCCGTCGTCGCGCTTGAGACCGAGAAGGCAATCGTCGAGGTGATGGCGGAGGCGGGTGGCGTGCTGCTGCGCCAGCTCGTCGACGCCGGGTCGACGATCGCGGTCGGCGCGCCGCTGGTGCTCGTCGGCACGCGGTCGGATGTGGGCGCTGACGTCGACGCGCTGCTCGTCGAGCTCGGCGTGCAGGACAAGGCGGCCGATCCCACTGCGGCGCAGGCGGTTCCCGAACCGCAGCCGCAACCCGCGCCGGCCACGACGCACAACGGCAAGCGCATATTCGCAACGCCTCTGTCCAGGCGGCTGCTCGCCGAAGCCGGTATCGGCCTCGACGAGGTGACCGGCACCGGACCCAATGGCCGCATCACCAAGAAGGACGTCGAGCAGGCCACGGCCCGCAGGTCCCAACCGGTCGAGGAGGCGCCCTCCCCAGCCCCAGCCCCTGCGGCCGAGGCGCCCGCCGCGACGCCGCCGCGCACTACGCCGCGCAGTTCGTCTGACACCGCCGGGTACACCGAGATCGAGCACTCACGGCTGCGCCGCGCAGTGGCGGCCCGCCTGACCACGAGCAAGCAGACCGTCCCGCACTTCTACGTGAAGCGCTCGGTGCGGATCGACCCGCTGCTGGCGCTGCGGGCCCAGCTCAACGACGTCTCGCAGCAGCGTATTTCAGTCAACGACCTGGTGATTCGTGCCGTCGGTGCCGCGCACGTCGAGGTGCCTGAGGCCAACGCCATCTGGACCGACGATGCGATGCGGAGGTATGACTCCGTCGACGTCGGTGTGGCCATCGCGTCCGAGCGCGGTCTGGTGACCCCGGTCGTGCGCGGCGTCGAGACGACCACGCCAAGTGGAATCGCGAAGCGGGTAAGGGATTTCGTCGAGGCGGCGAATGCGGGCAAGCTTGCGCAGCGCGACCTCGAGGGTGGCAGCATCACCGTGACCAACCTCGGGATGCACGGCGTCGAGGAATTCGCTGCGATCATCAACCCACCACAGTCGGCGATCCTCGCCGTAGGAGCAGGCATACAGCAGCCGGTCGTGGTGGCCGGGGCCCTCGAGGTCGCAACGGTGATGAACCTGGTGCTCTCCGTCGATCACCGCGCGATCGACGGTGCGCTGGCCGCCCGCTGGATGGCTGCACTGGTCGCGATCCTCGAGCAGCCGCTGCGCTTGCTCGCCTAGGCATTCCAGGCGAAGGCCTTAAAGCAGGCCTTCGTGGGACAGCGTCGCCGCGTCCGCCTCGAGTTCGGCGAACGTCATCTGGAGCAGAGTCACGGAGTCGTTGACGGTGCCGACCTCCGTGTCGTCCAGCGCGACGCCCATGGTGCGCGCGGTTGCCGACAGCTCGAGCAAGCCGGCGTAGACGGTGGCCACCTCGTCCACCGTGGCGGTGAGCTTGTCGAACAGCTTGGTCCGTCGCAACCTCAATCGGCCGATCGACTTCTCGATCGAGTCCGCCGCCCGCGCTCCCTGGCCCGATACCCCGCGTGCCGCGAGGATCGCGTCGTCCAGCGCGTCCACTGCCGCGGCCACCTGCAACACGGACGGACGAGCAGCGTCGGCCGCCGCCAACGCATCCTCGGCCTTGAATTGCACCACCTCGGGCAGTTTGCCGGTCTGCAACAGACGCATCGAGCGCACGTGGCTGTCGAGAAGGTTGATCAGCCCCTCCTGCTGGGTGCCCCGGCGCAGCCGCGCCGGGTAGTCGTCCCGCGACCGGGTGAGGGCACCGACCACGGTGGCCGTGCCGAGCATCACGCCTGCGGTGCCGACACACAGCGGGATCGGGGAGCCGACCGCCCACACCGTGCCACCGGCGAACGTAGACAGGAGCAGCGCCCACGGGTCGAGCGCGGCGACCAACAGAGACGGCCCAAACCGATTGCCGGCCATCAGAAGTTCGACAGGACGTTGGTGAACACCGCATCGATCGTCATCGGGTCGGTAGCGTCATACGCGGCAGCGCGCGACGCCTCGGAGATCCGCTTGACGGTGTCCAAGTCCGCGTCTTGGCCATAGGCGATGGTGAACACCCGGACGCCGCCCTCCGGAGCTTGGTCAGCGAGTTGCCGGATCAACCCGTCGAGGTCGTTGTCGTCCGGGTACTCGTTCTGCCCGTCGGTCATCACCACGATCGCGTTGATCTTGTCGTCGCCAGCACCGGCACGGACCGCCTCGGACGCCTTCCGCGTAACGGAATAGAGCGGCGTGCCGCCCGAAGGGATGAGCTGCTGGATGCGGGTGATCATCTCCTGCCGCTGCGGGCCGAGCGGTGCGATCGGCATGTGCTGCCAGTACACCTGTCCCTCGGCAGGAAACGTCCACAGCCCGACCTCGTCGGCGTCGGACAGTTGGGCCAGGCCGTTCACCGCCGCGGCCTTGGCGAGTTCCAGCCGGGTATTACCCCCGCCGGCGGATGCGCCCATCGACCCGGACACGTCCAGCACCACCAACACGCGCGCCGGCTTGCGCAGTTCGCTCCATGCGGCGCGGATCGCTGCGAGAACGGGCGGACTCGGCGGCGAGAGCACGACCCCGACGTCGTCGGCGAGGTACTCGCTGTCGGCGATGGCCCTGCCGGGCCGGCCGTCGAACGTTCGGAACCCGGCCGCGGTGAACAACTCCTGGGCGGCGGGCTCTTGCAGATAGGCCAGGAAGTCCTCGGCGGCGGACTGCTTGCCCGCGTCGGACCATGGCGCTCGAAGCACGGCGAAGGGGCTGTCGCTGTCCAGCGTGCCCTCCTTCGGGTAGACGGCCACCAGCGGCACCCGCGGCTTTCCGTGCTGACCCACCGTCTCCAGGACTCCAGTCGGGTTGCCCGCGTTGTAGTCCACGACGGACTTTTCCTCGACCGCCACCGCACTGACATAGCCGAGCGCCGCCCCTGCGTCATCGGCCCGTTGCAGGTTCGCCAGGAAGGTGAGTGCGGTGTCGCCGTAGTGTGCAACCGACTTCTCCACTCCGGCAACGAAATCGCGCACGCGTGGATCCTTGACCGTGTCCAGTGTCAGGTCGCTGGATGTACCGGTGGCGGCCACGAATGTGCCAATGGTGGCGGAGAGCCCAGACGTCGACACGTTAGGGTTGGTCTTGCCGAGCTTGACGGCACCCCACTCGGGATGGCCCTTGGACGCCCATCCGGCCGGATCATCGGCAAGCGCAAGCAGATCCGACCAGCCGATCGGCACGTCGGGCCATCCCAACGCCCTCGCCTTGGGCTCCGGCATGGCGAGGACGATCGGCGTGGAGACCACCGAACCCGACTCCGCAGGCAGGATGTCCGGCCGGTCGTGCAACGAGCGATCGTGGCGGAGCAGCTGCAGCCACGTGGACGCCGCAGGGGACCAGGCATCCGGCGCCGGGCCCCAGGCGGGGTCCCAGCTGGCCTCGACGAGCCGGGCCTCGACGAGGCCGGAGGCCATCGGATCGACCGAGATGCCATAGCAGTTTCCGTTCACCTTGCGGTCGGAGGCGTTATACCTCTTGGCCACTTCGGTCATCAGAGCGGCCTTCTCGACCGATGCCGCGACGACCACGGTCGGGCATCCCGCCCGCGGGTTGCCGGGATTGTCGTCGGACCGGTTCCACCAGTGCACTCCGCCGATGACCAGCAGCCCCGAGACTGCCGCGGCGAGCAATGCCTTTCCGTTGTGGCTCATGACGTGCCCCCGTTCAGGTCGGCACGATCGGCTCCGTTGCCATCACCGCCGCGCCTGGTGTGGGCCCATGATGGTGGAGATCACCGCCGATGGAGAAGAGAAGTGGTCGAAAGGATGAAATTCCTTGCACGATTCACAGATTCGCTTGCGAGATGTTTCGACGACGCGAGTCAGGGGCCCCGCGGCCGCGGCTCATCCCCAGTTACTGCCGGGCGGTGTAGCGATCGACCTCGGCCGCCAGCTGCGCCAGCCGCGCACGCAGGCGCCACCAGTTGATGCACAGCCGAATCACCAGAAGCTGCAGCAACGACGCGACCACCCAGTGGTATCCCGTCGGGTCGGTCAGGATCGCCCACGCGCCGACAGCCGCAAAGAAGCAGGGCCACAACATCGCAAACCCACCGAACCAGCGACTCGTGCGCAGCCAACGTCGCCACACCTCGGGTTCGATTCGCGAGGGCAACTCGCCGGTCCGCACCGCCCGTTCGTAATCGATGAGTGGCTCGACCGCACCACCGCGGCGGCGCGTAGTCGGATCTCCGAGGACCGCGATGGGCGACACCAGGCTAAGCGGGGCCGCCCACGCACACGCCCACTTGAGATGCTCCAGCCGAGCGTCGCCGAAGACGACGGAGTCGAGGTCGGCCAGTACCAATGCCAATAGGGCGATTGTGAATCCAATTGTCGACAGGACCAACACGCGGGCCACCGGGGATACCGTGAGCCACGCTTCCTCCGGTGTGTCCGCGACCGGTGCTTCCGTCTCTGCCATCGCGACTGGTGGCTTCAACGCGGCACGCAAGCGTTCGATGTGCACGAATCGGCGCCACCAAGCGACGGCGCCTATCACGGAGAGCAGCACGAACGCCCAGACCGTGACCCGGCCGTACGCCGACTGACTGGACAGGCTCGAGTACACCCCGAACCACAGGGGGAGGCCCCAGGCGAACGGTGCGATCGCGTGCGCCATCGTGCTTCGGCCAAGCCAGCGCCCGCACTCTTCGGCATCCAACGACGCAGGCAGTTCACCCGTGCGCAACGCCACGAAATATGCGGTGCGGTGCTTGATCGAGCTGAACCTGGAGCGCAGACCCAGATCGGCAAGGATTGAGAGAGCCGCCCACGCCAGGCACACTGCCCAGATGACGTTCGCACTCCGAGACCCACTGTCGAGGGCGTTGAGGTCCAGAACCAGAACGGCATAGCCGAACCACACCGCCGCAATGACGGCGATGCGCAGGCCCGGCGGGAAACCGAACCATCGGTCAGCCGACATGGTAACCACCGTCGGTCATCTCCAGAATCGGTACGACGTCGTCGGCTTCGAAGTCGGCAATCGTCACCCAGTTCTCCTCCGGCACACCGTTGTCCCTGCCACCCGCGGGCAACCAGAACATGCTGTCGTGCTTCTTCATCTCCTCGAGTTCGAACACCACGGAGTACATAGCCAGCCTCCAATCGATTCGCCGGCTCAGCTCACCCGGGAGCGCGCGAGCCATCCGTTCAAGAGATCAACCAGCTCGTCGAGGGGACCGTCCCAGTACCCGTCGAGGTGAACGTCGGCGCCCGCGTCGTCTCGGTTGCCCGCGCGAGCCCAGCCCAGCAGGCGCCTGTTCGCCAGTGCCCCGCGATGTTCCGGCGAGAAGCGCAGACCAACGTGCTCGAAGACGTCACCATCGTCGTCGCGTGACTCGACGAGCATGAACTCGTCCATGTCGCGCCACTCGTAGCGGCGGGGTTTGCACCATCGTCCGTGCAACTCGAACCCCGAGCTCGACAGCCGCAGCCAGCCGTCGCCGTTGGCACGCCTGCCGCGGATGAGCGCCCACCGGCGGGCGGTCCGACCGAAGAGGCAAGCGATGCCCGCGATGAACAGGCCAAGCAGCACGACGGGTAGCCAACACACCGGGACACCACCGGGAAGCTGGAACCAGCTGTAGACCGCAAGCATCGGAGTGCCGATGAGGATGAGTGCGGACAGGCCGAAGCAGCCACCCATCGCGACGCCGTGGCGCGACTCCGGATAGTCCAGCACCAGGTCCTCCACGAGCCGCTCGCCGACCCGAGAAACAACAGTCTGCGCAGGCTGAAGTCGTTCGGCACCAGGGGGATTGGCCGCCTGCGCCATCGCCGCCTTCGCAGGTCGGGCTTCGACCAAGACACCGATGAGCAGGGCAAGCAGGGCCACGCCGACCACGATGACGACGGCCCAACGAATTATCGTGCCGAGCGCGAGCAATGCCAGCAGGACGTCATTCCACACGAATCGACCGAACTTCAGCGTTGGCTGGTACTTGCCGTACGCCTCGCCGTCGACCGTGACCCGGTAGTCGGCCTCCCGTGGCACCTGCACCACCCAGATGCGGGTCTGCGCATCGCACTTGGAGGACAGGCACTTCGCCTGCCGACTCTGTGTGACCGCCAGTGGGGGAGCGCCGTCGGGCCCGTCGATGCGGATCGACAGGGGCGGCACCGACGCGTCGTCGTCGAGTCCCTCGGAACCAAGCGTGACGTCGACCGGCCCGGCAGGCAGGTGCAACGTGGCCGCACCGGGGATCGGCATCTCGCCGTACGAATCGTCTTGGACGAGAAGCGGAAGCGCGACCGCGACGCCAAGCGCGACGACCGCGAGGCCTGCCAACAGCAGGGGCTTGACGAGCGCCGCGGCACGGTGCCTCGGCATCATGTGGAGTACGACCCGTTGGCGTTCGCGCTCATGACCCCGTGCACGGCGTCGATGACCCGACGCATGCCGGTGATGGGCGGGATGGCGCGGTCGACGAGGTGTTCCAGAACTTCGTAATGGCGTGCGGCCTCGTCGAAGCCGAACACCGTCGGCAGTTCCCCGAGTGCCCCGATCAGCCCGACCGTCAGTAGACGCTCGTCCGCCGGGCTGCCGGCGACGGCGCTGCGCAGGGCAGCGGCCACCCGGTCGGCCAGAGCACTGACCTGGTCGTGATCATCGAGCCAAACACGCGTCGAGGGGATGACGCCCAGCACGTGGCGCCGCTGCAGCCGCAGCCAGCCTGCGACTTCCAGCTGCGCTCGGATGCGTTCGGGAGCTCGTCGCTGACCGTGGGCGACCGCGTTCATCCAGTCCGTCGGCTCGGTGGCGCGTACAGCGTCGAGTGCGGTCCGCAGCTCCGGATCATCGGGACGGGTGCCGTCGACGGAACAGAGGCTGCCGTCCTCGTCGTGCAGATGACCGGCCATGTACAGATCGGTCAGCATCGCGGTGTGCAGCGCAAGTCCGAATCGCCACCGGTCGTCGCCATCGACCCGGTTCCTCCGCCGATCGTAAGCAAGCAGAAACAGTTGGCCGTGCAGCGTGTCGGGAAGCGCGAGTCTGCCTCCGCCTCGTCCGCCATCAATGGACCCACCGGTAGGCGACGGTTTCGGATCGGTCATGGCAGGCCTCCGTCACATGTCGTGTGCACATGATGGCCTGAGCCGAGGCGACAAGGGAATGGATCAAGTCCACGGGAGCGGTTTTCCTTGCACGATCCACAGATTCAGGGATTCGCGGTCAGCCGTGCAGCTTCCGGTAGGCGCGAATGGCGCCGGGATGCAATGGTATGGAGCCGGTCTGGACCATCGAGGGTGGGTCGAGGTACTGCAGCCCGCGCACGTAGGGCGGTACCAGCTGCGGCGCATCGGTTGCCAGCACGTCCACCGCGGCGGCGACCACGTCGTCGGCGATGCCTTGCCGGCACAGCAGCAGGTCGGGCACCCCGATGGAACGCAGCCCAGGTGGCACGTACCCCCCGGCCGGAACTCGGCGGACGAGATAGGGATAGGCGGTCAGCTTGGCCATCGGCTCCGCCATCTGGCCGAGATCGAGCATCCGCAGCGGCAGTTTGGCGTTGAGCTCCGCGATGGCGGGTGTCGGTACGCCGCCCGACCAGACCAGTGCATCCACGCCTGCGCCCGCAAGCTGCGCCAGCCCTTCCTGCAAGCGGTAGTTCGCGGTGTCGACCCGGCCGCCGAGGCCTGCCGCCACGAACAGCACCTCGCTCGTCATCGCGGCGCCCGAGCCACGCGGACCGATGGACACCCGTAACCCCTCCAGGTCTGCCAGTTGGCGCACGGGAGCGGCGTCGCGCACGACCACCTGGAGGTAGTTCTCGTAAACCCGGGCCACGGCTTGCGGTGCGGATTCGACGGGTCCGGTGGCGCGATCGCGTTCGGCGACGTCGGCGAGCGCGAGGCCCATGTCGGCGTCGGCCGAACGCAGCAGGGCCAGGTTCGCGACGCTGCCCTCGGTCGGAAGGACGTCGACGGCGATGTCCGGATAGCGGCCCTTCACCTGTTTCGCGAGGAGTTCCGCGAAAGCAAGGTACAACCCGCCGGGATCTCCTGCGGCCAATCGCACCCGTCCGCCGGCTCCGCTGCGGAAGCAGCCCGCGGTCACCACCGCCGCGGCGAGGATGAACGCGCGACGACTCACCCCTGGCACCGGAGGGCAGGAGCGAAGCGACCCGGGAATTGGCACTGCTCCCCTCATGTCGATTCGGCTGCCGCAGGCAAGGAATACCTGACGAGCAGGCCGCCCTCGGGAGCGCTCTCCACCGAAATCGCTCCGCCGTGCCCAGCGGCGATCTCGCCGGCTATCGCCAACCCGAGGCCCGTTCCTGCCCGATCGTCGCATCCCCGCCAGAATCGGGCGACGGCCTTCGACAGATCCTCGTCAGGCAAGCCTGCGCCGTTGTCGCTCACCACCAGTTCGACCATCCCGTCGGTGGCCACGGTCGAAACGGTGACGGTGGTGGCTGCCCCGGCGTACCGAAGCGCGTTGTCCACCGCGACGTCGAGTAGCTGTTCGACGTCGTGCCGGGCCAGCTGCACGGCAAGGCCGGCATGATCGCTCCGGCAAAGCAATTGCTGCTGTTGGCCGTTGGCGACGGACCGCCAGAACGCGATGCGTTCGGTGATCACGTCGTCCAGCACCGTTGACTCCGCGACCGCGGCGGAAAGGCCGACTCTGCGGCTGCCACTGACCTCCTCGGCACGGGCCAGCCGGAGCAGCTGCTGCAAGAGGTTCTCCAGCCGGTCGAGCTCGGCGGTCATCGAACCGTAGGTGGACCGGCCTGATTCGGCGACGTAGTCGTCGAGGGTGTCTGCGCGCAACCGCACGGCTGCCAACGGATTTCGCAACTGGTGGGATGCGTCGGCGACCAACCGCCGTTGCCGGTCGAGGGAGGCCCGCACCGCCTGTGCCATCGTGTTGAACGCCGAAGTGAGGTGGCGCAGTTCGGGCGGGCCTGCCATGTCCGCGGGTGAGCCGGCGACGCCTTCGGTCATCTCGGCGACCGCGCGCTCCAGCCCGTCGAGTGGGCGCAGCACCCACCTGGTCATGACGCGCGCGACCAGCACGGCCAGCGCGAGCAGAGCCAGGCAGCCGACCGCGACCCAGAGCCAGCCGGTGGCAACGTCGCGCGCGGCAACCGAGGTGTCGATGGCCAGTACGACGGCACCGACCAGCTCCCCGTCGCGTCGAACGCCCTCGGCGGCCAGGACACGGCGACGGTCCCATGGCAGGATCCGGGTCAACGGCGACGCAGGGGCGGCGACCAGGGCGTGGTCGACCGCCATTGCGACACCGGGGTCCGAGTGGCTGATCCCGCGTGCGGCCAGGGTTCGGCCATCGGAGTCGACGATGAGCAGACCTTCGCCGTACACCCCGTGGTAGCGGTCGACGAGAAGCTCCAGCGGGACGTCGCGCATGGCTGCCGAATCCGCCAGCGCATCAAGCTGCCTGCCGCGCTCCGCCGCAAGCGCGCCGGTGCGACGGTCGGCCAAGCTGAGTGCGAGGGGAACGGCGAGTGCTGCGATCGCCAGAAGCGACAGAATGACGAGTACCACACGAACCCGCAGACCCATCAGGCGTCCAGCCGAAAACCGAACCCGCGCACCGTCTGCAGTGGCAGACCGACCAGCTTCGCCCTGATCTGCCCGATGAAGAAGTCCAATGATCTGGACCGACCGACCACGGCGGTGCCCCAGACCTCGAGCATCAGCTCCTCGCGGCTGACCGCCTCGCCCTGACGGGCGGCCAGCGTGGTTAGGATCTGAAACTCGGTCTTGGTGAGAGGCTGCGGAATTCCCTTCATGGTGACTTCCCGGCGCTCCCGGTCGATGGCGACCGGTCCCGCAACCACCGAGCTCGATGGCGCCGACACGTCGTTTCCGGCACGATGCACTCGTCGCATGACGGCCTGAATGCGGGCCAGCAGCACCGCTTTTCGGACCGGTTTCACCAAGTAGTCGTCGGCTCCGGCGCGAAGACCGAGGACCACTGCACCGTCGCTGTCCCTGGCGGTCATGATGATCACCGGCACGGCCGACGCACGCCGCAGCGTGTGCAATACGTCCAGTCCGTCCATGTCGGGCAGGCCCAAATCCAGCAAGACCAGGTCGCAGCCCTTGACGCGATGGAGAGCATCGGCACCGCGGCCGGTTCGGACGACGGTCGCGCCGGTCTGGCCGAGAAGCTCGGCCAGTGCCGACGCGACACCCTCGTCATCCTCGACGAGCAGCACTCGCATGGTGCTGATGCTACGAAGCCTTCCCCGAAACCTGCACGGAGTTGACGAATTCGCCATCGCCGGTCTGAAGTTCGCGCGTCTCCCGCTCCAGGTGCGAACGGGACGAGGATTCGCCCATGAACACGTAGACCAGCAGCGAGATGAGCGCTGCACCGGCCACGTAGAAGAAGAACCAATGCTCGTGGCCGGCGTTCTTCAGCCACAGCGCGACGTACTCCGTGGTGCCGCCGAAGATCGCGACGGTGAGCGCATATGGCAGCCCGACGCCGAGTGCCCGGATGCGGGCGGGGAAGAGCTCCGCCTTCACCACGGCATTGATCGACGTGTAACCCGACACGATGACCAGGCCGACCATCATCAGGCCGAACGCGGCCAGTGCGGAGTCGGCCCTGGCCACGGCGGTGAGCAGCGGGACGGTGCACAGCGTTGCGCCGATTCCGAACGCGATGAGCACGGGTCGTCGACCGATCCGGTCCGACAGCGCACCGATCAGCGGCTGCAGGCCGACGAACACGACGAGCGCGACGAAGTTGATCCACGTCACCTGTTCCTTGGGCAGGCCCGTGGTGTTGATCATGAACTTCTGCATGTACGTGGTGAACGTGTAGAACGCGATGGTGCCGCCGAGCGTCAGGCCGACCACGGTCAGGCATTCGCGCGGGTACTGGAACAGAACCTTCAGGCTGCCGCGCTCGGTGTTCTCCTCGGCGGCCATCTCGAAGTTCGCCGACTCGTCCATCGTGCGCCGCAACCACATGACCGTGACGGCGGCCGCCGCTCCGATGACGAACGCGATCCGCCAGCCCCAGGCATGCATCTGCTCCGCTGTGAGTAACTGCTGCAAGATGATCTGGACCCCCAATGCCAGCAATTGTCCGCTGGTCAGTGTCACGTACTGGAATGAGGAGTAGAAGCCACGCCGGTGTGGAGTGGCGACTTCACTCAGATACGTCGCCGAGGTGCCGTACTCGCCTCCCAGCGACAGCCCCTGCAACAACCGCGCGGCCACCAGGAGAACCGGCGCCAGCGCGCCGATCTGCTCGTACCCTGGCAGCACCGCGATGCCAAGCGATCCGATGCCCATCAACGTCACTGACAGCGTCAACGCGGCGCGACGCCCGAACTTGTCCGCATACCGACCGAATATCCAGCCGCCGAGCGGCCTGACCAGGAATCCGACCGCGAAGATCCCCGCCGTATTGAGCAGTTGCGCCGTCGGATTCGCCGATGGAAAGAACACGCCTGCGAAGTAGATGCTGAATGCCGCGTAGACATACCAGTCGTACCACTCGATCAAGTTGCCGAGTGACCCGCGGATCACGTTGCCTGCCACCGATCTCGCCCGTGGCCCCCTGCCCGTTACCTGCTGCTGCGACTGCATGTGCTTCCCCTCTTAGTGCCTGCAGATCTCGATCATGATGTGACCGCAGACACTGGCGGAGGAAGAGGAATGGATCGCACGAGGGTCTTTCCTTGCACGATTCACAGATTCGTCGGCGCTCAGGGCCGTTCGACACGCCGATTCAGTGGACGTGCGACAACGCGGCGATACCTAGATTCGCCACGGATACAGCGCGATTGGGCCTGAGCGCGAAGTGATCAGCGCGAAGTGATCAGAGGGCGGCGTCGGCCGCCGTCAGCGCGGCGTCGAGTATCTTGAGTCCCTCGACCACCTCGGCGTCGGTGACGTTGCACGCAGGCACCGCGTGGATCCGGTTGAAGTTGGCGAACGGCAGCAGGCCACCGGACTTGCACGCGGCGAGCACCGCGTTCATCGCGGGGCTGGAACCGCCGTACGGGGCCAGCGGTTCACGCGTCATCTGATCGGCGACCAGCTCGAAGGCCCAGAACACCCCGAGCCCACGCACCTCACCGACCGACGGGTGCCGCGCCGCGAGGTCCTGCAGGCCGGGGCCGAGAACCTCGGATCCGATCCGTGCCGCGTTGGCGACCATGCCCTCGTCCTCCATCGCGTTGATCGTCGCGACGGCGGCGGCACAAGCCAGCGGATGGCCGGAGTAGGTCAGGCCGCCCGGGTAGGCGCGGTCCGCGAAGGTCGAGTAAATCGCGTCGTTGACCGCGACACCGCCGAGCGGGACGTAGCCCGACGTGACGCCCTTGGCGAAGGTGATCAAATCTGGGACGACGTCGAAATGCTCGATGGCGAACCACTTTCCGGTCCGCCCGAACCCGGCCATCACCTCATCGGCGATGAACACGATGCCATACTTGTCACAGATCTCGCGGACGCCCGCCATGTACCCGGGCGGCGGAATCATGATGCCGGCGGTTCCTGGGATGGTTTCGAGCACGATCGCCGCGAACGACGTCGCACCCTCGTGCTGGATCAACCGCTCCAGATACTCGAGCGCGCGTTCGCTTTCCTGCTGCTCGTTCTCCGCGTAGAAGGACGAGCGGTAGAGGAACGGGCCGTTGAAGTGCACGACACCGCTGCTCGCGTAGTCGTTGGGGTAGCGGCGCGGATCGCCCGTCAGGTTGACCGCGGTGTCGGTGCCACCGTGGTAAGACCGGTAGCGCGACAGCACCTTGTAACGGCCGGTGTGCAGCCGCGCCATGCGGACTGCGTGCTCGACGGCGTCGGCGCCGCCATTGGTGAAGAACACCCGGTTGAGGTCACCGGGAGTGCGCTCGGCGATCAGCCGGGCCGCTTCCGAGCGTGCGGCATTGGCGTGCTGCGGCGCGACCGTACACAACTTGGCCGCCTGTTCGGCAATGGCCGCAACGACTTTCGGATGCTGATGCCCGATGTTGGTGAACACCAGCTGTGACGAGAAGTCGAGCAGCTTGTTGCCGTCGCCGTCCCACACGTAGGAACCCTCCGACGCCACGATGGTCATCGGCGTGATCTGCGCCTGGGCCGACCACGAATGGAAGACGTGCTTGCGGTCGAGTTCGTAGGCGTGGGCGGCTTCGGCGCGCGCGGCGTCGACATCCTGGCCGGACGGCAGTACCTGGGAGGTGGTGCTGGTCGTCGTGCTGGTCATTGTGTGTACCTCGTCCGGTCTTTAGGTGTTCTGCGGGAAGCCGAGTTCGATACCGCCGTGGCTCGGGTCGAGCCATTTGGTGGTGACCACTTTGCCACGGGTGAAGAAGTGGACGCCTTCGGTGCCGTGTGCGTGCGTGTCGCCGAAGAGTGATGACTTCCAGCCGCCGAAGCTGTAGTACGCCATCGGCACCGGGATCGGCACGTTGATGCCGATCATGCCGACCTCGACCTCGTTCTGGAACCGGCGCGCAGCGCCGCCGTCGTTGGTGAAGATCGCCGTGCCATTGCCGTAGGGGTTGGAGTTGATCAAAGCCAGCGCCTCGTCATAGGTCTCGACGCGTACGACCGACAGCACCGGGCCGAAGATCTCGTCGGTGTAGACGCTCATCTCGGGAGTGACGTGGTCGATCAGGGTGGGGCCTAGCCAGAACCCGTCCGCGCCACCATCGGGGGACACGGTGCGTCCGTCGACCACCAGGGTGGCGCCGTCTGCCTCGCCGGCATCGACGTACGAAGCCACCTTGTCGCGGTGCGCCTTGGTGACCAGCGGGCCCATGTCCGAATCCTTGGTGCCGTCGCCGGTCTTCAGCTCGTTGGCGCGCTCGGCGATCTTGGCGACCAGATCGTCGGCGACACCGCCAACGGCGACGAGGGCGCTGATGGCCATACAGCGCTCGCCGGCCGAGCCGAAGCCCGCATTGACAGCGGCGTCGGCGGCCAGGTCGAGGTCGGCGTCGGGCAACACGACCATGTGGTTCTTCGCGCCGCCGAGCGCCTGGACCCGCTTGCCCGCCGCAGTTCCCGTCGCGTAGACGTACTGCGCGATGGGGGTGGACCCGACGAAGCTGATCGACTTGATCTTCGGGTTGGTCAGCAATTCGTCGACGGCGGTCTTGTCGCCCTGCAGGACGTTGAACACCCCGGCGGGCAGTCCGGCCTCGGCCCACAGTTGCGCCATCCAGATCGACGCGGATGGGTCCTTCTCGCTCGGCTTGAGGACCACGGTGTTGCCCGCGGCGATCGCGATGGGGAAGAACCACATGGGGACCATCGCCGGGAAGTTGAACGGCGTGATGATGCCGACTGGCCCCAGCGGTTGGCGGATCGAGGTCACGTCGACCTTCGTCGAGGCGTTCTCGGTCATCCCACCCTTGAGCAGATGGGGCATGCCGCAAGCGAATTCGACGACCTCTTGACCGCGGCTGATCTCGCCGAGCGCGTCGGAGAGCACCTTGCCGTGCTCGGCGGTGATGAGCTTGGCCAACTCGGGTTTGCGCTCGTTGAGCAGCTCCCTGAACCGGAAGACGATGGCGGTGCGCTTGGCCAGCGAGGTGTCGCGCCACGAGGGGAACGCCGCGGCGGCCGCGTCGATGACGTGCTGCGCGTCCTGCACGCTCGCCATGGCGAGCTGAACGCGGACTGCCCCCGTGGCCGGGTTGGTCACCGGTGCGGTGAGTCCCGACGTGCCGGCGTAGGTCTTGCCGTCACTCCAGTGCTGGACGGTTTCAGTCATGGGTGGAACCTCTCGAGCTGGGAATCATGCGCCGCCGGTCGGGCGGACGGATGGCTCCATTGTGGCGTTCGTGCGCTGCCCGGCGTCCGATCAAAGTGTCATTGATTTCGAGCTCGGCGTTACACTGTGTAAGTGAGCGTGACAGTCGGGGACGTCATCGGTCTGCCGGTGATCCAGCATGGTGAGCCCGAGGTCTGCAGTGCCCGGCGGTGGAACGAGCCGATCCGCTGGGTGCACGTCAGCGACGTCGCCGATCTGTCGCATCTGCTGCAGGGCGGGGAGCTGGTGTTGACGACCGGCGCAGCGCTGCGCAGCTCGCCCGGGGCCTACCTGCAAGGACTCGCCGAGGCCCGCGCCGCTGGAGTCGTGGTGGAGCTCGGCAGCCAAGTGCCCGCGCTGCCAGAGGAAGCAGGCCGCATCGCCGAATCGCTGAATCTCGCACTGATCGCGCTCCATCGGGAGATCAAGTTCGTCGACGTGACCGAGGCCGTGCACCGGCTCATCGTCGCCGAACAATACGAGGAGGTCGCGTTCGACCGCCGCGTGCACGAGACGTTCACCGAGCTGAGCATGAAACGCGCGTCGCTGCCTGGCATCGTCGACACCGCAGCACAGATGCTCGGCGAGCCCGTCATTCTCGAAGATCTCGCGCATCAGGCGCTCGCGGTCTCGGCCGAGGGCGCCGTCGCCGCGACACTGCTGCACGACTGGGAGCGGCGCTCCCGACGCAACACCGGACACAGCGGCGAGGCCTGGACGATGACCTCGGTCGGTCCCCGAGGCGAGGAATGGGGCCGACTGATCATTCCCCACCCCGCCACAGACCCGGCTCGCGCGAAGATGGTGCTGGAGCGAGCTTCGGCAGCACTGGCGCTGCACCGGATGGTCGAACGGGACCGCACTGGACTGCAACACCAGGCTCAGAGCGGGCTGATCGACGACGTCCTGCGCAGCCGCATCACTGACGAGCGGGAGGTGGCCGCTCGTGCGCAGGCGCTGGGGCTGCGTGCCGCGACGCGGTATTTGCCTGCGGTGGTGCGGGTGGACCGTTCGACGGGCCGGCTCGACCCGGTTGCCGCCCACCGCCGCAACGTCGGACTGCTCGACGCCGTCGCGCACACGGTCAAGGCCGCTGGTCACACCGGGCTGTTCTCGATCCGGGGGGACGGCGAGATCGGCCTCATCCTGGCACTTCGCCGATCCCATTCGGAAGGTGCCGAGCTCACTGCGCTTGGCGGCAGCCTGCGCCGCGAGACGCTGCGCGTCGATGCCGCCCACACCTCGGCGTTCGCGCTCGCGTCTGCCGCAGGCGGTGTCGTCGAGGCGATTCACGCGCTCGGCGAGGCCGCGCACGTCGCCGAGGTCGCGGTGTCGATGAGGGGAGACGTCCCGGCGTACTTCCGCGCGTCGGACGTCCGCTTGCGTGGTCTCCTGTCGCTGCTGCGCGACGACCCCCGCGTGCAGGGCTTCGCCGAGACGGAACTCAAGGCGCTCGTCACGTCCGATGCCGATGGCTCGTCGAATCTGGTCGTCCTGCGCGAATACCTCCGGCTGGCGGGAAACAAGGCGGCGCTGGCCAAGAGCCTGAACATGAGCCGTCCCGCGCTGTACAAACGGCTGGCGACCATTCAAGGCCTCGTCGGCGTCGACCTCGATGACGGCGAGTCCATGACCTCCTTGCACGTGGCGATGCTCATCCTCGACACCCAGAATCGCTCCGACAGCGCGACGGGCGGCCGAAGGCAGGACCTCGCCCACGCCGAGTGACGGTCGGTCAGCGCGGTACCGCGAGGAGATCCCGTGCGCGCAGCGCGAGCCAGAACTCGGCAATGGTGGTGGTCTCGGCCATCCTTCGGCCGGTGATCTGTTCGATCCTCCGTATTCGGTAGACGACCGTCTGGCGGTGCACACCCAGGTTGGTTGCCGTCTGCATCCACGATCTCTCGCAGCGTAGAAAGCTGTCCAGCGTGGGGACCATGTCGCTGGAATGCGCGACGTCATACGCGATCAGCTCGCCGAGTACCCGGTCGACGACGACCTGGGCCTCCTCGGTGTTTCGCAACACCGACAGCATCGTGGCGTCGGCGTAGCGGGCGATCCGGTTCGATGCCGACTCCGCGACCCGTACGGCCCACGTCGCTTCGCGCAGGGCGGCGGGCGCTCGGGCGGGCTGCGCGAGCAGATCGCTGATCCCCAGTGTGGTGTCGGGGCCCAGGCGGTGTCGCAACGCCGCCAGCGACGCGTCGTTGACCGGCATCAGGGCGTACAGCAGATCGCCCCGACGAAGTAGGAGATGGGGCACACCCCGCCTGCCGAGGCTCAGGTGCAGTTGGCGCTCGCCAGCCGTCGACGCGGTGCCTGCTGCCACGATCGATGAATCATCCACCCGCAGACCACGTTCTGCGAGCTGGGCGTCCGCCTCCGCCGCCCGCATCCGGCCGTCGCACAGCTGGGCCATCACCTCGGCGCCGATCCTGCGGTCGTGCTCGCGGCGCACGTTCTGTTGCGCCAGCAGGACCGCCATCGCGGATGCGAGATGATGCAGCTGCACCAGATCAATCGGTGTGGAGCGGAATGCGTAGGCGACCAGGACCGTTGGCTCTTCGTCGGGGACGTCGACGACCAACCCCCGCACCGGTCCAGCCGACACGTGCAGGACGCCGGGGATGGCGCCGTGTCGCGCGGTGATCTCACCGACGACGGCTTGGTGGAGTTCCGGTGGCAGCGGATCCGAGGCGTCGAGTGCGACGTCACCGGTCCTTGCGTCAAGAACCGCGAGCCGACACGACAGATCCCGGCCCAGTTGTCTCAACACCCTGGTCGGCGACGCCTGCCGAACCGATTGCCGGATGACGTCGTACACCCGTTCCGTCACCGCCACCCGGCCTCCGTCACCCGCCGCGTCGGCGACGGCGCGACCGATGGCCGCGAATCCGACGGAGTAGGGCACGACCATCACGGGGAACTTCAGCGCATCGGCCAGCGCCGTCGCGGTGGGGGTGAGCTGCGGTGTGGCGGCATCCAGCCCGATCACCAAGCCGCACATCCCCTTGTCCACCAGCCCGCGGATCAATGCGGTCTGACCGGGTGCCGATTCCGGCAACGTCCTGCCGTTCTTCATCAGCAACTCACCACCGGCGAGCCATGACCAGGGGTCTTCCAGGTCGGACGTCTGAGCCCAGATCACCGGTGTGCCGAGCCCCGCGCTGCCCGCGCGAACCTCCAGCCGCAGATGCGGTGTGTCGACCAGATCGGAGATCAGGTACGCCATCGGCGGCTTTCGTCGGGCGGATAGGGGCAGGCGCCCCATAGATCTAGACGATCGTATGAGGAGCTGGGTCAACTTTAGCCGATCTGCACCTTCAATTTTGCGGTGATGGCGCTCACAGTGGTCCCAACGCATGCACCGATACGTATGCAATGACGGGAGTGTGGCAATGGGGCAGCCAATCGAGAAGGAGACTGCAGGTGCATCGGATGCACCGGAGCAGCTGATGCGTGGCTTCAGTTTCAGGTCGGCGTTGTCGCTGGCCTTCGCGGACGTGTCACCCATCGCCGCGGTGTACGCCATCTTCACACTCGGACTGTTCGCGGCAGGCCCGAGATTCTTCTGGGCCTTTCCCATCGTGCTTGCCGGCCAGCTTCTGGTCGCGGCGGTATTCGGTGAGCTGGCCAGCCGCTGGCCCTACGCAGGCAGTGTCTACCAGTGGTCCCGCCACGTGCGGGGGACCACCTGGGGCTGGGTCGCCGCCTGGGCATACATCTGGGGCCTCACCATCGCGTTGAGCACCCTGTCGTACGCCGCGAGCGGGTTTCTGCTGCAAATCTTCGGCGTCGGCGACGCCGGCCGGTGGCAGACCGGCGGGGTAGCGGTCGGCATCATCGCCGTCGGCAGCGCCGTCAACATGGTCGGCCGAAAAATCTTGAAGATCATGGTCATCGCGAGCATCACCTGCGAGGTCATCGCGTCCGTCGGCCTTGGCGCGGTGCTGCTGCTGTTCTTCAGGGAGAACTCGTTCTCGACCCTGTTCTCGAGCGCCGGACTGCCCAACGCATCGTCCTGGTCATCGGGCCCCATGCTGCTCGCGATCGCATTCGTGGGTTGGTCGTTCCTTGGCTTCGAGGCCGCCGGGTCGATTGCAGAAGAGGTCGACGAACCAGAACGCAACGTCCCGAAGGCCATCATTCTCGGCCTGCTCCTCGTCGGTTTGGTGGTGATGTTCTCCAGCGCGGCGCTCATCCTCGCGATTCCGGATCTACCCAGCGTCATGGCATCTCAGTCGGGCGACGTCGTGTCCGACACCCTCGCAGCGCATTTCGGAGTCGGCGTCACCAAGCCGCTGCTCGCCATGTTCGTCATCGGGTTCCTGTCCAGCTTCCTTGCCGTTCAGGCGGCCGTGTCGCGATGCATCTGGGGAGCCGCGCGCGACGGCAGCCTCCCAGGCTCGAAGGTGCTGGGCGGGCTGGCGGGGTCGGAACGCCTCCCGGTCAACGCCATCGCGCTCACTGCGGTCATCGCGGTCGTCTTCATACTGCTGGCAGGCACCGAGTTCTACAGCGTCCTGGTGAACTTCAACATCATCGGGTTCTACATCGCGTTCGGCGTTCCCGTCGTCGGCGCCGCCATCGCCCGGCTCACCGGCAAGTGGACTCCCGGCCCGTTCAACCTCGGCCGCTGGGGCGCGCCGGTGACCTACCTCGCGTCGGCGTGGATCATCTTCGAAACGGTCAACGTCGCTTGGCCGAGGACCCAGCCGGGACAGCCCTGGTACATCAACTGGGCCAGCGTGCTGACCACCGCCGTGTTGGCCGTCATCGGCGTCGCGATCTACCTCAGTGTTCGCAAGAACATCAAGGCCCCGATCGGGGAGCGGTTGGCCGACCATGCGGCGGCGCGCACCCAAGGGGCCGCATGAGTCGGACGGCAGTGGTGACCGGATCGGCGTCGGGCATCGGCGCGGCGATCGCCTCGGCGCTGGAGCGGGACGGCTGGACGGTGGCGGGCCTCGACGCGAAGCTCGCCGCGCCGTACGGCGTCGACACGTCCGACCCCGCAGCCGTTTCCGAGGCCCTTTCACGGATTGCCGACGACATCGGCCCCATCGACGCCGTGGTGTCGGCGGCAGGCCACTACGACATGACACCGGTTTCCCAGATCACCCCCGAACAGCTGCGCCGCATGCTGCGTGTCCACCTTGGCGGGTTGCGCAACCTGGCACGCGGCGTGCTGCCGTCGATGATCTCCAGGAGGCAGGGCGCCATCGTTGCCATCACCTCGGAGCTGGCGATCGGTGGCGGGGACGGCGATGCGCACTACGCGGCGGCGAAGGGCGCGGTCATCGGGCTGGTCCGCAGCCTTGCCGCGGAAGTCGCCCAGCACGGTGTCCGGGTCAACGGCGTGGCGCCGGGGCCAACCGATACTCCGCTGTTGTCCGCTGACTCTCCTTGGCGCGCACCGGAGTACCTCCGAACTCTGCCGAATCGGCGGCTGACCCGTCCCGACGAGATCGCCAGGGTGGTGCAGTTCCTCCTCGACGACGACGCCGCCTTCTGCACCGGTGAGATTCTTTCGCCCAACAGCGGGGCGGTGATCTGAGTGGGCGGCGATCAGCATGGGCGGATTGCGTTGGTGACCGGCGCCGCTCAGGGCATCGGTGCCGCCATCGCCGATCGGCTGGCCCGCGACGGGGCTCTCGTCGCCGTGAACGGGTTGCCGGGGGACCCGCAGATCGAGTCCGTCGTCGCTGCGACGGCCGGGTTCGCGGCGGAGTGCGACATTTCGGATCCGACCGCGGTGACCGAGATGGTGACCGAGGTCGAACGAACGCGCGGGCCGATCGACATCCTGGTGTGCAACGCCGCCTACATGAGCATGGCGCCCTTCGTCGACGCGGACGAGGACGACTGGTGGAAGGTGGTCGACACCAATCTGGCAGGCACGTTCCACACGGTCCAGGCGGTGCTCCCAGGAATGCGGCAGATCGGGCGGGGAAACATCGTGATCATCACCTCGGAGTGGGGAGTCATCGGCTGGCCGCAGGCCACCGCATACTCCGCTGCAAAGGCCGGATTGATCGCGTTGACGAAGACGCTCGGCCGTGAACTGGCACCGGAGAACATCACCGTCAACGCCGTCGCGCCTGGTGTGACCGATACTCCCCAGTTGCAGGTCGACGCCGACAGCGCGGGAGTGAGCCTGTCCGAGATGCACGACAGGTATGGCCGCGACATCCCCATCGGCCGGATCGGGAAGCCGGCCGAGATCGCCGCGGCGGTGGCCATGCTGACACGGGCCGATCTGGGAGCCCTTGTCGGTCAGACGATTCAGATCAATGGAGGCAGCACCCGATGCCGGGTATGACACACAGCGACGGCGACGCCGCACCCATCATTGGACCCGTCGACGGACAGGTGGTCCCGCGCTACGCCGGGCTGACGACCTTCGCGCGGCTACCGCGCGACGAGGATGTGCCTGGCCGGGACGTGGCCATCGTCGGCGTCCCGTTCGACACCGGCGTCACGTACCGGCCCGGGGCTCGGTTCGGCCCGTCCCACATCCGCCAATCGTCTCGACTGCTCCGGCCGTACAACCCCGCGTTGGACGTCGCACCGTTTGCGGGTCAGCAGGTGGTCGACGCCGGTGATCTCGTCTGCAATCCCTTCGACATCGCCACCGCAGTCCGGCAGATCGAAGAGCAGGCATTCGCACTCATCGACAGCGGAGCAAACCTGGTCACCCTCGGTGGTGACCACACCATCGCCTATCCGCTGCTGCGAGCCCACCATCGCCGCTACGGCCCGGTCGCACTGGTGCACTTCGACGCCCACCTCGACACCTGGGACACCTATTTCAACGCGCCACTGACGCACGGCACACCGTTCCGGCGTGCAGCGGAGGAGGGACTGTTCGTCCCTGGACACAGCGCCCACGTCGGCATCCGCGGCTCGCTCTACACACCCAACGACCTGACCGCCGACGCCGACCTCGGGTTCACGATCATTCACTGTGCGGAATTCGAACACAGGACGGTGACCGACGTCGTCGAGCAGCTGAGGCGCACGATCGGCAGCCACCCCCTGTATGTCTCCATCGACGTCGACGTGCTCGATCCATCACATGCGCCTGCCACCGGAACTCCTGAGGCGGGCGGACTGACGAGCCGCGAACTCCTTGCGATCGTGCGCGGATTCGATGGGCTGAACCTGGTTGGGGCCGACATCGTCGAGGTGTCTCCCGCCTACGATCACGCGGAGATCACCGGCGTGGCTGCGGCGAACCTGGCGTACGAACTGGTCTCGCTACTCGCGCGAAGGACGGCAGCATGAGTGTTCCGGCACAGCCGGTGTCGTGGCCCAACGGCGCACGCTGCGCGGCGTCGTTCAGCTTCGACGTCGACGCCGAATCCGCCATGCTCGGGGTGTCGCACGAGAACGCA
This sequence comes from uncultured Actinomycetota bacterium, assembly GCA_963809085.1. Lineage (GTDB taxonomy): Bacteria > Actinomycetota > Actinomycetes > Mycobacteriales > Mycobacteriaceae > Mycobacterium. The sequence continues at coordinate 31,163 of CAWEII010000025.1, read as the reverse complement.
AACCGAATGTCGGCGATCACGCACCAGGCCTACGGACCGCTCGTCGGCGTTCCGCGGATACTGAAGATCCTTGCCAAACACGACATCACGTCGACGTTCTTCACGCCCGGCTACACCGCCCTTCGCTACCCGGACGTCATCCGCACCATCGTCGACCACGGACACGAGATCGCCCACCACGGTTACCTACACGAACCCATGGCGGGCCTGACGGCGGACGACGAGGCGGCGATACTCGACCGCGGCTCCGACGCTCTCGAGAAGATCACCGGAACTCGCCCGACCGGTTATCGGGCGCCGATGTGGGAGCTCAACTGGCATTCGCCGAAACTGTTGCGCGACAGGAATTTCCTGTATGACAGCAGCCTGATGGATGCCGACCACCCGTATGAACTCGCGGTGCAGGGTGGGGGCCCGTTGGTCGAGATTCCGATCCAATGGGCTCTCGACGACTGGGAACAGTACTGCTACATCCCGGATTTCTCGGGGACCGGGCTCATCGAGAGCCCGGTCAAGGTCGCCGAGATGTGGCGGCTCGAGTTCGACGCCGCGCGCGAAGTAGGCGGGTGCCATGTGCTCACCAACCATCCATTCCTCTCGGGGCGGCCTTCTCGGGCAAATGCGTTGGACGACTTGATCTCCTATGTCTGCTCGCACGACGACACCTGGGTGACCAGCATGGGGGCCATCGCAGCGCACGTGCGCGGGCTCGACCTCACCCCGCGCAGCGTTGAGCGGCCCGACCCACGGGACTTCTAGGAACTTCTTCAACCGGCGGGGTCGTCGCTGCGGTCGTCCTCGTCCATCCAGATGGACAGGCGCCGCCGCCAGCCGGCCGCGACGGGGACCAGGCCCCGCGGTACGGCCACGATCATCAGCAGGAGGATCAGGCCAAGCACGATGAGCCGGATGTCTGGCCAACTCTGCAGCCGCGCCTGCACGAAGGTCATGATGACCGTCCCCACGATCGGGCCGGTCACCGTGCCGAGACCGCCGACCACCAGCATGGTCACCAGAAGCGTCATCGGAGCCAGGCCCATCAGGCTGGGGGAGACCACGCCGAACACGAAGGCGTACAGGGAGCCTGCGATGCCGGCGAAGAAGCCGGACAGGCCGAACACCACCATCTGATAGGTCCTCGGGCTGATCCCGCGCGCGGCGGCCAGCGGCGAGTTGTCCCGCAGGGCCACCAACGCGCTGCCAAGTGGTGAGCGCACCACGAAGTACAGCGCAACCCCGGTGAGCACCGCCACGCCGAGGGCAATCCAGTAGGACGCGCGGTCCTTCGAGATACCGCCCATCGCGCCGAAGCCGAAGCCCGCGTACCCGGACAGCCCGAATGACCCGCCGGTGAACCGGGTCTGGTCGGAGATGATGAGAAGTCGGACCACCTCACCGAAGCCGAATGTCATGAGGGCCACGTAGATTCCCCGCAGCCGCAGTGCGGGCAGCGACAGCAGCACCGAGACCGCCAGCGCGGCCAACCCGCCGAGCAGGACCGTGGCCATCGGCGGCAGCGACGTATGCAGGCTCAGTAGCGCCGCGACGTAGGCGCCGATGGCGTAGACGGCGAGCTGACCGAAGTGCCACACCCCGGAGAAACCGAGCACCAGGTTCCAGCTCTGGTTCAGCGTCAACCAGATTGCGCCGAGGGTGGCGATCACCAACCAGCTGCTGTCGGGCACCGCGAACGGCAGAACCACAGCCGCCAGCAGTCCGACCGTCAGCACGATCCACTGCGGACGGGGCCAGCCCATGTCGGCGGGCGACCAGTTCCGGGGCGTGGTGGCGGTCGGCACGGTGTCGGTGCTCACAGGCGGGCCTCCTGGGGCTTGCCGTCGATGCCCCACGGGCGGACGACGAGGACGGCGAGGATCACCGCGTACAGCACGGGCAGCGCGAACGTGGAACTCCAGTAGATCGACACCGCGGCCTGCACGAAACCGATGATGTAAGCCGCGACGATCGTGCCGCGCACGCTGCCGAGGCCGGCGAAGATGGCCACGATCATGGCCTGCAGCAGCGGCAGGTCGCCAGAGTTGGGGTACACGAAGTAGATCGGCGCGAGCAGCACGCCCGCGATGCCTGCCAGGGCGGCGGCCAGGCCGATGGTGATGACGTACACGCGGCGCGCCGGAATGCCCATCAGCCGTGCGGCGTCGATGTTCTGGGCGACGGCGGTGATCGCCAGGCCGTAGCCGCGACCGGGTCAGGAACGTCCCGAGGCCGAGCAGCGCCCGATGGCAACGAAGTGCCATCAACAGTGAGTGGTATGTGATCGATACGCCGGAGACGAGATCCAGCCTTACCGTGATGAGTTCGGGGAACGGCTTCTGCCGCGGCCCGAAGATCGCGAGCACGACGCTCTGGATGATGGTGGCGATCGCGAACGTCGAGATGAAGGCCGTCATCTCGAAGTCGACGCCCGCGCGGCCGAGCAGTGGCCGCACCGCGGCGTAGAACGTGAAAACGCCGAGCACGAAGGTCACGAATGCGGCGAACAACAGCGACGCCCAGACGGCAGGCCCCACTGCGCGATGAATACGTATGCGGCCATGCCGGCCGACCATGACCATCACGCCCTGCGCCATGTTCAGCACGCGCAGGGTGCCGTAGACCAGGCTCATGCCGATGGTGATCAGCGCCAGGATTGAGCCCTGAACGATGGTGCTGACGAGGGTCTGGAGAGCGAGGTTCACGACTCCACCCCGAGGTAAGTCGCGGCCACGCGCGGGATCGGACAGCACCTCGGCCACGGTGCCGCTCGGCCCGACGGCACCGTTCTCGATGCAGCGTCAGACGGTCGGCGAGATCGCGGACGCGGGAGAAGTTCTCCTCGACGAGCAGGATCGTCATGCCCGAGCGGTGGATCTCGGCGATCTGCCGGTACACCTCGTCCACCAGAACGGGGCCAGCCCGAGACTTGGTTCGTCGATCATGAGCATCCTGGCGTCGGCGCATCAGGCCACGGCCCAACGCGAGCATGCGGCGTTCACCTCCGGACAGGGTGCGCGCGCGCTGCGCCGACCGCTCTTCGAGCCGCGGGAAGATCGCATAGACCCGGTCGAGTTGCTGCGCGCGTTCACTGCGGCCGCCCTTGCGCAGAAATGCGCCGAGGGTCAGGTTCTCCAGCACCGTCATGTCCGGGAAGAGCAGGTCACCCTGGGGTATGTGCACCAGCCCGCGGGCGGCGATCCGCTCGGGGCTCAGCCGTGTTATGTCCTGCCCGGCAAGGGTGATCCGGCCTGCGGTTGCGGTGACGAGCCCGCTGGCGGTGCGCAGGATCGTCGTCTTGCCGTGGCCGTTCGGGCCGATGATCACCGAGAATTCACCCGCGTCGACGCGCAGGTCCACACCGTGGGAGCTCACGGTCGCGGAACCGTAGCCTGCGCGCAGATCGCGTGATCTCGAGTACGGCGTCAGGCATCGGGTGCCCCGTCCTCGGCGACGCTCGACATGCTCTCGCCCAGATAGATGCGGACCACGTCCTCGTGGCCACCACTTCGGCGGGCGTGCCCTCGAACAATGTCTTGCCCTGGTTCATGATCAGTACCCGATCGGACAGTGTCATCAGTGCCCGCATGACGTGCTCGATGAGCACGATGGTCACGCCGCGCTCTTCGGATGCTGGTGAGCAACACGATCAACTCGTCGATCTCGGCCATGCTGAGGCCGCCGAAAGGTTCGTCGAGGAACAACATTTCGGGCTCGGTCGCCAATGCCGAGGAGATCATCAGCTTCTTCTTGTCGAACACCGGCAGCGTGCCAGCGTGCGTTCCGGCCTTCTCGGCGAGGCCGACGAACTCCAACTCCGACCATGCCCGCTCGAGGGTGCGGCGGTCGCTTTCGCATGGCTGACCACCACTGCCTGCCGCCGCCGAACTGAGCGCCCACCACGGCGTTGGCCAGCACCGTCTGGGTGTCGAAGACGACGGGGTGCTGGAAGGTGCGGGCGATGCCCCGATGGCAGATCTGGGTGACGCTGGCCCTCGTGAGGGTTTCCACCGCGGAACATGACCTCGCCCTGACGTCGCCCGCGTCATGCCCGTCACCACGTCGAAGAACGTTGTCTTCCCTGCGCCGTTCGGGCCCGGCGATACCGAACACCTGCCCGGGTTGAACCGACATCGAGACTTCGTCGACCGCCGTGAGGCCACCGAATCGCTTTGTCACCGAATCGGTTTCGAAGAGGGAGTCGGTCACAGGTTCAGCGGATCCAGGCGGGAAGGGCGAATGCGCCTTGGCCGTACGGCTGCGGTGACAGCAGCACCTGCTTGCCGTCCTGGATCTGGTAGGTCAGGTGCGGCATGGCGAGGCTTGGGTCCTTGACCTTGTCCGGGAAGGGGACTGCCGGTCAGCTCCTTCTGGTCGAACCGGTATGTCCCGACGACGCCGCGGAAGACGGTGGCCTTCAGGAACTCGTTGACCTTCTTGAAGTCGGTCGGATCGCCTGCCTGAGCTGCGGCGCGGGCCCACAACCGCACGGTGTCGTACTGGGCACCCGACTGGCTCAGGCCCGCAGCCGCGTTGTACTTGGCCTGATAGCCGTCACCGGAAAGTCGTTGCCGATCTCGTCGGGCAGCGTGCCGATCGTGGTGGACCAGAGCACACCGTTGGCGGCGCCCTTGGCGAGGTCGAGATACTCCGGAACGCTGGGGCCGTACTGCTGATACAGCAGTGACGGCGTTGGGGCACTTGCGAATTGGGTGGCGAAACCCGCCAGGTCACCCGCGAGGTAGTCGCGTGATGAAGATGAGGTCCGGCGGGTTGGCGCGGATGCGCGCCAGCTGTGGACCCCAGTCGGCGTTGGGCGCGGTGACCTGGTCGTTGAGAGGTGACGTTCCAGCCGAGTTTCTTGATGCCGTCGGAGAACACGTTGGCGATCGAGATGCTGTACGAATCGTTGCTGGAGATGATGGCGACGGTATTGGTCTCTCGGTGTCCACGCCTTGGAGCCGATCCACTCCTGCATCAGCTGAATGAAACCCTGGGCATACCAGATCTCGGTGGGGCAGCACTGGAAGATGCTGGTGATGCCGTTGTCGACGACGAAGTCGGTGTTGGCCTGAAGCGTGTTGGTGTGCAACAGCGGTACGCCGGCATCGCCGTAGATCTTGTACTCCGCCGACGTCGTCGACGTGTAACCGGAGAACGCGGCGGCCACCTTTTCCTGCGACACCAGCCGCTGGGCAGCCTGGATGAAGTTCTCCGGCGCCTGGTCGGAGATGTCGGCGGTGACCAGCTCGAGCGTGCGGCCCGCGACGCCGCCTGCGGCGTTGATCTCCGCGACCGCCATCTCGGCGCCCCGGACCATCTCCTGTCCGTCGCCGGAGTAGGGACCGGTGATCGGGGCCACGCTGCCGATCTTGATCGACCCGCCCGAGGGCCCGCCGGACGTCGAGCCGCCGCCCGACGGTTTGACGCGCCCACCCCGCCGCGCCACCCACCACCAGGCCACCGACTCCTGCTGCCCCGACTCCCGTGACGAAGTTGCGCCGAGAACGCCGCGCGGCCTGGCGCTGGCTGGCGTGTCTGCCATGGTGGTGCTCCTTCGTCCAGTGTGGCCCGGGTCATACCGGTGCCTGCCAGTACAGCGCTCACACAGGCCTGCGTACATCCGTCAATTGACGGATACCGCGGCCACGTTGGTTCAGGCCGACAAGGCCGGGCGGCACCAGGACGGTAGGCGGAACCGCGACAGCGTCCCGAACGGCTCGGGCGACAACGCATGGTGGGTGCCGCCCTGGATCTGATAGATCATGTGCGCCTGGCCCATCGATGCGTCGGGCGTCGAGTCGGGGTACGACAGCGTCGCATGGTTGTGCTCGCCGAAGTAGTACACCCCGTTGACACCGCGGTGCGGCCACCGTCGCAGATAGCGGATGACGTCCTCGGTGCCGCGCGTCGACGTCGCTGACCACGCGGCGGCCAGCAGGTTCACCTGGTCGTACGCGGCCCCGGCCTGCGACCACCCCGGCGGCCTGCCGAACCGCGCGGTGTACTGGCCGCGGAAGCGCTGACCGAGCACGTCGTTGTATGTGCCCGTCGTGGTCGACCAGATCACCCCGTCCGCCGCGGCGCCGAGTGCACTCTGAAACCGCGGGATCGACGGCCCGTACACGCAGTAGACCAGTGCGGGCAGACCCGTCGCGACGAACTCACGCTGGAAGGCGGCGACCTCCTGATCGAGGAAGTGGGTGACCATCACGACCTCGGGTTCCGCCCTGGCCACGCGGGACGCCACCGCGGCCCAGTCGGTGGTGCTGACCGGCACCCGGATGAGATCCTCCACCGACCATTGCGCGCGGCCTGCGGTGGCCAGGAAGTGTTCGTTGGTGACCCTGGTGCTCGACGTGGCGGCCTCGATGCTCACGATGCCACGACCGTGGGGGCGCCACAGGCCGCGCCGTTCGAGGTCGGTGAGCAGCCGTACCAGCCCAACGCCGTAAAAGGTCTCCGACGCGCAGGTCTGCAGTACCGCGCCGAACCGGGCCGGGTCGGCCTCGGTCTGCTCGACCTGATCGGCGAAGGTCGCCGTGTGCAGGAACGGCTTGCCGTAGTCGGCGACCAGGTCGATGACGGCCGAGTTCTCGGCGCTGGCATAGCTGGTGGTGATGGCGTCGACCTCCTGGTCGAACAGCCGACCGAGGCCACGCTCCACGCTGTCCCAGCTGAAGAGGTCGACTTCGGCGGTGACGAGTTCGACGGGCCGACCGGATGCGCCGCCGGTGGCGTTGAGTTCCTCCACCGCCAGAGTCGACCCGTGCAGTACCTCGATCCCGTCGGCGGCCGCCGCTCCGATGGGGATCAGCGCACCGACGAGCAGCGGGCGCTTTCGTGGATACATCGGTCGCAACGGTGCGACCTCGGCGCGGGGGACCTTGCTCACGATCGCCTCCAACTCGACCACGCCGATACCCGGGGTGCCGTCGACGCCGCCAGGAATCGGCAGGCGCAGCAGACCCGAGTCCACCGCAAGCGCGGCCAGGCCTCCTCGGGTGCCCTGATCGAGTTTGGTCAGGAGCCGCTCGATCTGGGTGGACACCGTGCGGGCGCTGGTGCCGAGTCGTTCGGCGATGCCGGAGTTGGTCAGCCCGAGGGCCAGCAGGGTCAACACGTCTACCTCACGGACGGTGATGCCGCGCGGCATGTCGACCTCGGACACTCGGACCGATATCCGCTCGCCAGCCGCCCATGCGGACGAACGACGCACGGCCGCAGCCGATTCGGGGTCATACCGGGTACGGACGAGGTGAACCGAGAGCCACGTTTCGTCGTGACGCCACAGGAAGCGCAGCGAATCGCGGGTGGTCTGGAACATTCCCATGGCGTAGCGCATCACGTCGGGAGGGACCGATGCGGGAAGGGTCTGAAGGCGCGTCCCCGGCTCAAGCGTGAGTTCAGCGACGACCTTCGACATCCGTCTCCTTTGCGCGGCGTGGCGGCAGTCTACGCCCAGACCTCGGCGTAATCACGGACAATCCAATGCCCCTCGCACGGGTTGCCGACCGAATGTGCGCGCGGCGGCTGGCCGGCTCGAACACGACTCCGGTGGCCGTCGTCCACCGGTCGAGCGGCTGTGCCTCCGGGTCGGGATGGCAGCAGATTCCTGCAGGGTTACCCGCGTGGTCGGAGAGGATGCGCTGCCAGTCGGCGACCTCGGGATTGGGGCTGGCGCGCACCAGGTCCCGAATGCGTTGCAACCGGAACAACGAGTCGGCCATCAGCATCAGGCCCACATCGGTTCCGCCGAGATCGCGCAGCGGCGCCACCGAGAAGTGGTTGGTGTGCAGCAGCAGACCGCGGTCATCCGGTAGTTCCCAGGAGATCGCGTCGAAACCACCCGGTCGCGCCTCGGCGTCGACGACGAGGCCGTCACCGCTGCCGATCATGTAGTTGGCCGACGACGAACGGACCGCGGACTGGAGCAGGGTGGCGGCCTCGGTCGGGGTGCGGCAGTCCAGCAGTGCACGCAGCATCACGTGGTAGGGCACACCGGGTGCGCCGATGTCGGTCGCCGCCGCGAGCGCGTTGGTGGTCACCACCAGCCCCGCCGAGTTCATGCCGAACTTGGCGAGCAGACCGGCTTCGACGACGGTCATGAATTTCGGGCCGTCGTCGGTTTTGGACTCCAGGAGAACCACGGTGTCTGCGGAGAAGGTGAGCCAGTCCCAGGTCTGGCCGATCAGGCGCTCACCGGTGTCGGTGAGCGCCGAGAACGACCTGCACTCGAGCACCGGTGGGACTCGCCCGGCGGCCCGGACCTTTGCGGCGTACAGGATCTCGGTGCGCAGGTTCATCGCCAGGATGTCGGCGAATGAAGGCCACTGCCCTCGGCGATGCCGCGCATCTCCGCCAGTGAGGTGGGGTGAAAGCGTTCGATGGGCTCGACGAAGGCCTTGGCCTCGTCGCAGACGCGATCCCAGTCCCATGCGGCGAAGTGGGCGTATACGTCGGCGTACGCGTCACGGGTGCGGTGGACCCTCGAGGTCACCTGGTCGCCGTACTGAGCCCCACGCTGGTGGGCGTCGCCTGCGACGGTGACGACCGGCAGATCGGTTTCGGTCATGACGCGAGATACCCTCCGTCTACGGTTATTTCGGTTCCGGTGATGTACGAACTGTCGGAGCCGGCCAGGAACAGGCACGCTGCGGCCACCTCGTCGGCGGTGCCAGCCGCCCCAACGGTAGCCGTTGCAGCAGTGCCGCCGTCGCGTCGGCGTCCGCGGTCACCGTGGTCATGGCCGTGTCGATGACGCCGGGCACCACGCAGTTGACCCGGATTCCCGCGCCGCCCCACTCGACCGCGAGTTGGCGTGCCATCGCCGACACCGCGCCCTTGCTGGCCGCGTAGGCGGCGCTCGGCTCGCCGAGATCCCCACGCCCCGCGGCGACGGAACCGAGCAACACGATGGAGCCCGTTGCCGCGTGGCGGATCATCGACGCCGCGACCGCCTGCGCGACGAGAAAGCTGCCCCTGGCGTTGACCACCAGGGTGTCGGTCCCAGGCCGCCACGTCCGCGGCGACGCTCGGCATCACCCGGTAGATGCCTGCGCAGTGCACCAGGGCGTCGGGGGCTGCGTCCCACTCGGCGCACGCGGCATCGACCGCGGCCGACACCGCCGCAGGCTCGGTGACGTCGACCGTGAAACGGTTGTGACCGGCAGGGCCGGAGTCCACCGGAAACGCGCGGTCGATCCCCACCACCGACCAGCCCGCCTCGGCCGCCCGCGCGCTCGTGGCCGCGCCGATGCCCGAACCCGCGCCGGTGACGATCAGCCTGCGTGCCATCAGCTCACCTGCACCCCGCCGTTGACGGCGATCGTCTGGCCCGTCACGTAGGCGGCGTCGTCGGACAGCAGCCATGCGACGGCGCCTGCGACGTCGTCACCGTCACCGTGTCTTCGTAGCGGAACGGAGTTGCGTAACTGCAGCATTCGTTCGGCCGTGTCGATTCCGGCAGCCTCGCGCCTGCGCGGCGACCTCCTCCTCGTGCATCCGGGTCATCATGAATCCCGGGGCGACCGTGTTGACGGTGATGCCGTTGGGTCCCAGTTCCAGCGCCAGGCAATGCGTCAGGCTGCGGATCGCCGCCTTCGACATGATGTAGGCGCTGCCGCCGACCACCGGCTGGTCGGCGAAGAGCGAGCCCAGGTTGACGATGCGCCCGGAGCCCCTTGCCTTCAGGTGCGGGATGGCTGCCCGGCACAGGCGCACGGGTCCAAGCAGATTCACGTCCAGGGTGTGCACCACGTCGTCCATCGACACCGAATCCAGTCGCCGCTGGTCCGCCGATCCCGGCGTTGTTGACGACCGCGTCGAGGCGACCGTATGACGCCATCGCCGCACGCACCAGCCCTTCGGCGGTGTCGGGCAGCGCGATGTCGGCGATGGCGGCGCGCACCCGGCCGTCGAACGTACCCGCCGCGAAGTGCTCACCGACGGCGTCGCTGACGTCGGCGGCGACGACACACCAGCCGTCGCCGAGCAGGCGCTGCGCGACACTGCGGCCGAGCCCGTGCGCGGCGCCCGTCACGATGACGCAGCGGTGGGCTGTTCACGGAACCAGCCTGGCGACGTCGCGGGTGGGGGCGATCCACCCTCCCATGGCGGTGATGTCGGAGAGCACCCGATCGAGCAGGGCCAGTCGCGACGGCCTCCCGATGAACTGCGGATGCATGGTGAGCATGTAGTGGGCGCCACAGGGCGGCGATGCCGTCGAGTTCGTCCTTCCACAGGGCGTACACCTCGCCGACGGTCCTGATCGTCTTGTTCCAGGTGTCGCTTGCGAACCAGAAGTGCGGCGCGTCATCGAGCAGCCAGGACACCGGCACCTCGACGACGCCGCCGGGATGGCGGTACGGACGGATGTCGTCCATGAGGTTCGACGAGTACTCGAAACCGTGTGCGCCCAACAGTTCCAGCGTGTGCGGGCTGAAATCCCATGACGGCGAGCGGTAGCCGACCACGTCGGCTCCCAGGCCGCGCAGGATCTCGAGGCCGCGCATCGAGTTCGGACTCCTCCTCGGCCCTGGTCAGCGCGGTCGGGGAGCGGTGGGTGTAGCCCGTGATGTCCGACCTCGTGCCCGGCGGCGAGGATGTCGCGGACCCTGTCACCGTGGCGTTCGGCGTCACCGCCGGGAACATCGAACGTGGCAGGCACGCCGTGCCGATCCAGCAGGTCGAGGAGCAGCGGGATGGCGACCTTCGGGCCGTAGGTGCCCTGCGACAGCACACCCGGCCGGTTGGCGTTGGCCGGATCCTCGCCGAGCCACACCTCCTCGGCGTCGAAGTCGAACGTGATACTCGCCGCAAACGGGCGCCCCCGGGCCACTCCTGCCTCGAACCTGCTGACATTCCCACGATTGTCGTCGGACGTCGCGGCCCGGGCATGCGTCATTCGACGTAACGCCGCTCATCGCGCGGTGCGGCCGTCCGTCGAATGACGCATGACGTTTGGGCAGCGTCTGGATGTACTTGGCCTGGACGTACTTGCATCGCGGCGACCGGGCCGCGTCAGCCCGAGAGGTGATCGCCGTGGACCGACCACGTTGGACCGTGAGCATCGACGCGGGCGGGACCTTCACCGATGCGGTGGCCCGTTCCGATGACGGCCGGGTGCTGGTGGCGAAGGTGGCGTCCACGCCCGATGATCCGTCGCGTGGCCTGGCGAACGCCGTCGACGCACTCGCAGGCCAGGGCATGCCCGTCGGCGACGTCGGCCTGCTGTGTCACGGCACGACGGTGGCCACCAACGCGATTCTGACCGGCAACCTTTCGTCGGTGGGGTTGCTGACGACGCGCGGCTTCCGCGACGTCATGGGATACCGGCAATCCAGCAGGCCAAACGTGTACAGCCTGACGTCCGGACCGGCCAGACGATCTCGTCGAGCGGTACGCGCGCATCGAGGTGACCGAACGACTCGACCAGCACCAAGGAGGTGCTGATCCCGCTGGAGGACGACCGAGATCGACCGTGTCGTCGCCGAAGTCGCCGCGCTCAACGTGGACGCGGTGGCGGTCAGCCTGTTGTTCAGCTACCTCGACGACCGCCACGAACGCCGCCTCGGCGAGGCACTTGCGCCGCGCCTTGCCCGGCATTCCGGTCACGCTGTCGAGCGAGGTGGCCCGCGAGTTCCGCGAGTATCCGCGCACCGCGACCACGGTCATCAACGCGGCGCTTCGACCGGTCATCGGCGGGTACATGCAACGCGCCGCGAAGGCAGCCGCCGAGTCGGGCGTCACGGCGCCGTTCCTGGTGATGCAGTCCAACGGTGGCAGCGTTCCCGCGCCGCGCGCCGAGGAGAGCGCGCATCGGCTGGTGCTGTCCGGACCGGCGGGCGGCGTCGCCGGCCTGGTGGCCACCGCGGCCCGGCACGGCCTAAACGTGATCAGCCTCGACATGGGCGGCACGTCGACCGACGTCTGCCTGGTGCGGGATCGACGCATCCCGTTCACCACGACCCAGGCCGTGCGCGACCACGTACTCCTCGCGCCTGCCGTCGACATCCACACGATCGGAGCGGGTGGCGGCAGCATCGCCTGGACGGATCAGACCGGCCGTCTGCGCGTCGGGCCGCAGTCCGCCCGCGCGGTGCCGGGCCCCGCGAGCTATCTGCGCGGCGGTGTCGAACCCACCATCACCGACGCCCACGTGGTGCTCGGCACGCTCGGCACCGGCGAACTCGCCGGTGAGCTGGTGCTCGACCGTCCCGCCGCGGTCGCGGCGGTCGACAGGGTCGGCGCCGGTGCTGGGGATGGACACCGAGGATGCCGCCGAGGCGATCCTCGCGATCGGTCTGGCGCACATGGTGCGCGCAGTGCGCAAGGTCAGTGTCGAGCGCGGCCTCGACCCGCGCGAGTTCACCCTTGTCCCGTTCGGCGGCGCAGGTCCTCTGCACGCCGGCCTGCTGCTACGTCACCTCGGCCTTCGCAGTGTGCTGGTGCCGAGTCGGCCCGGCCTGTTCTCGGCGGACGGGCTGCTGGTCGCCGGTCTGCGGCTCGACGATGCGCAGACGGTTCTGATGCCGTTCGGTCAGGACACCATCGCGGTGATCGGGGAATGGTTCCGCGGCGCCGGGCGCGCGACGGCCGAGCAGATCGTCGCCGACGACGTGTCGATCGCCGACGTCACCGTCACCGCGTCGGCCGACTGCCGCTACATCGGCCAGGGGTTCGAGATCAACGTGCCGCTTGACGGTTGGGAAGATGCTGAGCTGCAACGGATTCCGGAGCGCTTTCACGTCGCGCACGAGGAGTTGTACGGCCACGCCAACCGCGACGAGCCGATCGAGGTCGTGACGTTGCGGGTCGCCGCGGCCGGGGCGCACCGACGGTCGGAACCATCCGAGGCGGAAGACCGCGGTGGCGGTGCCTCGGATGCACTGCTGGCCCGTCGCGTCGTCCGGATTCCCGGGTTCGCCGCCCAGGAAGTCCCCTTCTACGAACGATCGCTGTTGCGCCAGGGCGACACGCTCGACGGGCCGGCCATCATCGCACAGATGGACTCGACCACGGTGCTGTGCAGCGGTCAGCGCGCCGTGGTCACCACCGGTGGCGACCTCGTCATCACGGAAGGTCCAGGGGCATGAACGAAGACATGAACGATAAGGGGCCCAACCACATCGACACCGTCACCTTCGAGGTCATCGCGGCCGCCCTGCAATCGGCGGCCGAGGAGATGGGGAGCCTGCTCAAGCGCTCCAGCTACAGCCCGATCATCCGCGACATGGACGACTTCTCGTGTGCGCTGTTCACCGCAACCGGTGATCTCGTCGCGCAGGCCGACTACATCCCGGCGCAGTTGGGGGCGATGTCGCTGGTGGTCAAGGCGACGATCGAGCGGTGGCGGGACCGGATCCAGCCGGGGGACGCGTTCATCTCCAATCACCCGTACATGGGTGCCATGCACCTGCCCGACGTCAACGTGATCGCGCCGATCTTCGTCGACGGCCGGCTGGTCGCCTGGTCGGGCACCGCGGCGCACCACATCGACGTCGGCGGCGTGAATCCGGGCAGCGAAGGCCCGGAACTGGAGGATCTGTTCGGCGAAGGCCTGGTACTGCCGCCGGTGCGCCTTTCGGTCGCCGGAGTCGAGAACGAGGATCTGATTGCGGTGCTGACGCAGAACATTCGCGATCCCCGCAGTACCGTGAGCGATCTGCGCGCCCAGCGCGCCGCCTGTGGGCTTGGCGATGAGCGCGTGCACGAGCTGGCTGCGCAGTACGGCACGGCGACGGTGCTCGACGTGATGGACCGGATGCTGGACGCCGTGGAGCGCGGTGTGCGCAACGCGCTGACGGCGTTGCCCGACGGGGAGGGAGAGGCCGAGGGCTTCCTCGACGACGACGGCCGCGGCGGTAGGCCGACGCGGGTACACGTGCGCGTTCGAAAGTCCGCCGACCACCTCGAGGTCGACCTGTCGGGTTGTGACCGGCAGGTCGCCGGGGCGATGAACGTGCCGTGGGCCAGCGCGCGCGCAGGCATCGTCTACGCCGTGCGCGCCGTCGTGGCACCGGACCTCGGCGCGAACGACGGACTCCTCCGTGCGGTGGACGTCACAGCGCCGGTCGGCATCGTGCTGAATCCGGAACCGCCCGCGGCGGTGTCGGTGCGGCACAACACCTGCCAGCGTTTCGCCGACACCCTGATCCGGGCGATGGCGGCGATCTGGCCGGAGAAGGGCGTCGGCAGCAGCACCGTGAGCTTCTTCTGCATCAACGTCGGATCGATCAGCCCGGTGACGGGCCGGCCGTCGGTGATGGCCGACGTGGTGGGCGGCGGTACCGGTGCGACCGCGACCTCCGACGGCATCGACGGGGTCGACACCTATATGTCCAATGTCGGGGTGATGCCCACCGAGGTGGTCGAGACGAACTATAGCGTTCGGGTGCTGAAGACCGAATTCATATCGGCGTCACAGGGTTTGGGCACCCACAACGGTGGCCTCGGGTTGCGTCGGGAGTATCAGATCATCGGCGCCCCGCAGCGCGTCACCTTCTATTCCGAGCAGACCCACGAGGACTTCGCGCCGCGTGGCGCGGCCGGTGGAGGTGACGCCATGGCGACGACGGTGACCGTGATCGGGCCGGACGGTGCGCAGCTGACCGGTCTGCCGGACAAGGCGTCGCTCACCCTGCAACCCGGGACCGTCGTGCGGGTCGAGACCGCGGGCGGCGGCGGGTACGGAGACCCGGCCGCTCGGTCGGCGGAGGCACGCCGCTACGACGAGCGCAACGGGCGGCTGTGACGGCGTAGTGGGGGAGCGTCGGTAATCCGATGCGCCGGTATTTCTGGGTGGTGGCGAAATCCCGTTCGCCCGACCACGTCAATCAGTACTACATCGACCAGGCCCGCGACCTTCCGACATCGGAGTTGCTCACTGGTCTCGCGTCGACGGTCGGCGGTCGGCGGCGGCTGGACAAGCCGGACGAGGCCCAAGCGCATCCTCGCCGCCGTGGTGGTCCACCATCAAGACATCCGCCGCCCGCTGGGGCGGCCACGGACCATCGAACCCGCCCGGCTCCGACGCACGCTGCAGAAGCCCAACCCCTTCACTCCTCGTGCAGTCAGAGGTAGGGGTCGGCCCAGGCGCTGATGATCCGCGCCGCCCGCGCAGCCTGGTTCTTCCCGGTGAGCAGGTGGTCGGCGCCCTCGAGCGAGACGAAGCTGCGGGGATGCCGGGCGGTGCGGAAGATCTCGCTCGCATTGGCGATGCCGACGGTGTTGTCGGTCGGCGAATGCATGACGAGCAGCGCCCGGCGCAGGGTGCTGATCCGCTCGCGCAGATCGGCGGCGCGGACATCCTCGATGAAGTGCCGCTTGAGGGTGAGCGCCTTGCCGCCGACGAGGAACGGCGCCTCGCCGTCGGCCTCGATGCGATGGACCAGCGCGTCGTAGTTGTGCTCGACGTGAGCGGGCTCGTACGGCGCGCCGATGCTGGCCACCGCCGCCACGGTCGGGCAGTCGTGCGCGGCGGCGATGGCGGCCGCGCCCCCGAAGGAATGCCCGACGAGCAGCCGCACCTCTCGGCCCGAGCCGTTCATGAACTCCACCGCGCGGACGGTGTCGTCGACCTTGTGGGAGAACGAGCCGTCACCCCAGTCGCCCTCGGAGTCGACCAAGGCCGAGATTGTCGAAGCGGAGCATGCCGATGCCCTCGCTGGCGAGCTGCTTGCAGATCCGGCTCGCGGCCGGGCTGTCCTTGCCGAGGGTGAACCCGTGGGCGAACACGCCCCATCCGCGCACCTCGCCCTCCGGCAGGTCGATGAGGCCGGCCAGCAGCGGGCCCGGTGGTGCTGACGAAACTGACACGCTCTGCCACGCGCATCATCCTGTCACTCGAACCAGCGCGGTGCGCCTTAGTCGTCGAGCGACCGCCGAGCGGTCAGAGCGAGCCTGGCCCGCAGCAGCCCGGCGCCGTGCGCTGAGCGCGTGAATCGTCTCGGGGGACTGCCGAAGTCAGCTCGTCGTCCAGGGCCGGAGCTTGTCGGGGTTGCGAACCGCCCAGATGTGCTTGATCACGCTGCCCGCGACGTCGAACGCGAACACCGTCACCGCGACACCGTCGCGCTGCATGACCAGGCCCGGTTGTCCGTTGACCGTGCGCTCCAGGATGGTCATGTCGTCAGGTACCCGGTCAGCGATGTCGACGTAGAAGCGCGCGATCTGCTCGGCGCCTTCGATCGGGCGGAGGTTGGCGGTGACGCGGCCGCCACCGTCGGCTATTGCGATCGCGTCCGGGTCGAGGAGGCCGATGAGCGCGTCGATGTCCTTGGCCGCCCATGCCCTTCGAAAATCTCTGATGACGTCCGCCCGCTGCGCTGCCGACGCCGCAGGTGCCCGCGAAGCGCCGATGCGACGGCGGGCCGAAGACGCGAGCTGGCGGCAGGCGGCCGGGGTGCGACCGACGATCTCGGCCACTTCGGCGAACGAGTAGCGGAAGACGTCGTGCAGGATGAACGCCACGCGCTCGGCCGCGGTCATCGACTCGAGCACGACGAGGAACGCCATGTTGACCGACTCGTCGAGGGTGACCCGGTCGGCCGGGTCGGCCGCGGCGCCGCCGGACCCGCCCCGGATCCACTCACGCGGTTCCGGTACCGGCTCCGGGAGCCACTGGCCCACGTACCGTTCCCGCCGGGCCCGTGCCGAGCCGAGCAGGTCCAGGCAGATGCGGCTCACGACCGTGGTCAGCCAGGCGCCGGGAGATTCGATGGCGTCCCGCTGTTGCTGGGACATGCCGTACCAGCGGGCGTAGGCCTCTTGGAGGACGTCCTCGGCATCTGCGAGCGATCCGACGAGTCGGTACGCCAGATTGATCAGCTGGCCCCGTTCGCTGGTGATCACGCTCAGGGTGGGATCGGAACCGCGGTCGCCGGGTCCGGTGGTGTTCGTCATCGCGCCCGCCGACTCCTTCGATCGCAACTGCCCTCACCGGTTCGACGAAACAGCGCACCGAACTGTGAGGCCGGCCGGTCGCCTGACATTTCGTCGGACTGCGTCGTCGTACCCACGAGACACGCCACCAACTAAAGCACCGGGAGGTCAATCGTGGACGCTCGAATCAACTTCTTCACCAACCCCGTAGCGAGCAAGGCCTTGGAACACATTGCGGCGGCAGGACATGTGATCAAGGGCTCAACCTTGGACGCCACGACGCAGGAACTGGTGCGGATTCGCGCCAGCCAGATCAACGGCTGCGGATTCTGCCTCGACATGCACACCAAGGAGGCGGCGCACGCAGGCGAGACCCCGACGCGCTTGAATCTCGTCGCAACATGGCGCGAGGCCACGGTGTTCACCGACGCCGAGCGCGCTGCCCTGGAGCTGGCCGAGCAGGGCACCCGCATCGCCGATGGCGCAGGCGGCGTCACCGACACGGCCTGGGCGAACGCCGCGCGCCATTACGATGAGGACCAACTTGCCGCACTGGTGTGCACCATCGCGATCATCAACGCGTTCAACCGCGGCAACGTGATGCTCCGTCAACCCGCCGGCGACTACCAGTTGGGCCAGCTGGGATAGCGCCATCTTCCTCGCCGCGCTGCGCAGGTCGGGCTGGCCGTGGTGAGGGTCGGCGTCACCATGGCGGGCACGGGGCGTCGCGAATGAGAACCGCACTCCAGTGGTGAAGAGCAAGGCGCTGGAGGAACATGACGTGCGTGACGTACGACAGGGATCGCACCGGCCTCGTAGTGATCGACCCGTACAACGACTTCATCTCCGAAGGCGGCAAGGTGTGGGATCGGCTCAAGGGTGTCGCCGAAGCCAATATGTGCATTCCCCACATGAGCCAGGTTCTCGATGCTGCGCGAGGGGCCGGTATCCGGGTCTTCTACGCGCTCCATCACCGATACCGCCCCGGCGACTACGAGAACTGGACATACATCGCGCCGATTCAGAAGGCGGCGTGGGCTCGCAAGACATTCCAATTCGGCACGTGGGGCGGCGAGCTCAGGCGAGTTCGAGCCTCAACCCGGTGACGTCGTCGCTCAAGAGCATTGGTGCTCCAGCGGTTTCGCCAACACCGATCTGGATCTGCAGCTCAAGAACCACGGCATCCACCAGCTCATCGTCATGGGACTGATCGCTCACACGTGCCTCGAAGCGACGGTTCGATACGGTGCCGAGCTGGGCTACGAGGTCACGGTGGTCAAGGATGCCACGGCGAGCTACTCGGATCGAGAGATGCTTGCCGCGTTGGAGGTCAACATGCCCAACTACGCCACCTCCATCGTCACCGCGGCGGAGATCGTCGGCACGATCTCGGACCTCACGGCGTAGTGCCGGCATGGCGCGGGTGCGCCCGCTCACGCACTCGGTGCCAGTGGCGGCGCCGTCGCTCTCGCGTCCGCGATGAGTTTCGCCGGCCGGCCGTAGTCGAACCCTTTGTCATCGATCAACCAGGAGGAACGCGTGGCCCAGTTGCTCAGAGTCCAGAATTTCAACGTCTCGCGGGACGGTTTCGGCGCGGGTGAGAACCAGAGCCTCGAGCGCCCGTTCGGCCACGCCGACCCCGGAGACGATGTTTGCGTGGGCAGGCGCCACGGCGAGTTGGCCCATGCGCACCGATCCCGGCGGAAGCCGCGGCCTCGACGACTACCTCACCCGGGACTACGCCCGCAACATCGGCGCCGAGATCATGGGCCGCAACAAGTTCGGCCCGCAGCGCGGCCCGTGGCGCGACCACGAATGGCAGGGCTGGTGGGGTGACGAGCCGCCGTTCCACACCCCGGTGTTCGTCATGACCCACCACGAACGCCCGTCGTTCACTTTGTCTGACACCACGTTCCACTTCGTCAACGGCGACCCGGCCGCGGTCCTCGAGCAGGCCAGGGAGGCCGCGCAAGGCAAGGACGTCCGGCTCGGGGGCGGCGCCACCATCATCCGGCAGTTCCTCGAAGCCGACCTCGTCGACACCCTCCACGTGGCGGTCTCCCACGGTGGAGCTCGGCGCCGGGATCACGCCTCTGGGAGTCGCCCGACGAACTCGAACGACCGGTTCCACCTCGACGTCGTGCCCAGCCCGAGCGGTGCGGTGACACACCACCTGTTCTGGCGGCGATGACGGTCGGTGCGGCGCGTCAGTCGACAAGGCCGACGTTGTGGCCCAGGGCCAGCTCGAACTCACCGTCCTTCTGCAAACCGGCCGCCATGAACCTTCCGATGCGCTCCTGGGTGGCCCGCCACCTGTGGTGCCGATGAACGCGTGGTTGGAGACCCACCGGTCGGCTTCCAGTGGAACGCGTGCGCGGGCATTCACCAGCTGCTTCGCCAACTCCAGTGGCCGCTTGTCGAATCCGGCGACCCGGCGGCGAATCTGTCGACGAAGGCATCGGGTTCCGCATCGGGTATGGCACGGTTGACCCACCCGTATTTCTCGGCCGTCTCTGCGTCGAAGTCGTCTGCGCCTGCGATGATCTCGAGCGTCCGGGAGCGGCCGGCCAGTGCGTGAACTCTGCCGCACCCGGCACATCGGGCACCTCTTCGTGCTCGAGGTCGTAGTGCGCGATGAAGTAGTCGGGGCGCGCACTGTCGAAACGACACGAAGTTCGTCGGCATCGTCCAACCTGTCCATCAGCTGGTTGAACGCTGCGAACATCCGGGGGTCGTACATGTTGATGGGCGGGTTGTCGATGGTCACTTGCCAGTACGCGGGAGACGTGATGCCATCGGGCGTCTGTCTCGCGGGTGCTTGGCCGGACCGCGATTCGTGCCTCGCCGCGGACCGCGGATTGCGCGGGTCATCCGTTCGGAATGGGCGGCACGCCGCGCCGGCCAGGAACCGCTCGGTAATGCACGCGTCCCGACGCCGATGCCGGAGGGGTGGCAGCGATTGACAACCCGGCGTCTGACCACGAGTGACCGCGGAGGATCGGTCGCGGTTCGCCGACCCGCGGTGCGCGTTTTGTCTACGCGGCGTTCTCCATCGCGCCATCACCCGGATTCGACGGCGGGGTCCTCGGCATCGCGAGCACGGCGAGCGTGGTCACGGCCGCGACGACGACAACGCCGATGAACACCGCGGCCGAGCCCGCCTTGATGGCCGCCGGACCAACCGAGTGCACATCGCCGGTCCCGAAGATCGTGTTGGCGATGGCACCGAAGATGGCCACCCCGACGGCGCTGCCCAGCGATCGGGCGAACATGTTGTTGCCCGTCACGACACCGCGTTGGTCCCAGTCGACACTGGACTGGGCGGCGATCAAGGTTGGCAATGCCAAAAGACCCATGCCGCCGCCGATGACGAAGCACACCGTCGCGACGACGGCGACGTTCGGGTGGTGGGCCATCGCCGCCAGCGCCGACGTCCCAACGATCACCAGCGTGGTGCCCACCGCCGCGGTCCTCTTGAACCCCCAACGCAGGTATAGCCGTCCGGCGATGCTCGCGGTGGCCGGCCAGCCGAGGGTCAAGGCGGCCAGCGCAAGTCCTGCGACGACCGGTTTGACGTGCAGGGAGCCTTCCAGATAGGTCGGCACGTAGGAGGTCAGGCCCATCAGGATGGCGCCGACACCAAGCGCCACGATGGTTGTCGAGCACAACAGCCGGCGGGAGTACACCCAGAGCGGCAGGATCGGCTCGATGGCTCGGCGCTCCACGAACACGAAGCCCACCAGCAGCACGCCGCCGACCGAGAACGCACTGATGCTCGGCGCAGAGGCCCATGGCCAGCTCTGTCCGCCGCCCAGGATGGCGAGGATCAGCGACGTCATCGCGCATGCCAGTAACAGCGCGCCCAGATAGTCGATGTTCCGACGCCGGTGTTCGATCGTCTCGTGGTAGTGCCGGTTGAGCATCCATGCTGCGACCAGACAGAGCGGGATGTTGATCAGGAAGACGCCACGCCAGATCCCAAGCTGGGAGAACACACCGCCCAGCAGCGGTCCGATCACCGACGACATGGCCCACACACTGGCCAGGTAGCCCTGCACCCTGGCGCGCTCGGCCAACGAGTAGATGTCCCCGACGACCGTCATCGCCGTCGGTTGGACCGCGCCGGCACCGATACCCTGCACGGCGCGAAAGACGATCAGCGCGGGCATGTTCCACGCCGCGGCACACAGGATGGAGCCCAGCAGGAACAGCGCGATCCCGGTCAGCAGAACCGGCTTGCGGCCGAACGTGTCGGACAGCTTCGCGTAGATCGGCGTGGTCACCGCCTGGCCCAGAAGGTACGCCGAGAACAACCATGGGAACTGGTCGAAGCCGCCCAACTCGCCGACGATCGAAGGGATCGCGGTCGCCAGCACGGTCGAGTCGATGGCCACCAGGCCTGTGCTCAGCATGACGGAGATCAGGATCGGTCCGCGCTCTGACCGGAAGCCGACTGCCGTCGTGGATTCGGAACTCACCGTGGGCTGATCCGCACACCCACCCCGTGGCCGCTGACGTCCAACGCCGTGATCCTCCCACCTCTAATCCTGCCGCCGACGACGAGCGGAACCTTCTGCAGGCCCAGCGCGTCGAGCACGCTACCGGGCCGCAATGAACGCGTCGTGGACTATGACAACCGATCAGAGATTACGCCCGTCACCACGCCCGGCGCCAAACGACGCAGGTCGGGTGGGGAGAGACCGCAGCCCTACCTCAGCCGCCATCCTGGCTGCGCACGCCGCAGCGGGCAGGCCACAATGGACACGACGCCTATCGAGGAGATTGAGCGTGGTTGCGGTGGTGCGCGCCCGGCGAGGCCGGCCCAGTTCGAGGGCTCGGCATTGATGGTCTGTCCGCACTGCGGTTCCGACGTTGGCAGCACGGGTGTCTGCGACAGGTGCGGCAGCGTGCACGACACCGTCTCGTTGACGGGGTGGAGGCCCGACCCCACCGCACGCCACGAAGGCCGCTACTACGTTGCCGGCCGTCCCACTGGTCGGGTCCGCAATGGGAGAGCTGAAACGACCGACACGGCGGGCGGCCAGCTGCTGCCGGGGTACGTCGACGTTCCCTCGCCGCGCAGAACGACCCCCAGATCGGCGTGGCTCGGCACCGGTGCCGTGACAGTCGTCATCGTCCTGCTGGCGGCCGTGGTCTGGGCGCTACAACGCCCACATCAGCTGGCGGCCACGCCCGAGGCCAATTACCTTTCAGCGCTGAGAGACTCGGGGCTGGGCGGCCAATTCAACTCCGACGCCAATGCGCTCGCCCACGGCAGGCAGGTCTGCAGGCAACTCGAGGACGGCGGCCCTCAGCAGGGGCTGGCCTCGGACAAGATCGCCATCGATTTCTTCTGCCCACAGTTCGCCGAGGGCTTTCACATTCTCGAAACCGTCACGGTATCGGGAACTTTCGTGCTGACCGACACGCAGCCGGTCGCGGACGTGACGTCGATCGCAACGGACGGGGCATCGTGTGAAGGCACGGGTGGCTACTCGGACATCGGCAGCAACACTCAACTGTTCGTCAAGAACGGCAAGGGTGAGATATTGGCCACGACACCGCTCGGCAAGGGCCATGGAAGCGAAGTCACCTGCACGTTCTCGTTCAGTTTTCCGGCCACTGAGGGCCAGGACCGCTATGTGGTGTCCGTCGGCCGTCGCGGCGAATTCAGCTACACCTTCGACCAGCTTCGAACCCAGGGTGTCCAGATTCGCCTCGGCCACTAGCCGACGACGCCCTGCGCGAAGCCAACGCCGCGACCGTCAGGCACAGCATCCGCATCAGGTTCCCGCGATGCCAAGTCTTGATCAGCCTGTCGGTCCCGTCCGCGTCGAGTGACGTCGAGCCGCGCAACAGTTGCAGATTGACGGCGCGGACGAGGTAGGCGGTCAGCGCGGCCGACGACGCCGTACCCGCGGCGGCGACGGCAACCGCACGTCGATCGCCGCCGGCGCGCCAGTCGTGCGCGAGTGACGCAGCGCTGGCGACGAACACGACCGGCGCCGTCGGCAGGTAGTAGCGCAGGGGGCTTCCGGCCGCCAACAGCCCCGGGCGGCGGTTCGGCTGGGCATCCACCAGCAGCCGCGGCATGTTCACGGCCGCCTCGTACAGATTGCCGCCGAGCCACTGCAGCCTGCCCAACTCTGCGGCGGCGGTCGCCCACCTGGTCCGTCTGCGCGGTCTGGATGGGTGCTTCGACATGACACTCCTTTCACGGCCACCCTGCGCCTGCGGCAGGGGCATCGACGACGAGCACCTGGCCGGTGCGCGCGGCGATCGCGTCGTCCACGCCCTCGATACCGTGCCATTCCGCGGCCAACAGGAAAAGGGATCGGCGGTCGGGTCCGCCGAGCATGGCGGCGAAAATGGGTCGGTCGTGTTCGATCCGCTGGAGCACGGCGCCGCCGCGTTTCACCCGCAGGCAGGCGCCTTCCACGGAGTCGGGAGTACCGGTGTGCGTGCGGGTGTCCGCCGCCTGGGTCCACACCGCGCCTTCGGCGTCCAGGCAGATGCCGTCGGGGCCCACCCCCTCGGCCCAGACCCGCCGCCCGGAGAGGCTGCCGTCGGCGGCGATGTCGAATGCGGTCAGTCTGCCTGCGAAGGACTCGGAGATGATGAGGGTGGTGTTGTCGGGCGTGATGACCATGCCGTTCGGAAACTCGATGTCGGTCGCGACGCATCGAGCCGTCCCGTCGGGGGAGACCAGCGCGATGAGTCCTGGCGCCGGTGGCTCACCGCCGAGGAAGTCGAAGCCGAACCCGTTGACGTAGGCGTTGCCGCGGCCGTCGACGACTATCTCGTTCCAACGATGGTCTGCCACCGCGCGCAGGTCGGCATGCCGGACCATCGATCCGTCCCGTTCCTGCCGCAGGAGCTCGGGGCCGGTGACGAGCAGGCGTCCGTCCGGCAGCCAGTCGATCGACCACCCCAAACCGGGCGGGCCCTCCGCGACCACCTCGCTGTGCCCTTCGAGATCGACCGCGACTATCTCACCCGTTCCCCAATGAGCGAACCAGAGTCTGCCCTCGTGCCAGCGCGGCGATTCCACGTAGGCAAGGCCGTCCAGGAGGACTTGGGGCTTGCATTGCGATTCGCGCATGGACATCATTTACCTCCGTCGGCGGTCGTCCACCTGCTGGTTTGGGGTGTTCTCACACATTCATGACGACCGACCTGGCCGCAGATCGACACTTTTGGCCTCGTAGCGCACGGCCGGAACGAGGTGACGTCGCCCACCGAAGGCGATAGCCTTGCTCGCAGGTCGGATCCGGTGCCCACGGGCTGCTCCTTCATGGAGTCCTCCCGGGCGCCACCAGAGAGGACATCCACGCTTCATGACTGAACGACAGCGCGCCACGCGAACCGCCAATGCCGCGAGGCTCGCCGTCGCGGGGGTCATCGTCGCCGGCGGTGCCCTGGCCATGGCCGGCCAGGCCGCCGCGGACCCGGACGTGCCCTACCCGACGCCGGTGCCTGCGGGCCCGGATGCGCCACCCCCGCCTCCCGGACAGCCCGTGGTGGTGCCCGTGGATGGACCGCTTGCGCCGCCCCCGCCACCCCCCGCGGGCCCGCCGATGGTGCCGGAGATCCAGGATCCCCATTATGGGTCGGGTCGATCGGGGTCGGGCCCGCTGTCGAGCCTTCGGGACATCTGGCACCAGGCCCAGGACCCGTATCAACTGACGGGTGCGCCCGACCAACCTCCGGAAGGGGCGCCACCACCGCCAGGAGCGGGTCCCGCACCGCAGTTGCCGCCCGGATACGTGTCGTTGAACGCCCCGGGGTCCAACGGGCCACCGGTCACGCAGTCCTACGCAGGCGGGCCACCGCTTCCCCCCGGCTACTACCCGTTGAACGGTCCGCCGCCGCCCGGGTACTACGCGCCTGCGGCGCCCGACCCCGCCGCGCTGCCAGCCGATCCGGCCGCACCACCACCTGCGGACGCACCGCTTCCGCCGCTGCCCCCGACGCCCTGACCCAGGCACACGCCAGACGGACTGGCGCTGAATGAAATTCAGCGTGCATTGCGTTGGTCATTGTGTGCTGTCGGAAGGCTTCGCTGTCGATGGCCGCGTTTAACCTGAGTCATTCCAACCGAATTCACAGAGAAGGGCTGCGCCGATGGCGGCTTACGACCTCGCTGCACTGTGGGACGCGCACTGCCGGCTCGAGTTCGAGACGCGGGACGTCGACGCGACCATGTCGACCATGGTCGCCGAACCGTACGTCAACCACATCCCGACGATGACCGGCGGTGTCGGCTTCGAGAAGTTGCACGACTTCTACGCCAACCACTTCATCGGAGTGAACCCGCCAGACGTCGAATTGGAGCTCGTCAGCCGGACCGTCGGAGAGAGTTCCCTCGTCGACGAGTTCGTGTTTCGCTTCACCCACACCACGCGACTGGATTGGATGCTGCCGGCCATCGAACCCACCGGGCGCAGGGTGGAGATTCCCATGGTCGCCGTCGTGAAGTTTCAGGCCGACAAACTCGTGCACGAACACATCTATTGGGACCAGGCCAGTGTGCTCGTCCAACTGGGTCTGCTTGACCCCGAGGGCCTTCCGGTGGCCGGCGTCGAAACCGCGCACAAGGTGCTCGACGCCACCTTGCCCAGCAACACGTTGATGACCGCCCCCTCGCGTTAGAGCGAGCCGGCTACAGCACGGCTTTCGCGAGCGCCTCGAACGTCGCTACCGCCGACTTGACGCCGTCTCGTCCGACGCTGACGCGGGTGGCCTGCGCCTCGGCGAACTCGGCTCCGGTGGCCTGATAGTAATTCGAGACATTTCGGCGGGCCGCCGAGACATCGCCGAAGGCGAAGTGTCCGATGGCGACCAGCCTGGGAGAGCCGTCACGGCCCGCGTCCCGCCATGCCTGCCTGGCGGATTCGAACATCGGCGCGACCATGTCGGCGGGCAATGCCCCGGCCACGTAACCTTCACCCCACTTAGTGATTCGCCGGAACGACGCCTCGGCCATGCCACCGAAGAGCAGTGGAATCTGGCGCGTGCCCGCGGGCACCGCCGGGCTGACGCCGCCGCCGACGGGCTCACCACAACCCGTGGTGGTCATGCAGGGCGGTCGCGATGAACCGCAGATGGCCGAAGACGGTGCGACAGCGCACGGTGTCGCCGACGTCTACCCGCCGGACCAGTCCCGGCGCAAGCCCGAATTCGCGGCGGAAGGCGCGGTGCACCATGAACATCTCGCGGCCGTCGAAGAACTCACTGCGTCCTCCGAGACCTGTTTGAGCGCATGGCATTTCGTGGTCCAGCGCTCAGTCACCCAAGCAAATGCATCGACGCCACCGAGTCCCGACTATGTGCACAGTCACATCGGGCGGGTGTTGTGCGACACGTCTCGGCAAAAGTTCACTGCTGACCGGCGCGCCACCTGTCCAAGATCCGACGGTCCCGTTTGGTCGGCCGCCCAGCACCACGATCGCGGACGGCCACCGGAACGTAGGGGGTCGGAGGCGCGGCTGGCGTGCGATCGAGATAGCAGGTCACGGCATCGGGCGCACCGACCCGCTTCTCGATCACCCGAACCACCTGAACGATCCGCGTCGTGTCACCCACCCTGGCGCGTACCTCGTCACCGGGGGACACCGTCGACGCCGGCTTGGCCTGCCGATCGTTGACCCGCACATGCCCGCCTCGGCACGCGGCGGCGGCGTCGGCTCGGGTCTTCGTCAGCCTGACGGCCCACAACCAGCGATCCACGCGGGTCGACTCCATGCCATCCATCATGGCCTGGGTCGCGCACGTTTGGAGGATCTGATCCGAGCATCTCCGGCAGCAACTCGCCCTTGACAGGCAAGTGACCACTTGCATAACGTCATGGCGTGGGTGACGTCTTCAAGGCCTTGGCCGATCCCACGCGCCGGACCATCCTCGACGAGCTGACCGACCGGAACGGGCAGACGCTGTTCGAGATCTGCGCGCGGCTGACGACCAAGCACGGGCTCGGCTCGTCACGGCAGGCGATCTCGCAGCATCTCGACGTGCTCGAGGCCGCGGGCCTGGTCGAGACCCGCCGCGAGGGCCGGTACAAGTTCCACTACATCAACACCGGACCGCTCGAACCGATCGTCGGCGGTGGCTCGAGAAGGCTCACCGGACGTCGCCCCGACGCCGGGCGCCGCGGGAAGGAGCACCATGAGAATCAACCTGACGAGCGTGCTCGTCGACGACCAGGACAAGGCGCTGCGGTTCTATACCGAGGTGCTGGGATTCGTGCAGAAGCACGACGTCCCGATGGGCGAGGACCGGTGGCTGACCGTGGTGTCGCCGGAGGATCCGGACGGCACCGAGCTGGTGCTCGAACCCGACGAGCACCCGGCGGCCAAGCCGTTCAAAGAGGCGCTGGTCGCCGACGGCATCCCGTTCACCTCATTCGCCGTCGACGACGTCCAGGCCGAGTACGAGCGGCTGCGCGGCCTCGGCGTGCGCTTCACCCAGGAGCCCACGGAGATGGGGCCGGTCACCACGGCGGTGCTCGACGACACCTGCGGCAACCTGATCCAGATCGCCCACCAGGCCGGGTAGGGCGCCTTCGTCACGGCGCACGCACGGGGAAAGCGGTCAGCTTCGCCCGGTGAGTGCCACCGGACGGGGTGAGCCACCCACGTGGCCGGCTTGACCACTTTGCGCAGGATGAGGTGAAACGGCGGGTCGAGGCGAAGCATTTCCTCGACCACCGCTGCCAGCAGCGCCGGGTTCTCGCAGAGATCACGCTGCACGCGGGGGTTGTCGATCAACAGCGTCATGCCGTTGCCGATCAGATTCGCAGTGGTCTCGTTTCCGGCCGCCAGCAGCAGTGCCAGCTGCGCGACCGCGCGGGAAACCGTCAGCGGTCCGCCATCTTGCAGTGGTGTCGTGCCCGCCAGCGTGATCAGGTCATCGGCCGGATTGATCCGTCGGTCCTCGACTTGGGCGGCCAGGTAGTCGAACAGTTCCAGGCTCGTTGCGACGCACTGATCGCGCTCAGCACCGACGATCGTCGGGTTGAAGGTGGCCACGAACGCGTCGGTCCAGTGCCGGAAACGCTCGGTGTCCTGCCGGCTGGCACCCCGAGCATGGCCGCGATCACCGTGATCGGCACCAGGGGAGCCAATTCCGCCATCACATCCACGTCGGTGTCGGGGTCGACCTTGTTCAGGGTGGACTCGGCGACCTCCGCGATCACGGTCCGCCAGCGGTGCAGGTAGCGCGGGGTGAACGCGCTGCGCAGCAGCGTACGGATCTCGGTATGCGCGGGCGGATCGGTCAACATGAACTGCTGGACAAAGATGTCGAGGAACCGCCGGTGCTCGCCCACCACCGGACCGTACACAGCCTGGTGCTGATCGACGTAGTAGTCGCTGGAGAAGGTTTCGTGATCGGTGTAGATGCGACGGACGTCGTCGTAGCGGGTGCACAGCCAGCCGCCCAGTTCGTCGGCCCAGTGCACACCCTGGTCGAGTTCGCGTAGCTCGTCATACAGCGGGAAGGGATCCTGGACGCCGCCGGTGACGATGGCGGAGATGAGTTCGTTTGAAGTAGACATTCGGTTTCTCAGCAGGCGCAGCGGATGGCGAACTCCCGCTCCTGGCCCACCAGATTGTCTCGGTGCTCGGAAAGGTTCGCCAGCACGGTGCCCCGGATCGTGTTGTCGACCCGGTAGACATCCACCACCAGGTCCTCCCAGTCGCGGTTGCCATCGGCATCCCAGGTGAACGGCAACCGGGGCAGCTGCCATGCCAACCGCCTGTCGAACGTTTCCCTTCCGCGACGGAACCTCCGCAACCGCGCTTCTGGGCTCCATGGCCGGCGCCTCATCCCGCGTAGGAATCGCAGACGTTGGCAGTGGGACGTCAAATCCGACGGTGTGATCAGGAACACCCTTCGATGAACATCGAAGCCGGGGGAACCGTCGCACGATTCTCGGAGTGTAAGCGGCAGCGCTGCAACCGAATTGGAACGGACCGCCCCTTGCCACCCTTGCATGCGGGCATGCATGCATGCCTGTAGGTTGTGTGTCGTGCCGACTGCCAACACGTCTACGAGCGAGCGTGCCTATCGGGAGACCAAGAGCAGGATTCTGTCCGGCGAGATGCGAGGCGGGCAGTTGCTGAGCGAGGTGGAGGTGGCTTCGCAACTCGGAGTCAGCCGGACTCCGGTGCACGAAGCATTTCTCCGCCTGGCGGCAGAGGATCTGCTCGACCTGCTGCCCCGCAAGGGGGCCGTCGTCGTGCCGGTATCGCCCCGCGAAGCCACCGACGTCCTGGAGATGCGCGTTGCGCTCGAGTCCGCAGCCGTGCGGCGGCTGTGCCGGTCACCGCGGTCCCTCGATCCACTCCTCACGGAACTGGGCCAGCTGGTGGGTCAGCAGCGACTCGTGGTGACCGCGGGCGACGTCGAACAGTTCGTCCCCGCCGACGATGCATTTCATCGGTGCATCGTGCACATGGCCGGAAACCCGATCGCCCAACGGTTCTACGCCTCCTTGGGGGATCGTCAGCGTCGCATGATGGCTGATGCCGTGCACGCAGATTCCGGGCGATTGGGCTTGCTCGTCGACGAGCACGTCGAACTCGTCGCCGCTGTCGCCCTTCGTGATCCGCACGCTTTCGAGACGGGTTTGCTGGCACATCTCGAAGTGACATACCGCACGGTGTTGGGATGACGGAGGCCGGTGGCGAATCCGCCCGGCGACGACTCCTGCGGCCGTGGCTGGCGGTGGCGGTCGGCGTGTTCTGCATCGGGTGGGGCGGCAATCAGTTCACTCCCTTGCTGATTGCCTACCGGCAGCAAGCCGGTTATTCCCGAGTCGATGTCGACGTATTGCTCGGCGCGTACGTGATCGGACTGGTTCCCGGCCTGCTTCTGGCATCGGTGCTTTCGGACCGATATGGCCGCCGCCGGCTGATGACGGTCGGCATGGTCAGTTCCGCACTGGGAAGTGCAGCGCTGGCCACCGGTGATGTCTGGGGTTTCGCGGCGCTGTTCGGGGGTCGGCTATTGAGCGGCTTGGCGGTTGGGATTGCGATGGCCGTCGGCTCGGCGTGGATCGCGGAACTGTCGAACGCACCATTCGACGATTCGCCGCCGGGCACGGGAGCACGTCGCGCCTCGATATTTCTGTCGCTGGGATTCGGGCTCGGCCCACTGTGCGCCGGATTGCTCGCGGCGTTCGCCCCGCTGCGCCTGGTTCTGCCCTACGCGGTACACGTGGCGCTGTGCCTGCTGGCCCTGCCCATCGTGGCACGGCGTGGCGTGGAGACGCGTGACGCCAAGGTCACGAGCCCCATCCGGGCGGCACTGAAGGTGCCCGCGGCAGGCCATCGTCGCTTCGTTCACGTGGTTGCTCCCATGGCGCCGTGGATCTTTGGCTCCGCGGGAATCGCTTACGCCATCGTGCCCGCGTTGGTGGCCGACAGGGTGGGCTCCTGGGCCCTGCTCTACACCACCGGACTCACCGTGTTGACGCTCGGATGCGGTGTACTCGTTCAGCCCATCGCGCGTCGGCTCGATGACCGATCCACGGCAAGGGCCATCGTGGTTTCCATGGTGCTCATGGCACTCGGCGTATTCGCATCCGTGGTTACGGCGATCACCCGCGCACCCTTCGTCGCCGTGATCGTCGCAATGCTGTTGGGCAGTGCCTATGGGATTGCCATCGTCTCCGGGTTACTCGAGATTCAGCGCATCGCCGGTCCTGATGAGCTCGCCGGCATCTCGGGCGTCTACTACTCGTTGGCCTACGTCGGCTTCCTGCTGCCCGCCGTGCTGGCCGCACTGTCGCACTTCTTCAGCTACCCGGCGATGCTCACTGCGGTGGGGGTGCTGGCGGCCGGGTGCACGCTGCGATGCGCCTCCGGTTGGTCCAAGCACATCGAGCCGACTGGATGAGTGCGCAGCGCTACCTCAGTACCGGATCCAGGTGGTCTTGATGCCCGTGTACTTCTCCAGCGCGTGCAGTGAGAGGTCCCGCCCGAAGCCACTCTGCTTGAAGCCACCGAACGGGGTTTGGGCGCTGAGCGCATCGACGGTGTTCACCGATACCGTGCCTGCACGCAATGCTGCGGCGACGGTGTGCGCGCGTCGCAGATCATTGGTCCACACGGACGCGGCCAGTCCGTAGATCGTGTCGTTGGCCAGCGCGATCGCCTCAGCGTCGTCGTCGAACACCTGCACCGAAAGTACCGGCCCGAATACTTCCACGGTGACCAGTTCAGCTGTCGGCCCGAGACCCAGGATGAACAGATGCAACCGAGCCGAAGAGCAACAAAACACAG
>CAWEII010000024.1:0-75829 GCA_963809085.1 uncultured Actinomycetota bacterium | reverse complement strand
CCGCGACGATCGTCGGCTCGATGAAACATCCCCGGCCGTTCACCGTGTGGCGACTTCCGCCTGCGATGATCTGACCCTCCTGGCCCGGCGCGATCGATGAACCCGAGCACGCGGTTGGTGTGCGATTCGTCGACGATCGCACCCATCCCGGCGCCGGGATCCAGCGGGTTCCCCGGTCGAAGCGATCGCTGCCCGGCCGACGAGATCGGCGATGAACTGCTCGGATATCGAGCGCTGAACCAGCAGTCGCGAATTGGCGGAGCACACCGCGCCCTGGTTGTAGAACGCACCGAAGATCGCCTTCTCCGCGGCCTGTTCGAGGTCGGCGTCGGCGAACACCACGTTCGGGCTCTTGCCGCCGCATTCCAGCCACACCTGCTTCATGTTCGAGTCGGCGGCGTAGCGCAGGAACCGCTTGCCGGTCGCGGTGGAGCCGGTGAACGCGACACGTCGACGTCGGGGTGCAGGCCCAGCGGGCGCGCCGGCGGTCGGGCCCAGCCCGGGGACGACGTTCAGCACGCCCTCGGGCAGGACCCCGGCCTCGACCGCCAGTTCCGCCAGACGCAGCGACGACAGTGGCGCCTGCTCGGCGGGTTTGAGGACGACGCTGTTCCCGACCGCCAGCGCCGGGGCGACCTTCCAGACCGCGAGGTCGAGGGGGAAGTTCCACGGGGTCACCGCCCCGACGACGCCCAGCGGTTCGCGGGTGACGAGCGCCAGGTTTCCCGGTTCGGTGGGCGCGATCTCGCCGTTGATCTTGTCGAGCGCCTCGCCGTAGAAGGCGAAGAGGTCGGCCGCCGAGGGCACGTCGACGGTGTAGGCCTCGGTCACCAGCTTGCCCATGTCCATGGAGTCGAGCAGCGCGAGTTCGGCGCGGTGTTCGATGATCAGTTCGGCCAGCCGGATGCAGTACCCGTTTGCGGTGGGCGGGCGAGGTCTGCGACCACGACCCCGGATTCGAAGGACGCGCGCGCGGCCGACCACTGCGGCGTCGACGTCGACGGCATCCGCCGAGGCGACCGCGGCCAGGAGCTCACCGGTCGCAGGGTTGATCGAGTCGAAGGTGGCCCCCGAGCCGCGGGCCGAAATCCACCGTCGATGAAGACGCCCGTCCGCAGTTGCAAGTCTCCGGCGAGCCGCGTCCACTGCTCGAAGGTGGTGGGTTCAATGGTCGTGGTTGGCAACGCGTGCTCCTTCGTCTTCAGATGGGTGGGGATGACCGGATCACCGGCTGTGGGCCGGTTCGGCGGGCGTGATGGGAAGGAAGATTCCAACTTCGCCGCTCAGCTCGGTGACTTCGCGCCGGAACGGCACCGGACGCTCGGCGGTCGGTTCGTCGAGTTCCTCGGCGTAACGGTGTCCGGACCACACCGCGGCGGCGATGGTGGCAGGGGCCCAGGCATCGCCGGCCGCGCGCACGCTCTTGAGGCCGGCGACGGCCCATTCGCGATTCGCGGGCCTGCAGTGCGTCGAGAAGTCGATTCTCGGGGAGCTCGGGCGGTGACGAGGACGACCGCGTCCGCCGCCGTCTGGCCGTGGTCGCCGGTGAACACGCACGCGGTGCGTCACCGAGTCGGCTCCGATGGCGGTCACGGCCGTGTTGGTCTGCACCCGCACGCCGGCCCGGATGACCCGCTTGCGGATGCGCGCCACCTCGAGCGTGTTGGTCGGTCCACTGCGACACGTGGGCGGCCGGGGTGACCAAGGTGACGTCGAAGCCCTCTGCGGCAAGCAGTTCGGCGATCACCCCACCCAGGTAGTAGTGGTCGTCGTCGAAGATCACGACGCGCTTCCCGTCGCGGCCGCAGGCCCGCCATGATGTCGTCGGGGCTCGAGGACGTCTGCGTCCTCCGACGATCTCGATCGGGTGGGTGTGCCAGCGGCCGACGCCGTCGCGGCGCCAGTGCGATCCGGTCGCGAGCACGACGTGGTTGAAGTCGTTGTCGATGATGTCGTCGGCCGTCATCTCGCTCTGCATGAAGACCTCGACGTTGTCGAGCTTGCGAGCTGCTGCTCGCCGGTAGTCGACGACTCGGATCCAGGCGGACAGGCCGGGCAGCTTCGCCTCGCGGTCGACCCGGCCACCCAGCATGCGGCTGGCCTCGGCCAGGCTGACGGTGTAGCCGCGGTTACCCAGCGATCGGGCGGCCTCGAGTCCGGTCGGGCCCGGCACCGACGACGAGCACGTGGCGAGTCGGACTTGCTTGGGCTGGATGCGTTCGGGATGCCAGCCGCGCCGGAATTCCTCGCCCATCGTGGGGTTCTGGGTGCAGCGGATCGGCGACATCGTGAAGTCGCCGGAGACGCAGATGTTGCAGCCGATGCACTCGCGGATGTCCTCGAGGTGTCCGGTCTCGATCTTGCTTGGGCAGGAACGGGTCGGCGATCGAGGGGCGGGCCGCGCCGATGAAGTCGAGGACGCCGCTCTTGACCTGGTGCACCATCGTGTCGGGTGAGGTGAAGCGGCCGACGCCCACAACGGGTTTGGTGGTCAGCTGCTTGAGCCCCCGTACGTAGGGCTCCTGCTCGGCCTCGGGGCCGAACCGCGACGTCACCGAGTCGTCCTCCCAGCTGCCCAGCACGAAGTCCCACAGGTCGGGATGTTCGCCGAGCATGCCGATGACGTCCTCGATCTCGGCGCGGGTGATGCCCTCGTCGCCGAGCAGTTCGTCGACCGAGATGCGGCACGCCACGGCGGCCTTGCCGTCGCACCGCCTCGCGGGTGTCCTCGAGGATCTCGCGCAGCAGGCGGGCCCGGTTCTCGAGGCTGCCGCCGTACTCGTCGGTGCGGTTGTTGTAGCGCCGGGACAGGAAGTGGTGCAGGCCGCCGAGGCGTGCCCGGCGTAGACGTAGACGATGTCGTAGTCGGCCGCCAGGGAGCGGCGAACCGCCTCGCGGTGCCAGTGGCGCATGTCGGCGATGTCGGACTTGGTCATCGCCCGGGCCTGGACCGGGTCGTAGTTCCAGGACACGACGGGCAGATTCTGCGGCGCCAGCGGCGTCTCCCGGCTGATCAGGTTGGGGCTGTTGAGTCCGTTGTGCGCCAGCTCGATGCCGGCCAGCGCGCCGCCCTCGTGGATCTTCTCGGAGATCTTGGCCAGTGCGGGCAGGTCCTGGTCGTCCCACAGCCGCAGTTCGATGAACGGGCCGATGTCGGAGGTCGGGTGGATCTCGACCTGTTCGGTGCAGACCACCGCCCAGCCGCCCTCGGCCTTGACCTGCCGCATGTAGGCCTGGCCCGACGGATCGCGGTAACCCATGCCGTTGCAGTGCGGAACCTGGAAGAACCGGTTGCGCGCGGTCACCGGCCCGATCTTGACCGGTTCGAACAGAATGTCGTAGCGCGGATCTCGCATGGATCTCTCCTGGTTGCAGCCGCCAGGCGGCGGACGTCGATGTCGGGTCACGTCGGTGCAGCAATCGTCGGCCGTGAGCCGCACCACAGTCAACTAGTGTTTCAGCTGTTTTGCATCAGCATTTGCCGATGCGGGCCGGCGGCGCTTCGACGCACTGATTCTGATTTCAGATGTGAAACGCACGGAAAACGTGCTTTACAGATCTGACTGCACGGTCAGTGTGCGGGTCACAGTGTGGGCATCACATGCCGTCACACTGCAGCACAGATGAAGCGCAGAAAGCGAGGGGCCGATGAACCCGATGAAACCGGTCGAGGTGACTGCCCAGGAGCAGACGGCCCAAGCCGAGCGCGAGACGAAACACCTCCAGAAGACGCTCGGCCGGCTGGACATCGTCTTCCTGATCGTCGCGGCGGTGGTGTCGATCGAAGTGCTGGCGCAGGTCTCCGGCTTCGGCGGCCAGACGTTCACCTGGGCACTGGTGCTCGCGGTGCTCTTCCTGGTGCCGTACGGGTTGATCTTCGCCGAGATCGGCAGCACGTTCACCGGCGAGGGCGGCGTCTACGTCTGGGTGCCGCCAGGCCTTCGGCCGGCCCGCGGCGGCCATCGCGTCGCTGTTGACCTGGGTGACCCAGCCCGTCTGGGTCGGCGGGTCCTGGCCTTCATCGCCGCCGAGACCTGGAGCGGCTACGTCACGGAGTTCGAGCAAGGCTCGGTGACGGACTACGCCTTCAAGCTGGTCTTCATCTGGCTCACCGTGCTCGCGGCGGTCATCAGCCTGCGGCGCGGGAAGTGGATCCCCAACGTCGGCGCCATCCTCAAGATCGTGTTCCTGGCGGTCTTCATCGTCACCGCAGGCATCTACGCCGCGCAGCACGGACTCGCCGGTCTGTCGGCCGGCGACTTCTCGCCCGACTCTCGCGGGATTGCTCGGCGTGACGCCGCTGCTGCTGTTCTCCTACCTGGGCTTCGAGTCCGGCAACAGCGCGGCCGGTGAGATGAAGAACCCAGCTCGCGACGTCCCGATCGCGATCGCGCGATCGGCGTCCATCGCGGCCGCGGCCTACCTGCTGCCGATCTTCGCGATCCTGCTGGTCATGCCCGCTGACGACATCACCGGCATCGGCGGGCTGATGGAGGCGGTGCAAGACCGTGTACGGCGTGTACGGCTCCGCCGCCCCGGCCATGCTGACGTTGACCGCCGTCGTCTTCGTCGCTCGTCCTGATGACGCAGGGTTCGGCGTGGATGATCATCAGCGACCGCATGCAGGCGATGGCCGCCGCCGACGGCGCGTTCTTCGGCGGCTTCTTCGGCCGCTTTCATCCGCAACTGGGCACGCCCGGTGCGGGTCAACCTGCTCTCCGGAGTGGTGGCGACGGTCTTCATGCTCGTCGCCATGCAGGTCAGCGGATCGGCGGCGTCGGTCTTCGGAGTCGTGCTGAGCATCTCGATCTCGACCTTCCTGCTCAGCTACGTCATCGCGATCCCCGCCGCGGTACGGCTGCGCACGGCTTTCCCCGACGTCGAGCGCCCCTTCAGGGTCCCCGTCTCCGACAACGGCTTCCGGGTCCTCGGCGGCCTCTGCTTTGCGTGGGTCGCGCTCGGGCAGCTGGGTCGCGGTGTTCCCCGGCACGCTGGACCGGCTCTTCGGGCTGACTACGACTTCGAGGAGGTCTGGGGGGTCAGCGCCGGAGAATTCGAGCTGTTCACCCTCGGCACACTCGCCGCGCTCGGCCTCCTGGGAGCCGTCGGCTACCTCGACTGCCAAACCTCTCCGGGTCGAGCAGCGCGACACCGACTCGAGCAGTCGCCGTCGGATTCGACGACCGCGGTCTTTCCGTGACCAAGAGCTAGCTAGGAGTGGATGATGCCTCGTCGGCCCGATGTCACGCTGACCCAGCTGCGGTACTTCGTGAAGGCAGCGACCTACGGCAGCATGACCAAGGCCGCCGACGAGCTGCGGATCGCGCAGTCCGCGGTCTCGGCCGCGGTCTCACAACTCGAGCATCAGATCGGAACCCAGCTGTTCATCCGGCATCGGGCCCGCGGGCTCGTGCTCACCACCGCGGGTGAGGAGATGCTGCGGGACACGCGGGCCCTGCTCGAGCACCTCGGCGAGGTCCTCGACTCGGCCAGCGGTCAGGCCGGCGAGATACGCGGCACGCATCCGGATGGCGTGTTTCGTCACCCTCACCCCGTTCATCCTTCCCCGGCTCATCTCCGAACTCGGCGCCAAACATCCCGATCTCGAAGTCGAGGTCGTCGAGACCCAGGCGGACGATGTCCGCGCGGTGCTGCGCAACGGCACCGCGGAGGTGGCGCTGACCTACGACCTCGGGCTTGGCGCCGACATCGACACAGAGGTCCTGCACATCGCCCGTCCCTACGTCGCGCTCGCCGCGATCACCCCCTGGCCACTTCCGCGGAACTCGACCTCGCACACCTCGCCGCCGAACCCATGGTGCTGCTCGACCTGCCGGACAGCCGTGACTACTTCGAGTCGATGCTGGTCGATGCCGGGAGTGCAACCCCGGATCCGCTACCGGTCCGCGAGCTATGAGACGGTGCGCGGAATGGTCGCTCGCGGGCATGGATTCTCGATCCTCAACCAAGAACCGGCGCACCACGGCACCTACGACGGAGGCGAGGTCGTAGCGGTGCCGATCCGTGGCGATGCACCGGGACTGCCGATCGTGATCGCCCGCGCGCACGTCGTACGAGCCACGGCCAGGGCGCGCGCCATCGAAGATGCTGCCCGCACGATCTTCGCCGAGGACGAGGTTCGTTGACGGCATCGGAGTTGCCTATGCGCTTCGTCAAATATCTGTGTTTTACAGATGAGGGGTGAGGGGCTCACGATAGACGTCACACGCCCGAAAGTCCTTTTGCGAATGGACCGAAATGTCCCTACCCAGAACGTCGGCAGAGCTGTCCGGCCGAGCACGTGGAACCCACTGATGGGCAACCACATCCGCATCCGGCCGTTCAACACCCGCGACACCTATCCCGAGCAGAACCTCGACAACGATCTCGCCCAGGCCGTCGTGGCCGGGGGAGTGGTCTACCTGCGCGGTCAGATCGGTCAGGATCTTGATACCAGGGAATCGGTCGGCATCGGCGACGTCGAAGCCCAGGCCGAAAAGGCCATGGCGAACATCGCGATGCTGCTCGAAGAAGCAGGCAGCACGGTGCAGGACATCGTGAAGGTGACGGTGTATCTGATCGACATCCGCTATCGCGAACCGGTGTACCGGGTGATGGGTCGCTGGCTGAAGGGCGTGCACCCGGTGTCCACCGGGCTCGTCGGTCTCCGCTCTGGCCCGGCCCGAGTGGCTCGTCGAGATCGATGCCACCGCGGTGATCGCCGATCCCGGGAGCACCGCGTGACGTTCTCGCTATCTGCCCGCGACGAATCGGGCGCGTTCGGCATGGTGATCTGCTCCTCGAGTCCTGCCGTCGCCTCGCGCTGCGTTCACCTGCGCGCAGGCGTTGGCGCCGTCGCCAGCCAGAACGTGACCAATCCACAGTTGGGCGAGATCGCGCTGGACGCGCTCGCCTCGGACCTCGATGCCGACGAAGCGCTCACCACCGCACTGGCTTCCGAACGCCATCGCGAGTACCGGCAGCTCGTCGTCGTCGACGCCCGCGGGAATACCGCCGTTCACTCTGGCGAGCATGCGCTCGGGATCAGCCACCACGCGCAGACGAAGAATGCTGCGGCAGCAGGAAACATGCTTCGCGACGAACGGGTCATCGAGTCGTTGCTTGCCGGCTTCACCGACTCGGCGGCTCGGTGCATGGAACTGCGGCTGCTCGACGGTCTCGCGGCGGCGATCGTCGCAGGTGGTGAGGCCGGGCCGGTGCATAGCGCCGGTCTACAGGTGGTCGAAGACGTGCCGTGGCCGGTCACCGATCTACGGGTCGATTGGCACGACGACCCGATCGGCGAACTCCGGCGCCTCTGGAGCGTGTGGGCACCCCAGAAGCAGGACTATCGGACCCGTGGGTTGGATCCCACCGAGGCGCCCTCATACGGCGTACCGGGTGACTTGTGAGCCCTACGCTGGAGCAATCGATCCTTGGCCTACGGGACAGGGCGCAGGATCGCATTCTCGAGCTGTCCCACGATCTGCATCGGAATCCCGAGATCGCCTGGGAGGAACACGACTCGGCGGCGAGGGTGGCGGGTGAGCTCGACGACGCCGGATTCACCGTTGAGCCGAACTACGTGGGCTTGGCCACGGCGTTTCGCGCCCATCGTGGAAGCGGGCCGCTGCATCTTGCCCTGTGTGCCGAGTACGACGCGCTGCCCGGGCTTGGCCATGCGTGCGGACACAACGTCATAGCGGCCATCTCGACCGGGGCCGCCTTGGCCCTCGGTCCCTTCGTCGACGATCTCGGTATCACGCTGTCCGTGTTCGGTACACCCGCCGAAGAAGGCGGTGGCGGCAAGATCGAGATGCTCGACAAGGGTGCGTTCACCGGAGTGCACGCCGCCGCGATGGTCCACCCTGGCCCCGTCGACGTGGCAAGGGCAGAGCCCTACGCGGTATCGCACAGCCATGTCGCCTACGACGGCAAGGCTGCGCATGCCGCGGCATACCCCGACCGTGGAATCAACGCCGCCGATGCCTTCACCATCGCCCAGGTCGCCATCGGCCTGCTACGCCAACAACTCCCGTCCGACGTCCGGGTGCACGGCATGATGACCCGCGGCGGCGAGGCGCCCAACGCGATACCGCAACGGACAGAGGGCCGTTGGTACGTGCGGGCGCAGACGCTCGGTCAACTCGAGGAACTGGAACCGCGCGTCCATCGCTGTTTTGCCGCGGGGGCACTCGCCACCGGTTGCGAGTTGACCATCGCACCGGAGAGCAAGCCGTACTCGGAATTTCGGAACGACGAGCATCTGCTCACCGCGTACAAACTGCGGGCCGAGCAGCTCGGCCGCCAATTCTCCACCGGCGCAGATAGTTTGATGAACCGTGCGTCGACCGACATGGGCAACGTCTCACAGGTCATCCCGGCCATCCACCCCTACATCGGGATCGACTCGCTGCCCGCGGTCAACCACCAGCCCGAGTTCGCCGCGGCCGCCGCATCCCCGGCCGCCGACCGCGCGGCGATGCAAGGCGCACTCGCCCTGGCCCTGACGGTCATGGACGTTGCCTCCGACGATTCAGCCCGACGACGATTGGTGAACCATGTCCAGGATTGAGCACGACCTGCTCGGCGATCGCGAGGTGCCCGACGAGGTGTACTACGGCGTGCACACCGTCCGCGCGTTGGAGAACTTCGTCATCACCGGCATCCCGATCTCACGCTATCCCGAACTCATCGTGGCGCTCGCCTGCGTCAAGGAGGCCGCCGCACGCGCAAATCATCGCTTGGGCCTGCTCAATGCCGAGCGCACCGACGCCATCGTGGCCGCGTGCGCCGAGATCCGAGCAGGGGAGTTACACGAGCAGTTCGTCGTCGACGTGATCCAGGGTGGGGCCGGAACGTCGACCAACATGAACGCCAACGAGGTGATCGCGAACCGCGGGCTCGAGTTACTCGGTCACCACCGCGGAGACTACGTCCACCTGCACCCGCTCGAACACGTCAACCTCGGCCAGAGCACCAACGACGTGTACCCGACCGCCGTGAAGATCGCCGTCCAACTGGCCGTGCACCGCCTGCAGCTGGCGATGTCCGAACTGGTGACGGCGTTCGCGGACAAGGCAATCGAGTTCGCCGGCTTCCTTAAGATGGGACGAACTCAGCTGCAGGACGCGGTGCCGATGACCCTGGGCCAGGAGTTCGGCACCTACGCGGTGATGGTGGGCGAGGACGCCGACCGGCTCGGCGAAGCGGTGCAATTGATCGCCGAGATCAACCTCGGCGGGACCGCGATCGGCACCGGTCTGAACGCGCACAGCCGGTACGCGGAGTACGTCTGTGAGGAACTGCGCGCCGTGACCGAACTACCGCTGGTCACGGCGTCGAACCTGGTGGAGGCGACCCAGGACGTTGGCGCGTTCGTCCAGCTCTCCGGCGTGCTCAAGCGCACCGCGGTCAAGCTGTCCAAGATCTGCAACGATCTGCGGCTGCTGTCGTCGGGCCCGCGCGCCGGATTCGGTGAGATCAACCTGCCGCCGGTGCAAGCCGGATCGAGCATCATGCCGGGCAAGGTCAATCCCGTGATACCCGAGGTGGTCAACCAGGTGGCCTTCGAGGTGATCGGCAACGACATCACCATCAGCATCGCGGCCGAGGGCGGCCAATTGCAGCTCAACGCCTTCGAGCCGATCATCGCGCACAGCCTGTTCGAGTCCGTCACCCATCTGGCGGCCGCGTGCGACGTACTGCGCTCGCGGTGCGTGGTGGGCATCACCGCGAACGTCGATCACATGCGCGAGATGGTCGACCGTTCCATCGGCTTGGTCACCGCCCTCAACCCCTACATCGGCTACGAGGCCGCCACGCAAGCTGGCCGCCGAGGCGCTCGAATCCGGTTCCGACGTCGCGTCCCTCGTCCTGGATCGCGGCCTGCTGACCGCCTCCCAACTCGAGACCATTCTGAAGCCCGCCAACCTGACGCAGCCCCTCCCGAGCGAAGAGACGTAAACGCCGGGCTACGGCTGCTCGTCGGCGCGATAGACGACCTCGCCGCCCACCATGGTGAGAATTGTTCGCAGGTAACTGATCTCGTCCGCCGCGGCGATGTCGCCGTCCAGCAGCACCAGATCGGCCAGCTTGCCGACCTCGATGCTGCCCGTGCTGTCGTCGCAATGGTTCGCGAAGGCCGACCCGGTGGTGTAGGCGTCCACGGCCGTGCGCAAGTCCAGCCGCTCATCGGCCAACAGAGGCGTATCGAAGACTCCATCACCTATGGCGTGCGGGTCGGCACGGGGGCCGGTGCGGTGCACCGCGGTATGGATCGCCCACAGCGGGTTGGGGTCGGTGACCGGCCAGTCGCTTCCCATCGCCAAGGTGGCTCCCTGGCGGTTCAAGGAGCCGAAGGGAAAGTGCCATGCTTCACGTTCGGGGCCGAGGAGTCCCAGTTTGCGTTCGACGATCTCGGTGTCGCGCCGCGCCCACAGCGCCTGGATGTTCGCCACCACACCGAGCGCGGCGAAACGTGAAACATCCTCCGGATCAATGACGTCGAGATGCGCAATCTGATGCCGTCCGTCGAAGTCCGGATGGGCGCGTGCGGCACCCTCGAGTGCGTTCAGACACTCCCGCACCGCACGATCACCGACCGCGTGCATGTGAATCTGAAAGCGCTCGGACGCCAGGGCCGAAGTGATGTCGACGAGGTCGTCGGGGGCGATGAA
This sequence comes from uncultured Actinomycetota bacterium, assembly GCA_963809085.1. Taxonomy (GTDB): domain Bacteria; phylum Actinomycetota; class Actinomycetes; order Mycobacteriales; family Mycobacteriaceae; genus Mycobacterium. Next base: position 65,150 of record CAWEII010000024.1, on the reverse strand, counting down.
CGAGAGCCCGCTGGTCTTTGCTTCGCCCGGTGCAGTGCGGTACGGCGCGAGCATCGCGGCGGTGCAGTTTTCACAGATCCCGTCCTGCATGACCTTGACCGTGGTGGCACGGAAGCGGTTGTGCCCCGACCGCTCTCGTCGGGCTCGAAGCTCAACGATCTGATCGAGCCCGCGTTCGGCGCTCCACCACAGTGCACCGACGACTCTCGCAGTCAGCTCACCGGATTCGTCGGCGTCGAGGTAGGTCGGCAAGATGTCGTCGAGTCCGAACAGCGGAATGCCCACCCCGGCGTCCTGCCAGCCGGTGACGCCCACCGAGTGCAGATGTCGTTGAGCTGCAAGCAGGGCACGGTGCATGAAATCCGGTGTGACGGCGGGTATGAGGTCGGTGACCGGATCGGCCGCTCGCTCGAAGAGCATCCCCGTTGGCGTGCCTTCTTGGTCGCGAACGATCCTGCCGCCAGCGGGATCGGCTGTGCTGCCGTCTATCCCAACGACCTGCAGCGCCTTGGTATTGGCCCAGACTCCGTGCCCGTCGTGGCTGGTCAGCACCACCGGCCGCGCGCTGACCGCGGCGTCGATGTCATTGCGGGTTGGAAAGCCCCCTGGGAATGCGTCGCCATACCAGCCGCCCCCGCTGATCACCGGTTCGTCGGGATGTGTGCGGGCATGGTGACTTATTGCGTCGATGTAGGCCGCGCGGTCGTGGGGGAGCCGGGAAAGGTCACAGCGCAAGGCTTGCATGCCGGCAGCCACGGGATGGACGTGCGCATCGATGAATCCGGGAAGCAGGCTAGCGCCTGCGGCGTCGATGATCTCGGTGCGCGGCCCGACGAAGTCCTCGGGCACGCCGCGTCCCACATAGGTGATCACGCCGCCGCGGACGGCAACCGTATCGGGCGGGCCCAGCGAGCCGTCCGCGATGAACACCGAGGCGTTGATGAACAGGGAGTCAGCGATCATGGCGGTTCCGTGCAGAAGCGCTAGGCGCGCACGGTGGCCCCGTGGGCGAGGTAGCCACGTTGGGTCGTGATGTGATCGGAGAGATGCTTGGCGTCGTGCCAGACCCCCCAGATGAAGCTCGAACCGCGCCGCGAGAGCCATGGCAGGCCAAGGAAGTACACGCCGGGCTCGGACGACACGCCGCGCCGGTGCTTCGGCTTGCCGCGTTCGTCGAACGCGTCGACCTGCAACCAGCTGTAGTCGGTGGCGAAGCCGGTCGCCCAGATGATCGAGTTGACTCCGGCCTCGGCCAGGTCGAGTTCGAGGAGGGGGTCGGTGACGCACGCGGGCACGGGCCCCAGCATGCGGGCCTCCGGTTCCTCGGGGAGGTCGAGACCGTTGCGGACGACGTAGGCGTCGGCCTCATCGAGCAGCGACATGTAGTTGGCGTCGCCCCTGGCGATGTTCTCGCTCAAATCTGACGCGAAGCGTAGGGTGCCGCTCTCGTACGAAGCGGTCAGGCCAACCAGCTCGATGCCACGAGCGGCGAGGTAGCGGAAGTCGACGGTGTGACCACCGTGCGCTCCACTGACCGCGATCGTGACGTGCTCTGCACCCAAGGGAGGGGTTTCGGCGTCCCACAGGCCCAGCACGCCGAGCCACCAGCAGAAGTCACGACCGCGATACCGCCGCGGGGGCCGGTCGTGCGGGCCGACGGACAGGAAGACCCGCCGCCCCGACTGCCGAAGCTCGTCAGCGATCTGCACGCCTGACGATCCGGCTCCGACCACGAGTACGGCGCCGTCGGGCAGTTGCTTCGGGTTGCGGTAGCCGCTGGAGTGGATTTGCAGCGGTACCGCGCCGTCGGGAACGATCGGCGGGATGACGGGTCGCTGAAACGGTCCGGTCGCGGCGACGACGAAGCGTGCATCGATGGTTCCGTCGGTCGTCTCCGCGCGAAACCCGGGACGGCCTTCGTTCTTCGTCACGGACGTCACCTCGACTCCGCACCGGATCGGTGCGCCGATCTTCTCGGCGTAGGCGACGAAGTAGTCCGCGACCTGCTCCTTCGAGGCGAAGGCATCGGGATCGAGATCGACGAACTCCAGGTTGGGGAAGCGGTCGTGCCAGGCAGGTCCGTTCGCGACCAGGGAATCCCAACGCTCCGAACGCCATCGTTCGGCGATGCGGCGCCGCTCCAAGACGAGGTGTGGGACGCCACACGCGCCCAGGTGCTCGCTCATCGCAAGGCCCGCCTGACCTCCGCCGACGACGAGGACCTCAACCTCTTGGCTCGACATACCGACCTCCACTCCGAACGGCAAGAATCGGCTGTTCCGATGCGCGCTCTGCGTCTTCGAATCCTCCGTGCGCAGTAGTGCTCCTGTCCAACAGATGTTTCCGAGCTTCAGGTTCTGATTTACCGATGCACCCGGAATCAAAATGAGAGCGAGGACGACCGCCAACTCCTCATCTGCAAAATCGATGTTCTGGGCCGGATTATTGCGTTTTATGTCTGCAGCTTCTCCGCCAATACTGGTGTGATCGTCGCCACTAGGGCGAACAGACGAGCTGAATGACATGGTGAAAGTCGGTCTTGATGAGCACACCCGCACCCCTTCCCGGCCAGGTCGAACAGCGCACCATCGAGCACGTTCCGGTCGACGAACGGCACGGTAGGGCCCGCGATCTGTTCACGGTGTGGTTCGGCTCGAACATCATGCTGTTGACGATCATCACGGGCGCACTGGCGACCACGGTGTTCGGCCTGCCGCTGTGGGCCGGAGCGGTAGCGATCATTCTCGGCAACGTGATCGGCGGCGTGGTGATGGCGCTCCATGCCGCGCAGGGACCCCAGATGGGGGTGCCCCAGATGCTGCAGACCCGCGCCCAGTTCGGGTCGTACGGCAGCCTGCTGGTCGTCGTCCTGGTCGTGTTCATGTACCTGGGCTTCTTCGCCTCCAACGCCGTGCTCGGCGGTCAGGCGCTGGCCAAGGTCACCGGCCTGCCCATCAATTGGGCGATCGTGATCATCGGGCTGATCAGCGTGGTGGCGACGATCGTCGGGTACAGGCTGATTCACGAGGTGACCGCGGTGCTCTCGGTCGTGGCAGGCGGGGCGCTCATCGTCGCCTTCGTCTGGATGATCGGTATCAACGGGGTCCCCGAGGCGACCTGGCACACCGGCGGTTTCAGTTGGGTCGGGTTCATGGCCACGCTGTCGGTAGCCGCCCTGTGGCAGATCGCCTACGCGCCTTACGTTTCCGACTACACCCGCTACATGCCGAAGGATACCGGCCAGCGGGCGGCATTCTGGGGCACCTACACGGGCTGCGTGCTCGGTTCCGTGCTGCCGATGTTGCTCGGTGTGTTGGTCGGCGCGGCCCTGCCCTCAGACGAAACCCTCGAGGGGTTGTCCACGCTGACCCGCGGCGTTTCCACGGGTGTGTTCGCAATCTTCGCCGTCGGGATCACCGCCACCAACGCGATGAACCTCTACTGCGGAACGCTGTCGACCATCACCATCGGTCAGAACCTCTTTCCGCGTTGGACACCGAAGGCGATGAGCCGGGCGGTCACCGCGGTCGTGCTGTTCGTGATCACCCTGATCCCGGCACTGCATCAGCGCCGACGACTTCCTGGCCAACTACGCCAACTTCCTGGCGCTGCTGCTGTGCGTCCTCATCCCGTGGACCGCGATCAATCTGGTCGACTACTACGTCCTGCGCCACGGCCAGTACGACATCTCGGCGCTGTTCGAACGCGACGGCGGCCGCTACGGCACCTTCAACTGGGTGGCCATCGGTTGCTACGTTGCGGGCATTCTGGTGCAGATCCCATTCCTGTCCACCACGCTGTTCACCGGTTTCGCGGCCAGCGCCATCGGCGGCGTGGACATCTCGTGGATCGTTGGACTCGCCGTGATCTGCCCGCTGTACTACGTGCTGATGCGTCCGAGGGTGGCCGACACGTCTACCGGAATTCCCAGCACGCTGCGATCGACCAAGACCACGGCGTGACACTCGCCGACTATCTCGTCGTCGGCGGCGGCACCGCGGGATGCATTGTCGCGGCGCGGCTTTCCGAGGATCCAGACATCACGGTGACCGTGATCGAGCCGGGGCCCTCCGACGAGCACGAGCCGCGCGCCCGCGATATCCGCCGCTGGGCGGAGATGTTGGAGGGCGAGTACGACCTCGACTACCGCAGCGTCGCTCAGGAGCGGGGGAACTCGTACATCCGCCAGGCCAGGATGCGCATCCTGGGCGGCTGTTCGACGGCCAACACCATGATCACGTGGCGCCCACTACCCGCCGACCTCGACGAATGGGTGGCGCTGGGCGCCGCAGGGTGGGATGCCGCGACCGTCGGCCCGTACTTCGACCGGCTGGCCGCGCCGATCAATCCAGTCGCCGACGGGGACCGCAATCCCTTCGTCGCCGACGTGGTGGAGGCGGCGTGCCTTGCCCTCGATCTGCCGAGGCGCACCCGCTGGAACTCGGATCCCGAGTTCGCCGAAACTGGCACGGGCGTGGGATTCTTCGAGATCGGCTATACCCCGTCGGATCATCTGCGGTCCTCCACGTCCGTGCACTACCTGCACCACGCGCTGCGCACCCGACCCAATTTGACCGTGCGCCATGGCGAGCAGGCGATCCGCATCCTCGTCGAAGGTGGTGCCGCGGTGGGCGTGTTGGCCCGCGACGTGGACGGGGCGATGACGCAGTTCATGGCGCGCCGCGAGGTGATCGTGTGTTGCGGATCCATCGATAGCCCAAAATTGCTGCAGCTATCGGGGATTGGTCCGTCACGCGTCCTGCGGGATGCTGGCGTCGACGTGGTGGTCGACCTGCCTGGCGTCGGGGAGAACCTGATGGATCACGCCGAGGGCCTGATCGTGTGGGAGACGGACCGCGTCGTGCCCGACACCTGCGCGACGGGGTGGGACGCCGGCGCCGCCGTGTGCCTACGCGACGACGGGCCGGCTCGCCCGGACGTATTGATGCACTTCCCGGTCGAGGCGGTCGCCGATCACGCCGTGAGGTACGGAGCCGTGTTGCCCCCGCGCATCGTGTCGATCGCTCCGAATGTCTCCAAGCCGCGCAGCCGTGGGCGCGTCTGGATCACCAGCGACGACGCCCAGTGCCCACCGGCGATCGACTACCGCTACTTCACCGATGCCGATGGGTGCGACGAGGCGACGCTCATCGCGGGCATTCGGTTGGCACGGCGCATTGCGGAGCAGGCGCCGATGTCGGAATGGGTTGTGCGCGAAGTCTTTCCCGGCCCTGAGCTGGTCAGTGACGAGGATCTGTCCGTGGCACTGCGCGCCACCCATCAGACCGTCTACCACGTTTCCGGTACCTGCCGGATGGGCCGGGAGGACGATCAGTTGGCGGTGTGCGACCCGCGCCTGCGGGTCCGCGGCGTGATGGGACTGCGCGTCGTGGACGCGTCGGTGTTCCCGACCATTCCGTCGGTGAATCCCGTTGGTACCGTCATGGCGTTGGCCGAGCGGGCGAGTGACCTGGTCATCGCGGACTCACGGGTATGACACTCTGGGCCCAGAGCGCTCCTGCGTCCTGCTCGGCAGCAGCGACGGCAGCAGAGAGGTCCAGTGATGCGACAAGCAGGTGCGCCTCGTCACCCTCTCCGTCGTAACGTCGCGCCTCGGCGATCACTGCGCCGTCGGGAGCGATGATCCGGCTGCGTCCGAGCAGTGCGTTCGGCCCGTCGCCGCCGCATTGGTTGGCCATCAGCCACCACTGACCATTGGCAAGCGCATTGGCGGGGTACAGGATGTCCCACCACGACTCCGTCGCGGCCTCGTAGGCGGAGACCGAGATCACCACGCGCGCACCGAGACCGTGCAGCGTCCTGGCGTATTCGGGGTGATCCCCGTCGAAGCACACGCTGAGCCCGACGGTGCCGATTCCGTCGACGTCGACCACGGTTGGTTCGGCGCCTGCCGTGAACACGGCATCCTCACCCAACGGCGTGTACAGGTACACCTTGCGATGTCGTGCCCGGAGGCTGCCGTCCGGCGCGTAGACGAGGGCCGTGTTGAACAGCCGGCCCCCCTGATCGATCTCGGGCACCGAACCCGCGAAGAGCCAGACGCGGTGTTGAAGGGCCGCCGCTGCGAGCTGACGTCCGCGTTCGCCGTCAAGTGGTTCGGCCGCGACGATCGCGTCAACGGCCAGCGACCCCGCGTCGTAGCCGGATGCCCAGAGTTCGGGGAGCACGATGAGTTCGCACCCCTCTGCGGCCAGCGATCCGATGTGGGTCAGCGCCGTGTCGAGGTTTCGCTGAGGTTCGCCGCACACGGGGTGCCACTGTGCGATACCGACCGTGGTCGAGCTCATGACTGCGCCTTTCGACTGCCGGATCCCATGACAGCTCCCGCCATCGTGGATCGTCGGGCGATCTTGGTCAAGCAGGCGATTTCGATGCGCGGCATCTCGATACGGGATGGAAGCGAGGGAAGGAGCTCACACGACGTCGTCGATGGTGTTCGTGGTGACCTGTTGCGCGGGCACGGCGGCGACGGACTTCCCGTTGTGGGTCGCCCGGTGCATGTAGAAGTGGGCGAGCACTGCGGCGATCGCGGTGCACACACCGGCCAACACGAAGGTCGCGCGGGTACCGAATTGTTCGGCGACCCAGCCCATCAACGGCGCGCCGATGGGCGTGGTCCCGGCGATGGCGACGACGAGCAGAGCGAGCACTCGACCGCGCATGGCCGGGGCCGCCGTCAACTGCAGCCACGTGCTGGCCAGGGCCTTGAACACGACGCTGCTCGCGCCCAGTACGGCCACCATGCCAAGTGCGACCAAGTAATTGGGCACGAGGCTGGTGGCCAGAAAGACGACGGCCAATATCAGTGCCGCACCGATGATCCGCCGGATCGAGGCAGTCAGCACCCCGGCCAGCCCGAGCCCGCCGACCACGGAGCCCACACCGAGCGCGCCGAGCAAGTAGCCGGCGGTGCGTGCGTCGCCGTGGAAGGTGTCACGGGCGAGGAGTGGGAGGATGACTTGGAAGTTGTACGCCACCAAGCCAACAGAGGCCAGCAGAGCGAGCGGGCCGAACAGTTGAGGGGTCGCGCGCACGTAGGCAAGGCCATCGCGAAACTGCCGCGTGCCTGCACCCTTGCGTTTGGGAATGGCGAGCTCGTCGGGCCGCATCAGCAGAAGGCCCGCGATGACGGTGACGAATGAGGCGGCGTTGATCAGGAACGTCGACGGCAGCCCGGCCGCGGCAATGAGGATGCCTGCCACCGCCGGTCCCACGACCTTCCCGGTGTCCTGGGCCACGTTGTTGAGCATCACCGCATTGGTCAGCTGTGCAGGACCGACCATCTCGCTGGGGAAGGATTGCCGCGCCGGCTTCTCGAATGCGTCGATGATGCCACCAAGAAGGGCCAAGCCCATGACGATCGTTACGTTGATGCTGTCGGCGAGGATCAGCACGCCCAACAGGACAGACGGGACTATGGACGTCGTTGCCGTGATGAGCAGGATCGTCCGCTTGTGGAAGCGATCGGCCAGCACGCCACCCCACGGGGTGAGCAGGAGTGTGGGCGTCAGCTGCACGGCCAACGTGATGCCGAGCCACGCTCCGGAATTGGTCAGCTCCAACACCAGCCAGGCTTGGGCGAACTTCTGCATCCAGGTGCCGACGATCGACACCGACTGCCCGATGAAGAAGAGCCGGAAGTTGCGTATCCGCAGGGACGCGAACGTCGCGACCAGATAGGCCTTCATGCCTTCACTGCCAAGAGCTTCTCGAGTATCGGCGCGACGGCCAACAGCATGTCCCGGTCGGCAGCGTCGAGGGCATCGAGCTGACGACCTAGGTACGCGAGCTGGCGCGCCGCGGCGGACCGCAGCGCGGCAGCGCCGTGATCGGTCAGTGAAACGAGGGATCCACGACCGTCGCTGGGGTCGACCAGCCGTTCTAGGTATCCCGCCCCGGCGAGCTTCGCGACCAGCCGCGTCATCGTCGACTTGCCGACCTGCTCCACGCGGGTGAGCTCACCGAGCCGAAGCACGCCATGCTTCTCGACGGTGGTGAGCACACCCATCTGGGACGCGGTCAGATCCATTTGAGCGTGCTTGCGCAACCGTCGCGACAACCGGTGGATCGACTGGCTCAGAGCTGCGGCGGTGGACTCTTCCACGGGAACGGGGGACACGATCGACTTCATCTCCAAGGCTGGTACGCAATGCGTACTATACCGTGTGAACGCGCGCGCCGCCGACACAGTTGCACATACCGACCACTCGGCACGCATATTCGACGGGGAGCGCGTCCCGAGTCGGCCTTGCTTAATGGCGACGAGGAAGTGCAGGTCGGTGCCGCTTTTGCATTGATCCAGGCGGCGAACGGTGAGACACTCGTTGTGATCCTCGAGCACTGCCAGGGCGCGTCCCTGTCCTGTTGAGCGGCTCGGGGAAGTCGGGGGGCAGGAACATGGCAGCTTCTAAGGACACCGGCGGCGAGAAGCGCCGCCTGGCAGAGGACCCGCTCGTTGCGGCACTGGTCCCAGATCCCAGTGAAGGACCTCCGGACTCTACGGTTCTGCACGGATACGTCGGGAAGAGCACGACAGCCGGTGATTGGCGGTTGTATCTGGACCACGCACTGACGTCATACGTCGAGGTGGCGGAGGGCGACATCCTGCATCACAGGCAGGCTGCCGACGATGGTGGGACGCTCATATGGGTGCCGAAGGCGCTTGAACTCAAGGTGACGAGGGTTTCGTCGACCACGATTCAGGCCGAATTCCTGTCCGGCGCCATCGCCGCAGGCCGGATGCAGCCCACCGCGCACGCGAACCTGGCTGCCCCGGCGGCCGCCGGCCGGGGGGGAGGTTTCCACAGCATCATCGTGCGGCAGTGCGTCTCGAACATTCTTGGCTGCCCATCGGATGGCTGCACTACCTGGGAAGCATGTCCCCCCAAGCCAACCGTGATCGCTTGGTGCAGGCCGAGCGAGTTCGCACCGCTCTGCGGCATCGGGCTCGGCTAGCCGGCGGGCTGAACAAGCTCGAGCAAGGTCACGTCGTCGATTGCTCAAGCACAGTGATGTCGTCCGCTACCTGCTTGATCGGGGCCTGCTCCATCCGCAAGACGTCGTCGACGGTGCGGTCGTCGTACGTGACGCATCGAGTCGGAACCACATCTTCGTCGTGGACACCGGCGACACGTCCTTGGTGCTCAAGCAGGGGATGAGCCAGGAGGGCCTGACCGCCGTAGCTCACGAGGCCGCCGTTTACCGGATGCTTGGTCAGCTGGGCGAGCGCATGACCAGATATCTTCCTGCCGTATGGGAGTACGACGCGGCCGGTCGGGTTCTGGTTCTGGGGAAAATGCCCGGCGATCGGGACCTCCGGGCACATCAGCTCCGCACCGGCCGCTTTTCACGGGCGCTCGCCACGTCGATCGGCCACGCCCTTGGCACACTGCACCGAATGACTGCGACCAGCACACCGGTACCCGCGACGCCGCAGGAGCGCCCGACACCATGGGTTCTCGCGGTTCATCAGCCCCACCTATCGGTCTTTCGCGACGCCAGTTCCGCGGCTCTGGAGCTGATCCGCATAGTGCAGTCGGCCCCGGAGCTTTGCGATAGCCTCGACGCCCTGCGTCGCGAATGGGAGCCGTCCTGCCTGATCCATCGTGATATGAAGTGGGACAATCTCATTGCCTCCCCGGAAACCAGTCGGCCGAAGTCAGGTTTCCGGCTGAAGATCATCGACTGGGAGGCGGCGCAGACGGGTGATCCCCGTTGGGATCTGGGCTCGGTCTTCAGTCATTACCTCAGTGTGTGGCTGTTCTCCATCCCCATCACCGGACAGGATCCCCCGGACCGGTTTCCCGAGCTTGCCCGCTTTCCGTTGGCCCGGATGCAGCCGGCAATGGCAGATTGTTGGTTGGCGTACTGGAGGCGCGCCGACCTCGATCAGACTGATGCTCAATGGCTCTCGGTCGTTGTCGCCTTTGCCGCGGCCCGTCTAGTACAGACCGCATTCGAGGCTGCGCAGACGGCGTCCCATCTGGACAGCGGCATGGTGCTCCATTTACAGCTGGCGTCGAACATGCTAAGCCGGCCGTTGGAAGCAGCCGTTCACCTCCTCGGCATTCCCGTGGAAGCGTGACGATGACCGCGGCAGTGGAATCACAGATCGAAGGCGTCCTCCACGCCGTGAATATCGTTTCAGCCACCTCCTTTTCGTGGTTTGGTCAGCGGTCTCCGAGCCTATCCGCGGCGGCGCGCCGGGCAATGACAACCTCGACGATGCGCGACTACTTGCGCCATCAGCTCCAGATGCGCCTCTACGGCGACTTCTACTGCAGGGGTTTTGCAACGCCCGGAGGCGACCAGTTCAGCCCGTTGGGACGGATGCGGAGCTCTTCGTTCGTCGACGTGCTGTCGGCGGCCAACGGGGGAACTGGTGCGCGAGAGGGCGGCTGGAGCATCGTGGACGTGGCGGGGGATGTGGTGACGGCGACGCGCGACGGGTTGCGTGTCTGGTTCACACGTGAAGATACCTATGCCGACACAGCGGACCACCTGTCACCCGGCCAGCTGCGGGCAGTCCGGTTCCCGAAGGAGCTGCTCAAGATGTCACCCGGATTCTATCTGGCTCTGGGCAACGAGGGCTTGACATTCGAACCGGGCCGCGCTCTAGTCCGGTTCTATTGGAACCTGCGCGCCGAGGATGCGCCGACGCTCATCGAGCGTGCCACACGGCTGCTCAATGAAGACCGAGTCCCGTTCCGCCTCAAGGTCATCAACGATCCGGCACACTACGACCGCTGCGACGCAGGGGTTCTGTACGCTCAGCGGACGGACTACGATCACGTCCTCTCCGTCGTCCGCCTAATCCTGGTCGAGCTCGGCGCCAACCTCAAGCGCGCGACGCCGGTGTTCACCAAGGTTCTTGCGCCTGGCCTCGGGCTGGCCGAGGAACCGGCCGAGTCGCGGGACAGCTTCGGAATGGACCGTTGCCGACTGCTCGCGGAGGCGCTCGTACGCATCCACGAGCATGCCGTCGCCGGAGCAGCTGATCGTCTGGCGATCATCGAGGAGACGTTCGCGGAGGATGGCATCAGCCTTGCAACGCCGTACTTGAATTCCGGCTCGACCGACGGATATCCCTTCTGATGCCCGCGGCTTCGGTGCCGGGCTCGGCCGGCCATCTCGATGCCGCCATCCTTCTCGGTCGGCGCATCGCCGATCAGGCGATCTGGCACGACAGCCGGTGCACCTGGGTGGGCGCTTCGCTCGAAGAGGGCCGCGGAGGTCAAATGGCGATGACGTACGCAACGTTCGGTCCCGATCTGTACGAAGGCACGAGCGGCGTCGCGCTCTTCCTCGCCGAGTTGGCCGGCGTCACCGGCGACGAAGTGTTCAGCCGTACGGCGATGGGCGCGATCGATCACGCCATGGCTCGCACATCTGAGTTGCCTGCGGACCGCGACCGTTCCCTCTACTCGGGAAGAATCGGAATTGCGGTGGCCGCCGCCGCGGTGGGCGCCGCGGTCGGTGAATCGCGGTACCTGGAGGCGGCAGCGCAGACGACCACGATGAGTTCTCGTCCAAGCACCAACGGTGGATTCGACGTCATCTCGGGCCGCGCGGGCTCCATCTACGGCCTGCTGTGGCTGAATTCGAAGCTGGGCGATGCAGGTTTCGGCGAGGAAGCTCTACGCCTGGCAGGCGAACTGGCCGACGCTGCCCAGCGATCGGGGGCCGCTGAGGTCGTTGCATCATGGGCGGGCGAGCCCCGAACCTCGTCGGGCAATCTCACGGGGTTTTCGCACGGTGCGTCGGGCGCAGCATGCGCGCTGCTCGAAGTCGCGGCGGTTAGCGGTCGGGGAGAGCTCGCCACGCTCGCGCTCCAGGCGTTCGCTTACGAACGTTCGCTCTTCGATGCGCGAGTGCAGAACTGGCCCGATCTACGGACCCGGCCCGGAAGGGCGCCGCGTCCAGGGGAGCGTTCCCATTCCGTCGCGTGGTGCCACGGAGCCGCTGGGATCGCGCTGGCACGACTGCGGGCGTACGAGCTCACCTCACTTCCAGTCCTCAAGCAGGAGGCGGAGATTGCGCTCGACACGACGTTCGTGCACACCGATGCAATGTTGCGGGCCGGAGGTGGTTCGTACTCGCTATGCCACGGGCTGGTAGGCAACGCCGAGATACTGGAGAGGGGATACCGAGTGCTTGGTTCCTCGGACACCAAGTGGCGTGACCTCGCCCTCGAGGTGGCATCGTCGGGGATCGAGCGATTCGCACAACCCGGCCGGCCTTGGCCCTGCGGGACGCACGAAGGCGAGACGCCGAACCTCATGCTCGGACTGGCCGGGGCGGGACTGTTCTACCTACGGCTGCACGAGCCGTCGATCGGCTCGGCACTCCTGTTCGCGCCGTGAGCGGTCGCGGCTCAACCCGTGGCGTCGAGGATCTTGATCGCGAAGACGAGCGAGTCACCCTTCTGGATTCCAGCGGCGGGCTGACCGTCGGGATAGCCGTCGGCAGATGCCATTGCGACGGCGACCGTGGACCCGACCTTCTGTCCCGCGATCGCCTTCTGGAAGCCCGGCACGACTCCGTTGAGCGAGAATTCGGCAGGGGTGCCGCGTTCGTAGCTGCTGTCGAACACGGACCCGTCACGCCCGTTGACACCCATATAGCAGACGGAAACCGTCGCCGTGTCAGCGACGACCGGCCCGTCACCGGCCTTCAGTGTGTGCACCTGGGTCTCGGTCACGCTGAACGGTGCGGCCACCTTGACGTACGGCGCCGTCGTATCCGTGGATCCAGTGACGGCGACGCTGCCAGTGGCTCCCGGCAGTGACCATTCGGGTGTGCCACCGGTCGCCGCCGTCGTCGGGCATCCGCTGGCTGGGGTTGCCGGTTGACTGATGGAGGTCGCGACCTCGGCGACCGAGGGTGTGCTGGGCGATGCAGCATCTGTACCCGAGCCGCATGCGGCGAGCGTCATCACGAACGACGCGGCGCAGGCCACGAGCGCGACGGAAGAGGACACACGAGAGGAGTTCACGGTCGTCACGCTACCGCGACGTCACGCAGTCGCTGCCGGTAGCCCGGACGGCACCTGCGGGTTGCGCTGGTCAATCTGCGGGGCGATACGTCCTCGAGGCGAGCAGTTCGCGCAGGATCTCCTCGAGGTGGTCCACGAAGACGAGGTGTCCCTCGCCCGGCACGACGTGCAGGACAGCGCCGGGGATTGCTGCGGACAGGCGCTCGGCGTGGACCACTGGCACGTTTACGTCCGCGTCGCCCTGCCACACCTGCACGGGCACGTTGACCTCCCCGAGGTCGAAGCCCCAGTCGCGGGCGAACAGGCCGAACTCCTGGGCGGCCGCCCTGCCGATCGTGGGCGACGCATGGGCGAACGCCAGGAACGAGCTCCGCACCTCGGGCCGTGCGAGCACGGCGGCGTCGGCGGCCGGCATCCCCTTCACCAGCCAGGTGGGTGCCCTTCGTGCGAGCACTGACACGAGCCAAAAGGGCAGGGCGTTCGCGGCGGGGGCTTTCCGGGCGACGCGGACGAAGAGCCGATTGTTGGGCATCATCCCCGCCTCGGAGCCGGGCTCGGCGAGGGGCGCGATACCGCTGACCAACGCGGCCGCGCTGACCCGCCCGGGCAGGAAGCCTGCGCAGGCTGCCGCGTGAGGACCGCCTCCCGAGACGCCCATGACCGCAAAGCGTTCGATACCGAGATGATCGGCTAGCTCGGCGACGTCGTTCGCCCAGCCCTCCAGCGTGCGCCGCCGTCTCCAGCTGCTCGCCCCGTACCCGGGTCGGTCCGGGGCAATCACCCTGGCGCCGGCCGCACGCGCGGACGCGGGCTCGACGAGGACCTGGTGGCGGGACCCGGGGGTGCCGTGGAACGCGAAGACGGGGTAGCCGTTCGGGTCACCCATCTCGGCCCAGGCCAATTCGCCCCCGTCGATAAGCTGCATGAGCCCCGGATCCACGGAATTAACCGTACACGCTGGACAATGCGTGTATGTGATTGAGCGGCAGAGCTTTACGGCGCACTGGCCAACCGCATTTCTATTCCCATTCCGACGCGCGGTGTCAAAAGTCGGCCGTGAGCAAATCCATCGTCACCCGCCGGTATCGAAGTGAAGCTGGCGTATCGTTCTACAATACCGAGTTTGCCATTGGGTCGCCAGTAGGTGGTCGCGGCCGCGAATTCATCTCGGCTGCATACCCACGTGGGTTCGGCATTCTCGCATCGTGTACCGCGCTGGCAGCGGCGGCAATGGTCACGATGACCGTGGGCGCCGGAGCCGACCCCAACGTGCCCGCGCCACCGTTGCCAGTGTTCACGTCCACACCGACCGACTGGGCGCCGAACTTCGCCTTTCCCCACAACCTTCGTCAAAACCAGGTGACCGACGCCGACATCACCTCCGAGCGCGAGATGTGCGATTGGTTCAATGCTCAATTCGACGCCCTGATGGATCAGATCAACACCTTCAACGCCAATGTCGCGGCCAGTCGCGACGACTACCCCGCACCCGGCATCCAGAAGCAAGCCGATGCCACCGCCAACATCGATCAATCCGAGGACTACCTTGCTCCCAGGGCTCGCCAACGACATCCGAGGCTCAGGGTGTGCGCATAACACCAACTTCGGCACGCTACTTGGACAGCGGTGGGGTGGACGACGCCGTTCACCCCACTGCCGAAGTCGACCAGCGGCAGGGTGATAGCCGCTTTGGCGAACAGGTCAGGAAACGTGGCGCTGGTCATGCGCCAAGACCGGCGAGCAGACAACGCATCGACGGCAACGAGCAACTTGCCATCGAGGTCGCGCGCAAGCGCTGAAGACACCGAAAAATGATCGCCAACCTTGCCAGCAAGAAGAGTGATCCCGTTGCCTTCCTTCAAGGCTTCGCCGACCAATACATCAAACGGCTGGTTGCGGTGGATTTCGATGAAGAATGCCCGGTACTAGGGATGACGGTGTCCGTCGACATCGAATCGCCGGTGCTCAGAGATGCTCTGGCACAAGCCTTCGAGCGTTTCATCAAGTCGATTTCGTCCGCTCTGCGCGCGAAGGGCCTCAGCGCATCGTCGAGCAGAGAAATTGCCCTGCTGGCCGATGCAAGTGAGTAAGCCAGCGCTAACCCACCTGGAGTACTTCCACCGAGCAGGTATGGTATTGGCTCGTCGGATGCCGTTCACTTAACTCCAAGGGGACCCCGATACCGTTGCAGCAGTGCCGCTTCCGCGATCGGGCCGATGGCGATCCGCGCGTCGCTCACTGAGAGCTGCTGGCGGTTCGCTGATGCGCCGATGCGAAGACGACATGGGCAGGACGAACCTGGCAGCGACCCGCGCAACGACGTAGAACGCGAAGCTGATCACCGAGATGAACACGCTGGCTTTGACATTCGAATGCACGAGACTCAGCAGGAGGCCGCCATCCGCGGCAACCAGCGCAAAGACGATGGACACGACGATGACCACGGGGGTGCGGGCACTGAGTCGACTGGCCGCCGCTGCGGGGGTGATGGCCAGGCTGAGCACGAGCAGGGTGCCGACGATCTGAGCGGCTTCCGTGACAGTGATGGCAAGGACGTAAACGAACAAGAGACCCACCAGGCGAGTGCGCACGCCACGGGCCTTCGCCAGCTCGGGATCCACCGAGGCGAACAGTAGCGGTCGGTACAACACCACCATCGCGATCAGGACGCCGATCGCGATGACCGTGAGCAGTCTGATCTGACCGGGGCTGACCCCGAAGATCTGACCGAACAGGATGTTGGTGGCCGCTGTGGCGAAGCCCTTGTACAACGACAAGAGATACACCCCCATGCCGAGTCCGAAGGCGAGGATCACCCCGATGGCCGAGTTGCGTTCGCGTTCTGCGCTTCCCAGCAGGCCGAAGGCGGTGGCGACCACCAAGGAACCCAACAGCGCACCCAGCAGCGGGTCACCGGCGGCCAGTAACCCTGCCGCGGCTCCGGTGAAGGCCAGTTCGGCGCTGCCGTGTACCGCGAACGCGAGGTCGCGAATGATCACCACTGGTCCGATCAGACCCGCGATCACGGCGACCAGGGTGGCGGCGATCAAGGCGTTGCGGACGAAGTCCTCCGACAGATAGTCCGCCAACGTCATCGCACGACCACTTCCCCGACCGGTGGATGGTGATAGCGCGAACTGCCGGTTTCGGCATGTGGACTGTCCGGCGCACCGACGATGATGATTCGCCCGCCCACCTCCAACACCTCGATATCCGTCTGGTACAAGTCGGACAGCTTTGCGCTGGTGAGGATTTCCGTCGGCGTCCCCGACGCCCACCGTGTCCCCACGACATACAGGATCCGGTCGACCACCGGAAGGATCGGGTTGACTTCGTGGGTCACGAACAGCACTGAGAAAGCGGATCCGCGGCGTTGAGTATCGATGAGGTCTACGACCTCGCGCTGGCGCTTGAGGTCGAGCGACAACAGGGGTTCGTCACATAGCAACAGTTGTGGGTCGCCCAGCAGCGCTTGGGCCACTCGCAGCCGCTGTTGCTCGCCTCCCGACAGCAACCCGATGGGAGATCCGGCCAGGTGGGTGGCGCCCACGGCTTCGACGACCGCTTCGACGCGGCGCCGCCGACGTGCGCTGGGCAAGCCGATGCCCCACCGGTGGCCGTCGAGTCCCAGCCGGACCAGGTCGATGCCGCGAATCGGGAGATCGCGGTCGAATCCCTTCTGCTGCGGGATGTATCCGATGACGTTGCTGCCACGGCGCGGCGGGGCTCCACACACGTGCACCGATCCCGAGGACAGCGCCGCCAGCCCCAACAGCACCTTGACCAATGAGGTCTTGCCGCTGCCGTTGGGCCCGAGCACCGCGATGAACTCCCCGGCCCTCACTGTGAGATCGAGGTTTTGCCACAGCCTGCGCCCTCCGTAGGCAAGACATGCGTCGCACAGACGTACCGTCGGCACCCCGAGCGGTGCAGCGTCAGTCATGGTCATCCGCCGAGCGCGGAGGTGAGCTCGTTGATCTGACGTAATTGCCAGCCCTGGAAGTCCTTGTCGGTCGGCGGCAACGTCTCGGTCACCCCGACGACGGGCACATTGCTCTTCTGCGCCAGCTGCTTGATCGCCTCGGTCGCCGGACTGGTGACCTGACCGTTGTAGAGCAGCACCTTGATCTTCTTGGCCGTCAGCGCAGCGTTCATCGCCGCGTTGTCAGAGGGGCTGGGCTCGTTGCCGTCCTCGATTGACTGTGCGAACGAAGCAGGTGTGGCCAGTGTCAGACCGGCGGCGTCGACGAGATAGCCCGGAACGCGTTCGGTGTAGCCGACGGGTGCACCCGAATACTTGGACTTGATGTTGGCGATCGCCGCGTTCATCGGCGCAAGGCTGTCACTGAACGTCTTCGCCTTGGCAGTGAAGGTCGACGCATCGCCGGGATCGAGCTTGCCGAGTTGGTCGGCAATCGCCGAGGCCACATTGGGAACCTTCGCGATGTCGTACCAGACGTGCGGGTTGGCCTCGGCGCCCGAGATCTGCATGGCGTCGGCCGCGTTCAGCACCGTCCTACTCGGGTTGGGTGACGCCGAGAGTAGCTTGTCCATGAAATCGTCGTAACCCAAACCGTTTTCGATCACGAACTGCGCCTTACTCAGTGCGGCTGCTGTCTGCGCGTCGGCTTCGTACTCGTGGGGGTCGGCGTTCGGGTCGGACATGATCGACGCCACGTTCACGTGATCGCCACCGACCTGCTTGACGATGTCACCCCAGACGTTCGTGCTCGCCACGACGGCGATCGGAGCAGTCGCGGCGGTGCCCGAGGTCGTTTCGGCCGCACTCGTCGAGGACGCGGTGGTTGGTGACGAATTGGAACCGCAGGCGGCCAGCAACAGGGCACTCGCGGCAAAAGCGGCGGCGCTGATCCGGTGGCGGAAACGCGTGCTCAAGAAGACCTCCTGGGTTAATGATAATGGAAACCGTTTCCAACAACCCTAGAGCACCCAACCTGGGCGGCGCACCCCCGACGACCTGTGCACCGCCTGTGGCCACCACCTCGCAACGCGTTACCCGAGCGGTCGGCTATCGATCTTCTCGCCCATCCGACGCATCGCCGACGACGCTGGGAGTTCCTGTGGCCCTTCGACATTGCGGGCAGATCCCGTACAGGTCGAAGTGATGAGTGACGTCGCTGTAGCCGTGCAGCCGAACGAGATCGGCGGCGCTGTCCTCGAGTGCGACAAGGGCAAACCCGACGGAGCGTCCGCAGCGACGGCATAGAAGGTAGTGCCGGTGTTCGGTGGAGCTGACGAGCCGGTAGAGCATTTCACCGTCTTCGGCCCGTTGGGTTTCGGCGATCCCGTCATCGGCGAGGCCACGTAGGATCCGGTAGACACTGGCCAAGCCGATCTGCAGCGACGTTTCGTGACGGATTTGCACGTAGAGCTGTTGGGCGCTGCGGAATCTGTCGCTGCCGCGCAACGTTTCGAGGACGACCTGCCCTTTGGGGGTGCTCCGGCGCCGCCTCGGTGTCGGGGATTCCTGCATGGCGTAAGTCCTGCCTGGGCCTGGGCGCCAACTGCCCACCACTGGGAAGGGATCGAGTCCGATTGGGGCGCATGTTCGTGGAGGGCACTACAGCTCGTATGGCCCCAAGCACTCGGTGCGCTTCGATTGCCCGTTGGACCGCTAGGTTCGCCGGTCGGACACGGCTCTTCCTCGACCCCTTGATCCAAATCACTCTCGACACCGACTGTACCGCGAGCACACGGCAATGAAAACCATTCCCAATAACATGCCAGGTGGCATGTCGGCGTCGGCCAGCGAGGTGGCGCAACAACGGGGAAGGGATGGTGGCAACCGAAACATTCAGTGTCGCAGCCCGTGCCACGGGTAACAGGTAGCGAGAGGCGGAGGCGCTCCGGATGAAACACTCACCGTCCCAACGCAATGCGTGGAGGCGGCTTCTGGTTCAATGCGATTCCGTCGTCGATGCCAACGGCCGCCTGTAAGTAGCGCCGGAGGGGTACTCAGGATGGTGGCGCATGGAGGGAGGCCGAGGCGAGTGGAGTCTTACCACCGCTCAGCTATGTTGGCGGCAATGCGGTCGGCAACATTCAACGCCGAGTCGGCGGGGTCAGCGCTGCACGTGTTGATGTCGATGATGACGTTGTTTCTCAGTGTCAACGCGCGTCCACAGCCCCAGCCGGGAGCACTGGCGTTCGCTTGAGTTGCCGTGGTGCTCAAGGTGCCGTTCGCGTACGCGATCTGCCCGACAGACCACTGCGTCTCGCTCTGCGTGTGGGTGTACTGGCGGCAGGTCGGCCACTGCTTGGCGGAGGCATCTAGCAAGGCCCCGGCACTTTCCACGGTGGGAAACAACACCACGGCCTGTTTGAGGTAGTGCGTGAAGTCGTCGCCGTTGTTGAGGCTTTGATCACGCTCGGCCCAGTAACCGCTGTTGCCATAGACCGAGGCCTCCGCCGCGCCGTCGATGGCGAGGCACTCTTGCGGCGCCATGGTCGCACTGCTGTCAGACATCTCGCTCTGGGTACCCGTGACGGTCATTCCGGTCGTCCCCATTGCGACATTCACCTCTTCCGGGCTGAGCAGCAACTCCTGCAACTCACGCTCGACGAGAGGGCGCGGAATCATCGAACGGGTGGGCGTCACCGACTCGGCGTAGCCTTTTGACAGGCTGCACCCTGTCATCACAACGCAGCTGACTGCAATGGCAACGGCGACCGTAGGTTGGCGCATGTGTTCCTCCCGTCGCATCGAAGCGCAACCGACAGCGTGGCGCGATATCCCCGTAGCGCGACACGTGAACACATGGTCCAGCAAGGCAGCCGATGCCTATGCGAGGTGACCGGCGTTTCCTGATAACGATCACCGCTATTCTTGATAACGATTGATGCCACGAGGACGACGTTGGTGGACTGGTTCGAGAACCATTGCGCTGCACTTGCGTCCGTCCGATCAGGTCCGCGGGGCGGTTTGATATTGCGCAATCGCCTGCACCGTTGCTGGGTCGGCGAATAAACCAGCAAAAACCTCTACGCTGGCGTCGATTCCATGCTGAAGGCCGAAGTTGAGCCAGGTCTCGAAGAGCCCCTTCTGTGCTGCCATCACCTGCGGCGTGTACGAGCCGAGCTGGTTGGCGAGATCGAGTGCTGTCTGGCGCAATTCCGACGGGTCGACGATCCTGTTGGCGATTCCGGTGTGTGCCAAATCGGCCAGTGGGTACAGGTCGCCGGTGAGGATGATTTCCTTCGCCTTGGACAGACCGACGAACTGTTGCAGCAGTGCGGCATCCACGACAGAGGGAATGCCGAGTTTAACTTCGGGAAGTCCGAATTGCACCTGTGGATGGGCGACCCGAAGGTCACATGCCAGTGCCATCTCGAAGCCCGCCCCGATGCAGTAGCCGTTGACGAGAGCCACCGTCGGTCGCGGTGAAAGCCGGATGGCGGCCAAGCAATCACGCACTCGCGTAATGCTGTCTCGCGCACTCTCAGGTGTCGCATCGGCAAAGGTATTGACGTGCATGCCCGCCGAGAAGGCGCGATCCTCGGCGCCGGTGAGGATGATCGCCCGAACATTCGGTCCGGCCGAACGCACCCCGTAGGCGATGTGGTCGAGATCCTCGACATGCAGGGCGTTACGGATCTCCGGGCGGTCAAGAGTGATCCAGCGAATCCCGTTGTCGTCGTGAATAAGAGGCAGTCCCATTCCTAGCTCCCTTTCGTGTGCTACCGAGTATCCCGCACGCACCGGAAGCCGTGAGGCAGCCCTGGGCGGACATCGGGCCAGCTGATGTCTCGGTCGTGCGGTATTCGCTTGCGCTGCGGGTACTGCGGAATCGACATAACGGACCGACAACAAATGCACACAGTTTTTCAGAAACACCAATTCCTCGATATGTACAGCCGTAGCCTGACCGCGAAGGCACCTGGCGGCAACGCGGACGGCGTCGGCACCTTGATCGTCAGGCGGCAGGAGCATGGGCACGCGCTGAGACCAAGGAGGAGCCGTGACTACATTCCGCGAGCAGGTATTACGGAGTAAACCGGTACAGGAGATGGCGGCCGAAACGGGCGCCGACAGCGGACGCAGTGAGCTCAAGCGCACCATCGGCCTCTGGAGTCTCTCGGCGATCGGTATCGGCGGCACTATCGGCACCGGGATCTTCTTCATACTCAGCCAAGCGGTTCCGATGGCAGGGCCCGCCGTGATCTGGTCGTTTGTGATCGCCGGAGTCGTGGCCGGCCTGACCGCAGTGTGTTACGCAGAGTTGGCCGGGGCCGTTCCGGTAGCCGGCTCGTCCTATTCGTACGCCTACGCCACACTCGGTGAGCTGACGGCGCTCGCAGTCGGAGCATGCCTACTGCTCGAGTGGGGAGTTGCCGGCGCGGCCGTCGCCGTGGGGTGGTCGGAGTATGTCAACCAATTCCTGAACAACGTATTCGGCGTCCAGATGCCGGAGGCGCTGTCGAACGCACCGGAACAAGGCGGTGTGTTCAACCTGCCCGCGGTGGTTCTGGTGGTCATGTGCGCCGCGCTCCTGATCCGCGGGGTCAGTGAGTCGGCGAAGACCAACGCCATCATGGTGGCGATCAAGATAGCCGTGCTCATCATGTTCATCGTCATCGGCATCGGGGGCTGGGATTCGAACAACCTACAGCCCTTCGCCCCGTTCGGCTTCGCAGGCGTCACGGCCGCCGCGGGCGTCATCTTCTTCACCTTCGTCGGTTTGGACAGCGTCGCCTCGGCGGGTGAAGAGGCGATAAATCCGCGTCGCAACCTGCCGCTGGCGATCATGATCGCCCTGGTGACGGTCATAGTGCTGTACGTGTTGGTGGCGCTCGTCGCGGTCGCGGCCCAGCCCCTCGACGGTTTCGAGGGCCAGGAGGCCGGGCTGGCCCAGATCCTGGAGAACGTGGTCGGTGCGACATGGCCCGGCACCGTGCTGGCTGCCGGGGCGATCATCTCGATCTTCAGCGTGACCCTGGTGTCGGTGTACGGCCAGACGCGAATCCTGTTCGCAATGTCGCGTGACGGCATGATCCCCCCGATCTTCCATCGGGTGAACCCGCGGACCCTCACGCCGATTCCGAACACCATCATCGTCGCGGTGGTGATTTCGCTGCTGGCCGGTCTCATCCCGATCAACTTCCTTGCCGAGATGACCAGCATCGGCACGCTGGTGGCGTTCATCACCGTCGCCATCGGTGTCATCGTGTTGCGGCAACGAAACCCGGAGCTGCCGCGCAGCTTCAAGGTTCCGCTGTATCCGGTGCTTCCAATTCTGGCGATTCTCGGTTCGCTGTGGATCATTGCGAGCCTGCGGCTGATCACGATCTATGTGTTCGTGATCTGGGTTGCTCTGGCATTCGTCTGGTATGTCGTGTACGCGCGCAAGCATTCTCATCTCGGTAGGCACGAACACGTCGGCCTGCTCGCGCAGGAAGATCAGCTATGACGATTCTCGTCGGCTACCCAATCAATCGACGGGCCAAAGCGGTGCTCAACATGGCCGCCATGCTGGCGCGGTCCAGCGGCGAGGAACTCCTCGTCGGTGTAGTCATCCCCGCACCGTGGATGCCCAGGTCTGTCTCGGGCGGATGAGGGTTACCGCAGCTACATCAACGAGTCGGCCGCCACCGCATTGGCCCAGGCCCGTGACGACCTTCCCGCTGGATGTGCCCGCAAAGTTCATCACGGTTGATGCCCGGTCGGCTCCCAGTGGCCTGATGCAGGCGGCCGAGCAACACGGCGCCAGCATCATCGCGGTGGGGTCCTCCGACGCGGGCCAATTCGGCTACATCACGCTGAGCAGCGTCGCCGACCGTCTGCTGCACAGTTCGCCGATCCCCGTTGCGGTCGCCCCGCGAGGCTTTCGGGCCAAGGGGGTCAAGGTCGAGCGAGTGACGCTGGCGTTCACGGGCGATAAACAAAGCGGCGTCCTGCTGAGAGCCGCCGAGACCTTGGCACGTGGGTTCGGCGCGGAATTACGGCTGGCGTCGTTCGCCGTCCAGCTATCCCCACCGGAAACGGCCCGATTCCGAGCCGAGGGTGCGGCGGTGACTGCCGAATGGACGGAGACCATTCGCACCGCCGCCCAGGAAGCTCTGGCGGCCGAGCGCATCCCAGGAAAGCAGGGGCCGGAACCCGCAGTCGTCATTGGACACGGCGAGGACTGGAAGGAGGCATTCGAGGACGTGGAATGGCTACCCGGAGACGTGCTGGTGGTCGGATCGAGCGAGTCGGGACCAGTCGCCCGTGTGTTTCTCGGATCACGGGCCAACAAGATCGTGCGGCATTCCCCCGTTCCCGTCCTGGGGGTTCCTCGCACTGCGGCGAGGGAGCTCGCCGACCTGTAGTCGATCGAAAATCGCAGCCGATCAACGCCTTTTCGTGACACTCAACGATCGTGAGCGAGCTGGCGGACGAAGGCAGAGACCCGCCCGGGGTAATCTCCAATGTCGCGTCTGTGTGCTGCCCAGTAGGTCGGTGACGCGAACATGGTTTCTTCGTCACCAGCAGGGGAGTATTCGGATGGCATCCGCAACCGGTCCGACTGATACCGACGCCTCGAGTCCCGTGATCGCCGAGCAGGTGGTCCTGGTGACTGGCGGCGGTCGTGGGCTCGGCCGCAGCATTGCCGAGGCATTCCTTCGCGAGGGCGCCCGAGTCGTGGTCAACTACCACCAAAGCCGTGAGGCAGCAGAGCATCTGGCCGCTGCGCATGCGGGCCGGGCGATTGCGGTGAAGGCCGACGTCCGTGACAGGGCTCAAGTCGACTCGCTCATCGCGCAGGCGCATCGGGCCTTCGACGCCCCCGTTTCCTCCGTGGTCAACAACGCGCTGGTTGGTTTCTCGTTCAACGGTGACGCGCGGCCGAAGGCAGACGAGATCGGGTACGGCACCTTCGCAGAACAGTTCACCGGCACGGTTTCGGGTGCGGTCAACGTGATCCAGGCGGCATTGCCGGACTTTGACCGGACCGGTTCGGGACGGGTGATCAACATCGGCACGAACCTGTTCCAGCATCCTGTTGTGCCGTACCACGATTACACGGCGGCCAAGGCCGCGCTTCTCTCACTGACGCGCACGTTCGCAGCCGACCTCGGGCCGCGCGGCGTCACGGTGAACATGGTGAGCGGGGGACTCCTGCGCACCACCGATGCCAGCGCGGCCACACCGGAGGCGGTCTTCGACGCGATCGCGCAGACGACGCCGCTGCGGTCGGTGACCACGCCTGCGCAGTTCGCCGATGCGGTGCTGTTCTTCGCCTGTCCGTGGTCGCGGGCGATCACCGGACAGAATCTCGTCGTCGACGGTGGACTGGTGAAGAACTGACCTGCTTCGGTCCAAGGATCGCGACGAGGAAGCCGGAGTCTTCGGTGAACGGTCGGATGTCCCATGAGGCGAGCAGGAGTTCGGGGGAGAGTCCCGGCCTCCGCCACATCATCGAAGAAGTCGACGAATTCGTAGTCGCGACCGGCCCCGAAACCGATCACCGCTCGACCGGCGCTCGTTAGGTGGGCACGCAATCGGCGCAATACCTGGACGCGGGTGCTCGGGGCAAGGAACGTCATCACGTTGCCTGCAGACAGAATCACATCGAACGGCTCGGTGATGCCGCGCGCCGGCAAGTCGAGCTCGGCCAGGTCGGCGACGAGATAGCGCGGCCCGGGATGGTCCTGCTCCGCCGCCTCGATGAGGACGTGGTCGACGTCGACGCCGACCACGTCGTGACCGGCAGCGGCCAGATACCCGGCCAATCTGCCGGGGCCGCACCCGGCATCGAGGATGCGAGCTCCGCGAGGCGCCATCGCATCGACGAAACGTGCCTCGCCGACCACATCGTCACCGGCGCGTGCCATGGAACGGAAACGTTCCACATACCAGTGCGAATGCCCGGGATCGGCCGTGACCTTGCGCATCCAGATGCTCTGTTCGACCATCCGAGCATTCTCGCAAGAGGGAGGAGCCAAGTCGTCATCGGTGGGCCGAGCCTCGCAGCCAAGGACGTCACCGGCGAAAACGCGTTGCGCTACCGCCGGTTGATTTCCATACTTGCCAGCATGGGCCATGTCGAGGTCGGCCACGTCAGCCACGTGCTCCCGAATGGTCGGGTGCTGCTGGACGACGTGTCGTTTCGCGTCGGTGACGGTGCCGTCGCGGCGCTCGTTGGCCCGAACGGCGCAGGCAAGACCACCCTGTTGCGCCTGATCGCCGGCGACATCACCCCACAAGGGGGCACCGTCTCGCACAGTGGCGGGCTCGGCGTGATGCGGCAGTTCATCGGCGGCATCCGTGACTCCACCAACGTCTACGAACTCCTGCTGTCGGTCGCTCCACCACCCATCCGGGAAGCCGCCGCTGCGGTACAGGCGGCGGAGTCAGTCCTCATGGAATGCGACGACGAGCCCGCGCAGCTGCGGTATGCAAACGCACTGGCCGCTTGGGGTGACGTCGGGGGCTATGAGACCGAAAACGTCTGGGACGCTTGCTCGGTGGCCGCGCTGGGCGTTCCCTACGCGCAATGCCAGTGGCGCTTGGTGAACACCCTGTCGGGCGGCGAACAGAAGCGACTGGTATTGGAGGCGCTATTGCGCGGATCCCGACCAGGTGCTGTTGCTCGACGAGCCGGACAACTACCTCGACGTGCCCGGCAAGCAGTGGCTGGAGTCCCGGTTACGGGAAACTCCGAAGACGGTGCTGTTGGTGTCACATGACCGCGAACTCCTCAACCAGACCGCCGAGCGGATCGTCACCGTGGAGTCGCACCGTGTGTGGATCCACGGCGGCCGGTTCGAAACGTACTCGCGGGCGCGGCGGGACCGCATCGACCGCCTCGAAGAGTTGCGCCGTCGGTGGGACGAGGACCATGCCAAGCTCAGGCGGTTGGTGACGGAGCTGCGGCAGAAGGCCGCGTACAACGACGGGATGGCGTCGCGTTACCAGGCCGCGATGACAAGGCTGCGAAGGTTCGAGGACGTCGGCCCGCCGGAGGCTGCGCCGCGCGATCAGGACATCGCGATGCGGTTGCAGGGCGCCCGCACCGGTCGCCGGGCGGTGATCTGCGAGGCTCTTGAACTGACCGGGCTGATGCGTCCGTTCGACACGGAGATCTGGTACGGCGAGCGGGTTGCGGTGCTGGGTTCCAACGGCTCGGGCAAGTCGCATTTCCTGCGGCTGCTGATGTCGGTGACCGATGACCTTCCCCGCGGTGCCGTACCGGCCGAACCCGTCGAACACAGCGGCGTCGCGAGACTGGGCGCGCGGGTAACGCCCGGGCTGTTCGCGCAGACCCACGCCCGCCCGGATCTGGCCGGGCGCACGCCGTGCGAGATCGTGATGACCGAGTACGCCCGGCTGCGAAATGAAGCGATGAGTGCGCTGGCTCGCTACGAGCTGCAACACAGTGCCGAGCAGCCGTTCGACACGTTGTCCGGCGGACAGCAGGCACGGCTGCAAATCCTGTTGCTCGAACTGGGCGGCGCGACGTTGCTCCTGCTCGACGAGCCAACGGACAACCTCGACCTGGCCAGCGCCGAGGCGCTGCAGTATGCGCTGCAGGGCTATCAGGGCACCGTCGTCGCGGTGACGCACGATCGCTGGTTCGCGCGCACGTTCGACCGGTTCGTGGTGTTCGGTGCCGACGGCTCCACGTACGAAGCATCGGCACCGGTGTGGGACGAGGCTCGGGTTTCGCGGCCCTAATCCGTGACCGCGAGCGCGTCGATCTCGACGAGCATCTCCGCACTGTTCATGGCCGCGAAGTCCTCACGCTTGGTGAGGTAGACACGCTGTGGCCGCATCAACCGTGCATCGGCGGAGCACACGGCCGTCTTGTCGGTCATGTCATACCCTTCACGGATTTTCCCGGCGGGGATTCCAGCCGAGCTCGTCGGAGATCGCCTCCGCCGCGGCGCGGACCTGCGGCAGGGTAGCCAGTACCTGTTCGTGGTTGAGGAGCATGTCGGGGACCGACATGACACCGCGGCGGCCACGGTGCCGGTGCCGTCGCGGATCGGTACCGCAATACAGTTCACGAAGCTCTCGTGTTCCTCGTGGTCCTCGGCGTAGCCTTGCGCGGCAACGAGTTCCACCTCGGCGAGATAGCGTTCGGGCGAGTCGATCGTGCGCTCGGTGAATTTGGCGTACTCGATCCGTTCGGCGATCTGCGGCCACTCCGATCGGGGCCTGCCGGCTACCAGAACCTTGCCGACGGCGGTGCAGTGCAGGGGGGCGGGACGGCCCACCCGCGAGTACATCCGCACGCTCTGGGTCGCGTCCAACTTGTCGATGTAGACAGCCTCGAACGACTCGTAGACCGCAAGGTGGATGGTTTGGCCGGTGCTGGCGTTCAGCGCGGTCAGGTGCGGGCGGGCCAGCGACCGCAGATCACGCTGCTCGAGCGCGCGGTTCGACAGCTCGAAGAACCGCGAAGCCAGCAGATAACGGTGGTCGGCGTCATGGCGCACGAAGCGCTCGGACTCCATGGTGCGAAGCAACCGCAGCACCGTCGACTTGTGCACGTCGAGTTGGGCCGCGAGCTGCTCCAACGACTTCGGGCCCTCGCCGAGGGCACCCAGGATGGTGAGTGCGCGGGACAGTGACTGGCTCACGCGATCCGCTTCGCAAGCTCGCTCGCGACCTGCAGTCGTGTCCACTCCGCCGCGCCGACTTCGAGTAGTTCCTCGAGCCGCTGCAGCGGTGGCAGCCGCGCGATGTCGCCGTGGCCCGTCAAAGCCGCTGCGGCGCAGAGGTGACCGAGCCGAATCCGTTCCTCGTGCCCGAGTCCGCGCAGAAGCCCCGCGAGGAAGCCGCCGGCAAAGGCGTCTCCTGCTCCGATCTTCTCGACGACAGTCAGACGTAACGCAGGCACGTCGACCCTGTCCTGGCCGTGGAAACCGGTCACGGTATGTGCGTCGTTCTTGACGATCAGGTGTTCGGGTTGGGGGAACAGCGCCCGCAGTTCCGCGGGGTCGTCGGTACCGAACACCGCGAGTGACTCGTCGGCGCCCATGAAGACGACGTCACTGCGACGGGCCACCCGCCCAAGCACCTCCGCTGCCTCCGGCGCTCTGCCGAGCCATAGCGCCGGGCGATAGTTCAGATCGAAGCTGACCAGGCGACCACGCCTCGGCATCGAAACCAGCGAATCGGTCAACTGCGTTGCCGATGGTGACAGTGCGGGGGTGATTCCGGTGACGTGTGCGAGTGCCGATCCTTCGAGCCACCGCACGGCCATCGGCGTTGCGAGGTCGGCCGGAGAAAATGCGGTCGCCGCGGATCCACTGCGGAAGTACAGCATGCGACTCTCGCCAACGGCCAAGTCGCCGGCCGCACCGGAACCGCCGCCGCGTTCCTTGACGTACAGGCCGGTGGGACGCAGGGGGTCGGTCACCACCGCCGAGACGTCGACGCCTCGTTCGACGAGATGCTGGACCAGGTAACGGCCGAATCCGTCATCCCCGATTCTGGAGATCCATCCGGCTGCGATTTCCAGCTGGGCGAGAACCGTCGCGACGTTGGCCTCCGCGCCGCCGGCGGTGCGCTCGAAGGACTCGGAATCCTCCAGGGGTCCGGGCCGCGCCACCAGCACCGCGAGGCCCTCGCCAATGGTGACCGCGCGGGGACGTGGCGCTGTCGGCGAAATCACATCGAGCTCCTCAAGTGCTTGCGGTCACTGCTCCTCTGGTGCAGAATAACTGCCATCGCACATGCGACGCAATAAGCGTTGCAAAATACGCAACGCACACGCGAGGGGGCCGGCCGTGATCGACACCGCAGCCGTAGCCGCGCTCGGTGATCGCGTCCTGGGGCCACAACACAAGGGGCTGCCCGCGGCGGCGTGGGGCAGGACCGTTCGCGAATTCCTGCGCACGGCGCCGTCCCTGGATCAGATGTCCACACCCGTGCTGACGGTGGACCGCGCCGCGATGGAATCGAACGTGGCGGTGATGGCCGACTGGGCTGCGTCGGCGGGCGTACTGCTGGCCCCTCACGGGAAGACGACGATGGCGCCGCAGGTGTGGGCGATGCAATTGAGCGCCGGCGCCTGCGGCATCACGTTGGCCACGCCATGGCAGGTGCAGCTGGCCCGGTCCTTCGGCGTCGACCGGATCATGCTCGCCAATTCGATCGTGGACCCCTCGGCCCTGGCCTGGCTTGCCTCGGAGTTGGACCGCAACCCCTCCTTCGAGTTCTTCAGCTGGGTGGACAGCGTCCAGACCGTCGAGCTGATGGATCACCTGCTCGGCTCGCGGCCGGGTCAACGGCCCGTCAACGTGCTGGTGGAACTCGGCGCTCCACACGGACGCACCGGGGCGCGCACACTCGAGTCGGCACGGACCATCGCAGAGGCGGTGCACCACGCGGCGCGGCTAACGCTGGCAGGTGTCGGTGGTTACGAGGGGGCGCTCAGCCACGATCGTGAGCCCGCCGGACTCGACACCGTCGGAACGTATCTCGACCAACTCGGGCTGCTGCACCGCCAGCTCGCCGACGACGGACGTTACGGTAATGCGGCTTTGATCACCGCGGGTGGCAGCGCATACCCGGACCTCGTGATCGAGCGATTGGCGCACCTGGCCGACGATGGAGGCGAGCACGGCGTGCCCACGTCGGTCGTGCTCCGGTCGGGCGCGTACGTGATTCACGACGACGGGTTCTACGCCGGAATCTCGCCGCTCATCCCCGGGCGGACCGAGCGTCCGCTGCGATCGGCGATGCACGGGTGGGCCCGCGCCGTTTCTCGACCCGAGACGGAACTGGCGCTGCTCGACGCGGGCAAGCGCGACCTCCCGTTCGACGAAGGGCTGCCGACACCGCAGCGCCTCGCGGGTGCCGGCACAGGAAGGCTCGATCACTCCGCCGAGATCACCGCGCTCAACGACCAGCACGCGTTTCTTCGACTACCGGCCGACGGTGCTGCCACTGACGTACCGGTCGGCACCGTCGTGCGGTTGGGACTGTCGCATCCGTGCACGGCATTCGACAAGTGGCGATTGATCCCCGTCATCGACGACGCCGATGCGGCTCAGCCCCGCATCGTCGATCTCATCCATACTTTCTTCTAGGTTCTAGGCGGCGCGAAATCTGATGACCGACTTGCTCATTCGAGACGTCGACGTGGTCGACGGCACCGGCTCGGACAGATACCGAGCGGACGTAGCGATACACGACGGCCGGATCGCTGACATCGGCCGTCCCCGATCCATCCCTGGAGCCGACCGGGTCATCGAGCCGAGCCAGGGCGTCGTGCTGTCGCCAGGGTTCATCGATCTGCACGCCCATTCCGACTTGCGACTGCTCACCGATCCCGGTCACTTCCCGAAGATCAGTCAAGGCGTGACCACCGAGGTCATCGGCCAGGACGGAATCGCCTACGCGCCGGTCGACGACGCCGCGCTGGCAGTGATCCGCCGCCAGATCGCCGGCTGGAACGGCAATCCGACGGACCTCGACTTCTCCTGGCGCAGCGTCGCGCAGTACCTCGACCGGCTCGATCAGGGAATCACCCCCAACGCCGCCTACCTGGTGCCCCAAGGCACGCTGCGGCTTCTCGCGGTCGGTGCCGATCAACGCCCGGCTACGCCCGCCGAGATCCGGCACATGCAAGAACTTCTCGCGCAAGGCCTCCGCGAGGGTGCCGTCGGCATGTCCAGCGGATTGACCTACACGCCCGGCATGTACGCGGACACCGGAGAACTTGCGGCGCTGTGCGAGGTCGTCGCCGAGATCGGCGGCTTCTACGCCCCGCACACCCGGTCCTACGGAGCGGGTGCGCTTGAGGCGTACGCGGAGATGATCGAACTCGCGCGCAGCACCGGCTGCCCACTGCATCTGACGCACGCGACGATGAACTTCAGCGTCAACCGCGGACGGGCACAGGAGTTTCTGGACATGGTCGACGCCGGTATCGCCGATGGGTGCGACATCACGCTCGATACCTACCCCTATCTGCCCGGCGCCACCACGCTGTCGGCTCTGTTGCCGAGCTGGGCGATGTCGGGCGGACCCGATGTGGCCCTGGAGCGCATGCAGGATCCCGACACCCGCACGCGAATCACCGAGGACGTCAACGTGAACGGCTCCGATGGGTGTCACGGCGTCACCGTCGACTGGGACACCATCCAGATCAGCGGTGTGGCCAACCGCGAGCTCGACGAGTACGTCGGAAGCACGATCCAGGTGATCGCCGCGGATCGTGGAATTCCCCCGGTCGAGGTCTTCTTCGACCTGCTGACGCGTGACCAGTTGGCCACCACCATCCTGCAGCATGTCGGCCACGAAGAAAATGTCCGCGCAATCATGGTGCACCCCAAGCACATGGGTGGCAGCGACGCCATTCTGGTCGGAGCCAGACCGCACCCGAGGGCATGGGGCACCTTTCCGCGGTACCTCGGCCATTACGTCCGCGAGATCGGCCTGTTCAGCTTGGAAGAGTGCGTCAACCATCTGACCGGACGTGCGGCCGAACGGCTTCGGCTCGCCGATCGCGGGATCGTTCGGGTCGGCTGCGCCGCGGATCTGGTGCTCTTCGACCCCGCGGTCGTCATCGACACCGCCACGTTCGAGAACCCGAAGCAGCAGGCGCGCGGAATCAGCCATGTCCTAGTGAACGGCGAGTGCGCGATCGACGACGGCGAGCCCACCGGACGACTCGCCGGCCGCGCACTGCGGATGGACCCCTCGAGGAATCAGACCATATGACTACATCTGCCTCTGCCGCAATGGCGACCATCCTGCAGGATCGGGCACTGGTCGTCGTTCGCGCCCCCGAGATCCCCGATCCAGTGGCGCTCTCGAACGCCCTTGCGCACTCCGGCATTCGCGCCGTCGAGCTTACCTTCACCACACCGGGGGTTCTCGACTACCTGAGCGCTGCCGCGTCCTCGGATGCGGTGCTGGGGATGGGCACCGTCTGCACCGCGGACCAGGCGAACGCGGCCATCGGTGCGGGCGCTCGATTCCTCGTCACTCCGGGAATCCGGCCAGGGGTCGCGAAAGCCGGTTCAGACAGCGGCATTCCGGTGATCATGGGTGCCCTGACGCCCAGCGAGATACTCGTCGCAATGGATCTCGGCGCCGCTGCGGTGAAGATATTCCCGGCCGGCGCCTTCGGCCCACGGTACTTCAAGGATCTACGCGGGCCGTTTCCCGATGTTGCGCTGATCCCCTCCGGCGGGGTCAATGCAGGCAATGCCGCCGAGTACCTCGCGCACGGTGCCGTCGCGGTCACGGCGGGAACCGACGTCGTGTCACCGCAGACCGTCGCATCTGGCGATTGGTCCGACATCGCCTCTCGCGCTGCCGCATTCGTGCAATCACTGAACTAGTCCACACCACCGTCCAGGAAGGGCCCTGCCATGAGTTCCATGATCGACTGGCTCAGAACGTCGACGCCAGGACTGCTGATTCTCTGCGGGCTCGCGATCGCGATCCTGCTGTTCGCCATCATCAAGGTCAAGTTGGAGCCGTTCATCGCACTGCTCCTCGTCGGCCTCGGGCTTGCGCTGGCCGCCGGACTACCCGTGAAGGACATCGTCGGCACCGCGATCAAGAGCGGTGATTCGATACTGGAGACGGGCTTCGGGTCCATCCTCGGACACATCGCGGTGATCATCGGGCTCGGTACCGTCTTGGGCGCAATCCTCGAACGCTCGGGCGGCGCCGACGTCTTGATGACCAAGCTGCTCGGGATATTCGGCGAACGCGGCGCGCCGGTCGCGATGGGGCTGCTTGGTCTGATCTTCGGCATCCCGGTCTTCTTCGACATCGGAATCTTCGTACTGGCGCCGCTGGTTTACGTGGCCGCCAAGCGCGGCGGGAAGTCGCTGGTGCTGTACGCGATGCCCATGGTCGCCGGCCTGTCGATGACCCACGCGTTCCTGCCGCCGCACCCGGGACCGGTCGCGCTCGGTGGCCTGCTCGAGATCAGCCTGGGGTGGCTCATTCTGATGGGATTCGTCTGCGGTATACCGGGTTTCATTGCTGCGGGAATTCTGTGGGGCACCTACATCGGCAAGCGGATGATGGTCGAGGTACCGCCCGAGTTCATCGTCGAGGAGGACCACGACTCCGACGGCCCAGGTGGGACGCCCAACGGCGGAGGCGTCGGCACCGTCAAGGAGACGGCCGCCAAGACGGACCGAGCCGTCAAGACCAGTCCACCGTCGGTTGGTCTCATCGCGGCGATCATCGCCATACCCCTGGTTCTGATTCTTGGGGCGACGTTCGGCACCCAGCTCCTCGATGAGGGACCGTTGCTCTCGGTGCTCACCTTCCTTGGTACACCCGCAATCGCACTGCTCATCGCCGTGCTGGTCGCCTTCTACGTGCTCGGTGTCCGTCGCGGAGCGAGCGTGCAGGAACTCAGCGTCCTGACCGGCGAATCGCTGCGCCCCGTCGGCATGCTGTTGCTGGTCGTCGGTGCCGGCGCGTTCTTCGGCAAGGTCATCTCCGCCACGGGAATTGGCACCGCCCTGGCCGACACGATGTCCGCGGCGGGGCTGCCGGTGATCGTGTTGGCCTACATCATCAGCTGTGGGCTGCGCATCGCGCAGGGCTCGGCGACCGTCGCCATCGTCACCACCGGTGGCATCGTGGCTCCGCTGGTCACCGGGGGCGACTACTCCCAGATGGCGGTGGCCCTGATCGCGATGGCGATCGCGGCGGGTTCCATCATCCTCAGCCACGTCAATGACGGCGGCTTCTGGATCATCTCGAAGTTCTTCAACCTGACCGTGAAGCAGACGCTGCAAACCTGGACGGTGCTGGAAACGGTGCTGTCGGTGGTGAGCTTCGCCGTGGCGGCGGCGTTGTTCGCAGTCTTCGCCTAGTCCGGATTTCGCCCGAACCAGATGGTGAGCGCGTCGGGGAGTCGCG
The DNA here is from genome assembly GCA_963809085.1 of uncultured Actinomycetota bacterium. Classification (GTDB taxonomy): domain Bacteria; phylum Actinomycetota; class Actinomycetes; order Mycobacteriales; family Mycobacteriaceae; genus Mycobacterium. The sequence continues at coordinate 31,281 of CAWEII010000024.1, read as the reverse complement.
GGTCGGTCAGGTCTCCCGCCCAAGCAACGTAGCCGTCGGGTCGGATCAACACGGCAGTGGGAGCCGCGACCACGCCAAGCACCGGAAGTTCCCACAGCCCACGTGTTTCGGCGTCGATCAGGTGAACCCGATCTCGCCCATGGAGTGATATCGAAGACGCCGGGCTCACCGAGGTTGAGCAGCACTGGCCGGGCCTCGTGCAGGAGGGTGAAGACCCGCAGCGGGCCGTTGGCGGTGACCAGGTCGAGATCGGGCATGCGGCGCCCGAGCAGCGGGTGCCCCGTCGCCGAGGTCGTAATGGATGTCCAGACCAGTCATCATCGCCGCGAATCGCGTGCGAGGCTCGTCCATCGCCGAGCAGCTCGGAGATGATGTCGCTCAAGGCCTTGATGCGTTCGTCGCCGCGGATGAAGCGCGGTTTGCGCCATGGTGTCTGCGCAGCACGCGGGCACCGATCGGATGCCGCTCGGCATGGTAGGTATCGAGCAGGCTTTCCGGCGATGTGCCGTTGACGACCTGGGCCAGCTTCCATCCCAGGTTCACGGCGTCCTGGACACCGATGTCGAGTCCCTGTCCGCCCGCCGGGGAATGCACGTGCGCGGCGTCGCCGGCCAACAGCACCCGTCGCTCGCGGTAGGACGCCGCCTGCCGAGCCATATCGGTGAACCTCGAGATCGAGATGGGACTGTGGACCCCGTAGTCGGTCCCGTAGACGGCGATGAGCGCCTCGCGAAGATCGCCCAGGGTCGGCCGTCGCCTTGGTCCGACGTGTTGCTTCGGTGACACGACCCGCACGCGCTCCCCATCCTCCAACTTGCCGAGGCCATGGACGCCCAGCGCGTCGTGGCGGATGCCCCATTCCGGCTCCTCGGCCATCTCGACCTCGGCGATCAGGCTGCTGGTCGTCGGATCCCATCCGGCGAAGTCGATGCCGGCCGCCTTGCGGATCAGACTGCCTCCTCCGTCGCATCCGACGAGATATCCCGCCCGCAGCGATCGACCGTCGGACAGCTGGACGTCGACGCCGGTGTCGTCCTGCGCGATACCCGCCACCTCGCGTCCGCGATGGATCGGTACCGCCAGCTCGCCGACCCAGTCGGCCAAGAGGCGCTCAATGTGCTTCTGCGGCAGCGCGAGCCCGTAGGGATGCCGGGTGGGAAACTCACTGATGTCGAAGCGAACTCCTCGCAAACCCCGCGACCTGCGCCGTGTACCCCTGCGAAATGAACCGATCAGCGATACCACGCTGGTCGAGAACCTCGATGGTGCGTGAATGGAAACCGAGTGCGCGCGCGCCGATCAGCCCTTGGTCGGCACGCCGCTCGACAATGGCGACGTCGACCCCCGCCAACGCCAACTCACCGCCAAGCATCAGCCCTGTCGGGCCTCCTCCAACGACCACCACCGCATGTTCGGCCATGTCGCCCCTCTCATATCCGCAGGTTTCGGGCTTCGGCCAGCGATTCTGCGGTACGACCCGGGTCTTGCCGCAAGCCCCCCCGTGCTCTATATGTTGAAAGTGGGTTGAGCGTCAGACATTCCGCGGAGCCATCAGCGGCGTTGCCCGACACCGACGACATCACCGCACCGGCGAAATCCGCTTGGGGGACAGGCGGACCGAACTGCAGTGCGTCGCGGGTACCGTCCCACGGTTGTGCCGCATCGGGCGGCGCGAACCGTCGTGAACCGACCGGTGGAGCGGCATACGGAATCCCTCGGAAGAACGCGACGGCGTTCTCCCACCCGCCACGCACGACGCCGCCAGTCGTGCGGACTTCGGGTTCGCCGCCCCCCGAGTACTCACTACGTCGTGATACCACGATCATGATCGCTGAGTAGGCGACCAAGCCGGTCTCCCGACTCGAGAAGTCGGTTCTTGAGTTCATCGAGATCCACACCGATCAGTCGGTGCTCGCGTTTGCGCCACTTCCCGGCGACGATGACCGCCTCGATGTTGCCGACGCCGGCGTGCAGTGCCGTGGCTACCGGATCGTGCACGGGCCAAAGGTTCAGCGCGCGGGCGTCGATGGCCACCACATCGGCCTGCATCCCGGGTTCGATCCGGCCGACGCGGTCGCCGACACCGAGCGCGCGGGCCCCTTCGACCGTCGCCCAGGACAGCGCCTGCTTGCACGTCACCGTCGGTGTGGCGGCCATCGCGCCGGTGATCCGACGACTGTGCTCGTGGTCGAGCCCCCGCTGGTGCGCGAGTGCAACCCGCGCCGCCGTGAGGAGTTCTCCGCCGATGGCTGTTTCGGTGTCGATGCCCAGCGACGGCGCTGCTCCGTAGCGCAAGAGCGGTGCGGTGATCGGTTGTCCGTGGCCGTGCCCGAGTTCGTTCTCGGGTGTGATGGTGAACGTCACACCCGCATCGACCAGCAGCTTGATCCACTCCTCGGTCAGTCCTTCGCCGTGCACGACGTTCGTGGTGGGGCCGAAGAGGCCGGCCCGGCGGACGGCGTCCCAGGCGGGGGCAGGCAAACCACCGCTTTGGTGCATCGACGCCAGGACGCCGCGCTCGGCGGCGGCGCGGAAGTCCGCCACCGCGACGTCGGGGGTCGACAGTTGGGGACCGAGGATGGCCATTCCCACGTTCACCAGCGATGCACTCGCCGGCGGTGACGTCGATGAGCCGGTCGACTTCCTCGAGCGGGTGACCGACGTCGGGGGCGCGGTTCGGTGAACCGTGCAGGAAGACGGCGCGGATGCCCGCACTCTGTAGCGCCGCCACCGCGGCGTCGCTGTGCTCGGGAGTGGGATTGTTGTGACACCAGTCGCCGAGAGTAGTTGTGCCGCAATTGATTTGGTTGAGCGCACCCACCAGGTTGCTGATGTGAACGTCGTCGGGGCGATAGTGTGGCGCGATGCGGCCGCGCACGTGGGTGAAGTACTGCGGCAGCGTCCAGTCGGCCCCGACGAGCCGCAAGGCTGTCTGCCAGGTGTGCAGGTGCGCATTGACCAGGCCAGGAATGACGATCCGGCCGTGCAGGTCGACGACGTCGGCGCCCGCCGACTCGAGATCGGCGCCCGTGCAGGTGATGAGGTTGTCCTCGATCAGCACGTCGATGCGCTCGCTGTCGGGCCGGCCGGGTGCCATGGTGATCACCTGCGCACCGCGCAGCAGTATCCGGGTCACCGGTAGATGCTAGAGAATCGCTACGCCTGCCCGACGCTCGGTGGTCCTGACACCAGGCACCGTGCGGGGACACGAAGCACGACCCGACGAGCGTCAGTAATCCCAGACGGCCGGTACCATCCGGAAGCCGTTGCCAGCGACCGCCACGTGGCAGACGGACGGGAACGGCAGGTGCGTGGCCACCAGTTGCTCGCCGCTCGCCGCGAGCTCCGTCAAGAGACGGACCCGGACGCGGGCTGACTCCTCGGGGTCGTGTTCGAAGCCGTTGTACCACTCGGGGTTGTCGAACCCAGGCTGGAACACGGCGTCGCCGGCGAACGTCAGTCGCTCGCCGCGGGACTCCAGCCGGACGATGCTGTGGCCGGGGGTGTGACCGCCGGTGCGGACGACGCAGCACTCCGGGCGCCACCTCGTATTCGGTCTCGAACGGCCGCAACTGGCCGCGGTACACGTCCAGGAACTGCGCGGCAGTCCGCCGAAGCACGTCCGGAATCGGCGCCGGCATGACCGTGCGGGAGAAGTCGGGCGCCTCCCAGAACTCGGCCTCGGCCGATGCCAGGTGGACCCGCAGGTCCTGCCGCAGCTGATTCCGCAGCCCGTCGACGAGCAGCCCGCCGATGTGGTCCATGTGCAGGTGGGTGAGCACGACGTCGGTCACGGATGCGGGATCTATTCCGGCGGCGTCCAGTCGCATGGCCAACTGCCCGGCTCGCGGGAAGTCCGGGAACTCCGTCCCCAGCCCGGAATCGATGAGGATGGTCCGGCCACCGCTGCGCACCACGGCCACGTTCAATGGCCAGTCGATTATCTCCTGCGGCAGGTACATGTCCTTCAGCCAGGCCGACAGGTCGGCAGGAGCGGCGTTGGTGGCCATCGTGACGGTGGTGATCGGCAGCACCCCGTCGCTGATCACCATCACGTCAATATCGCCGACCCGCAGCGCGTAGCGCGAGGGAACCAACTCGTCGGGCCTCGGCGCAATGATGGGTGAGGTGGTGTCCAAGCTCATGTTCTTCTCCTCGTGGGGGCCTTGAGACGTTGCGGAAAGTGGACGGTTGAGATCCGTCTACCGTTAAGACCGAGCAGTGGCGCATTTCGTGACACTGCGGCCGAACCGGTTCGTCGCGAGAGGCCCTTCAGTGGGGATGTGCCGATCGTCGCGGTCGATGCTGCGGGACCGTGGAAGCGCTGTGCGCCATGGGGCAGGTTCGAAATCGGCGTGCAACCCCCATCAGCGCAAGGGCTTTCGAGTAGTCTGCCAGGGTCACGGCCCTCTCGGCATAGCGATGCACGAAGACCTGCCATGACAACGGCATCGCCATTTCCGCCGCTCCGCTATCGGCTATCGGCGGTGCGCCAGGACGTGGACTCCTGGAAGGCGGTGAATGGCGTCGCGCCGATTGACGATCCGCCATTCTTCGGCGAGGCCAGCGTCAGGACGTACGCCGCTGAGCTCCTCCGGGTGGCAACGGTGTGAGCCTGGCTGCGTCACACGGGCACTCCCCGCAGGTGAAATTGGCGCTTTCGTCGTGCCCGTCGTCAGCGTTGGGGGCTTCGTTGCCCCGACGAACGGCGCCATCGGATCTACAGCGCGTACAAGGCCGGCAGATTCACGACGATGGCTTCCTGGCTGCTCCGCGCAATCACCAGTTCCGCCGGTGCGCTCGGATCCGGGTTTTCCTCGCGGTGCGGTAGGTGCGGCGGGACGAAGATGTAGTCACCGGGCTCGGTGCGAACGCGAACCTCGCTTACGCCGTCGAAGAACACGAATTCCGGGCGACCGCTGCGGATGTAGATCATCGTCTCCGAGTCACCATGGTGATGGTTGGCCGAAACGCTGCCCGGCGCGGCCAATGTCTCTCCCATCCACAACTTCTCGCTGCCCACGGTGGCTCCGCTCAAAGCGGCGAACCGCTGCATGCCATCCGTCTGAGCCGTGCGCGCATCGAGTTCGGAAGACTTTATGTGGCGCACACGATTGCGGGGCGGACCCTTCGCGGCATCGGGGGAGAAGTCGGGATGAAAACCGTCGGGGGTAGCCATGCACTCCACCGTAAACCCGTGCTCTTACCGTGAGCCGTCTTGGTCGTCGATCCACCGACTGACGATGGAGACTGGTGTCGGGTCCGGTTGATCTTGACAAGCGCGTTCGGGCGTGCGGGATTTTGCGAAAACAGCGCGCTGCCCAGCGGATACCCCGTCGGTACCCCAGAAGAAGCCCTCGACTACGCGTGCGGCCTCTACCTCCACGACCCGACCGCCTGACCCCAACCCCGGACGAACTGTCGATGTCGTTGACGACTTGGTCGACAAAGCTCACCGCACCGGGTCGAAGCGTTACCTGACTCGACCGCATTCAAGATCGGATCTGCCTGCCCGAATCGGTCACCGCGATGTGGTCTCGCACGATCGTCCAAAACGGATTCAGCCCCTGCCTCGCATCACTTTTCGCCATTCATCGCATATGTACTGCGATAGTGTCGTCGAACACGTACGCCCGGTCTACGTCGATGCCGCGACCGTGGCTCATCCCGTCACCGCGATGTTCGCGGCCGACATCGTCCCTTGGTTCGAATCCATGCTTGACGTCAGACGGCCTTGATCGCGCCGTAGTAGGCGACGACGTCGTCGGTGTCGGTCGTCGCGCTGGTCAGCGTTGCGTACGACCGCAGGTACGACTGACCGACGCAACCGTCGTCCTTGATGCGGATGTCCTTGAGAGTGACGCGCGCGGGTGCGGCCTTGAAGGACTTCTTGTCGACGATGACGGTGGAGACCGTGCCAGGCTTCGGAGAAACTACGATCGCGCCGGAGGTCGGGAAGTTGACGCCCGTTGGTATCAGACCGGTCGCCGTGAGCCCTACGCCCGCCTGGCCCAGGAGTTCGACGAAGGCAAGTTCGATGCCGCAGCCGATCTGGTAGCCCGCCTCGAGCGTGCCGCCGTGGAGGCTCGTCTTGCCGACGCCCGTGACCGTACCGGTGAACGTGCCTCCGACGAGATACTCGCGCGATGACGTCGCGGTCGTCAGCGGCGCGACCGGCAGCTGAGTCTCATCGCTCGCTGCGACGTTCAACACCCAGCCGTCCGGACTCGTCACCACGCCAGGGGGATTGGACACCACAACGCCGTTGTCCGGCGTCGGTTCCGGATTCGCGGCGGGCGACGGGTCAGCCAATGCGATGGGCGCCGTCCCAAGTGGCATCAGTGCGCAGGCGGCCAGTGTGGCAAAGCGATTCAGCATGGTTCTCCTTCATTGGACGTGGGCCGGGACTACACGGCCTTGGTGACACCGGGGTAAGTGATGACGTCGTCGGTGTTCTCAGCCGTGAACAGGAGCGAGGCGGCGACATCGCCAGCGGCCAACGAGGACCAGGGCGGCCAGGGTGCCGTCAAGGTGGTAACGGGTCTTGAGCGTGGTGCCAATGGTGGCCGCCAGGACGATCTCGTACATCTCGAAGAACAGCCCGAGACCGACCGCCAGGACGACCTTTCGGTGAATGCGGCCGAGCGGCAGCCGGTTCAAGCGACGGCCGATCTCGGTCACCGTCGTCGGATTGTCATCCGCCACCATCGTCATCGCGTGCTGTCCTCGCCCGTGTTAGCGCCGTCTCTGCGCTACCTATTTCGTGGGTTTCGTCTCATCATGTGAGCGAAACCCTACTTGTCGCAAGGCTTCTTAGCAATCGTCGGCGTCCTGCCATTGCGCCGTGAGCCGGGTGATCGTCGTGGCCGACTACTCGGCGCCAGATTCAAGGAATTGTTCCAAGCGGCCCGAAGTCACTGGTCGAGCGGCCATCCAGGCACCACAGCGGCAGCAGCTCGCTCATTTGCGGTGAGTTATGCGCCCACGCCGGAAGGATCGTCGAGGAGAATCGCTGCCGCTCACCGGTATCGGGGTCGAGGCGCCTGTCGTTGGCCGCGCGCGCAGCGACTTCGACGCTCCGGCCCCGGTCAGCACGTCGCGGGATTGGTGATAGCCGTTGCGCTACCAGTCGGCGACGGTCGTCATCGACTTCGTGGGCACGAGCGTCGATGTAGGCGGCCTGCCGCCCGTTCGCACGAGTTCAGCCAGCTGGCGGACGCTCGAGTTCGACTTCGGCGATTGTTGACCCATTTGTGCACGGTGGGGCAGGGGGAATCGACCCGGAGGCGGAGCGGGCATCGTGCCGCGTTCACCGCTTCCGTAATGGGGGAGTGATCCCGCACGGGCGCCGGCGGGACGGCGACGTACTTCGTTGAGTCGAGTCGAAGTTTCGCACGATCTTGATCCGCTGGGTGATGGTCGTGGGGTATCTGCTGGTCTGTCCAACTTTTCCTGTGCAATGAGGTTGGGCCTTTTCGGCAGGTGGTTAGTGTGTCTTCGCCAGTGGTGGGCTGTTGATGGTGTTGTGCCAGAGCGCAAGCCAGTGGGTGGTCCAGGTTCAGTGGGTGGGTAGTGCAAGGATCGGTCGGCGTTGCGGGCGGGCAAGTCGGACCGGGATGTTGACGATGCCCCTTTCGATGATGGCGTGCTAGCGGTGGATGACGTCGGCCTGATCTACGGGTAGGTCGGTGTTGGTGACGAACGGGTGATACCGCCAGACCGGGAACAGGATGCGAAGGTGGTTAGGGGATTTCAGCGACCTCGGCATCGGAGATCCACTCCCCGGTGTCAGGATCGCGGACCGCACCGGGATAGCGCATCGGGCCCACGCGTGTTCGTCGATCACCGCGAGCGCACGATCGAGGGCCGGATGGCGGGTCATCACCAGCGAGCGAATCGATGTCGATGAACACCCGCTCATCGGCTCCGGGCAACAGGTCGACCCGCTGACACAGACCCGCGAGGTGCGCGCGCAGCACCGACTCGAGCTGGCGACCGCGACCGAAGGTGAACTCCCGCAACGGCGGCACGGTGTCGGTGGGCGCGGCTGCGGAGTGCAGTTGTCAGCCGTGGGCGAGCGCACTATCGGCCAGCGCTCCCATTGCCGGCGCCAAGAGCTGGGAGTACTCGCGCGTCAGGTGACCTGCGTCGAAGTACACCATGGTGTTGCCGACGATGGCCGGGCAGCGGTTCGCGGTGCAGAACAGTTGGGTGATGTCGGCGTATCGTCCACCGCCGGCTTGGGTGGCTGCCGACTCGGCGGCAATGCCGGGTCCGTGCTCTGCGCCCCGTACCGCCGCACATGCCGTCGCATCATCGAGGTACCCGGACAGGCAGAGTGGCACCGGTGTGGGCGGATCAGCGGTCGGACCGAGCACCAGCACCTTCGCACCGGTGTCGCGCAGTTGCTGCACGAGGCGGGTCAAACTGTCGATCCACGCCCGGTCGTACATCTTGAGGCCAGGCACCAGCGTGTGGGCACCGTTGGCGTCGTAGGCACGCGCCGAGCTCACCACGATCAGTTGGGGACGCTCGACGCGTAACCGGGCCATGATGTTGGCGCGCCACTGCGAGCAGCGTTGAATGTCTTCAGCCAAGTCATTGAAGCGGTTGGTGAGGGGCAAATCCGTTATCGGGCAGCCTGCCTTGGCCATCATTTCCAGCCGCCAGTGTCGCTGTTCGGCGGCCTGCTGAAACGCCGGATTGAACATCGCGGCACGTGAGTCGCCGATCAGGGCCACCGTCGTCGTGGAGCCGATGTCGCCCGCTGCGCACTCGGGCTGTCCGGAATCGAAGGGCAGCACGCGCAGGCAGCCGTGGGTCAATATGCCCAACTGTTGAGCCGTCTGGTCTGTCAGTGGTGGGTTCAGGTTCGACGGGACGGCTTTCAGATCGACCGATGCCGCCACCGCGGCCTGCACCTGAGCGAACACGTTTCGCACCGCCGCGTCGTACACCTCCATGTTGGATCCAGGAAGGACAGACGCCGTAGAGATGACCATCGGTTTCGCCGCAGGGCCGCGGCCCACCGGGTTGGGCACCCCTACCAGCAGAACCACGCCCACGCAGACCGCCATCGCGGTGGCGGCACCGCCGAGCGCCAGACTGGCCAGGGCGGAACGGCGCACGCGATCGGCGAATCGCAACGGGTTCTCGATGAAGCGGACGGTCAGCACGGCCAGCCCAGCAGAGACCAGGACGGCTGCCAACTTGGCGGCCAGCCCGAGCGGGTGGCCCAGCAATGCTGGTGTGAGCACCAGCACCGGCCAGTGCCACAGATACCAGGAGTACGACACCCGCCCGATTGCCCCCATTGGCGACGATCCGAGGACGCGGCCACATCCTCGAGAGGCTCCGGCACAGCCGGCGCCGATTACCAGCACCGCGCCGAGTGTGGGCAACAACGCGGCGATCCCCGGATAGCTCGTCGTCCCGCTCAAGTGAGTGCAGGCAACCAGGATCAGCGCCAGCCCCGTCCATCCGGCGAACCCAGCGGTTCGTGTCGGTAGTCGGTGCCACTGGCCGGCCGTGAGAGCCACCAAGCCGCCGACGGCCAACTGCCAGGCCCGGGTGGGCAACGAGAAGAACGCTACCGGCGGGTATTAGGTAGGTGAGCACCAGCGACAGCGCGAACGACACGGCGGCGACCAGCGCAAGGACCACCAGGTACGGGCGTACCGAGGAGGTGGCGTCGGCCCTGGTGGTGAGCCGGAGCGCGCGTCGAATGAGCCACGCCGTGCCGAGAATCAAAATCGGCCATACGAGGTAGAACTGCTCTTCCACGCCCAAGGACCAGTAGTGCTGAAATGGCGACGGCGACAGCACGTTCTGTTTGCCGAAGTATTTCACGCCCGAGCTGATGAACCGGTAATTGCTGACGTACAAAGCGCTGGTGATGCCGTCAAGGGTGACGGATTGAACCTGCAGCGGGGGGAGCAACAAGGCCGAGCCGATCATGGTGACGACGCCCACCGCAGCCGATGCCGGCAACAGCCGGCGGGCCCGCGCCCCATAGAAGCTGCGAAGTCTGACGGTGCCAGCGGTGCTGGCCTCGCGCCACAGCAGCCCGGTGATCAGGAAACCCGAGATGACGAAGAACACGTCCACGCCAATGAACCCACCACCCACGCCTGGCACGTCAGCGTGAAACAAGACAACGGCCAACACCGCGACGGCGCGCAAGCCTTCGATGTCGGGGCGAAATCCCTTTGCCCCCGAGCCCCGAGTGGCCGACTCGGACAGCATCTTCCTCGCCCGCCGAACTACTTTCGACTCTTGAGTGTCTTCTTGCGCTCCGGTGGCTCTCACCGTGCGGAACCCGCGCCGCTGCCGAGCATCCCGCGGTACGACCTGGACGGTTCAACTCGCCGCGCCGCGAGATCGTCGCGGTCGAAGGGGCATGACACCTGGAAGATCGCAAAGGCCAAATCGAGGTCCGTCAACCGTTGTCCGGCTTGGCCTTTGACAAAGTTCATCCGGTCGGTGAGGAACCCTTCGGTGCCCGGTCCACCGATCGGAATGACGTCGACGTGCCGGATCTGGAAGTGCGACAGTTCGCGTTGCTGGCCAGTGAAGCCGGTCAGCATTTCCATGCCCATCAAGATTGCGGTAGTGGAAGTCGGCGTGGTCATTGTCATTTCAACAAGTCGACGACTGCGCCCGTGCGCGCCGGATTGTACTGCGACAGTGCGGCACTGAAGGCACCGTCCGCGCCCGAGATCGACGACGAGGTGCGCATCCGTGGTGTCCATGGCCGTGACGGCTTCGAGCTTCACCATGGTTGACGGGTTCGTCGGCGCGGCGCTGAACTCGCGTGCTTGGTCTTGATGTTGGCGAAGTACTCGAAGGCACTGGCGCCCAACGCATCTACGACGCGGGTGCTCTCCTGCACCACGAATCACCGGCATCAACATGTTGGTGAGCCAGAATGCGGCCCGGGCGCTGCCTGAGCGTAGCACCTAGGGGACCGCGGGGAATCCTCGCGAAAAACATCGAGAAGCGAGGTTCCGGTGAACTGGCCCGTGTTGGCGCGGTATTCGAGGAACCCGGGAGCCGCCCCGGCGCCGAGCGGTGGGTCGATCAGCGCGGGCTCGCTGGACTCACGCCCAGCGACCCGCTCGGCGGCGAGGGCGGCACCGTGCCGCTGCACGGTCGCCGACAGCAGTGCAAGCATGCCCATGGTCCGGCTTGCCAATGTGGCCATCATCCGAAAGACCTGTCGGGGCCATCACGCGTGGCCGCGTTTTCGATGCTCAACTTCCTGCCTTCCAGACGTCGCGGGCCGGCCTTCCCAAGACGGTGAGGCCGCACCGCGGGTATGTGTCTCGCCATATGAATCTTCCGACGGGCTCGATTCAATCGCTCTAATCGCTCGCGTTGGCCGTGCGACGTAACGTCGGCAGCAGAATGACGTTGCAGTCGAGGGGCACTGGTTGATCTGCGAGCGCACGTCCGGTAGGTCCGCGGGGAGGCGATGAGAATCTTCATGACGTGCCATCTCGGGTCGATTGCGCTGGGAGTCAAAGTGTCAGCTGCCGCTCGTCAGGTGCAGCATCGCAGACCAGCGCCGGACAGTGGAGCGTTGGGATCTCTCGCGCTGGAGAGCCGCATCACTCTGCGTACTCAAGCTAACGTTTCGCAAGTACCGGCGCTACGTGACCTTCATCGCGCCCGAAATGTGGCCTGCGTCACCGAACCGGGGGTACACGGCGTGTCATGGTGGTTCTTCTAAGAAGTGTTTTGCGTGTTACCGCAGCTACAGCCCATTAACCTGCACGACTATTGCTAACAAACAGGCGTTATCGCTGCTACGTTCCGTGATAGCTTCTCCAGTGCCCTCATCGCAACCTCCACGATCCGAGCGGAGCCGAATGTCTTACCTACGTCGCGGCTTGGAGCGAGTCCGGAAACGATTGATCACCGATTGCACGGTGAGGCTGAGCCACCAAGCGGGAATGCTCGGTGACCATCTCTTACCCGGCAGCAGCATTCTCGACGTCGGGTGTGGCACGGGACACCTTCCGAAGTATCTGGAAGAGATGCACGGGGTGAAGCCCACCGGCCTCGATGTCGCGGACTTCAATGCGACCGACATCGCGTTCACCGTCTTCGACGGAGTGCGAATCCCGTTCCCGGACCAAAGCTTCGATCACGTGATGCTCAGCTTCACCCTGCACCATGCGCATGATCCGATGACGCTGATTCAGGAATGCCGCCGGGTTGCCCGAAATAGCCTACTGGTATTCGAGGACATGCCGGACAACCGGTACGGAAGGCTGTTCCTCAAGGTCCACGTCGAACTGTTCCGGCTGTACTACAAACTCAGGCCGGTGCACGACGTCGACTACCGGCAGGCGCTGGAGTGGCTCGGTAACGAGGCCGTCAATGTCGTCAAAGTGCAGATGCCGTCCGAATGGTTCGCCAAGGAGGGCGGGTCGTTGTATCGGGTACCGCGCTTCCTACTCGTCTACGAACTTAGCGAGCCGTCGAGGGGCGAGTTGAGCCGGACCGACCTGGATGCCAACAGCTTGAGCGCGGCGCGCCACGACGAGGCACCTTGGCGGTGAGGTCATCACCGTGGTCCACTAACACATTGCTAGTCAACACCATTCGTCCGGGCTGAAGGCCGCCCAGACGCCGCATGCCTCGGCAGACGCGAGTTGGTGCATCAGGCGAATCATCGCAGACACAACGTCTTTGAACGCGACGCCGCAAAACATCTGGCCTACAAGACATGGCGCAATAGTGCCATGGAATTCGTACCTCGATCCCCGGCTGCGCCCTGCCGGCCCGCAGGCGACGTCATCGCTGCCGCCGATCGGAATAGTGGCCGACGTGGCGGATGCGATCGCCGCGCTTGGTGCGCAGTCGAATACTGCGGAAGAACTTTCGCGCCGCGTTTACGGCAGCGGTCATCTACGCTGGCGTTGGGGCGGCGATCATGTCACGGCGCTCGACGTTGGCATCAGGTGCGGATCCGAGCTGATTTGATCGCAGGCTGTACTGAGGTGCCGCCGGGTGCGGTCACTCGTCCATCGGATAGTTCGCTCCCATGACTTCGGGTACACCTTCTTGGCGACTGGGTAGCGGGGTTGCGTGCACGCCGCGCATGTCCCTGGGAGTGAAGTTCTCGAGTATGCGTGACATGTCACGTATACTCGGATGCAGCCCACGGTGAGGTGCCGGCGGACCCTCGCTGTTGGGGCTGATGGGCCCACGAGACTCGGCAATGAACGAAAGGTGTGCACGTGAACATAGGACATCTGGGCGTGTGGACGACTGAGCTGCGTTTCGGTGATTCATCCGAGAGTCGCGACGCCGCTGCCGAGTTGGACGATCTCGGCTTCGGTGCGATCTGGCTACCCGGCCTCGACGGGACGGGCATTCTAGAAGTCGTCGAACGCCAGCTACAGGCAACCGAGCGACTTACGGTGGCGACCGGGGTGATCGGTATCTGGGCGCACGACGCAGCGCAGCTAGGCACCGAACACGCTCGGCTGCAGGCTGAATACGGGCATCGATTTCTACTCGGACTGGGTATCAGCAACGCAGAGGCCGCGCAGGGAATCGGAGGCAGGGACAGCTTTCGTCCCATCGCACAAATGAGCGCATACCTGGACGCGCTCGACGCGGCTCAACCGTCTGTCGATGCCGCTGACCGGATCCTGGCAGCCATGGGCCCCCAGATGGTCGACCTCGCGGCGCGCCGCTCGCTTGGAACCCACCCGTTCCTGGTGACTCCCGATTATTGCGCCAAGGCTAGGTCCGTGATCGGCAAGGACAACCTGCTTGCCCCATATGTCCCTGTGGTACTGACACGCGACCGCGACGAGGCCCACGCGGCGGCAGGTCAATGGCTGAGCCAGTTCATCGGAATGCCCAGCTACAATTCGTGTTTGCGCGCACAAGGTTTCACCGACGTCGACCTCACCGACGGCCCAAGCGAACGGCTGATCGATGCCGTCACCGCGTGGGGAGACCTCGCCGCAATCGCGGCACGGATGCGGGCCTTCTACGACGCCGGCGCCAACCACCTCGCACTGCACGTGCTGGCATCCGCCACGGAGTTTCCCCGTCGCGAATGGCGCGAATTGGCGTCGATCGCCGATTTGCGCTGACCAAGTCCGCGGCCTCGCGTCCACTGTCCCGAGCCGCCGGTACGGCCATGACGGGAGATGGACGTTGTGGCCGCAGAAAGTGAGTCCGGCTGAACCGTTGGCAGCACTGCGGGCTTGGTTGTGTCCATTGCCATTCGGCGATCATGTCGCGCAGCGCATCGACTGGCTTCGACGGAGAAGGCTGTGCCTGAGGATTCTTGTTCTCGAGTGTCTTCACCTTCTGTGAGCCATCGCGCCACATTCCGGCGCGAGGTCGATGAGCACGAATCCCTCGGGCGATGAGCTGAAGGATTCCGCCTCGCGGACAGGCCCCTTTGAGACCTTGCGCCTGCAGCGCACCGTGTCGGACGAAATACCGATCTTCAAACAGCCCGGCTACGCTGCCAACGTACATCGGACGGGGTCGCGACCAGAAAGGCGGCGGGCATGTCTGAGCAGCGGGACACGCTCGGTGCCGAGTGGGAGATCCATCGACCTGCGGTATTCGGTGTCGCCTACCGGCTGCTTGGGAGTGTGGCCGATGCCGAGGACGTGGCCCAGGACGCGTGGCTGCGGGCGGCCGGAGCGGATCTGGAAAAGGTGGATGATCTGCGGGCCTGGTTGATCACGGTGGCCGCGAGACGGTCTTACGACATCCTCAAGAGTGCCCGCGTACGCCGCGAGACCTATCTGGGGCCGTGGCTGCCCGAACCGCTGCTGACAGGGCCGGACGCGTCGGAGCCGGTCCTCGTCGACGAGTCCGTCAGCTCGGCGATGTTGCTGATCATGGAGGAGCTCAGCCCGCCGGAGCGAGTGGCCCTCGTCATGCACGATGTCTTCGGTATGGAGTTCGGCCGCATCGCGGAAATGCTGGACGTCTCCGTGCCGGGTGCCCGGCAGCTCGCCTCGCGGGCGCGACGGCGAGTGGCCAAGGCGAAGCAGTCCGCGCCGCAGGTATCGAAGGCGGAGCGCGCACGCGTGCTGCGCACCTTCCGCGCCGCCTACGAGTCCGGTGATATGGCTGGCCTGGTCAGCCTCCTGCACCCGGGTGCCGTCTATGTCACCGACGGCGGCGGCAAGGTCTCGGCGGCACGCAAGCCCATACATGGCGGCGAGCGCATCGCCGAGGTGATGGTGCGAGTGGGACGCCAGTGGCGTCCGGACCGCATCGAATTCGTCGAGGTCGGCGGGGAGCTCGCCCTCGTGTTCTACCGGCAGGGGCGCGTCCACTCCGTCGACACGGTGCAGATCACCGACGGATTGATCGCTGCTTACCGCAGGGTCATCAACCCCGACAAACTTTCCCACCTCTGAGCTGTCACATCCGCAGGGGCCACCTCGTCTCCCTGATGAGAACGAGACGACGAAGGAACCACCCCTGACCGCTTCTGGGGCAGACCCTTCCGACCGTGCGCAGCCAGCTCGACGACGAGAACACCAGCCACACCAACCGGCCACTACGACCCGCCCGAAGTGAACCCCACCACCGCAGACCGCACCAACGAATCGAAGGAACCATGACCACCACACAGCGCGTATCCGTCAACACCCAGCACCCGGCTGCCTACAAGACCCTCATCGCCCTGTCGGCGGAAGTGGAAGGCAACGCCGCCGCAGCAGGCCTCGACCCGCTGCTGGTCGAGTTGCTGAAGATCCGCACATCCCAGATCAACGGCTGCGCGTTTTGCCTGCGCATGCACACCGGAGAAGCGCTCAAGCTCGGGGAAGACCCGGCCCGGATCGCCGTGCTCCCCGCGTGGGAAGAGACCGGCTACTTCTCCGAGACCGACCGCGCCGCCCTCCGTCTGACCGAGGCGATCACCCGTGTGTCGGACGGGCACGTCAGTGACGAGGACTACAACACCGCCGCGGCCGCACTCACCGCAGACCAGATCTCGGCCGTCACCTGGCTTGCCACGGTGATGAACGCCTTCAACCGCGTCGCGATCACCAGCCGGTACCACGTTGCCGGCTGACCAGACCCTCAGCGGCTAGAAGACTAGGCCGCGCCCTACACCACACACCAACCCGTGATCAGAGCTGTGACTGAACAACGTGATTGAGAATCAACGTGATGTCTAGCGGCTATCCGGTGGGTGCCGCTGCCCCTGGTTGAGCGGCCGGACCATCCCCTCGTCGAGTCCGCCGATCACCATCGGTCGAAGCAGCGCGTCGCGTCGGCCAAGGTTTGGTGTGATCGAGATCAACTCGAAAGTGTGGCCGTCCAGACGAGAGGTCACGGCGCTGTACCCTACGGCGAGGACGTACTTCTCGATGTACTCGAAACACGCTGCATCACAATGTGAACGAACGCTAGGGTTTGAGGGACTGCTGCGGGTACATTGGCTCCTCGTCGAAGTTTGGTGATGTGACGGGAGACGGCCAATGCAACGACATACGTACTGATACGGGCGCTTGGCACGGTGGCTGAGCGTGCACGCCTGCAAGACTGCGTCACCGAACCACACCGTCCGCCGAGCTTGCAGTTTCGTTCGGCAGCCGTTCATGCAACACGTTGCGGTGGATGCCCGCGCCTCTTCGTGGAGCTGATTTGCCGCAGCCCACGGACTACTGCAGCGTTTAGTTACGAGGGAGTGCATTTTGTCCAACTCCGAGTCGCTCCACTCCGAGCCGGTCAATGTCGAGGCGCTCATCGAGAACAGCCGCCTCACACCCGTGCGCGTGGCGGGGATGCTGTTGTGTGCTCTAGTCGCCCTGTTCGACGGTTTTGACCTCCAGATCATCGGTCTGGCCGCGCCGTCGATCACCGCGACGATGCACATCCCCTCCGGCGCACTCGGTTTGGTGTTCTCCGCAGCCGTTGCCGGGCTCGCCGTAGGAAGTCTTGGCCTCGCCCCTTGTGCTGACCGTTTCGGCCGCAAGACCGTACTGGTGGTCGCTGTCGTCGACTTCGCCATCTTCACGCTGGCCACCCCGACTGCAGGCACCGTCGCGCTGCTGCTGCTCTATAGATTCCTCACCGGGCTCGGCCTTGGCACCGCAGTCGTGTGCTCTGTCAGTTTGGCCTCGGAGCTGGTGCCACCGCGGCGACGAGGAGCTATTGCTGGCGTGCTCTTTGCCGGCTTTCCCTTGGGTGGTGTGCTGGCCGGCCTACTGGGTAGCGCGTTGATCGCCGCCGCCGGCTGGCGCGGCCTGTTCATCGTGGGCGGTGTCGGCCCGCTCGCAACGGTCGTGCTCCTGATAGTGGTGTTGCCGGAGTCGCTGACCTTTCTCGTGCACCGGCGGGCGCCAGATGCGCGCATCAGGCGGGCGATGGCGCGTATCGTCCCCGACATCACCGTCGAGCCGCATCGGCTGGTATCAGAGCTTGGTACCAGCGGTCCGAGCTCGCCGGTCGGCCAGCTCCTCGCCAACGGCCACCGGCTCCCGACGGTGTTGGTGTGGACGGCTTCGTTCGTGGTCTTCGGTGTCTTGGTCATCAATTCGTCGTGGGCGCCTACGTTGCTTGCGCCGGTCGGTCTTCCAGTCGCCCGCACGGCACTCGCGCTCGCATTGTTCAACTCCGCAAGCGTCATCGCCACTGCTGCAGGTGGCTGGTTGCTGACCAGCCTGGGTGCCCGCCGCGTGCTGCCCGCCGCGTTCTTGGTGGCTGCCGCGGGAATCGCTGGGGTCGGATTGGTTGCGCCGTCGGCAGTCGGAGTCACCGTGATGGAAATGTTCGTCGGTCTCGGATTGGGGTGTGCGAGCTCGGGGGTGATCGCAATTGCCGCCGTGGGCTATTCGACCGCGATCCGCTCGACGGGGGTTGGCTGGGCAATGGGATTCGGACGCATCGGGTCCTTCGTGGGTCCCCTCGTGGTCGGCGTGCTCGCCGCGGCAGCCTGGGGGGTGCCTGCGGTCTTCGGCGTGCTGGGCTCGGCCTGCTTGGTTGGTGCAGCGGCGGCCACGGCGCTGCGGCCTACCATGGCCACCGACATTGCCGACGGCGTAGCCGCGACGTCGTTGTGATTCCGGCTGCCGAGCCCCTCATACACGCACTGCAGCGTTCGCTGGAGACCCGCCGACTCCAATCTCGCGTATTGGGTCAATGGGCTCATCACGCAGTATTTGGTGGTCGGGGTCCGTGGTCGGGTATGGCGTCGATGCCGCCGGCGCTTGACAGTTCGGTTCGCTTCCGCAACAACGGCTACCGTGACCCCGCTAGCATGCCGTCGATGATGTGTGCATGCTGCTCGGGTCCCGTCGCCGTGACGTTGAGGCGTGGCGACACACCCTCGATCAGCGTCGCGGCCACACCGCCTCGGAGGCCGGCCATCTACCAGCCGCGTACCCAAGCTGTGAGGGACGCGCAGCTAGTTACTGTGCTGGCGGGCACTCGGGTGGCGTAGGTGATCGCGGGCCACGATTTCTTCTGGCTCGAGCATGGTGACCATGGCGACACCGGGAGTGCAGATGCACACAGCGATGAGCCGGAGCCAGTCGTCTGGGTCCGCATTGGCGATTTGGTAGTGCACGACGTCGCCGCCAGGTTCCCAGAAGGCCTCGCCCGCAACGATTACCCGGGGCTCTTCACCCTCCAGCTCGAAGAGCATCTTGCCCTCCAGTACGTATCCGAAAACCGGCCCGGAATGGCGATGCGGCGCGACTCCGGGGTCGGCCGGTGGCAGTTCGAGGAGTTGTGTCATCGCATGCGATCCATCGGGCATGGGAGGGGGAGTGGCACTGAGGAGATCTGTTTTCTTGACGTTTCCGTAACCCAGCATGGTCAGATTCCCCTAACCGATGCGAGCCGGCAGGGAATCGCAAGCAGAGCGGGCGCCGCAGCCGACGATGGTGAGTTCCGGAAGCGAATCGTGTACTGATCTGTCGCAGAATGCGCAAAAGTGTTGTTTGGCATGGATGTTCTTTCAGGAAGGTAGCGGTAGCACGAGCGGAGGTGCCGTACGCGCGCGTCGGTTTTCAGAAAATGACCTCTTGGCGGATGTCACGCGCCATATCACTGGACCAACAGAACCTCCAATACACATCATCGGTTTTCATCGCGCTAACTGGCCAACCGTCGCCAGCGTGCCTAGGGGGTCGTATTGTTGAGCCATCGCCTGAAGCCGCCGCAGTGACAGTTCATCGTAGGCGGTCCTCAGCTGGTCTTGGTTGGTGGTCGCGACGAAGTTGGCGAAGATGCCGTCAATGGCCCACGGCCGCAAGGCACGATGGATGCGCTGGCCAGCGTCGGCGACGATCTGACGGTCCGGTGGCACGTTGAGTCCAATGGTGAGGAGCATGTATTCGGCCTCGCGGTGACTGAATGCACTTGGTGCAGCCGAGCTTCGGGCGAGGGCACCACCCAACCGGCGCAGTTCAACGACCAGCATTGGCGACCCGGAGTGAGGTCCGGCCGTGTTGACCATGGCGTCAACCGCTTCCGGCGGCAACGATTGCAGCAATGTGAGGTCCTTCTGCACTGGCACAGGATTTGCGGGCTCGTCGTAGATACCGGTGATGTCGCTGTAGGGCCGCTCGGCCATGGTGTCTTTGATCGGTCGTGCGACAGCACGCATCGGCGCCAGGAGCCTTTCGGCAGCAGTCACTGAGACGGGGGTGGTAAGACGAACCGCGACTGCCAGACGTCCGGCTAGTTCGGGTGCAACAGATGGCATGTCGGGCAGTTGGAGCACCGACAGCGCCGTCGCCGCAAGGTTGGGCAGTGAGTCTGACCACTGCGCCCACGCCTGTAGCACCTCCGAGAAGTCGGCACCGTCAAAGTACAGCGCGCCCGCGTAGAAGGTCGTCAGAAAGGGTAGTTCGATTTCGACCTCGGTAATGATTCCCAATGTGGCCTTACTACCCCGTAACCCCCAAAACAGATCGCCATGCTCGGATTCGCTGACGTGATACTTCTCCCCCTGCCCGGTTACGACGTCGAGTGACCGCACATAATCGGACGACAACCCAAAGGTGGCGGCCATCGGCCCGATCCCCCCACCGCTGAGGAAGCCGACAAACCCGACGTCGCCAGAGGTCCCGACTGGCGGCGCCAAACCGAATGGCGCGGCGGCATCGATCAGTTGCTGTGATGAGACGCCCGCACCCACCTTGGCGGTGTGCTGGTCACCGCTGATCTCGCACCGCTGTAGTCGGCCCGTATGTATCAGAAGTACGTCCTCGCCGTAAGGTACTGCGCCGTGACCGCTCAGCTGGACGGCCACGCGGAAGCCGTTGGACGAGGCCCATTGCACCGCCACGGCGACGTCATCGGCATGGGCCGCGCAAACCGCGGCCGCAGGGCACATCGTGACCGATTGATTCCACGGTGCGCTCAATTCGTATCCCGCCTCATTGGGCAGAGCCACTGTCCCTGCCAGTCTTTCACGTAGGTCGGCCAATGCAGAGCCTTCGAGCTGCTGTGCGGTCGTCATGATTCCTTCAATCCGCTGGCGCGGTTTGCTCCGGTGGGTTCGCTTCGCGTGCGGGGGGTTGCGCCCGTTGGGTGACCGTGTTCAGTTTTCCGTTACGCCGAGGATCGTCGTTCCGGGGAGATATTTGTCGGTGCCCCGCCAGTCCAGCTGTCCGGGAGTGAACAGTCGTACCCGGATAAGCAGCACTGCATGAGCGATCGCACTTCTCGCGAGTTCCCTTGGTCGTCTCGTTGTCATCAGGGAGACGAGGTAGCCCCTGCGGGTGTGACAGCTCAGAGTAGAAAAGTTTGTCGCGATTGATCACCTTGCGGTAAGCAGCGGTCAACCAAATCGATGAGGTCGAGATGCATTGCGACCAGGTTCGTCCAGGATCACTCAGCAGCCGACGACGCACGGCGCATTTTCTACAACGCCCATGCCCGGTGGATCCTTCGTCTGCGAACGGGTGGAGTGAAACTCCCAATTGACGGGTGCGGTTCTTGACCTTGAGCACGTCATTCCCGGTGTTGCCGAAGAGGCCCAGCGAAGGGGACCGGCGCAAAGGGTGCACGGAATCGCCGGCAACGCGACTGTTCATCGTTGAGATGGTCGTTGAGGACAATGCAGCCAGCCTGGATGCGGCCCTCGTGGATCTGGTGATGCTTTCTTCGCTCGCCGGCAGGAACGCGACCTACCCCACTTCCAATCATTGATCACCGAGGCCGGACTACGGACCGTTGGTGTCAAGGCTCGGCGCGGCAGCTACCGCGTCATCGAGGCAGTCGCGAACACGCCCAGTTAGACTGCTAAGCAACACCTCCCACTGATTCCATGGGTGCGCACGGTCTCATGGATTCGGTGGAAACACCTGTCGTTCTTTCGCACCGAGCGGTATCAGGAAAAGACGTGTTCGCAGGAAGATGGTGAATAACCAACCTAGACATCGTCGAGCGCTGTCATCGACCGCAACTCGATTCTGGATGAGGTCACCGGCGTGCTCTGGTCGCTCGCATCCGGATCTTCGGCTCACCACTGCTGCTGGCAGCCACATTCGGCACCAGATGCCGCGCGAGCCGAATGAGCCGGAGACCCCGGCGCTGGAACCGCGCTGAATTGCTCGGGGAACGTGCTTCCGTGGCGCGGCAACATATGCTGGCGCCGCCAGAAACGGCAATCTATCCGGCGAAGAGCCCACATGGTCGGTGCGGCACCCGTTCGTTCAGAACAGCGAAAGCTGGCGCATGTCGTCGTCGCCGAACTTCTGCGGTACCGGCCGTGGGCGCACCCGCACCGGCCACCAGAACCACCGCCCGAGCAGCGCGGCGATGGACGGTGTCATGAACGAACGGACGATCAGCGTGTCGAACAGCAGGCCCAGCGCGATCGTCGTGCCGATCTGGCCAAGCGCGCGCAGGTCGCTGTAGATGAACGACGTCATGGTGAAGGCGAACACCAGTCCGGCAGCGGTCACCACCGAGCCGCTGCCCGCCATGGAGCGGATGATGCCGGTGTTGATGCCGGCGTGGATCTCCTCCTTGAACCGGGACACCAGCAGCAGGTTGTAGTCCGACCCCACGGCGAGTAGCAGGATGACGGACAAAGGCAGGATCACCCAATACAACTGGATACCCAGGAGGTCCTGCCACACCAGCACCGACAGGCCGACCGAGGCCCCCAACGAGAGGGCTACCGTGCCCACGATGACCACCGCGGCGACCAGGCTGCGCGTGATGAACATCATGATCAGCAGGATGAGGCTGAGCGAGGCGATGCCGGCGATGATCAGGTCGTAGTGGGCCATCTCCCGAATGTCCTTGTACGTGGCCGCCGTACCGCCGATGTAGATCTTCGACCCGGCCAACGGTGTTCCCTTCATGGCCTCCTGGGCGGCGTGCCTGATCGGGTCGATGTGCGAGATGCCCTCGGCCGTCGCTGGGTCTCCGTCGTGGGTGATGATCATCCGCGCGGCCTTGCCGTCGGGGGAGAGGAACAGCTTGAGCCCGCGTTGGAATTCGGGGTTGCTGAACGCCTCCGGCGGCAGATAGAAGGAGTCGTCGGTCTTCGACGCGTCGTAGGCCTGGCCCAGGGCTGTCGAGTTCTGCAGTGCCGCCTGGGTCTGGTCGTCGATGCCCGAGGTGGTGGCGTAGTTCGTCATCGTCAGGTCGCGGTTGGTCTGTTGGTTCGCGATCTGGGGCGGGATCAGCGCGAGCAGCTTCGGCTGCAGTTCGTCGAGCTTGGTGATGCTTGCCGACACGTTGGCCAGCTGGTCGGTCAACTCATCGATGCCGTCGAGCGCGTCGAACAGCGACCGCAACGCCCAGCACACCGGGATGTCGAAACAGTGTGGCTCCCAATAGAAGTAGTTGCGCAGTGGCCGGAAGAAGTCGTCGAAGTTGGCGATCTTGTCGCGCAGGTCCTGAGCCGTGGCGACCGTCTGTTTGAACGCCTGTGCCTGCTCGTCGGTGACGGCGCTGGACTGCTGCTGCAGCGCATATTGCTGCCGCAGGACGTCGATCGAGTCGTTGATGACGCCGACCTGCTTGAGCAGGTCGGCGGCGCGGTCCTGCTGAAAGGGCAGGTTGTTGAGCTGGGCGGCGCTCGACGTGCTGATCTGGAACGGGATCGACGTGTGGTCCAGGGGCGTACCCAACGGCCGGGTGATCGATTGCACCTGGGCGATGCCGTCGGTGTGGAAGACCGCCTTGGCCACCCGCTCCAACAGGATCATGTCGGTGGGATTGCGCAGATCGTGGTCGGTTTCGATCATCAGCATTTCGGGATTCAGCCGCGCCTTCGAGAAGTGCCGCTCCGCGGCCGCGTAGCCGACGTTGGACGGCGTCCGGGCCGGCATGTACCCGCCGATGTCGTAACTCACCTGGTAGCCGGACAGCGCGGCGAGTCCGACGAAGGCGAGCGCCAGCGTGGCGATCAGGATCGGTCCGGGCCATCGCACGATGGCCGTTCCGATCCGCCGCCAGCCCCGCTTGGCGGTCCTGCGCTTGGGGTTCAGCAGACCGAACCGGCTGCCCACCACCACCACCGCCGGCGCCAGAGTCAGCGAGGCGACCAGTGACACGAGGACGCCGATCGCTGCCGGAATCCCGAGGCTCTGAAAGTACGGCATTCGGGTGAAGGACAGGCAGAACGCCGCGCCGGCGATGGTCAGCCCGGAGCCGAGGATCACGTGCGACGTCCCGCGGTACATGTCGTAGAAGGCGGCCTCCCGGTCGAAGCCTTCGTTGCGACGCTCGTGATAGCGGCCGAGCAGGAAGATCATGTAGTCGGTGCCTGCCGCGATGACCAGGAGGGTGAGGATGTTGGTCGAATACGTCGACAGGCCGATGACACCCGCGTTCGCCAGGAACGCGACGATCCCGCGCGCCGCGGACATCTCGATGAGCACCGTGACCAGCGCCAGGATCATCGTGACCGGCGAGCGATACACGATGAGCAACATCAGCGCGATCACCCCGACGGTCAACAGGGTGACCGGCACGGTGCTCGCGTTGCCCACCTCGAACTGATCGGCGATCTGAGCTGCCGAGCCCGCGACATAGGCATGGATGCCCGGCGGCGCAGGCGTCTTGGCGATGATCTGGCGCAGCGAGTCGACCGACTCCAGCGACAACGCCTCACCCTGGTTCCCGGAGAGGAACACCTGGACGTAGGCGGCCTTGCCGTCGGGGCTCTGCGAGCCTGCCGCTGTCAGCGGGTCGCCCCAGAAGTCCTGCACGTGCTCGATGTGCTTGGGGTCGGCCTCGAACCGCTTGACCAGTTCGTCGTAGTAGCGGTGCGCGTCGGTCCCGAGAGGCTGGTCGCCTTCGAGCACCACCGTCGCGGCACTGTCGGAATCGAACTCACCGAACACCTTGCCGATGCGTTGAAATGCCTGCAGCGACGGTGAATCCGGAGAGCTCAACGCCACGTTGTGCTCTTCACCAACTGCTTCGAGCTGCGGCACCAGCACATTCGTCAAAGCGGCGACGGCCACCCAGAGCATGACGATCGGCACGCACAGCCAACGGATCGATTTGGCGACCCGGTCGGTGAACGTCTGGCGCTCGGCGAGGTGGTTGCTCATCCGGACTTGTCCAGGCAATAGGCGTAGGCGTTCAGGGTGTTGACCGTTCTCTCGTCCTTCACGACGTCGTCGATCTTGATCCGGCAGCCGATGGAGTCCGTGTCGCCCTGGGCAGCGACGTTGACGAACACCGCCGGTTGGGTGGTGGTCGTGTCGTAGGCCCACGGCAGCGTCGCGTCGTCGACCCGCTGTGGTTGGGCGTTTACGTCCAGGTACGTGATGGTCGCCGTGGTGCCCGGCGCACCGAAGACCTCCATGACGACGTGCTTCGGGTTGAACGGCACGATCTCATTGGCGCCGCCGCTGGGGGTGGACATCGACGTCGTGCGAGCCGAAGATGCCGTTCAGCCGGTACACCGCGAATCCCGCCACCGCGACGACGACCACCGCCACCAGCAGCATCCATCGCCGACTCAACAGGCCACCGAGCGAAAGACGCTGCATCCGTGGTCCTTTCGACCAGCAGTGATACGTTGACCGACGGTACGACCGGCGGGATTGACACCGCGAGGTTGCCGCGGCACTGCCTATTGCATCGCCTGTGCCCCAGCACCTTTAGGCGCTCTGATCGACTACGTGTCACCATCGTGGCCGGGCTATGCCACCGCAGACATGGGCAGATCAATGGGGCCTGGCAGAGCGGGGGAGACGACCGTCAGGCACGCCGTTGCGGTGGCACGGCCGACGACCGCTGAGGATGTCGCCGGCTGCAGCGCGCCGCTGGTAGAGTATTCATGTGATCCACACTAACTCGAAAATGTGGTTGGCGCGAGTCGCCGCGGGATGAAACCACTAGTCGGTGACATGGGTCACCTATCACCACGGACGGAATGAATTTGAGGCGCAAACCATTTCATGGATTGAGATGCATCTCGTCGACGAGGGCCCATGCCTTCCTAGCCGCTGTGAACCTACCCCAGCGGGGGATGACTGGCGAACGGTCGCTCTCGGTGCCCGTACAGACGGTGCCGGACAGAGCCGCAGGCGATCGGCACCCCCGTATTCTCTCCGCTCCGGCCTACCACACTAGAAAAGGATGTCCGCCATGACTTTCGATGATTCGTCCCTGCCGCCAGTGCAGCGGGAGGATACCGCGACCCTCGCCTTGGCGGTGGCAGGTTCGGTTCTGCTGCCGGGTGACGCGGGATACGACGACGAACGCGCCGTCTTCAACCTGAATCACGAGCTGGTGCCGGCAGTGATCGTGGTGGCGCAGAGCGCGTCCGATGTCCAGGCGGCCGTCGCCTTCGCAGCGGGGCAGCATCGGCCGGTTCTGGTGAAGACGACCGGCCACCAGATGGTCGGCACGGCGCGTGGCTCCGTCCTGATCAGCACCCACCGGATGAACGGCGTCACCATCGACGCAGTCGGCCGCACGGCGAAGGTCGGCGCCGGAGCGATATGGGCCGAGGTTGTCCAGAAGGCGGCCAAAGCGGGGCTGGCGCCACTCAACGGGTCGAATCCGACGGTGGGAGTCTCCGGCTACACCCTGGGCGGCGGCCTCAGCCCGACTCTCGGCCGCGCCCACGGTTACGCCGCCGACCATGTGCGCTCGCTCGACGTAGTGACCGCCGACGGCGAACTGCGGCATGTCGATGCGGCGTCCGAGCCCGAACTGTTCTGGGCGCTGCGCGGCGGCAAGGGCAACTTCGCCGTGGTCACGGCGCTGGAATTCGATTTGTTCCCGGTGTCCCGCCTGTACGGCGGCGGCATTTACTTCCCGGGGAGCGGATGGCCGACGTGCTGCGTGCCTGGACCGCCTGGCACCCGGACACGCCGGAGACCATGACCTCATCGTTCGCCGCGATGCGGCTCCCGGCGCTGCCCGCAGTGCCCGAACCGCTGCGTGGGGTGTTCGCGGTGTCGCTGCGAATCGCCTACACCGGCACGGTCGAGGACGGCGAACGGATGGTAGCGCCGCTGCGGGCAGTGGCTCCGCCAATCCTGGACACCGTGGCGGACATGCCATATACCGAGGTGGCCGCGATCCACAACGAGCCGACCGACCCATTGCCCTATTACGAACGCAGCATCATGCTGCGGGAGTTCCCCGCGGAGGCGCAGGACAAGCTGGTCGATCTCGTCGGCCCGGATTCCGACACCACCATGTGGATCGCCGAACTGCGTGCCCTCGGCGGAGCATGGGACCGGGAGCCCGCGGTGCCCAATGCGGTGGCGACCAGGGGCGTGCCCTATGTCCTGTTGGGTGTCGAGGTTGCCCCGCTGTCAGAGGAGCAGCGGCTCAAGGAGTCGATCGCTGCGCTGCTCGACGGCATGGAGCCCTGGCAGAGCGATCGGCGGCTGGTGAACAACCTCGCCCCGGAGGAAGCGACTGACGCCGTCGCGATCTACGGCCCGGAACGCTACGAGCGCCTCGCACGCATCAAGAAGACGTACGATCCGACCAACATGTTCCGCATCAACCACAACGTCGTGCCGGCCGCCTGAGCAGAGACGGTCGCCCGAACGGGGGGGTTCCGGGAACGAGCCAGGTGCCGTGCCTTTAGTAAGGCGAAGGTGCACAACGGCATAGCCGTCGGTCATCTCCAAGCCTCAATCTCGTTCTGCAGAGATGTGCTGGGCTACGAGTTGCAGCATCGGGCATCTGGGCAGCGCCAACTGCCGCTGCCCGTCGGCGCGGACTCCGGGATCCGGGATCCGGGATCCGCGACCGATCGCGAGGAGACACTGACATGGCATCTTTGGCCAACAAAGTCGGCATCGTGACCGGAGGCGGGACGGGTATCGGCAGGGCGACCGCCTTGGCGATGGCCAGGGCCGGTGCCTCGCTTGTCATCGGCAATCGGGGGCCAAGCTCGGCGAAGAAGTCGTGCGGGCCATCGAGGAGGGCGGCGGGGTCGCGGCAGAATTGGCCGGCCCGAGGAGATCGCTGATCCCGTCGTCTGGCTGCTCTCCGACCAGGCCGGCTACGTTACCGGGCATACGTTCCCGGTCGATGGGGGCGTCTGCGCGCAATGAGATGAGCCAGGTTTCCTGGCAGGATGCGCCAGCCACCGCCGCCGTAGCCGCGCAAGCACTGCCCGGCAACGGCATCGTCGAGCCGGATGCCGCAGCTACTGCGGCACCGATCCGAGATGCGAAGGGGTCGGCCCTACAGTCTCGCCATGAAGTTAGACCCGCTCGCATGCACTTTGGTGCACTTCAAAATCGCTCAACCGCCATGTAATGCATTGGGGAGCAATCGAATCGCAGCCATCCGGGTAACCGCCAACGGCCGAGCTATTGGGCACGCAGGGTGGCCGACGGCGACTCGCCGAATTTCTGCTCGTACCGTTGCGCGAATCGACCTAGGTGATTGAATCCCCAACGGAACGCAATGTCGCTGACGGTGGTCTCGCCGGTGAGAAGATCGGTGCGCGCACCGTCGAGCCGGACATTTCGGACGTAGGATGTCGGGCTCATCTCGAACTGGTCGTAGAAGAGGTTGTGCAGTTGACGGGCGCCCACTCCCGCGATGCCTGCGAGATCGCCAACGCTGAATTGTGAACCGGGACAGCTGTGAATGTGATCCAGTACCTTCTGTAGCGCGCTCTGGTTCAGGGGCTGCGGTGCGGTGTACAGCCGGTCGGTCAAGGTGTGGCGCTGACGCATGACGAGCCCGGCGATGACGGCTCGCTCGAGGTATTCGACCTGGGGAGCCCGGCCGGTGGCGGTGACCGCGGGTTCGGCGTCAAGGGCGTCCAGCAGGAAGTTGACCATCGCGAACCAGTGCGCACCCGCGGCGGTGGTCAGATCCATGCCCATATCGAATCGGATCCGCTTGTCGACCGGGCACCCCAGCAGTGCAACGAGTTCCCGTTCCAGAGATCCTCGCTCGATCTTGATGCAGATCTGGGTGGCATCGGCATCCCAGCGCGAAAGGACAGTGTGCTCATTGGGGCTGAATACCGCGGCGTGCCCCGGGCGAGCGACGGTCTGCTGTTCACCGCATTGAGAGACCACGGTTCCGGTCAATGGGATGTTGACGTGATAGCACCCGAGATCACCCGGATCCACTTCAAAGGGGCTGCCGAACCGAGCGCGTCCGATGGTGAGGTGTTCGAGCCGCGCCGCGACCAATTCCGCGGCCGATTGATGAGAATGATGCGCCAGGTTCACCACCGTGGCCGGGTAGAAGACACTGTTGAGACTTGCGGTGAACTCGTCGATGTCGTCGGTGATGCAGCGCATTGCGGTAGCCGCTGGGCCGCCCCCATTGCCGTTGTTTGACGCCACCGATCCAGCGGCCTTGTACACCATCATTTTTCAACCTCGATGCCGGCGAGACCTAGCGGGTTCCGATACTGGACAGCCGTTTTGCCGAAAGCGGATTTCTCGTCTTGCGTTCGGTCACTAACTTCGTTTCACAGCGGGCTTTTCACACCGCCCTGAGTGTAGAGGAGACACCATGACCCAGACCCTGACGCCCGCCGACGCAGATGGCATCGAGGTGAATCCGTCGCGGGTGAACCACGATGTGGTGGCCAAGGCGAGTGCTCTCGTGCCGCTGATCCGCGAGCATGCCGACCAGTCCTCGGCTGACCGTCGTGTGGTTCCAGAGGTCATGGCCGCACTGGAGGCACAGGGACTGTTCAAGCTGTTGGTGCCTCACCGCTACGGCGGCTATGAGGAGAACATGCGAACTGTCATGGAGACGGTTGCCGAGATAGGCCGCGGTGACGGCTCCACGGCGTGGGCGGCGGCGCTGCTCAACGTGTGCACGTGGTTTGCCACCACCTTTAGCCAGCAGGCCCAAGACGACGTGTTCGGCGCCAACCCCGACGCCAAGTGCTGCGGGATCTTCACGCCGGGCAGCAAAGCCCTAGGAGTCGACGGCGGCTACATGGTCAGCGGCCAATGGGCGTACTCGTCGGGATCCTTCGCCGCCGACTGGGCAACGCTGGGAGTCACCCTCGACGTCCCCGAGGGGAGGATCCCCGTGGGCTCGCACTGATTCCGAAAGCAGCCTGGACCATCAAGCCCACCTGGTTCGTCGCGGGCATGCAGGGTTCGGGCAGCGACACCATCGTCGTCGAGAACCACTTCGTCCCCAGCCACCGTATCCAGCCGTTCGTCGCAATGTGCGAAGCAAACTTCGCCACCCCCCACAAGGCGAAGGAGCGCAACTCCAACATGGCGTTCATGGCAGTCGCCGCGCTGGTGCTGGTCGGCGCCCAACTGGGACTGGCGCGGCGCGCGCTGGAAATCACGTTGGAGAAGTTGCCGAACAAGCTTGTCGCGTACACGAAGTACACTGCGGCCAAGAACTCTCCTGCCCATCACCTGGGTGTCGCCTCGGCGGCCACCAAGTTCAATCTCGCTGAGCTGGTGATGCAGCAGGCCACCGCTGACATCGACACCGCCGCGGCCCGCGGCCAGTTACCCGACCTGGTTACCCGTGCACGGATTCGCAACAACACCGGCATCATCGCCGAGTTGGTCAAGGACGGGATAGGGGGGTTGATGACCGCCAACGGCGCCGGGTCGTTCGCCGATGGCAATGTCCTGAACCGGATTTGGCGCGATGCCGAAATCGCCGGCCGGCATGCCTATGTCAGCCCTGAAGTTGGAAAAGAAGTGTTCGGCCGCGTCCTGCTGGGAGCCGACGACCCGCTGACGATGGACATGTAGGCCGATGTCTCGCCAACTAGTCGCCGATCCAGCCCAGTTTCGGGCCGCAATGCGCCATGTTCCCACCCCTGTCGCGATCGTGGCCACGATCGTGCGCGGGGCACCAGTGGGCCTGGCTGTCGGATCGTTCACCTCGGTGTCGCTGCGGCCTGCGCTGGTGACGTTCTTCGTCGACTGCAACTCGAGCACGTGGCCGTTGATGAACAGCTCGGACACCTTCACAGTCAACTTCCTGGGCCACCAACACGCCGAGCAGTGTCAAGTCTTCACGCAGAAGGGCGCGGATCGGTTCGGTGGCGTGGGCTGGACGCCAAGCGCCACCGGAGACCCGGTCCTCGACGACGCCGCCGTGGTACTGCAGTGCCATAAACACAGCAGCAGCTGGCTGGGCGATCACCGCCAGGTCGTGGGTGTCGTGGTCGACGTGCAAGTGCGACGCACCGATCTCCCGCTCGTCTTTCACCAAGGTTCGTTCTTGAACCTCGACTATCTCACCACCACATAACCCTTCGATTTGAGAAACCAAGGAGTACCAGTGATTTACGAGCACGCCTACATCACGATTGATATCGGCGACCGCGTAGCATTCGAGCACGCGTTCAGCAACGCACGCAACCTGTTACTGGATGCCAACGGCGGCAACACCGCCGAGCTGATCCGCAGTGTCGATCATCCCGACCTCTACCTGTTGCGGGTCGGGTGGAACTCGGTCGCCCAGCACACCGAGGATTTCGCCTCCTCACCCACCGGCGAACAGTTCGGCGCCGCGGTGGCGCACTTCTGCACCGCTCCACCGCGAGTCGTTCACTTCGAGAGCTCAGCGCTATGAGCACGTCGGGCGTGAAGTCCTCACTGGCGCTGACCGAGCAGGTGGTCGCCTCCTTCCAGACCACTGACGACGAACGGTTGCGGCCAATTCTGACCCAGCTCATCCATCATCTGCACGGCTTCGTCCGCGAGGTCGCGTTGACGCCGCGCGAATGGGAAACCGCTATCGCCTTCCTGACCCAAGTCGGGCACAAATGCGACGACGTTCGCCAGGAGTTCGTGCTGCTCTCCGACGTTTTGGGAGTTTCCATGCTCATCGAAACTCTCAACGATCAGCACACAACCGGGG
>CAWEII010000023.1:0-59494 GCA_963809085.1 uncultured Actinomycetota bacterium | reverse complement strand
GCCTACCCAGATCACGAGTGCGACCGTCACCGCCTCCACGGCGGCGCGGGGGTGGTCGAGGTTGGTGCCGGAACACCCGCGCCCTGTTGCGGTCGACCCAAATCTCAATGGGGTCGCCCGCTTCAACGGTCGATAGCTGCCTTGACCGCGCCAGTGTGTTCGGTGCCGGCGGCCGACCATCGGGCCTGCACCGTGATCGTCGTGGTGCCCAAGTCTTGTTGGGAGGCAGGGACGTCGGCTAACTCCGTCCGCGGCCACGGTGTCGCGGATAGTGGCCCAGCTCGGCGTAGATATCGCGGCGGGAGTCATAAACCTGGGTACCGATCGCCGCGGCGATCGGCGCGGCAAGCAGCGTTACCACGACAGTCAGCACCGAGACCAGTGCCTCGATCCGATCGGTGGTGCGGACCAGTGGATCGCGGCCCAAGAGGCGCAGCAGAGTTGCTCGGGGCCACCGGGGCAGGCGCACGTTATAGCTGTCCATCGAAATCTCCTCTCTCCTCGGCGAGTCGGCTTTGAGATCTGGCGTCGAAGGGCGCCGAGCGCCCGGATGGCGCGATTCGCCCTAGGGCGCCCCGATCGGTCACCGGCGTGGTCAGCCGCGGTGACATCGATTCGCTGCTGGTGACCATCACCCACCTCCACAGCTCGATCACCGGTTGTCTCCATGATGGCGTGGATGGCCGCCGCAGGGTCTGCCACAGCCAGCAGACAACATCGCCGCGCCTGCTTTGTCGTGTTTCGACAGCGCGAATGGTCAGTCGGTGTCGGTGGCCGCGAGTTCGATCATCATGGCGAACCGCTTCTTGGCGTCATCCAGTTGTAGGTTGACGATCTCGGCCAT
This sequence comes from uncultured Actinomycetota bacterium, assembly GCA_963809085.1. Taxonomy (GTDB): domain Bacteria; phylum Actinomycetota; class Actinomycetes; order Mycobacteriales; family Mycobacteriaceae; genus Mycobacterium. The sequence continues at coordinate 58,650 of CAWEII010000023.1, read as the reverse complement.
CTTGCGTAGCCGGTAACGCACGGTGTTTTGGTGCACTCCCAACCGCTCGCCGGCCCACGCGGGTTGCCCTGGGCCTCCAGCCAGGCCTGCAGCGTCGCGACGTATTCGGTGGCATGGGCGTGGTCGTGGCGGCGCAGTTCGGCCACCGGCCCCCGGTCCGGGGAGCGACCCGACCGCGCGGCCGTGCGCAGCCGCTGCAGCAGGATGTCGTCCCACGACTCGTCGTAGGCCGCTGGCGCGGCGCCGGGGCGTCCGCCCTCGTGCAGCGCCAGACACTCGTCGGCCTCGTGGCGTGCCGTGGGGAGGTCTACCAGCAGGGCGGCCCCGCTGATGCCGGCCCACCATGGTTACGCCGTCGGGTAGGGCCGCCCGCAGACCGTTGACCCAGCGCCGTGCCGTTTCCGCCTGCTCACCGGGGAGCAGGGTGTAGACGGTGTTTCCGGCTAGGGCGCTGCGTCCAGGGCGGGACCAGCCGAATCCGGTGGTGGCGCGCTCGAACGTCAACAGCAGAGCGGCGTCGCGTTGTGCGCCCATGAACGCTTGGACGGCGATCACACGTAGCGGGGCGTGCGGAAGACCCAGTCGGCTGGCCGCGGTAGCAGCATCGGCGGTGCCCTCGAGCAGCCGGATCACCAGTTCGGATTCGACTTGGCGCTCCAGATCCGCACTGGCGCGGGAGCGCAACAGGTGTAGGGCCACCGTGCGGGCGCCGTCGGCCAATGCGGTGAGCGCGGCTCCGCGCAACGGCGTCGAACAGGCCACCCATACCGACCCCATCATCTGTTCTCGCCCGGAGCGAACCGCGACCGCCATGTGCCCGGGTCAAGCCCAGTTCGGCGTCCTCGGCGACGAACAGCGGATCGTCAGAGGCGACCAGATGCGCGAAGACGCCATGGGCATCGAAGAACGCGCGCAAGTGCTCCGGCGCTTGGCGGCCGATGATGGTCGCCACCCGTGCCGAGTCGGCGTGTTGCTGCAGTTTCGAATACGCCAGCACCCGCGATAGCCTGTCTTCGATTGTCACCGCTCCACCGGTCGCCTCGGCCAAGCTGTCGGCCAACGCGAACAGATCCGTTGGGCCACGGCCGGATTCGGTTTCGCGGCCTTCCAGCACCAATCCGTAGATGACAGCTGCCAACTCGCTCCACGACACCGCCGGGTCAACCACCATCACCGCGACGCGTTCGTCCGCGCCGCCGAACGTGGTGTCGTCATCTCCGCCGCGGATCAGCACGACCACCGCGTGCGCCGAGGCTGCCCAGCGCTCCGCTTCTTCGACTCAGCGGGCACCGATACCGAGCAGCACCTACCGACCACCGGCGCGGTCGTCGGTCACTTCATGCAGGATGACGCTACGCAACTCCGTGGATCGCGGTATTGGGCAGAAACGCAAGCGGACGCCATAGCTCCCGAGGACATCGACCAGGCGGTCTAACGTGACCATGAGCCGCTCCCCAGGGCCGAACCGATCAACCAGCCTAACCAGGAGCAACCCGGACGGTCGGCGAATCCAGGTCTGTCGAAGAAATTTGGCCGCCGGCCCGTTCGCCGTCGTGGGGGTCCTTTCCCGGAGGCGGCGCGAAGCCGATACGGCACCGTGAGTTGGCCTCTCGGCCCCGGCATTTCCTTGTCGTAGCGGGATTGCGTTACCGCTGAATAGATTTGGCCTCGGTGAACAGCACGGCGCCATCGTCGACTGCGTGCAGGCCGTGGCGGATGGCGGGGATCGCCGCGTCGATGCCGTCAGCACGCCCGAACTCGACGGTGTGCACTCAGGGTCTGTCGAGCTCCCGGCGCACCCGGCTCGCGGCGCCCAGCGCGACGGCGTCGGCACCGAGGACGCTGCGTTCGAGGCGAATCGGCAGTCCGCTGACCGGCGGTTCGTCGACGAGACACCGGCGGATCGCCGGCTCCAGCAGATGCCAGGCGCGGGTCACGCCGCCGCCGATCACCACCGTGGTGACGTCGATCAAGGCGGCGACCATCGTGACGGCCTGCCCGATCGCCGTCCCCGCCGCGTCGAACACCGCGGCGGCGGCGGCGTCTCCGCTGTCGGCGAGCGCCGCAATGTCGGCCGCTGACAGCGTGATCCCGGTCCGTCCCCGTAGCGCGCGGCGATCGCCCGCCCCGACGCCAGCGTCTCCAGATGGCCGCGCCCGCCGCAGGTGCACGGCAGGTCGCCGAAGCCCGGGACGTGCCCGATCTCGCCCGCCGCGCCGTGCGGCCCGTCGTACAGCGCGCCGTCCAGCCACAGCGCCCCGCCGACCCCGGTGCCGAGCGTCATCCCGAGCACATGGGCTTCGCCCGCCACCGCGCCGGCCGCCGCCTCGCCGCGCAGGAACGCGTTGACGTCGTTGTCGAGGAACGCCGGCACGCGCGAGCCGGCCTCCTCGAACGCGGCCGTCACCGCGAACCCGGCCCAGTCGCGGAAGGAGTCGCTGGCCACCAGGATCCGCCCCGCGCGCGCGTCCACCACGCCCGCCGCCCCGACGCCGACGCCGAGCAACCGTGCGTGCCGTGGCCGGGCAGCAGGCGTACGGCAGTCCGAGCGCAGGCGCCGACCATCGCGCGCCCGCCGACGGCCGCCGGCGTGCGGCACCTCCACCGGTCGACGACCGTCGAGTCTGCGGCGTGCACAGCACCACCTCGGTCGAGGTGCCGCCGATGTCCACGCCTGCGATACAGCGGCGCCGGTGCTCACCCGGCGCCCCGTCGCCGCGGCTGCTGCGGCGAGCCGGCTTTCGCGGCGGGCGCGCTGCACGCCCGGGTCGGGCACGGGTACGGCGGCGAGCAGTCCGCGGGTGTACTCGGTGCTCGGGGTGCAACAGGGTCCGCTCGGTGGCGCCCTGCTCGACGACCCGCCCGCCCCGCATCACCGCGACCCGGCCGGCGAAGGGCTGGACCACGGCGAGGTCGTGGGAGACGAACAGGCACGCGAAACCCAGTTCGCGCTGCAGCTCCGCGATCACCTCCAGCACGATCCGCTGCACGCTCACATCCAGTGCGCTGGTCGGCTCGTCGGCGACGAGCAGCCGAGGTCCGAGCACGAGTGCCCGCGCGAGGCTGACCCGCTGCCGCTGGCCGCCCGACAACTCCCGCGGTGCGCGGGCGGCGAACTCCGGCGGGCAGCCGGACGGCTTCGAGCAGCGGCGGCGACGCGGCGGCGACGTTCGGCACCGCCGATCCGCTTGGCGTGCACGCGCAGCGGCTCGGCGATGCACTCGCCGACGCTCATCCGGGCATCCAGCGAGGCGACGGGATCCTGCAGCGCCACACCGATACCGCCCTGCAGCAGGCGCCGCTCGCGACGACGGGTACGGGCGAGCACGTGGCCGAAGACGCGGACGTCACCCGCGTCGGGCTTGACCAGGCCGAGCACGACGCGCGCCACGGTGGACTTGCCGGAGCCCGACTCGCCGACCAGGCCGAGGGTTTCGCCGGGCGCGATCTGCAGCGTGACGTCGTCGAGCGCGCGTCACGGTGTGTCGGCCGCCGCCGAAACGCACTGTGACGCGGCGCAAGTCGACGTAGGGCTCGGGCGCGTCGGGTTCGGCCCGCGGATCGGGTTCCGGCGCCACGTCGTGCACGGTGAGGCGCGGCACGGCGGCCAGCAGCCGTTGCGTGTAGTCGTGGCGGGGGCGCAACAGCACGTCCTCGACGGTGCCGTGCTCGACGATCTCGCCGCGGTACATGACGGCGACGCGGTCGGCGAAGTCGGCGACCACGCCCATGTTGTGCGTGACGATGAGAACGCCCATGTGGTGCTCGGCGGCCAATCTCCGCAGCAGATCCAGGATCTCGGCCTGCACGGTGACGTCGAGCGCGGTGGTGGGCTCGTCGGCGATGAGCAGGCGGGGCCGGTTGGCGATGGCCATCGCGATCACGACGCGCTGCCGCTGGCCGCCGGAGAGCTGGAACGGATAGCAGCGGGCGCGGGTCGCCGGATCGGGCAGCCCGACATGCCCGAGCAGTTCGACGGCCCGGGTTTCGGCCTCGGCGGCACTGACGTCGTGGTGATTGCGGATCACCTCGACGATCTGACGGCCGACGCGCATCAGCGGGTCGAGCGCGCTCGCGGGCTCCTGGAAGACCATGCCCGCCGCGGCACCGCGCAGCGGTCCGCAATTCCCGGTCATCGGTCCCGATGATCTGCCTGCCGGTGATGACGGCGCTGCCGCGCACGTCGGCGGTGGAGCCGAGCAGTCCCAGTGCCGCGAGTGCCACCGTGCTCTTGCCCGAGCCGGATTCGCCGACGAGAGCGAGGGTCTCGCCGGCATCGACGTGCAGCGACACCCCGCGCACGGCGTGCACCGGGCCGCCTTCGGTGCGGAAGGACACCGACAGGTCGTCGACGGCAAGGACGGGAGAGCCGGGACCATCCGTCGGGGCGTCCGGAGCTGGGCGATCATCATCGGCCACGCACCGCGAAGGCGTCGCGCAGGCCGTCGCCGATCGCGTTGAAGGCGCAGACGACCAGGATGATCGCGATGCCGGGCGGCACGATCAGCCACCACCGACCGCTGTAGGCGGCGGTCAGGCCCTGGCTGAGCATGCCGCCCCAGTCGGTCTCGGGCGGCTGCACGCCGAGGCCGAGATAGCTGACGTAGGCGACCAGCAGGATCGCGTCGGCGACCTGGAAGGTGGCGGCGACGGCGATGGTCGCCACGCTGTTGGGCAACATGTGCCGGCCGATGGCCCGCAGGTGGCTGCCGCCGAACGCCCGCAGCGTGTACACGTAGTCGCGGTTCTTCAGCGTCAGGGTCTCCGCCCGGATCAGGCGGGACGGCACCAGCCAGGACACCAGCCCGAGGATCACGATCAGGCCCGGTACGTGCGGTGTCGAGATCGCGGAGATGACGAGCAGGATGAACAGCGCCGGGATCGCGATGCCCGCGTCGACGATGCGCATCATCGCACTGTCGATCCAGCCGCCGAGGTATCCCGCCGTCGGCACCCCAGATGACGCCGATGATGGTGGCCAGCAACCCCGCTGACAGACCGACCAGCAGCGAGACGGAACCGCCGTACATCAAGCGGCCCAACTCGTCATGTCCGACGGCGTCGGTGCCGAGCGGATGGCCCGCGCCGGGGGACAGGTTGATGCCGGCAAGGTCGGTACTGGTCTGGTCGGTGTGATACACCAGCGGGCCGGCGAAACAGAACAGCACGAACAGCAGCACCACCGCCAACCCGGCGAGGGCGAGGCGGTTGCGGCGGAACCTGCGCCAGGCGAGGAGGGCGCCGCCCTCGGCGACGGGTCCGGCCTCGACGACAGTGGTGGACAGCAGCGCGGTCATGGCGGGCCTCAGACTCGGGTCTTCACACGGGGATCGATCACCGTCTGCAGCACGTCGGCGACCAGCGTGCCGACGACCGTCGCGAGCGCAGATGACCAGGACGCAGCCGAGCAGGACGGGGAAGTCCGAGGTCTGCGCGGCGTTCCAGAACAGCAGTCCCATGCCGGGGTAGTTGAACAGCTGCTCGACGACGAGCGCGCCGCCGAACAGCACCGGCACGTAGTAGCCGAGCATCGCGACGACGGGCGTCAGCGAGTTGCGCAGGACGTGGCGGGTCAGCACGGCGCGGGCCGATGCGCCCCCGGCGCGGGCGGTGCGCACGTAGTCCTCGTCGAGGTTCTCCAGTGCGGCCGACCGCATGAACCGGCTGAACACGGCGATCATGGCGGCCGCCCCGGTGATGATGGGCAGCACCAGCCCCGCGGGATCAGCGAACACCTCGGCCAGCGTGTCCCCTGAGGGCGCCTGCGCGGGAAACACCGGGATCAGCTGGGTGAAGACCGCGATCAGCACCAGCCCGAGGAAGAACACCGGCGTGGAGTACAGCACCAGGCTCAGCACCGTGAGCACGTAGTCGCCGGGCCGGTTGCGCCGTGCGGCCTGCCACATGCCGAGCGGAATGGCGATCAGCAGGGCGAGCAGCGCCGACAGCAATCGTCAGGACGAGGGTTTTCGGCAGGCGCTGCGCGATCAGTTGCGACACCGGCGCGTTCAGGGTGTACGAGGTGCCGAGGTCGCCGCGCAGCAGCCTGCCGACTTCGAGCGCGTACTGCACGGGCAGCGAGCGGTCGAGGCCCTGATCGTGGTTGAACGCGGCGATCTGCTCCGGGGTGGCCTGGACGCCGAGCATGCCGCGGGCGGGACCGCCGGGCAGGGCGTGCAGCAGGCAGAACACCACGATCGTGACGATGACGATCACGGCGACCGCCTGCAGCAGCCTGCGCGACAGGTAGAGGGCTGTTGTCATGTGCCGTCGGCTATTACGACCACGACCAGCGGGCGGGGTGGAAGTTGGCCAGCGGGTCCTGCGGCGCCTTCAGGCCGGACCGGACGGCCGAGATCTGGTACGCCGGGTTCCGGCAGCCACACCACCGGCAGGTCCTTGGCCAGCAGGGCGCTGTAGTCCTGGATGGCCTTCGTGTCGGTGGATTGTGTTGCGGCCACGATCATCTTGTCGGCTTCGGGGTTGTGGTAGCTGCCGAAGTTGGAGCCGCCGCCGGTCTGGAACAGCGAGTCGCCGCTGGGGTAGGCGGAGAAGTACCAGCTGCCCGCGGTGCCGAAGAACGACAGCTGCCAGGCGCAGATCGGCTGGTCGGGCGTGCACGGCGGGGTCTGTGCCAGCACGGAGTTGACCGGCGCCGTCTTGATGGTGAAGCCGATGCCACTGTCCTTCGAACGACGATTGCAGCGCGCTCATCTTGTTGTCGGTCACCGGCGAGCCGGACTGGCGTCAGCACCGCCATGGTGAACGTGGTGCCCGCGGGCACGCCCGCGCCGCACTGGTTCGCCGCGCTGCCTGCGTCGCGGCAGACCATGATGCCGTCGGGGCCGCGTTGCCAACCGTGGTCGGTGAGCAGCTTGGTGGCCGCCGACGTGGAGAACGGGTACGGGTTGGCGGCCTGCACCGGTGAGACGAAATCGTTCTTCGTCGCTTGCGGGATCGGGCCGTATCCGGCTACCGCAGTGTCATTGAAGATCGCCTTGACCAAGCTGTTCTGGTCGATCGACTGCTGGATCGCCTGACGGGCGTAGAGCTGGTCGAACACCGGACCCATGGTGGGGTTGTTGAAGTTGTACGGCAGGTAGGTGATCGCCCAACCGGTCCACGGCGTGACCTGGTAGCCCTTGGCCTCGAAGGACTTCTTGTCGTCCATGGAGGTCGGGCTGATGTAGCCGTAGTCGATCTGCCCGCCGCGCAAGGCGTTCTCCTCGGCGTCGGCCGACGTGAACGGCAGCAGGTTGACGGTCTTGATGGTGGGCTTGTCGCCGCCGTCGTATTTCGCGTTGGCCTGCAGCGTGACCTTGCCCGCCGTGGTGAACCCGGAAATCGCGTAGGGGCCGTCGACGACCTTCCAGAGCGGGTTCGTGGCGTAACCCGACACGTCGCCCGCCGCCTCGTTGAGGTAGTCCCACACCTTGACCGCGCCGTCGGGGGTGGAGTCGTAGTCGCCGACCGCGCCGTCGGTGCTGGTCTTGTCCCAGACATGTTGCGGCAGTGGAGTGATCAGGCTGAGCTCGTTGGCGAGCATCCAGTCGGTGTTGTAGGGCTTGTCGAAGGTGATCGTGAGGTGCGTGTCGTCGGCGACGGTCAGCGAGGTCCAGTTGTCGGGCGCCTGCCCGGCGTTGTAGTTGGCCCAGTCCTCCTTGTTCGCCTTGACGAGGTTGTAGAAGAACTGGACATCACGCGCGGTGACGGGCTGGCCGTCGCTCCAGGTCCGCTTGCCCAGGGTGATCGTCGCCGAGGTGCCCGCCGGGTCGAACGCGACATCGCTGGCGACGCTGGCGTCCTTCTGCCATGCCACCGTGCCGGTCGCGCCGTCATAGGTCACCAGCGGCTCCCAGAGCGACTGCGCGATGGACCCGTTGTTGGTGTTGAGCTTGCCCGACGTGCCGATGGGCAGAATCCAGTTCGGCGTGAAGTTGGGGGGCAGCGCGTAGTTGATCGTGTCCTTCGAGGTGGACGCGGAGTTGCCCGCCGACGAGCAGCCGGCCAGTAGGGCACCGAGCGCGACGGGGACAGCGGCGACGACCGCCAGTCGGCGCCCTGGCAGGCGGGATCTGTTCATGACTCTCCTTCGACGAGGTCGGCCCCAGCTGTGGCGCGCTTCATATAACTGGACATCTGCCGAAAAAAGAAACCAGAGCGCGTAAAAAGTACGTAACCTCTGATTTGGCTGCTTTCTGCAGTACAGCGGTAGAGATTACGTCGGCGATCGGGCGAGTGGTTGGAAATACTTTGTACAGTTCTGAAATAAGTCGGCGACCGCAGGCCCGGCGGTGAGACGTGGTCGGAGACGTTGACCGGCCGGGTGCTCGAGCTGGTGGCGAGCGGGCAGGCGACCAGCCGCACGGAACTCGCGCGCCAACTCGGCGCGGCGGCGAGCTCGGTCTCGATCGCCGTCGCGCAACTGATCGCGCACGGGCTGCTCGCCGACGCAGGGCGTGCAGTCGACCGCCTACGGGCGCCCACGCAAGACACTGCGCATCGGCCGAGCGGACGAATACGCGCTGGCCGCCGAACTGGGCAGCCGCCACGCCAGGATCGGCATCGTGCGCACCGGCGGCGCCCGCGAGGCCGTGACGACGATCCCGCTCGACGTCGCCGTCGGTCCGGTCGCGGCGCTCGACGCTCTCGCCGACGCGTTGCGCCGACTCATCGACGCGGCGCCGGGGAATCCGCGCGCCGTCGGGCTGGCGCTGCCAGGACCGGTCGACTTGGAGGCCGGCGGTGTCGACAGCCCGTCCCGCATGCCGGGCTGGCACGGCTACCCGGTGCGCGAGCACCTCGCGACGCGGTTCGGTGTCCCCGCCGCCGTCGGCAACGACGCCAACCTGATGGCCATCGGCGAGACCGCCGCGCGCCGTGTCGACCACCAGCACTCCGTTACGGTCAAGGCGGGCACCGCGATCGGCGCAGGCATCATGATCGACGGGCGCCTGTATCGCGGCGCGACGGGCGCGGCGGGCGATATCAGCCACGTCCGCGTCGACGGGGCGGGTGACACCCCGTGCGCGTGCGGCAACGTCGGCTGTCTGGAGACCGTCGCCACCGGCGCTGCGCTGCAACGGATTCTGGCCGGACCGAGGCCTGCCGGTGCAGTCCACCGAGGACGTGGTCACGCTCGTCCAGCGCGGCGATCCGATCGCCAACCAGGCGGTGCGCCGAGCGGGCGGCTACCTCGGCGAGGTGCTCAGCGCCAATGTCAACTTCTTCAACCCCGACGTCATCTATCTGGGTGGCCTGCTGTCGACGCTCGAGCCGTTCGTGGCCGCGGTGCGCAGCCAGCTCTATGAGAGCTGCCACCCGCTGATGACCCAACACCTGTCGATCGAACGCACCCTCCTCGGCGCTGACGCCGGGTTGGTCGGGGCCGGCCTCCAGGGCCTGGCGCAGGCGCTGGCGACGACACTGGAGTCCATCGGCGGCGGCAACGCCACGATCCGAAGGCAGGCCCGTGTCTGACGCCGTGTCCTCAACGACCTTGCCCCGCATCGCCATCGCCGGCCTCGGCATCGAGTCGAGCACGTTCTCCCCGGCCCGCACCGACGCTGCGGCCTTTCACCCCCTGCGTGGGGCGGACATCCTGGCGCGTTATCCAGAATTCCTCGGGGACGGTATGCCGCTGCGGGCAGCCGCCGACTGGCGCCCGACCCTGGTCGGCAAGGCGCTGCCGGGCGGGCTGGTGACCGCGGCGGCCTTCGCCGCGCTCAGCGACGAGATCATCGAACGGCTCGCCGCGTTGCCGCGGCTCGACGGCCTGTGGTTCGACATCCACGGCGCGATGACCGTCGAAGGCATCGATGACGCCGAAGCCGTTCTGCTGCAGCGTATTCGCGAGACGGTGGGCGATGACGTGCTGATCACGACCACCATGGACCTGCACGGCAACGTCAGCCGCGAACTCGCTCCACCGCAGCGACCTGATCACCTGTTACCGGATGGCGCCGCACGAGGATCACCTGGTCACCAAGGAACGCGGCGTCCGCAACCTCGTCGAACGGCTGGCGGCGGGCGCGGGCCGGCCGCTCAAGGCGTGGGTGCCGGTGCCGGTGCTGCTGCCCGGGGAGAAGACCTCCACCCGCATCGAGCCGGCCAAGAGCCTCTATGCGCAGGTGCCGGAGGTCGAGGCGCAGCCAGGCGTGCTCGACGCCGCGATCTGGGTCGGCTACGCCTGGGCGGACGAACCGCGCAACCGCGCCGCGGTGGTGGTCACCGGCGACGACGAGCAGGAGGTGCGCGCAGGCGCCGAACGCCTGGCGCACGCCTTCTGGCGGGCCCGCCGGAATTTCGAATTCGTCGCCCCGGCCGGCACGTTCGACGAATGCGTGGCGGCGGCGCTGGAATCCGACGCGCGCCCGTTCTTCATCAGCGACACCGGTGACAACCCGACGGCAGGCGGCGCCGGTGACGTGACCTGGACACTGGCTCGCATCCTGGAAACCCCTGCCCTGACCGATGTCTCACGCACCGTCATCTACGCGTCGTTGCCCGCACCGCAGGCCGTGGCGGTCGCGGAGGCCGCAGGCGTCGGCGCCACCGTGACCGTGGCCGGTGGGGCCGCCGTCGACGACAGGCACGCCGGCCCCGTCACGCTTACCGGTGTCGTGCACGCCATTCGGCATGGCGACCGCGACGCCGAGACCGAGGTCGTGCTGCGGGTGGGTGGCCTGCACGTCATCCTCACCCGACTGCGCAAGCCCTACCACCTGGAGAGCGACTTCACCGAGCTCGGCCTCGACCCGCGCAACGCAGACATCGTGTTCGTCAAGATCGGTTACCTCGAGCCCGAGCTGTACGACATGGCCGCCGGCTGGCGGCTGGCCCTGACCCCCGGCGGCGTCGACCAGGACTTGATGCGGCTGCGCCACCGGCGGATCCGTCGCCCGATGTTCCCGTTCGACGACGCCGACTTCGAGCCCGATCTGAGCGCGCGTCTCATTCCCGCCTCGAATGTGCCACTGAGCGGCGAGGATGACTAGCGTGCCCGAACTGGAGATCGCCGTTACCTCGGCATCGGCTGCCGGCGCCGCCATCGCGTGTGGTGCCGACCGTGTCGAGCTGTGCACTGCCCTCGAGCTGGGCGGTGTCACCCCGTCCCAAGCCGTCATCGATGCCACGCTCGAAGTCTGCGACGACACCCACGTGCTGGTGCGGATACGACCAGGCGACTTCGTCTACGACGCAGAAGAGATCATCCAGATGGCACGCGACGCCTCCGCCATCACCGCACAGGGTGCCGCCGGCGTGGTGATCGGGGCCTTGGACCCCGACGGACGGCTCGACCTCGATGCCATCGCCCGCATCGCGGGCGCCGCGCGTAGCGTGCGGCCCGATGTCGCGATCACGGTGCACCGCGCGGTCGACGCGGGCGCCGACCCCGTCGCCGCCGTGGCCGACCTGGCCGGCTCGGACCTTGCCGTCACCCGGGTGCTGACCTCCGGGGGTGCCGTTGCAGCCGGTGACGGCATCGCGACGATCGCGGCCATGCTGACCGCGGCCGGTGGCCGCATCCAGATCATGTCCGGAGGTGGCGTCACGCTGGCCGCCATCCCGGCCCTCGTCGCCGTGGGTGTCGACGCCGTGCACATGTCCGCCAAGCGAACCCACCGTGACCACTTCACCCTGGACCCGGAACTGGTCGAGGCCGCCAGCTCGCTCGTCGCAACGTTGGCCTGAGTTCATCTCGCTGATCGGCGCCACCGCGGACGGTCCGCGTGAAGGTCACGGCCGCGGGTCCGATTGCTGAGAACGGACCCCGCGCTGCGCAAGGCAATCGGCGTCGACGCGTTGGCCGCCGACGTGCCCCAGGACATTCAGGGCATCGACGCAGGGCCATCGCCGACGCCGTACGAACGGGCCGAACGCCTGGCCGCCAGCGGCACTGGCGCTCGGGGCCGATGCGATGCTCACCAGCACCCACAAGATCGCCGGGTCGCTCACACAGAGTGCGATGCTCACCTCGCCGACAGCGGTCGGGTCGACATTGGCGCCGTCGCGCGGATGTTGAGGTTGCTCCGGAGCACCAGCCCAGTTCGCCAGCACGGCCGGGTGCCGATACGTCATCGACAGCATGAGGGGGGCCAGCCGAATTGGTGGCCCGATCAGCAGGCGCCGGTGGCCCTGAATCCGCAGGGTGGATCTGCCTTCGCCTCGGGCCGGTACGACTCGCTCGCCTGCCTGGTCGGGTGAGAGCTCGGCACGAACGTGGCGTCGGCACTCCTCCCGGCGGACGCACTGTCGGCATAGCTCGACGTTCCTGCGCCCACGATCAGTGCGGCTGCGAGCAGTGAAGCAGCGCCCACCACCGCAGCAATGTCATTGATTCGTTTGCGCATTCCTTCTCCTACGTCACTCAACGTGTCTGGCAGCGCTTCATCTGGCGCGATGCTTTAAGGACAACCCCCGCGGGCCCGTTTCTATGCCTTCTACGCCGGCTTCACATCGGAGATCAACAGGGTGCTCGTCGCGGTGCTACCAGCACTCCGGACTCATCCGGTCATGACGCCTTCCGCGGACGCCACCCGTGACCCCGACCGCACCACGGTTCCAGTTGCCCTCAGCGAACCACTCTTGAGCAGGATGGCCTCGAGGTAGTTGCAGGGCAACCCCTCCGTGGATGGCGCCGTGGCGTCGGGCATGTCCTTCTTCCGGGTTTCGCTGTGCGTTGAAGCTGCACACCCCAGGAAGATGAACGCATCCAGATGTGATCTGATTCACTCGGCCGCGCGATGCCCATTTCCGTCGCAGCACTGACGGACTCCCGTTGAAGGGGTCCGCCAGGCTGCGGTGGACGGGTCAATGCTTGCGGTGTTTGGCCCCATCCTCGTGCTGCTTGGCGGGTGCGGAGTGCTTGGCCGTGCCGGCCCCGTCGGCGCTGTCGCCGGCCTTCGTCGGCGATTGAGTGGCCGACTTCGTGGTTCCCGTGGTGTTGCCGCGTTGCTGGGTTGGTTTCGCCGTCACCCCATGGGTGCGCGACGACCCTTGTTGCGAGGCTGTCGACGAGCCGCCAGTTGCGGTGCTGGCAGGTGCCGAGGACCTCGGCTTGGTGACGACGGGCCCTGGTCCCTTGTTGATCGGGTGCGACTGCACTGCTGGCGTCGAGGTGGTCTTGGTGGCGGCCACGGCGCTGGATGCTTTCGCCACCGAGTTCGCCGCGTCGGTTTGGCTGGTGGTGGTGCTCGGCCTTCCAAGCAACCGGGCCAGGGCCGCCCCGATGTTGTTCTGGTCCTTGGCGATCCGCGTCTGGGACTCCGTCAAGCCAGCCTGCAAGATGGCCGGGAAATCCGTTTGCGCTGCTCGTAACTCGCCCGCACCGAGGTCCGTCGATGCCGCCGCAAGCGCTCTGGTCACCGTCTGCGTCATGTTGAACGGGGCGGCTGTCATGTCCACGCCCAGGATCGCGACATCACCGATCAGGGGCAAAAGGCCGGCGGCACCGGTGCCGGCGCTGGATGCGGCGACCGAACCGGTCTTCACGCCGGTTTGGGGTGCCCCGGTAGCCGCAGCACCGGACTGCAAGAAGCCGGTGAGGTGGTTTATCGCACCGGCCAGATTGCTGAGATCAGCGGTGATGACGTTGAGCCGTTGCGGGACGCCGAAGCCCGGGGGGAGGTCCTCTGCCGTGGCGCCGGTGAGGGCGGCGATGGTGGCGTCTGCCACGAAACTGACACTGTTCATCAACGCCGCCTGCGTGCCGGCCAGGTCGAAGGCGAGTGCCACGCCGTTGCCGATCACCGGACCCACAACGGAGACCGGGACGATAGCTGCGGTCGCCGCGGTGGAGGCCTGCCGTGCGGGCAGGACAGTCGTGGTGGTGCCCTCGGCCGTGGAAGCCACGGCGCGCGCTTCGACCGCGCGCAGTGTGCGCACCGTGGCTGCGATCTGTGATTCCGCGGCGGCCAGTCGGACGTCGGCTGAGTGGACGTCGGGCATGTGGACGGTGGTTCGCGGGGCAAACGGGATGGTGGCGACGATGCTGGCCGCGGTGAAGCCGGCGAGGAGATATGAACGCGCAGTGAGGTACACGGTTGTCCTTCGGGAGGGTGAATACGGAGAATGCGGGACCTGAACGGCCCGCGACATTTGTCGAGCGACCACGCCTTGCCTATCCCGTGGTTGCCATTGGGGTCCCTTCGCGTGTTCGCATCACCAACGTCCGATCGTCGCGTGGCGGAGCCCCCGTGCGTCGCTTCGTCGTTCCGCTGGAGACGTCAGCATATGACTGCCGGGCGAACGACGTTGCGGACGTGTGGTGGCCCGGCGCACTGAAACACGTTGAGCGTCAGCATATCGAAGAATACGAGGTGTTCCGCGACGGATCTCGCAAGTACACCACGGCGACATGGTCGCGTTGCTCAGCGGCAACCTGCCGGGCCAAAGCGGTAGCGAGTGTCGCCGAGCCAACCGGCCGCTGCGGTCGGAAGCGCAACGGCCCTAGCTAATGTCATATCCCGCCGACGACATTGCTCCGCCAACACCACCTGGGGTTGCTGCGATGGCTCAGCCGAGCTGAACCGTCTCACGCGATATGAAGAAGTAGTGCCCAGTCGCGTTGTCGATGCACATGACTCCGACCGTCTCGCTGTCGCAACTGATCGAGCCGTGCGTCTGAATCTGGCCGTATTCGAGGGTGTGCGTGGCGGCGGGCATCCCCTGGCCGTAGCAGCCGAACACAGCGGCGGACCCCTGCTCCATCCCGACCCGGTCGCCCCAATTCTGTTGGCAGTTCGCCGGTTGCGTCGCGACCCAGTCGTGGTTGGTGACCTCGCAGCGGGTGGTGATGCCGCCGGTGCTGTATGGCGCCGTCGACATCGAGATCGCCGGGCTGAGTGTCGGCACTGGCGCCGTGATGGGTTCGGTGGAGGGTGCGCACGCGGCCAGCGCCATCGCGGCCAGGCCGAAGAGCGCACCTGGGGCTGCCGGGCGCTCGCGCGTGTGGTGCTCGGTCCGCGATGGCCCGGGACGGCGTGGTGCACTGCCGGTTCTCCGCCATGTTGGTTCCCCTTCGATGAACGTCTCGGTATCGATCACCGAAAGGGTGCGGGGAACGTCTTGGAGGAACCTTGGCGTGCGTGGGCCAGATCTACTGCGGGTGGGTCGACAAGTAGTCCGCGACGGAGATCGGCGAGGCCGCGGCGTAACCGATCGGGAGCAACACGTCACCGGCGGTCGTGTAGTAATAGACGTCCCACCGGTAGTAGCCGGCGAACGTGGCGGGATCGGCGGCAAGAATGGCGGCGTAGTCGTTGACCGCCCGCACGTACTGGTTCGCATTGTTGTAGCGGTAGATGGCGCTGTCACGATCGTTGGCGAAGCCATTGGCGGCGAGGTAGCGGCCTGCCGCCATGATGCTGTCGTGGGCCGAGTGGATGTCGCCGCCCTCGCCATAGCCGGCAAACGTCGAAGGCATGAACTGCATGGGGCCCTGCGCACCGGCGGTGCTCACGCCGTCGATGCTTCCGAAGCGCGTCTCGATCAGGTTGATCGCGGCCAGGTAGTTCCATCCCACACCGGACGCCGACTCCGCCTCGCGGTAGTAACCCAGTAGCTCGTCGGCGGGCGCAGGGGCTTCGATGCGCCATGCCGGCAGCGTGTCCTTGACCTGTGCCATCGCGGTGAGCTGCCTGCGGGCGTCGACATTGCGGTCGTAGGCATCGAGCAGCTGCGGCGGGATTCGCGGTCGGGTGACCGCATCCCAGTCGGGGTGGCGCCCGATGGCGCGGTAGGCCGCCTGCTGCCGGTGCGCCGCCGCTGCCAGCGCTGCCTCGGGTGTCGACGGGTCACGCAGAGCGTTCTCGTCGGCGACGAGGTCGTCGGCCAGCTGGATGGGATCCGCTGCCAGCTGCGGTTGCGCGCCTGCGGAGCCGTCGGCCTCGACGGCCACCGTCGAGTCGTCCATCATCGTCGCGCCGAGCGGTCCGGTGGGCGTCATCGCGGTCGAACCGGCGACCGACGGCGTGATTGCCGGCGTCGACCCCGAGCAGCCGACGCCCGCGATCAGGATGGCGCCAAGCACCAGCGAGGTGCCACGATGCCGCCGAGCGGCGTCCAGCCGGTCACTGCGCATTGGTTCACTCCCGTCGACTGCCTTGGAGAGCGACGCGCTTCCGAGGAGGCGGGCTCTTCGCCGAGCCTATGCGCCGGGCGTGCTCCCGCGTCCGGCTTCCGGAGAGCGGACGACAGGCGTGAGTACGACGACCGGGATGGGTCTCGTCGTTCTGCTCTGGTCGGTCCGGTCGTGATCGGCGTTGGCGTCATTGACGAATAGTCTTCGTCATCGCGCGCATGGGTCTGCGTGTTGGTGCGGTCCTTCCCGGTTCTTGCCCCAGTCGTGTGGAGAACCAGGCTGGGCGGAATACCTGGGAGTCGGTGACCAATGCGGCCGCTCGTCTTCTTGTACAGCAATTCGTGGAGGCGGACCAGCCGCAGTCTCACCGATCGCCCGAAGGTGGACAAGTGATCCATGTGGTCGTGCATGCCCAAGGCACGACATCCATGCCACGTCCACACGACGGCTCGGTGGAGGCTTGGCCGCTGACACGTGGAACCGAACGCCACTGGAATTGAACAGTTTTCGGGGGCCCTCCTGCCGGTGTGCATGAAACCGATACCGTGCCGCCGAAATTCGACGGAAGGACGCAGACGGCGTCGGCCCGAACGACGAGGTCGCGCGAGTGGACTTCCCAGTCCACGCGGCTCGGTTCGGCGATGTTGCCCCGGTCGTCGGGGTGAGTACCCGGCAGCGTGCAGCACCCCGGTTGCGCGTCGAGGATGAAGTCGAAGCGCGACGGACTGGCGACGACGGGGGCGCTGTCCCTGATCGGGTGGCAGCAGGCCGAACATCGCCCACGACACATGGGTGATCTTGGTCATCGGCGCCGGATGGTCGGCTCGAGGTCCGCGGATGACCCCTTCGCACCCTCGTGAGGTGTGCGATCGACATCTACGTTCACCTTTCGGCACCGCGGTCAGCTCCGTATCTCAACTGCATCTGATCTGCATCTCGGTGACGACTGATGCGCGGTGTGGCCGGCGACACTTTCCCAGGACCGGGGCGCCGCGCCCGACTGATGCGTCGCTGTCCGCTCAAGGGGATGCGTTGTACCGTGCCGGAGGCGGAAACTCGCAAACGGCTTGGGGACGAGAGGGATCGCAGTGGCGGCAAAGAGGACCCGCGGTCCCGTCGGTTCCGCCAAGGACCGAGCTCTCACCTATGTCAAGAATCGGGTGCTCACCGGAGAACTCACCGGCGGGGAACTGATCAGCGAAGGCGAGATCGCCGGCGCACTCGCCATGTCCCGCACCCCTGTTCGCGAAGCCTTCCTGCGGCTGGAGGCCGAGGGGCTGTTGAGGCTCTATCCGCAGCGCGGTGCACTGGTCGTACCGGTCTCTCCGGCCGAGGTCCGTGCCGTCATGGAGGCACGCCTGCTCATGGAGAAATTCGCCGCAGACAAGATCGTCCAGCAGGTCGCCGAAGTGCGCGCGGGAGTCTACGAACGGCTGTGCGCCGAAATGGACCGTCAACGCGCCGCCAGCGCGGTATCCGGCATCCACGACTTCCTGATCTCGGACCGCACGTTTCACAGCATCACGCTCGAGGCAGCTGAGAACACCATCCTCACTGGCTTCTACGCCTCGTTGCGCGATCGCCAGATGCGAATGATCGCTGCCTCGACGATCCATGACGCACAGCGCATCAGCACCATCGTCGAGGAGCATCAGGCCATCGCCGATGCGCTCCATGCCGGCACCGTCGACCAAGCTCATCAGGCCATCGACACCCACCTGGCAAGCACGATGCGATCACTCGGACTCCTTGGCAACGCCACCTGAGCTGGAGCCAACCACCTGACCGGCAATCGATATGCCATTGCGCCTCAATGTATTCAAGGCGATCGGCACTTCGGCGTGATTCAGTCGGCGCAGGCGTTCAACGACTCGAGGTGTGCGGCTTGTTCGGGATTTCGCGCGCCCGTAACCAGCGCCTTGACGATCCCGAGAACGATGCGTGGACGAAGGAGCGACGTCGGTTCGTCGAGAATCCACACGGTGCGGAAGAACTGCTGGGCGACCGCTGGATCCGTTTCGGTCGCGGTCAGAACCCGGTCCATGTAGGCGTTGGTGATCCGTGTCGACAATGGCCGACGGCCATCGGGCGTGCGTGGAAGTTTGTCATAGCGGCGCCATCGGTCGGACGGGATTCTGTGCTGGGCAACATCTCCCAACGGCTCACCGGCTTGCGCCGCGGCGACGGCGTGAGCGGGCGCGATCTTGGCGATGAAGTCGAGCAGCGCCGCGCGGTCGGTCGGCAGATCTTGTCCACCGACGGTGCCGGCGAGGACCATATAGGTGTCATCCTCGAACATTGCGAACATTGCGAACATCGTCGAGCGACTCGGAGTCGGGTACACGGTCAGAACCAGCTCGTGAAGCATTGCGCGTGGAATACGCACGGGCAGAGTGGCATATGCCATGCGGACGTCGACCTCGTCAACCGGTGGACGACCGTATCCGAACTCTTCCAGGAACACTGGCGTTCGTGAGCCACGGCCAGTGGCGTCCACGTCGACATCTGCAGCCCAACGATGTTTCACGACCGCCGGGCTTCACAACGCGCACCCCGGTGACGCGGTTTCGATCGAGATCGGCCGTGAGGCCGACGACGTGATTGCTGGTCGAGGATCTGTACGTTGGGAATTTCACGTACTGCGCGACGCACGCTGAATTCCAGTAGTGGTCGGCTCATGTGGTAGTCCGTCATCGAAGCGGGATTCGGTATGTGCGCCGAGCGCACCATCAGATGGCCGGCGAACGTCGACCAGAATCTCGATAGATCTCCGTCGTCCCACCTCACTGCCCCGTCGGCGACCAGTCGATCGAAGAGGCTGCCGGGGAATCGGTCACCAAGTATCTCCACGGCCTTGCCGAGTAGAACATGGGGATGTTTGTCTTGCGGAACACCATGGGTTCACCGGAGTCTCTGGCAGGCAATCACGTTCAACCACGACAACGCGTCGGTATCCGTCGGCTAGCGTCCTGGCCGCAAGCATGCCGCCCATGCTTGCCCCCAAGACCACCGCCGTGTCCCGGCAGTCACTCATCATCACTGTCTCCTCGTAACTGCGGTGGCTGTTCGGGCATCTTCGGACGTGCCGGTGTGCCATCTATCTGGCCGCTGTCTCACTTCGCCTTGTCAACGCTGATCCCGCGTCGGACTATTCACGTCGAGTGAGGACCATCACCCTTACTTCAGTCCCGGCTGGCCACGATTATGCTGTCGTCAATCCCTTTGGATTCGAGAACATCAGCTCGTGGCCGCCTGGCATCTGCACCAGCGGGAAGAGGCCCAGGCGACTCGTCATCCGAGGGTGCAACTGCCATTCTCCCGGTGGCATCGCGCAGTCCTCGGATACCCCGCTCCATGCATTCCGTCGTGAAACGAACCATGCACGAGGATGAATGTCGCCAAATGACTGCTCCTCCGGTCCCTGCTGCGATCGTGAAGACTGAACGATCCGCTTGTCGATGCTGCCCCTCGACCATATTCATCGACGTGGCTGTGTCCAGACGTGTTGCTATTCGATCTAGCTGGGCGCTTCGTCACTTTTGTTTATAGAAGCTGCATCCAGGCGACAGGTTCCCACCGGGTGACAATCACGACCCTGGTTCCGGCGGGGCCGGCGGTCGCGCACGGTCCGTACGCCGTGAATGAACGGCCGCCGCCTTCGCGCGAGGCGCGTGTGGCGGTCCGACGCCTAGTAGCGGCCGAAGGCCAGCGCTACGTTGTGACCGCCGAATCCGAACGAATTGCTGACCGCGTACTCGTAATTTCCAGGTCTGGGTGAACCGGCCACCACGTCCAGGTGGACGTCGGGATCGAGGTTCTTCAGGTTGCGCGTCGCGGGCACCAGCCCGTCCCGCAGCGCTTGAATCGTCAGGATCGACTCCACCGCGCCCGCCGCGCCGACGGAGTGCCCGAGTGCGCCCTTCGGGGCGTACACCGCGGGTCGATTGTCGCCCAAGGCGTTGTTGATGGCGACCGACTCCGCCACGTCGCCGACCCCGGTGCCGGTGGCGTGGGCGTTGACGTGGTCGATGTCGCTCGCGGACAGTCCGGCGAGTTGGATGGCGCGTGTCATCGCCGCGCCCGCACGTTCCCCGGTCGGGTCGGGGGCGACCATGTGATAGCCGTCGGAAGTGATGGCGGCACCCATCAGCCGGCCCAGGATCGTCGCGCCCCGCGACTTGGCGTGCTGTTCGGTCTCGATCACGAGCAACGCACCGCCTTCGCCGAACACGAATCCGTCACGGTCACGGTCGAAGGGACGGCAGGCACCTGCGGGATCGTCGTTGTTCTTCGACAGCACGATGCGCATCTGCGCGAAGGCGGCGATCGGCACTGCCTCGATCTTCGATTCGACGCCTCCGCAGATGGCGATGTCCGCGTTGCCCGCCACGATGTTCCGCCACGCCTGGGCCACGCCCTCCGATCCCGACGCACACGCCGACGTCGGCGCGAACACACCCGCGTGGGCGCGGCGTTCCAGGGCGACGGCGGCGGCGGGACCGTTGGGGGCGTACTGCCACACCACCGCCGGCGATACCGCCTCTGGCCTGCGTGCATAAAGGTCGTCGTATGCGAACGCGAGCTTCTCCAGGCCACCCACGCCCGTGCCGATCGACACCAGTAGACGACGGGTGTCGACGTCGGGCGCTCCCGCGTGCTCCCACACCCGGCGGCCCAGTACGGCGGCCATCCGCTGCACGTAGGACAGCCGGTCCACGTCGGAAGGAGACAGGTGATCGTCGAAGTCCTCCAGCAGGTGGCCCCCGATGCGGACGGGCAGCTCGAACTCGTCGACGAACGGATCGTCGAGTGCCCGAATACCGCTGTCCCCGTTCAGCAGCGCCCGCCACGTGCTTTCCGCATCGGGGCCCAACGACGTCGTCATCGCCATCCCCGTGACCACCACGTCGGGGAAACTGCCTTTGATCGTGCTCACCAGCGTCACCTCGTACAGCGAAACTTGAATGGCTATCAGAAGGCGCTGGCGGCTCAACGCTGTCGACCGCCGCACCGTGGTGATGCAGGTCAACCGTGTTATCGATGTTACGAGCTTCCAGCCGCTGTGGGAAGGCTGACCCGTGTGACGTTGATCTTGACCTCGTTCCTCGGGCTCGTCGGGCTCCGGAATCGGGTCAACAGCGTGGACAATAGAGGTTGACACCGGGGTCTACAGTGAGCACCAGACAGACGCCTGTGACCCGCTTGGGCGCTGAGGGAAGCGGCCGTGCCGCACCCTCGTGACGATTCCCGGAGGGCACGTGCCTCAGCTCAAACTCGGTGTCATCGGCCGGACCGGCAAAGAGAATGAACGCCGCCTGCCGATCCATCCCGACCACTTCGACCGGATCGAAGCCGATCTTCGCGCCAGAATCTACGTCGAGCGTGGGTATGGCGAGCACTTCGGCGTCTCCGACGCTCGACTGGCGGGGCTCACGGCCGGCGTGCGCTCGCGCGAGGAGCTGATCGCCGAGTGCGACGTCATCCTGCTGATCAAGCCGGACGCCTGCGATCTCACCGACCTTCGCGACGGCCAGGTGCTGTGGGGATGGCCGCACTGTGTGCAGGATCGGGCACTCACCGAGCAGGCCATCGAACGGCGGCAGACGCTGATCGCATTCGAGGCGATGAACCTGTGGCGGGAAGACGGTTCGTTCAAGCTGCACGTGTTCCACAAGAACAACGAGATGGCGGGCTACTGCTCGGTGCTGCACGCGCTGCAGATCACCGGATCGACGGGGATGTACGGCCGCCGGTTGCGGGCTGCGGTGATCGGCTTCGGCGCCACCGCGCGAGGCGCCGTGACGGCGCTTGGAGCACACGGGATTCACGACGTCGACATCTTCACCAATCGCGGCGTGACCGAGGTGGCGTCACCGATCCACTCGGCCGATATCGTGCAGTTCGAGCACGACGTCGATCCCGATGGCGGGTCGTCGACGAGTTTCGCCCTGACGTCCGACGGCAGGGTGCCACTGGCCCCGCTCCTGGCCGAGCACGACATCGTCGTCAACTGCGTGCTGCAAGACACCAACGCGCCGCTGACCTTCCTTGACGGCGACGGCCTCGCCGCCTTCCGGCCAGGAAGCCTGATCATCGACGTATCATGCGATGAGGCAATGGGTTTCAGTTGGGCCAAGCCAACCTCGTTCGAGCAGCCGACGTTCATCGTCGGCGACAACATCACCTACTACGCCGTCGATCACAGTCCGTCCTATCTGTGGAACTCGGCGACCTGGGAGATCAGTGAAGCGCTCCTGCCCTATCTGCCGACGGTGCTCGCCGGCAGGCAGGGCTGGGAGTCCGACCAGACGGTGTGCAGAGCGGTGGAGATTCTCGACGGGACAGTCCAGAACGCCGACATCCTCTCGTTCCAGCACCGTCTGCCCGAGTACCCGCATGCCCGTACCGACACCCGTTGACCGATGGCGGCGTAAAGTCATGCGCATCGGGTAGCTCGGATTCGAGCGAACACGCCCGACTACGAAGGAAATTCGATGGCCTCGCCAACTCTGCTCCAGTCTCCCTACGACCGACGTGTCGACCTCGTCAAGGACACCATCACCGCTCACTCCAAGCTCAGCGACAAGGCTGCGGGCGAGCTGGCCGTGCACGTTCTGCACGCACTGAGCTCGATCCCCGAGAAGGTGCGCTGACAGAACCACCGCTCAAACCCCGCGAGCCCGGATGCACGTGCATCCGGGCTCGCGGGCGTTCGACGCGGTGGTGCGGCGTCAGCGCTTCTTGGGGTTGAATACGGCGTCGGCCTGCGACGTGCCGTCGGACTTCGCGCGCTTGTCCGCGCGTTTCTCCTTGAGGGATTTTGCCGACTTCTTGCCCATGCTTTGCCGAGGAGACTTGTCAGTCATTTCGCTGCCCCTTTGACGTGGGGGCCTGGCTGGTCCCGATCTTCGGACTCTACGCCGCCGGGACCGG
The DNA here is from genome assembly GCA_963809085.1 of uncultured Actinomycetota bacterium. Lineage (GTDB taxonomy): Bacteria > Actinomycetota > Actinomycetes > Mycobacteriales > Mycobacteriaceae > Mycobacterium. Next base: position 35,633 of record CAWEII010000023.1, on the reverse strand, counting down.
CTTGTCTCGCGTCGACATGCTGGTCCGAAATACTCTCGAAGTCAATCAATTTCGGACCTCTACGCAGGTTCGTCATCGGCGATCGTGCAGGTCGAGCAGGGCACGGGAGCGGCCTGGCCTTGACTGAACCAGAACGGCGGAAGGCCGCCAACGCCTCGACCAGGGTGTAGTGTGAAAGACGTTGGGAAACCGACCAGTCCGGAATGAATCGGCCGTGTTCCGCCGATTCCGCGAGCAACCGCTCAAGCCGGGCATCCTCGTGACATCACACGGTCGGGATTCCTTTTGACTGCACTTTCCCTCGGTGGATCTTTGATCAACCACCACATGACGCAACACCGTTCTGCACCAGTAAGTTTCGGCATCCTCAGCACGCATTCGCCCACGGTCTGTGGGTTGGCGACGTTCAGTGCGGCGTTGGCCAAGGGGCTGGAAGGCGCCGGATCCGACGTCAGCGTGGTTCGGGTGGCCGATGGGTCACCGTCGGCCAGTCCCCGCGTCGTCGGAGAGCTCGTCGGCGGCTCTGCGCCGTCAATCGCGGCCTGCGCGGATTTGCTGAGCCAGAGCGACGTCGCGGTGATCCAGCACGAGTACGGCATCTACGGCGGCATCGACGGCGACGACGTGGTCGAGGTCATGCGCCAGCTGACCGTCCCTTCGATCCTGGTAGCCCACACGGTTCCGCGGAACCCCACCCCCCACCAGAAGTCGGTTCTCGAAGAGGTCGCCAGACTGGCCGACCGCGTGGTCGTGATGTCGGATGCGGCCAGCGAACGGCTGCTTCGCGGCTTCGACGTCGACCGGCACAAGGTAAGCACCATCGCGCACGGCGCAACCATCCCGCAGGGTGCGCAATCGAAGCGCGGCGGCAGACCGACCATCTTGACCTGGGGTCTCCTGGGCCCCGGCAAGGGCGTGGAACGGGTGATCGAGGCCATGGGCTCCCTGCAAGAGCTCCGTGGCCGGCCGCAGTACGTGGTCGCAGGCCAAACACACCCCAAGGTGCTGGCCGCCGAGGGTGACGCGTATCGCGAGGCCCGGATCGAACAGGCGCGCGTAAGCGGCCTGGCGGGCTCGGTGTCCTTCGCGCCCGAATACCGCAGCGTGTCGTCCCTGGCCGTTCTGGTCCAGTCCTGCGCCGTCGTCGTGCTGCCCTACGACTCGACCGACCAGGTGACCTCCGGGGTCTTGGTCGACGCCGTCGCAAGTGGCCGGCCCGTCGTCGCGACCGCGTTCCCGCACGCCATCGAACTTCTCGGCAGCGGGGCGGGCATCGTCGTCGACCACGACGATCCCGACGCGATGGTCTCGGCATTGCGCCGGGTGCTGTCCGACCCGCGCCTCGCAGGCAGCATGGCGGCGGAGGGCCGCCGGTTGGCACCGACGCTCGCTTGGCCGTCCATTGCCACGTCGTATGTGGCTCTGGCGCATCGACTCGTGCTGGAGCGACGGGCGATGGTATGACCGCGCCCGTCGGTCCGGTGTTCGACCACCTGTTGAGCATGACCGATCGGCGCGGCACCTTCGAGCACGCCAATCTGACGGAACCTGCGACCGAACACGGTTACTGCACCGACGACATGGCCAGGGTTCTCGTGGTCGTCAGCCGGGAGGAGCCCGACCCGGACCGGAAGCTGAACGGCCTTGCCGGTCTCGCCTTCCGGTTTCTCGGTGAGGCGCAGGCCCTCACCGGTGCGTGCCGCAACCGGATGGACAGCACCGGCAAGTGGACCGACGAGCCCACCCTTGACGACCCGTGGGGGCGATGCGTCTGGGGGCTCGGAACCGCCGCCGCCCAGTCGAACGTGGCGTTCGTCCGCGAGTCGGCCAAGATTCAGTTCGAACGGGCCGCGCTGCAGCGCTCGCCGTCGCCACGGGCGATGGCCTTCGCGGCCCTGGGCGGTGCCGAACTCCTCACCGTGGATCCCGGCCACGTCGAGGCGCGTGAGCTGCTCACCTACTACGCCCGTTCGGTCATCGCGCCGAGTGACGACCCGGCCTGGCCGTGGCCGGAACGGCGGCTCGCCTACGCCAATGCCGTTCTCGCCGAGGCGATGATCGCGGCCGGCACCGTGCTCGACGATGCCGCTCTGCAGCGGCGCGGCCTGGATCTGCTGGAGTGGCTGGTCGATTACGAAACGGTCGACGGTCACTTCTCGCCCACCCCGGTCGGGGGGCGCGGCGCCGACGACGTCCGCCCCGCCTTCGACCAGCAGCCGATCGAGGTGTCCTCCCTCGCCGATGCCTGCGCGCGCGCCGCGGCCGCCGATCCGAGCCCGAAATGGCCGGACGGCGTGCGCCGTGCGGCGGCCTGGTTCGACGGCGACAACGATTCGGGACAGGTCATGTGGGATGCGCAGACCGGCGGCGGGTTCGACGGGCTGCACGCCGACGGGGTGAACCGCAATCAAGGTGCGGAGTCGACGCTGGCCGTGCTCTCGACCATGCAGCACGCCCGGCGCATCTCGGCTGTGAGGCAATGACTTCGGTGCAAACCGAATTGGCCTCGCGCAGTCCGCTGCGGCTCGCCGCGGACCCGTCGAGGGTCGTGAACCAACTCTTCGTGCCCGGCCAGGAAGGCTTCGACCAGCAGGAGTCTCGGGCGGGTGTGGTGGTGCGGCGCATCCTGGCCCTCGCCGAGGAGGACGTGCAGGCCTCGCTTGACGACGTCATCACCCGCTTCGACGGCCGTCATCGCGACCTGATCGGCACGTTCCGCAGACACGCGGACGTGCTGGCCGATCGGATCCATCCCGGCCTGAAGCTCTCCGAGGCGCGAAAGGTGTTGTTGGGAGCGGCCTTCACCAGTGAGTACGCCATCGAGGGCGCTGCATTGTGCAACCCCAGCATGGTCGCTCACCCCGACCAGACCGGCACGGCCGCGGGCGGCCTGCGATTCGTCATGAGCGTGCGGGGGATCGGCGAAGGGCACCAGTCCTCGATCGGATTCCGAACCGGCACCGTGGACGCGACCGGTGCCGTCTCGATCGACGAGAAGGCCCCGTTCGCCGGCACCGGCAAGCCAACGCAGGCCCTTCTCGACGGGGCCGTGTTCCGCAACGAGCTGGCCCGACTCGGTGGGGCCAGGGAGGCCGCGGACTACGTCCTCGATGCCCTCGGCGACCGTTTCACCAGGGCCGACCTCGAAGCACAACTCGATACCTTGCAGACCCACAAACGCACCCGAGGCCGCGCACAGGCCACGATCGGTGAGATCCGGTCGATCGCCGATCGGACCTACTCCGTCGGATTCGACGACGACACCTCGCTTCCCGAGCGGGTGCTGCGGCCGACCATGGGAGCCGAGGCAGCCGGCATTGAGGACGCGCGCTTCGTCCGCTTCATCGACGACGACGGCTCGGTGACGTACTACGCCACCTACACGGCATACAGCGGGTCCCACATCAGTCAGCAGCTCCTCGAGACGCGGGACTTCACGTCCTTCACCTCCAGGCCGATCGTCGGACGAGCGGCGGCCAACAAGGGCTTGGCACTGTTCCCGCGGCGGATCGACGGGCGGTTCGCGGCGTTGTCGCGATCAGACCGGGAAACGAACACCCTCGCCTACGCCGACAATCTCCTGGTGTGGGGCAATTCGGTGCCCTGCCAGCAGCCGGTCAACGCGTGGGAGGTGCTGCAGCTCGGCAACTGCGGTTCGCCCATCGAGACCGACGTCGGCTGGCTGGCGCTCACGCACGGGGTTGGCCCGATGCGGACCTACAGCATCGGTGCCGTGCTGCTGGACCTCGACGACCCGAGCCGGATCATCGGCCGGCTTCGGCGGCCGCTGCTCACACCCGCTCCCGACGAGCAGGACGGCTACGTGCCCAACGTCGTCTACTCCTGCGGCGCGCTGGTCCACGCCGAGACACTGGTCATTCCATACGGGATCAGTGACGCCGCGATCGGTTTTGCGACGGTCGCGATGCCCAAGCTGCTCGAGGCATTGACCGGCTGACCCGAGCGTTGTCGTCATGTCCCCCGATCGGGGGACACGGCCGTCCTCCGGTGTAGTGGCCGGTTGGCGGACATACATCTCCTTGCTGCTGCGACATAGTTGTCTCATCGCCGGAACGCACCGGCCGAGAAACTTAAAAGCACACGCGCACAAGGAGATCCACATGAACGCCATCGCCCGCCGGATCGCCGCCGCCACCGCCCTGCTCGCCGCGCCCGCCCTGATCGCCATCGGCACCGCAGGCATGAGTCACGCCGACACCACGGTCCGCTACAACGGCCCGTCGGTCAGCGCCCCGCAGCACCACGAGGCCTTCCCGCACCAGAGCAACACCCCCAAGCCCGGCACCCCCGAGCACCACCGCCACCAGAACCACCGCTAACCCCCCGAACCCCTGAGAGCACGGATGCCTCCACATCCGGCTCTCAGGCATTTCAGCTTGGGTCCTGCGGCGAAAGTGTTGCGGCGTCCGGGAACACACCCGACCCGGTGTCGGCCCGCAGACCGACCCCAAGCTAAAGCTGGTCGGCGGCCAACTGGTCGCTGTCGACGAAAACCAGACCGCCCGAGTCGAGCGCCACCGCCCATCTCCGCGCGGGGCCAACTATGTGTTTCTCACCGATATCCACTGCATGCCCCGCCAGATCGCCGAAATCCTCGACCACAGTGCCGAGGACTTCGCTGTCCGTCCCCGGATGCACATGCACTCGCACATTCACCGCCAGGCGGCTGTCACCGGTATCGCCAGCCGTCGCGCTAGCGCCTTTCGTCCGTTTTCTCATCCGTCGTCACGCTACGGGGAGCGGGTGAAGATAGCGGCGCGATTAGGCCACGACCAGCTAACGCAGCCCGGGCTTGTTCCAGAGCTGATTTTCCGGAGTTCCGCCGCGTGGCCGGAGGCCAGCAACTGTGACAGCAGTGATCATGGCGCCCAATGGATGCTCTCACGGTCCCCGCGTACCGCCCGGACTGCACTCCAGCCCATTCTCGGTCAACCATGACGCCGCGATTAAATAATGCACTAACTATTAGGCTACGATATTGTCTTACACACACCGATTCGAAGGAGCGTCGATGGCCATACCGGGGACTGGTCCTGCCAGGCCGAAGGCGCCCAGCACCGAGGGGCAGTGGGCGCAGGGTTATCGCGAACCTCTCAACGTCAACGAGCGGGTCAAGCAGGACGATGACGGCCTCAATGTGCGTAAGCGCATCGAGGAGGTCTACTGCCACACGGGCGTCGCCGGCATCGACCCAACCGATCGACGAAGCCGCTTTCGTTGGTGGGGCCTGTACACACAGCGCGCCGCTGGGATCGACGGTGGGCGTACCGCCACGCTGACCCCGGAAGAGCTCGAGGACGAGCACTTCATGCTGCGGATTCGCATCGATGGCGGCGCACTCACGACCGAGCAGTTACGCGTCGTCGGCGAAGTCTCCCGGTTGTTCGCGCGCGACACCGCGGACCTCACCGACCGCCAGAACGTTCAGCTCCACTGGATCAGAGTCGAAGACCTACCAGAGATCTGGCGTCGCCTCGAAGCCGTCGGGCTCACCACGGCCGAATCGGCGGGCGACACCCCTCGAGTGGTTCTCGGGTCACCGATGGCGGGAATAGCGGTCGACGAAGTCCTCGACGCCACCCCCGCCCTGCACGAGATCACGCGTCGGTTGATCGCCAACCCGGAGTATTCCAACCTTCCCCGCAAGTTCAAGACGGCCATTTCCGGATTGCAGGACGTGGTCCACGAGATCAACGATGTGGCCTTCATCGGGGTCGAGCACCCGGAGTTCGGCCCAGGACTCGACGTCTGGGTGGGCGGCGGCCTTTCGACGAATCCTCGCATCGGCGAACGGCTAGGTGCGTGGGTCCCGCTCGAGGATGTACCCGATGTGTGGATCGGCATAGTCTCCCTCTTCCGTGACTACGGATATCGACGGCTGCGCGCGAAGGCACGCTTGAAGTTTCTCGTCGCCGACTGGGGTGTCGCCAGGTTCCGTGACGTGCTCGAGCAGGAGTACCTCGGACGTCCGATGTCCGATGGGCCGGCACCGGAGCCACCCGACGAACCCCGGGATCACGTTGGCGTCCAGCGCCAGAAGAATGGCCTCAACGCCGTCGGGATTGCACCGATCGTCGGAAGAGTCGGCGGCACAACGCTCATTGACCTGGCACGGCTGGCTGAAGCGTCAGGATCTCGTCGGGTTCGGATCACGCCAATGCAGAAGTTGGTCGTTCTCGACGTCACAGACGAGAAGATCGACTCGCTCCAAGAAGGCCTGGAGGGTCTGGGATTCCCGTCCAAGCCCTCGCCGTGGCGCCGAAGCACCATGGCATGCACCGGAATCGAGTTCTGCAAGTTTGGAATCGTCGAAACCAAGGCCCGAGCCGCCACCGTGATCGCGGAGATCGAAGAGCGGCTCGCCGATGTCCAAGAGAACCTCGATCATCCCATCACGCTGCACCTCAATGGATGCCCCAACTCGTGTGCACGTATTCAGGTAGCCGATATCGGCCTCAAGGGCATGATCGTGACCGACGCCCAATTGAACCAGGTCGAGGGATTCCAGGTTCATCTAGGCGGCAGCCTCGGATTGGACACGAGTTTCGGTCGCAAGTTGCGCGGGCACAAGCTTCCTGCCACCGAGGTGTCCGACTACGTCGAGCGGGTGGTCCGACGCTACGTGGCCGACCGTGACGAGTCCGAGAAATTCGCCTCCTGGGTGCAGCGTGCCACCGATGCCGACCTCGCATGATCTACCACCGACCCGGAATCCTCGACGTCGCCTATTCGGTATGACGCCGAAGTGGTCATGGCTGCCCGGCTGGTCGTCATCCATGCCACGCGTGCCGTCCGTCGGCGGCGATCCCGATGCGGCAACACACCCGCGACGTCTGCGCGTGTTTGATGTCGGTGTTGGTACGCCCAACCACCCCGCCGTGTGGCTCGGGCTGTTGGTCGCCATGTCCCTGATCGTGGTGGAACCCACCATCGACTCTGCACAGAAACCACACGAAAGTCGCTCAGCGGCGGGCAATTCGAACAATCCGTCAGACAGCCGAGGAGCTCCAGATCGGTGGCGTACTTGACGATCACCGGTGCAGAGATGTGCGGGATGTCCCTATCGGGTCCGATCGTGTTGTCCTGCACCGTCGCTCGGATGTGGTCGGCAGGCGCCATAGCTTGCCTCAACTATCGCAAGCGACTGGTAGTACCAGCATCTATTGCAGTCGACGAGGTCCCAGGTTTGGGTTGTAGCCATATCCTCGCGCTGCCGCTGCCCGCACTGCGTAGACGCATGCGTTGCGTCCTTTGCCCTGGGCAACAGATAGTGACAGGCCCGGTCATGGACCATCAGATCCTCCAGGCCTCTGTCAACGATGTCGGCCAGCCCTCGTTCCCTCGACCACGACAGCTATTGTGGTTCTCGAAGGTCAGGCCCTCACTGTAATGCGGCTCGCAGAGCAGCTTGATGTAGCCGCAGCACTTAATCGCCATAATGGCATCTTAAACCATCAGTTAGGCCACTAACTGTTAGTATGCGAGGTTTTACCGCTAGCAGGTATGCCACTTGGCCGCCAGCGGTAGCGACACTCGCTGGTTCGAGTGCAATCGTTGCTCCTGTGGGGAATCCACAACGGTGATCGACAGTCTCGAGCCGGACCACCCACCGGACGAAGAACGAAAGCCTTGATGTGGCAGACCTCATGGATCGCATTCCGTTGTCTGCTCCCCGTCACCAACTGCGCCGATGAGGGTGGTCTCGGTGCCCGTGAATACGTGTCGGAGAACCGAGATCGTAACGGGCCGAGCCTAATTCGGGTTGGTGCGATAGGTCTCGATGTAGCGACGCATACGATCGGGATGTTTGGCCTTGTCGCGCTCGCTGAGGATCCGTTGAGCGGTGCCGGAGGGATATCCGTGCTTGCCGAGGCGATGGTCGGCGGACGGGCCGAAGTAGGCGGCTGAGTAGATCAGCGCCAACACCAGTCCACAGATCACGCCTACCGAGACGATCCACCCGAATCCCAGCACGAGGAATAGCACCATTGCGAGCGGCAGCACCTGTATCACGCCACGAGTTATTTGGCGCGCCCAACGGGTACCGCAGGTGAGATCTTCCAACACCCACCGCCGGTAGCGCGCGCCAAGCGCACCACCGAATGCGTACCAGATCCAGCGCAGCGGGCCGGGGCGACGGCGCTGATCGTCGTCCGACTCCCCGACTTCCGGAGCGCCTTGCGGCTGCCCCTCGAGTGGCGTCATCGATTCAGCTCCAAGTCGAGCGCACCGGCCGCCAATGCGGCCACGTTGATTCTCGTGAGCACCGCATGCAAATCCTCGAGCTCGGCGAGTTCGACGCCGAGCCGCTCAACCACCGCCGGGGGAACCTTCAGCGCCCGCCGGCGTAGATCGCGGCCGTCCGGGGTGAGCTCGACGTGGGTGGTGCGCTCGTCGGCCGCGCTGCGCGACCGGGTGACCAGGCCCTGCGCCTGCAGACGCTTGAGCATCGGCGAGAGAGTGGCCGAATCCACCTGCAGCAGCGCAGCGATGTCCTTGACCGACAGCGGCCCGCCATTGGCTTTCGCGTTGTCCCACAGCGCCAGCATCACCAGGTACTGCGGATGGGTCAGCCCGAGCGGCTCCAGTAGCGGCCGGTAGACCGCAAGCACCGCACGGTTGGTGATGGCTAGCGCGAAACACACCTGCCGCTCCAACGCTAGCGGATCGAGCTGTGCAGCGATTCCCTTGGTCATCGCCCCACCCTACACGGTTGGTTTGGACCCTATCCAATAGTTTTCTATCTAATAGTGACCTACGTAGCGAGGCGGTAGCGTGCCCGATGGGGAGCCGCCAGACCGCGACCTCTAGGTAGGCTAAGTTCGAGCGCAAGGACGGCAGGCCGGCGGCAATCCGCTGCAACGCGTACCGAAGGGGTTCCGGCCGCTGCCCACTGGCACGGCAGCCGGCCCGGGCGCAAGCAGTACGCGTTCTACAGCAGCATCCCTTGACTACCAAGGACATACGGCGTGGGCCGAGGCTCTGCCTTGAGCGCGGTCAGCTCGTCTGCCAGCACTGGTATCCGGTAACGATGCGGCCATTGACGCACACGACGGCTTCCTGTTCAGCCACAACGGTGACGGCGTGGTGGCGGCGTTCGCGTCGCCGAGGTCGGCGGTCGATGCCGCGGTCGCCGCGCAGCGGGCGCTGGAGTTGCCGGTCCGGATGGGCATGGCGACCGGCGAGGCAGAGCTGCGCGACGGAGACTACTTCGGAACGGTGCTCAACCGCGCTGCGCGGGTGATGGCCGCCGGACATGGCGGCCAGATACTGGTGGCCGACTCGACGGCGGTGCTGCTCAACGGAGTCGATCTGGTCGAGCTGGGACCGCGGCGGCTGCGAGACCTACCCACCGCCGTTCGGTTTGTTCCAGCTTCGTGCGCCGGGCCTGCCCACGGACTTTCCGCCGTTGCGGGCCTTGGACACGAATCCGGGAAACCTGCGGCCCGCAGGCACCAGCATCATCGGGCGCGAGTCAGAGGTGGCCGAGGTCGAGGCGACGCTGCGGGCACATCGGCTGGTCACCCTGACCGGGGTGGGCGGCGTTGGCAAGACCCGGCTGGCCACGGAGGTCGCAGGGCGGCTGGCCGATGAATTTCCGAACGGCGTCTAGTTTTTCGAGCTGGCCGCAGTGGCCGACCCTGCGGCGGTGCCCGACGCGGTGGCCGCGGTGCTCAATATCACTCAGCAGCCGGGCAAGACCGTCGCCGAGAGTGTGGCCGCCGCATTGGAGGGCAGAGTTCGGCTGCTGCTTCGACAACCGAGCAGTGCGGACGCGGCGGATCATCGAGGCATCCTGGCACAGTCGGCGACCGTGACGTCCTGGCGACCAGTCGCGAAGGACTGGGGGTCGCCGACGAACAACTGTGGTTGTTGTCATCGCTCGACGTCGGTGCCGGCATCGACTCTGCTTCGGTGAGCCTGTTCGTCGAACGCGCCCGCAGCTTGTCGAGGCGCTTCTCGGTGGCCCAGCGGGACGAAGCATCCGCGGTGATGGAGATCTGCCGCCGCGTCGACGGAATCCCGTTGGCCGATCGAACTGGCGGCCTCCCGGATGGCGTCGATGACGGCAATCGAGGTGCGGGACCGCCTCGATCAGCGTTTCCGGCTGCTGGTCGGCTCGGCGGGGTAACGTCACCACACGTTGCGCCACGCGGTGGCCTGGTCCTACGACCTCCTCGACGACGCCGAAAGGCTCTTGCTGGACCGGTGTGCGGTGTTCGCCGGCGGGTTCGATCTCCAAAGCTCCTGCGCGATAGCGGGTTCGACGACGTCGACGATTACGCCGTGCTGGACCTGCTGGACGCCTTTGTACGAAAGTCCCTGCTGGCCGCCGACCGGTCAGCGGGGCGAACACGGTTCTCGATGCTGGAGACCATCCGCCAGTTCGCCGGGGAACAACTCACTGCAGCAGGTGCAGCCACCGAGACCCGTAGCGCCCACGCCCATTACTTCGTCGGGCGTCAGATCCGCACAAAGCGACATGTTAGTCTCTAATGGACCAAATGGTCCGTTGTATTCCCCGGGGCAACCCAAAAAACGATCGAGGAGTCCGTGTGGTTAGTGTATCGGCGCGTTCCTATCTGGCGGCTGGGTTGGTCACCGCGATGGCGGGAGTGGCGGTGATCGGTCCCTTGGCAGCGCAGCGGCAGGTTCATCTTCCGAATGTCTTATCGGCGAATGTCAAGCTGTCGAGTGCCGAGACGGCGCTGTCGAAAACCGAGATGGCAGTGGCGGATTTGGCAATCAACGCAGTGACCGACGTTGAGAAGGCCGGGCGGCAGAAAGCGCAGGGCGGTTCGGCGTCACCTGCTGCGGTGCCGGCGGCAACCGCTGCCGTCAGTGCACCGGACGCAAAGACGGCAACTGTTCACGCGCTGGCCAATGTTGCCCTTGCGGTGGATGCCCGCCCGAGCTCCCAGCATGTGGCGGGTGCTGCTGCGGTGCAACCGAATCCCGCAGCCTCGGCCGCGGCCACCGCGGGGCCCAGCCCATCGGCGATTATCGCCGTCCCGCTCCTGGTGGCCGACATTGGGTTGGACATTACCTTCGCTCTCTTCGCCATCCCGAATAACCTGCTTTCCAACACCGGCGCGCTTGTCTTCCACCTGGTCACTCACCAGGGCGATTTCCAAGACGACCTCCGGGCTATCGCGAATGTCATTCCGCATGACCTGGGGCTCCTGGCATCTGATGTGTCGGCAGATATCCGGTCAATTGGAGACGCGCTCGGTCTTGATGCCAATGGTTTTGGTGGCAATGCTGTGGCTACGCTGGCTGCTGGTGCCAGTACGTCGAGTCGTGTCGTCGGCGCGGCGTCCTTGGTCAACGTGGCACCGAAATCGGTAGAGAAGCCAGGTGCTGTCCACGCCAAACCGGATGTCAAGGGTGACACTACAGACGTCGAGGCCCCGCAACGTCACACCAACGAACCGGACACCACCAAGGGTGACACGAAAACGGCTGACGCCGCGAAGGCTAACGCTGCCAAGGGTGACACTACCAAGGATGAGACAACGAAGGCTGCCGCCGGCAAGGGCGACACTGCGAAGCCGGGTGCCCATTCAGCGTCGACGGGGTCTTCGGCGTCGACGGCGTCGAGTGCCGAACACAGCACGGTCTCATCTGCGGCGAAGGGCTCCTCGACGCGGTCCGGCACGTCCGCGCGGACCCACCGCACTCCTGGAGCGTCTTCGCATGCGGGCGGTTCCGGTGCCAAGAATGGCAGCGGCGCGCATGGCGGCGGTAAGCACGGTAAGTAACCGACGGCTCTCCGAGACCCAGCCGGCCCTGGAAACGGCGGCTCTCTCCTGTCTGGTGCCCAAGTGTGGTGGCTTTGTGGCATGCCACCGGTGCGGGGATTTCGACGTCCCTCACCGGTGGCCTTGTCTGCTTGAGTTGACCGCGACAACTGGACCTAGCACATTTTGCTAAAAAAATGAATTTCAAATTCTTATGAAGCGAAAGCCGTTCCGGCACGACCGGTACCACGAATCAAAGGAGTACTGCATGCCCCTGTGGCACATCTACACCCCGGTTGGCGCGTACCGCACCGAGGACAAGAAGGCCCTGTCTGCTGCTCTGACGAGCGCCTGCCCCGCCGCGGCTGTACCCGTCAGCGATGGTCGCGGCGGAGAACTCGTGCTTGGCCAACACCGCGGTGATGTCGGACCGCAAGTGCGCCGCGTCGTACAGATCCTCGATATTGGCGCCGTCCACACCAAAGAAGGAGCCGAGGCCGATCGATGCGAGACGGTCGACGATGCGGTCGACCACCCGCCGCTTAATGGGCACCGCTGCAACACACTTCATTTCCTCTGGTGCAGGACTGGCTCACGTTCATCTCGGCGGGGTGAGGTTGTAGCGGGCGATGAGATCCGGTAGCCATGGGGGTTCGCCGAACTGCAGTCCGTAGGTCTTTGCGAGTGTCGCGATTGCCTCGAAGGGCGCGGCGCCCTCGGTCGTCAGGTCAACCAGATCGCGGAAGTACTTTTCGAAGCCGGCTGGGCTGATCACCTCGATCATGCGGGCAGGGGTGGAGCCGGCGTTCCACATCGTGTGCAGTTCGCCTCTGGGCTTTGTGATGTAGCCACCCGCGTCGAGCACGACCTCGCGGTCACCTGAGCGGAAACCGATTTCGCCCTCGGTGACGATCGAGTACTCATCTTCCCTGGTGTGCAGGTGCGGCGGCACGAGGGCGCCCACAGGGAACGGGTGCTCCACGATGGCCACCGCGCCGCCGGTGTCCTCGCCCCACAGCTTGAACACCACCCCGTGCGGGCCTACATTGCCCTCCCTGCCCTCGCCTGGGCGGACAATGGTCAGCGGCAGGGGAGTACCGGTTTCACTCATGCGTTGACCTCCTCGCCACCGTGTGCGCCGCCCTGGCGGTTCGCGGCATCCAGTGCGGTGCTCATCGCCTTCTTCGAATCCGGCCAGGTGTTAAGAGCTTTGTGGCTGGCTGCTAGCGCGTGATGCGTAGTCGGCACGAATCCGAATTGGCGAGCGGCGGCATCGAGGGCCGGGCGGGCGGGGATATCGGCCTCAGCCGGCGTAGTCATTTCGCGACATCTGTTGGCCTTCCTTGTTGATCGACGGGGGCGGTCACGACGGCCGGGCCGACAGAACGTTGGGCGCCTAACGGCCGCAGAGCGAGCATAACAAACAATGGACTAACTAGTCCTTATCGGAGCGCATGTAGGGCAAGCCCACCTTGCCTTCGCAGACCGTTGCAATGCTTGAGAAACCAACTCCGGACCATTGTCCATCCGTAGCACGCACTCAGCGGTCAACGATCTCGTGAAAGCCAGTGTCCAATGTCGTCTTGAACCCGTTGCTTCGTGCGGTGGTCGTGGATCAACTCGGATCGGCACTCTGGGTAGAAGCGGTACTGGAGTGCAAGTAGGCCATGATCGACGTACCGGTTGATGAGCCGTCGAATGGACGTGTTCTTGTCCTCGTCCGTTGCACGGGCACCTCCAGCGACGATGAATACGGGAAGTTCGGGGGGAATGCGGGCTTCGCTCTCCGCACCCCACAACTCTTCGGTTCCCTCAACCACCGAATAGGTGATGTTAATGGAAAACGTTGGTGCAGCGATCATGTCGTCGGAAGTGTGGACGGTCGTCGTTCTATCGGGCTCGGCTGCGATCGGTCCGGCGAACGTGTTCAACAGAGGTGCGAAGAACGCCGTCGTGGCGTCGACGTCCAGGCCACTGCATGCAGATCGCAGCGCATCCACCAGCGTCTGATACCTGTCGTCCTCGAGGCTGGGAATCGAGCCCGCGGTTTCACATAAGATCGCGCCTGCGAGCGACGCCGCCATCGGTCTGCATCAGCGATTGAGTAATCAGTGACCCCATGCCGTGACCGAAGGCGACGAGCGGTGCGGGTGTTACTTCGCGCGCAATGATTGCGGCCAGCTGCCGGACGTCGGCAGTCATGCTGTCCCAGGCCGAACCGTCGGTGCGAGTCATGGCGGGTGTTCGTCCGTGTCCACGGAGGTCGAGAGCATAGGCGTCGTAACCAGTGGCGGCCAGGTGGTGGCCGAGGGCGTCGTACTTACCGCTCTGCTCGCCCAATCCATGAATGATGAGCACTGCGCCCTTCTTAGCCGGATTACACCGAGGCGACCATCGCCGAACAAAGATCGGTGTGCCATCGGTGGCCGCACCGAAGACGAAATCCGCGCCGTCACGGCTAGCTGCGGCGGTGGGCGGCTGTTTGTTGGTGGCGGGCGTTGGGTGCACTCATCCCTCGTTTCCGTGCCGCGCGGTTGAGGCGTCGGCGTCGCGATAGCCCTCCAAGAGGCGAAGCCACACCTCGCTGATCGTGGGGTAGCACGGCACCGCGTGCCATAGCCGCTCAATGGGGACTCGTCCTGCGACGGCGATCGTGGCTGAGTGAAGTATCTCTGCCACACCGGGTCCCACGAACGTCACCCCGTGCAGGAACCCGTGGTCGAGGTCCACCACCATCCGGGCACGTCCGGTGTAGCCGTCGGCGTAGAAGTTTGCACCCGGCACGGTTTGGCCCATGTCCACGTCGATGATCTGGACGCGATGGCCGTCGCGCTCGGCCTGCGCGGCGGTGAGCCCGACCGAGCCCGCCTCGGGGTCGGTGAAGTATGCCTGAGGCACGGCGAGGCTGTCGGCCGTCGCCGCGTGAGCACCCCACGGTCTGGTGTCCAGTGGTCGTCCGCGGGCGCGCGCACCGATCGCGGCGCCGGCGATGCGTGCCTGGTACTTGCCCTGATGTGTCAACATCGCTTGGTGGTTGGCGTCCCCGAAGGCGTAGAGCCATTCGCCGTCAACGCCGCGTGCCAGGCAGGTGTCGTCGACGTCGATCCACGCGCCCGGGGTGAGGCCGACGGTGTCGAGGCCGATGTCGGCGGTGTTCGGCGTCCGCCCGGTCGCGAAGAGGATCTCGTCGACCTCGAGTCTCGGCGCCGTCGTCGAGGGTGACGCCCATCGGTCCGCTGCCGCCGGGGCGGCGCAATTCCGTGACGGAGACTCTCGACACGTACGTCGACGCCGGCCTCGCTGAGCCCGCGGCTGACGTACTCGCCGACGAACGGCTCCATCCTCGGCAGCACTCCCCCGGCAGCGCGACAGCAGAGTCACTTGGAGCCGAGACCCTGCCAGGCGGTGGCCATTTCGACCCCGACTCCACCGGCACCGACCACGGCAAGGCGCGGCGGTACGGCGCTGCTGTCGGTCGCCCTCCGGTTCGTCCAGGGTTTCGCCTCGGCCACACCGGGGATGTCGGGGACCGCGGCGGTACTGCCGGTGCACACGATGACCGCGTGGCGGGCGGTCAGCACTACCAGCTTTTCGTCGGCGGTGGACTATCACGATGCGACGCGGCCCGTCGAGTCGTGCATGTCCGCGGAAGAGGTCGACTCCCATGGCGCCGACCGCCTCGGCCAACGGGGCTGTCGTCCCAGTTCGTCACATAGCGGTCGCGTCGTCCGAAGACACCGGCGGGATTGATGGAGCCGGTGACGGCCTCACGTGCGCCCTCGACTTGGCGGGTATCGGCCAGGGCGAGCACCGGGCGCAGCAGTGCCTTGCTCGGCACGCACCCCCAGTAGTTGCACTCCCCGCCGACGAGTTCGCGCTCGACGATCGCGACCGAGAGCCCCTCGGCGTGTGCTCGATCGGCAGCGTTGATCCCGACTGGGCCGCCGCCAAGGACGACGACGTCGTAGTCCCTGCCCGTCTGCCCGCCTGGTCCACTGTCCTGGACTGGTGCTGGCACCGTCATCGTCGGGACTTCCTCTCTGGGTCACGGACTCGGTGATTTGCGACCGTATCGGGATCTCCGTGGGGCTCTGGATGGGTAGCGGCCAGCAGGTCTCGGGCAGCGCGTTCGATCGCGGACGCGTCGATTTCAGCGGCCGCGAGCAGTTCGGTGGGTGTGCCCGACCCCGGCATGATGCGAACTGCCAGGTGCTCGAGCCGAAATGGGGTTGGCTCCTCCCGGCGAGGACTTCGAGCACGGCCGAGCCGAGCCCTCCCTCGGGGTGATGGTCCTCGGCGATGACCATGCGTCCGCCGGTATGCGTGCGCGGCCTTGATCAGCGTTTCCCGGTCAATCGGTTTGATGGAGTATGTATCGATGACACGGGCGGCGATCCCGTCGTGGTGTAGCGATTCGGCCGCCGCCAGGCATTGGTGGACGGTGACCCCGGCGCCGATCAGTGTGACCTGGTCATCCGCGGACGATCGCAGTGTATGGGAGCCGCCGACGGTGAATGTCGTTGTCGGCTGGTAGAGGACAGGGTAAGCGCCGCGGGTGGTTCTCAGGTAGCGGATGCCGTCAGTGTCGGCCATGACATCGACCAGTGCGGCGGCGCTTGTCGCGTCGCTGGGATAGAGCACGGTCGCTTCGTGGATGGACCGCATCATTGCGAGGTCCTCCAACGCCATCTGAGATGGCCCGTCGGCGCCGATTTCAACGCCGGCGTGGGATCCGACCAGACAGATGTTCGCCCGGGAGACGGCCGCCATGCGGATGAAATCGTGGGCGCGGGTCAAGAACGCGGCGAACGTCGACGCGAACGGAATGTAGTGCCGCACACTGAGTCCGACGGCGGAGGCGACGAGTTGCTGCTCGGCGATGAACATTTCGAAATATCGGTCAGGATAGTGATGGGCGAATTCTGCCGTGCCGGTGGAATTGCTGACCTCGCCGTCCATCGCCACGATGCGCGGATTGCCTGCGCCCAGCGCGACCAACGCGGCGCCGTATGCGACTCGCGTGGCGACCTTGTCCCCCAGCGCGTAGTGCGGTCGGTGGCGACCACCCGCTTCCGACCGCCGAGGGGTGATGGTGGGCCGGCTTGGCGCGGTGCGGGTTTGAGTCCGATGACGGTTACGTCATCGACATCGCCGAGTTCGGCCAGGGCGCGTTGCGCCATCTCGGGTGGCAGGGCCTTGCCGTGCCAACCCTTCCTGATCTTCGATCTCGCTGAATCCCGCGTCCCTTGATCGTTTTCGCGAGGATCACCGTGGGAGTCGTCGTGGCCGACGCGCGGCGGTGAGTGCGCGGTCGATCTCCTTGAGGTTATGGCCGTCAATCATGATGGCGCGGGCGCCGAAGGCTTCTGCGCGTCGCGCGTAGGTCGGCAAGTCCCAGCCCAGTTCGGTCGGTCCGCGTTGACCCGAGCCGGTTGACGTCGACGATGACGGTGAAGTTCGTCAACGCGTAGTGGCTGGCTTTGTCGAGCGCCTCCCATACCGATCCTTCGGCGGTTTCGCTGTCACCGCACAGCACCCACACGTGAAACGGCGACTGCTCAAGGAACTTTCCGGCGAGCGCGACGCCGACCCCATTGCCGATGCCCTGGCCGAGCGAGCCGCTGGCGACGTCGACCCACGGCAGGACCGGGGTGGGGTGGCCCTGTAGGCGGGAGCCGAACTGGCGGTAGCCGGTCATCAGTTCGGTATCGGTGATGACGCCTGCCGCCTTGAACGCGGCGTACAACAGTGGCGACGCGTGCCCTTTGGACAAAATGAAATGATCGTTGTCCGGGTGGTCGGGCTGGTCCCAGTCGTAGCGCAACTGGCGCGCGAGCAGCACCGCCATCAGGTCGGCCGCCGACATGCTGGAGGTGGGGTGCCCCGACCCGGCTGCGGTGCTGCAGCGAATCGCGTCGGCCCGCAACTGGGTGGCCAGTTGCCCGACCATCCAGGTCGTGTCGATGTGTCGATCGGCGAGATCACTCAACGGGATCCTCCTGAGAGTAGATGCGCCGGGCCGTCATCGAGGGCGACGGTTAGCGGCGGGGCGGATCGCGGTCACTTCGATCTCCACCCGGATATTGGGCCATACCAGGGCGGGGCCGACCGCGAGCATGAACACGGGCTGGTGGGTGATGACCGACTGTCGGACCGCCGCATAGGCAGTGATGTCGGCTGCGTCGACGAGCCATTGCCGCACGCTGATGATGTCGCCGAGCGTGGCGCGCGACTCGAGAGCGCGTCTTCGATGTTCGCCCGGCTTGGGCGACTTCTTGGCCGAAGTCTTCCGGCACCGTGCCGTCGGGCCGCAACCCCTGGTGCCCGAGGTATGGATAGTCTCGACTCGCGGCGGGTATGCGCACTGCGTCGGCGTAGTCCCCGATGTGTGCCGGCAACCCCGGTCAGAATCTGTCCAAAATCCTGACTCTGTCATCATGTCTCCTGCTGTGGTAGCGCATCCGCCACTCGCGTGGGGGTTGCATCGATACGACGTGTTCATCGTCGGTTGGTGACGTCCCGTGGCGGGTGGGCCGCGCCCGACGTGCGCTTCCGCGCGCATCCGGTCCATCATGTGGGGGTAGTGCAGTTCGAATGCCGGTCGCTCCGAGCGGATCCGGGGCAGCTCGGTGAAGTTGTGCCGCGGCGGCGGGCAGCTGGTCGCCCACTCCAGCGAGTTGCCGTAGCCCCACGGGTCGTCGACGGTCACCGGCTCGCCGTAGCGCCAGCTCTTGAACACGTTCCACACGAACGGCAGCATCGAGACGCCCGAGGATGAACGCGCCGATCGTGGAGACGACGTTGAGTGGCTGAAGCTGTCGGTGGGCAGATAGTCGGCGTAGCGGCGGGGCATGCCCCCTACCCAGCCAGTGCTGCACCAGGAATGTGGTGTGGAACCCGATTAATGTCAGCCAGAAGTGCAGCTTGCCCAGCCGCTCATCCAGCAACCGTCCGGTCATCTTGGGGAACCAGAAGTAGACGCCCGCGTAGGTGGCGAACACGATCGTGCCGAACAGCACGTAGTGGAAGTGCGCCACCACGAAATAGGAGTCGGTGACGTGGAAGTCGATCGGCGGGCTGGCCAGCAGCACACCCGACAGACCACCGAGCAGGAAGGTCACCAGGAACCCCACCGAGAACAGCATCGGTGTCTCGAACGTCAACTGGCCCTTCCACATCGTGCCGATCCAGTTGAAGAACTTGATCCCGGTCGGCACCGCGATCAGGAACGTCATGAACGAGAAGAACGGCAGCAGCACCGCGCCGGTGGCGTAGAGGTGGTGCGCCCACACCGTGATCGACAGCTCGGCGATGGACAGCGTCGCGTAGATCAGCGTGGTGTACCCGAAGATGAGGCTTGCGGGAAAACACCGGCAATATCTCGGTGACGATGCCGAAGAACGGCAACGCGATGATGTACACCTCGGGGTGACCGAAGAACCAGAACAGGTGCTGCCACAACATGCACACCGCCGTTGGCCGGATCGAAGACGTGCGCGCCGAGATGCCGGTCGGCGGCCAGCCCGAACAGCGCGGACGTCAACAGCGGGAACGCGACGAGCACCATGACGCTGGTCACCAGGATGTTCCAGGTGAAGATCGGCAGCCGAAACATTGTCATGCCGGGTGCACGCATGCAGACCACGGTGGTGATCATGTTCACCGCACCGAGGATGGTGCCCAGACCGCCGACGATCAGGCCCATGATCCACAGGTCCCCGCCCGGCCCGGCGAATGGATCGCGTCACTAGCGGGGTGTAGGCCGTCCAGCCGAAGTCGGCCGCGCCACCGGGCGCGAGGAAACCGCCCAGCGCGATCAACGCGCCGAACAGGAACAGCCAGAACGAGAACGCATTCAGCCGCGGGAACGCCACGTCGGGGGCACCGATCTGCAAAGGCAGCACCAGATTGGCGAACCCGAACACGATCGGTGTCGCGTAGAACAGCAGCATCACCGTGCCGTGCATGGTGAACAGCTGGTTGTACTGCTCATTGGACAGAAACTGCAGCCCCGGTACGGCCAGTTCGGTGCGCATCAGCAGCGCCATCAGGCCGCCGATGAAGAAGAACACGAAGCACGCGACGACGTACATCATGCCGATCACCTTGTGATCGGTGGTCGTCACCAGCTTGTAGAGCAGCGTGCCCTTCGGACCCAGCCGCGCCGGAAACGGGCGCCGCACATGAGGTTGTGTGCGCGGGAGGGCTTGGGCGGTCATCAGGCGGTGCTCCTCCTAAGGACGGGACTTGGCGGCAGCGTCCTCGGCGGTGGGATAAGCGTCGAGCAGCTGCTCCCAGGAGGCCTCGAATTTCGCCACCCCTTGGTTCTCCAGGTTGACGAACACTTCTCTAAGGTCAACGCCGACCTGGGTAAGGGCGTCGAAGACTGCCTGCGCTTGCGGCAGCCGTGCCGGTGATCGTGTCGCCGGTGATGACACCATGCTCGGCGACGGCCTCAAGGGTTGGTTCCGGAATGGTGTTGACCGTGGGGCGAGCGACGAGCCCAGTGATGTATTTGGTGTCGGGGTAGTCGGGGTTCTTCACACCAGTGGACGCCCAGAGTGGGCGCTGCACCCGTGCGCCGTCGTAGCTCAGCGCGGCGTAGCGCGTTCCGTTTTCGAATACTTCTTGGTAGGCCGCGTACGCGAGTTGGGCGTTAGCGATACCGGCTTGGCCGCGGAGTGCGAGTGCTGTCGCACAGCCGATCTTCTCTAGCCGGTCGTCGACTTCGGTGTCGACACGGGAGACGAAGAATGATGCAACGGAATGGATCTGGGACAGATTCCGGCCTGCGCGTCTGGCCGCTTCCAGCCCGGCCAGGTAGGCGGACATGACCTCGCGGTGTCGCTGCACTGAGAAGATCAGCGTCACGTTGACCGAAACGCCTTGCGCCAGTGTCGCCGTGATCGCCGGAATACCTGCCGATGTCGCCGGGATCTTGATGAACAGATTGGGACGATCGACGATCCTCCACAGCTCGGCGGCTTGGGCGACCGTCTTGTCGGTGTCGTGCGCCAGCCGAGGGTCCACCTCGATCGAGACCCGCCCGTCGACGCCGTCTGAGGCTTCCCACTGGGGCCGAAGGACGTCGCACGCCGCGCGGACATCGTCGGTGATGATGGTGCGGATAGCGGAGTTGGCGTCCACTCCCTGTGCGGTGAGCTCGGTGATGTCGGCGTCGTAGGCCTGCCCGTGCGAGAGCGCGTTCTGGAAGATCGTCGGATTGGTGGTCACGCCGACGACACCTCGGGTGTCGATCAGCTGTTGCAGGCTGCCCGAGCGCAATCGGTCGCGCGAAAGGTCATCGAGCCACACCGACACACCGGCGGCTGACAGCGCGGCCAGGTTGGGATTCTGGGTCATCAGCGCGCGACATTCTGTGAGATGCGGGCGGGACGACCGGCTCGGACGAAGGCCCGGGATGGTGCGAACAGGATCACCGGCGCGTAGTCAGCGAACACCTCGTGCCACGGTCGCCGCTGTGCGTGCTGGTGATCTGTTGCCGCAGCGTGCGTCGGCACCGCCGTCCAACGACCGTCGTCACCCATTACGTCGGGCCTGCCTCGGGGTAGGTGCACCGCTCGGAATCGCGTTGCGGTGCGGTAGTTTCCATGCTGGCCGGATGAAGTGACAGGTATAGCCGTTCGGGTAGTTCTGCAGGTAGTCCTGGTGTTCAGGCTCCGCCTCCCAGAAGTCGCCGGCGGGCGTGACCTCCGTGACGACCTCGCCCGGCCACAGCCCGGACGCATCGACATCGGCGATGGTGTCGCACGCGACCCGCTTCTGTTCGTCGTCGAGGTAGAAGATGGCCGACCGGTAACTGGTCCCGCTATCGTTACCTTGACGGTCGATCGTCGTCGGATCGTGGATCTGGAAGAAGAACTCCAGGATTTCCCGATAGTCGGTTTCCGCTGGGTCGTATGTGATCTCGACTGCCTCGGCGTGGCCGGGATGGTTCCGGTATGTCGGATGGTCGTTGTCACCGCCGGTGTAGCCCACGCGGGTGGACACGATGCCGGGTTGCTTGCGGATCAATTCCTCCACTCCCCAGAAACATCCACCCGCCAAGATCGCGGTCTGGTTACCAGTCATGACGGCTGCTCACTGATGGTGGGCACGTGGTCGCTGTCCAGGTTCGCGAACAGGCTCAGGTACTGCCCGTACCCTTCAGATTCGAGTTGGTCGCGGCGAATGAACCGCAGTGCCGCCGAGTTGATGCAGTAGCGCAGGCCGCCAGCGTCAGTTGGCCCGTCGGGGAACACGTGCCCAAGGTGGCTGTCGCCGTGGCGCGAGCGCACTTCGGTGCGCACCATGGCGTGGCTGCGATCGGGCTTCTCGGCGACGTTGTCGGCGTCGATCGGTTTGGTGAAGCTCGGCCAGCCAGTGCCGCTCTCGAATTTGTCGACCGAGGCGAAAAGCGGTTCACCGGACACCACGTCGACGTAGATGCCGGGTTCTTTGTTCGCAGAGTACTCGCCAGTGAAAGGTCGCTCGGTGCCGTTTTCCTGGGTGACGTAATACTGCTCGGGGCTCAGCGCCTCGATCGCCGCGGGGTTCTTGGTGTAGTGCTGGGCCATGATGTCCTTTGCGGGTGTAGTTAGTTGCGGCCGGCCATGATGCCGCCGTCGACGTTGAGGATGGCGCCGGTGACCCAACTGGCCTTCTCCGAAAGCAGGAAGGTGACGGCGTCGGCGATGTCGATGGGCGTGCCCACCCGGCCTAGTGGGTGCAGCGGCGCGAACGTTGCCAGCGTGGTGTCGATCTGGTCTTTGGGAATGAAACCCTCGTACAGGGGCGTCTTGACCACTGCAGGTGCGACCGCGTTGACGCGAATCTCGTGCTCCGCCAGCTCGATGGCGAGATTGCGGGTGAGGGCATGCAGGCCGGCTTTTTGCATCGAATAGCCCGACGAGGGGGTCAGCCCGATCGCTTGATGCGCCCACATGCTGCCAATGTTGACGATGGCGCCGCCCGCGGCGTTGGCGATCATGCTCTTCACCACGCTTTGGGTCAGGAAGAACAACGCGTAGTTGAGGTCCATGTAGGAGTCGTAGAACTGTGCGTCGTAGTCCAGGAACGTCTTGGGGATGAAGAATCCGGCGGCGTTGACGAGCAGTGTCGCATCACCGTGGGATTCCCCCAGTGCGCGTTGGACATCGGTGACCGCCGCGCGGTCGGTCAGCTCAGCGTCGATGCCCCAAGCGTGACCGCCGCGGCCCTTCAGTGCTGCCACAGTGTCGTCGACGCGCGCCTTAGAGCGTCCGATGATCACCGCACTGCCTCCGTTTTCGACGACATTGGCGGCAGCCTGCCGACCCATGCCAGCGCTGCCGCCGACAACGATGACCTTCTTATCTGCAAAATCGTGCATGACCCCGCGGTCTCCGTTCCCCGGCGTTCGCGCCGATGTATTTACCTGGGCTAACCTCGGCACCCGACTCACCGGCGACGGCGGCGTCCCTCGACGCCGACACCCACTAGGGCCTGGTGTCCCACACTGCACCGCGCGCGGATGAGCTGTCATCACCCTGACCGGCCACTCACCCGGGTGAGTAGCCAGGCCGACCCGGCGGGACCGTGAGCGGCAGGGCATCTGCGGCGGACCATGCTCGTAGTGCTGCGAATCCGTCGGGGTCCCTGTGCCGCTTGGCATGTCGTGAGAAACTGGCCAGCGCTAGCGGAACCGCGGCTCCACTGGCAGTATGGTCAGCTGGCGCGGCGCCCCGCGGGACTGGTTCACACCCGCCTTGGCTCGTACGCAAGCATCTTGACTACAGGTTCGATACCGCACGCCTGGCAGACTGGTGAGCGCAAGTGCCAACTATGAACGGAGGCGACGTGACAGTCAGAGACATCATCGAGCGACATCCTCGGCCCATCAGCGTTGATCGTGACGTCCTGTTGCGCTGCATTGACGCGTGTTTCGAGTGTTCCGTCACGTGCGCCAGCTGCGCTGACGCATGCCTCGGCGAGTCTGACGTGTCCGAGCTGGTGAGGTGCGTTCGGCTCAACCTCGACTGTGCCGACGTGTGCGACGCGACCGGGCGGGTGGTGACCCGTCAGACCGAGCCCGATGTTGGGGTCGTACGCGCCGCAGTCGAGGCATGTGTTGTCGCATGTCGTGCTTGCGCCGAGGAGTGCGATCTCCACGCGGCGCATCACGACCACTGCCGTGTCTGCGCTGAGGTTTGTCGCCGCTGCGAGCAGGCATGTGGCGAACTGCTCGCCTCGATGGACTAGTTTGAACCTGCGCAGGACCCGGCAATCAGCTTCACCGGAGTGCCCATTGACGCTGGGATCGTCCCGTCGATCGGCAGCGTCAGCAACGCGCTCTTCGACTCCGCGATCGGCTCTATAAGGCCGAGCAGAAATCGAGTATCCGAATCGGACCCACGCCTGGAGCCGACGTGCCGATGCCGGCCTCGTGGCCGATGTGGTGGTGTGGGCTGCGCAGTCCGCGGTCGCCGCTAACGAAGCCTTCAACATCCCAATGGTGACGTCTTCGAATGGCGACGTGTTTGGCCTGCCCTCGCCGACGCACGGGGGTCGTCTGCGGGCCTGACGAGGCGGAAAGCATCGCCGAATATCTCAGCGACGAAGGCGAAGTCAGGGACACGATTGTTGCCAATACGGTCTGCGACAGACGAGCTTGCAGGCATATGTCGGCCACGGTGACCAACACGCGGACTTCGCATTTCGCCTAAGGCGCTGCCGAGGAACCACGCGCATCCGTCAGCACCGTGAAGTTGAGTCAAGCTGGCTTCACCAGGGTCTGTTGCACGAATTGGTGACACCTGAGATCGCCTGCCCAGGGTGGGCGGGCCGGAAGGACGTCACTATGGCAAGGCCCTATCCGAAAGAGTTCCGCGACGACGTGCTCCGGGTGGTCCGCAACCGCGAGGACGGAGTGACGATCGAGCAGATCGCCGCCGCTGGCTTCGGGGGGCATCCGATGACGCTGTCGAAGTGGCTGCCTGCTAAACCTCGTGGAACGCTCGATCATCGCCGACCAGCTTGTCGAGGAGTCAAAGGACGGGTTCGCCGGGACCGGCGGGCCGCCGAAGATGCTGCGGATGGACAACGGACCCGAGTTCATTGCGAGATCAACTGAATCTAGATCAAACCAACCCGACACGCATTCCGGGTGGACTTGGTATCGGGGACTCGCCGGAGGTAACTGCGACTACCGCGTCCGCAGCGACGCCGACACGACCGGACTCAGTCGCGTCATTTTTGTGCTGCGATCGGTTCGCGGTGTCCTACGGCGCAGCGCAGTAGCACATACATGGAATGAGTCCCCATTGTGGAGCGATCGACTCGTGCTCGAAGATCGGCCGTGCGCGGCGGGGGAGATGCGGGTCGCTGTCGAAGCGGTGACAGTCATCCGTCGTCGTCTGGGCTCGCCATGGACTTCCTGCCGGCTTCAAATCCGGATCGGTTCAGGACGCACGGGTTCACACGCGCAACGGATTTCGGACGAGTGAATGCGCTCGGCGCGAGGGCCAAACCTGGCCGCAGTTGGTGGCGTGGGATTTCGGCAACGCCGCAGCTGTGACCAGCGGCAGGATGATCCCTGCCACCCTCCCGGCCCGAGTCTCAGGGCGTACCCAGGGTCGGCGAGTCCACGGGTGGTGCGGCTGAACCTGAAACGCTCCTCGGACTTCGGAGATTGCATGGTCAATGCGCTGGTGCCTACACCGGTCGTACCCCCACGATGTCGATGTCTTGGTGCAGCTCGTGCGCCGGGCGAGCCAAAGCGGCGGCATCGCCATTCAACATCGCGAACAGTCGAGTGGGCAAAGCTAGTTGGCACGTGCTACACCCTCGTCCGCGCCGATCGCCGGTTGCACATTCTTTAGCTCACCCGGGTGATCCCAGCTGCGGGGTGATGACCGGTCACCCCGCTTGGCCGCATGCTGTTGTGAAGACAGCCGAGCTCAGAACAAACCGGCCGTAACGCCGTCTGTACCGGGAGACGCGGGCGCCGACCGTAGCCACTCAGTAGAAAGACGTACGAATCCGCAATGCGGTTGCCCTTGGTGGTCACGCCGCGGAAGCCGAAGACGACGGGAAGGCTGCACCGTTTGTAGCCAGAAATCAACGGAGATCACGTGCGGGCGACCTGGACAGGTTGTGGTTCGGTAGAAGAGTCGCGCGGCGGGGGGGTTCCACCGCCGCCTCGCCATGTGGTCATCGTCGGTAGCGGATTCGCCGGCTTCGAATGTGCGCGGCGGCTAATCAGGCTGTTAGGTCGGCAGGACACTGATGCAACGGTGACGATGATCTCTCCGGTTGACTACCTGCTGTACACGCCGCTTCTTCCCGAGGTCGCCGGCGGCGCGATTGACCCGCGCCTCGTCACGGTGCCCTTGATTGACATGCTGCCAGGAGTACGGCTCATCCGGGCCTACGTCGACTCCGTCGATCTGTCCGCGCGGACATTGAGCTGCCGCGATCAAGAGAACACCGTGCACGACGTGGCGTGGGATCGGTTGGTTTTGACTCCCGGCTCCATTAGCCGCTTGTTCGACATACCAGGTCTGGCCGAGCATGCACGTGGGCTCAAATCCACCGCGCAAGCGTTGTATCTGCGGGATCACATCCTTGAGCAGTTCGAATTGGCGCGCATAGACGCCGATCCCGAACGCGCGGCCGCCCGCAAAACGATCGTCGTTGTCGGATCGTCTTACACTGGAACGGAACTCATCGCGCAGTTGTGCGCGATGGCCACGGCGGCGGTGCACGACTTCGGATTCGAACCCGGCGGTGTTCGTCTGATCCTTGTCGAGCGCTCTGGCAGGATGATGCCCGAACTCGGCATCGAACTTGCGGCGCGAGCCGAGCGGGTGCTCAGACATCGAGGAGTGCAGATCCGTGTCGGTGTGACGCTTGCCGAGGTCGCCGCCGATCACGTGATCCTCACCGACGGAACCCGCATCGGCACCTACACAGTTGCGTGGGTGACCGGTGTGGTGGCCAGCCCGCTGATCGCATCCACCGCGCTGCCCACCGAGAAGGGTCGACTGAAAGTTGGCTTGGACCTGAAGGTTCCGGGTGTTGAGGGTGTGTATGCGGGTGGTGACGCGGCAGCAGTGCCCGTCCTGACCGATCCGGGATCGATTACGCCGCCTACGGCGCAACACGCAGCACGACAGGGCAAGGTTCTGGCAAACAACGTCGCCGCCAGCCTCGGTTACGGTCGCGCGCGCGAATATCGCCATCGCGACCTGGGAACTGTTGTCGACCTCGGTCCGGGGTTCGCCGTTGCCAATCCGTTCAACGTCCCCCTGTCCGGGTTCGCCGCCAAGGTGGTGACCCGCCTCTATCACCTCTACGCGATGCCCCGTAACGCCAATCGATGGGCCGTTGCGCTGGGATATCTGACCAACCTGCTTTTCGCACGGCCGCTGGTATCGATCGGTTTCGCCCATGCATCGTTGTCTCGGTTCTCGGTCAGCGAAGAGTTCATTTCACCCACGGAGGTCACCTACCCGCGGGATCACCGAATGTACGCCGACGACCTCGGCTACCAAGCGGCGGCTGCCAAGGCTGATGAACTGCGGTCAAGGAATGAATGAGTTCGCAAGCGTGGTCGCGCACGTACGCCGGCGCGCTGAGCGGTGGGCGGATCGGTTGTTCTTTTTCCAGAGCAGATTCGGGCGGGTTTAGAGCGACATCGGCCAGGACGTACCGAATTCCGTTGTTCCTCAAAAATTTCGGTCTCTCTTCGGAGACGCCCGCCAAGAATTGGCGAGGCTCACCCGGGTGACTGTTGGTGCGTGCGAAGACGTCGGGCCCGGGCCGTACAACGGTCGCCGGGATAGCCCTGCCGACTCAACCTGCCTGACGATTTAAGAAAGTAGGGAACAAGATGGCTCATACCTGTGCAAACTCACCCGGGAACCCGCGGCGATGACCGACGTCGCGACGGCGACGGCCGGTAGAGCCGAAGACGTCCGAACCGGTATGCATGTGGATGCCCTACGGCAGGCCGTCACAGACCACTTGCGGTACTCCATTGGACGCCCGGCTGCGGTTCTGACGCCCGAGCACTACTACCGCGCGCTCGCACTGGCGGTACGCGACCGCATGCAGCACCGATGGATCGCGACCACTCAAACCTATCTCGACCTTTCCAGAAAGACGACGTGTTATCTCTCGGCCGAGTTCTTGATGGGGCCACAGCTCGGCAACAATCTGCTGAATCTCGGGATCGAGGAAGAAGCGCGTGCCGCCATGGCATCGCTTGGCCAAGATCTCGATGAGGTACTTGCGCGCGAAGAGGAGCCCGGTCTGGGTAACGGTGGCCTGGGCAGGCTCGCGGCCTGCTACCTTGACTCGCTGGCCACACTGGAACGCCCGGCGATTGGCTACGGCATCCGCTACGAGTTCGGCATCTTCGACCAGGAGATCCAAGACGGGTGGCAGGTCGAGAAAACAGACAACTGGCTGGTCAATGGGAATCCCTGGGAAATCGCCAAGACCGACGTCTGTTATCTGGTCAACTGGGGCGGGCGCACCGAACACTACGAAGACAGTGCAGGCAACCACCAGGTCCGGTGGGTACCGCAGCGGGTACTCAAAGGCGTGTCGTACGACACCCTAATTCAGGGCCACGGGGTGAACACGTGCAACACGTTGACGTCTGTGGAGCGCGCGGGCCGTCGAAGCGTTCGCATTGGACGCCTTCAACACCGGCGACTACTACCGTGCCGTCGAGGAGAAGGTCACCTCGGAGACGGTCACCAAAGTGCTGTACCCGAACGACGAGCCCGAGGCAGGCAAGCGGCTTCGTCTGTTACAGCAATACTTTTTTGTGTCCTGCTCACTGCAGGACTGCTCCATCCTTCTGCAGGATGTCGCCGGCCTCCCGGTGCAAGCCCTTCCCGAACCAATTCGCATTGCAGCTCAACGACACTCATCCGTCGATCGGGTTGCGGAACTAATGCGCCTACTGGTCGACGAGCGCCACGTCGGGTGGGATGAAGCGTGGGTCATCACGGTGGCCGCCTTCGGGTATACCAACCACACCTTGCTGCCCGAGGCACTCGAGACCTGGCCGCTGGCCATTTTTCGCCAGTCCTTGCCGCGCCACCTCGAGATCATCTACGAGATCAATCGTCGCTTTCTCGATGAGGTGCGCGCGCGTTTTCCGGGAGACGAGGCGCGGGTACAGCGAATGTCGCTGATCGGCGAGATTGGTGGCAAGCGGTGCGGATGGCGCACCTCGCCACGGTTGGCAGCCACGCCGTCAACGGCGTCGCCGCGCTGCATTCCGAGCTCCTGAAATCCAGTGTGCTCAAGGACTTCTACGAGTTGTGGCCGGAGCGGTTCAGCAACAAGACCAACGGTGTCACGCCGCGCCGGTTTCTCGCTCTGGCCAACCCGGGGCTGCGCAAGCTGCTTGATCACAAGCTCGGGCAGGGACAGTGGGTTGCGGATCTCGAGCGGCTCCGAGTGCTTGAGGCGTTTGCCGAGGATCCCGCATTCGGTGACCAGTGGCGGGCAGTCAAGCGTGCCAACAAGGTGCGCCTCGCCGATTACATCCGGCAGACGACGGGTGTCGAACTGGACCCGGACTGGCTATTTGATATTCAGGTGAAGCGCATCCATGAATATAAGCGCCAGCACCTCAGCGTCCTGCACATCATCACGCACTATCTTCGGCTGAAGCGCAACCCCAGTCTTGAAATTCCACCCCGGGCCTATATCTTTGGCGGTAAAGCCGCACCCGGCTACTTCATGGCCAAGCGGATCATCAAGCTGATCAACGCCGTCGGCGACACTGTGAACGCCGATCCCGAGGTCAACCGTATCCTCAAGGTAGTATTTCTGCCGAACTTCAACGTGCAGAACGCCGAGGTGATCTATCCGGCTGCCGACCTGTCTGAGCAGATCTCAACCGCGGGCAAAGAGGCCTCGGGAACGGGAAATATGAAGTTTATGATCAACGGAGCGTTGACTATCGGCACACTTGACGGCGCCAATGTCGAAATCCGGGATGCGGTCGGGTCCGGAGAACTTCTTCCTGTTCGGCTTGACAGAGCAGGACGTTGAGCGGCTGCAGAGCGCGGGGTACCGGCCCGCCGACTACATCGACCGCAACGACGAGCTGCGCGATGTGCTCGCCATGATCGCCGAGGGACGATTCACGGACGGCGACAACGAAATATTCCGTCCCTTGGTCGATTCGCTCACTCACAGCGACGCATTCCTGGTTCTGGCCGACTACGCCGCATACATCGACTGCCAGGCGAGGGTGAGCGCCGCATGGCAGGACAAATCCGCCTGGACACGGATGTCCATCCTCAATACCGCCCGCAGCGCGACGTTCTCGTCAGATCGCGCCATTGTCGAATACTGCGATGACATCTGGGACGTGCATCCAGTCAGCATCAACATCTGATCGACCAATCCGTTCGCTGGCCGGCCAGCACCCGACAGTTCGTCAACGCGGCGATGCACTGGGACTGTCATCGTCAGCGGAGGAACTCCGCGAAGCAAATCCGGATGGCGGTCGTTGCGTAGATCGACAGTCCGGGCATCGTCATCGCCGTCGACTGGGAACGAC
Organism: uncultured Actinomycetota bacterium; assembly: GCA_963809085.1. Lineage (GTDB taxonomy): Bacteria > Actinomycetota > Actinomycetes > Mycobacteriales > Mycobacteriaceae > Mycobacterium. Next base: position 5,300 of record CAWEII010000023.1, on the reverse strand, counting down.
TGACGTCAAGGAGGCATGAGGTTCGCGGGGAGGCGCACCCATCCGCGCTGAAGCTCTGGGTGTCGCCGAGTTCGGCTGGATGCCAACGCTAGCTGAAGCACGGCTTGACCGCGCTGCCAACGGGTGCCGGTCACTACCGGCACCGCAGAGGACTCGATCCGGGCTATCGCTGCACACCAATAGTGCAGCCGCACACTCGGATGTCACCCGGGTGATTCCGGGCAGCGGGTGATGACGCAGCCACCCCGGCCGGGCTGTACTACGACCACCAACCAATCGCCCCCAATCACAAAGACTCCCACCACAGCCGAGCCCAACCAGCCAGAGATAGCAGGTTTGAGCTGAGGGGCGTGATCGCGATGAAAGGCTTGCGGATGGAGCTAGGTTTAGTGGGTCTGGGCAAAATGGGTTTCAACATGCGCGCCCGGTTGCGCGAGAGCGGTCATCAGGTTCTCGGCTATGACCCTCGGCCCGAGGTGTCAGACGCTGCATCGCTGGACGGGCTGGCCGATGCGCTCGCCGCGCCACGGGTGGTGTGGGTGATGGTGCCCTCCGGGCCGGTCACCCATGAGACGATAGTTGCGCTCGCCGAGGGTCTGAGTCCGGGCGATTTGGTGATTGACGGCGGCAATTCGCGCTACACCGAAGACGGCCCGCATGCACGGCTGTTGGCCGACAACGGGATTTCGTTCATCGATGCTGGCGTATCGGGCGGTATCTGGGGTCGAGCCGAGGGTTACGGTCTGATGGTGGGCGGCAGCGACGAGGACGTCGAACGGGCGATGCCGATCTTTGACGCTCTGCGGCCGCCGGGCCGACGTGAAGACGGATTCGTCCACGCCGGAGCGGTGGGTGCGGGTCATTTCACCAAGATGGTCCACAACGGTGTCGAGTATGCGTTGATGACCGCCTACGCCGAGGGTTATGAGCTGCTGGCCGCCGAGAGCCTCGTGAAAGACCCGCAAGGGGTATATCAGGCTTGGACGAATGGCACGGTCGTGCGGTCGTGGCTCCAACAATTGTTGGCTAAAGCGCTCAGCGAAGATCCAGCTCTGGCCAACATCGCCGGCTACATCGATGATTCCGGTGAGTGTCGATGGACGGTCGAAGAGGCGATCCGGCTTCGGGTACCGGTGCCCGCTATCGCAGCGTCACTGTTCGCCCGGTTCCAGTCCCGCCAAGACGAGTCTCCCACGACGAAAGCTGTTTCGGCCCTGCGTAATCAATTCGGCGGCCACGCAGTCAAACGGATCAGCAGGAGCGGCTAGCCCCATCCCCGACACTCACACCCAGAATCATCTCGCAGCGGCCTGCGGTTTCGGAACGGCTGGAAAATTTCAGCACCACAGCGGTTTCAAGTCCGGGCTGTCTTACTGTCTGGGCGCCTCCCTTGACCCTGCCAACTCCAGCACCGGTCTGGTCACATTTCGTGGGCCCATTCGCGTGGCGCCGTGCAGCGACCGGGGCTTGCACCTCGCCCGTGCCGACGGTCAGGGCCACCGCCGAGTGCGAACGCCCAACCACCGGCAAGGGTGTGATCGATGCCAGTAGATCTGCGACGGCGTCACGCGGCCCGTTTCTAACGGCGACGGCATGTTGGCCGTCTAGTGGTCGTTGCAAACGAATCCCCCATCGACGAAATGAGATACCGATGACCAACATCAGAGCAAGCACCGCATCGCCCTCGCGATCATTATTGCGGGTGTCGTTTCCATGGATCGTCGCGATGACTGCGGCGGTCGCGGCGCTGGGTGGCACGCTGGCCGTGGCCCGCGCCAGCGCCGATGCCTGCCCCGACGTCGGGGTGGTGTTCGCCCGTGGAACATTCGAGGCACCCGGCGTCGGGAAGACCGGGCAAGCGTTCATCGATGCGTTAGACGCCCGTTTGGGCGGCAAGACAGTCGATGTCTACCCGGTGGACTATCCCGCATCGCTGGATTTCTCCAGGGCCGCCGACGGCATCGTCGACGCCAGTAACAAGATCACTTCGATTGCTGCGAGTTGTCCACGCACCAAGGTTGTCCTCGGTGGTTACTCCCAGGGCGCCGCCGTGGCCGGGTACACCACGACCGACACTGTGCCCGATGGGTTCATCCTGCCTGACGGCATCACCGGGGTGATGCCACCAACCACGGCGGCGCACGTCGCGGCGGTAGCGCTTTTCGGGAAGCCGTCGGACGCATTTTTGAATCTGATCGACCGAAACGCACCCCCGCTCATCATCGGACATCTGTATGCGGTCAAGACAATCGAACTATGCCTACCCGATGACCCGGTGTGCTCTCCGGGCGGCAGCGACCGCTCTGCCCACGGTGCCTACAAGGACAACGGCATGGCTGAGCAAGCCGCTGACTTCTCTGTCCGTGCCCTGTCGGACCGCCGCTGAGTCAAAAAAGACCGTTGGATCCCACCAACTCCCTTCGTCGTCGAGGAGATGGCGGTTGAGCGATCCGCAAGCAAATCAAGTTTGCTGACACCTAGCTCTGTTGGGTAACGCTGCCGCCGCCGGATAGCTCCCTTCGAGCCAAGGGTTCGGCCCGCTGTCCCTGGATTGCATGTTCGCATTTCGCGCACGTGGGGTGCTGTCCTTCGCCGCTCAGTACCTCCATGACGACAAGTAGGGGTAGGGAATGTCACCGACCGACTGTCCGATCGCCGACAAAGTCGGCGGCCACGCGATGCACAGCGTAGCCATCCTGCCCGGTGGTGGATCCGCGATGCAGCGTGCCTGCTCGTCGCCACCCAAGACAGCGGGCGCAGGAGAGTCATACCGTTCTCTCGTCGATAGTCGTGGTCGTTACTCGAGGTGACGTCATCGAGATGCGCAGGCGCAGAGGCAAAATAGGTTGGCTTCGGTGATCGGCGCATGCGATCGAAGGCGAATCTGCGTTACCTTCTGGGTCAGGAGCCGCGCGGCTCCGGAAGCGATACCACGGCGCGCTGACGAGCGCCATGTCGCAAGTTCTGCAATGCCAATCACCTCGGCAGCTACGACTGCCCCGAGGTGCGCGGTGCGCTTCCACGGCATTGTGGCTGCGTCGTGAACCCCCGTATTGAGGACCTCACAATGGCCCGGGACTGCGCCTGATCCGGAATCCGATCAGGAAGGTTGTCTTTCGGTGCCGGGGGAGAAGTTCCCGATTAGCGGACTGGGCGAGTGTCACCGGCTTGGACGCAGAGGGGGTTCCTGTCACGGTAGAGGGCACCGGACTGATTGCGCGGATGTTGCAGCACGAAACCAGACATCTCGACGCGTTCTGTGCATCGACGAGCTTGTCGCACCCTATGCAGCGAGCGCAGCCCAAGCCGTCAACGATCACGGTGGGGAGTACCTGGGCTGGCCTGGACGTCCAGGCATCGACCCCAACCCGTTTGATGATTAGTTGGGCGTATTAGACGGGCTCGTCCATCCCGCCTCGGCGTTGGAGGCTTGGTATTTCAATGGACCAGTCTCGGGTGGTCACGTCAGGATCGTGGAATCGACGGACAGCCATGCAGGAGTGCACAAGAGCGTCAACGTCGACGAGTCGCCTACGCAATGGTCACGGCGTCTAATGGCGCAAACCCGAAGACGACACGGAACCGAGCGCACCAGAGTATGGCCGTCTTGGCGCCGGTGATACGGGCATCGTCTGGGAGCAGATAATTCGCGTCACCCCGATTAGCCCGCATGGGTCCCAGGTCGACGTGTGCAACGGCTTTCACTGTGTGACGCTTGGCCGTCGCGTGGTCGATCCGCCGGTCTATGAGCCATACGTGTACTCGCGGGCCCTGCGTAGTCCGCAGGCCTTCCACGCGTAGGAGGTGTTTGTTATCGGGCAGGACCACTAGCCGTGCGGTACCGGCAGCGTGATGGACGTGGCCGATGAATTTCCCCATCGCGATGGTGCGCGCCCCTTCCGGAGCCGCCTCGTGGAAAGTCTTTCGAGCCAGCAGCTTCCAGGGTTCAGTCCAAGCAGCCAGGAGCACCACAGCGAGCAGGATCATCACCATGCCGTTGCGCCGCGAGGGCGGCTGACGCCAGATGAGCTGCAACCTGGTTCTCGATCCGTGATCCAACTGCATCGTGGCTCAACCTACCCCTTGTTGCTGGAGGACTTACGTCATAGCGAACGCACCGGTACCACGTGACCATGACCTCATCTGGAACCGGGAGGCAGGACCCTTGCCGATCGCGGTTCGACAACCACCAGGTTGGCCGAAATGTAAACCGATTACGGGACGTCGCTGTGCGAACCGCTGCTCGACGTCGGCGATATTGCGTCGGTGTAATTGTCGCACAACGTACTAGGCACATCACCCGGGTGAACTCCTCCTGCGGGTGATGACCACCGGTTCATGTCGGCGCACGCTCCTCACAAGATCCCGCATCGAATTCCCGGCGAGGGGTCCGATTGATTGGGCGATGCTCGACCGTCGCTTCCGGCTTTGGTGAGGTGAAAATGATCAGGAGCTTTCAGTTACTGGATACGAACGCTCGGGATACCGCTCCGAGGAGGAACCCTGTGCTCCGGTTTGGCCGGCTACATTCTGGTTCTCGGGGCCGGATAACGCGGCATGGCGGCGTTCACTGTCACGGCGCACCCGCAAAACTCATCTGCGGTCGGTTGCTGCGCCACCTGTGCACTATCGCCTCAAGTCAGCCGCACAGTAAGGTTGAGGTATCTCCGCTGCACGGGTTGGGGGTGGAGGTTCTCGAAGACCTCGGTGGTGCATCCATCGATGAGGTGGCGACCGCAGCTGCTTCGGTGCCGTCTGTCAGCTGCGTTGACTTCGCGGCAGGCCCAGGCATTCAGATCAAGCCGGCGAGTAAGTCAGCACATGAAGCCTGCTGAACCTCTACCGGGAACACCAGACCTCCGGGTACCGTGCCCCGCTGCCGCGGGGACGATGGCACCGTCAGCGGCATCACCCATTGAGTCACCTAGTCATCGCGACGTCACGGCCGCCATGTGTCCGCCATCGGATGTCACCTCGCTGGACGCGGTCCCAGAAACAGCTCTGGCACCCGGCATCGAGATCATCGAGGTGCACGTCACCCGACACACGGTCGACCTCATCGATATCGTGACAGATGCTCTCGGTCGCAGCTTCCGCCGCACCGACGTCGCATATTGGAGCCATGAGGTCATTGCCGATGACGCACGTCAGCCAGATTTTCGGGTGTTGCTCGCTGTGACGAATGGTGGTCACAGTGTCGGATTCGCCTACGGATACTCGTGGCGCGCCCGGACAACACTGGTATGAGCGTGTCGCCAAAAAAATGCCAATTGCCGTGGGCAGCCGGTGGCTGCAACCTT
>CAWEII010000022.1:0-131445 GCA_963809085.1 uncultured Actinomycetota bacterium | reverse complement strand
GGCGCCGTTCCACAGCCTGGTGCCCTCGTCGAATGGCTGTGATCCCGCGCGATGCAGACGGTCCGGCGCGTTGCGGACGGACAGATCCGTGGCGACTGATCGCGGGTTGATCGTCATCCGTGCTCTCCCTGGGTGAACTGCCGATGTTTTAACGACGCAAACGTTGATGCCATATCGACAGTGCTGTCGAGAAGCGCGGAGGCGGCGTCGTGCTAGTCATGCTTCGTAAGGGTCTGGTCACCGTTGTTGCCGCAATGGCGGCTCGGCGTATCGAGCGGTGAACCAGTCGTCGGCACTAAGAGGTTCATTGCAGTCGCCTCGGCGGTCGTTGATGTCGACCGAGAACCAGCTGGCAGCGAACTCGCTCAAGTGATATCTAACCGCCTGTTGGGTCGTTAAGCGTGACTCCTCCGAGGTGAGCTGTGCGTGCAACCCCGCCAGGTCAACACAGACACAGTCGAATACAGGCGGTCCAGCTTCAGTGAACCGTTCCGCGTTTGATGCGCACCTCCTAATCGTTTAGTAGGGATGGGTTACTGGTCGTGGTGACCAGGGTCTGTTCCTGATCGGGTCTGCCGCCGGGTGATGCCTGGTGCTTCCCGACGTTGGACGTCTTGAGAAAGAACGGCGCGCCTGGCGGCAGATCCCGTGTGTGTGGTGGTGGGATGCCGTTGCCCGAGCCCGCCGCAGGGTTGACCTCCCGATGGTTGTTCCCGAGCCTTGAGCTCTTCGACAGAACGAGGTCCTGCGGTGTGCTGGAGTCACGGACGGCTAGTGAGATGACGGACCTTCGAGTCCTGCGATTAGGGCGCCGCGTGAGTCCACCGGCAACGGCGCAACCATCGATCGAAGGAGTGATGACACCTTGGGCTTGTATTGCGGAATCGATTGGGCCACAGCAACATCACGACGTCGCCGTCATCGATGACGACGGGCGTGTCAGTGGCGCGCGGGCGGGTCGGCAACGACGCGGCCGGGTTCGCGGCGTTGTTGACGCTGCTGGCCGAGGCCGGCGACACCGCCGCAGCATCCGATCCCGGTGGGGATCGAAACCGACCGCGGGCTGTGGGTGGCGGCGCTGCGCGAGACCGGCCGGGTGATCTATCCGATCAACCCGCTGGCGGCCTCGCGGTATCGGGCCCGCTATGCGGTGTCGGGGGCCAAATCCGATGCCACCGACGCGGTGCTGTTGGCCAACATCGTGCGCACCGATCCCGATGCGCACCGGCCGCTGCCCGCCGACACCGAACTGGCCCAGGCGATCCGGGTGCTGGCCCGCGCCCAGCAAGACGCGGTGTGGGCGCGCCAGCAGATCGGCAACCAGATCCGCGACCTGCTCAAAGACTTCTACCCGGCGGCCCTGGCCGCGTTCGCCGAGCTGCCCGAGGGTGGGCTGGCCCGCCGCGATGCCCGCACCATCCTGGCCGCCGCGCCCACCCCGGCCCAGGCCGCGAAGCTGACCCCCGCGCGGCTGCGCCGGCTGCTGGTCAAGGCTGGCCGCCGACGCGACCTCGACCGCGACGTCGAGCGGCTGCGCGAGATCTTCACCGACACCTACCTGCACCAACCGCCGCGGTCGAAAACGCGATGGGCATCCAACTGCCGCGCTGCTGCGCCAGTTCGACGCCGCCTGCACCGCCGCCGACGAGCTCGCCGAGGCGGCGATCGCCCATTTTGAGCAGCACCCGGACGCCGCGATCATCACCAGCTTCCCCGGCCTGGGGAGCCTGGCCGGTGCCCGGGTGCTCGCCGAGATCGGCGACGACCGCGCCCGCTTCGCCGACGCCCGCGGGCTGAAAGCCTTCGCCGGATCCGCGCCGATCACCCGCGCCAGCGGCAAGAAAACCGTTGTGCTGCACCGGCATATCAAAAACCGGCGCCTGGCCGCCGTCGGCCCGATCTGGGCGCTGGCGTCGCTGCGCGCCTCGCCGGGCGCCCGCCGCCACTACGACGCCCGCCGCGCCGCCGGAGACTGGAACCACCAAGCCCAACGACACCTGTTCAACAAGTTCCTCGGCCAACTCCACCACTGCCTGCAGACCGGCCAGCACTACGACGAACACCGGGCGTTTCCACCTCCTCTCCAACTCGCGGCTTGACTTTTAACTTCGTGAGATGTCTTTCTTGGGAAGGTGCGGTTCATGCCGAGCGAGTACGTCCCGGAGACGCGGGGGAGGCGCTATCTGTTTGGTACTGGAGCATCACGACGACTATCCGAGCGAGTGGGCCGCGATCACCGCGGTGTCCGTGCGGCTGGGGATGAAGCCGAGACGCTGCGGAATGGATCCGCAAACAGCAGGTCGACGACGGGCAGTGTGACGGGATCACCAGCGAGGCGGCTGCGGAGATCGGGTCGTTGAAACGTCGCAACGCCGAGCTGGAGCAGACCATCGAAATCTCAAGGCGACAACATCTTTCTTCGTGCGGAAGAGCGACCCGCACAGCCGCCGCTGACCAGTTCGGTCTGCGCGTTCATCGCCGAGAACAAGCACCGTTTTGGGGTCGCTCCGATCTGCCGCGTGCTCACCGAGCACGGCGTCACGATTGCCCCGCGCACGTTCTACGCGTGGGCCATGCGTGCGCCCTCGAAGCGGTCCCCGTGGGATGCGGCCATCGCCGAGGTTCTCGCCGGCTTCTACGAGTCCGACGAGGATGGCCGCCGCAAGCCCGAGTCGTTGTACGGGTCGACGAAGATGTGGGCTCACCTGCAGCGGCAGGGTTTCCCGGTGGCAAAGTCGACGGTGGAGCGGCTGATGCGCCGCCACGGGTGGCAGCGAGTGCGGCGGCCGAAGTCGGTGCGCACCGCGGTCGCCGACCCGACTGTCGATCGGGCACCGGATCTAGTGGATCGCCAGTTGCGGGTGCCAGCTTTGCGGATTCCTCGGTGCTCACCCCGGACCGTACCCCGCCGTCGACCTGAGCCTGTCGGAACCACTTGCGAACCGTCTCAGCCGAGCCGACCCCGAGCAGCCGGGCCACCTCACTCATCGCTGCCCACTCCGAGTCGTGCTGGTCGCGGATCTCGGCGACCATCCGCACCGCCCGATCCCGCAGCTCCGATGGATACCGCCTCGACGTACTGCCTGCCATGACTCCAACCTTCCTACGAACTGGAGTCTCCGGACACGCCGGGGCGGTTCAGCGGAGCTGTCTGGTGCGTGGGGAAGCGATCGATCCGCACCGAGACAGTCCGATAGCCCGGTTACCCAGACGCAGCTGCGCCGCGGTCAGCCCTTCTTAGCGCCCTTTTCAGCGCCAACGGTGGAAGTGTTGGTCGGTTTGATTGGCACGCCGATGTGGGTGCCGCCGGGCTTGGGAAGCGGTGCGGGTAGAGGTGAGTGGAAGTGTTGGTCGGTTTGATTGGCACGCCGATGTGGGTGCCCGGTTTCGGTAGCGGCCATGGAGGGGGCACGTCGTCGAGGGTATGCGATTGCGTTGCGAGCTGAATCTGCGTTGACGATATGACCGGGTAGGCAACGTCTGTTGTCGGATGACTCAAGAGGACGGCAAAAGCGCCGGCGGCTGTCAACCGAAGCACGGTCATCAGATACGTACGGATTGAACAATGCATGTTGCGTTGCTCCCTCATCATGTAGTGGATGGATGTTGTTGCATTGACACCACTTCTACAAAGCCTGGGCATCGCAAAATCGATACCGCGGGTGTCGCCACGATTCCGACGGTCGAGGCCGACGCACGGAACGTGGTTGTGGCGATCGACTTTTCAGTTCGACTCCGCCACCGACGATCACCTATCAAGATCATGCGTCCGTGCACTTCCATGATGGTGTCGTCGATGTCGACGAGTACCGGGCCGTCGATCCCGGCGAGCAGCGGGGTGCGGTCGTGCAGTCCGGTCACCAGCCGAGCGGCGACGGCGTCGAGTTGGCGGACGTGACCAAATGTGGACTCGCGCAGGAACGAAGCCAACGTCGATGGGGCGTAGGGCGGTCGAACAGGGTGCCCATCGCCCCGTGTCGCAGCAACTCCATGTCCTCGATGCTGTCGGCTCCGGCGACCATGCCCGCGGACCAGCGAGGTCACCTTCGCCCCGGCGTTGGCGCCCTTGTCGGTGGGCACGCTGAGGTGCTCGTCGGCCAACGCCGGGAGGTCACACTGCTGGGCCAAGGCGATCATCGGGAGTAAGCCGGCGCCCGGTTGGTGGTGTAGGAGCGGGGCCGTTGACCGCGGTGCTGGGATGTCTCCGAGGGTAGGGCGTCGGTCGCGGGTCGGCAACGACACCACCGCGACCCGCATGCACCTCGAGTTCATGCCCACCGACGCACCCGATCCCGCCGATCCTGACATCTGCTTCGGCGTTCCGCCCGACCAAATCACCACCGAGCTATTCGAACTATGCGAAGAGTTCCTCAGTCACGCCAGTCCATCGTGCACGCCGAGCTACGCCACTTCCTCGACGAAAGCGGTTACCGCCCCGGCGGTCTCGGATGGTTCCTCGACGCCCCGGGGCTTCACCACCCCTTATGAACCGTACCGTTCCGGACAAAGCCCCCTGCCACGCCACGATGACTGGTGAGCAGCCTTGGCCGGCTTGAGCCACCGAACCCGTCGATCTCGTTGACGCTAGGGCTGTAGCCCTTCCCGGGCATAGTGGGCCGCCACTCCTTCTCAGCGCGGCCCGGACACACGTGTTTGGTGCGTTAAGGCCGCCGATAGTTGGGCAGTCCGACCGGGTCATGTCTCCATCGAGACCTCATGATGCGCCGGCCAGGTCTCGTCGTGCTGCCGAAGGTGGCGGAGTCAAACGTAGCCGCCTCAATCCACGCGATCTCATCGAATTGCGGTTAGGGCGGGGAGTCAGATTTGATGGCTGGTGCTTGACGGCCGATGCAGTACCCGGCTCACCGACCGGGAGCCGGTGCGACGCCCAGGAGGTGAGCAGTGAGAACACGGTCGCCGTCAACGCGATGCTAATCGCGCCATGCAACTGCGCATGTTGGAATTGGTCGCTGGCCGAGATAACCGGAGCGGCCGCGAGAAATGCCTGCGCGAACGTCTTGGTAGCGCGCTCGCAGACATCTTTAACGACTAGAGGAACAGTGAATTTCATACTTCATTCCTTCCTACAAATATATCGACTGTCGTTATGGTCGACGATGGCCCTGGAAAGAAAGTTCAACCATTTCGATCCTTCGAACCGCGAGGTGGCGAACGTCACGTTCGCCGTAACCGCGGAGTTCTTGCATGCGTCGACCCGCTTGTTGCTCGTGGGGCACCCGCACGCACGCTTCCAGGGTGGCTTTGCCCAGATCTAGCGCCGCAATCCGCTCCGCCACCAATGTGGCGTCATCGACCTCCTCCATCATCAATGTCCTACCCGCGCAGGTTATTACAACGAGGCGATCGCCCGCGGGAACCGAAACGGGGAGAAAAGAGTCGGACCCTCGTGCTCGTAGCAACAATGCGCAGCCCCATCACCGGCTCCCCGGATCACAGTCGTTTATGGGCTCAACCCGCGCCAATGGCACACCGACCTCGGCAAGCGACCGCACCCAAATTTCCCCGCATTGCGCAAGCGTCCCCGCGACAGGGACCAGTTAACTCGCTTCTAAGAAACGAAAGTGATCAGATCGCTTCTCACATGACGTGCGTGCGGGCCACGGGCAAATGCCACCCCTCCATGCGGGGACCTCTAGAAACACCGGTCGGCAAGACCGGATTGGTCAGCATGCGGGTGTAGGTCGACCTGCCGCCGCTCTGACGTCGTGCACATGTGCATGACCCAGACAATTTACGCCCACCACGAATGTATGTACCCAACGTGCTTGAACGGTCCGCATGGGGTGAATCGTCAAATGCCCATAGACAAGCGGTATGACGACGCGCTTGCCATTGGGCAACTCGGGCCGACCGGTACATGCTGGCCCCGGGAGCTGTGGTCTGCTGCACCAGAGACTCGTGGGTGACATGTGTAGAAGGGCGGCCCGGTAGCTGAACCTCCTACACATGTCACCCACCCTCTGAAAAGCGTAAGTACACCAGCTTCGTCAGCTCGTTACAGATAAGGCACACAGTCCTTCCTCACCCCATTCCCGGGTGACCGGTACCAGATTTGCCAGTCTCGCCCGCATTACCGCAATGTCATCGTCGGTGTGTCAAGGACACCACGTTCCATCGATGCGTGACAGCAGCAGGTCGGCGTCGGTGGGTGGTCGGCGCCAGCACATCTTGCGCGCATGGACCATGACCGACTTCACCCGAACGATCGCGCGGCGTTTCGTGGCCCGTGCAGCACCTTGCCGCTCGGTGCGCTGGAAGGCCCGCGTAAGCACATCGAGTGAAGGCCCTGGGTCGACCGCGATCACGATCCTGGGCCGAAACTACGTTCGGGTACTACCCCCACAACCACGAAAGAGGCACGCACGAGTCAGCAGCGACGTTCTCCCCGTACACGCCCACTGGATTCCATTGAGCGTCGCTCACGGGACGTCAGTCGAGCGTGATGACGACCTTGCCGGCTTTGGCATTGCCGTTCTCGACGTAGGCGAGGGCTTGGAGAGTCTGGCCGAAGGGGAAGGTTGAGTCGATGACGGGGCGCAAGTGGCCCTCGTCATACAGCGCGCCAAGCTCGCGAAGCTGTGTGCCACTGGCGTGCATGAAGAAGAACGAGTAGCGCACGCCAAGTTTCTTGGCGGCTTTGCGAACCTTGCGGCTGAGGAACGACAGCACGAACTCGAACGGTTTGGGTGCGCCGAGTTGTTTGGCGAATCCGGCGTCGGGTGGGCCGGTGACGCCGATCGCCAGGCCTCCGGGTTTGAGCACGGTGAGCGACTTCATGAGGTTTTCACCGCCGAGGGAGTCCAGGACTAGGTCATAGTCGTGAGGTTGCCCCCCATGGTGGACACGGGGTCAGGCGGCTTGTGCCGTCTGATTGTGGCGGTGCTCGAAATCGACTGGGCTGATCATGCCGATCTTGGAGTGCCGTCGTCGGCGGTTGTAGATCCGTTCGATCCAGTCGCCGACTGCGAGTCTAGCAGCGATCTTCGTAGGCCAGGTGTATCGGTGGTAGAACTCCGATTTCATTGTGCTCCAGAAGGATTCGGCCTGGGCGTTGTCCCAGCACACCCCCGTCCGACCGACCGATTGGGCCACGTCGTGTCGGCGGGCGAATCGTGCGAGCTGCCCGGAGGTGTACTGCGTGCCGCGGTCGGCGTGGAAGATGACCTGCCCGGGCAGCGTCCCGCGCATGGTGAGCGCCATCGACAGTGCGGACTCGACCAGGTCGGTGCGCATGTGGTCCTCCACCGCCCAACCGAGGACCCGCCGCGAGCAGCCATCGCGAATCGCGCAGAGGTAAAGCCAGCCCTCGCCCGTGGTCAAATAAGTAATGTCCGACGTCCAGACCTCGTTGAGCTCACCGCGGTCGAATCGGCGCTCCACCAGGTCCTTGGGGCGGTGTGCGTCCAGGTCGATCACCGTGGTCACCGGGGTGAAGCGGCGCGGGCTGATCCCGGCCAGGCGTTGGCGCCGCATCGAGGCAGCCACTGTCTTGCGTGAGATCACCTCCCCGTCATCCCGCAGATCGGCCAGGATCCGCGGTGAGCCGTACACCTGATCTGAGGCGTCGTGGAAGCCCTTGACCTTGGCGTCGATCACCTCGCGACGCCGCTGGGCGGGCGAAGGCCCTGCCGCTTGGGCGGCACGCCATTTGTAGAACCCCGAACGCGATACCTCCAGCAGTCCAGTCATCCGCACTATCGTGAAGTCGGCCTTCTGCGCCTCGATCACCCGGTACATTTCTACCGGTTCTGTTCGGAAGCGAAGAAGGCCGCTGCTTTTTTCAAAAACGCACGATCCAAACGTAATTCGGCGTTTTCCTTGCGCAGCCGTTCCAGCTCTGCGCGTTCGTCGTCGTCGAGCACCTCGGGATTATCGGTTGCCGAACGCGCTTTGGCCGCCGCGACCCACCGGCCGAGCAATTGTTCTCCGACACCGATCTCGGCGGCGACGTGCGCAGCGGGACGACCGGTATCGACAACCAGGCGCACCGCCTGCTCGCGATACTCCGGGGTGTACTTCTTGCGGTTTCCCGACACGGGAACATCCTCCCCGCAGGACCAGCAGTCCCGCGATCAGATGTCCACCATCAGGGGTCAACCCCAGTCGGAGAGAATCTGGGAGAAGTCCTGTGCGGTGTAGTCGATGACGACATCGGCCCCGAGGTCGCGGACCAGTTCCTTTCTGGCGCCGTTGGCGGTGGTCGCCGCGTGTGCCCCGAGATGCTTGGCAAGCTGAATGACGGTGGACCCAAGCCCTCCGGCGCCGGCGTGGACGAGAACCTTCTGCCCGGGCTCGACGTGCGCCTTCTCGACCAGGATCTGCCAGGCGGCCAGCGCGACCAACGGGACCGCAGCGGCCTCGTGCATAGACAGAGATGTCGGCTTGAGCGCGACGTCATCGTGGTCGATGGCGATGTACTCCGCGAAGGTCCCGATGCGAAGGTCTCGGGGGCGTGCATACACTTCGTCGCCGACCGTGAAGCCGCGGACGTCAGCGCCAACTTTAGTGACCACACCGGCAACGTCGTGGCCGAGCACGAAGGGTGTCTTGTACTTCAGGAGCTGTTTGAATTCACCGTTGCGGACCAGGATGTCCAGCGGGTTGATGCTGGCCGCGCTCACCCGGACCAGAACGTCCTTGTCGCCGACCCTCGGCTCGGGCACGTCGGCGGCGCGGACCTCGTTCTTGCCGTACCGAGCGACGACGAATGCCTTCATGTGGTCTTTCCTTTCATCAGAGGAGGGCGCATCGGGGCCAACGGCACATCGCGGCGTTGGATAGCTGGCTTTGTCCAACGTCTGCGCAAACAATGGTGGTTGATTCAACGGCCCGGCAAGCCTGTTCGGAACGCGGACGTTGTTGTGCGCGTGGGGGAGTCGTCACCGCGGCATTTCATCCCGATCCACCGGGGCGCGGCACAGACGGATGTTGCTCACAATCGAGGAGCATCTGCGCATTGAGAATGCCGGCGGCGAGTATGTCGTCGGACAGTCCCCGGTCGGAGACCGCGCGTGCGAGTTGCACGGTGGCGACGAGGACCGTAAACAGCCCCAACGCCCTGGTGCGCACGGCGGACGGGTCATCTGGAGACAAGTGCGCGGCGATGACCTCGACGATGGATTGCATTCCCTGGGTGTAGGAATCCCGGACGGCCTCATCGCAGCGGCCGATCTCATCGAGCAAAGCAGCGTTGGGACAGCCAGTACCTGGATGGTCGCGATGATGTGGCGCGAGGTAGTCGCGCACAAATTCTTCTAGCGCTGCCCGGCCGGGGGGTAATGAGCTCAGGGTGTCGTGCTGGGCGCGAAGTTGGTCGGCCACGACGTTGGCCACGAGATCGTCTTTGGACTGAAAGTGCGCGTAGAACGCACCATTGGTGAGGCCGGCATCGGACATCAGCGTCGCGATACCGGAACCGTCGATGCCGTCCTGCTTGAAGCGCCCGCTGGCCGTCTCGATGATCCGACGTCGAGTCTCGGCTTTGTGCTCCGCGTCGTATCGCGCCATGGCTCAACCTCCCAGTCGTCACGAAATCTCGTTCTTGCGAATCCTAGCATTAAAGCTTACGATCGTAATATTACAGTCGTAAGTTCATCTCCGCCAGTCCAGGAAGTCCTTGCTCGATGACCAACGTGCACGGCCCACTGCGGCTGAGGTGCGGGCGGGTGCTCCCGAACCGGCTGATGAAGGCCGCGATGAGCGAAGGGCTTTCCGACGCGGCGCCTGCTCAAACGCCTTCAACCCGACGCTGCCGCAACAGGACTCGTCGACGGCCTCACTCACCGTTCACCGCGCGTCATGGCGCCGGCCAGGTGGAGACCCATCTCGGCGCTGAGGGGGACTCATCGCCGCCGCAACTGGATCCACGTCCGGCCCGCAACCAGCGAACCCTCACCGCACTGTCCGAACTCGACGCACGAACCCGAACCGGACGACGACAACAGCCCGGCCCAACACCCCTGCAACGCCACACGATCACACCGAAAGGCAAGCCATGACCACCTGGAAGGACGCACCAAACCACGCCATCAACATCGACGGCGTGACGTTCGCCTACCGCGAACTCGGCACCGGCTCAGACATTCCGGTGGTGTTCCTGCACCACCTGACCGCGGTCCTCGACGACTGGGACCCACGCATCATCGACGGCATCGCCGCTCATCACCGCGTCATCGCCTTCGACAATCGCGGTATCGGCGATACCGGCGGTTCGGTGCCGACCACCGTCGAGCAAATGGGCACCGACGCGATCGCCTTCATCCGGGCCCTGGGCCTCGAACAAGTCGACCTGTTCGGATTCTCACTCGGTGGTGGCGTCGCCCAGATGGTAGCGCTGCAGGCACCAGAACTCGTCCGCCGCATGATCCTGGCCGGCACCGGACCCCGCGGCGGCGGCGGCATCGACAAGATGGCCACGATCGTCGGCGGCGCCTACCTCAAAGCGGCGCTCACGCGCGGCGATCCCAGAAATTTCCTGTTCTTCCCCCGCACCCCCGAAGGCAAACACGCCGCGGCCGACTACCTGCACCGCCTCAAGGAACGCACCCACAACCGCGACAAGAAAATCTCGATACAGGCCCGCATCGCCCAACTCAAAGCCATCCGACACGCCGGACAGAGCGCACCCGACGACCTCTCCGTCATCACCCACCCCGTCCTGGTCGCCAACGGCGACCACGACCTCATGGTCGACAGCACCCACTCAGCCGACATGGCACGCCGACTTCCCAACGCCCTACTGAACATCTACCCCAACTCCGGGCACGGCGGAGTGTTCCAGCACCACCGAACCTTCGTGCCCGACGCTCTGCAATTCCTCGCCAACTAACCGCATCAACGACCACCAGGAGATAGTCATGAACGCCAATCACAGTCAGCCCAAGGGCGCCGTCACGTCCTACCAGCACGCACCGTCGCGCACCGTCACCGCAGGGGGTGTTACCTACGCCTACCGCGAACTCGGACCCAAAGGCGGAATCCCCGTCATCTTCTTCGTCCATCTTGCCGCCACCCTGGACAACTGGGATCCCCGGATCATCGACCCGATCGCGCAACAACACCACGTCGTCGCCTTCGACAACCGCGGCGTCGGAGCCTCCACCGGAACCGTCCCCGACACCATCGAATTGATGGCCGACGACGCCTACACCTTCATCACCGCA
Source organism: uncultured Actinomycetota bacterium (assembly GCA_963809085.1). GTDB lineage: Bacteria > Actinomycetota > Actinomycetes > Mycobacteriales > Mycobacteriaceae > Mycobacterium. The sequence continues at coordinate 120,262 of CAWEII010000022.1, read as the reverse complement.
CTCGGTTTCAACAGCGTCGACATCCTCTCCTTCTCCCTCGGCGGGATGATCGCCCAAGCGCTGGTGATCAAACATCCCGAACTCGTCCGCAAGCTGATCCTCACCGGAACCGGACCCGCAGGCGGACCAGACATCGACAAAGTAGCCGGCACAACCTATTACGACATGTTGCGTGCCACCCTCACCCGAAAGGACCCTAAGGAGTTCCTCTTCTTCAACCGCGACGACATCGGCAAAAGCGCCGCACGCGCGTTCGTCGAGCGCCTCGACGAACGCACCGAGGACAGGGACGCGCCGATCAAGGTCAAGGCCTTCCAAACCCAACTCAAGGCGATCAAGCGATGGGGACGCTCGACACCCGCCGACCTGTCGATTATCGCCCAGCCGACACTCATCGCCAACGGTGACAACGACCGCATGGTTCCCACGCATCTCTCCGAAGATATGCACCGGCGGATCACCGGCTCGCAACTGAGGATTTACCCCAACTCCGGCCACGGGGCAATCTTCCAGTACCACCGCGAATTCGCCCCTGCCGCAATCCAATTCCTAGATGCTGACTAGACGCCAAACCTCGCCGCCCGGCGGCGTCGATGACGAACGCGCCGGTAACGGCGGCGTATCGCGCATGTAGGTCGGCAAACCGGGACTCCCTAGCGGCCAGACCGCCGCCGTGGGCTTGGCGGGTGCCGCGGCAGCCGCCACTGCGCCGTCCGTGGTGTTGCAGCAGCAGCATGCGGTGGCTACACAGGCGCCCGGACCAGCCACCACGTCCGCAGCATTCGGGCGGTCACTGCCGGCAGCGCGTTCACCTCGTCACCGCCGAGGTTCGTCGAGTCGTCGGCGCTTCAGTCCGGCGAGGCGAGCGTTGTAGGCGGCCAGGGCCGCTTCATCGTCATCCAGGTCGATCGAGTCGTCGGCGTCGCTTCCAAGGGTCGCTTGCCGGCGTACCCGGTCCAGCCAGGGTCCGAGGCCGGCACCCACTCGGTCGCCGTCGACGATCCACCGTCCGCCGATGACGATCATGAGCATCATCATCAGACCGTCGCCGGCGAACCACATGATCGCACCGGCCATGCTCTGGTCGACCACGGCGGGCGGTCCCCAGTCACGGGACGCGGCATAGGCCGTGCAAGCGCGGTGCTGGTCATCACCAACACGATCCCGACGAGCGTGTCCGGGCCCATGCGGATGGCGAGGATGACGAACCGAAGTAAGTGGCCCAGGGGAGGGTCATTGGTCAGTTCGTGGCCTGCCAGGGGGAGGAGCAGCAGGTAGCGCACCACGCCGTAGATGACCAGTTCGGCGTTGTGGATCCAGGCATGCTGGCTCGTCGCCTTCTGAAAACCGGTCAGGCTGAGTCAGGACGAGCGCCGCCGCGTAGAGCGGCACGGTGACGCGCGGCGAGACCAGCGTACGAAGTGGTCGTCCGCGACGGAGCCGGTCAGCAGCCCGAGACAGATCGGGCGGAGGGTTCTGTTTTGGATGGCTAAATCCGTCGCACGCCGATCCGAGATCAACCCCGTGTTCTCAGCGCACTGAGGCGCACGGCCCCGGGTCTCGACTCATGCCAACGATCCGGTCGTAGACGGTGGACTGGAGAGTGACTGGTCACGTCACGGTTTGTCTTCGCCCCGACGGGTGCCGGCCACGTGCGTCGGTGCATCTACCCCCTTGTCATCACTCTGCGATTCCGAACCCTTCGAAGCTGGTTGCTCGTCTGCGGGAGATGCCGTCGCTCCACCCGGGGTGGTCTGCGGCTTCGGAGACCGATACTCGGGGTCCTCTTCTGGCATGGTCGCTCCACCCGTGCTCGGATCGTCGGCTACACCAACATCTTTGGCGCCGGCCTGACGACCTTCGTAGGGCGGTATTGCAGCGCCGGTGTCCTGGGGTGGGGTACTGCCGGTACCCCCGTGATCGGTGTCATCGTCCGGATCGCTGAGCGGAGGATTGGCGTCCTCGTCAACGCTTCCGGCTGGACGATTCACCTCTTCAATGGGTTGGTCGGATCCGGTGTTGTGCGTGCCGGGTCCCCGGTCCACTTGCTGGGACGGGTCATCTCCGTTGGTCATGTCTACTTCTCTCTGAGCGCGCGACGAATGTGACGCCGCTCACATTGAAATACCCGTGGCTGACTCCTCGAAACCAGTCATCCCGCCCCGTCGCGACGAGCTCCACCAGGACCGCCCCGACGTTGTTCTTGCCCCCAGCGGTCCAAGTCTGGGTTTCCGCCAAGCAGCTACGCATCTACTGTCGCGGCTCGGTGTGACGCCGCGAGGCCGTGGTCGGGCGCTCGCATGGTGCTGTAGTCACCGCTCGCTGGAGCGCGGTGACGACGGTGACGACGGTGACGGTGACGTCGATGGGCCCGCCCTGGTTCGGCGGCCATCACGCGGTCGCTGATGCCGTCCCAGCCAGGTTCCGGGGTCGCGCACGAGACCCGCCGTAGAGCAACCCGGCATCTCCCTCCACGAGCGGCCGCACGCCAAGCCGCTCGGGGAGTCCTCCAAGAATCGTCGGCGATACTCAGTTGGTCCGGTAACTACGCGGAGGAGAGCGTGACATGACCACAGCAGCGAGTGCACCCGCCGATACTTCGTCGACCAACTCACCGGCTGACGTGCTGGTGATCTTCGGTATCACCGGAGATCTGGCCAAGAAGATGACTTTCCGGTCGCTGTACCGGCTGGAACGTCGCCGGTTGCTGGATTGCCCAATCGTGGGCGTGGCGCGCCGCGGTTGGTCGGACGAGGAACTGCACGCCCACGCGCGCACGGCCATCACCGACAGCGGCGAAACCATCGACGACTCGGTCTTCGACCGCTTTGCCAAACGACTGTCGATGGTGTCGGGCAATTACGACGACGCGGAAACCTATGAACGCCTCGGCAAAGCGATCGACGGTAAGCACACCCCGGTGTTCTATCTGGAGATCCCGCCGTCGCTATTCGGCCCGGTGGTCGACCGCCTGGCCGGCGCCCACCTGACCGACGGCGCCCGGATCGTGATCGAGAAACCGTTCGGCCACGACCTGGCCTCGGCCCACGCCCTGAACGACGAGCTGCGAAAGCATCTGGCCGAGTGGCAGATCTTCCGCATCGACCACTTCCTCGGCAAGGAACCCGCCATGGACATCATGTTCCTGCGGTTCGCCAACACCATCTTCGAGCCATTGTGGAACCGCGACCGGATCGCCAGCGTGCAGATCACCATGGCCGAGAACTTCGGAGTCGAGGACCGCGGCAGCTTCTACGACTCGGTCGGGGCGCTGCGCGACGTCGTGCAAAACCACCTACTCCAGCTCATCGGGCTCATCGCCGCCGAACCCCCCAGCACGGCCGACGCCGACGGGCTACGCGACAAACGCGTCGAGGTGTTCCGGGCCATCCCGTCGATTCAGCCAGCGCACTACGTCCGCGGGCAGTACGACGGGTACCAATCGATCCAGGGGGTCCAACCCGATTCACAGACCGAGACGTTCGCCGCGCTACGCCTGGAGATCGACAACTGGCGCTGGGCCGGGGTGCCGTTCTTCATCCGGGCAGGCAAAGCACTTCCCGTGCGGGCCACCGAGATCCGGATCATCTTCAAGCGGCCACCACGGCTGCCCATCTCCACCCACGCACCCGACGCCGACGAGCTCATCCTGCGGATCGACCCCAGACCGGGCACCGATCTTCTGATTCAAGCGAAGACGCCCGGCGCCAACCGCACCCGCGCCGTCGACCTCTCGTTGATCTTCGCCGACGAACTCGGCGAGGCCCCGGAGCCGTACGAGCGGCTCCTGTCCGACGCGATGAATGGGGACTCCACTCAGTTCACCAGACAGGACACCGTGGCAGAGACATGGCGCATCGTCCAGCCCCTGCTGGATGCCCCACCACCGGTCGAGACGTACCAATCCGGCACGTGGGGCCCGCCCGGTGCCGACAAGCTGCTGACAGGCCACCCCGGCTGGCGCGAACCCTGGCTTCGCTAACGGACAACCCGGGGTCTCGCAGCAGTGAGCAGCTCCGGCGCCACCTTCACCAGTGCCGGGTAGCATCCCGGATGCCCCTTAGGCCTAGGCATGCCCGATGAGGTGCCGTCCCCCTGGTCCTGGCAGTGTGGGGACCGTATGAGTACGGCCTTTGCGGCTGCAATCAGCGAATGACACGCCCCTGCAGCGAGATTCGTGCCCGGTGCTTTGCTTCCTCGCGGAAGCCGGTTGACGAAGACGGGTATTCTCGGCGGTGCAACTGCCGGGCCAGTCGTCCCGTCATCGGCTGTGGCAGCGTCACCCGATCGATGGAATCATCCCGCGAATCGTGCTGAAGGTTCTGATGAAGCTGTCACGGGTGGCCGGGTCCAGAAGGGCCACCGGGTCCATGCCGTGGACGGGATCGACGGATACCGGTTTCGTCACCGGGTTGTCATTGCGCACATACCCGGCATCGGCCATCGGTTGCAGGACGCTGTCGATCTGATCGACGAATCCGTCCGGGACGCCGAGGTACCGCAGGGGAATCGTCAGCGGGAGATGGTCGACGGGGATGAGGTATGTCGATGTCGTACCGCCCTTCGGGTTGACAGCGGTTCGGATGTTGGTCGACGGAACGTCACCGGGGCTCGTGAACGCGGTCGGGGTGTGCACGAGGGCGGCTCCCGCCGCGGCGTTGGCGAGTGAGACCAGGTTGTCGGGCCGGTCGGGGAAGTCGGAGAGGCCGTCGTATGCGGTGACGACCTCGTTGTCGTCGTATTGGCTGTCCACGGCTTTCGGCATCGTGTAGTCGATCACCGGGATGTAGGATCCGGGCCCGAAGATGTGCGCCAACATGCTGGCGCCGAACGCGTTACGGCCGGTGGGGTCGCCGAATTCGCTGAATGACAGCGCGCCGGGTGCCGGGGCGGCGACCGGGTCCCCGGCCAGCCGCATCCGCTCCTGGTCGAGCCCAAGTGCGCCTTCGGACAAGCCGACGGCCGCCGCAGGACGGGTGCCGCCTCGGATGTCCGCATCCAGGTGCCTCGCCGCGACGTCGACCGCCTGGCCGATGCTCCCTCCTTCCCGGCCACCCGCAGGTAGGAACATGTCCGGCAGCCAGTTGAACGCCGCGGCGGCCGGATAGTCGACTATCGTCCGCCTGGCGCCCGGGTAGTACGCGTCGCCGGCCCGTTCGGTGTAGTCGTACCAGGGGATGTCCGGCGCCCGTGCCCCTCCCACGGCGTAGACGACTCGGGCGGTCGACGACCTGCCTACCGAGGACCTAGCGGTAGCGCCGTTTGCGTCGTCTGCTGCCGAGACACCTGCTCCCAGTCCGGCGGCGTAACCGATCGCCCCCAACGCCATGACACCGGCCAACATTCGTTTCATATCGTTTCGCTTCCCCCAGTCGCACGTGCGTGGCACCGAGTCTTGACAGCCATAACGTCCGGGGAAGCGAAACGGTTCGCCGACTGTGAAACGTACATCGAACTTCAAGGAGCCCCAAAGGAAATCAGCATGTCCGTATCGCGTCGGCGCCGACCAGAAAACGAAGACGGTGCCGCTTCTGGCCAATCGCCGGGGCGGCGCACGTGGACGTAGTTTGGCCCAGGACCGCAAAGAGCCGGTCGCGGCTCGAGATATCGACATCACCCGTTCACCTTCGAGTGCTCTCGATCGGCTGTCGTCAGCAGCGCTACGTGTGACGACGGCGACCGCCATGAGGTAATCCCGACAAAGGCCGACTTCGGAACTGGTGGCGGGCGAGGTCGCGATACCCGCACGTAGATGGTCAAACCGTACGGGTCGTCAGGTAGTAGTAAACGGTGGCAAGGCGGTGATGGCGGTTGCGGATGCCCCGGCGCGCTGATTCCCGGGTCCACGCGCGCCTGCAATCAGGACGGGGTCTCGCTAAACCGACGCTTGCTGCGATCCTGACCGGCCGGTCGTCAAGGAAATCGCGTGTCTATCCGCCTTTCTTGGCACTCTTCGCACCGCCGTCGCGCTTCTTCGGAGCCGAAGTGGCCGAATGCTTCACACCTGAGACGCCGACATGTGCGGAGGGCGTGGACGTGCGTCCGGAGGGTACAGAGCTGTCGCCGGCCTCACTGTTGTCCGCGGACGAGGCAATGTTGCGCTTGGCACCCGACGAGCTCGACGGTGAATGGCCAGTCGGCTTCGACGTCTTGACGTCACCAACCGAGGTGACACCTTTGTGGCCGTCAGCGCCAGTATTGCCTCCAGCACCTAGCTTTCGTGCCGAGTTCGGTCGCGTGTGGGCCGCCTTTGCATCATCGGTTGCGGGATGCTCAACGCCGCCGACCCCAATCGACGCAGGTGTATCGGCGCCGACCGTCGCACGAGACGATCTCGGCGCCATGGGGCGCTTCAAGGCAAGAGCATCAGGACCAAGACCCAATGCGGCCGCAATCTGACGAACGTGCGTTTCGACGTTGAACACGAGATGGCCGAAATCGCCTGGAATCTCGCGAAGTTCGTCGAACCCCAACCGGATTTGCACGGGATCCTGGATGGCCACACCTGCCAGAATGTTGCCAATGCCAAAGGACGCGTCACTGATGGCTTCCGCTGAGTTGGCGACGACGTCCAAACCGAGAGTGGCTATCAGCAAGGGGACACCGAGAATCTTGACACCCGTCACATCGTGCGGACTCGCAGCACTACCTCTGCGAACGGCTTGCGTCGATGCGGTGATGGTCGCCTTCGGTGCGAGCAATCCATCCGCAGCGCCGACCATGGGCGGCGGTGCCCCGAGTGAAGCATCTGCTGCAGTGTTTTGGGTGGCTCCGCGCGCCTTCTCGACGTCGACGGCAACGTAGGCTGCCATTTCAACGACTGCCAACGACTCGAGACTCACCAATGCCACATTCGTCGGCACCGCCGGTGGCTGAATCTGACGCCGCACCAACGCCGGACTCACACTTCCCGCCCCCGCGATCGCAGTGGCCAACGCGGCTGCCAAGTACCTACGCGCCGATACCCTAGTCACACTTGATTCCTTGCTGTTGGTTTATGTGTCGACACTTCACAATTGACTCCGTGTGACGCAACACCCGTCATGGGAGCGAGGTCACATCGACGACCTGTCCGGTTCGGTGGATCAAGGGTGTATGGAAGCGCGCCCTGCGGTTCACGTCGTGGGCCACTCGTGGTGGCACCGAGAACTACTGTGCTCAGGCTGTTTTCAGAGGCGCTCTGTCGGAAAACCGCCATGGGCGAAGGTTATCTGGTGATTGTTGCGGTCGCAAGAACTCTTCGCGACGGCAGGATCGCCGTCGGTCCATGATTCGCTCGGAACAGCGCGACGTGCTTGAGCGGCTACGTGACGCTGCAGTGAACTCGTCGGTGTGGGAGTATACAAACCGGTTCGTTCGGAGCGATGTCAAGGGAACCCGCTGGCGGCCCGCACAATTGGAGTTCTGGATGCAGCGCGCAGTTCATTCCCTCATCGTCTCGATGGTCGCTTTGCTCGGTGTGGTCATGGTTGCGGTGCTCGCCGCGTCGGTTGCGGTCGCCGCCTCGGCCCTCATCGTGCAAGGCACCGGAACGCCCAACTCCAATATCGTTGCAGGTCTGCGACAGAACGCTCGTGACTACTATCTAGGCAATACGTCGTGCGGCAACGTGACGGATTGCCCCGACGGCAACCTGACCGGAATCGACTATCCTGCTTCCTTCTTTCCTCTGGCATTCATACCCAGGTGGTGTGTTCCGGGCCGGTGCAACAAATGGGACGACTCGGTGGGCCAGGGCGTCGCCAACCTCGGCAGCGCGCTCACTCCACTTCTCGACAGTGACCACGACGTCGCGATTTTGGGCTATTCCCAGGGTGCTGCCGTGGTCTCCGGCGAGTTACGCGGCCTCGGAAGCCTGTCTCCACAGCAGAAAACACGTCTATCGGTGGTTCTGATCGGCAACATCGACAACCCGGACGGTGGGTTGTTCACCCGACTGGGATTCCTAGGACACATCCCGTTCGTCGACGTGACCACCGGCCTCCCAACACCGACGGACACCGGAATCGAACTGACCACCATCGACTTCGAATACGACGGCGTGGGCGACTTTCCGCGCTACGGAGGAAACTTACTAGCCGTAGCCAACGCAATCGCCGGGTTCGCGTACATCCATGGCACCTACCTCGACCCCAATCAGAACGGCGACTTCGTCGGTCTTCCCGACGGATACACCCCAGCTGAGCTGAAGGACCAGCAGGATTGCGGAGCGCACCCGAAGAACTGCCGTCACGACGCCAGCGGCAACACCTACATCTTGATCCCCACCAAGACCCTACCGATCGTTCAGCCGTTCCTCGATGCCGCGTCAGCGACCGGCACAACGGCGTTGGTGAAGCCGGTCGTCGATCTGATCTCACCGATGCTCAGGGTGCTGATCGATCTCGGCTATGACCGCACTGGCAACCCCGGCACCTACACGACCTTGTCGCCGCTGCCGTTCAACCCCTCTGCAGTCCACCCCATCCAACTCGCCGGGTCGCTGATGACAGCGACAATAGCGGGATTAGAAGCCCTGGCCGGCGATTTGGGCGCACCCCCGGCCACGGAACCGAACGGGCGCACACCCGCCGACGGGACCGCCCGTTCCGCGACGCTGGCCGCAGCGTCGGCGCGCACGGCCGCGGAGCTCCTACCGAAGGACATCACGTCAGTCGAACCCGCTGCACAGAATGACGTGGCAACGGTAAAGGGTGATTCGAACGCATTCCGCCACCGCGAAGACGATGGGCCGGAGCTGAACAAGGATCACGAGAGGACCTCCCAGGCGGGAAGGGCCAAGGCGCGCCGGGGAACCAAATTCCCGAGGCACTCGGGGGCTTCGATGGTCTCCGTTGACTCCAAGCCCGCGAATGCCGTGCGCGGCTCGGCATCGCACAGCCCACCCGCGAAGCTGCCAACACGCAATCACCGGCGGGTGTCCAACCCCGGTCATGCATGAGGGTTCTGTGGGGGTCCCGCGACGGCTCACCAACGACCGAAGGCGTCGGTGATTTCAGCTGACAGTCGATGCGCTCGGTGGCCGGCTATCGTGGCAATGTGGATTACAGGTCGATCCTGGTGGACGAGACCCGCTCGTTCGGTTCCCTGATTCGCAAATGCGATGCCTCGACTCCGGTCCCGACGTGTCCGGGCTGGACGATACGCGAATTGTTTCATCACGTCGGGCGTGGTCACCGGTGGGCCGCCCAGATCGTGGCCACGCGCGCCGTCGCGCCCCCCGATCCGCGATTCGTCCCGGAAGCTGAACTCCCTGGCGACGTCAGCGGTGGTATTGATTGGCTCGTCGGTGGGGTCGCCCTGCTGGTTGACGCAATCACCCGCACGGGGCCCGACGTGGCCGTGTGGACGATCGTGGGCCAGCGCCCAGCGTGGTGGTGGCTGCGGCGGCGTGCCTTTGACACGCTCGTGCACGCCGTCGACGCGGCGATGGCTCAGGGTGCGCAGCACGACGTGTCCTCCCATGTCGCCGCTGAGGCGCTCACGGAATGGTTGGAACGCGTTGCCGCGCAGGCCGACACCGGTTCGGCCCCGTTGCGACCCGGCCAATGCCTGAGTTTTCACGCCACCGACACGGACGGCCGGTGGACCGTTTCGGGAACTGAGACCGGTGTCACCTGGGCACCCGAACCGGGCCGCGACGTCGTGGTGCGTGGACCCATGACCGACCTGCTTCTGGTGGCACTACGAAGACGACTTGTCGACGACACGGGAATTACCGTCGTCGGTGACGCAGCGGTCTGGCAGGCTTGGCTGGACAACACTCCATTCGAGTCGAGCCAAAATCGGTCGATGTCACCCTGATGGGACACCGCGGCTGCAGCCGATGGCCAGAGTGCAGATGTGCTGCCGACCAACCTTGGGGGTGACCTTGCCGTCGCGTGTCGTGATGTGGCCCGAGTAGGTCGCCGCGTTGCCTTCGGGTCGATAGAGTCTCTGCTATGACGGCGATGTCCGAGCAGGAGCGATCCGAACGGTTCGAGGCGCAACGGCAGCGCATCCGCGAGCAGTACCTGCGTCCTGCCGACGAGCGCGCGGCCTCGTCGGCACGGGGTTTGCATCACACCGCGCTGGTGAGCAGCGATGTCGAGCAGACCGTTCGGTTCTACCAGGATCTTCTGGAGTTTCCGCTGACCGAACTGATCGAGAACCGAGACTATCCCGGCTCGTCGCATTTCTTCTTCGACATCGGCAATGGCAACCTGCTGGCCTTCTTCGACTTTCCCGGCCTCGATCAGGGTCCGTACCAGGAGGTGCTCGGTGGGCTGCACCACATCGCGATCAGCGTGGAGCCCTCGCGCTGGGAGCGGTTGCGGGACAAGCTCACCGCGGCCGGTGTGGAGTTCGCCGAGCACAGCGGTGTCTCGCTGTATTTTCGGGACCCGGACGGGGCCCGGATCGAACTGATCGCCGATCCGCTGGGGGAGATGTACGGCAGCAAGGTGCTGTAGCGCGTCAGATCGGTAGTGCGAAGCGTCACCACGACGTCGACTGGTCTTTGCAGAGCCGTCCGAGTTCGCGAGCCACCCGACGCTGGTGTGCGCGGCGAACCGGATCGCAGTCTCGGTCCAAGACCGCCGCGCGCGGCGACACTCGGTCATCTGACCGAGATGAAATCAGCCGATGTCGACGCCTTCATGAACGGAGGTCGACAATCGGCAACATCGTGCTCGACAACCGCCCGACCGGTCATGATTGCTGTCTGCACCAACAGCGCACCAAGGGGAGAACACCGATGCCTGACGCAACGAATGACGATATCCCTACCTACTCCGACGTTCCGGTCGGTATAGACGCTGAGGGATCGCGTCGAGAGTTCGACAGTCTCGGGTCCGTCGACGTCCCGGCCGATCGGTACTGGGGCGCTCAGACGCAACGCTCGCTGGTGCACTTCTCGATCGGCAACGACCACATGCCGATCGAGGTCTACCGCGCCTACGGTCTGGTCAAGAAGGCCTGCGCGCTGGTCAACGAGCGCGCCGGTCGACTTGCCGACTGGCGGGCCAAGGTGATCGTCCAAGCCGCCGACGAAACGATCGCCGGAAAGCTCGACGGCGAGTTTCCCCTGTACGTCTGGCAGACCGGGTCCGGCACGCAGAGCAACATGAACGTCAACGAAGTACTGTCCAACCGCGCGATCCAACTCCTCGGCGGCGAACTCGGCAGCCAGGAGCCCGTCGGCCCCAACGACCACGTCAACATGGGCCAGAGCAGCAATGACACCTTCCCCACCGCGATGCACATTGCGGCGGTCACCGAACTCGACGACCGGCTGATCCCGAAAGTGCAGGCGCTGCGCGAACGAGATCGACGCCAAGGCGTCGCAATGGGCGGACGTCGTCAAGATCGGCCGCACCCATCTCGAAGACGCCGTGCCACTGACCGTGGGACAGGAATGGTCGGGGTACGCCGCGCAACTGCAGGCGTGTATCGACGAACTCCGCCACGTCCGCGAGGGATTGTTGGAGCTGGCGGTCGGTGGCACGGCCGTCGGGACGGGGTTGAACGCGCCTGCCGGATTCAGCACGGACGTCGCGGCTGAGTTGGCGAAACTCACTGGCGCACAGTACGTCACGGCTCCCAACAAATTCGCGGCGCTCGGGTCCCTCGACCCGGTGGTTCGAGCGCACGCAGCACTGCGCGGACTGGCCGTCGCGCTGATGAAGATCGCGAACGACATGCGATGGCTCGCCTCCGGGCCACGGTGCGGATTCGGCGAACTCTTGTTGCCGGCGAACGAGCCGGGCTCCTCGATCATGCCGGGCAAGGTGAACCCGACCCAATGCGAGGCGTTGGTCATGATCGCGATCCAGGTGTTGGGCAACGACTCCGCGGTCGCGATCGCAGGATCACAGGGCAACTTCGAGCTCAATGCCATGCGTCCCCTGATCATCAACAACTTCCTGCACTCCGCGCGCATACTCGGCGATGGTTGCGAGAAGTTCCTCGAATTCTCCGTCCGCGGAACGGCTCTGAACACCGAGCGGATAGCGAAGTACGTCGCGGAGAGCCTCATGCTGGTCACCTCCCTCAGCCCGGTCATCGGCTATCAGAATGCCGCGCACATCGCCGAGGATGCCCTCGCGAAGGGGACGACGCTGCGCGAGGCGGCCATCGCCTCCGGCCACGTCACCGCCGAGCAATTCGATTCCGTCGTCAACCCGCTCGACATGGTCGGTGACGGCCCTGGCGGCGCTTGATGCCCGAAGATGGACGGCCCGGCGACGACACTGCCTCGGCCGCCGGGACGCTCGAGCTGGTGCTGGATGCCGCGGTCCTGTTGCACGTCAACGGCCAGTCCACCAACATGACGGTGACAGCCGTCGATCGGTTGAACCACGGTCTGAACACCGCCAGCACGTTGATCCCAACGTGGTCCTCGCTGCTTCTGATCGGGTCTGGCGCGGCGACGCGTGTGGCGGCCGTCTCGCCGACCGGCATCAGCATGCGACGCGTCGCGACGGCCATGGCGGTCATCGACCGCGCTCAGGACGGCCCACTCGACCGCGCTGCGGTACGCCGGGGATTGCAGGCGGCGCAACGGGAATCGGTCTCGAACGCCCTGATCTTCAGCGGTGCCTGCGCCACTGGGGCGGGCGCGCTGGCGGTGGTCTTCGGCGCGCATCATCCCCTCACCGTCGTGGTCGTGGCCGTGAGCGCAGCCATCGGCGGACTGTTCAGACGCGGACTGGGGCGGTTGGGGATTGGCGTCCTCACCCAGGCGTTCGTCGCAGCCCTGATCGCCGGCCTGATCGCCGTCGCCGCCGTCCACCTGAACGTCGACGATGCGCTGGGCCTGGTGGTGCTCTGCCCGGCCATGGTTCTCGTGCCGGGACCGCACATCCTCAACGGCGCGCTCGATCTGCTGGCTCTGCGCGTCACTCTGGGCATCGCCCGTCTGAGCTTTGCCGCGCTGATCCTCGCAGCGATCGCTGCGGGGCTCATTCTGGGCTTGGCCACTGACGGTCGCAGTCTTGCCGTCGGGCAGTCGAGCACGACCGTGCCGCTCTACGTCGACGTGCTGGCGGCAGGCATCGCCGCTGGTTCTTACCCGGTCTTCTTCTCCATGCCGTACCGGATGATCGGTTGGCCGGTCGCGGTGGGGATGCTCGCCCACGCCGCGCACTGGTGGGCACTCACGGTCTGGCACGTTGACATCGCCACTGCGGCGCTCGTCTCTTGCCTGATAGCTGGCGTCTTGTTGGTGCCGGTATCGCACTATCTGCGGATGCCGTTCGCTGCGGTCGGGTTCGCGTCGGTCGTCGCGTTGGTGCCCGGCGTGTATGTGTTCCGCATGCTCAGCGGACTGGTGCAGTTCGCGTATCTGCCGACGCCGGAACTACTCACCGCGTTCACCTCAGACGGTGCCGTCGCCACCCTGGTGATCGCTGGAATGGCAACCGGGCTTGCGGCACCCATGCACGCGTATGCCGTCGCCGCCAACCGGCGGTGGCGTCGAATTCACTAAGCCCTGCTACGGAGGGTGGACGACAGTCGCGCATCACTACGTCCACACCAAGGTCCGCGCACCTGATGGCGCCTGTTCCACGGAGAGCTTGCGTCATCGGCCGTAAAAGCGGGGACTTACCCCCAGCGGGGCGCTGGACTATTCCCAACGAACCGGGTATGCAGCGGATATGGAAGGCATCGCAGCTGCCAGCGTGCACACCGTACTCGCCGATGCCGACGGCACTGCGTATCGGTCGTTGCGGCAGCGACCGGTAACACGGGCCGAGCGCTATGCCCTTGGCAAGAGTCTCCGCACGCGGGTGCCGCGCAAGTCGCTGGCCGACTGGGCGGCGCCTTCCGATCGGCCCGACCCCGTGGCACTCATCAATTCGAGTCACCAGGGCAGGGTCGACCGGCTGATCCCCATTCGGGTCGGTCGCATGGTCGACTCGCCGTACGGATTTCTGCGCGGAACCGCGGTGGTGATGGCCGAGGACGTCGCCCATCTGCCTGCAACGGGAATCACACCCGTGGTGTGCGGTGACTCGCACTTCGGCAACTTCGGGTTCTACGCATCTCCCGAGCTGGATCTGGTGATCGACCTCAACGATTTCGACGAGGCCCACCCAGGCGGCTGGGAGTGGGACCTGCGGCGGTTGGCCGCGAGTATCTGGGTCGCCGGGCGGCACAACGGGACGTCAGAGGACCGCTGCGGCAACGCGGTGCGGTCCTGCGTGGCCTCGTATCGTCACGAACTGCGGCGGCTCGCCGACCTGCCGCTGTTCACGAGGTCGTTCGTTCGGCTCGATGTCGACAGGCTGGCAGCCGAGACGGCGGGCCCGCTCAACGAAGAAGTCGTGCGGTCGGCGAAGCGAGCGCGCCACCGCACAGGGGACCGGGCGCTGCCGCGCTTCACCCACGAGGTGGACGGCGAGCGGAAGATCATCGAGGAACCACCCCTGATCACGCGGCTGCCCCCGCGTGAAGCGGAGTTGCTGGCGGAGGCACTCGACGACTATCTCGAAACTCTGCCCTCGTACTGGCGACGCGTTCTCGGTGGCTATACGTTGGTCGACGTTGCACACAAGGTCGTCGGGGTGGGCAGTGTCGGTCTGCGCGCCTATGTGGCGCTGCTGGAGGGCTCATCGGAATCCGACGTTGTCTTCCTACAGCTCAAGCAAGCTCGCCGATCGGTGCTTGGGCGCTACGTGCACGGTGAATCGGCGTGGCACGCGCACCAGGGACAGCGGGTCGTGGAATACCAACAGTCACTGCAGACGGTGAGCGACCCCTTACTGGGGTGGACGACGATGGACGGCCGGCAGTACTACGTGCGTCAGTTCCGAAACATGAAGGGACGGATACCTTTAGACGCAATTGATGCGGCCGCGCTGGCTGACTACGCCGGAGTGGTTGGTCAGCTCCTCGCCAAGGGGCATGCCAGGACCAGCGGCGCCTCGATGATCGCCGGTTACATGGGGGGCTCCGACCGGGTCGACCAGGCATTGTGCACGTTCGCGCGGCGTTACGCCGATCAGACCGAAGCCGACCACGCCGCACTGGTCAGTGCCGTCGACCGAGGACTGCTGCCCGTCGAGCGCGGAGTCTGAGGACGACGCAACGCGTTAGTCGGTGCTTCGAGCTTCTGGCGGCATCAACGCTGAGCGCCATGTCATGGGGTTGAGCTCACGGTACGGATCGTTCTCGCGAATCCGTTGCAAGTCAGACAGTGTGGTTTCCAGCTCTGTCTGTACGCGGTCCTTGATGGTGGAGACCCAGTTCTCCGCAGAGGTCCGGCCCGATCGGTTGGTATCGATCGGCATGCCGAAACGCATGTACATGCGCCGCGGGTGGGGGATCAGGGTTGGGCCAATGCCGCGGACGGGAGGGAAGGCCATGTCCGTCCGTCCGCTGATGCGCTCGCCCACCCATTCGCTGAACTTCCCCCAGCGGCTGTCGCGCGTGGTCATGCTGGTGAAGACATCGTCGCCGCCGACGAGCCCGGCGGTGATGATCGGGTAGCCGTGCTCGATCGCCGAGCGCGCGAATCCATACCGGTTGTTCCAGCGCAGCGTGTACTCCTCACCCTTGAACTTGGGCATCTCACGGCCGCCGCCGGGGAATACGAGGATGGTCTGTTCCTCGCGCATCAGTTCGCTTGCGTTCTCGGGAGACCCGACCACCGCGCCGTATGCGGTGAAGATGGGAGCTTGTCGCCCGTTGCGGGCGAACTCGCGAGCGGCCAGTGTGCGCACCTGGGTACCGATCGTCGAGCGGACGAAGTACGGAATCAAGACGATCTCGCTCAGCCCGAACTGGGTGTGGTTGCCGACCAGCAGGAATCTGCCGTCGGCCGGCAAATTCTCCAACCCGTCGACGTAGGGTTTGTACAAGCCCATTGCCGGTCCAAGATTGTCGGCCGTGACAGCGAGTGTCCGTCGCCACATCTTGACGCGCAGCGAGTTCATCTCGGGCAAAGCAGTTTTCGCCATCGTTATCGACTCCGTTGACTTTTTCGTCGGTGGCTGTCGACGAGAGTGGCGGCCCATGGGTCCATTGTGCGCTGCGTTCTGACCAGTCGGCTGAACGTGTCCGAGGGGGACACGTGACAAGTCGTGTCGACGTGCTCAGCCCCCCGATTGGAGATCATTGTGTTCGTCCGGAGCCCCATGTCCGTCTTCCGGACCGACCAGCAGACCTCGGCGTGTGGGGTTGTCCACGCTTTCCCAACGGCGTAGCCGGGCGAAGGCGGGCTTGCCCACGGCCCGGAAAATGAGGGGCAGCATCGATTCGACGAGCGCGATGCATGCGACGAAACTGTCGAAGGAGTCGACGTCGACGGTAACCGGCAACACCACATCGGCGTGCGCCGATGTCGGAGAGAGCCATTCGTCGGTGAAGACGACCACTCGCGACTTGGATCGCTTCGCCTCCAACGCGGTCGCCAGTGCCTCTGGCTCGTAGCGGCGAAAGTCGAAGAGGACGAGGACGTCATTTCGACCGAGGTCGAGTACGAGACCCAGATCGCGGTGTGTGGGCTCCGATGCGAAGATCACCTTCGGGCGCGCCAGCGCAAGGTGCAGTTGCAGGTACTGGGCGGCGAGGTGGCTGAAGTAGCCGCCGCTGAGCAGGACCAGTCGAGAGGTAGCCAGCAGGTGGACCGCGGCGTCGATCTCGGATGTAGGGATCTTGGCGATCGAGTCAGTGATCAGCGCGGCCCGCTGAGCGGCCATCGTCTGCATGGGCTGTGGTTGCTCGCCGTGTTGTTTCCCGCCGATCAATCGGTCGACGGGACTGGACGTGCGTGTCCCCAGCTCGCGCCGGAGTCGTTCCTGAAGGTCGGCGAATCCGTCCATTCCGAGGCGGGTGCTGAATCGGACTACTGACGGTGCGCTGGTGCCGGCTCGGGCGGCCAGTTCAGCGGCCGTGGACAGTCCGGCGCTGGGATAGTCGGAGAGCAGGACGCGTGCGACCCGGCGTTCGGCCGGGCTGAACTCGTCCATCCGGTCCCGGATCGCGCCGCCCACGGTCGTTTTGCTCATCGCGGTTGGATGTCCTTTCCGCCGGTCCGGGGCCCGATCTGAGCTCGATGATCGTCGTCGGCCTGTAACAAATCTTAGTATTGAGTAAGAACAGTCCGATCTGTAACGGGATTGACATATCGTGCTGGTTGACTGACCGTCCGACACGCGCCGGTGCACGAGGCGCCCGAAGGTGCGACGAGGAATCGAGAAAATGAAGAGATACGCATGCCGCCTTTCGGTTTGGATCGCACTCGCCACCGCGACGGTACTGGTCGCCGCAGCCTGCTCTGGCGGTGCGGGTGGCAGCGGAACGCCCAGCGCGGGGGGCAACTTGATGGTCGGCGTCGCCCAGGACGCCGTCTCGATGAACGCAACCAACACCTTCGACAACAATTCGATCTTCATCTTCGAGCAGATCATGCAACCGCTGTTCACCGTCACCCCCGACGGCAAGGGCACCCAGCCGCTGCTGGCCACCGGCTTCACGCTGTCGCCGGACAATCTCACCTACACCATCAAGCTGCGCCCGGATGTGAAGTTCTCCAGCGGTGCGCCGATGACATCGGCCGATGTGAAGTTCTCGATTGACGCCGACACCAAGACCGGTGATTCGGGGTGGGGGTACATCAACGCCGCGATCGATGATGTCGCCGCGCCCGATCCGTCCACCGTGGTGGTCAAGGTGAAATATCCGTGGGCCCCGCTGATCGCCGATCTGTCGCTGTTCAGCAACGGCATCGTGCCGAACGACTACGGAGGCCAAAGCGCGGCGGACTTCTACACCCATCCGGTCGGCACTGGCCCGTTCATGTGGGGAGAGTGGCAGAAGGGCCGCTTCCTGAAGCTGGTGAAGAACCCCAACTACTGGGAGGCGGGTCTGCCGCATCTGGATTCGGTGCAGTGGAACGTCATTCCCGACGACAACACCCGGATGCTGCAGTTGCAGAGCGGTCAGATCCAGATCGATGCGCTGCCCACCTGGTCGACGATGAACGCACTGAAGTCACAGCCAAGCATCCACGCCCAGACCTTTCCGTCCACCGAGCTGGATTACATCGCGATGAACGAACAGAAGGAGCCGTTCGGCGATGTGCACATCCGCCGGGCCATTTCCTACGCGATCGACCGCAAGGCGCTGGTCAGCACGGCGCTCTTCGGCCAAGGCGCGCCGGCCAATTCGCTGTTCATGCCGGGGGTGCCGTTCTATGACCCGAACACCAAGGGCCTGCAATTCGACGTCGCCGCGGCCAAGAAGGAGATGGCCCAGTCGTCCAAGCCCAACGGTTTCACCACCACGCTGGCGATACAGTCCGGCAACTCGACCGAGCAGACCGTCGCCCAGATCGTGCAGAGCGAGCTCAAGGACGTCGGAATCACGGTCAACATCGCGCAAATCGATCCGACCACGCAGCATGCCCAGGTGCAGCAGGGCAACTATGAAATGGCCATGTCGATCTGGACCATGGACATTGCCGACCCCGACGAATGGGTGACCTTCGCGGTCAACCCGAACGGCGGATCGCACTCGGCCTTCACGTACTACGACAACCCCGCGGTCATCGCGCTGGCCAAGCAGGGCCAGAGCCAGACCGACCCGGCCCAGCGCCAGCGGATCTACTCGGACCTGCAGAACCAGGTCGCCGCCGACGCGCCGCTGGCATGGCTGTACTACGTGCCCTACGCCTATCCGTCGTCGACCAAGGTCACCGGCTTTTCGGTGACTCCGCTCGGCAACTACCCGCTGCAGGGTGTCTCGCTGAGCAAGTGAGCTGCGCACAGCCACCACGTTGGGAGTTCCGGTGTTACAGCGCCTCAGTTTCATTCCGCTGCGGATCGTGCAAGCGGTCCCGGTCGTCTTCGGCGTGACGATCGTGGTCTTCTTCCTGGTGCGGTTGCTGCCCGGCGGTCCGGCGGTGGCGCTGCTCGGCGAGCACGCCACCCCGGAGGCCGTCGCGGCGGTGAACCGCCAGTACGGGCTCGACGGTCCCATCTGGCTTCAGTACCTGGACTTCCTCAAGCACATCGTCACCGGCAACCTCGGCACCAGCCTGTTCTACCAACAGCCCGTCTCCCAGCTGGTCAAGGTGGCGTTGCCGGCCACGGTGCAGCTGGTGCTCTACGCCATCGTGCTCACGACGATCATCAGCGTTCCGCTGGCGGCCCTGGCCGCGTCGCGTCCCGGCCAGTGGCGCGACCACGCGGTGCGGGTCGTGCCGATGGTCGGGCTGGGGATGCCGCAGTTCTGGGTCGGGCTCATCTCTGCTGCTGCTGTTGGCGAAGCCGGCTGCATCTCTTCCCGGTCGGCGGCTACGGCGACAACGTCGCCCAGAACCTCTGGTATCTGTTCCTGCCCGCGGTCACGGTTGCGATCTCGATGTCGCCGATCGTCGATCAGAAGCCTACGCACCGCGATGATCTCGGTACTGAGCTCGGACTACGTCGACACCGCACGCTCCAAGGGCACCCCGCCGTTGCACCTGTTCGGCCGGCACGTGCTGCGCAACGCGGCCGTGCCCACCGTCACCGTTCTCGGGGTCAACGTCGGCTACCTGATCGGCGGCACCATCGTGGTCGAGAAGGTGTTTGCCACTGCCCGGCCTCGGTGACTACATGGTCACCGCGATCTTCAATCGCGACTTTCCCACCGTGCAGGGCATCACGCTGGTCATCGCCTTGATGGTGGTGGTCATCAGCGTGGTCACCGACGTCATCTATGCGCTGCTCGATCCGCGCGTGAACCTCCGATAGCCCGGGCAGGATCAACATGACTGAAGCGCTGGTCACCGAGACCGCGGACCGGGCACCCGAGCTGACGCGGCGGCCATTTCGCCTGGGCCGCAACCGTTCCCGCTCCCTGCGGCCCTGGTACCGCAATCACCCCTTTGATGATCGGGCTGGTCGTTGGTGGCCTTCCTCGTGCTCGTCGCGGTGCTCGCGCCGATGATCGCGACCCACGACCCGATCCAGCAGAACCTCACCGCGATCCTGCAATCGCCGAGCGCCGAGCACTGGTTGGGCACCGACAAGGTGGGCCGCGACGTCTTCTCGAGGCTGGTCTACGGCACCCGAATCGATCTGCGGGTCGGCGCGCTGGCCGTGCTCATCCCGTTCGTGGTCGGATCTGTTCTGGGAGCTGTGTCCGGCTACTTCGGCGGGGTCATCGACGCGGTCATCATGCGCATCGTCGACGTCTTCTTCGCCTTCCCGTTCTACGTCCTGGTGATCGCACTGGTCTACGTGCTCGGTTCCGGCGAGCGCGCCATCTACCTGGCGATCGCCGCGGTCAGCTGGGTGTCCTACTGCCGCATCGTGCGGGCCGAGGTGCTGGTCGCGAAGAACCAGGACTACGTCGTCGCCGCACGGCTCGGCGGGTTGTCGCACAGCTCGGATCATCGGCGGGCACATCCTGCGCAACGTGATCGCCCAGGCGGTCGTCTACGCCATGTCCGACATCGTGCTGGACATTCTGGCCATCGTCACCCTGGGCTATCTGGGCCTGGGCATCCAGCCGCCGGCTCCCGACTGGGGTGGCATGATCATCGACGGCCAGCCAGTTCATCACCACGCAGTGGTGGCTGTCCACGATCCCCGGGCTGGCGGTCGTCTTCACCGGGCTGGCCCTGTCGCTGACAGGCGACGGGCTTGCCGAACTACTCGCCCCGGAACGGCGGAAATGAGATGACCGCCAACGCATCCGACGCGACGGCTGCGGCCAGCGCACCCGCGCTCCAGCGTGCGCAACCTGCGCATCGGAATCCGTCGACGGCGCCACCGAGCTCGTCCTGGTCGACGACGTGTCCTTCTCGGTCGCGCCCGGCGAACGGTACGGCGTGGTCGGGGAATCGGGCTCGGGAAAGTCGATGACCTTGCGCGCGATCGCCGGGCTGCTTCCGTCGGGCGGTCGAGGTGTTGTCGGGTGAGATCGAGTTACGCCGGCGCAGGATCTGCTGTCGATGCCGCCGCGCCGAACGCCGCGCGCTGATGGGGCCGGACATCGCGATGATCTTCCAGGAGCCGCTGACGGCTCTGAACCCCACCGCGCGGGTCGGCGCACAGATCGCCGAGGGACCGCGAGAACACCTCGGCATGTCCGCGCCAACAAGCCCGGCGAGCTGGCGATCGACATGATGCGCCGCACCGGCATTCCCGACCCGGAGCGCCGGGCCCAAGCCTTCCCGCACGAGCTGTCCGGCGGGATGCGACAGCGGATCATGATCGCCCTGGCGCTGTCGTGTTCGCCGAAGATCCTGCTGTGCGACGAACCCACCACCGCCCTGGACGTCACCGTTGCCGACCAGGTGCTCAAACTGCTCTCCAAGCTGTGCGACGACCTGGGCACCGCGCTGGTCTTCGTCACCCACGACCTGGCCGTCGTCGCCCAGACCTGCCAGCGGATCGGTGTGATGTATTCCGGCCGAATCGTCGAGAAGGGTTCAGTGTCAGAGGTCTTCACCAGCCCGCATCATCCCTACACCCTCGGCTTGATCGAATCCGCGCCGGACTTCGACCGACCCGAGCGGCCGCTGCTGCCGATCCCGGGAACCCCGCCCAACCCTACGGACCTGCCCCCGGGCTGCGCCTTCGGCCCGCGATGCGGATTCGTCCAGAACGATTGCCGGGCCGACCGCGTCGAGCTCACTCGGCGTCGCCGCCGGCCGCGAGGCCGCCTGCCTACATCCGATCGAGGACCGCCGATGAGCACTGCACCAGCCGGCGCGCTGCAGGCCCGCGACATCGAAGTGTCGTTCAACCAGCCAGGGATGCTGGCCCGGGCCCTGGGCCGCCGGACGCCACTACCCGGTGCTGCACGCATTGGACGGTGTCGACCTCACACTGCGGCGCGGCGAAATGCTGGCGCTGGTCGGCGAATCAGGTTCGGGCAAGTCAACGTTGGCCAACGTGCTGGTCGGTCGGCTCGCGCCGAACGCCGGAACGGTCGACTACGACGGCACCCGGCTGACCGGTCACCGAACTCAGCTGCAGCGCAGGCGCATCCAGATGGTCTTTCAGGATCCCGTACTCATCGCTCAACCCGCGGATGACCATCCGCCGCGCCATCGGTGAACTCCTGCGGGTGCACGAGATCGTGGCCAGGCAGGAGGTCGACGGCGAACTGATCCGACTGCTGCGACCTGGTCGGACTCGACGAGGACGCACTCGACGCCTACCCCGGCCAATTCTCCGGCGGCCAGCGGCAGCGACTGGCCATCGCCCGGGCACTGGCCGTGCGGCCCGACGTGCTCGTCGCCGACGAGCCGGTGTCGGCGCTGGACGTGTCGGTGCAGGCGACGATCCTCAACCTGCTCACCGAGCTGCAAGCCGAGCTCGGCCTGTCGGTACTCTTCATCGCGCACAATCTCGCGGTGGTCGCTCCCAGGCGCAGCGGGTCGCGGTGATGTACCTCGGCCGCATCGTCGAAATCGCCGACGTCGACGAGATTTTCGACCAACCCTCGGCACCCCTACACCCGGGCCCTGATCGAATCGATCCCCCGCATGCACCGCTCCCGGCTGCGCGAGCCCGCGGTCGACCGGCGAGCCACCCAGCCCGATCAACCTTCCGCCCGGCTGCCGATTCGCCGCCCGCTGCCCCGCAGCGCAGGAACGCTGCCGGAACGACGACCCCGCCCTTCGGCCGCTCGACACCGCGGCCCCGCACCAGGTGGCGTGCCACTTCGCCGAGGACCTGCAACCACTACCCGTCATCTGACCCCAAGAAAGGAAGGCCACGCAGCAAGTGAAGGTGTTCATCTCGGTCGACATGGAGGGCATCGCCGGAATCGTCGACTGGTCCCAAGCGCGGATCGGCAACCCCGGCTACGAACAGGGCTGCCGATTGATGCTCGAGGAGGTCAACGCCGCCATCGACGGCATCCTCGACGTCGGACCGGCGGAGATCGTCGTCAACGACTCGCACGGCAAGATGTTCAACCTCGACCCCGAGCAATTGCACGGTGCCGCCCAGTACCTATCCGGTGGGCACAAGCCGCTTTACATGATGCAGGGCCTCGACGGCACCTTCGACGCACAGTTCCTCATCGGCTACCACGGCTCGATCTCCGGGTGCTCTTCGGTGCTGTCGCACACCTACAACCCCGAAGTCATCAGCGCAGTGCGCCTCAACGGCGACTACGTCGGCGAAAGCGGCATCAACGCACTGGTCGGCGCCCACTACGGCGTACCGATCGCACTGGTCAGCGGCGATCAGGTGACCGTCGACGAGCTGGCCGGCTTCGCCCCCGACGCCCTGACCGTTCAGACGAAGACCAGCGCCAGCCGCTTCGCCGCACTGAACCTGCACCCGGCCACGTCACGCGCCCGGCTCAAACAGACTGCCGCCGCGGCCATCCGCGCCGTCACCGACAAGTCGATCGCCAGCCCGCGGATCACCGACCCGGCCACCCTGCAGGTGGACATGCAGACCGCGGACATGGCCGAGATCGCCACCTGGGTCACCGGCGTGGCGCGCGAATCCACCCGCAGCGTCGTGATCACCGGACCGGATCGGTTGGCGGTGTTCCGCTCCTTCGTCGCGCTCACCTACATCACCCGCCAAGCCGGCGGTCGCTGACGTGCACATCACCCGCGTGCCCCGGCCGGAGGGCGTGCCCTACTCCCTGGCCGTCCACGGCGGCGCCGGCGCCCGCCGCACCGCATTGACCGCGGCCAAGGCCGCCGAATGCCACGAGGGCCTGCACCGCGCGCTGACCGCCGGCCAACAGATCTTGTGCCGTGGCGGCACCGCGCTCGACGCGGTCTGCGCCGCGGTCGTCGAACTGGAGGACGACCCGCTGTTCAACGCCGGGCACGGCGCCGCGCTGACCGGCGACGGCACCGCAGAACTCGACGCCGCGGTGATGACCGGCACCGGAGCGGCCGGCGCGGTCGCGGCCAGCACCTTCGCGCACAACCCGGTGCTCGCCGCGCGTTGCGTCATGGAACGCACCCCACACGTGCTGCTGGTGGCGCCGACGCAGTCCCTGCTCGAGAGCTGGGGACTGCACACCGCCGCACCCGAGGACTTCGTCACCGCCCATCGGCTGGAGGAACTCGACCAGACCCGGCGCGGACTGACCGAAGGCGCCAGACACGGCACGGTGGGGGCAGTGGCCCGCGACGGCGCGGGCCACCTCGCGGCCGCAACCTCCACCGGCGGCATCACCAACCAGATGACCGGGAGAGTCGGTGACACGCCCGTCATCGGGGCAGGCACCTACGCCAACGACCAGACCGTGGCGATCTCCTGCACCGGTGACGGCGAGAAGTTCGTCCGGGGTGTGGCGGCCTTCGACGTCAGCGCCCGAATCCAATACCTGGGAACCGAACTCGGTGACGCGGTCGAGGCCACCTTCGCCGAGCGGCTGGACACCATCGGCGGCAGCGGCGGCATGATCGCCGTCAACGCCGCACGGCGATATCGTGTTCGGGTTCAACTCCGCAGCCATGTTCCGCGGCTACCTGGCCGGCGACCGGCCGATCACGGCGGTATGACCATGCACCTGACCATCATTGGTGCGGGCGCGATCGGCGGCACGATCGGCGCGCACATGATCCGATCCGGCCACGAGGTGCTGTTCTGCGACGCCGATCCCGAGCATGTCGACGCGATCAACAACCGCGGCCTGACCATCGAGGGACCGGTGGCCAACTTCACCGTGCCGGCCCGCGCCGTGCTGCCTGCGGACTTGCCCCCGACGATCGAGCATGCCGCGATCGCGGTGAAGAGCCATTTCACCTCGGCGGCAGCCGAAGTGCTGCGCCACCGGTTGGCGCCCGACGGTTGGCTGGTGAGCTTCCAGAACGGCATGACCGCCCAACGGCTGGCCGACGTCGTCGGCTGGCGAACGGCTGATCGTCAGCTTCGTCAACTTCGGCGCCGACTACCAGGCGCCCGGCCGGATCATGCAGGGCAACAACGCCACCTTCCGGGTCGGTGAACTCAATGGGCGTCAGGGACCGGACGGCAGGATCCTCGACCGTGCGCCGATCACCAACCGCGTGCGCGAGCTGGTGGCGGCACTGCCCTACGCGCAGGCCACCGACAACATCCTCGGCTACCTGTGGGGGAAGGAGGCCTACGGCGCCATGATGTATGCCGGCGCGGTGTCCGACCTGTCCATCGCCGACAGCCTCGTCGACCCGCGCTGGCGGCCCCTGATGCTTGGCGTGGCCCGTGAAGTGCTCGCTCAGGCGCCGGTCACCGCGCAAGGATTCGACGGCTTCGAGCCCGACGATCTGGAGGGTTCGCTGGATCGGCTGGCCGCGTTCAACCGGCACAGCGCCAAATCCCATAGCGGCATCTATCGCGACCTGATGGTGCGCCGCCGCAAGACCGAGGTCGACGACATCATGGGTGAACTGTCCGGCCCGCTGACCACCTATGCCGGCAGGATCATCCAGTCGATCGAACGCGGCGAACGAACCTGCGAAGTGGCCAACCTGGAACTGCTCGCCGCCCAGGAACGAGCGGAACGGATCGGCCGCCAACTCGGCGCCGTCGTGGACGTCATTCCCCGCACCACGACGGGCCCCCGCCGGTCCACTGCACGGGGTGGCCGTGGCCGTCAAAGACCTCATCGACGTCTCGGGAATGGTGCGCGGCAACGGCAATCCCGATCTGGCCGGCCTCGCCCCGGCCACCGCCGATGCTCCGGTGATAGCCCGGCTGCGGGCCGCCGGTGCCGATGTGTTCTGCCGGACTGCGCTATTGGAATACGCGGCAGGGGCGCTGCACCCGGACATCCCCGAGACGCGTAATCCCTTCGATCCGCGGCGCACCGCGGGCGGTTCGAGTGGCGGTTCAGCGGCACTGGTCGGTGCCGGGGTGTGCCGGGTGGCGCTGGGCACCGACACCGGGGGATCGATCCGGCTGCCCGCGCACTACTGCGGAATCGTCGGCTTCAAACCAACATACGGCGCGATCGACACCGCTGGCGTGCAACCGCTGGCCGAATCGCTCGACCACGTCGGGCTGCTGACCGCCAGCGTTGCCGACGCCATCGCCACGTTCGCGGTGATCGCCGACCGCCCAGCCGCACCTGCGCTGCAACGGGCGCCACGGCTGGGGGTGCTCACCGACCTGGTTGGCCATCCTGCGATAGCACCCGGCGTCGGTGACGTGATGACAGCGGGCATTGAAAACGTTGGGGGACAATGGAGTCGAACTCGTGGAGATATCGGGGTTCCCGCTGATCGGCCTGTTGGCGGCGTTCGACCCGATTCTTCGCAGAGAGCTCTGGGAGATCCACGGAGCCCGGGCATCGGCGCAGCCCGGCCACTTCGGCACCGACACGTTGCGGCTGGTGTTGGCCACCCGCGGCGTCACCGAAACCCAGTACACTGCCGCCCTGGCCGACCGCGATCGACTGCGAACCGAGGTTGCGGCGCTCTACCGCGACGTCGACGCGCTGCTCAGCCCCGCCGCACCGTATGTCGCCCCGGCGACGACGCCACCCATCGACACACCTGAAGGCGAACTCGAGACGCTGTTCACCGGGCCCTTCAACGTCACCGGCGATCCCGCAGTCGTGCTGCCGTGCGGATACTCCGAGGGGCTACCGGTCGGACTGCAGCTTTCCGCCGCGTTCGGGGCCGATCAGGAACTGTTGCAGACCGCGGCGGCGGTCGAAGCGACGCTGAACTTCGTCAACCCGTTCGTGGCAGCGGGGCGACAAGGGCGGCCCGCGCCGTCTCGACTCGGGTGACGCCCATCGACCCCGGGCAGACGAATGTGGCTGCAGCTACTGGACGCCGTTCGACTATCAACAGCGCCCACCGGGAGTGGAGACCGCGCTCCATCGGCGTCACATCGAGGCTGCTACTTTGTCGCCATCTGACTACGCAGATCAGCGAGGAAAGTGCTGTCGGCTCGCGCGGATCGGAGGATCAAACCGATGAAGGCCATCGTGATCGGCGCGGGCGCATGGGGACTCCCCACTGCCGCGGAGCTCGTCCGCCGCGACCACGACGTCACGCTGATCGACCGCCACGGCGTCGCCAACTCGTTATCCTCCTCCCTGGGACCGACCCGAATGTGGCGCGTCGCCGACCCCGAACCACTGCGGGTACGCCTGGGGATACGCGCGGTCGACGCGATGCGGCGGCTCAGCGAACGGTCCCAGTCCACGGTCTTCCTGCGACGCGGGGTGCTCTGGCGCGACGACGAGTCGTTGCCGAATCTCGCCTCGACGCTGGGGGAGTGTGGCATCGACTACACCGAGGTCGATCCCGAATGATGTCGCGAATTACTTTCCCGGCCTGCGACCCGACGGTCGCGCCGCGATCTGGCAGGACGACGCCGGAATCGTGCTGGCCGCGGAATCACTGCGCGCTCAACACCGTCTCTTCCTCGCAGGGGGAGGAGCCGAATCGTTCGGCCGCCACGTTGCAGGCGTCAACGTCTCCGCCACCGGACTGCGCGTAAACCTCAGCGACGGAGACGTACTGGACGCTGACGCGGTCGTCATCGCAGCGGGTCCCGGAACACCCGGCCTGCTCGCTCAACTCGGGATGAACCTTCCGCTGCAACCCTATCTCGAACAAGTCGTGCACTTCGGCGATGGCAGTCGGCCAGATGCCACCGATGATTTTCCGTGTCTGTTCGACGGTCCACGCGGGCAGACACCCGGCATCTATGCGATGCCCTCACCCGGCATCGGATACAAGGTCGGCCTGGACACCCCGTTGCGCCCGTTCGACGAAACCGACCAGGACCGCACCCCGGACCCGGATCGTACCGAGTTGCTTCGCCAGCGTGTGCACCGCGATCTGACCGCCGTCACACCTACCGTGATCGACGCCCAAATCTGTTCCTGGACAGATTCACCCGACGGCGCGTTCGTGATCGACACGCTCGCCACCGGGCTCGTCGTGGCCTGCGGCGACAGCGGCGAGGGATTCAAGATGTCGGCGCTCATGGGTGAGGTGCTCGCCGATCTCGCCGAAGGACGCGCCCCCGATCACGACGTCGCCGCGCTGTCGATGGACCGGTTCGCCGACGGCCTACCCCACCGCGCAGGGCCCCATGTTCTTGGCCGTCACTGATTGATCGGGAATCGCCGCCGCATGGATGCGCGCCGCCTGCGCGTCTGACCTGTTGGACCCGGAATTGCCAACGACGCTAAGCGAGTTGGTGTTTCGGGCCGAGGGTTGGCGAAGCGATCGTTCCGAGCTGCAGCGAAATGCCCGGGTGCCCGGCTTCCAGGGGAACGACGACGTCCAGCGAAGTCCCGCTGCCAGGTTGACTGACGACCTGCAAATGGCCGCCAAGCGCCTCGACGCGATCCTTCAGCCCGATCAGTCCGGAGCCCTTCACAGAGTCGGCACCGCCGATTCCGTCGTCACGGATCGACAGACGCAAGTTTCCATCGTCGGCGTTGACATCGACGTTGACCTCGGAGGCCTCGGCGTACTTGCCTGCGTTTGTCAACGCCTCGGCGACTACGTAGTAGGCGGCGACCTCGACTGCGTCGGGCAACCTCTCGCTCGATCGCCATGTCAAACCTAACCGGGACCGTGGATCGGCGCCCAAGTGACTTCAACGCCGGGCCAAGTCCACCTTCGGTCAGGATCGCCGGGTGAATTCCGCGGGAGATTTGCTGCAGCTCCGTGGAGACACTGACCAGACCAGAGACGAGTTCAGATAGCTCGGTTTGGAGCTCGACCAATTCGGCCGGCACCGATTCCTGGGCCATGCGGGCGTGCATCCCCAAGGCGACCAGTTGTTGCTGGGCGCCGTCGTGGAGGTTTCGCTCGATGCGCCGCCTGGCCTCGTCGGCGGTGGTCACGATCCGCGCGCGCGACGCCACGAGATCGGCGTGGGCCTGGGCGTTGGCGATCGCGGTGCCCACCAGATCGGTGAACTCGGCCATGCGGGCCTCGGTGTGCTCGGGCAGCGGCCGATGCTGTGGCGCCAGCGCGGTCATCGCCCCCCATAGCCTCCCAGCCACCACGATCGGGGTGCCCGCCGCCGAGTACGAGCCTTGCGGTAATTCCGGCGGCGACTGCTCGATAGTCCGCGCGGGCTTGCCGCTTCGGCGCACCGGCCCAGCGACGATGTCGTCAATTGGGATGCGGCTGCCGACCGGTATCGGATTGCCCGTCCGACTCCAAGCCGCGGCGATGGTGCCACTGCCATCGGCCTCGTAGCGCACCAGTCTGGTGATCTCCGCGCCTAGCAAGAGCCCGACTTCTTGCGTCACCGTCGCGAACACCTCGGGTGGGCTGACTCCGCGCGCCACCAGAGTGGCCACCCGCTGCAACGCCTGCTGTTGGATTGCCAGAATGCTGAGCCTGTCGCGGCTTTCCTCGGCCTCGATCCCGCGCTTGCGAGCCAGGCCGGCGACAAAGCTCGTCAACATCGCCGCCACCAGGAAGATGACGACGATGGCACCGTCGCTGATCGAGAACGGTTGGAAATGGCCGCTGGGCCAGAAGTACGCCAGTGTCGCGACGCTGGCCACGGACGTGACCAGCGCCAACCTCAATCCCCATACCGCGGAGACGACCAGGATGCCGAACAGGTAGAGCGTCTCGAATGCCTCGCCTGGAGACCGGTGGCGAAAGAGCAGGGCCAAAAGCGTTTCACCGGCGATGAGGACCGCCGCTACCACTATTCCGACCCAGATCGGCGGAGCGGTCGTCGGCAGCATTCGCCACCACCAGCGCCCGCGCATCGCTTCCCCAGCCGGCCCCGCTCCGGAAGCGCGGCTGGCGAAGGCTTTGAACGGCTTGGACGACCAACCGGACAAAGGCGACCTTTTCGGCGTCACCATGAGAGCCAGCATTCACCTTTGGTGAGCTTTACACGTCAAAGTAGTCACGATAGCCGCCAAGTGGTCTCTGGACGACCTGTTGCCCACGTCGCGTTCCATCAGGGACTGTTGCGGACCACGGCCGCAGTCGAGGCAACGCTGGACTTCGTCGACCCGTTCGTGGCGGCCGCACAAACCGGCCGGGTCAAATCCTTTGCGGTGCAGCTTGATTCGGTGACGTGATATCGATGGCAAGCGAGGTCGGCCGGTGGCCATTGATCACGTTGAGATCCATCGGGCATGCCGAGAGGACAGCCACACAATTCATCTCCGCCGTGAACGTCACGGCATCCCCCGGCCGGCTTGCGGCGGGCAACCAGCTCAGGTCACCCTCGGAGCCAACGGGGATGTTCATGAACACATTCACCGGCTGGGGGACGGCGTCGGTGGTCAACCCGATCTGCGCCAAGGCGTGATGCAGGTTGTCTGCGCAGGAGGCGTGGCCCTGGGCGCCCAATATCCGGTAGCGCTCCGGGTCGCAGGCCGCGATCAGCATGTCGTGGACACCCGGTGAGGTGTCTGCAACCAGCGTCAGGATCGGCCGACGCCGATTGGTGAGGAACTGCTCGCCGATGCGCGGAAAAAGCCTGCTGGTCGACGTGCGGGTATGCGATGCCGACAGATACTCGCCGGGATTCTCGCCAGCGAAGGCGAACAGATCACCGACCTGTCCTCCCTCGACGTCGACGATGCGCAGGTGCTCGCCGTGCCGCACCCACACAGCCAGACCCGCACCGGCGGAAACCACCATGTGGGTCGGCCTGTCTCTTAGCTCCACACACCCATTCAACACGCCGTTGCAACGGCCCGGCGTCGCGCGGTGCGCGCTTCACGAGGACTTCGAGATCGCGTTCACCTTGGCGGGCGGGCAGCCACTGGGCCCACAACACGGAAACACCTACCGCCTGCTCTGGCGTTCGGGGTCGAGCCGAACCCGACCTCCCGCTGGTGCCGAGCACATGCTGACTTCTCAGCCGTCGCGCGCTGCCACGCCAGCGAGTTCGGCCGCAAGGCTGACGAGCTCGGGTTGGACGCCAGGGACGGCCGCCATGGCTCCGGTCGACTCCAGGACGAGTGGGGCTCCTGCGTAATCGGTGCATATCGCTCCCGCCGCGCGAGCGATCGCATGTCCGGCGACGACGTCATACGGGTTGTTATGGGCAAGCACCATGCCTTGGATCTGGCCGCTGACGAGCCAGGTCCAGAGCACCGACGCTGCGCCGACGCAGCGAAAGCGCAGCGCTCGTCGGTGCACATTCATGGTCAGTTCGAGGTAGGCGTCCAACCGGGCGCCGCCCCTGTGGAAGGCGTCGCCCATCCCGATGATCCCGTCCTCGAACGAGCCAACGTCGGCCAGCGCACCCGAGTCGACCCGTATGCCAAGGAACGGCAGGTCGATCACGCCCAGTGTCGGCACGCCGTCCTCGAGCAGGCCGAGCATTACTCCGCACAGCGGTGATCCGGTCGCGTAGTTGACCGTCCCGTCGAGTGGATCCGCGACCCAGACCTTGCCCGAGTCGAGCGGAGGCCCGCCACCTTCTTCGCCGTAGAAGCCGATGTCCGGAGTGGATGCCGCGAGCGAGCGCTGCAGCGCCGACTCGCTCGCCAGGTCGACGTCGGTGAGGAAATCCTTGGCCGCCTTGTCGATCCGCTCGTGCGGTCGAGCACGCCTGTCCCGCAGTATCGCGACCGCTTCGTCCACCGCGGCGTGCGCTGCCGCCAGCTCTGCCCTCACGCGGGAATCGTAGTTCCGCACCCGCCGCGGTAGCCCATGGACGGGTGTTTCTCAGATCACCCTTGACATCGGGTGTGGGCCAACTCACACTAGTGAGGTCAGACGTCAGACGTCTGATGTCGAGGAGGGGTGACGGGTTGGCGCTTCCGGAAGACCTCGCGGACATGCTTCTCGAATCGATCGTGGACGGTCAGGTCCCCATCGAGTCGGTCCTTCCCTCGGAGGGGGAGCTGGCCTTGAAGTACGGGATGAGCCGACTGACCGTCCGCGAAGCGGTGCGCATCCTGCGGTCGCAGAACATCGTGACCATCCGTCGCGGGCGCGGCACGTTCATCAACCCGCCGCAGGCTTGGACGTCGCTGGCTGCCGTCGTCCGCATCGAGGAACGCCGGTCGCCCTTGGGGGGAGTATCGGGACGCCTGATCGAAGCGAGGCGGATGGTAGAGATCGGCGCGGCACAGTTGGCCGCGGTCAACCGCTCGAAGGAAGATCTCGAGTCCTTGGCCGCCAGCATCGAAGAAATGCGGCTAGCCAACCGGCTGAACCAAGTCGAACTCTTCGTCGAGGCGGACATCGCCTTCCATGACGTGATCATGCACGCCACCGCAAACATGTTCATCCCGTTCATGTTCGAACCGTTCGGCAATCTATTGGTCGAGGCCCGCACCGAGACATCGTCAATTCCCGAGATCCAGGTGAACGCAATCGCCATGCACGAAGCGATTCTCGAGGCACTCATCGCCGGTGATCCCAGGCGATGTCGCGACGCCATGGAGGCCCACATGGACCAAACCGAAGACGACTTGCGCCGATACGTCCTCGACGCCGATCCGCGCTGAACGACGGCCTCGCCCACCAGGAGGAAAGAATGACGATCACCTACAGCTGATTTGAGGCAGCAGTCACGGCCGCGGCGCTACGAACCATCGACTCGTCGTCACCCGATTGCTGAGCACGCTTCCCATTTCGCCACTCCAGAAAGGCAACACCATGGCCACCGCCCTTGACACCACGTTCGTCATGCGCCCGGATCGCAACCTGGCCCTGGAGTTGGTGCGAGTCACCGAGGCCGGCGCGATGGCGGCGGGCCGCTGGGTCGGCCGCGGCGACAAGGAAGGCGGCGACGGTGCCGCCGTCGACGCGATGCGACAACTCGTCTCCTCGGTGTCGATGCGCGGTGTGGTCGTCATTGGCGAGGGCGAAAAGGACGAAGCGCCAATGCTCTACAACGGCGAAGAGGTCGGCAACGGGCTGGGCCCGGATTGTGACTTCGCGGTCGACCCCGTCGACGGGACCACGTTGATGGCCAAGGGGATGCCGAACGCGATCTCAGTCCTCGCGGTGGCCGAACGGGGCGCGATGTTCGACCCGTCGGCGGTGTTCTACATGAACAAGATCGCGGTGGGCCCTGACGCGGCCGACGCCATCGACATCACCGCACCGGTCTCGGCGAATATCCGCGCGGTGGCCAAGGCGAAGAAGTCCTCGGTGTCTGACGTGACGGTGTGCATTCTGGATCGGCCCCGCCACGCTGAGTTGATCGCACAGGTCCGCGATGCGGGCGCACGGATCAGGCTGATCTCCGACGGCGACGTCGCAGGCGCGATCGCCGCGGCGCGGCCGGAATCCGGCACCGATCTGCTGATGGGAATAGGTGGAACTCCCGAGGGCATCATCGCCGCGGCCGCGATGCGTTGCATGGGCGGAGCCCTGCAAGCCCGGCTTGCGCCCACCGATGACGTCGAACGCCAGAAGGCGATCGACGCCGGCCACGACCTCGACCGCATCCTGTCCACTGACGACTTGGTCTCTGGTGAAAACGTGTTCTTCACTGCCACCGGCGTCACCGACGGTGACCTGTTGCGTGGTGTCCGCTACAGCAGTGGTGGTGCCCACACCCAGTCGATCGTGATGCGGTCCAAGTCAGGCACCGTCCGCGTCATCGAGGCTTACCACCGCCTCGACAAACTCCGCGAATACGCCAGCATCGACTTCACCGGCGACGACAACGCGCCGGCCCCGATGCCATGAAGTCACCATCGAATGACTCCGGCCGTTGCGGCACTTTTCACTGGCCGGAAAGCGGTGAAGTTTCAGTTGCCATTGACAGGCGCTGGTGGATGTTTGGGGACGGGTCCGGATTCTGGCCATGGTCCCCCGGGGGAGGTGTCTGATAGCTGCTGAAGAACACGGGCAGCGATCGTGCGAGCGCCGAAGCCGATCTGGCAGCGGCACCGCGAGGCCGTGATCGCTGTCCACAAACTTTTATCTCTTGTCTTCTTTGTAGTCCCCTCATGATTGGAAGTTGCCATGCCCGGATCCAGAACATCCGTCGAATCACTGGGTGAATTGGGTGATCGCACGATCCGCAAGGTCAAGCGGCGGGTGTTGCCGCTGATCGTCTTTCTGTATTTCATCGCATTCCTCGATCGGAACAATGTCGGCTTCGCGAAGCTGACGATGAGCGAGGATCTCGGACTCAGCGCAACCGCCTTCGGGTTGGGCGCTGGGATCTTCTTCATCGGATACGCCATCTTCGAGATCCCAAGCAACGCAGGCATGCTGAGGTTCGGTGCCCGCAAGTGGATCGCCCGGATCCTGCTCACGTGGGGCTTCTTCGCCACGGCCATGGCGGCAGTGCAGGGCGAGACCTCTTTCTACATCATCCGATTCCTGCTGGGCGCCGCGGAGGCGGGATTCTTCCCGGCCATCATCCTGTATCTGACGTTGTGGTTCCCCGCCCGTCAGCGGGTCGCAGTCCTGGGTGTCTTCATCCTCGCCCAGCCCATCGCCAACGCGATCGGCGCACCGATCTCGGGTCTGCTGCTCAAGATGGACGGCATCCTCGGACTGGCGGGTTGGCAGTGGATGTACATCATCGAGGGTGTACCCGCGATGCTGATGGCGTTCGTGGCGTTGAAGGCCATGACGGACTACCCCAGAGACGCGATGTGGCTGACCCTCGAGGAACGCACGTGGCTGCAGGACAAGATGGACGCCGAGGACGCAGCCAAGGGAACCGGGCACAAGCACAGCTTCATGGCCGGTCTGAAGGATCCCCGCGCCCTGATCTTCGCGGCGCTGTACTTCGGTCTGGTGATGGGCATCTACGGGCTGAGCCTGTGGCTGCCGACGATCGTCAAGGCGATGGGTGATCTGTCGAACACGCAGGTAGGCTTCATCGTTCCGATCCCCTACATTTGCGCCGCGGTGTTCGTCTGGTTGTGGAGCCGGCATTCGGACCGTACGAATGAACGCGTCGGTCATACGTCGATCGCGATGATGCTGGGCGCCATCGGTATGGTCGCCTCCGGATTCCTGATCCAGTCCAGCCCGGTCCTGGCGTTGATCGCGATCTGCGTGGCCGCGATGGGTATCTTCGCGGCGATCTCGCCGTTCTGGGAGCTTCCGGCCGCCGCATTGGCGGGGGCGGCAGCAGCGTCCGGCATTGCGCTGATCAATTCGCTGGGCAACCTGGGCGGGTTCGCCTCGCCGTACGCCGTCGGGGTGCTGGTCGACAAGACCGGTGATTCGAAGTACGGGTTGTTGATGTTGGCCGCGGTGTTGTTCATCACCGCCGCCGCCACCTACCTGTACGGCCGGAAGATCCAGGCGGGGATAGTGCCTCCCCTCACGGAGGAGGAGCTGCGCGCCAAGGAGTTGGCCGCCCAGGACGTCCATCGCGGCGACCCGAGCGGCAAGCCCGTCAATCCGGAAACGACCCCGTGATGACGGAGCGCCGATCACAACAGTGGTATGCCGGGCCGGACCCGCGGAACAACTACCTGCACCGCGCATGGATGCGCCGCGGGGTACCGGACCATGCCTTCGACGGCCGACCGCAGATCGCGATCGCCAACACCGCCTCCGACCTGACTCCGTGCAACGCCCACTTCGACGAAGTCGCCACCAGCGTCAAACAGGGTGTGTACGAGGCCGGCGGCATTCCGCTGAACCTCCCGGTGATGTCGCCGGGGGAGACGCAGATGCGGCCCACCGCGATGCTGTGGCGCAACCTGGCCGCGATGTCGATCGAGGAGATGTTGCGCGGCAACCCCATCGACGGGGTGGTTCTGCTGGGTGGGTGCGACAAGACCATTCCCGCGCTGCTGATGGCCGCGGCCTCGGTCGACCTGCCCGCCCTGGTGCTGCCGGGTGGGCCGATGCTGACCGGCCACTTTCGGGGAGCGGCACTGGGCTGCGGCACGGACGTGTGGCGCTTCGGCGAGGAGGTCCGTGCCGGTCTGATGTCGCCTGGCGGACTTCCGCAAATCCGAATCGGGGATGATCCGCAGCAAGGGGCACTGCAACACCATGGGCACCGCCTCGACGATGGCCGTCATGGCCGAGGCGCTGGGCACCACGATCCCTGGAGTCGCCGGCACCCCCGCCCCGGACAGCCGGCTTCTCGAGCATGCCCATGCCGCAGGCCGGTTGGCGGTGGAGATGGTTCAGGCAGAGCGGCGGCTCAGCGACGTCATCACGCTCGCGTCGTTCCACAACGCGATCGTCGCATTGGCCGCCACCGGTGGATCCACCAACGCAGTCGTGCACCTTCTGGCGATCGCCGGGCGGTTGGGGATCGAGCTGCGGCTGGAGGACTTCGACCGGATCGGTTCTGCGGTGCCGTTGCTGGTGAACCTGCAACCCGCAGGCACATACCTGATGGATGACATGTACAGGGCCGGTGGGCTTCTCGCTGCCCTTCGGGAGGTGATGGACCTGCTCGACCCGACCGCGATGACCGTCACCGGCCGCCCGCTGACGGACTACCTCGGTGACGCCAGGATCTTCGACGAGGACGTCATTCATCGCCGGAACGCCCCGCTGATGGACAACGCAGGCATCGCCGTCCTTCGGGGCACCCTGGCGCCCAACGGCGCTGTGATCAAACCGGCTGCCGCGTCGAAGGAACTGCTGGTGCACCGGGGCCGGGCGGTGGTGTTCGACAGCATCGAGGACTTCCATGCTCGTATCGACGACCCCGACCTGGACATCGACGAGAGCTGCGTGATGGTGTTGCGCGGTTGCGGACCCAAGGGATATCCAGGTATGCCGGAGGCCGCCAACACTCCACTTCCTGCCAAGCTCCTCGCCGCCGGTGTGCGGGACATGATCCGAATCTGTGACGGCCGGATGAGCGGTACCGCCTACGGCACCGTCGTGCTGCACGTGGCGCCGGAATCGGCTGCGGGTGGCCCACTCTCACTCGTCAGGGACGGCGACATGATCAGTCTGGACGTCCCTCGCAGGCGGATCGATCTGGACGTCCCCGTCGAAGAGTTGCAGCGCCGAGAACCCTCGAAAGCCGCAGAAGCCGCCTATTGTTCGCCGCTGCGGGGCTGGCAGCAGTTGTACGTAGACCATGTCATGCAAGCCGACCGGGGAGTGGATCTGGACTTCCTCGTCGGCTCCAGTGGCGACACCGTGACCCGCGATTCGCACTGACCATGAACCAGCACACCACACTGCTGTCCGCCGTCCCGGTGCCCTTCGAAACCAACGGCGATCTGGACGTCGAAGGCCAGAAAACACTGCTCCGCCACCTGAAGGTCACCGGCATCGGTGGCGTGTTCATCTCCGGCACCACCGGCGAATTCACTGCGCTGGACGACGACGAAAGAGCCGTGGTGCTCAGCGCTGCGCTCGAGGTGTACGGGGCGGATGCCGTGTATGTCCACGTCGGCGCCGCGGCGGCCAGGCAGGCCGAAAGGCTTACCGCCCAGGCGATTACGGTCGGCGCCCAGCGCCTTGCAGCGATCACTCCCTTCTACCTGCCTGCTGGCCCTACGGCGTTGATCGACTACTACCGCCGGTTGGACGCCGTCGCCGGTGACGCCCGGATGTACGTCTACCTGTACACCGCCCGCACCGGCAACACCGTCACCCCCGATCAGCTCGCCGAACTGGCGACGATTCCGTCGGTCGTCGGGGCGAAGATCAGCGGTGAGCCGACATCCCGAGTCCTGCAATATGTCCGGGCAGTTCCTGACGACTTCGAGGTGTACTCCGGCAACGACATCGAGTTCGGCGACTTCGTCCGGGCGGGTGGCACCGGTGCGGTGTCCGGGGTCTCCAGCGTCTTCCCGCGACCATTCCTGGAACTGGCAGATGCACTGAAACGCAGCGACGACCAGGCGGCCACCGCGAGCGCAGGACCGCATCAATCAGGCCGTCGAGGCCGTGGGCGGGGCCGACATCGCGCTGCTCAAGGCAGCCCTGGCCTTGCAAGGGCTACCTGCGGGTCCGACCCGGGTGGCCCTCGACGAGCCAACTCCCACGCAGCTGAAAACCCTACGCCTGGCAGTCCAGGATCTGACATGACCACGTCTACGCACCAACTGAAAGGCAGCCATCTCATGAGTTCTCCACTCCCCACCGAGCGCACCGCCGTCGTCACCGGCGGTGCATCACCCCGGGGCATCGGCAGGGCGACCGCCGGCCGGCTGGCCCGTGACGGGTGGTCCGTGGCGATCCTCGACATCGACGGGGGCGCTGCCAAACTCGCAGCCGACGAGCTCGCCGACAAGTACCCGGTATCCACCCTCGGCATCGGCGCCGACATATCGGACGAGAACTCGGTGCACGCGGCCATCGCGCAGGTCGAGTCGACCCTGCCGCCGATCATCGGGCTGGCCAACATCGCCGGGGTCAGCTCTCCCACCGAGTTCCTGGACGTTACGCCGGCCGAGTGGGACCGCGTGTTCGACGTCAATATGCGCGGCGCGTTCCTGGTCACCCAACGCGTATTGCCCGCCATGATCGCCGCCGCGGCCGGCAGGATCGTCAGTGTCTCCTCCATATCCGCGCAGCGGGGCGGCGGGACGTTCTCGAAGGTGCCCTACAGCGCGTCCAAGGCGGCCCTGATCGGGTTCTCGCGGGCGTTGGCCCGTGAGGTCGGCCCGCACAACATCACGGTGAACTGCGTCGCCCCCGGGCCGATCGACACCGACATCATGGGTGGCACGCTGACCGACGAGCGCAAGGCGCAGATGAGCGCCGACATCCTCCTGGGCCGGGTCGGCACCGTACAGGAGGTCGCCGCGCTGCTCACGTTCCTGATGAGCGAGGACGCCGGGTACATCACTGCGGCGACCTACGACATCAACGGCGGCCTGCAAATCTCGTGAGCTCGTTCACCCAACCCGAGGAGTTCGGATGATCCCGAAGAGCGCCGATACCCACCGCCCATCGGCAGAGGACATTCTCGCCGACGCCCCGCCAGTACGACACGAACCCGGTGCACGGGAACATATCCGGGCCGTCAACGCGGCCGCAGGCCGTCGTATCGCCGTGCTCGATGACGACCCCACCGGCTCGCAGACCGTGCACGACGTCAGCGTCGTCACTGTTTTCGAAGCCGACGAGTACGCCGCCGGCCTTGCCGTACCGGGGTCCACCTGCTTCATCCTGACCAACACCCGCAGCCTGCCTGAAGACACCGCCGTCGAACTGAACACCGCAGTATCCGCCAGCTTGTTCGCCCTCGGCCAGAGTCTCGGCGGCCCAATGGAAGTCGTCAGCCGCAGTGACTCCACGCTGCGCGGCCACGTCATCGCCGAGATCGCAGCCATCGACGCCGCCCGGCGGCGCGTGACGGGTGCCGGGTTCGACGGGGTGCTACTGGTTCCTTGCTTCTTCGAGGCGGGCCGATTCACAGCAGGCGACATCCACTGGGCCAACGTTTCCGGGCGACCAATCTCAGCGGGCGACACGGAGTTCGCCCAGGACTCGACGTTCGGTTATACCTCGTCCAACCTGCGGGACTTCATCGCCGAGAAGAGCCGCGGCACAATCACCCGCGACGAGGTGCACAGCATCTCCCTGGACGACATCCGGCTCGGCGGGCCCACCAGGGTCGCCGAGATCCTGGACGGGGTCACGGGCGGCGCCTTCGTCGTGGTCAACGCCACGGACTACGCCGACCTGGAGATCGTCGTCCTGGGGCTCTTGGAGGTGCAGGAGCGGGGCAAGGCTTTCGGATACCGTTGTGGTCCGTCGTTCCCCCGTCCGCTGGCCGGGCTCGAACCTCAAGACCCGCTCACGGCGGCACAGATCTGGCCGACCGGCCGTCCGGGCGGCCAGGGACTCGTTGTCGTCGGTTCGCATGTCGGCCTGACGAGCCGTCAGGTCGCCAAGGCGCAGGAACGAGGCGGCCTCGCCGAAACCGAACTGCACGTGCCCACCCTGCTGGACCCCGAACGACGCGACGATCATGTCGCGGACATCGGCAGGCAGGTCGCCGAGGCGCTCGCCACCTCCGACGTGATGCTGTTCACCAGTCGCACCCTGATGCGCGGCGGCGATGCCGACGACAGTCTGGCCATCTCCCGCACCGTCTCCACAGCGGTGATCGAGGTCGTCCGGGCCGCACTGGCGGCGCACCCGGCGTGGGTCGTCGCCAAGGGTGGAATCACCTCCCACGACGTCGCGGTCCGCGGCCTCGGCATCCGCCGCGCAGAGGTCATCGGCCAACTGTTCCCCGGCATGGTGTCGGTCTTCCGCCCCATCGAGGCGGCACCGGAAGTCGTCGGCACCCCCTACGTGGTGTTCGCGGGCAACGTCGGCGACGACGAAACCCTCGCAGACGTCGTCGACCTCTTTGCTGGACGCCGATGACTCCTCTTCGACGTGACGCGTTCAATCCACCACTAGCAGAAGGAAACAACGGATATGACCAACGTCGGATGGATCGGTCTGGGAGCCATGGGCTCTCCCATGGCATCTTTCGTCGCCAAGGCTGGACACGCGGTCACGGCCTTCGACATCGACCCGCAGAAGGCCGCGGCCCTCGCCGGCGACGGCGTCAAGGCCGCGGACAACATCACTGACGCGGCGGTCGATGCCGACGTCCTCGTGCTCATGGTCGCGACCGCCGATCAGGCGGAATCGGTGCTCTACGGCGACGGCAACGCCGCAGCGGCACTCAAACCCGGCAGCGTTGTGCTGCTGATGGCCACTGTCGGCCCGGCTGCCGTCGAGGACTGGGCACGGCGCCTCGCGGAGACCGGCGCCCAAATCGTCGACGCCCCGGTTTCCGGTGGCGCTGCCAGGGCGGGGCAGGGTGATCTGCTGATCATGGTCAGCGGCTCGGAGACCGCGCTCGCCACCGCGCAACCGCTGCTGGACGTGATGGCCCGCAACGCTCCCGTCGTCGGTACCGAACCCGGCGAAGGGCAGAAGGTGAAACTCGTCAATCAGCTGCTGTGCGGGGTGCATATCGCCGTCGCCGCAGAGGCCCTTGCCTACGCCGAGGCGCTCGGCCTGGACGCCGGTGCGACGTGGGAGGTGCTCAGGCACGGCGCGGCCGCATCGTTCATGCTCGACGACCGCGGGGCGCGGATGGTCGACAACCCGAACAACGACATCCGTTCCACCATCGACATCTTCGTCAAGGACATGGGCCTGGTCACTCAAGCGGCCCGCGCGAAGACGTACCCCACCCCGCTGGCCTCCGCCGCCGAACAGCTCTACCTCGCCAGCCGCCGCGCCGGCCTCGGACGCGCCGACGACTCCTCCGTCATACAGATCTTGCGCGGCACCGCCATCGCATCGATCTGACATTCTCCGGGAAGGGAGCAAGAAAACATGTCCGATTCGATCGACTACACGCCGCTGTTCAGACTCGACGGCCGCAAGGTCGTCGTCGTCGGCGGCGGCAGCGGGCTGGGCCGGGCCGCGAGCATCGCGCTGGCACAGTACGGCGCCAATCTGGTGGTCGCCGATGTCAACGTCGACGGTGTCGAGAACACCGTCGCCGAGATCGAAGGGCAGGGCTACAGCGCCGAATCCGCCGAAGTCGACGTCACCGACTCCGGATCCGTCGACGCACTGGCGGCCGCCCATCCCGATACCGGCGTTTTGGTGGCCACGCCAGGGATCAACGTGCGCAAGCAGATCCTCAACACCACTGACGACGAGTTCGACCGGGTCATCGACGTCAGCCTGAAGGGCACGTACCGGCTCGCCAAAGCGTTCGGGCCGGGGCTGGTCGCGAGAGGCAAGGGCAGCATCATCAACTTCTCCAGCTTCCGCGCGCTGGTCGTGGAGCCGGGTCAGGGGCTGTACGCCGCCGCGAAAGGTGGAGTGCTGCAACTGACGAAGGCACTGGCGGCCGAACTCGGTCCGTCGGGTGTGCGGGTGAACGCCGTCGCACCGGGCCCGTTCGAGACACCGCTGACCGAGCAGATCAAGTCCGACCCCAACTGGTACGGCGCCTACGCGGACAAGACCGCGTTGAAGCGTTGGGCCAAGCCGGACGAGATCGTCGGCGCGATCCTGTTCCTGGCGTCGGATGCATCCACGTACGTCACCGGCACCCTGCAGTTGGTCGACGGCGGATGGACCGCCGTCGACGGCCGTTTCGAACCGAAGGTCTAACACATGGCGGGCAGCAGGATCGATCGACCGTATTCGACATGCAAACCCTCGGAGGCGCCGTGACGCACTCAGCCGAGTCGTGGCCCATCGGTGCGGCGCTACTGCAGTTCCCCAGCACGACCCGATCGGGGTTGTGCTATCAGGATGCTCCCG
Organism: uncultured Actinomycetota bacterium; assembly: GCA_963809085.1. Taxonomy (GTDB): domain Bacteria; phylum Actinomycetota; class Actinomycetes; order Mycobacteriales; family Mycobacteriaceae; genus Mycobacterium. The sequence continues at coordinate 78,210 of CAWEII010000022.1, read as the reverse complement.
TCGAACAGTGGTCCGCCGTCTTGCGCGAAGTCGCCTTGGCCGGCTTCGACCATGTCGATCTCACCGACTCGTGGCTGCGACCGGGTGACCTCTCGCCGGACCGTCTCGAGAGCCTCGTCCGGGCTCTGAAGGACAATGGGCTTGGGGTCACGGCGATCTCGTCGGTCCGAAAGAGCGTCATCGACCCCGATCCCGAGGTGAGCGGCCGCCACCTGGCCTACACACTGCGCAACGTCGATGCGGCTGTTCAGATCGGTACGGCGACATTGTCAGTCGGACTGCATCGGCCGTTGACGTCGGCGCAGCAAGCAGCCCTGTGGTTCTGGACAGAAGAGGGCGAAAGCGACCCGGTTGGCGACGAGCGGACGTGGGCGCTCGCGGTCGAGAGGTTGCGGGCCGTCGGTTCGTATGCGGCAAGGGCCGGGATCAACGTATCGCTGGAAATGTATGAGGACACCTACCTCGGCACTGCGGACAGCGCCGTCGCGTTGGTGACCGATATAGGCCTGCCCAACGTCGGGCTGAATCCGGACATCGGCAACCTCATCCGGCTGCACCGACCGATCGAGAACTGGGAGGACATGCACCTGAAGACCATGCCGCACGCAAATTACTGGCACATCAAGAACTACTTCCGCGACCACGACCCGGCGACTGGGGCGTACTTCTCATCGCCTGCTCCGGCCGAATCCGGTTACATCAATTATCGACGGGCCCTCGAGATTGCGTTGGAGAGCGGTTTCTCGGCCCCACTCTGCGTGGAGCACTACGGCGGTGACGGGCTCAGTGTCTCCGCCAGCAACCGGGATTACTTGCGCCGCATCCTCGCAGCGAAGTTACCGGTGCCTGGCTGAGGTATTGCGCGGGTGCGCGTCGGTCGGCGGGTTTGCGCCGGGTCAGAATGACGCTGCGCCGGCAGCCAATTCGGTGACGCGCGCCCAGTCCTTGGCTGCGACGACATCGGACGGCGTGATCCACGAGCCTCCGACGCATCCCACGTTGGGAAGCGCGAGGTACTGCGGGGCGTTTGCGGTGGAGATGCCGCCGGTCGGGCAGAATCGCGCGCCGGGATCGGTGAACTGACCGACTTGAGATACGTGAGCGCCGCCCGCCGCCTCCGCCGGGAAGAACTTCAGCTCGGTGTATCCGGCCTCGAGCGCGGCCAGGATCTCCGACACCGTGGCCACACCGGGCAGGTGGGGGAGCCCGGTGTCGGTCATGGCTTGCAGGATCGTTCGGGTGCTCCCGGGCGAGACCAGGAACTGGGCGCCGGCGGACGCGGCCTGCTTGGCCTGGCCTGGGTCGACGATGGTGCCCGCCCCGAGATAGATCTCCGGCACCTCGCTTGGCGATCCGCTCGATGGCGTCCAGCGCCACGGGGGTGCGCAGCGTCAACTCGATGACCGGCAGGCCGCCGGCCACCAACGCGCGGGCGATCGGCACGGCGTGCTCCAGGTCGTCGACGACGACGACGGGGATGACGGGGACGCGGTTGAGCAGTGAGTCGGTCATCGATTTCTCCTGGGATGTCATGCGACGTAGGCGGGGAAGATGCTGGCGCCCTGGTCCGCTGGACCGACGGCGGCACGCATGCTGGCGAACAGCTCGCGTCCGGTGCCCGCCATCTCAGTGGCAGTGGGAGCGCGACCGGTCGGGGTGCGGGCAGCGAACTCGTCATCCGCGACGTGCAGGGTCAGGGTGCCGGCCACGGCGTCGACGGTGATGACGTCGCCGTCGTGTACCCGGGCCAGAGGGCCGCCGACTGCGGCTTCCGGGGTCAGATGTATTGCCGCAGGGACTTTTCCGGATGCACCCGACATCCTGCCGTCGGTCACCAGCGCCACTCGGTGGCCCCGGTCCTGCAGAACTCCGAGCGCCGGCGTGAGCTTGTGCAGTTCGGGCATGCCGATCGCACGGGGACCCTGGTAGCGCAGCACCGCGACCAGGTCGCCGGTCCAACTCGACCAGCCTCGAACGCGGCGAGGAAGTCGGCCTGGTCGTCGAACACGACCGCGGGTGCGGTGATCACCCGGTGCTCGGGGTTGACGGCCGAGGTCTTGATCACCGACGAACCGAGGTTCCCCGCAAGGGTTTTCAGGCCGCCGTCAGGGGCGAACGGCTGCTCGACGCAGCGCAGCACCGCCGTGTCGTGGCTCATCGTGGTGCCGTCCAGCCACATCACGCCGTCCCCGTCGAGCTTTGGTTCCTGGGTGTAGCGGCGCAGTCCTTGACCGACCACGGTCTGCACGTCCTCGTGCAGCAGCCCGGCGTCCAGCAGGGTGCCGATGGTGAAGCCAAGCCCGCCGGCGGCGTGGAAGTGGTTCACGTCCGCGCTGCCGTTGGGGTAGATACGCGCGAGCAGCGGGACGACCGCCGAGAGATCCGAGATGTCGTCCCACGTCAACGTGATTCCTGCTGCCTGGGCGATGGCGACCAGGTGCATGGTGTGGTTGGTGGAGCCACCGGTGGCGAGCAGCGCGATCGTGCCGTTGACGATCGCCCGTTCGTCGATCATCTCGCCGATCGGTGTGTAGTCCTCGCCAAGTGCCGTGATCCCGGTGACCTGGCGGCCCGGCTTCGGCGGTGAGCGCGGTGCGCAACGGCGTGCCGGGGTTGACGAAGCTCGAGCCAGGCAAGTGCAGTCCCATCACTTCCATCAGCAGCTGATTGGAGTTGGCGGTGCCGAAGAACGTGCAGGTGCCGCTGCCGTGATACGACGCGGCCTCGGCGTCGAGCAGCTCCTCGCGGCCGACCTTGTTCTCGGCGTACAGCTGGCGCACTTTGGCCTTCTCGCCGTTCGGCAGTCCGGACGTCATCGGGCCCGCGGGTACGAACACCGTCGGAAGATGGCCGAACGCCAAGGCGCCGATCAACATTCCGGGCACGATCTTGTCGCACACACCCAGCATCAGCGTGGCATCGAACATGTCGTGGGACAGGGCGATCGCCGTCGACATCGCGATCACGTCGCGACTGAACAGCGACAGCTGCATGCCGTCGCGGCCCTGGGTGATGCCGTCGCACATGGCGGGCACACCGCCGGCGAACTGGGCGATGCCGCCTGCCTCCAGCACCGCCTGCTTGAGCTGGGCGGGAAAGGCTTCGAACGGCTTGTGGGCCGAGAGCATGTCGTTGTAGGACGACACGATCGCGATGTTCGGCTTGACCATGCCGCGCAGCGCCTTCTTGTCGGTCTTGCCTGAGGCGGCGAATCCGTGCGCCAGGTTTGCGCAGGCCAGTCGGCCGCGGGCAGGGCCGCGATCTCCCGCTTCGCGAATCTGGTGCAGGTACGCGGCGCGGGGTGGCTTGCTGCGTTCGGCGATGCGATCGGTCACGGCCTGCAGGACCGGGTGGATGGTGTTCACGGTGTGACTCCTTCGTGCCAAGTGCGGCTGTCGCGCTCGATGAGAGTGGTCGCATCGGTGGGACCGTTGGTGCCCGCCGGATACCGGCGGGGGCCACGCTCAGAATTGGCCCAGCCGACCAGGATCGGCTCGACCCAGGCCCAGGCCGCTTCGACTTCGTCGCGGCGCATGAACAGGGTCGGGTTTCCTTGCACGACGTCCATCAGGAGTCGTTCGTAGGCGTCGGGGGAGGGCCGCTGGAACGCCTCGGTGTAGTTGAGGTCCAGCGACACCGGCTTGAGCCGGATGCCGCCCGGCCCAGGCTCTTTCGCGGTCATGTGCAGACGCATGCCCTCCTTGGGCTGCAACTGGATGACCAGCTTGTTGGGTTCGCTGCTGCCGTCGCTGTCGGGAAACATCGGGTGCGGAACCGGCTTGAAGACGATGACGACCTCCGAGGACCGTTGCTCCATGCGCTTTCCGGTGCGCAGATAGAACGGCACGCCGGCCCAGCGCCAGTTGCGCACCTCGGCCTTCACCGCGGCGAAGGTCTCGGTGCGGCTGTCGGGGTTCTCCGCGTCGTCCTTGTAGCCGGGCGACCGCGACGCCGTCGGACCAGACCCGGCGGTGTACTGGCCCGCGACGGTGCAGCGCTCGACGTCCTCCGGTGTCATCGGCTTGAGCGCCTGCAGCACTTTGAGCTTCTCGTCGCGGACGGTTTCACGGTCGACGTAGGTGGGTGGTTCCATCGCGACCAGGCACAGCACCTGCAGCAGATGGTTCTGCACCATGTCGCGCAGCGCGCCGGAGTTGTCGTAATACCCGCCGCGGGTGCCCACGCCGAGCGACTCGGACACGGTGATCTGCACGTGGTCGATCCAGCTCGAATTCCACAAGCGGTTCCAGGAAGGTGTTGGCGAACCGGGTGACGAGCAGGTTCTGCACGCTCTCCTTGCCCAGGTAGTGGTCGATGCGGAAGATCTGGGACTCCTCGAAGACCGCTGCCGACGGCGTCGTTGATGGCACGTGCGGAGGCCAGGTCGTGGCCGATCGGTTTCTCCAGGACCACACGCGACGAGTCATCGACGAGGTTGTGGGTGGCCAGATGCGCCGAGATCGGGCCGAACAGGCTCGGCGCGCAGGCCAGGTAGAACACCCGGACCTTGCCGGGATCGGCCGGCAGCAGTGTGGTCAGCGCGTGCCAGTCGGTGGCGTCGGCGAAATCGATGCTCGCGTAGTGCAGACGGGCGAGGAAGCGATCGAGCGTCTGATCGTCGAGGGCGTTCTTCGCGACGAATCGGCCCAGCTCGCCCCGCACTTTGTCGCGGTAGCCGGACACGTCGAGGCCGGCGCGCGACGCGGCGATGATGCGGGTATCTGCGGGGAGTTGGCCATCACGGTCGCGCAGGTAGAGGGCGGGAAGAAGCTTGCGGACGGCGAGATCGCCGGTTCCGCCGAAAACAACGAAGTCACAAGGTGCCACGGGGTTCGCGGTCGACATGGATCTCCTGACATGTGTCGGGTCTGTCGAGACGAACGCTAAGGCGAGTTCGGCGTCTACGCAAGCGCAGTTCGGTATTTTGACGAACAAAGTAAATGAACTTTGGGGGTTGATTGCACAGTAACTAGTTGGTTGAATGGCCTATATGCGCATGTCACGGTCGCCGAGGGCAGCCGTGACCGCCGGTGAGGTGTTCGGCTTGATTCGTGATGGAGCTGTGACCACCCGCGCCGAGGTCGGTCGCGTCACCGGCCTGTCGCGGACGGCCGTCGCGGCTCGGGTGTCCGCACTGCAGGCATCCGGTCTGGTGCTCGAGCAGGCTGAGGCGCCGTCCACCGGAGGTCGACCGCCCGCGCGTCTGGTCTTCAACGCCGACGCCGGCGTTGTGCTGGCCGCCGCAATAGGGAGGAGCCGCACCCAGCTGGGTGTCTGCAATTTGGCCGGTGAGGTGCTGACCATGGCCGACGTCGACCAGGAGATCGGCGTCGGCCCCCACGAATTGATGCCCGACATCGCCAAGCGACTCGAAGCACTGCTGGATGAGACGGGCCGCGGACGCGACGAGATCTTCGGTGTGGGCCTGAGTATTCCCGGGACTGCCGACACCACCCGCGGATGCAGTCTGGATTCACCGACCATGAGCGGATGGGACGGTATCCCGTTGCCGCCCTACCTACGCGAGCTGACCGCCGCGCCGATCCTGCTCGACAACGACGCCAACGTGATCGTGCTCTCCGAGCGGCGTGGGCAACGCGACCGCTTCGACGACATGCTCCTGATCAAGGCCTCGACCGGGCTGGGTGCGGGCATCGTCGCCGGCGGGGTGCTCCAACGCGGAGCTCTAGGTGCTGCAGGCGAATTCGGGCATACCAAGATTCCGGCAGCCGTGGGCGTCGCCTGTCGTTGCGGCGACACCGGGTGCCTTGAGTCAATCGCGGGAGGGTGGGCACTGGTACGCAGCATGCAGGAGCAGGGGCACGACGTCGGACACGTCCGCGACCTCGTCGACCTCGCCCTGGGCGGCGACCCCGAAGCCCGGCGACTGATCCGGGAAAGTGGGCGACACATCGGCGAGGTGCTGGCAGGTGCCGTCAATCTGCTCAATCCCGAAGCGTTGGTCATTGCCGGAGACATGTCCAAGGCCTACGACATCCTGGTCGCCGGCCTGCGCGAGACCGTGTACGGCAATGCGACCGCGCTGGTTACCCGCGAGCTTCGGATCCTGCCCTCCACTCACGGCGACCAGTCCGGCGTAATCGGCAGCGCCGCAATGATTTTGGACGACGTATTGAGTCCGCGCGCCGTCGATGCAGTGCTCTGACTGCGTCGATGTCGCGCCATCTCGACCCGAACGTGAGTCGTGACACCGACCAACACGTACGGGTTCCTCCACGCGTGAATCGCAGCGATCGACGGCCGTGCACCGCGATGCGCGCAAATCACATGGGAGTGTCGGTTTGCGCCGACGGAGGATTTGGTTGGCGCTAGGATGGGCATTGAAATCGTTGTAGCGCAGTCGGTTCAGCGCTGAGCGGCCGCCCCTGATCGGAGATGTCGATGCCCAGACCATATGCCAGTGGCGTTGTCGCCGCCTCCTCCGCCGAGGTGTGGGAAAAAGTCCGGCCGTTCAACGGACTGCCCGCGTGGCATCCCGCAATCGAGACCAGCACACTGACGGAAGGCGTCGAGGGCCAGGTCGGCGCCGTGCGCAGGCTGACGCTCGCTGACGGCGGCGTCGTCATCGAGCGGCTCACCGTCCTCGATGACGATGACTGCACCTATACGTACGTCTTCGACGGTCCGAACCCATTCGGCGTGCGACGCTACCTGTCCACAGTCCGGGTCGCCCCCATTACCGACACCGGACATGCCTTCGTGGAGTGGTGGGGAGAGTTCGACGCCGAAGGCGCCGACGAGGAGCGGCTGACGGAACTGTTCCGCGACGGCGTCTACGCAGCGGGTATCGCGGGTCTGCAGGGCCAGACTGCCGGCTGAGACGGCCCGTATGTGCGTTCAACACCCAGTCCCGCTCACGGTACGAGCGCCGGTGGACTGCACGGCCGGGAGTCGGTTGGACGCCCGGTTACCGGGTGAGGCGCCGCACCGCCGCTGTCGTGTCAGGGCTGATCCATCACCAACCGCTTCTCGATTTTCGTGTCGTCGAGCTCGATGCCGAACCCTGGGCCGGTCGGCAAAGCGAACGAGCCGCCATCGGGAGTCGGAGGCGACAACTCGAAGTGATGGCGGCCGGGCATGACTCGCACCAAATACTCGGCTATACGCGAACTGCAGGAGTGCGACCGTCGTCAGCCGGCTACTCGAGGTTGCGCAGGGCCGTTGCCGATGCGTTGCGCACGTGCCGGGCGCACAGCTCGGCTGCGCTGTCGCCGTCGCGGCGCTCGATCGCGTCCATCACCGCGCCGAGTTCATTGGCCGTCGACACGGGTCGGCCCGTCACCCCCAGTGAGGTCGCCCGCAGCACCCGGATGCGGGCCTGCAGGCCGCCGAGCACCTGCTTGAGCACCTCGCTGCCGGCACCCTCGATGAGGGCGTCGTAGAAGGCGTCCTTGGTTCGCAGTAGCGCCAGAGTGTCGGTCGGGTCGCGCTTGCTTTCCTCGGCGAGCTTGTCGACGGTCGCGCGCAGCGCCGTCACCTGCTCGTCGGACGCACGGGTCACGAAGCGCTGGACCGCCAGCGACTCCAGGTGCGCACGAACGTCATAGATGTCGGCGGCTTCCTCCGCGGACGGCGCGCTGACGATGGCGCCCTTCTGAGGTACCACGGTGACCAGGCCTTCGGACGCCAGATCGCGCAGCGCCTCGCGGATGGTCGTGCGCGAGACGCCGAACCGGTCGATCAGCTCACGCTCGATGAGTCGCTGGCCGGGCCGGAGTTGAAAGTCGAAGATCGCGTTGCGCATCGCGTCGATGACCTGCTCACGCAGTGGTGCCGCGACACGTCCGATGGGAGCAAAGTCCCACTGCTCCAGGCCCCCGGTATGAACCGTCACGACGCTCCTCTCGTGTCCGATCGTCAGTCGATTCTACAATCTGCCGGGGAGAACGCCGGTTAGCCGAGCGCTTCCACGGCAAAGATCACATCCGGCTCGATGTCGAGAGCGTCGTCGCCCCGCCGCCGTGCGCGTTCGGCGGCCGACCGCTCGAACGGCACCCGCACCGGGTGGGCGGGGTCGAGCGGACGCGTCGCGCGCAGTGCCTCGGCGTACCCGCTGACCTTCGCGGTGTACTCGTCGGCCGGGCCGAAGCACTCCGGGTCGATCGCGAGCACGAAGAAACCGAAGTCGGTCAGCTGGCCGGGCAGCACCGGCGAACCGACCAGCGCACCCAGCAACTGCACGCTGACCCCGAGGCCGCTGCCCTTGTGCCCGCCCCACGCGACGAATGATCCGGCCAGCGCGGCAGCGGGATCGACCGTCGGCGCGCCGTTGACGTCGTAGGCCACGCCGTCGGGCAGCGGTGAGCCGGTGCGCTGCGCCAAGACTGCTTGCGCATGGATGATTTCGGACGTGCCGATGTCCCAGATCAGCGGCACCGGCGCGCCCGTCGGGAACCCGAAGCAGAACGGATTGGTGCCGAACCGGGCCTGCGAACCGCCGAACGGCGCCACCCACGGTGTCGCGTTCGACGCGATCATCGCGACCAGGCCGCGGGCAGTGATGAGCTCGGCGTAATAGCTCAACATGCCGGTGTACCAGGTGTTGTCGGCGCCGACCGCGGCCAGCCCGGTGGTCTGCGCCTTCGCGATCGCAGTCTCGGTGGCCCGCAGCGCCACCAGGTAGCCGACGTTGTCGGCGCCGTCGAATTGCGCCGACACCGGGTTCTCGCGCAATACCCGGACCGGCTCGGCCGTTGGGCCCGCATCGCCGAGGCGCTCGGCGATGCTCAGGATGCGCGCCAGCCCGCTGTAGCCGAGCCCACGCAACTCGCAGTCGATCAGGTGATCGGCGATCGTGGCGGCGTCCTGCGCGGGATACCCGATTCCGCGCAGGGCACCGACGGCGAGCTCGGTGGCCCGCCCGACCGAAACGCGCACGTCGTCAACTCCTGGCCTGGGCCCGCGCGTCCACCTCGGCCGACAGGATCGGCGCGGCCAACAGCGACGCGTGGATGCCGATGACGCTGGCGATCTCCATCACCTCCAGGATCTCCTCCTTGGTCGCCCCGAGGCGCAGCGCGTTGCGGATGTGCTCGCGGAGCCCCGGCACGTACAGGTGGGTGGCAGCGACGTCGAAGGCGGTGTAGATGAACTCCTTGACCTTGGGCTCCAGTGGCCCGGTCTTCCACGGCACCGACGAGAAGTCGGTATAGGCCTTGAAGATCTCGGGATCGAGCTCGAGCATGTTGTCCCAGAACGGATGCCAGTAACCGCGGTTGCGGGTGAACTCGGCCTTCAACTCTTCCTGGTGCTCGGTCAGCGGCGCGGGGCCGTCACGCATGCCTTCCTGCTCGAGCACTTCCACCAGCACCGGGACGCCGATGTTGAGTGCGTGCACGCCCAGCGTGCTGGTGAGCTCGAGCACCTCCATGATCTCCTCGGGGGTAGCGCCGTAGTCCAGCGCCAGCTTGATGTGCGAGCGCACCCCTGGCTCGTACATGTGCGTCGCGGCGCCGTCTACCGCGATGTAGATGAACTCCTGCACCTTCGGCTCGAGGTGCCGTTTGCGCAGCGGCACCGCGGAGTAGTTCAGGTAGGTCTCGAGGAAGTCGGGGTCGAAGCGCAGGATGCTCTCCCACGCCGGACCCCACGTGCCACGCACGCGGACGAACTCCTCCTTGACTTCACGCTGGCGATCGGTGAATTCCATTGCTGCTCTCCCTGTTCGGTTGATTCAGGCGGGAATGCCGCCAGCTAGGACGGCTGGTCGCCCTGGTGTTCTTCGAGCCATTCGGCAACGCGGGTGTGATCGGCGTCGGCGGGCAGGTCATCGGCCGCCGACGCCCAGCGCCGCACGGCAGCCTCCCCGAGGGCGCTGGGAAGCCCGAGGTCACGGGCCAGCGCGGTCGCGATCTTCATGTCCTTGAGCATCAACCGCAGCCCGAAACCGGAGTCGAAACTGCGTGGCACGATGAAGTTCGGCCACTTGTTCTCCGTCGACCCGCTGCGGCCGCTCGAGCCGTTGACGGCGTCGAGCATCACCGTCGGGTCGAGTCCGAACTCCTTGCCGACCAGCATCGCCTCCGAGGTGATCCACAGGTGCGTCGCCGACATCAGGTTGTTGAGCGCCTTGAGCGCGTGGCCCGCCCCGGCTGGGCCCACATGCTTCGGCTTGCCGAGCGCAGCCAGCACCGGATTGACCTCGGCCACATCGGCATCGGGTCCGCCGACCATGATCGTCAGTGTGCCGTTCTGCGCGCCCTTGACCCCACCTGACACCGGCGCATCCACCATTCGGACGCCGTGCGCGGCCAGGTCGGCCACCAGCTCGCGGGTCTGCAGCGGTTCCGACGAGCTCATGTCGATGACGATGGCGCCCTCGGCAAGTGCGTCACGCAGCCCGTCCTCGATCAGCACGGCGCGCACGACGGCGGAGTTCGGCAGCATCAAGATCACCGCGTCGGCCTTGCCGAGTTCGGCGACCTCTGCGGCGATGCGGCCGCCGTGCCCGGCCAGCCGCTGCCCGGCGGCTGCCTCGGGGTCGAACCCGATCACGGTATAGCCCGCCGCGATCAGCCGGGCCGCCATCGGGGTGCCCATGTTGCCCAGCCCCGCGAAACCGATCGTCGCGCTGGGCCCGAGCTCAGCCATTGGCTGCCATCTCCGTAATCGTCTTCTCCGCCAACCGGAATGCCTCGAGCGCGGCGGGCGCCCCGCAGTACACGGCGGTCTGCAGCAGCACCTCCTTGATCTCGTCGGGGGTGACTCCGTTGTTGATCGCGCCGCGCACGTGCACGGTGAACTCGTGTGAGCGGTTCAGTGCGGTCAGCATCGCGAGGTTGAGCATGCTGCGGGTGCGCTTGTCGATGCCGTCGCGGCCCCACACCGCACCCCAGCAGTATTCGGTGACGAGTTCCTGGACGTCCCTGGTGAAGTCGGTGGCCGCGGCCAGCGAGCGCTGCACGTGCGCGTCGCCGAGTACCTCCTTGCGCACGGACAGGCCGAGTTCGAACGTCTCGGCGTGCGTGCCCGTCAGTGCCGGGGCCGAACCGGTCTGTTCCTCGTCAGTTGGGGTGTGGGTCGGCTCGGCGGTCACCGGTGTTCTCCGTTCTGCTCGTGGCTCACCGCGGGTGCGCGGTAGTCGTCCTCGGACACTTCGTTGTCCCAGTTGGTCTTTCCCAGCGAGATCGCCGTGTGCGACATCAATGCGTCGGGACAGGCGCCGTGCCAGTGGCGCTCACCGGCGGGCACCCACACGGTGTCGCCGGGCCCGATCTCGACGGGGGCGTCGCCCTCGGAGCACACCAGGCCGCGGCCGATGAGCACCTGCAGCAGCTGGCCGCGCTCGTGCGAGTGCCAGTAGGTACGGGCGCCCGGGGTGAACACGATGGTGTTTACGGTGGTGCCGTCGCTGGTGGGCAACACCGACTCGGCCCACACGTCGCCGGTGAAGGTGGTGCCCGCCCGGTTCTCCGACGGGCTGCCCGAGCGTCCGTTGATGACGATCACTTCGTCTGCTCCTTCGTGTTGTCGGGGTCTGCATCGGGATCGTGCAGTCGCACGCCACCGGAGACGTCGCCGATCGCGTCCACGACCCGGTTGCTGATCTGCTGCGCGTAGCCCAGCCTCGCGGCCAGCCCGAACGCAGCGATCGGCGCCGACGAGTTGAGGCTCGCCACGCCGAGTGATGCGGCGTACTCGGTGTAGAGCAGCACGTCCTTGAGCATCAGGTCCGAGGTCAGGCCGCCTTCGAGGTAGTCGCCGGTGACGATCTTCGGAAAACGGTTCAGCGACGCGAAGTTCACGCCCGAGCTGTGGTTGATCACCTCGAGCAGCTTCGCCAGGTCCAGGCCCGCCTTCTTGCCCGCCACCATCACCTCGGCGGTGGTGGTCAGGTTGGTTGCGTTGAGGAAGTTGTTGAGCAACTTGGTGACGTGGCCGTTGCCGCTCTCGCCCATGTAGTAGATCTCGGCGGAGAAGAAGTCCAGCACCGGGCGTGCCCGCTCAAGGGTGGCCTCGTCGCCGCCCACCATCAGCGTGAGCGCGGCCTTGTCGGCGGCTGCGGCGCCACCGGAGATGCCCGCGTCGAGATAGCTCGCGCCCTTTGCGGCCAGTTGCGCGGCGATCGCCCGTGTGGACTCCGGTGACGCGGTGCTGAGGTCGACGACGATCTGCCCGTCGCGGGCGTGGGCGAGCAGACCGTCGTCACCGAGTACGACCTGCTCGACGATCTTGGACTCCGGCAGCGAGAGCAGCACGATGTCGCTGCCGTCGGTGACCTCGGCGACCGAGGCGGCGGGTTTGGCACCGCTGGCGACGATGTTGTCGGTGACGACGTCGAAACCGAGCACCTCGCGGCCGGACTTGGTGATGGCCTTGGTCATTCGGCCGCCCATGTTGCCAAGGCCGATGAAACCGATACGCAGTTCGGTCATCGATCGGCTCCTTCCTTCAGATGGTCGTAGAGATTGCGGTCGACGGCCTGGTAGTCCCACGCGCCCGCGCCGCCGGAGGGCCGCACGGTGTTGACGATGTTCGCGCCGCCGTCGGCGGAGACGATCTGGCCAGTCATGTAGCGAGGCGTCGTCGCTGAGCAGGAACGCGGCGACGGCGGCGATCTCCTCGGCGCGGCCGGCCCGCCGCAGCGGGGTGGTGCTGGCCCGCTTGGCCATGTCGTTGGCACCGCCCGGCGTCGTCGCTGCTGCGGCGAACAGGTCGGTCGGCACGATGCCGGGGGCGACGCCGTTGACGCGGATGCCCAGCGGACCGCCGTACATCGCCGCTCCCCGGATCAAGCCGGAGACAGCGTGTTTCGAGGTGACGTAGGGCAGCAGGTCGGCGCTTCCGGTGATGCTGGCGATCGACGCGGTCAGCACGATCGCTCCGACGCTACCCTGCCGCGCGTACTGGCGGAATGCCGCGCGCAGACCAAGGAACTGGCCGCGGACGTTGACGTCCATCACGCGCTGGAAGTCCTCCACCGAGATCTCGGGCAACGGGGCGAACGTGCCGAAGATCCCCGCGTTGAGGTGGTGGTGGTCGATGTGGCCGAAGGTGGAGAGCGCGGCGTCGATGTAGCGCTGCACGTCGGATTCGCTGGAGATGTCGGCCTGCACGGCGATCGACTTGTTGCCGATCGCGGTGGCCACCTGCTCCGCGGTATCGCCGTTGACGTCGATGACGACCACCGACGCGCCTTCTGCGGCCAGTCGCTCCGCGGACGCGCGGCCAAGCCCGCCGCCCGCGCCCGTCACCACGGCCACCGAGCCGTCGAATCTTCCCATTACTCTGTCCTTCCCGTGCCTGGGCCACCATTGGCGCCGATCGTGGCCACCAGCCCGGCGAGCTCGCCGTCGGTGACCTTGGTGAAGCGGTTCAGGGTGTCCGCATCGTGTCCGGACACCACATGGGTGACCTCGCCGGAGGCCTCCATCGCGTGGATGAGGTCGAACGTTCGGTACATGGCGTGCAGATCGTTGACGAACATGAACGGAATGTCGTCCTCGTACTCCTCGTAGAAGTGCACGGCGTCCGACGCCAGCAGCACAACGCCGTCGGCGGTGTTGACCTTCACCATCACCTGTCCCGGCGTGTGACCGCCGACCTCGATCAGCTCGATGCCGGGCATCAGCGTGTGCGTGCCGTCGAAGACGTCGATGCGGCCCTGCGCGTGCGCCGACGCAAGCGTCTTGAGTTCGTCGGATTCCACCGAATGCTTGAACTGGGCTCGTTCGCTGAACGGGCTGAGCCAGAACTCGAGCTCCTTGCGTGACATCGTGATTCGCGATTTGTCGAAGATATCGAGGTTGCCGATGTGGTCGTAGTGCGCATGTGTCACGATCACCGGCGGCGCGCTGTCGGGGTCGACACCGAGCGCCTCGAATGCGCGCCGCGGCTCGATGACGAACGTCCGTGCCCGCACCCGCCCACCGTGTTCGGAGAAGCCGGTGTCGACGACGACCGTCGTCTCATCGTTGCGGATCAGCCAGAAGAAGTAATCCATCTCGATGGGTTGGTCGGGCATCTGGTAGATGTGAAAGTTCAGGTAGACATCGCTTTTCACGGTTGAACGAGTGCCGTACTTGACGATGCTGACTTCGAAGACGTCATTGCTCACGTGTTACTCCCGGTGGGGCTGTGCTGTGGTCGCGGGCTCGGTACGCGGGCTTCGGGACCGTCGCTGGTTGCGCCGACTCCGGTGGACCCGCTGTCCGATTTCTTGAGGTACCACGTGCCATCTTCGTCGTTGAGATCGCGCATCCGGCTCTCCGGTAGCCAGCGGATCAGCACCACCACCGCGATCAGTGACACCGCGACCATGTAGTACGCAGGGGCGATCCTGCTGTCGAAGGTCGCGGCGAGCCAGGTACCTACGTACGGTCCCGGGCCTGCGACGAATGCCAGTGCGATGTTGAAACCGATTGACGCGCCACTCATCCGGGTCGACGCCGGGAACAGCTCCACCACCATCACCGTCGTCGTGACGTTGGTCAGGGCCAGGCAGGCACCGAACAGGATGAGCCCGACGATCGTCAGCGCGGAGTTCCCGGTGCCCATCATCACGAAGATGGGGACGGTCAGCACGATGAACCCGACGGTGCCGATGATGTTGAGCGGTCGGCGGCCATAGCGGTCCGACAGCGCACCCGCTATCGGGGTCATGCACATGTACAAGAAGATGCCGGTACCGGCGAGTGCGAGCGCGGTTACCGGTGCCAGTTTGACGCTGACCTGCAGGTAGTTCGTCACGTAGGTGCCGAGGTAGTAGTAGCCGAGGCCCTCGACCGAGGCGAACGCGATGGTCAACAGGATGGGGCGAAGGCTCGTCTTGAATGACCGGGTCAAGTGATTGCCCTGGTCGGTGCGCTTCTTGCGCATCTCCTCGAAGACCGGGGTCTCGTTGAGGCGCAGCCGCAGGAAGAGCCCGATCGCGGCCACGGGGATCGCGCACCAGAACGGGATGCGCCAGCCCCACGACGCCAGATCCGCAGGCGACATCGTCGAATTGAGCAGCAGCGCGAACAAGCTGCCGACCAGCGTGGCCAGCGCGGCCGTGCCGGAGATGACGCTGGCGAGCAGGCCGCGGTGGCGGCTCGAACCGGATTCGAGCAGGAACGATGCCGAGCCAGTCCACTCGCCCCCTGCCGAGAGGCCCTGCACGCAGCGCAACAGCACCAGGAGCAGCGGCGCGACGACGCCGATGCTGGCGTACGGCGGAACGAAGCCGATCAGGCCGGTCGCCAAGCCCATGCCGACGACCGAGATGGTCAGCGAGGTCCGGCGGCCGAAGCGGTCGCCGATCGGTCCGAGGATGAAGCCGCCGAGCGGGCGGGCGAAGAAGCCGACGGCGAAAACCGCCAGCGCGGAGAGCGCCCCGACCACGGGGGAGTCGCTGCCGAAGAACTCCTTGCCGATGATGATCGCGAAGAAGCCGTAGACGGCGAAGTCGAACCATTCCATGAAGTTGCCGATGCCGACCGCGATGGCGCGTTGGACCATCTTCTGGCCTGGGTCGGCGGCGGTGCTGTCAACCACGAGCTACCTCCTTGTAACTCTCGTCGACGATCCGCAGACCTCGTCCCGCAGGGCGAGTGCCGTGCGTCAAGCCGGGTCGCAAGCCCGCACCAGCCCCGGGAACTCGCTTTGTATGATCGTATGACGATATTACGATCCAGAGACGGGCGCAAGAGCTCATCAGGCGATCGCGATCGGGCGAACCATCGAGCCCGTCGCGCCCTTCACCGTCAGCGGCAGACAGACGAACGCGAACTCGTACTGCCGGGCTTCGGCGAGTTCTTCGAGATGGATCCACTCGATGATGGGAATTCCGTTGTTGCGGATCATCTCCACGTGCACGGGTTGGGGGTCGCCATCGATGTAGGACGGCACGCACTCGAAGGCGACGTTGTCCGAGCCCACCACCGACGGCCGCAGACCGGCCAGCCAGCGTGCCCCATCCAGGCACACCCCGGAGTCCACCGCCGCCGCCATCGCCTCCATGTCCGGCCAGAACTGCATCTGACCGGTCCGGATCAGCACCGCGTCGCCAGGGTGCACCTCAACCCCCTGCGCGGCGGCGGTGCGTTCCAGGTCGGCAGCCGTGATGGGGTAGCCGGCGTCGAGGTAGCTCACGCCGAGCGCGGCTGGGACGTCGAGCAGGACGCCGCGCGTCACGACGGGAGGCAGTGTGGAGGCATCCTGATCCATGGCGCCGAAGTCGCCAAGCGACTGTTCGGCGGTGCCCCCGCCGAACCATTCGTCGTTGTCGCCGCAGACGACGTGGCAGAGCGCGTCCATGTGGGTGCCGGTGTGCGCCGTGCCGATGATCAGCTCGGAGATGAAGCCGTAACCGACGGAGTTGGCTGGCGGGTTGAGGAAGCCGTGGTCCCGCTGGGTGCGGAAGCCGTGCGGGGTGCGGTAGGTGACCACGTCGAACTGGGGATGCACACGGTGCCCCGGCATCGCACGCCACCAGGAACTGTCGAGGCTGAAGATGCGCCCGGTCTTTGCGAGGCTCAGCGCCCGTAGAACGGCCGTGGCATCCAGCTGGTCGAGCGCCGGCGAGGACATGGCAACCTCCACGTTGAAGTTTGTACTATCGTCATACAATATTGCGACGCGGCCGAAAGTCAAAGTGCCGGTAGCTCAAAGGAGATTCGATGGCTTCGATCCCGGGTTCAGCAGAGGGGGCGGTGGACCGCTTCTTGATTCGCGAGGTCGTCGAGCGCTATCTGCTCGCCCTCGACGAAAAGGACTGGGACGGCATCGCGGATTGCTTCACCGATGACGCCGTCTCGCACTACAACCACGAACCCCAGGACCTGATCGGGGGCCGCGGCGTCGCCGACTTCCTGCACCGGATGCAGGCCTACGACGCGACCAATCACATCCTGAGCCGCATCGTCGTCGAGGTCGACGGCGACGAAGGCCTCGCGCGGTTCAAGACGGTGGCGGTGTTGCACGCCGGCGAGGTCGGCATGGGTCGCGTGCAAGTTCGCAGCGTGGCGTTCGTCGACCGCCTGCGCCGTATCGCCGGCCGCTGGCTCATCGTCGAACGGCTGCACGCCCCCGATTTTCAGTTCGACGCCCTTTCGGCGCCGACGGTGCTCTACTCCACCTGATCAGGCCGTCGAAGCGGCCGCCGCTACCGCCCTCGCCGAGGATGTCGACCCATACGGTGGTCAACTTCGTCGGCGATCTGCGTCGTGGCGGAGCTGATCCTTGGCCGCCGCCCGCGCATGGCGCTGGGGGTTACGTCGATCACCGCACGACAACGGGATGCACGGGAAGTCCGAGACGGCTCGAGGAGGCTGACAGCTCGTCCTCTGATTTGGTGCAGCGGAATCCACAGATGGCTGGCGTACCGTCCGGGCATACCGGGGGCGCCGATGCAAGAGGGCTGACGATGACGCGAACCGATGACGACACCTGGGACATCACCGAGAGTGTGGGAGCCACGGCACTGGGCGTTGCGGCGGCCCGCGCCGCCGAGACCGAGAGTGCAGAGCCCCTGTTTCGTGACCCCTTCGCCCGCGTCTTCCTCGCCGCCGCCGGTGAGGGGACGTGGAGCATCTTCGATCACCTGGCGGTGGCTCGTGTCGACCAGGAACTCGCAGCGCGGATGCAGAGGTTGCAGGACTTCTTCGCCGCCCGCACGGCATTCATCGATGACTTCTTCGTCGCGGCAGCCGATTCGGGGATCCGTCAGGTGGTGATCCTGGCCGCGGGTCTGGACGCGCGGGCGTGGCGACTGGCCTGGCCGGAGGGCACCCGCGTGTACGAACTCGACCAGCCCAAGGTGCTCGAGTTCAAGTCCTCGACGCTGCGCGCGCACGGCGCCGAACCAGTGGCTCGGCGGATCGAGATTCCCGTGGATCTGCGCCGGGACTGGCCGACGGCGCTGCGGCACGCCGGGTTCGACCCGCAGGCGCCGACGGCGTGGTCGGTCGAGGGACTGCTGCGGTACCTGCCGTCGCAGGCGCAGGATCTGTTGTTCGAGCGCATCCAGGAGATGAGTGCCGTAGGGAGTCAGATCGTGGCCAATGCACCGACCGAGGACGTGGTTGACCCGGAACGTTGGGCACGCGACAGGGAAGTGGGCCAACGCCTGCAGTCGGCGCTGGGCATGCAGGTCGGAATCGCGCCACCGAACCTGGAGGAGTTGTCATACGCCGAAGAGCGCACCGACGTCGTCGACTGGCTCACTGAACACGGTTGGGAAGCGTCGGCGGCAACGGTGCCCGAAGTGGTTGCCTTGTATCGGCGGGGCCCTGCCAACACCGATGAGAGTCAACCCGTACCAAGCTATTTCATCTCCGCGCGCCGCGTGTGCTAAGGGTAGACGGAGGACGAAACATCGAGGCTAGGCGTCGTGGAATACGACGTTCTGCTCAATCGGGTTGCGTTTGATGTAAAGGTTGTTGGCGGGGAAGGTCGTGTCGGGATAGCCGATCGCCAGTCCGCACAGGATGTCGTACTCATCTGAAATGTCGAGTTGTTGGCGCACGATCTCCGGGTAGCCGGCGATCGCCACTTGCACGCAGCTGCCGAGGCCCCGTGCGGTGAGCGCGAGCATGAAGGTCTGTAGGAACATTCCGACGCCGAGGCTGTCGGCGTGCTGCAGCTCGCGGTGCATGTAGACGATGCCGCCCAGCGGTGCGCGGAAGAACTCCCAGTTGCGCAGCACGGCGATCCGGCGGCCCGCCTTGTCCTCGCGAGTCAGGCCCATGGAGCCGTAGACCTGCGCGCCCAGTTCGCGGCGCAGGTGCATGAAGCGCTCGGGCAGGCCGGGCACCCGCGGCGCCTTGCTGGTGGCCTCGTCGAGCATGGCGTCGACCAGCCGGTCGCGCGCAGCGCCCGACACCAGGTGCAGGTGCCACGGTTGAACGTTGGAGTTGGATGGCGCGCGGATCGCCAGTTCGAGCGCTTGGTCCACCATCTCACGGGGTACCGGCTTGTCGGGCAGGAACATCCGGATCGAACGCCGTTCATTGATGGCCTGCTCGAGGTCGTACATGGCTGCTCCTCCCGCCTATGGATTCGGCAACTGGAGAGTATGCGACCATTGGTGCCGCGAAGCTGTGAAAAGGGCGGTAGCTCAGTTGGTTAGAGCCTCCGACTGATAATCCGTTGGTCGCGGGTTCGAGCCCCGCCCGCCCCACGTCAGAGGCTGTTTTCGGCTCGTATCAATATCATCCGACCGCTATCCGTACTCAATGGTTCGGTCTAACAGCTCGGCAACCTCGCTGTGAACCCGGTTACGACTCGTGTACCGATCTTGCGTCATGGACACACGGGAAGTCCCAGCCGATCGGCGCCGCCGCGCGCCGACAGGCCCTCGTCATCGATCAAAGTGGCGACCGTCTTTCAGACGTTGTGGGTTCGTACCTTCGCGATGCTCAACCCTTCCCTGGCTTTGCCGCGGAATCGGTCGCCGTTCATTCCGTCGAATGACCGGGAATCGACCGGGCGGGAGCCTCTATCTGGCAAGCACTGAGATCCGAAATATTCCGTGGCGCAAGGGCCCCGCGGCCGCAACGCGCTGTCACCGCTGAACCGCCGCACCGAGGTGGGGCTCAGACGATGCTTTCGCCAGACGACATCAGCACCAGACTTTGGTCGTCGATCGCAGGGATATAGATCGCCACCACCACCGGTCGCATCCTGCGCCTGAATCGGCGATGGCCCTGGTCAGGGCTACTGATCAGCGGTCAACGAAACATCGCAGCCCTCAACTGAATCCACAGCCTCACTCCTTGGAACTAGGACCCCGGAGAACCGGCGACACAGCGCCGGGGACACCCCACGCCCAAATCGCCCCATCGAAGAAAACCGACCCAATCCACAACGACCAGCCACCTCACGAAACATCGAGGCTAGGCGTTGGTGAGTTCGTCAGACGCCTCGGGCACCGCCATTGGAGCATCCTGCAGGCGCCCTTTCAGCCGCGCGACCCTGCGCAGCTGAGCGGCGATGTTCATGGAGGTCAACATCGGGATCCCCCCGACGAATGTGCGGAACGAGGGGTTGCCGCCATACTCGTGCAGCATGAAGAGACAGCCGACCACGTAGAAGAATCCCATGGTGAAGAGGGCGGCAGGTATCGCGTACGCGAGCGGTGATCGAGCATCGGAGACGAGTTCGGACGCATAGTCGATTTCGTCCTGAGACATCGGTTCGCGGTTGCGCAGTTTGGCTAGCACCGCTTTGTGGGCGCCCACCCTTTCCCCTAGAGCAGCGGACGTTCGATTCTCCATCCGCGTCACGTAGACGAATACGCAAGTCGCGAAGAACAATTCCATCACTCCCGCAAATATCGTGAGATAACCCCATGGACCGAGATTCACCCTGCCGCTCCTTTGTTGCCAGCCGCCACCGTCATGTTTGAGTACGTGTCGGGGATTCGGAGGTGACTGCCGGGTCACCGTCTTCCCACAGAAGCAGTTGACGACCCGCGTGGCGTGATCCGTATGGCGCAAGCATCTGGCTGGCGGGACGGGGCCGCACCCTTTGCGGCCACCAGAACCAGCGCCCGAGCAGTGCGGCGATGGACGGTGTCATGAAGGAACGCACTATCAGCGTGTCGAACAGCAGACCGAGGGCGATCGTGGTCCCGATCTGACCGAGAATCCGCAAATCGGCGAACATGAAGGAGGCCATGGTGGCCGCGAACACCAGACCGGCGGCGGTCACCACGGAACCGGAGCCGGCCATCGCACGGATGATGCCGGTGTTCAAGCCGGCGCCGATCTCCTCCTTGAACCGCGAGATCAGCAACAAGTTGTAGTCCGATCCCACGGCCAATAGCAAGATGACGGCCAGCGCCAACACGATCCAGTAGAGCTGGATGCCTAGGAGGTCCTGCCAGAGCAGCACCGAGAGCCCGAACGAGGCGCCCAACGACAGCGCGACGGTGCCCACGATGACGAACGCGGCCACCAGAGAACGGGTGATGAACATCATGATGAGCAGGATCAGGCTCAGCGCGGCGATTCCGGCTATCAGGAGGTCGTACTTGGCGCCGTCCTGAATGTCCTTGTAGGTGGCGGCAGTTCCGGCGAGGTAGATCTTGGACCCCGCCAGGGGCGTGCCCTTGACGGCCTCCTGCGCCGCATGCCTGATGGCGTCGATGTGCGAAATGCCCTCGGGGGTGGCGGGATCGCCGTCGTGGGTGATGATCATGCGGGCGGCCTTGCCGTCCGGCGACAGGAACAGCTTCAGCCCGCGCAGGAACTCTGGGTTGGTGAATGCCTCCGGCGGCAGGTAGAAGGAGTCGTCGGTCTTCGACGCGTCGTACGCCTGGCCCAGCGCGGTGGAGTTCTGCAGTGCCGCCGCAGTCTGGTCCTGAATGCCCTCGTTGGTGGCGTAGTTCGTCATCGTCAAATCGCGGTTGGTCTGCTGGTTGGCGATCTGAGGCGGAATCAGCGCGAGCAGCTTGGGCTGGAGTTCGTCCAGCTTGGCGATGCTCCCTGCGACGTCGCCCAGTTGGTCGGTCAGCGCGTCGATGCCGTCGAGCGCGTCGAAGATCGACCGCAGCGCGGCGCACACCGGGATGTCGAAACAGTGCGGCTCCCAATAGAAGTAGTTGCGCAGGGGCCGGAAGAAGTCGTCGAAGTCGGCGATCTTGTCGCGCAGGTCCTGAGCCGTGGCGACCGTCTGCGCGAATGCCTTGGCCTGCTCGTCGGTGACTTCACTGGACTGTTGTTGCAGCGCATATTGCTGCCGCAACACATTGACCGTGTCGTCGATGACGCCGACCTGCTTGAGCAGGTCGGCGGTACGGGCTTGCTGGAAGGGCAGGTTGTTGATCTGCGACGAGTTCCCCGCGCTGATCTGGAACGGAATCGACGTGTGGTCCAGGGGCGTACCCAACGGTCGCGTGATCGACTGGACCTGCGCGATTCCGTCGGTGTGGAAGACGGCCTTGGCCACCCGCTCGAGCAGGATCATGTCGGTGGGATTGCGCAGATCGTGATCGGCCTCGATCATCAGCAATTCGGGATTGAGCCGGGCTTGGGAGAAGTGCCGCTCGGCTGCGGTGTAGCCGACATTGGCTGGGGCACCGGCAGGCATGTAGGGGCGGGCGTCGTAACTGGTCGTGTATCCCGGCAGCGCGAGAAGACCGATGAGGGCCACGGCGATCGTCGCCACCAGGATGGGTCCTGGCCACCGCACGATGGCCGTCCCGATGCGCCGCCAACCCCGGGTGCGCATCGGGCGGGCGGGCTCGAACAGACCGAAATGGCGGCCGATGCTCAGTAGCGCTGGCGCCAGGGTCAGCGCCGCCACGACTGCGACGAGGACGCCAATCCCGGCGGGAACGCCAAGGCTGTTGAAGTACGGGAGCCGGGTGAAGGTCAGACACAACACCGCACCGGCGATCGTCAGGCCCGAACCCAAGATGATGTGCGCCGTCCCTCGGTACATCGTCTCGTAGGCCGCCACCCGATCCTGCCCAGTGTGGCGCGCTTCGTGGAAACGGCCAAGGATGAAGATTGCGTAATCCGTTCCGGCCGCGATCACCAGCAACGTCAGAAGATTGGTCGAGTACGTCGACAGCTCGATGATTCCGGCGTTCGCCAGCACGGCGACGACGCCGCGGGACGCGGTCAGCTCGATCATCACCGTGAAGATCACCAGAATCACCGTGGTGAACCGGCGGTAGAGCACGAAGAGCATGACCATGACCACCCCGATGGTGATCAGGGTGGTCTTCAGGGTGCCTTGCCTGCCCACCTCGAACTGATCGGTGACAAGGGGCGCGGCGCCGGTGACGTACGCCTTGACCCCCGGCGGCGGAACTGTGCCGTTCACGATGTTGCGGATGGAGTCGACGGACTCATTGGCCTGTGACGTGCCCTGGTTGCCGGCGAGATACACCTGTACCAACGCCGCCTTGCCGTCGGTGCTCTGTGAGCCGGCAGCCGTCAGCGGATCGCCCCAGAAATCCTGAATGTGCTGGACGTGCGTGGTGTCCTCGGAGAGCTTCTTGACCAAGCCGTCGTAGTAGTGGTGCGCGTCGGCACCGAGCGGCTGGTCCCCCTCCAAGACGATCATCGCCGCGCTGTCGGAATCGAACTCCTGAAACACCTGGCCGATGCGTTTACTGGCCTGCAGTGACGGCGCAT
Source organism: uncultured Actinomycetota bacterium (assembly GCA_963809085.1). GTDB lineage: Bacteria > Actinomycetota > Actinomycetes > Mycobacteriales > Mycobacteriaceae > Mycobacterium. The sequence continues at coordinate 55,123 of CAWEII010000022.1, read as the reverse complement.
CGTGGGGGCTCAGCGACACGTTGTGTGCTTCGGCGACCTTCTCCAACTGCGGCACGAAGACGTTCGTGACCACCGCCAGGCCCAGCCAGAACAGCGCGATCAGCACCGAAAACCGCCGGATCGTCTGCCCGACCCGGTCGGTCTTCGACCGACGGTCAGCCTCGTGGGTGCTCATCCGGACTTGTCCAGGCAGGAGGTGAAGGCATTCAGGGTGTTCACCGTTCTCTCGTCCTTGACGGCGTCGTCGATCTTGATTCGGCAGCCGATCGAGTCACTGTCGCCCTGCGCCTGGACGTTGACGAACACCGCGGGCTGGGTGGTGGTCGTGTCGTACGCCCACGGAAGCGTCACGTCGTCGGCGCGCTGCGGTTGGGCGTTCACGTCCAGGTAGGTGATGGTGGCCACCGTCCCCGGTGGGCCGAAGACCTCCAAGACCACGTGCTTCGGATTGAAGGGAACGATCTCGTTCGCGCCGCCGCTCGGGGTGGATGTGACGTCCTGCGAGGCGAAGATGCCGTTGAGGCGGTACACGGCGAATCCCGCGACGACGACGACCAGTAGCGCCACCAGCAGCATCCAGCGTCGGCTCAGTCCCCTTCGAATCGAAACCCGCGGCAACCGTGGCCCTCTCGACGTATGGTCCTTAGATCAACTAGATTGACAATACGATATGTGACCGCACGCACAAACGGCATGGCCAATGCGCCGGGTGAGGGTGAGGCGAGTCACATGGTTGACAGGTCCCGCACGGTCCGGGGATGCGGGCCGAGCGGGCGGTCACCATCGAGCGGTGGGATCGAGTAGCGGGGCGCGCCTTCGGCATCGCTCGCCCCCGACGTGGAAGAGGCGCCGAACTGGCCAGCCGAACAAAAACTGACCAAGCACGCCGAGAAGATCGTCACGAAGTGACGTACGAGAAGGGGCGCCCGCCGGTCCTCGTCGAATTGACCTTCAAGGGGAATCCGTGAAATATGCTGAACGGCAACCCATTCAATGAACGATGACCAGACTGGGAAAGTCCCAGGCGCGGAGACTCACCGCACGATGATCGTGTGCTCACCGCGCGGCACGAGTTCGCCGATCACCGGTGCGCCAGGGATTTCGCCTGCGATCAACAGCCCGCCGGAAGTCTGTGCATCGGCCAAGAGGAGTGCGACCTCCTCACTGACGGCGGAGAGATCGACGTGCGGGCGGACCCAGTCCAGATTGCGCCTGGTGCCTCCGCTGACGTGACCGGCGGCCAACGCGTCGCGCGCCCCGTCGATGTAGGGCACCGCTGCGGAGTCGATCACCGCGGTGACGTGCGAGGCTCGCGCCAGTTTGTACAGATGCCCTAGCAGCCCGAAGCCCGTCACGTCGGTGACACACTCGACGCCTGCCTTCAGCGCGGCGGCGGAGGCATCGGCGTTGAGCGTGGTCATGACCGCGATGGCCTCGGGGAACACCTGACCCGTGGCCTTGTGCATGCTGTTGAGCACGCCGACGCCGAGCGGCTTGGTCAGCGACAGCGGTATGCCCGCCTTGCCGGCATCGTTGCGCAGCAACCGGTTCGGATCCGCTACGCCGGTCACGGCGAGTCCGTATTTCGGTTCCGGATCGTCGACGCTGTGACCACCGGCCAGATGGCAGCCCGCCGCGTTGCACACGTCGATTCCGCCGCGCAGCGTCTCGGTCGCCAAATCCAGCGGCAGCAGGTCACGTGGCCAGCCCAGAAGATTCAGCGCGACGACCGGCCGCCCGCCCATCGCATAGACGTCCGACAGCGCGTTGGTGGCCGCGATCCGGCCCCAGTCGTAGGCGTCGTCCACCACGGGGGTGAAGAAATCGGTCGTCGCGATCAGCGCCGTGCCGCCCTCGATCCGCACGACGGCCGCATCGTCGCCGGATTCGAGTCCGACGAGAAGCTCGGCAGGCGGCTCGTGCGGTTGCGTCTGCGGTAGGCCAAGGACCATGGCCTCCAGGTCGCCGGGCGGGATCTTGCACGCGCAGCCCCCGCCGTGGGCGTATTGCGTCAAACGGTATGCCAGTCGGGAGGTCATGGTCTCCATGGTGCCTGCCATGATTGTGTCCATGGGTCAGGGAGGCGTATCCGGTCTGGTGACCGGCCCGATCTTCAAAATCGCTGAGCGGCAGTTCCTGTCGCTGGCGGGTTCGATTCCCGTCCGCCTCCGCCATGGTCCGGGGAACTGACATGACCGATCCGCGACGCAGCGTGCCCAGGACCGACGTAATCCTTGCCGATCCTCGCCTGTCCGAAGCCGAGCGCGTACTCGGCCGTGGGTTGGTGAAATCCGTCGTCAGCCAGGCTCAACAACGTGCGCGGGCCGGTGAGATCGAGCCGGATCAGGTGGTCGAGCACGCGGTGGGCGCGCTGCCGATCGGTGCGGCCAGCCTGCGACCGGTCATCAATGCGACGGGCGTCGTCGTGCACACCAACCTTGGCCGGGCACCGCTGTCACGGGCGGCACTGCAGGCAGTGGTCACCGCCGGGGGCGCCACCGACGTGGAGTTCGACCTGCACACCGGTCAGCGCGCCCGCCGTGGGCGTGGCGCCATGGCCGCGCTGGCACGGGCCGTGCCCGCCGCCGGTGGCGTGCACGTGGTCAACAACAATGCCGCCGCACTCCTGCTCACCGCGATGACCCTTGCGCCTGGCAAGGAGATCGTGATCAGCCGTGGCGAGCTGATCGAGATCGGCGACGGTTTCCGGCTCCCCGAGTTGATGGCCTCGACGGGGTCGCGGATCCGGGAGGTCGGCACCACCAACCGCACCCACCTTCGTGACTATGCCGACGCGATCGGTGCGGACACCGGCTTCGTGCTGAAGGTCCACCCGTCGAACTATCACCTGACCGGATTCACCTCGGCGGTGCCGGTCGCCGAGCTGGCGAAGCTCGACGTCCCTCTGGTGGTCGACATCGGGTCGGGGCTGTTGTCCGCGCATCCGCTGCTGCCCGACGAGCCGGACGCGGGAACGGCGCTGCGCGACGGCGCCGACGTCGTCACCGCGAGCGGCGACAAGCTTCTCGGCGGCCCGCAGGCCGGTCTACTGCTGGGCGACGCCGAGCTCATCGACAGGTTGCGCCGCCATCCCGCTGCGCGCGCACTGCGAGTGGACAAACTGACGCTTGCCGCCTTGGAGGCGACTCTGGTGGGACCACGCCCGCCGGTCGTCGAGGCGCTGCGGGTGACCGTAGAGCAGCTTCGCGCCCGGGCTGAACGCCTCGTCGCGCAACTGCCCGGCGCGCAGGCGGTGGACTGCGTCGCGGCGGTCGGCGGGGGCGGTGCACCCGGCGTGGACCTGCCGAGCGCCGCCGTCAGCCTGCCGGAGTCCTGCGCCGCCGCGTTGCGCATCGGCAGTCCGGCGGTCGTCGGACGCCTCGAAGGTGGGCGTTGTCTGCTCGATCTGCGGACCGTGGCACCCGACGACGACGAGGTGCTAGTGCGTGCGGTGCGGGCATGCATGTCATAGCCACCGCCGGGCACGTCGATCACGGCAAGTCGACGCTGGTGCATCGACTGACCGGGATGTGGCCCGACCGGCTGGCCGAGGAGCAACGCCGAGGCTTGACGATCGACCTTGGCTTCGCCTGGACCGACATCGATGGGCAGCAATTCGCCTTCGTCGACGTGCCCGGTCACGAACGGTTCGTCGCGAACATGCTGGCCGGGGTGGGCCCGGCGCCCGCGGTGATGTTCGTGGTCGCGGCCACCGAGGGGTGGATGCCACAGTCCGCCGAGCACCTCGCGGCCTTGCACGCGCTGGGCGTGCGGCACGCGCTCGTGGTGATCAGCAAGGCCGACCTGGCAGCTCCCGACGCAGCAATTGATCAAGTGCGGCATGAGTTTTCGGCCACCTCCCTGGCCAATCCGGCCGTGGTCGTCGGTACCGACGTGGCCCGGGTTCGCGCGGAACTGCTGGCCCTGGCCGATCGGCTGCCGCCGCCGGACCGCGACGCCGACGTGCGGTTGTGGGTCGACCGGTCGTTCACCGTCCGCGGCGCGGGCACCGTCGTCACCGGCACGTTGGCCGCAGGCACCCTGCGGCTCGGCGACGAACTCGAACACTCCGGGCGACGCGTCACCGTCCGCGGGCTGCAGTCGTTGGAAAGGGATCGGTCGGAGGTGGGCGCGGTCGCGCGCGTCGCGGTGAATCTGCGCGGTATCGACCGTCAGCACATCGGCCGCGGCGACACCGTGCGCACACCCGGTGCATGGCTGGCGGTCGACGAGATCGACGTCGGTCTGCGCTCGGCGGGCGAGCTGCACCGCGAACTGGTGCTGCACGTCGGATCGGCGGCGGTGCCGGTGCACGTCCGCCAGCTGGGGGCGGCCGGGGCGCGGCTGCGGCTGACGCGGCCACTTCCGTTGCGGGTCGGGGACATCGGCTTGCTCAGAGACCCGGGCGAGCACCGGATCGCGGCGGGCATCGAAGTGCTCGACGTCCGCCCACCGCCGTTTCGTCGCAGGGGAGCGGCTCGGGTCCGCGCCGACGAAGTGGCCACTGGCCATGTCGCGCCGCCGGTCTGCGCACGGGAAAACGATCTGCGGGCCATGGGTCTTGCCGCGACCGGACAGCACGTCGGCTCCTGGGTGGTCGACCCGCAGTGGTGGTCCGACCGACGTCGAGAGGCGATCACCGCGGTGACGCAGTGGGGCGGCGAGCACGACGTCGCTGCGGGCATGCCGCTGGAGACGCTGCGGCAACGACTCGACCTGCCCGCCGCCGAACTGGTACCGGCTCTGCTCGAGGACACCGGCCTCGACGTGCGCGATGGCGTGGTCGGACTTCCCGACCGGAGCCTTCCGCCCCGGGTGGACAAGGCGGTGCGCGCCGTCGAGGAGTGGCTGGCCGCGGAGCCGTTCCGTGCGCCCGAGGCCGACGAGCTGGCCGGCGTGCAACTCGGGCCCGCCGAGCTGGCGGCGGCGGTGCGAGCCGGACGGTTGACCCGGATCGCCGACGGCGTCGTGCTGGGCCCCGGTGCGCTGGACCGTGCGGCCGACACACTGCGGACGCTGCCGCAACCCTTCACCGTCAGTGAGGCCCGCCGCGCGCTCGGCACCACCCGCCGGGTCGCCGTGCCCCTTCTCGAACAGCTCGACGAGAGACGCATCACGCGACGCGGCGTCGATGGCACCCGAACGATGGTTTGATGGAAGCGTCGAGGAGAGGGGATGGTCGTGGACTTCAAGAAGCTGATCCAGTCCTGGCCGGTGTACCGCCAGCTCACCGGCGATGACGCGCTGGGCCGCGGCCAGGCGGCGCAATCGTCGCGGTCGCTCACGCTGACGCCGCGCACCGCTGAAGCCGACGACGTCGCGCACTCGGTGTGCCCGTTCTGTGCAGTCGGGTGTGCGCAGAAGGTGTACGTGAAGGACGGCAAGGTCGTCCAGATCGAGGGCAACCCGGACAGTCCGATATCGCGGGGCCGTCTGTGCCCCAAGGGTTCTGCGAGCAAGCAACTCGTCACCGGTCCGCAGCGCATCACCAAGGTGCGGTACCGGCCGCCGTACGCCACCGAGTGGCAGGACATCGACCTCGACACGGCGATGGACATGGTCGCCGACCGCGTGCTCGACGCGCGCGACAAGGGCTGGCAGCAGTTCGACGCCGACCGCAACACGTTGCGCCGCACGATGGGCATCGCGAGCCTGGGCGGTGCGACATTGGACAACGAAGAGAACTATCTGATCAAGAAGCTCTTCACGGCGCTCGGCGCGTTGCAGATCGAGAACCAAGCGCGTATTTGACACAGCGCCACGGTTCCCGGTCTGGGAGCCTCCTTCGGTCGCGGCGGGGCGACGGACTACCAGCAAGATCTCGCAAACTCCGACTTCATCGTCATCATGGGGTCGAACATGGCCGAGGCGCATCCGGTCGGGTTTCAGTGGGTGATGGAAGCGAAGGCCCGCGGCACCCGTGTCGTGCACATCGACCCGCGGTTCACGCGCACCAGTGCGGTCGCGGACCGGCACGTCCCGCTGCGCGCGGGCAGTGACATCGCGTTCCTCGGTGGGGTGATCAACTACATCTTGTCCAACGAGCTGGACTTCCGGGAGTACGTCACCGCCTACACCAATGCGTCGTTCATCGTCGACGAGGGCTTCAAGGACACCGAGGACCTCGACGGGCTGTTCAGCGGCTACGACGACGAGACGGGGTCCTACGATCCGTCGACCTGGCACTACGAGTCGACGAGCCCGGCGAACGCCCACGACGACGCCCAGGATCAGGCCGCGTCGGATCAGCACGGGTCCGGTGGCGCACCGATCGAGGGCGGCGCCGGTGACATCCCGGCCGACCCCACCCTTGCGCACCCCCGCTGCGTGTACCAGATCCTCAAGCGGCACTACGCCCGCTATACCCCCGAGATGGTCGAGCGCATCTGCGGCGTGCCGGCCGAGGAGTTCCTTGCGGTCGCGAAGGCGTGGGCGGAGAACTCCGGGCGTGAGCGCACCACGGCGCTGGTGTACAGCGTGGGCTGGACGCAGCATTCGGTTGGCGCGCAGTACATTCGGGCCGGGTCGATCATCCAGCTGCTGCTGGGCAACATCGGCAGGCCCGGCGGCGGGGTGATGGCGCTGCGCGGACACGCCAGCATCCAGGGCTCGACCGACGTACCGACCCTGTTCAACCTGCTGCCCGGTTACCTCGCGATGCCGACGGCGGGTGACGCCAACCTGTCGGACTACGTCGATCGGATCGTGAGCGCCAACCAGAAGGGCTTCTGGCACAACGCCGATACGTACATCGTGTCGTTGCTCAAGGAGTACTGGGGCGAGAACGCCACGGCGGACAACGACTACTGCTTCGACTATCTGCCGCGGATCAACGGCGACCATGGCACGTATCGCACGGTGATGGACATGGTCGACGGCAAGGTATTCGGCTATTTCCTGCTGGGGCAGAACCCGGCGGTCGGCTCGGCGCACGGGCGGCTGCAGCGCCTCGGCATGGCCAACCTCGACTGGTTGGTGGTGCGCGATCTCGTCGAGATCGAGAGCGCGAGCTTCTGGAAGAACAGCCCGGAGATCGAGACGGGCGAGATCGCGCCGGAGACCTGCCGCACGGAGGTCTTCCTGTTCCCTGCCGCGTCGCATGTCGAGAAGGCGGGCACGTTCACGCAGACCCAGCGCATGCTGCAGTGGCGGGAGAAGGCCGTCGAGCCGCCGGGCGATGCCCGCTCGGAGCTGTGGTTCTTCTACCACCTCGGCCGCATCCTGCGGGAGAAGCTGGCTGGCTCGACCGACGAGCGGGACCGGCCGCTGCTCGAGCTGGCATGGGACTACCAATTGGAGGACGGCGACGAGCCCGCAGCGGCGGACGTGCTGCGACGCATCAGCGGTGTCGACCTCACGACGGGACGTGCGGTCGACAACTACCTGTCGCTGAAGGCCGACGGCAGCACGATGTGCGGTTGCTGGATCTACAGCGGCGTCTACGCCGACGAGGTCAATCAGGCCGCGAGGCGCGAACCGCACGGCGGTCAGGACCCGGCCCGGTCGGAGTGGGGCTGGACGTGGCCGATGAACCGGCGGGTGCTCTACAACCGCGCGTCGGCCGACCCGCAGGGCCGACCATGGAGCGAGCGCAAGAAGCTCGTCTGGTGGGATGCCGAGAAGGGCGAGTGGACGGGCCACGACGTGCCGGACTTCGAGAAGACCAAGCCGCCGGACTACCGCCCGCCCGAAGGCGCGGTGGGTGTGGAGGCGTTGCGCGGGGACGACCCGTTCATCATGCAGGCCGACGGCAAGGGCTGGCTGTTCGCGCCCAACGGCGTTGTCGACGGCCCGATGCCAACGCACTACGAGCCGCACGAGTCGCCGGTGCGCAACTCCATGTACCTGCAGCAGGGCAACCCGACGCGGAAGGTCTATGGGCGCAAGGACAATCCGTCGAACCCGTCGCCACCGGAGGGGCACGGTGACGTGTTCCCGTTCGTCTTCACCGCGGCACGGCTGACCGAGCACCACACGGCCGGCGGGATGAGCCGCCAGCTGCCGTATCTGGCTGAGTTGCAGCCGGGGTTGTTCGTCGAGGTGTCGCCGCAGCTGGCCGCCGAGCGAGGTTTGGTGCACATGGAGTGGGCGCACGTGATCACCAGCCGAACGGCCGTGGACGCGCGGGTGTTCGTGACCGACCGAATGAGGCCGCTACGGATCGATGACCATGTGGTGCATCAGATCTGGATGCCTTATCACTGGGGCGGCAACGGCCTCACAGACGGTGACGTGGTGAACGACCTGCTCGGGGTGGTCGCCGACCCGAACGTGTTCATCCAGGAGAGCAAGGTCGCGACGTGTGACATCCGGCCGGGGCGCCGGCCACGCGGACCGGCCCTGCTCGACTACGTCGCCTCCTATCGCGACCGCGCGGCGATCACGGTGTACACCGGAACGAATCTGGACACCACGGGGCCATCCACGTCGCACATCGAGGAGGAGAAGCCATGAGCGGCAACAGCTTCTACGGGCCGCTCGAGGACCCGGCGGGAAACGCGGGCTACGACGACGAGCACCCGGAGCGCGTTGGTTTCTTCACCGACACGTCGGTGTGCATCGGCTGCAAGGCGTGCGAGGTGGCCTGCAAGGAATGGAACGCGGTTCCCGAGGACGGATACGACCTGTTGGGCATGTCCTTCGACAACACAGGTTCGCTGAGCGCGAACTCTTGGCGGCACGTGGCCTTCATCGAGCAACCGGAGCGAGAGTCGGTGGACCTCGGCATGCCCGGCATGGAGCGTCCCGGTGATGCCACTGGCGCCGAAACCCGGCAGGACTTCCGCTGGCTGATGAGCTCCGACGTGTGCAAGCACTGCACGCATGCGGGGTGTCTGGACGTGTGCCCGACGGGCGCGTTGTTCCGTACCGAGTTCGGGACAGTGGTTGTGCAGCAAGACATTTGCAACGGGTGCGGGTACTGCGTGTCGGGCTGCCCCTACGGGGTGATCGAACGGCGCGAGGGCGACGGCCGGGCATGGAAGTGCACGATGTGTTACGACCGGCTGCACGACGGCTTGGAGCCGGCGTGTGCGAAGGCGTGCCCGACGGACTCGATTCAATTCGGCCCGTTGGACGAGTTGCGGGAACGGGCGGCGCTTCGTGTCGAACAACTGCACGAGCGGGGGGTGACGGAGGCGCGGTTGTACGGCCACGACCCGAACGACGGAGTGGGCGGCGACGGCGCGTTCTTCCTGCTGCTCGACGAGCCGGAGGTGTACGGGCTGCCGCCGGACCCGGTGGTGCCGACTCGGGACGCGGGCGCGATGTGGAGGTACGCGGGGATGGCGGCATCAGCCTTGGTCGGGATTGCGGTGTCGTCGTTCGCGGGTCGGAGGGGGAGCTGATGCGAGAGCAGCTGGCGGTGCCGCGCGCGGAGTTTCGGTCGTACTACGGGAAGCAGATTCTGAAGACGCCGGCATGGAACTGGATGATTGCGGCATACCTGTTCCTGGGGGGACTGTCGGGCGGGTCGGCCTTGCTGGCCGCCGGGGCGGACCTGACGGGTCGAACGGGCCTGCGAAAGGTGTCCCGGGTGGGAGCGCTGGCCAGCATCCTGGCGAGCTTGTACTTCTTGGTCGCGGACTTGGGTCGTCCTGAGCGGTTCCATCACATGCTGAGGGTGGCCAAGCCGAGCTCCCCGATGAGCATGGGCACGTGGCTCCTGACGGCATATGGCCCGGGCGCGGGTGTGGCCGCGCTGGCGGAGTTGATGCCGAGTCGGCTGCGCCGGACATGGCTGGGTCGGCTGATCGGCTTGGCGGCGAGGCCTGCCGGGCTGTGGGCGGCGGTGACGGCGCCGGGGGTTGCGTCGTATACCGCAGTTCTGTTGTCGCAGACGGCAGTTCCGGCATGGCGGGAGGCGCATCAGTATCTTCCGTTCGTGTTCACGGGCTCGGCGGCGGCCAGCGGAGGCGGGCTGGGGATGCTGCTGGCGCCGGTGTCGGAATCGGGGCCGGCGCGGCGGATGGCGATCGCGGGCGCCGGCATGGAGGTGGCGGCGTCGCGGCTTATCGAACAGCGGCTCGGGTTGGTCGCCGAGGCATACGAGACGGGCAGGGCGCACCGGCTGCGGACGTGGTCCGAGGCGTTGACGGTCGGGGGAGCGGCGGGTGCGGTGTTCGGTAGGCATCGCACGCTGTTGGCGGCGTCGGGGGTGGCGCTGCTGGCCGGGAGTGCGCTGCAGCGATTCGGGGTGTTCGAAGCCGGGGTGGCATCGACGCAGGACCCCAAGTACGTGGTGGTGCCGCAGCGGGAGCGGCTCGACGCGGCGCATCCGGTCCAGGGCGACGATCGCGGGGAAGCAGCGTCTTTCCGGCTCATCGCCCTGGTGGGCGCTGGGCGTTCTGCCGTCGCGAGAGTCCTTGGTGCGCAGCGTTCGCCGCGGTAATGCCGCACTGCGTCCGGAGGATTGACCTCACTCGCACGGGCGGTGTCCCGCAGCATCCCAGATGACGGTGTGCATTCCGGTCGAGCCACCGGGAAAGTGGATTGGACGGACGGAACGCTCCGCATCGGAGTCGCGCCTTCGTAGTGCGGTCTACATGCTGGGGATCAGTACGAAGATCAGCCATGCGGCGGCGGGAGCCACCAGAATCATGGAAAGCCCCCAGCGCAGCATGCCCTTGAAGAGCTGCTGCTGCTGGGAGGCCGGGGCGTTGGCCACAGTAAGTGCACCCACGGTTGAGAATGGTGTCGCGTCCACCGCTGTGGCCGAGTCATGTCCGACCGATTACTCGACCGCATCCTGCGGCTGGGCCTTCGGCCGCACTACGTCGACGATTCTCAGACCTTGGGCGCGGCAATCTGACCCGTCGATGTTGATCGGTGCGGTTTCCACCATATATTGTTACAAGACGAATCTAACGAGTGTTACAGTCCTGTTGTCCGCATGGACCAGCGGTGCGGCAGCACAAGACATTCAAAGAGGTGGTCAGCCTTGAGCAGCTCGGCACTGTTCATCGCGGTGTTTCTGGCGTGCCTAGTGGAAGCGGTCGAGGCCTTGACCATCATTCTGGCCGCCGGTACTGCCCGTGACTGGCGTTCGGCCATAACGGGTTTGGTTACCGCGCTGCTGTCCTTGGTGCTGATCGTCGCCGTACTGGGACCCGCAATATCGGTGCTTCCGTTGAGCGGGCTGCGCTTGTTCGTCGGCGCTCTGCTCCTCATCTTCGGGCTGCAATGGTTGCGCAAGGCGATCCTGCGGGCCAGTGGCATAAAGGCGCTGCACGATGAATCAGCGGCCTACCAGGTGACACTCATCGCTGCGCAGCAGGCCAGCACCCGGCGCCGTGGAATCGTCGCCGACTGGTACGCGTTCACACTTGCGTTCAAGGGCGTGCTGCTCGAGGGTCTCGAGGTCGTGTTCATCGCGTTGACCCTCGGCAGCAACCAGCACAACGTCGGACTTGCCGCGCTCGCGGCCATCGCGGCAGTTCTGGTGGTGGCGGTGGCGGGTGTTGCCGTCCGTGCGCCGCTGTCCCGGGTACCCGAGAACAGCATGAAGTTCGTGGTGGGCGTCATGCTCACGGCGTTCGGCATGTACTGGGGCGCCGAAGGGGCAGGCGCCCACTGGCCCGGCTCGGACGCGGCGCTTCTGGTCCTCATCCCAGCGGTCGCGGCGTATGCGTTGGCATTGGTGGTCTTGTTCCGCCGCCGCACCACTGTCACGTCTGTGGTCGACGACCCAGCGGCACCACGGCAGGAAGGACTCTCGTGAACGCGAAGATCCGCGCATTCGTCGCCTTTTGGTACGACTTCATCATCGGCGACGATTGGCGTGTCGCGGTGGTCGTCGGTGCGGCGCTCGCCATCACCTACGGTCTGAGTAGCACGACCGGCGTCCCGGTGTGGTGGATCGTGGTCGTCGGCGTCGCCATCGTGCTTCCGCTTAGCATTCATCGGGTAACCCGGCGCCGGAACTGAACGGTTCGGGGTACGGAGCAGTCGCGGCCGACCGGTGAGGGTTCGTTATCGAGACAGGCCGCGAAGTGACAGAGAGCTCAGCCATCCGAGTCCGACTGTGATCGAGATGCGCTGCAAGATACCGATTTTGCCGCGGAGACGGGGCTGGCCGTTTATCGCGGCGCCGAAGACAAGGAAACTGGCCGCCATCATTGTGCTCGATCCTGCCGAATAGCAGGCCCAGCGGTAGTCCCTGCTCCGCACGGCGGTGGCCGCGCTAGCGAGGCCGGCGATGGGTATGCCCGCAAAGACCGGGATCCCGCAGAGGTCGTGTATCCGTCCCGCACGAGTTGGCCGGGTCGGCACGGCACGGGCCGGCCCCCGGTTCATCTCACCAGCGCCCTCGCCAGGAAGGTCCCCAACGTAATCGGTGACGAACAGTCCCGAGCCGATCAGCCCGACGCCCGCTCCTGCGATGAGCGCCGGGACGGCGCGAGGTCCAATGCGCCGCCGATCGCAGCGTCCGAGACCCGCGGCCGCGCATGAATAGAGAACTCCGGCAAGGATGAAGTTGATGCGCTGCTGCCAACCTCGACGACCGAGCGCCAGCGAACTGACCGGGTAGCGCCGCCAATCGTAGCCGCGACGCGCGGCTCCGATCGCTGTGAAGGCAATGACGAATAGCGGCCCGGCCAGGACACCGCAGAGGATCTGGGCGGAACGCTTGCGTGGTGGGTCGTCGTCAACTGGCACCCGCCCAGATTACTTGGACGTCAAGCGGTCTGGCCGTCTCGGCACGGTTGCGTCGTTCAAACGCGTGGCACCTGACCAGGCCGGTTGCGCCCCATGCCGACGTTCCGGAGGCCGACACGCAGCAGACCAACGGCCGGGAGTGGTCTCGGGGACTCACTTCCGGCCGTTGGTCGGTCACCGCGGTTTTCGCGGTGTCGTTCAGTTGCCCAGTGGCGGGGTGGTTTCCGCGGGTTGGTCGCTGTTTTGAGTGGTGTCGATTTGGCCTGCGGTCTGTTGCACCGTCGCGGCTGGAGCGGGAGCCCCCAACTGATTGGCGGCGAAGTCGGCTGCCTGGTCGGCCATTCCGTTGTCCTTGTAGGAGCTGTGCGCGGAGCGGTCAAGGCCACCGGGGAAGCAGACCGGGTCGCCCGTTGCACATAGCTGAAGGGTCTTCCCGATGTAGGGCTGACCGATGGTGATCGGGGGTGCGCTGCGGTCGAGCAGGCTCATGATCCAGGTATCCGGTGTTCCGAACAGGACCACGGCCGCGACGTGCGGTGCGACCGCAGGAGGCATCGGGCCGGTGATACCGGCCGGCAGCTCGAATCCGGCGGGAACGCTATCGGTGGTCGTGTAGCCGGCTACTGCCGCCCCTTGCGAGTAACCGCCGAGCACGATCTTGGTGCTCGGGCAGTTCGCGGCGATCGACTGGATCTTGTTGCTGGCGTCGACGATGCCGTCGGCGGCCTCCCCGAAGTTCATCGATGCCGGGTAGTTCACCCCGTACACCCCGACCGTCTTGCCTGGCAGTCGGGCGTTGAGCGCATCGACGAACGACTGACCGGTGGCGCCGACCCCGGGTGCCTCGTTCGTGCCACGGGCGAATACGACCTGGACGGCAGGACACGGTCTTCGGCGGCACTCGCCGTTGCGGCCAACGGGGCGGCAAGCGAACCGGCGAAGAGCGCGCTGGCGGCGAGCGCGGCGAAAATGGTGGACTGCGCCGCTCGGACTGTCCGCCTGGCGATTCCCACCACCACGGGTGTAACGGTGCTCATGATCATCCCCATTCCTAGTTCCCACTCGCCATCACTTAAATAGTTAAGTGCAGCCTGCTTGCTATAAGGCCCGATGCGGGAGCTTCGATTCCGGGAAGTCAAGTGACGTCCATCACGTGAGAAACGACGATTCTGCGAGATCGTGCGACCAACGCCCGGCCGGCCACGGGTTGCGGGCACTCCGCCTCACCGAACAAGACCCGGCTCGGCCAAGTCGTGCTGGGCGGCGACGTGACGGGACGAGCGGCTTGTCAGGACGGTATGGTGCTTGGCCAACTGTCGTCGCGGGGCAATCCGTCCAGGATGCGCTGGGAAATCGCGCCGAGCTGGCGAGCTTGAGCCCGGGTCAATCGATCGAAGATCAACTCGCGCACCGTGGTGACGTGCGAGGGGGCGATTTCCTCTAGTTCGTGAAGTCCTGCGTCGGTCAGAACTGCAAGGGTGTAGCGACTATCGGCCGCGTCGGCTCGTCGTTCGAGCCATCCGCGCTTTTCCAGGCGGCCGACGGCCTGGGACAGCCGTGGCAGCGAGCTGCCGGTAATCGTGGCCAGCACGCTCATCCGCAGCATCGACCCCGGCTGCTTCCGACAAGCACGCCATGATCAGATACTCGAAGTGGCTGATCCCGAACTCGCGCTGCAATTGGCCGCTGAGCACCGGCTGCAACCTGAGGATCATCGTCGACAGCTGCCGCCAAGATCTGCTGTTCTTGTGCGTCTAGCCACCGAGTCTCGTGCGAGGCGCTCATGGTCATACTCTAACTTGATCATTGCACCCGGAATGCTCTCGCCACTTAATTGCTTAACCGAGTGTCACAGCAATAGCACGGTTCTCCGAGGGCCGGCGATGAAGGCAGTGGGAGTCATGGGTACCGCTGCGTGCCGCGCCCGGTGGCCCCGTTGAGCAGGTCCGCCTAGTGGTTCCCGAACTCCTCGACGGCGTCGATCAACCATTCGGCGAGATGCGCGCAGAAGACGATCGAACCAGGGTCCGGTAGTCGCTTCCGTCGTCGCTCAACGCGATCAGCACGACAGCGGCCTGCCCGAGAGTCGTCTGCGCGGCCGCGCCCGGCCCAAACACCTTCGGATGCACGTCGATTGAGCACCCCTTGGCGATCACGTCGCCGGCGTGCGCGCGCCCAGCCGCAGCGTGGTGCGCTGAGCGGAGACGTCGACCGCCGCTCCACCGTGCTCGATCACCGCGCCGCGCAGGTGCGACTCCAGCGCCTCGGCCGCTCGGCCGCCGGAAATCACCAGACACTCGTCGGCCCCGAACCAGATCACTGCAGTGTCGGCGCCGGTGATCACGGTCGACGGACTCGCGGGCAACGCATCCACCCCAGGACCTCGGCCGCCGCGGCCCCGCCGGGCCGGACGGATCGACCCACAGATCGACCATGGCGTGATCGGGTAACCCTTCTCGGCGCACAGCACGTGCATCGTCTCGGTGCCGTAGGGGGTGATCCCGTGGGGTCCACCGGCCGCGATCAGCTTCTCCCGCAACGCCTTTGCGTACCACCCCATGACGTTGACCTCTTAGGCGAGCTCGCCGGAGAAGCTGACCCGGCCGATTCGGACGTGCACGCCGTCGAGAGAGGTGTCGCGCCACGCCATGAACGGAAATGCTTCGTGTCTGCAGCCATTCCTCCATCCGGTCGAGGATGGGGGCGGCACCGTCGGTGGTGGTGAACGCCTGGAACCGGTCGTCGGCGACGACCTTGAGGGTGCTCATCATGTTGGTGCAGAGCATGTCGAGAATTCGCCTGCGTCCGGCCCCTGCACGTCGATCTTGCCGAGAGTGGAACCATCGAGAATGCCGACTCCGCCACGCACGGCGGCACATTCGCGCAGCACCGCCGCCCCCATACTTTCCTCGGCGGCTCCGCCGCCATGTGGGTAGTACCGTGGTCGCTTCCACTGTCCGACGTCCTCGAAGACGGCGCCGCGCTCGACATGCCAGTGGTGCACGGCGGTGACCCGCCTGGGATCGAACATGCGTCCGCGGCTGCGGCCGGCGAGTGCGGCGAATGCCACCGGCGTATAGGGCGGACGGAACGTGGTGGCGCCGAGATCCTCGGGCCGGGCGCCCAGCAGCTCGGCGCGAGCACCTGGCGCTGCTCGAGGCGATCATCGTCGGCGACGAAGCGGCCGCTGCAGACCTCACCCTTGCCCACGTCGCCGGATCCGAAGGGGCGATTCGCGCGTTGCTGTGACGGCATCCGCATCAGGTGACCGACGACCAGGTGTCCGTGTCTGGATGGGCGCCCGATGGCGGTACGGCGTGGCCTCAGTCTGGCAATCCCCACCCTCCGGCCGACAAGCGCTGCTTGACGCGATCCGTGTCGGCCGAGGAGGGCATCTGGTCGGTGAGCTTCATGATGGCCGTTCCGATGCGCGTGCCGTCGATGGGGCGCTCGCGGCTTGCCTTCAATTCCGTTGCCAGCAAGAGAACTTCATCGTCGGACAGACGTCGTTGCATCAGCGAGAACAGTGGTACCCGGTCGGGTCCTGGCGTGTCCTCCGGGTACCCGGCGCGGAGGAACCCGAGAATCTTGGCGAGAAAGTACGACGGCCTCACATGTCCTCCACCGAGCTAGAAGAAGTCGCACGCGATTACCCGTTTCGAAACCAAATAAACACCGCTGGCGACTGCGTCGATCGGATTACCGCCGTCCCCCGGCGGGTAGTCGCCCGGTTGCGCACACGAGGCCGCCCTAGAGTCTGCGATGAGTGCGCTGACCAGACAGCCCGCCGGTGAAGTAGGGGAGCAAACGATGTCAGAGCCGCCGATGCCAACTCAAGCCCTGCCGCCCCATTTCGACGACGTTCAGGCGCACTACGACCTCTCCGATGACTTCTTTCGGATCTTCCTCGACCCCAGCCAGACCTACAGCTGCGCCTACTTCGAGCGCGACGACATGACGCTGGAAGAAGCGCAGCTGGCCAAGATCGACCTGTCGCTCGGCAAACTCGGATTGCAGCCGGGCATGACCCTGCTCGACGTCGGTTGCGGCTGGGGCGCCACCATGATGCGCGCGATCGAGAAGTTCGACGTCAACGTCGTCGGGCTTACCCTGAGCAGAAACCAACAGGCCCACGTCCAGACCCTCTTCGATCAGTCGCCGAGCCCACGGACCAAGCGCGTCCTCTTGGAGGGCTGGGAACAGTTCGACGAGGCCGTCGACCGGATCGTATCCATCGGAGCGTTCGAACACTTCGGCGCCAACCGCTACGACGACTTCTTCACCTTCGCCCATGACGCCCTGCCGCACGACGGCGTCATGTTGCTTCACACCATCACCGTTTCCGATGCTCAGGCGGGTCCGGTGAAGCAATTGCCCGTCACGATGACGCTGCTGCGCTTCATCAAGTTCGTCATGACCGAAATCTTTCCTGGCGGGCAGTTGCCGGGAATCGACACGGTCAAGAAGCACGCGGCCAAAGCGGGTTTCGCCGTCGGCCAGGTGCAATCGTTGCAGCCGCACTACGCCAGGACACTCGATCTTTGGGCGGCCGCCTTGCAGGCACACGAAGCCGAGGCCGTCGCCATCCAGTCGGATGAGGTCTACCAGCGGTACATGAAGTATCTAACGGGATGCGCCGACCTGTTCCGCAACGGCTATACAGATGTCTGTCAGTTCACCCTCGACAAACGCTGACCCTGTGCGGGCGAGCCGACGAAGCTTGCAGACCGCTTAGGCAGATCGGTGCCCTGGCCGCTGCTAGGCAACTTCTTGAGCAAGGTCTGCGTTGTTCGGCGTCGGGACACGCCTTCCGGGCGACCGCAGCGCAATCAGTCTGCCCGACCGGACCACGCCGATCGGCCCAGAGGGCGCCAGATGTGCGATGCCCGACGTGTGCAGGGCGCGGCCGGCTTTGGCTTGGCGATAGCCGATGCCCATCCCTGCCGCTACTGGTATGGCGAGTCCGATGAGGCCGGGGAGAGCGGCCGCGAACATGGCCGACAACGACACGGCGACGATGATTCCGCCGTAGGTATGCAGGAACGTCTGCAACCCCTCGGGCAGCGCCGCGTCGGGTTGGATGCGCGCCACAACGGGTGTCGTCGATGACGTTCCCGCGAGTGCGCCGTTGGTGCCGGATGCGAATGCGGCGCTGTTCGAACGCGTTTGGTTGGAACCGTCCAACAGGGTCGGGATCTCGGTTGCCTCGCCGGCCAACGACGAACCGGACGTTTGCGTCATGAGGCGCAGGATCTGCAGCGGCGACAATGCGGGCCGGTCATGGTCCGATCGCCGTTGGGCGTTCTCGTCGTCGGACATGAGTTCGACCGTGTTGACGATGGTCTCCAGTACGGGCGCCACGTCGACAGGAACCGCTGGTGTTGCGACGGGTTCGGTGGTGGGGGTGAGCAGTGCTTCCAGCACGGTGGTAACCCCGGTGTCCGACGGGCGGTCGGGTCCGACCCCGACGCGCCGGAACCCGATTCCGAGTGCGTCGTTGACTGGAATGACGGGCACGGCGGTGTCGCTAGTGACCTCGGTGGAGGCGACGGGCGAAGGTGCCGGGTCATCGGTCGGCGGGTTGCCCGTCGGGGACGGCTGCACCTCGTTGGTCGTCGGCGGTGATGCCACTTCGCTGGTTGGTCCGGCGTCGATCGGAGGTGTGGACTCCTCGGTCGGGCCCGTTTCGTCACCGGACCGTGCCACATCGTTCGCCGAAGTCGAGTCGGTGACCGAATCGGCATCGGTGGAGAACTGATGGGCACCGAGCGCCACCGTCGCACTACGGGTGATCAGCGTTGTCGGTTTGGTAACCGGGTCGCTCTCGTCGATGCGTGGCTGGAGGGCAGATCGTTGGCGTACTCCGGACGTCATCCGCCTCTCGCCATGCCCTGACTGCGACGCGCCCGCGGTCGCGGCGGAGCGCCTGGGGCCGTTTCCACCTCCAGCACCATTGCCCTTCGCGGCAGAAGAACTGCCGGCGCCCTTGGTGCCACCGGCGCCGGGATCTGCGAACGCGGTCGCGCCACCGGCACTCACCAACAAGCCGGCCGCAAGCAACCACGCGCTCGCTGCAATACACCTACGTGAAGAGCTCACGCCATTCCCCCCCGCGCCACACGAAACCCCGCCCCCCGCGTCCGACAGTCATAGCAGTGTGGCATGAAGTTACGTCACGGAACACGAGGATGCGTATCCGCAGGCCAAGAAGTTGTCACATCGTATTTCGTCAGGCTCTCCATGGGTTTGACTCCACTTAGCTCCACCATAATTCGACGCAGCTAGGGGCGGTAACGTGCCGTAGCTGGGCACCGAAACGGTGACATGCCGCTCCGTTGGCTCATTCGCGCCGTCCGGTTCGATCCCGCAGCGCACGCCCTCGTTGGGCAGACACTCCCGACCAAGGTCCGCTGGCGAGGCATGCCTGCAGCTCGTGGGTGCTCGACGCGATACCGCCAAGGAGTCCCGCCGCAGTCCTGAGGACGGTTCCACGGTGGCAGGCATGGGCCACCGATGTAGGCGTACGTGAATTCGCACCGATGGACACCCGGTGAGGTGCGACTATTTGGGGGTTATGGAGCTGATCGACCGCGGCGCCGAACGCAGACTGCTCGATGGGGTGCTGCGGGACGCGCGGTCGGGTAAGAGTCGGGTGCTGGTGTTGCACGGCGATCCGGGCGTAGGCAAGTCGGCATTGTTGGAGTATGCGGCCGAGCAGGCCTCCGGTTGCCGCCTGGTCCGTGCGGCCGGTGTGGAGTCCGAGATGGAGTTGCCGTACGCGGCGCTGCACCAGTTGTGTTCGCCGGTACTCGATCGTCTCGATCGTCTCCCGGTTCCGCAACGTGATGTATTGAGCACCGCCTTCGGGCTGAGTGCCGGGCCGCCACCGGATCGGTTTCTCATCGGGCTGGCCACCCTGACCATGCTTTCCGACGTCGCCGAGGACCAGCCCCTGGTGTGTCTGGTTGATGACGTGCAGTGGCTGGACCGGGCCTCGGCGCAAGCCCTGGCCTTCGTTGGTCGCCGACTCGGAGCCGACTCGGTGGCGTTGATCGTGGCGAGCCGCGCATTTAGTGCCGACTTGGCCGCGCTGCCGGAGTTGCAGGTGAAGGGCTTGCGGGAGGCCGATGCGCGAGCGCTGTTGGACGCGGCGTTGACCGCGCCGGTCGACGAGCGGGTGCGCGATCAGATCGTGGCGGAGACGGCGGGCAATCCGCTGGCGTTGCTCGAGCTGCCGCGGGGGCTGGGGGTTCACGAACTGGCGGGCGGGTTCGGATTGTCGGGTGCCGCACCGCTGTCAGCGGCGGTGGAGGAGAGTTTTCGTCGTGGCGTGCAGGCATTACCAGAGCAGACCCGACACCTGCTGCTCCTGGCGGCGGCCGAACCGCTGGGCGATCCGGCACTGTTGTGGCGGGCAGCCGCAGCGCTCGGCATAGGTTCGGAAGCCGCCGCACCGGCGGATGCAGCGGGGCTGGCCGATTTCGGTTTCCGGGTGCGATTCCGCCATCCGCTGGCCCGTTCGGCGGTGTACCGGTCGGCCTCTGTCCAAGCAAGGCAGTCGGTGCACCAGGCCTTGGCGGAGGCGACGGACCCGCAGCGGGATCCCGATCGGCGTGCGTGGCACCGGGCCCAGGCGGTCCGGGGACCCAGCGACGAGGTCGCTGCTGAGCTCGAGCGCTCGGCCGACCGTGCGCAGGCACGCGGAGGGTTCGCGGCCGCCGCCGCGTTTCTCGAGCGGGCCACGATGCTGACGCCGGACCCCGAGCTGCGTGCCGAGCGGGCGCTGGCGGCCGCGTCGGCCAAGACACAAGCCGGCGCGTTCGACGCGGCCTGGGAGCTGCTGGCCATCGCCGAGAGCGGCACGCTCAGCGATCACCAGCACGCCCGCGCCGACGTCATCCGGGCCCAGCTCGCCTACGTCACCGACCGGGGCAGCGATGCCCCGCCCTTGCTGCTGAAGGCAGCCCAACGACTCGAGCCGATCGATCCCCTGCTGTCCCGTACGACCTACCTGCAGGCGCTACAGGCGGCGATCTTCGCAGGCCGATTGGCGCTCGGAGGCGGGGTCATGGATGTGGCCCGCGCGGCGAAGGTGTCGCCCCGGCCGACTTCTCCCACCCTCACGGACCTGCTGCTCGACGGCCTCTCCACGTACTACACCGACGGATTCGTCGTCGCGTTGCCGATATTGCGCCGCGCCGTCAGCGCCGCGCGCCGCGACGTGCCCGACCACGAGAGGAACTTTCTGTGGTTGGCCGGTATCGCCGCATTGCACGTCTGGGATGACGAAAGCTGGGATGTGGTGTCCGCGCGTCACCTCGAACTGGCGCGCGCGGCCGGGGCATTGGCCGAGCTGCCGCTCGCTCTCAGTTCGCGTGCGGTAATGCTCACGTTCTCCGGTGAACTCGCCGCCGCAGATGCGCTGCTCCACGAGCTGAAGACCGTGACGGAGGCGACCGGCGACAGCCTCGCAACCGACCCCGCCATGAGCCTGGCGGCTTTTCGCGGTAGCTGGGCCGAGGCATCGGCGATGATCGAATCCACGACCAGGGACGTCATGGAGCGCGGTGAAGGCATGTGGCTGAGCGTCGCGGAATTCTCGGAAGCGTTGCTCAACAACGGCATTGGCGACCATAGAGCCGCGCTGGCCCCAGCGCAGCGCGCCGCTGCCCAGACGGACATCGCGCTATCGGCCTGGACTTCGGTTGAACTCGTCGAAGCCGCCGCGCGCAGCGGTGCGACGAACACGGCAGTCGACACCGTCGCACGACTCCAGGAGTCCACCAGTGCCAGTGGCACCGACTGGGCGCTTGGCGTCGAGGCGCGTTCCCGAGCGCTACTGAGTGATGGGCTCGAGGCCGACCGCCTGTATCGAGAGGCGATCGAGCGACTAGGTCGCACGCGCATGCGCACCGAACTGGCCCGTGCTCATCTGCTCTATGGGGAGTGGCTCCGCCGGGGGCGCCGCCGCACCGACGCACGCACGCACCTGCGCATCGCACACGACATGCTCGAGGCGATCGGCATGGAGGGATTCGCGGAGCGAGCTCGCCGTGAGCTCTTGGCCACCGGGGAGACCGCGCGCAAACGCGCCGCAGGCACGATTGGCCCACAACTGACGCCGCAGGAAGGCCAAGCAGCTCGGCTGGCCGCCGAAGGGTTGACCAACTCCGAAATCGGGGCGCGCCTCTTCATCAGCGCGAAGACCGTCCAGTATCACCTGAGAAAGGTGTTCGCCAAGCTCGGCATCAGCTCACGCAGTCAGCTTTCTCAAGCGCTGCAACCCGATTCACCGGCGGTGAGCGGGTGACCAGCGCGGACTTTCGAGCGTCCGGCACCACCGTGAACCACCTACAGCCCAACTGGCCTGCTCCGCGGAGAACACCGCACTCGCCGGGCAGCGAGCACAGGGGGTAGGGTGACTGCCGTGAACATCGGCACGCGCGGCTATTGGCGCTTTATCTCGGCTCCGGGTGGAGCCACGGATAAGGCGCAGTAAACCCAGCGCGCGAAAAGCCACCCGGAGCCCAGCAGTGACCACACGGTCACTGCTTTCGTCATTTCAGGGCACCGGATGTTCCGCGGGTACGCCCTGAGCACTACTCACAGGAAGCCCGAAACACATCGTGACCATCACCAGTGGCACCAGCGCCGTCGACAGCACCTCCGATCGGCGGATCCTGTCCTTTCGTCCCGTCCCGGCTCCAGAGCAGATCCGAGACGAACTGCCTCTTGCGCGAGGCCGCGCCGAGGCGGTTGCGCGCCATCGCGACGAGATCGTCGACATCCTTGCCGGTCGAGATGACCGACTCCTGTTGATCGTTGGGCCGTGCTCCGTGCATGACCCGGTGGCCGCTCTGGACTATGCGGGTCGACTGGCTCCGTTGGCCGACGCATATGCCGACCGGCTCAAAATCGTCATGCGGGTCTACTTCGAGAAGCCCCGCACCACCGTCGGCTGGAAGGGACTCATCAATGACCCCGGCATGGACGGCGGCTGCGACGTGGAGAGGGGATTGCGTACTGCGCGCGCATTGCTGCTCGACATCGGAGAGCTCGGCCTTGCGGTTGGTTGCGAGTTTCTCGAACCCACCAGTCCGCAGTACATCGCCGACACCATCGCCTGGGGTGCGATCGGAGCCCGGACCACCGAGTCGCAGATTCACCGTCAATTGGCGTCAGGTCTTTCGATGCCCATCGGGTTCAAGAACGGTACCGACGGCAATGTCCAAGTTGCCATCGACGGTTCGAAAGCCGCTGCGGCGCAGCATGTCTTCTTCGGGATCGACGGTCTCGGTCGAGGCGCCGTGGTCGAGACGTCGGGCAACCCCGACTGCCACGTAATTCTCCGAGGAGGTTCGACGGGCCCGAATCACGACACCGACTCCGTGGCGAGAGCGCTCGACCATCTCGCCACGGCGGGGCTGCCGCCGCGAGTCATGATCGATTGTTCACACGGCAATTCGGACAAGGATCACCTCCGCCAGGCCGAGGTCGCAAACGGGATCGCCGGACGGATCGCCTGCGGAGAGCAGGGCATCAGCGGACTGATGTTGGAGAGCTTCCTGGTCGCCGGTTCCCAGGCCCTTGGCGGTGAACTCGTCTACGGCCAGTCCATCACGGACAAGTGCATGGACTTCGCCACGACAGCCGAGGTGCTCGCCCGACTGCATGACGCGAAACGGCAAAGCCGCCGACTGCGACGTTGACGCGGGCGTGGATCTAGCGCCCGATGGGGCCGGTATTGGACCCGGCCCGTCTGGTTCCGTGACGTAGACCTCCACTACGCCAAGCACCCTTCCGGGCATAGTGACACGTCAGTAGACGTCGGCAGCGGCATTCAGCGCGCGGGCCGCCTTGCGAATGGTGCGCTCGGGCCAGCGCTCGGGTACGTGCAGAGTAAGCGCGAGTTGCGTGCCCGTCACGGGGCATGCGAGCTGCCGCCCCATGTGTGGCGAAAGTGATTCGTAGACTGCTCGTCGCCGCGTGCGCCGCAGGGTCAGCGCCCGCTGTACTTCATCGTCGGAGAGGCCCAGATGAGAGGCGGCCGTCCACACGGCGTTCGCTGCGTCGGCGGCCGACAGCGACGACAGGATGGCCACCGCGCCCGCACAGGCATCCGCGTTCGCGCGTTGCCCAGGCCGCGGCGTCAATGGCAACGGATGCCTGCCCAGGCGGACGTCGACGAAGAGGATTTGGTTGCCGAACAGTTGGACCAGCGAGATCGTGTGCCCGTCGAGATCCCTTGTCGCGCAAGCCCGGAATACGCGGTGCGCCACTGCGTCGGGATCCGACAGGTCGGACCAACGGGCTCCAGCATGCAGGCTGCCGTCCGCGCCGCGGGCGACGAAGCCCGTATCTTCCAGGGTGCCAAGCAGATCGGCGATCGAGCTCTTCGGCAGTCCCAGCACGGCACTCAGCGCTGCCGGGGTGCTGGCGGCGCCAGATGAGATGGCGTCGAGCACGCGGGCCCCGCGGTGCACGGCCGGGCTGCGCGGCCCGCCTAGCCCCACGGGTGGTACTCCATGGCGTTGCGCGCATCGATCAACCGGGGGACCAGGTAGCGCGATGGTCGAGTGACCCGCGCCCCGCCGTGCAGGGCGCTGCCGATCTCCATCGCCGCCCGGACCAGAGCCGCCGGGTCTTGAGTTGCCGTGGCGATGATGGGGCCGCCCGCTCGAATCTCCTCGACGGCGTTCCTGGCCCCATCGACCCCGACGATCGGCACGGCGAGCCCGCGGCTTCGCAGGACCCGCGAGATGCCGATCGCGATCTGGTCGTTGCTGGCGAAGAATCCGTCTATCCGAGGATGGGCGGCAAGGATTTCTTCGGCGGCCCGTTCGCCCGAGGGGGCGTCCAATTCGCCGTAACTGGTAGCGATCACCGTCAAATGGGAATGCGGCGCGATCGCTGCGAGGAAGCCGGCTATCCGGTCGGAGTTGGCGGTGATCGGTATGCCGCCGACCACGGCGAGACGCCCTTGGCCGTCGAGCGCCTTCGCCAGCGCAGTTCCGGCAAGGGAACCGGCCTTCGTGTTATCCGTCGCCACGACGGCGTCGGCACCGCTGACGGCCGAACCGATCGCGACGACGGGAATTCGGGCTGCGTGAGCTCGTGCGCACGCATCCTCTAGGCCTTCCGTCGCCACCGGCTCGATCAAGATCAGGTCAAGGCCGGCGTCGACGAATTCAATGATCTGCCGCGACTGGTTGTCTCTGTTCTCCTTGGCGGTGTGCACGTGCAGTCGTGCGCCAAGCGTGGTGGCCTCCGCGCGCAGGGCATCGATCTCGGCGACGAAGAAGCTCTCGTCGAGCGGGTAGCTGAACCCGATGTCGTGCACCGGCCAGCGTTGCGCCCTTGCCGCCGAAGCTAGTTCGAAGACGCGTGAGCCGAGCGCGTAGGTGCCGTCGACCCCGCGGGCGAGGAAGTCCTCGGAAGTCAGGCCGTGGCAAATTCCCATCACGCTGCTCTTGGGGTAGCCACTCAGCCGGGTCAGCTCGGCAAGGGTCATCGGCCGACCGGCGTCGCAAATGATTTGCAGGACAGTGGCGGCGCGCATGAGCGCGGGGACGCGTCCCCGCCCGCGGTGCGCACGATGGTCATTGGCCCCGTGCCTTGGGTCCGGCACCGGCTCAGCGTAAACGATGCGCAAACGCCGAGCGCCGCAGCGCCCGCCTCATAAGCGTTTCAATGCTCGGCACCCAGGTCGAAACTTGAAACACCGAAGAGTCAAACGCGCTGCGGCAGAAGTGCATCGGACGTTGTTGACAACGTCACAACGAGATGCTTACTGTGTGTTTCATCACTCGACGGTGAGTTCGATATATGAAACGCACTTGTCGAGTGTTCGCCTCTCCATGGGCAGGTCTCGGGCGGGGTGCGCGTAGTCGACGTCGACCGGGCGTGGGCACGTGATACTCAGCTCAGGCCGAAGGAGAAGTCGATGGCGATTCCCCAGCGTTTCGTCGGTGCGGTCAGCGTGGTGCTGGCCATCGCCATGGTCACCGGCGGGTGCACCAAGAAGAACGAGACCACTCCGTCGACGTCAGGCGGTGCCAGCGCGTCCGAGGGCGCCACGGCATCCGGCGGCAAGGTAAAGGTGGCGTTCGTACCGAAACTGCAAGGGTCTCCATACTTCGAGGCAATGGACACCGGCGCCAAGCAGGCCGCGAGCGACCTCGGTGACGTCGAATGGCTCTACCAGGGGCCCACGTCGGCCGACGCCGCTGCGCAGGCACAGATCGTGCGGTCTTACATCCAGCAGAAGGTCGACGCGTTGGTGATCGCCCCGAACGACCCCGACTCCATGGCGCCGCTGATGAAGCAGGCGCAGGACGCGGGCATCAAGGTGTTGACCGCAGACACCGACGCCCCCAACTCGGTCCGCGAGGCCTTCGTCAATCAGGCGACCGCAGACGGTATCGGCAACACCACCGCAGAAACGCTCATGAAGGCGATGGGCGGAAAGGGCAAGTGGGCCATCGTGTCCTGTGGTGAGACTGCCGAGAACCTGAACTCGTGGATCGCCGCGGAGAAGGCCTACGTATCCGCGAAGTACCCGGAGGCCGAGCTGGTCGACGTGGTGTACTCGGGCGAGGATCAGGCCAAGGGGACCCAGATGTCCACCGACCTGATGAGCGCGCACCCCGACCTGAAGGGTCTGTTGGGGCAATGCACCACCTCGGCGGTGGGCGTCGCGCAGGCGGTCAAGGACGCAGGCAAGATCGGCCAGGTGTTCACCGTCGGGATCGGCACCCCGAAGTCGATGAAGCCGTACCTGGCCGACGGATCGTCCTCCGGCTCGATCCTGTGGAACGTTGCGAACCTGGGCTACCTGACGGCGTGGGCCGGTGAACAGCTCGCCAAGGGCAAGACGTTCGAGGCGACCAACAAGGTCAACGACCAGATGCCCGATGTGAAGTGGGACGAGGCCACCAAGACGCTGGTGCTGGGTGAACCGTTGCTGATCACCACCGAAAACGTCGACCAGTTCAACTACTGACCGCGGGACCGGCTGCGCAGTGTGGCGAGAAACCTTGCTGCGCAGCCGTTTAGCAGATCCGCAGCCATTGGAGAAGCCATGCCGGAGGGACCGCGACTGACCCTGGCGGGGGTCGTCAAGAGCTACGGTGCGGTCAAGGCGATCAGGCACGCCGACTTCGAACTTCGGCGTGGTCAGGTGCACGCACTGGTGGGGGAGAACGGCGCGGGAAAGTCCACGCTGATCAAGATCATCTCCGGCGCCACCGCGCCCGACGCCGGAACCATCAGCTACGACGGCGAGCCGGTGTCGATCACTTCCACGGTCGATGCGATCGCGCTCGGCATCGCCACCGTGTATCAAGAGCCACAGTTGTTCGGCGAGCTCACCGTCGCCGAGAACGTCTTCATGGGCCGCGAGATCGTCAACCGTGGGCGCGTCGACTGGGCCGCGCAGAACGAACGGGTCGTCGGCCTCCTCGACGCGCTCGACCTTCCGGCCAAGCTGACCACTGCCACCGTGGGGGACCTGTCGGTCGCGACCCAGCAGCAGGTGTCGATCGCCAAGGCGCTGGCAGGCAAGTGCGGCATCCTCATCCTGGACGAGCCGTCGGCGATCCTGACCGATGCCGAGATCGACGTGCTGTTCGGCATCATCCGCAGACTCGCCGAAGACGGCGTCGCGATCATCTACATCTCCCACCGGCTCGACGAAGTCGTCAAGATCGCCGATCAGGTGACCGTCATGCGTGACGGCAGCACCATCGGCACCTATCCGGTCGAAGAGATGTCGGTGCGGCGGATGGCCGAACTGATGGTGGGAGAAGCCCTTTCCGAGCAAACGGGTCCCCGCGCCGCACCCGCGGGTAAGCCCGTCCTCGAGCTGAAGTCACTCGCACGGGCCGGTTCCTTTCACGACGTCAGCCTGCAGTTGCGATCCGGCGAAATCCTCAGTCTCTACGGGCTGGTCGGCTCCGGCGTCGCCGAGATCGCCGAGTGCATTCACGGGCTGGCCAGGGCCAGCGCAGGCGAAATCATGGTCGAGGGACGCACCATCGCACCGCGCACGCCTCGACAGGCCGAGCGGGCCGGGATCGCGTTGCTGCCCGCCAACCGCAAGACGGAGGGCATGTTCTCCTTCCAGTCCATCGCCTTCAACGTGTCGATCGGTCACCTCCAGCGCCTCTCGCTGGGCAGGACGTTCGTGGACCGACGCAGAGAACGCACGGTGGTCAAGGACTTGATGAAGCGGCTTTCGGTGCGGGCATCGGATGAAAATCAGTCCGTCGGAACACTTTCGGGCGGTAACGCGCAGAAGGTGATGCTGGCCCGGCAGCTCGTCGAGCGGCCGAAGCTGCTACTGCTGGCAGAGCCAACGCAAGGCGTCGACATCGGCGCCAAGGAAGAGATCCACCGCATCATCGCCGATCTCGCCGACAACGGCACGGCAGTCCTCGTCGTCACCTCAGACCTTCAGGAGGCGTTGCGGATCACCGATCGTCTCCTGGTCGTGCGCGCGGGCGCCATCGCCGCAGAATTCGGTCCCCACGCCCGACAGGCCGACGTCCTGGCGGCAGCCGCGGGGGATCGCGAAGGGGCAGCCAACCCGTGAGCGTCGCAACCGATTCCAACGCCGCGTCAAGCGCCGCGCCCGTGCGCCCCAAGGGCCGGGTCCTACCCTCGCCGGTGACGCCCGCCGAGATCGCCCTGATCGCGGTCCTCATCGTGCTCTGGGTTGCGCTGGCCTTCGCCACGCCGGCCTTCCTCAGCGCCAGCTCGGTCATCCCACTGCTCGTCGAGTTCTCTCCGGTGGCGTTGATCGGCATCGGCATGACGTTCGTGATCATCACCGGCGGCATCGACGTGTCCGTCGGCGGCGCGATCATGGTGTGTTCCGTCGTGACGGCCAAGCTCATGCGTGACCAATCCCTGCCGCTGGTGGGATGTCTGGCGGTGGCTCTCGTCACCGGCGCGGTCCTAGGCCTGGTCAATGGCGCACTCATCGCCTACGGGCGGGTGCATGCCATCATCATCACCTTCGGCACGGCGAATCTGTTCCTGTTCATCGGTCTGCAGATCTTCGGCTCGCAGACGATCAACGGCATGCCCAACACGTTGGCCTGGTTCGGTCGCGGTGTCGACGGCCGCACGTTCGACGTGCCACACAGCTTCGCGATCACGGTCGTCCTCGCTGCCATCGCGTGGTGGTACCTGCGCCACACGCCGGGTGGGCGTCACTTCTTCGGTGTGGGCGGCGACCCGGTGGCCGCCCGACTGGCCGGCATCAGGGTGCAGCGCCGCATCCTGATCGCCTACGTCATCACGGGCGTGCTCGTCGGACTCGGATCCATCTTCACCCTGGCCAAGGGCACCTCGAGCCTCGACCAGTCCGTGGGGTCAGGCCAGGAGTTGGCCGTCATCGCCGCGGTGGTCATCGGTGGTACCTCGATCATGGGCGGTCGCGGCTCGGTGCTCGGCACGGTCCTCGGCGCGCTCCTCGTTCAGACCGTGAAATCCGGTGTCACGCAATTGGGCTGGCCGTCGCAGCTGTCTGACCTGTTCGTCGGGATCTTCATCGTCGTGGCGGTCGGGACGGATCTTCTGCGCCGACGCGCGAGGAGGACTCAGTGAGCGTCGAGGCTTCCGCGCCCGCCGCCGAGAAACCGGTAGCGCGCCGTCGGGTGGACCGGATGTGGGAAGCGATCCTGACGCAACGGATCGTGCTCCTCACGGTGCTCATCGTCATCGTCGTCGCATGGCTGATGTACATGAGCGCCAACGGCTACCTCAGTGGCGACTACGACTTCGACTACATGTCGGCCAGTCTCATCGACGCCGTCCCGCTGGCGCTGCTGGGCTTCGCCGAACTCGTCGTCATCGTGTCCGGCCGCGGCGGCATCGACCTCTCCGTCGGCGCCATGGTGTCGCTGGTCGGGATGATCTTCGGGTTCGCCTACGGCAAGTGGGGCTGGTCCCTGTTGGCCGCGGTGGTGCTGGCCATCGTCGTCGGTGCGGTGCTTGGGGCGATCAACGGATTCCTCGTCGCCCGGATAGGCTTTCCCGCCCTCATCGCAACGCTTGCCACCTACTACGCGTACAAGTCGATCGCGCTGGTGATCAATGACCAGAAACCCATCAACAGCGCGCAGATTCAGTCGCTCTACACGCTCACCGGATCGGTGTCCGTTCCCATCATCGGTGACTACATCCCCGACGTGCCGCTGGGCGTGTTCACCTTCCTGGTCCCCGTGCTCATCGTGCTCTGGCTCGCCTTGGAGCGCGGCACCTTCGGGCGCAGGCTCTACGCCGTCGGGACGAACGACGTCGCGGCACGCTGGGCCGGCCTCGACGTCGCGGGCACCCGGATGCGCGCCTACGTTCTGTCCGGGGTCCTGTCCGGCCTCGTCGCGGTCTACATCACCGCGGAGTTCGCTTCGGCCCGACCCGACGCAGGCACCTCCGGCAACGGCCTCGCGCTGCCCGCCATCACCATCGCGGTGCTCGGGGGCGTCGCGATCACCGGTGGAATCGGCCGCCTTGCCGGCGTCCTGCTCGCGACCGTCCTGATCGTCTGGCTCAACGCCGGCATCATCCTCTACTTCGAAGGCAACACCGGCACGCAGTTCCAGCTGCTGGCCCTCGGTGTCGTCCTCATCCTGTCCGCGCTGCTCAACGGGCTGGCTGGCCGAAGATACCGCGGCGGTGACTGACGAAAGTGGAACGTATCGAACGCATTACGTGTCGGTATGGAAACGGAGAAGGCACATGACTGTTCTCGACGCGTTCGCGTTGACCGGCACGCGGGCCCTGGTGACCGGTGGCAACCGCGGCCTGGGATTGGCCTTCGTCAGGGGGCTCGCGGAGGCCGGGGCCGACGTCGTCTTCGTCTCGCGAGACGCCGAGCGCAACGCCGCGGCCGTCGCCACCCTCGCGGCAGAGGGCCTGAATGTGCAAGCCTTCGACGTCGACATCACCGCCAAGGACGGCCCCGACGCGGCCATCGACGGCGCCGTGGAGCGACTGGGTGGGCTCGACCTGTTGCTCAACAACGCCGGTCTGGCCATTCACCGGCCGGCGCTGGAGATCAGCGACGACGAGTGGGATCGCGTCTTCGACGTGAACACCCGCTCCCTGTGGCGGCTCAGTCGGAGCGCAGGCAAGTACATGAAGGACCACGGCGGCGGCAACATCATCAATGTCGGGTCGATCAGCTCCCTGATCGTCAACCGCCCGCAGTGGCAGCCCTCCTACAACGCGTCGAAGGCTGCGGTGCACCAACTGACGAAGTCGCTGGCGGCTGAGTGGGCGCCCTACGGCATCCGGGTCAATGCCATCGCCCCGGGATACGTCAAGACCGAGATGGCGCCCGTCGACGAGCCGCAGTTCCGTCAGCACTGGATCGAAGACGCGCCGATGAAGCGATACGCCCTGCCCGAGGAGATCGCGCCCACCGTGGTGTACATGGCCTCCGAGGCATCGGCGTTCATGACCGGATCGGTAGTCGTCATCGACGGCGGCTACACCATCCACTGATCGGCCTCGCGATGCGCGGAAGGACGAAATTTACTGCCCAGCAAAGGAAACGGTAGCGGTCATCGCGTGATTCATCGGACCGTCGACGGCGCGGGCGGCTGACCGGGCCGCGATCACCCGTTTGCGGCCGCACTCCTCCGGTTGGCCATCGCCGCCGATTTCGACGGGTCGCAAGAAACCTCAGTGTGACGGTGGCACGTCGGATTAGACTTTGCTGCGTGCAACCGTCGCTGCCCGCTGGACAGATCCTCAACGCGGTCGTCGCACGCCTGGACACGGGCGGTGAAGCATCTCCGTCGGGGATCGGCGGCCTCGGCGAGTGGGTCTTGATGCTCACCTCGCTACTCGCTCTACTCGCGGCCGGTGGCGTTGCCGCCCGAGTGGCGCGTCGCCTGACGCGTCGATCCACCCCCGAGCTCATCGTGCTGCTGAATCAGTCAGCGGCGTTCTACGGCCGCTGGCCCGAAGACCGACTCGCCAATGCTCCGCGCGACGAATTGATGATCGAGACAGCCAGGTGTCGGCGCATCATCGAGCTGTTGGAGTCGCCAAGCTCGGCTGCGGTCGACGACGGATCCCCGACATGCGGCGCGATAGCCGGCCTACGGGCATGGACGACATTGCTGTACGAGCGCATCGAGGATCACCTCGATGCGTCGCCGTGCATACCGATGCTGGCCACTGGCAGTGCTGGCTTTCCAAGCACGCGCGCATGAATTCTTCGGATCGAGCGAAGTGCTCACGCCGACCCGATGCTCCTTCACCGACCCACTCAGATGGCAGCTCGTCAGCGGTTATGCTCGACTGATTCCGTCGAGGTGTCATTGCATGGGGAGTATCGGGGCCGAGGTGGCCGATGGCCGAACGCGTACCGTCTTCAGGCCGGCGTGATCTGACGCCGGCGATCGCCGCGGAGCTGGCGGCCGCCGGGCTCGACGATGCCGCTGAGGTCGGCGTCGGTGGCTTCGGAGCGGTCTACCGCTGCCAGCAGCGTTCTTTGGAGCGCACCGTCGCGGTGAAGGTGCTCACCACGGACCTCGATCCCGACAACGTCGAGCGGTTTCTGCGCGAGCAACGCGCGATGGGCAAGCTGTGCGGGCACCCGAACATCGTCAACATCTTCGATGTCGGCACGACGGCGTCAGGCCGGCCCTACATCGTGATGCAATACCATCCGCGGGACTCCCTGCACGCACGAATCCATTCCGTCGGCCCGCTGACCTGGGCTGAGACGCTCCACATCGGAGTGAAGATCGCCGGAGCCCTAGAGACCGCACATCGGCTGGGCACACTGCACCGCGACGTCAAACCCGCGAACATTCTGCTCACCGAGTACGACGAACCTCAGCTGGCGGATTTCGGTATCGCACGGATCGCGGGCGGCTTCGAAACCGCGACAGGCGTCGTCACTGCATCGCCCGCGTTCACGGCACCCGAAGTCCTTCTCGGCCGCAGCCCAACACCTGCGTCCGACGTGTACAGCCTGGGCGCGACCCTGTTTTGCGCACTCACCGGTCACGCCGCCTTCGAACGCCGCAGCGATGAGCGCGTCGTCGCCCAGTTCCTGAGGGTCGCCGCTGAGCCCACCGCGGCACGGGATCTGGCTCGAATACCCGACGACGTCAGCGCCGCAGTCGAACTTGCGATGGAGAGCGATCCCGCCGATCGGCCGACGACGGCAGCCGACTTTGCGAGCACGTTGCGGGACATCCAAGGTCGCCACGGTCTGCCCGTCGACGACATGGACGTGCCTCCCGTGGTGGACGGTGGCGGTGCGCACCATCCCGGCCCGCTGCGGGTTCCGAAAGCCCCGGCGAGCCGGGTGCGTGTCGTCCTGGCAGAGGACGATCTGTTGCTGCGCGAAGGTCTGGCCAGTCTGTTGGAGCGCTCTGGCTTCGACGTGGTCGGGCAGGCAGGCGATGGTGAACAACTCCTCAACCTCGTCCGCGAAACGACACCGGACTTGGTGGTGACCGATATTCGAATGCCGCCGGCGCATTTCACCGAAGGGCTCGACGCGGCCCGCGTCATTCGCGAAGAGTTGCCGCGCACGGCCGTGGTCGTGCTCTCCGCACACATCGACGTCGAGCACGCGATGGAACTGCTCGCCGGCGGCCGGAGCATCGGGTATCTACTCAAGAGTCGGGTGACCGACGTCGCCGACTTCATCGATACGTTGCAGCGCGTCACCAGCGGTGCATCGGTGGTGGACCCAGCGCTGGTGGAGGAGTTGGTGTCGGCGCGACGGCGCGACGACCCGCTAGCGGCGCTTTCCGCGCGCGAGAAAGAGGTATTGGCGCTGATGGCGGAGGGACGGTCGAATGCCGGTATCGCTCAACGGCTTTGGGTTACCGAAGGCACGGTGGAAAAGCACGTGCGCAGCATCCTGGCCAAGCTCAACCTGCCCGACACCGGCGGCGACCATCGCCGGGTCCTCGCGGTGATCACCTTCCTGGAGGCGTGCTGATACGAGCGGTCCTCAGATCTCTCGCGTGATCACGTCCACGATCTCGGTGGTGCTGTACTCGGCGGGCGGGAAGGCCAACAGTGTGGTGGACGCCACGACTCGTCCACGCATCACCGCCGTACCATGGCGGATTCTCCGGTAGGTGAGAATCCGCATTCCCGCTAGCTGCAATACGCGATTGCTGGAGCCCACAAGCAGCTTTGGTCGCTAGCGCCGATGACAACGGGGCCTTGACCGAGCACTCTTGGACACGTAGCGAACCCAAGACAGCATGTGGAGGGGATCATGACTTCGATCAGCGCAGGCCGCTCGACCCACAACCCTAGGCGGGTCCATCTGGCGGTGGGAACCGCAGCAGCCATCGTCGCTGCGGCTACGGTCGGTGTCGGCCCACAGTTGATTCCCGTCGCTGCTCCCGGTAGCGATACCACGCCTTTCTGCTCCGCACCGTACGAGTGCGTACAGCCTGGTACGGATCAGCCTCTCCCGCTTGCCTTTAAGCCGCTCGTCGCATCCGGACCTGCGACATGGATTTCCGGAATGCCGTCCTAGTCAGCCGCCGGTAGCACACACCGGCAGCTCCGTCCGACCCAACCGGAGCCGGATTTCAGTCGACATGGCCGTCGATCACGCCGCTTCTTGCTGCCGACGCCAGCGCGATCCTTACCGGCTCTGCGCTCGACGCTGACACGGTGAAGCGTGCAATCGCCGCGGCCGAAGCAATCACTGCTCCCGCCTCCGACCGCCGGGCACGCCAAGGTACCGCACCAAATGGCAGGCGTGATGCTTTCCCGCGCGGTCGCGCGCGCCAAATCGCGCGCCTGACCGGAGTTTCCCCATGGCCAAAACCCAGATTTCACTGAAAGTGAATGGCAAGACGGTCGAAGCGCTGGTCGAACCGCGCCGGCTCCTGATCCATTTCCTGCGCGAAGACCTTCGACTGACCGGCCCCATATCGGCTGCGAGACGACGCATTGCGGCGCCTGCACCGTCGATCTCGACGGCAAATCGGTGAAATCCTGCACGGTCTTTGCGGTGCAGGCCGACGGCGCCGAGATCCTCACGATCGAGGGCATGGCGCAGGCGGACGGCTCGCTGCATCCGCTACAGAACGCTTTTCGCGAGCATCACGGCCTGCAGTGCGGCTTCTGCACGCCCGGCATGATCACGCGCGCCTATCGCCTGCTGAAGGAGAACCCGAACCCGACGGAGGACGAGATCCGGCACGGGCATCTCCGGCAATCTCTGCCGCTGCACCGGCTACCAGAACATCGTGACAGCCATTCAGGCTGCGGCGGCCGAGATGGCCGGCGGCCAGGTGAAGGAGGCGGCAGAATGAACGCCGTAACCGAGACTTCAGAAGCCCGCGCCGAAAAGCTGCAAGGCATCGGCTGCAAGCGGAAGCGCGTCGAGGACGTCCGCTTCACGCAAGGCAAGGGGAACTACGTCGACGACATCAACCTGCCGGGAATGCTCTTTGGCGATCTCGTCCGCTCGCCCTACGCGCATGCGCGCGTCAAGAGCATCGACACGTCGAAAGCGCTTGCAGTGCCCGGCGTGCTCGCGGTGATCACCGCGGAGACGCTGAAAACCGTCAACCTCGCCTGGATGCCGACGCTCGCCGGCGATGTGCAGATGGTTCTGGCCGACGGAAAAGTGCTGTTCCAGAATCAGGAGGTCGCGTTCGTCGTCGCGTCCGACCGCTATGCTGCTGCCGATGGCGTCGAGGCGGTCGAAGTCGAGTACGAGGCGCTGCCGGTCAACGTCGATCCGCTGAAGGCGATGGACGCCAACGCGCCGGTGATCCGCGAGGATCTCGCGGGCAAGACCGAGGGGTCGCATGGCAAGCGCAAGCACCACAACCACGTCTTCGCCTGGGAGGCCGGCAGCAAGGCGGCGGCCGACGCGGCGTTCGACAAGGCCGAGGTCAAGATCAAGGAGTTCATCCAGTATCCGCGCTGCCACCCGTGCCCGCTCGAGACGTGCCAGTGCGTCGCCTCGTTCGACAAGATCAAGGGCGAGCTGACGCTCTGGGGCACTTTTCAGGCGCCGCACGTCATCCGCACCGTCGGATCGCTGATCTCCAAGATCCCGGAGCACAAGATCCATGTGATCTCGCCCGATATCGGCGGCGGCTTCGGCAACAAGGTCGGGGCGTATCCCGGCTACATCTGCGCGATCGTCGCCTCGATCGTGACCGGCCAGCCGGTGAAGTGGACCGAGGACAGATCGAGAACCTCTCGACTACCGCCTTCGCGCGCGATTTCCACATGGAAACGGAGATCGCCTGCACGAAGGACGGCCGCATCACCGGGCTTCGCGTCTACACGATTGCCGATCACGGCGCGTTCGACGCCTGCGCCAATGCCACCAAGTGGCCGGCGGGGCTCTTCTCGATCGTTTCGGGCGCCTACGATATTCCGGCGGCATATTGCCTGGTCGACGGCGTCTATACCAACAAGGCGCCGGGCGGCGTCGCCTATCGCTGCTCGTTCCGCGTGACCGAGGCTGCCTATGCCATCGAGCGCGCCATGGACATCATGGCGCAAAAGCTCGGCATGGACCCGGTCGAGTTCCGCCGGAAGAACCTGATCCGGCGCGAGCAGTTTCCCTACACTTCGGTTTTCGGCTGGGAATACGATTCCGGCGACTATCAGACCGCCATGCAGAAGGCGGTGGATGCGGTCGACTATGCCGGGCTTCGCGCCGAGCAGAAGCAGAAGCGGGAAGCGTTCAAGCGCGGTGAGACGCGCGAGCTGATGGGAATCGGCGTCGCGTTCTTCACCGAGATCGTCGGCGCCGGTCCGTCGCGCGCCTGCGACATCCTTGGCATCGCCATGTTCGACTCCGCCGAGATCCGCATCCACCCGACCGGCACCGGCATCTGCCGGCTCGGCACGAAGTCAGCCAGGGGCAGGGGCACGAGACCACGTACGCCCAGATCATCGCCACCGAGCTCGGGCTCGCCGCCGACGGCATCATGGTGGAGGAGGGGAACACCGACACCGCGCCCTACGGCCTTGGCACCTATGGCTCGCGCTCGACGCCGGTGTCGGGCGCCGCGACCGCGATGGCCTGCAGAAAAATCAAGGCGAAGGCGCAGATGATCGCCGCCTATCTGCTCGAAGTGCATGACGACGACCTCGAATGGGACGTCGACCGCTTCCGCGTGAAGGGCAATCCCGAGCGCTTCAAGACGATGACCGAGCTCGCCTGGGCGGCCTATCACGAAGTGCCGACCGGCATGGAGCCGGGGCTCGAGGCGGTGAACTACTACGACCCGCCGAACTTCACCTTCCCCTACGGCGCCTATTTCTGCGTCCTCGACATCGACGTCGACACCGGCGAGACCAAGACCCGGCGCTTCTACGCGCTCGACGATTGCGGCACCCGCATCAACCCGATGATCATCGAGGGCCAGGTGCATGGCGGGCTGACGGAGGCCTTCGCCATCGCCATGGGGCAGGAGCTTTACTACGACGAGACGGGCAACATCACGACCGCCTCGCTGATGGACTATTTTCTGCCGACCGCGGTCGAGACGCCGAAATGGGAGACGGATTTTACCGCCGGTCCCTCGCCGCATCATCCGATCGGCGCGAAGGGCGTCGGGGAAAGCCCGAATGTCGGCGGCGTGCCGGCCTTCTCGAATGCGGTCAACGACGCCTTCGCCTTCCTCGGCTCGACCCACATCCAGATGCCGCACGATGCCTGGCGGACATGGGAGGCGGCGGAAGACTGGGGCTGCACGCTTAGTAGTGCGCGACGCGCGCTCCAT
This sequence comes from uncultured Actinomycetota bacterium, assembly GCA_963809085.1. Classification (GTDB taxonomy): domain Bacteria; phylum Actinomycetota; class Actinomycetes; order Mycobacteriales; family Mycobacteriaceae; genus Mycobacterium. The sequence continues at coordinate 17,708 of CAWEII010000022.1, read as the reverse complement.
GACACCGCCACTCCGTTTGTCATCCCGGTTCGGCCGCGAGGCCGAGACCGGGACCCATAAACACGATGCTCAGAAAGAGGCGACGTTAGCCCGGAGCGGATACTATCCTCCACCTGTGTTTATGGTCCCGGATAAGCGCGTCCGCGCTTTCCGGGATGACAACAGGAGAAGTATCGTGCCGACTAACGTCATCGAGTGGGACAAGATCGAGACGAAAACCGTCATCCCCGGCTTCCACGGAAAATTCGCGCATTCCGCCAACATGACCTTCGTGCTCTGGGAGATCGACAAGGGCGCGGTCCTTCCGGAGCACAGCCACGTGCACGAGCAGGTCGTGCACGTCTACGAAGGCGAGCTGGAGGTGACGGTCGCCGGCGAGACGACGGTGCTGCAGGGCGGCAGCGTCGGCATCATCCCCTCGAACGCCGTGCATTCCGGCCGGGCGCTCACCGACTGCCGCGTGATGGACGCTTTCTATCCGCTCCGCGAAGACTACATGAAGGGCGGGGCGCCGAGCCTTTTGCAGGCCGCGATGAAACGATCGACCTGACGCCATGGCCCTGACGCGCGACGAGATTTCCGATCGGCTCGCCGAGGTCGGCTACATCGCCGACCGCGATCTCTCGACTGCGCTCTGGCTGATGGATTTTCTCGGCCGGCCGCTGCTGATCGAAGGCGAGGCGGGCGTCGGCAAGACCGAGGTCGCGAAGGCGCTCGCCGAAGTGCACCAGACCGAGCTGATCCGCCTGCAATGCTACGAAGGGCTCGACCAGAACGCGGCGCTCTACGAGTGGAACTATCAGCGCCAGCTCCTCGCCATCAAGGCGCACGAGGGCGCGGGCGAAGACCCGGCCCGCGTCGAGGAGCACATCTTCTCCGAAAAGTATCTGCTGGAGCGGCCGCTTCTCGCCGCGATCCGGCGCGCGGTTCCGCCGGTGCTTCTGATCGACGAGATCGACCGCGCCGACGAGGAGTTCGAGGCGTTCCTGCTCGAACTCCTGTCGGACTTTCAGGTGTCGATCCCCGAGCTCGGCACGATCAAGGCGGTGTCGATCCCGCGCGTGGTGCTGACCTCCAACGGCACGCGCGAGCTTTCCGACGCGCTTCGCCGCCGCTGCCTCTATCATCATCTGGATTTCCCCGAGGTCGATCGCGAGGCGCGCATCCTTGTCACGCGTCTGCCTGGATCGACGTGCGCCTCGCCGAGCAGATCGCCAAATGGTCGCCGCCGATCCGCAAGGAGGATCTGCGAAAAGTTCCGGGCATCGCCGAGACGCTCGACTGGGCGGCGACGCTCGTCGGCCTCGAAGTGCACGACCTGCGGCAGGAGCCGGAGGCGGTGCAGGAGACGCTGATCTGCCTTCTGAAGACGCAGGAGGACCGCTCCCGCGTCACCCGCGAGGTGACGCGAGCGCCTGCTCGGCAAGGTGGCGTGAGATGGCCAGCGCTCGCCGCTCCGCTCCGCGCAGCCTGTCGGCGAAGCGATGCGCATCAAGCTTGCCGGCTTCGTCCGCACGCTGCGCGACAACGATTTCACCGTCGGCCTGGCGGAGACGCGCGATGCGCTGGCGATCCTCGCCTCGCCGGCCGCCGCCCGCGCAATCAGCGCTCAGGCCGGCGTTCCGCGCGCTCTTCTGCGCCGACCGCTCCGACTTCCAGCGCTTCGACGAGATTTTTTCCGCCTACTGGACCGGCCACGGCGTGCGTCACGCGGCTGAAGGCGTTGGCGAGCGGCGGGCCGCCGGACAGCCCGCACGCCGCGGCCGAGGCAGCGGCGTAAGGGCGAGCCGCCGCGATGCCGGACCGCGTCGAACAGCGTCCCGGCGCCCGGCGACGAGACCTCGCCGAAGGGCGTGGCCGCAGCGAAGGCGCATCACGCAGTCGAGGCGCTTGCCTCCACCGACATCCGCCACATCGTCGATCCGGATGAGATCGCCCGCACGCATGCGCTCGCCGCGCGGCTGGCGCGAAAGATGCGCGCGCGGCTCGTCCGCCGCGAGCAGGCGCGCCGGAGCGGGCCGCGCCTCGATCTTCGCCGCACCATCCACCGGAGCATCTCGCATGGCGGCACGCCGGTCGAGCTTGCTTGGCGGCGGCGCAAGCGAAAGCCGCTCCGCCTCGTCGTGCTCCTCGACGCCTCCGGCTCGATGAGCCTCTACACCGCGTTCTTCGTGCGCTTCCTGCACGGCGTGGTCGACGCGTTCCGCGAGGCGGAGGCGTTCGTCTTCCACACGCGGCTCGCGCATGTCTCGCCCTCGCTCCGCGACCGCAACGTCACGCGCGCCGTGGAGAAGCTGTCGCTGATGGCCGAGGGCATCGGCGGCGGCACGCGGATCGGCGAGAGCCTCGCCACCTTCAACCGCTGGCACGCGAAGCGCGTCATCAATTCGCGCACCGTCGTGATGATCGTCTCCGACGGCTACGACACCGGCGAGCCGGAGCGGCTCGCCGAGGAGATGCGGCGGCTGCGCCGCCGCTGCCGCCGCATCGTCTGGCTGAACCCGCTGATCGGCTGGAACGACTACAGCCCCGCCGCGCGCGGCATGCAGGCGGCGCTGCCCTCGATCGACCTCTTCGCGCCGGCGCACAATCTCGAAAGCCTTGCCGCGCTCGAGCCCTATCTCGCGAGGATCTGAGCCATGAACCGCGCGACCGACATCCTCGACCGCATCTCCGCCATGAAGGCGAAAGGCGAACCCTTCGCGCTGGCGACTGTCGTCCGCACCGTCTCCGTCACCGCCGCCAAGGCCGGCGCGAAGGCGATCATCCTCCCTGACGGCTCGGTGTCGGAAGGCTGGATCGGCGGCGGCTGCGCCCGCGCCGCGGTGATGAAGGCGGCGCGCGAAGCGCTCGCCGACGGCCACTCGCGGCTCGTCTCCGTCGAGCCGCCCGACGTGCTGCAGGCGAAGGGCGTCGCGGCCGGCGAGGAGCGCGAGGGCGTGCGCTTCGTCAAGAACATGTGCCCGAGCCAGGGCACGATGGATATTTTCGTCGAGCCGGTGCTGCCGCGGCCGGAGATCGTCGTCTGCGGGTCGAGCCCGGTCGCGGTGGCGCTCGCCGACCTTGGCCGCCGGCTCGGCTTCGCGATGACCGCCTGCGCGCCGGCGGCGGAGCAGGCGGCGTTCCAGGAGGCCGACCGGCGCATCGAAGGCTACGCGCTACCGGTCGATCGCGAAGGCGCGCGCTTCATCGTCGTCTCGACGCAGGGCCGCGGCGACGAGGCGGCGCTGAAGGCGGCGCTCGCGGCCGATGCCGACTATGTCGCCTTCGTCGGCAGCCGGCGGAAGGCCGGAAGCGCTTCGCGCCAAGCTTCCGGCGAGGGCGTCGACCCGGAACGGCTCGCGCGAATGAAGGCGCCCGCCGGCCTCGACCTCGGCGCAATCACGCCGGAGGAGATCGCGCTCTCGATCCTCTCGGAGATCGTGGCGCACTATCGCCGTGAAGTCAGACCTGCGGCCTGAAGATGGGTCCCCGTTCGCTCCGTCCGCCGCGGATTTCGTGAAAAGCGGATTGCCTAGCCCTTCGTCGCGCCGGACATCAGCCCGCGCACCAGGCCGCGCTGCGTGATGACCGTGACGACGAGGACCGGCAGAAGGTAGATCGCGGCGACCGCCATCATCTGCCCCCACAGCGTCTGGAACTGCGTGATCAGCGTCGAGATGCCGACCGGCATGGTCTGGCCGGCCGGCGTGCGCGTCAGCGTCAGCGCGATGACGAACTCGTTCCAGGCGACGAGGAAGCCGAACAGCGTCGCGACGCCGATGCGCCGGCAGCGAGGTCGGGATGACGATGCGGAGCAGCGTCTGGATCGCGCCGAGGCCGTCGATGCTCGGCGGCCTCGAGGATCTCGCTCGGGATAGTCGCGGAAGAAGCCGTCGAGGATCCAGATCATCAGCGGCAAGACGATCGGGAGGTAGGCGATGATCAGCCCGAACGGCGTGTCGATCAGCCCGAGCGTCCGGAACTGGAGGAAGAAGGGCAGCGCCAGCGCGATCGGCGGGAAGATGCGGGTGACGACCATGAAGGACAGGAAGCAGGCCGGAGAAGCGGTAGCGATACTTGCGCGAAGCCGAAGGCTGCCGGGACGCCGAAGCAGCAGCCCGAGGGTCGGTCGCGCCGCCCGCCGCGATCAGGCTGTTGATCAGGTACGAGCGGAAACCGCCGGCGAGCGACGGCGGCGTAGTTTTCGAGCGTCGGCTGCTGCGGAAGGAGCGTCGTCGGCGTGCGCGAAGATCTCGCCGGGTCGTCTTGAACGATGTCGAGAAGATCCAGAGGATCGGAATGACGAAGAGCAGCGCAGATGACGACGAGCAGGACGTAGGCGCCGAGATCGCCGAGCGCGCGATCGGGCAGCGTGCATGCGCGGCGCGCGGCCATCATCAGGCGCTCCGCCTGCGCCGTCAGCGGACGGCAGCACCGCGAGGAGCGAGGCGACCGAGGTGATGACGACGAGCAGGACCGAGGCCGCCGCGCCGCCGGCGAAATCGAAGTTGGTGAACATCTGCCGGTAGATGAAGGTCGAGAGCACGTCGGTCGTGTTGGCCGGGCCGCTGCCGGTCAGCACGTAGACGACGTCGAAGATGCGGAAGGCGTCGGCGAAGCGGATGACGAGGATGATGGCGATCACCGGCTTGAGCAGCGGCAGGATGACGCAGCGTCAGCGTCTGCCAGGGCGAAGCGCCGTCGACGCGCGCCGCCTCGATCGGCTCGGTCGGCAGGCTGGCGAGGCCGGCGACCAGCATCAGGATGTCGAAGGGCAGCGCCAGCCAGAGATTGGTGATGACGATCGTGGCGCGCGCCAGCCAGACATTGGCGAACCACAGCGGCCCGCTCGCCGCCGAACCAGCTGCGCGATGGAGTCGATCATGCCGTAGCCGTCGACGAACATCAACCGCCAGGCGAGCGCGCCGACCACCGGCGCGACCATCAGCGGCAGCGCGACCACGGCCCGGAAGATCCGCGTGCCGGCGAGGCCGCGATGGAGCGCCAGCGCGACGGCAGCGCGATCACCGCTTCGAGGATCGAGCGCTCGCGAGCGACGAAGCCGAGCGTGTGGACGAGCGCCGTCGAGGAAATCCGCGTTGGCCGAGAATGCGGAGGTAGTTCGCCAGGCCGACGAAATCGGGCGTGCCGGTGAGCGCATAGTTCTTGCCGTTGAGGCTGAGCCAGACCGTCCAGGCGATCGGATAGAGCATCGTCGCGGCGAGCGCGGCGAGCGCCGGCAAGGTGAGGAGCACGCCGGTCAGCGCGGCGGCGCCGGAATCGGCGCCGCTGGCGAGCGACATCGGAAAGGTCGCGGCCGCGTCGCGAGCGCACCGGCTCCGTCGCGCGAGCGGCAACGACGAGTGCGGCCGAGGCGGATCAGCTCAGCCGGCTCATGATCTCCTCGGCGCTTCGGCCTGCTGCCCGTCCTTCAGCGCGTCGTCGGGCGTCATCGCCTTCGACATGGCGCCGGAGATGACGATGCCGAGCACGTCGAGCAGCTGCGGAGTATTGCGGCACCATGTTCATGGTCTTCGAGCCCGCCGCCGACTCGGCGAAGGCCGCGATCGCCGCCTTGTCCTCGTCGCTGATCGAGGTCGGATCGGCCTGCACCTTGCTCGATCGCCGAGGCGCGCGGCACCGGGTTGAGCCAGGTCTTGCCGAAGTCGGCGAGCATGCTCGGTGCCGGTCGACCATTTGACCCATTCGACGGCGGCGTCCGGGTTCTTCGATCCGGCCGCGGCGCAGAAGCCCCAGGAATAGGCGGTCGCCACCGCGGTCCGGATTGCCCGGCGGGATGTCGATCTTCACCTTGCCGACGACCTTCGACTGCGCCGGCTCCTTGGAGAGCGAGTAGAGGTACGGCCAGACCGGCGCATCGCGAGCTTGCCGTCGAGCCACATGCCCCTGCATGTCGGAGAGCTCGAGCACGCCCGGCGGGCGCCGACTTGTCGCGTCGAACTCGACCGTCGGTCATGAACTCGCAGCGCCGCGTGGCCGGCATCGGTGTCGATGGTCGGCTTGTTGTCGGCATCGAGGATGTCGCCGCCGGCCTGCTGGATGAAGGCGTGCAGGCGGGTCGATGCCTCGATGTTCTGCTTGCCGGCGATCAGCGTGCCCCAGACGCCGGTTCCTTGTTGGTGAGCTTCTTGGCGAAGTCGCGATACTCGTCCCAGGTCGCCGGCGCGGCCGACGAGCCCGGCCGCCTCGAAGCAGGTCGGTCCGGTAGTACATCGCGCAATTGTGCACGATGATCGGCAGCGCATAGACGCTTGCCGTTCCAGGAGACCGTCTCGAGCGCGCTGCCGGCGAAGTCGGCCTTGTCGGCTCGCGTCGAGCTTGTCGGTCAGGTCGACGATGAAGCCCTTCTCGGCGAACTCGGGCAGCCAGACCTGGTCGGCGATGTAGACGTCGAACCCGCCGGCCTGCCGACAGCGCGTCCTGGACGAATTGCTGGCGGATGATTGTCGTGCGGGATCGAATTGAACGCGACCGTCGACGCCGGTCGCCTTGGTGAACTCGGCGGCGTGTCTCGGCGTAGAATTTTTCGTAGGGCGAGCCGGCCTCCATGCCGACGGTGATCTTGCCGGCGGCGTGGCGCGAGCCGAAGCGCAGCGGACGCGAGCGCCTAGACAGCCTACCGGCCGCCGTGCCTGAGAAGCTGCCGACGATTGAGTTTTTGTATCATGTCCTTCCTCCCTTTCAGTTTGATGTCCTTCTCCGACTTGGCCATTCCTCCCGGTTTCTCGGAAAAGCTTTTCCGATGACGCCGGATGCGCCGCGATCGTACTGTCGAGCGCGTGACGACGGCCCGGCCTCAGGTCTTCGCTGCCGCCCTCCTCTGGTCTGGTTGGATATATCCATGCGGATGAAGCGCCGCTTCAGCTTCAGCAGCCGCCCCTCGCGCAGGCTGTCGAAGAAGACGGCGAGGAAGATGATGCCGGCCAGCACCATCGGCTGCAGGTAGAGATTGACCTTGACGAAGATCATGCCGGCCTGGACCATCTGCACCAGCACCGAGCCGACGACCGCGCCGAAGGCCGTGCCGACGCCGCCGAAGAGGCTGGTGCCGCCGAGCACCGCGGCGGTGATGACGTCGAACTCCTTGCCGACGCCGAAAGTCTGGTTGAGCCGGCCGACGAGCGCGATCAGCATGACGCCGCCGAGCGCCGCGCAGACGCCGCAGATGACGTAGACGGCGAAGACGATGCGATCGGTGTCGATGCCGGCCTTCCGCGCCGCCTCGGGATCGTTGCCGACGGCATAGAGCTGCCGGCCGAATGGCGTGCGGGTGAGCACGACATGCGCCGCCGCCGACGACGAGCGCGAAGACGACGATCGGCATCGGCACGCCGAGGACCGACGCCGCGCCGAAGGCGAGGAAGGCCGCGCGGATAGTCGATGCCGAAGGATTCGGTGATCGCGGTGACCGAGGCCGTGCCCGGCGACCAGCGTCGCCAGCGTCACCAGGAACGGCGTGATCCGCAGGACGACGACGCAGAAGGCGTTGATCGCGCCGAAGACGGCGCCGGTCGGCGAGGCCGACGACGATGCCGGCGACGACGCCGAAGGCATTCTGCAGCGCCGGGATCTGCAGCAGGTAGCCGACCGCCATCGCCGACACGTACATGTTCGAGCCGACCGAGAGGTCGATGCCGGCGGTCAGCAGCACGAAGGTCATGCCGACGGCGATGATGCCGATGAAGCGACGCCTGCTTGATGATGTTGAGCGATGTTCTCGAGCGCCGAAGAAGTCGCGGCGCCTGCAGGCCGAAATAGAGGAAGACGACGACGAAGATGATCGCCGTCGCGTTGCGCAGCAGGAAGCTCGGTGACGGCGTCGCGCGCGTCGGTTCATGCCGCCGCTCCCTGCTCGCGGAAGGCGGCGCGCGAGGATCTGCTCGCGGTCGAACGCCGCGCGCGCGAACTCGCCGACGATCTCGCCCCGGCTCATCACCAGGATGCGGTCGCACATCGCCATCAGCTCCTCGATCTCCGAGGAGATGAAGAGCATGCCGCCGCCGTCGGCGGCGAGCCGGTCGATGATCGCGTAGATCTCGATACTTGGCCGCCGACGTCGATGCCGCGCGTCGGCTCGTCCAGGATGAAGATCGACGGCTCGGACATCAGCCACTTGGCGATCACGACCTTCTGCTGGTTGCCGCCCGACAGGCTCTTGCGCCGGCTGCGTCGAGCGACGCTCGCCTTGATGCTGCAGCGCCTCGGCCAGCTCCGCCGCGGCGCCGTCGCATGCCGGGTCTGCGTCGATGAACTCGAGCGGCGTCACGGCGAAGCGTCGGCAGCGCCGCAAGCGCGATGTTGTCGGCGATCGCGCACGTTCATCAGCAGCCCTTCCTCGCGGCGGTTCTCGGTGACGAAGGCAATGCCGTTGCGGATGCTGCTCGCGCGGCGAGTGCCGGTCGAGCGCGCGGCCGCCGACGACGATCTCGCCGGAGTCGAAGCGGTCGAGGCCGAAGAGGATGCGCGCGAGCTCGGTGCGGCCCGAGCCCATCAGGCCGAAGAGGCCGAGCACCTCGCCGCTGTGCAGCGCGAAGCTCGATGTCCTTGACGATGCCGCGCGGCGAGAGCGCCGCGGCGTCGAGCAGCACGCTCGGTCGCGGCGCGCGACTGCCGCGGCGGGTAGAGCTGGTCGATCGGCGCGGCCGACCATCAGCGTGATCATGCGCGGCGATGTCGAAGTCGGCCTTCGGCCCGGCTGCGACCAGCTCGCCGTCGCGCAGGACGGCGATGTCGTCGGCAAGCGCGCATCACGTCGGCGAGGATGTGCGAGATGTAGATCATCGTCTTGCCGGCCGCGCGCAGCCGCCCGATGAGCGCGAACAGCCGCTCGGTCTCGCGCGCGGTCAGCGACGTCGTCGGCTCGTCGAAGATGATGATGCTGCGCATCGAGCTGCAGCGCCTTGGCGACCTCGACCAGTTGCCGCTCGCCCGGCGACAGGCGGTCGACCGGCGTATCCGGCGGCGAGATCGAGGCTCGACCTCGCCGAAGCAGCTCGCGCGTTCGCTGCTGCGAGCGCGCTGCGGTCGATCAGTGCGAACGGCCCGAAGCGCCGGCGCGGAAAGCCGTCGAGGAAGATGTTCTCGGCGATGGTCAGGTTGGTGAAGAGGTTGAGCTCCTGGTGGATGAAGGCGATGCCGCTGCGCGTCGGCGTCGCCGGCATTGGCGCGGCGCATAGGGCTGCGCCGTCGAGGTGCATCGCTGCCGGCATCCGGCTGCACGACGCCGCCGATGATGTTCATCAGCGTCGACTTGCCGGCGCCGTTCTGGCCGACCAGGCCGAGCACGCGGCCGCGGCCGAGTCGAGGCTGACGTCGCGCACGGCATGGATGCCGAAGAAGGCCTTGCGATACCCCGTCGAGCTCGAGGATCGCGTCGCTCATGCCGCGCCCTCCCGCGCCAGGAGCCGGTGCGCGCGACGTCGAGCACCGCGGCGGCGAGGATGATGCCGCCCTTGACCACGTCGATGTAGAAGGCCGACAGGCCCATGTAGTTGAGCGTGTTGCCGAGCAGCACGAAGAAGACGACGCCGATGAACGTCCAGGTGATCTTGCCCTTGCCGCCGGCAAGGCTGGTGCCGCCGATCACCGTCGCGCCGATGATGTCGAGGAGGACGCGCGCCGGCGCCGATCGTCGGCCGGCCGCCGCCGAGCCGCGCCGAGTAGAGGATCGCGGCGACCGCCGCGCAGAAGCCGGAGAACGCGAAGACCAGGATGATCGACGCGCCGCACCGGCACGCCGGAAATCTCGGCGGCCTTCGGGTTGGTGCCGACGGCGTAGACGTAGCGGCCGAAGACCGTGCGGCGTCAGCAGCATCTGCGCGACGAGCGCCAGCGCCAGCGCGATCACCATCGGATAGGTGACGAAGGGCAGGATGTCGCGGCGCTTGATCGTCGCCTCGGCCTTCTCGCCGAAATAGAACGAGACGAGGTCGCCGGCGCCGAGCTTGCGTGAAGTCCGCCGGCAGGTTGACGATGTTCTGCGACTGGGTGAGCCAGATCGCCGGCCGACGAGAAGAGCATCAGCGACACCAGCGTCACCATGAAGGCCGGCATCTTGAAGCGGGCGATGAAGAAGCCGTTGACGAGCCCGATCAGCGCGCCGACGGCGAGCATGACCAGCGACCGCCGACGGCGACCGCCATCGGGTGCGCCGCCGAGCAATCCGCCGCTCTCGTCGAGCAGCGAGCCCCAGAGCGGGCTGCCGCCGAGCAGAGTTCGGTCGGCGCCGGTCGCCATCACGACCGCGCCGGCGACGCTGACGAAGCCCATGATCGCGCCCTGGCTGAGGTCGATGCCGATGATGATGATGACGAAGGTCTGGCCGATCGCGACGGCAAGCAGCGGCCAGACGTTGGAGAGCTGGTTGGTGATGTTGCGCGGCGTCGACGAGGTCGGGAAAGAAGACCGCCAGCACCAGGAAATAGGCGATGGTCAGATAGAGGACGAAGTATTCGGAGACGAGCAGCCGGCGCAGGAACGCCGACGCGCGGCCGGCGAGATCGCCGGTCCGCTTCAGTCGCCGCGCCAAGCGCGCGCAGCTGTTCGGCCGGCGCGCCTTCGTCTCGTCGCCACGACTCCCGATCCCCGACGGACGACGTCACGCCGGCCATGCGAAAGGGCGGGGAGAAGCGTCCCCGCCCGCTTGCATGTGAGCGCTCTACTTCTTGGCGTCGAGGACCATGCAGCCCCAGGTCGTCGCGCCCTTCTCGGCGTAGTTCGCCTGCGACAGCGCGAAGCCCGGGTCGAGCTTGATGCGCGTTCGGCCGCGGGTCGCCCTTTTCGATCGCCTCCATGATGCTGTCGAGGGCGAGCTTGGCCTCGAGATAGACGTCCTGCACGCCGGTCGAGTCGACATAGCCTTCGCGGATCAGCTTGCAGGCGCCGTCATCGCCGTCGAGACCGCCGAGGATGACGTGGCCCTCCTCGCCCGACTTCTTCCACTTGCCGCGCGGCTCGAGCACGCACTGGATGGTCGGGAAGAGGAAGTCCGACGAGGTGAAGATGAAGTCGATGTCCGGGATCGGCGGTCATCGCCGCCTCGAGGCCGGCGAGCGCCACCTGCGAGTTCCACTTGGTGTTGATCTCGACCGGCGTCTCGAAGATGTCCGGGTGGTTCTTCGAGCGCGTTCATGAAGCCTTCGCGCCGCTTCACCGCGTTCGGGTCGGCGAGGTCGCCGACCAGGATCAGCGGATGCAGCTTCTTGCCGGTCGCCTTGAACTTCTCTTCGGCCTCGACGGCCATCGCCTCGACCGCCAGACGCGCGACCGACTCGTTGTCGGCGACGACGATGATGCCCTTGGACATGTCCGACGGCGGACGGTTGAAGGTCGCGATCGGCACGTCGGCTTCCTGCGCGAGCGCGACCAGCATCGTCTCGGAGTCGCCGTCGTCGGCGGTCAGGATGATGCCGTCGGCGCCCTGCGCGATGCAGTCCTTGACCTGCTCGAGCTGGCGGTTGGCGTCCTTGCCGCCGTTCAGCTCGACGACTTCGATGCCGTTCTTCTGCAGCGTCGTCGACGATTGCCTCGTGGCCGGCGACCCAGAAGCCGGTCGACAGATCCTGGAACGCGTAACAGACCTTCTTGCCCGCGGCCTCCGCCGGTGCGGCCATCAGAAGAGCGCCAGCGCCGGCAAGCGCCAGAGCCGCGCAGGACCAACTTGCAGATTTCATCATTCGTGTTCCCTCCCGTCTTCGTGGCTCCGCTCATGCGGATGCCGTTTTGAATTCCTCGAGGCTCGACCGGCCGCGACTCTGCGCTTGCGCGGAAAAGCTTTTCCTTTAAGCGCCGCTTCTCCTTTGCCTGTATCGCAGCGCCGGAAAATTTGATTGCGCAAACATTTATCATGTGATGATGTTTACGCAATCATTATCGCGCGATCAGGTCTCGCTGTGGATCGAACGGCGCGCGGCGTGAGAATCAGAGGAGGAGCGAGTGGCGGAGGTCGTGACGGCGGGAGGCGCCGCATCCCGAAGATCGGCTGCGGCACTTGGCAGATGCGCGGGGACCGGTCTGCGCGGAGATCGTCGCCGAGGCGCTGCGCGTCGGCTTCCGCCATGTCGACACGGCGCAGGGCTACGACAACGAGGCGGCCGTCGGCGAAGGCATCCGAGGCTCAGGCGTGCCGCGCGAGAGATCTTCATCACCACCAAGGTGCGGCCGCAGCTCATCGGCGACGGCCCGCTGCAGCGGTCGGTCGAGGAAAGCCTGAAGCGCCTGAGGGTCGATGCGATCGACCTTCTGCTGATCCATTGGCCCAACCCGGAAGTGCCGGTCGCGGAAACCATGCGGGCGCTGAGCGCCGCCAAGCGCGCCGGCCTGACCCGCGCGATCGGCGTTTCGAATTTCATCGATCGCCAAGCTCGAGGAGGCGATGCGAGCCCGCCCCGAGCCGCTCGCCGCCGTGCAGTTCGAGTACCATCCCTATCTCGACCAGACGCAGCTCCTTGCGGCCGTCCGCCGGCACGGGCTTGCGATCACCGCCTATTGCCCGATCGCGCTCGGCAAGGTGGCGAGCGATCCCGCGCCTCGTCGCGATCGGCAAGAAGCACGGCAAGAGCGCGGTCCAGGTGACGCTCCGCTGGCTGATCCAGCAGGACGACGTGATCGCCATCCCGAAACCTCGAAGCCCGAGCGGCTCAAGGAGAACCTCGCCGTTTTCGACTTTCGATTGACCGACGAGGAAATGGATCAGATAAGCCGGATGACGGCGCCCAACTCCCGGCTGATCAACGAGCCGCTATGGGTGCCGCATTGGGATTGACCGCAGCGCACGTCCGGATTACCCGCCAGCCGAGCCGAACTTCTCCATGTCCAAGCCTGGTAGCAGCACCGCCCCGCGCGCGGCGGAGCCGAACGGCTCCGCGCTGGCAGGCGCGCGCGATGCCGACCATGGACGACGTGGCGCGGGAAAGCGGTTTTTCGCAGATGACGGTGTCGCGGGCGTTCCTCGAATCCGCGTCGATCCGGAAGGAAACCCGCGAGCGCATCCTGAAGGTCGCCGAGGAGATCGGCTACTATCACAACAAGGCCGCCTCCTACCTCGCCTCGCAACGTTCGCGCGCCTTCGGCATCATCCTGCCGACGCTTGCAGGACTCGATCTACCTGCCCTTCGTCGAAGCGGCGCGGCGGGTCTTCGAAAGTCACCGCGCCGACTACATCCTGCAGACGATCGACTACGCGCGCGGCCGTGAATCGCTATGCGATCGGCTCGCTCCTTTCGCAGCGCGTGCAGGTGATCATGCTTCCCTCGATCGGCCACACGGCGGAAACGCGACGGTTCCTGGAGACCCTGCCGATCCCGCTGATCGAGGTCGGCAACCTGCCCGAAGAAGCCGATCGATTTCGCCGTCGGCCACTCGGATTTCGACGCCGGCTATCTCGCGACGAAGCGGCTGATCGAGATCGGGCGGCGCAAGATCGCGATCATCTGCGGCTATGCCCGCGACACCTCGAACGCGCGCGACCGCTCGAACGGCTATCGTCGGGCGATGCGGGAGGCCGGCCTGCCGCTGGTCGAGAGCCGCAGGGTGGAGGTCGAGCACTCGATCGATGCCGGCCTGCACGGGCTCGATCGTCTGCTGCAAGTCGGCCGGCGAGTTCGACGGCCTCGTCATCGGCGGCGAGATCTGGACCGCGGCGATCGTGCTCAAGCTCCTCGGCGCTCGGGCGCAGGATTCCGGATGACGTGGCCGTCGTCGGCATCGGCGAGGTCGAGCTCGCCCATTATCTGCCGGTTCCCCTCACCTATGTCGCGCTGCCAAGGCGCGAGGCGGGAACGAGGTCGGCCGAGCTTGCCATCGCCCTCTCGCGCGGCGACGAGATCGGCGAGACGGTCGTGAAGCTCCCGGTCGCAGCTCGTCGCCAACGCGACGGCGTAGGCGGAGCGCAATTGCGCCACTCAAAATAGCCTAAGATCCATTGGGTTTTACCGCCCACATTCGATCTCGACCCGGAGGCCTTCGAGCAGAAGATCCGCTTGCACTGCCGTGCGGAAGCGCAGCCGAGAGCCTAGTAGGGCGTTTCCCCGGCGTCGGCGTTGACGGCCTGGCCGCGGACGAGCATCGCGTCGTCGCTCAGAGCAGGAACGAGACGACGCGCGCGACCTCGATCGGCTGCAGGTGGCGGACGAGCTGCTGGCTGAGCATCTTGTCGAAAATCGCCTCCGGCTCTTCGCCGGTCACGCCGGAATAGGCGACCGAGACTTCGCGCAGCATCGGCGTCGCGACGCCGCCGGGGCAGACGCAATTGACGTTGATGTCGTGCCTGGCGAGCGCCTCCGACAGCATCCGCGTCATGCTGATCAGCGCCGCCTTGCTGGCGCTATAGGCGAGCGACTCGACGTGGCCTTTCTTGCCGGCCTCCGATGCGATCGAGACGATCGCGCCGCGCGTGCCGTTCGCGATCATGTGTTTCGCGACGAGGCGGGAGGCCTCGTAAGCGCCGAAGAGATTGATCTCGAACTGTTTTCGCCAGTCGTCCCAGGAAATCTCAAGCGGATCGCTGTGCCGCACGATCGCCGCGCAATTCACCAGCCCGTCGATGCGGCCGAGATGCTCTTCGCTCTCCGCGATCCCTCTCGCGATCGACTCCGGCGAGCCAATGTCCATCGCGACGCCAAAGCTCTTGCCGCCGAGCGCAGCGACGGTGGCGCGGACCGCATCCTCCTTCAGGTCGGCGACGACGACCGACGCGCCCTTGGCAAGCAGGTGCTCCGCAATGGCGCGGCCGATGCCGCCGGCGGCGCCGGTGACGATGATGCCCTTGCCGCGATGGACCGGAAAAACCTCCGGCGCGCGGACGGGAAGGGGCGTCTTGCGATCGGATGTTGAGTATTTGGACATGCCGGATATTCTGGCGGGGACGCGCCTGACGCAAGACGGACCAAGCGGGTTCGGCGAGAAATCGGAGCAGAAAAATGAAACGTGCGGGGGTTGTATCGGGTCTTTTGCTCGCGGGCTGTTCTCGCAACGCGCCGCGGTTGCGCAGGACAAGCCGCTCATCGTCTACGTCTCGCCCAATCCGCTCGGCGTGAACGATTTTCTGAAGCTCGGCAAAGCCGGCACCGAGAAGGTGGCGGCCGAGCTCGGCGCATGGAGGCCAAGACCTTCGAGAGCACCGACCCGACGACGCAGCGCCAGAACCTCGAGGCCGCGGCGAAGGAGGCGCAAGGTCGTCGTCGTGATCGGCTTCGAGTTCAACGACATGCTGCCCGAGGTCGCCGCCGCGTATCCGGACGTAAAATTCCTGCAGATCGACAGCTGCCCCTTCGACAAGATGCAGCCGAACATCTTCTGCTCGGTCTTCCGCGAATATGAGGCGAGCTTCCTGACCGGCGCCGAAGCGGCGCTGACGACGAAGACCGGCAAAGTCGGCGCCATCGGCGCGCTCGATATCCCCTTCCTGCACCGCTACACCGACGGCTTCATCAAGGGCGCGCAGCACGTCAAGGCGGACATCGAGGTTTCGCCGACGCTCTGGGTCGGCGGCAACAATCCGTTCTCCGATCCGGCGCGCGGCCAGCAGCGCGCGGCGGCGATGGTCGCCGAAAACGCCGATCGCGTGCTCGCCGCCGGCGCCGGCTCGAACGGCGGCATTTTCGAAGCGATGCAGGATCTCGAGGGCGCGCTACGCCTTCGGCGTCGACGTGAATCAGTGCGTGCAGGCGCCGGGCCTCGTGATGGACAACATCGAGAAGAAGACCGACGTCGCGGTCGAGCTCGCCGTCAAGGGCATCATGGACGGGCACGCAGCAGCCGATCACGGCGCTCGGCCTGAAGGAAGGCGGCATGGCGCTGACCGGCCTTGGCGACAACGTCGCGGACTCGCAGTGCACGATCGCCGACTACCCGGACGCCATCGCCAAGATCAAGGAACTGCGCGACCAGATCGTCAGCGGCGCGCTCGTGATCGAAGACCCGATGATGGCGAAGTAGAGCTCTTCGCGTTGTCGGTGCTCGAGCTCGAAGCGGCCGGCATCGTCAAGCGATACGGCACGCTCGTCGCGAACGATCATGTGGACCTCGCCGTCGCGCGCGGCGAGATCCACGCGATCATGGGCGAGAACGGCGCCGGCAAGTCGACGCTGATGTCGATCCTCTACGGGCTGCAGCAGCCGGACGAAGGGACGATCCGGCTGCGCGGCAAGGAGGTGCGTTTCCGCTCCGCGCTCGACGCGATCGCGGAGGGCATGGGGATGGTCCACCAGGCCTTCAAGCTCTTCAATTCGCTCACGGTTTCGGAAAACATCACCTACGGCAAGGAGCCGCAGCGCGCGCGGCTTTCTCGACCGCCGCGCGGCGCGCGCGGAGCGTGGCGGAGCTTGCCGAACGCTACCAGCTGTCGGTCGATCCCGGATGCCGTGGTTGGAAAGCTCTCGGTCGGCGTGCGCCAGCGCGTCGAGATTCTGAAAGCGCTTTATCGCGACGCCAGAATCCTGATCCTCGACGAGCCGACCGCGGTGCTGACGCCGCAGGAGCGCGACGGGCTGTTCGACGTGATGAAGCGGCTCGTCGCCGACGGGCGGACGATCCTCTTCGTCACCCACAAGATCCACGAGGTGATGGCGGTCACCGACCGGGTGACGGTGCTTCGCGACGGGCGCGTGGTCGAGCGCATGGCGACGCGCGAGACGTCCGAGGCCGCGATCGTGCGCGCCATGACCGGCCGGAGCGTCAACCTCCGCATCGACAAGGCGGCCGACAAGGCTGGGCGAAGTCGTGCTCGAGGCGCGCGACCTGACCGTCGCCTCGCCGGGCGGCAGGCCGCTCGTCGACAAGGTCTCGCTGACGGTGCGGGCCGGCGAGATCGTCGGCATCGCCGGCGTCGCCGGAAACGGACAGACGGAGCTGGTCGAAGCGCTGATCGGCGCCCGACCGCCGGACGCGGGCACGGTGCGGGTGCATGGCGTCGATGTCACCGCGGCGGGCGTCGATGCGCACCGCGAGGCGGGGCTCGCCTATATTCCGGAGGACCGCGCCTCGGTCGGAACGGCGCTGCCGGCGAGCGCAGCGGACAATCTCGCCATCGGCTTCCAGCGCCACCCGCCGCTCTCGCTGCGCGGGCTGCTCGACCGCGGCGCAATGGCGCGGCGCGCGCGCGAGTCTCATCCACAAATTCGGCATCCGGATCGGGAGCGAGCAATTGCCGGTCGGCACGCTGTCGGGCGGCAATCTGCAGAAGGTGGTGGTGGCGCGCGAGCTGTCGCACGCCGCGCCGGTCCTGATCGCGGAGCAGCCGACGCGCGGCGTCGATGTCGGCGCGATCGAGTTCATCCACGGCCAGCTCATCGCCGAGCGCGACCGCGGCTGCGCGATCCTCCTCATCTCCGCGGAGCTCAGCGAGATCATGGCGCTGAGCGACCGCATCCTCGTCATGTACGAGGGGCGCATCCTCGCCGACGTGCCGGGCAAGAGACGCCAACGAACAGATAGCTCGGCCTGCTGATGGCCGGCCGCATGGCGGAAGCGGCGTGAGCGCCGTTCCTGCGTCCGAATTGCGCGGGCGGTCGTGGCTGAAGCCGCCTCCGGTCGTCACTGCGATCGTCTTCGCGATCATCGTCGGCGGCTTTCTCGTCTTCGTCTCCGGCGCGAATCCGTCCGAGGCTTATTTCCAGATCCTCGTCGGCGCGCTGGCGCCGGAGAATCTGCCGAACACGCTGAACTGGGCGTGCCGCTCGTCGGCATGACGCTTGTCGCGGCGATTC
>CAWEII010000021.1:0-90290 GCA_963809085.1 uncultured Actinomycetota bacterium | reverse complement strand
GAGGATTTGCCCATCTAGTCCTGTGTCCAAAATCGGCCTAGCGTCGCCGGTCATGCAGATCACATCCGACGAAGCCCGCGCGCTCGGCGCGTTCACCTGGTTGAAGCGGCCCGCAATCGACGGCCCGCCCGCACAGCGCGACCCCAAGGTCGTCGAACGGGTCTCCGAGATGCTGCGGAACATCGAACGCGACGGGCTCGACGCGGTTTGCGCATACGCCAAGGACCTAGACGGATGGTCGGGCACGCTGGAGGTGCCCGCCGCCGAGCTGAAGAAGAGCGGCGATGCGCTGCCCGCCGACGTCCGCGAAGCACTCGAGCTGGGCTACGAGCGCACCCATCGGTTCGCAACCGCGCAGCGCGAGCGTCTCACCGACTTCGAGATCGAGCTCGCGCCCGACGTGACGGGCGGTGTGCAGTACATTCCGGTCTCCCGCGTCGGCGCCTATCTGCCCGCGGGCCGATTCCCGTTGCTGGCGAGTGCCTTCATGACCGTCGGCGTCGCCAAGGCGGCGGGTGTGCCGACCGTCCTCGCATGCACCCCGCCGTCGGGTGCGCACGGCGCGCACGCCGCCGTGCTCTACGGCGCCTTCCTTTCGCGCGCCGACCGGGTCTTCGCCGTCGGCGGTGTGCAGGCCCTCGGAGCCATGGCCTTCGGGCTGCTCGGGGACGCACCCGTCGACATGATCGTCGGGGCGGGCAACGCGTTCGTCACCGAGGCCAAGCGGCAGCTGTTCGGCAGGGTCGGAATCGACCTCCTTGCCGGGCCCTCCGAGGTGGCGGTGCTGGCAGACGAGACCGCCAACCCGGAATGGGTTGCCGCCGACCTGCTCGGCCAGGCGGAGCACGGGCCGAATTCGCCCGCCGCTCTGATCACGACGTCGGAAACCCTGGGCCGCAACGTCATCGATGCCATCGATCGGCAACTGCGGACCCTGACGACCCGTGAGATCGCGGGTGCTGCCTGGCGCGACTTCGGCTCCGTCATCCTCGCCGCCGACGCGGCACAGGCCGCCGCGATCGCCGACGTGCTCGGCCCCGAGCACCTCGAGGTGCAGACCGCGGACGACGACTTCTACCTCAAGGAGCTGCGCAACTACGGTTCGCTATTCCTCGGCAGGTGGAGCACCGTTGCATACTCCGACAAGGGGATCGCCGGACCCAATCACGTTCTGCCCACCGGCAAGACCGCCCGATACAACGCCGGGCTGTCCGTGGGGCGCTTCCTCAAGCCGCTGACCTATCAACGCGCCGGACGCGACGCGACGGCGGCACTCGCGCCTGCGGTCGAGCGAATCTCGGCGTTCGAGGGCCTGGCCGCCCACGAGGCGACGGCGACCATCAGAATCGACGAGATCGGCAGGCACTCCGGCATGTTCGATGGAACTCCCGCGGTCAATCGGGGGCGGTGAACATGCGGTTGCGCGTATCGGCGGTGGCACTGCCCATCGAGATCGGCGAATTGGACGCCAATCTGGCGCGCATCCGCGACGTCCTCGATGTGATGGAGGCTGCGGGCCCCCAACTGATCGTCTTCCCCGAACTGGCCACCAGCGGCTACCTGTTCCGCGACGCAGACGAAGCGCGTGGACTGTCCATGCGGGCCGACGATCCGAGGCTCACCTCGTTGGCGGCTCGTGTTTCGGTCGAGGCAGTAGCGGTCGTCGGGTTCTGCGAGGCCGATGGCGACCTGCTCTTCAACTCGGCGCTGGTCGTCGGCGGTGGCGGCGTCCTCGGCTGCTACCGCAAGGCGCACCTCTGGGATGCCGAGCACGACGTATTCACCGCCGGCCCCGAGGCGGGCGCGGTGTTCGACACCCCGGTAGGGCGCGTCGGCGTAGCGATCTGTTATGACAGCGAATTTCCGGAACTACCAAGGAGGTTGGCGCTCGACGGCGCGGAAGTCTTGGCGCTGCCGGTGAACTGGCCCAAGGTGACCCGGCCGGACGGAGAGCACCCGCCCGAAACGATTCAGGCGATGGCCTCCGCCAGGTCGTCCCGGTTGGCGATCGCCATCGCGGACCGGCACGGCACCGAACGGGGCGTCGAATGGACGGGCGGGACCGCCGTCATCTCGCCGGACGGCTGGGTCTGTGCGGCCCCGGGCGACGGCATGGTCGCCACCGCGGCCCTTGACCTGTCCGACGACAAGTCCCTCGGCGCGCACAACGATCTGTTCGGCGACCGACGGCCCGAACTCTACGGAGACTTGGCCGGCACCATCGAGAAGCGAGGAATCCATGTCTGACACGCCCGCGATCGAATCGAAGTCCATCGACTGGATTCCGCTCGAGGAACGCGGGGCAAGCCGTCGACCCTGTTCCCGCTGTGGTTCATGTCGAACGCCAACCTGACGACCCTGGCCACCGGCATGGTTGGCGCGGCGCTGGGTGCCTCCCTGTTGACCTCACTGCTGGCCATCGTGTCGGGCGTTGCCGTCGGCACCGTCTTCACGGCGTTCCACTCCGCGCAGGGACCGCAACTCGGCCTGCCGCAGATGATTCAGTCGCGGGCCCAGTTCGGTTACCGTGGCGTCGTCGTCATGTGTGCCGTCGTCGTGTTCAGCATCGTCGGGTTCAACGTCTTCAATCAGATCCTCGCCGCCGACGTAGTCACGCTGACCACGGGCACAGAACTCCGCGACGTGTGGTTCGTGGTCATCACCGCGCTTGCCCTGGCGCTGGCCATCTACGGGTACCACTGGATCCACCGGTTCCAGACGTGGTTGACCTGGATCTTCCTTGCCACCTTCGGAGTGTTCACCATGGCCGCGCTGATCTGGTCGCAGATCCCCGACGGGCAGATGAGCCTGAGTGGCTTCACCTGGGCGGCGTTCCTCGTCCAGTTCGGTGCGGCGGCGGCCTACGGGCTGGGCTGGGCGCCCTACGTCTCGGACTACTCCCGCTACCTGCCCCCGCAGACCAGTCCCCGAAAGGCGTTGTGGTTCACCTATGCCGGCGTCTTCGTCGGCGCCGTGTGGCTGATGGTGCTCGGCGCGCTGGTAGCCGCAGTGTTCACCGGCGCATCACCGCTGGACGCCGTCAACCAGGCCGCCAACGGCCTGCTCCCCGGCTCGGGTACCTGGTTGTTGATCGCGGCCCTGCCGGGCCTGATCACCGTCATCACGGTGAACATCTACGCGGCGTCCCTCGAGCTCATCACGATGCTGGACTCGTTCCGTGCCGTCCGGCCGACGCGCCGCCTGCGGGTGATCGCCTGCAGCGTGATCGCCGCCGCCGGCCTGCTCGGCGCCATCGGCTCCAGCGGAGAGTTCCTTGCCAACTTCGGTAGCTTCCTGGTGGTGTTGCTGTACCTGCTGGTGCCGTGGACGTCGGTCAACCTCGTCGACTACTACTTCGTGCGGCGCGGTCGATACGCGGTCCGGGAGATCTTCGTGCCACGCGGCGGCGTCTACGGCACCTGGGGTTGGCGGGGCTTGATCGCCTACCTCGTCGGCATCGTCGCGATGATCCCCTTCGTGGTGACGGTCTGGTACACGGGTCCGGTGGCCTCGGCGATGGGTGGAGTCGACATCGCGTTGTTCATCGGGTTGGCCGCCTCGGCCGTCGCCTACGTCGTGATGGCGCGTTCGCTCGATCTCGCCGCCGAGATCGCCAGGGCCGAAGCGG
The DNA here is from genome assembly GCA_963809085.1 of uncultured Actinomycetota bacterium. Classification (GTDB taxonomy): domain Bacteria; phylum Actinomycetota; class Actinomycetes; order Mycobacteriales; family Mycobacteriaceae; genus Mycobacterium. Next base: position 86,662 of record CAWEII010000021.1, on the reverse strand, counting down.
ATTCCCGCGATCACGGCGTCGAAGCGGTCAGCTTCTCGGGCCGGGTCGCTCCGGTCGAGACCTAGGGAATCAGCCGGAAGCGGCGGGCCCGCGACACGGCCTCGTGCCTGGTGCGGGTGCCGAGTTTGGCCGCGGCGCTCCGCAGATAGCTCTTGACGGTCTCGGGTTTCAGCGAAAGGCGTTGGGCGGCCTCGCTATTGGTGCAGCCCATGGCGACCTGGGCGAGCACGTCGAGCTCACGTGTCGTCAGCGGCGTCGGGGCGGCGGGGGCGTCCGCGCCCAGCGCCCCCGCGAGCCGCTCGGCGAGCGCGCGCAGCTGTGCCCGGGTGCCTGCCGTGACGGCGGTGTCGGAGGCCAGCCGCCGCAGCTCGGCATGCACCTCGCGGATCTGCTCCTGGGCGGCCCCGCCCTCGCCGACGTCGGCGAGCTGCGTCTCGCGCAGTCGCAGTCGGCGGTCCACCTCGTCGCGCACCGTGAACTCGAGGCTCAGCCTGTGCGCCGAGGCGACCATCAGGTCGGCGGTCCGATCGCCGATCGGGGCGCCTGCCCGGTAGGCGCCGTACAGCATCGCCCGCGCGGTGCCGTCCACCACGACCGGTACCGCGAGCACGGACTTGATCCCCTCGGAGAGCACGGGTGTGTCGTAGTCGTGGGTGATGTGGGAGGAGTTGCGGTAGTCGGCCACCGACATCGGCCGTCCCGCCACCATGCTGGCGCCGCCGAGGCCCGAACTCGACCGGACCACCAGCCCGCGCAGCATCCCGGTCCTGGTTCCGACGAACTCGCTGAGCAGCAACGCGTCACCGTGCACCTCGCCGCCGAACAACACGGGGACACCGCCCTCGGCGGCGACGTAGCGCAGCTCGGCACGCAGCGCGTCCGAGTCACGCGGGCGCAGCAGCGGCGAACGGGCGGGCACGCGGTTCCCCTCTTTCGGGGGTAGCGGTCGGTGAGTGTGACGTAGATCCTATCTGTCATGGGGACCAATACCGATCTCTACCGCAGCGCCCGTGACCAGCTCGTCGCACTGATCGGCGACTACGACAAGGCCGTCGATGCCTTCGCGTGGCCGCCGCTGACCGGCGCATTCAACTGGGCGACCGACTGGTTCGACGTCGTCGCCCGCGACCCTTCCACCGCGGGCCGGCTTGCGTTGTGGATCGTCGAGCAGGACGGCTCCGAGCGACGAGTGACGTTCGCCGAGATGGCGGAGCGCTCCGACCGGGTGGCGACCTGGCTCGCACGGCTCGGCGTCGCGAAGGGCGACCGCGTCATCCTGATGCTTGGCAACCAGGTGGAGCTGTGGGAGTCGATGCTGGCGGTGGCCAAGCTCGGTGCCGTCATCATGCCGACCACCAGCGCGCTCGGACCCGCTGATCTCGCGGACCGGATCATCAGGGGCGGGGCACGGGTCGTGATCGCCAACGCGGCTGACACCGCGAAGTTCGACGGGGTGGCCGGTGAGTCAACCCGCATCGTGGTCGGCGGGCACGTCGCCGGATGGCACACCTACGCCGACGCGGAAGAAGCCGCGACTGCCGGCCCGTTCGCACCAGGGACCACCGTCGACGATTCGATGCTGGTCTACTTCACGTCGGGCACCACCAGTAGGCCCAAGCTGGTCGAACACTCGCAGATCAGCTATCCGGTCGGCCATCTGACGACGATGGCGTGGATCGGCGTGCGCCCCGGGGACGTGCATCTGGCGATCAGCTCCCCTGGCTGGGCCAAGCACGCGTGGAGTTGCTTCTTCGCGCCATGGATCGCCGAGGCGACGATCTTCGTCTACAACTACGACCGGTTCGACGCCGCCGCGTTGCTGCATCAGATCCGCCGGGCCGGCGTCGCCACGTTCTGTGCGCCGCCGACCGTGTGGCGGATGCTGATCCAGGCCGATCTCGGCGCCCGCCCCCACGGTCTGCGCGAGGTCCTCGGCGCGGGCGAACCGCTCAATCCCGACGTCATCGCCAAGGTCGAACGAGCGTGGGGGCTGACCATTCGGGACGGCTTCGGCCAGACCGAGACGACGCTGTCGGTCGGCAATACCCCCGGCCAGGTGGTGAAGGCGGGATCGATGGGCCGCCCGATGCCTGGCGTCCCCGTGGTGCTGATCGACGCGCTGTCCGGCGAGCCCGCCGACGAGGGTGAGATCTGCCTCGATCTCGGAGCAAGCCCGCGCAACCTCATGACCGGCTACCTCGGCGACCAGGAGCGCAACGACGCCGTGATGGCGGGCGGTTACTACCACACCGGTGACGTGGCGAGCCGCGACGTCGACGGCTACATCACCTACATCGGCCGCACCGACGACGTGTTCAAGTCCTCGGACTACAAGGTGTCGCCCTTCGAGCTGGAGAGCGTGCTCATCGAGCACCCCGCCGTCGTCGAGGCGGCCGTGGTTCCGCAGCCCGATGCCACCCGGCTGGCCGTGCCCAAGGCGTACGTCGCGCTGGCCGAGGGCTGGGAGGCCGGTGCCGACACCGCGCGGGCGATCCTGGAGCACGCGCGGGACCACCTCGCGCCGTACTTGAAGGTGCGCCGCGTCGAGTTCTTCGAACTGCCCAAGACCATCTCGGGAAAGATCCGTCGCGTCGAGCTTCGGCGCCGCGAGGAGGACGCGCATCGGGCGGGCACCCCGATCACCACGGAGTTCCGCTACGAGGACCTGGTGGACTGATCGATGGAGTCCTACGACGCGGGCCCGACCGCCACCCCCATCCTCGAGGAGACCATCGGGGCGAACTTCGAGGCGACCGCCGCGCGTCACCCGGATGTCGAGGCGCTGGTCGACGTGGTCAGTGGCCAGCGGTGGACCTATGCCGAGCTGAATGCCGAGATCGACCAAATCGCACGGGGTTTGATGGCCAGGGGGGTCGACAAGGGCGATCGGGTGGGGATCTGGGCGCCGAACTGTGCGGAGTGGACGATCGTTCAGTACGCCTCGGCCAAGATCGGGGCGATCCTGGTGAACGTCAACCCCGCCTACCGCACCCACGAACTGGCCTACGTGCTCAAGCAGTCCGGCGTCCGGACGCTGATCGCCGCGACGGCGTTCAAGTCGTCGGACTATCGGAGCATGGTCGAGGAGGTCAGGCTGGAGTCGCCCGAGCTGTCCGACGTCGTGTTCCTTGGCACCCCCGACTGGCAGCGGCTTCGTGCCGACGCCGATGCGGTGAGCCAGGACGAGCTGCGTGAGCGGCTCGCCGGGCTGACCAACACCGACCCCATCAACATCCAGTACACCTCGGGCACGACGGGTTTCCCCAAGGGAGCCACGCTGTCGCACCGCAACATCCTGAACAACGGCTACTTCGTCACTGGCCTGATCGATCTGGGCCCGGGCGATCGGCTCTGCATCCCCGTGCCGTTCTATCACTGCTTCGGCATGGTGATGGGCAACCTGGGCTGCACGACGCACGGGGCGACGATGGTGATCCCGGCGCCGGGGTTCGATCCGGCCGCGACGCTGGCGGCCGTCGAACGGGAGCGGTGCACCGGGGTGTACGGCGTACCGACGATGTTCATCGCCATGCTCGGCCATCCCGACTTCGCCGACCGCGACCTGTCGTCGCTGCGCACCGGCATCATGGCGGGTGCGGTGTGCCCGGTCGAGGTGATGAAGCGCTGCGTCAACGACATGAACATGACCGAGGTCGCCATCGCCTACGGCATGACCGAGACCTCCCCGGTGTCCTGTCAGACGCTCGTCGACGACGACGAAGACCGGCGCACCTCCTCGATCGGCCGCGCGCACCCGCACGTCGAGGTCAAGATCATCGATCTTGACACCGGCGACGTGGTCGAGCGCGGCCAGCCCGGCGAGTTCTGCACCCGCGGCTATTCTGTGATGCTCGGCTACTGGCGCGACGACGAGAAGACCGCGGAGGCAATCGATGCCGAGGGCTGGATGCACACCGGCGACCTCGCGGTGATGCGCGCCGACGGCTACTGCAACGTGGTCGGTCGGATCAAGGACATGGTGATCCGCGGTGGGGAGAACGTCTACCCCCGCGAGATCGAGGAGTTCCTCTTCACCCACCCCGACATCGAGGACGCGCAGGTCATCGGTGTTCCCGACGCACGGTACGGCGAGGAGATCTGCGCCTGGATCCGGATGAAGCCGGAACGCACCGCGCTCGACGTCGACGCCGTCCGTGCGTTCGCGGCAGGCAAGCTGGCGCACTACAAGATTCCCCGCTACGTGCACGTCGTCGACGAGTTCCCGATGACGGTGACCGGCAAGATCCGCAAGGTGGACATGCGCGCGGAAAGCGTCCGGCTGCTCGGCCTGTAGAGCTCGTGCCAGCAGCGGACTGAGCCGCACCTCTGGGTCACCATGTACGACCCGGCGGAACGCTATTCGGCCGGGGACTTCGTGAATCAACATCCGGGGAATGCCGGCCTGCCCTCCTTCGTGGCGCAGGACCGCTGAAGCCGGTCGGATTCTTCGACCGCAACCCGGCGTTGAACACTCCGGTGGCATCGAAGCCGCACTGCTGCGAGAGTTGAGTCATGTCCACCGCGCGCACGTCCGCCGTCCTGGGTCGGCGGGCGTGCGCGCTGGTGGCGGTGGGCTCGGCCACGGGGCACGGGCTGATGCTCGGCCATGCGGGCAATCCCGTGGTAGCCGTGCTCGTCGTCGCGATGATGGTCGCGTGCCTGTTCTGCGCCCGCGAGCTGTGGACGGCGGGACCCCCACGGGCGTGGTGTGTGGTCGCGGTGATGAACCTCGGCATGGTCGCGGTGCACTGGTCGCTGCCCGCCCACCACCACGGTGCCGCGGCCACCACGGCTGCGACGATTCCCACGCCCACCCTGATGACGGTGGCGACCACGGTTTCGCTCACGGAGGCGGCGGTGGCCACCGTCGTGCTCTGGGTTCAGACCCGGCACCGCGCGATTACCCTTGCGCCCCAGTAGAATCGAGAACGTGTTCCGAGCTCGGCGTCCACCACCGGATAATCGGCCTCGATCGTCCACGTCGGCACCCCCGCGACCAGAGGCTAACCCTTCGGTGGGGTGAACTGGCTCAGCACCAACTCCGCGCCCTGCGGGTCACGCACCGTCGCCGTCTTCGTCCACTCGGCGTCCTCGGTGGCCAGCACGGTGCCGCCGAGCTCCTCGGCCGTGGCCGCGGAGGCATCCCGGTCCACGACGGTGAAACTCACCTGCCAGTGCTCGGCATGACCGTCCGGGATGATGCCCATCCATGCCACGGCGTCCTCGAACCCGGGGGGCGCCATGACACCGGCCTGTCGCTCCCTGATGCCGGGGTCGACCGTCGACGCGAGGTGATCGCCGTAGCCGGGCCTGCGGATCATCGTCGCGAACCCCACGTCGTCGACTTCCCAGCCGAACACCTCCGAGTAGAACTGCGCCGCGCTGTGCGGATCGGAGGTGTGCAGGTCGCTGAAGTTCCACGTCCCGGGCACGTTGACGAGTTGCGCGCCGGGCCGCTTGCGCGCCTGCCACAGCCGGAACTCCGCGCCGCGGGGGTCGGCGCACGCGGCCAATCGCCCGCCCGGCCCGGCATCGACCGGAGCAAGGGAGACGGTGCCACCGGCGGCCTCGACGGCCTTGGCCGTCGCGTCGGCGTCGTCGACGGCGATGTAGGTGCGCCACGTGACCGCCTCGTCGTCGGATTCCGCCGATGCGATGGCAGCGACGTCGGCGCCGCCGATGGTGGCGACGAGGTAGCTGCCGGGAGCTTCGGCCGGCACCGCGTCGGTGAACGTCCAGTCGAACAGGCCCGCGTAGAAGCGGCGGGACTCGTCGAGATCGTGCGCGACGGTGTCGATCCAGCTGGGCACGCCCTGCGGATAGGTCCTGGGCTCAGTCATGCGGTCAGGGTGCCCGATGGCACCGACACCTCAAACGTCAGGGCGTCAGCTCGCACTGCGGGAGTTCGCCGAGGTTGTCGGCGGTCCCGATGTCGTGGTCGGCGCGCAGGAACAGGCGGCCCTTGATGCTGGTGGATACGCCGATGTTCTGACGGGTGCCGCCGGCCACGTCGGCGGCGACGAAAAGCTTCAGCGCGCCCGACTTCACGGCAAGGGCCGCATCGCTGTCGGAGATCCGCCACTGCTTGCCGTCCGTGGGCCATGCGCCGCCGACGAGTTGGATCACCTGGTCGGCATCGTAGGCGGTGTCCGGCTTCACGCAGCTCACGTCGAGCTCTTCTGGCAGCTGTCGGAAGAACACGGCCAGGCGCTGCCGGGTGAGGCTCACGTCGATGGGGATGCCGAGGGAGGGAAGCACCGTTCCGTCTCGCCGGTCGTCCAGTGCGTCTTGCACCTTTCGCGTGCCGAACGCGTCGCCGATCCAGTTCACCGTGAACAGCAGGCCGATGTAGTCGACGGTCGCCAGGATGATCAGCGGTCCGAGTGCCGCCGAGAGCCCGACGCCGGCGATGGTTGCCGCGGCAGGCAGGATGAGGGCCGCCAACACGACGCCAAGCAGTGCCAGGGCGCCGAGCGCGGTCAGGGAGAAGTGAGGATCGACGTCCGGCTCGGGCGGGCGCAGAGTCGGTTGCACGCCCACCGTCCGGGGCAGCTCCGCCATCGCGTCGTGGATGCGCTTCATCTCCAGCTCGTAATCGGTCGAATTCAGCGTGCCCGCAGCCCTTCCCGCGTCGGCAGTGTTGATGTCGTCGTTGAGTTCGGCGATGGACTCGTCACCCCATTGGCCCGGCTCGTCCTTGAGCACGTCGCGCGCTAGGTCGTCGAGCTCCATGACGTAGGTGACCGTGAACGTCGAGTCGAAGTCGTACAGGGTGGTGTTCTGGGTGATCTTGCCGGTCAGCACGAGCCTGCCAGGGTCAGCGCCGCTGCCGGTGACGATGTCGGCCACGAACGCGTTCAGCGTGGTGTCCTCCCCGTTGATCTCGATCGTCTTCGGCCCGTCCAAGAGGCAGGGTTCCGCCGGGTCGAAGTCCGCAGCGTCCAGCGTGAAGCTCTTCATCACCGTGGTGCGCACCCCGAGCAGGACGCCGAAACCCGTTGTCGCCAAGGCGGTCTTCTCCACCGGGTTCTCGGCTAGCACCGATGCGGGGAGTTCCTCTCCGGGCGGAAGTTCGCGCAACGTCCGCAGTTGCACCACCATCGACTCCTGCGGATCGGTGGCCGCGCCGAATCGTTGGACGATGACGTCGACCTCCTTGTTGGTGCTGTCGTCATCGGAGTCGGGGTCGACGGCCAACGGATCCTTGACCAGATCGAGCACGCCCACAGGGGGCGGTGGGGTGGTGGAGTTGGGATCGGGTGTGGTGATGTCGGGCACCTTGGATCGAATGGCGTCGGCGAGCTCACTCGCGACGAGGTCGATCACCGCCGTCCTGGCGTCGGCGTCGGACATTCCCGGGTGTTGCAGCCGTTCGAAGTTCACCAACAGCTCACCGACCGTCGAGTGGGTGATCCAGTACGCCTCCGCATAATCGATGTCCCACGTGATCCGGGGATCCTGGCCGCCGAATGCGGTCGAGCCGTCGGCCCGACGCTGGGCATCCGGACCGAAGAGCCTCGAGTCGGCGACGTCGGTCGGCGGGGTGGCCACCAGCAGCGGCGCGTCCTGCGGGTTGAGGTCCAGCGAGATGGTCTGCTTGCCGGGCTCGACCTGCCTGACCTCCAGATGATCGTGGATGGTCAGCCGCCCGTACAGCGGGATCTCGTTGTATGGAATCTGTTGCGACTCACCGGCACGCGGCCCATCGGGAATCGTGACGGTCCTCGGCGGCAGTGGGACCAGCGGAATGCAGGCAATCGATTCGATGGTGATCACCGAGCCGGCGCCTACGTTGAGCCCAAGTGCGAAGTGCCGCTGAGGATCACCCTCGACACCGCCGACCTCTTCTTGCCACGACCGCAGATTCACGTTGCCCGAGGAAAGCGACTTGACGGTCTCGAAGATGAACCAGATGTGATCGAGTTCGAGTGTGACGGAGGCCTGCGCGGTGAAACCGGTCCCGTCGACGTCCTGATCGTAGTGATCACCGGCGTAGATCCCCGACGCTTGCTGTTCCACCACTTCGCGATGCAATTCGATCATCGTGTCCGGACGATCCATGATTCATCCACCCCCCAATGCCGGTCACCCGGCAGTCCCCCCAGACGGAATGATCGTACGCCTATCGAATGCCCGGCGTAAGAGCCCAATTCGCGGCCGGTCAGCGATAGATCAGGCCCGACAGCCGCCACGCCAATGCCTTGCGCGTGAAGGGGATTCGGCCCGCGACGCCCAGTGCGACGTTGCGAATCGAACGGGCACCACGGGGCAGAGTCGCCAAGCGCGTCATCCGGTCGGTCAGGCTGATCACCTGTTGGGCGATCGGTCGACGTGCGGCGGCGTACGCGTCGAGCGCGCTGTCCGGCGCCCCGGTCAGCACCGCTGCGAGCGCATCGCCAAGCGCAACGGCGTCCTGCACGCCGAGGTTCATGCCCTGGCCGCCCGCCGGGCTGTGCACGTGTGCGGCATCGCCCGCGAGCAGGATCCGACCGGCGCGATAGGTGTCGGCGACCCGGTGGTGGACTTGGAATCTCGATCCCCACACCAGATCGGTGACGGTCGTCCGTCCGGTGCCCGTGCCGCGGCTGTCCAGGATGTCCTGAATGAAGGCGACCGACGGCACCTCCGGAGCGTCGTCGACCGGGGCCACGATGCGGAAGCTGCCGTCCGGCAGCGGTGCGACGACCGCCAGCCCGGCGCTGTCCCAGAAGAGGACGACTTCGGCCGTGGGCACCTCACCGGTCAGGTGAGCGTCCGCGAGGACGAACGACTGCGCGTACGGTTCGCCGCGGAATTCGATGCCTGCCTGCTTGCGCACCGTGCTGTGCATGCCGTCCGCGCCGACGACGTAGTGGGCCCGGACGGTGTCGCCGTCGGCGAACGTCGCGGTCACGCCGTCGGAGTCCTGGGTGACGCCGTTGAGCACCCTGGGGCGCTCGACGTCGCCGCCCAGCTCGCGGACCCGGTCGAGCAACAGTCGTTCGGTGGTCGACTGGGGGACGAGCAGCGTGTACGGATAGGCGGTCGGTAGGTGGGAGAAGTCGATCGGGATCAGCACCTTGCGGCCGTCGCGGATGCTGAACAGGGGCGCCTCGATGCCTTCCTTGACGAGGCGTCTCGCTACGTCGAGACCTTCGAGCACTTCCAGCGTGCGCGCATTCACCGCAGCGGCCCGCGAGGTGTTGGCCCCCGCGTCCTGGCGGTCCACGATGGTGGCGCGAACCCCTCTGGCCAGCAGCGATGCGGCCAGCGTCAGGCCTGTAGGGCCGGCTCCCACGATGAGGACGTCGGTGTCGAACATGTCACCCTCCTTCGGGTGGAACTTTTGCCAACGGTTGTTGGTATTTCCATGCTGCGCCGCGGCTCGCAAAAAGTCAACAGCTGTTGGCCTACACTCGTCGGCATGGGTAGCAAGGCCGATCGGACCAAGGCCGTCATCCTGGCGGCGGCCAGGGAGCGATTCGCCGAATCGGGCTACGAGGGCGCCACCATCCGCGCCATCGCGGCCGACGCGAACATCGATCCGTCGATGGTGATGCGGTACTTCGGCAACAAGGATCAGCTGTTCGCCGCGGCGGCCGAATTCGACCTGCAATTCCCCGATCTCTCCGACCTGGATCGCTCCGAGTTGGGCGCGGCGTTGGTTGGTCACTTCCTGGCGCGCTGGGAAGGCGATGAGGCGTTGATCGTGTTACTGCGCTCAAGCACCACGAATGCCGAAGCGGCCCAACGGATGAAGGAGATCTTCGCGGCGCAGCTGCTGCCCGCGATCGCGAAGCTGACTCCCGACGACGCCCCGCGGCGGGCCGGTCTGATCGCCACCCAGATGCTCGGCATGGCTCTCTGCCGTTACGTACTGCGGATACCGCCGATCGTCGACATGGCCCGTGCCGAGCTGGCCGACTGGCTCGGCCCGACGCTGCAGCGCTACGTCGCCGAGCCGAGGTGCTAGTCGCCTTCCGCGACCTGTGCACCGGCACCCGCGCCCACCGCGGGTCGCGATGCGCATACCGCGCGATTCAGGCGGATTCGATCTCCCCGGCGATCCTGCGTTCGATGCTCGCGCGGGTGATGGCGGGCAGCACGATCAGCCCGTCGAGTTCGGTGCGTGCCCTGGTGTAGGCGCTCCGGCGCTCCTCGCGGTGTCGCCGACTCGTCGGACGCCACCCGCAGCAGGAGCTGCGCGCGTTCGATCCGCTGCTGGCCCCGCGGTCGAGAAGTCGCTGCGCCTGCGGCGGATCGCCTCCGCCTCGGCCACGGCGAACGCCGCCGCATACTCGTGCACCGCGTCGCGGTAGTCGAGTTGGCGTCCCGCGGTCGCCGATGGCGTCGTCGATCGGTTGCCGGGCGCAGCAGGTCCGCGCGGCTGCGGGACTTGTGGAACGCGACGGTGAGCGGCTGCCGCATGTCCGTCATCATCGGGAAGTCCAGCAGCTTGGCGACGTCCACCTCGTAGTCCAGCCAGCGCGCGTCGATGCGCGTCGTGCTGGGCGAGCAGCTTGGTCAGCTCGCGTCGCGACGCGGCTTCGTCGACCTTGCTCCGACCCTGCGCCTCCGCCACCGCGATCTTGGTCTGCTGCTTGATCCGGTACCGCTCCAGCCTGCGGTCGGCGCGCCGCTCGTTGGCCGCCGCGACCGCCCGGACGCCCGCCGCCGATCATCCCGCCGAGCGGGAAGATCAGCCACCAGAAGTGATACAGGGAGTCCACGGTTTCCAGAGTGCCACCGCCGGGCGCCTCGTCAACGGCGCCAGAGGATTCAGCGCTCGGCGAAACCCCGCGTTCGGCAGCACTGCCAGCAGCCGGACAGCGCGGTACAGGGTGCACCCGGCACGGCGAGACTGATTCCGCAACACCTAACGGCCCGGCAGGCCGATGTTGCGGTAGCGGCGCAGCCGGCCGGCCAGGCGCACACCCGCGGGCACCGCGCGCAACCGGTGCAGTTCGTCGGCGATGGTCGCCGACAGCCGTCCGGTGAACTCCATCGGGGTGTCCGCCGCGTCGGGGTGCTCGGGCACGATGGCGTCGACGATGCCGTTGCGCATCAGGTCTGCCGACCGAATGCCTTGCGCCGCAGCCAGTTCCGGGGCATGTTCGGTGTCGCGGAAGACGATCGCGCTCGCCCCCTCCGGCGGAAGGGGGGCCAGCCAGCCGTGCAGCGCGGCGAGTACCCGGTCGGCGGGAACCATCGCCAGCGCGGGCCCGCCGCTGCCCTGGCCGAGCAGCACCGACACCGTCGGCGTGTCCAGCGTGACCAGTTCGGCCAGGCAGCGGGCGATCTCGCCGGCCAGCCCGCCCTGCTCGGCCTCTGCGGACAGGGCGGGCCCCGCGGTGTCGATGACGAGCACCAGCGGCAGTCGCAAACCCGCCGCCAGCGCCATGCCGCGACGCGCCTCCTGAAGAGCCCGCGGCCCGACCAGTCCCGCCGACGACGCGCCGCTGACCGACCACCACCGCGGGCTGGCCGCCGAACCGCGCCAGTGCGAGCAACGTGCTGGCGCCCTCGCCCTCCCCGGTGTCGATTCCCTGGTCGCTTCGCTCCTGCCCTCCGAAGCCCGACAACAGCACGCGGTCCGTCGTGCCGTGCCGCAGCAGATACGCCGACGCCAGGACGGTCGGGCCGTCGCGACGCCTCCACCGAGTCCCACGCGGGCACGTCGGGGACCGGCGCCGCGTCCGGCGTCGGAGGGGGAGGGCCCGGCTCGTCGGCCACCACCCTGAGCGTGCGGTCCAGCGTCGATCGCAACAGCTCGAGCGGGACGACGCGTCGATCACGCCGTGGTGGAGCAGGTTCTCCGCGGTCTGGACGCCCGATGGGAACGGCTCGCCGTAGAGGTGCTCGTACACCCGGGGCCCGAGGAAGCCGATGAGCGCGCCGGGCTCGGCGGCGGTGACGTGGCCCAACGATCCCCAAGAGGCGAACACCCCGCCGGTGGTCGGATGTCGCAGGTAGACGAGGTAGGGCAGATGCGCCTGCTTGTGCAGTTCGACGGCGGCCGCGATCTTGACCATCTGCAGGAACGCGACGGTGCCCTCCTGCATGCGAGTGCCGCCCGAACTCGGCGAGGCCACCAGCGGCAGGCGTTCCACCGTCGCGCGCTCGATCGCCGAGGTGATCCGCTCCGCCGCAGCCACCCCGATCGAACCGGCCAGGAAGTCGAACTCGCAGGCCACCACGGCGACCCGCCGCCCGAACACCGTGCCCTCGCCGGTCAGCACCGATTCGTCGAAGCCGGTCGCTGCCGCGGCGGCGGCCAACTCGCGCCGGTACCCGTCGTCGGCGTCGACCTCGAGGGGTGCGCGGTCCCAGCTGGCGAACGACCCCTCGTCCAGCACGGCATCGCGTAGCGCAACGGCACCGATCCGGCTCACGGAGCAAGGCTATCGGGCGCCTCGATAGGCTGGCCCCATGATCGGAGTTACCCGCAATGGCCACGTGATGACCCTGGAGATGCAGCGGGAGGACCGCCGCAACGCGCTGAACTGCGACCTCGTCGACTCCCTACGGGAGGCCGTCGAGCAGGCCGCCGCCGACGACGTCCGCGCGATCGTGATCACCGGCGCAGGCAACGTGTTCAGCTCCGGTGCCGACCTGACCGACGCGGCCGGGATGGCGGAGAAGCTGCCCGACAAGGCAAAGGCACTGAACATCGCCATCGACGTGGCGCCGATCCCCGTGATCGGCGCGATCAACGGACCTGCGATCGGAGCGGGCGTCATCCTGGCGATGATCTGCGACCTGCGGGTCGTCGCCACAGATGCCTACTTCCAGTTCCCCGTCGCGAAATATGGTTTGGCGCTAGACAACTGGAGCATCCGTCGGCTGACGTCACTGGTGGGTGCCGGCCGGGCCCGCGGCATGCTGATGGCCGCCGAGCGGCTCACCGCAGACACGGCGCTGCAGACGGGAATGGCCAACCGGCTGGGCACGCTCGCCGATGCGCAGGCCTGGGCGGCCGAGATCGCCGGCTTCGCTCCGCTGGCGCTGCAACACGCCAAGCGGGTGCTCAATGACGACGGCGCGTACGAGGATCCGTGGCCCGTGCACCAGGAGCTGTTCGAGAAGGCGTGGCGCAGCAAGGACGTCATCGAGGCGCAGGTCGCCCGCATCGAGAAGCGCCCACCGAACTTCCAGGGCGCCTGATGTTCTGGGGGGCGGTTCGGCTGGTCGGGGGTACGGCGGCGATCGTCGGCGGCGGCCTGGCGCTGCGGGCCCTGCAGGGCGCCCCGTCGGCGCTCGGCGCGTCACCGGTCGAGATCGACGCGGTCGCCAAGCGGTCGCCGAACTACCACGACGGCGTGTTCAGCAACCTCGAACCGGCGTCGACGACCAGCCTCACCCGCCAGCAGCAGTTCATGCTGGCGCGCGACGTCATCGGCGGCAGCTCGAGCCAGCACCCGTCGCTGCCCGTCCCGCTGGTCACCCCTGCCGCGGACCTGCCGGTGGCGGACCTCGCGGTCACCTGGTACGGCCATTCGTCGGCCCTGATCGAGGTCGACGGCTACCGCGTGCTCGCCGACCCGGTGTGGAGCGACCGCTGTTCGCCGTCGCGCGCGGTCGGCCCGCAGCGCCTGCATCCGGTGCCCACTCCGCTCGACGCGCTGCCCGCCATCGATGCCGTCATCATCAGCCACGACCACTACGACCACCTCGACGTCGACACCGTCAAGCAGTTGGCCCGCACGCAGCGGTCCAAGTTCTTCGTGCCGCTCGGCATCGGCGCGCATCTGCGGGCGTGGCACATCCCTGCCGACCGGATCGTCGAACTCGACTGGAATCAGAGCGCCGAACTCGGCGAACTCACCCTGGTGTGCACCCCTGCGCGGCACTTCTCCGGACGTTTCCTGAACCGCAACGTCACGCTGTGGTCGTCGTGGGCGCTGATCGGCCCACGGCATCGGGCCTTCTTCGGCGGGGACACCGGGTACACCAAGAGCTTCACCGACATCGGCGCCGACCACGGCCCCTTCGACCTCACGCTGATGCCCGTCGGGGCGTATCACCCGGGCTGGCCGGACATCCACATGAATCCCAGAGGACGCGGTCCGTGCCCACCGCGACGTCAGCGACGCCGGGCTGCTCGTGCCGATCCACTGGGCGACGTTCCGGCTCGCGCCGCATCCGTGGTCCGAGCCGGTGGAGCGGACGCTCGCCGCCGCGGCGGAGGAGGGAGTCTTGGTTGCCACCCCTCGGCCCGGCCAGCGGGTCGAGGCAGGGCCTGCCTCGTCGTTGGACCCATGGTGGCGCCCATGACCGGCTAGCGTGCTGGTGTGCGCCACTACGCCGAGGTTTCGCCCGCTGATCGCTTCGCTGGCCGCACTGGTCCTGCTCGTCGGCTGCGGCTCCTCGTCGTCGCAACGGGCCGAACCGTCGGCCGAACCATCCTGCCCCCCTTCGCTATCCGACGTGCCACCACCGTTGGTGCCTGCAATGCCGTTGCCGGACAACGCCGTCGAGAATGCGGTGGCGAAGCTCGACGGTCTGGCTCAGGATCTGATGACCAAGTCGGGCATCCCGGGCATGGCCGTCGCCGTGGTGCACGGCGGGAAAACCTTGTACGCGAAGGGATTCGGTGTCAAGGACGTCCGCAATGGTGACGCTGCCGAGAATCGGGTCGACGCCGACACCGTGTTCCAGCTCGCGTCGTTGTCCAAACCGCTCGGAGCCACGGTGGTGGCGCATCAGGTGGGCGTGAACGCCATCGGCTGGGATACCCCGATCGTCGACAAGCTGCCGTGGTTCGCGCTGTCGGACCCGGCGGTGACCAAGATGGTGACGATCGGCGACATGTACTCGCACCGGTCCGGCCTGCCGGATCACGCGGGCGACCTGCTCGAGGATCTGGGCTATGACCGGCGCTACGTGTTGGACCACCTGCGTGCACTTCCGTTGGCTCCGTTCCGCATCTCCTACGCGTACACCAACTTCGGCCTGACCGCGGGTGCTGAGGCGGCGGCCGTCGCGGCGGGCAGGTCATGGGAAGACCTCAGCCAGGACGTGCTCTACAGGCCGCTGGGCATGGCGTCGACGAGTTCTCGGTTCGACGAGTACATGGCGCGGTCCGATCGCGCGGTCGGGCACATCCACGTCGACGGTGGCTACCACCCGGACTACGTCCGCGACCCGCAACCCGAGTCACCTGCGGGCGGCGTCAGCAGCTCGGCCAACGACCTCACGCACTGGCTGGCGATGATGTTGGGCAACGGGAGCTACGGGGGCAAGCAGATCGTCGACCCCACGGCGCTGCTGCCCGCGGTCACCCCGCAGATCGTGTCGAGTCCCGCCAGCGAGCCCGCGATGCGATCGGGCTTCTACGGGTTCGGGTTCAACGTCGGATCGACCTCGGCGGCGCGGATGCAGCTCAGCCACTCGGGCGCCTTCGAGCTCGGGTCGGGCACCAACTTCCTCGTGCTGCCGTCGGCCGACGTCGCCATCGTCGCGCTCACCAACGCGACGCCCTCCGGCGTTCCGGAGACGCTCACGGCGGAGTTCGCCGACCTCGTCCAGTTCGGCGAGGTCCGCGAGAACTGGTTCGAGCTCTACCGCCAGGCCTTCGTCGACATGGAACACCCGGAGGGATCACTCGTCGGTCAGCAGCCACCGGCCACCCCCGCTTCGCCGGGGCCACTGTCGGGATACGTCGGCACCTACGCGAACGACTTCTGGGGGCCGGCCCGCGTCACGGAGCAGGACGGCGGGCTGGAACTGGCGCTCGGCCCGAAGCTGGTGGTGCCGCTGAAGCACTGGGACGGCAACGTGTTCACGTTCAGCTTCGTCTCCGAGAACTCGCCGCCGGGCAGCATCTCGAAGGCCACGTTCGACGGCGACACGCTGACCCTGGAGTACTACGCGATGGACCACGACGGGGTCTTCACCAGGTGACCGCCACACTGGCCGCGGGCCTGTCGGACGAAGAGGTCGCCCAGTGCGTCGCCGAGGGCAAGAGCAACGACGTCCCGGCTCGCGCTGCGCGCAGCGTCTCGGAGATCTTGCGGGCCAACGTCTTCACGCGCATCAACGCGATCCTCGGGGTCCTGCTGATCATCGTGCTCACCACCGGATCGGTGATCAACGGACTGTTCGGCATCCTGATCGTCGCCAACAGCGCGATCGGCATCATCCAGGAGTTGCGTGCCAAGCGGACGCTGGACGAGCTTGCCATCGTCGGTCAGGCGAAGCCCATGGTGCGCAGGCAATCCGGCACCACCGCGCGACCGCCCAACGAGGTGGTTCTCGGTGACGTCATCGAACTGGGCCCCGGCGACCAGATCGTGGTGGACGGCGACCTGCTCGAGGAGGACAACCTGGAGGTCGACGAATCGCTGCTCACCGGCGAGGCCGACCCGATCGACAAGGCCGTCGGGGACGAGGTGAAGTCGGGCAGCTTCGTCGTCGCGGGCAGCGGGGCGTACCGAGCCACCAAGGTGGGCCGCGAGGCGTACGCCGCCAAACTCGCCCAGGAGGCCAGCAAGTTCACGCTGGTGAAATCCGAGCTGCGCAGCGGCATCAACACGATCCTCCGGGTCATCACCTACCTGCTCGTCCCGGCGGGGCTGCTGACCATCTACACGCAGTTGTTCACCACCGACGTCGGCTGGCGGGAGTCGGTGCTGCGCATGGTCGGTGCGCTCGTCCCGATGGTGCCAGAGGGCCTGGTCCTGATGACGTCGATCGCCTTCGCCGTCGGCGTGGTCCGGCTCGGTAGGCGGCAGTGTCTGGTGCAGGAACTGCCTGCCATCGAGGGACTAGCCCGCGTCGACACGGTGTGCGCCGACAAGACCGGCACTCTGACCGAGAACGGGATGCGCGTGAGCGATCTCAAGACGTTCACCACCCAGGAATGCGTCGACGTGCTGGCGCAGCTCGCGGCCGACGACGGCCGCCCGAACGCCAGCATGCAGGCGATCGGCGAGGCCTATCCCTCTCCGCCCGGCTGGACCCCGACCGCAACGGCACCGTTCAAGTCGGCGACCAAGTGGAGCGGCGCCTCCTACGGCGAGCATGGGAACTGGGTTGTCGGCGCCCCCGACGTGCTTCTCGATCCGACCTCACCGGAGGCCGAACAGGCCGAGCAGATCGGTGCGCTCGGGCTACGGGTGCTGCTGCTGGGCTCGTCCGACCGTGCGGTCGACGGACCGGCCGCGCCGGGCGTCATCACCCCCGTCGCGCTGGTGGTCCTCGAGCAGCGCGTCCGCCCCGACGCCCGGGAAACGTTGGACTATTTCGCTTCCCAGAAGGTCACCGTGAAGGTGATCTCCGGTGACAATGCGGTATCCGTCGGAGCGGTCGCGGGCACGCTTGGGCTGCACGGCGAGACGATGGACGCGCGCAAGCTTCCGGCGGAGCCCGGGGAGTTGGCCGACGCGCTGGAGGAGTACACCACCTTCGGCAGGGTGCGCCCCGATCAGAAGCGGGCCATGGTGCATGCCCTGCAGTCCCGCGGCCACACGGTCGCGATGACCGGCGACGGGGTCAACGACGTGCTGGCCCTCAAGGACGCCGACATCGGCGTTGCGATGGGTTCGGGTAGCTCGGCGTCGCGCGCGGTGGCCCAGATCGTTTTGCTGGACAACAAGTTCGCCACTCTGCCGTACGTCGTCGGCGAGGGCAGGCGCGTGATCGGCAACATCGAACGCGTCTCCAACCTGTTCCTGACCAAGACGGTGTACTCGGTGCTGCTCGCCGTTCTGGTCGGTCTTGCCGGGCTGTCCTCGAAGCTGTTCGGAACCGATCCGCTGCTGTTTCCGTTCCAGCCGATCCACGTCACGATCGCCGCCTGGTTCACCATTGGCATCCCCGCGTTCATCCTGTCGCTGGCGCCGAACCGGGAACGGGCCCACTCGGGTTTCGTGCGCCGCGTGATGACGTCGGCCCTGCCGTCCGGACTCGTGGTCGGCACCGCGACGTTCGGCTCCTATCTGCTGGCCTACCAGGGCAGAGCCGCGTCGGCGATGGAGCAGACCCAGGCCTCGACGGCGGCGCTGATCACCCTGCTGGTTGGTGCGCTCTGGGTGCTCGCCGTGGTGGCCCGACCGTACGAGTGGTGGCGGGTGGCACTCGTCGCCGTGTCCGCCGCGGCATACGTGGTGATCTTCTCCATCCCGTTCGCCAGGGAGCAGTTCATGCTCGACCCCTCCAACGCCGCGCTGACCTCGATGGCACTCGGTCTTGGCGTGGCCGCGGCGGCGCTGATCGAGGCGATCTGGTGGGTGCAGGGCAGGGTCCTTGGCGAACCGAGAACCTTGTGGCGGTCATCCGCAGCGTGAAGAATTACCGCGTTGCCGACAGATAGGGTGGAACCATGGGATTTCTTGACAAGGTGAAGGACCTGGTGTCCAAGAACGCCGACAAGGTGGATACCGCCATCGACAAGGCCGGTGACATCGTCGACAAGAAGACGCAGGGCAAGTACACCCAGCACGTCGACAAGGTGCAGGACGCGGCGAAGAAGGCGGTCGACGGCACGCAACAGCCACCGCCCGCCCCGCCGCAGGCGCCGCCCGCCCCGCAACAACCACCGGCCGCCCCGCCGCAGGCGCCGCCGCCCGCACCTTCCGCCCCGCCCACCTCCTAGCGATGGCGAAGCTGTCGGTCTCGGTCGACGTGCCACTTCCGCCCGAAAAGGCGTGGGAGGCCGCCTCCGATTTGTCCCGCTACAAGGAGTGGCTGAGCATCCACCGGGTGTGGCGCAGCAAGCTGCCCGAGACCCTGGAGAAGGGCACTCGACTCGAGTCGATCGTCGAGGTCAAGGGCATGCCCAACCGGGTGAAGTGGACCATCGTCAACTTCAAGCCGCCCCAGTCGATGACACTCGACGGCGACGGCAAGGGTGGCGTGAAGGTCAAGTTGATCGGCAAGATCAAGCCGTCCGGCGATGGGTCAACGGTGACGTTCGACGTGCACCTCGGTGGGCCCGCGCTGTTCGGTCCGATCGGCATGGTCGTCGCGGGCGCGCTCAAGGGTGACATCCGCGAGTCCCTGGACAAGTTCAAGTCCGTCTTCGCGTGACCCTTCCTGCCGCTCGCCGGGTTGAATCCGTCATCGGTGACCGCAGCGGACCGGCTCGCGGCCGTGGTCCGGGACGCGGCGGGTATCGACCTGCCCTCACGGGTGCGCGCGTGGGACGGCAGTGAGGCGGGTCCGGCCGGCGGACCGGTGCTCGTCGTGCGCAATCGTCGCGCCCTGCGTCGGCTGTTGTGGGCGCCCGCGGAATTGGGTTTGGCGCATGCGTATGTCTCCGGCGACATCGACGTCGACGGAGACATCGCGGATGGTTTCCGTCGCGCGTGGGCCATGTCCGTCGGGTCATGCACACCCGCGGGCGGGACCGCGCCGCGATCGCGCATCACTACGTCTGTCCAACGACTTCTACCGGCTGCTGCTCGATGATCACATGGCGTATTCGTCGGCGTACTTCACCCACGAAGGGCAGTCGCCGTACGACGCTCAGTCGGCCAAGCTCGACCTGATCTGCCGCAAGCTGGAATTGAAGCAAGGCGACCGGCTGCTCGACGTCGGCTGCGGCTGGGGCTCGCTGATCCTCTACGCCACGAGGAATTACGGTGTGCACGCCACTGGCATCACGCTGTCCTCCGAGCAACGCGCCTTCATCGCCGAGCGGGTTGCGGAACGGGTCTGTCGGACAAGGTCGACGTTCGTCTGCAGCACTACCGTGAATTCGATTACACGCCAGCGTCATTCGATGCGGTGAGCTCGATCGAGATGGGTGAGCACGTCGGCGAACAGCACTACGAGGGCACTGCGCCGGGCGGCGGTCCGTTCATCGAGGCCTACATCGCACCCGACATGCGCATGCGCCCGTTGTGGCAAACCATCCGGCACCTCGAAAGCGGTGGCTTCGAGATCCGCGGCGTCGAGGCCATGCGCGAGCTCTACCTCGTCGGCGGGCACCTCGCCTTCGGACAGGGCCGCATGGGTGTCGACCAGATCGTGGCGCGCAAGCCATGAGCTACCAATACGGAATCGACTTCGACGCCGTCGAGGCCATCGACATCCACACGCACGTCGAGGTCGACTGCCACGGTCACAACGCCTACGACGACGAGCTGGTCGACGCCACCAGGTCCTACTTCAAGATGGGCGACACCGCCGCGGCGACGGTCGATGAACTCGCCGCGCACTACCGCACGAGGAACGCGGCCGCGGTGGTCTTCACCATCGACGCCGAAACGGCGACGGGCCACACGCCGAACTCGGTCGAGGACCTGATCGCCGGGGCCGTGCGCAACAATGACGTGCTGATCCCGTTCGGGACGGTGGATCCGCTGCAGGTGGAGCGCGCCGTGCAACGGGTCCGCGAGCAGGTCGGGCTCGGTGTGAAGGGCTTCAAGTTCCATCCGAGCATGCAGGCGTTCGAGCCCAACGACCGCCGCTTCTACCCGATCTATGACGCCATCGCCTGCGCAGGCCTACCCGCGCTGTTCCACACCGGGCAGACCGGGATCGGCTCGGGGTTGCCTGGCGGGCACGGCATCAAACTCCGCTACTCCCACCCGATGCTTCTCGACGACGTCGCCGCCGACTTCCCGAACCTGACCATCGTGATGGCCCACCCGGCGGTGCCGTGGGTGGATGCGCAGATCGCGATCGCTGCGCACAAGTCGAATGTTTACCTGGATCTTTCCGGCTACTCACCGAAGTACTTTCCGCCGCAACTGGTCCGGGCGCTCGGTCGGCAGCTGCGCACCAAGGCGTTGTTCGGCACCGACTACCCATACATCCAGCTCGACCGTTGGCGGAAGGACTTCGGCGAACTCGACCTCGATCCGGTGGTTGCGCCGCTGATCTTCAAGCAGAACGCGCTGCGGGTGCTGGGCGTCGTGGGTTAACCCCTTCGGCGAGCGCTCACTTGTTGACGGGCCCTCTCGGCGTTTGCGTACGACAAGCGAGCAGTCGCCGCAGACGATGGTGTGCCATCCCTTGCGGGCAGGCTACTTCGGAAACCTCCGCCGCGAATGGTCACAATGGAGCCATGCCCACCAGCCCCAGCATCTACGTCAAAGCCTGCATCAACGGAGCCCGCACCCCCGACCAGCACCCGAACCTGCCGATCACACCCGATCAGCTGGCCGCAGCGGCGGTTCAGGCCCACCAGGCCGGGGCCCAGGCCGTGCACATGCACCCCAAGACCGCGGACGGCGTCGACTCGCTGCACGGCGACGCGGTGGGCGCCGCGGTAAAGGCCGTCCGAGCGGCGTTGCCCGGTCTGCCGTTGGGGGTGACGACGGGGTTCTGGGCCCTTCCCGACGCCGATGCCAGGCTGCGGGCGGTCGAGGGGTGGACGGTGCTGCCCGACTTCGCGTCGCTGAACTGGCACGAACCGGGCTCCGAGGAGTTGGCGCACCTGCTGCTCGGCAAGGGGCTCGGGGTCGAGATCGGTCTGTTCCACGCGGAGGCGGTGGCCTCGTGGGCCCGCTCCGATCTGGCGCAGCACTGCATGAGGGTGATGATCGAGTTGCAGGCGGACGCGGACGTCGCCGCAGCCGACGACATGCTCGACCGGGTGCTCGCCGTCGGCTCGCCCGCTCCGGTGCTGCTGCACGGGCTGGACGAGAGTTGTTGGCCGTTACTGGAACACGCCGGGTTGCGCGGCGTCCAGACCCGAATCGGCATGGAGGACACCCTGAAGCTGCCCGACGGTTCGGTGGCGCCGGACAACGCCGCGCTGGTATCCGCAGCGGTGCGCCTGCTCAGTCGGTAGGGGCGGCGAGGGCGAAGTCGGCGAAGTCGAATCCTGGCACCACCACGCAGCTGACCAGCACGGGTTCGTCGTCCCGCGGCCGGGCGCGTTGCCAGTGACCCGGAGGGACCAGCAGTTGCGGGCTCTCGCCAGACGCGACGTCGCTGCCGAGTAAAAGCGTTGTCGCATCGTCCTGTTCGGGCCCGACCTCCAACAGCAGCGGACTGCCGCGGTGATGGAGCCACAGTTCGGCACTGCGCACCGTGTGCCAGGCCGACTGCTGGCCGGGCATGAGCAGGAACAGAATGGCGGTTCCGGCGCTGCGCGGGCCCGCGTAGTCGGGCGGCAGCGCGGACTGGCCGACGGTGAGCTCGCTGCGCCACGTCTCCCTGAACCAGCCGCCTTCGGGGTGCGGGGCCAGGTCGAGCGTGCGGGCCCAGTCGGGTAGCTCCGTCATGGGTCCAGCCTACGTCGAGGAGACCGGCCAACCCGATACCCTCATCGCATGGCTCGCCTGCGACCCGCATGGTTCGTGGTGCTCTGCGCGCTGGTCGTCCTGGTCAGCGCCTGGCTGCCCTGGTTGACGACCAGCGGCGGGCGCGCGAATGCGATCGGTGGGAAGGTCGGCCAGATGCCGCTGCCGCCGCCGGGGTTCGGCGTGGGACAGCTGATCGTGTTGTTGTCGTCGACGTTGATCGTGGCGGCCGCGATGGCGGCCCGCGGATTGTCGGCTCGGATCGCTTCGACTGCGGCGCTGTCGATTTCAGTGTTGTTGGCGGTGCTGGCACTGTGGTACTTCCGGCTGTACGTAGCACCGCCGATCGCCGCGGGCTACGGCCTGTACGTGGGTGGCGCGGCAACGGTGACGGCGATGGTGCTTTCGGTTCTGGCGATGGTCGCCGCGTGGTCGGAGACGAGCAGGGGCCGATGACCGGGTTCGTCGAACCGGTGGTGCTCACCGGGCCGCGGTGGGTCACGCTCGAACCGTTGCGCACCGAACACGTCGGAGAGATCGCGGCGGCATCGGCCGACGGTGACGTCGGCGGCCTGTGGTTCACCAGCGCGCCGGGACCGTCCACCGCGCAGGCGTGGGTGGACCTGCGGTTGGCAGTTCAGCACCCCGACACCGGGTTGACGTTCGTCGCGCGGACGCCGGATGGCCGCATGATCGGATCGTCGAGCTACCTCAACGTGGATCCGCCCAACCGCCGGCTCGAGATCGGCAATACCTGGTTCTCCGCGTCGGTTCGCCGGACCGGCGTCAACACCGAGGCAAAGTTGTTGATGCTCACCCACGCCTTCGACGAGTTGAATTGTGTGGCAGTCGAATTCCGGACACACTTCTTCAACTCCACCAGTCGCGCGGCCATCGAACGGCTCGGTGCGAAACTCGACGGCGTGTTGCGCAGTCAGCAGCTGCTGGCCGATGGTTCGCGACGTGACACCGTCGTCTACTCGATCCTCGACGTGGAGTGGCCCGCGGTGCGCAACAACCTGCGGTTCCGGCTCGACCGCCACCGCTAGCCCGCGCCGACGTCCGACCCCCGCAGCGCCCCGGCACACTGATCGCAGGTGAGCACGGCTTCGAAGGGGTTGCCGCACACCGTGTGCCGGAGCAGCACGGCAGGTCCCTCGGGAGCGGTGAACCAGCGCTGCGCCCACTGCAATGCGGTGATCAGCACGGGAAAGACCGCGCGGCCCTTCTCGGTCAGCAGGTAGCGTCCGTTGCTCGTCGCGAGGACGCCGCCCGCGGTGAAGATCTGCAGGCGATCGGCCAGCGAGCCGGGTGGCGCGCCCAACTGCTTGGCGAAGTCGCTGAACCGGGTGGTGCCGACGAACGCGGCGACCAGCAGGGAGAACGCCCACCGGTTGCCGAGGATGTCCATGGTCTCCGGGAACAAGCCCGCCCGGCCGGGCGCCGTGCCGGAGGCCGACCGGCGCCGCGTCGACTCGACCGGCATCGAGCGCGGCCAGGAGCCGCTGGGACCCCACGCGGCGACGACGTCCTTCTCGGTGACGACGTCCCCGCACGCCCGGCAGGTGAGCAGCGGTGCGAAGGAGGCATCGCAGGTGGCGTGGTGCATCACCGGCAGATTCATCGGCGTGGTCGGGCACCCACCTGCGTTCCCATTCCCAGATCGAGGTCAGTACCGGCCAGAGCGAACGGCCCCGGGCGGTGAGCACGTATTCGTATCGCGGCGGCTTTTCTTGATAGGGCATGCGGACCAGCAGCCCGTCACCGGTCATCGCGGTCAGGCGGCGGCTGAGCACCGCGTGTGAGATCGGCAGCCGCGCCGCGAAGTCGCCGTAGCGGGTGACGCCGAGCAGCGCCTGCTGGACGATCAACAGCGTCCACTCGTCGCCCACCAGGCCGAGCATCCGGCCGACGGCATTGACTCCACCCGGATCGCTCAACTACAGACCGATCGCCTCGGCGGCGCTGTCGGTCTGGTGCCAGCGGCGCAGTTCCGCACCTGGTGCCCATGTCGAGTGTGTGCCGCTCGAAACCCGTTCGGGCAGAGCCAGTTTGCACACCGGGCCGTCGGCGACTCTGGCGGCGTCGAACACCAGGCAGTAGGAGGCATCGGCGTTCATGTCCGTGGTGATGGTGATCAGGTAGCCGTCGTCCTCGGCGGCGACGTTCGATCTCGGAGCCATTGCGGTCTCGCTGCCGTACACTCCGTCGTCGAAGGCGAACCGCTCCTCGGCGCCCGTCACCACGTCGTGCTTGACCAGCCCGTCGAACATGAACCAACCCGGCTTGCCCGTCGCCGCGTACGTGTAACGGTAGTCGCGGCCCGCGTAGCCGGAGTTGATCATCCCGAATTCGGTGATGCTGTCGGACATTTGCTCCTCGCGCGCCGCGCCGGTCTTGAGGTTCAAGCGCCACCGGTGCAGTCGGGTCTGCATCCGGTCCATCGCGAGGAAGCGGAAGGCGCGCTGCCACTTGGTGCCGTTGCCGTCGTCGGCCGGTTCCGGGTCGCCCTGGAAGAAGCCGTCGAGAACGATTTCGTCACCGTCCTCGTAGGCGTTGGTGAAGTGCAGGACGTAGGTCGGGTCGGCCTCGAACCATTGGATCTGGGAGGTATCCCCGCGGCGCGGGATCACCGCGAAGCGTGATGGCATGTCCCTGTGCAGTCGCGGCAGGTGCACGTTGTGCTGCAGCAGTTCCGGCTCCCAGAACAGCGGGAAGTCGTTGAGGATCGCGTAGTTCTCGGTGAACGCCATGTCATGGGGGAGCCGTGGGCCTGGCAGTGGCACGTCGACGTAGTGCACCAGTTGGTTGTTCGCATCGACCACGCCGTAGTGCATGTAGGGCGCCTGTTTGGCGTAATTGAAGAACAGCATTTCACCGGTGCGGTCGTCGACCTTGGGGTGCGCCGAGACGCCCCAGTCGGACGGGAAGGCGCCACCCCATTCGGACTTGCCCAGCGTGGCACCGGAGTACGGGTCGATCCGGTACAGGTCTCCGCACTGGTAGTGGCTGGACAGGGCGATACCTCGGTGCACGATCACGTCGGTCGACGATGCGTCCTTCATCAAGGTCCTTGCGCCCCAGCCGTAGTCGCGCTTGGCCATCTCGACGGGTTCGGCGATTCCTGGCCACAGCGACCCGTTCTCGTTCAGCTCTTCGATGAAGCCGTCGGTGCGGATGAACCTGTTGCGGTAGAACGCCTTTCCGTCACGGAAGCCGACGACGTGCATCATGCCGTCACCGTCGAACGGGTGGTAGGTCTTGAGCGCCGGGTGCAGCGGGTTCTCGGTGTTGCGCAGGTACACACCGTCGAGATCGGTCGGGAGCTCGCCCTCGACGACCGTTAGGTCGTCGGCGTCCCATTCGGTGGTCTGTGGACGCCACGGCCCTGTGCGGTAGGGGTGGTCGTCATCATCGGGCAGCGTGGACAGAAACTTTCCGACGATCTCCGGGTTCGTTTGGATGCTCATCTCACCTTTCCATTGCGGTACCTGCGGTCAGTTCGCGGGCACACCCGCGACGACGAAGCTGACCGTGGTGGCCGTGCTTCCGCCGAAGTTGAGCGTGCCGAATGTCCGTGCGCCGTCGACCTGATACTCGCCTGCGGTCCCGCTGACCTGTTTGGCGGCGTCGAGGAGCATGCGCACTCCGGTGGCGCCCACGGGGTGGCCACCGCCGATCAGCCCTCCGCTGGGGTTGATCGGCAGCCGTCCGCCGATCTCGATCTCGCCGTTCTCGATGGCCTTCCAGGACTCACCGGGACCGGTCAGCCCGATGTGGTCGATCGCGAGGTATTCGCTCGGTGTGAAGCAGTCGTGCACTTCGATGCCGTCGAGGTCGACCAGCGAGATGTGGGCGCGCTCGAAGGCGTCGAGAACCGCCCGTCGGACGTGCGGCATCACGTAGGGATCGTCGGCGGACCGGTCGAGTTTCTGTTGCAGGCCGAGCCCGACGGTGCGGTGGCCCCAGCCCTCGATCCGGCCGATCGGCCGGGCGTCCGGGTGGTCGCGCAGGTAGTCGTCGCCGACCAGGACGACGCCGGCGCCGCCATCGGTCATCTGGCTGCAGTCGAACCGCCGGATCCTGCCCTCGACCACGGGGTTGATTTCGTCTTCGAGGGCGTCGGTGCTTCGCCTCGTGACCAGGTCGGGCACGCTCCAGTCGCGGGTCTGGGCGTTCGGATTGGTCCTGGCGTTGGTGAAGTTCAGCTGTGCGATTGCCCGCAAGTGGCGCTCGTCGATGCCGTAGCGGCGGTCGTACTCGTCGGCCACCGCGGAGAACGCGTGCGGCCACACGAACTTCGCGTCCTGACCTTCGTGCCCCGTCCAGGCGGCAGCACCGAGGTAGTTTGCGGCTGTATCGCCTGGCACGGTCTTCTCCAACTCGACGCCGAGCACCAGTGCCGTGTCGTAGGCGAAAGACCGTAGGTCGGCGATCGCAGCCAGTGTGGCGACGCTGCCGGATGCGCAGGCGGCCTCGTGGCGCGACGACGGCGTGTTCCACAGGCCGTCGACGACGCTGGCGGGCATGGCGCCGAGGTGGCCCTGAGCGGCGAACATCTCGCCGAACGCGTTGCCGACGTGGATGACGCCGACGTCGGCGGCGTCGATCTTGGCGGCTTCGAGCGTTCCCGTCACGACGCCGGCCACGAGGTCCGCGAAGTCGCGCCCCTCCTTGGTCAGATTCCGTGCGAAGTCGGTCTGGAAGCCGCCGAGGATCCAGACGTTCGATCCACCCATGACTGCACACGTACTGCAACTAGCAGAGTGACTCGCCGGTCATGGCGGAAGCTGGCCGTCCGACCGCATATGGCGGCCCCGCCGGCTCGCGTCTGAACCGGCAGGACCTCAGCGCGCGCGGTTGTCGACCACCGCGCGTGCCTATATGCGAGCATTGCCCGCATCTCGTTGCCCAAACGTTCGCGCGGTCGGGCGGACAGGGGAAGATGACAGGACATGACGCTGCAGAACCACGACCTCGCCTTGAGGATGGCTGAGCTTGCGCGTGTGATCGCGTTGAGAAAGGTCGATGACGTGCTCGTCGACGTCACGGCGGCGGCCAAGGACCTGATCCCCGGCGTGGACCTCGCCGGTGTGCTGCTCGTCGGAAAGGGCAACACCCACGACACCCTCGCGCCTACCTCCGATCTGATGTTCAAGCTCGACGAACTTCAGATGCGCTACGGCGAGGGGCCGTGCGTCGAGGCCGCGCTGGAGGAGATCGTGGTGCGCACCGACGACTTCCGCAACGAGCCGCGGTTCCCCAACTACGCGCCGGAGGTCGTCAAGCTCGGGATACTGAGCGCACTGTCGTTCAAGCTGTACACCGCCGACCGCACCGCGGGCGCGCTCAACCTGTTCGGCTTCGAGCCCAAGTTGTGGGACAGCGAGGCGGAGACCGTCGGCATGGTGCTCGCTGCGCATGCGGCGGCGGCGATCCTGGCCAGCCGCGAAGGCGATCAGCTCCAGTCGGCCCTGTCGACGCGTGACCGCATCGGCCAGGCCAAGGGCATCATCATGGAGCGGTTCAAGATCGACGACGTCCGCGCGTTCGCGATGCTCCGGCAGCTTTCGCAGGACGCCAACATCAAGCTCATCGACGTCGCTCAGCGCGTCATCGACACCCGGGAGTAGTGGTCCGAGTCCGACCGCGCAATCGGCCCCCTCCCGGAGGAGGGGGCCGACCGCGTGGTGGGCTAAGCGTGCCTACTTGGCATGACGACCGTGGCCGGTGCTGCTACCGGCCCCGCTGCTGCCGTTCCCGGCGGCCGCCCGGTGCTTGCCGGCACCGGTGTGCTTCGACGGCGTGGAGTTCGCGGGCTTGCCCGCGCCACCGGCGTTTTCCCCGGTCGCCGTGCCATTGGCCCCGGTGGCGGCGCCACCTTGGTGATGAACTCCATCGGTCTTCCCGGGCTTGCCGTCCTTGGCGGGTGTCGAGTCGGCGGGGGTCGAGTCCTCCTTGGCGGGGGTCGAGTCCTTGGCCGGCTTCGAGTCCGTCGGGGTCGAGTCCTTGGCCGGCTTCGAGTCCGTCGGGGTCGAGTCCTTGGCCGGCTTCGAGTCCTCCTTGGCGGGGGTGGAGTCCTTGCCCGTCACTGCACCGTCCTTGGTGCTGTCGCCAGCAGCAAGCGCCTTGGTGGCGTCCGCATCGGTACCGGCGGCAGTCTTCGAGACCTTGGGTGCTGCCTCGAGCGCCGCCATCGCGGGCTGCTTGACCGTCGCCGTGCCGATTGTGCTGAACAGGTGCTGGTCATAGGAGACCTCGGCCTGGATCGACTTGATGATGCCGGGGATCGCGTTGGCGAGGTTCGTCTGGACCTGCTGCACGTAGGCGGGGATCTTGTCCGTCTGGTTCACTGCGACGAAGCTTGCGATCGACACCGGGAGCAGAGCCAGGTTCAGCACCGCGTTGGCGGCGGTGCCGACGCCGACGGCGATGCCGAAGGCGTTGTGAATCGGGAACGTCAACAGGTTCAGAAGCGGTGTACCCGAAGCCCCAGCCACGATCGCGTTGACGTCATGGGCGCTGGGACGCAACTGGGCTGCCTGCGTGACGCCAAGGTTGCCCAACAAGGTCTGGTCATACGCGGCCTCGGCCTGGATCGACTTGATGATGCCGGGGATCGCGTTGGCGAGGTTCGTCTGGACCTGCTGCACGTAGGCGGGGATCTTGTCCGTCTGGTTCACTGCGACGAAGCTTGCGATCGACACCGGAAGCAGGACCAAGTTCAGGCCCGCATTGGCGGCGGTGCCGACGCCGACGGCGATGCCGAAGGCGTTGTGAATCGGGAACGTCAACAGTTTCAGAAGGGCAAGGTTCGGATCCACCGGGGCAGCGGCGGCCACGGCCCGAACCGGCGAAGTGGTGGATGCCGGTGTCGCCGCAGAGGCGACGCCGGTGGCCGCAGGTACGGCGATGCAGGCCACCGATATCGCGGCCAGAACAGGTTTGCCAACAGAGACTTTCATGCAGCCGCCTTCAACGCAGGAATTGGGGGGAACGCGTTGAAACTACACAGTCTCACAGGTCCGGCAGTAGGCGCGAGGGCAAGAATTTACCTACCGGACAGATCGAATTTCAAATCGAGCCAAGAACTTTCAGTCAGACCTACCACTATGTAGCAATCTTTGCAACAGCCGTCGAACGACGAACGTGCGAGTGGGTGAACGAGCCGTGATCGCGGTGCCGTGGCGATGCCCATCCGCAATCCGTGCGTGAACCGCGGTGTTCAGCGAACTGGAACAGGCCCGTGAACCTTCTTGGCAGAGGCGAAACCTTCACTTACGAGCCGCTTCCGGTTGGCCTGCATCAACGGCCCGAGCGAGCCAGGGGGAATAAATACTCCGCACGGGTGAGTTCAGCACTGGGGTGAGTTAGCTCACGAGGTCGCCGACAACCCCGGCAGCACGTTCATTGGAGTTGATGGCCATCAAGGAATTCCGCTTCGGGGTGTGTGTGCGTGACATGAAGGCGCACAGTTCATTCGCGGACACCGCCAAGGGATTTGAAAGCTTGGAGCCGGATATGCCCGGGAGGAGTTCGAGGCTGCGGAGCTGGCCTTCCCCAACGCCCGTAGCCGCGTCGATCACCTCGAGCATGTGATCACCTACATCTGGGACCGCGTCCTGACGCTGGCTGCCCGCGAGGCGGACATCGTCGGCCTCACCGGCGGTGCGGGCAGCACGGGGGAATTCGACCTGCCCGAAGCGGACCTGTTGGCACTTCCGGGCGTCATGACGGGCACGCCCCGCGACATCGCCGACACGCTGCGCGACTATCGCGACAGGCGCGGCATCACCTACATCACGGTGCTGGAACCGTTCGACGACTACATCGCGAAGGCCATCGCAGAACTGCGCTGAGCGGCCACGCCCAAACCTGCCGGGCACATGCCACGACCGCCCGACGGTCCACCGAACCGCGCCGCTGCCCCGTGAAGGGAACACCTGTACGACCTGAAGATCACCGGCGGCACCGTGACGCCGTCTGGGACGACGCGCCATAAGAGCGGTTGGTGGTCATGACGAAATCCGAACGGCCCCATTCTCGCCATGACCATCGCAGATGTCGTAGTTCATGACGCTCGGCGATCCGCGTCGGCTGCTGGTGACTGGGGCCATGACTGGGGAGCCGACGGATTCGCCGCACGCTCACGGCGGGCACGGTGGTGAGAGTCGAAGGAAATGAACGTATTAGGAAATGGAGTGATGCCGTGACTATCCCGAGTTTCGCTGGGGTGTCCCATATTTCGTTCTCGGCATGCGACGCAGAGGCCAGCGCGACCTGGTGGCACGACGTGATGGGGTTCGAAGAATATGCCCGAGTCTCGGGTGACGATTGGTTTGGCATCGTCTTGTTGCATTCCCCGACATCGACCCTCGTCGAGTTCCAGCAGCACGCAAGAAACGAGGGGGAGCCGTTCGACCCAAGACGCACCGGGCTGGACCACATGGGCTTGCGTGTCCCCGATCGCAGCCAGTTGAGCGTGTGGGAGGAGCACTTTCGCCGGTTCGGCGTCGACCACACTCCGATAGTCGATGCCGAGTACGGCTCCGTGCTCACCTTCAGGGACCCCGACATGCGCCAGTACGAGATGTTCTACCGCGTCAACCATCCGTGACGACGTCCGCCCGAGCACCCCGGACAAGCCCTAGGAACCAAAGCAAAGGGGAAGGCGTATCGACGCCTTCCCACTCTTAATCTATAGCGCACCGGGGGGCTTGCCGCAAGACCCCCGTCGTACCCCAAAATGGCTGGCCGTAGCCAGAACCAGCGCAATTTGGGGGCAGTGAATGCAGGTGTTGTTGTCGACGTTCGGGTCGCGCGGTGACGTCGAACCGCTGGTGGGATTCGCGATGCGGCTGCGCGCACTCGGGGCGGAGGTGTTGGTGTGCGCGCCGCCGGAATTCGCGGAGCTGTGGGCCGACGTCGGGGTGCCGATGGTGTCGGTGGGCCTGTCGCCCCGCGAGTGGGTGCACGGGTCGAATCCCTCGTCTGCGGCGGACGCGCCTCGGCGCGCGGCAGAGATCGTGGCCATGCAGTTCGGTACGGTCGCTGCGGCGGCGCAGGGATGTGATGCCCTGGTGGCGACCGGCTTGATGCCGGCAGGCGAGCGGACGGTGGCCGAGGAACTGGGCATCGGCTACGTGTACGTGACCTTCATTCCGTTCATGCTGCCGTCGCCGCACCACCCGCCGATGGAGCGGCCGGGGCGGCCGTTCCCGCCGGGCGAGACCGACAACCGGGTGCTGTGGGGCGTCGACGCCGAGCGGGTCAACGCGCTGTACCGGCCGCCACTCAATGCCCAGCGGGCGGCGCTGGGCCTACCGCCGGTGGACAACGTCCGCGACCACGTCTTCACCGACCGGCCCTGGCTGGCGGCGGACCCGGTGCTCGGCCCGCGGCAGGAGGCGGAGGACCTCGACGTGGTGCGGACCGGCGCCTGGATCGCGCCGGACGAACGTCCGCTGCCGGCCGAGTTGATGGCGTTCTTGGATGCGGGCACTGCGCCGGTGTACGTGAGCTTCGGCAGCATGCGCGCCCCGGAGGCCGCTGCCACGGTGGCGATCGAGGCGATCCGGGCGCAAGGTCGGCGTGTACTCATCGGCCGCGGCTGGGCCGAGCTTGGTCTGCTCGACGACGGAGAGGACTGCTTCGCCGTAGGGGAGGTCAATCAGCAGGCACTGTTCGGGCGGGTGGCCGCGGTCGTGCACCACGGAGGGGCGGGTACGACGACGACGGCCGCGCGGGCGGGCGCGCCTCAGGTGGTGGTGCCTCAGATGGCGGACCAGCCGTACTGGGCAGGCCGGGTAGCCGAGCTCGGCATCGGCGCGGCACACGACGGTCCGACTCCGTCCTACGAGTCCCTGTCGGCCGCACTCAACACGGCCCTGACCCCCGGGACCCGAGCCCGGGCGAGCACGGTGGCGGGCTCGATCCGCACCGACGGGGCGGCGGTAGCCGCCAGACTGCTGCTCGACGCGATCGACGAAGATCGGAGCCACTGACGTGAACCCGTCGACCACCAACGCCTTCGACCTTCCCGACCATCTCGCCCCAAAGGCCGACCCGGTTCTCATCGCCGAGGACGAGCGGCACTTCGCCGCTATCGCCGAGAGTCTCGAGCAGACCATCGTCGACCTGTCCCACCGCCTCGATGCCACGCGCAAGGCGCCTGGTCGCCTAGGTCAGGAGGCGATGGAGCGCGACATGGAGGTGCACCGGTTGACAGCTCGGCTGCGTTCGCTGCGCCGATTCGGTTTGGACCTGTGCCTGGGCCACGTCGTCCGCGAAGAGGACCCCGAGCCCGTGTACATCGGACGACTCGGCCTCGTGGACGACGCGGGCAATCAGCTGCTGATCGACTGGCGCACGCCCGCGGCCGAACCGTTCTTCGGGGCGACCCACGCCAACCCGATGGGTCTGACCCGGCGCCGCAGGTATCGCTGGACCGGGGGGCGGATCAGCGATTACTGGGACGAGGTGTTCACCGCGGACGGGCTCGAAGGGCATGCGGCGCTCGACGACCAGTCCGCCTTCATCGCCAGCCTGGGCGGCAACCGGTCGCCCCGGATGCGGGACGTGCTTGGCACCATCCAGGCCGATCAGGACGCCATCATCCGCGCGGGATCGCGTGGCGCTCTCGTCGTCGACGGCGGCCCAGGCACGGGCAAGACCGTCGTCGCCCTGCACCGCACCGCCTACCTCCTCTATTCCGATCCGCGACTCGGGCACGACCGGGGCGGTGTGCTGTTCGTCGGTCCGCATCCGCCCTACCTGGCCTACGTCTCCGGCGTGCTGCCCAGCCTCGGGGAGGAGGGCGTGCAGACGGCGACGCTTCGGGATCTCGTCGCCGAGGGAGCCGCGGCGACGGTCGAGACGGATCCCGACGTGGCCCGCCTGAAGTCGTCGGCGAGATTGGTGCAGGCGATCGAGGCCGCCGTCAGGTTCTACGAGCAGCCACCCACCGAACCGATGACGGTGGTGACCGACTGGTGCGACATCCCGCTGACGGCTGCCGATTGGGCCGAGGCGTTTGACGCAACCGATCCCGGCACCCCGCACAACGAAGCGCGCGAGCAGATCTGGGAGCTGCTTC
The DNA here is from genome assembly GCA_963809085.1 of uncultured Actinomycetota bacterium. Taxonomy (GTDB): domain Bacteria; phylum Actinomycetota; class Actinomycetes; order Mycobacteriales; family Mycobacteriaceae; genus Mycobacterium. The sequence continues at coordinate 53,392 of CAWEII010000021.1, read as the reverse complement.
TGGTGATCCTGATGGACAAGAGCGGCAGCGACGTGCCGGCAGAATTGCTCCGAAAGTCCCTGTTGCAGAATGATGAATTGCGTTCGACCCTCGACAACGCTTGGACGCTGATCGAAGCGGCCGAACTCGTCGGAGATCTATGGTCGGTGCCGGCGTATCTGCGCAAGTGCGCGCCCTGGCTCAGCGCCGACGAGGTTCGGCGGCTGCAACGTGCGGATGCGCAGATCTGGACGGTGTCGGACCTGCCGCTGCTGGACGCGGCACGCAAGCGGCTCGGCGACCCGGAGTCGTCACGACGCCAACGTCGGCGCAACGCCGCCGCGGCCGCGGAACGCGAGCAGAGGTCGATGGTCGTCGACCACCTGATCGCCGCCGATGACTCCGAGATGATGGTGATGTCGATGCTGCGCGGGGAGGATCTGCAAAACGCCTTGGACGACGAACATGCCTTGCCGAGCACGGAGCCGGACCTACTCGCAGGCCCGTTCGCGCACATCGTGGTCGACGAGGCTCAGGAACTGACCGACGCGGAGTGGCAGATGCTGCTGCTGCGCTGCCCGTCGCGGAGCTTCACCGTCGTCGGGGACCGTGCCCAGGCCCGGCACGGGTTCACGGAGTCGTGGCAGGAGAGGCTGGGGCGGATCGGGTTCGACAGGATCGATCTGGCGTCCCTGAGCATCAATTACCGGACGCCGCAGGAGGTCATGGCGGAAGCCGAGCCGGTGATCCGTGCCGTGCTGCCGGACGCCAACGTGCCGACCTCCGTCCGCAGCAGCGGCATCCCCGTCGTACACGGATCGACCTCGGATCTGGATTCGGTCGTCGACACCTGGCTCGCCGCGAATGCCGACGGAATCGCCTGCGTCATCGGCTTTCCCACCTTCCGGGCGACGTCCCGCGTGCGGGCGCTGACCCCGGAGCTGTCGAAGGGCCTCGAGTTCGACCTGGTCGTCCTCGTCGACCCCGACGGGTTCGGCACCGGCATCGAAGGAGCGGTCGACCACTATGTCGCCATGACCAGGGCAACCCAGCAACTCGTCATCCTGACGAGTTCGTGATTACGTCGTGACAGCAGTTGGCGCCGGGGTCAGCTCGTCGAACTCGGCGATGCCCGGCAGGATCGGACGGGTGATGCGGGTGACCAAGTCGCCCAATGGCATCCGGACCTTGAGACGAAATCCCCGGACACCGCCTCGAACGTCGCTGCGGCGCGCAACGATGTGTCGGGGTTGGCCGACGCGCGCAGCTCTCAGTAGCCGCTCGTGTTGATGCCGAACACCCCGATCCGGGCCGGATCGACCCGTGGTAGTGGCGCTCGAGTTGGCGCCGACGCACCACCGATCACGGCGTGATACGGCGAGCAGTGGCGGCAGAATGGCTGCCGCGGGTACCGTCGGTCATGGCGAGAGCGGTGCGTTTCGCCGCGGTCCGACTGTGCCGTTGGAGGATTCGCGTCTCTGTAGCTGAGGGCGGCCTGAGAGATCCCCATGCGAAGACCAAGACTTTCGGCACCGATTTCTGCTGTGCGATCCTCGATCGGCGTCGCCTTCACTGGAGAAACCTGGAAAGGGGCTGCGCTGCAGGCATTTACGTGAGGCGGTGAATCCACCGGTCGGTTGGGTGCGCACCAAGCCTGCGGCCGTGACGTGCAATGGTTAGCGATACCATACGTATAGTTCGATGCGTGGTCGGGTCCCCTGCAATGTGCGTGCGCGGACTCGGCGTCGATGCGCCAGGAGTGAGCAGTGGCGATCGGGCGGCGGCGCTCACCGGCCTGCGCGCCGTCGCCGCTCTGATGATCGTGGGGACGCACGCGGCGTATGGCACCGGGCAGCTGTCGCACGGTTTCGTCGGGGCGCTCTATGCGCGTTTGGAGATCGGCGTCCCGATCTTCTTCGTCCTGTCGGGATTCCTGCTGTTCCGCCCGTGGGTGCGGGCTTCTGCGAACGGGACGCGGCATCCCTTGGTGGGCCGGTATGCACGCCGTCGCTTGCGACGCATCGCGCCGGCCTACGTCGCGACGGTGTTGATCGCCTATCTGATCTACCAATTCCGTGACGCCGGGCCCAACCCCGGACACACGTGGATGGGGCTGCTGCAGCATCTGACGTTGACGCAGATCTACTCACCGGTCTACTTCTTCGTGATGCATCAGGGCTTGACCCAGACCTGGAGCCTGGCAGTCGAATTCGCCTTCTACGCGGCACTGCCGTTGATGGCTGCCTTCCTGTTGAGAGTGTTGTGCAAGGGGTCGTGGCGTCCGGGGCTGCTGCTCGCAGGGCTGGCCGGCCTGGCAGCGCTCACTCCGGCGTGGCTTTGGATGCAGAGCGCCACCGACTGGCTGCCGAGCTCGGCAGGCATGTGGCTGCCTGCCCATCTGCTGTACTTCGTCTGCGGAATGGCGCTGGCGGTACTGCACGTCGTCGGGCTGCGCGTGAGGCCGATCATCGCCGGTGCGCTGGCAGTGCTCAGCTATCTGGTGGTGTCGATGCCGATCGCCGGAAACGTCGACGTCGACGTCACCCTCGGGCAGACGTTCCTGAAGGTCGCCTTGTACTCCGTTTTCGCGTCTGCGGTCGTGGCACCGTTGGTGCTGGACGGCGGCAACGGATACTCGCGACAGCTCAGCGCAGCGCCGATCGTGTGGCTCGGCAAGATCTCCTACGAGGTCTTCCTGCTCCACGTGATCGTGATGGAGGTCGCGTCGGCATCGATATTGCAGTGGCGCGTCTTCACCGGGTCCATGCCGGTCCTCTTCGCGGTCACCCTGGTGATGACGGTGCCCCTGGCCTGGCTACTCCACCGCTGGACGTGGCGTGTGCCCGGCTCGGCTTCCGCATCAACGAGGAGTCAAGGGTCAACCGAGCCAACCGTCGCGCATCACCTGACGGAATGCGCGGACGTGGCGCCCCGGAGCAGCCGCACGGTTTCATGAACGTTGACACCTCGTTCGTGAGGACCGCGCGGACCCTGCTGGCGATCGACGCCCTCGCTCAAGCGTGATGGAAGTTCCAGTCCCGCGAAAACGCGGCAAGTCGGTCGAGTTCGCAAGATCAACTGCGTCCAGAAGATGTGCTCCTGCCGTCCAGAGGTCTGTCCGACGTCGCCTGACCGGTTTGTCCGGCAGGTCGCAGGGTAGTTCGTTGACCGATGGGATTGAACGACGCACTGCTGGTGCTGGCCTCGAGCGGAGAACCGCCGGGGTTGTTGCCTGCGCGCCAGCAGATGGCGGTGTCACTGGGCTGGCACATCGTGTTGGCGTGTTTCGGGGTGGCCTTTCCGACGATGATCTTCGTGGTGCACCGGCGCGGCATCGTGCGCGCCGACACGGTGGCTCTCGACTTGGCGCGACGGTGGGCGAAGGTGTCTGCGGTGCTGTTCGCGATCGGCGCGGTCTCGGGGACCGTGCTCAGTTTCGAGATGGGCCTGTTGTGGCCCGGCCTGATGGGCCGCTTCGGCGACGTCCTCGGCCTTCCGTTCGCGTTCGAAGGGTTGTCCTTCTTCGTCGAGGCCATCTTTCTGGGGATCTACCTCTACGGCTGGGACCGTATGCCGCCGCGCCGCCATTTGGCGATGCTGATTCCGATGGGAGTCTCCGGCATCGTCGGCACCTTCTGCGTCATCGCTGTCAACGCGTGGATGAACAGTCCCACTGGTTTTCGGATCCGCGATGGCGAGGTGGTCGACATCAACCCGTGGCGGGCGATGTTCAACGGCGGTGTGTGGTTGCAGTTTCTGCACATGTGGGTGGCGGCGTTCATGCTCGTCGGTCTGGTCGTCGCGGGGGTTTATGCGTTCGGGATGCTGCGCGGTCGCGTCGACGCCCACCACCGCCTCGGGTTCACCGTGCCGTTCGCGTTCGCGTCCGTCGCCGCCGTCGCACAGCCGTTCATCGGCCACGTCCTCGGAATGCGGATCCACGACTCGCAGCCGGCGAAGCTGGCCGCGTTCGAGCTCGCCCAGACCACCGAGGGCCCTGCGCCGTTGCGGCTTGGTGGCGTGTTGGTCGACGGCGAGGTGCGTTGGGCGCTGACCATCCCACGACTGGGCTCGGTCATCGCCCGTAATTCCTGGGATGCCCCGGTGCCCGGACTGGACGGTGTGCCGCCATCGGAATGGCCGCCGGTCAACCTCACCCACCTGGCCTTTCAGTCCATGGTGGGGATCGGGACGCTACTGGCGGCCATGGCGGTGGTCTACTGGCTGGCTCGTTGGCGTGGGCTTGACCTGTCCTCGAATGTCTGGTTTCTGCGTGTTGCCGTCGTAGCTGGACCCCTTGCGATCCTCGCCGTCGAATCTGGTTGGGTCGCAACCGAAGTAGGCCGTCAACCGTGGACGGTGTGGCGGGTACTGCGCACCACCGACGCCGCGAGTATGAGCAGCGGCTTGTGGTGGAGTTACACCGCGGTGCTGATCATCTATGTCGGTATGACCGTGGGCGCGGTGGTCGTGCTCTCGTCAATGGCGCGCCGCTGGAGGACGGGCGAGGTCGACCTGCCGAGTCCGTACGGACCGCCGCGTACGGAGTCGGTGAGGTAGGCATGGCCACGCTGGTGGCCATGGCCATGTTTCTCGGCGTCGTCATCTACGCCCTGCTGGGCGGCGCCGACTTCGGCTCGGGCTTCTACGACCTGACCGCAGGCGACGCGCAGCGCGGCGCGCGGGTACGCACCCTGATCGATCACAGCATCGGACCGGTGTGGGAGGCCAACCACGTGTGGTTGATCTACATCTTGGTGATCTGGTGGACCGGCTTCCCGACCGCGTTCGCCGCGGCGATGTCAACGCTGTTCATTCCGATGGCGCTCGCGCTGGCCGGAATCGTGCTGCGCGGTGCGACTTTCGCGTTCCGGAAGTACGCGGCCACCCTGCCGCAAGCGCGGCTGTTCGGCGCCGTCTTCGCGGCCTCATCGTTGATCAGCCCGTTCTTCCTCGGCACCGTCGCCGGCGCCGTCGCGTCGGGCCGCGTGCCGGCGCAGGGATACGGCGACCGACTGGATTCGTGGCTCAATCCGACCTCCCTCGTCGGCGGCTGCCTGGCGGTGGCCTCTTGCGTGTTTCTCGCCGGGGTGTTCCTCACCGCGGACGCGTCCCGCTCAGGGGACACCTCGCTGGCCGACAGCCTGCGTGCGCGCACCCTCGCCGTTGGTGGCGTGACCGGCCTCATCGTGTTCGCCGGGCTGTATCCCGTCATCCACGACGCTCCGACCTTGGCCGCCGGACTGCGCACCCAGGCGTTTCCCCTCCTGGCCGTCGCACTCGTGGCCGGTGTAGCCACCCTCGTGTTGGTCTCCCGTCGGCACTTCGCGGCGGCGCGATTTTCGGCCGCTGCGGCGGTCGGATCGGTGATCACCGGTTGGGGCGTCGGACAGTACCCATGGATGCTCGTCGACACGCTGACGATCACCCAGGCCGCTGGCGCCGCCGAGACACTTCAGGCGTTGTTGATCGTGGTCGCCCTGGCTGGCGTCATCGTGTTGCCCAGCCTGGGATATCTCCTGTGGCTCACTCAGACTGAACAGTGGACCCGTAGCTGAGCGATGAGAGCTTCTGTGCGAACATCCCCTCGATCACTGTCGCACTCCGCCGCCGTCGCTTCCTCACGGGCGCCCATCGTCGCTCTCCGCGCCGCGGTCCCTGCGCTAGACCGCGGCGGCGGCGGCGTGGATCGCCGCGGCGGATCGATCGATGTCGGAGTCGGTGGTGGCCCAGTTGGAGATGCTGACCCGCAGCACGTACTCACCGTTCCATGTCGTGCCGCCGAGCCAGCAGGTGCCGTCGCGTTGTACGGCAGCCACCGCGGCGCGGTTGGCGTCGTCACCGCCGGGGAGGCGGAGGAGCACCTGGTTGAGGACTACGTCGTTGAGCACCTCGGCGCCGGGTATGGCCGATAACCGCTGGGCCATCCGCCGCGCCTGAGCGCAGTTGCGTTCCACCAGCTCGGCGATTCCGCTGCGGCCCAGAGCGCGTACGGCGGCATACACCGGTATGGCGCGGGCGCGGCGCGAGCTCTCGGGCACGTAGTTGGTGTTGTCGCGTTGGCCGGAATCGACCACGAGATAGGGGCCGGCCAGGCTCATCGCAGCCAGGTGTGAGTCGGCGTGGGCGACGATGGCGACCGCGCAGTCGTAGGGCACGTTGAGCCACTTGTGCGCGTCGACCGCCCACGAGTCGGCGAGGTGGACGCCTCGAGTGAGGTGGCGGGTGCCGGGCGCCGCGGCCGCCCACAGGCCAAACGCGCCGTCAACATGCAGCCAGGCGTCATGGGTCGCGCATGCGTCGGCAATGGGGTCGAACGCGTCGAATGCGCCTGTGGCGACGTTGCCTGCCTGCGCGCAGACGATCGTAGGGCCGCTGCCGTTGGCCAGGGTGTCGCGCAACGCGTCGGGGTCCATGCGGCCCTGGTCGTCGGTGCTGACGCGCACGGCGGTGTCCGACCCGAGGCCGAGCAACCGGAGTGCGGTGTGGATGGTGGCGTGTGCCTGTTCACCGCAGATGATGCGCACCGGTGGGGCACCGATCAGGCCGTCGCGTTCCACGTCCCATCCCGCGCGAGCCAGGACGGCGTGGCGGGCCGCGGCCAGGCAGGTGGTGTTGGCGGCCTGGCCGCCGGTTACGAACCCGACGCTGGCTCGCGCCGGCAGAGCGAGCAGGTCGAGAATCCACGCGGCGGTGATCTCTTCGACGGCTGCCCCCGCGGGCGACAGCGCGTGAAACGCGGCGCACTGATCCCACGCCGACACCAGCCAGTCGGCCGCCAGCGCTGCGGGCAGCGCTCCGCCCACGACGAACCCGAAGTGGCGCGGGCCGGCGCTGGCGACCAGCCCCGGTTCGACACCCGCGACCAGGGCGTCGATCACGTCGCCGGGTGCCTCACCGTGCTCAGGAAGGTGCGTGCCAAGCGCGTCACGCACCGCGGCCGCGGTCGCCGCGGCGCCGACGGGTCGGTCGTCGAGGGTGGCCAGGTAGGCCCGCGCATGCGCGACGGCCGTGTCCAAGGCTGCCGTGCGGTTCTCGGTCGTCATTGCACTTCTTTCGTCGGTCTGGTTGGCATGTCGACAGTGAGAGTGCAGCGGGTGCAACGCGACATGGCAACGGTGTACGGGGAAACCAGATCGGCATTACGGGCGCCGGCGCCTTCAGCGAGTGGATCGCGGGGATGAGGTGTGCTCTGCGGCGAAATCGAGAAAACTTGTCCACCTCCGTTGAGCCGTTGACGAAGACGATCTCGTCGATGCCTGTGGCAGCATATGTTTCGGCGCTTGCCAGACAGTCGGCTGGGTCCGGGCCGGATGGACTGCATGGCGGATTCGAAGACCGAAGCTCGCGGAATCTCCGACAGAGCGGGACAGGGCAACGCGGCCCGCCGAGGCCGCCGAGCACCGCACCAAGCTGCGGGAGGTCGGCTAACAGTTCTTGGTCACCTCGACGCGCAGCTAGGTGACACCAGCCACGAGAACGAACGTGGCGGTCGCCCCGCCTAAAGGCTTGCGAAGCAGGGGTCCTGGGGGTGGTTGCCCTGGTTGCCTTGGTTGCGCTGGTTGCGCTGGTTGCCCTGCGGGATCGACATGTCGCGAGCCGAATAATGTGCTGTCACACCGTCATTGGTGATCTGCAGGCTATCGGCATGGATATCGAGCGGATAATTCTCGGTGATACGGTTGGTGAACGCGTCTAGCACCGACTGCACCATCTCGCTGGGCAGCAACAAACCCAGCCCGGTGACATCGACCACCTGCAGCGCCACTAGCCCGTCGGCAACCTGCGGCTTGGTGGTGACACTGCCAAGGTTGCCCTGCAGCTTGATGGTGCCGTCGTCCGGGTTGGTCTGCACCCCGGTGACCAAGCCACGCAACAGCGGGATCGCTTCCTGGATGCTCTGCTTCATGCCGTCGGCAGACCAGGTGATCATGGCGTCTAGTGCTCCCACGGTGCCCATGGCGTCGGCGTCGCCATTCAGCCGGACATCGTCGATCCGCACGTCGGCCTTCATGCCTCGCGCGTTGCCGATCCGATTGCCTGCCGTGTGGATCGAGATGTTCCTGTAGTGGCCGGTCGCCAGCTGAAGCAGAAGCGGCGTCGCGCCGAACGACACACTCGCCTCATCCCGCACCACGCATTCGGTGGCGGCGGCCACCGCGCTCTCGGCGCGGTGACGGGCGTACAGCTCACCGGCGAGTAGGGCGGCGGCGACTATGCCGATCACGATCGCCGCGATCAGGACTATCGACAGCGGGTTGCGCAGACGGACTCGGCTCAGTCCGGGATCCCTCGATGTCGCGGTGCCCGGCGGTAGGCCGTAACCGGGCTGGCCTGGTGGCGGCGGGGGATGCTCTTCCATCCCTTCATCGTGGACCCGCGCGCGTGGGTGGCGTGGAGTATGCCGACCTGAATCGATCCGATTCGACCCCGCCCGACAGGACGAGCGCAACAGGCTGACCGGTGGGTGGGCCTGGTCGGGCCATGTGCGTCGGTCCTTTGATGTGATGCTGTGGTCGTAGCGGTGAGGCCGGGTCGAGCTGGTATTGCCCGGATCAGATCTCGGTCGGTTGCGCCGGATTGGTTATGCCCGACCAGGGGTCACTCGTACTGTGATGATGAATCCGATTGCCGCCACTGCGTTTGGCGTGATACATCGCGGCGTCCGCTGCGGTGACGAGCTGCTCGATCAGCGGTTGGTGCCCTCCGTCGTGTACATCACCGAGTGGGGTGCACGCGGTGCCGACACTCGCGGTGACCCGAACGGGGAGGGCCGCGATCGCGTCACAGATCAGTTGAGCCAGCGGCGTGGGATCAAGAGACGACATCGTGTCTGCGATCACGAACTCTTCTCCACCGCTGCGGGCGATGATCGCAGTGTTTCGAGTGGTGGACTGCAGGGCCTTTGCGACTTGCACCAGCGCCCGGTCGCCTGCGGAGTGGCCATGGTTGTCGTTGAGTGCCTTGAAGTTGTCCAGGTCGACCAGCGCCACGAACAGGTAGGCGTCGCCGGTGCCGCGCACCGCCAGAAGGCCAAGCACTTTGTGCTGGAACGCCCGCCGATTCAGCAGACCCGTTAGCGGATCGCGGTCGGCGCGTAACAAGTCGACGCCCAATGCCCGGACCAGCCACTGTATGGCGAACGGAAGTGCGATGTTGATCTGCAGCACCAGCCACAGATCAACCCCGGCGAGGGCAACACTGCCGGAGGCCGCCAGCCTGACTGCCTCGATCACGCCAACACAAGCGGCAACCCCGAAGTTGTATAGGACGAAACGGGTGGTGTGGAAGAACGCGATGTAGGCGCCACTGGTGGCGAATGCGACGCATCCCAACAGTGCGGCCAACGGAACGGGATGTGCCAAGCACGCCAAGGCGATCGAGGCGTTCGACGCCAACGCGAACAGCACGGATTGCAGCCGAGTGGGCCACCTCGCCGCCCACAAGATCGTGCCGGCTGCCCCGCCAAGGAAGGCCACTCCCGTCATCGCTACCGGGACGGGCCCCCGAGGACCATCGGAGGAAACCACTAGCGCCACCAAACTCAGCGCCATTGAGGCTGAGATACCTGCCATCATCACCCGGGTGGGACCGCCCATGCCGCGCGTATGCAGGTAACCGCTGAGCCAGCCGTAGTGATCGGAACCCTGAAGCCACTTCCTCGGCCCAATCAAATTCCACCTCCGCGAAAGCCTCCGGCTATGGTGTGCTTTGCGACAACGTGCGCATAACCGTCGGCAGCAAATTAGAAGGCTAGCAGTCGCAAGCGTGTTTAGTGTCGAATGCAAAGACCGGTTGCAATTGGGCTTGGTGCACGTCCATGTTTTCGTCGAATGTGGCCGTGTGTTTGGCGGATCGTGGTTGTCGTGGCGAATGACGTCGCCATGGCGTGCCAAGCATCGATGGTCGAAGCCAATGTCGACCATTACTGCCGGACGCTGCCCCGTGCGCCGGAGTTGAGTCGAAAACCGCCCGTCGGAAGCGAAAGTGTTCGAGAAGGGTATTTGCACCGGCGGGGTGATCAGAAGCCAATTGGGCAATGCATTCGATCGGAACCCCGCCGCGACGCCGACCGCCTCACGTCGGTGTCGGGTGTTTGCGGGCGTGGCGCATCCGTGGCGACGGGCTGCCGGCGATTCGAGTTGGTTCTGCCTTGCGTTGGGAGGGGTTCGGACGGCCCGCATTCGGAAGGACAGAAACTCCTTGAGTGCTGCGCTTCAGCTCGGCCGTCACTTGTTCGAGTCGCACCGCAGCATCGGCGAAGAGACGTTTGAGGGTGGCGTTCTCGCGTTCGAGATGCTCGAGAAGTTTGGCGCGACCGGTTCCCGACGTGGCCCGTGGAGAGCCTGCAGGACTGCCGCTGCGTTCCTGGTCGCTACCCATGACTAGGACACCGCCTGGTCGGGCTTTCACGGCAACGGAGTTGGCTTACCCTGCATGTCGGCCACGGCAGCGTATTACGCACCGCTGCAACGCCTCCGAGCGGGGAGGGGTCGGGGGAAGCGATGCGAGGACCGCACCGTCCTTCACGGATGCCACGCCGCTCATTGGTTCGTGACCACCACCATGCCGTTCGAGGTGCACCCGGCGCCGCCATCACTGACCCGGACGCGGGTGGCCCCGCGGGTGCACGACTAGGAAGTGTCCGCCGGTGGTACTGTCTGCCAACGGTTTTCGATACCGACAACCTTCCAGTACGTGACGGCGCACAACCAGGTCAGCACGAACAACCCAACGATCGCGAATCCCGCGTTGTTGAGATCGATGTCACTGACCCAACTCGTCACCGGGTCCACCGAGGCCGAGATCGTCGTGCAACACGGAAATGAGTTCGATCGTCCCGATGAGCAGTGCCACTGCGACGGACAACCCGGTGATGGACAAGTTGTAGTAGATCTTTCGAACCGGGTTGGCGAATGCCCAGTCGTAGGCGAGCGTCATGAGGAGCCCGTCGGCGGTGTCCATCAGGCTCATCCCGGCTGCGAACAGGACAGGCAGGACCAGTACGGCGTACCAGGGCAGTCCGGCGGCGGCACCGGTGCCGGCCAGGGCGAGCAGCGCGACTTCGGTGGCGGTGTCGAATCCGAGACCGAAGAGCACCCCGACCGGATACATCTGGGCCGGACGCTTGATGCGGTTCATGATCGGGCGCAGGATTCGGGCCAGGAAGCCGCGGTTGTTCAGAGCGCTCTTCCAGTTCCTGCTCATTGAATTCGCCCTTGCGAAGCTCGAGTGAACACACGCCAGATGCCGATCACAGCGACCAGGTTGATGATGCCGATCAACCAGAGAAACCCGCCGGAGGCCACGGTGCCCGCCAGACCCAGCGCGTGCTTGGTGGGAGAATCGGCGTCCAGCAAGGAGCTGATGGCGTGGGCTCCAGCGACGACCAGGACAGCCATCAGCAACACCATCGTCGAATGTCCCATGGCGAACCAGAAGCCCACGGACTTCGGCGTGCGGCCGTCTGCCATCAGCTTCCGGGTGGTGTTGTCGATCGCGGCGATGTGATCGGCGTCAAAAGCGTGTCGCAGGCCGAAGGTGTATGCGGTGACGCCGAGTCCGATGCCGAAAACCTGTGTCCCGACGTGGTAGTGGTGGGGTGCCACGAACAGGAACAGCGCGCCGAAGCCGACGATGTGCAGGGCTGCGATGACGGCCGCCAGCGCACCGACCTCGAGCCGATCTTTGCGGTTCCACGAGGAGGCGAGGCGATGAAGGGCCGTCGCGGTCGAGGGTGTCGCAGGCTGTGAATCGGGCATGAGTCGGGCCCGTCCTTTCCGGGGTGAGCGCGCCCCATGGTGGGTCGGTGAGCGACGAGGTCTGACTTCTCGCGCGTTCGACCAAGGGCTCCACGACGCGAGTCACAGTGGCGCGACCGCACCGGAATTGCACCGGTTTCCGCACCGCTCACGACAACGACTGGAACGTACACCGGGATTGGCGCGAAATGCTCGCTCGCACAGCGTATTCCCAGGAACCAACGGGCACTGGTTACGACCGCTTCACCATGGGTTCGGGTGCGGCGCTGCATTGGACGGCGCTGGCCATGATCGCGATGTCCTGGTCATGGGGCATGGTCCTCGCCGGAGCCGGAAAACACGCAGCGATGCCCGGCGGCCCTCAATCGCAGACAGAGTCAACCCAGTTTGGTACCGACCGGTGTGCATGGCGTGCACTGCGCGGGGGACTTCAACTTCTCCCTTGGCGTCAACTTCGGCTGAGCTCGCCGCCGGATCCGGCACGCGGCCCCGTCCCGGTTGACAGGGTCCCGCGTGCGTCGGGAGGTACCGCTGCCGCGGGGATGGCGTTGTCGATGAGTACGGCTGCGATGGCGGCGGCGGTGGCGAAGGTGTCGGAGTTGAGGACTCGGTTTCGGGCCGAGGCGCCATCCAGGAGCAGCGCCAGTTGTTCGCCGAGCTGTTCGGGGTTGGTGGCGCCGGCCTCGCGGGCGGTTTCGGTGAGCCGCGCGGCAAAGGCCGTCTTGTAGTCGCGGGCGTGCACGCGTGCCGGGTGGCCCGGGTCGTGGATTTCGACGGCCGCCGCAATGAACGGGCACAGCGGCGCGTGGATGTCGAAGGCGGCAAGGAGCCGTTCGCGGGGTGTCAGGTCGGTGCGGTCGAACACCTCGGGCAGAAGGTCGGGATCGAATCGGCGTAGGTGTTCTGCGATCAGCTCATCCTTGCCGGCGAAGTGTTGGTAGAACGTGCGCTTGGACACCTGGGCCACCGCGCAGAGCTGGTCCATGCCGGTGCAGTTGATGCCTTGATCGCGGAACAGCTGTCGTGAAGCGCCGAGGATGCGCTCTCGTGCGCCCCTGCCGCGGCGCAGGCCTCGCGGCCCCTTCTCCAACTCCGTCATGCCCCCAGCGTAGCTCAGTTGGGTACCGATCGGTGTGCATAGCTTGCATTGCACATCGCCGCCCGATAGTTTAAGCCCACAGATCGGTGTACATAACATCGGCACCAACGGATGAATGGAGTGATCGTGGGAAAGCTCGATGGCAAGGTCGCGGTGATCACCGGGGCGACAAGTGGCATGGCGCTGGCCGGTGCCAAGTTGTTCGTTGACGAAGGAGCTCACGTCTTCATCTCGGGCCGACGGAAGGACGCGCTGGACCAGGCCGTCGAACTGATCGGGCGGAACGTGACCGGCGTGCAGGGCGACTCGGCCAACCTCGACGATCTGGACCGTTTGTTCGACACGGTCAAACAGGAAAGGGGCGCGATCGACGTGTTGTGGGCAAGCGCAGGAACGGGCGAGCAGAGCAGGCTCGGCGAGATCACCGAGGAGCACTTCGATGCCGCCTTCCGGCTGAACGCGCGCGGCACGCTGTTCACGGTGCAGAAGGCGCTACCACTGTTCAACGATGGCGGCTCGATCTTCATGACCGGGTCGAACGCTTCGCTCAAGGGCTACCCCGAGTGGAGCGTGTACGCAGCAAGCAAGGCCGTGCTGCCCGCCTACGCACGGGTGTGGCTCTCCGAGTTGAAGGACAGGAAGATCCGGGTGAACGTGCTGACCCCCGGCCAGGTCGCCACTCCGAAGCAGGAGGAGTTGTTCGACGAGGAGATGAAGGCGCAGTTCGAATCCTTGATCCCGCGGGGAAAGATGGGCCGCCCCGAGGAGATCGCGTCGGCCGCGTTGTTCCTCGCCTCGGACGACTCGAGCTATGTCAATGGCATGGAGTTGGTCGTCGACGGCGGCACCTCGGCGATCTAGTGAGCGACAACGAGCAACAAACGACTCAAGGAGTAACCATGACCACGTTCGCCCCGCACCGCGACGCCGTGGAATTCTTTGTCGACTGCATGCACGGCGGCGCAAACAAAGACGCTCTTTCCGGAATCCTCGCCGAGGACGTGGTGCTGTACGGTCCGCTCGGCGATGAGCCAGTCACCGGCCCCGAGGCAGTCCTGGAAGCCATGCGGACGGTCGGCACGGTGGCGGCCGACCTCACCTACAAGGAAGTCCTCAGCGGCGAGACGCACCACGCCGCGTACTTTCGGCTGCAGATCGAAGACACCGTGGTCAACGGAATGGACTACATCCTGCTCGACGCGGACGGCAAGATCGCCGAGGTGACCATATGGTGGCGCCCGCTGCCGTCCGGCGTCCAGATGCAGGGGCACCTTGCTGGTCTCCTCGGCATGCACCCCTGGGAACTTCTCACCGATATGGAGTAACGGTGAAGCCCGACCCCGAGGTGGGCAAGTGGTCACCGCACCGGACGGGGCCGCTGTCGCCGACGCCTCCGGGGCCGGCCATTTCGGGCCGAACCCCCCACCAACCCCCACTTCACCCACCCTGGCCACCGGCCCCTCGGGTGGTGCGGACGCTGCGTTCGACCCTGTCAGAGCTCGACTACCAGGCCGTAGCAATGCGCCGAGTCAGTCGGTTAATACGGTGATCAGCTCGTTGGCGAGCGCTATGGGATCGGCATCGGAATCCCCCCAGAGCTCCATCCACTCCGAGTTCCACCGTGAAGCCCCGCAGTGCCCGGACGGTCAGGGCCCGCAGTTCCTCGGCTACGTCGATTCCTGCTGTGTCGCCGAGGTTTTGCGGCCCGTCAGTTCGGGTCGAGGGCAGGACCTTCGGGCATCAGTGACGCGACGACCGCGGCGGCGGCCAGCACCGCCTCACCGTCATCGATGTCGAGGTAACCCGATACGGTGTCCGCGCTCCAACGTCCGTGTGATGAAGCCCAACCGGTCGGCCATTTCAGTGTCGTCGAAGAGGGCGGCCCAGTCAGCAGCCCCATCGTTGTCGAAGATCCCATTGCCCCACGCGCCCATTGCGGTGTCAGCCTACCGTCGCCGAGAATCTGTTGAACCAACTGATCCTGAATCGTATCGATAGTTGTCCTCGTCGTCGCGCGGGTACGAAGCTAGATCGAATGCTTGCGCTATCCGCTTTTGGCTGCCGAGAAACGCGTCCAGATATTCGAGGGTGGGGTGCTCTCGGAGCACGGCCAGCGCCTGAGGATCCAAGGTTTTGCTCTCAATCTGCAGGTACTTCAGATTTGGTGCTGCGGCGACCGGCGTGAGGTCGTCCACACCGCGAAGGTTGGCCAGCCACAACACCTTCAGCTGGGCCAGCTTCGACAGGTCGGGCAGCGTCGCCGCGGGCACCGAATCCAGCTGCATGAAGGCCAGCTGCGAGCAGTCCGACAACGGCGCGAGATCACCGAGCTTCGTTCGAAGTATCGTGAGGTCTTGGAGATGAGGAAGGCTCGCCAGCGCCGAGATATCTGCCACCGCGCCTGAACTCAAGGAACAGCGTCGCCAAGTCGGTTGCACCGCGCAGGAAGTCCAGCGAGTCGACCTTGACGCTATCCAAGGTCAACGACCGCAGCGACGCTACGTCGGCCAGCGCGTCCAACCCCTGCCAGTGGCCCTCCACTACCAGACTCCGGATGTGCGGCAGCCGCCGCAGGATCTCCAAGGAAAGTCGCCGCTTGGTGGGTGAGAGCCCGAGGGTGTGTAGGTTGTTGGCGAGGTGGAGGAGCCCGTCGACCGACTCGATGCCGAGTGCGAGGAAGCTGAACGTGCGCAGCCATGGAAAGTGCTGCAGGAACTCCAGATCGCCAATTCGCAGTCCACGTACAGACCCAACTGCGGGTACCGACGCATGTAGGCCGACAGCACCGTCCAGTCTGCCTCCGAGGGTGCTGGACCGCTGACGTTGCTGACGACGATGCGGTTGAATCCGGGGTTCTCCGGCAACTGCTCCGCTGTGAGCGGCACCTTCAGCATCGGCGACCTTGCCGGTACCTGGGCGCTGTGCCGTCCGCGTCACCCATCAGCAGTCTCTCTCACAGCGCCATCGTTCCCTTCCATGACGTCACGCAAATGGCAAGGTAGAAGGCTAACCTTTCCGAGGCGTCCAGGCGTGGGCTCACTAGCCCGTCGGCCTGGGGTGGTGCAGCTTGCTCTTCTTGTCCTTCTTGTTGTCCGAAGAGCCGCGGTTTCCGTTCGACCCTGAGTCGTTGTCTCGCTGTGACCCCGATTGGTTCCTGCGCTGCCCTTCGGCGCTGCCGCGCTGCGCTCGGCGCCGACGCGCTTGGCACTGGTACCGCGCTGTTCGCGCCGGACGCTCCACTTGCACGCTTCCCGCCGTGAGATAGTCCTGCCCCGCCTGTGTACGTGCCGCGTTCTTGTGACACACCGCACCTGTGCGCCCCTCGCGTTACCGATCGCACTGCCGTTTTGTCCTCTCTGTCCACACCGCGCTGTGTGTGAGATCGTCGTACGTAGATCTGAACTGATTCACCGGCCGCGCTTTTCCCGGCCTCGCTGCGTGCCGCTCGCTCACATCATCAACCCCTACTGACGCGTGCCTGCGTCGTGACACATACACACCGCCGCGCGTGCGTTTGCGATTCGCCGATCCCCACGAGCCGCCTCGCATCTCTCCACAGTTGTGCTGTGGCGTCGTGTGACTCGCACATCGATGACGATTCTCGCGTGCCGCCACCTGTGCACGCCTTCACCCCTCCTCACCGCTTCCTCATACACGCTCCCCCCCCTGCGTACCTGAACACACCCATGTCACGAGCTCACCAGCATACGTTGTCGATGTGCGCCGCACACTCGCACACAACACGTTACTGCCGCTGCGCATCATCATCCCCCGCACCGCCACACCTCAACACGGCTACCCCACCCACCGCTGCCATCCGCTTTTCTTTACGATCGCCCCCACACACCATACTGTCGCAGCTGCCTCGCTGCGCACTAACACGCACCGCCCCCCGCATGCGCTGTATCGAAAATCCAACTCCGCGCGTGCTCCCCTCCAGCACTTCACGCTCAACACCGCCATGCCTCTCGCTGCGCATCACCTCTACAACTTAGCCCCTGCCCCACTCCACCACTAGCGCTGCCACAGCTCCTCCACCCACCTCTACGCAAACAGCCACCTCTCCCCATCCCTGTATTCATAGCCTTGTGCACATCACCTGTCGACCTTCCGGAAGAAGATGATCACCGCCCAACACCATCAGGCTGACATTTCCGCAAGCAGTCAGCAGCCACGGGCCGGCACTCGCTCGGCGTACTGCGCATGACGAACTCTGGAAGTTGGCCGATCACCTCGATGAGGGGAAGGGACCGCATCCTGGTGACAGGTGACAGTTTCGGTCACGCGGCCTGACTGGCCGGTGTGGTCATGATTGCTTCGAATTCGATGGGGATGAACCGGCCGAGATTCAGCTTGGTGGTGTCTGCGGCGGTGGGTCCGTTCAATCCAGGTGACGATGGCAATGCGCAGTTTCTCTCCAGTGTCCCAGCGCCGCCGTTCCAGAACGTTCTTCTGCAGCAGGCTGAAGAACGATTCCATGGCCGCGTTGTCGCCGGCCGCCCCGACGCGGCCCATTGATCCGACCATGTCGTGGCGGCCCAAGCCCGCACTAACCGCCCGCTCCGAAATTGCGACGCACCGTCGCTGTGAACCTCACGCGGGCGACCTCGCCGCCACGTGCCTACCGACCATCCAGAGCCTGTGTTGCCAGTCGGGATTTCATCCGCGAGTCGATGCTCGTAGCCGACGATCCGGTTGGAGAACACATCCTTGATCGCACAGAGATAGAGCTTGCCTTCACCGGTGCGGTGTTCAGTAATATCACTACCCACAAAGATTTGGCGTCTCAGCGTTGAAGTCACAGCCGACCAGGTCGTCGTGTACCGTTGAGCCGACCCTGCCGTTCTTGCCGCACTTGCGCTTGCCGAAAACACTCCACCAGCCGTTGTTCGAACAGATCCGCCAGGCGGTGCGCTCAGCCATCAGCTTACCAGCATCACGCGTCTTCCTCAACGAGGTAGCAGTAGCCGAACTCCTCGTCGTCTCGGTGCGCGTCGAACAATGCGTTGTCCCTGTAGACCTCGACGAGTTCGGCGTCGGTGATGTCGTTATCCCGCCAGCCGTAGTAGCGCTGGCTGGCGAGCTTGAGTACCCTTCACATCCTTGCGGGTCTCACGTGCGTACTCAGAAGAGGCTCCGCGGGGCGAAATGTCGTCGGTAAAGGACCACCAGGCGCGAACTGTGCCGGTTCCGGCGATCGTGTCGGAGGAACTCGCTAAGTTCCGGGCAGACCAACACCTGACGAACTCGTCTTTCCTTCCGCGAACCACACGCCGCTCCGAAATTGCAACTTCCGCCGCGAGGTCTTCGAGATGTCGGCCTGGCCTGACATCACCCCGCACAATCTCCGCGACACGGCGGCGTCGCTTGCCATCCAAGCGGGAGCCTCCGTCGTCGCTGTCGCGAGTCTGCTCGGTCACGAGTCGGCCGCGACGACCCTTAATCACTACGCCGGACTCTTCCCAAGCGACCTCGACGACGTGGCAAAACGACTCGATGATGCGGCCCGAAAAGCCATTGTGAAACAGTCCGCACCACCCGATACCAACGAAGCACCGACCACACACTGACCAGAGAGGAGCGACGCGGAGTAGGGCAACCGCCCGGAAACCGCGCTGAACTGCAGACGAACTTGGTGCCCCCGGCATGATTCGAACATGCGACACCGGCTTTAGGAGAGCCGTGCTCTATCCCCTGAGCTACGGGGGCGGACCGGATCGCAGCTTACCGGTGCCGCAGGGAACTCGGTGTTTCCCGCCCCCGCACAACGGCAATCCAGGCGCATGAGCACTGCCAAGAAAGCCCGCAACAAGGTCGATCGTCTCGCCGGTCAGGCCAAGGAACGCATCGGCGAGGCGACCGGTAATCCGCGTCTGCGCGACGAGGGCAAGGCCGACCAGGTGAAGGCCCGCGTCAAGCAGACCGGCGAGCGCATCAAGGACGCCGTCCGCGGCCGCTGATCACCTCAGCTCCGCGATCACCTTCGCGAATGTCTCGGCGTGCGGCTGCTGCACGGTGATGTACGTGATGCCGTAGACGGCGCGGTACCTGCGGAGCGCGTCGGCCATGTCGCTGATCGATCCCGACAGCACCGTCGGCGCCCGCAGCAGTTCGTCGTCGGTCAGCCCGGGCAGGAACCTGCGGGCGATGGACACGTCGGGCACGCCGGAGTCATCCCTTGGCATGGCGATGATGGAGAGGTTGAGTTCCAGGTCGTCGAATCGGTCTGGTGCGGCGTCGCGCACGAACGCGATGCGGTCGGCCAGTGGATCGGCGTCCTCGGTGGCAGGCCCGCCACCGGTCAGCCCGATGATGTGGGCCCGTTGCGCGGCGATGGTGAGCAGGCGGTCGCCGTTGCCCGCGATGAGCAGCGGTACGTCCGGGACGTGTGCGCCCATGTGCTCCGTCACGTGCCGCAGATGGTCGACGCGTTGTCCTGCGGTCGGGAAGGGCAGTTCGGCCTCCTCGAACTCCTCCTTGACGTAGCCGGCGCCGAGCCCCAGTTCGAAGCGTCCACCGCTGAGGTCGCGCAGCGAGCAGACGTCACGGGCGAGCAGCGCGGGCTTGTAGAAGCCGGCGTTGAGGACGAACGTCCCCACCCGGAGCGTCTCGGTGGCCATCGCAACGGCCGTCAGCATCGGGAAGGGCGCCGTCGTATGGAGGTGGTCGGGCAGGTGCACGACGTCGTAGCCCATGCTCTCCGCGCGGCGCCCCCAATCCTGCACGGACTGTTGTCTGCGCGCGGCCTGCAACCCCAGTCCGAACCGGAAATCCCTTGCCATGGACACGAGCCTAGGGCGACGGCCGAATTGAGATGTTTGGTTCCGTCTCAGCGCGGGAATGGATCACCCCGGGCCGCGCGGCGCGCAGCGGCCAGCAAAAGGAGCCAACATCCCCGATCCGGCCCGTCGTGAGCACCGCCGACGGGCCGGATCTAATCTTCAACCCATGCCCACTCATCCCACGTTCGGCGTCGAAGAGGAATTCCTCCTCGTCGATCCGACCAGCGGCGAGCCGGTCGCGCGGAACCGTGCCGTCGCCGAGCACGCGGAGGCCGCGGGCGTCGACCTGCAACTCGAGCTGACCAGCTGTCAGGTCGAGACGACGTCGGACGTGATGGCCTCGAGCGCGGACCTCCGCGCCGAAATGCTCAGACTGCGCCGCGTCGCCTCGCAGGCGGCCGACGCGGCCGGGGCGCGGCTCCTGGCCGTAGGGTTGCCGCCGACCGTCCCACACGACTTTCCGATCACCGACAAGCCGCGGTATCGCAAGATCGCCGACAAGTTCGGGATGATCGCCCACGAGCAGGGCATATGTGGCTGCCACGTGCACGTAGCAGTCCCGACGCGGGAGTTGGCGGTACGCGTGGGCAACCGGTTGAGGCCGTGGCTGCCGTCGTTGCTCGCGCTCACGGCGAACTCGGCGATCTACCGCAACGCCGACACCGGGTACGCCAGTTGGCGCAGCGTGCTGTGGGCGCGCTGGCCCAGCGCCGGTCCGCCGCCGCACTTCGATTCAGTCGACGAGTACGACGCGGTGGTCGCGATGATGCAGGACGCAGGCGCCATGATGGACGACGGCATGGTGTATTGGGACGTCCGCCCGTCGGCCAACTTCCCGACCATCGAGGTGCGCGTCGCCGACGTGCCCGCCACCGTCGCCGAGACGGTCCTGCTGGCCATGCTGGTGAGGGCGGCGGTGATGACCGCGATCGACGACGAGCAAAGCGATGTGCCGGTGCTGCCGCTGCCGCCGCACGCGCTGAAGGCGGCGTACTGGAAGGCCGCCAGGGACGGTCTGGACGGGCAGGGGGTCGACCTGACGGACACCCACGCGCCGCTGCCCGCCGTTCGGCTTCTCGGAAACCTGGTCGACCGCGTCGAGCCCGCTCTCAAGGCCGTCGGCGACGCCGAGATCGTCCGCGAGGAACTGGCGCGCATCGCGGCCGAGGGCAACGGCGCCATGCGACAGCGCCGGGCCTGGCAGCTCCGCAACGAGGTCGCCGACGTCGTCGAGGAGGCAGCTACGGCCACGCTCGCCGGGGTAACGGACGAATGACCCCGCTCAGACCAGTGGCAGTTCGGCGAACACCGGGGTGGTCGGCTCGATGGACCCGCTGCCGGGCTCGACGGTGAAGGCCAGCGCCTTCGAACTGCCAAGGTCGGGCAGCACCGCGGTGGTCGACGGCGCAACGGCCTTCGCGTCCATGGTGCCCGCCGAGCGCGCGCCGTCGTTTCCGACCAGCCACATCTGATACACCGTGCCCGCTTCCGGCGGGGCGACGCCGTTCATCACCAACACTGCGGCGTTTCGGTCACGGGAGAACACCACCGTGGCGGTGCCGCCGGTCGGGATGTCACCGGACACCGTTCGCACGTCCGGCGCGGCGAAGATCAGCTCGGCCGTCGACGTCTTGGGGCAGGCCGCAGCGTCCAGCCCAATGCCCACCGCGCCGACACCGATGAGGACGGCGGCCGCGGCGGCCAGCACGGCGTTCCGCCAGCGGGCCTGCGTCTTCCGCCGGGGCGGCGCCACCGGCGCCGGTCCTGGCGGCGCGGGGCGTGGCACCGCTTGCAGCGGATGCTGTTCGACCGAGGCGAGCAGGCGACCTCGCAGGTGCTCGGGCGGCTCGATCGCGGTGGACGCGCGATACCGCCGCCATGGTCTCGCGCACGGCGCGCACCTCTTCGGTGAACGCACGCGCGACGAGTTCGGGCGCCGCGGCCAACCGACGTTCGATGTCGTCGACTTCGGCCGGTGTCACGGCGTGCAGCGCGTAGGGCGTCGCCAGTGTCATCAGATCAGCGGGGGTCGGCTCGGTCACGACGCCCCCAGGCATTTGCGCAGTCCGCGGATGGCATCACGCATCCGCGACTTTATGGTCGCAAGATTCGCCGCAAGACGCTCGGACACCTGGACGTAGGTCAGGCCCTCGTAATAGGCGAGCTGAATGCATTCGCGCTGCGCATCGGTCAATGAGTCGAGGCAGACGGTGACCTGACGCCGCTCGTCGTTGGAGATGACGGCCTCGGCGACCCGGTCGGCGGGGAGTTCTACGTTCGCGGCGCCGTAGCGCGATTCGCGTTGGGTGGCCGCCTGTTCGGAGCGCACCCGGTCGACGGCGCGGCGGTGCGCCAACGTCATCAACCAGGCCAACGGGGTGCCGGCCGCCGGGTTGTACTTGTCGGCGTTACGCCATACCTGCAGGTAGACGTCCTGGGTGGTTTCCTCGCTATAGCCGGGATCGCGGAGCACGCGGGCGACCAGACCGAACACCCTGGCACGGGTGCCGTCGTAGAAGGCGGCAAACGCTTCGACGTCGCGTTGTGCAACCCGGCGCAGCAATGCGTCGAGGTCGTCAGTCACGCGGGGTAGCCTAGCGGCCAACTCGAGCGAAGTCATGATATTCGGGATCTGGGCGGACGAGGCACGAAAAATGATGTGCGCGAGCAGTATTCACGGAACCCCGGCCGGTCGGCCATGATGCGCTCGGTCGGCCGGGCGCCGGTCGCGTAGACCAGGAAGTAGGTCATCGCCATCGGCGACAACACCGTCGAGCAGCGACGGCAATCCGCTGATGGTGATCAGCCACAGGCCCCACCACACCGCGGCGTCGCCGAAGTAGTTGGGATGCCGAGTCCACGCCCACAGACCGCGGTCCATGATCAACGCCCTTGTGGGCGGGTGCGGCCTTGAACTCGCGCAGTTGACGGTCACCGATCGCCTCGAACGAAGTCCCAACCAACCAGAGCAGGACGCCGGCGATCAGTACGGGCAGCAGCGGCAACGGCGTCGGGCCCAGTACCGCGGAGAGCTGCAACGGCAAGGAGATGAACCACGCGGCGACGGTCTGCATCGCGAAGATCTTGCGCAGCACGTTGAGCGCCGAGAAGTCGCCCTTCAGGAGGTGGTCGTACCGAGGGTCCTCGCCCTTGCCCCCCGACTTGGTCACCATGTGCCAGGCCAGGCGCAGGCCCCACACCGCGACCAGAGCCAGCAGCAGCAAACGGCGGAGCAGATCACCAGTCACCGAGGACGGCGGCGACGGCCGCCACCACGACGAAGCTGACGCCCCAGTTGACGTCGACGACGTTGTAGCGCCCGATCCGGCGGCCGACGACGAACGTGATCCCGTAGGTCACGATCAGGATCACCAGTGCCGCACTGGATACGACGAGGAAACTCATCTTCACGTGCCCGTCGGTGCGAACGTCCACTGGTACACGTCGAGGTACCCGGACTTGAATCCGGCCTCCGAGTAGGCGAGGTAGAGCTCCCACATGCGCTGGAATGTCTCATCGAACCCCAACGCCGACACCGCTTCCCGGTGATCGGTGAAGCGCTCGCGCCACAGCCGCAGCGTCTCGGCATAGTTCGACCGCAGCGACAGCATCCCGACGGTGCGCAACCTCGTCTCACGCTCGGTGATCCCGACGATGGCCTCAATGGAGGGGATCAGCCCGCCGGGAAAGATGTACTTCTGGATCCAGGTGTAGGTGTTGCGTGAAGCCAGCATCCGGTCGTGCGGCATGGTGATGGCCTGGATCGCGACGCGGCCACCGGGCGACACCAACCTGTCGAGTGCGTGGAAGTAGGTGGGCCAGAACGGATATCCGACGGCCTCGATCATCTCGACCGAAACCACCGCATCGTAAAGCCCGTCGACCTCGCGGTAGTCCTTGAGCTCGATCTGCACCCGGTCGGACAAACCGGCCTCGGCCACCCGGTGCGCAGCGAGGCGTTGCTGTTCGGCGGACAGCGTGATGGAGTGCACCGTGGCGCCGCGGGCCGCGGCGCGGATGCAGAGTTCGCCCCAGCCGGTACCGATCTCGAGTACCCGACTGCCGGGGCCGACGCGCGCCGAGTCGAGCAGCTGGTCGACCTTGCGGCGCTGCCCGTCCGCGAGATCGGCCCACGACGGTTGCGACTTGTCGAACAGGGCGCTGGAGTACGTCATGGTCTCGTCGAGGAACTGTGCGAACAGGTCGTTCGACAGGTCGTAGTGCTCGGCGATGTTGCTGCGCGCCTGCGTCGGGCTGTTGTACATCGAGCGGGGATGACGCACCACGGCCAGTGGCCGGAGTCGTTGCAGCGCAGAAGGAACGAGATCGGCGACGGAGGTGGCGAAGGCCGTGAGCAGGCCGGCCAGGTCGTTGGAGTGCCACTCGCCCGCCATGTACGACTCGCCGAAACCGATCAGCCCGTAGCGGCCGACCCGACGCGCCAGCGCGTCGGGATGGTGCATCACCATGGTGGGCAGCGTGGGATCGGCTGCACCGATCACCGAGCCGTCCGGATACTGAAGCCGGATCGGCAGGCGTGCGACTGCGCGGCGCAGGAATCCGTGCGCGAGCCCGCCCGCGGCGGCGCTCAATGGGCCACGCGGCACCTGTGCCACTGCGGGCCAGCGGTCGGAATATGTTGCCGGGCTGAGGTTTCCGGCGGTGTGGGTGGTCACAGTTGGTCGACCCTCTCCTTGTCCTCCGCGGTTGTCCGGGGTACCACGGGAACCCGCCGCAGAAACAGCGTGATGCCCTGGATGCGGATCCACATTGCTCCCATCAATGGTGCTAGCGGAGCCACCACCTGGAGGCGAATGATCTGCCGGATGCCCGCGTTTCGGCGGTCGCCCTGCAGCGTGGCGACGAATGCGGGCTTGTCGTCACGATGCAGTGAAATCGTCACGTCGACCTTGGTGTTGGGGAGCGGCGCGCGGACCAGGTAGTAGCCGTCGACGTCGTTGAACGGTGAAACGTAGAGCTTCTTCTTCACGGCGGCCGGGGTGTCGCCGGTGGGCGGCAGCAGATACGCGTGCCTACCGCCATAGGTGTTGTGCACCTCGGCGACCACGTGCCGCAACACGCCTCGGTCGTCGTGGCACCAGTAGATGCTGATCGGGTTGAAGACGTAGCCGAGCACCCGTGCCTGCAGCAACGCCGTGATGGTGCCGCCCCGCAGATCGATGCCGTGCTCGGCAAGGAATGCGTCGACGCGGTGGCGAAGCGTGTCGTCAACGCCTTCGGGTGCTGGTTTCGAGAAGTGGTCGCGGGCTTCGAATTTGGCGAACGGACGCAACCACCCGGGCAGTCGCGGCAGATCGTCGAGGTCGACGTACCAGCTGTAGCCGCGCTGCTCGAAGTAGTGGTGGACCGGAGCGCGGCGCAGATGCGTGATGCGGGTGCGGTACAGGGCGGATGATGTCATGCCCGCACCGCCTCGAACCGTGCGCCTGCCGGCCAGTCCGCACCGAGCCGCCTCGCCGCCCGGAGACCGGACGCCGCGCCATCCTCGTGGAATCCCCAACCGTGATATGCGCCCGCGAACACCACCCGGTCATCGTCGAGTGTCGGGAGCCGGCGTTGTGCTGCAACTGATTCCGGCGTGTAGATCGGGTGTGCGTACGTCATTTCCGCGATGACGGTTCCCGGGTCCACCAGGTCCCCTCCGCCCAGGGTGACCAAGTACCGCCGAGGGCCGGACAAGCGCATCAGCCTGCTGATGTCGTAGGTCACCAACACATTGTCGGCCGCCGGCGTGACCAGGTAGTTCCACGACGCGCGGGCACGCGGTCCGTCGGGGCAGGACCGAAGTGTCGGAGTGCAATTGAGCGTGGTTGGTCGAGTACGGCATGGCGCCCAGCACGAGGCGCTCGGCGGGGGTCGGTTCGGCAAGCGCTGCCAGCGCCTGGTCCGGGTGGATGGCGATCACGGCCGCGTCGAACCGACGAGGTGGGGCATCGCCCGCGGTGACGGACACGCCGTCGGCCAGCCGTTGCACCGACCGCACCGGCATGCCCGTGGCGACTTCGTCCACCAGGTCCGCGATCGCCCGGACGTACGTCGCCGAACCATCGACGACGGTCCGCCAGGTCGGCGACCCGAACACCGACAACATGCCGTGGTGCTGAAGGAAGAAGAACAGGTAGCGGGCTGGATAACGCATCGCTTCGCCGGGTGCGCACGACCAGACGGCGGCGACGAGCGGCGTCATGAAGTGCTCGACGAAGTACTCGGAGAACCCGTGCCTGGCGACGAACGCGCCGAGCGGTTCGCCGTCGCCTGCCGACTCGTCGTCGAGCAACGCGGTGGCCACGCGGTGAAACTTCCGCACCTCCGCGAGCATCAACAGGTAGCGCGGCCTGGCCAACGACGACAACGACGGAAACAGCCCGCCGATGCCGCGGGCACCCGCGTACTCAAGCCTGGCGTCGTCGTCACGCACCGACATGGACATGTCGGTGTCGCGCGTCGCGATGCCGAGGTCGTCGAACAGCCGGCACAGCGTCGGGTAGGTCCGGTCGTTGTGGACCAGGAACGCCGAGTCGATTCCGATGACGTTTCCTTCGCCGTCATCGACGTAGTGGGTGTGTGCATGACCGCCAAGCCGGGTGTCGGCCTCGAAGAGCGTGACATGGTCTCTGGCAGATAGCGCATAGGCGGCTGTGAGCCCTCCGACGCCGCTCCCGATGACGGCGATCGAGCGTCCGAATTGGTGTTCGCTTTTCACCATCGCTATTCGGAGCCATTCACTTCTCGGATGGGTGTCGCGCTGGTTGCGAGCGCCTTAATCCCGCGTAGTGTCCCGATGGTGACGTCGACGGTCTTCCGAAACGGAACCATCTGGACAGGGACAGCCGAGCCGCGCACCGACGTTCTTCTGGTCGTTGACGGCGTCATCGCGGGGCTGGGGGAGGACGCCGTCCGGCTCGCCGCCGACCGGCACGATACGACGGAAGTCGATCTCGCAGGCGGCTTCCTGATGCCGTCGTTCGGCGACGGACACGCCCATCCGATGCTCGGCGGCCTGGAATCGGCGGGGCCGAGAGTCCGTCCGTGCTCGTCGGTTGCCGAGATCGTCGAGGCGGTACGGGTGTACGCGCAGGAGCATCCCGACGCCGACTGGATCACCGGGGCGTCCTACGACAGCAGCTTGGCGCCCGATGGCCTGTTCGACGCGCGCTGGCTCGACGATGCGGTGGCTGACCGTCCGGTGGTGTTGCGGTCGTGGGACTACCACACGGTGTGGTGCAACACGGTCGCACTGGAGCGGGGTGGCATCGACGTGCACACGCCCGACCCACCGCTGGGTGAGATCCCCCGCCGCGACGATGGCTCCGTTCTGGGCACGCTGCGCGAGTGGGGCGCCGTGGATTTGGTGCTGAACCGGGTGCCGCCCCGCGATCTCGACGTCGGCGTGACGGCGCTGCGGGCGGCGGCCGACTACTACCTTGCCCGCGGCGTCACCTGGGTACAGGACGCCTGGGTCAATTCAGACGACATCGACGTCTACCTCGAGGCCGCACGACGCGACGCCCTGGGCATGCGCTTCAACCTCGCGTTCTATGCCGATCCGCGTTACTTCGACACCCAGGTGGCGACGTTCGCCGAGTCGCGACGTCGCGTCACGGACACGGGCTCGCCGCTGCTGACGGCCAACACCGTCAAGTTCTTTGCCGACGGGGTCGTCGAGAACGAGACCGGCGCGTTGTTGGCGCCGTACTGCTCCGGTCTTCACGAGCATCCCAGGGGGCAGGAGCGGAGCGACTCGGGGGACGAACATCCCGGGGGCAGGAGCGGAGCGACTCGGGAAACATCCCAGGGGGCAGGAGCGGAGCGACTCGGGGGATCGACACGGCATGCAGGTGTGGGCGGGCGACACGCTGGCCGAGGCCGCCCGCCGGGTCGACGAACTGGGATTCCAGATCCACATCCACGCCATAGGCGACGCCGCCGCCCGGCAGGCACTGGACGCGATCGAGCACGCGATCACGAGCAACGGCCCGCGTGATCGCCGTCCGGTGATCGCCCACGCCCAGCTGGTCGACGACGCCGACTTGGGCCGATTCGCGCAGCTTGGCGTCATCGCCAACATGCAGCCGCTCTGGGCGCAGCTGGACCCGCTGATGACGGTGCTGACCGTGCCGCGGCTCGGACAGGAGCGGTCCGACCGGCAATACCGGATGAACAGCCTGATGCGTTCCGGCGGGCAGCTGGCCTTCGGATCCGACTGGCCGGTGTCTTCGGGAGCGCCGCTGGACGGCATCGCGATCGCCGTTTCCCGGCGGACCGCCGAGGGGGATCCGCCCGAGGGCTGGACGCCCGAGGAGATCTTGAGCATGGAACCAGCTTTGCTGGCGTACACCTCGGCCGTAGCCGAACAGGCATTCGCCGGACAAGGCGGTGCCCCGTGGGGCACGATCGGCGTCGGCGCCAGCGCAGATCTGGTGTGGCTCGATCGAGATCCACGCACCACGCCCGCGCTCGACGTTCCAGGAATCGTCGTACGCGGAACCTTCCTGCAGGGCAGGCAAGTTCATTCCACCGTGTGAGAGGAGTGGCCATGTCCACTGCACCCGCTGACTCATCCCCGCCCGTTGCTGGCGCAGCCCCTGGCGAAGGACACCTGAAACGCGCCCTCGGCGTGCCCTCGCTGGTGTTGTTCGGCATGGTCTACATGGTGCCGCTGACGGTGTTCACCACCTACGGCATCGTCACCCAGTTGACCGGCGGCCGATTGTCCGTCGCCTATCTGTGCACGCTCGCCGCAATGGTGTTCACGGCCAGGTCCTACGCCCGGATGTCGGCGGCGTTCCCGGTGGCCGGTTCGACCTACGCGTACACCCAACGGACGTTCGGCGCGCCGGTCGGCTTCCTCGCGGGCTGGTCGCTGCTGTTGGACTACCTCTTCCTGCCGATGTTGAACTACCTGGTCATCGGCATATACATGACCGCGGCGATACCCGCCGTGCCGCCGTGGGTGTGGATCCTGATCGCGATCGTCGTGGTGACGGTGCTCAACATCGTTGGCATCGTCTCGGTGGCGCGGGCCAACTTCCTGCTTCTCGCGCTGCAGATCATCTTCATCGTCGTCTTCGTGGTGATGGCCTTCGTGACCATCAACAAGGTGGGCAACGTCAACCTGATGGCGCCGCTCACCGGTGACGGCACGGTCGGCGGCGCAGGCCCGATCTTCGCGGGTGCCGCGATCCTCTGCCTGTCGTTCCTCGGCTTCGACGCCGTGTCGACGATGTCCGAGGAGGCGAACGACCCCAGGCGAACCGTGCCAAGGGCGATCATGATCGCCACGGTGGGGTGCGGGCTGATCTTCTTCGGCCTGTCGTACGTCTCCCAGTTGGTGTTCCCGTCGAACCAGTTCGCCGACGTGGATTCGGGTTCGTTGGACGTCATGACGTCGGCGGGCGGACAGTTCCTGAACACGTTCTTCACCGCCGCGTACATCGCGGGCTGCATCGGGTCGGCGCTCACCTCGCAGGCGTCGGTGGCGAGAATCCTCTACGCGATGGGGCGTGACGGCATCATGCCGCGCAAGGTGTTCGGCCACGTGTCCGCCCGGTTCTCCACGCCCACGTTCGCCATCCTGGTGGTGTCGGTGATCTCGCTCGCCGCACTGTGGATCGATCTCGGCTTTCTCGCCTCGATCGTGAGTTTCGGTGCATTGGTGGCTTTCTCGGCGGTGAACCTGACCGTCATAAAGCATTACTTCTTCGACGAGGGCGAGAAGAACGTGCTCAACAACGTCGTCCTGCCGGTGATCGGGTTCCTCCTGACCGTGTGGTTGTGGTTCAACCTGTCGGAGCTGACGCTGGAGGTCGGGGTGATCTGGCTGGCAATCGGTTTCGTGTGGTTGCTCATCGTGACCCGAGCGTTCCGGCGGCCGACGCCGGTGCTGGACATGGAGGAGTAGCGCTCAGGCCTGCGGCCACGACCGCGCCGCGGCGGTCAGTCCGGTAACCAGCGCGGAGGTCGCGGGCGACAGGCCGTCGTCGCCGGGCATGGCACTGCGCGGGCTGACTCCGCGGACCCGTGGTGTCAGTTCGAGCTGGACTCCGCCGTCTCGCGCCCGATTCACCGGGTTGGCCGGATGCAGGCCACGCAGTTCGCGCGGAATGGCCTCCAGATCGGTGATCACCTGATAGCCCGGCACCAAGACGTGGTGCGCGAGATGCGCGGCGAGCGTGCGGTTGCCGCCGCCGGCAAGAAGTTGGGTACTTCGACCGATGCGGCCGTAGCCGTGCAGCGACACGACGACGTCGACGTGGTCGAGGAACTCGGCGAGGAGTTCGGACTCATCGGCCCGGTAGGCCGCCGACGACAAATGGTGCGGATAGTGGTCGGGGTGACGCACCACGTACACCGACGCGTCCGCGGCATCCGCGGTGCGCTCGGCGATCACGTCGGTCATCTGTTCCAGGCCGCCACCGTGGATCGCCATGAACCCGAACCGCGACCGCAGCGTGCTGTGCTCGGCCACGCCGGGGCTGGCGAGCAGTTCCGAAAGTGATTGCGGTGCAACCGATCCATTCGCATCACCGCGGCGCGGCCAGTGTGCCGGATCCCAGCGGTCGAGGAAGTCGAGCCAGCGTTGTGGCAGCTCGTGGTGCACGGCGCCGTCGATGATCCGCTCCAGATAGCCGGGTCGGGGCGCCCCGGGCTCGACGCGGTGGTCGATGTACACCCACGCGCGTTCGGGGCCGTCCTCGGTGTGCACGGTCATCCGCTCGCGGCGGTAACGCACCGGAACGCCCTCGGCACTGTCCAGCTTGGCCAGATCGCGGTCGCTCACCTGCCACAGCACGCCGTGCACCTGAGAACCATGGAAAGGATCGACGGTCGCCACGCCGCGCTCGTTGATCAGCCAGTCGTGGTCGTCGAGCGTGGCGGGCCGGGGATTGATGGCGTCGGGACAGCGCACAGCCATCTGCTCCACGCTCAGGTTCGACCCATAGGCGAAGTAGGAGTGTCGCAGCGGCACCGGCGGCGACATGCGATTCGGCATTCAGCCCGTCACGGTCAGATAGATCAGCACCACGTTGAGCACACTAATGATTGCCGCGACGGTCCACCCGAGGGCGGTGGTCACCCGGCGGTTCACGTCGTCGCCCATCAGGGACCGGTCGGCGGTCAACCGCACCAGTGGAACCAGCGCGAACGGGATGCCGAACGACAGCACCACCTGGGACAGCACCAGTGCGCGGCTGGGATCGACGCCGATGGCGAGCACCACCAGCGCCGGGATCAGCGTCACCAGGCGGCGCAACAACAGCGGGTAGGAGCGGCGCAGAAGGCCCTGCATGATCATCGCCCCGGCGTAGGCCCCGACCGACGTGGATGCCAGGCCCGACGCCAGCAGCCCGACGGCGAAGAACAACGCGACCGTCGGCCCGAGCGTGCCCTGTACGGCGGCGTAGGCGCCCTGAATCGAGTCGGTGTCCTCGATCCCCTGCAGGTTGGTCGCGGCGACCAGCAGCATGGCCAGGTTCACCGCGCCGGCAATGAGCATCGCGATGCCCACGTCGTAACGGGTGATGCGCAGCATCCGTCGCCGCGCGGCGCCGGCCTCGGGCTGGCCGTGCCGGTCGCGGGCGAGGCCGGAGTGCAGGTAGACGGCGTGCGGCATGACCGTGGCGCCGAGCATCGCGGTGGCCAGCAGGATGCTCTCGGGGCCGTCGAAGCGCGGCACCAGCCCCCCCGCCACGTCCGCCACCGACGGTGGTTCGACCGCCAGGCTGGTCAGGAATCCGATCGCGATGACCAGCAGCAGCCCGGTGATCACCCGCTCGAAGATCCGCTGACCACGCAGGTTCTGCACCGCCAGTAGCAGCAGGGAGACCACGCCGGTGATGACGCCACCCACCAACAGTGGGAGGTCGAACAGCAGGTACAGGGCGATCGCGCCGCCGACGACTTCGGCGAGATCGGTTGCCATGGCGACTAATTCGGCCTGCAGCCAATAGACGATCCTGGTGGGCATGCGGGTGTGGTCCGCGACGGATTCGGGCAGGGAGCGCCCGGTGACGAGGCCCAGCTTGGCGGACAGGTACTGAACCAGGCCGGCCATCACGTTGGCGACGCACGATCACCCAGACGAGCAGGAAGCCGTACTGCGCTCCGGCGCTGACGTTGGCCGCGACGTTTCCGGGATCGACGTAGGCGATCGAGGCGACGAAGGCGGGCCCGAGCAGCAGCCAGGGAGAACCCGGCGGCGCCTTGATTTCCGGAAGCAACGAACCCACTCTCTATCCGGACTGACGAATAGAAAAGTTAGGTTAGACGAAATCGGGTTACCGGGGCAACGGCGCTACCGGCCGAGGTCGATGACGAAGCCGCCGCCGTATGGCCAGCCGTACCACGGGCCGTTGTTCATGGCGGGTGGCGACGTGATGATCTGGGCGTGGCCGGGGGTCTGGCACTGCGTGGTGTTGGGACCGGTGTTGGTGCAGTCCGGCCGCGCCGCCGCGACGGGCGCCATCAGGACGGCCGCCACGACACCCGTGACAGCGAAAGCCATTGGTAGAAATCGCATGTCGGCCTCCTATCGGGCCTGGATACTGCTAGCGGTGGCCGCCCCCGCCGCCGCCCCCACCACCGTGGGGTCCGTAATCGCCCCCGCCCATGATCAACGCCGGGCCGTAGAACTCGTCATCCCATGGGTACGGGTAGTCGGGCTCGGGCGCGGCGGCGTTGATCTGCACGTTGCCGGGGCTCGCGCATTCCGTGGTCTCCGTGCCGGTGAATTCACTGCCGCTGCCGACGTTCGTGCACGTAGGCAGGTTCGAGTCGTCGCCAGGATCGGCAGAGGCGACGGGAACCAACAGAAATGCCGCCACCGCGCCTGCCGACGCGAGCAGTGGGGTGATGATCCGTGTGGTGGTCCGCATCGGCAGCGTCCTCTGTGTCGGTTAGCTGCGTAATTCACAGTCAACTAGCAGCGTACAAGCCTTCTCCGGTTACGAGGGCCAAGTCGAGCGTCGTCCGCATCCCTGGTTCGGCGGCGACCACGGCGGGGGTCGCGTTGACGAACCGTGCCGCCCGTCGCGACCAGGCCGGCATGGCCGCGGTCACCCTTGCCGCTGCTCAGGCACCTCGGTGACCTTGTTCAACGACAGCCGCCCCAGTCCGTCGGCGAGCGGTGCCCCCTGTGTGACGCGAATGGGCGTCTTCGGCGGAGCCAACATCGAACCATGGCTCAGGTCCTCACAGATCGGGGATGGGCAGATCGAGGTTGGGGAACGTGATGCCGCCGTCGACCTCAAGGATCTTTCCCGTCAGGTAGCTGCCCGCGGGTGACGCGAGATAGACCGCGGCCGCGGCGATGTCGAGCGGATCGCCGAGCCGACGGAGCGGGGTGGCCTTCTCCATCGGGTCGCGCAGTTCGTCATTGGACGCCACCACGTCGAGCGCGGACGTCAGGATCGAACCAGGAGCGATGGCGTTGACCCGGATCCGCGGGCACAGGTCGAGCGCGGCGAGGCGCGTGTAGTGCGCGAGCGCGGCCTTGGCCGTGCCGTATGCGACGAATCCGCGCCCCGCGACGCGACCCATCGTCGAGGTGATGTTGATGATGCTGCCGCCGCCGGAGTGCTCCAGCATGAGCGGAACGGCCGCGGCCGTCAGCGCGTGCGCGGTCGACACGTTGAACGTGAACGCATCGCGCAGGTCCTTGGTCGACGTGTTGACCAGAGGGGCAGGCATGGTGCCGCCGACATTGTTCACGACGATGTCTAGTTTGCCGAATGCCTCGATCGCCGCGCTCGGCGAGCTTGGCGGTGTCGTCGGGGTGAGCGAGGTCGGCGACCACCACGTGAGCGCGCCTGCCGGTGGCCCGGATCTGTTCGGCCACCTCGTCGAGTTGGGACTGCGTGCGGGACGCGATGACCACGTCCGCACCGGCTTCGGCGAAGGCCAGTGCCATCGCCGCACCGAGTCCGCGGCCCGCGCCGGTGACGACGGCCACCTGGTCGTCGAGCCGGAATCTGTCAAGAATCACATTCGCCTCTCTTTCTCGCCGGGCGTCACCGTAGCAAGGCGCCTCGCCGTGGCGTATGCGATTTCTGGAACACGTTCTAGTTGTCGAGTGCTGCCGTGGCGATCATCGCCGTCTGGCGCATCGACCGCACCCCTGCCGCGATTCGGCGTGACGGCGCGGCGCTCAGCGCGTGTCGTCGACGCCGAAATCGCCGTGGGTCTACTTCTTGGCCGGTGTCTTCTTCGCCGCGGTCTTCTTGGCCGGTGTCTTCTTCGCCGCGGCCTTCTTGGCAGGTGCCTTCTTGGCGGGTGCCTTCTTCGCGGGCTTGTCGTCGGAGTTCGACGAGCCGGACTTTCGTGCCTTCACACTGGCCTCCAACTTGGCCAGCAGGTCCGAGACGTCGTCGGTGTCCTCGTCGAGTTCGGTGGGCTGCTCCTCGGCCGTGAACGCTTCTCCACCTTCGAGTTTGGCCTGCACCAGCTCGTGCAGCTGCTCCTGGTAGTCGTCGCGGAACTGGTCGGGGTGGAAGTCGTCGGTCATCGACTCGACCACCTGGCCGGCCATCTTCAGCTCCGCGGGCTTGATGTCGACCTCCTTGTCGAGCACGGGGAAGTCGGGGTCGCGAATCTCGTCCGGCCATAACAGCGTGTGGATCACCATCACGTCGCGCTTGCTGAAGTCCTTGACCCGCAACGCCGCCAGCCGGGTCTTGTTGCGCAGGGCGAAGTGCACGATCGCCACCCGGTCGGTCTCGGCGAGCGTCTTGGCCAGCAGCACGTAGGACTTCGACGACTTGGAATCGGGCTCGAGGAAGTAGCTCTTGTCGTACATCATCGGGTCGAGCTGCTCGGCGGGCACGAACTCGACGACCTCGATCTCGCGGCTGCGCTCCTCGGGCAGCGTGGCGATGTCCTCGTCGGTGATCACGACCGTCTGGCCGTCGTCCGAGTCGTACGCCCGCGCGATGTCGCGATACTCGACGACCTCGCCGCAAACCTCGCAAACCCGCTTGTAGCGGATGCGCCCGTTGTCCTTCGCGTGCACCTGGTGGAACTTGATGTCGTGGTCTTCGGTCGCGCTGTAGACCTTGACCGGCACGTTCACCAGGCCGAAGGCGATGGAACCCTTCCAGATCGAACGCATAACCCAGTATGGCGTACGACGTCAGCCCCGTTGGAGAGCTTCGCGATCCGGTAGGTCGGCCCCGGCCTTGGCGACGGTCAGCGCCGATGCCAGCGACGCCGCGCGCACCACTCCGTCGAGGGTTTCGGTGTCGATGCGCGCCAGGTCGGCGCGACGGTCAGCCCCCAGAAGGTCGAGCGACCACAACGCATCGATCAGGCCGGTCATGAAGGCGTCACCTGCGCCGACGGTGTCCACCACGTCGACCTGCCGCGCCGCGCACCCGCACGGTGCCCGCCGCGCACACCGCGAACGCGCCATGCTCGCCCAGCGTCACGGCGACGATGGACGGCCCTGACGCCAGCCAGGTTTCGGCGACCCGCTCGGGCGGGGAGTCCGGGGCGATCCACCGCAGGTCCTCGTCGCTGGCCTTGACCACGTCGGCCCGTTCGACGAGGCGGTCGATCCGTCCGATGACCTGCTCGCGATCGGTGATCAGCCCCGGGCGGACGTTGGGATCGAACGTGATGGTGGCCGACGTGCGGTACGCGTCGAGCAGCGCCGCCGTCGCCAGACAACCCGGGTCGAGGAATCCGGCGATCGACCCGGTGTGCGCGACGATCGGCGGCGCCACCTCCGGCGTGCCCGCCAGCTCCCACGCGATGTCGAACACGTATTCGGCCGCGCCGCTCTCATCGAGCTTGGCCAGTGCCGTGGGCGTGCGATCGGCGGAGGTACTGCCCGGGACGAGTCGCACATCGGAGGCTTGGACGTAGTCGACGATGCGGTGACCACGGTCGTCGTCGCCGACGTGGGTGAGGAAGTCGACGCCCCGCCCGAGCCTGCCGAGCCCGACGGCGACGTTGAGCGGGCTACCGCCGACGTGCTCGCCGAGCACGTGCCCGTCGCGTTCGACGATGTCGATCAGCGCCTCACCGATGACGAGCGCGCGGTGTGTCATTCTTCGGAATTTCCGTGGATCAGCGCTTCGAGCGTCGCGCGGGCACCGTGGCGGTGCAAGGAGTCCAGCGCCCACAGGTAGGCCTCCACGAAGCGCGGCTGCTCGGCGAGGTCACCGAACAGTGCGGTGTTCTCGATGAAGGCCGTCGGATTCTCCAGCTGCGACTTCGCCAGGGGGACAAGGGAATCGGCGAGTTGATCCTGGACGTCGATGGGTTCGCCCTGCTCGTCGACACCCTCGGCGTACCGCGCCCAGCTGGCGACGGTTGCCGCGGACAACCGGACGGGCTCGCCGTTGCGCAGGTTCTCCCTGATCGACGGGGAGCAGCCACTGTGGGATGCGGTCCGAGGAGCCGAAGCAGAGTCGGACGATGGTGTCGCGCACGCCGGGGTTGGCGAAGCGCTCGATCGCCATTCGTTTGAATTCAGGCAGGTCGATCCCCGGGACGGGCAGCAGTGTCGGCGTCGCCTCCGAATCCATGTATTCGAGGAGGAATTCGGCGAACAGCGGGTCACCCGCGGCGTCCGCCACCAGCCGGTAGCCGGCCAGGTAGGCGAAATAGCACAGCGCCTGATGGCCGGCATTGAGCAACCGCAGCTTCATCAACTCATAGGGCGTGACGTCCTCGACGAGCAGCACACCGACGTCTTCGTAGTGCGGCCGACCGTCGGAGAAGTGGTCGTCGAGCACCCATGCGGTGAACGGCTCCGCTGCGACGGGCCACTCGTCCTCGATGCCGAATTCCGAGGCAAGGTTCTCGATCACGTCGGGCGTGGTGACCGGAGTGATTCGGTCGACCATGGAGTTGGGGAATCGGGTATTGACCTTCATCCACTCGGCCAGCTCGGGTTGTTTCGTCTCGGCATACGCCGTGAACGCCTGCTGGGCCACGTCGCCGTTGCCCTCGATGTTGTCGCAGGACACGATGGTCGGCGACGGCAGGCCACGCTCCTTACGACGCGCAAGGGCCGCGGTCACCAACCCGAAGACGCTGTCGGGGCCCGCTTCGTCGATGAAGTAGCCGCCCTCGGTGATCGTCAGCGACACGATGCGCGTGGTCGGCGCCGCGATCAGTTCGATGACGCCCTCGGGGTCATCGGGCGCATAGCGGTAGTCGACGATGGAGCCGATGACCCGCGCGTCACGGCTGCCGTCGGGGTTCA
Source organism: uncultured Actinomycetota bacterium (assembly GCA_963809085.1). Classification (GTDB taxonomy): domain Bacteria; phylum Actinomycetota; class Actinomycetes; order Mycobacteriales; family Mycobacteriaceae; genus Mycobacterium. Next base: position 16,540 of record CAWEII010000021.1, on the reverse strand, counting down.
TCGCGATCAAGGTGTACAGGCAGTCCTGATCGGCCATGACCTTCGCCATCTTGCGGTCACCCGGCAACACACCGACGCCGCAGATGCCCCACTCCTTGGCGTGGCCCAGCTCGAGTAATCGGTCGACGTACATCGCCTGATGTGCGCGGTGGAAACCGCCGACCCCGAAATGCACTATGCCGACGCTGATCTGGTCGCGGTCATAGGAGGGCTTGGCGATGGGGATATCAGGCAGCGTTGCCTTCGTGAGCTTCATGACTCGGTCACCACTGAGTTGACGGTACCCGGCACGCGGTCGGAGTCGAGGCGTTCGGCAGCCTTTTTCAACGGAAAGCGCGCGTTCGTCGTTGCGTGGGGGTCTACCCGTCGCGGATCGTCCGGCAATCCGGCCCGCGTGGGTTCCGAAACTGAAAGTGTTGTGTACGTCACAGTGAACATGTTAGCCTCATGAGCATCTACACGCACCCATGAGCATGTGCTCACGGTGGCAGCGGAAGACGAGGGGGAATCGTGACGGCATCGACGTCGAACGGCCAAGTGGCCGCATCCGTCGGTGTTGCGGGTTCCACGCCCGAGGATCTACGCCTGGCTCTGCGCGCCGCCACGCTGTACTACCTGGACGGATTGACGCAGGCGGAGATCGCCGCGCGGCTCGGAGTCTCCCGGCCGACGGCCGGACGGCTGATCGCCAGGGCCAAGGCCAAGGGGCTGGTGCGCATCGAGATCGTCGTGCCCCCGACGCTGCAGGACGACCTGCACGCCGACGAAGAGCGCGAGCTCGAGCTGAAGTTCGGCCTGACGGAGGCCGTCGTCACCGGCCACGGCATCGACGACGGCGCCGCAGGGCGGCCCGCGGTCTTCGCAGGCGTGGGGCGCTCCGCCGCTGCGCTGCTGATGCGCCGCCTCTCGGCAGGAGACGTGCTCGGCTTCACCTGGGGACCCGAGCAGGTGGCGGTTGCGAACGCGCTCGTCCCGGGCGTCGCCAGCTGCCGGACGGTGGTCCAGCTCGACGGCGCCATGTCCACCGCGTCCTACCAGACAGGCATGGAGTTCATCCTCAATCGCAGCGCGGAGGTGTTGCGGGCTAGCGCGATCCGTCTGCCCGCACCGCTGTACGCGGACCCGTCGACGGTCATGTCGATGCGCAGCGACTCGGTCATCTCCCGCACTCTGGAGGCCGGCCGCCGCGCCGACACCATGCTGTTCGGAGTCGGGGCGGCATCTACCTCCACCACGCTCTTCGAGGGCAGCTTCCTGGACAACCGCATGCTCGACGAACTCATCGGCCTCGGCGCCGTGGGCGAGATCGGTGGCCGGTTCTTCGACGCGGCGGGCACACCCATCGTCACCGAGCTGGCGCACCGCGCGGTCTCGGTCCCGCTCGAGGACGTGCGGGCATGCGCCAAGACCATCTTGATCTCGAGCGGTGCGGCCAAGCATCAGGCCACCCTCGGCGCGTTGCGCGGCAGACTGGCGAAGCTCCTTGTATGCGATATCGACTGTGCCCGTTGGCTTCTGGATTCCCGATAGTGGATGGAGTGAGATGAGAACACGAACAGCACTACGCAAGCTGTCGGTGTGCGTCGCGGCGGCGGGGTTGACCATGACCGCCGGCTGCGCGGGCGCAGGCAGTCTGGGGTCATCGGAGAACGAGGTGACGATCGCCCTGGTATCCAACTCGCAGATGACGGACGCTCAGAAGTTGTCGTCGGAGTTCGAAAAGCAGAACCCCGGCGTCAAGTTGAAGTTCATCTCGCTGTCGGAGAACCAGGCCCGCGCGAAGATCACGATGTCGACTGCGATGGGGGGCAGTCAGTTCGACGTAGCGATGATCAGCAACTTCGAGACCCCGCAGTGGGCCAAAGACGGATGGCTGCTCAACCTTTCGGACTACGCGAAGAACACCCCGGGATACGACGAGAACGACTTCATCCCGTCGCTGCGGGACTCGTTGTCCTACGAGGGCAACATGTACTCGGTCCCGTTCTACGGCGAGTCGTCGTTCCTGATGTACCGCAAGGACATGTTCGAGCAGGCCGGCATCGAGGTCAACCAGGATCCGAACTATCAGCCGACGTGGCAGGAAGTCGCGGGGTGGGCGAAGACCTTGAAGACCGCCGATCGGGCGGGTATCTGCCTGCGCGGCAAGCCCGGCTGGGGTGAGGTGCTCGCACCCTTGGACACGGTGATCAACACCTTCGGCGGGCGGTGGTTCGACGACCAGTGGAACGCGCAACTCAACAGCCCAGAGGTCAAGGAAGGCGGTCAACTTCTACGTCAACACGATCGAGGAGTCCGGTGAACTGGGCGCATCCTCAACGGGTTTCCAGGAGTGCGCCAACCTCTTCGGCCAGGGCCAGACGGCGATGTGGTATGACGCGACGTCGGCGGTGTCGGTGCTCGAGGATCCCAAGACCTACCCCGATCTGGTCGGCAAGATCGGCTACCTGCCCGCGCCGATAGTCGAGAAGCCCAACTCGGGCTGGCTTTACACCTGGGCGTTGGGCATCCCCAAGGCAGCCAAGAACCCCGACGGCGCATGGAAGTTCATCTCGTGGATGACCAGCAAGGACTACATGAAGCTGGTCGGCGAGAAGCTGGGCTGGGCCCGCGTCCCACCCGGTAGCCGGACCTCGACCTACACGGAGCTGCCGGAGTACGAGGCGATCTCGAAGTCCTACGGTCCGTTGACGCTGCAGTCGATCAAGAACGCGACCCCGAACAAGCCGACGGTGCAACCGGTGCCGTACACGGGTGTGCAGTTCGTCGGGATTCCCGAGTTCCAGGATCTGGGAACCCGGGTGAGCCAGCAGATCAGCGCGGCGATCGCCGGACAGAAGTCCGTCGACGCCGCGCATGGAACAAGCACAGAAATACGCCGAGGTCGTCGGCAAGAGCTACCAGGAGAAGTGATGACTCTTACTGCTGAAACCGACTCAGACGCCAGCCAGGAAGCTGTCGCCGAACGGGTCCGCAAGATCCGCGAACGCCAGGACGTCGGCGTGAGTCGCGCCGAAGGATGGCGCAGGCGGGGACCGCTGCTGCCCGCGCTGATCTTCATGATCGCCGTGACGCAGGTTCCGTTCCTGTTCACCCTGTACTACTCGACGCTGTCGTGGAACCTGGTTCGTCCAGGGTCACGGCAATTCATCGGGCTGAACAACTACGTCGCGGTCGTCCAGGACAGCCAGTTCTGGTCGGTGGCGACTGAACACCGTCATCCTGATCGTCGGCGTGGTACTGATCTCGGCGCTGCTCGGCTTGTTGATCGCGCTGCTGCTGGATCGCGCGTTCCTGGGCCGCGGTGCCGTCCGGACACTCTTGATCACTCCGTTCCTGATCACCCCCGTTGCGGGGGCCCTGATCTGGAAGACGACGATCCTCGACCCCAACAACGGCATCCTCAACTGGGTGCTTTCGCTGGTGGGGATCGGCCCGGTGGACTGGATCGGTCAGTTCCCGCTGACGATGGTGATGGTCGAATTGATCTGGCAGTGGACGCCGTTCATGATGCTGCTGATCCTGGCCGGCCTGACGTCGATGCCCCGCGACCAACTCGAGGCGGGCCGGGTCGATGGTGCCACCGCGTTCCAACTCTTCCGCGAGTTGACGCTGCCCCACCTTCGGCGCTTCATCGAATTGGGCGTCGTGCTCGGCGCGGTCTACCTGGTCAACACGTTCGACGCCATCTTCATGATGACGCAGGGTGGACCCGGTGTCGCCAGTGCGAACCTGCCGTTCTACATCTACCAGCGCGCGTTCCTGGGCTTCGACATGGGCCAGGCCGCGGCCATGGGCGTGGTGGTCGTCATCTTCACGATGATCATCGCCAGCTTCGCGCTTCGGTTGATCTTCAAATCATTCTCCGGCAAGGAAGAGGCGGCCTGAACATGACTACTACTGCCGAAAAGACAACGGCAACAAGTGATGCCGCTCCGGCGCGCAAGAAGAAGTCCAAGAAGTTCAGCCCGTGGGCGGTGGTCGCCTGGATCGTCGGGCTCGGGTTCTTCTTCCCGGTGTTCTGGATGGTCCTGACGTCGTTCAAGCAGGAGAGCGACGCGGCGACCAACCCGCCGAAGCTGTTCTTCGTGCCGACGCTGGATCAGTACTCCGCAGTCTTCGATCAGGGCATCGGGCCCGCGATGTTGAACTCGGTGTTCGCCACCGGCATGTCGACGATTCTGGTGCTGCTCCTGGGCGTGCCCGCCGCGTTCGCGTTGTCGCTGCGGCCCGTCCGCAAGACGTCGGATGCGCTGTTCTTCTTCATGAGCACGAAGATGCTGCCCGTCGTCGCGGCGATCCTGCCGCTGTACGTGATCGTGTCCAACCTCGGTCTGCTGGACAACATCTGGGCGCTGGTCGTCCTCTACACGTCGATGAACCTGCCGATCGCGGTCTGGATGATGCGGTCCTTCTTCCTCGAAGTGCCAGGCGAACTCCTCGAGGCCGCCAGCCTGGACGGAGCCAGTCTGTGGCGATCGGTGCGGGAGGTGATCCTTCCGCTGGTCTCACCCGGCATCGCGGCGACCGCGTTGATCTGCGTGATCTTCGCCTGGAACGAGTTCTTCCTCGCGGTGAACCTGACCGCGGTGAACGCCCAGACCATGCCGGTGTACCTCGTCGGCTTCATCGCCGGTGAGGGTCAGTACTGGGCCGTGCTGTCGGCGGCCGCAACCATGGCCGCACTACCCGTGATCCTGTGCGGGTGGTTCGCCCAGAACAAGCTGGTGCGCGGACTTTCGTTCGGCGCGATCAAGTAACTCCCCACTTCCCTTACCTGACAAGGAGAATCCAGACATGGCATCGATCACCTACAAGAACGCCTCCTGCATCTACGAGGGCTCGGACAAACTCGCCGTCGACAACCTCAACCTCGACATCCAGGACGGCGAGTTCGTCGTCCTGGTAGGCCCGTCCGGCTCCGGCAAGAGCACCGCGCTGCGCATGCTGGCCGGCCTCGAGGACATCGACGAGGGCGCCATCGAGATCGGCGGCAAGGACATGACCGGCGTCCCGTCCAAGGACCGCGACATCGCGATGGTGTTCCAGAACTACGCGCTGTACCCGAACAAGACCGTCGCCGAGAACATGGGCTTCGCACTCAAGCTGCGGGGCGTCTCGGCCGAGGAACGGCGCAAGAAGGTCGAGGAGGCCGCCAAGGTCCTCGACCTGACGGAGCACCTGGATCGCAAGCCCGCCAAGCTGTCCGGCGGTCAGCGTCAGCGCGTCGCGATGGGCCGCGCCATCGTGCGTGAGCCGCAGGTGTTCTGCATGGACGAGCCGCTGTGCAACCTCGACGCCAAGCTGCGCGTACAGACCCGCACCCAGATCGCCGCGCTGCAACGGCGGCTGGGCACCACCACCGTCTACGTCACCCACGACCAGGTCGAGGCGATGACGATGGGTGACCGGGTGGCCGTCCTGCGCTTCGGGAAGCTGCAGCAATTCGCGTCGCCCAACGAGCTCTACGACCGCCCGGCGAATGCCTTCGTCGCGGGCTTCATCGGATCGCCCGCGATGAACCTGTTCACCGCGCCGGTCGCCGCCGACGGCGTTCAGGATCGGCGACTCGGTGTTCGAACTCGAGCGCGACGACATCTGACCAAGCTCAGCGAGGCCGGTCTCACGGAGGTCACCGTCGGAATCCGGCCCGAGCAACTCGAAGTCACCGAGTCCGGTGGCGTCGAAGTAGTCGTCGACCTCGTCGAGGATCTCGGCAGCGAGGCCTACGTCTACACGCACGCCGGCTCGGGCGGTGTCGAGCTGGTGGCGCGATGCAACCCGCGCACGGCGCCCAGGCTGGCCGATACGGTGCGGTTGCGCAGGCACCCGGAAGGCGCGGTCCACCTGTTCCACCCGAACTCGGGCGAGCGCCATCAACTGAGGTCGCGTGCGCGACCGGAGTTACGGCTCCGTGCACCGACTCCCGGCCTGCTCGGGCTGCCGTGGGACCGCCCACTGTCGGAGTGGGTAGTCCCCGACGTACCGCTGCGCGACATCGCCGTGGGCATGAGCCGCCACCTGGTGAAGTTCGTCGATGCCGACGACCATCTCTGGGCGGTCAAGGACATGCCGCCGCGGATCGCGATCAAGGAGTACGACGTCCTGCGGCGGCTCGAGGACATGGGGTTGCCCGCGGTGCATCCGGCGGGCCTGGTGCTGCAACCCGAGTTCGACACCGCGATCCTGGTCACCCGCTACCTCGAGGGATCCTGGCAGTACCGAAGGCTCTTCATGCGGCTGCCACCCGACCAGTCGAAGCACCGGGCCCGGCTGCTGGACGCGATGGCGGGCCTGCTGGTCGAGCTTCACCGGCATGGAGTGTTCTGGGGTGACTGCTCGTTGGCGAACACGTTGTTCTCGCGCGACGGTCAGCTGCTGCAGGCCTGGCTGGTCGACGCCGAGACCTCCGAGGTGCACCCGTCGCTGAGCCGTGGACAGCGCGGGTACGACCTCGACATCCTGGTCGAGAACGTGGCCGAGGGGCTTGTCGACCTCGCCGAGCGACGTAGGGCTGCCCGGAGGACGTTGCACGACACGCTGATCGCCGAAGCCGAACAGGTCCAGCGTCCGGTACGACTCGCTGTGGGAGGTCCTCCACGCCGAACCGGTCTTCGGTTTCAGCGACCGCTACCGCGTCGAGGGCACCATCCGTCGCCTCAACGATCTCGGCTTCGCCGTCGACGAACTCTCGCTGCAACCGGTCAGCGCCGACCCAGGACGGCTCCGAGTGCACGTCGCGGTCGGTGACCGGCGCTATCACGCGCAGCGTCTGCAGGAGCTCACCGGTCTGGACGTCGGGGAGGGGCAGGCCCGCATCCTCCTCGGCGACATGCACGCCTATCAGGCGCAGTTGTGCCGGGAGGCGGGCCACGACGTCGACGAGTCGACGGCCGCCCGGCTGTGGGTGATGGAGGTGGTGACCCCGATCGAACACTTGGCGCACACCGCACTGAACTACGCCGGCACCGCCATCCAGGCCTACTGCGATCTGCTCGAAGTGCGGTGGTTGCTCAGTGAGCAGGCCGGTCAGGACGTCGGCACGGCCAAAGCCCTTGCGGCGCTGGCCCGCAACGGCATCCCCATCGACGCCGCAGCGAAGATGGCCATCGCCGAGGTGCCGACCGCGCCGTTCGCGGTGCTGTCGGCGGAGGACGATCCCTAGCCAGCGTCATTCCGGGTAGAACTGTGTACCCAGGTCGAGCTGATCCATGGTTTCCTGAAATCGCTCGAAGCGTGCGCTGTCCCATGGTGGGGGCGCCATACCGGACACCGGGTCATCACCGCCCTTGGAGAAGCATGCCTCGAAGCCGGCGGGCATGAACATGATGAGCAACCTCGTCGTGTGCACACCCAAGTTCTTGAACCGGTGCAAGCTACCGCGGGGCACGAAGATGAAATCGCCAGACTTGGCGGTGAAGGTTTCATCGCCGTCGAGCATGTCGAGTTCACCCGAAAGGAGGTAGAACGCTTCGTCTTCGCGGTCGTGGACATGCGGTGCCGGTCCACCGCCGGGTGGGACGGAGGCTTCGATCAAACTGAACGCACCGTTGGTGGTCTCGGCGGTGGCCTTGATGGTGTAGACATCACCTGACACCCACTTGGTTTCACCGGTACCCGCGGGCGTGTACAGCGACTTACCCCGCGGGTCGTGCGGGCCTTCTGAGGTTGGGACTCGGATGTCGAAAGACATTGAAGTTTCCTTAAGCAGGTGTGGCTGATCCGGTTGGTTAAACGGTTGAAAACGGCTGCAGGACTAGAGCTGTGATGGAAGACATATCCCAGCACGGCACCTTGCCGACGGGATCGGCGGCGGCTTGGCCCGCGGCGCCCAGAGCCGCGGCGCACATCGGGAGTGCCGCGACCACGAGTCTTCCCACGTAGGAAACCCGACTCCGCGTGATACTGGATGGGTGCAGCGTTACGAGCGGGTCCGGCTGACCAACCCGGACAAGGTGCTCTACCCCGCGACGGGCACCACCAAGGCCGAGATCTTCGACTACTACGTGGCGATAGCAGAGGTCATGGTGCCGCACATCGCCGGTCGGCCCGTCACCCGCAAACGCTGGCCGAATGGCGTCGAAGAACCTGCGTTCTTCGAGAAGCAGCTGGCCTCCTCGGCGCCGGACTGGCTGCACCGCGGCTCGATCACGCACAAGTCGGGCACCACGACGTATCCGATCGTCGACACCCGTGAAGGGTTGGCCTGGATCGCGCAGCAGGCCTCGCTTGAGGTGCACGTGCCGCAGTGGCGGTTCGGTGATTCGGGTGGGCGAAGCGGGGCGGGCAGGGATTCGGGTGGGCGAAGGGGGCGGGCAGGGACCGGGTGATGACTGACAGGCCGGCATCGTGTTCGACCTCGATCCCGGCGAGGGGGTGACCATGCCTCAACTGTGCGAAGTGGCAGGTGCGGTCAGGGATCTGATGAGCGACATCGGACTGGACACCTACCCCGTCACCAGCGGAAGCAAGGGCGTGCACCTCTATGTGCCGCTGGCCGATCCGATCAGCTCGCGCGGCGCATCGAAGCTGGCGCGTACCGTGGCTCAGCAGCTGGAGAAGTCGACGCCGAAACGGGTCACCGCGACCATGACCCGCAGCCTGCGCGCGGGCAAGGTGTTCCTCGACTGGAGCCAGAACAGCTCGGCCAAGACCACGATCGCGCCTTACTCGATGCGTGGGCGCGAGCATCCGACCGTCGCCGCGCCGCGCACCTGGGCGGAAATCGAGGATCCCGATCTGCGACAGCTGCGCTTCGAGGAGGTGCTCGAGCGCGTCGAACGCGACGGCGACCTGATCGCCGCCCTCGACGAAGACGCGCCCGTTGCGGACAAGCTCACCACTTACCGCCGCATGCGTGACCCGGGCAAGACCCCCGAGCCGGTGCCACCCGACTCGCCCATCGCGGGCAACAACGACCGCTTCGTGATCCAGGAGCACCACGCGCGGAGGTTGCACTACGACTTTCGCCTCGAACGCGACGGCGTGCTGGTGTCGTGGGCGGTGCCGAAGAACCTGCCGGAGACCACGTCGGTCAATCACCTGGCGGTGCACACCGAAGACCATCCGCTCGAGTACGCCACGTTCGAAGGGTCGATTCCCAAGGGCGAGTATGGCGGCGGAAAGGTGATCGTCTGGGACTCAGGCACTTACGACACCGAGAAGTTCCGCGACAACCCGCCCGACGGTCCGGAGAAGGGCGGTGAAGTGATCGTCACCCTGCACGGTGCCAAGGTCTCCGGTCGCTACGCGCTGATTCAGACCGGTGGCAAGAACTGGCTGGCCCACAGGATGAAGGAGCAGCCGACGTTCACGCCAGGGGACATGGCGCCGATGCTCGCCACACACGGGTCGGTGGAGAAACTCAAGGCCACCCAGTGGGCTTTCGAGGGGAAGTGGGACGGTTACCGGCTGCTCGTCGACGCCGATCACGGCAAGCTGATGCTGCGCTCGCGCAGCGGTCGTGACGTCACAGCCGACTTCCCCCAACTGGGTTCGTTGGCAGCCGATCTGGCCGATCACCACGTCATACTCGACGGCGAGATCGTGGCACTGGACGACACCGGGGTGCCCAGCTTCGGGGCGATGCAGAATCGTGCTGCCGGCGCGAACATCGAGTTCTGGGCGTTCGATGTCCTTTCACTGGACGGCCGATCCCTGTTGCGCGCCAAGTACTCCGACCGCCGCAAGGTGCTCGAGATGCTGGCCGAGGGCGGCGGGCTGATCGTTCCGGAGCAGTTGCCCGGTGACGGGCCGGAGGCGTTGGAGTACGCAAGAGGGCGACGATGGGAGGGTGTGGTCGCCAAGAAGTGGGATGCCACCTACCAGCCCGGTCGGCGTTCTGCGTCGTGGATCAAGGACAAGCTCTGGTCGACGCAGGAGGTCGTCATCGGTGGTTGGCGCGCCGGGGAGGGGGGCCGCACCAGCGGTATCGGCGCGCTGCTGGCAGGGATCCCCGAGGACGGCGGCCTGCACTTCGCGGGCCGGGTCGGCACCGGGTTCACGGACAAGGAGCTGGCGAAGCTCAAGAAGATCCTGACGCCGTTGAAGACCGACGTATCACCGTTCACCTCAAGGCTTTCCGGCCCCGACGCCAAGGGGGTCACGTTCGTGCAACCGACGCTGGTTGGCGAGGTGCGCTACGGCGAGCGCACCTCGGACGGCAGGCTGCGCCAGCCCAGTTGGCGCGGCCTGCGGCCGGACAAGTCGCCCGACGAGGTGGTGTGGGAGTAGAGTTGTTATGAGATCGACTGTTGGGGAACATTTTTGATGGCAGGCTCGCTGTCACAGCGGACATCATTGCTGTTGGACGTCGTTCGACGAGCAACGGCTCAGGTTGTCTTCATGGCGATGAGAGTTCTCCACTGGTTGGGGTCGGGTTGTTCGCTGGGGTTGGTCAGATAGATTTCGAGCCTGCATACCCAGTGCTGTCCGTCGTCGGCGATTGACATGTCCCACGTGATCTCCTGCTCGGCAGCCCACGTCATGAGAGCTGCGTTTGCATCCTTCAACTGGTCGACGTGGCCGTAGTGGGTCACCGTGACGTATCGACCGGCTGGCAACGACTGCAGCTGAAGATCAGACCGTGGTCGACTAATCGATCCAACCACTGAATCATCAACGGGGACGCCGGCCTCCACTACCACTGTGCCCTCCATGTCGATGACTCGGTAACGAAGAAACGGTGCTCCATCGGGAGCGCACCGTGTTCACCCAGCCATCCGACGATCTCGGGTATGCGGTCAGCCGCACGGCTGATGGTCGCCATCGTGACCGTTTCGGTTCTACCGATGTAGGTCTGGTGTCCCGCGTTGCTCGATCTCGGGTCGAGAGTCTTTCGGCGTCATGACCATGCTGACTCCCCGCCAGTCACAAACTCATCGCCGAGGTCCGAACTCAGAGGCCTCGGTAGGGCCCGCGGCACTCATTACCACGAATTTGGCGTCGCGTGCTTGATTCATCCACAGGGCCTTGGGGTTGTCCACAGGGTGTAATCCCTTGTGTCACTGTGGTTTCAGTAGTCACACCGCGGCGGGTTTTGTCGGTGGTCGAATGTATGTTCGAGGCATGTCCGGGACGGTCGTGCAGGAAATGATCGCGGCGATGCGCGCCGCGCACGACGCGCTGGCCGCCTGCGATCTCGACGTGCTGACCCTGCCCGAACTGCTGGCCGCCGGCGATGAGTTGGAGACCCTGACCTGCCAACTGCCCACCCAGAGCCACCGCATCCTGGCCCGCTTGCAGGCCGAGGCGACACCCAAGGAGATGGGTGCCAAGTCGTGGCGCGACGTGCTCACGATCCGGTGGCGGATCTCGAGCCGCCGAAGCCGGGCGTCGACTGACCGAGGCTGCGCTGCTGGGACCGCGACGATCACTGACCGGCCAACCGTTGCCGCCGGTGCTGGCCGCGACCGCCGCCGCCCAAGCCCGCGGGCTGATCACCGCCGAGCACGTCGAGGTCATCCGCAAGGCCATCCACAAATTGCCGGGTTTCGTCGACGCCGCGACCCGGGACCAGTTCGAGGTCGACCTGGTGCGCACCGCGGTCGGCGTCGGACCCAAAGAACTCCGCGACCTCGCCGAGCTGACCCTGTTCCTGCTCGACCAGGACGGTCCCGCACCCGACGACGCCGAACGCGCCCGCAAGCGCGGGTTCCACACGGGCCGGCAGCAGCCGCGACGGCAATGACCCCGGTCAACGGGCGAACTCACCCCCGAAGCGTGGGCGGTGTGGGAGGTGATCTTCGCCAAGTACGCCGCCCCGGGGATGTGCAACCCCGACGATCCCGAACCCTGCACCTCCGGGACGCCGTCCCAGGCCCAGATCGACAACGATCACCGCAGCCTGGCCCAACGCCAACACGACGCGCTGATCGCCGTCGGGCGCATCGCCCTGATGAGCGGTGCAACTCGGACAGCTCAACGGGCTGCCGGTCTCGATCATCATCCGCACCACCCTGCAAGACCTCGAAAGCCGCGCCGGGGTCGGGGTCACCGGTGGGGGCACCGTCATGCCGATCGCCGAGGTGATCCGGTTGGCCGCCCACGCCAACCACTACCTGGCGGTGTTCGACAAGGCCACCGGATCGGCCCTGGATCTGTTCCGCGCCCGACGGATCGCCTCCCCGGCGCAGCGGATCATGCTGATCGGCCGCGACGGCGGCTGCACCAAACCCTGCTGCACCGTCGGACCCTACGGCGCCCAGGTCCACCACGCCGCCGCAGATTGGGCCGACGGCGGCAACACCAACGTCAACGAACTCGGCCTGGCCTGCGGACCCGACAACCGCATGGTCGGCGACGGCGGCTGGACCACCACCATCAACGATCGCGGCGAGGTCGAATGGACACCGCCCCCACAGTTGGACACCGGCCAAGCCCGGGTCAACCACTACCACCGACCCGAACGACTACTACGCCCACCGCGACGAATCCGAACCCGAGCGCGACAACGACACAGGTCAGCCCCCACCGCCCGAAGCGATCGGGGATAGCGGCCGCCGCGAACCGGAACCGTTCGACCCCTTGGGGGACGATGACGCCGATGAGCCCGGTGGACCCGCGCCGCCCGGCGACCAAGCGGCTTGAGGGTCGCAGAGTTCGAATAGCGCGCCTCCACCAATAGTGGGGGGAGTACTTCAGTTGCAGTATGAAGTCCCTCGTGACGACGCGGTCAAGGATGCTTTCACGCGCAACCGAGTACCGAAAAATACTGCAGCAGAGAGGGATCGACGATGCCGCCAGGGTGCGAGCTGCCAGCCTGGCGTCTTTGTCTGCGAGATCCAGGCATTCTTGGGCGACATTCGATGATCGGACGACCCGCAGAGGCTTGTCAGCCGTTGGCTATGAATCAAGAAGGGTCCGCTCAAGGTTTGAGTGCGCGTTCAGCTTGACCTAAACGGGGGACTCCGGCCCAACCGGAGTTCCCCGCTCGCTGGTCTGACGAGCGGGTTTGCCGGGATGTCTAGAAGCGGAGCGTCAGCAGAATCATGTCGTGGTCGCTGAGGACCGTCGCATCGTCAGCACCACCCAGTGCGGGTACCACGTCAGGGTCATCGACGGTGACGCCGCGCACGCAGAACCAGTCCAGCTGGCGGACGGCTTCATTGGCACCTGTGCTCCACGCGCTGATCCTGGTCGTAGGCCGCACGAGATTGCAGCTCTCCCAGTCGTAGCCGCGCTCGGTCGCCGCCGCGAACAGTGGCTCCGCCGGATCGCCGTGACCACCCGGCCCGACCGCTGTGTTCAGATCGCCACCGATCACCACCGGAAGGGCGCCCGCGTAATCGTCAAGGGCAGCCAATAGCGTCCGCATCTGGCGGGCCCGGCCGGCCCCATCGGTGCGGTTCTCCAGATGCACGGTGCATGCGACGAACGCCGACGCACCGACCTCGAACGTCACGGCCAGGGCCATCCGCTTGCCGATTCTGCGTTGCTCTGCTGCGGGCGTGAACCAGTCGGCCTCCTCGTCGAGGCGAATGGCGACCGGATCGAGCATCGGCCTCGACGACACGATGCCGTTGCCGTGCAGGCCTTCGGTGTTGTCGTTACCGCGCCAGGCATGGCCCACGGGTGGCTCCATCGCGTTCAGTTCGAGGAACTCGAGGCCGTAGCAGTAGCCATGGCCGAGCCGCTCGGCGACCTGGCCGATCGTGTGCACCTGCCCGGTGCGCAGCATCCCGATGTCCATCTCGGTCAATAGTGCGATGTCGACGCCGTTGTGCTGTAGCAGCCGCGCTGCGGCATCCGGATACAGACAGCGCTCCAGGTTCCAGGCGGCGATCCGAACCGCCCGCGTGTCTGGGTAGGGCTGACCGGTGGGCCGCAACTCGAGCTGTCCGAACGCAGGCACGGCGGCGTATGCGTCGCAGTGCCCCGCCCTGGTGGGCGGTAGCTGCAGAAGACGCTCCCGCGCGGCCAACGGTATCCGCGTCAGACATTCGACGACGTCCGGCGACTGATTGGCCAATTCGGCTCATCCCTCCGTGTCTGAGATCCGGGGCGGTGTTACTTGGGAAGCTTTGGGGTGATCTGCCGGTCGATGATCTGCTGCAATTGGCTCGTGATGTCGGCGAACGTGGCGGTTACGTCGGCGTTCTGCGACGCGATCCGCTCGAGCCCGGTGCCGATGATCTGGTCACCGCCGGGGACGAAGACTCGAGCGTAGTTCTGCGACTTGGTGTGTGGCAGTTGGTTTATAGCGGTCTGCGAGCGCGGATACTTGGCCAGGAAGTCCTTCTCGCTAGCGTCGTCGACCGCAGATTTGCGCACGGGCATGTACCCGACGTTCTGCGAGAAGTACGCGGTATTCGCGGTATTGGTGAAGAAATCGATGAACTTCAACGCATTGAGCTTGCGTGCATCGGAGATCCTCGACGGAATCGCCAGCCCGCTACCGCCGGTCGGGCAGCCGGGGACGCCGCCGGATGCCGGCAGAAAGGCGGTGCCGAAATCGAACTTGGCGTTCTTCGTGATCCCGGTCAGATCGCCGGTCGAGGACACCGTCGAGGCCAGCAGACCAGCGGAGAAGTCACCGACGATGTCGTTCGACACTGCGGCGTAGTGCTTGGTATTCACCATGTCGCGTAGGAAGTTGCCTGCCTGGATCGTCTTCTCGTCGTTGAACCTCAACGTCCACTGATCGGAATAGGCGCCCCCGAACGTCCAGGTCGGGCCCTGGTAGGTCCAGGCCAAGTAATCCTTGCCGTTACCAAGACCATGCGCCAGCTTGCCGGTGCCGACCGCGCGCTGCAGCTCGGGACCCCACTCGTCGAACTCCTGCCACGATGCGGGGCCGCGGTCTGGCAGCGACGCCTTGGACCACAGTTCTCTGTTGTAGTAGAACAGTGGCGTCGACCGCGCGTAGGGAAGCGCGTAATGCTTCCCGTCGAAGAGGTAGTCCGCGAGCAGCGAGTCGACGTAATCAGACGGATTGACCCCGGCGTCGGCGAAATGACCGTCCAGCGGCTCTATCGCGCCGGTCAACGCATAGTTGAACCACCACACGTCCGACAGCACAACGACATCGGGAAGGTCACCGCCGGTCAACGCAGCGTTGAACTTCTGCGACGTCTCCTCGTAGTTCGCCCCGGCATCGATGAGATTCACCTTGAGATCCGGGTTCTGCGCCATGAAGCGTCCGACCAGTTCGGTCTCGGCATCCTTCGACGACCCCGGATGCGGGGACCAGAAGTTGATGGTCTTGGCGTCCCCTCCACCCGAATTCGCCGACCCACCGCCGGCACCCGCGCAGGCCGCCAAGGCTGCACCGGCCGCCACGGCGCCGGTCAGGCCCAGAAAACCACGTCGGCTGACCCCGAACCCACTCATCACACTCGTCACCACGAACTCCAGACTCTCGATTTGATGTACCCCGCAGCATGATCCACTCAGCGCAAACGCTTCTCTGTGATTGCGTCGAAGAAGAAGATCTCGGTATTTCTGGGTCGAAGCCGCAGCCGCGCACCGGGTTCCACGGTGAACCGGCGATCCACTCGGGCCACTATTCTCCCGGTGCGGCTGCTCCAATCCGCCCCGACCGCGCGTGCGTAGACGAACGACTCGGCACCGAGTTCCTCCAACAACTCTGCATCGACGGCCAACGTGCCGTCGATGCCCTGCGCTGCTGTCGCGCCTGACCCGACGACATCCCACGACTCTGGGCGGACACCGACGATTACCCGTTCTCCGACCGCTGCGCTGCGAGGAATGGGGATGTGTAGTTCACCCAGCACGGCGGCGCCATCGCGGATCGGTGCCTCGAGGAGATTCATTCCTGGGGCACCGAGAAAGCTTGCGACGAAGGTGTTCAGCGGGTCGTCGTAGAGCTCGCGGGGTGCAGCGATCTGTTGTAGCCTGCCGTCGCGCAGCACCGCGACCCGATCGCCCATGGTCATCGCTTCGACCTGATCATGGGTGACGTACACCGTGGTGGTACCCAGCCGGCGTTGCAGGTCGGCAATCTGCGAGCGGGTGCTGACCCGCAACTGCGCGTCGAGGTTCGACAACGGTTCATCCATGCAGAACACCTTGGGCTGACGCACGATCGCGCGTCCCATCGCGACCCGCTGACGCTGACCGCCAGACAACTTGACGGGCTTGCGACCGAGCAACGGCTCCAGCTCGAGGATGCGCGCCGCCTCCTGGACACGAGACGCAGTGTCCGCCTTGCTCATTCTGGCGTTGCGGAGCGCGAAACCCATGTTTTGCGCAACGGTCATGTTCGGGTACAACGCGTAACTTTGAAACACCATCGCCACGTCGCGGGCGCGTGGCGGCAGATCGGTGACGTCGTGACCGCCGATCTCGATGCGACCGCTCTCCACCGACTCCAGGCCGGCCAGCATGCGCAGACTGGTCGATTTGCCACATCCGGACGGCCCGACCAGCACGAGGAACTCCCCGTCGGCAATGTCGAGTTCGAGCCCGTCCACCGCGAGGTCGGGTGCGCCTGGATAGCGGTGCGTCACACCCGCGAAATGCACGTTCGCCACGTACCGGTCTCCTTCACCCCTTGACCGCACCGGAGGTGAGGCCCTTG
>CAWEII010000020.1:0-166857 GCA_963809085.1 uncultured Actinomycetota bacterium | reverse complement strand
CTGGCGATCGCACTGAACCTGCGGATCGGCGTGGTGTCCGTCCCGCCCCGCTGAACGCAATCGAAGCCAGCCTGCGCATCTCCGCCAGCATCGCCGGCCTACTCACCACGATCCCGGTGCTCGCGTACGGGGTCTTCGCGTTCTGCACGCCCCGCCTCACCCGCGCGATCGGGCTGCACCGACTACTTGGCGTGGCCGTGCTGCTCGATCGCGGTCGGTATCGCGCTGCGGCTCCAGCCCAGCCTGGTCGGCCTGTTCGCGGGCACGTTCGTCGTCGGGGCGGCCATCGCCATCGGCAACGTGCTGATGCCAGCCGCCATCAAGACAGGACTTCTCCAACCGGGTCGGGCTGATGATGGGGCTGTACACCACCACCATGTCGCTGGGAGCCGCGCTGGGGCCGGGACTGACCGTGCCGCTCCAGTCGCTCACCGGCGGCGGACTGGCGGCCCCCGCTTGCGCTGTGGGCGATCCCCGCGGTGCTGGCGTTCGTGATCTGGGTGCCGCAGACGCTGCGCGCCCAGGGCGCACCGCGCCGGGTGGACGCCGCGGATGCGCCGTCGGAGGCAGGCGAGCCGTCGTTCCGCGCGCTGCTCACCGACCGCGTTGCGCTGGCGGTGACCGCGCGATGGGCACCCAGAGCATGAGCTACTACGCCATCCTGACCTGGGTCCCCAGCCTGCTCCACGACCACGGCACCAGCGCGCACCAGGCCGGCTGGCTGCTGTCGTTCTCCAACTTCCCCGAGCATCCTCGCGTCCCTGGTGACGCCCACGCTGGCCAGACGACTACGCCCGACCTGGATTCCGATCGCCGCCGTCGGTGGTGCTGTGCGGGCTCGGATTCTTGGCGTTGGCCATGGCGCCGATCGCCCTGGCCTACCTGGGGATGATCGTCCTCGGGCTCGGGCAGGGCGCCGGCCTCACCCTCGCGCTGTGCTACCATCGTGTGGCGCTCACCCGACGCCAGGCACACCGCGCACGTGTCGATGATGGCGCAGGGCTTCGGCTACCTGTTCGGCGGTCTCGGCCCACTGGCCTTCGGGCTGCTCCACACCATCACCGATGGCTGGAGCGTTCCGCTGCTCGGCCTCGGACTGCTCCTGGTCGTGCAGTTGTTCGTCGGTGTTACCGCCAGCCGCGAACGCTACGTGCTCGAGGCGTCGGGGTAGCGTTCGGCAGCTTTCCGCCGGCATCAAATCGGTACAGTATGTACCGTTAAGCCATGGCTCACACGATCGAAGGATGGCCGTCCGGGCTGGCCGTGGCGCAGGTGCGGGTGGCACGGCCGACCGACAAGCTTGCCGAAGTCGAAGAGTTCTATGCGCAGGTCCTCGGACTGCCGGTGCTCTACCGGTTCGAGAACCACGCCGGCTACGACGGGGTGATGCTCGGCCTGCCCGGAGTCGACTATCACCTCGAGTTCACCACGCACGTCGACGGAAGCCCCTGCCCCGCACCGACGGCCGACAACCTGCTGGTGCTGTACTTCCGCGGCGATGCCGAGATGTACGAGACCCTCGAGCGGCTCGCTGATGCCGGGCACGAACCCGTTGACGCGGAGAACCCGTACTGGGCGGGGGCAGGCGCCTTCACCTTCGAGGACCCGGACGGCTGGCGGGTGGTGTTGGTGCCCAGGCCGGTCTTCTAGGCGATGCGGACCAAGGACGCGCGAATCGACGACGCCATCCTGGCCGCGACGATCGAGTTGCTCGATGAGATCGGCTACCAGGGCACTTACCATCGGCGCCGTTGCCAGTCGGGCCGGCGTGCATCGCCCCGCCGTCTACCGCCGCTGGGCCTCGAAGCGACATCTGGTCGTCGATGCCGTCGCCAGTCAGATGGGCGTCGCGCCGACTCCAGATACCGGTGATGTGCGAGCCGATCTGGTCGCGGGCATCGCGACCCTGGTGCGCTCGACTGTCCGGAACCGCGCTCGGGCGTGTGCTTCCGGCATTGGTCGCCGACCTGGCAAACGACGCCGATCTCGCCGCCGAATTCCGCGACCGGGTCTTCGACCCACGCCGCGAAAGCACCGCCATCGCATTGCGATCGGCCATCGCCCGCGGCGACATCCGCTCCGACATCGACTTCGACTTCGTTCTCGACGCGCTCGCCGCACCGCTGTACTACCGCATTCTCTTCGGCCACCTGCCCGTCAGCGACCGGCTGGCCGAGCAGGCGGTCGACACCGTCCTGGCGGCGGTCGGCCAGCACCGGCCATGGCAACCGCTCAAGGGTTGACAAGCGAACTCCCTGAAGAGCTTTCGCTCCGCGTGCGTTATAGCCAACGTGAAACGAGATCCAATGAACAGCCACTTCTTCGGTGACATTTCGTTAGGAAGTGGAACCGATGTCTTCGACGTCCTCGGGCCCGACCTTGGAGTTCCTGACGTCGAACGACGAATACTGCGTGATGAGAGGTGTGATCCCGCCCGGCGTCACCGTGCCGCTGCACAGTCATGACGACGCGGAGGATTTCTTCATCGTGTCCGGCACGCAACAAGTCCTGATCGAGACCGACGACGGCACCGTCTGGGTTGATGCCCGTGCCGGGGATCACGTCCGCGTCACGGGATCGGCGCTGCACGCGCACCGCAACGTCAGTGACCGGCCCGCCGTGGATCTCATCGTCACCACCGCGCGCATGGGACGGATGTTCCGTGAGATCGGCAGGCCGTTCACCGGTACGCCGTTGCCGGTGACGCCCGGAGCGCTTGCCCACTTCATGGAGGTCTCCGCCAGATATGGCGTTCGACTCGGCACACCCGAGCAGAACGCCGCTGTGGGCATTGACCTTCCGGTGTTCTCCGGCTGAACGGTCCCCTCAGACGAACCGCTGGCCGCCGTCGACGTCGTACCTCGCGCCGGTGAGCGCGGTGTTGGACTCGCGGTGTTGAGGCCGAGCGCGCTTCCGCCGGCGGACGACGATCTGGCCAGCTCAGGCCCGAGCGGGGTTCCGCCGGCGCGACGCGGCTGTGGGCCAGCAACGACGGCGGTGGTGATTACGCCATCGCCGGCGAAACGCGCGCCGTATTGTCGAAATACGAAGTGGTTGCCGGCACCTTCACCGGGAACCGCGCTGAACAGGAGCGATGCCCATGTCCCTCATCGAAGCCGACGCCAAGCCGCACACTCCGTTCGACGAGGAGGTCGCCGCCACCCAGCGCTACATCGACAGCCCGCGCTTCGACGGCATCGTCCGCCTCTACACGGCCCGCCAGGTCGCCGAGCAGCGCGGCACCATCCCGACCGACTACACCGTGGCGAGGGACGCAGCGGCCGCCTTCTACGCCCGCCTGCGCGAACTCTTCGCTGCGCAGAAGAGCATCACCACGTTCGGCCCCTACTCGCCGGGCCAGGCCGTGACCATCAAGCGAATGGGCATCGAGGGCATCTACCTCGGCGGCTGGGCAACGTCGGCCAAGGGCTCGCTGAGCGAGGATCCCGGACCCGACCTCGCCAGCTACCCGCTGAGCCAGGTCCCCGACGAGGCTGCCGGGCTGGTGCGCGCACTGCTCACCGCCGACCGCAATCAGCAATACCTGCGGCTGCGGATGACCGACGCGCAACGCGCCGCGACGCCTGCGGTCGACTACCGGCCGTTCATCATCGCCGACGCCGATACCGGCCACGGTGGAGACCCTCACGTGCGCAACCTCATCCGCCGCTTCGTCGAGGCCGGTGTGCCGGGTTACCACATCGAGGACCAACGTCCCGGCACGAAGAAGTGCGGCCATCAGGGCGGGAAGGTTCTGGTGCCGTCCGATGAACAGATCAAGCGCCTCAACACCGCCCGTTTCCAGCTCGACGTCATGCGGGTGCCCGGCATCATCGTCGCCCGCACGGATGCCGAGGCCGCCAACCTGATCGAGAGCCGCGCCGACGAGCGCGATCAGCCGTTCATCCTCGGCGCGACGAATCTCAAGGTTCCGCCGTACAAGGCCTGCTTCCTGGCCCTGATGCGCAGCTTCTACGACGCGGGGGTCACCGATCTGAGAGGTCATCTCCTCTACGCCCTGCCCGATGGCGAGTACGCCGCCGCCGATGCCTGGCTGGAGCGCCATGGCATCACGCAACTCGTCACCGAGGCGGCGGCATCGTGGCAGGAAGGGGGTGATCAATCGGTCGACGATCTCTTCGACAACGTCGAGAACCGGTTCGTCGACGCGTGGCAGGCGGACGCGGGCCTCGAGACCTACGGCGAGGCGGTGGCCGAACTGCTCGCCTTCCGCGAGCGCGAGGGCGAACCGCTCGACGTGAAGGCGGCCGAATGGCGGAAGTTCGCGGCGACCGCGTCGCTGTACGCCGCCCGCGAGAAGGCCAGGGAGCTCGGTGCCGACGTTCCGTGGGACTGTGAGCGGGCCAAGACTCCAGAGGGTTACTACCAGGTGCGCGGCGGCATCCCGTATGCGATCGCCAAGTCGCTGGCTGCGGCGCCGTTCGCAGACATCCTCTGGATGGAGACCAAGACGGCCGACCTCGACGACGCCAGGGACTTCGCCCGGGCGATCCGCGCCGTGTACCCCGACAAGATGATGGCCTACAACCTGTCCCCCTCGTTCAACTGGGACACCACCGGCATGACAGACGACCAGATGCGCGCCTTCCCCGAGGAGATCGGGAAGATGGGCTTCGTCTTCAACTTCATGACGTACGGCGGGCACCAGATCGACGGCGTCGCCGCAGAAGAGTTCGCCACCGCGCTGCGGCAGGATGGGATGCTCGCCCTGGCTCGGCTGCAGCGCAAGATGCGGTTGGTCGAATCGCCCTACCGCACACCGCAGACACTGGTCGGTGGCCCTCGCAGCGACGCCGCGCTGGCCGCCTCCTCGGGTCGCACCGCCACCACCAAGTCGATGGGCAAGGGTTCCACGCAGCACCAGCATCTCGTCCAGACCGAGGTGCCGAAGAAGCTGCTGGAGGAATGGCTGGCCATGTGGAGCGAGCACTACCAGCTCGGCGAGAAGCTACGCGTGCAGTTCCGGCCGCTGCGCGCGGGCGGCGAAGTGCTCGAGCTCGGCATCTACGGCGACCGGGACGGCGGCGAGGAGAAGCTCGCCAACGTGCTGGTCGACCCGATCAAGGACCGCAACGGCCGCAGCATCCTCACGGTGCGCGACCAGAACACCTTCGGAGAGCAACTGCGCAAGAAGCGTCTGATGACCTTGATCCACCTCTGGCTGATCAACCGATTCAAGGCCGATGCGGTGTACTACGTGACCCCGACGGAGGACAACGTCTATCAGACCGAGAAGATGAAGAGCCACGGCATCTTCCGCGATGTGCATCAGGACGTCGGCGAGATCGTCGTCGCCGACGTCAACCAAGACCGCATCGAGGAGCTGCTCAACCCCGATCGGGCGGCGCTGCAGCGGTTGATCCGCAAGGAGGACTAGCGCGTCGCCGCCGTAGAGGCCCGCTGCAGGGGACGTCTAAATGGAGGCAGTGCTCAATGGAGCCGCACCGGGACGCTCAATGGAGCCGCACCGGGACACTGAGCGGTCCGTTTACCAGAAACGAGGGTGTGTAGGGCACCTGGTCGGGGTCCACCGCGAGCGCCATGTTCGGAAAGCGTTCGAATAACCGGGACAGGGCGATTCGCGCTTCTAGCCGGGCCAGCGGCGCGCCGAGACAGAAATGCGGCCCATGACCGAAGGCCAGATGGCTTCGATTCTTGCGGTCGATGTCGAAGCGCGCAGCGTCTTGGCCGTAGGCGGCAGAGTCGGTGGCCGCACCGCTGTAACAGAGGTAAACCGCATCGCCGGCCGGAATCGTGACCCCGGCGATGATCGTTTCTTGCAGTGCGTATCTGAAGATCGCGCCAGCGACCGGTGAGTGGAGACGCAGCGTCTCTTCGATTGCATCGGACCAGCGATCCAGCTTGACCACCGTAACGAGTTGTTCGTGGTGGGTCAGGAGCGCGACGACCGCATTGCCTATCAGGTGCAGGGTGGTCTCATGCCCGGCAACCAACATCAGCTGGAGGGAATCGACAAGCTCCTGGCTAGACAGTTTGCCATCGTCATCGTGGGCGCGGACCAATGCCGCAGTGAGGTCGTCGTCCTGGCTAACGCGTTTCGACTCGACCAGGAGATGGAGGTATGCGATCAGATCGCGGCCAGCTGTGTTGGCCTGCTCTGGCGAGGCAGTGGCGGAGAAGAGGGCCGAGGTCCATCGCCGGATATTGGAGCGATCGTCGCGCGGAATGCCAAAGAGTTCACAGATGACCGCCATGGGCACCTGCTCGGCGAAGGCGGGCACGAGGTCGGCCGTCGTGTCCATATGGTCCATGAGGTCGTCGACGACTCGTTCGACGAACGGTTCGAGTGACCGCACGCGGGCCGAGGTGAAGGCGGTCGACACGAGGCGGCGCAAGCGGGCATGTGCGGCACCGTCCTGCATGAGCATGTGCTCGCTTCTTACAAGTGGCATCAGCACCCAGTCCTTCGGAATGAGGCCGTCGCTAAAGGCCTTCCACTTGGACAAGTGCTTCGCGAACAAGCGATCGTCGCTTTGAAGGACCTCGCGCACGGCGGCATGGCTCGTCGCCGCCCATACCATCACCCCACCCGGCATCTCAAGCGGGATTACCGGTCCCAGCGATCGGAACCGCGCGTAGGTCTGCCACAGGTGATCGTCGTGCGCCGGCAACTGCACGGTCATGGGTGTATTCCTTCTCTCGGCCACTCGACTGTCACCAGTAGAAGGTTTACGACCTCCGGATATATTCATTCTCAAGTGGATTGACAGACGGTGCTTTCGGGCCGCGCTATCTCACTCACTGAGTGGTGGCGCCCCGGTCTCGTTGACACAGGCATGGTCGTGCGGGTGCTTGTGCCGATTCCGATGCCGCCCACGTAGATCGGACGTCCGCGCTCCGCTCGGCGTTCACCGCGACGCGAACCGCCGGTGCCACCTCCTCTGCGAATTTCCTTATCTGAGTGTCGGAATCGGCCCTGTAGAGGATGAACACGCTGATCCCCTGAGCGAGGGTGAGCTCGGTGAGCTGCTCGACCCACACGTTGGCCGGGCCTTGGAGGAACCCCTTGCCGGTTGCGGTGAAGTCACCTGCGATGTTGTAGACGCGGCGGACCGCCTCCGGGGGCCGACCCGCGGCCACGGCGGACTCGTCGATGATGCGATTGGCAGCAGCCAGCTGCTCGGGCGCAAGGAACGGCGAGCTCGGCACCCAGCCGTCGGCGATACGCCCGACCAGTCGCAACAGCCGTGGCTGGTAAGCGCCCACCCAGATGTCGATGTCATGCGCCGGGGCGGGTCCCGGTGTGGCGCCGTCGATCTGGTAGTGGTGACCCTCGAATCGCACGGGAGGTCCTGGCGTCCAGAGTGCGCGAATGAGAGGCACGGCCTCGTCGAGTGCCTCGATCGACTCTCCGGCGTCGCGCCTGGGGCCGCCTTCCGAGACGATGGCGTCCCACATCTGCTGGGCGCCGGTGGCGATGCCGAGCTCGAACCGGCCACCGCTGAGCAGGTCCAGGGTGGTCGCGGTGCGGGCGAGCATTGCGGGCGGGCGCAGTGGCAGGTTGGCGAGGTTGGGAACGATCCGCACCGTGTTCGTGCGAGCGGCGATGGCCGCCAGCAGCGCGAAGGTGTCGAGGCGTTCGGGCCAGTACGGATGGTCTGCGAGGCTCACCAGGTCCAGGCCCACCTGCTCGGTGAGCTCGGCCAGTTCCACGACGTCGAGGGCCCGCGCGGCCGGTGGTTCCAGCATGGTGCCGAACATCAGATCGTGCGCGTAATCAGCCATGTGTCGCCGCCAGTTCGGCACTGCGTGGTGGAGTCGCCGTTCCGTGCACTTCCTCTGAGTGCTCCGCGAACACCTGGGCAGCCAATTGCTTGACGACGGGGCGGGCCTCGGTGGGCAGATTGGCGATCGCCTGGTCGATGACCTCGGGATCGCCCTCGTACATCAGCATGCCGAAGCCCAGCGGGAAGTCTGCGGGGTCGACGTCGGCAACTCCCTGCTGCACGATCTCGTTCCACTCGGCAGCGGTGATGTATCGCTCCATCAACGGCACGACGCGGTCCTCCTCGTCGTGCAGATGGTGTCTCAACGGCGGGATCAGCTGCTTCAGTGCATCGACGAGCACCAGCCGGGACGCGGCGGAGACGATGTCACGCCAGACGATCAGCGCGGCGTCGACGTCGCCGAGCCGAGCCGCGAGTTCTTCGTGTTGTTCCTCCATCCGTCCCGTCAGCGCGGCTGCCGAGTCGGAGCAGCGGTCGACGAGCAGCGGCCAGACGAAGGCGTCTTCACTTCGATGGTGATGGTGCAGGACGGTGGTCAAGCCGTCGATGTGCTCTGCGATGGTCCGTGCGCGGTCGCCATCGGCCACGCGCACCTCGGCGACCAACCCGGGCAACAGCCAGAACTCCCGCCGCAGCATGTCATGCACCATGACCATCTCGCGCCGGTCGAAGAGCGGGGCGGCATCGGGATCGGCGGTCGGGGCGGCCGCGACTGCTGGTCTTGGTTGGCGTGAGGGCATGAAGCCGAAGGTAGTGAGCGTCGACGCGGAAGACACCCACCGTGGTGATGGGGATTAGCGACGAGGGTGAACGGGATTACGCCGTTGCGGTGTCGAGGTGGGCCGCCAGTTGCTCGCGCGATTCGATGTGCAACTTGCGGTAGACGTTGTGCAGGTGCCACGCGATCGTGCTCCGTGACACGAACGCTTGTTCGGCGATGTCGCGGTTGGACATGCCCGCCGCCGCGAGGTGGGCGACTCGCAGCTCGGTCGGCGTGAGTGACTCGACACCGCTCGCCGCAGGCCGGCGCGGCCGGCCCCCGGCAGCCACCAACTCCTCGCGGACCTCCGTTTCCAGGCCGGTCGCACCGCAGCGATGCGCCAAGTCCAACGCCGTACTCAGATGCCGTCGCGCTTCCACTCGCTGACCCGCACGTCGCAACCCCCGACCCAGCCCGGCGTTGGCGCGGGCAAGCTGCAGCTTTGCCTCGGTCGTGGCCAGTGTGTCGACGGCCTCGCGCAACGACTCGAGAGCTCGTGGTCCGGATTCGGTGAGCGCCCTTCGCCTCAAGGCAATGCCCAGTGCGATTGGCACGTCGAACGATCGGGCCAATCGAAGCTCCTCCCGAATCAGGTCGGCGCCGCGTGCTTCGTCGCCACTGAGGTGGGCGATCACCCCGGCGAGTGATCGCCATGGCAACATGGTCGGGTTGGTGGCGCCCAACCCGGACATGGCGTGCTCGGCTGCGTCGAGATGCGCGCGGGCGGTGTCGACGTCACCCAGTCGAAGATGCGTTCGGCCGCGCGCCAGATACACGTAGGCGTTGATCGCCGGGGTCGGTGCGAGCTGACCTCCTGCGCTGCCGAGCAGATTCGCGGCCTGGTTCACGTCGCCGCGTTCGATCATGCAGTGCACCAGGGTGGCGAGCGCGCTCTGCGCATTCGAATCATCCCGGTGCCGAAGGCCATCGAGCGCCGCCTGCGCGTCGGCCGCGGCATCGACGACGCGACCGCGCGCGTACAACACGAACGCGCGGATCAGCGATGCCTCTGCGAATGCCAAGTGCGCGCCCCGGTCTCGCGCATCGGCGATGGTGGCATCCGCAGCATGATGCGCTTCGATCACGCGCCCGCATTGCAGCAGCGCGAGCACGGCAAGGTTGACACTTGCCCCTTCCGACCCCTGCTCGGCCAGAAGCGCTCCGTCGCCAAGCGCGCGGGTCGCGAGGTCGGCGGCCACGGCAGCAGGCGGTGTGGTCAGCGATGCGCGCAGCGCTTGAACGGCGAGGATCGCGCGGGTGCCTGGCCCATCTCCGTCGACGACTCCCTCGGGACCGCGTCCCGTCGGTGTGAGGTGAGTCTCGGCGCTCAACGCCGCGCCCTCGAAGCGAAGTCGTAGCTGCTGATCGCCGCCTTCGAACAATTGCGCGCCCCTGCGAAACGCGTCGCGGGCATGGGCATAGCGGCCGAACCGGTACAGCGTGTGCCCCAATGAGTACAGGGCATGGGCGCGCTCGGTGGGTTCGCTCAGGAGCTTCAGCGCCTGCTCGAAGCGGTCCAGCGACGTCGGCTCGCCCGCGGCCGCTTCGGCGAGGCCGACATCGATGAGCACCCGTGCAGCGAGCTCATCGGCATCGGCGACCTCGACCGCACGATGGAGATATCGGAGCGCGGCACCTGGTGCGCCCTTGCGCGCGGCGGCGCGTCCCGCATCGTGAAGGACCTCGAGCGCCCAGGCGCCCTGGATCGGTCCGGACATCAGGAGATGTTCTGCTATCACCTCGGGTTCAACGCGGTTGGCGGCCAATAACTTCGCCGACCGCAGGTGAAGTGCCAGCCGCTCAGGCGGGCGGCAAGAGACTGTAGACGGCCATCCCGACGATTCTGTGTGTGAACGTGATGGGATCCGCGGTCCGAAGAAAGTGGCCGCGAACGAGATCCTCGCCCGCGGCGAGGCCACGAGTCCGGGTCGAGGCCGGCCAAGCGGATGCAGTCACGCAGGGCGGCGTCGTCACCGAGCACGGCGGCTGCCTTCGCGAGTTCACCGGCGGCGGTATCGAGCCGCGCCAAGCGCCGGGCGACGCGCCTGCGGACGGATTCAGGTGTGGTCAGCCCGGGGTCCTCGCCGGCGCGAATGGCATCGGCGACGGCGACGACGAGGAAGGGGTTTCCCCCCGTCTGGCGCACCACGGCACCGGCAAGGCTCGCGTCGACGCCGTGTGCAGGAAGCAGGTCGGTTAGCAGTGCCTCGACGGCGTGAGCGGTGAGTTCGGCCGGCCGGATCGGCGGTGCCGTCGCCACGTCCCAGAGATGACCGACGAGTTGCGACTCGGCGCCGGGATCACCGGTTCGGATTGATACGACGAGGGCAAGGGGCAGGTCGTCGAGCCGTTCGGCGAGATAGGCGAAGAAGCGCAAGGAGGAATCGTCGGCCCATGACAGGTCGTCGACGAGGATCGCCGTCGGACGCTGGTCGGTGAGATTGACTGTCAGCCAATAGAGGCCGTGAAGGATACCGAATTCGTCCGCAGCCTCCGCCTGCCCGAAGACGGGCTCGGCCAGCGCGGCCTGGCCCCGCATCAGCATTGCCCGCATATCCGCGTCACCGCGGCCGACCCTGGCTTCGAACAGGTGCCGGACGACTCCGAACGGGTAATCATGGGTCAGCTCACTACCCCTCGCGCGCAGCACATTCATCTCCTGCGCCGCGGCCATTCCGGCACACTCATCGAGCAGACGCGACTTGCCGACTCCGCTGGGCCCTTCGATCACGCAGACCTGGCCACGACCGCCCGCGGCGGCAGCCACTACGGCAGAAAGCTGCTTCACCTCGACTGCGCGCTCTACGGGTCCGGCCACGCCCACCAGGGTCATCGTAATCTCGGCGGCCCTTTCCGCTAATCCCCATCATCGAGGTTGTCGACACGCGAGCCGTGACTGCATACGTTGGGAGTGAATCAAACCGTCACGAAGAGAGGCACGCCGAGGGTGGCCACCGCATTCCCCGATGACACGGCAGCCGTCATCGACAGCTTCGCCAACTGCCCCGACGACCGACTGAAATCGGTGCTGACGAGCTTCGTCCAACATCTGCACGACTTCGTCCGCGATGTCGAACCAACCCAGACCGAATGGGAACGCGGAATTCAGTTCCTCACCGACGTCGGACTGACGTGCGTCGACGGCAGGCAGGAGTTCATCCTGCTCTCCGACGTGCTTGGGGTGTCGATGCTGGTCGACGCCATCAACAATCGCAAGCCCCCAGGCACCACCGAGTCCACGGTGCTCGGCCCGTTCCACGTGATCGAGTCGCCGGCGCGTGAGTTGGGCGCCGACATCGCCCCCGACGGGGACGCCGCGCGCGCGGTGGTTCGCGGCACCGTGCGCTCCGTCGACGGGCGACCCCTGCCCGGAGCCGTCGTCGACGTCTGGCAGGCAGACGACGCGGGCTTCTATGACGTTCAGCTGCCGGAGCTACCGCCCGATCGCAATCTACGGGGCCTGTTCACCACCGACCAGGCGGGTGAGTTCTGGTTCAGGACCGTGGTTCCCAAGTTCTACCCGATACCGGACGACGGACCCGTCGGTCACCTCCTGCGCGCCACCGAGCGTCATCCGTACCGGCCCGCCCACATTCACTTCATCGGCAACGCAGAGGGTTTCAAGTCGGTGGTCACCCACCTGTTCATCGGCGGCAGCCCCTACCTCGAGGACGACACCGTCTTCGGCGTGAAGGAGAGCCTGATCCGTGACGTGCAGCGGGTTGACGACCCCGCCTTGGCCAACGCCTACGGCGTCACCAATCCGTTCGATCTGATCGAGTTCGACGTCGTGCTCGAACCCACCACCTCGCCGGATCGCATTTCGCTCGACATTCGGGGTGACTAGGATCACGGAAGTGATTGTTGCGCAAGCACATTTGCGTCGGATCCGATGATCGTAGATTGATGGTGTTCTCGCCGACCTGAATCGCCAGGGCATCGGGGAAGCCGAAGGTGAAGCCGACCACGGGCACCGGTGATGACAGCAGCAGATCGATCTTGTCGTGGAACTCGTCGTCGTCTTCGACGGGTTCGGCCTTGCGCAGATCGACGCCATAGGCGTCGGCTTCGGTTTGAATGCGGCCTGCGTAGTCGTGGAAATGCTTGAGGCTTACCGGCATCGGATCCGGGGCGAGCAGCAGGCCGAGGCTGCCGATTGGGGCGGCGGCGATGACGAGCTCCGGCGTGGTGGCTCCCCCGGCCATCGGTGCGGCGATGACGGGGTTGGACAGACTCAGCTCGGCGAGCGGTGATCCCATGTGCATTTCCCTTGCATCTTCGTTGGGCGAAGCCGGGTGGCGGCGGTGATCAGTCGGCCGTCTGCTCGCGTAGACGTCGTCGGTACTCGAGGACGGGTAGTCCACCCCAGCCCCAGTTCTCCAACTCGACTTCCTCGATGACGACGAAGGTGGACTCCACTGGTTTTCCGAGCACGGTGAGCAACAGTTCACTGGCGCCCTTGATCAGCTGTGCCTTCTGCTCGGCGGTGACGCCAGACGCTTCGGGTGTGGTGCCTTCGCGAGTCACCTGAATGGTCATGACGGGCATCGTTGGCTCCGCCTTTCGGATCTATATCTAGTGACCTGCGCTCTGGCCGCCATCGACGTGCAGGATCTCGCCGGTGACGAAGGGTGAGGACTCGAGGTACACGACGCCCTTGACGATGTCCTCGATCGTGCCCATGTGACCCATGGGGTGCAGGCCTGCGAGGAAGTCGTGGGTTTCCTCCGCGTGCATCGGTGTCTGGATGATGCCAGGGGACACCGCATTGACGCGGATCCCCCGCGACGCGTATTCGACGGCCAACGACTTCGTCGCCGCCGTCACTCCACCCTTGGTCAGCGAGGCGAGCACTGACGGCACGGCGGTATTGGGGTGCTCGACCAACGTGGTGGTGATGCTGACGACGTGGCCGCCGCCGTGCTCGAGCATCGGGTCGATCACGCGTTGGGTCAGCGTGAAGAAGCCGGTCAGGTTCACCCCGACGACCGTCGCGTAATCCTCGGCGGTGTACTCGGTGAAGGGCTTGGCGACGAACAGCCCGGCGTTGTTGACCAGTGTGTCGATGCGTCCGAACTTCTCAAGGCCGTCGTGGACGATCCGCTCGGCGGTGGCCGGGTCGGCGACGTCGCCACTGACGGTGACCACGGCGGGATCATCGGATGGCGGCATCGAGCGGGAGTTCGCGATGACGGCCCAACCCTGCTTGCGGTAGGCGGCCACGATGCCTGCCCCGATCCCCTGTGAGGCGCCCGTCACGATAGCGACCTTCTGAACTTCATTCATCGATGACTCTGTTCTGTGAGAAGTGCCAGGACGCAACGGATGGCTATCGCCCCCAGCGGCGGAGCTACGTCGCTGAGGCCCGTTGCTCATGAGAACGCTAGGGCCGCCGCGACGCTTCGGGAAATGCCTGTGAATACCGATTGATGACGGGTGAGCATGACCACGGATCTGAAAGTCGTTCTCGACGTGCCGTGTCGGCCGTCCATGCCCGCATGACACGGAGTGGCTGACCAGGTATTTCCCGTCTCTGGCGAATGAGTCTAGTGATCATCCCGGGTGCGCCCATGCCGCGGCAGGGAAGGCGTTCGAGGTGCCCAAACGGGTCCGCTACCGGGTGGTCAACGTGCACTCGGCGGACGAGATCCTCGCGTTGGACACCGGTATGGGTTTCGAGCTTCGCCCAATGACGGCCGGCTGCTGCGCAACCAGTTCCTCTACCGTTGGCACCGGCACGTTGCGCTCGAACCTCGCCGATGACACCCTCCGCGCCGAGGTCACCGCTGCGCACATGAACCGAACCAACATGTTCGTCGGCGAGGCCGTCGGCGATGAAGAGGGTCAGCGAGGTGAACCTGGACCGACTACCCCGTGAATGTCGGGAGCATGATGCCGACGGCCGCGTTCTCCTCTGGCGTCCCCAGGCGGTAGCCGTAGCGGGCGGCGGTCTCGACGAAGTGGCCCAGCTCTTGGGGAGTTGGTGGTGGTGCGCCGACGGGGCGCCCGATTTCGCGGAAGAAGCGGCCCATTCGTGGTGTCGTGATGATCAAGTCGACGGCCGGCTCGTCGGAGACGTTGCGGTGGGCGTGCGGCACATCACCGGGGACGCGGACGTAATCACCGGCGTGGGCGTCGCGCCACTGCAGGCCATCCCCAGTTTCGACGAGCACCTAGTGACTCCCTGCAAGGATCAGGAAGTCCTCGAAATCGTCATGGCTGTGCAGGGGCACCGTGACTCCAGGTGGTATCACCGCCCGCATCACACAGATCTGATTCTCGCCGTCCTCGGCCATCGTCAAGAAGTCCACCCTGGGCCCGAACACGTCCAGAGCGTCTGGCCGAGTCCGTCGGCGACTCGTGCGAGGATGCTGCTCGTATCGATCGGTGGAGTAACGGTATGCATACCGCCACGACCCGCATACGCATGAGGTTTGGACCTCGGTGAGCGTCCACTGCCTCACCTCGCCCGTTGACCGGTCACATCGCGCTGGCGCTGATTCCATGCAACACACGTTGCTCAATACAACGCCTCGCAGCCGATGATCTCACAAAGATCCTCGGTATCGCGTCACCGCCTTGACCGCGTCAGTCACGCCGGGTCGCCACGACCGTCCAAATCGGCATGTGTATCAGGTAATCGTCCAACAGCGGGCCGATCACCTTGACCTGCTCCTGGAGCGGCTTCATGCGTTCGGCCCAAGCCGAGTTCATCGCGATCGATTCCATCTTCGTAATCGTTGCCGGTGCGAAGCGCCCGACGTAGGTCGACGTCCCGATATGGTCAAGCCGCCACCCCGATGCCCCGAGGACGCGCTGGAAATTCTCGGCGGGCAGTCCGTGTCCGTGGATCCCGTTCACGTTGTGGCGACCGAACTCGAACATGAAAAGCCGGGCGCCGGGCCGAGTCGCGCGATGCAGCGCCTGCGTGTACATACCCTGCGTCTCCTCATCCTCGAGGAATACGTGGTAAAAGGCGCTGTCGACCACGGTGTCGAACCGGCCTTCAAGCCCTTCGAGTGACGTAGCGTCGGCGACCTGGAAATTCACCTCGACACCGGCGCGCTTCGCGTTTCGCTTGGCCAGCTCGATCGCTTCTGGTGACGCGTCGATCCCGGTGGTCGGATACCCGTGTGACGCATAGTGAATCGCGTGGTAGCCCGGCCCCGTCCCGGGATCGAGTACCTCGCCGCGAAGCGCGCCGCAGGCGACGAGTTGCTGGACCACCGGCTGCGGACCGCCGATGTCCCACGGGACGACCACTTGATTCGCGCGCCCTGCGTCGTAGAGCGCGTCGAAGTCCATTCGCTCGCCGAGATTCCCCATCGTGGACTCCTAATCGTTGTCGGCACTGGACGGGCGGGCTGACCCAGACTGCGAACTGGGTACCGCTTCTTATGACGGTAGTGCATGCGCATCGGAAGGCAAAACCTCGCGGCCCGAGTTCATTTCACGCTGACGCGATCGCACCCACCGACTCAAGATCGTCGATCGAAAGCCCCGCGTGGCACCTTTGCGGGATGTCACCTGGCGGGTGTCGAGGTGGACGACTCGATCGCCTTGTTTGATGAATGCTCTGGGCAAGGACGCATTCCGACGACAACCTTAAATACTAAAGTGTGGAGGTCGCCGAGTCGCATGTCGCATTCTGCCTCGGCGGCGGTATTGCCGGTGTCCTAGGTGCGGTCGTGGTGTTGGCGCCCGGGCGTCTCCGGACAGCGGCTTCGATTCCCCGGTGCTGAAGCGGCCGATGCGCCCCCAACTTGGTTTCCGGCTCCAGTGCTTGTTCGAGTGGTGGCGCGACGTGCCGTTCCTGCGGTGATAAGGAACTTCGTGCCTTGCAACGCATCTTCATCGCGTGTCGGCGTCGGCCAGCGCGCGGTCGAGTTCCTTCCGGAGGATCGACTGGAAGGCGGCCACGTGGCGGGGTCCCATCAGCGTGTAGTGCTCGCCGGGCACATCGACGTACCGGTTCGGTTGGGCGGTGAACTCGTCCCACCGGTGCAGTTCCTTTTCAATCCAGTCGTGCTTGGTGCCACGCAGCGGGATGGCGCAGAAGACAGTCATCGACCGCACGGTGCCAGTGGGGGTGTATGTGCGGGCGAGATTAGTCAGTCCGTGAGCGAGTTCAGCCCATGCGGTGAACTTCGCCAGGTCAAGGTCGAGTTCGGCGGTGCGGCCGACGGGAGCGAGTTGCAGGAGGTGTGAAAGCTGTTCGGGCTTGGGACGTTCGCGCAGTTCGGTTGGTAGGTGTGTCGCTTGTGGTTTGGTGATCAGGTCCAGGAACATCGCAAGGTTTGTGGCGGTTTCGGTAAAGTCGAGTTCCTCCATGCGGTATTTGATGTGCGGTGGCAGGTTGATGCTGCCGATGAAATCGACGCGCTCCCCAGCGGATTCGAGCTCCTTGGCGATTTCGAACGCGACTGCGGCGCCGTATGAGTAGCCTGCGATCGCGTAGGGCCCGTGCCGTTGACGCGCCCGGATGGCGGCCGCATAGCTCTCCACCATCTCCTTGAAGGAGGTGAAGGGTGTCTCGCCGTGGTTGAAGCCTCGGGCGCGCAGCGCGTAGAAGGGTCGATCGCCGGTGAAGTACTTGGCCAGGTTGACGAATACCAGGACTTCGCCGACGCCGGGGTGCACGCAGAACAGCGGTGTCTTGGTGCCACCGGTCTGCAGCGGCACGAGCGGGTCGTATACAGGGGTTCGGTCGTCATTGGTGGTGTCCAGCCGGTCGCTGAGTTGCCGAATCGACGGTGCGGTGAGGAGGGTGATGATCTGCAGGTCCATGACGTCGAGTCGTCGGGAAACGTGTTGGCGGAGTCGTAGGATGTCTAGTGAAGTTCCGCCGAGGTCGAAGAGACTCGTGGTGGCGCTGATCTCGTTGACGGGTATGTCGAATATGTCAGCGTAGATCTCGGCGAGTGCGACCTCGGTGTCACCAGTAGGAGGGGTGTAACCACCAAGTTGACGCGTGGTCGCGGCGGCGCTTTGGGCGATGATGTCGTCGAACCCCCCGGATTCGAGTCGCTGCCGCATCCGCTGGCGCAGGGTCTTACCGAGGCTGGTCTTCGGGAACGCCGATTTCGGCACTGGTATAACCAGGTCCGGACGGAATCCGCATGTGAGCACAACGGTGGAGCGTACGGCGGTCAGTAGCCGGTGCCGGTCGGCTTCGTCCTGGTCTGGTTCGGTTCCTACTGCGACCACGAGCTGTTCGGTGTCGGTGCCCGTACGACGCGTCGGAAATGCGGCGACATAGCCGCGGGCGATGCCGTCGAGTTCCTCGATCGACGTTTCGATTTCATGGCTGAAGTAGTTGACACCGTTGACGATGATGCTGTCCTTACTCCGCCCGACGAGCGTCAGACGACCGTCGCGGATGTGGCCGAGGTCGCCGGTGCGGAACCACCTGTCGGCTGTGAATGCGTCCGCAGTGGCCTGTGGGTTCCCGAAGTAGCCGCGGGTGATCATTGCCCCTCGCAGCTGTAGCTCACCCACCTCCCCTTCAGGAAAGACCTCTGCGCTGTTGTCGCTGACGCGCATGTCCAGTCCCGGGATCGCGTGTCCGACACTGGCGAATTCCTGACCGGCATCGGCAAGTGGGAAATCACGGTTGTAGATGCAGCCTGCGCAGGTCTCCGTCATCCCGAACGCCGGCCACAACGCGCCCCGTAAACCGTAGCGGCCGAAGTTTTTGAGGAATGCCTGTCCGGTGGCGACGACGTTGGCCTCCCCACCGGAGACGATGTGCCGCAGGCAGCTCAGATCGGGTTCCTCCCTGCTCGCGTTGTCGATGACCAACGTGTCGGCCAGCGCGTTGAGTTGTCCGAGAAGGAAGTTCGGTGTGAACGTCACGCTGACTCGGTGGCGCGAGATGATCCGCAGGAATTCCAGCGGATCCTCGAGGACGACGTCGGACGGCACATGGATTTGCTGGGCTCCCACGGATAGCGGCAGAAGGTGTGTTTCCAACAGCGCTGCGACATGGTCGAAAGATATCCAGTTCAACGTGGTGTCCGCGACGCCGATTCGCTGGATTGCCTGCTTGCCCGCCATGGACGCAAGGAGGTTTGCATGCGTCAGCGCCACGGCCTTAGAGCTGCCAGTCGAACCTGATGTTAGTACTAGCAACGCGAGGTCATCGGTGTCGGCGCAGTGCGGTGACCCGAATTCGACCGCACGATGGCGCCGGAGCGATTCCATGGTCGTCACCGCGAGCCCCGGCACGGCTGGCATCTGCGACTTGGTCGCTTCAGTCGTCACCAGGAGCGGCCGTTCGAGCAGGTCTTGCACGTGCCGCAGCGCCGTCTCCCACCGTGCCGCGTCTGCGGACAACGCGACCATCGGACACGGGACGAAGCCGCCGAGGAAGCAGGCCCACAGGCAGGTGATGAAGTCCTCGTGATCGTCGAGCATCAACACTACGGTCGACTCGGGTTTGCAGCCCTGATCCCGCAATGCGCCGGTTAAACGCATTGCTGCCTCGAGTAATTGCGCGTTCGATTGATACGAGCGCACGGCCGGGCCACCGTTGACCGTCCTCCCCAGATACGTCGTGCCCGCCGACGGCCGCTGGTCCACAATGTGCAGCAGTAGACCCGCCACGGACTGATGGGCCTGCGTGTCATCGAACACCGGAATTTGGATCACAACGCTCCATTCGATCTACGTGCGGCATGCGAACACCGCCCTACCAGTCCGACCCAGCGATCCGCGAACGTGGCCATGCTGGCTCGACCGGCTTTGGGGGTTTTCGCCTTACCTTTGAAAACGAATGGATGTGCCATGGCGTTTCCCCTTGGCTCGATGTTCTGGCTCACATCACGGTTGCGGCGCGCTGGCGCCCTCCGATCCACGGCCGCTGCCGCAAGCCCGCCGGTCCCTGGCGCATTCTCTACGCCGGACCCTCACCGCCCTGCCCTGTTATCCAATCACGTTGAGAGCTGTCGTTGGTGTTCAACGTTATTGGCGATGGTGACGCTAGGTGGTCAGGTCGTTCGTTGGGAGTTCGGATGTGGCCAGGGCACTATCAGGAAAGGGAAGTAGTCTCTGCCCGGTGCAAACAGCCGAAGAGCCCCGCTCCATCATCGAAACAAAACTGACCCACGGGATGCACCGTGCGGCGACAACACTGCTCGCGGAGGCCGCTGCGCGGTCGGATGCCGACGCCACCGCCCTGGCGGTGCTTCGCGACTTCCTGGTGGCGACCCTGCACCACCATCACCAAAGCGAGGACAACGACCTCTGGCCACTGATTGAAGAGGTGCAGCCGGGCGCTGCCGAACCGCTCAACCGCCTGCGGGTCGAGCATGAAGCGTTGGAGGTGGCGCTAAACGCGCTGAGCGCTGCACCGGTCGCGGGCGGAGAAGGCGGTGAGTTGGCGACTGCTGCTGCCGCGGTACGGGACCTAGTGCATCGGCACCTGGACAACGAAGAACCCTTGCTGTTCCCGGCTCTGCGTGACCTTGTGTCGCCGCAATCGTGGGATACATTCGCCCAGAGAGTGATCGCGTCGACACCTCCCGTCGGTGCGAGTCTGCTTATCGGCTTCTTCGATGAGGTTGGCAGCCCCGATGAGGTTGAGCTGATGGTGTCGGTGTTGCCGGCGCCTGCGCAGGAAGCGGTACCGGCGATGCGGGCCTACGCCGCCGGGATCTTCGCGAGTCTGCGTGCAGCATGATTTGACGGTTATCTCTACTCCCGCGGGAACGCGTTCGGCGACCACCGTTGAACCCCTTCACACGTATGAGAAGAGGAACGACGACAACCAGGCGCAAAACGCCTTCGAGACGTACACCGTTCCGCTATCTCAGATGTCCACTTCCTAGGCCAGAGCAATGATCAGAATCTGTGGATGAGCCTCGGTGAGGTGGCGAGAACGTGGGCGCACCTTTCCGGGGATGATCTGAATGTCCATTGGTCTGATCAAGAGCCGGCGTTGGCGCGCTGGTTCGGGAAGGTACGCCCATGCTCGCGGTAGTTCACGATGCGGAGTCCGCCAACGGGGACGATGGTGTTGGCCGTCGATCAATGCTCGATGAGATCGTCCGCGACGGTGCGAAAGTCGTTACACCTCAGAAGATTTCGCGAGCCTATGCCGTGATCTTGGGGTCACCCAGTCGATGGTCCACTGCCCCGATCGGTTGATCCAGGGTGGATGAGAGTCTTGCGGCCCGCGTAGTGGGCAGGAAGGCTCGACAAGATCATGGCGACGAGGAAGAGGCACAGTCCCGAGCAGATTGTGCGCAAGCTGATGACGGCCGATCGGCTGCTGGCCGAGGGTAAGGACATCGCAGCGGTGTGCCGTGAGCTGGGCGTCTCC
The DNA here is from genome assembly GCA_963809085.1 of uncultured Actinomycetota bacterium. Taxonomy (GTDB): domain Bacteria; phylum Actinomycetota; class Actinomycetes; order Mycobacteriales; family Mycobacteriaceae; genus Mycobacterium. The sequence continues at coordinate 146,006 of CAWEII010000020.1, read as the reverse complement.
GAGGCGACGTATCACCGCTGGCGTAACCAGTTCGGCGGGCTGAAGGCCGAGGACGCCAAACGGCTCAAGGACCTCGAGCGCGAGAACTCCACGCTGAAGCGGCTGTTGGCCGATGCCGAGTTGGAGAAGGCTGCGCTCAAGGAGATCGCCCGGGGAAACTCCTAGGCCCGGAACGTCGACGGGCAGCCGTTCGCCACCTCCAGCGGGTGCTGGGGGTCAGCGAACGGTTCGCCTGCCGCGTGACCGGGCAGCATCGCGCCACCCAACGCCACGAACCGTCGTCGACGACCCCAGAGGATCCTGACGCCGCTATGCGGGCGTGGCTGCGCCAATACGCCAAGAACCATCCCCGGCGGGGGTTTCGGCTCGCGTATCACGATGCCCGTGGTGAAGGCTGGCAGGTGAATAACCTGAAGATCCAACGCCTTTGGCGCGAAGAGGGACTTCGGGTACCGCAGCGCCGACGCCGCAAACGCCACGGCACCTCCACCGCCCCGGACACCGTGATCGCCGATGCACCCAACCGAGTGTGGGCGGTGGACTTCCAGTTCGACTCCACCACCGACGGGCGCCCGATCAAGATCGTCTCGATCGTCGACGAGCACACCCGCGAATGCCTGGGTGGGATGGTCGAGCGCAGCATCACCGGCGAGCACCTGATCGGCGAACTCGACCGCCTGGCCACCGAGCGCGGCACACTTCCGGCGGTGCTTCGGTGCGACAACGGACCGGAATTAGCTTGCAGCGCAATGGCTGACTGGTCAGCCGGCCATTGGCCTGCACTTCATCCCGCCCGGCGACCCGTGGCGAAACGGCTACGTCGAATCTTTCAACTCCCGCATCCGCGACGAATGCCTCAACATCAACAGCTTCTGGTCACTGGCCCAGGCCCGCGTGGTCATCACCGACTGGAACACGACTACAACCACCACCGCCGACACTCATCGCTGGGCTACCAACCGCCAGCCCGCTACGCTGGCACCTGTACGCACCGATGAACGACTCTCGTTCGCTGTGGACCAGTTCACGGGGTCCGGTCACTTCCACTGCCCCGAACCCCCGAACAAGTTGCGGGGCAAGCACTCCGGACCCCGACGTCTCACGCAGCCTACGTCGGGGTGCCTGCTCGTGGAATATGGCGTCGATCACGTGTGCGCGGTCATACCGCGCTCGGCTCGATTGCGAAGCCGCGTTCGGCGGCTACCTGGCGGAGGGCCGTTCGCAATCGTTGGCGCCCGCGGTGCAGTCGCGACATGACCGTGCCTACTGAAGTATCCGTGATGCACGCAATCTCCTTGTAGGAGAAGCCCTCCACGTGGGCGAGGTAGATGGCGATGCGTAGTTCGTCGCGCAGCGTCATCAACGCGTCCAATATTTCGTTGTCCGGCAGCGATTCCAGCACGGCCAGTTCAGCAGATTGCAGGCTGGGTGTGGTGTGCGGTACGTCGCCTGCCAGTTGCTGATCGCTCATGTGTCCGACCGACACCTCATTCGGCCGTCGCTGCTTCTTGCGGTACTGGTTGATCCAGGTGTTGTGCAGGATGCGATACAGCCACGCCTTCAGATTCGTGCCTTCTCGAAAGGTGTGAAAGCCGGCAAAGGCACTCAACATCGTTTCCTGGAGGAGGTCTTCGGCGTCTTGTCGATTGTTGGTCAGACGCATTGCCGCGCTGAAGATTTGATCGAGCAGTGGAATCGCCTCGTGCCGGAAACGCGCAGCGAGCTCCGGACTCGGCTCGGCTCGCGAACCGGCCGGCCGACAGCCATGGGTGCGGCCGCCACCCCGTGGCATCACAGTTCCTCTGGTACCCATGGCGCATCCGACTACTGCGTCGGCACGGTTGAGAGTGTGGGCCACCGATGATCCGAACGCTCGTCGTCCATCTGCTATGCCTCCTTGGGTTTCGTCGTTGTCGAACGGAGTAGCCAGGCCTGCTTTTCGAGCGTGTCGGTGATGGCGCGTAGAAGGTCAGCGGTCGACACGTCGACTGTCCCGATCCGGTCCAGAACGGCGCGAATTGCGTCCACGACGGCGAAGGTGTGACGACTGATCATGTCCACCTTCGCCGCGATGCTCGACTCTTCGCCGGGCAGCCCCGGCGGAATGGCCATGGTTGACGTGCTGGTCGTGCGCCGAACGGACGGGGCGTCAAGGGTTCGGACGCGTTCTTCGACGATGGCACTCGCGGCGCGGGCGGTCTGAGCGATACCACCGAGCCACAGTTGCACTTCCGGGCGGCAGACGCCGAAGGCGACGTTGTGGGCTTGTCTACCGTGGATGTGCAAATCGACGAGGTGCCGACCGATCACCTGCAGATGTCCGTGCAGTCTCTCGACGTCGGGCTCGGGCGCCCGGTCGGCGGCCCGATGCGGGGTGAGGGACGGAATGGTCATGGCGACTGGTCATTCCGGCCAGCTGTTGCCCAGGATGATGTCGACGAAGTCGTCGCGGACGAACGACTCGTCGTAGTGTGCGAGCACGTCGGCGTTGACCGTGCCGAAGGTGGTGCGCGGACGATGTCTGAATCCTTCGGTGAACGCGTGCAGGATGCGGCGCTTGAAGTCCGGCCGTGGGTGCACGGCGACGACGCCCGCGATCTCTTCGGGCGTCAGGTCGTCGCGGCCGATGCCCAGTACGTCGGTCTCGACACCGGCCGTGACAAGGGCGATTTCGGGGTCGAGGAACTCGGGCACTCCCGGAGTGGTGTGCAGGGCGATGCTCAGCCACACCTTGCGGGCATCGTGCTCGTCTCCGCCGCGTTCCAGCAGGAAGTCGCGTGCTGCGTTTGCGCTGTCGACCTCGAAACGCAGCGCCGAGGAGGTTCGGTAGCGGTCGGTCAGACCGAGATCGTGGAACATCGCGCCGACATAGAGCAACTCCAGGTCGGGCTGAAGACCCCGACGGTTGCCTTGCAGCGCGCCGAAGAAGAAGACACGACGCGAGTGATGAAACAGCAGGTCGTCCTCGGCGTCACGGATGTAGTCGGTGACGTCGCGGACCAGTGCGGTGTCGGGAATCTCGATGCCGGCAACGCGGTCGGCCATGGGAATGGTCACGATGGATCTCCTCTGAGTCTCGGTAGCCGGTGCCGGCGCCCCGTGAGTAGAGATTGCTTCGATCCGACCCGTGATCGCATCCGCCGGTGCCTAGTCATCGTGGCTGGCACCCGCCGACACCGCGCCGGTACGCGATACCCGAACGCAGGTACTCCGGGACTCGTCGCGCTCAGGTCAGGACGTACTCGAGCTGGCTGCGCGACGCGATGCCGAGCTTCGCGAAGACCTTGCGCAGGTGGTACTGCACCGTCTTGGCGCTGATGAACAGGCGGGTGCCGATCTCGGGGTTCGACAGTCCGTCACGCGCCAGCCGCGCTATCTGAGCCTCCCTGGCGGTCAGTTCGGTGGCGTTCGGAACCGACGCGCGTTGCCTGGCGGTCTCGCCGGTGGCCAGCAGTTCGTGCCGGGCCCGATCCGCGAAGCCTGCCATCCCCATCGCCTCGAGCATGTCGCTGGCCGATGCGCAGCTGTTCGCGCGCGTCCATGCGCCGCCGTTCGCGCCGCAGCCACTCGCCATAGAGCAGGTGCGCGCGGGCCAGCTCGGTCCGCACCAGGCTGCGCCCCAGCCGGGTGATCGCCTCCGCGGTATAGCTCCTCGGCATCGTCGCCATCGGCCAGCAGCGCGCGCGATCGCGCCTCCACCCCAAGCGCCCAATCGGTGCCGCTGGCCGAGGTCATCTCGGTGATCCAGTCGGTGACCTCGGCCGCGGTATGCGCCATCCCGCTGCGCGCGGCAGCCTCGATGAGTTCGGCCGCGGCCCAGTTCGCTATGCCCGGATAGTGAAGGTCGGGATACTCCTGGTGATACAGCGCCCGCTGAGCGGCGGCCATCGCCCCCGGGTAGTCGCCGAGGCCGTTGTGCAGCACGGCCCTGGTCCACTCGGCGATCGCCACGCCGATGCCCTCCCCGCGGCTATGGCACCTCGCTGCGGTGGTCTCCGACCAGGGCGACCGTCTCGGCCTGCCTGCCGCGCATCGCGGCAGAGATACATGGCGCCGTACGGGCCGAGGTTGCCTCCGGTCGCCTCGGTCACCGCCGCTGCTCGTCGATCAACGTGCTCGCCGCCGTCAGGTCGCCGGCGAACACCAGCATGATGGCCCGGCGTGCTGAGTGCGAGGGGCAGCTCGGAGAGCGCCCGGCGCGGCGCGCGAGCTCGAGGTAGCGGCCGCGACACCTGTCCCACTGTTCGTCATCCCACAGGTGCAGTGCCGCCTCGTTGATGGGCCACATCCACCGCAGCTCCTCGGTCTCGGTCGATGCCCGTTGCCGAAGGTCGACCAGCGCCCCCCGCAAGCTCGGGCACGCCGCGGCGTAACCATCGACGAAGTTGGCCGCCAGGCCGTCGAGCAGGAGATCGGGCGAGCGCGGTGCACGCAGTGCTCGGTGGCGCTGCGGCGGCGGCTAGTGCCACCTCGCGTATACCGCCGCCGGGACTGGCCAGGCGGCCGGCGAACGCCGCGGCGGAGATGGCGTCCAGGTAGGTCTCCCTGGCGAGATCGACGTCGATCGGCTCGAGCCGCTCGGCGGCCTCGTACCAGCAGCAGGGGCGCGTCGCCCCCACGGCTGGTGGCGAACGCAAGCTGAGCTCGCAGCACATCGATGCGGGCCGCCTGGAGTTCATCGAGCGGGCCCGCCTCCGCGGTGGCGATCAGCGTGATCGCCGCGTCGAACGCGCCCGCCTGGAACTTGGCGCTGCGCCGCGGCCACCGCCCGGCCCGCGCGTCGGTCCGGGTCGAGCGTCAGCGTCGCTGCGCGCTCGAGGAACGCGGCCGCCGCGGCCAGTCCGCCCCGCGCCGTGCATGGTCGGCGGAGCGCTCCAGCTCTTCGGCGATGTCCTCGTCCGGCCCGGATGCGGCCTCGGCCAGTGCCAGACGCGCCGATCCGGATCGAGTGTCGGATCGGTGACCTCGGCCAGTGCGCGGTGGACCGTCTGCCGCTGCTCGGGCGATGCCGACCAGTAGATGGCCGAGCGCACCAGCGGATGCCGGAACCGGACCCGTGTGCCGATCTCGACCAGCCCCGCCTCGTCGGCGTCGGACGCGGCCGCAGGTGAGATGCCGAGCCGCTCCGCCCCGCGCCAGACCAGTGCCGGGTCACCAGTCGGGTCGGCCGCTGCGAGCAGGAGCAGCCGTCGGGTCTCGGCGGGCAGTGCGGCCACGCGGCGCCGGAAGCTCTCCTCGACCGCGCCGGCGAGCGCCGGGTCGCCAGGGAGTCCGAACCCGCCTGCCAGTTCGGCCGCACGTCAGCCCGCGTGGCAGCTCCAGCAGCGCCAGCGGGTTGCCGCGGGTCTCGGCGACGATCTGATCGCGCACCCGCGCGTCCAGCGAGCCCGGGAGTGCCGAGTCCAGCAGCGCCCGCGCGTCCGCCTTCGGGCAGGCCGCTGACCACCAGCTCCGGCAGGCCGGCCAGCTCCGACCCGGGGCACCCGGGTCGCGAAGACGATGCCGACCGCTCGCCCCAGTCGGCGGGCAACGAAGGCGAGGACCTGCGCCGAGGCGGGTCCAACCACTGTTGATCGTCGATCAGGCACACCAGCGGCTGCTCCTCCGCCACGTCCGACAGCAGGCCCAGGACGGCCAGGCCGATCAGGAACTGGTCCGGCGCCGAGCCCGCACTCATGCCGAAGGCCGTCCGCAGGGCGTCCCGCTGTGGCGCGGGAGACGGTCGAGGCGATCGAGCATCGGCGCGGACAGCTGGTGCAACCCGGCGAACGCCAGCTCCATCTCCGACTGGATGCCCGCTGCGCGCACGACCCTGCAGCCCGACGCCTGCCCGGCCAGGTACTCCAGCAGTGCCGTCTTGCCGACGCCCGCCTCGCCGTGCACCACGAGGGCCCTGCTCTCGCCGTCGCGCACCGCCGCCACCAGCCGGTCGAGCACACCACGTTCGGCGTGGCGCCCCGTCAGCCGTGTGCCGGTGTCCTCGCCCCATGACACCCGACTGACGCTATAACGAGTCGTCGGTGCCGTGTACGCCGACCTCTGGACGAACATTTGCCAGCGTTGACGGCAAAGGTCACTGCACCGGCGTAACAGACCCGATCGAGTACCCGACCCTTTCGCCAGCAAGCCTCTACACCGCGACGTTCTACGTCGAGACGCGGTCCGTCGTCAGTCCGCATTGCGACCCGTCGACCACGGCCTCGATGACGGCACCAACCGGTACGACGAGTGCCGCCTACATGCGACTGGGACCGTCACCGTCACCCGGCGGGTAGTGGCCGATGGGACATCCGCCTCCATGCGCTCCCGGGTTGGGCTCGACCGCAATCACCGGACGAACGAACGTCGCGAGAAACACGGTGCGGCTAATGGGCTGGTTAACCCACTATGGATGCCATGGAAACAGTGCGCACCGGAAAGCCAAGGGACAAAGGAATTTTCCAGCTTTAATGGGTTGTTCAACCCATAGTGTCGTATGCTGACACTCGTCCACCTGCCGACCACTCACTACCACCGAGGAGAAGACATGACGACCTCCCCCAACCGCGCGTTCGCCGATCGGTTCCTGCGCTTGTCGACTGTCGATACCGTCGCCAGCGTCTTGGGCCGCTACGGCCTGGTCATCGTCATCGGCTGGATCGGGGCACTCAAGTTCGCCAACTTCGAGGCCCATCAGATCCAGCCCCTCGTAGCCAACAGTCCATTCATGGGCTGGCTCTACGACTTCCTGTCCGCGTACACGTTCTCAGCGCTGCTGGGCGTGGTCGAACTCACCGCCGCGATCCTGCTCGCCATCAAACCCGTGGCTCCCAAGCTGTCGATCGGCGGAAGCCTGCTCTCCATCGTCTTGTTCGTGTCGACGATCAGCTTTCTGTTCACGACCCCCGGGGTCGGCGAGCCGGCGGGCGGCGGGTTTCCCGCGCTGTCATTGACGGGAGAATTTCTGCTCAAAGACATTCCGCTGCTGGGTCTTTCGTTCTGGACCTTGGCGGACGCCATGAAGGCAGTCGGCCGACGTGCAGCGGTGCCCGTGGCGTAGCGCGCCCAATGGCCCGACCGCGGCGCCATTGGGCGCCGCGGTCGGTCATCATGGAGCAGGTTGGCTGGTCATGCGGTCGACTTCTCGCTGTCGCGATGGGCTTCCAGCAGGCGCAGCCAAACCTCACTGATGGTCGGGAAACAGGGCACGGCGTGCCAGAGCCGGTCGATGGGAACCTTTCCGGCGACGGCGATGGTGGCAGAATGCAACAGCTCGGCGACTCCAGGGCCGACGAAGGTCACCCCCAGGAGACAGTCATCGTCGAGATCGACGATCATACGGGCGCGGCCCCGGTAGCCGTCCGCATAGAAATTCGCGCCAGGAACGGTGTCGCCGATGTTGACGTCGACCGTCTTGATCCGGTGACCTGACTGCTCGGCCTGCATCGTGGTCAGGCCGACCGAGGCGGCCTCGGGGTCGGTGAAGAAGACCTGAGGCACCGCCCACTGATCGGCCGTCGCGACGTGTGCGCCCCATGGTTCGGTGTCGATCGTCATCCCCTGCGCGCGGGCGGCGATCGCGTTGCCCGCCATGCGCGCCTGATACTTGCCCTGGTGGGTCAACAACGCGCGATGGTTGGCGTCGCCTAGGGCGTATAGCCAGTCGCCGTCGACGCCGCGGACCACACAGGCGTCGTCGACGTCGAGCCAGGCACCCGGCCGCAGGCCCACCGTCTCGAGTCCGATGTCGCTGGTATTCGGTGTCCTACCGGTGGCGAACAGGATCTCGTCGACGGTGATGCGCTCGCCGTCGTCGAGACTCACCACGACCGGTTCCGACGGTCCGCGGCGCTGCAGCTCCGTGACGGTGACGCGCGTGCGGACATCGACCCCCGCTTCGGCGAGACCGCGGCCGACCAACTCGCCAACGAAGGGCTCCATTCGGGACAACAGCGCCGAATCACGCACCAACAGAGTCACTTCCGAACCAAGACCACGCCAAGCGGTTGCCATCTCGACACCGACTCCCCCGGCTCCGACCACGGCCAAGCGGGCAGGCACCTTGCTGCTGTCGGTCGCCCTGCGGTTGGTCCAAGGCGCCGCCTCGGCAACGCCGGGGATGTCGGGCACCGTGGCGGTGCTGCCGGTGCAGACGACGACCGCGTGGCGCGCCGTGAGTACGACGAGTCGGTCATCGGCCGTGGCGACCGCGACACGTCGAGGCCCGTCGATGCGCGCGTGGCCACGAATCAGCTCTGCGCCCATCGCCGCGACGGCGTCGGCTTGCCCGCCGTCGTTCCAGTTGGTCACGTACCGGTCTCGCCGACCGAAGACTCCTGCGGTGGCGATCTCACCTACGACGGCTTCGCAGGCACCTTCGACGCTGAGCGCGTCGTCGATGGCGAGCACCGGGCGAAGCAGAGACTTGCTCGGAACACAGCCCCAGTACGAACACTCACCGCCAACCAGCTCACGTTCCACGACCGCGACGGAGAGCCCGGCCGCCCCGCAACGGGCCGCCACGTTCTGCCCCACCGGGCCGGCGCCGAGGACGATCACGTCGTGGGTGACCGGCGCTGCGGACGCTGCACCTGGAGTCTGCTCGGGTGAGGTTGCGTTCATCGTGTTCGCCTTCCGTTCGTTTCATGGGTGGTTGGGCTCTTCTGGATCTGAAACCCCAGCGGCACAGATGATCTCGTCGGGCCGCAGTCCTTGCTCCATACGGCCGTCTACCGTGATCTGCGCCGCGTCGGGTGCGGCGGTTCACCATCGACACGGTCCAGCCGCCAGCGGGCCATGCTGCCATGCCAGTCCCATTGGCTCCTCGTCTCTGGACATCGTCGATCCAAGCGTCGGCCCCGACGAGTGGCGGCGCTCGACCGGAATTACTGCACTTTAATGGGACATATAACCCAATACTATGGGGGATACCACCCATTGTGTCCAGTGGTTGAACCGCCTAGGTTCAGCGGGAGCCGCCCGACCACGAACGATGGTGAACGGTGCCTTCAGGAACTGGTCTTCGTCCGCGAGGCGGACCGCGCAGTGCGATTTCTGGGAGCGGGCTGGAAGGTGCCGACGTAGTCGACGGCGGCGTTGACCACGGCCTTGAAGGGATCGCGTTCGCCGTGGCGAACGTGAGCATGGTGCCGCCCTGATGCGCGGCGAGCAGGGCGACCGCCAGGTGGCGCGGGTCGGCCTCCCGCGTCAGATCACCGCGGGCGCGCATCGCCGCAATCCCGCCCTGGATGACCCCCAACCAGCGTTCGTACCCGGCGGCGAGGTCGTCGAGGACGCCGTCATCGGCTTCGAGGAGTTCACCCGTCAACGATCCGTAAATGCATCCGCCCCGCAGATAGACCGCCTCCGATTCCGCCGCGCAGGCGTCGGCCCAGGCGCGGAGTGCCTTGAAGCTGTCGAGGGAGCCCATCCATTGGCCGTGAAAGTCGACGACGTCACTGGTGCGCGAGGCGATGACCTGCCGAGTCAGATCACGCTTGTCGGCGAAGTAATGCGTGAGCTGTGATCCGCTGACCCGGAGGGCGCTTCGGACATCATCCAGGCTGGTGCCTGCCACACCGCTTTCGAACATGAGCTCGGCGGCGCCCTCGACTATGCGTGCCCGAGTGGCCAATCCCTTACGGGTGAACCGTTGCGCGGCATCCTCGGCAGGGGCCGTGGCCGGCGGTCGGCGGTCGCGTGGACGGCGGTGCGGGCGCCCGTCCCGTTCGGCTGGGTCGGCGGCGAACGTGCGCAGGTAGTTCACCGCGAACCGCAAGGCGTCTGCCAGGGGCCACTCCTGGCGGTAGGCGTAAGCCAGAGTGGCGCCGCCCTGGTGGGCGGCCACGACGACGAGAGCGAGCCGTCTGGGCTTGGCACTCGTCATGAGCACGCCTCGGTCCTTCATCCGCTGGAACGAGTCTTCGAGGAGTTCGATCCAGCGCTCGTAGCCGGCCGCGAGGGTCTGGCGTGTGGCGTCGTCGGATTTCACGAGCTGTCCTGCCAGCGCATGGTAAGTGGGGGTTCCGCCGAAGCCGATGCGGCGGAGATAACGCAGGTTCAGGTCGATCCAACGCTCGAAGTCGTCGAAGGTGTCCAGCCCACCAAGCTTGGGCTGGCGATGAAAGTCCAGCACGACTTCGATCTGACGGTTGAGCACTTCCCGAATGAGCGACTGCTTGTCGGAGTAATAGTGGGTTAGCTGCGAGCCGCTCACCGAGGCTGCCTTACGTACCCTGTCCATGTTGAGCTCGGTCAGTCCCACGTTGAGTATCAGCTCCGCCGTCGCAAGTAGGATCCGCTCGCGGGTGGCTCGGCCCTTTGCGGTGAGTCCTTGCTCGTCGCGGGAATGTGCAATCGCCATTTGCCCCTTAGTTTACCCGCGAGGTCCGCCATTATGGGACAAATGACCCACCTTGAGAATCGCAGCTCAACCGCCATGGTTGGGCGGGCGATGTCACGGCGACGCGTTGGGGCGGCTCGAAGGCCTGGTCGCGAAACATCGAGACGATGATCGGAACGACCAGCAGCGCCGTATCGCCGATCCTGCCTTGGCAGGATCAACGGCTCGCGCGACCGTCGTGAAATTAGCCCGGTCACAAATGCTTTCGACGTCACTGAGGTCGATGCCGGCTCAGGGGCAAGGGGCGGCAGGCAAGTGCCATGGGGGCATGCAGAGGCGTGCCACGGGAGCAACCATTTCGGCAGCGAAGTCGCCGCTGGCTAGGCGTGCTAGTATGGGTCATATAACCCAATAACGTCTCCGTACTCACGAAGACACCGGGAACTCCTCGGCCGTAGCACATTTGGCCGGGCGGTGCCCGCGCATGCGCGAAACAGGAGTTGGTACATGAGCCCAAATGGCAACGGTCGGCGTCTGATGGCAGTATGCGGCGGCGCTGCCCTGATCGGCATGGGCGCGATCGTCGCTGCCTGTGGCAACGATGGGAACCAGGCGCCGGCTCCGACGACGACATCCACGACGACGACATCCACGACGACGACATCCCCGACGACATCCCCGACCACCCAGCCATCTGCCTCCCCGACCGAGAAGGACATCAGTCCGACCGGCGGCAACTTGTTCTCACCGCAGGTGATTGCACCTGCGGCTCCTACCGAGCCGCCGGGAGTTCACCGCCATGGATAGCGAGTTCGCACTCCGCGCCTGTTTCAAACTGCATACCCGATCCACGACTCGAAGGACTTGACGACATGAACACAGACCGCGCCGGGCGTCGCGTGACGGCCGTCATCGGCGGCGCCGCACTCATCGCCTTGGGCGCCGTGCTCGCGGCCTGTGGCAACGCGGACAACCAGGCGCCGCCGGCCTCGACGACCACGACCACGACCCAGCCACCGAACAGCGCTCCCGCCTCCCCAACGGAAAAGAGCATCAGCCCCACCGGCGGCAACCTGTTCACGCCACCGGTCCATGCGACACCGGCGCCCAACGTTCCCGGGGGCCAACATCCGGGTATCAACGGCATCCCGTGAGCATTGCCGCGCAGCCACTCCCGCGGTGAGGTGATGGAGCGATGACGGCAGGGCTGTGCCAGATCAAGGCCCTCGGCAAGGGCGGCGACGTCGAGACGTCGTTGCGGGTGGTCGTCGCCGAGGACGACGCCTTGCTTCGCGAAGGCCTGGCCAGCCTGTTCCACGACGCAGGGTTCGACGTCGTCGGGCAGGCCGGCGATGGTGATCGACTGCTCGCGTTGGTCCGCGACAAGACGCCCGACCTGGTGGTTGCCGACATCAGGATGCCACCGCACCAGAAGACCGAAGGACTCGACGCCGCCAGGGCTATCCGCAACGAGCTACCCAGTACCGGCATCCTGTTGCTTTTCACGTGCGTCGGCGACGTCGAGTACGCGATGAAGCTGATGGCGGGCCGCGCCGGAATCGGTTACGTGCTCAAGAGCCGCGTGAGCAACGTGGCGGGCCTGATCGAAGCGCTGCAGGGGTTGGCGGACGGCATTTCGTTCGTGGACCCTGGGCTGGTGCGCGAGTTGTTGTCGGCCCGTCGCCGGCAGGCCTGGCTTGCGGTGCTGAGCACACGAGAACACGACGTGCTCGCGCTGATGGCCGAGGGGCGGTCCAACGTCGGAATCGGCCGAAGGCTGTGGATCTCGGAGCCCACCGTGGAGAAGCACGTGAGCAACATCCCACCAAGCTGAGCCTCCCCAAGAACGGCGACGATCACCGGCGGGTGCTGGCGGTCATCGCCTTCCTCGGCGCGTGCTAGGCCGCGGCGCAGAGCGCCAACTACGTCTGGCGCGCGAGAGTTCGTAGCGGTCGCCGTGTCGTCATGGCTAGCGTCCATCAACGCCACCCGCCAGCACGAATTCCATGTGGCATGGAGTGAACCTCCGCTCCCCCGTCAGATCAGCGGCGGCGGTTCGAAGCCTCGGAACTCTCGCTCGAGCAGTTGGGCGAATCGGATGGGAGTGCGGTCCTCGAACATCGGGCCGATCAGCTGAACGCCGATCGGCAGGCCCGCATCGGACCGGCCGATCGGTGCAACCGTTGCGGGAAGGCCAGGGCTGCTCGCGGTTCCTGCCCACACGAGTTGATCGGCGTAGTCAAAGGACTCGCCGTCGACGCTGATTCGACGATTCCATTGATCCGGGTCATGGTCATGCGGAAATGCCGGTGTCGGCATCGCCGGGCACAGCACGACGTCGAACTCCTCGAACACGTGCCGCCACTGCTCGCGATGCCGGGCACGCATCTGGTCCGCGGCAAGCCAGTCGCGGTGACTGAGCACCGCACCCCGGGTCCGCTCGGCGGCGAGCCCCCAGTCCTCGGCATCGAGTTCGGCTGCGCGCCCACGTATCCGGTCGTAGACCTCGCGCGGGTAGCTTGCGGCCTTCACGGACAGCAGTAAGCGCATGTAGAGGCGCGCCGCTTCGATCGGGTCGGGCAGCGACGGACTGTGACGAGCCACCTTGGCGCCAGCCCTGGCCAGGTGATCGGCGAGCTCGCCGATGACACGGCGGACGTCGGTCGACGAAGGGATCACCGGGTGGGTGTCCACGACCAGCACCCGGTACTGCGCCAGGCGATCGTGACGGGCAGGCGGTAGGTCCAGTCGGTACGCGATGCCCGTGATCGTCTCATCGGGGACGGCCAGCACATCCATCGCGAGCGAGAGGTCGGCGGCGCTACGTGCCATCGGCCCGATCACGGACAGGTCGCGGTTGACCGGGAGCGGTGGGCCTGGAGGTGGGGTGTGGCCGCGGTACGGCAGCAGACCGTGGGACGGCTTGTGCGCATACACCCCGCAGAAGTGGGCAGGCACACGCAATGACCCGGCGATGTCGGATCCGATGGACAGCGCGCCGAACCCTGCGGCCAGCGCCGCGGCAGAGCCACCCGACGATCCACCTGGCGTTCGGCCGAGGTCCCACGGGTTGTTCGTCGTGCCATGGATGTCGTTGTAGGTCTGCAGATCACCCAACCCGAACGGCACGTTGGTCTTGCCGAGGATGACTGCGCCGGCATCCTTCACGAGCTTGACGGCGACGGCGTCCTCGGTGGCGACGAAATCCTTGAAACCGGGAATGCCCCACGTGGTCGGGAGCCCAGCGACGTTGAAGGACTCCTTCACCGTCATCGGAATCCCTAGCAGCGGCCGCACATCACCCGCCAGCCGGGCGGCATCGGCTTGTCGGGCCGCGTCGAGGGCGCGGTCGAAATCAGCCACGCAGATGGCGTTGATCTCGCCGTCGTGGCGTTCGATGCGCGCGATGGCCGCCTCGGCGAGCTCGGCCGCCGAGATCTGACCGGCCGCCATTGCGTCCGACAGTTGAGCCGCGCTGTGATACGTGAAGTCGGTCATTGGCATGGATTTGGCCATTCCGCCGTTGTGGTAGGTAAGTCTGGATATATCTCAGGATACTCAGCGTTCGTGGATGAGGAGGACATGATGGTGGATGACTTCGATTACCTGGTCACGGGTGCCGGCGGTGGCGTCGGTGGTGTGAGCCGGTCCGTCGTCGAGCTTCTCGTCGAGGACGGCGCCGCGGTTCGCGCGATGGTGCACCGTGAGGATCAGCGGGCCGACGCCCTGCGTGCGCTAGGCGCGCATGTGGTGGTGGGCGACCTCACCGAACCGCAAGACGTGGTCTCCGCGATGAGCGGCGTCAAACGCATGTTCTTCAACATGAGTGTCTCGGAGTCATATCTGAAGGCCGCCGCGATCGTCGCCGCGGCCGGACGCCAGAACGGTGGGCTCGAAGAGATCGTCAACATCTCTCAGATGACGGTGTCGCAGATGACGCTGACCAGCAGTACGGAGTCTCGCCAGCACCGGTTGCACTGGCTGATCGAGCAGGTCATGGATTGGTCGGGGCTGCCCGTCACCCATGTGCGGCCGACGGTGTTCATCGACAATCCACTCTTCACGTTCCTCAACGCCGCGTCGGTCCGCGACCGGCACACTCTCGTTTTGCCGTTCGGTGATGGGCGAAGCTCCCCCGTGGCGGCCCGCGACGTCGCGCGAGTGGTCGCCGAGATCCTCCGCAACCCCGAGCGCCACCGCGAGCACGTCTATGAATTGACCGGGCCGGAGGTCCTCGGCATCGACGGTCTGGCCCGGAGTTTCTCCGACGCCCTGCGGCAGCCCGTGACCGGGGTGGACATCTCCTACGAGGACTGGGTCGAGACCGTCCTCGAGCCCATTGGCCTACCGTCACACGTCGAGCAGCACATCGCCACCATGGCGCAACTGCACCGCGCAGGCCGCTACGACCGCCTGACCGATGACGTCGAACGGGTGACGGGGCGTCCTGCGCTCACCGTCGCGCAATACGTCGCGGAGCACCGCGAGCGGTTCGGCGGCTAGTACGGTTGAGTGCAGGACCCTAGTGGTGCGACGTCCGCGGCTCTGATTCCTGTGGAATGCTAAGGATTTTCGTCTGCGCGTTGTGACCGGGACCTGGTCCTGTGGCCTGCGACACCTAGCAATTGTGTCTGACAACACGTAGCAACGATAACACCCGTCTGTTAGCTTTAAAGCATAGCGGTGCTACCGCTTTCGCTGTATCAGCGGCAACACGCGATGACTCGTTGGGAGAGCCACCATGACCCGCCTCCGGTCGTACCTCGCCACGACACGTTTCCGTGCGCAGCGGCACCCAGTTCCCCACCGATGTCGATGACGACCTTCGACGAACGGATCCCGCGTCCGCTGGGCCTGCTGCGGGTGCCGGGACCACTTCCCATCCATCCCACATAGGAGAAGGTGCAGAATGGCGGCTCAACCCTTGGCTGACAGCCGAACATCGACGACCGCCTGCGCACACTCGACTGAATTGGCCACCCGCTTCGAGGCGGAGGCGCTGCCACTGCTCGACCAACTCCACCGGGCGGCGTACCGACATACCCGCCACCGCGCCGATGCCGAGGATCTGGTTCAGGAAACCCTGAGCAGGGCGTGGGTCGGATTTGCGTCATACACACCTGGCACCAACATCCGGGCCTGGATGCTGCGGATCATGGTCAACGTCGCCATCAGCACGCACCGCAGGTCCGAGCGCAGGCCCGCCGAGGTACTCGCCGAGGCGTTCACCGACGATCAGTTCGCGGCGGCGGCCCGGCACTCATCGACCGGGCTGCCGTCGGCAGAGATGCAAGCGCTGAGTCTGGTTGCCGACGAGGCATTGACGAAGGCGTTTGCGGAGCTGCCCGAGCGGCTGCGGACGGTGCTGTACTACGCCGATGTCGAGGGCTTCAAGTACCGCGAGATCGCAAGTCTGATGGGCACTCCCGTGGGCACCGTGATGTCGCGGATCCACCGCGGTCGCCGGCTGCTGCGCATCTCACTTGCCGAGATGGCCGAGAGTCACGGCTACGAATTCGATGCCGACGCCACCCACACAGGGCTCAACGAAGTCGCCTGAGCAGCCAGTACCTCGGCGAGATCAGCCGGCAGCCGCCAGCGCCGCATCGTAGTTCGGCTCGGTGGCGATCTCGGGCACCAGTTCGGAGTATGCGACCCTTCCGTCCGCATCGATCACGACCACCGCCCGACCCAGCAGCCCGGCCATCGGACCATCGGCGATGGTGATGCCGTAGTCCTCACCGAAGCTGTCCCGGAACGCTGACGCCGTCGTGACGTTCTCGATGCCCTCGGCACCGCAGAATCGCTTCTGCGCGAAGGGAAGATCGTTCGACACGCACAGCACGGCAACACCGCTTGCCGCGGCGCGCTCGTTGAAGGTACGCACGCTCATCGCGCACACGGGGGTGTCCACCGAGGGAAAGATGTTCAGCAACAGGGACTTACCGCGAAACTGCTCGCTGTCAACCGCACCGAGGTCCGCACCGGTCAACGAGAAAGCAGGCGCCGTGCTACCGACGGCGGGTAGTTCACCGACGGTGCTGATGGGATTTCCGCGCAAGGTTATCTGAGCCATGCCCACAGTCTGCCAAAGACCGACCCGCTCAGGACCGGGGGGCGTACTCGATCGCGCGGAAGGGCCAGTCGCGGGCTAGCCAGTCCCTGACGGCGGCGTAGAGGACGGGGTCCAGGGCGGCGTGGTCCGCGCGGACCCAGGACCGGACAGACGCGTCAGCCGGCTCACCCGGGCCGGGCGGGTAGATGTACACGCAGCCGAGGACCTCACCGGCGTCCAGACCATCGGCCGGCAGGACGGTGTAGGTAAACCCGGTGCGAGCCGCGAAGTCGACCGCATGCTGCTCCAGGTCGGCAAGGTTCTGCTCGGCAGGCATGTCGTGGGGCCATGGGCGCCCCGAGAACCCCGGCGTTGCCCGGATGTGCTCCATGCTCCCCGACCACGCGGCATGGTCGGCGTGGTTGTGCTGGGGTCCCAGTGGCACCAGGCGGAAGTCGGGCTCCGCGAGCCCCGCCGGCACGACGAAATCCGCGGGGACGAAAGGCCGTTCGATCACGGTCACGAGCCTACCCGGAACCGCCAAATTATTTGATTCAGTTGTGCTCGACGAGTGCGCCAAAGGCCATTGAAATTCTTGCAATCCCAGTGCGACTCAGCGAAATGTTAAGCCATTCTCAGGAGACGCTAAGGACGTAATCGGTTTAACTTGCCGGCCGACATATCGACGTCGATATACGACGCCTCGAAGTAAGACTCACAGTCGATTCCCAGCGGATGATGGTTGCACTCCCAGCCTGGCCGCTGGTTCTCGATGCCGCTGCTGTGACGTGCATAACCGCTGTTGGGCAGGGTGATTCGGATCCGCGCTCTCACTCAAGGAATCGGGGCGGACGAGGCGCACGAGCGCATTCGGGGCTTTGGCACGAATCTCCATGCAACCTTGATCGGTGAACGTGCATTGCCGTACGCCATTTCTCGTCGTCAATTCGATGGTGGGTGTTAGGATCAAATGTCCAGTAAACGGTGAACCGGGGATGGATTCCGATTCGCACGGTTGAGTATGAGAGGTAAAAGCCATTCGACTTCGGTGGAGTCGCCTCCAATCAGAGAGGTCCAGGATCAACTCGGATCGACGTCAGTGTGATGGCGTATACATGAGTTAGGAACAGTATCCGAGGAGGTTGAATGGCATACGAAAGTGCCGCGATACGGGTGACCTCGGAGCTGCGGTCAGAGATCTTGCAAGGTGAGATCGCACCAGGCGCCAGACTGTCGCAGCAGAGCACGGCGGAGAGGTTCGGCGTGAGCCGCATCCCCGTACGCGATGCACTCCAGGTCCTTGGCGGTGAGGGTCTCGTGCGCCCGACCTCGAACGCGACGGCCGTCGTGACCGGGATGTCCATAGCGGAGTTGCAGGAGCTGTACGAACGCTGTACGAACTACGTCAGGCGATCGAGCCGCTGGCCACGCAGCTGGCCGTTCCGAATGTCGGCCGGGCCGAACATCTCATGATGCACGAGCAGCTGCAGATCATGGACCAACACGCGGATACCCGCACCTGGTTGGCGGCCAATGCGGCCTTTCACGCCACCGTGTACAGATGTGCCGCCCGTCCGCGGATGATCGAGCTGGTCGAGCGGTTGCGGCGCCTCACCGACCGCTACATGTACGTCCACATCGAGATGATCGGTACGAACCGAGCGCCTGACCTGCGAACATCTGGGCATCCTCGAAGCAGTCGAGAGCGGTGATCCCGTGCTGGCCGGCCGGCTCACCAGCGAGCACCTGACTACTTCGCACGACTTCATCCTCAGCTACCTGCTGGAGAGCAGGGCCACCGCCGGCGTCATCCCCACACCGGACCCCGCGGCGATCCTGCATCGCACCGCTGATGCAGAGCTCGTGAAAGCCGCCCTGCCTTCGTGACCGGGAACGGCAACGATGACCGTCTCGCGCGCGTTGACGTGCCCCGAGCCGCAGAAGTGCGCAACGTCGCGGTCGATCGCGTACTCGTCACCGAAGCCTTGAATCGGTTGCAGCCTTTGCACCGTGAGGTGATCCGGAGGGCCTACTACCAGGGCTGGACGACGGATCAGATCGCCGCCGATCTCAGTGTCACCGAATCCGTGGTCAAGTCGGCACTGCACAACGCACTCCACACGGTTCGACACCTGCTGGCCAACCCGACGCTGCGCTGACGCTGCGGAGGTGCACCGCCGCCGCCGGCCACCTTCGGCGGGCACAGTCCGTCGAGGGTGGCCGTCGGTGACTACTTGGCGGCCGTGCTCTCGAGGATCCAATCCTCGAACCGTGTCTCGGACAGCGTCGCACCCTCAGCCGGGGTCAGCGTGTATTCGCCGACCGGCGCACCCCAGTAACCGGCGTCGGGATCCGCAACGACCGTGCGAGGATCGTTGCGCGCGGCCAGCGCGGTCCTGATGAGCTCGTCGAGACGGACCATCTCTGGGCCGCCGATCTCACGTACGCCGTTGCTCGGCGCGTCGACAGCGGTGATCGCCATGGCCTCTGCGACATCGGCGGAGGCCATCGGCTGGAAGTACACCGGGGCGAGTCGGACGGTGTCGCCGTCGGTCGCCTGATCGGCAATCCCGTTGACGAACTCGAAGAACTGGGTGGCGTGCACGATCGAGTACGGCACACCGGATTTCGCGATCAGCCCTTCCTGGGCCAGCTTCGCCTTGAAGTAGCCTCGTTCGACTGCCAACTCCTCGGTTCCCACCACCGACAACGCCACGTGATGGCCGACCCCTGCTGCCCGTTCGGCGTTGAGCAGGTTGCGCGTCGCCGTCTGAAAGAATGTTTGCGCCGAATCACCATCCAGCGACGGCGAGTTCGATACGTCCACGACCACGGCGGCGTCTGTCAGTGCCTCGGCGAGGCCTTCGCCCGTGATCGTGTTCACCCCGGTACTGGGTGAGGCGGCAACCGCGTCGTGTCCGCGTTCGGCGAGCAGGCGGACGACCTTGGCTCCCACGAGGCCCGTTCCCCCGATGACGACGATCTTCATGCTGAACCCCTTCTCGTTGCGCTGCACAGCCGCCAGTAGCCATCCAGTCGTCAGCAAGGACCGGACAGCCGGCGGATTCGTGACAAGCCGTCACAGACAGCCCGCGAGGTCGGATTGTCACGAATCCGGTGCCTGTGTTGTCCTGACTGTGTAGACAGCGGAACCCCCAACCGAAGGAAGCTCCATGACAAGCGAAACGACTGCAAGTTGGCAGAAAGCCCTGACCGTCCTCCAAGAGGTCACGCCGCCCTTCATTCCGCAGGGCGCGCACGTGATGACCGTCGTCGTCGACTATCCCGCCGGTAGTCCGGGCACCCCGCCGCACAAGCACCCGGGCGGCCCCGCATTCGGTTACGTGCTGGAGGGCGAGATGCTGTTCGAACTCGAGGGCGAGGCCCCCCGTGTCGTCAAGGCAGGCGAGACCTTCTGGGAACCCGGTGGCGACGTGATCCATTACTCGGACGGCAACGCCCGCGACGACGTCAACGTCCGCTTCCTCGTCACGATGCTGTGCATGCCCGGCCAGCCCATGCTCGCCCTGGTCGACGACGAGGAGTTGCTGGCACGCCGGGATCGGCGTGTTGCCAGCCCAAAACCCGAGTGAGCGAGGTCATTTCGATATCGAACATCCTAGACCCCCCGGGATGCAATTCAAGAGTGACCCAACGTCATTGGTGAACTTCAAGGACTACGTTCGCAACATCGCGAACTGGTTGCATCCCGCGACGAGGTGCCGCGCACCGGGCTCGATCACTGCGGCCGGCACCGCGTGACTCCTCAAAGGTGGTGAATCGAGCACCTCTTGGCGACGTTCTCACTCGCTAGCAGATGAAACGCGAAAGGATCGTTGCCGTGGACATGAAACTCGAAGTGGTCGTGCTGCCCGTCAGCGATGTGGACCGGGCCAAACAGTTCTACGAAGCGCTCGGATGGCGGCTGGACGCCGACTTCAGCACCGATGCAGAGTTCCGGGTCGTCCAGCTGACACCACCCGGTTCGCCCGCGTCGATCATCTTCGGCAGCGGCATCACCGCGGCGGCGCCGGGCTCGGTCGAGAGCGTCTATCTCATCGTGACCGACGTCGAGGCCGCCCGCGCCGAACTCGCCAGCAAGGGCGCCGAGGTGAGCGAGGTCTTCCACGACGCAGGTGGCGTGTTCCATCACGCCGGGACGACCGCGCGCGTAGCCGGGCCCGACCCGGAGCGCCGCAGCTACTCGTCCTTCGCCTCGTTCAGCGACCCCGACGGCAACCGCTGGGTCCTGCAGGAGATCACCTCACGGCTACCGGGCCGCTGAGCGAACGACTCAGCGTGTCCCCCAAAGTGTCTCGGCGAGAGAACGCTAGGCGTCGTCGTCGATGACGTGGACGGCCGCCTCTTCCGCGGAGGCGGCACTTCCGTCGATGCCGACGTCATTCGCCAGCAAGTCCGAATCCTCGTCAACGCCCTCGCCGGGTGCGACGAGCCGACCCGCCCTGAGGTCACCCACCTCGTCGTCCTCGATGAACTCGGAATCGGATTCATCGTCGTCGTCGAGCTGCATGGCGGGATCGGGCTCCTCCTCGGAGAGAAGTTCGTCCAGGGTCTCGTTGTCGCGAGGCTCCCGCCACTTGTCCGGCGGCGAATAGCCCTCGTCCAGGAGGTCGTCGACACCCCGGTCGATCAGGGTGTCCTCCTGCGAGAGCTGATCGTCGTCATCGACGCTGTACTGGCCCGCCGTCTCTTCGGGGGTCTCTGGGCTGCTCATCGCTCAACGATGTCACACCGCGCTGGTCCAGTTCCGCACTGCGGGGAAGTAACTTGCGGGCTTGTCCCCCACCTTGCTGCCGGGACTGATGATCAGGTTCTGGTACCCAGGGGTGAACATCCGGTACACCGACTCGGGTGGCACCGCACTCGCCTGATCGAGTTCCGCGCGCAACTCCGCGGGCAGCTCGAAGTCGAGCGCGCCCATCGTGGACGCCAGTTGGTCCGCGCTGCTTGCGCCGACGATTGCCGACGCAACTCCTGGCTGTGTGGCGACCCAATTGATCGCCACCTGGGCCATCGTCACCCCGAGCTCGTCGGCGGCGTCACCCAAGGGCTTGAGCAACTGCCACTGCCGTTCCGTCAACGGGAGTCCCGAGGCCCCAGGGATGCTCAGCCGGCCATCGCCTGAGAGCCGTTGATCTGCATATCGATACTTTCCGCTGAGGAAACCACCGCCAAGCGGACTCCATGCTGTGATGCCGAGGCCCAGGGTCTGCGACATGGTGACGTGTTCCACCTCGATCTGCCGCTCGACCAGGGAGTAGGGCAACTGCAGGTTGATCATCGGAGGCAGGGAGTGCGCGTCGGCGAAGGTCTGGGCCTGCGCGGCGTACCAGCTGGGCACATCGGAGAGCCCGGCGTAGCGGATCTTGCCGGACCTGACGAGGTCGTCGAAGGTTCGCAGTACCTCTTCGACCGGTGTGAGCCGATCCCAGGTGTGCAGGAGGAACAGGTCCACGTAGTCGGTGCCCAACCGGCGCAGCGACGCCTCGAGCGCCCGGATCATGTGCTTGCGGCCGTTCCCTCCTGCATTCGGGTCGCCGGGATCGACGCTGTTCGTGAACTTCGTGGTGAGCACCAGCCGGTCGCGGACCTTCTCCTCCGCGATCAGCTTGCCGAGAATGGTCTCGCTCTCGCCCGCGGTGTAGAAGTCCGCGGTGTCGATGAAGTTGCCACCGCCTTCGAGGTAACCACGGAAGATGGGGCGAACGTCGTCCTCTGTCTTGCCGTACGCGGCGTGGAAACCGCTCGTGCCGAAGTTCATTGTGCCAAGGGCCAGCCTGCTGACGCGCAGGCCGGAGTGGCCAAGCAGGTAGTACTGGTCGAGTGCCATGATGATTGCTCCTTTCGAGACGCCATCGTGAGTCCCGGTCTGATCCGGTGGACGCCCGCCCGTTGCCATTGATTCACTCGTGAAACAGGCGGAGCCGTAAGGCTGCCCGAAACGTTTTGGACCGGCAAGTCCAAACAGTGCCACGCATCCCCGGTGCTGCGATTCGGCCGATCTCCTCGGACCTAGGATGGGCGTCATGAACGAGGATTTGGTAGTCGCCGATGTTCCCTTCACCCACGACCCATGGGTGGCCGCGCAGGATCGCTACGACGGGATGCCCTATCGCCGCGTTGGGACGTCCGGTTTGCTTCTGCCCGCGATCTCGCTCGGCCTCTGGTACAACTTCGGGGACAATCGGCCGTTCGACACGCAACGCGAAGTGCTTCGCTACGCCTTCGATCGCGGCATCACGCACTTCGATCTCGCGAACAACTACGGGCCGCCCTACGGCTCGGCCGAGGAGAACTTCGGCCGGATGCTGCGAAGGGACTTCAAGCCGTATCGCAACGAGCTGATCATCTCGACGAAGGCGGGATGGGACATGTGGCCTGGCCCCTACGGCCAGCTCGGAGGACGTGCCTACGTGCTGTCCAGCCTGGACGAGTCGCTCGAACGTCTCGGCCTGGACTACGTCGACATCTTCTACTCGCACCGCATCGATCCGAAGACGCCGCTCGAGGAAACCATCGGTGCACTCGACACCGCCGTGCGGGCGGGCAAGGCCCGCTATGTCGGCATCTCGTCCTATTCGGCTGCCAAGACGGCCGAAGCCGCGGCAATCGCACGGCGGTTGGGCACGCCACTGGTCATCCATCAGCCGTCGTATTCGTTGCTGAACCGTTGGATCGAGGGCGATCTCGTCAGCGAACTGAACAATGCGGGCATGGGCGCCATCGCTTTCACGGCACTCGCGCAGGGGCTGCTCACCAACCGCTATCTGAACCAGCCTGCCGCGGACGTCACCCGCGCGACCGAGCGCCCGACCTTCGACGACGAGACGGTGACCGACGAGGTTCGCGAGCGGTTGGAGGGGCTCGCCGGAATCGCCGAGAAGCGCGGTCAGTCCCTCGCCCAACTTGCACTCGCGTGGGTGCTTCGCGACCCGGCTGTCGCGTCCACACTGGTTGGCGCATCGAGCGTGGCACAGCTGGAGGAGAACCTCGGCGCGCTCGACAATCTGTCGTTCACACCCGAGGAACTGAGCGAGATCGACCGTTACGCTTCGGATTCCGGCATCGACCTGTGGCGGGAGAGTTCCGACCTCTAGTCCGGGCGTGGTGGTCCTGCTGCCGGAGCCCGGCAGCAGGACCACCGCACGATGAATCGACCGGCGGCCGATTCGACCACTGCGCGATGTCTGGTGTGCATCGGCTCGACGTTTCGGCGAATTACCATCGCCGGGACATGGCTGATTCCACGCATCTCACACGCGTTCGCTTGGCACATGCGGACATCCCCGACGACGAGGCGACGCCGACGATCGTGCTGCCCGCCGGTCCCTGCCTCCCCCGGGGCGTTCAGGGCCTGCTGGCGTTGGCCAACCGCAGAATCGCGTTGGAGATCCTGCGCCGCCGTTACGGGTCGGCGTTCACGCTCGATCTGCCCATCTTCGGGCGCATCGTCGTGCTCAGCGATCCAGGTCATATTCGTCAGCTGTTCAAGTGCGGCCACGAGACCGCAGACACGACCGAAGCGAATCTGGGCCGAGTGATGGGTCCGAATTCGTTGTTTGCGCTGTCTGGTGATCGACATCGCGCACACCGCAAGATGCTGACGCCACCGTTTCATGGACGCCGACTGGCGGCCTACGAGGCGATCGTCGAACGGGAAGCGGTCGACGAGTTCGCGTCGTGGCCACGGGATCGAGCCTTTGCGACGCTGCCCTCGATGATGCGCATCACCCTCAACGTCATTCTGCGGACGGTGTTCGGAGCTGAGGGCAAGGAGTTCGAAGACCTGCGCGACATGCTTCCGCCGGCGATCCGGCTGGGGTCAAAACTGGCGGTAATCCCTGTGCCGCAATGGGATTGCGGACGGTGGAGTCCGTGGGGCCGCTTCCACCAGTACCGACGGGACTACGACGCGATCGTCGACAGACTGATCGACAAGGCTGAGGCCGCCCACAACCTCCAAGAGCGCGACGATGTGCTGTCATTGATGGTGCAGAGCCGCGACGAGAACGGTTCGCCGATGACCCGCGGCGAGATCGCCGACGAGTTGATCACCATGCTGGCAGCCGGCCACGAAACGACCGCCACCACACTGGCGTGGGCCGTGGAACGGCTGCAGAGACACCCGCACCTGCTCGACCGTCTCGTCGCCGACCTCGACGACGGATCCGAACAGCTTCTGAACGCCACCATCCTGGAGGTTCAGCGCACTCGTCCCGTCATCGACACCACGTTCAGGCAGGTCAAGGTGCCGGCACTTCAAATCGGTCCGTGGACGATTCCCCAGGGTTACACGATCGTCGCCAGCATCGGACTGCTGCACGCCGACGACGGCGTCTTTCCCGCGGCCCGCCGATTCGATCCCCATCGCTTCATCGCCCGTCCGCCCGACCCCGCGGAATGGATCCCTTATGGCGGCGGGATCCGGCGATGCATCGGCGCAGCCTTCGCGACCATGGAGATGCGGGTCGTGCTACGAACGTTGCTGCGCGACTACGTCATCAGCGCTTCGAGCTCCCGCGACGAACGCCGGCCATCCCGCGGGGTATCCATCGCACCTTCCCGCGGCGCGCGGGTACGCGTTCGGCCCAGACGGGAAGCATCCCGGCCGGTGACACCGAAACCGCAACTGACGCTTCCCATCACCTCAAACCTACTGACCGGATTTGACCTCCCCGTGCTTCAGCGTGCCAGCCTCACTGCCAGTCGATCATCCGGGACAGGTAGGGCGCCATGCCATTGGTGCGCACCGGTGACACGGTGACCGCGGGATCCGTCGCCTCCAACATCTGCCCGTTCCCGAGGAACAGCGCAACGCTTTGGCTGCCGTCGGGCCCGAAGAAGATCAGATCGCCCGGCAGAGCCTGATCCGGGGCGATCTTCCGGCCCACTTTGTACTGCTCGCCGGACGATCGCGGGAGCTTGATCCCAACGCCTGCGAACGCGTATTGAACGAGGCCCGATGCGTCGAATCCGACTGCCCCGTCGTGCGGAATGGCGCCGGCGGAGGGCACGGTACCCGCCGCGGGGACGGTGCCCGCAGCGGGAGTGGTGCCGAGTTGGGGGGTGCCCAGTTGGGCGGCGCCTGCAGTTGGCGCGGCGGTCGCGCCAGGGACGGCGCCAAGACCAGGAAGGACGTTGGCGTCCGGGACGATTGAGGCATCTGGTACGTCCCGGACGATGCCCGCACTGGGCCCCGTGGCGTTCCCGCCGCCATAGGAGAACGGCACCCCGCGCTGAGACAGGGCGCGCTGTATCACATAGTCGATGGCCTGCCGGTTGGTTGCCGGGCTGGCCGTCGCAACACCGGGCGCCGCCACCAGCATCGCCAAGCTGATCGCGACGAAGTAGACGCGTTTCATCGGAACTCCACCTCTATCGGGCCGCAGCGCGGTAACTTCCGCGCTTCCTCTAGTAACTGTGTGACCCTTCGAACCTGAACTGTCCGGACGAACCGGGCAGTTCACACCAGTCACTGGTATCACTTCTACAACACGAGAGGCCCCTGATGCACCTTTGCCCGGGCCCGCGACACCGAATTTCTCGTACCGTGACCGAACGGTGATCACTCCTAGGCGCAAAGTCATCCGTGTGCCCTCCGCGCGCTGAATGATCCGCGCCGACAGCGCGTTGGCCTCGGCTGAAAGGATGGTCCGATGCACCTTCAACCGAAACAGGCAGCGGCGATCATGGCGTCGAACCCGGGCGCATTCGACGGGTGCTCGCGATGAGCCCGCGCATCGGCTCCGGCGCGGCCGACTCGTGGTCGGCCCGGCTGTGGAAGGAGATCGAACCCACCTTCGCTGCGATCCTCGGCCATCCATTGCCCACCGGTCTCATCGACGGCACACTCTCCGAAGCCGCGTTCGCCCACTACATTGCCCAGGACGTGCACTACTTGCGTGATTACGCTCGCGCGCTGTCCATCGTTGCGGCCAAGGCGCCCACCTTGGCCGACACGGCGATGTTCGCCCGGCACGCCGCGGAGGTCTTCGACGTCGAGCTCTCGCTGCACAAGGCTCTCTTGCCCGAACTGGGCTTGGACACAACCACTTTGGAATCGGCACCGGCCTCCCCGACGACGCGGGCATACACCAGCTACCTGCTCGCCACGGCCTATGGTGGGACGTTTGCCGACGGGCTCGCCGCGATCCTGCCCTGCTACTGGATCTACGCGGAGGTCGGCGCCGAGCTACGCCAGCGTGGGTCCGCGGATCGCCGCTACCAGCTCTGGATCGACAGTTACGGCGGTGATGAATACGCGGCGACCGTGGCCGAGGTCCTCGACCTGACGGACCGCATCGGCTCGACACTCACCCCGGCCGAGGAGGCCGTGGCCCGGGCTCATTTCGCGACGACCGCGCGCTACGAGTGGATGTTCTTCGACGCCGCTCACCGGCGTGAGGGCTGGCCCGTCTGAGCCGACGTGGTCGGCTCGGCGACCTTGACGAGCATCTTGCCGACGTTGGCGCCGGTGAACAGCCCGTTCAAGGCATCGACGCAACTTTCGATGCCGTCGTAGATGGTTTCGCGATGCACGAGCCTGCCCTCCGACTCCCAGCGGCGCAGCGCGGCGAACGCCTCGTCGAACCGGCCCCACTCGTCGAGCGCGTTGAAACCCCGCATGGACGCGGTCTTGGCGAGGATGTTCACGTAGTTCGCCGGTCCAGGGTGCTCGCCGGTGAGATAACTGGAGATCACGCCACACAGCACGACCCGTGCCTTCGGCGCCAAACGTCCCAGTACGGCATCGAGGATGGATCCTCCGACGTTGTCGAAGTAGACGTCGACCCCCCGCGGACAGTGGTGCTTGAGCGCCGCTGCCACATCGTCATCGCGGTAGTCGATGCACGCGTCGAATCCGAATTCCTCGACCACTGTGCGGCATTTCTCGGGGCCGCCGGCGATCCCCACCACCCGAGCCCCCGCGATCTTGGCGATCTGGCCAGCCACCGAGCCGGTGGCACCCGCGGCAGCCGAGACCACCACCGTCTCCCCCGCGTGTGGCCGGCCGATGTCGGCCATCCCGAAATATGCGGTGGCGCCGGTCGGCCCGTAAATCGACATCACAGCCGGCTGGTCGATCTCCTCCATACCGGTCACCGGGGTACAGAAGACGTCGTCGCGGACGATGACGAATTCCTGAAAACCCGTCAGGGTGGTGACGACGTCGCCGACGGCATAGGCGTCACATCGCGACGCGACGACTTCGCCGATCCCGGCCGCGCGGATGACCTCGCCGAGCTGAACGGGCGGCAAGTAGCCCGGCTGGTCGTTCAGCCACGTCCGCGCTGCGGCGTCCAGCCCGACGTAGGTGGTACGAACCAGCGCTTCGCCATCGGCGGGTTCGGGCACGGGCACGGCGACGAGCTCCGTGTCAGCGGGCTCGACCAACCCATTCGGACGCCGTCGGAGCACGATCTGGCGGTTCATCAGGTCGGACACGATGTCGAAACTACCCAAGGCGCTGGCCGTTTCGGGCGATAAGTGGAAGCGGAGCAGACGGGCCGGCCCATCGCCGTACGGCCTTGAGCAAGGCCGGCGGCTAGAATGCGTGACATGTCAAGCTGGTTGACCTCGTCTCAACAACGGACGTGGCTCAGTTACATGCAGGTGTATCACCGGCTCGAGTACGAGATGAACCGCCAGCTGCTCGCGGACTGCGGAATGTCGCTCGGCGACTACACGGTGATGAACGCGCTCTCGATCGCCGACGGGCGTCGGATGCAGCTGACCAGGCTTGCGACGATGATCGGGTGGGAACGCAGCCGGCTGTCCCATCACCTACAGCGGATGACGAAACGCGGTCTCGTGGAACGGGTTCGGTCCGAGACCGACGGCCGCGCCACCGACGCCGTGCTGACCGATTCCGGTTGGGAGACGGTGCAGGCGGCGGCGCCCAAGCACGTCGCCTGGGTACGTCGGCTGTTCTTCTCCGATCTCGACGGCGGCCAGGAAGCCGAACTTGCCGGAATCCTGACCGCCATCTACGAGACGATCATCCGTGAAGGCACTCTGCCGCGGCCGGATTAGTCAGACCTGCTCGGACCCGCCGTCGACGAACATCTCTGCACCCGTCATGTAGCTGCTCTGGTCGGACGCGAGGAACAGTGCCGCTGCGGCCAGCTCCTCGGGGCGTCCGACTCGGGCCATCGGGTTCTTCGCCGCCTCGCCGTCGAGCAGGGCCTGCTCCTGGCCCGCTGGCACCAGTGCCTTCAGCCCCGGCGTCTCCACCGTCCCCGGCACCAGGGTGTTGACCCGGATCTGGCGGTCGGCGAGTTCGGCGGCCCAGGTGCGACCGAGCGAGCGGATGGCGGCCTTGGAGGCGGCGTACACACCGAATGCCGGGGTGCCACGCGACGCCGCCGTCGAGCCGGTGAGGATGATCGACGCGCCCGGCGTCAGCAGCGGAAGCATTCGCTGCACCGTGAACAGCGCACCACCGACGTTGATGTTGAAGGTCTCCAGGAACTTCTCTCGCGTCACCTCGTCGAGTGTCGCGAACTCACCGCCACCGGCATTGGCGAAGAGGACGTCCAGCCCTTGCCCGCGATCGTTGATCGCGTCGAAGACCATGTCGAGGTCCCCGTCATCGGAGACGTCGCTGCGAATCCCAGTGGCCGACTCGCCTATCGAGGCCACCGCCTTGTCGATGTTCTCCTGGTTGCGACCGGTGAGGAAGACATGTGCGCCTTCGGCCGCGAAGCACTGCGCGGTCGCCAGACCGATACCCGAGCTGCCGCCTGTGACGAGCGCCGTCTTGCCGGTGAGCTGTCCCATGATGATCTCCGTCCCCTATGCGAGGGCCGATTCGGTCGCGGCCCTTCGTCTCACTCAAACACGTGACATGTCACGTTATTCCCCCAGGCGGACGGTGAGTGTGCTCGTTCGGCCGGCCGCCCTACCTGGCTCGAAGGATGGTCAGCTCATCCGTCCACGACACCGACCCGTTCGGATAGCAGAACAGTTCGCCGGTCAACAGCAGCAACGAGGTCTCGACGAGTGCCGGGCTTCGCGATTCGCCTCGCGCTTCGCCGCCGTTGAGCGCCATGCCGCTGAGCACGGCGAGGTACGCGTCAGCCAGCGATGACGCCTCTACATCCGCCCGGACGTCGCCGCACTCGACCGCGGAACGGACAGACGATAGGAGGAAGGAACGCAGGGCGGCGAAGAGATCTCCGCGCGTCGTCCGGAGTTCGGGATGGCGATCAGAGTCGATGGCGGCAGCCATGAGCGATGCGGTGGCCGCCCGGACATCCGGGTCGGCGCACAAGCTGATCGTGAGCTCGCGCAGCCGACCCCGAAGCGTCGGCTCCTGTGCAGCGACTCGGCGCGTGGTGGCTTCGACCACCTTGGCGTTGGCATCGACCACGCAGCGAAACAGCGCCTGCTTGCTTTCGAAGTGGTAATTGATCGTCGGCCGGGTGAGTCCGGCACGGTCGGCCACGGTCTTGTTGGTCGTTCCTGCATAGCCCAGTTCGCGGAACACGTCCTGAGCCGCTTTCGTGATGCGCTGCCGTGTCTGCACGGCGTTCGATCCCGGTGGACGGCCTAGGCGACGTTTCACCTGAATATCCGTACTCATCACCAAGTGATTCGGAGCGACGACGCGGACGGATCATCGTTTCCGCAAGTCGACGTAGATCACACCGTCCGTGACCAGGCTCGGGGCCGGCGATCAGGCACTTCACAGCGCCAACCACTTGTCTGTTTCAAGATCCGGGCGATTTGGGTAGTACGAACCCATGGCACTGAAGAAGATCTCCACGAGAACTGTTCTCCTTGCTGGTGCTGCAGCCTCCGCAATAGTCGCCGCGCCGCTGGCCTCGGCCGATCCGCCCCCACCGGGGTGCTTCAACCCCGATGGCACGCCGTGCGCGGTTGCCGGACCGGACGGCGCGAACGCGACCGTGCCCGGTGCCGGTGCGACGGCGGGCCCGGAGGGTGCCGGCGCGGTGGTTCCTGGTGCGGGCGCGACGGCCGGCCCCGAGGGTGCCGGCGCCGTGGTTCCTGGTGCGGGCGCGACGGCCGGCCCCGAGGGTGCCGGCGCGGTGGTTCCTGGTGCGGGCGCGACGGCCGGCCCTGACGGTGCGAACGCGAACGTTCCCGGTGCAGGCGCCAACGCTGGGCCTGGCGGCGCGGGTGTCGACATCCCGGGCGGCCCGGTCGGGTCGGCAGGACCCGGCGGCGCGTCGGGATGCATCCCGTACGTGGGGTGCGCCTCCACGGGTTGACACCCGCGGTCTCGCTTCACGCTGAGAACTGAACTGGCTGCAGCCAAGGCCACCACCGCACGTGCGGCGGTGGCCTTGGCCGTCTGTAGCCGATCCCGAACGGGGAGCCGCGAACGTCTTCGGCCGTTGAAGCGCTCGAGGTCTGCTCCATGGGTGCGGGCACTGGCGAAGGCTCCGTCGCGGCCTCACAGATCGAGCACCACGTCGGCCGTCGGCCGGGAACAGCAGATCAGGATGTTCCCCTCGGCCGGTGGTTCGAGTGGCTCGGGGTCGTAGGCGACGGTGCCCGACAGCAGGGCGGTCTCACAGTTGTGGCACACGCCGGTGCGACACGACCATCGGGTGGGCACGTCGCACGCCTCGGCGAATTCGAGCAGGGTTCGCCGCGGCGGCCCGAACGGAGCAGAGATACCGCTGCGCGCGAACTGAATCTCGGGCCCCGTCTCCAGCGGGCCTTCGGGCAGATGTGGTGGCGTCGACGTCGCCACGATTCCGGGAGTCAGGGCCGCCCCCGCCCCGAACGTCTCCATGTGAATCCGGGCGGCGTCGAGGCCGAAGGCCGCGAGATCCGCACTCAGCCCGTCCATGAAGGAGACGGGACCGCACAGGTAGACGTCGGCGTCACGTGGCACACCGAGGTCGGCGAGCATCGCGATCGACAAGCGGCCCCGATCGGTGTAGTCGACACCGAACCGATCCGTGTCGGCGGGCTGACTGTATGCGACGCGGGATATGCCTGCGGGCAACCGATTCAGCAGTTCGCGGCTCTCGGCGGCGAAGGGGTTCTCGGTGCCGTCCCGTGCACCGTGCAGCCACCAGACCTCGCGGGCCGAGTTCGCGGCGGCCAACGAGTGCAGCATCGACAACACCGGGGTGATCCCGACGCCCGCCGACAACAGGACCACGGGCCGCCTGTCCTCGGCAAGGAAGAACATGCCGCGCGGCGCCGCGACGTCGATCAGATCGTCCACCTTCACGTGTGCGTGGATGTACCCGCTGCCCCGGCCATGTGATTCCTTCTTCACGCTGATCCGGTACTCGTCGGAGCCGGGCCGATTCGACAGCGAGTAGTTGCGGATCAGGGGTGCGGCCGGCTCCGGATACACGCGCAGCGTGATGGATTGGCCAGGAAGCCATTCCGGTAAAGGCGACCCGTCAGGGGCACCGAGGCGCACGGACCGGACATGCCTGCTTTCATCGTGGACCTGGGTAACCCGCAGGGGCCGGAACCCCTTCCAGGCGGGCGGCGGCGGGGCCGGGCTCAATCCACTGTTGCCCGACGACGCAGGGTTGTCGGCCTGCTCGGCGAGACTCTGCAGGGAGGCCTTCCACCCGGGACTCAGTGCTGGAATGCGAAGTGCACGCTCGAGGGCGTCCCGCGGATGGCCGGGCAGGTAGAGCAGTGCGTCGATCTCGGCGACCGTGACCTGTTCCGGGCCCGAGCTGATCTTGACGATTTCCTGGCCGGCTTCGACTTCCCCTTCGCTGATGACCCTGCAGTAGAAGCCCGGTCGCCGATGGGAGACGAGCAATGCCGCCATCCGGGGCTCTCCTATCCGAATGCCCGCGCGGTAGCAGGTGACCCGCGGCTGAGTGACCTCGAATACTGCCTGGCCGATCCGATAGCGGTCACCGATGCAGACTTCGGCGTCGGGCAAGCCGTCGACCGTCAGGTTCTCCCCGAGGTATCCCGGCGCCAGGTCGTCCCGGTGGAATTCCCTGGCCCAGTGCCGGTACGAGTCGAGCTGGTAGACCAGGACCGCGCGGTTCTCGCCGCCGTGCCCGCCGAGATCCCCCTGGCCGTCGCCGTCGATGTTGAGCCGACGCACCATGCGAGGGCCGACCACCGGTTGTTTCCACAGACCGCTGTAGACCGTCCGGTCGTTCCACTCGATGTCCTTGGGCAGCCCAACGTTCACCGACGTCAACGTCGCCATCGTGGTGCGCTCCTTCACCGGAATCGCCGAACTCGTGAAGTCGGTCATCGTCATATCCAACGCCAGGCGCTCGATCAGCGGGATGGTTCAGTTAAGCCCATGACTCAAGGCGCTGATTCCACATCAGAAATCGTGGCGATCGAAGAGCTGCGGTTTCTCGGCGACACACTGCGCCGTGTCGACACCGCCGCCGCGGCCGCCGAGTGGGATGACGTCAGCGCACTGAAGGGCGTGGTCGCCGAAGCGCAGGCCGAGCTGACCTCGATGCGGGGCGCCGCGGGCTACGACATCTCCGCAGCCGGTGCCTCCCCGGCCTGGCTGGCCCGCGCCGACGACTTCGCGCGCGGGGTTTCGGTCACCCGGGGGTTGACGCCGCCGCCCGCTCAGGCCGCCGCGGATACCGTCATCGCGGTTGGGCTTGCCAGAGCCGCGATTGCCGAAGCCGTCCTTGCGGTGGCGAAGACCCACCAACTAGTGCTCGGCGATGCCGAGCGCGTGCCCGTGCGTCGGGTGGCCGTCCTGCGCGCCGCGTATCCGCTGCCTGCCGTCGGTCGGCGCATCGTCGACGAGGTGCGTCACGTCGCCGCCGACAAGCCGCGCGCGATACTGGCGCGGCTCGTCATCACCCTGGCCATCAGCCTGTCGCTGGTGACCTTCAACCACGTCAGCGGGTGGTCGAGTTACAACGATCTCGGCAGCTTCACCCTGTACCTGTTCTCGGCAGTCGTCGGCAGCATCGTCTGCACCAACGCCCTGTGTTTCGAGGCGGAGCGGGTGCGAACGGCCCTGTCCAGCGGTGAACGCATGTGGCGAATCCTGGTGGCCAAGAACCTCGCCATGGCCGTCCTGATCACCATCGCCGGCCTTCCGGTCATCGGATTCCTCACCGTGACCGCCGAAGGCAATCCGGTCGCGATGATCGACCAGTTGGTCACCATGGTGTTCATCTGGCTGGGCGTCGGCAACGTGCTGTCGGTGCTGTATCCGCTTCGGCACGAACCCGTCTCGGCACGGTTGCGGGACGGAACGTGGAAGCCCTACCTGTTCTCGTTCGCGCTGTCCTACGGCGTCGGCCTGACGGTGAACCTGATGATCTACTGGCGCCTCTGGGCGCGTCAGACCGCGGCCAGCGAACTCGGCGCCGATTGGGCGGCATTCCTGTTGGTGCTCGCGAGTGCCCTGACCAGTTGGGTGCTGCTCGACGGTGTTCGCCATCGCGTGCAGCCGCGAACCCCGGATCCGGCGAGTGCTCTCGCGGGAGATGGTCGCCTACCGCAAACCCGTCAAGGCCGGCCCCTAGACTGATTCCGGTCGGCACGACTCGGCCAACCCCGGGAGGGAAGTCCGCCATGACGAGACCAGGGAAGTTGCTCGCCGACGTCGACCCGGGTCCGGTTCAGATTCAGGCCCGCAAGGTGCACTTCGACGTCTCCGACACCCCGCTGCACTGGATTCCCGGGCACCCGGTTGCCTCCAACGTGGTCAGCCTGCTCAACCTGATCCTGCCCGC
The DNA here is from genome assembly GCA_963809085.1 of uncultured Actinomycetota bacterium. Taxonomy (GTDB): domain Bacteria; phylum Actinomycetota; class Actinomycetes; order Mycobacteriales; family Mycobacteriaceae; genus Mycobacterium. The sequence continues at coordinate 111,928 of CAWEII010000020.1, read as the reverse complement.
GGCGGAGCGCTGGTTCGTCGCTACCTACAGCGAGGCGCTGCCCCTGGTCAAGGATCCGAGGCTCGCCGAGGACATGCGGGGCTTCATCGGCCAGGAGGGCGCGCACGCCGAGGTCCACCAGCGTCTGCTGCACGAGTTCATGGAGGAACGGGGCGTCGATCCCACACCGATGGTCGAGCAGGTCGAGTACCTGTTCGGCAAGGTCCTGGCCCCCTCGGCGTCCCATGATCCCAAGAAGCGGATGAACCACCTGTGCGATCGGTTGTGGTTCATCGCGGCCATCGAGCACTACACCGCGGTCATGGGCGACTTCGCCCTCAACTGCACATGGGATGAGTACGGCGCGGATCCGACCATGGCCGACGTGTTCCGTTGGCACGGCAGCGAGGAAGTCGAGCATCGCAGCGTCGCGCACGACGTGGCCGTGTACTTCCACGACAGCTACCTCGATCGCATCGGCGCAATGGCGATGGCGATGATCGGCATCTACGCGTTCTTCCAGCGTGGGGCGACGTTTCTGGTGAAGGCCGATCCGAACCTGGACATCGGCTGGTGCCGGATGCAGCGGATGCGCGCCGGCGACTCCAAGCTCGGATTGCTGCCTAAGTATCGAAAGTTGTTCGGCTCCAACACGTTCGCGTACTTCCGGCCGGGGTTCACCCCTGAGCGGATGGGATCGACGGCGCAGGCGGTCGCGTATCTGGCCCGGTCCCCCGCCGCCCGCGCGGCGCACATTTGATGTCGCTTCGCGAGCGCTTCCGGCGCGTGCCACCGAGCTTGTCCGGAAGATCGCGCCACGACGTGTTCCTCGGCCTCATCGACGCGACGATCTCCGGGATGTGGAAGGTGACCGGAAGCATCCGGGACGTCGCGGAGCCGCGCGAGATCGACCGCACCCTTACCCTGGCCGTCGCGGACCGTCGGGTGGTCGCTCGTGACCAGAACGTGGTTGCGCTGACCCTCACGGCGGCAGACGGCGGCCCGCTCGAGCGGTGGCGCGCCGGTTCGCACCTGGACATCCACCTGCCGAGCGGATTGGTCAGGCAGTACTCGCTGTGCGGGGATCCGGGGATCACCGACGCCTACCGGATCGCGGTGCGGCGAATCCCCGACGGCGGTGGTGGCTCGATCGAGGTACACGACGCCCTGCCCGTCGGGACGACGGTGACCACCAGCGGCCCCCGAAACGCGTTCCCGCTGACGGTGCCCGGGTACGGCTCACCCGCGCGCCGATTCCGGTTCATCGCAGGCGGCATCGGCATCACGCCGATCCTGCCGATGCTGCGCGAGGCCGATCGGCTGGCCGTGGACTGGTCGATGACCTACGCGGGCCGCAGCCGCGACAGCCTGCCGTTCATCGAAGAGCTCGGCCCGTTCGGCGACCGCATCGAGGTCCGGACCGACGATCGGCTCGGAATTCCGGGTCCTCGCGAGTTGCTCGGCGACTGCCCTGACGGAACGGCGGTGTACGCCTGCGGTCCGGCCCCGATGTTGACCGCGATCCGGGCCGAGCTGGCGGGCCGCGACGACGTCGAGCTGCACTTCGAGCGGTTCGCGGCTCCCCCCGTGCTCGACGGCAGCGAATTCGACGTCACCATCGCCTCGTCGGGGGCCACGCTGCGGGTGGCGGCCGACGAGACGCTGCTCTCCGCGCTGCGCCGAGCCGAGGTGACGGCGCCGTACTCGTGTCAGCAGGGGTTCTGCGGTACGTGCCGGACCCGGGTGCTCGACGGCGACGTCGAACACCGGGACACCCTGTTGACCGTGCCGGAGCGCGACGGCCGACTGATGCTGACATGCGTGTCCCGGGCTGCGCCAGGTGCACGACTCCTGCTCGACCTCTAGCGCCGTACGCCCCAGGCGGCAACCACGGTCGACGGCAGTAACACGGCATCGGCCGCTGCTTGTGCGCGCTCGATGCGATCCTGCAGCGTGTCCAATCCGAGCTCCTCCTCGGTGGCAATGCCGGCGCCGATGAGCGCCGGGGCGAGTGAGCGAATGACCTCGGCGAACATCACGGCGGTTCGCGGGTCGTCGGGCGCGTGATAATCCTGCACCCCCATGGTTGCCACGTCGGCGAACCGTGCCTCGCGCAGTAGCACCGCAAGGCGCGTCCCCACCGTCGGGTCGGCGTTCGCGGCGCGCAAGCCGGCCAGCACCCACTCCCTGAGTTGGCTGATGAGTTCGATCTGTGGCTCGGCGCGGCAGGCGCCCACGTCGTAGTCGAGGAGGACCATTCGTCCGCCCCGACGCAGGGCCCCCTCGTGGTGCTTGATGACCTGACCGCGATCGGGGAGATGCATCAGGAGAAGTCGCGCCACGACCGCGTCGAACGCCTCGGCGTCGCGGTACGTGCGTGCGTCGCCTTCGACGAAACGCACGTTGGCCAGCCCCGCTTCGTCGCGTCGGGCGTTGGCAAGCGCCAGCATCCGTTGGTCTTGATCGACGCCAACCACCGACCCGCCGGGGCCGACGATGTTCGACAGCGCGAACGCCACGTGACCTGGGCCCGTGCCGAGATCGAGCACCCGCTGGCCCGCCTCGATGCCTGCCCGCCGGAGCAGCAGATCCGTGGCGGACTCTATTGCGGCGGCCTGTGTGTCGAGCCGGGCGATCTCGGGGCTCGAACTCCCAAGGACATAGGCGACGTCGTCGGTCATTGGTGTCTCCTCGTTGGCGGCTTCAGGTAAGGGAACGCAGAAAACCGCCCTGATCGTTCCAATCCCGTGGCCCGTCCTGACTCAGCAGAGCGTCTGGAGCAGGAACTCGTACCGCAGCGCGCGTTCGAAGGCGGCCTGTGCGTTGTTCGAGGCCCCGGAATGACCACCCTCGGTGTTCTCGTAATACCTCACGCACCGGCCAGCAACAAATGGTAACGGCGCAGGTCGAGCAGCGGATTCTGGCAGACCAACGCCCCGAACAGTTCGGGATACTTCGTCAGCATGACGCCGATCAGCAAGCCGCCTGCGCTGCCTCCCATCGCGCCCAGCTGAGCGGCCGTCGTGACGCGGGTATTCACCAAATGTTCTGCAACGGGAGCGAAGTCCTCGGCGACCTCGTGCCTGTTCGCGCGCACCGCCTGCTCGTGCCATGCCGGCCGTATTCCCCGCCGCCGCGGATGTTCGCCAGTGCGTAGCTGCCGCCGCGGGACAGCCACGAGCGTCCCAATGGACCCATGTAGCCCGGCAGTTGCGCGGCCCGGAAAGCGCCGTGCCATCCAGCAACACCGGACCCGGCCCGTCCGAATTCCGATGCGCGAGCAGGAAGTACGGCACGCGGCTACCGTCGGCGGAAGTGCTGAAGTGTTGCGTGACGACGAGGTCGTCGGCGTCGAAGAACGCCGGCGAGGACTTGATTTCGCACACGCCTCCGGTCGGCGTGCCATGTAGTAGCTGCGGCGGTCTATCGAAGCCCGTTGCGGTGATGAACATTTCGTCGCTCAGTGGATCGAAGGCGGCGAGCCCGACGGTGGCATTCTCCGGTACACCCTTAAGAGGTTCGAACGTCCAGGCGCCTGGAGTGACGACCTCCACGACGGTCGCCACGTCGCGCAGCATCAGGCTGAAGAATCGGTCGCCTGCGAACACTCCGGCTGCGAGGAATTCTTCACCGTCGGGATCGAACACCACCCGCGGTTCTGCCGTTCCGGCGAGGAGCTGCTCGTAGTCGACGATGAGCACGGAGTTCGGCCTCGTGCGTGTTCTCTCCCCTTGACCAGTCGGAGATCAAGAGGATCATCGCCCACCCGCGGTGCACCGCCATGCTGCAGTTGGCCTCGAGCAGCTGGAATCCGTCGGCGACGAATTCCCTTGTGATCATGTCGAATTCGCATACCACGCTCGCGTCCCCGCCACCACGTGACAGCGCGACGACCGCATGGGTGAACCCGGGCGCGTTGATGTCGCCGCCGGCCCACACCCAGTTCTCGTCTTCGGCGGCGGCCAGCGCGTCGACGTCGATGACGACGTCCCACTCCGGCGAATCCTTGCGGTATTCCTCGAGAGTGGTGCGCCGCCACAGTCCGCGCGGATGGGCCGCGTCCTGCCAGAAGTTGTAGAGATAGTCACCATGGCGTCCGACTCCGGGGATCCTGGTGTCGAGCGCGTCGGCACGCATCTGCTCGAATCGCTCACCCGACATCGCCGCCATCGTGGGCACGTTGTGCGGCTTTACCCATGCCAGTGCGGCCTCGCCCGCGATGTCCTCGAGCCACAGATGCGGGTCATCGCCCATGACAACATTCCCCCGGTGTGAAGCGCCGACACCACAGTATGGGCCGCGTCGTCTCGCGGCGTCGTGAAACGGGTTGGCAATCAAGGCGATTCTCGGCCTCGGGTGGGGCCTGCTCACATGGCGGCGCGCGCCGCGCGCAGTCGCGACCGCCACCAGGCGAGCCGGCCGGCGGCCGTGATCTGGTATCGCTCGATCAGTTCGGCGTCGGGCGCCGGTGGCATCGGCGCGACCGGCAGGTAGCCGTCGACGGGGACCAGCGATCGCGTTCCGGCGACGACGTCACCGGACAACAGCGATCGGGTGCCGAGCCCGCACGCGAACTGAAGGTCCGGCAGCGCGCCTGCCAGCGCGAGCCCCGCGGACAGGCCGACGCTGGTCTCCAGTGCCGAGGAGACGACGCACGGCAAGCCGGACGCCTCGGCGACCATCAGTGCGCGCCGCGCCCCACCCAGTGGCCCTGTCCGCAGGATCGCGACGTCGGCAGTGCCGACCAGCGAGGCGCGCAACGGATCTCCCGTGCGGATGGGGACGTTGGTGGCGACCGGAACGTCGATTCGGCGCCTGACGGCGGTCAACTCGTCGGAGGTGCGGCACGGCTGCCCGACGTATTCCAGACCACCTGCCGCCCGCTGCAACGCCGAGATCGCGGCAACGGCCGTGTCGGCGTCCCACATTCCGTTGGCGTCACAGCGAATAGCGCCCTGAGGGCCGAGCGCGTCGCGGACCGCTTCGAGCCGGGCGACGTCATCTGCGAGCGAGCCCGAGTGGGCCGCAACCATGACATCCGCGGTACGACAATCACTGTCCGCAACGATCGCCCGTGCCCTTTCCGGATCGACCGCCGGAACCGTGACCGCGATGGGGATCCGTCCCCGGACGGGGTCGGGCCAGCCGACGGTACCGGCCTCGATCGCCGCCGTCAGCCACCGCGCGGCGGCCTCGTCGCTGCAGTCGTCGAAGGGGCTGAACTCACCCCAACCCTGCGGCCCCTCCAGCAACATGCCTTCGCGGGCGGCGGCGTCGCCGAGGCCGCCGATCACGGGAACGGCGAAGACGGGCGCGGTGTCGAAGTCGACCAAGGTTTGCACTAGCGGGTAAAGCTAGCGTGTCCGTGCGCCCGGGCGTCGACCCCCCCACGCATGGGCGGCATCACCGGAACCGCGCCGCCCACCGTCACTCAGGCCAAGCGGAATTCTTGATCACGTCGACGAAGTCGATTCGATGGAACCCGGGGACGAAGTGCTCGAGCACGTCGGCGTTGACGGTGCCGAACGTGGTCGCGGGACGCTCGGCGAACCCGTTGGTGAACGCCTGCAGTATCTCGTTCTTGAAGTTCGGCCGCGGGTGAGACGTGGTGACGGCCTGGAGTTCGCCGGCCTCGATTGCGTCCAGCCGAATGCCGAGCACGTCGGTTTCCACGCCCGCGGTGGTGGCGGCGACGACGGGGTTCATCTTGTAGGGCACCTCCGGGGTGGTGTGCAGTGCGATCGCCGTCCACACCACGTCGGCCTCGGCGTCCGAGTACCCATGCGAGGTCAGGAACTTGCGTGCGGCATCCGCGCTGTCCATCTCGAAGCGCTGTTCGGTCCCTCGGTACGGCAACACCAAGCCCGTATCGTGGAACAGTGCCGCGACGTAGAGCATCTCGGCGTCCGGGCTGATGCCAAGCCGCCGCGACTGAAGAGTCCCGAACAGGAATACCCGACGCGAATGATGAAAGATCAGCTCGTTGGTGGTATCACGGATCTGTTCGGTGGCCTCCTTGACCAGCGCACTGTCCGGGATGTGCACCCCCGCAATGATTTCAGTCATGGCTTCTTCCCTTCTCTAGGTTTGATGAGTCGACTATCGCCCTCCGAGGGCAGCCGTGACCTTACGAAAAGAGCCATGAAAGGCACACATGTGGACACCGACCGGCCAATGAGACGTCGCTGATGATCACCGCCGAACCGCATCACGTGGTCGTCATGGTCTACGACGGCATTCAGATGCTGGACGTCACTGGGCCGGTAGACGCGTTCACCTCGGCCAATGCCCTCGGTGCGGACTACCGCGTCAGGCACGCATCGATCAGCGGTAGCGACGTCGTCGCCAGTTCCGGTGCTCGCCTCGGGGTCGACACCGCAGCATGTCAGGTGCCCGACAAGATCGGAACCCTGCTCGTCCCCGGCGCCCCTGACTGGCAGGCCGGCATCACCAATACAGAGCTCATCGATGCCCTTCGCGCCCTGGCGCGACGGAGCCAGCGCACCGTGTCGATCTGCGCGGGCGCCTTCCCGTTGGCCGCAACGGGGCTGCTCGATGGTCGGCGGGCGGCGACCCACTGGAAGCTCGCTCGCCAACTGGCGGCCCGCTTCCCCGACATCGACGTCGACGCCGCGGCGATCTTCGTCACCGATGGCGCCTACACCACCTCCGCAGGCGTCACCGCGGGCATCGACCTCACGCTCTCGCTCATCGAGCGTGACCACGGCCCTGCGTTGGCGCGTGACGTCGCCAGAGACCTCGTCGTCTTCATGGCACGTCCTGGCGACCAGTCCCAGTTCAGTGTCCGCTTGGAAGCCCTGCCCAGCGACAACTCCGTCGTGCGCACCGTCATGAATGCGATCACCGCCGACCCGCGGCGCAACCACACCCTTTCCTCGCTCGCGGCGGCCGCGGCGGTCAGCCCACGACACCTGGCGCGGTTGTTCCTCGCCGAAACCGGTCACACTCCGCAGCACTTCGTCGACCGCACCCGACTCGAGGCGGCGTGCGCGATCCTCACCAGCGGCCACGACTCCCTCGAAGACGTCGCGGACCGCACCGGCGTGGGTTCGAGTGAGTCGCTGCGCCGGCTCTTTCAACGCGAACTAGGCGTCACCCCCGGTGCCTACCGAAAGCGGTTCAAGACCACGACCCGCTGACGGCGTTCGCCGGGAAATCCTCTGGCAGTCAGGTTTCGGGTCCGGACCCGAACGATCACCAGCGTCCCCAGCCGCGCTTGGGGGCGTCTCCGGGGGTCGAGGAGTTCCGGTCGGGTGCCCTCGGCGGTGGCGGTGTCGCGCTCAGCGGCGCCCGTGTGACTGGTGTGCGGGTCACCCCGATCTCCGGCATGTCCGATTGCGAAGGAGCGGACCGCCTTGGCGGGTGGTAGGGCGGGGCGGTGACGGGACCGGTGATCTCGTCGGCCGCGGGCGGCAGCGGAGGCGGTGGGACGGGAAGCTCAGGCGGCGGTGAAGCAGTCGAGCCGGACAGCGTTGGTGCCGGCTCGGCAGGCTTCGGTTGCGCAGTGGTGGGCTTCGCCGGCGACACCGACTCTTCGCGTCCCGGACTGCGCAACGACATCGGGAAGCCCGTCACGACGACGATCGCCGCGACAGTGGCCGTGACCGTGACGGTGACCGACGCGATGACCAGTCGCTTGGAGCGATACCAAGGAACCGCCGCCGACACCTTGAAGTCCCACGCGCCGCTGTTGGACAGCTTCGACTCCCACGACCCGGTGTGAGCGGCGCTCGTGGCCACGGTGCGGCCGTTGTGCGGAGCCAGCACACCGGTCCACGGCACCACGTCGCGTTGCGGGTCATGGACTCCGTGCGCCGGAACCGGCTCGTCAGCCACCGTCTCCTCGGTCACCGGGGGCATGTACCACTGGTCCGTGTCGTCGCTGTCGACGTCGTCGGCGTGGAGCCGCAAGTCATCGACTGGAGCGTCGAAGCGCAGGTCACGGTCCTCTGGCGAAGAAATGGGCTCTGCGATCAGTGCACCACCGAACCAACCGTCGTCGTAAGGGTGGTCCGACTCACATTCGACGTCCATGTCCCCGAGAGTTCTTCGCTCGGTCACGCCTCAATGCTAGCGCCGGCTACCTCTTCGCTACCCACTCGAAGACGGCGGCAGGTGCGCCGACGGGTTGGTCAGCGGATCTTCTCGCCGTACACGTGCTCGACCGCAAGGGTCATCAGCACCCTGCGGTCGGCCACCATCACCGACCTGTACTCGTCCCAATCCGGGTGCTCGCCCGCCGCCGCCCGGTAATGGGCGACGAGCGCCTCGACTTCGGGACCGTGCGGGTCGGTGCCGGGTCCGGTGATCGTCACCGAGCCATCGGCAGTGGCCCACTCCCAACCGTCGGCGCTGGTGACTTCGAGTGCGGCGCGGGGGTCACGGCGCAGGTTGGCGGTCTTGGCTCGGCCCTCGGTCATCGACACGTAGACCACGTCGGCCTGCCGGTCGTAATAGGGCGTCACCGGCGACAGCTGAGGGAGCCCGTTCGCCCTGATCGTGGCGAGAACGCCGATTCGGGCCTGAGCCAGCAACGCACGGGGATCGAAGGGCGCACTCATGTGTGGCGCAACACGGGACCCAGCACGCTGATTCCCGCGACGTCGACACCAGGTGCAACGATGGGCCGGGTGACCGATCTGCCCGACGCGGTGCATGCGATGGCCGCCAGAGGGTCGGAGTGGGCGACGTGGGTGGACCGCCTGCCCAAGCTCGTGCAGAGCCAGCTCGACGACTGGAACCTCACCATCGACGGCGCGCCAACCCACGGTTACTGCTCGGTGGTTTTGCGTGTACGCACCCCGAACGGGGTCGCGGCGGTGCTCAAGGTCGCCTTCCCCGACGACGAGTCCGAGCACGAGCATCTGGCGCTGCGGCGATGGGGCGGCGATGGCGCCGTCCGGCTGCTAGGCGCCGAGCCGCACCGGCGCGCCCTGCTTCTCGAGCGGCTGCACGAACGAAACCTCAACGAGCTGTGGGACGTCGAGGCATGCGAAGTCGTTGCCTCGCTCTACCCGCGCATCCACGTCCCCGCCCTGCCACGTGTCCGCTCCCTGGTGGAGTACATCGACAGGTGGACCACCGATCTGAGCGCACTGCCGCGCAGCGCCCCGATCCCGCGCAGGCTGGTCGAACAGGCGGTCGCGCTCGGCCGTGATTTCGCTGCCGATCCGGCCAGCACAGGGACGCTCATCCACGGTGACCTGCACTACGAGAACGTGCTCGCGGCCGATCGCGAACCGTGGCTGGTGATCGACCCCAAGCCGGTGAACGGCGACCCGCACTACGAGATCGCACCGATGCTCTGGAACCGCTGGGACGAGCTCGCGGGCGACACCAGGGACGGGGTGCGCCGACGCTTCCACACGTTGGTCGACGCGGCGGGCCTGGCCGATGACCGCGCGCGGGCCTGGGTCGTCGTCCGGATGGTCCACAACGCGATGTGGGAGCTCAGCGACGGCGGCGAGCCCGACCGGGACTGGCTGACCACGTGCGTGGCCATCGCCAAGGCCGTTCAGGACTGAGACCGCCTGCTCGCGCGGATCAGACCCGGCGGGGCAACTGCCCGGCGATCAAGGGTGCGATCTTGTCCGCCATGTAGGCGTGGCCCGCGTCGTTGGGGTGCACGCCGTCCTTTCCGATCAGGTCGGGCCTGTCGACGAACCACCGCTCGGCGATCGGATCGATCCACGTGGCCCCGACGGCCCGCGCCTGGGCGTACAGAACGTCGCGAATCTGGAGCACGGCGTCGGGGACGTCGGCCGTCGGCCACGGCGGTCCGATCACCAGCAGCCGTGCCGACGGCGCCGTGCGGCGCGCGAAGACGAAGCAGTCACGAGCCGCGTCTCCGAGCGCGGCCGGATCGACGCCCTGGTCGTTGCGCGAGCCGAAGAACACCACCACGGCGTCGTCGGGCCTGACCGCCCTTGGCGTGAGGTCGCCGAACACGCTGCCGTGGTTACCGCGGACGCCGTACCCCGCTCCGCCCTCGGCGGCAACGTCGGGGGTGACCTGGAAGCCCTGCCGGGCGAGCGACTGCCACGATCGGGCGGCCCACCCCTGTGGACCGTTGCCGCCTTCGTTGCTGCCGGTGGTGTACGAGTCGCCGATCACGGCGACGCGGCTCGGCACCGTGTCGCGGCTGGTCAACTGCACGGACGACGCCTGCGGACTGACCGCACCGACCAGCAGGGCGCACGAGACGACGAACGCGGCCAGACGACCCACTGCTACCTCCACTGCCGACGGGCCCCGTCAGCCTATTACCGGAGCGTTCGAACTGCCGCCCGACGCGCTGTTGAGTGACCGCATAGGGTCTGCGGCCCAACACCATTCACCGATTGAGTCGACGTATCATCCCGCACGGGCCGTAACGTCGATCGGCGCCATCCTTGCCGTCTCGTGTTCGAGGTTCGCCCTGGACTCGAGCGACGCCTCCCTGACGTCGACCATCCTGCGCATCCAGCGTCGAGCAGGTTCCTCGACCACGTGGTAGAGCACCGCCGCACCGAGCAACGCGAGCGCGACGAGGCAGGCGACCGTCAGCCTGGCCCCGACGGTGTCCGCCAAGACCAGCTCGAACTGTTGTGCCGTCCAGATCCAGGCGGTGTGCACCAACTCGTGGACCATGTAGAGGCTGAACGAGATCTGGCCCAGATACACCGCGACCCTCGTGGAGAGCAGGGCGGGCAGGGTGCCCGTGCCGATCGACATGGTGATGACAAGTGGCACGAACAGCACGTCGACGAGTCCGCTGCCGTCGAAGACCGTCGGCATCGGATGCGCCGACAGCAGGTAGAGGGCGCCGACCATGACGGCGACCAGGAGCACCGAGAGATACCCCGCCCCGGTCCTGGTCCGGTCGCTCGGGCGCAGCCTGCGCACCGCAGCGCAGGCAAGGGCGCCCGCAATGAACTGCAGCACGATGCGCGGCAGCCAACTCCATGGCGTGTAGAGGTGACCCGAGGCCAACAACAGCAGCACGGGCGGCAACGATGCGGCGAAGGCCAGCCACAGCAGGCTACGGGCGCGGGTGGCCCGCGCCACCCGGAATACCACCAGGATCATCAGGCCGAACACGAGGTACGCCAGCCATTCCGCGCTGATCGACCAGGCAGGCCCGTCCCAGCTCGATCCGTCGAAGAACGGCTGGAACCACAGCTGGACGAGGAAGAGCTGCCGGATGTAGCTGATCGCGTTGAGCGTCCACACGTTCTCGGACGGCACGTGACCGACGTTCAGCGTGAAGATGATCCACAGCGCGGCCAGATGCATGGTGACCAGGTAGACCGGCCACACCCTGGCGAGCCGCAGCCACAGGAAGCGCAGCGTCGCGCGCGTCGACCACGACTTGCCCATCTTGTCGATGTAGTTCCAGGTCAGGACGAATCCGCTGAGGATGAAGAACAGGTCGACGCCCTGCGCGCCACAGTCGAGGACCGGGGAAAGGGCCGAGGCGAAGTCGGGGGCCGCCTGCCACAGCAGGGGGCGAAAGTGGAACAGCACGACCCACAGGGCAGCGACGATGCGCAGGCCGGTCAGTGCCCTGATCTCTCCGCTGCGCACAACACTCTCTTCGTATGAACTCTTGCGGTTTCGCTCGCGCCACTGCGTTGACCGTCCGGGCGGACCGCTGAGCGATCGGGCATCCGGCAGCATTCGCAGGGTAACAGCGCTCTCGCATCATTCGCGGGACCAAAACGCTGTGGGGTTGCTGGGCGACGCAGGACCGGCGTTCGACGTGCGGCGATCTGGAACTAGCCGTCCTCGCCGCGCTTCTTGTCGTGGTGGTGACCGTGTTTCTTCGGTTTCGGTGGTGGTGGCGGCTGCTCATCCACGGGACTGGCCGACGTGGTCGGCGTCGAGGTGGTCACGGGAGCGGGCGGGGCCGTGGTGCTGGTGCCGATGGGGTGAGGCGCCGAGGACGAGGAATCGAGCGCCACCGCGAGTCCGGTGACGATGACCGCGATGAGAGCGACACCGGCCGCCAGCACCATCCGGGTCCGTCGCGAGAGGCGACGCTGCCGCGGCGCAGGCGCGAAATACGTTGCCGACGGCGCCGACGGCGCGACGAGCACCTTCGTCGGCGGACGGAGGCCCCCACCGAGAGTGGCACGCATGTGCTCGGCATCGGCAAACCGGTGCCGCGGATCCCTGGCCATCGCACGATCGATCACTGCCGCGACGGTCGGTTCGATGTCGGGACGTGACACGGCCAATGGTGGAGGCGGTGCGTCCATGATCGCGTGGGCCAGGGCCGCCGGGCTGTCCTGGGGAAATGCTTGACGTCCGGTGAGTGCCTCGTAGGCCAGCACACCGACGGCGTACAGATCATCGGCGACCGAGGCTGGAGCGCCTGCCACCCGTTGCGGACTCAAGTAGGCCATCGTGCCGACGATGTGGCCCGTGGCGGTCGGAGCGGCGCCCATGGTCTTGGCGATGCCGAAATCGGCGACTTTCATCGCGTCGCCCGCGGCCGAGGCGAGGATGTTCGCGGGCTTGAGGTCGCGGTGCAGCACGCCGCTGCCATGCGCCACCGTCAGTGCGCTCAACACATCGTCGAGCACCGCACGCACCCTCCCGACATGCAGCGGGCCGCGCACGGCCTCGTCAGCAAGGGTGCGGCCCGGGAGTCGCTCCATCACGATGAACGGCATGCCGTCGTGCTCGCCGTAGTCGTGGATCGCGACGATGTTGGGATGGCTGAGTGCGGCCGCTGCGCGAGCTTCGTGTTCGAATCGGCGCCGAACGTCGGGTTGGGCGTTGAAGGCCGAGTGGAGCAGCTTGATCGCTACCGCACGGTGTAGCCGGTTGTCCCAGCCATCGTGGACCGAAGCCATACCCCCTCGGCCGAGGACGCCCCGAAGCTCATAGCGGCCGGCAAGGATCTCACCGCCACGCATCGGCCTACGGTAGCCCGTCGGAAGGCTGCCAGACGCCGCGGATGCCGCCTCGAATCTCCATGGAACCTCCACACTTTCTCCAAGGACGGCGACCTGGCGATCGCGATGCTCGACTCATGGCAAAGAACAGATTCCGCGGTCCGCTGGTGACCTTGGCCGCGGTAGCGGCACTCGGTGGCGGCCTGTGGTTGGCGAACGTCTCCAAGGAAACCGCCGACGCACCGTCGGCCAAGCCGGTCGCGCAGTCGAGCGTGACGGCCGCGCCCGCACCACCGCCGCCGCCGACCACGCCCCCTCCGGTGCAGTTCCCGGCGAAGGCCAACTACGTCGGCAAGATCCCGACGGCGACGGGCCACATCACCCTGGAGATCTCGGTCGGCGGCGCCAAGGCCATCGCGTACGCCTGCGACGGAAACCACGTCGAGGCGTGGCTGCGGGGCAGCGCCACCGACGGTGCCGTTTCGCTGGCAAGCAAGGACGGCGCCAGCCGGCTCACGGGCCGACTCCAGGGCACCTCGATAGTCGGAACGCTGTGGATCGGCGCCAAGAAGTGGGAATTCACCACCCCACAGGTCGCGCCACCCGCCGGGCTGTACGTGTACGAGGCCGGCGGTGAACGCGACAGCTGGATCGTCGACGCGAACGGCGCGGTGACCGGTGTGCAACGGCGGTCCGACGGCTCAACGGCCCCGGCCGCCTCGCTGTCCCCCGACGGCACCTCGGTGCTCGACGGCCAAACCGTGACGGCGACCAGGGTGGAGGGTGGCGACGATGTCATCTGATGAGACGACGTCATTGGAGACCACCACGTCATTCGACACCGTGATGTCGTCGAGGACCCGCAGGACCGGCGGTGTTGCTGCGTTCACCGCCGTGCTGATCGGCTCCGCGGTGGCCGTCGGGCTCGGTGTGTTCGGAAGGTTCCACGAGCCCCAGTTCTTCGCGATCAACGTAGCGGGGTTCTCCAGCGGCACGGCGGTCAAGGCGTGGATGGCGACATTGGCCATCGCGTTGGCCGTGTTCCAGTTCGGTTCGGCCTTCGTGATGTACGGCCTGCTTCCCCGCGGAAGGGTGCCGTCCTGGGTCAGCACCGCACACGTCTGGTCCGGCCGGTTGGCCGTTCTGGTTAGTGTGCCCGTCGTCGTGCACTGCCTCTATGCCCTCGGGTTCGAGGCGACCGACACCAGGGTGCTGTTCCACTCGCTCTTCGGGTGCTTCTTCTATGGCGCTTTCGTGACGAAGATGCTCCTGCTCACCAGGAAGGGACTGGCCCCGTGGGTGCTACCGATCACCGGGGGTCTTGTCTTCTTCGGGCTGGTCTTCGTGTGGTTGACGTCTGCCCTGTGGTTCTTCGACACCAGCGGGGTCCATTTCTAGATCCGGTCGGCAGTTCACAGTGTGGCGGGCCACAATCTCTCTGCAGCCCGCTGCAGACCAGCCCGATACACCCAGCCCAAACGAAAGAGTCGCCCCATGTATCTCGACGAGATCAGCCAGCCCCGCCGAACCGTCATTGCTGGTGCGGGGCTCGGCCTCGCCGCCACCGCGCTCGCCGCCTGCAGTAGCTATGGCAAGAAGCCGGACGCTGGGTCGCCAAGTCCGGCGGCGACGGAGTCGTCGGGCGCCTCGGCACCGGGCACCGCGGCCGCACTGGCCAAGACCGCCGATGTCCCGGTCGGGTCGGGTCTCATCGTGAACGGCACCGTGGTGACGCAACCGACCGCCGGCGTCTTCAAGGGGTTCTCGACCGTGTGTCCACACAAGGGGTGCGACGTGTCGAAGGTGGAGAACGGCACCATCGACTGCCCCTGCCACGGCAGCAAGTTCAGCCTCGAGGGCGCGGTGGTCCAGGGTCCGGCGGACAAGCCGTTGACGGCCAAAGCGGTTACCGTCGAGGGCGATTCCATCGTCGCGGGCTGACGGGCGGTTCCCTCGCTTGACCTGCCGCTGAGCGGCTGCAGGTCAAAGGAGTGGAACACTCGAACCCGATGAGCACACGCTGGCAGGACACCTCCGCGCCAAGGGGCGACGACTACGACGCGCGCTGGCGTGCACTCGCGGCCGGCGGGCACGGCATCCACGGCGAGGCGGATCTCGTCGAGACCCTGCTCACGGAGACGGGCGGCACGCGTGTGCTCGACGCGGGGTGCGGTACGGGCCGGGTGGCGGTCGAACTGTCGGCCCGCGGACTCTCGGTCGTCGGCGTGGACGTCGACGCGGCGATGTTGGCCACCGCCCGCGCCAAGGAGCCCGAACTCCGCTGGGTCGAAGCCGACCTCGTAGACCTCGCGACAGCCGTCGACACCGAATTCGACCTGGTGCTGCTGGCGGGCAACGTGATGATCTTCCTGGCGCCGGACACCGAGGACGAGGTGCTTCGTGGCGCAGCGGGCCGCCTCGTGCCGGGCGGGCTGCTGGTATCGGGGTTCTCGCTGCGCCCTGATCGGCTGTCGCTCGACCGCTATGACGAATTGGCCGAGCAGGCCGGCCTGCACCTCGTCGCGCGCTGGGCGACGTGGAGCCGCGAGGTGTTCAGCGGCGGCGACTACGCCGTGTCGGTCCACCGCAGGCCGGCTTCGTGAACCTTCCGGCGCCCGATCCGGCGCTGCCCCACCTGAGTGACGTGGTGCCCGCAGTGCTGGCGGCCATGGGCGCGACGGGATTCGAGAGCCGAATCAGCCTGCCCCACAACGTCACAGGCGCATGCGTGCTCCTGATCGACGGCTTGGGCGCTGAGCTGCTCGACGCCCACGCCGAAGATGCGCCCGTACTGGCCGCCCTGCGCGGGCAGACGCTGAGCGTCGGCTTCCCGTCCACCACGGCGGCAGGACTCGCCGCAGTCGGCACCGGCCGCCGTTCTGGCGAGCACGGGATGGTCGGGTACACCTTTCGACTGCCCGGCGCAGGCGTGGTCAACGCGCTGAGCTGGCGCCCGCATCCGTGGGGCGACGACCTCCGCGACACCGCGGAGCCGGAGCGGGTGCAGCCCATCCCCACCACGTTCGAGCGGGCCACTTCGGCCGGGATCGCGGTCAGCGTGGTCTCCGGCGCGAAGTTCGCCGACTCCGGGCTGACGCGGGCAACTCTGCGCGGCGGCCGCTACGTCGGCGTGCAGGCGATCGGCGACCTGGCCTCCTGCGTGCGCGCCGCGGTCGCCGACGGCGGGTTCTGCTACGGCTATCACGCCGACCTCGACATGCTCGGGCACCTGTACGGCCCGGGCTCTGAGGCGTGGCGCATGCAGCTGCGACAGGTCGACCGACTGGTGGAGTCGGTGGTCGGCGGCCTGCCGCCGGGCGGGTTGCTCGCCGTGGTGGCCGATCACGGCATGGTCGGCGTCGCGCCGTCGGACACGGTCGACGTGGACACGCAGCCCGCCCTGCTGGCGGGCGTGCAGGCCATCGGTGGCGAGGCACGCGCCCGCCATGTCTACGTCGAGGACGGGGCTGCGCGCGACGTGCTCGCCGCATGGCGGGAGACGCTGGCCGACCGGGCCTGGGTGGTGACGCGGGACGAGGCGATCGGTGCTGGATGGTTCGGCGCCCGCGTCACCGACGACGTACGGCCCCGCATCGGTGACGTCGTAGCAGCAGCAGCGGGCTCGGCCGCCATGGTGCGCCGGACCGTGGAACCGCTCGAGTCCGCACTCGTCGGCCACCACGGGTCGCTGACCACCGCCGAGCAGCGCGTGCCACTGCTGGTTGCGTACGGCTCAGCACACCTCGGTTAACCTCAACCCCCGTGATCGTGCTGCTGCCGCCGTCGGAGACCAAGCGCGTCGGAGGGGACGGACCGCCACTGCGGATCGAGGAACTCGGCTCCCCCGACCTCGGCACGATGCGCGCGACGCTCATCGACGAGCTGATCACACTCGCGGCCGACCGCCCGGCCTGCCGGAGGGCGCTGGGCATCTCCGCGTCGCAGGACGCCGAAATCGACCGCAACGCCACGCTGCTCAGCGCGCCGACGCTGCCCGCGATCGACCGCTACACCGGCGTGCTGTACGACGCACTCGACATCGAAACACTGCGTGGCGCAACGGCTTCCCGGGCACGTGCGCGTCTGGCCATCGGGTCTGCGCTGTTCGGGTTGCTGCGCGCCGACGACGCAGTGCCTGCGTACCGCCTTTCGGCGGGCTCCAAGCTTCCCGGTCAGCCGACGTTGGCGACGCGTTGGAGGCCGTCGCTCGAGCCCGTGCTGGCCGCGCTGGCGCGCGACGAGCTGATCGTCGACCTGCGCTCAGGCTCATACGCCGCCTTGGGTCGATTGCCCGGCGCCATCGAGGTCGACGTGGTGTCCGAACGCGCCGACGGGCAACGCACGGTGGTCAGTCACTTCAACAAGGCCCACAAGGGCAAGCTCGCGAGGGCGCTGGCCGGGGCGCGGTCGGATCCAACCGATGCCGCTGCCGTGGCGGCGATCGCCCGTCGCGCCGGGATGCGGGTGGAACGGCGTGGCAACCAGCTGACCGTCGTCGTCTCCGCTTGATCGGCGTTTCATCGTCACCTCGGGGTCACCTCGGGTCGGTCCGTGCGCACGGGAGCGTCGCTACTGCGAGCTTGCTCACAATATGCTGTGGCCACCTGCTTTACCTCACCCCGCCGAGCCGAGAAGGGAGCCGCGATCGTGTCGACCTTCTGGCGCTATGTCCGGGTCCAGGCGTTCGTCTTCTCCTGCGGCATCGTCGGCCCGATCTTCCTCGTCGTTTACTTTGCCGCCCAACCGGAACCGACACTGAAGTGGATGTACTGGGCAGGCTTGTTCGTCACGGCGATCGACGTGCTGATCGCCCTGGCGCTGGCCAACGCTGCGGCAACGGATGACAGCGGACGGAAGGCGTCCCGGAAAAGCGGCAGGCGGGGTTGAGCTTCCCGGCGGCCCATCCGTCTGACAGACTGGGCTGCGAGGGGAGTATTCCTTCGTCTGCGGTGTCGTCATCACGTTGCCCGAGATCGGGCAGCCGGTACCGCGGGCCGCATCCTGCGGCGGCAGAGACCTCGGCCGTTTTCTTGACGTCCGGAGGGCACTACATGCAGGTAACCCAGATCGAATGGATCGTCACTCTCGGGGTGACGATCGCCGTGTTGCTGTTCGACATCATCTTCATCGCGCGCAGGCCCCACGAACCCACGTTCAAGGAGTGCGCGATCGCGCTGTCGTTCTACGTCGGGCTGGCCATCGCGTTCGGAATCTGGGTCTGGTTCTTCCACGGCCAGGACTTCGGCATCGAGTTCTTCGCAGGCTGGCTCACCGAATACAGCCTGTCCGTCGACAACCTGTTCATCTTCCTGATCATCATGGCGAGCTTCAACGTGCCGAGGAAGTATCAGCAGGAGGCGCTGCTGATCGGCATCGTCCTGGCGCTGATCTTCCGCGGCATCTTCATCGCGCTCGGCGCCGTCGCCATCAACCAGTTCTCCTGGGTCTTCTACGTCTTCGGCGCGTTCCTGGTGTACACCGCGATCAAGCTGGTCCGCGACACCGAACACGACGACGACGCGGAGAACGGCGTCGTTCGGTTCGCTCGCAACCACCTGACCCTGACCGACAAGTGGGACGGCCTCAAGCTCTGGATGAAGGAGGACGGCAAGCGGCTGATGACGCCGATGTTCCTCGTCATCGTGGCGCTCGGCACCACCGACCTGCTGTTCGCGCTGGACTCGATACCGGCCATCTACGGGCTCACCCAGGAGCCGTACATCGTGTTCACGGCGAACGTCTTCGCGCTGATGGGCCTGCGGCAGCTGTACTTCCTGCTCGGCGACCTGCTCAAGCGGCTCGTCTACCTGTCGCAAGGTCTGGCCTTCATCCTGGCCTTCATCGGCGTGAAGCTGGTGCTGCATGCCCTGCACGAGAACGAGCTCCCGTTCATCAATGGCGGTGAGCACGTGCCGGTGCCGGAGATCCCGACGCTGCTCGAGCCTTGGCGTGATCATCGTGACGCTCGTCATCACGACCGTCGCCAGCCTCTACAAGACCCGGGTCGTCGACAAGAAGAGCCGAGCCGGAAGGCGTTGCCGTGCCGCCGGATCAGCGGTCGGCTTCGGACTGACCGCAGCGCCCCGCATGGGCCAGGGGCGTCGACCGCTGGCCCAGCGGAATGAAGCCCCTGGTCAAACGTGTTGACCTCTACGTCATCAATGGGTCAGGGGTGCATCATGGTTGCTTCGGTGGGGTATCACGCGGGCGAGCTCGTCATGCAGCGTCGAGCGGGGGTCACCGCCCAGGCGGCACGCCTGGCAGGGATGGTCGGCGCGGGCCAACTACGCGGCGGCGTGGCGCAGTTCCTCGCCGGCCGCACGTTCGCCGCGCTGAGCGCCCGCGACGCCGATGGCACCCCGTGGGTCTCTCCGCTCATCGGCCAACCGGGATTCCTCGATGCGGCGGACGCGACGACGTTGCGCGTGCATCATCGGTTCCCCGGCGCGGACCCGCTGCACGACGTCGCGGAGGGCCAGCAGGTGGGCCTCGTCGTGATGGAGTTCGCCAACCGGCGTCGGGTCCGGATCAACGGCACGCTGCAGGCGCGCGACGGAGAGGTTCTGACCGTTGGTGTCGAGCAGGCCTACGGCAATTGCCCCCAGTACATCCACAGTCGACGGACGATGCCCACCGCATCCCTCGACGACGGTCCGGCGCGGGTGGGCACGACGCTCGACGAAGCGGACATCGCGCTGATCCGCAGCGCCGACACGTTCTTCCTCGGCACCTTCCATCCGACCCACGGCAGTGACGCGTCGCACCGCGGTGGTACTCCCGGATTCGTGCGCGTCGAGGACGATGGCACGTTGTGGTGGCCGGATTATCCGGGCAACAACATGTTCAACAGCATGGGCAATCTGGCCGAGAATGCCGAGGCGGCACTGCTCTTCGTCGACTTCGACGGCGGTACGGCGCTACACCTGACCGGCCGGGCGGAGGTCGCCTGGATCGACGAGTCGAGTCCGGGTGACGATGGCGGCACCGGCCGCCGAGTCCGCTTCATGCCCGACCGCATCGTCGCGCGTGCCGTGGCGATACAGTCGACCGACTTCGAGGCCTATCGTGAAAGTCCGCCCCTCACAACGCCGGAGGCATGACCATGGATCAACCCCGCCCGCCGCTCCCGCCCTTCGACATGGACAGCGCGATCATCAAGTGCCAAGCCGCCGAGGACGCATGGAACACCAGGGACCCGCACCGGGTCAGTCTCGCCTATACCGAGGACTCGGAGTGGCGTAATCGCGACCAGTTCCTCACGGGGCGCGACGAGATCGTGGCATTCCTCACCGCCAAGTGGGAGAGGGAACTGGACTACGTGTTGCGCAAGAGCCTGTGGGATTTCCGGGAGAACCGCATGGCGGTTCGCTTCCAGTACGAGTGGCACGACAGCGCGGGCCAGTGGTACCGCAGCTACGGCAACGAATTGTGGGAGTTCGACGAAAACGGCCTGATGAGGCGGCGCGAGGCAAGCATCAACGACACCCTCATCACCGAGGGCGACCGGCGCTACTTCGGACCGAGGCCGGAAGGCGAACGCGGCCAGGGTCACGACATCCCCCTTCAGTGATCGCCGGCTGATCGTCGGGCGCTCGGCAGCCGAGTTGCCCGGGTGGCCGGCACCGCGCAAGATCCGTGTCAATGGACACCGAATTGTCGAGGCTCGACGCAATCGGGCAGGCCGAACTCGTCGCACGCGGTGAGGTCACCGCGACAGAACTCCTGAAGGCGGCGATCGCCCGTCTCGAGACCGCGCGAGGGCTGAATGCCGTCATCGCCGATCTGTTCGACCGCGGACGCGACCAAGCCGCCGCACTCGACGCGTCCGGTGCGCTGCGTGACGGCTCCGCCGGACCGCTTGCCGGAGTGCCGTTCCTGCTCAAGGATCTCGGCGCATCGCTCGCAGGGGCGCCAGAGGCGATGGGATCGCGCGCTCTGCGTACCCACGTGGCCTCCGAAACGGCGTGGATCGTCGATCGCTACCTGACCGCAGGCCTCGTGGTGTTCGGCAAGACCAACACCCCCGAATGGGGCAACCACTGCACCACCGAGCCGTCGTTGTTCGGACGGACGGTCAACCCGTGGTCACCCGCCATCACACCGGGCGGCTCCAGCGGCGGCTCGGCTGCGGCGGTGGCCGCAGGCGTTGTACCCGCCGCTTCGGGCGGCGACGGCACCGGCTCGATCCGGGTGCCCGCATCGTGCTGTGGTCTGGTCGGGCTCAAACCGCGACGCGGCCGCACGTCGTTCGCGCCGGGAGCGGGGCACGGTCTGGAGGGCCTGGTCAACGAGCACGCCCTGACCCGGACCGTCCGCGACAGCGCCGCCCTGCTCGACACCGTCGCGGGCACCGCCCCCGGGGACCCCTACTCGGCACCGCCACCTACGCGTCCGTTCCTGGACGCCATCACCGAACCGCCTGCGGCGCAGCGCATTCTGACCGCGACCGGCTCTCCGTTCCCCGGCACGCCAACTCATCCCGAGGTCGTCGTCGCCGTCGAATCGGTGGCCACGGTACTGGCCGGTCTCGGCCACCACGTCGACACCGGAGCCCCGACCATCGATCCGGATGCCGTCGCCGATGCGATCGCGGTGCTGCACACCGTCAGCAACGCTGAACTCCATGCGTTCGCGACCGAGCACCTTGGCCGCGCGCCTCTCGAGGACGAGTTCGAGCCGAGCACCTGGGTCATGGTGCGCGAGGGCTTCGACACCACGGGCACGGCGTACGCGCGGGCAATCGCCAACGTGCACGCCGAGACCCGCCGATTCGCCGCTGGCATGGCCGGCCACGACGTTCTCTTGGTGCCGACGCTGCTGACACCCCCGCCACCCTTCGCGCTGCTGGATCAGCCCCGCGGCACCACCCGAAAGTTCTTCGACGTCGAGTTCGCCACGACCGGATGGACCACCCTGGCGAATGTCACCGGCTGGGCAGCGATCTCGCTGCCGCTGGGGATCAGTTCGGCAGGCCTGCCGATCGGCGTTCAGTTGATGGCGCCGGACGAGACCGCGCTGTTGCAACTCGCCCGCCAGCTCGAGATCGCCACACCGTGGATCGACAGGGTGCCCCCGGCCTGGGTCGGCGCCTGACCGTCAGGACAGCGCGTCCAGGAACAGTGTCGCGGCGAGCAGGTCGCCACTGCCCTGCATGGACAATCGTTGGTCGTCGGCTTCCCTGCAGAACGACGCCAACCTGGCCCACCCCTCGGCAGTGCCGCACCCGCCTGCTGCGACGATGTCCGCCGCGCGACGGTGCACCAGCCGTAGCGCCGCCTGTCCGCCCCGGCAGACGACGCTGGTGTCGGCCAGGTTGGCCATGATGGCGATCAGCGCGTTGAGCGCGTTGGTGTCGGGTGCTTCACACCGGCGACGGCTCGCCCGCAACGCCGGCAGCCCGATCCGGATGACGTGGGGGTAGCCGCCCCTCGCTTCGCCGACTGCACCGCGCATACCCGAGCGCGACAGGACGTGCTCGCCGAGTGATGCGACGGCGCCCGTTGGGGCGCCGACATCGGGAATGCGCGCCACCAACGCGGCGAAGCCCGCTGCGGATTCGGCACTTTCGGTGACGGCGGCGCCCGCGACCAGCAGCCCGAGCGTCCACAGCGCGCCACGGTGGGTGCTGACACCCCCGGTGACGTCGAGCATTCGGACTTCGCCTGCCCGGCCGATCTCGCCGAGCTGGGCGCGCAGGGCGCGTCCCAGCGGTAGCGTCCGTGCGGCTTCGGCGCACTGCCGCAACGGCTCTCGCAACTCTTCGGCCGAGGCGACGAGCATCGCGACGGTCGTGTCGGGATGGCTCGCGCTCGCTCGGCCGTCGACCAGGCCGGGCTTCGGCGCCAGCCGAGCCTCGGCAAGCAGCGCATCGACTGCGGCGTCGGCAATCTGCGATGTCTCGATGGGCGGCCCGGCGAGTCCGGTGGCGCACACGTCGGTCAATTCGGGCACGCCACTCACCTCTTCCGGGAATCGTTCGGCGGTGAGGTCAACGGACCCATTCGGCGTCGGACCGGAGCACCGTCCAGGGATTAGACGATCCTCCTCTGCGCGGTCGGAGTCATTCCCGTTGCCAACACCATCGGATAGCAGGTAACCGGTAGTCGGCACGCCGACCTGCGACTATTCCGCCCCAACCGGGATCAGCGCGATGATCCTGGTTCCCCCTCCGGCCGGGCTGGTGACCTCGAGAGCGCCCGAGACCGCCTCCACCCGGTCCTTGAGTCCGATCAGCCCGGTGCCGCCGCGGGGTGCCGCACCCCCGATCCCGTCGTCGGTGACCTCGAGGCGCAACTCGTCGCCGTCGAAGCCGGTCCGCACCAGCACCTCGGAGGCCTCGGCATGCTTGGCGGCGTTGGTCAGAGCCTCGGCGATCACGTAGTAGGCAGCGACCTCGACGGATTCGGGCAGGCGCCGGTCGACGCCGAGTTCCAGGTGAACCGGGACCATCGAACGCCTGGTGAGAGTCTTGATCGCCGGCCCCAAGCCGCCCTTCGACAGGATCGCCGGGTGAATGCCGCGGGACAGTTCCTGCAGTTCGGTGTACAGATCGGCCATGCCGTTGACCAGATTGTCGAGTTGCTGCCGGACTGTTTGCTGCTCTTCGGGAATCGACGCCTCGAGCGCGCGCAGGCCGAGGCCCAGCGAAACGATGCGCTGCTGTGCACCGTCGTGCAGATCACGTTCGATGCCCCGCCGGGCCTGATCTGCAGCGGCGACGATGCGGGACCGGGATGCCTTCAGTTCGGCGCGGGTCTCGGCGTTGGCTATCGCAGTCGCAACCAGATCGGCGAAATCGCCGATGCGCGCCTCGGTCCCCTCTGGCATGGGCTCTGCGCGCGCCGAACCGATGATCAGTGCGCCCCGGGTTGCTCCTGCGACGATCACGGGTGCGCCGATCCCGGAGCGCAGGCCGAGTGCGAGCAGCCGTGTGCCGATGGTTCCATCGACGTCGGTGTAGTCGTCGATTCTTGCGACGGTCCCGGTTCGCCGGACCCGCGCCGAGATGCTGTCGCCATCGAGTGAAAGCCGTTCTCCCACACGGAGTCTCTCTCGGCCAGGGGCGTCGTGCGCGGCCAGCACGGTGCAGTGCTGATCCGAGTCGAACTGGACCAGCGTGACGTGCGCGACCTCCAGTCCCCTGGCCAACTCGGCGACCGCGACGGGGTAGACCTCGGCCGGTTCGGCGCCGCGTGCCACCAGCGTGGCCACACATCGCAACGCCGCCTGCTGCTTGGCCAGCGCGTCTGCCTCGCGGCGGCGTTGCTCCGACTCCGCGGCACGGAGCCGGGCCTGGCCTGCCAGGACGTTGGCAAGTAAGGCCAGCGGCAGAAAGACGAACAGGGCGGGCGCGAGGCTGTCGCCGCCCTCCAGATGGAAGTACAGGTAGACCACTGCGCTCACCATCGACGTGGCCAGCGCCAGTCCGAAGCTCCAGCCCGCGGAGACGACGAGCACACCGAGCAGGAACAGCGCACCGAACGCGTGCTCGGGCGCCGATCTCTTCAGCACGGCGACCAGAAGTGTCTCGCCCGCGATGAAGGCCAACGCGACGACGATGCCCCAGCCGAGCGGGCGCGCGGTCGGTCGCACGACCAGCCCGAGCAGCCGGCTCCGTAACGATCCGCTGCGAGGCTCGGCCATCCCGGTTTCCGGTCGCTGTGTCATCGCAACTGGATGCTAATGCGTCGGTGGTTTAGAGATTCCTGCTACCGGTAATGCCAGCGGATGACCGTTCTGCAAAACTCTGTACATGTGGTGCTCCGGACGTCTTCCGTGCGTTGTCTGATCGTCGATGACAGCGCCAACTTCCGCGATGCCGCGAGCAGCATGCTCGAGCGCGCGGGTATCTCTGTCGTAGGGGTCGCCTGCAACAGTGCCGATGCGCTTGCCCAATACCGTGAGCTGCGGCCCGACTTCACCCTGGTCGACGTCGACCTCGGCGCCGAGAGCGGATTCGATCTTGCCGTCCAACTACACGACGCGGATTCGCCTGCCCCATCAGTGATCCTCATCTCAACCCACGCCGAACAAGACTTCGCCGACATGATCGCCGCCAGTCCCGCACTCGGCTTCCTGCCGAAGTTCGCACTCTCCCCCGCGGCCATCCGCCAACTTCTGGCCCACCGCGTTTGAGCGCGCTTTACAGCGCGTCGAGGTACATGATCACCGCGCGTACCCGGCGGTGGTCGTCGCCGGTCTCGGGGAGGTCGAGCTTCGTGAGGATGCTGCGAACGTGCTTCTCGACCGTGCCCTCGGTCACCCAGATGCGCCGCCCGATGCCCGAGTTCGACAGCCCCTCCGCCATCAGTGTCAGAACCTCACGTTCGCGGGAACTCAGTGCGGCCAGCGGATCGTCGCGGCGGCGTGCGGAGACCAGTTCGGCGACCAGCGCGGGGTCGACGACGGACGCGCCATTGGCGATGCGCCCCACGGTGTCGACGAAGTCCGCGACGTCGGTCACACGGCTCTTCAACAGATAGCCGATCGAATGCCCACCGGCCAGCAGCTCCATCGCGTGATCGACGTCGACGTGAGCCGAGAGCACCAGGATTGCGATATCCGGCCACTCCCGCCTGATCGTCCTTGCCGCGTCGAGTCCTTCGGTGCTGTGCGTCGGTGGCATCCGGATGTCGACCACGGCCAGTTCGGGTCGAAGCTCGCGGACGGCATCGAGCAGCGCGGTGGCATCGCTGGCCTGACCCACCACGTCGAAACCCGATCGTTCCAGCAGGCTGGAAAGCCCCTCCCGGAGCAGTACATCGTCATCGGCGACGACCACACGCACGGCATTCATCCCCATTATTCTCGCATCCGCGACTGAGCGGATACCGGTTACCAGTAATAACCTCTTCCTGACAGCCCATCACGTGGTGTGAGGTCGGCGTCGATGACGGTGTCCTCGACGCCGGCGAGGATTCGAAACAGCCTGTTGCCGAGACACTTCGGCGAGCACCTGCTTTGAGAAGCCACGCGCGTGGGCGGAGGAGGGGCATGCGATGTCGACGCAACGGGCAGTCGGCCGGTCGGTGAACCGGGTCGAGGGGCGGGAAAAAGTCACCGGTGCCGCGGTGTACACCGCCGACCAGGAGGTGCCCGACGTCGCCTACGCCGTCCTGGTTCAGGCCGAGGTGCCGCACGGACAGGTCACGGTCGAATCGCTCCGCGCGGGCAACCGCCTCGCGGCCAACGCGCCGGGAGTGTGCTGCGTTCTCACTCCCCTGAACTGCCCGCCGCTGCAGGCGCCGCCGCGAGACATGTCCTACGACCTTCCGCTGGAGCGGCGCCCCCCGCTGTCCGATCTCACCGTCCAGCACGTCGGCCAGCACATGGCGGTCATCGTCGCCGACACCTTCGAGAACGCCGCCTACGCGGCGTCGCTCGTCGAACTCGACTACGTGACGGCACCGGCCGTCCTGGTGGCCAGAGACGTGCTGAAGGGGTCGCCTGCACCCGACGAGGACGACGGGCGCATTCGGCACGGGGCCTACCGGCCAGACCACTTCGTCAAACTCACCGAGGAAAAGCTGCAGGACCACCGCGGCGCCCGCGACGAGCCAACCGGGACCAAGGTCACCGCGGACTTCACCACGCCGGTCCATGCGCACTACCCGATCGAGCTGGCCGCCACCATCGCGGCCTGGGACGGCGACGAGCTGACGATCCACGACACACCCGCTGGATCACCGGTGAGCGCCGGGCACTCGCCGCTTATCTGGACATGCCCGAGGAGAAGATCCGGATTCTCTCACCGCTGGTCGGTGGGGCCTTCGGGACGAAGAGCTTTCTGTGGATGCACGTGGCCATCTGCGCGGTGGCCGCGCGCGAGGCAGGCCGCCCGGTCAAGTTGGTGTTGACCCGCAATCAGATGTTCTCCTCGACCGGGCACCGTCCGCGCACCGAGCAGCACCTCGCGCTGGTGGCCGACGAAGACGGAATGATCATCAGCACCGAGCAACACACGCTCACGGAGACTTCGACGGCCGCACACTTCTGTGAACCCGCCGGCCTGTCGGCGCGGTTCCTCTACCGCTCCCCACGACTCGATGTCACGCACACCGCAGCCCGTATCAACGCTCCCACACCATGTTTCATGCGCGGGCCCGGCGAGGCCCCCGGCCTGTTCGCGCTCGAGGTCGCCATGGACGAACTCGCCTACGCCACCGGGATCGATCCCGTCGAACTGCGGGTGCGAAACAACCCCGACGTCGACCAGGCCAGCGGCAGGCCGTGGTCGGGCAAGCACCTGGTCGAGTGCTACCGGCAAGGCGCCGAGCGGTTCGGCTGGCATCTGCGGCCGATGGCACCCCGACGCACCCAGCGCAACGGAGTCCAGGTGGGGTGGGGAATGGCCACCGCTACCTATCCCGGACGGCGGATGCCCGCAGGGTGCCGGATCACCACCGACGTCGACGGCAGGGTCGAGTTCGCCTCCGCCACCCACGAGGTCGGCACGGGAGTGCGGACGGTGATGAGCCAGGTCGCCGCCGACGCCACCGGCCTTCCGTCGTCGAGTGTCTCCTTCTGCTCGGGGGACTCGCGCTTCCCCGGCCGCGCCATACACCGGCGCTTCCCACACCACGGGGACCGTGGGTGCCGCCGTACAACGGGCCGGCGTCGAGTGGCAGCGCAGACTTCTCGCGTGGGTTGCGAAGCTCGACGAAAATCTCTCCGTCACAACGGATTCCGCGCTGAGCATCGTCGAGGGCACCATCTCGAGCGAGGACGGACACATCAGGGTGATCGAGTCCTCGGCCGTCGCAATGGGCGGCGTCGCGGCCAAGCCGTGGCGCAATGCCGACGCCGAGGAGGCCCTGGTCGGCCGGCCTGCCGACATCGAGACGTTCCGCGCGGCGGCCCGGCTGTACACGAGCGGGGCGGAACCGTTGAGTCAGAACGCATTCAAGGTCGATCTGGGAAGGCACTGCGTGGTGCGCGCGCTGAGCATCGCCACCGGCGGTTGGTGATACCGTGCCGCCAAGGCGATCAGGCCGGTAAACCCCACGTGGCACACTTTCTCCGATGACGCCCATCGCCCGCCCCAAGCTGGAAGGCAACGTCGCCGTCGGGGTTGGTCGTCAGATCGGGTTCGCCGAGTTCGGGGACCCGCAGGGGCCATGCCGTGTTCTGGCTGCACGGCACCCCGGGTGCCCGCCGACAGATTCCCGTGGAGGCCCGCGTCTACGCCGAGAAGAAGCACATCAGGTTGATCGGCGTCGACCGGCCGGGCATCGGCTCCTCCACGCCGTTCCAATACTCGAACGTGTTGGCGTTCTCCGACGATCTGCGCACCATTGCCGACGTTCTCGGGATCGACGAGATGGCCGTCATCGGACTCTCGGGTGGTGGGCCGTACGCGCTGGCCTGCGCCGCCGCGATGCCCGACCGCGTCGTGGTGACCGGCGTGCTCGGTGGGGTCGCGCCCACGATCGGGCCCGAGGCCGTCAGCGGTGGATTGATCTCGCTCTGCTCGACGGTGGCGCCCCTGATGCCGCTGATCGGCCTGCCCCTGCGGTTGGCGGCGGTCGGCCTGATTCAGCTGATCCGGCCGTTGGGCTCGCGTGCGGTCGACATGTACGGACGGGTGTCCCCCGAGGGGGATCGCCGGTTGCTGGCACGCCCGGAGTTCAAGGCGATGTTCCTCGACGATCTGCTCAACGGCAGCCGCAAGCAGATGGCGGCGCCGTTCGCCGACGTCGTCGTGTTCGCGCGGGACTGGGGATTCCGGCTCGACGAGGTGAAGGTCCCCGTGCGGTGGTGGCACGGCGACAAGGACCACATCATCCCCTTCGAGCATGGCCGGCACGTCGTGTCCCGGCTGCCCGACGCCGAGCTGTACACGCTGCCAGGAGAGAGCCACCTCGCCGGACGGCCCTGCTCGGCGCGGCAGCCTCGCGTGGCCCTTCGCCGTCGGCACCCTGGTGCTGTGCGGCGTGATCTGTGTGTTCGGCGGTGTCGCCTACGCAGCTGCCGTCGGTGGGTGAGGCCACCGTGAAAGACACCGTGAGAGACACCGTGAGAGATTTGTCCGCGTGACGGTACTGGCGATCGATCAGGGGACGTCGGGCACGAAGGCGATCGTCGTCGATCCCGAGGACGGTGTCATCGGCCTTGCCCAGATCGACGTACATCCGCGCTACCTCGACGGCGGCGGTGTCGAGGTCGATCCCGAGGAGGTCTGGGACTCGGTGCTCGAGGCGGGGCGCGCGGCGCTGGCGCGGGCGGGAAGGGCGGTCGACGCGGTGTCGCTGGCCAACCAGGGCGAAACCGTACTGGCCTGGGACCCCGTGACCGGCAAGCCGCTGACCGCAGCCGTCGTGTGGCAGGACCGAAGGGCCGAAGCCGTGTGCCGCGCGCTCGGGGCGCACGCCGACGCACTCGCGGCACGTACCGGTCTGGTACTGGACCCCTACTTCTCGGCGCCGAAGATGACGTGGCTGCGGCGCAACCTCGAGACCGGCGGCGTGGTCACCACGTCGGACACCTGGCTGTTGCACCGGCTCTGCGGCGCATTCGTGACCGACGCGACGACCGCGAGCCGGTCGCTGCTGGTCGAGCTGGGCTCCGACCGGTGGAGCGACCGCCTGATCACGATGTTCGGCCTGGACGGCGAGCGCATGCCCCAGATCGTCGGCAATGACGAGATCATCGGCACGACAACCGTTTTCGGCGGTGACGTGCCGGTCGGTGGCATCGTGGTCGACCAGCAGGCGGCATTGCTCGCCGAGGGATGTTTCGAGCCGGGAACGGCCAAGTGCACGTTCGGCACCGGAGCCTTCCTGCTCGACAATGCCGGGACGGCTCCGGTGTTCTCCGCCGCGGGCCTGACCACCTCGGTGGCCTGGCGCGTCGGCGGATCCGACACCTACTGCATCGACGGCCAGGTGTACACGGCGGCCTCGGCGATCCGTTGGCTCGAGACACTCGGGATCATCGGCGGCGCAGACGAACTCGACGCGGTCGCCGCCGCCGACTCGGGTGGCGTGATGTGCGTGCCCGCACTCGCCGGGCTGGCCGCGCCGTGGTGGCGGCCTCATGCGGCGGCGGTCTTGTCCGGGATGACGCTGTCGACCGGCCGAGAACACATCGTGCTCGCGGTCCTGCAGGGCATCGCCGCTCAGGTCGCGGAGCTCGTCGCCGCGATCGAGGCCGACACCGGGCATGTTCCGAGCCGCCTACGCGTCGACGGCGGCCTGACCCGTTCCCGGGTCCTGATGCAGGCCGCGGCGGACATCGTCGGGGTGCCGATCGACGTCTATCCGTCGGCCCACGCCACGGCTCTCGGCGCCGCAGCCCTTGCGCGCCTGAGCCTGCGGCCCGATCAGGCACTGCGCGACGTGGTGAACCCCTGGACGCCGTCGGGCGTCTACGAACCACGGTGGGAGAGCGGCCGTGCCGCCGAATTCCGGTCCGCCTGGCGGGCTCTCGCTGCGAGTACGTACGCGGAGGCAGGGTCGTGAGCGACTACGACGTCGTCGTCATCGGGGCAGGCATCGTCGGCTCCGCGATCGCCCGTGAGCTCACCGGCTACGACCTGACGGTCACTCTTCTCGAGGCGCGCGGCGACGTGGGCGAAGGCACCAGCAAGGCCAACACGGCGATCCTGCACACCGGGTTCGATGCCAAGCCAGGCACTCTGGAGTCTGCGCTGGTTCGCCGCGGGTACCGGTTGCTCTCGGACTTCGCCGCCGTGACGGGCATCCCGGTCGAGCGCACCGGTGCGGTCCTGGTGGCATGGGATCGCGAACAGCTCGACGCCCTGCCTGCGCTGCGGGAGAAGGCCGAGGCCAACGGCTACCACGGCTGCGAGGTGATCGACTGCGACGCGGTCTACGCCGCGCTGCCGCACCTGGGCGAGGGCGCAGTCGGCGGCCTGACCGTGCCCGACGAGTCCATCACGTGCACCTGGACGGTGAACCTGGCGTTGGCCAGCGATGCCGTCAACCGCGGTGCCGCCCTGCGCACCGGCTGCCGCGTCGAAGGCGTCGACGTCGGAGCGGAATTCACCACGCTGGACACGACGGGCGGGCGCATCCGGACCAGATGGGTGGTCAACGCCGCGGGACTTGGCGCCGATCTGGTCGACGGCTGGTTCGGTTACTCCAGGTTCACCGTCACCCCCCGCCGGGGTGAGCTCATCGTCTACGACAAGCTGGCCCGTCCACTGGTCGACAAGATCGTGCTGCCCGTGCCGACCGCGGTGGGCAAGGGTGTTCTGGTCAGCCCCACCATCTACGGCAACGTGATGCTGGGCCCGACCGCAGAGGATCTTCTGGATCGCACGGCGACGGCGACGTCCGAGGCAGGTTTCGAGTTCCTGCTCGAGAAGGGCAGGCGCCTCGTCCCGCGACTGCTCGACGAGGAGGTCACCGCCACGTACGCGGGGCTGCGTGCGGCGATCGACCACGGCGACTATCTGATCGACGCCGACCAGGCCCTGCGGTATCTGCTGGTCGGCGGGATCCGGTCCACCGGGCTGACCGCGGGCATGGCGATCGCCGAACACGTCCGTGGTCTGCTGCAGGCGGCCGGGCTCGGCCTGCGGTCAAGAGCCCAACTTCCCTCGCCCCCAAGCATGCCGAACCTCGGCGAAGCCTTCCCGAGGCCATATCAGGACGATGCACTCATCAAGGCCGACCGGGCCTACGGCCGCATCGTTTGCTTCTGTGAAAGGGTCACCGATGGCGAGCTCCGCGACGCGTGCCATTCGGTGCTCCCGCCGTCCTCGATCGATGGCCTGCGGCGCCGGACGCGAGCGATGAACGGCCGCTGCCAGGGGTTCTACTGCGGCGCCGACGTTCTGGAATCCTTCGAGCGGGAGACCCGGCGATGACGACCGCCACTGACGTGCTGATCGTGGGCGGTGGGCCTGCCGGCCTGACCGCCGCGGCCACGCTGGCCCGCAAGGGGGTGCGTACCGTCGTCCTGGAGCGCGAGGCTCGTGCCGGCGGCATCCCAAGGCACAGTGACCATCTCGGCTACGGGCTGCGTGACACCAGAACCGTCGTCAGCGGCCCGTCGTATGCGCGCGGACTCGTCGCCCGCGCGCTGGGCGCAGGCGCCGACGTCCGCACGGGCAGCATGGTCACGGGCTGGGCCGGTGACCGTGCAGTGGAGGTCACCTCGTCACGGGGCCGGGAACTCCTGGATGCGCGTGCGGTGGTGTTGGCCACCGGTGCGCGCGAACGGCCGCGCTCGGCCCGCCTGATCCCCGGTGACCGCCCGGCAGGGATCTACACCACGGGCCAGTTGCAGAATCTCATACATCTGGCGCACCGCGAGGTCGGCAGGCGCGCCGTCGTGGTCGGTGCCGAACTGGTCAGCTACTCAGCGGTTCTCACGCTTCGGCACGCCGGTTGCGCGACGGCGATGATGACCACCGTCCACCCGTCACCGGAGTCGTACGCGGTGTTCAACGCGGCGGCCAGGACACCGCTGCTTGGGCTCGAGGTGGCGACCAGGACCCGGTTGAGCCGGATCATCGGCTCCCCCACCGTTCGGGCCGTCGAGATCGAAGACCTCGTCACCGGCGCCCGTCGCATCGTGGACTGCGACTGCGTGGTCTTGACCGGCGACTGGATTCCGGACCACGAGCTCGCCCGCGCGGCCGGCCTCGACATCGATCCCGCGACGCGTGGCCCGCTGGTCGACACGGCACTGCGGACCAGCACGCCCGGCGTGTTCGCGGTCGGAAACCTGTTGCATCCCGTCGACACCGCCGACGTCGCCGCGCTGGACGGCAGGCACGTCGCCGACCACGTGCTGGCCCACCTCGACGGGCGGGCCGCACCATCGGGCGGGGTCCGCGTCACCGTCGACCCGCCTCTGCGCTGGGTCGCGCCGGGCATGCTGCGACAGGGCGATCCGGCGCCGCCGCGGCATCGGCTGCTGTCGTGGACCGACGAACTCATCCGCCTGCCGACCGTCATCGCCCGACAGCGCGGGACGGTGATCGGGTCGAAACGGGTGCCGTGGCCCTGCTCGCCAGGTCGGGTCTTCCGGATCCCTTCCGGCCTCCTGGATCCCGTGGACTTCGACGACGGTCCCGTGCGGCTGTCGGTCAGCGGATCCTGGAGTTGGTGGGATCGTAGATCGCCTTGAGCGACACGGTGATCGGGTGCAGTATGCCGCCGACGTTCACCTCATAGCGGCCCGCGCCGATCCACGCCGCGTCGACGACGGCGTGGTCGGCCGCCCTGGTGTAGGCCAGCCCGACGCACGATCCGGTCGTCTCGCCCCACGCCGCCGAGGTGACCTGGCCCGCGACGACGCCGTCACGCAGCACCAGTTCGCCGCCCCACAACATGGCGTCCGGTGACCCGACGGAGAATCCGACCACCCGCCTGCGCGGCCCATCCGCCCTGGCCTTCTCGACTGCGGTACGGCCGAGGAAGTCGACGTCGGTCTTCAGCTTGCACGCGAACAGCAACCCCGCCTCGACGGGATTGTCGTTGGGCGTCAGCTCGCGGCCGAAGGCCCGATAGCCCTTCTCCAGCCGCAACGACTCGATCGCGTAGTAGCCGCCGCGGGCGACGTCGAACGCTGCCCCCGCACCCATCAGATCGTCGTAGACGCCGACCGCGAACTCGGCGGGGACGTAGAGTTCCCAGCCCAGCTCACCTACGTAGGTGATCCGGGTCGCGCGAACCGTCGAGTATCCCAACGAGATTCGCTGACTGGTGCCGAACGGGAAGGCGTCGTCCCCCAGATCGGCGTCGGTGAGCGTGGCCAGCAGATCGCGCGACCGGGGGCCCATCACTCCGAACACCGCAAGCGCCGAGGTGACGTCGACCAGTCGCGCCCGGCAGCCGGGCGGCAGGTTCTTGGCGATGTGATCCTTGTCCCGTTCGGTGGTGGCGGCGCTGCTGACGATCATGAACTCGTCGGCGGCAGTGCGGGTCACGGTGACGTCGGACTCGTAAGTGCCTCGTTCGTTGAGCATTCCGGTGTAGACGGCCCTGCCGATGTCGACCGCCATGTCCGCGGTACACAACCACTGCAGAGCCGATTCGGCGTCGGGGCCGACCATCAGGTACTTCGAGAACGACGTCTGATCGAATATCGTGACCGCGGTTCGGGTGCTGGTCTGCTCGGCGGCCGACCACGGCAGCCAGTTCTGCTTGCCCCAGGAGTATTCGATGCTCGGCGCCTGACCCGCAGGTGCGAAGAAGTTGGCCCGTTCCCATCCCATCCGGCTGCCGAAGTTCGCTCCTCTCTCGGCAAGCAGGTGGTGCACGGGTGACCGGCGGAAGGGGCGTGCGGTGGTCATTTCGCGGTTGGGCCATGGTATTTCGTAGTGCAACCCGAGGATCTCACCGACCCGGTCGTGCAGCCACCGGTTGTTGCCGTTGAACGGTGCGAACCGTCGGATGTCCACACCGGTGAGGTCGGTGGTGGGCGCGCCATTCACGATCCACTCGGCCAGCGCCCGGCCCGCGCCGCCTGCGGAGGCGATCCCCACCGAGTTGAACCCGGCCGCCACGAAGAAGTTCGTGCATTCGGGTGCCTCACCGAGGATGAACTGGTTGTCGGGGGTGAAGCTTTCTGGCCCGTTGTACAACTTCTTGATCCCGGTCTCCTCCAACGCCGGGATCCGCAGCATCGCGTTGTCCATCAGGATCTGGAAGTGGTCCCAGTCCTCTTCCAGCAGTTGGAATTCGAACGGGTAGGGAATGGAGTCTGGACTCACCCACGGCTTGGCCCGTGGCTCGAAGCCGCCGATGACCAGGCCGCCGACCTCCTCCTTGAAGTAGGTGTAGCCGTCAGGATCGCGCAGGATGGGCATGTCGGTGTGCACGCCGTCGATCGTCTCGGTGACGACGTAGAAGTGCTCGGCGGAGTGCAGGGGGACGTTGACGCCTGCCATCGAACCGACCTGTTTGGCCCACTGTCCAGCGCAGTTGACGACGACGTCGGCCTCGATGTCGCCTGCGTCGGTGCGCACACCGGTCACCCGGCCGCCTTCGGTGGTGATGCCGACCACCCTGGTTCGTTCCATCACCCTGGCGCCGCGCAACCGAGCGCCCTTCGCCAGGGCGAGGGTCAGATCGGTGGGGTTGGCCTTGCCGTCGGCGGGCAGCCAGATGGCGCCGACCAGGTCGTCGACGCACATTACCGGGTAGTGCTCGAGAGCCATTGCCGGCGTGAGGAGTTCGCACTCGAGGTCGAACGCAGCCGCGTTCGCGGCGGTGCGGCGCAGCTGGATCATCCGGTCCTCGGTGCGCGCGACGGTCACCCCGCCGCACTGCTTGTAGCCCGCGGTGAGTCCAGTCTCGTCCTCCAGTTCGGTGTACAGCTCGGTCGAGTACTGCACCAGCCGGGTGCCGCTCTCGGATGCCCGCAGTTGGCCGACCAGTCCGGCGGCATGCCAGGTGGTTCCGCACGACAGCTGTCCCTGCTCGAGCAGCAC
Source organism: uncultured Actinomycetota bacterium (assembly GCA_963809085.1). GTDB lineage: Bacteria > Actinomycetota > Actinomycetes > Mycobacteriales > Mycobacteriaceae > Mycobacterium. Next base: position 76,639 of record CAWEII010000020.1, on the reverse strand, counting down.
CACGTCGGTGTGGCCGAGCTTGGTCAGGTGGTAGGCGACGCTGGTTCCGATGACGCCGCCACCGATGATCACGACCTGGGCGCGGGTGGGTGAGGTTCGTGTTGGTGGTTGGTTGGTTGGCATGCGTATCCCTCGCTAGTCCGATGCCTGCACGTCGTCGAGCAACCTGGTGAAGTGGGCACCGGTGAACTCGGCGACAGCACACTCGTATCGCTCCATGCCCCATCCCCAGAAGTCGAAATCCAGTGGGCTTGAGCCGTTTTGAATGCAACCCCACAGCGCCCAGCCGTACATCCCGACGATGCCCTGGAGCCGGGCGCGGGCGATCTTGTGACGCAACCGTCGCCCGTAGTAGGCGGTCACCAGCTCTTCTCGCTGCTCGTCGGACAGGTGACATTCGCAGGACGTATTGCCCAGTTCGAAGCACGGGTCGTTGTTTCCGGAGTATTCGTAGTCGATCAGCCACATGGTGTCGCCGTCCTCGACGAAGTTGGCGGCCAACAGATCGTTGTTGCACGGCATGGTCGTCTCGTCGGTGGCCGTCAGCACCTGCCGGGCGCTTTCGAACCGGTCGGTGAAGTCCAGATAGTCGGTGGGTATCCGGAAACCGTTGTCCTGCACGACCTGCAGGTACCGGGACTGCTTGGCGAACATGTCGAACGTGCCACGGAACCGGGGCCCAGAATGCAGCTTGCGCATCGCGGCGGCCGCCTTGGCCAGAACGCCCGGCCGTTGAAAGTCGTCGTTGGACAGGGTGGTCCCGTTGAGATACCCGAGAAGCAGGATGCCGAGGTCTGGACGGTAGTCGATGACGGGTGCGCCAACGCCTGCATCGGCGGCGGCGCACGAGTTGTAGTGCTCCTGGTCGCGGTCGATGCCCAGCAGACCCGAGGTGTTGCCGGAACACCTCGCCACGTACGTCCCGTTCGGCGTGGTGACCTTGACGTTGCGGTTCGTCAATCCGCCGGACAGCTCCTCGAGCCTGCGCTCCTGGCCGGTCAGGACGGGCATTTCGTCAAGCAGCGCATTGAGGTCGGCATCGCTGAGCGAGAACGACACGCCAGCTCAATCCGCTTCGCTGCCCAGTGCCTGCCGCAGCAGATGCATCGCGACGGTCGTCGATCGTTCCCTGACGTCGGCGCGGTTGCCCGGCAGTCGAAGTGTGCGGGTCACCGTCGTGCCGTCGCCGAGCATGACGCTGAAGCAGACCGTGCCAACGGGTTTGTCAGGCGTTCCGCCACCGGGACCGGCGATTCCGGTGGTCGCCACCGCGGTATCTGCGCCGAAGTGCTTCAGCGCGCCCGCGGCCATGGCCTCGGCGACGGGCTCGGATACCGCCCCGTTGGCCTCGAGCAGCGCGGGATCGACACCGAGGAGATCTACCTTGGCCTGGTTCGAATAGGAGACCACGCCGCCTGCGACGTAGTCGGACGACCCGGGCCGGTCCGTCAGCCGCGCCGCGACCATGCCCGCGGTGCAGGATTCGGCCGTCGCGATGGTGCGACCTGCCAGCAGTGTCGCGACCTGGTCGTCGACGAAGGCACCGTCGACGGAGAAGAGCTCCCGGCCGTGGCGTTCGCGCAGCAGATCGACCAGCCTCGTGTAGACGTCGGCGGCGTCGGGTTCGAATCGCGTGACGATCTCCAACTCGCCGCGGCGTAGGCAGGTGGTGATCTCGAGGCGCTCGAAGCCGCTGACGGATTGTTCGGCGTCGCGCAGGGTCTCCGCCAGCCCGGACTCGGGTAGGCCGAACATCCGGACGGTTTCCTGCCGGTACACCGTCCGGCCTGCGATCGCCTGCTGGACCGCGGGCGTCGCCACGGCACTGGCCCACATCGGCTGCAGTTCGCGCGGCGGCCCCGGTAGCACCACGACCGTTGGCGTGCCCGGCACGACGACGCCCGGTGCGGTGCCGACCGGGGTGAGGATTGCGGCGCCCACCGGGACCATGGCCTGCTTGCGGTTCGCCGCCATCACGGCCTCGAAGTCGACGCCGGCGCGGCGTTGCATCAGCTTCTTCAGGATCTCGGCGATGGTCGCCTCGAGTTCGACGTCCAACGCGAGTTCGTAGCCACGGAAGTGGGCTACCGTCGCGACGGTCACGTCGTCGGCGGTGGGACCCAGCCCGCCGCTGGTGACGATCAGGTCGACGCCCTCGGACGCCAGGAATCGCAGTTGGGCCTCGATGTCCTGAGGGCGGTCGCCACAGATCGTGACGTGGGCGAGTTCGACGCCGAGTTCCAGCAGCCGATCGGCCAGCCACGGCCCGTTTCGGTCCTGAACCCGCCCGGTCAGTACCTCGGTTCCCGTGACGACGATGCCCGCGCGTGCACTCACGGGTATGACACTACGACCCCGGCCTCCCGGCGGTGCGGCACCGGTAGTCGGTCCGTGTTCAACGGCTGGCCACGTCAGTCGGTTAGGTTCGGCGGCCGTGACGAGCATCGTCGTGGCCCTGCCTGAGCTGATGGATCCGATGTACTGGCTGGGCAACGGCGGCCCGTTCGCATCTGCGGTGTTGCCCGGCGTGATGCTCATCGTCTTCCTGGAGACCGGGTTGCTCTTTCCCTTCCTGCCCGGTGACACGTTGTTGTTCACCGCCGGACTGCTTGCTGCGCAACCGAATGCGCCGGTCGACGTCTGGACACTGGCGCCGTGCGCGGCGGCAGCCGCGGTGATCGGAGGTCAGGTCGGATACCTGATCGGCCGACGGCTGGGACCTGCGCTGTTCAAGAAGGAGGATGCGCGCTTCTTCAAGAAGCGCTATCTGACCTCGTCGCACGAGTTCTTCGAGAGGCACGGTCGCAAGACGATCGTGATCGGGCACTTCGTCGGCGTGGTCCGGAGCTTCACCCCACTGATCGCGGGTGCCTCTCGAATGCGCTATCCGCTGTTCCTGACCTATGACGTCATCGGCGCCGTCGGCTGGGGCGTCGGCCTCGTGGTCGTCGGGTATCACCTCGGCGCCATTCCGTTCGTCGGCGCGCACCTCGAGCTCGCGGTGCTGGCCATTGCGTGCCTGTCGGTGTTGCCCGTCGCGGTCTCGGCCGCGCGGGCATTGCTCGCACCACGGGAGGCGCTGACGGTGGACGGGGACGCGCCACCTGCCGAACTCACCGGAGGGCCCACCTCGGCCACGTAGTGTCGCTACTTGATCAGCCAACCCTTGACGGTGGTCAGATCGCGTGAGTACTGCTCCATGATGTCGTCGTGGAATCGCGACCCCCCGCTGATCGCATCGTTGCCCTGCCAGATCACCCGCACCCGCGCCAGTCCGCGCAGGTAGACGTCGACGCGATCGAGCTCGCGGCGCCGCCAGCCCGCTGCCTGCGTGGCCTGCGCGAGCGCGGTGCGCTCGTCGGGTGCCGTCATTGATCTCTCCTCGCCGTGAACGTCTGGTCGCGGCCATTCTCCCCGGCGTCGAACACCATGCCGTCGGCAGCCCTCGCTTTCACAGGAACCGTCCAGACACCGCCCGTAACTTCGCTCCGGTGTTGACGCGACCCAATTCCGCAGTCCGTGCGTACGGTCCGGCAATCCTGACCGTGGCGCTCGTCGTCTACGCGGCCGCCTATCTGCGCTGGCCGGATCTGGCAGGACAGGTCGATCTGCTCGTCTACCGGTTCGGCGCCGCTCGGGTGCTCGCAGGTCAGGATCTGTACTCGACCGGTCTGACCGGCAATCCCCACACGCTGCTCTTCGACTACAGCCCGTTTGCCGCACTGTGCTTCGTTCCGTTGACCCTCGTCACTGCGCTCACCGCGCAGATCCTGGGGTTGGCGGCGAACTGCGCGCTGGTGGCGTATGCAGTGCTGCGGATGCTCCGCGGGCTCGGGATGACCGCGGCGACGGGGCTCTGGACCATCGGCGCCATGCTGGTCGGTCTCGTCGCCTGGGTGGAACCGGTCAGGTTGTCGCTGCAACTCGGACAGGTCAACGTGGTCATCCTTGCCGTCGTCGTGGCCGACCTGTTGGGTCCGGAACGGCGTCGGTGGGCCGGCGTCGGCATCGGACTGGTCGCAGGCATCAAGCTGACCCCGGCCCTGTTCATCGTCTATCTCCTGCTGATCGGCCGACGGCGCGCTGCGCTGGTGGCGTCGTCGACGTTCGTCGCGACCGTCGCCGTCGGGTTCGCGGTGCTGCCAAGCGACTCAGACTACTTCTGGTTGCGGCGCGGCTTCGACGACGTCGTGCGGATCTCCAGCGACCCGGTGGCCAACACCAGTCTGCGTGGCCTGTTCATTCGCCTGCACTGGCCGGTCAGCGCGGCAACCGCGGTGGCCGTCGTGCTCACACTCGTGGCGTTGGTGATCGCGACGCTGGCGTGGCGAAGGGGCCACCGGGTGCTCGCCATCGCGGTCGTCGGCATGGCCTCGGCCGCCGCATCGCCGTTCAGTTGGAGTCATCACTGGGTGTGGTTGGTGCCGTTGGTGGTCCACCTCGGACACCGTGCCCTCGTCGTCGGCAGTCGGTGGTCGCTGGCCGCGCTGTGCGCGTCGTGGGTGCCGTTCGCGGGCTGGTTCGTCTCGGTCGCGGGCGGCACGCCGGAGACCGGTCTCCTGTCGATCCGTCCCGGCGGCACGTGGGACGTGTGGCTGCCCGCGGCCTACCTGCTGGCGTTCGTGACCGTGTTGGTGGCCACGGCGTGGTGGCTGCGCCGATCGAACCGGGACTGACGTGACCGGCACCGTCACCGCAGGGGTGTTGTATCCCGTCACGCGCACCCAGTTGGCCGTGACCAGCGGGCTGGGTACGACCGCATCGAGGTCGACGGTCTCGCCGGGGAACACGGTGACGTAGTTGTCGGAGTACTCGATGGGCAGGATCTCGTCACCGTCGTGGTCCGCGGTGACCTCCGCCCGTTCGAAGAACGCGACCCGGTTGGTGGCGTTGTGCAACCTGACGTGGACGGTGTTCTGGCCTGCGCCCTTGGTGCTGCGCGTCGCGGTGACGTCGAGGGGAACGCGGGTCATGTAGTTGAGCGCGGTCATGTCGGCCCAGCTCGCCTGGTTCGACTGGAAGGCGAAGTCTCCGTCGGGATCTCCGACGTCGTCGTTGCGTTGCGACTGCCAGTAGACGTTCTCGGAGAGTACGTTCCCCCCGCTGCCAAGGAGTTCGCACCGGACGAAGAACACCCGCGAGTCGCGGGCCATCCTCGGCAGCGTCATCGCGGGGGCTGCGCCGCCGGACGGTACCGTGAGCGCCTGCGACGTCCGGTCGTCACGCACCCTGCCCTGCAGGTCGTAGACCCGCACGCGAACGCGGAGACCGGCCTCGTCATGGGGTGTCTGATTCACCGCGGTCACGTTCGCCTGGCTGTGATCCCCCGTTGCGTAGGAGTCGAACACGGCCGTCAGCGGCCGCAGCCCCGTCTTGGCTCCGTAATACGCCCCGCCGGGACGCAAGTAGTAGTCGAAGATGTTGCCGAAGAAGGACGGCCAGTGGCTGTTGAGCATCCAGTAGATCGTCATCTTGTGGCCGGCCCATCCCAGCGCGGCGAACGACTCGAATTGTGCACGGGTCGACTCGTAATGGGCGAGCTGGGCCTTGCGGGTGAATTCCTCGGCACCCCTCGACGAGCCGTAGCGGCGAACGATGGCCGTCCGGATGCTGGACAGCGCGGCGTTGCCCGGATTGGAACCGGAGTGGAAGTACCAGTAGTCGTTGATCGGCCACAGCTTGTCGGGCGGGATGAACTTGGTCAGGCTGGCGAACGGCGGAATGTGTTCGTTGTCCCCCTGCTCGGCCGACGCGCCACGCGCCGCGCGGTAGCGACCACTGAACCAGTACGTCGGCGGTCGCCAGGTGTAGGGGCCCGCCATCTGGATGCCGTCCCAGACGTGCTGGCCTTCCGCGTCGGTGGCGTAGGACGACACGGTGTCCACGACGGCGTTCTGCCAGTGCAGATCCTGCAGGATCCGGTGGTATTCGTCGAGGACGGGCTGCGGTGGCCTGCCGTCGCTGGCGTTGGCCCAGACGAACGCCGAGGCGTGCGAGCGCAGCATCGAGACCTGTGAGCGGACACTGTCCTGGGCGACCTGATTGTCCTCGGCGTCCCACTGTGGCCACTTCTCCCACTGGTTGCAGCACATCCAACCGACCATCAGCGGGATGCCGAGCTCGTCGGCCCGCTCGAAGAACCGTTCGGCGGGAATCTTGCTCTCCAGCCGGAGCATGTTCAGCCCGAGGTCGCGGGTGTAGGCCAGGATCGCGTCGTCGCGGTCGGGATCGTAGCGGTAGAGCAGGTCTGGCGTGTACGTCGCGCCGCGGACCAGGAAGTCGCGGCCGTTCACCCGGAGATAGAAGCTTCCGCCCTTGCCCAGCTCGGGAAAGCGCTCGTCGTCGTCGCGACCCTGGGTGATGGTGCGCACCCCGAACCGCTGAGAGGCCGCGTCGATCGGCCGGTCGAACTGGAGGAACTCCAGTCGCAGGTCGTAGAGGTTGGGCTGGCCCATCGTGTACGGCCACCACAGGTCGGGATGGTCGAGCACCAGCGCACTGAAATCCGTTGGGGCGAAGCTCACCTCGCGTTGCTCACCGGGTCCAAGGGTAACGGGCTGATCGACCCGCACGTCGGCTTTGCCCGGCCTGCTGATCGTGGCCCGCAATACACCGCGGACGCGATCGGTGGCGAAGTTGCGCAGGTTCGCATGGACGGTCAGGCGTGCGGTATCGGTGCTGGGCAGCGGCAGTTCGGTGTTCACGCTGGCGTCGCCGATCGCCACCGCGCCGGACGTGCGGAGGTACACGGGCTTCCAGATCCCCGCGTTGCGATCGGCCACGAATGAGTTGCCGTTGGCCGGGTTCTTGTTCGGCCCCTGATAGCCGAGGTAGTTCCAATTGATCCAGTCGAACCAGCTGTCGGCGAGTTCGACGCCGTTGATGTCCTGCAGGGCCCGCTCCGGGGTGACCTTGACGGCCAGGGTGTTGGCCTGCCCGCGGTTGATCCACGGCGTCACGTCGAGCTCGTGGTCGACGTACATGCCGACCACCTTGTTGGCGTCGGCCACCAGATGACCGTTGAGCCAGACCTCGGCGCGGTAGTTGATGCCCGGGAAGCTCAGCTGATACGTGGTGTGCCCCGGCGGCGCGGTGAACGAGCTGCGGTACCACCAGTCCTGCTTGTAGAGATCCTGCGGTACCTCGGTCAGCATGTTCTCGCCGTAGTAGAGGTTCGGGTAGGTGCCGTCGTCCTCCAGCGTCTGCAACACGGTCGCGGGCATTCGGCGTACGTCGTGCCAACCCGCGCCGCCAAAGTCCGCGCGGGACACGTCCGCACCCGTCGCCGTCACGTCGCGCGCCGATGCCAGGCGCCACCCCGAGGACAGCTCGACCACGCCAGAGGCAGGCTCGGGTTGGACGAAGCGCGGGAAGTCACCGGCGCTGAACAGAAACAGCAGAAGCAGGACCACGGAGCCCAGAACGGCGGTTCGGCGCAGTTCGGGCGCGATGGCGCTACTCCCTCCGGTCCGGGTGACGCGTCGTGTCCCCGGACGCGCAGGGGTTGATCCCCGTTTGGAACGACTTGCTTCTAGAACGACATTGTTTCGAAGGACATTCTTTCGAAGGACATTGTGCCTGGCGATCCTGGCCCGTCAGCGCCCGCCGGTAATGCCGTTGATCACACGGTCGCACACCTCGTACATCTGGTGCAGCGCTGCGTCGGCATCGTCGGCCCTCGACACGTACAGGGCCGCCTCGTCGAGTGCGCCGAGCAGCACGTGTGCCGTCGGGCGCAGCGGCGCCTCGGGTATCACCCCGTCTGCCATCGCCTGCGCCAGCATCGCCTCGATGACGCCGAGGCCGTACTTCATGCCGACCTCGCGCCAGCGTTCCCACCCGAGCACGGCAGGCGCGTCGATCAGGACGATGCGCTGCACGTCGGGGGCAGAGCACTCGGAGAGGAACAACCGGACGCCGGTGCGCATCGCCGCCAGCTGGTCGATGGGTTCGGCTGCCAGGATGCGCGCGCTGATGCGGGTCACCAGGTCACGCTCCACCTCCTCGTACACCTCGGCGAACAACCCCGACTTGTCGCCGAACTGGTGATAGAGCGCGCCCCGCGTGACGCCGGCCGCATCGACGATCGCCTGCGTCGGGACCGCCGCGTAGCCGTCCGTGGCGAACAGCTGCCTGCCCGCCTCGAGCAGCCGCGCCCTGGTGGCGGCGCTGCGTTGCGCCTGGGTCCGGCGCGCGGCCGGGCGAGCGTTGACTTTCATACAGACTGCACGTAACTTTCATACCGAGTGTTCGTAAGTTCACTCAGGAGGGTAGCCGACATGCCGCAGGTGAGGTTGCAAGGCGCCACGATCGAGTACCGCGAGTTGGGTCCGACCGACTCCGCACACCCTCCTGTGCTGTTCGTGCATGGCATCCTGGTCGACCACAGACTATGGATGGACGTCGCAGAAACTTTGGCGCGCAACGGTTTTCGCTGCATTCTTCCGGACTGGCCACTGGGCTCGCACACCGTCCCGGTCGATCCGGACGTCACGCTGACACCGGTCGCGGTCGCCGAGATGATCAACGACTTCATCGCCGCGCTAAACCTGCGGGACCTCACGCTGGTCGGCAATGACACCGGGGGCGGCCTGTGCCAACTGCTCGTCGACGCGCATCCCGAGAGCGTCGGCCGAATGGTGCTGACCAACTGCGACGCCTTCGAACAGTTTCCGCCGTTCCCCTTCAACGTCGTGTTCGCGATCATGCGGGGCCCGAGGTCCATCCGCCTGCTGTCGAAGCTGATGAAGCTGGCGGCCCTGCGGCGCTCGCCCCTGGGCTACGGGCTGTTGTTGCGTCCCGGGCACGACGCACTGACGGCATCGTGGCTGCAGCCCGCGAGCACCGACCGGCGGATCGCGCAGAACCTCGCCACGCTGTTGCGCGGGGTCGGCGCAATGGATCTCACCGACGTGGCGACCCGACTGCCACGCTTCGCCAAACCGGTCACGATCGTGTGGGGCCTTGCCGACCGGTGCTTCACCCCGTCGCTGGGACGCAGGCTCGCGGCACTGTTCCCGAACGCGGCGATCGTCGAGGTCCCCGATGCCCGCACGTTCGTCGCACTCGACGCGCCGGCGGCCGTCGTCGACGCGATCGCAACCGTGGCGCGTGCGCCTGAAAGGTCGCCGGCGCGTGCGCCTAGAAAGGTCGCCTGGGCGCGTGCGCCTAGAAGAGGTCCTTGTGCGGCACGTCGGTAACCAGGCCACCGTCGACCACGAACTCGCTGCCCGTCGCGTAGGACGACTCGTCGCTGGCGAGGAACACGACGAACGTCGCCACCTCCTCGGACTCGCCGGGGCGGCCGAGTGGCGTCGTCACCATGTCGTCGGGAAAGTGCTTGGTCATCGGCGTTCTGATGAAGCCGGGATGCAGTGAGTTGACCCGGATCTTGTACTTGCCGAGTTCGATCGCCGCCGACTTGGCCAGACCCCGCACCGCCCACTTCGACGCCACGTAGGGGTGCACCATCGGCGCACCGCGCAGGCCCTCGATCGACGACACGTTGATGATCGAGCCGCCGCCCGCGGCCTTCATCGCCTCCACCGAAGCCTGCATGCCGAGGAATGTTCCGGTCAGGTTGACGTCGATCACCTTCTGCCACTTGGCCATGTCGAACTTGCCGATCTGGCCGAGCGCGACGATGCCTGCATTGTTCACCAGCACGTTGAGCTTGCCGAACTCCTCGACCGCGGTCGCGACGGCCGAGTCCCACTGGTCGGCCTCGGTGACGTCGAGGTGGACGTAACGCGCGGAGTCACCGATCTCGTCGGCCAATGCCTTGCCCTCGTCATCGAGGATGTCGCCGATGACCACTTTTGCGCCCTCGGCGACCAGCATCCGCGCGTGCGCGGCGCCCATTCCCCGTGCCCCGCCGCTGATCAGTGCAACTTTTTCATCCACGCGTCCCATGACGGGACAGGCTACCGCATGGCGGTTTCGGACTAGAACCTGTTCCAATTCCAGGGTCCTCCCCGCATACTGCAGGGCATCCACCACGAGGAGGAACAGGATGGCGATCCGCGTCGCACTCATCGGACCGGGCAACTGCGGCAGCCTTGCGTTGCGGCAGCTGGTCGAGGACAAGCGCTTCGACCTGACCGGTGTCTGGGTTTCGTCGGACGCCAAGATCGGAAGGGACGCGGGCGAACTCGCGGGCCTGTCGATCACCACCGGAGTGACGGCCGTGAACGATCTCGACGCGATCGTCGCCGCCAAGCCGGATTGCGCCGTCTACTGCGCGATGGGTGACGTCCGACTACCCGAGGCGATGGCCGACATCCGCACGATCCTCGCCGCGGGAATCAATGTGGTGGGCTCGGCGCCCGGCGTGCTGCAATATCCGTGGCAGGTGATTCCGGACAAGTACATCGAACGCGTCGAAGATGCTGCCAGCGTTGGCAATTCCAGCGTCTTCATCACCGGTGTCGACCCTGGGTTCGCCACCGATCTTCTGCCCTTCGCGTTGGCAGGCACCTGCCAGAGCATCGAGCAGATCCGCACCATGGAGATCGCCGACTACGCCACCTACGACGGTGAGACGGTGATGTTCGACGTGATGGGCTTCGGCAATCCGATCGGCGAGTTCCCCATGCTGTTCCAGCCGGGTGTGCTGAGCATCGCGTGGGGTACGGCGATCCGGCAGCTCGCGGCCGGCCTCGGCGTGGAGGTCGACGAGATCAGGGACTCCGTCGAACAGGAGCCTGCGCCAGAGGATCTGGACGTCGCCGCTGGGCACATCGCCAAGGGCACCGTCGCGGCGCTTCGCTTCCAGATCGAGGGCATGGTCAAGGGGAAACCCGTGATCGTCGTCGAGCACGTCACGTCGCCTGCGCGCCGACCTGCGTCCGGACTGGGCGCAGCCGGCCCACCCCGGCGGCTCGTACCGGATCGAGATCACCGGCGAACCGTCCTACTTCGTCGACATCGTCCCCACCAGTCGCAACGGAGGCGCGCCCTATGCGGCCATCCTCGCCGCCGCGGCTCGAATCGTGAACTCCATTCCCGACGTGGTGAAGGCTGCGCCGGGCATCCGCACCACGCTGGACATGCCGCTGGTCACCGGCAAGGGCGTCTGCTCGATTCGGTGAGCCAGAGGCGCTATCGCAGCCCGGCGCGACCGATGTTGGTCCACTCCAACTTCACGTGCGTGCCGCGGTCCGACCGTCTCGATCGACGTCCGGTCGGAGAGCGCCTCCATCAACGGGATGCCGCGGCCCCTGCTTCTGATCCGGGGCTCCTGGGGCGGCCGCCACGAGCCTCGATCCGACACCACGACGGTGATCGTGGATGCGACGGCGTCGTGCCAGGCCTGCAGATCCATGGTGCCCGTGCCGGCAGCCTGCAGGTAGGCGAACTCGGCGCAGTTGGCCATGGCTTCGTTGATGGCGAGGATGAGATCACTCGAGCGGGTCGAATCCAGATCGAAGAACGCGCGCAGCCAGGCGGCGAACTCGTTGCGAGTTCGGGACGCGGTACGCGCATCCGCCACGATGCCGACGCGCTCGAAGCGCTCGGCGTTCTCGACGGCCGCGGAATACATTGCATCGATCATGACAGCTGTTGCTTACCCGGTCGATGCGCGATGTAAGCGTGTCTAGGCGCGAAGTGATGCCACCGCTTCGTCGAGGGTGGCGAAGAGCGGGACGATGTCGGCGATTCCGACCAGTTTCAGGGGCCGACTGGTGGCCGGCCCCTCGGCGACGACACAGAGCCGGGTGACCGTGCCCGCCTCGTCGTGGGCGGCGACCAGGACGCCCATTCCCGCGGAGGCGAGGAACTCGACCTCGGTCAGGTCCACGACGAGATGCCCGGGCTTCTTTGCGAGCGCGGCGCGCAGGGCCGTCTCGAGTTGCGGAGCGGTCAGCATGTCGACCACACCGGAAGCGGCGACGATCGCCACCTCGTCGACCGAGCGCTCGCTCACCACGCACGTCGAACCCGACGCCGAGGTTGCGGTGTCGGTCGTTGCTTCGCGTTGTTCGTCCAATGCCCAACTTCCCCTGTTTGGCCACATTCGCTGGATGCGAGGCGGCACTACTTTCATGCTCGCGAGGCTTCAGGCTGAACCTGGCAAGTACGAAACTGCCTAGGTCGAACTTATCCGATGAAATAGTGCGATGTCGCCAGCGGGAGCCGAGTCGACTTTGCGGTGCCCCGGATCACGTCGGACAGAATGGACCGCGAGGCGGGCGCCAGCCCGGTGAGCCGCCACCAGAGGAGCGACATGGAACCCGATACGCCCCTCGCGCGGCAGTTGGCCGAGATCGAGGCGACTGCCGCCGAACCCACGGTCGGCGCATTCTTCGACCTCGACGGCACGCTGGTGTCCGGGTTCACCGCGACTGCGCACGCGGGGCATCGCATCAGGAACCGCCAGGCCAAGGTCGGTGAAGTGCTCGGCGTCATCGAGGCCTCGGTGCGGTACCGGCTGGGCCGGATGGAATTCGAACGCCTCATCGTGCGCGCTGCCGGTTACCTTCGCGGCGAGTCGCTCGACGAGCTGGACGAACTCGGTGAGCTGCTGTTCCGCCGTCACATCGAAGCGCGGGTCTTCACCGCCATGCGCGACGTCGTCAGCGCACATCAGGAGCGTGGCCACACCGTTGCGCTCAGCTCGTCCGCCCTGACCATCCACGCCGAGCCGGTAGCCAGATACCTGGGCATCACCGATGTGGTGTGCAACCACTTCGAGGTCGACGGCCGGGGACGCCTGACGGGTGGAATCGTGAAGCCGATCGTGTGGGGTGCCCGCAAGACCGAGGCGGTGCAGCGCTTCGGCGCAGGCAGGGGCGTCGACCTGACGAGCAGCTACTTCTATGCCGACGGCGACGAGGACATCCCCTCGATGCGGGCCGTCGGCCACCCTCGGCCGGTGAATCCGCGACCCGGTCTGGCCGCCGAGGCGGCGCGCAGCGGCTGGCCGATACTGCTCGTCACGGGGCCCGAGCGTCGTCGGGTGGCGTCTTGGCCGCGGCGGAGGCCTGCCGAGCCTCGATGAGCGCGCGCACCGTGCGGCGGCACCGGCCGCATTCGGAGCCTGCGCCGCACGCGTCGGCCACCTGTTTGGATGTCGAGGCGCCCGCCGCTACCGCTTCGGCCACGGTCTGGTTCGTGACGCCCGCGCAGAGGCAGACGTACATCAGCCCTCGCCCGTCGGGTCCGTCTCGTCGATGCGGATCATCCGCTGGAACCTGCCGACGAAGACGGGCGGATAGGCGCCGATGCCCGCCTTCTCCAGCCACTCGGCGGCCAGCCCGGAGTTTCGCAGCCAGTTGCGGGCGTGCGGTTCGTCGTCGATCTGCAGCAGCAGCATCACTTCGCGTGGGCTGTCGAAGGCACTGAAGATGAGCAGGTTCCGAATTCCGGCGGCGCGGAGTTCGTCGACGGTCTCGTGGACGTGAGAGACGAGGGTCGGGACGTCCGCGACTGGGGTGACCAGCGACACCATCACCTCGGGCGCCGCCGGCCCGGCATCGCCGGAGACGTTGAGGCGCTCGATCACCTCGCCTGCGAACACCGCAGGGATGTCATCGACTCCGACCGCGTCGAACCAGTCGAAGAAGACCCGGGACCGCAGCAGCTCGAGCACCGGTTCGCGAGCGTGGATCGCGATCATCACCAGAACCCGTCCCGGCTCGGTGGTCGAGGCATACACCAGTACGTGGTGCGCGCCCATGTCGGCGAGCGCGTCCTGCCGATGCTCGAGCAGTGGCCACACCCGGTCGGTGTTCGGCACGCGGTAGTCCGATGCGAGAACCAGTGAGTGGGTCAGCCAGTGCGTCAACGGTCCTCGCCCTTCGGCGCGACGATCGCGCATGTCAATGATGTTCGTGTCAATGATGTTCGTGTCAATGATGTTGCGAAACGGCAATGCCGTTCCCGCGCCGTGTCGCCTACCGATGATCATCGCGGATGCGAGCCTGCCCTCACCGCCGAACGGACGAGGTACTAAACTAGAACACGTTACAATTTGGTCCCAACGCTGACGCCCCAAGCCAAGGAGCAGGCATGCACACCTCTCTCTGCGACCAACTCGGCATCGATCTCCCGATCTTCGCCTTCACGCACTGTCGCGACGTCGTGGTCGCCGTCGGCAAGGCCGGGGGCTTCGGTGTGCTCGGCGCGGTCGGCTTCACGCCGGAGCAGCTCGAGATCGAGCTCGACTGGATCGACGCGAACATCGGTGACCACAGCTACGGCGTCGACATCGTCATCCCCAACAAGTACGAGGGCATGGATTCGAACCTCTCCGCCGACGAACTGGCGAAGATGTTGGCCGACATGGTGCCCAAGGAGCATCTGGACTTCGCCCGCAAGATCCTCGTCGATCACGGCGTGCCGCTCACCGACGAGGACGACGAGAGCACGCTGCGCCTCCTCGGCTGGACCGAGGCGACCGCCACCCCGCAGGTCGAGGTCGCGCTCAAGCATCCGAAGATGACGCTGATCGCCAATGCGCTGGGCACCCCACCTACGGACATGATCGAGCACATCCACGCCGAGGGCCGCAAGGTCGCCGCACTGTGCGGTTCACCGAGCCAGGCGCGCAAACACGCGGACGCCGGCGTCGACATCATCATCGCCCAGGGCGGCGAGGCAGGCGGGCACAGCGGCGAGGTGGGGTCGATCGTGCTGTGGCCGCAGGTGGTCAAGGAGGTCGCCCCGGTTCCGGTGCTGGCCGCGGGCGGCATCGGCAGCGGCCAGCAGATCGCGGCGGCGCTGGCGCTCGGTACGCAGGGCGCGTGGACGGGTTCGCAGTGGCTGATGGTCGAGGAGGCCGAGAACACCCCGGTTCAGCAGGCCGCCTACGCGAAGGCGGGCAGCCGCGACACCGTGCGGAGCCGCTCGTTCACCGGCAAGCCGGCCAGGATGCTGCGCAACGACTGGACCGACGCCTGGGACGACCCGGACAATCCGAAGCCGCTCGGCATGCCGCTTCAGTTCATGGTGTCGGGGCTCGCGGTCTCCGCCACGCACAAGTACCCGAACGAGACGGTCGACGTGGCGTTCAACCCGGTCGGCCAGGTCGTGGGCCAGTTCGAGAAGGTCGAGAAGACCTCGACCGTCATCGAACGGTGGGTACGGGAGTACCTCGAGGCCACCAACACGCTGAACGAGCTGAACGAGGCCGCTTCGGTCTGACGGCCCAGATCCGCGTCGTGGTTGCCTGTCGCGGCACGCGAAATCGACGTCACGCAACAAAAGTGCGAGTGGATCGTTGCGTGGTGTCGATCTCGCGACCCATCGAATGCTTGACCCGCGGGCGACGCCCAGATCCGCCGACGTCACGCAACAAAGTGTGAAACGCAGCCCTGAATGTGTTCTCGCGGGCAGTGCGGCTATGTATGATGCTCTACATAATGACTACGCCCCGCGATCGAATGGTCGCATCGGCCGCACTGCTCATCCGCGAGCGCGGCGCGCACTCGACCGCGATCTCCGACGTCCTCGAGCACAGCGGCGCGCCGCGGGGTTCGGCCTATCACTACTTCCCCGGCGGCCGTACCCAGCTCCTGCGCGAGGCCGTCGACTTCGCCAGCGACCACACCGCGGCCCGGATCAGCAGCGCTGCAACGGGTCTCGATGTGCTGGATGCCGTCGTGTCAGGGTTCCGCAAGCAGTTGGCCAAGACTGACTACCGCGCGGGCTGCCCGGTCGTGGCCGTCGCCGTCGAGGCGGGTGATCCTGCCAAGGACGAGAACGCCGCGGTGCTCGAGCGTGCAGGTGCGGCGTTCTCCCGCTGGACCGGCCTGATCGCCGAGCGGCTGGCCGACGACGGCGTTGCGACAGACCGGGCGCGGGAGCTGGCGATGTTCATCACGGCGGCCATCGAAGGCGCCATCGTGATGGTTCGCGCGACCCGTGACATGGCAGCACTCGACGTCGCCCACCGCCAGTTGCGCACGCTCCTGCAGGCCGAGACACCCGGAAGGGGCTCCACAGATGACCGCTAGTGAGATGACCGGCGCGGAGTGGCAATCGACGGCCTGCATCCTGTGCGAGTGCAACTGCGGTGTCGTCGTGCAGGTCGACGACCGCAGGCTGGTCAAGATCCGCGGTGACAAGGAGCATCCCGCTTCGCAGGGCTACACGTGCAACAAGGCCCTTCGGCTCGACCACTACCAGAACAGCCGCAACAGGCTGACGTCGCCACTGCGCAGATGCGCCGACGGCAGTTACCAGGAGATCGACTGGGACACCGCGATTTCCGAGATCGCCGAGCGATTCGCGAAGGTCCGAGACGAGCACGGTGGCGACAAGATCTTCTATTACGGTGGCGGCGGTCAGGGCAACCATCTCGGTGGCGCCTACAGTGGCTCGTTCCTGAAGGCGATCGGATCGCGGTACCGCTCGAATGCGCTGGCGCAGGAGAAGACCGGTGAGCACTGGGTGGACGCACACTTCTACGGCGGCCACACCCGCGGGGAGTTCGAACACGCCGAGGTGTCGGTGTTCATCGGCAAGAATCCCTGGATGTCTCAGAGCTTTCCGCGGGCCAGGGTCGTGCTCAACGAGATCGCAAAGGATCCCGCGCGATCGATGATCGTGATCGATCCGGTGATCACCGATACCGCGAAACTGGCCGACTTCCATCTCCGCGTGCGCCCCGGCGCCGATGCGTGGTGCCTTGCAGCGCTGGCCGCGGTACTGGTCCAGGAAGAGCTCTGCGACGAGCAGTTTCTTGCCGACCGCGTCAACGGCTCGGACGCCGTCCGTGCGGTGCTCGCCGACGTGCCGGTCTCCGACTACGCGCAACGCTGCGGCGTCGACGAGGCCCTGTTGCGCGCGGCCGCTCGTCGGATCGGCGCCGCGGCGAGCGTATCGGTGTTCGAGGATCTCGGTATCCAGCAGGCGCCGAACAGCACGTTGTGCTCCTATCTGAACAAGCTGCTGTGGATCCTGACCGGCAACTTCGCCAAACGCGGCGGACAGCACCTGCATTCGTCATTCGCGCCACTGTTCGCGGCGGGTGGCGTCGGCCGCACACCCGTTACGGGTGCGCCGATCATCGCGGGCCTGGTGCCGAGCAACGTGGTGCCGCAGGAGATCCTGACCGACCATCCCGACCGGTTCCGGGCGATGATCGTCGAGAGCAGCAACCCCGCCCATTCGGTAGCCGACTCGGCCTCGGTGCGCGAAGCGCTGAGGTCGCTGGAATTGCTCGTCGTCATCGACGTGGCCATGACCGAGACCGCCCGGCTGGCGCATTACGTCCTGCCCGCCGCCAGCCAGTTCGAGAAGGCCGAGGCGACGTTCTTCAACCTCGAGTTCCCGCGCAACACCTTTCACCTCCGCCACCGGCTGATGGAGCCGCTGACGGGGACCTTGGCCGAGCCGGAGATCTGGGCGCGATTGGTGCGCGCTCTCGGTGTGGTCGACGACGACGAACTGAGACCGCTGCGCCGTGCCGCGCGAACAGGGTCTGGATGCCTACGCGGAGGCGTTCCTCACCGCGGTCAGTGCCAATCCGACGCTGGGCCGGGTGCTGCCGTTCGTGCTGTACGAGACGTTGGGGCAGGCGCTGCCCGAGGGGCTGGCCGGTGCGGCGGCGCTGTGGGGGCTGGCCCAGAAGACGGCGATGGCCTACCCGGATGCGGTGCGGCGTGCGGGTCACGCCGACGGCAACGCCTTGTTCGAGGCAATCCTGTCGAGCCGGTCGGGCGTGACGTTCACAGTGCACGAGTACCACGACGACTTCGCCCTGATCGCCCATCCGGATCACCGGATCGCGGTCGAGATTCCCGAGATGCTCGACGAGGTCCGGGCGCTGCGATCAGCCCCGACCACGCACACCAGTGCGGAGTTTCCGATGGTGCTGTCGGCCGGCGAGCGTCGGGCCTATACCGCCAACGACATCCTTCGCGATCCGACGTGGCGCAAGAGGGATGCCGACGGAGCCTTGCGGATCAGCGTCGAGGACGCCGGTGCCATCGGCTTGTCGGATGGCGATCGCGCCCGGATCACGACCGCGGCGGGCAGCGCGGTAGCGACCGTCGAAGTCAGTGACGCCATGCTGCCCGGGCACGTGTCGCTGCCGAACGGATACGGTCTCGACTACGTCGACGGCGACGGCCGTTCCAGACGCCAGGAGTGGCACCGAACGCGTTGACGTCGACGGAGTGGCGCGACGCCTACGCGGGCACCCCGTGGCACAAGCACGTGCCGGCACGCATCGAGGCCGTTCCGGACGCCGTCGGCGGGTTAGTCGGTCGAGCGGGTTAGCCGGTCGAGCGTTGGTCAGTCGAGCGGGTCGGTCAGTCGAGCAGACGCGCCGTCGCCCGCCGGAGTACCTGAGCCCGGCTGCGCTTGCCGTGATCGGCGGCGACGAAGTGATTGCCGATGGCTAGCGAGAAGGCCAGCAGTGCACGGGCTTCCACGTCGTCGGAGTCGGCGCAGAACGTCCCGATGAGCTCACGCAGGTACTCCATCCTGCGGTTGTCGACGCGGCGCAGCCGGTCGGCCACGGCGGTGTCGCGGCGGGCCCAGCTCCTGACGGCAAGGTCGACTGGCAGCAGCGCGTCCGAGAACGTCAACATGCCTGCCTTGCCGACTTTGCTGCGCGCATCACCGCCCTCGCGCTCGACCCGCTCCAGCACCTCGTCGGTGCTCCGGCGTTCCCAGGTGTCGAGCAGCTCGTCGAGAAGGGCCTGCCTGCTGTCGAACTGGTGGTAGAAGCCACCGCGTGTCACGCCGAGGGTCTGCGCGAGCACGTCGACCCGCACGGCGTCCGGTCCGCCGTCGGCCAGTGCGGCGAGGCCCGCATCGAGCCAAACCTCGCGTGGGGTCCTGGTGGGTGCGGGCATCGTCTCTTCCGTTGTATTGCATTGACATCCAAGGAGATTAAAGCATACAGTAGTGTATGGTAAAGGCGGAGCTGCCCATCGATGCGCACACGTCGCGACCGTGGCGGGTGCACGGCATCGCCGATGGCTTTCGGATACTCGACGTCTGGGCACTGCCGACCCCAGGCGGTCCCGACGACTTCGAGCGCCTGATAAGCGGTGTTCGGATCGTTTGACGCCGCCCGCTCGTCGCCGGTGGTGCGCGCGTTGTTCGCCGCCCGCTGGACGCTCGGGCGTCTGTTGCACCTCGACGGCGGAACCAGTTCTGGGACTGTGGGTCTGCGCGACGGGTTGCCCACTGATCTGCGTGACACCTTTCCCGCTGGCGTCGCCACGGGGCCGTTCACACCGCTCTATGCCGTTGGCGACGAAGCCGCGATGGAGATCGTCAACCGCACCGTGCACGGCATCCTGCACCTCGGCTGGGTTCCGGACGGACGTGGTTCCTACCGGGGCCAGATGGCGGTTCTCGTCAAGCCCAACGGCCTGCTGGGTTCGGCTTACCTCGCGGCGATCGCGCCGTTCCGTCATCTCCTCGTGTATCCGACCATGCTGGGCGACCTCGAACGAGTCTGGCATGACAGGGATTCGGAACGTGGCAGGGTCTTGCGGGTCGAGCCGCCCGACGACGTCCCGGCGCTGAGCAACTTGCCACGGGTCGACTACGCGGATTCCTTCGTCGCCGACACCGGCGCCCACCCAGACTGGAACGCCGAACGGTGGGCCAGGGCGGTACTCGACGAGGCGCCCCCCGCGATGCAGGCCAGGCTCCTGGCCGGGTGGGCGGCGCTCGGCCTCAAGCACGCCGAGCCGAGCGACCGGTCCGTGCTCGGGTGGACGATCCGGCGCGCGTCCGAGGGCACCGTGCTGCTCGGCAGGGACTCGCGGATCGGAATGCCCGGCGAGCTGCTGTTCGCGCTACGCCCCGATGGAATGCACTTCGCGACGTTCGTCCATCACCGCACTCCTGCGACGCGCGTCGTGTGGGCGGCCGTCGAGCGCACCCATGTACGCATCGTGCGCGAACTGCTGGAGGGGGCCTGCCGCGACACCGCGGCGGGCGACGTCACGGAGTCGGCGGGCTAGCAACGGGCTCGGGCAGAGGCTCCGGAGCGGGAAGAGGCAACGGGGCCGGCAGTGGCGCGGCCAGCGGCAGAGGCAGAGGCGCGGCAGCGGGCAGAGGCGCGGCAGCGGGCAGAGGCGCGGGAGCCGGCGGCGGCGCGGCGGCCGCCAGCGCTGAATCGGCCCCCGAGATCGGCACGTTCGGGCCGGGGGCCTGATTGGGATACGGCGTGTTCATGCCGCGCTGCGCGAAACCCATGATCAGAGCTTCCTTGCCGCTGATCTCCTGGTTCTGCACGGCGTGCCACAGGTCTTTGAGATAGCGCGTGTTCGGGCCTTCGTTGCCCATCACGGTCGGATCCATCGTCGAACCCGGGGGTAGAGCGTCGGGACTGGGGAGGTGCGGAACGCCGTCGGGCGGAGTGGGCAGCAGTTGCGCGGTCGCCTGGTTGGTCACATCCGCCGCAGGGGCTGGGACCTCTGCGGCTTCGAGTGGCACCAATGGATCGCCCGGCAGCACCGGCACGGGAGCGGGCGGCGGCACTGGGTCCAACGGGTCGGCCAGGGCCGTACCCGCCACGGTCAGCGCGACCGCGGCGCCCGATGCGCAGCAGACGGCAGCGGACAGAAACCTTCGCATGTGTGCTGTCATGGCGGTGGCCTCTCGGTGTTACTCCAGGGACTGATGGTACCTCTGGGTTCTTACGTACTGGTCGGTTTTTCGTTACACCGGGTAAGCGAGAACACGTTCTACTTGGGACTTCCCCGTAGTTTCGGAAACCCGCCGCCAGCGGCCCCAACTGTGGTGTAGCAATGCCTTACGTCACTAGAGCACGTCGTAGCGAGGAGTGCCCCAGTCATGCAATCTCCGAACCTCCCGCATGGGTTCGACTTCACCGACCCCGACATCTACGCCGAGCGGCTGCCCATCGCGGAGCTTGCCGAGATGCGCAAAGTCGCGCCGATCTGGTGGAACGAGCAGCCCGAGGCCGTCGGCGGA
The DNA here is from genome assembly GCA_963809085.1 of uncultured Actinomycetota bacterium. Classification (GTDB taxonomy): domain Bacteria; phylum Actinomycetota; class Actinomycetes; order Mycobacteriales; family Mycobacteriaceae; genus Mycobacterium. Next base: position 55,732 of record CAWEII010000020.1, on the reverse strand, counting down.
TTCGGCGACGGTGGCTTCTGGGTGGTGACAAAGCACAAGGACGTGAAGGAGGTGTCGCGGCGCAGCGAGGTCTTCTCGAGCCTCGAGAAGACTGCCTTGCCGCGCTACCCGGACGGCACCGTTCCCGCCCAGATCGACACGGGCAAGTTCGTCCTACTCAACATGGACGCGCCGCATCACACCCACCTGCGCAAGATCGTGTCGCGCGCATTCACTCCGCGTGCGGTGGAGTTGCTGCGGGCGGACCTCGCGGACCGGGCACGCGACATCGCGACCAAGGCAGCGGCCGAGGGTACGGGCGACTTCGTCGAGCAGGTGTCCTGCGAGCTCCCGCTGCAGGCGATTGCCGGCCTGATGGGCGTGCCGCAGGAAGACCGGATGAAGCTCTTCCACTGGTCCAACCAGATGGTCGGCGACATGGACCCCGAGTTCGCGGACAACGACGCGATCAGCGCCTCCGTCGAGCTGATCACCTACGGCATGCAACTGGCGGCAGAGCGGGCGTCCACGCCGGGCGAAGACCTCGTCACGAAGCTGGTGCAGGCCGACGTCGAGGGCCACAAGCTGTCCGACGACGAACTCGGCTTCTTCGTGATCCTGCTCGCGGTGGCTGGCAACGAGACCACGCGCAACTCGATCACCCAGGGCATGATGGCGTTCACCGACTTCCCCGACCAGTGGGAGCTCTTCAAGCGGGAACGCCCCGGCACCGCCGCCGACGAAATCGTCAGGTGGGCCACCCCGGTCACGTCGTTTCAGCGCACCGCTCTCGAGGACACCGAGTTGGACGGCGTCAAGATCAAGAAGGGGCAGCGGGTGGTCATGATGTACCGTTCCGCCAACTTCGACGAGGACGTCTTCGACGATCCGTACACCTTCGACATCCTGCGTGACCCCAACCCGCACGTCGGGTTCGGCGGAACGGGGGCGCACTACTGCATCGGCACCAACCTGGCCAGGATGACCATCGATCTGATGTTCAACGCGATCGCCGACGCCATGCCCGACATCACCTCGCTGGCCCAGCCCGAGCGGCTTCGCTCCGGTTGGCTCAACGGCATCAAGCACTGGCAGGTCGACTACACGGGAGAGTCCGCTAAATCCGCCGGGGCACAGAAGGTTTCACCGTCGCCGGATAGTCGATGATGGAACGCCAGTAGCCCTCCGGGATCTCGCGGCCGGATCGCAACACCAGCGCAAGACCCGTGGCCATCGCCACGCCCAGCAGGCCAAGCCAGAGCCCGGAGATTGCGATCCCGATCCACAGGACGGTGGTCAGTTCCCGCCACGGCGACACGATGGCGAGCACCGGCGCGAAGAGAAATCCCATCCCGACGTACCAGGACGAGCCCGCACGGTCTGATTTCAAGACGAACCCCAACCACCGAGGGATGTCCCGATCGGTTGCTATCCGCTGACTGGATCGCATCGTCGCCTCCTCGGTGGTTGGCCTGGCGTCCCGGACGCCGTCCATAGTTCCGGCGCCCAGGTAAGCGACGCAATTACCTCGTGGGTAGTGGTCGGCTACAGGTACGTGGGCCAGACTGGGTGGGTGACAAGCGTTTCAGCGCAGCCCCTCCCGTTCGGGTCGTTGATGAAGCAGTGGCGGCAACGACGCCGGCTCAGTCAGCTCGACCTGGCCATCGAGGCCGACGTGTCGTCGCGTCACGTGAGTTTCATCGAGACCGGCCGGTCGGCTCCGAGTCGCATGATGGTGTTGCGACTCGCCGAGGCGCTGCACGTGCCCCTGCGCGAGCGGAACCAACTCCTGATCGCTGCGGGTCTGGCGCCGGTGTATGCGGAGCGCTCGCTGTCCGACCCCGACATGGCCGCGGTGCGCGATGGCCTCGAGCAGGTGCTCAAGGCGTACGAGCCGTATCCGTGCCTGGCCGTTGACCGGTGCTGGAACATCGTGGCGGCGAACGCAGGCGCCGGGCTGATGCTGGAAGGTGTCGCCGCCGCCCTGCTCGACCCGTCCAATGCCCTGCGGATCTCCCTTCACCCCGATGGGATGGCGCCGCGCATCCGCAACCTGGGACAGTGGCGCCACCACGTCGTCTCCCGACTCCGCCGGGAGGTCGCGGTCTGCGCTTCGGAGGACCTGGCGGCGCTGCTGTCCGAGATCGAGTCCTACCCGGGCGGCTTCGACGACACCATCGACCTCGGCAGCGTGGTGGTGCCGTTGCAACTCGACGGCCCCCAAGGCAGCGTCCTGACGTTCCTGAGCACCGTCACGACGTTCGGCACCGCTCTCGACCTCACCGCGGCCGAACTCAGCATCGAAGCATTCCTGCCCGCCGACGAGTCGACCGCCGCAGCGCTTCGCTGAAAGGCCGTCCCGCACTGGTAAGACCACTTGACCTCTTACCAACGAGTCTGCCATCGTAAGCGCGTGGCATTGCAACCCGTCAACCGTCGGTCGGTACCCGAGGACGTCTTCGACCAGATCGTCGCCGAGGTGCTCAGCGGCGACATGCAGCCCGGCGAATCGCTGCCGAGTGAACGTCGCCTCGCCGAGGTGCTCGGGGTCTCGCGGCCTGCGGTCCGCGAGGCGATCAAGCGGCTCACCGAGGCCGGTCTGGTCGAAGTCCGGCAGGGTGATGCCACGACGGTGCGCGACTTCCGCCGTCACGCGGGCCTTGACCTGCTCCCCCGGCTGCTCATCCGTGCGGGCGAGCTCGACCTTTCGGTGGTGCGCAGCATCCTCGAAACCCGACTTCACAACGGGCCCAAGGTCGCCGAGCTCGCCGCCAGCAGGCGAAGGCCCGACGTCGCCGATCTGCTCGACGAATCCATCGCGGCACTTGCCGCCGAGGACGATCCGGTCGAGCGGCAACGGCACGCGCTCTCGTTCTGGGATCACGTGGTCGACGGGGCTGATTCGATCGCCTTTCGGCTGATGTACAACACGCTGCGCGCCACGTACGAACCCGCGCTGCCCGCACTGGCCTCGATGATGGCCGGCGAAGTGGGCCGGCCCGACGCCTACGGGGACATCGCCCAGGCCATTCGCGCAGGCGATCCGGCGGCCGCCGAGCGGGCTGCCCGTGCCCTGTTGGAACCCGCCACCGTGGCGCTGCTCGCCGCGCTCGACACCTTGGAGGACGTCGAATGACCACCGCGACCACCGCGACCCGCCGCCCCCAACGCCGTGGTTTCACGCTTGCCGATGCGGTTCGCGAGTTCTGGAAACACCCGTCGCCGTGGATGATCGGCGTCGGGTTGGTGGCGGCGCTGACGGCCCGGATCGCCGTCGGCGACTGGCAGCTCACCGATGCGCTGATCCCGGTGGCGATGCTGGCGCTGTTTCCGTTCTTCGAATGGGTCGTGCACGTGTTCGTGCTGCACTGGCGGCCGCGACGGCTCGGGCCCGTGTTCATCGACTCCCTGCTGGCCCGCAAGCACCGTGAGCATCACGTCGACCCGCGCGACGTGCCGCTGATCTTCATTCCGTGGCGCGCGCTGCTGTGGGTCTTGCCGGTGTCGGTCGCCGTCGCGGTGCTGGCCTTCCCGCGAACGGGGCTCGGGCTGACCTATCTGGTGTTTCTCGCCGCGCTCGGACTGGGTTACGAATGGTGCCACTACCTGATCCACAGTGACTACAAGCCGAGAACCGGGCTGTACCGGGCGATGTGGAAGAACCACCGGCAGCATCACTTCAAGAACGAGCACTACTGGTTCACCGTGACGAGCTCGGGGACCGCGGACCGCGTACTGGGCACCCATCCCGACGCGGCAGCGGTCGCCACGTCACCGACGGCGAAGAATCTGCACGCCGCTACGCCTGGATGATGATGGGGTCACCGACGCTCACGGTGTCGTAGTACCAGGCGGCGTTGTCCGGGCTCAGGTTGATGCAGCCATGGCTGACGTTCGCGTTGCCCTGCGATCCCACGGACCACGGGGCGCCGTGCACGTAGACACCGCCCCAGGTGACCCGGACGGCGTCGTAGACGGTGAGCTTGTAGCCCTCCGGGTCGCTGAGCGGGATGCCGATGGTTCGCGAGTCCATGATGACCGGGGACTGCTTCTCCAGCGCGGTGAACGTGCCGACGGGCGTCGAGTGCTTCGGCTTGCCCATCGATGCGGGCATCTCCCGCGCGACCTGGCCATCGATGCTCACGGTGAACGTGTGCGCGTCGATGTCGGCCACACCAACCACCGCGGCGCCCGTCTGGAAGCTGGTCTTGGCCCCGCCCACCGACAGCGCGATCGTGGAGTGAGCAGGCCAGAACCCGGTCGGCGTGAATTGGACGGCACTTTCGTTCAACCAGGTGAACGTGCCCGGCGGCGCGTTGGGCGAGGTGACGTCGATGGACCGCTCCGCCGCGGCCCGGTCGACGACCGGCTTCATGAAGGTGACGGTGACCGGCATGCCAACGCCGACGACCTCGCCCGCGGCGGGCGCCACGTTCACAACGGCCAAAGGCGACGGCGCGGCGGCCACGCCGTTGCCCATCGCTCCGGCCAGCAACACCGTCGACGTTCCCGTTACAGCCAGCACGTACCGCAGCGCTTTACGCAAGTTTCCATCCTCCGATTTCGGCAGCCTCTCTACATGCTAGTTCGCTGCCGGCCCGCTATGTGTTAGCGGAGGATCTTCGCGCCAAGGCCAACAACAGGTAGCCGAGGCCCAGGAAACACACCGCGAGAATGCTGGTGTTCGCTGCCACCGTGGCGACTCCAACGCTGCTCGGATCGAGGAAGTAGTAGGGCGCGCGCCGGCCCGCGCTGTTGAGCACCAGCAGAGCAAGGCCCGCGTAGGCCGCGGGGTACGCCAGCCAGGCGAACGGTTGCCACCAGCGGACCGTTCCCCGTCCCGTGCCGATCACCATCCAGTCGGTGATCGCCAGCAGCGGCACGACCACGTGCAGGATCACGTTGGCCGATGTGTATCCCATGCTGTGACCGGTCAGGAACAGATTCCAGATCAGACCGGCCACCACCACGTAGAGCACCGCCGCGCCCCGTAACCCGGTGCTGGCGTCGGCGCGCGGTGATACCAAGGTCCACGCGTAGTAGATCGCCGCCAGCAGGTTGGCCTGATACGTGAAGGTCACCAGTCGCCAGAGCACTCCGGTGCGCGACGACAGTTCGACGATGAGCAGAGCCAGCACCACGGCCAGCACGATGGTCACGCGGAGAAGGACTCGAAGGTCTCCGCTGCGAATGGCCAAGCGTCCCAACGGAACGGGCGCCGTTCCGCTACTGACCCGGCGGCGCGGGGTCCGCGGGGGGCGCAGGAACCAGTGGCGCGTCGTCGTTCCCCGGCTTCAGCCTGTCCTTGATGCGGGTCCAGATGTCTGGCTCCTCGGTCGGGATGGTGGCGTCGACCGGCGGGACGACGGCGGGCGGCGGCGGCGTGAATGCATCCGGTGGCGGCGCCAGGGCCGGGTCGACGACGGGAGCTCCGGTGGACGGGTCCTCGGGCGCAACGGCGGCGGGCACTTCGTCGACCTCAGGAGCCTCCGCCGGGACGTTCGCCTCGGGCGGCGGCGCGTCGTCGACGACCGGGGCCTCCGGGAGCGGAGCCGCCGGCTCCACGGCCTCGGCAGGGGGTATCGACACGGGCGGCGGCATGGCCGGTGGGACGGCCTTGACGGCCGCCGGGGTCTCGGACACGTTGACCGCGGGCACCGGGTTACCGGGTGCGGCGTCGCGGCGTGGCACCAACTCGAGGCTGACGGCAATCGAGACGGAGACGACGAACGTCACGACTCCGGCGATCAACATCGTTGCAGCACCGCCTTGGCGCAAACGGACGCGCGTGCGGCGTTCGTCGGTGCGGTGCCGACCGGCAGTCCCGTTGCCGGTGACGGTGTACCCGAACTGGCCGCCGTGTCCTCCGTCCAGGCCGACCAGCGGAAGTTCGATGGTCTGAGCCGAGGCCAGTGCCGCGCCCCTGGCCAATGCGAGCTCGGCTTCCTCCGGCGCGAATACGGGCACCGACAGCGCATCCTCGAGCTGCGGCAGGATCGAATCGAAACCGCCGGCCGAGCCGACGACGACGAGCGCCTCGGGCTGCCAGTCGGCCTTGGTGAACACCGTGCTCAACCAACTGATCAGGCTCTCGTCGGAGTCGATGGCGTGGTTGAATGCGGTCTGGACCGCACCGTCGAACGTGTTGACGACGATCGAGATGACCAGGTCCGGATCGATGACGCAGACCGCGGTGGTCTCGTAGCCGATGACGGCTGCCATGCCGCGCGCCAATGCCTCGGTGGCCTCCGGGAGCCTGATCGGCATTACGTTTTCGAAACCCGACTCCGACAGCGACTTCATCAGCGCCGATGCCTCGGCGTCGGCGTCCTCGCTCCAGGTCACCCCGATGGAATGCAGGCGCCTGCCCCGGTTGGCCGCCAGGGCTTCGGTTCGGAGCACGGCGGCGGTGGCCTGTTCACACGTCGGCGGTGCGCCGTCGTAGACGTCGAATGCGTCGCGATCCATCGTTGCGCCGTCGGCGTCCTGACCTTCGACGAGAACCAGGCCGACGGACGTCGGGGTCATCGACAAGCCGAGAACCGCGTCCACATGTACCCCTTCGGACCGACGAGGGGGACCCGCCACGCGTCGGCGCGAACACCCGAACGAAACCAAGCGGCGCCGTCGCGGCGTGGTGAGGATCCACCTTTCGGGCAGACACTACCTCGCGACCCGCCGTCGGGCTCGACGGGCCCGCGCCGACCGGACGTGACGGCGACGCAAAAGTGGCAGGGTGGCCATCATGACGACGGCAGCTGCGACCAGCGACCGGCCAGCCGAACGCACCGTGTTCGGGCATCCCATCGGGCTGGTGAACCTCTTCGGCGTCGAGATGTGGGAACGGTTCTCCTTCTACGGGATGCTCACGATCCTCGCCTACTACCTGTACTACTCGGTGACCGACGGCGGGCTGGGCATGCCGCAGAGCACCGCCACGGGGCTCGTCGGCGCTTACGGCGGGCTGGTGTACCTGTCGACGGTGCTCGGGGGCTGGGTCGCCGACCGACTGCTCGGCATGGAGCGCACGGTGTTCTACGGCGGCGTGGTGGTCATGGCGGGCCACATCGCGCTGGCCCTCGTCCCGGGCTTGACCGGGGTCGGGATCGGCCTGGTGCTCGTCGCGCTGGGGTCCGGCGCACTGAAGGCCAACGCGTCGTCACTGCTCGGCACGCTGTACGACAAGGGTGACGCGAGGGCCGACGGCGGATTCACGCTGTTCTATCTCGGCATCAACCTCGGTGCGTTCGTCGGGCCGCTGATCACCGGCCTGCTGCAGACGCGTGTCGGCTTCCACTACGGATTCGGTGCCGCGGCCGTCGGCATGGCGCTTGGCCTCGCCCAGTACGTGGTGTTCCGGCGCAACCTCGGTGAGCACGGTCGTCATGTTCCGAATCCGCTGCCGCGCAATCGTTTTGCCGTATACGCGGGGATTCTCGTCCTCGCTGCCGTCGTGGTGGCGGTGGTGCTCGCGACCGGGCTGGTGACGCTGGAGAACCTGTCCCAGGTCACCACCGGCGTCATCATCGCAGCGTCGATCGCTTACTTCGCGGTGATGCTGACCAGCTCGAAGGTGGAGGCGGTCGAGAAGACCCGGGTCCGCGCGTTCATCCCGCTGTTCATCGCCAACGCCGTGTTCTGGTCGCTTTTCCAGCAGATCTTCACCGTGCTGGCGGTGTACTCCGACGAGCGGATGAACTGGTCGATATTCGGCTGGACGGCGCCGTCGAGCTGGATCGGATCGATCGAACCGGTGTGGATCATCCTGCTGTCACCTGTCTTCGCCGTGATGTGGACCCGCCTGGGCAACCGCGCACCGACCACCCCGCGCAAGTTCGCCTACGGCGTGATCGGGATGGGCGCAGCGTTCCTGTTGTTCCTTCCGATGGCCGGTACCACCGGCAAGGCCGTGCCCGCCTTGTTGATCGTGGGCATCATGGCCGTGTTCGCCATCTCCGAGCTGATGCTCTCGCCGATCGGCCTCGCGGTGACCACCCAGCTCGCGCCGGAGGCGTTTCGCGCGCAGATGATGGCGCTGTACTTCTTCTCGGTGGGCCTCGGCACCTCGATGTCCGGTGTGCTTGCCGGGTACTACGACCCGTCGAGCGAGTTCGCCTACTTCGGCATCCTCGGCGTCGTGGCCATCGTGGCCGGCATCGTGGTCTTCGGCATCTCCGGCTGGATCGGCCGGTTGATGGAGGGCGTGCACTAACGGCGGCGCAGCGAAGGTGCGTCAGACAAGACGATGAGGTCGGATCGACGAAGGGGGCCGCCGATACCTCAAGGCGGCGGCCGAACAGGACGCCTGGACGCACGCCATGCGCGACAGGTGCTCGGTGTCGTCGCCACTGCTGATCGGCTGGCGACTCAGGTCTACCCCACCGGCACGCACCAGCTCATCGGAACGAACGGAATCGGCGCGCCGATGCACCACGTGACAGGGCCGACCACACCGATTGGTGGTGGCGGCGGTGGGGGCGCGGCGACGCAGCTGTTGCTGCCTGCATCCCACACCTGACCCCAGTCACAGGCCCAGCCGACCGCGGGGCTCACGACCAACGGCACCGAAGCCAGCGCCATCACGACCGCGGTGCACGAGCCCGCCCGAAGAAGTATTCGATTCATCCGAAGGCCTCCTGCACAGCGTTCCCCGACCTCGGCTGGGATCGACTTTACCCCCTGCGACCTCCGCTCATGCCGAGAGAATCGACGCGAGCATGGCGGGTTCCACGTTGCCGCCCGACAGGATCGTCACCGTCGGGCCCGGTGGTGTTGCAGCCAGCCGGTAGCCGGCCAGCGCCACCGCTCCACTTGGCTCGCTGACCAGGTGGGCCCGGAGCGCAATCTCGCGGACCGCTGCGCGAATCTCGTTGTCCGACACGGTAATCACGTCGTCGAGCACCCGTTGCAGATGTGCGAAGGTGAGCTCGGACGGCTGTGAGCGCAGGCCGTCGGCAATGGTGCGGTTGCGGTCGGCGATCGACCAGTCGACCCGGTGCCCGGCGGCCAGACCCTGGGCGGTGTCGCCCGCGAGTTCTGGCTCGACGCCGATCACGCGGGCGTGTGGGCACAGCGCCTTGATTGCGGTACCGATTCCGGACGCCAGGCCACCGCCGCTGAGTGGAATCAACACGGTCGCGACGTCGGGTAGGTCCTCGGCGATCTCGAGCCCGATGGTGCCCTGCCCGGCGATGACGTCAGGGTGATCGAACGGCGGGATCAACACCGCACCGGTCCGCGCGACCACCTCCTCGGCCACCTTCTCGCGCTGCCCGGCGGCGCACAACACCACCTCGGCACCGTGGCTGCGGGTCGCCGCCACCTTCACCTCGGGCGTCTCCTCCGGCATGACGATGTAGGCGGCGATGCCGTATGCGGCGGCCGCGTAGGCGACGGCCTGGCCGTGGTTGCCGCTCGAATACGCGACCACTCCCCTCGCCCTGGTGGCCGCATCGAGGTGAGCGATCGCGTTGAAGGCACCACGGACCTTGAACGCGCCGATCGCCTGCAGGCTCTCCGGTTTGATCCACAGCGGTCGCTCGGGGTCCCCCCACGCGGCGGCCAGGAGTGGCGTCCGGACTACCGACCCTCGAACGCGGTCCGCGGCCGCCCGGATGTCCTCGATCGTGACCAATTGCATGACTCGAGTCTGTCAGCCCTGGCGCGCCGGGCGGTACGCGGCGCCGACGGCGGTTGCCCGTTGCCGGGAACGGCGACGCGTTGCAAGGTGAGCTGCGTGAGCGAACCCTTCTCGATGCCGATCGTGCCGCGCTTCGCCGAGATCGACCAGCAGGGCGTGGTGTTCAACGGCCACTACCTCACCTGGTTCGACGAGGCCTGCACGGCGTTCTTCGACCACGTCGGCGCGAGCCTTCCCGCGTTGACGGCTGGTGGGCTCGACGTGCAGGTGGTGCATGCCGAGATCGACTACCGCACACCGATCCGATGGCGGGACGTGGTGAGTGTCGGCGTGACGTGCGCTGCGGTCGGCACGACGAGCTTCACCCTGGCGTTCGACGTATTCCGGGTCGGCGACGACGGCGTGCGGGTGAGCGCGGCCCGTGGCCGCAACGTCTACGTAGTGCTCTCGGCACGGGACTGGACCAAGCGGGCGATTTCCGGTGAACTACGCGCCGCGCTCACTTCCGTTGTGGGTCAAGGGCTGCCGAAGGACGGTACTGTCCTTCCATGAGCCACCAGCACGATCACGAGCCACACCGCGAGCTTCCGCCCGGCATGGCCGAGCAGCTCGACTTGCCCTACTCGGGGTTGGCATCGTTCGGGCACCGGCCGTTCCTCACCGAACCCGAGCAACTCGATTCGTGGCAACCCGACGTCGCCATCGTCGGAGCACCGTTCGACGTCGCGACCACGAACCGTCCCGGCGCACGCTTCGGCCCACGGGCCATCCGGGCCACCGCCTACGAGCCCGGGACCTATCACATGGATCTGGGTCTGGAGATCTTCGACTGGCTCGAGGTGGTGGACTTCGGCGACGCGTTCTGCCCACACGGTCAGACCGAGGTCTCGCACGCCAACATCAAGGAGCGGGTCGCCACCGTCGCCTCACGCGGCATCGTGCCCGTCATCCTCGGCGGGGACCACTCGATCACCTGGCCCGCGGCGACGGCGGTCGCCGACGTGCACGGCTACGGCAACGTAGGGATCGTGCACTTCGACGCACACGCCGATACCGCGGACATCATCGACGGCAACCTGGCGAGTCACGGCACCCCGATGCGGCGCCTGATCGAGTCGGGGGCGGTGCCCGGCACGCACTTCGTCCAGGTCGGACTGCGTGGCTACTGGCCGCCGCAGGACACCTTCGAGTGGATGCAGGAGCAGGGCATGGTTTGGCACACCATGCAGGAGATCTGGGAGCGCGGGTTCAAGGCCGTCATGGTCGACGCCGTCGGCGAGGCGCTGGCCAAGGCGGACAAGTTGTACCTCTCCGTCGACATCGACGTGCTCGACCCGGCGCATGCGCCCGGTACCGGCACTCCGGAGCCGGGCGGCATCACCAGCGTCGACCTGCTCCGGATGGTCCGCCAGCTGTGCTACGAGCACGACGTGGCCGGCGTCGACGTGGTGGAGGTCGCCCCCGCCTACGACCACGCCGAGCTCACGGTCAACGCCGCACACCGGGTGGTCTTCGAGGCACTCGCAGGGATGGCGGCCCGGCGCCGCGATGCCGCCGGGGCCAAGATGGGTCCGCCCGGACGTCCCCCGGCGTGAGCCCGCGGAGCACAATGAAGTCATGAGCGGCGTCCTGTACTTCGACGGCGTATGCGGGATGTGCACGCGGTTCGTGTACTCCCTGAAGCGCGTGGATCGCACAGGAGAACTGGAGATCATGCCGTTTCAGCAGCCGGGCACGGCTGAGCGACTCGGGATATCCCCGTCGCGCATGACCGAGTCCGGATGGTGGCTGGATTCCTCCGGCCAGGTGTACGGCGGCGCCGAGGCCGTCAACGCGGCGCTGTCGGCGGCGCTCGGGACTGGACTGCCGCTGATCCTCTACCGGGTGCCGGGCATCGGGGTCCTGCAGGAGCGCTTGTACCGCTGGGTCGCCGCTCACCGCTATCGCTTTCCGGGGACCACGCCGCACTGCGAGTCCCACCCGGTCGCCTGCTGACCGTCACATGGGTCGGGGAAGCCGGTCGGTGAGATGGGTGCGCTCGGGGGTCAGACCTTCTGCAGGGTGAACTGGCAAACGTCGCAGTAGCCCTCGCGGAACAGGTCGGCGCAGCCGGTCAGGTACTTCATGTACCTGTCGTAGACCTCTTCGGACTGGATCGCGATGGCGTCGTCCTTGCGGGATTCCAGCGCCGCCGCCCAGGTGTCCAGCGTGCGGGCGTAATGCATGCGCAGCGGCTGCACCTTGGTGATCTGGAAGCCGGCCTGTCGGCCATTCTCTTCGACCTTGGCCGCGTACGGCAGCTCACCGCCCGGGAAGATCTCGTCCATGATGAACTTGAAGAACTTCAGCTTGGTCATGGTCAGGGGCAGTCCGCGGGCCTCGATCTCCTCGCCACTGGGTTTGATGATGGTGTGCAGCATCATCGTGCCGCCGGCGGGCAGCGCCGAGTAAGCCATCTTGAAGAAGTCGTCCCAGCGATCCCGACCGAAGTGCTCGAAGGCGCCGATGGACACGATTCGGTCGACGGGTTCGTCGAACTGCTCCCAGCCCTTCAGCAGCACCTTCTTGTTCCGCGGGCTGTCCGACTGGGCGAACAGTTTCTCGACATGCGCCCGTTGGTTCTTGCTCAGCGTCAGACCGACCACGTTGACGTCATACTTCTCGAGAGCACGGTTGAGGGTCGCGCCCCAACCGCAGCCCACGTCGAGCAGCGTCATGCCTGGCTCCAATCCGAGCTTGCCCAATGACAAGTCGATCTTGGCGAGCTGCGCCTCTTCCAGCGTCATGTCATCGCGCTCGAAGTATGCGCAGCTGTACGTCTGGGTCGGGTCGAGGAACAGGCGGAAGAAGTCATCCGACAAGTCGTAGTGCGCCTGCACGTCTTCGAAGTGCGGCGTCAAGCCCTCTTTGTCACTGGTCTGGTTTGGCAAGTCAAAGCCCTCAACGTCTGTGTTCTCGAGTATCGTCCGAAGTTTCACGCGGGCTGGAGAGCGTCCCCCGGTACGTCTGCGCAGTTTACGCACAGTACCCGAATGATGAAGCCCTCAGCGAATCGGCTGCCGCCACGCAGACCCGTGTCGCCAACTCGTCATTCTCCGTTCGGCGGCCCGTCATGCCGATCGCGTGGCCATGTTGCTGGCTTCGCCGGCCGCGTCCCGAACATCTGTTTGCTCGGCTGGTGGTCGGGCCGGTGCCATGGCCTGCGGGTCACGTGAGCGGCCTGTGCCCGGCCACGTCGAACTCCGCCACGGAGGCGCAGATCGTTGCGGCGCCCTGTTCGTCGGAGGGGCCGCTGCCTCGAAACGCCTCGACTGCCGACTGGGAGTCCCAGCGCTCGTAGACGTTGACCCGGGCGGGATCGAGCAGATCGGCCGAGATGGCGAAGTCCAGGCAACCCGTGGACGCCCTGGCCCGCAGGACCACTTCCACGCAGGTGCTCAGGTAGTCGTCCCGGTTCTCCGGTTCGACCATCAGGTGTCCTGCGACGACGACTTGCGCCATGGGCGTCTCCTCTTCGGATGGGTATCGGTCATCCGTTGCGACTCGGGTTCGGCACCGATTCCATCGCGGATGAGGTATTCAGGCTCTGAACCCGACGACGAACCAGGAGGATTCGCGGTGGCTGCCACCAAGTCGATCTTCATCACCGGCGCAGGCAGTGGCATGGGCCGCGCGGGTGCCGAGCACTTCCATACGCGCGGCTGGCGGGTCGGCGCCATCGACCGCAACGCCGACGGCCTGACCTCGCTGGCCGGGCAACTCGGGCCCGATCGGATCTGGACCCGCCAGGTCGACGTCACCGACAAGTCCGCACTCGACGCGGCGCTGGCCGACTTCTGCGGCGGCAACGCGGACGGCGACCTGGACATGATGTGGAACAACGCGGGGATCGGTGAGTCCGGATGGTTCGAGGACGTGCCGTACGAGGCTGCGATGCGCGTGGTCGACGTGAACTTCAAGGCGGTCCTCAGCGGCGCGTACGGGTCGCTCCCGTACCTGAGGAAGAGCGCGGGAAGCCTGATGTTCTCCACCTCGTCGTCCTCGGCGACGTACGGCATGCCGCAGATCGCGGTCTACTCCGCGACCAAGCACGCGGTGAAGGGGTTGACCGAGGCGCTCAGCGTCGAGTGGAAACGGCACGGTGTCCGCGTGGCCGACGTGCTGCCTGGCCTGATCGACACGGCCATCCTCGTCGACACGCCGAACCACTCGAAGCGGAACGCCCCGACCTCGAGCGCAGACGTCGCCGCCGCCGCGCCGAAGAAGGGAATGTTCCGCCTGATGCCTGCGTCGAGCGTCGCAGAGGCGGCATGGGCGGCCTACCACGACCAGAAACGGCTGCACTGGTATGTGCCTGCCTCAATCGGCTGGATCGACCGCATGAAGGGGATCAGTGCCGAGCTGGTGCGTGGTCGCATCGTCAAACTGCTTCCCGGACTTCGGGATTGACCGTCCCCCGCCGTTAGGACCAAGGCGAAGATCCTCAGTTCGAACCAACCGCAGTACGCGATGCAGGCGCGACGAAGAGAAGCAGAACCCGCCGATCCCGTTGACGTACAACGTATTTGGGCGCAGCCAGCTCACCAGACCGGAACCCGCCGACGTGGTGGCCACCGCTGTGCTCAGTTCTCCCGCGGCAGAAGCTCTGCGGCGAACCGGGTGACGAATTCCTCGATGTCGCCGCCACCCGCCGGGCGGATGACGAACTTCGTCAGCCCTGCGGCCACGTAGCGGTCGATCATCCGGTGCAACTGCGACCACCCGTCGGCGACGAGCTCGGTCGGGTCGACATCGGTTCTGCGACTGCGGACGGCGTCGAGCAAGCCTGCGGACAGCCCGTTGTCGCTGACCGCGACGTTGATCCCGTAATGATCGGGTTCGACGGCACGGCCCGCGGCGGCGGCGGCGGCCTCGATCTGCTCGCGGCCGAGCCGTGCCTCGGCCGGGGTGAGGAAACTGCCGAGCCATCCGTCGGCCAGCCGGCCGATGCGCTGGAATGCCGCAGGCGCGGCTCCGCCGAGCCAGATGTCCATCGGTTTGTCCGGCCGCGGGGCGACCGCGACGGACCTGGTCGTGAAGTAGTCGCCCGAGAAGTCGGCGCCCTCGGATTCGAGTGCGAATCTCAACAACTTCAGCGATTCGTCGAACACGGCGGCGCGTTGACCGTCCGGCACGGTGAAGAGGTCGCGTTCGGCGGCGAGCGCCGATCGGAGCCCGAACACCGGCAGGACGCGTTTCGGCGCCAGCGCGGCCAGTGAGGCTAGCTGCTTTGCCACCAAGACCGGGTGGCGGCCGGGGAGCACTACCACCGACGTCCCGACCTTGAGCTTGCGCGTCCGGGCCAGCGCGTACGCCATCCCGACGAACGGATCGACCGCCTCGGAGTACACCAGTTCGGAGAACCACAGTGAATCGATGCCGAGCGACTCGAGTTGGTCGACGACGTCGGCCAACTTGCCGGGACCGGTGTCCGCACCGAGACTGACGCCGAATCGGATCTTCATCGTCGGGCCTCCGCTCGCAGTTGGTCGAACCCGACGTCCCACTTGCGGTCGATAACCGTCACGTCATTCAGCTAACGCGATATCGGCTCCGATGGCACTGCCTCGCAGATAATGTGATTCTTCGACCAATCGCACGACGACGGGAATAGATGACCGCCACCCTCCGACGGTGTGCCGCCGTCGACGCGGCGGCGCTGCTGATCTCGGCTTGCACGGGTGAGCCCACGTCGCCGCCTGCATCGTCCGACGCTGCCCAGCCCATCAGGAGCGCTGCCTCCCGACCACGTGTACACGCTCGGCCCCGGCCCACGATGAAAGAGGCAGCCAGCTCGTGCACGCAGCAGTGACGGTCACGATGGCGGCTCCGGCGCAACAGATCTGGGATCTCGTCGCCGACGTTCGCAATACCGGCAGGTTCTCGCCCGAGACGTTCGAGGCCGAATGGCTCGACGGAGCCACCGGCCCCGCCCTCGACGCGAAGTTCCGCGGCCACGTCAAGCGCAACGAGATCGGCCCGGTGTACTGGACGACCTGCCGGGTGACCGCGTGTGAACCCGGCCGCGAGTTCGGGTTCGAAGTGCTCGTCGGCGACCGGGCGGTGAACAACTGGCACTACGCGTTCACGCCCGCCGCCGGCGGCACCGATGTGACCGAGTCATTCCGGATGAACGAGGGTCTCGTCACCACCCTGTTCGGTCTCTTCGGCGGTCAGCTCCGACGACGGCGCAACGTCCGCGACATGCGCAAGACGCTGGAGCGGATCAAGGCCGTCGTCGAAGGCTGAGCCGAGGGGCCAGCCGAGCCGCCTAGTTGAACCCGGCGCCGAAGATCGGGATCCAAAGGCCGAACAGCCAGATCCCCCACTGACGCGGACCGTCGTTCCACACCGGGTTTACGTCGTAACCCCAGTAGTTGATGCTCCGTGGCAGCGGGCCGCCGTTCCATTGCAGCGGAGGCGGCGGACCCCAACCCCATGGTGGCGGACCCTTGCGGTCGTCCCACCACTCGTGCCGGTTGCTGGCCCACCACGGGCCCTTGTCGTCGAAGTGGCCCGGGTTGCCATGGCCGGGGTTGTCGTGGCGCCCGTTTCCGTTGCCGCACCACGGCGGGCAGAAGTCGTCGTCACCGTGGCCCGGTTTCAACGGAATCGGCGCGGCGGGCGTCGCCGACGCCACGCCTGCGCCCATGCCCGCCGAGCCGAAGCCCAGCCCGCCGATGATCATGGCGGTGGCCACGACCTTGATCAGTCTCATTCGTGTCACTCCTCTTCGTGACGGTCCATGTACTCGTGCGACCCCGCAACGCGACCCCTACATCCGCTATCGGCTTCGACGCGGGGCGCGTTACTTCCGGATGAGCCGACACGCTAACGTCGAGGTGATGGCGGACGTGCTCCCGTTCGCCACCCGCTGCGTGCTTGGCATCGCGGGCGTGGTTGCAGTCTTGCATTGCACGGCAACGGCATTCGGCTCCCGGTACTGGTTCGACGAGATGTACATGCTAGCCATCGGCCGGTACCACCTGGACTGGGGTGCCGCCGATCAGCCGCCGTCGACACCCGCGCTTGCCGCGTTCGCCGATGCCGTCGCCCAGGATCGCTCATCGCGTTGAGGTTGCCAGGCGCGCTTGCCGCCGCGGGTGCGGTGGTGGTGGCGGCCCTGATCGCCCGCGAATTCGGATGTGACCGCCGCGCACAGGTTTTCACTGCTGCGGCGCAGGCCACGGGCCTGTGGACGACACTCACGGGGCACTGGTTGACACCGTACACGATGGAACCACTGCAATGGATGTTGCTGTTGTGGTTGGTGATTCGATGGCAACGGGTGCGCGATGATCGTTTGCTGATCGCGCTCGGCCTGGTGATCGGGATAGCTGCCATGACGAAGTTTCAGGTGATACTGCTGTGCCCGGTGTTGCTGGTGGCCATGGCAAGCCTCGGCCTCGAGATCTGCTCCGCAGGCCGCTGTTCTGGGCGGGCGCTGGGCTCGCGGCCTTGATGGCGACGCCGACACTGATCTGGCAACAGCTGCACGGTTGGCCACAGTTGCGCATGACGCCCGTCGTCACGGGCGAGGCGGAGGCGTTGTATGGCGGCCGCACGGGCATCGCCGTGGAATTGCTGATGTTTGCCCGCCTTGCGGGGGTCGTGCTCGGAATGTATGGACTGGTGCGACTGCTCCTCGCCGACCACCTGCGGTCATACCGGTATCTCGGGGCCACGTTTCTGGCGCTCTACGTGGTATTCGTCGCCACCGCCGGACGCGCCTACTATCTGGCGGGGCTTTACGCGCCGTTGGCGCCTCCGGCGCGCTGGGGTTCCAGCGCCGCCGCGAAGCAGGTGGCGCGCCACGCCGGTGGCTGGTCTACGGCTACTTTCCACCTCCGCCCGTCGGGTCGGCGACATCGGCGAGGACATGCACGCCTTCGTCCTCACCGGCCAGGGTGTGCCGTGGGAAACCCTGTGGCCCCGATTGAGGACGTTGACGGTCACCTGATTTAGGCCCCGCTTCTGCGGGCTCTTTGGTAGAACAGGTTCTAGTTCTACTGCCCGAACACGAAGGAGTCCGTCCGATGGGGTCTTCTACGAACAGGTGGTCACGCCAGGAGATCGAGGAGACATTTCAGCATCACCAGGACGTGGTGGTGGAGATTGGACGGTCGTGGGACTGGTCCCGTTATGGCGACCTCTTCACGGAGGACGCAACCTACGTCGAGCACCTTTACGGAAAGATGGCGGGCCGCAAGCGAATCGGCGAATGGATCGCGTCGACGATGGACGTGTTCCCTGGCAGCGAGATGCCGTTCTATCCGGTCACGTGGTACTCGATCGACGTCGACAAGGGCTGGGTGTTCAGCGGGTTTCCTGGTCCAGCGACAGCATCAACGTCGGGATGCTGACCTCGAGCAACGCTTCGGCGATCTCCTCGTCGGACGACGTAAACGGTTGCCCCGCATGTTCGTTGCGCACGCTTCTGGCTATCACGATGCTACGGCGCGGAGCAGGCCATCGGCGGAAGGGGGTGATGGTTGGCATCCCCGTGAACGGGGTATCACCCGTCGGTGACCAGCGACGACGAGACGCTGACCCGGCAGCCGCCCGGTGTCGACGACGACACGATAGAAGCGGTCGGGCAGGTGTCGGAGGCCCTCGAGTACGTCGAGCGTGCGCGGGGGCACCTCTACTCGTTCCACCAATTGATCGGGCACGCCGACCTCACCCTCGGCGCTGCCTGCGAGAAACTGCGGGCCGCGGGACACGGCGACACCGCCGACCGACTCGAGACCGAACTCGTCGGCCGCAACGTTCTGCACGGCCGGTGGACGTTTCAGATCGTCGAGGAATTCGACGACGGCTACTGGACCGACTTCCGCGAGCACGAGCACCGGGTCCGCGACGACTTGCAGCAGGGCGGGCGGCACGTGTTCGAGGCGAAGATGAAGGAGCAGCGCCGGACGCCGGGCCGAGCCGGACACCAGGCCAGGCCCTGACGTTGCCGGCCCGAGATGACCATTACGCTCGGCGACATCCCGTTCTCGACGATGAGGTGATGCGACGTGGGTATCTCGACTCGGGTCAACGGCGCCGCGCCACCCGACGTTCCGATGTCCGAGATCGACCTCGGCTCCTGGGACTTCTGGGCAAGAGACGACGACCTGCGCGACGGCGCGTTCGCCACCCTGCGCCGCGACGCACCGGTGTCGTGGCATCCGAGTTCGTCCAGGAGGGCGCCGAACCGGGCCGGGGCCACTGGGCGGTCACCCGCTACGACGACGTGTTCCGTGCCAGCCGGCATCCCGAGATCTTCAGCTCGAGCCTCGGCATCACGATCGGCGACCAGACACCCGAACTCGCCGAGTACTTCGGCTCGATGATCGCGATGGACGATCCGCGGCATACCAGGCTGCGCAACATCGTGCGCAGCGCCTTCACACCGCGGGTGCTCGCACGCATGGAAGACTCCGTCCGGGACCGCGCCCGGCGACTGATCACCGGGATGATCGCCGAGCATCCCGACGGCCGAGGCGAGCTGGTCGCCGAACTCGCCGGACCCTTTCCACTGCAGATCATCTGCGACCTGATGGGCATACCGGAGGACGACCACCAGCAGGTCTTCCACTGGACCAACGTGATCCTCGGCTTCGGCGACCCGGACCTGACCACCGACTTCGACGAATTCTTCCGCGTCGCAATGGATATCGGCGCATACGCGATGGGACTCGCCGACGATCGGCGCGCGCACCCCGCCGACGACCTGACCACCAACCTGGTGCAGGCGGAGTTGGACGGCGAAGGGCTCACCTCCAGTGAGGTCGCGTCGTTCTTCATCCTGCTGGTGGTGGCGGGCAACGAGACCACCCGCAACGCGATAAGCCACGGCGTACTGGCCCTGAGCCGGTTCCCGGACGAGCGGGCGGAGTGGTGGAAGAACTACGACGACGTTGCGCCGACGGCCGTCGAGGAGATCGTGCGGTGGGCATCACCGGTGTCGTACATGCGTCGCACCGTCACTCGTGACACCGAACTCAGCGGGGTGCAACTCACCGAGGGCGACAAAGTCACGCTCTGGTACGGCTCTGCGAACCGCGACGAGACGAAGTTCAGCGATCCGTGGACCTTCGACGTACGGCGCCAGCCCAATCCGCACGTGGGGTTCGGCGGCGGTGGTGCGCACTTCTGCCTTGGCGCGAACCTGGCCCGCCGCGAGATCACGGTGATCTTCGAGGAACTTCATCGCCGGATCCCCGACATCACCGCGACCGAGGAGCCCGATCGTCTGCAGTCGGCGTTCATCCACGGCATCAAGCGGCTGCCGGTCGCCTGGACCCCGTTGGGCTAGACCCCTTTACCTGAAATCGCCGCCGCGTGCTTGTTTCATCCACAGGCCGTGGAGGTTGTCCACAGGGCGTATTCCCTTGTGCCACTTCAGGGTTTCTTGTCGGTGGTTCGAAATAATGTTCGAGTATGAGTTCCGGCCCGGTCGACGATCGCGACGTGGTGATGGCAGCGATCGCGACCATGACCGCCGCGATCGACGCGGTCGTGGACCTGCCGACGAACACTCTCACCCACCCCGAGCTGGTGACCGTGCTCGGCGCCCTGGAGACCGCACTGTGGCGGATCCCCGCCGCCACCCATCAGATCCTGGCCCGCCTGGACACCGAAGCCTCCCCCGTCGAGTTGGGGGCGACCTCGATGGCCGCCGTCATCTCCGAGCGGTTGCGGATCTCGCGGGACGAAGCCCACCGCCGGCTCAAGGACGCCCGACACCTCGGCCCCCGCCACACCCTGTCCGGGGAACCGCTGGCCCCCCAGCTCGAGCACACCGCCGCCGCCCAAGCCAAGGGCCTGATCGGACCCGAACACGTCCGGATCATCCGCAAGTTCTTCGACGACCTACCCGACGCCGTCGACTTCACCACCCGCGAACACGCCGACGCCACCCTGGCCCGGATCGCGGGCGAGCAGCTCCCCGACGGGCTGCGCAAGGCCACCGCCCGGCTGCTGGCCCTGCTGCACCCCGACGGCGACTACACCGACCTCGACCGGGCCCGGCGCCGCGGGATCACCGTCGGCCCGCAAGGCCCCGACGGGATGAGCAAGGTCACCGGCCTGCTCGACCCGCAAGGCCGCGCCACCTTCGACGCCGTCATGGCCGCCTGGGCCACCCCCGGCACGTGCAACCCCGACGACGAGACGCCGTGTGTGGACGGGGACCCCGGTGACCGCGCCCGCACCGATCAGCGCACCCTGGCACAACGCCAACACGACGCCCTGACCGCGATCGGCCGGCGCCATGCTGGCCTCCGGGCAGTTGGGCAGCCACCACGGATTGCCGGCCACCATCATCGTGTCCACCACCCTGCAAGACTTGGAGTCGGCCAGTGGGTACGCCGTCACCGGCGGTGGCACCCTGCTGCCGATGCGCGACGTGATCCGGCTGGCCTCCCACGCCCACCACTACCTGGCAGTGTTCGACAAGCACACCCGCGAACCCCTCTACCTCGGCCGAACGAAGCGCTGCGCCTCCCCCGGGCAACGCATCGTGCTGTACTCGCTGCACGGCGGCTGTACCAAACCCGGTTGCCACGTCCCGCCCTACGGCTGCGAAGTCCACCACGCCGCCCGGGACTGGAAACGCGGCGGACAAACCAACATCAACGAACTCACCCTGGCCTGCAAACCCGACAACCTGCTCGTCGAGAACACCGGCTGGACCACCAGAGTGCGCAAAGACGGCCGCACCGAATGGATCCCACCACCCCACCTCGACACCGGCCAAACCCGCATCAACGACTACCACCACCCCGAACGCATGCTCAACCGAAACAACCACGAAGACGACGACGGCCCAGACGACGAGGACGGCGGCGGCGGCGACGACGAAGGTCAGGCAGCGCCGTCCTGATGGGCATCGCAGAGGTCGGCCAGCTCGGCGTGCGTCGGCCCGTCGGGTACGGCGGGGCGCCAACCCGCGGCGAAGATCGCCCTGGCCCTCGGCTCCACTGCGTCCAGGCTCGCAGGTAGCGCGTCCATCCGCGCATATGGCTCGACAGCGCCGCGCATGGTGTCGTCGGCGGCGCCCGCTGAGACGATGAGATCGGACGGTAGGCATCGCGTGGTGTCGACGTCGCCGCCAGACCACCTGCGCAGCCGGTCGGCGTCGGTTACACGATGGTCGTCGAACCAGGGTCTGATGTTCTCGGTGCACCAGTGATCGAACTCCATTGTCGCGGAGTCGGTATCACGGCCGTGCTCGTCGAACGCACGGAGCAAGGCCCGCGCCTGCGCCAGTGCGAGCGTCACGCCCGCGACCGGCGAGCGGCGTGGTGGTGCAGACCGCATCGCCGACGGAGATCATCCCTGGCGCGACCAGTCGGCCCGTGGAGTC
Organism: uncultured Actinomycetota bacterium; assembly: GCA_963809085.1. Lineage (GTDB taxonomy): Bacteria > Actinomycetota > Actinomycetes > Mycobacteriales > Mycobacteriaceae > Mycobacterium. Next base: position 33,719 of record CAWEII010000020.1, on the reverse strand, counting down.
GACTTGGCCGCGGTAGGAGTTGTAGAGCTTGCCGCCGGGCAGCACTGGGGCGATCGGCCTGGCGCGACGCGGGTCGATCCAGTCGGCGAGTCGCGGTATCGCACTGACGGCGCTTTCGAAGACCTCCCCGTGCCTGAGCCGACGCAGCCTGCGATCCCTGCCGTCGTGCGCGAAGGTGATCGAGAACGTCCGGTCGTCGTGCAGGAAGGCGATGGCGAAGTAGCCGGGGAAGTTCAACGACAGGCCGATGGGTGAGTTCACCGGAGCGGCTGGGGCGCCGTCATGGAAGCGGTACAGCCGGTCGACGTAGACCGCACCGCACTCGCCGCCCTCCGCGGGTGGGCGTACGTCGCGGGTGAACCTGCTCGCGCGACCCGAGGCGTCGATCACGACGTCACCGCCGAGCGTGCGGCCCGATAGCGTCACGCCGCGAATACGGCCACCCTCCTGCGTCAGTCCATCGACATGGCCGGTGTGGAGACTGACCCCCGGCTCTCCCTCGGCGCGGCGGCGCAACACTGCGTCGAACGTCGCGCGACGGCACAACAACGCCGCAGGGCGGCCGTCGGGAGCCTCCGCGATCACCGCGCCCGCCTTCACCAGATGGTCGAGTACGTCGGGCATTTCATGGCGCAGCGCATCGACGACGGGACCCCGCAGGGTGTGCGAGTGGTGAAACTGCATGACGCCCCTGCGTTGCCACCGACCGTGCCTCGGCGGGCCCGGGTCCCGGTCGACGAGGACCACGTCCCTCCCGCGCCGGGCCAGCGCAATGGCGGTGAACAGGCCGGTGGGCCCGCCGCCGACGATGATCGTTCGCATGTATCCCCCATTTGAGGTATCTTATAGTGTAGTCAATACACTGAGAGTGACCTCAATGCGAGAACATGTCAAGCGCGACTACCACTCCGGACTGCGCACCGCTCAGGCGGAGCAGACTCGGCGTTCGATCGTGGCGGCGGCCGCGCGGCTGTTCGTCGGCGACGGCTACGGTGCCACCACCATCGACGCCGTCGCCGAGTCCGCGGGCGTCAGCCGCAAGACGGTGTTCACCGCGGTCGGGGGCAAGGTCGACCTGCTCAAGACGGCGCTGGACTGGGCGGTGGCGGGCGACGACCGACCCGTTCCGGTGGCGGACCGACCCGAGATGCGGGAACTCCTCGCGATGGACGATCCGGTCGCGCTGCTGACCACGTGGGCCCGCGTCATGGTTGCGATCGACGTGCGGGTGGCTGGGCTGTTTCGGGTGTTGGAGGTCGCCGCCGACGGCGATGCCGCTGCCCGGCTCCTGCTCGACGAATACCGAGGACAGCGCCTGGTCGGCGCGCGCGTCGTGGTCAAGCGGCTTGGCGGGTTGCAGGCGCTGGCCGACGGCATGTCACGTGCCGAGGCGGCCGACATGGCTTGGCTGGCAACCGATCCCGTGCTGTTCGACCGGTTGGTGCGGATCCGGGGTTGGTCGGTCGCCAAGTTCGAGGCATGGCTGGCGCGGACCCTGACGGATCAGTTGCTTGCACGCCGAAGCCGACGGCGCTCGGAATGACGCGCCAGTCGGCTCGGGTGCGGTTCTGGTCTAGCTGACGGTTCGCGGGCGCTCGGTGGAATGACGCTCGTGGTTCTCGTCGACGACCGCCTCGTTGACTACCTGATCGTCCTCGTTGAGTGCCTGCTCGTCGGTCTTGCGCGGATCCAGCGCGTCGGCACGCTCCCGCCGGGCATCAAGATCCTCGCGCGACGAGTCGACGTGGCTGCGGTGGGTCGCCGCCCTGTCCTGCAGGCGGGCCGCCTCGGCTGCCTTCGCCTCGGCTTCGGCCTGCGCAGCGCGGGCCCGTGCCTCGGTCTCGGCGGCGATGGCCTCCCGCTTCTCCAGACGGCCGCTTTCCTCGCGCACCTCTTCCCGGATGCGTCCGGCCTCGGCCCGGCGCTTGCGGTCGCGCACGCCGCGGCCGACGAAGGCCAGCAGCAGAATCACCAGCAACAGCACCACGACGGCAACGACTATCCAGATCACGGTGTTGGTGGCCATTTCGGGCTCCTTCGGTAGGTGGTACGTCAGGACAATTGACGTACACGCTTGATCCGCGGATGCCCGGGACTGGCGAAGTTCAAACCGTCGCCAGGTCGATGAGCTACCTGACGGTCAGCGTGCCCTTCATGGTCGAGTGGTACTTGCACACGAACGGATACGTCCCCGGCTGGGTCGGCGCGGTGAACGTCTTCTGCTCGCCGCCGTCGACATCGGTGCTGAATGGCCCCTTCGGATCCGAGGTCACGGAGTGTTCGACGGTGTCCTTGTTGACGATCGTGATCGTCGCACCGGACGACACCGTCAGCGGATCGCCGAACGCCATTCCGGAGATCGTGATGGTGGGTCCCGCAGCAGTCGCCGGCTGGCCGCTCGTGGCCACCGGGCTACTCGAGCCCGCGCCCGATTCGGACGTGCTGCCGCACCCCGTCACGATCAGACCGATCAGAAGAAGGAACCCCAGTAGTGAGCCGAGCTTGGCCATCGCACTCCCCGTTCGTTGACGTCTGCGATGGACACGGTGGTCGAGCCGATTTGGTTCACCGATTCTCAGGCGTAGCCGTTTGCCGGCGTGTCCCGGTGCGGACATGGACGCCCACGTGCGCCGAGAAGAGCCCGAAGGCGCACGGACGGTGGGTCACCGCAGCATTCGCTCGTCGACGATGAACAGGACCAGTGTGACGGCAAGCATGCCGGCCGCCAGCCAGATCGCGTGCACGCCCCACGCCCGGCTGGTGAAGGCGCCGATCAAGGCTCCCCCGGCGAAGGCAAGGATGAGCGTGCCGTAGATCCAGGAAGCACGGCGCGACGGCCCCTTCTTCTCGACGAAACCGTCGTACCCGGACTCGACGAACCGCATCAGGTTTCCGGTGGTGGCCACGGGCAAATAGGCGAGTTCGCCGATATTGCGGAACAGGCCCATCTGGACGGCGGCGAGGAACGCGATCGGCACCGTGACGTAACTATGCGCGACGGTCGCAGGGACGAAACCGATCACCCCGAGGGCGACCGCCTGCACGGCCATGGTCCAGCGCAGCGGATGCGTGACGCGGCGTTCGGCACGGCCGGACTTGATGTGGGCGGCCAACGCGACACCGACCATGAAGGCCAGGATGGGCCAGACGTGGGCCATCGCCGCGGGAAGCTTCCGTTCGGAGGCGTCGATGGCGAAGAAGATGACGTTACCGGTCTGGACGTTGGCGAACACCCCGCCGCGGACGTAGTAGGTGTGCGCGTCCATGAACCCGTTGGTCAGGGTGAGGAGCAGTGCGAACCACAATGTCTTCGTGCGTTCGGTGTCGTCGGGGCCGACCGGCGCATCGCCCATCCGGACAACTTAACCGGCGAGACGCGTTGCGTCGCCTACTGCGCGCCCAACGCGCTGAGCATTCCCGCGGCCGATCTGGGCCACGGGAAGTCCTCGGCGCGGAGTCGCGCGCTGTCCCTGCGTAGGCGTTCTGGTCTGTCGATGATCGACGCCACCGCGTGGGCGATGGCCCACGGGTCGTTGGCTGCCGCGGCTCCACTGTCGCTGGTGAGGATCTCGGCCAGTGCCGACGTGTTCGACACGACCGCCGGTGTGCCGCAGGCCAATGCCTCCAGCGCGGCCAATCCGAAGGTCTCGTGCGGTCCCGGCGCGAGCGCGACGTCGGCCGATGCCAGGATGGCTGCCACGGTGTCCCGGCATCCGACGTATCCGGTGAAGTCGACCGGCAGCCGCGCGGCCTGCCGCTCCAGCCTGGTTCGCAACGGACCTTCTCCGACGATCACCAGCCGCGCATCGATGCCCGAATCACGAAGTGCGGCAACGGCATCAATACTGCGATGGGCGTGCTTCTCGATCGACAGCCTCCCGCAGTGCACCAGCAGGGTCTGCCCTGGCTGCGCCCACTGCCGTCGCACGTCGTCGCATCGGCGGCGCGGGTGAAACTGTTCCAGGTCGACGCCGAGGGGCACCGTCACCGCGTTGTCGGCGGCGATGCGGTCGAACTCAGCCCTGGCGAACGCCGTGGTGCACACCACCGCGTCGTAGTCGGCCGCGGTTCTTCGGTTCGCCAGGTCGGCGACCGCCCGCGCGAGGCGTCGTGGAAGCAGTTGTCCCACCAGGCGATCGAGGCGCTCGTGGGAGATCATCACGGTGACCACGTCGTGCCGCCTGCCCCACTGGCCCAGAGACCGGAGGGTGAGCCGGTCCGACACCTCCAACGCGTCGGGCTTCAGACGTTCGAGCAGCGTCGTGACGGGCCGGGGAAGCACCGCCCGATAACCACCGGTGAACGGAATCAGTTTGGCGGGCAGCGAGATTCGCCTGACCCCCGACGCCAGCCGCTGTGCGTCGGCCCCTGCGCCTGGCACTACCAGGTACACCTCGTGTCCGGCGGCGCAGTACTCCGCTCCAAGGCGGTCCACCGCGGTGCGCAATCCTCCCGAGCGCGGGCCGTAGAAGTTCGCGACCTGGACAACCCGCATACCCGAAGATGAGAACCGCAGCGTGTGTGCGGTCCCGAACGGGGAGTGAGCCGTTACCTGAACGTGCGGTGAATAGGTGTCAGCCCACGTACTTGGTGAACCAGTCCTGCACCTTCTGCCAGGCGTCGGCAGCGGCCGCCGGGTCGTAGCGCTCGCCCGTGTCGTTGAAGAACGCGTGATCGGCGTTGGGCTCGACGACCAGTTGGTTGACCAGCCCGGCCTTGTCGAGGGCCTGCTGCGCGGCGTCCTTGGTCGAGGTGACACGGGCGTCCTTCGCGCCGTAGAAGCCCAGCACGGAGACGCCCTTGGAACCGCTGAAGTCGGCGCCGTCGGGTAGTGGGCCGTAGAACGGGACGGCCGCTGCAAGTTGCGGCTCCCCCGCGGCGAGAAGCTGCCAGACCAGGCCGCCGCCCATGCAGAACCCGACCGCGGCGACCTTCACACCTGGCGTGCGGCGCTGCAGTTCGGCGACACCGGACTTGAGGTTGGCGACGAACTCCTCGGGAGCGATCTTGCTGAGTGCGGCGGTGGCCTGCGCCGGGTCGGTGAACGTTCCGGTGCCGCCCTCTGCCGACAGGAGGTCGATGGCAAGTGCCGAGTACCCGATGCCCGCGAACCGGCCCGCGACCCCACGCACCCAGTCGTTGAGGCCCTTGTTCTCGTGGATGACCAGAACCGCGCCCTTCGGGTTCTGCGCCGCGGCCCAAGCGCCCTGCAGCTGGCCCTTCGGTCCGGCCCACGTGATGGGCTCGGAGGCCACGGTGTTCTCCGACCCCGGCGGCGGTGCGCTCTCGGTAGCGGCCCCGGTCGAGGTGACGGGTGCCTCTGCGGTGGGCTCGGTGTTCTGCTTGTTCTCCCCGCATGCCGCGATCAGTGCGGTCGCCGCGGTGGCGCCCACGCCGATCAACGCGAGCCTGCGCAGCGCCTCCCGTCTGGACAGCAAGCCGTCCACGTGGTCGGTGGCGATCTCCTCTGCGATGTAGCGCTGTAAAGGTGTCACGTCAGCGAGTATGCCCGGGTCTGCTGAAGTGCGGTTGGAGATGTCCTGGACAGCTGATACTGGACCCATGACCGGGCCAGCCGATCCCAGCGCCCTCGACGGCCGCGTCGCCGTCGTGGCCGGGGCCACGCGTGGCGCCGGTCGCGGTATCGCCGCGGCGCTGGGCGAGGCAGGGGCCACCGTGGTGTGCACCGGCCGTAGCAGCGCGTCGGGCACCCTCACGTCGGACTACGACCGGCCGGAGACCATCGAGGAGACCGCCGAGCTCGTCACGTCTCTCGGCGGGGTGGGAGTCGCCGTCGCGGTCGATCACCTGGATCCCGTACAGGTGCTGGATCTGGCGAGCCGGTGCCGCCGTGACTACGGCGGCATCGACATCCTGGTGAACGACATCTGGGGCGCCGAGATTCTCAAGGGACCGCCGTCGTCGTGGAACCGGCCCATGTGGGAACTCGACCTCGATGCCGGTTTGCGGACAGTGCGTCTCGGGGTCGAGACCCACCTGATCACTTCGCACTGTCTGCTGCCTCTTCTCGTCACGCGGCCGGGCGGCCTACTCGTCGAGGTCACAGACGGCACAGCCGAATTCAACGCCCAGAACTACCGCATCTCGGTCTTCTACGACCTGGCGAAGGTGGCGGTCAACCGGATCACGTTCAGCCAGGGCCACGACCTGGCTCCGTTCGGCGCGACCGCCGTCGCCGTCACGCCCGGCTGGCTGCGCTCGGAGATGATGCTCGACAACTACCTGGTCACCGAGTCGGACTGGCGTGCGGCGATGGAACCACGTGGCGAGGGTTACCCGATCGCGCCGGGTGCCTTCACGGAATCGGAGACCCCCCGCTTCGTCGGCCGTGGTGTCGCAGCCATCGCGGCTGACCCCGACCGGGCCCGCTGGAACCAGCGGTCGTCCAGCTCCGCCGAGCTCGCCCGCGAGTACGGATTCACCGACGTCGACGGACGTCAGCCGGACGCGTGGAAAGAACAGTAGACGTTTTTCGCAAACTGTTCATTTCTTCGTTGACAGTGCGCACGCCGCGCTGTTCCCTCGTGAAGTGACCTACGACTCGATCATCCGCACCGGACGCTGGTTCGACGGCACGGGTGCTGCGTCGGCGGTGCGAAATCTGGGCATACGACGCGAACACGTCATCGTTGCGGTCGACCGGCACGAGACCTGGCAGACCTGTGACGAGTACGTCCACGCTCTGGAGGCGCTGCCGCTCGGCCCGAACCTCGCAGCGCCCATCGGGCACTCCGACATGCGTACCGCCGTCATGGGACTGGACCGAGCCACAGGCAAGGACGAACGGCCAACCCGCAGCGAGCAGGCCGAGATGGAGCGCATGCTCACCGCGGCGCTCAAGGCCGGCTTCGTCGGGATGTCGTCGATGCAGTTGCTCTTCGACAAGCTGGACGGCGACACCTGCCGCTCGCGAACCCTGCCGTCGACCTACGCCAGGCCACGTGAGCTGCGTCGGCTGAAGTCGTTGCTGCGCAAGGCAGGAAGCGTGCTGCAGTCCGCACCGGACATCGAGAATCCGCTGAACCTGGTGTCGCAGGTGGCACAGTCCCTCGGCATACTCCGCAACCCGCTCAAGACCAGCCTGCTGTCGGCGGCCGACGTCAAGTCCAACCCCTACGCGATCCTGTTCATGGGTCTCGTCTCGCGCTTCGTGAACCGGCTCGGCGCCAACTTCCGCTGGCAGCACCTCCCCGTGCCGTTCGAGGTGTACGCCGACGGCATCGATCTGGTGATCTTCGAGGAGTTTGGTTCTGGTGCTGCGGCGTTGCATCTTCGCGACGAGGTCGAGCGCAACGAGATGATGCGCGACGAGGAGTATCGGCGCCGGTTCCGCAAGGACTACGAAAGCAAGTTCGGGGTGCGGGTGTGGCACCGCGACTTCTTCGACGCCGACATCGTGGACTGCCCCGACCGGACTGTGATCGGTAAGTCCTTCGGCCAGGTCGGCGATGAACGCGGGCTGCACCCCGTCGATGCCTTCCTCGATCTCGTGCTCGAGCATGGCAAGGCGCTGCGCTGGCGCACGACCATCTCCAATCACCGGCCCGACGTCCTCAAGAAGCTGGCCCGCGACGAGGGCATCCAGATGGGATTCTCCGACGCGGGCGCACACTTGCGGAAGATGGCCTTCTACAACATGGGTCTGCGGCTGCTCCGGCACGTTCGGGATGCGGACGACGCGGGTGAGCCGTTCATGACGATCGAACGGGCCGTGCACCGTCTGACTGGGGAACTGGCCGACTGGTATCGCCTCGACGCGGGCCATCTGCGCGTCGGCGACCGTGCCGACGTCGTGATCCTGGACCCCACGTGCCTCGACGACCGGCTCGACGCGTACGCCGAGGAGAAGGTGGTCCAGTACGGCGGACTGTCGCGCATGGTGAACCGCAACGACGAGACGGTCAACGCCGTGTTCGTCGGTGGTCGTGCAGTGTTCATGGGCGGTGACGCCACGGAGCTGGTGGGACGGCAGCGGACGGGCCGGTTCCTCCGCGCCGCACGCGAGTCGCCCGTCCTCCCCACGGAGAAAGGTGAATTGAGCAGTGTCAGTTGAGGATACGGTTCTCGGGATGTGGGAGGCGCTGTCGGCGCGGGACTGGGAGACGCTGAAGACGTTCCTGTCCGACGACTGCATCTACCTCGACGTGCCGGTGGGGCCTGCCGCCGCCGCCAAGGGCCCGGACGACATCGTCAAGCGGCTCAAGATCGGCTTGGAGCCGTTGGCCTCCTACGAGAACTTCACCGGGCTGCTGCTCGCCAACGGCGGCGACGCCATGTACGAGCACCACGAGGAATGGCATTGGCAGACCGGCGAATCCGCGGTGATGCAGTTCGTCACGGTGCACCGGGTCGAGAACGGCAAGATCAAGGTCTGGAAGGACTACTGGGACATGGGGGCGTTGACGAATCACGCCCCGCCGTCGTGGCTGGAGGACTTCGCCAGCGCCGACATGTCCTGGATCTACGACGCGACCGGGGTGGTCTAGGGTAGGCGCGTCATGAGCGAGACCAGCTTGCCGCCGGGACCGCCGCTGCCGCCGGTAGTGCAGGCGGCATTGATGATGCGCTACTGGCCACGCTTCGTGGCGGCCTGCAGGCGCCGCTACGGCAAGGTGTTCACGCTGCGGATCTCCTCCCTCGGCACGCTCGTCTACCTCGACGATCCCGCCGACATCAAGACCGTGTTCGCCGGTGATCCGTCGGTGTATCACGCCGGTGAGGCGAACTCGATGCTCGCGGGTCTGCTCGGCAGCACGTCCGTGCTGGTGGTCGACGGCGACGTGCACCGCGACCGGCGTCGCCTCTTGCTGGCCCCGTTCCATCGCGACGCCGTGGCCCGCCAAACGGGTGTGATCGCCGAGATCGCCGCGGACAACGTGAAGAGCTGGCCCATCGAGTCGGATTTCGCAGTGGCGCCGAAGATGTCGGAGATCACCCTCGAGGTGATCCTTCGGACCGTGATCGGAGCCACCGACCCCGCCCGGCTGGCCGAACTGCGCGACATCATGCCCAAGCTGCTCAATCTCGGCGGCTGGGAATCGTCGGCCGTTGCCACGCCCGGGCTTCAGCGGCTGGGGCCATGGCGCACCGTTCGTTCGCGGATCGAGGAGGCCGATCGCCTGCTCCGTGCCGAGATCGCCGCGCGGCGGACCGATCCAGACCTGGCCACGCGCACGGACGCGCTGGCCATGTTGATCCGTGCGGCCGACGGCGACGAGTGTGATGGTGGCGCCAGGAATCGGGTTGGTGCACACCAGCGCCCAGCAGTATCCGGAGCCCCACCGATTCAATCCCGACAGGATGTTGGGCGCCACGCCGAGCCCCACCACCTGGCTGCCGTTCGGCGGCGGCAATCGGCGCTGCCTCGGCGCCACCTTCGCCCTCGTCGAGATGAAGGTGGTACTGCGCGAGGTGCTCCGGCGCGCCGACCTCGCCACGACCACGGCCGCCGCCGAGCGGCAGCGCGTCAAACACGTCATCCTGGTGCCGCACCGCGGCGGCCGGATCCGCGTGCGGGCAATCCATGACGTCGCACCGACGACGCCGACGTGCCACGTGGCGCACCGCGTCTGATCACATGCCTGATCACACGCTCCACGCCAGCCGGAACCTACCTGCCAGCTGATCGGGGTCCAGGTCGGCGTGGGTCTCGTACTCGTGGCGGCGCACCGCGACGATGGCGTCGACGGCCGCATCGCCGAGAATGCCACGGACGAGCCGGGATTCGGCCAGTGCGTCGACGATCTCGGCCTGATTCGTCGGCAGCTGCTCGATTCCTGCGTCGGCGCGCTGCTTGTCGGTGAGCGTCGCGGGGTCGACCGTGGCCTCCTGCGGAATCGCCAGCTCGCGCTCGATTCCGTCCAGCGCGAGACCCAGGATCGTCGCCGAGGCGAAGTAGGGGTTCGCCGACGGGTCGATGATCTTGACCTCGACGTTGGCGCCACGCGGGTTGCCCTGGCCACCCAGCACGAATCGCACGGCGGCCTCGCGGTTCTCGGTGCCCCAACACACCATGGCCCCCGACCAGTGTCCCGGGAGCATCCGCAGGCCGGACAGGATCGAGCCGGACAACACACCCTGGGCCTGGGCAAGCCCGCCGAGCAGCCCCGCGACCGCGGATTCGCCGTCCTGCGTCATCCCACGAACACCCGAACCGCCGGAGAACAACTCGACGCCGTCGCGTTGCAGCGAAAAATGTTGGTGAGCACCAGATCCCACGCTGCCGACGAACGGCACGGGCGACAGGCTGACCCGAAGCCCGTACCGGCGGGCGACCCGGCCCACGATGATCCGCGTCAGCACGAGTTGATCGGCCGCCGCGACGGGCGACTGGGGCGCAAGCGAGATCTCGAACTGATTGGCGCCGTACTCAGGGTGGAGCTGCTCGATCACCACGCCGGACGTCGTCGCCGCCTCCATCACGTCGCGGACGAAACCTTCGAACTCGAGCACCCCGGCCAGGCCGTACTGCGCCCAGAGAGCCGAGGGCAGCCGCGATCCGTCCGGTCCCACCAAGACGAACTCCATCTCGTGGCCGACCGCCGCATCGAGCCCGGCCGCCGTCAGACGCTCCTCGACCCGTACCAGCGCACCCCGGCTGCAGTAGGGATCGGGCGAACCGTCCTGGTCGTAGAAGGAACCGGGTGCCCAGGCGAGCCCGTCTCCGAGGATGCGCAGTGCACCGAGATCGATTCGGATGCGCTGATCGCCAACGACGCCAAGGGCGCCACCGACGGCGATGCCCGTCTGGTCGATGGTGAACACGTGCCAGACGGGGCTGGCGCCGAGACCCGGGTCCGCGAAGGCGCCCGCCCTGCGCAACGGGACGGTCTTGGCGTGCGTGAGGCCTGCAGGGTTGACGACGGTGCCGAGGAGCGTGGTGACACCGTCGGCCTCGAGCGATGCGATGGCCGCCGCGGCCAGTGGTTTGGCTGACATGGCACTCATTTTGCACGAGCGCGCACGCGAAGTCGCCAATGGTGCCAAGGATTACAGCGTGATCTTGCAGCTCTGGCCGATGTCGAGGGTGCGCAGCATCCGGCCCATGCCCAGCCACATGGCGCACGACAGCGCCAGATCGGTGAGCAGCTCAGGGTCGAATTGTTCGTTGCAGCGGTCCCAGAAGTCCTCGTCGTCGCGCAGGGCGGTGTGATCGGCGGCGAAGCGCTGCGCGAACTCCGCGCCAACGCGCTCCTGGGCGGTGTAGCCGGGCCAGGTGCGCCACTCGGCGGCGTGGTCGTAGAGGTCTTCGTCAACGCCCGCCGCGATACCATCCGAGTCGCGAGTGTTCTGGCACGCCACGCACTCGTTGTCGAGTGCGATCACCATGCGGGCAAGTTCACGAACCCGCATCGGCAGTCTGTTCTCGTGGTAGACCGCGTGGGTGAATCCGGCCATGGCGGTGCCGATGGCGGGCGATTTGACGATCCATCCGGCGGCGTCGTCGTCGGCGAACTCTCCAATTCGGCTCATGGCCCGCATCGTACGCCGGACACGGCAATTCTGGAACACGTTCTAGTTTGTCGGTTGACCTGCCGCGGCGACCAGTGTCCCGTCGTCGTCCAAGCCCCGCTGTACGAGCATGCCGTTGGTGTGCAGAGCGCACGTGCTGCTCGTCGCGGCCTTGGATTACTGCGGCGGCCGCGACACGCACTGCGCCGAGTACAGCGCCTCGCCCAGCTTCTCCATCAACTCCAGTTGAGTCTCGAGGTAGTCGACGTGCTTCTCCTCGTCGGCGATGATCATCTCGAAGAGGTTGGCGCTGGTGCTGTCCTGCTTCTCGCGGCAGAAGATGATCGCAGGCTTCAGCCGCCCAAGGACCTCGTACTCGATGGCGAGGTCGGCCTCGAATTGCTCGCGCAGTGTTTGCCCGACGCGCAGCGAGAGAAGCCGTTGATAATTCGGCAAACCGTCCAATAAGAGAATGCGGTCGGTGATGGCCTCGGCGTGACGCATTTCATCGAATGATTCCGCGCGCGTATGGTTTGCGAGTTCGGTGAATCCCCAATTCTCCTGCATCTTGGAATGCAGAAAGTATTGGTTGATCGCGGTGAGTTCACTAGTCAACTGCTCGTTGAGCAGCTTGAGAACATCGGGATCGCCTTGCATCGTTGCTCCTCTAACACCACGGGGCTGGTCGAGTGTCACTGGCCTGCCGAACGCCCTTCAATCTAGTCCAAGCAAAGGGCCGAAAGCGACTGTTTGGCGGGCGATCCCGGCGTGTCCAACGCTCTTGATCAGCGCTTCCGCGCTTAGCCTAACCTGCATTCGTCGCCTACGATGGACTGGCTGCCCTAAGTAAGGTTAGACTCCACTAACCACGTCGGCAGCGCCGTTCGACCCCCGGTCGGCGCACTCGAATTCGAGGCGGGATCCATGGGCGAGCACACGTTGCACTCGCTCATTTCGGCAGCCAATCACCGAGTCCGCAACGTCGAACTCGAGTGGTCGTCGATGAACGCCCGGCAATCGCATATGGCTGATGAGTGCGCGAATTGCGTGGGAGTCAATGCCGCCATTTGGAACCCCGGCCGCATCCCGGTGACCGTTGGGTCGCGGCATCGCAATTCGGTTCACGAGATGCTGCGGCCGCCGGCGGTCTTCGAATTGTTCGACGTTTCTGGCGTCGACGACATAACCGCGATGTTCGCCGGCGGGTTCGCGCACCCGATGGCCGTCGGCGAGCGGGTCGGCTGATGTTCGTCTGCCTGTGCAGCGGAGTGACCAGTCAGGTGGTCACCGATCTGGTCACCGCCGGAGCGTCGACCTCCAAGCAGATCGCCGATGCGTGCGGTGCAGGCGCCGACTGCGGCCGCTGCCGGCGAACGGTCCGGGCCATCATTTCGGCATCCAGTATGCAGAACTGCCCGGTGCACGCCACGCGTTGACTCCGGACTACTGACCACCACGTCTGTCGGCGAACTCGGCGAGGGCGTCGGCGTTGGCCGCGCCCCCCATCAACTCGGCGAACTGGGCGTACTCGCGTTCCAGTGCGGCGGCGGTCGCGGCACGGGTCGGCTCCACGATGGCCTGCTTGACGGCCATCAGGCTCGGAATCGGCCGGGAGGCAAGCACTTCGGCGTGCCGCCGGGCCTCAGGCAACAGGTCGTGCGGTGCGCACAGCCGCCACGCCAACCCCATCCGGAGTGCCTCGTCGGCGTCGACCCACTCCGACGACATCAGGATCCACGCGGCGTTCTGCCTGCCGACGAGTTGCGGAAGCAGATACGACGACGCGGCTTCGGGCGCAACGCCAAGGCTGGTGAAAGGGCACTTCAGCCGCGCCGTCGAGGACATGAAGACCAGATCGGCGTAGCCAAGGATGGTGGCGCCGATACCGACGCCCAACCCGTTGACCGCGACGATCAGCGGCTTGCGCAGGGTGCTCAGCGCCACGATCATGCCGGGGAACCCGTGCTCCCCCGACTGGAAGTCAGGATCGGTGATCCGCGCCTGCATCTCCTTCAGGTCGTTGCCCGCGCTGAAGGCCCGCCCGGCACCGGTCAGAAGCACCACCGCGACAGCCGGATCACCGTCTGCGGCGCGCAGTGCGACCGTCGTGGCGTCGTAGAGCGCCTCGTTGAAGGCGTTCAGCGCCTCGGGTCGGTTCAGGGTGATGGTGCGAACGCCGTTCGCATCGTCGATCTGCACGAGCACGGCAGCAGCGTATGCGTCATCCGTTGGAGTACACGCGCCTGGGTGCGACGAACACCACGGTGCGGCCCTGTTCGGCCATCACGCGGTCGTATTCGGCCCAGTCGTCGTGCGTGCCACCGGCGGCGGTGAAGACGTCACGGAGCAAGAGGCGCAACGCATCGCGGTCGGTGAGCCACGGCTGCGGGTCGTTCACGCCGGCCAGTTCGGCGTCGCCCTCCACCGTGGCCCACTGCCAGCCGTCGCGGAACGTCACCGCGATCTGCGGGCGTGCCCGCAGATTGGTCAACTTCACCTTGCCGTAGGTGACGAACGCCAGCGTGGCCTCTCCGGTGGCCGGATGTGCGAGCACGCCCGCGTTGACCAGCGACGCCTGAACGGTACCGTCGGCGCGCACGGTGGACACCACGCACAGGCCACTCTCCTTGGCCGCGAGTGCCGCGGCGTCCTGCAGTGTCGTCATTCGATGTCCTCTCGTGAGAATGGTGACCGGAACACGTAGCGGCTGGTGGGTACGGTGTCGACGTTTTCGTTGGCGCCGAATGCGGACGTGCTCGCCACCATCTCGTTCATCCGCTCGCCGAGCTCGCGATCGTCGGCCGCGCCGAAGAACGCGTGAAGGTCCGCGGTCGCCTCGATCGGAAACAGCTCCTCCACGATCGCGGCGAGCTCCGGCGCGCCGGGGGTGAGGACTCGCACGACCGCATTCTGCGTGTACCCGAACGTCGACTGCGTGGCGATCGCGACCGGGGTGTGATCGAGATGCCAACGGGCGAACCAAGTTTCGACATCCAAGTCCGGGGGACGGCGTAGCAGCGCGACGTTCGCGAAGCCGTCGGTGCGCTCCCCTGGCCCGCTGGCCGGGGCGGGCAGCGGCATGGACTCGGTGACCAGATAGGCGGCGATCGCATCGCACTCCACCTCCAGCAGCGTAAGTGCGGCGCGGACCTGGGTGCCGTAGTACTGCTGCGTCCAGAGGCTGACGAGCGCGACCACCGGCGGGTCAAGCGTGGTCAACGTCATCAGGGAATGGCGCACCGCAGAGTCGCGGACGTTCACGGCCACACCGGGTAGGTCCAGCCGGAGAAGGTCCTCGACCACGTCGGTGCGGATCCTCTCGCACCACGCGTCGTCCGCCGCTCGGCGACGCATCGTGATGATCACCTTCTCCACGGCACGAACGTACCGTCGGCTCCAAACGCCTCCGGCGTGCACCCGGCGGGTGAGAATGGTCAGGTGATCAAGGGCCTTGTCCTGCGGCCGACGATGCCCGATGTGGGTGGCGTGGTGCGCAGCCTGCTCGGCGTCCTGCTCGTGGCGGCTGCCGGGCTGCTCTGGGACGGCACCAGCGCGGCCATCGCAGCGGCGGGAGCGGCGGCGATCGCGGGCGCCACCGCCCTGCAGGACAGCCCGCGCGGTCGGATACCGCTGGTGATCGCCGTGTCCGCGGTCATGGGCGGCGCGGTGCTTCTGGCGTCCGCCTTCTCGTCGTTCGGCGTCGTGTTCACCGCGGTCGCGGCGCTGTGGTGCTTCGCGGCGGGAATGGCGTGGGGACTGAGCTCGAACGCCGGACTGATCGCCGCGGCGGGGAGCGCGCTTCTCGTGACGCTGCCGCCGACGGAACCATCCTGGTCCGGCATCGCTTCCGCCACCGCGCTGGCGGTCGCCGGTGGGCTGGTCCAGGCGGCCCTGGTCGCCATCTGGCCACGGCGCCGCTGGCGGGTTCAGCGGGACGGACTGGCACGTGCGTATCGTGCGCTGGCCGCCGACGCGCGCAGCATGGCCGACGATCCGACCGGACACGTGAATCCCGAGCCCCTGCTCTGGCTGCGCGAGGCGTTCACGCTGACCGAGGCGCAGGCCAGGCGCAGGCCGCTGGCCTACCGGGCGTGGTACGGCCTTCCCGAACGGATTTCGGTCACGCTGACCGCGATCGCAGGCAAGTCGACGACCGGCGACGTCGGCTCGCGCGTGTTGGCGGCCGCTTCCGACGTCCTGATGGCGGTCGCCGAGCCGGATCGTTCACAACGCCAGACCGCGGGATACGCGATGGGCCGCTTCGATGCGATCGCCTCGACTGCCCATGGCCCGGAGGCGGCAATCGTGCAGCGGTTGTCGCAGCAACTGCGCGACGCGGTGACGCTACGTTTCGGCGACGCATCACCGGAGGCCGCCGACCTCGCGCAGCTGTGGCGCCCGCGACTGCCGGGCCGGCTCGGTTCGATCATCGCGACGGTGCGCAGCCATCTGACCCGAAGCTCGCCGGTGCTGCGGCATGCGGTCCGTCTGGCCACGGCCACCGCCGTCGGGATCGCGCTGGCGCGGTTCGCCGATGTCCCGCATGGGTATTGGATTCCGCTGACCGTCGTCATGGTGCTGCGGCCCGAGACGGCCCATACCTACACCCGGTGTGTGGGCCGGGTCGGGGGCAACGTCATCGGCATCGTGGTGGCTTCGGCGCTGATCCTGCTGGTGCACCCCACCGGGCTGGCGGCGGTCGTGCTCTCGGTCGTGTTCCTCGGCCTGGGCTATGCGGTGTCCGGGTTCGGGTACCTGGCACTGAGTGCGGCGTTGGCGGCCGCCATCGTGTTCCTCATCGACATCGACGGCACCGCAGGGGCCGCGGCGTTGGGTGACCGGTTGCTGGCCACGCTGATCGGCGGAGGCCTCGCGGTGCTCGCCCACGTAGCGCTTCCTGACGACGCACTGGTGCGGATGCGGCAGCGGGCCGGCGAGCTGCTGAAGACCGAAACCGACTACGCCGCAACGGTCATCAAGGCCTTCGTGCACCGGCTCGAAGATCCCGCCGAGGCGCTGTCATTGGCGTGGGAACGCGCGTTCCGCGCCCGTGCCGCGTTCGAGGCGGCGGCAGGCGCCACCTGGTCTCAGGACCGCGTCTTTCGGCGTTGGCTGCGGTCGTACCGCAACGCGCTCAATGCGGTGACCACCGCCTGTGCCGCGCTCGAGACGACCCTGCCCGCCGCAGCCGCCGGAGGCGTTGAGCGATGACTTCACCGTCGCGGTCGACTCCTACGTGGAGGCCCTGTGCGGTGACCCGGCCACCCCGGGTGCACCGTGGCGGGTGGACATCGGCAGGCTGACCGAGGCAGCGCAGCGGGTCCGCAACGAGCTGCCCGGCTCCGACGATGCGACGGCCCGCGTCCTCGTCGCCGAGATCGGTACCATCACAGCCCAACTCGTCAAGCTCTCGACTGATACGGAACGGTCGGCTGCGCCGGATCCGGCTAGTCGCGGGCCCACCGCGGCTGGATGAATACGCCCTCGGCCTCGACCGTCACGCCGTCGGCGTCGGCGAGGCACCCGGATGCGTAGGTCTTGACGCCCTCGGTGCGAACGATCGCCGCCCGGACGTGCAGATCGCCCAGCGGGGTAGTACGGAGATACCGCATCGTGATCGTGCCGGTGAGTCGCGGTTCGTCGGCTGAGCTCGCCGCCTCGCCGAGGACGTGATCGAGGATGAGGGCCGCGACTCCCCCGTGCACGTGGCCCGGCGGTCCCTCGTAGGCCGCACCGAGACGGAAGTCGGCGTACACCCCACCCTGCGGGTCCGTCCTGGATCACCAGGGGCGGAGCCGTCGGGTTGCGCACGCCGATGACGGCGTTGCCCCACGGCATCTGATCCCCTTCCGAGCTGAACCGGATGCCGAAGGATCCGTCGCGCTGGCGGGTGCGCAGCCGTGCCGTCGCCGCCTCGATGGCCGCCTTTGCCTCGGTGACGGCCTCGGCGTCGACCTCGGTGCGGATGGTGGCGTCGACCAGTTCGCGGACCGATTGGGTGAGGGGTTCGTAGACCGCCCGCAGCCGGGCGACCTCCTCGGTGGACAGATTCTCGACGGTGAAGTCCAGCACCCTTGAACTAGAACACGTTCTACCGTCGGTGTCGAATCACTCGACGCCGGGTGGCGCCGCACCGACCAGCAGGTGCCGGATCACGGGGCCCGCACAGGCGATCAGCTGGTCATGGTCGAGGTCGGCGACCGCAGGGTTGTCGAGCACGTAACGCGTCGTGGCCAATCCGACCTGGTTTCGGCCATCGCGGCCACCGACAACCCCCGCGAGAAGACATGAAAGTGCTGCGACACACCGGGTTTGGCGCAGGGTTCCTGGAGCCGCTTGCGGACTGCTCGCCGTAGAAATCAGTCCCGGGTGAACGGAACCTCGGTCGCGGGCGCCAGCACGACGTACATCCGTCGCCAGGGGTCGGCGCCCTCCAGCTGCCACTGGTGACCCGTTCCGACGGTGTCCTCGGCCAGCAGGACGTCGCCGGGGTGCAGCGTGAACTCCTCGCCGTCGCGCGTGGAGAACAGCAGCGTCCCACTGAGTGTCACGACCAGTTGCCGGACGGGCGCGGTGTGCCACGCCAGAGCGCCACCGCCCTCCGTCTCCTCGACCGTCACGTGCGCGGCGGCCATCGTGGCCGACACCAGATCGGCGTTGCGACCGGAACTCAGGTCGAGGCGGCCGATCTCGACGTGCGAGGCGCCGTCCTGGCCCGCCCACAGTCGGACGCAGCGGATCATTCGGTCAACTCCTGTTCGTGGGAGCCATGGGCCGCAGGATGCCCATCGCCACCGTAATCGTCACGATCTGCGCGGCAGGGCTGTTCGCGATCATCCGGGGATCTCACCGCCCGAGTGGGACGTGCCCGGTGACGCCGACGAGACCTCCGTCACAGCAGGCGCCCTCGGTGTCTTAGCTAACCTAGCTTTTCGTAGTCACTTGTCTACGAACCAACCTACGCTGAGTGCATGGCCGCCCGCACGCACAGCGCAGATCCCCGTGCCGAACGGGTCCGCACGCTGTTGAGGGACGCCGCGTTCGCGCTGGCCCACGAGCGGCCCGTCGACGAGATCACCGTCGGCGACCTGGTGGCCCGCGCCGGCGTCAGCAGACAGGTGTTCTATCAGCACTTCTCGGACCGCGACGATGCGGTGTCGACGGCGTTCGCCGTTGCGTTCGCCGCGGCCGCGGCGGACATCGAGGGCGATGCCAGGGCGCGTATCACCCGGCTGTTCGAGTTCGCCGCCGAACACCGCGCCATGTACCGCAACGTCGTGCCGAGCGCGGTCACCCAGCGCGTCGTCGCGGCGTTCCGCGCAGAACTCCTGCCCGCCTGCGAGGAGATCGCGGCGCAGGGCATGCGGACCGTCGGCGCCGTGGCCGACATTCCGCAGGAATCCGTCAGCCGCTTCCTGGTCGGCGGATTCCAGGAAGTCCTGCGCTCCTGGATGGAAGACCCCGACGCGACCGACCTCCGTGGTCGCGTGACCGCAGCCGTGGACACCGTCGACGCGCTGCTCGGTGTGCCGGCTGGCAACGGCAACTGATCACACCCCTACCGAAAGGCAACACCCGTGGGCAAGCACCACACTTCGGACCACGTCGGGTCGAACCGCCGCATCACGCGGACCGACCTGCGCAACATGGCGCTGCTGATGGCGGCACTGACCGCGTTCGTCATCGCGATGATCGCCAGCTACTCCGGCGCCTTCGCCAAGCCGACGCTGCACCACTTGAACGTCGCGGTGGCAGGGCCCCAGCAGCTCGTCGACGGACTCCGCGGTCAGGACACGCTCGACGTGACCCAGGTCGCCGACGCCGACGCCGCGCGCGAGCAGGTGCATGACCGCACGACCGACGCGGCGTTCGTCGTCGCTCCGACCGGCGAGATGAAGATCTACGTCGCGGGCGGCGGCGGTCGCAGCGTCGCCAATGCCGCGGAGGCCGTCGGCCGTGCCGTCGCCGCCAAGGCGGGTCTGAGGCCGACCGTCGAGGACGTCGCCCCGACCTCGTCCGGAGACCCGCAGGGCACCGTCGAGTTCTACGCCGTCATCTTCCTGTCCATCGGCGCGACCGTCGGTGCCACGCTGTTCGGCCGCATGATGGGCAGCGTGCGCCGACCGTCGACGCTGGCCCTGCGCACTCTCAGCCTCTGCGCATATTCCGCGCTGCTGGCAGGTGGCGTGACCGCCTACGTCGACGGCGTGCTCGGTGCCCTGACCACTGATAAGTGGCAGGTCTTCGGAGCGCTGTGGCTGTACGCCTTGGCCGTTGGTGGTGCGGTGACCGGTGTGGCGGCCGCGTTCGGCACCGTCGCCTCGATGATCGTCACCTTGTTCCTGGTGATCGTCGGCAACGCCGCCGCGGCAGGCCCGGTCGGCAAACCGCTGCTGTCGGGCTTCTACACGACGTTCAACGCGATCGTGCCGCAGGGATCCGGCGTCGCACTGCTGCGCAGCGTCGAGTACTTCGGCGGAAACGGCGCTCTCGTACCGATTGTCACGCTGGCCGTCTGGGGTGCTGCCGGCGGTGTGCTCGCTGTGATCGCGGTCCTCGCCCCAAGGGCCTTGACGAATTATCGTGCCAGTCATGACCGCCACCGCATCCGCAGGTCTGGACGAGACCGAGCAGTACTACGACCTGGGGTCCTATCACCGGCCGATTGAGACGCCGTCGCCGCAGGCGCAGGTCTGGTTCGACCGTGGCTTGGTCTGGGCGTATGCCTTCAACCACGAAGAGTCGATCCGCTGCTTCGAGCGCGCGCTGGCACTCGATCCGGAGCTCGCCATCGCGCGCTGGGGGGTGGCCTACGCCATCGGTCCGAACTACAACAAGGCCTGGGAGGCCTTCGACCCCGTCGACCTTGCCGCGTCGCTGGCCCGGGCAAGGATGGAGCTGGGCCTGGCGGCCAACGGGCGCGCGTCGGTGGTGGAACGCGGCCTGATCGACGCACTGGCGGCACGCTTCCCCACCGACGACGCGACCGACACCGAGGCGCTGACCGCCGGTCACGCCGACTACGCCGATGCCATGGCCGAACTCGGCGCGGCCTACCCCGACGACGTCGACGTTCAGGCACTGGCAGCCGACGCCCTGGTCAACGTCACCGCATGGGCGCTGTGGGACACCGCGACCGGTGAGCCGGCGCCGGGGTCACGCGTGGTGGCTGCCAAGCGGATTCTGGACGCCGCACTCGCCACGCCCGCTGGCCGCGAACATCCCGGCGTGCTGCACCTCTACCTGCACACGATGGAGATGTCGGCCCACCCGGAGCAGGCGCTGCCCGCGGCCGATCTGCTGCGCGGCCTGGTGCCCGACGCGGGACACCTGCGGCACATGCCCAGCCACATCGACGTGCTGTGCGGTGACTACCGGAGCTCGGTGGTCGCGAATCAGGTTGCGGTACAAGCCGATCGTCGTTTCGTGGAGCGACAGGGGCCGTTGAACTTCTACTCCCTGTACCGCGCGCACGACCTGCACTTCGTGGTGTACTCGGCGATGTTCGAAGGCCAGTCGCAGGTTGCGTTGGCGGCAGCCGACGAACTCGCAGCTCAGTTGACGCCCGACCTCCTCGCCATCGAGTCCCCTCCGATGGCGGACTGGCTGGAGGCGTTCGTGCCGTTGCGGATTCACGTGCTCGTGCGGTTCGGCAGGTGGGACGAACTCGTCGACCAGCCGCTGCCCGACGACGTCGACCTGTACTGCACCACGGCCGCGACCATCCACTACGGCCGCGGGGTCGCGCACGCCGCCAAGGGCCAACTCCCCCAGGCGCGCGCCGAACGGGAGGCGTTCGCGGCGGTCTACGCGCGCATCCCCGAGACCCGCTACCTGTTCAACAACACCAGCCGCGACATCCTCGCCGTCGCCGGGGCGATGCTGGACGGTGAGATCGCTTACCGGGAAGGCCGATTCGACGACGCCTTCGCCAAGCTGCGGCGGGCGATCGAACTCGACGACTCCCTTCCCTACGACGAACCCTGGGGCTGGATGCAGCCGACCCGACACGCCTACGGCGCTCTGCTGCTCGAGCAGGGACGGGTCACCGACGCCGCCGCGGTGTACGCCGCCGACCTCGGTCTCGACCCCACGCTGAGCAGGCCCTGCCAGCATCCCGGCAACGTGTGGAGCCTGCACGGCTACCACGAATGCATGACCCGGTTGGGCCGCGACGCCGAAGCGGCGATCATCGGCAGGCAACTCGAGCTGGTCAAGGCCCGCGCCGACGTGCCGATCGTGGCGTCCTGCGCGTGCCGCCTCGCCGACGAGCGCTTGCGCGAGGAGCACACGGCCGGGGTCGACGACTGCTGCGGCTGAGCAGTCACGCCGCGGGCACCTCGCCAAGCCAGACGTGGAACGTGTCCAACCTGCTCACCAGACCGTCCCTGAACGTGAAGACCTCCGAGTAGACGAAGTCCACCGCATCCCCGGTGCCCAGGTCGACGCTGCCGTGTCCCACCACCGCCACAGCGTCGCCCTCCTCGATCACCCGGTCCAGATGCAACTCCGGGTTGGGGCCACCGGCGCTGTCCGCCTCGGCGGCGAATGCCTCCCTGCCCGTCAGCGTCTTCTCACCATGCAGCGCCCACACCACATCGTCGGTGAGGCACGACAGTATCCGGGCCAGGTCGCCGGAGCGGAACCCGTCGGTGTACCGCTGAACCGTCGCCTTCTGCGAACTCACGCCACCACCTCCTGGTGTGTCGTCGGTACCGACTCGCCGGACGCGCCCAACTCATCGCGGCAGGCCGTTCTCTATCGTCGTCAGGTGTGAAGCGGGTCTGGCAATACGTGGCGACCGCGCGACGGGCGCGTCACCGCCGTCGTCGGCACGCACACCCACGTGCCGACGGCCGACGCGCGCGTGCTGCCGGGCGGCACCGCATACATCACCGACGTGGGCATGACCGGCGCGCGCGGCGGCGTGATCGGCGTCCGCCGCGAGCAGTCGATCGCCGTCATGCGCACCACATGCCCCAGCGCTACGACCCCGCCGAGGACGACCCGTGGATCAACGCCGTGCTGATCCGGTGCGCACCCGGCGGCGGGCTGAGGCGATCGAGCAGATCCTGCGTCCGGCGCCGTGACGCCGATCCGCGCGAGCAGCGCGATGAGCAGCAGCGGCAGGAACCAGACGATGTAGAGGTAGAACCAGTGCTGCACCACGAGCTGGAGCGCGATCAGCACCGCGGCGGCCAGCGCGGCGACCGTCCCGGGTCGCGCCTGCGCGGCACGAACACCACCGCCACGGCGAGCGCCGCGGCCGCCGACCGTGAGCGCGGCCTGCACCACTTGAGGCCGCCGTAGAGGCCCCAGACGGAGAACGGCGACGAGCGTTCGCCTGGAGCCCCAGCGTCGGTCCCAGACCCGCTCGAGGCCGGGCCCCAGGATCCCGGCACAGCACCGCGATCGCCACCGCCCGCGCGCCGAGCAGGCTGCGCGCGGGACGTGGGCCCGCGCGCGGCGAACAGCGGCACGAGCGCGAGCGGTGCGAACTTCATGAGGCCGGCGGCGATCGCGAGCGCCTCCGGGCCGCGGGCCGGTCGAGCGCGAGGACGCGCCCAGGACGAGCGCGGCAACGAGCGCGTCGTTGGCCCCGGAGTCGCGACCAGCAGGGTGAACGGGCACGCGGCCCACAGGTACGCGAGCAGCACCCCGAGCGTCGCACCCCCGAGCCGGCGCCGGCGACCACACCCGGCGGTGCACGCCAGGTCGAAGGCGAGGGCGGCGGCATGTGCGGCCGGCAGCGACGTCCCACGTCCCGCCCCAGGGCCAGACGAGCACGAACGGCACGTACGCCGCATCGCGAGCGGCCCGTCGTGTCGCCGTGCGGGTTGTCGGACGGGAACCCGCCGTAGAGCGCATCGCCGTGGAGCAGACGATCGACCTCCGATCACGCTCGACGTACCCGACGTCGATCACGTTCCCGTTCGTGACGTTCAGCACGATGCGGAACCCGAAGCAGGAAGACGAGCGCCGAGCAGCAGCACCGGACGGCGTCGCGGCGAGCCGGATCGGCGCCACCCATCGGCCCGGCTCGGCATTCCCCGTTCACGCGCGAAACCGATCCACAGCATGCGCCCGAGCAGGTACGCGAGGAGCGGGTACGCCGAGGGCACCGACACGTCGAGGTTCGCGGCACCGAAGAACGCATACAAGACCGAGAACGCGAGCAGCACGGCCAGGTCCAGGTGCAGCAGCCGCAACGGTGGCCGCAGGAACGGCGCGACGAACAGCACGCACAGCCCGATCCACACCCACGACGCGTTGACCGCTCGCCCGAATTGACCCGGGCTGCCCCGCGCCATCGTCCATGCCACCTGCGGTCCCGTCCACACCTCGAGCACGCGGCCGCTGCGGTCGCCCACGATGGCCTGCACGATCTCCTCGCTCCGCCGCGGTGCCCGAAACGGCGGAATAGTAGAAGGACACCTGCCACCGCCCGTCGCCGGGCGACATAGTCCGCACGTACGCCGGCGGGTGCTCGGCGCGCTCGCGCCGCACGCGGCTTCCGCCGCCGCGGTCGCGCGAGATCTCGCGGGACCCGTGCAGAGTGTAGCCCGAGTGGCGGGACGTCGCTCCGGGCCGCGAATGACCAGCGGCGTCGGGAACGACTGCGGCCACCGACTGCGCTGCCGCGCTGGGGGCACCGCCGGTCCGCACGTGATGAGCGAGCACGATGAGCGCCACGGCGCGCACGGGACCCCGCCAATACCGGTCGCGGACTCCATCGCGTCCCGCAAGTCGTTTCACGTGAGAACGCTCGCCACGCAGGCCGCACGTTCCGAGACTCCGCGCGCGGCCCTCGGCACCGTTTCACGTGAAACGGCGAAGCCGGGATGCAGCCAGCGCCGCCGGTCACGGCGGGCGCATCCGATGCCGCAACAGCGTTTCACGTGAAACGCTCCGCCCTCGGCTACTGCGCTTGGCCGAAGTGCTGCAGGATCATCGGGACGACATCCTGGAGCGACCATTGCTCGCGCGCGTCGACCGTTTCGGGACCCGTGCCGCACCACAGCAGCGATCCGAGGGAATCGCACTCGTGCAGCGACCCGTGCGAGCCGCCGCCGATGTGATGCGAGCGGCCCCAGTCGAGGAACTCCCAACCGGGCCGGGCCGACGCCAGCACCTCGCCGGACGTGCGGCAGCGCAGCGCGGACCAGACGCGGGCGAGCGGGTCCGGTAGCGCGCCGACGTCACGCGGCCGTCGCGGACGTCGAGCGCGAGCACGTCGAGGTCGCCTTCGACGCTCCAGGTCTCGCCGCGCAGGTCCTCAGATCGCCCCGCGGCGCGAAGCGCAGCTCGCCGCGCGCGGAGCGGACGGCCGCTTCGCCGTCGGGATGGTCGGTCAGGTGCATCACGAGATCGACGCCCTCGAGCGCGAGCAGCGTCCGGACCACGCGCGGCAGGAGGCGACCGCGCGCTTCGCGGTCGAGCACGTACACCTGCGCGGCGCGCGAGCTCGGGCACACGGCGATCTCCGCGGTTCCGTTCTTCCGCTCGCGCGCGCCGCTCGGCGGAAGCACGCCGAAGCCGTCGAACGCGCGGAACAGGTCGATCTCGTCCTCGACCTGCGACTGCGAGTGGTCTGAGCAGACGATCACCGCATGGTCGTCGAGGAAGGCGTCCGGGCCGCCCGCGGCGTGCATCAGGCGCTCGATCTGCTTGTCCGCCGCGGCGAGCGACGTCACCTGGCCGTCGGGACCGTGCTTGTGCGAGTGCGTGTCGTTGTCCGGCAGCGAGAGCAGGAGGAAGTCGAAGAGGTCGTGCTCGACCAGGTACTGGCCGACGCAGCCGGCGTGCTGGTCGCGGACGCCCGGCATCCGAGCTGCGAGCGGCACCCGGTCCGTGCGCGACGCGAAGATGTCCGCGTAGAAGAACTCGCGCGGGCCGAGGACCGGCTCGCGTGAACACGGTCGACGCGATCCGCGTCAGCGCCGTGTCGGTGCGCCACCTCGTGCCGGTGCCGGCCGCGGTACATGAGGTAGGTGGTGCCGGCCGTGCGGATGTCCGCGTCGTCGAGCGTCTCGAACACCGTCGGCGTCTCCGCGAGAGATGCTCGCCGTTCATGCGGTAGATCGTGTCCGTCAGCGATCGCTTGAAGCCGAACGCCTGGGAGGCCCGGAAGCTCGTCCCGTACTCGACGTAGCGGTCCTCGCCGCGGTGGTACCAGTTCATCGACGGGATCTGGTGACGGTCCGGACCCGTGCCGGTGGCGATCGACGCGGAGCAGACCGGCGTCACGGACGGGAACGCGGCGACGCACTCGCCCGACGTGGTGCCCGCGCTCCATCAGCAGCTCGAGGGTCGGCGCCCGGCCCGACGCGACCGCCTGCTCGAGCATGGCGGGCTTCATCGCGTCGATGACCGCGAGGACGAGCTTCTTGCGATCCGCCACGGCGCCCTAGCGCAGCATGCGCAGCCCGGCGTACTTCTCGCCGGCCCGGCGGCGTCCGCCGAAGAGTAGCCAGATGAGGCGCGGCGATCACGAGCAGCGCGAGCGGCGGGAACAGGATCGACACGCCCGCGGCGCCGACCGCGGCGCCCTCGGCGTAGACGGGCAGCGCGTTCGCCGCCTGCGTCATCGAGCCGGCGCCGCACGCGGGCGAACAGCGAGCGCGCGGCCTGGAAGCCGAGCGCCGCGCATGCGACGCCGACGATCGCCCGGCCCACCAGTCGCTCGAGCGGTCTGCGACCGATCCGGCCGCGAGCAGCGCCCCCAGCACGAGCGCGACGGCCGCGAGGATGTAGAGCAGCGGCGGCCGGTCGACGGCGTCGCGGCCGGCGCGGCGGCCGACGACGTCCAGCGCCACGACGAGCGACCAGCACCCCGAGCAGGAACGGCCACTCCTCGAGGAAGCTGAAGTCCGTCCCCCTGAAGTCCAGACCGGCGTCGGCGGACGCCAGCGCACCGGCGAGCAGCACCGGCAGGAACGGCCGGATCCCGATCGCGGCCGCCAGTCCGGCGCCCTGGAGGAGGTCGAGGATGAAGTCCATGCGCGGTAGGGTGCCCGAGGCGGCATGACGATAGACGACACGCCAAGGGGCCCGGGTCCGGCGGCGAATCCCCCGGTATGGGCCGCTCGCGCACCGACCGCGCGCGATCTCGAGCGCTACGCCGGGCTGTTCGCGCGCCGGACGCAGGGCATGAAGTCCTCCGCCATGCGCGACATGATGGCGATCACCGCGCGCCCCGAGGTCATCTCGCTCGCCGGCGGCCTGCCGGACACCTCGACGTTCCCGGCGGAGGACGTCGCCGCGCTCATGGCGCGCGTCGCCGCCGACGCGTCCGCCCGCGCGCTCCAGTACGGACCGACCGAGGGGATGGACGAGCTCAAGGCCTGCATCGTCGAGGTGATGGCCGCCGAGGGCATGGACGTCGGGCCGACGAGCTGCTCGTCACCACCGGCGGCCAGCAGGTGATCGACCTCGTCTGCAAGACGCTCATCGACCCGGGCGACGTGATCGTCGCCGAGGGTCCGACCTACCCGGGCGCGGTGCCGACGTTCGGCGCGTACGAAGCCGACGTGGTGCAGATCGAGATGGACGCCGACGGCATGCGGATCGACCTGCTCGAGGAGACGCTCGACCGCCTCGAGCGCGAGGGCCGCACGCCGAAGTTCATCTACACCGTCCCGACCTTCCACAACCCCGCCGGCGTGACGATGTCGCTCGAGCGCCGCCGGCGCCTGGTGCAGCTCGCCGCCGAGCGCGAGCTGCTCGTGCTCGAGGACAACCCCTACGGGCTGCTCCGCTACGAGGGCGAGCCGCTGCCGCCGCTCTACGCGCTCGACGGCGGCGAGTACGTGATCTACCTCGGGACGTTCTCGAAGATCCTCTCGCCCGGCCTCCGGCTCGGCTGGACCGCGGCGCCGCGGCCGGTGCTCGAGAAGCTCAACCTCGGCAAGCAGGGCGCCGACCTCTGCTCGTCGACGTTCGGGCAGTACTTCGTGATCGAGTACTTCGCGCAGCGCAACTGGCGCGACCTGCTCGGCCGCGCTGCGCGAGCTCTACCGCCGCCGCCGCGACACGCTGCTCGACGCGCTCGCCGAGCACCTCCCGCCCGAGGCCGACTGGACCCGCCCCGCCGGCGGCCTGTTCGTCTGGGCGACGCTGCCCGACTACATCGACACGACCGACCTGCTCGCCCGGGCGCTGCGCGAGCACGTCGCCTTCGTGCCCGGCCGCGCCGCATACCTCGACGGCCGCGGGGGATCCTCGATGCGCCTCAACTTCTCCGGCGTCGGCGAGGACGACCTGCACGAGGGCGTGCGCCGGATCGGCAAGGTCGTCAACGAGCAGCTCCGGCTCTACTCGACGCTCACCGGCGCCGAGCCGCGCCGCGGCCGCGCCGGCGCGGCAGCGCGAGCCGGCGGCAGCCGACGCACGCGGCCGATGCGCCGGCGCGCGCGTCCTGCCGCTGCGTCGCCGCGCCGGCGGCGAGCGATGAGCCGCGTCGCGGTGCTGGCGGGCGGCCAGTCGCTCGAGCGCCAGGTCTCGCTGCGCTCCGGCGCCCGGGTCCGCGACGCGCTCGAGCGGCTGGGCCACGAGGTGATCGCCGATCGACGTCGGCCCGGACCTCGTCGAGCGGCTCGACGACGCGCGGCCCGACGTCGCGTTCGTCGCGCTGCACGGCCGCGACGGCGAGGACGGAACCGTGCAGGAGATCCTCGAGCTCGTCGGCGTGCCGTACACGGCCTCGGGCCCGTCCGCCTGCATGCGCTGCATGGACAAGGTGCTCGCGAAGCACGCGCTCCGCGACGCCGGGCTGCCGACGCCGGACTTCTACGCGTTCAGCCAGACCGCGTTCGAGTCGCTCGGCGCCGCGCACGCGCTGCCCGCCATCGAGGAGCGGCTCGCCTTCCCGGTGGTCGTCAAGCCCGCGGCGCAGGGCTCGGCGCTCGGCATCCGCTTCGCGCCGACCGCCGCCGACGTGCCCGCCGCGATCGTCGCGGCGTTCTCGTACGACACCAAGGTCCTGCTCGAGCGGCATGTCGCGGGGCGCGAGCTGGCGGTCTCGGTGCTCGACGGGCCGCACGGCCCGGAGGCGCTGCCGATCGTGGAGGCGATCCCGCGCGGCGGCGACCGCTACGACTTCGAGGCGCGCTACGAGATCGGCCGCACCGACTTCGTCTGCCCGGCCGAGCTCGACGCGGAGACGACGCAGCGCGCGCAGGCGCTCGCGCTCGCGGCCTACCGCGTGCTCGGCTGCTACGGCTTCGCGCGCGTCGACCTGATGCTCGACCCCGGCGCGGGCGAGCTGACGGTGCTCGAGGCGAACGCCATCCCCGGGCTCACCGAGACGTCGCTGCTGCCGCAGGCCGCCGAGGCGGCGGGCATCTCCTTCGCGCTTCGTCGAGCGCGTGCTCGACCTGCGCGCTGGCGCGCGACCGCCGGCCTGACGCCGGCTAGTCGCTCCCGCCCTGGAAGTCCTCGGGCGAGACCTGGTCGAGGAACTCCTTGAACTTGTCCACGACCTCCTCCGTGTCCTCGACCTCGTGCTCGAACTCGATCGCGGACTCCGCGATGACGTCCTCGGCGGCGAAGATCGGCGCGCCCGACCGGACCGCCAGCGCAAGGGCGTCGCTCGGGCGCGAGTCGATCTCGACCTCGCGCCCGTTCACCGTGAGCGTGATCGACGCGTAGAACGTGTTCTCGCGCAGCTCGGTGACGGACACGCGCGAGCAGTTGACGTCCAGCTCGCCGAGCATCTCGAACAGCAGGTCGTGCGTCATCGGCCGCGGCGTCGAGGCTCCCTGCAGCTTCATCAGGATCGCCGCCGCCTCTGGATGGCCGATCCAGATCGGCAGGAACTTGTTCGTGTCGACGGCCTTGAGCAACACGATCGGCTGCTTGCCGACCATGTCGAAGCTCACGCCGTAGATGACCATCTCCTGCAAGCGGGGCGCTCCTTGCAAACCAGGGTGCCGGACGCCCCAGTATAGGCGCCGTCGCGGCGGCTCTCCGGCGCTGCGTCCGCGGCGCCGATCGCGCCCGAATGCATCCGTCGCGGGGGGTCGTGCGCATACACCGCAGAAGCGACCGAAACGCCGCACCTCCTCCACTCCGAAAGGAGTCCAATATGTTCCGCCCGCTGGCCACTGTGGCCGCCGTTGGCATGCTCGCACTCGGCGCTCGCCGCATGCGGCGATGACGAAGACAGCCGTCCACGTCCAGCGCCGCGCAGCCCGAGCCGGTCGCGCAGATCGATGCACTCTCCGGGCGCAGACCGCGGTCGCGCTCGACGCCGGCTTCGTCGATGCCCTCGGCACCCTGAAGCTCACGCCGGCGCCGGTCGGCAACGGCAAGATCACGAAGGCCGGGCGTCGCCGAGTTCCCGATCACCGGCGGCAACGTCACGTACTACGAGCCGGGATCCGTCTCGCCCCTTCGTCCAGGGCGAGATCGACCATGACGGCAGCGGCCTGAGCCTCACCGGCGGCGGGAAGATGGTCGAGCTGACCGACTTCGTCGTCGACCCCGGCGCTTCGGTGCTGACCGGCAAGGTGCCGGTCGACGGCAAGGTCGCGGCCGAGAGCGCTCCGCTGTTCTTCCTCGACGGCCGCACGCTCGAGCCGCTGAAGGCCGAGGGCTCGACCGCGGTGCTCGAGGGCACGACCGTCAAGCTCAAGGACGAGGCCGCGACGCTGCTGAACGACACGTTCGGCACCGACGCGCTCGCGGGCGGCCTCGTCATCGGCGTCGCGAAGATCACGGTCAACACCGCCTGACGACCGCCGCCGCAGGACACGCCTCGGCGGGATGCATCCGACCCTCGAGGCGTCCGCCCCGAGAACGACGAAAGCCCGCGGCGGCGGGCCTTCATGGGCGATCCTGGATTCGAACCAGGGACCTCTTCCTTATCAGAGAAGCGCTCTAACCGACTGAGCTAATCGCCCGCGGGGCGCCGATGATAGCGACCCTGTGCGGCGCGTGCCGCGAGGGCTCAGGCGACCGTCGAGACGCCCAGCCGCTCCGCCACCTCGAGTGCCTCGTCGAGCGAGTCGAACGCGAACTGGACGCGGTAGCCGTGCGGCCTTCGGCGTCACGCGGACGTCCGCGCCGAGCGCCCGCCCGAAGGCGTCCCCGAGCCGTTCGGCGGCCTCGATCTGGTCGGGATGCAGCGCGCGGGTCCCGCGGCGCGCGGTGATCTCCGCCTCCTCGCGACCGGCGGCGGCGCGCGCCCGCGCCTCGGTCTGCCGCACGGACCAGCCCTTGATCGCGGCCTCCCGCGCGAGCCGGCGGCGGGAGTCGTGGTCCGGCGCCATCAGCAGCGCGCGGCCGTGGCCCTCCGAGAGCGACCCCTCATCGATCAGCGTCAGCGCGTCGTCGGGCAGGTCGAGCAGGCGCAGGAGGTTCGAGACCGCGACGCGTGAACGGCCGACCCGCCGGCCGACCTCCTCGCGCGTCAGCCCGAGCTCCTCGACCAGCGCGGCGATACGCGCGCGCCTCCTCGAGCGGGTTGAGGTCCTCGCGCGCCATGTTCTCGATCAGCGCGAGCTCGAGCGACTGCGGCGTCGTCGTCCGGGCGGACCATCGCCGGCACGCGTCTCGATCCCGGCGAGCCGCGCGGCGCGCCAGCGCCGCTCGCCGGCGATGAGCTCGTAGGTGCCGCCCGGCACCGGCCGCACGAGCACCGGCTGCAGGACGCCGCGATCGCTTGAGCGAGTCGGCGAGCGCGGCGAGCGCCTCCTCCTCGAAGTGCCGCCGCGGCTGATGCGGGTTCGGCGCGATCAGGTCGATCGGCAGGTCGCGCAGCTCCGCCTCGGCTCCGCCGGCGCGGTCGACAGGATCGCCGCGAGTCCGCGGCCCATGCCGCGGGAGCGCTCAGCCACGCGCGGCCACCTCCTTGGCGAGCTCGAAGTAGGCGTCCGACCCGGCGCAGTGCGGGTCGTGGTGGATCACGGGGCGCCCGAAGCTCGGCGCCTCGCCGAGCCGCACGTTGCGCGGGATCACCGTGTCGAACACCAGCGCCGGGAAGTGCCTGCGGACCTCCGCCTCGACGTCCTGGGCGAGCTTCGTGCGCGCGTCGTGCATGGTCAGCAGCATGCCCGCGACGGTCAGGCGCGGGTTGAGCTCGCGCTGGATCAGCGCGAGCGTGTCGAGCAGGCCCGCCAGCCCTTCGAGCGCGAAGTACTCGGTCTGCACCGGCACGATCACCCGGTCGGCCGCGACCAGCGCGTTGACGGTCAGCGGGCCGAGCGAGGGCGGGCAGTCGAGCAGCGTGTACGCGTACGCGTCGCGCACGGGCGCGAGCGCGTCGCGCAGGCGGCGTCTCGGATCCGGGCAGCCGAGGCAGCTCCATCGTCGCGCCGGCGAGATCGGGCGTCGACGCGAGGATCGACGAGCCGGTCGACCGGCGTCGGCGCGCACCGCGGCGGCCGCGTCCACATCGCCGCTGAGGACGTCATAGAGCCCGGTGCCCTCGTCCGGTCGACGCCGATGCCGACCGTCGCGTTGCCCTGCGGGTCGACGTCCACGAGCAGCGTCTCGTAGCCCGCCTCGGCGATGCAGGCGGCGACGTTCACCGCGGTGGTGGTCTTCCCCACGCCGCCCTTCTGATTCGCGATGGCGTACACGATGCCCATGACGACGTTCGACGCTAGCGGCGCGGGCGGCGGATGCGGCCCGCCAGAGCGCCCATTTGTGTGCATGTTGGTGCAGTTTCACGCGCGTCGGGTTGCGGTCAGCGGCCGTTTTGTGGCGATTCCCGGTCGGCGCGGGAAGCCGGGCGGCGTGGGCGCCACCTTGCGCACCACATGCAGCGTGCGCCGCTCCGAGCCCGCGAACGGCACGACGGACAAGGACCGCTTCGGCGGCGAGCCCGAGCTGCTGCGCGGCCGCGGCGGCGTCCGCCGCCTCCCTCTCGCCGACCGCTCCCTTCCACGCGACGAGCACGCCGCCCTCGCGCAGCAGCGGGGCCGCGTACTCGCAGAGCACCGGCAGCGACGCGAGCGCGCGGGCGCTGACCACGTCGCACGTGCCGAGTCCTGCGCTCCACTCCTCCGCGCGCGCCCACACCACCTCGACGTTGGGCGAGCCCCATGCGCTCGCGCGGCTGCGCGGAGGAACTCGCACTTCCGGCCGACCGATTCGACGAGGACGACGCGGGCGTCCGGGAGGACCGTCGCCAGGACCAGGCCGGGCGGACCCGCGCCGGCGCCGAGATCCGCGATGTGCCGCGCCGCACGCAGCTCGGGAACCTCGAGCCCGGTGAGCGAATCCGCGATGTGCACGTCGCAGGCCCTCCGCCGGGTCGTGGACGGACGTCGGCGCCTCGGGGGTCTCGAGCAGCTCGAGGAGCGTGCCGAGCGGACGCTCCGCCGCAGCCGGCAGCCCGTAGCGATCGAGCAGCGAGGCAAGGCCGCTCGGGCTTCCGGCCGGTCATGACCTGTGCGCGGCGGCGGAGCTCAGGTCCTGCGCGCCCCGAGGCGGGTCGAGCCGAGCCGCAGTCGCCGGGGCGGGCGAGCGTTTCACGTGAAACGCCTCATGTGCCGAGGGCGCACGAGCCGTGCCGAGGGCGCACGAGCCGCGCAGGGCGCGATCGGATCAGGACCCGAGCGGCGCGACGACGAGGTGGCGATCCGGCTCCGTGCCCTCGGAGTACGTCTCGACATCGCCGCGATCCTTGAGGTACTCGTGCACGACCTTGCGCTCGGTCGCGCTCATCGCGTCGAGCGCGACGGGGCGCGACGGAGCGGTCGCTCACGCGGCCGCCTGATCGGCTTGGCGCTCCAGCACCTGGCGACGACGGTCGCGGTAGCCCGCCGCGTCGACCTCGACCCGCGGTGCGTCCGACTCGCCGTGCGCGGCGACCTTGAACGCGAGGTGCTGGACCGCGTCGATCGTCTGGCCGTGGCGGCCGATGAACAGGCCCATGTCGTCGCCGTGGAGGATCCCGCGGATGTGGTCGCCCTCGTCGACGACCTCCACGTCGGCCTCGAGCTCCAGCGCATCGTTGACGCGCTCGAGCAGCTCGCGGACGCGGTCGGCTGGGGTCTTTCGTCGCTCATCGTCGTCTCCCGGAGCGTTTCTTCTTCTTGCGCGGCGACGGCGGGGGCGGTGCCGCCGAGCGCGGCTTCTTCGGGGCCGCGCTCCGCCCGCCGACGGCGGCCGGTGTCTTGTCGCCATTGCCGTCGGACGACTCCGCGGCCGGCGCCGAGCCGGCGCTGGCGGTGGCGCCGCCGCTGCCGCCATGCAGTATCCGGTCCATGATCGACATGGGCGGCGCTTTCCGTCGGCGG
>CAWEII010000019.1:0-209854 GCA_963809085.1 uncultured Actinomycetota bacterium | reverse complement strand
AGATGAACTTGGGACGACCTCGGTCGCGGCGCCGAATGCCGCGTCATCGAGCACCGTCAGATACTCGTCGACGGCCCGGCCTGCAGCTTGCGGCGGCAGACCCTTCTCGCCCTCGATCCCGTTCTGCCGGTTCGCGTCCGCCTTGATCAGGCTGGCATCGACCGCAAAGCCTTCCCCGCCGACCAGCCCCTCGCCGATGCAGCGTCGCAGCACCGTCTCGAACAGGCGCCGCAAGCAGATCGCTCTGGCGGAAGCGGCCATGCCGGTTCTTCGAGAAGGTCGAATGGTCGGGCACGTCGCCATCGAGCCCGAGGCGGCAGAACCAGCGATACGCCAGATTGAGGTGAACCTCCTCGCACAGCCGCCGCTCGGAGCGGATGCCGAAGCAGTAGCCCACGATCAGCATCCGGATCATCAGTTCGGGATCGACCGAGGGTCGGCCAATGGCGCTGTAGAATGGAGCCAGCTCCCGCCTCAGCTCGCCGAGCTCGACGAACCTGTCGATCGAGCGCAACAGATGATCGGACGGAACATGCCGTTCGAGCGAGAACTCATAGAACAGCGCAGCCTGTTCGACTTGCCGATGCCCCATCATGATTTAGTCCTCTCCAGCAGACTAAATCAGTGAGCCTTACCTCGCGCAACCAAAGAGTTTTTCAACAAAATCGAGCAAAAGGCGACATGCCGCCGCCCGATGAGAATTCCCTGACAGCAGACAGAACTTGGGTCGAGAAGGGTTGACCTCGCGCCCGCGATTAGAAACCCTCCTGCGGCTGCCCTATTAACCGGTCTCGGGCCTAGCGAATGATCGGAGCGAAGAGACCGCCCATGCGCCCTTTTCATTTTCAGTGAAGGGCTAAGGGGCGCCGCCCCTCGCGCGCGCAAGGCATCCAAACGCTCCGCGCCGCCTCCGCACGTATCCCCGCAAGGGCGGGGCCCCTCGTGCGGACCCTCGGCGCTGCGCATTCGGAGCCTCCTTGCGCTTGCTACCCCGGTCTCGCCGACGGGCAGGGGTGCAGCAGCAGCTGCACCCAGCAAGCCAAGGAGGCGATAATGGAATTACTCACCAAGGAACAACGCGAGCGCATGCTCGCAAACGGGCGCGCGAATGCGGGCCGCGAACACACCACCGACTTCGAACCCGTGGTGAAACTTTTTTGCCCGTGGAATCTGGCGATCTGGCTTCTCACCGAACTCGATCCCGAAAACCCGGATATCGCTTTCGGCCTTTGCGGCCTCGGCATGGGCTTCCCCGAACTCGGCAACGTGAGCCTCTCGGAGATGGAGAGCGTCAGCGGCCCCGGCGGCTTACGCATCGAGCGCGATCTCCATTTTACGGCGAGCAAGACGCTCTCGGCTTACGCCCGCGAAGCGCACGCCTCCCAACGCATCAAAACGTAAGGGAGGCCACCATGAAACGGGACATCTATCAAAGCATCACTGACCAGATCGTCGCCGCCTTCGAAAAGGGCGTGCGCCCATGGCACCAGCCATGGAGCGCGGGGCACATGGACGGGCGCATCATGCTGCCGCTCCGAGCATAACGGCATCCCCTATCGCGGCGTGAATATCCTCAAGCTTTGGATGGCCGCGCTCGCCAAGGGCTACAGCGCGCCCGTCTGGATGACCTTTAAGCAAGCCATCGATCTCGGCGGCTGCGTCCGCAAAGGCGAGAAGGGCAGCCTGAGCGTCTACGCCGACAGCATCACGCGCACGGAGACCGACCGCAACCGGCGAGGAGACCGAACCGCGATTCCCTTCATGAAGGGCTACACGGTCTTTAACGTCGAGCAGATCGACGGCTTGCCCGCGCATTATTACGGCGCGCCTGCCCCGCGCCTTGAACCGCTGCCGCGCATCGCGCACGCCGAAGCTTTCTTCGCCGCGACCGGCGCGGACATCCGCAACGGCGGCAACCGCGCCTATTACGCGACCGGCAGCGATCACATCCAGATGCCGCCGTTCGAAGCCTTCCGCGACCCCGAAAGCTATTACGCCACGCTCGCGCATGAGAGCACGCACTGGACGCGGCACCCTCGCGCCTTGACCGCAGCTTCGCGCAGAAGCGCTTCGGCGATGAAGGCTATGCAATGGAAGAACTGGTTGCCGAGCTTGGCGCGGCGTTCCTGTGCGCCGATCTCGAACTCACGCCCGGAGCTTCGCGACGACCACGCCAGCTACATCGATCACTGGCTGACGGTTCTGAAAGACGACAAACGCGCGATCTTCACCGCCGCTGCGCATGCGCAGCGCGCCGCCGATTTCCTGCATGGCCCACCACCCGGGCGCGCAGCAGGTGGCGGCATGAGCACCCGCCATCACAACAAGGGCCTCGATTGTGCGGACCCTACGGCGCACCCCGCCGCTCCGGGGCAAGGCGTTCCGCCTCGGCGCGGCCTCCCGTCTTTTCAAGACCGGGAACCCCTCCGCGCCTCGCCCCTCCGCCGGCAAGGCCCCGCGCCGTGACCGGGCCGCATCGAGGCCCCGTGCCGGCGGCCTCCCCATCACGGAGGAAACTCATGAACACCTACACCGCTTACTTCCGCAACGACGCAGGCTTTTCTTCACACGACATCGAAGCACGCACGCCGGAAGCGGCGTTTGCCAGAAGAGCTCACGCTCTGTCCGACGACCGTCATCGCCGACCTCGAATTTCAGTTTTACGAAGGGATACGCCGTTCAATGAGATTGAAATCCGCGAAGGATAATTCCACGCCGCTCGCCGTCTGGCGGGACAGTGACCTGAAACTCCGCCTAGCTGCCCCGGCTTTGCTCGCCGCAGCGCGTCGCGTGACGCAGCGTTGGCAGCGTGGCGATCTTGCCGAAGCCGTCCGCGAACTTGCCGCGGCCATCGCCAAGGCCGAAGGGAAAGCGCCGTGAGCGCGCCTCGTCACGCACGCACCGCGCAACTCGGCTTCGATGCCTTGCTTTCCGAGCGCCGACGCGACGCCGAGAACGCGCAAGCTGGAGCGCGCTTGCGCGCATCTGCCCGGCACGCTGGAGGAGGCACGTCCCCTTCCTCAGCGCGATGATCGACCGGCACCACGCGGCGATGATCGCGGGCGATGCCGTTACCGTGATGCAGCTTACGCGACGAAGCGCGACCGTTCTTGCCACCAAGCTCAATAACTATGAGGCCGGTATTCTCGCCGGTGACGGACGCGCCCGGCTGTGTGCTCGATCGCGCAGACGCGCGCGGCTAAACGGTGTCGTGCCGCTCTGGGGCCAGAGTGGCAGCTTCGAGGTTAGTGCATGGCGCGTATGCGCGTGCGTATCGCGCTAGATGGAATGTTCGGGCTCGCCGCGAATGTCTATCCTTGGCTTGGTTTCGGCGCGTTGCCGTCGAGCCTGACAAGCCCTTCCTCAGTGAAACCGGCTTTCGTAGCTTCATCGCGCTCAGCGCGCCCAGCTGGAGGCCGGATTCACACCCGACAGCTTTGCGCGTGAGATCGTCGC
Source organism: uncultured Actinomycetota bacterium (assembly GCA_963809085.1). Lineage (GTDB taxonomy): Bacteria > Actinomycetota > Actinomycetes > Mycobacteriales > Mycobacteriaceae > Mycobacterium. The sequence continues at coordinate 206,398 of CAWEII010000019.1, read as the reverse complement.
CGCGCATGTCAGCTCGCGAATTGAAGGGAAAGCTTCTCGCGATCAAGCCCGACTATCGCGCCCGCATGCGCAAATCCGCGTCATGACAAAGCGACACATTCATCATCGACGGGCGCGCCTATAGCTGGCGACAGCTCTGCGTGAACTGCGCCAGCAGCAGCTTGAGGCCATGCAAAAGGCGCGTGGCGCGCAGCCCGCGCTGTTCGAGCTTCACGAGGATCACCGCCCGCCGAGCGCCGCGCTCTGCCGACCGGCGCTACGCCGAGCCGAGCCTGCTCGACTGGCCGCACCACAACGGACACGACGCTTAGTGCAGCGAACTTGGTTCGCGTGAGCCGAACGCTGCGAAACGTCAGCGGGTGACGCACCGGCGCTGCCTTCTTGCCGCGCGTTCCTCGACCGTGACGCGTTTTCCCGCTCATTCCAATCGCCACACGGTGCGGCGGACTTCACCTCGTGGGGATCGAGCCAGAGCGCGCCCTGCGCTCAAGGCCGCTCGCTTCCGCGCCTTCGCTTCGCTGCCTTGTGCAGCGTCGCGCCGCCAGGGCGGTGGCACGCAGCCTTGATCGCCGCGCTTGGCCGCTCTGGCGCAAACGACCCACGAAGCCGCGCATCCCGTGCGGCTCGAACAAGTGAAAGGAAAACATCATGTCTATCATCGGAAACTTCCTCTACGACGAAAAGGCCGACACCTACGCCGGCAACATCACGACCCTGACCGTGGTGCCGCAGCGACGTGCGGTTCGTGCCGAACGAAAAATCCAGCGAGAAGCAGCCGGACTATCGGATCGTAGGTACGACGCCGCACGGCAACGTGGAGTTCGGCTCGGCCTGGAAGAAAACTGGCGAGAAAGGCGAATTCCTGTCGGTGTCGATCGACGATCCCGCGCTACCGGGCTCGCTGAACGCGGCGCTGTTCACCGCCGAAGATGGCGAAAGCGCCACCCTTCGCTGGACACGCCCGAAGGCCATCAAGAAAAAGGCCTGATCGGTCTTCGGCACCGGCTGTTCGCAGCCGGTGCCGTTTTCTTTTTGTATCAGGAGCAGGAACGTCATGGCGCAGCGCGACGCCTACGAGGTGCTCGGCGTCAGCCCCACGGCCACCGCGCGCGAGATCAAGGCCGCGTATCGCAAGCTCGCCATGCGATGGCACCCCGACCGCAACCGCGCCAAGAACGCCGAGGCGGTTTTTAAGGAAATCAACGCCGCCTACGAATGCTTGAGCAACCCGCTGTCGCGCGCGGCGCTATGACCGCAAGCGGCGTGCGCGTCAATCGTCACACACGGAAGCGCCGAGGCGGGACCGCCAAAGCCGGACCCGCCGAAGCCGCCGCCACCACCACCTCCTCCTCCGGCCTCATCGCCGCGTTGGTCTTTCAAAGTACCGCCGCTTTCCAAAGCTATCCGATGTTCACAGCCGCTCTGTTGGTACTGCTGGTCTGGAGCCCGGTCGCGCAGCTGGAGGAACGCCAGCGGGACGTCGAGCGGCACGTCGCTGAACAAGCCAAACGCGTCGTGCAGGAAAAGCAAACTCCACGCGACACTGAGCGGCGCGAACGCGAGGCAAGCGCAATACGCGAGCAGGAGGCGATCTTCATCCAACCGTCGCCGCCGCCGCACGCTCCGGAGCTCGCAGAGGCGCCGGAGCCGGTCGCACCACTACGGTCGACACTGGACGTCAACTCGACCGAAGAGGCGGCATCGCCGCTTCGGGACGGCGAATTCGAGAGCCGCGCGCGGCTCGCGGCGCTCGCTATGCGCGCCTTCGGAAAGCCGAGCCCAGGCGGCTCGATCTGCACAGCCGAACATCTTCGCGGATCCGCCTGCAAGGTGGTGGCCGGACGCGAAGGTGAGCTGAATGTTTCGATCCGGTCTGCACCGCGCGGAACCCCGCACCGGTTGCTGGAAATGCGTCTCACCGAGAACATGTGGACGCTACGCGTCGAACGCGGGGCTGCCCGAAGAGGCGTGGCACGGCCCCTTGCCCGCGCGGCTCGCCGCCGAGTGGCCGCTCGCGCGCCGCCTGCTCGCGCGCATGGGATTTTCCGAGGCCCTGCTGGAATGCGTGCGATGCGCCTCGCCCGTTCGCGCATGCGCCGCTTCGCTACCGCTGCAGCGCGGGCGCTGTCACGGCATACCAGCGGGCCGTGTTCACGTTCAGCGTCGAGCGGAACGAAGCATCAGCCGCGCGTTGCCTGCGCCATCCACTCTGTCAGCAATGATAGGGGTCGGGATCGAGCATGTCCGCGAGGCGTGGAATGTCCCAATAGGGCATCCGTCCGCCGATCAACGGGTCGTGCTTGCCCGCGAAAAAGACAACCGACTGCTGCGACGGCAGGCTCATCATGTGCTCAAACGGAAGCAGCGCCACGCGATTGTCGCTCAGGGATTCGCTGCGCTCCCGCTTCCAGAAATTGCCGCCATAAGTGCGGCTGCGGCTTTCGCCGGTCGTCATGCCGCCGCGCCGTTGCAGGTATTCGGCGGTCTCGACATCGGTCGGCGTGAAAAACTGGATCAGGCCGCAATTGGCCATGATGCTCATCCACTTCTTGCCATAGAGCGCTTCAAGCTGTGGCAGGTCTTGCAGGAACGGCCAGAGCTGTACGTTGAAGCCTGCCGCGAAGCCAAAGGCGTTCGAGACCGCCGGCAAGTGCTCAAGGCGCGCGAACTCATCCAGAATGAACAGCACCGGATAGCCGCCGGGCTCGGAGGTCAGCTGGTCGATCGCCGAGGTGATGATGAGGCGCAGAAAGCGCGCATAGGCGTCCATGTAGCGGCCCGGCAGGATCAGATAGACGGTGGTAGGACGGCGCTTGAGATCCATCAGGCTGAAGTCGCTGCCGGTCAGCGTGCCGCCGCGAGCGGTATCGCAAAGCGCCGGGTCATCGAGGAAGGCGGTTTGCGTAATCGCGGTGTTGATCGCACTCGAAATATCCCGCGCCTCGACATCCTTGAAGCGCCCGACCGGCTGGCGCACGAAGGCATGCGGACTGGCCGACATCGCCACCATCAACTCAGCCGCGTCTTTGTTGCGCGCGCCGATATCGGTCAGCGCCTTGCGCATCATCGCCAGCGTCGCTTTTGCGCCGAATGTCGCGACCAGATGCAGCATGATGGCGGTGACGAGATCGCGCGCCGTGTCGTCGAAATAGGGCTCGCGCCCCTGTGTAATGATGAGCGCCTGCGACAGCGCTGCGACATCCGCCACCACGTTCGGGCTGCGAAGGTCGAGATGGGCGAGGGGATTGTAACGATGCTTCGGGAGTTTCCACGGGTCTTCGATATGAAGCCCGAAGGGGTTGAGGATATATACGTCCTGGCCCATGGCGCGCCGCCGCCGCGCCGTCACCGCCGCGTTCTGCCCCTTGGGGTCGATCACGACCATGCTGTGCTCGGCGTGAGCCAGCGCCTGCACAATGACCGTCGCGCCCTTGCCGCTGCGGGTCGGGCCGAAAGTCACGAGATGCCGGTCATCGGTATAGCTCGGAAAGGTACCGCGCTCGGACGTGTAGCCGTAAGGGATCGCAAGTTCAGCGCTCATCGTGCATCCCCCGGTATGACTGTTCGTTGCCGAAGCGCGTCGCGATCGCCGCGCGGCAAAGGCTGGGCAAGACGCCAGCCGTAGTAGAGCGGGATCGCGGGAAGGCTCGCCAACACGGCAGCCAGCATCATGCCGGACAGAAAACCCGGCCCCGCCAGCCACGACGCCAGCGGCACGGCGAGACATATGCCGATAACCAAAAGGCGGGTGAGATCGAAGGCGCGCTGCACGGCCGGGAAGCGGTCATAGAGCCGACGCCAGACGCCGCCGAGAAGGCGAGCGGCGTTGCGACGCCCCAGAGAAGCAGGATCGCGGCTCGCGGATGCAACGGCGCGAATTGCAGAAAGAGGCCGTACCACACGGCGAGCTGCAAGAGGATCAGCCAGCCCTTCATGCCGAGCCGGTGCATCGCCGTCCCGAGCATGCGGATGGCAAGCCACCCGACGCCCCACAAGCGATGGTCCAGAAAAACGCGTACTCACCGAAAAGGAAGTCGTCAGTGACCACCATGTCCCGATGAAGAGGATCGCAGGCCAAAGTGTCTCGTTATTTGCTCATCGCTCGCTCCGATGTTTTTTGGAGCTGAGCGGAATGTTGTCTTTTTCTATTCGGTGTCGGCTGAAGTGTCCGCGCTAAACGTCAAAGAAAGGGAATGCCGGGTAATGCGATTTGTTTTGCGAGTGTTTCCAGCGTGCGAAGTGCGCAGCGTAATTCTAGATTGGGCCAAGAGCGTAGCGAGATGTGGTTTGCCTAGGGCAAACCCACTCGGTCAGGGGCGGCAGGTGCCCCCGACACCCCAGGACGCATGCGCTCTGCAGCAAGGCGCAACGTGGCTCGACCGAAGAAGAAATTGAAACGCGACCGGCAGTTCAATGTCGGGCTAACCGAACGCGAGTATGAGGCGCTTCTGGCGCGCGCGGCCCGTGCGGCATGCGTGCCGTGGACTATGGCCGTGCGCGGCTATTCACAGAATGGCGCATCACCGCACGGCACGCCGCCGGGGCGGCGCATCTTGATCCCCTCTTTCATGGCGCAGCTCTCCCGCCTTGGCAACAATCTCAATCAGCTCGCCCGGCGGCTAAATACATTCCCCCAACCGGCGCCGCCGAGCTTGGAGCCGCTCCTGCGAGAGTTCGCGCACTGCTCAGGCAGGGCACGCATGATTCCTTAGGCTTTTTTTGGCGGGAAAATCGTTCAAGGGGGTCGCGCGCTACCTGACACATGATCCGGATAAGGCCAAGACGGCGGCGCGTGTTGAGTGGACGCATACCCTCAATCTCGCGCATGACGACATTCCCTCGGCCGTCGATGAAATGCTTTGGACCTACCGCGCCGCGGACATGCTCAAACGGCAGGCTGGCCTTGCCGCCGGCGGTCGCCGCCTCGATTGCCCCGCCAAGCACTTTTCGCTGAACTGGCATCCGAGCGAGCATCCGACCAAGGAGCATATGATCGAAACCGTGCGGGACTTCCTCAAGCACATGGGTTGGCATGAGCATCAGGCTGTGCTGGTTTGCCACAACGACCGGCACCCGCACGTCCATGTCTTGGTCAATGCTGTCACCCGGAGACGGGCCGCGCCCTCGATACCTGCTTCGAAAAGCGACGGGCGCAGGACTGGGCGCTGAGCTACGAGCGCGAGCATGACCTGATTTTTTGCGAAGAAAGGCTGAAGCCCAAGGAAGAGCGTGCCGTCGCCCACGCGCGAGGCATGGCAAAAACTGAAAGACGCCGAGAAGCAGCACGACGCGGCCGAGCAGGCGCGGCTGGTCCAGACGCCGGATTATTTCGCGCGTGGCGACCGGGTACTTAGCGAAGCGAAGGAATGGGACGCGTTGAAGGGTTACCAGCGCGGGCAGCGCGAGGCCTTCTTCGTCGAGGGCAAGCAAGCGTACCGGGAAGTCCGCAATGCTATCTTTCGCGAAGTTCGTACCGAGTTCCGCGAGGAGTGGAAGGATTATTACGCAGCGCGGCGGGCCGGTGTTGGCGCGGACCGCCTCGCCTCGACCAAGGCGGACATCCTGGACCGGCAGAACGCCGAGCTTGAAACGCGGCGCGACGCGGCCTGTGGCGAACTCCGGAAGGATCGCGACGCCGAATACGTATCACTCCTGGTGGACCAAAAGCAGGAGCGCGCGCTTCTCGCCGCGCGGCAGGAACAGGGCTTGCGATCGCCTCAACTGCTTGGCGCGATCTATGACAGAGAGCCCGGGGGCGGAAGCGTCGAGGTTGGCTCCGAACAGGACCGCGAACAATCGCGTGAAAAATCCGCCGCGTCGTTCCGCGCAGCTGCCGATGAAACGTGCGAACCAAACCTTGAAGCAGATGCCAGCCGAAAGCGGGAAGAGGCGGAGCCATTCGAGGCGAGCGCCAGCGAGCGGCATAAGGTGCGCGATCCCGCAAATGCGATAGGTGACCTCGGCATGGGAGCCGTCGGTGCCATCGCCTCCATCGGCGAGCGGCTGTTCGACGGGTTCCTGGGCGGCGGCGAGAAGCAGGGCGCCCGCCCGGCAGCGCCATCCCGTCACCCGATGCCTGCACACCAGAAGCCCGATGCGGCGAGAACCGCCGAAGTTCAAATGAAGGCTACGGACGCCCAGACTACCGAGGCCGAACGACTGCACGCGTATTGGCAAGAGCGCGGGCGCCGGAGAGGGCGCGTGGACCGGGACTGAGCGCGGATTTGGGACCAACGTTGGCACCTTCCGAATCCGGAGCGGACCGAAAGCCGCGCCGTCGCCGATTGAGTCTAAGGCTCTTCGCGGAAGGCTTCTGCTTGTCGATGAGATCGCGGTCGCTCGCGCGAAATAGCGAGTGCGTTTAGTTTGCTGGCGCATGCGGCGGAGGGGCAGCTGCTGCACGAGTACGCCGCGAGAATGGCCGCGCTGAGCGTCTGTATGCAGCCGGGGGAATTGAAAGCGGCTATGGACCGGCTACGCTCTGAGAGAGATGCGGCAGTTCTGGCTTCGCGTGCGACATGGCGCCAAAGAGAACGCAATCAGATGGCGGTGACCGTTAGCATGCTCTTCGGTATTCGTCAGGCCGACCTCCGGTGCTGGCGCTCAAGACGTCCGGCCCCGATTGTCCAATCGGTGCAATTTTCGGAAGCAGGGCGAGAAGTGGCTAGACGCAGAACCCGAAAATCCCGCCGAAGAGCGAGTAAGGCCATGCCTTTTGGACGGCCATTCGGAGCGCTCAATCCGAAATGATCCCGCGCTATCGTCCGCACGTCACGTTGGATCAATCAAGATGGCTCGGAAATCATTGCCGTTCGTGTAGGTCGGTCCCGTATTCAGCAAGTCACCCAGTCGCTCAAAGAAGCCTGTCGAATTGTTGTCGCGAAGGATCGCCGCAGGATCAACATCAAACACTTTTGTTCGCGATAGTGTGGTGGCATCAATGAAGGCGCCGGCGGGGTCTTCGACGCTACCACCGCCCCCATCAATTCCGTCCGTGTCCGCTGAAAGCGCCGCAATTCCGGCTGTGCCGTTGAGCGCAAGCGCCAGTGCCAACGCGTATTCTTGATTAGGCCCTCCACGTCCGTGGCCACGAATAGTCACAGTCAACTCGCCACCAGAAAGAATGATTGCGCGCTTACCTTGCTTCAATGCATCCAGAGCAAGCCCCGCATGTTCCACCGCGACCAACCTTGCTTCACCTTCTAGGCGCTCGTCCAACAGGATCACCTCGAAACCCATCTCACGAGCAGCCGCGCGCGCGGCTTCAAACATGTCTGCTGGTCGAGCGACCAGTTCGAATATCTGCCCCTGAGACGGGCGATCAGCAGCAAGTTGTAGTCGGCGCCCACGGCGACGAGCGCAACGAATGACAGAGGCGCAACCGCCCAGTGCACACCGCTACCGACGATGTCCTGCCAGAGCAATACGGTAGCGCCCAGCGCAGCCAGATACGATGCCGCAACCGTCGCGACGATCGCGATTGCAGCTACCGGACTTCGGACCATCGCCAACACGATGGCGAAGATCAGCGCCAGGGTGACCACGACGACGAGCACCATGTCCTTGGCCAGAGCGGAACGCAGATCACTCGTATAGGCGCCCACCCCGGTGACCGAGACCACGTTGTGGGCCAGCGGTCCCTCTTTGGTGGCCTCGTGCACGGCCGACCGGATCTGGTCGGTAAGCGCGGCGGCCTCACCGCCCCATGCCGATCCCTCCGGGTAGACCACCAGCCTGGTGGCACGTCCGTCTGGCGAGAAGACGAGATGTGCCGCCCGCTGGAACCGGGGATCATCGAATACCCGCTGCGGCACATAGAAACCGCCCTCGCCGGTACCGGCGAAGTCGTGGCTCATCTCAGTGAGGTAGGCGGTCAACTGGCTTAGCTGCGGCGTGACCGAACCGGTGGTGTGCATCAGCGATGTGACGACGTCGCGCAATTGGGTCAGCGTGGTTCTGGTGCTGGTGACAGCCGCGTTCGCGGCGGCTAGAGCGTTGCCGGCCGTTTCCGATCCATCAGTGAGTCGCGCTGTGCCGCCAGATAATTCGCTGGTGCTGCGGACAACGGTGTCGACCGGGTCGATGACTTTCTGCACCATCGAACAAATCGGGTTCGTCGGGCAGTCCGCAGTGGCGTCGACGAAGCCACGCAGCGGAGCGAGATCGCCCGAGACGACGACGGAGACGTCGTGCAGCTGCGCTGCGCTGGATTGAGTATCGACCGCGCCCGCATGGATTTCCCGCAGACCGTCGACAGCGCCGGCTAAGCCGGCACTCAGCCGGTCGAGGGCACTGGCCAGCGCCGCTAGCAGCGGTTGGGTTTGCTGAACGCCGTCAAGGGCAGCCTGCAGGGATTGCATGCCGCTCTGCAATTGCAGCCCTATCTGTCCCGCTTGCTCGGTTACGGTGGCCCCGGCAATGGGGGCGCCCGCAGGACGGCTGGCCGACTGCACGGAACGCACTCCCGGTATCGCGTTGATCTGTCGGGTGATTCGCTCGATCGCGATCAGTCCGGCGGGATCGCGCAGGTCGTGGTCGGCCTCGATCAGGACATACTCCGGCAGCAAGGTATTGGGCGAGAAATGAGCATCGGCGGCCTGGTACCCACGATTGGAGTCCGAGGAGACGGGCCCCCCGAGACGCTCGTCGTACTGCAGGCGCAGCCCGAGCGCGGGGAGCGCACACACGATCAGGAAACCGGTGGCGGTGATCAGGATCGGACCGGGCCAGCGCACCACCGCGGTGCCCACACGACGCCAGCGCCGGCCCGCCTTCGACTTCCGCGGCTCGACCAGTCCACGTCGGGTTGCCAGCGTCAGCAGCGCCGGGGTGACCGTCAGCGCTGCACCCAAGGCGAACAGAACGGCGACGGCGCACGGGATTGCCGCGCTGCGAAGCACACCGTTTCGAGTGAAGGCCAGACACATCAGCGCAGCAGCCACCGTCGATGCCGAGGCGATGAGTACCGGAGCGGTGGCGCGGTAGGACGCGACGACGGAAGCCTCGCGATCCATGCCGCCGCGGCGGTACTCGTGATAGCGGCCGAGCAGGAAGATCGCGTAGTCGGTGCCAGCGCCGAGCAGCATCGCGGCCATCAGCGAGTCGGAGAACGTCGAGATCTCGATGACGCGGTGGGCACCGAGCAGTGCCACCGCAACGCGCGCTGCGGCCAGCGCGCACCCGACGGTCATCAGCACGATCGCGCATGGCGGCACTGACCGGTACACCACCAACAGCAACAGCGCGATCACGACCACGGTGGCGAGTGTGATCTGGGCCAGGCGGTGTTCGATCGTGCCGAACTCGTCGACGATCGTTGCGCCAGGGCCACTGACGTACACGCGCAGATTTGGCGGGGCCGCCGAGTGCGCGATCGTATCGCGAACCGAGCTCACCGAGTGGGCGGCCTGCGCGTCGCCGATGTCGCCGGCCAGCCTCATCAACGCGTATACGGCTCGGTGATCTTCGCTTTCGGCGCTCGGGGCCGAGAGCGGATCCGACCACAAGTCCAAAACCGATTCCACGTGCGTGGTGTCCGACCGCAACGCGGCAACCAGGCGCATGTAGTAGGCGCGGTCGGCCTGTGTCAGCCGGTGGTCGCTGTCGACCACCAGATAGGTGATGTTGTCCGAGCGGGACTCACCGAAATCGTGTCCCATCCGAACAGCCGCCTTCGCCGCCGCTGTGCCGGGCGAGAAGAACGCCGCTGAGTGGTCGTCGACGACCCTCTCCAACTGTGGCACCAACAGGTTTCCAATACCGATTAGCACCACCCACGCGGCCAGCACCAGGACCGCGTGGCGGCGGATGAATCCCAACGACGTCACCGACGGCCCGGCGGCCTGACCATCAAGTTGACGACGGGGCCTCGCTGCCCAAGTCGCGGATGCCCAATCACCGTGAAGCCGAAGCGTTCGTAGTAGTTCACGTTGCCGTCTTTGCACGTGAGATACAGCTCGAGGCCGTCGCGTTCGCACTTGGCGAGAAGCGACTCCACAAGCGTTGTGCCGACGCCACGGAGTTGCAAGCCTGGCGTGCACGCCAGGTACACGCCGACAACGTGTGGCGTATCCGGGGCCAACTTGGCGAACATCGCATCGAGGGCCATGCCTGCGAACACGCGGCTACGCATCGCCAGCACGAGCGCCAAACCGCCTGCGGCGCTGTGATACAACGGCACGCGATTGTCATGGCCGTGCCACAACAACGCGCCCACGATTTTGCCGTCAACGATCGCCACCTCGGCACAGCCCGGCGGAATGAACCGGTGCCGAATCATGGCGGCCAGCATCTGTCTCTGCCGGCTTGGGCGCGCGTGCGGATCGGGAAACAGGTACTCGCCGAACGGGTCGTCGGTGTGAAATGCTTCACCGAGAATCGTTGTCATCGCCGAGATGTCGTCGACGGTCGCGGGGCGCACGGTGATCGTCGGCATCCCGGCCGCCGCCTGAGCAATGACGGGGTATCGAAGTCACAGGCCGTCGACCACCTTTCGCAGTGTTGACATGGCCAGGTCGATCTGTTCGGTCGTGTGGCCGCTGGATGCGCAGAACCGCAGCCGCTCGTGGCCCTCCCGAACCGATGGGGCTCCGATTGCGGGAACGTTGAAGCCCTCCTGAGCCATCCAAAGCGAAGCCATCACCACCTTTGTGGTGTCGCCGAGGATGACCGGGAGGATGGGGGTGCCCTGCGAGAATCCGGTGTCGAAACCGTGGGCGCGTGCGCTGGCGTGCAATGCCCGCCCGTTGTCCTGTAGCCGGCGCACCCGCGTTGGGTCCGACTGAAGGATTCGCAATGCCTCCAGCGCGGCGCCTACCGTCGACGGCGCAGCGCCGGTCGCATAGAGGCTCACCCCCGGCGCGGAGTATTTCAGGGCCCGGATCAGGTCGGAGTTGCCTGCGACGAATCCGCCGCAGCTGGCGAGCGCCTTGGACAGGGTTCCCATCCAGATGTCTACGGCGTCGCCGGGCAAGTCGAACAGATCACGGACGCCCATGCCGCCGAGCGCCGAGCACGCCGAACGAGTGGGCCTCGTCGATCATGATCGAGCAGTCATGGCGTCGGGCTACGGCGATGAGTTCGGGCAGTGCGGCGACGTCACCGTCCATGCTGTAGTGGCCCTCGATGATGACGAGTGCCCGCGCGAAGCTGTTGCGCGACATCCGCAATAGCGCGTCGAGCGACTCCGGGTCATTGTGCTGGAAGGTCACCCGTCGGCAACCGGACCACCGGGCTCCGGAGATGATGCTGCTGTGCACCAGCGCATCGCACACGGCGATGTCGTTCGGCCCGAGCAGGTAGCCGATTACTGCTGCGTTCGTCGAGTATCCGCTGACGGTCACGACCGCATCGTCGACGTCGTAACACTCGGCCAGGCGCGCCTCCAGCTCGCCGTAGAGGGGAATCTCGCCGGACACGATCCGGCTGGCCGACACCGAGGTGCCGTAGTCGTCGATCGCCGCCTTTGCCGCGCTCTGGACCCGAGGGTCGTCGACCAAACCGAGGTAGCTGAAGCTGCCGAAGTTGATCAGCTCACGGCCGTCGCGGCCGATGGTGATGCCGTTGGTGCCGACATGCGGTTGAAACAGCGGGTTGAGGACCGGCGCGGCCGCGAACATTTGCTCCAGGCCGCCGTACGTCTCCCGGACGCGCACCACATCTGCGTGGTCGTTGAACGACGTGGCCGGTCGCGGTCGCGACGAACCTCGACCCCTGGTTGGCGAAACTGCCTGCGCCGGGCTGGCCGCCCTGGCCAGCAGGTCGCGCGCGGTTTGGCGTGGGTCGGCGGTCACGATCCGCTGATCCCTGCCAGCTCGGGTGGTGTCGGCGTATCCCGGGTTTCCGAGCCGGCGCGGGCAGTCTCGGAGAGGCGGGCGGCCAGTCGAGCGCCGACAGCGGACAGCCCAAGAGAGCGTCCGAACTCCAGCGCAGAGATCTCCACTCCCAGCGTCTTGCCTGTTCGCGCAGCGAATTCGACCGCCATCAGGGAGTCCATGCCCATATCCGGCAGCGGGGTGAGCAGGTCGATGGACGGGCTGGGTACACCCATCACGACCGACAGTTGCTCGGCCAGAATGTGGGTGATCACCTCGCCGCGTTGCTCCTCGGGTAGGGCCAGGATTTCGGCCTGCAGTGCCGATGCGCCCGACCTGCTCGCGGTGGCCGCCGCGATGTGTTCGACCAGTCGCGGGTTGCGCGTTCCGGGCCCGTTGACGGTGGCCCACTCTGCCCAGTCGATGTCCATCACCGCGGCATGGGGAATGCCCAGACTGAGGCATTCGGCGAGGTAGTCCGTGGCAGCGTCCATGTCCACCGGTTGAAACCCGAGTAGCGCCAAGTAGCGAGCCGCCTCGGTGCCGGCCTGCGCCATCCCACCGCCGCCCATCGAACCCCAGCTCAGCGCCAGCGCCGGGCTTGCCCTGTGCATGGCGGGTGGCCGCAAGCGCGTCCAATGCGGCGTTGGCCGACGAATACGACACCTGCGGGGCACCGCCGACAAGCGCGCTGACCGAGGAATAGAGCACGAACGCGTCGAGTTGGGCACCCAGTTGCTCGACCGCGCGGTGTAGGTTCCAGCCACCGATCACCTTGGGAAGGAACACCTCTCGCAGGGTGTCGACGGTGATATCGAAGATCGGTCGACTGTCGACGACCCCGGCGGTGTGGAACACACCGCGTAGCGGCGCTGCCGACCGGTTCGCTGCCCGGGTGATGACTGCCAGGACCGCCTCGTAGTCGGCAACGTCGACGGCTTCGGTGATGACGTCGATGCCGTCTGCGGCGAACTGGGCCAGCTGCGCCCTGGCGATGTCCGTGCCGGCACCGCTGCGGCCGAGCAGGATCAGATGACGACCCCCCTCGCGTACCAGCCACCGGGCGGTGGCCAGCCCGAAGGCACCAAACCCACCCGTCACCAGATAACACGCATCGGGCAGCACGGCGAACGCCGGAACCTGGGGTCGCACCGGCGGATCGGGCTCGGCGAAGTCGAGTACGACCCGACCGGCGTGCCTCGACCGCGCGACTGACTCGAAGGCCTCGGCGATTCTGCTCACCGGATAGGTGGTGTAGGGCAGATGTGAATACGTGCCATCGGCGAGTCGGTCGACGACCCGCCGCGTGAGCGACCGCACGGTGGCGGGCCGATGGGCGAGCATGCGGTCCATGTCGACGGCGAAATAGGACAGGTTGCGGTCGAACGGGGCGAGGTCAAGCGTTCCGCCGCCGTAGATGTCGGCCTTGCCGATGTCGACGATCCGGCCGAATTCTGCGGCCACACGCAGGTTCTGCGCGACCATCTCGCCCGGCGCGGATGTGTAGACCACGTCGGCGCCGTGCCCACCGGACCACGCGACGACGTCCTCGACGAAGTTCAACGACCGCGAGTTCAGCACCGCGTCGGCGCCGGCGGCGAGCACGATGTCGCGCCGATCCGCGGTGCTCGCAGTGCCGATGACCTTGGCTCCCAGCCGCTTTGCGACCTGCACCGCGGCCAACCCCATGCCTCCGGCGGCGCCGTGAATCAGCACCGTCTCCCCCGGCGCTACTCCCGCCAGATCGGCCAAACCGTATTCGGCAGTGAGAAACGGCAGTGTCGAACTGCATTGCCCGGCCGCCCAGTCCGCGGGCACGACCGACGTCGTACCCTCCTCGGCGCCGATGGTTAGATAGCGGGTCATTAGGTTGCGCACACCGACACCGACCTTGTCGCCGGGCGCGACGCTGGTCACCCCGGGCCCGACGCGAACCACGGTGCCACCGCCTTCCAGACCGAGACCAGTGCCGAAGTAGGTGCCAGCGAGCTGTTGCTCGGTGAGGACGCCGATGACCTTGAGCGGGTCCTTGAAATTGACTCCGACCGCATCCATTCGGACCTCGATCTGGGCCGGGCCGGGCGCAGTCCGGTCGACCGCGCGTAATCCCAGATCGGAGAGCACCTTGGTTGCCGGGACTTCGACGGTGAACGACGCCTCGACGTCGGTGAGCGCAACCGCCACGTCGCGTCCGGCCAGATGGTCATCGAGGTTGGCCCGTAGCCGAAGCAGCCAGCGCCCCCCGTGCCGAAAGGCGATCTCGTCGGCATCATGAGCCGCCAAGGACCGCGACGCCACGATCTCCGCGGCGAGTTCAGTTGCGCTGGTATCAACCTCGACGTCGATGAGCCGCCAGCCCAGGTGCGGTTGTTCATTGGCTAGTGACCGCCTGGCACCAACCAACGGCGCGACCACAACGTTGGCCCCGGTGAAATCCGCAGGCAGGCAGAACGCGTTTTCGGTGACGATGACGGCGCGTATCGCGCAAGGCGTGGCATCGCTCGCGGAGTCGGGCCGCGCGGCAACCGCCCACTCGGCGCCGCGGGCCACCACGACCACCCCGTAGGTATTGAGTTCGGCGGTCCAGTCCTTGCCGGCGACGACCACTACACAACCGCCTTGCACGTCGGGGTCGGTCATGCCCGCAAGCAGGGCGTCGCGCACTCGGGCGTCCACACCGTCGGTGGGGTCGGCGACCTCGATGACGTGACTATGGCTGCCACCGTGCGCTTGCAACAGAGCCCGCGCCCGCGACAACGATTCGCCACCGAATGCGACGACGACGGCGAACTCATCTGCGCTCGGTTCGGCTGCCGTCCCGCCGTCGCGGTCCTCGGCCAGTTCCCACACCGGTTCGTAGAACAAGCGGTCCAGTCGGGTGAGCATCGGCAACGGCGGGAAGGCGGGGCGAAACTCGACTTCACCAAGCGCGGCCACCGGATTCCCCGCGGCGTCGACGAGCACGATGTCGGCAACGAGCGGGTCGGCACCTCGCCTGCGGACGACGACGGTTGCAGTGGCGGGAAGCGGCGCATAACGCCGCACCGTGCCGACAGAAGCAGGGATGACAGCTCCCTCGCCCCCGATGTCGGCAGCCAGCATCGCCACGCACTGCAGTGCGGTGTCAAGGGCGGCGGGGTGCGCGACGTGGCCGGTGTCGCCCAAGTGCGACAGGTCGAGCTCGGCCTGCACACAATCCGTGGCAACGCGTGCCCGCACGATCGCGCGAAATGCGGGCCCGTAGGACAGACCGCGCTGAGTCAGGCCGGCATAGAGGTCGGCGCCCTCGATCGTGATAGCTGTCTCGGGCATGGCGAGATCGACCGGAGCCGGTTCGACTGGGCCTTCGGCCAGCCGTCCGGTTGCGTTGACCGTCCACACATCAGAGTCCAGGTTGCGCGACCGAATGGTGAACCGGCGCGTAGTGGGTTCGACGGTCAACTGCAGGACGGGAACGGCATGATCGGTGAACACCAACGGTGACCGAAACCGCACGGACTCAAGCGCGAGATCGGATCGTCCCGTACGCATCGCAGCGGCGCTGAGGGCTGCGTCGAGATAGGCGGTGCCGGGCAGCACCGTCACTCCGGCGACGACATGATCGGGCAGCCAAGGCAGCCGCGCGACGGACAGTTCGGTTTCCCACTCGTCGACCGCTGAGTCGGTGCGCCTACCCAGCATCGGCAACTCCGTGGAATCGCCGAGACGTTCGCGGCGCACCGGCTCCGGCTCTGTCCACACCAATTGCCGCTGCCACGGATATGACGGCAGTGCGACGAACGGCGTCGGCCCCAACGGGCGGCCATCCGGGGCGGTGAGTCCCGGGCATCCATTCGATTCCAGCGTGCCTGCGACGTAGAGCTCGCCGACTGCTTCAAGGAATCGATGGGTGTCGTCCGCGTCACGCTTGAGCGTTGCGACAGCAGCGCCGATCTGGCCGGAGCGGACGAGTATCTCGCGAATGTTGCCCGACAGCACGGGATGCGGCCCCACTTCGAGGAACACCCGGTGACCGTCGCCGACGATCGCAGTCATGGTGTCGGCAAACCTGACCGGTTGGCGCACATTGTCGCGCCAGTACTGCGCATTCCAGCTCGCCCCACTCACCCGGGCAGCCGTCACGGTGGAATACAGCGGCACAGTGGGAACCAAGGGCGACAGTGACTCGAGCTCGTCGACGAGTTCGGTCAGAATCGGGTCCATGAGATGACTGTGGTACGGGACGTCCACTCGGAGCTTGCGCACGAAGACGTCGGCAGCCAACAACGTCTCGTTGAGCGCGTCGAGAGCGTCGTGCGGGCCGGCCAGGGTCACCGCAGCCGGGCTGTTGACCGCCGCGACCGAAACACTGCCGTCGTCGGGAAGTACCGCGGTGATGTCGGTTTCGGACAGACCGACCGCAAGCATGCCGCCAAGGCCTTCCGTCTTGGCCTGAAGGCGGGCGCGGTGATAGCTGACCATGAGCGCGTCGCGCAGGCTCAGCGCCCCCGAGACGTATGCGGCAGACACCTCACCGACGCTGTGGCCGACCACCGCGCGGGGCGCGATCCCGGCCGCCGCGAACTCGGCCACCAGCGCCACCTGCAGCAGGAAGTTCGCGGGTTGCGCGTAGGCGGTACCCGCGATCTGAGACATCGCCTCGTCGCGAAGCAGCTCCTCGATGATCGACCACCCCGCGAGGGGGATGAAGGCCGCGTCCACATCGGCTGCCACCCGAGCGAACTCGCCACCGGCGGTCAGCAGGCCACGACCCATCGCCCACCATTGGGGTCCCATCCCGCTGAACACGAATACCGGCTGTGCTGAATCACCGGCAGCGACCCTGGGCGCTGGCTTTCCCTGACCGGCTGCGAACTCGCGCAGCCGGGTGAGCAGGTCGCCGCGGTCGCGGTAGACGAGCGCCTTGCGTGTGAGGAGGTGCGCACGACGGGTCCACGCTGCCTCGGTGAGCAGCTCCAGGTCCGCGCCGTTCGCGACGACGTCGGCTGCTGCCGCCGCGACGGCACGCGCCGCGTCCTCGCTGCGACCTGACACCGGATACACCGATAGCGGACGCGCCGTTCGACTCTCCGCAACACTCTGCGCAGGTGCTTCTTCCAGTATGACGTGGGCGTTCGTACCGCCATAGCCGAATGAGTTCACTGCGACGACAGCCTTCTCGTAGTCGCTCGGAAACGGTTCGGCCTCAACGGGTACGCGCAGCCGCAGGTCGGTGAAGGGAATGTTCGGGTTGAGATTCTGCAGCCACCCCTGCGGGGCGATGGTGCGGTGGTACACCGTCAGCGCCCCCTTGATGATCCCAGCAATGCCGGCTGCGGCCTCGGTGTGGCCGATCGACGCCTTTACTGAACCCACGATCAAGTCCTGCCGACGCTCGTCCACGCGCCCATAGGCCGTGCCGATCGCCTCCATTTCCAGGGGATCACCGACCGCGGTACCGGTTCCGTGTGCCTCCACGTAGCCGATCTCCGACGCCGCAACCGCGGCCTCACGGGTGACACTCTGTGCCAGGGCGGCTTGTGATACCGGGTTCGGCACGGTGATCGCGATGGTGCGGCCGTCCTGGTTAGCGCCGGTCCCCCGGACGACCGCATAGATTCGGTCCCGGTCGCGGGTCGCCTCTGCCAGCGGTCGCAATAGGACCATGCCTGCGCCTTCGCCGCGGCCGTATCCGTCGGCGGCGGCGTCGAAACTCTTACACCGGCCATCCGCAGACAAGAAGCGGCCCTTGCACATCGACACGAATGTCTCGGGCTGCAACATCACGTTGACGCCACCGACGAGTGCCATCTCACACTCACCACGGGCGATCGCCTGGGTGGCCTGGTGGAATGCGACCAACGACGATGAACAGGCGGTGTCGATAGTCATGCTCGGCCCGACGAGATCGAGGCAGAACGATATTCGATTCGACAGCAGCGTGAATGACGAGCTCGTCGGCGTGTGGTTGCCGATGAATGGCCGGGCCTTGTGTGAAAGCCGCGACATCAGACTGTCGTTGGTGAAACCTCCGACGTAGACCCCGACTGACCGACCCACTGCCCTGCCTGCCAGACCAGCGTCGTCAAGCGCCTCCCACGCGACTTCCAGTAGGAGTCGTTGCTGAGGATCCATCACCGACGCTTCGCGCGGCGAAATTCCAAAGAAGTCAGGATCGAAATCCCACAGCGGATGCGCAAGAAAGCCGCCGTGGCGGGTGTACATCCGACCCGGCGCGTCCGGGTCGGGGTCGTAGTAGCTCTCGACACTCCACCGGTCCTCCGGAATGGGCACCACACCGTCGCCCTTGCGCATCAGGAACTGCCAGAATTCGTCCGGCGTAGTCACACCTCCGGGAAAGCGGCAACCGATACCGACAACTGCAACCTCAGTCATGGATGTCTTTCTGATGGACGCCGGGACGATACGGCCGCCAGCGGTGGCGAGGCAGATCACGCAACCTTAGTCAATTTTCACTGTGCGCTTTCTGTCAGGCGCATGCCATGTTGCCAAAGGCGTGCGAACCGAGAACTCGAGTGGTGCAACCATATAAACCCGTCATCCCACCGGCGCAGGATTGCGGCGCTGGCAGGGCTCATTCTCGCGCGCCGGTACTGTTCCTGCGTGGCCGCGGCGAGGCTAAATGACGAATCCCGGGGTGGGCATGCCTGGCCGGATACGCCTGGGACACCGAGACCGGCTCGCCCACAACCCGGCTCGACGGATGCCACACTCAACTGTCCGCCCGCGAGGCCACCAGGGGCCGCATGGAGCTACGCGAGGACATCGACGGCGATAGTCGAATGCTGTTGTACGCCTACAACCTTGACGTTGTCGAGCGGCACCTGTTCGGCTTGTTCGTTCTATAGCGACCAGGTTGTTGTTGTTATGCCAGGTAGGTATTCCGTGTACCCCCACGGCGCCGTCGACATCCGCGACATCATCCAGGTCCCAAGGACCAGCTCGCCCGCCTGAGGTGGCGACCAGCGGGGTTCAGGGAAGAGGGTGTTCGGTGTCGGCGCGAAGATCCCTGGGGCGAGCTCGGTGGTGCCGTAGGGCCCCAGCTTGCCCGGGGCCACCTGAACGATATCGTTCATGTCCAGTGGCCATTGGGCCGGCGAAGGTGGCGGCGTGGCGAACCCGGGTCGATCCGGGGATGGGTAGAACAAGCCCGGGCCAATCTGGGTGGAGTTGTTCGGAGCGAGTTGGCCATCCGGGACGTGGAAGATCTTGGTGACGTCGATCCAGTACCGGGGGTCCTTGCCGTGTGGTGGATCTTCTCCCTCCGATGGCGGCGACTGCGGGAAGTCGTGATCGAGCGCCTGGGTGGGAGCGTCTTTGGGATATTGCAAACCACGCAGTTGCCCGGCCAGCGCGGAGGCCTGTTGCTGGCTGTCCTGAACAACTTGCGAGGTCGGGGCCACCTGAGAGCGCAACGCGGTCAAGATGACTCGCTGATCGGCGCTGCTCTTGGCCATCGGCGCGGCCTTGGCGATGGCGCTGGTTTGAGCGGCGATCTGCTCCATGCGGGCGGCACCGGCCTGGGTGATCGCCGCCGCCGTCGTCATGTGTGTCGTGAGGCCGGCATCGCTGGCCGCCGACGTCCTCAACGGGGGCACCGAACGGTCTGCCATCTCGTCATAGGACGTGGTCCCGACGCCCGTGAGTTCCGAGGTCCTCGATCGTGCCGTCACCACCGCCTGCGCAGCACTTGTGATGCTGGGTGCGCCGCTGGGCACGGCGACCGCTTCCCCACTGCCGAACAGCGACCGCGCGCGAGCAACCACCGCTTGCACATCGGCGCAGGTATGCATCAGCGACATGCCTCAATTATGCGGCACCACCCGCGGTCGGTCACACGCCAAACCGCCAGCCCGCTATCGCGAGTCAGGCTCCCAGCGAAGTGCTCCAGGCCCGCGACGTCGGTGGTGATCATGGTCGGCTCGCACCACAACTGCATCGTCAGCTGGGACCGCCCGTTGGCGCTGCCAGCGGCATCCTCGACGACGGCGAAGAACCCGCCGTCGGAACTGTTGACTGCACTAGCCAGCCAGGGTTGTACTGCAACGGAGCGGGGGTTCTGGATGGAGCTGCGGAAGTCAATTCGCGAGGGCCACGTCCGGCTGCCTCGCATCGGTGCAGTGCGTCGAAATGCGGACGGTACTCCGCGGTTCATCGTGGAGGTCGCTGGAAACCCTCCACCCCATCCCCCCTGGGTCGGCGGGGCCAGTCTCATTGACGACGCCCCGGTTCTGTCGGGCGCCGGCAGCAGCGACGCCGTGGGCACGATCGTCATCGCTTCGGACATCCGGCCCCGCACCGCGGTGGTGTCGTGCAGACGTGCGCGTCGCGGTACGGCGGTGAGGTCATCGGGTGATCGTCGAGGAACGGATATGGGTGCGCGAGAAGGTCAGCCGTTCGCAATGATGTCGTCGAGCCGCCAGCTGCGGTCGAAGTACGGTTCCAGCGGTCCGTAGAGCCGGAAGTAGGTGAACCAGTGCTGGCCTGGAAGGGTTTGTATCCAATTGGATTGGTGGTCGGCCGGTTCGGTGGGGCCGAAGTGGACGTGGACGGATCCGTCATCGTCGTAGACGAGGTCGGCGTTGCGTGATCCGCGGTTACCGCGCTGCTGGGGGTTGTCGATCAGGCAGCGGGTGGCGGCGGAATACACCGTGACCGACCAGAACAGCTTGGCCGGTGGGTTGGGTGGGACGCGCAGCACGTAGTCGTTGCCACCGTCGAGCCACTGCCCGTCACGGTCGGTGTAGCAACTCAAATACGCCTGGCCCACTCCAGGGGTCTGACTCTTCATGGCCGCGGAGAAGCTGACCGCTTCATAGAACCAGGACGCCCGAGACACCCGAGCACTTCGAGGTCTCTGCCGCTTCTACGGACCCCAACAACCCCTCTTCGACAAACCTGGCGGCTGCCCGACCTCCAACCGGTCCACTGATACGCGGGCTCGTCGACACTCGGTGAGGGACATGGTGGATATCCGCCGAACACCGCTACAGGACGCGGGCCCGGTCGTCGAGTCTGTGATTTCACGACTCGGAACAGCTGGACAGAGACCACTTTTAGTTGAAGGAACAACCGGTCGGCCCGGTTTTCGACGGAGGGACGACAGTTACGCCTCGGCAGCGAGAACGCCCGTCGTTCGCCATTTGAGATGTGGCACATGCTGCTAACTGATGGGGTGCGAACCTACCGGGGCGCACGGCACACCGATCCGTGGACGCGCCGGAGCCCAACTGGCGACGGACTCAGCGCGTGCCCGAGAAACCCGGTACAGCAGTCCGTCGGCGACAATCGCTGGCGCACACCATCTACCTGCTCGAGATGACGATTCGTGGGCGGAAACATCGCCTGGTCAGGATGGCTCTTGCTTCCAGTTCTTGATGGGCACGGGTTCCCATCGGCCGCCAGGGTTGACGAACAAGCACTCGAGATCTTCCAGGTGTTTCACTTCGGCGCTGTTTCGTTGCCGATAGGTGAGTTGGCGGTCCCGCAGGATCTCCTCGGCCATTGCATGGTCGGCGTCGGTCGTTTCCGGGTGCTCGGCGATGGAGCGCAGCCAGTCCGCGTCGTCGTCTCGTGTCGTCGTCATGGTCGTCCTCCAGATCGAGCACTGCCCATCTTGGCACCAGATCGGCTGCGCGGCCTAGTGTCGTCGGATGAGTGACACGGCTGGAGAGGATGCGGCGAAGCGAGCAGATGAGGTGGCTGCCCGCCATGACGATCTCGTCGCCTACCGTCCGGTGACGCCCAGCGACGTCGCCCGATCACGTCAGAGGGCCGAGCAATCCCGGCGCCGAGCCCAACAAGCCCATGTTTCCGCCGGGGAGCGCCACCTCGAGGCCGCCGACATCCAAGAAGGGGCAGCTCGTGTACATGACCAAGCAGTTTCTGACGGGATGGGTGATCCCGACGCCCATCACACGGCCGCCGATGACCACCGTCGCGCCGCTGAACAGGACCGCATCGGGGCGCGCGTCGACGAGCGACGGGCAGACGACGAATAAGCCACCCGCCGTCCGCCGTTAGCCTCGCCAAACACGCTCGGCTGCAAAGCATCTCGCGGCGACCTCCCTGGGGACCGAAAGGCCGCCCGCTCTCCACCGGCGGCCGTCGAGGCCTGGTTTCGCATCTAGTGGGGTTCCAGGTGTACTCGACGTTCAATGATCGCCCTGGCCACCTCGGCGGCGGTGACGCCGCTGGCGTAGGCGTGCGCACGCAACCGCAGCAATGCCTCTGCAGGTTGGATGTCCAGCTGCGCCATCACCATGCCGGTCGCTTGCGCGACTTCAGCGCGTGCCAGGGTGTGCAGTCCCGCCCACGCTGTGCTGTCGGGGTCGTCGGCCGCGTGACGGGCGTCCTGCTCGAAGAGCTCAGGCGGCCGCAGGCCGGCCAGATCAGCGGCCAACACTGCCGCCGCCCACCTGTCGCCGTGCATCCGCTCGGGAGTGGTGAGAAACAACTCCAACGCCCCGAAGGGGCGCCCGGCCACCGCAATCGGCATGGCGACGACGCCGCGGATGTGGTGGGCCAGCATCACCTGTCCGTAGATCGGCCAGCGACCCTCGCGGGGATCGGCGAAGTCCACCACCACCATCGGGCAGCCGTGCACCACGGCGTCCAAACCCGGCCCTTCCCCGACGGTGAAGTGTGCTTCGTCGAACGTTCGAGCCAGGTCGCTACTGGCTCCCAGGGTCGCCACGTTGGCGCCGTCCCACACCAGCGAGATCGCTGCGGCGGGCACGTCGAGCACGGCCACGCAGGTCTGGCAGATCCGGTCGGCGGCATCGGTGCCTCGTCGTTCACTGAGCGCGGCGAGCAGCTGCTCCTCGATGCCCACCGGTGTGTCGGCACGGTGGAGATGACAGCGGTGAATGTCCGTGTCCAAAGATGTAGCTGATGATGTGGCTGGGGCATGTGCGTCGCCGTTCCCGGCCAAAAGTTTGCAGACCGAACTGTCGAGTGGCAGCGCCGAACAGCACGCGGCTACTAGCTGCATACCCTCCCTGAGCGAGGCAAACATGCCAACTCCAACTCGTCGCCGTGGATCCACCTGACGTCGCCGAGGATCGGCACGCTGCGTCAGCGCCAGTTCTCCGAAGCGCACGGACACGTCGAACCGTATTCGTGAGCGGTTTTCCTCGACGCGGGGGTGATTCCTAACTGGGCTCGCGACGGCGCTGCGACATGGCGTCCGGGACTGCACGCTCGGACGCTGACGACGGTGGCGGCGCATTGCGTGTGGCCACGGCGAGGAGGTCACGCAGTCGTGGTTCGGCATCTTGGCCGCGGTAGCAGTCCAGCCAACTGGCAACGGTGGCGGTCAAGTCGTGGCCCAGGGGGATGTGGTCTCGCGCGATAACGGTCAGCAGTGCTTCGATCGCGTCGAACCTGTCGCCGACACCGATGTCGATGTAAATGTGGTCGGCGTCGACTCGGCTTAGCTAAGCTAAGTCGTGTCGAGAAGTCGCCGACTCGAAGTCGACTCGCGTAGCGATCTGGTCGGACGCTCTGTCCCACAAGCGATTAGCGACGAAGATAATAATTGTCCGGTCTCAATGTATTTGGCGGTAATCGCACTGAATCTGGCGGTCTTCGGATTAGTCGTGGTTTCTCAGCGGATCTGGCGGTTGCAGTTCATCTCTGCGAACCGGGAGCCGCACGGCGGTTGTTCGGCCGGTTTCCCGTCGGGGCGCTCTATTAGGCCGCCAGCACCACGGTCAACTAATCATTCGGATGCGCCGCAACCGTCCGCTCTGCGACCAAGCAAACTGGCCGATGTGCATTACTATCCGAAAAGCGAAGTGCGGCATAGCCTCCGTACGAAGTGCGTCATACGTCACACCCCAGTTCAAAGTGTCGTCCGTCAGTACTGGACACACCGTCACCACCCGGACTCGCAGCAGGCGAGATTCTCAACTTCACATCCGATTGACTCCGAGGGGACATTTCGTATGAGAAGGCCTGCGCAAGCCGCTGCTGGAACCCCTCGCGGTGGAACGGCTTTACCTGGACAACTAATTCTCGATCACCAAGACGCAGCGCGATCTCGGATATCAGCCGCTGTTCATCACCGAGCAGGCCATGGCGGAGTGTGTGCCCTACCACGTCGACCTGTTCCACTAGATGAAGGCCGAGTCCCACGAGCCGGCCGTCAGCGTGGTCACGGCAGCTCCGCTAGAGGGCTGATCTCCCCCGTCGCGCTGTTGACCAGGGCAGACCGGTCCAGGCGGGCCCGCAGCGGCAGCACGTCCATCACCGCCGCCACCACGAGCGGCAGCTGAGCCAGCGTCGCGCGCGGCGCAAGCGAGCAGTGCGGCAGCCAGACTCCGGGCCGGTAGTGCTTGTGCAGTTCGGCGCCGGTAGCGGTGACCGCCTCGACGACCCGCTGCTGGCGGCCCACGAAGTCCACGCTCACCCCCGCGACCAGCCAGGTCCGTCCGCGCCGGAACAGCCCGACGCCGTCGAAGCTGAGGTCCACCGGATCGCCACCGTCGAGACCGGCCAGTGCATCGTTTACCGCCGCTTGATCCCAGCGCCGCAGCACCGCATAGGACACGTGGGGCACGTGCCTTCCGTGGGTGTGAGAGCCCAGGCTCGGCACGCCCTGCTCCTCAACCCGGTCCCATAACGCGCGGACCGCCCGTTCGGATCGCCGGTCGAACAGCAGGCAGACGGCCAGCGCCATGGGTCAGCGATACAGGTGCACCGGCTGGTGCGTGGCCTGCTGGAGCCGCGACGACGCGCTCTGCAGCAGGTCAGTGCCCAGCGCGATGAGGGCGCGCGCCGCCGCGATCTCCTCGCCGACCATCGGCTGGCTGCCGTCCTTCGGGTTGCGGTAGGCATCGCCCAGCGCGGTCAGTGTCTCGCCGTCGCCGCACTGGGCGCGCACAGTCGCATGCGTATGGGTCTCGTCTTCGTCGAAGTCGATCTCGACGTGCCACTTGGTGTCCAGAATCTTGTCGTACATCGCCATCACCCTCCGGTTACCAGAGTGCTCCGCGGAACGGCTCGGCACCAGAAGTATCGCGGCTATGGTGTCGGCCGCAACGGCCCGGCGGCGTAGCTTGCCAGCATGTCGGCCAGCTCCCTCGGGCGGCTGAGTGCGACACAATGGCCGGCCACGATCTCGTCCAAAGTGATGTCTAACCGCTCGGCCACCAGCCGGCGGAAGAAGTCGGGTGGGAAGGTCGGCAGAGCGCGCGCCAGAGCCGAACCGGACGTCAGAGAACGGTCTGTGCTGCTCAGCGCGTGCCAGTTGGCGGACGCTGCGGCCGTGCTCCGCGCAGCCATGGTGGGCGTGCCGACGTTCACTGAAGGCAGCCACGGGCAAATCGTCATGCATCCCGGGTATCAGGAGTTGCAGCAGACGTACAAGGAGATGGCAGCACTGTTGTTCCGGATCGACCTCGAGCCCCTGGACGATGGCGCCGGTGGCGGCATCATCGGGATCACGCTGACCCCGGCGACGCGGATGTGAACGCGCGTGCGGCCGCCAATCGACGTTGGAGGAAGTGACACTTATGGCGGATCGACGGAAGGGCAGCATACGCTTACGGTCCGGACAGGCGCGGCCGTGCGCGCGCTGGTCCTGGCGTGGTGGAAGGATTCATATGGGCGCGGGTCACGGTGGTCTCATTGGGACGATGAACAGTCGGAGTTCGAACGCCGGCTTGAGGCTCGGCGACGTGTTCACGGCATCGGAGGTGGACGTGGTGCGGAAGGAGGCCGAGCGGGACCTACCGCACTGCAACGGATTCCGGCGCGATGGGACGCCGGCGCGCTGCGCCCGGTGCTGCCCTACCGACGATTGGCGCGCTGACGGGATACTCACGCGCGCGTCCATCCGCTGACTACCTGGTTTCGTGGCTGCGCGTCGTCTGGGCGACAACCAGGTCAACCCCCGGCTGGGGTTGCCGGGAGTTGTGGTTTAGTTCGAAACTGTCACGTTGTATCTCACGAGGCCGGATGTCATTTGCCGCGAGTTTGTCCGCGCTGGTGCCGGTGACTACCGAAGACGTGCAGCGAGCGTGACCGAACGGTCACACAACCGAGGGGTACGCCGAATGGACGCGTTGATCGACCGCAGCACTTATGCAGCACTGGAGCACTGCACGTTTTGAACCAAGCACCGCTGGGTCTGCACTGTGCCCCGGGATAGTGGACACCCCGATGTCTCGCGCCGACCTCGGTCACCCCGACGGGTTCGCGTCGACGGGCATACCGAAAGGAGGATCACTCGGGCACTCGAAGTAAGCCGCCAAACGTCAACGGATAGTCTGTTCCGTGTCTCACGGTCTCCGAAGACGCGCGCCACGCGCCTCATCTCTCGCCCCAGCGAGCGTTCTGGTCATTGGAAGGTGAAGCTACGCGCGATAGTGCGCTACGTCCTGGCCGGTCTGTGTTCCTCGAACTGCGCCAACAACTCCCGAAGCCCCAGCACTGACAACCAGACTCCGTCTCGCCGTCACGGCTCACGTTTCCCATGGGTCCGGAGCAATGTCGGCCGTCTTCATCTCGGAACCGCTAGCCAAAAAGGGGCTTCGTCCCCTGCCCTGGAAATCGCCACTAGCTGCACCTACCCGGGGACAAACGGCGAATATCTGCATCCTGCAAACGAATGTGGCTCAGGTGGTGGACTGCGTCCCAAGCATCGACATACGTTCAGCCCATGCGAGAACGCGCACAAAACGGGGCTATTCGCCGTCGGGATGTAACGTCGGTCAGGACAGCGCCCCGTGTTCGTTTCAGACTTGAAGTGGCAGCCAATCCCACCGGCTTCTGTCCCTTCCTCTTCGATGCGCTGGAAGGCCCTCGACTGGGCGATTGATATCGAAGTCGGTTCACCGAAGATGAAGCTCATCCTCATTCTCCTTGCGAATAAGGCAGGCGAGCAGTTTTCTTGCTACCCGTCAGCCAGAACCCTCATGACGGAGTTCTTCGTCACGCGAAGCACAGTCCTTAATGCCCTCAAAAGGCTTGAGCGCGAAGGGCTGTCACGCGACTCGCTCAGCATCACGATTCGGGTGCCCAGCGACCCAGTCGTGACCTCCTCAACCATCCAGATACGTCTCACCTCAAGGAGGGTCCAGAATCCGGACCCCTTGAACCGTCCAGAAGAACCACCATCCGAACCGTCGCCGGAAAACCTGCTGCAATCGATGCCAGAGCCGTGGCGGCTCAGCGCCCGGGAAGCAACGCGGCTGTTCGCCGACAATTGAGCGCGCTCTGGCCAAAGGATGGACCGCGCAGAGTCCTCAAGGCTCACCTGTCATGAAGTCCAGAGGGAGCCCGGTACCCGGCCGCAGTCTTTGCACGGCGCTTGCCGAGCTCCCTACGCCGCCGAGTGAATATCTAAGAAAGGTAATCAATTGGAAACCAACGCGTTTGATCAACTGCCGTTGCTACTTGCCGTCCCCCGCGCTGCAGTCATCCTCGGCATCAGCCGCGCAGCGGCATATCGACTCGCAGCGTCGGGCGAGTTGCCGGTGCGCAGACTCGGCGGTCGTGTCTACGTCGTTACCGCAGAGCTTCGAGAGCTGGTCGCGTCATGAAAGTTATCGGTCTCTCGCGGTGGCAGCCATTATCGGCAGTTGGCCAGTGGTGAGGAATCGGCTCGATTCGCATGCCCCGGTACTGTCGCCGGACAGATCTCAGTAGTCAGTGTCGTGGTAGGCAAGGTGCTACGCGGCTTCGGGACAGCCCTGGCGGCGCGCGCGTCACCGAGACCATTGCAGATCGACAGGCGGATCACGCTGTGGGACACCCGTCCGTCTACGGCGTACGGGCAATCAGGACCCGCCCGATGGCCCCGAGGTTGTGGAGCTGCATATCGACTCGCTGGAGCACGGTGTTCCGCTCACAACTGACGACCTCCGCAAGCTTGCGCGGTATCTCGACCGGCTCGCGTACGCCGCCGCCGAAACGCCGGGGCGGCGTGGGCACTAGGACGGCGTCTATGCCGACATAGCCGAGTTCGCCCAAGCAAGCCCACCGTGACCGCCATAGGACCGGCCTGAGTGTCCGTGCAG
Organism: uncultured Actinomycetota bacterium; assembly: GCA_963809085.1. GTDB lineage: Bacteria > Actinomycetota > Actinomycetes > Mycobacteriales > Mycobacteriaceae > Mycobacterium. The sequence continues at coordinate 178,560 of CAWEII010000019.1, read as the reverse complement.
CGATCGCAACGAAACCGCAACATCACACCTGAGGTTGCGAACAGGTGGCGCGCCCGCGCACGTAGGGTCGGCCACCTTCAAGCCAGAGACTCGGCAGCAAGCCCAAACCACGTAAGGACACAACGAGATGACCACTCCAACAGGGGAAGCGCCAAAGCGACGCGGCGAGCGCACCGACAACTCGGTCAAGAAGCTGCCCAACGGCAAGGGGTGGCGCGCCCGGCCAACGCTGGGCACCGATCCGGTGACCGGAAAGCAAGTCCGGCCAACAAAGGTGTTCGCGACCAAGAAGGCCGCTCAGGATTGGGTCACCGAGCAGCGCAGCCAGTGGAGTACGGCGGCATGGACACCCAAGTCCACGCGGACGTTCGATGAGGTCGCCGATCACTGGCTGACGCTGCGCGCGGCCGATCCGTCAATCGGGCCGAACACGGTGCGCGCGGACCGCGAGTCGCTGGCTTACGCCCGCAGGGCATTCGGAGCGGTGCCGGTGCAGAAGCTCACGCCCGCCGCCTTGGCCGACTGGTCGGCCAAGCTGACCGGCAAGGACGGCAAGGTGCTGGCACCGGCCACGAAACGCCGCGCGATCGTTCGGGTCAAGTCGGTCATGGTCCATGCGCGCAAGATGCGCTGGCTGACCTATGACCCCGCGGCTGATCTTGACTCCCCCGAACAGAGGGCGGTCACCGCGACCGCGGCCGACGACATATGGACACCCGCGCAGATGGCCAAGTTCCTCGATCACGTCACCACGCACCGCCTCGGCGGGTGCTTCGCGTTGACGCTGCTGGGGTTGCGCCGTGAAGAGGTCGGTGGACTGCGCTGGTCGGACATCGAACTAGACACCGGCGCGCTGCACATCCGTCGGGCCCGCGTCGACGTGAACGGCCGCGACACCATCGTGCCCACCAAGACCGAGCGCAGTGCCCGCGGTCTCCCGGTGCCGCCGCGAGAGCTGGCGATGCTCAAGGCGATGCGCTCGGTACACCTGCGCGAGCGCCTGGCGGTGGGCCGACCACTCACCGACGCCGACCTATTGCTGTCACGCGTCGATGGAACGTGGCTACCGGTGCGCGAATACTCGCGCGAGTTTGCAGCCCAACGCACCGCCGCCGGGCTCGAGGCGATCACGCTCGGCAAGCTGCGGCACAGCAACATCTCACGGATGCGCGCGGCGGGCATCGCCGCCGATGTGGTTGCCGCCTGGCACGGCCATACCGAGCGCATGACCCAGGCCGTCTATGGGCGGGTGACCGACGACCGCCTGACCGCCGCCGCGGACGTCTTCTCCTCAGCGGTAGGACAGAGTTAGGACACAAGGCGTCCTGCGGCTCGCTCCGGCTAACAAGCAAAACCCGCTCCGACCTAGGTCAGAGCGGGTTTTCGACGTGGAGCTAAGGGGACTCGAACCCCTGACCCCCACACTGCCAGTGTGGTGCGCTACCAGCTGCGCCATAGCCCCGTGAAGTTGTGCTGGTCGACGGTACACCACGCGCAGGGGCGGTTCAAAGTCGCAGGTCACGGCACCTCGCCGCCGGCCTCGGGACCAAGCGCGCGGGCCGGTGTCGTGCTCGGCTCCCTGAGCCCTGCGGGTCTCCGGTGCGAACGTCCATCCCACCGCGGCGACCAGCAGAATTGCGCCGCTGATGACGAACGACCACGAGTACGACAGATGCTGGGCGATCTGGCCCACCGCAAGGGAGCCCAGGATCGCGCCGAAGTCGGACATCATCTGAAACGTCGCGACGGCCGTCCCACCCCGCGCCTTGCTCCCGATGATGTCGGCGACGGCGGCCTGCTGCGGCGAGATGAACATCCCGGTCGCAGCCCCGGTCACGAACGCCGCCGCCAGGAACACCGGCCACGACGACGTGAAGCCGACCAGTGCGGTCGAGACCGCCGACACCGTCAGGCCACAGATCAGCAGGAGGCGCCTGCCGACCTTGTCGGACAGGTAACCACTGGGGATCACGGCCGAGACGTTGCCTACGGCGAACGTCGCCAGCGCCAGCCCGGCCATCCCGGCGCTGCGGTCGAGCACCTCGACCACGAACAACGGCACCAGCGCGATGCGCAGGCCGAACGCCGACCATCCGGTCGCGAAGTTCGAGAAGAGTGCGGCGCGGTAGGCGGGGTTGCGCAGCGCCGTGCGCACCGAGACGGCCGGCTCGGTGTGCTCCTCACGCGCGGACAGCGGCGAGTGCCGCAGCCGGACGAAGACCACGGCCGCCGCGATCAGCAGCGCCACGCCGTAGATCACGAACGGCATCTGCAGCCCCAGACCCACGGTCAGGCTGCCCAGCACCGGGTCCGCCGACCGAGCCCACCAGGAATGCCGACGAGAACATGCCCGCGACGCGACCGCGGGCATCCGCAGGCGAGATCCGGATCATCAGGCCCAGCGACGAGACGGTGAACATCGCCGAGCCGAGACCGCCGAGCGAGCGGAAAAGCAGCAGCTGCCAATAGGTCTCGGCGAACGCGCACGCCCCCGTGGAGACCGCGACGATGAGCAGACCTGCGAGGTACACCCGGCGCTCCCCCAGCCGCTGCACCAGGACGCCGCTGGCGGGCGCGGCGCACAGCCGCATCAGCGCGAATGCGGTGACGACGAACGTCGCGGCACTGATGCTGACGCCGAAGTTGCGCGCGTACTGCGGCAGCACCGGCGCGACCACGCCGTAGCCGAGCGCGATGACCGCGTTAGCCGTGATGAGGACCCAGACTTCACTGGGCAGGCGCTTCTTGGGCTGTGCCGCTCCCCGGGTCGCTTCGCTCCTGCCCTCCGAAGCCGCTCCCCGGGTCGCTTCGCTCCTGCCCTCCGAAGCCGCTCCCCGGGTCGCTTCGCTCCTGCCCTCCGAAGCCGAACAGGCACCCTCCGCGACCGAACTCACCCTATGACTGTATTCACCAGCTCCTTGGCCGCGTTCTGGACCTCCGCTAGGTGCTCGGGTCCCTTGAACGACTCGGCGTAGATCTTGTACACGTCCTCGGTGCCGGACGGACGCGCGGCGAACCAGGCGTTCTCCGTGGTCACCTTGAGCCCGCCGAGCGGCGCGCCGTTGCCCGGCGCCGTCGTCAGCTTCGCGGTGATCGGCTCCCCCGCCAACTCCGTCGCTTCCACCTGCTCGGCCGACAGCTTCGCCAGCCGCGCCTTCTGCTCCCGGTCCGCGGGTGCGTCGATGCGTGCATACGTTGACGCGCCGTACTTCTCGGCCAGCGCCTCGTACCGCTGCGACGGCGTGGTCCCCGTCACCGCGAGCATCTCCGATGCCAGCAGGGCCAGGATGATGCCGTCCTTGTCCGTGGTCCACACCGAGCCGTCGGTGCGCAGGAACGACGCGCCCGCACTCTCCTCGCCACCGAAACCGATTGTGCCGCTGATCAACCCGTCCACGAACCACTTGAAGCCGACGGGCACCTCGATCAGCTTGCGACCCAGTCCGCCCACCACCCTGTCGATGATCGACGAGCTCACGGCCGTCTTGCCGACCGCCGTGGAGCCAGGCCATTCCGGCCGGTGGGTGTACAGGTAGTCGATCGCCACCGCCAGGTAGTGGTTGGGGTTGAGCAGCCCGCCGTCGGGCGTGACGACGCCATGCCGGTCGGAGTCGGCGTCGTTGCCCGTGGCGATCTGATAGGCGTCGCGGTTGGCGATCAGCGACGCCATCGCATTGGGCGAACTGCAATCCATCCGGATCTTGCCGTCGGTGTCCAGCGTCATGAACCGCCAGGTGGCGTCGACCAGCGGGTTCACCACGGTCAGGTCCAGGCCGTGTTTCTCGGCGATCGCACCCCAGTAGTCGACGCTCGCGCCGCCAAGGGGGTCGGCGCCGATCCGGATGCCCTCGGCCCGGATCGCGTGCATGTCGACGACGTTCGGCAGGTCCTCGATGTAGGCATTGAGGTAGTCGTGCCGCTCCGCCGTCTGCAGCGCCCGCGCCAGCGGTATCCGCTTCACGTCCGCCAGGCCGCCGCGCAGTATCTCGTTGGCGCGCTTGGCGATCACCCCCGTGGCATCCGTGTCGGCCGGACCGCCGTTGGGCGGGTTGTACTTGAATCCGCCGTCCCGGGGCGGGTTGTGCGACGGGGTGACGACGATGCCGTCGGCCAGGTCGGTGTCGCGGCCACGGTTGAACGCGAGGATGGCGTGGCTGACCGCCGGCGTCGGGGTGTAGCGGTCGGCCGCGTCGATCATCGCCACCACGTCGTTGGCCGCCAGCACCTCCAGCGCCGAGACCCACGCGGGCTCGGACAGCGCGTGGGTATCCCGGCCGATGAACAGCGGGCCCGTCGTCCCCTGCGCGGCGCGGTACTCGACGATCGCCTGGGTGGTGGCCAGGATGTGCGCTTCGTTGAACGCCGCGTCGAGGCTCGATCCGCGATGCCCGGACGTGCCGAACGCCACCTGCTGCGCGATGTCCTCCGGATCGGGCACCACCGTGTAATAGGCGGTGACCACCTGGGCCACGTCGATGAGGTCGTCTGGTTGCGCCAACTGTCCGGCGCGGGGATTGGCCGCCATGTAGGTGATTCTGCCCTTCGTTCAATCCCGGCGTACGGCGCTCGGCGACTTGCCACCATACTTTCGTCTTGTGTTCGGCCACGACTACCGGGAGTTGGTCGCCGTGTTCATCGGCGGCGCTGTCGGCACGCTCGCTCGCGCAGGGCTCGAGTTGCTTGCTGCGGGTGACCCCGGGCGATGGCCGTGGCCGACGTTTATGGTCAACGTCGTGGGCGCCTTCCTGCTCGGGTACTTCACCACCCGCCTGCTGGAGAGGTTGCCGGTGTCGAGCTACCGCAGGCCGCTGCTCGGCACCGGCCTGTGCGGCGGGCTGACGACGTTCTCCACGATGCAGGTCGAGACGGTCCGGATGCTGGAACACCAGCACTACGGCCTGGCACTCGGCTACACCGCCGCCAGCATCGCCGCCGGCCTACTCGCGGTGTACGTCGCGACCGCGTTGGTGCGCCGGGTGCGGATCCGGCGATGACGGCGGCGCTCTGGGCGGGCGTCCTGCTCATCGGCGGCGTCGGGGCGGTTCTGCGCTTTCTGGTCGACCGCGCGGTGTCGACCCGGGTAGACGGCGGGTTCCCGTTCGGCACGCTGGCGGTGAACCTCAGCGGTGCCTTCCTGCTTGGGCTGTTCGGCGGGCTGGCGTTCAGCCCGCACGTCGCGCTGTTGGCGGGCACGGCGTTCGTCGGGTCCTACACGACGTTCTCCACCTGGATGCTGGAGACGCAGCGCCTGACCGAGGAGCGCCAGGTGACCGGCGCCTTCGCCAACATCGCGGTCAGCGTGGTGCTCGGGCTGGCCATGGCGTGGCTTGGGATCCTGGTCGGGAGCGCGCCGTGACCGACGACCTGCTCAAGCTCACCACCTACTTCGGTGAGCGACAGCGGCACGACGGCCGCTTCCTGTCCGACGAGTTGTTGGACCTGTACGCCCACCACTCGGTGGCCACCAGCGTCGTACTGCGGGGCATCGCCGGCTTCGGGCCGCGGCACCAGTTGCGCACCGACCGCTCGTTGAGCGCGTCCGAGGACCTGCCGGTGGCCGTGACGGCGGTCGACTCCGCGGACAAGATCGCCGCGCTGGCCGACCGGGTGGTCGAGCTGACGACGCGGGGCCTGGTCACCCTGGAACGCGCAGGCTCGGCCGGTGCCGTGCCGACCGGGACCGTGAAGCTGACGGTCCATGTCGGCCGCGGGGAGCGGATCTCCGGGCGGCCCACCGTCCGAGCCTTGTGCGACCTGTTCCATCGGCACGGATTCGCTTGCGCGGCAGCCTTTCTCGGTGTCGACGGCACCGTCGGCGGCGATCGGCGCAGAGCGGCGTTCTTCGGACGCAACGCTCGACGTACCGGTAGCGGTCGTCGCCGTCGGCCCTGGCGAACGCGTCACCGAAGTACTGCCCGAAATCGACCGCATGACGGGTGATCCGCGCCCGGCCATCGAGCGCGCACAGGTTTGCAAGCGCGACGGCCATCTGCTCGCCAGACCCACGGCGGCACCGGCTGCCGACGGCTCGGGCAGGCCCCTCTGGCAGAAGCTGACCGTGCACACCTCGGAGTCCGACCTTCACGATGGCCAACCGATCCACCGGGTGATCATCGGCCGACTGCGGCACCTTCCCGGAGGGCGCGGTGCGACCGTGCTGCCTGGGGTATGGGGTTTTCACGGCGACCAGGAACCGCACGGCGACAAGCTGTTCGAGCTCGGCAGGCAGGTGCCGGTGGCCACGGTCGTCGTTGACGGTCCCGAGCGCATCGCGGCGAGCTTCGACGTCATCGACGAGCTGACCACCCGGCACGGTGTCGTCACCGCCGAGCTCGTGCCCGCATTGGTGTCGATCGACGGCGGCGAACGACGCGGCGGCACCGCACTCGGGTCCTTCGACCTGTGACTGGAGCCGTGGGTCGCCCGCGCCGATGCCGAGGGCATGCAGTCCGAGTCTCGTGTTCGCGATCGTCTCACGCCCCGGTGAGCTGGAGCCCGGCGATGATCAGCGCGATGACCTTGACGACCTCGAGTGTGATGTAGACGAGGTGGGCGGTGGATCGGGGGCCGTTCTGGCCGGCGAGTACGGCCGCCGTCCGACGGGCGAGCTGTGGGCGCACCAGCACGTTCTGGACGAGCAGGGCCGCGATCGCCGCGGCGATCGCGACGTCGCGCCCTGCGGAGGCCGCTTGGGTGAAGAGTGAGACCGAAATCACCACGGCGAGCACGAATTCGCAGACATTGAGTGCCCGGGAGACCAGCCGCCCGATGCCCAGCCCGAGAGCGAGCGTGACGCCGGGGGCGCGGAACTTCAGCGGGGCTTCGAGGAAGGAGATCGCGAGCACCATGCCCAGCCAGACGAAGGTCGCAGCCATCGCCACGCGGGAGCTTGCGTCCACCGCCGCAGCCTACGACAGGGGTCGTGCGATCCTGGGAGCGTGGACCGCGATCGCGTCGCAGAGCTGGTCAGGTGGGAACAGGCAGGAGCCACTTGGCAGGTGATCGGGCGGACCGCTCGGGGTGTGACGATCGCGTTGCTGCGGTGCGACGGCGGCGAGGAGGTCGATCGGTTCACCTCTGATGACCCCGCACTACTGGACTTCGTTCGGCAACGACCAGCTGACTGACGCGCGCTACGGTTTACCGGTGACCGTCGCATCGCTCGGTTTTCGCACCGACCTCATGCTGCTCGCGCTGAGCGGCTCGTCGATCACCGAGCGCGACGGATTCGTCGTCGCCGAGACACCGTACGCACCCGACTTCTGGTGGGGCAACTTCGTGTTGGCGCCCGAGGCCGGCTCGCTCGATGCCGCCGTTGCTTTGCACGCCAAGGCATTCCCGGCTGCCGACCACGTCGCGATCGGTGTCGACGGAACCGACGGCGCACCCGGTATCGAAGCTGCCGCGGAGGCCAACGGGCTGACCGTCGAGCGGATCACCGCTCTCAGCACGGCCAAGATGCATCCACCGCCCCACCCCAACGCCGACGCCGAGCTCCGCCGACTGCACGGCGACGAAGACTTCGAGGCGGCCGTGGACCTGCAGTGCGCCAACTACCCGGAGAGCACACGCGAGTTCACCGCCCGTCGCTTCGCGAGCTGGCGCAGGCTTGCAGACGACGGCCACGGAGCGTGGTTCGGCGCGTTCCTCGGCGGCCGCATGTGCGCGGGTCTCGGCCTCTACACCGACGGCGACGGCGTCGCGCGCTACCAGGCGGTCGACACGCATCCCGACCATCGCAGGCGCGGATTGGCTGGAACGCTCGTTCATCATGCAGGCGCGGAAGGGCTGACGTGGCCAGGCGTGCGGACGTTGGTGATCATGGCCGACCCGCAGGACGACGCGATCCGCGTCTACCGCTCGGTGGGCTTCGACGGCACCGAGACGCAGGTTCAGTTGCTGCGCAGACCACCCGGTGAGGCCTAGGACCGAAGTACCGGGCCATCCCGGTCCAGCGACAATCAGGTCCCCTCCTTCTGACTGAAGGAGGGGACCTGATCGTGTGTTCAGCAGTGACGCGACTTACTTGCCGCCGCCGTGTTTTGCAGCGTGCTTCGCACCGGCGTGCTTCTCGCCGGTGCCCGCGGACTTGGTGGCTGCGCCACCGGCATTGTCGGAGGACTTGCCCGCCGCGCTGCCATCGTCCGACTTTCCGGCGTCGTTGCCGGCCTTCGTGGTGGGCTTGGTCTCATTGCCCGACTTCGTGTCGGTCGATCCCGCCGGCGTCGTGCCGGTGGTCTCGCCCTTGTCCGTCACGGGGGTGGTCGAAGACGGCGTGGTGTCGACCGGCTTCGTCGTCTTCACCGGGGTGGCCGACGTCGTGTCGTCGGACTTCGCCGGCGTCGCCGTGGTGCTGCCCTCATCGCCCTTGTCCGCGACGGGATCCGTGGCCGCTGGTGCGGTCTGGGTCGCATCGTCTGCCTTGGCAGGCGGCGTGTCCGTCACCGGAGCCGCAGCCGTCGGATCGGCAGCCGGCGTGGCGCCGGCAGTCGGCGTCGTTGCCGGCTTCGTGTCCGTCGGTGCCTCGCCTGCGGGGAGCCCGATCGTGGGCGCGGACGCCGAAGGCAGAGCAGCCGGATCCGTCTTGGCCATCGATGCTGCGGCCGGCGTTTTCGGCGTCGGTTTCAACGCGTTGGCGATCGTGGTGCGCAGGAACTCCAATGCGCCCAACGGGCCTGCGGTCTTGATGAAGAACCCGGTCGGTCCACCGATGACCAGTTCGCCCATGCTCAACAGCCCGCCCGCGAAGACGCTGACCGGCTGGCCGACCAGCGGGCCGAGATCGGGGCCGTAGCCACCGTTGAGCAGACCGTCCGCGATCGTGGCTGGCGCGGTGAGCACGGCGTTGGCCACCTTCTGGATGTCGCCCGTGCCCAGAGCGTCGACGACGCTCTGGAAGGCCACGCCCGTGGCGCCTGTCATGCTGATCAGCGGAGCGATGAAGCCCACGAGGGTCAGTGGGGCGTTGATCGGATCGGTCACCGCTTGAATCACCTTCACCAGGTTGGTGATCGGCGTGGTGATGATCTGCTGGAGCGCAGGCAGGAGACCCAGCGCAGGAGCGGCTACCGCCAGCGGGATCTGCAGCAGGGTGTTCACCGCGCCCGAGATGTTGCTCGCCGACAGCTGGCCGAGTGCGGTCTGCAGAAGTGCAGGCACCTGAGTGGTCAGCGTGGTGGCTGCCGCGCCACCGGCGGTCTGCAGTGCCTCAGCAAGCGTGCTCAGGCTGGTGGCCTGGTTGGCCACCATCTGGGAAAGGATCGGCGTCGGATCATCCGCAACGTTCGTGATCAGGGCCTGGATGTTGGTGATCGCTGCCTGCAGGACCTGGTTGTAGGCGTCACCGAGATGCAGTGGGCTGGTCAGCGCTACGAGGTTGTTGGCGGCCGTGGAGATCGACGGCAGATGGATGTCCGGTACTGGTGGCGCCATCGGTGAGACAGCGATGACACCCGCCCCCAGCAGCGCCACGCCTGCGGCGATATGGGGACGAACAGCTATTTCCATGCGAAACCTCTCGAGGGGAGTGCGGTCCGATACAAATGGACTTACTTGTGAGTAAGTTCACAAGTAACAGAACAGTAAGACCTTTCGATCTTCGAAGGCAAGTCCTCGATTTCGCGAACGCGGGCCGCAGTCCGGTTCGGCAAACAATTGTTCTACAACCGAAATTGACCCGCGCGGACATAAGTGGGTGCGCGCCCTCGATTTCCGCACTGAACTGTGCCTTTGCTGCAAGGCTGGTGTGACGTGCGCCACCCTTCGTTGGGCCAGCTCGCCAACGAAGCGAGACCCGAGGCAGGGTCTCCGCCTGGCCGTGGACGGCTCCAGACGTCCGTCGACGGCTCACATCTCGCACCCGAGAAGACCGAGGCGATTCAGCGAACAGGCGTGCTCCGAATTTCGTCACCGACCGAGAGCAACGCACCGAGGGCAAATTGTTCGAGGGCCGAATTAACTACCCCACCTGCCCCTCGGTTGCCGACGCGTTACGAACTGGCGGTGGCTGCCCATTAGCGGCAGATGGTGCGGTCGGTGCCCGCGTGGTGGGTCAAGCCAGATCCGGCCGTCGGGGCACGGCGCTTGCTGCACGCCACACCGCTCGAGCCCGACCGACGACCCCGATGTGACGTCGTCGCAGCACGTCACATCACGCAGACACCGGCGTCGACGAGGCCGCAGCTAACCCAAGAAATTTTACGGACGGAACGGTGCGGCGCCGGGCTCGACGACCCACGCCCCCCGGCGCAGCACGCCCGCCACCTCCAGCTCCGAGTCCAGCACCACCAGGTCGGCGGTAGCGCCAGGGACGAGCCCCGCGGACGGCAGACCCAACGCCCGCGCGGGATTGATCGATGCCTGGCGCACGGCCAGCATCAGCGCCTCGTCGCGCGGAAGCCCGCTGTGGGTGACGGCGAATCTGAACTACCCGGTCCATCGTCGCGGTGCTGCCCGCGATGGTGTCGGTTCCCGCCACCCGCGCCACCCCGTCCGACGACGTCCACCGCCAACGGCCCAAGGTGATAGACCCCGTCGGCCATCCCGGTCGCCGCCATCGCGTCGGTCACCAACGACACCCGGTCCGGTCCCGCGCTGCGCGTGACGTGTCGGTAGATGGCGGGATCGACGTGCACGCCGTCGGTGATCAGTTCGACCGTCACCCGCGGGTCGTCCAGGAGCGCGATGATCGGACCGGGCTCGCGATGATCGATCGGGCGCATCGCGTTGAACAGGTGCGTGCCCACCGTCGCGCCCGCCGCGATCGCCGCCCGCGTCTGCTCGTAGGTCGCCTCGGTGTGACCGACGGCAGCCACCACACCCGCATCGACGAGCTGCCCGATCGCCGCGAGGGCGCCGTCGCGTTCCGGCGCAAGGGTGACCATGCGGATCGCCCCTCCGCCCGCGTCGAGCACGCGGTCGATCTCGGCGGGGTCCGGGTCGCGCATCAGCGACGGCTGGTGCGCGCCGCACCGCTTGGCCGAGAGCCACGGGCCCTCGAGATGGATCCCGTCGATCACGCCCGCGCGCACGTCTTCGGCCAATTCCCCGACCTGCCGCAGTAATTCGGCCGGCTCCGCGGTGACCAGCGAGGCGACAGCGTGGTGGTGCCGTGGCGGCGGTGCAGTGCCACGGCGGTCGACGTGTCCGCGCGCGACGGCGGTGGAGAAGTTCGCCCCTCCCCCGCCGTGCAAATGGGTGTCGACGAAGCCCGGCACCACGGTCACCGCGCCGAGGTCGCGGTCCGCGGGCCGGGGCGCGGCGCCAGCACCGACCGCATGCACCACGCCCTGCGACACCTCAATCCACCCCGGCCGCAACAGTTCTCGGCCCGTCAGCAGGGTGTCGGCCGTCAACAGCACTCAGATGCCCTGCCAGTCGGGCTTGGAGCGGTAGGTCTCGCGGTAGTAGTCGACGAGCTGAAGCCGGCGCGCCGCGGCGTCGTCGAGCAGCACCGTCACATGCGGGTGATGCTGCAGGATGGTCGCCGGCCACATGGCGCTCACCGCACCCTCGACCAGGTGGTGCACGGCTTCGGCCTTGCTGCGACCGGTCGCCACCAGGATCAGGTGCCGGGCCGCCATGATCGATCGCCAGACCCTGGGTCAGGCAGTGCGTCGGCACCGATTCGACGTCGCCGCCGAAGAATCGCGCGTTGTCGATTCGCGTCTGCCGGGTCAGCGTCTTGATGCGGGTCCGGGAGGCCAGCGAGGACCCGGGCTCGTTGAACCCGATGTGCCCGTCGGTGCCGATGCCGAGGATCTGCAGATCGACGCCGCCCGCCGCGCGGATCGCGTTCTCGTACGCCGCGCACGCGGCCGGGATGTCGGCGGCCAGACCCGTCGGGGCCCTGTACCGCGCCCGGCGGCGAAGTCGACCCGGGACACGAACACGGTGTCGATGACGGTCCGGTACCGCTCGGGATGGTCGGCGGGCAGACCGACGTACTCATCGAGGGTGAACCCGCGGGCCTTGGCGAAAGAGATCAGCCCGGCATCGCAGCGGGCGGCCAGTTCGTCGTAGATGGCCAGCGGCGACGATCCGGTCGCGAGGCCGAGGACCGCGTCCGGCTTGCGACCGAGCAGGGCGCTGATCGCGTCTGCAGCGACGCTGCCGATCTCCTTGGCGTCCGCCAGGATGACGACTTCCATCTATTTGTTCGCAGTGAAGAGGTCTGCCCCGGATGCGATTTCCGCACCGCGTGTCGACCGCATCGGACGGAATGACGTTGTCGGGTTCACGTTCGTCCATGACGACAACGGCGACAATGGGATTGAGCCCCTTGGCCTCGACTGACTGGGACGTCGTAGGTGATCACGACCTGGCCCGCGGAAGACGTCGTCGCCCTGGCTGACGTGGGTCGTGAAGCCTTCGCCGTTCAGTGCGACGGTGTCCAGACCCAGGTGGACGAGAACGCCCACGTTGTCGGCGGTCATGACGACGTAGGCATGCGGCATCAACTTCAGCATCTTGCCGCTGACCGGTGCGACCGCTTCGACCACCTCGCGCGGCGGGTCGATGGCGGCGCCGTAGCCGACCATGCCCTGGGAGAACACGGGGTCGGGGACGTCGCTGAAGCGGAACCGCGCGCCCCGCCACCGGGGCGAGGACTCGCGTCTTGCTCACTTTCGTACTCCTTTGTCCGGTGCGCACCAACAATACGAGCGTGCCGACAAGACGGTCTCGTGTTCGGGCGTTCTCGTCTAAGCTTCCGCACAGCTTCGGCGGTGGCGGTTGCGGCAGAGGAGGGTCACCAGAAATGAGCGACACGACGAAACCCGAAGGGGCGCAGACGAAGTCAGGCCTGCGCATTCCCGGCTTCGCACAGTTGCAGCGGCTCGGCAAGAGCCTGATGCTGCCGATCGCGGTGCTGCCCGCGGCGGGGATCCTGCTTCGGCTGGGTCAGGACGACCTGCTGGGCAGGATCAAGGCTCCGGTCATCGGGCCGTTCTTCCATGCGATGAGCGCTGCAGGCGATGCGCTTTTCAGCAACCTGCCCCTGCTGTTCGCCGTCGGCGTCGCCATCGGATTCGCCAAGAAGGCCGACGGCTCGACCGCGCTGGCCGCGGTGGTGGGTTACCTGGTGGTGCAGGCCGTGTTCAAGACGATGTCGCCGATCGTGCTCGCCGGTGAGGTCGACAAGGCCGGTGATCAAGCCCAGATCAACTACAGCGTATTCGCCGGAATCGTGGTCGGCCTGGTCACCGCCTGGCTATTCGACCGCTACCACACCATCCAATTGCCTTCCTACCTCGGCTTCTTCGGAGGCCGGCGGTTCGTCCCGATCGTGGTGTCGGTGGCCTGCCTGTTCCTCGCGTTCGCCATGAGCTACTTCTACCCGCTCTTCGACGCGGGGCTGACCAGCCTCGGCAAGTTCATCGGCGGCTCGGGAGCGATCGGCGCATTCGTCTACGGGTTCGCCAACCGCATGCTGATTCCGCTCGGTCTGCATCACATCGTGAACTCGTACGTCTGGTTCATCTACGGCGACTACCAGACCCCCGACGGAACCGTCGCCACCGGTGAGCTCACCCGGTTCGCCGCAGGCGACCCCACGGCAGGCGCCCTCACGGCGGGGTTCTACCCGATCCTGATGTTCGGGCTGCCCGCAGCGGCGCTGGCCATGATCCACGTGGCGAACAAGAAGCAGAGGAAGTTCGCGGTCGGCATTCTGTCCGCGGCGGCGCTGACCGCGTTCCTGACGGGCGTCACCGAGCCCCTCGAATTCGCCTTCATGTTCGTGGCTTTCCCGCTGTACGTCATCCACGCGGTCCTGACGGGACTCTCGCTGGCCATCGCCTACCTGCTCGACATACACCTCGGCTTCTCGTTCTCCGCGGGCCTGATCGACCTGCTTCTCTACGGCACCGCGCCCGCCGCGAAGAACATCCCGCTTCTCATCGGCATGGGCGTGGTGTTCTTCGCCATCTACTACCTGCTGTTCCGATTCGCGATCACGAAGTGGAACATGCGCACCCCTGGACGGGAACCGGAGGACGAGTTCGAGGCCGAGGAAGCGGCGAACCTCGGCGACGGTGCTGACGCGGCCACTACCGTGGCGGCCGGTGGATCGAGTGCCGCGACCGACGTGATGACGGCGACCGCTCCTGCCTCCGTCGCCACCGACAGCAAGGCCGAACAGATCATCGCGGCGTTCGGTGGTCGGGAGAACCTGGTCAACGTCGACGCCTGCATCACTCGCCTGCGCATGGAGGTCGCCGACAAGACCAAAGTGGATCAGGCCCGGCTGAAGAGTCTCGGGGCCGCCGGCGTCATCGAGGTCGGCAACAGTGTCCAGGCGGTCTTCGGTACACAGGCCGAGGCGCTGAAGAACGACATCATCGACGTGCTATAGGGCTGACCAAGCTCAATCGCGCGCGCAGGCAAGCACATTCCCCCGCGATCGCGCTGACTGACGTTCCGCGACCCGAATGGCGACCTCGTCGACTACTTCACCTCGGTCGGGGTGGGGCTGCGATCTCGAAGTCGACGGCCTCGTGAAGGGCGGTAAGCACTCAGCGGTAGGTGTCTTCCTCGACGACTTGCCTTACCTTGCGCAGCGTTTCGCGCAGGGTATCCAGGTTCGTCGAGCCAAGCGCCAGTCGAATCGCCTGGGGTACGTGGGCGGACGTCGCGAAGGGTTCCGCCGTCGATATCGAGATGCGCTCGCGCATCAGGGATGCCGCTATCCGATCTGCGCGCGCGTCCTCGGCCAGTGGGAGCCAGACGAAGTATGACGCCGGGTGACCGGTCAGCGGCAGACCCGCCAACACGTCGCGAGCGATCGACTGTCTGATTCTGGCGTCTTCGCGCTTGTCGGCCTCGAGCCGGCTGACGGTCCCGTCGTCGAGCCAGCGGCAGGCGATCGCCGTCGTCACGGCGGGGGTGTTCCAGGTGGTCGCCCGGATCGCGCGCTCGATAGCGGGCACGAAAGCATCGGGGGCAGAGACGAAGCCGACCCGCAGGCCGGTCGCCACACTCTTGGACAGCCCGGACACGTAAACGGTGATTTCCGGCGCGAGTGCCGCGAGCGGCGGTGGCGGTCCTTCGACGAGATAGGCGTAGGAGGCGTCTTCGATGAGGAGAAGTCGGCGGCGACGGGCAATCTCGACCAACCTGTCCCGGGCCGGGCCACTCATGACCCAGCCAAGCGGATTGTGCATCGTCGGCATCGCGTAGACGGCGCGGACCCGCCGTTCGGTGCACAATCGGTCAAGGGCATCGAGATCGGGGCCGCCCTGCGTCACGGGCACCGGTGCGAGTTCCAACCGAAGCGTCTCGGCCACCACCTTGAAGCCCGGGTAGGTGAGCGCGTCGGCCGCGACGACGTCTCCCGGCCGCAGTGTCGCCATGACCGTCGTCGCCAGTCCGTGCTGGCCGCCGTTGACGATCAGGATTCGGTCGGCACCCACGGCCAGCCCACGTTGCTCCAAATGCCTCGCCACGGTGGCCCGCTCGGCCGGACGACCGCGATGCGGTTGGTAGCGCAACAGTGATTCGACGTCACCGGAGGACGCAAGCTGTCGCAGGGCGCGACGCAGCATGTCGGCCTGCCCCGGTAGCGACGGGTAGTTGAAGCTCAGGTCCACCGCGTCCGCGGCCACCGATCTCTGGTCGATGCCGTAGCCGGGAGGCAGGGCGATCTCGCGGACGAACGTGCCGCGGCCTGGCTCGCCGCTGACCAGGCCCATGGCTTCCAGTTCGGCGTACACGCGTGAGGCGGTGACCAGCGCCATGCCCTCCCGGGTCGCCAGCTGGCGATGGGTGAGCAGCCGGGTGCCCGAGGCCAGCCGGCCCGCACGGATGTCCGAAGCGAGCGCGTCCACCACCGTCTTGTACCGGGACACCGCCACATCGAATTGTATGCATGACAATTCGTTGAACGTATTGAATGCGGGATTCTACGATCGGTCGACGACGAAGGAACGGAGTCCCCCATGCACATCGCAATCCTCACGTTCGAGGGCTACAACGAGCTCGACTCCCTGATCGCGCTGGGTGTTCTCAACAGGGTCAGGGCCTCTGACTGGCGCGTGTCGATCGCCAGCCCCACCGCACGGGTGCGATCGATGAACGGCGTGGTGATCGAGTCGATGGCAAGCCTGGAAGAGGCCAGCGCCGCGGATGCGGTCATCGTAGGCAGCGGCACGCAGACCCGCGACGTGATCTCGAACCCGACGCTCATGGCGGCGTTACGGCTCGATCCCTCCCGCCAGCTGCTCGCCGCGCAGTGCTCCGGGACCCTGATCCTGGCCAAGCTCGGGTTGCTCGATGGCGTCCCCGCTTGCACCGACCTCGTGACCAAGCCCTGGGTTGTCGAGGCCGGTGTCGAGGTCCTCGACCAACCCATCTTCGCCAAGGGCAACATTGCGACGGCGGGTGGTTGCCTGGCGTCGCATTACCTTGCCGCATGGCTCGTCGCGCGGCTCGAAGGCGTCGATGCCGCTGAAAGTGCCCTGCACTACGTCGCCCCGGTCGGCGAGAAGGACGAGTACGTCGCGCGCGCGATGGGCAACATCGCTCCCTATCTCGATGACGCCGTGGCCGTTGCCTAGACACGACCCGTAGGCGCTGCCACACCCGTCCGATAACGGCGTCGTCCTGATCGCGTCGAGCAACGACGTCGGTCGCCAACGCGCTGGCGTCGCTGCCTACGGCGCGAGCAAAGCCGCCATCGACGAAATCCTGCACTCGTGGCGGGGCGAGCATCCCGAGCCGTCCGTCGCGCGGGTCGGAACGGTCCGACCCAGGGCACCCACATCCTGCGCGGCGCCGATCGCGACCTTCTCGCCCACCCCTTCGAATCGTGGGTGGAACACGGGCAACCCCCGCGCAGATGTCGGCACTTCGCGACCTCCCCAATACCTTGGTGTCGCTCGTCATCACGGCGCACGACCCGAGCGTGGTGCCGGAGGTCGGGCAACCGGCACCCCGAACCCGGTGCACCGCCATCGGCTCGCCCGCCACTCCCGTGACCGCAGGCATTCGATGACGAGAGCCGCATGACCGTCTGCGGATAGATACCGGTGGTGGACCAGTCGTAAACTCCAAATGCCCAGGTCACAGGGCCAGCGGGGGCGTGTCCCAGCTGGCCGTACTACAGTCACGGCTGCTGCGGGGGGGCTTTTGGAAGACTTCGGAGGAAAATCTGGTGACACCATCACCCGGGCAACGCCCAACCTGGGGCGGCGTTCCGCTGACACGCCGTCGGGTTCTGCTGGGCATTGGCGCGGTCGGCGGCTTCCTGGCAGTCGATCTCGGCGCGGTCGCCTACGCGGGCGGTTGGATCGGCACTGCGCATCGACTGACACCGGAAATCTTCATGAGGGCCTTCGAGAAGGTCAATGGCAGCCAACCGGGCTTCCGCAAGAACCACGCGAAGGGCGTCTCCGTCAGCGGCTACTTCGACGGAAACGGCAACGGCAACGAAGTTTCCAGCGCCGTCGTCTTCCGGACGGGGCGCACGCCCGTGCTTGGCCGCTTCTCGTTGTCTGGCGGCAACGCCCACGTCGCCGACACCGATGTGGCCGCTCGCGGCTTCGGCCTGGCGTTCGGTTTTCCCGGTGCGACACAGTGGCGCACCGCCATGCTGAATCTCCCCGTCTTCCCCGACAAATCACCACAGGGGTTCTACGACCGGCTCCTCGCGTCCAAGCCGTCACCCGACACGGGCAAGCCCGATCCCAAGGTCATGGCGGCTTTCCTTGCCGCGCACCCGGAGACCGCGAAGGCCATGAAGATCATTGGCCAGAATCCGCCATCTCCAGGCTTCGCCGACAGCACGTTCAGCAGCCTCAACACGTTCTTCTTCATCGACGAAGCCGGCACCCGAACTCCGGTCCGCTGGTCGCTGGTTCCGCTCACCCCGCCGCCGCCGCAGAAGTCGTCAGGCCCCAACGCGCTCTTCGACACCCTCATCCGCCAGATGCGTTCGGGCCCGCTGAAATGGCGGATGATGCTGGCGATCGGCACACCGTCCGATTCGCTCAACGACGCCACCATCCCGTGGCCCGTCGAACGACGGGCCATCGACGCTGGGACGCTGACCTTGACGTCCATCGAGACCGACCGCACGGGCAACGCACGAGACATCAACTTCGATCCGCTGATCCTGCCACCAGGGATCGAGCGATCCGATGATCCACTGCTCAGCCCCCGGTCGTCGATCTATGCGGCCTCCTACCGGATCCGGGCTCGCGGCCCCGAGAGCACGCCCGCCGTGACCGTCGATGAGGTGGCGAAGTGAGCACTGAGGTCGAAGGCACCACAGTCGTGGCGGACCCCGCGCGAAAATTCACCGCCGCGAGCCGAATGTTTCACTGGCTCACCGCGATCCTGATATTCGCCATGCTCCTCATCGGGTTCACCATGGTCAACTGGACCGCCGGGTATGCGACCCTGCGGGTGATCCACATATCGATCGGGGTGCTCGTCCTGGTCGTGGTCATTCTCCGAATCATCAATCGGTTCAGGCATCACCCACCCGCGTGGCCACCGACCATCGGACGCATCGAAGGCAAGACCGTGATCTGGTCCGAGCGCGCCCTGTATACGTTGCTGCTCGCACAGCCGCTCGCAGGATGGGCGATGGTGTCGGCAACCGGGAAGCCGGTACTCGTCTTCGGCGGGCTCCGCCTGCCCCCCATCGCGCCGGTCGACATCAACGTCTACTCCGTTCTGCGCGAATCACATTCGGTGATGGCGTATCTACTGGTCGTGGTCATCGCGGCGCATGTGTCCGCCGTATTGGCGCACACCATCGTGCTCAGCGACGGAATGCTGCGGAGAATGACGTTTCACATCGGTCGATCTCAGCGGTCGGAGACCTAGTCGCCGCGGCATCGGGCTGGCTTACTGATGCAGGTTTTCGAATCCGGTCAGCGCGGCCACCGGGTCGGCTACGCTCACCTGTCCATGCGGTATCTGTTGCTGCGCGAGAAGCTCGACGCCCGCGGTCAGCTCGCCGGGGCACGCCGAACGGTCAGCGAAATACCCGAGTAGCAGATCAGATGGCGACGATACTGGCCTACACCTCGCCTGCGCTCGGTCACCTGCTGCCCATCAGCGCATTGCTGTCGGAGCTGTCCCGCCGCGGCCACCGCGTCCACGTGCGGACATTCACGGCAGGAGTCGAGATCGGCCGGCGGCTCGGCTTCGCCACGGAAGCGATCGACCCGCAGATCGAGCAGATCGAACAAGATGATTGGACCGCAACCAATCCCATTGCGGCGCTGAAGTTGTCGGTTGCCGTGTTCGGACGCCGCGCTCCCTACGAGGTCGCCGATCTCACCGGTGCGTTGGCGCGTGTCCGCCCGGACGCCCTGCTCGTCGACGTCAACTGCTGGGGTGCGCTGTCGGCGGCCGAAGCTGCCGGCATCCCGTGGGCGTGTCTCTCGCCATACACGCCGCCGCTGCGGTCCCGGGCGTGCCACCGTTCGGTCTGGGCCTCAGACCACTGCCAGGTGCCTTGGGCCGAATCCGGGACGCGGCCGCTCGGGTGGCTCTGACGGGTCCCGTGGAGCGGGTGATGCTCCCGCCGATCAACGGCATTCGCGAGGAAGTCAATGTCGGGCCGGTCCGATCGGTCGACGAGTTTCTCCGCCGCGCGCCGTTGTTCCTGGTGGCCAGCGGCACGCCGTTCCAGTACCCCCAAACCGATTGGGGTGACGCGGTTCAGATGATCGGGCCCGGCGTGCTTGATCCCGGCCCGGACACGGTCCCCGAATGGCTCGCCTCGATCGACCGGCCAATCGTTCTCGTCACCACGTCGTCGGAGCGGCAGGCCGACACCGAACTGGTGCTCACCGCGATGACCGCCTTGGCCGACCAGCCGGTGCACGTGGTCGCCACTCTCCCTGCCGGGCAAGCCGAAACGATCGCCCCGGCACCGAACGCGACGGTGTGCGAGTTCCTCCCACACGGCGCGGTGCTGAACGGTGCGGTCTGCGCAGTGACGCACGGCGGGATGGGCGCGACTCAGAAGGCACTCGCCCGTGGCGTACCGGTGTGCGTGGTGCCATACGGCCGGGACCAGTTCGAGGTGGCCCGGCGCGTCGCGGTG
The DNA here is from genome assembly GCA_963809085.1 of uncultured Actinomycetota bacterium. Taxonomy (GTDB): domain Bacteria; phylum Actinomycetota; class Actinomycetes; order Mycobacteriales; family Mycobacteriaceae; genus Mycobacterium. Next base: position 158,501 of record CAWEII010000019.1, on the reverse strand, counting down.
GCGGCATGCGGCACCCGCCTGCCTGCCAGGAGACTGTCGGCCCCGCGGTTGTGCTCGAAGGTGCTGGAAGCGATGACCATGACCGACGGCGCGAAGCGGGTGGCGGCGGGATTCGCGGCCACGGGCGGAGTGGCCCGCGGCGCCGACCTGTTCGAACAACGGACGCTCGGACTCCCCGCAGGCGCGGCCGATTAGTTTGAGCGCAGGCGCCTCGCCGTAGACTCGGCAGCCGTGGCAGCCATCCCCGTCATCGCGTTGACCGGCTACCTCGGCGCAGGCAAGACCAGCCTGCTCAACCACGTCCTTCGCGCACCGGGAGCCCGGATCGGCGTGGTGATCAACGACTTCGGCGAACTCAACGTCGACGCCGCGCTGGTGACCGGGCAGATCGACGAGCCCGCATCGATCACCGGCGGTTGCATCTGCTGCCTGCCCGACGAGGGCGGCCTGGACGACGCGCTGGAGAAGCTCACCGACCCCCGACTTGGCCTGGACGCCATCATCGTCGAGGCCAGCGGGCTGGCCGACCCGATCGCGCTCGCCCGGCTGATCCGCTTCAGCGGCGTCGAACGCATCCGGCCGGGCGGCGTCATCGACGTCATCGACGCCCTCGCGCACTTCGACACCGTCGACCGCGACGACAGCCCACCCGCTCGCTATGGCGCCGCATCGCTGATCGTGGTCAACAAGCTCGACCAGATCCCCGAGGCGAGCCGCGATGCCACGGTGGAACGCATCGAAATGCGTGTGCGCGAACGCAATCCGGATGTGCACGTCGTCGGCGCGACCGGTGGCAGAATCGACCCCACCCTCCTGTACGACGTGTCCGCAGCGGGGCGACGAGTCGGGGCAGATGTCGTTCAGAGAACTTCTCATCGATGCCGATCCCGGCTCGCACACACCCCACTCGGACGACCACGACCACGTGCACGCGGTCTCGGCCACCGCGATCAGCGAGGGATGCATCGACCCGGGCGTCCTCGTCGACCTACTCGAGGAACCGCCTGCTGGCGTATATCGGCTCAAGGGCACCGTGGCCGTCCGCTACCGCGCACGAGTTCGCACATACGCCGTGAACGTGGTCGGCAGCTCGATTCACGTGGCGACGGCGCCACCGGACGCAAACGCCAATTGCCTGGTGGCGATCGGCACCCGCTTCGACGTCGACGACGTTCGCGCCCGCGCGGACGCCGCTCTGCGCCCGCATGACGGGTCGGCACCCAGCCTCGGCGTCCGCCGCCTGCAGCGGTACCGACGGCTCAGCATCTAGAGCACTTCCTGCGGATAGGCTGGGAGCCATGGAGGGGACGCGATGAGTGGGGGCCTGTTCGGACTTCTCGACGACGTCGCGGCGCTGGCGCGGCTCGCGGCCGCGTCGGTGGACGACATCGGCGCCGCAGCGGGACGGGCGACCACCAAGGCCGCCGGTGTGGTCATCGACGACACCGCGGTGACACCGCAGTACGTGCACGGAATCGCCGCCGAGCGTGAACTGCCGATCATCAAGAAGATTGCGATCGGCTCGTTGCGCAACAAGCTGTTGTTCATCCTGCCCGCGGCACTGTTGCTCAGTCAGTTCGTGCCATTGCTGCTGACGCCGATCCTGATGCTCGGCGCGACCTACCTCTGCTACGAGGGCGCCGAGAAGGTGTGGGGTCGGATCACCGGGCACGACGGCCATGCCGCGCCCACCGCGACCGTCGGTGAGGACGCCGAGCGTCGGGTGACGGCCGGGGCCATCCGCACCGACTTCATCCTCTCCGCCGAGATCATGGTGATCGCCCTCAACGAAGTGGCCGACCAGCCGTTCGTGCCGAGGCTGATCATCCTGATCGTGGTGGCGCTGGTCATCACCGTCGCGGTGTACGGGGTGGTCGCCGCCATCGTGAAGATGGACGACGTCGGTCTGCTCCTCACCCAGCGGACGTCACGATTCGCGCAGCGGATCGGTCGTGGACTGGTCGCCGGAATGCCCAAACTGCTGGCGGCGCTGTCGGCCATCGGCACGGTCGCCATGCTGTGGGTCGGCGGCCACATCCTGCTCGTCGGGACCGACGCCCTCGGTTGGCACGCGCCCTACGGTCTGGTCCACCACGGCGAGGAGTACGTGCACGACGTGGAAGCCGTCGGGGGCCTGCTGGCCTGGCTGGTCAACACTGCGGCGTCGGCGGTGATCGGGCTGGTGGTCGGCGCCGTGGTGGTGGCCGTCGTGCACGTGCTGCCGTTCGGCAAGAAGAACGCGCACTAACCCACGGACCCGACCACGTCGCCGTCAGATGTCGGAAGTCGTGTACCGCGTCTTGACCGGCGGCGCGGCGAGCAGCGGAGGAAGCTCGACGATCTTGCCCTCGCCCGCGCGGAACGCCCGGTACGCCTCGTCGTGGGCGACGGACTCCCACAACTCGTAGACGATCCAGTGCGCCTCGTCGTCCTCGTCCACTAGCACGTCGAGGACCAGGTTGCCGTCGAACTCGCGGGTCTTCTTGAGTTCCCGGCCCATCAATTCGCGGGCGGTCGGCACGGACTCGGGCTTGAACTTGAATTCGAGCAACACGGTGACCGACACGGTCATCTCCTCCTGTTGGGTGGTCGTGCTGTTGGGTGAGTCGTGGAATCTGCCGCCGGGGCGAGAGTGCTTCGAAACACGCAGGACTCAGGGCGCCGTCACGAATCGATGGTACGCAGCGTTACTCGACGTCGGCTGAGGCCTCGGGACACGCGGCCGTCCGGCGGCGCCGATCTCAGCTCATCGACGGCGCCACCCGCACGAATCGCTGAATGGATTCGATCGCGGTCGGGTCCAGAAGAACGGTGTAGTGATCGGCGTCGAGGTCGACCACGGTAGTGCCGGCGAACTCGGCGGCAAAGCGCTCGGCGTCCTGCTTCGAGACCACCACGCCCCCACCTGGCCCCAGTGGCACGGTTGCGCGGACCAGCAGGATCGGACAGCGAATCCGCGGCCACAGTGCGTAAAGGTCATGCTCGGCGGCATCGGCGCTGTCCTCGCGCACCGCGGCCAGATCGGTCCGAATCCGGACGGTCGAGTCCGCGGTCGGTTCGATTCCCATCGAAAGTAGTTGTCCCAGAATTCGTTCCACGGGGCAATGGTGCCGGAGTCCCGCACGTATGACAGTGCCGCCGCCTGCCGACGGGTAGGTGCGGCCCAAGCCGGCTGACGGACTTCGCGATGGGCACCATTGCGCTGGGTTCGGGCACCCCGAGAGCATCGATGAGGACGAGCCGGCGGCAGCGTTGCCGATGATGTGCGGCGAGCGTCATGCCGATGAATCCGCCCATCGAATGGCCGATCACGTCGAACGCATCGGCGCGAAAGAAATCGCCGATCTCCAGCAGATCGCGAACATGGCTGTCCCAACCGTAGGTACCGGGCGGGGTGATCTCGCTGTGGCCACGGCCACGCAGGTCCATGGTGACGACGTGATGACCCGGCGCAGCGAGGGCGGGCACTAGTCGATCGAATGATCGGCAGTTGGCCGAAAGGCCGTGCACGCACAGAATGAGGCGCCCGAGCGGATCGCCATGCGACTCCACGTGGACGACGCCGGACGCCAACCCAATCCGTGTGACGGTGCTCAATTGCCGAGTCAAATCGTCGACGGGAGTGAATCCTCGTACATGACGACGCCCATCCCATTGATCCACTCGTAGATCGGCTCATAGGACAACGTGGTGCCGGGGTGTCCGTGCATCGCGCCAGCGACCGTCACCCATGCGCGGACCTCGCCGGTGCCGTTGCCTGCCTGGCTCAGTTCCTCATTGGGCGTATCGAGCAGCTCACCGAGGTCCGTTTTCTCGAGTTGGCTGACGAACCAACGGTCGAACTCCTCGTCGATGTCGCCGACGCGGGGCTCACCGACGAAATGCGACAGTCCACCGGCAGCGCACAGCGCGACCCGCTGCAGGTCCGGATAGCTTCTTATCGCGTCACCGAGGGCCTTGCCGAAGTCATAACATTGCCGCAGGGTCATCAAAGGCTTTGTCGTGCAGTTCAACACGATCGGAACCATCGGCAGTCGCATCAACGGGTCGAGTTCGTAGTACACCGTCATGAAGCCGTGGTCGGCCTTCATCTTGTAGGACAGCGCGGGCTGGAAGCCGGCGTTGACCGTGCGCTCCATGAGGTGGCTCGCCAGACCCGGCTCGCCGGGGACGATCACCTTGGGAATCTTCAACCACTTCTCCAGCGGTCCCTGGTGACCTTCGCCAAGCCCGATCGCGATCTGGGGCAGGTTGTCGAGGAAGAAGTTGGTGAAGTGTTCGCCCGAGACCATCACGACCGCCTGGACCTCGGAGTTCGTTGCGCGATCGCGGACCTGTCGCAGCGCACCGAAGAAGCTGTCGGCCTGTTTCCGTGGAGCCGACTCGCGGTCGGCGGCCATCATGGGCGCATGGGAGGCGGAATAGGCCATCACGATTTCTGCCATCGAGCCTTCCCTTCGACGTCGGTCTTCACTGATTGGAGCAGCGACCGGTAGTCGGCACGCTTGTAGCCCATCGCCCGGCAGTAGCCGTTGACGATCACCGGATGGGTACCTGCCGCATAGATCGCCGCGATGTCGCCGTTCACCAAGGCCTCGCGCTCGTCGTCGGTCAGGTCGAAGCCCTCAACCGAGAGAGCAGGGCGCGGGGAACCCTCGACCGCGTTCTCCATGGAGCGCAGGTAGTCGAAGAGGCACCTCTGCATTTCATAAAGGCTCACAGCCGATTACCTCCACCGACGTTGACGGGTCAAATCAGCTTGCAATACCTGGCGCCCGCGACAAAGGCCGTTGCCCGAGCTTTCCGCTCGGTGAAATGACTAGGCCGCTGAGAATCGTGCGGTGACCGATCCGATCCCGCCGAAGTCGGCCCGGAAGGAGTCTCCTGGCGCCACGTCGACCATTTTGTGGACCGCACCCGGCAGCACGATGTCACCGGCGCGCAGGCCGGCGCCGAACGATGCCAATTTGTTTGCCAGCCAGGCCACACAGCGAGCGGGGTTGCCGAGCGCCGCCGCTCCGGCACCGGTGTCGATGACCTCTCCGTTGCGGCTGACCGCCACCCCGACCAGTGGCAGGTCCAATTCGGTGACGCTACGCAAGCTTCCGCCGATGACGAACAGCCCTGAGGACGCGTTGTCGGCGACGGTGTCCACCAGCTTGATCTTCCAGTCCGCGACGCGGCTGTCCACCACCTCGATGGCCGGCAACACCCCGGCGATGGCGGCCAGCGCCTTCGCCGTGGTGACCCCCGGTCCGGTCAGATCCGTTTCCATCAGGAACGCCATCTCGGCCTCGACGCGGGGTTGCACCAGCAATGACAGCGCAATCAGGTCCCCGTCCTCGACCACCATGTCGTCGAGCAGCACCCCGTAATCGGGTTCGTCAACCCCAAGCAGCTGCTGCATCGGCTTGGACGTCAGTCCGACCTTGCGACCGATCACGTGGGCGCCCATGCCGATGCGTCGCTCGATGTTGTGGGACTGGATTGCGTACGCGTCCTCGATGACCAGGTCGGGGTATCGGGCCGTCAGCGGCTCGATCGGCTCGGCCTTCCGGTCGGCCTCCCAGAGTTCGTCGGCGAGTTCCACGACCGTGGAGTCAGTAATCACGTCTTGAGCATCGTGGGTCGCCCTTGCGCCCACAACAGAGCTTCCATTGAGCGAAATCCCGCCAAGCGCTAGGTGCTGATGTAAGTCCCCGGTGCGTCGCACACCGCCGGATGGGAAGCGCTGCCCACCGGGGGTGGTTCGACGAGGTCGCCCGCGATCGCCGCCGACCACGTTGACCAGTCTTCCCACCACGAACCTTGGTGTTGGATCGCGCAACGTCGCCATTCATCCGGGTCGGCGGGTACCTCATCGGCTGCCAGATACCAGTTCTTCGGGCCGGGCGGGTTCACGATTCCGGCGATGTGCCCGCCGCTGCTCAGCACGAAACGCGCAGGGCCTGCCACCAGTTGGGTCGTCGCGTAGGCCGACCGCCACGGCACGATGTGATCGTTTTCAGCGCTGACCACGTACACGTTGTGTTTGATGTCGCCGAGCTCGATGCGACGCCCCGCCAATTCCAGTTGGCCGAGCGCAACGCTGTTCTCCACGTAGAACTTCCGCAGATAGAAGCTGTGCATCGCCGCAGGCATCCGGGTGCTGTCGGCGTTCCAGGCCAGGATGTCGAACGCCGGTGGACTCTGTCCGAGCAACCAGTTCGACACCACGTAGTTGAAGATCAGATCGTTGGCTCGCAGCGCGTCGAAGGTGCCCGACATCGACACGCCGTCCAGATAACCACTCTGAGACATCTTGTGCTCCAGGCGTTCTACCGATTTGGCATCGGTGAAGAGTGCCAGTCCGCCGGGATCGGAATAATCGAGCATCGTATTGAGCAAGGTGAGGTTGCCCACCCGCTCGTCACCGGAGGAGGCGAGATAAGCGGCGGTAATTGCCGTGAGGGCACCGCCAAGGCACAAGCCCACGATGTCGACCGTGTCGGCACCGGTGATGTCGGTGATGACGTCCAGTGCCTGTTTCGGCCCGTCGAGGAGGTAGTCGTCCAACTTGACGCCCGACATCTCCGCTGTCGCGTTGCGATAGCTGATGGCGAAAACGGTCCGGTTGTGCTGCACCGCCCACTCGATGAAGCTGCGCTTGGGTGCGAGATCCATGATGTAGTACTTGTTGATCCACGGTGGACTGCACAGCAGAGGCGCGGCGTGGACCTGCGGAGTCTGCGCTTCGTACTGGATCAACTCGATGAGGTCGTTGCGGTACACGACCTTGCCGGGCGTCGCTGCGGTGTTCTTGCCGAAGACGAACGGCGAGCTGTCGACCTGTCGCGGACGGCCGCCGTTGGTGCGCACGTCGTCAAGGAAGTTGCGGGCACCCTTCAACAGACTGCGCCCCCCGGTTTCGAAGGCACGTTTGATGGCGGCGGGATTGGTCGGCAAGAAGTTCGTCGGAGCCAGTGCGTCCAAGGTCAGGCTGGCCAGCATGTGGGCCTTCTTGGCCGTCATCGGGTCAACGCCCGGCGGGTCGATGAGCTCCAGCACCGAGCGGCAGGCCGCAGCGTGGGCCAGCCGCAGCGCGACGAAGAACGGATTGCCGTTCCAGGTGGGATCGCTGAACCGCCGGTCTTTCGGATCCAGTCCCGGCGGCACCGTGTCGCCGTCGCTGAGCCATTGAGTCAGCGTTCTGGGCGGCACTTGCGCCAAGGCCACCGCCAGATTCAGCCCCACGTTGGCGACGTGCATCGGGTTTAATGCGGCCTGGCGGACGACTTTGGCCAACGCGTCGCCCAGTTGGGCAACGTCCTGGGGATTGGACAGAGCATTCGATTCAGGAGCCAGCACGTCGGCAGCGCGCTTGGCTACCTCCCAGGGAGTCTCTGTCATCGCCTCATCATGAGCGCTGGGCGCAGCGAGCGGCGAAAAGTTCCACTGCTCGGAAAACTGCCATCGCGAGGTGACCGCCATGGACCTCCGCGCCGTTCCGACCAGCGGGATGACGGCCGCGGCACACGCCGGCACCATCCCCAGCCGCCCTACGATCGAACGGACATTCACAGTCACGGGCAGGGGCGAACTTGAGTTTCCACACGGTCACATCGCCTGACGGCACCCGCCTGCGGTCATGGAGCAACGAAGGCCACGGCGTGCCCGTGGTGATCTCCAACGGCCTGGGCACCCCACACGATGCCTGGCCGAAGATCAATGATCGAATCGACGGCTACCGGGTCCTCACCTGGGATCATCGTGGTCTCGGCGGATCAGAACGCCCCACCGACGAGTCGCGAATCACCGTTTCCGATCACACCGACGACTTCATGGCGGTGATGGATTTCTACGGTGTCGAGCGGGCGGTTGTCATCGGCTGGTCCGTCGGCGTCAACATCGCCTTCGAGGCGGCCGTGCGCGACCAGCGACGAGTCGCTGGGGTGCTTGCCGTGGCCGGGGTTCCCGGTGGGACGTTCGAAGCCCTGCTGCACCCTCTCCCCCGCGCCCTTCGCCCGCGCGCAGGCAAGGTGGGGTCCCATCTGATGCGGTATCTCGGGCCAGTCCTCAACCGTCTGGGCAACGGATTGCCGGGTTCACCCGATGGCGGGTTCGATGCCCGCGGGCTGAGCACTCTCGGCCTCGACCTCGTACACGCGAATACCCTTCTGCGCGTGCTGAAATCGTTCGCCGACCACGACTGGCCCTGGTACTCCCGCCTTGCCCGCGCCGTCGGGGACCACCCCACCATGGATCTCAGCCAGATCGACATGCCCGTGACCTATCTGGCGGGCACATGGGATGCCGTCACCTCGGCCGAACGAATGCGGGCCGCCAGCGCGCAGACGCCACGCAGCCAATACGTCGAATTGCCAGCCAGCCACTTCGTGCCACTTCAATTTCCGGACCGCGTCTTGGCAGAACTGAACAGCCTCATCGATCGCTGTGAGCTCTAGCGATGGCGAGACCGATGGCCATGTCCACCGTCACCGAGCCGTCCGCCGGGTCGAGGCGCACCACGTGCCCGGCTGGCGCGGCGGTCGTCCCGTGACCCTTGTTCCGATCAGCGGGAAACAACCGTCTTCTGCGGCAGCGGCAATACACCATGGACCCAACGAGCGAGTCGTGGTCACCCCCTGAGGAGGTTTCGATGATGGTGCGAAAGTCGATCAATATCGCCGCATCAGGCCCAACGATCGAGGCGTCGGTGCACGAGGCGATAGACCGGGCGAGCACAACGCTCGAGGGCATCACCCGCTTCGAGGTGACCAAGATCGGCGGCGAGTTGACCGACACGGGGCCAGTTTTCGACATCGAATTGACGGTATGGTTCACCCTTCTCGAACGGATGCACGAGTGAGTCGTACTCCGTGACCATCGCACGGGAACTGCGTAGCCAGATGCAACCGGACGGCATCGGGTTGGCCACGATGCCCATCGGCATCAATCACATCGACAGCGTCAACGTCTACCTCGTCGAGGACGGCGACTCGGTGACGCTGGTGGACTGCGGGATGTGGCACCCCGGTGAGCCCGACGACGGCCTGACCATGCTGCGTCATGCACTCGAGGCGCGAGGCCATGTGCTCGGCGACATCTCGCGGATCTTCATCACCCACGCCCACATCGACCACTACGGCATGGCTGGGCGGCTGATGGAACTCACCGGTGCCGAGTTGCTCATGCACGCCATGACAGACCTGGACTGCGAGAAGTATCGGCATCCCGAGACGGCCCAAGCACGCAAGCGCGACACCTACAGTGATCACGGCGTTCCGCGTGACGACCTGCCCGATTTCGCCGACACGCTCGCCGCCTGGATGCCGTACCTGCACTCCGTCGTGGAGGCCTCCACCCGCCTGCAGGGTGGTGAATTCATCGCGATCGGCGATCGGCAGTGGGAAGTACTGCACACACCCGGCCATTCACTCGGCCACATCTGCCTGTGGTCACAGGCAGACGGACTGCTCTTCTCCGGTGATCACCTACTGCCCGCCGTCACTCCCCCGGTGATGTTCGAGCGCGGATTCGACAGGGATCCCCTGCGCAGCTATCTCGCGTCCCTCAAGCTGGTCGCCGAACGCGATCCGACGCTGGTGATGCCGGGACACGGCCGCGCATTCGCCGACGGTCGGCGCCGTGTCGATGCGATCACACGAAACAAGCAACGCAGGCTCGACGCCATCCACGCCATGATCATCGATCACCCCTGCACGGTGCTCGAGATCGCGGAAGTACAGGTCGCCAAGGCACTTCTTGGGTTCCAACGAAACCTCGCGATGGCCGAGACGTTGGCACACCTCGCCTACCTGCGATGGCAGGGGCTGATCGAGCGACGAACCCGCAGCGATGGGGTCTATGAGTGGTACTCGACCGATGACGCCACCCGTTGAGCGGAACCCCGTCCGTGCGCTCTTCGTCTTGAATGACGCGCAAGGTCGGTGGGTCTTCGCACTCCGGGCCGCCTTCTGCATCGCGGTGCCCATTCTGATCGGCTGGGCAGCAGGCGATGTCGCGTCGGGCTTGATCGCGACGATAGGCGCATTCACGTCGCTGTACGGCAGTGGCCGCCCCTACTTCAACCGTGGAGTCCACCTCGGCGTGATCGCGACATGCTTCAGCCTGGCTGTCGCATTGGGCAACTGGACCGCCGAAATCTCGTGGCTCGGCGTACTGACCGTTTCCCTGATCGCAATGGCTGCGGTCCTGGTCTGCAACGCGCTGACGGTGGGACCACCGGGTGCATACATGTTCGTGCTCGCCTGCGCGGCTGGGGTTGGCGTCGCGGCCGAGCACCTGCCCTCCTGGCACATCGGACTTCTGGTGGCCGCAGGCGGTGCCTTCGCCTGGATCGTGCACATGTCCGGCGCGTTGATCAGCTTCCGTGGGCCCGAGAAATCCGCGGTAGCTGCAGCAGCCGAGGCGGTTGCGCGATTCCTCGACGCGATCGGTTCCTCAGAGGAGGACTCCGCCCGGCGCAAGGCGGCCGCCGCGTTGCATCAATCGTGGAACGTGCTGGTGACGTTCCAGCCCGTCAACCCGAGACCGAACAGCATGCTGAGGCAGCTACGCGTCAACAACCACGAGCTCCATGTGCTGTTCGCGCGAGCGATGAGCGCGGCCGCGGACCAAGAGCCGCTACCCGAGGACGCCGCCAGGCGTGCCCGCCGGCTCGTCTTTCTGGCCGGTCGGCCAGTCATCTTCGACAGGACGACCGACGGTGACGAAATGCCACTGGGCCGCCCCAGCACGTGGGAACTGCTCCGCGACGCAATCACCCCTGGATCGCCCACTGTGTACGTCGTCGCCCGTGCCGGGATCGCGGTCGCTCTCGCGGGATTCGTCGCTTCGGCGCTGGGCATCGAACATGCCTACTGGGCGATGTCAGCCGCGGTGTTGGTCTTGCACCAGGGGTTTGACTGGGTCCGCACCTTGCAACGAGGCATGGAACGGATGGTTGGCACGTGGCTCGGGTTGCTGCTCGCGGGACTGGTGCTGACGCTGCATCCCCAGGGGCTCTGGTTGGTCCTGGTCATCGCGGTGTTGCAATTCACGATCGAGATGTTGATCGTGCGCAACTATGCGCTCGCAGCGGTGTTCATCACCCCAACCGCACTGACCATCGTTTCCGGTGGCAGGCCGGTGACCGATGTCGGCGGACTGCTGTTCGCCCGCGGAACGGACACCCTGATCGGCTGCGGGCTGGCGCTCGTCGTCTATCTGGTGGTCGCCCGGGGCAGCAAGCCCGTGCACGTACCGGAGGCGGTCGCCCGCGTGGTGGACGCGGTAGCCGCAACGTCGCACCACCTCGCTCTGGGAGCGGTGACCACGGTGCCGGCCAGGGCCGCGCGCCGTGACCTCCAGGTCCGAGCCATCACCATGATGTCTGCCTACGAAGCAGGCATCGCGGGCACCGCGCGGGAGCGTCGATCCGCAGAACGGATGTGGCCCGCGGTCGCTGCCACTGAACGACTTGCCTATCGAACACTCGAGTCCTGTTGGGAGACAGAGCGAATCGGCAAAATGGAGGCTGCACACGGCGTCGGCCCGACGCTGTTCGGGCCGGGGGGCGCAGACCGCTTCGCCGAGGCCCTCAGCGAACTGGCGACAGCGATATGCGACGGTTCGACGCCACGCGAGCTTGACCATCTGCCGCGGTTCGCTGCCGGCGAACTGGCCACACTGCGCGACTCATTGGTGCGCGAAACCGATTGACTGCCAAGAGGTTCATTCGCCGACGCTGTTGCGCTCCCAGTTGACCACCAGCTCGCGCCTTGCCCCGAACCGCTCCAGGTGGCGGCCCAAGACGTCTTCGACATGGGCGAGCGAGTCGGCGTCCGGGGCGATCGCTTCGAGCACCAGTCGGTCGCCCTCGGGCCGGACGATCCCGGTGCCGTAGGCGAACACCAACCGTCCGCCGTTGGACTGGTCGCGGATTGTCTCGACGGTGTTCTTGCGGCCGAGATGGGCAAGGAGTTGTTTGGAATAGCGCTCGGGGGCATCGGTAGCCACCACCGCAGTTGATCGGAGCACTTACACACTTCCTCTACTCGTCAGACGCCGGCCACCTCGATGGACCCCAAACCCGCGAACTCGAAGGTGACACTGCCGCCGGCCACGACGGGCACCGGGGCGGTGACTCCTCCGGAGAACACCAGCTGCCCGGCCTTCAACCGCTTGCCCTGTGCGGCAAGCTGGTTGGCCAGCCACGCCACCGAGGCCGCGGGGTGGCCCATCACCGCAGCACTGGCCGCTGTCATCAGGACCTCACCGCCGACCCGCACGACGCAGCCGATCAGCCGCAGATCCTCCACCTCGCCGGGCTTACGGGTGATCGGGCCCAGGTAGAACCCGCCCGCGCTCGCGTTGTCGGCCACGACGTCGGTGAGGGTGAATTTGAAGGCCTCGTAACGGGAGTCGAGGATGTCCACCGCGCCGAACACGACGTCGGTGGCGGCCAGCACCGAGATCACGGTGGCAGGCGGCTCGACGTCGCGCGCGAGAAGGAAGGCGATCTCGGACTCCACCCGCGGGTGGATGAAGCGATCCAGCCGGACCGGTTCCCCGTATTCGCAGATCATGCCGCTGGTCACCCGGCCGTACAGCGGGGCGTCGACGCCCATCGCTTGCTGCTTGTTGCGGCTGGTCAAGCCGAGTTTGTAGCCGACCAGACGCTCGCCTGCGTCGAGCTTGGACTGCACGAAGGCCTGCTGCGCACGGTAGGCGGTATCGAGATCGAAGTCGGTATCGCTGGCGCTGAATTGAGGAATCGTCTTGTGTTCGCGCTCAGCGACGATCAACGCGTCGGCGATGTCTTGAGGATTCGTCACCGCACGCCTCCCACAATGCCCGCCGGGCGCGGGACGCATCCTCGAAGAGTCGCCGCAAGGTATGGGCACACGCAATGCCTGAACGGCGGCATTCCGTTGAGCGGGAGGAGCTGGGGCAGCCAGCGCTCGATCAGTTTGCGTAACTGAGCTGGAACCGCTGCGACCACGGCGACGGCAAGGCCGCGATTGCCTCCAAGACGTCGACCGGCGGATCCGTGCGCTGCAGGTCGCGTTCGTCTTGAGGCAGTTCCGCCAGGTGCGCATCCCACTTGGTCAACACATCCTTGGCCACCACGACGTCGAAGCGGTGCAGCGACAATGTGAACCAGCCGTACAGAGCTGCGCTCAGTCCGGCAACCACGGCAATCGACGCAGATGCAGCCATGACGTATATCATCAGGACCTTCCGAATTGTCCAGCAAACAAGTTTTAGCTAACCATTACCAACCGGTAGGGGCCCAGTTTTATTGCAGTCGGTTCAATCACGTTGAACGGCGCGCTGTGCCCCACATCATGTCGGTCCCGTCGACTCCCGAACCACGAGTTGCGCGGGAATCACGATCGGGGTGTCCGGTCGGCTGACGATCCGGCCCAGCACGAGGTCGACGAGCGTCCGGCCAGCATGCTCGGCGTCGGTGCGGACCGTCGTCAACGACGGCTGGCAGAAGTCCGCCCCGAAGATGTCGTCATGGCCGACGACGCTGATCGTTCCCGGCACGTCCACGTGGCGCCGGCGCAGCCGCTGCAGGATGCCGATAGCCAGAAGGTCGTTGAACGCGACCAGCGCGGTCGCGCCGCTGCCAAGTCCCACGTCAGCGGCGGCGGTTCCCTGGTCGAGCGTCGGCATGAACGGGCCAAGCCGGACGATGTCCACGCCCAGCCGCGCGGAGTTCTCCGACAGGCCGCTCCACCGTTCGTTGTTGGTCCACAACGCCGGCCCGGACAGATAGGCGATGGATCGATGCCCCAACGCGACGAGATGCTCGACGATCTGCCGACTGCCGTCGCGGGAATCGGTGACGACGCTGGCGAACCCATCCACCTCACGGTTGAACAACACCACGTCGGCCCGACCGCCCACCGACCGTAGCTCGTCGTCCGGCAGGAGGCTCGAGGCCAGGACGATTCCGTCGACGCCCCTGTCGGTGAGCCGCTCGACGTGAGCCATCTCCGTCTCCGGTCCATCGGCGATGTCGCCGACGATCAACGACGAGCCAGCCGCGCGGGCCTGGGATTCGACGCCCTCGGATCAGCGCGGCGTTGTACGGATTGGCGACACCGCTGACCATGAGCGCCAACAGGGGGTCGTGAACGAGCGCCCGACCCGACGTGTACCCGAGGCGCTTCGCGACTTCCTGTACGCGCTCGCGCATCGCTCGGCTGACCCGGTCGGGGTTCGACAGCGCGCGCGAGACGGTGGAAACGGCGACGTCCGCTTCCCGCGCCACGTCCTGGAGCGTCACCGCCCGTCCGCCGGTCCCGGCACCAGGACTGTTCATCGCGCTCCAATGCCCCTTATGCAGACATGCTAATTCTTGCCATATTGCGGCAAGTATGGCAATCTTTTGCCATACTTGCCAGAGCGACACGAGGAGAGCGAGCGTCCCGGTGAATTCGATCCCCGCCGCGGTGCCGGCGCGGACCAGCATCGCCTGGCTGATCTGGACGGTCGGCGTGCTCGCCTACATCCTGACGGTCATGCAGCGCACCACCCTGGCCGCTGCAGGACTCGATGCCGCCGACCGGTTCGGACTCAGCCCGGGCGCCCTTGCCACGTTCGTGTTCATTCAGGTGGCGGTGTTCGCCGCTGCGCAGATCCCCGCGGGACTGCTGGTGGACCGTTACGGACCGCGGGTGATGCTCGTCGCCAACGCGGTGCTGCTGGCCGGTGGACAGATCCTGCTGGCGCAGGCGACTTCCATGCCCGTCGCCGCGGCAGCCCGGGTTCTCGTCGGTACCGGCGATGCGATCGTCTTCGCGGCGACGTTGGCGCTCATCCCACGGTGGTTCTCGGCGCGGCGGGTTCCCGTCATGACCCAGCTGACGACGATCGTCGGCCAACTGGGCCAGATTCTGTCGGCGATACCGTTCGTCGCTCTGCTTCGCCACTTCGGTTGGTCGACCGCGTTCACCAGCGTGGGAGCTGCCAGTGCACTGATGGGAGTGCTGGCCTTCGCCGTCGTGCGCAACGGCCCACCTGGAGCATGGGTGCCAACTCCCATCGCGTCGGTCCGCGACGTCGGTGATGCACTCAAACAGGTGTGGGCGCGGCCGGGCACCCGGCTGGGATTCTTCGGCCACATGGCAACCCAGTTTCCGATGATGGTGTTCTCGTTGTTGTGGGGGCTGCCCTATCTGGTTTCCGGACAGCACCTTTCGGAGTCGACGGCCAGCGTGCTGATCATGGCGTTCGTCGTGAGCACGGTCGCCATCGGACCCGTCATCGGCGTGCTGACCTCACGCCACCCGCTGCATCGCTCGTGGTTGATCCTCGGCATCGTGGCGGCCGACGTAGCGGTCTGGACGCTCATCCTCGCGCTGCCCGGGCCTGCTCCGATGTGGCTACTGGTCGTGCTGGTCGTCATTCTGGCTGCAGGCGGCCCGGGTTCGGTGGTGGGTCTGGACATCGCACGGACTGCCAATCCGCGACTCAACATCGGTGTGGCACAGTCGATCGCGAACCTAGGCGGGTTCCTGGCGACGTTGTTCGTGCTCGCAGCGATGGGCGCGGTGATGACGTTTGCGGGCGGATTCACCCCCGAGGCGTTCCGGGTGGCGTGGTTGGTCATGTATCCGGTCTGGGCGTTGGCCATCGTGGGCATCGTCGTCACCCGCCGCAAGGCGCGCCGCCTCGATGCCGAGATCGGCATCGTGCCCCGGCCGCTGCGTCAGGTACTCGCCGCAGCCGCACACCGGTGACGGGTCGCGCGGCTAATCGACCGGTCGGGTCAACTCGTAGAGTCCGTTGATCGCCAACGAATAGCCGAGCACACCGAATCCGACGATGACTCCGCGCGCCAGCGGTGAGATCACCGAATGATGCCGAAACTCCTCCCGCGCATGGACATTCGATATGTGTAGTTCGATCACCGGCAGCGAGGCCCCCTCGATCGCGTCCCTCAGCGCGTAGGCGTAGTGGGTATGCGCGCCTGGGTTGTACACCGCACCGATCGAGTTGCCTGCCTTGACGTCCGCACCCGTCTCGTGGATCCAATCCACCAGCTGGCCCTCGTAGTTCGACTGCAGAAAAATCAGATCGAGCCCAAGTCTCTCGGCGTCCTGCTGACACTGCTTCTCCACGTCGGCGAGCGTCGTCGAGCCGTACACCTCCGGCTTCCGCGTGCCGAGCAGGTTCAGGTTCGGGCCGTTCATCACGGTGACAGACGTCATGGCAACTCCTCGCTACTTCGACACGAGCGCCTTGGCCTCGGTCCGCATTCGCTCGTACTGGTCCTTGGGAACGGGCACGGCGTCCCTCATGCCAAGATCGTTCATGTGAATCCTGGACGTCTCGCGCGCGCTGAACGCCGCGAGTGCCGCGATGACTGCGAGTCCCAGCGTGAAGCCGCCAACGACCATGATGACTCGGCCTTCGGCAGCGTCGGCCACGGTCCGGCAGGTCTCGCCCGACGGCAGGATCTTGTCCGGCACGAACTTCTTGCTTTCCACGCACGCGGCGGGGGCCGTTGGCGCGAGCACCGCGTAGATCAGCGGCAGGAACGCGGTGATCAATGTCCCGATGTTCTGCGACATCGCGAACCCGGTCACCCGCGTCTTGGTCGGGAAGAGCTCCGGGTAGAAGGACGGGAAGACGGCGTTGTAGCCCTGGTAGACGATCCCCCACATGAGGATTGCGAAGATGAACGCCATCACCAGGTTCCCCTGGGAGACGAAGTAGAGGTACGGGAAGCCCAGGACTCCGGCGCCGAGACAACCGACGATCATGACCGGTCGTCGGCCGATCCGGTCGGAGAGGTTACCGACGAAGGGGATGAGGATCACCGCGACGACGTTGCCTGCCACCGAGATCCACAGGTAGTTGGCCGCCGTCAAGCCGACTCCATAGCCGGCGCTGGTCGCGAAGGTCGCGCCGAAGACGGTCACGGTTGTCGGAACGACATTCATCAGTGCCATGCAGATGACCCGCAGCATGTCGACGCCATTCTCCTTGACCGCCATGACGATCGGCGCCTTGGGCACCGCGCCGTGCACTTCCTCCTCCTTGAACGCGGGCGTCTCGTCGACCCGCCGCCGGATGATGATGCCCGCGAGGACCACGACGGCGCTGAGCAGGAACGGGATCCGCCAACCCCAGCTCTCGAAGGCGTCTTTCGGCAGTATCACGGACAGCGGCAGGAAGATGGCGGCGGCGAGGATTTGTCCGGCCTGGACGCCCTGCAGGGTGAAGCTACTGAAGTAGCCGCGTCTACCGAACGGTGAGTGCTCCATGATCATCGAACCGGCTCCGGCGATCTCGCCGCCGACTGCGAAGCCCTGGATCAACCGAAGGGCGACCAGCAGAATCGGCGCCCAGATCCCGATCGCGGCATACGACGGCAGCAACCCGACGCAGAACGTCGAGAACCCGATCAGCATCATGCAGAGGATCAGGACAGTCTTTCGGCCGTGCTTGTCGCCCCAGTGTCCGAGAATGAACGCACCGAGTGGTCGCGCTGCGTAGCCGACGCCGAACGTGGCGAACGACGCGACGATGCCGACCTGTGGGTTGTCCGCGGGGAAGAAGAGCGTTGGGAAGACCAACGCCGCGGCCTGTGCGTAGATGAAGAAGTCGTAGTACTCGAGAGCACTGCCGATCCAACCGCTCGCCGCTGCCTTCTTCGGCGTCTTTGCGAACTCCGCGGGCTCGTGCGAACCCGCCGGATCAACGATCTGGTCTGACATTGCTGGTTCTCCTCGTCGCGGTACGAGCGCGCCGTTGGCGGCTGCATTCGTAGTTGACTCGCGCGGACCGGTGTGGTCAACGACACGGGGAGGCATTTCCGCTGGGCGGCACCGATATGCCCGGAGGTCGGTCGATCGCGGTGTTCAGGAGGGGCCCGTGCCACCCTGACCACCGCGAATGCGCGCCGTCACCTCGACCATGAATCGCGGGCTTTCCGACGGTCTCCCGAACGCGGCGACCTCCACTGCCGACCGTGCGGGGCGGTGATCGCCGAAGGCCCGCTTCCACACCACATTCAACGTCGGCCGGTCACGCTGCAGGTTGGTGGTGAAGATGCCGACGCGGACCACGTCGCCGAGGTCGCCACCCGCGGCGCGCAAGATGGCGCCCAGATTGGCGAAGAGCTGTTCGGCTTCCGCCTCGGCGGCATCGGGCAGCCGCCCTGTCTTCGGGTCAGTCCCGAACAGAGCGGACACGAATACCCAGCCGTCCACCTCGACCGCCTGTGGGACCGGCCCCTGGTGGGTCGGTGCTCCCCCGGTTTCGATCGTTCGCATGTGGGATCTCTCCTTGGCCGAGATTCGACGGCGGTTGACTGTGCGCAACGACTTCAACACTCACACGCGTGAACCCGTGTGGACGTGGTCGTTCCGGCGAGTGGGAAGACTTGGCCCTTGGCTTCTGCTGCGGGCTCAGACGAGCGACTCTAGTCGTGATGCCCAGTGCCAACGGAGGTCGCGAGTGAGCGCTTACCACACCGAACACCAGGAGCCGGTCGGAGCGCACCGGTGATAAGTGGCCGCACGACTCTGATCGCCCATCTCGGTTACCCGACAGAGGCCTTCAAGGCGCCGATGATCTACAACCCGTATTTCGAGAAGGCCGGCATCGACGCCGTGGTGATGCCGATGGGCGTGATGGCCGCCGACTATCCGAGTTTCCTTCGAGAGTTGTTCAACGTCACCAACATCCGTGGCGCCTTGGTGACAATGCCGCACAAGAGGACCACGATCGAGCTTGTCGACGAAGTCAGCCCGACGGCGCGAATCGCCGGCGCGGCCAACGCCCTGCTGAAGCGGGAGGACGGAACACTGCTCGCCGACATGTTCGACGGCGAGGGGTTCACGCGGGGCGTACGCAACAAGGGCCACGAGCTTCGAAATGCGAGCGCGCTGGTCATCGGCGCGGGCGGCGTCGGGTCGGCGATCGCAGCTTCGCTTGCCGCCGCCGGGGTCTCACGGATGGGGCTCGATGATGCGATGGAGGAGGCGGCCAAATCGCTCGCCAGTCGATTGGCCATGCACTACCCCGACCTCGACGTGAGCACCGGCTCCGCCGATCCAACGGGTTACGACATCGTCGTCAACGCCACCCCGCTCGGGATGAACGAGGGCGATCCGCTGCCGATCGACATGAGTCTGGTCGCGCCAACCACGTTCGTCGGTGAGGTCGTCATGAAGGCGGAAGTGACGCCCTTCCTGCGGGCGGCGCAAGAACGGGGCTGCCCCACTCAGATTGGCACCGACATGCTGTTCGAACAGATCCCGGCGTACCTCGAGTTCTTCGGGTTCGGCACGACTACTCCCGAAGAGCTGCGCAGCGTTGCGCAACTCCGGTACTGACGATCCCACTCGGGCGGATCACCGCAAACGACCTCGTGCACGGCACGATGCGCATGGCAACCGAGCGTGAGGCCGTTTCGAGAGCAGGAGCAGGAATGATCGAGCTCGTAGGAATCGTCGGCGGCGGCATCATGGGGGCGGGCATCGCAGAGGTCACCGCCCGCAGCGGCTGTGACGTCGTTCTCCGCGAGGTGGACATGGCAGCAGCGGAAGCCGCGCAGCGGCGCCTCACCGCTTCGCTGGACAAGGCCGTCCGCAACGGCAAGCTCGCGGCCGACGAACGCGACGTCATCGTCAAACGGGTCCGCTTCACCGACTCATTGGACGATCTCGCCGACTGCGACCTGATCACCGAGGCCGCCATCGAGGACGAGAAGGCCAAGACGGTGATCTTCGCCGCGTTGGGCGAGGTCGTAAGGCCGGACGCGCTCCTCACCAGCAACACGTCGTCGATACCGATCATGAAACTTGCTGCGGCGACGCCGAACCCGGAACGCGTGCTTGGGATGCACTTCTTCAATCCGGCGCCGGTACTGCCGCTGGTCGAGGTCATTCCGTGTGAGCTGACATCCGTCGAGTCCGTCGAGCGGGTGAGCGAGTTCGCCCACGGCAAGCTCGGCAAGACCATCATCACCGCCAAGGACCGGGCCGGATTCGTCGTCAATGCGCTCCTGATCCCCTACCTGCTGTCCGCCATTCGGATGGTCGACGCCGGACTCGCCTCCGCCGAGGACATCGACACGGGCATGGTCGCCGGGTGCGCGCACCCGATGGGCCCGCTGGCATTGACCGACCTCATCGGACTCGACACCGCCGCCGCCGTTGCGGTGTCGATGTACGAGGAGACGAAGGAACAGTTGTATGCACCTCCGGCTCTGTTGCTGCGAAAGGTGGAGGCCGGCGATCTCGGTCGCAAGACGGGGCGAGGGTTCTTCTCCTATCGCTAACCGATCCCAGCCGCGGTTCCCACTGAGTAGCGAACGGCTTTACCTTGCCCGACCACCACTAAATAGTGGAGACCAATGCAAGCGGAGCGATGAAGGGTCCGTGATGTCGACAGCAGCTGGGCAGGACCGCGGCATCAAGCGGGCAATCGCCACGGTATGCCTTTCGGGGATTCTGGAGGACAAGCTCGACGCGGCGGCGGCGGCAGGCTTCGACGGCGTCGAAATCTTCGAGCCGGACCTGATCGCGTCATCGTCGACCCCGGCGGAAGTGCGGACGCGATGCGCCGACCTCGGGCTGTCCATCGATCTGTACCAACCATTCCGGGACTTCGACACGGTGGATCCCGATGAGGTGACCGCGAACCTGCGCAGGGCCGAGCGCAAATTCGACGTGATGGAAGAGCTCGGTACCGACCTCGTTCTCGTGTGTTCCTCTGTCGATCCCAACGCCGTCGCGGACACGGCCAGGATTGCGGAGCAATTTCACGTGCTGGCCGACCGCGCGAGCAAGCGTGGATTCCGGGTCGCCTACGAGGCTCTCGCATGGGGAAGAC
This sequence comes from uncultured Actinomycetota bacterium, assembly GCA_963809085.1. Lineage (GTDB taxonomy): Bacteria > Actinomycetota > Actinomycetes > Mycobacteriales > Mycobacteriaceae > Mycobacterium. The sequence continues at coordinate 137,657 of CAWEII010000019.1, read as the reverse complement.
ACGTCAACACGTGGGGTCAATCCTGGGATGTCGTCCGGCTCGGCGATCACCCCTGTCTCGGGCTCTGCCTCGACAGTTTTCACGTGTTGTCCCGCACTCCGGAACCCGACGCGATCGCCGCCATCGCAGATCTTCCCGGAGACAAGATCTTCTTCCTGCAGTTGGCCGATGCACCATTGATGAGCATGGACGTGCTGCAGTGGAGCCGGCACCATCGACTCTTCCCCGGCCAAGGAGACTTCGACCTTCCCCTCTTCGTCGACCACATCCTGACCGCCGGCTACGCCGGTCCGCTGTCACTCGAGGTCTTCAACGACATCTTCCGTCAATCCGCCCCCGTCCACACCGCCGTCGACGCACTGCGTTCCCTGCTGGTGCTCGAAGAGTCCATCGCGCGTCGCTCGCCCTCGGCGGCAGTGACCTTCGCGCTGACCTACCCACCGCCGGTGCCGACACTATCCGGCCTTGCCTTCGTGGAGCTCAGCGCTGGCGCAAGCGCAGCGGCGGAGGTCGCCGACGCGCTCACCAGCTTCGGCTTTACGCAGACGGGCACACACCACGCCAGCGGGACCCAACTGTGGCAGCACGGTGACGCGCGAATACTGCTCAACGCCGCTGCCGACACGGCCGCGGGCGCCAGCGAGATCACGTCGCTGGGGGTCGACTCCGATGCCAAGGAGCAACTCGCCGAACGCGCTGCGGCATTCCTTGCCACACCCTTGCCAGGCGATGGATCCGGAATGGCGGTGACAGCACCCGACGGCACCATCCTTCACTTCTGTGATGCACGCGATCAGCAGGCGTGGATGTCTGAGTACGCTCCGACCGCCGAGGACGTCGGCGCCGCAACCGGATTGACGCGGATCGATCACGTCGCGCTCTCCCAACCGTTCGACTACTTCGACGAAGCAGCGTTGTTCTACTGTTCTGTGTTGGGTTTGGCCCCAGCCACCGACACGGAGTTCGCAGCTCCCTTCGGGCTCGTCCGCGGCAGAGCCGTAAGCGACCCAACTGGGCGCGTCCGGATAGCGCTGCAGCGAACGCTGCTCCGCCGCGGCGAATGGGCGCCCAACGTGCCTGACCCCCAGCACGTCGCGTTCGCGACCGAAGACATCCTCTCGACAGCGCGCGCACTGCAGGAACGCGGAGCCCCCCTGCTCACCGTGTCGGACAACTACTACGAAGACCTCGACGCGCGCTTCGGCCTCGACGCCGGGCTCATCGACGCCATGCGCGAATACGGCATTCTCTACGATCGGGAAAAGGGCGGCGAGTTCTATCACCTGTATACGTCTGTGCAGGGGTCACGGGTGTTCTTCGAGGTCGTCCAACGGGTCGGCTCCTACGCCTCATACGGGTCGGCGAATTCCGCCGTCCGCATGACGGCGCAGCGTGGCGCACGGGCGAATCGGTCCCGCCCAGCGATGCCCGCCGTCTAGGAATGGCACGTCGCCTCCCGCCGGTCGTCATGGGCCCGCGCGTCAGCTTCACTCTGCCGAACCGCGCGGTGATGGCGTACCGAGACAGCGCGCCGTCGCCCAATCCACCGCTGATGCTGCTCCACGGCGTCGGCATGACGGCCGACCTGAACTGGGGAGCGGCTTACCCGGCCCTCTGCCGGCAATACCGTGTCATCGCGCCAGATCTACCCGGTCACGGCCGAGGCGTCCGGCCATGGCCGAAATTCGGCATCCAAGAGTGTGCGGACCACATCATGACGTTGGCCGATTCGCTCGGCCTCGACAAGTTCATCGCATGTGGTTACTCGATGGGTAGCCTTGTTGCACAACAAATGTGGCGGCGCTACTCAGACCGGATCAGCGGCCTCGTACTCGGTGCGACGTCGCGCAACTTCCTCGGATCCGCCGCCGAGCGAATGGCCTCGTCGCTGTCACCGGTCTTCGCCGTCGCTGCCCAGATGAACCCCTTTCTACGCGTGGTGGGGGCAGACGCCTTCGGTTTCGGCTACCTGAACGACCTCGACACCGCGACCCGTGCGTACGTCCACAGCGAGATGAGCCTGACCAGCATGGCGACGGTGGCTGCGGCAGTCGCGGCCGTCGGCGAGTTCACCTCTCACGAATGGATCGGCGACGTCGACGTGCCGGTGTCGGTCCTGGTGACGACGCGGGACTCGGTAGTGCCAACCAGTCGGCAGATGAAACTCGCCAGGGCGATGCCGAACGCCACCGTCGTGACGGTGGATGGCGATCACGCCGTGTTCGCAGCGGCCCCAAGACTTTTCGCCGAAAAGCTACTGGAAGCGTGCGAGGCAGTGAACCGCGGTCAATGAGACCGGCGAGGCGCGTACAGCCAGCGTTCGAGCAACAGCGCCAGGCGCGGCTGGACGATCCACGTCATCAGCGCCGACACCGAGAACGAAATCAATGGCACCCGCGGAACGAGTGCGATGGCGCCGGTGTTCCCATCGTTGCAGGTGCCACTGTTCGTCGTCCTGCTGTTCCCGAGAATGGCGTACCTCTTCGTAGATCCGAGGGTCTCCGCCTGGGCAAGGACGAGTTGCTCGTGCCTGCGCACAGGAACGCGTTGACCCGACCGCCCTCGATCTCATCGAGATCAACGATGCCTTCGCCGCAGTCGGTATCGAGTCAACGCGCACCTTGGGCTTGGATGCGTCGAAGGTCAACGTCAACGGCGGCGCCATCGCCATCGGCCATCCGATTGGCACGTCCGGGGCCAGGATCACCTTGCACCTCGCGCTGGAATTGAACCGGCGTGGCGGCGGAATGGGAGCAGCCGCACTATGCGGCGGCGGTGGACAGGGGTCCGCATTGATCTTGCGCGTCCCCGCCTGAGCTGTTCCCTGCCAGGGGTGCCCGGTCGTCAGCGACGACGCCACTCCGCACCGGGGCCAAGCTTCTACCAACCAGCTCACGCCCGAGGTGTAACAGGCCGTCAGGTGGATCGGCGCTGTGAAAGTCTGGTTAACACCGTCACGCTGTTCGTGCAGCTTCCGGCGTACCTGGAGTTCTTCGAATTCGGCACGGCGACCCCCGACGAGTGAAGCGACCTGGCTCAATCCGTACTGACGGCGTCGACCTGCCTCAGCATGACCGATGACCTCAACTGGGGCAGCGCCTACTGCGATCGGTGCCAACGGTTCCGCGTCGTCGCTCCCGCCTACCCGGCCACGATCACGGTATCGTGCCATGGCCTTCATTCAGCCTTGAGAAATGCGCTGACCACATGGTGGCGCTGACCGCCTGATCTCTTTGCTCTCAATGGCATTCGCCATCGTCCGCCAGATCCAACCCATTCGGGCGCTCACTGCACGCCGATGCGTTCGGCACGGCTACCTCAACGACATCACCGACGAATGCCGCGAATAGGCGCGCGCCGGAATGAGCCTGACCAGAGTGTCAACAATGACCGCTCACCCATGGCTGTCGCAATACCGCACGCTACCGTGATCACCATCGACGTCGATCACGGCGTGTTCGTCGAGTCACCAACGCTGTTCGCCCCCAGAAGTTCCTGCAAGCATGCAAAGCGGGAAGCCAGCCCCATCTCAACGACGGGTTCTCCCCTGGCGACGTTCGTAGTTCCACCAAACTGGATCCCGCTGGCCTGCTGGAAGAACTCTAGGCCTTGGTCGGCGCGGTTGTGGGCGTGACAGCGATTGTCGCCTCGGACGCCTCGATGGTCCGTCGTCATACGGGTGTCGTTTTCCAAGCAGCGGGTTATGGTGAGTCTACTCAGAGAGCGCCATACCCACGACGACGTGGCGTCCGCGAGCGTAGGGAGGCAGACATGTCCGGGACGATGCCTGACCCCCCTTCGGCGGCCAATCCCCTTGGCGAACTGGCTAAGTTTGCGCTGACTGCCACCGAACGCAACATGACGCTGGCTCGGAACTGGTCGGACGCGGTGCTGACGACGCTCAAGGAGCAGTCGGATGACGCGCGCGCGAACCTGACCACACTGACAGCGACGCTGGAGGCGATGGAGCGGACGCTGACCAGCCAGGAGGAAACGAACCGCGCCTTGCGGCACAGCCTTGAAGGCTATCGGCAGCTCGTCGAGGGCTACGCGGCCGCGCAGGAGCGCACCGCTCGATTGGTGCAAAGCTCTGTCGACGACCTCAAGGCGGCTGGCCAAGGTCAGATGGACGCGGCGAGGGCGCTGCTGACGCCACCGACCGGCGCGTCCGCGGCCACCGAGCCGTTCATGCAGATGATGCAGGCGTGGACCGACACGTTTGCCCGCTTCAGCGGCATCGGAACAGCAGATCCCCATACATCCTGACTGGTCTCAAGGCCCGTGCTGTCTCGACTTACAAGGGCGCCCTGCATAACTCGAAGTCAATCAGCGGGACCGCCGAGGAGCGTACAGCCAGCGTTCGAGCAACAGCGCCAGGCGCGGCTGGACGACCCACGTCATCAACGCCGACACCGAGAACGAAATGAACGCCACCCTCGGAACGAGGGCGATGGGCGGCGCGAAGCGGTACAGCACCAGATTCAACATCAACTGAAGCACGAAGATCACGACCGAAGTGACGACGAACATCTTCCAGCGCGGAGGTGCGGGCGCCGTGCGGCCGGGCACTTCGAACCACGTCTCTAGTCCCGTGATACGCCGCACGTGCGACGTCGACATCACCTGCTCACCGTGAGCCAGCAGATCGGACCTGGTCCGCGAACGTTCCCACCGTTGCAGGTCTTCGGCCGAGGCGAACCTGTAGACGACGTGCCACAACTCGCCGACGTGCCCGGGCTGAAGCAGACCCGCCCCGAGGAACCCGTCGAAATGCGATGCAGCGCGCGTCAACTCCGACGCCCACTCCTCGAACTCGATTTCCTTACCAGGCACGACCCGCCGGGCGACGAGCACCGTGACCGGCCCATCGGTCGCGTCGACCTCGCTCATCCTCGGCGGTGCACGATCAGCTGAGCTCGGTTGACCAATCCCGCTGCTCGAGCGAATCCCTGATGTGCAACAGGAACTTCGACGCTGTCGAGCCATCGAAGGCACGGTGGTCGTAGACCATTCCGATGATGCCGACGGGGTGGATCGCGATTGCATCGCCGATGGCAACTGGGCGGCGCTTCACTCCGTCTGTGCACAGGATCGCCACGTTCGGTTGGTTGATGATCGGCGACGAGGCGTAACTGGCGAACGGTCCCGGGTTGGTGATGGTGAACGTCGAGCCCTGCATCTCCTTGTTGGGCAGTTCCTTCGCCCGTGCCGCCGCCGCCTTGGTGGCGATCTGGCTGGCGATGCCTCGGATGTTCAAGCTGTCCGCGTCCTTCACGACCGGTACTACGAGTCCCTGCTCGTCCAGATCGACCGCGACACCAAGGTTGACGTATGGATGCAATGTCATCGTCTTGGATTCAAGGTCGATGGAGGAGTTGACCGTCGGGAATTGCCGCAGTGCATCGCATACCGCACGGGAGATGAACGGCAGGTAGCTCAACGACGCACCGGTCTCCTTCTTGAAGCGCGACTTGAACTCCGTGCGCACCTTCTCGACGTTGTCGAAGTCCACTTCCACCGATGTCCACACTGATGCGGCCTGGGTCTGTGACGCCTTGAGGGTGTCCGCGAGGATCAGACGCATCCTGCTCAGCGGGACCACTTCATCCCGTCCGTCCTTGCCCGCCTGGGGCGTTCGGGCTGCCGCTGGAGCGGCCACCGGAGCGTCTGCGGGCGCGGCCGGTGCGGCGGTCTTGGCTGCGGCGATGGCGTTGCCGACGTCCTCCCGGCGAATTCGGCCACCGGTCCCCGTGCCGGAAATCGTCGCCACGTCGAGTCCGCTCTCGGCGACCAGCCTTCGCACCAGTGGCGACAACAGGCGTCCGCCGCCGGCGGCGACGCGAGTCGCGGGGGCCGTTGCGGTAGCCGCACCGACGGGCCGTGCGCTGCCGTTGCCTACGGGGCCGCTGCCGTTGCCATTGGTGGTGGTGGCGGCGGGCGGCTCAGCCACCGCGGCGCCGGGCGCCCCGATGCGTGCCAGCACCGTACCGACCGGCACCGTTTCGCCCTCGCCGACCAGGATGGCCAGCATCGTCCCGTCGTAAGGGCTCGGGATCTCTGAATCCACCTTGTCCGTCGACACATCGAACAACACGTCGTCGAGCGCGACGGCGTCTCCGACTGCTTTGAACCAGGTGCCGATCGTGCCCTCGGTCACCGACTCGCCCAGCTTCGGCATGGTGAGTTCGAAGACCACTCCCGATGCGGACGGCGAGAAGCCGGCATCCGTCGTCGGGCCCTCCGAACCGCCCACCGACGGCGCGGAGAGATCGTTGAGCGACCGTCCGCCTGCGGCGGCGACCCCATGCGCAGCAGAGGGAAGGCGGTTCTGCACCGGAGTGCCCTTTCCTCCGATCTTCATGATCGGCGCACCAACGGAGACGGTGTCACCCTCTTGGGCGAGGACTTCCAGTACTACGCCGTCGTATGAGCTCGGCACCTCGGTATCGACCTTGTCGGTCGATACCTCGAACAGTGGGTCGTCGAATTCGACTTCGTCGCCGACGTTCTTGAAGAAGGTGCCGATCACCCCCTCCGTCACCGACTCACCCAACTTCGGCAGGGTCACAACCCATGTCTCTTGGGTCATTTCAATCGCCTCCAGACCTATATCAGCCGTGCAACGATCGACCGGAGAAGGTGATCATCGTCTCGCCGATTGCCTCCGAGAGGCTTGGATGAGCATGGATGAGCGAGCCGACATCGGCCGGCAACGCGTCCCAGTTGACAGCCAGGTATCCCTCGTGGAGCAGCTCGCTCGCCCACGGGCCGACCAGATGCAGGCCGAGTATCGGACCATCCTTCGCCGCAACCACTTTCACCAGACCCTCGGTGTCGCCGACGATCATGGCGCGTCCGTTCCCCGCGAATGAGTGCTTGTGCACTTCGACGTCGTGTCCAGCGGCTCGCGCCTCGGCTTCGGTCATACCGACCCAGGCGACTTCCGGATGCGTGTACACGACCCATGGAACCTTGCCGTAGTCCACCGGCGCGGGGTTCTCACCAAGCACCGACTGCACCGCGACGACCGCCTCGGCATAGGCCACGTGCGCAAGCCCGGGGGTCGGCACGCAGTCGCCAATGGCGTAGACGCCGGGCCGGGTGGTCTGCATCGTCGAGGTGTCGACCGAGATGAACCCCCGGTCAGACACCTCCACACCGGCCGCGTCCAGACCCATCCCCTCAGTGACTGGCCTGCGACCGATGGCGACGAGCAGCTGGTCGACTTCGATCTTCTCCGACCCCTTCGGCGTCTCGAACGGGACGAGCACGCCGTTGCTGGTCGACTCCACCGTTCCCACCCGGGCTTCGGCGAAGATGTTGGTGCCGCGCCGGGCAAGGGCTTTCGCGAGCACGTCCGCGGTGTCGCGGTCAGGGCCGATCGGCAATACGCCGTGCGGCAGCGCCTCCAAAAGCGTGGTCTGAACGCCGAAGTCGGTGAAGACCGACGCGAACTCGGCACCGATGACGCCACCGCCGATCACCGCAACCCGCTCGGGAAGCGTCGCCGCGCTGCTGTTGGTGGCCTGATCCGACGTCACGATGCGCTCGCCGTCGATCTCCAGCCCCGGCAGCGGTCGCGGCTCGGACCCGGAACAGACGATCACGGCCCTGCCGCTCATCGTTTGGCCATCGACCGCAACCGCACCGTCCGGCGTGAGCGTGCCGAACCCGTTGACGACGGTCACCTTCCGCCGCTTGAGCAGACCAGACAGCCCCTTGGACAGGTTGGTGACGATGCCGCTCTTGCGGTTGTTGACTGCCTGCCAGTCGGCCGCCGGCTGCGCGCCCGTGCCGAGGTTGATCCCGAAGTCGGCGGCATGGTGGACGGTTCGGAAGACCTCCGCGGCCTGAAGCAACGCCTTCGCCGGGATACAGCCGCGATGTAGGCAGGTACCACCGACCGTTTGCTTCTCGACGAGTGCCACCTTCTGACCCACCGAGGCGGCATAGAGAGCGGCCGCATAACCGCCGGGGCCGCCGCCCAACACGACGATGTCGAAGTCGGTCACGCTCTTGCCACCTCTCGTAACGTCTGCGCGATTTCGGCAGGCTGCGGGACCACCGCGTCCTCGAGGGGCGGGCTCGTCGGTGTCGGAGTGTTCTTCGCAGCGATGCGCACCACCGGCCAGTCCAGATGCCAGAAGCATTTCTCCTGCACCTCGGCGGCGATCTCCGCGCCGTACCCAAGCCTTCGCGCGGCCTCGTGCAGGACGACCGCCTTCGCAGTCTTCTTGACGGAGGTGACGATCGTGTCGATGTCCAGCGGCACCAGGGTTCTGATGTCGACCACCTCCACCGAAATCCCTTCGGAATCAAGCTGATCTGCGATTTCAATGCCCTGCGACACACCGGCCGAATAGGTGATCAGAGTGACGTCGCTGCCCTGGCGGACCACGTTGGCCTGACCCAATGGAATGGGGTCGAGGTTAATCGGTCCGTCGCTGCGCAGCCTGCGGTAAAGGTACTTGTTCTCCAAGTACAAGACCGGGTTGTTGTCCCTGATCGCACTGATGAGCAGACCCGCCGCGTCCTGCGCGGTGCCGGGCATGACGATCTTCAAACCGGGCACGTGCGCGAAATAGGATTCGACGCTTTGAGAGTGCGTGGGACCGGCCCGAAGTCGCGCACCGAACGGCGCTCGCATCGTGACGGGCATCGCGTCGCCCGTGCGGTAATGATGCCGCGCCATCACGTTGATGATGGGATCGAACGCGCACGAGATGAAGTCGGCGAACTGGTATTCGACGATCGGGCGCAGCCCGACGAGTGCCGCGCCCGCCGCCAGGCCCGTGAATCCGGTTTCGGCGATCGGAGTGTCGACGACGCGCCGAGGTCCGAACTTCTCCAGAAAGCCCTTCGTCACCTTGAAGGCGCCGCCGAACTGGCCGACATCTTCGCCAATGAGGAAGACGTCGGGATTGGCCTCCATTTCCGACATCATCGCCGCACCGATGGCTTCGAGATAGGTAACTCCGCCTGAGTCGACTTTAGTCGGCATAGACGCCCTCCTCCACCGAGCTCGCATCGGGCATCGGATCTCCGAGTGCCTTCTTGCGGGCGTCAATTGCGTGTTGCCGCGCCTTTTCGTGAGTCTCCTTGGCAGTGACGTCGCTGATCACGCCGTTCTCGATCAGCACTCGCTCGAACAGTTCGACGGGATCCTTCTTGCGCCACTCCTCGAACATCTCCCGCGGCACGTAGTCGGCGGGATCGTGCTCGGCGTGACCGTGCATGCGCATCGTCACGGCTTCGACCAGCGATGGCCCCCCGCCCCCGCGGGCTCGCGTGACTGCTTCATTGACCGCGTCGTAGACGGCAAGGGCGTCGGTGCCGTCGACCTTCACGCCGGGAAACCCGTACGCCGTCGCCTTTGCGGCGAAGTCTTTCGACGCCGTCTGCATGCTCACAGGGGTCGAGTAGGCGAACTGGTTGTTCTCGACCACGAAGACGCACGGCAGCGTCAAGGCGCCTGCCATGTTCAGCGCCTCGTGAAAGTCCGCACGGGAGGTGGACCCGTCGCCGCAGAAGGCGAGGCACACCCGATCCTCGCCACGGTACTTGGCTGCGAAGGCCATACCGGTTGCGACGGGGAAGTTCGCGGGAATGTGGCTGGGCAGGTTGTAGATGCCCAAGTCGAGCCGGCCGTAGTGCAACGTGCCGTCGCGGCCGCCGGTAGGCGAGGTCGCCTTGCCCATGAAGCTCGCCATCACCTGCCACGGTTCCATCCCCCGGCACAGATGCGCACCGAGGTCACGATGGATCGGCGCCATGTAATCGCCGTCGCGCAGCGCGGCCGCGGCTCCGACGGAGATCGCCTCGTGCCAGTGCCCGGTGTATAGGGATCCGAGCAGATCGCCGGTCTTGTACATCGCGACCATGCGATCCTCGACCGCCCTGGTCAACACCATCATCTCGTAGATCCGCACCAGCACCGCCGGATCGCGGCCGGACAGTGCGTCACCCGCTGACTGCGGCTTGGATTCGGTTGAGGTCGCCATCGTTTCGCCGGCCGTCGCTACGAAAGGAACTCGAGCAGGCTGCGGTTGAAGTCGGCGTTCCGTTCGATCATCGACCAGTGTCCGCAGTGCGAATAAACGGAGAGATCGGCGTTGTCGATGAGCTCTTCCAACCGGAGCGATGTCTGGAGCGGAATCACGCGGTCCTCGCGGCCGTGAAGGATCAGCGTTCGGTGCGGAAGTCGTCGAATGTCCTCCTCGGGCGTGCACATTGCCTCGACCCAGCGCTGGCGCGGCGCGGGGAACATCGATGAGAAGGACTCCTGAAATCCCGGCTGGATGCTGCCCTCGTAGCGCACCTGCGCAAGTTCGTCGTTCACCAGCTCGCGTGAATAGGCGAACACGTCGAGCACCTTGCGCATGTTCTCGAAGGACGCCTCGTACCCCCACACCCGTTCGAGGCCCTCGGTGATGGGGAAGGGCACACCCATACTGCCCATGAGGACCAGCTTGTCGATGCGCTCGGGATGTTGGGTCGCGATCCGCAGGGCGATGGCGCCGCCGAAGCTGTTCCCCACCAGGCTGGTCTTCTCGATCCCCAGTGCATCCATCAGTCCGACGGTCTGATCCGCCCACGTCTGCACGTTGTACTCCACGCCCTTGGGCCGCTCCGAGAAGCCGAAGCCGACCATGTCCGGCGCGATGACGCGGAATTTGGTCGCCAGTGCGGGTATCACCAGGCGCCAGTTGGCGTAGGACGTGACGCCCGGACCCGAACCGTGGATCAAGAGGACGGTGTCGTCACCTGAACCATCCTCGAGATAGTTCGTTTCGATTCCGTTGGCGACCACCGTCGACCCGATTTCAGGCTTCACCGTGGCTGTCATGATTTATTCTCCCGTCCAATTGCGATGTACTGCAGTACGTCTCACCTGAGTGAGCAAGATGTCAGTCGTAGTAGCGAAAGACCAGATCGGCCACACAACACGGTTTGGGTTCGTGCTCGATCTCGTAAGTCAAGTGGTAGACGGCCTCGGTGCCGTCCTTCACTTCGTTCACCTCGATCAACTCGACCTGCATGCGGCTGCGTGAGCCCACCTTCAACGGCGCGGGGAAACGCACCTTGTTGAGTCCGTAGTTGAGGATCACGTTGAACCCGTTGACGACGCAGACCGACCAGAGCAGTCCAGTGGCCGTCCCCAAGGTCAGGAACCCGTGCTGAACAGTGGTGCCGAACGGGCCCGTCGCCGCTCGCTCGGGGTCGACGTGGATGTACTGCTCGTCACCGGTGAGCTTGGCGAAGGTGTCGACGTTCTCCTGCTTGGTCTCGACCCAGTCGCTGACACCAAGCACCGTGCCAACTCGGTCTTGCAGCCCCGCCAGACCCTCGATTACGAGCGGCTGCCGCGTGTCACCCGGTGCGGCATCGACAGTCATTGATCGCCCCTTCTGTTTTCAAGAGCTGTAGGCGGGCATGAACTGCCGCCTGCGGCGAGTCAAACACCCGCAGGGTTGGCGTCGCCACCAGGAAGGGTGGTCTTTCCACCCAGCGAGAGCGCGGGATGGCAGTGGGATGGCCAGTGGAATGGCCAAGGTCGGGATCCACTCCAACGCAGGAGTTCTCCGGCGCCGCGGCGGGTGCCTTCAAGACTCCCGCCGCGGCGACTATTGGCCGATCGCGTGGTCGGGAACCTCGGCGTCAGCGCCGACCGCGGGCTCGTGGTGGTCGCCACGGGTCAGGAGCACGGTCGCCAGCAGGGCGGCCACTGCGCCGCCAGCCACCACCGCCGCCATTGGAACCGCGTTTCCTTCACCGCCAAGAGCCATCAGCGGGGACACCAGGATTCCCCCGCCGAACATGCATGCGCCTAGCACCGCAGACGCCGCTCCGGCTGCCGGTGCCCGCTTCACTCCGAGCACGGTTGCATTGGCAGAAATCAGGCCACGGCTGGCCACCACGAGGAACAGTGGGGGCAGCACGGCCAGCACGCTCAGCCCGCCGGCCACGACGACGAACAGGATCACGGCGGCCACCGTCGAGGACCCCAAGCCGAGAACCAACAGTCGATGGACGGGGAATCGGCGAACCAGGCGCGCGTTGAGCAAGCCAAGCAGGATCATCCCAACGGCGTTGAGTGCGAACACCAGGCTGAATTGAGTTGCGGACACGCCGAATACCTCCTGGAGCGCGAACGGCGATCCGGAAATGTAGCCGAAAAGCGAGGCATACGCGAAGGTGACGGTCAACGCGTAACCGGCGAAGACGCGGTCGCGGCCCAGATCGATGAAGGCGCGGCCAGTGCTGCGTAAACCACCGGTGTGCCGCCGGTCCGGCGGCAACGTCTCCGGGATGGCCCGCCAGATTGCGACTGCGAGCACCAGGCTGATCGCCGCCAGCAACCAGAACATCGGCCGCCAAGTGCCCGTCGCGGCCAGCAGCGCTCCGCCCAGTACAGGCGCAGCTATGGGTGCGACGCTGGACAACGTCATGAAGACCGAGAACAAGCGTGCCGCCTCCACCCCACTTGCGATGTCGGCAGCAACCGCGCGGGCGAGCACGATTCCGCCGCCGCCGGAAGCACCCTGCAGTAACCGCCACACGATGAGCCAGCCCACCGACGGCGCCAACGCGCATAGCACCGATGCAACGCCGCAGACCATGGTCGAGCCGATGAGCAGCCGCCGGCGCCCGCGAGCATCCGACAGCGGCCCCAGCACCAACTGGCCCACCACCAGGCCGATCACGTCCGCGCTCAGCGTGAGCTGCACCGCACTCTGGCTCGCACCGAGGTCCGCCGCAAGCCGGGGGAACGCCGGCAGGTAGAGGTCCATCGACAGCGGGCCGAATGCAGTGAGCCCACCGAGAAGAACCGTCAGCACGGCGAAGCGGCGTCCGGTGAAGGCCTGCTGGATATCACGCATGAATTGAGTGTCGGGCGATATCATCGATCGGTCCAAGACAATGTTTCGACTCCATCTATCTAGGATTGCGATGGATGCTCGCCAGCTCGAATACTTCGTCGCAGTCGCCGAAGAGCTGAACTTCACCCGAGCCGCGGCGCGCTGTCACGTCGTGCAGTCGGCGCTGAGCTACCAGATCGCAAGGCTCGAACGCGAACACGGCGTCACCCTGTTCGAGCGCACCAGCCGTTCGGTCCGCCTCACCGCGGCAGGTGAACTGCTCCTTCCCCGTGCCGTCGCCGTGCTGAATGAACTCGACGGTGCCCGCGCCGAATTGGCTGAGCTGTCCGGGGTGATTACGGGGCGGCTCCGGCTCGGCATGATCGGTGCCACTGGCCACGCCGCCCCCGTCGTGGAGCGCACGCTTGCCGCGTTCCATCGCCGCCACCCCGCCGTCGAAATCGCCATCCGCGACACCGGAAGCATGCACATGGCTGAGCAGGTGCGGGCCGGCGAACTCGACATCGCATTCGTCGGCCTGTTCGGCGATCAGCTGCCGGCCGATTGCACCCATCGGATCCTGGCCGACGAGCCGCTCGTCGCGGCGATTCCGCGGGGTCATCCCCTATCCGAGTCGCCAGCCGATCTCACCGCCCTTGCCGCGGCGAGCGCCTTCGTCGAGATGCGCGCAGAGTCCGGTCTGCGCCATCAGGTAGACGCCGTGTTCGCCAGGGCCGGCGCCACGCGGCGAATTGCCTTCGAGCTGTCCACTTCCGAGGCCGTGGTGCGGTTCGTCGCTCTGGGCTTCGGCCCGGCGCTGGTACCTGTCTCGGCGGCAAAAGCACGTCCTGACGATGTCGTCGTGGTAGCGCTCCCCGACGCCGCCGCTCGGCACCCGATCAGCCTGGTCCACCGCCGCCCTGCGCCAACGGCCCCGAGCGCCCGTGCCTTTCTGGCCCTCCTCGCGGCATTCGAAGCGCCTGCGCCGTAGCCGGAACGACCGCGACGAACCCGTTCCGTAACTTCCGACCTATCCGGACAGACGACGTGAGAGCATCGCAAAAGAGCGTGGAACCCGGACCCCGCCTCGCGTGGAGTTCATCGGAGCAAGATTGAGGTGACACTCGTGGCAGGGAATTCAACTGAACCGGGTCAGTCCGTCACGAGCAGAGTCTCCGCAATTCTGCTCACCTTTACTGATTGTGACGAGCGATCGCTGACAGAAATCGCACGCCTCGCCGGATTACCCGTCTCCACGGCGCATAGGCTCGCGGTCGAGCTGGCGAGCCGGAACCTACTCGAGCGCGACGACAATGGTCATTACCACGTCGGGCTACCACTTCGTGGAATCGGATTGTCCGAATGGGCGGCCCCGACCCTGACCGAACGCGCGGCATGCGTTCTCGACGATCTGTCCGGTGCCATTCACCGGCCGGCCCGCTTGGGCGTGCTGTCCGGCAGCGAGGTCAGATACGTCGAGAAGCGACCGAATTATCCCGTGACGAGTTTCGACGTCGCCGCCACGTTGCCCGCACATGCGACCGCTCTCGGCAAGGTGCTACTCGCCTTCTCGCCGACGCGTATCGCCGACGGCCTCATCGCCAAGGGCCTCGTGCAGTTCACCCGATACACGGTGGTCGCGCCAGAGAAGTTCCGCCATAGTCTCTGCACCATTCGCCAGGCTCATGTGGCGGTGTCGTCGGGTGAACTCGAGGTCGGGACCCACTGCATCGCCATGCCGGTGTTCGCCGACGGCAAGATTCTCGCGGCGATAGAGGTGCAGGTGGGAGATCCGCAGAACGATCTCGTCAAGGTTTCCCCAGCGCTGGCGGTGGCGTGTGGAGGACTGTCCCGCGAGCTCAGCGCAGCAGCGAGGGGACGCCAACCCAGCGGTCAACTCGGTCAGGGCCACGCAAGGGGTTCGCGCGCCGCGGCGATTCAGCCGCGATCTGCGATGGGGTAGCTCGCGCAACCGTGTGCGCCGATCTCGTCGATCGCCTGATCGAGCGTTATCGTGCGGTGTGCGCGATTCTTGGTGAACCAGAGCGAGCGGCCCCACGAGTACAGGGTGCCAAACCGATTTCCCCAGCCGATCAAATAGAGCACGTGAATGAAGGCCCACATGAAATAGGCGACGATGCCGGTAAAGCTCATTCCGCCGCCGACCACAACGACCTTGGGACGCGCGGGCGTCATCGGGTTGACATCCATTACGACGTCCTGACGTGATCGACGGCGAGAGGCGGCTACTTCAGACGGTCTTTGATGGCGCCAAGGTATGCCTGCGATGTCTCACGCACGAGGTCGGCTTGGGTTGACACGAGTGTCTCGACCCAGTCCGATGAGAGATCCTTGGCGGTGTCCTGCTCGAGCTTGAGCACCCCGTTCAGCATCTTCTCGTAGGCATCCAGCCATACCAGGCCGTTCTCCTTGCTCAACGCGAGGACGCGCTCGCTGGTCTGTTTGATGCGCTCGGCCGCCGCCTCGATGTCCGGGGTGAACTTCTGGGTCGAAGCCATGTGCGTCCTCCTTGACGAGTTTTCGTTGTCCCAACAGGTCGTGGCGACAGTTTGTCGGCATTTACGGACTGCGTGAGCCGTCGGAGCCTGCAAGCGGAGTCTGGCACCCCGGTGACAGGCGCCGATAGAGCCCAGCCGGGATGTTCCATCCAGCAAGAAGGCCGTGGCTCCGGCGTAGTCGCGCGTCCACCATGGACTTCGAACCGAGGGACGTGGAGGACTGGATGCTCGCGATCGACGTGCACAACCATGCAATGCCACTGCCGCTGCTCGAATGGCTCCAGCACGCCGGCCTGGCCGACCTGTCGAGGTCCACCGACGGCATCGTCCTGCTCGACCCGTCCGTGAGCGGAGTCGGCAAGAACACGCCCCTTCCACTCGCCCGCTCTCAATACGACCCACGTACCCGGCTTACCGAGATGGACGACATCGGAGTGTGGGCACACGCGGTATCCATGCCGCCATTCCTTTATTGCTCCAACTCCGAGGACGGTCGGCTCGTCACGACGACCATCGGACGCGGCAACGACGAACTCGCCCGGTATGTCGCCGACGGTGCCGGCCGGTTGTACGGCCTCGGGTCGGTTCCACTCGGCTTCCCGGAAGCCGCTTGCGAGGCTCTCCGCTGCCTCGACGAACTCGGCTTCCCTGGCGTCGCCATTGGCACGCGCGGAGGCGGCAAAGAGCTCGACAACCCTGTGAACGACGATCTTTGGGCGCTACTTGCAGAACGCAAAGCGTTCGTCTTCGTCCACCCCAGCGGGGTTCCCGACGCGCACCGGCAACGCGACTTCTATCTGCCCCAGCTGGTCGGCTACCCGGCGGAGACGGCGATCAGCATCGCCCGGATGATCTATGGCCGGGTATTCGAACGTTTCGACCTCGCGATGTGTCTGGCGCACGGTGGAGGGTGCCTGCCATGGCTGCGCGGTCGACTCGATCTCGGCTGGCAGCGCAAGGACGTCGCTCGCACCACCGCGATCCCACCGAGCGAGTTCTGCAAGCGGCTCTACTACGACACGGCCGTGTTCGACACCACGCTCCTGTCACATCTCGTCTCGGACATGGGCGTCGACCGGGTTCTCCTCGGCACTGACCACCCGTTCGAGTTGGGCGACACCGACCCAGTGGCGACCGTCCGATCACTCGGCCTCGGCGTCGACGGCACGGAGTCAATCCTCTGGCGCACAGCGGATTCCCTACTCGGATCACCTCTTTCAGAGCGACCCGAAGTTCATTCAGCCAAGCATTGCGGGTGATCGGTCACCTAACCGGCCGACGGTCGACGGCTGGACCGAGCGACCCTCTGCCCGATTTCGTTGCGGGGCGCGGAGGCCAGCTGGGCCGGTTCCGATTCTTCGGCGTGCGCGGCGGTGGTGCGATTCGTCGCGCGCGCGAGATGCCCACATCTTCGACTCGACGATCCGTCACGACGACGATGACCTTCGCAACGTTTCGTGGCGGGTCCGATTGCTCGAGGTGACCGACCGCCTATGCGATGGTCTCTACACCCATCTCGAGGAAGGTGGACATCGGCTCTGCGAGGGAGAACGCCGTCGGATTTCCGTTGCGCAGGCGTTGTCGGCCGATTGTATTGGTGAATGCCGGGGCCTCTACGCGCGGTCATGGAAATCCGAGCACTCTCATCGTGCGTTTTGACGCCCACGTCACTGGGAACGCGCATAGTGGTCGTGGTGGCTGTTCAACCCGATCGACCGTTTGCCCTTGATGCGCATCAGGGTGTCTACCGGGGATGAGGGGTGGGGCGTGGCGGGTAACTCGACCGATCGTGGACGGTCTGTGACCAGTAAGGTGACCGCGATCCTGATGGCGTTCGCCGGCGGAGGCGTCCACACGTTGACCGAAATCGCCGGCTCCGCAAACCTCCCGACGTCAACCGCGCACCGTCTGGCATCGGAGCTGGTCGCCTGGCGACTGCTGGAGCGAACCGAGGAGCGCAGCTATCGAATCGCCCTGCCGCTGCGCATGATCGCCGGCGACTACTCCAAGACCGAAGTCTGCTCGCATACGCTGACGGTGATACGGGCGCTCCCGGTGCTCGACGAACTCTCCCGGGCGACCCGAAACGATGTGCGACTGGGCATCCTGCGCGGCGCAGACGTGCTGACGCTGCAACCCCGCCACAACCGGGCCGATGAAGGCATGCACACCGCAGCGCTGCTGCACAGGCTGATCCCGGCACACGCGGTGGCATCAGGCAAGGCGCTGCTCGCGTTCTCGCCGCCCGAGGTCGTCGACCTCGTCATCGAGGCCGGGCTGACTGCATTCACGCCGCACACCATCACCTCTCCCGATGTGCTGCGCCACAGACTCTCCGTCATCAGGCTGACGCAGGTGGCGACGTCGCGCGACGAATTCGCAAGCGGCAAAGCGGCGATCGCCATGCCGATCTTCTACGGCAGAGGGCGCGTCGCAGCCGCCATCGAACTCGCCGTCGGAGATCCTGGCACCGATCTCAAGGCCGTCGGCAGCGCACTATCCGTTGCGTGCCGCAGCCTGTCCCGCCAACTCGCCACCGAGTTTCGCGCGATGGAAGGCAACATCGCCACGCGCCCGGTGGCCTAGGGAACGCGCTCGACTCCCACCCGAGCCGTCCGCAGCACGACGCGCCGTCAAGACGACTGCGTAACAGTGGACCGCTCTGCGGGACAGTCTTCTAGGCCCATCCGTCTTTGCCTGAGAACCTCGTGTTCAAGAGATGAGGAGTACGACATTGGCGGGCAATTCGACCGATCCTGGACGGTCCGTGACCAGCAAGGTCACCGCGATCCTGATTGCATTCGCCGACGGGGGCATCCACACGTTGACCGAACTCGCCAATTCCGCGAACCTGCCGACGTCAACAGCGCACCGCTTGGCCTCGGAGCTGGTCGCCTGGCGACTGCTCGAGCGAACCGAAGAGCGCAGCTATCGAATCGCTTTGCCGCTGCGCATGATCGCCGGCGACTACTCCGAATCTGAAGTCTGTTCCCACACATTGACGGTCATGCGCGCCCTGCCCGTGCTCGACGACCTTTCACGGGCGACACGAAACGACGTACGGCTGGGCCTGCTTCGTGGTTCAGACGTCCTGACGTTGCAGCACCGCCACAGCCGGTGCAACGAGCGCATACACGCAGAATCGCTGCTGCACAGCGTCATGCCGGCCCACGCGGCCGCATCGGGCAAGGCCCTCCTAGCCTTCTCCCCTCCGGAAGTGGTCGACCAGGTCATCGACGCGGGGTTGCCCGCATTCACGCCGCATACCATCACCTCCGGTGACGTACTACGCCAGAAGCTCTCCGTGATCAGGCTGACGCAGGTCGCAACATCGCGAGACGAATTCCAGGAGGGCAAGGCAGCGATCGCCATGCCGATCTTCTATGGCAGAGGCCGCGTCGCAGCCGCAATCGAGCTCGACATCGCGGATTTGGGCACCCAAATCAAGCCCGCCAGCAGCGCGCTGTCCGTTGCATGCCGCAGTCTGTCACGTCAACTCACCACCGAGCTGCATGCCACGTGCAACCGAAACATTCACTCCACCGGTTCAGCGCCAGGCTCCGTGTCACACGCCTAGCTCCAGATCTGCGGCAAGTGGTGGATGAGTCAGGCGTGGGGCTCGGAGTACCTGCGCACTCGTTCGGCGATCGGCCTCCAATGGTCGTTGAGAGCCGCCCGCCCCATGAAGAGGCCGAGGTGACCGGCGTCGACGAGTTCACGCGAAACGTACTCGGCCGGAGTCGACACCAAGTCGGCGAGTGCCCAGACCTGCTCGGGCGGCGTGATGTGGTCCTTGGAGCCCGCCAGCAGGAAGATCGGGCAACCGATCGCCGACAGATCCACCTCCGCGCCGTCGACCAGAAGAACGCCGCGGGCCAGTTCGTTGTGAATGAACAGGTGCTCGATGATCCACAGGTAGAAGGCGCCGGGAAGGTCCGGCGTCCACTCGAACCAATTGGTGAAGTCGATGTGCCGGGCCACGTAGTCGGGATCGTGGATGTTCGCGAACAGACCCATGAGCCGATCCACCTCGGCACCCGGTTCCAGCAGTTTGATTCCGCGCAGTTGGGTCTTCCCGAGTTGCCTTCCGCCACCGGCCTTCACGAGCGCCCGGTAGAGGGCGAGTTCGTTTCGGCGGGCGAGCAGTCGCGTCCATTCCTGTATTCCGGATTGGCCGACGTGCGTATCGATTGGTGCTCCACCCATCGCAAGCGTGTTCACCTGGTCGGGGTGCAGGCCGGCGTAGACCACCGCGAGCCAGCCGCCCTGGCAGTCCCCGACGAGATTCACCCGGCCGCCGAGCTCCTGCACGGCCTCAGGCACGCGATGTCCTTCCGTGGTGGGTACAGACGAACACCGGCATTCCTGCGACTTCTGAGAAGGTTTGCTTCTCGAACCGCGGGAGATGCCGGTGCTCGGGTACCTGCGATGCCTCTACTTCAGCAGGTCGCGAGCGGCCTTGGTGTAGGTGTTCGTGAACTCGCTGATGATCGACGCCTGCGACTTCGCCAGTGCCGAAACCCAATCCACGTTGGTGGAGTCGGCGGCCTTCTGGCTGAAGTCCAGCATGGTGTGCACGGTCTGCTCGTAGGTGTCGAGCGAGACCGCCCCGGCCTGCTTGGCAGCACTCAGGACCTTGTCGTTCAGCTCGCGGACGCGCTCGGCGTTGGCGTCGAAGTCGATGTCGAACGGTGCGGCGATCGTCTTTGCCGTCTTGGTGGTAGCCATTCTGTGTTCTCCTGTGTTGATCGTTGGCCATCTGCGGCCCCGTCGTTAGCCATGTTAGCACGCACTCTGCTAACTCTGCTACTGATGACCGGAATCACGGGAGAGACCCGTGATCAACACGAGCTCTTGAAACAAGACGTGGTGTGCACGTTCGTCTTCACTCGTCGTCGTGATGCCCGGAGGCTCGGCGTACCCGGTTGGCGTCGATGAAACTGCGATGGATCTCCGTCATTGCGCGGCGCTGGGCGGCCGTCAACTCGGGTGCTGCCGCGATCGCCTCCGCAAGCTCGGAATGCTGCGGCGCATCGGCAGCGGCCTCCGGTTCGACGAATCCCGCCCGCCGGTACAAGTCCTCGACGGACAGATCCAGGGAGGCGGCGAGCGCCTCGACCACTGCCTCGGAAGGCGCCCTCAGTCCCCGCTCTATCTGCGATAGATATGGATTGGAGATGCCAACGGACTTGGCGAGTTGCCGCATGGGCAGGGCCGCGAGTTCGCGCTGCTCGCGGATGATCGCGCCGAGCAGACTCTGTGGTTTGTCGTGATCCACCTCGTGAGAGTAACCCGCCGCGACGGCGTCGACGACGGACGCGAATCGTCGGCTAGAACCAGCCCTTGCGCTTCGCCCAGACCAGCAGCATCGTCGACATGGCCAGCATGATGGCCAACGTGATGGCCAGCAGTATCCAGTGCGTGTCAGCGTTGACGATCAGGTTCATGCCAAGCACGGAGGACAGCGCCGTGATCGGCAGCGTGACCGCAGCGATCACCGCGAGCCGCTCGGCCGCGATGGTCATCTTCGTGTTGGTCCGCGCCTGGTAGAACTCGATCGTTCCATGCAGATATGCCTTTTGGGTCTCCGCCATAACCGACAGGTGCTGGAACTGGTCGACGGCGTCCAGAAGCAGCGATTGCCCGCTACCGGGGCCGCACGCCGTGATGGTGACCATCCGGCTGTACACCTCGCGGCTCAGCGCCGACATGGTGCTGACCGTGAGCAGGCCGTGCCGTGCCCGGAACATCTCGTCCAGAAACGTCTCGGGATCACCGAGGTGGCCGCCGGTGACCCGCTGTTCGAGCGCCCAGACGTCCTTGGTCAGCTCAGCGGTATAGGCGCGCAGGCGTCCGGTCAGTGCGGTAAGCAGGGCATATGAGAGCTCGAAACCCTTGTTGGGCTTCAGTTTTCCGGTCATCAGTCGGTTCAGCACTGCGTCTGACTCCACCATCGCCGCGGACTGGTCGACCGCGGGATTGAGAGGGCCGTGGACCGTGACCAGGTAGCGATCGCCGATGAACTGGTCGAGTTCGACGTAGTGCACGTGTCCCCCAATGCCGGGTTGCGGCGCGTGCAGCACCAGGAACAAGTGGTCCTCGTATCGGTGGATCTTCGGCACCTGATTGCGGTTCGCACAGTCTCGAACCGCGAGCGGGTGGAACCCGAACGTGCTCACCAGCGTCTGCTCGGCCTGCGCGTCCCACTCCGGAATGTCGACCCAGACGAGCCCGTCGGCCCGTGCCAGAAGAGCGGGCAGATCGGTCGGGTCGAGCGATTCGACTCCCGCAGCATTGATGAGACGGACATCCATGTATCGGCCTCCCGGCTGAGCGTCGACGCCCACTCCGTCCTAGCACCTTTCCAAAACCGTGTCGGGCCAGACCGGCACGGCGTTCACTCAGCGGAAGCGCGTCCTGTCTGAGTTGACCACCGGCCAACCCGGGCGGGACCGTGAAACCATGAGCCAGGTTCGCATCGCGGTGGCCGGCGCAGGCATGATCGGCAGGCGGCACATCGAAGAAGTCGACGCCAGCGAGTCGGCCGAGCTCGCATCGATCGTGGACCCCGGCCCGGTCGGGCCCGAACTCGCGGAGAAGTACGGTGTGCCGCTGTACGCCTCCCTCGCCGACTTGTTCGCCGACGACAAGCCTGACGGAGTCATCCTTGCCACGCCGAACCAGATGCACGCAGACGGTGGCATGGAGTGCGTCGCCGCGGGTGTACCCGTCATCGTCGAGAAGCCCATCGGAGACAACGTCACATCGGCCGCCCGGCTCGTGGAGGCAGGCGAGATGGCCGGCGTACCCGTCCTCACCGGTCACCATCGCAACTACAGCCCGATCATGGCCAAGGCGCGTGAGATCATCCAAAGCGGTGTTCTGGGAACGCTTGTCGGCGTCTCGGGGACGGCCTTGTTCTACAAGCCAGACGACTACTTCGACGTCGGGGGCGGGTGGCGTCGGGAACCGGGGGGCGGTCCGATCTTGCTCAACCTCACCCACGAGGTCAACAACCTGCTTTCGTTGGTCGGCGACATCGACACCGTTATGGCCGTGACGTCGAACTCCATCAGAGAGTTCCCCGTCGAGGACACTTCGGCGATGATCTTCCAGTTCGCCAACGGTGCGCTCGGCACCTTCCTGCTCTCCGACGCCGCGGCGTCTGCACGCAGCTGGGAACAGACCTCCCGGGAGAACACCAGCTATCCCACCAGTGACGATGAAGACGCCTATCACATCGCCGGGACACGGGGTTCGCTGTCCGTGCCCACGATGCGCGTCAAGACCTACGAGGCCGAGCGGTCGTGGTGGGAGCCATTCACCACCTCGACCAACCACGTGGAGCGCGGCGACCCTCTGGCCAATCAGGTGACGCATTTCGCCGAGGTGATCCGCGGAGCCGCTGCGCCGATCTGCAGCGGTCGGGACGGACTGAGAACCCTGCAGGTGGTCGACGCCGTGATGGAGTCCGCCCGCAGCGGCCGACCCGTCGACGTCGCGACCTGAAACTGTCGGCCACATCACTTTTGCAAGACGTTCGACTCGGGTAAACCGACGCGGGTCCCCAAGTGTCTAGGTGAGCAACCTACCATCCTGCTGGATGGTGATAGCCTGGCACCAAGAGGGTTAGGGAGACAATGGCCGAGGTCGACAAGAGCGAAAAGATCACCATCAACGTCGGTCTCGTCGACCTCGGACAGATCGATCTACTCGTGAATGAAGGTTTCTACGCCAACCGCACGGATTTCATTCGGACCGCGATCCGACGTCAACTTGAAAGCAGGGCCGATGCCGTGAACGACACGGTGGCGCGTCGTGCGTTGACTCTCGGCACTCAGCACCTCACCCGCCGCGACCTCGAGGAAGTCCGAGATGCAGGGCAGACAGTCGAAATCCGCGTCCTCGGGCTGGCGACGATCGCCGACGACGTGAGCCCCGAGCTCGCGTCGCAAACGATCAGCTCGGTCAAGGTCCTCGGCGCCTTTCGGGCGCCGCGGGCGGTCAAGGCAGTACTCGCCTCCCGAACCACCACGTGAACCGGCCCTGCCGACGCCGACCGACCGGTCGACTTCGCGCCCAACACCGAAGAGGGACTCAATGGATTACAACGCCACCCCCCGCATGGCCGAGGCACTGAGACTCACCCGTGCGGGCAAGCTCTCCGAGGCACTGGCGGTGATGCAGCGCACGCTTGGTCTGCCCCCAAGCGGCGGTGTCTCAGCCGACAGATTCCGGGGCAAACTGACCGCGAAGTCCATGACGGCCGAGGCCGCGGCGGCACCCGGCGGCGAGATCCGCCACCTGAACCACACCGCTGCGGCCGGGACCAGAAGCTACGACCTGTACATTCCGACCGGCTACACCGGTGCGCCGGTGCCGCTGGTCGTCATGCTGCACGGCGGCAAGCAGGATGCCGCTGACTTCGCCAGAGGCACCCGGATGAACGACTTCGCCGAGAATCACACCTTTCTCGTGGCCTACCCGCAGCAGGCACCAGCGGCCAACAGGGGCGGGTATTGGAACTGGTTCTCTCCCGCCGACCAACGGGCAGGGTCGGGGGAACCGGCGATCATCGCAGGCATCACCCGCCAGGTCATGGCAGACCACGAAATCGATCCGGCCCGGGTGTATGTCGCCGGTCTCTCCGCAGGCGGTGCGATGGCGGCGGTGATGGCCGCGACGTATCCGGACCTCTACGCGGCGGTCGGAGTGCATTCCGGGATCGCTTACGGCGCAGCGCGCAATGCCGCCGCGGCATTCGCCGCGATGCGAACGGGCGGCACACCGGGACCAGGCGGGCAGATGCCGCTGATCGTGTTTCACGGCGACCGCGACGGCATCGTCGCGCCGGTGAACGCGGAGAAATTGATCACCGCGCGACTGGCCACCTCGGCCACGTCGATCTCCGAAACGACTGACCTCGACGAACGCACCGCTGGCCGGGCATGCACCCGGACCGTGCACCGAGATGCCGACGGCTTCGTCCTCGTCGAGTCCTGGATCGTGCGTGGCGGCGGGCACGCGTGGTACGGCGGCAGCCCGGCCGGCTCCTACACCGATCCGATCGGCCCCGACGCGTCCGCCGAGATGGTCCGGTTCTTCCTCTCAACGGATGACGGGTCGTGAACGGCGGTCCCGCTCGTCGGAACGCATCGCCGGAAGGCCTTCCGTGGGATGGCGCTGCAGGAAGCTGATGCCGTGTCGATCTACGACGAACCGAAGGTGGACTGTCACAACCACCTTCTCGATCCCACACATTTCGGATATGCGCCCGACGCCTGGTACCACCCGGTCGCCAACGAGCAGGGCACCGCATACCAACTGAGCGATCTCTTCGATGCCTACGGCGCCCGGCACGCATTGGTTGTCGGGCCGAATTCGGGATACGACACGGACAACCGGTGTCTGCTTGACTTCCTCGAACACGGCAACGGTCGGTTCAAGGGTGTCGCGGTCGTCGACAACCACACCAGCGGCAGCGACCTCGAGCGGCTGCGGGACCGCGGCGTCGTGGGCACCACGATGCAGGCCTCCCTGCTCGGCGTCGAGCACTTCCGCGACACCGACGCGCTACTGCGCGAACTCGCTGCACTCGACATGTTCGCCGACGTACAGGTAGATGGCGACCAACTGCTCGAGATGGCGCCCATTCTGGAACCATCCGGGGTTCGCGTCCTGATCGACCATTGCGGACGCCCTTCTCCCGCAGCCGGATTGGATCAGCCAGGCTTCCGTTGCCTGCTCGACCTGGCATCCAGCGGGCGGTACTTCGTCAAAATCTCCGGGTTGGTGAAGTGCTCGGCGACGACCTATCCGTGGGACGATTCCTGGCCGTACGTGCAGGCGTTACTCGAGGCATTCACACCCGATCGGTGCATGTGGGGGTCGGACTGGCCGTTCTTGCGGGCTCCCGAGCGCATCGACTACGGGCTCGTCCTCGCCCTCGTCGAACGACTGATACCGGATCCGGGCGATCGGCGGAAGGTGTTGTGGGACACGCCCATGCGGCTCTTCGGCTTCGACGAGGCGTCGCCGCGGCGGCCGCATCCAGACGATGAGTAGCGCAACTGATGAATGACACTCCAGTGGCAGTGGGGACGGGCGGCGCTGGTGGCCTCGACGACGTCGCGAACGCGGTCGCGTCCCCGGCGTCCGATCGGGCCGGCAACATCACCGGTGAGGTCATCCACGTGTGCGCAGATGCCGCCGACCCCCTGACAGAGAGTCAGGTGCTTCGACTCGCCAGGACGCGGGACATGCTCAGCGCGGCGGTGTGGACGGCTGGGGCGACTCGTCGGATGTCGACCTTCCCGGTCCAGCCGGAGGCCGAAAGCGCGGCCACTGGAACACCTTCGGCGTCGAGGACCGCGCTCGCCACACAGATCACCCCGGCGGCGGACTCCTCGTGCTCGTAGGCGATGCCGTTGACGGCGGCGCGCCGCAGCTGCTGCCTCAGCAGGTCGGCATTCCGAATGGTTCGTGGTCCGACGGCCACCAGTCCGGCAGCGATCGCCTGCTCGATCACCTCGTGGCTCGAGGCGGCCAAAAGCGCCTTCCCGACGCCGGTGGCATGTGCGGGCAGCCGACCGCCTACCTTCGACGGAAGACGAGGGGCGTCCTCCCGACGCAATATCTCCACGTAGACGACTTCGGTGCCATCCAAGACCGCGAGATGGATCGTCTGACGTGTCGCTTCCCGCAGATCGGCCATGAACGGAAGTGCCACGTCGCGTACCGAACGCCCTCTCGATGCGCGCTCTCCCCACTCGAACATCTGCAGCCCCAGACCGACCTTCTCGGCTCGGCGCTCCAGGAAGCCCGCCTCTTGCATCTCCTTGACCAGTCGGGACACCGTCGATTTCGGGAGCTGGGTCCGGCGGGCGATTTCGTTGACGCCCAGGAAGACGTCTCGGGCACGGAAGGCGTCCAGGACCGCCGCAAGTCGGCGGACCACCGATGTCGACGAATCGTCCTTCAGCAATGAAGTGTTCCGCTCTGCGGGACCCACACGTTGAGTATGGCCGTGCTACGGCGCCCAGTTCAAGCACATCACGCTTCGATTCCGACCGGCCCTTGAGATCGATCATGCCTTGACACTCTTGGCACTGTTCAGTGCCGCGGGCGCGTGACCCAATGTCGACGGGGAAGGTGATCGCGGCGGTACCTGCCGGGCCCTCGATCTCCGCGCACGGCGCGGACACAATGGACGTCATGACCACTTCGATCCGATCACCTCAAACCTGGTTCATCACTGGCGCATCGCGTGGCTTCGGCCTGCTCGTCGCGCGGGAAGCGCTACGCCGCGGTGACCAAGTCATCGCCACGGCGCGAAAGACCGAGGGATTGGCCGAGCAACTCGACGCAGACTCCGAACGCGCCCTGTTCGTCGCCGTCGACGTCACGGACCCCACCAGCATCGCCGCGGCGGTAGCAGCGGGACTCACCCGATTCGGCCGCATCGACGTGCTGTTGAACAATGCCGGCCACGGGTTGTTGGGCGCCGTCGAGGAAGTCACCGACACCGCGGCACGCGCAGTGTTCGACGTCAACGTCTTCGGATTGCTCAACGTCACCCGCGAGGTCCTGCCGACCATGCGCGCACAGCGCTGGGGCACCGTGCTCAACGTAAGTTCCGTCGCGGGTCAGGCCTCCTCGCCAGGCTGGGGAGTCTATGCCGCCAGCAAACATGCGGTCGAGGCCATCAACGCCGCGCTCCATGCCGAGACGGCACCATTGGGCATCCGGGTGACCGCGATCGAGCCGGGACCCTTCCGCACCGACTTCCTCGACAGCAGCAGCCTGCTCACCGAGGGGTCGGCCATCAGCGACTACGACCAGACCGCAGGCAACGCCAGGCGGTGGGCCACGGACTCGAACCACGCCCAGCTGGGCGATCCCGAGAAGGCCGCTGCCATCATGGTCGACCTCGCGCACCACGATGACCCGCCACTGCGGCTCCCCATGGGTTCGGACTGCGTGGAACGCATCGAAACCGTTCTCGCGCAACAGCACGACGAAATCAACGTGTGGCGCAACGTCTCGCTGTCGACCGACTACACCGACTGAGAAGTCAACTCAGGTCGAGCTGCACCCGCTCGGTGAGTGCTGACACGCCGATACCGAACGTCTCGAGCGCCCGGACGCGCCCCTCGCCAGCGGAGTCGATGTCGAAGATCGCGTGTTCGGTGTAAACCCGGCTGACGCAACGCAGTCCCGTCAGCGGGTAGCTGCATTCGCGGACCAGCTTGGGGGTGCCGTCCTTGGCGAACAGCGACATCATCACGAACACGCTCTTCGCGCCGATGGCCAGGTCCATCGCGCCACCGACGGCGGGAATGGCATCGGGCGCCCCGGTGTGCCAGTTCGCCAGATCTCCGCGCCGGCTGACCTGAAATGCGCCGAGCACGCAGACGTCGAGATGACCTCCCCGCATCATCGCGAAGGAGTCGGCGTGGTGAAAGTAGGAGGCGCCAGGGGTTTCGGTGACGGGAATCTTGCCCGCGTTGGTGAGGTCCTGATCGATGTCGTCGCCCGTCGCCACCCCGCCCATGCCGAGCATGCCGTTCTCGGTGTGCAGGATCACGCCTGCGGCGGGATCCAGGTAATCGGCGACGGTGGTGGGCTGCCCGATGCCGAGATTGACGTAGGAGCCCGGCGGGATGTCGCGGGCGATGACTGCCGCTAGCTCCCGGCGGTCCAACGGACCGCGGTCTAGATGCTCGACGGCGGCGGGCGTTGACGCACTGACGGTTTCGGTCACGAGGCGGCCTCCACGGGCAGCGATGACAGATCGAGGACGCGGTCGACGAAGATGCCAGGGGTCACGACCGTCTCGGGGTCGATGGCGCCGGTTTCGACGACACGGGCGACCTCGACGATGGTCAGCTCCGCGGCGGTAGCCATCACCGGGCCGAAGTTGCGTGCCGTCTTGCGGTACAACAGGTTTCCCGCCCGGTCGGCGACGTGAGCGCCGATCAGTGCGACGTCCCCGCGAATGGGGTACTCCAGCACGTAGTCGCGGCCGTCGATGGTGCGCATCTCCTTGCCGTCGGCCAGCGGGGTGCCGACACCCGTCGGGCAGAAGAACGCGCCGATGCCCGCACCGGCGGCTCGCATCCGCTCGGCCAGGTTTCCCTGCGGAACCACCTCGAGTGCGACCTTGCCGTCCCGATACAGCGCGTCGAACACGTACGAATCCGTCTGCCGGGGAAACGAACAGATCACCCTGCTGACGCGACCGGCGGCCAACAGGGCAGCCAGACCCGTGTCGCCATTGCCGGCGTTGTTGCTCACGATGGTCAGATCCGAGGCGCCCTGCTCGATCAATGCGTCGATGAGCGTCGTGGGCATGCCCGCCATGCCGAAGCCCCCGACGAGGATCGTCGCGCCGTCCTCGATTCCGGCGACGGCATCCCGGGTGTCCGAATGGAAGGCGGTGCGGCTCATGACGGCGCTCCCCCGCCGACGTCGAACGCCGGCAACACCTCGGCGGCGATGCGGAACGCGGAATTCGCGTCGGGAACGCCGCAGTAGATGGCGGTCTGCATCAGCACCTCCTTGATCTCGTCGTTCGTCAGGCCGTTGCGGCGGGCGGCACGCAGGTGCATCGCAAGCTCCTCGTGATGGCCACGTGCCACCATCGCGGTCAGCGTGATCATCGAGCGGCTACGGAGGTCGAGACCTGGTCGCGTCCAGATGGTGCCCCATGCGTACTCGGTGATCATGCGCTGGAAGTCGGCGGTCAGATCGGTGGTGGCCGCCACGGCACGGTCGACGTGCGCGTCACCGAGCACCTCACGCCGAACGGCCATTCCCGCCGCGTGCACGTCGTCGGTCGTCACGGGCGCCGCATGGGGTACGCCGACGTGCTCGGCGATCAGACCCGCCACCCGGTCCGGCGCCTCGGCTGGCGCGAGGTGCGCCACCCCGTCGAGCACGACGATTTCACCGTCCTTGACCCCGGAAGCGATGCGCTGCAGGGAATCCGGCGGAGTGGGCCCGTCATCGCTGCCGGCCACGGTCAGCACCGGCAGGACGATCTCGTGCAGCCGGTCGGTCACGTCGAATCCCGCAAGCGCCTCGCAGGTTTGGGCGTACGACTCCGGATCCGTGTGACTCAGGGTGTCCAACAGTGCCGCGCTGATCCCCGGCTGACGCTCGATGAAACCGGGTCCGAACCACCGTTGGGCCGAGCCGGCCAGCATGGATCTCATGCCCTGCCCGCGAACCGTCGCAGCGCGTTCGTGCCAGCCGTCCGGTGTGCCGATGACCGCACCGGTGCACAGGAGCGTTGCCGTCTTCACCCGTCCCGGCGCGTCCAGCGCGAGTTGCAGACCCACGCAGCCACCGACGGAATCCCCTGCGTAGTGGAAGGTTCCGGCGTTGAGCTCGTCGGCAAGGACGAGCACCGCGGCGGCGAGTTCGGCCATGGTGAACGGCTCGGCTCTTGCGCCGCGGCCGTGCCCTGGCAGATCCCAGCCGACGACGCGGACGTGCCCCGTCAGCTTCTGGGCCACGGCGCTCCACAGCGTCGCCGCCGAGGTGCCGAGGGACGGGCCGAGTAGAAGCAGCGACGCATCCTCTGGTCCGCCGAAGTCGACGGCGGTGAGACGGGGAATGCTCATGAGGCCTCCTTGACGAAGCGGCGTGCGCGGCTCAATGTCGAGTCGATCAACCGATCGATCGCGCCCGTGTAGCTGGGAAGCGCTGCACGACCGGTTATTTCGGCCATGGCGCGCTGCTCGGAGAGCAGTCCGTCCGCAGCGGCCAGGTTGGCCGCGGCGCGCGCCTCGTCGAACCTGAGTCCCGAGACGAGTTCGGAGGCATGGGCAGCGGCGACGACCGTGTGGCGGGCGAGCGTCCGCAAAGTGGCCCACTCGGCGTGCCACGCGCCGTCGGATCGCTCGTCGACGCTCATCCCCGCCGCGGCGTGCAGGGTGGCACCGAGCGGTCCCGCGGTGAGTGCGGCGCGGCGGATCAACACCGACCGGACGGGATTGTTCTTGTGCGGCATGGTCGATGAGCCGCCACCCCGTCCCTCGGCCAGCTCGCCGATCTCGGGCCGACTTCCGGTCGCGACGTCGGCGGCGATGTGCCCCCATGCATCGCAACAGCTGACCAGCGCGTCCCCGATCCGGGTGACCTGCGACCGGGTGGTGTGCCAGGGCGGGACAGGCGCCAACCGCAGTGAAGCGGCCAGCGCATCACTCAGTGCGATGGCACCGTCGACCGATCCGGTCAGCTCGGTCGCCGCAGCGAGCGTTCCGACCGCGCCACCGACCTGGACGGGCAGCGACGGCAGGAGCCCGGTCAATGGCTCGGCGGCGTCGAGCACGCCGGTCAGCCAGCGCGCGATCTTGGCACCGAGGGTGCTCGGGAGCGCGGCCTGGGTCAGCGTGCGAGCGACTGCCGTTGTGTTCCTGTGCCTTTCGGTGAGCTCGGCCAGTGCGCCCACCTGTCTGGCGAACTCGTCGCCGATGCGACTCAGGACGTCGCGCACGCAGAGCATCAGGCCGGTGTCGACGACGTCCTGGCTGGTCAGTCCGCGGTGCAGCCAGCGCGCCGTCGGCACTGCAGAGCGCTCGCGCATCAGCGCGACCAGTCCGCTGACGGGGTTGCCGTCGGCATCGGCGCGCCGCGCGATCGTTTCGGCGTCACCGTCGGTCACCAGGGCCGCCAGTTCCGTTCGAGCCTCCTGCGGCGCAATGCCCGCGGCGACGAGGCCGTCCAGCCACGCTTGCTCGACGGCCACCATGGCCGCGAGGAAGGCGGCGTCACTCATGAGGTCTCCGGCGAGTTCGTCACCCGGCCAGAACAGGTCGGTCATCGCTGATGGCCGGGATAACGCAGGAATACCGTCTCGGGTTTTCCTGGCGCAGCTTGCAATTGGATGTCGAAGCGCAACCCGCTTTCCTCCTCTTTCAGGATGAGGGTGTCGCGGCGTTCGGGCGGCAGCGAGGCCAGCAGAGGATCACCCGCCAACCGCTCGCCCGGAACGTAAGCCCGCGTGAACAGTCGGTTGAGTAGTCCACGGGCGAAAACGACGACGTGGATGAACGGCGCCCCTTGACCGGATGCACCGGGGACCACGGTGGAGAAGCTGTACCGTCCGGCGTCGTCGGTGCTGGCGCGCCCCCACCCGGTGAAGGTCCAGCCGTCCCGGTGAAGAGAGCCTGCGGAGTTCGGGATCGCGCCGCCCGCGTCGGCCTGCCAGATCTCCAGCAGCGCGTCTGGCACCGGTCGCCCCTCGCCGTCGGAGACGACCCCGAACAGCTGGACGGCGTTCGGCGAGCCAGGCGGAACCAGTTCATTGCCCCGGTCGAACGGCAGTGCGTAAGCGAAGAAGGGTCCGACGGTCTGCCCGGGGGCGGCGGTCAGCAGCGTGTTCGTCATTGCTCGGCTCCGTGGTCGGGATTCTCGATCGGTGTGCGCGACGTACCGGTGAGCACGATGTCCCAACGGTATCCGGTGGCCCACTCGTGGGTGGTGACGTCGTGGTCGTAGCTGGCCATCAGACGGTCGCGCGCCTTCTGGTCGGTGACCGACTGGTAGATCGGGTCGAGTCCGAGCAGCGGGTCGCCAGGGAAGTACATCTGGGTGATCATCCGCTGCGTGAATTCCGTTCCAAACAACGAGAAGTGGATGTGCGCAGGCCGCCATGCGTTTCGGTGGTTCTTCCAGGGATAGGGTCCAGGCTTGATCGTCGTGAACCGGTACCACCCCTCGTCATCGGTCAGGCAGCGGCCGGCACCGGTGAAGTTGGGGTCGATCGGGGCGGGATGTTGATCGCGTTTGTGGATGTAGCGGCCAGCGGCATTGGCCTGCCAGATCTCGACGAGTTGACGCCGCACCGCCCGCCCGTCGCCGTCGATGACCTTGCCGGTGACGACCATCCGTTCGCCGATGGGCTCGCCCGTGTGCTGGATCGTGAGGTCGGATTCGAGCGGATGGACGTCTCGTTCGGAGAAGCATGGTGTCCACAGCTCGACCCCTTCCGGATCGGCGTGGTGGAGGTCCTTGGTGGGGTGGCGCAGCAGGCTGCTGCGGTAGGGCGCATACCCCAGCCGCGGCTGCGTCTCCTCGACACCCGCACGCTGATAAGCGGATTCGATCGCGCCTATCTCCGCGCTGATCGTCCGCTGGCTCGCAGCCGCGCCGTCGGAATTGCTGTCGATCATTGCTGTCATGATGTCCACGTTAATGATTCCTCCACTACTGGTGAAACGCTACGATTCCACTGAGTGGAAGGGACAGCGGATTGGCAGGTAACACGTCGACACCGGGCGCCAGCGTCGCATCGCGTTTGCTGAACGTGCTCAGCGCCTTCGACGAGAAGCACCGCAGCCTGACGCTCTCCGAACTGGCGGACCGGGCCGGGCTGCCCGTCGCCACCGTGCACCGACTGGCCGCCGAACTCGTTGCGGGCGCGGCGTTGCAGCGACGCCCCGACGGCCGGTTCGAAGTCGGAAGGCTGATCTGGAGCGCCG
The DNA here is from genome assembly GCA_963809085.1 of uncultured Actinomycetota bacterium. Taxonomy (GTDB): domain Bacteria; phylum Actinomycetota; class Actinomycetes; order Mycobacteriales; family Mycobacteriaceae; genus Mycobacterium. Next base: position 104,789 of record CAWEII010000019.1, on the reverse strand, counting down.
GCTTGCTGGCACCGGTCGAAGGCCGGTTGCGCCAGGTGGCCGAGCCCTTTCTGCACGACGTCTACGCGGCGACGCTCGCGACCGTGCACCTGGCGGTTCGCGACGACGACCAGGTGCTGTACCTGGAGCGGATGATGGGCAGGACGTCGGTGCCGATCGTCAGCAGCGTCGGTAGCCGGCTGCCCATGCACTGCACCGGTGTCGGCAAGGTGCTGCTGGCGTTCGCCCCGAGGCAGGTGCAGGACCACGTGCTTGCCAACCTGACTCGAATCACGCCGTACACGATCGTGACGCCGTCGGTGTTGTCCGGCCAGCTGGAGCACATCCGCCGCGAGGCGGTGGCGACCACCAGCGAGGAGATGTCGCTCGGCGGGTGTTCGCTGGCCGTTCCGGTGGTGCAGGCATCGGACGGTGCCGTCGCGGCGGCGATCGGGGTGGTGGTCCCGTCGCTCAAGCGCGACCGCCAACGACTGCTCGGCGCCCTGCAGGTCGCTGCTCGCGGCATCGGCCGTGCGCTGTGACGTGGGCGCCATGGCAGCGCTCGCTCAGCGGCTGACCAGGTCCTCGGCGGCGTCCGTCACCTTCTGACCCAGCAGAGCGGTCGGGACGTCCTTGGTCTCGCGGGCAGTCAGCGCCGAGGCCGACGCGATCAGCACGACCACCGCGGTGAACACGCTGATGACCACCCAGCCGCCCTCTCGCACCCCGCCGAGCGCGGTGACGATCGACGGCGTGAACCCGGCCACCAAGAAGCCCAACTGAGTACCGACCGCGACGCCGGAGAACCGGACCTTGGTGGAGAACATCTCGCCGTAGAACGATGGCCACACGGCGTTGGCGGCGGCGTAGCCGAACGAGAACGTAGCGATGGCCAGCACGAAGATCAGCACGGTGTTGCCGCCGCTCATCGACAACATGTAGAAGGGCATCAGGACGGCCGAGGCCAGCGCGCCGTAGACGAACACCGGCTTGCGGCCGATCCGGTCTGCGAGCTTGCCGAACAACGGCTGCGTGCCAAGGGCCACCACGTTGGCGGCGACGACCAGCCACAGCGTGATGTCGGCCTCGAGGCCCACCTTCTTGCCGTACGCGATGGCCAACGGCGAGAACACCGTCGATACGGCGGCGATGAATGCGCAGAGAATGACCCGCAGCACGTCGCGCCAGTGGTCGCTCAACAGTTCCTTGAGCGGCAGCTTCGCGATGGTTCCGTTTGCCTTGGCCTCGGCGAACGCCGGCGGCTCGTGCAGGGTGCGGCGAATGAAGTAGGCGACAACGACCACGACGGCAGACAGCCAGAACGGCACCCGCCAACCCCAGCCCAGTTGAGCGTCCTCGGGCAGCGCCACGAACGGAATCATCACCAGGTTCGCCAGGATGAGCCCGCCCTGGGTTCCGGTCAACGTCCACGACGTGAAGAACGAGCGCTGATGGTCGGGTGAATGCTCCAGGGTCAGCGAACTGGCACCCGCCTGTTCGCCGGCGGCCGAAAGGCCTTGCAGCAGTCGGCACAACACCAGCAGCCCCGGTGCGAACCAGCCGATCGTGTCGAAGGTCGGCAGGCAGCCGATGAGGAAGGTCGAGAGACCCATCAGCACGAGCGTGAACATCAGCACCTTCTGCCGACCGAGCCGGTCGCCGAAGTGCCCGAGGATCAGCGCGCCGACGGGTCGCGCGACGTAGGCAACACCGAAGGTGGCCAGGGACAGCACCAGCGCTGCGTCGTCGCCGGACGGGAAGAACACCTTCGGGAAGATGAGCGCCGCCGCCGAGCCGAACACGAAGAAGTCGTAGTACTCGACCGCGCTGCCCATGAAGCTGGCCAGCGCGGCCTTTCTCGGCGTCCGTTCCATCGCTCCGCCGGGCGGATTGCTGTTGATGACGCTCATGGGTTCCTCCTGGAGTCCTTCTGAAGTGGTGCCGGCGGTGGCGAATTCACCCGGCAAGACGGCGAAGGTGCCGTGACATGCGGTCGGCATCCGGGGTGATCCCGGTGATGAGTTGGAAGGCGGTGGTCGCCTGGTGCACGGCCATGTGGCCGCCATCGATGGTGCGGCACCCGACCTGACGGGCCGCGTTCAGCAATGCCGTGTTCAGTGGGCGGTAGACGATGTCGGCGACCCACAGGCCCGGGTGAAGCAGCGCTGCGTCGAACGGCAGGCCAGGATGTTCCGCCATGCCGGTCGGCGTGCAGTGCACGACACCGTCGCTGCCCGGCAGCAGCACGGACAGCTTGTCATGGGCCGACGCGTCCACTCGCGCACCGGGATGCCGCGAGCCCAGCTCGCGGGACAGGACGATGGCCCGATCGACGTTGACGTCGACGACCGACGAGGTGTTCGACGCCAAGGTCGAGGAGGGCGTGTCCGACCGCGGCTCCCGCTCCGCCCGCCCCGAGCAGCACGACGTTCGTGATCTCGGCGCCTGGCAGGCCCTCGGCGAATCCGGTGGCGAAGCCGGGAGCATCGGTGTTGTGGCCGACCACCCGATCGTCGGTGAAGATCACCGTGTTGACCGCTCCGAGCGCGGCCGCCGCGTCGTCGAGTTCATCCAGGTGCGGAATCACCAGTTGCTTGCAGGGATGGGTGATGTTGAGCGCGTTGAAACCGAGGGCACGGGCCCACGTCAGGACCTCGCCGATCTGCTCCGGCTGGAGCCCGACGGCCTTGAGATCGATCGTGCGGTACACGTAGTCGAGCCCGTTGGCGCGACCCTCGGCCATGTGAAGCGGCGGGGTGAGGGACGGGCCGACGCCCTGTCCGACGAGGCCGACCAGATACGGGCTTCGCGCCACCCCTCACCCTCCCACTTAATGTACGAACTAGTACGTACGCAAAGTAGAGCACTGTGGCGTGCATCTCGTCAAGCGGCCCGTGTGATCTGATTCGCCGATCAACGGGCCGTTAGCCAGCCGACGACGACGTCACCGATCATGCGGCGCAGGTGCGCACGCTGAGAGATTTCGGTGAAGTCGACGCCGAACAGGAAACCGAAGGTGTACCGATTGGCGACCTGGAACACGCAGTAGGAACTGATCACGATGTGCACGTCGAGGGCGTCGACGTCGGGACGGAAGAGGCTTTGCCGGCGGCCTCGCGCCAGGATGTCGTCCAACACCGAGGTGGCGGGCTGGGCCAGCGCGCGCAACGAGTCCAACCTTCCGATGTACTCGCCGCGGTGAATGTTCTCGATCGACACCAGACGAATGAAAGCCTGGTGGTCAAGGTGATGATCGTAAGTCAGCTCGGCGAGCCTGCGCATGGCGACGGCCGGATCGACGTGGTCCACCTGCAGACGCTGCTCGGCCTCCCGGATGCCGCGGTAGGCGTTCTCCAGGACCGCCATGTAGAGCTGTTCCTTGCCCCCGAAGTAGTAATAGATCATTCGCTTCGTGGTGCGGGTGCGCTCGGCGATCTCATCGACCCGCGCTCCCGAGAACCCGGACTCGGCGAATACCTCGGTGGCGACGGCGAGCAACTCGGCGCGGGTCCGCTCGGCGTCACGCTGAAGCTCGGGACGGGGCTCGCTGGTCACGTGGGTGAGCTTACTGGCGACCGGCACGATTTCGCCTTCACTCTTCCGACCTAATGAACCTTTTGGTACATTAATCGCGACAGGAGGTCACCATGAGGACGTCCATCGCCACCGTTTCCATCAGCGGTGCCCTTACCGAAAAACTTCACGCGAGTGCCGCTGCCGGCTTCGACGGGGTCGAGATATTCGAACCGGACCTCATCGCCAGCGACCACAGCCCCGAGGAGATTCGCAGCCTCGCTCGACGCCTAGGCCTGTCACTCGATCTGTATCAGCCGCTACGCGACATCGAGGGCGTCGACGAGGGCACGTTCACCGAGAACCTGCGCCGCGCCGGGGCGACGTTCGCCACCGCACAGCGGCTCGGGATCGACACGATTCTCGTCTGCAGCAACGTGGCCACCGCGACGATCGACTCCGACGAGGTATCGGCCGATCAACTCCGCCGATTGGGCGATCTTGCCCAGAAGTACGACATCCGGGTGGCCTTCGAGGCACTCGCCTGGGGACGGTTCATCGACGACTACCGCCGGTCGTGGCGCGTCGTCGAGCTCGCCGACCATCCGTCGATCGGGCTGTGCCTCGACAGCTTTCACGTGCTGTCCCGTGGCCACGACCCCGCCGCCATCAGAACCATCCCCGGCGACAAGATCTTCTACCTCCAACTTGCCGACGCCCCCGCCCTCAGCATGGATGTGCTGTCCTGGAGCCGTCACCATCGGCTGTTCCCCGGCGAAGGCACGTTCGACCTGGTCACCTTCGTATCGCACGTGCTGTCAACCGGTTTCGACGGTCCGCTCTCACTCGAGGTCTTCAACGACACGTTCCGCCAGACCGACCCAGCCCGCACCGCGGTGCATGCGCAGCGCTCGCTGGTATGGCTGCAGGACAAGATCGCCGTGCAACTGCCGGCGACCGGCAGGGCGACGCTGCGGGAAGTGGCGGAGGCGAAGCCGCCCAGCGGTTTCGACTTCGTCGAAATCAAGGCCGAGGACACCAGCGCGGTCGAGGTGCTGCTCGACCAACTGGGCTTCACGCCGAGTGGGCGCCACCGCACGAAGCCCGTGTCGTTGTGGGTCGCAGGCAACGCCAGGGTCGTACTCAACGAACAACAGGCCAGGGATCAGATCCCGCACATCGCGGCGATCGGCTTCGGCGTACCCGACGCCGAAGCGACGTCACGCCGCGCGGCGGACCTCAAGGCTGCGCCTGCCTACCGTCGCACCTACGCCTCAGAACAGGAACTCGACGGTGTGGTCGCACCCGATGGCACCGAGATCTACTGGGTCACCGCGCAGGCGAACGGACTGCCGACGGCGTGGACCGACGAGTTCGAGAACGGATTGCCCGCGCGTCAATCGCCGGTGCACGTCGTGGATCACGTCAATCTGCTCCAGCCCTGGCATTCCGCCGACGAGGCGGTGTTGTTCCTATCCAGCATCTTCGGGCTCTCAGCTGACTCGCCGACCGAGGTCGCGGGTCCCACCGGTTTGGTCCGGAGCCAGGTAATGCGGACCGCGGACGGGTCGATTCGGTTGCCGCTGAACGTTGCGCCGCACGTGCTCGACGGATCCGCCGTGCCACAGCACGTCGCATTCGCGTGCACCGACGTCGTCGGGTTGGCGCGGACCGCCCGCGAACGCGGCCTTGCGTCTCTGCCGATACCGGACAACTACTACGACTACGTCGCGGGCAGGTTCGGTGTCGACCCCGCCACGGTGGCCGAACTCCGCGAACTGGACCTGCTCTACGACCGCAGTGCAAACGGCGAGTTCGTGCACTTCTACACACGTACAGTCGGGTCCGTATTCTTCGAATTCGTTGAGCGCCGTGGGCATTACGACGGTTACGGAACGGACAACGCGCCGGTGCGGCTTGCCGCTCAACGAGTCGCGCGCGGACGGCCGTGAACGAGCGGCGCCTGTTGCTGCTCAACGGACCCAACCTGAACCTGCTCGGCACGCGCGAACCAGCGCTCTACGGGACCGCCACCTTGGCCGACGTCCAGGATCGGGTGTCCGCCACCGCTGCCGAGGGCGGGTACGAGCTCCGTGCCGTGCAGAGCAACCACGAGGGGGTCCTGATCGACGCCATTCACGATGCCCGCCTGGACTGCCACGGCATCGTGATCAATCCGGGTGGCTTCAGCCATACGTCGGTGGCGCTCGCCGACGCACTGGCCGCCGTGGCACTACCGGTCGCCGAGGTCCATCTGACGAACATCCATCGGCGCGAGGCGTTTCGGCACCACTCCTACGTCTCCGCGGTCGCCGAGATGGTCGTTGCCGGCGCCGGGCTGCTTGGCTACGAAGTCGCGGTGCGATACCTGACGCAGCCACCAACGCCACCTCCGGGCGACGCAACCCGTTGACGCGCCGACTGTCTGCGGCCCACGGCAGACCGACGTCGTCGGGTGTGAGCGCGGCGGGCCGCGACCTCAGGAAGTCGGCGAGTTCGGTGGTGACGGCCACCCATCGAGCATCGCTCCCCGCCGCAGTTCCGTCGACGGAGAAGATGGTCACAGCGCTACCCGTCATACACACACCCGCGGGCCCAGGTCGGGCATCGTGTCCCGACCTCGGCTCCGCGTTGGGTCGATGCGGCTGATCTGGTCCTCGATGCGGGTGGGCACGATCTTCATGTCCTGCAGTCCTCTCGTGATGCGCTGCCTCCCTGGCGGCGCCATGCCGCAATTACAGACGGCGGGGACGCCTACCGATCCCAACAATCGGGCGGGATCGCCGTCGCGCCCCGTCCGCGCTTAGAGTGGCGCGTCGTGTCCGTTGATGGCGAGGAGGCTGCAACGTGTCGGCTCCGCGCGGAGTAGCCCTGCTGGTGGCAGGCGCGCTGTTCATGGAGATTCTCGACGCCACGATCATCACGCCGGCCATTCCGCTCATCTCCAGCTCGCTCGACGTCGACCCATTCGACGTCAACCTCGCCATCACCGCCTACCTCGTCACGGTTGCCGTACTGATCCCCGTCAGCGGATGGATGTCCGACAGGTTCGGAACCAGGCGCGTGTTCGTCTCGGCGATTGCGCTGTTCACCCTCGCCTCCATCGGGTGCGCTGCCAGCGTTTCGCTGCCCATGCTGGTGGCCATGCGCGTCGTGCAGGGAATCGGTGGCGCACTGATGGTGCCCGTCGGCCGCTTGCTGGTCCTCCGGTCCACCGCGAAGAGTGACCTCGTGCGCGCCATCGCGCTGCTCACCTGGCCGGCCCTCGCCGCACCCGTGGTCGCACCGATCCTCGGAGGCGCGGTTGCCACCGTCGGTTCCTGGCGGTGGATCTTCATCGTGAACATCCCACTCGGCCTCATCGGTTTCCTCCTTGCGCTCAAGCTGATCCATGGCAAGGCCCAACCCAACCCGACGCCGCTGGACTGGCGAGGACTGGCGGCGTTGGGAACCGGCATCGCCGCGGCACTCATCGCGCTGGAGGGCATTCGGGTGCAAGGCACCAACTGGGCACACGTCGCCGTCGGTGGCGTGGTCGCCGCCACCGCGCTTGCCGTCGCCGTCTGGCATCTGTTGCGCTACAGGTATCCACTCGTCGATCTACGGGTGCTGCGGGTACGGACTCTGCGGATCACCGTGTCGGCAGGCTCGGTGTACCGACTGGTCATCACCGCCGTGCCGTTCCTGTTGCCCCTGCAGTTCCAGCTCGACTTCGGTTGGACACCGATCGCCGCCGGGGCGATGGTGGCGGCACTGTTCGCGGGCAACATCGCGATCAAACCCTTCACCACCCCGCTCATGCGGCGCTACGGCATCCGCCGCGTCCTCCTGGTCAACGGACTGGTGTCCGTTGTGTGTTTCGGGTTGTTGGCCACCATCACCGACGGCACGCCGGTTGCACTGATCGCGCTCATCCTCTTCCTCAGTGGCGCATTGCGATCCACCGGATTCACCGCATACAACAGCGTCGCCTTCGCCGACGTCGAAGCAGGCGAACTAGCCCATGCCAACACCCTCAACGCAGCAGTCCAAGAACTGGCGGCCGGAATCGGAATCGCCGTCGCAGCAGTGCTCCTCGGTACCTTCACCCAGATCTCACACAGCGCGGATCAGGCGTACCCCTTCACGTTCCTCACCCTCGGTGCTCTGCTGGCGTTGACCCTCGTCGAAACACTCCGATTGCCGAGACGAGCCGGAGACGTGGTCGCGCGCCAGCCAGCGGAGCCCGACTGAACCGCAGGGGCGTGCGGTCCCTTATCAGTTGCAGGGGTCCGAGCCGGGTGTGTAGTAGGGCACCCCGGACGGGGTGTAGCACGGTGGCTGACCCGTGGCCTCCTGCACCGCCCAGTCGTCGTCGTTCGCTATGGCGACCCCAGCCGCCACGTCGCCGACGACGTGCGAGCATCCGCCAACTTCGACGTGGCGCCCGCCGACTGCGCCGCACACCTCGGCGTGGGAAGCCGGCGCCATGGCCACCGGCGCCACCACCATCGCCAGCGCTGCAAACAGTGTTGCCGTCACCTTCTTCATGGTCCTTCTCCAAACCTCTTGCCGGCCCGACCCGCACTGAGTATCGCGCCACCCTATCCAAATGATCACGGTTAAGCGGAGGTTTGAACCGCAGAGCGCAAATGGGTTGTCTCCCCTGCGCCAGCCACCCGTTCTTTCCGCTCTTCGTCGCCTCGTTCCTCATCGATGACTTCTTCGCAAACGAGCACTTCTTCGGCGCGGGCACGACCGGATTCTCCAGCGCCTCGTCGAAGTCGGTGATCATCGCCGCGTACCTCCGCGCCACATGCGAGGGCATCCACATCGTGGGACTGACGTCAGCGGGCAACTGCGAGTTCGTCGAGGGACCGAAGCGGACGCCCTTCGCGCGATGGGCATCGGATTGGCTTCGCGTCGAGCGAGTCTCGGGCGAAGACCGGCTTCCCGAGGCCGTAGCGCGGGAATGGGTGGACATCCAGATCATGTGCTCGGGAGCAGTCCGGCGGGTGGAGAGCAGCGGGGCCACGGGCGTTTCCTTTCCGAGTTCCCCTGCACGGGAATCGGTTTCACCGTTCGGACCGGATGGCACGGCACAGCCACGGCCCCCCGCAGGGTACCCATCGGGTGAGTCGTCACGTACTCACTTCGATGACGACCTTGCCCTTCGCGTGGCCGACCTCCACCGCCGCGATCGCTTCGGCGGCCTCGTCGAGTGGGCGGACGTCTTCCACATGGGGATCCAGATTGCCGTCGACAACCAGGCCAGCCACGATCTCCAGGACACGGTGAGTCCGATCGCGCTCGATCATGTGGCCGCCCAGCTCGTTGACCGTATCGGGATCGCCTGCACTGATCAGTTTGCCCCGATCTGCCAGCAGATCGACCACCGCGCGCAGCCCGTCGCCACCGGCCAGGTCGAATATCGCATCGACACCGTCGGGCAACAGCTGCCTCACCCGTTCGGCCACGCCGCTCCCGTAGGGCACCAGCGTCGCGCCCAACGATTCGACGAGCTCTCTCTTGTCCTCGCTCGCGGTGCCGACGACGTTGATGTTGGCGTCCCTCGCGATCTGGGCGGCGGCGACGCCAACCCCTCCGCTGACGCCGTTGATCAACAGGGTCTGCCCTTCCTTGAGCCCCAATTGGGTCACACCGTCGTACGCCGTTGCGGCAGCGACCGACAGCGTGGCCGCATCGTTGAACGAAACCTGCGGCGGCTTGTGCGCTGCTGCGATCGCCGTCACCAGGGTGTACTCGGCATATCCGCCGGAGCCCGGAGCCACGGAACCGAAGACCTCGTCATTGACCGCGAAGCCGTCGACGTCCTTGCCGACCTCACGGACCACACCCGAGACTTCGGAGCCCAGCACGGCAGGCAGATCGCTGGTTTGGCGCCGCCGTACATGCCCGAGCGGATCTTCCAATCGACCGGGTTCACCCCGGCCGTGCGCACCTCGACGAGCAACTCACCTGCCAGCGGACTGGGCATCTCGACGTCGAGGAACTCCTGCACATCGGGCCCACCGTTGCTGCTGTATCCGAATGCTCTGACCATACGTCGGGGCGTACCCCGGCACCCGCGGCGGGTAAACGCCGTTGTCGGGATGCCCCGACCGGCAACGCTTCCTGCTCGGTTTGGTCACCAACGCCGTCGAGGAGCGTCGGTCCAGTCCCGGCTTCTTCCGTGGCTCGACGGCGGGCGCGGCTGAGACATGGCGCAGCTCAAACCGTTTGGCTGGGTGCGGTTTGCGTTGCCGCGTCGCCCGTTCGATTCAGGTCACCGCCACCACGAAGGGGCATCGCGGCCCGTTCACGGTGATCGCGCAACTCAGTTCGACGGCGCCGCCAGGTCGTAGACGGTCTCGGATCCGACCGTCATCGGCGTGAAGTGGGCTGCCACCCATTGCGTGATATCGCCGTGCGCCTTGCTGCCGAATCCGCCGGGCCGCCGGTTGCTGGCGGGCGCGATGTAATACGTGATCCTGTGGTTGGCGACGTCCTGCTGGAACTCACCCAGTGTCGGCGCCGGGTCGCTTCCGCCGAATCCACCGATGGCCATCACCGCGGTGTTCGTCGACAGCTCGAGAGCGGCCGCCGCAGACGAGCGATTGATGGCGGCCGAGAAATCGGTGTCCGTAGCACGCAGCATTGCTTCCAGTTGCGCGTTGTCGGAGTCCTGTCCGAAGCCTCCACCGCGGTGCCCGCCTTCACGGGCGGGGCCGACGACGGCCATTCCGCCGTCGTGGGATTGACCGATCGTCGCGAATGCGTAGGCGCCGGCACCCAGTAGGCCGCCGATCAGGCCCACCGCCAGCGACACCACCGCAAAGCGTTGGCGCGCTTCGGAAGTCAGCGACACCACGACGGCGACCGCCGCAACGACCGTTACCGCCAGGATCACCCAGCGCAGTGCCGGGAGCCAGTCGCCGTTGCGTCCCAGGATCCACCAGCTCCAGACGCCGGTGCCCCCGATCATCGCGACCAGGCCGCCACGGCCGAGCCACGATTCGCGCTCGTCCCACATTTCGTGCACGCCGATCGCGAACATGCCTGCGACCGCCGGGACGAACGAGAGGCAGTAGTACGGGTGAACCATGGTCTTCATGTAGCTGAGGATCAGCCCGTCGACCAGCATCCAGCCGCCGAACAGAATGGTGGCAGCCCTGACCAGGTCGGTGCGCGGCGCCCGGCCGCGCGAGATGAGCACCAGAACCATCGCGAGCAGTGCCGCCGGGAGCAGCCAGCCGACTTCGAAGCCGAACTCACCGGTGAACAGTCGCGTCAGGCCCTGCGGTTGGCCACCGAACCCACCGAAGCCACCGTGGTGGCCACCTTGAAAGACGTGCACCTGGGTGCCTGCCGACGCACCGACCACGGGGTTGGGCGCGAAATTGCCGTTGTTCTTGCCAAGGACGCGAGCGAATCCGTTGTAGCCGAGGACCAGGTTCATGAAGTTGTTGTCCGTGGAGCCCGCGATGTAGGGCCGCGAGGACGCCGGCCACAACAGGGTCAGCACCACGAACCAGCCCGCCGAGACCAGGAACGTTGCGAGCGCTCCCGCCAGGTGCAGCGTCCGCTTGCCGATCGAGGTCGGCGCTGCGACCAGATAGACGAGACCGATCGCGGGCATCACCATGATGCCTTCGAGCATCTTGGCCAGGAAGGCGAATCCGAGCGCCACGCCGGCAAGGGCGATCCACTTCGCGCTGGCGTGCTCGAGCGCACGCACCGCGCAGTAGACGGCCGCCATCATCAGAAGCACCATCACCGCGTCGGGGTTGTTGTACCGGAACATCAGTGCCGCAACCGGAGTCAGCGCCAACACCGCTCCGGCAAGCAGTGCCGCGTGTGGTCCGCTGACCCGGCGCACCGCGGCGTAGAGCAGCGCCACGGCGGCGACGGCCATCAAGGCCTGCGGGATGAGCATGCTGGCACTGCTGAAACCGAAGATCTGCCCGGACAGGCCCATCACCCACTGCGAGACAGGGGGCTTGTCGACGGTGATGAAGTTCTGCGTGTCGAGGCTGCCGAACAACAGCGCTTCCCAGTTCTTCGAACCTGCCAGCGCGGCAGCGGCGTAGAACTGATTGCCCATCCCGTTGACGGTGATGTTCCACAGATACATGACCGCCGTGGCGACCAGGAGCACGCCGAACCCCAGGCGGCCCGATGATTGACGGGTGAACCGTTGTGATCGAGGCGGTTCGGTCGCATCAGTCGCGGTGGCCGGTCGATCAAGTGTCGTTGTCACACTGCCATTCAGACAGCGCATGCTTTGCAAAGGCTATGAAGCCTCCGTGAGCACCATATGAGAGCGGTAACGTTCCGCTAACCGGACGAAACACGGCATCGGCCAGGCGCCGGCGTCAACCCGCCGGATTCTTCTGCGGCGGACCAAAGCCGTCCTGAGCCAGGATTCGCCTACCTTCCGCGCCGGTGACCTCCTGAACGAACTGGGTCGCCTCGCGCTCCTCGGCCGATCCCTTGATCACCGTGATCCACGACGTGACGCTGCTGGCGTCGCCGGGCACCGCGAACCACGAGACGTCCTTGCCCGCATCCATCGCGTCGGACATGAAGACCACGCCGGCGTCGACTCCGCCGCCCGTCACGTCCTTGAGGACGCGGCTGGGCGTTCGCTCGGAAATCGCAGGGTGAAATCGGCTACCGGTCCGGTCTTCGACCAGCTGAGTGGCCGCTCCGCACGCACCCACGGTCGCACACACCGCCACTCGCAGGCCGGGTCGGTCGAGGTCGGCGAACGAGGTCAGATGCTCGGGGTTTCCGGACGGGGTGACGACGACGAGCCTGTTCGACGCGAACGGCTCCGGCGTGCCCGAGACGGCGCCCGCATCGGCCACCACCGCCATGCTCCCAGGGTCGCCGGAGGCAAACACGTCTGCAGCCGCCCCCTCTGCCAGCGCTGTCGACAGATTCGGGGTACTCGCGAAGATGAACTCCACCGAGTACCCAGGATTGGCCGCCTCGAAATCCTTGCCGATCGCGGTGAAACTCGTGATCAGCGACGACGCCGCGTAGACCGTGATCGACGTCGTCGGATTCGGGCGCGCGGCACAGGCGGTCGCAGCCACCGCCAAGAGCGCCCCTACGGCGACCACTCGCATCAATCGCCTGTTCATCGGCTGTGACTTTACCGATTCCAGCCGGTCCCCCACCCTCGGGGTGGCCGCATGTCACGGGCCCCGCTTCCCGTGAATTCCCTGTGAGCAGTGACCAATCGCCTGGGAATCGGCTTGCGTTGGTCCCATCGGCGATCGTGCAACGGCAAGCTAGACCCCGTGCTTGGGCATAGGTACGCGGTACACCGGGCGATGCCTCATGCACCGGAGCAAGTGCAGACCGATGCGGCGTCGTCGACGACCCCCGCCGACCCGGCCTGCGCCGGTGAAATTGCTTCCCGCCGACTACGAGAACACACGCAGTCCCGGTTCCGGGTTGCGCACCAGGCACTGTTGGGCCAAGGGCTTTCGATCGGCGTGCTGGGCGGTGTCGCGCTGGCGTGGTCGATGGCCAACCTGAGATTCGGCGCGGAAGGCATGCCACTCATCGGCCTCTCGGTGACGCCTCTGCACGGTGGGCTTCTTCTGGCCAACGGCGTGCTGGCCATCCTGGCCTGCCTTGGCCGTTGGCCTACGGTCGCCTTCAGTGCGGCCGCCGCCGCCGGTTGGGCGACACTGGCGATCGTCTGCGCCGTCGCGGCAGCCCATCACACGCCGGGGGCGCTCGGGTTCGACCCACGCGACACCCTGCTGTACGCGGCGCTCGGTGCGTACAACCTCGCCCTGTGCTTCTGGCTGGCGCCGACGCTCTGGAAGATGCGGCAGGCGGGACGGGATCGCGCCTCCGGTCCGCTCGCACGGCCGTAGCAGACGCGAGCCGGGATTACCTTCATTCCGCCGCGGGTACGTGCATTTCATGTCCAGTCAGGGCGGCGGGGGAATTGCCGCTGACGTGATCGCGGAGGACTGCCCGAAGCGAATGCACTTCGGGCCGTGCGGCGGCGTGCGGCCTGACCGGCAGTGCGAGATGCGCCAAGGCCCCTGTGCGTTCGACGACGTCGTCCCCTGGCCCGGCCCCGAAGTCTCCGCGGCCACAATGCAAGCACCGCTCATCCTCACCGACTTCAGTTGTGTGCCCTTCGATTCCGATGACGTGGCGGCTACGGCGGCCATCCTGGGGCCGTCATGCGATGCCGTGTTGGTGGGTGAGCACCAGAATCGTCCCGACTTCCCTCCGACGTTGATGAGTCGCATGCTTCTCGACGGCGGAGTCACACCATGGATCACGCTGTCGTGCCGTGACCGCAACCGCGTCGTCCTCGAGCAGGAGTTGCGCGGCCTGCGGCACACCGGAGCGCATACGGTCCTCTGCGTGACGGGTGACGGCCGGGCCTACGACGTGCGCCCCGATGTCACGCAGTCCTTCGACCTGGATGGGCCGCGCCTCGTCGCGCTGGCCGCCGCGGTGGGCATCGCCGCGGCGGTACCGGAGACGCCCACGGCCCCGCCGGTGCACGCCCGGCCCGGCCGACTGGTCCAGAAACAACGGGCAGGAGCCAGTATTGCGGTGCTCAACCACGTCACGTCTCCGTCCGTCGTCGCACGATTCGTGGCGGCGGCCCGTTCGGCCGGCCTGACCATTCCCGTCATCGCCGCGGTCGCGGTCTTCACCGACGTGGTGTCGGCCGGCGTGCTGCAGGGGCTGCCAGGACTCGAACTCGATCGACGAATCGTCAGCGACGTGGTCAACGCCGCCGATCCGAGGGAAGCCGGTACCGACGCCGCGGTGCAAGAGGCACGCGCGTTGCTCTCTGTCGACGGAGTCGACGGCGTCAACGTGTCCGGCCTTGCCTCCGGAGCTGGGACGCGGGATGGGGCGCGGATCAAGGCCGAGGTCGGCGCACGCATCCGGGCCGAATTCGGTGCACACATCCTGGCCGAGTCCGGCCCATGAGCGACGCGATGGCGGCCGAGTTCGGCACGGTCGCGGAATGGACGGCGCAGGCAGCAGTCGAACTCGGGCAGGACTACTACATTCCGGCCGCCTGTCGGGGCAGCGGGAGCCCGGCGGCGCTGGACTGGCTCATCGAACACCTCCGTCTTACCCCCGGTGAGACATTGCTGGACTGCGGTGCCGGCGTGGGTGGCCCCGCCGCCTACGCAGCCGAGCAGCGATCGGTACACCCGGTCCTGGTGGACCCCGAGGCGGGCGCATGTCGCGGCGCACTGACCCTTTTCGACCACCCCGTTGTCCAAGGCGCTGGATCGATGCTGCCCCTTGCCGACGAGACATTCGATGCGGCATGGGCGTTGGGCGTCCTTTGCACGATGGACGAGCAACTCGAATTGCTCACCGAACTGCGTCGCGTCCTGCGCCCCGACGGACGCATCGGGCTCCTCGTCTTCGTCCTCCGAGCGGCTGGCGGAGATCAACCCGAGGGGAACGACTTTCCCAGTATCGCCACACTGACGCACCTGGTGGCGCGAGCAGAGCTCAGCATCGGTGACTGGCAGGGCACGTCGGAACTTCCACCCATTCCCCGGGCCTGGTTACGTCGAGAGGAGGAGGTGACCGCGCTGCTGCGGGCGAGGCACGGCGGCAA
Source organism: uncultured Actinomycetota bacterium (assembly GCA_963809085.1). Lineage (GTDB taxonomy): Bacteria > Actinomycetota > Actinomycetes > Mycobacteriales > Mycobacteriaceae > Mycobacterium. The sequence continues at coordinate 89,686 of CAWEII010000019.1, read as the reverse complement.
GAAGGCCTGGCGGCTGGCCGAAGCTCAGAGCGAGACCATGGGGCGGCTGCTTGCCGGATCATTCGTCACGGGCGAGTTGCTGACGTTGCACCGGAGGTAGAACGGCGCGAGCCTCTGATCTCGGTGGCACCGGAACACCGTGTGCCACTCCGTTGGCGACGTGTATCCCTGCCGCGACGTGAACGAGTGAGCGCACCGCGGGGTGCGAGCGCAACCACTTCCAGCGAGATGGTCGTTTCTGCAACATGTCTCGATCGTGGTCGGTCAATCGCCCGAAAGGAAGTGGCACTGATGCCGATGTTCGTTAAGATAGTGACATGCACTCGGTGTCGATCCTGGCCTACGACGGGATGTCCGGATTCGAGACTGGTCTCGCTGCGGAGATCTTCGGCATCACCGAACTCCCCGAGATGTTCTCCGCGGGCATCGCGCGGCCCTGGTACTCCGTCAAGTTGTGCGCCGAGGACGCCGAGGTTCGGATGCTGGGTGGTGCCACGATGCGCACGCCCTTCGACCTGGCCGACCTGGCGTCTGCGGACACGGTGATCATCCCGAGTGTCCGAGACGTGACGGCACAGCCGTCGCCGGACCTCGTCGACGCCCTCCGATCCGCCCACGAGCAGGGGGCACGCCTGGTGTCCATCTGTTCGGGGGCGTTCGCACTCGCGGCGGCCGGGGTGCTCGACGGCCGGTCGGCCACGACGCACTGGATCTATGTGGATCTGCTCCAATCGCGCTATCCCGAGATCGACGTCGATCCCGCGCCGCTCTACGTCGACGAAGGGAACGTGCTCACCAGCGCGGGGTGCGCCGCAGGACTGGACCTGTGCCTCCACATCGTTCGGTCCGATCACGGCGCGCAGATCGCCAACGACGTGGCCAGGCGGCTGGTGATCTCACCACACCGCGCGGGCGGACAGGCCCAGTACATCGAGAGCCCCGTACCCGAGCCGACGACGGATGGCCGGATAGCGGCCGGAATGGACTGGGCGCTGGCGAATCTCGACCGGGCGATCACGCTCGACGACATGGCCGCGCAATCGTTGATGTCCCGGCGCACCTACCTGCGGCAGTTCGCCGACGCAACGGGAACGACGCCCATCAAATGGCTCATCGACCAACGGATTCAGGCAAGTCTGGGGCTGCTGGAGTCGTCGTCACTGACGATCGAGCAGATCGCGACGCGGGTCGGCTTCGAATCGCCGGTGACCTATCGACACCACTTCGTCCGCGGCATGAAGACGACGCCGAGCGGCTACCGCAACTGCTTCACGGGTGGACCCCGAACGGGGCGACGAGCAGCCGGCTAGGCCCAAAGGCCAACGCACACAACAGCCCACCCCGTCGCTTCTGGCGTCGCGGTGTGGACGGCACGACACAGGCTGACCCACTACCTCGCGTCAGGCCGAGTGGCATCGCGCGCACACCGAGGATCCCGTCGCGAAGTACCCTCGTGCGCCCTACGCTATCGGCATGCCCGAGCAACCCTCACGACGGTGAAAACGCTCGCCAAGTTGGCGCTCGCCTGCGTGCTGGCCGGGATGCTCGCGGCGGCATTGATGTTCCCGATCGTCGGTGGCGTCGGCCTGGTGGTCAGCCGGGCCTCCCACGTGGTGGTCCAAGACTCGACACAGATCGTGCAGGGCGAGGTGCCGACCGTCTCGACGATGGTGGACGCCGCAGGTAACCCCATCGCGTGGCTGTACTCGCAGCGGCGGTGGGAAGTGCCCGGCGATCGGATCGCCGACACCATGAAACTCGCGATCGTCTCGATCGAGGACAAGCGCTTCGCCGAGCACAACGGGGTTGATCTGCAGGGCACGCTGACCGGCTTGGCCGGCTACCTGAAAGGCGCCGAAGGCGTCCGGGGCGGGTCGACGATCGAGCAGCAGTACGTCAAGAACTACAACCTGCTGGTGACCGCCCAGACCGACGCCGAGCGGCGGGCGGCAATCGAGACCACACCGGTGCGCAAGCTGCGCGAGATGCGGATGGCGCTCGAGCTGAACACGGTGCTCACCAAGCCGGAGATCCTGACGCGCTATCTGAACCTGGTGTCGTTCGGCAACGGCGCCTACGGCGTGCAGGACGCGGCGCGCACCTATTTCGGCATCGACGCAGGGCAGCTCGATTGGCCGCAGGCGGCGTTGCTGGCCGGGATGGTGCAGTCCACCAGCGCGCTCAACCCGTACACCAACCCCGACGCCGCCTTGGCACGACGCAATCTGGTGCTCGACACCCTGATCGCGAACGTGCCAGGCAGCGCCGACGAACTACGCGCCGCCAAGGCCCAACCGTTGGGCATCCTGCCCCGGCCCAGCGTGCTGCCGCAGGGCTGCATCGGAGCGGGTGATCGCGCATTCTTCTGCGATTACGCACTGCAGTATCTGGCGCGCGCTGGCATCACCAGGGAACAGGTGGCACGCAATGGCTACCTGATCCGTACCACGCTCGACCCGAAGGTCCAGGCCAGCGTCAAACAGGCGGTCGACACGGTCGCGAAGCCGACGCAGGACGGCGTCGCGAGCGTGATGAGCGTGATCCGGCCCGGCAGAGACGCGCACCGGGTGGTGGCGATGGCGGACAACCGCACCTACGGGCTCGACCTCCCGGCCGGCCAGACCGTGCAACCGCAGCCCTTCTCGCTGGTGGGCGATGGCGCCGGGTCGATATTCAAGATCTTCACCACCGCTGCGGCGCTCGACATGGGGATGGGCATCAACGCTCAACTCGACGTCCCACAGAAGTTCGAGGGCACGGGCCTGGGCAGCAGCAACACCCCCGGGTGCCCGGCCCAGACCTGGTGTGTGAAGAACGCGGGCAGCTACCGCAGCCCGATGAGCGTCACCGATGCGCTGGCACAGTCGCCAAACACCGCGTTCGCGAACCTGATTCGGCAGGTTGGGGTTCCGCGCGCGGTGGACATGGCGGTCAAGTTGGGGCTGCGGTCATACGCCGAGTCCGGAACGGCGCGCGCGTACGAGCCGAACAACGACGAGAGCCTCGCGGACTACATCAAGCGGCAGAACATCGGTTCCTTCACGCTCGGCCCGTTCGAGCTCAATGCGCTCGAATTGTCGAATGTCGCCGCGACGCTGGCCTCCGGCGGCATGTGGTGCCCACCGAGTCCCATCGACAAGGTGTACGACCGACAGGGTCGCGAGGTGGCCGTCACCACGCAGACCTGTGAGCACGTGGTTCCCGAGGGACTCGCCAACACCCTGTCCAACGCGCTGAGCAAGGACACCACTGGCGGAACCGCGACCAGTTCGGCCGGTTCGGTGAGCTGGAGTCTGCCCATGTCGGGCAAGACGGGCACCACCGAGTCCCATCGGTCATCGGGATTCCTCGGCTTCACCAATCAGTACGCCGCCGCGAACTACATCTTCGACGACTCCCCCAAGCCGTCCGATCTGTGTTCGTACCCGCTGCGCAAGTGCAGCAGCGGCAACCTCTTCGGCGGCAACGAGCCTGCCCGCACCTGGTTCCTGGCGATGAAGCCGATCGCAAGAGACTTCGGTCCGGTGGCTCTACCACCCACCGACCCGCGCTACGTCAACGGCGCGGCGGGCGGCGAGGTACCCAGCGTGACCGGACTGAAGCTCGATGCGGCGATCAAGCGCGTTGCGGGACGCCGGCTTCCAGGTCCCGAACCTACCCACACCGGTCAACAGCTATCTCTCGAAGGGGGCCGTGGCGGGAACCACGCCGAAGGGCAAGACCATCCCCGGTTCGATCGTCACGATCAACACGAGCAACGGGATCGCACCGCCGCGGGTGTATTACCCGCCCGCTCCTCCGCGCGTCGCTCCTCCCCCGCCCGCCGCCCCACCGCCGCCACCCGAGGTCAACGTCATCAACATCCCCGGGTTGCCGCCGATCACCCTGCCGATGGGTCCGCCGCCTCCACCGCCGTTTCCACCGCCGCCTCCACCGCCGCCGGATCCCGGACTGCCGCCCGTCGCCGCAGCACCGCCACCGCCGCAGCCCTAGGGGCACAACTCAGGACGGGGCAGTAGTTTCACGGGTACCGGGTACCCCCGGTATCGGCCAGCCCGCCGGGCGAGCGGAGCGACGGGAGAAGCCACCGTGCGAGAAGATTCGGAGATTCGACAATGAGGTTGACGCTCAGCGATGCCGACGCCGCGTTCCGCGACGACCTGCGGGAGTTCTTCACCACGCAGATACCGGCGGACGTCCGCGCGCGGACGCGAGCTGGTCAACCCCGATTGCCCGACGACGTCGTCACCGCGCAGCGGATCTTGAACCAGCGCGGCATGGCCGTGCCGAACTGGCCGGTGGAGTGGGGCGGCCAGGACTGGTCGCCGCTCCAGCGGCAGATCTGGTCGGACGAGTTGCGGCTGGCCTGCGTTCCGGAACCGCTGGCATTCAACGCCAGCATGGTCGGTCCGGTGATCGCCGCGTTCGGTTCACCAGAGCTCAAGAAGCGGTTCCTGCCCGCGACCGCCAACCTCGACATCTGGTGGTGTCAGGGCTTCTCCGAGCCGGAGGCCGGTTCGGATCTCGCGTCGGTCCGCACCACCGCGGTCCGCGACGGCGATTCCTACGTGATCAACGGGCAGAAGACGTGGACCACGTTGGGCCAGTACGCCGACTGGATCTTCGTGCTCGCGCGCACCAACCCCGACGCACCCAAGAAGCAGGCGGGCATCTCGTTCCTGCTGGCCGAGATGTCGACCCCGGGGATCACCCTGCGCCCGATCAAGCTGATCGACGGCGGATACGAGGTCAACGAGGTCTTCTTCGAAGACGTCCGCGTCCCCGCCGATCAACTGGTCGGCGAGGAGAACAGCGGCTGGACCTACGCCAAGTTCCTGCTGAGCAACGAGCGCACCGGCATCGCCAGGATCGGCACGACGAAGGTGTGGCTGTCTCAGGTCAAGGAACACGCCGCGAACACGCCGACCGAACATGGCACCGTGCTCGACGACCCGCTGTTCGCCGCCCGGGTCGCCGAAGCCGAGAACGAACTGCTCGCCCTGGAGCTCACGCAGCTGCGCGTCAGTGGTTCCGAGGCAGACGGCAAGCCCAACCCGGCATCGTCGATCCTCAAGCTGAAGGGCAGCCAGCTTCAGCAGGCGGTCACCGAGCTGCTGGTCGACGTCGCAGGACCCGACGCGCTGCCGTTCGACGCCGGTGCGGAGATCGGCTCACCGCCGTGGGCGCAGCTTGCCGCGCCGAAGTATCTCAACTACCGCAAGACCTCGATCTACGGCGGCACCAACGAAGTACAACGCACCATCATCGCCTCGACGATTCTGGGACTGTGAGGACGCCATGGACTTCGACCTGACCGACGAGCAGGGCCTGCTGCGCGACGTCACCCGCGAGGCGCTCATGCGCACGTACGACATCGAAACCCGCCTCGAAGTCACCGACACCGAGCTGCGGATGGAGCCGCGACGTCTGGTCGCAGCTCGCGGAGATCGGGATCCTCGGACTCGGGTTCGATCCGGAGGAGGCCGGCCAGATCGAGTTGATGGTGGTGCTCACCGAGATCGGGCGGCGACTGGCCCCGGAACCGGTCGCTCAGGCCGCGTTGGTACCCGGCGTCTTGATCGCCGAACTCGGCGACGATGAGCAGCGAAAGTTGCTCGACGAAGTGTCGGAAGGTCAGACGCTGCTCGCACTGGCACATCAAGAGGCCGGGATGCGCGGCGTGACGTCCGGCGTCACCACCCATGCTGAGCGCCAAGGTGATTCGTGGACCGTCACCGGCCGCAAGAACCCGGTTCTGTCCGGCGACTGCGCTGACGTGTTCGTCGTCAGCGCGGCGCTCCCCGCCCCGAGCGGGCGAAGCGACGGGCGTACGGACCGTGGCGTCGGGTTGTTCCTCGTCGACGCCGATGCGGCCGACCGGCGCGCATTCCGGACGTTCGACGGCCAGCGCGGCGCCCAGCTCGACCTGGACTCGGCAGCGGCCCGGCCGCTCGGCGACGGCGGTGATGCGACGCGGGGTCTGCAGCGCGCCCTGATCCGGCATCAGTCGGCGCTCTGCGCCGAAGCGGTCGGCGCGATGGAGGAGGCGTTGCGGCTCACCACTGATTACCTGACGAACCGCAAGCAATTCGGAGTGTCGCTGAGCAAGTTTCAGACGTTGACGCAGCGCGCCGCTGACATGTACGTCTCACTCGAACTGGCGCGCAGCATGAACTTCTATGCCGCCATGTCGATCGCCGACGGGAACTTCGACCCGGTCATCGCCGCACGCGCCAAGCTCCAGATCAGCCGGTCGGGACGTCACATCGCTCAGGAGGCGATTCAGCTGCACGGCGGTATCGGCATGACCGCCGAGTACCCGGTCGGGCACTACGCGGCCAGGCTCACCGCGATCAACCAGACGCTGGGCTCGGCCGACGATCAACTGCGCACACTGATCGGCGGGCTCGGGTCGTACGGGACCGTGTCGCTGTGAGCAGCCAGCACACGATGGAACCACACGTTCAGTGCTGGCGATCGAGAAGCGTTATGGCACTTGGAAGTTCGTCGAGCGCAAGGTCGTCACCGACTGGAGGCGTTCCATATATGAGTTCTTCTCGCTACTAGGCAACGAAACGGAGTGACGCACATGACTGAACTGGACGACGACGTCATCGCCTTTCTGTCGGAGGGCACCCGCACGGGGATGCTCGGCTACCTGGCGTCGGACGGACGTCCCCTCGTCGCGCCGGTGTGGTTCGTGGTCGACGGCGGCGACCTGGTCCTCAACACCGCGGCGAACACCGCGAAGGGGCGGGCCCTGGCCCGTGACCCACGCGTGGTCGTGACCGTCGACGATCCGCATCCGCCCTACTCGTTCGTCCAGGTGCAGGGCGTCGCCGCCCTTTCGGAGGACCCCGACGAACTCCGCGACATCGCGACGCGCACTGGTGCGCGGTACATGGGAGCGGACCGCGCGGACGAATTCGCGCGCCGCAACGGGGTTCCCGGCGAGCTGGTCGTGCGGATCACTCCCACCAAGGTGATCAAGGCGTTCGACGTGGCCGAATGATCCCTGGCTTCAGATCAGTTCTGCGAGTTGGCGTACCAGTTCGACGATGCGCTTGCCATCGCACCCGGCAGGATCCTGGTCCGGGTCATAGATCGCGAGACTCAACCCGATGCAGCCTCCTTGCTCGATGGCTGCCGTCAGCATGCTGGTGAGTTCGGCCCAGGTGAGCCCGCCCGGCTCGTCGGGAAAGTCGGGCAGGCCCTGTGCGCCGAACTCGACCGGGTCGAGCACGTCGAGGTCCACGTGCAGCCACCACCGATCGGCCGTGGACACGAGGTGTCGTACCGCGGCGGTACCGCGCGACGGTGGGTCAGCTCTCACGTCGTCGAGCGGGGCGAGCCAGATCCCGAGGTCTCGGAGTGAGCCCACGTTGAAGCGGCGGCGCCATTCTTCGTCGCGTGGCCCGAGGACGCTGATTTGCTCGGGCGTCAAGGCGGGTAGCGCATCCGCGAGCGGACCGGTCATCAGCCGCCCGGTCAGCCCCAGCAGAAGCCCGATCTCCGCGTTGGCCGCCTCACCGTCTTCTGAAACGTCCAACGGCATGGTGTCCTCGTGGCCGTCGACGAACAACAGCCCGAAGGCGCCGCCATGGTCGCGCAACCCGGACACGATGCCGAACAACGTGGCACAGTCTCCGCCGAACACGACGGGAAAGCATCCGTCCCGCAATGCCGTCCGGACACGGTGATTCAGCAGTTCGGTCATAGCCAGCAGAGCGGGTTCGTTGATCATGCCGGTGCAGGCTCCCCGACCGGACTCGGGTGGCGGCAATCCCTCCAGGTCGTCGACGGCGCACAGTCGGTGACCGGCGAACGCGTCGAGCAGTCCTGCGTCGCGCAGCGCGGCTGCGGCGCGGGCTTGATGCCGTAGACGGCCGTACCCGTCGAACGGCACCCCGACCAAGGTGATGTCAGCCATCAACCGATCCTTCCCCTCGATGCGAAACGAGCCGAAGCCACAGCCTCAGCCGGGTAGCCGATTCCTCCAGATCGACCCCGAAGTCTTCGGCGAGTCGAACGATGCGGTAGCGGACCGTGGTTCCGTGTACGTGTAACCGCCTGGCCGTCTGGGCGACGTACCCGGCGCATTTCTCTCGAAAGTGCTCTAGCAGCGTTCGACGCGTAGGACGGCTTGGACCGCGCGGTCCGGTCGGCACCTACGGCCGAAAAGGGCCCGAAAACTTCATTCCGGCGCTTACCTGGCATTACCTCCCGATGAACAGTGTGTTTCCCTGCCACGTGCGAGCCCTCCGCAAACCAGATCCCGTCTTGACCCAGGGCATTTCTGGACGATACAGTTCAATTCACCCGAATTCTCAGCATTTCCCCAGCAGCACAGACAGGACTGGATCATTGAAGAACCGCAAACACACCCGTAGGGTCGCCGCGACCATCGGCATCGCCGCGGCTATCTCGGCGGCGGTGTTGACCGCTTGCGGAGGCGGCGAGTCGCCTGCACCTTCCAGCACCACGACCACGACCACCACCACGACCACCACCGCACCGGCGCCGTCGCTCTCGCCCACCGAGAAGAGCATCAACCCCACCGGCGGCAACCTCTTCACCCCTCCGGTGAAGGCACCGCCGGCACCTACCGGGGTTCCGGGCGACAACTAGAAAACCGACGAACGGGGCGGGCAAGTCATCGACTCGCCCGCCCCGTTTCGTGGCCAAACGTTCAGTCCGCGAGCTCGGCCTCGGCCGGCGCAAAGGACATGATGTGCCCGATCGCAGAGTTCAGCGCGGTCTGCATGAGTCGCGGATCGTGAGCCGTCTGAGAGAGCAGATAACCGCCTTCGACGGCTGCCAGCAGGCCGGTGGCCAGCGCCGGCGCATCGATGTCGGCTTTCAGCACGCCGGTATCGCGCATCCGCTCCAGCGCTGCGGCAAGCAATGCGCGCCATTCCGCGAAGTGCTCGGCCAGCGAGATGCGGGCTTTGTCATCGGTGTCGGACAGTTCGGCCGCCAACGACCCGAGTTCGCATCCCCACAGCCCACGGCGCAACGTGCAGCGCTGCACCATGGCGTCGCGCCATTGGTAGAGCCCACGGAACGAGTCCACCTTCTCCAGGCGCATCCGCTGCCAAGAGAGAATCTCGTCGGCGCGCAGCGTGATCACCTCGTACACCAACTCAATCTTGTCGGTGAAGTGTTGATAGAACTGCGACTTGCTGGTGGCGCTGGCCGCCAACACCTCGTCGATCGTCGTGGCGGCCACACCGCGCACGTGCATCAACTCGGCAGCGGCGAGCACGATCCGGCTACGGGTCGCGGCGCCGCGCGACGTCAGTTTCGGCCGCGGTGCGCCGCTGGATGGCGACGACATTGCCCAACTGTAAACCCTCGTTTTGGACGCGCGAGTCCAGGTACACGACGACACCAGTGCAGGCCGCTGCCATGGTGTCAGCGTCCCGTGCGCTCGCGATGCTTGCACCCGGGCCAACAGCACGGCCGACGCTGCCCCTCTTCCAATTCCTCCTGGGTGCGCCGAATACGGCGCTGTCGCGTCTTCTCCTGCTTGGCATCCTCGACCCAGCAGATGAACTCGTTGCGTGCCAGGGGTGTGATGTCCTTCCACGCCACCAGAGCCGTGTCATTGGCGATCAGCGCACCGCGCAGGTCTGCGGGTAACTCGTGTACCACCCCACCCGGCACTCGTTGGCCACTCATGAGGCCAAGATAAGCCAGTGGTTGTCCAGCACGTAGTGGATCCTGTTCATGACGCGAGCCGACCTCTGCGCCGACGCGATCGTCGAGTGCCTCGATTGCCAGAGGGACGGGGGTGAAGATGGGCACCATGCGCTTCGGAAACTTCATGGCCCCCTTCCACCCGGTCGGACACAACCCGACGCTCGCCATCGAGCGAGACCTCGACCTGATCGTGTTGATGGACCGCCTCGGCTTCGACGAAGCGTGGATCGGCGAGCACCACTCCGCCGGATTCGAGATCATCGCGTCTCCCGAGGTCTTCATCGGCGTCGCAGCGGAGCGCACCAACCACATCAAGCTCGGTACGGGCGTGAGCTCCCTGCCGTACCACCATCCCCTGATGCTCGCCGACCGCATGGTTCTGCTCGACCACCTCACGCGCGGCCGCGTGATGCTCGGTTGCGGCCCGGGCCAGCTCACGTCGGACGCGCACATGCTCGGGATCCCCGCCGATGAGCAGCGGCCGCGCATGGAGCAGTGCCTTGATGCGATCATGCGCCTGCTGCGCGGCGAGACCGTCACGATGCACACCGACGGGTTCACCCTTGCCGACGCGCGTCTGCAGTTGAAGCCGTACAGCGATCCTTGCTTCGACGTCGCGGTTGCGGCGTCCTTCTCGCCGACCGGGCCGCGTGGCGCCGGGAGGCACGGCATCGGCATGCTCTCGATCGCTGCCACCGCAAAGCAGGGCATGGACCTGCTCGCCCAGCACTGGGCGACGTGGGAGGAGGTCGCGCTCGAGCACGGTCATGTCGCCGACCGCTCGAAGTGGCGACTCGTCGGCCCCATGCACCTTGCCGAGACCCGCGAGCAGGCCGAGCGCGACGTCGAGTACGGCATCGCGGAGTTCTCCCGCTACTTCTCACACCTCCTGCCCGCAGGGCCCGTGCACGGTGACACCCCGGCAGAGATCATCGCCAACAACCATCAGTCCGGTTTCGCCGTCATCGGTACGCCCGAGGACGCGGTGGCCAAGATCGAGGAGCTCGTCGAGGCGAGCGACGGCGGCTTCGGCGCCTTCCTTCTGTTCGACCACGACTGGGCTCCGCCCGCCGCAAAGCTGCACAGTTACGAGCTGTTCGCGGAGTACGTCATGCCGCAGTTCACCGGCCAGCTCACAGGCCCGGCCGCGTCGCAGGACTGGGTGATCGGAAGCGGAACCGAGTTCATGGACCGCGCCGCGCACGCGATCGGCAAGGCGATCGAGGACCACGCCGTGGAGCGAGCGGCCAAGAAGGCCGCGCACTGACCGTTGCGGCCTCACCATAGGGCCGAGCACTTCGCGCACACTAAGGTGACCGCCGCCGCCGCGGTAGCACGGCGCAGACGCGTCTGCGCACCGACCGCGATGTGGTCATGCTCGTCGCCCAATTCGATGCTGGCCCGCCGGCAAGCGATCGACTGAGCTACCGGCTCTCGACTCGGCGGAGCCAGGCGAAGAACTCGGCGGCGGAGAACACCGGCTTACCCCAGTCGCTGGCCTTGCGCGCCTTACCCGACTGGCTGCCGACCTCGGCGGTGACGAGTACCTCGCAGCGAGTCTTCGTGACCGACTGCACGGGCACCAGCCCGGCCCGTGCCGCAAGGTCCTGCATCTCGTCGCGGCCGATGATCCGGCCGGCGTCGTCCTCGGCGGTGCCGGTGAAGCACACCCGGGCGCCGGGCACCAGGACCGCGGCAATGTCAGGGGTGGCGAGCGCGGACTCGAGCGACTCGTCGACGATCGCGACGCCCAACAGCGCTTCGGCCTCGCGCAGGCGATCCAGGACCTCCATCGTCAGCGGCGTTCTCGATGCGGCGGAACGCAACTGCCCGGCGACCGAGTGTCGGGCAGCCGAATGCCATGGCGTGTCAGTGCCGGAACCCGGCACGCGCGATGCGTCATGGCCCAGCAGTGCCGCGCCGACGCGGCGGCTGACGTCGAGCAGCGCCGACAGTCCTGGGAGGTGGGCCGACGCGGGCGTTGGCTCCTCGGAGGTTCGACTGACGAGATGTCCGGAGAGCGACTCCGATTCGGACTCGTCGAACGGCGATGACTGGGAATCGTCTGAGCCAGAATGACAGAACGCGTCAAGCGCGGCCCTGGCCCGCCCGAGCGCAGTAGTCGCCGACAGGCCGCGGCGGTGCTCCGGGGCGAGCGCCTTCGTCGGCACCTCGGCACCAAGTGGCATGGCCACGACGAGTCCGAGGCGCTTGAGCTCGAAGTCGACGAGGCCCAACGTGTCATCGATGTCGACGCCGACCGGTGTGCAGCCCGCCAACATCGGCGCGACGATTCCCCAGGCTTCGGCCAAGGTGGGCGCCAACAACACGTCGGACACCGTGATCCCGTACGCCCGCCGGGCATCCGCGAGATCGCGCTGGGGGTTGATCAACGTGCTCAGCGAGGTGCCGTCGTCGAACGCCACGGCGAACTCCACGGGCCGCGGTCGTGACATCCGGCCTTCGTCGCCGACGGTCAGCATGCCGATGCCGCAGTATCGCCGCGCATGGTCGCCACTTACCGCCTGCCGGAGGAATCGGATGACCCGTCGGTCGATCTTCAGGTCCTTCGGGAGCACTGGCCGTTTGAGCACGAGCCCGCTCATCGAGGTGCACCGGCTCAGGGCGACGTAGAGCTGACCGGTCGAGAACATTCCACCGCTCAGGTCGACGACCATGCGCTCCAGCGTTTGACCCTGGCTCTTGTGGATGGTGATCGCCCACGCCAGTTTGAACGGCAGCTGCGTGTAGGTGCCGATCACCTCGCGGCGCATGGACCCGGCGTCGAGCACCGGCGTCGTCGCCTCCCAGGTGAAGGGTCTGACGTCCGCGGTGTCGCCATCGGCGAACTCGACGGTGACCACCAGGCCCTCGTCCATCCGCGCGGCGGTCACCCGCGCCAACGTGCCGTTGACCCACCGATCGAACTGGTCGTTGTTCAGCATCATGATCTGCGCGCCGATCTTGAACCGCAGCGTCTCCTCGACCGGTGGGTCGAACATGCTGAGGTCGCCGGATCGTCGTGCGAGATAGGTGATTTCGTCACCGGTAAGCCGTTCCAGGCGTTGTCGATTCCTGGCCGTCACCAGTCGGTTGGTTGGCGCGAGCGTGAGCCAGAACTCATCGTCGGGTGGCACGAACTCCGGGTCGGTTCGGGCGTTGAGCTGATCGCGGGCGTGACCTACCAGCACGCCTTCCCGGATCTCGTTGAGAATGGCGGCCATTCGGTCGTCACCCTGCTGGCGGAAGACAGTGGTGAGAGCAACGGTCGGGAAGTCCTCGGAGCGAAAGCTGTCCGCCGAGAAGAAGTACGGCGTGGCATAGCGCGCGTTGAGGTACCCGGCCTCGGCTTCGTGGACGACGGGCGGCAGCTGGTAGAGGTCGCCGACGAGAACTACCTGAACGCCCCCGAAGGGTGCGCCCGGTTTCGGACCGAACCGCACGAGAGCTGCGGCGATCTGATCGAAGAGGTCGGCCCGCACCATCGACGCCTCGTCGACGATCAAGGTGTCGAGGGAGCCAAGCAGTTTGGCGAACCGGCCCGGGTAGTACCTGCCGCCGCGGACCTCGTCGAGCGTCGTGGTGGTCGAGAAGCTGAACAGCCGATGGATGGTGTAGCCGTCCACGTTCAGCGCGGCGATGCCGGTCGGGGCGACGACCACGACTCTTCGGTCGGTCTCCGACATGAAGCGGCGGATCAGCGTCGACTTGCCCGTGCCGGCTTTGCCGGTGAGGAACAGATGGCGTCCTCCACCGAGCAGTGCGAGCGCGTCCTTGAACTCGTCGGTCAACACGAGTTCGCCGTCCGACCCGGTCATGCTGCTCTGTAGACGGTTCTCAAACCCGGTGTCCAAAACAAGGCCCCTTAGCTGATCTTATCGCGAGATTCTCACCAAGTGTCCACTGACATTTCTCACTGTCGTGTCCAATTTCAGATCGCTACCTCAACGGAGAATCCGGAGGCGTTCATCGATTTCGTCCGGGAGCATCAGGTCCCGAGCTTCTTGGAGTACGGCGAGTACCGGTATGTGACGGCCGACGAGATCAAGAAGGCGTTGCGGCTCAAGGCGGCCTTCTCGAACATGCTCGACCAGATGCAGTGAACCGGAACGAAGCGTTCGACACTCCGGTCGGCGGAGGGGCGTGGCTGTCGGAGTTGTTGGACACGACGCAGTCCGCCGCGGATGCGTCGCCACCATGGATGGTTCCGACCGCTGGGTCACATTGGCGTTTACGTGGACTGGTTTGCAGGCGTTGGGCGTGCCGGAGGAATCGTTGGCCACCGTTCCCGACGAGTTCCGCGAAGGCATGCTCTTCCGGGCCGGCATCCTGGGCGACACCGGCGGCCCCCGAACATTGGGTCGGCGGCCTCGCCGGCGACGATCTGCACGCGATCACGATCTCGTTCCCGCGCAGTGCCGCCGCTCGATCCAGGAGCGCGACAAGCTGCTCGCAAGGACCGACGGCGTCCCAACCTTTCGTACTTGGATCTCAATGCGACACCGCCGTTCAACTACGCCCACGATCACTTCGGCTTCCGCGATCGGTTGTCGCAGCCGGTGATGAAGGGCTCGGGCGAGGAGCCGACCCCGGGTTCAGGCGCGGCGCTCGCGCCGGGAGAGTTCATCCTCGGCCATCCCCACGAAGACAGGCCGGTGAAGTGTTGTCGCGCAACGGCAGTTACATGGCATACCGCCGGCCGGAAGAACATGTCGTGGTTTTTCGTGATTATCTCCGCGAGAATTCGTGCCCACTCGGCTCACGCCCGCCGGCTGAATCCGCGTGACACCGCGCATTACATGCATCGTCGGCCGTCGGCGTCATCGACATCACCGGTGCCACGAACGCCTCGGCCGAACCCGTGGCGACGTGCACCAGCGATGTCGTCGACGGTGTCGAGGTGGATTATTGCGTGGGTAACCCCAACTCGAACATCGTCAGTGATGTGCCGAGTGTCAACGTGAGATGGGATTTGGGCCTGGGAATCGGGTTCGGCTGATCACGTGCCCCGGTCGATCGAGTCGAAAACGCTCAGCGATTGCTCGAACGGCGCGGGAGTGACGCCCAACTGGTTGCCGAACGGATGGTCGAGCCAGAAGACGATGAACAGCAGCAGGCCGAGTAGGACAGCGACCGCGCCGAGCAGGAGCAGATGGGCCCGTGTGCTGCCCAGGCGCATGAACCCGCCGATTCCCAGCAGGACGACACCGCCGAAAAGCAGTCCCGTCCATAGCAATCCGGGTATTCGGGGTTTGGCGTCGAGTATTCGCTGATTCCGCTCGGAGGCCAACGTGCCCAGCTGGTCAAGGAATTTCTGGCTTATCGGGCTCGATGCGACGTCGGATTGCCCAGTACCGAGAACTCGGTACATGTCGTTGAGCGCGTCTCGCGCGCTTTCGGTTCCACTGCCGACGCGTATCGCGTCGTCCCATTCGGGGCCCGCGACCGCGCCGGTGTATTTACGAAGAAGTACCCGCATTTGGGCCTGCTCAGGGGCTGGCATGCCGACGGTCTGGCGGTACATCGTGATCAGAGTGGACGCCTCGGTTGAGACGTTGGCTTCCGCGGAGGAGAACTGCTCCCACGCGACGACGATGGTGAACCCGAGCAGCGCGCCATAGACCAGACCGACACAGGTCAGGAACGGCGACAGCGCCCCGTTGTGCCCATCACTGACCGGTTTCGGGAGGGTGCGATCGGCCAGCCACATACTGGCCGCGGCGACGAGCACCGACGCGATGAGGGCCAAGGCCAGCAGCAGCCACAGGCCCGGTATTCCGAAATCGCCCATGGCCCCCAGTACACGCTCCCATTCGCTCTGAGGCGGCCGACTCGACGGGCCAGTCGAATTCGGTCGATGTGGCCGTCGGTCGATGGTGCGGGTGGTAGGGAAGACGTCGTGGATCTTTCGAGTTGGAGCGTGGGCCTCTCGCTCATCGTGCTGACCATCGCGATCCACACGACCGCGGTGGTGTTGATGGCGTTCGGCCTGGAAACGAGGACTCGAGCACGTGTTGGCACATACCAATCCGATCGGCTGCGCGCGATCTCAGCCATTATCGGCCACATTGGAGCCGTCGCGCTGATTCTGGCCGCTCTGCACGGGCTGGAAGCCATGTTGTGGGCGTCGGCGTATTGGTGGCTTGGTGCGCTCCGCTCGTTCACGGACGCGTCCGTCTACGCCTTGGCCACCATGACGACCTTCGAAATACCGGGATTGACGTTGCCGTCCCGGTGGCACATGCTGAGCGCCCTACAGGCGGTCAACGGTGTGCTGCTCTTCGGCATCAGCACGGCGTTCCTGTTCGCCGTCATCCAGGTCCACTGGCAGTTGCTCTCCCACAGCCACGAACGGCGTAATGACCATTGATGCGGCGTTCCATACCATCACGGTCGTTGCACGGCGTTTCGTTCTCAATCCGTTCGGAAGCTTGGTGCCGTGCCGGCGCTGGGCCCCTTCGCCGTAAGCGAGGCGAGGCGCGACTGCTGGATGAAGTGCTGGACCCGCGATGTCACTTGAGGCACGTATTCGAATGTTCCGAAGTGATTTCGCTTCGTTCGAATAGGCGGTGAACTCCGGTGGGCGCCGAAGCGATCGAGACCGCGATCTTCCTCTGCCAGCATCCAGGGGCTCGCAGCGGTGGTCGGGTCAGCGCAGTCACCGGCGGGCATAACGGGAGGGGGACAAAGCCGGCCGCGGACAGTACGAGCAAGAAGGACAAGTAGACGACATCGGGAGTCGCTCGAGCTCGTGGCCCGAAGTTACCGACCCCCACGGATCGGCCAGCTACCGCGATCCGGCGACTGCCCCGCAGGTGCTGAGACACCGGCTGTGCGCGCCGGGTTGCCCACCGGCCAGTGCGGTCCGCGGTCGTGGCGGCGGTGGGATCGCCGTACACATCGGTGCGCGCGGGAGCGCACAGGCCCGTGCGAACGAGGTGCCGCTGTCCCGCACGCTGCGCGCCTGGTGATCGGGTCAGGACTCGAATTCCAAGACCACGGCGCTCACCCGCTCAAGGGCGTACCGGGCGAGCGGCAGCTCTTCGCCGTCACCTCGACGCGGGATGTGAAACATCGCAGTCCAAGGCGAGAAAACCGGCGAACGCCATGCCTTGCCCGGCTGCGCGGCTTTGTCTGCTGCCGATGTGGGCCAGCGCGAAGGTCGGGGCGTCTACCCGAGGTGTGCGACGTTGCCCGGCGACCCAACGATCCTGCGTCACAACCACATCGCCGAAGCGGTCAGGGAGTCTGGGGAACCCCACAGCGTTGGCGGAAGTCGACCGAGGGTTGCCGGATGGCCTGAAGCTCGTCCCGAACTTGGGGATTGGCGTCTAGATAGGTCTGTACCTGATCTCTGGCTTGATCCCTGGGTTGGCCCTTGAGGCTGGTGAAGAAGTCGTTCACGTTGGGGTGCAGGGTTAGGTAGTTCGACGTGTCGAACGTGACCCCTGACATCACGCGCGCCATTTCGGCGGCCGTACACGCCGGTGGAATTGGCGGTGGCGGGTCGGCCGTCGCGGTGGCGGCGGCACCCAAGAACATCACACCGGCGATTGCGCCAGTACCGAGCGCACAAATTGCCGCGCGGCGCGCGGGACGTGCTGAGGACAACATGGCTGGCTCCTTCAAAAGGTGATCAAGTGGCCGTAACCAGCGACGGTTGGCGGCAAAACCAAGCTAAGCAGAATTACCGCGACTTTTCTGGCGAAACAGCAGTAACCTGCGTTTACGACCTCGACCGCGGGAAGGATTTAGCAATGCGGATTCGGCACATTTTTCTCACCGCGATGCTCGCGGCGTCCGCCGCTATGGCCCCCACACTTGCCGCCGCACCACAGGCTGCGGCCGACTGTATTTCAGCGACGGGGCCCAACCCCATCACCCTGTGCTCGCAGGGTGAATCCCGGAAGAGCAACACCTCACCCGTCCCCAGGGCCACTCCTTACATCCCCGTTGACTGCGACGTGGACTGGCTGTGCGACCAGGGCCTCGGCATCGCCCTCGGTGACTGAGGGAGTACCAAAGCCAATCCGTGCCGCTCGTACCAGACGTCGGTCGGCGGCGTCACGATCGGCGTCATTCGAGAACTCCGAGAAACATGCTGAACCAATCTCGAAGCGCCACCGGTGCCACATCGTCGTACCTGTCATCAAGAAGGCAGACGCCAAAGGGGCACTCACTCGCCAGATCGATGCTGCCGCACCGCACTCCACCACCGACACCAGCAGACCTCGACGAGAAGATTCTCGTCTTAAGTGTTTGATTGGCCAAGTCACTTGAGAAATGGACATCTAATTCGAGACCTACAAATTGTTCATGTAGGTTCTCATACCCGGTGTCCAAAACAAGGTCTCTGAGCTGCGCTCATTGCGAGATTCTCACCTAATGTCCATCAGCATTTTCTCACTGTCGTGTCCAATTTCCGATCGCTGCTTCGCACCTTTCACAGCCTTCTTGGGAGACACGCTCACGGCCTTTCCGTTGTGGTTGGGCTGGGTACCTGCTTTCGTCACGTGACCAAGGTCCGCTCGCACCCGTCCTGGCCACTCGCATTGGCATCAGCCTGATGCTCGAATTCGTCTGCCTTGCAATGCGTCCCGGACTTCATTCGCTCGACCGCCTTCCGCCCAGTCGTGCTAGCCAGCGCGGACTCCGCCCTGATCGTGGTGGTACCGGCCCACGCAGTGAGGCATGGTCCCTCCCAGTGCGGTGTCCATGGTCTGCTCGGTGAGCAGAACCCTCGACGGTCGCGCATGTACGGCGGCGAGTGCTGTCGATACCTCACGGCGCCTCGGGAAGAGGTTGCATTGTCGTCAGCGGTTTCGCGCGCGGACGACAAGCCGCGCTTCGCGACGGCCTGGTTCGAGGCGTGCCGTCTCCTCCAGCCACATCGCGCGGCCCGACAGCATTGGGCCGAACGAATCAGTTGCAAGGCCTATCAGGCCAAACGCGTTGAGCGCGAACAACCGTGTAAGCCAGCTTGTTTCGTGCAGGGCCACCACGGCGATCCCGGTATCGCAGGAGACGACAAAGCCGATCGACCATCGGCGCGACGGCCACCGCCGGCAACACCACACGCCGGCCCAAAAGAGCGTCAAGAGGGCAAACGTCGCCACGACGACATGAGAAGCCATGGTCTCTGAACCATCGGAGGAAAACTGGATCCGCAGCAAAACCACGGCAACCAAGCTCGTCCCCACACCAATCAACACTTTGACCGCATCAGCCAGCGACCGCTTGGTGAAATGCTGGACCTAGGCCGCATAGTCGACTGGCTCACGCCCCCAATCACGGACGAGACCGCCGAACACACCAAAACTCTCGACAACTCTGGCAAACTGTACCCAGCAGTCCCTAGACCCAACTCCCTCGGGCGGCCAATCCAGCGTTGCTCGACTAGCCGGAGCAGCAAACTAATGTGGTCAGGATAGCGGTTTCGTATTCGCAAGTCGCGGGCTTGGCTTCGATTCGAAGTGAAAAGCCCGATCTGGGAAGTTATGTGCCGCATCTAGGGCCGTTCGTCCGTGGCATGATGTGTCTTATGACCACGAGTGTCGGCGCGCCTCAGCCGATGCGGCTTGAGCTTGTCACCGTTCCTGTCTCAGATGTTGATCGAGCTAAGGCGTTCTACGCCGATCAGGTCGGTTTCGTCGTGGAGCAGGACCACCATGTCGATGAGAATCACCGCTTCGTTGAGCTGCTGCCGCCGGGCTCGGCCTGCTCCATCGCGCTGACGACGGGTTACGCCGACCCGGAGCCGGGGTCGTTGCGAGGCACCCAGCTCAACGTTGATGATCTGGAGGCGGTGCGCGCTGAACTTCTCGGTCGGGGTGTAGGGATTTCTGACATCCAGGATTACCCGTGGGGGCGCTTCTGTTTTTTCTCCGACCCCGACGGCAACGACTGGTCGGTTCATGAGCCGCCGCGCGGTTGAGCATCGTCCCCGGGGCCCGATCAGCGACACCGCGGCGTGCGGCTAGCGACATCGCGACCGCAGAAGTTCAACGACTTCGTCGCGTCGTCGGCATCCGGTGGCGGTGAGATCTTGGGCCCGAAGCCGCCCGGGCGGCGAATCGCCGCATCCAGGGGTGAAGAACTGCATCGCAGCGGCGACCGACGCTTGGTTCAGAGTCTCGTCCTGGCCGGTGGCGCGCGCAAGCCTGCCCGCCTGATCATTCGGGCTCTGGCGGCGCATCGACGGCCGCCTCACCCAAGAGGTCCCAGGTATGGATGAGAGTGTCCGTGCAGACCAATCCGCCGATCACCGATTCGAAGGATTGCGAGGCGCCTGCCACACTGACGACCTCGGCGCGTTGCGTCAGGTCGTCAAGTGCCGCCTGGACCTGAGCGTTGACGTGCCCCCATGCGGCAGGGAGGTCGTCGTCCGCGTCCGGGACCTCGGGGATCGCGCCGTGCAGGGCGCCCAGCATCGTGTGGTGGGTCTGGATGACGTGCGCGACTCAACCGTCAGTAGTTCAAAAAAGCCTGTGCCCGTTGCCCATTGCTCAACGTGGATCCCAAGATGCTGCACCGTCTCGATGACCTCGAAGCCGACCTGATCGCGCGCCGTCAGCGAGCCGACGACGAAGGCTGGCAAGGGGAGATCGAGGGCATCGAACTGACCCTGGACTTTCTGCGCGGCAAACGCGAGGACACCACACGTCGCCTCCAGCGCTTACACGACTTGGGAATCCCGACCCCGACCGCGCGTTAAGACAGTAGGAGCAGCTCGAGGGCTGAGTATCTTATTTGTCTTCAATATTATTACTCGTCGCACATTATGTTAATTCGTCATCTCATCTGTGGCTTCTCACGTTTCGTGTCCACACTCGGCTTGCTGACCTGCGCCGTCAGCGACGTTCTCACTCAATGTCCACCCCGCGGATTCTCACTTTCGTGTCCACTGCACCAACACACTAAGGCGGCCCCGGGGACGGCCGGCCTCAAGGAACACGCACAGGGCTTCAATTCGTCACCGTGATACAAGACCGCAAGACATGATCTGACTGAGCTCGTTTCTCTACGAATGAGATTGCATCGGAATAAATTTCGCTATGGTGTCACGGGACGGCGGGGCCCCGGGGAATTGATCCACTTCGAGTGTCGATTCAGTAAATGCGGCGAGCAGTTCCTTGCCGACGGCTCAACTATGGCCGCGACAGGCCTTGTTCTGGTTCGCCGTGGCGGGCCGCCTCCTGTGCAAGTTGTACGCGGGAGGTCAGGCCGACCTTGGCATAGACGTGGGTGAGGTGGGTCTGCACGGTTCGCGGCGAGATGAACAGCCGTGCGCCGATCTCCTTGTTGCCCAGTCCCTCGCTGACGAGTCGGGCCACGTCGATCTCGGTCGGCGTCAGCGACGGCCCAGCCGCTGGTCGCGCGTTTGCGCTCCCCGCGGCCGCGTTGCGCGTACGCGATCGCCTCATCGTTGGACAGCGAGGCACCTTCGGCCCAGGCAGCGTCGAACTCACTGTCGCCCAAGGCCTTTCGAAGCGTTGCGAGCGCTGCGTCGTAGGCTTCCTGGTAGATCCTGGAGCGGACCACTGCCATGCGT
The DNA here is from genome assembly GCA_963809085.1 of uncultured Actinomycetota bacterium. Lineage (GTDB taxonomy): Bacteria > Actinomycetota > Actinomycetes > Mycobacteriales > Mycobacteriaceae > Mycobacterium. Next base: position 68,433 of record CAWEII010000019.1, on the reverse strand, counting down.
TGTCGGGCCGCGTCGGCCGCACCGAACAGTCGCGCCGCGTCGCGTGACGCCGGCGCCGGCCGCCAAAGGCGCTAGGCACTCGAGGACATCGGGGCCAAACGAGATGCGCCCCGACAGACATGGCCACAGTTCAGCGCGTCGTGGGCGTCGCGTTCGGCCTGCTCAGGTTCGCCCTGGGCGATCGCGATGCGGGCGCGCGTGTGAGCGCGCGTGCACGGTACACGCCCCGGGTGATCGACACGGCGCTGTCGGCCAAGCGCCGGGCCGAGTCCAGATCGCCCCGCGCACAGGCGATTTCAGCGCGGGTTGTTGGGGTCGAGGATGGCCGCTACCTTGTTGGGACCGTAGAACTGCGTGGCCGAGCCTCGCTGGCATGTTGGGCTGCTGCTAGTTCGCCCGCGGCCAGGTCGGCCATGGCCAGACACGCGTAGGCCGAAGCCCGCCAGGACCGGGCCGAGTTCCGCCGCCGGCGTCGACGCCGGCTTGGGCGGCGGACCGCGCCGCCTGGTGTCGCCGCGGTAGGCCAGCACATGAGCCAGGCAGAGCTGAGCGCAATAGCCGCTGAGGATGTCGTGCGCCAGGTCGGCCTCGCCGACCACGCCGCCGACAGGGCAACCGCCGAGGCCAGGTCACCCCGGTAGAGATGCGCGTAGCCGAGGCCCCAACGACAGCATCGTGAGAGGAACCGGTCCCGATCTCGTCGGCCAGATCGCGTGCCTCCTCGCCGGCCGCGCGCATCGCGACCGGGTCACCCGCGGTGAACGCCGCATATGCCTGCCAGCCAGAATCTCGGCCAACTGCCATTTGTCGCCCACCGCCCGGGCCAGGCCGGCCGCCTCGGCCAGGTACGGCCCCGCCACGTCGGCGTCGGCGGCGGCGGTACTGCCGCAGGCATTCAAGGCCCGGGCCAACAGCGCCGGGTCGCCGATGTCCCGCGCGATCGCCAGGGCCTGCTGGGCCCGATCCAGGCCGTCAGTGACACGCCACCGACGCGTCCATGAGGGCCCGGTCGGCCAGCGCCCGCGCATACAACCCCGGGCCTATCCCGCCGGAGTGTGCTTCGTAATCGGCCAGGGCGGTGTCGCACCAGGCCAGCCCCTCTTGGAGGCGGCCCCGGGCACGCCATAGCGGCTGCAACGATGACGCCAGCAGCAGCGCCTGGTCGGTGTCGGCGTTCTCGCGGCTCCACGCGAATGCGGCCCGAAGGTTGTCGATCTCGATCTCGGCTTGCTCGAGCCGCCGCTCATGGCCGGCGCCCGCGGGTGCGTCCAGCTCGGCGGCGATGGCGCGTGTAGTGGTCGCGGTGGCGCGCTCGCACGGCATCGGCCTCACCGCACTCGCTCAGCTTCTCCAGCGCATACTGGCGCACCGTCTCCAGCAGCCGGTATCGGGTTCGGCCAGTGCGTTTTCGGCCACCACCAGAGACTTGTCGACCAGCAGGGTGAGCAGATCGACCACCTGGTAGCGCTGCACTTCACCGCCGCCGGTGACCGCTTGGGCGGCGTCGAGGTCAAACCCGCCCAAAAACACCGCCAGCCGCCGCAACAACACCCGCTCCGGTCGGTCAGTAGCGCATGCGACCAGTCGACCGAGGCCCGCAGGGTCTGCTGGCGGCGCACCGCGGTGCGCGCACCCCGGTCAACAGGCGGAAGCGGTCATGGAGGCTGTCGACGATCTCGGTCAGCGACAGGGCCCGCACCCGCGCCGCGGCGAGTTCGATGGCCAGCGGCATGCCGTCGAGCCGCCGGCAGATCTCGCTCACCGCGGCGGCGCCGTCGGCGGTGACGGTGAAGTCGGGCCGGGCCAGCCGGGCGCGGTCGGTGAACAACTCGATCGCCTCGTCGGCCACGACAGCGGGGGCACCCGCCACGTCACCTCGCCCGCCACCCCGATCGGCTCGCGGCTGGTCGCCAAGATCGTCAACCTCGGGCACGCACCCAGCAGCGCGGCGATCAGTGCGGCGCACGCGTCGAGCAGGTGCTCGCAGTTGTCCAGCACCACCAGCGTGTGCCGGTCGCCGATGAACCGCACGAGGGTGTCCACAGTCGAGCGGCCCGGCTGGTCGGGCAACCCCAGCGCACGCGCCGACGTGGCCGGCACCAGCGCGGGGTCGGTGATCGGTGCCAGGTCGACATACCAGACCCCGCCTGGGTACTGGCCGCCAGCGACCGCGATCTCGTCGGCCAGACGTGTCTTACCGACCCCGCCCGCACCGGTAAGAGTGACCAGCCGGTTGACGGCCAGCAGTCGACGCACTCTGCGTCATCTCGTCAACGCGGCCAACGAAACTCGTGAGCTGGGCCGGAAGACGCGCGCACACCAACGGCTTCCCGGTCCGCAACGGCGGGAACTCGTTGTGCAGATCGGGATGACACAGCTGCACCACCCGTTCCGGTCGGGGCAAGTCCCGCAGACGGTGGGTGCCCAGGTCGGTGAGCCACGCATCGTCGGGCAGGAGGTCGGCAACCAGATCACTTGTGGTTCCCGACAACACCGTCTGGCCGCCATGGGCGAGCTCACGCAGCCGGGCGGTCCGGTTGATCGCCGGGCCGATGTAATTACCCTCATCGCGCAGTCGCACCTCACCGGTGTGCACGCCAATACGCAACCGGATCGGCGCCAACGGCGCCCGCTGCAGGTCGACGGCGCACGCCACGGCATCGGATGCGCGGGTGAACGCGACCACGAAGCTGTCACCTTCGCCCTGCTCGACCGGACGCACCCCATGATGGGCGCACACCAGTTCGGTGAGCGTGCGATCCAGGTGGCGACCGCCACCCCCATATCGTCGGGTTCAGCCGCCCACAGGCGGGTCGAGCCCTCGACATCAGCCAGCAGCAACGTCACCGTTCCGGTCGGCACACCCTCGCTCACACCCAGTCATCGCTCCAGTCCAACGACGCCATATCCACGCCCGCGTGAATCTCTCTCATGGTAGCCAGCATCCGTCTATGGCACGCGGCAACACATCAGCGCATGCGCGTAGATCGCGCCCGAATCTCACCAACCCAAGCCCGCGTCATCTACGCGCTTCGGCCGATGGTTTCGGCGCCCGGACCACCGATGCTTGACTCGACCGAAACCAGGAGACCGCCATGACCGCCTACAAAAACCTCACCTCGCCGGCCATGATCAACGTGTCGGCTGTACAGCTCACCCTGCCAACCGTCGGTGCGGCCGCCGGCCCACCAGAACCTGCGAGGAGAACGTCGTGACCGCAGCACTCATCACCGGCGCATCCACCGGGATAGGACGTGAGCTTGCAAGTCTGTTCGCCGCCGACGGCGTCGACGTGATCGTGGTATCGAGCGCTCGCAGCTCTGCGGAGCTCACCGCATTGGCTGAGGAGTTGCGGGCACGCCACGGTGTCCGGGTGGACGCCATCACGATGGACCTGGCTAGGCCCAGCGCAGGAGCTGAGCTAGTCACCCGCGTCGACGAGCTTGGTGTCGACGTCGAATACCTGGTCAACAATGCCGGCGTTGGCATCGTGGGCCTCAAGGCCCAAGATTGTGATCCCGATGCGGTATCGCGGATGATCCAGCTGAACGTGGTGACACTAACGGACCTGACGATGCTCTACATCGGGCGGATGGTGAAAGCAGGTCACGGAGCGATCCTGAACGTCAGCTCGGTGGCCGCCTACGTCGTCCCACACGGGCTGGAGGCGGCCTACGCCGCCAGCAAGGCCTTCATCAGGAGTTTCTCCGAGTCGGTGGCTGACGATCTGCGCGGCACGGGAGTCACCTGCACCCACCTGGCGCCGGGCCCCGTCCGCACCGAGTTCGCCGCGACGGCGGGTATTACAGACACGTCGCGGCTTGACAGGGCTTTCATGGACGCGGCACCGGTGGCCAAGGCAGGTTACGCCGCGATGCGGGCCGGGCGCGTCACCGTGATGCCCGGACTCAGCACCAAGTTGATGCGGGCCGCAGCCACCGCGTCGCCATCACGGCGATTCACCGGCCTGGTCTCGGGCTACTTTGTCGCCCGGCACTGACCAGCCCGCCTACATTGGCGAGCACAAAGCCGCACAGGCGTGATCACTACATCACAGTCGGCGGCGGGGCTGTCAGGCGCTGAGGATCTGAAACACCCCTCAGTGGTCAACATGCAGGACGACGGGTCGGCCTCATCGGTCGAGCTCTTGACGTAGCAGGGAGTTGTCGTGATGCAGGGCGGCGATCGCGGTGGCGGCCGCGTCGAGTTGGTGGTGAAGGTCGGAGCATTCGCGGATCTTGTTCGTGAGTTTTGTTCGCAGAGTGGTGATTTCGTCGCTTTTGCGGGCCTCACCCGGGGTGAATCCTTCACACTCGGCCACACGCGAATTCCATTCGGCCAGTATGTGGGCGGCTCGGTTCATGGTGGCACGGCTGACATCGGCTTCTTTCCAGAGGTTGTCCTTGATGAGCCTTCCGTCGGTGCGTTGCGGGCGCCCCACCAGTAGTCGATCCATGGCATCGCGTAGACGTTTTGCCGCATACATCAGTCCGTGTTGGGTGATCACGAAGAGTTCCGAAGTGATTCTGGCGTTCGAGGTCTCGGCTTTGCCCCATGCCATCGCAGCGCGCCGGGTCTGCGCCAATCGATCCGGGACGTCGTCGGTGAGTGCAAGTAACCGCTCGACGAGTGCTCCCCCCATTTGCGGATATGCCCCGATCGCGGGCCTGAAGTAGCGCTGCAAGATCTCACCGAAGAAGCCATACCGTTGCACGCTCATCGCGGCTCCCCAGGTTTCAGACCAGCACCCAGAGTGTGCGCAACCCCCCAGCTGAGTACCAATCTGGCCAGGACGGCCGCCTCTCCGTCGTAAGGGTCGGCAGCAACGGTCTTGCTCCCAGCCGCCCCGCAGGTGATCGACAACCGTTCCCGTCGAGCCTGAGGCCCTGCGCTCGAGTTGAACGTGCGGGTGCCGGCGACGCCTTCCATACCGACGCGTTTACGCCGTGGTGCTCGGCCCGCGTGCCGATTACCGGACCATGAAAATGACGGGCAGCGCAACCAATCGGGCCATTAAGCAAACGAAAGCGGCGATTTCCATCTGGTCCCCCAGTGTCTGGCCACGGACCGAGGCTTCCCGAAGACGGGGTCTCTTGCCCTATGAGACGAGGGAAAGTGGCCCAAAGTTCAACCGCGGCGCCGCAGGCTACTGGGGTGTTCTTCACGCTGAAGGTGGGTTCGCCGGTCTGTCGTGGGCCGATGCGAAACAGCTCGCCGCACCAGTGTCGTTTGACATGTGTACGCGCGACGACGCCGAGGCGTTTGTCCGCAACCGCGCCCGCCATGTACTCGCCGGCGTCGACAACATGCCGTGGAAGCCCGGAGGTGCGTGAGGCGGCGGTCCACCGCATCAGCAGCACCACGCTGCCTGCGCGCGGGCACCGGGTCGAGTGCAGCGCGCGGTCTGGTTCGACTGGTTACATACGTCGAGCGACGTTGAAGGGTCGGCGGGAACCTATTCCCACCTGACAGCGAAGTTAAGCAGGACATGGTGCAGTACTTCGTCCAGTTCGACATCCACCAGCCACTCGACGCGAGCCGAGAAGACCTATTCACGATTGGCTCGAGGAAGCCCGCACACGCTGGCCAGCCGGTCGATTTCGTCGACGTCGAGCGCCGTCTCCGTCTCCGCGGGCGGCGAATCGGCCTTATTCGTCGTCCCACGCGACCACGCTTCCAGTGCGGTCGATGCAGCAGGGCGACGTGCGCGAACGCCCGCAACACCTCTGTGTCAGGCGAAGAACGCCGCGGCCTGGCCGGGTCGCCCCCACGAACATCCACATCTCAGCGAACCGGTCGCCCGTGAACCCATAGACGAACGCGTTCTTGGACTCCAGGGTCTTGCCGTGGCGGCCGAGCACAGTGTGCTCCCACTCGGCGGCCCATCCGTCGGTGCCGATGAAGAACTGGTGCTCGAGCTTCACGTCGCCGTTGGTCGCTTCGAAGATGGCGCCGATCACGCCGAGTAGATCTTCGACCCCGGCGTGGTCGCCCGCCGTGGCGATCGGTGCCCTCAGGTGGAAAGTGAACTCGTCGGCGATTATTGAGTTCAGGTCTCCTTGTCGCCGTCGAAGATCGCTTTGGTCATCCGGTTCACCGTCGTGACCTTTGGGTTCTCGTTCATGTCTCGGAGCGTCTGAACTTGCAGGCCGGCTCCCACATCGGACGAATAGTGGAACTTGCGTCGTCAGGCATCGGTAATTCTTTGGATCGGGCGGCAGCCTAATTGGTAGTCCAGGCGGAACAGATCGCCGCCACGTGGCGCGCATCCGTGCCGCAGCAGCCACCGAGCACGGTCACTGACGGTAACCGGTCACGCAGTGTGGCGTGCCGGGTAGCGAGATCCGTCGGATCACCCTCATCGAGCTCGGTCGCTTCGTCGAGTTCGCCGTGGCTCTTCGCGGATGCGTTCGCGCGCAGGCCAACCAGTCGTCGTCGCCACGGGCCGTCCTGCTCCAGGGCCTCGGCGAAATGTGTCGGGTGCGCACAGTTGACCATGAAGTAGGCGGCGCCGGCATCGGTGGCGGCGTCCACCTGCTCGATCGCTTCGTGCAGCGGCTGGCCCGTCGGGAGCCGTCCGTCGGTCTCGACGGTGAACGAGATCGCCGATGGAATTCCCGCAGCCGATGCGGCCCGCACCACACCGATCGCCTCCGCGGCGTTGGTCATCGTGATCGCCGTGACCTGGTCGGCCGTGGTGTCGGCGAAAGTGCCGATCTGCACCGCGTGATAACGCTCGGCCTCCTCGGGCGTCATCGCGTCGCCGGGGTCATAGCCGTCGCCGCGCGGGCCGACGCAGCCGCTCACCACCGCGGTGATGCCATCGGCCGCCGCAGCCGTCCTGACCTCCTCCGCGAGCGCCACCGCTGACCTGTTGACGGCGTCGAGCTGCTCGAGCGAGTACCCGAGCGCCGAACCCCAGTCTGGATTCGCGCGCCACGTGGGTGTCTCGACGATGAAGCCCGCGTCGAACTTGCGTGCAATGTCGAGATAACCGTCGTAGTAGCGGCGCAATCGGGCGCGGCGCTCCGGGTCGTCGAGCAGCGGGAACGCCGCGAAGCTCGGCAGGTCGATTCCGTCGTGGAAGACCAGCTCCGTCTCCAGACCTCCGTCGGTCACGAACAGTCCGTTGCCTTTGGTCTGCGGCAACTGCTGTCTCTTGCTCGCAGAGTGCGCGTCGGTGGTGGTCATAGCAGCCTCCTGATCGGGTGGTTATGAGTCCTGATCATGGTAAGGCCGCAGCTAGCCAGTCCTCATCGGGCGAATGATGTGTCTTCGCGGTCGGCCACATGGTGCGAATGATGTAGACGTTGAGACGAATTCAATCCGTCGAGCGCAGGACATTGTTGGCATACGCCCATGTCACGGCCGCGGTGCGGGAGGAGACGCCGAGCTTGGTGTAGATGTTGGCCAAATGGCGCCCGACGGTCTTCTCGCTGATGAAGATCTGGTCGGCCACTTGCTTATTGGTCGCTCCGCTGGCGATCCGGGTCAGAATCTCGATCTCCCGCTTCGTCAGGCCACCCTGGGCCGGCCCAGCGGAAGTCCGTGCGGGTTCCACACCGAGCTGGCTGTAGATGCTTTGGGCGGTTGCTGCGTGTGCAGCCGGCAAGATCGGCGTCCCCCAATGCCTCATGCGCAATCGCCATCAATTCGTAGACCTCGGCCGTTTCATACCGACACTGTTGTGTTCGGTATTCGCGCAGTGCCGCCTGCAGCGCACCGAGCGCCGGGCCGTACTCGCCTCGCTGCACCAAGACCGCCCCGCGCGCGTGCGCCGCCCAGGCCTTGAACCCCGGAGTGCCGAAAGCCTCGGCGCCGGTTTCGAGTTCGCGGCAATGTGCCTCGGCCTCATCTACGCTGTCGCGGATCAGTGCCACCTCGACTGCAGCACGCAACAAGCGCATCCGGCCCACCCGGTCCCGCCATGCCAGCGACGCCTGCAGCGCGGTCCACGCCGCAGCGCCGTCGCCTTGCCGGCACTGCAAAAGCGCCTCGCCGGGTTGCGGGTCGACGCCCAGCGACCGCGCCTGAGAGAACGCTGCGAGCGCGCCTTCGACATCGCCCCGCAGCCTGCGTATCTCACCGAGTTCGTAGAAGCCCTCGGCGGCCGCGAACGCGTTGATGTCCTCCAGCTTGCAGCTGGCCAGGAACAACTGGTCCTCGATCAGCCGATAATCCTCGGTAGCGGTCAGCAATTGCAGCCGATGCATCTGGCATACCCCGCCGTATGCCACCGCGGCGAAGTTCTCACACCACCGCTCCATTGACTGCGTCCATGCGCGCATGCGCGGAAGGTCGGCCAGCCGGTTGCAGTGGTGCAGGACGAGGCAGTAGATGTCACCGGCCCATTCGATCGGGATCTCGCCGGCCAGTACCGTCAGCATGGCCTCGTCGAACAGGCCGAAAGCGTCGGCCATCCTCGCCTCACCGATCGCGGCAAGGGCCTCGACGACCAGACGGAGGGACGTCATCGTGGGGGTGTCGAACCGCGCCGACATCTCCCGCAGGATGGTGACCTGCCGGTCGAGCGCATCGGTGTCTCCAGCGCAGGTCGCGATGAATGCGTCGAGGTAGGCGAGGTAGCCGGTGGTCGGGCTTTCCGGTGCCCCTTCCAGCAGCCGGCGCGCCCGGTTCATCCAGCCTTGACCAATGTTGAGATCCCCGCGCGTGAGCCACGCCAGTGCGATGTCGACCGCCTTCATCGCCGCCGCCGTGGGATCGCGGCGGGAAAGCTGGTTGAACACCTGTTCGGCAATTCGAACCGATTCTTTGCACCGACCGAGCCGCCATGCGGCGGTTGCGAACGCGTCGAGATCGTCGGTGGCCAGGGGCGCAGCCTGACTCGCCCGAGCGAAGGACTCGTAGCTGGTCAGCCAATCTGCCCGGAGATGCGCACCGCGTGCGGACAGCAACAGCGCGTTCTTGCCGTCTAGTTGCATTTCCATGTTCATTGCAACCGTAGGCCGTCGGAACATCGGGATGGACGATTTGGCCTACTTCCGCGCTACGTAGTAGTAGTTGATCGGATCTGACTCGAACTCTCCGACCTGCACATCGCCGAACCCGGCGTCGGCGAGCATCGACGTCGCGAGCTGCCTACACTGCCATAAAGATGAATAACCGCTGTTATTCGCCGAGACGTATTCCACCGCAGGTAATTTCCAGACGACGGCCGCATGTTCAGCGGGCCTCCGAATGGGTCGATCACTGCGTCGCCCGGGGGTTCGGTACGCGGAGGAGCCCCGACGACACGTCCCGGCTAGCGGTCGACGACCGGACCGCAAGGCGAGGCTCCGAACGCACCCGCCCTCCGCTGGACGGCCTCGACCAGCATCGGGATGCCGCGTCCCCCGTCCAGTTCCATCCGCCATGCTGGATCCATGAGGTTCAGCTGCGTGGGGCCTGAGTTTGCCGATTGGTAGGCCCAATCACCGGTGCGTTCGCCACAGTCTGCTGCTCTCGAGTGCGCGGTGCCCACCCCGCATATTTCCCACCCCGACGGCACCCTAAGACTGCCCTGATTGGGGGCGCTAACAGTCTCAGAGGTCGGGTGGGCCCAGCACGCTCGGCCCTGACGATCTGGAACCGGGATGCGCCCGGCAACTGCCAGCCCTGTTCCGGCGCGTCCCACGTCATGGGTAGACCGTGGCCGACCGATCCACGGAGCTTGGAGATTCTCACTTTCATGTCCAAATGGACAGCGACGGTCATTGTCATCCCTGAAGGGGCGGGGTTTTGTCAACTGGTGTTTTGTTGGTTTCGGCCTCCGTGCGGGCAGCGTCGGGTGAGGGCCGGGGGTCAAGACGGAGCGCCCGCAGCGCAGCGAGGACGACGGTCTTGACGCTGGCTCGGCCCCGGCGCACAGCTTGTCGGAGTCGACAACCGGGTTGCGGATTGTGTGGTTGTTGGGTTGAAGCGGCGTCTCCAGTACTGATGCGTATGGGTTGGGCAGGGCCGATTTTCTCGGCTACCGGTCATCCCTTCGCCCGGCTGATGCGGGCATGGAGCGGTGCGGTGGCAACACGCGGGGTCGATCAAGCGGGCGACCACGCCGGTGCGGGGGTCAGACAAATTCGCGTCCGCGCGCGTGCTGCGTCCAAGATGCTCATGCAGCCCGCCCGCGGGACAGTGCGCGAATGTGTTCGTCGCGTAGCCCGTAGTAGACCAGCGTGATCAGTTTGCGTGCCGCGGCGATCTTGGCGATGCTCTTGCCGCGGCGATCCTCGATGCGTTTCTTGTCGGCGGCGATCTTCGCGGTGGTCGGATGTCGTTGGACTGCTTCGACGGCCGCCCAGCGCACGAGTTTGCTGCCCTGTTTGGTGATGTGCCCGCGCCGCACCACGGTGTCGGATTCGTAGTGGCGCGGCGTCAGTCCGGCCCACGAACACAGCCGGTCCGGTCCAGCGAACCGGTGCACGTCCCCGATCTCGGCGACGAATATCGCACCCAGCGTTGGACCTACCCCGGGCAACTCCTGGATCGCCCGATACCCGGCGTGGGTGTGCAACTGGTCGGCGATCGTCACGGTGAAGCGGGTCTCATGATGGTCGAGAACATCGATAATCTCCAGCAGCGAGATCACCCGCTGCGCATACGCATTGCCGAGTCCCACTTTCGCCAGGCGCTGGCGTCCGGTGACGCCGAACAGGTCCGACACCGGAATAAGCACTCCAGCCTTGGCGAGCACGGCGTGCACCTGTGCCTTGAGTCCCGATCGCAGCGCCACCAATTTCGCTCGGTAGCGGATCAGCTCGCGTAGTTCTCGGACCGGTGGCGGCGCGATCCAGGCCTCGGGCAGTCGGTTCATCCGCAATAGATCGGCTAGATCCGACGCGTCGCGGACGTCGTTTTTCACCCGCCGGTACCGGAATCCCTTGACCCCCAACGGATGTGCGAGATGCACCGTCGCTCCGGCTGCCTGCAGGGTGTCGACTGCCCAGTACCATCCATAGGTCGCCTCGAGCACCACCTCCGGGTTCTGACCGGCGTTCTCGAGCTGTAAACCCAACGCCACCGGGTCGTTGACGATCCGCACCGCCGCGAGCCGCTCTCCAGTGTCGGTCTGGCGGACAATCACCGACCGCTGCCGGTGCAGATCGATCCCCACGAACTGTTTTCCGTCATACTCACTCATAGGGGCCTCCCTTGTCGTAGTAAACGTGGCACCCCCAGCATCCGCCGGGAACGCTCGAGGAGCGGAGGCCCCGCCCCTTCATCGCATCAAGCTGCGTGGAGTCGGTTGGGGTCGGTTTCGGTCGGTAGGTTGATGCCGACGAGAGCAGATCCGAGGATGACCTGTCCAGGCCCCAGCGGATGCCCCTTGGGCACCCCCTCGGCCCCAACCAAGTCCTGGTCGGCCACTCGCGTGTCACGGCCACGGCGGACCACCTGGCACTGCCGTGCCTGCGATGACACGGTGTACGGCCCGCCACTCAATACTCACTGCCAAATCCATACCGGTCCGGATGGGCGCTGAGACGTTCGTCGAGTAGCTCATTGACCGCCGCTGCTATGGCCCGCCGCCAGCTCGGCCGCCGTGCGGATCATGACGAGCAGCCTCAGTTCAGCGTCGATGACATCACCGCCAGCACCGCTGCTTTCGCGTCGAATCCGAGTCGTGCGGCGACCAACGCCACCATCGCATCCGTGGCGGGCCGCTCGGCGCGCACCGTCACAATGTCTTGACCGCCGGGTCCCGAACGTGCAGAACGGCTTGACCGCTATGACACGAAGAATGCCGGGTCCGCCAACACCGCATTGGGTGGTAGTGGCCCTGTCCGCGTCCCGACGACCGGAATAGTGTTTACGAGGCCTTTGAAACCGCACTCGTTCGACATGGTCGTTTGCGTCTCCACGCCTGTCACGGTGCCGTCAGTCTGAGGCGCCAACTCTAGAGCGGAGCTGACTGTGTTTTCGTCGGTGGCCGTGCCGGCTCGGCGGCCTGAGCCGCAAGTTGCCCGGAACTGAGAAGGGTTGTCGCGCCAGTGACCTTCGTCGAAGTGGAACACCGCCGCAAGACCTTCGGGTTCTTTGTGGTTGGCGGCATCCAGGGACGCTCCGGTCGCCGCGCAACCAGCAACAGTGCACATCGAGTGGAAAGCCCACCAATATGATCTGTTGCCCGACGATAGGTTTCGCACGCCTTGGTTATTGGTTGAGTTCAGGAAGTCGTAGTCGAGTCGGTAGGTGCCGAGCACTGGGCCTGCAACGGTGGACGCTAGCGGCGTGGTGGGCGAGTCGCTGACGGTCGACGGATCGGCCACGATGAGCCCCGGTGGTCTGTCGCCGACGCGCGTCGCGATGAAGGAAAAGCGATAGACGAAACGTCGGTGGCTTCAGTCGCCCGCCGATCGAGTTCAACGACTCGTTGGCCTTGACCCCGAGGTCGACCTGGAAACGGTCGCGGAGAGTCAACCGTGGTCGGGGACCGGATGTCATGGGTTCGGTGAGTCCTGGTTTCAACTCGCCAGAGTCGTGGAACCAGGGAAACCCGGCGTGCACCGACACGCCGACCGCCACAACAGTTTCGGCGACGGTCCTGCCGTCGCTGATAACGACCCAAAAACATTCGAACGACAGTGACCAAGGTGGACGCCGCACAGCAGCACTCTCCAATCAACGTCGCTGCTGCAGCATCCACCCCTTGAAATCACCCTCCCTTTCTCGGACGTGAACCGACAGTGCGGGACCCAGCCGGCGACCGACGGGAAGCCCGACCGACGGGGCGCAACCCGGCTCACGACGGCTTCGATCCACACCCAAGGTGGTATCAGAAACGAGACAACCAGGAAGTTGGTCGCAGTGTGATCCTGACGGATGCCGCGCTAGCGTCGATGCAGGGTCGCCTCGATAGCGCAGTAGATGCCTGAGCCCGCGGTGATGCGATGCAGATTGAAGCCGCCCTCGCTGAGCAGTCGTCGCCATTGCGACTCGGTGCGCTCGCGGCCGCCGAGCATTGCCATCATGGTGAAGTCGATGAACTTCGCGGTGTGTGGCATGTCGTCCTCTGGCACCACCAGCTCGAGTAGGAGCAGACTCGAAGTCGGGCGTGCAGCGCGTCCGATGGTGTTCAGGATCCGGATCAGCGAGGCGTCGTCCCAGTCGTGCAGGACCGCCGACAGCAGGTAGATGTCGGCGACGGGAACGCTGTCGAAGAAGTTTCCTCCGACAGCAGTAGCACGGTCGGCCAGTCCTGTTGCGGCCAATTTCGCGGTGGCGGCGGACACGACGCTGGGTGTGTCGAACACGATTCCGCGTCGGTCGGGGAGACGGGGCAGGATCTCGGCCAGCAGAGTGCCATCGGCGCCCCCGATGTCGGCGATGGTGTCGCCGTCCGGGAACTGCAGCCGGTCCAGAAGGTCACCGCGGCCGCCGGTGGTGAAGTTCGCCATGGCGGAGTTCTGCAACTCGGCAAGGCCGGGGGTGGCGTCGACCCAGTCGAAGAACGGCTGGCCGAGGTATTCGGTGGCGGCGACTTCGCCGGTGCGCACGGTGTGCAGCAGGCTGCCGAACGGTGCGTAGTGGGTTTGCATGAGGTAGCGCGCGAGGGCGCGCATCGAGTCGGCTGGGCCGTCGGCGAGTGTGCTGCCCAATGCGGTGATCTCGACGTCACGGCCTGACGTCTGGAACACGCCAAGGGGCGCGAGAAAGCGGATGAGCCGCTCGAGCGCGTCGGTGTTCGCGCCGACGCTGGCTGCCAGGTCCTCGATGTGGCGCGGCCCGCTCAGCAGCGCGGTGGCGACGCCGAGTTCTGCGACGACGTACAGGGCTTGGGACACCTCGAAACCGGACAGTAGTTGGTGCATCTGCGCGGCTGCAGGCGCGCTCAGTGGCTCAGCAGTCATGTCGCGGTACTCCTTTTGGGATGAGATGGTTGTTGCGCTCGCAATCAGTTTGGGCTTTCTTCGCCCTGGGCGCGGCAGACCGTACAGACCTTGTTCAGACATGATCGAGTTGACTAGCTTCAGGTCGACGTTCATGTCGTAGTCGGCCAGCAGTGCGGCGCGGACTCGACGGCGCCCGTAGGTGCCGCGAGAACGCTGGTGGATCTCGGTGATCGTGTCGGCCACGATGAGCCGCCTGACCTCACGGTCGGGGACAGGCGGCGCCGGTGGTATTGCCATCATGAGCGCGCTAACCCGTTATCCGACAGGCGGTTCGGGCCGAATGTCCTCGCGCGATCAGCCCTTCAGTGATCGCGCGTCGGTGTTTTGGGGCACCACCGCCCTCGAACAGTTCGCACGCGTCCCGCGTCAACGCCAACTCAGCCTCCAGCGCAGTGATGCGCTCGTGGGCTGCGGCGAGCTCGTCGGCCTCCACGCTTGGGTTGCCTTCGATCACGCCAGCATCAGACACGGCCGGCGGCTGCTTCGGATAAGTGCCTGGCGCTTCCACCGAAAAAGCGTGGCCTGGCAGACCCCTGTCTCTGCCGCGACCACGGCGACCGGTTCAGCCGATCGCAGGCGCGCAACGATTTGCCGGCGCACCGACGACGAATACATACCGGGCATGTGACTTCCCGATGATCACTCTGCCCCTCAACTCTCACAACGGTGGCCAACAACACGGGTACAGATCGGGTGGACTCAGTAACGGGGACTCGCCATACGCACCCACGACTGTTCAGCCTGCTGCAGTACCGGGATGTGTCTGTTGCGGGTGTTGGCGATGGGCGCGCTTCTCGTAGGGCGGGGGAGTTGTTAGTGGAGCTACCGCTTCGGCGAGCTCGTCGTAGGTATCCATACGTTCGACACCGCGTGGCAAGAGGTAATCGGGGAAGATCACTTCGTCCACGCCCTCGTCCCGCCACTGAGCTACTTGTTCGGCGATCTGGGGTGCGGTTCCGTAAATCATCGGGAATGGCAGCTGTTCGGCCATCGCCTGCGCGCGGACCTTGGATTCTGCCGACTTCGTGACCATGGTCAACGCCTGTGTTGAGCGCCAGATGGTGGCAGGGTCGCGGCCCTCGCGTTCACAGGCGGCGTCGAGTACTTGTGAGGTCGCCTTGAATCCGCCTGGGGTAGACCACTGATTCCATTGATTGCCATATCGCGCAGCTAGTCGCAGCATGCGTGGTTGGGCTGCGCCGATCAGGATAGGGAGCGGAGACTGCACCGGCTTGGGTTCGCACTCGGCTTCTGAGAGCTGGTAGTACTGCCCTGCATAGCTCGTCGTCGGTTTGGTCAGCAGGTTCTCGATCACGGCCAGTCCTTCGGCGAAGCGGTCGACGCGCTCACCTGGTTGGCCTAAGGCCAGGCCGTATTGTTGGTGCTCATTCGGCTGCCAGCCGGTGCCTAGCCCCAAGGTCAGACGTCCGTCGCTGATCCTGTCGACGGTGACTGCCAGGTTCGCCAGGACGGCGGGGTGTCGATAGGTCATTGACAGCACGAGGGTGGCCAGCCGGATTCGCTTCGTCGTTGCAGCCAACGCCGTCAGCACGCTTGTGGCCTCCAAAACCTCTTGTGCACCACCAGTTTCCGACATGAAGTGATCCGCCACATATATGCAGTGCCAGAAGCCGTAGTCGGCTTCAGCTGCAAGGGACGAGATTTGAGCCCACGACTGCGGCGCTACCGGCCACACAGAAAAGTGCATAGCAGAAAATCCTTCACTTATTGTTGGTACGCTCTGATCGTATCACCGATAACTGGCCGACCAGTGATCTCGCATTGCCAAAGACACTGCGAACTTCATTTGCGATCCGGTTGTGTGCGGCCAGATGCTCTCAGCCCGTCGCATAGTTGCCGGTAGGGCACTCTGATTACTCAGCACTCCGCGGTGTCGCAACTTGAGCGCAAGGCCCGAAAAGTGAGTTGATACCGGACCAACCATCGACGGATCCGCGAGATGGGCGGCGAGATCGAGTGCCGCCAAGGCGACGTGCATGCCGACTCGTCGGAAGGCTCTCATATGAGCCGCTTTTCGCCAACGTTGGCTGGAGCTGATATAAGCGTGTCGAGTTCGTCCATCGGGCCGGTTCACCGATTTTTAGGCAACACCGCGCACAGCGTCTCCAGCGCACTGGGCCACACGCGATCGGAGGGGCCCGCGTAGCCCACGACCAACGCATCGCGTTCGGGAAAGACCCAACCCGGACCGGGAGCTTCGCACCCGAACTGTGAGAGGCCGCTGATTGCCAAACCCTTGCTCGCCGCGTCCTTCACCACTGAAATCTCTTTCCCCGCGGGAAGCTCCAACACCGCCTGCAGCCCTGCGGCCATGCCAGTGATGCGAACCGCGCGAGAGCGTTTGGCCACCGCGGCAACCAACTGATCGCGACGGCGGCGGTAGCGCAACCGCATCAAGCGCACATGCCGGCCGTAGGCACCCGAAGCGATGAATTCGGCCAGTGTCAACTGTTCCAGAGCGCTGGACCAGTCGACATTCCCTTTGGCTGCCACGATCTCGGGGACGAACTCTTCAGGCACCACCATCCAGGCCAGCCGCAGCCCGGGCGCGAGCGACTTGCTCGCCGATCCGAAATACACCACCCGCTCCGGATCGAGCCCCTGCAGTGCCCCGACCGGCGCGCGGTCATATCTGAACTCGCCGTCATAGTCGTCCTCCAGGATGACGCCCCCAGTGGTGCGTGCCCAGTCCACCGCCGCAGCGCGCCGCTCGGCATGTAGCGCAACGCCGGTCGGGTACTGATGTGCCGGGGTCAGCAGCACTGCGGCCACCCCCTCCAGTGCGCCCAGCGCATCGGTGCGAGCACCGCATTCATCGACATACAGTGCCGGGATCTGCAAACCAGCCTTCACTAACAGCTCGCGATAGCCCTTAAAGCCATAGGCCTCCACGGCAACACCTCTTGCCTTGCGCGCCTTGAGCGCTTGGGCCATCAAGGTGAGCCCATGATGGAAGCCCGAGCAGATCACGAGGCATTCCGGGTTGGCATACACCCCCCGCGATCGAGCCAGGTAATCAGCCAGGACCGTCCGCAACTCCAGACGGCCACGTGGATCACCATAAGAAAGCGCATCGTGCGACACGGTCGTCAAAGCGCGCCGCGCAGCAGCAAGCCATGTGGCACGCGGAAACTCGGCAAGATTTGGCGCTCCCGGCATCAAGCCCGACGCGGGAGTGATCGGCGGCAACCGTATCCGAGCCGGCGTCCGCGTCGCACTGCGTGGAAGCGCCCGCCGGGAAACTCGGGTACCAGAGCCCTGCTGCGCAACAAGCCACCCCTCGGCGATCAGCTCCGCGTAACACTCAGCGACGGTGTTCCGCGCAACACCCAGATCAGCCGCCAAAGCCCGCGATGACGGAAGCCTCGCCCCAGGCGCCAAACGCCCCGACTGAACAGCCTCACGCAGAGCATCCACCAAACCAACACGCAACCCCGAACCACGCAAATCCAAATGTAAATCGATACCCGCCACCAACGGCACGGCCCCATCCGAGCAGGCCGAAGAATTCACGATAAGAATGGACCATATTGCCTCGGCCCCACATCCCCTAGCCCGACCACCAAGACCCAACGGCCACAACAAAACCCACTCACTTCGGCGCCGATCAGTGTGAGCGGTTGAGCATATGTCGTCGGTGGGTCCGACCAGGGCCGTACCGGACGTTGCGCCCAGGTTTGTGCGCTGGCTGAGCCGCGAAGCATGTGCGGTCGGTGCGCCTCACCGGTACGGGTGCTCAAGAAATCCTGTACCAATGCCCACCCGGCTGGTGCTGGCCGGAGTCCGCGCCGGGCGGTCGCCAGCCATCTCGGCGTTGAATCGCAGTTCGACGAAGACAACTGACTTGCCATGTCAGCCACCGCCGATCAGCTCAGCGGCGCGTTCGGCAATCGCGTAGACAGTGGCATTGGTGTTGCTCGACGGGATCGACGGCATCACGGACCCATCAGCGACGCGTAGGTTGCCGATGCCGTACACCCGTAATTCGCTGTCGACGACCGACATCTCGGTAGTGCCCATCGCGCATGTTCCCACCAGGTGAAAATATGTTCGGTAGGTTTTTTTCACATACGCGCGCAGTGCGTCATCGTCATCGACATTCTCGCCAGGCGCCACCTCCTCGCCTCGCCATCCATCCAGCGCGCTCGCATGCCCGATGTTGCGGATCAGTCGCAATCCGGTGAGCACCGTGTCCATGTCGCGGTCATCGCCGAAATAATTTGGATCGACCAGCGGGCTGGCATTGGCGTCTGGTCCCGACAGCCGGACGGTGCCGCGGCTGAAGGGCTGCATCACGGCCGCGTACATCCCGTACCCGGCGTCGGCGCCGCTCAACCCGGGCAGGATGCCGATGCCTGAGTCGGTGATGAGGATCTGCAGGTCGGGGGCGCCGTCGGCGTGATCGGTCTGGATCAGTCCGATCACCTCAACATGGTTGGACGTGGCGGCCGGGATCGGTTTGGACGCACGGTAGGCGACGGGCACCAGCACGTGATCGTGCAGGTTCTCACCGACGCCGGGGAGGTCGTGGATGACATCGATCCCGACCTCGCGCAGATGTGCTCTCGGACCGATACCGGACAGCATCAGCAGCTGCGGTGATCCGATCGCGCCCGCGGCGAGGACGACCTGTGCGGCCTCCGCGTACGTCGGCGTGCCACTTTGGGCGATGAAGCTGACCCCGGTGCAGCGGCCCTCCGCGATGCGCAGTCGTTCCACGGTGACATTTGGCGCAAAGTCAAGGTTCGCACGCCCCAAAGCGGGCTTCAGGTAGGCGTCCGCCGCACTTTGTCGTTGTCCGGCAACAATGTTGGTATCAACGGGGCCGAACCCAACCTCTAACCCGCCACTGATGTCGGAGGCTCGAGCGAATCCTGCCTCGATGGCAGCGGACAGGCATGCGGCAACCACGTCATGGAGCGGCGTCGTAGGTGCGACCTGCACAGGCCCACCGGTGCCCCGCAGCGCGGGATCCTTGCCTGGGGCACCCTCGCTCCGCTTGAAGTATGGCAGCAGGTCGTCGAAGCCCCAGGCGACAGCACCGGACTGCCGCCAACGGTCGTAACTCGTACGATGCCCGCGCGTATGGAGCATGCCGTTTATGGCCGAGGATCCACCAATACCTCGGCCCCGCGCCAGTGGAGTAGTTGCGCCAGTCGCCGCCTGCACGGTGGACACATCTGCCCAACTCGCGTCCGCGATATGCGCAACCCAGGTATGCGGAGTCGCGCTGCCAGGGGGCGGCGTACCGCTTCCGGCCTCGAGCAGCAGCACTCGAGTGGCTGGGTCCTCCGACAGCCGCGCTGCGATCACACACCCGGCGGTGCCGGCTCCCACCACGACGACGTCATACGGTCCGCTAGGTCGCATCTGAGGCATCCTTTCTCGGACATCCAGCGTTGTAACGTTCAGTCTGTTACTAGCGATAACGCAAATGACCGCGCTATGCATCTCGATGTGTGATCTGCTACACGTGCCCCGACTTATCCAGCTCATGTGTTGCTCGCAGCGCCTTCAGGGTCGAAAAGCGGCGCTAACGCTGGGCATGGATGTCACGTAACTTCGCTAACATCTCGTAGATGGATAAGCGTAAGGAAATGTTGCGAGCTGCGGTAGCGCAGCCCCAGGCGGCTCCGAGATGGCCACTGGGACTGTGGATTCAACGGCGGTTCGGGCCTGACACGCTGAGCGATGCTCCGCGAGGAAGGTGCCGTGATGACGACACTGGATGGCTGACGAAGACCAAGGCGGCTGAGCAGTCCGATCTGGTGGTCGCCGGGTTTCGAAGGAAACCCTCGCTGTGGGTGATTCGCGCCGCGTGTAAATCCTGATGTTGCGGGCTCTTCATTTTCGATTGTGCTGCATTGCAAAGCTATCAAGCTGGTCGCCCAATGGGTTGGCGGTCCCCGAACGGTGCAGGGACAACTGTTGATTGGGCCAGTTCGAACTCCCGATGCACTGTCCGGTTGCTCGCCGAACAGGGCCCGATGTCATGGCATCTGAAGGATGGGGACGGAGGGCAGCGGGTCGATCTCACCGCGCCGTGTGGCGATCCGGTCGCCGATCGGCATCCGCGGATATACCGGCGTCTCGATTCCGTGGCTGATGCCGTGCCGGCCCACTGAGATCTGGAACCCTGGGTTGAGGCCGTATGGCAGTGGTGGATCTTCGCAAGTTCCGCAAGTAGGCGCCATGGCGATCACACCGCAGCCTGCGGGCACCGCTAGTGCTAGGAGGACGATCTTGCCAATGGTGATCTTCCTCGAGATTCTCTTTCTGAGTGGCCCACGGTTGTCGTTGGTGTCGTCGTGCATAAGCGTCAAAGCAGCTGGCCGGTCATCGTTTATTTCGAAAAACATTGTGAAGCGCATCCCGAGACATCCACAGATGGTGGCGTTCCCGTGGGCAGAACTGTGCACACCGGGGTGAAATCCGTTGGCTCGTAAGACGTTTGTGATGGTGTGTCGCCACGTTCCTTGCCTGCCGGCGCATGAAGTCGCGGTTACCACTGTTCGAAAATGCGTCTTGGACGCCTAGACGATTTCCTGCTTAGCTTGGAGGTGTCGTCGCCGGCACCATCGAAGCGCGGCGTTTCTTGGAAGAAGGACGAGCCACCCGGTGAGCGGCCTCGACCTTGTGCTCGGTCGTGAAAGACCGGCGGGTTCGGGACATGGAGACATCCTTCCAGCGAGA
Organism: uncultured Actinomycetota bacterium; assembly: GCA_963809085.1. GTDB lineage: Bacteria > Actinomycetota > Actinomycetes > Mycobacteriales > Mycobacteriaceae > Mycobacterium. Next base: position 47,830 of record CAWEII010000019.1, on the reverse strand, counting down.
CCATTCATCCCGCTATCTCGATGTCCGCTGTCCGGCAACCTCAGACGCCATCTAAGGTAATGGCCACATAGTGCCTCCAGCGCACCGGGCCACGCGCTATCCGAGGACCCGCGTGGCCCATCGGCGGTCGCGCCTGGGGAAAGGACGGATTGTTTCCGGGCGCCGCTCCAACGCACCTCGCTGGGCCCGTCGGCGTCGTGTTCAATCGACCGGAATCGTGACCGTCAGGTTGGTCCCTTGGTCGACCGGGCTGCACACCGTCAACTTGCCCGACACCGCTTCGACTCGGTCCTTCAGCCCGATCAGTCCCGAGCCGCCCCCGAGGACGGCACCGCCCACCCCGTCGTCGCTGACTGACACTTGTAGATGCCCCTCGTCAATGAACGCGCTGACGTGCACCTCTGAGGCCCGCCCGTGCTTGGCTGTGTTGGTAAGCGCCTCAGCCACGACGTAATACGCCGCGGCCTCCACTGACTCCGCAAGGCGCCGACCAACGTCGATCTTTACGCAGGTCGGTACCGCCGACCGCCGCGCCAGCGCCTTAATGGCAACATCCAGTCCACCGTTGGACAGCACCGCCGGGTGCATTCCCCGCGACAATTCACGTAAGTCGGCGTGCGCGCTCATCAGGGTCTCCAGTGCCCGGGTGACCGCCTCGCGGTTCTGGGCGGGCACCGATGCCTCTAAAGCACGCAGGTCCAGTCCGAGCTTCACTAGCCGCTGTTGGGCCCCATCGTGCAGATCCCGCTCGAAGCCCCGCCGCGCCTGATCCGCTGCTGCCACGATGCGTGCTCGAGATGCCTGAACCTCGGCTTTGATCTCAGCGTTGGAGATCGCTGTGGCCACCAAGTCCGCGAAGTCGCCCACATGAATTTCATATCCCGGCGGCATCGACTCGGCCGTCGCTGATCCGGCGATCAGCACACCGCGTACTTGACCGTCGACCACCACCGGCGCGCTCACCCCCGAGCGCAGACCGAGCCCCCGTATGCGCTGCGCGATCGGACAGGCGCCGCTGCAGTCCTCGACGCGCGCCGGCTCACACATGCGCAGGACGTCAGCACTGATGGTGAAGCCATCGAGCGGAAACCGTTCCCCAACAACCATCGTCGCCGCCCACCCGGTGGTATCGCAAACCGCCAGGACCACACCCTCATGGCCGTCGTACTCGATCAACGTGGCATGTTCTACGTCCGGCCCGTTCGCAAGCTCCGCTACTGCCACTAGGTACACGTCGTCCGGTGCCGCCCCGCGTGCGACCAGTGTGGCCACCCGGCGTAGCGCGGCCTGCCGCCTTCCGAGGGCACTGACTTCGGCGTTGATCTTCAACCGATCTCGCGTCGCTCCTACTAATGCCTCGAGGGACGGCGTCATGCGCTGCACTCGCACCCGTTGTCTGCCGGACAGATTTGCCGGCACCACCAACGTGCCGAGCTGTTCTTCGCCGTCGCGCAGAGGAATCGCCAATCTGCTGTCGTCGCCATGGGATTCGAACAGAATGAGATCGGCAAACGCCAAGCTGATCACCTGGGCGACGCGATGGCCCGCTGCCGCAAGCGCTGAATTTAAATCTTGTGCTTGTAGTGTCGTTCTCGCCAACTCCGCCGCTAGATTCGCCTCCACTCGACGCTGCTCGGCTTCCGCCGCGTGCAAACGCGCCTGCCCGGCTAGCACGTTGGCCAGCAACGCCAGGCACAGGAAAACGAAGAGGGCAGGTCCCAGGCTGTCTTCGTGGAAAAACACATACATCAACGCGCTGGCCACCGATGTGGCGGCGGCCAAGCCGAAGTCCCATGCCGCCGAGACCACGAGCACACCGAGTAGGAACAGCGCACCGTACGCATTCTGCGGCGCCACCCGGTGCAGCCACAGCACCAGGACAACTTCCGCGCCGATCAACGCTGCCGCTACCGCCACACCGATCCACAGTGGCGGCGCCGTCGACCGCACAATACGAGCGAGGAGTCCCCGGTAGAGCGACTGAATACGCCGAAGATTGCCTCTAACCCCGACCAGCTGGTGCTTCCTGAGTCGGTTGCTGCAGTGAGTCAGCTCAAAGGGCAGCATAGCCGCTCAGCACTGTGGCAACAACGTCAGGAAAACGGCGGGACGAGTTGCACGCCAGACGGGCGTTCGCGTCGAATTCATTTCCTGCGCCACGGCGTGGAGGACGGCAGGGCACGACGGTGAATGCAGCGTGGGCCATTGCTTGGCGATCTCGCCGACGATGGTGGGATTGAGCTTGTCGATGGTGTCCCGCGATGCCGACAGGTCGGGGCGGACACCGGAGCAGACGGGATCGAGCTTCCACTGTGCAATCGATTGTATCCCAATGAGTCTGGCGCACCAATCTGGCGGCGGAACACATCGCGAACGTAGCCGGCGTCGACACGCCGGGACGTGGCATCGGCGGTGACGGCATCGATCACCTGACGCTGGCGCTGTGGATCATCGACCTGCTCACCGGTACGGAACTTCGAGGCCGCGACTGGATCTCCCTCTGCGGGCGTTGTGTGGCGGCAGCGACGAGCGCCTGCAGTGGACTTGTCACATCCGCCCCATTACGGCATGACCCCCGCTGGCCGGCAACAGCCACATCGTCGTCGGCGAATTATCGTTGACCGCATTGGATTTGGCTGCGAGGAGTAGCAGTTCGCCATGTGAGGTGAACCACGTCGACGACTCCAAGATGATTGCTTCGGTCAGTCCACGTGAGGGATGGTGCCCATCGGGGTCGAGCTCTCGTATGGCCCGGAAGTATTCGTGTCCCTCCTCGTTGATCCCATCAACGGTGGCCACTACACGGCTGCCGTCGGAGGAGACGGCAAGGCTTGATGGTCTTGGCAATGCGAGGGATTCGTCTAGGTGATGAAAGACGGTCATGATCTATTTCTAGCACGGTCGTACCGCTACGCGTCCTGCGCTGATCAAAGGCACTGCAGTCGTAGGGTATCCGAATATCACGCCATCTCCATTGCAGATGGGTTTCATCTCTGGAATTCATTCGACGCGGCGTCGGCTTTGTGATGCTCGGAAAGGCCCTCTGACATTGCGTTTGAGGATGACGAACGCAGGTGGCCCAAGGACTTCAAGGACAATTGGCATGGTGATGCAGTCTGATCCGCGGATAGTTTGTGCGTATGACGACGGATAACACGATGGATGGCAACGTCTCCATCGCAGAACACGCTTGGCACAACCGTTTTTCGGAGGCGGGACCTCAATCGACTGCTGACAGATCTGTGCTGGTTGATCGCGCCGAAGGCCTCCGGTCTCTTCTGGCTGACAACGCTCGACAAAGTGCGGATGACCGGCGGATCCCCGATACGAGCATCGCCGCGCTGACGAAAGCGGGACTCTTCAAGGTCATGCTGCCCCGTCGATACGGCGGATCCGAAGCGAGTCTGCGTACTTGTCTGGAGGTGGTGTCGGCGGTCGCTCACGGTGATGGTGCAGCTGCGTGGGTGGTGTCGCTTACGAACCACTCCGCCTGGGACATCGGGTTGTTCCCGACACGAGTGCAAGACGAAGTGTTCGGCGCCCACCCCGGCGCCTTAGTGTGTGGTTCGTTGCCGCCGACAGGCACCGCTGTTCAGGTCGAGGGCGGACTGCGGCTGTCTGGCCGATGGGGTTATGTGTCGGGATCGCTACACGCCCAGTGGGCGGTGCTCGGCTTCACCATCGTCGACCCGAGCGGTGCGGCCATCGAGGCGGCAGTGGCGCCGATCCCGGCCGCCGACTACTCGGTGGTCGACACGTGGTTCACGGCCGGGATGAGAGGGTCGGGAAGCAACACCCTGATTGTCGACGACGCTTTCATTCCGTCACATCGTGTGGTTGCCCGAGCACGTCTGGAAGCCGGTGACTACCCGACGGAACACAAAGACGAGATCGTGTACCGCAGCGGGTTCTACACCACCCACACGCTAGGGTTGGTCGGCCCGCTTCTCGGGCTCGGCAGAGCGGCGCTGGACTATGTGCGCGAAGCGGCCGGCTCGAAGCGAATGGCTGGGACAACGTTTAGTCGGCAGGCGGATTCGGCCAGTCTCCAAATGCAATTGGGAGAGGCTGCTCTCCTGATCGATACCGCACACATGCATGCACGGCGGGCCGCCGATGACCTCGATGAACATGCCGTGCGCGGGGTCCAGCCGTCATTCCCCGCCCGGGCCCGTGCCCGCGCGGACGCGAGCCGGGCCGCCGGTCAGGTGGTGGAAGCGATCAACATCTTGCTCAATGTGCACGGTTCGTCGGGGTTGGTTGATGCCAGTCCGCTGCAACGGATTTGGCAGGATGCGAACGTCGGCGCACGCCATGTCTCACTGCTGCCCGCCATCAGTAACGAGGTTTACGGCAAAGCGCTCCTCGACCTGCCCAATGATGTCCTCCTCTCCCTCTAGTCGCGGCCCCGCGGTGACCGACACACAGCCGGCCCCGATGACCAGTGGCCTCGCGGTTCTGCTGGCCATCGCGTCTGGGGTGGCGGTCGCCCGCATCTACTACGCTCGGGCGCAGCTGGATCAGATCGGGCGTGAGCTCGGCGTCGGGCCTCCCGATTTGGGTCTGGTAACCACTGTGACCCAGACCGGCTACTTTCTGGGGCTGATCCTGATCGTGCCCCTCGGTGATGTCTTTAACCGGAGGTTGCTCATCGTCGGCGGGTGCGTCATTGCGTCAGCGCTCTCGTCGCTGTGTTCGTATCACCGAGTCCGCAGATCTTCGTGGTCGCCGGCGGCAGGTGTCGGGTGGCATTGGTGGTTCAGCAGGTCATCAACCCCTACGCGGCCGCACTTAGCAGCCGGGCATGAGAGGCCGCGTCATCGGAATCGTCACCAGCTGAGTCGTTTTCGTGTCTTACTGGCTCGGACCGTTCCGGAGTACTCACCGATGTGCTGAATTAGCTTGCGGTGTATGTGTTCTTGGCGATCGTCGTGCTGGTGCTTGTCCTTGTGCTGGCCCGGTGGCTGCCATTCGAGAGGTAGGTACCCCGACCTGCCGTTTCCTACGGCCGAGTGGTCACCTCAATTGTCACGCTGACGATCCCCGAACGCGTGTTCCGTATGCGCGCCTTCATGACGCTGCTCGTCTTCGGTGGGTTCAGCGCGCTCTGGGGCTCGATAGTGCTGCCACTGACAGCCTCCCCGTGGCGTCTATCCACCGCCGAGGTGGGACTGTTCGGGCTTGTCGGCGCAGCAGGCGCGTCGGCGCCACCCGCGCCGGTTCCTCGCCGACCGGTCGAGCCCAGTGGATCACCGGCATCTCGCTGGGTCTGCTCACCGTGTCCTGGGTACCGATCGCCTCCTGCCGAACTCATTGACCGAGCTGATCACCGGCACCGTGATTCTCAACCTGGCCGGACAGGGCATCAGCGTCACCAACCAACACCTCATCGTCGAGATCGCCACGACCGCCAGGAGCCAACTCTTCGGCGGGAACACGGCTTACTTCGCCGTCGGCCCAGGCGGCGGTGCGATCGCGGCAACTGTCGTATACAGCACCACTGGCCGGGGAGCTGTTTGCACCCTTGGTGTAGAGTGCTGGAACTGGTAACCTGGGCGGGCGATCGGACCCTTCCGGTGGCCGCGCGTTCAGCCGGGTTTTTCATGGTGACGAGCACTCGTGCTGTTGAGCCACAGCGATTATCGACTCGGCTAGGCGCGCGCTGATTGGGCCCATGCGATTATGCTCCAACGACGCGAGATAAATCGGCCAGCGCACCGCCGGCTGAACGCGGATGGCACGCAGATCGGGGAAACGGCCAACATCTGATTCCGGCATGAACGTCGTCCCCAATCCGTTGCGCACCAAATCCGCTATCACCTTGCACTCGGACGTCATCTCGTAGGACGTGTTCGGAGTGATTCCCGCGGCTGCGAAAGCCTCGTCCAACAATCGGCGAAGCCCGTACCCGCTGGGAAATTGGATGAGTTCTTCCTCCGCCAGCGCGGCGATCTGGACGGCGTTGTGATCAGCCAGAGCATGATCAGACCGGCAGACGAACACCATTTCCTCTAGCGAGAGCAGCCGCATATCGATGCCTGGCGGGAACCGGTCCGGTGCGGACACCAGTGCCATGTCGAGAGATCCATCGGCGAGCGCAGAGAGATGTGCGGAGGATCCAAGCAGTGCGTGTCGCATCCTGATGCGCACCAACGGGTAGGCACGGTGGAAGTCTCCCAGTGCCCTGGGCACATCGAGCCCGCCGAACGAGACAATCGATCCAAAATCGATATTGCCTGTGAGTTCGCCGCGATAGACGTTCAGTGACTCCTTCGCGAGGCGCGTTGCGTTGATGACCTGGCGAGCGTGGTCGCGGAACAACTCTCCCGCCGGGGTGATTTTGATCTGTTGGCGCGAGCGGTCGAAGAGTTCCACTCCCAACTCTTTTTCGAGCTTGGCGATGGATGTCGACAGTGCCGACTGCACCACATGGGCCCGCTGCGCAGCCCGGGAGAAGTTCATCTCGCCTGCCACCGCAATGAAGTATTCGAGCTGCCTGAGTTCCACACTTCACCTCCTATCTCAAATATAGATGAAAACAATCAGAAGTATCCATTGGACATGATAGTTCGAGCCTGGTGGCATATAGGTAGTCCTTATATACAAACCCCGAGAGGTGACGAAATGGTTCTGCCCGTTGAAAATTCGCCGGCCCACCCGCCTAGTGGCCCGACGGCAGAAGATCTTGGGGTCCGCTTCGAACGGGCCACGCTGCCGCTACTCGACCAGCTATACCGCGCCGCTTACAGGTACACCATGAGCCACGCCGACGCCGAGGATCTCGTGCAAGAGACGATGCTCAAGGCGTACGGCGGGTTCGATCGATTCCGTGAGGGAACCAACGTCAAAGCGTGGCTGTACCGCATTATGAGGAACACCTGGATCAACTCATACCGAGCAAAGCAGCGCCGTCCTGTCGAAGTCCTGGGTGACATGGTCACCGACGCACAGCTGATGGCGGATGCCGCGCACTCGTCCGCCGGGTTACCTTCGGCCGAGCTACAGGCGCTACGAAGGTTGGCCGATGACGAGATCCTTGCCGTCTTCCAGTGCCTAGCGGTTGAGCAACGGATAGTTGTCTATTACGCCGACGTTGAGGGCTTGCGATACAAAGACATTGCGCAAATCATGGATTGGCCGCTTGGGTCCGTGATGTCCCGTCTTCACCGCGCGCGCACGCACCTGCGCGAACTGCTGGTCGACGTTGCGACGACTCGCGGATACTTGCGCAAGGTGGATCATGCGCAAACCTCAGCAGCTTGACTGTGCCAACCCGGCCGCACGCCAACCGCGCCAAGGTTCCGCCGGCAGTCGCGTTTTCCGCAACGTGTCACCGTCTGCTCGTGCCCGCGATGATCTGGCCACGCCGGATCATCGAGCGCAGGGGGCAGGAATGATTGCGGGGTCACCGTCACAGGCATACTCACGGTCAGTCCGGGGGGCGACCAGGAGACGATTCCACGCATTGGACCTGACTGAATGGGCAGCGGGCGGACGCCGTTTGGTCGCCTTGGCTTCTATGGTCTCCGCCGAGCTGGCGAGCGTCGACGACCTTCAAGTTTCTCGGAATGGTGGGCCTGGCCTGCTCCGGCGCTGTCGCGCCACGCTGCGCCCCTGCCTACGGCGCATCGGGATACGTCACCCGTACTGGCGAAACTTGACACGCTCATCACCTCTCTACGGTCGGCCTCATGACCACTGGACTCGACCGTTATCGAGATTAAAGTGGCACTTCCGGAATCAGAGTGCATTGATTCGTTGAGCGAGGTTGCCGCAGTGCAGTAGTGAGCGCAGTCGGTAGTGGGCGAGGTTGCGGAGTCCGAAGGCGTTGCGGCGCGGTCCTTCCAGGCGGCGGTTGATGACTTCGGTGGTCCGTTGGAGGCGTGGTGGTCGAAGTAGGACAACACGTGGCCGCGACGTCGCCACCGTGTGCGGCCGAGCTGCGCGAGTTCTTCCAGTATCACGGACACCACTGCGCAGTGCATCGATGATCGTGCTCATCATGGTCTTGCCGCGGCGTCAGGGTCTTGCCGTGGCGTCGATCGAGCTGTGAACAGGCGCTGGTAGAAGCCCCAGCACAGTTCGACAGCGATATGGCCCTCGTCGACGAAAAGGGGATTCGGCCGGGCTTTTTGGCGTGTGGTGAGCGGGAGGTAGCCGGGTGCGCAACGTGCGTCGTACCCGGTAGAGCGGATCCCCGGCGCGTCCGCGGTGCCGGCAGGTCTGCTGCTGGATGCGCTGGCGGCACGGTCGAGCTGGGCGCTGGCCAGGCCACGACGTGGAAGGGATCCATCACCGGTGTGGCCTCGGGCAGGACTTCGGTGATCGCGGTCTTGTAGCCGCCGAACCCGTCCATCGCCACGACCTCGACTTGATCGCGGAAACTGCGGTCTGCGCAGCCACGCTTTCAGCGCAGCCGAGGAGCGTCCTGGCACCAGGTCGAGCAACCGGGCGCCGCCGGTGCCGTCGAGCACCGGGGTCAAGTCGATGATCACGGTGACGAACACGTCCTCGCTGGGTCGGCGGGTATGGGACCAGCGGTGCTCGTCGACACCGATGACCCGCACACCCTGCAACCGGGTGGGTCGGCGGCGATGATCGTTTGGGTGGCGTCCATCGCGATGGTGTTCACGCTCCCAGGGCAACCGAGTTCGCGGGCCACCGCCGCCACCGTGGCACGGTCGATCATCAGCCGGCGCACGATGTAGCGGGCGCACCCCCGGGTCGTGGTCCATCCTCGGCGGCCAAACCGATCGGTGTTGTGGAGGAACACTTCTCGATCACACTCGACGGTGCGGCAGCGATAGCGCGGCACCCGCACGCGCAGCAGTAGCGGGTGCCCGACCACGGGCACATCGGTCACCCGGTGGATCACTGTGTCGCGGTAGACACCCTCGGCGCCGCATCCCGGTGACAGTGGCGCCGACCATCGTCGAGCCGATTTGCAGAACACCACCGTGGCATCACCGTCGACGGCAGCGTCGGTGATTGTCACACCGAGTTCAACGGTGCACCCGATCGTGTCGGCAACAACAACAGCAGCAGCAGGCAACGACGTAGTCTCAGACACAGGGCACCCACGCGCTCAAAGAACTCGACGCGCATGGCCAGTCGATCAACATCACCGGCGTAGCGGCCGGAATATCACGGCAATGGCTCTACGCCAGCCCTTTCCGGCACGATATCGAGGAACTGCGCATCTGAGCACACCGCAAGACGGGGCACCTCGGGCCAGCCCGAGCAGCAGCTTCTGATGCATCTCTGAGGGAACAGCTCCATGCCTAGAGCGACCGCCTCAAACGAAGCGAACTTCGAAAACCACAGGCGCCAAGCGGAGCTTGACCGCGCTCTGGGTCGTGTTCGTGACAATCGACATCCATAATCAGGGCACGAGATGGCGCCACAGGAAGTTGGATGTAGCCGTGGCGCCACGAGCAGCCCGGCGGGATGTAGACCATGGCCCACATCGCTCGCGCAGAATCATTGCTGCGCTTAGGAAACCAACTCCGCGCAGGTGTCCATGCGTCACAACTTTCGACGGCCACCGGTCGCAGCGCCTGCTACGACAACTCGCCACCGGCTACCGCGCAGCCGCAGTCCTGCGAGCCATTACGGCACGATCTGGACCCCATATTTATCAGACCCAACGCATTCGCCACCGATCTTATTCTTTTGTACAAGCACCGCTGCAGATATCAGTTGCGACGTCACGGTCGCCGTAGCTAGCAGTCGTTCCTTGTTATCTACCGCCTTCGCCTCGGTGAACGCGATTGACTTGCCGACTTGAACCACGGTCCCAGTCACTACAAGCAGTCCCGACCGCGCGGCTTTGAGGAAACTGGTTTTGAACTCGACAGTTGGTGCCGCTTTGCTACTAACCAGCGTAGCTGCGGCTGTCGCGGCTTGATCCAGAGCCTGCGCGATGTAACCCCCGCTGATGAAACCAGCCACGTTGACGAATCTGTCGTCGAGCTCGTAGCTCAGCACCACCTCACCGCGGTCGGCGGCCGCCGATAGCATTTTCGCGTGCATGAGCCGCATTCCAGGCGGCATGGTGTCGTTGTACGCTGCAACGAACTGCTCATCGGATAAGGTCTCCGCGCCAAGCTGGGCGAAGGAGAATGATTGTGTATTTGCTTCCACCATGAGTGTGAACCTCGATCTGCAATAGTCCTATTGACAACTCTGAGGGTTCGAGAGTCGATCCCTATCGTGTAACAAGTTGCGTCGCGAAGTTCATCTGCTTGTGGGTAAAAATCACGGCTTTTTCACCACACCCCGGGCGGTCGCTCGCGCCGGACGTTCGATGTTCTGGTCATGGAGTCGCGACCACGATCAGGACGATGCAGACGATGGTGGGACTGCGCCCAGTTCAGTTGATCGGTGGGGGTGGGCGGTTCAGGCCGCGTGAGCGACACTGTTGATTGTCTCAAGCTCGATCGGAGTGAGCCGTCCGAGTCGGCGTTGCCTTCGCTTACGGTCGTACGTCTTCTCGATCCACATGACGATCGCCAGTCGTAGTTGTGCCCGAGTCAACCACCGTTTCCGGTCGAGAACGTTGCCCCTGCAGAAGCACGAAGAAGGACTCCATTGCGGCGTTGTCACCGCACGCCCCGACACGGCGCACGGATCCGCGTAACCCGTTGTAACCAGCGCATGGACGAACTTGCGCGACCGAAACTGAACTGCCGCGATCGGAGTGCACGACCGTCGCTACCGGCGAACGAGTCGCAATCGCGCTACGCAATGCCGACACCGCCAGAGACGCCTTCATCCGCGCATCGAGGGAGTAGTCGACGATCCGGTTGGAGTAGAGGTCCTTGATGGCGCAGAGGTAGGGCTTGCCCTCATCGGTGCGCCGTTCGGTGATTTCTGTGAGCCACCCTGATCGGCCCCCTGTGTGGTGAACTGACGGTCGACGAAGTCGTCGTGGACCGGTGGGCCGGCTTTCTTGGTTAGGCCTAGTTTCTTGGCGAACACCGACCAGATGCACTCCTGGGGGCACAACCGGGCGACCCTGTTCTCGCCGGCGGCGATCCCCCGTCCCGGGAGCTCATCGGCGATGAAGCGGTACCCGAATGCTGGGTCGTCGGCGTGAATGTCGCGGGCTGCGTTGATCAGATGGGCATCGTCCCAGTTACGTTGTGATACGGGCACTTTGCGCCACTTATGGAACGCCTGTGTCGAGAATCCGAGCACCCGGCAGGTCACCGTGACGGGCACTGCGTCAGCGGCAAGGTCAAGGACCAGCGGATACATCATTTTGGGTTGACGCTCCGGGACAGATAGCCCACGGCGCGCCGCATGACCTCGGATTTCTACTCCAGGAGCTTGATCCGTTTGTGGGCTTCGCGCAGCTCCGCCGACTGGTCACCACCACCGCGTGGCCGGCGGAATCGACACCGTCCTCCCGGTCGGCGATCTTGAGCCAGCGATGCAAACACGCTTCGAAGATTCCGAAATCCTTCGCTATGGAGGCCTCGCCCCTTGCGGGCCACGGCGATCACGTCGCGACGGAACTCTTCGGGAAATGCTTTCGGCACGGGAAACATCCTTTCACCGCGAGGTAAGAACCTCACATCAAGATGTCGAACCAAACCCGGGGCAGTCCCGATATCGCAGCGCGTCGGTGTCCGCGGCGACGCTGGCCGCAAGGTCCTCGACACGGCACGGCCCGCTCAGCAGCACGGTGGCGACGCCGAGTTCTGCGACTACGTACAGAGCCTGGGACACTTCGAAACGGACGGCAGCCGGTGCATCTGCGCGGCAGTAGGCGCGCTCAGTGGCTCGGCAGTCATATTGCGTTACAACCCTTCTTGGACTTACGTGAACCAATCATGGTGACGAGAAGCATGAGATCGCTCCCAATGTCGCGAAGGGCCGCCATCCACTACGAAGCAAGTCCAACATCGCGCGGGCGCACCTTGAGTCGTTGATCAATCCGCCATGGAGGTCGGCGGGACCATTGACCGGCTGTAGCGCCGCTATGCAGACATCATATCGCCGATTCCCCACACCGTCCAGTGCAGGGCTCGCCACCGATCAGCGGATGCCGGCTGAAGTCGACTTGATAGCGGTTTAGCTTCAGTCGCGTTATGGCATTCTCCAACGCCGGCCGATCCTGGCCGAGACGTGCCATTGATGGTGCGCGGCCGGCACAAAGGTTTCGATTTGTCAGGCGCCCAACTAGATAATCTTGTTCTTGTCCGACTGCTTGCTTCACGGTTTGAACATCCATAGTGTCTCGACGGCATAACGGCGACCAGGCGTGCGTGAATCGGTGCTACGGCCGCTGCTTGCGGCACGAAGTTGCGGCGCCTCGCTCGGTGGCTTCCCGCAACCTTCCGCACCCACTGTCAAGCCATCCGCCGTGAAAGGAGCTCCAGGGAGCGTGGACGGCTGAGGGATGCTTTCGGGCCCGACGGGCGTTCTAGGGAGCACCGCTGGATTCGGATCTATTGAAGCGCTGGGGGTTTCAGGTTTGTGAGGAGGTTGTGCATCGTGCAGGCTACTTTAATGAGTTACATCGGCGACGGAGGCGGTCGAGCGCGGTACTCGACCGATACATCGAAACGCTCCAGAGCTACTAAACGAAAGTCTTCTGCGTTGTGGTCCAGCCAACGGCCCACGGAAGTCCGACCTGGTGACATGCTCGCGGTTGTGTTGCGGGAAAGTTCAAGGCATTGAGGTCGGTGGCCTGCCGATGCCGCTGCAGGCCCAGCATGATGCCTCCGATGCGTGAATACTTCGGTGGATTGCAGCGACTGTTGACCGGCGCGCCAGCCGAGGCGGTAGACGACATGCTTGCTACCCGCGTCACGTTGCAGATCCCCGGGGCACCGCCGTCTGAGGTCTACCCGGTGGCACTCGGCCCGCAGATGTTACGACTGGCAGGCCGGCGCGACCGGGACTATCGCTTGGCTGCGGATGGTGGCGCCGGGCCCGGGGCGGTTCTCGACCGGATCCCCGAGGCGGGTGGCCTGCCGGACTATCACTGCGCAGGAGTTCGATCACTACGTCGACGAATTCACCCGGAACGGCTCCACCGCACCGCTGAATTGGTACCGATGTCGGGACCGCAACTGGAAGCTGACCAAGACCACAGCGGAAGAAAAGATCGCGGTACCGTCGCTCTTCGTCGGCGGAGCCGCGGACCCGACGCTGGCCTACACGCCCGGGCACCGGGTCGGCGATGTCGTCTCCCGTGATTATCGCGAAGTGATGTCGGCTGGGCAGGCCACTGGCTTCAGCAGGCATGCCCCGCCGAGATCAACGAAATACTCATCGGCTTCCTGGCCGGATTGGAGCTCACATGACGGATCCGCTCAACTTCGGTGTTTTCCTGACTCCGTTCCACCCGTTGGGCCAATCCCCCACGGTGGCATTCGAATACGACTTAGACCGGACGGTGGCCCTCGATAGGCTCGGCTATGACGAGGTGTGGTTCGGCGAACATCATTCCGGTGGCTACGAGCTGATCGCCTGTCCCGAGGTGTTCATCGCCGCGGCAGCGGAGCGCACCAAGCACATCAGGCTGGGCACGGGAGTGGTGTCGCTGCCGTACCACCATCCGCTGATGGTGGCCGATCGCTGGGTGCTTCTCGACCACCTCACGCGCGGGCGGGTGATGTTCGGTACCGGGCCGGGTTCGTTGCCTTCGGATGCGTACATGATGGGCATCGATCCGGTGGATCAGCGTCGGATGATGCAGGAGTCGCTCGAGGCGATCCTGGCGTTGTTCCGTGCCGCGCCCGAGCAGCGGATCAGCAGGCAGTCCGACTGGTTCACTCTGCGTGACGCGCAGCTTCATATCCGGCCGTACACCTGGCCATATCCCGAGATAGCGACCGCAGCAATGATTTCTCCGTCCGGGCCGCGACTCGCCGGCGCGCTGGGAACGTCGCTGCTGTCGTTGTCGATGTCGGTGCCTGGCGGTTACGCAGCGCTGGAGAACACCTGGCAGGTCGTCACCGACCAGGCCGCGAAGACGAGCCGTGCCCAACCCGACCGCAAGGATTGGCGGGTGCTGGCCATCGTCCACCTCGCCGACACCCGTGATCAGGCGATTGAGGACTGCACATACGGCCTGCAGGACTTCGCGAACTACTTCGCCGCGGCCGGCTTCATCCCGCTCTCCAACTCCGTCGAGCACACCCTATCCAAGCGCGAGTTCGTCGAAGAGTATGCGGGCAAAGGCAATTGTTGCATTGGGACACCGTCGGACGCGGTGACCTACATCCAGAGGCTGCTGGAGGCTTCCGGCGGCTTCGGCACCCTTCTGATGCTCGGCCATGACTGGGCATCGCCTGCCGCGACGTATCACTCCTACGAGTTGTTCGCGCGTGAAGTGATGCCGCACTTCAAGGGTCAGCTGATCGCGCCTCGGGCGTCGCACGACTGGGCCGAGGGCATGCGTGACCAATTACTGGGACGCGCGATAGAGGCCATCGGCAAGGCCATCTCCGAACATACCCAGGAACTCGACGCGGACACCGAGAGCAGGAACAGCTGATGCGCGCTTCGGTCCTTCGGGACGGACGGATGGTCGTGCGAGACGATGTACCGGGGCCGGTGCCCGGTCCGGGACAGGTGCTGGTAGGGGTCAAGGCGTACGGGATCTGCGGGCCAGACCTGTATTTCGCAAAGCACGGAAACAGATGTGGTCGAGCTCAACGACCAGATGGAGGGCTCCGGTGCCGGCCCCACCGGGCAACCGAACGCAACTCCAACATGGCCTTCCTCCCGGTCGCCGCGTTGATCCTGGTAGGTGCGCAGTTGGACAACGCCGCTGCCCGCGGTGAGCTGCCCGACCTGATCACCCGTGGACGCATCCGGAACAACACCGGCATCATCGCCGAACTCGTCAAGGACGGGATAGACATCCTCATGACTACCAATGGCGCCGGATCGTTCGCCGATGCCAACGTACTCAACCAGATCTGGCGGGATGCCGAGATCGCAGGACGGCACGCATACGTCACCCCCGAGGTCGGCAAGGAGGTCTACGGACGCCTGCTGATCGGCGCCGACGACGCTCTCACGATGGATGTGTAGCACCATGGACCCGAACACACCCCCGGCCACCTGGGCAACAGTCGATCCCACCGCGTTCCGCCGATCGATGCGCCACATTCCCACCCCGGTCGCCATCGTGACGACCACGGTGGGAACGACACCGCTCGGCTTGACGGTCGGATCGTTCGCGTCGGTGTCGCTCGAACCTGCGCTCGTCACGTTCTTCGTCGACAAGCAGTCGACCACCTGGCGCGAGATGCGCGATTCAGACACCTTCGCGATCAACTTTCTCGGTCACGGCATGGGCACGCGGTGCAGATCATTCGCCGGCAAGGGTGTCGACCGATTCGCCGGAGTCCCGTGGAGACCCTCCCAGGACGGCGACCCGATACTCACCGAGGCATCAGTGGTATTGGAGTGCACGAAGCACACCACCCAATGCCTGGGCGACCACATCCAGGTCGTCGGCGAGGTGCGACGTCTCCACGTGCTTCGAATGGAGATCCCCCTGGTGTATCACCAAGGCACATTCCTCGATCTCGACCACCTGCACAGTGCCTGACGACCGTGAACCGCCACTGACCATTCACCCAAGAAGGAACGCCATGATTCACCAATATGCTTATGTCACAGTCGACGTCGACGAGAGCGCCGCGTTGGAGGAGGCGTTCGCCGACGCCAAGAAATACCTTCTCGAGGCCAATGATGGCAAGACTGCCGAGATCGTCCGTAGCCTCGATCGACCGGGCTTGTACCTACTGCGCGTCGCGTGGGATTCCGTCGAAGATCACACCGAGCACTTCGCGTCATCGGTCAACGGCCAACACCTCGACGCAACCATCGGTCACTACTTCGTCGAAGCACCCCAGGTGACTCACTTCCAGGACACTGCCGCATGACCATCACTCAGTTCGGAGACGTCGACCCTCGCACCCTCACCGATGAGGTGCTCCGGTCCCTTCAGAACACGCCGGACGCAAGAACCAAGACCATCCTGACGTCACGCCCAGGAACTTGCGGGCAACAAGGTTCGGCACGGTCCGGCACGCGACGCGAACGCGCGCCGCACCGCCCCTGGCTAGCTGGTTCGCAACCTCGGAGCCTGTCACATTGGGCCCAACCACCAGAACGTCGCGGCCACGGTACGGCCTCGGGTTGCTGTAGGCGCTGGAATGAATCAGCTCACCCGCGTATCCCTGCCGCCCCGGCCAGTCCGGGAGGTCAGGGTCGTGGTCGTAGCCGGTCGCGATGACGACGAAGCGTGCCTGTAACGCATCGTCACTGGTTTCCACTCGCCATCCACCATGCGACGCATTCACCTTGTGAACCGGCGTGCCGAACCGCACATCGATCCGATGATGGTCTGCGTAATCCTGGAGGTACCGACCCAGTCGTCACGGGCCGGATATTCTCCGTAACGACGGTGGCTCGCACGATACCCCGGCATCGTCGACATCCACGCAGGCGTGTTGAGCCGCAGCCCGTCGTAACGGGCTCGCCAGCTCGCGCCGACCCGGTCGCTTCGTTCGAGCACAATCGTTCCAACGGCTGCACGGGTCAGGGTTGCCGCGGCTGCCAGCCCGGCCGCACCCGCGCCGCAAACGATGACCTCGGCCACGGGGTCATAGTAATCGTCAACCCGATCCGCGGACCGTGCGTGGGCATCTGGGCAGCAATCGGTTCAGTTGGGTAGCGACGCCGTCGACTCACCGCCCGGATGGTCTGGTTCCAGGTCATCTCGACGGCACCTTCCTGTGGCACTACCTCACTTGCGTCTGCGGCGGGAACGATATTGCGGGGAAGGTTCCTGACGGCACCACCACCTTCACCCATCTCGGTGTGCACAGGCTCGGGAACAGCAACCGGTCGCCAGGCCGGGTGGTGTACCTGCACCCGCTGGGCGAGGTCCAGACGATGGTCCCGTCGGGCAGTTTCCTGGGATACAGGTTGGTGAAACCGGGATCACCGCTGGTCATGGCTGCTTACGCCTCTGGTGAAACACAGGTCTATCTGCTAACTTACGGCTCTCTAGCAGTAGAAAAGAGGCGTGCTATGCGCGCAACAAGATCACGAACCATCACTTCACTCTTGGCGGCGTTTGGCGCAGGGTTTGCGGTATCCGCAATGATCGGCGCGCCTGCCGCCGTCGCCCAGCCGGACATTGCTTGCGAGGCCGGTCAAGTGGTAATCGACGGTCAATGCAACGTCCCCAACAACGTCCCTGCACCTTCAGATGGCAGCGGCGGGTCTGTGATGGGCGGCGGTGGCCCTGGGACGGGCGGCGGTGGCCCTGGGACGGGCGGCGGCGGCCCTGGGATGGGCGGCGGCGGTTACGGGCGCTAACCCCGCTAAATAGGCACGTCCAAAACCCCGGACCCGTCGGGGAATTTCCTGGGATACAGGTTAACCGTTGAGCTATCGCTGCGCCGAATCGAGTCAACGGCACGAGAAAATAGCCGACGCAGTTGGGCAGGAGCGGATGGCATCTCGGCGAGCAGCATCCGCATCGAGGTGACGGTGTGGCCGGGGAGTGCGTCGATCATCGTGCAGACGTCGTCGGCCAGGCCCGCGTTCGGAGTGTGGCCGATCGGGCCGTCGTCATCGTCGTCGTTGGGGGCGAAGAACAGCATCGCGAAGTCGAGGCCGTAGGTCTCCGAGTCGTCGACGACCAGCGTCCCCATGAAGGTCTTCCCGGCGGTGTCGGTGGGCTGCCCGCGCTTGCGGAGGTGCCCGGGGCGGTCCTTGGTGACGAATGTGTAAGAGAATCCGCGCATCCCGCGTCCGAACGGTGCCGCGTTCTCCAGCATGACGCGGGCACCGTCGAGCGCGTTGCCCTTGTGCACGGATCCGTAGGCGTCCCGTCCCCGTCCCTCCCGATCCTTCAGCAAGTGGTCGCAGGCGAGCGTTGCGGCCCCAGCACCGGTGCACGGGATGATCCGGGCGCGGCGGCATGCCGATGCTCCATCGGCGGCCATGATGTCCGCGCCGTGCAATGACATCGCCTCGTTGACGCCGTCATGCAGGACGAGAGTCGGAGTCGGAACCAGCAGCGAATCAATCCAGCCGAGCCGAATCGGCTTGACGGGGCGACGAACCGGAACCGTTCGCGGATCAGCGAATCGGCCACACTGAGCGGCCGTAACCTTTCGATAGTGCTGCCGGGGTCGCCTTCCTCGTAGTGGATGTAGACGACGTGATTGCCCATGTTCAGTTCGGCGGCGACACAGCCGAGGGTGAGCCATCGTCCTCGAAGTCGCCGTTGATCGGCAGTCCACTTACGGACGTGAGTAGGGCGGCGTGGTCGAGGTGCTCGTCACGGCTGATGGCGTGGATGCCGTCGATCCGGCCCAGTGTCGCGGCGAGAACCGCTGAGGAGGTCGCGATGGACTTGAATCCGGCCTCCTTGAAGAGCAGCGCCGACGGGCCGTCCCATGCGTTGGGCATGATGAACGTATCGGGGCCACGGTGAAGCTGGGCGAACTGTTCGTGACGTGCCTGGGCTGCAGTGTCAGGCATGGCGGAGAGTCCCTTCTAAGGTGTGCGGAATGCTCTCCCCAGCAGTGGGATATCCGCGGCGGCCTGCTGGGTGACGGCGGGACATCCGCGGTCACGCCAGTGCGTAGCTGAGGCCGGATTTGCCTGGCGACCAGCAGCCTCGCGGTGATGGGTCAGGCGACCGAGACTGGGTCGAGTGCACAGGCCGCTACACACACCCAGGTGCCATCACGCTTCTGGTACGTGTCCGTGTACAGCGCTTCCTTGGCCACTCCATCGGCGAGCGTGGTCAACGTGCTGCGGCCGTGGATCAGCGCAACATCACCGAGGATGCGGATGTGGACGTCGTGTACCGCAAGGTCCTTGAAGGGCACAGGGCGCGGTTTAGCGATGTAGTCCAGGTACTCGGCACGGTTGCGGGTGACGCCCTCAAACTGGATGATGAAGTCTTCGGCAAGGATCTCGCTGAAGCGCTTGACATCGCTGTTCTGGTCGGAGTGGATGTAGTCGTTGTTGAGCTGCTCGAGGATCGCAAGATTTTCGGCGGACTGCTTGGTGTCGTTCATTTCTAGTTCCTTCTTCGTGCGGTTCAGTGTTCGCTGCAAGTGGGTTGTCGTTTCGGTGCCGTGGACGCGGCGATTATGTACTCGGTTGTTCCTCCTGGATAGAGTCAGATCCGTCGCGCCGTCTTACTGACAACGTCGCAATCCCGTTCCCGCCTCGACGCCGGCCCACCGCAGTCGGCTCCACCGCTGATGACTGCTGCGTGCCCCGTCCTCGTGGAGTCTGCGGGTGATCGGCCCGATTAGGCAGGCAGCTCGCTGCGGTCCCCGCTCCACAGGGTGTGGAACTTCTGGCTCGGGTCGGCGTCGATGCGACCGTAGGTGTGCGCGCCGAAGAAGTCGCGCAGGCCTTGGGTCAGGGCGGCGGGAAGCCGCTCGGTGCGCAGCGCGTCGTAGTACGACAACCCGGAGCTCAAGCCGGGAATCGGGATGCCGAGCTGGGTGGCGGTGATCACGACGCGGCGGTAGCTGTCGATCGCCGACTCGATCGCGCTGCGGAAGTAGGGCGCCACGATCAGGCGTCGGCAGATCCGGGTCCTCGTCGTAGGCCTCCTTGATCCGGTTGAGGAACTTCGCGCGGACGATGGAGCCGCCGCGCCAGATGGTGGCCATGTCGCCGAGAGTGATGCCCCAGCCGTATTCGGCGCTGCCTGCCTGGATCTGGTTGAAGCCCTGCGCGTAGGCGATGATCTTCGAGGCGTACAGCGCCTGCCGGAGGTCCTCGGTGAACTTCTCGGCGTCGCTCGGCTTTTCGCCGAGATCACCCGACGCCAGGCCGGTGCCGGCCTTGCGCTGGGTGACCGAGCCTGACAGCGCGCGGGCGAAGACCGCTTCGGCGATACCGGTGATCGGGACGCCGAGGTCGAGCGCGGACTTCACCGTCCAACGTCCGGTGCCCTTCTGCTCGGCCTCGTCGAGGATGACGTCGACGAGCGGTTTGCCGGTCTTGGTGTCGGTCTGCCGCAGCACCTTCGCGGTGATCTCGATGAGGAAGCTGTCCAAGTCGCCCTTGTTCCACTCGGCGAACACGTCGGCGATCTCGGGTGCGCTCTTGCCGAGGCCGTCGCGCAGCAACTGGTAGGCCTCGCCGATCAGCTGCATGTCGGAGTACTCGATGCCGTTGTGCACCATCTTCACGAAATGTCCTGCGCCGTCGGGGCCGATGTGCGTGCAGCAGGGCACGCCGTCCACGTGCGCGGAGATCTCCTCGAGCAGCGGGCCAAGCGACTTGTAGGACTCCACCGGGCCGCCGGGCATGATCGACGGCCCGTTCAGCGCACCTTCCTCACCACCGGAGATGCCTGCGCCGACGAAGTGCAGGCCACGTTCGCGAATCGGCTTTCTCGCGGCGGATGGTGTCGGTGTAGAGGGCGTTGCCACCGTCGATGATGATGTCGCCTTTTTCCATGGCGTCGGCGAGCTCGTTGATGACGGCATCGGTGGGATCGCCTGCCTTGACCATGATCAAGACTCGCCGTGGCTTCTCCAGTGCGGCAAGGAATTCGGGGATCGTCTCGCTACGCACGAACGTGCCCTCCGAGCCGTGCGCCTTGAGCAGGGCATCGGTCTTTGCGACCGAGCGGTTGTGCAGTGCGACGGTGTAACCATGGTGGGCGAAGTTGCGGGCGATGTTGGAGCCCATCACGGCCAGACCGGTGACCCCGATCTGAGCGGTGCCGGTGGTGTCAGAGTTTGCAGACGGGCTCATACGGCGGGCCTTTCATCTTTGGTTGTGGCTGAGCGGTTTCGACAGCTGAGTGCTTACGCGATGAACACTCGGCGTAGTTCGGTCAGCCACGGCACCACCAGCGCCAGGGTCGGCACGACGAGCACGCCGTCGCGGCGAGATTGGCGGCGGCGAGGGCGCGGCTGTTGGGTCGCCCGCCGAGGCGGCGCACCGGCAGCAGCGTGATCGGACCGCCCGCAGCCAGGGCGCCGGACGAAGTGCGTCCGGATGCGCAGGCGACCAGCGCGCGAGCCAGCGGAGTGCGGCCCGCGCTGCGCGGCGGCGAGCATCTCGATGAGCAGGCGAACGCCGGTAAGGCGCTGCCGCTGCGGACGAATCGGGGAACCGCGGATCGGTCGGTCGGCTCGGCAGCGTCCCCCAGGCTTGACCGCGCCGGTTGGTCAGCTCACCCACGGTGTCATCGACACGACTTTCGAGCGGCAAGTGGTCACCGCGGTGCCACCGCGATCGATGACGTCGGGCGCGGTGCCTGCACTATCGCCGACCACCACGATCTTCTTACGGCCGGACTCTGTGCCCATCGGTGAGTCGCCTTTCCTGGAGTTCTTCACCAGCTACGCCGCGTTGAACGTTTGGTTGTGTGGCGCCGAGGCAATCGGTCATCGCCGCGCAGGTCTGTTCGGAAGTCGAGCTTGGCCCGCGTCCGGGTGAGATGTCTTCACCCCGCAGCGCCAATCACCCGGGTGAGGACAGATCGAGGCTGTGACCGCGGTATCGCACCGTAGGCGATGGCGAGTGTCATGCCTGCGTCACCTATGTGGGCATCTACCTCAAGGTGATGGCCGCGATCAGCCTCATCGCCCAGCTAGCCGTGCGCGAGACCGGCTCCAGCCCACTCGACACCGCCGGACGCGGCGATGGTCGTTGCGCCTAGCGGACAGCGGTGTTCAGTGACGTGGCGCCGGCGGGCGATCGCGGTCGATTCAGTGTGAACAATTGTCGGTAAGAGTCGTCTGGGGCTTGAAGCTCGCTTAACCGTTGACACAGGTCGTCGGCCAGGACGCCGTGATTAGGGATCGACGTCTAATTCGTCTGATGGACAAGGCAGTTCGCTGGCGTGCCATTTCTGTATTTCCTGCCTCCTGGGGTTTATCAGTGGGCAAGTTCGGATTCTTGGGCGAGTAACGGATCCCTCTACCTACGCCTGCGGCAGCGAAGCGGTGACCACCGACGCGCACACCCTGCTCATCACGCGTGGCGGCCTGCCGTCCGCGAATTTCCTGGCGGACTCGTTCGTGCCCGCCGCCGATCCCCCCGCATTCCCGCCTGACCGCCTTCCGCTCGACACCACCGCGATTCAAAGGAAAATCATGGACTACGTACTCGCACACGGCGCCTATTACGCCGGGTGGACCTGGCAACAGGTCGCCGACGTGCTGCGCACGCAAGGCCACGACGCACACATCGTCGAGCAGCTGCCCAGCGGAGGAGCGGACCCAGCGAAGCTCGCCGACCTGCCCGCGGACGTCGCGCAGGTGCGGGACATCATCGACGGTCTCGACCGTGACGTCGTGCTGATCGGCCATTCCTACGGCGGCATGGTCGTCGCCGAGCTGGCCGGGCACCCGCGGGTACGCCACACCGTGTTCGTATGCGCATTCCGTCCGCGGCGCGGCGAGTCGCTGCTCGACATCCGCTCGCCGCACCTGGATGCATTGAGTGTCGCCACCTCTGATGCGTAGATCAGAGCGACGAATCTGCGCTCAGTCAAGAACAATTGAATGCACTATTCGGCTTCTTCGTCCCGGGCATCGCGCGGATCTGATTGCCGACCGGGTGCGCATGATCAACCGGCTGCGCGACCTGATGACCAGCGTATTTCCCAGCCTGGAGCGGGCCTTTGACTACTCCTCGCACAAGGGAGCGTTGATACTGCTCACCGGCTACCCCACCCCCGATGGGATCCGCCGCATCGGACACACTCGCCTGACCAGCTGGCTGCGCAACCGCCACGTCCGCGGCTCGGCCGAGGTGGCCGCCCGCGCCACCACCGCGGCCAAGGCACAAACCGTCGTGCTGCCCGAACAAGACCGCACGCCAGCATCGTCACCGAGCTGGCCACCGCCATCCTGAGCCTCGACGACCGACTCAAAGCCCTCGATGCCCAGATCGAGGCAACCTTTGCCGAACATCCGCAGGCAGCGATCATTCGGTCGATGCCCGGCTTCGGTCCCTTCCTTGGGGCCTCGCTTTTGGTCGGGGCCAACGACTTACGGGCATTCCCCAGCGCCGGGCATCTCGCCGCCGCAGCCGGACTCGTGCCCGTCCCCAACGACTCCGGTCGGCGCAGCGGCAACCTGCACCGACCGTCGCGCTACAGCCGGTCGTTACGGCACGTGTTCTACCTATCCGCGCAGACCAGCATGATGCGCGCCGGACTCAACCGTGACTACTACCTCAAGAAGCGAGCCCGAGGCGCTACCCACAGCCAGGCCGTCATCGCCCTGGCGCGGCGCCGCGTCGACGTCCTCGGGGCGCTCCTGCACGACGAACGTATCTACACCGCAACACCACCCGACACTCGTCCCCCAAGCGGCTTGACAACACCATTGAGATTTCCCAGAGGCCGAGTGCACGAAGCACCGCTCCCCCGGCGGCGGACTGAGGTGAATTAAGGGTGTGCGCTAGGGAGCAGTCATTGCCCCCAGGGCTCCGCGCAGGTCCGGGCAGCCGGGTTAGAGCAGGCCGAGTTCGCGGGCTCGGGTGATCGCGGCGTTGCGGTCTTCCACGCCGAGCTTGCGGTACAGGGCGCGCTGGTGGGTTTTCACCGTGTTCAGCGAGACGTAGAGCCGGTGGCCGATCTCACGGCGCGATAACCGGGTGACCAGCAACCCGAGGACTTCGAGCTCCTTGGCGGTGAGTTCCTCACCAAGGGCGCACGCCTGGGTGCGCGTAGTCACGGCGACGCCCGCGCCGCGCGGTGACGCGGTGAGCAGCCTGGCGACGATGCCGGCATCGGTGCAGCGCCGCAACAGCATGGCCGCCTCGTTGCGACTCGCGGCCGCCGTGGCGTGCTCGCCGAGGTGTCCGAGGATCTCGGCGCGCGCCACCAGCGCGTTGGCCACCTCGAGGACTCCAGCACCCGTGCGGGCCAACCCGAGCGCCATCTCGGCGGCGTCCGCGGCTGCGGCCGCATCACCGCGCATGTCGAGAACGATGGCCGCGGCAAGTGAGACCATCACGTCCACGAAGTGCTCCCCGTCGGCCAAGTCTCTGCTGCCCCCGGTCGCGCAGCGGATCAGTTCCTCGGCCTGGCCCAGCTGACCTTGGTAGGCCGAGATCATCGCCAGATAACCCAACCCGTAGCGGCGGGCGAGGTGGCAGCCGGCATCCTCGGCCAGCCATACCGCCGCCCGCAAGGCGCCCTGGGCCTGCTCGAGGTCACCGGAGAAGTACAGCGCCGACCCATGAACACTGTAAGCGGCCGACTGGGCATGCACTGCGTCGCCGAAGTCGAGGGTGATCGCGCGGCGAGCCGCCGCCAGCGCCGCGTGCAGGTCACCGGTCTTGAATGCGTGGACCGCACGCAAGGCGACGAGTTGAGCGTCGAGGCTGTCATGGTCGACGGTGTCGGCCCCCGACCCGGCCTCGACCGCCTCGATCCAGAGGTGCGCGTCGTCGAACTGGCCCACGTGCAACGCGATCCAGGCCCGGGCCGCGCTCAGCCGCGGATCTCGGGACACGGTCTCCTCGGTGAGCAGATCAAGCCAGCCGCAGACGGTCGACAGGCCCCCGCCGTGGAATTCGTTGGCCCAGTCCGCGGCGATCAGATCAGCACTTGCCGCGATGTCACCGGCGGCGACCAGGTGGCGCACCGCCTCATCGATGAGGCCCTGGGCCTAAACCACGCCGCGGCTCGTCGGTGCAGACCCGCGATCAGGTCGGGCTCGAGGCGAGCCAGCTCGGCGCGCAGCAACTCCCCGAACAGATGGTGATACCGATACCAGCGACGCGACATGTCCAGGGGCACCACGAACAGGTTGTCGCGCTCGATGGTCTCCAACACCGACGCCGAGCCCGAGGTCTGCAGCATCGCGTCGCACAGCGCACCGCTGAGTCGTCCCAACACCGAGGTATGTAGCAAGAAGCTGCGGATGTGTGCTGGCTGACCGTCGAGCACCTCGCACATCAGGTAATCGGCGATATGACGATTGTCGCCGGCGAAGGTCCTGATGAACCCCGCGGCATCAGGACGCCCGGCCAGCGACAGCCCGGCGAGATACAGACCGGCAGCCCACCCCTCGGTGCGGCGGTGCAACAGTTGAATATCTGCGTGTCGGTCAAGCTCCAGCCCGAGCACATCGTTGAGCAGCTGGTCGGCCTCAGCTAACCTGAAACGTAAGTCGTCGCTCCGCATTTCGACCAGATCGCCGCTGGCCCTCAGCCGCGCCAACGGCAACACCGGATCCGAGCGGGTGGCCAACACCAAGCGAAGATTCCCCGGCATCCGTTCGATGACGAACCCCACCTGCTCGTGCACCGCGGGATTGACCACCAGGTGGTAGTCATCCAGAATGAGCACCATCGGGCCAGGGATCGGTGTCCAGATCATTGAGCAGGGTCGGCAGAACGACCTGCACCGGGTCGGCACCCATCGCCAGCAGTTCAACCGCGCGAGTCCCCACCCCGGGACTGACCTTCTGCAGCGCCGCGATCACGTACATCCAAAACCACACCGGGTCATTGTCGGAACGATCAAGCGACAGCCAGCCAAACCGCTGGTCCTCACCCGCCCCCGAGGCCCACTGCGCCAGTAGCGTCGTCTTGCCCCAGCCCGCGGGCGCACTCAGTAGCGTCAGCTTGCGCCGTCGTCCCGCCGACAGTGCGTCGAGCAGGGCGCCCCGGTCAACGAGCTGGCCCCCGATCGCCGGGACGTGCAGTTTGGTGGCCAGCAGAACCGCACGCTCAGCGCCGTCTGCGGCGCCGTTGTCGCTATGTCCAGCTGAGCCGATCACGCCCGCACTCCGCGCATCACTTGAATCCAGCGTCCCGGCGGCAACACTCGGCGTTGATACATCCCGGGTGTGAGCCGGCTTCTCGGCATCCCCGTCGTTCCCTGCAGGACCGCCCGGGTCCATTCGCGGTGACCGCGGCAGCCCAATTGCATCGGATGCGTCCTCCGCGATTACCGCAGACCCGCGCTGGCGGTACCCGTTTGAGTTGGCGGACCCGCGTCCCGCCAACGGCCCAATGATTTGGTCGTGAGCCGCGCTCACACTGTGCCCGCTCACGGTATTTCTCCTCTTCTCCCGTCGATGTGCTGACCCCTGCGACTCATAACACCGCCGAGCGCGGATGATGTGCGTCTCAACACGAGGTGAATGAGCGTCTCAAAGTAAGACACCGGCCGGCGCGAACAAGACGACATCGACGACTAGGTCAGCTGACCTTCCACGAATTGAGCGATGCCGTTGCCGAATGACCAGTCGTCACGGCTGTTTTCGACAACCGACACGATTAAATCGGACGGATTCAGACCTGTTTCTCCCTGCAGTCGCTCGGCCAGAGCCTTATATGCGGCCCGTTTGTGGTGCAGTGTGCGGCCCCGCTGAAGGATCTGCACGATGACGATGTCGTCGGTGCGCTCGAATCCAAGGCCGGTGTCTTCCGCGATGATCTGGCCGCGTTCGTGCTCGGTAATGATCTGATAGCGGTCGCGGTCGGGAGCATCGAAGTACTCGCGCATGACGTGTTGGATTGAATCAGCTGCGAGTGTGAGTTGTGCTGGTGTTCGTCGAGACTCGGTGACGTGGATGTGGACTAGGGGCATTGGTGGTTTCTTTCTGACCGGGCACCAACGGTGCCGGTGCGCCCAGTTTCGCTAGTTGTTTTGTGGGAAGCCGAGTTCGATGACGCCGTGGCTGGGGGCGGGCCAGCGGGCGGTGATGGCTTTGGCTCGGGTGAAGAAGTGCACGCCTTCGGTGCCGTGGGGCGTGGGGTGTCGCCCAACAGGGAGGCTTTCCAGCCGCCGAAGCTGTAGTAGGCCATGGGCACGGGGATGGGCACGGGGATGCCGACCATGCCGACCTCGACTTCGTTTTGGAAGCGCCGCGCCGCACCGCCGTCATTGGTGAAGATGGCGGTGCCGTTGCCGTAGGGGTTGGTGTTGATCAGCGTGCGTTGTCATTCAGTACCTTCCGGGTAGCCGTCGTGTGCCTGCCGGCCGGTATCCGGCCCTAAACCAAGCGTGGCCGCCCGCAGCCGTGCACACAATGCGTCATTTCACGACTCAGCCTTCGCTTAAGCTGAAGGCTGATGCGCTTGTGGCGGTTTGAGTACCGTGACGCTATGGCCAACGGTCTCACCGATTTGGAGCTGTTCCTGCATGTAGTCGACCAGGGCAGCATCACCCAAGGCGCCGAGCGCGCGCATCTGTCGTTGGCATCGGCCACCGCCAGGATCACAGCATGGAGAAGGCTTTCGGGGCCAAATTGCAGGAGCGTCACCGGCGGGGTGTGGTGCCGTCCCCGACCGGTGTCACTGAGAGCGATTCTGTCGCAGTGTGTCCCGCTCACATCCGTATGACCGCCGGGCAAGCCAGAATGGGGACGGTCGCGACCGCATGAGTGCTAGAGCGTCAACGACCACCCCGCCGACATCTCCATCTCACCTGCCGAAGAAGTCGTGTGCCTGACTTCTTCATCGAATGTCGATGTAGCGCACTTGATTTGGCCCTGGCGGCTGTTCGGACCCCGAACCAGCAACGTCTGCAACGATACGTCAGCGACGTATACAGGCATGTAACGAGGTCGTGCCGATCGCCCAAACCCGCTCGCGGCCCAGTGGTGAACGTGTGACGAGCGATCGGCGATATGCGGTCTACCGCTGGTGACAGATGTCACCGGGCAAATTGAAAGTCATATGGCCATGTTCGCGTTGAACCAAACGTACGGCTTTTTATTCGCGACGCTCCACCCTCTGAGGGTGCACGCCGCCCAACGAGGAGGCACAGATGAGACTGCGCTTGATTGCGCCGCTCGCCATGGCCGCCGCGGCGTCAGCACTCGGGATAGTTCCGGTCGCCGGGGCCGCCCCGATACCGACGAACCAGTGCACCGATACCGGTAACGCTACGGTGTGCCAGTCACCCGGTAACGCACAGATCGTCATTTCACCGCCGCCGACCCAATATGATTCACAGAACCCGTTCCTCGGCCCGTTCGGCAACATCCTGATCTTCCACCACCGCGGAGGGCACCGCTGAGCCGTTAGGGACGCGCGTCGCAGTCCTGTAGGCGCAGCGCGGGTGGGCGAGCGCGTTGCGGTACCACGAGCGATCCCGATCGCGCATCTGCGTCTGCCGCTCATCGGCCGGTTCATCACGCCGCGGCTCCGGCTGCGAAGCAGCGTAAAGGGGCCGCACAAACCACATTCCCCCGCACAGTTCGGGGGACAGGATTCCACTTCCGGCCGGGCACATCGGTCTTCGATACTGGAGATGGGTCACCTCACTTGGCCGCCATTCCCCGAAGTGCCGTCGCGACACCATCGCTGGCCGGCACCATCGATGGTGCTAAAGGCCGAATCGGTGTACGTCCCGCGACGGCGCCATCTGGAGCTCCGGAGGGTCGATCGTCGTCGTCACGTCACTTTGCCTCGTGTTCACAACGGCAGGCACGGGCGAACAGAGCCGAATCGAGGCGCCATGTGGCGTTGCTATGTGGAGTGCGCCGACGCCTGATCAGCGCCGGACGGCGAACGTATGGCGCTCAGCGACTGACCCAGTGCGAGGATCGAGGCGCCGAGCAGCACGATGTCTTTTATCAGGAACTCCCCGACCCGCGACAGCGCCGGAAATCCTCCCGCCGCAGTATCGCCGATACCCGGCGTGGTGAACAGGAAGCTCAGCGTAATCACGAACAACAGCGTGCCCAGTGCGCCGCCAACCGCACCGAGGCGCGGCGACACCACGTTCAAGACGATGAGCACGGCCGCGAGGATCTCGATCACCCCGATGACGTTGGACTGCGCGCGAATTGACAGGATGCCGTTCAGCCAGCTCATGAAGGGGCTGTGGGAGATGAACTGATGTATCCGCATGGCCTCCGAGCCGGTGAATTTCATCAACCCGATCCAGGCGATGACAACCACCAGGCCGTAGCGCACGATCGCGGTACCGACAGCCGTGATGATGTGGTCCGCGGACTGCACAATGTTGCTCGCGTTCTTATTCAAGGACTTTCCTTTCAAATCAGATACGACTCGGGACCTATGCTTGGCGATCCACCGGCGTGAGGCCTCGTCTCCCATCCAGATTTGAAGCCGCGTCCATGCGGCACCTCGATGAGACCATAAGACCACGCGAACTGAGTGACTGCATCGACAGCCTGTAGCGGCGCCCCGAGCGCGTGGCCAAGCCAATGGCTAAACGCGCCGCGAACCGCTGCCAAGTGTCCACCCTGCGGGACCGCACTGGCGCTCCGGTGACTCGAATTACCCTCCCCGGCAAGACACGTCGACGTATACGGTGTCGAACTTGGCTGGATCGATCCGCTTTCCATCAGAATCAATGTTGGAATTGTTCAATCCCTCAACTTGAATGACTTTGCAGCTCGACAGCGGAAAGACCGTGGCTCCATTGATTTGCACGTTATAGCCTGCAGCTGTTAGCGCGTTGACGGTGTCCTGGGCGTTGCCGAAGTTCGCGAACCCCGAGGGTGCCGCCGTGGCCACACCCGAGGAACCCAGTATAGCGACAGCCAACGCACACGCGGCACCGGCCACCGGCGTGAACCTCCTCACTCTCAACACCTTTCACTCTGTGAGCGCATCTGGCCCACGGTCGCAACAGGAATGGATCCTGGGACGGGGTCACGGATTCGATCGTCGACTTGACGACTTCCTCCCCATAGGCGTTTTCACCGTGTACCGATGTGGTCTGACATCGACTTGCCGTCCCCTTGCTGTCGCTTAACCGGACACGTTCAGTCTCGTCACCGCCTCCGAACGCATTTAATGAACACTTGACGGTTCGATAATGTGGCCGAAGTGCTGCACCGAGACTGTCATGGGCCGCCGACCATATCGCGTGACCACGAAACCCGGGCCCTTGGGTGCGCTATGGCGAATACTCCTGTCAGCAGCGGTAATTCAGCGCGATTCGATTCGCAGCCAACGCCCCATACCGATCGGCACAGGTTACGACTGGGCGACGACATTGCGAATCCGCCATCGACGCGGCTGAGCAGACGTTCGAACTCGCCGAGTTCATGGCAGTGCGCCCGCCGCGTACTCGGTGTGAACCTCCTTGGGACAATGGTGCGGTGGCCTGAATGTTGTTGGCCAGAGACGATGAGCCCGAGGCCGGCTTGTTCGAGCAGCCGATCCGCGCACTCGCCCAGCGCCACGTCCGCGACGATCCTTCGATCGGAAGCCTTGGTGAGATCAGCATGCGTTGTCATTCAGTACCTTCCGGGTAGCCATCGTGTGCCTGCTGGCCGGTATCCGGCCCTACACCAAAGCGTGGCCGCCAGCAGCCGTGCGCACAATGCGTCATTTCGCGACTCAGCCTTCGGTTAAATCGAAAGCTGATGCGCTTGTGGGCCGTTTGAGCACCGTGACGCTATGGCCTACGACCTCACCGCTTTCAAGCTGTTCCTGGAGGTAGTCGACCGGGCAGCATCACCCAGGGAGCCGAGCGCACGCATCTCCGGCAGCGGGCCGTTGGGATTGTCGATCGCCGCCGCCACGTACCAGCGTGTGCTTCATCCGGCGCAACAGAAACGATATCCGCTGACATACAGTCTCGTTGTCGCTTGCCGGAAGAGGCCGATGCCAGCGTTTTCCGCTACATTGCCCGCAGCAGCGCCGCTCGACCACGGACGCGGAGCTTCTCGAACGTCGACGCATGCAGATCGGCGATGCGCGCAGACATTCGGTTTCCCAACATGTTCAATTCGTCGTCGGATATTTCGACCGGCGGCGGACACAGATCACGCTCCTCCTCGCCGGCGTGCGCGTCCAGGACCGTGACAAAAGCACGCCACTCGTCGTCGTAATCGGGTGCCTGCGGAGGCGTTCGCAGGACCACCGTCAACTGGTCGATCACCTGCCGATGCTCGGCGTGTGAGATGGCAACCAGCTTGCTCGCCGCCGCCTGTACGGCCGGATAGAACAGATCGTCCTCGATGCGCATGTGGATGTCGAGCTCGACGAGAAGCTCATCGAGGGTATCGCGGCGCTCGGCCGAGGTCGGCGGCATCGCGGTGATCTTGCGGCACAGTCCGCGCAGCGTGTTGTGGTGGTCGAACAGCACGTCGAAGGCATTCATCGCGCACACACCTCAACCATTCCGTCACGGACACGAGTGGCGTAGCTCGGCAGCGATGCGGTGGCCGGGCCTCGCAGCACATCGCCGGAGCCGCAGTCGAATCTGGCACCGTGCCAGGGGCAAACCACGCGTCCGCGGTCCACCCAGCCGTCTGATATCGGCGCGCCCAGGTGCGGGCAGTACTCGCCGACCGCAAGGATGTGATCGCCGTCGCGATGCAGGACCACGCCGATCCCGTCGACCTCGACCCGCTGTGGTTGGCCGTTCAATGCCGTCACCGACAGCACGGGCGTCCAGCCGACGTCCAATCGTGGCCCCGCTCGATCCACCCCGATCCCGGAGCCGTACACGAGCGCAGCGCCCAAGTAGTCGCTGCTCATGGTGAGCCCGTAGCCCAGCGCGCTGCTAACAGTCCCACGAAAGTGGCGGCCTCGGCGGCGGTCCCACCATGACACCGCGTACAGCCCGGTCGCAACGACGTTCAACAGACCGTGGATGATTCCGATCCGTCGCGACTCTTCGTGGGTGTGCTGCCAATCGGTCACGCCGGTGGCGGCCGCCCCGATGCCGCCAAGGATTCCCACGCCGAGCGCCAGCCTTGACGCGTCGCGCATCGCCGCGGTGTGGCCGGACAGCACGCTCACCGCATCCAGCGCCATCGCTGTGGCCACTGCGCCGGTGGGCACGGCCGCCAACGCCGGGTGCAGCGGATGGCCAAGCCACGTGCCATGCAGCGCGTTGGCGACACGATCGCGATGGCGACCAAATGCCGCGAATAGGAATGTCAGACTATGCTCTAGCCGGTAACTGGGTCGGTCCAGCCACCGTTGTCGCCCAAGAGTCTTGAGCACGCTTGTGCCAAAGGTGCGTTTACGTTCCGATGCGGAACGCGGTCGATTGACCACGGCATTTCTCCCTGGTTCCTCGTCTTCGAGTTCGATGCGGCTGTTGCCTGAACCGCGTGTGAGCGAGCCGTCGCCGAACGGCCTGCGGATCGGCGAGTGATGCCAGTCCCCTCACTTCGGGAACGAAATTTCGGTGTAAGCGATTCAGCCTGAGAGGACACGTTGACGGTGAGGATAACCACATCCAATTGATCAATGCTGATGTAGTTTTCGGTTGCGCTCCGGAAACAGGCGACTGGATCTGTAACGTACTCGGGCTATCTCGCTTTCTCTACAGGCATGCCACGGGCAATGTGCGTGTTAAGCGAAACCGTCTGTCGGAGAAGCTGTCTCATTTACGCGTTCTGTACGTGGGCTCCATCAGTGTGGTGCTCATGTTGTGGAGCGAGGACACCGGCGGCGCGGTGGCCTGCGCGACCAGGTGTCCGGACGCATCGACGGCCTGTCATGTCCGACTCGATCAGCTTGTAGGCCATAGCAATCCCAGCAGCGCGGGATCCGGGACCCTGGGTGACCTTGGTGCGCAACCGGACGGTGGCGAAGGTCGACTCGATGGTTGTCTTGGTTCGTTCTTGATTCATCTGCCTGAACTGGGATTTCGTGTCGTCGACGTGCTGACGGATGTCGTTGGTGGTGGGTTCAGCGCCGTGGATTACCGCCTTCGAGGTGGAGCCGCTCGCCGAGCAGCGGGTCGAGTCGACGCCGGAGGCCTCAGCTCCGGCAGCATGCCCGATGAATCGCGAAGCGACGCTCGACATTCGACATTCGACCCATTTCACCCCACCTGTCGTGACCACCGCGCGCGGCGGCAACGGCACCGCTGCCGCCGCGCGCCGCCGGAGGATGTCGTTGGTGGTCGACCCGCCGGCTCAACCGGCGGCCGCCGCCGACGAGGGGTCCAAGAACAGTTTCACCGCGAAGCCGGCCAGCACCGTGCCCATGACCCGGCGCAGCAGCGCCATCCATCGGGGCTTGGCCGCCAGAAACACCGACAACCTCGACGCGCTCCACACGATGGCCCCGTTGACTGTCAGCGCGATGGCGATCTGTACCCCGCCCAGTAGGAGGCTTTGGTGCGCCACCGAGCCGTGCGCCGGCTCCACGAACTGCGGCAGCAGGGACACGTACAGCACTGCGATCTTGGGATTGAGGAGGTTGGTGACCAGCCCCATGGTGAACAGCCGGCGCCGCGACGCTGGTTTGAGGTCCCTCGGGGAGAACGGGGAGGTTCCGCCCGGGCGGAGCGCCTGCCCGGCCAGATAGAGGAGGTACACGCCACCTGCCACTTTCAGCATCGTGTACGCCACCGGGACCACCGCGAAGACCGCCGCGAGTCCGGCCACGGCCGCCCCCAGGTACACCCCGAAGCCCACCGCGACCCCCGCCAACGAGATCAGTCCCGCACCGCGACCCTGGCTGATCGAGCGCGACGCCAGGTAGAACATGTTGGGTCCGGGAATGAGGCTTATCCCGAACGCGACGGCCGCGATACCCAGAACCGCTGACATACCGACCATGTTGGATCTCCCATTTCCTTTAGAAACCGTCGCCAAGAATTCGTGCATTGCGTTCCCTGATGTCAGCCGGTACCACCTGCTCATACAGCGTCACGAAGTCGGCCTCGTCGAGGGGTCCCTCATCGGGAACCTGCAGGGCCGTGAACCACCGGTTCAGGAGGCCGAAATGCCCGATGAGCCAGGTCAGTTCGACGATCTGGCTATCGACGTGGCGGGCCATCGCGGCATCGTCGAGTTCGTTGAGCCGCGCGTCGGTGCGATTGTGTGCCTCAAGCACCTTGCGCAGATCGGCGAAGTCTTGGTCGGTGACGGTGTGGGCGTCTCGGCTGACCTTCGCGGTGTAGTCGAGGACGACCCGTTCGCGTTCCGTGTAGACGTCCGGGTGGTTCTCGTGCTCGTCGAGATGCAAGAGTTTTCGGTGTCCCTCCTCGCCGCGGCCCGCGTCAATGAACAGTGCGGTTGCGACAACGGAGTGGTGTGTCACCGAGTAGTGCGAACGGTTCAACAGCGATGTCCGCGAGATGACTAGTTCCTTGAGGAACCGGTCGTTGAAGCCGGCGGTCTGAAGGTCACCGACGAAAGTGACTGGATCAACCATGAAGGAGTTGGCGTACTCGACCTCCAGCTGCACGAACCTGGGGCAGTAAGCCATCACCTTGACTAGATTGTTGGGGAAGCCTCCCCGGGTCAGTTCTCCCGTTTTGATCGCTGCGGCGGTCTTGGCGTCCACGTCGTCGATCTGAAGGGGCCGGATGCGTGTCCAGGGTCCTTGCGTCATCTTGGTCATTACGATCCTCCTCGAGCAGAATTCACGCGCTCTGCTCCTCGACGGAGGAAACGACCTTGTTAGGGAAGACGTCGATATCGGTCTTCATCACATTGTTGAAGTAGTTGCTCATCGTAAACAGCACGACCACGGCCACGATGTCGAGGATCTGGCCGTCGGTGAAGCCTGCCACGCGCACCGCGTCCAGCGCGCAGTCACTCACCTTCCCGCGGGAAAGGGCGACCTCGCGCGCAAAGGCCAGCGCCGCCGCACGCCGTGTATCACTCGACGATCCGCCGCGGTTGCGGACGATCTCGTCATCGTCGAGGCGCGTCATCTGCTCAGATACCCATGTGTGCATGGCATCGCAGTAGTCGCAGCCATTGATTTCGTCGACAGCGTGTGCGATGCCCTGGCGGGTCGCAGCATCCAGTGAGGTGCTCATCGCCTTCCTCAAATCCAGCCACGCGTTAAGAGCTTTGGGGGTGGCTGCCAGCGCGTGATACATGTTCGGCACGAATCCGAGTTGACGAACGGCGGCGTCGAGAGCCGGGCGCGAGGCGGCCGGGATGTCGGCCTCAGCCGGTGCAGTCATTCGTGACATCTGTTGGTACTCCTGGTTCGATCGACGGGCGCGGTCACCACGGCCGCGAAACAGAGCGTGGGCCTCTAAGGGCCGCGTCAGAGCGTCGTGGCACTCAGTGCAGGCGACCGTCCATGATGATATGGCGATGTTGGTTTGGTGGCGCGCGGATCTCATTGTGCAGACTCCACGACCATCATGTGCCCGGGTAGCCGTCGGGCAGCATCTCGCGTTCGAACGACTCGCGGCCCGTAGCATCGAAACGTGCACATAGTTCCTGCACTTCATCTTTGAGCAGCACGAGCTGTGAGAGGCCGACGAGCTCTCCGTCGATCCGGATCGGCGAAACCGTTACCAGGATGGTGGTTTTCCCGTACGGCCTGGCCACGTAGCGCACCGGCTCGATGCGGCCGTCGACGAACAGTTTGAGCATGGCGTCGAACCGCGGGTTGGTGATCTTGCGGCGATGCCGTTCGTGCACCGAGTGGCCGAGGTAGGCAGGTTGGCGGTCCAGGTGCTCGGACGCCCATTTGTTGTAGTACATCACCGTGCCGTGCCGGTCGAGGATGGTGACCCCGAGGCCGGCTTGTTCGAGCAGTCGATCCGCCCACTCGCCCAGCGCCCAGTCCGCGACGATCCTTTGATCGGAGACCTCGGTGAGATCAGCATGCGTTGTCATTCAGTGCCTCCGGGTAGCCATCGTGTGCCTGCCGGCCGGTATCCGGCCCTAAACCAAAGCGTGGCCGCCGGCAGCCGTGCACACAATGCGTCATTTCGCGAGTCATCCTTCGGTTGAACCGAAGGCTGATGTTCTTGTGCCGGTGTGAGTACCGTGACGCTATGGCCTACGATCTCACTGATTTGGAGCTGTTCCTGCAGGTAGTCGACCAGGGCAGCATCACCCAAGGCGCCGAGCGCGCGCATCTGTCGTTGGCATCGGCCAGCGCCAGGATCACAGCCATGGAGAAGGCTCTCGGGGCCAAATTGCTGGAGCGGCACCGGCGCGGTGTGGTGCCGTCCCCGACCGGGTGGTTGCTGGTCGCACACGCCCGAGCGATCGTGGGTCAACTGGCCCGCATGCGCACCGAACTGGCTCGCTACTCCGACGGGCTGCAATCAACATTGGTGGTTCTGGCGAACACATCAGCCACCCAGACACTGGTGCCGACCGCGCTGGCCGACTTTTTGGCCACCCACTCCGACGTCGACGTCGAGCTGCAGGAGCACCCGAGCCACGAGATCGTCGCGGCCGTCACCGACGGGCGCGCCGAGCTCGGAATCATCGCCGACACGGTGGACTCGGCTCGGCTGGAGTGCACGACGCTGCGCCCCGACCGCCTGGTCGTGATCGTGCCCGCCAACCACCCTCTCGCCACCCGCGACCAGGTGACGTTCAGTGCGTGTCTGGATTACCCGTTCCTGGGATTCACCCAGGGAAACCCGCTGCAGGAACACTTGAGTGGGCAGACCCAGCCCCTCGGGCTTCGCCCTCGTTACCGGGCGCACCTACCCACCACCGAAGCGATCTGTGCCGCGGTCGCAGCCGGTGTCGGAATAGCGGTCGTCCCAGCCTTAGCCGCCGCCCAGTGGTCGCATCAAGACCTACGCACCGTCGACCTGACAAACGCATGGGCTCACCGCAATCTGCTGCTTTGCTGCCGCGACCAATCCCAATTATCGATTCCCGCAGCACAACTCAGCGCACATTTGACATCGCTCGCGTGAGCGACCATGCAGGCCAGCCTGACCCATCGCCGGGTCGATCACGTGATCCATCACGGCCGACAGACAATACCGGGCGGTGGTTGTGAGCCAACGATGTCGGCCCGGTAGCCGCATCCAGATGCGCTGCGCATCGGCAGGGCGGCGCAACCCCACGTTATTGCACACGGTCGCTGCGGCTGCGCCGCCGGTCAGAGGCGCGCACATCGGCATCGTGAGAGCTTCGACGATCGATCGGGCAGAGAGGACTTCGTCGACCGAGATCGCTTCGCGGTAATGGGCGAGTGGATTGTGCACCGCGTGCGCCCCATTCTTCTGCGAAACGGTGGCAAGCCGGTGCTTCGTGGTTCCAAAGGACTTGATGTGGGCGCGTAGCACGTCGGCGTAGTCACCCAAGAACACGCTGCGCCGCCCGGCACCGCCCGTCTCGGCGTAGACCCGCGTGTGTTACGGCCTGCACGGCGGCGGCGTCGACATCGACACGGGAATTGAACGGCACGAGCAAACTCTGCTTGCCGTCAACGCTTGTTTTATCGACACCCACGGCGATCACGACGTCGCAGCTCCGGCCCGGACCTGCAGCGCGGCCTGGTGCAGTGCCATTGTGACTGTGGCACAGGTAGCCGCGTCGATGTCGCCCACCTCGGCATCAGCATCGCGCAGCGCAATGGTCACGGCATCGCGAGTGAGATTGTTGACTGAAAAGGTCTGGCGAACAACGAATCGCGTCATCCCCACCCCCACGATCCAGGTCGGCTCGATCACTACCACTCCCTCCACTCAGCACCACAAGCGACAGGCGTCAGACATACCTCTACGCGAAACGACACGGACCCGGCGACGATCAGCCACGTCGCTTTCCGCCTCGACTGCACCGGCACGACTTCCATACATGACTGGGATTCTCGGGCCACTGCAGACAATATTTATCCGCAACCGCCGCCTGTCGCGGCAGCACGAGGGCCCGGCGAGTCACTTCGGATGAACGACGATCTCGCGAAGAAAAACCTCCGGTGCCGCACGCTCCATCGGTGCTCAGACTGTTGCTCTTAGGTCGCACGCTATGCGACTAGATGAAAGGGCGGCATACCAGCTCCAGGCCGAGCAGTATCAGCAACACCAAAAAAATGCGCCGGAATTGCGCGGGGCTGCTCCGTGACCGGATTCGGCCACCGACCCACATCCCAGCCATTGCTGGGACGACCGCGAGAGCCGACGGGCCGAGGTTATCGAACCGCAGGAAGCCTTGCGTCATGAGCCCGACGGCCAGTGCGATGGTGGATACCGTGAATGAAAGTCCCAGCGCCTGAATCAGCTCATCGGTGTCGAACCTAAGCGCTTGCAGATATGGCACAGCAGGTATTACAAAGACCCCGGAGGCGCCCGTGATCAATCCCGTCACGACTCCCACGAGCGGCGACAACCAGACCTCGACAGAACGGGGAATCGACAGCGTCGGCGTCAGCAGCGCATAGCCGGCATAGATGATCAAAACGGTTCCCAGTGAAATGCCGGTCCACATCGGGTCGGCGTGCACCAATAAGGTCGAGCCGCCGACCGTTCCCAGGACGATCCCGATCATCATCGGCCACAGACGCCGCAGCGTCGACACAATCGCCGGCCCAGCAAGTAGTTGTCCGACGTTGGTAACCAGCGAAGGAATCACAAGCATTGCCGCCGCACCCGCCGGCGGCATGGCGATTCCGAGCACACCCATGGCGACGGTGGGCAGACCCATACCCGTGACGCCTTTGACCACTCCGGCACCCAGGAACGTCATCGTCACGAGGATTACGAGCTCCACTATCTCAACCTGCCTCTTGCCGGAGGCGGGCTTGAAGGTGCGCCAGCAGCCGGTTATTGATGTCGATTGCGGAGTCGTCGTCAACTTCACTGGGAGCGAGGCGGCGAGATCCCGGGGTGCGACCACCGGCGTTGGTGGTTTCGGAGGCCAGCTGCTCGAAGCGTGCCCGCGCGGCCTGCGGGTTGGCACCGACATCGGATCGCGTGGGATCGATGAGGATCAACAGATGGGAGATGCCCTGCGGCTGTGAGTAACTCGTCTCGTCGAAGAAGTCGGGCAGATCCTTGGACAGTCGCGGGCCGGCGAGCCCCGCGGTCAGAGCTTCGACGAGGAAGGCGAGCGCGAATCCCTTTGCACCCCCAAGTGGGAAGAGCATCCCGGTCAGTGCCGCCTGCGCGTCAGTCGTGGGTTGCCCGTCCGCGTCCAAGGCCCACCCATCCGGAAGGCGTTCGCCCCGTTGGGCGTAGGCCGCGATTTTCCCGCGGGTTACCGTGGTGAGCGCGAGGTCGATGACCGCGGGCCGCGGTTGAGAAGGGAAACCGGCGGCGATCGGTGAGGTTGACAGCAGTTTTTGGTCGCCGCCCCAGGGAGGCAGGACCGCGGGGCCGCAGGAAAAGACCAACGAGACCATGCCGGCCTCGGCCGCATCCGCCGCGTAGACACCCAAAGCACCGCAATGCCCAGAATTCCCGATTGCCACGGCTGCGATGCCGAACTGCTGTGCGCGTGGAATAGCGAGTTCGACCGCACGACTTAGCTGCCAATGGCCGAGTCCGGTCCCGCCGTCGAACACCATCAGTGCGCCGAGGTCGGTGACCGTGGCCAGCTCGGCGGCTGGTGCGTAGCCACCGGCCGCCAGTCGGTCCAGATAGACCGGAAGACGAAGCAGGCCATGCGAACTGAGTTCCCATACCTCGGCCAGGCCAAGCGCCCGACCCACCAATGCGGCGTTGTCGGGCTCGAGCCCGCTCGCAATGAGCAGGTGAGTCGCGAGATCGACCGCGTCGCGATAGCGCAGCTTCATTTCGTCGTCGCCTTGACTAGATTGTTGGGGAAGCCTCCCCGGGTCAGTTCTCCCGTTTTGATCGCTGCGGCGGTCTTGGCGTCCACGTCGTCGATCTGAAGGGGCCGGATGCGTGTCCAGGGTCCTTGCGTCATCTTGGTCATTACGATCCTCCTCGAGCAGAATTCACGCGCTCTGCTCCTCGACGGAGGAAACAACCTTGTTAGGGAAGACGTCGATATCGGTCTTCATCACATTGTTGAAGTAGTTGCTCATCGTAAACAGCACGACCACGGCCACGATGTCGAGGATCTGGCCGTCGGTGAAGCCTGCCACGCGCACCGCGTCCAGCGCGCAGTCACTCACCTTCCCGCGGGAAAGGGCGACCTCGCGCGCAAAGGCCAGCGCCGCCGCACGCCGCGTATCACTCGACGATCCGCCGCGGTTGCGGACGATCTCGTCATCGTCGAGGCGCGTCATCTGCTCAGATACCCACGTGTGCATGGCATCGCAGTAGTCGCAGCCATTGATTTCGTCGACAGCGTGTGCGATACCCTGGCGGGTCGCAGCATCCAGTGAGGTGCTCATCGCCTTCCTCAAATCCAGCCACGCGTTAAGAGCTTTGGGGGTGGCTGCCAGCGCGTGATACATGTTCGGCACGAATCCGAGTTGACGAACGGCGGCGTCGAGAGCCGGGCGCGAGGCGGCCGGGATGTCGGCCTCAGCCGGTGCAGTCATTCGTGACATCTGTTGGTACTCCTGGTTCGATCGACGGGCGCGGTCACCACGGCCGCGAAACAGAGCGTGGGCCTCTAAGGGCCGCGTCAGAGCAAGATCAACACTACACGGACTAAATCGTCCTTTTTACCACTCCTGTGGTGCGTGATCTCTTGGTGATCCTGCGGGCTGCGGCCCTATTCTCAGTTACGGACGCGGCATCGACCGCTTGTCGTCGTCGCCCACCGAAAGGACAGACCCCCGGTAAAATAGCGCCGCAGCTGCATGGCACCGACATCTTGCGCTGGATGTTGGGTTGCTACGGATCGTCAGTGGCGATCTGGAGTAACCGGTTGACGGGCCGCAAATCGACGCTGTTACGAAAAGGACTATCCACCCCCGGTCGCGCAGCGGATTGGATCCTCCTGCGTTTCGTCAAGCGATTTGGCCCCACCGTCGTCAGGCATCATGTAGACATCCCAGGACCGTAAGTTGTCATCCCTGAAGGGGCGGGGCCTTGTCAAGCGTCGCGTTTTGGTGGTTTCGGCCTCCGTGCGGACAGCGCCGAGTGAGGGCCGGGGTCAAGACGGAGCGCCCGCAGCGTAGCGAGGACGAACGGTCTTGACGGTGGCTCCGGCCCCGGCGCAGACTGTGACGGAGTCGAGCAACGCGCGTTGCGGATTGATGTGGTTGTTGGGTTCAAGCGGCGTCTCCAGTGCTGATGCGTATGGGGTTGGGCAGGGCCGAGTTTCTCGGCTACCGGTCATCCCTTCGCCCGGCGATGCGGGCATGGAGCGGTGCGGTGGCAACACGCGGGGTCAATCAAGCGGGCGACCACGCCGTGCGGGGGTCAGACAAATTCGCGGCCGCGCGCGTGTTGCGTCCGAGGTGCTCACGCCGCCCGCCCCCGGGACAGCGCGCGGATGTGCCCGTCGCGTAGCCCGTAGTAGACGAGCGTGAGCAGTTTGCGGGCCGCGGCGACCTTGGCGATGTTCTTGCCGCGGCGGGCCTCGATGCGTTTCTTGTCGGCGGAGATCTTCGCGGTCGTCGGGTGTCGTTGGACGGCCTCGACCGCCGCCCAGCGCACCAGTTTGGAGCCCTGCTTCGTGATGTGCCCGCGGCGCACCACGGTGTCGGATTCGCGGTGGCTGGGGGTCAGACCGGCCCACGAACACAGGCGGCCGGGTCCAGCGAACCGGTGCACGTCCCCGATCTCGGCGACGAATACCGCAGCCAGGGTGGGACCGACGCCGGGCAGTTCCTGGATCGCCCGATAGCCGGCGTGGGCGCGCAACTCGTCGGCGATCGTCACGATGAACCGGGCCTCGTGGGTGTCGAGGACGTCGATGAGCTCGAGCAGCGAGATCACCCGCTGCGCATACGGTTCACCGAGCGGCACCCTCGCCAGCCTCTGGCGGCCGGTCACGCCGAACAGGTCCGACACCGGGATCAGGACGCCAGCCTTGGCGAGCACGGCGTGCACCTGTGCCTTGAGCCCCGAGCGCAGCGCGACCAGCTTCGCCCTGTAGCGCACCAGTTCGCGTAGTTCTCGCACCGGTGGCGGGGCGATCCAGGCTTCGGGTAGTCGGTTCATCCGCAGTAGATCCGCCAGGTCTGACCGCGTCACGGACGTCGTTCTTCACCCGCCGGTACCGAAATCCCTTGACACCCAATGGGTGTGCGAGATGGACCGTGGCACCGGCCGCTTCCAGGGCGTCGACGGCCCAGTACCAGCCGTACGTCGCCTCGAGTACTACCTCCGGGTTGCTGGCCGGCCTTCTCGATCTGTAATCCCAACGCCACCGGGTCGTTGACGATCCGCACCGCCGCGAGCCGCTCTCCAGTGTCCGTCTGGCGGACGATCACCGACCGTTGCCGGTGCAGATCGATCCCGACGACCTGTTTTCCGTCATACTCGCTCATAAGGGGCCTCCCCCATCGTGTTGAACGTGGCACCCCCAGCATCCGCCGGGGCCGCTCGAGGAGCGGGAGGCCCCGCCCCTTCATCGCATCAAGCGGCGTCGGTTATTTGGCGGTGTGCCCAGGCGGTGAGTTCGTTGTAGGCGGTGTGGTGGCGCAGGCAGCCGTGCAAAATGCCGACGAGTCTGTTTCCGAGGGCGCGTAGGGCTTGATGGTGCAGGTCGCCGGCGGCGCGGTGTTGGTCGTAGAAGGCGCGTGCTCCTGGGCTGTTGGTGAGCGCGCACAGGGCCCATTGGTCGACGGCGTCATAGAGACGGCGGTTGCGGACGTGGCGGGCCAGAACGGCGCGTTTCTTGCCCGAGGCCACTGTCAGGGGTGATGTTCCGGCGTAGTTTTTGCGACACTTGGCGGTGGTGTAGCGGTCGGGGTCGTCCCCGAACTCACCGAGCACCCGGGCGCCGAGGATGACACCGAGTCCTGGCAGGGAGAGGTAGATGTCGGCGTCCGGGTGTGTCTCAAAATGGGTCGCCAGCTCGGCTTCGAGGTCGCTGATCTGGCGGTTCAATTCGGTGATGATGCTGACCGCGGCGCGGGTGGTCGCGGCGAATGCGGCGGTGATCGCCATCGGTGCGGTGAGCTGCTCGGTGCGCAGCGCTGCGACAATTTCCTGAGCCCTGGTATCGACGTTGCGTTGTCGCCCCGCATGTTTGAGTGCCGAGCGGACCTTGGCCAGGCTCA
The DNA here is from genome assembly GCA_963809085.1 of uncultured Actinomycetota bacterium. Taxonomy (GTDB): domain Bacteria; phylum Actinomycetota; class Actinomycetes; order Mycobacteriales; family Mycobacteriaceae; genus Mycobacterium. The sequence continues at coordinate 5,065 of CAWEII010000019.1, read as the reverse complement.
GATGCGCCGCCTCGTCGGGACTGGGAGCGCGCCCCAGAACGGCCAAGGCATCACGGTCTGCCAGGTTGTCGAACGCCTGCAACGCTGCTGGGTAGTACTCGCGCAGGGCCGAGCGCAGCGCATTGGTATGCCGGGTTCGGGCCCAGATCAGGTTCTGGTGTCCTCGGGCCAGGACCTTGATCGCCTCGGCCTGTGCACTGTCGCCAGACAACGGGCGGTGATTGTGCCGGTCGGTGCGGACCAGATCGGCGAGCAGCTTGGCATCACCGGCATCGGACTTCGCGCCGGAGACTTGATGGCGGTCACGGTAGCGGGCCACGGCCAGCGGGTTGACCGCATACACCTGGTACCCGGCCGCACTCAGGGCCTGCACCCACAGGCCTCGATCGGTTTCGATGCCGACCACCACCTGGCTGGGCTCCTCGGCGTGGGTACCCATCAGCTCGTGGAACCCACTGACGCCGGCAAGCCCTTCCGGTAGCCGCCGTGACGCCAGTCGCGCCCCGTCGGCGTCCATCACGTGGATGTCGTGGTGGTCTTCGGCCCAATCGTCCCCGACGAAGATCATCACCTGCCTCCTTAACTCCGTTGTGGTGCAACCTATTTAACGAGCCAGAGACCACCCGGCGGCAACCTAATGGACCAGTGCTCAACCGGCACGACACCCCATAAGCGCTATAGGCGACCTCACCAACCGGCCGGGGCACGATCTACAATCAGGAATCGACCATCGCTCCTGGTTCTCACGGTGCTCACCGGCCGGCGGCTCGGTAATCAGCGTCCCGCGCAAGAAACCAAAACCCTGTCAAGAACACGCTGATCGATTCCCATTAGGTTCTCATCCTGTATGGCCGTTGGAGGCCCCATTCACTTGGGCATTTACGATCTGTCTCACGTCGTGTCCACCGGAGAATTCTCACGTTCGTGGCCAATTTCAGCGCGCGGTCAGCCGGTCGTGGAGAGTCTGTTTCAGGGTGATCGCCCGACACTGGAGTTACTGGACAGCGTTCGGACGCAACCGGATCGTCGGGTGAAGGTGAACCCTGCATCGCTAGTGGCGGTCCGGCGGCACCAGTAGAAACGGAGCCTTGCTCGCTAGTGCCACGACCCGACCGCGGATAGCCCAGTGGGCACCGGCGGGTTCGGCAGGGAGCAATTCCCCCGCGAGGCACAAATGATCGGAGGGGTTCCATTGAACGCCGTTGGCGCCGAATGGTTTCACGAGCCGTGGCACGGGTCCGAGCGCAGCGCGACTCCCGTTGAGGAGGTGCTCTTCGATCTCGCCGGGATCTGCGGGAAGACTCGCAGCGAGACGCACCGTGATGTCCGGAAGGATCGATGTGTCGGTATGTGTTTGTAGCGCGCAGATCACGCCATCGAGTACAGCTTTCATCAGTTCCGATTTCACCCGGGCTTGCCGTTTCTTGGACCCACGGATCTGCACAAAGACCCCGAAGGGCGTAACGCCGTCCCACTCGGCTTCGAGATTGAGGGACGAACTTCGGGCCAGCGCTAACCAAACATGGGCTGGCTTGATCTCGCCGGAGAAAATAGGCACGTTGGTCCAGCCGAACGACGCTACTTCTCGGCTCGGTTGCCAGCACGTGAAGGTGTTCTCGCGTGGAACAAGTGAGTAGTTGTAGTGGTAGGGGTACTTACCGTCATCCGACGCTGGCGGTCCGACGGTGCTGTGTTCGAATCGGATTCCGTTACGGCCAGCTTGAGTGAATGAGTCGATGTTGTACAGCACTAGGTTTTCGACGTCGGCGTTCACCCGCTTGTCGCCGACGAAGACTGCATGCAGGATCTCATTGGGTGATGGATCCAGAAGCTTGCTACGCGCCTTGATTTCACTTCGCAGCTGCTCTTGCCAAGCCGGCCGGTGATCGTAGCGAATGTAGGCATCTGCCCAGGCTGCTACGACAGCCTTACCTTCTACGGGTCCCTCAACCTTGAAGCGATGTCCCCGGACTGCACTGATGCTTGTCGTTTGGCTCAGACTGGTCCGTGCCGACGTCGATGTCGGACGCCGACTCCAGCAGCTCCCGCAACGTGGAATTGACTGCTTGACATAGTCCTTGGCCCAGCGTTCCAGCTCCACGAGCGAATCGGCACACACCTTGACGTATTGTCCCGTCAGTGCTGCACCACTTGCGATCCGGTCAGGCAGGAGCGTTGGGCAACTAACTTGATGGAGCCGTGCCTCCCGCGCGCTTCGGCTCCGAGCGATGTTGATTACGTATCCGTCAGGATGGGCAATTAGCCATGCGCGATAGCCGCCGTCGTCATCACGAAATTCCTTCGGCTCCACTGAGCCGTTCCGTCCGAATGCCTTGTTTCGCACCCGATTCACCTCCCCGGAAGTATTCCTGCGCGTATCAGGGCTTCGACCAGCTGTCCTGACGTCCACGCGTGCCGGCGAGGGCGTCTTTGAGTGTGGGTACGGTCTGTAGTTGGTCAAGCAGGACCCAGAGCCGGGAGGACGGGTAGATGCCTCCGCCATTCGGGATGGGCTCCAGCGGCGGAATTCTGGGGCCTAGGTCGTATACGGCGTGCGGTCGGTCGCTGGCCTCACTTTCTGGGAGGTAGGGATACCGGTCGCGGATGGTCGGGACGACATCGGCCTGCATGATTCGGTGGATGCGCTGCACTGCCCCGGCCCAGCGGAACGCCATGAAGTTCGGCGGGTCGGTGGGCCATCCCCCGACACCGTAGGGATGGAAATAGCAGAGTTGATCGGTGACGAACTCGCGGAATGTCGGCGTGCCGTCGCCGCCTGGGCGGTCTTCGTTGAGCACCACGCTGTAGACCATGCTGTCGGCCACTGTGCGCATGCGTATCACTTCCGTCAGGTAGGTGTGTAGTTCTTCAAGCCAGATCCGTTCCCGCCCACGACTTATTGCGCGGGCGGCTGTGATGTCAGCGAGGATGTCTCGCCACGGTAGGTGCACCACCGGGATGCCTTCGATCTTCTCCGGCAGTTGCGTTTCCGCGAGCGCGGCTGAAGCCTGGGACAGGGACACGAGGACGCCCGACCCGTATCTGCGGATGCGTGAGACGTACTGCGCTAGTTGGGTTGTGGTGGGGAGTAGCCAGTCCCGCTTGGCTTCGAAGATCACCAGGGCGGAGCTGGCTGGCAAAAGCACCTCGAGATCGGTGCGACCGACGGTGGCGCGGACTTCCAGAGCGAAGCTGATGTCTTCGTCGTCACCGAGGGCCGGCCAGACCCGGCTAAGTACGGCGTCGCTGAGTGCTTTGCAGCGCGCCATGGTGAAACCAAGTGCTGCGGTCAGATCGTTCTCGTGCTGGCCGAGCAGGCTAAAGGCCGAGCCCACCTCGACTCCGTACCGCGTCAGCGCCGCCACGCCACCTCCTACTCTCCGGTACTGTCCCGAACTCTCCGCGCCGCCACGGTGGCCCGCCTCGACCGCATGTACGACACCTTGAATATCGGTAAGCACAGCAAGCTACAACATCTTTAGTCGCGGGCCATGGGTTCTCGATAGTTTCCTGGCGCGAACCACTCACCACCTTCGGGCGGCCGCTGAGGGCCAGGCCAGAGTGCACCGCTGCTCAGCGCGTGAGCGTGAACAGCGTCAGCTCAAGCTCGTCGGGTTTGGCCTCGAGTGCCCGCGCGGTCCGGTGCATCCACTTCAGGTACACCGCGTACCGGTAGGGGCTCCAGGCCACCGATCGACCGCGGTCAGCGACGAGGTGTGGAACACCTGCGAGATCGTGGACCCGGCGGGCCAGCACGTTGTCCAGGATCAGGGCACCGGGAGTGGTGAAGTAGAGGAACTTGGTGAAGAACGCCGGGCCGAACCCGTCGATTCGCGACCAGCCCTCGGTGTTGGCCGCAGCGCGCTGCTTGGGGTCATGTCCTCCGTAGAACTGTGCGTATCCAGTGATCACGTCGCGGTGCGCGGCTTGTACTGCGGCAGTGAGCATTTCATTGAGCCGGTCGACGGCTCCTTGAACGATCTGTCGGTAGCGGTGTGGCCCGTAGCCGATGCGGCCGGTGCCCCAGATAAAGCTGGCGGCAAACATTGTCGGCCAGTCTCCGCTGGCGGCGACGTCGAACACATCGCCGCGGCAAACACTTGCGGTGTCGCGCAATCCGTGTGGCAGAGCCTCGTCCCAGTGGGTGCCGATCTCGATGCGATGGCCGCCTCCGGGGCAAGCACCCCTCCGTCGTAGACGAACATGACCGAATCGCCAAGATCGCCGCCGTCGCTTTGATGATCGACTGCCAGGAGGCGTCCAACGGGCACATCCCTTCCCAGTTCTTCTCGACACTCACGTGCACGAGCATCCGGTGGCGACTCTCCGGATTCGCGGCCCGTAGCGGGGCGCGATCACGCCACGGCGGGTGAAGACCTGGGGCTGGTGTTCGTCGTGGGTGATGACTGCCACGGCTGTTCGCGGGTAGCGGTGTCGCCCGAAGGCGTAGGCGCAGTACAGGATCACACCGACGAGGGTCAGCAGTAGTTCCACGATTCGTTCTCCTCTCGCTACTGGCCTAAGCTGCGCCATCGGATCTCAGAGCCGAACCGATGCCGTATTTCCAAAGCACGGGGGACCCCACAGCCCGCGACCGGCGTCGCTCGCTTCTCTCTGCGCCGCTTCGATAGCGTCGTAACGGCTGACCGGGCGACCGCCGTACACATACGACTTCGCCGCGCCCGCGCGAGCAGCCTCAACCGAGTAGTCCCAGCCATCGGCGCGGACGAGGTACGCCAGAGTGCGGCCATGGCGGTCGGTCCTGTCCTGCGTGGGGTCGGGCACAAGCACAACCCGTTGCCCGACCATGGTTGACTGCGCGAACTCCGTCGCCTCGGGTCCCCAGCAGCCCACGGTAAAACCGGGCTTTTTCGTCTCCGTGGTGTCGATCCCCCGTATCCGTATGCGGAGGCGTCCACGTACATCGTCGCGGATGTCGATGGTGTCGCCGTCGACAACTTTTAAGACGGTCGCGGTCACGGCGATGGGTCAGCCGTCGCCGTCGCTGGTGAGATCAGGATGGCGGTCGCCATTACCGCCATCGAGACTCGCGCCGACCGGCGGC
>CAWEII010000018.1:0-18390 GCA_963809085.1 uncultured Actinomycetota bacterium | reverse complement strand
AGTGATCGTCGCGAGTGCGTCGATCGACGGCGCCAGGCAGGCCGCGGTGACGATGGACTGGTTGCGGCAGAACGGGTATCAGGATCTGCTCGGCCGGTCGTGCGTGGTGATCAACCACGTCGTCCCGGGCAAGCCGAACATCGACGTCGATGATCTGGTTCAGCAGTTCGAGCGCCACGTGGCGCCGGGACGTGTGATCGTGCTTCCGTGGGACAAGCACATCGCGGCGGGCACCGAGATCCAGCTCGACCTGCTGAACAAGTCGTTCCGCCGGCGGATCCTCGAATTGGGGGCCGCTCTGTCCGACGACTTCGACAGGCTTGAACGTCGTTGACCACCACGGCCGCCGCACCCAGCACGTCGGGCGTCACGCCCGGCAGGCCGTCGACCACCCGTGTCACGATTCTGACCGGGCGCCGGCTGAGCGATCTGGTGCTGCCGGGTCCACGCCGATCGAGACGTGCATCGACGAAACGTTGCGGTGCTCGCCGAAATGATCCTTCCGGTTGCGGTACACGTGCCGCGGCCTCTTCTTGAAAGCAAGCTGCTCATTTCGTTCCTTGGCCGAGCAGCAGTGGTTCATGACCGCCGACGCCATTGGGCTGCCCGGCTTCGCGGGTCGTCCGTACGATAGCGGCTTACACGGCGGTTGTACCGACCGTGACGGTGTAGGCCTTACCGTCGGTGTAGTCCGTGACATAGACAATGCCGTTCGGACCGACCGTGATGTAGCGGGTGAAGGCGGTAATGCCGACGACTGGTATCCCATATTCCGGGTACTCGTCGCCGTACGGGTAAACCATGATGTCGATGGCTCGGCCACCGGACGCTGTTTGGTCGGTGGTGAACATCCCGGCGAGCGTATTGGTCACTGTGTTGAGGACGCTGACAGTCTTGCCATCGCCACTCGTGACATAAAGGCTGTTTCCGCTGGCGGCCACATCGTGAACGCCCAGGGGGACAATTATTCTCGCGATCTCCTTATTGAAATTGCTACTCGTCGGGTCCGTGTCGATGACCGACACTCCGCTGTAGCCGCCGGTCACCATCCAGCTGACGCCTTGCGCATCGGTGAAGAAGCTTCCGTTGCTTTGACCGCCAACACCACGTTCGGCGATCGTGGCACCGAAGGTGACGTAGGCCCGCTTTCCGTTCGGGCTCACCGCCACGTTGCCCACGCTATTGACGTACTCGTTGCGGAGTAGTTGAGAATTCCAGGTAGGGCCGACAGGGATGGCGGTAGCCGTCATGGTAGACGTGTTGATCACTGTGAGCCCGCCACCACTTGTGCCGTAGAGCCGGGTGCCGTCCGGGCTGACCTTCAAATCTTGGAAGGTGCCCAGCCCGTCTGCACGGATGGTGGTATTGGTGTCATTGGTGGTATCGATCACCGTGATCCGGCCGTCGGTTGCGTTCACGTAAAGGCGGTCGCCGCTCGCCGCCACCTCGGTCACCCGGTTCGGATATTCGATTGGATCGTAAGTCACCTCCGGGTTGTAGTAGCTGCCGGGCAGCACGTTGATCGAGATGGGAGCGCCGATGACGGTGTTGGTGGTGGCATCGATCACCGACACGGTGTTGGACATCGAGTTGCTCACATAGACCCGGTTACCTTGCGGATTCGCGGTCACGCTCAGCGGACCCGCTCCCTACCTTGAGGGTTTTCACGAATTGGTTTGTCGCGGTGGTGATTACGGTGACGTTGTTGCTGTCGTAGTTGATGACGTAGGCGAAGCCGCCGGCGACCGCTGCCCCACTTGGCCCGCTTCCCGCGGTGACCGGCGTGTTGGTGATCGACGTCGTCGGGGGCAGCGTCTGCGCCACCTGAACCGTCACGGACGTTTGCACAGTTGCGATGCCGTCGCTGATCGAAACGCCGAAGGTGTCGTAATCCAGCCCAGACGTCCCAGCGGCCTGGTCCCGTGCCGCCTGACTCGGTGTGTAGGTGAAGACACCGGTCGGCTGATCGAAGCTCACTGTACCGCCCCGGCTCGGAGGATAAGCGAGCGTGTAGGACAGTTGGGCCTGCTCGGGATCTCGGACGTTCATTACACCCGTGACGGCTCCGGTGATTGGATCGAAGGTTCTCGGTATCGTTTTGCCGGGCACGACCGGCGCAAGGTTGTTCGCCGGGTTGTAGACGTTGACGGTCACCGGCGTCGAGGTCGTGTTGCCAGCGGCGTCGAATGCTCGCGCGATTAGCGTGTTCGGGCCGTTGAGGGCCCCAGTGGTGTTCCACGACACGGGGCCGTAGGGCACGGTGGTGTCTTCGGCCAGCAGAATGTTTTGCACGCCTGCGCCCGAAGGCTTCTGCCAGAAGAACTGCACCTTGGTCACCCCGACATTGTCGGAGGCGGTGGCGGTGAGGTTCACCGTGCCCGACACGGTCGCGCCCGGGGCGGGTCCGGTCAGGCTCACCGTGGGTGCGGTGGTGTCGGCAACGGGTTGTTGACGGTGACGCTCACCGCCGTCGAGGTGGTTTGGTTGCCGGCGGCGTCGAAGGCTCGTGCGGTCAATGTGTGGGTGCCGTTGGCGGCGGCGGTGGTGTCCCACGAGGTGCTGTAGGGCGCGAGGGGGTCCTCGGCCAGGAGCTGGGTGCCGTCCAGCTTGAACTGCACCCCGGCCATCCCGGAGCCCCCGGCATTGTCGGTGGCGGTGGCGGTGAGGTTCACCTTGCCCGACACGGTCGCGCCTGGGGCGGGTCCGGTGAGGCTCACCGCGGGTGCGGTGGTGTCCGCCGCCTTCCCTTGGACACGAGTCTGCGAAGCGGTAGTCACATTGGCCGCGTCGATGGTCAGCGGCGCTGACAATTGCGTGGTCGATGTCTTGGTAAGGGCCTGAGGGTCCTCTTGGACACCAACGGTCGCCGGACCAGCGATGGGTTGGCTGGTCAGCGTCGAGCTAGCGGCCACCGCCTGCCCGGACCGGCGGGGGCGAGTGGCCACGGCTGCCAACGCCAACTCCAGCGGTGAGTGGATCGGTGTAATTGGGCTGTCGGTGGCCAGCGGACCCCATCCCGCCGAGGCCAGCACACCCAACACAGTCGCGCTCACGGACCGAGGGGGCGTCGGTTCCTCGGGAGCAGCCGATATCGCTTTTGCAACGACATTAGCCTGTGGCGGCACGTACGTCCTGGCCGTGACGGCCGTGACGGCCTGCGGCCCCGCGGGCTGAGACACCGCGACATCAACGACCCCGCGGGGCGGCTGTGAGATTTCGGGCCGCGACCGTACCGCGGTCCCCGTCGCCGTCGCCGCGTAGGCATCCACGCCTGGCGCACCGGTCGGCTCATCTAAGGACCGGTGCTTTTTATCCGAGCCCCTAGGGCCGCTCACCGATGCCTTCTGCGCGGCCGACGCCTCGGGGGGCGTCACCGGTGAGTCCGCGACGGGTTTGGGGGCGGTCGGGTCAACGGTGGACATCTCCACGACCACATCACCCTGTGTCGAGGTGTCGCTGCTTGACTTCATCGGCGCGTCCTTGCCGCCAGTGGTCAACACCATCCCGGGCGGCACCTGCCGCACCGACGCCCTTGTCGACGCCGAGGTGCCTGACGTCGGGGCGTCCACCACACCGGACCCCGGCGTGGAGTCGCCGTCGGTGTGGGAGACCGCAGCATTCGAGGTGCCCGCGGTTGCGACGGTGGTTCCAGTGGTCGAGCTGCCTTCGGATTCGGTCGTTTCGCTGGTGCCGGTAGTGCCCGCCGTTTCGGCGGTCCCCCCGGAACCCGCCGACCCGGTATCGTCGGCCCACGCCACTCCCGGTGCGGTGGCAACAGCGATACCCACCCCCAACGCGACCGCTAACCCGCCGACACGACCGATGTATGCTGCGTAACCCATCACGGCACCTCCCGCCGTCCCTAACACCACCGCTAATCAGCGGCGATGCGTCCGATTAAGGCACTACCTAAGTGTGATCCGCCCATCGGTCCAGCCACAGAGCCCGCAACCGAAGCATCAACCGAAGTCTTTTCTCCGACGGGGACCTCAGCGTTCAAGCGCCGTGGCAAGTTCGTGGCGCGAGCGAATCTCACAGCTTGCTGTAGGCATTGGACAGGTGCAGTCTCTACCGTCCGCAGAGTCACGAACAGTGACTGCGCGATCTCCTTGTTGCTGACACCGGCGGCGGCCAGCTCGGCGACCCGGCGCTCGCTGGCGGTCAGCGCGTCGGCGCCGGTGCCTGCCCGCCGTCGGGGTCGGCCGCCGGCGGCACGCAGCTCCTCGACCGCCCGATCGGCTAGCGGTGTGGCGCCACACCGGTGGGCCAGTTCCATTCCGTCCCGCAGGATCGGCCGCGCAGTGATCGTCTTGCCCGTCGCGCCGCAGGGCGGCACCGAGGTCGACGTCTGCTTGCGCACGCCAGAGCAGAGCGGGCGAGGTCGGCAAGGGTGTCCGCTGCCGGCGAAGCAGCTCCAGGCCCTGCTTACCACCCTCGACCAGACCCGCCGACCCGCAGCGCACCGCCGATCCTGCGCCGCGACTCTGCGACTCTTGTGGCGGCGGCCAGAGCCTTTTCGGCGACGGCCCGCGCCGCATCGTCGTCGCCGAGGGCCCGCAGTACCGGAACCAGAGCCACCCAGGCGTCGATTGCCCACGGGAAAAGCCCGCGACTCATCTTGATCCGCGCAACGCATCCTCGAGATCGGCGCGTGCCCGCACGTGGTCACCGGCGGCGGCACGCAACCGTCCCCGCGCCAACAACGGCAGCACGAGAACAGCGTGGGCGCCAGTTCACCGTCCATGCCCCCTCTCGGCGAGCAACGCTTCACCCTCATCGGCGCGCCCTTGGTCGGCCAACGAGTCGATCACCACGACGAGCCCGGGTATCTTGGTGTAGTCGGAGGCCGGCCCCTGGAGATCGACCGCGGCTCGCGCGTCCGCCTCCGCGGCGCGAAGGTCGCCGCGCCGGTGCCGGGCCAGACCGCGCAGCCACAATGCCCGTGCCAACCACTGCGGCGAGCCGTTGCGCTCGGCATGGCGAATGGCGCGAGACAGGATGTGCTCGGCGACCTCGTAGCGCTCGGCTTCGACCAAGCAGATTGTGACATTCGTGCGCCACAACGGGTGTCCACCCTGGCTGACCAACGCGGGGTGCGCCGCGGCCTGTTCGGCCAGATCGCCCGCAACGGCAATCGGGCCTCCCTCGAGCGCTCTGCGGGCGACAAACGAACGCAGCAGGCACTCCGCGGCGGTCAGCGCGGGTAAGTCCGAGAAGCGTTCGGCTTCGTCTTCGAATCTTGGCGGGAAGGTCCGGATTGAGCAGCAGGGCACCCAGTCTCGCCGCCTCGAGCTGCAGCGCGAGCTCACGGTCGTGCGCGCCGACTTCCGCGGCCGCACGCTCGTAGAAGGGCAGCTGCTCGCGCTGGCGGCGGGCATCGGGGTGGGTTGTCCATGCCAGCGCGGTGAAAGCGCGTGCGCGGATCAGCGGGTCGGTTGCGGTCTCGCCAGCTTCCCGCAGGTGACCCGGCGCCGCGGCGTCGCCGATTTCGTGTTCGGCGTTCCCCAGCTCGAAAAGCGACCAACGGTCGATCGGCGCCGTCGGGTGGCTCATCGAGCGCGCGACGCAGTAGCGCCGCGGCGGTGTCGGGTGCACCGCCGGCCAGCGCCGACCGCGCTGCCTCGCGCAACATGGTACCACCACAGCGGTCGCCGCTCGGCCCGTGGCCAGCAGATGCACCGCGATCGCACCGGGATCGGCGCGATGATCGGCGAGCAGATCGCGCGGCGCGCGCGTGCAGGTCGACCCGCTCTGCAGCGGACAGATCGTCATAGATCGCCGTCCGCACGATCGGGTGGACGAAGCGCAGCGGCTCCCCGGACACCAGAACCGCGAGGTCGACCAGGCCGGCAGCCAGCGTACGGGCCGTTCGCGGATCCAGTCCGGCCAGCTCGCGCGCATAGGGTCAGCCGGGCCTGCTCTCCCGAGCACCGCGACCGATCGGGCCAGAGCAGGTGCCGCGGGATCGAGGCGGCTGACGCGCAGCAGCACCGCCGCCGCGATGCGTTCCGGTGCGAGCCGATCCACGACCTTGCGGGTCGATCTCGTTGGCCGGACGTGCCTCGCGGCGAAACTCGCCGAGGAGTTCGGAGAGCAGGAACGGGTTTCCGCCCGTCGCCTCGGGCGCACGCGCGACACAACTGCGCACTTGCGTCGTCGCCCAGACTCTCCCGGACCAGGCTCGCAACCGCGGACTCGCCGAGCGGCCGGGGGCGAAGAACGGGCGAGCGGGCCTCGAGCATCAGCGAACCCAGGTCCCGACGATGGCGATCGGCGTCTGTTCGCACGGCCAGCGCCACGACGACCGGCATCCCCGCCAGGCGGTGCGCGAGGTGAAGCAGGAACCGCAGCGACGGCTCGTCGGCCCAGTGGGCGTCGTCGACCGCAAGGACCAGCGGGCCGCGCTCGGTCAGGTTCACGACGAGCCAGTACAGGCCGTGCAGGGTGGCGAATGCGATGTCACCGGTCTCCTCGGCCGCGGAGACGTCGGTGAACACCGGCTCGGCCAGCCGCGCGGCACCGGCCAGTAACCGATCACGCTCCGCTGCGTCTGCCCCGACGAGTGCGGCTTCGAGCAACTGGCGCACGATTCCGAACCCGAAGCCCCGCTCGAGCTCCCCGCCGCGGGCGGTCTGGCACGGTCATCGCCAACCCGCAGGCGCACCTGCGAAGCTGATCGAGCAGCACGGTCTTGCCGATCCCCGCCGGGCCCTCGATCAACAAACACCCGGCCCGCTCCGCCGACCGCCTCGGCCAGCGCGGCGTCGATCGCGGCGAGATCGTCCTCACGATCGAAGAGCAGGTACGGGGGTGCTCGCCGGCGGAAAAGACTTCGGCCGACACTTCGGGTATCACCTCTGTCGCGATCCGCCCTTCGTACGATCATCTTCACATGAGAGCACTTCGGTGGTGACCCGGTAGTGGATTCCGCTGCGTCGTCGTCTCATTATCCCTTCGACAACGCCGCTCCGCAGGCCGGAGACCGGTTTGCGAGTCTTGCGGCGCTCTACGACGAGGTAACCCGTCGCCACCTCGACCGGTGCGGGATCGGCGCCGGTCGGGCGCTGCCTCGAGGTCGGCGCCGGCGGCGGGTCTGTCGCACTCTTCATGAGCGAGCGGGTGGGCCCGACGGGCCGCGTCGTCGCGACGGACATCAACACCGACTGGATGTCTGGCTCGCTGCCCGACAATATCGAGGTGCGTCGTCACGACATTGGTGTCGATCCAGTTGCCCGAGTCGCGCCTTTGACCTTGTCCATGCGAGGGCGGTCCTGACGTTCGTTCCGGAACGACGATCCACCATCGACCGGTTGGCCGCGGCGCTGAAGCCGGGTGGCTGGCTGCTGGTCGAGGAGCTCGTGCCCCCGATCACCGACCCATTGGATCAGTCAGCCGACCCCGACATCGAGGTTGTGCACAAGGCTCGCCGGGCAATTGTCGAGATGATTCGCCGCCGAGGCGGCGATCCCGTCTTCGCGTGGCAAGTTCCGGACCTCATCGCCAAGGCCGGTCTGACCCAGTTCGCCGCGGAGGGCTACTTTGTCCCGTTTCGTACCGATGCGATTGCCGGGCTTGCCAAAGCGAATATCGACCAACTCGGTGCGGCCATTGTGGAGGCAGGTTTGATGGACGCCGCGGAACTCGGCCGTTTCTCGCACTATCCTCGAGCGCCCCGATTGTCTATTTCCCGCATCGATGGCACTGATTTCCGCGTGGGGACGGCGATGACTGTCATAACGTTCGAGCGCACGGGCCACGGGAGGGCGCCAGCGCCGATGCGACACGGGAATTGGGTTAACCGCTTGGTGAGTGTGCTTGCCTGCATGTTGGTTGTGGTCGCCGGCTGTGGCGAGAACGCATCGACACCGGCCGGACCGAGTCTGACCCCAGTCCGGGTGGCGATGTTTCCCGCGGGGAACACCCTGCCGGTGCACGCGGCCTTCACGAATGGGATATTCGAGCGCAACGGTCTGCGCGTCGAAATCACCGAGGGTCAGGATCTGCCGGTGTTCATGGCGGCGCTGGCCAAGGGCCAGTACGACGTCGTGATGAGTGTGCCGACGCTGGTGTTGATCGGCGGCGGAGAAGGGCCTTGACCTTCAGATCGTTTCGAGTCTGCAGCGGTCCTCGCGAGAACGGCCGAATGCCGTGTGGATCACGAAGGATCAGTCGATCGAATCCGTCGCGCAGCTCCAGGACAAGACGGTCGGCGTGCCCTCGCTCACCGGGATCATCAGCGATGCGATCGTGTATCTCCTGCAGCGCAGCGGAGTGGAACGCGGCGAGGTCAAGCTCGTTCAAACACCGTTCCCCACCATGGGCGATCAGCTGGCTGCCGGCCGCCTCGACGCCGTCGTCGCAAACATCCCTTTCAGTGCCGCCATCGCCGCGCGCGGTTTTCGGATCCACGACGACGTCGTTGTCGAAGCGGTGCGGGATGCGAGCGGCGGAACGATCGAGAACGCCATCACGTCGGTGTGGGTGGCGCAGCGATACATTCGCGCGGGACAACCCGGAAACGGTTGTCGCATGGCGTAAATCGCTTACCGAGAGCAATCGCGTTCCTGAACGGCAACACGTCCGAAGCGCGTGCCATGATGCAGGAATGGCTCAAGATCCCGGCGCCGGTCGTTGAGCGCGCTGCACTTCCCGACTGGGCCGTCGAGATAACGCCCGCAAGAGCTGGCACCGTACATCACTATCTCGAAAGCCGTCGGCTCGATCAGGACCGACCCGGACGTGAACTCGCTGGTCTGGCAAGGCCCGTGAGACAGGTCGCAGTACAAGGTCGACGGGGTTGGCGTTCTGCTGCCTTCCGCAGACGGCCAGCGACAGGTCCTGCAGGACATTTCGTTCGAAGTCGTTACCGGAGAGATCATTGGCATCGTGGGCCGCTCCGGGGCCGGCAAGACGACTCTGCTGCGGGTTCTGGGCGGACTTCTCGAATCTCACTGCGGCACAGTAGCATTTTCGACGGCAACGCGGTACTTCGGTCCGCCGACCGGCGTAGTCATGGTCTTTCAGGACTACGAGAATGCGCTACTGCCCTGGCGGACGGTTGCCCGCAACACCGCGCTGGGACTGGAAGGCCGTCTTTGCCGCGACGAGCGGCGACGGCGGGTGGCGCGACGCTCTGCAGATGGTCGGCCTCGCCGACCGCGGCTCGGACTACCCGTGGCGCCTGTCGGGTGGCATGGCGCAACGGGTGCAGATCGCCCGCGCGCTGGCGCTCGAACCGAAGGTGCTGCTGATGGACGAACCGTTCGGGGCCCTCGACGCCATCACCAAGGCCTCGCTTGCAAGACGTTCTTCTGGACGTGCAACGAGACATCGACGCGACGGTCGTGTTCATCACGCACGATCTCGACGAAGCTATCTACCTCAGTGACCGCGTGCTGGTGATCAGCGGCACGCCGGGTGCCATCACGCTCGCCGTCGACACCGAACTCCCCCGTCCGCGCGATCAACTCACGACGCGGGAACAGCCGCAATACCTCCAGGTGCGTCATCTGCTGGGGCAAGCCCTGCGGGCCGATGATGGCTGACCGGCCGACGTTGAACCTCAGCGGGCTGCTCGTTCCGGTCGCCGCGATCACCGTGTGGCAGCTGCTGAAATCCAGCCACGTGCTCGACTACGAGTACCTGCCCAGCCCGGGCGAAGTGGTCGCTGCCCTAGTGGTTTTGGTACAGAGCGGAGAACTCGTTGACGACTATCGCGCACACGCTGGGCGTGACGCTGCTGGCGGCGGGCATCACGCTGACACTCGGTGGAGCACTGGGCCTCGCGATCGGGCTCGTACCGACGCTGCGGCGCTACGCGATGGCCTCGATCGACTTCCTGCGCACGATCCCGGCCGTGGCGCTGGTGCCGGTCGCCCTCCTGACCTTCGGGCCGATCGTGCCGACCGAGCTGATCCTCGCGGTATACGCCGCGTTGTGGCCGATCGTGCTGCAACACCGCCGCCGGCGTCGCTGCGATACACCCGCGCCAGTACGACGTCGCACGCATGCTGCACCTCTCGCCCGCAGCGACCGTACGAAAGATCGTCATACCGGCGGTGGTGCCGGCCTGGCTCGTCGGTGCACGTTTGGCCGCCGTCATCGGCCTGCTGGTGGCCATCGTCGCCGAAATGATCATGTACCCGCGAGGACTCGGCGGTGGTCTGATCGAATCGTTGAATGCGCTTGCACCGGCACGCATGTGGGCATATGCACTCGTCTGCGGAGTCGTCGGCTTCGCTGCTCAATGCGGGGCTGCGGCACGCGGTTCGCCTCGCCCTTCCCGGCGGTCGCAGTCCCGGCACCGGCGTCACCCGACGCCGACACCCAGCCCGCCACGGCGCTGCACGGGCTGCTGCCCGTCGCCGCGCTGCTGATCATGTGGCAACTCGCCGCGACCGATGACTCGCTGTCATTTCCGCCACCCGACGAATGGCTGAAAGCCATCGCGCGCCTGCACGCTGAAGGTCTGTTGTCGCCGGCGATCGCGCAGACGCTCGGAACATATGCGCTCGGGCTGGATTCGCCGTCGTCGTCGGCGCGGCGGTGGGTGCCGCGATCGGCGCGTCGCGCCGGATCGATCGCGCGCTGACTCCCTCCATCGATTTCGTCGCCGCCGTCCCCGGCGCGGCGCTGGTCCCGGTCGCCGTCCTGCTGCTCGGCCCGAATCGGCTCAGCGGCGTGGCGGTCGTCGCCCTGATCGTGTCCTGGCCGATCCTGCTCAACACAGCGACGGCGATGCGCTCCATACCGGCGGTCCGGCTGGAAATGTCGCGCACCATTGGCCTTTCACTCCTACAGCGTTGGGGCAAGGTCATTCTGCCGTCACTGGTGCCGGGAATCATGCTCGGTGTACGGGTCGCGTCGTCGCTGGCGCTGATCATCACGCTGCTGGTCGACATCTTCGGCGCCGGAGCGGGAATCGGACGGCTGCTGGTCGAGAGCCAGCAGCGCTTCGACGCGTCGGCGGCGTGGGGACTGTTGTTGATGGTCGGCACATTCGGGTACCTGATGAGTCTCTTCCTCGCCTGGGTAGAACGGCAAGGAACGATCCAAGCTCAGATTGCCGCCGCGCCGCCCAACAGCGACAATCGAGCGACTGCCACTAAAAAGCCTTGAAGGCCTTCGTAACCCACGACTGTGTCGTTGCTCTGCGGGCATTTCGAAAGTTGTCGGCAGCCCTGTGGATGGCCGTGCCGCGACAGTCGGGTCACCGTCGGTGAACGGCGCGAGGGTGACCTGCACGTCGTCACCACCAGCGACTGGGTGATCACAGAAGAAACGACCCGACGGACCGATCACTGACCCGTCCCGGCGTTTCCGGAGACTGCTTTCGTTGAATCACCCTGCCTTTGGTGGGGTGCGTCTGTGATCGTAGTGGAGCTTCTCAACGGCTTCGGGAGTGAAGTCGTCGAGGTACTCGTGCGGGCGTTCGGTGTTGAACCAGACCACCCATTCGGCGGTCGCCAGCTCGACCTGGTTGACGTCACGCCACGGGCCTTGCCGGCGGATGAGTTCGTTCTTGAACGACCCGACGGTGGTTTCGGCCAGTGCGTTGTCCAGCGCGTCGCCGATCGACCCGACGGACGGATCCACGCCCTCGTCGATGAGCCGCTGGGTAAAGGCCACCGAGGTGTATTGGGCGCCCGCGTCGCTGTGGGCAATCAGTCCATGCAGGCTGGTGTTGCCTTCCTGAGCACGGGTGAAGAAGGCATGCTCGACGGCGTCGAGGACGAGGTCGGTGGTCATTGATCTGGCGGCCCGCCAGCCGACGATCCGGCGGCTGTAGGCGTCGATCACGAACGCGACGTAGACGAACCCCATCCAGGTCGAAACATAGGTAAAGTCCGCCACCCACAACCGATTTGGCGTGGCGGCATAGAAGCGTCGGTCGACCAGATCGGGATAACGCACGTGGCTGGCATCGGCGACGGTGGTCCTGTGCTTGGACCCGTACCGCGCGCCTTCCCAACCGTGTTCGCCCATGATCCGCTCCACCGTGCAGCGCGCGACGTCGTGGCCGTGCCCGCGTAGCCAGATCCACAACTTGCGCGACCCCAGCGTCTGCACGAACCTACCTTTCTTCTTGTCTTCCCTTGCCGCAGTGATGACCTCGACCAAATCGGTATCGCGGATCTGGCGACGCGTCGGGACCTTGGCGATCCACTCGTAGTAAGTCGACGGGCTGATCGGCACGCCGTGCTCGAGAGCACGGCGCACATGGGCTCGACACCCCAGCGCAACCCTGCCCCGCCGTCGGGGCCGGCCACCTGGTGGTCCTTGTGTTCGGCGATGAACCGGATCACCGTCTCCCGGGCCGGTCGAGCTCGGCCCCGAAGAAAATCGCCGCTGCTTTCAAGATCTCATTGGCCCGACGCAGCTCAGCGATCTCCTTGCGCAGCGCCTTGTTCTCATCGGCCATCTTCGAGGTCACACCCGGACGCTGTCCGGTATCGACCTCCGAGCGGCGGATCCACGTCCGCAACGTCTCCGGTGTACCGATGCCCAACATGCCCGCCACCGCGGTGATCGCCGCCCACTGCGACGGGTACTGCGGACGCACCTCAGCGACCATGCGTACCGCACGCTCACGAAGCTCGTCGGGATACTTGCTGACACGTCCCATAACCCAGATCCTCCCAAGATCGGAAGTCTCCGGAAACGCCGGGAGGAGTCACACCTCCTTTCTTGGGAAGGTGCATTTCATGCCGAGCAAGTACGACCCGGAGACGCGGGCCAAGGCCGTGCGTCTGGTCCTGGAGCACCGCGACGACTATCCGAGCGAGTGGGCTGCGATCACGGCGGTGTCCAAGCGGCTGGGGATGAACGCCGAGACGCTGCGGAACTGGATCCGCAAACAGCAGGTCGACGACGGGCAGCGTGACGGGGTCACCACCGAGGCCGCCGAGCAGATCCGGGCGTTGAAACGGCGCAATACCGAGCTGGAACAGACCATCGAAATCCTCAAGGCGGCAACGTCTTTCTTCGTGCGGGAGAGCGACCCGCACAGCCGCCGCTGACCAGTTCGGTCTGCGCGTTCATCGCCGAGAACAGGGACCGCTTCGGGGTTGCTCCGATCTGCCGCGTGCTCACCGAGCACGGCGTCCAGATCGCCCCGCGCACCTTCTACGCCTGGGCGGTGCGGGCGCCCTCCAAGCGGTCCTTGTGGGACGCCGCCATCACCGAGGTCTTGGCCGGCTTCTACGAGCCGGACAAGGACGGCTGCCGCCAGCCGGAGTCGTTGTACGGGTCGGTGAAGATGTGGGCTCATCTCCAGCGTCAGGGTTTCCCGGTGGCCAAGTGCACCGTGGAGCGCCTCATGCGCCGCCACGGCTGGCAGGGAGTGCGTCGCCAGAGGTCGGTGCGCACCACGATCGCCGACCCGACTGTCGAGCGGGCACCGGACCTGGTGGACCGCCAGTTCCGGGTGCCCACACCCAATGCGTTGGTCGTGGCCGACTTCACCTACGTCAAACTCGTCACCGGGGTGTTCGTCTACGTCGCGTTCGTCATCGACGCTTACGCCGGTGCGATCATCGGCTGGGAAGCCGCCAACGTGAAGCAGACCCGGTTCGTGGAGTCCGCGATTCGCCAGGCCGCTGCACTGCGGGCCCGGCAAGGCCACCGGATCGACGGCGCCATCCACCACTCGGATGCCGGAAGTCAATACACCGCAATACATTTCGGTGAGACATTGACTCTGTCCGGGCTGCGGCCGTCGATCGGGAGCGTCGGCGATGCCTACGACAACGCGCTGGCCGAGACGACCATCGGGCTCTACAAGACCGAGTGTATTCGCGCCGATTCGCCGTTTCGGCGCGGCCCGCTGCGCAACCTCGCTGACGTCGAGCTCATCACCGCAGACTACGTCGCCTGGTACAACCAGCAGCGCCTCATGCACCGCCTCGGACGCATCCCGCCCACCGAAGCAGAAGCCGAATACTACGATCAGTTGGACACCAGCCAACCGGCGGAGTCACAGAACCTCGAGGGTGCATGAAACTCGGGATGGTTCAGTGTCCACCCGCTACATGGCACGAATCATGCTCGTCCGAAACACGATCGATCGTCGGATGGATAGGCCGCTCTTACGTCACGTGACGTGATATCTCGACCAGCATCGGATCGACTCAAGAAACCACTCGCCGGACTTCGGGTGATTGGACCTCATGAGAGAAGCACATCGAGTGCTGCGGATCAGCTCACCGCGGTCCGATGCCGAGCACCGGGCCCGCGCACGTACATCCATCGCGACGTCGCCGAAGTGATCTACGGCCCGGCTACCAAATGTCGCCAAGGAGACACCTGGACGTTTCGCTGCCGAACCGCCTCATCCTGCAGGTTGAGCGGCACCTCTCTGATCCCTTTGCTTATATCGTGAGTGTATGCCCATAATATGAGTGAGCCGTAGATCACACTCCCATGGACCCTGTGATGTGACCCACGGGAAACCAGCCATTTTGAAGGGAGTGCACCCATGTCCGATACCGCAATCGTCGTCAATACCGCGGTCGCGATCCTCGCCGTGGTGGTGATGATCGTCAGGTTCAAACTCAACCCAGTCGTGTCACTGGTGATCGGATCGGCCTACCTCGGCCTGGCCGTCGGCCTGGGCGTCGAGGAGACCGTCAAGGCCATCACCGGAGGCTTCGGCGAGATCATGGCCGACGTCGGCCTGCTCATCGCCTTCGGCGTGCTGATGGGGGCCATCCTGCAGCAGACCGGGGCATTCCAACGCCTCGTCGAACTGCTACTGCGGCTCTTCGGCCCGAAACGCATGCCGTATGCGTTGTCGCTGACCATCGCCACTGCCCTGCAGTCGATCTTTCTCGACGTGCTGCTCGTCATGAGCGCTCCGCTGGCCCGCAATCTGGCCAAGCGGATCGGCAAGAACGGCCTCCCGCGGATCGCGACGGCGATGGCCATCTCCCTGGAATGCGGCATCGTCATGATGGTGCCCGGCGTGGCCTCCCTGGCACTGGCCGGTCTGCTCGAAGTGCCGTTGGGCAAGATGCTGCTGTTCGGCTTCTGCTTGATCATCCCCACCGTGGTGATCGCGGTGTTCATCATGTCGTTCCTGTTCAACCACGGCTGGTGGGACGCCGACCGCGACGAATCACCGTTCCTCGGTGAAGAAGAGTCCTTCAATGCACCCTCGATCGACCCCATCGTCGATACCACGGGCACCACCGCCTCAGCGGCCGGCGGCGGCAGCGTCGCCGTGAAAGCACCAGCAGAAACCCGCGCACAGACCTCACTTTTGGTGCTGTTCGCTCCGATGCTGGCAGCCCTGTTGCTCATCGCCACCGGGGCGATCCTCGATGCCGTCGACATTCACAACCCGATCGTCTCGTTCCTGTCCTCGCCGGTGATCGCCCTGTTGATCGGCCTTGTCGGCACCAGCCTCGTCGGCCGTTACGCCCTAGGCGCAGACCCGATCCACAAAGCCTTCGCCACCGGATTCAAAGAGAGCGGACAGATCCTCATCCTCACCGGTGTGGGTGGCTCCCTGGCCGCGACGATCAAGGCCGCAGGCCTGGGTGACATCCTGGGCGAGTACTTCACCGCCAACACTGCCGCTCCCCTGCTGGTGGTCTGGGTCATCGCCGCCGCCCTGCACATCGCCGTCGGCTCGGTCACCATCTCCGCCATCACCTCAGCCGGCATCCTGGCACCCGTCGTCCCCCTGATCGGCCTCGACCCCGTACTCGTCGCGCTCGCCGCCGGCGCAGGCTCACTGTTCGCCGTCCACGTCACCAGCAACACCTTCTGGCTGCTGCAGTCACTGCTCGGCCAGTCCACCCGCGGCGCGTTGAAGACCGTCACGGTCGGAGTGTCGGTCGCCTCCGTAGTCGCGATCCTGCTCCTGCTGCCCGCCAGCCTGTTGTTCTGACGCGCAACACCAACCAAGGGAAATCACCATGACTAACACCGATATTCGCCCCCTCGACGGCGTCCGCGTCCTCGAACTCGGCAACTACATCGCCGCTCCGACCGCAGGCCGCATGCTCGCCGACTTCGGCGCCGAAGTCATCAAGGTGGAGCGACCCGTCACCGGCGACGAACTGCGCAACTGGCGGCTGTACTCCGGTGACACCTCGATGCTCTACCGCACGATCAACCGCAACAAGAAGTCCATCGTGCTCGATCTGAAGACCGAGCAGGGCCGCGACATCGTGCTCGACCTGGTGCGTCAGTGCGACGTGGTGCTGGAGAACTTCCGGCCCGGGACCCTGGAGAAGTGGGGGCTCGGTCCGGCGGTCCTCGACGAGGCCAACCCGGAACTGGTGATCACCCGCATCTCGGCGTTCGGCCAGACCGGCCCGATGTCGCAGCGCCCGGGATTTGCCGCCGTCGCTGAGGCTTTCGGCGGGTTGCGGGAACTGGTCGGCGACCCCGACCGCCCACCCGTGCGCACCGGGGTGTCGATCGGCGACTCGATCGCCGGCATCTACGCCGCGTTCGGCACGGTGATGGCGTTGTTCCAGCGGGAACGCACCACGGTGCCGCTCGAACACCGCATCATCGACGTCGCGCTCAACGAGTCGATCCTGGCGGTGATGGAATCGCTGGTACCGGACTACCTTGCCTACGGGGTCAAACGTGAACGGGTGGGCGGACGGATGGAAGGCATCGCCCCGAGCAACGCCTACCCCTGCAACGACGGCAACAGCATCATCGTGGCCGGTAATGGCGACGCCATCTACCAGCGGTACATGACCACCATCGGACGGCCCGACCTCGCCACCGACCCTGGCCTGCAGACCAACGCTGGACGCTGGGCACGCCGCGACGAACTCGACGCCGCGATCGGGCATTGGTCGAGCCAACTCGGCCGCGACGAGGCGCTCAAAATTCTCGACGAGGCCGGCGTTCCCTCCGGGCCCATCTACACCGCCGCCGACATCTGTGACGACGCACAGTACGAGGCGCGCAACATGATTCAGCACTTCGACGTCGACACCGGCGACACCGAACCCAAGTCCGTCGGATTCACCGGCATCGTTCCGGTCATCGGCGGCACATCGCTGCCGATCCGCAGCGTCGGACCCGACCTCGGCCAACACACGCATGAGGTGCTCTCCGACCTGCTGCACCTCACCGACGATCAGATCGGAGCACTCGCATGACCACCACCGAACCCCGCCCCTACACCCCGCACGCCGAGTTGCGCGACGTCACCTTGCGCGATGGCCTGCAACTGACCGCCAAGATAATGCCCACCGAACTCAAGGTCGACGTCATCCGTGAGCTGTTGGCACTCGGTATGCCAACCCTGGAGATCGGATCGATGGCCAGGGGCGACCTCGTCCCGCCGCTGGCCGACACCCTCGACGTGATCGCCGCACTCACCCCCGACGAACTCGACAAGTGCTGGGTCTGGGTCGCCACCCCGCGACACATCGAGAAAGCGGCCGCCGCCGGAGCGCGACGCTTCCAGTACTGCCTGTCGGCGTCGAACTCCCACAACAAGGCCAACATCGGCCGCGACACCGAGACCAGCGTCGCGGCCATGCCCGACGCGATTCGCATTGCCCACGACGTCGGCGGCTCCATCCAACTGTGCATCGCCACCGCCTTCACCTGTCCGTTCGAAGGGATCACCGACCCCCGACGGGTCCTGGCGATCGCCGCGGACCCACGCACCGACGGCGCCGAGCATATCGTGGTCTGCGACACCATCGGCCAGGCCATCCCCACCCAGGTCGCCGACCTGGTTGCCGCGCTCCGTACGGCACAACCGCAGCAGCGCTTGGTATTTCACGGTCACGACACCTGGGGCCTGGGCGTCGCGAACACCCTCGCCGCGATCGACGCCGGCGCCACCATGGTCGACGGATCCCTCGGCGGCCTCGGCGGCTGCCCCTTCGCACCCGGCGCCAGCGGTAACACCGCCACCGAAGACCTCTTGTTTGCACTGCGTCCGGACTGGATCACCCCGAAAACACTGACCGCGGTCGTGGAGCTCTCCGAGAACATCCTCGGCGAGATCGACGAACCGAACCGGTCCAAGACCGCGCAAGGAGCGCGGTCCGCAGCGACGGCGTTCCCGTGGGTCATCGGTGACCCCGAGAAAGTAGGACAGTGCGATGGCCGATGACCCCACCCTTCCTGGTCACCTACCCGATTCCCGAGAAGGGGATGGTGATGCTCCGCTCGGCAGGGCGAGTGCATGTGCCCACGCATCCGTTCACTCCCGCAACAGCTTCAGTCGGCTTGCAGCTCGCGGGAATTCAAAGTGGTCGTGGCCCAGCTCGGTGATCGTTTCGACGCCGCTCTGCTGGCCGAAGCCAAGATCACCGGAATCTCCAACTACGCGGTCGGCTACGACAACATCGACGTTGCCGCGGCGAGCCTCGACCACATCGTGGTGGGTAACACCCCCGGGGT
>CAWEII010000017.1:0-139713 GCA_963809085.1 uncultured Actinomycetota bacterium | reverse complement strand
TGATCATGGGCGAGCGCACCGAGGTCTCAGGTTCATGGCAGCCAAACCTCGCCGTTGATGTGGACCGAAAGCGGGTAGCCGCAACGGCGTTGAACGAATTGGGGTCATCCGTTCAGCCCAGAAGCGGGAGTACGTTCAGGGTGGATGGGGATCTCGACGACCACACTGACGCCCGTTGAACAGACCGCGTTCCTGACCCTGTACGCCAGGGCTTTGGACAGCCGCTGGCCGAGCCCGATCCTGGGTGACACGCTCGCCGATGAGACCGTCGCCAAGATCGGCTACGACTTCCCCGGGCTGGGCGTGCAGACCAGCGTGGTGTGCCAGTCCGCGCTACGGGCGAAGATGCTCGATGACCGCGTCCGCACGTTCGTCGCCGATCACCCCGACGCCGTGGTCGTCGACCTCGGAGCCGGCCTCGACAGCGGCCTGTATCGCGTCGCTCCCCCGCCGTCGGTGCCATTGGTACAGCGTCGAACTGCCCGGCATCTGCGCGTTGCGCGACGAGGTGCTGCCGGCCGATGCGCAGGCGCACTCGGTGCCGGTCTCGGTGGCCGACGAAGGTTGGCCGGATTCGATACCCCCCCGTCGCCCGACCATGGTGATCGCCGACGGACTGTTCGCATTTCTCACCGAAGCAGACGCTCGTCGACGTCTTCCGTCGCATCACGGAGCACTTCGAGACCGGCGAACTGGCGTTCAACGATTACGGTCGGATCGGCCGCCTTCAGCAGGGCCGCGACCAAGGTGGCCCCGCAGAAGATGTTCAAAGACGTTGGCAGCCAGTGGGGCTATCCGGGATTCAAGGACGCCCACCATCCCGAGACATGGAATCCGCGGTTGCGGCTCGTCGAGGAGGCCAGCCTCGCCCACGCCCCGGAAGTCGAGCTCTTCCCCGGCTGGATCCGGGTCGCGACCCGGCTGATGGGCAAGACGGCGGCGGGAGCCCGCAAGGCGCGGATCCTGCGGTACTCGTTCTGACGGACAGGCCCGCGCAGGAACCGCGGTGGAAGAAGCGTTGCGCACGAACGGGTTCGTCAAACTAGTGTGGGGACGTGCCCACACCCACGGAGTCGGTATTCGACGTCGACTCGCGGCAGGTCGCGTCACTTCAGGACGCCAGCCTTCGACTGACCCGACGGCTGCGCAAGCATTCCCAGACCGAGCTGACCATGTCCCAGATCTCCGCGCTGTCAACGCTTCAACGGCACGGGCCGTTGCGGGTGGGTGAGCTCGCCAGGCGTGAACAGATCAGTAAGTCCTCGGTGACGCGACTGGTGGCCAGGCTCGAGGCGACCGGATACCTTGAGCGCAAGGTCGATCCGGAGGACGGACGTAGCTTCGTGGTGGCGATCACCGCACACGGTCACGACCTCCTCGCCTCCGCCAGGCAGCGGGCCAACGAGTTTCTCGCCCTTCAGGTCAATCGCCTCGCCGAGGATGATCGGCGCGCCCTACTTGCCGCACTGCCCGCACTCGAACGGTTGGCCGGATTTTCCTAGTTGCCCTTCTCGATGACGACACCTGCCGCCTGACTCGGCACTCCCTCGTCGATGGGTCCGGCACAATCCTGCGGTCCTGGATCGGTGCCGGCCGCCGATCGACGATTCGACTTCAGGTATGAGTAACACGCCAGCACCGCCATGGCCGTACCGACTCCGCCGACCATGCAGGCGACGCGCGGACTCGCGTTCTGGCAGATCCAGCCGATGAGAGGGCCCCCAAGCGGCGAGGTGCCTGCTGTGGCCAGGACGAGCAGGGAGATGACGCGACCCCGCATGTGGGGTTCCGAAGACAACTGCAGGAGCGACGTCGCGGTCGCCCGGAACGTCACGCTGGCCGCACCGAGAACGAAGAGGAAGCCGTATGCCGCGGTGAAGGTCGGGGCGAAGCCGAGGACCGTCAAACACGCGGCGAAGACGAGACCGTTGAGGATGAGGCTTCGTGAACTCCCGCGGAGCACACCGGCCAACGCTAGGCCGCCGATCACGCCACCCAATCCCATACTGGTGAAGGCGAACCCGACCGCGCGCGCGTCACCGCCCATCGTGTCGCGCATCAAGGTCGGAAGCAGGACGTTGAAGTTGTACGCGAGCAGCCCCGCCACCGCCATGAGCGCGAGGGCGGACGCGAGCTTGGGGTGTTTCCCGACGTAGCGAAGGGTGCCGGTGAGGTTTCCACTCGCCTTGAACCTGGCCACCGGCCCGACCGGCACGTGCGGCCTGATCAGGAGCAGTGCCACGATCACCGGCACGAATGACGCCGCGTTGATGAAGAACGCCGGGGCGATCCCGATGGTGCCGATGAGGATGCCTGCAACCGCGGGCCCCGCCACCTTGCCGCTGTTCTGGATGATGCCGTTCAGCGTCACCGCATTGGTGAGCGTCTCGGGGGTGGCGATGTCGTTGACCACCGTGAGTCGGGCGGGCTTGTCGATCGCGTCGGAGAAACCCTG
Organism: uncultured Actinomycetota bacterium; assembly: GCA_963809085.1. GTDB lineage: Bacteria > Actinomycetota > Actinomycetes > Mycobacteriales > Mycobacteriaceae > Mycobacterium. The sequence continues at coordinate 137,258 of CAWEII010000017.1, read as the reverse complement.
CACCAGCGCGGCGACCATCACCGTCCAGACGGTCACGAGGTGGAACTGGACCACGAGCCCGAGGACCAGGGCAGGCACCATCGCGCCGAACTGGGTACACACCAGAATCGTGCGCTTGTCGAACCGGTCAGCGAGCGCTCCGCCCGTCGTGGTGAACAACAGGGTGGGCAACTGCTGCGCAGCGACGGTGAAACCAAGCAGCAGAGGCGAGTTCGTCAGTTCGAGCACCAACCACGACTGTGCCAGCTTCTGCATCCACGTGCCGCTGACCGAGACCGTCTGGCCGAACGCGTACCGCCGGTAGTCACGAATGGCGAGGGCCGAGAACGTCGCGGTCAGGTACTGCTTCAACGCCCCTCCCCCGTCGACGGCCCTTAGTACGCTTGCGCAATCAATATACTACGCTCCGCGTACTAATACGTCGTGACGGTTGGCGTGCCACAGCCCTGCGAGGAGGCAGTCGTACCGGTGATTCGGGGAAGCACGACGGAACCCGGGCTGCGGCACGCCAACCTGCTCGGCCGACCCGACCAGAATCGGTTAGTTCATGTTCCATGGCTCGCCGTAGGTGGTGACGCTGTCACCATCCTTGGAGATCAGGCGAGCGTACGGACGCAGCAGCACACCGCCGGCGGCACCGGTGACCGTGCCGTGCGCGTTGGAGACTGCCACCTTGCCGTTGGGACCCGTGACGTCGACCGAGAAGGTGGCGACTTCCTGGATGCCCGGGCCGTTGCCCAGGTCGGCACTGATCGACACACCCGGGAACAGGTTCGGGGTGATGACCGAGTTCAGGCCGAACGGCGGCCCGCTGATGTTGCCGTCGTCGATCAGGAGGTTGGGAGTGGTGTAGCTGAAGTTCAGTCCCACGCCGAGCGACCAGGGGAAGCCGATCTGGTAGCCCAGTTCCAGCGTGCCCGCGAATTCATCGGAGCCGGGGCCGACCACCGAGTAGACGGCGCTACCCGAGTGGAACCACTCCCGGGTCAGCCGGTTGCGGTCCAGGGGGAACACTCCGTTGAGGAAGGTGTCCCACTGCTGGATCGTCAGGGTCCGGTCCTTGCCGTCGACCAGACTCAGCTCGTTGTCCAGACCTGCGTGAGAGGTGCCCGCGGTCGCGAACAGCGCCGCGACGGCCACCACCAGTGCGACCAGCACCCGACTGAATGCCTTCATCTTCTCCCTAGCGTGTCGACGGTGATTCTGCGGTCACCGAATGATTGCTGCCGATGCCCGTGGTCCGTTTGCCCGACCGTGCGCCCAATGACGCAAGCGCCGAACGTGATTCGCGGGCGGATCGGATCCCACCCATCGCGTGCCGCCACGAAGCCTGCTTGCGGCTCGTCGATGCTAACGCTAGGCAGTGCGGACTTAATGTCAGACCATTGTGATTTGTACCATGACAATCACGCCTCGTGAAAGGACACCCCAGAGGTGCGAGGAAGTTGGGATAGCGTCGCCAGAATGCCGCCGCTTCGGCGAGCGTATGGGCCAGGAGGAACACCGGTGGATGACGACAGCGGAGCCGTGACGCGATTCGCGCTTGCGCTCTATCGCAGCGGTGACGTCTCCCCCGCATGCCTGGCCCTGCAGGACCGCCTCGACGTGGACGTCAACCTCGTCTTGTATGCGGCTTTCGTCGGAGCGGTCCGGGCTCAGGTGTTGACCGAGGCCCATCTGAACTCGGCACGTTGCGTTGTCGACGAGTGGCACCGTGAGGTCGTCCGACCGCTCCGGTCGGTGCGGCGACGTCTGAAGACGGGGCCGAGCCCCGCGCCCACCCCGGCCACCATGGAGCTGCGGCGCGAACTACAACGGCTCGAGATCAAGGCCGAGGTCGTCGAGCTCGCCCAACTCGATGCGTTTGCCGCCCAACAGGACGGCCCGCATGCGGCGGGTTCTCCGGTGGCTCGGGCCACGGAGGCGATAACCGCTGTCGCGCTGGCAGTCTCGGGTCGCACGCCTGCCGAATTCGATGCCCAGATCCTCGACGCGGTTGCGGTGATCGCCGAGACCGCAGCCGAACTGGCGAATGACCCCGAAAGCAGATGAGTGGGATTCGCTGAACTCGACGAAGTCGTGTGCGCACGTCCATACCGGGCAACACACCGAGGGTCCTTGCCGCTAGTTCCGACCGAACGGTGGTCGAGTTCGCCATGCTCTGTGACGAAAATTCCTGCCGGGTCAACGGATCGCGTGCGCCTCGGTCCGGGCAGCGTTATGGTGCAGTGATGGCCCAGACCCCGCCATGTGACGAGACTCCTTTGCCACATTCGTTGGCGTCGGTCGGCGAGTCCGCCCCGCCCGCTGGATGGTTCCGGTTCCATTTCGCCGACGAGCGGTGGGAGTGGTCGCCCGAGGTCGAGCAGATTCACGGATACGAGGCGGGCACCACCGAGCCAACGACCGAACTGCTGCTGTCCCACAAGCACCCCGACGACTACGCCGAAGTCGCCGAAGCCTTCGAGTACGTCCGGCGCACGCACGGCGCCATCAGTACCCGCCATCGCATCATCGACGCCCATGGCCAGACGCGGGAGGTCATCGTCGTCAGCCAGCAACTTCGCGACGACACCGACACGGCGATCGGACTCAGCGGCTTCTACATCGACGTGACGCCGAGCGGGAAGTCGCGAGCCCAAGCCGAGCGAGATCGCGAACAGGCTGTGACCGAGGCCCTCGCGGGCATCGCCGAGAGCCGCGAGGTCATCGACCAGGCCAAGGGGATGCTCATGCTGGTCTACCAGGTCGAAGCGGAAAGGGCATTCGACCTTCTCAAATGGCGGTCGCAGGCCACGAACGTCAAACTCCGAGTCCTTGCCCAACAGCTCGTCAAGGACTTCATGGCACTCAGGCGCGACGAGGGAGAACCCCCGCGATCGGCCTTCGACCGCACGCTGCTCACCGCACACACACGGATCGACTCCGCCATCGCCTCGTGACCGTCGTCGGGGCGACGGGGCCCGTGCGGCGTGAGATGAGGTCACGCCCCGCAGCGACGTTCTCGGCATGACGGTTCCCTCGCCGCCCTACGAGATGACGACGGCGCGATCCGGGACGACATGGTGAGTTGATCCCGACCTCGCGATGAAGGCCTGGGGTGGTGGCATCCGCGCACGACACTGCGTCCACAATTTTGGTGACGATTCCGGTGTGAGTCGATTGGGGGACGTCCCGAGCCACGGCTGGTCGAGGTAGAACTCTCCGAGCAGTTCGGCGCCAGCCGCGCCACCGATCGATGCGCTGAGCCACGTCGACTACAGCGGAGCCGGGCACCGATCCTGACCGACCCGAGCGTTGCCACCGCAGCCTTGCCACAGGGCGAAGGTCGGCGCACGGCTTGCCCGAACGACGACGGCTCGTCCGCGGGACACTCTCGGTCACTCGGATATCACCGAAGGGCACCGTAGGGGTTGACCCTGTCGGCTAAATTGTCAACGATCTAGGTGGCGATTATGTTCACAAGGAGCACGAGGAACCCGGTCTCCGCGACGCACCACCGAAGTCGAGAAAGCGAGTGCCAACATGAGTGCCAGGCGACCACTACTGGTTGTCGGAGCCCCGACGGCGCCGTCGACGCGGTGCGGGCCCGCACACCCAACGCCGCCGATTGCACCGGAGAGGCCCATGACCATCGTCGACACCCATACCCACGTCATCTCCCCCGACACCGCCCGCTACCCGACCGATCCCATCGGTGGCCGCCAATCGACGTGGTCACAGGCCCACCCCGTCGATGCCGACGGTCTGATCCGAGCACTCGACGACGCCGCAATCACCAAGGCCGTCGTCGTGCAGGCCTCTACGGTGTACGGACACGACAACCGCTACCTCAGCGAGAGCGTGCGCGCACATCCCGACCGCTTCGTCGGGGTGTACTCGGTCGATGCGACCGCCCCGGATGCGGTGGAGAAGATCCAGCACTGGCAGGGAGCAGGCCTACGCGGGTTCCGACTGTTCACCACCGGTACCACACTGCCGGGCCAGGCCGATTGGCTGGGCCACGAAAGTTCTTATCCCACCTGGGCATACGCCGAGCAGCACGACATCCCGATCTGCCTGCAGATGACCATGGCGGGGCTGGGAACGCTGCGTAAGCTACTCGAACGGTTTCCCCGCGTGCGCGTGCTGCTCGACCACTGTGCGCGCCCCGACCTGTCCGACGGCGCCCCCTACCGCACGGCTCACCAACTGTTCGAGATCGCCGAATTCCCCGGCGTGCACCTAAAACTGACCCACCGTGCGCTCGCGGCAGCCGCTGACGGTGCGTCGCGCCCCGCCGACTTCGTCGAGCAGGTCGTGACGGCCTACGGCGCCGATCGCATCACCTGGGGCTCGAACTTCCCAGCGGTGGAGGGCAGCCTTTCGGCCCAGCTGGAAGCGGTCCGTGGCGCGATCGCCACGCTCGACGACGAACAGCGGCGCCTGATCCTTGGCGGTACCGCGGAATCGCTCTACTCGATGACCATCACGGCAGGAGAACCGTCATGAGTGAACCCGCCATCGTCAACGCGGTGTTGGCCGACTACCCGCATACCCGCGCACTCAAGAGCGGAGACCTTACCGATCCGGCTGTGCGCCTGCACTTCTCAGAAGTCAATCCGGTGCACCAGGCATTCGCGCCCATGGTCCGAGACGAGGCCTACGACCTCAGTGAGCTCGCCATCGTCACGTGCCTGCAGGCGATCGCCTACGACCGCCCGGTGGTGCTGCTGCCCGTGGTCGTCGCCTCCCGGTTTCAGCGTGGCTGCCTGATCGCCCATGCATCCCGCGAAATCCCCAAGCCCGATGATCTCGAGGGCAAACGCATCGGCGTACGTGCCTACACGCAGACGACCGGGATGTGGGTACGCACCCACCTGGCCGAGGACTACGGACTGCGGCCGGGGGCAGTGCATTGGGCCACCCGCGACGGCGCACACGTCGAGCAGTACTCCGATCCCGCCTACGTCGAGCATTCGGTCGGCGACAAGGCCCTGGTGGATCTGCTGCGCGACGGTGACGTCGACGCCATCGTCCTCGGCAACGACCTGCCAGAAGGCGATGAGTTCGTTCCAGTCATCAGCGATTCCACTGAGCGTGATCAGAGTTGGTGGCAACAACACGATTTCATGCCGATCAATCACATGGTGGTCGCCGCCCGGTCACTGTGCCGACGCGATGTCAACGCCGTTCGCGCCGCATACCGACTGTTGCGCCACAGCGACGCCGAAGTGGCTCGATCCGCCGGAGAACCGACCCCGACGATGTTCGGATTCGATCGACTGACCGAACCGCTGGCCTTCATCATCGACGCCTGCATGGCTCAGGATTTGTTGCCGCACGGACTTACCGTCGACGACGTCTTCGGCCCGGCCCGCGACATCCTCGGCGATCTCGGCCGCTAGCCGCGCGCCGATCGCGCGGCGCAACCGTCCCTTGCCTTTCAACGAAGAAAGCAGACCAGTGACGACATCGACGACCGCCCCGGATGCCGGCCGCGCCCGCAAGCCGTTGTACAAGGACCTCACCTTTCAGGTCTTGGTCGGCATGGCCCTCGGCGTCGCGGTGGGGGCATTGGCGCCCGACGTCGGGCGAACGCTCAATCCATTGGGCGACATCTTCATCCACCTGATTCAGATGGTGGTGGGGTTGATCATCTTTTGCACCGTCACGCACGGCATCGCCGGCGTGCGCGATCTGGGCAAGGTCGGGCGCATCGCGATCAAGGCACTGGTGTACTTCGAGGTCGTCACCACCATCGCACTGATCATCGGCCTGGTGACCATAAACGTACTGCGGCCCGGCGTCGGCATGCACATCGATGTTGCCTCGCTGCACGCGCCGGGGGACGACACCGCAGCCGCGCCCGTGGGTTTCGGCGACTTTCTGGTGAATTTGGTCCCGACGTCAGCGGTCGACGCCTTCGCAAAGGGCGAAATCCTGCAGGTGCTGGTCTTCTCCGTGCTGTTCGCCTGCGGCCTGGCGTCGATCGGCGACCGTGCTCAGCCCGTTCTCGACATCGTCGAGCGCGTATCACAGGCGCTGTTCTGGATCATCCGTCAGGTCATGAAGATCGCCCCGATCGCTGCGTTCGGATCGATCGCGTTCACGGTGTCGAAGTTCGGCCTGAGCTCGCTGCTTCCGCTGGGCGCACTCATCGGCGAATTCCTGCTGACCTGTGTGTTGTTCGTCGTGCTGGTGCTGGCACCGATCTCGGCCTATGCCGGGGTCAACCTGCTCAAGCTGATGCGCTACTTCCGTGAGGAGTTGGTGCTGGTGCTGGGCACCAGTTCCTCGGAGAGTGTGTTCCCACAGCTGACCGCCAAATTGAAGAAGATCGGCGTCGATGAATCGGTGGTCGGTCTCGTGCTCCCGACCGCGTACAGCTTCAACCACGACGGCACCTGCCTGTACTTCGCGGCGGTCAGCGTGTTCCTCGGGCAGGCCACCGGCACCGACCTGGGCTGGCAAGCACAACTGGGTCTGCTGTTGGTGCTACTGCTGACGTCCAAGGGCGGCGCCGGAGTGTCCGGGTCGGCGATTGCGGTGTTGGCCCTGACCCTGTCGGCCACCAAGACCATCCCGGTCAACAGCATCGCGCTGGTGCTCGGCATCCACCGCATTCTCTCGGCGATGTTCGTGTTCACCAACATCGTCGGCAACTGCGTGGCCACGCTGGTGGTGGCCAAGTGGGAGAAGGCCATCGACACCGCCGTGCTGGACGCCGAACTCAACGCAGGCGCGTCCTCGCGCTCCTCCGGCTTGGCGAGAACCGGTTGGCGCGGTCGATGGTCCGGATCCGGGACCGATTCTCCTCCCGACGACGAGGTCACCACACGGGCCGGGGTGTCCCCAGGGTCGGCCCGCCGCGCTCAAGACGTGGTCGACGAATCTGCGCGCGGTCCTCGATGACGACCACTTTTGCGCCTCAGTCCCCCCGGCGCGCCCCGCATGCCCCGTGAAGCTGCGCAGACAACGGTGTTCCTCGATCGACGAACTCCCCCAAGAATCCGCCAAGCACTCCGTCGCAATCTTTTCGTGACCGGTCCATCAGGAGCCGGCAGAAGCGAAGGGAGCCCACCATGAAGCTACGTGTCGCGAAGCGCGGGTCTTCTCAGCCGACGACCCCGGCGGGAGCGCGGCAGATGAAGGGCCTCTACACGCTGAAGCCCTGGTTCACCGCGGCCTGTTGACGCCGATCGTCGACGCCGCCGTGGCGCGGAAGGTGTCACCGGACCGGGAACTGCGCAGCAAGCACAGAGGTCACCGAGACCTTCACGCGCACAGGCGATTAACCCTCACGCAGCATCGGGTGCAGACGGGCGCCACGTCCCGGCTCGTCGTGGCAGCCGGCCGAGCCGGGGCGCCGGCCACACGAGTCGACCGTCCGTCGACCGCGATGGGGTCATCGCCGCCCTCCAACGAACCCGGCACGCCATGAACTCAACCGCCACGATTCGGCGGAATTCTCGCGAATTCGAGTTTGCAAGATCACTCCGCGAGCTAGCCTGTGTATCCACCGTTACGTTTGCTGGATGTACAGGTTCACCATCTCCAGGAAACATAAGTTCCTGAACGTTCAGCCGAGAGGGGCAGGCACCCGTGAGATATAGCCAACTGTTGTGCGGCGCGGCCGTATTTGCTCTCGGGATGGCGTTCACATCCGCGATACCCGCCTACGCCAGCCCTGAACAGGCGTGCGTGAGGCCTGACGGCACACCGTGTCCACCCATGGCACCGGGCTGCGTCCAGGAGAACGGCCTGCCGTGTTCGGGCGCGCTGCCCGACATCAACGCCGCATGCATGCAAAACCCCGTGGTCTGCAGATGGCTGATCGGGTGATGACCGGCAACGGGGCAGTCAGTCGCGTGGCACTAGGGTGAATTCGACGTGAAGTTTCGTCAGCCCGCGCACGAGGAACCATGAAGTCTTCGTCGTCGGCCACCGGGATCTCATACTCGCGCGCTGCGTCATTGGCGCGCAGTGGATTCGGGAGAACATCTTGCGCGACTTGGGCCCTCCGGCATCCCTCGTTCACGCCCGCGACACAGGTCCTGCAGGGCATGGCCATCCGCGAGGTCTAGGACGATGGCTGGCGACGGTCGGACTCGGACCGACATTCGCACGGCAACTCTACCGGTATGCCATGCTCACCCGAGCGCAGCACAAACGGGTGTTCACCGAGTCCGCCTCACCCGGTGAATCGACGGGTTTGCGGTGACACATTCCCTCGGCCGAACATTGCACAGCACCGAGATGATCTCCACCACTATCGATGTGGAGCTGGATCACATTCCTAGCATGCTGTGCTGCCGCGCCAGTACCTTCGGCAATATGACCGTCATCGACGATGTTCCCGCCCCGGATACCGACGCGACCAAGGCCTTCGGCAGCCGCGTGATGGGAATAGTGAACGACTCCGCCATCGGTTTGTTGCTCAGCATCGGTCATCAGACCGGCCTCTTCGACGCGATGGCGGCCATCCCAGGTGCGACGAGTTCCGAAGTCGCCTCCGCCGCCGGGCTCAATGAGCGTTATGTCCGGGAATGGCTGGGCGGCATGGTCTCAGCCGACATCGTCGAGTATGAGCCGCAATCGAAGACGTATACGGTGCCCGCGCACCACCTGCCCGCGCTGACCCGTGCAGGCGGTCTGGACAACGTTGCCAAGATGGCGCAGCACATCGCGCTGCTTGGCGAGGTCGAGCAGGACATCATCGGGTGTTTCCGCAACGGTGGCGGCCTCGGCTACTCACGGTATCCCCGGTTTCACGCCGTGCGCGCCGAGGAGGTTCGGGAGATCTTAGACAGCGCAGTAGTGGACAAGATCCTCCCGCTGGCCGACGACCTGCCGGCGCGGCTGCGAGCGGGTATCGACGTTGCGGATTTCGGGTGCGGCTCCGGCCATGCCATCAACCTGCTGGCGAAGACATTTCCCGAGAGTCGATACACGGGATACGACTTCGCCGCCGATGCCTTGCAAACCGGTGAGGCCGAGGCGAAGGAGCTGGGTCTGTCCAACGTCACCTTCAAGGCGCAAGATCTTGCACAGCTGGACATCGCGGAGACATTCGATGCGATCCTGGTGTTCGACGCCATTCACGACCAGGCGCAGCCTGCCAAGGTGCTGGCCAACATCCATCGTGCCCTTCGGCCTGGTGGGGTGTTCCTGATGGTGGACATCAAGGCATCGAGCAATCTCGAGGACAACCGCGAGATTCCGTGGGCTTCCTGGCTGTACACCGTCTCGACGATGCACTGCATGACTGTGTCGCTCTCCGAAGGCGGCGCGGGGCTTGGCACTGCGTGGGGCGAGCAACTCGCGGTATCGATGATCGGCGATGCCGGGTTCACCGAAGTGCGGGTGGCCGGTATCGACGTGGACCCGTTCAACAACTACTACGTCGCCCGCAAGTGAGCTGATCACCGCCGTTGCGTTGCTCGACAGTGATCCGGTGGCAGGCGGATGATCGTCGGCCTGCCTTGACCTAGCTGCACATTTCTCCCATGGTTGTACCGACGTACCCATGGGGTCGATCGTGTACGCGGGTTCGCCGATGACCTCGCCACCCAAGGCTTGCTCGGCGAGGTCGCCGCGGTACGTGTCGACCTGTACGGATCTCTCGCGGCGACCGGAGGCGGGCACGGCACCCTGCCGGCCATCCTGTTCGGCCTCGAGGGTGCGCGACCAGACCAGCTCGACCCCGACGACATGGCCACCCGGCTGGCGCAGATGCGGTCCACCGGCGTCATCCATCTCGGCGGGACCACCGCGATTCCCCTGACCGAGTCCGACATCGCGCTGCATCCGGAAATCGTGCTCGACCGTCATCCCAATGGCATCACACTGCACGCCGTTTCCCGTATGGGCGCCAATGTCGCCACGGAGACTTATTTTTCGGTCGGCGGCGGATTCGTCGTCGCCGCCAACGACCCCGCACCCCCGGTCCGCACCGAGGGCTCCGCGACCGGGGTGTCATTCGGCTCGGCGCGGGAACTGCTCGAACTGGCCGTCACACGGGGCGTGGCGATCAGCGACGTGATGGCCGAATACGAGGGCAGTCTGCGCCCGATGGAGGAGGTTCGGTCGAACCTGCTGCACATCCGCGACGTCATGGACCAGTGCGTCGAACGCGGTATCGCGCGGGATGGCTTCCTTCCTGGAAACCTGCGGGTGCGGCGGCGCGCCCACGGCTGGCAGGAGCGGTTGAACACCGACGACCCCGACCGGGACCCTGCGTTCGCAGAGGACTGGGTCAATCTCGTCGCGCTGGCCGTCAACGAGGAGAACGCCGCAGGCGGCAGAGTGGTCACCGCGCCGACCAACGGCGCCGCGGGCATCATCCCCGCCGTTCTGTACTACGCCCGCAACTACTGCACTGCGGGGTTGGCGGACCCCGACGAGGTAACGGTCAGGTTTCTGCTCACCGCGGGAGCGATCGGCTCCCTCTACAAGGACATCGCCTCCATCTCCGGCGCCGAGGTGGGCTGCCAGGGCGAAGTGGGTTCGGCCGCGTCGATGGCCGCGGCGAGCCTCGCCGAGGTCCTCGGTGGCACTCCGGCTCAAGTCGAGAACGCGGCGGAGATCGCCATGGAACACAGTCTCGGGCTGACCTGCAACCCGATCGGGGGGCTCGTTCAGATTCCTTGCATCGAACGCAACGCCATCTCGGCGGGCAAGGCGATCAACGCGGCAAGGATGGCCTTGCGTGGCGACGGCCACCAACCGAGTCAGCCTCGACGAGGTGATCAACACCATGCGCGCCACCGGCTACGACATGAGTTCCAAGTACAAGGAGACCGCCACCGGAGGTCTCGCAATCGCCGTCAACGTCGTCGAGTGCTGACGACGAACGTACCGAGGGCGCTCGTCATCCGCACGAGAACCTCCGGGTTAGGACACAGGTGAAAGGCGCACATCGTCCGCTCGCAAACCAGGCCGCGCGTCGTATCGAACGGATCGCCGATAAGCCTTGCTTGCAAGCACTTTCGCCGGTTGAATCGATCGTGGATTGGCATTAGATTTTGCGACGACCCCTGCCATGTTCACCGGCTTCGGTTCAGTCCCATTCGAACGACGGATCGGTGCGCTCACGTGCGCCACGGAAGAAACGAGCAGCTGTGGCCAACGGCACGCCAGACGAAGGTGAAGCGCCAATCATTGTCGGTGTCGCCGATGCGGCAATGCACATGTACTCCGCTGCGATCGAGTCGCTACCCGATCCCAGCGACGGCGAGTTCGCTTCTCGCGCCGGCGTGGTGCTGAGCGGCCTGCGCAAGCTCGAGAAAGCGCTGACGCAGGCTGCGAGCCGGAGCCGGGTCACGCCGGCAATCATCGTCGCGCTGAGCGAGGTGCGCATCAGCTATGACCAGCTGATCGAGAAGGCCGCCGACGGGCCGGGATCGACGTTGGGGCAGCGACTGTACATGGCGCGCCAACGCGCCAAGCTCACCGCGCAGGAAGCCGCCAACGGCGCCGGACTGCGGTTGGATCTGATCCGCGCCATCGAGTCCGAGGAACCCGCCACCGAGGACGAGTCGACGAAGATCAAGGAACTGATCGTCGCGCTCGGCGGCTGACCGGTCGTGCGGCGACGCCAATCCGCCCGGACTCCTGGAAAGGCGCACATTGCGGCGCCGAAGTGGGTACACCTTGTCGGGCGGTCGTGGCGTCGTGTCGCGGACCGACGATCACTGGGAAGAGGGGTGCGCGTTGCTGGGTCTGCCTGATGGGGTCCATGCCTGCCTGTTCGACCTCGATGGCGTCCTGACCGATACGGCCAGCGTGCATCGCAAGGCGTGGAAGGCGATGTTCGACGACTTCCTGCGCGAACGTGCCGGCGGCTCGACCTTCGAGCCGTTCGACGCGGAAGCCGACTACTTCAAGTACGTGGACGGCAAGCGACGTGAGGACGGTGTGCGCTCCTTCCTCGACAGTCGCGACATCTCTCTTCCCGACGGGAATCCCGACGACGGCCAGGATGCGGACACGATCTGCGGGCTCGGCAACCGCAAGAACGACGCGTTTTTGCACGCCGTGCACACGGACGGCGTCCGGGTGTTCGACGGGTCCCGTCGATATCTGGAAGCGGTTGCCGGCGAGGGACTTCCGATCGCAGTCGTCTCGTCGTCCGCCAACACCCGCGAGGTGCTCGAAGTGACGGGGCTCGCGCACTTCGTCGATCAACGCGTCGACGGCGTCACGATGCGCGACGAGAACATCGCAGGCAAACCCGCACCGGATTCCTATCTCGCGGGGGCCCGGCGTCTAGGGGTGGAGCCCGCCGAGGCAGCGGTATTCGAGGACGCACTTTCTGGGGTGGAGGCCGGCCACGCCGGGCACTTCGGCCTCGTCGTCGGCGTCGACCGCGTCGGACAGTCCGAGGAGCTGCGACGCCACGGCGCCGACGTCGTCGTCAAGGACCTCGCCGAACTGCTCGAGGGCCGATGATCACCGACGAGACGTTTCCCGTCGAGCCGTGGCAGGTCCGCGAAACCACGCTCGACCTGAACCTCCTGGCACAGTCGGAATCGGTGTTCGCACTGTCCAATGGGCACATCGGGTTACGGGGGAACCTCGACGAAGGCGAACCCCACGGGTTGCCCGGCACGTACCTCAACTCCTTCTTCGAGATCCGGCCGCTGCCCTACGCCGAGGCCGGGTACGGCTATCCGGAGCAAGGGCAGACCATCGTCGACGTCACGAACGGCAAGATCCTGCGACTGCTGGTCGACGACGAACCCTTCGACGTCCGTTACGGGGAACTGCAGCACCACGAACGGGTGCTCGACTTCCGGGCAGGCACCCTGACCCGCAGCGTCCGGTGGCGCTCACCGGCAGGCCGCCAAGTCGCGATCACCACCACCCGACTGGTGTCGCTCGCTCAGCGCGGGGTGGCCGCGATCGAGTACGTCGTCGAGGCAGTCGACGAATTCACCAGGATGACGGTGCAATCCGAGCTGGTTGCCAACGAGGACCAGCCCGAAACCTCCGGCGATCCGCGAGCATCGGCGATCGTGAGCAAACCTCTGCACCCCGTTTCCCACGACTGCGACGGCGCGCGCGGGGTCCTCGTTCACCGGACCCGTTTGAGCGAGCTCACGATGGCTGCGGCGATGGATCACGACGTCGAGGTGCCCGGCCGCGTGGAAGTCCACACCGACGCCTTTGAGGATCTCGCCCGCACGACCGTGATCTGTGGACTGCGGCCCGGTCAGAAGCTGCGCATCGTCAAGTACCTGGCGTACGGATGGTCGAGCCTGCGATCACGCCCAGCGTTGCACGACCAGGTCGATGCGGCCCTGACGGGAGCGCGGTACACGGGCTGGCAGGGGCTGCTCGACGCTCAGCGCGCCTACCTGCACGACTTCTGGGACAGTGCCGACGTCGAGGTGGAGGGAGATCCGAGCTCCCAGCAGGCGGTGCGCTTCGGGCTGTTCCACGTGCTGCAGGCCAGCGCCCGCGCCGAGCGTCGCGCCATCCCGGGCAAGGGGCTCACCGGACCCGGCTACGACGGCCACGCCTTCTGGGACACCGAGGGATTCGTGCTACCGGTCCTGACGTACACGCAACCGAGCGCCGCCGCCGACGCGCTGCGTTGGCGGGCGTCCACACTCGAACTGGCACGGCAGCGGGCCCAGGAACTGGACCTTGCGGGCGCGAGCTTTCCCTGGCGCACCATCCGCGGGCAGGAGTGTTCGGCGTACTGGCCCGCGGGCACCGCCGCATGGCACGTCAACGCCGACATCGCCGCCGCGTTCGAGCGCTATCGCATCGTCACCGGCGACCAGTCGCTGGAAGACGAGTGCGGCCTCGAGGTGCTGATCGAGACCGCGAGACTATGGGTGTCCCTTGGCCATCACGACCGCCATGGCGTGTGGCACCTCGACGGGGTCACGGGCCCCGACGAGTACACCGCCGTGGTGCGCGACAACGTATTCACCAACCTGATGGCCGCCCATAACCTTCGGGTCGCGGCGGCAGCATGTGAACGCCATCCCGAGGCGGCGCGCACCTTGAACGTGACCACCGAGGAGATGGCCGCATGGCGGGATGCCGCCGACGGCGCGCATCTGCCCGTCGACGTCGGCCTCGGTGTGCACCAGCAGTGCGAAGGGTTCACCACGATGCGGGAGTGGAACTTCGACGACAACACCGACTATCCCCTGCTGCTGCACGAGTCATACGTACGGCTGTACCCCGCGCAGGTGATCAAGCAGGCCGACCTGATCCTCGCGATGCACTGGCAGGGCCATGCCTTCACCAGCGAACAGAAGGCCCGCAACGTCGACTACTACGAACCGCGCATGGTGCGCGACTCATCGCTTTCGGCGTCCACGCAGGCCGTGCTGTGCGCCGAGGTCGGTCACCTCGAACTGGCTCACGACTACGCCTACGAGGCGGCGATGATCGACCTGCACGACCTGCACCACAACACCCGCGACGGCCTGCACATGGCCTCGCTCGCCGGCGCCTGGACGGCTCTGGTGGCCGGATTCGGCGGCCTGCGCGACGACGAAGACGTGCTTGCGCTGGATCCGCAGCTTCCCGAGGAGATCACCCGACTGTGCTTCCGACTGCGCTGGAAGGGTTTTCGCGTCATCGTCGACGCGAACCACGACATCGTCGAATACACCCTGTGCCGTGACGACGACGGCAACGGCTCTCTGACCATCCGGCACGCCGGCGCCGATCTCGAGCTGAGCACGGAATCCACCGCGACCGTGCGCCTGGTGACCAGGCAGCCGATGTTGCCCGCGCCGCGCCACCCACCCGGTCGAACCCCTCTTCGCCGTCTGCGCTGACCCGACCACGGGTCTTCGCGCGAGCGCTCTTCCGCGTGTGCCGAGCCCGGATCCGGGTACTCCGCCGCCGTGAGCACACCGGGATTGGTCGTCGTCGGCAGTGGACCAGCGGGCATCAGCGCCGCGGAGGCCTTTCGCCAGCGGGACGGAGATGCTCCGGTTCTCGTACTCAGTTCCGATCCGGACGTGCCGTATGAGCGACCGCCGTTGAGCAAGGACTTCCTGCGCGGCGAGACCGACGACGTGTCGCTTCACCCGCCGGAGTGGTTCACCGAGCGCGCGATCGACCTTCGCCGCGGACAGACCGTGCAGTCGATCGACGTCGCCGAACGCGCGGTGACCGTCGACGGCGAACGAATTCCGTATCACGCACTGGTGCTGGCGTGCGGGGCCGCGCCGTCCCCCCTGCCAGTGCCCGGTGGTGAGCGCGCGCTGTCGCTGCGTGCGCTTTCCGACGCACACCGGTTGCGCGACCGCGCTGCCGACGCCGGGTCGGCGGTCGTCGTCGGCGCCGGTTTCATCGGCTGCGAGGCCGCCGCATCTCTGTCCATGCGCGGCATTGCCGTCACCTTGGTGGCCCCCGATCGGGTGCCCCAGGAGAAGCGTCTCGGTGCCGAGGCAGGCGACCGGCTGCTCGAGTTGGTATCCGCCACCGGCGTTCGGTACGTGGCAGGTGTCTCGGTGCAAGCGGTCGAAGACGCACGGGTTCGGTTGGACAACGGGGTGTCGATCGACTGTGAGCTGGTGCTCGCGGCCACCGGCGTCGCACCGCGCGGCGACCTCGCGGCGGACGCCGGACTGCACATGCGGGAATCACGCATCGTCGTCGGCGCCGACATGCGGACATCGTCACCCGACGTCTATGCGGCGGGTGACGTCGCATTCGCCTACAACACCGCAAGTGGTCGTCATCTCGCCGTCGAACACTGGCAGGACGCCATGGATCATGGCGCCGTCGCAGGCGCGCAGGCCGCGGGTGGGCACGCGACATGGCATGCGGTGCCGGGGTTCTGGTCGTCGATCGGCGACGCGACGGTCAAGTACCACGCATGGGGCGACGGCTTTCACAGCAGCCGGGTGCTGGAGCGCGACGACGGATTCACCGTCTGGTACGAGGCCGACGGCAAGGCGGTGGGGGTTCTCACCTGCAATGCCGACGACGACTACGACCTCGGCGAAGCGTTGATCGCGGCGGGCAGGCCTTCGCCGGTGTCGACCGCCTGATCTAGTCGGGTGATCCCTCGCTGTCGTCGAAGAACGACCAACCGGCATCGGACTGAACCTCCATGCGCCAACCCAATTCGGCATTGTCGGCCTTGGCGTCGACGAACCAGGCGTGGGCGTCCTCAGCGCTGTCGATGTCCTTGGTGTCGACGACGTCACCGTGCGGGTCGAGTACTCGATAGGTAGCCATGGGATCAGCCTTCCCGTTCCTGCGCCCGTCAATCCTGCAGTCTCAGGCCAGGCGCGCGAGCCGTTCAGCGGCGAACCGGAGATCGTCGACCAGCCCAGCGAAGGCTTCGTCGCGTTGCTCCGGTGGTCCCCGCAGGATCGACGAGGGATGCACGGTCACCACCAACTCCGCGTTTCTGGGGCCGTACTCGTCGGACAGGTGCAACAGCTCGCCCCGATGGGCGGTGAGCCGGAAGTCGTTGCCCAACAATGACTTGCTTGCGACCGCACCCATGAGGACGACGACGTCGGGCTCGACGGCATCCAGTTCGGCGAGCAACCACGGGCGGCACGCCACCACCTCCGTCCGGCTGGGCGTCTGGTGGATGCGACGCTTGCCGCGCTCGGCCCGGACGGTGAACTTGAAGTGCTTCACCGCGTTGGTCACGTAGAGCCCGTCGCGGCCGACGCCCGCGGCGTCCAGCGCCTTGTCGAGGACTTTGCCCGCAGGCCCGACGAACGGCTTCCCCGCTCGATCCTCCTGGTCGCCGGGCTGCTCGCCGACGAGCATCATGCGGGCGGTGCGTGGACCTGCCCCGAACACCGTCTGCTCGGCGTCGGCGTACAGCCGACATCCCCGGCAGTCCTTCGCCGCCGCGGCCAGCTTGGCCACGCTCCTGGTATCGGGCACGAACGCAGCCGCGCCGTCCGGACGCGAGTCGGTTGCCGAGGGTGACGTCGTCATTGCCGCAACGACAGGGCCAGCACGATGGGACCCGCGATGAGCAGGATCCACGCGATCGCGGGAACCATCCACCCGCGACGCAGCTTCGCGGTGACGAACGAGACGGCGATCGTGACGAGCGCGACCACGGGGGCGCCGTAGACGACCGGCCCGTACACGGCATTCGCGAGGCCCAGATGCGGGCACGCGCGGTCGCTGCAACCGGAGGTGCCGAGGGCGGTACCGAAGGCGAACAGCACTGCTGCCGCGGCGCCCACGATCGTCAGTAGGGCCAGTACCCAGTTGGTGATCCGCTGTTTGCGCGACGCCAACGCGTCCGGCCCGTGGCCGGCGTCAGTGCCTGGCGGGTCCTTTCGACGGTTTTCGGTGAGCATGCTCGAACTCCTCCTACGCGGTCCCCCGTCATGCCTACGTCAGGCGTCTACCCGAGCCTCGTTGCGAACAAACGGCGAATCTCCGAGCTCGGCCTGCTGACGACGTTTCAGCGGCGGCGCACCGTAGCGTGACAACCGCAACCGCTCGGTCAGCCATCTCACCAGGGGGCCACCATGGCGTCACGTTCCCGGACGCGGTTCACCGTGCTGCGCAACAACGGACTGCTGCTTGCCTGCCTTGGGCTGTTCGCCGTGTTCTTCATCGGCATGATCATCTCCGGGACGGCGACGTACAACGAACAGCAGCAAGAGCACGGCTCGACCGAACACATCTCGGTGGCGCAGTACCTCACCACCGGCGACTTCGTCGAGGCGACGTTCGAGAACTGGGAATCGGAGTTCCTCCAGATGGGCATGTACGTCGTGCTCACCGCATTCCTCTTTCAGAAGGGGTCGTCGGAATCCAAGCCGATCGACGAAGCTGCCCCCCAGGATCAAGATCCGCGGCAGGCGAAGCACGATCCCGCGGCACCGTGGCCGGTGCGCCGCGGCGGCCTGGTCCTCGCGCTCTACGAGCATTCGCTGGCAATTGCCTTCTTCGTACTGTTCTTCGCCTCACTGGCCTTGCACGCAGTGGGCGGCAGGGCCGCGTTCAACGAAGAGCAGGTCGAGCACGGGCAAGCGACCGTCTCGGTGTGGCAATACCTCACCACATCGCAGTTCTGGTTCGAATCCATGCAGAACTGGCAGAGCGAATTCGTCGCCGTCGCGGCCATCGTCGGATTGTCGATCTTTCTGCGGCAGCGCGGTTCGGCAGAATCCAAGCCGGTCGCCGAACCGCACCGTCACACCAGCGCTTAGAACACCGTCGCGGGTCCTAGCGATCGGAACCTTGGTGGCCCGATCGGACCAGTGCGTTGCCGGGACGCAGGAAGCCGGGCTGCTGGAGCCTGCGGATGGCCCGCAGGGTCCCCGACGGAATCACGCGCTTGAAGAAGGCGCTGGCGTCGAATGCGGCGCGGACTTCCTTGACGTAGGACCTCGGGATGCCGAACCGGATCAGGCCCTGACTCACGTCGACGAGGTCGGCACGGCGAACGGCCTCCACCAGTGGCGCGTAGGGCCGGGTCGGGCCGTATCCGGAGAATCGGTGATGCTCGGCGACGATCAGCGCGAGCTCGTCGGACCACGCTGCACGGCCCGTCTGCTGCAGCCACGCGTCCTGCGCCTCGATCGACGGCACCAGGTAGTCGAGCGTGTCGAACGCGGCCAGGTCGTGAAACGCCGCGGCGATCGCGAGCTTGTCGTCGCGATCGGGCCCGTCGGGGGTGAGGGCGCGGGCGAAGTTGACCACCCGGTATACGTGCGCCTTGTAGGCGTCGTAGCCTTCGTCGTCGCCCCGAGCGCGATGGTGGTGAGACTCGAGAATCTCCTCGGCCAGTGGCAAACTGCGCAGGATCTCGGGCGTGCTCACTTCACGACTCTACGTCCGGTGCTCGCCAGGAAGACGAAACCGGTCCGGGAATGAAATTGCGGTCCGGTCGGCTTCTTCTTCTTACGCCGGCCATGAGGAGATCGGGTGACGACGACGAAGGACGGGACCGCCGAGTCCCCGCAGTTCGTTGTGGTAGATCAGGACGATCCGCTCGCATCCCCCCTGTTGGACGATCTCCAGGCGGAGTACAGCAGCAGGTACGGCGCCAGTGCCGGGCCGGAGTATGCCGATCTGCGTGCCTATCCCTCCGGGGAGTTCGCGCCGCCCGACGGCGTGCTCGTCGTCGCGGTCTCCGGCGGGGTGCCCGTGGCCGGCGGCGCGTTCCGTCGTCACGACTCCTCGACGGCCGAGCTCAAGCGCATCTGGACGGCTTCGACGCACCGGCGGCGGGGATACGGCAGATTGGTCGTCGCCGAACTGGAGCGGGTTGCTCTGCAGCGCGGCTACAGCCGGGTCTATCTGACCACTGGATGGCGGCAGCCCGAGGCGGTGGCGCTGTATCTCGCGATGGGGTACACAGCGCTCTACGACCCTTCGCTGCGCGCCGAGGACGTCGGCGCGCATCCGTTCGAGAAGCAGCTGGTCGACAAGGGTGCGTCATGAAGTTTGCACCGATGACGCTGACGGTAGGCAAAGGAGTAACGGCATCATGACCATCACGGGAGACACCGCAGCGGCGACGTTCGAAGCCGCGTGGAACGACTGGCACATCGGGCGCGAACGCTACTACGGTGATCCGCTCGGCTGGGTGAGCATCGTCGGGTTGTACTGGCTGACCGACGAATTCGAGACCGTCGCCGACCTTCCTGGTCGATGGCGGGCCGACGCCGACACGGTGTACGTCGAGGGGGTCGCCGGAATCGAGCGACTCGAACCGGCCGAGGGCGCACCGGGGCTGTACGTCGAGGCGGGAGATCGCCGCATCGAGGTCATCCGGCGAACCGGCTCCGCCGCCTTGCGGGTTCACGATCCCAAGTCGCCGCATCTGGAGAGCTACAACGGCATCCCGGCCTACGCACCCGGCGCACAGTGGCGGGTCCATGGCACCTTCACGCCGTTCGAGCACCCGAAGACCGTGACGACGGGTGCCGTCGTCGAAGGTCTCGAGCACCACCACACCGCTCTGGGTGTCATCGATTTCGAGTTGTCGGGCGCCGCTGGACAATTGGTCGCCTTCGGACGTCCGGACGGTTCTCTGCACGTGCTGTTCACCGACGCGACCAGCGGCGTGACGACATACCCCGGCGCCAGGTCGCTTTCGATGGGTGCACCGGCCGCCGACGGGAGCGTGACACTCGACTTCAACCGAGCATCGAACCTGCCGTGCTCGTTCACCGACTTCGCGACGTGCCCGGTGGCGCCGGCCGAGAACAGGCTCGCCATCGCCGTCGAGGCAGGTGAGAAGAACCCGCGTTGAAGATCCTGTCGTGCATGCCCTCGGTGATCAGCATGTTCCCGTTCGGGAGGCGCTTGATGTATCTCCAAAACCCGTGAGCCTGCGTAGATGCCCAGAGGCGCAGGAGGGAAACCCGCACCGCCCTGGTTGTCGAACACCAGGAGGTTGCCTGCGCCGGGATGCCCGTCGGCGATGAAGTGCGGGTTGCGCTGGGATCGTCGCGGTGCCATCGGTTGGGCCCGATCGTCGTGGCACTGTTGAGCTCCAGTTATCCCCAGACATCGTCGCGATGGCGCGCAATGCTTCGGCGCAGATACTCGAAACCATCGGGTGTGAAACCGAACTCGTCGAGGTGAGCGCCGGCCCTTCATTCCCAGACGATGCGCCCGTCTTGCGAGCAGTTCCCAGTCGCGGTCAGCTGAACACCCACGTCACCGATCCGTCCGCCGTTGAGGCCGGGGTCGATGATCCGAGCCGGAACGCCGGGGTACGGCCACTCGTGGCGCACGATGCCGTTGAGGTCGATCAGCCGTGTGACGCCGTCGGCGCCGGTGTAAAGGACATAACCGTCGTAAGCGAGCGCGGGATCGTGATGGGTCACACCACTGAACTGAATGAACGCCATTGCGTATCGAGGTCCTTCGTCATCAGTCGGGACCGACGGCCGTCCGTGCTCCGAGCGCGCGCCCGTTGCCCCAGCCGAGTTCGCGACGGTATCCCCCGAGCAGCCCGGAGTCGGCGAGCTCGGAGGCATCGCGGAAACGCGAGTCCGGGCCGACCGGTGTCACCAGTGGCGCAACGAACAGGGCGTCGGTTGGGCAGTACGCCTCGCATTGGGAGCAGGTCTGACGAATAGCGACGCCCTAGACCCGGATTGCAGTTGTCGGTGAGCGAGGCACGCTCACCCGAATGGATTGTCCGCTCGTCGGCATTTGCTCGTGTTTGGGCGATGCAAACCCAGTTAGCGCCCTTCGACACCAAAAGAGCGCCGCCGAACTCGGCGGCACCGACGCCGCCGTCGAGAAGACGGTCGAACGCGCCTATGCACGGTGGACCGCGGACCTCGCCGAGTGCGTCGAGGAAGCCCAGCGCGACGGGGCGATCGACGCGTCGCAGAATTCTTGGGCGTTGGCCACGACGCTGCTGGCCTTCATGCGCGGCCAGGAGGCGCTGCACGAGGCCGGTGTGAAGCCCGCGCAGCTGAAGACCGCGGCCGAGGAGATGATCGCCATCATTCCCCGAGGCTGACCCACTGCAGAGTTCAGGACCAGCGCAAGCGCTCCGCCCCGCCGACACCTGCGCGGAATACAACCGGTGCCTCGAACGTCATAGTTTTTGACTGATTAGTCCAGAATTATCGAAAGGCATGGACATGGCTCTTCTCGAAGGCAAGACGGCAGTGATCACGGGCGGCTCGACCGGCATCGGTTTCGCCACCGCAAAGCGATTCATCGACGAAGGCGCCCACGTCTTCATCACCGGTCGCAGGCAGGCCGAACTCGACTTGGCGGTCAAGGAACTCGGCGACAATGCCATCGGCGTCCGCAGCGACGTGAGCAAGGCCGCGGATGTCGATCGGCTGTACGCCGCGGTGGCCGACAGCGGCCGCAGCATCGACATCGTATTCGCCAATGCCGCGATCCTCGACGTCGCGCGGGTCGGCGAAATCACCGAGGAGCAGCTCGACCGCCAGCTCGGCGTCGACTTCAAAGGTGTGGTGTTCACCGTTCAGAAGGCACTGCCGTTGATCAACGACGGCGGGTCGATCATCCTCAACGCATCGAATGTCGCCGCTCGCGGCTCGGACGGCATCGGGGTATATGCGGCGATCAAGGCCGCCGTGCGCTCGTTCGCCCGCACATGGGCAAGTGAGTTGCGGCTCCGCAACATTCGCGTCAACGCCGTGAGCCCCGGGGCCACCGAAACACCCGGCATCGAAACGCTTGCCGGCCTGATGTTTCCCGGCCCGGACGCCAAGCGGAAGTTCGACGACTACCAGCACAGCGTCGTGCCGATGGGACGGCTCGGCAACGCCGACGAGGTCGCCAACGCGGTGTTGTTCCTGGCCTCGGATCTGAGCAGCTACACCACCGGCGCCGACATCCCCGTCGACGGTGGCATCAACCAGATCTGAATCCGGCACTCGGACCGCTGCGGCCCGCCGACGGGCGCAGCGGTTCGACGGCTGGCGCAGCGGTTCGACGGCTGGCGCAGCGGTTCGACGGCTGGCGCGAGTCCGCGAGATCGGTCCGTCTCGAGCCCTCACCTGCCCCGTCGGAAGCCGCCGGTCAGCCGGCTGACCTCGTCGGGGCCGATCGGTGCAAGGTACTCGCCGAGCAGCTCGCGCCGCCACCACACGCGATGCGACAGGAGCTCGCGTCTAGTGCTGAAGCGGTAGCGGTACAGAGTTGCCCGGATATATGCCGGCGGACGGGCAGTGAAGGGATTGTTCCCCAGTAGCCGCATGATCGCGGGCTCGTTGGTCAACATGCCCCGACACAAGGGGCCCAGCCACGACTGAGCGTAGGACGGCGAAATCGCAGCGAACCACATCAGCCAGTCGAGCCGAAGGTGGTACGGACTCCATTGGCGCGGCCGCCGTCGAACGTCACCGGGCTTGCCCTTGAAGTCGTACTCGGTCCACACCGTCCCATCGGACAGGGTGGCATCGGCGGTGCCTTCGAAGATCACCTCATTCCTGCTGCGACCGATGGTGCCGAACGCGCCGTAGGCATTGACCAGATGCAGCGGTTCGAAGGTGCTGTTCATGCGCTGTTTGCGGGACACGAGGTTGCGCGCTGGCCGCCAGCTGAGCACACCCACCACCACAGTGAAGGCGATGACTATCGTGATGAACCAGAGTGGCTGTGTGCCAGGCGAATTGGCCGGAGTCTCGATGCCGAACGCCGATGCCCATGTCGACGTATCGATCACGCTCGCAGCCAGAACGATCGTCAGCCAGTTGAGCCACGCGAAGTTCCCCGAAAGGACGAGCCACACCTGCGTCACCACGATGATGGCTGCAGCGAAGCTGGCGACCGGCTGCGGAGCGAACAAACCGAACGGAACCACGAGCTGTGCCAGATGATTGCCGGCAACTTCGATGCGGTGAAATGGGCGCGGCAACCGATGGAAGAACCAGCTGAGCGGGCCCGGCATGGGTTGCGTCTCGTGGTGATAAATCAGGCAGGTGAAGTCCCGCCAGCACCGGTCGCCCCGCAGCTTGATCAGTCCGGCGCCGAACTCCACCCTGAACAGAAGCCATCGCGTCATCCACATCACCAAAGTCGGTGGAGCGGTCTCGTCGTTGCCGAGAAACACCATCAGCAATCCGGTCTCGAGCAGTAGGGATTCCCAGCCGAACGAGTACCAGATCTGCCCGACGTTGACGATCGACAGGTACACCGCCCACAGCGCGAGCCACAGCAGCATTGCGAGCCACACCGGCACCGCGTCGGCCAGGCCTGCCACCACAGCCGCCGAGACTGCCACGCCGGTCCAGCTGACGCCCGCGAAGAAGCGGTCGGAGTAATGGAGGTGAAAGACGCTCGGCGAGTTCCGAAACGAACTGCGTGCCAGAAACTCCGGCACGGGCAGCAGCCCGCGACTGCCCAACAGGCCACGGAACTGGCGGGCCGCGCAGACGAAGGCAACGACGTAAACTGCCGCGACGCCGCGTTCCAGAATCTCCCTGCCCCACCACCATTCCGGGGCGACGAGCCAGTCCATCGCTGATCCTTCAGGATCGCTCAGCCGCTGTGCATCACCGGGGAGTGACGCCGCGGGCCGATTCCGGGGTGCCCATGGCACCGGTACCACTGTGGATGGCGTAACCGCCGAGCAACGCGCGCAGACCGATGATGCCCACCGCCGGCGCTCGCTCTCGTGCAGCGCGTTGTACCGCAGAGGTCAGGTCCGGATCAGCGCCCTGGCCCTCGAGACTCGGAGGCGATGCCCTTCCACCGCACGTGCAGCTGTGCACCGGCGTCCTCGGTGTCGTGCGAATCGTCGAAGTAGACGGACGCAAATGGGCCGTCCGCGGCGAGCGGTCGAAATCGATCGGGTTGCATACCTCCTCCTTTCGTTCCATCCTGAACGTCGGGTGCCCGCAGCCGCCCGAGTCAAACCGCGACGTCGATGCGCGGAAGGGGTCGGTAGACGAACTTCAGCGACCGATCGTCGCCTCGGATCTGGGCAGCTCCATCACGGGTGCCCACATCCGCGTTCGACGGTGACATCAACCAGAAGTGACGACTGGCTGAGTCGACACCGCGTGTCGGCGCACGATGTCTGAACCGATCTGCCGTAGAAGTGCAGCGGTGCGACACGGGGTCGTCCGCGGTGTCATCTTCGGAAAGCTCCGCAACGGCCTAGATTTGGGAAAACAGCCGGGTGCGTGCGGTCATGCCGTTGAGCCCGACGACCGCCACGACCGGTGTCGGCGCCGCCCGTCGCGCGTAGCGGCCCGATGCCTTGTCGGCGTGAACGGCTTCGCGCTCCCAGCTGTCCCACAACGCCTTCGCGACGGTGAGGAACTCGTCGGCGCGGTCGTAGCGCGCCGCGTGATCGGGCCGCTGGTCGAGTCCGAAGTTGGCGGCTTCGTCGGCACCCGCGGACGTGACGATGTTCCACCCCGCGCGGCCACCGCTGACGTGGTCGACCGAGGCGAGCCTGCGGGCCAGGTCGTACGGCTCGTTGTAGGTCGACGAGACGGTCGCGGTCAGTCCGATGCGGCTGGTGTGCTGTGACAGCGCGGTCAGCAACGTGAACGGCTCGAGCTGGCCCGGCGGTCGATACGCACCATTGCCGGTGAGCGCTGGGCCGTCGGCCAGGAAAAGCGAATCGAACTTGGCGTCCTCCGCCAACTTGGCGAGCCCGATCAGTGCCCCAGATCGAAGTCGGCCCGGGGGTTGCTCTCCGGCAGGCGCCAGGCCGCCTCGTGGTGGCCGGCCTCCATGAGGAAGGCGTTGAGGTGGAGTTCACGCCTGGTCGCGCTCGTTATTGGCTCCAATGCTCGGGATGGGTTGCGGCTCAGGAGGACTGACTACTATCGAAGCCGTCGGGCAGGAGGTTGTCGGTGATCGTCGTTACGTCGACCCGTTTCGTGATCTCGCCTGCCTCGAGAAAGGCGTCGCTGAGGTCCTGCTCGGCCTTGATGTCCGCGGGCAGAACCTGCGCGACCTTGAACGGGTAGGCATCGACCGTGGCCCTGGCGTCCTTGAGCGGGACACCGGTCTCCTTGACGATGGCCTTGGCGTACTCGTCGGGGTTCTGCTGTGCCCAGTTGAAGATTCGGGCGACCCGGGTCAGGACATCCGTCAGGGCCGCCCGCCTGGTCGGGTCGTTCAGCGACTTGTCGGTCGCCACGTAGTAGTTGTTGACCTGGTCGATCGGCGGCAGACCCTTCGCGACGATGCGGGCGCCGTCGCCGACCGCGATCGCCGACTGGGGGTTCCAGATGGACCAGGCGTCCACCTTCCCGGTGTTGAACGCCGTGGCGCCTGCTGCCGGGCTGAGGTAGACGAGCTGGACGTCCTTGGGGGTGAGGCCAACGCTCTTGAGGGCTAGCAGCGCCAGTCCGTGGGCGGAACTGCCCTGCGGGATGGCGATCTTCTTCCCCTTGAGGTCGCTCAACGTCTTGATGGGCGAGTCCTTTGGCACGATGATGTTCTCGGCCGCCTTGGTGACGTCGGCGCCGTGCTGGGTGGCGACGATCTTGAAGCCGTACTGCTGAGCCGCTCCGGTGATCGGGGGAACGGTGCCCACGTAACCGAGGTCGATGTCGCCCGCGGCGGCAGCCTGAACGAGCGGTGGTCCGTAGTCGAACCGCGCGAACTTGATCTTGTAGGGCGCGTCGTCGAACGCGCCGGTCACCCTGGACAGTTCCTCGCTGCCGTCCCCGCCGTTGTCGCCGATGGTGAAGGTGTACTGACTCCACTCGGGGTGCGCGGCGGAGTTACCCGACTTGCTCAGTGGGCCCTGGGTGGCCGGGGCCGCGGAGCTGCAGGCGGCGAGGATGCTCGTCACCGTGAGCAGCACCGCGGCGCCGAGCGTGCGGAAGGATCTGTCGGACATGGGTTCTCCTGTGCGTGGTGGATGAATCAGTGCGTGCTGGCCAGCCCGAGGTCCGCCAGTAGAGCCAACCGGAGCTCCTCTCGGGCAACGCTGGCCTCGCGGTCGGCGGCCGATAGCGCCACGCTGTGCGCGTTGCCGATGCGGCCGTTGCTCATGATCACGATGCGGTCGGCGAGGGCGATCGCCTCATCGACGTCATGGGTGACGAGCAGCATCGAAGCGTGGTGCTTCCGGCGCAGCTCTCGAACAAGGTCGTGCATGCGGACCCTGGTGATCGCGTCGAGTGCCGCGAACGGCTCGTCGAGCAGGATCAGCTCGGGCTCGGCCACCAACGCACGCGCAAGCGCGACGCGTTGCGCCTCACCACCGGAAAGTTGTTTCGGCCAAGCCCTTTCGCGATCTGCGAGGTGCACGTCAGCCAACGCCTTGCGGGCTCGCTCGTCGGCGCCCGGTCCGCGCAGGCCCAGGGTCACGTTCCGGAGGACGCGCTGCCACGGCAGCAGACGGTCGCCCTGGAACACGATGGCCCGCTTGGCGGGAACC
Source organism: uncultured Actinomycetota bacterium (assembly GCA_963809085.1). Taxonomy (GTDB): domain Bacteria; phylum Actinomycetota; class Actinomycetes; order Mycobacteriales; family Mycobacteriaceae; genus Mycobacterium. The sequence continues at coordinate 110,452 of CAWEII010000017.1, read as the reverse complement.
TCGATCCGGCCGCCGTCGGGCCTGTCAAGACCCGCAAGGAGTCGCAGCAGGGTGCTCTTGCCGCAGCCCGACGGGCCAAGCAGGACGACGAGCTCCTCGTCATCGATGACGAGATCGAGATGGTCGAGAACGGTGCGATCAGCGAACGTTCGGACGACCTGTTCGGCGAACACGCCGGTCTGCTGGCGCGGGGTGGCGGCAGTCTGCGTCGGGGTCGGCACGGTCATACGGCCTCGTAACTGGGTCGCCACCGCAGCAATATCCGCTCCATGACCCGGACGATCTGGTCGGCAATGAGCCCCAGGATCGAGTAGATCACCAAGCCAACGAAGACCTGATTGGTCTGCAGATAGGTCTGTGCCTGCGTAACGAGGAAGCCGAGTCCCTGATCGGCGTTGACCGTCTCTGCGGCCACCAGGCCGAGCACGCTGTAGGCCAGCGAGAAGCGAAGTCCCACCAGGAATCCGGGGAGCGCACCGGGCAACAACACCCAGCTGACGACCCGCCACCGTCCTGCGCCGGTGGTGTGGGCCATCTCGATCAGGCGGTGGTCTACACCTCGGATGGCGGCGAACAGATTGAGATACATGGGTACGCCGGCACCGAACGCGATCAGTAGGACCTTCGTCAATTCGTCGATGCCGAACCACACGATCATCAACGGGAGCACCGCGAGCAGCGGGATGGTGTTGAGGATCTGCGCCAGACCGTTGAACAGGTACTCGCCACGCCGCAGGAAGCCGCCGAGCACCCCCGTCACGACGCCAACGCTCAGCCCGAGCGCGAGACCGAGGCCCGCCCGTTGCAGTGAGATCGCGAGATCGGGGCCGAGCACGCCGTCGCGCCAAAGCTGCATCGCCGTGCCGGCGATGTCGGTTGGCGCTGGTGCGTAGAGCGCTGGGAGGACGCCCGTCAGGCCGAGCACTTCCCAGACGACCAGGATCAACACGGGCGTGGTGTAGATGCCGAGCGGCCAGTGCAGTCTGCGCCATGGCGAGGCCCGCGAGCCGGGCTGCCGGGAATTCGCGGGCAGGAAGACATCGCGGGGATGCGTGGCGGCGGCAGCGCCCGACGCGGGCTCGAAGGCGCGCGCAGATCGCGTTGCCAGACTGAGGTCTGTCATGACGGGCTTCTCCAGTCGGTCACACCCCGATGGCCCCACAGCAGTGGGGCCGAGCAGGGATGTCGCGGTCGAGGTCTTCACACACCTTGACGCACCGATGACCTGGCGCAGAGTTATGAAATCGACGGGATTCTTTTGCCTGTCGCCTGCAAAAACAGTTCTCCACGAGTGCGAACCTCCCGACGTTCGGGGCGGATTTCGTCACATTCGCTCTCGGCTCGCAATGTTTCAGCGACATGACGGCCCTGAAACACATGTGTATCGTCGGTGCTGGGCCCGGTGATTGGGTTCGCGGACGAGGGAGCAGTACCCGCACCTGACAAGACTGACTCGTTGGGAGTCTCGTCATGGCTTGGATCGTCTTGGTGGTCGCCGGAGTGTTCGAGGCGGTATGGGCGGTCGCACTCGGTGCGTCTCACGGATTTCGCAGGCCGGTGCCGACCGTCCTCTTCGTCATCGCCTTGATCGTCAGCATGGTCGGCCTGGCGCACGCGATGACCGAGTTGCCCGCGGGCACCGCCTACGCCGTCTGGGTCGGCGTCGGCGCCACCCTGACGGTGCTGTGGGGCATCGCGACGGGCAAGGAGCGCAGCAGTGCGGCCCGCGGCCTCATGTTGGTGCTCCTCGTCGGCAGCGTGGTCGGACTCAAGGTGGTGAGCTGATGGCGTGGGTGGTGCTACTGATCAGTGCGGTGCTCGAGGCGGTCTGGGCGACGGCCCTCGGGCAATCGGAGGGCTTCACTCGGGCGATTCCGACGGCGATCTTTCTGGTGGCGACCATTTCGAGCTTGCTTGGGCTGGGGTGGGCCGCGAAACACATCCCGATGGGAACCGCCTACGCGGTGTGGACCGGTCTCGGCGCCGCGCTCACCGTCTCGTACGCATTGCTCACCGGAGAGGAGTCCGCGTCGGTGTGGAAGCTCGTCTTCATCAGCGGAATCGTGGTCAGCATTGCCGGGCTGAAGTTGCTTCCGAGTGGCACTTCGCCGCAGCGCAATGGCGAATCGCAGCGACTGGCGACGCACTGACCGATGACTTCTGCGCGGTCCGCGAGAGACGTCCATGACAGTTCGGCTTCCGTGGGTTTCGCGCCCCGTGTGAACGTGGTTCCCGGCCACGATCAGTCGGAGCCGACGTAGGCGAACTCCCGCAAATCACGGTGTGGTCACGGCGGGTCTTCCCGATCCTCGGTCAGTCGCGGGTTATCTTGTCGCCGTGCACAATCGCTGCGCATGCGGATCGCAGCGGCCCGTCCCCCGGCGCGATGTCCTGAAATTCATTGCGGCGACACCGGTGCTGCTCGGGCTGAGCGGTGCCGCAACGGTGCCGGGCGCCCGGTCGGCGGCTGCCGACACGGCCTTGGCCGGGGCAGTCACCATGCCCGGTCAGGTGCCCGCCATCATCAATCGCGCCGCCTGGGGCGCCGATGAGTCCATGCGGAACGGTGTGCCGCTGTACGACAACGGGATCAGGGCCGGAATCGTGCACCACACCGCAACCGCAAACGACTATTCGCCGGGCGACTCGGCGGGCATCGTCCGCGGAATCTACGGGTATCACACCCGCACTCTGGGCTGGGGCGACATCGCCTACAACGCGCTGGTGGACCGATACGGTCAGGTCTTCGAGGGCAGATTCGGCGGTATCACCCGGCCCGTTCAGGGCTCGCACACCGGCGGGTTCAACCAGAACACCTGGGCGGTGGCCATGATTGGCAACTTCGTCGACGTCCCTCCAACCCCAGCACAGTTGCATGCGGTGGGTCTTCTGCTCGGCTGGCGACTGGCCATGGACGGCGTGGACCCAAGGGGGACGGTCAAACTCACCTCCGCAGGCGGCCCGTACACGTTCTTCCCACGGGGCGCCCAGCCCACGCTGCCGAACATCTTCGCCCACCGCGACGTCGGCGGCACCGCCTGCCCGGGCAACGTCGGTTACGGATCTCTCGACCGGATTCGGGACATCGCCGCCCGGTTCAACAAGCCGGCCAGTTCGCAGGACCTCGCCGACGCGTTGCAGGGCGGCGCCATCTACGCCCGTTGGCAAGCGATGGGCGGCATGCGCGGTCCACTCGGCGCACCCACGTCACCGGAAACACCCGGCGACGGTTCGGCCCGCTATGTGACGTTCGACAAGGGCGCCATCTACTGGTCGTCCAGCACCGGCGCCGAGCCGGTCACGGGCCCCATCTACGACGCATGGGCATCCCTTGGCTTCGAACGGGGCGCGTTGGGCCTGCCGACCAGTGGGCTGATCCAAGAACCGGAATGGATCGTGCAGAACTTCCAACACGGCACGCTCAACGTGGACCGACAGACCTCGTCCATCACCCGTGTGATGGACGGCATTCCGCTGCAACTACCGCCACCGTCGGCGAGCGGGCCACCCGTCCAACTGGAGCGGTTCTCACCGGCGCGCAACCTGGTTTGATCGCCGGCCGCCTACGGGAACTGCGGCGCTGTCCGCGCGACCGCATGACGGCCATGGGCCGCCCACCCCATGGCGCACGCACATTCGGGTTCGGCTGACAGCGACTTCGTAGCGATGGACACCAGACTGGGGAGGTGCCGCCGAATGGTCCGACACCGCCCTCACCGCCCGTTCCGACACCGACGCTCATGCCGCGGTTGCCGGATCCCGACTTCAGCAAGTTTGGTCAAGGCATCTCGCTGCTGGGTGGCTGGTTTCCGATCACCGTCGAGATCCTCTCGATCGTCGTCTTGATCGTTGTCATCGGCTGGCGGACGCGGCGCTGGCGAATGGTGTTGGTCCCGATCAGCGCGGCCATCGGTGTGGTCGCCGCTCTTGCCGCGCGCACGTACATGAACTCCGAGGGGCTGGCGTCCGACCCGGCTCCATTCCTGCTGTGGGTGTGGACCGCGGTGGGCGCAGCGACGATCGCCGTGGCGGCGTTGGGATTTCAGTCTGCGTCCTGGTGGCGTCGTGGGTTGTCGCTGCTGGCGATTCCGCTCGTCTTCCTCAGTGGCCTCACCGTGCTCAACCAATGGGTCGGTTACTACCCGACGATCCAGAAGGCTTGGGGCGATCTGACTTCGGGTCCGCTGCCGGACCAGATCGACGCCAAGGATCTTCCCGGCCTGCGCAACACTCACCCCGATACGGGCAGGCTCGTGACGGTCGACGTCCCCGACGAGGGCAGCGGGTTCAAGCGCCGCAGCGAGTACGTCTATCTGCCACCCATCTGGTTCTCCGGGGACACGCCACCCAAGCTTCCCGCCGTGATGATGATCGCAGGCGAATTCAGCAACCCGTCCAACTGGATACGCACCGGCAACGCGATCACCGTCGTCGACGGCTATGCCAAGGCGCACGGCGGTGCAGCCCCCGTGTTGGTCTTCGTCGACTCCAGCGGAAGCTTCAACAACGACACCGAATGCGTCGACGGGCCGAGGGGTAATGCGGCCGACCACCTGACCAAAGAGGTCAGGCCCTACGTGGATTCACATTTCGGTACGTCGGCCGACCCCGTGAACTGGGGCGTCGTCGGCTGGTCCGCGGGAGGGACATGTGCGATCGATCTCGCGGTCATGCATCCCGACCTATTCGCCACCTTCGAGGACATCGGTGGCGACCGCGGACCCAACTCTGGCACGAAGCAGCAGACGATCGACCGTCTCTACGGTGGTAACGCCGCGGAGTGGGACGCCTACGACCCAAGGACCGTGATGAACGAGCATGGCCCGTACAGCGGTGTCGCCGGCTACTTCGACGACTCGCAGGAGCCCGCCGATGACAAGTCCAAGAATCTGCCCGACCGCCCGCAAGACCGCCGGGCACCCGTGGGATTCGGTGGGTACGACGACGACGACGAATTCCGGGAGAAGGGCGCGCTACCGGACCTCTGTGCTGCCGCACTCGCGGTGAACATCGGATGCACGCTGCACGTCTACATCGGTTATCACACCTGGCAATTCGCCGCCCGCGCCTTCTCCGACGCAATGCCATGGATCGCGCAGCGGGTGCGTACGCCGACGGTGAGTCAGCCCACGACCTGACCGACGTGCGTACTGCGCTCAGTACTGCGCGTCGTCGGGTCCGGCAACCAGACCGGCGGCGTGGGCGGAGGCAACGGTCTGTTCCCAGGACAGCTGCCCGACGGCGAGAACGGCACATGCCGCGGCCATCGTCATCAGCGACGCACCCCAGTGCAGCCATCCTGGTCCGCTCTGGGGGTCGGCAAGCAGCACCAGGGCAGCGCCCACCGCGAGTGCGGCCATTGCCGCGAGCGCTCGAGACCGCCGCCGCGCACGCGAATTGCCGGGGGCACCGTTGCCGGGCGGCGGAGTCGGTGATGGGGCGACGGCGGTCATGTCCTCACGGTGCCGCGTCCCCTTAGGCAACTCCCAAGGGCCAGCTGAGGATTGTCTGTGAATGCCGGCCCGGCTGCTCAGACCGGGTTGATGTCCTCGAGATTGCGCCGCGACGTGCGTGGGCCGACGAGGGCGATCGCGGTGACGGTGATGGCCAGTGCCACCAGGACGACGGTGAACATCGCCGCGGCGCCGTAGGTGTCGAGGACCGGAATGAGGATGAACGGCAATGCCCCGCTCGACAACCGGGACAGCGAATACGTCCACCCAACCGCCGTCGCCCGCACGTCGGTGGGAAAGATCTCGGCCTGATACACGTGGTAGACGTTGGAGAAGACGTTGCTGGTCAACGTCGTCATGAAACCGAAGACCACGATGAGGGCGGTGTTGTGCACCGTCGCGAACAGTAGGCCGAACGCCGCGAGAGCACCGATCGTCCCCATCAGCAGGAATTTCCGTTCGAACAGCTTCAGCAGCGGGATCGCCAACGCCGACCCGACCGGGTAGCCGATGAAGGACAGCGCGGTGAACAGCAGCGAGGACGTCACGTCATAGCCACGGCTGACGAGCACCAAGGCCGCCAGGGTGCCGAAACCGTAATAGCCGAACGATTGGAAGAGGTGAAAGACCGCCAGCATTCCCAGCCGTCCGCGGTACGGCGACACCGAGAGTCGCGCCCAGGGGTTCGTGACCACGGCACCACCGTCGGGGGCCTGCGGTGGCACGTCGGTGTCGACGTGGAGGCTGCCGGTGTCAGCGACGGCGGGGCTGATCTCGGATCCCTCCTCGAACGTCCGCAATGCCGAGCGAGCTTCGTCGGCCCGGCCAACTCCGGCCAACCAGCGCGGCGACTCAGGCAGACCACGGCGCAGGACCGCCACGAACGCCGCTCCCAGGGCCCCGATCAGCAGCAGGATTCTCCAGCCGGGGATGCCGAACACGTCGTGGCTGTTCAGCCCGAGCGAGAGGAAGCCGATGAACGGAACCGCGACGAACGACCAGGTGTAGGCCCAAGACGCGAGGCGCCCTCGGTCGGATTTCGGCAGCACGTCGGACAGGTAGGCGTCGGCAACCGGATATTCGCCACCGACACCGACCCCTGCCAGGAACCGGGTCGCCACCAGGAACCACGGAGTGGGCGAGAACGCCCCGATCAGCGTCCAGCCCGAGAACCAGATCAGGTTGAACATGAACGCGCGCCTGCGCCCGATCCGGTCGGCGAGCCGCCCCAGCAGCGCCGACCCCACGAACATCCCCAGAAATGACGACGCCAGCAGCAGCTTCAGCTCGGTACCACCGAGGGCGTACTGCGTCTTCAGCGCGGTGCTGACGGTGCTCGAGAGGAAGATCTCGTAAATCTCGAAGAACAGGCCCAGCCCGATCGCCACGACGACTTTGCGATGGGTGCGTCCGACCGCCAACTCATCGAGTCGTCGGCCGATGTCGGCCATCAGCTTCTGGTTCTCCGACGAAACCGTCGTCATGCTCGCTCCTTCACTCGCCTGCGCATCCGTTCGTCGCAGCGACCATGCTGACGTTAGTGGTGGAGCCTGAGCGTGCTCGGCGGCGGCCGGGCTCGAGGCATCGCGTAGCCCGCGTTCGAACTGCATCGGCTAACGCGGGCCGTGACACACGCCAAGCGCCAAGTCAGCCGAACGCCCCCGATGCACGAACCAGACCTGCGCCATCGCGGCCGGACGCCGGTGCCAGCACCCGGCTCGCTGGTGTCGGTGGCGATGACGGCAAGCGGACGGAAGCCGTGGCGCACAGCTCGACGGGACACCTCAGGATGGCGATGCGTTCTTCGACACCGCGGATTGACGCCGCGGATTGACGTTGCGGAATGACACCGCGGATTGACGCCGCGGAATGACACCGCATCGGGCGGTTTCCGACGTGTCGACCACCTTCCCGTGTTCGATGTTTGGCTCGCTGCGGCCGGGGCAATTCCGTAACACGTTGACCAGGAGGTGTGCGCACCGACGGGTCTGATAACAACGCCAGGATGGATACCGCAATGATCGAGTCGAAAGTGCAGGGCGATCCTTCGATCGGCGAGTTGGTGAGCCAACTGTCATCGCAGACGTCGCGGCTGGTGCGAGATGAAATGAAGTTGGCGCAGAACGAGTTTCGCCAGACAGCGAAACACGCCGGCCTCGGTGCCGGTCTCCTGAGCGTCGCTGGTCTGCTGGCCGTTCTCGGGCTGGCGACGTTCGTGGCGGCCGCCGTCGCCGCTCTCTCCTTGGTGTTGCCGCTTTGGGCGGCCGCCGTGATCATCGGATTAGTGCTGTTCGCCGCCGCAGGGATCGCGGGACTGATCAGCAAGAAGGAGGTTGAACAGACCTCCCCCGTGCCACAGCAGACACTGGCCAATGTCAAGCAGGACATCGACGAGGTGAAGGAAGCGCGCCATGAACGCCGCTGATCCAGGTAGGCCCGAACCCGCCTCGGACGCCAGCGTCGATGAAATTCAGAAAGACATCGATGCGACTCGCGGCGAGCTGGGCGAGACCGTGGAGGCCCTTTCCGCGAAGCTCGACGTCAAGCACCAAGCCAAGCAGAAGATCGACGACACGAAGGACGTCATCGCCCACAAGGTACAAACCGTGCGGTCGAAGGGCTCGGACGTCGGCTCGCACGTCGTCGACGCTGCCACTGACGAGGAGGGCTCGGTCCGCCCCGTGGTGCCCATTGCGGCCCTCGCGTTGATCGCCGCCATCGTCGGGGTCCTCATCTGGAGGCGCCGTCACTGACGGGTGGACGTCAGTCGGTCAATGCCGGCGCCTGGAAGGCGTCCTGGCTTCCGTGACAGCTGCGCCGGTGCCGCAACTACCAGAGTGCGTCACGGCTGAAGAATGATCTTGACGGCGCCATCCTGCTTCTTCTGGAAGATGTCGTAACCGTGTGGGGCGTCGGCCAAAGGCAGCGTGTGCGTAGCGAAGGAGTCCACGCCGAGCGGGTCGTCATCGGTGAGCAACGGCATGATGTCGTCGACCCACCGCTTGACGTTGGCCTGACCCATCCGCAGCTGTATCTGCTTGTCGAACAGAGTCAGCATCGGCAGTGGATCGGCCATGCCGCCATACACGCCGATCAGCGAGATCGTGCCACCGCGCCGCACGATGTCGATGGCGCTGTAGAGGGCAGCCAAGCGGTCGACTCCCGCCCTCTGCATCATCGGTTTCGCGAGCGCGTCCGGTAAGAGACCGGTGACCTGCTGGGCGATCTTGGTGATAGGAGATCCGTGCGCCTCCATCCCGACGGCATCGATGACCGAATCGGTGCCACGTCCATCGGTCATCTCGCGGATGACGTCACCGAGGTCGTCCTGGTGGTCGTTGAGGTCGACGGTCTGCACCCCGCGCCCGGCGGCTCTTGCGAGTCGCTCCGGTACCCGGTCGACCGCGATCACGCGGTAGCCGAGATGGCTGGCGATACGCGCGGACATGTCGCCGATCGGGCCAAGGCCGAGTACGGCCACCGATCCCCCGTCCGGGATGTCGGCGTACTGCACCGCCTGCCACGCAGTCGGCAGGACGTCGGAAAGATAGACGTACCGCGCGTCGGGCGGCCCGAGTGGAACCTTGATGTGAGTGAACTGCGCCTGCGGCACGCGGAGCAGTTCGGCCTGCCCACCCGGGACCTCACCGTAGAGCTCGGAGTAGCCGAATAGCGCGGCACCCATGCCTTGGTCGCGTACCTGCGTGGTCTCGCACTGGGTGAACAATTGCTGATCACACATATAACAACTGCCACAAGAGATTTGGAAGGGGATGACTACCCGGTCGCCGACAGCCAGGTCACCGACCGCCGTGCCCACTTCGCGCACGATTCCCATCGGCTCGTGGCCGAGGATGTCCCCCGGCTTCATGAATGCACCCAGTATCTCGTAAAGATGCAGATCGGAGCCGCAGATGTTGGTCGAGGTGATCTCGATGATGGCGTCGGTGGGCTCCTCGATTCTCGGATCTGGAACCGTGTCCACTCGGACATCTCGCTTACCGTGCCACGTCACAGCTTTCATGGGGCTCTCCTTCGACACTGCCGGTGCTGACCGACCGGCTCCTCGACGTCGTAGCGGGGTTGTTCCCCGGTGCCAAGAGACCAAACCCAGCAGACGCCGCGCCGCCACGTCGGGACGGCACGACGGTTTGCCAACCGGCTGGACCGGGAATCAGCGACTGACCACGTTCGAGGAGGAACGAAATGCCGAACTCATCCATCAAGAACGAGAAGATGTATGAAGATCTGCGCCAGGAAGGCAATTCGAAGGAGAAGTCAGCCAGAATCGCCAATGCCGCGGCCGCGCGGGGCAAGTCGTCCGTCGGCAAGAAGGGCGGCAAATCCGGCTCTTACCAGGACTGGAAGGTGTCCGACCTGAAGAAGCGGGCGAAGGAGTTGGGTTTGTCCGGATATTCCTCCATGACAAAGGACAAGTTGGTCTCCGCGCTGCGCAACCACTGAGGCGCGCTCAGCCAGTAGATCCTCGGCGTCGGTGCACCGGTTGATGCGTACACGCGCACTGGGTCGAGTGCCTCATCGCCCTGGCGGATGATCGGTGCATCGGTCCGACGAGGAGTTCGGGCACGGCGTCCAAGACGGGTCCCCGATGCCCGTTGGACCACACGGACGACCACGCACGACAGGGATGGGGCTCTGCGTTGTCCGATGGGGCCACGCCTGCCGAGAAATGGCTGTACCCCTGATCAATTCATTCACAATCCGCTGGATCCGTCGTACTATCCATTGAGGTTGAGTGCACAGCCGTGGGCGATGTCGCCAGGCCACTCCCGACCCGAAGACCCTCTCACATCGCTCCGTGCGTTGACGCGACGAAATAGGTGCCAATTGCGTCTGGAGGTCCGCCATGACCGTCGTCGGAGTACGTTCCAGAACCTCGCTCGGCAGCGTCGGCGACGGGCCGCGGGCACCCGGCAGAGCGCGTTATTCCGCTCACCTCTACTTCCCCGCACTCCTGATCGTGACGGTCGAAGGCGAGATCGATGCCGCGAACAGCCGCGACTTGGGTCGTTACGTCGAACGTGAGCTCCGCCCGACCACGCAACTGCTGATGGACCTGCGCGCCGTGGAGTTCTTCGGTGCGCAGGGGTTCGCGACGCTGCACTTCATCGCCGTGTGCTGCAGCCGCCGTGACGTCGACTGGATGGTCGTCGGCAGCCGCGATGTCGCACGTCTCCTTGGCATCCTCGATCCGGACCACGTTCTGCCCCTCGCCGACGACTTCGACTGGGCGTGCGAGCACCTCGAACGTCTCGATTGCCGGCGCTATCCGATACCAGGGGCCGATGTCCGTCAGACGGGGCTCAACTGACCCCAACGACGCCCAGCACACGCCATGAGCGCCGCATTCTTGATGAATCGCACCCCGAGTCCTTGGAGCGGCGCTCCGTTGGCGCTCCCGGGTCATTGCCGAGATGAGAGGAACTCCGCGCCGGGTCCCTTGTCGTTCGTCCTTGGTGCCAGCGCTCCCAGACGCGGTGCATCGCCGCGGCTTTGACTGTCGAGTTTGTTCCCGACCGCCAGGGGTACCGCTAGCGCCATGTCAACGATCGACTATCCGGGTCACACCTCAGCCATGCCCGATGAACCTGCCGACGAGATGCGTGGCTACGTCGGCCGAGGCCTTCTGTCGGGGAGGCGCGCACTCGTCACCGGTGGCGACTCGGGTATCGGCCGGGCCGTCGCTGCCGCCTTCGCCAAGGAAGGCGCCGACGTCGCCATCGCCTATCTCAGCGAGCACGACGACGCGACGCACACGGTCGAACTCGTCGAGCAGGAAGGGCGACGCGCGATCTCACTGCCCGGTGATCTCGCCGACCCCGGCCACTGCCGAAGGGTGGTGACCGACGCTGCCGAGGCCTTGGGCGGGATCGATCTCCTGGTCAACAACGTGGCATTCCAGAATCCCGTCGACGACTTCGCCGAACTCTCCGACGAACAGTGGCGGCGCACCTTCGCGGTCAACATCGACAGCTTCTTTCACGTCACCAAGGCGGCGTTGGCGCATCTGCCCCGAGGGGCGTCGATCGTGAACACCGCGTCCATCAACGGCCTGAGAGGAAACAAGACTCTGATCGACTACTCGGCCACCAAAGGCGCGGTCATCGCACTGACCTACTCACTGGCCCAGTCGCTACAAGAACGCGGTATCAGAGTGAATTGTGTTGCGCCTGGCCCAGTCTGGACACCACTGATACCCGCGACGATGCCGCAAGAGAAGGTGGAATCCTTCGGTGAGCACGTGCCCATGGGCCGCCCCGCGCAGCCCGACGAGATCGCCCCGTCCTACGTGTTCTTCGCCGCGTCCCGGCTGTCCTCGTACTACAGCGGCGAGGTGTTGGCACCCATCGGCGGAGAAACTCTGCCAGGATGAGCCGAGCCGTGAAATCTGCAGCGGCGCAACGGATTGCCGGATCCCATGTGGCCTCGGACTAACTGGTCGCATGGTTCGACGACTAGGAGTGTGCAATGTCGAATACCGTTGGTGACTTCCTACTCAACCGACTACGGGACTGGAATGTAAGACAGGTCTTCGGGTACCCCGGAGACGGGATCAACGGCCTGCTCGCGGCTTGGCAGCGAGCAGACGACAAACCTCAGTTCGTGCAGGCCCGGCACGAGGAGATGGCGGCATTCGCGGCCGTGGGATTCGCCAAGTTCTCCGGCGAGGTCGGTGTGTGCGTGGCAACCAGCGGGCCAGGGGCCATTCATCTGCTCAACGGGCTGTACGACGCCAAACTCGATCACGTGCCGGTCGTCGCCATCGTCGGGCAAACCGAGCGCTCGGCATTGGGCGGGTCCTACCAGCAGGAAGTCGACCTCGCCAACCTCTTCAAAGACGTCTGCAGCGAATACGTACAGACCTGCATGGTGCCGCACCAGCTGCCCAATCTCATCGATCGGGCGATTCGCATCGCCCTCAGCGAGGGATGTCCGACCTGCATCATCGTTCCGTCCGACGTGTTCGACCTCGAGTACGAGGCACCCGGCCATGCCTTCAAGCAGGTGCCGTCGAGCTTGGGCCTGAGTCAACCCCGGGTCGTCGCCGACGACGGTGTGGTCCGCCAGGCGGCGGACCTCCTGAATTCGGGTCAGCGGGTCGCGATGCTGGTCGGTCAGGGCGCCCGCGATTGCGTCGCCGAGTTGACGCAGGCGGCAGACATTCTGGGCGCCGGTGCCGCAAAGGCGCTCTTGGGCAAGGACGTGTTGCCCGATGACCTGCCGTGGGTCACCGGTTCCATCGGCTTGCTTGGCACCACGGCGAGCTGGCATCTGATGATGGAATGCGACACGTTGCTCACCGTCGGCTCCAACTTTCCGTACTCGCAGTTCCTCCCCGAGTTCGACCAAGCTCGCGCGGTGCAGATCGACCGATCTGGCAAGTGGATCGGGATGCGTTACCCGTATGAGTGCAACGTGGTCGGCGACGCGAAGACGACCCTGCAGGCTTTGATCCCGCTGCTGGAGCGAAAGGCTGACCGATCGTGGCGGGAAGAGATCGAGAAGAACGTCGCCAGCTGGTGGGAAACGGCGCAGCGCACTGCGATGACCGACGCCGACCCGGTCAACCCGATGCGGATCTTCCACGAGCTCTCGCAACGGCTGCCATCGAATGCGATCGTCTCGGCCTGCTCGGGGTCCTCAGCGAACTGGTATGCCCGCCACCTCAAGTTCCCTGCGGGCGTGCGGGGTTCGCTGTCGGGCACGCTGGCCACCATGGGCCCCGCGGTGCCGTACGTGATCGGGGCCAAGTGGGCTCATCCGGATCGCCCGGGCATCGCCTTCGTCGGCGACGGTGCGATGCAGATGAACAACATGGCCGAGCTCATCACGGTGGCGAAGTACTGGCAGCAGTGGACGGACCCCCGGCTGATCGTCGCGGTGCTGCACAACGACGACCTCAACCAGGTGACCTGGGAATTGCGCGCGATGGGAGACTCCCCGAAGTTCGTCGCATCGCAGTCACTGCCCGACGTCGACTACGCCGCATTCGCGCGCAGCATCGGCCTGAACGGTGAAAACATCGATGACTCCGCGCAATTGGGCGTGGCATGGGACCGCGCACTTGGTGCCGATCGTCCCACGGTGCTCGACGTGCGCTGCGACCCCGACGTCCCGCCGATCCCGCCGCACGCCACCTTCGCGCAGGCCAGATCGGTCGCGAAGGCGGTACTGAAGGGCGACGAGGACGCGACGGGATTCATCAAGCAGGGACTGAAGCAAAAAGCTCAGCAATATCTTCCGGGTGAGAAGAAGTAGCCTCGGATGAGATGTAGGTCGGTCGGTTGAGCCGGCCACCATTGATTCAGCAGCCTGCCGAAGTCACCGCGTTCGGCACGGTGCCGAACGCGGTGACCACGACCGCACGTCCGTCGAGAGTGTGTCGTCTCTAGGTCTTTGCCCGTGCGGATTGGCGTTTCGCCTTCTCGACGTCGGCCAGTTCCTCGACGCGGTCCGCCTGCGCACGCTTGCTCGTGGCATCGCGACGCTTCGCCTGCGCATCGTCGAGCTTGGACTCGGCCGCAGCATGGGCCTTCTCCTCTGCCGCTCGAATAGCGGCCTGCTCCTCGCGTTTGGCCTCCTCGGCCGCCCTCTTGCGCTGCGCAGCCAGCTCGTCGGCCTGACGCTTCGCCGCGGCAGTGCGTTTCTCAGCTGCCTCGGTAGCAGCGCGCTTGCGCTCTTCGGCAGCGGTGCGGGCTTCCTCGACCGTCTGCTCCTTCGCCGCGCGTGCCTCCTTCTGGTCCTTGATTGCCTCGTCGCGCCTGGCCTTCAGCTCGGCGTCAGCCTGCTGCTGCTCCTGGACGGCCGTCGCTTCGAGCGCAGCGGCACGACCGAGCGTGTCGCTGCGTTCGGCGAGGCGGGCACCGCGCCTACGCAGCCGCGGATCGCCGAGCACGCTGCCTGCGGTTGCGTCCAGCACGCCGAGCGAGCGTTCGTAGAGCAGCCGGGCCGGTGCTTCGGTCCCCATCCGCGCCATTACCCGCTCTTCAAGCACCTGTAGTGGAAACCGGACGAGTTGATACTGAAAACGCAAGACGGCGAACGGAACCCTAGTGATCCTCATTGCTAACTCCTCTGTCTCGCCGGTGCTCAAGGCAGATCGGCTTGGTCGGTCAAACGGTCGGCACGTTGTCTCATGCGGTCGGCTTCCGTGAGCGCACTCTCCGCGTCGTGCACGGAGTCCTGATGATCGTCGACGGCGTCGACGACGTCCCCGGCCGCACCCCTCAGCTCCACGCGCTCTTGGGCTTTCGCCCGCTCCACCTCGCGCTGAGCGTCGAGTTCCGCCCGGGCCTTCTCTTCAATGGCGTCTCGTTGGGCCGCCTGCTCTGCGGCGCGCTTCTGAGCGGCCTGCTGGGCTTCGACGGAGTTCTCCACGGCGGCGGTCTCGGCGCTCACTGCCGCCCTGTCCGCGGCGCCTTCCAACGTGGCTTCCGCGGCGTCGGCGTGGGCTCGTGCGGCCTCCGCATCGGCGACGGCCTCGACGGCGTTGGCTTCTTTGCGTTCCTTGGCTTGGGTCTGTTCGAGCTGACCTTCGGCGGTCAGCGAGTCGTTGCCGAATACGGCGCCTGCGACTTCCTTGGCCTTGCCCTTGAGCGAATCGATCAGACCCTTCCGCGCCTGATCGGCCTTGTCGTGTTTAGTCATCTGGTTCTTCTCCTAAGGGACGGAACAACTCGCGACGAGTGTCCATGGGGTGGGTGGTCGTGAGGCCCCCGGTAGCCCGGGTTCTCTGGTTGATCGGCATTGCTCAATCGCCTGCTCGGCGTGCCAGCGCGCTACCGACGCCGGCAAGGATCTGGCCGGGACGCTGCTGCTCGCCCTGTTGGGAGCCCAGCACCACGATCGCACCGGTGAGCACTGGCAGCACCCACTGGAGGTAGCGCAGCTGTTTCTGCGCGGCAGCGATGTCGTCCGGCGTGGACGATGACGGTTGGGTCGCCCCTTCTACGGAGTGTCCGTCACCATGGACCGTCTTGGCTCCGAGAATCTTGCCGTAGACGGTGGCGCCCAGCGCAGCTGCAGTCAGCATGATCTTCGTCAGAGTGTTGGCGGTGACACCGGACTGGTGTTTGGCGCGATCGCGGTTGGCGTAGAGGATGGCACCGCCACCGATCAGATGCGCGCCAATGGCCACCGCACTGACCGGAGTCCATTTCGCCCAGCCCACGGCGGCCACCCGCGCCCGGTCGTGGGAATCGCGGACGGCGGCGGCAGCGCCGTTGACGCCGACCGCTCCCATCAATGAGCCGCCGAACCACGCTGCGGCGCCGAGATCGTGCAGAGAACGAACGACGGTGTTCCGTGAAGACATCGAGATCCTTGCCATGTGTTTGCGTCGAGGGCGCCAGAAGGGTGGCCCCGGCCGAATCGGGTAGCGCCGGGACTGGACGCAACGTCATGAGCACAGCGGCTCACATGGTGAGGATGCTCGGTCTGGGCGATTCGAAACCTCACGCCGCCTGTCTGTTGTGACACCTTCGCGGGCGTATGTCGGCAGCATGTTCGACGAGCCAGACGGTGGAAGCGACGTAGCGACCGGGTTCGGTCGCAGGTTTGCACGGTGATCGCCCGGGTAAGACGCCATAGGCCGCTGGCCTTCACAACCGTGGAGCACTGTCGGTGAACTACACAGCGCAGCTTCGTGATCAGGCGGCCAGTCACGTGCGGTGTACCTGGGCCCATTCCACCGATGCCCGCCGTGGGTCACGGCTCGAGGGTGCGGCCGGCCCATGGGCGCCGGTGATGGGTCACCGAGCTCGACACGAGCACGGCCCATCCCACGCTCCGTGAAGAACGACGACCACGCCAATTCCGGCGTACAAACGAACGACCCAAGGAGAATCATGTACTTACACACCCAGCAGTTCATCAACGAGATCGCCGTCGACGAGCCAGATCCCGCCGCCGCCAACGCCCTGCAGGAAGGCCTCGGTGGGCAGTTCGGTGAAATGCGGACCATGATGCAGTACCTGTTTCAGAGCATGAACTTTCGGGGCGACGCGACCTCCAAGCCCTATAAGGATCTGCTTCAGGGAGTCGGCACCGAAGAGATCAGCCATGTGGAACTGATCGGCACCACCATCTCGCGCCTCCTGGACGGATCACCGGAGTACAAGGGCAAGAAGACCGACCCGGTTGACCAGCCTGGCGTCAAGGGTGCGACACCGCTGAAGATTGCGTTGGACACCAGCAACATTCACCACTACCTGGTGGGGGCACAGGGTGCTCTACCGGTCGACGCCGCTGGAAACCCCTGGAGTGGGTCCTACGTCTACAACAGCGGAAACCTGGTGCTCGACCTGCTGTACAACCTGATGTTGGAGTCGACCGGGCGGCTGCAGAAGTGCCGGATCTATGAGATGACGGCGAACAAGACGGCGCGTTCTACGATCGCCTACCTGATCGTGCGCGATCAAGCGCACGAGAACGCGTTCGCGAAGGCACTGGAGAGTCTGGGCGTGAACTGGGGTGCGGCGTTGCCGATCCCGAAGACCAACGCCGCGCGGTTCCCCGAGGTCAAGAAGCTTCTCGACAAGGGCCTGCAGAGCATCCAGTACACCTTCAGCGCCGACGACCAAAGCCAGGCCGACAAGCTCTACCGGGGAGCGTCGCCGTCGAACGACGGGACCGAACTCAGCACCGCGGTGATGCCAGAGGGTTTCCCGATGACCATCGCGCCGGAGCGGCGCGAAGAGTTCTCCCCCGGTTTGGACAAGGAGCTGTTGGCCCTCATCCAGGCCACCGCGGAAGTCGAGACCGCCTCCGTCAACGGCGCCAAGTAATTCACCGTCGGGTGGGTTCGGCCCGGACGGCACCGACCCACCCGGTCGCACATCGCGAGTAATGAAGGGGAAGGGCCGACATGATGACCAAGGCGCGCGACGAAGACGGGGCCGGCGGCTCTTCGGTCGAATCCGGCGAACCGGAACGCTTCGACCCCCGCGACACCGAGCACCCGACCGGCTCGAAGCAGGCGGCCGAGAACGCCGCCGACGATCCTCCGAGCTGAGCACGCTCTTGGTGTCCACCGAGGACACGGACCCCGTTGTCCTGTCCTGGGTAAATCGCGGCCGCCAAACTTGGGTGCATCGACGGGCGGTTGGAATCGCTGTGAACGGTGTCTGGACACCGTGAACGTGCTACAGAGGTAAAGGAGTCGGGTTCAGCACGCAGGCGCACGACCAGACCGGAGCGGAGCACATGAGGGAGCATCACGGGAGCGCTTCCGAACCGCGGGACGATCCACACGCGGATCTGGCTCAGGTGCTCAGCGAACTGGCCCGGTCGCTGCAGGCGCAGCCAGATTTTCAGCGCACCGTCGACGCCATCGTCGCAGCGGTCACCACGACGGTCCCCGGCGCCGAGAACGCCGGGCTGTCGGTGCGGGAGGGCGCGAACCTGCGGACCGTCGCGGCGACCAGCGAACTGGTGCGACGCCTCAACGGGATCGAACACGACCTCGGCGAAGGTCCCTGCTTGCAGGCAGAGCTGGAGCATCGCGTATATCGCATCGACGACATGGCTCACGACACTCGGTGGCCGAAGTTCGCCGCGGCCGCCGTCGATGCCGGTATCCAGTCGATGCTGGGGTACCGGCTCTTCATCACCGGCCGCACGTTGGGTGCACTGGACCTGTACTCCTCGAAGCCGAACGCCTTCGACATCGACGCCGAGCTGACCGGTGAACTCTTTGCCGCCCATGCCGCGGTCGCGATGATCGGATCCACTCAGCAGGCCGAATGGAAGACCGCGCTCGGTAGTCGCGACGTGATCGGCATGGCCAAGGGCATCCTGATGCAGCGCGAACACCTCACCGACGACCGTGCCTTCGACCTGCTCGCCAGGACGTCCCAGAAAGCCAACATCAAGGTCCAGGACATTGCTGCATGGCTGGTCGCGCAGGCCAATGACGGCGCCTGCGCGGTCGCTGACGGAAGGCGGCAAACAGTAAGTCCGCCGAACCCACGGGGCTGACGAAGTGGCCGCGGATCGGTGCAGCGTGCCCGTTCGCCGCGTCCTAGACGTCCGGAGGATGGGTTGTCGGGAGTCGGTCGGATACTTCGCTGCCCCGACCGACCGTTTGGAAACGTTTGCGCCCGGCCGCTGCGAAGGGATCGGCGACCGCTTGACGGCGCCCGCCTCCATGGGCGCCCTTGATGGCACGTTGTTGGACCACCAAGGGCTTGAGCGGTTGGCAGTCCGGACTACATTCCGCTCCGAAACGGCAATTACCCACTCCTGATGCGGTTATGCATCAGTCCTAGAATGGCCGTCCCTTTGTCGGGCAGCGACGCTGGCGATGCGGTGATGCGCGGTCAGTAGCACGCCATCGAAGGTGGGGCGGCCACCCAGCCTCTTCGAGTGGGACAACGCGACCAAATCCTTGGCTATTTGCTCGGCAACGAGCCGCAGCTTGACGTTGTGCTGCTGAGACTGCTGGCGCAACACTTCGAACGCGGCATCCGCGTCGATGCCGTAGACGAACATGAGCATCCCCTTGGCCTGTTCGATCAGAGCGCGCTGCTCGATGATGCCCTGGACGGCGTCCGAGATTCGTTCCTGCTCGCTCTTGCTGAGGGCATCCTCGCGAGAGTCGTCCGCACTCATCTCCGCTCCTCTGAGACAACGGTTACGGTTACCTCAGGAGTGGGTAGAGCTGCGCAACGATCTGCTGTACCTCTGCCGGGGTCTGGGGCAACGGCGCACTCGTGTTTACCCCATCGGCGCCGCCGTCAACCGGAGTTGACACCGAGCGAGTCGGACGAGGCGCTTTGCGAGTCGCGGCCAACCTCGACGGATGCCGCCTGCAGAGCGCGCTGCTCTGCCTCTTCGGCTCGGCGTTGGGCGACTGCTGCCACGTCGGGGGCGGATGGGCTTCCAGTCGCGAGTTCGGCGCGTCGACGGCGTAGCTCTTCGGCTCGGGCACGAACCATCTCCGCACGTATGACCGGCGGCGACCAGGCGCCGTCCCCTTCGACGTCCGATGTTCCACGCTCGAAGGACATGCGACGTCATTCCGTGCCACAGTCCGTTGACGGCCTGCCCACCTGATCATCCCCCGCCCCGTGCTGCTGGCAAGCACGGCCGCGATGGGCGCCTTTCACGGTTTCAGTGCCGACGCCGCCGACAGAACCGCAGTGATCCTCGAAAAGGCAGGCAACATCAGCGATTCGAGCCGCCAAGCTCCGCGGCGCGGGACGCGTCGTCGGGGCACGGCGAAACCAACGTGGCAATCGCTCACTGGCTTCGGCGGGTCTCCCGACGGTTGGCCTTCTGGATCGCAGACACGAGGTCGTCCTTGGTCATCGTCGAGCGACCGGGGATGTCGAGCCGACGGGCCAGCTCGACGAGATGCTTCTTGCTGGCGTTGGCGTCGACGCCCTCGGCGGTGTCGCCCTTCGCTCGCGGGCCACCGCTTTCCGCTCGTTCGTCCGAAGGACCGCGTTGGTCCTTCTCCTCCCAGTGGTCGCCGACCTTCTCGTAGCTGTGCTTGAGCGCGCTGTAGGCGACCCGGTGCGCCCGTTCGCCCTCGCCGTATTCCTCGGCGGCGGCGTCGTGGGTCTTGGCAAAGGTGCGTTTCGCCTTGTCATCGGACCGCTTCAACGTGCTGGGCAGCTCGCTTTCCTTGGCCTTACCCGACTTCGTCACTTTCGGCATCGGACTCCTCTTTCCTGGTCTCGAGAATGGGGTGGCGGTCCCTGTCGACTACCCCCTCGGCACCGGACTACGCGCGGTCGTCCTCGGTCAGGGGGATGTCGATCGCCTGCTCGAAGACATCGGCCGGATTCGCGTCTGCGTCGCTGCGGTCGTCGAGGTAGTCGGTGTCCAGAGTCGCGTCGAGCGCGTCGTCGACGGGGATCTGCTGCTGTGCCACATCTGCTTCCGGTCTGTCGTCGGGGACCGAGCCGCCCGGGAAGTTCGTCATGATCGTCCTCCTTTCGTTGCGCTGGTTCGGCGCGTACCCGACCAGCAGTCACTCACCCGGCGGTGACCAGTGCACCACCTTCACTGCGGTCATCTCGTCGAGCAATTCGGGGCCGAACCCAAAACCACTACCGCTTGCGCGGCGCGGTTCCGCCGCACCGCCAGGAGCGCCGCCGAACACCGCGTTGATCTTCACCGTTCCCACCGGCAGGCCCCGCCACGCCTCTTGCGCGTGCGCCATGTCCGAGGTCAAAACGGTGGCAGCCAGTCCGAAGCGGTCGTCGGCCGCCTCCTCCAACGCAGTGTGAAAGTCCGGCACGGCACGCACCGCGGCGACGGGGCCGAACGTCTCTTCGCGAAACACCAGTCATGTCGGCAGTGCAACCGGTCAACACCGTTGGCGGATAGAAGGTTCCCGGGCCGGAGGCCGGCTCGCCGCCCACCAATGTCTCCGCGCCGCGGTCTGCCGCATCGACGACGTGTCGATGCACGTGTTCCCGGTGCCGCTGGTCCACCAATGGGCCGATCCGCCCGGCCCACGCGCGTGCCTCGGCAACCAGGGCGTCGATGAAGTCGTCAGCCACCCCCTCCACGACGTAAATGCGCTCCACTGCGACGCAGATCTGCCCGGCGTTCGCGAACGCTCCCTGCGCGGCTTGTTCGGCTGCCCACCGGGGCGCCACTCCGGCGTCGACGATCAATGCGTCGTTGCCGCCGTTTTCCAGCAAGGCCTTGGCGCCGCGATCCGCGCACGCCCGGGCAATTGCCCGGCCGGTGGCACTGCTGCCGACGTGAGCGACCACGTCGATCTCCTCTGCGGCGACCAGCCGGGCGCCGACCGTCGAATCTCCATTGACGGTCTCGAGAACACCGGCGGGCAGGTGGGCCGCCACCAGCTCGGCGAACCGCCTGCCGGTGCCCGGACTACGCTCGCTTGGCTTGTGCACCACGGTGTTTCCGGTCACCAACGCGGCACCCAGTAAGCCGGCCGCCACTGCAACGGGATCGTTCCAGGGCGTCAACACTGCCACGACTCCCCGCGGCTCTGGGACCATCAGATCGGTCGACGCCCATGCACCAAGCAGGCTACGGCCGCGGTGCAGCGGTCCCAGCTGCGCGTACTGCTCGAGCGTGCCCACCGCGGCTTGCACCCCGCCGAGGGCGTCTTCGCGCGGCTTGCCGGTCTCCCGTTCGTTCAGCTCGGCGAGCTCGGCGGCGGCGGCGCGTACGGCGGCCGCGGCCGCAGACAGGCAGGCCGCCCGCTCGGCGGCAGGGGTTCTGGCCCACCCCGCGCCCGCCGCGCACGCCCGTGCAACGGCGTCGTCACACTCGGACGCATCCGCGATGGGCAGGCGGCCGACCGTGTCGCCAGTACGAGGATCGAGGACGGTCAATTCCATGGTGGGCACGGCCACGTGTGTACCCGCTCAGAGGCGGTTGACACCGCCGAATCCTCGGCGGTGCACCGGTTCGATCATTCACCGGGGCGTTGAAGCGGCGAAAGGAGCTGAGACGGGTTTGACGGGCGGCCGCCAGGGAACGTGCGAACGACGACGATCCGAGAGACGCACGCGTGCCGCACAGCGGAAGAAGGATCGCGGTGACGATGGCCGCGGGCGAGTGACGGTCAGAAGAGGAGTTGAGATGAGGGTCATGGAAGTCACGCGCGCGGCGCTGCGGTTGCAGTACCACCTCGGCCGGCTACCGCTGCAGTTCGTCGAGGAGCGTGTGCTGACTGCGATGGATTCCGAGTCGTCGGCGCGGCGACTGTACGAACGCGCGCTGGGTGCGGTACACGTCACGGTCGGTCAGGTGCTGTGTGATCCCAAGCTCAAGCAGCGTGGCGACGTACTCGTGGAGCGCAGCGCCGCGTTCGGGCGACAACATGCAGGTCAACCATGGGTCGTGATCTCATGACCGCATTACCTCCCGACCCCGATCCCTCGAACGTTCCCACCGATGCGGGCGGCGGCGTCGAACCCGGTGAAACCCCACCCGCCTCGGCGCAGACGTCGGCCTCACAAAATCAGGACCCGCCGCCGAGACGGAGGATGACGGCCATGTCGGTCGCCTCGATCATCGCCATCGCCATCCTGGCCGCGGTGTTCCTGATGACGGGTGTGTTGCTGGTGCTGAAGATGACCGGCGCGCTGGGCGGGTGAGTGGATCTTCAACAGCACCCCCAGCCTGCCCGTGTCGCCGTGGCTGCCCGGATTCGCAGGCCGATGGGTGAGATCAGCCGATCCCGCTACGGCACCTCGAGCAATCCACCCGACCGTACGACGTCGAGATCCAGTGTGCGATAACCGTAGTCGTCGAAGAGCACCACGAGGCGATCCGAATCGCCGTCGAGCACGACACCACGGCCCCACTCCCGGGTGCTCCACTACCGTGTCCGCAGCGATGGCCGGTTCGTCGACGCGCGTGCCGCCGCCATCGTCGTCCCAGCAGAGATCGCAGTTGCCGCAGCGCTGCGGCAGGTGATCGCCGAAGTAGCCCAGCAGTGTCTGGCGGCGGCAGCCACCGCCTTCGGCATAGGAGCGCATCATCTCCATTCTCGTCGGGTCGACGCGCTCGGCGCTCGCCGCGATGCTGCGCGCACGGGCCACCGCCTCCGGCGTCGATACGGCGGTGCGTTCATATCCGGCACGCCCGGCAAGCAGGCAGCCTGACCGCACCAGCAGATTGACGGCCCGTGTCACCGCACGACCTGCACCGAGTTCGGCCCGCAACTCCTTGAGCCGCTTCGGCGTACCGTCCCCGAGCAATGAGTGGACACGGCACAACAGCGCCTCGTCTACGGAGTGTGATGCGAAACGCCTTGTCCGACTGAGATCTTCGGCACGGTAGAACATCACCGTTCGCGCCTCTCCACCGTCCCGCCCTGCGCGTCCGATCTGCTGGTAGTAGGAGTCGATGGAATCAGGCACCGAAGCATGTACGACGAACCGCACGTCCGGTTTGTCGATTCCCATCCCGAACGCGGTGGTCGCCACCACCACCTCCACCTTCCCGTCGTGGAATCGAAGGTGGACGTCGTCGCGCTCCGACCGGTGCAGGCCTGCGTGATAGGCGACGGCGCCGACACCCTTGTCGACGAGCGCTTCGGCGTAGGACTCGGTGTCCCTGCGCGTCTGGCAGTAGACGAGTCCAGGGCCGGCAAGCTCCGCGATCGTGTCGATGGCCGCCGCGCGCTTGGCGGCGCCGTCGTGGTGGTGCCGGACTTCGAGACTGATGTTCGGCCGATCGAAGCCGCCGGCCACTACCAGCGGGTCGCGCAGGCCCAGATGGTCGACGATCTCCTTTCTGACCACGGGGGACGCGGTGGCCGTCAACGCCACTACGGGTGGACGGTTCAGCCGTTGCAGGCCGTCGGCCAGCCTGAGGTAATCGGGACGGAAGTCATGCCCCCATGCCGATACGCAATGCGCCTCGTCGACGGCGACGAACGACGGCCGGGCGTCCGCCAGGCGAGCCAGGACGGCGTCCTTCATGAACTGCTCCGGTCCCAGGTACACATACCTGGCCTCGCCGTTCTGGATGTCATTCCAGGCCCGCTCAACCGTGGTGCGGCCCTGCCGGGAGTCGACGGCGACCGCACGCGGCGCACCGGCATCGCGCAGCGCGGCGATCTGATCCTGTTGCAGGGCGATCAGCGGTGAGACGATGACACAGGGTCGTTCATCGAGCAGCGCGGGCACCTGATAGATCGCCGACTTGCCCCATCCGGTCGGCATGACCGCCAGCACGTCGCGGCCGTCGGCGATCGCCGCCATGGCTTGAAGTTGTTCTGGTCGAAGATCAATGAGGCCGAAAATCCGCTCGGCCGGTCCAGCGAACAGTTCGACCCGAAGGAGCTGATCGACCAAGCCAAGCGGGCGGAGGCAGCGGGATTCGAGGCCTTGTCGATCTCCGATCACTTCCACCCATGGAACGACGAGCAGGGTCACAGCCCCTTCGTGTGGGGCGTCATCGGGGCGCTGTCGGAGGCCGAGGTTTGCAGGCAACCGAACTCGCTGGCCGTATCGGAGACGGGTACAGCACCGCAATGCCCGATGCCGACCTGGTCAAGACCTTCCGTAACTCGGGCGGCGGTGACACGCCGGTGCAGGTCGGCACCAAGGTCAACTGGGATCGTGATGCCGACGCCGCCCTCGATCTGGTTCACCGTCTGCGGGGCAACGAACAACTTCCTGGCCGACTGGCGCAGACGTTGCCGATTCCGAAGGACTTCAGTGCTGCCGCGAGTTTGGTGCCACGCGAGAAGGTCGGGGAAAGTGTCACCTGCGGGCCCGACTCCGACAAGCACGCCGCGCAAGTCCGCCGCTACCTCGACGCCGACGTCGACGAGGTCTACGTCCAACAGGTTGGCCCCGACATGGAGGGTTTCTTCGCCGCGTGGGAGGCCGCGTGGGAGAAGGAAGTCTTGCCGCAGCTGCGGTGACGCCGTCGTGACAGCGGTGGGGATGTGGTTCGAGACCGCCCATGCGGGTAGTCGTGAATGAGCCGAAGAAAGGAGCGCTCCATGCCCAACGAACTGCAAGGCCGCAAGATCGCCTTCTTGGCCGCGGACGGAGTCGAGAAGGTCGAGTTCGAACAACCGCGCGCCGCGGTAGAGGACGCAGGCGGACAGGTGGAACTGTTGTCGGTGAAGACGGGCGAGATCCAGGCACGCGATCACGACCTCGAGCCGGCAGGCACCCTTCCGGTGGACCGGGCAGTCTCCAAGGCCCGCGTCGACGACTTCGACGCGCTCGTACTGCCCGGCGGGACCGTCAACCCCGACCGGTTGAGGCTGGACGAGTCGGCGGTCGACTTCGTCCGTGAGTTCGTCCGCTCGGGCAAGCCAGTCGCCGCGATCTGCCACGGGCCGTGGACGCTGGTCGAGGCGGACGTGGTCCGTGACCGGACGATGACGTCGTACCCGAGCCTGCGCACCGACCTACGCAATGCCGGCGCCACGGTCGTCGATCAGCCGGTGTGCATCGACGGCAACCTCATCACCAGTCGCTCACCGGAAGACCTGCCCGCGTTCTGCCAGGCGATCACCGATCACTTCGCCAACACACCGGCGCACACCTGAGCGTGCGCGCCAGCACGCACGTGGCCGGCCCATTGACGGGACACGGTCGAACCGACATCCCGGCAACGGTTTTCAGCGTGCACGCCGGGCGAGATGTTCTGATTCAGCGATCACCATGCTCCTGCGTTCCAGACGGATCCACCCGCGCTGGCTGAAATCGGACAGTGCCTTGTTGACCGTTTCGCGGGACGACCCCACGAGATGCGCCAACTCCTCCTGCGTCAAGCCGTGGGCGACTCTGATCGTGCCGTTCTCTTGCACCCCGAACCGCTGGGCCAGGCCAAGCAGCTGCTTGGCCAGCCGTCCCGGAACATCCGTCAGGATCAGATCGGACAGGATGTCGTCGGTGCGGCGCAGCCGCCGGGCGAGTACCCGCAATAGTCGTTCGGCCACCTCGGGGTGCCTGGCGATCCACGCGCGCAGAACGGTACCGTCCACCGGCACCGCGCAGACGTCGTTGATTGCAATCGCCGTCGACGTGCGAGGGCCAGGGTCGAAAACCGACAGCTCACCGAAGGATTCGGACGGACCCCGCATGGTGAAGATGCTCTCGCGCCTGTCGGGTGAGCGGCGACCCACCTTGACCTTTCCGGAGACGATGACGTAGAGCCGGTCACCCTCTTGCCCTTCCGTGAAGAAGGCGTATCCAGCTCCGACATTCATCGGAGACAGTCCGTCGGTTAGGTCCTGTACGGCGCTCGCGTCCACGCCACCGAAGATGGCGGCCTGACGGAGAGTCGAATCCACATGGGCTCCTCGGAAAGGTCAAGGGATGATGAATGCGCGGCGCTTGACTGACGTGCACGGCCGATACCCCATCCCGCCGAGAAGGAAACGGTCTGCCGGCCGCGAGTCGTGGCCATGCAGCGGCCGCAGGGATTCCCTTCGCCATCGGACCCTGATTCTTCGTTCGGCGGATAGGTCGCCGCCCCGGGCGGATCACAGCCGATTGACCGGCGATCAGACGGGTACCACTCCACTTCGTCGCCCCGACTACGCGGGTGGCCGAAAGGTGGGCTGACACATGGCGACACGCATCGTGGTGACCGGAGCGAGCGGCAATGTCGGAACCGCCTTGTTGCGTCGGTTGACGGCGGAACCGAACTCCTACGACGTCGTAGGAGTGGTGCGGCGCCCACCGGCTCGACGTGTTCCCTACGAGGCCGTCGACTGGCATTCTCTCGACGTGGCCGCATCGACGGCGGCTCGAGCGTCTGCGGACCATCTGTGAAGGCGCCGACTGCGTCGTCCACTTGGCATGGGGCTTTCAACCGACACGCAACGTCGACTACCTGTATCGGGTGGGCATCGGGGGCACGACCTCCCTGGTCAGGGCCGCTCACGACGCCGGTGTCGACCACTTCGTGCACATGTCGTCGGTCGGCGCCTATGCCGCGGGGGCCTACGGTAGGCGGGTCGACGAATCGTGGTCGACGGCAGGCATCGAATCGTCTGTCTACAGCCAGACCAAGTCAGCGGCCGAGGCCCTGCTCGACGACTACGAGGACCGTCACCGCGGCGGGGCCATGACCGTCGCCCGGTTGCGTCCCGGTCTCATCGTGCAACGCGACGCTGCGGCCGCACTTCGGCGCTATACGTTGCCTGCCGGGTTGCCACCGCGACTGCTGAGCCACCTGCCCGTGCTGCCGCTGGACCGGGCGTTCGTCGTGCCGTTCGTCCACGCCGAGGACGTCGCGGACGCCGTGGTGCGAGTCGTCGAGCGGCGCTCGGCGGGGCCGTTCAACCTCGCTGCCGAACCTCCCGTCGGGCGCACCGAGCTGGCCTCGATGCTGAACACCCGTGCGGTTCACGTGCCCGCCAAACTGCTGCGCCCACTCGTGCAGGCGAGCTGGCGTCTGCACCTACAGCCAGTCGACCAAGGCTGGTTCGACATGGCGTTCTCGGTCCCCCTGCTCGACACCGCCCGAGCCCGAACCGAATTGGAATGGGCGCCGCGGTGGGACTCGTTGGGCGCGCTGGCCGACGTCGGTGCGGGGTTCCGCGAGGCGACCGCGACGACGAGTCCCGTGCTGGCCTCCCGGACGGTCGGCGACGAGCTCCGTCGAGATTTGACCGCCGGGCCGCTCACCATGCGGGAGACACCCTGAGAAGAGGGACGACGATGCAACCCCAGCCACCGCAGAGCATCGGCGACGAGCTCGCCGCCGTTCACGCCCGACTGTCGGGCATCCTGCTCACCGAGCAGACCATGGAGACCGCCCTGCAACTGATCACCTCGCTGGCCAGGGATACCGTTGCCGGAAGCCTTGGCTCAGGGGTCACGCTGCTGAGCGCCGACGGCCGGCCGAGGACCTCGGCGGCAACCGACCCCTTGATCGACACTCTGGACCGGCTTCAGTACGGGCTCGAGGAAGGCCCGTGCCTGACCGCATGGGCCACCTCGGCCGTGGTGAGGTCGGACGACCTGGCGGCCGAGCCACGCTGGCCGATTTGGTCGCCCCGGGCGGCATCACCGGCCCGGCGGAACCCTTCGCCCGAGCGATGACGCGCTCGCCAAGCGCACGGCTTCATGACGCCTTCGACGCGTCGAAACTCACCGTGGCCGAGCTGTGGCTACGCTACTTCGCACTCGGCGGCGAGGCCAGCGAGATCGAGGTCGACGCGTACCTGAACGGCGCGATCGCGCTACCTACCTTCCAGCACGACATGCTCGCTCATGCGATCAACGAGCGACTCGACGAGCTCGCTCCCCCTCGTGCGCCCTACAGCGATGACTTCATGTCCGTCGAATACCTCGAGGAGTACCTGTGGGATGGCGAGTCCGGCGAATCCAGCTGATCTCCGCGCCCGCACGACTCGTCGTCGAACCCAAAGGCTCGGCTAGCGGTGTGGCGCAAGACATTGCTCACGAGCACCGTGGTGACGACGCTGGCCGTTGCGGCCTCCCTCACCCGTCGGCGCGACGGTTTTGCTTCTCGTTCCATGGCATTGGTCGCGGCGTCCACGTTTCCGTACACCGGGAGATAGCGGGTGATTCCGTTGCGGGCCATCACTCGGCGGCCTGCTGCGTGCGAACACACCAGACCGATGGGGATGTCGGGCCAGTTGACCACCAGCCATCGTGCGCCGGTGAACACTACCCAGGCCGACGGCGACGGAGCCTGCAGCTTGGTCACGTCCACCACGATCAGGGCAGGCGCGTCGAGAGCGGCCTTGACCACCGCGTCGCGCACTGCAGGGTACGTCGTGCCGTCCAGCACTCCCTCCATGACCAGCGTCGTATGATCCGCCAACGTACTCCGCCCGATTCGCAGCGGGCTCCGTGATTCGTATTGGTTCATTCGGCGGACCCGGTCATTCGGAGACCACCTCGGTGAGACGGTCTCTGAGGATTGCGACGGCACGCTCGGCCTCTTGGGCGATCTCCGCATAGCGACGCTGCAATGCGCCCGGGCCGACGACGGCCGTATGCTTGCGGGGCAACTTGGCCTTCTCCTCCAGGCTGCGCAACGCCACCCGAAGGGCACTCTCCGTCTCCCTGTCCCGCGCCAGGAAGAGGGCCTCCGGGGTCCATGCATGTCCACCGGCAGCGATAGCTGGAGGCGCCGACGGCCATCAGCGAACCGCTGCAGTCCGGACAGGTGTAGCCCGAGGACGGCCCCAGATTCTCGGCATCGAAGACATCGGAGAATCGGGGTCACATTGCGATCCGGTTCTCCAGTTCCATTGCTGGGTCGGGCTTCATGGCAGTCTCCTCGCACGGACGTTGCACCAGCTCGAGTACGCCGTCGTCGAGCACGCCAGAGAGCAGCACGCCGACGGCGCATGGTCCGTAGGCCATTGCGGCCGAACGCAACAGAGGATTGATGGCAGGTCTGAAGCCGTCCTCGGTGGGTCCCCTGGAGACGACGGCCCGATGATCGTCCACCAAGAGATGGCGATCGGGTACGCCACGTAGATGCGGCCGGGCCGCAGATGCTCACCGTCGACCGCAGACTGGTCGTCGACACAGGCTCCACCGCTCCGGATTACTCCCGTTGACTCAGCTTAAGCGCCTCGTCCTGCGGCTTCTCGTCAGGCAGACAGTGCGATGTTCGTGAAACATCGGATGGGTTCGAAGGTCATCCCGGCGCGAAGATGCCCGAGATGGGGGAACCGGTCGGCGATCTGACCCAGCGGCGTGTTGCTTTCCTGCGACAGACGCTTCAGCAGCTCGAACGCCCGCACCGCGTCGACTGCCACCACGCGGCCGTGGCGCCAGCCCCCGACGAACCGGCGTTTGGCCGAGCAGCCGACGGGTAGGAGACCACTGCGCCAAGCCCGCACCCGTTCGGCCGCCGGCTGCCCGTCGTGCCCGTACGTCACCGCAACCACCTGGAGCACCGATGCCTCCCTCACGCAAGCGCGATCAGTCCGCTCCGTCCGCCGTCAGCCCGACCGGAGTGAGCAAAGACTCTGACGGACAGGTGGATTCGCGCGCCCAGACCGGCCGCTACCTCACCACGGCGCAGGGCGTCAGGTTGCCCGACACCGACCATTCGCTCAAAGCCGGTGACCGCGGTCCGACGTTGGTGGAGGACTTTCACCTTCGCGAGAAGATCACTCACTTCGACCACGAGCGGATCCCGGAAAGGGTGGTCCACGCCCGCGGCGCGGCCGCCCACGGCACATTCGAGGCCTACGGCAACGCCGCCGAGGTCACCAAGGCCGGTTTCCTGGAGAAGGGCAGGCGGACGGAGGTGTTCTGCCGGTTCTCCACCGTGCTTGGCTCGCGCGGTTCGGCCGACACGGTGCGCGACACCCGCGGCTTCGCGGTGAAGTTCTACACCGAAGAAGGCAACTTCGATCTCGTCGGCAACAACATCCCGGTGTTCTTCATCCAGGACGGCATCAAGTTTCCCGACGTCATCCACGCAGGCAAGCCCCATCCGGACCGCGAGATCCCACAGGCACAGTCGGCGCACGACACCTTCTGGGACTTCGTGTCCCTGCACACCGAAGCGACCCACCACGTCTTCTGGAACATGAGCGACCGCGGCATCCCGCGCTCCTACCGCACGATGGAAGGCTTTGGCGTGCACACGTTCCGGCTCGTCAACGCCGCAGGGGCGACCAACCTCGCCAAGTTCCACTGGAAGCCCGTCGCGGGCGTGCACTCGCTGGTCTGGGAGGAGGCGCAGATCGCTGCGGGGGTCGACCCGGACTTCCACCGCCGCGACATGGCCGACGGCATCGAGGCGGGCGCCCCGCTGGAGTACGAACTCGGCATCCAGGTGATGCCCGACGACGGCGGCACCGACACCTACCAGGGCATCGACCTGCTCGACCCGACGAAGATCGTTCCCGAGGAACTGGTCCCGGTCCAGCTGATCGGCAAGCTCACCTTGGATCGCAACCCGACCAACTACTTCGCCGAAACCGAACAGGTCGCCTTCCACACCGGCAACCTCGTGCCAGGCATCGAAGTCACCAACGACCCACTGATGCAGGCGAGGCTGTTCTCCTATCTCGACACCCAGCTCACGCGGCTGGGCGGCCCCAACTTCACCCAGCTGCCCATCAATCGGCCGCATTGCCCGGTCAACGACATGCTCCGCGACGGCATGCATCAAACGGCGATCCACACCGGCTTGGCGCCGTATCGGCCCAACAGCATCGACGGCGGCGAGCCGTTGGTGGCCGAGGCCCATGACGGGGGTTACGTGGCGACCCCCCGCCAGGTGGAGGGGCCCGTCGTCCGTGCCCAACCCGTGTCGTTCGACGACCACTTCTCCCAGCCCGCGATGTTCTATCGCAGCCTGAGCAAGATCGAGAAGGTGCACGTGATCGAGGCGTTCACGTTCGAGCTCGGCAAGTGTTACGAGAAGTCCATCAAGGAACGCGAACTGGAGGTGTTGGCCAACGTCGACGCCGACCTGTGCCGACAGGTCGCCGACGGACTGGGACTGCCTGCACCGCAGGGCAATCCGCCCTCGGATGCCACCGTCTCGCCCGCTCTCTCGCAGGTCGTGACCGCGCCCGGGCCCGTCGCCGGTCGCAAGGTGGCCGTGATCGCCGACGCCGGGTCCGACCTGGCCGCCATCGCCACACTCACCAAGTCGCTGGCCCGGCAAGGGGTGACCGCGCTGGTCACCGCCCCCGTCGGCGGCACACTCAAGTCCGGGCGCCGCTCAGTGGTCGTGGACCGCACCTTCGCCACCGCCAGATCCATCGAATTCGACGCCGTGATCATCGCCGCAGGCACCACCGCATCCGACGACATCAAGCTCGTCGTGCTACTCCAGGAAGCCTTCCGGCACTGTAAACCCCTGGGCGCATGGGGCGATGGCGCCGCGCAGCTCGACGCCGCCACCATCGACCGGACCGCCCCGGGCGTCCTCGTCGGCGCCGACTCGGGCAAGGAGTTCGTCACCGAGCTCATCACCGCGCTTGGCCTGCACCGGGTATGGGACCGAGCCGACGCCGTAATGGCCTCCGCCGTCGCGCCATCCAAGCCGACGAAGACGCCATCCAAGACGGCGTCTGCCAGGAAGAAGGGCACGCCGGTGAAGAAGGCGGTGACGAAGGCGGCCAAGGCGCTGCAATCCTGACGCACTGCATGTCGTCGCCGTGCGGATGTGAATTCCAACCGACGTCTCCGACACCTCAGCTCCGCAACGTGACGTGGGGACTCTGTCCGTAGGCCTCGCGGTAGAGCACCGCGAATCTTCCGGTGTGTGCAAATCCCCATCGAGCGGCGGCGGCCGCCACGGTGATGTTTTGTCGGTCACCGGCGATCAGGTCGCGATGTACGTGGTCCAGTCTGACCCGCCGAAGGTAGGCCATCGGCGTGCTGTCCAAATGGCGACGAAACATGTACTGCAGCGCTCGTGGAGTCACGTACACCGCACTCGCGACGTCCGCGATGCCGATGTCCTTCGCAGCTTGTTCATCGATGTAGGCCATGGCGCGACGGAGGAGGACGGGGTGGTGATCATTGCGGTCATGGGGCCGGTCGGAGAGGTCCACCGCGTTGGGAAACGCCGAAAGTGCCGTCGCCGCCAGCAGGCGCCCCGCTGCCGCCACGATCAGTGGCGTGGCGGAACCGTCGTCGGCCAGCACTGTCTCCTCGACGTATCGGCGTGCCGCTGTCAGTGCGCGACCGGCCTCCGCACTGACGGGTTCGACGCCGGTGAATCGCACGAGCGCCGGACGGTCGGGGGCCAGATCGGCAGCCGCCTTCGTCAGCAGGTCCCGCTCGAGGACGGCGGTCTTCAGCGTGGCGTCCGACGTCCGGACGTGGACCGGAGCCACTGCGGTCGCGCCCAGGACGACCCCGCCGGGGCGCGCGGCGCCCTCGAGGTCATCGACGTGACTCTCCGCCCGCCCGTCGATCGCCCAAAGCACGACGAGGCCCGTGGTCGTCGCCTCCGCGCGGGTCTCCACGTCTCCGTCGTGCCTGACGTCCTCGAGTGCGAACGAGCCCCAGCACATTCGCCGGTGGTGTAGGCGGAGCCGATGACCATCGCGGTGTCCCAGAAGCTTCAAGTGCACGTCAGCGCCATAAGCACCGCTGAGGTAAGACCTGATCTCGGCGGGATCACGGCTGTGGAATTCCTGCCGCGGTGACGCACGAGTGAGAGACATGACCGGCTCCATGAAAGGACTGCCGAGCTGATTTCTGAACCCGCTTGGTCCAGAACATTACCCCAGAACCAGGGGCCGGATCAGGGCTGACCGTCGGCCGACAGTGCGATGCGAGGAGGCGTCCGACCATTCCCAACGATCCGGCGCCTTCGAATGGCGGAAGCTGCCCACCCGTTCGAAACCGGAGACAGAGGGCTGAGATGACTCGTCGACCACGATCGGAAGAGATGACAGCATCCGGTCTCAGAAGCCCGTCGGCCGCCCGTTGCCCACGTATCGCAGACCCACATCTCCGATTCGTCTCGGATCGAGGATGTTTCGGGTATCGATCACCACCCCGTCGGGAGACTGCTCGGCGATGGCGGCCCAGTCGAGGTCGACGAACTCCGGCCATTCGGTGAGAACGACTATCGCGTCTGCCGCCTTGGCCGCGCGGTACGGATCGTCGACGGCCGTACCCGCGCAGCCAGCAGAACACCGGGATCGATGACCGCCAACTTCGGGTCGAAACCCTGCACCTGGGCACCGGCGGCGGTGAGGTGCGCACACACCGCCAGCGCAGGTGACTCGCGGGTGTCGCCGGTGTCGGATTTGAAGGTCAATCCCAACGCCGTGATCCGTGCCGACGCAAGGGGCCGCCGGATCATGCGTGTCACCGTGGCCGAAACCCGAGCCGCCTGCGTCGGTTCGTCGAGCGCGAAGCCTCGACTTCGCCCAACGACACACCATGCTGCCGCGCAGTGTGCACCAGTGCCGCAGTGTCCTTGGGCAGGCAAGAGCCTCCCCATCCAGGACCCGGCTTCAGAAACGCCGGACCGATGCGCTGGTCGGCGCCCATGCACCTGGTGACGTCGGTGATGTCGGCCCCGATACTGGCACACAGTTGCGACCAGTGAGTTCGCTATACGGACAGCTTGACCGCCAAGGAGGCATTGCTGGCGTACTTCGCCAACTCGGCGCTTTCCTGGGACTCATGCGCAGGATCAGATTCGATTCCACCCCCGTGAGCGACATTCACCGCCTCGGCCCGCGAAGTCGTCGAGGGCTCCGACAGACGGCTGCGGTCGGGTGTCGGAACTCCTCTACGGCACAACCCTCGCGCAGGAACTCGGGCGTCGACACCGCATGAATACCGTTGCTCTGCAACTGATTCGAAACCCGACGGGTGGTCCCGACCGGCACGGTCGACTTGAGCGCAACCACGGCGTGCGGGCGCAACACCGAACTCAGCCCGTGGACGACCGAGTCGACCGCACAAAGATCAGCGGCGCCGTCGGCGGCGCTCGGCGTCGGCACGCAGACGAACACCACGTCGCGGTCGGCCAACTTCCTCTCATCCGCGGTGAACCGCAGCGCACCACGGGATAGTCCGTCGCGCAACGCCTCTTCCAACCCTGGCTCGTCGATCGTTGCGACGCCCGCGCTCAGACGGTCGAGCTTGGTCAGATCGACGTCCACGCAGACGGTGTCCACGCCGCGTTCGGCCAGGCAGACCGCCGTGGTGAGGCCCACGTATCCGGCGCCGACCACGCCGACCCGGACGCCGGAGGACGATGGCGCGTTCACGCGCACCGCCCGAGCATCGAGCGCGTCGCGCCGAGCACCTGTGACGTCGTGAGCGACAGCAGGCCGGCGTCCGGACGGTCAGCGTGGGGATCACCGACGTCACCTGCCCACAAAGCGAGGTGACGGCCGCTGTCCCGTGGCCCCCACCTACTCGGCGGGGTCGGGCCGAACAGCAGTACCGACGGAGTCCTCGTCGCCGTTGCGACGTGACCGACACCGGTGTCACCGCAGACCAGCAATCGAGAGTCGCCGATCAATGCGATCAGTGCCAGGAGGTCGAGTTTGCCTGCGAGCACGGCGGACTCAGGCAGCCCCGCCGTCCTCGCCACGTCGAGTGCGAGCACCGCGTTCCCCCGCCGACCCCGTGACCACGACGTCGTGGCCATCGGCGTGCAGCGCCGCGGCGATGGCCGCGAACCGTACGGCGGGCCAGCGCCGCGCCGATGCCGCTGCGCCGGGGTGAACCACGATGACGCCACGGCGATCCGGATGGCCGTCGGGCCGATCGAGGTAAAGATCGTCCGGATCGCAAGGGATTCCGGCCCAGGCGAGAAGGATGCACCAACGGTCCACCTCGTGCAGATCGCTACGCCACGGCGGCCCGCCGTACGTCGCATGCAGAGGGTGACGATGAGTCAGCAATGCCGTCGGTGCGAGGCGCAGCAGATGGTCGATGCTCTGCGGACCGCTGCCGTGCAGGTTGACGGCCAGCGCCGGCGGGCGGTCCAGCCGATTCACCTCACCCAGGCGCGTCGTCGGCGCGAGTTCGTCGACCGCACCGGTGAACAGTGCCAGTTCTCGATATTGGCGTGGTGCGGCGAGGACTATGCGCGCATCCGGAAAGTGCAGCCTGATCCCGCGTAAGGCGGGCACGGCGGTCAGGAGGTCGCCGAGACCGAGTGCCCGCAGCACGTAGATCACGTCATGCGTCACGTCTACGGCCATGAAGACTCCGTCGATGCGCACACCACCAACTCGCGGATCTCGCAGCCCGGCGGCTGCGACAGCGCGAACACGACCGTCTCGGCGACGTCCCCGGGTTGGTTGAGCTTTGCGTCGGGCGGCGGCTTGTACTGTTCCATGCGCCCGTCGAAGAAGGGGGTATGCATGCCACCCGGGATCAGCAATGTGACACCGACTTCGCCTGCGAGTTCGGCAGCCAGTGCCCGGGTGAAGCCCACCACACCGAACTTGGACGCACAATAGGCCGTGGCGTCGCTGACCGCCTTGATTCCCAGTGTGGACGCACACGTCACGATTCGTCCTCCGGCCGCCCGCAGGAAGGGCAGCGCAGAACGGACCACCGCGGCGGTGCCGAGCAGATTGACGAGTATGACCTGCTCCCATTCCTTGGCGGGAACCTGTTCCAGCGTGCCGCAGGAGTCGATGCCCGCTGCGGTGAACAGACCGGTGATGGGACCGTCGGCCTGCTCGGTCAACTTCACCACCGCGGCCTGCACCGCGTCCGTGTCGGAGAGGTCGGCGAACGCATGGGCGACCAGGGCGTTGTCGCCGGAGGGCGGCCTCTTGTCGATGACCAGGGGCGTGCCACCGTGACGAATCACCGCCTCGACGGTGGCGGCGCCCAGGCCCGACGCGCCGCCGGTGATGATGACGTTGCCAAGGTGGAATTGCTTACGGGACGGTTCATCTCGCATTCCTATGGTCGCTTCGATCCGATCGCGCCGTTGCGATCAGCTGGGATGATGAGTAGCCGGTGACGGTCGGCACGATGACCACCTCGCCACCGTGTTGCTGCACGACGTCGGCTTCTGGCAGGTCGACCACGGCGTAGTCACCGCCCTTGACCCAGACGTCGGGGCGGACGTCCTTCAAGAGGCGCTCCGGCGTCGGTTCGTCGAACACGCCGACCGCGTCGACACACGCCAGTGCTGCGAGCACCCTGGCCCGGTCCGCGGCGGGCATGATCGGGCGGTCGGGACCCTTCAGTGCACGGACGGAATCGTCGGAGTTGATCAGCACGATCAGGGCATCACCGAATTGACGGGCCTGCCGCAGCAGCTTGACGTGGCCCGTGTGCAGCAGATCGAAGCACCCACCCGTTGCCACCACCGTGCGCCCTTCGGCGTGCCATCGACGAGCCAGGCCTACCACGTCGGTGAATGATGACGCATCCTCCGAAGAGGTTGCACCAGAAAGTGAATTGCGGTTCATCGACGCCGGAGCGGGTGTCGACACGCCGGCCGCGCCGCCCGCGGCGACGAAGCGGGCGGCGGCCTCGACTGCAAGCACGACCGCAGCCCTCGGATTGGCGCCGTCGGCCAATGCCACCGTGGCGGCCACCGCGAACCGGTCCCCCGCCCCGCACACGTCGGGTCGTGCCGCCCCCACTGCTTCGATGGCAGGCACACCGATGTGACGAAGAGGGCCGCCCTCAACGAAGAGCCGCGCGCCACGGGCACCAAGCGTCACGCAGATCGCGTCGGCCCGCCACTTCCGCCGGAGCGCATCAACCGAGCCGTCGGCACAGAAGTGCGCAGCCTCATCCTCGTTCGGCGTGACGAGCGTGCAACGCGGCACTGGGATACAGCCGCGCGGATGCGGATCCCACAACACCGGGGTTACCGTCGCGGCACGGGCCAGCGCGTCGCGCATCGGCGGAAGCGCCGTGAGCCCGCGGCCGTAATCGGCAACACAGATCGAACGTGCCCTCGACAGTGTGTCGCTCACCTCGGCAGGCAGCGGCTGCGACAGATACGTGGCGTCGCCCTGGTCGATGCGTAACACCGACTGGCCACGTGCCCGGACCCGCGTCTTGGTGATGGTGCCGCCCGCCATCGGCAGCGCAAGGATGCGGACCCCCGCCGCCTGCAACAGTTCTCGAAGCAGTGCCCCGCCGTCGTCGTTCGCCAGGCCGGTGATCAGCACGACGTCGTCCTCGTGCCGAGCCGCCAGCAGCGCCGCGAGTGCCGCTCCACCGGGGCGGTGCCAGATGCGCTCTGCGTCGATCACCGGCACGGGCGCCTCCGGACTCAGCCGCGTCGCCGATCCCTCCAGATCGACGTCCAGCATCGAGTCGCCGACGATCACCAATGGATCGCGCATCATGACCCCCCTGACCGGAGCACCGCGTCGAGCAGCTCCTCATCGGTGATGCCGTCCAGACACGGATGGCCGGGCACCGGACACTCGCGTGCCCGCGTCGCCCGGCAGGCCGCGGACTGATCGCCCAGCATGGTGACCGCGGGGCCGTACGGCCCCCACTGCGACGCGGGCACAACGGGTGCGAACAACGACACGGTTGGAGTACCGACGGCAGCGGCCAGGTGTCCTGGTCCCGTGTTGGGCACCACCACGACCCGCGCGTTTGCGAACACCGCCGCGAGCTCCTGCAGATCGGTGTGGCCACCCAGGTCGACGGCGGTGTCGCCGGCAACCCGTGCGGTCAGCATCCGCTCCGACTCGGACCCCGTCACCACGACGCGGTGGCCTGCCGCGCCAAGTGCGGCCACCATGCGAGCGCTGCGCGCGGCAGTCGGCATGCGTGCCGGCACCGCGGCCCCGGGATGGAAGACCACGTAGGGCGCCTCGCCGATCCGCCGTGCCATGTCTTCGGTGAGGTCCGGGACGGGCCGGATGCGCAGGTTTCCGTCGTCGTCGTCGGACAACGCGCATCCACCGGCCTCGGCCAACGACAGCGCGCGCAACGGCTCAGGGACACCGGGCTCGACGTGGTGGCGAAGATCCAACAGGGTGCCCGGATAGTCCTCGCACACGGCGCCGATCCAGGGCACGCCTGCCATCCGGCACAACAGAGCCAGCGGCAACGGCGATTGATGAAAGGACGTGAAGACGTAGACACGGTCGGCCGCGATGTCGCGCAACTGCTTGACCAATGCCTCGACGTGATCGGCGGTCAGGTCGGGCGAGTCGAAGTCCACCCACGGTGCCTGCCACTCCAGGATCTCGTCCACCCCGGGAAGCAGGTGGGCAGCGTCGCGTCCACGCGGCCCGGCGAGGAAGATCACCCGGTCGTGCGTCGCGGCGATTGCGCGCACCGCGGGACCGGTGATCAGCACGTCGCCCGCACTGTCCAGGCGTGCCACCATCGCGGTGCTCATCGCGTCTCCCGCAGGACGATGGTGACTGCATCGGTCAGGGTCGCCGCCACGTGGGCCCGCTCCTTCGCGTCAGCGATCTCGACGCCTCGCGTCCTTGGTGTCGGCACCAGTACGGCTCGTGCGTTGGCGGACAGAGCGGCGTCGACGTCGCCACCGGTGTCACCGATCATCACGCACCGCTCCGGCGGAACGCCAAGGGCGGTGGCGGCAGCAAGCACCATGCCGGGATTCGGCTTGCGGCAACCGCACCCGTCGCCGTCGTCGTGGACACACACCTGCCAGGTGTCGAAGGGACCGAGAACCGCGTCGACCTTGGCGTTGACCGCGTTCAACTGTTCGGTGCTGATCAGTCCCCGCGCCACCCCCGCTTGATTGGTGACGACCGCCAGCCGCAGGCCACCGTCCCGCAGTCTGTCGAGCGCGCGGGCCGCGCCGGGCAATGGGCGAACACCGTTGGGATCGTTGAGGAAAGGGCCGTCCTCGATGATGGTGTCGTCACGATCGAGAAGCACGGCGAGCACCGGGTTCGCTACGGCGCGACGATGGGTCCACTCGCCCACCACTCGGTGCCATACGGCAACCTCGGGGATGAGCGCGGACGTGATGGCGACGCGGATC
The DNA here is from genome assembly GCA_963809085.1 of uncultured Actinomycetota bacterium. Classification (GTDB taxonomy): domain Bacteria; phylum Actinomycetota; class Actinomycetes; order Mycobacteriales; family Mycobacteriaceae; genus Mycobacterium. Next base: position 71,114 of record CAWEII010000017.1, on the reverse strand, counting down.
GCCTCGGCGCGCGTGTGCGGACCTGGCATGAAGCGTCGAATCGCGAACTCGAGCACCAGCCCCAGCCACGCGATGGCGGCGCCGAGCGCGAGCCTGCGACGCCCAAGCAGAACGGCGGCCACCGACGCCAAGGCCGACATCGTCGTCGCCGCATGTGCCGGCATCCGCCCTGGCCCTTCACCGACAGCCTTGCGCCAGCCGCGGCCGAACTTGCGTCGCATCAAGGCGTTGTCACGGTTGCCGATCTGTGCGCGGACACTGCTCATCGACGTCGACGGAGCTACCGGGTGCACGGACCGACGACGCCCCGACGAGATGCGATACCCGGCGGAGACCATTCGCAATGCCAGGTCGGAGTCCTCGCGGTACGCGCGAGGAAATCGTTCGTCGAAGCCGCCGACGGCGATCAGTGCGTCGCGCCGATAGACCATGTCGGCCGTGATCCAACGCGCGGTGGCGAGTCGGTGGGTGCGGCGCTCGTCGTCGGTTGCGCACCGGCCAGTCGTCTCGGGCACCTCCAAGACTCCCTGCGACCCCACGGCGCGCGCAGCCTCGGCCGCGTCCAGGTCGTCGGCGAGCCAGGCGAGCCAGCCCGGCTGCGGGACGACGTCGTCATCGACGAAACCGACCCACCGGCTTCCCGACGCGCGCCAGCCGACATTGCGGGCGGCAGCTGGCCCGCGGCCGCCGCTCCGCAGGACGACCAGGGGAAACTGCGAGTTCGGCTTCAGATCCCGCCCCGCATCCGCCCGATCGTCGACGATCACGATCTCGTTGGGCCGCGGACCCGCTGTCTCGTCGAGCGCATCGAGCAAGCGTTGCAACGACTCCCGCCCTATCGTCGGGATGACGATGGAGCAGTCCAGTGCCATTGTCATCGCTGCCGCCGAACCACGAACGGACCGATGGCGAGCAGATCGATGGGCGAGCTACCGAAGCACTCCAGCGCATCGCGCGGGCTGTCGACCATCGGGCGTCCGGCGGTGTTGAAGCTGGTATTCACCATGACTGGTACGCCGGTCCGGCTTTCGAATCGGGAAATGGTGGCGTACAACGGTTTCTGCGACGGCTCGACGGTCTGTATCCGCGCCGTGCCGTCGACGTGGGTGACCGCGGGGATGCGGTCGCGCCACTGCTCGGCCACGTCGTGTACGAACAGCATGTAGGGGCTCGGCAACGGTCCACGGGAAAAGATCTCGGCGGCGCGTTCGGCGAGCACCATCGGGGCGACGGGACGGAATTGCTCGCGCCCCTTGACCGCGTTGAGCCGCTCGAGGTTCTCGACGTGGCGTGGGTCGACCAGCAGCGACCGGCCGCCCAGCGCGCGTGGCCCGAACTCCGCGCGACCTTGGAACCAGCCCACCAATTGGTTGTCCGCCAACGCATCGCCCACGGTCGCGGCCAGGTCGGCGGGACGCTCGTAGCGGATGGCGGCGGTCTCGAGCGCCGCGGCGATCTGCTGGTCGGTCCAGCCACGGCCCAGTTGGGCCGACGGCATCGGCGCGATCGGTTCACCTAGATCAGCGGCCACCGCGAGCGCCGCGCCGAGGGCCGTTCCCGAGTCGCCCGCGGCGGGCTGTACCCAGACGTGACGGAAACCGCTCTCGGCGTATATGCGCGTGTTCGCAACGCAGTTGAGCGCCACTCCCCCGGCCAGACACAGTTGGTCGGTGTCGACGCGATCCCGCAACCACGACACCAGCTCCAGTAGCACCTCCTCGACGACGAGCTGCACGCTGCACGCCAGATCCGCGTACACGGGCTCGGGCCTGGCGAACGCGGAGGCGTCCTCGGGCGGCGTCGACGGCCGAGGCGGCGCGAGCTCGGACCAGTCGACCGGCTCAGTGCGGAATCCTCCATCGGAGCAAGTGAAGACCCGCTTGCGCAGGTGGTCGGCGAAGCGTGGCTGACCGTAGGAACCCATCGCCATCACCTTGTACTCGTCGCTGGAGCGGGTGAAGCCGAGGTGCTCGGTGAGACCTTCGTAGAGCAGGCCGAGGGAGTGCGGCAGCGACTGCGACGCGAGGACGTCGAGCTTGAGGTCGCGGTACACGCCCGACAACATCGAGGTGCGCTCGCCGCGACCGTCGACCACCAGCACGGCCGACTCGGGGTCCGGCGACGCCAGCGCGGTCGACGCGGCGTGCGCGACGTGGTGTCGCACGTGGTGCACCACCGCCGGGTCCAGGCCGGGCAGCGCGGTGGCGAGGAAGCCGGGTGCCCGCTGGGCGAAGAGGGTGCGCAGGTACTCCCACCTGTTGTCGAGTCCGTCGAGATCGTCACTCTGGCCGTCCATCAGCGACGGGTCGTAGGAGTACCCGACCGCGTCGATGTCGGACGGCTCAAGGCCCGCTTCGGCGAGACACCAGCGAGCTGCTGCGGTCGGCAGCTCCCACGTCGAGAATGGCACCGCCTGCTTGCCGTGCTTGCGCCTACTGAACCGCTCCTCTTCCGCTGCCGCCACGACGTGTCCATCGATCACCAAGGCGGCGGCTGGATCGTGGAAGACCGCGTTGATGCCGAGGACTTTCATCTCCTGCCTCCCAACGGTGCGATCGTCTGCGGATGGGCGAAGCCCGATGGGTCTGGCCCGGGATGTGTGGAGCTGGCACGGAACCACTCGACGGTGCCGGCCAAGCCCTCGGCATAGTCGACGGCGGGTGCCCAGCCCAGCCGCTCGCGCGCCAGCGCGATGTCGGGACACCGACGCTGGGGGTCGTCGATCACCGCGGTCACGAACTCGATCGGTGACGCGCTGCCCGCCATGTCCCGAATCAGTTCGGCGATCCGCAAGACGGTGAGTTCCTCGGGATTGCCGATGTTGACCGGTCCCGTGAAGTCACTAAGGGCCAGCGCGATCAAGCCCGAGACCGTGTCGTCGACGTAGCACAGGGAGCGGGTCTGGGTTCCGGTCCCGGACACCGTGATGGGCTCGCCCCCGAGTGCCTGCCGGCAGAAGGTGGGTACGGCGCGGCCATCGTCGGTTCGCATGCGCGGGCCGTAGGTGTTGAAGATCCGGGCAATCCCGATGGATAGGCCACGTTCGCGAAAGTGCGCGAACGTCGATGCCTCGGCGTAGCGCTTGGCCTCGTCGTAGACGCTGCGCGGGCCGATGGGATTGGTGTTTCCCCAATACTCCTCCCGCTGCGGATGTTCGAGGGGGTCGCCGTACACCTCGCTGGTCGAGGCGAGCACGAAGCGCGCGCCGGACCGCTCCGCGACCTCGAGGGCGACCGCCGTCCCGCTGGACCCGACGCGCAGGGTGGCCGTCGGCATCCGCAGGTAGTCGACCGGCGATGCGGGTGATGCGAGGTGGAATACGGTGTCGAACGATCCGTTTCCGAGTGTGTCCGGAAGCGGTTCGCTGATGTCGTGTTCGATGAACTGATAGCCGGGTCTTCTGGACAGCAGGACATGGGCTGCCGGTGCACTCGTCGACAGGTCGTCCACGCAAACGACTTCGGCACCACGGTCCAGCAGAGTCTCACAAAGGTGGCCACCCAGAAATCCCGCTCCTCCGGTGACGAGCACACGGGACAGCCTCGTTTGAGGTGCGAGGCAGTGGGTAGATGCATCGCTCATGGTCACGGAGTCACGTACCTCGTTCGTCATTGCCAGCCGAAACCGCTCGGCGGAGCTGGCTGTGGTGGTGGAGCGGTTGTTGGACACGACGAGTTGCCCGATCGTCTTCGTGGACAATGCCTCCGACGACGATTCGGTCGAGGTGATCGCCCGGCTCGCGGCACGGGCCGCAGGACGGCTGGTCGTGGTCCCGCTGCCCGACAACCTCGGTGCCGTCGGACGAAACGTCGGGGTCGCGCGGTGCACGACGCCCTTCGCCGCATTCTGCGACGACGACTCGTGGTGGGACGCCGAAGCCCCATCGATCGCCGAAGAGGTGTTCGACGCCCATCCCACCGTTGCGCTGCTGGCAGCGCGGACCGTCGTGTGGCCGCAACGGTGCGACGATCCCCTCGTCGCCCAGCTCGCCGCCAGCCCTCTCGGCCAGGACCCGGCGTTGCCGGGTCCGTCCATCCTGGGCTTCCTGGCCTGCTCGGCCGTGGTCCGCAAGGACGCGTTCGAGGGAGTCGGTGGCTTCAATTCGATCCTGCACTTCCGTGGTGAAGAGCGCTTGCTGGCATGGGATCTCGCCGCAAACGGATGGGACCTGTGCTTCTGTCCCGAGCTGGTGGCGCACCACCATCCGTCGATGGTTCGCCCCCCCAGTTCCTCGCAGAAGGCCCGCGGTAGGCGCAACGACGTCCTGACGACGTGGCTACGGCGCCCGATTCGAGAGTGCGTCACCGCCGGTGTGGAGTTCGCCCGCGAGGCGGCCACCGACGGCGCCCATGCACGGGCCTTCGGTGAAGCACTGCGCCTGTTGCCCGCCGTGTTGCGCCAGCGGCGGCGACTGCCGACCGACGTCGAGAGGTCGATCGCCCTGCTCGAGAATCGTTGACTGCGAGCGGTCATCGCGCTCCTTGCGCGTCGGGCAACCGGCCCGCTGCCAAGCGCCGGTAGACGGAGGTGACGTCGTCGGCGACGCGGCTCCAGGTGTATCGCTGGCAAACTCGTCGCCGACCAGCTTCTCCGAGCATCCGGCGACACCCCGGCTGCCACAGGATCGGACCGATCGCGTCAGCGAGCGCCCTGGCATCCCGCGGGGGCACCAGTCTTCCGGTCACCTCGTCGTCGACGGTGTCGAGCATGCCGCCGACCGCGGATGCGACCACCGGCACGCCGCAGGCCATTGCCTCCAACGGCACGATGCCGAACGGTTCGTACCATGGTGTCGCGGCGACGATGTCGGCCGACCGCAACAGCATCGGCATCTCTTCGCGAAGCACCGAGCCGTACAGGTGCACTCGGTCCGCGACACCCAGCCGACCGGCCAACCGCTGTAACCGCGTCGCCTCCACGTCGGAGTCGAGTTCGGACTTGTCGGGACCACCCACGATGACGAGTTCGGTGTCGGGGAGGTGCCGCATCGCATGGATCATGGTGTCGAAGCCCTTGCGCGGCACCAATCTTCCGACGGCGACGATGCGGTACTTGCGTCCCCGCGACGCCGTAGGACCGTGCGGGATGAACTCGTCGACGTCGACACCGCACGGAATGACGGAGATCGCCGATCGGGGCCGACCCATTCGCACCAGTTCGTCCACCTCGTCGGAACACGTGGCCGCCACCCAGTCGATGTTGCGCGCGATCATCGTCTCCAGTCGGATGCGGTCGTCGGGACTGGTGTCCTCCGGACCCTGATGCAACCTCTTGACCACGCCGAGCGCATGGAAGGTCTGCACCGCTGGCACGTGGTGGACCGCGGCCGCCTTCATGGTCGCCAGTCCCGACATCCAGAAGTGGGCATGGGCGACGTCCGGTCGCCAGTCGTTCCAGGACCGACTCAGCGATTCGCCGAAGGCGCCCATGTGTTGCAGCAGTTCGTCCTTGGGGACGTGCTCCGCCGGGCCCGCTGACACGTGCACCACGGAGAAGCCCTTCTCGGAGTCCACGCGCTCCGGCATGTCGGGATCATCACGCCGGGTATAGACGACGACGTGATGCCCTAGTCGCGCGAGTGCCGCCGACAACTCGGCGACCGCTACGTTCTGCCCGCCTGCGTCGACACCACCGACGTGCGCCAGTGGGCTCGCGTGTTCGGAGATCATCGCGATCCTCAGCGGAGCTGATGTGGCTGTGGTCATCTGCACACCTCCTCGATCAGTGCGTCCCATTCGGCGAGGAACCGCTCGATGCCGAAATGACTCGTCGCGTACTCGCGAGCCGCCTTACCGGCTGCAACCGCCGATCCGTGATCGGCGACGAAACCCTCTGCCGCCCAGCCGAGCGTGTCGATGTCGGCGCTGACCACACCGGCCTCGGCTGGAACGACCATGGGTGTCATGGTCGAAGCGACGGCGACGATGGGCATACCCAGGAACATCGCCTCGACGAGCGAAAGGCCGAGCGACGTCCACCGTGCGGTGTGCAGGTACACGCGTCGCCGCGCGACCTCTGTCATCAGGCGCGCAGCAGGTAGGTCTCCTCGGCCGGTCACCCGCGAGTCACCCAAACCCCCGATATCCAGTTCTTCGGTGCCGATGCCCCAGACATCGATCGGCACATGTCGACTCAACGGCTCGAGGAGATCGGTGCCGACCGTCCGGCCCCGCCGTACCGGCTCGTTGATCATCGTCGCGGCAGAAGCGATCTCACCGGTGTACAGCTGACCGGGGTCATGGATGCCGTGTGTGATGACTCGGGTTGGAGCCGACCCGTTGTCCCACATCAGTCGGTTGAAATCGGTGACGTGCACCAGCGGCACGTCGCTACGCTCCGCAACGGGATGCAGGCTGTCGACGGCGCTGGGCCGAGGAGCGTTGTGCTCCAGATAGATGGCGGGTACGTCGATCCCGGGCCGACGACCGAGCCATCGTTCTGTCAGCTCGAGTTCTTCGGGCCTTTGCAGAACCACGAGATCGACGTGTTCGGCGGCCAGGCTCACGGGTGCGACCTCGACGGCTTTCGGCCAGTCTCGCCCGCACAGACCACGCGCCAGCCCGTCTCCCGAGAATGGGACGAGATACCGGTGTGGCCCGGCGACGAACGACTCCATCCACGAGCCGTGAACGTGCCATACGAGCACGCTCCTGGTCGGACTGGGATCAGCCATGGCGGCGCAAATACCCTTCCAATAATTGTCTAAACGTGATTCGTGTGGATGGCTTCGACGTCCATCGTCATACGGCGAAATCCTTGCTTTGACAACCACTTTCGACCAGTGCCCCGGCCAGTGTCGAACGTCGTGCTGCCCGAAGGCGCACCTGGCTGCTTCGCTACGGCTGCCGCGGCCGGGCCTCGCCGACGAACGCGATCGGTGCCCGAATCGTTCTCGCCGTCCCGTCGCAACGCATCGGCACTGGCAGCCTCACGGCCGGCCGCGGATCTCTCGCGACGCGGGGCGGACCTTCGGCGTAGGGCTTCTACGCCATGGATCCACGAGCGCATCGACGATGCGGTAACCCATGTCGGCGTGCGACGAGTCCAACCTTCATCCACGCTCCTTACGTGATGGTCGACCTTCGCTGTTCGCAGTCACGCCCTCGCTGAAGAGATCCCGTCCGATCGAGCTCCGAAACCGCGCGTCGGTCGGCTCTTCGCTTGGTGGATGATCGACTTCGCTTGGTGGATGAAGTCTCTTGCGCCACGCGGCCGCGAGAGCTCGCCGCGTTTGGTCCCCGGCCGGCAGGGAATGCCAGGCAGGTCCAGCATTCGAGACGAGGAGGACGCATATGCCTCGCGGCAGCGGAATCTACGAAGACGAACCGCGGGAACAAGGGAGACGATCCGTCCCCGACGCGGAGGGCGGCCAGGACGAGAGCGGCGAAGATCCTGCGCCCGACGTGCCGATCTCCGAGCGGGGCCTGGAACCACCGGACTGAGTGGCGCGCGCACTACGCGTCTTCCAGCGCCTCGCCGACCTCCCGGGCCACCCTGCTGTGTTCGTCCTGCACCAAGACGTGCCCAGCCGCGAGCACCAATGCCACCGGCCACTCGATGATCTCGACAGCAGCCAGGGCGGCCAGCGCGCCGTAGAACGCGAGCTGCTCCGGACGAGGTAGCCGGACCCGCCCAAGCAGAGGCACGTCAAGTGTGAATGTCTGCGCATTCCGGATCCGTTGCACGGCATCGCGGTGCGTGGTCGTCGTTCGTGAGGGTTCGGCCATTCTTTGCCTTCCGGTCATGGCGTGTTCGACATTTGGACCTCGACTGGCTGGACCGTAGGTGCCGTGTCCCCAGTTGGTGCAGACGCTTCCTCGGATCCGTTGTCCGTCGTCGCCAGCGCGATCGCCGTACCGTTGCGGGAGTTGTATGCGGTGCTCTGGCGGTTAGGCGTCGTCGAGATCGACGACTGAAGCCCGGTCAGCACCCGCGGTGCGACGGCGGCCGCCGCGGTGGCGACGCCGGCGGTGCCAAGCGCCTGTGCCCAGGCAAACGGACCCAACGGCGTACAGCCGAGCAGCTGGCTCAGGCCCGGTGTGCTGATCACCGCGCCGAGGGCGATCAACGACCCGGCCGCCGTCGTGACCACCAGCGGGCTGTGCGAATCGATCAACGTCTGGCCCAACTGGGCGCTGACCAGCGAAACCAACGCGACCGTCGACGCCTGCCGTGGTCGCAGCGTGAAGCCCGCCATCAGCCACGCCGATGTCGCCGCAGCCGCCGTGGCGCTCCCCCGGATCGCCACCGTCCGCCACAACGCCGCCCGATCAGGGCCGCGGCCGGCGCCGCCCGCGGTGCCGATCGACGGGCTCACGGCCAACGCCGCCGAGGGCAACGCATCGGTCAACATGTTCACTAGCAACAGCTGCCGGGTGTTGAGCGGAGATCTGCCGGTCAAGGCGGAGCCGACGATCGCGAAGGCCACCTCGCCGGCATTGCCGCCGAGCAGCACGCCCACCGCCGCCTGCACCCGCCGCCACAATCGATTTCCCTCGTCGATCGCGTCCAGGAGGGCTCCCACCTTGCCGTCGAGCAGCATGACGTCTGCAGCGGTACGTGCCGGATCGCTGCCGCGCGAAGCCACCCCGATGCCCACCGTCGCAGCCCGGATCGCAGCGGCGTCGTTGGCGCCGTCGCCGACCATCGCGCACACCAGCCCGGTGCGTTCGAGTGTCTGCACGACCTGCACCTTGTGCTCCGGTGCCATGCGCGCGAACACCATTCGACGACGAACCGCCTCCTCCTGACGGCGCCGCGAGAGCGCCGCCCAGTCGGCGCCGCTGATCACGTCATCGGCGGTCACCTGCATGCCGAGTTCCATTGCGATCGCCGTTGCGGTGACCGGGTGGTCCCCCGTTATCAGCCGGACCCCGATGTCCTGCTCCTGCAACGCCTTCAGCAGCGCAGCCGACTCCTTGCGCGGAGTATCGGACAACCCCAACAGCCCGACCAGCTGCAGGCCCGTTCGGCAGAGGTCTGCCAACGCGTCGTCGTCGCCGAGCGCGGCCTTCACCCGTTCCGGCGGGAGAGTTCGGCGTGCCACGGCGATCACGCGCAGACCACTCTCGGCCATTTCCCGTACTGCGGTATGCACCGATGCGTCGATGTCACCGCATGCCGACAGGACCACCTCCGGCGCGCCCTTCAGCGACAGGTCCTCGCCGACGAGCGACGCCGAGAACGCCCGACCCGATCGGAACGGCAGATACACCGCATCGCCGTCCGTATCCGGCGGATCGGTGGAGGCCGCCTCCACCACCGCCGCGTCGGTGGCATGTTCGTGGCTTTCACCGTTCTTCGGCTCGGTGGCCCGCGCCGCGCACGCCAAGACCTGCTCAGGCGTGTAGTCACCCGCCGTGTCAACCCTCGACACCCGCAACCGGTTCTCACTGAGCGTGCCGGTCTTGTCGAAGCACACGACATTCACGCGACCCAGCGCCTCCACCGATCGGGGACTCCGGACCAACGCTCCCGCTGCGCTCAGCCGGCGCGCGGACGCCTGCTGGGCCAATGTCGCGACGAGTGGCAGTCCCTCGGGGACCGCGGCGACTGCGACCGCGACCCCACTCGCCACCGCGTCGCGCAACGGTGCCATGCGAAGCAATCCCAAACCGCTGACCAGCCCGCCCCCCGCCATGGTGAACGGCAGGGCGCGGTTCGTCAGGTCACGCAGCTGGGTCTGTAAGCCCACCGACGTTCGTTCTTGGCGTGGCACCTCGGCCGCACGGCGGGTCTGGGTCTGCGCGCCGATCGCGGTCACGACCGCATGTGCGGTTCCGGCAACCACCGTCGTCGACGCGAACAGCATGCACTTGCGGTCCGCCAGTGCCGCACCGGGTGTGGCCTCGACCTGCTTGGCCACGGGGAGCGACTCACCGGTGAGTGACGACTCGTCCGTCTCGACGTCGACGGCGTGCACGATGCGGGCGTCGGCCGGGATCACTTCACCAGGCCGGACCTCGATCACATCGCCGGGCCTCAACAGCGATGCATCGACACTTTCGTGCCTCCCGTCGATCACCCGCCGCGCAGGCGGCTCCTGAACGGCCAACATGCGCCGCAGCAACCGCTCGGCTCGCAGCTGCTGGGATGCGGCCAGCACGGCGTTGCCGGTCAGTACGGATCCGACCAGGATTGCATCGACCGGGGAACCGAGCAGCGCGGTGGCAGCGGAACCCACCGCCAAGATGGGCGTCAGCGGATCCGAGAGTTCCTCGCGCAGTGCGCTGCCGAATTCTCCGCCAAGTCGGAGTGCTGGTCCGGTGATCCGGTCGAGCGCGCCGACGGGAAGGCTCACGGTCCTTGCCAGCAGCGACTGTGGTTGCAACCGTTGCTGATTCGCCTGTGGCAGCTGCCTGCGGACCTGCTCGGCGGACATGGCGTGCCATTCCTGCACCGGAGCGGGTGTCGGCGCGGCGTCGTTGAGCGCCCGACGTGCGAGCCACAATCCCGTTGTCAGGCCTGCTGCCGCGCCCGCAGTGACGGGTCCGGGTCCTTGGCCCCTGACACCGGGGATCAGAAGCAGAGCACCCAGCGTCGACGCACTGGTCGCGATTCCCACGCCCTGACGACTGGCCTTCCGTGCGGCAGGAAGCGCGTGCATGATCCGCCACACCGCAGCGAGATCACGGACCAGAAAGTCCGCCTGCCACGGTGGTTGATCTTCGTTGGCTAACAAGCCGATTGACACGTCCGCAGCCGAAAGCGCCCGAGCCGCGGCACTGGACAGCACGGCAACCGTGCGTCCCTCCCGTTGCAAGTCGTGCACCGCCTCGGCCACCGCCGCGTCCATGGATCCGTCGACACGATAGAACTCGTCGAAGGACGACGTCAGCTCCGCCAACTCGTCGAGGTCGACCGAGACCACCTCGACGCCGGCACGGCGAATCTCGCCGAGCACGCTGGCCGCGAGCGGGTGATGCGCGTTGCGGATGAGCACCTCGGCCTTGAGGTGGCCGTTTTGGCTGCGGTCCCGACCGTGCGCCGGCGCGCGATGCCACCCGGCGGTCAGCGCGCCGTCCTCCAGTTGGTCCTGCGCCCACTGCCATGTCTCGGCGCGGGCCGAATCGGCCACTCCGCGTAGCTGACTCACCCGCAACTGATCCGTGAGCAGCACACGCGGGTCGACCACAACGGCGTCAACCCGGTCCAGCCTGCGCAGCGCGTCCGGCCGCAGCGACACCACGTCGTGATGATCGGCGAGCCCGCGTCCCAGTGCCGCGGCAAACCCTTCGCGCGCATTGCGCGCCGCCTTCGGCGCGGTCACCACTGCCGCATTGGCGGCCGCGTTGAGATTGCCGGCGAGCAGTCCGACGGCTGGCGCGCCTACACCTTGGGCCAGCCCGCTGCGTTCGGCATGGCGTTCGATCGGTCCCGGCGGCAGTGGGCGGGGCCGTGGCGGTGCCGGTTCGTCATCGACATGCTCGGCACGTGCCGCCAACGCCGGTTCGTACCGTTCCCACGCGTGCGCCGCGGCGAGGCCTTCGCCGATCTGCGCGACATGGCGAACGAACTCCACTGCGAGCGCCGCAGGTGCTTCCGTGAGGGTGTATGCCGTCGCAGCAGCGACCGACAGAGCGGTGTCGGCACCGGTGCTGCCCAGTCGGTCTTCGATCGCGGCACGCAATCGGGGCTGGTAATCGACCAGATTGACCGCCGCGGCAAGACCCGTCGGCAGGCCCGGCCGCATCAGTGCGCGACCTGCGATGGCCACACACAACCCGACGCCGTTGGCCACCGCGCCCACCACGCTTCCGGCGAGGACGAGGCCGTCCCCCGGCAGGTCGATGACGCAACCATGGGCGGAGGTGGACTCGGGCGCGATTGTCCGCTCGACGTTCCCGATGATCTCTCCGAGCGTGCTCGTCGACGGTCCGTCGTCGTCGAACTGCACGACGATGCGTGACAACGGAACGTTCAACCGTGCTGAGCGGACACCGGGTCGTGAGCGCACGGCGTCGAGCACGGCGCTTCCCAGCTCATCACCACGTTCGGCATGCAGTCCCCGAACTTCGATCCAACAACGGTCGGCACCGCGCCACCACCGCCGGCTCCGCTCGGCACCGAGGGACTCCTTTGCGACGCCAAGCACGGCGTCGAGCGCTTCGGGGGGCCGCAGTGAGTCAGCCAGTCGACGCGCCGGAATGCCGACGGCCCTCAGGCCGATGTCGACGGCCGTGACTGCGCAGGCAGCGGAAAACAACGCCGGTGCGGTGATGACGGTGGCCGCGCCGTCGATCAGTCGTGCGATCGGATTCGTCATCGAGCGGCGGCTCGCCGCGACACCGACGCCTTGGCGGGAGACTTGGCCGGCTTGCGGACAGCCGGCTTCGTCGCCTTTCTGGCAGAAGGCTGCGTCGCCTTTCGGGCAGACGGCTGCGTCGACTTGACCGCCTTGGTCGCCGCCTTCGGCGGTTCCGGCGCCGATTCGTCTGCGCCCTCACGGTCGTGGCGCTGAGCCAGTTGGCGCACCAGCAGAGCCGCCCCGCCAACGGTCACCAACAGCGGCCACTCGACCAGACCGGCGGCGCCGAGTGCCGCGAGTGTCATGGCTGCGGCCGGGATCGATTTGCTGCCCTCGCTCAGCCCGGTGCGGACTCCCGCCGCAGTCCCCTGGAGTCCTCCGATGGCGCCGTTGACTACCGCGCCGCCGACGGCACCCGCGGCGGCAGTGGTGGTTTGCGCAGTCTTGGTGACGGCGCGAACCGCAGTGGTCAGGATGATCATGGAGTCCTCCGATCTTGGTCAGCCACGCATTCCCGGATCTCGGCGGGATATACATCTATTTGGCGACGCGTGCGGTCCGCTCTCGCCTTCGGAACACCGGGATCGCCATGTCGGCCATCAACCTTGCTTCGCGGATGGGATGCCTTCACTTGCCGCGAAACGGGAAGTCTCGGGTGTCGCGAGGCCGACCGAAACCACGGACCGGTCGAATACGGCGTCGGTGAGGTAGGACATGGCCACTGCCCAGCGGTTGACCAGCCGCGGGATGGCATATAGGTGATACGCGCGAGTGACCAATTTGGCGGGATATCCCGACAGCGAGACCATGAGCGGGTTGGCAACTGCATAGCCGGGGCCGAGGTCGACCACCAAACCCATGTTCCGGTGCCGATAGTCATGCGGGGTGCCGCAGCCGAGGCTGGCTGCCACGTTGCGGGCCAACACCTTGCCTTGGCGGATCGCGTGCTGCGCGGTTGGTGGAGTGATGCGTCCCGGCTGCGTCAAGTCTGGGATGGCGGCGGCATCGCCCGCAGCGAAGACGTCCGTGCAGTCCGGCAACTGCAGTCGCGGCGTCACCACGAGCCGTCCCTTCTCTGCGGGCCACGGCAGGTTCTGAACCAGCGGAGCTCCGGTAACCCCGGTCACCCACGCGACGGTATGCGTGCCGATCCGCGAATCATCGCTCAGCACAACGCTGTCGGCGCTCACCTCTTTGAGAGTCGTGCCGAGCCGGACGTCGATGCCCCGCCGGCGAAGGACGTTCAGTGCCCGGTCTCCGAGCTTGGCGCCTACCTCCGGCATCACCTGGTCGGCAGTATCCAACAGCACGAACTTGGCATCCGTTGGCTCGAATCCGAGCTGCGCCGCAGCCGCGTCGGTCAAGGCTCGCAGTTGGGCGATCAACTCCGTTCCCGAATACGACGCTCCGACGACGACGACGGTGCGCCGCGCCTGAGCGGATCGCTCGTCAGGGTCGCGGTTGGCGAGTTCGAGCTGTTCCAGCAGGTGATCTCGGAGATACAGCGCCTCGGCCGGTGTCTTGAGCCCGCGCGCGTACGTCGCAAGACCGGGGATGTCGAACAGCCGTGTCACCGAACCGGGAGTGAGAACCAGCCGGTCCCAGTGCATCTGTCTCGATACGTCCTCGGGGTCGACGTAACTGACGGTGCGGCGATCGGGGTCGACGGAATCCACTCGTCCCCGCACGTGCGCAACGCCTTTGAGGGATCCTGCCAACGGAATGGTCACGAACCGGGCGTCGACGACGCCGCCGGCGACGTCGGGCAAGAGCGGCGTGTACAGCATGTAGTCCACCGGTGAAATGATCGTGATGTCGACCGGTTCATGATGCTTGCGCAACCGCCTGCGCAGGCTCCGCGCGCATTGAAACCCGGCGAACCCGCTTCCGACGATCACGATCGACGTCATCGCACTCCCATAAGTGATCGACCTCGTCACTGGTCGAGAGGATCCTCGAGCGTGTCTGGGAATCCATCGTCGGCCCTTGCGCATCGTGTACCCACCCGCTGGGATTCCATGCCGGCACGACAGCCGGTGTCTGCCGCATCCGGACGCGTCACGGCAGCGGTGCACATCGCGGGTCCGTTTAAGGCCGCGCCACGTCGGGCAACCGACCGACGTGAAGGGCGACGATGACACGCTGGAGCAGGCGGAGAGCCTGGACTCCGACGAAGTGCGCAACGACGACGGCGACGAGGTGGTCGATCCGCCCGACGAGTGGATCGACGCGGAGGACAACGAGTCCCTCGACGACAAGCTGGCGGCGGAGGTGCCCGACGGTCCGCCCGAAGGTCGGCCACTGGCGGATGCCCACGACTCGGACCGCGGCGGTGCCCTCGGCCTGGTCGGCGACGAGGACCTGGACCGCATCGATCCGGCCGTGCACGGAAGGACTAGCGGACAGATCGACGGCGCGCCCGAGGACGGCGACCCGTTCTTCGACGTCACGCAGTGACGAGTGCCGCATCGAACGGAGTCAGCTAGCGGACTCGTTTCGACTTGGCTGATACCGGTAATTCCGGCGCCATGATCGGAAGATTGCGCTCCGTTGTCCTGGACACCAAGGATCCAGCGGGGCTGGCGAACTTCTACGCCAAAGTGCTTGGCGGCGAACTGAGCACTGCCGACCCGGACTGGGCGGTCCTGACCACTCCGCAAGGCACCCGAATGGCGTTCCAGCGCTCCCCCGGGCATCAGCCGCCGCGCTTCCCCGACCCGACGGGGTCCCAGCAATTCCACCTCGACATCCACGTGGACGAGATCGAGGCGGCGGAGTCGAACGTCTTGGCGCTCGGAGCCGTTCGGATACCCGACGTCGGCAACGACGGCCCCGCCGATGCCTTCAGGGTCTTCCGCGATCCGGCAGGGCACACGTTCTGCTTGGTCTGGGGGGCGAATCTGGTGGACCCGAGCTGAAGTATGGCCCGATGGGTCGCAATGCTCGTGCGCCTGCAGTCAGCGCCTGTGCGGAGGCCCTGGCTTGTTGGGAGGCGATGGAGCGGTTCCCCCGTCCTCTGGCTGAAACTCAGTCGATCCGTCGTCCTCGTCGGCGTCGGCGTCGAGATGCTCCTCGGAGCGACGTTCGCTGGGTGTCGTCATGGTCGTCGGTCCTTACCAGTGGTGGCGTTCGCCTCTGATCGATGAACGGCTACCCGCCGAGCGACTCCTCAATCGCGTCAATCCAAGCGCGTCGATGCGGCCGGCGAGCCCGACCCGGGCCGTGGCACCGTTTCGAGCCCACGATGGGGGGTAGACGCCGACTCAACGAGTGGGTGACCGGTGGGTTCAGCGCCGAGCAGTACCCTCGCGCGCTCGAGCGAGGCGGAAGGGAGAGGACATGGCAGACAGGAGCGGCTCGACCGACGAATGGGCGGTGATCGTCGGCGAGCTCTTCGATCCGGGAAATCCAGCGAACGGGTCTGAGGAATCGGTGCTCGTCCGAGGGCGCGAGCCCGAAGCACGGCGGGTGTATGCCGACACCGTTGCACAAGCCGCCGGTCGTGGGTACGAGTACGTGAGGCTGCGGTCCCACGGCCAGGATGTCGAGTCTTGGCCTCAGCCAACCGGTTGGACTTCCTAGCCTTGTTCTTCGGCCTGCGCTTCGATCAGATCTCGCTCGGCGGCGCGCCCATCATCGTCGGCAGCCCAGCCTGTGGGCCTCGGCAGACGTCCGGTGTGCGGCAACGTCACCTACGCCATCGCCCGCAGCCTGCTCGTGTAGTTCAGCGGCATCTCGATGCACTGCCGCCGCACGTTCGGCTGCACGGTCTCTCGCTGCCTCGGGATTCACCCAGGAGTCGGACGATGCCCCGCTTTCCGTCCCCGCTGGGGCGACCGATGACGGCCGGCACCTCGCATCCGGCGAGGCCGTATCACTCACACCGGCGGTAGCAACCCGTCACGTTTATTCGACACGCCGCCGGGACAAGTAGGCGGGATGGACTTCCATTCCGCCTATCACCAAGGTTTCGTGCGGGTGGCGGCCTGCACGCTGCACACCGCGGTCGCCGACCCGGGGGCCAACGCGGAATCGGTACTGCGCGTCGCGGGGGCGTGCCACGACGACCACGTCGGGATCGCGGTGTACCCCGAATTGACGCTGTCGGGCTATTCGCTCGAGGACATCGTCATGCAGGACACCCTGCTGGACTCGGTCGAGTCTGCTCTCGATCAGGTGGTCGCAGGTTCGGCGGACCTTATGCCGGTGTTGGTCGTGGGTGCGCCGCTGCGGTTTCGGCACCGCATCTACAACACTGCGGTGGTCATCCACCGCGGCCTGGTTCTTGGTGTGGTCCCCAAGTCCTACCTGCCGACCTACCGCGAGTTCTACGAACGCCGCCAGATTGCGCCGGGCGACGATGAACGCGGCGTCATCCGCGTCGGCAATCACGACGTGCCGTTCGGTCCCGATCTGTTGTTCGCCGCCACCGACATACCGGGGTTCGTCTTACACGTCGAGATCTGCGAGGACATGTTCGTGCCGGTGCCGCCGAGTGCGGAGGCCGCACTGGCGGGCGCGACCATATTGGCGAATCTGTCCGGCAGCCCGATCACCATCGGCCGCGCCGAGGACCGCTGCCTGCTGGCCCGCTCGGCATCTGCTCGCTGCCTGGCGGCCTACGTCTACGCCGCCGCCGGCGAGGGTGAATCCACCACCGACCTCGCCTGGGATGGCCAGACGATGGTATGGGAGAACGGCGTATGTCTCGCACAATCGGAGCGGTTCCCCAAGAGCGAGCGTCGCTCGGTCGCCGATGTCTCGATCTCGACCATCTTACGTTCGCGAGACGACTCCGAGAGCGGTTCACGCTCGACGCCAATCGGACATCGCTGCGCCACGATCGAGCGATTCGTTCGTTCTCGGACCGCAGTCTGGACAGGACGTAGGGCTACCATCCAGGTGTCCGGTCTGGAGCAGCGGCTGCGGGCCTGGACTATCCGAAGTTCGTGCTCGGTCTCTCCGCGGCTGACTCGAGCCGCGCTGATCGTCGCGCCAGCGATGGACAGCAGCGACGCGCAGCGACTCATGGCTTCACCCTCCGGCTTCGCCACCGGCGAGCGCACCGGATGCGGTCGCCGAGGCGCTTGGGGTCACTTCGCCGAGATCGACATCACCGAGACGGCCAAGCTGATGCTCCCGAAATGGACCATCCGTTCGCTCGCGGCGAGAAGGTCTACGACGTCACGTTCGAGAACGTGCAGGCAGGCCTGCGCACCGACTATCTGTTCCGGCTGGCCAACCAGCGCGGCGGCATCGTGCTGGGCACCGGCGACCTCTCCGAGCTGGCGCTCGGTTGGTCGACCTATGGCGTGGGTGATCAGATGTCGCACTACAACGTCAACGGCGGCGTGCCCAAGACGTTGATCCAGCATCTGATCCGATGGGTGATCTCGTCCGCCGCAGTTCGATGAGACCGTCAACGACGTGCTGGCATCGGTGCTCGACACCGAGATCAGTCCGGAGCTGGTGCCCACCGGCGAAGACGAGGAAATCCAGAGTAGCGAGGGCAAGGTGGGACCCTATGTCCTGCAGGACTTCACACTGTTCCACGTATTGCGGTTCGGGTTCCGGCCGTCGAAGGTCGCGTTCCTGGCATGGCACGCCTGGCATGACGCCGAGCGCGGCGACTGGCCCAGCGGCTATCCGTGGACAAGCGGCCGTCGTACTCGATGAAGGAGATTCGGCACTGGCTGCAGGTGTTCGCACAGCGGTTCTACTCGTTTTCGCAATTCAAGCGCTCGGCGCTGCCGAACGGTCCCAAGGTGTCCCACGGCGGGTCGCTGTCGCCGCGCGGCGATTGGCGGGCGCCGTCCGACATGTCGGCGCGGATCTGGCTGGATGAGATCGAACGCACGATTCCGCAGGGCTGAGCGGCGTTCACCGGAATTAGCGCGGGGCGCGGCATCGCCGATCAGCTTGCGGTGTTTGGTGATGGTCGGTGACGGGGATGGAGAGCCCATGGGCGCACATACACCTCGGCTCACCGGTCTGGCGGCGGGCGCGACGTTGACTGATCTGGGCATGGCATCGATCGCGGCTGGCGTTCTGGCTCGCCGCCGTCCCGTCGTCCGATTATTGGAACGGATGCAGGCCGACACCCGGGCGGTCAAACGAATCCACCGGTTGCGTGAACAATTCGGCAAGGGACCGGTGGAACTGGTGCTCCCGGGCCGTCGGATGGTCGTGGTGCTCGACCCCGACGACGTTGGGCACGTGCTGGCGGAAGCCCCGACGCCGTTTCATCCGGCGAGCTGGGAGAAGCGCAAGGCGCTGGAGTGGTTTCAGCCGCACGGTGTGCTGATCTCGCGGGGGCCCATCCGAGATCAGCGTCGTGTGCTCAACGAGGCGGCACTGGATACGGGTTCAGAACTGCACCGCCTCGCTCCGCTGTTCGCCGAAGTGATTGCCGCAGAGGCCCGGCCGGTGATCGCCGACGCGTTGGCGGCCGGCAGTCTGAATTCCGCACACCTGATGGTGGCGTGGTGGAGGCTGGTACGGCGACTGATGTTCGGCACCCGTGCGCGCGACGACGAAGTGATCACCGATGAACCGTTGCGGCTGCGTCGAGCGGGCAATTGGTCCTTCCTGTCGTTGCCTCATTACCGGCGCCGATCCCATTTCGTCGAGCACCTGTACCGCTACGCCGAGGATCCCGACCCCGTCTCGCTGGTCGGAGCGCTCGCCGAAGTTCCCGCGCGCGGTGCTGTCGATCCGATCGGGCAGGTGCCACAGTGGCTGTTCGCGTTCGACGCCGCCGGGATGGCGCTGTGCCGTGCGCTGGCGCTGTTGGCGACTCATCCGGACCAACGCAGCCGGGCACTGTCCGAGGTCGAGGAACCCGAGGAGCCGTTGCCCAGGCCCTACCTACGCGCCTGCATGCTGGAGTCCGTGCGGATCTGGCCGACCACACCCACCATCCTGCGTGACACCACGGCCGACACCCGCTGGCGTGACGGCGCTGATGGCTTCACCATCGCCGCGGGCGCCGGTTTGATGATCGTCACCCCGGCGTTTCACCGCGACGAGGACGTGTTGCCCTTCGCGCACCAGTTCACCCCCGACATCTGGCTGGACGGGCGCGCACGACAGTACCCACAGCTGGTGCCGTTCAGTGCAGGGCCGGCTGAATGCCCTGGCCGCAATCTGGTGCTGTTCGTGACGAGCACGATGCTTGCCAACATCCTCGGAGCGCTGTCCTTGGACCTCACGTCGACTCCGTCGTTGTCGCCAGTCACGCCGCTACCCATGACGGTCAATCAGCTGACGCTCGAATTCAAGGTGACTGCGCCTGAGCGCTTGGAGGCGAGCTCCGACATCGCGCACCCTTCGACGTGACGGTGATTGAGCCAACGCCAGGTGGGTAGGAGGGGTACATGGCTGATGAACGATCGATCGCACTGGTGACGGGCGCGTCCGGCGGAATCGGTTTCGAACTCGCACGGCAGTTCGCCGAACACGGCTATGACCTCGTCATCGCGGCCGAGGACGAGGGCATTCATCAAGCGGCCGAACGGCTCTCGCGCCTGGGTGCGCACGTGACCCCGGTGCAGGTAGATCTGCGCACCGACACTGGCGTGGACGGCCTGTACGAGACCGCCACGAGAGACGGTCGCCACCTCGACGCGGCAGCGCTCAATGCCGGCGTGGGCCGCGGAGGTCGATTCGTCGACACCGACCTGGCCGACGACTTCGACATCGTCGACCTCAATGTGCGGTCCACCATGCACCTGGCCAAGTTGGTGTTGCGCGACATGGTGGCGCTCGACAACGGGGGCAAGGTGCTTCTGACGTCATCGATCGCCGCGACGATGCCCGGGTCTCACCAGCCCGTCTACAACGCCTCCAAGTCGTTCATCCAGTCATTGACCGAAGCGATCCGTGACGAACTGCGCGACACCTCGGTCACCGTCACCGCTCTGATGCCCGGGCCGACCGACACCAACTTCTTCACGCGCGCCAAGATGGCCGGTACCCGGGTGGACCAGATGCAGAAGGACGATCCCACCGCAGTGGCTCGGCAAGGATTCGAGGCCCTGATGCGTGGCAAACAGAAGGTCGTCGCCGAATCGTTCACCAGCAAGCTGATGGGCGCAGTCAATCGAGTCACACCCGACGCGCTCAAAGCCAAAGCCAGTCGGATGATTTCGGTATCCAGCTCCGACTGACTGCTCACCATCTGATCGATGTTGTTCACAGCGAGGACGCGCCAATGACCGTGACCCGGGACGTAAACGCCAGCAGGCAACGAGTATGGGAAGTACTGGCCGATGGCTGGAGTTACTCCGGGTGGGTGGTAGGCAACAGCCGCATCCGCGCCGTCAGCGCCAACTGGCCCGCCCCGGGTGCACGGATCCTGCACTCGATAGGCACGTGGCCTGCCGTCCTCGATGACGAGACCGTCGTCGAAAGCTGTACCGACGGTGAACGACTCGTTCTTCTGGCGAAGGTGCGCCCTGCCGCGATGGCCCGCATCACCCTGACCCTGACCGATATCCCCGGCGGGTGTCGGGTGGCGATGACCGAGGTAGCCGTATCGCGTCCGCTGCGCTGGATTCCGGACAGCTTGCAACTCGCGGGAGTGGCGCCGCGCAATCGAGAATGTACGTGGCGACTGGCGCGGATCGCGGAGAATCACGATGCCGACGTCGAGCACGACTAAGAACGTGGGCACCTTCGGTTCGACCACCACCTTCGGCCGGCGGTGGCACCGAAATCCGACCGCTGCGTGACGGCCGCGCCGAAGACTCGACGAGACGGCGACTTCGCTGCTGATCAGGTAGCCAGACGACGGTCGCGAAACGCCCGTGTTTCGCGTGCGCCAAAGTTGGGAAGGCCGACAGGGTGGACCAGCCGACCGCTCATCAGCTCGCTGTGCGCATGGCCGAACTGGCTCGCGCGCTGGCACCGCCGCGTTCGACGGAGGACATCCTCGCCGAAGTCACGGCAGCCGCCGTGGAGCTCATCGACGGAGTCGACACCGCGGGCATCTTGGTGATCAAGGATGACGGCGGCTTCGATTCCCTTGCCGCCACCAGCGCGGTGCCCCACCAGCTCGACGTTCTGCAGATGACCTTCGGCGAAGGTCCATGCGTTCAGGCGGCGCTTGCCGACACCGTGGTTCGCACCGACGACTTTCAAAGCGAGGCACGATGGCCGCGGTACTCCCCTGCCGTCGTGGAGGCCGGCGTCCTCAGTGGACTGTCGTTCAAGCTCTACACCGCTGATCGCTCCGCAGGTGCGCTCAACCTCTTCGGCTTCGAACCCGTCACTTGGGCGACCGAAGACGAAACCATCGGCGCTGTACTGGCCGCGCACGCCGCCTCGGCGATCCTGGCCAATCAACAAGAGCGGCAATTGAAGACGGCATTGCGCACCCGAGACCGGATCGGCCAGGCGAAGGGCATCATCATGCAGCGCTACGGGGTGGATGACGTGAAGGCCTTCGAGATGCTCAGGACGTTGAGTCAGGAGCAGAACATCAAGCTCACCGACATTGCCCAGCGCGTCATCGATACGCGTGACAGCTGACCATCGCGCAGCCAGGTTCGCCGACGACCGTCGGCGTTTGGCCTCGCCTTGCCGGGGTACCGCATGGGCATGACCTCCCTGTGGCTGTCCGATCGCACCGAGTCCGCGACCGCCGTCGTTTCGTTCGAAGAGGCCGGCTACGACGTCATCGTGGTCGGGGCCGGTATCACGGGGTTGACCACAGCCGTTCTCCTCGCCCGCGCGGGCAAGCGGGTGGCCGTGCTGGAGGCCCGGTACGTGGGGGCAGGCACCACGGGAAACACGACCGGCAAGGTCAGCCTCTTGCAGGGCACGAAGCTTTCCCGCGTTGCGGGAAAGCACGGCGGGGACGTGTTGCGTGCCTATGTCGCGGGCAACGCCGAGGGCCGGGACTGGTTGTTGCGATATTGCGAGGATCACGGCTTGTCGTACCAGCGGGAGGATGCCTACAGCTACGCGCAGACGGCCGCGGGCGTAGAGGACGCCAACGGGGAACTCGCTGCGTGTCGCGACGCGGGACTGGGCGCGGAGTGGACGACAGAGGCCGACGTCCCGTTCCCCTTCCACGGCGGAGTGCGGCTACGCGACCAGGCTCAACTCGACCCGCTGCCACTGTTGAGCAGCCTCGTCACCGAACTCGAAACGCACGGCGGCGTGCTCATCCAAGGCTTTCGCGCCGAATCGGTATCCGGCTTGAAGCGGTTGACCGTCACCGTGCGGCCGCACCGCAGCACGGGCGACGCCGAACCTCAACGGGTTTCGATGACCGCTGATCAGATCGTGTTGGCGACCGGAATCCCGATACTGGACCGCGGCGGATTCTTCGCGAGGGTCAAGCCGCAGCGCTCATACTGCATGGCGTTCGACGTGCCGGGAGACCTCACCGCCCCGATGTTCATCTCCGTCGACTCGCCAACGCGGTCAGTGCGATACGCCTCTTCACCGGGCGGTGACAAGCTGATCGTCGGTGGTGCCGGACACCCCGTCGGTCGAAGCGATGGTCCCTCGAAGTCGATCGATGAGCTACGCCGATGGACGGTCTTGCACTATCCCGGCGCCCAACAGACCCACTTCTGGTCGGCGCAGGACTATCACCCCGTTGACGAGCTGCCCTACGTCGGACCGATCTTGCCGGGCATCGACAAGATCTGCGTGGCAACGGGTTTCGACAAATGGGGAATGACCAACGGGGTGGCCGCGGCACTGGCCTCTGTCCGCACGCATCCTCGGTGGCCGGATGGACTGGGCTCAAGCGTTCGCCAGCTGGAGTGCGCGCGAGCTGGCCGGCATCCCCGCCGCCGTGCAGGCCAACCTCGAGGTCGGCCTCCACCTGGCCAAGGGCTGGATCACTCCGATCGCCGCGCACACCCACGCCCCCGCAGAAGGACACGGCGTGGTCAGCGGCCCGCCGTGGCGCCTCCGAGCGAGCAGCCTCGTCGACGGGACGCTGCGCACGGCCTCACCCGTATGCCCGCATCTCGGCGGCATCGTGACGTGGAACGACGCCGACGAGGCGTGGGAGTGCCCCCTGCACGGTTCCCGCTTCGACGCGGACGGCGAGGTGCTCGAGGGCCCCGCCACCCGCGCGTTGTCCCACCAGTAGCGGATGTCTCGATCACCGGCCCATCCGCGGGGCTCCGAGGACTTTCGGGTGAAGGCAATGATTGGAACCTGCCTTCCCGGGTACCACGCCGCCATGCCCGTGTGCGAGGCCAACGACTTCGTCCCCGACCCCCGAGCACCGGCTTGCGCGAGGAGGCAGCCATGACCAGTTCCAGGCAGAGCCGCTTTCGTCAGCAGCTGCCGATCGCCCATTACATGGACCTGTTGCGTAGGGTCGCACTGCGCGTCACGCGCCCCAGGCTGGCGGTGCTCAGCGCCGTTCACGAGTATCCGCACGCCGACACCGAGTCGATCATCCGTGCTGCCCGCCGGGAGCTACCCGACCTGTCTCATCAAACGGTGTACGACGCACTCACGGCCTTGACCGCCGCGGGTCTGCTGCGCCGCATCCAGCCCTCGGGCTCGGTGGCCCGCTACGAGTCGCGGGTCGCTGACAACCACCATCACGTGGTGTGTCGGTCGTGCGGCGCCATCGCCGACGTCGACTGCGCCGTCGGCGGCGCGCCCTGCCTGACCGCATCCGACGACAACGGCTTCGCCATCGACGAAGCCGAGGTCATCTACTGGGGCTTCTGCCCCGCCTGCTCCAAGGAGAAGGAGTCCTGATCACGACCCGTGATCGCAGCCCGCACACCCAACCCCGGAAAGGAATGTCGTGTCTGACAAACCACCTGCCCCCGCGGAAAAGACCCGCAGTGAGAGCGAGAGCGAGAACCCGGCCATCCCATCACCGCAGCCCAAGACGAACCTGCGGCCGAGAACCAACGCCGACTGGTGGCCCGATCAGGTCGACCTCGACGTTCTCTACGAGAACACCCATCGTTCCACCCCGTACACCGATGAGTTCGACTACGCCGAGCAGGTCAAGACCCTCGATTTCGACGCGCTGAAGTCAGACGTCATCGAGCTGATGACGCAGTCGCAGGATTGGTGGCCGGCCGACTACGGCCACTACGGCGGGCTCTTCATTCGGATGAGCTGGCACGCTGCAGGCACCTACCGCGTCGCCGATGGCCGCGGCGGCGGCGGTCGCGGGGCGCAGCGATTCGCACCGTTGAACAGTTGGCCGGACAACGCCAGCCTGGACAAGGCCCGCCGGCTGCTGTGGCCGATCAAGCAGAAGTACGGCAAGAAGATCTCCTGGGCCGACCTGTTGGTATTCGCAGGCAACTGCGCCTACGAATCGATGGGCCTGAAGACGTTCGGCTTCGCGTTCGGACGTGAGGACATCTGGGAGCCAGAGCAGATCTTCTGGGGTCCGGAGGACACCTGGCTCGGCGACGAGCGCTACGCCGGTGAGCGCGATCTGCAGGGCCCGTTGGGTGCGGTGCAGATGGGGCTGATCTACGTGAATCCCGAGGGCCCCAACGGCAACCCGGATCCGGTGAACTCGGCCATCGACATTCGTGAGACGTTCCGCCGGATGGCGATGAACGACGAGGAGACCGCCGCCCTCATCGTCGGCGGGCACACCATCGGCAAGACCCACGGCGCCGGGCCGGCCGAGGAGCACGTCGGTCCCGAACCCGAGGGCTGCCCCATGCAATTCCAGGGCCTGGGCTGGAACAGCACCTTCGGCACCGGTGTCGGCAAGGACGCGATCACCAGCGGTCTCGAGGTCGTGTGGACACCAACACCGACCAAGTGGGACAACACCTTCCTGGAGATGCTGTACGGCCACGAGTGGGAACTGACCGAGAGCCCGGCCGGTGCCAAACAGTGGGTAGCCAAGGACGCCGACGCCATCATCCCCGACCCATTCGGCGGACCGGGCCGCAAACCCACGATGCTGACCTCGGACCTGGCGCTGCGGGAGGATCCCGTCTACGAACAGATCACCCGTCGGTGGCTGGACCATCCCGAAGAGATGTCCGACGCGTTCACCAGGGCCTGGTACAAGCTGCTTCACCGCGACATGGGACCCGTGTCGCGCTTCCTGGGTCCGTGGGTCCCGGAGCCGCAGCTATGGCAGGACCCGGTTCCTGCGGTCGATCACGAGCTGATCGGGGACCAGGACATCGCGGCGCTCAAGGCCAAGATCCTCGACTCGGGACTCTCTGTGCCGCAACTCGTTTCGACGGCGTGGGCAGCGGCCGCCAGCTTCCGCGGCACCGACCTGCGTGGCGGAGCCAACGGTGGACGGATCCGGCTGGAGCCGCAGAAGAGCTGGGAGGCCAATGAGCCGGCAGCGCTCGCCGAAGCGATCCGGGCCTTGGAGCGGGTCCAAGAGGACTTCAACGGGTCGCTTTCGGACGGCAAGAAGGTGTCCTTCGCCGACGTCGTCGTGCTGGCCGGATCCGCGGCGATCGAAAAGGCCGCGAAGGACGCGGGACACGACGTCACGGTTCCGTTCGCGCCAGGGCGCACCGACGCCGCGCAGGCCGAGACCGACGTCGAGTCGTTCGGCTGGCTGGAAACCAACGCCGACGGGTTCCGCAACTACCTGAAGGCCGGCGAGAAGCAGCCGGCGGAGCGCCTGCTGCTCGAGAAGGCGTACCGACTCACCCTGACGGCTCCGGAGATGACGGTGCTCGTCGGTGGGCTTCGGGCGCTCGGCGCCAACCACGGTGGGAGCCGGCACGGCGTGTTCACCGACCGGCCTGGGACGTTGACCAACGACTTCTTCAAGAATCTGCTCGACATGAGCACGGAATGGAAGGTGTCGGAATCGACGGAGAACGTCTTCGAGGGGCGTGATCGCAAGAGCGGCGAACCCAAGTGGACCGCCACGGCGGTCGATCTCGTCTTCGGGTCGAACTCCATCCTGCGCTCGCTGGCCGAGGTGTATGCACTCGCCGATGCCGACGAGAAGTTCCTGTCCGACTTCGTCGCGGCCTGGGTGAAGGTGATGAATGCCGACCGGTTCGACATCGAATCGCAGCGCGTCCCGCGCAAGACCGGAGGTTCCGTGTAGGGGTTCACACGGCCGTGAGCGCCAAGGCCCGCCGAAGCATGGCGCATTGGCTTCGGAAGAACGACCGCGACACCTTGGCCTTTGGCGCCATGCCGTCGAATCCGTGGAAAGCGCCACGAACGACCTCCACCGAGCAGGGCACGCCTGCCGCCCGCAACCGTCGGGCATAGGCGAGATCCTCGTCGTGGAACAAGTCCAACGTGCCGACGCCGATCCAGGCCGGCGGCAGGCCATGCAGATCTTGCCGACGGGCGGGCACCGCGATCTCTGGGTCGGCGTCGCCCAGATAGGCAGCCCATCCGAAGCGGTTGCTGGCGTTGTCCCAAATTCGCATTCCCGGCTTGTCGACGTCGTGCCGGTGCGCGGTTCGGTCGTCGAGCATCGGGTAGGCCAGCAATTGAGCGCGCAGTGATACCTCGCCCCGGTCGTGTGCCAGCTGCACCAAGGCGGCCGCCAAGCCGCCGCCGGCACTCGCGCCTGCGACGGCGATGCGGGCTGGATCCACTCCGGGCTGGGCGGCCAACCAGATCAGCGCCGCATAACAGTCGTCCAGCGGAACGGGGTACTGGTGTTCCGGCGCAAGCCGGTAATCCACGGCGGCCACCACGGCGCCGAGTGCGCGGCTGTAACGCCTGCACAGTTCGTCGTCCTGTCCGGGGCTGCCGATCAGGTATCCCCCGCCGTGGATCCACAGCAGGGCCGCGGCGTCGGCCCCCTTCGGGGCGACCGGGCGGTACAGCCACACCCTGACGTCGTCCGCCACGGTGAACACCTCGACGTCACCGGGTGCGCGTCGGTGCGGGAGCCGCGACAGCTTCCGGATGAACTTCAGGCGCAAGGGCGTGATCACCTTCGTCGGCAAAGCCCGACCGAGGCGGCGCAACTCGGGGTGAAACCTGACGCCGGGCATCTGTCAGTCTTACGGCAATCTCGCGGCCGCCGACGCCGGATCGCGCCAGTGCGACATCCAGGAGTGTTCGGCCCCACGAATGCGTGACAGTCCCGCCCCAAGTGGGGACAATTCAACCAGCGACGCGAGGCGCCGACTTCATAATCCGCGCCACGGGTCAGATTCCCATTCGGGCTGGACTGAGTGCGAGAGGTCGGAGACATGGCCATCAGCGGAAATCAGGGTGTCAACACGAAGATCCGATCCCTCGATCTGGCGGTTGGCCCGCACCATCGTCGAAGTGATGACGCGGAGTCGAGGCGCAGGCAACCCGGTCTCTGAGGTCATCACGACGGAACACCACCTCTGATGACACTCTCCAGTGACGAGCAGCGTCGACGATTCACTCCCCATCGGACTGGAGCGCGAGACGATCTGCGCCCGACATCGCCTGGCGACCGGTCAGCCGACTCCGCCGACGACCTGCCTCTCGAGCAGGCCATCGCGGGTGGGACGCCTCTAAGCGTCGGCTCCTGGCGCTTCTACTTCGCCGACGAACGTTGGGAATGGTCCTCCGAGGTCGAACGCATCCACGGCTACGAACCCGGAACGATCACCCCGACCACCCGCCTCGTCCTGTCCCACAAACATCCCGACGACGTGGGACACGTCGCAGCGACGCTTGACGACATCCTTCGGACGCGCAGGCCCTTCAGCACCCGCCACCGGATCATCGACGTTCAAGGCCAGACGCGGGAAGTCGTCGTGATCGGCGAATGCCTACAGGATCCGCATGGCGAGATCATCGGAACCCAGGGCTTCTATCTCGACGTCACACCCAGCGAGTCCCAACAACAAGAATCCATCTCACGAGCAGTTGCCGCGATCAGCGACAGTCGTTCCCTCATCGACCAGGTCCGCGGCATCCTGATCCTGGTGTACCGCATCGACGCCGACGCGGCGTTCGGGGTGCTGAGGTGGCGCTCGCAAGTGACCAACACCAAACTGCGCACCTTCGCCGAACAGCTGATGGCCGACATCCGTGAGCTGAGGTACGACGGCCAGCTGCCGCCGCGGACCATCTTCGACCACCTACTCCTCACCGCACACGAACGGGTTTCCAGATCGCAGCCTGGGGTAAAGAGTCCTAGCGGACTGCCGCGCGACAGTTGTCCATCTTGATCGAAGGGTTCACCGTGAGGGGCTCCAGCGGACACGAGCCAGAACAGCGGTCACCGGAAGATGCCCGACGTGGTGATCGAGCGGTCCAGGCTCGAGCCAATCCGCTGTTCGCCGGTGTCGGCGCGTTGTGCACGCAACTGCTGCGACCCGCGGGAGTCGACGGAGTCGCCGCCGCGGTGCTGAGCCCCAAGACCCAGAGCCGGGAGTTGGCATACGCGACCGACGACGTCGCCCAGAAACTCGATGAGTTGCAGTACACCATCGGCGAAGGGCCCTGCTTCGACGCCTACCTCGATGACGACCCCCAGTTCTACCCAGAGCTGGATTCCGCGGGCGGTGCTTCGCGCTGGCCCACCTTTGCCGCTGATGCAACACATTTGGGAGTGCGCGCCCTGTTCGCCTTTCCCATCCCGGACGGTCGGCGACCGATGGGCGCCCTCGAGCTGTACCGCCGACACCCCGGCCAGCTCACCGACAGCCAACACGACTCGGCGTCGGCGTGCGCGACGGCAATTGCGGCACGGATAGAGGCCAACTGGGAATCGTGTGTGGTGCTCGCCGGCAGCGCCGAGGGAGCGCTCGAAGCCGTCGCGACCTTCGACATCTTGAGCCAGTCCCCCGATGCATTCACCAGGACACAGGTCCACATCGCCGGCGGCATGGTCGCCGAGCAATTGGGAATTTCCGCCATGCAGGGCGTCGACCGGCTGCGGGCACACTGCTATGCGCACGAACGGACCCTGTCCGCCGTGGCGGCCGACGTCATCGCCCGCCGCTTGACACTTCCCAGCTGACGCCCTTCTTGTGCGGACGCCCGTGGGGCATGACGATATGGCGATGCCGCCAACTGCACGTGTTCTCGTTCTGGGGTCTGGGTTCGCCGGACTTTGGGCCGCGCTTGGCGCAGCCCGGCGGCTCGACGAGCTAGGGGCCGCCGAAGACCTTGTCGACGTCACCGTGATCAGCTCACAGCCGTTCCACGACATTCGGGTCCGCAACTACGAGTCCGATTTGCGCCCGTGCCGAATCCCGTTGCAGGAGCTGCTCGTTCCGGTCGGTGTCGGCCACATCACCGCCGACGTGACCGGAATCGACGTCAAGGCCGCGACGGTGAGCACGGCCGATGGCGCCACCCTGAGCTATGACCGCCTCGTGCTGGCGCTCGGCAGCCGGGTGGTCAAACCGAACCTCCCCGGGCTCGAAGAGTTCGGTCATGACGTCGACACCTATGACGGCGCGATGAAGCTGCAGGCCCACATCCGTGATCTGGCCGACCACGCGGCTGATCCCGCCACCGCGACCGCGGTCGTCGTCGGCGCCGGACTGACGGGCATCGAGACCGCCAGCGAGCTGCCGAAGATGCTGTCCGAGGCGCTGGGCGCCGGAGTCACCCCGCGGGTGATCCTCGTCGACCACAACCCGCACGTCGGTTCGGACATGGGCGACTCGGCGCGTCCGGTCATCGAGGACGCGTTGGCGCATAACGAGGTCGAGACCATCACCGGGGTGGGCGTCACCGCCGTCGACGAGCGAAGCGTTCGGCTCTCGTCCGGTGACGTGGTGCCCGCGGCGACGGTGGTGTGGTGCGCCGGGATGCGGGCCAATCCGCTGACGACGCAGCTCGGCGTGCCGTGCGACCGGCTGGGCCGGTTGCCGGTCGACGATCATCTGAGGGTCGAGGGCACCTCGGGCGTGTTCGCCGCAGGCGATGTGGCGGCGGCGAGGATGGATGACGAACACATGTCGGTGATGTCGTGTCAGCACGGTCGGCCGATGGGCCGGTACGCGGGCTACAACGTGATCAGCGACCTGCTGGGCGCGCCGATGCTGTCGCTGCGAATCCCCTGGTATGTCACCGTTCTCGATCTCGGTCCCGCCGGTGCGGTGTACACGGAGGGCTGGGACCGCCAGGTCGTCTCCACCGGCGCAGCGGCCAAGAAGACCAAGATGGTCATCAACGGTGAACGCATCTACCCCCCGCTCACCGGTGACCGAACCGCCCTGCTCGCCGCGGCCGCCCCGGAGTTGCAGGCCCCGCCCGCCTACCAGAGACATTGACCGCATCTGGAAGATCCCGTGCGCAGGGACCACGTGATGCTGCGCTGATGGCGCGAATGAGGATGATCGCGGTCCACGGGTCCTTCAGGATCGACCCTCGGCCAATCACTGCGGTACCGCGGCGCGCGGCTGCCGACGGTAGGTGACCTTGTCGAATTCCCGGCCGTATTCGTCGACGGCCGTGACGTCCATTTCGCTGACGAAGAACCCAGGGCGCACGTCGACGCGGATGAACGCGTAGTTGCGATACCGCACCCGCGACCAGCCGACGGCCTCGTCTCGTTTGCCGCCGTCGGCGGTCCAGACGTAGCTGTTGGGCACGAATGTGTCGGGGGCCTCGTTCCCGCGGTAGGACTCGGGCTCGCCGGGCTGAAAGTCGTACCGCGGCCGCCCGCCGCACCCGACCGTGTAGTACACGGTGCCGTCGGTCTCGGGGTAGACGATCGCGTTGTCTCCTGCCACCCTCGTCGGCGCGCTCGCCCGGATGGGATCGGTGCGTTCGAAGACGTGGTTGTGCCCCTGAAGCACCAGGTCGACCTGATGGCGGTCGAACAGATCGGACCAGGCCGCCCGGACTCCACCGTCACTGGCATGCGTAGCGGTGGTGGAGTACGCGCAGTGGTGGAAGAAGCAGACGATGAAGTCGATGTCGGGATTGGCGCGGTACGCAGCCAGTGTGCGCTCCACCCAAGCGTTTTGGGCGCCGCGCGAGTATCCGGTGTTGGCTCCGATCTCGTAGCTGACGTCATTGGCGTCCAGCGAGAGCACCGCGACGTTGCCGTACGCGAACGAGTACACCGATGGGCATCCGGCCGGACCGTTGCCCGGAAAGTCCAGGCGCGCAAGGTGCCCGCCGTAACCGTGGGTCGGGTACGCGGCCTCCATGTCGTGATTGCCGGTGGCGAACATCCATGGCGTCGTCGACGCGCTGGCTTCGATCGAGCCGAAGTACACATCCCAGACGTACGGGTTGAACTTGTCGAAGCCGTCCTTGAGTTTGCCGCCGGACCGCACGTACGTCACCGGCT
Source organism: uncultured Actinomycetota bacterium (assembly GCA_963809085.1). Taxonomy (GTDB): domain Bacteria; phylum Actinomycetota; class Actinomycetes; order Mycobacteriales; family Mycobacteriaceae; genus Mycobacterium. The sequence continues at coordinate 39,663 of CAWEII010000017.1, read as the reverse complement.
TCCCCGTGCCGGACGGGTCCGCGTAGGCGATGTCACCTGCGAGCACGTGGAAGTCCGGGTTGCTCGCGACGATCTGGTTCAGCACGTTCTCGGTGTGTGGGGTGGCGGGATCGTCGTCGGCCTTGTAGTAGCTGTCGTCGTAGTCACCGCGGGCCAGTCCTGCTGGCAGCAACGGCGTTTGATCGGTGCCCTGGTCACCGAGCATCGTGAACCGGAACGGGCCCACCGCATCTCGGGCGCCCGGCATCGCGGTCGCCGCCGAGCGGACGTCGCTGGTGAAACCGTCGTCGGTGCGCCACCGATAGAAGTGCGGGGTCCGGCCCGTCAACCCGTCAACGGGAACATGGGCATAGAACTGCTCGGCGGCCAGCACCCCACCATCGCTGGCCGGGATCTGGGTCACCAGGTTGCGGACCTCGGCCTCGACGCTGGCACCGAGTTCGGCTGTCGGGCCGTGGTCGACGAAGATTCTGGTGCCGCCCGGGTTTCGGGACAGCTGCGCTGCGAGTCGCAGTTGACTGGAGGCATCGGAGCCGTATCCCACCCGGCGGTTTGCCACCGCCAGCGGCGCGTCCTCCGCGTAAGCGCGGCGACCGAACGGTGAAAGACCCAGTGCGGCGACCGCTGCTGCGGCCGCCGATCCACGCATGAAGTTCCGCCGCGACACGCGGTGGCGGCGCAGATGGGCCTGATGCCAGTCGAACTGCTCGACCATCGTCATGCCGGCGGCCACGGCAGGCGGAATGCCGGTGTCGGGGATGTCTCCGTCAGCGTTCATGCGGTTGGTGGGCACCAGTGGATGCTGGCCCCAAAGTTGAAACCACCGGGAAAGTATCGGTGAACTCTTGGAGATCCGCCTACCCGTCAATCCGTCACCGGCCACTCACTACGCTGGGGATCACATGGCGGCCCGACGATCGGAGAGTGTGATGGCGGACAATCAGCAGACCGAGCGGATGAGGTCGGGCAAGGGATTCATCGCGGCGCTGGACCAAAGTGGTGGATCGACACCGAAGGCTCTGCAGCTCTACGGCATTGACGAGGACTCCTACTCTTCGGATGCAGAGATGTTCGACCTGATGCATCAGATGCGCAAACGGATCATCACGTCGCCGGCCTTCGGCGCCAATCGCATCCTCGCCGCGATCCTGTTCGAGCAGACCATGGATCGCGACATCGAAGGCACACCGTCGGCGAGCTACCTCTGGAACGAGAAGGGCGTCGTGCCGTTCCTGAAGATCGACAAGGGACTCGCCGATGCCGCCGACGACGTGCAGCTGCTGAAACCCATGCCGGGATTGGACGAGCTGCTGAGCCGTGCGGTGGAGAAGGGCATCTTCGGGACGAAGGAACGCTCGGTGATCGGCGGCGCCAGCGCCGCGGGTATCACGGCGATCGTCGACCAGCAGTTCGAGGTGGCCGAACAGGTGCTGTCCCACGGGCTGGTCCCCATCCTGGAGCCCGAGGTCACGGTCACGATCCCCGACAAGGCCGACGCCGAGGCACTGCTGCTGGATGCCATCACCACGAGACTCGACGAGCTGCCCGACGACCGGCAGGTGATGCTCAAGCTCTCACTGCCGACCGTGGCCAATCTCTACCGGCCCTTGATCGAGCACCCCAGGGTGCTGCGCGTGGTGGCCCTGTCCGGAGGCTATTCACGCGACGAGGCCGACGCGCTGCTGGCCCAGAACAGCGGCCTGATCGCCAGCTTCAGCCGTGCGCTCACCGAAGGGCTCTCCGCCAAGCAGTCCGACGAGGACTTCAACGCGGCACTCGATCAGTCGGTCCAGTCGATCTACGACGCGTCCATCGCCGGCTGACGGCAAGGCGTCACGGTGCGGTGACGGCGTCGGCGACGGCCTTGCCGAGTGTTTCGGTGGTGGCGGTGCCGCCCATGTCGGGGGTGAGGGTGTCGCCGCCGCGGGCCAGGACGGTCTCCACGGCGGTGAGCACGGCCGCTGCGGCAGCGGGTTCGCCGAGGTGCTCGAGCATCATCGAAGCGCACCAGATCTGGCCGATGGGGTTGGCGAGTCCACGCCCGGCGATGTCGGGGGCGGAGCCGTGCACGGGCTCGAACAGGCTCGGGAAGGTGCGTTCGGGGTTGATGTTCGCGCTGGGTGCGATGCCGATGGTGCCGGTGCAGGCCGGGCCGAGGTCGGAGAGGATGTCGCCGAAGAGATTCGAGGCGACGACGACGTCGAACCGATCGGGGTGCATGACGAAGTTCGCGGTCAGGATGTCGATGTGGTACTTGTCCACGGCGATGTCGGGGTAGTTGGTGGCCATTGCCTGCACCCGCTCGTCCCAGTAGGGCATCGAGATGGAGATGCCGTTGCTCTTGGTGGCCGAGGTGAGGTGTTTCTTGGGGCGGGTCTGCGCGAGGTCGAAGGCGAACTTGAGGATCCGGTCCACTCCCACGCGGGTCATGATGGTTTCCTGGAGCACGGTTTCGCGGTCGGTGCCCTCGAAGATCTTCCCGCCGACGCTGGAGTATTCGCCTTCGGTGTTCTCCCGCACGACGTAGAAATCGACGTCGCCGGGCTTGCGTCCGACCAGCGGGCTGGGCACGCCGGGCATCAACCGGACCGGCCGCAGGTTCACGTACTGGTCGAAGGCGCGGCGGAACTGCAGCAGGCTGCCCCACAGTGAGACGTGGTCGGGCACCACCTCGGGCCAGCCGACGGCCCCGAAGTAGATCGCGTCGAACCCGCGGAGCTCGTCGAACCAGTTGTCGGGCAGCATCTTCCCGTGCTTGACGTAATAGGCGGCGCTGGAGTGGTCGAAGTGCTCGAAGTCGAACTTCACGTCGAACGCGGCGGCCACCGCGTTGAGCACGCGCAGGCCTTCGGGGACGACCTCGGTGCCGATGCCGTCGCCTGGGATGACGGCGATGCGGTGGGTTTCGGTCATGACAGTGTTCCTTTCCGGTCGGAGTCGACGCTACTCAGCGTGGTCGACGGGGTGGTCGGGTTCGCGGCCGTCGAGGACGTCGATGACGGCGTGCGCGGCGGCCAGGCCTGCGCGGGCGCGGGCCTCGACGGTCTGGCCGGCCAGGTGCGAGGTGATGATGACGTTGTCGAGGCCGCGCAACCTGCTGTCGGCCGGCAGCGGTTCGACGTCGACGACGTCGAGTGCGGCGCCTGCGATCTGACCCGCCTCGAGGGCAGCGGCCAGCGCGTCCTCGTCGACGAGGGCACCGCGGGCGGTATTGATCAGAACCGCAGTGTCTTTCATCGCGCTCAGGACATCGCGATCGATCATCCGGCCGGTGGCGGCGCTGGCGCGGCTGTGCAGGCTGAGGTAGTCCGCGGCAGCGATCACGGTGTCTCGGTCGACGAACTGGACACCGGCAGCGCTCGTGGTCGGGGTGGGCGGTGTCGACCAGGACGGTCATCCCGAACGCGACCCCCAGCCGGGCCACTGCGCGGCCGCTTGGCCCGTACCCCAGGACGCCGAGGGTGGCACCGCGCAATTCGTGGCCGGCTTCGCGCGGCCACCGGCCCTTCCGGACTCCGTCGATCACGGAGGTGAGCCGCCGCGCGGCCATCAGCATCAAGGCGATGGTCAGCTCGGCCACCGCATCGTGGTTGACGCCGGGGGTGTTGCAGACCCGGATTCCGCGGGCAGCGGCGGCGGCCACGTCGATCGAGTCGTAGCCGACTCCGCTGCGCGCGATGACCCGTAGATCGGTTGCGCGAGCGAGCATCTCGGCGGTGATGGGTTCGCTGGCCACGACGGCGCCGGCGATGCCGTCGAACAGCGTCAGCGCTTCCTCGGCGTCCCGCACGCCGGCCGCCGGGCGGTAGGAGACCTGGTGGCCGTGCGTGCGCAGCAGCGCGTCCACCTCATCGCCTGGGTGCAGGTAGTCGGTGGTTACCAGGACGCGGGACATCCGGACTCCTTGGTCGGTCGCGGGGCCGGCTACGAGGACGCCGTCACGGCACTGCGGTCGGGCACGGTTGGTCCGGACCCGTGCTCGTCCGCTGCAGGCTCGTCGTCCTCGGCGCCGCGACGTCCCTCGATGATCGGAACCTCGTCGAACTCCCGATTTCCGGCGAGCACCTCGCGGGCCTGATCTGCGTCGAAGTCGTTCTCCCACTTGCCGATCATGATGGCTGCCGATCGCATTGCCCAGGACGTTGATGAACACGCGGCCCTCGTTGAGGATGCGGTCGATGCCGACGATCAGCGCCAGCGCGGCCAGCGGGACGTGACCGACGGCGGTGATGGTCGATGCCAGCACGATGAACGCGCCGCCGGCGATCCCGGCGGTGCCCTTGCTGGTCAGCATCATCACGCCGACCATGATGAGCTGTTGCTCCCAGGACAGGTCGATCCCGACCGCTTGCGCCAGGAACAGCGAGGCCATGGTCAGGTAGATGGCGGAGCCGTCCAGGTTGAAGGAGAACCCGGCCGGGATGACCAGGCCGACCACCGAGCGGCCGACGCCGAGGTGTTCGAGCTTGCGCACCAACTGGGGCAGTACCGCTTCGCTCGAGCAGGTGCTCAGCGCGATGAGCAGTTCGGTCTTGAAGTAGCGCATGAGCGTGAACACGTTGAGTCCGCAGGCGCGCGACATCAGTCCGAGCACGACGACGACGTAGATGATGCAGGTGCCGGTGAACAGAAGGATCAGGTAGCCGAGTTGCTGCAGGCTCGAGGCGCCGTACTTGGCGACCACCGAGGCCAGGGCGCCGAAGGTGCCGATCGGGGCCAGGCGCATGACCCAGCCGACGATCTTGAACACGACGATCGACAGCGACTGGATCAGGTTGGTGATCGGAGCACTGGTCGCGGCCGTGACGTTGAGGGCGCACCCGACCAGCAGCGACACCACCAGCGCCGAGAGGATCGCGTGCCCGGTGATCGCGCCGAACAGCGAGTCGGGGATCACGTTGGTCACGAACTCGACGAACCCGATCTTCTCGCCCGAGTCGACGCCGGGGATCTTGCTGGCGTCCAGGGTCGAGACGTCGATGTTCATTCCGGCGCCGGGTTTGAAGACGTTGGCGACGACGAGGCCGATCACCATCGACACCAGCGAGAGGACGAGGAAGTAGCCCAGTGCCTTGACGCCGATCCGGCCGGCCTTGCGCAGGCTGTCCATGGTGGCGATGCCGAGGGTGACGACGCAGAAGACCACCGGGACGACGATCATCTTGACCAGTCCGATGAACCAGTCGTTGAGCGGGCTCAGCGCCTTCCCGACGTCGGGAGCAGGATGCCGACGGCGATGCCGAGGACGGCGCCGACGACGACCTGGAACCACAGCTGGCGGATCAGGGAGCCGAATCGGGATCGCCGTGGCGGGCGTTGTCGGTGGTGTGATGGGGTCTGAGCTGGTGGGCATGGCGCTGGTGCTCCTTGCGACGGCCGGTGCGGGCAGTGTGATGCGACGCCCGGCCGGCTAACCAGGGGCACGCAGTCGGTCAGCGGTGCAGTTCGCGCAACACCTGTAGAACGCGCTCTTGGCCTCGAATCCGATGCCGGGGATCTCGGTGAGTCCGACCTGGCTGTCGGAGACGACGGCGTCGTCGGCGAAGCCGCCGGTGGGCTGGAACTCGCCGGGGTAGGACTCGTTGCCGCCGAGCTTGAGGGCCGCGGCGATGTGCAGCGAGAACTGGTGTCCGCCATGGGGAATGCAGCGGCGCGAGGACCAGCCGTGTTCCCGCAGCATCTGCTGCACCCGCAGGTATTCGGTCAGCCCGTAGCTCAGGGCAGGGTCGACCTGGATGTAGTCGCGGTCCGGGCGCATGCCGCCGTAGCGGATCAGGTTGCGAGCGTCCTGGACGGAGAACAGGTTCTCCCCGGTCGCGATCGGGCCGCGGTAGTTCTCCGCGAGGATCGCGTTGAGCCGGTAGTCGAGCGGGTCGCCGACCTCCTCGTACCAGAACAGGCCGTAGGGCTCGATGGCCCGGCCGTAGTCCAGCGCGGTCTGCAGGTCGAAGCGGCCGTTGACGTCGACCGCCAGTCGGGAGCCGTCGCCGTCGAGGACCTCGAGGACGGCCTCGATGCGCTTGAGGTCGTCGGCGAGGTCGGTGCCGCCGATCTTCATCTTCACCACGGAGTAGCCCATGTCGAGGAACCGGCGCATCTCGTCCTGCAGGTCCGACAGGCGTCTTGCCCGGCGCGTAGTAGCCGCCGGCGGCGTAGACGAACACCGAGTCATCGGGCTGGCCGTCGCCGTAGCGGTCGGAGAGGTAGCGGTAGAGCGGCTGGCCGGCGATCTTGGCGGCCAGGTCGAACAGCGCCATGTCCAGCACGCCGATCGCGACGGAGCGTTCGCCGTGGCCGCCGGGCTTCTCGTTGTTCATCATGATCGGCCACGCGAGGGTCGGGTCCAGGTCGCCGGCCTCGTCGAGCAGGCTCTCCGGGGCGGCGTCGAGCAGGCGCGGAATCGCGCGGCGGCGCAGGATCTCCCCGGCGCTGTAGCGGCCGTTGGAGTTGAAGCCGTACCCGATGACCGGCTCGCCGTCGACGACGACGTCGCTGACGATCGCGACGATCGAGCAGTCCATCGAACTGAAGTCGATCCAGGCGTTGCGGATCGACGAACTGATCGGGACGACGCCTTCGTGGACGGACGAGAATCTTCATGCCTCTACCTTCTCGTAATCTTATAAGTTGTGAGATGTAACTGATGACGTGGATGTTAGGCTCGCTGTGACCGTCAGCACAAGCGGCCATGTGTGGCGACTGGCCACACAGCATCGATCGATGAGATGGGGCGCACATGACGACACCGCAGGTCACGAACGTCTTCTCCAGCAAGAGCGACGTCGCCTACTCCGAGCTGCGGCGACTGATCCTCAGCGGCGACCTGCCTGCGGGCTCACGGCTCGCGCAGTACGAGCTCGCCGAGCAGATGCGGATGAGCATCACCCCGCTGCGGGAGGCCATCCGCCGGCTCAGCAGCGAAGGTCTCATCGAACTCGACAACCACAAGGACGCCCGCGTCTCCACGATCAGCGGCCGCCGAGGCACGCCAACTCTTCGAGGTTCGGCTGGCCCTGGATCCCGCCGCCGTGGAGCTGGCCGCCGAGCGCCGCACCGACGACGACATCGCCCTGATGCGCACCACCGTCGCCCGACTGCTACCCGGTCACCCGGGAATGGGGCGAAGACGCGCTGGTGCGCGCACAGCGACTTCCATCGCGCCCTCTACGTCGCCTCGCACAACGACGTGATGATCAAGATGCTCGACGACCTGTGGGCCAAATCCGACCGCTACCGCCGCCTCGGCTTGGAACTGCCCGCAGGCGAAGAACCCCGCACCATCGACCTCAACGAGCACCACGAGATCCTCGAACTCGTCGTCGCCCAGCGACGCCGCAGGCGCGGCGCACTGACCCGCCGCCACATCCAGAACAGCCTCACCGCCGCCGCGATCAGCGCCCTGGAAGGCCGCGACCACGCTGGATCAGTCACCGCCTGACCGTCGTTCCACCCGATTTCGCGCTCTGCACGTGACGGCGGAGAATGGCCACCACGGCACGTGTGGGCTTCCTCGGTACGGGTAGTCATGCACAGCACGAAATCGGGCAGCGCCGCCGTCTGGGTAGAGGCGGCTGCGGCACACGGGCGCAATTGGTGATTTGTCATGGTGGAAGACGCATAACCGAATCAGGAGAGACATGAAGATTCCCGCAATCGAACTGAACGACGGCACGCGCATCCCGCAGTTGGGATTCGGCGTATTCCAGATCGAGGCGAAGGAGACCGCCTCGGCGGTGCGCACTGCCCTCGAACTCGGCTACCGCCACATCGACACCGCACAGATGTACGGCAACGAGAAGGAAGTCGGCGAGGGCATCCGCCAGGCAGGATTGGACCGCGCCGACGTGTTCGTCACTAGCAAGCTCAACAACGGCTTCCACGAGCCCGATGCCGCGCGACGCGCGTTCGACGGCACTCTGAGCGCGCTCGAATCAGATTACGTCGACCTCTTCCTCATCCATTGGCCTCTACCGACGCTCTACGACGGTGACTTCGTCTCCACCTGGCGGGTGCTCGAAGAGTTCGCCGCGGACGGGCGCGCCCGCAGCATCGGCGTTTCCAACTTCCAGCCGGCACATCTGGACCGGCTGGCCAAGGAATCGAGCACCGTGCCCGCCGTCAACCAGGTCGAGATCCACCCCTACTTCACCAACGAAGACGTGCGCGCCTACGACGAAGAGCACGGCATCGCCACCGAGGCGTGGTCTCCCATCGCGCAGGGCAAGGTGCTCGACGACCCGGTCATAACCCGAATCGCCGAGAGCGTCGGCAAGACGCCGGCACAGGTCGTGTTGCGCTGGCACATTCAGCGCGGCGACATCGTGTTCCCCAAGTCGGCGACGCCGAAGAGGATGAAGGAGAACTTCGAACTGTTCGACTTCGAACTCGACGATGCCGACATCACCGCGATGGCGGACCTCGACCGCGGCGAATCCGGGCGGACCGGGCCCAATCCCGACCAGTTCGACTACATCCCGGACTAGCGACGTGCCTCCGGCGGCTTCGGTGGTGTAGCGGCTACGACGCCGTCGCCGCCGGAGGGCGACGCATTGGGCGGGCAAAGGCCATGCGGCTACCCGCCGGTCCCAACGCACACGCCACCAGCGCAGGCACTTGCACCGCCGGGTCCGGCAGTCGCGCCCGCGCCAGGCACGTTCGCACCCGCACCACCGGGTCCGGCACCAGCGCCCGCGCCCGGCACGTTCGCACCAACACCACCGGGTCCGGCGTTGGCGCCCGCGCCGGGCACGTTCGCACCCGCACCACCGGGTCCAGCACCAGCGCTGGCACCCGGCACACCCGCGGTGGCACCGCCCGGTCCGGCACCCACACCCGGCACACTCGTCCCGGCGGAGGGTGACGCAGGCGAAGTCGTGGCAGCACTGGTGGTGGTCGCCGTGGTGGTCGCACTGGTGTCGCTCGTCGTCGTGGGATCGTCACCGTTGCCGCTCCCGCCGCATGCCGCGGTCAGTGCGCTCAAGGCAATCGCGGCGGCAATCCCTGCGGCGACAGGGAAGTGACGGAGAGTCCGGTTGTTGGTCATGTCGTCTCGGTTTCTGTGTGTTGGGTTGCTTCGCAACGATTCCTGCGTTGCGATGTACCCACTGAAACTCGATGCCAACCTGTGAAGAAGCTGAGTCGAAGAACCGCTCATCACCCGGACGTCCGGCGCCCTACACCAATCTGATTGCCGCAGTGGGCGATCAGTAGATGTTCGAGGGGCGGATCATGCCCTCGGCGAGATCGCCGAACCCCGGTGCCATGATGGCTCCCGGATTACCGAAGACCTCCTCCACCACAGCGGTTTCGGTCGTGATGAGCAGGGCGGCGATCGACGCGGCGCTTTCCAGCGCGGCGCGGGTCACCTTGAACGGATCGATGATGCCTTCGTCGAACATGTCGCCGTATTCGCCCGTGAGGGCATTGAATCCGTGCCCGAGAGGCAGATCGACGACGACGTCCACCACGTCGTCGCCCTCGAATCCGGCGTTGATCGCGATCCACCGAAGTGGCTCCGCCAAGGCGCGGCGCACCACATCGCGACCGATCGCCTCGTCACCGACGAGCTCGAGGATGCTGAGTGCGCGGTGCGTCTGGGCCAGCGCGGTGCCGCCGCCGGAGACGATGCCGGCCTCGAGGGCGGCGCGCGTCGCCGCGAGCGCATCCTCGACCCGAAGCATGCGCTCCTTGAGCTCGACACTGGTGGCTCCGCCTACGCGGATGACGGCGACCCGCCCCGTCAATCGGGCGATTCTGATGTCCAGGCTGTCCTGGTCCGCGTCCAGCTTGGCCCGTTCGCGCTGGGCTTCGAGCTGGCCCACCCGGGCGTCGACGAGCCTCTGCTGCCCGTGCGGGCCGACGATGGTGGTGTCGTTCTCCGTGGCGGTCAGCCGGTCACACGAGCCGAGGTGTTCCCGGGTGATCTCGCCGAGTTCGATGCCGGTGTCCTTGGCGACGACGTGTCCGCCGAGCGCCACTGCCAGGTCCTCGAGTTCGGCGACCCGTCGGTGCCCGAAGCCGGGGGCGCGCACCACCACCGACTGCATGGTCTTGTGCATGTTTCCACCGACGAGCAGTTGCAGGGCGGCGCCGTCGACGTCCTCGGCGATGACGACCAACGGACGGTCTGCGCGCTTGGCGACCTCCAGGGTCGGCATGATCTCCTGCACCTGGCTGATCTTCTTGTTGGTCAACAGGATCAGCGGATTCTCCAGCACCGCCTCCGAACGGTCGTGGTCGGTGATCATGTAGCCGGACGTGTAGCCGTGGCCGAACTCGATGCCGTCGACGATGGCAAGGGACAACCCCGGCGCGTCGCTCTCCTCCGTCGTCACCACACCGGAGACACCGACGTGATCGACGGCGCGGGCAATGACGTCGCCGATCGCCTCGTCGTCGCTGGCGGCGAGCGAGGCGATGCGGTGCAGGTCCTTGCTCCCGCCGACCTGCACGCTGTGTTCGCGCAGCGCCTCGACGACGATGGGAACGGCGCGTTCGATACCACGCCTCACCCGCATCGGGTTGGCGCCGGCGTCGACGGCCCGCAGCCCTTCCCGCACCATCGCCTGGGCCAGGACGGTGGCCGTGGTGGTGCCGTCACCGACCACGCCGTTGGTCTTCATCGCGACTTCCTTGACCAGCTGGGCGCCCATGTTGGCGAAGGGGTCGCGGAGCTGAATCTCCCTGGCGATCGTCACACCGTCGTTGGTGATCGTCGGGGGGCCGGTCAACTTCTCCAGGATGGCGTTGCGTCCCTTCGGGCCGAGCGTCACCTTGACCGCATCGGCCAGCGCATTGACGCCGTGTTCGAGGCGCAGCCGCGCCTCCGAGCCGAACCGCAATTCCTTGGCCATGTCCGTATGTCCTTTCGTTGAAGCAGTTTTGGTGAGCGCGGGTCAGGGCGCGAGGATCGAGGGCGTCATCGAGAGATGACGACCTTCAGAGCGTCGTAGGTGTCGGCATGTGCGAATACGTCGTATGCGTCGACCATCTGGTCGAGACCGAATGTGTGCGTGCCGAAGGGCCTTACGTCGATCTTCCCACTCGCCACCAGATCGATGAGCATGGCGATGGTGGTGCCGTTGACCAGCCCGGTCGTCATCGTGACGTTGGAGATCCAGAGATCTTCCAGGTGCAAGGTGACGGGCTCGCCATGAACACCGACGTTGGCAATGTGCCCGCCGGGCCGCACCAGTTGGGTGCACAGTTCGAAGGTCGCCGGGATCCCGACCGCCTCGATGGCGACGTTGGCCCCCAGTCCGTTCGTGAGTTCCATGACGCGTTCGCGGACGTCCTGACGGCCACTGTCGATGGTCTCGTCCGCACCGAAACCGGTCGATCGTTTCAGCCTGGTCTCGGACAGGTCGACGGCGATCACCGTGGCCGCACCGTACAGCCCGGCGGTACGAATGGCAGACAGCCCAACGGGCCCTGCACCGACCACCACCACCGTGTCGCCAGGTTTGACCTGTCCGTTCTGCACGCCGATCTCGAACCCCGTTGGCAGGATGTCGGCGAGGAAGATGGCCTGTTCGTTCGGACACCGATTCTGGCAGAACGTGAACGCTGGTCTCCGCGTATGGCACCCGCACATACTCGGCCTGGGTGCCGTCGATGAGGTGGCCGAAGATCCAACCCACCCCACCGACGGACGCGCAGTGCGAGGGCATCGCAATCTTGCACGGCCCGCATTTTCCGCACGACGTGATCGCAGGCACCAGCACTCGATCACCGACGGCGAGCGACGTTACCGCCGCGCCGATTTCGGTGATCGTGCCCACCGCCTCGTGACCGAGCACTCGTCCCGGCGTGACCGCTGGAACGTCGCCCCGCAGGATGTGCAGATCCGTACCGCAGATGGTCGTCGTGTCTACCTGGACCAGCACGTCAGTCGGATCCATCAACTGTGGCTCGGGTACGTCGGTCCACGACATCGAGCCGCGGCCCTGGAAGACAAGGGCTTTCACTTCGCCCTCCCCTACGGCCGCACGGTGAGGTCGAAGCCGATGTACTCGGCGGCGTCCTCCGGGCTGGCGAACAGGATCGTCTTGTCGTCGAGGTGGACCATGCGCCCGTAATGCGTCGAGCTGATCTCCTCGAAGACCGAACCGTCGAAGTCCTGGCCGAGCGCTTCGGAGATCTCGTCGTAGTCGAAGTCGAGCAGTCGAACGCCGTCGACCCGGATCATCGACGGGTACTCGGTGAGTTCCACGCCCTCCTTCGCGCCCATGACGTTCGCGACGACGCGCCCGGTGGGAGTGTTCATCAAGGTGACGCCGCACATGTTGGAGAACTCGGTGGCTGATCCGAATTGCATGCTCACTTGTCCAACTCCTCGGGGATGTCGAGCTCGATGTCTTCGAGCACGGAACGGAACTTTGCGACGGCCGCGTCGAGACTGGACGCGAACGTGACTGCCTTGTCGGACGGCGTCGACCAGATCGGCTGCAGCGCGCGCGCAGCGCTCAGGCAGCGCGGCACCCAGATTCGAAGCCACTCCCCGAACAGCGCCTTGTTCTCGGCGCCGTGTTCGGGGTCGCGGGTCAGCAACCGGAACAGGTTCCGCGTGTAGTTCAGGTCGCGGTCGTAGTCGTGCTCGCCGGTGCCCACGATGGTCGGGGTGATGTAGTCGCCGTTGCGGGCCGCGATCTGCATGACGAGTTCACTGCGGAACAGTGAGCCGACGAGTTGCTCGAAGACGATGTTGGTCGCGAACAGCAGTTGGCACCAGTCCCCGACGGCCGTCAGTTGTTCGACGACTTCGCGCACGGGCTGCCACTCCGGGGCCTCCTGCCACACCGCGCGGTGTGCGCTGCCGTCGAAGGCTTCCGAGGCCTCCGCCAGGTCGAGGTTGAACAGCGCGAGATCCTGCGCGAAGCGCATCTTGTGCGCGGCGTTGACCGCCACCGCGGTGTTGATCATGTTGGTCGGGCCGGACCGTTGGATGGACGTGAAGACGTGCAGCGCCAGGCCGTTCTCGGCGTGCATCCAGGCCCCGACGTTGCGTTCGACGAAGGTCAGCCATGCCGAGTTCCAGCCGTCGTAGACCCGCGCGCGTTTGGCGTTCTTCAGACACAGTTCGACCTGCCGCACGACCGCCGCGTTGTTGCGGAAGATGGTCTGGTTCCACTCCTCGTTGGGGTCGAGGAAGGCGTGCCAGTTGGAGGACTTCGCCGCCGTCCACTCCTGCGGATATCCGCCGGGCCCGTCGCCGAAGCCGTAGATCCAGCCCTGGCTCAGATGCCGGTCCGGGTCGGGCTGCACGTCGACCGTGACGTCCTCGTACATCGTGGCGCGCAGCTTGGCCGGCTTGAAGTAGGAGTAGCTGCGGCTCTTCGAGCTCGGGAAGTCGAGTGCACCGGCTTCGGAGTCGGTGAACTCGATCTTCGGGAAACTGCGTTCCTTGGGCTTCTCAGCTGGTGGTCATGCAGAGTTGTCCTTTCGGAGTCGAACAGTGCGGGGCTGGTGAAGCTGTCGTAGAAGATCTGGTCCTTGGGTACCGAACTGCTGTCGAGGAAGACCAGCGCGGCGTCGACCATCGGCGGCGGCCCGCACAGGTACACCTCGGTCTTGCCGATGCTGTCTTCATGGCGGGCCACCACGTCGGTGACCATGCCTTCCTCGACGGTGACCGTGTCGGGCACCGAACCGTCGGCCGACTCAGACAGGCAGGCCACGAACTCGAAGTCGGTCAAACCCTCTCCCAGCTGCAGGATTTCGTCGAGATAGAACAGGTCCGCCGCGGTGCGCGCCCCGTAGTAGAACCGCACCGGCCGGGTGTTCTCGGTCTCGTTCATGTGCCGCAGCAGCGACAGGATGGGCGCCATCCCCGCTCCGCCGCCGATGCACACGACGGGCAGGACGTGCCCTTCCTTCAGGGTGAACGATCCGTAGGGTCCGGTCAGCGACAGCTCGTCGCCGGCGCTGATCGCGCCGTCCAGCAGTGCGGAGAACTTGCCGCCGGGATACTTCTTGATCAGGAACTCGACCTCGTCGGTGCGTCGACTGGGTGGTCGCCATCGAGAAGGACCGGTGCTCGTCGGTGCCCGGGATGTGCAGGTCGGCGTACTGGCCGGGCTTGAAGTCGAACTTTCGCCGGCTCGATGGGCGTCAGCCGCAGCGACACGATGTCACGGGTCATGGGCTCGACCGCCGCCACCCTGGTGCGGACGTCCTGGATCGGGATGCCGCCGAGCAGTTCGTCCTCGTCGAAGTTGAGCAGTTCGATGGTGCAGTCGCTGAACGCATGTGACCGGCACAGCAGCACGTAGCCCTCGTCGACCTCGGAGTCGTTGCACGCGAACGTCGAGTAGCTCTCCATCTGGATGTCGCCGTCGAGCACGTAGGACTTGCAGGCCGAGCAGCGGCCCTCGCGGCAGCCGTGCATCAGGTGGATCCCTTGCCGGAAGGCGGCGTCGAGGATGTTCTCGTCCTCGCCGACCTCCATCTCGATGTCGACGGGTTCGAAGTTGATCTGGTGCGAATCCGCCACGGCGGTCCTCCTGGCTGCGAGCTGATGTGAGTGGTGACGGCGGGTGGCACCGCGTTACCGCTGGTGCCACCCACCGAGATCTGGTCAGAGCGGCGTCGCACCCGCGCGGTAGGCCGCGACGTGGGCTTCCCGCTCGTCGTCCGACATCTGGTTCAGCAGCACGTTCGGGCTGTTGAAGGTGTTGCCACGGACGTCGTCGAGGGTCCACATCTTCTTCGGATCGCAGGTCCAGGTGCGGCTGGCCGACCAGCGTCTTGCCGTCGTCGCGGACGTAACCGAGATCGCCGACGATGTCGGCGAGGTCCTTGCCGTGGTGCAGTGTCTCCCACTCACGGAATCCGGTGAGCCGACCCATGTTCGGGGTCGCCCTGCCCTCGTACTCGTCGCGGAACGCGACGGCGTCGGTCCAGTGGCAGGTTTCCGAGCAGTAGGTCCGCCACTGGCCGTCGACCTTCTCGACGACCATGTCCTCGCGGATGAGCGCGGGCACCATGCACGTCCAGCAGCGGTGCGGGTACTGGTAGCCGACCTCCTCGAAGGCGATCGGCTTGTTGCGGCCCGGGTAGGCCAGCCGGTTGTAGTCCTCCCACCACTTGCCGAACTTGGAGTACCAACCCGGGTACTTGTCCTCGAACCACTCGAAGTCGGTGTCGGTCATGGTGTCGATCCGCCAGTAGTTGACCGGCCAGCCGGTGGCGAAGAACCGCGCCACCTCGTGGACGTAGCCCTTTTCGGTGATCCGCTTCCACGCCTCCTCGACCAGGTCGTGCGGAATCGTCAGGCCGTACTTCTCCAGCGGCAGAAGGTAACTGCGGTAGTAGTCGTCGTAGATCCACCGCCGCCACATCTCGGCGTAGCTCTCGCGGTCCTTGCGACGGTCCTTGGTGCCGTACTCGATGAACGTGCCGATCGCCGCGTCGACCACGCAGTGGTTGTTCCACCACGCGTACCGCAGGTCGCGCTCCAGCAGCGGCCGGTTGCGCTCGTCGGCCAGTGCCATCAGCAGGATGGAGTAGCCGTTGGAGATGTGCCGCGACTCGTCGGACTGGACCGAGTGGAATACCGTCGGCAGCAGGTAGTCGCCGTTGGCCGCCGCCTCATCGGGCATCGCCACGAAAAGCGTGTTGGTGAAGGCGGTTTCGGCGACCACGGTCAGGTAGATGTTCGCGGCGGTGATGGCGTCGCCGGTGATGAACCCCTCGCCGAACTGTCGGCCGATGGTGCCCGCGTAGTTGTTCGCGAACGCCTTCTCGGTCATGTCGAAGCCGGCGGGATCGATGTAGTTGTTCATGTACAGCTTCTTGAGGTTCATCTGGATCGTCGAGTGCCGTACCTCGTCGATCATCTGCACCGCGAGCCCGTTGTGGATCTCCGGGTTCGGCACGGCGTCGATGGCCATCGGCATCGCCCTGGCCGCCGAGATCTCGGGGAACGGGATGATCGAGAGGAAGAGCTTCTGCCACTCCAGCCAGCGCTGCTGGACCTGGCGGAACATGTTGCCGCGGATGGCGCCGTCCATGGCGCCGTAGACGCGGTTGTCCTTCTCTTCCTCCATCGGGAAGTAGGACCGCATGATCTGCTTCAGCGGATCCTTCTTCGGCGCCTTCTCGAACGTGTAGTCGGTGCCGAACCGGGTGGCCGGGGTGGCGAACGTCGGCTCCCAGGTCAGTTCGCTGATCTTCGCGTGTGCCTTGGTCAGGCTTTGTCTGCTCAACATGAGCCTCCTGAATAGATGGACCAGTCATCCGCCGGGCTTGGGGGACGATGCGTCACCGATGTAACCGTGTGGCATGGCCCACACGCGTCTCAGTCTGAGACGAACGTCACACTGGAGTCGGATTCATCGAGTCGCGGCCATCGGAGTTGAGCGCGATTCTCAAATTGAGACGCGGCAATCTGCGGGCGTGCCTAAGCTGCCGGTTGCAGCCCTTCAGGACCGAGGTACAGCCACCATGGTCAAAGAAGCCGACACAGCTGTCGGTACCAGGCGCGCGAGAGAGCAGTTTCTCGCCGCAGGCGCGCTGAGTGCCGATGCCGTGGCACCCGGTGTGCTCAATTCGTGGCGCCGCTCGCGCGACCTGCAGGTGCATCCCGACCGCGTCGAGTTGCCCTACCTGCGTGACCCCGATACCGACACCCCCCTCACCCATGCGGCCGCGCCGGTGCTCCGCCGGATCGCAGAGGATCTGTCGGCGCACGCCGTGAGCGTGGTCCTCACCTCTGCCGACGGCTTGGTGCTGCGACCGGATCGCGGCGGATTCCAAGATCGAGCAGATGCTCGACGACGTCCGCCTTGCCAGGGGTTACAGCTATGCGGAGGAGTTCGCGGGTACGAACGGCATCGGCACCACCCTGGAGACCGGCAAGCCGGCGTTCATCCAGGGCAGTGAGCACTACGTCGGCACACTGGGCCGGCTCGCGTGTGCGGGTTCGCCCATCCGCGAGCCCGTCACCCGGCGGATTCTCGGCGTCATCGACTTGACTTGTTGGGCGAAGCAGGCGGATCCGCTGCTCTTCGTTCTCGCCAAGAGCGCAGGCAGCCAGATCGAGGATCGCATCCGCGCGATGAACAACGAGACCGAGACCGCGTTGCTCGACGCCTACCTCAAGCAGAGCCGCCGCTACCCCGCGGGAGTGCTGGCGATCGGCGGCGACGTGGTTCTGATGAATCCCTACCTCCGGCAGGCGCTGAACGCCGCCGATCAGACCGCCCTGCTGGACCACGCCGCAGAGATGGCGCGCTCGTCGTTCGCGACGACGGCGGTCGCCACCTTGCCCAGCGGTGCGTCGGTGAAGATGTCGACGGCCGAACGCATCGCGGTTCGCGTTCGCAGTGACAGCGTCGTGTTGCACGTGTCGCTGCACGTCACCGAGAGCACTCCGGTACGCGGAGGCCAGCCGATCCCGCGATTGGCCGGTCGGAGCAGCTCATTTCGGCGAAGCTGCCAGCAGGTCGAACGCTGCTACCGGGACCGCGAATGGGTGGTGATCGAGGGCGAACGCGGTTCGGGACGAACACGTCTTGGCCAATCGGTTGCGCAGTTCGTCAGCCCTGAGCGCACCATTCGCATTCTCCGCGCCGAATCATTCGAAACCGCAGAGCGTTTCGTGATGGAATTCGACGCAGAGACCGACTACGACGATTTCGCCGTGATCGTCGCCAACGTCGACGCACTCGCCGACGACGTGCTCGAGCCGCTGGCGGCCGTCATGCAGACGCGCGCGGGCCGCGGCTGGATCGCTGCGACGACGAGCACCGAGCGAAACTCACCGCTGGTGGACATGCTCGTTTTGCCGTTCTTCACCCACACCGTGACGGTGCCCGCGTTGCGCCACCGGATCGAGGACCTCGAAGAACTGGTGCCGATGCTGCTCGGGGAGTTGACGCGCGGCGAGATCCGGATGGACGGCGAGGCGATGCGGCAGCTGAGCAAGTTGCCGTGGCCCGGCAACGTCGCGCAGCTGCGCAGTGTGCTGGCCGAGACCGTCACCCGGCAGCGGTCGGGCACCATCGGCATCGACAAGCTTCCCGCCGAATGCCGTTCGATCACCCGGCGCAAGCTCACCCGCCTCGAAGCAATGGAACGCGACGCCATCGTCCGGAGCCTGTCGGAGAACGACGGCAGCAAGGCCGACGCCGCAGAGGCTCTCGGTATGTCCCGCGCCACGATCTACCGCAAGATCAAGGACTTCGGCATCGCCTAGACCGCTCGGGCGATCAGGGATGGGCATCCCGGCGAACGGATGGCCACGTCCATGTCCGTGCCGTCGGCACGTCCACCCACAGAGGGTGCACCCACGGCCCGGAGCGGCCATGATCAGCGCGACTGCCCCACGAGGCCGGTGATGCCCTGAGATGATCCGGCACATGACGTCAGGTCAGCCCGTGGATCCGCAGCACGACAGTCAACGCTGGCCCGTCGTCGTGGCGGCTCTGCTGACGTTCGGTGCGGGCACCCTGGACGTCGTCGCACTCACGCATCTCGGCGGGGTCTTCGCGAGTGTGATGACCGGAAACCTCGCCCTGATGGGCCTGGGACTGGCGCGTGCCGACGGCGCCACCATCGTCCATACCGTGGTGGCCGTCGTAAGTTACGTGATTGCGGTCGCCGTGGGCACTCGCATCACCGGCGCTCGTGAACCCGAGGACCCCGCGTGGCCGCGTTCGGTGACCGTAACCCTGAGCGTGCAGATCGTCGTGCAGGGCGCACTGGCCATCGGGTGGGTCCTGTCGCAGGCGGCGCCCGCCGGTGGGCTTCAACTGGGACTGCTCGCTGCCGCAGCGGCGAGCATGGGCTTGCAGGGCGCCGCGATGCGCGGGCTCGGCGTCACGCTGGCGACCACGTACCTCACGGGGACCCTGACCGGCCTGATCGCTGCTCGCGCACGGGTGCCCGCGCTACGGAGTGACGCCCCTGGTCTCGCAGCGCTGATCGCCGCGGTGTGTGGTGCGGCCTGCGGCGGTCTGGTGCTGACGATCGCGCCCATCACGACACCACTGCTGTGCGTGCTTCCGCTTGCCGCGGTGATCGCGATCGCCGAATGGCGTCACCACCGCGGCGCGGCTTCCAGTGCGGCGTCTTGAGGGCGAATCACCCGACCCCTACGCAGCTTTCATTCGCCCGCGGAGGTTGAACCGCCAGACCTGACCAACTCGACGACCGGAATCATCCGCGTCGTCTTGCGTTGGTACTCGCCGAACTGAGGTTCGACGGCAACCTGCTTCGCGTAGATCGCATCGTGTTCGGCCCCCGTCAACACCTTCGCGGTGGGGGGAAACGTCTCGGTGCCCAGTTCGACGGTGACCTCCGGGTGCGCCACCAGATTGCCATACCAGTGCGGATTCTCGTCCGAGCCGCCCTTGCTGGCGAAGGCGAAGATCCGGTCGCCGTCCAACAGGGGAACCAGGGGTGAGATGTGCTCGATCCCAGACTTCACGCCGATGTGGTGGACGAGGACCAGTGGTTTACCCTCGAACGCGCCGCCGGCCTTGCCTCCGGTGGCCGGAACTCGCCGATCACCGTCAGGTGCATCGCGTCGAAGTCGAATGTCTCGGTCATGTCTCTCCTATGTCGGGATGTGAATCTGCCCGGGTCCTGCACTCGGTCGAGGAAGTTCGACGAGTTCGAGGACGTCGGGCCCGCCGTACTCGCTGACCCCCACGGCTCTCGTGGTGGCGGCGTTCACGCGGCGGGCTCGGGTGCGTGGATCGGGAACATGCGATCAGAGGGCAAAGCGCACGGCGATTCGGTCGCCACCGAAGCCGAACGAGTGAGAGCGCGACGGTGTTCGGGGTCATCATCGCGACCGGGTTACAAGGCACGGATCCGCCATCGGACAGTGCAACCGGCCAGTCTTGGCGGAACGTGCCCTGTTCAGCGGCGTTCACGCGGTGGGCTGGCGGGCAGAAGTGGTGTGCGGGCCTTCCCTGGGGCTACCGTCGATGAGATGTATCGCGGCTGCGCCTCAGGCGACCTCGAAGCCCTTGCCCGTGAAGGACTCCGGTGACGTCCCGGGCCGCTCGGCCGCGAGTGCAGGTGCGCCGCATCTACGACACCCCGATGCCCGACGACGGCACCCGGGTGCTGGTCGACCGGCTCTGGCCGCGCGGCGTGAGCAAGACGCGGGCGCAGCTCGACGACTGGTGCAAACAGATCGCCCCGTCGAGCGAGCTGCGCACGTGGTACCACCACGATCCAGAGTTGTTCGACGAGTTCACCCGCAGGTACACCGCCGAGTTGCGCGATCCCGAGCCCGCAGCAGCCCTGGCGCATCTGAGGGAACTCGCCGGCCAGCAGCCACTGACCCTGCTCACTGCCACCAAGGACCCCGGCATCAGCGAAGCCGCGGTGCTCGCCGACCTGCTGACCCACAGCGGGGATGTCTAGCCGGCCGAGGCCGAGGGCAACACACGGTCGAGCTGGCCGCGCCCGGTGGTGACCACCCCATCGCCCTCAACGAGGATGCCCGGGTGGGTTTCCGGATCATCGGAGCCGGCGGCTCTGGCGGCTCTGGCGGCCGTGGCGGCGCCGGTCAAGAGATCCGCACCGCGATCCGCCGCAGGAGCTTCGTTGCGAGGATGTACGCGGTGGCGCCGAAGGGCCACTGCGACACGATCCTTCCCGTCCCGGCGCGGAAGTAGTTGTTCGTCGCGGCCCAGACCGTCTTGGCGAGCTGCGCCTGGAGCCATTCGTTGTAGATGACGAAGGCCGAGCGGCGCACGTCGATGCTTCGCCGACCGGTTTTGGCAGCGCGAGCAATCAACGCGGCCGCGAAACTCGCCTGCGCTTCATAGAAGTGCACCAGCGGCGAGGCGTTGGTGTTGGGCCCGTACATGATGAAGAAGTTGGGAAAACCAGGCACCATCATGCCGAGGAATGCTTCCGGTTCGCCATGCCACGTGCTGTGCAGTTCGGTTCCGCCCCGGCCGTGGATCTCGTAGCTGCTGAGGTAGTTGGCGGCGTCGAACCCGGTAGCCAGCACGATGACGTCCAGGTTGTGCTCATCACCGTTGGCATCGATGGCGCCCGTTCGGGTCAGCCCCTTGACGCCGTGTGGAACGAGCGTCACCTTCGAACTCCGCAGCGACGCATAGTAGGTGTCGCTGACCACGGTGCGCTTGCCCTCGAACGCGAACGCGGGCGTGACCAACTCGAGGAGATCGGGCCGGGAACCAAGCTCGTCGCGCAGGAACTGCTGCGCGGCCTCGTGGCGACGCTTGTTGAACCAGCCTCCGCTGCGGGCGTGGCTGGACCGAAACTGGCGCCGGTCGTAATCGAGGTAGAGCATGAATCGACGCCACGCGTAGACGGGAGGAAGTCTGTTGAGCCGGCGCTCCAGCGTGGTGAAGTCGCGGCTGTTCTTCGGCATGATCCAATTCGGCTCGAGCTGAAAGATCTTCACCTCGGAAGCCACCTTCTCCGCTTCGGTGACCACCTGAACTGCGGATGAGCCGGTACCGACGATGCCGACGGATTTGCCTGCCATGTCCAACCCGTCGATCCAGGAGGAGGTGTGGCACAGCGCGCCCTGATAGTCGTTGTCGCAACGGGCGAATGGCGGCACGACGGGGACGTTGAGGAATCCCACCGCGCTGATGACGGCGGTGAACTCGCCGTGATCGTCGCCGGAAGTGGTGGCGACCGAATAGGTCTGATGAGTGTCCGACCATCTCACGTCCTGGACCGTCTCGTTGAACCGCACCCGCCGAGGGAGATCCCACTTTTCGGCGACGTCGTTGAGGTAGTCCTGCAGCTCACGCCATCCGGCGTGGGTGCGGGACCAGTCGTGGCGCTCGTATGAGAAGGAGTAGACGTGTGACTCCAGGTCGACTTCGGCGCCAGGGTAGCGGTTGTGCCACCATGTTCCACCGATACCGGGCGCCTTCTCGAAGATGACGAAGTCTTCGATTCCCTTGTTCCGCAGCGCCACGGCTGCCGCGATACCGCTGAAGCCTGCCCCGATGATCGCCACACGTGTTGTCAACTCAGTTGGTTTCATCCGGTGTCTCCTTGCCGACGCCGCGGTCGCGGCTGTGTGCCGATAGGCACCATAGGTTGAATATTTAAACCAATTAACCGGATGTCAATGAGTACCGTCCGCATTGCGGCGCTCGTTACTTGATCTGCGCTGTCCAGCCGCCATCCACGATGAGATCGGTGGCGGTGATGAACGAGGCTTCGTCGGACATCAGGAACCTGATTGCGTGTGCGATGTCTTCGGGCAGGCCAAGCCGACCCAGCGGGGTTCGCCGTTCCATGTTGGCGCGGCGGTCCGGATCCCCGGCGTACAGCGGTGCGATCATCGGCGTCAAGATGGCCCCGGGACACACTGTATTGCAACGGATTCCGTCTACCCCCAGCTGCAGCGCCAGTGTCCGGGTCAACGACACGACAGCCGCTTTGCTGACCTGGTACGCATCCAGCGGGGAATCCATCCCACGTATGCCTGCAATGCTCGCCACGTTGACGATGCTCTTGCCATTGCCCCTGCGGAGGTACGGCACGGCCGCGGCGGTGAGGCGGCGCAGGCCATGCAGGTTGACTCCCAACGTCACGTCCCAGACTGATTCCTCGATGTCGAGTACCGAGCCGTCGCGGTCGAACATCGCGACTCCCGCAGTGTTGACGAGGTAGTCAAGGCCGGTGCCCTCGAACGTCGCCATCAGCGTCGCGGGATCACCGTCGAGCAGATCGAAGGGCACGTACCTGGCCTCGGGAGGCAGCTCGGGCACGGTGTCCTTGACGTCGCTGGCCACCACGTCGAGACCATCCTTGACGAGGCATGACACGGTGGCCAGGCCGATACCTCCGCCCGCGCCGGTGACGAGTACGGTGCCGTTCATCGATCCACCTTGGCGAGGGCTTCGGCCAGCCGCTGGCCGGCGAACGTCATCGCCTCGGTGGCTGAGGGAAAGACCTCGTCGAGCCCGAAGAAGCCGTGCACCATTCCCGGTGTGAGATGGCTCCGGGTCGGCACCCCGGCGGCCTCGAGCGCTTCGGCGTATCGCTCGCCCTGCGGCCGGATGGGGTCGCATTCAGCCAGGATGATGGTCGTATCGGGCAGACCGGCCAGGTCGGCGGCCAGAATGTCGACGCGAGGATCGGTGGCCGCCTCGGGGCCGGGCAGGTAATTGTCCTGATGCCACTGCAACTCATCGCGTTCGAGCATCACGCCGTCGTACTGCGGATCCATTCCGCGGTCCAGATCGGTGGTGGTGACCGGATAGACGAGCAGCTGGTGGCGCAGCACCGGTCCGCCGTTGTCGCGGGCGTGCAGTGCGACCGCTCCGGCGAGGTTGCCGCCGGCACTGTCCCCGGCGACGGCGACGTGGGCGGTGTCGACGCCGAGACCGGCTGCGGGGCTGCCCGCCCATTGCAGCGCGTCGATCGCGTCGTCGACGGCGGTGGGGAACCGGGCCTCCGGCCCTCGCCGGTATCCGACCGACAGCACGGCGCTGCCCGAGGCATTGGCCAGCATTCTTGCGGTGACGTCGTGGGAATCGATGCTGCCGAGCAGCCAGCCTCCACCGTGGTAGTACACCGTGAGCGGCAGCACCGCACTCTCGTCGCCGGGCAGGTAGAGCCTTCCCGGGATCGATTCGCCGTCGCGCGTGGGAATTTCGACGTCCATGACCCGGTGGACGTCTGGCTTGGACAGGGCACCGAACGTGTCCTCGAAGTTCTGCCGTGCAGTCGCCACGGGCAGCAGGTGAGCATTGGGCCGGCCCGACGCCTTGGCGTCGTCGAGCATCTTCTGGGCGATGGGATCGATCGGCATCGGACTGCGGCTCCTGTACTGGTTTGGTGGACGTTAGACGCGTTCGTAGTAGCGGCGCAGTTCCCAGTCGGTGACGGTGTGGGAGTCGAAGGCGGTCAGTTCGCTGGTCGATGAGGCCAGCAGATGGTCGAACACTTCGTCACCGAACCCGGCGCGGGCCATCTTGCTGTGCGCGAACAGGTCAAGGGACTCGTGCAGGGAGGTCGGTACCGTCTGGATCTTGTCGCCCGTCCATGCGTTGCCATCGAAGACATCGGGAGTCGGCAGCTCCCGGTCGATGCCATCGAGCCCTGCCGCGATGGTGGCCGAGTATGCGTAGTACGGGTTGACGTCGGCGCCGGGGATGCGGTTCTCCACCCGGTACGACGGCCCGTGACCGACGAGCCGGAACGCGCACGATCTGTTGTCGTTGCCCACTGCGATCGCGGTGCCCGCGAACTGCTCGGGCTGGAAGCGCTTGTAGGAGTTCACTGTTGGCGCGAACATCAGGGTCATGTCGGTGGCGTGCGTCAACTGGCCTGCGACGAAGGAGCCGAACTTGTCCGACATCCCGCCGGCAGCGGCCTCCGACCAGCACAGGGACTGTTGGTCGTCCGCCGACCACAAGCTGATGTGCAGGTGACAGGAGGATCCGACCTCGTCGATGTTGGGCTTGGCCATGAAGGTGACGGTGAGGTCGGCATTGTGCGCAAGCTGCTTGATGCCGTACTTGAACAGGACATGGCGATCGGCCATCTCCAAGGTCGAGCAGTAGTCCAGGGTCACCTCCTGCTGACCGAGGCCCCACTCGGGTTTGGACGATTCGATCGGTACCCCGAAATCGGGCATCTGGTTGCGGATCCGTTCGATGAACCAGTCGTCGCGGCACGCCTGGACCATCTGGTAATCGGATCGGTAGTCCGAGAGCATCTTGAGGTTCTGGTAGCCCAGGTCCCATGCCTCCCGCGGCGGTGTGGCGGCGAGATAGAACTCCAACTCCGACGCGAACTTGAACCTCAGCCCTTCCTGCTCGGCCCGCTCGATCTGCATCCGCAGGATGGTCCGTGGCGCGACCGAGAGCAGGGTGTCGGAATCGGCGTTGTAGGCGTCGCAGATGACCAACGCGGCGTTGGGTTCCCATGGCACCCGGCGCATCGTCGTTAGATCGGGGACCAGCCGAACGTCGGCCCAACCGTTGGCGGCGTTGGATACCGGTAGGTTCAGCGGGTTCATCTCGATGTCGACGGCGAACACGAAGCTGCTCGCGTTGATGCCGGTGCCCTCGAGTCCCAGCGCGCGAAATGCCTGAACGGTCAGCCGCTTTCCAACGAGGCGACCATAGGGGTCGGGCGTCGCGCACACGACCGTATTGATCTCCCCGGCCCGACTGAGCTGGTCGAACTGGTCGAGATCCAGGCGTGCGGAATTGGTGTCGGTCATTGGTGCTCCAGGTGTCGGCTCAGTTCCCAAGTGGTGATCGTGCGGTACAGCCACTTCTCGTATGCGGCGAGTTCGGCGCGGCGGGTGGCGGCGAAGGAGCTGCAGAACGGCGTGCCGAGCAGATCGGCCGCCCACGGCGAACGTTCGAAGCGTGTCAACGCGCTGGCGAGATCGGCTGGCAGAAGGTCGGCTGCGATGGATTCGCCTGGCAGTGGGAGGTGGTTCAGAAGCCCGTGCAGGCCGCCCGCCAGCAGTGCCGCCGCGACGATGTAGGGATTGGCGTCGGCGCCGGGCCTGCGGTGCTCCACCCGCGCCGAGCTGCGGTCGGCGAGCAGCACCCGACACGCCGTACTGCGGTCATCGTGGCCCCACGTGGCGCGGGCGGGGGTGAACATCTCCGGGTCGATGCGCTTGTAGGAGTTGACGTACGGATTGAGCAGCAGGGCGAGGTCGGGCATGGCGCAGACCAACCCGGCGAGGTAGTGCCGCCCCTCGGTGGACAGGTTATGTGCCTCGTCGGCGAAGACATTGATGCCGTCGCGGTTCAGACTGGAGTGGACGTGGCCGCCCGCGCCCGACTTGTCGGCGAACGGCTTGGCCATGAAGCTGGCGTGCAGACCACGTTCGTGGCACAGATCGCGCAGGTACTGCCTGGCCCGAACGGCGTTGTCGGCGGCGCGCACCGCGGGGGCCGGCGAGAGGGTGAACTCGAAGAACCCGGGGCCGAGTTCGCTGTGAAATGCCTCGATCTCGATGCCGACCTGTTGCATGCGATTGGTGAATTCGAGGGCAACACTGCTGGTTTCGGCGCACCGGGACAGGCTGTAGGCGTTCTCGGCGCGGCCGTGCGGGGTGTGCCCCTCGAAGACCCCATGTGAACCGGGGGTGCGGTCGAAGATCCACATCTCGTACTCGTAGCCAAGGATCGGGTCCAGGTCGAGGTCCGCGTACCGCCTGGTCAGCGACTGCAGCACGGCACGTGGTGAGACCGCCAGCGGAACCCCGTCCGCACCTGCCAGGTCGGCGATGACGGCATCGGTGCCGCAACGCCACGGCAACGCCACGCGAGTGCGCTCGTCGGGTATCAGCGCGGCATCTGGATACCCGTTGGCCGCATTGCTCAACGGCGTGTCGGTGACGTCGTCGGCCAGCGAGAGGCCATAGATGATGGTGCAGAAGGCCAGACTGAATGTGCCCCTGGTCTTTTCGGACCGAACGAGCTTACCGCGCAGTCCGAGGTCATAGTCGGGAACCTCGAGCTGGGTCATCGCCACGGAGTCAGACATCCGGCGTACTCCTGTGTCGGCTCGGCCGTCGTGACGGATCGCGGCCGACTCGGTGGTAGACGTGGTCGGGCACGTCGGCGGGGTCACGATAGACCCACCACGTGCACGTCGTCGCGGGCCGCGACGGTGACCAGACCGGCGCGTCGATCACCCTGGTCGGGTATCCGAGACGGTCGATCGGCATCACTTCGTTGAGCTGACAGCAGTGCACGCAATACGAGCAGATCCCGATCGTGTTCCAGGCCCAGTCGTGACGCTCGGTCGTGACCGCGAATCCGTAGGGGGCACCCGCACGTGGAGAGCCCTCGGTGATGGTGGCATCCACCGATCGTCCACCTGATCCGCACGGCGCGAAGCGGAATCCGATGCGGTCGGTCTCCTCGATGACGGTGATGTCACCTTGGCGGCCTGCGCCGGTCAGGTGGGCGTGAAATCCGTCGACGATGGCGATCATCAGTTGATGGGCGGAGTCGCTCCACCGTTGGTTGTCCAGGGCGTAGCGGCGTGCGTGGACGTCGTACCAGTCGCTCATCAGAAAGTCCCACAGCTCGCCGAGAGCGTGCTCGCCGACGAGCTTGACCGCTATGTCGATGATCCCGGACACCCGGTCGACGGCGCGGTCGTGAATGCCCTGCCACACCCGTCTGGCCGCTTCGATGCGGTCGGCGGCCAGCGGTTGCCGGGAGCGACATGCATCGGCGGCGGTGTCGACCGCCGCCACGAACGTCGGCCACTCGGCCGCGATGCCCCCCATCGCGGTTTCGCCGATGAGTGCGGAAAGGCCGCGCATGGCTTCTTCGAGAGCGTCCGGCGGAACGCCTCGCTCGCCGATCCAGGCCACCGTCGAGGCAGGCCAGCGGTCGTAGATCTCGTGTAGCTCTTCGGCTTCCAGTAACGCCACCTCGATCAATTGGGCGGCGGAGTCCCAGTCCTGGCGGCTGACCCGTTCGGAGGCGCTGCCAAAGGTGCCCCGCGCGAGCTCCGACCAGTCACCGCGACGGGTAGCGCGGCCAAGGGACGGCTCGTAACCCACGACGGGTGGTGACTGTTCGAGTCCGGTCATGTCAGCTGAAATCCGCCGTCGACGCGCACGTCGGACCCGGTGATGTAGGCGGCCTGGTCGCTGAGCAGAAACGCGACCGTCGCGGCGATCTCCGTCGGGCGGGCGAAGCGGCCCGCCGGCACCCGCCCCAGGAGTGACGCGGGGAGGGTCTCCGTGCTGCCGTGCGCCGCCGCCATCGGGGTAGCGACGAACCCCGGGGAAATGCTGTTGACGCGTATCCCGTCAGCGGCGAGCGCGCGGGCTGCGCTCTGCGTGAGCATGTGCAGCCCGGCCTTGGCGGCCGCGTACTGCGGGGTGGGGTCGGGGTCGGACAGGGCGATGACGCGGGCGGCCTCCATCGACGTGATGTTCACGACGGCGGCCGAGGTCGCCTGCCGCAACAGCGGCGTCACGGCGTCCAGGACGTTGTATGCCCCAACGAGATTGACGCCAAGACACCGGCGCCACGCCGCCGGTGTGACCCCGCTGAATCCGGTGGTCTCGAGGACCCCTGCGCAGTTGACCAGGTAGCTGATTCCCCAGGATTGGGCCTCGTCGACCAGCGCACTCAGGCCGTCCACGTCGCGGACGTCGACGGCGCGGCACACCTGGAGGTCGGCGAACACGGCGTCCGGTTCGGGCTCGCGAAGGTCGACGCCGATGGTGCGGATCCCGGCCGACATCAGGGTGCGCGCGGTCGCGGCGCCGATTCCGGAGGCGGCGCCGGTCACGATCGCGCCGGCTCCGCCGAAGGTGAACGGCAACGACCGGGTGGCTTCGATGGCGCCCATGATCAGGCGTACCTGCGGTGGTATTCGGCCATCGCGTCCTCGAAACACTGCCGCGGCGCCCGGATGACGCCCGCGCCGATCTGTCCGCCGTCGCGCCCGGCCAGGCCCACGTCCATCACCGGCAGAATGGAGGTTGAGAGCACCTTGCGGGCGTCGATGCCCGTCGGGGTGCCGCGGAACGCGAACTGAGGGATGCGATAGGTGCCGCTTTCGCCGTGCGTGATCGCGTACATCTCCTGGTTGCGCTCGATCATCGCTTCGGGCGAGCCGCCCTGGTACTCCTGCAGTGACAGCGCACAGGCTTGGGCGAACCCGCCGAGCCCGACGGTTTCGGTGATGGGCGATTCGCCTCCCATCCAGGTGATTTCGTCTTCAGTGTGTCCGGCGAACAGCTTGCCCTGATGAATCGGTGGCGGCCCCTCGAACCAGCTGTCCCCCAGGCCGGCCAGCTTGATCGCGAAACCGCGGCAGCTGAACGCCATCGCCGAGACCAGCGTGGAGCCGGGTACCGTCATTGCGTCAGCGGATGCCTTCGCCGCTGCCATCGACAGCCGCAGGAAGAAGTAGTCGTTCTCGGCCAGGTGCAGCATCGTCTCCCGGACACCGGACACATGGTCGTCGACCATGTCGAGCACTGCGGGCAGAATCTCGCGATTGAACAGGATCGAGGCGGCGGCATTGCGGCTGTGCACCTCGTCCCCCATGCGCAGGGCGCGCGCGATCAGCGGCTTGAGTGCAACCCCTCCCATCCGGCGAAGGGACTCCCCGACTACCGGGGCGAGCACGGTGTTGACGTGCTGCAGTCGGTCCCGTACGCCGTCGTCGTAGCAGCCGTAATTGAGCCTGCGGGGTTCCTTGCCCTCGTAGAAGTTGCAGAATCCGAGGTTGCCGTGCGTGCGGTTCTCGACGACGAACACGGGCATGGACGCGGTGTAGATCCCGGCCAGTGACCCGACCGCCGAATGATCGTGGCAGCCGCCGATCTCGATGCGCCCCTCGGTGAATCCGGCAATCGCATCGTCGCGGCTGTCGGCGAGCCCCTCGAACAGTGCTCCCCCGATCAGCGCGTCACGCTGACCACCCACGTACTCCGACCACGGCATCGGCGCTCCGGATGTCAGGATCAGATTGTCCCGGTAACCCGGCAATACCTCACGGGCGGGCGCGACGTCCACCACCCAGGGATCGGCGTCGTCGAGGCGCTCGAACGCTTCGGCATTCGCGACGTCGACGGCGTCCAGAGTCGTGTTCACCATGCGACTACGCCGCCGTCGACCAATAGCGTCTGAGCGGTGATGAACGAGGCGCGCGGGGAGAGTAGGAACTCCACGGCCTCGGCGACTTCCTCGGGTTCCCCGATGCGTTTGAGCATCGCGTAGCCGGCGCTGACCTCTTCGCCACCGGATACCCGCGCCATGGACGGGCTCATCGGCGCTCGGATGACACCGGGGGCGACGTTGTTGACCCGGATACCCCGCGGAGCGAGCTCCTCGGCCAGATACCTCGTGTACGCGGCGATTCCAGCCTTG
This sequence comes from uncultured Actinomycetota bacterium, assembly GCA_963809085.1. Lineage (GTDB taxonomy): Bacteria > Actinomycetota > Actinomycetes > Mycobacteriales > Mycobacteriaceae > Mycobacterium. The sequence goes on along the minus strand of CAWEII010000017.1, from coordinate 9,826 downwards.
GTCGCGCCGTACACCGATGCGCCACGAAATCGGCTGAAGTGGCCCGTGAGGCTGCCCACGTTGACGATGGCGCTGCCGTCGGTCATCAGCGGAGCCACGACGTCGGTGACCCGTGCCATGCCTGCAATGTTGACCTGGAACATCAACTCCATGTTCGCCTCGTCCAGTTCACCGAGGAATGAATCCCGAAGGATTCCAGCACAGTTGACCAGTCCGGCAACGGTCTCTCCCTCGGCGACCACCGAGGACACACTCGACATCACACTTTCTCGGTCGGTGACGTCCATGGCCGTGCCGATGGTGCCGCGCAGACCATCGCGATCCGCGTCGAACGCGTCAATCGCCGTCTTGAGATCCGCCGCCACTGGTACATAGCCGCCATCCAACAGGCGCCGGCAGATGGCTTGGCCGATGACGCCGGCCCCACCGGTGACGATGACCTTGTTTCCCACCGTTGGTTCCCTTCGATGTAGCCAATGCTGTCAACAACTCTCACCAGTTTCTTCGTTAAAGCTCTAAAGGTCAAGTTTTTAGGTCTTTAAACAACCCACGGATATTTCGGGTTGATTCGAGCCGATGACCTTCGGCATTGGTCCATTGGGCAGGGCAAACGATATTTGCCGTGCTGATGCGTTAACCTCGTCGTGACAGGAAGGGGCCGAGCTATGACAGCCGGGCATGCGGCATTGGTTCCGGTTCGACAGATCCCGGCGCACGAGTTGGTGCTGGATCAGATTCGACGTGCCCTGGAACTCGGGCGATTCCGTCCAGGGGATCGGCTGCCCACGGAGCGTGAGCTCTCCGAGATGCTGGACGTGTCCCGGCACACGGTGCGCACCGCGGTCGCCGCGTTGGAACGCGACGGGCTGATCACGGTTCGCCGCGGTCGCGGCGGCGGGTTCACGGTGTTGGCGCCGGTGTACGACGCCGCGGAGATGCGCCGCGAGATGCGGCGCAACAAGCGCGCCATCCGGGACGCGTTCGATTACCGCATCGTGGTCGAGACCGGTGCCACCCGACTGGCCGCCGAGCGGCACCGAAGCATGGATCTGTCCGCACTTCACAAGCTCCTGGTCGGCATGGACACGGCCCTGGACACCGCGCTGGGCGATCAGTCCGCGCAGCACGTCGTCGACTTCCAAACTCTGGATTCGGCGTTTCATCTGCGCATCGCCCAGGCCGCCCAGAATGATCAGCTGCTCGACGCGGTCGCCGATGCGCGCCGTCGGATGTGGCTGCCCGTCGGGGCGATCTTCGGCAGGCTGGAGCCCAATGCCAACGACTACCACGAGTCGATCCTCGAGGCGATCGAGAACCGTGAACCCGAGTTGGCCGCCACCAGGATGGCCGAGCACATCAACGACACCCGCCACACCATCGAGTCCTGGTTGAAGCGATGAGCATCGACTCAACCGTCCAGCGGTAGTTCGGGAAGGGTCTGCCCACCGTCGACGACCAGGGTCTGGCCGGTGACGAACCCCGCCTCCTCGCTGGCGAAATAGACTGCAGCGGACGCGATGTCGGCAGGAGTTCCTAGCCGGCGCTGCGGAATGCAGGCCTCCATCTTCTCGATCGCCGCGGCCCCAAGACCGTCGAGACCCTCGGTGCGGATGCTGCCAGGCAGCACGGCGTTGACGGTGATTCCGTCAGCCGCGAGTTCCAGCGCAGCAGTGCGAACGAAGCCCAGTTGCGCAGCCTTGCTGGCGCCGTAGTGGCTCAATCCGGCATATCCGGTGATCGGCCCGGTGATCGACGAGGTCACCACGATGCGACCCCTTCCCGATCCACGCAGGCTGCTGCGGCAGGCCTGGACGCTGAAGATGGTCCCGTAGACATTCGTGGAGAACATCGACTCGAGGTCGTCCTGGGTGATGTCGTCGAGCAGCTGTTCTGGGTAGACGCCGGCGTTGGCGCACAACACGTCCAGCCCGCCGAGACGACCCACCGCCTCCTCGGCCATCGTCGCGCACGAGGCGGAATCGGCGATGTCGGCCACGATGGTCTCGACGCGGCCGCCCTCCTGCAATGCCCGCCGAGCGCACTCCAGCGCCTCGTGAGAGCGTCCTGTGATCGCGACCGATGCGCCTGCCTGCAGAAAGCCTGCGGCGATGCCCATCCCTATTCCGCGACTGCCGCCCGTGACCAGTACCTTCATCGTCGACCAATCAGTCACGCGGGCAAACTCCGTTTCTGCGAGGGACGTTGCTTCGACTCCGGATCGGCACTTACGGTGCCAGCGCTTCGTCGCGAACCGGCGCTCCGTCGTCGAACACGGTGCTTCCGATGCGCGCATACAGCTCGGGCTTGGCGGAACGCCAGTACAGTGCCACGGCGATCGAACCGAAGAAGAGCAGCCCGACGATGTACGGGATCATCTTGAAGAACAGGCTTCCCGACGCGGTGCCTGCCGCGGCCGCCATGTTGGAGGTCATCAGATAGATCACGTAACCCATGCCCGCGGCCCCGAGGATCGGGGCCAGCAACGTGCGCCACCAACTCGCGGTCTCGGGATGCTGCCGTTTGACGTGAAAGTAGACGATCGTCGAGATCGAGCACATGATCTGCACGATCAGCAGGCACAACGTGGCCAGTATCGCGACCAGCACGAACAGTTCCGTGTAGGGATCGGAACGGGTGACCGAACAGATGACGATCAAGATTGCGGCGAATATGGTCTGCGTCAACGACGCGATCCACGGCGAGGCGTGCTTGGGGTGGGCTTGCCCGAGACGGTGCCACATCAGCCCGTCTCGCCCGAAGGCGAACAGGTAGCGCGCCGCAGAATTGTGAATTGCCAGCGCGCAGGCAAACGAGCCGCCGAGCACCAACCACTCGAAAACCGTTACGCCCCAGGCGCCGACATATTGCTGGGTCGGTGCGTAGAGCAGATCGAACGGGTTCGCCGAGGACGCCCTCTCAACCGCCTGGGTAGGGCCGTTACCGACGATGACGCCCCAGGCGACGAAGGTGTAGAAGGCTCCGATGCCGATGACCGCGATCATGGTCGCCCTCGGGACGATGCGCTTGGGGTCACTGGATTCCTCACCGTAGATGGCGGTCGACTCGAATCCGACCCACGACCAGAACGCCATCAACAGGCCCAACCCGACCACGCCGCCTGCGACTCCGTTGGTGCTCAGCGCGGTGACCGGACTGAGCGACGTGAAGCTGAATCCGTCCGGATGGGCGATCAAGCCGGCCGTCGCGCTGATCGTCAACATCGCGATCTCACAGACCAGGACGACGCCGAGAACCTTGGCCGCAACCGAGATGTCCCAGTGCGACAACACCGCGATGACCACCAGCGCGACTGCTGCGTACAACTCCCATGGCAGGTCGACCCCGAACTGTGCGGTGACCGCCTGATCGGCGAACGCCGAGAAGATCCCGATCAGCCCCGCTTCCATCGTCATGTAGGTGAACATCGACATGATGCCCGCGGGCAGACCGGGGATCTTGGACCACCCCCGGGATACGAACGTGTAGAAGGCACCGGCTGCGGTGATGTGTCGGGCCAGCGCCACGAACCCGATGCTGAAGATGGTCAACACGATCGTGGCGATCACGAATCCGCCGGGTGCCCCAAGTCCATTGCCGAAGCCCACGGCCACAGGCAGATTGCCCGTCATCGCCGTGATCGGAGCCGAGAAGGCGACCACCATGAACACGACACCGACGAGGCCGATCGCCCCGCGTCGAAGGGTGGGGCGAGGTTCGCCCGATGACTGGGTGGTCGCTTTGGCCTCGGGCACTGAGTTGACCGCCATGGCAGTCCACCTTTCGAGTTGGTTGGCGTGAGCCTAGGAGCTAAAAGGTTCAAAGACAAGCCCTATAGACCTAAAAACGCGAAGCGCGACATCGTTTCCGAAGGCGCCGACAGACGGCGTTCACCACCACTTTGGTCTATTGCTTGACGGTTTAGACCACACCACCGCCCAGTGGAGACCCACCACTCACCGATCTAGGTGAGCCCGCCGTCTAACCCGCGTGCGGAGTGACGAGGAACTTCTCGCCGGTCGCCCGCTTGACGTAACCGTTGAATGCATCGGGCGTCAGCATGCCTGCGAGTGAAACCTCCCGGGTGTAGGTACTCGCGAAAGTGGTGGTGAGCTCGGCTGCCACGCGAGCTCTGAGCCGACCAACGGTCTCGGCACCGGCGCCATGGAGGAACGGGGTGAGCAGCCACCCTCCCACGCCCCATGCCATGCCGAAGTTCCTGGTGAGGATCGTTGGGCCCGTGTCGAGTCCGCCGTAGATGTAGACCTGTTTGTGGACGGTCGATCCGTATCGTGAGTACTCCGCCGCAGTCGAGCTGGCCGCTTCCTCCATGCCGTTGAGGATCTGGCTGGTGAGCGTGCCCCCGCCGGTGGCGTCGAACGCAAGCGTCGCGGACGTCGCCTTCAGTGCCTTGACGAGGTCAGTCGAGAACGTCGGCGATGCCGTGTTGCAGACGTGCACCGCGCCGAGTGACTTCAGCAGTTCCTCCTGCTCCGGCTTGCGGACGATGTTGACGAGCGGTATCCCGTCCGTGACGCAGAGCTTGACGAGCATCTGCCCGAGGTTCGACGCGGCGGCGGTGTGCACTAGGGCTGAATGACCCTCGCGGCGCATTGTTTCCACCATTCCGAGAGCCGTAAGGGGATTGACGAAGGACGACGCCCCGTCCCTCGCCGTCGCGCCATCGGGCAAGACCAGACACCCGGACGCGTCGACCACTCGGTACTGCGTGTACATCGCGCCCCCAGCGATTCCCACCGTCTTGCCCAGAAGCGCCCGCGCCGTGGACGACGACCCCGCGGCCACCACGGTGCCCGCGCCTTCATTGCCCACCGGGAGCGATTCGCCGATTCGCGCCGAAAGCCCTTCGAGGGCCCCCGCGCCCAACGGTGCGGTGACAACGGGTCGCTCCGGCGTGCCCGCGACCGTCGCACTCGCCATGTCTGCACCGGCGGTGAGCAGTCCCAAGTCCGACGGATTGATCGGCGCGGCCTCGATGCGCACCAACACCTCGTTGTCGGCTGGTGTTGGAACTGGGACATCGTGCAACGAGAGTTCCAGCCTGCCCTGCGCCGTCACCAACGAACGAAGTTCCAATGCGTTCTCTGGCAGATCTGCGGTCATGTACGGTGCCTCGTTCCCGTGGTGGACGTGTCTGCAACCGTAGAACTAGAGTTCGTCGGCTGCCCGGCTGCTGAGATCCAGGTCCGCGACGAGGCTTGCCAAGTCCCGTCGCCGGGACTCCGTGTGCCAGGCGGCCCACGTGCGTCGGATGAGGGGGTCGCCACGCAGTCTGTGCCAGACCAGACCGTCGGGTAACGGGCGGGCCCACCCCTGCGAGGCGAGAGCGAACGCACTTCCCGTTCCCGCCGCGGCCAGTTTGACTTCGGGGGTGACGGGTCGGTCTTGTTCGACGACCCAGTCGATCCCGGTGACGCCGTGGCTGCGCAGCGTAGCGCTGACCTGGTCGTGCCAGGCGGGTGCGTCACCACGGGAAAATCCCACCCACCGAAGACCGGCGAGATGGTGCAGAGGCACACCGGCGGGCTGAGCCAGACCCTCGGCGCGGGAGGCGGTCAGGATCACTCCCATGGGTTCCTCGACCGCGAGAACGCTGTCGATGTGTCGATCGATGGGGCGGTCGCGCAGCAACGCCAGGTCGAGTTCGCCGAGTGTGAGCGCGACCAACTGGTCAGCGCTACGCGCATGGCGCAGCTGGACGACGAGGTCGGGGAAGATCCCACTTACCCGCGCGACCGCCGACGGCAGCAGATCGGGTGGCAGTTCCAGTGGCACACCGATGCGCAACGGCGCGTTCCCCGCAGCGGCCAGGTTCGTCATCTCGGCGACGAGGCGGTCGTGGTGCGCCACCAGGTTGCGAGCCTCCTGGAGTAGGAAGGACCCTCGTTCGGTGGGTCGTGCGCCGGCGTGGTCCCGCTCCAGCAGGCGCCCGCCCAGCTGCTTCTCCAACGATTGGATGATCTGCGAAAGCGATGATTGGCTCATGTGGAGTCGCCGTGCCGCCGGCGGAGAGGCCACCCTCCTCCACGACGGCGACGAACACCCGCAGATCACGAATTTCCATCGGTCCTCCGAGCTCGGCTCCGTCGAATCCCATTGTCACCGCAAGCGTCTTCCCATGGCGCGAACCATCAGATGATGGCGCCGCCTGCGTCGGCACGCACGGTCGCGCCGGTCACGTAGCTGGCTGCCGGTGAAGCCAGAAATGTGATCACTTCGGCGATTTCGACGGGGTCTGCGGTGCGGCCGAGCGCGGTACCCTGCCCTAGGTCCTCGACGCGATCGCCCCAGTCGACGAGTACGCCTGCAGTCCGTGTCGGTCCGGGCGCTACCGCGTTGACCCGTACCTGAGGGCCGAATTCGACGGCCCAGGTGCGGGTCAGCGATTCCAGCGCAGACTTCGAAGCGCTGTAGACCGATGACTCGGCAACGCCTTTGGCGGTGGCGATGCTGGAGACGTTGACGATGCTCCCCCTGCCGTTGTCCAGCATGTGCGGAACCAGCTTGGCGACCAGGAAGTACGCACCGCGCACATTGGTGTTGAACACCCTCTCGAAGCTGGCGACATCCTGCTGCACGGTCGCGGCGGTCGGAAACGCGCCGGCGTTGTTGACGATGATGTCGACCGCGCCGACCTCGTCAACGAGCTGATCCACCGAGTCGAGGTCACCGAGGTCGGCGGCAATGAACCGAACATCGTCGTCGGCCCCCAGGTCGGCGAGCGCCGCCTTGCCTCGCGCGGCGTCGCGCCCGGTGATGATGACCCGGGCGCCTCGGGCAACGAGCAGACGGGCGGTTTCCAGACCGATCCCGGCCGTTCCGCCGGTCACGAGTGCGGTGTAGTCCTGCAGATCATGCATGGTCAATCCTTTACGACGGCGCCTGATGGCGCGGGACCGAGGTAGCGACCCGGGGGCCAGGTCTCGGCTTCGGTCGATCCAACCGCCGCCGGCCAGCGCCTATTGCCGGTGTGATATCAGGAATGGCGATCGCCTCCATCGCCAGTGCGAATGGCCATCACGATTTGTCGCCACTACGGCCGGCCAGATAGTATCGACCACTATAGTATTAAACGATACTATTTCGTCGCCGTGGTGGAACCGCGGTACGTGCGCTGCCATGGACGTGTCCGAGGTCGTGATCAGGCGGCGGGTCCAGGAGGTAACAGGATGGTTCATGCCGAGGGCGCGCAGGCCGTTGTCGTCGGAGCGACGGGCGAGCTCGGCGCTGCCATCGTGGTCCGGCTGCGCGAAGCGGGGGTTCCCGTGGTCGCGGTCGCCCGCGACCGTGACCGCCTCGAGCAGCTGAGCGCAACCGACGGCGGGATCACGGTATGCCCTGCGGACATCGGTGATGACTCGTCGGGCGAGGCGATCGCCGCCGCCGTGTCCGGGCCCGTTCGGATGGTGGTTCAATCGGCAGCCGTACCGCCGGCTGGACCACTGGCCACGATCGAGCCAGACGCCCTCGGCCGCGGGGTATCGCTGAAGCTCGGCGGACTGCTGCGTCTCATCCGCGCCGTCGAGGATCGGTTCGTCGAGGGGTCCCGGATCGTCGCCATCGGCGGCCATTTCGGTTCCGAGCCCACGCCGCAGACCTGCGGGGCGGGTGTCACCAACGCCGCCCTCGCCAATCTCGTTCGCCAGCTCGCCGACGCCTACGGGCCACGGGGGGTCACCGTGCACATGATCGCTCCTGGCGCCTTGGACACCGATCGTCTGCGCCGGTTCGCCGACGCGCACGCCCAGGACCGTGGCGTGAGCGTCGAGACGGTGCTCGACGAGTACCGATCCCAGTCGCCGCTGGGCCGGATGTCCACGGTCGATCAGGTCAGCTGGGCGGTAACTCAATTGCTGGCGCCCGAGGCCGACGCGCTGCATGGCGCAACACTGGCCATGGATGGCGGCGCCCGACGGGGTCTCTTCTAGGCGGGAATAGTATCGATCACAATAGTATTGATTGATACAGATATAGGTGTGGGACGGTGAGGAGGACCACTGATGAGTCGTGTTGCAGTGATCACTGGAGCAAGCCGGGGAATCGGGGCGGCAACCGCATCGGTCCTCGCGGGGCAAGGATTTCGGGTAGTCGTCAACTACCGCTCGAGTGCCGAGGAAGCAGACGAGGTGGTCCGGGCCATCACCGCGGCAGGCGGTCAGGCCATGGCGATTCGGGCCGACGTCACCGAGGCCGATCAAGTCGACGCGATGGTGCGCGAAATCGAACAGCGCTGGGCCGGGGTCGACGTACTCGTGCACAACGCCTTGATCCCCTTCGATGTGACCTCGTTCGCCGATCTGACCTGGGAGCACCCGGCAACGGTCCCCGCTCCGCCAGGCGCTCAGGCAGCAGCGCTCGCCCCGTCGTATATGAAAGGAAGAGCACGGCCCACCAGGCCCAGCAGCCCGCGGCGGCGACGGCGAGAGCCAGCCGGAGGACCACGGGAATGGCGGAGTGGAGCAGCGCGAGGCGGGGGGCCAGCAGGTAGAGCGCGAGCGCGCCGGCCGCGAAGAACGCTGCGAGGGCGGCCGCGGACCACCCGAAGAAGAGGGCGGGTGAGGCATCGTAGTCGCCGCGATTGGGCAGCGGCCGGCCGTCCCACTCGTCCCACTCGTGGCCCAACCGCCGATCCACGTCGATGTGGATCAACTGGGCTCGAAGGGTGCTCTCCGGCATAGGACACCAAGATAGTTACCTTTGGGCCAATGTCGCCTCCCCCAGCCGTCCGCGGCGTGTTCCGTACCGACGAGCGCGCCCGTGCCGCCTATGCCGAGGGGGCCGGCATCTATCGCATCCTTCCAGCCGCCGTCTGTCTCCCCGCCGATCGCGACGACCTCGTGGCCCTGGTGCGCTGGGCCCGCCGAGCACCGGGTACCGCTGGTGCCCCGCGGCGCGGGGAAGCGCGATGGGCGGCGGCAACGTGGGCGAGGGCGTCGTAGTGGATCTCACCCGCCTGCCGCGCCGGCTGGAGATCCACCCCGCCGAGCGGGCCGCCGTCACCAGCGCCAATGTGACCCTCGCCGAGCTCAACATCGCCGCCGACCCGCACCGGCTCCTCCGGCTGCCGCCCGATCCGTCGAGCGGGCGCTTCGCCACGCTGGGGGGCATGGTCAGCACCAACGCCTCGGGCGCGCGCACGGTGCGCTACGGCAGCGTTCGCCGCTGGGTCACAGGGCTCCAGATGGTGACCGCCGCGGTGAAGTGCTGGAGCTTCGGCGGGGCGAGGGAGCAGGGACGCAGCCGGCAGAGACGGTGCGGCGGTTCGAGGCTGAGGTGGCGGCCGCGATCGCTGCCGCGCACGGGCTGATCGCCACCCGCTTCCCGCGGACGCGGAAGAACTCCTCCGGCTACGCGCTGGAGGAGTGGTTCGCCTCGCGGGACCTGCTCGACCTGGTCATCGGCGCGGAGGGCACGCTCGGGTTCGTCACCCTGGTGGGATTGGCCTGCTCGACCCGCAGCCCTCGCATCGCGCCGGGCTCCGCGTCGAGCTGCGCTCGCTCGACGATCTGGTGAAGGTCGTGGCCGCCTTGCTCGCCTGCGAGCCGATCGGCGGTCGAGCTGCTCGATCTCCGGGAACTTCTGGATCTACATCCGCCACACCGAGATCGGCGAGGGGCTCGCGGCCGCGGAGGCGATCCTGCTGGTGGAGATCGAGCGCGACGACCCGGGGCTCTCCTCCGCGAAGCGGTGGCGAAGGCCGCCGACGGCGTGCAAGCCTGGGCCGCGGCAGTGGACACGGCGCTCACGCCGGCGAGCTCCGCCCGGCTCGGGGAGCTGCGCCACGCCGCGAGTCCCATCCTCGCCGGGC
>CAWEII010000016.1:0-35304 GCA_963809085.1 uncultured Actinomycetota bacterium | reverse complement strand
ATCCGGCTCCGGCAAGCCGACGCCAAGTGGGGAGCCGAGGCGCGGGCCAGCAGCGCGAGACCCGTCAGGCCGAATGGAGCGGTGACGGTGTCGCCCTCGTGGATGGAACCCGGAAGGCGCCCACCGTCGACCAGCATCTCCCCGGACGGCGCCACCAGCCGCCAGAGGCCCGCCGATGCGAGCAGGCAGGCGCCCACCAGGACGCGCGTTCGCCCACTAGAACCCGTTGCTGCCGCCAGACCCGCCACGGCGGCAGATTATCACCCGAGCCGTTGGAGCCCCGTCTTCCCGGTTCCGTAGCCGAGGTTACGTTCGGCGAACCATGGGCGCGTTCCCGGCGACGGTCCACGACATGCCGAAACGGCGTCGTGGCGGCAGCCGCGCTAAACCCTGACGAGATGTTCTGGCCGTAAGGCCACCCGGCCGGTGTGGGGGCGTATCGGGCGGGGAGGAGCGTCGCCGGAAACTCGGCCATCCGACCAGGGGTCGGCGACGACTTCAGGGTTTTCGCCCATGTTATATCGACCCAGCCAAACCCGAGGTCGAACAGCAACGCCGGCAACTCATTTCGACCGACGTCAAGCGGAGCCTCGGACACGGCACAACGATGGTGAGCAGTCACAGCGAAACGGGCCCTTCCAGCAACAGCCCGCCGAGCGCGAAACTAGACCGGTATCAGCTCCACGTCCAACGAACTGAAGCGCCGGCTCGGCTGGGCGCGGTTACCGTGGTCGGCAGCTTTGTTTCCTTCAGATGCTCGCCCGCAGCGTTTCGCGCGGAATATCACACCGGCGGACGCGCGCCGTTGGAGTGGACCCGGCTCACGTCACCGTCCAGAAGTGTGTCATCGAGCGCTTTGCAGGCGACGTAGGTGCACCGGCCGTGCAGGATTGGCCGCGAAAAGCCCACTGCCGCAGGGGACCCGGATCCGATTGCAGCGGCTTGCGGTCAACGCACAACCGGTACACCAGCGCCTGCTGCGGCAGGATCGGCAGCGGCACCTCCAAATCCGGCGCGCAATCGGGCAGTGCGTTGTTGGTTGACGGTCCTCGCTCGCCGCCGGCCGCGGCACTGGCATTGTTACCGCCTCGCTGGCACGCCCAGCTCGATGTCGAAACCTGCCACGTTGGGAAAGCGGCAGCACCTGCGGGCGTCGCGACCAGGTAGCGCAGTTCCCTCAAAAGGTTCCACTCGCTGGCTATCGGGGATCAGTTGCCACGATCGACAACTGTGGGTGGGCTGGGTTTCCGGCGGCAGGGGACGAAGTGCGATCTGCCCCTCGGGGGATGAGCCGCGCGGAGTCGGCCTACAAAGGACGCCAAAGTGGATCAGGCCGAATTATGATTTTGCTGTCGAGCCTAGTGGCGAGTCCATCTCCGCAACGATCAAGTCATCGATGAGTTGATTCACTCGAAGAGTGGACAAGAATCGATGTTGCCAGAAGTGTAGATATTTTGCGAAAAGCTTCGGCGCATCGCTCGGTGAAGCCCGTGTTCGGATGCATGCATTAATACGTTGCAGTTCACGCGGCAAATCGTCTGATTGATGCGACCAACCTTAGACCAGCTTGTTGTTCTGGTCGCAACTACCCAAATATGTTGCTTGATGGCAGCCTGCAGCGGATGATAGCGTTTCCCTGCGCATGGTAACTTCTACCGCGCCAGTGGTCGATAGCAAAGTATGTAAACTTTGCCAGCGTGTTCAGTGTGTAAGCGGTCCGGGTTGTGTTGACCGAGGGGGTGGCCTTTTCGCGCAATGGATGCCATCCAAGCGGGTGCGACATGTACCGGATCCTCTTCGAAGCTATCGCGACTTGCTGAGTAATCAGTCTCGAGACCCCGGCGCCGGTGCCGCCAGCGGCTCAGTCACCGGCATCCTCGGCAGGAGGGGTATATGGTTCGTACAGCAGCCGCATGTCGAGGACAGGCCGAGAGGTTGCACACCTGATCCAACTGTGACCGTGGTGATCTGCGCGCACAGCCAAGATCGGTCGGATGACTTGGTGACAGCTGTGATGTCGGTGAAGCAGCAGACCCGTCGCCCCGCCGAGATTGTGCTGGTGATCGATCACAATCCGAAACTTCAGCGCCGGTCTACTTTTGAGCTGCCTGGCGTGAACCTGATAGCGAACGACAGCAAGAAGGGACTGGCTCGCGCTCGCAACGCCGGGTAGCCGCGGCCACGGCTGAAATCGTCGCCTTCCTTGACGATGAGACGGTCGCGGCTCGGAACTGCCTTGCTGCGCTGGTGGCGCCCTATGCCGACCCCCATGTGCTCGGTGTCGGCGGCCAGGTGGTGCCCGTCTGGAAGGCGGGGCGTCCGGGCTGGTTCCCGCCCGAGTTCGACTGGGTCGTTGGATGCAGTTGCCGCGGCATGCCCGCTGAGCGAACCCTGGTGCACCACTTCATTGGTGGAAACATGTCGCTGCGGCGTCGCCTCGTCGAATGCGGTGGTTTCGATGCTGCGCTCAGTGGGATCAGCACCCGACGACTCGCTTGCGAGGAGACGGAGATGTGCGTCCGCCTGGAGGCAGGCTTCCATCGCAGTCAACAAGTTGCATCCCAACGCACAAGCTGTCTAACGAACTAGTAGCCCGCGGATTTAGGCACGAAACAGGAGTTGATCGAATTGCGAATGTTGGTTACCGGTGCCGCCGGGTTCATCGGGTCCACCCTCGTTGACCGACTGCTTTCTGAGGGTCACCAGGTTGTTGGAGTAGACGATCTCAGTACGGGCAATGCGGCCTACCTCGCACATGCGCGCATGTACAACGAGCGACATCCTAAACGGTTTACGTTCGTGCGTGCCGACATCCAGGCGCCGGAGCTCGCCGGTATTGTCGCCGGCACAAACCCGGACGTGGTGTTCCACCTGGCGGCGCAGGTGGATCTTCGCACGTCCGTGGCCGATCCCCTCCGGGATGCGCGCACTAATGTTCTCGGCACGATCAATCTGCTCGAGGCCTGCCGATGCGCGCGAGTCCAACGGATCATTTATGCGGCGTCGGGCGGCTCCCGGTACGGGGCGCCGATGGCTTTGCCAGCGAGCGAGGAGACCCCGGTGGAGCCATTGTCGCCGAACGCGGCCGCCAAGCTCGCCGCAGAACTGTATTTGTGTGCCTATGCCGAAATGTGCGGAATATCACCGATCTCGCTTGCGCTGGCCAGTGTGTACGGGCCGCGCCAGAATCTGCACGGCGATTCCGGTGTGGTTGCAGTTTTCGGCAGCGCCCTGATTGCCGGCCGCCCGGTCACCATCTACGGCGACGGCACCGCCGTCCGTGACTATGTCTATATCGACGATGTCGTTGACGCGTTCATGTTCGCCGGTCAGCTTCCTCTGGAGGTTATGGGCACCTACAACATCGGGACCGGCGAACAAACCACGGTCAGCGAGGTGCACCGGCTGGTCGCAGAGGCGGTCGGCGTGTCGTCTCCGCCTCGCTACGCCGCGGTCCGAGTCGGTGAGGTGCACGCGATCACGTTGGACTCTAAAGAAGCACGCGAGGAACTCGGGTGGAAGCCGTCTATCAATATCGTCGAAGGTATCCAACGAACCATCCAGTGGCTACGCGACAGCATGCGATCGGTGCCGGCCGCTCTGGTCGACGCGTGAAAGTCGTTACGGCTAAGCCTGAATCAACTCTCCGCCCAGCGCCACGGCGTTGACGGGGTGTGCCGATTTTGATCGCCGCCACCGAGCGGAATGTGCCGTTGTGGATTATTCGACGGTGACGGACTTGGCCAGGTTGCGGGGCTTGTCGATGTCGTAGCCTTGGGCCTGGGCGAGCGACGCCGCGAATACCTGCAGTGGGATCGTGGATAGCAGCGGCTGGAAAAGCATTGACACCGCGGGGATTTCGATCAGGTGGTCGGCGTACGGGCGCGCTGTTTCGTCGGCCTCCTCGGCGATGACGATGGTGACCGCGCCGCGGGCCTGAATCTCGCGGATATTGGACATCAGCTTGGCGTGCAGGGTTGAGGAGTTCTTCGGCGAGGGCATGACGACGATGACGGGCAGGCCGTCGGCGATCAACGCGATCGGACCGTGTTTGAGTTCGCCGGCTGCGAAGCCTTCGGCGTGAAGGTATGCCAGCTCCTTGAGCTTGAGCGCTCCCTCCAGGGCAACCGGGTAGCCGACGTGGCGGCCGAGGAACAACACCGTCGAGGACAGCGCGAAGTCGCGGGCCAGGTCGGCGATGGGTTCGAGATTGTCCAGCACCCGCGCCACCAGTTCGGGGATGGCTTGGAGTTCCCGGTACTCGCGGGCCACCTCGTCGGGATATTTGGTGCCGCGGGCCTGCGCGAGTGCCAATCCGACCAGGTAGTTGGCCGCGATCTGCGCCAAAAACGTCTTGGTCGCGGCCACCCCGATCTCCGGTCCGGCGCGGGTGTACGGCCCGCCCTCCCGGAAGCGGCTCACTTTCCGCAAGGGTAAAGCAAAGAGCCACAACACTGTTGACACTTCGGAGGCAGCGCGAGCTAGAGGCGCACGCGCCGCGATGGCTCAGCGCACCTAAGGCGCAGACGAGGAAACCGTGCCACCGCAGCAATTGTGACGTGATTGCGACCCGCACGGCGCCGTGTGCGCCAGGAGCCGACCGTCGTCGTTCGAGATGCGGATCTTCAGCGTCTCGCCCGGAAACACCAGGCCGGCAATCCGGCGCTGAAGGAACCGACGGCGGGCACCGGCGTCCCGACATCGGGCGTGATCCTCGGTTAAGTGCGCGAACACCTCCCCGGTCGGCGGTAATGTCCACCCTCGGAGCGCCACACGCGGAAGGGGAGCCGTGGCATGGGTTTGATGCCTGACAGCAGCCCGTACGGGTCGCAGACGGTGACGGGACCTGGGTGGCCGAACGTCGACGAGGAGGCGCTGGCCGCTGCGGCGGCGCAGTACGAGGAGTTGGCGCTCAAGCTGACCGGCTCGGTGGTGCCTCAGCAACAGGGCCAGCTGATGAAGCTGGCCGATACCTGGAAGGGCGGCGGGGCGCTGGCCGCGGCCGGTGAGGCCACCACGATCATCGGCGGCCACGAGGCCAATGCCGCCCAAGCCGCCGCGATCGCGGCCAAACTGCGCGCCATGGAGGTCACCGTCGCCAAGACGAAGGCGCTGGTGAACGCGACTGCGATGGAAACCCAGCAGGAGTGCGAGGCCATCCAGGCGATGCCGATCAGCAACACCCAGGAGCTGGTGCAGAGCCGGATCAAGTTGGGCTTGTCGCAGAACATCGCCTACGTGAACGCCAACTCGACGGAACTGGCAGCCGGTCTCGGGGTGCCGCCCAACATTCCCAATCCCGGTGCGCCCCTTGGGACGGCTCAGGCCTCGCAAGCTGCGGATAAGGGTTCGCAGCAGGCGATGCAGATGATGATGCAGATGGGCCAGATGGCGGCACAACTGCCACAGCAGATCGGCGGGATGCTGACGCAGGCTCCCCAGCAGCTCGTGCAGCCGTTGCAACAACTCGCGCAGCCGCTGCAGCAGCTCACGTCGATGTTCGGCAACGGAGGTACGGGTGGCGCAGGGCCGACACCCTTCTCGTCCTTCTCCAACCACCCACTGGCAGGCGGGTCCGGCGCGAGCGGTGGTGGCGGCATGGTGCGCGCGGCATCGACGCCCGGCTCTGGCGGAGTGGCGTTGCAGACCCCGTTGATGGCGAACCTGACCGGGAGCCAGGCGGGGTGGCGCCGGAGGCCGCCGTTACCAGTAGCGGGGCGGTCGGCGGCGTCGCGCCGGTGGCTGCCGGCGGCGCCGGGATGGGTGGGATGGGCATCATGGGTCACCGCGGCGAGAGTGGCGGGACGGCGTCGTCGCTGGCGATGCCCGCGCCCCTCGAATACGACCACGACGACGACGCCGACGATGAATGGTGAGCCGGGAGGGCCCGCCGATGAGTAGTCCACTGGAGAAACCGGAAGGCCTGAGCTGGGATGCCGCATCTGTGGAACTGCCCCCGGTGCCGATGCTCCCGCCTGGCCCGGACTCGATGAGCATGACGATCTCTGCGGTCCTCCCGACGTTGACCACTCCGTTGACGGCGAGCGTTGCGGCCTTGTCCGCGAAGGAGAACATATTCTCCGGCAAGCTGGGTGCCGCGCAGTCGGCGTATCAGAACGCCGACGACTCCGGTCAGCAGTCGGTGGGGCAACTGACGGGCATGCTAGGACAACTCGGCCAAATGGCACAGCAGGCAGGCGGACCCGCTCAGGCGCTCGGTGGGCAGGCAGGCACGTTCGGCTCGATGATGCAGCAGGCCATGCAGGCCGCCAAGGGCGGTGGGGGGTCGCAGGGTGGCAGCCCACAGGGTGGTAGCGCTCCGGCGGCGGCCGCGCCGGTGGGCGGCGGCGGACAGGCGTCTGCGGGCCCGACAGGTGCCGGCGCAGCTGCGCCGCACGCGCGTGACGAGGCTGCAGCTCGCGGCCAGGAGCCGGCTCATGAGCGGCATGATGAAACGCCGCACGAGCGGCCACCGGTAGAGGCGGCAGGCCCCGGTGACGGCGGCCGACACACCGCGGGGCCGCCGCCGGTCGCACCGTCCGAGCACCCACGCCGTGACGGAGAGGACGATCTCGCGCGCAGGATGTGACGCTCACAGTCACTCCGCATGCGCGGACGGACCGGGGGGCCGTCGCGCATTACCCTCGTTATCGATGCACGGGGGTTCTGTAGGGATACTGAGCGATACGGAGGTTCGGGGATGAGTTCGGCTCCGCCGCCGTGGGAGTCGCACCCACCCTTGCGGACGGGTTCTACGAAGCTCACCCCGACGAGGACACCGGACCACTGCACGTCGTGGCGTCTGCCGATGAGGCGTGGCCGCAGACCGACGACCCGCCTCCGCCGGCCGCCGAGGACACGTTCGCAGCCCGCTTCACGGCACCCTTGACGGTCCATCCACGCACGGTGCCGGTCCGGCACGTGCGGATTCGACCTGCTCTCGTCTTCGCGGGGATGATCGCGGTAGTTGCCGTCGGGCTCGCCGCATGGCTGTTCTGGCCGTCGTCCGGCGGCCAGGTGCCGTCGAACGACACCACCGCCTCCACCACGACGAGAAGCCGGTGGACGCCGACGCGCAGGCCAAGCTGCTGCGGTTTCTGCCGCCCGGGTACCCGCCGGATTCGTGTGCGCAGGTCGATCCGCCGACGGGTGCGTCGGCGCGGGTCGACTGCACCCAGAATGCCGACGCGGACGGCCCGCCATCGGCCACCTACACGTTGGTGCGGGACAAGGCCGCGCTGCAGGCCGCCTTCGACGGGGTCGTGCGAGGAGCCTCCGTCGTGACGTGCCCCGGGAACATCCAGTCACCGGGACCGTGGCGGCGCAATGCCACACCGCAACAGGTCAGCGGCACCCTGGTGTGCGGCATTCAGCAGAACCGGCCGACGCTGGCGTGGACCGACGACGTCGCCCTCTTGCTCGGCGTCGTGCGAGCCGACGACAAGGGTCCGACGCTGGACCGGCTCTACGCCTGGTGGTCAAGCCACTCCTGACGACTCAGGAAGCTGGCGGCAGCGGCACCATCGTCGTGGTGGTCGGCGAAGCCGGGGTGCCCTGGCTGCCCGCAGGCGCAGGCGCCGCGGCCTGCGCCTCCGAAACGCTGGCGGGCAGGGGAGCGTCTTCGGTTCCCGCAGCAGCGGGCGTGCCCGCGCTTCCCGCCGGTAGTGGGGTGCCGGAGCTGCCCGTCGGTAGTGGGGTGCCGGAGCTGCCCGTCGGCAGGGGGGCTCCCGGGGCGGACGCGGGAAGCGGCGCGCGTTCGGCACCGGTCGCAGGAGCCGATACAGGAACGGGCGAAGTCTGGCCCCGCGCGGGAACCGGCGAGTACGGAGTGATGGCCTGAGTGGCAGGCGGGGCCTGCAGCCAGACGAGAAGATCCTGGCCGCCTGCGTTGTATACGACGCTGTCCGGCGTGTCGCCCGTGACGTCGAAATACACCTTGCCAGTGGTCTTCTCACCCTGAGCGAGAGTGGATGGATTGACGCCCTGCGGCGTTGCCACGCCGAAGAGAACCCGGTAGGTCTGGCCGCTCTTCGCCCGCGCGTTGAGGTTCGACACGATCGGCGTTGCGCCACCCTGGATGGCTTCGTCGGTGGCCGTCGCCTCCCACAGCGTGCCGGCCACGGGGTAGGGGATTGGGTCGGCGCTGGCCTTCAGGTCGGTGATGGTCCAGCCCTGAACGACGTTGCCGTCCACACAGTTTTGCCTGAGAGCCGATCGTCGTGGTGGTGGCATCGTCGGCAGTTGCGATCGGCGCGCCAATGATGCCGACGGACCCTGCCGCGGCGACGGCCGCGGCGGTTGCCAGCGCATTGGTGATCTTCACGTGAAGTGCCCTCCTGAAATCATCCGACGGCCGCATCCCCGGTGGGAATGGCCACTGCCAAGCGAAGTTTTCAGGTTGGGCGTAGCCCGCGTGACACCGATCTGCGGGGTCCGGATGGACCGCGAGCAGGCGCATCGCGACCCGCAACGTCGTTTGGGGGTGAAGACATGTGGGCGTACCCCGGCTTTCCGATGGGCGGCTCCGTCGCGGCAAAGCCAGGCCGGGCCAGCTTGCGCCCGTTGGCATCACGGCATGGCGCCGATGTTTTCGGAGCGGACGCGGCAGAAGGCCTCGGTGTGCGGGCCTCAGGCCGGACTGAGCTCAACGCCCGACAGCACGATGGCACCGCCGCGCTCGGGCACGGTCAGAACGCCGACGAACTTGCCATCCTGCTTCCAGATGCTGGCCTTGAGCGTCTCGCCGGGGAACAGCACGCCGGCGAACCGGGCGCCGTAGGACCCGACCTGGGTGACATCGCCGTCCAGGAACGCGTCGACGAGCGCCTTGCACCCGATGCCGTAGGTGCACAGACCGTGCAGGATTGGCTTGGGAAAGCCTGCGGCACGCGCGAACTCGGGATCGGAGTGAAGCGGGTTGCGATCGCCACACATGCGGTAGAGCAGTGCCTGTTGCGGCAGCGTTGGCAGTTCCAGTTCGAAATCAGGGGCGCGATCAGGTGGCTCGACCGACGTGGAGGCGCCACGCTCGCCGCCGAAGCCGCCCTCGCCGCGGGCGAAGATCGACCGCTTCTGCGTCCACAGCGGGGTGCCGTCCGGTGTGGTCACCGTCGTCTCCGACCAGATCACCGCGGCCTTGCCCTTGTCCCAGATCTCGGTGAACCGGGTCACCGCGATACCGGTCCCCGACGGCGGGATCGGGCCTGGGACGATGACGGCCTCGCTGGCATGCAGCACCCTGCTCAACTCGATGTCGATGCCGGGGAACCGGACGGTGGGTGGATCGGTCGCGTGAAGGCTCTGGGCCACGTTGCCGAACGTCGGCAACACCTGTGGGGTGTCGTCAGTCAAGTACCGCAGCTCACGCGGGTCCAGCGGGCGAGTGCCGGCACCGAGTGCGAGATGGTAGAGCTGGACATCGCTACTGGACCAGGAGAATTCGTCGGGTGGCAGCTCGGCACCGAGCGCCTCGTCCAAATTTATCGGCATCAGGCCTTGCCCGCCACGTGTAGCGCCGCCAGGTAGCCGAACGTCATGGCCGGGCCGATGGTCCCACCGGGGCCTGGGTAGGTGTGGCCCATCACCGGTGCGCTGACATTGCCTGCGGCGTAGAGGCCGTCGATGATCGACCCGTCATCTCGAAGGGCCCGGCCGTGCACGTCGGTGCGCACGCCGCCCTTGGTACCCAGGTCGCCGGGCACCATCTTGGCGGCGTAGTACGGGCCATGGCTGATCTCACCCAGATTGGGGTTGGGCTTGTTCGTCGGATCTCCGTAGTAGCGGTCGTAGGCGCTCTCGCCGCGCTTGAAGTCCTCGTCGACGCCCGTGCGCGCAAAGCCGTTGAACCGCTCGACCGTGGCCTTGAACTCGTCGAGCGGCAGCCCCGTCTTCTCGGCCAGTTCCTCGAGGGTGTCGGCCCTGAGCACCACCCCGGACTCCAGCCACTTCTTCGGAATCCGTTGTCCCGGTTGCAGACCCGCGAAGATATAGCGGTCCCGGTATCGCTGGTCGAAGATCAGCCAGGAGGGAATGTTCTCGGCCGGTCCAGCCCCTTGGCCGTGCTCCCCGCCGTACATCCTGTGGCCAGCCTCGACGTAGGGGAGTGACTCGTTCATGAATCGCTTGCCGCTGGTGTTGACGATGATCGCGCCGGGGGAGTTGCGCTCGGACAGCGCGATCCACGGTGCGCCCACCAACGGGACCGTCGGGATCCACCAGGCGTCCTCCATGATCTCCAGTGCGGCGCCGAGCTTTTCGGCGGCCAGGATCCCGTCACCGGTGTTCGCCACCGCGCCAACGGTCCACTCGGTGGTGATCGGGGCGCGCTGGTACTTCACCCGCATCTGTTCGTTGTGCTCGAAGCCGCCGCTGCCGAGGATGACGCCGCGGCGGGCCTTGATCAACCGGGGCTCTTCGGACTCCGGGGCGCCAGATGACCTCGCCCAGATCCCACGAACCTTGCCGTCCTCTATGTACAGGTCGGTCAGGGCGGTGTTGAGTTCGACTGGGACACCGGCCTCCCGCAGTCCGATCCGCATCGGCGCGATCAGTGCGCGGCCCATGCCGACCAGGTTCTTGCCGGTGGCCTTGGCCCACGTCGCGCGGATGCCGACCCTGAGGCTGCGCAGCACGCCGCGCGGATGGCGCTTGAGCTGATTCAGCCGGACGTAGTCCTGCTGCATCACGACCATGTTCATCGGCACCTTGCCGTACGGCGGCTCGAGACCGGGCAGATCGGCGCCGAGCTTGCGGGCGTCGAACGGCTTGGGCTCGACGGACCGTCCGCCCGCCTTGCCGCCCGCCGCCTCCGGGTAGTAGTCGGAGTAACCGGGCACCCAGCACATCTTCAACGGCGAGTACTTCAAGACGAACGACAGCATCTCCGGACCGCGTTCGAGATAGGCGTCGATCTTCTCTGGAGGAACGACGTCTCCGATGATCGTGTGCAGGTAGGTGCGCGCGGCTTCGGCCGTGTCCTTCACCCCGTCGCGCTTGAGGATTTCGTTGTTCGGAATCCATACGCCACCGCCCGACCGCGCGGTCGAACCACCGTAGTGCGGAGCCTTCTCGACGACTAATGTCGAGAGTCCCTGGTGGGCGGCGGTTAGTGCGGCCACCATGCCCGCAGCTCCACTTCCGACTACGACGACGTCGTACTCCTGTCCGGTCATGTAGAACACGTTATAGAATTGCCCGGCCAACGAACAACTGGCCCGGTCGACGAAACGAGGGGACTTCAGCAAATGCTGTCCGTCGAGGTGCGCGACTGGCTCGCCGCCGACCTGGCTCAGGCCGAACGCAGCCGCGTTTCCATCAACCCGCTCACCACCAGGGAAGCCGACATCGACGTCGTCGATGCGTACGAGATCCAGCTGATCAACATCAGGCAGCGGGTCGCCGAGGGGGCGCGGGTCATCGGGCACAAGGTCGGCCTGTCGTCGGAGGCCATGCAGAAGATGATGAACGTCGACGAGCCCGACTACGGCCACCTGCTCGACGAGATGGAGGTCTTCGAGGACGTCCCGGTGAAGGCAGGCCGCTTCCTGTATCCCCGCGTCGAAGTAGAGGTGGGATTCATCCTCGCCGACGACCTGCCCGGTGCCGGCTGCACCGAGGATGACGTGCTGGCCGCGACCGCCGCGTTCGCGCCTTCGATCGAACTGATCGACACCAGGATCACCGACTGGAAGATCAAGTTGTGCGACACCATCGCCGACAACGCGTCGTCGGCGGGATGGGTACTCGGCAAGGGCCGGGTGTCACCCAAGGACATCGACATCCGGAACATCGATGCGGTGCTGCGGCGCAACGGCGAGGTCGTTGCCGAGGGACGTAGTGATGCGGTGCTTGGCAATCCGGTGACCGCGGTCGCATGGTTGGCCCGCAAGGTCGACGATTTCGGCGTGCGATTGAAGGCAGGCGACATCGTGCTTCCCGGGTCATGCACGCGGGCGATAGATGCACGTCCCGGCGACGATTTCGTGGCTGATTTCGAGGGGCTGGGTTCAGTCCACCTGTCGTTCGAATAATCCGAATTAGAGGAGTAGACATGCCTACCGGGTCGTACCACAAGGCATCAGTCGCGATCGTCGGGTCCGGCAACATCAGCACCGACCTGCTGTACAAACTGCTGCGCTCGGAATGGCTCGAGCCGCGCTGGATGATCGGCATCGACCCGGATAGCGAAGGCCTTGCGCGGGCCCGCAAGCTCGGCCTCGAGACGAGCTACGAGGGCGTGGACTGGCTGCTGGCGCGAGACGAGAAGCCCGACATGGTGTTCGAGGCGACGAGTGCCTACGTGCACCGAGATGCCGCGCCGCGGTACGCAGAGGCCGGCATCCGGGCCGTCGACCTGACGCCTGCCGCGGTCGGACCTGGCGTGATTCCGCCCGCCAACCTGCGCGAGCACCTTGACGCGCGAAACGTCAACATGGTCACCTGCGGCGGGCAGGCCACCATCCCCATGGTGTACGCGGTGTGTGCCGCAGTCGCCGAACAAGGTGGAGTCGTGCCCTATGCCGAGATCGTGGCGTCGGTGTCCTCGGCGTCGGCGGGGCCTGGAACGCGCGCCAACATCGACGAGTTCACCAAGACCACCAGCAGGGGTGTAGAGGTCATCGGTGGCGCGAGGCGCGGCAAGGCGATCATCATCCTCAACCCCGCGGATCCGCCAATGATCATGCGCGACACCATCTTCTGCGCCATCCCCGAGGACGCCGACCAGGACGCGATCACCAAGTCGATCAAGGACGTGGTCGCCGAGGTGCAGACCTACGTGCCCGGCTACCGGTTGCTCAACGAGCCGCAGTTCGACCCGCCGTCGGTGCACTCGGGCGGCATGGCGTTGGTCACCACGTTCATCGAGGTCGAGGGTGCCGGCGACTACCTGCCGCCCTACGCCGGAAACCTCGACATCATGACCGCCGCGGCCACCAAGGTGGGCGAGGAGATCGCCAAGGAGCGGGCATCGCTATCGGAAGGTGCGCAAGCATGACCACCGACATCTTCTTCAAGCCCATCTGGGACGTCCGGATGACCGATACGTCACTGCGCGACGGGAGTCACCACAAGCGGCACCAGTTCACCGCCGACGAGGTCGGTTCGATCGTCGCCGCGTTGGACGCCGCAGGCGTGCCGGTCATCGAGGTCACCCACGGTGACGGGCTCGGCGGCTCGAGCGTCAACTACGGCTTCTCCAAGACCCCGGAGCAGGAGCTCATCAAGCTGGCCGCCGAGACGGCCAAGGAATCCAGGATCGCGTTCCTCATGCTGCCCGGCGTCGGCACCAAGGACGACATCAAGGAGGCGCAGGACAACGGCGGCTCGATCTGTCGCATCGCCACCCACTGCACCGAGGCCGACGTTTCGATCCAGCACTTCGGGCTGGCGCGTGAACTCGGTCTCGAGACGGTCGGCTTCCTGATGATGAGTCACACCATCAGTCCCGAGAAGCTGGCCGCTCAGGCCCGGATCATGGCCGATGCCGGCTGCCAGTGCGTGTACGTCGTGGATTCCGCGGGTGCACTGGTCCTCGAGGGCGTCGCCGACCGGGTAGCGGCGCTGGTCGCCGAACTGGGGTCGGATGCCCAAGTTGGTTTTCATGGCCACGAGAACCTCGGCCTCGGCGTGGCCAACTCGGTGGAGGCGGTGCGCGCGGGCGCCAAGCAGATCGACGGCAGCTGCCGACGGTTCGGCGCGGGCGCGGGCAATGCGCCGGTCGAGGCCCTCATCGGCGTGTTCGACAAGATCGGCGTGAAGACCGGCATCGACTTCTTCGACATCGCCGACGCCGCAGAAGAAGTCGTCGCACCCGCGATGCCCGCCGAATGCCTGCTCGACCGCAACGCGCTCATCATGGGCTACTCCGGCGTGTACTCCAGCTTCCTCAAGCACGCCATCCGGCAGTCGGAACGCTACGGCGTGCCCGCGCACAAGCTGCTGCACAGGGCAGGCCAACGCAAGCTGATCGGTGGCCAGGAAGACCAGCTGATCGACATCGCGTTGGAGATCAAGCGCGAGCTGGGGGCACCCCCCGCGGAGCGAGGGGGAGACGCCGGCGCCCAGCCGTGATGGCAAGGCCTTGGGCTGCGATGAACGCATCGCAGACCGAAGGAGGTTCACATGAAGATGTCCGAAACGACCGTCCGTCGCGGCCTGTACGGAATGTTCGCCGGCGGCCTGCTCGGAGGCATCGCATCGGCAGCGATCCTGATGCCGAGCGCGAACGCCGCGCCGGATCAGTGCAGTGCGAGTGGCATGGCCACGACCCAGAGTTCGGTGTCGTTGTCCATGAGCACGTACCTGCAGACACACCCCGAGACCAACCAGGCGCTGACTGACATCGCCAAGCAGTCGCCGACCATGGCCGACGCGTCCTACCGGACCTATTTCGCGGCCAACCCGAAGGTGGCCGACGATCTCAAGGCGATTCAGCAGCCCGTCACCGAACTGTCGACGCAGTGCAACGTCCAGGTGTCGCCGAACGCAGTCACCGACGCGCTGAAGTCGATCTGATCCATGAATGCCACTGACAGGTAACGGAGGCAAGATGGGGCGGTGACCGCCGCTCCGACCGAACACCGGCGACGTGTCGGTTCACTGGAAGTCTTGCTCTTCAGCCTCATCGCGCTGGCGGTCTCCGCTGGCGCGATGAGTGCGTTCGTGGCCGGTGATCCCCGATTGCGCACGGCGGCAACGGTGTTCTGCGGCGTCTTCGTCCAAGCGCTGCCGTTCCTGGTGCTCGGCGTCGTCGTCAGCGGACTGATCGCCGCATTCGTCAGCGCGGAGCGGTTGGCGCGGTGGCTTCCGCGCAATCCCGCGCTTGCGGTCGCGGTCGCGGGCGTCGGTGGCGCGGCGCTGCCCGGCTGCGAGTGCGGATCCGTTCCCGTGGCCCGGCGGCTGTTCGGTCCCGGCACCAGCGGGGCTGCCGCGCTCACGTTCATGCTGTCAGCGCCCGCGATCAACCCGGTCGTGCTGGTCGCCACCGCGGTTGCGTTTCCCGGCGATCCGAAAATGGTGCTGGCGCGTTGCGTGGCGTCGTTGGCCACCGCGATCGTGATGGGGTTGCTGTGGTCGCGATTCGGTCGCGACGAATGGGTGACCCGCGATCTGCCAGAGCCGCCCGCACCCGGATCTTCGCGGTGGACGGTCTTCACCGAGGCGGCCCGCCATGACTTCCTGCAGGCGTCCTCCTACCTCGTCGTCGGCGCCTTCGCAGCCGCGGCATTGCGGGTGCTGGTTCCGGCCTGGGTGTTCCAGCACCTGGCGGGCAACCTCGTCGTCGGTGTGATCACCATGGCCCTGCTCGCCGTCGTTCTGGCGTTGTGCTCGGAGGCCGACGCGTTCGTCGCGGCGAGCATGACGATGCTTCCGTTGGTGCCGAAACTGGTGTTCCTGGTCGTCGGGCCTGCGTTCGACGTGAAGCTCTCGGCCATGCAGGCAGGCTTGTTCGGCCGTCGCTTCGCGGTGCGCTTCGGTCCCGCCACGTTCGTGGTGGCCGCGGTCGTCGGGACCATCGTCGGGCTGGCGGTCCTCGGCGGTGGCGCGTGAGCCGCGGCACCCAGAACCTCGTTCTCCTGCTGGTCGGGATGAGCACCGCGGTGATGCTGGTCAAGGGGACGTATCTGAACTACGTGAGACCGGGCTTGCTGCCGTGGCTGATCGCGGCCGCTCTGGTGCTCGTCACCCTCGGGTTGGTGGCGGTCCTTCGTGACCTCCGGATGGCGGGCGGCCGCGCCGAAAATGGTCACGACGAACACGACGACGAACACGACGAGGGGCACGACGATGAACACCACGACGGGCACCGGCACCAGCCCTGGCTGGCCTGGTTTCTGCTCATTCCCATCGCGATGGTGGCCTTCGTGTCGCCACCGCCCCTCGACGCGAGCGGAGCCAGCCCGCAACCAGCCGCGGTGAGCGCCCCGCAGCGCCGGGCCTTTCCACCGCTGCCGCCCGGTCCCGCGCCAACGGTGTCGCTGCCGGAGACGGTGATGCGCGCGGCCGCCGACTCGACCAACTCGCTGAACGGCAGGTCCATCACTCTGACCGGTTTCGCACTTCACCATTCCGGCGGCGTCGACATCGGTCGGGTGGTCATCGTGTGTTGCGCTGCCGATGCGCAGCTCGCCCGCATCCACCTCAGCGGTACCGGCGCAACGGCCGCGGCGGGTTATCCCGACGACACGTGGCTGCAGATCGAGGGCCAGATCGTGCCAGGCTCGTCGCACGCGGAGGACGGCTTCATCCCGACCTTGGCCGTCGCGAGCGTGACACGCATCGACAAACCGGCGCACACCTACGCCTATTAGGTCGTGTTTAGGTGGTGCGCGTGAGTTCCTTTCCCGGTTTCGCCGACGAAGGCTTCGGAGCCGTTGCCGATGCGTTCGTCGACAACTTCCGCCGCGGCACCGAGGTCGGCGCCGCCTGCGCGGTGTACCACCGTGGCCGGCTCGTCGTCGACCTGCTCGGCGGTGTCGTCGACGACGTGACCGGCAGACCATGGACGGCGGACACGATCACGGTCGGCTTCTCGATCTCCAAGGGTCTGATGTCGTTGTGCGGCTACCTTGCCCAGCAGCGTGGTTTGCTGGACTTCGAGGCTCCTGTCGCGGCGTTGTGGCCAGAGTTCGCCGCGAACGGCAAGCACGACATCGTGATTCGCGACGTGTTCGCCCACAGGGCCGGCCTGATGGCGGTGGACCCGAATCTGTCGCTGACCGACGTGCTGGCGTGGGAGCCCGTGATCCGCGCGCTCGAGGCGCAGCGTCCGCTGTGGGCGCCTGGCACGGAATTCGCCTACCACGCGCTGACCTTCGGGTGGCTCACCGGCGAGATCCTTCGCCGGGCAACCGGGATGATGCCCCGCGAGCTGCTCGCCGCCTACCTCGTTGACGAGCTCGGGGTGAACGCCTGGATCGGGCTGCCCGCCGACCAGGAGCACCGCGTCGCGAGGATGCACGCCCCACGCTCGCACGTCATGCGGATGGGCTTCCGCGCCATACCCACGTTCCTTCGGCTTACGGGTAAGGCCGCCGCGGTGCGCGCGGTCACCATGGGTTCGGCGTTTCCGTTCTCGTTGATCGGCGACTGTGCAGGCGATTTCAACAGCCCCGCGGTGCACGCCGCCCAGATCCCCGCGGCCAACGCCATCGTCGATGCCCGCGCGTTGGCGGCCATCTACGGGGCAGCGGTGTCGCCGGTGACGGGAGCGCCGCTGCTGACGCCCGCCTCGATGGCGGACGCGGTGGTGCTGCGGTCGTCCGGGGAGGGCTGGCGGGTCGCACTCACCCCTCCCGGGGTCCGGTTCTCGACGGGATTCCTCGTCAGCGGTATCCCGTACCGCCCGCTGCTCTCAGACTCATCGTTCGGCCACGACGGCGCCAGCGGCAGCCTCGGCTTCGCCGACGCCGACAGCCAGACCGGCTTCGGCTACGTCAACAACCTCATCGGCGGGACACGCGACCGCCGCGCCAACGATCTGACCGCCGCCCTGCGGCGCTGTCTGGATCCGTAGGCGCGTTCGTCGGACCCGGCGGGCACGATGGTGGCATGGCAACCCGCGATGAGGCCCAGGCGATTCTCGAGCAGTTGGCCGGACCGCAGGCGGTGCTGCGAGACGACCAGTGGGTCGCGATCGAAGCTCTGGTCGTGCAGCGCCGTCGCGCACTGGTCGTGCAGCGCACGGGGTGGGGCAAGTCGGCGGTCTACTTCATCGCCGCCAAACTGCTCCGAGCCTCCGGGCACGGGCCGACCGTGATCGTGTCGCCACTGCTGGCCCTGATGCGCAACCAGGTGGCCGCGGCCGAGCGGGCCGGGGTCCATGCCGCGACCATCAACTCGAGCAACGTCGCCGATTGGGACGAGATCCACGACCGGGTGCGCGGCGGGGATCTCGACGTACTTCTGGTCAGCCCGGAACGGCTCAACAACCCCGACTTTCGGGATCAGGTGCTGCCCGCGCTGGCGCACGACGCCGGGCTGGTGGTGGTCGATGAGGCGCACTGCGTGTCCGACTGGGGTCACGACTTCCGGCCCGACTACCGCCGCATCCGCACGCTGATCGCCGAACTCGGCACCAACGTCCCCGTGCTCGCCACCACGGCCACCGCCAACGACCGCGTGGTGGACGACGTGGCGAGCCAGCTGGGGGTCGGAGGCTCCGAAACAGGGGGAGACACCCTGGTGCTTCGCGGAGGACTGGATCGCGAGTCGTTGCGGCTGTCGGTGGTCAAGGCGGGCAACCCGGCGCAGCGCGCGGCTTGGCTTGCCACACACATCGATTCGCTTCCTGGCTCGGGCATCGTCTACACGCTGACCGTCGCGCAGGCGCACGACGTCGCGGCGCTGTTGCGCGAGCAGGGTCATCCGGTTGCGGCCTACACCGGCTCGACGGAGGCGGCCGAACGCGAACAACTCGAGGCCGACCTGCTCGCCAACCGGGTCAAGGCTCTGATCGCCACGTCGGCACTCGGCATGGGTTTCGACAAGCCCGACCTCGGGTTCGTCGTCCATCTCGGCGCCCCGTCCTCGCCCATCGCCTACTACCAGCAGGTCGGTCGCGCTGGCCGGTCGACGACCAGCGCCGAGGTGGTGCTGCTGCCCGGCCAAGAGGATCAGGACGTGTGGCGATACTTCTCGTCGGTGGCCTTCCCATCGGAATCCATGGTGCGCAACGTCATTGGTGCCCTCGAGCCGGATCGCCCGCAGTCCACGCCTGCGCTGGAGCCGCTGGTGGACCTCGGCCGGACCCGGCTGGAGATGGTACTGAAGGTGCTCGATGTCGACGGGGCGGTGCGCCGCGTGAAGGGCGGCTGGGTCGGCACCGGCCAGCCGTGGGACTACGACGAACCGCGCTACCGCAAGCTCGACGACGCCCGCAAGCGCGAACAGCAGGCCATGCTCGACTACCAGGCCACCGACGGCTGCCGGATGGCGTTCCTGCGTGGGCAACTCGACGATCCCGAGCTCGACGATGGCGAGCTCTGCGGTCGCTGCGACAACTGCACCGGGGCCCGCTACGGCGCCGACGTCGACGCGACGGCAGCGGAGGACACACGCCGGCGGCTGATGCGCCCCGGTGTGGAGATCACGCCCCGCAAGCAGTGGCCGTCCGGCCTCGCCAAGCTCGGCGTGAAGCTCAGCGGCAAGATCGGCGACGGGCCTTCCCCTGGCCGGGTCATCGGCAGACTGACCGACCTGGGCTGGGGCGCGCGGTTGCGGCGTCTGCTCGACGAACCGGATGGTGACGTGTCCGATGACGTGGTGCAGGCCGCGGTGAAGGTGCTGGCGTCCTGGGACTGGGAGACCCGGCCCACCGCGGTGTTGGCGCTGGACTCCGACACTCACCCGGTGCTGATCTCGTCATTGGGACGCGAACTCGCCCGACTCGGCAGACTCACCGATCTGGGCCTGCTGCACTACGCGCCCGAACGTCGGGCCGTGACGGCGGCGAACTCGGCATATCGCGTCGCCGCGCTGCACGGCTCCTGGCAGATCCCCGATCCGGCGCTGATCGGCTCCGTGGACGGTCCGGTGCTGTTGGTCGACGACGTGACCGACACCGGGTGGACGTTGACGATGGCTGCCCGCGTCGTGCGGGACGCCGGTGCGCCAGACGTGTTGCCCTTCGCATTGGCCAGCACCAGCTGACCAGACACGTTCGTCCCATCAGTAACAACAGCGCGGGACAGGGCGAAATCATCTCCAGTGGCCGGGGAAAAGACAGTGTGCGGCCCGAACCAAGGAGCGATCCCATGACTCGTGCCGTCACCATTCGGCGAACCACCCTCGGCCTACTCGCGGCCGGTGCCACCTGCGCCGTGCTCGGCCTGCCGTCGGCGGGCGCCGATCCGGCGGACCCCGTTGAGCCCACCCCCGCCACCGCGCCAGCGGACGCCACGCCCGTCGCCACGCCGGCCGCGACGCCAGCAACGGACGATTGCAACGCGGCCGGTCTGGCGAAGACCATCAGCTCTGTCACCGCCGAGCTGAACACGTACTTCGCGGCGCATCCCGACGCCAACCAGGCGCTGATCGACGCGGCACGTCAGCCGGCATTCGTCGCGGTCGGACAGTTCGACGACTACTTCAACGAGCACCCCGACGAGGCCGACGCGCTGCGCGGCATCCAGGCACCGCTCGGCGCCTATAAGGACCGGTGCGGACTGCAGGTGGCGCCCACCGACGCCCTGGCCGTCCTGGCGGAGGTCTGACGCCCGCAGCCTCACTGCTGCGGGTGGATGACCGCTTTGATCGAGTCCTTGACGCGGCCGGCGAGTGTCAGCGCGTCGGCGGACTCGGCGAGCGGAAAGTGGTGCGTGACAAGCTCGCTGACGTCGATCCGGCCGGACGACACCAGTTCGATTGCGAGCGGCCAGGTATGGTTGTAGCGATTGACCAGACTCAGGGTCACCTCGTTGGGGTTGAGTGCGGCCAACGGTAGCGCGACGTCCTGCTTCGGCATGCCGATCATCGCGGCGCGTCCCGCCGGCGCGAGCCGGGCCATCCCCGCAGCCAACGCGCCTGGCGCGCCCGAACATTCGAGCAGCACGTCGAACGTCCGGTCGGATGCGGCGTCGGGCGCTTCGGTCGCGAAACCCATTCTCTTGGCGATGCCGAGCCGGAACTCGGCGGGATCACTCACCGTAACGGAGCCGGCGCCGAACGCGCGGGCGACTGATGCCGCGAGCAGCCCGACGGGCCCGGCGCCGCTGACCAGGACGTGGTCACCCGCCGTCAGGTTCGCCCGCTTGCAACCCCAGATGCCTACGGAGAGCGGTTCGAGCAGGGCGCCTTGCTCGTAGGTCATCTCCGGTGGAATCGGGTAGAGGTTGCGGGCGTCGATCGCCATCAGTTCCATCAGCGCGCCGTCGTAGGGCGGGGTGGCCAGGAACACCAGATCGGGGCACAGGTGGTAGCGCCCCGCCTTGCACTCGCCGCAGTTCCGGCACGGCGTTCCTGGTTCGATGGCGACGCGGTCGCCGACGGCGACGTTCGTCACCTCGCTGCCGATCTTGGCGACCTCTCCGGACACCTCGTGGCCGAGCACGATCGGACCGTCGACCACGTAATCACCGATTCGTCCGATCTTGAAGTAGGCGGTGTCGGAGCCGCAGACCCCGACGGCGTAGATGCGCACGACCGCCTGCATGGGGCCGGGCTCCGGTTCCGGAAGTTCTTGAATCTCAATGTGTTCGAGTTCGGTCATCACCGCTGCGCGATTGGACATGGGTGGTCTCCTTGGTGTGGTGTGTGGTTGTTCAGGCACGGGGCGAGCGAAGCGACGGCCGTTCAAGCACGGCCGTGCGAGGCGCGCGACTTGCGTGCCACCGAGTCGATGGCGACTGCGACGGCCAGCACGAGCCCGGTGATGATGAACCGGTACGACGAGTCCAGGTTCAACAGCGTCAGGCCGCTGGCGATCGCCGCGATGACGAGCGTGCCGAGCACCGCCGAGAATGCGCTGCCGCGTCCACCGAACAGGCTGGTGCCGCCGATCACCGCGGCCGCGATGGCATTCAGGTTCACGTCGCCGGTGCCACTGGAGAGATTGGCCGAGGCAAGCCTGGCCGCCGCCAGGATGCCGCCGACACACGCCAGGAACGAGCAGAACGCGAACGCGGTGAGATAGATCCGCCGCACGTTGATGCCAGAACGGCGGGCCGCCTCCTCGTTGCCACCGATCGCGAGCAGGCTGCGCCCCCACATGGTGCGCGTGAAGGCGTAATTCACCACCAACACCAGGGCGACGAACATCACGACCATCCAGCCGACGCCGCGTTCCTGGTTGAGGTACCAGGCGAAGAGGCCGAGGGCGACGACGAGTGCGACCGACCGCAGCGTCAGGTAGTTCATCGACTGAGCGGACAGATTGGCCTTCCTGCGCCGTTGGCGACGCTCGAAGCCGCTGACGAACAACCCGATGCCGACGAGGGCCGCCAGGACATACGACAGCCACGCGGGGACGAACGCGAGTTGGGCGAAGTGGACCAGCGTCGAGTCGAACGGCAGGTTCACCGAACCCTGATCGCCGAGGATTGCCAGTTGCAGGCCGAGGAACGCGAGCAGACCCGACAGCGACGCAACGAAACTCGGCATGCCGAACCGGGTGAGCGCGATGCCGTAGATCAGGCCGATCACGAGTGCGACGGCGCACGCCAGCGCCACCGCCAGCATCCAGTTCCAGCCCTCCCGCACGAAGAGCACGCCGACGATCGCCCCCGACAAGCCGCTGACCGAGCCGACCGACAGGTCGATCTCACCGACCAGCAGCACGCAGACGATGCCGAGCGAGATGATGCCGACCGCGCAGGAGTCCAGTGTCAGGTTCACCAGGTTGGCGCTGGACAGGAAGATCGGGTTGAGCGACTGGAAGATGGTGCAGATCACCAGCAGACCCACGACCACCGGCAGCACGCCGACGTCGCCCGCCTTGACGCTGCGCCAGAACGACCGGAGGGCGCCACCGAGACCCGCGTCCTGTTGAAGGCGTTCGTCGCCCCGGTCGAGTGCGGTGGGAGCCTGGGTCGACGTCATCGTGTCCCCGCTTCCGTGTCTTCGGAGTCGGCGGTGCCGCGGTCCCGCCGTCGGGTGACCGCGTTGTCCGAGGCGCCGGTGATGGCGGCCACCAGTTGCTCGGTGGTGACGGTCTTCGCGTCGAACTCGCCGTTGTTGCGGCCGAGCCGGAGCACGACGATGCGGTCGGCGACCGCGCGGACGTCCTCCATGTTGTGGCTGACCATCACGACGCCGAGCCCGCGGTGTTTGACCCGCTCGATCAGGTCGAGCACCTCGGCGGTCTGCGCCACGCCGAGTGCCGCCGTCGGTTCGTCGAGAATGATCAACTTCGGTTCGCCGAGCAGCGAGCGCGCGATGGCCACCGTCTGACGCTGCCCGCCGGACAGTGACGCGACCGGAATCCGGACGGTCGGTATCCGGGCAGACAACTGCTGCAACAGATTCCAGGCCTGAACCTCCATTTCGGTCTCGTCGAGCCGCCACGGGCCCAGCTCGCGGCCGAGGAAGAGGTTGTCGACCACGTCGAGGTTCTCGCACAGCGCGAGGTCCTGGAAGACGGTCGCGATGCCGAGCTGGATCGCCGCGCTCGGGTCGGTGATGGCGACGGGCTCGCCCGCGAACGACACCGCGCCCGTATCCGGCTGATGCACGCCAGCAAGGACTTTGACAAGGGTGGACTTGCCCGCGCCGTTGTCGCCGACGAGTGCGACGACCTCGCCCGGTGAGACGTCGAGCTCGATGTCGGTCAGTGCGTTCACCGCGCCGAAGGACTTGTTGACGCCCCGCAAGCTGAGCAGGCTGGTGGTCGAGGGGGCTGCTGCGGCTCCGGAGGCCACCGCCATCACGTAAGTCCCAGCCGCGTGCACGCCGCCGCGTATTCGGCGGTGCACAGCTCGGAGGCGGGTGTGATGTTCTTGTCGACGATCTCGGCCTTGAGGTTCTCCTGGGTGACCAGCGTGGGTGTGAACAGTTCTGCCGGCGAGCCGAAGATTGTGGTCTTGGGCTCGGGGGTCTCGCCCT
Organism: uncultured Actinomycetota bacterium; assembly: GCA_963809085.1. Taxonomy (GTDB): domain Bacteria; phylum Actinomycetota; class Actinomycetes; order Mycobacteriales; family Mycobacteriaceae; genus Mycobacterium. The sequence goes on along the minus strand of CAWEII010000016.1, from coordinate 11,766 downwards.
TGAGCAGCTTGTCGGCGACGTCGGCCGCTGCGCCACCGACGATCTCACTCGGCTTGCTGATGGTGTTGTACTGGTCGCCGGCGATGATCAGCTGGAGTCCTGCGACGGTCGCGTCGTTACCGCTCACCGGCGGAACGGGATTCACGCCGGCGGCCTTGAGCGCAGCGATGGCGCCACCGGCGGTGCCGTCGTTCGCCGCGACGATCCCGACGATCCGCGGGCCGAACTGGGCGATCTGCCCGGCCACCCACTTCTGGGCGTTCTCCGGCTTCCACTCGATGGTGTCGTACTCGCCGAGCACCGGGACGCCGCTGTTGTCGACGGCGGAGTGCACGCCCTTCTTGATCAGACCGGCGGCGGCGTCGGTTGGTGAACCGTTGACGATCAGGACGCCCGCGCCGGGCGGCAGCGGCTGGCTCTTGACCTTGTCGATCAGTGACTGCCCGATCTGCTTGCCGATGTCCTCGTTGTCGAACGACACGTAGTAGTCGACCTTCGTGTCGGGGATCGGCCGGTCGTACGCGACGACCTTCACGCCCTGGCCCTTGGCCGAGTTGACCAACGACGCGGCCGCGGCCGAGTCGACGGGGTCGAGCACGATGACCTTGGCGCCCTGCGCGACCGCCGAGTTGAACTGTTGCTGTTGCTTGTCGGCGCTGCCGTCGGCGTTGTTGTACAGCGGCTTGCAGTCCGGGCACAGCTCCTTGAGGTGCTTCTCGAAGCCTGGCCTGTCGTGCAGCTCGTAACGGGTCGAGCCGGTGTCGGGCATGAGGAAGGCGACCGTTCCGCCGCCGCCACCACCGCCACTACCACCGCTCGAACCGGAGTTGCTACTGCACGCGGTCATGGTGGCCACCACCAGCACGGCGCCGGCAATGGCGTATCCACGCGCTCGTTTCGAACTCTTCACGGTCCATCTCCTTGGGGTGTGCGACCAGAGGTCGTTCGATCGGTTTTGAATCGTGTCAACTGCTAGTGAGGAGGCTAGGATGCTGCCTTGAATCGTGTCAAGCATCACATTGATAAGTACTCAGGGGCCGACTACGTGGATCGTCAGAAGTCGCGGCGTGCGACGACGAAGGACGTTGCCGAGCGGGCGGGCGTGTCGCAGGGCACGGTCTCCAACGTGCTGAATCACCCCGAGTGGGTCAGTGACACCAAGCGCAAGGCCGTCGAGGATGCGATCGCCGACCTCGGCTTCGTCCGGCACGAGGCCGCCCGACACCTCCGGACGGGTCACTCGCAAACGATCGGCATGCTGCTGCTCGATACCGACAACCCCGGTTTCCTCCACATCGCGCGCGGTGTGGAGGACTACGCGATCGCGCGTGGCTGGAACGTGCTCATTGCGAACAGCGCCAGGGATCTGGAGCGGGAACGGGCCTACCTGCAGGTCTACGCCGAGGCACGGGTGGCCGGTGTCATCGTCGTGCCACACGACGAATTCGACCAAGGGGCGCACGACATCCGGTCGGGCGGAATGCCCGCCGTCGTGATCGACCGCCTCGAGACCGGGTCGGGCAACATCTCGGTCGGGGTCGACGACCTGGCCGGGGGCAGGCTGGCCGGGCAGCACCTCATCGGGCTCGGGCACCGGCACATCGCGTTCGTCGGGGACGAGTCGACGGCAACGCCGGTGCACGCACGCATGGTCGGGCTGCGCTCCGCCGTGACCGAGGCACCGGGTGGCGTCTTCGACGTCATCCCGGCGGAGCTGAGCGTCGACGGCGGGCGCTCCTTCGGCACCCGGCTCGCGGGGCTGGCGCCGTCTTCTCGACCCACGGCAGTGGTGGCGGCCATCGACCTGATCGCGATCGGCGTGCTGCAGGCGCTGCTGCAGTTTGGGGTGCGGGTGCCCGACGACATCTCGCTGGTGGGTTACGACGACGTCCCGTTCGGCAGGCAGCTGTCCGTGCCGTTGACGTCGGTGCGGCGCCCGCATTACGAGATGGGCGCGATGGCTGCCGAACTCCTCATCGCCGCCGTAGCAGGGGACCCGCTGCCGCGTAGGCACGTCGTCTTCGACCCCGAACTCGTCGTGCGGTCCTCGACGGCGCCCGCACGCGCTGCGGCGGGCCCAGGCGACGCTACGTCGCAGTTCCGCCCCACTTCGCCGTGAGCGTGGCCACCGCGGTCGTCAGGCCACGGGCGCACCTGGTGATCTGGGCGTCGCTGAGCGCACGCCCGATCTGTAGCGACACCACCATCGCCTGACGCCGGTGATGGGCGGAGATGGCGCTCACAGCGCGGTGTGGCCGAGCGAGATGAGTGCAGGCCAGGGCGTCACGCCGTTGACCAGAACTAGAACGCGTTCTAGTCTCAGTGTCGAAGCTCAGTGTCGAATCTCAGTGTGGAATCTCACTGTCGAAATACCTAACAGCACGGTCCATAGTGAACCGCGAAGGGTGAACATCGATGTTCTCAACGCCGTTGGCCGAGGCGATCGCGGAAGCCGAGACCCTCGTCGCCGCAGCACCTCTGATCGAATCCGAGGCCGACCTCCTCGAAGGCCTGCAATACCTCGCAGGCTGCATCGCCGCCTGCACCCACGTCGCGTTCGACTACGACCGCGATCATCCCTTCCTGCACAGCGGCACCGGCCCGTTCACCAAGATGGGCCTCGACAACCCCGACACGATGTACTTCGGCACCCGTGTACAGCCGGGGCACGAGTACGTCGTCACCGGCAAGCGCGGCACCACCACAGACGTCAGCTTCCAGCTGCTTGGCGGTGAGTACACCGACGACAACGTGCCCGACAGCGAGACGGCCTTCGACGACCGCAAGCTCGACATCGCCGCCGATGGCACGTTCGAGTGGAGGTTCACGCCGGCCACGCCGTCGCAGTTGGTCATTCGCGAGGTCTACAACGATTGGGCCGCGCAGCGCGGCACCTTCGCGATCACGCGGGTCGACACCGAGGGCACCGCGCCGCCACCGCTGACCAGGGAGCTCATCGAGAAGCGTTACGCGGTCGCGGGCAAGCAACTGGTCCAGCGTGTCAAGACGTGGCTGCAGTTCCCGCAGTGGTTCTACGGGGACAGCCCGGCCAACACGATGGTGGCGCCTCGCCTGACGCCGGGTGGGTTGGCCACCCAGTACTCGTCCGTCGGACAGTTCGACCTGAAGCCGGACCAGGCGTTGGTCATCACCCTGCCCGTCACCGACGCGCCGTACCTCGGCTTCCAGCTCGGCAGCCTCTGGTACATCTCACTGGACTACATCAATCACCAGACCTCACTGAATGGCACTCAGGCGCAAGCGGATCCGGACGGCAAGATCCGCATCGTGGTGTCCGACCAGCAACCCCGGGGTGATCAACTGGGTGGAGACGCTGGGACACCGCAGGGGCTACCTGCAGTTCCGCTGGCAGCGGGTCTCGCGCGAGTTGACCGAGGCCGACGGCCCCACCGTCGAGTTGCTGGAGGTCGACGAGGTGGCCCAAGCGCTGCCGTACCACGACACGAACAAGATCTCCGATGACGACTGGCGCGCTCGGATCAGTCTCCGGCAGAAACAAATTGGCGAAAGAATGGTGGGCTAGACATGGCTGGTACGCAGCATGGCCTACTAAAGGATCGAGTCGTCGTCATCAGCGGCGTCGGACCTGCGCTGGGCACCACTCTAGCGCGGCGATGTGCCGAGCAGGGCGCCGATCTCGTGCTCGCCGCGCGCACCGTCGAACGCCTCGACGACGTCGCCAAGCAGATCACCGACCTGGGCCGGCGGGCGGTGTCGGTGGGCACCGACATCACCGACGAGGCCCAGGTGAGCAACCTCGTCGAGGAGTCGCTCAAGGCCTACGGCAAGGTCGACGTGTTGATCAACAACGCCTTCCGGGTGCCGTCGATGAGGCCGTTGGCCAACACCACGTTCGAGCACATGCGCGACGCCATCGAGTTGACGGTGTTCGGGGCGCTGCGGGTGATTCAGGGCTTCACGCCCGCACTGGCGGAGGCGAACGGGTCGATCGTCAACGTGAACTCGATGGTGGTGCGGCACTCGCAAGCCAAGTACGGGGCGTACAAGATGGCGAAGTCGGCGCTGCTGGCGATGTCGCAGTCTTTGGCCACCGAGCTGGGGGAGCAGAACATTCGGGTGAATTCGGTTCTGCCCGGCTACATCTGGGGTGGCACGCTGCAGGGTTACTTCGAGCACCAGGCGGGCAAGTTCGGCACCTCCGTCGAGGAGATCTACAAGGCGGCGGCGGTCAACAGCGATCTGAAGCGGCTACCCACCGAGGACGAGGTGGCCTCGGCCATCCTGTTCATGGCAAGCGATCTATCGAGCGGTATCACCGGTCAGTCCCTTGACGTGAACTGCGGGGAGTACAAGGCATGAGCCGAAGACGACGCCGAGTGAGGATCGCAGCGAGGTACGAGCGAGGACCGGAGCGAGTAGGAGTCGAGCCATGAGCCGAAGACGACGCCGAGTGAGGATCGCAGCGAGGTACGAGCGAGGACCGGAGCGAGTAGGAGTCGAGCCATGAGTGTTCGCACCGATGTCGGCACCGTCGACGACCTGCATGCGTCGGCCGTGAAGGCTTGCGGACTGGAAGACTTCGGCGTCGATGACGACAACTATCGCGAGGCGCTCGGCATGCTCCTCGAGTCGTTTCGCCGCGACGCCGACCTGACCGAACTCGGCAGCAAGATGCAGCGGTTCTTCGTCCGCAACGCGCTGGTCGCCCGGCTGGTGTCCGAGGCGGCGTTCAAGCAATACCCGCAGCACGCCGACGTCGCGATCGAGCGGCCGATCTTCGTGACCGGACTGCCGCGCACCGGCACCACCGCCATTCACCGGTTGCTCACGGCCGATCCGATGCACCAGGGCCTCGAACTGTGGTTGGCGGAGTTCCCGCAGCCCCGTCCTCCACACGAAACGTGGTCGCAAAACCCGGTTTTCCAGCAGATCGACGCCCAGTTCACCAAAGCGCACGAGGAGAACCCGGACTACACCGGGCTGCATTACATGACCGCCGACGAGGTGGAGGAGTGCTGGCAGCTGCTGCGCCAATCGCTGCACTCGGTGTCCTACGAGACGCTCGCGCACCTGCCGACGTACTCGCGATGGCTGGCCGGGCAGGACTGGACGAAGCCCTACCTTCGGCACCGCAAGAACCTGCAGCTGATCGGGCTCAACGACGCCGAGAAGCGTTGGGTACTCAAGAACCCCAGTCACCTGTTCGCGCTCGATGCGCTGTTCGCCACCTACCCCGACGCGCTGGTGGTGCAGTGTCACCGGCCTGCCGAGACGATCATGGCGTCGATGTGTTCGTTGGCCCAGCACACCACCGAGGGCTGGTCGAACGTCTTCACCGGCGAGGTGATCGGCCAGGACTCACTTGAGACCTGGTCGCGCGGGCTGGAATTGTTCGACGCCGAACGCGCGAAGCACGATCCCGCCCAGTTCTACGACCTCGATTACTTCGAGTTCATCAAGGATCCCCTCGCGGTCGTCCAGGGCATCTACGCGAAGTTCGGCATCGAGTTCACCGACGCCGCCCGCGACGCCATGACGTCGATGCACGCCGAGAGTCAGAAGGGGCCGCGGGCGCCCAAGCACACCTATTCGCTTGCCGACTACGGACTCACCGACGACCAGGTCAAGGAGCGCTTCAAGGGTCTATGACGACCGAGATCACACGGTCAATGTCTCGGTGTCCGACGGTGCAATGCGCCAGAGCGTGCCGTCCAGGGTCATCTGGTAGATGCTGCCGTCTGGCCCCTGGGCCAGCCTGGTGGTGCCACCTCCGTCAGAGACGACAGTGATTGGCGTGCCGCACGAGGTGTAGCCTGCATCGCATCGCATCGCCTTCACCCACTGCTGGTTGTGGTCGGCGAAGAAGACTGCGTTGTCGTACTGGTTTCCAAACTTGCCGCCGTCGTAGACCAGCACCGAGGTGATCGATGAGCCACCGCCTGCCCCATGTTGGTACGCGTAGATCGGCGTCGTCTTGCCATCTGAGCCCGCGTTGCATTTACCTGGGCCCGGGCACACGCCCTCAGCGTAGGGCCAGCCGAAGTTGGCACCTGCAGACACGAGATCTATTTCTTCCCAGGCGTTTTGGCCCACATCCCCGAGCAGCAATTGGCCGTCTGGTGTGACGCCGCCCCTGAACGGGTTGCGTAACCCGGTCGCGTAGATCTCCTTGCGCGCACCTGGCACGTTGTAATAGGGGTTGTCCGTGGGCGCGGTGCCGTCCGGATTGATACGGAGGACCTTTCCGTAGATATTCGAAAGATCTTGTGAATTACTGCCATCGACCACGCTGCAACAGACGTTGTCACCAGTTGCCCAATAGAGCTTGCCGTCGATGTAACGGATCTCGCCGCCATGATGGTCGTCACCCGCCGGCTCGTCACCTACGAGCAGAACCTTCTCGGTGTTCGGATCCGCGATCAACACGCTGGCTGTCGGATCGGTGACTGTGAATCGCGATAGCCGTTGGATGTTGTCCGCTCCGATGTACGACGCGTAGATGTAGCCGTTCTCATTGAATCCCGGGTCGACCTCGATACCGTTGATTCCGCGCGCCCAACCGGTGGCTACGGGGATCGTGAGGACCGGCTGGTCCTGCATTTGGCCGCCGTTGTATGCCTTGATCGCCCCACCCTTTTCGGCGATGAGGACGCGATCGGGTTCGTCGGAGTCGTTCGGGTTGATGGCGGGCAGGAATCGGAAGTCCGTCGGTTGGTTGAGACCGGACACGACGACGGTGCGGTGGAAGTCGGGCGCAGGCACTACACCACCAAGGGTGACGATCTGTGTATGGGTGTGGCCGCTTTCGCCCATCAATCCGAAGGTGACAAGGTTCAACACACTGGAGAGTCCGTGCAGATGAAGGCCACTGCCGGCGTCGCTGACGGTGACAGCGAACGAGGTTCCGGTGTTCGGGTCGTAATTCGCGTTGGGAGTGAAGGTGAAGTTGCCGTTGGAATCGATGACGACGTCACCCTCGGCGGGCGGTGTGGCGGTGTAGGTGAAGGCGGTGCTGTCACTGTCGACGGGGATCACTTTGCCGGTGATCGCCCCGTTGGCAGCGACATTCGTACTTGAGTCATACGTGAATGACGGAGTCTCGTTGACGAAGATCCGGTCCAATTCGCGGCGCATGAGCTCGAGAGCGCCCATCAGTGTCGTCGCCGAAACCGGTGCGATCGGCGTATCGGTGTTGGCGGCCTGCGCGCCAATTCCGAATGGGGCCAACAGACGACTGATGATGCCAGGCTCTTTCACAGCGGCAACCGCGGCCGAAGTGATGACCGGTTGACGGTCTACCACCGTGGTCGACACCAGCTTCGACGACGCGGAGAGCTGAGCTTGGGTTGATGTGACGGAGTCAGACGGCGCAGGGGCATCGATGTCCTCGTCGACCGCGCGTCGAACCGTGGGAGTCACGGACGCAAGACCAGGATGGGTCGGCTGGTGCTCGAAGGCTTTGCCTTCCGGCTGTCGCGAAGGCAACGACGATCGCAGGGTCGTCGTGGGGGAACCGAAAGCTTCGTCACCAGGCTCCGAGCGCCCTTTGGGTTTCGTCGCGCTGTCGTCGGCCGTCCGATGCGACGTCGTCGCCTCGCTAGGGGCTGCCGCGTTGTCCGGCCCTTTGGTCCGTTCTGCGGACTCGGTGTCGGCCTGAGTGGCCATGCTCAGCTTGCGGCGGGATTGCACCCTGTCCGCCAGCGACTCGCGAATGTCCTGCCGTTCCGATCGTAGGGCTGGCGGCACCAAGAGGCCCGTGTGTTCGATCGAGCTGTTGGGCGCTGCCGCAGCCGGGCCACTCGCGGCAGGACCATCCGCAGCCTGCCCAGTCGAGGGGCTTGATGGTGACTCCGGGGATCCAGGGTTTTCCGTCGAATCTGCCGACGCAACCCCTTGCCCAGTCGCGATCGCGGCACCGATTCCAAGCGCGACTGCTAATCCGCCGACTCGTCCTACATAGGCCGCAGACCTCATGGTTTCGTCCTTTCGTGCCGATCTGGCAAAGATTCCACATTGCGTCGCTGAGGTCAATAGAATTTGCCAAAGTTCGAACCGGCTGGGTTGCCGCAAGAGAACGCCGCATCCAATTCGCGGCGTTCGGCTGGTAGGCGCGCATATGAGCTAGCTCGTACTGTTCGAAGGACGGCAGACGTCTGTGGCATGCGTTCGCTACACAAAACTAACGTCCGCGCAAATTAGATTCTGGCTACGCTGCATGTCCGCGCACGCGGGCGCCAACACGGCGGACGCCAACACGAAAAACAGCGGATGTGGATCGCCGAGGCCGAGAGCCTCGTGGCCAGCGGGCGGTGTCGGTGGGTACAAGATGGCGAAGTCGGCGCTGCTGGCGATGTCGCAGTCCCTGGCCACCGAGCTGGGGGAGCAGAGCATTGGGGCGAATTCGGTTCTGCCCGGCTACATCTGGGGTGGCACGCTGGAGGGTTACTTCGAACACCAGGCGGGCAAGTACGGCACCTCCGTCGAGGAGATCTACAAGGCAGCCCGCCAAGAACCGATGTCGGCACCGTCGAGGACCTGCATGCGTCGGCCGTGAAGGCCGCCGGCCTCGACGACTTCGGCGTCGACGACGACAACTACCGCGAGGCGCTCGCCATGCTGCTCGAGTCGTTTCGCCGCGACGCCGACCTGACCGAACTCGGCAGCAAGATGCAGCGGTTCTTCGTCCGCAACGCGCTGGTCGCCCGGCTGGTGTCCGAGGCGGCGTTCAAGCAATACCCGCAGCACGCCGACGTCGCGACCGAGCGGCCGATCTTCGTGACCGGACTGCCGCGCACCGGCACCACCGCCATTCACCGGTTGCTCACCGCCGATCCGATGCACCAGGGCCTCGAACTGTGGCTGGCTGAGTTCCCGCAGCCCCGTCCTCCACACGAGACATTGTCGCAGAGCCCGCCACGCCATGGCGTCGATGCACGCCGAGAGCCAGAAGGGCCCGCGGGCGCCCAAGCACACCTACTCGCTGGCCGACTACGGGCTGACCGACGAACAAGTCAAGGAGCGCTTCAAGGGTCTGTGAGCGTCAGGCTTCACGCCGTCGTATTCGCCAGTGTCTCAATTCGTTTCAACGCTTCGCGGGCCAACGAGAGCACGTCGTAACCGCCGACGGCGGCACACGTCGCAATTCCGATCGCCGCGTTGTGTGCGGCGACGAAGGCGTTGTCGCAGGCCCAATCGTCGGCCCTGAAGGACCACAGCACGATGTCTGGTGAGCCGGAATTACGCTGGGGCAGAAGATGAAAGAGGTATTTGCGGCCCCGCATGCTGGTGACCGTGAACTGTTGATCTCCGCAGATCTCCATCGAGCGCCGGGCGTCCGCCAGCGCGCCCCGCGCGTCGAAGTCCGCGTGGTAGACGCCCGACCATCTCCTCGATGTACACCTCCGGGTTGCCGGCGACGACGGTATGCCCACCGTCGGTCGCCACCGGCGCGTGCGCGAAGATGAACGGTGGATCGACCTCTCTGGCGATTCCGCTGCACTCTTCGGGTTCGACCGTGACGAAGAGGTTGCCATCCTTGTCCTGGGTCCCCTGGCTCAAGAGGTCACCGGCCTGCAGCGCGGCGATCGGCGCGACCGGCCGCTCCCGGCGCGGCTGCGGCGTCTCTACCTCTTGCGTGCATCCGGCGAGGAGAAGGCCGAGTATGAGTGCCAACCCCCGTCTTCCCATGTGCGCAAGTCTAAGGACCGGGCCAAGAGCACCATTTCTGCGTGAGGGGCGTTCGACGGCGGCGATCAGCGACCGTGGCGCAGAACTCGGCGAACCGAGGCCGATGCGAAATGCAGGGGTTTCATCGCGTGCACGGGGGTACATCACTTAGCACTGTTGCGCATCACACCGTGCGATAGCCGTGATTAATAATTCAAATGCCATCCCTAAAATCGGGACAGATAGCGAGTAGCTCATGACCGACCACGATGCCGACGGTGAAGGGGCGCTGCGCAGCACGCTCCCTCAACAGCCGCCGGTCGACCAACGGAATGTGCGCCGAGTGGCCTGGGCCGGACTCATCGGCACCGCCCTCGAGCAATACGACTTCGTCATCTATGGAACCGCAAGTGCGTTGGTGTTCAACGAGATCTTCTTCCCTGACGTCTCGCCTGCGGTCGGATTCATCGCCTCGTTCGGAACCTATGCAGTTGGTTTTGCCGCACGCCCGCTCGGCGGGCTGTTCTTCTCGCACTTCGGTGACCGGGTGGGGCGAAAATGGGTGCTTGTGGCCACACTGTTGCTGATGGGTGTCGCCACCTTCCTCATCGGTTTGTTGCCGACCTACGACCAGGCGGGATTGCTCGCACCGATCCTGCTGGTGCTGTGCCGAGTCCTCCAGGGCTTCGGAGCGGGCGCTGAACAAGCGGGCGGGATCGTGCTGCTCACCGAGACATCCGCCATAGGGCGGCGTGGGCGCTACTCATCGCTGGTATTCGTCGGTGCCGCGGCGGGAACGGCCGTGGGCGCCGTCGTGTGGATCCTCGTCCAGTTGCTGCCGGAGGACGATGTGATGAGCTGGGGCTGGCGGCTGGTGTTCTTCTCTTCGGTACTCGTCACGATTGCCGCCTACGTCATCCGCCGCAGGATGGACGAGTCGCCCGTGTTCAAGGAGCTGAAGACCGAAGGCGTGATCGAGCGTCAGCAGGCGCCGATCAAGGACGTCCTCAAGTACGGAAGGCTCGGCGTAACAAGGGTTTTCCTGATGAATATCGGCGCCAACGCCCACTCGTACGTGTTCCAGGTCTTCCTCGGGAGCTACCTGATCAGTCAGCTCGACATCGACTCGACTTTCATCCCGAAGGTGCTGCTGCTAGGGGCTCTGTTCGCCTGTGTCTCGGCCTACGCATTCGGTGCACTGTCGGATCGCTTCGGCCGGAGGCGGATGTATCTGATCGCGACCGGATTCCTGCTGATCTTCCCGGTGCCGGCGTTCCTGCTGCTGGATACCCGCAATGCCGTACTGATCGCGCTCGTCGTCGTGCTCGGGTTCGTTTTCGCCTCCTATGGCACAGCGGGTGTGCAGGCCGCCTACTTCCCCGAGCTGTTCGGGTCGCGCTACCGCTATGCCGGTGTGGCGTTGGGCCGCGAGTTCTCATCGGTCTTCGGTGGCGGCATCGCGCCGCTGATCTGCTCCGCGCTGGTCACGTGGGCTGCCGGATCCTGGTGGCCGGTTGCGATCTACATGATGGCCATCATGGCGATCACCGTGGTGACCACGATCCGGTCACCGGAAACCCGCGACAGGGATCTGCTCACTGAGGCGGACGCACAACGCAATGACTCCCGGGTCTGACCCGAGCGGTCAGGAGATGGTCGTTGCGGCCCAGCGGGATTCGAATCCGGCCGCTAGCAGCCGGGAAATCGCTGGCTGCGCGTCGCGCAGGATCTCCACCATCTCGGCGGACCGTTCCGCAGGCAGGTGACCGCTGGGTGCCGACACCGAGATCGCCGCGGTGATAGGGCCCGTGCTGTCCGGAATTCCGATTGCGACACAACTGATTCCGAGTTCGTTCTCTTGGCCCTCGAGTGCGCAGCCCCATTGGCGGGTGCGGGACAGGTCGGCGAGGAAATCCTCCACGCAGCGAGCGGAATGCGGGGTGAGTATGGCGGTGGGGTCTCGATTCCGCGGTGTCCGCGGGCCCTTGCCAGATACAGGACGTCGGAGCCACCAGGATGCCGAGGTGGGTGGCATCGAGTGTGCGTGCGGAGACCGATTCCAGCACCGCCTGTATCTCGCGGGAGACGTCGATGGTCGCCTGCGCATGGCTGCCATTC
>CAWEII010000015.1:0-305420 GCA_963809085.1 uncultured Actinomycetota bacterium | reverse complement strand
TTCAACCACAGGAAAACCCTATGGCGCCGATGAAGGCGCAGTTCAACGCGCCTTTCGCGCCACCCGTGGGACGGCCGCGTCCTCTCCCGGCGGGCCCGGTTCGACCACACCGAGCTCTCGGATGGTGTCCTCGGCCAGCCGCGCGAACTCCCTGGTGGCATTCGACAGCGGTCGCGCCCGGTGCTGCGCCAGTGCGATCACGTCGAACAGCGGTTCACTGAAGGGCGCGATGTGCAGGCCTGCCGGGAAGGCCGCACTGTCGATCACCGCACCGCTGGCAATCGTGTCGCCGACGCTGCCCGCGACCAGCTTGAGTGCCGACTCGACGTGCTCGATCTCGATCCTCGGTTCCAAGCGCAGCCCTGCGAGTTGGGCGCGCTCGGCCAGCTGCCTGCGGGTCGGGTCCTTCCATCCGTAGTGGGCGTCGTAGAGCACCAGGTCAGCCTTGGCGAACTGGGCAATGGTGACCGGCCTGGTCGTGTGGGACGGATCGGCGCTGATGTAGAACACCTCGTCGCGCAACAGGGGCCGGACGCTGAGGTCCTCGTCGTCGATCGGCAGGATCAGCATGCCCGCTTCGATCTCACCGGCCTGGATGGCGGCGGCGGTCTCGGCGGAGTTCTGCCCGACCAACCGCACCCGCACGGCGGGATACCGCATGTGGAAGGTCTGAACCAGGCTGGACAGCAGGTAGTAATCCGCGTTGCGGGGCACGCCGAACGTGGCAGTGCCGCCACCGAGGGACCCGAGCGATCGCACCGCGTGGGTCCCGCTGTCGGTGGCGTGCACGACTTGTTCGGCGTAGGGAAGCAGTTCCTGCCCCGCCGCGGTCAGGGCAAGCCTGCGACTGCCGCGGACGAACAACTGCGCGTCGAGCTCATCCTCGAGACGGCGCACCAACTCCGAGATCGATGCCTGCGCTACGCCGAGCTCGTCGGCAGCCGCCGTGAACGACCCGAGCCGGTGCGCCTCCAGAAAGGCGCGCAGTTGATTCAGCGTCATGACACTGGAAACCCTATGCGTCCGGCTGCGTCAGGCCAGCGAGTCCACCCACGCCCGGTGCAGCGCCGCATATCTGCCGTCGCTGGTGATCAATTCGCCCGGTGGACCGTCCTCGACGATGCGGCCGTGCTCGAGGACGAGCACCCGGTCGGCGCTCCGCACGGTGGAAAGCCGGTGCGCGATCACCACCGCCGTGCGATCGGCCAGCACCGTCGCCAACGCCCGCTGCACCAGCCGCTCGCTCGGGATGTCCAGTGACGACGTGGCCTCGTCGAGGATCAGCACCGCGGGATCGGCGAGAAACGCCCTCGCGAACGCGATCAACTGCCGTTGCCCGGCGGAGAGCCTGCCTCCGCGCTTGGCCACGTCGGTGTCGTACCCGTCGGCGAGGCCGTCGACGAACCGGTCAGCGCCGACCGCCTCGGCTGCCGCGCGCACCTCGTCGTCGGTCGCGTCCGGTCGGCCGAAGCGGATGTTGTCGGCGACGGTGCCCTCGAACATGAAGCTCTCCTGCGTGACCATCACGACGTGGCGGCGGAGGTCGGCCTGCGCGAGATCGCGGAGGTCGACGCCGTCGAGTCGCACCGATCCCGCACCGGGGTCGTAGAACCGGGCGATCAGCTTGGCGATGGTGGTCTTGCCGGCGCCGGTGGTGCCGACCAGGGCCACCGTCTGGCCGGCCGGTATCTCCAGGTTCAGGTCGGGCAGGACGGGACGGGTCGGTACGTACGAGAACGTTACATCACGAAAACCGATGTCGCCCTTGATTTTCTGCAGTTGTAGTGGGCGCGGCGGGTCCTGGATGCCCGGTTGCTCGGCCAGCACCCCGGCGATCTTCTCGAGCGCTGCGGCGGCCGACTGGAACGTGTTGAAGAACTGCGAGATCTCCTGCATGGGCTCGAAGAAGATCCGCAGATACAGCAGGAAGGCGGTCAGCGTCCCGAGCGTCATCTCACCCTGCAGCACCCGGTAGCCGCCGTAGAGCAGTACGACGCCGGTGGTGATGTTGCCGACCAGCCGGACGCCCGGCATGAACACCGCGAGCAGCTTGAAGGCCCGCTCGTTGATGTTCTTGTACTGATCGGCGACGTCTTCGAAGATCTGCTGGTTGCGCGGCTCCCGGCGGTAGGCCTGCACGGCCTTGATGCCCGTCATGGTCTCGACGAACTGGACGATCACCAGGGCGGCGCTCTCGCGCACCTTCAGGTACGTCTTCGACGACTGCGTGCGGAACCACCACACCAGGACCACCAGCACGGGGAATGCGCACAGGCACATCAGGCCGAGCCGCACGTCGAGCAGGATCAGCAGCACCGATGTGCCGACGAGGGTGAGGACGGCGGTGATCAGACCGTCGAACCCGGTCTCCAGCATGTCCTGAATGGCCTCGACGTCGTTGGTCGAACGGGCCACGACGCGTCCGGAGGTGTAGCGGTCGTGGAAGGCGACGTCGAGGCGCTGGAAGTGCCGGAAGATCCTGCGCCGCAACTCCAGTAGCACTTCCTGACCGATCCGCCCCGCGCGGCGCAGGAAGTACATCCGGCTGACGGCCTGCACCAGCACCACGCCACACAGCGTGGCGACGATCAGGAGCAGCTCGCGCGATGAGCGGCCGTCCACGATCGGCGGGATGCCGTGATCGATGCCGCGTTGCACCAGCAACGGCACGGCCAACCTGGCGGCGTTCTCCACCACCACGACCACCGCCAGCAGCGCGACGGTTGCGGCGTATGGGCGCAGCAGTGAACCCAGCAGCAAGCGGGCCTCGCGGCGACGGGATATCGATTCGTCGATGGGCAGGTCGTCGTCGTCGTTCGTGACGGCGCGGCCCCGCCAATCCGTGGTGGTCAAGCGCTCATCGCCGCCCCTCCGACTCGGATGCGACGAAGTCGCGGTCGCCGTCCAGCTCGCCCGCCGCGCTCTGAGCCGCCTCGCGCTCCCGATACAGGTGGTCGAGACGCTTGCGGTCCTCGTCCTGCTCCCAGTCGCAGCTGCGCTCGACGTCATCGTCGAGGTCGTCGTCGGCCGCCAGCAGGTAGCGGTATTCGGGTGCGTCGGAAAGCAATTCAGCGTGTGTGCCGACCCGAGTGATGGTCCCGTCCTCGAGCAGTGCCACCCGGTCGGCGAGCAGCACCGTCGATGCGCGGTTGGCGACCACCACACCCGTCACCGACCCAAGCACCCGGCTCAGCGCCTCGGTGACGACGGCCTCGGTGTGCACGTCCAGCGCGGACAACGTGTCGTCCAGCACCAGGATGGCCGGTGCAGCCAGCAGCGCGCGGGCCAGCGCGAGACGTTGGCGCTGGCCACCGGACAGGCTCATGCCCTGCTCGCCGATGCGGGTGTCGAGGCCGAACGGCAGGTCGTAGACGAAGTCGGCCGCAGCGACCCGAACGGCCTCGGCGACCTGTTCGTCGCTCGCGTCCGGCCTACCCAGCTTGAGGTTCTCCGTCACCGACATCGAGAACAGCGTCGGGTCCTCGAACGCGGTGGCCACCGCCTGCCGCAGCGCACGCAACGACAGCTCGCGGATGTCGCGCCCGTCGAGCAGGATCGCACCCTCGCTGACGTCGTACAGCCGCGACAGCAGCGACACCAGTACCGACTTGCCCGAGCCCGTCGACCCGACCAGGGCGAGCGTCTCGCCGGGTTCGATGGTGACGTTGACGTGCCGTAGCGCCCACTGGTCGCTGTCGGTGAACCGGAATCCGACGTCGACGAGTTGTAACCGGCCGCCGCGCGGGGTGGCCTGCCGAACTCGGACGTCGCCGCCGGGGCCGTCGGTGATCTCGCGCGGCGCGTCGAAGATCTCGGCGACGCGGTTGGCCGCCGTCATGGACTCCTGCGTCATCGACAGCAGGAACCCCAGAGAGGCGATGGGCCACACCAGCGACAGCATCATCGTGATGAACGCGACCAGCGTGCCCATGGTGACCAGTCCGTTGCCCGCCGCGTAGGCGCCAAGGCCGAGCACGACGATGAGGCTGACGGTCGGGATGGCCTCGAGCAGCGTCCAGAACTTCGCCGACACCCCCACCTTGCGCACCTCGGTGTCGAAGAGGGCGGTGGCGCGCTCGTCGAACCGCGCAAAGGCGTACTCCTCGCGGCCGAACGCCTTGACCACTCGCAGCCCCAGCGCCTGCTCCTCGACGTGGGTCGCGACGTTGCCGGACTGGTCCTGCGCGGCGCGCGAGAGCTTGGTGAACTGACGCTGAAAGTGCAGCACGGTCGCGGTGATCGGCAGGATGGACACCACCACCACGACGCCGAGCGGCCAGTACATCGCCAACAGAATGCCGGTCACCACGATGATCTGAATGACGTTGAGCATCAGGAACAACAGCCCGAAGGACAGGAATTGGCGGATGGTGCTCAGGTCGTTCATCACCCGCGACAGCAACTGCCCGGACTGCCACTTGCCGTGAAAGGACATGGGCAGGATCTGCAGCCGCGCGTAGAGGTCCTTGCGGATGTCGGCCTCGACACCCATCGTGGCGCGCGCCACCAGCCACCGCCGGATGATCCAGAGCACCGCCTCCGCCACCAGCAGCGCCGTGGCGGCGCTGCCGAGGACCCACAGCTGCCGCTGGTCCTGGTGACGCACCGGCCCGTCGATCACGGCCTTCGTCATCAACGGGATCGTGACGGTGGCGACCAGGCTGAGCAGCGCCGCGACGAGCATCGCGGTCCACCGCAGCCGGTACGGCTTCAGATACGGCAGAAGACGAAGGATGTCCGACGAGGCCCTGATCCGACTGGGTGGCGGCGCGATGGCAGGCTCGGAGCCAAGCCCCGGTACCCGTGCGCGCATCGTCTCACCCATCGACTCTTGTCTATCTCGTGCCTGCGACATCGGCCCGATGAAACGTCGCCATCCGTCCCCCGATTCCCACTTTCCCACGCCGGACAACCGAATTTCGCCTCGTCATGCGACAACCATCTGGCCGGATGCGCCCTCGCGGAACTGCGTCTCGTACAGCTCGGCGTAACGCCCGCGACGGGCGAGCAGCTGGGCGTGGGTGCCGCGTTCCACGATGCGGCCGTCCTCGACCACCAGGATCTGGTCGGCCGCGCGGATCGTCGACAGTCGGTGGGCGATCACGATCGACGTGCGGCCCGCCAGCGCCTCCGTCAGCGCCTGCTGGACGGCGGCCTCCGATGAGGAGTCCAGCGACGCCGTCGCCTCGTCGAGCACCACGACCCGGGACGAGCCGAGCAGCAGGCGCGCGATGGTCAGCCGCTGCCGCTGGCCGCCGGAGAGCCGGTAGCCGCGCTCGCCGACGACGGTGTCCAACCCGTCGGGCATGTCGGCAACGACGTCGGCCAGCCGGGCCCGCCGCAACGCGTCCCACAACTCGTCGTCCGACGCACCGGGCGCCGCCAGGATCAGGTTCGACCGGATGGACTCGTGGAACAGGTGCCCGTCCTGCGTGACGACGCCGACGGTGTCCTTCAACGAACCGAACGTCACGTCGCGGACGTCGGTTCCGGACAACCGCACGGCGCCCGAGTCGACGTCGTAGAGGCGGGCCACCAGCGAGGCGATGGTCGACTTGCCCGCACCGGAGGACCCGACGAGAGCCACCATCTGCCCGGGCAGCGCGGTGAACGAAATCCCATGCAGCACTTCGTCACCGCCGCGGTCGTCGAGCACCGCGACCTCCTCGAGCGAGGCCAGTGACACCTTGTCTGCCGACGGGTAGCCGAAGCGGACGTCGTCGAATTCGACGGCCACCGGACCGTCGGGAACCGGCACCGCACCTGGCCTCTGTCGAATCAGTGGCGTCAGGTCGAGCACCTCGAACACCCGGTCGAAACTGACCAGGGCACTGGCGATTTCGACGTGTGCGTTGGCAAGAGCGGTCAGCGGCGCGTACAGCCGGGTGAGCAGCAGCGCCAGCGACACGACGGCGCCGGCCTCGAGGTGCCCGCCGATGGCGAGCACGCCGCCGAGTCCGTACACCAGCGCCAGCGCGAGCGCCGACATCAGCGTCAGCGAGTTCATGAAGGTGGACTGCAACATCGACGTGCGCACACCGATGTCGCGCACCCGGTCCGCGCGCGCCGCGAACTCATCGGACTCCCGCGCCGGGTCGCCGAACAACTTCACCAGCGTCGCCCCTGGGGCCGAGAACCGTTCCGTCATCTGGGTGTTCATCGTCGCGTTGTAGATCGCGCTCTCGCGGCTCAGTGTCGCCATCGTGCGACCGATCCGGCGGGCGGGCACCAGGAACAGCGGAGTCAGCAGCAGCGACAGCACCGTGATCTGCCACGAGATGCTCAGCATCACGGTCAGCGTCAGCGCCAGCGTCACCAGGTTGGACACCACGCCCGAAAGCGTGTCGGAGAAGGCGCGCTGGGCGCCGACCACGTCGTTGCCGAGCCGGCTCACCAGTGCGCCCGTGCGGGTCCTGGTGAAGAACGCCACCGGCATCCGCTGGACGTGGTCGAACACGGCGGTCCGCAGGTCGAGGATCAGGCCCTCGCCGATGTTGGAGGACAACCAGCGGGTCAACAACCCGATCCCGGCCTCGGCCAGTGCCACGACGGCGATGACCGCCGCGATCAGCACGACCGTGGTCGGCCTGCCGTTGTGCACGATGGCGTCGACCACCCGGCCCGCAAGGACCGGCGTCGACACCGCAAGCAACGCCCCCACCACGCTGACCGCGACGAATCCCCCCAGCCGGCGGTGATGGCGCGCCGAGAAGTGCCAGATCCGCTTCAGCAGGGTGCGGTTCGCCAGCTCTCGCAGGTCACCCCCGCGCGCCTTGACCTGTAGGCGCAGCGTATGCCGAGCCGCCATCTCCATGCTCATGTGTTCACCGTAAAACCTCAACAATTGATGAGGTCAATTCAGTACCCGGCGCGCCACGGGCGATTCGTCCGCGCCCCGCCACGGTTGGCGCAGTGCGGTGAGCGCGGGTGCTGGTGCTGGTGCGCACATCGCTCAGACGATGCCGAAGTAGCCGATGGCGCCTGCCACCGCGACGATGAACAGGGGATTGAGCTTGGTGCGCACGAAGATCAGCGTGCACACCGCCGTCAGAAGGTAGGCCTTCCAGTCGTGGTCGGCGGCGCGGCTCATCACCAGCGACGACGCCAGGATCAGCCCCACCGTGAGCGGCGCGAAGCCGTTCTCGACGGCGATCCGCCACTTGGACTGCTCGGCCTTCTGCCAGAACAGCGTGATGCCGTAGACCAGCGACGCCGCGGGGATCACCATGGCCGCGGTGGCGATCACCCCGCCGAGCACGCCACCCGCCACGCCGCCGACGGGCAGCCCGGCGGCGTAGCCCACCATGCCGACGATCAGGATGCTCGGCCCCGGCGCCGTCTGCGAGATCGAGAACAGGTCGGCGAACTGAGCATTGGTCAGCCAATGGTCTTGGTTCACGGACCGCAGGTGCATCTCGGGCAACACCGCGTTCCCGCCGCCGATCGACATCAGCGATAGCGACCCGAACAGGACGACCAATTGCAGATATGTGCTCACGTCTTGGCCTCATCGCGGCTTCGCGGCCACGCCCAGATCAGGGCCAGCGGCGCGACGATGCCCAGCACGCCCAACAGCGGCCAGCGCAGCACGCCGTTGAGCACGAACGCCAACGCGAACAGCACCACCGGGACCACACCGGTCAGGCACTTCTGGCCCGTCTTGATCACCATCGCCAACGTGAGCGCGACGGCCGCCGCGGACGCCCCGTGCAGGACCCCCTTGACGGCCGGCACCTCCTTGAACGTGAAGTACAGCCAGGCCAGCACCAGCACGATCACCAGAGGCATCAGGCACAGCCCCACCACCGCTGCCGCCGCTCCGGGAATCCCCCGCATCTTGGTGCCGACGAACACCGCCATGTTGACCTGGTTGGCGCCGGGCAGGATGCGGCACATCGTCATGGCGGACAAGAACTCGTTCTCGCCCATCCACTTCTTCTCGACCACCAGCACTTCGCGGGACCACGCGGACAGTCCGCCGCCGAAGGACGCGAGCGCAATGTGGTTGAAGGTCAACGCCAAGGTCCACATGGAAACCCGGTCCGGCGGCGGCTCGTCCTCTCCAGGCCCCTCACTCATGCACGAGTTCGGGGTCGTGCGGGAAGTCCGTTTCGACGTGCGAGGCCGGATCGAGCGGATCTGGTGGGTCGTAGTGGTGCGAAAGGCTCCAGTCCTCGTCGAATACGGACTTCAGCTGTGCGACGACGTCCTGCTGGAGAATCGCGATGCCCAGTTCGCGGCGCAGGTCGAACGCACTGCGGTCGATGTTCATCGAACCGACCAGCGCGTGCACGTCGTCCACGATCAGCAGCTTGGCGTGCACCCGCAGGTTCTTCTGCTTGCGCACCTTGACTCCGAACCGGCGCAACGTGCGCAACGACGCGAACGTGTCGAGCACGTCGACGTCGCTGATGCCATGCCGCCCGCCGCACAGCACGTGCACGTTCACGCCGCGACCCGCGGCAGCCGCGATGTGGTCGAGGATCACCGCATCGACGTACTTCGGGTGCTGAATCGCCAGCCGGTGTTTCGCGGTGTCGATGAACCTGGCCATGTGCAGCCGGGAGTTGGAGTTGCTCCACAACAGACCGTCATAGCGTGTTGGCGTCCAATCGGCGTGATCCCAGTCGGCGTTGAACACCTCGACGATCTGCGCCACGTGCAGAGGGTTGTCGGTGATCACGCCGTAGTCGCGGGTCCGGGTGAAGTACTTGTCGCACATGTTGAACGTCGCGACCAACGCCACCTCGTCGTCGACCACGACGGACTTTTCGTGGGTGACGTAGAAGTTGGGACTCGCCCACTGCACGGCGATGTCTGCCGCCTCGAACCGGGCGTAGGTCCCGTCGTTCGCGCGGTCGCCGCCAGAGCGGGCCGCGTTCAGCATCACCCGGACGTCGACACCCGCGTTGCGCCGCGCGATGACCGCCTGGATGAGGCTCGGCTCGGTGAAGGTGAATTGCTTGATGAGAAGCGAGGTTTGCGCGGAATCGATGAGTTCCCGGACCGGCGCGACACCTTCGTCGGGCTCCACGATCAGACGTAAGGTATTCGCGGTCACAAGTGACGAATGCTAGCACCAGCGCGTTTGCCCCGCGGGCTACTGCAGGGGCATGATCGCGGTCCGTTCACGCGCCTCCCCCACCGCGGGTGACTCATCGGGCAAGATGACCATATGGACAGCGGAGGTACGTCACCCCGGGTGCTCGTCGTGGACGATGACCCCGACGTCCTCGCGTCGTTGGAGCGTGGGCTCCGACTCTCCGGGTTCGACGTGTCCACCGCCGTCGACGGCGCCGAGGCACTGCGCAGCGCCACCGAGACGCGGCCCGACGCGATCGTGCTCGACATCAACATGCCCGTCCTCGACGGAGTAAGTGTGGTTACTGCGCTGCGTGCGATGGACAACGACGTGCCCGTGTGCGTGTTGTCCGCCCGCAGCTCGGTCGACGACCGCGTCGCCGGTCTCGAGGCGGGCGCCGATGACTATCTGGTCAAGCCGTTCGTGCTGGCCGAGCTGGTGGCGCGGGTCAAGGCCCTGCTGCGCAGGCGCGGCGCGACGGCGACGTTCTCGTCGGAGACCATCGCGGTGGGCCCGTTGGAGGTCGACATCCCCGGCAGGCGGGCCCGCGTCAACGGCGTCGACGTCGACCTGACCAAGCGCGAGTTCGACCTGCTCGCCGTCCTGGCCGAGCACAAGACCGCGGTGCTGTCGCGCGCGCAGCTGTTGGAGCTCGTCTGGGGCTATGACTTCGCGGCGGACACGAACGTGGTGGACGTGTTCATCGGATATCTGCGCCGCAAGCTCGAAGCCAACGGCGCGCCCCGCCTGCTGCATACCGTGCGCGGGGTGGGGTTCGTCCTACGGACCCAGTAATGCGCAGGCTGCGGCGATGAACGCTCGCGCGAAGAGCAGAGAACACCGATGAATCGGCTGTCGCGGATCTTTCGGCGCACCCCCTCCCTGCGGACCCGCGTCGCGTTCGCGACGGCCATCGCGGCGGCGATCGTCGTCGGCATCGTCGGCACGATCGTCTGGATCGGCATCACCAACGACCGCAAGGAGCGTCTCGACCGCCGCCTCGACGAGGCTGCCGGTTTCGCGATCCCGTTCCTGCCGCGCGGTCTCGACGAGATTCCGAAGTCCCCCAACGACCAGGACGCCATCATCACCGTGCGCAAGGGCGGTGAGGTGACGTCGAATTCGAAGGTCATCCTGCCCGAGCTTGCCGCCTGGCTACGCGGACACCTACGTCAACGGGGTGCGCTACCGCGTCCGGACAGTCGAGATCCGGGTGCCCAGCCAGAACGGTACGACGATGTCGGTGGCCGTCGGCGCCACGTATGACGCCACCATCGCCGACACGAACAACCTGCATCGCCGGGTGATCATCATCTGCTCCGGTGCGATCGGCGCTGCCGCGGTGGCCGGCTGGCTGCTGGCCGCGTTCGCGGTGCGACCGCTGAAGCGGCTCGCGCAGCAGACGCGGGCCATCGACGTCGGGGGTGAGGCACCGGACGTCGAGGTTCGGGGAGCCACCGAGGCCGTTGAGATCGCCGACGCGGTGAACGGCATGGTGCAACGCATCTGGGAGGAGCAGGACCGCACCAAGGCCGCCCTGGTGTCCTCCCGAGACTTCGCCGCGGTGACGTCGCACGAGCTGCGCACCCCACTCACGGCCATGCGGACCAACCTCGAGGTGCTGGCCACGCTCGACATGCCCGAGGAGCAGCGCAAGGAGGTGCTCAACGACGTCATCCGGACGCAATCGCGCATCGAGGCCACCCTCTCGGCCATCGAACGGCTCGCGCAGGGCGAGTTGTCCACGTTCGACGACCACGTCCCGGTCGACATCACCGAATTGCTCGACCGCGCAGCCCACGACGCGATGCGCGTCTACCCGGATCTCGACGTGTCGCTGATACCCGCGCCGACGGTGATCATCGTCGGGTTGCCAGCCGGGTTGCGGCTGGCCGTCGACAACGCGATCGCCAACGCCGTCAAGCACGGTGGCGCCAAGCGCGTGCAACTGTCCGCGGTCAGTTCACGTGCGGGGGTCGAGATCGCGATCGACGACGACGGCGTCGGAGTTCCCGAGGAGGAGCGTGCGGTGGTGTTCGACCGCTTCAGCAGAGGGTCGACGGCGTCGCACTCCGGCTCGGGTCTCGGCCTGGCATTGGTGGCGCAGCAGGCCGAATTGCACGGCGGAACGGCATCTTTGGAGCAGAGCCCGATGGGCGGAGCCCGTCTGCTGCTGCGACTCCCCGGTCCGTCATAGGCCGTACTAGTCGCTCTCGCGTTGCCTTTTGCCGCTGTCCCAACGGCTGAAGCCCGCCGCCTCCGCCGTTGCCGGGTCGCGGAACCACAGCTCGGCGATCGGTCGCCTCGTAGGAGGGGCTCTCCGGTGAGTGATAGAGCTTGGAGTCCTCGTCGCCCTTGACCGTGTAACCGGTAGGCGCGTCCGCCCCAGCGCTGAGCCGCAACGAGCCTGCGCCGTAGGGCTCTTCGCCACCGTGGCCACGCGAACCGACGACCCTCGTGTCCCCCGGTGCCCCCGACGCCCCGGCTGCGCCGTACACCGGTACCTCGCGCACCACTCGGCGAATCACGAAGGCCGGCGTGAGCGCAAGGCCGAGTAAGAACGCCAGAGCCATCAACCACCAGTTCACGTCGTTCATGCCGCGTCTCCCCGCTCCCGTGAGCCGGGCATGTCAGCCACCGCCTCCTGCTCCGTGGTGTGCCTTATCGAGACTGCCGCCAACAACCACGCGACCAATGAGCCCACCAAGAAGGCGAGCAGGTACCACACCCACTGGATGACGAAGTCCATCTCGAATCTCCTTAGCTGACCGTGATCTCAACGCGGCGGTTCTGCGCCCGCCCGGCCGCCGTGTCGTTGCGCGCCACCGGCTCCGCGGAGCCGGCACGCCGAAGGGTGACCTCGCCGCTGGCAACGCCATCCGAAACGAGGGCGTCTGCAACCGATTTCGCCCTGATGCCGTTCAGTGGCACGTTGATCGCGTCGTTGCCGGTGTTGTCGGTGTGGCCGACGACGGCCAGCTTGGCGTTGGGGCAGGCCTTCACCTTCTGCGCGATCTGTGGCACCAACTGCGGCGAGTCGGCCGCCAACGCGAATCCGTCGGTGGTGGAGTTGATCGGTGTCCGCAGCAGCGCGGTGATGTCGGCCTGCAGGGTGGCGCACGTGCCGCCGGAAGGTGCGGACGCAGGCCTTGCCGGCGGTGGGGTTGTCGCGGATGCCGCCGTGACCCGAATGTCGTTGATGATCTTCACGTTCGGCCAGGTGTCTGCAGCAGCCGCCTCGACCTCGGTCTTGACGTCCTCGGTCGGCGCGGTGCCGGTGAGGGTGATCGTGTCGCCAACCAGCTTGAGGCTGAAATCGGGAATGTCGATCGACGCGCCGAACAGCCCGCCCAACTTCGCGAAGTCAGGCGGCTTGACCCCCGGCCTGACGGTCAGGTCGTCGATCACGCTTGCACCAGGCAACGCCAGCTTGACCGACTCGCTCAATGACTTCTTCATGTCCTCGTCGGGAAGCTCGCCTCCGAGCGTGAAGCTGTTGCCGCCGCGCAGGATTGAGAACGGCGCGAAGCCCACCCCCGGCGCGTCGACGCCGGGTCCGGTCATCGCGGGGCCCTTCATCGACGGGCCGGACGGCACCGTCAGGGTCGCCGAGGCCGGCACACTCGGCACTGCGAGGTCGAGGTCCTTCTTCGAACCGGTCAGGGTGCCAAGGCCGATCAACGCAAGCAACACCGGTATCGCGATGAGCGCCAGAATCCAGCCGAGACCCGGCTTCCGCCGGTACAACCTCCACTCGGTACGCCAATCGGTGATGGTTCGATCTTCGTCGGAACCCGACATCTGGCCCTCCTGCCGTCAGCAGACAGTATCCGCACTGTGCTCCCACAGCCGGTCGAGCCTAGAACCAGGCAGCCCGGTTCGTCGCCTTGGTCCCGAACTCAACGGGGTCGCCGGACATCAGATGAACTGCGCTGAAACGGAGATCATCGTGGCCTCTCGGCAGGTCAGCGGACGTCGAGCAGATCGATGACGAAGATCAGCGTCTTTCCCGACAGCCGGTGTCCCGAGCCCGCGGCGCCGTAGGCCTTGGCCGGTGGGATGACCAGCTTGCGCCGTCCGCCAACGCGCATTCCCGGAATGCCGTCCTGCCAGCCCTCGATCAATCCACGCAGGGGGAACTCGATGGATTCACCGCGGTTCCACGAGCTGTCGAACTCCTCGCCCGTGTCGTATTCGACGCCCACGTAGTGCACCTTGACGGTGCCGCCGGGGACCGCCTCGGCGCCGTCACCGACCTCGACGTCGTCGATCACGAGTTCGGCGGGTGCAGGGCCGTCGGGAAATTCGATCTCGGGTTTCTTGTCGCTCGCCACGCCCATCACCGTAGTCGTGCAGACTGGTCGGGTGGACAAGGATCGTGACATTCTCACCCAGGTCAACAAGCTCGTCGCCGAGGAGCAGGAACTCCGCACCAAGGTGCAGCGTCACGAGATCGACGAGACAGAGGAACACCGGCGGCTGCGCGCGGTGGAGGTTCAGCTCGACCAGTGCTGGGACCTGCTGCGGCAACGCCGGGCGCTGCGCGAGACCGGTCAGAATCCCGACCAGGCCGCGGTGCGCCCACCCGACCAGGTCGAGGGCTACCTGAGCTGATCACGGCAGTGACGTCAGACGAGCGCTTCGACGTCGTCGTAGTGGGCGGCGGCCACAATGGGCTGGTCGCCGCCGCTTACCTGGCCAGGGCGGGCCGTCGGGTTCGGCTGCTCGAACGTCTCGACCACGTCGGCGGCGCCGCGGTTTCGGCTCACGCCTTCGACGGTGTCGACGCCCGGTTGTCGCGCTACTCGTACCTGGTCAGCCTGCTGCCGCAGCGCATCCTCGACGATCTGGGCGCCCGGGTCCGGCTGTCCCGGCGCCGCCACTCGTCCTACACCCCCGACCCCGCAACCGCTGGTGAGAGGGGCCTGCTGGTTGGGCCGCACAGCACCTTCGACGCGATCGGCGCGTCAGGCGACCAAGCCGGGTTCGACGAGTTCTACCGTCGGTGCCGCATCGTCGCAGAACGGCTATGGCCGACGCTGACCGAGCCGCTGCGGTCCAGGCGTGACGCGCGGGCCCACGTACTGTCGTCCGGCGATCCGGATGCGGCGACCGCGTGGCAGGAGATCTTCACCTCCCCCATCGGCGACGCGATCACGGGCGCGGTGGACAACGACCTCGTCCGCGGGGTGATGGCCACCGATGCGTTGATCGGCACGTTCGCCCGCACCGACGATCCGTCGCTGCTGCAGAACGTCTGCTTTCTCTACCACGTGATCGGCGGCGGAACCGGCGACTGGGACGTGCCGGTCGGCGGCATGGGCGCCGTGAGCGGTGCGCTCGCCGCTGCGGCATACGGCCACGGCGCCGACATCGTCACCGGTGCCGAAGTCCAAGCGATCACGCCCGAAGGTGAGGTGGACTACCGCCACGAGGGTGCCGAGCATCGGATCCACGCGCGGACGGTACTGGCCGGCGTGACCCCCACCGTGCTGGCGCGGCTGCTCGGTGAACCTGAGCCGGCGCAGGCGCCGGGCGCTCAGATCAAGGTGAACTTGATGCTGCGCCGACTACCGCGACTGCGCGACGAATCCGTGAGTACTGAACAGGCTTTCGGCGGCACCTTCCACATCAACGAGAACTTGAGCCAGCTCGACGCTGCATACGACCGCGCATCAAGAGGCGTGGTGCCCGACCCACTGCCCTGCGAGATCTACTGCCACTCTCTGAGCGACCCGACGATCCTGTCCGAGCAGCTGCGGGCGTCCGGCGCACAGACTCTCACGGTGTTCGGTCTGCACACCCCGCATGATCTGATGACCGATGCCGATCCCGACCACATGCGGACGAGATTGAGCGATGCGGTTCTGGCGTCGCTGGATTCGGTTCTGGGCGAACCGATCCGGGATGTGCTGATGCACGACGGGCACGGCAGGCCGTGCATCGAGGCCAAGACCACGGCCGACCTTGAGGACGCTCTTGGCATGACAGCGGGCAACATCTTCCATGGTGCGCTTGGCTGGCCGTTCGCCGAGGATGACGAGCCACTCGAGACGCCGGCCCAACGCTGGGGTGTCGCCACGCCGCACAATCGGATCTTGTGGTGCGGCGCGGCATCCCGCCGGGGCGGCGGGGTATCGGGGATCGGTGGACACAACGCCGCGATGGCCGTGCTGGAGGGCTGACGATAGGGCGGCCGGCGGCTACCAGATCAGGTGCCTTGCGGCCGAACTCATCGGGATAGCGCACGGTGCATCGAACCCACGTCGTGATGTCCGTCACTTGGCAGCATCTACAAGGAATCGCATGCGGGCGAATGATCGTCTATTACTTTGGCAGGCAATGCTGTTGAGCGCGGCGAAACGATGACACCCCACAGGAGTTGAATCAGCCTTGAATACCAGAACATTCGCCACCGCATTGGTGGCAGCAACCGTTGGCGTAGCACCTGCCGTGGTCACTGTCGACAGCGCACCGATCGCGTCGGCCGACAGCAGTGCGGCTATTCAGGACCTTGGCAATCAGCTAGACCTCACAGATGGGTCGGTCGTGCAGCGCTGGACTGTCAGCAACCTCAATAAGAGCACCGACGAAATTCCCTACCCGGTGCAAGGGACGCTTTGGGAAGCTACGGCCACCGACGAAGCTCTTCAGGGCACGGTCGTCCCGATCGTGTCCAACCTCAACGCGCGTGGCCGAAACGGCCAGGCTTACCGGGTCCTGTTCCAGGTCGCCACGCCACAGGGTGTCAACCCAGCGACGTTAGCGCAGGGCCAAATGACCAGCGGAAAGGTGTATTTCGACGTCACCGGTGACATACCGGACAGCGTTGTGTACAACGCGGGTGGCGACGATCTGCTCGTCTGGATGCAGCCACAGACAACCGCAACGCCTGCTGTGACCAAAGAAGCGCCGATACGCGGTGGCACAGAAATGACTCCTGCTTCACCACCAGGAAACCAAGGCACACCGCTACAACCAAGATGGCAAGGCACCCCTCTGCCCGCGAGCGCCGAAACGCCCCCTACAGCAACCCCACCCACACCACCAGGAAACCAAGGCACACCGCTACAACCCGGATGGCAAGGCACCCCACAACCTGCGAGCGCCGAAACGCCCCCCACAGCAACCCCACCCACACCACCAGGAAACCAAGGCACACCGCTACAACCCGGATGGCAAGGCACCGCACTGCCTGCGAGCGCCGAAACGCCCCCCACAGCAACCCCACCCACACCACCAGGAAACCAAGGCACACCGCTACAACCGGGATGGCAAGGCACCGCACTGCCTGCGAGCGCCGAAGGGTCCCAGCTTACGACCACCGCGCCCGTGCCCGGTCGCTGACACACCGTTCACGAGACTGGCCAAGGTCTAGTCCACCGCCTTACTCTTGGCTCGCAGGTGGACGAGCGGGATAGCCTCACACATACCGGCCGGTCGAACGAACCACGTTATCGTGCCGTTGGTTTCGGTGACCGATCCAGCTCGCTGACAGCAGGTCAACCACGAACCGGCAAAGGGGATGGCGGGATGCCGACGCCCGAACGGTCCAATGATCCAAGGTGGTCGGAGTCGTTGCCGCGCAGTGACATGTTCGACGAACACCACCCTGATGGCCGTGGCTCGACATCGTCGCGCATGCCCGACCCCGGTTCAACTTCAGGATCGTCGGCGTCTGCCGGTGAATGGTGGAATCGGTTTGCCGAAGCCAATCAACCACGCCGCAGCCGACTACCAGTCATCACCGCGGCCATCTTGGCTCTAGCCGTTGTCGTCACCGTCGTTGTGGTCCATCGGCTAACAACGCAGCCCGCCAATTCGAACTCGACCGTCAACCGATCAAGTGCACCCACGACGCAGCTGGCGCAATCTGCAGATCCTGGCGCCGAGGACCGACTGCTTCACCTTCTGCCCCCTGGATACGTTCCCGCTGACTGCGCACCAGTCGTAAGGCCAGATGCCACGGCAAGGATGGCGTGCGGGCGAAGCTCGAACCCTGGCGGACCGGCGTCGGCGACGTTTACCCTGGTTCGCGACCAAGCCGCTCTGAGAGCTGCATATAACGAGATTGTGCGGGGATTAGCCATCGCGAGTTGTCCGGGAAGCATCCAGTCGCCAGGGCCCTGGCACACCAACGCCACACCGGAGCAACCCAGCGGCACCCTGGTGTGCGGCTTCAAGGACGACGTGGCAACCGTCGCGTGGACCACGGACGGCGATCTCCTGGTCAGCGTCATCTCCGCAGATCGACAGGGTCCCACACTCGACGATCTGTTCCGGTGGTGGTCGGCCCAGTAATGAGCGAGCCACGGGTGTGCAGCGGTGACGTCGTCGGCGCCCTGTCAACGACGGGTGAAGCTGTACCACCTTGCGTCGGTTGAGAGTCGACTCCGCTCCTGGGTTTGGTTCGTGGTTGCGGCGGCTACCTAGACGCTGCCGAGGTCTCGGTCTTTGGTGCGGTAGCTGTCTCCTTCGACTGCGATGACTTCGCCGACTGCGATGACTTCGCCGTGGTGCGATGAGGCGGGCCTCCGACCTCGGCGATGTGCTCAGCAGACCCCTAGCGGTCTCGGGCGCGGAGCGCGCTCAACCACGGGGAGTTTCGTTTCGTGCTCGGAGGGCTAACCGCGCGCGAGCTTGACCAGGATGGCTTCGAGCGTCTGCAGTTCGGTCTCGCTCAAGGCACAGAACGGGGGCGGCGCGGGATCCTCGACGTCGTCGATGGTAGCGACCGCCCGGTACCCGTCGTCGGTGAGCGACACCAGCTTCGAACGCCTGTTGGTCGGATCCGGTTCGCGCACGATCAGGCCGCGGACCTCGAGGTCGTTCAACGCGACGGTGGTGGCGGGTGCGTCCATCGTGGCGGCTTCGGCGATCTGCTTGGCCGTCATCGACCGCTTCGCGAGCCTGCGCAGCACGCGGATCCGGCTGAACGGCATTCCCGAAACCTCGACCACGTCGCGTCGCCATACGTCGCGGTTGTCGAAGACCACGGCCGCCATCAGGCGCCACACCCGATCGGCGCGCGGGTTATGCGACACGTGCCCCCTCCTCCGTGATGACCGGGGTGCCCGCGATCAGCGGGGCCAGGCGGTGGGCCGACCGGACGGCTCGCTGCGAGGTGGACAGGAACCCCAGCGCGAAGATCACGACGCCGAGTCCGACGCACACGAACCACAGTGGCCTCGACGAGGCGGCGAAATCTTCTCCGCTCTGCAACGCGGCCAGTCCCGCAACCGAACCACAAAGCGCCACACCGATACTCACGCCGATCTGCCGACTCGTCGACGTCACGGCCGAGGCTGCACCCGCTCGATCCAGCGGCATCCCGCTGACCGCCGCGTTGGTCAGGGGCGCATTCACCATCGCGAACCCGACACCGAACACCGCGAAGATGCCAAGCAGCGCCCACACGGGTGTCGTGGCGGTGAGGAACGTCAGCATCAGCGAGGCGGCCGTGATCAACGTGCCTGCCGCCAAGAGCGACGGGCGCGCGCCGTAGCGGCCGACGAGCCGTCCGGACAGCGGCGAGAACAGCAACGCTCCGATGGCGATCGGAAGGTAGATCAGACCCGTGTGCATGGCGCTGTAGTGCCGCTCGGACTGCAGGTACAGCGACATCATGAACAGGAAGGCGCCCCACGCCGAGAACGTGCACACCGCGGTCAGTGTCGCCGATGCGAACGGGATGCTGCGGAAGAAGCGCAGGTCGATGAAGGGGTCGTGGCGTCTGGACTCGTAGCGCAGGAACGCGACGAATGCCAGCAACGCAACGACCGCGACGGTCACGACGCGCGGGTTGGACCAGCCCTGGCTTGGTCCTTCGATGAGCGCGAACACCACGCCGAACAGGAAGGTCACGGCGAGGCCCTGACCGATCGGATCGATGTTGCGCATGGTCAGCGACTTCGTTTCAGGCACGAAGATCGCCGTCAGCACGATGGCCGCCAAGCAGATCGGCAGGTTGATCCAGAACACCGCCCGCCAACTGATCAGTTCGATCAGAAAGCCGCCGACGACAGGTCCGAGTGCCATCGAGATACCGACCACCGCGCCCCAGAAGCCCAGTGCCCGCGCCCGCTCGACACGACCGGTGAAGACCTGCGAGATGATGGACAGCGCAACGGGGTTCAGCATCGATCCACCAATACCCTGCAGGAGACGCGCACCGATCAGCTCATCTATGTTCGGCGCCACGCTGCACAGCACTGAGCCCAATGAGAAGACGATCAGACCGATCTGGAAGACCCGCCGACGGCCGAATCGGTCCCCCGTCGCACCGGACAGCATCAGCAGCGACGCCAGCACCAGGGTGTAGACGTCGATCACCCATTGCAACTGCGACGGGGACGCACCGAGGTCCTGGTGGATGTTCGGGATGGCGACGTTGACGATCGTGTTGTCCATCGACACGATGAGCAGGCTCAAGCAGCAGGACACCAGGACGATGATCTTGCGGCGTTCGCTCAGAGTGCCGACAGTTTCATTCACATAACTATTGTGAAACTACAACCATCCCGCAGGCAAGCCAGCCCGACGTGAGATGAGTCGCAGGATGGGACTATCGGGGTCTGATGCTCTTCGCGCAAGCGCTCATCGGCCGCCGATGAGGGAGTAGTCCCGTTCCGTGTAGCCGGTGTAGATCTGGCGCGGACGGCCGATCTTGCCGCTGCCGTCCTCGTGCATCTCCCGCCAGTGCGCGATCCACCCCGGCAGCCGTCCCACGGAGAACAGCACGGTGAACATCCGGGTGGGGAAGCCCAGCGCGCGGTAAATCACGCCGGTGTAGAAGTCCACGTTCGGGTACAGCTTGCGCTCGATGAAGAAATCGTCGGTAAGCGCGACCTCTTCCAGCGCCTTGGCGATATCGAGCAGCTCGTCATCACCGCCGAGCTTGCCGAGTATCTTGTCGGCCTGCTCCTTGACGATGCGTGCCCGCGGGTCGTAGTTCTTGTAGACCCGGTGGCCAAAGCCCATCAGCTTGACGTTGTCTTCCTTGTTCTTGACCTTCTTGACGAAGTCGTGCACGTCGCCGTCGCCCTTGCGGATCTTCTCGAGCATCTCCAGCACTGCCTGGTTGGCGCCGCCGTGCAGCGGGCCCCAGAGCGCGTTGATGCCACCCGAGATCGAGGTGAACAGGTTGGCCTGCGACGAACCGACAAGCCGCACCGTCGACGTGGAGCAGTTCTGCTCGTGGTCGGCGTGCAGGATGAGCAGCAGGTCCAACGCGCGTACGACTTCCGGGTCGACCTCATAGGGCTCGGCGGGGAACCCGAACGTCATCCGCAGGAAGTTCTCGACCAGGGTCAGCGAGTTGTCCGGGTACAGGAACGGCTGGCCGACCGACTTCTTGTACGCGTACGCCGCGATGGTCGGCAGCTTGGCCAGCAACCGGATGGTCGACAGTTCCACCTGCTCGTCGTCGAACGGGTCGAGCGAATCCTGGTAGTACGCCGACAACGCGTTCACCGCACTGGAAACCACCGGCATCGGGTGCGCGTTGCGCGGGAAGCCGTCGAAGAACCGCTTGAGATCCTCGTGCAGCAGCGTGTGCCGCTGGATCTGATCGGTGAACTTGTCGAGCTGGTCCCTGGTCGGCAGTTCGCCGTTGATCAGCAGGTAGCAGACCTCGATGAAGTTCGACTTCTCGGCGAGCTGCTCGATCGGATAACCGCGGTAGCGCAGGATGCCCGCATCACCGTCGATGTAGGTGATGGCGCTCTTGGTGGAGGCGGTATTGACGAAGCCCTCGTCGAAGGTGGTGTAGCCGGTCTTGGCCAGTAGCGACCCCAGAGCGATGCCGTCGGCACCCTCCGTCGCCTGCACGATCTCCAAGTCGATCTCGCCGCCCGGGTAATCGAGCTTGGCGACCTCGCCGGATTTGGAGTTTTCGGGCACGTTCAACCCCTTCTGCGGTTGTCGACCGGACCAGAGCTGTCCGTCACTAGTGAAAGTAGTCGCTATCCAGTTGGCGCGCTTGCGGGGGGTTGGCCGTTGGCGCCGGACGCTCTCCACGGCATCCAGGACCTGCGGAACAGCTCGAAGCTCGCACACGTCCGCTCGCAGACGATCCTCGACTCGATCGGTTCGTTGCCTGGCGTGCCGAGACCTTAAAACGACGTGGCGAACAACACCGTCCAGATGTCGGTGATCATCCGCACAGCCGGCTTCGTTCAGGGCCGCGCCCGTCCGCTGCTTCTTGAGTTCCCGCAGTCCGTCGAGGTGGACTTCAGCCATACACCGACACATAGTGGGCCGGGGGTACCGGTGCCTTCATGTCGGAGGCGAAGAGCGCCACTAGGCCGAACGCTTCGTTGAGACGATCGACCATGATCGTCGGTCCCAGTCGGACGGTGTCGGTGTCGGCGATGAGATCGCCGCACGCCGTCACGATGATCGAGGAGAAGACGGCCGTGACCAGACGTCTCCGGCGGTCCTCGATGTCGACTCCCAGCCGCTTGGCCATGATGATCTCGGTCGCGTCGTGCCGGAACTCGAAGGCCGACCTCCGAAGCGTGTCGGAGGCGTTGATGACGCGCAACATCAAAATGATTCGCTCGGTGGTCAGCCTGCCGACCTGGCGGCTCGCGACTCGCGTGAGGACCGCCACGTGCGCTTGACGCATGGCTTCGAGCGGACCGATGTCCGGTGCCACCGTCTCCAGTTCGATCGACACCTCGTGTGAGTAGTCGTCGATGAGGGTCATGAACACCGCGTCCTTCGTGGCGAAGTAACGGCTGAACGTGCGCGGCGACACGTCCGCAGCCGCCGCGATCTGTTCTACGGTGGTGTTCTCGTAACCGTGGCGCAGGCAGAGTTCCATGGCTGCGTCGATGAGCGTGGCTCTGGTGCGCAATTTCTTGCGCTCGCGTAAGCCGGGGACGGAGTCCTCAGCGAGTTCAACCACGCGCGAGATATTAACTTCAATATCTATGAATTCCTTAAGTCGTTAGACCTGATACGCGATAACGCACGAACGCGGGAACCACGACAGCCGCGAAGATGACACCGAGGACCACCAACACGCCTCCGCCGGCGGCGGCTACCGTGGTGCCCACCACGGCGGCAGCAGCCCCGTGTAGTGCATCGGACAGGCGCGGTCCACCTGCCACCACCACGGTGAACACACCCTGCAGCCTGCCGCGTAGTTCATCGGACGCAGCTTGCTGCAGGATCGTCGACCTGAACGCGGACGACACCATATCGGCCGCCCCGCCGATTGCCAGAAACGCAAGAGCTATCCACAGCCAGACACGCCCCGAACCGTCCGCGAGTCCGCAGGCAACTCCGAAACCGACCATCGCCACACCCCAGACCACGATCGCGACGACCACCGTGAGGCCTTGCCGCCGGATCCGCGGCAACCAACCGGAGAACACCCCGCCCGACACCGCACCCACCGCCATCGCTGCAGCCAGCAACGCCATCGTCGTGCCGCCCTCGACCGGCCCGCCGAAGCTCTGGTGGGCAATCTGGGGGAAGAGCGCCCTGGGCATGCCGAAGATCATCGCGATCAGATCGACCACGAAAGACATCAGGACCACCCGGTTGCCGGACAGGT
Source organism: uncultured Actinomycetota bacterium (assembly GCA_963809085.1). Lineage (GTDB taxonomy): Bacteria > Actinomycetota > Actinomycetes > Mycobacteriales > Mycobacteriaceae > Mycobacterium. Next base: position 282,774 of record CAWEII010000015.1, on the reverse strand, counting down.
ACCGGAAGCCGTCGAGCACGGCGGTGAAACCCCACTGGCCCGTGGTCTGCCGGGAGGTGGCCGGCATAGGGGCCAGCCGAAACGTCGCCCAGATCGGCAGCAGACACGTGATCGCGTCGATCATGTAGAGCGTCGATAGGTCCACGAAGCGCAGCAACACCCCCGCGAGCAGCGGACCGACGATGGCGCCGAACTGCATCACGGTCGTGTTCAGTGAGTTGGCGGCGGGCAACTGCTCACCTGGCAGCATTCGCGGGACGGCGGCCGACCTGGTCGGCGAGTTGATCGCGAAGAAGATTTGCTGAACCGACAGCAGGCACAGCACCACCCACACGTTGTTCACCTCAAGGGCCGCCTGCAACCACAGCAGCACCGAAGCCACCGCCAGCCCGCAGGAGGTGATGATCAGCAGGACGCGGCGATCCATCGCATCGGCCCAGGCGCCGCCCCACAACCCGAAGATGATCAGCGGGACCAGGGCGAAGATGCCGGCCAACCCGACGTACGCCGAGTTCTGCGTCAACGAGTAGAGCTGAACCGGCACCGCGAAGATGGTGAGGTTGCCGCCGATGACCGTGACGATGCCCGCCAGCCACAACCGCCGGAAATCGAGCGTCCGTAGCGGAGTCGTGTCGGCGAAGAGCCGCGCCACCTAGGGCTGAAGCCGCTCGATGCGGCTCTTTCCCATTGTCGCCGGCGGCCCGGCTTCGGTTCCCAATGTCGCCGGCGGCCCGGCTTCGGTGACCACACGGATCCTGTTGTGCACCCGGTTCTCCCGGCCCTGCCAGAACTCGACGACCTCCGGTGCGATGAGGTAGCCACCCCAGTTCGGCGGCACCGGCACGGCGTCCAGATCGGCGAACCGTTCGGTGACCTCGGCCAACTGGGCGAGCAACGCCGCGCGCGACGCGATCGGCCGCGACTGGTGAGACGCCCATGCCCCGAGCTGCGAGCCGCGCGGCCGCTTGGACCAGTAGTCGGCGGTGGCCTCCTGCGACACCCTGGTCACCGGGCCCCGGACGTGCACCTGGCGTCCCAGCGCAAACCACGGGAACGTCGCAGAGGCGTACGGAGTGGCGGCGAGTTGCTCGCCCTTGTCGGAGTCGTAGTTGGTGAAGAACGTGATGCCGGCTTCGTCCACGCTCTTGCACAACACCGTGCGGGTGACCGGCCTTCCCCGATCATCGACGGTGCCCACGACCATGGCGTTCGGTTCGGCGATGTCGGCGTTCTGGGCATCGGCCAACCACTTGCGTAACAACACGATCCAGCCGTCGTCCAGCCAGTCGGCGTCCAGATCCGAGCTGCCGTCCTTCTCCACCGATCCGTACTCCACCCGCATCCGCGCCAGGTTCCCGTCGCCGCCGTCCCCGGCGTCGCTCCTACCCTCCGTGAGATCTTCCCGGGTCGCTTCGCTCCTACCCTCCGTGAGATCTTCCCGGGTCGCTTCGCTCCTACCCTCCGAGGTCACGCGGACGACGCTACGCCCGCGACCCCTGCCAGCCGATACCGACCGGTCGAGAACAGCGCAGGCACTGGTGTAAGAATCGGGCCATGACTGGGATGCCCGTTGTGCCCGACGGCTTCGTCGAGGGCCTCGAAGGCGTCATCGCCTTCACCACCGAGATCGCGGAACCCGACAAGGACGGCGGTGCGCTTCGGTACCGCGGCGTCGACATCGAGGATTTGGTTGCCCACCACGTCACGTTCGGCGACGTGTGGGGCCTTCTGGTCGACGGCAGGTTCGGCCACGGGCTGCCACCCGCCGAGCCCTTCCCGCTGCCCATCCACAGCGGCGACGTACGGGTGGACGTGCAGGCGGGCCTCGCCATGCTGGCGCCGATCTGGGGCTATCCCCCGATTCTCGACATCGACGACGCGACGGCCCGCGATCAACTCGCACGCGCCTCGGTGATGGCCCTGTCGTATGTGGCGCAGTCCGCCCGCGGCATCCACCAGCCCGCCGTCCCGCAGCGCACGATCGACGAATGCGTCACCGTGACACAGCGTTTCATGACCCGGTGGCAGGGTGATCCCGATCCCCGACATGTGGAGGCCATCGACGCGTACTGGGTCACCGCAGCCGAGCACGGGATGAACGCGTCCACGTTCACCGCCCGGGTGATCGCCTCCACCGGCGCGGACGTGGCCGCCGCACTGTCCGGGGCGATCGGTGCGATGAGTGGGCCACTGCACGGTGGCGCGCCCGCCCGCGTGCTACCGATGATCGAAGAGGTCGAGCGCAACGGCGACGCCCGCGCCGTGGTCAAGGGCGTCCTCGACCGCAATGACAAGTTGATGGGCTTCGGGCACCGGGTGTATCGGGCAGAGGATCCGCGGGCGCGGGTGCTGCGGGCCACCGCCAAGCGACTCGAGGCGCCGCGCTACGAGGTGGCCGCCGCGCTGGAGCAGGCGGCCCTGGCCGAATTGCGGGAGCGGCGGCCCGACCGCGCGATCGAAACCAACGTGGAGTTCTGGGCGGCCGTCATACTCGACTTCGCCAGGGTGCCCGCCAAGATGATGCCCGCGATGTTCACCTGCGGCCGCACCGCGGGCTGGTGCGCGCACATCCTCGAACAGAAGGGCCTCGGCAAGCTGGTGCGCCCAGCGGCCCTCTACGTCGGCCCGGGGCCGCGCGGCCCCGAGTCGGTCGACGGCTGGGGCCAGATCGCCGCGACTCCAGGGTCGTGAACGAGGCGACGTTCGCCTCGGCGGCGACGGCGTTCGCGAGGCTGGTGCACGACATCCCCGAAGCCACGTGGGACGGCCCCGGCCTCGGCGACTGGGATCTGCGGTCATTGGTCGGCCACGCGTCGCGGTCGTTGATCACCGTCAGCGCCTATCTGCAGACCACCACCGAGCAAGAGGACCTCGCCGACCCGGTCGAGTACTACACGTACGCGGCGCAGTACGCGTCCAACGCGGGTACCGAGGCGATCGTCGAGCGCGGCAGACAGGCAGGTCGGGAGCTGGGCACCGACCCCGCGGCCACCGTCGACGGATTGCTCGCCAAGGCGCTGAACGACGTCGCCGCGGTGCAGGATCCGCTGATCGTGGTGATCGGTGGACGCGGCATCCGGTTGAGCAGCTATCTGCCCACCCGCACGTTCGAAATGGCCGTGCACGGGCTCGACATCGCGCGGGCCGCAGGCGTGGACTTCGCGCTGCCCGAGGACGTCCTGCTCGACGCCACCGTGTTGGCCGCACGCATCGGCGTGGCTCTCGGTCAGGGCGAGACGGTGCTCTCGGCACTTACCGGGCGGGGCGCACTGCCCGCGGCGTTCTCCGTGGTGTAGCCGGGGCGAGCGATCACCCTGGCCGGAATCGGCGCACCCGCGACCATGGTGAACGGCGTCGCCAGCGGGAACTGGCCCTCCAGCGAACGGATCTCGGTGCGGCGAACGACGGTGCTCAGCGTCAGCGCCAGTTCGAGCATGGCGAAGTGGTCGCCGACGCAGGTCCGCGGCCCGGCCCCGAAGGGCAGGAACTGCCAGCGGTCGATGCTCTTGGCGACCTCGGGCCGGAACCGGTCTGGATCGAACGCCGTGGACCGCTCCCACAGCGCCGGATCGCGCTGGATCGCGTAGACCCCGACGGCAACCATCGTGCCCGCCTGCACCCGGTATCCGTCGACGTCGATGTCCTGCATGACCAAACGGCCCGACGCCGCAGCAGGCGGGCACAGCCGCAACGCCTCGTGCAGCACCTGCATGGTGTAGCCGAGGTTGGCGACGTCGCCGGGCGCGAGTTCCCTGTCGCCGACGGCGGCGGCCTCGGCCCGCACCCGCTCCTGCATCTCGGGATGACGCCCGAGCTGCCACAGCGAGTACGCCAACGTCGTTGCGCTGGTGTCGTGTCCGGCTGTCATGAACGCGATGAGTTCGTCGCGGATCTCCTCATCGGTCAGACCGCTACCGGTCACGGGATCCTTCGCCTCGATGAACGCGCGCACCAGAGGAGCGTCGCGGTTCGGGTCCGCCCTGACCGCGCGCAGCACTTCTGCGGCCACATCCCGCAGGACGGCGCTCGCTGCACGTGCCCGCACACGCGCAGGCGTCGGCACCCAACCGGGAAGGCGCACCGGCGCCACCCCACGGTCGGTGACGTGCTCCAGCATCACCCGCAGTGGCTTGCCGATCCGATCGGCCTCGGCGTCCAGGTTCAGCCCGAGCACCGAACTGCCGAGGGCACGCAACGCCAACTTGCGGCACTCGGCGTCGAGATCGATTTCCGTCCCGGACTGCCAGCCTTGGGCGGCCGTCTCCGCGGCGTGCGCCATCTGGCCGCCATACCCCTGCACCCGCTTCTTCGTGAAGAGCGGTTGCAGGCGGCGTCGCTTCGGCAGCCACTCGTCGTGCATGACGTCGAAGAGGTTGGCCCCGATCAAGCTCCGCATCTCGCTGTGGACGCGCGTCCGCTCGACGACGGCGTCCGATCTCCCAAGGACGTCATGGGCGCCCTGCGGTGACGTGACCACCACGATCTCGGGCACCAGCCACCGCGGGCCTGCCTTGATTCGGGTGACAGGACCGCCTGCGTCGCGCAGTGACTCGCAGCCGGTGTGAAATGTGCGAATCGCCGTGAGTTGCTGCTTCAGCGGCAACGGGTTCCGCGGGGCGAGCGGCAGTGCGTCGAGCGCCCCTGGCAAGGCGTCTTTGATCATGAACAGAGCCTCGCGAACACCGCGGGCGGTTGCCTAGAGTAGTCGACTACTGCATTTCCTCGACGGCCGTTCCCCGGCGATGAGAATCGGGCCGCCGAGTGGTCGACACACGTGACCCGTCCGAACCGCCGAATGCAAGGAGAATCGCCATGGCCAGTTCCGACCAGCCAGAAGTTCAGCCCCTCGTCGCACCGCACCTCGTCGTCGATGACGCCGCAGCGGCCATCGAGTTCTACGTCAAGGCGTTCGCCGCAACGGAATACGGCCGGGTGCCACATCCCGACGGTCGCCTCGTGCACGCCGCGCTGAACGTCAACGGCTCGATGATCATGCTCAACGACGACTTTCCCGAGTACTCCGACGGCAAGTCGATGACGCCGAAGTCGCTCGGCGGCACGCCCGTGACGATCCACCTGCAGGTCACCGACGTCGAGACGGCGTTCCAGCGGGCGCTCGATGCGGGCGCGACCGTCATCGCGCCGCTGGAGGACCAGTTCTGGGGCGACCGCTACGGCGTCGTCCGCGACCCGTTCGGCCACCACTGGTCGCTGGGGCAGCCGGTGCGCAAGGTGAGCCCCGACGAAATCGCGGAGGCGATGCGTAAGGGCTAGCGACCGCGCCTACACCGCGCTCGGTACGTAGGTCGCCAACAGGCCCAGTGGCAGGGAATTCGACTTCGTGATCCGGCTGATCGCCGAGATGCTGTCCACCTTGGGCGAGCGGTCGAGTTCGGGAGTCGTGGGATCGGAGCCGTACAGCCCGAAGTGCAGGTCGTAGCCCTCCGCCCACTCGAGGTTGTCGACGAGCGACCAGTAGGTGTATCCGCGGATGTCCACGCCGTGGGCGAGCATGTCCTGCACCACCGCGATGTGATTCACGATGTAGGACGGCCGCTTCGAGTCCCCCGCGTCGGCGATGCCGTTCTCGGTCACCCAGATCGGCACCTGCGAACCGTCTGCGAGGGTGTACGCCGCCGCCATCTCGAGCACCTCGCGGAAACCGCCTGGGTCGGTGGGCTGGTTGAAGTCGCTGCACGTCGGCGACGCCGCATCGCACCGGATCGGCAGCCCGCGCAGGAACGGGAAGCCGGGCACCGGCGCAACACCGAAGCCCTGCATCGGCTGCGATCCGTAGTACTGCACGCCCATCCAGTCGGCCTTGTCGGCGAAGTCGGCGTGGATCTCGTCGGCCGTCTTCACCCCGTCGAAGTTCGCGTCCACCCAGCCGTCGATCACCGCGTTCGGGAACCAGTGGTCGTAGAACTCGTTCCAGGCATCGGCCGCTTGCACGTCGAGCTGGTTGGTCGGGTCGGCCGGGCGCGCCGGGACCATGTTGTTGGTGAATCCGACGAAGGCCGCGGGTTGACCGGGCGTGGCAATCTTGGTGTCCCACAGGTGGATCGCGTCGTACGCGGCGGCGTGCCCCTTGGCCTCGTTGACGAGGAACGTCGATGCCAGGTCGGGCCGGATCAAGCCGGGCGGCCAGCTCGGGACCAGGGTCGGTATCGCGAAGAACTCGGTCAACACCGGCGCGAACGGTTCGTTGATCGTGGCCCAGTCGTCCACCTGGTCGCCGTACTTCCACGCCACGTAGGCGGCGTACTTCTCGAATTCGACGGGGGTGGACGGCGACAACCAGCCGGCGGCAGGCGCGGGCAACCCCAGCTGGACCAGCGGACGCGCCGTGATCGGGTCGTGGACCCACGTCGGAAGCGTGAAGTGGTTGACCGTGACCAGCGGCTCAAGGCCGTGGGCACGCAGAGAGGTGAACACGGCGCGGTAGTGCGCCACCTCATCCTGGTTGGCCAGCTGGTCCAGTGCCTCGAGATCGGCGAGGCTGACGGTGCCGCCCTCGTCCGAGACATCCACCGATGCAGTCGATTTCGGGAAGATTCGGCTCCACTCGATGCCCATCCGGAAGGTGTTCATGCCGAGGTCGTCGCGCGCCAGTTGCGCGTCCGAGTCGTACTCGACGTACGTGCCGGGCCCATCCTCCGGCACCCCCTTGGTCAGCCCGAGCAGCTGATTGATCGGATCGTGCACCCAGCGGTACCAGTCCGAATTCGGATCGACGGGTGAACCCGGGCCACCCTCGGCCTGGAAACCGGCGTGCGCCACGCCCCAGTGGAAGTCGTCGGGGAACGACAAGTCGACGCCGTCGACCGCGGTGACGGCGACCGTGATGGTCTTGGCCACTCGGTGACCAGCGCTCGGGTTGAGGAAACTGCCGAGGATGGGTACGAACTGGAGCAGACCGAGAGGCCCGTGGAGGTGTAGTCCGGCCGCCTCGTCGCTGGCCACCACGATGAACGAGTCGGTGCCGCCGACCGCTGCCATCGCATTCATGGGCCGGTAGGTGAAGTTGCCGTCCTCGTCGATTTCGACGGTCCCACCGTTGTGCGGCCTCCCGACGACGGTGAAGCCGTGAGGCTCGAGGTCCTGGTCGGTCAGTCCGACGCTTCCGGTGACCACCACGTCGCCGTCGCCGTCGAGGCTCTGGGTGCTCTGCGCCGGGTCGTAGGTCAGGGTCGGCGATTCGTTGAAGAGCTCACGGCGCACCCAGGCCAGCAGTGACCATGCCGACGGATCGACGGGCAATGCCGGAAGGCCTGCGGCGAGCGGGCTCAGCACCGCGTTGACGAGGCTCGACACGATGCCCGTCAGGTACGTGACCACCGTGCCAGGGTCGAAGGCGGTGGGCCATGGCCGTAGCGATGGGACCACGACGGGCGTCGCAGCGTCCCGAACCTCGCTCAGGGATGTCATCGCTTGCGGCGCAGTCATTTTGGACCGTGCATTCGCTCCCTCCTGCAGACTTTCGGGCTGCGGTCCTGCCGACGTCACTTCGGTGGCGTCGACCTTGCCGGCGCGAGGCCGTGCGACGGAGGGCTCCGCCTTCCCGTTGTCCGACTTCTCGGACTCCGACTTGGTGAGAGACGGTGTGGTCGGGCCCGCGCCGGTGGTGGGGTGGCCGGGTTCGACCGGATCAGCATCGGCAGTCGGCTGATCGGAGTCGGGCTGATCGGGGTCGGGCTTCATGTCGGGTTCCTCGGTGCCGATCGAGGTGGGGTCGACAGGCGCGGAGTCGACCTCGGGCAGGTCGGCCTTGGCGGGTTCGGCCTTGGTCTTGCCCTCCTTCTCCTCGTCGATGTCCTTCTCATCGCCGCCTTGGTCCTCGTCCTTGGTCTCCGCAACGTTCGGTTTCGTGACCGCCGACCCGCGCACCGACGAGGTCCGGCCATTGGTGTGCACCGCCGACGACCGCGCCGCCCCCGACGGTTCCGCGGGCGAGGCCTCCGACGACGGCGAATCCGAGGAAGTGGACGCATCCGGTTCCGCCCATGCGAGACCGGTACCGGTGAACAACGCCGCGCCCACCCCCAGCGCCACCGCCAAACCGCCGACTCGACCCACGTACGCCGCTGCGCTCATGGACTTGGCCTACGCCCGCACCACGAGTGGCGAGTTGGTTTCGCGAAAACTCGCGACCCTAGCGAAACAGCCCCGCGAGGATGCGTCGGCCAAGGGGCCGGCTCGGCGCCGTCGCAGCCGCCGCGAGCATGTCGGGGACGGCGGTGAACTTGTTGCGCGGTCGTTGCTCGCCCCCGCGGCAGATCTCCGCCTGGTCGATCGCCCTCCACCCGGCAGCATCGACCACCTCGGGCCTGCGGTCGCGGATCAGACGGTCGAGCGCCGCCTGGCCGGCGACCGGGTCATGCAGACGACCACCGTTGTAATCGGCCACCAGCTCGTGCACGGTCTCGGCGGCGCACGACTTGTTGGTGCCGATGAAGCCGGTCGGGCCCCGCTTGATCCACCCGGCGACATAGGCACCGCGCACCGGTGCGCCCGACACGGGGTCGATCACCCGGCCACTTGCGTTGGGCACCACGCAGGCATGGTCGTCGAACGGCAGATCGCGAATGGGCTTGCCGCGGTAGCCGATCGACGTGAGCACCAGACCGGCGTCGAGCACACGGATCTCGTCGGTCCCGGTCACGGTGAACTCGACCCCCTCGACCCGGTCCTCCCCGAGCACCCGCTGCGGGGTCAGCCCGTAGGCCAGCCTGATCCGCGGCTTACCGATCGGCGTGGAGGCGTCGCCGAGCTTCGCGAGGATCTCGAGTTTGTTGCGGATAGTGCCGTTCCGCTACGCGATTCGTCGGCGAGATCGCGTTGGACGAGTTCGTGATCGGCCGCGTCGAGCACCACGTCACACGTCGCGGTCAGACCGATCAACTCCGGCAACGTGAACGCCGACTGGGCAGGGCCTCGGCGGGCCGCGATCACGACCTCGCGCACGCGTGAGCTGCGCAGTGCGGCCAGGGCGTGATCGGCGATGTCGGTGCCGGCGAGGTCGTTCGGGTCGCTGGTCAGGATGCGCGCCACGTCGAGGGCGACGTTGCCGTTGCCGATGACGATCGCCCGCTCGCAGTTCAGATCGACGCGAAGGTCGGTGAAGTCGGGATGGCCGTTGATCCAGGCGACCAACTCCGTGGCCGTGCCGGTGCCGGGCAGCCCGATGCCCGCGATGTCGAGCCGACGGTCGTTCGGCGCGCCGACGGCGTAGAGCACTGCGTGGTGGTGTGCGAGAAGCTCGGCGTGGCTGACGTGCCTGCCCACCTCCACGTTGAGGAAGAAGCCGTATCCCCGTGACCGCGTCACGCGGTCGAACAGTCGGGTGACCCGTTTGGTGGTCTGGTGATCCGGCGCGACCCCGGCACGAACCAGGCCGTAGGGCGTCGGCAGCTTCTCGAAGACATTCACGATCACGCCGCGCTGCGTCAAGAGTTCATCGGCCGCGTACATGGCGGCAGGCCCTGAGCCGATGATCGCCACGGTCAGCGGGCCGCCGGGGCGCGGCCGGACCATCGGCGCTTCGACGACCTTGGCCAACTTCGAGCTGGGCGGCACCTTCTCGTCGGGCCGCCGCTCCGGATAGAACGACGCGTTGAGTTCGATGAACGGCAGTTGCTCGTCGGCCAGCTTCGACACGGGTGCGATGGCGCCGACCGGGCAGGCGGAGACGCAGGCCCCACAATCCACGCACGCGGCGGGATCGATGGAGAGCATCTCCGCCGTGGCGAAGCCCGGCTCGTCCGGCGACGGGTGGATGCAGTTGACCGGGCAGGCGTAGACGCAGGACCCGTCGCTGCAACACGACTGGGTGATGACGTGTGGCATGTGTTCGCCCTATGCGGCGGTGACCACGTGCTGACGCTGCGGCTCGCTGCGATACCGGCTGGCATCGCCGTTGATCTTGCAGATTCGCCAGATCAGCTTGGCGACCGGGTTCATCAAACCGGTCTCCTCGCACAGCATCCGGACGTCGCCGAACATGTCGCGCAGGAACTGACGGGCCTCCGGGCTGCCGAAGAAGATCTCCTTCTTCACCGAACGCGGGATGTCGAATTCCTTCCAGAACGCGCGCGGCGGCACGACGATCGCCTGACACAGCACGCGCATGATGATCGGCACGTGCAGCGACAGGAGGAAGCGCTGCCGCTTGCGCATGTGCGGGACGCGCTTGCGCAGGTACTCGTGCGCGAACGAGATGTGGCGAGCTTCCTCCGCGACGTGGATCGCCATCACGCGCTCCATGATCGGGTGCAATGCCTTGCCCTCGCGCAGCACGTTCTTCTGCGTGTGGTCGATGGGCTCCTCGCCGGCGAGCACGCCGAAGAAGAACACGATGGGCAGCGGGCCCGCGGCCAGCGGGATGAACTGCGACAACCACTTGAGCACCCGCGGCATGCCGGGCACGTCGGCGCCGATGCGGTTGACCATCTCCTGGAACATCATCGTGTGGTTGCATTCTTCGACCGACTCGTGCAGGCAGTAGCGGTACTCCGGCGAGCCGTTCGGCACCCAGAACGCGTAGTTCATCAAGCCGCGGATCAGGATCGACTCGAAGTGCAAGCCGACCTTCGCCACGTTGGCCTGACGCCACATGCCGATCTCGATCTGACGTTCCCTTGGCTGCGCCCGGTACCACGGGTGCCTGCCGAACGGATCGGTCGACGGCAGGATCCAGCGCTCGTCTTTCGGGATGACCGCAAACTCGGGCGAATCCCATTCGATGTCCGTGTACGGGTTGAAGTTGCGCCGTACCGACCCCTCGGACAGTGTGGTGAGCGTGTCCACGTACTCGGTGTCATCGAGGACGTCCATGTTGCGACGCCAGCGCCTGATCGTCTTCGTGCGAGCCATTCGAACCCTCCCATGAGGTTTACATTGACCTGCTTCTTGTACAACGGTACCGCAGGTATCGCATAAATGCCAGGCCCGTTCTCTACGTTTGCCGGAAGGGCCTGTTGATGGTCGAGTTGAAGACCGAGTCCGAGATCGAAGCGATGGCCGCCGCGGGTGCCGTGGTGGCCGAGGCGCTGCGCGCCGTCTTCGAATACGCCAGGCCCGGACGCACCACCGCCGACCTGGACAAGGTTGCTGCGGAGGTTCTCGCTCGGCACGGCGCCGATTCACCGTTCCTCGACTACCACCCGTCGTGGGCGCCGTCGCCGTTCCCGGCCGTGCTGTGCACGAGCGTCAACGACGCGGTCGTGCACGGCGTCCCGACCGGTGAGGTGCTGGGCGATGGCGACCTGGTGTCCGTCGACTTCGGTGCCACCTTGCGGGGCTGGTGTGGCGACGCCGCGCGCAGTTTCATCGTTGGCACGGCCCGTCCTCAGGACGCCGCACTGATCGAAGCCACCGACGCGGCGCTGGCGGCCGGGATCGCGGCGGTCCGGCCAGGCAACACCCTCGGCGATGTCGGATACGCCATCGAAAAGGTCGCGCGCAGCGCCGGTTACGGCATGCTCGCGCATCATGGCGGGCACGGCATCGGCCGCACCATGCACGAGGATCCGCACGTGCCCAACGACGGGCGCCCTGGCAAGGGCATGAAGCTGCGCCCCGGTCTGGTGATCGCCATCGAACCGATGCTGATCGCCGACGGCACCGACGACTACACCCACGATTCGGACGGCTGGACGCTGCGGACCGCCACCGGTGCCCGCGCGGCGCACAGCGAACACACCGTCGCCGTCACGCGCGACGGGGCCCGCATTCTGACCAGCTGACCCGCTGACCGGGCGCGATTTCGGCGTGACGACCGGCGCTGAGCGCGGGTGCGCACGCCGAAATCGCGACGAACTAGGCTTGGCGGCATGGCGCTCACGATTCCCGCCGACCTCAAGCCCCGCGACGGTCGCTTCGGCTCCGGCCCGTCGAAGGTGCGGCCCGAACAGTTGCAGGCACTGGCGGCGGCAGGCCACCTCTTTGGCACCTCGCACCGACAGGCCCCGGTCAAGGACCTGGTCGGCAGGGTCCGTGACGGTGTCCGGCAGCTGTTCTCGCTGCCGGACGGTTACGAGGTCATCATCGGCAACGGCGGCTCGACCGCGTTCTGGGACGCCGCCGCGTTCGGCCTCATCGAGAAGCGCTCGCTGCACCTCACCTACGGTGAGTTCAGTGCCAAGTTCGCCTCGGCGGTGGCCGCCAACCCGTTCGTCGGCGATCCGATCATCCTGAACGCCGATGCCGGCAGCGCCCCACAGCCGAAGTCCGATCCGTCGGTCGACGTGGTCGCCTGGGCGCACAACGAGACGTCGACGGGCGTCGCGGTGCCCGTGCAACGGCCTGCAGGAGATGCGCTGGTGGTCATCGACGCCACCTCCGCGGCGGGCGGGCTGCCGGTCGACATCGCCGACACCGACGTCTACTACTTCGCGCCGCAGAAGAACCTCGGCGCCGACGGCGGGCTGTGGCTGGCAGTGATGAGTCCCGCGGCGCTGGCGCGCGTCGAGGCGATCGCCGCGGCGGGTCGCTGGGTCCCCGACTTCCTGTCGCTGCCCATCGCGATCGACAACAGCCTGAAGAACCAGACGTACAACACCCCGGCGATCGGCACCCTGATACTCCTGGCCGAGCAGCTCGACTGGTTGCTGGGCAACGGCGGGCTGGACTGGGCCGTCAAGCGGACGGCCGACTCTTCACAACGGCTGTATTCGTGGGCCGAAGCCACGTCCTACACCACGCCGTTCGTCGCCGATCCGGCGCTGCGGTCGCCGGTGGTCGGCACCATCGACTTCTCGGACTCCGTCGACGCCGCCGCGGTGGCCAAGGAGTTGCGGGCCAACGGCATCGTCGACACCGAGCCGTACCGCAAACTCGGGCCGAAACCAACTTCGCGTGGCGATGTTCGCCGCCGTCGACCCCGACGACGTGAGCGCCTTGACCACCTGTGTCGACTGGGTCGTCGAGCACCTCTAGACGCACTCCGCAGACCGTTCTTCGCTCAATCGGTCATCACCGCGTGTCATAACCGGTAACGGGTCGGTAACGCAGTATGGTGACGCGTTGAGCCGCGCTTCGTCCGGCGGCCAAGAGGAGGCTCGGAATGCGCGAACTCAAGGTCGTCGGGCTCGACGTCGACGGCAAACGCATCATCTGCGAGACCGCCGACTCCGGGGACAAGTTCGTTTTACGTCCCGATGACCGATTGCACGCCGCACTGCGCGGCGACAAGACGATCCCCACCCAACCCCAGATCGAGGACGAGGTGCCAACCGTGCTGCGCCCCAAGGATATTCAGGCCAGAATTCGCGCGGGTGCTTCGGTGGAGCAGGTCGCATCGGCGGCTGGAGAAAGCGTCAGCCGAGTAGAGCGCTTTGCCCACCCGGTACTACTGGAAAGGTCGCGCGCCGCTGAACTCGCTGGCGCGTCGCACCCGGTGCTGGCCGACGGCCCTGCGGTGCTGACGCTGCTGGAGACGGTGACGACCGCCCTGGTGTCCCGCGGCCTGGATCCCGAAGCCACCGCGTGGGATGCCTGGCGCAACGAGGACGGCCGCTGGACCGTGCAGCTGTCGTGGAAGGCGGGCAGGTCCGACAACACCGCGCACTTCCGCTACACCCCTGGCGCGCACGGTGGCACGGCGACGCCATTCGACGATGCCGCGGCCGAGCTCATCGACCCCGGATTCGCGCGTCCCCCGCTACGGTCGGTGGCGCCCGTGCCCGCAGCCCGACCCGCCCCCGAACCCGGTACCCGAGCTCGAATTCGCCGAGCCCCTGATCCCCGTCGTGCCGGCGCCAGCCGCCGAGCCGGAACCGCCGGCCACGCCACCGAAGACGCCGCGCGCCCGCAAGCGCAAGCCCGAGGTACCCGGCTGGGAAGACGTCCTACTGGGCGTCCGTTCCGCCAGCCAACCCTGACGATCGCGAGGGACGTTACGCGCCAAGGGCCATGGCGAGCAGCGTCAGCCATCCCGCGGCCACGCCCACTCCGCTGCCGAGTACGAACCACCGCCACACCGGTCGCGCGCGCCACCCCCACACCGTCGGCGCCAGTCCGCCGACCGCCACGATGTTGAGCCCGACCGCCAACAGGGGTTGCACCCGGGTGAGGCCGAGACTGAGGACGATGACCGCCGCCGCAGTGACCGCGGCGACGAAGGCGGCCACCGTCAGCCCGGTCCCCCACGGGGTCGCGTCATCGGTCACGAGGCCACTTTAACGTCCCCGGGTCGCTTCGCTCCTGCCCGCCGAATTCAACGTCCCCGGGTCGCTTCGCTCCTGCCCGCCGAATTCAACGTCCCCGGGTCGCTTCGCTCCTGCCCGCAAGCGGAGGTAGCCAGCGCCGGACCCGAACTCCCCGAACGCACCCGTTCGTAGAACGTCAGGGCGGCGGCCGTCGCGACGTTCAGCGAGTCGGTGCCACGCGACATCGGAATCCGCACCCGGACGTCGCATTCCCGCATGGCGCGCTCGGTCAGGCCCGGGCCCTCGGCGCCGACCAGGATGGCGACGCGTTCGTCGGCCAACTGCGGCATCGCCTCGGCAAGATCGCTCGCCGCCGGGTTCGGCGTCATCGCCACCAAACGAAACCCCTTGTCATGCAACATCTTCAGATCACCTGGCCAGTCCGTCGCCCACGCGTAGGGCACCAGCAGCGCATGCCCCATCGAGACCCGGACCGCGCGACGGTACAGCGGGTCGGCGCAACCGGTGCCGAATACCACCGCATCGACGTCGAGGCCCGCCGCGTTGCGGAAGATCGAGCCGAGGTTCTCGTGGTCGTTGACGCCCTCGAGCACCGCGACCGTGCGGGCATTGGCGATCACCTCGGGCACCGACAACTCCGGCGCACGTGGCGCAGCCGCCAGCACTCCGCGATTCAGGTGGAAGCCGATGACGTCGGCCATCACCTCCGGGGTGGCGACGTAGAACGGCGCGTCGGTGCGGTGCAGATCGGCGGTCAGCTCACCGAGGCGACGCTCGGTCCCGAGGAACGCCCGCGCGGTGAACCGGGACATCAGCATGCGCTGAACGACGAGCACGCCCTCGGCGATCACCAGGCCCTTGCCACTGGGCAGGTCCGGCCTGCGGTCGATGCTGTTGAGATCGCGGAAGTCGTCGAGCCGCGAATCCGCCGGATCGTCGACGTGGATCAGTACCGACATTCCCCGGTCGCTTCGCTCTCCCCCGCAGGCGGGGACACCCCGAGCACCGGAACCCCGCCGCTCATGCGCTTTCGTCGACGATGGCGAGCATCAGATCGGCCGCCATCATCAGCGTCTTGCGCTCTTCGGGTGAGAGCTCGGCCAGCCGCTGCTGCAGCCATTCCCGGCTCGCGCGGCGCTCCAAATCGATCAGCTCCGCCCCGGCGCCCGACGCCGACACCAGCACCTGTCGACCGTCGTCGGGGTGCGCACAGCGGTCGACGAAGCCGAGTTCGCACAGCGAGGCGATGACCCGCGTCATCGACGGGGGCCGCACGCGTTCCCGGATGGCCAGCGCACCCGGCGTCATCGCGCCTTCCTTGGCCAGCGTGGCCAACGCCGACAACTGGGAAAGCGACACGGGTGAATCGGGCCGGCGGAAGCGCAGCTGCCGCGCCAGACGAACGACGGCCAACGACAAGTCGCTGGCCAGTCGGGCATCGGCATCGGTCACGTGAAGAGAGTACCGACCCGCATCCGATGACCGGCACGAGCGAGCCACTTTTCAGACCGGGTCCTAAAGCGCGCCCATCGGCTAAGTTTGTCCGCTATGGCCGAGACGACGACACAGTCCGGCGACGATGCGCCTGTGCCGCCTGCATTGCCTGCCGCGCTGCTGCGGCAGTGGCCGGTGATCGTCGCGATCGCGGCGGGCTGGCTGGTTGCCGTCATACTCGCGTTCACGGTTCCCGAGTTGCAGCACTGGCGCCCGGTGACCGTTGCCGGCCTTGGCGTCGGAGTTCTTGGCACGTCGATCTTTCTGTGGCAGCGTCGCGCCGTGCGGCGCGGTTCGCGTGGCGCCCAGACCGGACTCGACTGAGCGGGGAGGAGTAGTGGCGGAACCGTTGCTGCAGGCGCAGATCGACATCGAGGCACCGCCTGCGCGGGTATGGGCCCTGATCTCCGACCTCCGACTGATGCCGAAGTGGAGTCCGCAGTGCCGGCTGATGAAGCCATTCGGCCCGCTGCGTCGGGGCACCAAGACCGTGAACATCAACCGCCGCGGATATCTGGTCTGGCCGACGACGGGTCAGGTCACCGAGGTGATTCCCGAGCAGAAGCTGTCGTTCCGGGTGAACGCGAACAACACCATCTGGACCTACGAGCTCCAACCCCATGACACCGGTACCCGCGTGATCGAGAGCCGCCATGCCGAGAACGGCGTGAAGGCGACGTCGAATCTGGTCATCAGCACGCTGTTTGGCGGTGTTCCGAGTTTCGAACGGGAACTGGTCGAGGGGATGAACGCCACGCTGGCGCGCATCAAGGCGGCCGCCGAAATCGGTTAGTTCTCGGGTTCGACCGATTCGACGGGCTCAACCGGCTCAACGGGCTCAACCGGCTCGACGACCTCTGCCGACTCGACGGCCTCAACCGGCTCGGCAGCCTCGACAACCTCTGCCGATTCGACGGGCTGCACGGCCTCGGTCGCATCTGCGGCATCGGATTCGACGGCCTCGGAGGCTCGGCAGTGTCGGTCGTCGCCTCGTCCGATTCCGATGCTTCCTCAACCGCCGCCCTGGGCCACCACGTCGGTGACCTCGAGCATTCCGTCGTCGTACGGATCGAACGCGGGTGATCCGAGCCCCGCGGGCGCGGGGGTGTCCGAGTGTGCGCCGCAGCCGTACTCGTCGGACACCACGCGCCCGTCGGCCGACATCTCGTTGGAGCACACCCCGAAGGCCCTCCCGAGCGAGCCGGTAAGGGGCAGATAGAAGCCGCAATCCCGGCAGATCCGCCGAGTCGCACGGGCCATGGCCGAGCCAGGCCCGAACTCGCCGTCGTGCCAACGCTGCGCGGCCTCGATTCGGCCCCACAGGCTGAGCACCTGCCGACGGCCGAATCCGATCTCGCCGGCGATCTCGTCTAGTTCGGGATCACCCGAGGACACGTAGCCGGGCACCAGGCGTGGGTCGTTCGTGACCGGAGACAGCAGATCGCCGGGGCTCAGGTCACCGGGCTGGACGCGTTCCTCCCACGGCACCCACTGAGGCGCCAGCAGCGCCGTCGGTCCCGGCACCAGGACCACTTCGCTGACCGTGGCATGGTCGGCTCCGGGGTAGGCCGCGACCACCACTGCCCACTGCCAGCCCTGGTAGCCGGGCATGACCGCAAGGAAGCGATGCGTCGCGGCGGTCGGATCGTCGAAGCCCGCGCCGAGGTACTCGCCGACGACGTCGGGCCCGCTGAACTCGAGAATCGCCGTGCGGGCCAGGTCGACGGCGCCCATCAGTACCGTCGCCAAATCCGCCCGACCATCCAACGGGGGGACGGCGGCGTCGTGCTCGGCGGATTCGATCATGCTGTCCATCGGCATCAATACTGCCTGACAAGTCCAGGGCAAAGCCACACCGGTCGCCCTACGGGCAGCTGTCGCGCGGATGGGGAAGAATCGAGAGCGTGAACGGATCCCGTCGTGACCCCGGCAGCGAAGGGGACCCGCGGGATCATCGCTACTATCCCCCGCGGCCCCCGGCAGGCTCCGGTGAGCAGCATCCCGGCATGGCCAACTACCCAAGCGACGGCATCGATGACCGGCGCCGGACGGGCCGCAATCCCCAGGGGCCGAGCGCCAACCGCTGGCTGCCGCCGCTCGACGAAACGCAGACCGCGGACCACCGAGGGCCACGCTCCGACACCCCGCCGCGCGGCGCGGGCCAGGCGGCCGGCCAGCGGGTCACCGTCACCCGGGCCGCGGCGCAACGCAGCCGCGAAATGGGTTACAAGATGTACGGGCTGTTCCAGCGCGCGGCGACCGCCGACGGCGCCGACAAGTCCGGGCTGACCGCGCTGACCTATCCCGTGATGGCCAACTTCGCCGCCGACTCCGCGATGGCGGTGGCATTGGCCAATACCCTGTTCTTCGCCGCCGCCTCAGGAGAGAGCAAGAGCAAGGTGGCGTTGTACCTGCTGATCACCATCGCGCCGTTCGCCCTCATCGCGCCGCTCATCGGCCCTGCGCTCGACCGCCTGCAGCACGGCCGCCGGGTGGCGCTCGCCACGTCGTTCGTCCTGCGCACCGCGATCGCCGTCGTGCTGATCGCCAACTACGACGGGATGAACGGCAGCTTCCCGTCCTGGGTGCTCTACCCGTGCGCGCTGGGGATGATGGTGTTGTCGAAGTCGTTCAGCGTGCTCCGCAGCGCCATGACGCCGCGCGTACTGCCACCGACGATCGACCTGGTCCGGGTCAACTCCAGGCTCACCGTGTTCGGCCTCCTCGGTGGGACCATGCTCGGCGGCGCGATTGCCGCCGGAGTGGAATACCTGTTCAACATGTTCCAGCTGCCCGGCGCGCTGTACGTGGTCGTCGCCGTCACCGTCGGCGGCGCGGTGCTGGCGATGCGCATCCCGAAGTGGGTCGAGGTGACCGAGGGTGAGGTGCCCACCACGCTGACCTATCACGGGCCCACCAAACATCTCGGCAGCCAGGCCGACTCGAAGTCAGGGAAGCCCGCCCGCCAACCGTTGGGGTGCAACATCATCACCTCGTTATGGGGTAACTGCACCATCAAGGTGATGATCGGTTTCCTCTTCCTCTATCCGGCATTCGTCGCCAAGTCGCACGACGCCAGCGGCTGGGAACAGCTGCGCATCCTCGGCCTGATCGGCGCTGCGGCAGCCATCGGCAACTTCGCGGGCAACTTCACCAGCGCGCGGCTCCGGCTCGGCCATCCCGCGCAATTGGTGGTCCGTGCCACGATGGCGGTGACCGCCGTCGCGTTGGCCACCGCGCTCACCGGTAACCTGCTCGTCGCGGCGTTCGCCACACTCGTCGCATCCGGGTCCAGCGCAGTCGCGAAGGCGTCACTCGATGCGTCGCTGCAGGATGACCTGCCGGAGGAATCCCGCGCGTCGGCATTCGGCCGGTCGGAATCGCTGCTGCAACTTGGCTGGGTCGCGGGCGGCGCGATGGGCGTGCTGATCTACACCGATCTGTGGATCGGATTCACTGCCATCAGCTCCGTCCTCATCCTTGGCCTGGCGCAGACGCTGGTGAGCTACCACGGTGACTCGCTGATCCCCGGATTCGGCGGCAATCGGCCGGTGCTCGCCCAGCAGGAGGGCACGCTCGCCGAATCGGCGACGGTGGCACGGGAATGAAGCGGGTTCTTGCGGTTCTGGCTGCGGTCGCGGTGGTGGCGTTGGTGGCCACCGGCTTGCTGATCTGGCGGCTGACGCGCGACCCCGCTCCCCCGCACCCGGAGATCAGTGCATACACCCACGGCCAGTTGACGCGCGTCGGACCGTACCGATTCTGTGACGTCCTGCAGATCACCAGGTGCGACATCCCGGAGACCGTTGGCGAACTCGACGTCACGTCCCGTGATCCGGTGCAGCTGTCGGTGCCGCCGTCGATTGCGAGGGCGCCGTGGGTGCTGTTGCGCGCCTATGAAGATTCCGGGGACAGCGTGGTCGAGGAGTTCCGACCCAACAGCAAGCTCGCCGTGACCATCCCCACCGTCGATCCGCGGCGCGGCCGGTTGACCGGCATCGCGGTGCAGCTGCCGACGCTGGTGCGCGACGAGCAGAACAACGAGTTCCCATGGCCGCACGCCGAATGGTCGGTGCGGACCGTCTGGGCCTAGTCGGCCGAGTGACCCGGCGGCACGCGCTCGGCCTCGGGTGTCGGGCCTGGCGGCGAACCGTCACCGAAAGGTCTGCCGCCCAGGGCTTCCCGGCCGTGCGGGGTCAACCAGTTGGACAACTCGGGGCCCTTGGGCACGATCCGGGTGGGATTGATGTCACCGTGCACGACGTAGTAGTGCCGTTTGATCTGGACGAAGTCGACGGTATCGCCGAACCCCGGTGTTTGGAACAGGTCTCGCGCGTACGCCCACAACACCGGCAGCTCGTCGAGCTTGGACCGGTTGCACTTGAAGTGGCCGTGGTAGACGGGGTCGAAACGCGCCAGCGTCGTGAACAGCCGGACGTCGGCCTCGGTAATGGTGTCTCCCACGAGAAAACGTTGTCCGCTCAGTCGATCGGTCAGCCAGTCCAGCGCGGTGAACAACCGGTCGTATGCGGTGTCATAGGCGCTCTGGGACCCCGCGAACCCGCAGCGGTACACGCCGTTGTTCACCTCGGTGTAGATCCGCTTGGCGACCTCGTCGATCTCGGGGCGCAGCGACTCCGGGTAGAGCTGCGGGGCTCCGGGCCGGTGATGGGCCGTCCATTCGGTGGACAGGTCCAGCGTCATCTGCGCGAAGTCATTGGTCACCACCTCGCCCGTCGGGACGTCAACGATCGCCGGGACCGTGATGCCCTTCGGGTAATCCGGGAACCGCTTTAGGTAGGCGTCCTGCAGGCGGGGGATCTTCAGCACCGGGTCGACGCCGTCAGGGTCCAGATCGAACGTCCAGCTGCGCTCGTCGTGCGTCGGCCCGCAAAAGCCAATGGACAGAACGTCTTCCAGGCCCAGGAGCCGCCGGACGATGATCGCCCGGTTCGCCCAGGGACAGGCCCTGGCGACGACGAGACGGTATCGCCCGGGTTCGACCGGGAAACCGTCGCGGCCGTCGGCCGTGATGCGGGTGGTGATGTAGTCGGTGTCGCGGTCGAAGTCGCCCTTGGGCGCCACGTAGGTAGGCACTAGGCGATTCTTCCCTGCCGGACGCGAATGTATGCCCTAGTCACGAATGAACATTCGAGCACAGTTCACGCCCGAGGCGTCAAGCCGCGTCAGGCGTCCAGTTCGTGCGCGACGGCCTTGACCACCTCGGACACCCGGCGAGCGGTCTTGCGGTCCGGGTACTTGCCCTTGCGCAGCTCGGGCTGCACCGCGCCCTCCAGCAGCGTGATCATGTCCTCGACCATGCCGTGCAGTTCGTCCGGCGTGTGCTTGCGCTCCACGGGGGTGGCCTCGCGGCGGGTACGGGTCAGGCTCGGTGGCGGATCGATCACCTTCAGGCTCAACGCCTGCGGGCCGCGGCGACCCGCTGCGATGCCGAACTCGACCTTTTGGCCGGCCTTGAGCTCCCCCACTCCGGAGGGCAACGCCGAAGAGCCGACGTAGACGTCCTCGCCCTCCTCCTGGGACAGAAAGCCGTAGCCCTTCTCGGCGTTGTACCACTTAACCCTGCCGGTCGGCACTGTGCTCACCCGCTCGTCGTCTGAATACCTGGTCGCATAATGAAAGCGTCCCGCCTGCGCAGGACGCGAATGCAATGATCCTACTCGGCCGCAATCCCGGCCAGCACTCGATTACTCCCGCCCCGGCTGGCCAGGGCTGCACTGGGTACGCTGGAAGAACCGCTGGAGGGGATATGCGCCTGATCTTGAACATCATCTGGTTGATCTTCGGTGGTTTGTGGTTGGCGCTCGGCTACTTCCTCGCCGGTCTCATCTGCTTCGTCCTCATCATCACCATTCCGTTCGGCTTCGCGGCGTTCCGCATCGGGCTCTACGCGCTGTGGCCGTTCGGCTACCGCGTCGTCGACAAGCCCGGGCCCCGCCCCGGCGCGCTGATCGGCAACATCATCTGGCTGGTGCTGTTCGGGATCTGGTTGGCGATCGGCCATCTGATCAGTGCCGTCGCCATGGCCATCACCATCATCGGCATTCCGCTGGCGCTGGCGAACCTGAAGTTGATCCCCGTGTCGCTCCTGCCGCTCGGCAAGGAGATCGTCCACAACGACGCGACACAGGACCGGGTAGGAGCGCTCGGATGACGGCAACGAATCTGGGACTGCCGTCGCTGCGGCCGGTGGTCGTGTCGGATGGCCCCGACACGGGTCCACTGGTCGACACGTTCGGCCGCGTCGCGACGGATTTGCGGGTGTCGCTGACCGACCGCTGCAACCTGCGGTGCACCTACTGCATGCCCGCGGAGGGCCTGGACTGGCTACCCGGGGAGGACCTCCTCAGCGCGTCCGAACTCGCCCGGCTGTTGACCATCGGGGTTACCCGGCTCGGCATCACCAACGTCCGCTTCACCGGCGGCGAGCCTCTGGTGGCACGGCACCTCGACGAGGTGGTGGCGGCGGCCGCCGCGCTGCGTCCGCGTCCCGAGATCGCATTGACCACGAATGGAATCGGCCTGGCTCGACGCGCGACGCGGCTCAAGGCGGCCGGACTCGACCGCGTGAACGTGTCATTGGACACCGTCGATGCAGCCCGCTTCGCCCGCATTACCCGGCGTGACCGGCTCTCCGACGTGCTCGACGGGCTGGCCGCCGCGGCCGCCGCCGGCCTTGCCCCGGTGAAGGTGAACGCCGTTCTGGATCCGGTCACGGGCCTGGATGACGCCGTGCCACTGCTGCGCTTCTGCCTCGAGCACGGGTACCAGCTCCGAATCATCGAGCAGATGCCGCTCGATGCCGGCCACGAGTGGCAACGCGACCGGACCATCGGGGCCGGAGCCATCCTCTCCACACTGCGCCGCCAGTTCGACCTGCAGCCCGACTCCGCGCCGCGGGGATCCGCTCCAGCGCAACTGTGGCAGGTCGACGGCGGCGTCGGCACGGTCGGCGTGATCGCGTCGGTGTCCGACGCCTTCTGCGGCGCCTGCGACCGAACCCGGCTCACCGCCGATGGTCAGATCCGCAGCTGCCTGTTCTCGCGGGAGGAGAGCGACCTGCGCCGGTTGTTGCGCACCGGTGCGGATGACGCCGCGATCGAGGCGGCGTGGCGGGCGGCGATGTGGGCCAAGCCGGCCGGACACGGCATCAACGATCCCGACTTCGTGCAGCCCGACCGGCCGATGAGCGCGATCGGCGGTTGACGTGGCCGAGCTAGAGGTGACCGTTCGATACTTCGCGGCAGCGCGAGCGGCGGCGGGCATGGAGACCGAAACGCTCGATGTCGCGCCGGGCACGTCGATCAAGGATCTCGTCGAGCGCCTCGGTGCTCGCAGCCCCGAACTGGCCACGGTGCTCGACCGCTGCTCATTTCTGTGCGACGGCGTGGCCGTGCGCAACCGGGCAGAGCCGCTCCCAACAAACCCAGACCGTGGATGTCTTACCGCCCTTCGCCGGCGGATGACCGTGATTTACATCACATAACGAAACGGTCACGAAATGCCTCAACCGTTGTTCATCTGCGCTTGAACCTGGGGAAACGTCGTGGCTTGCTGCCCTTTTAACGTCCTCACAAGATTTGCCACGCACGGAAACGCCCACGGCTGCCAAAAGTGACGGGATCAGAAGTACCCGTTACGGTCATGACCCAAGCCACCCAACCCTCATTGAGTGGCCCGCTATACCCGGTAACGCCGAATTCCATCCACCGGGTGCAGCAGAAACCGACAAGTTGGATGGACGCGGGGGACCCAACCGGTCCACCGAGATTGCAGGACCAGGAGCCTCGGCTCCTTGGGGTGAAGCTGACGTCGTCCTCAGCGACGTCAGCCGGGTAGCCTCTCCAACCCGAACCCGACAGCTGACCTCGCAGGCGTTTACGAGAGGACTTCTAATACCTATGAGTGGACGGCATCGCAAGCCCACTACATCGGCAGTAAACGTCGCAAAGATCGCTTTCACCGGCGCTGTGATCGGCACCGGAAGCATCGCCCTCGCAGGGCAGGCGGCTGCCGCCACCGATGGTGAATGGGATCAGGTCGCGCGCTGCGAATCTGGCGGCAACTGGGCCATCAACACCGGCAATGGATATCAGGGTGGGCTGCAGTTCTCGCCCGGCACCTGGTCCTCGCATGGTGGCGGCGAATACGCCCCCGCCGCGCACATGGCCTCCAAGGACGAGCAGATCGCGGTCGCGGAGCGCGTGCTGGCCACTCAGGGCCGCGGCGCCTGGCCGGTGTGTGGCACCGGCCTGTCCGGCTCGACGCCACGCAACGTGCTCGCCGAAGCACCGCAGCCCCTCGACAACCCCGATGTGAACGGTGAGCTGCCCCCTCCGCCGCCGTTCCAACTCGCCGCGGCCGACGCTCCGCCGCCCGTCGACCCGATGGCTCCCCCGCCACCGCCCGACGACGTCGCGCCGCTGGACGCCCCGCTGCCCGACGCTCCGCCGCCTCCTCCCCCGCCTGCGCCGGATCTGCCTCCGCCGCCGGACGCCGCGGTCGTGCCGCTCGATGCGCCACTTCCCGGCGACGATGGCTCGATTCTGGCCAGCGCTCCTGCCCCGGCTCCAGACGCACCCGCGCCAGACGTACCGGTGCCGGATGCGCCCGCTCCCGACGCACCGCCGGTCGTCGAGGCCGCCAACGACGCACCCGCCCCCGACGCACCCGCGCCCGTGACGCACCGCCGGTCATCGAGGCCGCCAACGACGCACCCGCCCCCGATGCACCTGCCCCCGACGCACCCGATGCCGCACCGGCAGTCGAGGCCGCGGCCTGGGACGTCGTCCAGGATGGTCCGCCCCCGGCCGATCAGCCGCAGGCATGGGCACTGCATGCCGGTGACCTGCCGCTCGATCCGGTGCTGGCTCCCGGGCCGCTGCCGGGTCCGCCCGCCCCGGACGCTCCGCACCCGCACCGCGATCAGGCACCCGCGCCGGATCCGCTGGCTCCGCTGAACGCGGTCAACATCCCGGCGCCCGCCTACGACGCCGCCAACCAGGCGATCAGCGGCGGCCTGCCGACCCCTCCGGACGGCATGCCGCACCTCGCGAGCCCCGATGCGCCGCCTCCGGGTTCGACGATGGACCCGAGCGCGGCCGGCGACGACAGCCCCAACGTCAGTTACCTCAAGGATCTGTGGCAGGCAGTTCAGGACCACGACATCAGCGGCAAGGAAGCCCTGGTGATGGGATTGGCCCAGCGCGGCATGAACACGCCGTACCCGGATCAGGCGCCCGGCCCGAACGTGCCGCTCGCTCCGGCCGATCCGGCGGCCCCGCCGCCTCCCGACGCTGGGTTGCCTCCCGCGCCTGGGGACCCGGCGCCATTGCCGTTGCTGCCACCGCCTCCCGGCCAGTAGTCAGCCCGCCGTCAGGCGGATCCGACCCACTCTTCGGTGCCGTCGCCGAAGAACTGGTGCTTCCACACCGGTAGCCGCGCCTTCACCGTGTCCACCAGCAGGGCGCACGTGTCGAACGCTGCCTGCCTGTGGTCGGCCGCGACCGCGGCCACCAGCGCGGCGTCGCCGATGTGCAGTGTTCCGACCCGGTGGCTGACGGCGATCGCCCGGACACCCGTTGCGCCGCGGGCGATCTCGTCGGCCACGTCGATCAGCGTCTGCAGGGCCCCCGGGTGCGCCGAGTACTCCAGTCGGGTCACGGGCCGTCCGCCGTCGTGGTCGCGCACGACACCGGCGAAACCGACCACTGCGCCCGCTGCCCGGTGGCCCACCAAGGCCTCGTGCTCGGCGAGGTCGATCGCGTCCTCACTCAGCGCGACGTGCACCACGACAGCCGTCATCGGGTGTGGTCCCTTCCGCCGAGTTGGTCCAGGGCGTGCTCGAGCACGTCGGCGAGCACACCGAGACCGTCCTTGACACCTCCCGGCGATCCGGGGAGGTTCACGATCAGCGTGCCGTCCCGCACGCCGCACACCCCGCGGGACAGCACCGACGTCGGCACCTGCGGAAGCCCGGAACGCCGGATCGCCTCGGCGAGGCCGGGGATCTGATAGTCGACGATGTTGGCGGTCGCATCGGCGGTGCGGTCGGTCGGCGAGATGCCAGTCCCGCCCGACGTCAGGATGACGTCGACCTTCTCGTCGAGCGCGGCGAACAGCGCCTGATTCACCGCGACGCCGTCGGACACGACGACCGGCGGCGCGACGGCGTAACCGCGTTGCGTCAGCCATTCTGTCGATGACGGGACCGGTCCGATCCTCGTACACCCCCGCCGCCGCGCGGGTGGAGGCGATGATCACGCGCGCCGAGCGACTCACCAACGTCCCTTCATCGGCTGTCATTCCTCGACCATGGCCCCGTCTTGCCGCCCTCCTTGCGCACCACCTGGATGCCCTCGATGCGGGCGGCTGGGTCGACGGCCTTGATCATGTCGTAGAGCGTCAGAGCGGCCACGCTGACCGCCGTCAGCGCCTCCATCTCGACCCCGGTGCGATCGGTGGTGCGCACGGTAGCGGTGATGCCGACGTCCGTCGAACCCACCTCGAACTCGACGTCGACACCGGTGAGCGCCAATTGGTGGCACAGCGGGATCAGGTCGCTGGTCCGCTTCGCGGCCAGGATGCCCGCGACCCGCGCGGTGGCCAGCGCATCGCCCTTGGGCAGACCGCCGGTGGCGATCAACTCGATCACATCCGGCCTGGTCACGCAGCGTGCCCGCGGCCACGGCGGTGCGTTTCGTGGCGTCCTTGCCGGTCACGTCGACCATGTGGGCCGCGCCCGATTCGTCTAGGTGCGACAGCCGATCTGGTCGTGCCGTCACGGCTATCTGTTGATGACCGTCACCGGGTGGGTGTACGGCAGTTCGTCGGCAGGCAGTGGGAACGTCACCTCACCGAACGGCGAAAGCGCGCCGGTGCGATCGGCAGCAAGCTCGCTGACCGCATGGTCGTCGTCGTCGCCGACGGGCCAACCATTGTCGACGTAGCGGTTCTTCTGCGGTTTCTTGTCAGCCACGTCCACATTGTGGCAGGCAATGCTCGCGCTGGCGAGACCGGTGGCGCAGGCAGCGGCAGCGACCGGGAGATGTTGCGGTGGGCAGGAGCGCAGCGACCGGGAGATGTTGCGGTGGGCAGGAGCGCAGCGACCGGGAGATGTACCCGGGCGGCTGGCTTAGGCTGGTAAACAATGACCGAAGTATCTCCGGGTGTCCCGCTGGGTACCTGGTTGGCCGAGCTGCCCGACGATCGGATCATCCGATTATTGGAGTTGCGGCCAGACCTCACCCAGCCGCCGCCCGGGTCGATCGCTGCGTTGGCTGCCCGGGCACAGTCCCGGCAGTCGGTCAAGGCTGCCACCGATGACCTCGACTTCGCCCGCCTCGCGGTGCTCGACGCGCTGTTGTTGTTGCATGCCGAGACCGCGGCCGTTCCGTTGACGAAACTGTTCGCGTCGTTCGCCGAGCGCGGCGCAGAGAAACAGCTGACCGCCGCCGTCGACGACCTTCGCGCCAAGGCGCTGGTGTGGGGCGACACGGCGGTGCGGGTGACGGCCGAGGCGGCCTCGGGACTGCCGTGGCATCCCGGGCAGGTGACGCTCGAGGCCACCGACCTGGACGCGGCGCGGATCGGTGAACTACTCGAGGGCATCGATCTGCCCCAGCGTGAACTTCTGGAGCGACTCGTCGACGGGTCGCCGATCGGGCGCACCCGCGACGCGGCACCCGGCACCCCAGCCGACCGTCCTGTGCAGCGGCTGCTTTCGTGCCGGCCTGCTGCGGCAGGTGGATGCCGACACCGTGATGCTTCCGCGGCTGGTGGGACAGGTGATGCGCGGCGAATCGCCAGGGCCCACCGAGCTCGTGCCGCCGGACCCCGTGGTGGCGAAGACCAAGCCGGCCGACGCCGACGCCGTCGCCGCCGGCGCGGCCATCGACCTCCTTCGCGAAGTCGAGGTGGTGCTCGAAGCGCTGTCGGCCGCGCCGATCCCCGAATTGCGCAGCGGCGGGCTCGGCGTGCGCGACGTCAAGCGGCTGGTCAAGGTCACCGGCATCGACGACCAACGACTTGGCCTCATCCTCGAGGTCTCCGCCGCGGCCGGATTGATCGCGGTCGGCATGCCGGACCCTGACCCACTCGACGGCAGCGGCCCCTTCTGGGCGCCGACGGTTGCCTCGGACCGATTCATCGAGGCGCCGACGGCGAATCGTTGGTACCTGCTGGCATCGACGTGGCTGGATCTGCCGTCGCGTCCCGGGCTCATCGGCGAACGCGGTCCAGACGCCAAACCCTATGCAGCACTGTCCGATTCGTTGTACTCCACCGCCGCACCGCTGGACCGGCGCCTGCTGCTCTCGGTGCTCACCGACCTGGCCCCCGGCGCAGGCGTGGACGCCGCCGAGGCGTCGAAGGCAATGGCGTGGCGGCGCCCACGTTGGGCGGCACGACTGCAACCCAAGCCAGTCGCCGCCCTCCTCACCGAGGCGCACGCTCTCGGCGTCGTCGGGCGGGGCGCCATCTCGACCCCCGATCCGCAAGTTGGTGGCCGGGGATTCGGAGGCCGACGTCGTCCTGGCGATGGCCAAGGTACTGCCCAAGCCGATCGACCACTTCCTGCTGCAGGCCGACCTCACCGTGGTGGTGCCCGGCCCGCTGGAACGTGAACTGGCCGAACAATTGTCGGCGTTGGCCACCGTCGAGTCGGCGGGGGCGGCGATGGTCTATCGCATCAGCGAGCAGTCGATCCGGCGCGCGTTGGACACCGGTCGCACGGCGGCCGAGATTCACGGATTCTTCGCACAGCACTCCAAAACGCCCGTGCCACAGGGTTTGACGTACCTCATCGACGACGTCGCCCGCAGGCACGGTCAGTTGCGGGTCGGCATGGCGGCCTCGTTCGTCCGGTGTGAGGATCCCGTACTGCTGGCGCAGGCCGTCGCCGCTCCCGCGATGGACGCACTCGAGGTGCGGGTCCTTGCCCCGACGGTCGCGGTGTGTCAGGCGCCGATCGCCGAACTGCTCGCCGCGCTGCGCGCTGCAGGCTTCGTGCCAGCGGCCGAGGACGCGTCGGGCACGATCGTCGACATCCGCGCCCGCGGCGCCCGCGTCCCACCGCCCATCCGGCGTCGCGGCTACCGGCGCGCCGTCCACCCCCAGCGAGCAGACGCTGGCCGCCATCGTCGCGGTGATGCGCAAGGTGGCCGCCGCGCCGTTCGGAGCGAGCCGACTCGATCCGGCCGAGGCGATGGCGCAACTGCAGAACGCGGCGCAGCAGCAGGCCTCAGTGGTGATCGGCTACGTGGATCCGGCCGGGGTGGCCACCCAGCGGGTGGTGGCCCCGATCAACGTCAGGGGCGGGCAGCTGACCGCCTACGATCCGGCGTCCGGGCGGGTGCGCGAGTTCGCGATCCACCGCGTGACGTCGGTGGTGTCGGCCGACCCGGGATAATGGTTCGAATGACATCAGCGAGAGCGGAGCGATCGCGCATCGGCTCAGCAGCGAGCAGCGAAGCGGGATCGCGCATGACCGACGGCCCCCTGATCGTGCAGTCCGACAAGACCGTGCTGCTCGAAGTCGACCACGAGCTCGCGGGCGCCGCCCGCGCGGCGATCGCTCCGTTCGCCGAACTGGAGCGCGCACCCGAGCACATCCACACCTACCGCATCACCCCGTTGGCCCTGTGGAACGCCCGCGCGGCGGGCCACGACGCCGAGCAGGTGGTCGATGCCCTGGTGTCGTTCTCGCGCTACGCGGTGCCGCAGCCACTGCTGGTCGACATCGTCGACACGATGGCCCGCTACGGCAGGCTGCAGCTGGTGAAGAGTCCGGTGCACGGGCTGGTGCTGGTCAGCCTGGACCGCGCGGTGCTCGAAGAGGTGCTGCGCCACAAGAAGATCGCCCCGATGCTCGGCGCCCGCATCGATGACGACACCGTCATCGTGCACCCCAGCGAGCGTGGCCGGGTCAAGCAGATGCTGCTCAAGATCGGGTGGCCCGCCGAGGACCTGGCCGGGCTACGTCGACGGCGAGGCGCATCCCATCGCGCTCGAGCAGAACGGCTGGGAACTGCGCGACTATCAGGAGATGGCCGCCGACTCGTTCTGGGCGGGCGGCTCTGGCGTCGTCGTGCTGCCGTGCGGCGCGGGCAAGACGCTGGTCGGCGCGGCGGCGATGGCGAAGGCGGGTGCCACCACCCTGATCCTGGTCACCAATACCGTCGCGGGCAGGCAGTGGAAGCGCGAGCTGATCGCGCGCACCTCGCTGACCGAGGAGGAGATCGGCGAGTACTCCGGCGAACGCAAGGAGATCCGGCCGGTCACGATCGCGACGTATCAGGTGATCACCCGCCGCACCAAGGGTGAGTATCGTCACCTCGAGTTGTTCGACAGCCGCGACTGGGGCCTGATCATCTACGACGAGGTGCACCTGCTGCCCGCACCGGTCTTCCGCATGACGGCCGACCTGCAGTCGCGCCGCAGGCTCGGGCTCACCGCCACCCTGATCCGCGAGGACGGTCGCGAGGGTGACGTGTTCTCGCTGATCGGACCGAAGCGGTACGACGCGCCGTGGAAGGACATCGAGGCGCAGGGCTGGATCGCTCCTGCCGAGTGCATCGAGGTCCGCGTGACGATGACCGACAACGAGCGGATGATCTACGCCACGGCGGAGCCCGAGGAGCGCTACAAGCTTTGCTCGACGGCGCACACCAAGATCGCGGTGGTGAAGTCCATCCTGGACCGGCATCCCGACGAGCCGACGCTGGTTATCGGCGCCTACCTCGATCAGCTCGACGAACTCGGGCAGGAGTTGGACGCGCCGGTGATCCAGGGGTCGACGAAGACCGCCGAACGCGAATCACTGTACGAAGCGTTCCGCCAAGGCGAGATCCAGACGTTGGTGGTGTCCAAGGTCGCGAACTTCTCCATCGATCTTCCGGAAGCCAGTGTCGCCGTGCAGGTTTCGGGCACGTTCGGGTCGCGCCAGGAGGAGGCGCAGCGGCTGGGCCGGTTGCTGCGGCCCAAGGCAGACGGCGGCGGGGCGATCTTCTATTCGGTGGTCTCCCGCGACAGCCTGGACGCCGAGTACGCCGCACACCGGCAGCGCTTCCTGGCCGAACAGGGCTACGGCTACGTCATCAAGGACGCCGACGATCTCCTCGGCCCCGCGATATGACCGTCCGACGGGTTGTCCCGACCTCACGGTGATCGACGCACAGTGGGGTGTCCGGCGGTTCTTCTTCACCGACCCGTCGGGCATCGTCGTCAACGACCTGAGTCAGCGCTGACCACCGCAGTTCAGACGATCGAGCATGGCATTGAGCGCATCGGCCATGGATCGTCTCCGCGATGGGCCGTTGAATTCGGTGCATGAACATCAACACGATTCTCGTCATCGGAAGCACCGGCAAGACCGGTAAGCGCGTCGCCGCCCGCCTGACCGACCGCGGTCTCGACGTCCGGCATGGATCCCGCTCCTCGGCAACACCGTTCGACTGGGACCAGCCGTCGACTTGGGCGCGCGCGCTCGACGGCGCAACCGCCGTCTACGTGACCTACAGCCCGGACCTGGCGGTGCCAGGCTCGGTCGAGTCCATCACCGAACTCGCCGCGCTGGCACGTGCCGCGGGCGTCCGGCGGTTGGTGCTGTTGTCCGGCCGCGGCGAGGAGGAGGCCGAACGCGCGGAGGACGTGGTGCGCGCGTCGGGCATGGAGTGGACCATCGTGCGGGCCACGTGGTTCGCGCAGAACTTCAGCGAGGGCAACTTCGCCGACGACGTGGCCGCAGGCACCGTCGCTCTTCCGGTCGGCGACGTACTGGAGCCGTTCGTCGATGCCGACGACATCGCCGACGTCGTCGTGGCGGCGCTGACCGGGGACCGGCACGTCGGCCAGACGTACGAACTGACGGGACCGCGCCTGCTCACCTTCGCCGATGCGGTCGCCGAGATCGCCGCGGCCACCGGGAGAGAGCTCCGGTTCGAGTCCGTGTCGATGGACGACTACGCCGCCACGCTTACGGAATATCAAGTGCCACTGGATGTCGTCGCGCTGTTGGGGTACCTGTTCACCACCGTACTTGACGGGCGAAACGCTGCGCTGGCCGACGGAGTGCAGCGCGCGCTCGGACGCGAGCCGCGAGACTTCGCCGACTTCGCCCGAGAGGCCGCCGCAAGCGGCGTGTGGACACCCTAGCCCGACAGGCGATTCGCGCCCGCCGCGGTCGCTGCGGTCGCGCGTGCACGAATCGGTCGGTGTGGGAGGCAACGCCTTGCACCTGTGAGCATTTCGGTCGTAGCAGTGCCAGCCGTGCCGGCACATGATGAATCGGTGCCAGCACAACATGACTCCGCTGCGTGGCTGCACGTCGCCAGGGCGGCCGCCGCGTTGGGCGCGGCGATGGGAATCGGCCGCTTCGCCTACACCCCGATCCTGCCCCTGATGACGGCGCAGGCCGGCCTCACCGCACAGGCGGCAGGCCATCTCGCCACCGCCAACTACGTGGGCTATCTCGGCGGTGCAGTGGCGGGCACCCTGTCGCACCGGTTGGCCCGATCCACCATCGCGTGGCGAACCTCGCTCGTCGTCCTGATAGCCACCCTGGGTTTGATGCCGTTGGCGTCCAATGTGTTCGGTTGGATGACCCTTCGCACCGTCGCCGGCTTCGCCAGTGCCGTGGTGTTCGTCGTCGCGGTCAACTCGTTGCTGGAACATCTGCGTGACCATTCACCACACCTGCCGGGATGGGGTTTCGGCGGTGTCGGCGTCGGCATCGCACTCTCTGGCGTGATGGCGTTGGCGATGCCCGTAACCGCGGGGTGGCGGGGCGCGTGGTGGACGGCGGCGGTCTCGGCCGCCGTTCTGACCGTCGGCGCTTGGGCGATGCGCGGGACGCCCCGGCCCGCCGCCGTCACGCCGGTGGTAGCGCCACCGGCACCCATGGAGAACGCAAAGCGCTTGTTCGCAGCACTGTTCGTGAGCTACACGCTCGAGGGAATCGGCTACATCGTCGCAGGCACATTCCTGGTCGCGGCGATTCATCAGAACTCGTCGGGTTGGCTCGGTAGCGGCGCCTGGCTGCTGGTCGGCCTGGCTGCTGCGCCCTCGGCGGCATTGTGGGCGTGGTCGAGCACGCGATGGCGGCACCCCGTCCTGCTCGTCGCCGCGCTCCTGCTGCAGGCCATCGGCATCTCACTACCCGCCTTGACCGACGGCCCCGCTGCGGCGCTGGTCGGCGCAATTCTGTTCGGCGCCACGTTCATCGGCGTGAGTACGATCGCGCTCGCCGCCGGTCGTCTGCTGCAGTTCCCCGGTGCCGTCGCCCTCTTGACCGTCGGCTACTCGGCGGGTCAGATCCTCGGTCCGCTGCTGGTGACGCCACTCCTCGGAGACGGATTCCACCATGCGTTGCTCGCGGCCGCCCTCGTCGTCGTCGCCTCGGCCGTGGTCGCCGCGTTGCTTCGGAGCGGGTTCACCCCGGCCGGTGCGGGTCGGCCGTCGGCAGCCACGTCGACTGGTCGCTGACCCCGAGATCCCCGGTGCTGCGCATGAGCGCGTCGACGACGGCGAGCACCGCGGCGTCGTCCTCGTCGCGGCGCCAGACCAGCGACCACGTCCACAGCGGCTCGGGGTTCAGGATCGGGCGTCGCACCAAATCCGAGGGCTCCTGGGCGTCCTGCCCCCTCGGGCTGTTCAGTACCGGCCGCCCAAGGCGCCGCACGTGCTCGAAAAACGTTGGCCCCGTCACTCCCCCGTCATCGAGACGCACCAGGCCCGCGCCGGTGTCCTTGGCGAACTGCTCGCCGTAGCGGTTCCATGACGACCAGCTGACCGTGTCATCGGCGACGAGCACGACGGTGTCCTTCGCCTCGACCGGTGACGTGTCCGGCCCGTCCGACACCGCGTACAGCCGGTCCACTCCGAGCAGAGCCGCGTTCAGCGACAGTGACTCCAGATCGGTGTTCTGCACCCCGCAGATCGCGAGGTCGAGGCTGCCGTCGGCGACCCTGGCGGCTTGCGCGTGCGACGGCATCACCCAGGTATCCATCCGCAATTGCGCGACCCCCGCGGCCCGTTCCGCCAGGTCCGTCGGACACCAGTTGACATAGCCGAGCAGGACCGGTTCCGAGGGAGACAGACCCGCCGCGCGCCTTCGCAGTTCGTCGGCCCTTGCCACCAGTGCGCGCACCTCGGGCAGCAACGCTGCTCCGGTCGGGGTGAGCGTGACGGACCGACGGTCGCGATCGAACAAGCGGACCTTCAGGTCGCGTTCGAGAGCCTTGATCTGCTGCGAGAGCGACGGTCCCGCAATGCGCAGTCGTTCCGCCGCGCGGCCGAAGTTCAGCTCCTCGGCGACGGCCAGGAAGTAGCGCAGTTGGCGCAGCTCCACGTCCTCACACTAGCTGAGGGCGGGGATGACTTCGCGTTCGAACAGTTCGATGCCCGACCGGTCGTAGGCCGCCTCGGGGAAGTACAGGATCGCGTACTCGCAGCCGAGATCGCGCATTCGGCTCAGCCGTTCGACGATCTGTTCCGGTGTGCCGCTGGCGGAATCGGGTGAAGTGACGTTCGACAACATGCTCTCGACCGCCTCCGCGTCGACCCTTGCGATCTGCCTTGCGCGGATCCGTTCGACGCGGTCGTTGACCTCGGCCTCGGACGAACCGACCACGGCGTTGAAGTTGGAGGACCGCACGATGGCGCCGTAATCGGTGCCGACGTCGCGGCAGTGTCCCTGCAGCACCTCCGACTTGTGCCGGAAGCCATCGGGCTCGGAGGTGAAGTTCGTGTACTGCGCGTACCTGGCCGCGATCTTGAGGGTGACCTTTTCCCCGCCGCCGGCGACCCACAGCGGAATGCCGTTCTCCTGCAATGGTTTCGGCGCCACGATCGCGCCGTCGACCTGATAGTACTTACCGTCGGGAAGGCTGACCCTGCCGTCGCGCCAGGCGTCGCGCATGATTTGTACACCCTCGTTCAGCATGCCCAGCCGGACGCCGGCAGACGGGAATCCGTAGCCGTAGGCCTCCCATTCGTGCTGGTACCAACCACCGCCGATGCCCATCTGAATTCGGCCACCGGAGATGATGTCGGCGGTGGCAGCGACCTTGGCCAGATAGACCGGGTTGCGATACCCCATCGCCGTGCACATCTGGCCGAGCTTGATCCGCGACGTCGTCGCCGCGTAGGCCGACATCAGGGACCATGCCTCGTGGGTGGCTTCGTCGGTTGGCACCGGGACGGTATGGAAGTGGTCGTAGACCCACAGCGAGTCCCACGCGCCGCCGTCCGCGTAGGTGGCGAGGTCGCGCATCACCGCCCAGTGATTCGCGGTGGGAATGTCCACCAGATCCAATCGCCAACCCTGCGGGATGAACAGTCCGAAGCGCACGAGGCCCAACTCTAGGCGCGCGGCATCGGCTTGGTCCACGGCTGGGACCGAAGAGGCATTGTTCGCGTTTGGCGACCACCCAGGAAGCGGCCGAGGCGTGATGCCGAGACTTTCGTGCCGAACCGAGTGGGAGCGAGAACCGTCACGCCAACTACGGGCCGGTCACATCAGCAGCGGAACCCCAACCTCGCACCGGTGGACGGCCGCGTGCATCAACGCGTCATGAACGGCGACGGCCGACAACACGTGCTCTGAGCCCCGCCACCCGCAGCTGCACTCGGCGTGGGCCCGAAGCCGGCCCTTGGCAACCCTGGCCACTCCGCCGGCCATCGCATCGAGCCTGCCGAAGGGCGGATTCATTTCGCGATCGACGACGGCAGTGACGTCGGCGTCGCTCAACCCAATCAGCTGGGGGCGGTTGTTGGGATGCCCGGCGTTCACGTCGTGCAACATAAATGCCGAAGTTAGCAGACTTGTCCCACAATTGGGACGCCGTTGGTCAGCCTCAGAAATACCTGCTCAAGCACCTGAACCGGCGGTCCAGCAAACTCATTGATTGCCTAATCTCGACGCCGGCAAAGTTCTTGCACGTATTACCGGGTCTCGGTCGCGGTCAGACTTTGCTGAATTTGCAGTTACATGACGAAAGGGCGAGAGGCATTTATCCAAACTTCATCGAAAAGCCGCATTTTCGATGGCCGGATCCAACCGCATCGCAATTGTCATACCAAGCCAGCAGCTACGCCCTGCTCCACATTCCATGGCGCCCTCCCACGCCACGTCCGAGCGAGGCTGGCAAAAGTGGCGCGCATTGCAGAGCCGCGCCGCCGTCGGGCGGGCGGGCGTTCGAGCCGACCGGTACGGAGGTAACCTGCTGTGCTGTGCCGAGATCATTCGTCCTGTCGGCCGAATCCCCCGGTTCCGTCGATCGGATCCGCGCCGCGTTCTGCGACGAGGACTATTGGCAGGCAAGGCTTGTCGCGTTCGACACCGGATCACCGACGCTGGAGTCGTTGATCACCGATGTCGACGGCACCACATCGGTGGCCATGACGCTGAGCTTCGGCGGCGACCAGCTGCCGGCGCCACTCAACCGCATCCGCGCCGGAGTGGTTCACGTGCATCACCACGAGCGGTGGTGCCAGGTCGACGACGGCAGCCTGCGCGGCGAGATCATCGTCGACGCGCCCGGGATGCCGATGTCCGGCCACGGCGCCGTGACACTGACTCCCGACGGCGACGGCGCGCACTTCGCGTGTACCGCGACGGTCGCGGTCAACGTTCCGTTCGTCGGTGGCACTATCGCGAAGATGATCGCCGACCCGGTCGCCGACTGGATCTTGGCCATCCACGAATTCACCAACGCCTGGATGGTGGACAACGGTGGATCGCCTGCGCCGTGCTGAGCCCGCGCAACCAGTCGGTGGCGGGTCTAACGTGGCCGACATGGCGCTTTCACAGGACGAACGTGAACAGTTTCTGGCCGAGCCCCACACCGGCGCATTGTCGGTTTACGCCGGTGATGCGCGGGGGCCGCTGACGGTGCCGATCTGGTACCAGTACACGCCCGGTGGCGAGCCGTGGATCTTCACCGGCGCCGGGTCGCGCAAGTCCAGGCTCATCGAGGCGACGGGGTTCTTCACGCTGATGGTCGAGCGGCTCGAGCCGACCGTTCGCTACGTCGCCGTCGACGGCGCGGTCAGCCGCATCGAGCCCGGCACCGACGCTCAGTGAGGAGATGCCGGCGTTACCTCAGCGGCGATGCGGCCGAGAGTACCTGGTCCCACAGAACCTGGGCGCCCAGGTCGCCATCTACATGCAGCCCCAGCACTGGCTGTCATCCGACTTGGGCTCGTTCTGACCCCATGGCGTCGCGACAGTGGCTGTTCCGGATGCTCTACCGGCTGGGATTCACCCCGTGGGACGGCCATCCACTGTCCCAGCGCCTGCGTGACCTGGTGGAAGGCTCGGACCAATCGCCTGCCCTCGATCCGGGCCTGGCGCTGGACATCGGGTGCGGCACCGGCGACAGCTCGATCTTCCTTGCGCAGCACGGGTGGCAGGTCATCGGGGTGGACTACGTCAGCAAGCCGCTGGCCAAGGCCCGCGCCAAGGCCGAAGCCAACCGGGTGTCCGTCGAGTTCGTCGAGGCCGACGTGACGAGACTGAGCGCGACGGGCATCGGCGCCGGGTTCGACCTCGTCGTCGACAACGGCTGCCTCCACGGCATGTCGGGCGAGGACCGGGACGCCTACGTCAGGCAGGTCACTGCCGTTGCGGCGCCGGACGCGCGGCTCCTCATCGTCGCCTTCGTGCCCGGCTCGTCATTCGGTGTGCCCGGCATCGAGCCCGCCGAGGTCGAATTCCGCTTCAGCGCCTCGTGGCGACTCGTGGCCTCGGGCGATGAGACGGCTCAGGATCACAACGGCAGGAACCCGGCGCGCAACTATCTGTTCGCGCGCATCGTTCGTTGAGATTGCGCCCAAGCTAGCTCAATCCCATCGCCGCGAGCGCGCCGTTCACCACCGCGGTCCGCAACTCGTCGTGCGGCGCATCGGGGAACTGCAGACAACAGTCCTGCAGACCACCGAACGCGATCACCCCCCTGGTCGCCTGGGTCGAGCGTCGGCCTCGCCCCGAACACCAGCCGGACCAACCGCTCCCGCCACGCCAACATCTTGTCGATCAGGCCGAGGTCGGCGAGCGTCGTGAGTTCGGCGACGACGAGCACGAGGTCGGCGCGGTGCTTGTAATGAAAGTCGAAGTAGCCCTCGAGCAGTTCCCGCGGTGTGGCAGCGCGACTTCCCGCGCCGTCGTTCCGCCGCGGCGACGAAGGCCTCCCCCTCGTCGATCAGTGGCTGCAGAATGCTGCGGACGAGGTCCTCGCGTGAATCGAAGTGGTAGTAGAGCGCAGGTTTGGTGATTCCGAGCAGATCGGCGATGTCCTGCAGGCTGGTGCGCTGGACCCCCTTCTGCGTGAACAGCGTCCTGGCCACGTCCTGGATGCGCTGCCGGGTCTCGGACGGGGGCTTGACCATGTAGCCACCATAACTGACTTAACGGTTGGTAAGCTGACAGCGAGTCGCTTACCGACCGTTAAGTAAGTGAGGAGTAACGATGCGCGTTCTCATCTCCGGCGCCAGCATCGCCGGACCGGTGCTGGCCTACTGGCTGAGTCGAATCGGGCTTCGACGTCACCGTCGTCGAACGGGCGCCCGCGCTGCGCAAGACCGGTGGGCACGCGGTCGACCTCTTCCGCCCTGCCATGGAGATCTCCGAGCGGATGGGCGTGCTACCGCGCATCGAGGCACGCGCCACCGGCACCGCCGTGCTGACGGTGCACCGCCCGTGGGCGTCGCGGCCCGCCCGGATCGATTACCTCAAGCTCGAGAAGGCCATGTCGGACCGGCACGTCGAGATCATGCGCGACGACCTCAGTGAGATCTACTACGACGCCGCGCGCGACGACGTCGAGTATCTGTTCGGCGACCAGATCACGTCGATCTCCGACGACGGCGACGTGACGTTCGAGCACGCCGCGCCACGGCGGTTCGACGTGGTCGTCGGCGCGGACGGTCTGCACTCGGGGGTGCGGCGGCTGACGTTCGGCGACGACGTCGCCGAACGCTTCCTCGGCGGGTATCTCGCAGTGCTCTCGGTGCCGAAATCCCTTGCGCGCGAAGGGGAGATGACCGGCTACTTCGGACCCGGCCGCGTCGCGATGATCTACACCGCCGATCACCTCGACGACGCGCGGGCGGTGTTCATCTTCCGGCCGAAGTCGGCGTTGGACTACGACCACCGCGACGTGCCACGTCAGAAGAGCCAGCTCCGCGACGCGTTCACCGGGATGTCGGCCGAAGTCGACAGCTGGCTCGACGAGGTGGATCGAACGCCGACGTTCTACTTCGACGCGATCACTCAACTCGAGATGACCAGTTGGTCGCGCGGTCGCGTGACGCTGGTCGGCGATGCGGGCTACTGCCCCGGCCCGGCGGTGGGCGGCAGCACCAGCCTCGCGGTGTACGGCGCGTACGTGCTGGCATGCGAGCTCGCCCAGGGCAGACGGTGACCACACCGCGGCCTTCGCGGCATACGAAGCGCACGATGATGCCGTCCGTGCTGGGCAGCCGCAAGCTGGCCAGGGTGAATGCGAAGACGATCGTGCCCGGAACCCGTTGGGGGGTAAGGGCTCTCGTCGGTATCGGGCGCGTGGTTTCGGTGCTGCCGCTCGGTGTGACACAGGCGATCGCCCGCCTCAACAGCAGGGGCGTCCGGCTCTACGACACGATGCCCGTGCCCGACCGCCCCTGACGAGCAGACGCCACAAACGTGCGCGAAACTAACGGCGTGATTCAGCGCACTTTACGTCTGCTCGCGCTAGCTGGTGAGTGAGGCCGGCGGGGTGAAGCGGTCGCCGTAC
The DNA here is from genome assembly GCA_963809085.1 of uncultured Actinomycetota bacterium. Classification (GTDB taxonomy): domain Bacteria; phylum Actinomycetota; class Actinomycetes; order Mycobacteriales; family Mycobacteriaceae; genus Mycobacterium. The sequence continues at coordinate 243,320 of CAWEII010000015.1, read as the reverse complement.
TTGGCGGCCAGTTCCTTGGCGCGGGCCACGAACGCCTCCTTGCCGCGGCCGCCTGCACCCTCGTAGCCGACGATGTACTGCGCCGAACCACCGGTGTACGGCGGGTAGCCGATGCCCATGATCGACCCGATGTTGGCATCGGCGGTGGTCATCAGCACGCCCTCGTCGAGGCACTTCTGCGTCTCGATCGCCTCGGCGAACAGCATCCGATCGATCATGTCCTGCAACGGAATCTCCGACGTGCCCGAGTTGAAGGTCTCCTTCAGCCCCGACCACAGACCGACGCGCTTGCCGTCGACGTAGGAGTAGAACCCGGCACCCTTCAAACGCGACGGGCGACCGATCTCGATCATCTTCTCCACGACCGCCTCGGCCGGGTGCGGCATGGTAGGTGCCGCCCTCGTCCTCGACACCCTTGCGGGACGCGACGGCGATCTTGTGCATCAGCTCGAGGTTGAGCTCGTCGGACAGCTGCAGCGGCGGCGCCGGGTACCCGGCCTGGCTACCGGCCTGCTCGATGCTCGCGGCAACGACACCCTCACCCAACATGGCCAGCGCCTCGTTGACGAAGGTGCCGATCACCCGGGAGGTGAAGAAGCCACGGCTGTCGTTGACCACGATCGGGGTCTTGCCGATGGCCAGCGTGTAATCGAACACCCGGGCCAACGCCTCGTCAGAGGTCTTCTCGCCCTTGATGATCTCCACCAACGGCATCTTGTCGACGGGGGAGAAGAAGTGGATCCCGATGAAGTCGTCCTGGCGCTTCACCCCGGCCGCCAGACCGGTGATCGGCAACGTCGAGGTGTTGGAGCCCAGCAGCGCGTTGGGCTCGACGATGTCCTCGATCTCCTGGAACACCTGGTGCTTGAGCTCCACCGACTCGAACACGGCCTCGATGACGAAGTCGACGCCCTTGAAGTCGGCCGGGTCGGCGCGTCGGGGTGATGCGGGCCAACAGCGCCTCGCTCTTCTCCTCGGTCGTCTTGCCCCGCTCGAGTGCCTTGGCCTCGAGCTTCTCCGAGTAGTTCTTGCCCTTCTCGGCGGCCTCGATCGACGACGTCCTTGAGCACCACGTCGAAGCCGGCCTTGGCCGAGACGTAGGCGATGCCCGCGCCCATCATGCCCGCGCCGAGCACGCCGATCTTCGTGATCGGTGTCTTGGCGATGCCGTCGGGGCGCGAACCGCCGCGAGTTGATGTACTGCAGGTCCAGGAAGAACGCCTGGATCATGTTCTTCGACACCTGGCCGGTCACCAGCGAGGTGAAGTAGCGGCTCTCGATGCGGCTGGCGGTGTCGAAGTCGACCTGCGCACCCTCCACGGCCGCGTCCAGGATGGCCCGCGGCGCGGGCATCGGCGCACCCTTGAGCTGCTTGCGCAACAATGCCGGGAACGAAGGCAGGATCCCGGCGAGCCCCGGCGACGACGGGGTGCCGCCGGGCATCTTGTAGCCCTTGGCATCCCACGGCTGGACGAACACACGGTCGGGGTCGGCCTTGAGCTCCTCCTTGATCCAAGCCTTCGCGGCGGGCACCAGTTCATCGACCGTCGACAACGACCCGGTCCACGAGCCCGATTTCAGCGGCCTTGCCCGGCTTGAACCGGGTGCCCTGGCTCAGCACCTCCATGAACGCCTTCTGGATGCCGAACATCCGCACCGAGCGGGTGACGCCGCCGCCACCGGGCAGCAGGCCCAGGGTCACCTCGGGGAACCCGACGACGGCGCCGGGTACGTCGGCGATGATCCGGTGATGTGCGGCGAGCGCGATCTCCAGCCCGCCGCCGAGCGCGGCGCCGTTGATCGCGGCCACGACCGGCTTGCCCAGCGTCTCCAGCGTGCGCAGGTCGTGCTTGACGGCCTCGACGGTGCTGAAGAACTCGCCGGCGTCCTCCGGCTGAGCCTTGATCATTCCCTTGAGGTCTCCGCCGGCGAAGAAGGTCTTCTTCGCGCTGGTGATCACCACACCGGTGACCGAATCCTTCTCCGCAACAAGCCGTTCCACGGCGTTGTGCATGGATTCCTGATAGTGCTCGTTCATCACGTTGGCCGAACCGGTCGGGTCGTCCAGCGTCAGGGTGACGATGCCGTCGGCATCCTTCTCCCACTTGATCGTGTTCTCAGCCATGGTCTTCAAACCCTCTCGATGATGGTCGCGACACCCATGCCGCCGCCGATGCACAGCGTGACCAGGGCCCGCCTGGCGTTGCGACGCTCCAGCTCGTCGACCATGGTCCCGGTGATCATGGCGCCGGTGGCGCCCAGCGGGTGGCCCATCGCGATGGCGCCACCGTTGACGTTGAGCTTCTCGTCGGGGATGTTCAGGTCCTTCTGGAACTTCAGCACCACGGAGGCGAAGGCCTCGTTGAGCTCGAACAGGTCGATGTCGTCGACCGTAAGGCCTGCCCTGTCCAGGACCTTCTTCGTCGCCGGGGTGGGGCCGGTCAGCATGATGACGGGGTCCGCACCGCTGGTGGCGGTGGCCACGATGCGGGCCCGCGGGGTCAGCCCCTGCGAGGCCCCCGCGCTCTCCGAGCCGACGAGCACCAGCGCGGCGCCGTCGACGATGCCCGAGCTGTTGCCGCCCGTGTGGACGTGGTTGATCCTCTCGACGTAGTGGTACTTCTGCAGCGCGACGTCGTCGAAGCCGCCCATCGCGCCTACGCCGTCGAACGCGGTCTTCAGCTTGCCGAGGCTCTCCACCGTCGAACCGGGGCGCATGTGCTCGTCGTGGTCGAGGATGACCAGACCGTTCTGGTCCCTCACCGGCACCACGGACTTGGCGAAGTAACCGCCCGACCACGCGGCGGCGGCCCTTTCCTGCGAGCGCGCCGCGTACGCGTCGACGTCCTCACGCGAGAAGCCCTCGATGGTGGCGATCAGGTCGGCGCCGATGCCCTGCGGCACGAAGCCGATGCGGTAGTTGGTCTCGGGATCGGTCGCCCATGCGCCGCCGTCGGATCCCATCGGGACGCGGCTCATCGACTCGACGCCGCCGGCGATCACCAGGTCGTCCCAGCCGGAGCGGATCTTCTGCGCGGCGGTGTTCACGGCCTCCAGGCCGGATGCGCAGAAGCGGTTGAGCTGGAACCCGCCGGTGGTCTCGGGCAACTTGGCCACCAGTGCGGCGGTGCGGGCGATGTCGCCGCCCTGGTCGCCGACGGGCGACACGACGCCAAGGATGACGTCGCTGATCAGGTTCTCGTCGAGGTCGGGGTTGCGGCTGCGCAGTTCGTCGATCAGGCCGACCACGAGGTTGACTGGTTTGACCTCGTGGAGCGATCCGTTGCGTTGTTTGCCGCGCGGGGTGCGGATGGCCTCGTAGATGAAGGCTTCTTCGGACATGTCTGAACTCTCCAAGTCCTCGTTCTGGATAGGGGTCGCAAAACCCAGCAGGCGCGTGCCCGCGTAGAGGTTTAGTCCTCGCGCTGCAAAGCCTAGCAGCCTCCCCCAACCGCTTGGTTGGGAGTACTGGCGACGCAGCGCTGAGCACGCCGCACTCGGCGTGGAGGTCATGCCGGCGTCAGCGTTGCCGTACACGGATTCTTCCCCCGCCCTTCCCAGCTCGTTCATGCACTCGCCCACCCGCAACCTAAGCTCGACGGTCATGACGGTCTCCCGGCTCCGGCCCTACGCCACCACCGTGTTCGCCGAGATGTCGGCGTTGGCCGCCAGGATCGGTGCGGTGAATCTGGGGCAGGGCTTCCCCGACGAGGATGGTCCGCCCGCGATGCTGAAGACCGCCGAGAACGCCATCGCCGAAGGCGTCAACCAGTACCCGCCCGGCCTCGGCATCGCGCCGTTGCGCGAGGCGATCGCCGCGCAGCGGCTGCGCCACTTCGGGGTCGAGTACGACGCCGATACCGAGGTGCTCGTCACGGCCGGCGCGACGGAGGCCATCGCCGCCGCCGTCATCGGACTGGTGGAGCCGGGCTCCGAGGTGCTGCTCATCGAGCCGTTCTACGACTCCTACTCCCCCGTCGTCGCGATGGCCGGGTGTCATCGGGTGACGGTGCCACTGGTCAGCGACGGACGCGGCTTCGCCGTCGACGTCGACGCGGTGCGCGCCGCCATCACGCCACGCACCAGGGCACTGATCGTCAACTCGCCGCACAACCCCACCGGCATGGTGGCCACCGACGCAGAACTCACCGCGATCGCAGAGCTCGCGGTGGCCAACGACCTGCTGGTGATCACCGACGAGGTGTACGAGCAGCTGGTGTTCGACGGTCACCGTCATGTGCCGCTGGCCGGCTACCCCGGAATGGCCGATCGCACGATCACCATCTCGAGTGCCGCGAAGATGTTCAACTGCACCGGATGGAAGATCGGGTGGGCCTGCGGGCCGCGCGAGCTCATCGCCGGGGTACGGGCCGCAAAGCAGTATCTGACCTATGTCGGCGGGGCACCGTTCCAGCCTGCGGTCGCCCACGCTCTGAATACCGAGGACGCATGGGTGGCTGCGCTGCGAGAATCCTTCCAGGCCAAGCGAAACCGATTGGCAGCCGCGCTCACCGACATCGGCTTCGGGGTCCACGACAGCTTCGGCACCTACTTCCTGTGTGCCGACCCGCGCCCACTCGGGTACACCGACAGCACGACGTTCTGCGCCGAGTTACCGGAGCGGGTCGGGGTGGCCGCCATCCCCATGTCGGCGTTCTGCGATCCCGATGCCCCGCACATCGGTGACTGGAATCACTTGGTGCGCTTCGCGTTCTGCAAGCGCGACGACACGATGGAAGAGGCGATCACGCGGCTTCGGGGCCTGAAGGACCAGGCGTTGCAGGGTTAGGCGTCGTGATCGCTCAGATCGACGCGGCGACTTCCCAAAGCCCTGCTGCATCGCCGGATTCCGTATCGAGAGAGTTGAGCACGACGTCCGTCGCGCCCGCGTCGAGGTAACGCTTCAGGTGGCGGCGCACCGCGTCGGCCGATCCGACCGCGGCCAGGTCGGCCACGTGGTCGACTCCCTCACGCGCGATGACCCTCCGATACGAGGGAATGGCCTCGTAAAAGCCCAGCTGGCGGGTGGCGGCGGCGCGGCCGGCGTCGACGTCGGACGTGATCAGCACCGGGACGGCCGCGATGATGCGCGGCCTTGGCCGTCCCGCGTCCGCGGCGGCGCCCGCAATGGTCGGCTCGATGAAGTCTGCGATGGTCCGTGGTCCTGCGAGGAACGGCATGGTCCCGTCGGCGAGTTCGCCGCTGACGCGCAGCGCCTTTGGTCCCATCGCCGCCACGTACACCGGAACCGGTGTGCCGCCCGCCACCCGGACCGGCCACATCCGGGGCCGTGGAGTAGTGATCGCCATGGAAGTCGACGCTCCCGGTGTCGAAGATCGACCGCAGCACGGTGAGGTGTTCGCGCAACCGGCCCAGCGGATCGGGCCAGGACATGCCGAACGCCTGCCGTTCGGGGTCGTGACTCCCCAATCCAAGGCCGAGGCTGAAGTTTCCGTGCGACGCGGCCTGTGCCGTCTGCGCCTGGCTCGCGACCAGCAATGGATGGCGGGGGTTGACCGGAACCACCGACGTGCCCACCCCGAGGCCCGGCACGGCGGCGCCGATCAAGCCGGCGAGTCCGATCGCGTCGAAGTCGACCCGCTGGCCGAGCCAGATCTGCTGCACGCCGGCCGCCTGGATCAGCCTCGCCGTGGCGATGGCGTCGTCGACGAGGTTGGCGGCTGCTGGATTGGGCCTGAGCACGACTCCGGTGGACATACCCCTTGCCAACCCAAACCGCCTCCTGCGGCATTCCCCTCGGCTCGTGGCGAACCCTTCTCGCCGCGGTATCCGTCACGGCCGCTCGATCTTTCATGACCGGCCCCGGTGTCCTCAGCCCTTCTTGAGCTTCAGCACCTGCTTGCGCAGACCATCGGTGGCGGTCTCCATTCCGCCCTTCAGGGTGCGCTTGAGCAGAAAGCCGGGCATCGGGATGGAGAGGTCGATCAACATGTCGAACGTGACCATTGTCTTTTCGAGGTCCGAGTCACCCAAGGGCGTCAGTGTGTAACCGGCGTCCTGGGTCTTCAGTTGGCCCGACTTCACCAGCGTCCACGTCACGCCGCTGTCGGTCCAGGTGTACTCGATCACCATCACGTCGGTCAGGCCTGCGGCCTTCACCGTCATCTCGACCTGCTTGGGCCGCCCGTCCGGGTAGCTCTCGAGGATGACGGCCTTCTGGTACTGCGGCGACCACTCCGGAGTCGCCTCGACGTCGGCGATCACGTCGAGGATCTCCTCGGGCGTTGCTTCGATGACCACTTCGCGCCTATCGGTGACTGCCATGCCGCGACAGTAGCCACGAGGTGGACCCGCGTGCGCGGTTTCGTCGCGGGGTGGGGTTCCGGCAGTGTCATGCGCCATTCACCCAGGAGTGGAACCATCACTTCCGTGACCACCGACACTCCGCAGACCATCGCCTACCCGGCCGCGGCCACCCGCCCGGCGCGCCACGAGCCCGATGCACTCGCACCCCATGTCATCGTCCTGTTCGGCGCGACCGGCGACCTAGCCAAGCGCAAGTTGCTGCCAGGGATGGCGTATCTGGTCCAGTCGTCGCTGGCGCCGAAGATCCGGGTGGTCGGCACCTCGCTCGAGAATCTCACCGACGACCAGTTCCGCGCGCTCACCAAGCAGGCCGTCGACTCCTTCGGCACGCACAAGCTGACCAAGGAGCAGTGGGACAGCTTCGCCAGCCGGATCTCCTACGTCCCGCAGGGCGCGGGTCCCGAGGCACTGGCTGCGGCGGTGGAAGCCGCTGAGGACCAACTCGGCCCCGAAGTCCGGCGGCTGCACTATCTTTCGGTTCCCCCGAAGGCTGCCCAGGCAGTCATCACCATGCTGAAGGACGCGAAGTTGGTGGAACGCTCCCGGGTGGTGATGGAGAAGCCGTTCGGCACCGATCTGGCCAGCGCGATCGAGCTCAACAACTTCGTGCACGAGACGTTTCGCGAACGGCAGATCTTCCGGATCGACCACTTCCTCGGCAAGGAGGCCGCGCAGAACATACTCGCGTTCCGGTTCGCAAACGGTCTCTTCGAGCCGATCTGGAACCGCAACTTCATCGATCACATCCAGATCGACATCCCGGAGACGCTCGGCCTCGACCAGCGGGCCAACTTCTACGAGAGCACCGGCGCCTACAAGGACATGGTGGTCACGCATCTCTTCCAGGTGATGGCCTTCGTGGTGATGGAGCCGCCGACCGCACTCGAGCCCCGCGCGATCAGCGAGGAGAAGAACAAGGTCTTCCGCTCGATGCTCCCGATCCACTGTGACGACGTGGTACGCGGCCAATACTCCGGCTACCGCCAAGAGGACGGGGTGGCACGGGATTCCGACACCGAGACGTTCATCGCGCTGAAGGTCGGCATCGACAACTGGCGATGGGCGGGAGTGCCGATCTACTTGCGCACCGGAAAGAAGATGGCCGATGGCCTGCGGATCATCTCGATCGCCTTCAAGGAGGCGCCGCGCACCATGTTCCCGGCTGGCTCCGGTGTCGGTTCGCAGGGTCCGGACCACCTCACCTTCGACCTGGCCGACAGCTCGAAGGTGTCGCTGTCCTTCTACGGCAAGCGCCCAGGTCCCGGCATGAAGCTCGACAAGCTGTCCATGCAGTTCTCCACCCAGGAGACGGATTCGGTCGGCGACGTGCTGGAGGCCTACGAGCGGCTGATCCTTGACGCCATGCGCGATGACCACACGCTGTTCACCACGGCGGAGGGCATCGAGTCGCTGTGGGAGCGTTCTGCTCCACTGCTGGAGGATCCGCCGCCAGTGAAGATCTACCCGCCTGGGACCTGGGGTCCCAACGCGATCCATCAACTCATCGCGCCGAACGCGTGGCGGCTGCCGTTCGAGCGGGAGTGGCGCGAGAAGAAGTAGGGTCGATCGTCATCGCTTCGGTCACGCCGAATCACCCTCTGGCGGTGCACGTCCACCTCTGCGTCACCGAGTGCGTCGCGGCCGCGGTTGCCGTCCAATGGCGGTCGCGGCGACGCCCGTGGCGCCTGGCGTGCGTTCGCCGTGGTGATCGGTCACGGCCCGCCTGACCGCCCGCGTCGGTAGGCTCGACCACCATGAGCGATGGAGTGGACCCAGGGGTGCCGCCCAGCGGAACGGGCTGCGTGGAGTGTGACGCCGTCAATGGTTGGTGGGTGCACCTGCGACGCTGCGCGGCCTGCGGGCACGTCGGGTGTTGTGACGACTCCCTGGCCCGGCACGCCGCGGCGCACTGGCGCGAGACTGGGCATCCGATCATCCGATCGTTCGAACCCGGCGAGGACTGGTTCTGGAACTACCAGACCAACGAGTACTACGACGGCCCCGATCTGGCTCCGCCGGAGAACCACCCGGTCGATCAGACCGTTCCCGGGCCACGCGGGCGCGTGCCGGGGGACTGGACCCAACAGCTGCAGCGTCGGGCCGACTGAAGCGGGCTGATGAAGGCCGGGGGCGACAGCTCGGTCACGGTGCTGGTCGCGTTCGGCGCCAATCTGGCGATCGCCGTTGCCAAGACGGTAGCCGCCCAGTTGTCCGGGTCCGCGTCGATGAGTGCGGAGGCTGCGCACTCCTGGGCTGACACCGGCAACGAGGTCTTCCTGCTCGTCGCCAACCGACGCGGCAACCGGGCCGCTGACGGGCGCCGTCCGCTGGGTTACGGCCGCGAGGTCTATGTCTGGTCGCTGCTCGCCGCTGTCGGCCTGTTCGTCGTCGGTGCGGCCGTGTCGATCTGGCGGGGCGTGACCGAGTTGCTCCACGGTGCCGAGGGCGGCGAGGACTACCGACTGGCCTACCTGGTGCTTGTCATCGCGTTCGTGCTGGAGGGCACCTCGCTGCTGCAGGCGGTACGCCAACTCCGGCGAGAGGCAAGCAGATTCGAGACCGACGTCCTAGACTTCGCGCTGCAGACCTCGGACCCGACCGTACGCGCGGTGTTCGCGGAAGACAGCGCGGCGCTGGTCGGCATTGGCATCGCGTTCGTCGGCATCCTGTTGCATCAGCTCACTGGCGAGGTGATGTGGGACGCCATCGGCTCCATCCTGGTCGGGGTCTTGCTCGGGGTGGTGGCGGTGCTGCTGATCGATCGCAATCGGGTGTTCCTCACCGGTGAACCAGGCTCGCCCCGCATCCGCGATGCACTGGTAGTCCGCCTGTCCGAGTTCCCCGAAGTCGCCTCGGTGCGCTTTCTGCGTCCCGAATTCATCGGACCAAAGCGGCTTTTCGTCATCGCGAGCGTCGATCTCGTGGGCGATTCCGCGGAATCGTCGGTTGCGCGGACATTGCGGCTGCTCGAACAACGACTCGAGGAGGACCCCTACGTCGCCGAAGCCGTGCTGACGGTTTCCGAACCCGACGAAACGGGTACAGCTGCCGGAATGAGCGGCGATTCTCCCAAGACCACCGAGTCGGACTCGGGCCCCGAGGGCGTCAAGGACGTCCAGAGCGATCCGGGCAAGGGTTCCGACGACAGGTCCGACTGGTCCGACGAGGGCGGTGCCACCGAGACCGGCCCAGCCGACGAGGGCGATCAGACGCAGAAGCGATGACCTATTGAATCTGCGAGGGCGCGCTTCGCGGCGTTGTAGCGCGGGATGAACGTGATGCCGGGACCACCGTGGCATCCGGCGCTGCCCAGGTGCAACCCCTCGATCGGCAGGGGCTGGCCGACGTATCCCGTCGGCCCCGGCCGGTTGGGACCCATCTGGTCGGGGTGGATCAGACCGTGGCAGTAGTCCCCGCCGGGGGCGCCGAACATGGTTCCCATGTGGCGCGGCGTGAAGGTGGAGTGGCGGATGATGAGCTTGTCGAAGTCAGGTGCGAGCCTGCTGATCTTCTCGATCACCCGGCGGCCCATCTCGGCCCTCATCTCGCCGTGGTTCGCTTCGTTGGCTTCGACGGGGAACCACAGCGAGAACGCCGATGGCCGACTGCAACCCGGGATCCTTGAGCATGTCGTACGGCGCAACGCAGGTCGGCATGCCGTCGAGGGCGAAGTGCATTTGCAGATAGCTGCCGCGATGATCGACGCGGGAGAAGCGCTCGCGGACCTCGGCCGGCAGCGCGCTCGGATGCACCGCGCAACTTCGTCATCAGCTCGGCGTTCTCGTCGTGTACGGCCATGCCGAATGCCAGCGCCGCGGCGCTGCCCGGGGTGGCTGGCCCGCGGTAGGTGGTGACCGAGCCGAACAGCATGTCGGTGATGGCCGAGCGCTCGAATTCACTTTGCGCGCAGGCATACACCTCGTCGATGGTCTTGGGCGGCAGACCCGCCTCGAACCGTCCGAGGGCACGCGTCGGCCCCATGCTCCAGGCCATCAGGTTCGCCATGCCGTTGACGGCCTCGGCTCCGTGTACGTCGCTGAGGTGGGTCAACATCTTCATCGGGTCGGTGTAATAGACCACCGGGTCGTCGCCGATGCCGCGCAGCGAGACCGACATGACGTCGGAATCGATGGTGGGAAGGTCGTCGAGGCCGAGTTCGTCGCTGACCTTGGCCGAGGTCGGGAACTGCAGCGAGCCTGCGATCTCGAAGTGGTAGCCGTCGAAGAGCTCGACGGTCGACGCCATCCCACCGGCGTAGAGCTTCGAGTCCAGGCACAGGGTGTGCATACCGGCCCTTTGCAGCAGTGCCGCCGCGGTAAGGCCATTGTGACCAGCGCCGATCACGATCGCCTCGTAGTCCGCCATCAGCCGAGGCCGACATGCAACCAACGTTTTGTCAATAATGACGAAACTGTGATCAGGGCCTGTCGACGATGCCGGACGCCAGTGACTGCAGCGCCGTCCGGCAGAGTCGGGCCAACTCGGGCAGCGAACGGTCATCGGAGAGCATCCACACCTCCATTGCGCCGAACACCGCGGCGGCGACGCACCGCGCGGTCACGGTGATCCGCAACCGCTCGTCGGTGCCGGGCAAGGGAGGTTCGTCGCCACTCAGATAATCCTCGACGGCCTCGGCAAAGTCGGCCTCCACCTGCCTGATGTGCCGCACGATACGACCGTGATCGAGTTCCTTGGCCCGCAGTTCGGCGATCTTCGGCACGGCGTCGACATCGTAGGGCGCCGTGAGAATCGCGGAGTGCACGGCGTCGATCAGCGACTCGTCACCCGAGCGATCGGCGAGTGCCGCGCGGAACCAATGCAATCCCGCGTCATAGTCGACGAACAGCAGATCGTGCTTGGAGGTGAAGTGCCGGTAGAAGGTGCGCAGCGACACTCCGGCGTCGGAGGCGATCTGTTCGGCCGACGTGTCCTCGACTCCCTGCGCGAGGAAGCGGACCAGCGCCGCTTGGCGCAGCGCCTCCCGAGTTCGCTCGCTGCGCGCCGTGTGCGCAGGTCGGACCATTTGGGTAAGGTACCCCGACGTCAGTGCCGCGGATCCACGAGGGCGATGGCGGCCGCCACGGCCTCCTCCGTGATGTCGCTGAACCGACCACCGTCCTCGACGGTGATCGCGGTCAACTCCATGGCATCGCGCTGCAGCAGGTGTGCCTTCATCGCGAGCGCCGGAACGTCGCGAATCCAGCTCAGCACCGGGCCTCCCCCGGTGCAGCCGGATCCACTGCGGCGGTGCGGCTTCGACCTGACAGGCACCCGAACTACCTGTCGGCGAACCGGCCGGCCAAGCCCTGGATCAGTCGGTCGACGTAGCGCAGTTCGGCCTCGACGGCGCGCTTCTGAGTGCGCAGCCGTCCGAGTGCCGACAACTGGCCCGCTTCCACCCGCTTCACGACTTCCGCCTCGCGCTTGGTGATCTCTGCAACCAGCTGTTGCCGCTCCTCCTCGAGGAACCCGCGGAAGTACGCCGCTTGCATCGCGTCGGCGGCCGCGAAGCCAACCGCTTCCGTAGCGCTGAATAGACTCATCACGATAAAGGTAAACGTATTGGGCACTAACTGGAATCCCCTAGCGATTGCCAGGTTTCACCTTCGACGTTGATTTCTGTCCACCGTGCGCCGAACGGGTGCGGCGTTGCGCCCCGAAGCGAACACCGTCGGCGGGTTTTCTTGTCGAAAGATCGACGTAGAGCCTGGTGGACGTCGGTGCGGACGGGCGGATGGCTCCGAATTGCCGGTTCCGGACATATTGCGTTGCGCGAGTGCGACATTCGTCACATGTATGCCGCGGTCAAGAAGGAAGGTTGGCCACGATCCGGTCGGTGATCGTGGCAGCCTGCGTGACGGCGACGGACTGCTGTGGCATGCATGCCTGGACGTCGAGAATGAGGTTCGCGGCAACCGCGAGAACGTGTTGACAGGACCGGGTCGCCTGGCCGGCGCCACGGGTGTATGGCATCGACAACTTGGTGTCGGTCTTGGTGAGATCGCCGCTCAGCCATGCAGGTAACGGTCGATCGTTGAGTCGGATGTTCACGTGGTGATCGGCGCACTGGGACCACCGGTCACCCGACTCCATGAAGAAGTCACGCGCTTCCTCCGCCGTGCGATAGGAGACGACGGATTGCACGACCAGGCTGTCCCACTGTTCGGCATCGGGCGAGCGAAGAAGCTGCTGGCGCAACGACTTCCAGTGGCTCGGGTCATAGATCGGACCCTCGTTGACCTGCCACACGCCGAGGCAGTTGAGATTGGGAAGCAGATTCCGGTGATCGGCCATCTGGGTCACGACCTGATGCGGTTTCATCGCACTCGTCCCCATGACGGCATTGACGTCGGCGACACTCAGCAGGAGGGTGTCGAGTCCGGAGTCCGGAACCGGCTTCGGCGCGTGCGACGCACCCGTGGACGCGCCTCCCCCACAGCCGGCAAGGGCGAGACTGAGTGCGAGCACGCCGATGGCACGCCTCGTCACGGGACTCCTTTGTCGATGGTCGCGGCAGCCGTTGCGAAATGCCCCGGTATGCAATGAATCTAGGCGTGCGTGCCGGCAGCCGCGCACGCCTCCTGGGCAGTCGTGGCGTCGTTGTTCATCTCGTTCGCCGTGGTGTTCAGACTGTCGCCGGGAATGCGCAAGCCCATCTTGACGAGGAGCTTGGTTGCATCCACCGACCAGCTCCGCATCGGATCACCGACATCCGGCTGCAGGCCTGGAGTGTTCGCCGCGTCCATCGCCGCAGAGGCACCCTGACGCAGCGCGGTCCGGCCGGTCGCATTGCTGCTGTTGACTGCCGGGTCCGCATAGTCCGAGCCCTCCAACGAGTCGGCGAACTCCCCGTAGTAGGTCGAAGCGCCGTCCAGCACGTCGGCGAACTCGCCGCAGGCCGCGACCGCGGCGGGGTTGACGTCATCCGACGTCGGCGCGGCGGCCACCTGCACCGGAGACCCGGGGTCGGCCGCACCCTGGTCATCGACGTCGGCGGATGCCATTGGGATGCACCACCATCCCATACCAAAGACGATGATTGATGCGGCCATGGTTTGCTCGAACATACGTGGTGACCTCAACGAAATCCTCCAAGTCAGTCGGTCTCCCAAGCGCATCCGTGCCGCACTGCGGCATGCCGGCCATCGGAAGGCCTATCGCGCTACATCTCACCGGCAGGTCCCAGAAGGGACTCGGCCCAGCCACCGTCGGCGCATTACATGTCTGGCCCGTGAACGGATGACCAACGTTCGATTTCCATCCGCCGTCGATTGGATGTCGCGGGACGAATCGCGCGGCCCGCGGAAATCCCTTGCGGTATAAGACTTGTAGCACGGTGCATGGTTCCTGTGATGTTGCTGCCGATCCATTACCCTGGGACGCCCACTCGATGGGAATGCGGCGCGAACCGTTGGGCATCCGTTCACCATTCGGCAACCCCGCCATTAGATGCTCCGACGCGACAGATCCGTTGGATCCATTGGATTCCGACCACGAGAGGCGCCATCACAACCATGTTGAACCGATTTGCCATGCTGGCAGCAGTCTGCATCGCGATCCCGGTCGGGACCGCGCCCCTCGCGTTGGCCGACCCGCCGGCGGACCCCGCCGCGCAGCCGGCCGCGGACGCCACCAACCCGCTGCCGCCTGAAGGGGCGGTGCCGTCGGCTCCTCCTGGGGTGCTGGACACCCCGGACGGCTGGCACCTGTCGGTCGTCGGAAGCAATGAGACTCAGCTGCCCGTTGCGCCGCTGACCACCGCGATCTCATCGCGCGAGTACTTGATCGCAGGCACCTTCACCGGGACCGTGACCGGCGGCGGCAAGACCAAGCTGACCGGTGGCACGATGGAAGCCGGCGAGCAGATCGGCTGCGGAATCATCTCTGATGAGACCGAGATCAACCCGGGCGCGAGCTTCACCCCGAGCATCGGACTCCCGTTCACCGGCAACGCGGCGGGCGCCTTCGGCATCAGCCTGCAGGGCAAGGTGTACCTGAAGCCCGGTACCGTCACGACCGTTGCCATCGACAAGAAGTCGTTCAAGGGCAGCTCGACCCGCATCTCGATCACCGGTGTCCGGATCAAGACCGACCAGTGCGCCGGTCAGTCGTTCATTCGCTCGTACGCCACGATGACGAGCTCAACCGACAACACCGACGACGTCATCACCTACCTGGGTGTCACCAAGTCCGTCTGACCGCGCGTCGAGTCCACCTACGTGGCTGAGCCGAGCAATCGGCTCGGCCACGTATTCATTTGTGTCCCCGCGACATTGAATACGAATAGCCGGAAGCGGGTCGCCCGGTCCCGAGGCGGACTTCGCTTCCACAGTTCATTCCCAGCACATTTCGAGTTTCGACGCCCGCAATCGCAACCAGCGACTGCGCCCGTCAGACGCCGAATCAGGTACGGTTCGGTTGCGATTGCAGACGCCCACTCGATGGACGTGCGGCCCGAGCCGTTGGGCATTCGTTCACCGTTCGGAAACCCGGCCATTAGATGCTTCGACGCGACAGAACCGTTGGATCCCTTGGATTCCGACCACGAGAGGCGCCATCACAACCATGTTGAATCGTTTTGCCACGCTGGCTGCAGTTTGCATGCTGATCCCCGTGGGGACTGCGCCCCTCGCGTTGGCGGACCCGCCGCCAGATCCCGCGGTGCCCGTGGCGCCCGCGGCGCCCGCGGCGCCCGCCGGTGACGACGGCCCGCCCCCGGACACCGGCGTGGTCGCCTCGGCCGACCCGGGTGTCGTGACGACCCCGGACGGCTGGGTACTCACGGTCGCTGCCTCCAACGAGAGCCAACTGCCGATCGCGCCCCTGACGACCGCCGTCTCGTCTCGTGAGTACCTGGTGGCAGGCACGTTCACCGGAACCGTCACGGGCAAGGGCAAGACCACCCTCAGCGGCGGCTCGCTCGAAGCCGGTTACCAGATCGGCTGCGGCATCGAGCTCGGACAGGTCAGGCTCATCGGCTCGGTCGGTATCGGAACCTCGGGCTCCTCGCTCACGGGCGGCCTGGTGCCGACGGGTATCAACTTCCCGATCTCCGGCACCCTCGAGATCCACCCCAAGCCGGGCACCGTCTCTACCGTCACGGTCGACAAGAAGACGTTCAAGTCGGCCCCTGTGCGTGTCACGCTCAAGGACACACACATCAAGGTCGACGGTTGCGTCGGGCAGTCGTTCCTTCGCTCGTACGCCACGATGACGAGCTCTACCACGGACACCGATGACGTCGTCGCGTACTACGGCGTGACCAAGGCCGTCTGACCCATGGGGGTTGCCAAGAACGTCGTCGCACATGTAGCTGCATCGGCACTGGGCATGCTCGCCGTCGGAGCGGCGGTCGCCTTCCCTGCGACCGCTGCTGCGGACCCACCGCCGCCGGACCCGATTCCCCTTCCCGCGGATCCGGCACCGCCGCCTCCGCCGCCTCCGACGGTGCCCGGAATGGGGCAGTTGGGGCCCAGCGGTTTGGGCGTGCTGGCCCAAGCCGGTCAGCCGGAGAACGCAGGCGCGCTCGGGGCGCCACCGGTGACCGGTCTGGATCCGACTACGTTGCTCGGCCAGAACGCCGTGCCGTCAGTGCCAGGCCCTGATCCGGGAGCGGTCCCGAATCTGCGTGCGTTCAACAACGCGTATGGCGCCGGAGCCCTCAACGACAAGCCTGCGGCGCCAGGACAGGGCACGCAGTTCGGGGTGGCGCCCGGCGATCAGAACGCCGACGTCACCGGACGGCAGTGGCTGGGCCGCTACATCGACCTGTACCGCGCAGGTGACCTGAAGGGCGGCCTGTTGGGCCAGATGCCGAAGGAACAGCTCGGCCAACCACTGCCGGGGACAGCGCCGCCTCCCGGCACCAACGTCCCGCCCGGCCTCGTCCAGTTCCTGCCGGACCCGGCGACGGACGCTCCGCCTCCGCCACCCGGCGTCGTTCCACCAGTGCCTCCGCCCCCGGGCTGACACGCACTCGACCAACCGAACTCTCGCGCCCACCGGCACCAGCCGATGGGCGCGAGAGTCGTTTTTGGGGAGCGACGTTCAGGGATCAGCCACCCGGCAGCGTGCAGCGTGAGCAGACCCGAAGCGCGAGAGCAGCGGATCCGCGGCGAACTGCGGCGTGCGACACACTGACCAACGCGAGAACCGTTATCTCACTTGATGAGTGGTGCGTAGGGTGGGTCCGGTGAGTGGTCTCGATTTCCGGATCTCCGTCGAGCCTCAGCAGGGTGCGTCCTACGCCGAGCAGCTTGCCGTCGCCAAGGCCGCCGAGGACCTCGGCTTCTCGGCGTTCTTCAGATCTGACCACTATCGGGCGATGGCCGGTGACGGGTTGCCCGGACCCACCGATTCCTGGGTGACGCTGGCGGGCCTGGCCCGCGAGACGTCGACGATCCGGCTCGGCACCATGGTGACGTCCGCAACGTTCCGGCATCCAGGGCCGTTGGCCGTCGCGGTGGCCCAGGTCGACGCCATGAGCGGCGGTCGGGTGGAGCTGGGGATCGGTGCAGGCTGGTTCGAGTCCGAGCACCTCGCCTACGCGATCCCGTTTCCCGCGCTGGGTGAACGCTTCGATCGTCTGGCCGAGCAGCTCGAGATCATCACGGGGATGTGGTCGATGCCCGTCGGCGGGAAGTTCGACTACGCGGGCGCGCATTACACGATCCAGGATTCGCCAGCGCTGCCAAAACCGGTTCAGCAGCACATGCCGATCATCATCGGCGGCCATGGCATCAAACGCACGCCCGCACTGGCGGCGAAGTTCGCCACCGAGTTCAACATCGCGCATTCGGCGCTCGAGGCCGTGAAGGCACAGGTCGATCGGGTCCGGACCGCAGTCGACGCCGCGGGGCGCGAGCCCGACTCGATGACCTACTCGGTCTCGTATCCAGTCTGTACGGGCCGCGACGACCGGGCGGTGAGCCGCCGTGCCAACGGGTTGGGTCCCGAGCTCGACGCTCTTCATCCCCTGGTGGGCACGCCCGGCCAATTGGCCGATGCGCTGGGGCCATTCGTCGAGGCGGGCGTGCAACGGGTGTACGTCCAATTGATCGAGTTGTCCGACCTCGACAACTTGGCCTTGTTTGCTGATGAGGTCGTCCCGCAGTTTCGGTGATCGAGGCCACCTTTCCGGCGCGATGGAGGTCACGTAGCGCCGGCACCTGTCAAGTGTCATCGTAGGTACGCAGAGTGATGCGGCCTTCGACATTTACGACAGGACCTCGCATACTCCACGGTCCGGCCCTGGCCCGCGAAGTCGCAGGCCGGGCAAGCGGCACTAAATGGCTTGTCTAACACGGCTATTCGACAGCAGACGGGACGTCATGAAGATCCTCATCGCTTCCTCCCCGGCCTCCGGGCACCTCAATCCACTCTTGTCCGTCGGACGGGCAGCACAGAGTCAGGGACACGAGGTGGTCGCGTTGTGCGCGCACGCACTACGCGGCCCGATCGAGGCCAGCGGCGCCACCTTCCGAGCCTTCCCGCCGGTCGCGGACTTCGACCTGCGCAACGTGGCCACCGAGTTTCCGGGTTTCACGGATGTCAACCCAGGACCGGACCGGAACCTGTTCATCGTGAAGAAGGCGTTCGTCGACACCATTCCCGCTCAGCACGAAGCCATGCGGCAAGCCCTGCAGGACTTTCCAGCCGACGTCATCCTGGCGGACGACTTCCTGTTCGGCGCCCTGCCGATGCTGCTCGGACCCCGATCGGAGCGGCCTGCCATCGTCATGCTCGGCACGATGCCGCTGCATCTGAGCCGCGACGACGGAGCCCCGCATTTTCGCCGGGCTGCCGCCCGCGACCGATGCTGCACAGCGGGAGCAGTACAAGGCGGTGCACCAGGCACACCGCGCGGCGTTCCTGGGGCCCATTGACGTCGATCTGCAAGCCCGACTTCTCGCGATGGGCATCGACCCGCCCTGCGATGTCCATGTTCGATTCGACCGTGCTGCTTCCCGATGCCTTCCTGCAGCTGACTGCGCCCAGTTTCGAGTACCCCCGCGTAAACCTGCCCTCGTCGGTGCGCTGTGTAGGCGCCCTTCCCATCCTGGCGAACCAGGCGCCGCTGCCACCGTGGGCAGATGACATCGACGGCTCCCACGACGTGGTGCTGGTCACCCAGGGCACGTTGTCGAATCACGACTTCACCGAACTGATCGCGCCGACTCTCGCCGCTCTCGCAGAGGAGCCCGATGTGCTGGTCGTCGCCACCGCAGGCGGGCGCTCGACCGCCACCATCCCCGGCCCCATTCCCGACAACGCACGTCTGGCCGATTATCTGCCGCTGGAATGGCTGCTCCCCCATGTAGACGTCCTCGTCTCCAATGGCGGGTATGGCACCGTGAATCAAGCTCTCAGCCACGGCGTCCCGATCGTCGCTGCCGGGGGGACCGAGGACAAGCCCGATGTCGGCGCCCGAGTGGCGTGGTCTGGGGTCGGCATCGACCTCAAAACCGCCATGCCGACACCGGAAGTGATCAGGGCTTCCGTTCGCTGCCTCTTGGACGACCCTCGGTACGGTCTGCGCGCCAACGCGCTCGCGACAGAGTTCGCCGCCGTCGATACGACGGCCGAGATCCTCTCGGTCCTCGACGAATTCGCAGGCGTGACGACACACTGACGTCACGGTGCTTCGTCAGCGACTCGGCGCGTCACCAAGTCTCCGGACGATCTCCTCGGCGCCGATCGTCGCCAGCGCCACACTCGTCAGAGTTGGGTTGGTGGCTGTCTCAGTAGGAATCAACCCATTGCCTGCGAGAAACAGATTCGCGACATCCCAGACCTCGGAGTTCGGATTGCAGACGTTCGTCCCGTCATTCTTGGAGCCGAGCCGATACGTGCCCTGGTAGTGGAGCGAACTTCCTGCAGGCATGCTCATCACCTCGTCGAACAACGGTTTTCCGATCTCCGATATCTTCGTCACTACTGACTGCGCGGTGCCAATCCTGCGCTCATCCAAAGCCGTAAGCCGATAGTGGAACGACATCTTCGGCAGACCTGCCCAATCCAGTTCCGTGTCGCTGAACTCGACTCGGTCGTCCCACTGGACATCCTTGGCCACGAAGGCCGCGGCGGCGATGACCGGTCCGCCCGTCGTACGGGCGTGCAAGGATGGCGGAAGCGTCTCGCGGTTGATGTGCAGAATCTGGACCGAACACGGAAAGTCGTTACCCGTGAAGGGAATCCACGTTATGCCGTCCCCGGCACTTGCAAACGGCCCATTCGACAATGCATACCCACCTTTGGTCGACCTCGTGGGCTCGAGGTCCGTTCCGGTGAGTTCGACCATCATCGCCAACATGGCGTGCTCGTTGAGGTGGTGCCCCAGCGCTCTTGGCCTGATCCCGGAGGCGAACAGGAGTTGGGGTGTGCGTAGGGCATCCGCGGCAACGACCACCCACCGCGCGCGCATGGTCGCGGCCCGTCCGGTGGTGACGTCCTCCAGCTCGACGCCCACCGCCCGACCCTGTTCTACGAGCACTCGCCGCGCCCTGGTGTTCTGAAGCAGCGTCGCGTTGGTTCGTGGTCGCTCGAAGACATCCTGCAGAATCACCGCTGGGCCGTGCAGGACTGGTGTGTCACCGCTTCGAGATCCCGCAACCGGCATCGACTGCACAGCCAGATCCGTTGCGCGGCCAGGGTTGAAGATCGACCCCAGGGTGTCCCGGACGTAACCGTTCACCGCAGTGTCGAATCGTGCTGCCGACACGTCGAGCAGTCGCTCGGCCTGCAGGAACGCCCGGTCGAGATCGCGTGTCGAGATGCAGTCGATGCGTTCCGTGCCACTGGGCCGTGGACAACAGCACGCCCAATGTGACCCCATGCCACCGACATTGCTCGACGCCGAGGCGGCCGGGAAGTCACGGGTGTCGGCATTTCCGTCGGACAGCAGAAACAGTCCGTCTCCTCGTAAACCCGGTCGTTCCTGGTCTGCTGCGGCCGCATTCCCAGGCTGGCCATCGGTGACGAACGGGCCTTGAGACATGGCCTTCGCCCGGTCGCGTTCGGCCGCATCGGCAATCGTCGAACTGTGCCGGCCTGGCGGTGTCGTGATCGCGGGTCCTGCGTCGACCAGCAACACGGTTGCGTGCGGCGCGCGATCGCTGATCATTCGTGCGTAGGTCGACCCCGCCGGACCGGACCCGACGACGACCACGTCGACGTCTCGCCGGTCATAGCCAGACAACGTTTGGCAGTTCTCACCGGTCATCCGAAGGCCCCTCTTGCGCTAGTGAATCGTCTCAACCAGACTAGCTCCACCATTGCACGACCTCGGTGGGTGAAAATACGTGACGCACAACATATTTCATGGACAAGCGCGAGTGATCCCGGCCTCAGACGAACAGTATGAGCGCCACCACGACGATGAACATCAGGACCAACGCACCCACCAGATGCACCTCGTGGCGAGGTGTGATCCGTTGCGGGAGCGGACGGCGGCAAAGGACACGCTGGCGTCGTGCTCCGACGAGGTAGGCCCCGATCGCGATCGCGGCGGCAAGCCCGGCGACGCTCATCCTGAGCGGTCCACCCGACTGGGGGAAGTCCTTCACCAGGAGCAGGACGCCGTTGGCCACTATCGCCAGCGAGGTTCGAGTCCACGCCAGGGCCGTACGTTCGGCTTGAAGGCCCCGGTCGAACGGGGCGCCCCTTTCGACGTCGCTCACCCCCTCATCGCCGTGTAGATCACCAGTCCCAGCACCAGGACGCCGAGGCCGAACAGCCCGACCCCGAGATAGACCGGCATCGGGTCACGAGGCAGAGGCATGTCGCGGCGCATCGCGCGATCGACCCGCTGCCATCGGCGCAGCCCCGCCCCAGCGGTGAATGCGGCAAGCACGGCGAGAACGCCGCCGAGGACGTGTCGCGCTCCTGGCACCCCAAGCTCGGGCAGTAGCTGCACCACGGCGACCGCGGCGGCGAGCAGGCCGAGCGCCGTGCGCTGCCACGCCAGGAACGTTCGTTCGTTGGCGAGGGTGAACCGGTAGTCGGGTTCGGACTCATTGCCGACGTCGGCACCCGCCGACTCGGCCGATTTCCCGCGGTCATCGGTCATGCAACACCCCAGCCAACGGCACGTGCCGATTTCAGCACACCGATCAAGATCGGTCCAACCTTATGGGTTCAACGCGTATGGCTTGGCGAAAGCGCTTGATTCGCTTGGGCAGAGGGTTCTCGACTCAGCGCGTCTACAGACTCACATCCGGTCGGTAGATGTCGAGCCAGGTCGCCAGGTCGAGGGCGCGCTCCAGGCCGTTTCTGGCCAACTGCGGCAGCGTGGCCGGATCGCATTGGCTCACCTGTTCCAGCGTGTTGTGGTCGACCAGGTTGAACAACACCTCCTGGTCGGAACCCAGCAGCTCCTTGGCCTGCTGCTGAATCGCATGGATGTAACGCGGATCCTGGGTCGACGGATAGGGGCTCTTCACCCGCTGCACCACCGAGTCTGGCAGCACGTCGCGCGTCGCGCCGCGCAGCAGGCTCTTCTCCCGCCCGTCGTAGGTCTTCAGCGACCACGGTGTGTTGTAGACGTATTCGACAAGGCGGTGATCGCAGAACGGGACACGGACCTCCAGACCGACCGCCATGCTGATCCGGTCCTTGCGGTCCAGCAAGATCCGCACGAACCGGGTCAGATGCAGATAGCACATGACCCGCATCCGGTGGGTGAACGCGTCCTCCTCGTCCACCCGGGCGACCTCGGCGACCGCCTCGCGATAGCGGTCCCGCGCGTAGGTCTGTAGGTCCAGCGCGGAACGCAGCGCGGGTGTGAAGAGTTGACCGGTGATGTCGAACGGTGAATGCTCGATCGCCATCCACGGGAACGCGTCGGTCTGCTGCACCACGGGGTCGTGGAATTGCCGGTAGCCGCCGAAGATCTCGTCGGCGGACTCCCCTGACAACGCGACCGTCGACTGCGCCCGGATCGCTTTGAACAGTAGGTAGAGCGAGGCGTCCATATCGCCGAGGCCGGCCGGTATGTCACGGGCGCCGACCACCTTGCGGCGGATCTGCGGATCGGCCAGAGCATCGTGGTCCAGCACGATGTACGTGTGGTCCGCCCCGACGTGGTGGGCCACGTCGTGCACGTACGGGGTGTCCATGTCCGGCCGGAAGTCATTGGGCGTGAAGTTGTCCGCCTCGTCGACGAAGTCGACCGAGAAGCTACGGACCGGTTGATCGAGTACGCGAGCGGCCAGCGCGGTGATTCCGCTGGAATCCAAACCGCCGGATAGCAGTACACATTGGGGTACGTCGGCGACCAGCTGGCGACGCACGATGTCATCGAGCAGCTCACGCACCCGCGCGACCGTCGTGTCCTTGTCGTCGGTGTGCAGCCGCGACTCAAGTCGCCAATAGGTACGCTCCCGCATCCCGTTCTCGTCGACGGTGACGATGGTGCCCGGCTCGACCTCGTTCATGCCCCGCCAGATGGCATGCTTCGGTGTCTTGACCGGGACCAGCAGCTCGCGCATCCCATCGAGGTCGATGACGCGCTTGGCGACCGGGTTGGCCAGGATCGCCTTGGGCTCGGAGCCGAACAACACCCCATCGGGAGTGCGGTAGAAGTAGAACGGCTTGATGCCCATCCGGTCGCGGATCATCACCAGCTTGCGCACCCGGCCATCCCAGATCGCGAATGCGTACATCCCGTTGAGCCGCTCGGCCACCGCCTCACCCCAGTGCAGATATCCCCGCAGTACCACCTCGGTGTCACTGGAGGTCCGAAACCGCTCCCCCTTGGCGATCAGCTCATCACGCAACTCGGTGAAGTTGTACGCCTCACCGCTGTAGACCATCACCACATCACCCTTGGGCGTCGACACCGACATCGGCTGAGCACCACCGGGCAGATCGAGCACCGCCAAGCGGCGATGACCAAGCGCCGCATGCCGATCCGACCACACGCCGACCGCATCCGGACCCCGGCAGGCCATCGTCTCGGTCATCGCATCGATCGTCATTCGCTCCCGAGACAGATCCCGACCGAACGAAACCCAACCAGCAATGCCGCACATTCCGATACCTCCGTGTTTCGACTGTTCTGCGATGTAGCGGCCCTCGGGGCCGGAGTCATCACTGTGCGCGCCACGGCCAGACGATTGAATCCGTCGCTGCCCCAGTGCAGACACGCGAACAACCGTGCGCAGCCCTAGTAGCAGCCGTTTCACGCAACGGCTGACGCCATCATGGGAACGGGTCGCGTCGGAGTCGGCCTGAGAGATGAGGTGGGTCGACGTGGTTGGGCCGGGCATTGGAGGCAGACAGATGAAGTTTGGTATCTCGACATTCGTCACCGACGAGGGCATGAGCCCCGGACCTCTCGCCGCCGCAGTCGAGGAGCGCGGTTTCAACTCGCTGTGTGTGACCGAGCACTCACACATTCCGGTCGTGCTGAAGGAATCGCTTCCCGGCGGCGGTGGGGTGCCCCGCGAGTATCACCGCACTCTGGACCCGTTCGTCGCGCTCGCGTCGGCGGCAGCCGTCACCCGCGACCTCAGGCTGACCACCGGAATAATCCTGCTCCCGCAACGCGACGTGATCTACACCGCCAAGGAGGTTGCCAGCCTGGACCTCGTCTCGAACGGTCGCGTCACCCTGGGTGTTGGCATCGGCTGGAATCGCGACGAAATGCGGAACCACGGCACGTCTCCGTCCACCCGCGGGACGAAGGTGAACGAGCAGCTCGCCGCGCTGAAACGGATCTGGACCAAGGACGAGGCCGAGTACCACGGCCAGTTCATCGACTTCGACCCAATCTTCGCTTGGCCCAAGCCGGTTCAGCGACCGCATCCACCGATCTACATCGGTGGTGAGAGTCCCGCAGCCATGGAACGGTTATGCACGCTTGGTGACGGCTGGCTGCCGCAGGCGGCCACCAGTCCCGAGAAGCTTCGCCAGGTGCGTGTGTGGTTGGCGGACTATGGCCGCACCGGCGTGCCCTTCACGATTTGGGGCGCCGGGCGGGACGAGGCCACACTGGCCGACTACGCCGACGCCGACGTGGACGAGGTCTCCTTCCTACTTCCGACGAAACCAGAGTCGGATACGCTGCGTGACCTCGACGAGCTCGCAGACCTGGCACGCCGCTTCTCGCGATGAACGGATCGGTCCGGTGGCCCACGGCCTGCAAGCGGTGGCGATTGCCTCAACGAGCTCCTCGACATCAAGGCTGATGTCTGCGCTGGACGCGCCGAGAGCGGCTGCTCGCGCCGGGCGAGACGACCGGCCCGCGGTCGGCCACCGTGCTCGGAGTGGGCATCACCGTCACCAAGACCGCGCCGATGAGCGCGGGGGCGGCGAAGGCCGCGAACAGCCCCTGCACCGGTAACCCCGTGGACAGCAGCAGGCTGCCGTAGAGCGGCCCGAGGATCGCGCCTAGCCGGCCCACGGACAACGCGGCACCGATGGCGGTGGCCCGGACCTGCACTGGGTACAGGCTGGCAATGAATACGTTGACGAGCGTCTGGGCGCCGACCGTCCCGATACCGGCCAGCACGACCGCCACGTACAGCATCGGCATCGGCAGCCGATGGCTGAGCACCGCGATCCCGACGACGGCCAGAGAGAATGATCCCGCCGTGGCCACCTTCGATCCGACGCGGTCCGCCATCCGGCCGACCAGCAGCGGCCCAACGGCGGCGCCCATGTTGAGCACGATCAGGAAAGTCAGCGCCGAGCCCAGCTCGTAGCCACTGGAGCGCATGAGGTGCGGCAACCAGGTGAAGATGCCGAACAGCACCAGCAGCGAGACGAACGTGATCATCCAGAACGACACGGTCATCAGGGCGCGTCCACCGGTGAACAGGGCGGTGAACCTTCCGGCCACCGCGGCGCCCGTCGGCTCTGGCGCCGGTCCGGGGTCGGGGTCGATGCCGAGGCGCGCGGCCCAGCTCCGGGCGTCGGCCTCGCGCCCCGCGGCACGCAGGTAAACGAGCGACTCGGGCAGGAAGGCCACGGCCAGCGGCAGGATCACCAGCGCAGCCAGACCGCCCAGCAGGAACTCCACGCGGAACCCGAACGCCGGGACCACCGTTGCAGCCACTGCCGCCGAAGCCGCGCCCCCGATGCCGACTCCGGCGAAGGCCACCGCGGTATGCACGTTGCGCCGGTGCGGCGCGGAATACTCGAACACCAGCGCGGTGATCGATGGCACGACCCCGCCGACCCCGAACCCGACCAGCAACCGGCCGATCCCGAACAGCGTCACGCCGGGCGCGATCGCACACAGAACCATCGCCAGCGAGAAGGTGGTGACGCTGGCCAGCACCAGCCGCCGACGACCGACGAGGTCGGTGAGCAGCCCCACGACCATCGCCCCCACCAGCATCCCGACCGGGGTGAGACTGCCAATCAGGCCGGCCTGCGGCACTGTCAGCCCCCAGCCGGAGTCGGTGAGCATCGTGGGCAGGACGGCGCCGTAGGAGACCACGTCGTAGCCGTCGGCCGTCATACACGCAAGGCAGATCCACAGCACGCTCGGTGGCGTTCGGGTGGCGGCGGGCATGGCGACCGTGCCTTTCACGCAAGCGGGCCGGCCCACGGTGTCCAGACCACCACGGCCGCTCGCGTCCGTGCCATTCTCCCGAACTTCGCCGTCTTCGGGGCATCCTCGACCAGATCGCCGCGGCGCTCGACGTGCGCTGATGACCGCTTGAAACGTTTGGCCCCATTCGGCCCCTGAAACTCGGAACCAAGGCTTCCCGGTACGCGCAGCCATCCGTCGAATGCGGCGCTGAACGCGTTGATCTGAAGTGGCCAGGGCCGGGATCGAACCGGCGACCTTCCGCTTTTCAGGCGGACGCTCGTACCAACTGAGCTACCTGGCCGGAGGGCACGACCGTGCCACGCCGAACTGGCGACCCTGACGGGACTCGAACCCGCGACCTCCGCCGTGACAGGGCGGCGCGCTAACCAACTGCGCCACAGGGCCTTGCTGTGCGACACCATCGTCAATGTGCCGCGTGTACCCCCTACGGGATTCGAACCCGCGCTACCGCCTTGAAAGGGCGGCGTCCTAGGCCGCTAGACGAAGGGGGCCAAGCCGAATCTCTCCGGGGTACTCGCAACGCCGTGACGCTGGGAGCTTCGATAGCTTAGGGCACCGATACCCCAATCCTCAAACGAGGCTGCCCACCGCACCATCGGCCGCTCCCCTCCGCCCCTCCTGGCGGCAGCCAGTATCCTGATTCACCGCGCCCCTATAGCTCAGTTGGTAGAGCTACGGACTTTTAATCCGCAGGTCCTAGGTTCGAGTCCTAGTGGGGGCACCAAGTTCGTTGTATTGGTTCGGTTGATGCGTGACATTTGGCCTTCGGGTGATGCCTGACAGTGTTTCGGCTGATGCTTGACAGTTGCTTCGGTTGATTCTTGACACTCTCTCGATGAGGGAGTTAAGCGTGGCCGAGCAGAGGTATCAGGCCGTGTTGGCCGTGATCAGCGACGGTTTGTCGGTATCGCAAGCTGCACAGAAGGTTGGGGTGTCGGGTCAGACGCTGCACGCGTGGCTGGCCCGCTATGAACAAGCGGGCCTGGAAGGGTTGATTGACCGGTCGCATCGGCCGGTGAGTTGCCCGCATCAAATGCCGGCCAGGGTTGAGGCAGCGTTGACCGAGCTGCGGCGCTCACGGCCATATTGGGGACCGAAACGGTTGGTGTTCGAGTTGGCCAAACGACATGTCGCGCCGCTGCCCTCGGAGTCGGCGGCGTATCGGGCGTTGGTGCGGGCGCAGATGGTCGACCCGCACCTGCGGGACCGGCGCTCCCGGAAGTGGAAACGGGGGGAACGCGCTGCGGCGATGAAGTTATGGCAGATGGACGTCGTCTGCGCGCGGGGTGATGGCCCGTGAGCGCACTCGGGCGGTGTGTGAGGGGTTGCGGGCGGCGTTGGTGGCTCTCCGACCACGACGGGCAAGATCGAACGGTTCCATCGGAGCCTGAGAGTTGAATTCCTCAGTGAACGCGCAGTTTTCGGAAGTGTCCAGATTGCTCAGCAGGCACTCGACGAGTGGGTGGACCATTACAACACCGCCCGGCCGCATCAATCCCTGAAGATGGGTGTCCCCGCTGGGGCGGTTCACTGCCGACAGCCCGACGCATGCGCCGTCGACCCCCAGGGTGCCCAGCCACGACCGCACCGGTGAGCATTGGGTCAGCCGCAAAGTCTGCGCCAACGGCATCGTGTGCGTGTCCTGGCAACAGGTATCGGTTGGGGTTCACTACGCCGGTTCTCGCTGCGATGTCCGGGTCGACGGCGATCTGCTGCGCTTCTGGATCGGCGACGAACTCGTCAAAACCGCCGCCCGCACCAGCACCGGCGAGGTACGAAACAAACGGGCCCTAAACACCACCGCACAGCGCTGAACCACACACCAGAGTGTCAAGATCAACCGGAACAGATTTCGTCAAGCATCAACCGACTCGGAACAGGGGCACCACGCGAGTTTTGCACTGCTCACAGACATGGGACGTTCGGTCCCTGACATCCCCGCGGTGCCCGCATCTCCATCGGGCGCCCGGCTCGGCACCGACGTCATGGGCATGCCGAGCGACGCCGAGGGCTCGCCGATGCTCAGCCATCGTCCCTGATCGAAGATCGATGGAGTTGGACGGGCATGTCGTCTGGCACAGGTCG
The DNA here is from genome assembly GCA_963809085.1 of uncultured Actinomycetota bacterium. Taxonomy (GTDB): domain Bacteria; phylum Actinomycetota; class Actinomycetes; order Mycobacteriales; family Mycobacteriaceae; genus Mycobacterium. The sequence continues at coordinate 215,347 of CAWEII010000015.1, read as the reverse complement.
GTTCGACTTGGTTGCGTTGCAACACCATTCGAGTTCGATGCGATCGAGCCGGATCACTTCCCGAGAATCCCGGCGCAAGCCTCCCTGAAGGCATCTTGTCGGTCGGGACCGCTCGGCGATCCGTAGCATCGGATTCCCCCGAATCGTATGATCGACGGTGATGCGGCACCACGTCTACCTACCGTTCTGGCGTCGACACCCCGTCCTGGTGGGGGTGGCCGCTCTGATGGCGTGCTGGTGGGTGGCCAACGGCTGGTACTGGACCCTGACCTTATCCGCCGCGGCGGCAACGCTGTTCACGATCCGCCGGGCCCGTCGCAGCAGGGCATGGCGGTACGCCGGATTGCGGGCGCGCGCGGACTACGAGAACCGACTCAATCAGTACGGCGATCCCCGCGGCGTATTCGGGCGCTATCCCCCTGCCCTGCCAGGTTGGTGGCCGGATCCGGTGAACCGACGCGCACTGCGCTACCACGACGGCGCCGGGTGGACCGGCTACACCGCTGTGCGCTGACTCAGACCTTCGGGCAGTAGTGCGTCGGGTTGCCGCGCTCCTCCAGCGGAGGCAGGTTTCGCGCCGGCGTCTCCGGCAGCGGCGTTTCGGCCGCGATCCGGCCGGTGACGCGATCCCAGCCGGCGCGGGCGCGCGGGTGCATCCGTGCCCGTTTGGGTAGCAGCGAGAAAACGAGTCGCACGGCGCCGCAGAACCGACGGTGCAGCCACTCGTCGCGGGCGGACCACCGGTAGCCCAACAACTCGCGCACCGCCGGGTCGTAGAGGCCGACGCGTCAACCAGCACCATCAACGGTGCGACCACCTTCCGTTGTTCCCCTCCCACAGACGATCCGGAATCCATTGCGCGAAAGGTGGTTTCGGGTAGTTCTCCAACGCGAGCACGTCACGCGTGGCCTTGTTGTCCTCGAGCACCTCGCGGCACATGTGGTCCCAGTAGACCTGGAAGTCCTCCCAGGTCTCGGGTACGGGCCGCATGCTCATCCCGTACATCCGGTACCACGCCACGTGTTCGTCGAACAGCCGACGCTTGTCGGCCTCGGTGAGGCCGCCGCAGAACTTCTCGGCGACGATGATGCGTGCCGACGAAGAACGTCGAGTGCGCCCAGTAGAAGACGTCGGGATTCAGCGCGTGGAAGCGCCGGCCCTTGGCGTCGACTCCCTTGATGGTCGTGTGGTAATCGCGGACCTCGGCGCCGGTGCTCGTGGCGCGGTCGGTGTCGAAGACCACCCCGCCGATGGGGTACAGCGAGCGAAGCACCCGCGGCCATGGCTCGGTGATGAACGTGGAGAACTGCTCGACCGCGGCACCGAGTTGCGGGTGCATGTTCTGCATCGACCCGGCCCACGGGCCCTGCAGCATGCCGCGCCAGTCACCGAAGTACTTCCAGGTCAGCGAGTCCGGGCCGAGCGGCGGTGGCGGTGCCTCGTAGCCGCCGGGCGCAACCGGGCAGCCCGAGCTCGCTCCGCCGCGCCCGCGTGGTCACCGGGCATGACCCAGACGTATCTTGTGTCACTGGTGAGATTCTCCTGGTCGTCAGACCGATTACTCTGACTACGAGTGTTGTCAAGTCGAAGCTTAGGAGCGATGTGCCTTCGGGTCAACGACAGGGCCGGTGGTCCGGTGTGCCGCTGCAGGACCGTCAGATGCTGCGGCGCGACGAACTGATCGCCGCAGGCGTCGCACTGTTGGGCGGTGAGGCCGGTCCCGCGCTGACCGTCCGCGCCGTCTGCCGGGAAGCGGGCCTGACCGAGCGCTACTTCTACGAGAGCTTCGCCGACCGTGACGAGTTCGTCCGCGCCGTGTACGACCACGTCTGCAGCACGGCGATGGCGGCCCTGGCCTCGTCGGACACGCCCGCGCGACGCCGTCGAACGGTTCGTCGCGCTGATGGTCGACGACCCGGTTCGCGGCCGGGTGCTGCTGATCGCACCCGAGCGAGAGCCCGTGCTGGCGAAGTCGGGCGCCGAATGGATGCCCAGCTTCATCGACCTGCTGCAGCGCAAGCTGACGCGCATCACCGACCCCGCCGTACAGGCGATGGTTGCCACCGGCCTGGTCGGCGCGCTGACGGCGCTGTTCACGGCCTACCTGAATGGCCGCTTGGCGACCACCCGCGAGCAGTTCATCGACTATTGCGTCGACATGCTGCTCAGCAGGGTGTCAAGCCACTAGTTACTGGTCGGGCGTGGAGACCTCGGCGAGCGCGGCCTCTTCCTCCTGCTTAGCCTCTGCCGCGGCCTGTTCCTCGGCGGCCTTGGCCGCCCGGCCCTCTTCACTTGCCAACGACGGGCCCGGCGTGGTGGCCGACGCGACGCCGCCGTTGCAGTTCAAGTAGAACTGCACCGTGTCGGAGACGTGAACGCCGTCGTTCGCACTGGCGAAGGGAGCGGTCTGCGAGCGCGTGACGATGCAGTCGTCCTGCGAGACCTTGTCACCAACCCGGTTGGCCACGACGACAGTCTGACCCGCATCGCTGGCCGCCGACGACGCGTCCGCGTACGTCTGCCCGGCGTAGTCGTCCGCCGAAGCGACGCCCGTGCCAAGCACGGCCGAGAAAGCCAGCGCCCCGATCGCGCCGGAACCAATAACGATGAGCTTCTTCACGTTAGCCCTATCTGCCAGTCGAAATCACAGTCATGCCAGCGGGATAGTACCGCTGACACAGCGCTTTCGCAGCGGCGTGTGATTACTTCGGATCGGATGTCGACGGCTAGTCAACGAGCGATTATTCGCCAGCCTGCGGTGCGTCGACTGCAGCAAGCTCGTCCTGTTCTGCCTGCTGCTGCGCCGCAGCCGCTTCGGCCTCCCGCTGCTGCTTTGCCGCGAGGTCCGCCTCGTACATCTTGCGCCCCTCCGGGCTCTGCAACGAGAACCCGGGCCAGTTGGTGGTGGAGTACTTGGCGTAGCAGTTCAGGTTGACCAGCATCTGATTACCGGTCTTGTTGCCCGACTCGTCGAGGAAGGGCGCCTTGTTTGCGCTGGTGACGATGCAGTCGTCCCAATCCTTGCGATCGCCAACGGTCGTGGCCACCACGGGCGTCAGGCCCATCTGCCCGATGGCGGCCTTGGCGTCCTTGTAGGTTTGCCCAACGACCTGATCATCGGCAGTCGCGACACCGGAACCGACCAGCGTGAACGCGACCACGGCGGCTCCACAGGCGCCGGCACCGAGAACCAGAAGTTTCTTCACGTCTTGCGACCTTTCGTAATCGCCGAGGCGGATTCGTTTGCCGGAGAGCCGGACACCCACAGGGATCGTACAGTTCGCGGGCGCAGCTTCACCGATTGCTGCGCAACACGCGCCACGGACAGGGGGCGATAAACTTGAATGTCACCGGGGGACACAGATATATTGAGTGCTACCAACAGGTACAGATAACTGGGAGGGTTCATGTCGACCGAGTTGACCGACCTGCAGCTTCTGCGCGAACTGGAACCAGTCGTCGAGCAGAACATCAACCGGCACATGCGCATGCGCAAGGACTGGAATCCGCACGACTACATTCCATGGTCCGACGGCAAGAACTACTACGCCCTCGGCGGCCAGGACTGGGAGCCCGGACAGTCGCAGTTGTCCGAGGTCGCGCAGGTCTCCATGCTGCAGAACCTTCTGACCGAGGACAATCTGCCGTCGTATCACCGCGAGATCGCGATGAACTTCGGCATGGACGGCCCGTGGGGCTTCTGGGTCAACCGCTGGACGGCCGAGGAGAACCGGCACGGCATCGCGCTTCGCGACTACCTCGTCGTCACCCGTGCGATCGACCCGATCGAGCTGGAAGAACTGCGCATCGAGCAGGTCTCCCGTGGGTTCAGCCCGGGCCAGGGCGAACAGGGCGATCTGTTCGCCGAGAGCCTGTTCGATTCTGTCGTCTACGTGACGTTCCAGGAGCTGGCCACCCGGGTGTCGCACCGCAACACCGGCAGGGCCTGCAACGAGACCATCGCCGACCAGCTGCTGCAACGGGTCTCGGCCGACGAGAACCTGCACATGATCTTCTATAGAGATGTCTCGGCCGCTGGGCTCGACCTGGCCCCCAACCAGGCGATGAAGTCGCTGCACCGGGTGCTGCGCAACTTCAAGATGCCCGGATATACCGTGCCGGAGTTCCGCCGCAAGGCCGTCGTCATCGCGGTCGGCGGCGTTTACGACCCTCGCATCCACCTCGACGACGTCGTGATGCCCGTGCTGAAGAAGTGGCGCATCTTCGAACGCGAGGACTTCACCGGTGAAGCCGCCGAGATGCGCGACGACCTCGGCAAGCTCGTCGAGGAACTCGAGGAGACCTGCGTCAAGTTCGAGGTCGCCAAGGAGCGTCGCCTCGAGCGGGAACGCAAGGTGGCCGAGAAGAAGGCCATGAAGAATCTCCTGGTGACATCATCGGCAGCCTCCTAGCGCCGGCTCAGCCTCGGGCCCTGCAGATCGGGCCGCTCGCGTTGAGGAGCCCCGGTGGTGCTGGCCCCGATGGCCGGCGTCACGAACGTCGCGTTCCGCACCCTGTGCCGTGAGCTCGAACTGGCCAGGGCAGGCACCGTCAGCGGACTGTACGTATGCGAGATGGTCACCGCCCGCGCACTCGTCGAGCGGCACCCGGTCACCATGCACATGACCACCTTCGCGCCCGACGAGACGCCGCGGTCACTGCAGCTCTACACCGTCGACCCGCAGACCACGTTCGCCGCGGCCAAGATGATCGCCGACGAGGGCATGGCCGACCACATCGACATGAACTTCGGTTGCCCCGTACCCAAGGTCACCCGCCGCGGGGGTGGCGCCGCCCTTCCATACAAGCGCAGATTGTTCGGCCAGATCGTGGCCGCGGCGGTGCGCGCCACCGAGGGCACCGACATCCCGGTCACCGTGAAGTTCCGTATCGGCATCGACGACGTCCATCACACGCATCTCGACGCGGGCCGGATCGCCGCCGAGGAAGGCGCGGCCGCCGTGGCTCTGCACGCCCGCACCGCCGCACAGCGCTATTCGGGCACCGCGGACTGGGAGCAGATCGCCCTGCTCAAGCAGCACGTCACGGGCATACCCGTGCTGGGCAACGGCGACATCTTCGACGCCGACGACGCACTCGCCATGATGACCGCCACCGGGTGTGACGGAGTCGTCATCGGGCGCGGGTGCCTTGGCAGGCCGTGGCTGTTCGCCGAGCTGTCCGCGGCGTTCTCCGGCCGCGATGCCGCCACACCGCCGACCCTGGGCGAGGTAGCGGCGATCATCCGCAGACACGGCGAGCTCCTCGCCGATCACTTCGGTGAGGACAAGGGGATGCGCGACATCCGCAAGCACGTCGCCTGGTACTTACATGGATTTCCGGCCGGCGCCGACCTGCGCCGGGCGTTGGCGCTGGTCAAGACGCGCGCCGAACTCGACGAGCTGCTGGCCCGGCTCGACCAGGACGTGCCTTTCCCGCCGGCCGCCGAAGGTCCGCGCGGACGCCAGGGGTCGGCAGCCGCCGTGGCGCTGCCCGAGCATTGGCTCAAAGATCCGGATGACTGCACGGTCCCCGAGGGTGCTGACGTCATGCACTCCGGAGGTTGACTCGTGTCGGTCCCGAGATCTACCGAGACGACTCTGAGACAGCACTGACACGTCGTCCGACTGGCTCTCACTCAGGCTGTCTCAGTACGATGAGGCTCTTATCGCAACGGGCTCCGGCAGCGGAGCCGACAACGTGCTGCTAAAAGAAACTGGGAGCACGCAGAGAAGCTGCGCCCGAGGTTCATGGAACTAGGCGTGTGACACGCCTGGAAGTCGGAGGCCGGTAGGACATGAGTGACGGCGACAACGCCACTCCTGGCCGCCCCGGTTCCTCGCGCCCGGGTGGTCCCGATGACGACAATCAATGGCTTACCCGATCTGCCCGGCCCAAACCAGGCGCCGCGCCGTGGGAACGCAGCCCAACCGCGATCGAACCCGACCAGGGCGAGGATGCACATCGGCGGCGCGACGACCCGGCGCCCGCACAGCACTCCGACGGGGTCACCGTCGCCGACCTGATCGCCAAGGTGTCGGGAACCCGACCCGAGCAGCCGGAGGAGCAGGCACGCCACCGCGCGGAGCCGCTCCCCGACCCCGAGCCTCCACCGCCTCTTCCCGTGGTGCCCGCGTACTCAGAACCCCACGTCGGGACTCGCAGAGGTGGAGATCCCGCCACCGAGATCTTTCCGCGGCTCGGCGCGCTCGACTCGGAGCTGCCGGTCCTGTCGGACGCACGGCGGACCCCAGCGCGCATCACCGAGCGCGCCCGAAGCAAGACCGGGTCGCGTCAGCGCAGACGTACGGCGATGGTGGTCGGACGGGTGGTCGCCGCACTGATCGCCGTCTTCGCGCTGGCCGCCACAGGGGCCGCATGGCAGTGGCAGTCGGACAAGAACCGGAGTTTGAACAAGGTCGCCGCACTCGATCCGAATTCGCGGGACATCCTCGACCCCACCGCGCAGTACGGCGACGAGAACTTCCTCATCGTCGGCGTCGACAGCCGCATCGGCCAGAACAGCGACATGGGCGCGGGCAACACCGATGACGCCGCCGGTGCCCGCTCCGACACCGTCATGCTGGTGAACATCCCAGCAAACCGGAAACGTGTTGTCGCCGTGTCCTTCCCACGCGATCTGGCCATCACGCCGATCAAGTGCGAGCCATGGAACCCCGAGACCGGCGCGTACGGCCCGCTCTACGACGAGGACACCGAGAGCTACGGCCCCGACGAGGTCTACACGGAGACCAAGCTCAACTCCGCCTACTCCTTCGGTGGGCCCAAGTGCCTGGTCAAGGTGATCCAGAAGCTGTCTGGCCTGTCCGTCAACCGGTTCATGGCGGTCGACTTCGCTGGTTTCGCCAAGATGGTCGACGCCCTCGGCGGCGTGGAGGTGTGCAGCACCACGCCGCTCGAGGATTACGAGTTGGGCACCGTGCTGGCCACCGCCGGGCGGCAGACCATCGACGGCCACACCGCGCTCCAATACGTGCGCGCGCGTCAGGTCACCACCGAGACCAACGGCGACTACGGGCGCATCAAACGCCAACAGCTGTTCTTGTCCTCCCTGCTGCGCTCGCTCATCTCGAAGGACACCTTCTTCAGCCTCACCAAACTGAACAATGTCGTCAACATGTTCATCAACGACAGCTACGTCGACAACATCCAGACCAAGGATCTGGTCGACCTCGGCCAGTCGGTCCAGGGTGTCAACGCCGGCCGCATCACCTTCGTCACCGTGCCGACCGGCATAACGGACTCCGAAGGCAACGAGCCGCCCCGCATTGAGGACATGCGCGCGCTGTTCGACGCGATCATCAACGACGACCCGCTGCCCGAGGAGAAGAACGCCGACAACACGCCGGTGCCGGAGACGTCGACCAGCGCCCACCCCGCGCCCATCGACCCAGGTGGTGAGTTGGTCGACGCCGTCACCACCAGCCCCGGCGACATCACCGTGCGCGTGTCGAACTCGACGGGCGAGGGCGGTTTGGCCGCTACCGCCGCCAATGAGCTGCAACAACATGGTTTCAACGTCACCGAACCGGACGACTACCCGGGACCGCTGAACTCGACCACCGTGTTCTTCTCGGCGGGCAACGAGCAGGCCGCCGCCACCGTCGCGTCCTCGTTCGCCAACCCGACCATCGAGCGGGTGACGGGCATGGGCAACACGATCAGGGTCGTGCTCGGCTCCGACTTCTACTCGGTGACCCCACCGTCGCCGAGCGGTTCACCGATCCAGGTCCACGTGCTGAAGGGCACCAGTAGCGAACCCACCCACCTGCCGGAGGATCTGACGGTCACCAATGCGGCGGATACCACCTGTGAGTGACCCTACGCAGGCCATCGTGGCAGGTGGCATTCACCTTTAGTTCACCGTCGACGCCATGACCTTTGCGCCCAGCAGACCGTAGGCTTGGCCCATGCGTACCGCTTACCACGAGCAACTGGCTTCACTCACAGACCAGCTCGGCGAGATGTGCGGGCTTGCGGGTGTAGCGATGGAGCGCGCCACGCAAGCCCTGCTGCAGGCCGACCTGATCGTCGCCGAGCAAGTCATCACCGACCACGAACAGATCGCCGCGATGAGCACGCGCGCAGAAGAGGCCGCCTTCGTGCTGCTGGCCCTGCAGGCACCGGTGGCGGGTGACCTTCGAGCGATCGTGAGCTCGATCCAGATCGTCGCCGACGTCGACCGGATGGGTGCGCTGGCGCTGCACGTCGCCAAGATCGCCCGGCGCCGTCATCCCCAGCACGCGCTGCCCGAAGAGGTCAACGGTTACTTCGCCGAAATGGGCCGGGTCGCCGTGGAATTGGGCAACAGCGCGCAGGAGGTGCTGGTCACCCATGACCCGGAGAAGGCCGCCCGCATCCGCGAAGAAGACGATGCGATGGACGATCTGCACCGCCACCTCTTCAACGTTCTGATGGATCGGGAGTGGAAGCACGGCGTGACCGCTGCGGTCGACGTGACGCTGTTGAGCCGCTTCTACGAGCGGTTCGCCGATCACGCAGTCGAGGTGGCTCGTCGGGTGATCTTCCAGGTGACCGGCAGGTTCCCCGAAGAAGAAGAGGTCCCCACTCCCCGCTGATCATCAGCGGCCGGTCGGGGACCCAACGGCTTGGTCGTCGAACGACGGCACGACACAGGCGGAGCTAGTCCTCCCACCGTGATGCGCACCCCGACCTTTCTGGCCGTCGACGGCGTGGTCCGCCTCGAGGACGGCCGCCGCGCATACGCCGGAGCGCTGCCACCCCACGGGATGATGGCCGAACGCACGGTCGTCGACGCGAACGCCCTACTCGAGCTGCCCGACGGTGTCGACTCCGTGACCGCCGCCGCGATCCCGAATCCCGGTGTCTCGGCGTGGATGTCATTGGAGCACGCCGCCGCGGTACGCCCCGGCGATCACGTGCTGGTGCTCGGCGCCACCGGGGTCACCGGCTCCATCGCCGTCCAGTTGGCGAAGTCGGTGTTCGGTGCGGGACGGGTGGTGGTCGCGGGCCGCGACACCACCCGCCTGGCTCGGCTGCGGGAGGCAGGCGCCGACGAAGCGATCGCGCTTGGCAGCAATGAATTGGCGGCCAGCTACCACGCCACCAGGTACGTCCAGATCGGCTCGATGGCCGGGCTCACCATGAACTTGCCCGCTGGGATCTTGCGCAGCGCGGGCATCACCGTGTCGGGCGTCGGGCTCGGCAGTGTGCCGCCCGACGTACTCGGCAGGGTCCGCACCGAGGCCCTGCCGCGACTGTTCGCGATGGTCGGGGCGGGCGAGCTACAGCTGCGCACCCTGCCCCAGCCGTTGGCCGACGTCGAGCGGGCGTGGACGGCCACGGAGCCGTCCGGAACCCGGGTCGTGTTGACGCCCAGAGGAACTCGGGTCTAGCCGAACCGGCCCGAGATGTAGTCCTCGGTGGCCTTCTGAGTGGGGTTGGAGAAGATCTTCTCGGTGTCGTCGATCTCGACCAACTTGCCCGGCTTGCCCGTCGCCTCGAGGTTGAAGAACGCGGTCTGATCGCTGACCCGGGCGGCCTGCTGCATGTTGTGCGTGACGATGACGATCGTGAAGTCCTGCTTGAGTTCGGCGATGAGGTCCTCGATCGCCAACGTGGAGATGGGGTCGAGCGCCGAGCACGGCTCGTCCATCAGCAGGACGTCGGGCTGAACCGCGATGGCGCGGGCGATGCACAGCCGCTGCTGCTGGCCGCCGGACAGCCCGCCGCCGGGTTTCTCCAGCCGATCCTTGACTTCGTTCCACAGGTTCGCGCCCTTGAGCGACCGCTCGGCGACCTCGTCGAGGGTCTTCTTGCTTCGCACGCCCTGTAGCTTGAGCCCGGCCACCACGTTGTCGCGAATGGACATGGTGGGGAAGGGGTTCGGCCGCTGGAACACCATGCCGATGGTCTTGCGAACACCCACCGGGTCGACGCCGGCGCCGTAGATGTCCTCGCCGTCGAGCAACACCGAACCCTCGACGCGCGCGCCGGGGATGACCTCGTGCATGCGGTTGAGGGTGCGCAGCACCGTCGACTTGCCGCAGCCCGACGGCCCGATGAACGCCGTAACGCTGCGCGGCTGCACCGACAACGCGACGTCGGCGACGGCGTGGAACGACCCGTAGTAGATGTTGACGTCTTTGAGGTCCAGCCGCTTGGCCATGTGAGTGGTCTCCTAAATCTTTTTAGGGGCAAAGAATTTCGCGATGAATCGCGCCGCAATGTTGAGCACTGCGACCAGGATGATCAGCGTCAGCGCCGCGCCCCACAGCCGGTCGGTGGGAATCGGGTTCGCACCGGCACCCGCCGAGATCTGGTCGTACATCATGCCGGGCAACGAGCCCTGGAACCCGCTGAATATGTCGAAGTTGATCGACGCCGCGTACCCCACCAAGATCAGCAGCGGTGCCGTCTCGCCCATGACACGGGCCAACGCAAGCATGATGCCGGTGACGATGCCGGACAGCGCGGTCGGTATCACGATCAGCGCGATCGTCTTCCACTTCGGAACTCCGAGTGCATAAGTCGCTTCACGCAGATCCATCGGGACGATCCGCAGCATTTCCTCTGTGGACCGCACGATGACCGGGATCATCAGCAGCACCAAGGCCAGCGAGACCGCAAATCCCGAACGCTGGAAGCCCAGTGTCGCCACCCAGAGCGCATAGATGAACAGCGCGGCCACGATCGACGGCACGCCGGTCAGGATGTCCACCATGAACGTGGTCACCTTGCCGAACCGGGTGCCACCGCCGTACTCGACGAGGTAGATCGCCACGAAGATGCCGATCGGAATCGAGATGATCGAGCACACCAGGCCCTGAAGCAGGGTGCCGACCAGGGCGTGGTAGACGCCGCCGCCCGGTGCGAACGCCGTCATACCTGCCTGCGAGTTCATCCACCAGGTGCTGGATGCGATGACACTGAAGCCCTTGGTGATGACGGAGTAGAGCACCCAGACCAGCGGCACGACCGCGACCAATACCGAGGCCGAAACCAGCACCGTAGCAAGGTTATTGGTGATCTTGCGACGGACACTGACTCCCTGGAACGTAGGAGCCTTGACGGGCCGGTCCAACGTGGACGTCATTTCGCGCCCCTTCCCGCGACTGCGGCGCGAGCCAACGAGTTCACCACGAACGTCAGGATGAACAGCACCAGTCCTGCGGCGATGTAGGCACCCGCTTTGTACTGGTCGTTGAACTCAGACGCCGCGGACGCGATCTTGCTGGCGAAGGTGTAGCCGCCGTCGAAGAGCGACCAACCGAACGCCTTTTGGGTGCCGCGCAAAATGATCAGCAGCGCGATCGTCTCACCGAGCGCGCGGCCAAGGCCGAGCATCGCCCCGCTGATGTAACCGGACAGCCCGAATGGCAGCACCGTGGTCTTGACCACCTCCCAGCGGGTGGCGCCCAGCGCCAGCGCAGCCTCGATCTGGCCGCGCGGCGTCTGCACGAACACCTCGCGAGTGACCGCGGTGATGATCGGCAGGATCATCACGGCAAGCACGATGCCTGCGGTGAAGATGGTGCCTCCACCTGCCACGGAGGCGGTGCCGGTCTCGAACAGAAACAACCAGCCCAGGTTGTCGTTGAGCCAGACCGCGAACGGTTTGATCACAGGGGCCAGGACGTACAGCCCCCACACGCCGTAGATGATCGACGGCACCGCGGCGAGCAGATCGACCATGTAACCCAGCGGGCCCGACAACCGCCGCGGTGAGTACTGCGTCAGGAAGACCGCGATACCCAGCGCCACCGGCATGGCGAGCAGGAGGGCGAACACCGAGACGAACACCGTGACCTGAAGCAGGTCGAAGATGCCGAAGTGCATCGCCGACGTGTCGGTGGTGACCCAGTTGCCGCCGAAGGTGAAGAAGTTCTCCTCGTTGCGCGCCAGTGCCGGAATGGCGCGCCACAGCAGGAACAGCCCGATCGCACCGATGATGGTGACGATCAGGACGCCGGAGCCCTCCGACAGCCCACGGAATATCCGGTCTCCCACACGGACCTTCGCGCCGCGTGAAGGATTCGTGGATATCGGTGGCCGTGACGGGAGGGGTGAGGCGATGACTTCACCCGATCCCGCGCCCATTGGGTTCGGTTGTGAACCTGAGGCCATCGGTGCGCCTCCATCGCTAATTGGTGTCGTCATGCATCCCCGCCCATCCTCGCCGCTACTGTGCCGGTCCGCCAGGGCAACTACGCGATTGCGTCGACGGACTTGAGCAGACGTTCCTTGAACGCATCGGGCAACGGGACGTAGCCCGCGGCAGAAAGCCCTGCCTGACCTTGGTTGGCCGAGACCGTCAGGAACGACTTGACCGCAGCAGCGGTATCAGCGTCGTAGCCCTTGGAGCAGACGATCTCGTAGGTGGCCAGCATCAGCGGGTAGGCGCCCGCCGCCTTGGTGGCGTACAGCCCCTTGAGGTCCAGCGCAAGATCCATCCCGTCACCGGCGAACTTGGCGGAATCGATTGCTGTCTTCGCCGTGTCATCGGTCAGCGCGACGGGGCCGCTGCCCGTGTCGATCTGCGCGACCGCCAGCTTCGACTGGTCGGCGAAGCCCTTCTCCACGTAGCCGATCGCACCCTCGGTGGCCTGGATGGCCTGTACGACGCCCGCGGTCTTCTGCGCGCCCTCGCCTGCGCCACCCTGGAACTCCTTGCCCGCACCCTTGGTCCAGGACTCGGGGGCCGCTGCTCCCAGATACGTCTGGAAGTTGTCGGTCGTGCCCGACGAATCCGAGCGGTAGATCGGGGTGATCTTGCTCGACGGCAGCGTCGCACCGCTGTTGAGCGCGGCGATCGCCGGATCGTTCCACGTGGTGATGGCGCCGCTGAAGATCTTGGCAAGAACGTCGCCGTTCACGACGAGCTTGTCGACACCGGGCAGGTTGTAGCCCATGGCGACGGGGCCGAACACCACCGGCAGGTTCCACGCGGGGTTACCACCACAGCGTGCTGCCGCGGGGTCGGTCTGGTCCTTCGACAGCGGCGAGTCGGAGCCGGCGAAGTCCACCTGCTTAGCGATGAACTGCGTCACGCCTGCGCCGGAGCCGGTCGGGTTGTACGACAGGTTCTTGCCCGAGCAGGTCTGACCCCACACCTGGTTGAACACCGCGATGGCGTTCTGCTGAGCCGTCGAGCCCTCGCCCGTCAGCGCGTTCTTTCCACCGCAGTCGGCGGCCGAAGCCGGCGCCGACGACGAGCCGGAGCCCGAGCCTGCGGCGCTCGAGGACGGCGTGGCGGTGTTGTTGTCGCTGCCACACGCAGTCAGCGTCAGGGCCGCGACGGCCGTGGCAGTCAGTGCCATACCCAGCGGCTTACCGACACTCTTGCCAAAGCGATTGAGCTTCACTTGTCCCACTTTCAAATTGACGGCTTCGGACTCTCCGGCAACGTATGCCGCCGTCATGGACGGCTGACTGATGAAAGGTGAACGGATTGTGAACAGACTCGGTGATTTCACAGCTGAGGGGCTAACGGCGGGTATACGCAACGTCCGTGCTGAAGACGTCGAATCCCAGCCTTCTGTACGTCTTGACCGCTTGCCAGTTATCGGCCTCGGCGTAAAGAAGGACGGTTGCGGCCGCCACGCTCCGCGAGGTGATGCAAACCGACCAACGTCAGGGTGGCGCCAAGGCCGCGGCCCTGAGCTTCCGGGTCGACGCCGACGACGTACACCTCGCCCAAGCCGTCGACTCGCGGCCCGCCGTGGCCATCCCCGTGGAGCTTCGTCCAATGGAAGCCGAGCAGCTTGCCCGCCTCGCCCCCCGTGCCCCCGGATTCGGTTTGCTGGTCGAAGGCCAGGAACAACCCGTCGGCGTCGAACCACGGCTCGCCGCGCCGCTCGGCGATGTCTGCCTCGGTCCACCCCCCTTGTTCGGGGTGCCATGCGAATGCGGCGTTGTTGACCCGCAACAACTCGTCGTCGTCGTCGGGGCCGGAGTACGTGGCCAGCCGCACGCCCGGCGAGACGGTCACCGGCGGCAGGTCGGTCAGCGGCCGGCGCATCTGCAGCAGCTCGCGGGCGACGTCGAGACCCAGGGCCGCGGCCGTGGCCCTGGCCGGCTCGAGGTTGCCGTGCGCCCAGATCCGCGCGCCGTCGCCGCCCTCGTCGAGACCGGTCCGGATCAACGCCGAGCCGATGCCTCGCCGCCGGACGTCGGGATGCACCACCGCCTCGGCCATCGCCGGCGAATCATCGCCAGCCGCAACGAGATTGAGGTATCCGACGATTCCGTCGCGGGTGCGGGCAACCAGGTGCCGGGTCCGGTCGTTGGGTAACTCCCGCAGCACCTGATCACCTACGGGCGCAACACCGTCGCGGGCGGTGGCCGCCTCGATCAGGTCCCGGATCCGGTGTTGATCGACGTTCGAGAGCGCCGTGACCCTGCCGATCGTCACGCCGGAATCACTTCGCTCCCCCGTCTGCAGGCGTCACTGACTGCGCAACGGGTCGCTGAACGACTCGGGTATGGCGTCGGGCGCCGAGTCGTAACCGTCGGAGTCGTCGAGGTCGTCGGGAAGTTCCGAACCAGGCAGCGGGGGCCTGCCACGCGCGGGCCGGACCGCCTTGTAGCCGACGTTGCGCACCGTGCCGATCAGCGACTCGTACTCCGGGCCGAGCTTGGCGCGCAGCCGCCGCACGTGGACGTCGACGGTGCGGGTGCCGCCGAAGAAGTCGTAGCCCCACACCTCCTGCAGCAGCTGGGCGCGGGTGAACACCCGGCCCGCGTGCTGCGCCAGGTACTTGAGCAGCTCGAATTCCTTGTAGGTGAGGTCGAGCGGACGGCCGCGCAGCCGCGCGGTGTAGGTGCCCTCGTCGATGACGAGCTCGCCGAGGTTGACCTTGCCGAGGCTCTCCTGGTCGGCGACCCCGCCGCGGCGCCCCACCAGCAGCCGCAGCCGGGCGTCGATCTCGGCGGGCCCGGTGCTCGGCAGCAGGATTTCGTCGAGCCCCCACTCGACGTTGACCGCGACGAGTCCGCCCTCGTTCACGACGGCGACGACGGGTACCGACGTGCCCGTGCGTGCCGAGCAGCCGGCACAGCCCGCGCGCAGCGGCCAGATCGGTGCGAGCGTCGACGATCGCCACGTCGGCGGTGCCCGCCTCGAGCAGCGAGGACACCTCGGTCGGCGCCGACCGCACGTTGTGCGCCAGTAGCGCCAGCGACGGCAGCACCGACTCGGGGTGCGGGTCGACGGTCAGTAGTAACAGGTCCAACGGGTCCTCCAGCACGCCCGGGAAGATCACCTGACGTCGGTGTCGCGTCGTCATCTCCCAGATTCATGGCTGACACGCGGTCGTTACCGACCGACGATGGCCTAACGATAGCGTGCCACCTGCTAATTAGCCGCGCTGAGCGTGCGAGACCGGCGTTCCGGTGGGCCAGAATGTGCGGGTGCGCAAGCTGCTGATCGGTCTTGCTAGCGGCGGTGACGTCGCTGATCGTGGTCGCCGTCGGCGCCGATTTCGGTGCGGCGATCTATGCCGAATACCGCTGGGCGCGCACCGTGCGCGCGGCCAACGGACCTGGCTTTCGACCCCTGGGTGGGCATCCTCGGGTTCCCGTTCGTCACGCAGGCCACGCGGCCACCACTACCGGGAGGTGGAGATCCGCGCCGGCGGCGTCGACCACCCCGTCGTCGGGCAAGGCGTCGCTCGAGGCGACGCTGCACTCCGTCGATCTGACCGACACGTCGTGGCTGATCGGGCCCGACGCCAAACTGCCGGTCGGCAAGCTGGAGAGCCGGATCATCGTCGACTCGACGCACCTCGGGCGCTTCATGGGCATCAAGGACCTGCTGGTCGAGGCGCCGCCGCGAAGGAGACCAACGACGCCACCGGCGGCACCACCGAGTCGGGCATCTCCGAGCAACAAGGGCCTGGTGTTCACCGGCACCCCGACGGCGGCGGGCTTCGACGAGAAGGTCAGCGTGTCGGTCGACCTGTCCGTCGCCGGGCACGACGAGACGACGCTGGTGTTCACCGCCACCGGCGTGCTCGACCGGTGCGGGGACGGCCGATCGGGAGGTGCCCGAAGGCGAGCGGGCGGCGGTGCTGAAGGCGTTCAGCGGCCAGCATGCCGGGAATGAAGCTGCCGTTCGGCATCACGCCGACCAGCGAGGGCGCCAGGGGCTCCGACGTCATCATCGAGGGCATCACGACGGGAGTAACCGTCGCGCTCGACGGGTTCAGACAGTCATGAGCTCTTCGCTGATCCTCGCGGTCGCGGTGCTGATCGTGGCGCTCGGCGTGGCCTACGTGATCGGCCGGCTGCTCACGCTGCGCGCCGGGCTGATGCGCGCAAGCGCCGAACGACGCCGCCGACGTCGACACCTCCGACCTGGGGTTGTCGGCCACCGGGCCGACGGTGCGTGCACTTCAGCGCGGTCTGGTGCGGTCCGTGCGCCGGGGTGCGGCGGGTGGTCGACCAGGTGTGCGCCGACCTGCCGGAAGTGGCCCACGTCGAGATCGACATGGACGCCAATCCGGACGCAGCGCGGCGGCTTTCGGTGCTGTCGCTGCCGACCACCTTCATCTTCGACGCGGACGGCCGACAGCGGTACCGCGCCGCGGGCGTGCCCAAGGCCGCTGACCTGCGCTCTGCGCTCGAACCGCTATTGGCTTGACGGCCGTGTCATTGGGTAGGCTGTCGAGCGTGTCAACCCGCCTCGAGCTCGTGCTCACCAAGCGCCGCGCAGTCGATCTGTGCCGCCTCGCGGGTTGTTGCTGTTGTTGTCGTAGCTGCTGAGTAGCCGCGCCTCATCTTGCGCCGCGCTCGGAGCAGCCCTAGTGGTCTGCCCCGCAACCAGCCGTTGACGACGACAGGAGACTTCTCGTGCCGAACACGAACACCAAGCGCACCGGACCGCAACAGGTCGACGTCCGAGGCCCCCGCTTCACGGCGTGGGTGACCACCGTTGTCCTCGTGGCCACGCTGATCGCCTCGGCGTTCAGCAGCGTCGTCGGCGGCCGTCGTCCTCGGCCTGCAGGCCGTGGTGTTCGCCGTCGGCGCGGTCGGCGGCCCGCGTCAACATCCCTACGGGCGGCTATTCGCCACGTTCGTGGCTCCCCGGCTCGGTCCCGTGACCGATCGGGAGCCCGTGCCGCCGCTGAAGTTCGCCCAGTTCGTCGGGCTGCTGTTCGCGGTGGTCGGCGCTGCCGGCTTCGCCTTCGGGCCTGCCCGCGCTCGGGCTGGTCGCCACCGCGTTCGCGTTGGTCGCCGCCTTCCTCAATGCGGCCTTCGGCATCTGCCTCGGCTGCCAGCTCTACCCGCTCGTCACCCGTTTCCGTCCGTACCCCCAGCCCGGCCTAACAGCCGAAACCGAAGCAATCGAAAGGATTTCATCCATGGCACGCTCCGACGTCCTGGTCACCACCGACTGGGCCGAGAGCAATCTCGACGCGCCGAACACCGTCTTCGTCGAGGTCGACGAGGACACCTCCGCCTACGAAGGCGGTCACATCGCAGGCGCCGTCAGGCTGGACTGGAAGACCGAGCTGCAGGACCAGGTGAAGCGCGACTTCGTCGACGCCCAGCAGTTCTCGAAGCTGCTGTCGGACAAGGGCATCGGCAACGACGACACCGTGATCCTGTACGGCGGCAACAACAACTGGTTCGCCGCGTACGCGTACTGGTACTTCAAGCTCTACGGCCACCAGAACGTCAAGCTGCTCGACGGCGGCCGCAAGAAGTGGGAGCTCGAGAGCGGCAGCTGTCAAGGATCTGCCCGATCGGCGCGTCGACGTCCTACACGGCCAAGGTCCCCGGACAACAGCATCCGCGCGTTCCGCGACGAGGTCATCGCCGCCATCGGCGCCAAGAACCTCGTCGACGTGCGCTCCCCCGACGAGTTCTCGGGCAAGATCCTCGCGCCCGCGCACCTGCCGCAGGAGCAGCAGCCAGCGACCCGGCCACATCCCCACCGCCATCAACGTGCCGTGGAGCAAGGCCGCCAACGAGGACGGCACCTTCAAGTCCGACGAGGACCTTGCCAAGCTGTACGCCGAGGCGGGCCTGGACGGCCAGAAGGAGACCATCGCCTACTGCCGGATCGGTGAGCGTTCGTCGCACACCTGGTTCGTGCTTCAGGAACTCCTCGGCCACGAGAACGTCAAGAACTACGACGGCAGTTGGACAGAATACGGCTCCCTGGTGGGGGCCCCGATCGAGTTGGGAAGTTGATATGTGCTCTGCACCGAAACAAGGACTGACGTTGCCCGCCAGCGTTGACCTCGAGAAGGAGACGGTGATCACCGGCCGCGTCGTCGATGGCTCCGGGCAGTCCGTCGGAGGCGCATTCGTGCGCCTGCTCGACTCCAGCGACGAGTTCACCGCCGAGGTCGTCGCATCGGCGACCGGTGACTTCCGGTTCTTCGCCGCGCCGGGCACCTGGACGCTGCGCGCCCTGTCGCCCGCGGGCAACGGCGACGCCAGCGTGGCGCCGTCCGGCGCAGGCATCCACGAGGTCGACGTCAAGGTCGCCTAGCGACGATGCGGTGAGGGACGAGCCGAGGAGGAGCTGGGCAGTCCGGCTCAGCCTGACCGAAGCGACGTCGGTGCCCAGGGGAGAGTCGGGTTCACCGCTGGCCCAGTCGAACCCCCGGTCGCTTCGCTCCTGGCCGCCGGAACTAGACTCGACTTCGTGGTGCTCTTCTTCGAGATCATGCTCGTTGCCGCCGTCGTCGTCATCACCTGGTTCGCGCTGTACGCGCTGTACCGGCTGGTCACTGACGACTAGTGAGCGCCGAGGACACTCCAGCGGGCTCGTTCCCGCAGCTCTCCGGGGACGCCGCAGTCGCGGCGGCCGCGGAGCGAGCGAAGATGACGGCGGCGCGCAACCTTCCCGCCTTCGACGACCTTCCGCTGCCCGCCGACACCGCCAACCTCCGGGCGGGCGTCAGCCTGAACGATGCGCTGCTGGCGCTGCTGCCGCTGGTCGGTGTCTGGCGTGGTGAGGGCGAGGGCCGCGGCACCGGCGGCGACTACCGGTTCGGGCAGCAGATCATCGTGTCCCACGACGGCGGCGACTACCTCAACTGGGAGGCCCGCTCCTGGCGGCTGTCCGAGACGGGTGCCTACGAAGCGCCCGATCTGCGTGAGACGGGCTTCTGGCGCTTCGTCGACGACCCGACCGACCCCGGCGAGTCACAGGCCATCGAACTGCTTCTCGCCCACTCCGCCGGTTACGTCGAACTGTTCTACGGCAGCCCCCTGACGCAGTCGTCCTGGGAGCTGGTGACCGACGCACTGGCGCGCAGCAAGTCCGGCGTCCTTGTCGGCGGAGCCAAGCGGCTCTACGGCATCGTGGAGGGCGGCGACCTCGCGTACGTCGAGGAGCGAGTCGACGCCGACGGCGGCCTGGTGCCGCATCTGTCCGCGCGGCTGTCGCGGTACGTCGGCTAGTGCGCCTCACCCCACCGGTCGCGGCGCTCGTCGCCGCGGCGGCCCTCCTCTCGGCGTCCTGCTCGTCATCCAACGGTCCGCGGCCCGCACCCACCACCGACTTCACCCGTCACTCGAACACGGCGGCTATGCGGTGTGCCTCGCCGAGCACGGCGTCCCGACCCCGCCGGCAGGGCCTGGCGCACCCCCCGGCGTTGATGAGCAGACGTGGGCGAAGGCACAGCAGGCCTGCGCCGCCAAGGCACCGGCACCCGCGGGTTAGGACAGCACCGGCACCGACCGCAGAAACCACCCCCAGACATGGAGCGGCCCCCGAGCCTTGGTTTCCTGGTCTGGACGGACCGAGGGGCTCGGGGGCCGGGTGGCTGCGGGGAATTCGCCAGCGCGCGCAGGTGATTCACTTGCGCGTAGAGCAACGAATACACCCGGCGCTGCTAGCTGGCAGCCACCTCACATGTCCATAAGTCATTCAATTTGTCGGACCACCTCCCTTCCTGTGTACGAGCGACCGTACTCCCGAAGTCGGAGGGCGACAACCAATTTTCGCCGACCGCTCAATCGGCGCGGAGGATCGCGGCGTCGACGAGCGGACCCACGTCCGCCGCCCGAGGTGCCGGCCGCAACGGCGTGCCGTCCAGGGTGTGCACCCTGGCGGCCAAGCGTGACGCTGGACAGCAACCAAACCCCCTGTGCAGCATGAAGATCAGCCATGCCGATCGGCTCTTCCCTGCACGCCAAGCCGTAGTTCGCGGGCCTCCTCGAACAAGGCCCGCATCGTGGTGCCGCGCAGAATCGGCAGAGCCGTTGGCGGGGTCAGCAGCGCGCCGTCGTCGTCGACGATCAGGACCGTCGACCGCGGCCCCTCCAGCACGGAGCCGTCGGCGTCGACGAACACCACGTCCCGGCGCCGAGACGTTCGGCGTGCCGGAGCGCCGCCGTGTTCGGCGCGTAGGACAGCGACTTCGCGGCGGCCAACGACCAGGGTGCGCGGCCGCGCCGGCAGCCGGCCGCGCCGCGGTCGAGCGTCACTGCCGCCACCCCGTGGCGACGCGCCGCGATCGCGGAGGCGGGTACGGCCGAGACTGTGACGAATGCGGTCGGCGTCGTCCCCCGGCCGCGGCCGAGCACCAGACGCAGCACCGCGTCCCCGTCGTCGGTCCAACGCGCCACCGCGACGGCGACGGCATGCCGCCAGCGCGCAGGCTCGGGCGCGGCCAGACCGGTGATCGCCGCGGACGTGACGAGCCGGGCCAGATGTGCTGCCCAGCAGACACGGTCGGCCGCCGCGGATCAACAGCGTCTCGAACACGCCGTCGCCACGCAGCAACATGGGATCGTCGGCGTGCACCGACGGCGCCCGTGCGTCGACCACCGCCCCGTCCAGGGTGACGACGACGACCGATCCACTGACCACGAGCACCGAGCGTAGCGGCGTCCCCGGACTCCGTAGAGTTGAGGCATGTCCGCTGTTCCCGCCCCCGATGGCGGTCCTGACGCAGGTGCCGTGTGGCACTACGGTGATCCGCTCGGCGAGCAGCGCGCCGCGGCGCACTCCGCCGTCATCATCGACCGCTCGCATCGCCCAGCGCTGCAACTGACCGGCAACGACCGGCGCACGTGGCTGCACACCATCTCCAGCCAGCACGTCAGCGAACTTCCCGACGGTGCGGTGGTCGAGAATCTCAGCCTCGACGGGCAGGGGCGTGTCGAAGATCACTGGATCCAGACCGAGCTCGACGGCGTCACCGTCATCGACACCGAGCCGTGGCGCGTCGAGCCGTTGCTGACCTACCTGCGCAAGATGGTCTTCTGGGCCGATGTCGTCGTCGAGCCCGCCGATCTGGCGGTGCTCTCACTGCTCGGTCCCGGCATCCGTGACCAGGCGGTTCTCGCCGCGCTGGGCGATCGACGCGCTGCCTGCACCGGCCACCGCGGTGCCCTTGGCGGCCGGCGGATTCATCCGCACCATGGGCAGCGACGAGGTTGACCTGCTGGTACCTCGCGACATGGCCGCCGACTGGCACGCCAAGCTGGTCACCGCAGGCGTCCGGCCTGCGGGTGTCTGGGCGTACGAGGCGCACCGGGTGGCGGCGCTGCGACCGCGCTTGGGCGTCGACACCGACGAGCGCACCATCCCCCACGAGGTCGGATGGATCGGCGGTCCCGGCGAGGGCGCCGTGCACCTCGACAAGGGCTGCTACCGCGGCCAGGAGACCGTGGCCCGGGTCCACAACCTGGGTAAACCGCCCCGCATGCTGGTCCTGCTGCACCTGGACGGCGGGGCCGACCGCCCGGCCACCGGTGACCCCGTGCTCGCCGGCGGGCCGTGCGGTCGGCCGCCTCGGCACCGTCGTCGACCACGTCGACCTCGGCCCGATCGCGCTCGCGTTGCTCAAGCGCGGAGTGCCGGCCGACATCGAACTGACCACCGGTGGCGATTCCGCAAGTGGCTGCCGCGATCGACTCCGATTCGCTGCCCGCGACCGATCACGTGGGCGCAGGCCGGCTCGCCGTGGAACGACTGCGGGGCCAACCGCGTTGAACTCGATGGTCCGGCGGTCGTCGCTGGGCCGGGCCTGAGCGCACGGAGCCGGAGAGCACGGTAAAGTGGTGACAGGACGATAAACACACTCAGATCGGAGCCGCCTGATAATCGGGCCGCTCCGTTATTGCGCGAGGGGGTCCCCCTATGGGCCGCGGCCGGGCAAAGGCGAAGCAGACGAAGGTCGCTCGTGAGCTCAAGTACAGCTCACCGCAGACCGATTTCACGCGGTTGCAGCAGGAGCTGTCGCACGCTCCCGATGACCCCATCGGCAGCAGTGACAGGTCCGATGACTTCATCGAAGAGGACGACTGGCGGCGCTAGTCGTCCTCTTGGTGTCGCGCTGGCCTCTTGATCAGAACCGCGGGTGCTGGCCAACCAGGTGCGCGCGGGGGTCGCCCTTGGCGCCCTTCTTGACGGTGCCGAGGATCCAGCAGTCCAGGTGACGGGCGGTCAGGATCGCCAGCGCGCGGTCGGTGTCCTCGGGCGCGACGATCGCGACCATGCCGATGCCCATGTTGAACGTCTTGTCCATCTCGGCGCGGTCGATCCGCCCGCGCTGGGCGATCATCCCGAACACCGGCGCCGGAGTCCAAGTGCCACGGTCCATTTCGGCGGCCAGCCCGTTGGGGATCACGCGCTCCAGGTTGCCGGCCAACCCGCCGCCGGTGACGTGGCAGAACGTACGGACCTGAGTCTCGGCGGCGAGCGCGAGGCAGTCCTTGGCGTAGATGCGGGTTGGCTCGAGTAGTTCCTCGCCCAGCGTGCGCCCGAACTCCTCGACGTGGCCGCCCAGATCCATCCGGTCGATCTCCAGCAGCACCTTGCGCGCCAGGGAGTACCCGTTGGAGTGCAGCCCGGTGGACGCCATGGCGATGAGCACGTCGCCGGGCTTGACCCGCTCCGGCCCGAGCACGTCGTCGGCCTCGACCACGCCGACGCCGGTGGCCGAGATGTCGTAGTGGTCGGGCGCCATCAGACCGGGGTGCTCGGCCGTCTCACCACCCAGCAGCGCGCAGCCCGCGAGGACGCAGCCGTTCGCGATGCCCGACACGATCTCGGCGACCCGCTCCGGGACGGTCTGCCCCACCGCGATGTAGTCCTGCAGGAACAACGGCTCGGCCCCGCACACCACCAGGTCGTCGACGACCATGGCGACCAGGTCGAGCCCGACGGTGTCGTGCTTGTCCATGGCCTGCGCGACGGCCAGCTTGGTGCCGACCCCGTCGGTCGACGACGCCAGCAGGGGTTCGCGGTAGTCGCCCCGCAATGCGAACAGCCCGGCGAAGCCGCCGAGACCACCGCGTACCTCGGGCCGGGTGGCCTTCTTGGCCAGTGGTTTGAACAGTTCGACGGCTCGGTCACCCGCTTCGATGTCCACCCCGGCCGATGCGTAGGAGGCGCCGCGTGGTTCGGCTGTTCCGCCATTGCCCGTCATCGCTGATTCGCCCGCTGACCCTCGCTCATCGCGCCCAAGATTACCGGTCCGCGCTCCGCAGATGCACGCGCCACCACGCGTGATGGCCCGACCAGCCGCTGCCCGTGAACCTGCTGTGAGTCTCACCAGACCGGTGATGGGCGCAGTTCGACGGTCGGTACCCGCCGTGGCGGTGGTGATCACGGTCGGAATCGGACCGACCGCGGCGGTGTCAGCAACCTCTTGGACTGAACCGAATCCCGGCCGCCCGTTTGAACGAGGCCGCCAGCGGTCATCCGGTGCGGCACCCGCTACGAATACCTTGCTAGTGAGTTGGACGAACGGAGTATCGGTGTCGGACGGAAGTACGAGTCGCTGCCTGGTGACGGGCGCAACCGGCTACATCGGCGGGCTGTTGGTCCCCGTGCTGCTGGACCGTGGTCATACCGTGCGCGCACTGGCGCGAGATCCCGCCAAGCTGCGTGACGCACCGTGGCGAGACCGGGCCGAGGTGGCACGGGGCGACCTCGGTGACGTCGACTCCCTCACGGAGGCATTCGACGGCGTCGACGTGGTGTATTACCTGGTCCATTCGATGGGCACGTCATCCGACTTCGTCAGCGCGGAGGCGCAGTCGGCGCGCAACGTCGTCGACGGCCGCGAAGCAGGCCGGGGTGCGGCGCGTCGTCTACCTGTCCGGACTGCACCCGGACGGTGAGCTGTCCCCGCACCTGCGATCGCGCACCGCCGTTGGCGACATCCTCATCGAGTCCGGCATCGAGGCCGTCGTCCTGCAGGCAGGCATCGTCGTCGGGTCGGGCTCGGCGTCGTTCGAGATGATCCGCCACCTCACCGACCGGTTGCCGGTGATGACCACCCCGAAGTGGGTGCACAACAAGATTCAGCCGATCGCGATCGACGACGTCCTGCACTACCTGGCCGAGGCGCCGACGCGACGGTGCCGCGAATCACGCACGTGGGACGTCGGCGGGCCGGACGTGCTGGAGTACGGCGACGCGATGCAGGGCTACGCCGACGTGGCGGGGCTGCGCAAGCGGATCATCGTGGTGCTGCCGCTGCTGACACCGAGCATCGCGAGCTGGTGGGTGGGCCTGGTGACGCCGATCCCGTCGGGGCTGGCGCGGCCGCTGGTCGAGTCGCTGCACTGCGATGCCGTCCGACGCGAACACGACATCGACGCCGTCATACCGCAGCCGCCTGGCGGTCTGACGGGTTACCGCGAAGCGGTGACGCAGGCGCTGCAGCACGACGGGACCGCTTCAAGTGGTGGTCGACGCCAGTTGCTTCGGTTCAGTTCGGCTGAGCCGCAGTAAGTTTCAGGGACGACCTTCAGGGACGACGTAGCGCCGACGCGTTGTCGTTGTCAGCCGAGACTGGCGTGATCGGAATGCCGGTGCGCGCCGCAGTCTCCAGCATGTGCTCGATCACGTTCTTGCCGAGCGCGCTCTCACCGGGCAGTTCGATCGGATAGTTGCCGTCGAAGCATGCCGTGCACAATCGCGACGCGGGCTGTTCGGTGGCGGCGATCATGCCCTGGCGGCTGATGTAGCCGAGCGAGTCGGCACCGATCGCCCGCCGCACGCCCTCGACCATCTCGTCCTCGTCGGCCTCGAAGCTCGAGGAGTTGGCGATGAGTTCGGCCGGGGTGGCGAAGTCGATGCCGTAGAAGCACGGCCACTTCACCGGTGGCGAGGCGATCCGCACGTGCACCTCGACGGCGCCTGCCTCGCGCAGCATCCGGATCAGCGCCCGCTGGGTGTTGCCCCGCACGATCGAGTCGTCGACGACGATCAGCCGCTTGCCGCGGATGACTTCCTTGAGCGGGTTGAGCTTGAGCCTGATGCCGAGCTGGCGGATGGTCTGCGACGGCTGGATGAAGGTGCGGCCCACGTAGGCGTTCTTCATCAGACCCTGCCCGTACGGGATTCCCGAGCCCTGGGCGTAGCCGACTGCGGCCGGGGTGCCCGACTCGGGGACGCCGATCACCAGGTCGGCGTCGACGGGCATCTCGCTGGCCAGCCTGCGGCCGATGTCGACGCGGGTGGCGTGCACCGAACGCCCGGCGATGACGCTGTCGGGCCGGGCCAGGTAGACGTACTCGAACACGCAGCCCTTGGGCGTCGGGTTGGCGAAGCGGGTGGATCGCACGCCGTCGGCGTCGATGGCCAGCAGCTCACCGGGTTCGATGTCGCGGACGAACGACGCGCCGACGATGTCGAGTGCGGCGGTCTCCGACGCGACGACCCAGCCGCGGTCGAGGCGACCGAGCGACAACGGGCGCACGCCGTAGGGGTCGCGTGCCGCGTAGAGGGTGTTCTCGTCCATGAACGTCAGGCAGAACGCGCCACGGACGGTGGGCAGCAGTTCGAGGGCGGCCTGCTCCAGCGTGGCGTCCGCCGCACCGTGGGCCAGCAGCGCGCCGAGGAGGTCGGAGTCGGTGGTGGCCGACGGGGCGCCGCGCGTGTTGATCAGGCCCGCGTCGCGCGCACGTGCCGCGAGTTCGGTGGTGTTGACGAGGTTGCCGTTGTGACCGAGGGCGACGCCGGTACCCGCCGCGGTGTTCCGGAACACCGGCTGGGCGTTCTCCCAGGTGGTGGAGCCCGTGGTGGAGTAGCGGCAGTGCCCGATGGCGACGTGGCCCTCCATCGCCGCCAGCGTCTGTCTCGTCGAACACCTGACTGACGAGTCCGAGGTCCTTGAACACCAGCACCTGTGAGCCGTCGGCGACGGCGATGCCCGCCGCCTCCTGGCCACGGTGTTGTAGCGCATAAAGACCGAAGTAAGTGAGCTTCGCCACTTGCTCGCCAGGTGCCCAGACGCCGAAGACGCCGCACTCTTCTCGGGGGTCGTTCTCCGGCTGTGCGATCTGCTCGGCGGTCACGATCAGGCTGCTCCCTGGGGGCTGTGGGTGACGTGCTCACTCTACGGTGAACACCCGCCGAAGGTGGAATCGCAGCGAGTGTCGCAGAGCTTTCAACAACGACGGCGCCCAGCGCATTTCCCGAGGGATGGGGATCTCGTGCACCGGCGACGGCCCCGGCGCCGAACCGACTCCGTGGTTCGCTCCGTGCCGTTCTGCCTGCCCGCAGTCGGGCGGATGCCGTTCAACGGCTCCGCCACGGTGATCCAGGCCACTCCCAGGCGCATGCGCCCAAACCGTCGGTCCGCCGAGCGTTCACCACCGTCGGCCGCCGACGAAACCGTTGGAAGCAATGATTCGACGCCGCATGACGGTGTGCCGGTCAATCGGGCAGCCGGACCAGCGGCAGCCAGTCCGCGATCTCGCCGGCGCGCGATCCGGAGGACTCCAGCGCTCCGCGGGCCGCCGCGTCGGCCATCGTCTCCAGGCCGGTGGCAAGCAGCAGCCAGGTGCGCGGATCGGTCTCCACCACGTTGGGCGGATTGCCCCGGGTGTGCCGCGGTCCCGAGATGCATTGCACCGCAATGAAGGGCGGCACCCGCACCTCGACGCTCGCACCGGGCGCCTGTGCGGCGAGCGTGCGCGCGGTCAGGCGAACGGCCTCGGCAAGGTCGGTACGGTCCGGGGCGGCGGCGCCGCCGTCGCGCAGCCAGTCGGCCAGCGCCAGATACGGCCTCGCGGGTCTTCGTCGGATCCGCAGTACGGCGAGACGCCATACCTTAGTGTCGCAAAGTGTCCGTCGACCGGCATCACCCGCCGTACAGGGTGGTCGGGGCGGTGCTCCTGGTCATCGTCGCCGCCTTCGGCGTCCTGATCGCGCTGCAGTACCGCGGCACTTTCGCGTCGCGCACGCAGCTGACCGTGGTCTCCCCGCGTGCCGGGCTGGTGGTGGACCCGGGTTCCAAGGTGACGTTCAACGGTGTGGAGATCGGCAGGGTGGCCGGCATCTCCACCGTCGAGCGGGACGGCACCGAACAGGCCGCGCTGTCCCTCGAGGTCCACGACCGCTACCTGCCGCTGATCCCCATCAACGTGCGTGGCCGACGTCCGGGCCAGCACGGTGTTCGGCAACAAGTACGTAGCCTTTAGTTCACCGAAAAACCCTTCTCCGCAACATGTTTCGAGCGGTGACGTGATACCGGCGGAATCAGTGACCACCGAGTTCAACACGCTGTTCGAGACGGTCACGTCGATCGCGGAGAAGGTCGACCCGATCAAGCTGAACCAGACGCTGACCTCGGCAGCGCAGGCGCTGACCGGCCTCGGCGACCGCTTCGGCGAGTCGCTCGAGCATGCCAACGTCATCCTCGACGACCTCAACCCCCGGATGCCGCGACTACGCGAGGACACCGCGGGTGTGGCCGACCTCGCCGACGTCTACACCAGGCGCGTCGTCCGACCTGTTCGACGGTCTCGATTCCGCGGTCACGACGGCACGCACGCTCAACGCGCAGACCGGTGATGTCGACGCGGCCCTGATGGCCGCGATCGGGTTCGCGAACACCGCCGCGGAGCCACTCGAACGGGCAACGCCCTACCTGATCCGCAGCGCAGCGGACCTCGTGCCGACGACCAAGCTCCTCGACGACTATCGCGCCATGATCTTCTGCACCATCCGCAACTATCACGACGTCGAGCCGCGGGTGCAGATGGCGCTCGGCGGCGACAACGGTTATTCGCTGGCGGCGTACGGCACGGTCCTCGGTGCGGGCAACCCGTTCATCTACCCCGACAACCTGCCGCGGATCAACGCACACGGCGGACCCGAGGGCAGGCCGGGCTGCTGGCAGAAGGTCACCTACGACCTGTGGCCGTTCCCCTATCTGGTGATGGACACCGGCTACAGCCTGGCGCCGTACAACCACTTCGAACTCGGCCAGCCAATGCTGATCGAGTACGTGTGGGGCCGCCAGGTCGGTGAGCCGACCATCAACCCGTGACCCTTGACGTCAACCGCCGTTCGGGTCCTACCGTGGAGGTCATGACCTTCAAACCGCACGAGATCGATTTCATGCGCGGCACGGTCCTCGGCCGGCTCGCGACCATCCAATCCAACGGGACGTTGCAGAACAGCCCGGTCGGGTTCACCTACAACGACGACCTCGGCACGATCGACATCGTCGGCTATCAGATGTCGAAGAGCCAGAAGTACCGCAACGTCGCGAGCAATCCCACGGTGGCCTTCGTCGTCGACGACATCGTGTCGACCGACCCGTGGCGGGTGCGCTGCCTCGAGATCCGCGGCACCGCCGAGCACGCGGACGCCCCTCCGGCGACGGCGCCGGCGGGCGACGAACTCGACACGGCGATCATCCGGATCACCCCGCGACGGATCATCAGCTTCGGCATCGACGACACCGATACCGACCCGCATCTGCTCGAGATGGACGCGCGCAACGTCTGAACGGGCGACCTCTAGCCGGCGCGGCCGGAGCGCTGCACGGCGAGCGCGGCCAGCGCACCGGCCTCGTTGATCGCCAAGTGCGCCAGCATCGATGCGACCAGGCTGCCTGATCGTTCGTACAGCAGGGCGAACGCCCACCCGGCCGCGCCCGTCACCAGTACGGTGCCCAGTACGGGCTCCCGGGTCCTGCGGGCAGCGGCGACGTGCGACACCCCGAAGGCGGCGGACTGCACCAGCCTGCCCCACCGCGACCCGAAGGCGCTGCCCGCCGCGGAACCAAGCGCCGCACGGAATGCCGCCTCCTCGCTCCACACGGTGCCGAGCGGGATGCGCACCAGCAGCCAGAAGCCGGGGCCGGGCAGGTCGCGTCCGGCCATCGCGCCGCGCACTCGCGGGACGGCGGTCGTCGCGGCGACGCCGGACGTCACCACGCCGGCGGCGATGAGGCCGAGCCGCAGCCCGCGCACGAGCGCGGGCGGTCGCAGCCCGAGCGGCGCCCGCATCAGCCGGACCAGACCGGCCGAAAGGACGGCCTGCACCGGCGCCTGCCAACGGGGTGCCAGCCGAGGGGCTGCGAAACCGCTCCATGCCACCAGCGCAGCGGCCAGCGCCAGCGTCGTTACCGGGCGACTTTCCTTGTGGTCCATCAGTACTCGGGACCATGGTTGGCCTCGACGGTCTCCAGCGCCACCCGGACGCGCTCGGTGTCCTGGTCCGTCCAGCCATCGGGTGGCGCCACGGCCGCCCAGCCATCGAGCACCGAGTTGCCGTAGTTGTGCCCATGGCCGCCGGGGACTCCCAAGGAGTTCGTCATGTCAGCACTCACCTGCCAGAGCGTGATGATGGGGTACCAGCGCATCGATGCCGTGCGGTCCGCGCCAGGCGCCTCGACGAGCCAATCTGGCCGGGAGAACAGCAGATACGGCGACCACCAGACGATGGGGTCGGACGCGTGCTGCAGGAACAGCACGCGCGTGCCCTCCCACGGCGGGTCGCCCATCATGGCGATGTCGGCGGCGTCGGTGGCCTGGCTGAACCGCACCGTGCGGCCGTTGTCGTAGCGCGGCTCCACCTCCCGGGTGCCAGGGTCGCGCCGTTGCACCAGCCCGCTCCAAAGCGAGCTCTCGTGCGGTGGCCCCACCCACAGCACCGCCGAGAAGTCCATCCTTGCGATGTCCGGCAGCCAACCGAACGCGCCCTGTCCCCCATACGATCCGAGGCTCTCGCCGTAGAGCACCAGTTTGGGTCGCCTGTCCGGGGGCACGCGCAGCCAGCGGTCGTGGATCGTGTCGATCAGCAGCCTGCCGGTCTCGATCGACTTCTGCCGGTCCCCGAGAAACGAGATCCAGCTCGGCAGATACGAGTACTGCACGCCGACGAGCGCGGTGTCACCGTTGTACATGGTCTCGATGGCGCGGGCGGCCACCGGATTGACCCATCCCGTTCCGGTCGTCGGGATGATGACGAGCAGCTTGCGGTCGAAGGCGCCCGTGCGTTCGAGTTCCCGGACCAGGACGTCCATCCGCGCGGCGTCGGTGTCGGCGGTCTGCAGTCCGGCGTACACCCGGATGGGCTCCTTGGCGGGGTGACCGTTCACCCGGACCAGCGCATCCACGTCCGGCCCGGTGGCCACGAAGTTCCGTCCCTCGTAGCCCAGCGTGTCCCATTTCGCGAACGACATTGGGCTGCCGGACCGTTCGGGCTGGGTCGGCTGGTGAATACCGTCCCGGGTGGTCGAGTTCTGCGGCTGGAACACCCGGCTGGCGCCCGCCAGGAAGCCGCGGTACAGCACGCCGTTGATCAGGGTGACGAGTATGACCACGACGATCGCGGTGCCGATGAAGAGCGCGACCTCGTGGTGCAGGTGCCAGCGCCGGATGAGCGCCCGCGCCAAGACCTTGATCGCGTCGAGCACCACCCGCGCGGTGCCGACGCACGCGCCGCCGACCAACAGCGCGAACACGAGCGTACGCAGATAGCCCAGCGTTCCCGGTCCCTCGACACCCATCAACGCCGAGACCTGGCGCTGCCAGGCCGCGGCGGGGATCAGCACCAGCACGCTGGCGACGATCGCCAGCGCGCCGATGGCGATCTTCACCCGGTTCTGCACCCGCTTGGCCGGCGGCCACCAGTGTTTGTGCCGCAAGGCGAAGTGGTGGAACGCCTTTCCGACGACGACGCCGATCGCGTAGCCGATGGCCGCATTGATACCGCCGACGAGGCCGGCGAACAGCCAGTCCCGCGGGAGCAGCGACGGGGTCAGCGACAGGCAGAAGAACAGGGCGCCGAAGCCGACTCCGACGTAGTCGAGGCGGACGAGGCCCCAGGCCCAGACCAGAAGGGGATGTCTAGTGTTGGGTGGCGCCCTCACCCGAACAGTCCGGGCAGCACACCCTCCGACGTGCTCCGCAGTTCGTTCAGGCCGATGGTGAACTGGTCCTGCACCTCTATGGACGCCTCTTCCCCTCGTGGCCCCTCGTCGACCACGCCGATCCTGGTGGCAGGCAGGCCACGGGCCTCGCACACGGCGCGGAACCGGCTCTCCTCGGTCCGGGGCACCGCGACCAGCACGCGGCCCGCCGATTCGGAGAACAGCGCGACGAACGGGTCGGCATCCTCGGGAAGCACGATCCGACAACCGGTTTCGCCTGCCAGTGCGGCCTCCACGACCGCCTGTATCAGCCCGCCCTCGGACAGGTCGTGAGCCGCCGAGACGAGCCCGTCACGGGACGCCGCGGCCAGCACGTCGGCGAGCAGCCGTTCGCGTTCCAGGTCGACCTTGGGCGGCACGCCGCCGAGGTGGTCGGCGGTGACCTGCGCCCAGATCGAGCCGTCGAACTCGTCGCGGGTGTCGCCGAGGAGGATGAGCGTCTCGCCGGGTTCGGTGCCGAAAGCGGTCGGAAGACGCCGCTTCACGTCCTCCAAGACCCCGAGCACGCCGACCACGGGGGTCGGCAGGATCGCCGTCGTGCCGGTCTGGTTGTAGAAGCTGACATTGCCACCCGTGACCGGAATTCCCAGTACCGCACAGCCGTCGGCGAGACCGCGGACGGCCTGGGAGAACTGCCACATCACGCCCGGATCCTCCGGCGAGCCGAAGTTGAGGCAGTTGGTCACCGCGACGGGCGTCGCGCCGGTGACGGCGACGTTGCGGTAGGCCTCGGCGAGCGCCAGCTGCGCGCCGGCATAGGGATCGAGCTGGGTGTAGCGGCCCGACGCGTCGGTGGACACCGCGATGCCGCGGCCGGTCGCTTCGTCGATGCGCAACACGCCTCCGTCGGCGTGCTCGGCGAGGACGGTGTTGCCACGGACGTAGCGGTCGTACTGCTCGGTGATGAACCCGCGGCTGCACAGGTGCGGACTGCCCACCAGCGCAAGCAGTGTCGCGCGCAGCTCGTCGCCGGTGCCGGGCCGGGGTAGCTTCGCCGAGGTGTCGGCGACCAGCGCGTCCTGGCTGTCGGGCCGTGCCACGGGCCGCTCGTAGACGGGCCCCTCGTGCGCAACGGTGCGGGGCGGGACGTCGACCACCGTGTCGCCGTTCCAGGTGATCTGGAGGCGGTCGCCGTCGGTGACCTCGCCGATCACGGTGGCCAGCACTTCCCACTTGCGGCACACCGCCATGAAGGCGTCGACGTTCTCGGGCGAGACGACGGCGCACATGCGTTCCTGCGACTCGCTGGACAGCACCTCGGCGGGCGTCATGAACTTCGCCCGCAGCGGTACCTTGTCCAACACGATCGACATGCCGCCGTCGCCGGCTGACGCGAGTTCCGATGTGGCGCAGGACAATCCGGCACCACCAAGGTCCTGAATGCCGATCACCAGCCCGGCGGCGTACAGCTCGAGACAGCACTCGATGAGCACCTTCTCCATGAACGGGTCGCCCACCTGCACCGAGGGCAGCTTCTTGCGGCCGGGGCCACCGCCCTCGTCGCCGCCGAACGTCTCCGAGGCCAGCACCGAGACGCCGCCGATGCCGTCGAGGCCGGTGCGCGCGCCGAACAGGATGATCTTGTTGCCCCTGCCAGAGGCGAACGCCAGGTGCAGATCCTCCTTGCGCAGCACGCCGACGCACAGCGCGTTCACCAACGGGTTGCCCGCGTAGGACGGGTCGAATACCGTCTCGCCGCCGATGTTGGGCAGCCCCAACGAGTTTCCGTAACCACCGATGCCACGCACCACACCGTCGAGCACGCGACGGGTGTCGTCGGCGTCCGCCGCACCGAATCGGAGCTGGTCCATCACCGCGACGGGCCGGGCCCCCATCGCCATGATGTCGCGGACGATGCCGCCGACACCGGTCGCCGCGCCCTGGTACGGCTCGACGTAGGACGGGTGGTTGTGCGACTCGACCTTGAACGTCACCGCCCAGCCGTCGCCGATGTCGACCACACCGGCGTTCTCGCCGATGCCAGCAAGCATCGCCGACCGCATGGCCTCGGTGGTGGTCTCGCCGAAGTAGCGCAGATGCACCTTCGACGACTTGTACGAGCAGTGCTCGCTCCACATCACCGAGTACATCGCCAGCTCGGCGTCGGTGGGACGGCGCCCGAGGATCTCGCGGATCCGTTCGTACTCGTCGTCCTTCAGGCCGAGCTCACGGAAGGGCTGCGGCTGGTCGGGGGTGGTTGCTGCTTGTTCGACGGTGTCAACAGGGGGATCTGAGTGGGTGAACCCGGACGTCACGAAGCCATTCTAGGTTGCGAGTGCGCGAACGCCCGCGCGGCGGCGGGCGCGCCGACGCCGTGCAGCACGACACTGCCCAGCACGACGACCACCATGGTCAGCAACGCGTCCGTCTCGGCCTCGTCGCTGAGCACGTTGAAGGCAAGCAGGCCGAACACGATCGACGTCGTGCCGCGCGGCCCGATCCACCCCAGCAGCAGCCGTTCCGGCCAGGTGAAACGCGACCCCAGCAGGGACAGCACCACCGGGACCATGCGGACCAGAGTCAGCGCCAGCAGGCAGAACACCACGATGCCGAGCGGAACGCCCGCAGAGAGGGCGAGCACCGCCGCCGCGCCGAAGACGAACCACATCATCACCGTCAGCAGAAGACCAACGTCGTCGAGCAGTTCGAGGTCGCGACGTAGCGTCTCCGACCTGCGCAGACCGACGTAGGCGGTGCCGCACACGAACGCCGAGACGAAGCCGTTGCCGTGCACCGCGATGCTCGTGGTGTAGGCCAGCAGCGGGGCGGCGACCAGGATCAGCCGTTTGGATTGCTCGGTCATGAGGTCGCGCCGTTCGGCGACATTGCTCGCCAGCGCTATCGCGGCCCCCAGGGCCAGACCCACCAGAATGGCCTTCACCGCCTGTGGCACGGCCGCGCCGAGCGCCTGCATCGGTGTCTCGGCGTGCGTCTGATCCCCGGCCAGGACCAGCGCGAAGATGAAGATCGGCGAGATGATGCCGTCGTTGTATCCGGCCTCGACGTTGAGCAGGCTGCGGATCCGTTCGGGAAGGCGCTTGTCCCGCAGCGCCGATGCCGCGGGTGCGAAGTCGATGGGCACCACCACGCAGCCAATGATCAGCACGACGGCCCAGGACAGTCCGGGCAGCAGCCACAGCCCCAGCCCGAGGGACGCCGCGATGCCGAGCGGCATCGCGATGAACAGCAGGCGCATCGCCGAGCGCGGGTCCCGGCCGAGCAACCCACCGCGCACGTCGGTGGCATCGACGAACAGCAGGATCGCCAGGATGATCTCGGCCGCGTGCTGCGCGATCTCGGCGTTGAGCGCGTCGGCCAACACGTCCTGGGTGCTGAAGCCCACGGCGATACCCGCCAGGACGAACACCATCGGCGCGGTGACGCGCCAGCGCTCGAGGCGCCGTGCGAAAAGCGACCACGCGGCGAGCACGACCGCCACCGCGATCACCGAGAGGAGCACGGCGCGATTGTGCCTGCCTGGTCAGCCGCCCGCTACACAGAACGCATTGCCGGCGGGGTCGGCCAGGACCACCCAGTCGAACTCAGGGCCGAAGCTGTTCCTGCCCAGTTCCGTTGCCCCCGCCGCGACCAGCCGGGCGACCTCGGCCTCCTTGTCGGTGGCGTGGAAGTCCAGATGCACCTTGTTCTTGCCCGGTGTCGGATCGGGCACCTTCTGGAAGCCCAGCGTCGGTCCCTTTGGGTGGGCGACCATGACGAACTCGCCTGGTGCCACAGCGTTCAGCTCGCCGCCCACGGCGTCGTTCCACCACGCCGCAAGCGCATCCGGGTCGGTGCAATCGAAGGTCACCATCGCAATATCGAGAGACATGCTGCTGACGCTAACTCAATCGTCCGACTCCTCATGCGCTTCGCGGCGCATCGTCGTCGAACGACCTCCATGGTCCGACTCCTCAACGCGCTTCGCGGGCGCATCGTCGTCGAACGACCTCCATGGTCCGACTCCTCAACGCGCTTCGCGGGCGCATCGTCGTCGAACGACCTCACGCCGGCGACAGGAACGCCTGCAATGCGAGTGAATATGCCGCCACGTCGTCGGCGCCCATCAGTTCGCGCGCCGAGTGCATGGCCAGCTGGGCAGCACCCACGTCGACGGTCGGGATGCCGGTGCGCGCCGCCGTCATCGGGCCGATGGTCGACCCGCATGGCAGATCGGCTCGGTGTTCGTAGCGCTGCAACGGAACTCCCGCCTGCGCGCATGCCAGCGCGAAGGCCGCCGCGGTGCGGCCGTCGGTGGCGTAACGCAGGTTGGGCTGCACCTTCAGCACCGGCCCGGCGTTCACCTCGATCAGGTGACCAGGCTCGTGGCGCTCGGGGTAGTTGGGATGGGTGGCGTGCGCCATGTCGCCGGAGGCCACCATCGAGCCGGGCAACCGGCGCAGGAAGTCCTCGCGGCCGCCACCCGCGGCCAGCGTGATGCGCTCCAGCACGGTCAGCAGCAACTCGGACTGCGCGCCGTGATCCGACGTCGAGCCGACCTCCTCGTGGTCGAACAGCGCAAGCACCGGCAGATGACGGTCGCCCCCTGACTCCGAAGCGGCCAGGAACGCCTCCAATCCGGCGTAGCAAGTGCCCTGGTTGTCCAGTCGCGGCGCGCTCACCATGTCGCGGTTGGCTCCGATCAGCGTCGAAGCTGTGAGGTCGTGGGTCATCAGGTCGGCGGCAAGTACGTCGGCGGGGTCCACGCCGGCGTACTCGGCCACGTAGTCGACGAAGGCGCCTGCGCCGCCGCCGACGCCCCACACGGCGTTGACGTGACGTTGCGGGTTCAGCTCGACGGCCTTGCGGTCCTCGGCGAGGTGGATGGCGAGTTGCGGCACCCGCAGGATCGGGATCGTCGATGCGGACCAGGACGTGGTCGACGCCCTCGCCGTCGCCGGAACGCACCGACAGCCGCCCACTGATCCCGAGGTCGCGGTCGAGCCACGAGTTCAACCACGCGCCGCCGTAGGGCTCGAGGGCCACCACCTGCCACCCCGTCACGAACCGATCGGGATGCTGCTTGACCCGAAGGTTCGGGCTGTCGGTATGGCCGCCAACGATGCGGAACGGCGCGCCTCCGTCGTCGACCGTCCGCCAGGCGACCAGCGATCCGGCCCGGACGATGAAGTAGCCGCCCCCCGTGCCGGCCACGCATGTCCTTCGGTGAGCTCGGTGAAACCCGCCGCCGTCAAATCCTGCGCGACGGTGACGCAGACGTGGAACGGGGAGGGCGAGGAATCGATGAACTCGCAGAGACGCTGGGGGCTGGCTGCCATGTTTCCATCCTGAACGGCGATTTCGGAGACTGTGACGCTAGGGTCCCAATGTGCCCGATCCGATGCCGCAGCCGGTGCTCGCGCCGTTGACCCCGGCCGCCATATTCCTGGTCGCCACCATCGACGAGGGTGGCGAAGAAACAGTGCACGACGCACTGCCCGACATCTCGGGACTGGTGCGCGCCATCGGTTTCCGTGACACCTCCAAACACCTGTCGGTCGTCGCGTCGATCGGCTCCGACGCGTTCGACCGGTTGTTCTCGGGACCCAGGCCTGCCGAACTGCATCCGTTCGTGGCGCTGGACGGCCCCCGCCACAGCGCCCCGTCCACCCCGGGAGACCTCCTGCTTCACGTCAAGGCCGAAATCCCTGGACGTCTGCTTCGAGCTGACCGGACGGCTCGTCAAGGCGATGTCGGGTGCCATCACGGTGGTCGACGAGGTGCACGGCTTCAAGTTCTTCGACAACCGCGACCTGATGGGCTTCGTCGACGGCACCGAGAACCCTGGCGGGGCGGTGGCACGAAGCGCGACGCAGATCGGCGACGAGGATCCGGACTTCGCAGGCGGCTGCTACGTCCACGTGCAGAAGTACCTGCACGACCTCGGTTCGTGGAACTCGCTGTCCACCGAAGAGCAGGAACGTGTCATCGGGCGCACCAAACTCGACGACATCGAACTCGACGACGACGTAAAGCCGCCGAACTCGCATCTGGCGCTCAACGTGATCGAGGACGACGACGGCAACGAGCTGAAGATCATGCGGCACAACATGCCGTTCGGCGAGGTGGGCAAGGACGAGTTCGGCACGTATTACATCGGCTACTCGCGGACCCCCGCGGTCACCGAACGGATGTTGGATAACATGTTCATCGGCGACCCGCCGGGCAACACCGACCGAATCCTGGACTTCTCCACCGCGGTCACCGGCGGCATGTTCTTCAGCCCCACCATCGACTTCCTCGACGACCCGCCGCCACTTCCCGGTGACGAGGCCGTCGCAGCGCCACCCAGAGCAGCACCCTCCAACGACGGCTCACTGTCGATCGGCAGCTTGAAAGGACAACCCCTATGAACAACCTGTATCGCGAGCTTGCGCCGATCACCGAAGTCGCTTGGGCCGAAATAGAAACCGAGGCCACCCGAACGTTCAAGCGGCACATCGCGGGGCGCAGGGTCGTCGATGTCAGCGAGCCGAGCGGCCCGATCACCGCGGCGGTCAGCACCGGACACCTTCTGGACGTCGAGCCGCCGGGGGAAGGCGTCGTCGCGCACCTGCGCGAGAGCAGGCCGCTGGTGCGGCTTCGGGTGCCGTTCATCGTCGCGCGCACCGACATCGACGACGTCGAGCGCGGCTCCCAGGACTCCGACTGGGATCCGGTCAAGGAGGCCGCACGACAGCTGGCCTTCGCCGAGGACCGAGCGATCTTCGAGGGCTACGAGGCGGCGTCCATCGGCGGCATCCGCAAGTGCAGCTCCAACCGGGCGCTGGCGTTGCCCGACCGAGCCTCGGGAGATCCCCGACGCGATTGCCCAGGCGCTGTCGCGAGCTGCGGCTGGCCGGCGTCGATGGCCCGTACTGCGTGCTGCTGTCCGCGGACGTCTACACACAGGTCAGCGAGACCACCGAGCACGGCTATCCGATCCGCGAGCACCTGAACCGGCTGGTCGAGGGCGAGATCATCTGGGCGCCCGCGATCGACGGCGCGTTCGTGCTGTCCACCCGCGGCGGCGACTTCGATCTGCAGCTTGGCACCGACGTGTCGATCGGCTACCTGTCGCACGACGCCGACACCGTTTCGCTGTACATGCAGGAGACGCTGACGTTCCTCTGCTACACGGCCGAGGCGTCCGTCGCACTGACGCGCTAGCCCAGCGCGACGCCAAGACCGTGCGCGACATCGAAAACCTAGGCGGCGAAGCGCGTTTCATCGCCGCCGACGTATCGGACGCCGACGACGTGCGGCGGTTGGCTACCGAGGCGGGTGACGTCGACATCCTGATCGACGACGCGGGCATCCATGGCGCCAGCAAGGGCGCACCACGGACACGAGATCGCCAATGCCGTGACGTTCCTGGCCGCGGCCAGCTACGTCAACGGCGCGGCGCTGACGATCGGTGGCGGCTAGGCGGTGAGGACGGCGTCGAGCGCCGAGAAGAACAGGCCAAGCCCGTCGTCGGACGGACCGGTCAACGCCTCGGTGGCGTGTTCGGGGTGGGGCATCAGACCCA
The DNA here is from genome assembly GCA_963809085.1 of uncultured Actinomycetota bacterium. Lineage (GTDB taxonomy): Bacteria > Actinomycetota > Actinomycetes > Mycobacteriales > Mycobacteriaceae > Mycobacterium. The sequence continues at coordinate 176,683 of CAWEII010000015.1, read as the reverse complement.
CCACCCTGCCGTTGGCCGAGCTGACGCCCGCGATGTTGCGCATCGAGCCGTTGGGGTTGTCGCGGTAGCGGAAAACGACGCGTCCCTCACCCTCGAGTTCGTCGAGCACCGCGTCGGACGCGACATAGCGTCCCTCGCCCGACTTCAGCGGCACCAGCAGATCGGCGCCGAGTTCGTAGCGCGTGGTCCACGCCGTCGTATTCGACGCCACCTCCAGCCACAGATCCCGGCAGACGAAGTGCAGTCCCGCGTTGCGGGTCAGCGCGCCCGGGAGCAGACCCGCTTCGCACAACACCTGAAAGCCGTTGCAGATACCCAAGATGGGCATGCCGTGGCCCGCGGCGTCGATCACCTTGCCCATCACCGGCGCGAATTTGGCGATGGCGCCGCAGCGCAGGTAGTCGCCGTAGGAGAAGCCGCCGGGAACGACCACCGCGTCGACGCCCTTCAGGTCGGCATCGGCGTGCCACAAGTTGACGGCCTCGGCGCCGGCAAGGCGCACCGCGCGCGTTGCGTCCACGTCGTCGAGCGTCCCAGGAAAGGTGATGACGCCGACGCGCGGGCTCACTGCGGATCCCCTGATGCCTCGCGGCTGACGGTCCAGTCCTCGATCACGGTGTTCGCCAGCAACGACTCGGCGATCTCGGCGACGGTAGCGTCGGCGACGTCGTCGTCGACCTCGAGTTCGAAGCGCTTGCCCTGCCTCACATCAGAGATGCCTGCAACCCCGAGACGGCCGAGCGCTCCGACGATCGCCTGACCCTGCGGATCGAGGATCTCGGCCTTCGGCATCACGTGCACAACGACTCGGGCCACGGGCGGCTCCTTAAAGTCCGACGAATCGATCGGCGCCCACTCTACCGGCGCCACACCAGCGACGATGGCCGCCGGTCCCTACCGGCACGAGTCGGTGTACGCCGTACACAGTGGGGCGGCCATTGCGTCGAAGACCACGGGGTCCGGCACCGGGCGCCACTCCACCACCTGCGGCAACGACGTCCACATCGCCAGGTCCACCAGGGTGCCGCTGCGCGGGTCCACCAAGAGGTACTCCCGCAGCACCTGCCTACCTGGGGTGCTGATCACGGCGGCCACCCTGCCAGGTTGGTCGGTGGTGATCGACGGCGAGTTCTGCTTTGCCGTCGCCGCACACGCCCGCAGCGCGCCGAGCGCGGTCTGCAGCACCGCGACCGCCGTCTGACCCGTCTGCCATGCGTCACCGCGCCAGTGCAGCACCTGCGCCTGCAGTTGCCACTGACCGGCGGGCCGGGTCACCGCGGCAGTGGCGGCCACGGCGTGGTCACGGGGATCGCCCGCAACGGGGGACGATGCGCAGGTTTCCTCGAACCGGAACCGGGGCGACGGCGTGGTCGTGGCGAGCCCGGCCAGCCCCGGCCACCGGTAGACGTCGGCAAGTGGCACGGCGGCAGGCGCGATCCACGCCGAATCGGGGATGCCGTCGCAGAACGGCGGGCAGCTGCCTGGACTTGCGGATGCGGGCGCGCAGACGGAACCGCTGAAGGCCCCCCAGATCACCAACGTCGACGCCATGATCCTTCGCACGTGATCGCACCCCTCACCGCGCCTCGTGGGGGCCACAATATAGGCATGCAACTCACCCACTTCGAACATTCTTGCCTGCTGGCGCGTTTTCGGGAGGGTTCGGGCGCCGACACGACCGTGTTGTTCGATCCCGGCACCTTCTCCCACGGCTTCGAGGGCATCACCGGGTTGTCCGCGATCCTGATCACCCACCAGCACCCCGACCATGCGGACATCGCGCGACTGCCCGCGCTGATCGAGGCCAATCCGCAGGCCGCGCTGTATGCCGACCCGCAGACGGCGGCCCAGCTCGGCGGACCTTGGCAGGCCGTGCACGCCGGCGACCAGTTCACCGTCGGCCACCTGTCCGTCCGCGGGGTCGGCGGGCGGCACGCGGTGATCCACCCCGAGATCCCGGTGATCGACAACATCTCGTATCTGGTCGGTGACGGCGAGCACGCGGCTCGGCTGATGCATCCGGGCGACGCGCTGTTCGAGCCTGGCGAGCCGGTCGACGTGCTGGCCACGCCTGCCGCTGCGCCGTGGATGAGGATCTCCGAGGCAGTCGACTATCTGCGGGCCGTGGCGCCAGCGCGCGCCGTGCCGATCCATCAGGCGATCATCGAGCCCGCCGCCCGCGGCCTCTACTACAGCCGCCTGACGGAGATGACCGACGCCGACTTCCAGGTACTCGACCCCGAGAACGGTACGGACTTCTAATCAGCAGGGGCGGTGACCGCCTCGTCTTCACCGGCTACATCGCGGGTTTCGGCACCCGCGCAGGTGTCCGGATGGTCGTCGGGTCATGGTGCGAGTCCCCGTTCGGGCGGTTCGCCGACGTGATGGTGGAGACCGCCGCCGGCGAACGGATCCTGCTGGCGCCCACCGACGAGATCGCCGACTTCGTCTCCGCCACATACACGTTCGACAGCTCGACGATCGGCGCGGTCACCGTCGACCACACCAGGGACGGGTTCACGGTCGCGGCGCCGGATTTGCAGGTGACGGGCCGCCTCGGCGGCCCGGCTCCCTTCGACGCACTGCTGCGGTTGGTGCCGCCGATGATTGCGACGGCGCCGTGGTGGTTGCGGGCCATCGATCCAATCGCCGCCAGGTTGATCGCCGGGGTGCGCACCGCGGGCAGCGCAGGCAACGGTCGCCGTGAGTACTACGGGGTGCGCAGAACCCGGCGCATCGCTGCCGTCGACGTCCGGTTCCGGGGCGTCGACCTCGGCGAGCTCGCGGCGTTGGAGCCGGCTGTGCGCTTCGGTTTCTCCTCCGCGCCTGCGATCCCGCAGATGGCATCGGTCACCACGACCATCGAGCTGCCGTCGTCGTAAACGCCCCGTCCCAGGTGAACGGAGAGTGGCAACGAGCCATCGTGCGTAATGACGGTGAATGAACTGTGGGGTCGCTGAATCCCCTTTTGTCCGACAGTATTTCGGGGTGCCATCGCTGTCGGAGGAAGTATCAGTCGCCGAGCTCTCCAGAACCGTCGCGCGCCGCCTGCGGCCCGGTCGCCATTCGGCCGGCAATGCCGCGGCGGGAAGCGCAGGCTCGATCGAGCCCGACACACCGCGATCGAGACCACAGGGGCGACTGCGGCTGAGCTCACCCCACCCCGCCGACGTCGCACAGTCCCGACTGTTCGCGGAACTTCTCCGCAGTGACATCGACGAGTTGGAGGAACGGGCGGCGGCCGTCGAGCGACGCTGGCATCGGCGCGACGAGCACGAGCCAAACGGGGCAACAACGCCACCCCACGAACTGCGCCAGCTGCGCCAGCTCATAATCGAGGCCCGTCGACTGCTCGATGCGTTGCACAGGCGTTTCCCGCCGGACTAGATGCGCCGAACCGTTGGTCGGCTTCCACTCAGGCGGATTCGAAAGCCTAGGCCGTATCGCGCGCGGCCGCGCGACCAGCGGCCCGGCCCGAGAACACGCAGCCGCCGAGGAAGGTGCCCTCCAGTGAGCGGTAGCCGTGCACACCCGCCGCCGCCGAAGCCTGCCGCTTCACCGGCGGCGTACAGGCCGCCGAATACCGTCTCCTCCGTGGTCGAGCACCCTGGCGTCGAGATCGGTTTCCAGTCCGCCCAGCGACTTTCGCGTCAGGATGTGCAACTTGACCGCGATCAGCGGCCCCGCCTTCGGATCGGTGATCCGGTGCGGGGCCACGACGCGACTGACCCGGTCGGCCAAGTAATTTCGCGCGCCGCGGATCGCCGTCACCTGGCTGTCCTTGGTGTACCGGTTGGCCACCTCGCGGTCGCGGGCCGTGACCTCCGCCTCCACCGCCGCGTAGTCCAGCCGTTCCACGTCGGGCACCTCGTTCATCCTGGCCACCAGGTCCCGCAACGAACTCGCGGTGACGAAGTCGACGCCACGGTCGACGAAGCGCTGTACGGGCGGTGGTGCACCTGGCTTGATCCGAGCCAGCAGTTCGCGAACGCTGCGGCCGGTCAGGTCGGGGTTCTGCTCCTGCCCGGACAGCCCGAACTCCTTGGCGATGATCCGCGCATTCAGCACGAACCAGGTGTAGTCGTGTCCCGTCTTGGCGATGTACTCCAGGGTGCCCAGGGTGTCGAAACCCGGGTAAAGCGGTGCGGGCAAACGCTTTCCGGTGGCGTCGAGCCACAGCGAGGAGGGCCCGGGCAGGATCCGGATGCCGTGCATCGGCCAGATCGGATCGTAGTTGGTGATGCCCTCGGTGTAGTGCCACATTCGGTCGGAGTTGATCACGCGGGCACCCGCGGCCTCGGTGATGCCGATCATCCTGCCGTCGACGTGCTCTGGCACGCCGCTGAGCAGCTGCTCGGGCACCCGGCCCATCCGGGCCGGCCAGTTCTTGCGCACCAGGTCGTGGTTGCCGCCGATGCCGCCGCTTGCCACGATCACGGCCTGGGCGCGGAACTCGAATTCGCCCGTGACGGTGCGCGACGACGCCACACCGCGCGCGCGCCGACGTGGGTTCGAGCACCGCGCCGCGCACCCCGGTCACCGCACCATCCTCGACGATGAGCTCGTCGACGCGATGGCGGTGCGCGAAGCGGACCTTGGGGCCTGCGGCCAGCAGGCGTCGGGCGAAGATGTCGACCATCGCGGGTCCGGTCCCCCAGGTGATGTGGAACCGTGGCACCGAGTTGCCGTGGCCGCGGGCGTCGTATCCACCGCGTTCGGCCCAGCCGACGAGCGCGAACGTCTGCAGGCCCCGCTCCCGCAGCCAGCTGCGCTTCTCGCCTGCGGCGAAGTCGACGTACGCGTGCGCCCACTGGCGGGGCCAGTGGTCCTCCGGCCGGTCGAACCCTGCGGAGCCGAGCCAGTCCTGCAACGCCAGTTCGTGACTGTCGCGGATGCCGAGCCTGCGCTGCTCGGGGCTGTCGACGAAGAACAGCCCGCCGAACGACCAGAACGCCTGGCCGCCGAGATTGGCCGCGTTCTCCTGGTCGACGATCAGCACCGACCGTCCCCTGTCGAGCACTTCGCATGCGGCGACCAGCCCGGCCAGCCCCGCCCCAACGACTATGACGTCAGCATCGCCCATGAGACGCCACGTTAGCCTTCCGATTCAGGCAGGTGCCTCAGGCGGCGTCCGTCAACGCGGGCCTGGGCGCCCAGCGGTACACGGCGGGCGTGCAGTGGTGCATCAGCGCGAGGTCGATGGCGTCGAGCACCGCCTGGCGCGGGCCGGGCCTGCGCAGCTGCCGGGCCGCGACCGCAACGCGGACGGTTCCGGAGCGGCGCGCCGTGCGCTCGGCGGACAGCACCAGCGTGCGGCACCACCACGGCTCGGTGAGGAAGCCTTCGCCGATGCCGAGCACCCGGGCCCGTACCGTCGTCTGCCGCACCAGATCGGTGATCCCGCTGATCCCGGCGAGGACGCGAAATCCATTGCGCGGCAACGCGGTTACGGCGCCCTGCGATACGGTCCAGCCGGGTGCGGCGAAGAGCCTGGTGCGCAGTCCGAGGTGTTCGAGCACCCGGTCGGCGCCCATCAGGCGAAGGTTCGCCTCGTGCGCCTGCAACGTGGCGAACTCGCCACGGAGTTTCTTGGTTGCCGCCTCGTCGTAACCGTGCAGGACGAGGGCGTCACCGGCGTTGCGGTGCAAGCGAAGCCATTCGACGGTCACGGGGTCGGCATCGAGCCGATAGCCGCCCTTGAGCCGCGGCGCCACCAGCAGCGACACCGGCACCGCGCGCGCCTCGAGCTCCGCGCGGAAGACGTCGACGTCGTCGATCGTGCGGTCCTTGATCCCGGAGATCGAGACGATCAGTTCTCCAACCACGCCTGCAGTATGGCAACGTCAGGTGACCCAACGGTTGACGACACGTGGGCGGGAGTTGACCTTTTGGGGTTGGGTGGGTGACAGCGCAGGTGGGTTGCAGCGATTGGCTACCGAGGCAGCACGGCCTCGATGGCGCCGATCACCTCGGGCGCGTCGGGAACGGTACGCGGGCGGAACCGGTTGACCACCTCGCCACCCGGCGCGAGGAGAAACTTCTCGAAGTTCCACTGCACGTCGCCCGCCTCGCCATCGGCGTCGGCGGACTTCGTCAGCTCCGCGTACAGCGGGTGCCGCTCCGCGCCGTTGACGTCGACCTTCGCGAGCAGCGGGAACGTCACACCGTAGGTGCTCGAGCAGAACTCCTGGATCTCCTCGGCGCTGCCCGGCTCCTGGCCCATGAACTGGTTGCACGGCACCCCGAGCACCGTCAGCCCGCGATCGCCGTAGTCCTGCGCGAGCTTCTCCAACGCGGTGTACTGCGGCGTGAGACCGCACTTGGACGCGACGTTGACCACCAGCACCGCGCCGTCGGCATAGTCGGCCAGCGTCGTGGGCTCGCCGGCGAGCGTGGTGAGGGCGATGTCGGTGAGGGGTTGCGTCATGGCACCGACGCTACCTAACCGTCGAACAGCATCAGCGCCAGGCGCTCGATGGTGGCGATCGGATCATCGGTCCTGTCCACCGCGTCGTTGAGCCACAGCATCGAAAAGCCATGTACCAGTGACCATGCCGCCAACGCCGCGCCTTCCGGATCGGCCCTGGCGTGCGCGTCGTCGAGCGTTCGCGACGCCCCGGCTGAGTTCGGCGCTCGCGGCCGCGGCGGCGGCGACGAGGCCGACATCGGTGTCGTCGTAGAGCGACTTGTCGAACATCACGGCGTAGTGGCCAGGGTGGTCGAGCGCGAACCGGACGTAGGCCGCGCGCGGCGTCGACCAACCGTGGCCGTGCGTCGGTGAGCGCCGCGGCGAGCAGGCGGAATCCCTCGGTGGCCAGCGCGGTGAACAGCCCGCGCCGGTCGGTGAAGTGGTGGGCGGGCGCGGCATGCGAGACGCCGGCGGCGCGGGCCAGTTCGCGCAGCGAGATTCCGTCGGCGCCGCGCTCGGCCACCAGTGCCGCGGCCTGGGTCAGGATCGCGGCCTTCAGGTCCCCGTGGTGGTAGGCGTCACGGCTCATCCACCCAGCATAGCGCGCGAATCTTGACAGTGGATAGATGGTTGCCATCCTCATCTTGTCAATGTCTAGATCGAAGGGATGCCTGCCATGGCGGTCCTGTTGAGCCTGATCCTGGGAAGCGTCGCCGCCCGCATCGTCGGCTCGCTCGGCGTCGACTACGCCGCCGGTTGGCCCGCCGCGATCGCCGTCGGACTCGCGCTGATGTTCGTGATGACCGGCGTGGCCCATTTCGCGCCGGGCATGCGGCGGGACATGATCGCGATCGTCCCGCCGCGGCTGCCGAAGCCCTTGCTGCTCGTGGCGGTTACCGGCGCGCTCGAGCTGCTCGGCGCGTTGGGTTTGCTCTACCCGCCGACGCGGTTCGCGGCGGCGGCGTGCCTCGTTCGTGCTCATGCTGGCGATGTTCCCGGCCAACGTCCATGCGTCCCGGATGCCCAACCCGCCAAAGTCGATGGCCTCGCGGCTAAGCGTCCGGAGTGGGGAAGAGGTGGTCTACCTGGCCGCTGCCGTGATGGTCGCGGTCTGCGGTGGCTAGCACCCACGCGTACTGGAACGCCGCTTCCTTCCATCGCTCGTAACGTCCGCTGATTCCGCCGTGACCGGCAGTCATCTCGGTCTTCAACAGCACCTGATGGTCGTCGGCCGCGACATGACGAAGGGCGGCAACCCATTTCGCCGGCTCGACGTAGTACACCCTGGTGTCGTTGAGCGACGTCATCGCCAGGATCGCCGGGTACTGCTTCGGCTCGACGTTCTCGTACGGCGAGTAGGACTTCATGTAGTGGTAGACGTCCGCGTCGGCCAACGGGTTGCCCCACTCGTCCCATTCGGTGACCGTGAGCGGCAACGACGGATCCAGGATCGTGGTCAGCGCGTCGACGAACGGAACCTGCGCCAGGATGCCCGCGAACAGGTCCGGCGCCATGTTCGCCACCGCACCCATCAGCAGACCGCCCGCGCTGCCGCCCGAGCGCCACCAGGTTCTCCGGCCGCGTCACGTCGGTGCCCACCAGATGCGCTCCCACCGCGATGAAGTCGGTGAACGTGTTCTTCTTCTCCAGCAGCTTGCCGTGCTCGTACCACGGCCTGCCCAACTCGCCGCCGCCCCGCACGTGGGCGATCACGAACGCCATGCCGCGGTCCAGCAGCGACAGCCGGGCGATCGAGAAGCGCGGGTCCTCACACGACTCGTACGCGCCGTAGCCGTACAGCAGCGTCGGCGCGGGAAACTGCAGGCCCGCCCGGTGGATGACCGACACCGGGATGCGCGCACCGTCCGGCGCCACCGCCCAGTCGCGGCGCTCGACGTACTCCTCGGGACGGTAGTCGCCGAGCACGGGTTGCTCGCGCAGCAACGTCCGCTCCCCCGTGGCCAGATCGATGTCGTAGACGCGCACCGGCACGACGAACGACGTGGTGCCCACCCGCAGCAGCGGCGCCGACCAGTTCGGGTTGCCCGACAGCCCCGACGACGTCAGCTCGGTCTCGAAGGTGATCTCCTCCGGATGGCCGTAGTTGCCGTCGGCGTAGATGGGCCACAACTGAATTCGGGGCAATGCCTCGCTGCGGTAGCTCACGACGAGCTGGCCGTTCGAAGGCGTCGACGGCGTCGAGGCGCACGTCCTCGCGATGCTCGATCAGGGTGCGGAACGCGGTCGGGTCGCTGACCGGAGCCTCGACGAGCGTGAAGTTCACCGCGCCGTCGTTGTGCAGGATCAGGAACCGGTCCTCGCCGCCCACCACCGCATGCTCCACGGAGTACTCGACGAGCTCGCGCCGCGGCAGGATCGAGGTGAACGTGGCGTCGCGAATCCCCTGCGTCACCGTAGAAGACCTCGGAGGTCACCGAGCTGCCCGCCGCGATGAAGACGTACTTGTTGCTCCGGGTGCGACCGACGGCGAGCCAGAACCGCTCGTCCGGTTCGTGATAGACCTGCTCGGCCGGCAGGCCGGATCCGAGCCGATGCCGCCACACCGTGTCGGGTCGCCATGCGTCGTCGACCGTGACGTAGTAGACGGTGCGGTTGTCGGCCGCCCAGGTGGCACCCGCGCCGATGCCGACGATCGTGTCGTCGTACATCTCACCGGTGCGAAGGTCCTTGAACTTCAGGGTGTATCGCTCGTCGCCGACGACGTCGACGGAGAACGCCAGCGTGTTGCCGTCGAGGGCTGACCGACGCGGCGCCCAGCGAGAAGAAGTCGTGCCCCTCGGCCTCGACGTTCTCGTCGAGCAGCACCTGTTCGCCCGGGATCTCGGTGTGCTCGTCGAGTTCGGGCGGCGTCCAGTCGTCGGGATCGCCGATCGGGCAACGGCATTGCACGCCGTACTGCTTGCCCTCGAAGCTGCGGCCGTAGTACCACCAGTCGCCGCGACGGGTGGGCACCGACAGGTCGGTCTCCTTGGTGCGGGCCTTGATCTCGTCGAAGATCTTCTGCCGCAGCGGCGCCAGCTGCGCGGTCTGCTCGTCGGTGTAGGCGTTCTCCGCCTCCAGGTAGGCGATGACCTCGGGATTCGACTTGTCGCGCAGCCATTCGTAGGGGTCGACGAAGACGTCACCGTGGTGCTCGCGGCGGTGCTCGACGCGCTTGGCGATCGGCGGGTCGACGGTCATGCGGCTCCGATCCAGTCGGCGAACTTCAGTCCGAAATGCGTTCGTAGGCTTCGATGTAACGCGCGCGGGTGGCCGCGACGATGTCGGGCGGCAGCGGCGGCGGCGGTTCATCGCCGCCGCGGTCCCAGCCGGACTCCGGTCCGGTGAGCCAGTTGCGGACGAACTGCTTGTCGAAGCTCGGCTGCACGACGCCCTCCCGGTAGCCGTCGGCCGGCCAGTACCGCGACGAGTCGGGGGTGAACACCTCGTCGGCCAGCACCACGGTGCCGTGCTTCGTCGACGCCGAACTCGAACTTGGTGTCGGCGATGATGATTCCCTTGGTCAGCGCGTGCTCGGCGGCCTGCGAGTAGATCTGCAGGGTGCGGTCCGCGCACCTGCGCCGGCGCGTTCGGCGCCGACCAGGTCGACGACCTCGATCGAAGGTGATGTTCTCGTCGTGCTGCCCCAGTTCGGCTTTCGACGCCGGCGTGAACAGCGGCTCGGCGAACTTGCTGGCCTCGGTCAGGCCCGTCGGGGAGCTCGATGCCGCACACCTGCCCGGTCTTGCGGTAGTCGATCAGCCCGGAACCGGTCAGGTAGCCGCGGGCGACGCACTCGACGGGCACCATGTCCAACTGGCGCACCACCAGTGCCCGGCCCAGCACCTCCGCAGGGATGCGCTCGTCGTCGGGCGGGCCAGCGAGGTGGTTGGGGGCCCCGAGTCGATCCCGGATGAAGTCGAAGAAGAACACGCTCATCGCGGTGAGGATGCGGCCCTTGTCCGGGATCTCGGTCTGCAGGATGTAGTCGAACGCCGAGATGCGATCGGAGGCCACGAAGAGCAGGTGGTCGTCGTCGATGCGATACAGCTCGCGGACCTTTCCACTGGCCAGATGCAGGTAGTCGGTCAGAGGTGGACGCATCGGGCCAGACTATCTGCTGAGATCTTCTCCCATGACGTCCCGTTATCTGCCGTACGCCACCACACCCGCCCGGCTGCTCGCACAGTTGGTCAGCGACCTCGTCGTCGTCGCGTGGACCGCCGTCTGGGTGATCGTCGGCCTCGCCGTGCACACCGCGGTGGCGACCATCGCCGCGGTCGGCAGGCAGGTGAACGACGGCGCAACGGGCGTGGCGGGCAACCTGAACTCCGCTGGTGACAGCGCCGACGACGTCCCGCTGGTCGGTGACGCGCTGAGCAAGCCGCTTCGGGCGGCCAGCGAGGCGGCGCTCGACATCGCGGGCGCCGGTCAGAGCCTCGACACCACGGCGACGTGGCTGGCGTGGGTGCTGGCACTGGCAGTGGCGGCACCGCCGATCCTCGCCGTCGTGATGCCGTGGCTGTTCATGCGGATCCGGTTCTTCCGGCGGAAGTGGACGGCGATCACGCTGGCCGCGACGCCCGCTGGTGAACAGCTGCTCGCCCTGCGCGCGCTGGCCAACCGTCCGCTGGCCAAGCTGGCGGCCGTCAGCATCGACCCGGTGGGCGCATGGCGGCGCGACGACGCCGTCGCCGTCCGCGGCCTTGCCAATCTCGAACTGCGCGCCGCAGGCATCGCCCGCCGCTAGACCCCCCTGCGATTTGTGTGCATCTGGCGGCGGTGAGCGCCGGTGGGTGTACGCAAATCGCAGGGATGGGAACCGTTTGTAGGTCTGTCGCCGTCGAAAGCGCGTGATTGATCAGCTCTTACGCGAGCACGATGGCATCGTCACACTCGCACAGGCCAAACGCGTCGGCATCAGCCAGGATGCCGTCAATCGGCGGCTGCGATCAGGACGTTGGCTACGATGCGCCCCCGGCGTCTACTTCGTCGACGACCGGCCGTTCACGGACGCGGCGCGCATCCGCGCCGCGGTTTGGGGACTGGGACCCGAAGCGGTTGCGAGTGGCCTCACCGCTGCCTGGTGGCAGGGGATTACGAAGTACGCGCCCAGGCTGGTGGAGGTCACGGTGCCCCGAGACGCACATCGCGCCAGGCGTGACGGCATCCGGATGCGGCGGCGAAATTTGAGGCGGGCAGATATCGTCGAGCTCAGAGGCGTGCGAGTGACGGAACTAGGCCTGACGGTCATCGAGGCGGCAAGCCGACGCGGTGGCGGTGTGAGCATTCTCGACACGGCACTTCAACGGCACACCGATCTGACTCAGTTGTGGCGGGCGCATCTACGCAACAAGGGCCGCCATGGTTCGCCAACCGCGCGGCGACTCCTGCAGGCAGCAGATGACGGCGCGCGCTCGGCCGCTGAGCGTCTACTCGTCAAATTGTTGACGCAGGCTGGCATCACCGGGTGGGTGGCCAACCTGCCAGTGGGCGGATACCGCGTCGACGTCGGGTTTCCCGCGTGCAAGGTCGCTCTTGAGACGGACGGCTTCGCATTTCACAGCGATGCGGACGACTTCCAGAACGATCGCGTGCGGCAGAACCGATTGATCCTGCTTGGCTGGCAGGTGCTCCGGTTCACCTGGTTAGACCTGACGGAGTACCCAGAACGGGTAATTGCCGAGGTCCGCCGCGCCACTTGCGGTGTTTGACCGGCGCTCAGCGCCGCTGAATCTCCACAAATCGCGGGAGGGTGAGGAGCCAGGCGGCCAACGCGAGCCAGAAGAACACCAGCGACACCAGCCGCAGCGCGGACCACCCCGTCTCCAACGCCATCGCGAAGGTCGCCGACGAGTACATGCCGAGCGGGAAGACGGCGGGCCAGTTGCGGATCCGCCGCCACCCGATCGCGGCAAGCGGGACGATCCACAGCGACGCGAGCGCCCACGTCACGACCGTCACGACGCGCACGGCGTCTGCGATCGGCCCCGGAAGCAACGCGTGGTGGATGTGATCGCCTGCCAGCGTGGCGATTGCGAGGCCGCCCATCACGATCCAATGGTCCGGCGGCACGTCCCGACGGGTCGACGGGTCGTGTCCGGCTCGCCACAAAATGAGCGCCGTCATCGCGCAGTACACACCCAGTGCCACCACCCAGACGATCAGCGCCAACAACAGGATGCCCGCTTCGACGAACACGATGGCCAACCCGGACGTCGCCACGCTCGCCAACTCCCATGCGCCGCGCGCCCGATCGCACAGGCCCGTCCACCCCAGCTTCCGCATCGCCATGACGACCATCGGCGCCAGCGACAACCAGCCTTGCAAGGCCATGCCGCCGAGCACCCATAGGACCGCCCGATGCTCGGCGAACCGCGCCGCAAGCACACAGCACGCGGCGACGTAGGTGAGCAACCCCACCGACACGTCGAGGTCGCGAAGACTCCAGGAGTCCCGATGCCAGGCCATCGCGGCCGCGACGACGAGGACGGGCAGCGCGATGGCCGCCACTGCGGCAAGGACGGCACTGATGACGTCCAGATCGTGGTCGGCGGCGGCGATCGACACGATGCCCGTCGCCATCACCGCCGCGAACGCGTCGGGTCTCATCAACCCAGCTCGACCACCAGGTGGCGGATGCCGGTGTGCCGGTTGCTGTGCGTCCACTCCACCGGCTTGACCACGCGCGCCAACGAGAACCGGCCGAGCAACTCCTCGGCGGCGACGAACACCGCCGCGTCCCGGTTGGCCGAACCCTCCCAGATCTGGACCTTCTGACCCGCCAGGAGGTGACACCCGCCGAGGGTCACGTCGCACGTCGCGGTGCGCCGCTTCGACGGCGACGGCGCGGTCCACCGCACCATCTCCTCGATTGCGGTGGGCGATCCGGACGGGTCGTCGCGCAGCGAGCGCATCTGATCCGGATGGTCGGGCAGCGCCAGCAGGCAAACATGTCGTCGGTCGGCTCGGTCCGCTTCGACGCGATCAGCTCCTGTCCGTAGGCGTACATCCGCGATCCGGCTTCCTCGACCGACATTCGCGATGGTTGCCTCACCTCGGCCTTCCGCGAGCCACCGAAGTCGAACTGTGGCTCGATCGCCTCGAACAGCCAATGCCGTTCGGACTCAGGCACACCGAGCAGGATGCAGATCATCTGCATGGGCAGCTCAGCGGCGACGTCGACCAGAAAGTCGAACGGCATCCCGGGTTCGACGTCATCGAGCAGTGCCCGAGCGCGCACCATCATGTCGAGCACCTGACCCGCGATGGACAGGTCATGCAGCAGCGTTCCGCCGAATGGACGGGCGCCGCCGGTGACCGACGAATATGTCACCGGATCACGCAGGACGGCAAGGGTTTCCGCGTAGTTGGCGACCGACCAGAACCCCTCGCCGTCGGGGGTGTTGTCGGTCGGTTCGTGCCAGTAGACGGGCGCTTCGGCACGATGCACCGCGAACAGCTCGTGTGGGAAGCCCGCCGCGAAGTTGTCCAGATCGGTGAAGTCGATCCCGGAGAGGGCGCCCGCCACCGTCACAAAATCGCGCCCGAGGTGTACTTGGCCGCCTCGGGATACCGGCTCACCAGCTCGTCGACGGCGGCCACCACGGCGTCGACCTGCGCACCGGCGGCGCCGGTGAACGCTGCCTTGTCAGCCAGCGCCGCGTCCAGCGCCACGCGGTCGAGCGGCAACCGGGGATCGGCGGCGAGCCGGTCCAGAAGATCCGGCTCCATACCCTTCTCGCGCATCGCCAATGCGACGGCGACCGCGTGTTCCTTGATCACCTCGTGCGCCGTCTCGCGCCCGACGCCTGCGCGCACCGCGGCGATGAGGATGCGGGTGGTGGCCAGGAACGGCAGGTAGCGGTCCAGCTCGCGCTGGATCACCGCCGGGTAGGCGCCGAACTCGTCGAGCACCGTCAGGAACGTCTCGATCTGGCCGTCGACGGCGAAGAATGCGTCGGGCAACGCCACCCGGCGCACCACCGAGCAGAACACGTCGCCCTCGTTCCATTGCGCGCCTGCGAGTTCGGCGGCCATCGACGCGTAACCGCGCAGTACCACCTGCAGGCCGTTCACCCGCTCGCACGAACGCGTGTTCATCTTGTGTGGCATCGCCGACGAGCCCACCTGGCCCGGCGCGAAGCCCTCGGTGACGAGCTCGTGGCCCGCCATCAACCGGATGGTGTGTGCCAACGACGACGGTCCCGCGCCGAGCTGCACCAGCGCCGACACCACGTCGTGGTCGAGCGATCGCGGATACACCTGTCCGACACTGCTGAAAACGTCCGCGAAGCCCAGGAATTCGGCGACCCGGCGTTCGAGGTCAGCCAATCGTGTTGAGTCGCCGTCGAACAGGTCCAGCATGTCCTGCGCCGTGCCCATCGGGCCCTTGATGCCGCGCAGTGGATACCGGTCGATCAGTTCGGCCAGCCGGGTCAGGCCGAGCAGCGTCTCCTCGGCCGCCGAAGCGAACCGCTTGCCAAGCGTCGTGGCCTGGGCGGCGACGTTGTGGCTGCGTCCGGCCATCACCAGATCGCGGTACAGCACGGCGCGCTCGGCGAGCCGCGCAACGACGGCGACGCCGTGCGCGTGGACGAGTTCCAGCGATCGCCGGATCTGCAGCTGCTCGACGTTCTCGGTGAGGTCGCGGCTCGTCATGCCCTTGTGCACGTGCTCGTGGCCGGCCAGCGCGTTGAACTCCTCGATGCGGGCCTTGACGTCATGGCGGGTCACCCGCTCACGCGCAGCGATCGAGGCCAGGTCGACGACGTCGATCACCCGCTCGTAGTCGGCGATCACGCCGTCGGGCACCACTGAGCCTCCTGTACCCAGCTCCATCTGCGCACGGAGGACGGCGATCCAGAGGCGTCGCTCGGCAACGATCTTGGCTTCCGGCGACCAGATCGCCACCATGTCGTCGCTGGCGTACCGGTTGGCCAGGACATTCGGAATCGTCACGAATAGACAGCTTACGGATCTGGCTCAGCGCGGAGATGAGGCACAGTATCCGTGTGTACTTCGTCGGGCTCGACCTCGCGTGGGGCGAACGCAAACCCACGGGCATCGCCGTCGTCGACGACGCGGGCAGGCTGGTGCACCTCGGTACCGCGCAGGACGACACCAGCATCAGGGCCGCGATCACGCCGTACGTCCAGGGCGACTGCCTGGTCGCCTTCGACGCGCCCCTGGTGGTGAACAACCCGACCGGTCAGCGTCCCAGCGAGGCGGCGCTGAACCGCGACTTCGCGAAGTTCGAGGCGGGCGCGCACCCCACCAACACCGGGAAGCCGGAATTCGCGAGCAGGCCACGCGCCGCCCGGCTCGCCGACGCACTCGACCTCGACATCGAACCGGATTCGCAGTCGCCCCGGCGGGCCATCGAGGTCTACCCACATCCGGCGACGGTGGCGTTGTTCCGGCTCGGCCGCACCTTGAAGTACAAGGCGAAACCGGGTCGCACCTTCGTCCAGCTGCGCTCCGAGCTGTTGCGGTTGATGGACCTCATCGAATCGTTGGCGCAGGCGACGCCTGCGCTCCAGGTCGCCGACCACGAGGGCTGGGCGGAACTTCGGCACGGGGTTCGAGACCGCCGAACGCAAGAGCGAGCTGCGTCGCGTCGAGGATCCGATCGACGCGGTGATCTGCGCCTACGTCGGTCTGTTCGCCACCCGCCGACCCGAGGACGTCACGACCTACGGCGACGCCGAGACCGGAGCGACCATCACACCGACGCTGCCGCCCGATCTGACCCCTGCCCCTCCCGAACCGACGCCTGGCGCCGTGCGCGACGCCATCGCGCAGTTCGCCGATCGGCGCCAAGGGCTGCTCGGCGCGACCGACCGGTATCTGACCCTGGTGACGACCTTGCTCGACGACGCGGGCATCAACTACCTCAGCGTCACCGCGAGAACGAAGAGCGTGACGTCGTTCGCCGAGAAGGCCGACCGCAGCGTGGACGGGCGACGCCTCTACACCGACCCGTTGGCGGAGATCACCGACCAGGTCGGGCTGCGGGTGATCACGTTCCTGCGCGACGACGTCACCACGGTGGCCAATCTGCTGGCCGAGGAGGTGCAGCTGCTCGACGACCGCGACATGGGCCAGGAGACGGCGAGAGAGGGCAGGTGGGGCTACGCGAGCCGGCATCTGCTGATCGCGGTCGAAGGCGAGCAGCAACCCGCGTCCATCCAGGTGCGCACGGTTCTACAGCACGCGTGGGCGGAGTTCGAACACGACATCCGCTACAAGGGTTCGATTCCCGAGGAGGACGCACCCGATCTGGACCGCCGGTTCACCCTGGCGGCGGGTCTGCTGGAGCTGGCCGACCGGGAGTTCTCCGCGATCCGCGAGCGGCTGAAGTCCTCGCCGCCTGCCCAGCGGTCTGAACAGTCGAGCGACCCGCGAATCGCCACCCCGGTGCTGGCCACCTATCTGGGCAACCGATTTCCCGACGCAGGCTGGTCGCGAACCGAGCACTATGCGTGGATCTCGGGGCTGCTGCTCGAACTCGGCGTCGACTCACTCGACGAACTGGAGGAGCTGCTCACCGGCATCGACAGCGACGCGGTCAACGAGAAGATGGGCTACAGGTATCCGGCGGGCGCGGTGCGCCGCCTCGACGATGCCCTGCTGGCCCGGTTCGGCGATCGCTACGTAGCGCTGACGGGCAACGCGCACCGCGTCACTCAGCTGCAGGCCCGATTGGAGAAGCTGACCGGGTAGGCTACTTCGGCCCCGAGTCCAGACTCTCGACGTCCTCGATCCGGGTCGTCTTGATCCCGACGGCGCGGTTGATCGCGAGCGTGACGCCGAACAGCACGACGCCGAGCACGACCAGGGCGATGGCGAGCACGTACTGCTGCAGTGGTCGGCCCGACAGCGGCAGCACCAGATACAGCGACGCCACGAACCCCACGACGGGCAGCCACGTCGGCGTCTTGAAGTGGGCACCGCCGGCCTGCACGTCGCGCCGCAGCACCAGCACGGCGACGTTGACGACGGCGAACACCGCGAGCAGCAACAGCGACGTGGTGCCGCCGAGCGTGGAGATGGCCGAGGCGTTGGCGAAGGCCGTGACGTACAGGATGAGGCCGAAAGCGATTGTGGTGGTGAACAATATCGCGACCCACGGGGTGCGGCGCGACGGATGCACGGTGCCGAGCACCGGCGGCAGCACGTGCTGCTTGGCCATCCCGTAGATCAGGCGGCTGGCCATCAGCATGTTGATCAGCGCCGTGTTGGCGACGGCGAACATCGAGATGAAGGGCAGGATCTGCTCGATCGGCAGGCCGGGCGCCCCGGCCTTGACCACCTCGACGAGCGGTGTTTCGCTCGCCTCGAGGGTGCCGATCGGGACGAGCGCCACCGCCACGATGGCGACGACGATGTAGACGACGCCCGCGATGCCCAACCCGGTCAACAGCATCTTCGGGAAGATCTTCACCGGGTCCTTGGTCTCCTCGGCCATGTTGACCGAGTCCTCGAAACCCACCATGGCGAAGAACGCCAACGAGGTCGCGGTCGTCACCGCGAGGAACGCGTTCTTGTCCTCCGCGGTGTCGAAGGCGACCACCCGGGAGAAGTCGACGTCACCACCCTGGGTGAAGGCCCACAGGCCGACGAAGATCACCATCATCAGGCCGGTGATCTCCACGATCGTCAGGACCACGTTGAGCTTGACGCTCTCGCCGACCCCGCGCAGGTTGACCACCGCCACGATGACCATGAACAGCAGCGCGATGGCGACGATCCCGCCGGTTCCCCAGTCGAATCCGAAGCCCTTGAAGAAGTTCGACGCGAAGAAGCGCGACGCCGTTGACGCCGAGGTGATGCCAGAGCACATCACGATGAAGGCCACCAGGAACGTGACGAAGTGGATGCCGAAGGCCTTGTGGGTATAGAGCGCCGCGCCCGCCGCCTGCGGATACTTGGTGACGAGTTCCAGGTAGCTGAATGCCGTCACCATGGCGATCAGGAACGCCACCAGGAACGGCAACCATGCGGCGCCGCCTACCTCGGCGGCGACATCGCCCGTCAGCGCGTACACGCCCGTGCCGAGGATGTCGCCGACGATGAACAGGAGCAGCAGGCCGGGGCCCATCACGCGGTTCAGTTCAGGCTGCTTCTCGACCGTCGCCGCGTCCGCCATGACGTCTCCCTGATAGTCACCTGTGTATCAGCAGAGTAGTCGCTGACGGCGGTGTTCAAGGGCGTAAACCGACCCAGTTTCGCGTCGTGCCCGTCATCGCCGACACTTCGTCGAGGAAACGAGCCACCGCGGTCGGGTTCTCGGGGCGTTGCCATCCGAAGGTCGTCGGCCGCTGCGCGCGGTCGTGCCAGAAGTGCGGCGGTGCCGAGGTCGGACGAGTCGCGACGAGCCACACCGCGGTGTCCGCGCCTGCGGTGGTGTCGCGCAGGAACGGCCGGGTCAACTTCTCGAAGGTCGGCAGTGATTCGGCGACACCGGGCGTCGCCGCCCAGCCGGGATGCATGCTCTCGACGCGGACGTCGGTTCCTGCCAGTCGTCGGGCCCACGCGTCGGCGAGCACCACCTGCATGCGCTTAGTGCGCGCGTACACCTTGATGGCCTCGTACTCCCCTGCGGCGGACTCCATGTCGTCGACTTCCAACGCCGCGGTGTACATGCCGCCGGACGACACGAAGACCACCGATGACCCGTCGGCGTTGCGCAGCAGCGGAATCAGCCGGTCGGTCATCAGGTGAGGGCCGAGCACGTGGCAAGCCAATTGCGTCTCGTGACCCTGCGCGGTCACGTTGCGCTCCTTTGGCATGACGCCTGCGTTGTGTACCAGTCCGTGCAGCGTGTCGATGCGTCCCGACAGGTCGTCGGTCCACGCCCGCACTGCGTCGAGATCGGCGACGTCGCAGACCTCGTCGATCACCACGGAGCCGGGCACCTCGCCCATGACGACGCCCGCGGAATGCCTTACCTTCTCGGGGTTGCGGCCCAACAGGTGCACCGCGGCGCCGAGTTCGGCGAACGACTTCGCCATCGCCTCACCGAGACCGGCCGTGGCGCCCGTGACGACGACGCGCCTTCCCGCCAGCGCACTTGGCGGTGGGTCTGCGGGCCACCACCTGCGCCGCAGATTGGAACCGATGTTGGAGTATCCGAGGACAATCGATCGGTCGAGGGCGCCGTCCAGCACGTCAGTCAGTTTCATCTTGGGCACAAGGTAGCCCGCCAGGTGTGCAGTCAAACCCGCAGGCGGTTGCGCCAACCTAGTCGAACGGCGCGAGCACGTCGATGACGTCGACGAGGGTGGCGCGCGCGGTCGCGCGGGGTCCGTCTCCGACGCCGACCAACGAAGCCACCACGGCTCCGTCGACGGCGCACACCAACGCCGCCAACAACTCCGAGCGCACGCACCGCCCGGACCGCTCGACCACCTCTCCGACGGCGTCGGTGCGCTGCTTCATGATCTGCCGCTGCACATCGCGCAGGCCGGGCTGTCGCGCGCACGCGATGTACCGCTCGTAGCGCGAGATCAACTGTTCGGCGTCACGCGTTCCCGGCCCGTCGCCGACGAGTAGGTCGACCAAGACGTCGGCGGTGGACTCGGCGCCGCGCTTGCGTCGCGACAGCGCCGCAACTCGGGAATGCAGTTGCTCGGTCTCGCGGCTGCCGACGTGTTCGACAGCCTTGGCGATGAGGTCGTCGAGGGACGAGAAGTAGTAGGTGGTCGACGCCAGCGGCAGCCCGGCGCGCGCGGCGACGGCCCTGTGCCGCACTGCGTCGAAGCCGCCTTCGCACAGCAGGTCGGCAGCTGCGCTGACCAGCGCATACCTTCGCCGAACTCCCTTGGGAGTAACCGCTGCCGTCACGCATTGCACTCTGCCAGCAACGAGGGTGCCGTTTCGGGCTTTCGGACACTCTTAAGCCTCTCCACAGGAAAGTCGGCCCACGTCGGGCGGGGCGGCGAGCGATGGCATGATGGCGCGCATGTCAGCGACGGGTCGAAAGCGCGAAGAGCAGACAGCACAGCTGACCCGTCGCACGATTCTGCGTCTCGGCGCCGGCGCCGCGGCCGGTGCGGCGGGTGCGTTCGCATTGGGGTCGACGTTGCTGGATCAGCCGGGCACCGCACCGCCGGTGTCGATGACGAGTGTTGGTGCGCCACTGGCGCCTCCGCCTCCGCCACCGCTGGAGCCGGCGCCGACCGCCGCGCCCACGTACGTCACGGGCTCGTTCGTCTCCGCGGCGCGCGGGGGTGTGCCGACCAATTGGGCGATCGCCCGACCGCCCGGTCAGACCGGCCCACTCCGACCCGTCATCGCGCTGCACGGCAAGGGCCAGGACGCCGCGGGGGTGATGGCGGGTGGCGTCGAGCAGGGGCTGGCCCAGGCCGTCGGGGCAGGCATCCCGCCGTTCGCGGTCGTGGCCGTCGACGGTGGCGGAAGCTATTGGCATGGCCGGTCGTCCGGGGAGAACTCCGGCGCGATGGTGCTCGACGAACTGATCCCGATGCTCGCCGGGCAGGGCCTTGACACGTCGCGGGTCGGCTTCCTGGGCTGGTCGATGGGCGGCTACGGCGCCCTGCTCCTCGGCGCACGACTTGGGCCGGCACGGACGGCGGCGATCTGCGCGGTCAGCCCGGCACTGTGGACGTCCTCTGGCGCGACGGCTCCCGGCGCGTTCGACGGCGCGGACGATTACGCCGCCAACAGCGTCTGGGGATTGCCCGCGTTGGCGTCGATCCCGATCCGAATCGACTGCGGCGACAGCGATCCGTTCTACTCGGCCACCAAGCAGTTCATCGCGCAGTTGCCCAACCCGCCTGCGGGCGGTTTCTCACCGGGCGGACACGACGGCGCGTTCTGGAGCTCGCAGCTGCCTGCCGAGATCGCCTGGATGGCACCGATACTGGTCGCCTAGCTCCGGCGAGCAGTCGCAAAAGTGCCCGACACGCCGAGTGTTCGGGCAAGTTTGCGTCTGCTCGCGGGAATGGGGAGCGCTCGACCTAAATGCTGATCCGGCCCTCGGCGGCCGCAAGTCCGATGTCGGTGCGGAAGTGGCTGCCCGGCAAGCGGATCGACCGCACGGACGAGTAGGCGGACTCGCGGGCGGCGGCCAGATCGGCGCCCGTTCCCACCACCGACAGCACCCGGCCGCCCGAGGACACCACAGCGCCGTCGTCGCGACACGTGGTGCCTGCGTGCAGGACGCCGTCTGCCTCGGCGCCGACGATGACGTCTCCGACGCGCGGCCTGCCTGGATAGTTCTCTGCGGCCAGCACCACGGCCACGGCGGCGCCGCCGCGCCAGACGAGCGGCGCCTGGGTATCCAGGTCACCCGTGGCAGCCGCCAGGAGGAGTTGTCCGAGCGGGGTGTCCAGCAGCGCCAGCACGGCTTGGGTCTCGGGATCACCGAACCGGCAGTTGAACTCGACCACCGCGGGACCACGTGACGTGATCGCCAACCCGGCATAGAGCAGCCCGGAGAACGAACAGTCACGGTTGACGAGTTCGGCCGCAACGGGTTTGACGATGTCGTCGACGATGGCCGTGACCACGTCGTCGGGCAGCCACGGCAGGGGCGAATATGCACCCATGCCTCCGGTGTTCGGACCCGTGTCGCCGTCGCCGACACGCTTGAAGTCTTGTGCGGGCAGCAACGGAACCACCGTCTCGCCGTCGACCACGCAGAACAGCGAAACCTCCGGACCATCGAGGAACGACTCCAGCAGCACCGGATGGCCCGAGTCGAGCAGGGCCGCCGCGTGGATGCGGGCAGCGTCGCGGTCGGCAGTCACCACCACGCCCTTGCCGGCCGCGAGGCCGTCGTCCTTCACGACCCAGGCCCGGTCGCCGGCCGACGGCCCGAAGCGGTCGAGCGCGGCGTCGAGATGGGCGGGGTTGTCGACGATCTCGCTGGTCGCGGTGCGCACACCCGCGGCTGCCATCACGTCCTTGGCGAACGACTTCGAGCCCTCGATCCGCGACGCCTCCCTGGTCGGGCCGAAGCAGGCGATCCCGGCTGAGCGGACGGCATCGGCGACGCCGAGAACCAGTGGCACCTCGGGTCCGATCACGACCAGGTCGGACCCCAGCCGCCGGGCCAGCTCGACGACGGCCTCGCCGGACGTGATGTCGACGTCGTGCTGGTCGGCGATGGTCGCGGTGCCCGCGTTGCCTGGAGCGACTGCCAGCCCCGCCACCTCGGGGTCTCGCCGCAACGCCAGCAGCAGCGCATGTTCACGGGCTCCGGATCCGATGACGAGAACGTGCACGGTCAACCACCCTAAACCCACCGCCGCCGGCCGAGCGCCGGTGTCGACTCATTCCCGGGCATACACAAGGCCTCGCAGCGTATGGTCGACGGAAAGTGCCGTGGGCCACGCGTGCGGTGATGCGCCTGCCGGACGGCGTCACCGGTGTTCACGCCACGATCCGTTGCGGCGCTTTCAGGAGAAGTTGCGAGACTGAGTGGGAGCTCTTCAAGAAGGAGCGGCCGCCAACTTCGACGATGCCGTCTTGAACCTACCGTTCGAGTTCGACATCCCCCGAAACCCGAACCCCCACTTCAGTTTCGGCGGCACATCGTCAAAGCCGCCGAACCGCAACGACTTCGATCCGGCTGGATCAACGGCGTCAAGGAGATTCACGTTTCCTACCGCGGCCGCCCCAGAGGTCCGGCTAATATTCCGGCGTGCGCACCCACGGCTGGTCGGGCTCCGCTCCCACCACGGACGACGAGGCCGTCGCGCGCATACTCGCCGCCGCGGGCCACGCCATCGACGAACGGGGCGCCGACTTCAGCATCGCCGACGTCGCGCGCACCCTGGGCGTCACGCGTCAGACCGTGTACCGGTACTACCCGAGCACCGACGCACTGCTGGTTGCCGCAGCGGTGCATGCGGCAGGCGACTTCCTCGAGCGGCTGGCCGAGCATCTGCGCGGCATCACCGAACCAGTGGATGCCGTCGCCGAGGCCATCGCCACCGTGCTGGAATGGCTCCCGAAGGACAAGCACATCGGCCTGCTGGTGGTGCCCGGCCGTGCCAATGCCCACACCGAATCGGTGACGTCGGACGTCGCACTGCAATTCGCGAACGCGATGCTGCGCCGATTCGACGTCGACTGGGCCGGTCGTGGCTTCACCGACGACGACCTCGACGAACTCGCCGAGCATCTGCTTCGGATCATCCAGTCGTTCGTCATCGATCCGGGTCGCCCGCCGCGGACGGGCGAGGACCTACGGGACTACCTTCGCAGGTGGGTTGGCTCGGCGGTCACGGTGAGGTCCAGCCGGCCGGTCTGACCGGATGAGTGTGCTCGGGCCGGATGTCGTCGCCGTCGGACGTCTCGTATCGCAACCGCGGCAGCGATCCGCCAGTCCTCGCATCGACGTAGGTGCTGCGCGGCTCCTCTGCATCGAACCACTTCGCCGTGCGTCAAGGAAGAGACCCGATCGGATGCCATGCACCGCCGACTCCGGCCAACGGGCACCCCAGAGCATCGGTTCGCGGTGGCCCTGCTGTTGGCGTTCGTCAGCGGCGCCGCGGTGGCCAACGTCTACTACGCTCAACCTCTGCTGGACGATCTCGGCGCGCAGCTGCAGATGTCGCCCGCCGCCCTTGGCTGGGTGACCACGGCGACCCAGGGTGGTTACCTCCTTGGCCTCGTGATGGTGGTGCTTGGCGACCGGTTCGACCGGCGCCGCATCATTCTCGTGCAGTTGGTGGTCACCGCCATCGGACTGCTCGGGGCCGCCTCTGCACCGTCGGCCTGGACGTTCCTCTTCTTCTCTGCGTTCTTCGGTGCGGCGTCCACGGTGGTTCAAGTGATCACGGCCTTCGCCGCGGCGGCCAGTCCACCCGGCCGACGCGGACGCACCGTCGGCGTGGTCACCAGCGGCGTGGTCCTCGGCATCCTGCTGGCGCGCACCGTGTCCGGGTTCATCGCGACCTCTGGGGGTGGCGCTCGGTGTTCGGCATCGCCGCGGTGGTCATGCTCGGCGTCGCCGCGTGGTTGGTCCTGGTGCTACCGCGCGACACCATCGCGAAGGACGTCGTGCCGTACCGTCACGCCTTGGCATCGGTGGTCGTGCTGACCATGCGCGACAGGAACGTTCGCGTGCGCAGCCTCATCGGCGGGCTGATGTTCGCAAGTTTCGGCGCGGCAGGGGGTCGATGGCACTACCGCTGGTGGCCGCGCCGTG
Organism: uncultured Actinomycetota bacterium; assembly: GCA_963809085.1. GTDB lineage: Bacteria > Actinomycetota > Actinomycetes > Mycobacteriales > Mycobacteriaceae > Mycobacterium. The sequence goes on along the minus strand of CAWEII010000015.1, from coordinate 152,090 downwards.
GCACCTGACGACGGCGCAGATCGGACTCTTCGGCATCGTCGGAGCCGCAGGGGCGCTCGGCGCGTCGGGCGCGGGCCGGTGGGCCGACCGCGGCCGAGCCGAGGTAGCCACCGGCGCGATGCTCATCGTCTTCCTCGCATCATGGGTAGCCATCGCCCAAACCCCGAGCTCTCTGCTACTTCTGGCGATCGGCCTCGTCCTCCTCGACTTCTCCGGCGAGGCTCTTCACGTCATCAATCAACACCTGATCGTGGGGTCCGACCCCACGGCGACCACCCGCCTCATCGGTGGTTACATGGTGTACTACTCAATCGGCACGGGCGTCGGCGCCATCGCTGCCACAGTCGCCTACGCCCATGGCGGCTGGACCGGGGCAAGCGTCGTGGGCGCCACGTTCGCCGTCGCCGCCCTCGTCGTCTGGGCCGGTGATCGGTTGATCACACGACCGTCAGCGGCAACGACTTCCGGTCCTCGAACGTCCACGACGCGCCACCGCTGAACTTGCACACCGCGACTTCCGGCAGTTCCCTTGCCGCGACGCCGGTTTCGACGACACGCACCGTCCACTCGGATTCCGTCCCGGAGACCTCGGCACGCAGGTGCGGATCGACGGCGGCGACGATGGCCTGCAACGGCAGGTCAGCTACGGGCGAGACCAACGAGATCCACGCCCCGTCCTCGTATGCCGGCGAGCGCCGCACGTGCACGAAGTCCGGGTCGACGTCGACCGACACGTAAGCGGCGGGGTTCAGCAGCGGGTGCAGCTCGAGCACACGAAGCGCTCCCGCTGACTCCGCCGGGGAGCTTCAGCGCCTGATGGATCCGTTCGGCCGCCACGCCCGCGATGCCGATCAATTGCTTGGTGCGGACCGACTGCTCCACCGCCAGGTCGTCGCCCGCGCGGGCGCGCACTGCGAGCGTGAACGACTGCACCAGCAGGTGCATTTGCAGGCACACCTCGTCGGCGATCCGGACGAGCGCCGAATGGGAGAATGCGCCGAAATCGACGTCGGACAGCAGCGGGCCCGAATAGTCGGCCATGCCTTCGTCGTCCGGATCGATCGGATCGAGTTCGGTGCCGAACGCGCGGCTGGCGGCGACGGTGTCCATCGCGGCGATGAACGGCACGTCGGGGTAGGACTCGTCGATGATCACCGTCCACGCGCAGTGCGGCTGCCGGTCGGACGGCGTCCGCGGCGGCCGGTGGATGGGCCGGACCTGGGTCTTGCGGTTGGTGGCGAGCGCGGTGGCGTCGAAGGTGGGATCCTCGATGTCGTGACACATGCCGCGCACATAGTCCTCGCCCATCGGTTCCACGTCGAGCAGCGCGCCGCAGTGATCTAGGTGGAACTCGCCGTGCCACCGGTCGTGCACGGTGTAGCGGAAGTCCATGAACTGGGGCGGGGCGCCGATGTCGAGCTGCAGCCCCTTGAAGATCGTGATGACGTCGACGCCCTCGTACTTCAGCGCCTTCTGCATCCGCTTGGTGTAGAGCGGACTGGACGCCGCCCATTCCTCGATCGCGATCTGGAGCATCTCTTCGCGGCCGAACTCGGATATGCACCAAGCCATTCCGGAACGATCGATGAGCTGGCCGATCAACAGCAGTTCGGGCACCAGCGTGGCGAGCTCCTCGCGCGATAGCGCGGCATACCTACTCGTCATGGAGATTCTTGCCCACATGCATCTGGACGGCGTCGTTGACGTTGGCTCGCCTTGCCTCGCGCGTGTCACCGCCCGCGCCCTTCTCCTCCGCCTTCTTGCGTTTGGCGACAACGCGTTTGAAGGCACCGTCGACCTTCGAGCCCAAGGGGAACCCTACGTAGTGGGTGACGAAGATGGCGATCTCGCGTAGCTCGTCGCGGGTCAGCTCCTCGTTGTGCAGGATCGCATTGGCCTGCACCTCCAAGAGTTCCTCCATCCCCTGCGCGGCAAGTACGCCGATGAGCATCATCCGACGATCCCGCATCGACAGTCCCGGACGGGACCAGATGGTGCCGAACAAGTGGTCGACGGTCAGCGCGAAGTAGTCGCCAGGCATGTCCGGCATCTCCCAGCCATAGACCTCGTTCATCTTCTCGAGGCCCTTCCTGCGCAACTCGTCCATCACGTCACTCCTTCGTGGTCGATGCGGTGTGCGGCACGCCGAGCCCGGTTGCCAGGGTTTCCCGCGCGACCGCCGCCAACGGCAGGTCGACGGAGTACGCCTCGCCCAGCTCGAGCGCAAGGGCGAGGTCCTTCTCGCCCAGTCCGCGGGTATGCAGGAACGGTTGGTAGAGGAAGTGATCCGGTGCCAGCGGCGCCGTGTCGTCGCGGTACATGATCGCTCCGGCGCCGCCGGTGATCGCATCGGTGTGACGCACCACGTTGCCGAGATCCTGGAGGTTCAGCCCGGCCTGCTCGGCGAGCCTGGATGCCTCGCACGCGGCGGCGAACGAGATGAAGTGCAGCATGTTGCGGGCCACCTTCATCCTGGTCCCCGCACCTGGCTCGCCGGCGCGGACCACCAGCGAAGCCCACCGCGAGAACGGTTCCTTGACCAACTCGAAGGCCTCGTCGGAGGCGCCGACCATGGTCGCCATCTCGCCCTTCTTGGCGGCGCCCGCTCCCCCACTGACCGGCGCGTCGACGACGTGGATGCCCTTCGGTTCGAGCTCGGCAGCGAGCTCGACGGCGGTGGTCGTCGCTGATCGTCGAGTGGATCGCGATCACCGTGCCCGGCTTGGCATGCGCCGCAAGCTCTCCGACGACCTCGCGTACCTGTTCGTCGTTGAGCACGGTGACGCCGATGACGTCGGCGGCGGCGACGTCGGCGACGCCGTCGGCGAGCCGGGCGCCCATCTCGGCCAACGGCGTCATCGCATCGGGACGCACGTCGAACACCGTCAGGCCGCCAGGCCAGTCGACCAGCCGCTTGGCGATCGGCCTGCCCATCTTCCCAAGGCCGATGAAGCCGAGCTTGACGTCACGTGCACTCATGGATCGTCGTCCCCTCAAGACCGGAAGATCTGTCCGCCGTCGACGTTGAAGATCTGCCCGGTGATCCACTTGGCCTGATCCGACAGCAGGAACAGGCACATGCCGACCAGATCCTCGGGTTCGCCCATGCGCGACAACGGAATACGCTTCACGATGTCGGCGACCATCTCCTGCGGCGTCGTCGTCCGATTGGCCTCGGTGTCGATGGGCCCCGGCGCGATCGCGTTGATCCGGATGTTCTGGCCGCCGAGTTCGGTGGCCAACTGCTGGGTCAGGCCGTTGACACCGGCCTTGGCCAGCCCGTAGAAGTTGGAGTACAGCCATGCCGCGGTGGACGACTGGTTGACGATGGCGCCGCCCCCTCGCTTGGCCATCTTGCGATACACCGCGCGGGTACACAGCAGCGCGCCGTCCATGTTCACGCTCATGAACTTCTTGTAGTAGTCCCAGTCGACCGAGACGAGGAAGTCCAGTTTCATCCCGCCGAAGATCGCGGCGTTGTTGACGAGGTAGTCGATGCCACCGAACTCCGAAAGGGTCTGCGCCGCCATCTCCTTGGCCGACTCGGGATCGCTGACGTCAACCCGCAGGGCAAGCGCGGTGCCACCCTCGCCCGTGATCCCGTCGGCGACCTTCTGCGCGCCCTCGGTGTTGATGTCGGCGACGACGACCGCCGCGCCCTCCCGTGCCAGCGCCTCGGCGTACACCTGGCCGATGCCGCCACCGGATCCGGTGACGATCGCCACCTTGTCCTTGAACTGGTCTCCGTAAAGCCCCACTGATGTCTCCCCTGGTTCGCTTTCCACTCGTCAGACCAGAGTGGCAATCGCCTTGGTCTCGAGGTATTCCTCGAAGCCCGCGAGCCCCATCTCCCGGCCGATGCCGGACTGCTTGTAGCCGCCGAACGGCATGTCCGCCGAGTACCAGACACCGCCGTTGACGTTCACGGTGCCGACGCGCAGCCTCGCGGCGATACCCGCGGCCCGCTCCTCGTCCGGCGAGAACACCGTGCCCGACAAGCCATATGGGGAGTCGTTGGCGATGCGCACGGCGTCGTCGTCGCCGTCATGCGCGATCACCGTGAGCACAGGGCCGAAGATCTCCTCGCGGGCCACCTTGGCGTTGTTGTCGAGTCCGGCGATCACGGTCGGCTCGATGAAGAACCCGGCGTCGCGGTCGGCGGGGCGGCCGCCACCGCAGGCGAACCTGCCGCCGTCGGCGATCGCCGAATCCAGATAGCCCTGGATGCGGTCGCGCTGACGCTCGGAGATGACCGGCCCGCAGATGGTGCCGGCATCGTTCGGGTCGCCAGGCGCCAGCCCGGCCATCGTGCCCGCGGCGGCCTCGACGGCCTCGTCGTAACGGGCGCGGGGCACCACCAATCGCGTGGTGATCGCGCAGCCCTGGCCGGCGTGCATCGACGCCGTGAAGGCCGACATCGCGCACGCGCCTGCGAGATCCGCGTCATCGAGGACCAGGAATGCCGACTTGCCGCCCAGTTCGAGGAACACCTTCTTGAGCGTCACCGCACCGTCGGACATCACCGCGCGGCCCGTGTTGGTCGACCCGGTGAACGACACCATGTCGACACGCGGATCCTTCGACAGGAGTGCCCCGACGCCGTGGTCGCTGGAGGTGACGATGTTGACGACGCCCGCCGGAATGTCGGTGTGCTCCAGAATCAACCGGCCGAGCACCGCAGCACTCCACGGTGTGTCGGGCGCCGGTTTGAGCACCACGGTGTTGCCCGCCGCCAACGCGGGTCCCAGCTTGGCCAGGTTGATCTGATTCGGAAAGTTCCACGGGGTGATGGCACCTACTACCCCGATGGCTTCTCGCGCGATCGTGCGGTGGGTCTTCACGCCCATCGGCGCGGCGATACCGATGTCGGTTGTCCACCGATAGCTCTCCGCGGTGTCGGCGCAGAAGCTCAGATCCTCGACCGGACCATCGAGCTGCGCCATCGCCGTCAGCATCCGGGGAGCGCCCACCTCGGCAATGGCCAGCTCTCGCAATTCCTCCGCGTGGTCGCGCATCGCCTGCTGCAGCGCACGGATGCACCGCACCCGCAGTTCGACGTTGGTGGCCCAGTCGGTGTCGTCGAAGGCCCGGCGGGCCGCCCCGATGGCGAGGCCCATGTCGTCGGCGGTCGCATCGGCGGCGACGCCGAGCACCTCCTCGGTGGCCGGATTGAACGTCGGGAACGTGCCGCCGCCGCCAGCCACCAGTTTGCCGTCGATGAGCAGGCGACTCTCGCCATCGCCAAGCAGCGCCATCCGAACTCCCCGTGTGCCCGATTCCGGTGTGAATGCTGGACAACTGTCCGGCCACGTTGAGTCGAACCATAGCCTCCGACGAGCGCCGGTCGCAAGAGTAGGCCGTGGGCAGACCGGTTTAGGGTGCTCTTCACGCAGTTGGGCGTCATTCCTGGCGGCGAGCTTGCCTAGCCGACGCGTGGTCGGATAACTTGGACATGTGTCCAGCGATGCAGTGATCGTCCCCGCAGGTTTGACGGGGGGCGATCCCGGTGAGACGCCGCGCAACCGGCGACAGGAGGAGACCTTCCGCAAGGTTCTCACCGCAGGCATGGCCATGTTGCGGGAGTCCTCGTACGCCGACCTGACCGTGCGGGCGGTGGCAGCGCGCGCCAAGGTCGCGCCCGCCACGGCGTACACCTACTTCTCCTCGAAGAATCACCTGATCGCCGAGGTGTACTTGGATCTGATGCGCCAGGTGCCGTACTTCACCGACGTCAACGAGCCGATGCCGAGCCGCGTTGAGCGGGCCCTGCGCAGCCTGGCACTGGTGGTGGCCGACGAGCCCGAGGTGGCGGCCGCCTGCACCACCGCGCTGCTGTCCGGCAGCGACCAGGGCGTCCTGACGGCGCGCGACCGCATCGGTGCCGAGATCCACCGTCGCATCCGTTCCGCGGTCGGTCCGGACGCCGACCCGCGCGTAGTGGCCGCGCTGGAGATGACGTACTTCGGTGCGCTGGTGAACGCGGGCAGCGGCGCCTTCACCTATCACCAGATCGCCGACCGCCTGGGCTACGTGGTCGGCCTCATCCTGGGAGAGGATCGATGACCATCGATACCGGCCGGCCGCCGGTGGCGCGGTGCTGGATCCCTACGACTACGACTTCCATGAAGACCCGTATCCGTACTACCGGCGACTGCGCGAAGAGGCGCCGCTGTACCGCAACGACGAGCGCAACTTCTGGGCCGTGTCGCGGCACGGCGACGTGCTGTCGGGCTTCCGCAACAGCACCACCTTGTCCAACAGGTACGGCGTGTCACTCGATCCGATCTCGCGAAACTCCGACGCGCACAAGGTGATGTCCTTCCTGGCGCTCGACGACCCGGGGCATCTGCGACTTCGCACCCTGGTGTCGAAGGGCTTCACTCCCCGTCGGATCCGCGAACTCGAGGCCCGCGTCACCGAGATCGCCGTACAGCACCTCGATGCCGCTCTGCAATCGGACACCTTCGACTACGTCGACGAGTTCGCGGGCAAGTTGCCGATGGACGTCATCTCCGAACTCATGGGCGTGCCCGTCGTCGACCGCGACCGCATCCGCGGCCTGGCCGACGGCGTCATGCACCGCGACGAGGGCGTCGCCGACGTGCCCGCGTCGGCGATGCAGGCTTCGGCCGACCTGCTGGTCTACTACGCCGACATGGTCGCCCAGCGCAGGAAGCAGCCGTCCGACGACCTGACCTCGGCGCTGTTGGAGGCCGAAATCGACGGCGACCACCTCACCGACGAAGAGATCATGGCCTTCTTGTTCCTGATGGTGGTCGCAGGCAACGAGACCACGACGAAACTCCTTGCCAACGCCGCTTATTGGGGATTCAAGAACCCCGACCAACTGGCGCCGGTATTCGACGACGCCGGGCTCATCCGCCCTGGGTCGAGGAGACGCTGCGCTACGACACCTCCAGCCAGATCCTGGCGCGCGCCGTCTCCGAGGACATGACGCTGTACGGCACCACCGTCCCCGCGGGCGACGTGCTGCTGCTACTTCCCGGCTCGGCGCAACCGCGACGACCGGGTGTTCGAGAACCCCGATTCCTACCGCATCGGCCGTGACATCGGTTCCAAGCTGGTGAGTTTCGGCAGCGGCGCCCATTTCTGCCTCGGCGCGCATCTGGCCCGCATGGAGTCGAAGGTCGCGCTGGACGAGCTGTTCAAGCGGGTTCGCGGATACGAGGTGGACGAGGACAACGCCGTCCGCGTGCACTCCAGCAACGTGCGGGGGTTCGCCCACCTGCCCATCGCGGTGACGCCACGCTGAAAGGCCCGATGAATGCCCCGTTTCGAGCCACTTCCCAAGCGCAGGCCCACGCTCGTCGCCGGCGCGTCGTCCGGCATCGGTGCTGCCGCCGCCGTCGACCTTGCCGCACATGGCTTTCCGGTCGCCCTCGGTGCCCGGCGGGTCGAGAAGTGCCAGGAGATCGTCGAGCGGATCAGGGCCGACGGCGGTGAGGCCATCGCCGTGCACCTCGACGTCACCGATCCCGACTCGGTCAAGGGCTGCGTCGAACGCATCACCGACGAGCTCGGCGAGATCGAGGTATTGGTCGCGGGCGCCGGTGACACCTAGTTCGGCCGATTGCACGAGATCAGCACCGCCAGCTTCGAATCCCAGATCCAGATCCACCTCGTCGGAGCGAACCGGCTGGCCACTGCGGTATTGCCGGGGATGGTGGCGCGCCAACGCGGCGACGTCATCTTCGTCGGGTCCGACGTCGCTCTGCGCCAACGCCCACACATGGGCGCCTACGGAGCCGCCAAGGCTGCCCTGGTCGCGATGGCCACGAACTTCCAGATGGAACTCGAAGGCACCGGAGTTCGCGCCTCGATCGTGCACCCGGGCCCGACGAAGACGTCGATGGGCTGGAGCCTGCCCGCCGAGTCCATCGGACCTGCGTTGGAGGATTGGGCCAAGTGGGGACAGGCCCGACACGACTACTTCCTGCGCGCATCGGATGTGGCGCGCGCCATCACGTTCGTCGCGGAGACACCGCGCGGTGGCTTCATCGCGAACATGGAGCTCCAGCCGGAGGCACCGTTGGCAACGGTCAAGGAACGTCACCAGCTCAAGCTCGGTGAAGAGGGGATGCCTTCGTGACTGAATCACCAACTACGGTCACCAAGGAAGTGCAACGGGTGTCCGGCGGCGAAGAGGAGCACGGACACCTCGAGGAGTTCCGCACCGACCCCATCGCGCTGATGAGGAGAGTGCGGCAGGAATGTGGGGATGTCGGCTGGTTCCAGTTGGTGGACAAGCACGTCGTCTTGCTGTCCGGAGCGGAAGCCAACGAGTTCTTCTTCCGTTCCGCCGACGACGATCTCGACCAGGCCGAGGCCTACCCGTTCATGACTCCGATCTTCGGCGAAGGCGTGGTGTTCGACGCCAGCCCCGAGCGGCGCAAGGAGATGCTGCACAACTCGGCGCTGCGCGGCGAGCAGATGAAGGGTCACGCGGCCACCATCGAGGGTGAAGTCAAGAAGATCATCGCCGAATGGGGTGACGAGGGTGAGATCGAGTTGCTCGACTTCTTCTCCGAGTTGACCATCTACACCTCGACGGCCTGCCTGATCGGCCTCAAGTTCCGCAAGCAGCTCGACGGCCGGTTCGCGCACTACTACCACGAACTGGAGCGCGGCACCGACCCGCTGTGCTACGTCGACCCCTACCTGCCGATCGACAGCTTTCAGCGTCGCGACGAAGCCCGGGTGAAACTCGTCCGTCTGGTGCGGGAGATCATGGAGGGCCGCATCGCCAATCCACCCAGGGACAAGGCCGACCGGGACATGCTCGACGTGCTGGTGTCGATCACGGACGAGCAGGGCACCCCCCGATTCTCTGCCGACGAGGTCACCGGCATGTTCATCTCGCTCATGTTCGCGGGCCACCACACCAGCTCGGGTACCTCGTCGTGGACGTTGATCGAACTGCTGCGCCATCCCGAGGTGTACGCCGCCATCGTCGACGAGTTGGAGGAGCTGTACGCCGACGGCCAGGAGGTGAGCTTCCACGCCCTGCGCCAGATCCCGTTGCTGGACAACGTGGTCAAGGAGACGCTCCGCCTGCATCCGCCGTTGATCATCCTGATGCGCGTGGCCAAGGGCGAGTTCGAAGTTCAGGGCTTCCCGATCCACGACGGCGACTTCGTCGCCGCGTCCCCAGCGATCAGCAACCGGATCCCCGAGGACTTCCCCGACCCCGATGCATTCCGCCCGGACCGCTACGACAAGCCCGAACAGGCCGACGTCGCGAATCGCTGGACCTGGATCCCGTTCGGGGCCGGCCGCCACCGCTGCGTCGGCGCCGCATTCGCCACCATGCAGATCAAGGCCATCTTCTCGGTTCTGTTGCGTGAGTACGAGTTCGAGATGGCACAACCGGCCGACACCTACCGCAACGACCACACGAAGATGGTGGTTCAGCTGGACCGGCCCGCCAAGGTGCGCTACCGCAAGCGCCGGGTGTAGAGCCAAGGAGACCCACGATGGGAATAAGAGTCGAAGTCGACGTGGACCTGTGCCAGGGCCACGCCATGTGTGAACTCGAGGCACCCGACTACTTCACGGTGCCCAAGCGCGGCAAGGTCGAGATCCTCGACCCCGAACCGCCCGACGACGCCCGGGAAGAGGTCGAGCGGGCCGTCGACGTGTGTCCAACCCAAGCATTGCTGATCACGATGAAGGAAGACTGACATGCCCTCACTGTCGCGGGACGAGCTGGAGAACTGGGTCGAGCGGTGGCTGCAGGCCAACCGCGATGCCGAGAAGGCCGGGGACTGGGCGCCATTGGCGGATTTCTACGCCGAGGACGCCACCTACGGCTGGAACATCGGCCCCAAGGAAGACGTGATGTGCATCGGTGTCGGCGAGATCCGGGACATCGCCCTGGGTTTGGAGATGGCGGGTCTCGAGGGCTGGAAGTACCCCTACCAGAAGGTGATCATCGACGACAAGATCGGTGAGATCGTGGGTTTCTGGAAGCAGGTCGTCAGCGACCCTGACGATCCGGACGCGGGCGAACGGGAAATCTACGGCATCGGCGGCAGCTGGTTCCGGCTCGACGCCGACGCCAAGATCGAGTGGCAGAGGGACTTCTTCGACTTCGGCCACGTCCAGAAGCTCTACCTGGACCTGATGACGAGCGGGAAGCTGTCCAAGGGCATGCAGGAGCGCATCGAGCGCAGCCTCGCCGGTGAGAAGCCGCCCGGCTACTACCCGCTCGGCACCAGCCCGGTTCCCATCTGGTAAGTCCGGCGGCCAACCACCCGGTTGGTTCATGCTGTCATGTAGGTAGTTTGGAACGCAGCGAAGTCCCCCACCGAAAGCAGGTCGCGATGAAGACAAAGGGCGCTCTCATCTGGGAGTTCAACAAGCCGTGGTCCATCGAGGAAATCGAGATCGGCGATCCGGTGCGGGACGAGGTCAAGATCCAGATGGAAACCGCGGGGATGTGCCACTCCGACCACCACCTGGTCACCGGTGGTCTCCCGATGGCGGGCTTCCCGGTGCTGGGCGGACACGAAGGCGCAGGCATCGTCACCGAGGTAGGCCCCGGGGTCGAGGACATTGCGCCCGGCGACCACGTCGTGCTGTCCTTCATCCCGTCATGCGGCAGGTGCCCGTCGTGTCAGGCGGGGATGCGCAACCTGTGTGATCTGGGCGCCGGACTCCTCGGTGGCGTAGCGGTATCCGACGGCACCTACCGCGTGACGGCCAAGGGGCAGGGCGTGTACCCGATGTCCCTGCTCGGCACCTTCTCGCCCTACATGGTCGTGCACAAGAGCTCGGTCGTGAAGATCGATCCGTCGATCCCGTTCGAAGTCGCCTGCCTGGTGGGCTGCGGTGTGACGACCGGCTACGGCTCCGCCGTCCGCACCGCCGACATCCGCCCGGGCGACGACGTCGCGGTGATCGGCGTCGGAGGGGTTGGCATGTCCGCGCTGCAGGGCGCGGTCAACGCAGGCGCGCGGTACGTCTTCGCCATCGACCCGGTGGAGTGGAAGCGCGACCAGGCGCTGAAGTTCGGCGCCACCCACGTCTATCCGGACGTAAACGCCGCCATGGCGAGCATCGCGGAGGCCACCTACGGGTTGATGGCCAAGAAGGTCATCGTCACCGTCGGCGAGGTCAAGGGCGCTGATATCGACAGCTATGTGAACGTCACGTCCAAGGGTGGCACGTGCGTGTTGACTGCCATCGGCAGCCTGTTCGAAAACGAGGTCACGCTGAACCTGGCGATGCTGACTTTGATGCAGAAGAACCTGCAGGGCACCATCTTCGGTGGCGGCAACCCGCAATACGACATCCCGCAGCTGCTGTCGATGTACAAGGCGGGCAAGCTGAACCTCGACGACATGATCACCCGGCAGTACAAGCTGGAGCAGGTCAACGAGGGCTACACGGACATGCTGGAGGGCCGCAACATCCGCGGCATCATCCGCTACACCGACGCCGACCGGTAGAGACGGAGCGATACACCATGTCCCAGGAAACCGTTGAGCAGACACCGGTGCTCACCGCATCGCAGAACTCGTGGCGCTGCGTGCAGGCCCACGATCGGGACGGCTGGCTGGCCCTGATGGCCGACGACGTCGTGATCGAGGATCCCATCGGCCCTTCGATCACCAATGCCGACGGCAACGGCGTTCGCGGCAAGGCGGCGGTGGCGGCGTTCTACGACGCCAACATCGCCGCCAACCAATTGCGGATCACCTGCGAGGAGACGTTCCCCTCGAGTTCACCCGACGAGGTGGCCCACATCCTGGTGCTCCGCAGCAGGTTCGAAGGCGGCTTCACCAGTACGGTGCGCGGCGTGTTCACCTACCGGGTCAACGAAGCCGGCCTGATCGCCAACATGCGCGGCTACTGGAACATGGACCTCATGCAGTTCGGCCAGGAGGGCGAAGGCTGATCGCCGCCGCACTGTCCGGCCGCGGCGCCGTCGTCGTCGGTGGCTCCCGCGGCATCGGGCTCGCAGTGGCGGAACTTCTCGCCGCCCTTGGCGCCGGGGTGGTGGTCAACGGCCGTGACGCCGAGGCCGTCTCCGACGCCGTCGAACACATTCGGGCGCGCAACGGCTTTCGCGGGCTCGCCGGCTGACCCCGCCACTGCCGACGCGCTGATCGATTGCTGTGTCAGCGAATACGGCGGGATCGACATCCTGGTGAACTGCGCGGGCACCGGCGGCCTCGCCGGCGAGTCGATCCTGAACGTCACCTCGGCACAGTTCCGCGAGCTGCTCGACGCGCACCTCGGCACGACCTTCGAGACATGCCGGTCGGCGGCGCCGAAGATGGTCGCGCAGGGCGGCGGTGCGATCGTGAACACCAGCTCGTTCGCGATTCCTCGGCGACTATGGCGGCACCGGATACCCGGCGGGCAAGGGCGCGATCAATGCACTGACGTTGGCGATCGCCACGGGGGTTGAGGCGCCCTGCTTGACGTGTCGTACCTGATGTGTCGTACCCCGGTGGCATACTCGAACACGTGTTCGACATTGGTTCCGATCCCGCGGCGCTGTTGCTGCAGCGGGTGTGTTCGGCGGCGCGGGCGGAGGCGTGTGCGGCCGCGGCGCGGTTGGTGGCGATCGGGGAGTTGGTGGCGTTGCGGTTGACCCAGGACGGCGGGGCCAGCGAGGACTGGACCCTCGACGCGGTGGACGCGGCGACCATCGAGGTGTCGGCGGGGTTGGGCATCAGCCGCGGACTGGCCGCCAGCCACGTGCGCTACGCCCACGCCCTACGCATCCAACTGCCGGCGCTGGGGCGGGTGTTCTGCGCCGGGGACATCGACGAGGCGACGTTTCGGGCGGCGGTGTTTCGCACCGGGCTGATCACCGACGACGACCGCCGGGCCACCGTGGACGCGCAACTGGCCGTGAAGGCCCCCCGCTGGGGGGTGATGAACCGCAGTCAACTGGCCGCCCGGATCGATCAGATCATCGCCCGCGCCGACCGGGACGCGGTCCGTGCCCGCACCGATCGGCTCGCCGAACGCGAAGTCCTGGTCGGGGACGTGGGCAACGGGTTGGCCGAGATCGTGGCCACCGTGTACGCCCCCGACGGGCATGCCGTGGCCGACCGGCTGACCGCCCTGGCCCACACCGTGTGCCCGGATGATCCGCGCTCGATCGCCCAGCGCCGCGCCGACGGTCTCGGTGCGCTGGCCGCCGGGGCGGACCGGTTGGGCTGCCGCTGCGCACGCCCGGACTGCCCCGCCGGTGGCAACCACGGCCAGCGCGGTGATCATCCACGTGATCGCCGAGCAGTCCACCGTCGAGGGGACCGGGGACACCCCGGCGGCGATGATCGGCTACGAGGGGCTCATCCCGGCCGAGCTGATCACCGAACTGGCCCAGACCGCGAGGCTGCAACCGTTGATCCATCCCGGCGACGCGCCCGCCGAAGCGGGCTACCGGCCGTCGAAGGCGTTGGCCGACTTCGTCCGCCACCGCGACCTGACCTGCCGCTTCCCGAACTGCGACGTACCGGCCAGCGACTGCGACCTCGACCACGTCATCCCGCACGCCGAGGGCGGGCCCACCCACGCCTCGAACCTGTCGTGCAAGTGCCGCACCCATCACCTGCTCAAGACGTTCTGGGGCTGGCGCGACGAACAACTCCGCGACGGCACCCTGATCTGGACCAGCCCGACCGGCCAGAAGTACGTCACCCACCCCGGCAGCACCCTGATCTTCCCCACCCTGTGCGCCCCGACCGGACCCCTCACCGTGGGCACCGTCGCCGATGACCGCGCCGCCGACAAGACCGCGATGATGCCCCGGCGCACCCGCACCCGCACCCAACAACGCACCGCGGCGATCCTGGCCGAACGCCGCGCCAACCACCAACACCACACCAACCCCCCACCACCACGATTCATCCCCGACGAACACATCGAATACAACGACACCTTCACCACCGCACAAGACTCAGACCCACCACCCTTCTGACGCCATCCAAGCGAATCACGGACCGGTGGAATTAAATTCGCGTATGCGCCTGAGTGCGAGTTTCGCGAATTTCATCGACAATGCCGGCGAAAGCCGCTCCAGGTACCACCATGCCTTCCACCACCCCGGGACCACGATCACTGCGTCACCACGCGCCACCGCACGAAGGGCGCGAGCGGCGAACTTCTCCGGTGCCATCGGCCGCAATTGCTCCCAGGCCTTGAGGACGTCCTCCTCGCTGACGCCGGGAAGCGCGACTCGCCCGTACCGGCCGCCCGAGAGGATCGGGGTGCGGATCGCACCGGGGCAGAGCACTGAGACCTGCACGCCGTGCCGCTCGGCCTCGACCCGCAACGCCCTCGAGATCGCGACGACGGCGTGTTTGGAGGCGGTGTAGCTCGTCTGACCCGCAGTGGTGACGAGGCCGGCCATCGAAGCCGTGTTCACGATATGGCCGGAACGCTGCCCAATCATGACTGGATAGACCGCCTGGATGCCGTGCACCACACCGCGAAGGTTCACGTCGAAGACGTCGTTCCAGTCGTCCAATGTGTAAGAGTCGACCTCGCCTGCCACCCCGATGCCCGCATTGTTGAAGAGATAGTCGATCGTCTTCGATCGCTGCACCACCTCGGCGACGGCATGCTCGAACGACGGGTAGTCGCGAACGTCGAGCTCGATCGCGTGCGCCTTCGCGCCACCACGGGCGAGGCGCTGCGCCAGCTCATCGGCTTGGTCGATCTGACGATCAGCGACCCATACTTCCGCGCCGTCGTCGGCCAGCTTGGTCGCCAGCGCAGCACCGATGCCGGACGCACCGCCGGTGATGAATGCGGTCTTTCCCGAGACGCTCGATGTCATTCCGGAACGATAGTTGCTCGCGCCGCCCCTTAGGTGGACGGCGCTGTCGTCAGGTCGTACAGGGTCACCTCGCCCAACACGACCGGCGCGAAGTGCATCTCCACCCACTGCTGGATCAAGCCGCTCTGCAAGAGATGCTCGCCGGGGCGGTAGTCGGTGCGATGGTCGCCCGTCATCGCGATGAAGTAGTGGATCTGCCGCGCCGCGACCAGTTGCTCGAACCGCTTCCTGGTCGGTGCAGGGTCGGAACCGTTGAAACCGCCGAGCGGCATCACCGACTTCTGAGTCGCCAGTTGGTAACCCGCCGCGCAACTGGATCCCACTGTCGCGCCGACCCAGGTGAACCGATCGGCGTCCGCCTCGAGACGGTCGACCACGTCGGCACCCGGCGTGCCTGCCTTCAAGAGGCTGCAGCCGCCCTGCTCGATGGGTGGCGCACCGGTCTCGGCCCGCTTGTACTCGGCGGTGGCCGTCAGGGCTGCGGTCACGCTCGTCGGCGGTCCCGCCGACGGCAACGCCCCGGACATCGGGTGGGTCACCGTCGTCACCGCGTATGCCAGCGGTCCGCCAAGCGCCAATGCCAGCGCCGTCGCCAGCACCATGCCGTGCACCCCCGGCCGCCGCGTCCACGGCGCGTCCACCCGCACCAGCCAGACCAGAAGCGCGACGACGGCCGCAAGCAAGACCCATGGCAGCCACGGGTGGTAACGCGGAAAGTTCTGCAGCACGGCGTATCCCGTCACGGCGGTGACGGCGCCTGCCGCCGCCATCGTGGCCTGCGCCCACGATTCGACGCGCCGGTCCCAACACACCACGGCACCGATGCCCACCAGCGCCGCGACCGGCGGGCCGAGTATCACGGTGTAGTAGGCGTGGAAGATTCCGTTCATGAAACTCAGCACCACGGCCGCGGCGAGCAGCCACAGCCCCCAACCCAGTATCGATGCCCGCGCAGCGTCGCGGCGCGGCGAGCGCAAGTGCCACACCAGCAGCGCGATCAGGAACACCGCCGCGGTGGGCAGCAACCATCCGATCTGGCCGATCTGTTCCTCCTGAAGCAGCCTGCCGAATCCCGGCCCGTCGGAGCCGTGGGCGAGCGTCGCGGATGAACCGCTCGGCATGCCGACGCCTCCGACCTCGTGGCCGCTGATCCGGCCGAACCCGTTGTAACCGAACGTCAGCTCCAATTCCGAGTTGTGTTGCGAGCCACCGATCCACGGCCGGTCAGCCACTGGCCACAGCTGCACCACCGCCACCCACCAGCCACCGGTGAGCAAGGCGACGCAGACGGCGAGCGCGACTTGCCAGACCCGCCGCATCCAGGTGGGTGGGCCCGCGACCAGATACGGGACGAACAACGCGGGCAGCATCAGGACCACCACCAGTTGCTTGGTCAGGTAGCCACCGCCGATCAGTGCACCGCACAACACCAACCAACGGGTGCGCCCATCATCGACGGCACGTAGCGCCGCCCACATCGCGGCGGCGAGAAACAACACCAGCAGGGCATCGGGATTGTTGTGACGAAAGATCGCCACCGCCACCGGCGTGAGGGCGAACACCAGACCCGCGATCAGGGCCGCCACCTCGCCGAAGCGCCTGCGGACGGTGTCCCACACCAGCGCAACGGTCGCCACGCCCGCAAGGGCCTGCGGCACCAGGAGGCTCCACGGGTTGAGGCCGAACGCCCGCACCGACAACGCCATGGGCCACAGGGACATCGGCGGCTTGTCCACCGTGATGGAGTTCGCCGCATCGGACGACCCGAACAGGAATGCCTTCCACGATTGCGAACCCGCCTGAGCGGCAGCCGAATAGAACGCATTGGCCCAGCCCTGCGCACCGAGGTCCCACATATACAACACCGCGCTGCCGATCAGCAGCGCGGTGAGCGACCAACGGGCACGACTCACATGCGGTGCACCCCGAACACCCAGCGCAGGGCGACGAACCGGACCACGGTGGCGACCAGATTGGCGACGACGAGGATCGACAGCTCGATCCCCTTGCCGACAGTCGGGTCGAAGCGGTGCAGCACGTACAGCGATCCGCTGGTGATGGCCAACCCGAACGCGAAGACGAGCAACCCGTGCATCTGATCGCGGGCAGCCCCGCCCCTGCCGCGGATGCCGAACGTGAAGGCCCGGTTGGCTGCGGTGTTGGCGACGGCCGTGATCAGCAGTGCGATCAGGTTGGCGGCCTGCGCACCCATCGCGGGGTGCAGCACCAGGTACAGCAGCGCGTAGGCCAATGTGCTTGCCACACCGACGATCCCGAACCGCACCAACTGACCCACCATGCCGTGGGGCACCCCCGGCACCAGCGGCTCGCGACCGAGGCTGGCCTGCAGTTCGCGCACCGGCAAGGCACCGGTGGCCAGCGCCCGACCCACCCGCCAGCAGCCCTGGAGGTCTTTGATCGCGGTGTGCAGCACGTCCACTCGGGAGTCGGGGTCGTCGATCCAGTCGACGGGCACCTCGTGGATCCGCAGCCTGGCCCGCTCGGCGATGACCAGGAGTTCGGTGTCGAAGAACCAGCCGGTGTCGGCGACCAACGGCAACAACTGCTGCGCCACGTCGGCGCGGAGCGCCTTGAACCCGCACTGCGCATCCGAGAATCGCGCACCCAGCACGCCGCGGAGGATCAAATTATAACTGCGGGAGACGAATTCACGTTTCGGTCCGCGCACGACGCGTGAGGATGCCGACAGCCGCGACCCGATCGCCACATCGGAGTGCCCCGAGATCAGTGGCGCAACCAACGGCATGAGCGCGGTCAGGTCGGTGGACAGGTCGACGTCCATGTAGGCGACCACCGTTGCCGTCGACGACATCCATGCCGCACGCAGCGCGCCGCCGCGGCCCTTGGCGTCGAGATGGATCACGTCGACGTCCGGCAGTTCCCGCGCCAGCTGCCGCGCCGCCGCTAGGGTTCCGTCAGTGCTGGCGTTGTCGGCCACCGTGATCCGCGCCGCATAGGGCACCTCGGTGGTCAGGAAGTGATGCAGGCGGCGGACGCTGCCAGGCAGATCGCGTTCCTCGTTGAACACCGGGATCACGATGTCGAGCACGTAGTCGCGGGCCGCTGCGCGCTTGCCGACCGGCGCCGCCGCGCATGCATCCAACTCGGCCGGGCCAGTTGGTGCCAGGTCGGTCATGGCGTCAACCGTCGCCGAGCAAGCTGCTACCGATCTGGCGCCCGGCTGGGAACTTGCTGGCAGCGCCCGTGGCGGTCGGCTCGTGTGATGAGCCTGCTTGACGGCGCGCGCGACGGCCCAGCATGCTCGACCACATGCCGTCCGTCTTCACCAAGATCATCAACAAGGAACTGCCGGGCCGATTCGTGTACGAGGACGACGAGGTGGTGGCGTTCCTGACCATCGAGCCGATGACGCAGGGCCACACGTTGGTGGTGCCGCGGGCCGAGCTCGACAACTGGCAGGACGTCGAGCCTTCCGCGTTCGGTCACGTCATGGCGGTGTCGCAGAAGATCGGCAAGGCCGTATGCAAGGCGTTCGGCGCAGAGCGCTCGGGGGTGATCATCGCCGGCCTGGAGGTGCCGCACCTGCACGTGCACGTCTTCCCGGCCTACAACCTGACCGACTTCGGCTTCGCAAACGTGGACCGCAACCCCTCACCCGAATCGCTCGACGAGGCGCAGACCAAGATCAAGGCCGCCCTCGCCGAAGACGCCTGAGCGTCAGCCGACGGGCACCGCGACGTCGGCGATACGCGGGAGGTTGACGGTGAACCGGCACCCGCGACCTGGCGCGGTGGTGACGCTGACGGTGCCGCCGTGTGCGTACACCAGCGAATCCACGATCGACAGCCCCAGTCCGGTGCCTCCGCTGGTCCTGGCACGCGACGAATCGGTGCGGTAGAACCGCTCGAACACCCGCTGGGCGTCCTCCCCCGTCATACCGGGCCCCTCGTCGCAGACTTCGAGTACGGCGTTGTCTCCGTCCGTGCCGACCCGCAGCGCGATAGCCGCCGAATCCGGCGTGTGCTGCAACGCGTTGGCGACCAGGTTGCTCAGCACCTGCCGCAGCCTGGCCTCGTCACCGAGCACCTCCGGGGTGCCTGGCCCGTCGAACACCTCCATGGTGATGTCGCGCTTCGGTGCAATCGACCTGGCATCGTGCACGGCGTCGCTGGCCAGTGCCAGCAGATCGACGCGGTGCCGTTCCAGCGGGCGCTGCGCGTCGAGGCGGGCCAGCAGCAGCAGGTCCTCGACCAGCAACCCCATCCGCCGCGACTCGCTCTCGATCCGGCTCATCAACAACTCGACGTCGCGCGCCGCGCCCTGGCGGTACAGCTCTGCGAAGCCGCGGATCGTG
This sequence comes from uncultured Actinomycetota bacterium, assembly GCA_963809085.1. Lineage (GTDB taxonomy): Bacteria > Actinomycetota > Actinomycetes > Mycobacteriales > Mycobacteriaceae > Mycobacterium. Next base: position 132,933 of record CAWEII010000015.1, on the reverse strand, counting down.
GTCAGCGGTGTGCGTAGTTCGTGGCTGGCGTCGGTGATGAACCGGCGCATCCGGTCCTCCGAGGTTCGCGCCTGTTCGGCCGACGACTCCGATGACGCGACCGCCCGCTGGATCTGAGCGAGCATTCCGTTGAGCGCCAACGACAATCGACCGACCTCGGTGCGTGGATCACGCTGCGGGATGCGGCGGTCGAGTTCTCCTGCGGCGATCGCCGCCGCGGTCTGCTCGACCTCGACCAGCGGCCGCAGACTGCGATGCACGACGGCATATCCGGCAATGCCGAGCACCAGCAGCACGGCGGCGCCGATGCCGGCCTGCGACCACGTCAGCGCGCGCACCGTCGATGACACGTCGGAGAGATCGATTGCCACCGTGGTGAGTTCACCGCGCACCCCGCGGACCGTCATCGCGCGCCACTGCACGTCCGAGTGGTCGATCGAGCCGACCGTGACCGGAACTGGTCCGACGTCGTTGTCGTCGGGCAGCGCCGGCTCGGCCTCGCGGTCGTTGACCGCCATCCAGACGCGGCCGTCCGGATCGATGCCGCGGACGTAGAAGTCCGACGGCGGGCGGGCCGGGTTGGGGCCCTCGATGGGAGTGCTCGGGGTCCGGCGGGGCGCCTGCGCCCAGCCCCGCGAGGCGTCGAGCAACGTCTGATCGACCCGGTTGATCAGGCTGTGTCGCATGATGGAGGTGACGGCAATCCCCGACGCGAGCAGGCCACACGCCACCAGGACAAGGGTGGCAGCCACCAGCCCGACCCGTAGGGGTATGCCCCGTCGACGAAGTGCCATCCCCCTATTGTTCGCGAAAACTAGCGCGGTTCGCGCAGAACGTACCCAACGCCCCGCAGCGTGTGCAGCAGGCGCTTCTCACCAGTGTCGATCTTGCGCCGCAGATAGGACACATAGGACTCGACGACATTCACGTCGCCGCCGAAGTCGTAGCGCCAGACGTGGTCGAGGATCTTCGGCTTGGACAACACGGTGCCCGCGTTGATGATGAAGTACCGCAGCAAGGTGAACTCGGTGGGCGACAACGAGACGGGCTCGCCGGCCTTCCAGACCTCGTGGGTGTCCTCGTCGAGCTCGATGTCGGCAAAGGTCAGCTTCGCGGTGCGCGGCTCCTCGACACCGCGGCCGGAGCGCCGCAGGATGACCCGCAGCCGGGCCACCACCTCTTCCAGGCTGAACGGCTTGGTGACGTAGTCGTCGCCGCCGAGCGTCAACCCGGCGATCTTGTCCTGAAGGGTGTCCCGTGCGGTCAGGAACAGCGCGGGAGAGTCGATGCCGTCTGCGCGCAGGCGACGCAGCACCCCGAACCCGTCCATTCCTGGCATCATCACGTCGAGGATGACGGCGTCGGGCCGGATCTCGCGGGCCTTGTCGAGGGCCGCGGGCCCGCTCGACGCGGTGTGCACCTCGAAGCCCTGGAACTTCAGACTCACCGAGAGCAGTTCGACGATATTGGTCTCATCATCGACGACGAGGACGCGCGCTTCGGGCAGGGATTCGGGTGCAGCAGCGGGCATGGCCATGAAACTAGAGTCCACCCTTTTGCTGGAATTGGAACTGCGCGAGGGCTGTGAGCTTCCTGTGAGTTGATTCCGGCGACGTTACGGCAACCGGGGGGTGCCCTGTGACCGCCGCCATAGACTGGCCGGATGAACCTTGGCAAGACGCTGATCGACCTGGCCACCGCCCCCGCGCGCATCGGCTTGACCGTTGCCGACGCGGGCTTGACAGTAGCTACCGGTGCGCTGGAAATGGCGAAGTCCTCGCTCGGTGAGTCCAGCTCGATGCCAGGTTCGTCATCGGTGGCACACCTGCTGGGCATCGACGACGCCATGGTGCGCGCCAACCGGCTCGCCAGGCTCATCGACGAGGATCAGCCGCTGGGGCGGGCCCTCGCTCCGGACGGGCCGGTCGACCGGCTGTTGCGACCCGGTGGCCTCGTCGACCGGCTGACCGCACCGAACGGCGTGCTCGACAGGCTCACCAAGGAAGACGGCGGTCTGGCCCGCGCGTTGGCACCAGGTGGTCTGGTTGATCAGCTGCTCGATGACGAAGGCCTCGTCGAGCGGCTACTGGCCGAGGACGGCCTCGCCGACCGCCTCCTGGCCGAGGGGGGTCTTGTCGAGAAGCTCACCGCCCGTAATGGACCGCTTGAGCAGTTGGCCGACGTGGCCGACACCCTGAATCGGCTGGCCCCCGGCCTCGAGGCGCTGGCGCCGACCATCGAGACGCTGCGCGAGGCCGTCATCACGCTCAGCGCGGTGGTCAACCCACTCAGCAACATCGCCGACCGGATCCCGTTTCCCGGCCGCAGGCCAACCCGAAGGTCCGCGCCGCGGCCGGTTCCGTCCCAGCGGGTCATCGAGCACGACGAGTGAGCCGACACGCCCAGGCGTGCTGCTGCCCCATCAATACGACTGCTCGTTCGCGTACCGCTGTCGCCGGTAGTGGCGACGCATACCGCGATTCCTTGCCTTGAACGTCGGCAGCGGACTGTCACAGTTGGGGCAGATCAGCCACAAACTCCGGTTTCGAGCCAGGCATCCATCAGCCGACGCTGGATATCAGCACCGACCGAAATGGAGCCGCGTGAGAGATTCGAACTCTCGACATCCGCTTTACAAGAGCGACGCTCTACCAACTGAGCTAACGCGGCCGGTCGACTCGATGAGCCGTCAGGGATTCTACGGGCTGGGTGATCGTCCCAACCATGCGGCCAACTCGAGCGACCCGGAACGCTCGCCGCGTCACAACCCATCTTGGGCACGTTCGCAGCGGTGCACTCGACGTGCGCCGTCCGGTTAATGGATCAGGCAGCCCCGGCGACCAATGTCTCTGCGGCACCGGCCATGTGATCACGCACGGTGGCGGCCGCCTTGTCGGCATCACCGGACTCGATGGCGTCGACGATGTCGGAGTGCCGCTTGACGTCCATGTTCTTGATCGCACGTTCTACGCCGGCGAACATGATCGACATCCGGATGCTGCCTTCCAGCGACGACCAGGAATGCAGCAGGGTCTCATTACCCGAGAGTTGGCACATGGTGCGGTGAAACTTCAGGTCGGCTTCGATGCGGTCCTCGAGGTTGGAGGCGGCCCACTTCTCCATGTCACTGACCGCCTCCCGCAACTTCTTGATCATGGTCGAGCGGTCCGGATGTCCGCACAACTCCCGTACCGCAAGGGACTCCAGCGCGGCACGGACATTGAAGATGTCCCTGATCTCCTTGTTGTCGAGGTGGCGCACCGAGAGCCGCCCGCGGGCCCCTGCCGAGATCAGGCCCTCCTGCTGCAACTGGCGCATGGCCTCGCGCAGCGTCCCGCGACTAATCTGCAGCGCCTCGGACAGTTCGGTCTCGACGAGGTGGGTCCCCGCGGCGATCTGGCCGGTGGTGATGGCGCGCCGCAGAGCCGTAAGAGCCTGCTCACGCAGGCTGGTCTTCTCCAGACGCAGCAACGATGCCGGTTCAACCGTCATGTACTCAGGCCCCTTGATGTCAACAGTCCGGTGTTGACTGTTGATCGTACGCGGAGCATCAGCCGAGGTGCTCCAACACGGTCGCGACGATCCGTGGCATGGACAGTCCGTACCGCTCGTGCAGCGTAGGAAGCGCGCCGGCGGCGAGGAACTCATCCGGCAGCGCCACGGGCACGATCTTGCGACTGACTCCCGCTCGCGCCGCCGCGGAGGCGACGGTTTCGAACAGCCCGCCGACGACGGTGTGGTTCTCGCACGTCACGACCAGCCGGTCGGTCTCGACTTCGGCGAGCACCGTGGCGGCGTCGAACGGCTTCAGCGTTGGGGTGTGGACGACGGCAACGTCGACCCGGTGCTTGGCCAGTTCGGCTGCGGCCTGCAAGGTACGCATCGTCATCAAGCCGCTGGAGATCAGCACCACGTCCGCTCCCCCACGCAGCACCTTGGCCTTGCCGAGCTCGAACGTGTAGTCGTACTCGTCGAGAACTGTGGGCACCTGGCCGCGCAGCAGCCGGAGATATGTCGGGCCAGGGGTGGCGGCCAGTTGCGGTACGGCTTGCGCGATGTCGACCGAGTCGCAAGGGTCGACGATCGTCAGACCGGGCATGCCGCGGAAGATCGCCACGTCCTCGGTCGCCTGATGAGAAGGACCGTACCCGGTGGTGAGGCCGGGTAGACCGCCGACGATGTTGACGTTGAGCGCCGGCTCGGCGATGTCGAGGCAGATGAAGTCATACGCGCGTCGTGCGGCGAACACCGAATACGTCGACGCGAACGGAATCAGGCCGGTTTCCGCCATGCCCGCGGCGGCACCGAACAGCAGCTGCTCGGCCATGCCCATTTGAAAGAAGCGCTCAGGATAGGCTTGAGCGAAGATGTGCATGTCGGTGTACTTGCCCAGGTCGGCGGTCAACCCGACGATCCGTTCGTCCGCTTGAGCGGCCTGCACGAGGGCGTGCCCGAAGGGTGCCGGAGTGGTCTTCTGGCCGGGGTCGGCGAATGATGCGATCATCGCCGAGGTGCGCAGTGGTGCAACGGTATTCATGATTGTTCTCCTGCTTGGTAGCCGGCGGTGAGTTGATCGCGGCAGATTTGCCATTCATCGGCGTCAATCCGCATGAAATGGGCCTTTTCACGGTTCTCCAACAGCGGCACTCCACAGCCGACCCTGGTGTCGCAGAGGACGACCGACGGCGTCCCGGTGGCGGCCGCACCGACGGAGATGGCATCGAACGCCGCAAGCAGTGCATCGACGTCGTTGCCGTCGACGCGGTGGACCTGCCACCCGCAGGCGGCCCACTTGTCGGTGACGGGCTCGGTCCGCAGCACGCCGGCGGTGGGGCCGTCGGCCTGCAGGGCGTTGATGTCGACCATGGCCACCAGGTGACCGAGCCGGTGATGGCTGGCCCCCATCGCCGCCTCCCAGGTCGAGCCTTCATCGAGTTCACCGTCGGAGAGGAAGTTGAAGACCTTCGACTCCGAACCCTGCAGGCGCAGGCCCAGCGCCATCCCGACGGCGACGGTCAGGCCGTGTCCCAGCGATCCTCCGGAGATTTCCATTCCCGGTGTGTAACTCGCCATTCCGGACATCGGCAAACGGGATCCATCCGATCCGTAAGAGTCGAGTTCGGCGACGTCGATGATCCCGGCCTCGGCAAGTGCGGCGTACAGACCGATGGCGTAGTGGCCTGTGGACAGAAGAAATCGGTCGCGGTCTTCCCAGTGCGGATCATCCGCGCGGTAACGCAGTTGGTCGACGTAAACGCAGGCAAGCATGTCGGCGGCATCGAGTGCCTGGCCAACGTATCCCTGACCCTGAGCTTCGCCCATGTCGAGAACGTGGTGGCGCATTCGGTAGGCGGCCGCCGCCACCTTCTGACGGCGGCCGGTCTCCACGGTGGTTGTCATCGATTTTCTCCTAAATACGCGTCTTGCTTGGTGTTGGACGGCGCGGGTGTGGCGGCGGCCTCGACGGCCAACTGCCGCTCGTGCGGTCCCCAGGTCTCGCGGGTGACCAGTGCGGCCGCCAGGCCGATCGCCGCGTATCCGGTGAACAGCAGCGCCGGGCCTGCCCAGCCGAACGACACGAACAACAGCGTGGTGATGAACGGAGTGAACCCCGAGACCATCGCCGAAATCTGGTATGCCAGTGAGGCTCCCGACGCCCGAGTGTTCGCCGTGAACAACTCGGGGAACCAGGCGCCCTGGGCGCCGGCCATCGAGTTCTGGCACCAGGCAGTAGGCCATCACGAAGGTGGCGATGATCAGCAGGAAGATGCCGGTGTTGACCATCAAGAACATCAACACGCCGAACGGGATGGCGAACGCGCATGCCCAGATGTAGACAGTGCGCCGGCCGATCTTGTCGGTGAGCCGGGCCCAACCCATGGTGGCGAAGATGCCGATCGCCGAGGCGATGCACAGCGCGGTCAGCGTCTCGGATTTGGTGGCCAGCTCCGCGTTCTTGAGATACGAGATCATGTAGGTGATCGACACCGCGTAGCCGGCGGTCTCGGCGATGCGCAGGCCGATGCCGCGGACGATGTTGCGCCAGTCTTCCTTGATCACCTTCACGATCGGGGACTTGACGACGTCGCCGTGCTCCTTGACGTCCTCGAACACCGGGGACTCAGGGACCTTGGCACGGATGATCAGGCCCACAATGACCAGGAAGATGCTGGCCAAGAACGGCACCCGCCACGCCCAATCGCCGGGCAGGTGCACGCTGACCAGGAACACCAGGTTGGCCAACAGCAGCCCGACCGGGAAACCGGCCTGCACCATGCCCGTGTACTTGCCCTTTTGTCGCCACGGGGCGTGCTCGTAGCTCATCAGGATCGCCCCACCCCATTCGGCGCCGAACGCCACGCCCTGAATGATGCGCACGGTGACCAGCAGGATCGGCGCGAGGATGCCGACGGCGGCGTAGGTGGGCAGCAAGCCGATGACGAAAGTGGCTAGACCCATCACGATCAGTGAGGCCACCAGCACGGGTTTCCGGCCGACCTTGTCGCCGAGGTGCCCGCCAAGGATGCCGCCCAGCGGACGGGCTGCGAATCCCACCCCGAGGGTGGCGAAGGAGGCCAGCGTGCCGGCGACCGGGCTGGCACCGGGGAAGAACGAATGGCCGAAGTAGAGGGCGGCCGCGGTGCCGAACCCGATGAAGTCGTAGGTCTCGATCACGGCTCCGACGCTGGAGCCGATTGCGACTCGGCGGGCGTCTTTCGTGCCGTGCACCGGGCCTCGCATCTGAAGAGCGTCATCGCTCATGGCTGATCCTTTCGAAGGGTGAGGCAGAAATCACTGTTAACCGTTAACAGTGCCTCCGGTCACCAGTGTGACCATGCCCACTTTGAATGTCAACAGTCGACAGAACTTAATGTTGCCCGTTGACTGTTAACAGTCGAATTGCTAGTGTGGGCGTCGTCACAAACTTTCGACGCCAAGGACACAGGGATGTCTACACACATCGGGTTCCACCCACGGCTGGGCTGCTCCACCATCAGCTTTCGCCACCTCGGGCTGACTGAGGCCCTGGCCACAATCGCCGAACTCGGCTTCGCCGAGATCGATCTCGGCGCACTGCCCGGCATCTGCGACCACGTCCCCTACGTGCTGGACGCCGACGCGGTCAAGACCGTCGCCACCGTCGTCGAGGCCTCCGGGCTGACGGTGCGATCCATCAACGCCGACATCGGTGACCTCAACAAACCTCTCGACGAGCCGGCACGGACGGCGCGCCGCCAACATCTCGACATGCTGGTGGCCCTCGCGGTCGCCACCGGATCCGGTGCGCTGGTCCTACCTTGCGGGGCACTGGACCACGAGCCCCTCCAGACGCTGGACGCCGATCTGGACCTCGTCGCTGCACAACTCATCGCGGCTGCAGAGGTCGCCACCGACCAGGACGTCGAGCTATGGACCGAGTCCCTGCACTTTTACCGGTTGTGCTGGAATCTCGAACGCGCACAACAGCTCTCCGAACGTCTCGCCGGCACCCCGGTGCGCCAGGTGATGGACTTCAGCCACGTCGTCGCCTCCGGCGGTGACCCGGCCGAGTTCATCAGCCGCCTCGGCGACCACATTTCCCACGTCCACATCCGAGACGCCGTTCCCGGCAACATCAACCTCTCGGTCGGCAATGGTGACGTCGACTTCGCCCACGGCCTCAAGACCCTCAAGCACGCCGACTACAGCGGCCACTTCTCCCTCGAACTGGAGACCCGCGACATCACCAACGACGAACGACCCGCTGCCACGGCACGCGCCGCCCGGCTCATTTCCGCCCTGATCTGACAACCAAAGGAGACCACCATGCCAACCACCACCCGCACCGCAGTCATCACCGGCGCCACCTCCGATCGTGGCATCGGCATGACCCTCGCCGAGCGCTACGCCCGCGAAGGCTGGGGCGTCGTGATTCTCGACCTGGACGGCGAGAAGTCCGCCAAGGTCGCCGCCGACATCGCAAACAAGTTCGCCGTACCAGCCTTTGGCCACGCGGTCGACGTCACCTCCGAGGACTCGGTCGCCACCGCCCACGCCGCCGTCGCGGCCGAGGTCGCCTCGGGCAACCTCCCACCCGTCGGGGCGCTGGCCAACATCGCGGGCATCACCTCGCCGGTGCCGTTCCTCGAGACCACCCTCGAGCTCTGGAACAAGGTCATGGCGGTCAACGCCACCGGCACCTACCTGGTCACCAGGGCCTTCCTGCCCGCGATGATCGAGAAGGGTTGGGGCCGTATCGTCAACATGTCCTCGGTGTCCGCGCAGCGCGGCGGCGGCGTGTTCGGCAAGGTGCCCTATTCCTCGGCCAAGGCCGCGATCCTCGGGTTCACCAAGGCGCTCGCGCGCGAGATCGCCGACACCGGCGTCACCGTCAACGCCGTCACCCCGGGCGCGGTAGATACCAACATCCGGGTCGGCGCCACAGATGAGTCCGAGGCCGCGCTGGCGGCCGGCATTCCGATCGGCCGCACAGCCACCACCGAAGAGGTGGCCGCGGTCATGACCTTCCTGTCCAGCGAGGATGCCGGCTACCTCACGGGTACGACCGTGGACATCAACGGCGGCAGCCACATTCACTGACCGCTGCTGACGCTGAGCCGCCGCCTTGGCCGACGTAGGCATTCGGTCAACACAGACGGACTGCTTACGACGTGGTGGTCGGTAGAGGCCTCAAGAACGTTCGGCGTACATCCTGGCCGCTGCCCCCGGTGCGCGAAGGCCGACACCACGAAGGACGTTTCAGCACCGAGCACGAAGGATCACTCATGATTTCAAAGGTATTGGTCGCCAATCGCGGCGAGATCGCGATCCGGGCGTTCCGCGCGGCCTACGAACTCGGTGTGGCGACGGTGGCAGTGTATCCGTACGAGGACCGCAATTCCGTGCACCGACTCAAGGCCGATGAGTCCTATCAGATCGGCGAGGTGGGCCACCCTGTTCGGGCCTACCTGTCAGTGGACGAGATCGTGGCCACGGCGCTGACTGCCGGTGCCGATGCGCTGTATCCGGGATATGGGTTCCTGTCGGAGAATCCGGATTTGGCGGCGGCATGTGCGTCGGCGGGCATCACCTTCGTGGGGCCGTCCGCTGAGATCTTGGAGTTGACGGGAAACAAGTCCCGGGCCATCGCGGCCGCCCGGGCTGCGGGCCTGCCGGTGTTGGCGTCCTCACCGCCGTCGGCGTCGGTGGACGAGCTGGTGGTGGCCGCAGCGTCGATGGAGTTTCCGTTGTTCGTCAAGGCCATCGCCGGTGGCGGCGGCCGCGGGATGCGCCGCGTCGCCGAGCCGGCCGGGTTGCGCGAGGCGATCGAGGCCGCCAGCCGCGAGGCGGAGTCTGCATTCGGGGACGCGACGGTGTTCCTGGAGCAGGCGGTGATCAATCCGCGCCACATCGAGGTGCAAATCCTAGCCGACACTGACGGCGAGGTCATCCACCTGTTCGAACGGGATTGCAGCGTGCAGCGCCGCCATCAGAAGGTCATCGAGTTGGCGCCAGCACCGAATCTGAATTCCGTTCTGCGGGAACGGATCTGTGCGGATGCAGTGGCGTTCGCCCGCAAGATCGGCTATTCGTGTGCCGGCACTGTCGAGTTCCTGCTCGATGCGCGTGGCACGCACGTGTTCATCGAAATGAATCCACGAATCCAGGTGGAGCACACGGTGACCGAGGAGATCACCGACGTCGACCTGGTGTCGAGCCAGCTGCGCATCGCGGCCGGGGAATCCCTCCACGATCTCGGGCTGAGCCAAGACTCGGTGGTGGCTCACGGCGCAGCTTTGCAGTGCCGGATCACCACCGAGGATCCAGCCAACGGGTTCCGTCCGGACACCGGACGCATCACCGCCTACCGGACACCGGGCGGAGCCGGAATACGGCTCGACGGCGGCACCCATCTGGGCGCAGAGGTATCCGCGCATTTCGATTCCATGTTGGTCAAACTGACCTGTCGCGGTCGGGACTTCGTGACCGCGGTGCGTCGGGCGCGCCGAGGTGTGGCGGAGTTCCGCATCCGCGGTGTGTCGACGAACATCCCGTTCCTGCAGGCCGTGCTGGACGATCCCGACTTCATCGCCGGGCGGGTCACGACGTCGTTCATCGACGAGCGACCCGAACTGCTGACCGCACGCAGCAGCGCCGACCGCGGCACCAAGATTCTGACCTACCTGGCAGACGTCACCGTCAACAAGCCCCATGGGGAACGCCCGTCTACGGCGTATCCGCACGACAAGCTGCCCGACATCGATTTGAGTTCGCCACCCCCGGCGGGTTCGAAGCAGAAGCTCGTCGAGCTCGGGCCTTCGGGCTTCGCGCAGTGGCTCAGGGATTCCCGTGCACTCGCGGTGACCGACACAACGTTCCGAGATGCCCACCAGTCGCTGCTCGCCACCCGGATCCGATCCAACGGCTTGCTGATGGTGGCACCCTACGTCGCGCGGCTGACCCCGCAGTTGTTGTCGATTGAATGCTGGGGCGGCGCCACGTACGACGTGGCATTGCGGTTCCTGAAGGAAGATCCGTGGGAACGCCTCGCCGGCCTGCGGGAAGCGATCCCCAACATCTGCCTGCAGATGCTTCTGCGCGGCCGTAATACCGTCGGCTACACCCCCTACCCCGAACTGGTCACCACCGCCTTCGTCCAGGAAGCCACCACCACCGGAATCGACATCTTTCGGATCTTCGACGCCCTCAACGACATCGAAACGATGCGACCGGCCATCGACGCCGTGCGCGAAACCGGCACGGCCGTGGCCGAAGTCGCGTTGTGTTATACCGGGGACCTGTCCGACCCCGGCGAGACCCTTTACACATTGGACTACTACCTGCGGTTGGCCGAACAGATCGCCGACGCCGGCGCGCACGTATTGGCGATCAAGGACATGGCCGGTCTGCTCCGCGCTCCGGCCGCTGCCACGTTGGTCTCCGCGCTGAAATCCCGCTTCGACCTCCCGGTGCACGTACACACCCATGACACCCCCGGCGGCCAATTGGCGACCTACCTGGCGGCCTGGACCGCAGGCGCGGACGCCGTCGACGGGGCCGCGGCCCCGCTGGCAGGCACCACCAGCCAGCCTGCACTGAGTTCGATCGTGGCTGCGGCCGCGCACACCGACCGCGATACGGGTTTGTCGCTGTCGGCGGTGTGCGACCTCGAACCGTACTGGGAGGCTCTGCGCAAGGTGTACGCACCGTTCGAATCCGGACTTCCCGCACCCACCGGACGGGTGTACACCCACGAGATCCCCGGTGGCCAGTTGTCGAATCTGCGCCAACAGGCCGTCGCCCTGGGGTTGGCGGACCGGTTCGAAGACATAGAAGCCAACTATGCCGCCGCCGACCGCATCCTGGGCCGCCTGGTAAAGGTCACCCCCTCATCCAAGGTGGTGGGCGACCTTGCGTTGGCTCTGGCCGGCGCTGGTGTCAGCGCCGACGACTTCGCCAACGACCCCACGCGCTACGACATCCCCGACAGCGTGATCGGCTTCCTGCGCGGTGAGCTGGGCAACCCGCCGGGCGGCTGGCCCGAGCCACTACGCACCAAAGCCTTGGAGGGCCGCGGCCCCGGCAGGCCCGAGCAGCAACTTTCGGTGGGCGACGAAGCCGCACTGGCCTTGTCGGGACCCGAACGCCAGGCGACGTTGAACCGCTTGCTCTTCCCCGCTCCCACAGAAGAATTCGAAGCGCACTGCGAACTCTTCGGCGACACCAGCCAACTCTCGGCCAACCAGTTCTTCTACGGACTGCGCCAAGGCGACGAACACCGGGTCCGCCTCGAAAAGGGCGTCGAACTCCTCATCGGGCTAGAAGCGATCTCCGACCCCGACGAACGCGGCATGCGGACCGTCATGTGCATCATGAACGGCCAACTGCGACCCGTGGTGGTCCGTGACCGCAGCATCGCCTCCGACGTGCCCACCGCAGAAAAGGCCGACCGCACAAATCCCAACCACATCGCTGCTCCCTTCGCCGGAGTCGTCACCATCGGCGACAGCGTCGGCGTGGGCGACACCGTGGAGGCCGGCCAGACCATCGCCACCATCGAGGCCATGAAGATGGAAGCTGCGATCACCGCCCCCGAAGCCGGAACAGTCCAACGTATCGCCGTCTCCGAAACCGCCCAGGTCGAGGGCGGAGACCTGCTCGTAGTCGTCACGGGAAACGGCCCGTGAGCGTGTCAGGCCAACCGACCGCTCAGTCCACCCGCCCGGTGTACGAGACTCGACCGAGAGAGGCTCGTCTGAGGACAGGACAGCCCGTCCGCCAAGCCATCACCACGCGAAACGCATGTCCGCGGATTCCTCCGAAGCCGTTCTGTCACTTTCGCTTCCGCGTATGCACACACGGGGCGGGGTGAAGGATGGCGGGCAACTCGACCCATCCAGGACGGTCGGTGACCAGCAAGCTGTCAGCGATCTTGCTAGTGCTTTGTGACGGCGGCGCGCACACGTTGGCCGAGATCGCGGGCTCTACCAATCTGCCGACCTCGACCGCGCATCGAATCATCTTGCAGATGATCACCTGGCGTCTCATCGAGCGCAGCGATGGTCGCAGCTATCGAATCAGCTTCCCTGTGCGCATGATTGCGAGCGACTACCTCACGCCTGAGGCCAATGTCTACGTACACACAGTCATGCGAGCCCTGCCGGTATTGAACGAACTTTCAGCGGCGACCCGCCACCCGGCGCGAATAGGCACTTTGCGCGGTTCAGACGTGTTCACGTTGCAGCCGCCTCCGAACCTGCCCACCGATCGCCTGCACTCTGAGGGATTCCTCCACGCCGTCGTTCCGGCGCATGCGGCCGCCTCAGGCAAAGCGCTGCTCGCCTTCTCTCCGGCGGACGTCGTCGACCACGTCATCGCGGCCGGATTGTCCACGCACACACGGTGCACCATCACCTCACCCGAGATCCTCCGCCAAAATCTATCGACGATCAGAGTGACCCGGATAGCGACATCGCGGCACGAATTCGAAAGCGACAGATCGGCGATCGCGTGTCCGATCTTTCACGGCAGAGGCCGCGTCGCAGCCGCCATCGAAATTTCCGCCCGCGACCTGGACCGCGAATTGAAGCCGGCCGCGAGTGCCCTGTGGATTGCTTGTCGCAGTTTGTCGCGCCAACTCGTCACCGACTTCCACCTGATGGGACCCCAGGGTGGTCGAACCACGCAACCGGCCTTCCCGTCGGTGCGTCGTGACTAGTGGATGTGGCTGCCGCCGTTGATGTCGATGGTGGTACCGGTGAGATAGCTGGCGTCGGGGCTCGACAGAAACGTGATCACGGCGGCAACTTCGTCGGTGGTCGCGGTGCGGCCGACCGGGATGTCGCGAGCGAGTGCCGCTTCTTGTTCGTCGGTGGAGCCGACGCGGATGTGGGTGTCCACGGCACCAGGAGTCACGGCGTTGACGGTGACGCCGGTGTCGGCGATCTCGCGCGCGAGCGCCTTGGTGAACCCGAGGATCGCGGCCTTGGCCGAGGAATAGGGCACCTTGCCGAACACGCCCCCACCGCGCTGCGCGGACACCGAGGACATGTTGACGATACGGCCCCAACCCTTCTCGATCATCGCGGGCAGGAAGGCCCTCGTGACCAGGTAGGTGCCTGTGGCGTTGACCGCCATGACCTTGTTCCAGAGCTCGAGGGTGGTCTCGAGGAACGGCACCGGCGAGGTGATGCCCGCGATGTTGGCCAGCGCCCCGACGGGCGGCAGGTGCCCCGAGGCGACCTCGGCCGCGACGGCGGCGTGGGCGGTGGCGACCGAGTCCTCGGAGGTGACGTCGACCGCGTGGCCAAAGGCTGGTACGGCGAACTTGTTTGCGATGTCGGCGGCGACCTTGGCGGACTTCTCGCCGTCCAGGTCGAGAATCACGACGCCCCAGCCTTCGCTGGCGTAGCGGCGTGCGACGGCGATGCCGATGCCCTGGTCGGACGTGGCGCCGGTGATAACGGCAGTGTGCTGCGTGGCCATTGCATCCTCCTTGTTATTTGAGATCTGGTCAGAACACCGGCCGCACCTGCGCGGTTGGCCGCACCGGGCACCCTCGTCTGCAGGCGGCTCGCTGACGTCAGGCCTGCTGCACACCCCGCGTGCTCATCGTGGTTCTCATATGTGCGTGCAGGTGTTTGCTTGGGTCAGGCGGTGGGCGGTTCGGGGTCTACTGCCCACGGCGTGTGATGGCTGCGGCCACTGCGGACGAGCTCGGTTCGTATCCGATTGACGATGGCGTCTGCGGACAAGCCATAACGATCGTGCAGGGTCGGCAGTGCGCCGGCCGCGAGGAACTCGTCGGGCAGCGCGATGGGAACGATGTGCCGACCAGCCCCTGCAAAGGCCAGGGACGCGGCGACCGACTCGGCGAGCCCGCCGATCACCGTGTGGTTCTCTGCAGTGACCACAAGGCGATCGGTGCGCGTCGCTCGCAGAATCGCCTCGTGGTCAAGCGGTTTGACCGTCGGCATGTGCAGGACTGCGACGTCGACATGATCGGCTTCCAGGCGTGACGCGGCGTCCAATGCGCGCATGGTCATCAGCCCGGTCGAGATGATCACCACGTCGCGGCCGGTGCGCAGCTCAGCGGCTTTGCCCAACTCGAAGCGATAGTCGTACTCGTCGAGAACCCTGGGCACCGCGCCGCGCAGCAGCCGCATGTAGGTGGGTCCCGGCGAGGACGCCAACGCCGGCACTGCCTGCTCGATGTCCACCGCATCACATGGGTCGACGATGGTCAGGCCCGGGCAGCCGCGAAGAATGGCCATATCCTCGGTGGCCTGGTGACTGGGCCCGTACCCCGTGGTCAAGCCGGGTAAGCCCCCGACGACGTTGACATTGAGCCCCGGCTCGGAGATGTCCAGGCAGAGAAAGTCGTACGCGCGCCGGGTGGCGAACACCGAGTAGGTGGATGCGAAGGGCACCAACCCCACCTCGGCCATCCCGGCGGCGGCTCCGAGCAGAGCCTGCTCTGCCATGCCTATCTGGAAGAAGCGTCCTGGATGGGCTTCGCGAAAGATGTGCATGTCGGTGTACTTGGCGAGGTCGGCCGACAACCCGACGATTTCGGGGCGCTCCTCGCCGAGTTGTGCCAGAGCATGCCCGAAGGGCGCGCTGGTGGTGGGCTGACCAGGATCGGCGAACGAGGCGATCATTGCCGAGGTAGTGAGCTTTTTGCGTGGCGCTGCGGTGGTCATCGGCGCTGTCCTTCCTTCAACTGGTCACGTGCGATCTGCCATTCGTGCTCCTCGACACGCATGAAGTGCGCCTTTTCCCGGTTCTCCAGCGTCGGTGCTCCCCGCCCGATGCGGGTGTCGCAGATCAGCACTTTGGGTGAGCCGCGGTGTTCGGCCAGTTCGTCGAAGGCGGCGACGAGGGCTGCGATGTCATTGCCGTCCACCCGCAAGGCGTACCAACCGAATGCCTGCCATTTGTCGGTGATCGGTTCGGTGCTCAGCACCTGTTCGGTCGCGCCGTCGGCTTGCAGGGCGTTCACGTCGACGATCGCCGTCACGTTGTCCAACCCGTGGTGGGCGGCGACCAGTGCCGCTTCCCAAGTGGAGCCTTCGTCCAGTTCACCGTCGGAGAGGAGGTTGAACACTCGGGCGGGGTTGCCCAAGTGCCGCAGCCCAAGAGCCATTCCGTTGGCGACGCCCAGCCCGTGCCCCAATGACCCCCCGGAGATCTCCATTCCTGGTGTGTAAGAGGCCATTCCCGACATGGGCAGCCGTGATTCGTCTGACCCGTAGGTCTGCAGTTCCTCCACAGCGATGATGCCGGCTTCCGCCAGCGCTGCGTACAAGGCGATCGCGTAGTGGCCAATCGAGAGGAGGAACCGGTCTCGCTCGGGCCAGTGTGGATCTTCGGGCCGGAACCGTAGCTGGTCGCCGTATGCCACGGCCAGGACATCGGCGACACCCAGTGCCTGCCCGATGTAGCCCTGTCCTTGCACCTCCCCCATGTCCAGTGCGTGGCTGCGGATCCGATGGGCCGCGTCCTGCAGCCGGGTGAGGCGCTCGACCTGCTGGTCGGTGGTGACGGATGTCATTATCTGAACCCCTTCATCGCTCACTTCGCCGTTTCGGATTCCGCCCGGTGTGCCCATGAGGCAGCTTCCGGGACGACGCGCTGACCCAGCTCACGCTCGCGCATGATCTCGGTTTCGATGAGCGCCACCTTCTCTCGCTCGACCGCTCCCCAGGTTTCTCTGGTCATCGTGGCGGCAATGAGGCCCAGCAGGCCGTAACCGCTGAAGAGCAATGCAGGCCCGATCCAGCCGGTGCGGCTGTAGAGGGCGGTGGCAACCAGCGGCGTAAAACCCGAGACGACGGCCGAGAGCTGGTAAGCCAACGAGGCACCGCTGGTGCGAGTCTTGGCTGAGAACAGCTCGGAGAACCAGGCGCCCTGCACGCCGGCGAGAGAGTTCTGGCAGACGGCGTAGCTGATGACGAAGGCGACGACGATGGCAAGCGAGGCGCCGGTGTTGACGGTCAAGAACAGCGGGACACCCCACAGCACGGTGATGACGGTGCCGAACAGGTACACCGGCCGCCTGCCGATTCGGTCGGTCAGTCCCCCCCAGAAGATCGTGGCGAATATCCCGATCGCGGCGGCCAGCATGAGGGCGGTCAACGTGGTGGCGCGCTCGGCCAGTCCTTCCCTGGTGAGGTAGGAGAGCATGAACGTCACGGCCACGGCGTAACCGGCTGTTTCGGCAACGCGCAGGCAGAACGCGCGCAGCACATTGCGCCAGTCGTCGCGGAGCACCTCGAAGATCGGGTTCTTGGAGAGCTGGCCGTCCTCCTTGAGTTCCTCGAACTCCGGCGACTCGTCGATCTTGAGCCGGATTGCGATGCCTACGACGATCAGCACCGCACTGAGCAGGAACGGCACCCGCCACGCCCATTGGTCACCAAGTGGCACGCTGATCAGGAAGGCCAAATTGGCCAACAACAAGCCCACTGGGAAACCCGCTTGGGTAATGCCAGTGAAGAGCCCACGTTTGCGCCACGGGGCGTGCTCGAAGACCATGAGGATCGCACCGCCCCACTCCGCACCGAAAGCTAGGCCCTGAACGACGCGAACGACCACGAGCAGGATCGGCGCCCAGATACCAACCATGGCGTAGGTGGGCAGTACACCGATCAACACAGTGGCGAAGCCCATCAGGAACAGGGAACCGACCAGCACGGGTTTGCGGCCGATCTTGTCGCCCAGATATCCGCCGATGACGCCGCCTAACGGCCGCACCGCGAAACCGATACCCAGAGTGGCAAACGACAGCAGCGTGCCGGACAGCGGGTCGGACGCCGGGAAGAACACCGTGTTGAAGTACAAGGCCGCGGCCGTGCCAAACCCGATGAAGTCGTATGTCTCGATGGTTGCGCCGACCGAACAGCCGATCGCGACCCGCTTCTTCTCCGGCGTGCCCTCAATGGGATGCCAGTGGGCGGTCCCTTCCAGGCGGGGGTCGGGCTGTGCAGGGCTTGCCTCAGTCATGATGATCTCCTGCGAAGCTCGGATCGCGGGCGGCCGCGTGAACCGATCGTTCAGCTTGTCCGCACCCAGATTTCTCCCGAGCTGTGAGGGCTGTCAATCTTCATCCTGCTGGCCGGAACCCCCGCGTCGATGCACACCCCCGGGCGTTCCCGGGCTCGCCGTCGCAGGGAAGTTCGACTGCGCCACTGGCGAATCCGAGACGTAGAGCTCCGCAGCTTGACCCGAGAGCGTCAGGACCCATGAGTGGAAATACACTCTTGCGATTCGAGATCGGCCGCGAAGCGCTCGGCGTCTCCGGTCGAGACCACGAGCCCGCCGTCCACTCCCAATGGCGTGCTTGCGCTTATGAGTAAGGTCGGGCAGCGGATTCACGGCCGCAGCGCGTACACGTCATATTCGGCGGCATCGGCGGCATCGTCGAGCACCGCGGCAGGTCCGTCCGACACCGGACGGTCGAATCTGCGACCGGGGCGAGCTCCCACTTGATGTAGTTGTCCCAGAACTCGTGCGGATCGCCATTCGACTCAACGTGGACGACGCTGGATGCCAGCGGGACCCGGGTAACAGCACTCAAGCGCCGATCCGCCTGCCGGACGGATGAGATCGACGACGGGAGTCGATGGTCCTCGACAGGGCTTCCATCGAGCGAAATCCGTCCAGTCTCCCCACCCCGAAGCGGCCACGTACCAGTTCTTCGGACCGGGCGCGTTCGCGATCCCTGCGATGTGGCCACCGCTACTCAGACCGAAGCGCGGCCCTCCCACCAATTGGGTCGTCGCGTAACCCGAGCGCAACGACAAGTGCCCTTGAGGAGCGTGGCGATGCCCGAATGAAGCGCCCCCGTCGGTGCCACGCGGACAGATTCCTTCGCGTGGGCCTAGCGCAGGAACTGCTTGAAGTTGACGGTCGGATCCGCGAGCGCAACCGGATCGGCGACGAGCCGCTTCCCGATGGCCATCTCCGCGAGCCGGACGTCCTTGGCCACCGCGTTGCCGGGGCCGATCGCGGCGACGGACACCAGGCGACCCGCCTCGTCGATCCCGTAGCGGATGTCGACGCCGTCCGGACGGGACCGCACGACCTCCGTCGCTGCCATCGCGGGCAGGCCTGCAACCTGCAGGCTCAGGTCGTACTGGTCGGACCAGAACCACGGGACGGCGTCGTATGCGCGATCGTGCCCGAGCATGTTGTGCGCCGCGACCACGCCCTGGTCCTGAGCGTTGCGCCAGGCCTCCAAGCGGATCCGGCGATCGTCGTACAGCGGGTGCGGAAACGAGCAACAGTCACCGGCGGCGAAGACCTGCGGGTCGGACGTGGCCAAGTGCTCGTCGACCTTGATGCCGTTGTCCACGTCCAGGCCCGGCCTTTTCGGCCAGCGCGGTTTCCGGCATGGCTCCGATGCCGACGATCAGCACGTCGCAGTCGACGGTGGTGCCGTCACCGAACGTGACGATCGCTGCGGCGTCGGATTCGGTGATCGCGCTCAGCGTGACGCCGCAGCGGATCGTCGCCCCCGCGTCGACATGACGAGTATGGACGAGCGCGGCGATCTCCGCGGGGACGGCGCGACCGAGAAGTCGGTCGGCGACTTCGAGCACGGTGACGTCGCAGCCGAGTGACACTGCGGCGGCGGCCAATTCGAGACCGATGAAGCCCCCGCCGATGATGGCGACGCGCTCAGCGCAACGCAGACTTGCGCGCAGGCGCATGGCGTCGTCATGGGTACGCAGGGTGTGGACGCGGGAGAACCCGGCTGCCATCGGCAGACGCCTTGGCGCGGCGCCCGTGGCCAGGAGCAGGCGTTCGTATCCGATGCGTTCGCCGCTGGCGAGGACGACCTCCCGGCGAGCGCGGTCGATGTCGACGACCTCCACTTCCCCGCGGTGATCGATGCCGAGCTCGACCAGCGCGGCCTCGTCGTGCACCGTGACCGGGCCGGGTGCGTCCTCGCTGAGCAGGGTCGCCTTCGACAGCGGAGGCCGCTCGTACGGCAGATGCCGCTCGGCACCGAGCAGTTCGATGGCGCCGTGCCAGCCGTCCTCCCGCAGCGCCGCGGCGGCCCGTGCGCCGCATTCGCCCGCGCCGACGATCACCATCGCGGACATGTCAGCCGATCCCGATGTGGACGGTGCCCGAGTCGTCCACCTTGACCGGGTAGGTGCGCAGGTTCTCGATCACCGGCGCACCCTTGGCCTGTCCGGAGGTGTAGTCGAAACGGCCGTTGTGCTTGGGACATTCGATGGTCTTGCCCATCACGAGTCCGTCGCACAGGCGCTCCTGCTCATGGGTGCAGAAGCCGTCGGTGGCGAAGAACTCGTCGTCGTCGGAGCGGTAGATGGCGAACTCGTCGCCGCCGTGCTCGAACGGGATGATGTCCTCGGACTCGATGTCATCGGCCTGGCAGGCCGCCACCCAGGTGGTCATGAAGGCGTTCCTCTTCTCGTGGCGATCATACGGCCGCGGCGTCAGCGGCGTTTCGGGCAGGCTCGTGGTACGGAGCCGCACCCTCGGGCAGCTCACGGCGTACGTAGTAACTCTGATCCTTGAGCTGTCGAAGGACCGCCGGGACGAGCTCCTTGAACGCCGCCCACATCGACGGGTACGGCTCGGCGCAGTCCTTCTTGACCTCCTCGTGCAACTCGGCGAGGCGGTGCGAGGGAACCATCGGGTACATGTGGTGCTCGACGTGATAGTTCATGTTGCAGTACAGGAATCGGTTCAGTCGATTCATCTTGACCGTGCGGGTGTTGAGCCGGTGATCGAGCACGTTCTCCCCGAGTCCGGCGTGCTGGGTCAAGCCGTAGAGAATGAACATGGTGGCGCCGTACGTGCGGGGCAGGCCGATGAGCAACGCGGGCACGATCGAGCGGGTGGCAAGGCAACTGACCGCGGTGGCGCCATAGATGCCCAGCCAGATCCGTGCCGTCCGAGTGACTTTCGACCGCTCGGATTCCGGGATGTACGTCTGCTCTTCCGCACCGAGTCGGCCGGTCGCCCGCACGGTCATGTCCTTGAACGCGGTCGGGACGTCGATGAGCCCCAACAGGTTCGCGAAGATCCGCCCAAGGCGGGCCGGGCGCATCGCCAGGATCTCCGGATCGCGGCCCACGATCAGGGTGTCGGTGTGGTGCCTGGTGTGGCTCCACCGCCAGACCGTCGGATCGCGCATCTGCATGAACGACGCGACCTGGTAGACGACGTCGTTCTTGCGCGGGGTGGCGAAGAACGTCCCGTGTCCCGTCTCGTGCCACCGCGAGTCCGAGGCCGACCCGTACAGCACTCCGTAGGCGGCCAGCGCAGGCAGTGCGGCCCACTTCTTGCCCTTCGACCAGGTGAGCGCGCCCGTGGCACCGGTCAGCGCCATGGATCCCAGCCAGATCGCGGTGTCCTTGGTGGCGTGCTCGTCGGAGCGGCGCCATGAGCTCCTTCATGCGCTTGCGGGGGATCGCGCTACGGAACCACGCGCCGCCAGACAGGCCTTCGTCGACGGCCTGCCGGCCTTCGGGCCCGGTCAGGTCATAGCGGGCGAGAAGTTCGCTTCCCATGGATGGACACCCTTCGGTGGCTGTGAGGCTCATTACTAGAGCGCTCTAGCTGAGAGAGTAGAAGAGCGGCCGAACACTGTCAACGACGGATGTTCGGCCTAGTCCGAACGCGCGGACCCGGTGGTGGCCCGCACCATCAGAGACGGCTCGAGCACGATGTCACGCTCCCCGATGGGCGCACCTTCGACACGTGCGATCGCGCGGTCGACGGCCAGCCTTGCAATCAGCTGCGGATCCTGGCTCACGGTGGTCAGCCGGACGTGGGGCAGCTTCGAGGCCAGCGAATTGTCCCAGCCGATCACTGAAACATCCTGCGGCACTCGGTGTCCCGCATGGAGAAAGGACTCGAGAACGGACAGCGCCACCTCGTCGTTGAAGCCGATGACCGCCGTGGGCAGGCGCGGGTCGTCCAACATCGTGCGCGCGGCGGTGTAACCCTCGAGCCGTGTGAGACCACCGGTGAGCACCCTGGCGTCCGCCCGCAGCCCATGCGCGTCCATGGCCCGCAGGAACTCCTCTCGTCGTGAGGTCGAGATCGTGCCCTCCCCGCCGTCGACGTGAACGATCCGGCGGTGACCACGCTCGACGAGGTGGTCGACGGCCAACGCCATACCCTTTTCATCCGAGGTCCGCACGGAGTCGACTGCCGGGTCGTCGACGTGCCAGCCCACCGCAACCAGAGGGACTCTTGCCGGCCAACATCGGCTTCTCGATGTCAGGTCCGATCATCACGAGGGCATCCAACCGGAAGTCCTGCAAGCTCTGCACCGCTCGCGCCTCGCCGCGACTTTGGGTCAGCGCGCTGAGGATCAACTCATAGCCCCGCGCCTCTGCGGCCGTGTAGAGACCGTCGAGTACGTCGAAGTGAAAGGTTCCGGCCATCCCGAAAACCGTTCCGATCAGCTTTGATTGGCTCCGAGCAAGCAATCGTGCGCGAACGTCGGGTCGGTAGCCGAGGTCCGCGGCGGCGCGCATGACCCGCTCACGGGTTGCCGCGCTGGCACCGGGCGCGTCACGAATGACGATGGACACGAGTGCGCGAGACACACCGGCTGCCGCGGCGACGTCCTCGAGCGTCACCCGCTTGCCTGGCGGCACGGGTCGTGGGCCTCCAGCGTCCACGCCACCCCCTCGTCGTGGTGCCAGCTTGGTCGAAGGGCCAGCCTACGGGTCGACACTCCAGGCGACTAGAGCGTTCTACATGACACCGACGCACGCCCAAGCACGCGGGCTAGTGGGAATGCGCCATCCACCACGAAGGCAGCGGGTCTTGAGCACTCGACCCACCGCGTCTCAACACGGTCTCCACCCACCCAGCGCCTCGGCAGCCACCAGGTCGGTCTTGTTCAGTAGCAGGACATCCGCGAACTCGACCTGGTCGACGAGCAGAGAGGAAGCCGGACAACACGGTCACGTGCATCGAAGTCCTTGCAGTCCAGGTCTTCTCGGTTATTTGTCATGTCGCACCGGAGTCCGGATCATGCCCAGGTCAATGAAGAATTCTCATTGACATCGACATCCAGCCCAAGACGGGCTTAAGTAGTAGTGCGGCGAGATCGGGAGAGATTGCAGTGGCGCCCTACTGAGCCCGTCGCAAGTTACCCGAGTGATGCTCGATCGGTCACGACACCACATGGAGGAGGCATGACTCGATGTTTCCCTTCGGACAGGCATGGCGGCCCTACGTGAATGTCGCGGCGGTCCACGGGTGACGCCGGTACTGCAGCTCGAGGGCGTCGGCAAGACGTACCGCAGGGGCGACGAGCAGGTGCACGTGCTCGCCGACTTCGACTTCACCGTGGACGCAGGCGAATTCGTTGTCGTGACCGGACCATCGGGAGCCGGCAAGTCGACCCTCCTGCATATTGCCGGCGGGTTGGACGCCCCGGACAGCGGCGTTGTGGCGGTGAACGGCCAGGACGTGTGGTCGATCAGCACGGGCGCGCGCGCTGCGTTCCGGCGGCGCAACCTTGGATTCGTCTTCCAGTTCTTCAACTTGGTGCCAATGCTGACTGCGGTGGAGAACGTGTCGTTGCCGCTGGTCCTGGACGGAGTGCCCGCGCGATCAGCCGACGCACGCGCTGAGGAACTGCTGGAACGAATCGGGCTCGGAGACCGCGCGCGGCACCGGCCTGCCGAACTGTCGGGCGGTCAGATGCAAAGGGTGGCGGTGGCGCGCGCGCTGGTGGCCCGGCCGTCACTCGTGCTCGCCGACGAGCCGACCGGAAACCTGGACAGCCAGTCGTCGACCGAGGTCTTGGATCTCCTGCGCTCGCTGTCGGTCGAAGACGGCGCAGCGGTCGTCATGGTGACACATGACCTGGCCGCGGCGGGCTACGGCTCCCGCAAAGTTCACCTCGTCGACGGGCGTGCGTCCGACGCCGATGCCGGCGCGCCCGCACTGGAGCGGTGATGCGACGGCTGCGCGCCGGCTGGACGTCGTTCCGGCGCATCCACCTCGCCGCGTTGATCGCCGACTGGCGCCGGACACTCCTCAGCGTGATCGGCGTCGCGCTCGGTGTGACGGTGGTCCTCGGTGTCCTGGTACTCAAATCCGAGCTTTCCCGCCCGTTCGACTCATTCGGCCCGTCGCTCACCCACGCTGCCGACATCGGGGTGGTGGAGGTGACGCCGAACGTCAGCGGCCGATTGCCGATCGAGACGGTCGATCGGCTGAAGACCGATGTGGCAGGGGCTCAGGCAGTCATCCCGATCGTCGCCGGCTTGACGCCCGTGGACGTCGCAGACGGCACTGGAACATCACCCACCCAGCTTCGCACCCCCGAAGGCTTCTTTCTGCTCGGCGGGTCGTGCCAGATCGAGCTTCTGGTCGGCCCGTTCGACTGCGAACAGCGCGCCCGCGACGTCAAGCCCGCAGACGGGCCCGGCGTGCCACTCGAGATGCCCGCGGCCATCGCCGAGCGACATGGCGTAGCGCTCGGTGACGAATTGCGGATCCCCGGCCTGCCACCGGGGTCGGCGCACCTGGGTTGGACGTTCCCCGAGTTCGACCGCGTCGAGGGGATCAACGACGGCTACGTGCTGTTGGCACCGTCGACGGATGTCGCCGCCACCATGCTCTCGACCCCCGGTTACGTCACCGCCGCGTTCATCCTTCCGAGGCAGGGCGCTGACGTCACGGCCGACGCCGATCGCGTCATATCAGGCATCGCAACGGCCGGCCCGCCCAGGCCGCACCTGCCTGCCGTATTCGCCAACAGCACACAGGGTCTCAACCTCACCGCGCTGGCCGGCATCATCGTCGGCATCCTCATCGCCGTGAACACCGTCCTGCTGGCCGTCGAAGACCGGCGAGCGGTGATGGGGACCATCGGCGCGATCGGCGCCAAACCGTTCGGCCTGTTCGGCGGGATGCTCGGCGAAGGCGCCGTGGTGGGTCTCCTCGGTGGATTGCTGGGCGTACCGAGCGGTTTCCTGCTCGGCGAATATCTCGTGGACGAATTCGGCCGGTCCATGTTGGCCGGGTTCAGGCGGCAGCATCGCAGCGCACTTCACGCCCAACCTGATCGTGATGGGAGCTGCCGCGGGGATCGTCTGCGGAGTCCTCGCGATGTTCGGGCCTGCCGCCAGGTTGGTCCGCGACGGGCCGCTGGCTTCGATGGCCAGCATCGGCGGAGTGCAGCGCGCCAGGACGATCCCGATGTGGCCGCTGATCGTGGGGGCGGGGTTGCTGGCTGCCGCCGTCGTCCTGCTGAAGATCGTCGAGCGCGGGTCGCTCCCGCTGAGCATGGGCATCAACGGCTTGACGGTGGGGCTGTGCGGCGTGGTGTTGGTGACGGCATGGATCGCCCCGCGTGCCGCCGCGCTGTCGAGCGGATTGCTGACGAATGTGCGGCCCGCCGTCGGGAGGTTGTTGGGTGCCGATATTCGGCGCTACACGTTGCTCTTCGCCCTCTCCGCCGCGCTACTCGCGGAGAGCACCAGCCTCGCCATCGGCTCGAACAGCATGCAACTGCTCGGCACCGAGCAGATCGCCGCAGAGAAGGCCGACCGCCTGCCCACTGCCTTGTTGATCAGCGCGCAATCAGTGCTCGATCAGCGCGACGGCCGGCTTTCCGATTCCACATTCCAGTTGGTCACCGACGCCGCAGGCGGGCGCAGCGTGTCGTCGCACTGGCAGTCGACGATCTCGTCGGGGACGTTGTCGCGAGAGGTCGTCGGCGTCACGCCAGGCGATTGGTACAGCCAAGCCCGCTATGAGCCGACCGACGTCGGTGACGGGTTCTGGCAGGGTCTGCGCGACGGCGAGGTCGGCCTGACCGAGATCGCCGCCAGCCGCCTCGGCGTTGACGCAGGCGACACCGTCGACCTGCCGACTGTCGACAGGTCCGAAGCAGTACCGGGTGGCCGGCATCTTCCATCCACGGATGGTCAATGACGCCGCAGTGGGCGACATCGTGCTGGTTTCCGAAGGGTTGGCGCGCTCCGATTGGGCTGCCACACGCGACCAGGTCGCCATCGACTATCCCTCCGCCGCCGACGCGACCGCTCACCGTGGCGATTTCGTGGACCTCGGCGCCGGATTGTCGGTGTACGACAACGAGCAGTGGCGCTCGGAGGCCGGCACTGGGATCACCCGGTACCTGCAGCCGCTCACTTTCGCGGCGTATGTGGTGATGGCGGCCGCTGGCTTGAGCCTGTTGAACGTGTTCCTGCTGGGACTCGTCCAACGCAAGCGAGAGCGAGCCGCGTTGCGGGCGATCGGGGTGACCTCCGGGCAGGAGCAGGCCGTCATCCTCGCCAACGCCGGTCTGCTCGGCTTGCTCGTCGCCGGCCTAGCCGTGCTCGGGGGTGTGGGCCTGACGTATCTCTGGTCGCTCGGCTCACCGGTGTTCTACGGCATCAAGATCGAATGGGGTGTGCTGCCCCTGCCGCTGCAAACCGGAGTGGCAGGCGTGTTCATTCTCGTGCTGACCGCGGCGGTATATCCGGTGATCCACGCGCGCCGGCTGGAGGCGGTCGAGGTGCTGCGAAGCAGTTAGCCGTGAACCTCGCGGTGCAATCGCGCAATGTCGTCGCCAACACGGCGAAACCGGTGCACGTGTTCCCGAATCGCCGGTCCCGACATCGCCTCGAAATCCTTGGGGGGCAACGCCATCTGAAAGACCAGACCGCGGCCATCTGCCCCTTCCATCAGGGCACCGAGTCCCGCGACTGGTGACTTCATCAACAGCGTGCAGTACGACGTGAAGGTGTCTTCGAACTGGACGCGATAAAGGCCGAAGCCGCTCTGGTTCGAGATGATCGGGTTCCATCGGGCGGGATCGAAGGCAGTGGCTACGCAGCGAGCGGCCCGCCATGCGCCTGCCGCCTCCAGAAATCGTTGATTGATGCGCATGTCGTTGTGTTCGTCGGCGAAGTGATCCACGTTGTCGCGGATGCGTTCGGCGATCGAACCCGCAGTCTCGCCACGTCGCAGGTCGAGGTTCAGCGTCGTGATGACATTGCCGACGAGCATCGGATCGAGGCCACAACGATTCCGCGCATTCACCGCGATCGCGAGGGTGCGACGATCCACCGCGGGATCGGCCTTCATGAGCGTTTCGGAAACGTGTGCGCAGACAACGTCGTTCGCGGACAACCGCATTGCGCCCGTATAGACGTTGCGCATGCGGGCGATCTCGTCTTCTCCGAAGTAGATCCCCAGAGTCCGCTGCTTTCGCGCATCCTTGACCAGGTACAGC
Source organism: uncultured Actinomycetota bacterium (assembly GCA_963809085.1). Classification (GTDB taxonomy): domain Bacteria; phylum Actinomycetota; class Actinomycetes; order Mycobacteriales; family Mycobacteriaceae; genus Mycobacterium. Next base: position 106,199 of record CAWEII010000015.1, on the reverse strand, counting down.
GCGCTGCGTGCAAATTCTGCGAGCCCGAGGCAACGCACCCCTGGCTCCAAGGCGCCGTCCGCGGGCAGATGCTCGTCGAGGTAGGCCGCACGGTCTTCGACGATCAACGGCGCGGCCAGCGGCGTGCCTGCGGCGGCAGCAGCCCACGCGTTCATGAAGAGCATCAAGGTCTGCATGTCGCCGATCGCGTGGTGCCACGAGACACCGATCGCGGTCGCATCGTCGGCCAGGTGCGTGACACGCACCTGGCACAACGGACCCAACCCCCATCGAGTCGTGGCGCCGTTCACCGGGTCGACGAGCCACAGTCCGTTGTCCTGCGACGCCGAACGGATGGCGTCCCGGAGCGTGCGGTCCGACGACACGGACGTGAAGGGCACACCCCGGCCCTCACATCGGATTCGCATCGCGCCGTGGACCAGAGCCATTCGCCCCGCGAAGATCGGAAGATTGGTGAGCGCTTGCGCAAACGAACGGGTGAGCGCGCTCGTGTCGAGCTTCCGTTCGAAGAAGAAGACGATGTTGACCGCCAAGTTCGCGACCATGGCATCGCCGACATTGCAGCGGATTTCGAGCCGCTGTGCGTGCAATGGTGTGATCAGCTGGGTTGACACCCTTGCCTACGTCCGGCGATTCACTACGACGCGACCGCCACGTTTCGGGGTGTGGGCGATTCCCCGGAAGTACGACTTCTCATCGGCGGCCGCATCGGTGTGGACCCGGAAGTTCTGCAGCACCGTCCGCAACACGACATCCATTTCGGCGATGGCGAAATCAGCGCCGATGCACCGCCGTGCTCCGCCACCGAACGCCAGCCACGTCGGTGCCGCCGCCCTGCTCCCGAGGAAGCGATCCGGATCGAATCGTTCGGGGTGAGGGTAGATTTCCGGATTCTCGTGAAGATCGGTGATGCGCACTAGCACCGTGCGATCGTGCGGAATCCGCCACTCGCCGAAGTCGAAGTTCGGCGCTCTGACCCGGCGGCCTGCCACATCGATGACGGTGCGTACCCGCAGCGACTCCAAAATCGTGGCCCGACGGAACTCGCCGCCCCCCTCATCGACCTCTCTGACCAGTTCGGCGAGCACGTTCGGGTGGCGCCGCAACCGCTCGAACGTCCAGCCCAGTGCTGATGCCGTGGTTTCGTGACCAGCGCAGACGAGCGTCAACAGTTCGTCGCAGATGTCGCGGCGCGGCATCCCGGCTCCGCCGTCGCGCTGAGTGCGCAGTAGGAATGCCAGGGTGTCCGCCCGCTCGCCGAGACGCGGATCGGCATCGGCCCTTTCGATCAGCGTGAATACGATCTGGTCGAATGCCTCGCGGAACTCGTCCAGCTTGCGCCACGGGCTGTAGCGCCTGGCCCAGAACGGCGGTGCGGACAAAATGCCAGCAGCTGCCCGAGTTTCATGTGGGACGGGACGAGCTCACGGAGTTGGCTCAGTTCGTCGCTTTCCCCTGCATCAGCGCCGAAGATGGTCCGCAAGATCACGTTCAAGGTGATCCTGTTCATCGGTTCGAGAATCCGGAACTCCTCACCCTCAGGCCAATTCGCGCTCTCGTGCAGTGTCTCGTCCTCTATGACCTTCTCGTAGTCTTTGAGGCACTTACCGTGAAATGCCGGTGCGAGCAGCCGGCGCCGATCGCGGTGCCGACCGTCGTCGAGGCCGAATACCGACCCGGGCCCGAACCAGTTGCCGAGATTCGGCTGCACGTTGCTCAGCTGTTCGGCGCCCGCGATACACACCGACCTGACCAGAGCCGGGTCGGAAACGACGACGGATCGACCAAAGAATGGGACGTTGATTTCAAAGATGCGTCCGTGCCGCTTGATCCACCTCCGCATCGCCGCACGGCGAAAGAATGCGAATCCAACGCCCTGTACGAGCTTGGGCAAGCGCACCGGCGGCGGGTACGACCCGCTCGGCGTCGACGTGTCGCACGGATTGGCCACGGCCGTCATCGTCGCTCCGGTGCGGTGCGGCGATCTACGTAGTGCACCACTGCAATCTCCCCGGGTTCGGCGCGGTCGTACTTAGTCGGCGGCTGCAACGGCCGGGTTGACTTGGACGGCTTGGATGATGGCGTCTGCGGCGAAGTCCAGGTCCTCGTCTGTCATCGGGGTGGAAAGGGCCAGGAGGGCGTTGGTGCCAGCCAAGACTCCGCGGCGGTACAGCGCCCAGCTTGCCGCTGCACGGCCTCGACGACCTTGGGGTGCGCGTGCCCCGTCGAGTTCACTGCGATCCCGGCATTGAAGTCGAGAAAGACGTTGCCGTCGACGTCCTCGACGCTGGACCCGCGGCCGCGCTGCGGGACGAGCGGGTAGGCGCGTGGCAGGGACGGGCTGGTGACCGCGTTGTCGCGGGCCAGGACTTCACGTGCGCGGGGGCCTGGCAGGGCCGTCTTGATGAGCGGGGAGGTCGGGTACGCGTCGTGCGTGGCGGTGAGGTTCATCAGGTCTCTCCTTCGTCTCGGCGCAACCGCCAGATCCCCTCGGCCGGCCAGCGCCGGGCCCAGGCCAGCGATGCGGCCGACCGGTACGAGCTGGTGGCGTCCTGCCTAGGCTGTGGCTCGATCAAGTCCTCGACCACGAATCCGTTCGCGCGAAACAGCCGGATCCACTCGCCGTAGGGCAGGTTGAACACCACCTCATCGTCGACCTCGATGGCGTGCATCCCGAAGTAGTCGAGCGCCAGGCGCTCGCCGACCTCTTTGGCGTCGACCGGCCAGCAGATCGTCTCGATCGGCGAGTGGTGGCTGAACGCGAACAGCCCGCCGGGGCGGAGCAGGCGCGACACCTCCGGCACGGTCCGGTACGGGTCGGCGAAAGTCATTGCACCGTGGTCGCAGAACACCACGTCGAAGCTGGCGTCAGGGAGCGGCACGGCCTCGGCGCTGGCATGGACGAGCGGGAACTCGACGCCGGCATCGGCCATCAGACGGCGAGCGTGCTGGAGCTGGCGCTCCGAAAGGTCCAGACCGACGGGGCGGGCGCCGAGCCGAGCCAGCGCAATCGACCATTGCGCAGCGCCACAACCGAATTCGAGGATGTCACAACCGGCGACGTCACCGAGGACGCGCAGCTCGGATTCGGGTATCTGCGTCGTTCCCCAGGCGTACCCGCCGCTGGCCGCCAAATCGGCGCCGTGCTCGGTCTGGTACTCGTCGCTGTAGCCGTCCCACATCGCCTGGTTGCGAGCGGCGTGGTCGGTCAGGGTGGCGGCGTCGATCGGGGCGCCTGTGTCGCGCGGCATCCGGCCATGCTAGCCAGACGCGAGCCCGTCGAGCGCCGAACCGACAAGCTGCCCCAGGGTCGGTAGGTGGTAGCCACCCTCCTGCACCACCACGGTTGGAAGACCCAGTTGCGCCAACAGCCTGCCTGCGCGTCGGTAGCCGTCGACGGTCACCTGCAGCGGACTCTCGGGATCGTCGATCGCGGCATCGACCCCGAGGGGGATCGTCAGGGCGGTGACACCGAAGTCAGCAGGTTGAGGTTCGTACCGAATCCGGTGTCGCGACCGGTCTCGTCGGCGAAGCCGACGTGGTGCGGGAACCACCCGGCGCCAGGGTCGACGTGCACGGAGGCCGTGAACACATCGGGCCGTTCGTAAAAGATCGCCTGGGTGCCGTTGCCATGATGGGCGTCGATGTCGATGACGGCGACTTTCCCGAAATCGGCGTCGCGCAATGCCTGTGCGGCGATCGGTCGGCGGCTCCCTTGCATCCGGAGACCTCGGCCTCGGCGCCGTGGGTGCGGGGACGGGGATGTCCTGCTTCAGCTGGAAGGGCGGCATCGGGTCGGCGTCGCGGTTGCTCGAGGACGGCCACGTCGTCGGGGTGTTGGTGCTCGCCAACTTCGGGTGGTGGAATCGGCTCACGATCGCCGGAGTGGCGGTGGGCCGCGCCCTGGGGCCGCCGCCAACCATCGCACCGCCGACCGCCGGGTCGTGTCTTGGCGTGGTCATCACCGACGCGCCGATCGACGCCGCGGGATGTGCTCGCCTCGCGGCGCGGATGGGCCTCGGGCTGGCCCGCACCGGATCGACGGCCCATCATGGGTCCGGTGAGATATTCCTCGGCCTGGCAACAGGTTTGCGGGGTTTGCGCACGGATCGGTCGAGTCCCGTCCGGTCCACGGCCGCCATCTCGGGGACCGGCCTCGACCCCTACTTCGAAGCGACCGTCGATGCGACCGTCGATGCGACCGAGGAGGCCGTGATCGACGCGCTTCTGGGCGCGACGACCGCCACCGGGGTCGGCGGCAAGACCGTCGAGGCGCTTCCGCTCGATCGAGTGCGCACGATATTGGGAGTGCAGTGACATCTACCCGCCGCGATGAGTGGATCCCGATGTCGGACGGTGAGCGCCTCGCCGTCATCCTCTACCTTCCCGAGAGCGGTGCACAGCCGTGCATCCTTGAAGCGCTGCCGTACCGGAAGGACGATCTGACCGCCTCCTTCCGCCCCGAATACACCCGGCTACGTGACGAATTCGACTACGCGGTGGCCCGTTTGGATGTCCGCGGCACCGGGAGCAGCAGCGGACGGGCAACCGATGAATACCCGTACGAAGAGCAACGCGACCTGGCCGAGGTGATCGCATGGCTCGCTGCCCAGGACTGGTGCGACGGCAACGTCGGCATGTACGGCACGTCCTACAGCGGCTTCAACTCGCTGCACATGGCAGCCGAACGCCCGCCCGCCTTGAAGGCGGTCATCGCGATCTACGCCACCGATGACCGGTTCACCGACGACGTGCACCTCTGCGGTGGTTCACGACGTTGGCTGGACATCGTCGACTACTGCCACTACATGACGCCGATGAATGCCCTACCGCCCGTGCCTGCGCGATGGGGCGACGGGTGGCGCGACGAGTGGGCGGCCCGGATCGCCGAGCACGAGCCGTGGCTGTGGCAATGGCTCGGGCACACCCGCGGCGACGAATACTGGGAGCACGGATCGATCCGCCCGTCCTACGACGCCATCGGGTGTCCCGTGCTCATCGTCGCCGGCTGGGCGGACGGCTACCGCAACAACTCGTTCCGCACCGTCGCGGCGCTGCGCGCGGCGGGACGGCACGCCGAACTTCTGGCCGGACCATGGCCACACGCGGCGACGTCGTCGTGCTTGCCAGGCCCGCGCATCGACCTGTTACCGGAGATGGTCGCGTGGTGGGACCGCTGGCTGCGAAGGCCTCCCACCGGCCCGCGCCCGACCTCGACGAGGTCCCCGGCGTGTGGCGACCCGACGAGTGGCCGACACCACGCACCAGCGAGCAGACCTGGCCGTTGTCGCCCAAACCGCCATACGGGGTGGTCGCCGACATCGGCCTCACCGCGTCGCTGTCATGCAGCGGACACCTGCCGTGGGGTCAGCCCGACGACCAACGCACCGATGACGTCCGGTCGCTGACGTGGGACTGGCCGTTACTCGACGGTCTGGAGATCACCGGGTATCCGCTTGTGCGGCTGCGGCTTTCGTCGACCGAGCCGGTCGCCTCGGTCGCCGCCCGGTTGTGCGACGTGGCGCCGGACGGTACGTCGACGCTGGTGTCGCGCGGGTTCCTGAACCTGACCCGGCGCGGCGGGATGGCGACGGCGGAACTTCTCGTCCCCGGTGAGGTGTACGACATCGACATCGAGATCGATGCGATCGCCTGGCAGTGGACCCCTGGTCACGTCCTGCGAATCGCGTTGGCAGGCGCCGACTGGCCGAATGTCATCGCACCTCCCTCGCCGTCGACCCTGACCGTCCACGGCGGGGAGTTGGTGCTGCCGGTCTACGACCCAGCCGGAAGCCCCTATCCGACTCCGGTTTTCGTACCGGGAGACGATTCGGCCGACGAGGAATCCTCCGCCGTCACCTGGCGGACGTCTCGCGACGTGCTTGCCCGGGTCACCGGTGCGTTCGTCGAGCACGGCGGCAAACCCTATGACACTCCTCACGGCCGAGCCGGCGAGCACTACGTGGGTGAGGTGAGCGTGCAGACTCAGACGTTCGCACAGTCGGCGCGATCCGAGGTGACGTTCAATCTGCACTACGACGACGACGGCTCAGGCGCACCCGTCGACTGCACGGCCCACTCGTTGCTCCGGGTCGAGGCCGACGGGACCGATCTCGACGTGACGATTGAGCTGACCTGCTCGGAGGGACAGCAGGTGGTCGCAGAGCGGCGCTGGCATCGACGGTTCAGCCGCGATCTCGCATGAGCGGTTGGTTACCTACTCAGTTCAGTGTCGGTGGTGGTTGGGGTTTGGGGCTGGGGTTGGGGTTGGGGTTGGAAGGGTTGGTACCACCACCACTGGGCGCGCTCCCCGGTGGGTCCGGGGCAGGGTGCGACCGCGGGTGGGGGTCGGGTCGGTGGGCGGGCCAGCGATGCCGGGCTCAGTGCTCGGCCGGCGCTGTCGCTGACCGACAACGTGTCAGCGGGTCCGGTGATGGTGATGACGCCCCGATGGTGCAGCCGATGATGATAGGGGCACAGCAGCACCAGGTTGTCCAGCTCGGTGGCGCCGCCGTCCTCCCAGTGCCGGATGTGGTGGGCGTGCAGACCCCGGGTGGCGCCACACCCGGGCACCGCGCAGGTCGGATGGCGATACTCCAGGGCACGGCGCAACCGGCGGCTGATCAGCCGGGTCGCCCGCCCCGCCCCGATGGGCTGCCCGGCGCGTTCCAACCACGCCTCACACGTGGCATCACAAGTCAGGTAGCGCCGATCAGCGTCAGACAGCAGCGGCCCCAGATGCAGCGCCGCGACCTTGTCCTGGACATCCACATGCACCACCACCGTGGTGTGCTGCCCGTGCGGCCGGGCAGCCACCTCGGCGTCCCAGCCGGCCTCGACCAGGCGCAGGAACGCGTCACCGGTGTTCGGTAGTGGCGGACGCTGACCGACTGGTCGGCGCCGGTGTCGTGATCGCGTTTCCACTCGGCGATCAGCGCATCACGATGAGACGCCAAGGCCGCGTCGAACTTCGCCGCCTCCAGATGCGGCAGGGTGATCCGCCAATGGGTGTACTTCTCGTCGCAGGTCTTGGTGATCGAGGCCCCCGGCTCGGGATCGGGGTCGGCATCGGGTTCGGGTTCGGGTCGCGGTTCCAGCTTGACCGCGGTGCGCAGCTGGGAGACCGTGGCGCAGGAGGCCAACTCCGCATAATGCTCATCAGATCCATCGGCCGCCCGCCCGGCGATCACCCCGACCTGATCCAACGACAGCCGACCCTCCCGCATGCCTTGAGCGCACCGGGGAAACACCGCCAACCGGCGGGCGACGGTGGCGATCGTGGTGGCGTTTGCCGAGGAGGCGCCCAGCTTCCAGGCCACCAACGCCGCCACCGACCGCGCGCCGGTGGCACCGCACAACTCGTCACGATCCAGCTCCGCGACGATCTCCACGATGCGCCCATCAATCGCATTGCGCTGACCCGCCAGCTCCGACAACTCCCCGAACAACACCCCAACACGCTCATCAGCCCGCACCACCGGGGCGTCAGACGAAGCGGTCGAAGACATGACCCCATCCTCGCAGAGGGGTACGACACGTTCGGGCCACCCGATGCCGGCCGTCTCAGAAACCAACAGGCACAGCATGTTCGGTCACCAACCGCTACGCAGTCGAGGCCTTGCGCGCCTGCAGCGTATAGCTCAACGGCAGCCGATCCGGTCGCTCCCGCAGGTGCCACTCCTCGTGCTCATCGCGCGCCACGGCTCCTGGCACCAACTGTGACGGCATGCTGCGATGCTCTTCGAACGCGGTGAGCTCCATGCCGGCTTCGAGTAGCCCGCCGATGATCTCGCCCAACCCGTGGTTCCACGTGTGAGCCGTGTTGTGCGAGAACATCGAGTCCGTCGCGACGTAGGTTCCGTCGTCGTCGTCCACGTAGGGCTCGGGTGTCTCGAAGTACGGGTCGACGGCGACCAGGAGATCGTCGGCTCGCTCTTCCAGTGTCCACACGATCGGATGGAACTCCCGGATGAACAGCCGCCCGCCCGTGCGCAGTAGGTCGGCGACCGTTCGTGCCCACCGTCGGACGTCCGGCAGCCAGCACAACGCACCGACACCGGTGAAGACGAGGTCGAACCCGTCCGCGCCGAGTACCGACACCGCGTCGTAGACGTCGGCTTGGACGAAATCCACCTCCGCACCGGCCAGCGCCGCTATCCGCCGCGCTTCGGCCAGGGCTACCGACGAGAAGTCGAGCCCGGTCATGTGGGCGCCCAGCCGGGCGAGCGAGATGGTGTCGGTGCCGATATGGCACTGCAGGTGCACCCCGCTCAGCCCGGCGACGTCCCCGAGCCGCGGTAGGTCGAACCTGACGACGTAGCTCAAGAAGTCAGGGTCCTGCTCGAACCGCTCAACGTGGTAGTCGGGCGAGCCGGCGTGCGCGGGGGCCCGCTCGTCCCATTGGAGTCGGTTGATCGCCATGGAATCGAGCTTTGCGGAATCCACGTCCTGCCTCCGGTTGGTGTTCCACAGTAAATCGGAGACATCGGTGACTCCGACCAAGAGCAGCGTGTCGTTCTCCCGCAGCAACAGCGGCGGTGACACCATCGTCTGAATGACGTAGTCTTGCCGGTGATTCCACCCGACGGCCGACTCGGCGGCTCGCAGCGTGCCGAGACAGTCGGAGGGCGCCACTGCCTCGTGCCCGGCGAGTAGCTCGGGCAGGGGCAGGCGGGTGACCGCCCTGCCATCGGAGTAACCGAGCATCTCGGCGAACGCCGGGCTCGCGTAGACGATCTCGCCGCGCAGTCCGACACCAAGGACGGCCGTGGGGAGCAGGTTCAGAAGTTCGAGTGCAGGCACCTGCTGGAGGTACTCTGCCGTATTCGCCTGTGCTTGCCGCCAACCTCGCTTCGGCATGTCGAACCCCCCTCGCGCAGCCGGATATTGGCGCCGGGCAGGGAGTCTGGAGCGTCGACCGCGCGAACTACCATCCCGAGACTGCATGTCATGCAGGCGAGACGCAACAGGCACATTTGTGAAAAATCGACGTTTGTGAAATATCCGCGTCGGTGAAACTCCGCAGAATCAGAGCGGCGGGCTGTCGTCTGGACTACGCGTCACTTCGACGCGCAGACGGTGCCGGAAGCGCTGGTATGCCGCTCCGCGTCGGATGTCCAGCGCGCTCCGACGGCCTGCCACGACACGCCTGCGTCAAAGGCGGTGTCGACTGCTGCCTGGAGCGCGTCTTTGGCGGCAGGCTTCGATGCACTGTCCCAGTTGTCGACTGCACCAAGCTCCTGTGCCCCGTCCACCATGCGGCGGATCGCATCGTCCGGTTCGACGCCGGCCCCGAGCGGTGACAATGGCGGTGCCGCTGCGATGTCGATGTCATGTGGCAATACCGTCCGTCCGAGTTGGTGGGAGGACATAGATCCACATCTGCAAACACCGCACCGCACTGTGCGGTGGCTTCCCCAGGAACGTGGATCGCGTTAGCTGTGCGTCCATTGACTGATGCGGCGAGAACTGGGTTACTTCGGTTCGTCCCACTTAAACCGCATGAACGGGCACTACCTCCAGCCCGTGACCGCCGTTGCTGGGGGTCAATGCAGTAGCTCTGCAACCTTTCAGTTAATGATCTTTCGGGTATTTTCCGGGTCGTGGACCCGTCGATGTGCGAAGATTTGTGCCTGCGACGCAAGAGCGAGGCAGTATCGCGTATCGGGGGCTGAGCGAAGATGTCTATCGGGGCTGAAGTGCATATCGAGGCGGTTCGTCATTACCGCCAGCGACTGGTGCTCGACGAGCGCCTCGCGATGGCACTTCACCGCATGACCATCGACGAACTCCGGCGCCTGCAAGAAACGCTGCACACACTGATCCGCGAGGACAATGCGTCTGAAGCCGAGCTCGCCAAAACCGTTGAGTGCCAATCGAAGGACGTCGGCACGTGGCTGCGCTTCCGTGGGACTCGCGCTGACGTGGCCACGGTCGTGCTGTTGGGGACGTTGGCGGTGGCAATCGCCTGGCTGACCCACCGAGGCAAGCCGGCGCCGGTGCCGAGCATCCAGCAGGCGATCGACAGCGTCGATGAGGGCCACCCGTACCTGTTGCCGATTCCCCGCTGCGACCCATGCTTCTGTGGCAGCGGGACCAAGTTCAAGAGCTGCCACGGCAGACCGCCGTCCGCTGCGCCGGCACGCTGCGCAACGCCGAGGCGATCGAACTCCTAGCCGACGTGTAGCGGGCTGGCGGCGTCTTCGCAGGAAACCCGGCTACCGTGCAATTGAGAGTGTCGCGCGGCTCTCTCGAAACGGCCTCGGCCCCGTCACCACCCCCCTGGTGACGGGGCCGAGCCTTTTGGTGGCCGGTCAAAACCACCGTGGTCCAAATATCGCGTCGACGCCGCCGAGCGTCACGCGTAGTCCACTACGTGTTTGTGCCGAAACTTGGGCCGAGCCACCGTGCCATTGCGGTGCCATCTTGAAAGTCGGTAGCTAGGCTCCCGCCCCCCGGGGCTCTGGCATGGACATAGATGCAGTTCAGGAATGCGACGACGACGAGGAATGCCGCTCGTACGTCGTCGCTGTGCTCGTCAACGGTGGCGCGGCGCTTCTCGTCGGGATGGCGGCCCGGCACTGGCCCGACATCGACGCGAGAATGTGCGCCGCGTTGATCTGGGACGCGCTGACCACGTTCGTCGGACCGCTGATGCAACTCGACCGGCCGAGCGAGTCGGCCAACGCATACGGCGGCGGCCGCGGGCTGCGCTGTGTTCTCAACACAGGGTTGCTCCCGACGACCTCCTCACGAGGGCTGCGACGTAGCCAACCATCAACCCACGTTAACTCGCGACATACCCCTGTTTGGCGCGCCCAACCGCGGAGCCTTCGGAGACAGGGCATGTTGGGCGTGATCTACGGCCACTCGCCGATATGTTCAGGTCCAGACGTCAGGACGAAGGAGGAAGCCATGGCCGAAGCTGGGATCTGGGTGGCCTGGGGGATTCCGGCCCGCGGGCGCGAGAGGCAGGCGCTCGACCTCCTCAAGCAGACCACGACGGAGTACCTCGAACACATGGTGGCGGAGGGACGGATCGAGCGCTTCGATACCGCGATCCTCAAGCCGCAGAGCATGGAACTGGGCGGCTTCATCCTGATTCAGGGCACGAAGGAGCAGATCGATGCGCTTCGCGGCGACCACGACTTCGGCCGGTGGGCCACTCAGATTCAGCTGGTTGCCGACAAGGTGGGAATCGTGGACGCCTGGGTGAATCAGGGGCTCCCCGACGCCATCGGGCTCTACGAAGAAGCGCTCAAGCGGCTCGACTGATCCCGTGCACCGACGTAGCTCGCGCGCATTCAGGTCGCGACATCGAGGTCAAAAGCCCACGATGATGATTCTGATGTGAATTTTGAGGCTTTTTTCGTTTTTGCTCAGCGCGCCGACTGACGCTGGGATTCAATGGCTGTGATCGACGGGGGCGGCTAAGGGAATCACAGAGGGGTTCGATCATGCGAGCAGCTTCCTACATCGGTCGGGTCGGCCGTCTGGCGGTCGCCTTGGGGATAGGGACGGCCATCGCCACCGGGAACGGTGTCGCATGGGCCGACGATTCCGCGGCATCTCCTGATTCGTCTTCATCGAGTGAAAGCGCCCGTTCGCCGGGCACGGCTGGAACCGATACCCCGGCCTCTCCCACCGAGCCGAAGACGGAGCCCTCCGCCGCGCCATCCACCGAGGCGAGCACGACGGATCAGGGCCCATCCACCACGAAGACCACGACGGCCACCACCACTGCGGCGGGCAGCACGACGTCGAGCACCGTTGCGCCAGGTGTGGTCGTGAGCGCTCAGACCACGACGGGAACGTCGGGCACCACCAGCACCGCACCCACTCCCCACGCAACCGGGACGCCCGCGTCGGAGACACCAACGGAGACCGCGTCGGAGACGCCATCGGCGCCGACGACCGCCGTCAAGGTGCCGTCCACGCCCGAACCGGACCGCACCAAAAACGGCACGTCGCAGTCGAACCACGACACCAGCGCACCCTCCACGCCTGCGGCGGCAACCGAACCGGCGTCGGCGTCATCGGCCACGGCGGCCACATCGGCCCCCGCCCCGTCGACCACCGCTCGACCGGCCGGCGACATTGCGGCACTCAGCATGGCCAGCGTGTCCGCCGCTGATTCGACGGCCGGCTCGCGGACCGTGGCGGGGCGCCGTGCGATGACCACCGAGACGCCCGCGGCGACGCCGATCGCCCCCGCCGCCCCGAATCCGCTGCAGACCGTCACCAGCGCGGTGTCGAGCGCGGTGTCGAGCGTGGTGTCGAGCGTCATCGGCTGGGCCCTTGGGCCGGTCGCGGGCCTGGCCGCCCCGACGACGCCCGCCGGGCCGCCGTTGGCGTGGACGCTGCTCGCGTTCGCCCGACGCGAGATCGAGAACTTCGTCTCGGTCGTCACGGGCGTCGTCGGGAATCCGGTTGCCGCCGCCCAAACGACGAGCCTCGCCCTGACCGGTTTCGCGCCGCTGGCCGCGCTGGCATCTGCCGTCAACGTGCCGGGATTTCCCATTCCCGGCGCCCAACTGAGCCCGTCGACGGAGTTCGTCAACTGGGTGACGGGCAACTACTACAACTCGAACGACCCGACACTGGACTATCCCAACACGTTGGCCCGCTTCGGCATCTACGGCACCGACGTCGGCGTCACCTGGGACAACGGCATACCCGATGATCCGTCGACCCCGCTGATCAACGAACACCAGATTCTGATGGCCTTCGGCGACACCTTCGGCGGTCCGAACAGCGCCGCATGGCGGTTCAACGTGCTGCTCCGCAGCTCGGACACCAATCTGGCCAACGGCATGTCGATTCCAGCAGGACAGTGGTTCAACGGCAACATGTTCGGCGGAACCGCCTTGGGCAACCCGACTTTCGCGAGGCAGATCATCCATCCCGACGGCCTGCCTGCCGGAGTCACCCTGATTCCGACGGCAGGCATCTCGATTCCGACGCCAGGCACCCAGTTCGGCGCGACCCAGTACCTCAACTTCATGTCGGTGTCGCAGTGGGGCGCCGCTGGTTCGTGGACGACGAACTACTCCGCGATCGCCTACTCGACCGACAACGGCGAGAACTGGACGGTCGCGCCCACCTCGGTGCGGTACAACCAGCCATGGAGCGGTAACCAGAACTTCCAGCAGGGCGCGTTCGTCCGACCCGGCGACGGCTACGTGTACAGCTACGGCACCCCCAACGGTCGGCAAGGCGCGGCCTACGTGTCGCGCGTCGCCGAGAAGGACATCCTCGACACGACGAAGTACGAGTACTACAGCAAGGGCTCAAAGGGTGGCTGGTTCGGCATCGGAGCCACCCCCGCAGGCTGGAAGAAGAACAATCCCGCCGCCGCCACCCCGGTCTTCGGCGCCGAGGGGGGTGCGTGCGGGGCCACCAAGGCGGGCAACACCGTCAGCGAGATGTCAGTCCAGTACAACAAACAACTGCAGAAATACGTCGTCCTCTACGGCGACCAGAACAACAGCATCGTGATGCGGACGTCGGACACGCCCCAGGGCGGGTGGTCGGCGGCGAAGGTGCTGATGAAACAGCAGCCCGGTGGCATCTATGCGCCGATGATGAATCCCTGGTCGCCGTCCACGATGGGCACCGGCACCGACCTGTACTGGAACCTGTCTCTGTGGTCCGAGTACAACGTGATGCTAATGAAAACGGACCTGACCAAGGTCTAGGGTCGGAACATGCTGCGCTGGAGTGTGATCGGGGTCGTCGCGGCGGCCGCGATGTTGTCGCGACCCGCCGTCGCAACCGCCGATCCCACTGCGCCACAACCGGGTACGCCGTGCGACTCGAGCCTCGACGGCGCCATGACGATGCCGCAGGATCACGACACGCCGCTGGTATGCGTCGACACACGGTGGCAACCCGTCACCACGCCATACCCGGTCAGCGATCGGTGGCTGAGCCATGGGACCGCGACACTGCTGCGGGGACAGGGACGCCCCAACCCCACGATGCTGTCGGGCGACTGGATCGCCACCCCCCTGCATCCGGAAAGTCGTTGCCGTGCAGAGCAGGTCGCGGTCATTCCCGGCAGCCCTACGTTTGGCGCGCCGCGGATAGACGACGGCCAGCCGGGACAACCCCTCACCGTTGCGGTGGCGCCGACGATGTCCACAATCGCGATCAGCGGCGACTGCCTCTGGCAGAAGGCCGAACCCGGCCCCGAGCCGTCCGGCTGGTGACGGGCACCGAACGCACGACACCCCGCGAGTCGTCGTCGACTCGCGGGGTGTCGCGTCGCGTTGTGCAGGTAGTGATCGGACCAGACAGTGATCAGACGACGTCGTACCGGTCGGCGTCCATCACCTTCACCCACGCCTTGACGAAGTCGTTGACGAACTTCTCCTTGGCGTCGTCACTGGCATACACCTCGGCCAGTGCCCGCAACTCGGAGTTCGACCCGAACACCAGGTCGGCCCGGGTGCCGGTCCACTTCACGTTGCCCGACGCGTCCCTGGCCTCGAAGGTGTCCTGGCTGTCGTCGGTCGACTTCCACGTGATGCCCATGTCGAGCAGGTTGGTGAAGAAGTCGTTGCTCAGCGTGCCGACCCTGTCGGTGAGTACGCCGAGCGACGAGTTGTCCCAGTTGGCGCCGAGCACGCGCAGGCCACCGACGAGGACCGTCATCTCCGGCGCGGTCAGCCTGAGCAGGTTCGCCCTGTCGACCAGGAGGTACTCGGCCTGAAGCCGGTTGCCCTTGCCGATGTAGTTGCGGAATCCGTCCGACTTCGGCTCCAGGTGCGCAAACGACTCCTCGTCGGTCCACTCCTGGGTGGCGTCGCCGCGTCCCGGGGTGAAGGGCACGGTGACGGTGACGCCGGCGTCCTTGGCCGCCTTCTCGACCGCCGCCGTCCCGCCGAGCACGACGAGGTCGGCGAACGACACTCGATACTCTCCAGCGTCCTTGCCGAACGACTCCTGGATGCCTTCCAGCGTGCGGATCACCTGGGCGAGCTCATCGGGGTTGTTGATCTCCCAGCTCACCTGCGGCTGCAGCCGGATGCGGCCGCCGTTGGCACCGCCACGCTTGTCGCTGCCACGGAACGTCGAGGCCGACGCCCATGCGGTCGAAACAAGTTGGGGCACAGTAAGTCCCGACGCCAGGATGTCACCCTTTAGCTTGGTCACGTCGTCGGCCGACAGCTGGCTCTGGCCGGTCGGGACCGGGTCCTGCCAATCGAGGGTCTCCTGCGGCACCTCGGGTCCGAGGTAGCGCTGGATCGGTCCCATGTCGCGGTGGGTCAGCTTGTACCAGGCACGGGCGAACACGTCGGCGAACTCATCCGGGTTCTCGTGGAAACGCCGCGCGATCGGCTCGTAGATCGGGTCGAACCGCAATGCCAGGTCCGTGGTGAGCATCGTCGGCTTGCGCTTCTTCGACTGGTCCTCGGGGTCGGGGACCCAGGCGGACTCGGGAGCGTCCTTGGCCTCCCACTGGTTGGCCCCTGCGGGGCTCTTCGTCAGCTCCCATTCGAATCCGAAGAGGTTGTCGAAGAAGAGATTGGTCCACTCCGTCGGCTTCTGGGTCCAGATGACCTCGATCCCCGACGTGATGGCGTCACGGCCCTTACCCGAACCGTACGCGTTCTTCCAGCCGAGTCCCTGCTGCTCGAGCGGGGCGCCCTCGGGCTCGGGACCGACGTTGACATCCGGATCAGCCGCGCCGTGAGTCTTGCCGAAGGTGTGGCCACCGGCGATCAGCGCGAGGGTCTCCTCGTCGTTCATCGCCATCCGGGCGAACGTCTCGCGGATGTCGATGGCTGCGGCCAGCGGATCCGGATGGCCGTTGGGGCCTTCGGGATTGACGTAGATGAGGCCCATCTGGACGGCACCCAACGGGTCTTCCAGATTGCGGTTGCCGGTGTAGCGCTCGTCACCGAGCCACTCGGTCTCGGGGCCCCAGTAGACGTCGTCCTCGGGCTCCCACACGTCGACGCGGCCGCCGGCGTAGCCAAACGTCTTGAAGCCCATGGATTCCAGTGCCACGTTGCCGGTGAGAACCAGCAGGTCGGCCCACGACAGGCTCTTGCCGTACTTCTTCTTGACCGGCCACAGCAGGCGACGGGCCTTGTCCAGGTTGCCGTTGTCGGGCCAACTGTTCAGCGGAGCGAAGCGCTGCTGACCGGCGCCTGCGCCACCTCGGCCGTCGCTGACGCGGTAGGTGCCGGCGCTGTGCCACGCCATCCGGATCATCAGCGGCCCGTAGTGGCCGTAGTCAGCAGGCCACCAGTCCTGCGACGTGGTGAGAACCGCTTCGATGTCCCTCTTCACGGCCGCGAGGTCCAGGGTGTTGAACGCGGCGGCGTAGTCGAACTCGCCACCGAACGGATCGGTCTCGACGGAGTTCTTGGCGAGGATCTTCAGGTTGAGTTTCTTGGGCCACCAGCTCTCGTTGGTCCTGGCGCTCTCAGTCGGGTACGGCGCACGGAAGGCAGGGCAACCTTCGATGCTCGACTCATTCATTTCACCGACTTCTGCGTTCGGGTGTTGGCCTTCGGGCATGTTCGATCCTTTCCGGGGCTGGGCGGTTCGGTGGTGGTGCTGATCAATCATGTCTAGCGGTGAAGCAGTCGGGGCACACGCCCCAGTAGATGACCTCGGCTTCGTCGATCGAGAATCCGTTGTCATCCGAAGCGGTGAGGCACGGCGCCTCACCTATGGCACAGTCGACGTCGGCAATGACACCGCACACCCGGCACACGACATGGTGGTGGTTGTCGCCGACGCGCGATTCGTAGCGCGCCACGGATCCCGACGGTTGAATGCGCCGGACCAGACCGGTGGCGGTCAACGCATTGAGTGCGTCGTACACGGTCTGATGCGACACTTCGGGCAGGTCGTCACGCACGGCGCGGATGATCGAGTCGGTGTCGGCGTGCGGATGCGTGTAGACGGCATCGAGCACGGCCATCCGGGGCCTGGTCACGCGGAGCGTGGACTCCTGCAGCATCTGCCGATAATCCGCGGTCGAGCCCACGCCCGTAGTCTTGCCGGTTTTCTGGAATCAGTCAAGAATTGCGTTGCCGGTGCGTCGGCCCGTACCTAATCCGCCATCTCCGCGAGCGGAAACGTGCACTCCCGGTTCAGGATTGCCGCGCCCGGCGATGGCCGGCCCCGATCCGTCAGTTCCGCAGCATGCTCGGAAACGGCAGGGTGGCCTCGGCCGCCTCGAGCCGTTTGCCGTCGGCGATGAAGCAGGCGATGCTGCTGACGAAGCTGACAAGGGCGATGACGCAACAGACCGTCGCGAACACGTTGGCACCGAGGGCGAAGGACGTCACGCCCAACACGGTGCCGATCACGGCCACGAACACGAGCAGCAGCCCGCCTGTTGCCACGACCTCGGCGATCGGATCTTGCACGTCGACCACCTGCGGCTCCGCCATGGTGTGTCCCTTCAGCAACGACGATTGGTCCAGGACCAATACCCGTCCGCCGCGACGCCAAAACCAGCACCGAAACCAGCTCAGACCGGCATGCGCCGGTTGATCACCAATGCGGCGATCGCGGCGATGGCGAGAAACGCTGCACCGAGGCGAAGCCAGCCGCCGCTCGCTTCACCCCTGACCGTCTCGTAGCCGATCTGATCCTGCAGCGACTTGTACACCTGCTCGAGTCCCTTGAGATCGGACGCGGAATAGGCCGTGCCACCGGAGAGCTGTGCCACTCGCTTCATCGTCGTGTCGTCGACGGGTACCGGCACTTGGCTCCCGTCGACGGTGACCGTGCCGTCGGGAGTGCCGAACGAGATGGTCGAGATCGGAATGCCCTGATCGTGGGCGGCTCGCGCCGCAGTGAACGCCCCGCGCGGGTTGTCGGGGTTCGACGGGCTGGTCTCCTTGCCGTCGGAGAACAGGATGATGCGTGCGGGTGGTGGCGTGTCCCCACCGCCGATCACCGCACCGACCGTCGAAATCGCCTGCAGCGCAGAGAAGATCGCTTCACCGGTGGCGGTTCGCTCCGCGATCTGCATCTTGTCGATGGCGATCTTGGTGGCGTCGTGGTTCGTGGTCGGCGAACTCAGCATGGTGGGATTGGCAGCATACGAGATCAGGCCGAGGTTCACTCCTGGCGTGAGGTCGTCTGCGAACTTCTTGGCCGCTTCCTGCGACGCCTTCATCCGGCTCGGCGGCACGTCGGTGGCGTCCATCGACGTCGACACGTCCATGACGAGCATCACGACGGCACGGTTGCGAGGAATCTTGCGGTCAAGGGACGGCCCGGCCATCGCAATGGTCAAGAACACCAGGGCGAGCGCGAGCAGCACCGCGGGCACGTGCCGCCACCGACTGGCCCGCAAGGGCGACACGCTTCCGATCATCTGCGAGTCGGCGAACCGCGACAGCCGTTGCTTCCGAGAACGCATGACGGCCAGGTAGAGCACCACCAGACCGGCGACCGGGATGAGGAAGAGGAAGAACCACACATGCGCGAAAGCAGACAGCGGCATTGGCCCCAACACGGGCAGATTCACTAGCGTCCCTTCACCGAGCCAACGTAGACCCTAAGCCGAGGGTACAAAGGCGTCCCGGACGAGCCCCTGACGATCGCCGCCGCGGACGCTGCGCAGTCGCTCAGACGCCCGTGCCGACCAGCGGTTGCGAACATAGACTCCAGATGTGCGCGATGTGCTCGACGATCTGATCTCGGTATGGCGGGCCGGTGGTACCGCCGGTATGGCCACCGTCGTGCGCACCATGAAGTCGGCGCCGCGGGCGGCAGGAGCCGCCATGGTGGTCTCCCCCGACGGCTCGGTCGCAGGCTCGGTTTCGGGTGGCTGCGTCGAGGCCGCGGTCTACGAGCTGGCCGGTGAGGTGGTCCAGACCGGACGGCCCCAACTGCAGCGCTACGGCATCACCGACGACGACGCCTTCTCCGTCGGCCTGACGTGCGGCGGAATCATCGACATCTTCGCCGAGCCGGTGTCGCGTGCCACCTTCCCTCAGTTGGCCGCGGTCGCGAACGCCATCGCACTGCATCGTCCGATCGCGGTGGCGACGGTGATCAACCATCCCAATCCCGAATGGGTGGGACGGCGGCTGGTCGTCGACGAGTCGAACGCAGACGGTTCCCTCGGTTCGGCCCGCGTCGACGACGCCGTCGCCGACGACGCCCGCGGCCTGCTCGCCGCCGGGAGCACCGCCGTGCTCACCTACGGACCCGATGGCGAACGGCAAGGTGAAGGCATGGAGGTGTTCGTGGCCGGACATGCACCCCGCCCGCGGATGATCGTCTTCGGCGCCATCGACTTCGCCGCGTCCCTGACTCGGCAGGCCGACCTGCTCGGGTACCGGGTGACCGTGTGCGACGCCCGGCCCGTGTTCGCGACGCCTGCCCGGTTCCCGGCTGCCGACGAGGTCGTCGTCGACTGGCCCCACCGCTACCTCGCCGCGCAAGAAGCTCTCGGTGCCATCGACTCCCGCACCGTCATCTGCGTGCTCACCCACGACCCCAAGTTCGACGTGCCTGCGCTCGAGGTGGCGCTGCGACTGCCACGAGTCGGCTACGTGGGGGCCATGGGGTCCCGCCGGACTCACCTCGACCGACTCGACCGATTGCACCGCGCCGGATTGACGGAAGCCGAGACGAGCGTTCTGCACAGCCCCATCGGTCTCGATCTGGGCGCCCGCACACCCGAGGAGACCGCGGTGTCGATCGTCGCCGAGATCATCGCGCGTCGATGGGGCGGCGGTGGACGTCCGTTGACCGAGCTCGACACCCGGATACACCACGACGCGGTGGAGAACACCACCATCACTCCCTAGGCGCGTTGAAGCGCCATGGCTGATGGTGGTGTGCATGCCGTCGGCGCAGCCGGGGGGCGACGTCGTTTCCGCGGCCCTGGCGAGGCCGGTAACGCCCGACCGGCACCGACCGATGGTCACGTAGAGTTTGCTGGCGTATCGTTGGGCGTTGCGTTGTCCGTGACAGGGGAGACACATGAGATCGAAGAGCGTCGCCGCCAACGTCATCGCCGCCACGGTCATCGCCGCCACGGTCATCTTCGCCACGGTCATCGCCGCGATGGGCATCGGTGCCGGCCTGGCTACCGTGGGCGCCGTGCCCGCCAACGCCGCCCCCGATGACGCACAAATCGACCCGGTGTTCCTCAAGGCAGTCCGCGACAAGGGCCTGCGGATCAAGTCCGACGACTTCGCGGTGGATCTGGCCCACTCGACGTGTGACGTTCTCACCCGGACCGGCTCGATCGAGAATGCGTTGCGGCACATTCAGAACGCCACCAGTTGGGGTTCCGCCAAGGACATCAGCACGTTCGGCGGCCTCGCCGTTCAGGGCTACTGCCCCAGCGCGATGCCCAAGTAGCGCTCAGCCAACGAGCTTCGTCACCACGGCCGCGACCCGGCGGTCCCTCGTTTCGACCGCCTTGGCGCCGGACACCGATGTCACGTAGGCCTTCTGTTGGCTGTGGGACAGCTTTGCCCATGCCGCCGCCGCCGCCGGCGACCGGTCCAGCGCGGTGCGCAGGTCCTCCGGCACGTCGACGACCCGGGGCGCCGTGTCCAGCTCCAGCTCGACGTCGATGGCGTCACCGCCGGAGATACCGGACTCGCTGCGCCGCTCGGCGCTGAAGGGCAGCAGGTACCTTCCGCCCATCGACGCGACCGTCGAGCGGTAGGAGTAGCCGTTCACCGTGACCGTCACCGGCGGCCGTTTGCCCGCACCGAGGGCGTCGACGATGTCGGCGGGGACCTCGATTCCGGTGTTGTTGCCGGTCTGGGACATGGTCGTGGAGAACCTCATTAGCTCATTCTCGACCTCGCGGGGTAGAAGTGACCCATGGACATCGGATTCGTCGGGCTGGGAAAAATGGGTTCGGGCATGGCTGCCAATCTGCTCAAGGCAGGCCATCGGGTCACCGCGTACAACCGCTCGCAGGACAAGGTCGACGCGCTCGCCGAACAGGGCGCCCGGCCCGCCAGGACCATAGCCGACGCCTGCGGTGGCGACGCCGTGATCTCGATGCTGTCGAACGACGACGCGGTCGAGGCGGTGACCTTCGGTGAGGGGGGCATCCTCGCGACGCTGGGCGACGGGGCAGTGCACGTGTCGTCCTCCACGATCAGCGTGGACCTCGCCACCCGACTGAGCGCCGCGCATGCCGAGGCCGGGCAGCGCTTCGTCGCCGCACCCGTATTCGGCAGGCCCGAGGCGGCCCAGGCGGCCAAGTTATTCGTCGTGGCTGCCGGCGAACCCGATGCGGTACAAGTGGTTTCACCCATCTTCGAGGCCATCGGACAGCGCACGTTCGTCGTTGCCGACGAACCGAAGGCCGCCAGTCTGGTCAAGCTCAGCGGCAACTTCCTCATCGCCTCGGTCATCGAGTCGCTCGGCGAGGCCATGGCATTGGTGAGCAGGGCAGGCGTCGACAAGCAGCAGTACCTCGAGCTGCTCACCTCGACGCTGTTCGGGGCGCCGGTCTACAAGACCTACGGCGGCCTGATCGCGCGCGACGAGTTCGAGCCCGCCGGGTTCGCCGCCGCGCTGGGACTCAAGGACGTCCGGCTGGTCCTTGCCGCCGGCGACGAGTTGCGGGTGCCGCTCCCGGTCGCCAGCCTGCTGCGCGACCGTTTCCTGACACTGTTGGCCAATGGCGGCGAGCACCTCGACTGGTCGGCGGTTGGCGCCCTGAGCTCGTGGGAGGCCGGGCGGCAGGAACCCGGCCGGCTAGCCGACCACACCCCGCAGTCCGTCGGCGCCGAAGACCGGTTCGAGCATCGCCGAGAAGTCGGGGCCCGCGGCGCAGCATCTGACCGCCGTCGACGTTGATGACCTGTCCGGTGATCCAGCTCGACGCATCGCTGAGCAGGAACACCGCCGCGTTGGCGATGTCGGTGACCTCGCCGACGCGTGGCAGCGGCGTGCTGACCCGGTAGTCGTCGCTGAGCTCCGGCGAATCGATGACGAGCGGCGACGAGTTCGGTGCGGATCAGCCCGGGCCGGATCGCAGTTGACCCGCACCCAGGACGCGCCGAGTTCGTCGGCGCCGAGCTGCATCAGGTGGTCGATCGCGGACTTGCTGACGCCGTAGGCGCCGAACCATCGGTGCGTGTTGCTCGCCGCGATCGACGAGATCCCGACGAACGAGCCGCCGCCGCCGCGCACCATCTCGCGGGCGCTGTGCTTGAGCACGTACATGCTGCCGTTGACGTTGAGGTCGACGGTGCGCCGCCACGCGTCGGAGTCGACCTGGGTGATCGGTCCGATGGTCTCGGAGCCGCCCGCGCAGTGCACGACGCCGTGCAACCTGCCTTGCCATGCGGTGGCGGCCTCGACCGCCGCGCTGACCTCGTCCTCGTTGGTCACGTCGGCGGGCTCGTAGCGCACCTCGCCTGCACCGTCGCCCGCCGCGGACCTGATCTCGTCCGCGGCGGCCACCAGTCGGTCCGCGTTGCGTCCGACGAGCATCGCGTTGCCGCCTGCGGACACCACCGCGGTGGCCACGCCCTTGCCGATTCCACTGCCACCGCCAGTGACGAGAATGGTCCGATCCGCCAACGAAAGCTGCACCGCTGCCCCTTCGAATAGTCCGAGTCGATGAACAAGACTGGAACACGTTCTCGTCATCGAACCACGGGCGACGCGCCAGCACGGCACTTACCGGACGGCCTGTCGGTCAGCAATGCCACAGCGCCCTGGCAGGTCGCTCACAGAAATGGCACGGCCGCGCCATTTCGCGCCATATCAACCGATGTTTTGCAGCGTCAGCGAGTATTCTCGGCGAGGTAATCGGCTGGCAACCAGGCGATTCCGAGCGAAGTCGGTCAACACAACAGAAAGCGTGACGATGGCGACCCTTGAATTCTCTGCCCGACGACTATTCCTTGCCGGAGGGTTCGCAGTTGCGATCGCCGCGGCGCCCGCGGTCGCCGCCTTCACCATTCCCACCGTCACCGGACCGGCCGTCGCGGCATGCCCCAACGGCGAGACCGAGGACATCTACACCGGCGAGTGCACGCCCGACATGGTGCCGAACTCGCCTGAGGTCCAATCGGCCCCGGGCGGACTGCCCCAGGTCGACGGCATCCCCTGCACGGGTGCCAACTCGGGTCAGTGCATCGGCCTCTCCGAGGACGAGCAGGCGGCAGGACCTCAGCCCGTGCCCCATTCGTCGGTCAGCTCGAGCCCGTAATCCGGCGGTTTCCCACGCTAGACCATCGCCACGCTCAGCGCAATCGAACGCGACTCGTTCTCAGGGAACTCATGGAACGTATGCAGATTCCTTGCAGATTCCATAGAATTCTCCCGACGAGACGGTCAATTTCGACAGAAAGCGTGACAATGGCGCCCTTTCGAGACATCAGCACGACGCCTGATCCTTGCCTGCGGGTTTGCGCTTGCCGTCGCCGCGGCGCCCGCGGTCGCCGCGTTCGCCGTGCCCGCGACGCCCGGTGCACCCGTGGCCGCCTGCCCGTCGGGCGAGGAAGAGGACCTGTACACCGACGAGTGCGTGCCGCACACCGTGCCCAATTCCCCGTTCTCCACGGACGCGGCCAACCCCGACCTTCCGGAGATCGACGGCATCCCCTGCACGGGCCGCAACAGCGGGCAGTGCATCGGCCTGGCGGAGGACGCGGTGCCCAACGTCCAGCCCGAGTCGACGGTCGGCAGCAGCCCGACGGTCTACGGGAACTCCGAAGCTCCGTAGTCGGGTACTCCTCACCAGGCCCGGGCGAAGCGCTCGGGCCTGGACGGGTCGCCTAGAGTTGTCTCATGGCAACGAAATCTGATCCCGCCGAACTCGGCGACGTCGAACCCTTGGCCGATAGCACTGCTCGCCAGGCGCGGCGCGTGGTCGCTGCCTACGCCACCGACGCCGACGAGTGCCGGGTGTTCCTGTCGATGCTGGGTATCGGGCCGGCGAAGCTCGACGCGTAGTGGCACCGGCGGGAGGACGGCGAGACGGTCCGCCGACTCCGGTGACTTCGTCGCGGGGCGGCGAGTCCGACTTCGTCGTGGTGGCCAATCGGCTGCCCATCGACATCGAGCGGTTGCCCGACGGCACCACGACGATGAAGCGCAGCCCGGGTGGGCTGGTCACCGCGCTGGAGCCCCTGCTGCGGAAACGCCGCGGGGCGTGGATCGGCTGGCCGGGAGTCACCGACGGCGACGAGGAGCCCATCGTCGAGGACGACCTCGAGATGCGTCCGGTGCGGCCTGTCCGCCGAGGACGTCGCCGAATACTACGAGGGCTTCTCGAACGCCACCCTGTGGCCGCTGTACCACGACGTCATCGTCAAGCCGATCTACCACCGCGAGTGGTGGGATCGGTACGTCGACGTCAACCGCCGGTTCGCCGAGGCCACGTCGCGTGCCGCGGCCCAGGGCGCGACGGTGTGGATCCAGGACTACCAGTTGCAGCTGGTGCCGAAGATGCTGCGGATGCTGCGGCCCGACCTGACCATCGGCTTCTTCCTGCACATCCCGTTCCCGCCGATCGAGCTGTTCATGCAGATGCCGTGGCGCACCGAGATCATCGAGGGTCTGCTCGGCGCCGACCTGGTCGGATTCCACCTGCCCGGTGGCGCGCAGAACTTCATGATCCTGGCCCGCCGGCTGGTCGGCGCGAACACCTCGCGCGGCCACGGTCGGGGTTCGGTCCCGGTTCGGTGACGTCCAGGTCGGCTTCCGCAACGTGAAGGTGGGCGCCTTCCCCATCTCGATCGACTCGGCCGAACTCGACCGCAAGGCCCGCGATCGCGGCGTCCGCCAACGGGCCCGCGAGATCCGCGCCGAGATGGGCAATCCCGCGCAAGGTGCTGCTCGGCGTCGACCGGCTGGACTACACGAAGGGCATCGACGTTCGGCTGCGGGCGTTCTCGCGAGCTGCTCGACGAGGGCCGCGCCAACGCCGACGACACCGTGCTGGTGCAGTTGGCCACGCCCAGCCGGGAGCGGGTCGAGAGCTACAAGGCTGATGCGCGAGGACATCGAGCGTCAGGTCGGCCACATCAACGGCGAGTACGGCACGGTCGGTCACCCGGTGGTGCACTACCTGCACCGGCCGATTCCGCGCGACGAGCTGATCGCGTTCTTCGTCGCCGCCGACGTCATGCTGGTGACGCCGCTTCGGGACGGCATGAACCTGGTCGCCAAGGAGTACGTCGCGTGCCGAAGCGACCTCGGCGGCGCGTTGGTGCTCAGCGAATTCACCGGCGCCGCAGCCGAACTCCGGCAGGCGTACCTGACCAATCCGCATCACCTCGACGGGGTGAAGGACTCCATCGAGGCCGCGCTCGACGCAGTCCCCCGAGGAGGGCAGGCGACGCATGCGCGCGCTGCGCCGCCAGGTGCTCGCCCACGACGTCGACCGGTGGGCGCGGTCGTTCCTCGATGCGCTCGCCGCTCACGCAGCACACGGGGAGCGGGTCGGACGTCAGAGGAGCTTGATGTCCTGGATCAGCCAGGTGCCGTCGATCTTCTCGTAGTCGACGCGCAGCCGGCTGCCGTCGTAGACGGGCTGCTTGGACTTGTCGGTGACGGTGCGGTTCATGAACACCATCACCGAAGCCGAATCACGCTGCGCGGCAAGCATTCCAACGCCGACGACGTTCACCTGGCTGATCACCTGGCGGTCCCGCGCCTGCGGAATCACGTTCTTGGTGGTGTCGTCCTCGTACTGGCGCCGGAACTCGGGCGTCATCAAGTGGTACACCTCGGTGCGGCTGCGCTCGACCGTCTGGTAGTCGAAGCCGAGGATCATGCGGGATCTGCTGCGCCGCCAACGGCGGAAGCTCGTCGCGGGCCTGCTGCTCGGCCCGCGTCTCGGCGCGAGTCCAGTACAGGTATCCGCCGACGCCGCCGAGCGCCACCAGGCCACATGCCAGCAGCACACCGACGAACGCCACCAGACGAGTGGTCCAGCGTCCCATCAGTTGCCCCCGTCCGGGTACTTGAGGTCGTAGCCGGTCATGTGGCCGTTGTCGTCCTCGTGCACGACGACCCGAAGCCGGTACGGCTGCGACGGCTTGTTCACCCCGTTCAGGTCGGTCACGGTCACCCGCACCGAGACCAATACGTTGGCGTTGTTGGCCACCTCGTCGACCTTCTCGAGGGCCGCTCCGTTGATCACGGTCTCCGAGCTGGCATTGGTGTCGCGGAAGATCGCCTTGAGGTTGTCGACGTTCCCCGGCTGGCTCATCATGTCGCGCAGCGGGCCGCTGGTGCCGTTCACGAACCGGTTCACGCTGTCGTCGATGTTGTTCTGGTTGTAGCTGAACATGTTGACCACGGTCTGGGTCGCCGTGTCGACGAACTGTTGCTCGCGCGCCTGCTCGCCGTCGGCCTTGCGTTGCTGGTCGATCAGCGCCGCCACGCCCGATGGCGAGCACGATGGCGAGCACCGCGGTGACGGCCGCGCCGACGATGGCGACGAGCATGGCGTTCGGTCTGCCGGCGGGGCGGCGGGGCGACCGGGCGGGCGATCCGCACCGTGCCTGCCGCCGACTGCTCGACCGTGACGCCGACGGGCTCCGCCGCGACGCCCGACGCAGGTCCGGCCGCCCGCGACGCCCGGCGCCGCCGGGCGGCAGCGTTCCTCGCCGACTCGGGCGCGGCCTGGTTCGTTTCGCCCGGAGTCGTGTCGTCTTCAATCATTCTCTTCCCGAGTCACGCTGATCGTGGATCCATCATCAGGTCGACCCACGTCTCCGGGGCAGCGACCTTGTCCGTTCCTCCGGCGAACACGCCCGTCCCACCAGCGGGGTCGGCGAACACACCGGTCCTTGAATCGTACGTGGTGGTCGCAGGGCCACTGGCCTGCGGCGGCGCACCGTCGACGGGCGGTGGCGGCGCGTCGGGAGCCGGCGCATCGGGTGCAGGCGCCTCGGCGGGCAACGGCCCTGGGGCAGGCGGAGCGGGCGCCTCCGGCGCGGACCGGCCGTACGGCGGCACGATCTGATCCGGCGGCGCGTAGTACGGCCACGGCGGCGGGGGCCCGTTGTCGTTCGGCGGCACGGGCAGCGGGAACGGCGCATTGGGCGCAGGGCCCGGACCGGGCAGCACGCCCGGCGGCAACTGCACGGACGGCGGGCCAGGATCGTAGTCGGCTCCAGGCGGAATGAACGGAAACTTGTTGTAGGGCAGTATGTTTCGCCCGGGCGGCTCGTAGTGATTGTCTTCGCGTTGGTCCATCGGCGTGCCGTACGGGATGGGCGGCCCGCGCCACGGGTTGGTGCCGATCGGCACGTAACCGCGCGGGTCGCGGCACAGCTGGACGGTCGGGGCCCGCTTGCCGGGGAACTCCTGGCACGGGTAGTTGCGCGCGCCACGCACCACGGCGGGATCGTTCTGCGCCGTCTTGCAGTACAGGTCGGTGGGCAGGTCGCGCAGCGTGGTGTCGGCCGGGCGACCGGATCTCCGTCGGAGGAATGAAACCCGTCGAGCACGGCGGCGGGTCACCCAGGTCGACCTTGAAGTCCAGCTTGCCGCCCTCGTCGGCGGGCACCCCGCCACCGACCGTGATGAGCGCCGCCATCAGCGCCGGGAAGATCACCAGCGCCTGCTCGATCGACTTGCGGTAGATCACGCCGATGCGGCCGAAGTTGGCCAGGTTGGCGGCCAGCATCGGGAACGTCGGCCGGATGCCGTCGAACGTCGTGTTGGCCGCCTCCGTGGCGCCGGGCACCGTCTGCAGCACGTAGCGGAGTTGCGGGTCGGCCTTGGCCGCCTCGCTGGTGAAGCGCGCCAACCCGTCGGCAAGCGACTTGATGTCGTCGCCGCTGCGGATCTGCGCGTCGAGGAACGGCCCGACCTGATCGATCAGCTGCGGTGGTCTGGCCGTAGTTGGCGTTGGCCTCGTCCACCAGCAGCCGCGACGACTGGATGAGCCTGGACAGTTCCGGCCCGGATCCGTTGAACGCCTTGAACGTTTCGCGGAGCAGGTCCTGAATCCGGCTGTCCCCGATGCTGTTGACCAGCGCGTCGGCCTGTGTCAGCAGCCCGGAGATGTCCTGACCGATCGCGGTGTGATCCACGCCGATGTTCGAGTTGTCGCGCAGCATCTGGTTCGAGGCGTCGGCGGGCGGCACCAGGTCGACGTACTGCTCGCCGACGGCCGAGACGCTCTTCACCGTCGCCGTGACGTTCTCCGGCACGGGGGTGTCGGAGTTGAGCCGCATGTGCGCGACGACGCCGTCCTTGGACAGGCCCACCGACTCGACCCGCCCGATCGTCACGCCCCGGTAGGTGACGTTCGCGTTCTCGTAGAGCCCGCCGCCCGCAACGAAATTCGCGGTGACGTTGTAGGAGCCGATACCGACGGCGGCCGGCACGTGGAGATAGAACACCGAGATGGCGCCCACGCAGATCACCGTGACGAGCGCGAAGATCGACAGTTGCAACCGCGTCAGCCGGTCCAGCATCTAGGGTGTCCCCCCGTCGTGCTGGGTGGCCGTTCCCGGCGGGATCTTGAACGGATCGGCCGCCTGACCGGACAGGTTGGCCATCGCCCCGGTGAGGAAGTCCGGCGGATTGATGACCTCGTCGAGGTGCTTCATGTTCGGGTCAAGCCCCTTCGACGTGGTGAACACCGACTCGCCGGTGCGCCGCACCGTCAGGTCGAACGTGACGAACACGTTGAGGTAGTCGCCTCGCACCGCGTTGCGCAGGTACTTGTAGTGGAACGGGAACGTCGGTAGAAATTCGAGGTCCTTGATGAAGTCGTCGGCATTGTCGTTGAACGCCTTGATCACCGGATAGAGGTCCTTGAAGTCGGCGGCGAAGTCGGCCTTGGTCTCCGACAGCACGTGCGACGCGACGCCGGCGAAGGTGCGCAGTGCGGTGAACGCGTCGACGATGTTGGACCGGTTGTCGTTGAGCACCTTCAGCGCGGCGGGCAGCGTGTCCAACGCCCGCCCGAGGCTGTCCTTGCCGCGGGCCAGGATGCCTGCGAAGCGGTTCAAGCCCTTCGGCGGCGGCGATGATGTCGGCCGTCTGCTGGTCCAGCGAGCCGGCCAGCTCGGCGAGCCGCGGGATCAGCTCGGCGAAGCTGCCTGCGCGGCCGGCGACGGCGGCGTAGGCCTCGTCGGTGATGTCCTGCAGCGCACCGAGATTGCCCTTGTTGACCACCACGCCCAGCGAGGACAGCACCTCCTCGGTGGTCGGGTAGCGGCTGGTCCGGCTGAGCGGGATGTTCGAGCCCGTCCTTGAGCTTCGCCTCGCTCGAGTCCGTCACCGGCGGATGAGCTCCACGTGCTGAGAGCCCAGCAGCGACGTCTGCGCGACCGTCGCCGTCGAGTTCTGCGGCAGGTTGACGTCGCCCTGCAGCGACAGCTTCACCGCCGCGAAGAACGTGCCGTCGGGCCGCTGCATGGCCTCGATGCCGGACACGCTGCCGACCGTGACGTCGTCGACCATGACCGGCGAGTTCTGCGGCAGTGTCGCGACGTCGGGCAGTTCGACGGTGATGGTGTACGAACCGCTTCCGTGCCCTGCGGTGCCAGGCATGTCGAGCGAGTTCAGGCCGCCGAACTGGCAGCCGGCCAGCAGCAGCGCCCCCGAACCGACGGCCATCCGTTGCGCGAGTGCCGGAGCATGCGGCGCCGCGCGATGGCCGGGATCATCCGCCCGCTCCTTCCGCAGGCAGCGGCGGGGCGTTGGGATCCGCAGGCACCGGCGCGGGCGCAGGGCCGGGCAGTGGACCCGCGCCCATCGGCGCCGGCGGGCCGGCCGCGGGGAAACCTGTCCCACCACCGCGGGCGGCGGCAGGATCAGGTCGCTGAGCATGCCGTCGGGGCTCGGCGTGATGGGCGTGACACCGGGCGCGGGCTGCCACTGCAGGTACGGCACCGGCGTCTGCGCCTTCGCCTCGGTTTCCGGGGTGTCGTAGATGATCTGGCCCTTGTAGGCGGTGATGCTGTTGATCGGGTGGAACAGGATCGGCGGGTAGTTCATCGTGATGCGCTTCAACACCGGGCCCATCCGTTGCCTGCAGATCTCGGCGCGCTTGTAGTTGTCCGGGTTCGCGCCGGTGTCGAACGTGCCGCCGCAGATGAACTGGACCGGGTTGGCGAAGTTCGGCAGCGACAGCAGTCCGCCGACGGTGCCCTGCGCGGGGTTGTAGATGTTGTAGAAGTTCTGCAGGCCGTTGGGCGTGATGTGCAGGATCTGTTCGATGTCGTCGCTGTGATCGGTGAGGATCTTGGTGAAGTCGGCGAGCTTGCCGACCGGGGCGATCAGCGCCTCGTTGTTCTTGTTGAGGAAGCCCTTCACATCGCTCAGCGCCTGGTTGAGCGTGCCGAGCGTGACGTCGAGGTCCTTGCTGCTGTCGGCCAGCACCTGGGACACCGACGCGACGTGGTTGGAGAACTGCACGATCTGCTCGTTGCTGTTGGACAGCGCGTTGACCAGCACCTGGAGGTTGCGCACGGTGCCGAACAGATCGGTCCGCGAGTCACCGAGGCGCCCCGCGGTCTGGGACAGTTCGCGCAACGCCTCGCGGAACGAGTCGCCGTTGCCGTCGAACGTGTCGGCGGCCTGGTTGACGAACGCACTGAGCGGCCCCTGCAGCGAGCCCTGCTGCGGCCCCAGCTGTGCGCTGAGCGCGGTGAGCTGTTCCTTCACCTCGTCCCACTCGACGGGGACACGCGGTGCGGTCCAGCCCGATCCTGCGCACCGTCGGCCAGCACGGGCCCGCCGGTGTAGGCAGGGGTGAACTGAACGAACCTGGCGGACACCAGGTTCGGGGCGATGACGATCGCGCGCGCGTCGGCGGGCAGCTTGACGTCGTCGCGCACCGTCATGGTGACCTCGACGTCGGAGGCACGTGGCTTGATCGAGTCGATGGTGCCGACCGGCACCCCGACCACGCTGACGTTCGTCTCCCGGGTACAGGCCGACCGCCGAGGGGAAGTACGCGATCACCTGCTTGCCGCCGCGCGACGGCCACACCGTGTACACGCCGCCGGCGAGCACCGCCACCAACAGGGCGGCGAGCGCGATCCGCAGCCACCGGGTCCGGCCCGGCTTCGAATTCGATTGTGTCATGGCGACTTCGGCCTGATGATCAGTCGCTCGGAGATGTATCCGCGCAGCATGTCGGCCAGGCTGTCCGGCAGCTTGCCCGGCTGGAAGTAAGTGTCGAGCAGAACCTCCGAGATGGTGGCGGGCGGCAGGCCGTACAGGTTGATCTGGAAGCCGGGGCCGGAGCCGACGACCTCGCCGAGTGCGGTCGCGTAAGGCGGCAGCCTGCGCAGCGCCTCGCCGATGTGTTCGCGCCGCTCGAGCAGGTTGTCCATCACCGCGTTGAGCCGCTGCAGCGC
Organism: uncultured Actinomycetota bacterium; assembly: GCA_963809085.1. Lineage (GTDB taxonomy): Bacteria > Actinomycetota > Actinomycetes > Mycobacteriales > Mycobacteriaceae > Mycobacterium. Next base: position 74,892 of record CAWEII010000015.1, on the reverse strand, counting down.
GGGGCCGAATCTCACGCTGGTTGTCCCCGACGAAACCCGACAGCTGGCGCGACACGTCGTCGATGCCGTCGATCAGGTTGCTCAAGGCTTGGCGGCGTTCGTCGAGCTCGGCGAACAGCAGGTTGCCGTCGGTGATCAACTGGTTCACCTGCCCCGCCCGCTGGGCCAGGGTGTCGGACACCCGCTTGGCGTGCGTCAGCAGCTGCTCGAGCGCCTCGTCGCGCTTGTTGAGGCTGCGCGACAGGTCCGCAACGCCGTCGAGCGCACCGCGCAACTGCGGAGTCGCGTCGTGCAGCGTGTCGGTGAGCGTCTGCAGCGCCTGCTCGAACTTCGGCTTGTCCAGCTCGCTGGCGTTCCCGCCGAGGTCCTGCAGCGCGGTGTTCAGCGTGTACGGAGTGGTGGTGCGGCCCAACGGGATCGACGTCGAACTGCCGGTGCCGCCCGGTGTCACCGACAGTGACTTCTGACCAAGCACGGTGTCGGTCTTGATCGCCACCAGGGTCTGGTCGCCGACCTTGACGTGCGCGGTCGACGGTGAACGTCACCTTGGCGGCGTCGCCTGCCAGCTCGACCGAGGACACCTGACCGACCTTGATCCCGGAGACCGCGACGTCGTTGCCGGGCGTGATGCCGCCCGCGTCGGTGAAGAACGCCTCATAGCTGCGGCCCTGCGGCCAGAACGGCAGCTTGGTGTACCCGAACGACACCAGGACCAGGCACGCCACCAGGACGATGCCGAAGATCCCGGTGCGGGTCGAGTTGTCGATGCCCGGCCTAGCCATTCTCCGAACACCTCCCCTTCGACGGATCGGGCGGACCACCGAACGGGATGAGGATGTCGCTGCCCGCGGGGCCGTTGATCTTCATCCGGATCGAGCAGTAGTAGATGTTGAAGAACGAACCGTACGCACCGAGTGCGTTGAGCCGCAGGTAGTTCTCGGCAAGCGGCTCGATCACCTTGTTGATGTCGCCCTTGCGCTCGTCCATGCGCTGCAACAGCGGCCTGGCGTTCTCGAGGACGCCCTGCACCGGTCGGCGGCTGGTCTCGAGCAGCTGGGTCAGGTCGTTGGTCGCCGAGGCCAGCGGCGGAATGGCGCCCGCGATCGGGTCGCGGTTCTGCGCCAGCCCGGTGATCAGCTGCTGCAGCTGGTCGACGCTGGCGTCGAACTGGGCGCCCTTCTCGTCGACCGTGCCGAGCACCGTGTTCAGATTGTTGATCACGTCGCCGATCAGCTGGTCCCTGGTCGCCAGGTCCTGGGTGAAGGATCCCGTGCCGGCCAACAGGTTCGACAGCGCGCCGCCCTGGCCCTGCAGCAGTTCGATGACCGCGTTGCTCACCTCGTTGACCTTCGTGCCGTCCAGCCCCTTCAGCACCGGCTTCAACCCGCCGAGCAGCGCGTCGAGATCCAGCGCGGGCTGGGTGTTCTCCCGCACGATGGTGCCGCCGACGGGCAGCTTGCGCAGATCCCCAGGGCCAGAGGTGATCTCGAGATAGCGATCGCCGACCAGGTTCTGATAGCGCACGACGGCCTTGGTCGAGGTGTACAGCTGATACCGGTCGTTGACGTCGAACGTGACGTCGACGCTGTTGTCCGGGTTGAGCTTGACCTTCTTGACCGAGCCCACCGGCACGCCGGCGATCCGGACGTCCTGTCCCGCCTTCAGTCGCGACGCCTCGGCGAAGTTCGCGTGGTACGTGTTGCCCGACCCGAAGCGGAACTGCCCGAACACCACCACCAGGCCCGCCGCCACCAACAGCATGACGACGGTGAAGACGATGACGTTGATCAGCGTCCTGATCGCGCTTCATCAGCGCCCTCTGTTCTTCATCGATGGCTCTTCGCGCAAGCGCTCATCGCGGCGCAACCGATTCATCAGAAGTCATCCCGTTCTGCGTATGCGCCGTTGAACAGGAACTGCAGCGTCGACGGGGCATCGAACTGCAACTCGGTGTTGGGCTGGAACGGCACGTACGCGTTGTCGGTGACCAGGAACGGAGTGTGGTACCACGATCCGCCGTACTGCTTGGTCGGCACGTTCGGCAGGCCACGGCAGTTCGGGCCGCCGGAGGCGTTCACGATCGGCAGGCTCTCCGGATACGTGTAGGCGGGCGCGCCCGGCAGGAAGTTCGAGGCCACGAACAGGCCGGGGCGGATGCCTCCGATGATGGGCGCGAAGGTGTCCAGCGCCTTGGCGGTGCCGGTGAAGATGCAGCCGATCTCGGGTGAGTACTCGCCCAACACGTTCAACGGCGCGCGCAGACGCTGGATCGCGGCGATGAAGTCCTCGGCGGCGGGCTGCAAGGTGGCGGTGCCGTTGTTGGCCAGCCCGGTGGCGGCGAGCAACGTGGCGTTCAGGTTGTCCTGCTCGTCGACGAGCGTCTTGCTGATCGTGGGCAGGTTGTCGAACACCGTCACCAGATCGGGCGCCGCGTCGGCGTAGATGTTGCCGACGACAGCCGTCTTCTGAAAGTCCTGCTGGAGCGTGGGCAGCTTCGGATTCAGCTGTTGCAGATAGTAATTCAGCCCCGCCACGGTGGCGCCCGCGTCGTCGCCGTTGCCGCGCAGGCCCTCCCCCAGTGCGGTGATGGTCGCGTTGAGGTTGATCGGATCGATCTTGGCCAGCACGTCCGTCAGCGTCTGGAACAACGTGTTGACCTCGAGCTGCACGTCCGAGGCCTGCACCTGCGCGCCGGGCCGCAGCGAGTTGCCGGTCGGCGAGTCGGGCGGAAGGAACTCCACCGCCTTGGCGCCGAACACCGTGGTGCCGCCGATCCGGACCTTCGCGTTGGACGGCACGTAGGGCAGCTGGCTGCTCTCGATCGACAGCGTCAGCTTGGCCTGATCGCCTGCGTACTCGATGTGCTTGACGCGCGCCGATCTGGATGCCCCGGTACTTGACCTTGGCGTCGGTGTCCATCACCAGACCTGCGCGTGGCGAGGTGACCGTCACGGTGTCGGTGTCGGTGAAGGCAGCGGTGTAGGAGAAGTAGGTGAACACCGTCGCGGCGACGAGGAGCGCAGCCAGGATCGCCGCAGCGATCCTGACGTGGCTGCGCTTGGTGTCACCGTTCGCCATTCGTCCCCTGCCTATCCGGAGAGATTGAAGTTGCCGGAGGCGCCGTAGACGGCGAGCGAGATGAACAGGGTGATGGTCACCACGACGATCAGGGACGTGCGCACGGCCTGTCCGACGGCGATGCCGACGCCGACCGGACCGCCGGATGCGTTGTAGCCGTAGTAGGTGTGCACCAACATCACTGCGATCGACATGACGATCGCCTGCAGGAACGACCACAGCAGATCGGTCGGCACCAGGAACGTGTTGAAGTAGTGGTCGTAGAGACCTGCGGACTGCCCGTTGATGAAGACGGTGGTGAACCGTGCGGCGAAGAACGCCGCCAACACCGAAAGGGAGTACAGCGGGACGATCGCGATGAGGCCGGCGATGATGCGCGTCGACACCAGATACGACACCGAGTGCACGGCCATCGCCTCGACGGCGTCGATCTCCTCGGCCACCCGCATGGCGCCGAGCTGCGCCGTGGTGCCCGCACCGATGGTGGCCGCCAGGGCGATGCCCGCGATGACCGGGGCGACGATGCGCACGTTGAGGAAGGCCGAGAGGAAGCCCGTCAGCGCCTCGATGCCGATGTTGCCGAGCGACGAATAGCCCTGCACCGCAATGACACCGCCGGAGGCCAGCGTCAGAAACGCCGCGACACCGACCGTTCCGCCGATCATCACGAGGGCGCCTGCGCCCATGGTCATCTCGGCGATCAGGCGGATGGTCTCCTTGCGGTAGCGCGTGAGCGCGTTGGGGATGTAGCGGATCGACTCGCCGTAGAACAGCGCCTGCTCCCCCACACTGTCGACGGCCTTCGGCACGCCGCGGAAGAACCGCCGGATGCGAAGCGTGGTGTCGTAACTCACCGACCTCGACTCTTCGCGCAAGCGCTCATCAGCGTGCTCTGTTCTTCGCGCAAGCGCTCATCAGCGTGCCAGCACCCGAACGCCGATCGCCGTAGCGATCACGTTGATCACGAACAGGCAGATGAACGCGTAGACCACGGTCTCGTTCACCGCGACACCCACGCCCTTGGGGCCACCCTTCACGGTCAGACCGCGGTAACAGCCGACAAGTCCCGCGACCACGCCGAACAACATGGCCTTCAGGAAGGCGAGCATCAGCTCGCCAAGTCCGGTCAGAATCGTCAGGCCGTTGATGAACGCACCGGGGTTGACCCCCTGCAGGAACACGGAGAAGACGTAGCCGCCGGACAGTCCGATCGCGCAGACCAGACCGTTGAGCAGAAGCGCCACGAACGTCGAAGCCAGCACGCGCGGCACCACCAGGCGCTGAATGGGGTCGATGCCGAGCACCCGCATCGCGTCGATCTCCTCGCGGATGGTGCGCGCGCCGAGGTCGGCGCAGATGGCCGTCGCGCCCGCGCCGGCGACGACCAGGACCGTGACCACCGGGCCCAGCTGGGTGACGGTGCCGAACGCGGTACCCGCGCCCGACAGGTCGGCCGCACCGAGCTCGCGAAGCAGGATGTTGAGCGTGAACGCCACCAGAACGGTGAAGGGGATGGCGACCAGGAGCGTGGGGATCAGGGAGACGCGCGCGATCATCCAGGTCTGCTCGAGGAACTCGCGGAACTGAAACGGCCGCCGGAAGATCTTGACGAAGGTGTCGAGGGACATCTCGACGAACCCACCCACGGCTCGGGCCGGAGCCGCAAGCTGTTCGATCAACCTCGGCTCCATTCTCGGCACGGGGGTCGAATGATCGTGATGGCGAAGTGTCCAGGGACTGTCGGCCCTAGCGACTTTCCGACCCCATGGTTAAGCGGTGCTCTTAGTGAGCCGGCTCATATTAACTAGAACAAGTTCGCAGTGTCAAAGAACCACTGAATCGTAATAACAACTTGATACGCGCAGGTCAGAGCCGATGTGATCTAGGACATGTTGAAACGTGTTCTACCGCTCACGGGACCTTCTCAACCAAGACCGTCAGTCTCGCGAGCGCATCAGTCCGTTGGCTGAGAAACCAAGTTCGGGATCGCGGTCAGCAAAGTAGGTCGCGCAACGTGGCATCGAGGTCGCCTGCGGCCCATGCGTCGGACTCCGCAGTGAAGTGCTTCTCCGCCGTCGGCGCCGCAACCAGCGTCACCGTCGGACCATAGACGATGAACAGCTGGCCGTTGACCCCTTCGGCCGCAGGCGACGAGAGGAACCGCACGAGGGTCACGACGTGCTCGGGTGACAGGTCGTCGACCTGCCCCGCTTCGAGTTCGGGTGCATCGCCGAAGACGTCGGCGGTCATCGCGGTCCTGGCGCGCGGCGCGATGGCGTTCGCGCGCACGCCGTAGCGCCCGAGCGCCACGGGCCGCCGTCAGAGTCAGCGAGGTGATGCCCGCCTTGGCCGCGCCGTAGTTCGCCTGGCCCACCGGGCCGGCCAGACCGGCCTCGGACGAGGTGTTGACGATGCGGCCGTAGACGGTGCCACCGTTGCGCTTGGCCATGTCCCGCCAGTAGGTGGCGGCGTTGCGGGTCAGCAGGAAGTGTCCGCGCAGGTGCACCGCGATGACGGCATCCCAGTCCTCGTCGGTCATGTTGAACAACATCCGGTCGCGTGTGATCCCGGCGTTGTTGACCACGATGCTCAGTCCGCCGAGGCCGTCCGCCGTCGCGACCAGTTCGTCGGCGGTGCTGCGCGCGCCGACGTCACCCGCGACGGCGACGCCCTTTGCGCCCGCGGCGGCGATCTCGGCCAGTACGTCGGACTGTGTCAAGGGCGCCCGCGATGTCGTTGACGACGACCGTCGCACCCGCCCGGGCCAGTCCGATCGCCTCCGCCCTGCCAAGACCCGCCGCCGCACCCGTCACCACCGCAACCAGACCGGACAGATCCGTCGCGTCAGAATTCGTGGTCAATTCATGAATACCTCTAGTCTTTGCGGATCAGAGCGGCTCTTGGGCACTCGGCGATCGACTGCTCGGCCAATTCTTCCTGGTCGGCTGGGACCGGATCCGCCTTCACCACCGCGTAGTCCTCGTCGTCGAGATCGAACAAGTCCGGGGCGATACCCACGCACACCGCGTTGCCTTCACAGCGATCACGGTCGACTTCGACTCGCATGAGAACCTCCTCGCAGCCCTGTGCGGACGCCCCGCCCCCGGTAAGGGGTCAGAATACGACGACCCACGGCCGATGCCACCCGGACACCGGCCTGGATTCCAAGACTAGAACGTGTTACAACCGGGGATGTCGACGGGTCACCCGTGGCACGGTGACGGAACAGTGAGGAAGACAGCGATGCGCATCGGCTACAGCCCACGAGCAGGAGGAGTTGCGTCGCGAGTTGCGCGCGTACTTCGCCAAGCTGATGACCCCCGAGCGGGTGGCGGCACTGAGTTCCTCGGATGGCGAGGTCGGGCAGTGGCAACGTCTATCGCGACACGGTCGCACAGATGGGCAAGGACGGCTGGCTGACGCTGAACTGGCCCACCGAGTTCGGCGGCCAGGGCCGCACCCCGATGGATTCACTCATCTTCACCGACGAGGCCGCCATCGCGGGCGCCCCGGTGCCGTTCCTGACGATCAACAGCGTCGCGCCGACGATCATGGCCTTCGGCACCGATGAGCAGAAGAAGTTCTTCCTACCCAAGATCGCCGCGGGCGAACTGCACTTCGCGATCGGCTATTCGGAGCCCGGCGCAGGCACCGATCTCGCGGCGTTGCGCACCACCGCGGTCAGGCACGGCGACTCCGCTACTGGTGAATACGTGATCAACGGCCAGAAGATGTGGACCAGCCTGATCGCCTACGCCGACTACGTCTGGCTGGCGGTCCGGACCAACCAAGAGGCGAAGAAGCACCGCGGCATCTCGATGCTGATCGTGCCCACCTCCGCCGACGGCTTCTCCTGGACACCGGTGCACACCATGGCGGGCGTGGACACCAGCGCCACCTACTACCAGGACGTCCGGGTACCCACCTCGAGCCTGGTCGGCGAGGAGAACGGCGGCTGGAAGCTCGTCACCAACCAGCTCAACCACGAGCGCGTCGCACTGGTGTCCTCCCAACCGATCTTCGTGACGCTGGACGCCGTCCGGGAGTGGGCGCAGAACACCAAGGACGGCCACGGCAGGCGGCTGATCGACTCGGAATGGGTGCAGCTCAACCTCGCTCGGGTGCACGCCAAGGCCGAGGTGCTCAAGCTGATCAACTGGGAGCTCGCGTCGGCTTCCGGAGCCGCGGAATCGGGGACATCCAGCCGAGACGCCGCACCGTCGCCGGCCGATGCGTCGGCCGCCAAGGTGTACGGCACCGAGCTGGCGACCGAGGCCTACCGACTGCTCATGGAGGTGCTTGGAACTGCGGCCACATTGCGTTCCGACTCCGCAGGCGCGCTGCTCCGCGGACGGGTGGAGCGGATGCACCGGTCGGCGTTGATCTTGACCTTCGGTGGCGGAACCAACGAGATTCAGCGGGACATCATCGGCATGGTCGCCCTCGGTCTGCCCCGGGTCAACCGCTAGCCACCAGCCCTTCCGAGAACCGATAGGACGAACATGGACTTCACGACCACGGAGGCTGCGGCCGACCTGGGCGGCTTGGCGCGCACCATCACCGACTCGGTATGCACGCCCGAGCATCAGCGCGATCTGGACAAACTCGACGAGCGCTTCGACCGCGACCTCTGGGCCAAGCTGATCGACGCCGACATCCTCTCCACCGCCGCTCCGGAGTCCTTGGGCGGCGGCGGTTTCGGGGTGCTCGAGCAGGTCGCCGTACTGGTCGCGCTCGGCAGGCAGATCGCAGCGGTGCCCTATCTGGAGTCCATCGTGCTGGGAGCGGGCGCGCTGGCGAGGTTCGGATCCGAGGTACTGCAGCGGGACTGGGCGACACCTGCGATCACGGGGGTGAAGATCCTCACCGCCGCGCTCGACGGCGAGATGGGTCAGGGCCCTGTTCAGGCGACCGCCAACGCCGACGGCGGCTACCAGCTCACCGGCACACGGGCGCAGGTCGGCTACGGTCGGCCGGCCGACGCATTCCTGGTCTCTGCCGATTCCGATTCGGGCACGAAGATCTTCCTCGTTGCTGCCGACGATCCAGGTGTCTCGGTCACCTCGGTGAACACCACGGGCCACGGTAGCGTCGCACACCTGGAATTGCACGGTACCGACGTGGACGCGGGCCGGCTCGTCGGAGGCGACGAGGTGGTCAGCTGGTTGACCACCCATTCCATGTTGGGCCGCAGCGCCTTTCAGCTCGGCGTCCTGGAGCGCGCGCTGGAGCTTACCTCCTCCTATGCGCGCGAGCGCGAGCAGTTCGACCGGCCCATCGGCAGCTTCCAGGCCGTCGCACAACGCCTTGCCGACGGCTACATCGACATCAAGGGCCTGCGGCTCACCGTGACGCAGGCAGCGTGGCGACTGTCGGAGGACCTGCCGGCCGACCTCGAGGTCGGTACCGCGGCATTCTGGGCGGCCGAGGCGGGCCACCGGGTGGCGCACACCACGGTGCACGTGCACGGCGGCGTCGGCATCGACATGGACCACCCCGTGCACCGCTACTTCCTGGCCGCCAAGCAGACCGAGTTCGCGGTGGGCGGTGCCACCGGAGCACTGCTGCGTATCGGCCGCGAACTGGCCGAAACGCCCGCCTGACCGACGGCCTCAGGTGACCGCTCCGTCAAGCCCGACCGTCACCGAGTTGCTGCTGCCGCTCGCCGACGTCACCGACCGCGGTGTGCACGACGAGGATTCGTTCGTCACATGGCGCGATCACATCCGGGCAGGCGCCGAACTCGCCGCCGCGCTCGTGACACGGCTCGACCCGGCCAAGCCACCGCACGTCGGCGTGTTGTTGGGCAACACACCGTTCTTCTCGACCGTGCTGGTCGCGGCCGCGCTGGCCGGCTTGGTGCCGGTCGGGCTCAATCCCACCCGGCGCGGTGACGCGTTCGCCCGTGACGTTGCACGTGCCGACTGCCAGTTGATCCTCACCGACGATCCGGCAGGCATTCCCGACGGTGTCGACCATGTCGACGTCGAATCATCGCAGTGGACAACCGAACTCGCCGGATACCGCGGTGCGCCGGTCACGTTCGCCGACCCGAGTCCCGACGACCTGTTCATGCTGATCTTCACGTCCGGTACCAGCGGCGAGCCCAAGGCCGTGCGGATCACGCACGACAAGGTGGCCTTCCCCGGCCGGATGCTCGCCGCGAGACTCGGGCTCGGCCCCGCCGACACGTTCTACCTGTCGATGCCGCTGTTCCACTCCAACGCGGTGATGGCCGGCTGGGCGCCCGCCGTCGCGGCGGGCGGCTCGATTGCCCTGCGGCGCAAGTTCTCGGCCTCGGGGTTCATCCCCGACGTGCGGCGCTACGGCGCCACGTACGCCAACTACGTCGGCAAGCCGCTGTCCTACATCCTGGCCACCCCAACCCGCGACGACGACGCAGACAATCCGTTGAAGTTCATGTGCGGCAACGAGGGTGCGCCCCGCGACCTGCCCCGGTTCGCCGAGCGCTTCGGCGTGCTCGTCATCGACGGGTTCGGCTCGACCGAGGGCGGCGTGGCGATCACCCGGACACCGGACACCCCCGACGGCGCGCTGGGGCCGCTCACCGACGAGGTGGCCATCGTCGACGTCGAGACCGGAGAACCCTGCCCCGCGGGCAAGGTCGGCGAGCTCGTCAACCCCACCGGGCGCGGCTGGTTCCGTGGTTACTACGGTGACGAGGCGGCCCAGGCACAGCGGATGGCCGGCGGCGTCTATCACACCGGTGACCTCGCCTACCGGGACGAGAACGGCTACGCCTACTTCGCGGGCCGCCTCGGCGACTGGATGCGTGTCGACGGGGAGAACCTCGGCACCGCGCCGATCGAGCGGATCCTGCTGCGCTACCCGGACGCCGTCGAGGTCGCCGTCTACGCCATTCCCGACCCCGCGGTAGGCGACCGGGTGATGGCGGCGTTGACGTTGCGCGAGGGTGCGGCGTTCGACGTCGCAGGGTTCGAGGCGTTCCTGGCCGAGCAACCCGACCTCGGCCCCAAGCAATGGCCGTCATTCGTCCGGATCGGTGCCGAGCTTCCCCGCACCGCGACGTTCAAGGTGATCAAGCGCATCCTGTCCGTAGAGGGCACCGACTGCGACGATCCTGTCTTCCCGGTTCGGAAGAGCTGACAGTCGCCCGGCCGTCGGCAGGGGTCGGTAGCGTGGCGGGGGTGGGATACCGCGAGCATTCGCCGCCGCACCCGCTGCGCGATCTGGTGGAGACCGCGTGGGTGGTCGACGGTCCCGCCAGCCGGGTGCGGGTGCTGCCGGACGGCTGCATGGACCTGATCCGGATGGACGGTCGCGTCGTGGTGGCCGGCCCCGACACCACCGCGTCGATCAGCCCCCGTGGCTCGGAGCCGTTCGTGGGACTTCGTTTTCGACCAGGGGTCTTGCCCCGGCTGCTCGGCGTGCCAGCGGCCGAACTGCGCGATCAGCGGATCGCGCTCGACGAGCTTCGCCCGATACGCCCACAGCGCGGGCTGACGGACGTGGTCGCCGAGCTGGCCGCCTCCCGGCCACGGCCGGAGACCATGCCGTGGTCGTTGCCCACGCTGGGGCACGTCACCTCACGACTGGCCGCCGGGGCATCGGCCGCAGACGTGGCACGCGAGATCGACTGGTCTGGGCGCACTTTGCAGCGTCAGTGCGGCGCCGTCTTCGGTTACGGCCCCACCACGCTGCGGCGGATTCTGCGGTTCCGTCGCGCTGTGCGAATGGTGTGGGCGGGGCGGCCGTTCGCCGCGGTGGCCACCGACGCCGGCTATGCCGACCAATCGCACCTTTCGCGCGAGGTACGCGAGTTGTCCGGGATGTCGCTGCGGTCGCTGCGCGAGGGTCAGGACGGCAGTGGGGCGAACAGGTCCACCGAGGTGCCGTCGGGATCCTCGACGGTGGCGTAGCGCTGACCCCATGGTGCATCGAACGGAGCCAACGCCTCGGGATGGCCTGCCGAGACCAGACGCTCGAATGTCTCGTCCACGTCGGCAGGGGCGGCGAACCCGAACGCGATGGCGACCCGTCCAGGACCGCTGGGCGGCGTCCAGCCCGGATGCATCCCGGAGATCACCTCCTCGGTGTCGAAGGCGAGCCTTCCGCCACCGGGAAGCGCCACCTCGACGTGCGGTCCCTGTGGCTCGGGCACGTCCAAGCCGAGGGTGCGGTAGAAGTCCAGAGAGCGCTGCATGTCGTGCGCCACGATCTCGACGACGGTCGCCGTCAGGGAAATGTTCATGACGGCGACGCTAGGCGATCGGTCCGATTGCCGTCGTGAACGAATCGGACAACTTGCATCCCGGGTCCCGACCTGGTCGAGCAAAGCCTCAAGACCGATTGGCGCGCACTGCCATGTGTTCGCCTCGCCGAAGACGGGTAGATCTACCCATCCTGCACAAGGTGTGGCTTGAGCTACGCTTCGCTGCGGAAATGCCATCGGCGGTGTTTGCCTCCGGCAACCACGAACCATCCACAGGAACCAGAGGAGTTAATTCATGAGAGCATCGGCGCTCACCGGTGTGGCTGCGGCGCTCACCGCCCTGGCCGTCGTGCTGTCCGGCTGCGGCTCGGACACCAAGACCGCAACGTCCAGCAGCTCGAGCACCGAGAGCTCGAAGGCCTCGTCGCCCGAGGCGTCGTCGACGTCGAAGAAGCCCACGATGGCTGCCCGCGCACAGGACTCCTCGGGACCCAACCCGACGATCGCCAGTTACATCAAGGACAACGGCATCACCGAAACCGCGGTCCACATGGGCGATCCCGGTGCCCCGACGATCAACCTTCCGGTTCCCGACGGCTGGGAGCCCGCAGGCGAGAACACCCCGGACTGGGCATACGGCGCCATCATCTACACCGGGCCAGAGGGCGAGGAGTACACCCCGAGCATCGTCGCTCTGGTGTCGAAGCTGACCGGAAACGTGGACCCGCAGAAGATCATCGACCTGGCCCCCGGTGAGCTGAACAACCTGTCGGGCTACAAGCCGATGAACGAGGGCGCCACCAGCACGCTCGGCGAGTACCCGGCCTACCAGCTCGGTGGGACATGGGAATCCGACGGGCAGACCAAGATCGTCGCCCAGAAGACGGTCGTGATCCCCGCCGCCGACGGACTGTACGTCCTGCAACTCAACGCCGACGGGCTCGAGAGTCAGTCCGACCTCATCGGCGCGGCCACCGACGTGATCGACTCGGACACCACGATCACGCCCTGATCCATTCCGAAACGGCGCCGCCGAAGTGCTCAGCACTTCGGCGGCGTCTTGGTTTCAGCTCTCGCGGATTCCGTCGAGGCGCTTGGACGCCACCTCGAATCCCTCCACCAGTTCGGCGATGATGTCGGCGACGGGCCGAATCTCGTTCATCCGCCCCACGATCTGGCCGACCGGCATAGCGACCGTCGTCGGGTCCGAGGATTCGCTCATCCGCTGGTGCGCTTCGCTGACGAGGATGTTCTGCAGCGGCATCGGCAACGGCTCGGGCGCATCCTCGGCGTCCCACGCGTCGGTCCAGCGGCTCTTGAGCAGCCGGGCCGGCTTGCCCGTGTAGATGCGCCTGCGCACCGTGTCACTGGACGTTGCGGCGAGCATGGCCTCCTGGATCACCGAGCGGCCCGACGGCAGTCGCTCGCCGAGGTCGTACTCGGCGGCGGTGAGGAACGCCGACCCCATCCACACCCCCTGTGCGCCCAGTGCGAGCGCCGCAGCCACCTGACGGCCACTGCCGATGCCGCCTGCCGCGAGCACCGCGGTTTGATGGCCAAGGGCGGCCACCGCATCGCAGACCTCGGGCACCAGCACCATCGAGGCGATCTCGCCGGTGTGGCCGCCGGCCTCGTGGCCTTGCGCGATCACGATGTCGACTCCGTTGTCGACGTGCCGCTGCGCGTGCTTGGCGCTCCCCGCCAGAGCCGCCACCGGGATTCCCGCCGCGTGGGCCTGGTCGATGACGTCCTTTGGCGGCGAGCCAAGCGCATTGGCGATCAGCTTGATCGGGTGCTTGAGCGCCACCTCGACGTGGCTGCGGGCGACCGAATGCAGCCAGCCCAGCACTCCTTCGGAGCGCTCCTCGTCCTCAGGCAGCGGCGGCACGCCGAGGTCGGCGAGGGTCTTGGCGACGAAGTCCCGATGAATCTGCGGGATCAGCTTGTCGATGTCGACCGAGGTGCCCTCCGTCGGCACCTTGGCGGGCATCACGATGTCGACGCCGTACGGCAAGCCGTCGGTGTTCGCGTCCATCCACTGCAGCACGGTCTCGAGGTCGTCGGCGTCGTTGAACCGCACGCAGCCCAGCACCCCGAGACCGCCCGCCTTGCTGACTGCGGCCGCCACCTTCTCCGACGGCGTGAAGACGAAGATCGGGTACTGGATGCCGAAGCGGTCGCAGAGTTCGGTACGCATCTATTTCTCCCTTTGCTTCGCTCGCCCCATTCACGTGCCTGCGCCCACGTGCTTGGCATGCACGTCGTCGGCGGGCCTGACCTCCGTCTGCTCCCTGGCCCAGCGGTAGTCGGGTTTGCCCGCGGGTGACCGCTTCACCTCGTCGACGAACCAAAGACTGCGTGGCACTTTGTATCCCGCGATCTCGCTGCGGACGAAGCCGTCGAGGTCGGCCAACGAGGGACGGGTGCCTTCGCGGGGCTGTACGACCGCTGCCACGTGCTGACCGAACCGCGGGTCGGGCACGCCGACCACCAACGCGTCGAACACGTCGGGGTGGCCCTTGAGTGCGGCCTCCACCTCTTCGGGGTAGATCTTCTCGCCGCCGCTGTTGATCGACACCGACCCGCGCCCCAGCATGGTGACGCTGCCGTCCGCCTCGACCTGGGCGTAGTCGCCGGGGATGGCGTAGCGGACCCCGTTGATCGTTCGAAAGGTCTGCCGGGTTTTTTCTTCGTCCTTGTAGTAGCCGACCGGGATGTGGCCACTCTTGGCGATGACGCCCCGCACCCCCGATCCGGGCACCACCTCGTTGCCGTCGTCGTCGAGCACCACTGTGGCCTTGTCGATGGTGACGCGCGGGCCGCCGGTGTGGGCTTCACCCTTGGCGACGATGCTGGTGCCGCCGAAACCGGTCTCCGACGAGCCGATCGAGTCGGTGATCACCCGGTTGGGCAGCAACTCGAGCAGTTTCTCCTTGATGCTCGGCGAGAAGAGCGCAGCGGTGCTGGCCAACAGGAACAGCGACGACAGATCATAGGTGTTGCCTGCCTCCTGGTGGGCCAGAAGGGCGTCGAGCAGCGGGCGCGCCATCGCGTCGCCGGTGAAGAACAGCAGGTTCACCTTGTGTTCGTGAACCGCGCGCCAGACCGCGTCGGCGTTGAATTCCGGTGTCAGAACCGAGGTCTGACCCGAGAACAGTGACATCCAGGTGGCCGACTGGGTGGCGCCGTGGATCATCGGCGGGATCGCGTACCGGATCATCGGCGGGTTCGCGGCCGCCGCCTTGGCGAGGTCGTGCTCGTCGGCGATCGGCTCGCCGGTGGCGAAGTCGGTGCCGCCGAACAACACCCGGTAGATGTCCTCGTGGCGCCACATCACGCCCTTCGGGAACCCGGTGGTGCCACCGGTGTAGAGCAGGTAGATGTCATCGGCGCTCCGCGGGCCGAAGTCGCGCTCGGGAGAGCCCTGTGCGATCGCCGAGTAGAACTCGACGCCGCCGTAGCGCTGGAAGTCGAGGTCGCTGCCGTCCTCGATCACCAGGATGGTCTTGACGTCCGGGGTGTCGGGCAGCACGTTGGCCACCCGGTCGGCGTACTGGCGCTCGTGCACCAGCGCGACCATGTCGGAGTTGTCGAACAGGTACCGCAGCTCGCCCTCGACGTAGCGGAAGTTGACGTTGACCAGGATGGCGCCTGCCTTCACGACACCCAGCATTGCGATGACGATCTCGATGCGGTTCCTGCAGTACAGCCCGACCTTGTCGTCCTTTCGCACACCGTGGTCGATGAGATAGTGGGCCAGGCGGTTGGCCCTCTCCTCCAACTCGGCGTAGGTGAGCTGTTCGTCCCCGGAAATGAGGGCAACACGGTCTGGCACGGCATCGATGGCGTGCTCGGCGAGATCGGCGATATTGAGGGCCACGGAACCTAAACTAGAACGTGTTACATTTCGAGACAAGTCTGTGGCATCGAAGCTGAAAGGCGAATCTTCTTGAGCGAGCCAGACCGCAGTGTCGGGGCCGGGCCCGACGCCCTCATCGAGCAGCGCGGACACACCTTGATCCTCACGCTCAACCGACCGGAGGCGCGCAACGCGCTTTCGACCGAGATGCTCTCGATCATGGTCGATGCCTGGGATCGCGTCGATGAGGACCCGGAGATCCGGACCTGCATCCTGACCGGGGCGGGCGGTTACTTCTGCGCGGGCATGGACCTCAAGGCCGCGACCAAGGCGCCCCCGGGCGAGTCGTTCAAGAGCGGCGGCTTCGACCCGACGCGGATCGACGGACTGCTGAAGGGCCGAAGGCTCACCAAGCCGCTGATCGCCGCCGTCGAGGGTCCCGCCATCGCGGGCGGCACCGAGATCCTGCAGGGCACCGACATCCGCATCGCGGGCGAGAGCGCGAAGTTCGGTATCTCCGAAGCCAGGTGGAGCCTCTACCCGATGGGCGGTTCGGCCGTCCGCCTGGTGCGCCAGATTCCCTACACGATCGCATGCGATCTGCTGCTGACCGGACGGCACATCACCGCGTCCGAGGCAATGGACTACGGGCTGATCGGCTACGTGGTGCCCGACGGCACCGCGCTGGACAAGGCCCTGGAGATCGCCGAGGTGATCAACGCCAACGGGCCACTGGCCGTGCAGGCGATCCTGAAGTCGATCCACGACACCGAGGGGATGCACGAGCTCGACGCGTTCAAGATCGACACGAAGATCGGCATCGAGGTGTTCCTGAGCGACGACGCCAAGGAAGGCCCGCTGGCGTTCAAGGAGAAGCGGGCGCCGAACTTCAAGAACCGCTAGATCAGTAGAAGCGCCCGCGACCGGGGCCACGTCCGTTTGCACGTCCGATGTAGCCACGTCCGACGTGACCACGTCCGATGTAGCCACGGCCGACGTGCCCACGAACGAACCCGTGTCTGAAGAATCCACGTCTGAAACCCCCGCGTCCGGCGTGGTGCCTCGGGCCGATGAAGCGCGGCCCGAAGCCCCCGTACAGAGGGGCTGGGGCGTCGAATGCCGCAAGTCGTGCCGCAGTGATCTGCGCGGGCGCAGGTGCCGCGTTCGCAACGCCCGATCCCAAACCGACGGCGGCGAGAACAAGCCCACCGCATACCACCGCGGTGCCGATCACCTTGCGACTACGCATTTCAATGTCCACGGTGACAAGCCTTCGCCTCCAGCTCGTGTCCGAGATGCGCCCACGTTGTGAGAGCCCTGCCAGGCGAAGGCAATCCGCGGTCCGGCGTTCCCCGGTCAGGCGAGCACCCGCGCCGTCGGCGTGAACACCACCGGCATCGCTTCAGGACCGCTGACGAAGTTCGCGGGCCGCAGGGGCACCGTGGCATCCTCCGCCAGCCGCAGATCGGGCAGCCGCTCCAGCAACCGCCTGGTCATCATCGACAGTTCCAGGCGGGCCAGCTGGTTGCCGAGGCAGAAATGCGATCCGAAGCCGAATGCCAAGTGGCTGTTCGGGCTTCGATCGATGCGGAAGTTCTCGGGATCCCCGAACACTGCCTCGTCGAAGTTCGCGGACTCGAACATCAGCATGATCTTCTCGCCCACGTGCATCTCCATACCGTGGAACGTCGTGTCGGCGGTCAGCGTGCGGCACATGTTCTTGACCGGTGACGTCCACCGCAGCATCTCCTCGACCGCGCCGGGAAGCAACGTCTCGGGCCGTTCCTCATGGTCTTTGCGCGAGCGCTCATCCGCCACCAACCGCTCCCACTGATCGCGGTGGCGCAACAGTTGCTCGGTGCCGCCGGACAGGGTGTGGCGGGTGGTCTCGTCACCGCCGATGAGGATCAGCAGTGTCTCCATGACGATTTCGTCATCGGACATCCGCTGCCCTTCGACCTCGGCGTTGACCAGGATCGAGAACAGGTCCTCGGTGGGCTCGGCACGGCGCTTGCCGATGATGTCCATGGTGAACGTCGTATACGCGCCGAAGGCCTCCATCACGGCCTGAGCGGTCGTGTCGTCGATGTGCGAGCTGAGGCCGGTGACCAGGTCGTCGGACCACTTCAGCAGCATGCCGCGCTCCTCGGGCAGCACACCGAGCATGTCGCCGATCACCGCCATCGGCAATGGGGCGGCGATGTCGCGGACGAAGTCGCATTCCCCCCGTTCACAGACCGAATCGATCAACGTGTCGCACAGCGTGGCGATGGACGGCACCTTGTCCATCACGCGCTTGCGGGTGAACCCCGAGTTGACGAGCTTGCGCCGCAACACATGTGCGGGATCGTCCATGTCGATCATGTACGGCATGGCAGGTGTCTCGGGCCGGATGCCGCCGGTGTTGGAGAACAACTCCGGGTTGCGTTCGGCGTCGAGCACCGACTGATGGCTGGCGGCGGCGGCCAACCCGTTGCGGTCCCGGAACACCGGTTGGTTGGCCCGCATCCAGCGATACGCCTCGCGGGCGCCGCCGTCGGCGTAGAAGTTGCCGTCGGTGAAGTCGACGTCGGGCTTGGTGCCGGAAACGACCTGGGTCATGCGATCTCCTTGGCGTCGCAGAAGCTCATTTCGACGTTCTCAACCGAGGCCGACATCATCGCGCGCTTCGGCAAGCCCAGCGACGCAAGGTCTTTCGCGTACGGGTGATCACCCAACCAGAGCCTCACGCCTCCCGGCCTGCATCGAGCACCCACCATCGACATCTCGAAGGGAGTCGCCAGTGTGTGACCGTCGCGATGCGAATATGAATGCAACACCTGCTTGCGCCGAGAAACCGCCGGCGGAACCGCAAGGCCGCGACGGAATTCCATGCCGGCTACCAGGTGTCCATCGATGCTTGCATCGAAGCCGAACTGGCGCACGTCACGTATCGTGAAATCGGCCATGACTTTCGGAAATCCCCAAATCGTCCGTCCCGCTTCCAAAGTGAAGGCCTGGTCGACGAGCATGTGGTGGATGAACACCGACTGCAGCGCCCGCACCCTCGACGCCTTGGCCCCGGGCTCGTCGATCATCACACCGGTGCTCAGTTCGTGGTATTCACCGAGGTCGCCGTCGATGAAGTGCGCCAGTATCAGGGCAACGACGGCCCGCCCGGGCAGGTAGCGGCTGACGTGAAGACCGCTGTAATCGATCATGGCCTGCGCGGCGTCGGCGTCCACGGAGAACACCGCGGTGTGTTGGGTCGCCTTGCGGATCTTCACCGGCATGGTGAGGACCGTGCCTGCGATCGTGTGCTGCGAGACGGGTTCGGTCACAGACCAAATCTAGAACCTGTTCTAGACAACTAGCAAGAACTGTCTACTCGGCACGGCAGTGCCCTCCCCGCGAGCCGCCCCACTTCCCCGCGAACAGGCGCAAAAGTGCTTTCAATACGGCGTGTCGCGACAGGTTTGCGGCTGCTCGCGGAAGAAGGGTGGGGGCTACACCAGGGCGGCGAGGTCGCGGATCTGCTCGGGCGAACGAGCGCCGATCACCATCATGGTCACGCCGGCGGCCTCCCACAGCTTGATCTGCCCGCGCACGTAGTCGAGGTTCCCGACGATGGCCGAGTCGTCGACCAGTTCGTCGGGTATGACGGCCGCGGCCTCGTCCTTGCGATTGCTCCGGAACAACGCGGTGACCTCGTCGACCACCTCGGAGTAACCCATGCGGCGGTAGACGTCGGCGTGGAAGTTGGTGTCCTCGGCTCCCATCCCGCCCATGTAGAGCGCGAGGTGCGGCTTCATCAGCTCCATGACCGCTGGCCGGTCGTCGGTGACCACCACCTGCGCGGTCGCGCAGATCTCGAAGGTCTCGCGGTTGCGCCGGGCGCCGGGCTTGGCGAATCCCTCGTCGAGCCAGTCGTTGTACATGTCGGCGGTTCGCGGCGAGTAGAAGATGGGCAGCCAGCCGTCGCAGATCTCGGCGGCCAGCGCAACGTTCTTGGGCCCCTCGGCGCCCAACATGATCGGGATGTCGGCACGCAGGGGGTGCACGATCGGCTTGAGTGCCTTGCCGAGCCCGGTCGAGCCCTCGCCCGCATACGGAAGCGGGTAGTGCGGCCCCGCACTGGTCACCGGCGCCTCGCGCGCCCACACCTGGCGCACGATGTCGACGTACTCGCGGGTGCGGGCCAGCGGCTTGGGGAACTTGGCGCCGTACCAGCCCTCGACCACCTGCGGGCCCGACACGCCGAGGCCGAGGATGTGGCGCCCGCCGGAGAGATGGTCCAAGGTCAGGGCCGCCATCGCGCATGCGGTCGGGGTGCGCGCCGACAGCTGGATCACCGAGGTGCCCAGGCGCATGCGGGTGGTCTCCCTGCCCCACCACGCCAGCGGCGTGTAGGCATCGGAGCCCCATGCCTCTGCGGTGAAGACGGTGTCGAAACCGGACTCCTCGGCGGTGGCCACGAGTTCCGCGTGGTTGGTCGGCGCCTGCGCGCCCCAGTATCCGAGCTGCAGTCCCAGTTTCATTCCCGCCACCCCACCCATGCGTCCATCCCGACCTAACCCTCCCGAGCCCTTGGACCCGTTCTTGCCTCGATTGTTAGAACCTGTTCTACTCGATGCCGTGAGCGTCAGCCAAAGTAGCCCGGCCCAGATTCGAGACTATTCCGGGGACCACGAGCCGCCCCTTTCAGCTCCGCTGAAGCTGTCGTTCGACTACACCCGTTCAGTAGGTACCGTCCTCAGCCGGTTCTTCACCGAACTCCGCGGACGCCATGTCGTGGGCGTGCGCGGCTCGGACGGCCGAGTGCACGTGCCGCCTGCCGAGTTCGACCCCGTCACCTACGAGCGGCTGACGGAGATCGTACCGGTGGCCAGCGTCGGAACGGTGGTGTCATGGACGTGGCAGCCGGAGCCGCTGGACGGCCAGCCGCTGGACCGCCCGTTCGCGTGGGCGCTGATCAAGCTCGACGGAGCCGACACCGCCCTGCTGCACGCGGTCGACGCCGGTTCGTCGGAGGCGATACGCACCGGCGCCCGGGTGCACGTGCACTGGGCCGACGAACCGGTGGGCGCGATCACCGACATCGCCTACTTCGCGCTCGGCGAATCGGAAGAGGACGTTCCGGCGACGACCGATGATCGAGATCCCGTCACCCTGCTCGTCGTTCCCACCACCATCGAGATCCAGCACACCGCGTCGCTGCCCGAGAGCACGTTCCTGCGAGCACTCGAGGAGGGCAAGCTGATCGGGTCCCGCACCGGTAGTACCGGAAAGGTCTATTTCCCTGCGCGCGAGGCCGACCCAGCGACCGGGCTTGCGACGACGGAGTTCGTCGAGCTGCCGGACAAGGGCACGGTGACGACGTTCGCCATCATCAACATCCCGTTCGCCGGCCAGCGCATCAAGCCGCCGTACGTCGTGGCCTACGTCCTGCTGGACGGGGCAGACATTCCGTTCCTGCATCTCATTCTCGAGATCGACGCGGCCGACGTGCGGATGGGCATGCGGGTCGAGGCGTTATGGAAGCCCCGCGACGAATGGGGCCTCGGCATCGACAACATCGACTACTTCCGGCCGACGGGTGAGCCCGACGCCGAGTACGACACCTACAAACACCACCAATAACGGGTGGCCGATCCGATGAGCAGTGAATCGACTTTTCGATGTTGCCGTCGTCGGCTTCGCACATGCGCCCCACGTCCGCCGGACCGAGGGCACCACCAACGGCGTCGAGATGCTGATGCCGTGCTTCGCCGAGCTCTACGCCGATCTGGGCCTGAACCAGACCGACATCGGCTTCTGGTGCTCTGGCTCCTCGGATTACCTTGCCGGCCGGGCGTTCTCGTTCTTGTCCGCGATCGACTCGATCGGTGCGGTACCGCCGATCAACGAGTCGCACGTGGAGATGGACGCCGCGTGGGCCCTCTACGAGGCCTACATCAAGATCCTGACCGGCGCGGTCGATACCGCGCTGGTCTACGGCTTCGGCAAGTCCTCGGCAGGCGTCCTGCGCCGGGTGCTGGCGCTGCAGACCGACCCGTACACGGTGGCCCCGCTGATGCCGGATGCCGTGTCGACGGCAGGCCTGCAGGCCCGGTTCGGACTGGACTCCGGCAAGTGGACCGCCGAGCAGATGGCCCAGGTGGCGCTGGACTCCATGAACGCGGCGCCCCGCACCGATTCCCTCGAGCCTGCGAGTTCGGTCGACGAACTGCTTGGCCGGCCGTACTTCGCCGATCCCCTTCGGCGCCATGACATCGCGCCGATCACCGACGGCGCCTCGGCGATCGTGCTGGCCGCAGGTGACAGAGCTCGCGAACTGCGCGAGCACCCGGCCTGGATCACCGGCTTCGAGCACCGCATCGAAACTCCCGTGCTCGGCGCGCGCGACCTGACGCAGTCCCCGTCGACGGCGGCGTCGGCGAAGGCGGCAACGGGCGGTGACGTCGGCTCGATCGAGGTGGCCGAGCTCTATGCCCCGTTCAGCCATCAGCAGTTGATACTCACCGAGGCGATCGGGCTGAACGGCTCGACGAAGGTCAACCCATCCGGGGGCGCGCTGGCCGCCAATCCGATGTTCTCGACCGGACTGGAACGCATCGGCTTCGCGGCCCGACACATCTTCGACGGATCCGCGCAGCGGGTGCTGGCCCATGCCACCAGTGGGGCTGCACTGCAACAGAATCTGGTCGCGGTCATGGAAGGCCGATGAGCGCTTGCGCGAAAGTGAGCAGAGCAAGCTGCGCCGCGGTACTCGGCACCGGGCAGACCAAGTACGTCGCCAAGCGCAAGGACGTCTCGATGAACGGCCTGGTGCGCGAGGCCATCGACAAGGCGCTCGCGGATTCGGGAAGCACATTCGACGACATCGACGCCGTGGTCGTCGGCAAGGCGCCCGACTTCTTCGAGGGCGTCATGATGCCCGAGCTGTTCATGGCCGACGCCGTCGGCGCCACCGGCAAGCCGCTGATCCGCGTTCACACCGCCGGCTCGGTCGGCGGTTCGACCGCGATCGTCGCGGCCAGCCTGGTGCAGTCCGGCAAGTACAAGCGTGTGCTGACGATGGCGTGGGAGAAGCAGTCCGAGAGCAATGCGATGTGGGCGTTGAGCATTCCCGTGCCGTTCACCAAGCCCGTCGGCGCGGGCGCCGGCGGCTACTTCGCGCCGCACGTGCGCAGCTACATCCGCCGCTCGGGCGCACCGAACCACATCGGCGCGATGGTCGCGGTCAAGGATCGGCTCAACGGCGCCAAGAATCCGCTGGCACACCTGCACCAGCCCGACATCACGCTGGAGAAGGTGATGGCCTCCCAGATGCTCTGGGACCCGATCCGCTTCGACGAGACCTGTCCCTCGTCGGACGGTGCCTGCGCGCTGGTGATCGGCAACGAAGAGATTGCGGATTCCCGAGTGGCCGATGGCCATCCGGTGGCCTGGATCCACGCCACCGCGCTGCGCACCGAACCCCTGGCCTACTCCGGTCGCGACCAGGTCAACCCGCAGGCCGGCCGTGACGCGGCGGCCGCGCTGTGGCGGCGACGCGGGCATCACCAGCCCGATCGACGAGATCGACGTCGCCGAGGTCTACGTGCCGTTCTCCTGGTTCGAGCCGATGTGGCTGGAGAATCTCGGCTTCGCGTCAGAGGGCGAGGGCTGGAAGCTGACCGAGGCCGGTGAGACCGCGATCGGTGGACGCATCCCGTTCAATGCCTCCGGCGGCGTGCTGTCCTCGAATCCCATTGGCGCATCGGGCATGATCCGGTTTGCGGAGTCCGCCATCCAGGTGATGGGCAAGGCAGGCGATCACCAGGTGGCGGGTGCCCGCAAGGCGCTCGGCCACGCCTACGGCGGTGGCTCGCAGTACTACTCGATGTGGGTGGTATCTGCGGACAAGCCGAGGCGCTTGATGCCGGTCACCGACCCCGGCGCCCCGGTGCACCTGGCGGGCAAGCGGTCCCGCGAGGCCGCGATGGCGCGCGACAAGGAGGCCTGGCTGGCCCTGTTCGCCGACGACGCCATCATCGAGGATCCGGTCGGCCCGTCGCACTTCGATCCCGACGGCAAGGGGCACCGAGGCAAGGACGCCATCGCGAAGTTCTTCGACATGGCGATCGCACCGAGCCAGTTGGAGTTTCATTTCGCCCAGACCTACCAATGCGGCAACGAGGAGGCCAATGTCGGCCACATCGTCATCGTCGCGCGCGGCTACCGCGTGGTCGCCGAGGGCGTGTTCACCTACCGGGTGAACGCCGACGGGAGAATCGCCTCGCTGCGTGCATATTGGGAATTGGACAAGGCAACGGCGAGCGCGATACCGGTATAGGAGTCACCGGCTCGTATCGATGAAACATCTTCTGCCACTCTGGTTTCAGTAGTCACGCTGCGGCGGTTTTGTCGGTGGTCGAATGTATGTTCGAGGCATGTCCGGGACGGTCGTGCAGGAAATGATCGCGGCGATGCGCGCCGCGCACGACGCGCTGGCCGCCTGCGATCTCGACGTGCTGACCCTGCCCGAACTGCTGGCCGCCGGCGACGAGTTGGAGACCCTGACCTGCCAACTGCCCACCCAGAGCCACCGCATCCTGGCCCGGCTGCAGGCCGAGACCACGCCCAAGGAGATGGGTGCCAAGTCGTGGCGCGACGTGCTCACGATCCGGTGGCGCATCTCGACCACCGAAGCCGGGCGTCGACTGACCGAGGCTGCGCTGCTGGGGCCGCGACGATCACTGACCGGCCAACCGCTGCCGCCGGTACTGGCCGCGACCGCCGCCGCCCAAGCCCGCGGGCTGATCACCGCCGAGCACGTCGAGGTCATCCGCAAGGCCATCCACGAATTGCCCGGCTTCCTCGACGCTCGCACCCGGGAGCAGTTCGAGGTCGACCTGGTGCGCACCGCGGTCGGCGTCGGACCCAAGGAACTCAGCGACCTCGCCGCGCTGACCCTGTTCCTGCTCGACCAGGACGGCCCCGCACCCGACGACGCCGAACGCGCCCGCAAGCGCGGTTTCCACATCGGCCGACAACAGGCCGCGACGGCATGATCCCGGCCAAGGCCGACCTCACCCCCGAGGCGTGGGCGGTGTGGGAGGTGATCTTCGCCAAGTACGCCGCCCCGGGGATGTGCAACCCCGACGATCCCGAACCCTGCACCTGCGGGACGCCGTCGCAGGCCCAGATCGACAACGACCACCGCAGCCTGGCCCAACGCCAACACGACGCCCTGATCGCCGTCGGGCGCATCGCCCTGATGAGCGGTGCACTCGGACACCTCAACGGGCTACCGGTCTCGATCATCATCCGCACCACCCTCCAAGACCTCGAAAGCCGGGCCGGGGTCGGGGTCACCGGCGGGGGCACCGTCATGCCGATCGCCGAGGTGATCCGGCTGGCCGCCCACGCCAACCACTACCTGGCGGTGTTCGACAAGGCCACCGGATCGGCCCTGGATCTGTTCCGCGCCCGCCGTGTGGCCTCCCCGGCGCAGCGCATCATGCTCATCGGCCGCGACGGCGGCTGCACCAAACCCTGCTGCACCGTCGGCGCCTACGGCGCCCAAGTCCACCACGCCGCCGCAGACTGGGCCGACGGCGG
The DNA here is from genome assembly GCA_963809085.1 of uncultured Actinomycetota bacterium. GTDB lineage: Bacteria > Actinomycetota > Actinomycetes > Mycobacteriales > Mycobacteriaceae > Mycobacterium. The sequence goes on along the minus strand of CAWEII010000015.1, from coordinate 50,176 downwards.
CAACACCAACGTCAACGAACTCGGCCTGGCCTGCGGACCCGACAACCGCATGGTCGGCGACGGCGGCTGGACCACCACCATCAACGATCGCGGCGAAGTCGAATGGACCCCGCCCCCACACCTGGACACCGGCCAAGCCCGGGTCAACCACTACCACCGCCCCGAACGGCTACTACGTCCACCCGAAGAGGAGCCCGACGACGAGCACCATCCGCACCGGATCAGACCCAGATCCACCACAATCGGACGTGGCCTAGTACTCAGACGTCGGGAACGGCCTCGAAGCTCGCTTGGTAGCGCCGGGCCAGATCCTGGTATGCGCCGGGATTGACGTTCACCCACATCTCGGCGCCGGTCCCGGCGATCGGCCCCCTGACCTTGGCCGGCGAGCCGGTGACGAACACCTCGTCGGGGATCTTCGTCCCGCCCACCACCAGCGCAGTGCGCGCCGACCAGGCTGCGCCGCCCGATGACCGCACCGTCGAGCACTGTCGCGTGGTTGGCGATCACCGCCTCGTGCCCGATGTGGACGCCGTGAATCACGCAACAGTGCGCGATGGTTGCTCCCGGCCCGACGTCGGTCGGGATGCCGGGCGGTGCGTGCAGCACGCTGCCGTCCTGCACGTTGGCGCCCTCGCGGACGACGATCGGGGCGAAGTCCGCACGTATGACGGTGTTGAACCACACCGACGCACCCGCTTCGACGTGCACGTCCCCGATCAGCGTGGCCGTCGGCGCGATGAACGCGCTCGGATGGACGATCGGGATATGTCCCTCGAAACTGAACAGCGGCATCACCTAGATATACCGCAGGTAGATGCGCCAAACATTGCGCAGCGGCACGCAAAAACTGTAACGTGTTCTAGTTAGAGAGCTCAGAAACGGGAGGCCCACCGTGAGTACAGAGACCGCAGGCGTCCGCGAAATCGACACCGGCGCGCTGCCGGACCGGTTTGCGCGCGGCTGGCACTGCCTCGGCCCCGTCGAGGATTACCTCGACGGCAAGCCGCACGGCGTCGAGATCTTCGGCACCATGCTGGTGGTGTTCGCCGACTCGCAGGGCGAACTGAAGGTCCTCGACGGCTACTGCCGCCACATGGGCGGCAACCTGTCCCAGGGCACCATCAAGGGCGACGAGGTCGCCTGCCCGTTCCACGACTGGCGCTGGGGCGGCGACGGCAAGTGCAAGCTGGTGCCCTACGCCAAGCGCACGCCACGGCTGGCCCGTACCCGCGCCTGGACCACCGACGTCCGCGGCGGGCTGCTGTTCGTCTGGCACGACGTCGAGGGCAACCCGCCGCCGCCCGAGGTTCGCATCCCGGAGATCCCGGAGGTCGCCAGCGACGAGTGGACCGATTGGCGGTGGAACTCGATCCTGATCGAGGGTGCGAACTGCCGCGAGATCATCGACAACGTCACCGACATGGCGCACTTCTTCTACATCCACTTCGGACTGCCGACGTACTTCAAGAACGTCTTCGAAGGCCACATCGCCAGCCAGTACCTGCACAACGTCGGGCGCCCCGACGTCAACGACATGGGCACCACCTACGGCGAGGCGCACCTGGACTCCGAGGCGTCGTACTTCGGGCCGTCGTTCATGATCAACTGGCTGCACAACAACTACGGCGGCTTCAAGGCCGAGTCGATCCTGATCAACTGCCACTACCCGGTCAGCCAGGATTCGTTCGTGCTGCAGTGGGGCGTCATCGTCGAGAAGCCGAAGGGCCTTGACCAGAAGACCACCGACAAGCTGGCCAGGGCGTTCACCGAGGGCGTCAGCAAGGGCTTCCTTCAGGACGTCGAGATCTGGAAGCACAAGACCCGCATCGACAACCCGCTGCTGGTCGAGGAAGACGGCGCGGTCTATCAGATGCGGCGTTGGTATCAGCAGTTCTACGTCGACGCCGCCGACGTTTCGCCGGACATGGTCGACCGCTTCGAGATCGAGGTCGACACCACGGCCGCCAACGAGAAGTGGCAGGTCGAGGTCGAGGAGAACCTCGCCGCGCAGAGCCAGGAGTCCGACGAGAAGGAAGCGACCGAGCAAGCCACGCGATGAGCGCTTGCGCGAAGAGCAGAGGGTTAGGACATGACCACGCACGACGAGCGGACGCAGACTCCAGACGTAGACCGGCTGGCCCGCTCGATGTTGCTCCTGCACGGCGCCCACGACGACGACGATCATCCGGCAGGCAACGGCCGGAGCAGCGGTTCGTCGCGTCAAGGCACCGGACTTCGCCGAGGACCCGCAGCGGGCCGCGGCCGTGCGGGAGGCGACGGCGCGCGATCGCGAGCGCTACCTCAGCGCCGGCCTGGCACCGGTTGACTGCCGGTTCTGTCACGTCACGGTCGCCGTCAAGAAGCTCGGGCCCGGACACACTGCGGTGCAATGGAATTCGGAGGCCTCGCAGCGGTGCGCGACGTTCGCCGAGGTCCGGGCCAACGGCGGAGACAGCAGCCGGAGCCGGTCATGCCCGCGGCTCGCCGACAGCATCAAGCACGCCATCGCGGAGGGCTGCCTCGAAGAGGTGTCGACAGCGCCCCTCGCCCGGCGACGGCTAGCTAGGCCCAGTCGTCCCGTATCTGGAACGGCGTCCTAGCATCGGGGATACTGGCCGGATGGCTGACAGTGCGTCCGGTGCCAAGACGCTCGAACGCGGGCTCGGGCTGCTCGACCATGTGGCCAATGGCTCACCAGGCTCGACGACATCGCCAGGGCGGCGGGACTCAGCCGTTCCTCGACCCATCGCATGTTGACGACGCTGGTCAGCACGGGTTCCTCAGTCTCGGCGGCAATCACCAGTACCAACTAGGGGTCAAACTGCTCCAGCTCGGCAGCCATGCGCAGGCGACCATCGACGTCTCCCGCGAGATACAGGCCGTGCTGGAGTCGGTCTCCGCACGCACACTCGATGCCACCCATCTCGGCATTCTGGTGGGCTCCGACGTCCTCTACCTGGCAAAGGCCCGCGGACACCGCGGAATCGAGATGATGTCAAGCCCCGGCGTCCGGATGCGCGCCCAGAACACCGCGATGGGCAAGATCCTGTTGTCGGCCATGCCGGACAGCGAAGCGGCGCGACTGTTCGACCCCGCCGCCATACTCACCCCGCACTTCCGCTCGCTGCGTCGGAGGATTTCCTCGCCGACCTGTCCCGCACCCGCCGACGGGGCTACGCGGTCGAGGAGCAAGAGAACGAACTCGGAATCAGTTGTGTGGCAATCGGAGTCCCGGACGGGATGGGCCCTACCACCGCGGCGATCTCGGTGTCGGCACCCAGCGTTCACCTGCCTGCGGAGCGGTCCGCCGAGATGGTGGAGATCCTGCGCGACGCGCAGCCGGCGATTTCCCGGCTGCTACCGGCAGGATTCGAATCCCGCTGGGCCGCAACGACCGTACCCGTCATCGCGTTGCGTCCGCCTCGGTGAGCAGATCCCTGTCGCGGGTTTCCGGCGACCGGATCGTGGTCACCACGGTGATTGCCATGATCGCCATCATGTAGATCGCCACCGGCCACCAGGATCCGGCGGCCCAGGTGACCAGCGCGGAGCAGATCAGCGGTGCGATGCCGCCACCGAAGACCGACGAGAACTCGCGGCCCAACGCCACACCGGCGTAGCGGTAGCGCGACCCGAACAGCTCGGGGAAGTAGGCGGCCTGCACACCCGCGGTGCCATAGGAGGCGAAGACGAACCCGAGCACGACGACGAGCGCGATCAGTACGGCATTGCGGGTATCCAGCAGCAGGAAGGCCGGCACCGGGAAGATCAGCAGGAATCCGGTCGCGATCAGATACATCCGGCGCCGGCCGAAGCGATCCGACAGTGCGCCGAATGCGTAGGCCGAGACACAGGCGAACAGAGCCCCTAGCAGCAGCACCTTCGGGATGAAGGTCGAGTCGATGTCGAGCTGACTGATCAGGTAGCTCCCGAGGAAGACCTGGAATATGTACGAGTGGGCGTTGGCGCCGATATTCATCAGGAAAACCCTTGTTACGCCCAGCCTTCCGTACTTGAGGACGTCCTTGATCGGCGCCTGCTGACGCTCGATCACGCCTTCGGTCTTCAGCTCCTTGAATACGGGCGACTCGTCCATCCTGCGGCGGATGACGTAGGCGGCAATCGTGACGAGTACCGAAGAGAAGAACACCAGCCGCCAGCCCCAGCTCATCACATCGTCCTCCGGCAGCAACTGGACGAGGATCCACACGACGGCGCCCAACGGCCGTTCCCGCCGCGGCACCGACGAATACCAGCGATGAGTAGCGCCCGCGCCGCCCTATGGCGGATGTCTCGGTGAGCAGCACGATCCCGCCCGCTTGTTCCGCGCCCGCTCCGAAGCCCTGGAGGACTCGGCACAGCACCAGCAGGATCGGTGCGAGCAATCCCACCTGGTCGTAGGTCGGCAACAAACCGATGAGGAAGGTGGCGACACCCATCAGCAACAGGGTGGCCACCAGCACCCATTTTCGCCCCACCCGGTCACCGAAGTGCGAGAAGAACAGCCCGCCGAGCGGGCGTGCGGCAAAACCAACTGCATAGGTTCCGAACGAGGCGATGAATCCGACCGCCGGCGAGACGTCGGGGAAGAAGATCTCGTTGAACACCAACGCACTTGCGGTTCCATAGATGACGAAGTCGTATTGCTCGAGTGCGGTGCCGATGAGTCCGGCCCAGGCCACTCGGCGCACATTCCGTTGGTCGACCGGCGGCTGTTGAGGGAGCGTGCTCCGCAGCGTCCCTTCACCGTCGGCATCGTTGTCGGTCATGAGCTACTCGCTATCTGTCCCGATTTTAGGGATGCGATCCCAATTATTGATCGAGGCTATCGCATGGTGTGACGCCCGCAACAGTGCTAAGTGATGTACCCCCGTGCACGCGATGAAACCCCCGCATTTCGCACGACCCCTCGAGCACGAAATGGCGCTCTTGGCCTGGTCCTTAGACTTGCGCACATGGGAAGACGGGGGCTGGCACTCGTACTCGGCCTTCTCCTCGCCGGATGCACGCAGGAGGTAGAGACGCCGCAGCCGCGCCGGGAGCGGCCGGTCGCGCCCATCGCCGCGCTGCAGGCCGGTGACCTCTTGAGCCAGGGGACCCAGGACAAGGATGGCAACCTCTTCGTCACGGTCGAACCCGAAGAGTGCAGCGGAATCGCCAGAGAGGTCGATCCACCGTTCATCTTCGAGCCACGCGCCGGTGGCGACCGACGGTGGGCATACGGTCGTCGCCGGCACACCAGAGGTGTACATCGAGGAGATGGTCGGCGTCTACCACGCGGACTTCGACGCGCCGGGAGCGCTGGTGGACGCCCGGCGCTCGATGGAGATCTGCGGAGATCAACAGTTCACGGTCACCAGCATGCGCGGCCGCAAATACCTCTTTCATCTTCTGCCCCAGCGTAGATTCCGGCTCACCGGACATCGTGCTGTGGTCCTTCAGGGCCGATGACTGGGCCTGCGACAACGCCTTCGTCGCCGCACACAACGCGGCGATCGGAATTGCGACGTGTGCCGCCGTCGGCGGTTACGACGTGCTCTCGTTGGCCCGCGATGCGTTGAAACGCATTGAGACACTGGCCAATACGACGGCGTGAGGCCTGACGGTCACAGGCCCTTGAAGCGCTCCTTGACCTGTTCGTCGGTCAGCCCGTAGTCGGCAAGCGAATAGGTGTGCTTGGGCGCCCGCGGCCCCTTCTTGCTCTCGGCGTGCATCGCCGTCATGGCCTCGCGGGCGGCGTCGGTGAACTCGATGCCGAACTGCGCGTAGATGTCCTCGACGACCGCAGCGGATCCTTGATGAACTCGAAGTAGTCGAGGTCGTAGAACTGGGCCGGATCGTGCTTGGCGCGTTCGGCATCGAACAATTCCAGCCCGCGCGACCAGGTCTCGAGGGAGTCCTGCCCGATCACCTCGCCGGTGAAGACGTTCGACCAGCCCTCGGTGGTGTGCTGGGCCAACGAGCACATCGACGCCATGATCGTCTCGGCGGGCCGGTGGCACTGCACCACCAGCGCGTCGGGGTAGGTGGCGAACAGCGCGTCGAGCGCGAACAGGTGGCTGGGGTTCTTGAGCACCCAGCGCTTCTCGGCGTCGTTGAGCCCGATCAGCTGCAGGTTCTTGCGGTGCCGCTGATATGGCTTCGTCCAGTCCTGCTCGGCCAGCCACTGCGAGTACGTCGGCAGGTGCGCGAGCGTCTCGTAGGACACCGAGTGCAGCGACTGGCGCAGCAGCTGCCAGCACTCCTCCACCTCGTCGGCGGTCATGTAGTGCAGCCCGGTGTAGTCCGGGTTCTCCTCGTGCGCCTTGGTGAACTGGGCGTCGATCTGCTGGAAAACCGGGTTCTGCGACCATGTTTCGCGCGGAGGACGGGGTTGCGGGAACTCCGCCAGCCACAGTTCGAGGCCCTGGTGCCTCGGATCGGCGGTGAGCAGCCGGTGAATGGCGGTGGTGCCGGTGCGCGGCAGGCCGGTCACGAAGATCGGCCGCTCGATCGCGACGTCGGCGTGCTGCGGGTACTGCTTGAACGCCGCCTCGGACACCAGTCGGGCCACCAGCGCATTGCGGACGAAGAACCGCTGCATCTTGCTGCCGAGCTCGGTCAGGTCGGCGTCGCGGCGAAACGACTCGAGCAGCACGGCGAGCGCCTCGCGGTAGTTGTCGTCGTCGACGCCGAAGTCGTCGAGGCCGCAGGCCTTCACGGCCGACGCGTGCAGGTCGTCGACGGTGCCGACATCGGTCGTGCCGCTCATGCTCGCTCCGTCCTCGCATCAGGCCTTGTACTCCCCGCAGTTCACGTCGAGGGCCTGGCCGGTGATCCCGCTGGACAGATCGCTTGCCATGAACAGGATGGCCGAGGCCACCTCGTCCTCGGTGGGCAGCCGCTTCAGATCGCTGTTGACCGCCGCCGCCTTGTAGATCTCGTCGACGGTGGTGCCGTACTTGCCCGCCTGGTGCTCGAAGTAGCCCTGCAGCGTGCCGCCCCAGATGTAGCCGGGCAGAACCGAATTGACGCGAATGCCCTGCTCCCCCAGCTCGGTGGCCAGCGACTGCGACATCGCCAGCAGCGCCGACTTCGCCATCTTGTACGCGCCGTACTTGGCCTGGGAGTGCCGCACCACCATCGAGTTCACGTTGACGACCGACCCGTTCGCCTCGGCCAGTGCGGGCGTGAAGCCCTGGATCATCCGCAGCGCACCGAACACCGTCAACTCGATGGCGTCGCGCATGTGCTCGAACGTGGTGTTGGCCAGCGGCCTCATCGACGGCACCCGGAACGCGTTGTTGATCAGCACGTCGACCTTGCCGTAGGCCTTGAGCGACTCCTCGACGAGGTTGTTCACCTGGGCCTCGTCGGTGATGTCGGTGCCGACCGACACCGCCCGCCGGCCCAGGTCGGTGATCTGCTTGGCGACGTCGTCGAGTCGTTCGACCGTGCGCGCGGCGAGCACCAGGTCGGCGCCCTGCTCGGCACATCGCCGCGCGAGCGTGGTGCCCAGCGCGGGTCCGACGCCGCTGATGACGACGACCTTGTTCTCCAGCAGTCCAGCCATGTCTAGCCCACCATCCTTTCGCCAATTTGTTTCTGGCGCAGCGCGATCCGCGCGCGCCAGTCGTCATCGGAGATCTTGTTCGTCTCGTGGTACGGCAGCGCTTGCGGCCACCTTGTCGACGTCCACCAGCTCGACGGTGGGGCCGTCGGCCTCGGTCAGCTCGCGCGAGACCCGCTGCCAGCGGAACTGCAGATAGCCCTTGCGGTGGCCCAGCGTCTCCACCCAGTTGGTCACGCCGGGGTTCTGGTCGGACACCACGATGCGGATCTTGCCGTCCGGATCCGCTTGCGCCTGAGTGCCGTTCAGCGACGTCTGGTGGTTGATGTAGTCCAGCGAGATGTACCACAGGCTGCCGAGCTGGAAGCCGAGGTACGGCGCGTCGGTGACGGGCAGCGTGATGATCAGCGCCTGATCCTCGGCCAGGTCGAACTGCCCGACCGACGAGTACTGGGTGGCCAGCCCACCCGGCGTCAGACGAGGCGCCACCATCGTGTTGGCCGGGCTGTCTCCGTAGAACCACTGCGGGAACTGCAGCCACGTCTTGACCCGCTGGACCAGTTGCTTGCCCGCGACCGCGTAGCGCTTCTCGATGAGCTCCCTGGTCAGTGGTGGCGGCGCGGTGCCCTCGGTGTCGGTCCGCGCGATCGCGAAGGTGCCGCGCTGCGCGGACCAATCGTTGTAGACCTCGCGAATGACCAACTGCGACGGCGTGGCCGGCGTGAACCGCCACTCGAACGTGCCATCGGCGGCGATGTCGAGCCTGCGGTCGTCGAAGGCCGTTTCACTGTCGGGCACGTTGTCGTCGGTGTATTCGCCGCCGAGGAGCTGGAAGCTGACGTCGGTGGTGGTGCCGCGCCTCCCGGTGACGACGTACTCGTGTCCCGGCTGCACGCGGGTGCCGAAGTACATGGTGTCGGGGTTGTCCAGGCCCATCTTGGTGAACGGGCCGGTGCCGCTGTGCAGGAACGGATGATCCCGGTCGTAGTCGAACGCGACGTGGGTGCAGGCGGCGATGCAGCCGGCCAGATACTGCAGGCCTTCGAGGAGGTCGGCCTCGGATTCGATCAGAGGTGCCGCGGCGACGAGGCTCTCGGCCTCCGCGATCGCCTCGGCCAACGGCTGTGAATACATGACGGCGCTGTCTCCTGCGATTCCACGCTGGTCCAATATTGGACCGAGCTGGTAGATTTTCCGCACCTGAGAGTAGAACGTGTTCTAATTCGAGTCAACGTGCTTCGGAGGACGGGAGCGGCATGGCGGACAGGACCTCACCCCCGACGGAGCGCGTCGTCGCCGTCCTCGACTTCCTGGCTCGACATCCCCACGACCGCTTCGGCCTCTCGGAACTCGCCCGGCGCCTCGGCCTGAGCAAGCCGACCTGCCTCGGCATCCTCACCACCCTCGCCGAGTCCGACTACCTGATCCGCGACGGCGCCGACAAGGCGTATCGGCTTGGGCCGAAGCTCATTTCGCTCGGCCACACCGCGCAGGAGTCGATGCGGGTGAACCCCGCCGCCCGTGAGGAATTGCGCCGCCTGTCGTCGATCTACGGCACCACCGCGGCGCTGTCCGCCGTGATCGACGACCGCATCACCCTGCTGGAACTCGTCGGGCCGCCCGGCTGCGGACGTCGGCGTGCGAGTCGGCCAGAGCTATCCGTTCGCACCGCCCGTCGGGCTGATGTTCGTGCTGTGGGACGACGAGGCGCTGCGGGACTGGTTGGCCAAGGAGCCGACGATTCCGTTGCGCACCGACGGCGACCGCCTTGACCGCGTGATCGAGGAGTGCCGCGCCTGCGGGTATCTCGTCGAGCGGCTCACCCCGGCGGGCGACGGCTCTACGCCCTGATGGCTGGGATGTCGAGCGAGCTGCCCGACGAATTGCGCGCTCTCCTTGGCGAATTGGTGTCCGACGTCGGCGAGCGGGTCTACCTGCGCAGCGAGGCCACCGCGCGGCAACGCCACGACGTGAGCGTCATCTCCGCCCCGGTCTTCGACCATCACCGGCGTCAGGCGATGGTGGTGTCGCTACAGATCGGGCGCGCGCTCAGCGACGCCGAGATCACCCGGTGCGCCCGCGGCCTGACGACCGCGGCGGCCACGCTCACGGCGCAGTTGGGCGGAACCGCGGGGTAGCGCCGTCCGGCCCCGTCAAAGGGCCGCAGGCGCGGTCGAGGACCGGACGACGAGTTCGGGGTCGAAGACGACGTGCCTGCGCGGCAGCGGCTTACCCGCCACGGCGGCGAGAAGGAGTTCGGCAGCCATCGCGCCCATCTCGTAGTGCGGACGCCGCACCGACGTCAACGGCACGGACAGCTGTCTGCAGAACGGGACGTCGTCGTAACCCACCAGGGAGACGTCGTCGGGCACGCGCACCCCGTACTGCAGCAGCGCCTGCAGTACGCCGATCGCGATCAGGTCGATGGCGGCCACCACCGCCGTCGGCCGAGACGAAGGCGCCAGCCCCGCGAGCCGGGTGCCGAAGGAGCGCCCGCCGTCGACGCTCAGCTCGGTCGGGATGACTTCGAAGACGCCACCCGACACCTCGGTCACCGCGGTGCGCAGCCCGACCATGCGGTCGTGCACCGGCGTTGCCGTCGACTCGTCCCCGACGAACGCGATGTGCCGGTGCCCGAGGCCGATGAGGTGTTGCCCGGCCAGCCTGCCCCCGGCGAGGTCGTCGACCCCGACCGAGATGTTGCCCGATCCGGTCTCGAGGCGGTCGATCACGACGGCGGGCATTCCCCCGACCGGATGTCGTGCGCCCCCTGGTCGAATTCGTCGTGCGGCACGACGATCACCCCTGCCACCCGCGCCTCGGCGAAGACCTGCAGGTAGGCCCGTTCCCGCTCCAGGTCCCTGGCGCTGTTCGCGATGAGCACGTTCCAGCCGCGCGCGATCGCGTAGTCCTCGACGCCGCGCGCGATGTGGATGAACCCGGGGTTGTCGGTATCGAGCAGCAGCATGCCGATCGTTTGCGAGTGGCCCGTCCGAAGGTGTCGGGCGGCCTCGTGCCGGACGAAGCCGAGGTCGGCGATCGCATCCTCGACGGCCTTGCGCTTGGTGTCACTGACCCACTCGGGGTGATTCAGGACGTTGGAGACGGTGCCCTGCGATACGCCGGCCCGCTCGGCAACGTCCTTCGTCGTCGCCCTCCGCGACTTCCGACGATCCACGTAGCCAGCCCCTGAGTACTTATCAATGTGATGCTTGACACGATTCAAGGCAGCATCCTAGCCTCCTCACTAGCAGTTGACACGATTCAAAACCGATCGAGCGACCCAGGTCGTACACCCCAAGGAGATGGACCGTGAAGAGTTCGAAACGAGCGCGTGGATGCGCCATCGCCGGCGCCGTGCTGGTCGCAGCCACCATGGCCGCGTGCAGTAGCAACTCCGGTTCGAGCGGCGGCAGTGGCGGTGGCGGAGGCGGCGGAACGGTCGCCTTCCTCATGCCCGACACCGGCTCGACCCGCTACGAGCTGCACGACCGGCCCGGCTTCGAGAAGCGCCTCAAGGAGCTGTGCCCGGACTGCAAGCCGCTGTACAACAACGCCGACGGCAGCGCCGACAAGCAACAGCAACAGTTCAACTCGGCGGTCGCGCAGGGCGCCAAGGTCATCGTGCTCGACCCCGTCGACTCGGCCGCGGCCGCCTCGTTGGTCAACTCGGCCAAGGGCCAGGGCGTGAAGGTCATCGCCTACGACCGGCCGATCCCCGACACGAAGGTCGACTACTACGTGTCGTTCGACAACGAGGACATCGGCAAGCAGATCGGCAAATCGCTGATCGACAAGGTCAAGAGCCAGCCGCTGCCGCCGGGCGCGGGCGTCCTGATCGTCAACGGTTCGCCCACCGACGCCGCCGCAGGCCTGATCAAGAAGGGCGTTCACGAAGCCGTCGACAACAGCGGCGTGCCGGTGCTCGGCGAGTACGACACCATCGAGTGGAAGCCCGAGAACGCCCAGAAGTGGGTGGCCGGGCAGATCGCACAGTTCGGCCCCCGGATCGTCGGGATCGTCGCGGCGAACGACGGCACCGCCGGTGGCGCGATCGCCGCACTCAAGGCCGCAGGCGTGAATCCCGTTCCGCCGGTGAGCGGTAACGACGCGACCGTGGCAGGCCTGCAGCTCATCATCGCCGGCGACCAGTACAACACCATCAGCAAGCCGAGCGAGATCGTCGGCGGCGCGGCGGCCGATGTCGCCGAGAAGCTGCTCAAGGGCGAGACCCCGAGCCCAAGACGACCATCTTCGGGTCGCCGGCAGAACTGTTCACCCCGACGCTGGTCACCCAGGAGAACCTCAAGGCCGAGATCATCGACAAGAACATCACACCCGCCTCCGAGCTGTGCACCACGGAATACGCGGCGGCGTGCAAGAGGCTGGGACTTACGTGACGGCGGTGGCCGCCGGAGCCGCAGCAGCCCCCTCGACCACCAGCCTGCTCAGCTTGCGGGGCGTCAACAAGTCCTTCGGCGCGGTCAACGCACTGACCGACATCGAGCTCGACGTCGCGCCGGGCGAGGTCGTCGCACTCGTCGGCGACAACGGCGCAGGCAAGTCCACCCTGGTCAAAGTCCTTGCCGGCGTGCATCAGCCGGATGCGGGCTCGGTCTCGTTCGCGGGCGAGCCGTCGCGATCACCGACCCGAGCGCGGCGATCCAGCTCGGCATCGCGACGGTGTTCCAGGACCTCGCGCTCTGCGAGAACCTCGACGTGGTCGACAACCTCTTCCTCGGCCGCGAGCGAGGCCCGTGGCGGCTCGACGAGACCGAGATGGAGGTTAAGGCCTGGGAGCTGCTCCAGCAGTTGTCTGCCCGGATTCCGACGGTCCGCATCCCGATCGCGTCCCTGTCCGGCGGGCAGCGTCAGACGGTGGCCATCGCCCGGTCCCTGCTGGGCGATCCGAAGATGATCATCCTCGACGAGCCGACCGCGGCGCTCGGCGTGGCGCAGACCGCCGAGGTGCTCGACCTGATCGAGCGGCTCAAGCACCGCGGGCTCGGCGTCGTGATGGTCAGCCACAACATGGAGGACGTCCGGGCGGTCGCCGACCGCATCGTGGTGCTCCGGCTCGGCCGCAACAACGGCGAGTTCGACGCGAAGACCGTCACCACCGAGCAACTGGTGGCCGCCATCACCGGCGCCTCCGACAACGTGGTCACCCGACGCCGGGACCGCGGCACCGCCGACTCCGAAGACCGGAAGCGGGGACACGATGACACGACCCAGGCTCCCATCGCACTTGATCGGGGCGACGAACGGCTTCGACAGGACGCGGGCCTCGGCGGCGCCCTCGGCTCGTTCTGGCGCAGCGTCAAGGCGGGCGACGTCGGCGTGCTGCCCGTGGTCGTGGGACTGCTGCTCATCGGCACGATCTTCCAGTCGCTCAACCCGGTCTTCCTGTCCAGCGCCAACCTGGTCAACCTGATCCTCGACTCGAGCGCTGTCGGCATCATCTCGCTGGGCATCGTGTGCGTGCTGCTGGTCGGCGAGATCGACCTGTCGGTCGGCTCCGTCAGCGGCTTCTCCGGCGCGATCGTCGGCGTGCTGTTCGTGCGGGAGGGCTGGAACTGGGTGCTGGCCGTGGCGCTCGCCTGTGCCGTCGCCCTCCTCATCGGCCTGATCTACGGCATCGTGCTCACCCGGTTCGGCATGCCGAGCTTCGTGGCGTCGCTGTCGGGCCTGCTCGCGTTCCTCGGTCTGCAGCTGGCCATCCTGGCGATCAGGGTTCGGTCAACCTGCCTTTCGACTCGACGCTGGTCGACTTCGCCCAGCTCGCCTTCGTCCCGCGTGGCTCTCCTACGTCCTGGCCGCCCCCGTCGGCGGCGGGTTGTTCGTCTCCGGGTTCGAGCGTCGCCATCGGCGCCGGAAGGCCAACCTGTCCGCGCAGTCGATGAACGATCTGGTGATCCGGTCGGTCGCGCTGGTCGTCGGCCTGGGCCTGTTCGCTGGTACCTCAACCAGGATCGCGGCGTCGGCTGGATGGTCGTGTTCTTCGTCTCGCTGGTGTTGCTGGTGAACTACGCGATCACGCGGACGACGTGGGGACGCAGCCTGCTGGCGGTCGGCGGCAACGAGGAGGCGGCCCGCCGCTCCGGCATCAACGTGCGGCGGATCTACCTCAGCGCGTTCGTGCTCTGCTCGCTCCTGGCCTGCGTCGGCGGCATCCTCGCGGCGGCCCGGCTCGCCTCGGCCAACCTCTCCAGTGGCACCGGCGACGTGAACCTCAACGCCATCGCGGCCGCGGTGATCGGCGGGACGAGCCTGTTCGGTGGTCGCGGCAGCGCGTTCTCGGCGGTGCTCGGCACGCTCGTCATCGCGGCGATCGCCAGCGGCCTGACGCTGTTGAACCTGGACTCGTCGTACCGGTTCGTCATCACCGGGCTGGTGCTGGCCGTCGCCGTCGCGATCGACTCGGTGGCACGCAAGTCGCGCGCTTCGCACGGCCGTGCCTGAACGGCCGCGCTTCGCTCGCCCCGTGCCGAACAACCACACACCACACCAAGGAGACCACCCATGTCCAATCGCGCAGCGGTGATGACCGAGCTCGAACACATTGAGATTCAAGAACTTCCGGAACCGGAGCCCGGCCCCATGCAGGCGGTCGTGCGCATCCACGCCGTCGGCGTCTGCGGCTCCGACACCGCCTACTTCAAGGTCGGCCGGATCGGCGACTACGTGGTCGACGGTCCGATCGTGCTCGGCCACGAGGTCTCCGGAGAGGTCGCCAAGATCGGCAGCGAGGTGACGAACGTCGCCGTCGGCGACCGCGTCGCCATCGAACCCGGAACGCCGTGCCGGAACTGCGGCGAGTGCAAGGCGGGGCGCTACCACCTGTGCCCCGATCTGGTGTTCCTGGCCACCCCGCCCTATGACGGCGCGCTGATGGAACTGATGGCGATCGACGCCCGCAACCTCTACCCGATTCCACCGGAGATGACCTACGAGCAAGGCGCCCTGCTCGAACCGCTCTCCGTGGGCATCTGGGGTTGCAAGCGGGCGAACCTGACGGCGGGTGACCACGTCCTGGTCAGCGGCGCCGGGCCCGTCGGGCTGCTCGCGGCATCAGTCGCCCGCGCGTTCGGCGCCGGCTCCGTTACGGTGAGTGATCCCGCCGAGTTCCGGCTCGGCATCGCCAAGAGAATGGGTTTCGCGACCGAAGCGCCCGACGCCGCATCCGACCGGACGTTCGACGTGCTGCTCGAATGTTCCGGCGCGCCAGGCGCGTTGGCTGCGGGGATGGCCCGGCTGGCGCCGGCGGGACGCGCCGCGATGATCGGCATGCCGAAGCAGGACGTCGCGCTACCGTTGGCCGCACTCAACCCCAACGAGGTGACCCTGAGTCTGGTCAATCGCTACAACCATACCTGGCCGCTCGCAATCGAACTGGTGTCGTCCGGCCGGATCGACGTCAGCGAGCTTGTCACGCACCACTTTCCGCTCGCCGAGTCCGCCGACGCGCTGACACTCGCCGGCCGCGTCAAGGACTCGATCAAAGCCGTCATCCACCCGCAGCAGTGAGGCTGCGGGCGTCAGACCTCCGCCAGGACGGCCAGGGCGTCGGTGGGCGCCACCTGCAGTCCGCACCGGTCCTTATAGGCGCCGAGCGGTGCCTGGATGCCGCGCAGCGCGTCGGCCTCGTCGGGGTGCTCGTTGAAGTAGTCGTCGAACTGTCCGACCGCGACGAATGCCGGCTGACGTGCCGCGTCGATCAGCGCCTGGTTGGCGTCGGGATGCGCCGCGAAGTACGTGTTCAGCTCGGCGGTGACAGAGCTGATGGTCTTCGCCAGACCGGCCGCGTTGCAATCGTCCGTTGCTGGCGTCGCGGCCGGCGTGGCGACGGGCGTGGCGTCCGCTGGCGCGGTGGCGGGGGTGGGCTCAACGGGGTCCGCCGGATCGGCGCCCGCCGACGGCAGGCCGAGCACGGCGCAGGTGGCACCGGCCGCGAGTAGGCCGAGGGTGGTTCGCCGAATGGTGACGGCACGAGTCATGGGATCGCTCCTTGGTTCGGGCCGCACACTGTCTTTTCCCCGGCCACTGGAGATGATTTCGCCCTGTCCCGCGCTGTTGTTACTGATGGGGCGAAAGTGGCAGGTCAGCTGGTGCTGGCCAGTGCGAAGGGCAACACGTCCGGCGCACCGGCGTCCCGCACGACGCGGGCAGCCATCGTCAACGTCCACCCGGTGTCGGTCACGTCGTCGACCAACAGCACCGGACCGCCCGCGGAGCCGATCAGCGCGGGATCGGGGGTCTGCCAGGAGCCGTGCAGCGCGGCGACGCGATAGGCCGAGTTCGCCGCCGTCACGGGCCGACGTTCGGGCGCGTAGTGCAGCAGGCCCAGATCGGTGAGCCTGCCGAGCCGGGCGAGTTCGCGCCCCAGCGACGAGATGAGCACCGGGTGAGTGTCGGAGTCCAGCGCCAACACCGCGGTGGGCCGGGTCTCCCAGTCCCAGGACGCCAGCACCTTCACCGCGGCCTGCACCACGTCATCGGACACGTCACCATCGGGTTCGTCGAGCAGACGCCGCAAGCGCGCGCCCCAGCCCAGGTCGGTCAGCCTGCCGATGACCCGGCCCGGCGAAGGCCCGTCGCCGATCTTCCCGCTGAGTTTCACGCCGAGCTTGGCCAAGCCGGACGGCCACTGCTTGCGGGGCGTGATCTCCACGCCGGGGCGCATCAGCCGCTTGCGCGTGTCCTCCGCCGCCGTCGCGTCGACGTCGGCGTCGTAGCGGGCGCCGGTGCAGTTGTCGCAGCGCCCGCAGACCTCGCCATCGCCGAGTTCGGGATCGTCGAGTTGCCCACGCAGGAAAGCCATCCGGCAGCCGTCGGTGGCCTGGTAGTCGAGCATGGCCTGCTGCTCGCGCTTGCGGGCGTCGTCGAGCTTGCGGTAGCGCGGCTCGTCGTAGTCCCACGGCTCGCCGGTGCCGATCCAGCCGCCCTTCACGCGGCGCACCGCCCCGTCGACATCGAGCACCTTCAGCACCATTTCCAGCCGGGTCCGGCCGAGGTCCACCAGCGGCTCCAGCGCAGGCGTGGACTGCGGGCGATCCGGCTCGAGGGCACCAATGACGTTGCGCACCATGGATTCCGATGGGAATGCCACCGACGAGAAGTATCGCCACACGTCCTGATCCTCGTGGCCGGGCAGCAACACCACCTCAGCGCTGGCCGTCGACCGGCCCGCGCGACCGACCTGCTGGTAGTAGGCGATGGGCGAGGACGGGGCGCCGAGATGGACGACGAACCCGAGGTCGGGCTTGTCGAAACCCATGCCGAGCGCCGAAGTGGCGATCAGTGCCTTGACCCGGTTGGCGAGCAGATCGGCCTCCAGTTGTTCGCGTTCGGCCGCCTCCGTCGAGCCGGTGTAGGCCGCCACCGGATGGCCCTGCTCGCGCAGTAGCGCCGCGACGTCGTGTGCCTGGGCGACGGTCAGCGTGTAGACGATGCCCGAGCCCGGAAGCGAATCGATGTGTGCGGCAAGCCAAGCCGCGCGCTGAGCGGGGTTGCCGGCCTTGACCACCGACAGCCGCAACGACTCGCGATCCAGCCCGCCACGCAGCACCAGGGTGTCTCCCCCTGTTTCGGAGCCTCCGACCCCAAGCTGGCTCGCCACGTCGTCCACCACGCGGTCGTTGGCGGTGGCCGTGGTGG
The DNA here is from genome assembly GCA_963809085.1 of uncultured Actinomycetota bacterium. Classification (GTDB taxonomy): domain Bacteria; phylum Actinomycetota; class Actinomycetes; order Mycobacteriales; family Mycobacteriaceae; genus Mycobacterium. The sequence continues at coordinate 32,967 of CAWEII010000015.1, read as the reverse complement.
CCAGCACGGGGACGTTCGTGCCGAGTTCGGCGATCAGCGTGCGGATGCGGCGGTAGTCGGGCCGGAAGTCGTGACCCCAGTCGGACACGCAGTGCGCCTCGTCGACCACCACCAGCCCGGCGTCGTGCGCCAGCGCGGGCAGCACCTGATCCCGAAAGTCGGGGTTGTTGAGCCGTTCCGGGCTGACCAGAAGCACGTCGAGGTCCCCGCCGCGCACCCGGTCGTGGATCTCGTCCCAGTCGGCGACGTTGCTCGAGTTGATGGTCGCGGCATGGACCCCGGCCCGCTCGGCCGCGGCCACCTGGTTGCGCATCAGCGCCAGCAGTGGCGACACGATCACGGTTGGCCCGTGCCCGGAGGCTCGGAGCAGTTTGGCGGCGATGAAGTAGACCGCCGACTTGCCCCACCCCGTGCGCTGCACGACCAGGGCGCGACGGCGCTGCACGACCAGCGCTTCGATCGCGACCCACTGGTCGTCTCGCAGCACCGCCTGCGGTCCGGCCAACTGCTCGAGAATCGCCTGGGCCTCATCGCGGGTTGCCATGCCACCATCGTGCCCGCCGGGTCCGACGAACGCGCCTACGGATCCAGACAGCGCCGCAGGGCAGCGGTCAGATCGTTGGCGCGGCGGTCGCGTGTTCCGCCGATGAGGTTGTTGACGTAGCCGAAGCCGGTCTGGCTGTCTGCGTCGGCGAAGCCGAGGCTGCCGCTGGCGCCGTCGTGGCCGAACGATGAGTCTGACAGCAGCGGGCGGTACGGGATACCGCTGACGAGGAATCCCGTCGAGAACCGGGCCCCGGGAGGGGTGAGTGCGACCCGCCACCCCTCCCCGGACGACCGCAGCACCACCGCGTCCGCCATCGAGGCGGGCGTCAGCAGCGGCGCTCCCGTCACCGGCGACACCGCTGCCCCGTAGATGGCCGCCAACGCGCGGGCATCGACGATGGCGTTGGCCGCGGGGATCTGAGCGGCGTGCACCGCGGGGCTGTTGAAATCGCCTGCACAGTCGCCGATCAACGAGAACGGAAACGCCGAACCCATGGTGACCGCGCGCACCGCGGCGGCCTTACCCGTAAGCCGAAGGACCGTGGGCATGGCGCGGAAGCCCATCCGCATGACGTGCGAGCGCGGGGCGTGCATCCTCGCAACGCGGTGCTCCTGGTCGGCAGGCAGCCCGATCCAGGCGTTCACGCCGAGCTCGTCAACGAGGTAGGCGGCGAGCAGCTCGCGGGGCATCATCCCGGTTGCCCGGCGAAGGATCTCGCCGGTGAGCCACCCGAAGGTCAGCGCGTGGTATGCGAATTCCGTGCCAGGCACCCACAGCGGACGCTGCGCCTCGAGCGCGCGGATCACGGGGTCCCACGCCAGCACGTTGGTCAGCGACAGATTCACGTCCACCGCCATCAGGCCGGCCCGGTGCGCGAACACGTCGCGAATCACGATGTCCTGCTTGCCGTTCACGGCGAACTCTGGCCACACCGTCGCGACAGGAGCCTCGAAGTCCAGCAAACCACGCTGCTGGGCGAGGTAGCCGCACAACGACATCAGACCCTTGGAGATCGAGAAGCCGACCGTGATCGTGTCCGCCGTCCATGGTCTGCGGGTCACGTCGTCGACGACACCACCGAGCAGGTCGACGACGAGCCGGCCACGGTGGTACACGGCGCAGGCGGCGCCGACCTCGGTGCCCCGGCGGAAGTTGTCGACGAACGCATCGGCAACGGCTCCGAAGCCCTCATCGGCGAAACCGGGGAAGGAACTCACGTGCACCAACTAAACACGACCTAATAGGCGTAGGTGTGCGCCGGTTTGTCGATGCGGGTCACGCTCGCGACGGCCAACGTCGGGATGAAGCCGTCCTCCGCGTGCGACGAGCCTGGCACGATCTGGCCCTGGATCTGCAGCCACGTGTCGTCGGGATACCCTGCCGCGGCCGTTGCGCCCGAACCACTGAGGTGAATGCGGGCGAGTTGAGCATCCGCGGCGCAACACACGATCACCACCCGACCGATGTCGACGCCTCCGGAATGGTGCAGTGCGAAACCGGTCAGAGTGATGGACCTGCCGTTCAGCGAGTTCGTCGAGTCGGCGGCCGCGCGCATGACGGTCTCCGGCAGCGACACCGTAGGCGCGGGCCCGGGCGGCAGCGGTGGAAAGGCCCGGCGCTGCGGCGCGCTCACCGCGGCGGGTTGCGGGCTCGCCCCGCTCGCGTCGAGCGGCGGTGGCGCCACGAAGGCCACCATCGCGATGGGAATGAGCAGAAGCCAGGTCAGCCAGGGCCGGTGCCGGTGTCCGTGCCCACCGTCGTGTCCCTCGTCGCGCCGGGCTGCCCCCGCCATTCGGAGGTCACGAATGACCGCCACCAATCCGAGGGTGACGAGCACCAGCGCGGCCGCGATCAACCACGGCAGCAAGCCCGGTCGCACGTAGTTCAGATAGGTCCCCTTGACGAGCATCACCGCGGTAGCCATCCCGACCAGCAGGAGGACGATGTTCTGGCTGCCCCGGCTCACGCGCCACCGCCCAAGACCGCCAGCCCGACGATCGTCCCGACGACCGCGGCCACCACGAACGTGGCGGGACCGAACCGCACCGCGAAGCGACGGCCGAACATGCCTGCCTGCATCGCCGACAGCTTCACGTCGAACGCAGGCCCGACGACCAGGAACACCAGCTTCGGCACCAACGGAAGCATCGTCATGCTCGCCGCGACGAACGCGTCGGCCTCCGAGCACAGCGCCAGGACGACGGCGAGCAGAGCCATGGTGATCACGCCGACGACCAGGTTCCCCGCGAGGTGCTGGAACACCCAGGCCGGAACCAGCACGCGCAATGCCGCGGCCGCGAAGGCGCCGACGACGAGGTAGGAGGACGCCTGCAGGAAGTCGTGGCGGGCCGCCTCGGTGAAGACGGTCCATCGCGAGGATCCGGGCGCTGGCGGCTCGGGCAGATCGCGGTCACCCATTCGTCGCGACCGAATCGCGACCAGAGCAGCCCCATCACGATCGCGGTGGCCAACGATGCCACGCACCGCGCCAGCACCATTTTCGGATCACTGGGAAACGCCACGGCGGTGGCGACCAACACGACCGGGTTGATCGCCGGCGCCGAGAGCATGAACGTGAGCGCGCAGCCCCGCTGCGTGCCGGGGCCGAACAGGCGTCGCGCCACGGGAACGGAACCGCACTCGCAGCCCGGCAGCGCCGCACCACCAACGCCCGCGACGGCGACCGCGAGGGCGGGATTGGGGGAAGCCACCGCGTCAACCGCTCCGCGCTCACGAACGCGGCGATCAGTCCGCTCACGACGACGCCGAGCACCAGGAACGGTAAGGCCTGGACGAACACGCCGCAGAATACCGTTGCCGCCGTGCGCAATCGGGGATCACCCGCCTAACCACGATCATCGCGCCGGCGGAAACCGCCAGCGCGATGAGGCTGAAGAGCAAGACCTCGAGCCGATATAGACGAGCCATCACGGCCAATTCTTATACATCGCATGAAGCGCCTGAAACGCGACGGCGCAACGCGCGAAGCACTCGAACGCAAGGACCGGCAGGCAAAGCTTGCCGAAAACAATCAAAGACCATGAAGCTGAGAAACATTGCCATCATTGCCCACGTCGATCACGGCAAGACCACCCTGATCGACGTATTGCTGCGCCAGTCCGGCTCCTTTCGCGATAATCAGCGCGTCGCCGAGCGCGCCATGGATTCCAACGACCTGGAGCGCGAGCGCGGCATCACCATCCTTGCGAAAGTGACGTCGCTGCTCTGGCACGATACGCGGATCAACATCGTCGATACGCCCGGCCATGCCGATTTCGGCGGCGAGGTGGAGCGCATCCTCAACATGGTGGACGGCGCCATCGTGCTGGTCGACGCCTCCGAAGGGCCGATGCCGCAGACCAAATTCGTCGTGTCGAAGGCGCTGAAGGTGGGGCTGAAGCCCATCGTCGCCATCAACAAGATCGACAAGGCCGACGAGCGCCATGTCGAGGTGATCAACGAAGTGTTCGACCTGTTCGCCGCGCTCGACGCCAATGAGGATCAGCTCGATTTTCCGATCCTCTACGGTTCGGCCAAGGAAGGCTGGATGTCGCTGAGCCCCGACCGGTCCGAAAGAGGGCATGGCGCCGCTGTTCGACATGGTGCTGAGCCATGTCGCGCCGCCGAAGACGCGCGACGGCGCCTTCCGGATGCTGGCGACGACCATCGAGGCCGACCCGTATCTCGGCCGCCTCCTGACCGGCCGCATCAGCGCCGGCCGCGTGACGCCGGGCATGACCATCAAGGCCCTGTCCCGCGACGGCAAGCTGATCGAGCAGGGCCGCGCCTCGAAGGTGCTGGCCTTCCGCGGCCTCGAGCGCGTGCCGGTAGAGGAAGCGATCGCCGGCGAAATCATCGCCATTGCCGGCCTCAGCCAGGCGACCGTCGCCGACACGCATCTGCGCGCCGGAAGTCGACGATCGCGATCCCCGCCCAGCCGATCGATCCGCCGACCCTGTCGATGACGTTCCGCATCAATGACGGGCCGCTTGCGGGCCTCGAAGGCGACAAGGTGCAGAGCCGCGTCATCCGCGACCGCCTGATGCGCGAGGCCGAAGGCAATGTCGCGCTGAAGATCTCGCAGACCGCCGATATCGACGCCTTCGAAGTCGCCGGACGCGGCGAATTGCAGCTCGCGATCCTGATCGAGACGATGCGCCGCGAGGGTTTCGAGCTGACCGTGTCGCGCCCGCGCGTGGTGATGCAGTCCGATCCGGTGACCGGCCAGCGGCTGGAGCCGATCGAAGAGGTCATCATCGACGTCGACGAGGAATATACCGGCCCCGTGGTGCAGAAGCTGAGCGAGCGCCGCGCCGACCTCATCGAAATGCGCCCCTCGGGCGGCGGACGCCAGCGGCTGGTCTTCTATGTGCCGACGCGCGGCCTGATCGGCTACCAGACCGAGCTTCTGTCCGATACGCGCGGCACGGCGGTGATGAACCGGCTGTTCCACGCCTATGCGCCGTTCAAGGGCGAGATCCCCGGCCGCCGCACCGGCGTGCTGATTTCCAACGGCCAGGGCGAAGCCGTCGCCTATGCGCTGTGGAACCTGGAGGATCGCGGTCCGATGATCATCCATCCGCAGACCAAGGTTTACCAGGGCATGATCGTCGGCGAGCACACGCGCGGCAACGATCTGGAAGTCAACGTGCTCAAGGGCAAGAAGCTGACCAACGTCCGCGCCGCCGGCCGCGACGACAATGTGCTGCTGACGCCGCCGATGCGCATGACGCTGGAGATGTCGCTCGCCTACATCCAGGATGACGAGTTGGTGGAGATCACGCCGAAGTCGATCCGGCTGCGCAAGCGCTATCTCGACCCGAACGAGCGCAAGAAGGCCGAGCGGCTGGCTGCGAGTTGAGGCCGCAACGGCGCATTGAATTCCCGTGACATGTGGCGAGTCCCGTTAAGGGCCGTACCAATCCGAAACAACGGCGAATACGGTATGCTGCGGAGAAGTCGCGTTTCCGCTTTTGTTCGGCCTTAGTTCTACATACAGTCCGGATAAAGCGAATTTGGCTAAAAAACTTCTGCCCAAATGGGTAAAATTTCGCGGGAACTTTACGTAGTTTCGTTCACCTTTCGGCGGGCGAGAAAGGCTGTCATTTGACTTTTCCGGGCCAGATTGAAGCGGCGCGTCGTGGCGACATTCGCTGGCCCGCCGGAGTGCTGCCCTCCGAGGAGTTCGCTTCGGTGATCGGGCGCACCCAGGGCAGCGGCGAAAACCTCTTCGTCACCGGCCGGGCCGGAACCGGCAAATCCACCCTGCTGCGCTGCCTGAAAAGCAATCTGCCGCAGAAAACCGCCGTGCTTGCCCCGACCGGCCTTGCCGCCGTGAATGTGCAGGGCCAGACGATCCATTCCTTCTTCGGTTTCCCGCCGCAGCTCATCACCGCCGAGATCGTGAAGAAATGCCGGAAGGCGGCGCTGTTCCGCAATCTCGATACGATCGTCATCGACGAAGTGTCGATGGTGCGCGCCGATCTGATGCAGGGCATCGACATGGCGCTGCGGATGACGCGCAAGCAGCCGGCAAAGCCGTTCGGCGGCGTCCAGATCGTCGCGATGGGCGACCTGCACCAGCTCCCGCCCGTGGTGCGCGAACGCGAGATGATCGAGCATTTCCGCGATGCGTTCGGCGGTGTCTATTTCTTCAACGCGCCGGTGTTCCAGGATGCGCCGCTCGGCCTCGTCGAGCTCAACACCGTATACCGCCAGCAGGACGACCCCGATTTCATCGAAGCGCTCAACGGCATTCGCGAGGGCCGGCCCGGGCGCAATCATCTGGATGTATTCAACGACCGCGTCGCGCCGTTCCGCTCGCTGCCGGATTGCGACGACTATATCGTGCTGACGCCGATCAATCAGTCCGCCGAAAACACCAATCGCATCTTCCTCGACCGGCTGACGACCAGGGCCGAAAGCTTCGACGCGATCGTCACCGGCAAATTCGAGCCCTCCGCCTACCCCACCGACGCGTCGCTGGTGCTGAAGGAAGGCTCGAAGGTCGTGCTGCTGCGCAACGATCCGGATAAGCGCTGGGTCAACGGCACGCAGGCGCGCATCTCGCGCATCGACGGGCGCACGGTGTGGATCGATGTCGCCGGCGAGGAGCACGAGCTGGAGCCGGTGACGTGGGAAAACATCCGCTACGACCACGACCCGGACACCGACAAGATGGTCGAGAGCGTCGCCGGCTCGTTCCGCCAGCTTCCCGTCCGGCTCGCCTGGGCGCTGACCATCCATAAGAGCCAGGGCATGACGCTCGACAAGGTCTATGTCGATTTCGGCCGCGGCACCTTCGCCCATGGGCAGGCCTATGTGGCGCTGAGCCGCGCGCGTTCGCTGAACGGCCTGGCGATGGCCCGCGCCATCTACCCCTCCGACATCATCTTCGACCGCAACGCCCTCGGCTACCGCGCGCTGTTCGAGCCGCTGGCGGCTTAAGGCGGCACTGGTTGTGCCGTGCCGCCAAGTCCGCCCCGTCAGCCGCTCGGCGGCATGGTGAATTCGAGCAGCGAGGCGCTGCATGTCGCCCGCGCCGAGAGACGGCCATCGCTGTCGAAAAGCTGCCCTTCGGCGAAAGCAACCTTCTTCCCGAGCTGTGTCAGCTGCGCTTTCGTCGTGATCGGCCCGGGTTTCACCGGGCGGAGGAAGTGCACGTGCAGGTCGATCGTCGTGGCGAACATGCGGCCTTCGGTCATGACGAAGATCAGCGGCCCCATCGTGTCGTCCAGCATCGCGGACAGGAAGCCGCCCTGGACGATGCCCATCGGATTGAGGAATTCGGGCTTGCCGTCGAAGCCGAGTTCGATCTCGCCGGCCGCGGTGTCCAGGGAGATCAGCCGCCAGCCGAGCAATTTCGCGCTGGGCGGTGCTGTTAGCTTGTCGAATATCGTTCCGGTCATGATCGCGATCCCCGTCCGCCGCACAATACACATGCATGAACTATCGGCTCACCGGCGATGCGACAATCCGAAATCGCGGAAAAACACGCGGGCCATCGACGGGTGACGTCCGACAAGCAGCGAAATTCCTAGAGCCTTCCGTTCCGATGCATCGGAACGTGGCCTACCTTGTTTGGTCGCATTTTCGAGGGCGCAAACCGACATCCATCCCCACCTTCGCGGGGACAAGCTTTTGCTGGAAAATGCTCTAAGGCGATGATTTCAGAAGACACCCCAGAACAGCATGAGGATGGCGCCGAGCCCGATCATCAACAGGCCGGGCCAGTTCGAAGTGAAACCGAAGCCCTTCGCCGGGCGCTCAGGTTCCAGCGTGTTGCCGGGCCGCGCCGGGGTGACCCGCCTTAAGCGGCTGAGCCGGCCTTGCAAGATGGGCTGCGCCGCCATGTACACCACGCCGCAGATAATCAGCAGCGCACCAAGCCATATGAGTGTCATGCTTCCCTCCCCAGGCTGAGCAGATTCCGTTGCTTGCCCAACACGTCACCTGCCTGGCCGTTCCATTTGCGTGTCATCCAGGCGAAGGCAAGCTATCCGGCTCAGGCTTCCGATATTGCCCAAAGTGCTGGATTTCCGGCCTCGCGGGAGCGACAAAAAGGGAACGTTCGCGACAAGTCGAAATGGGCAGGCCAAGCTAGTGCATCGATCCAAACGGAGGCTGCAGCCGGAGTTTGGAAAAATTGATGCATAAACAAAGAGCTAGGGCACAGGCACGGGAACGAAGTGAACGTGTCAGTGCGCTAGCGTTAAAGATTAGCGAAGCCGGTCAGCTCCGTCCAGCGCGTGCGCGGCGATATCCGCCGCCGATTTCATGGGCCCGCATTGCCTTCTCCGGCCGCCTCGGTTAACTCTGGATGCGGGGGAAGTAGAAGGAGCCGCTCGTGCCGCTTGCCGATGCCATTCGGTCCGCCCCCATCGTCCACGACCCGGAGATGGCCGAGCGGGCCTTGCGCGAATTGCGGTCGAAGGGCGCGCAAAGCGACGAAGCGGCCGGCATCGCGGCGTTGCTGGATCCCGGTTCGGGCGGCTCGCCCGCGCTGGCGCTGATCACCGGGATTTTCGGCAATTCGCCCTATCTGTCGCGCCTTATCAATACCAATCCGGCGGAGCTGCTGCGCTGCCTGAACGCCGATCCGCTGGACTATTTGCGCCAGAGCGCGGAGACGCTTACCGCCGCCATCGCCGAATGCCGCCGCCATGACGAGGCGATGAAGCCGCTGCGCGAGGCCAAGCGCCGGCTCGCCCTCGTAACCGCGCTCGCCGATCTCGGCGGCGTCTGGGATGTGAGCCAGGTGACGGCGGCGCTTTCGGAAGGCGCCGACGTGCTGCTCGCCGCCGCGATCCGCTTCCTGCTGAAGGAGGCCGCGCGGCAGGGCAAGTTCATCCCCGCAGACCCGGACGCGCCGGAAGCGGAAAGCGGCTACATCGTGCTCGGCATGGGCAAATACGGCGCGCGCGAGCTGAATTATTCCAGCGACATCGACCTGATCGTCTTCTACGACCCCGAAAAGACGCGTCTGGCCGCCGGCCAGGAGCCGAGCACATTCTTCGTGCGGCTGACCCGCGACCTCGTCAAGCTGATGGTCGAGCGCACGCCCGAAGGCTATGTCTTCCGCACCGATCTGCGCCTGCGCCCCGACCCCGGCGCGACGCAGATCGCGCTCTCGGTGGAGTCCGGCCTGCATTATTACGAGACGGTCGGCCAGAATTGGGAGCGCGCGGCCTTCATCAAGGCGCGGGCCGTCGCGGGCGACATCGCGGCGGGCGAGGACTTCCTGCGCGAGCTCGCGCCCTATATCTGGCGCAAATATCTCGACTATGCCGCCATCGCCGACGTGCACGCGATGAAACGCCAAATCCACGCGCATAAGGGCCATGCGCGGGTCGCGGTCGAAGGGCACAATCTGAAGCTCGGGCGCGGCGGCATCCGCGAGATCGAATTCTTCGTGCAGACGCAGCAGCTTATTGCGGGCGGGCGGCAGCCGGAGCTGCGCGTCAGCCCGACGCTCGACGCACTGGACCGGCTGGCGGCGCGCGAATGGATCACCCGGCGGACCGCCGAGGAGATGGCCGAAGCCTACCGCTTCTTGCGCGGCCTCGAACACCGGCTGCAGATGCTCGACGACGAGCAGACCCACTCGCTGCCGTCGAAACCGGAGAAATTCGAGCAGGTCGCGCATTTTTGCGGCTATACGGACGGCCGCGCGCTGGCCTCCGCCGTGCGCCGGCGGCTCGAAACCGTGCAGCTCCATTATGCCGCCCTGTTCGAGGACGTGCCCGCTTTGTCGCGCACCGGCGCGCCCGGCAGCCTCGTCTTCACCGGCGACAGCGACGACCCCGCCACTGTGCAAACGCTTGCGCGAAATGGGCTTCGCCAACCCCTCGGTGGCGATCAGCACCGTGCGCGGCTGGCATTTCGGCCGCTATCCGGCGATGCGCACCGCCCGCGCCCGCGAACGCCTGACCGAATTCCAGCCCAAGCTGCTCGAAACGCTGGCGCTAACGGCGCAACCCGATCTCGCGCTGGCGACATTTGATCGCTTCCTCGCCGAACTTCCGGCCGGTTTGCAGCTTTTCGCCATGTTGCGCAACAATCCGGGCCTCCTGGAAATGCTCGCCGATATCATGGGCACCGCCCCGCGCCTTGCCCGGCTCGTCAGCCGCCGCCCGCGCCTGCTCGACGCCATTCTCGACCCCGGCTTCCTCGGCAAGCTGCCCGCGCGCGCGGAGCTGACGCGGATCGTCCGCGCCCGGCTGGATCAATGCCGCTCCTATGAGGAGGCGCTCGACACGGCACGGATGGTCGGGCAGGAGCAGTCGTTTCTGATCGGCGTGGCCGTGCTGTCCGGATCGATCGGCGCCGAGGCGGCTGGACGCGCCTATGCCGCGCTCGCCGATGAGCTGATCGCGGGGCTTCAGGCGCAGGTCGAACGGCAGATCGAGCGCCAGCATGGCCGGATTCCGGGCGGCGAGATGGCCGTCATCGGTATGGGCAAGCTGGGCGGCCGGGAAATGACCGCCAATTCCGATCTCGACCTCATCGTGATCTACCGTTACGCCGAGGGCCAGGATGCCTCCAGCGGGCTCAAACCCCTCCCCCCGACGCAATATTACGCGCGGGCGACGCAGCGGCTGATCAGCGCGCTGTCAGCGCCGACGGCCGAGGGCGGGCTCTATGATGTGGACATGCGGCTGCGGCCTTCGGGCAAATCCGGCCCGGTCGCCACCAGCCTGCCCGCCTTCATCGCCTATCAGAGCGGCGAGGCCTGGACCTGGGAGCATATGGCCCTCACCCGCGCCCGGGTGGTCTCCGGCCCGCCGGGCCTGCGGCAGGCGATCGAGGCGACGATCCGCGAAGTGCTGTGCCGCCCGCGCGACCGCGCGAAAACGGCGGAGGCGGTGCGCGACATGAGGGGCAGGATCGATCAGGAAAAAGGCTCGAAGGACGCCTGGGAACTGAAATATGTCCGGGGCGGGCTGGTCGATATCGAATTCGCCGCGCAATATTTGCAGCTTGTGCACGCGCATGAGCGTCCCGATATTTTGGACCAAAACACCATTGAAACGTTGGAAAAGCTGCGCGCCGCAGGTTTCCTCAACCCAGCCGACGCGGACGTTTTGCTGCCTGCCGCGCGCCTCTATAATGAGCTGACGCAGATCATGCGGCTGTGTCAGGACGGCCGTTTCGACCCTGCGAAGGCCCCCGAAGGCTTGAAGGCCATGCTGAGCCGGGCGGCCGAAGTGCCGGATTTCTCTCGGGTCGAGCCGCTGCTCAAGGAGGTTCAGCAGGCGGTGGCGGAACGGTTCGATAAGCTGGTCAAATAGATGCCGCAATTGCGACGGAGGCAGGCTCCCCGCAGCGTATAGACTGTATGACAGGCGCTCAACAGACCTCTCTGCTGGCGGATGATTGCCGGAGTGCCGGGTTCTGGAGACATTGCAAGGGGCGGCGGAAAGGCGCGAGCGTGCCGGAGCAAAATGTGCTTCCGCGAGAGCAGGGCTCTGGGGCTTTGGGCGCGCCGGACGGCGATGCCGCCTTGGCCGCGCGGACCGCTGGCGGCGACAAGGAGGCCTACGCCCTGCTTGTGCGCCGTCATTTGCCGCGCGTTCTCGCCGTCACGCGCCGGATGCTCGGCAGCGAGGCCTTGGCCGAGGAGGCGGCGCAGGAAGCCCTGTTGCGGCTTTGGACGCCATGCCGGCAGCTATGAGCCGGAAAAGGCCAAGCTGACGACGTGGCTGACGAGGATCACGGCCAATATCTGCCTCGACCGGCTGAGGAAGCGCAATGAGGAAGCCTGGCCGGAGAATTTCGACGTCGCCCTGCCGCCGAGCCAGGAGCGCGAATTCATGGACGGCCAGGTCGCCGCTCGGGTGAACGAGGCCTTGCAGACTTTACCGGAACGGCAGCGTCTCGCTCTGGTTTTGTGCCACTATGAGGAATTGAGCATGACCGAGGCCGCAGCCGTGATGGACACCACGCCTGAGGCGATCGAGTCGCTGCTCAGCCGGGCGCGGCGCACCCTCAGGCGGCAGCTGGAACCCGAGTGGCGCATGCTGCTCTCAGATGACAACGCTGGTTGACTGTTATCGGACCCAAGAATGAATACGAAACACACCCGGGAATACCTGTTGAAAGAGCTGGAGGAAGCGCTCGCTTTGGCCGGCCCATATCCGCGCCGCTGGCGGGCCGCATGTTGCGCGAGGCTTTCAGCTTTCATCGAAACCGACCATGAGGCCGCACGGCTGTTCGCCGAGGCCAGGGCGCTGGACCGCGTGCTGTGCTACGCGCCGGAAGGCAAGCCCGGCGCCACGCTGGAGGGCTGCATTCTGCGCGCCGCCTTTCAAAGTCCGCAGAATCGCGGGCTTCCGCGGGGCATAGAGATAAGGCTGGGCGGTAATGCGCGGAGCAGGATGCAGCAATTCCCCTTCCGCGTGCCGAGCCGTTCCTTCTGGGGCGAGGCCGCGCTGCTCGCGGCGTCGCTTGCCGTCGGCATTTACATCGGCATGTCCGGCGAGGCGGTTCCGACCTTGCGCGGTCTCGACATGATGGCCTCCACCGACGGCGACGCGGCGATGGCATTTTCCGGATCGCTGTTCGAGCCGACCGGCCTGCACGACCAGGAGCAGCTATGAGCGTGGGGGCCGCTGAAGCAACGGGCGCCATCATACACCGCACCCCGCGCTGGATGTGGGTGCTGCTGATCCTGTCGCTCGCCCTCAATCTGATGATCCTCGGCATCGTTTGCGGCAGCCTGTGGGCGGTGCGTCACGGCGGCCTGTGGGACGCCCCGATCGCCCTCGAACGCAGCCAGCGCTTCATGTCGGGCCTGCCGCAGGAGCGGCGCGCCGAAATGAAGGCGGTATTCTTCGGCCACAAGCCCGCCATGGTGCCCTTCTGGCGCGACGTGCGGCAAGCGCGCGTGACGATCGGGAAGCTGATCAAGGGCGGGACCTATACCGAGGCCGAGCTGAACGCCTCGATGGACGACCTCTTCCAGAAGGAAATGGCGGCAAGGCGAGCTGCCAAGCCCATGGTTTCGGACATGATGGCGCAGCTGAAGCCCGATGAGCGGCTGCATTTCCTCAGCGTGTTCCTGCCCTATCTCGATGAGGTGCAAGCCCAACCCGCCGCGCAGGCTTCGCCGATAGGGCCGTGATCAGGTTTCGGCCCGCTTCGGGAAGCAGGCGTCAGCAACAGGACCGCGGCACCGGCGATCGCCGGATGCCGCCATAGTGCCAAGCCGCATCGGCGCCTAGAGCGGGATGAGGAAAAGTGGGAACCGGTTTTCCGCTCGTCATCCCGCTCTAAATGTAAGAGATAGATCACTGTGCATGATTTTGGATTGAACAATCCAAAATCATAGTGATCTAACGGCCAACTATCGGAATGCAGCTTTCACGCTCGGACGCGTCAACCATAAGAGGATCGCCCCCACGACAATAATGCCGAGAGCGCCTTCCAGAATGTGACCCGCGAAGATCTGCCCCAGATCGCCTAGACCGTTCGCGGCAAAGATCGCCACCGCCAATTTCCATCCCCACAGCCGGCGCTGCAGGCAGCCCCAAGCCGTGACTGCCATTAATCCGGACAGGAGAAGAAACCCGATTCCAGTCCAGGGCCAGAGTTCGACCAGTTGCGCAAAATCGTCTGGTTTGATCCACCAGATGGCACTCAGTGGCGTTTCGGGATACAGCACGGTAAAGCCTGCCGCCAGGCAGATGATCGCGGCAATCATGAAGAAGGATGCGACCCCGATTTGCGTGCGTGAACGTTTCTCGACGATTTGGTACACCGCCATCTCCCGGCCGCTTCGACCTTGCTCAAGCGTAATCGGCAGGACGGCCAAGCACCAGCGCGCCGGAATCGGAGACTGGAGCGTGATCAGGAAAAGTGGAATCCGGTTTTCCGTCCGATCACGCGACCAGCTAAAGAATCTGGAGCGGGCCACGAGGCAGCGTTGTTTCCACCTAAAGCGATCCCGCTATAGGCCGTGAACCCATAAAGACCGAGATTGGTGGATAGCGGCCTGTCCGTTTCTTGCGATCGGAAGGGACAGGCCGCCGTCAGAGGGCGCTATTTCAGCGGCAAAAACAGTTCCGCGACCGCCTCATGCTCCGGCACCTCCGGGAAGAAGCTTAGCCGCTGGCAATAGATCGGAAAGTCGCGTGCTTCCTCGCCGCTGGCCGGAAGCCAGTCGCGATAAAGGTAAAGCGCGGCGGGCTCCAGATTGTCGGTGTTGCCAACGACGCGCAGCACTGCGCAGCGTCCGCCAGGGATCTCGCCGGCTTTGATCTGCTCGCCGTTCGCCTCGATCGGCCCATCGGTCCCGACACAAAGGTCCACGCTATAATCGGCAGGCGACGCAGGACGCCGCTCGGAACGCCAGACATTGAAGGTCGGACTTGTCTTGGGGTGCAGGCCAGCGGCCTTGCGCCACGCGATGAACCGCTGGATGGTGGCGCCGAGCGTCGCCGGGTCGCCCCGATGCTCCATGATCGCCACCGGCGTGGGAGGCACATCGCGTAGTGTCACGTCGTCAATGGTAAAAGTCTTCTGCATGAGCTTGCTCCTCGCGTTGTCGAGAGGCCCGAAGGCCGCAAGCCACGGCTCCCAGTCGGGAGACTTCCGGAACGACGAAGGCGATTGCCCGAACCGTTGCCGAAAGGCGCGGGCGAAGGCGTCCGGCGCATCGTAACCGGCATCCATCGCTATGTCCGTGACGCTTTCGGCATCCCTGTACGCCAGCCGGTATGAAGCGCGCTTCATGCGGGCGAGCTGGATATAGCGATGCACGGACAGGCCGAAGGTCGCCGTGAACTGCCAGTGGAAATGATATTTCGAGTAGGCTGCGACGCTGCTCAGCGCATCCAGGTCCAGATCGTCGTCCAGATGCCGGTGAATGTGATCCAGCACCCGCTGCATCCGGGCATGGTAGTTTTGAAGCGCCGCCTTCATCCCTCTGTCCTCCGTGGCAGCACCAGCTAAGCGCACATGAGACATGTCGCGCTCGACCGATCTTGCGGTGTGGCATGAAATCAGCCGAAAACTTCCAACGACCGCTTACAGGCAAGTCTGATCTGGGGATGAATGGCAAGATATCCCACTGGGGTCTTTGTCATCCTGATAGGGCACGCATCAGAACGCGTACAAATCGAGGCGGACGATATGTCGACCAGGTTTCTGAAGCAGTACGTGCTACCTTCCGACAATCATGCATTCGTCGGGCGCATCTATGATCTTTCGATCGTTGCTATGCACTTCGATAGTTACGAAGATCTCTCGAAACACGCCGACTGCAAATATGCCTACGAGGTGAACCATGCTCTGTCGATGCTGACGCGCCGGATCGAGTCTCTCAACATGGTTGGTGGAATGCTTTGGCCAACCAGCATGCCGAAAAATTTCAAGGAGTTTCCGGTTCCCGTTACGAGTGGCTAACAGTATCAGCGGACGTTTTCCTGACACGCTACATCTCGGTGGTCGATTGCGCGATTATCCTAGTCAGCGAAATTCTGGAATGCGGGCTGTCGGTTGAAGCCTGCACGCTGTCGAACCTGAAGAAGAATTCGATCCCGCAAGCGATCCTGCACCACATCGGGGTGATGATCGAGGATCAGAGGCATCTGCGCAAAGAGCGCAACCGTCGCGTTCATCATGGGGCCGAGCGCGGATTTAGCTCGGATGATCAGATGTTTCGCACCGGAGCATTATTCGAGCATAAATTTAGCGGAGCACGTGGCCCGAATGGTCGCCCGCTCCAGTAGGGCGGTTGTTCCGTGAGGGGCTCGTCGAGCTACAGAGGGAATTTAACGGCGTCATGAGGACGGTCGTGAAGCAACTCGATTGCCTCTATGACATGCTCTATCCGGAATTCGAAAGCCGCTTCTCCCCGAAGTTCAGGGTAGGTCCCTTTGCCCGCAGAGGGGCAGCGTCGGACGCGCACCACGAGACCACCTCGGTTGGTCGCGTTGCCAATGAGGTTGATGATGGTCTCGTAGGCACGCAGAGCGCGGCGGCGACCTCGTCGGGGTTCTCTTCCACGCAATGAAGAGCCAGGTGGCCGGCCGCGAGATCGACTTCATGACCGCCCCACGCTCGCGCCCAAGGTGACGAGAAGCTCGTCCAGTTGCTCGAACTGCTCGGGCATCGCATCCGCCGCCCCGGTGCCGGCAGCGTCGAGAGCTTCCTTCGAGGGGTAGAGTTCGTGCAGGACCAGCAGCGTCTTGCCACCTTTTTCCTCGAAGGTCACCGTGGTCACAGCGCCGTCATCACTTTCCTCATTCGTCCAGACGAGGCGCGAGTGCGGCGTCACTTCGATGTACCTACCGAAGAACGCCCAGGAGTTTGAGGCATCCTGTCCGAACTCGAGACGGTATTTGCCCCCGGTACGAACATCCATCTCGCAGGAACGCAGGAACATGCCCATCGACTTCGGTGCCCACCACCGCATGAACAGCTCGGGCTTGGTCCAGGCCTCGAACACGATGCGCGCTGGACTGTTGAAGGTCCTCGTGACGACTAGCTCACGCTCGGACTTCCGTTCCACCGTCGTGCGGTTCTTCCCGGAGGTGGGATCACTCTCTCCTTTTGCGTCCATCGATCTTTTCCTTCTGTTTCAATTCCTCGACAACCTTGTCCAACTCGTCGAAGCGTGCGTCCCAGAGCTGGCGGTACCTCTCGAGCCATGCCGCCTCTTCCTCCAGTCCTCGCAGGCCCAGCTTGCAGGTCCGCACGCGCCCGACCTTCTTCGTGGTGACGAGCCCCGCCTGCTCCAAGACGCCGACGTGCTTCTTCATGCCCGTGAGGGTCATGCGGAACTTCTCGGCAAGGTCCGTGATTGAAGCGTCTGCACGTCCGAGTTGCTCCAGAACGCCGCGTCGGGTGGCGTCCGAGAGCGCGGCGAACGAGGCATCGAGGCGGGTTGTCATATACTGAACCATGTGGTTCAGTATCTAACACACGGATTGGCGGCATGCAAGGGGCGGCTGAGCGCGCGCTGAGTTGCCGGACGCCTTCACTCCCAAATGCAGATTCGATCGATACTCGGCGACGCGCGGGTCCTAAGCCGCCACACCGCCTTGGTGCGGCGGCTAAACGCCATTGCGGTCAGTCAGCCGCAGTGCAACCCCTAACATCCCGCCCAAGAGCAACCGGCGCTAGCGCGTGATCAGGAAAAGTGGAATCCGGTTTTCCGTCCGATCACGCGACCAGCTAAAGAATCTTAGAGCGGGCCACGAGGCGGCGTTGTTTCCACCTAAAGCGATCCCGCCCTGGAAGCCCTGCTTCAGCAAGAGGCTCTCCCGCGAGCGCAATCTGATCGAGCGGTTCTTCTCCAAGCGCCGCGTCGCTACACGCTATGACAAGCTCGCCGCCAATTTTCTCGCCATGGTCCAACTCGCCTCGGTGCGGCTGCGGCTGCGCGCTTATCGAGTCTTACGGCCTAGAGCCGCTTGCCGGAGGAGTCTACCGTTTTTCCGCTCAGTCAGCCCGCTCTAAGCGATTAATTCGAGCAACTTTCACGTTTCGATGCATCTATCGGAACATCGTGATCTGTCGATCTGCACCGCATCGCGCCCGTGATTTGGGGGTCGGCTCTGATTCGAGAGGCGGTTGTGCCGGTTTGAATTCTGTATGGGCCAACGGCTGCTGCTGGCGATCAACCGAATTGCGCCATTTCTCCGTCTCCCGGTGTCATGGGCGCGGGCGGACGGATGCGCCGAGGCACCGAAAACCGAGCCGTCCGCTATCATCCAAATCAGCATGCAGCGCAACGTCCGTGAGGACGGGGTTTTCATTGAGAAGATGGACGCCGATTCCTGGCTTGTCTCGATCCTCATTTCGCCCGCGAGGGGCAAGTTGCCGACGCGCATGGCGGGCTCTTGCCGCCATCCTGCGCCCTCGTGCCTCCATAGGCTGAGGGCGGCGGTCTGACCTTCGCGTTGCAGCAGAAAGGCGTCCATGTGCGTGTCATGGCCGTTCCCTCGATAGCCGGCGATAAGCGAGACGTGCGCGCCGCGCTCGGCGGTCAGCCTGTATTCGCAGCCGAGGCCCGGCTCGGACTTTCGCAGAACGGCAATGAACAGCTCGTTTGTTGAGGTTCGCCAGCCGTCTTCGTCCGCCACGGGCGAGCCCAGGACCGGCACAAACCGCCTCCAATATGGGGCGCTCTCTTGCGCGGTGTGCGAGGCCCGCAGACGAGTCGACCGCGTGCCCTCCGCGACGCGTGCGCCAATGGCCTCACGTCCGCCGGCCAGCGGGGTGCCGTGGTGCGCGAAGTCGGGGACATCGATGAGCCGGACCTCATTCACCGCCCCATACGGTCCGAGCGGAACATAGTCCTGCGTTCGGAGGGACTTGCGGTCAACGATCCAGATCCGCACCGGCGCACGAGCCGCGATTCTCGCGCACGGTGATTTGGCTTTCGCCGATAAAGAGGTGATCGGCGCTGGCGGCGAGACCCCTGGTGTAGACGGGGCTTCCCGAGTCCCACAAAGTCTCGCCGGTCTTGAGGTTTGCCAGTGCGCCGATTTCCGAGTGACAGCCAATCACCAAATCATCGTCGAGCACACACACATTGTGTGCGCCCGTGACATTCGGAATGCGATTGAGCGAGACAAGCTCAAGGCCGGGATATGTGGAAGACGGCGAGTTTTGAGCCGTTCTTATATCCGTGCGCGAGGGCGTAAAGCCGGCCGCGATGCTCAAACACCGAGTTGATGTGATCGCCAAGGGCCCCCTCGCGATTTCAGCCGGTCCCACCGCATGTTTGAAATGACGGCTTCCTGAAAATGTCCGGGGCGTTCAAGGTCAATGGCGTGAATGCAGTTTCGCCCGGTGTTCGCGACGACGATTCGCCCGTCCGATGCGCATACGAGTTGATGCGGCTGCGAAAGGAATGCCGGTGATTGCCTTTCGCCCCGAGAGATGAACCCCACCTCAGAGGCGGCATAGGCTGCAAGATCCACAAGCGAGGCGTTGTTCAGGGCGGAATGGGACAGCACGAGGTTCGGAGCTGCCCGGAAACCATGAGATGCCGTAATATTCTGGCCGGTGGCACTCGACGGCCTCCACCGCTCCGCTTTCGAGGTCGACAAGCAACAAGAAACGGGAGGTCGACACAAGCGCATGCATGGCTCGCCCTGGTATTGGTTAGAGCGCTTCCCGAAAAGCATGGCCTCGCGAAAGCGGGGCTGTTACGCGGTTTTCGGATAAGAAGCGCGATCAAGCAAAGAATCGAGAGCGGCTTCCGATTCGAATGAAGCGGGAACCGCTCTAGAGCGTGATCAGGAAAAGTGGAATCCGGTTTTCCGTCCGATCACGCGACCAGCTAAAGAATCTGGAGCGGGCCACGAGCCGGCGTTGTTTCCACCTAAAGCGATCCCGCTCTAATGTACGCGGGACGATAGGAGGAGGGGCGGCCAGGTGCAACCGTGGCGTGCACCTATCTTGTGGATGTCGCCGCATTCCTGGGATAGGGCATTGGCAGTCTGACGTCGGATGCGGTCCGCTCCACAGTGATGAGCGGCTATATCAGCTCAGGCGGGCCGCGCCCTCAAAGGGTGAGGTAGCGCGGCCTGCGCGTATTCTCAGTTCAGCGCCTCCGACAATACCTGCCCCTCGCAACCGTTTGGCGGCCGCACATTGAGGATGAAGGCGATGGTGCGCGCCAGATCCACGACTTCGCTGTCGCCGTATTTGCCGGGTTTGATCCAATTCGGCCCGTACATGGCCAGCGGGACGTTGGTGTCATAGGCCCATGGCGAGCCATGGGTGGAGGCGTAGGCGGTGGGCTTTGCGAACAGGTACCAGTTCGGCTTGTTCATGATGACGATGTCGCCGCTGATCTTCTGGTGCCAGGCCAGGATCACCTGCTTCGCAAGTTTGGTGTTGGGCATCATGCCCTGTTCCAGCTGCGTGCGGGTGAACACCACTTCCACACCTGGATAGTCGCGCAGGAACTCCTGCGCAGCGTTCTCGACCTCGACCTTGTTGAGCTTGCGATCCTCGATCAGCTTGTAGTCGACGTAAAGGTTCGGGTTCCACCACGCGGTGATGTATTTGCCGTCGCCGAACTTGGCGGACAGTGCGGCATTGGTCGCCTCGATCATCTTGTCCGGGTCGATGCGGCCGGCGTCGAGATTGCGGCTGGCGCTATATTCGGGGATGTTCATGAAGCCGTGGTCGGCGGACAGGGTGATCAGCACATTCTGCAGGCCGACGCGCTTGTCGAGATAGTCGAACAGATCCGCAAAGATCCGATCGAGGCGGACGGTCTGGTCTTGCGACTGGCGGCTTTCCGGGCCGAACAGATGGTTCACGTAGTCATGGCTGGTCCAGCTGATAGCGAGAAGGTCGGGAACGCCGGCCGGGTTGCTGCCGAGATTTTCGCCCTCGATCGCCGCTTTGACGAAGTCCAGCGTCAGCAGGTCGCCATAGGGCGTCCACATCATCGCGTCGTAATAGGCTTTGCTCGGCTCCTTGGCGCCGCCGACGATCGGATGCGGAAAATGCGTACCCGAGCTCCTTATATTTCGTTGACCAGGGCCGGTCGTCCAGCGTCGGACCGCGCATAAGCGTCCTCCGGCAGCAGCGGCGACCAGGTCTCCTTGAAATATTTGTCCTGCGGCTTCGCGCTGTAGAACGTCTTCCACCATCCCGGATAGTCCTTCATGTAGTATTCCGAGGTGATGAAGCGCCCTGTCGTCGTGCTGTGCATGTAGGCGGTGCCCGATTGCCCGGCCAATCCGATGGCGGATCGGTCCTTTCCGGCAATGGTGACCACCTTCGATTTCGAATTGGCGTAAATCAGCTCGTCGCCGACGGTCGTCACCTTCATGTTGAAGGGAGATGTGCCGGCATGATCGGGCGTCTCTTCGTCGAGATATTTGAATCTCGCATCCTCGGTGGAATAAAGCCGCTTGCCGGTCTTCTTGTCGATCCAGTCATTGCCGACCACGCCGTGCTTATAGGGGTGCGCGCAGGACAGCAGCGTGGCATGGCCGACGCCGGTATAGGTCGTCGCGTGGCTGTAGTGGTTGTTGCCGTACCAGCCACCCTTGTCGAGAAACCGCTTGAAGCCGCCTTCGCCATACTGGTCGTAATATTTGACCAGCTGCTCCTGCGGGAAGCCGTCGATCACCATGAACAAAACAAGCTTGGGAGGCGCCTTGCCGGCGGGTGCGCCTGGAGTTTGGGCGACAGCAGGCAGAGACAGCCCCGCACACAAAATAAAGGCAAGCAGCGATCGTTGATTGCGCAACATGGTTCCTCCCGGTTCTCATTTTGTTTTCATTGAGTGTCGTGGACGCAGGAATTTTGTCAAGCATCTTCGACCGGAGGTTGAGCGTCCTGTCATTTGAATTTGCTCAACAACTTGACGTTGGCGACCTCCTGCCCCGGATTGGTGCCGAAGCTCGCAGAAACCCACGCGTAGAAGGATTTCCAGCCCGCGAGTGTTTTGAGACACGAGGCGAAGTTCAGTTGACGCAGCTTGATGACCGCTATTCCGTGCTCCGCAGCGCTTCCTGGAACGCCGCGTCCATCTGCTTGGCGCCGTCGAGCGTGGCCTGCTGCTCCATCCGCTTCTCCATTGCGGTCATCAGCGCGGATACGACATTGTTGCGGCTCGCGACCGGGTTGCGCTCATAGCCGCCGCGCTGGAAGAAATTCGACGTCGGCACCTTGTCGCGGATCGCCACGGGCATGGTGACGACATCGAAGCCGTTGCCGTCGCCCATCAAATTCATCATCTCCAGCTCCGCCGCGCTCGGCGGGCGCTCATGCCCCTTCATGCGCAGGAACTTCACCGAATCGAGGAGCTTCTGCGTCTGCAGCATCGGGCCGACATCGATGTCGAGGTTCAGGGCGTGCAGCGCCCGCCCCTTCGGCGTCTCGGCGGCTTGCACATGCGCGCTCCAGCGATAGGGCAGGCTGCGGGCGAATTTCGCCATGCGGCTCAGCGTTGCGGCCTTGCGGGCCAGCTCCTTGCGGCGGTCGGGCTTGGCGGCCTTCGCCTGCTCTTCGAGCTTGGCGGCCATGGCTGAGCCGTGCTCGGACAGGATGCCGATGGAGTTGGCGATCAGCAGCTGATTGTAGCCGAGCGCGGTGCTGATCGGCTTGGCGCCGGGCTTTTTCAACTCCAGCCCCGCCTGCACGTCATATGTGCCGTTGCCGCCCGCTTCGAAGCCGTAAATCCGGACCGCCTGCTCCTTGCTGATGCCCGCCGCGAGCGCGGCCCGCGCATAGGCCCGCTTATAGTCCATCTCCGTCGCGGGTGTTTTCGGCTTGAACTGGAAGCGCGTCTTGCGCGTGCCGGAGAAAGTCGGCGACGACCGGCAAGGGCTCAGGTTTCGCCTGCTTCGTCTTGGCGGGGCGCTTGACCCGCGAGGGCGGCGGCGTCGGCGCGGGCGGTCCGCTATAGACGGGGGGCTGGTCGAGCACATAATCGGCGAGTTCGACAGACTGGCCGTTCGCGCGCTTCTTGCGGCGCTCGGCGCGCTTGCCCTCCACCAGGTCCCAATAGGCCGAAGCCTTCTTCTCATAGGCGTCGCGCTGCTTGCGATAGGCGAGGTATTTGACGTGATACTCCCCGGCCGCCCGCTTCGCCTCCGCGGATTCGAACAGTTTGGGTGGCAGCGGCGGAACGTCTTGCGCCTCGCCGCGCGCGAGCCGCCATGCCGGCGGAGAGACCGGCGAGCAAAATGATCAGAAATCTCGTCGCCATCGTCGGACCCGCCCCCCGCGCAGTCTCGGCATCGCCGCATTAGATCAACATGCGGCGGCCAAGCCAAGGCAAAGCTATCACATCAGTTACACTGCCTGTCTACCGCGACGCGGGTGGGAAACCGGGCGAAAATCCGATGGCGTTGAACCTTATGCACCGCCGGGCGTCATAGCCTGGGTGAGACTCTAGCTTACGGAAAACCCCGGATCGGGCGTTAACATGTGCGGTTTTGTTGACCCTGCATGTTCACGCCGCATTCACGGGAACTCGCTATTGGTTGCATCATGCGGATCATGCGTCCCGCGCCGTGGTGGCAGGGCCGAGGACCCGCGATCAGATTGGGTATTGAGGGTGAACATGAAAGTTTCCATGACTTTGAAGGCATTGGCGATCGTGCTCGCGGCAGGTTCGTTCGGGTTCGCCGGTTCGGCCAGCGCGTATGATGATGACGACAATGCGGCCGGCGTCGCGGTCGGCATCATCGGGCAGGTGATCGGCAGCGCCATCGAAGCCGAGGCCGCGAATGAAGCCGCCGCCGAGCAGGACCGCCGCTGCCGCCGCTTCGCCCGCCGCTGCGCCGACGGCGAAGGCTGGGCCTGTGAAAAGCAAGACGCCGAATGCGGCGACTGAGATCGATGACGGACGGGGGCGCGCGCCCTCGTCCCGCTTTGCCTGCCTGACCGCCAGAGCATTTTCGCCCTCGAAAATGCGACCAGACAAAGAGATAGAGCCCCGTTTCAATTCAATCCGGAACGGAAAGAAACTCTCGCCATTCCGCCCTGCGCTGCTTCGTCACTGCCCGCCTTTGCTTTTACTTTCCGCCGTCGCCAGATAAGGATAGCTAACGCCGGAAGGCATCCTTGCCCTTCGGCTGCGACCGGAGAGAGATCGCCCCTCATGCAGGACGGCCTGCCATTCTGGAAAACCAAGCGCCTCGACGAAATGACGGGCGATGAGTGGGAATCGCTCTGCGACGGCTGCGGGCGCTGCTGCCTGCTCAAGCTGGAAGACGAGGACACGGAAGAGATCGTCTATACGCGGCTGGCCTGCAAGCTGCTGGACATCGGCTCATGCCGCTGCGGCGACTACGAAAACCGCCACGCCCAAGTTCCCGATTGCGTGCAGCTCACCCCTGAGACGCGCAGCCAGCCTCGCCTGGCTGCCATCGACCTGCGCCTACCGGCTGATCGCCAATGGCGACGACCTGGCCTGGTGGCATCCGCTCGTCTCCGGCGACGCCGACAGCGTGCATGACGCCGGGATTTCGGTGCGCGAATTCGCCGTGAGCGAGACGAAGGCGAAGAACGGGCGGTATGAGCGGTTTCTGCTGAAGTGGGGTGCTCGCGATCGGCCCTTGCGACGGAGGGGTTTGCGGCAGGTGCGGTAGGCAATGAGCGGAACGTTTTATGCGTCCCAGTCACCGCCGGCACTGGCGTCACGATCGTGACTGCCAGCGACGGCGGGTCTATTGCGTCCGGGGAGGACGCGGCTTGGCAGCGAAATGCTGCGATGAGCGTTCGTCAAATCCGGTCTCAGGTGCCAGCTGCGACGGCGCACCTTGATCCACGTGACGCTCCGGGATGCGATTCAATTTCGCGACCGGCCGGATGATGAGCTCCAGATGCACACCCGATTGTTCCACCTGCTGCATCGTAAGCACCACCGCGATGACAAATGTCAACATCGTTATGATCAGGCCGTATAAATTACCGTTAAACATGGTATCCTCCAACATCACACCAAAGCGAGCGCAAGGAAAACGGCAATTCTTGTTGGTCTTTACCTGGAGTCTCCTCTTAAATCCATTGAACCCTGCTTTGCCCTCGCCGCCTTCATGGGGCAGCAATTAAAGTGTAAGCGCGATGCTGCACGGATGGTATACAATTTGTGCTGTCAAGAGCACAAACATTCCAAATGTTCAGGATGTTTCGGAATGTTTGGAATGTTACAAAATGTTTCAAGGGCCTTCAAAAAATTGATTGAGAAATGATTTGAACTTTAGAGGTTTTCAATAGCGTGTTGCAGCCTTTTGTTGCTATGGCTAGCCTAGTCGAGGTTCCGAGTGCGTGAGTTTCCGCACCTCAGAGCGGCAAGGATTCTATTAGCACTTCACGTGCTGTAGGCGTGACAGCTTGAAAGCTGTACTCGTCGACGGTGCGTGTTTGTGAGGATTCTCTATTTTTTAAGATGAGACCCTCGCAAATCCAATTAAAACCACAATCGAGTGATGACTAGGGCATCGAAAATGATCAATTCAGAAGAATTATTAGATCGTCTGAAAAAAAACTTGCAAATACAATTCGCTGCCAAAGCTGGTGGAATGTCAAGCTGCTTCGGATGGAGGGTTTGATGGAAGGGGTTAAAATCGAAGAAGAACTAACCCCAGTGCCCTTGCGATGCGTAGCGGCAACTTGCCCAAGTGTATTCAGCCTGAGCGATGGGAATATTCTCATCATCGGGAAGAAGATCTCTGGAGAGCTTCTTGAGCAGATCAAGCACAAAGTTGGCGAGGATGAGTACGTTATCCTCATCGAACCTGCCTATCTTCAAAACGCTGTCCGTTAATTAATTTAATGATCAACATCCCTTGATATGCGGCTGCAGCTGCTATAAATTGCAGCAGCATAACGAACGCTTGTCGCCGCCTTCATAATAGGTATAATTGCTGCTTTAGTTTACCTCAATTCAAGCAGTAATAATTGTGTACGAACCACTTATTCAACTTGAACATATAAATACCATCTGCCGGATTCAATTAACGAAAACATTAGCCGTCCAGCACCGTGTGCGTGTTATTCCGGGGGCGCGGCGAAGTTCCACGGAAAGTGGATGCAGGGCCCTCGCCTTCTATCTTGCTTTTGAGCCCTGGCAGACGAGCCTCAGATGCCCGCCGAAGTCAGCCCGGTTTTTTGACGCGGCCGAAGCCAGCGGGACTGATTACGCCCAGCGATGCGAAGCGCCTGACCGAGGTGCTGCTTCGTCACGGCATCGCGATGTCCCGGGCGTATAACGGCGGTTTTCAGCGCCTTCTTTTCATCGCCCGACGTAAGGACGATCCTGAATAATGTGGACAACCTCGATCACCTCGCCGAAATCGGCTTTGGCGGTCGGGCGATCATGGGCCGACCGGCTGTACGAAACCTGCCCGTTTCCCCTGCAGCCGACCAGGCACCTCGACGTCCAGTCGTTCAGACGGATCACGACCGAGGGCACGATCGAGTTCTATTCGCAACAACCCTGGCTTGCCTGGATCGAGGCCCTCGATCTGATATGCGGCGGACCTTGGGCCGGGCTCAGCCCCGATCATATTATGGAGTTGGTCAAGGCCCTGGAGGATCGGGTGGTACGTAACGCCCGTCGCCGCGATCCCGACGCCGGATGCCGTTCTCGCGAAAAAAGTGGTTCTGCCGATGTTTTCGCGCGGCCTGCAAGGCGTGGTGATCGGGCTCTTCACCGACGTGCCCAAGGCTGAAGTGGAGCCCATCCTCAGTACTCTGCTGCAGTTCGGCAAGTCCGTTTCCGATGTGTATGCCGACCTGCGGTGGAAGCGGTTCGTGGAGGTGTTGGACGACGATTTCGACGATGACGAACTGGCGCGCGAGATCATCAATGTCACGTCGCCGATCGCCAAGATCATCATCACCCGCGATGGCAGGCGCACAGGATATAAAATTGCTGACGACAAAATCTATCTTGTGCGGATACGAGCAATTGACCGAGCAGGGGCTTAACGCGGAGGGTTCGGAAACCGCGTTTACCATCGCTGGCCCGAACGGTGCTGCGATTTACATCGAACCGCTGACGGATATCCCAAATTTGAGTCCGCTTTTCACGCGTATTCGTCTGGAGAATTATCTTAGCGTGGCCTTCGGTTCGATCACGGTGCAGCCGAGCGGCGAACTGCTGTCCCTGAAAATCGTGCAGCAGCTCCTCACCGAATATGAGCCCTATGCGGACGACCCATCTGCGTCGCTCGCCAAGCTGCGGCAGTTCTACGTGGTCTCCAAGGTCGAACGGCACTGGCATGACGGCACCGTCAAGGTTACAAATCATGAGCTTAAGCGCCATTTCGAACGGTTGGGGCGGGAGACCAAGAACGGTTATCAGGTCACCTCATATGCCTCCGAATTCGAGAAGATCTTTGCCGATCGGGTGACGGCGACGAAGACGCGCACCGCCTTGTCACTCTCCTGGACCAGGGATGTGTGAGGGTAAAAATCACCATATAGGTAAATTCACGAATTCACAGCGCAACGCTTCTCGTGTATGGTTTGGGCATGATCCGAAAAGTGGGTGAGGCGCTAGGCGTCTCCGAAGCTGCCGCTTCGGGTCAGCGAAATCCTTCGCGGAAGCATGCCGCTGCTCCGCGAAGGACATCACAAAATCGCTGCGTGCAAGGTCGACGCTGGAATTCGACGCGGCGCCTCTGCACCTAAGCCCATGGACCAGCACATCCACCCAATTCGTGTGTTTGCGCACTCGCCTCACTAGCACATCAATTTCACCAAACGCCGGCCTCGCCTCCGTTTGGATCGACGCCCTCATCCCCGCATCCGCTCAGCTTCCCGAGACGCCCTTGCCGCCCGACAGCTCCGCCAATTCCGCCCCGTCGCCGGACTGGGACGCCATCGCGCATGCCTATGCCGCGAAAGTCCTCACCGTGGAGGCACTCTCAGCCCTGCACGGCGTCAGCCTCTCAGACCTATATAATCACGCCAAGCGTGATCATTGGATCATGCGCCGCCCCGCTTCCGCCCGCCGCCGCCCGCCTTCGTCGCGCCGTCCTAAGGGCGAGGCGGCCCTGCTGCGGCGCATGATGACCGCCCTGGATCGCAAAATGGCACAATTCGAGACCCGCATGACACAGGCCGCCGCAGACTCCGCGCCCGCAACCGCCGCCGACAGCGAGCGGGATGCCCGCACGCTGAACACTTTGGTCCGCCTGTTCGACAAGCTGAAAGGCTTCAGCGCGAAGGCCACGTCCGGCAAGGGCGCCGCCGCGGCGAACCGGACAGCCGGAAAGGACATTCATGATGCGGACCGCTACCGCAACGATCTTGCGCGGCGCCTTGAGCGCTTGCGCGACGGCATCGGCGGTTGAGCGATTTGTCAGCACGCTGAGCGCCGACGAGGCCGTATTCCTCGATCATGACTGGCAGCTCTGGGCGCGCGACGATCAGCTCCCGCCACCCCTTGCGCAAGGGCTCGGCCCGTGGACGACATGGCTCATTCTCGGCGGACGCGGCGTCGGGCAAGACCCGCGCCGGCGCCGAATGGGTGCGCGGCCTGGCGCTCGGCCAGCCGCCTTTCGCCGACAGCCCGGTCGAGCGCATCGCCCTGATCGGCGAGACGCTGGGCGACGCGCGCGCGGTGATGGTGGACGGCCCCTCCGGCCTGCTCGCCATCCACCGCCCGGCCGAGCGGCCCGGCCTACAACGCCTCGCGCCGCGAACTCACCTGGCCGAACGGCGCGGTGGCGCAGCTCTTCTCGGCGGACGATCCGGAATCCCTGCGCGGCCCGCAATTCGGCGCCGCCTGGGCCGACGAGCTGGCGAAATGGCGCTACGCCGAGGACGCCTGGGACATGCTGCAATTCTGCCTGCGCCTCGGCGACCGTCCGCGCCAGGTGGTGACGACCACGCCGCGTCCGATCCCGCTGCTGAAGCGCCTCATCGCCGATCCCGCGACCGCGATCAGCCGGGCGCGGACCGACGCAAACGCCGCCAACCTCGCGCCGTCCTTCCTCAGCGCGGTGGTCGGCCGCTATCGGCGGCACGCGGCTCGGCCGGCAGGAGCTGGACGGCGAGCTGATCGAGGATCGCGCCGACGCGCTCTGGCAACGCGGGCGCGCTCGACGCTGCGCGCCTCGGCAAGGCGCCGCCGCTCGCCGCGTATCGTCGTCGCGGTCGATCCGCCGGTGACCACCGGCGCGCGGGCCGACGCTTGCGGCATCGTCGCCGCCGGCGCGCGCCGAGGATGGCCGCGCCTTCGTGCTGGCCGACGCCGACGAGCAAGGGCGCAGCCCCCTCGAATGGGCGCGCGCCGCCGTCCGCCTCTATGAAAGCCTGCGACGCGGATTGCATCGTCGCCGAGGTCAATCAGGGCGGCGAGCTGGTGGCGCAGATGCTGCGGCAGGTCTCGCCCGGCGTGCCGGTGCGGATGGTGCGCGCGACGCGCGGCAAGTTCCTGCGCGCCGAGCCGGTCGCGGCGCTCTATGAGCGCGGGCTTGTGGCGCATGTCGGCATGTGGCCGGAGCTGGAGGATCAGATGTGCGATTTCGGACCAGGCGGGCTGTCGAACGGCGCGAGCCCGGACAGGCTCGACGCGCTGGTCTGGGCGCTGACCGAGCTGATGCTGAACGAGCAGGGCGGAGCCGCGGGTGGGAGTTTAGAGCCTTTTCCGTTCCGATTGGATCGGAATGGGGCTCTATCTCCTTGTTTGGTCGCATTTTCGCGACGCAAACCGGTGTCCACTTTGCTGGAAAATGCTCCAGAGCATGATGGTGCCCGACAGAAATAATCCCGATCCTGTTCCCTTCGTTACAGCGGCGGCGCCTCCCCGGAAGCAGTATTGGGGGCGGCCCGTTCAACAAGCCGGACGATCACCGAGATAGCTGACGCGCCTTGTGGGCCGCCGCTTAATCAGATCGAATGAGGATGAACATTATGGAACAGAAGCTTCTGACCGAAGTCGAAAGCGCGGACTATCGCGAATTGCGAGCTGACGACCTCAGCCTCGTTTCCGGTGGCCGCGATCCTGGACATTACCAACTTCCGGGATTCGATTTGGACATCAATTGGAACCAGCAGAGCGCCACCTGGGCATTCTGGAATGGCGGCATGGGTACAGTTTGGGGTCCTGGCATGTGAAGCCGACCCTATGGCGGCAAGCGTCTTGGTAGCGAGAAAGGTGCTTGCGGCTCCCGCATTATCCGCGTGCCGCAACGACCTTTGGACCATGAACTCCGTCCATGACCCCAACCGTCCGCAAAACTGTTTCGGCCTCGCGAACGTATCGGGACCGCGTTGCAATTTGCCGCCGATCCTTCGCCCCGCTACGATAACCGATGGGTGAATTCCTGTCGCGGGGAGGCTCGTTTGCGCCGGATCTTTCTGACGGTCATTGCGCTCTCGCAGCTTTTCGGCGCCCTGGTCGTCTTTTCTTTTTTTGACGCGTCGCTGAAGCAAACCCCGTTCAGCACGCTCGGTCCGCTGCAGAAGGCTGTCGTCGGCGTCTCCATACTGATCTATCTGCTGGGTCTGATCGGCTCGATCCTGATCTGGCTGAGCCGGAGCGCCGGGATTTGGCTGTCGCTCATACACCAGCTTCTGCTCACTCCGGTTTTCATCATAGCCGGCGTGTTCTTCTGGGTGCTGGGCGACGCGATCAGCGTTGCGGTAGTGGTCTGGTGGACCGCGGGCGGCCCCAGCCTCAACGTCCTGTTCAATGTCGGCACCGGCAATCTGCTGCAGGTGATGCAGCCGATCGCGGGGGTGAGCTATTTCGGGGTGAATATTTTCGCGCTGATCTGCGCGGTGTACCTGAACAGGCTGAGACGCGATGAAATATTCGCGTAGGACGCGGGCGGATGAACCGTGAGGACCGGCGGCGGCAGACACGCCATTAACCGTAATCCGGATTCGCCGGCTTTGGCGCAGACTAGCCGCTTTCAGGACAAAATCGCGCCCTAATCTCGCCCGCTTGCCGATGCTGCACGCCGGGGGAACAGATGGGCCGCGTTGTCTACTATGCCTTATATGCCGTTATTCTCGTTCAGTTCCTCGGCGGACTGATCGCCTTCTATCGCGTCGATCCGAAGATCCTGTTCAGCGCGCTGTCGCTGCAGAACGGGTTCTTCCTCGGCCTGTTCCTGCTCATACACGCGTTGGGCCTCGTCGGAGCGATCCTCGCCGCCTTCAGGCTGCGCTGGGGATTTCTCCTGTCGATCGCGCATCACTTACTGATGGCGCTGGGCATCAAGGTCGCGAGCACGTTCACCTTCCTGACCCACGATGTGATCAGCTTCTTCGTCTTCTTCCTGAGCCGGTTCGACGAATATAGCGTGACCTTTCGCTGGTCCTGGGGCCTCGGCACCGTCTTTTCCCAACTGGCCCGCGATCCCAGGGGGATCTATATCGGGGTCAACCTGATCGCGGTGGCCTCCGCCGCCTATTTGTGGTGGGCGATGAAAGAGGCGCAGGCCGAGAGCGATGAGGAGGCTGGGGTGGAGTGGGTGGAGGGCGCCGAGTGGGGGGAGGAACCCGAGGGGGGTTGGGAGGAACTGGAGGAGATGGCGAGGCGCCCGCAGCGACGCCCCGCGCGGCAAGCGCCGATGGATGGCCGGCAGCCGCGGCGCGCTGGTTAGCGCGGGCCCCCTAGGCTGCGCGGTCCGGGGACTAGAAGATATCCACGATATGCTTAGCCTTGCCTGCCGCTCTGACATCAGTGATCTGCCGTTGCAGTATAGCCTTCGCGGCCTCGGGCTTGGTCTTGTAGGCATGTGAGCTGCCCATGAAGCGCTTGGCGATTTCCCGAGCCTCGGCAGTGCGCACGTCCTTGTCCTTCTTCATGCGCGCGACGACCGTCTCGAACCGGCGGCTGTCGGCCTTGGTCTGCTCAAGCTCGCCAGTGTAACGACTTATTGCCGGCTCGTTGATGGCCGTTCCTGCCGGCGTGGGTGACGCCGCTTTGCTCGGCTTGGTCTTTTTCTGCAGGCCGTTCCGCGCCTTACGGCAGAATTCGTCGACTGTGAGGTCCGGATAGTCCGCGAGAAGCTGGGAGAATGCCTGGAGCGATGCAGCATCGGCATCCTCGCCAAGCGAACCCTCTCGCACCGCTTGTTCAACTGCTCGACGAAAATCGGCGATCTTCATGATGGTCACCGTTGATCTCATAAACGTCCAGTTTATCCGGCCGCTTCCAGCTCACCTGCTGTTCAACGTATTTAGCAAGTTTTGCGAACATCAAGCGGATGTCGTTCACGGGCTGCGCGTCGCTAGAGCTGAAGTAGATGACCTCGCTTCCACCAGCCTTTGCCAGCAGTTCCTTCCGCACCACTGGACGATCCTTCAGAACGGGAGTGGGTTCGTGGAAGCTTGAAATCTGGCGTTCCAATTCGCTGATGGCGTCCTGTTCGCGTGAATTGTACCCGGTAGCTTCCGCCACGAGGGATGGCACAACTCCCAGCGTCTTTAGCGCGGGGTTGAGCTTGACGGAACAGTTGAATGGCCTGCAGAGTGTTCAGCGTCGCCGCATGCGATTGGCCGTCGAGTATCGTCGGCACGAGGACATGTGTGCTCGCGGCGAGGGCATTCACCGAGCCTGTCAGCAGGCGTGGTGGACAGTCGATCAGCACCATATCGAAGGTGGACCCGCCATCGCCCTGAAATGCGCGTGACTGCAGGTAACAATGCAGATTGTAACGGATTTCGGGGTCTTTGGCCGTTAGCCAGCGGAACATCACCTGGATTTCCGAGCGGCTGAAGCCGTAGAAGGCCGGATAGATCCATAGATTGCTGCTTAGAACGGTCAGCTTCTCAGCGATGGGCCGTAGCTGGTCGGGCCGCTCCTGGCCTTCGATCAGCCGCTGACTGGTGGCGCTGAATGGCAGTTCAACTCGCGCATGTGCAAGCACCGTATCAGAGAGCGAGCCCTGATAATCGAAGTCGATCAACAACGCGCTTGCCGGCCTTGGCGAAATATCCGGCGAGGTTCGCGCAGATCGTGGTCTTGCCGACGCCGCCTTTGAAATTGACGACCGATATGATCGGGATGCTACCGCTTATCTCGCCGCGATGCGCCACCATGTCGAAAGGTGTTGCTGGTGAGCGCACCCAGAAATCGTCGCGACCCAACACCAGGGCGTCAATGCTGTCGACGCGTTTCTGAAGCTCCGTAATCTTCCGCTTCAGCTCCTGGATAATGGCTTCCAGGTGCCCGATAACTTTCTTGCCGCCGCCGAATTTGCGGCCAATAAGGAATACCGTGTACGTAAAAGTCAGTATGCCGCCGATTGCAGTGACAATCTCTTTTACGTTTGAAAGGCTGATCCCTAAATATTCGAGTGACATCGCCTTAAATACTCCACACAACAAAGCTTGACCGTAAACTTGCGTGCCCGGCGTTCAAGCGAGTTCTTATGTCAATTTCGAGTTTATCCCCGGGGTGATGCTTCCGGGCTGCATCGATCGCACAAGCTGCTCTAGCAGAAAGTCCGCCTCATGCCCCTCCG
>CAWEII010000014.1:0-1057052 GCA_963809085.1 uncultured Actinomycetota bacterium | reverse complement strand
TTCCTCGGTGAAGAAGAGTCCTTCAATGCACCCTCGACCGACCCCATCGTCGATACCACGGGCACCACTGCCTCAGCGGCCGGCGGCGGCAGCGTCGCCGTGAAAGCCCCAGCAGAAACCCGCGCACAGACCTCACTTTTGGTGCTGTTCGCTCCGATGCTGGCAGCCCTGTTGCTCATCGCCACCGGAGCCATCCTCGATGTCGTCGACATTCACACCCCGATCATCACGTTCCTCTCACGCCGATCGTCGCCCTGTTGATCGGCCTGATCGGCACCAGCATGGTCGGCCGTTACGCCTTTGGGCGCAGCCACGATGAACAAGCCTTCGCCACCGGATTCAAAGAGAGCGGACAGATCCTGATCCTCACCGGCGTCGGCGGCTCGTTGGCCGCCACGATCAAGGCGACCGGCCTGGGCGACATCCTGGGCGAGTACTTCACCGCCAACACGCCGCTCCGCTGCTGATGGTGTGGGTGGTCGCCGCGGTGCTGCACATCGCGGTGGGGTCGGTGACGATCTCGGCCATCACCTCG
Source organism: uncultured Actinomycetota bacterium (assembly GCA_963809085.1). Taxonomy (GTDB): domain Bacteria; phylum Actinomycetota; class Actinomycetes; order Mycobacteriales; family Mycobacteriaceae; genus Mycobacterium. Next base: position 1,056,517 of record CAWEII010000014.1, on the reverse strand, counting down.
GCCGGCATCCTCGCACCGGTCGCCCCCATCCTGGGCCTCGATCCTGTCTTGTCGCTCTTGCTGCGGGCGCCGGTTCGCTGTTCGCCGTGCACGTCACGAGCAACACCTTCTGGCTGCTGCAGTCACTGCTGGGCCAGAGCACCCGGGGGACGTTGAAGACCTGCACCGTCGGAGTCTCGGTCGCCTCGGTAGTGGCGATCCTGTTCATCCTTCCCGCGAGCGCACTTGTTCTGATGCGAACTCCGACAAGGGAAATGAACATGAATCACAACGATATTCGCCCGCTCGACGGTGTCCGCGTCCTGGAACTCGGCAACTACATCGCCGCCCCGACTGCCGGCCGCATGCTGGCCGACTTCGGAGCCGAAGTCATCAAGGTCGAACGCCCGGAAACCGGCGACGAACTCCGCAACTGGCGCCTCTATGCCGGGACCACGTCGATGCTCTATCGGACGATCAACCGCAACAAGAAGTCCATCGTGCTGGACCTCAAGACCGAGCGTGGACGCGACATCGTTCTGGAGCTGGTCGCCACTGCGACGTGCTGCTGGAGAACTTCCGGCCCGGAACCCTCGAAAAGTGGGGGCTGGGGCCGGAAGTACTCAACGCGGCCAACCCGGACCTGGTGATCACCCGGATCTCGGCGTTCGGACAGACCGGCCCGATGTCCAGCCGACCGGGATTCGCCGCGGTCGCCGAAGCCTTCGGCGGCATGCGGGAACTCGTCGGCGACCCCGACCGCGCCCCGGTGCGAGTTGGGGTGTCGATCGGCGATTCGATCGCCGGCATCTATGCGGCCTTCGGCACGGTGATGGCGCTGTTCCAGCGGGAAGCCAAGCACGGATGCCCCGCGTCGCTGGACAGCGCATCATCGACGTCGCGCTCAACGAGTCGATCCTGTCGGTCATGGAGTCGCTGGTACCCGACTACCTGGCCTACGGGGTGAAACGCGAACGGGTCGGCGGCCGCATGGAGGGCATCGCCCCCAGCAACGCCTACCCGTGCAACGACGGCACCAGCATCATCATCGCGGGAAACGGCGACGCCATCTTCGGCCGTTATATGCAGATCATCGGCCGTCCCGACCTGGCCGTCGACCCTGATCTGCATACCAACGCGGGACGATGGCTGCGGCGCGACGAACTCGATGCAGCGATCGGTGAGTGGACGTTGCGAGCACTCCCGCGACGAGGCGCTCGCTTGCTCGACGAGGCCGGGGTTCCGTCGGGGCCGATCTACACCGCCGCCGACATCTGCACCGACGAACAGTACGCGGCCCGAAACATGATCCAGCACTTCGACGTCGACACCGGCGATACCGAACCCAAGTCCGTCGGATTCACCGGCATCGTGCCGGTGATCGGCGGCACCTCACTGCCCATCCGCAGCGTCGGCCCCGATCTCGGCGAACACACCGAACAGGTGCTCTCCGATCTGCTGGACTCACCGCCGATCAGATCGGAGCACACGCATGACCACCACCGCCCCGCCCCTACTCCCCGAACGCCGTGTTGCGCGACGTCACCCTGCGCGATGGGCTGCAACTGACCGGCAAGATACTGTCGACCGAGCGCAAAGTCGAAATCACCCGTGAGCTATTGGCACTCGGCGTGCCAACTCGAGATCGGATCGATGGCCCGCGGAGATCTCGTCCCGCCGATGGCCAACACTCTCGAGGTGATCAGCGAACTGACCCCCGAGGAACTCGACAGCTGCTGGGTGTGGGTCGCCACGCCGCGGCACATCGAGAAAGCCGCCGCCGCCGGCGCGCGCAAATTCCAGTACTGCCTGTCGGCATCGACAAGCACAATCAGGCCAACATCGGCCGCTACACCGAAGCCAGCCTCGCCGCCTTGCCTGACGCGATTCGCATCGCCGACCAGGTCGGCGGAACCATCCAGCTGTGCATCGCCACGGCCTTCACCTGTCCGTTCGACGGCGATCACCGACCCCCGACGGGTCCTCGCGATCGCCGATGACCCACGCACCGACGGTGCCGACGACATCGTGCTCTGCGACACCATCGGCCAGGCCATCCCCACCCAGGTGACCCGACCTGTTCACCGCGCGCCGGACGGACAACCGCAGCAGCGCATGGTATTCCACGGTCACGACACCTGGGGGCTAGGGGTCGCGAACACCTTCGCCGCGATCGACGCCGGCGCCACCATGGTCGACGGCTCCCTCGGCGGGCTCGGCGGTTGCCCCTTCGCTCCCGGCGCCAGCGGTAACACCTCCACCGAAGACCTGCTTGTTTGCCACTCGTCCGGACTGGTTCACCCCGAAAACACTCGACTCGCGGTCGTGGAGCTCACCGAGAAGATCCTCGCCGAACTCGACGAACCCAACCGGTCCAAGACCGCCCAAGGTGCGCGTTCCGCTGCCCACGGCGTTCCCGTGGGTCATCGGTGACCCCGAGAAAGTCGGACATGCGATGGCCGATGACCCCACCCTTTCTGGTCACCATCCCGATGCCCGAGAACGGGCATGATGCTCCGCGCCGGCAGGGAGAGTGTATGTCCCACGCGATCCGTTGACTCCGCAACAGCTTCAGCGAGCCTGCAGTCCGGCGAATTCAACGTGGTCGTGGCCCAATTGGGTGATACGTTCGACGCCGCACTGCTGGCCGAAGCCAAGATCACCGGAATCTGCAACTACGCGGTCGGCGTCGACAACATCGACGTCGCCGCGGCCACCTCGACCTCGATCATCGTCGGCAACACCCCCGGGGTGCTCACCGACGCCACCGCCGACATCGCGATGCTGCTCATCCTCGCTGCCGCCCGCCGCGCGGTGGAAGCAGACCAATTCGTCAGGTCCGGCCAATGCCCGACCCCGTCAGAACTAGAAGAGGAAGAAGCGCCCGCGCCATGCCACTCACTAGAGGTTGACTAAAACACCACAACATCGGCGCGATGAACGCGGCAACGCGCGCCGTGGCCGGCAAAATTCACGCGGTGGGCGCGATGGTGCAAGAGAAGCAATACCTCCACGCACCGTTAAAGGAACTAGCGATTCTCATCTGAAATGTCCAATTGGCCAAATAGCTAGTCCGTGCCCGCGTTGGCATACATCAATCTCTGACTGCCGCCCAGCAGAAGGCAGTGACTGACGCAGTCGTCGACATCAACCGCCCGATGGGCACTGTCGACCGGGCCCTGTCGAGCGGCGCGCACGATCTGTACTGCGTCGCACATCGTGATCCTTTCCCGAGTGTTCGGTGAGGCAGCGCATCTATGCGTCTCACGGACGTGACAAGAACCGATCGCCGGAGCGTCCACGGGACCGCGTGGGCAACGATTTAGCAGAGGTGGGCCGCCCGGCGAGCTCAAGAGAGTCGAACGCGACTGGCAAACCTCGTGCGCAGACAAGCGTTGGGTGTGCTTGGCTCGGCCTTCATCGGCGTGAAACACGATTCACTTTCCGGCGGCGGTGCCAAACTTCCTCATGGCCTCTGACAAGCCGCCCTTAGTGCTGCTGCACGGTATAACCATGTCTGGCAACGCATGGCAGGACGTGGTCCCGCTTCTTTCCGACCATCACGAGGTGTTCACACCGACCGCTCTCGGCCACCATGGCGGGCCTCCCGCGCAACGACGTCCGGCGACGATCACCGACGTAGTTGATGCGGCGCAGCGCTACCTAGACGAGCGTGACCTGGCGCGACCCCATCTTGCGGGCAACTCCATAGGCGGATTTATGGCCATCGAGTTGGCCCGGCGTGGTCGTGCGGCCACCGTCTGCGCGCTTTCTCCGGTCGGGTTCTGGTCAGCCGGTTTCCAACCGCGAGCATTCAATAAACTTCAACGAGGCATAGCGCTTGCTCGTCGCGTTCGTTCCATCCTCCCCTTCATGTACAAGTCGGCAACGGTGCGTCGGCTGATACTGCGCGACGTCGCCTGGCACGGAGATCGACTCTCCGCAGACCGGGCCCTGGAAATGATCGACGAGGGCATCGATTGCGCAATCCTCGCCGATCTTTGTGCCGCCGACTGGCAGATCGCACCGCTGGACCCGCTGCCATGCCCGATCACCATCGCATGGGGGGAGAAAGAGACACTCCTTCCCGTCGAGGCACACGGCAAGACCGAGCGCATTCCGCAAGCATCGATCAAAACCCTGCCCGGCGTCAGCCACGTGCCAATGATCGACGACCCCGGCTTAGTGGCGCGCACCATCCTCGCCGTCACAGGCGCAGGGAAGCAGTAGTGCAACGAGCACCGAACTGCTCGGAATCCGCTGGGGTCCAATCGATCGCGTGAACCTCAAGAAGGCGGACCTAGACACAACGCTGGCGTGTCGGTGTGGCCTGCTGGGTTTCGCCGGTGTTGACGTACACGCTATGCAGCGAGATCCCCGTTCCGATCTGGATGGTCAAAGGCGAAGACGAGCCATCGATCGCGGACCCTTCCATCCTGGATTTGCATGAGCCACGCTTTGCTTCCGACGGCATGACGACGGCTTCTACCCGACAGCAATCTGCTTCACTGCACTGACGCAACTCGTCTCACGTTATGTCCAGCGCGCGTTGTCTCACTTTCGTGTCCACTTTTCATTCGCAGCGCATCGCCTGTGCCGGGAGGCTCCCGTCGATGTGGCGCCGATGCTCGTGAACGCTTGACGCGAAGCATGGGGTCGACATGCTCGAACACCACAGGTTGATGCCTCGGTGGGCAAGACTGATCTACATCGCTAACGACCCGGGGTCGACCTTCATGCGGAGGCGTATCACTTCTAGTACGGACTCGGTTCGGTCATCCGTAGAGATCATCAGTCGACTCAACGGGCGGCGCTACCGTGAAACCTGGCGGCGCCGAGGCCTGCAGCACTTCGCGCAGTCGTCGACCCAGTTTGTCGAGTCGGCCGGCGCCCATGCGAGTGCTCGGTCCGGTGATGCTCACCGCGACAGGTCGACCCGTCGACCGCCGCAGCGCGACGCCCACACAGCAGATCCCGGCCTCGTTCTCCTCACGCTCTGTGGCGAATCCGTGGAGTTGTGCCTCGCCGACTGCCCGGCGAAATCTCTCTGCCACCGTGGCGTCGGCGTCGGTCGTGTATACCGATAGCAGGGAGTCCGGTGTGCCTTCGCCGGCGACCATCGCCCGCCCCAAGGCGGTGGTCAGCACGCTGACTTGACGGCCCACCCTGGACCACACGCGGAGTGTGCGGTCGGGCTCGACCTTGTCCAAGTAGAGGACGTTGCGCCCTTCGAGGATGCCCAGGTGTACCAGCTCCTGGACTTCTTGGCAGATCGCGAGCAACGTGGGACGAAACAAGGTCGGCAGGTTCTCTTCGCGCAGGAACCGTTCCACCAAAAGGGCTGGGCGCGAACCCAATCGGTAGCGCTGATTGGTGTCTTGCTCGGCGAAGCCGCGATGCTGCAGGGCCTGCAATGTTCGGTGTGCTGAGGCCTTGTTGAGCCCGCTGGTCTCGACCACGTCGCGTAGGGCCATACCGTCGGGCCCGGCCTCGGCGAGTAGTTCGAGTAGTGCCAGCGCCTTGTCGATGCTGCCGACGGGGGGCTCAGCGTTTTGATCCACGACCATTGGGCCCTCTCATTTGCATCTGATCCTCGAGAGCTTGGCATACGAGAGTTAGTGACCCTTGACACATCTCCGACCGCATGTCAGAGTGGTCCACATTACGATACATACGGTTCATAATACGGAACGCCATGGACACTCTGCAAGACCCGGGAGCGCAAGGATGCATCGACTGTCACGCCAGACCACTCCGGTCGGTGCGCTGCTTGGCGCATCGTCCGGCGAGGCCGCAGGCATCGTCCATCTCGGTTTGGGCAACTTCCACCGCGCCCATGCGGCCGTCTACACCGCGCACGCCCTCGCCGCCGACCCCGGTGACTGGGGCATCCACGGATTCGCCAACCGCTCGCGCGACGTCGTCTCGGCCATGAGTGCCCAGGACGGGCGCTACTCGGTCCTCGAATTCTCCGACACGGGCCGACGCGCCGGCGTCGTCGACGTCCATCGCGGCCTTGGCGTGCTGGCGGACGAACCAGAAGCATTCATCTCGGCGGTTGCCGCACGGGCGCACCGCATCCTGACCCTGACCGTCAGCGAAGTCGGCTACTGCCGCTCCGCCCGCAACGGCACCCTGGACCTCGATCTCGACGACGTCCGCGCCGACATCGCGAACCCTGCTCATCCCCGCAGCACGATCGGACTGATCGCCCGGGGACTGGCAGTTCGCGCCACCCACGGCGCCCCGATCACGGTGCTGTCCTGTGACAACCTGCAGTCCAACGGGGACGTCACTCGTTCGGTACTCACCGAGTTCCTGCACGCCAGCGCGGCATCCGACGACGTCCTGAACTTCGTCGCCAATCACGTCACGTTCCCGAACTCCATGGTGGATCGGATCGTGCCGGCCACCACCGCTGCGACCATCGCCGGCGTCGGCGAGTTGATCGGCGTCGACGACCGGTGCCCGGTGCCCGCCGAGGACTTCACCATGTGGGTGCTCGAGGACGACTTCGCTGCGGGTCGACCGGCTTGGGACCGGGTCGGGGCCGTCATGAGCGACGAGGTCGAGGCCTACGAACTCGTCAAACTGCGGCTACTCAACGGATCGCATTCCCTGATCGCCTACCTCGGGATCCTCGATGGTCGCGCGACCATTGCCGACGCGTGGGCGCAGGACTTCGTTCGTGACGCCGTGCGGACGTGCATTGCCACCGATTACCTGCCGACGATCGCACTTCCGCACGGGTTCGACGTCGACGCCTACCTCGATTCGCTGTCGCACCGCTGGGCCAACGCCGCACTCGGCCACCGGACCTCGCAGGTCGGCACCGACGGTTCGGTCAAGCTCCTGCAGCGCATCCCGGAGCCGGCCCTGATGGCGCTGCGCGACGGCCGCATCCCGCATCTGCTGGCGCTGACGGTCGCCGGGCTGGATCGCCACCGTGGCTCCGCCGTCGGGCTTCGACCCCGGCCCGTATGCCGCCGAAGTCCGCGAACCTGCCCGGGACCGGCTCGCTGCAGGCAACGCTCGGTGCGTCCGGGGTGCGCGAACACGCACTGGCGGTGCTGCGCAGCGGATTCCTGCCCGACGACCTGGTCGCGCACGCCGCTTTCACGGGACCGGGTCGCCGAACTCGTGACCACGATCGTCCACGGCGGAATCCGTGCCGCTGCACGAGAAGCCGCACAAGCAGTCAACTACAACAGGGAAGTGTCATGAAAGCATTGGCAATCCACGGCAAAGAGGACATCCGCTGGGAGGACCGCTCCGACCCGGAACCGGGCGACGGCCAGGTGCGGCTGCGTGTCGGCTACGTCGGCATCTGCGGCTCGGACCTGCACTACTACTTCCACGGAGCCAACGGCGAGAACGTCGTTCGCGAACCCTTCACACCCGGCCACGAGTTGTCGGCCGTGGTCGACCTGGACCCGTCCGGGCGGTATCCCACGGGTTCCCCGGTGACGGTGCACCCTGCGCGCTACGGCACGCCGACACCCGGATTGCAGGACCGCCCGCACCTGTGCCCCGGCGGGGACTACCTCGGCAGCGCCGCCACCTTCCCGCACCGCCAGGGCGGCGCCGCCGAACTGCTGATCGTCGAGAACCACATGGTCCGCGCTCTGCCCGAAGGACTGCCGCTGCAACGGGCAGCGCTGGCCGAGCCACTCGCGGTGGCCATGCACGCGGTCAGCCTGGCCGGCGACGTGTCCGGGCGCCGCGTGCTGGTGATCGGCGCCGGCCCCATCGGTCTGCTCGTCGTCGCTGCCGCCGTCGACGCCGGCGCCAGCGAGATCGGAATCAGCGACCTGCGCCCCGAACCCCTGGCGCGCGCCGTCACGCTAGGGGCCACCGAACCCGTCCTCGTCGGCCGCGACACGATCGACGACGAGTCCTACGACGTGGTGTTCGAATGTTCCGGCGTCGGCGTCTCGGTCACCCAGGCCGTACGCGCCGCGCGCCGGGCCGGAACCGTCGTGCAGGTCGGCACCCTGCCCAACGCCGAGATCGGCGTCAACCTTGCGCCGATGCTGGCCAAGGAACTCAGCCTGCTCGGCGCATTCCGCTTCTCCACCGAGATCGACAACGCCATCGCGATGCTCGCGGCCACCGATCGTCTTGACGCGGTCATCTCCCACGTCATCCCTGCTACTGACGCAGTGGACGCCTTCACCGTGGCCCGAGACGCATCCGCGTCGGCCAAAGTCCTGCTCCAACTCTGATCGTTCCGAATCCCTGCCACCACAACACATCACGAGGAAAATGATGACCACAGCCCACACCCCCGAATCTCGGGCGGCCGTAAATGCGCCCGACCGCCCAACGCAGCATGGCCGACCTGGTCCGCGCCGCCGTGTCCGGATGGCTCGGCACCGCACTGGAATTCATGGACTTCCAGCTGTACTCGCTGGCCGCAGCACTGGTGTTCAGCCAGCTGTTCTTCTCCGGCGAGAGCCCCGGGATGGCGGTGGTGCTGTCGATGGCCACGTACGGGGTCGGCTACATCGCCCGACCGCTCGGCGCCATCTTCTTCGGACGGCTCGGCGACCGCATCGGCCGACGCAAAGTGCTCTTCTACACCATCGCCCTGATGGGCGCCGCGACCACCTTGATCGGCGTCTTGCCGACCTACGCTCAGGTGGGCATGCTTGCGCCCATCCTGTTGGTAGCCCTGCGGCTGCTGCAAGGATTCGGGGCCGGCGCCGAGATCAGCGGTGCCGGAGTCATGTTGGCCGAGTACGCCCCCCCGGAGCGTCGCGGGTTCCTCGCCTCCCTGGTCGGGCTGGGCACCAACTGCGGCACCCTGTTCGCATCGGCGATCTGGGCCATCCTGCTGGGCGTCATGGTGGAAAGCGACGTCATCGCGTGGGGTTGGCGCATCCCCTTCATCGCCAGCGCCGCGGTCATGTTGTTCGCAATCTGGGTTCGGCTGAACCTCAAGGAAAGTCCGGTATTCGAGGAACGCGAGGACGTCGTGGACGGGCGCGCGCTGTCGCGTGACCAGATCGTCGAGCAGGCCGAGCACGGCGCTGACGTACGCACGCTGGAGGCGATTCAGCGCAAGCCGGTCAAGGCCGTCCTGGTGTCGTTCTTCCTGCGGTTCGGTCAGGCAGGCAACTCCGGTCTGATCCAGACCTACCTGATCTCGTTCATGACTTTGACCCTCGCACTGCAGAAGAGTCTGAGTGCCAACGTCGTCATCGTGTCCTCACTGGTCGGATTCCTCACCATCCCGCTGGTCGGCTGGCTCGGCGACCGGTTCGGTCGGCGCCGGATGTACATCATCGTCACGTCGGCGGCGCTGGTGGTGATCGTGCCCACGATGCTGGCCATCGACTCCAAGGACCTGGTCTGGGTGTTCGTCGGCTACGTCGTGCTGCACAACGTCGCGGTGCTCAGCCTGGCCTCGCTCGAAAACTGCTCGATCCCCGAGATCTTCGGCGCCCGCAACCGCTACACCCTCACCGCCGTCGTCCGAGAGATCGCCGCCGTGATCGCCACCGGCATCGGCCCGGTCGTCGTCGCCGCGTGGGTAGCCGCCGTAACCGGAAGTCCCATCCCGATCATGGTGATGCTCGGTCTGTACTCACTCGCGGCGCTGATCGCCGCCGTCTGGGCCAAGGACTGGACCGGTCGCGACCTGACCGACCCGCAACCCGCGATGTGACAGCGCGAAAACCCAACTGCCACAGAGAAAGAAATCCATGACCATCGACAAGATCGACGTCAACGTCTGCAGCCCGGGACGCAACTTCGTCACCCTCAAGATCGTCACCAGCGACGGGGTGGTCGGCTGGGGCGACGCGACGCTCAACGGCCGCGAACTCTCCGTTGCCGCCTACCTGTCCGAGCACCTGGCATCGACGCTGATCGGCCGCGACGAAGACCGCATCGAGGACACCTGGCAGTACCTGTACCGAGGCGCCTACTGGCGGCGCGGCCCGGTCACCATGGCCGCCATCGCCGCCGTCGACATGGCGTTGTGGGACATCAAGGCCAAGAAGGCCGGCGTGCCGCTCTACCAGTTGCTCGGCGGCGCCAGCCGCGACCGCATTCGGGTGTACGGTCACGCCTCCGGCCCCGACTACGCCGCCCTCAAGGACGCCATCAGCGGCTACATCGAGGCCGGCTACACCGCTGTGCGAGTACAGACCGGCGTGCCCGGACTCGGACAGATCTACGGTGTCGCCACCAACAAACCCGGCACTCGCTACGACTACGAACCCGCCCACCGCGCGGCTGACGGCAGTGCGGCCACCGCCCCGATCGAAGAGATCTGGGACACCCGGGCCTACCTGTCGCACATGCCGGGGATCTTCTCGCGGATCCGCGAAGACTTCGGAACAGGCGTGCGGGTCCTACACGACGGGCACCACCGGATGACCCCCATCGAGGCGGCCCGATTCGCCAAAGAGGTTGAGCCCTACGACCTCTTCTGGCTGGAGGACTGCACCCCCGGCGAGGATCAGGCGGCGCTGCGGCTGGTGCGCCAGCACTCGACCACACCGCTGGCCATCGGCGAGGTGTTCAACTCGGTCTACGACTACCAGACTCTGATCACCGAACGGTTGATCGACTACGTGCGATCCGCCGTCACCCACACCGGCGGCATCAGCGCCATGAAGAAGCTGCTGGACTTCGCCGGCATCTACGGCATCAAGTCCGGCATGCACGGACCCACCGACATCTCACCGGTCGGAATGGCCGCAGCCCTGCACCTCGACCTGGCCATCCACAACTTCGGGATCCAGGAATACATGCCGCACAGCGACACCACGCTCGAGGTGTTCCGCACGTCATACACGTTCGACCGGGGCTTCCTCCATCCCGGGGAGACACCCGGCCTCGGCGTTGAACTCGACGAAAAGGCGGCCGGGGCATTCGATTTCACCTCCGCTTACCTGCCGGTGAACCGGCTACAAGATGGGACCATCCATGACTGGTGACACGCTGACAACCAGCCCGACGGGGACCCGGCTGCAGATTCCCGGGCGTACTGCCGCAGCCAGGCTCATCGTGGTGGTGCGCGCACCGGAGGCTGCCGGCTATGACCGTGTGCTCGAGGTGCTTGTCGCCGCCGGGATCCGAAGCGTCGAACTGACCCTGACGACACCCGGCACCATTGCCCGACTGCCCCGACTGATCGCTCAGTTCGGAGAGGACGCCGATATTGGAGTCGGCACCGTGACCAACGGCGAGCAGTTGGCGGCCGCGGTCGAAGCCGGCGCGCACTATCTGGTCACCCCCATCACCGATCCCGCGCTCGTCGATGCGGCCAACCGCGCCGCAGTGCCGATCGTTCCCGGTGGGTTGACCCCAACCGAATTGTTCGCTGCCTGGAGAGCAGGTGCCGCCGCGGTGAAGATCTTCCCCGCCAACCAGGTTGGCCCTGGCTACCTGAACGATCTGCGCGGACCGTTCCCCGGTATCGCGGCGGTGCCGTCCGGCGGTGTCGACCTTCTGGGCGCCGAGGCGTGGCTGCAGGCCGGCGCGGCGGCGGTCAGCGTCGGTGGCCCGCTACTCGGCGACGCACTGCGCGGCGGGGATCTGGACGCGCTGCGGGACCGGACGACAGCGTTCGTGGCGACGTGCAGTCAGGTGACGACGTGAGCGCCCGGGTGGCCACCGTCGGCGAGACCATGGCGTTGATGAGAAGCCGAGACATCGGTTCGCTGCGCCATATTTCGGACCTGGTCCTCGGTATCGGCGGCGCGGAGAGCAACGTGGCAATCGGATTGCGCCGCTTGGGTATCGACACCAAATGGCTGGGCCGCGTCGGCGACGATCCGCTGGGTGAGCGGGTCACCCGCGAGATCCGGGCCGAGGGCGTAGAAGTCCACGGAGTCGTGGATCCCCACGCCTCGACCGGCCTGATGCTCAAGGAGCGCCCGACGGTGAGTTCGACGGCAGTGTTCTATTACCGCGGCGGGTCAGCTGGTTCGCGTTTGCACCCCGACGATCTGCCACCCAACTGGGTCGAAGAGGTTGAGCTCCTGCACGTCTCGGGCATCACCGCGCTGCTGTCCGACACCGCAAGGGACTGCATTCTGGCGGCCATCGGGCGCGCGCAGTCCACCGGCGTCCAGGTGAGCTTCGACGTCAACTATCGGTCGACACTGGCACCACCTGATCTCGCGGGCCCGCTGCTGCGCAAGATCGCCGAGAACGCCGACCTGGTCTTCGGCGGCATTGAGGAACTGCAGTTGCTCTACCCCGACGGCGACGCGGGCGAGGCCGCCGCACGCTTGCTCGGCGGGGGCTGCCGCGAAGTCGTGCTGAAGAAGGGGGCTGACGGAGCAGCCGTCTACCGGGGCGATGAGGTCGTCGAGGGTCCCGGATTCACCGTCGATGTCGTCGACACCGTCGGCGCTGGTGACGCGTTCGTGGCGGGATATCTCAGCGGATTGCTCCAGCGCCTCGAACTTCCGGAACGACTAAAGCGCGCCAACGCCTGTGGCGCCTTGTTGTGCATGACGCCCGGCGACTGGGAATCCAGTCCGACATTGGGTGACGTGGAACGGTTCTGCCAGCCTGGGACGGATCCGGTCTTGCGCTGACCCGTTCCGCGAACAGTCGTCCTGAAGCTATTGCCAGTTGGCTGCGGCGCCGCGGCAACCGCACCACCAGCGCGTACATCAACATCATCACCACCTTGTAGTTGCTCAAGCTCCGTGTCATCTTGCGATCCTCTGAGCTCGCGGTGATGAGGAACGTCTCACGCGACGTCATCTGGGTTCTGTCTCGAATTCCTGTCACTTTTTTCACGATCGGCCTGGCTCTGAGCATATTCACGCGTCGGGTTTCCAGCTCCCCATCACAACCGACCACCCACTTCTCGTCACTGTGACAACGAAGATCGTGAAATCGCGCTGAAGAAATGGGGACTCGGAATCTGTTGTAGTGCAATGCTGCTCGCTACTTGAGCTGCTCGTCGGACTTCACTTGCAGTCCGCCACATCGCCCGGTCACAGCGCGGCATACCCCTGAGTGCCGCGACGACGCCACCAAGCCACCAAGAAGAAGACGCGTCTATCCCAGCACCGATTCTGGCGCCATTGCGGAGATGGATGCGCGTTCGAGACCGGATCTCAATGATCCGTTCGAAGATGCGATTGACGACGCTCAGCTCCTGCCGGCAATCTCGGCGCGGCGATGAGCAACGTCGAGCTCGTCGTCGAGGACGAGCTTCGGGATCAGCGACGAGCGGTTGATCGAGATCGATCGCTACTAAGGTGGTGTTGATGCTCCGCTCGCATATTGCCGTTACCCACGGGTCCAGAAGTGACAGCAGCGATGGAAGCGCCCACGCCGTTGGGGTGCTCGCGCCACCATGAGAGTCCTCCCGGGATGCGGACCGTCCTAGCCGGTTCTGTCGCGGGGAACGTTATGCCTCTGCTGTATCAGCGCCGCGGCAAAACCGGTTGACATCGCGCAGGGCCTAGTCAACCGGCTGGCTGCGTCGGGACACATTAATTGGCTAGTGCGCGACGCCGGGTGGGAGTACGTTTGCCATTGGTGCGCCGGGAAGTCTGGTCGGCAGACAGTAGCCCGACTCATGAAAGGGTTCCGGTGCACGCTTCACCGGCGGTGCATGCAGGCACCGCCTCCCAGGTCGCCGTTCGCACTGACCGCTTGACAAAGCGGTTCGGTGACGTCGTCGCCGTTGACGAGCTGACCTTGACGGTCACCGCCGGCGAGGTGTTCGGATTCCTCGGGCCGAACGGCGCGGGGAAATCCACCACGCTTCGTCTCTTGCTGGGTCTGATACGTCCCAGCGCCGGAACGGCACAGATATTCGGCGTCGACGCGAAGGATGTCACGCGTGCCCACAAACTTCTTGCCTATCTGCCCGCCGACGTCGCGCTCTGGCCGGCGTTGACCGGCGCCGAAATCCTTGAATTGCTCGGCAATGTCGGGCCGAACGTCGACCTCGACTACCGCGCCGAACTCGTCGAACGGTTTCAGCTGGACCTTGAGCGGCCGGGAAAGGCCTACTCGTCGGGCAATCGCCAAAAAGTGGCGTTGGTGGCCGCGTTCGCCACCCGGGCACCGCTGTTGGTACTCGATGAGCCGACTAGTGGCCTGGATCCGCTGATGGACAACGAATTTCGCAAGTGCGTCGTCGAGGCGAGAAGGCGCGGCCAGACCGTCTTCCTCAGTTCCCATCAGCTCGCCGAAGTCGAGGCGTTGTGCGATCGGGTCGCGATTCTTCGGGCCGGACGATTGGTGGAGATCGACAGCATCGCAGACCTGCGCCTCATGCGCCGAACCGTCGTCGAGGTCTGTTTCCGCGGAGCCCCACCCGTCCTGGACGACGTCGCGGGAATCTCGAATATCGATCATCTCGACAGCAACCGGGTGCGCTTCAATCTGGCCGGCGCACCCGCGTCCGCGCTGCGCGCCCTGGCCCAGGCAGACGTCACTGCGCTGGCCATGCGGGAACCGACGCTGGAGGAGATTTTCCTCGACTACTACGGCGAAACGGTGCGATGAGCACCGCCGCAGTCACCACGACGATCGCGACACCGTCGATGACGGCTGGGCGGGCGATCACGCGACTGAACCTTCGGCAGGTGCGCCTCGGCGCGCTGGTCGTGGCCACGGTCTGCGCGGGAATGTCAGCCCTGGTCGCGGTGCAGTACCGGACGACCTTCGAAGGTGCCCTGGATCGGTCTGCCCTTCGGGCACTTGTCGAAAACCCGGCCATCCGAATCATTTTCGGTCCCCCCGTCGCCTTGGACGATGCCGGCGGTTTCACGGTGTGGCGCACCGGGACGCCACTGTTGATACTCGGCAGTGTCTGGATCCTGCTTGCCGCGACCCGCATCACCCGCGGCGAGGAAGACGCCGGACGCTACGAGCTGTTGCTGGCCGGCCCGCTGCGCAAGGTCAGCCTCATCCTGCGATCACTAGTCGCGGTCAGCGCCGCCGCGCTGGTGATCAGTGCCGCCGTCGGAATCGCTCTGGTCCTGGCGGGCACCGACATCACGGGCGCCATCGTCTACGCCGCCGCGGTCTTGGTGTCATCCTCACTTTCGCCACTGGCGCCGTGCTCGCGGCACAACTCATGCCGACGCGGTCCAGCGCCGTCGGTTTGACGGTTGCCCTGCTCGGCGTGGCCTTGCTGGTGCGGATGCTTGCCGACGCTGCGCCGCGGTTTGCCTGGTCAGCATGGACGACCCCGTTCGGCCTGACCGCCCGGGCCGGCCCGTTCGCAGCCAACCGGGTCGGCCCGTTACTGGTTCTCGCAGGCTTTCCGATCACGCTCGCGCTGGCCGCGCTCATAGCAGCGCGATACCGCGACGCCGGCAGCGGCGTGGTGAACATGTCGACGCGTCGCGCGCCGCGAACCAGGCTCTTGAGGTCGATCGGCGGGTTTGCGGTTCGCCGCTCGATCGCGCCCACGCTCGGCTGGGCGATCGGCATCGCCGTCTACTTTTTCCTCCTCGGCACGCTGATCGCATCCATCCTCGAGTTCTTCAACACCAATCCCCGATTCGCTGAACTGGCCGCCGCCGCCGGATTCGCCGGTCTGGCCTCGGCGAACGGCTTCGCCGCGGCCTTGTTCGGCCTGCTGGCGATACCGACGGGCCTCTACGCGGCGACACGGCTCGGCCGGCTGGTCGCCGACGAACGGGCCCGCCGATGGACCGCCGTGTTCGCCACCGATATTTCGCGAATCCGCCTTGTCGGCAACGAGATCGCCGTGACGACGGCGGGCCTGGCCCTGCTGCATGTGATCGCCGGGATCGCCATCTGGGCCGGCGCTGCGATCACCGCTGCGCCACTGGCGCTCGACGCCGCGCTGGCCGGCGCGCTGAACTCCGCACCGATCGCATGGCTCGCGGTGGGCGCGGCGAGCCTGGCGGTCGGCTGGCTGCCCTCCGGCGTGGCTGCGGCCGGCGCGATACCAGTGGCGGGCGGCTTCTTGCTCAACGTCGTCACCAAGGGCACGAGCGCACCGTCGTGGATCGTGGGCCTGTCGCCGTTCGCGCACCTCGCGGCAGTGCCCGACGCACCGCCAGACTGGACCGCCACCGCCGTGTTCCTCCTGATCGGCACCGGCATGCTCGCTGTGGGAATTGCCGGATACGCCCACCGCGACCTGACCACATAGAAGGGAACCAGATGATGATCGACAAGATCGGGCGGTGCCGATATGCACGCTGAGGACATGGCCGAGGAATTCCCGGTGATCACCGTCGACACCAATGCGCTGGAGGCCGCCCGTATCCTTGCGCAGCACCGACTGCCGGGCATCCTGGTCACCGACACCTCCGGAAAACCGTACGCGGTGCTGCCCGCCTCCCAAGTGGTGCGGTTCCTCGTGCCGACCTACGTACAGGACGATCCGTCGTTGGCCGGTGTGATCAACGAGTCGATGGCCGATCGCGCAGCCGACAAGCTGGGCAACAAGAAGGTCCGCGACGTGCTGCCCGAACACCTCATCGACGTGCCGGCGGCCAACGCCGATGACACCATCATCGAGGTGGCCGCACTCATGGCCCGTTTCCGCAGCCCCCTGATCGCGGTCATGAAGGACCGAAAGTTGTACGGCGTCATCACTGCATCGCGGCTACTGGACGCGGCGCTGAGGCACTAGTGCCTATGGCTGCTATTGCGATCACCGTATTCGTGATCGCCTACATCCTGATTGCCAGTGACCGCATCAACAAGACGCTGGTGGCCCTGTGCGGCGGGGCCATCGTGCTCGCCCTCGGCATCGTGGGCGCCGATGACGTCTTCTTCTCACACGACACCGGGATCGACTGGAACGTCATCTTCCTGCTCTTCGGGATGATGATCATCGTCGGCGTCCTGCGCCAAACCGGCGTCTTCGAATACATTGCGATCTGGGCCGCCAAGCGCGCCAACGGATCCCCACTGCGGATCATGATCCTGCTGGTGCTGGTCACCGCGTTCGCCTCGGCGCTGCTGGACAACGTCACCACGGTCCTGCTCATCGCGCCGGTCACGCTGCTGGTGTGCGAACGGCTCGACATCAACCCGATCCCGTTTCTGATCGCCGAGGTGCTCGCCTCCAACATCGGCGGCGCGTCCACCCTCGTCGGCGACCCCCCGAACATCATCATCGCCAGCCGCGCCGGCTTGACGTTCAACGATTTCCTGCTGCACATGACTCCGATCGTGTTGATCGTCATCGCCGTATTCATTGCCTTGCTTCCACTCATCTTCCGCGGCTCCTTCGACGTCGATCCCGCACGGGTGGCCGACGTGATGACGCTGAACGAACGCGAAGCCATTCAAGATCCGCGGTTGCTCATCAAGTGCGGGGCCGTGCTGGCCGCAGTGTTCGCCGCCTTCATCGGGCACTCGGTGCTGCACATCGAACCGTCCGTGGTCGCGTTGCTCGGCGCCGGCATCTTGATCTTGTTATCGCGACTCGAACAACGCGACTACCTCGCCAGCGTCGAGTGGGAGACGCTGCTGTTCTTCGCCGGCTTGTTCGTCATGGTCGGAGCGCTGGTGAAAACCGGAGTCATCGACCAGCTCGCCCGGGCGGCCACCGAGTTCACCGGCGGCAACGGCTTGCTCACGGCGATGCTGATCCTGGGCATCTCCGCGCCCGTGTCCGGCGTCATCGACAACATTCCCTTCACCGCGACCATGACACCGATCGTCGCAGAACTGTCCGCGAGCATCTCGGATCTATCGCATCCCGATGTGCTGTGGTGGGCGCTCGCGCTCGGCGCCGACTTCGGTGGCAACCTGACCGCAGTCGGCGCCAGCGCCAACGTCGTCATGCTCGGCATCGCCCGCCGCGCCGACCATCCCATCTCCTTCTGGGAATTCACCCGCAAAGGTCTGCTCATCACCGTGGTGTCGATCGCGCTCTCCGCGCTCTATCTGTGGCTGCGCTACTTCGTCTTCGACTAGCAACACTTTGTGTCGGGTGCTCAGACGATACTGCCGATCGCCTTCGGCACGCAGGGGCTCAAGAAATCGGCGCGGCGCAGTGATCGAGACGCAGGGACCTGCCCTGTGTTTCGGCCATCGATAGTCACCGCACGCAAGTCAGGGCCGGGGTATTGCGGCGCAATCACCGATACCGGCGAAGAGCTCCGCGCCGGCGCCGACATCCGGCACGGGCAGGACCCGCGTCGAAACGGGGCGGTCGCCGTATGTTTGACCTCGACCCGATCGGGGTGATGTTCCTCATCATCGCCGTGTGGTTCATCGCCGCCGTGGCATACGGCCGTGATGATCGCTGATATGCGTGCCAGGACGGCACCTTCGGCACGGCTCTCGGGATACTAAAGTCTCGCGAGCCATGAGCACGGCGATGACTCGCCCGTCGCTCCAGCGCTGTTCTACCGCGACAAACACCGGCTCCGCCGTTGTCGGACTGCTGCAAGCCAGTTACTCGAATCCATACCACCATGGAATATGTCCAACACCGTTCACCGACGAGGTGGCCGATGGGTACCTCGACCGCAGTGAAGGCGAACGCATGCGCTCGACAACACCTGCGTCCGAACACAATTCGTCGTGGCACCCGATCCCGCAACAAGTGAGGCAGCACATGTTAGCAATCACCGAGAACATCACCGACGCATCAGCGCGCCGGCCGGCCATTAGCACCCTGCGACTGCGGTTGAAACCCGCGCACCGGTCGTGCGGGTTTGTACAAGGCACCTGGTGGCCCCGATCAACAGAACTGACCAGCGAACTTCCCACACTTCTGGCAGCGCTCTCGTTGCGGGTCGGCGCAATCGACTGCGTGCTTTATCACGAAGATGACTGGTCCCCAGCACCGCTGAACATCGAACACCAGGGCGACCACGTAAGCCTTTAGTGCCCACCAGGAGTGGCCGAACGTCGTATCTCTATTTGGTCCGCGGTTTGGGAGGATGGAGCTGCTGGTGGTACCCCCACACACCGAACCCGCGCACGCCTACAACCCTGGTGACAACTGCGGCCCGCGTCAACGATGCGTCCACACCCGACCAACTACTCGGAATCGGCACACGCCGCGCTGGCGATCCCCTGCCCTCCCCGTCGCGCTGCAGCGATGGGAATCCGACGGCGGAGCACAGCCACCCCCACCACGATGCAGAGGCTCAGATGCAGGACGCCTGAGCACCCGGCTTCGAGGCCTCTAACGGGCCCGGCGGGCACGGTATGTGGGGACTCGCGCACGGCCCGGTGAGCGGACGGCTGCTGGCCGAATCATCGAATCCAGGGGCACAATTAGGTGAGGGCGATCGTCAAGGAGTATTGGCGATGCACGACTTGTTTCGCGGGACGGCCACCTTCGGGCATCACGATGTCGACGACTCGCTGAGGGACACCTTCGCCGAGGCGTCGATTGTTACCCGTGTGGTCGCGCAGCTGTTCGCGACCCGGTTCGACAAGCACCTCGCGGCCGGCGTGCCACCCGAGCCCGGCAGCGTCCTCGCGGCGCACGTGTCACGATTGGCGTCGGCGGGCGAGCGACGCAAGCTCGCCGAAGCGCTGAACCATAGTGTCTGCGAGAGCCACTCGCGCCGTACGCGGGTGTCGGCAACAATCCCCGTCGACCGGTCAGCCGTCGCGGCCGCGGTGGGTTTGATCGACCAAGTCGTGCTGCGCCTGACCGGTCCGCGCCCGGTGAGCGCGCGCGGTGTCGCGCGCCTGCGCCTGCTGCTGTCCGACGGTTGTGGGCCGATGTACTGGTCCGGTGGTGGGGACCTGGGGGCCGAACTCCGCTCTGTGCTCGCCCAGCTGTGACGACACCGATCGCACCATTGCTGGTTTAGTTTAGGTGCCTGGCGACGCGGGCATGGACTGGTGACGCCAGCGTTCTAGCAGCGCGGGGATTTCGCCTAGAAGGGGGGTAAAAATCGCGCATCTGGGTGAAGCGCCGCCCGGCCAGGCTGTCGTGTCCGGTGGCGGTGATCCTCCTGTCGCCGGCTCCCAGCATGGCGGAGATGACGGCGTTCTGGTTGGTGAATTAAGAGCGCCCAGGCGCCGTCGCGCAGCCGGTAATGGTCGCGGCGGCTCGTCGGGGCGGGCACGCGCTCGGCCAGGCCGACTGAGGTGAGCATTTTGTGGCGCCCGAAATCGCGCCCGAGCACTGCTGAACAGTGTTCGGCGGGGGTTCAAAGTACCGATGTTGGCGAGTGGACGGCGGTACCCGCCGTCAGGTTCTCAAACTTGCTGTCCACACGCGATGCGCTGAACTGTACTGACACAGCTCGTCTCACGGGATGTCCAGCGCGAGTTGTCTCACCGTCGTGTCCACTTTCCGTTGGCCCGATAGCCGACGATCAAGCGCCTTTGGCCCACGCCCAGGCAGTAAGACGCCAATCTGACTCGATCCTCCGAAGCGCGACCGTATACAGCGAGCCAGTCTGTGTCACGGGTTGACCGCGTAACTGGAACGTCATGGTCGCGGGACAGCCGCAGCAGCTAACGCTCAGTGCGCCATGTTCGTGAAGCGCGACAGGTGCAGTTGGTGTGCGACGGTGATCGTCTTCGTCGGTCCCGCACGGTGTTTGGCGATGATGAGGTCGGCCTCGCCGCCGCGGGGGTCGTCGCGCTCGAAGGCATCCGGTCGATGCAGCAAAATCACCATATCGCGATCCTGCTCGATTGCTCCCGACTCGCGAAGGTCGGACAGCATCGGTTTCTTGTCGGTGCGCTGTTCGGGACCGCGGTTCAGCTGGCTCATCGCCACGACCGGAACCCCGAGCTCCTTGGCCAAAAGCTTGATCTGCCTTGAGAACTCGGACACTTCCTGCTGGCGGGACTCGACCTTCTTGCCCGAGGTCATCAGCTGCAGGTAGTCGATGACGATGAGCCGGAGATCCGCCTTCTGATGCAGACGCCGTGCCTTCGCCCGGATCTCCATCATCGTCAGGTTCGGTGAATCGTCGATGTACAGCGGCGCCTCGCTGATCTCACTCATCCGCCGCGCCAGCCGCGTCCAGTCGTCGTCGCTCATCCGGCCCGACCGCATATCGGCGAGCTTGATCTTCGCCTCGGCCGACAGCAGGCGCATCACGATCTCGGACTTGCTCATCTCCAGCGAGAAGATGATGCTCGGCATCTGGTTCTTGATCGAGCACGACCGCAGGAAGTCCAATCCGAGCGTGGAGTTGTGGGTAGGCACCATGCCGCGACCGGCCAGGTAGACGTGACTCTCGTTGTCGACCTGCACGCATCGGACGGGAACGCTCTCGATCGGCCGGACCGACTCGACTTGCACCGCACGTGCCAACACCGCTGTCGCACCGTTCCCACGCGGCGCTTCAGTCCTCGGCGTGATCCGGTCGCAGCCCCTGACGCAACTGGGCGGTCGTGAGGATCCCGCGATCGGTGGGCCACTGGTGCTCCTCGTCGGCGACGATGACCGTGCCATCGGAGAACTCGACCTCGTAGCAGGGCCGCCCGGTCATCACCTCGGTGGCGGCCACGACGCGCGTCGGCTCCCCATCGGGACCGATCAGCTGATCTCCGACCTCGACCTCGCCCATCGTGGTCCAGCCCTCGGGGGTGGCCAGCGGCGTATCCAGCGCGAGTGCCTTGCCCACGCCGGGCCTGGCCGCCACGACGATCATCTGCCCGGGATGCAGCCCGTTGGTCACCTCGTCGAGCTCGACGAAACCCGTCGGCACGCCGCGCGCGATGCCACCCTGCGACGCGATGGCGTCGATCTCGTCCATCGTCGGCTGCAGCAGCTGCTCGAGCGGAACGAAGTCCTCGGCCGTGCGGCGGTCGGTGACGTCGTAGATCTCGGCCTGCGCCCGGTCGACGACCTGCGCGACGTCGGCACCCTCGGCGCCGGCGTACCCGTACTGCACGACGCGCGTGCCGGCCTCCACGAGGCGCCGCAGCAGTGACTTCTCGGCGACGATGCCCGCGTAGTAGCCCGCGTTGGCGGCGGTCGGCACCGTCGAGATCAGGGTGTGCAGATACGGTGCGCCGCCGACCCGCTTCAGCAGGCCCCGGCGGTCGAGTTCGGCGGAGACGGTGATGGCGTCCGCAGGCTCGCCGCGCCCGTACAGGTCGAGGATGGCGTCGTACACGCTCTGGTGGGCGGGCCGGTAGAAGTCGCCAGGGCGCAGCCGCTCGAGGACGTCCGCGATGGCGTCCTTCGACAGCATCATGCCCCCGAGCACCGACTGTTCGGCAGCCATGTCCTGCGGGGGTTGACGACCGTAGTCCTCTCTGGGCTGTGAAGCATCCATGTCGGAATGGCCGAGGTCATCTACGACTGCCACCTAGCGTCCCACCTCCCCTGCATCCTCGTCGAACATTCATTCGACAGCGCCCCCGCGACGATAAATCAGCCCACCGACGGCCACCTGTCGGTGGCGGCGGAACTGACGTGCGACGGCTCACGCTAGACGTTGCTGAAAGGACCTCAAAGCAGCCCTGTTGATGAACTCGTGGATGGCGTGTGGATAGCGTTGATTACCCATGTTGAGGGGTTGGGGAGAACCTGTGCATAACGGCGCCGTTCCGCACATCCCCGCAGATAAGAGCACCACAAAAGACGAGCTTGGTTGTGGATGCCAATTGGCCTCGGCGTGTCGGGCTCGGTTGCGATCTCGGGCGTGTTGTGTTGCGCCTACGCGCACCAAGAGGTTAACAGCTGGTTGCTTCGCTGGGCGCCGAATCGGGAGCAAAGTTCGCCAGCGGACACAGCAACGCCCGGGTGAAGATCGATCAGGCCTTCACCCGGGCGTATCGACGCTGCGAAAGTTACTCGGCGACCACGCTCAGCGACACCGACGGCGTCGACATCGGCGTGCAGCCGCACCGCGATCGGGTAGTTCCCCACCGACTTGATGTGCGCCTTTGGCAACTGAACGGTCCGCTTGTCCAGATTCGGGCCGCCGGCCTTCTTGATGGCCGCGACGACGTCCGCCGTGGTGACCGAACCGAACAGCTTTCCGCCGTCCCGGCGGCCCGCACGGCCAGCGCGACCGGCCCGAGCCCCTCGACGGCGGTCTTCAGCTCCTTGGCGTGGTCGAGGTCGCGAACGGTCTTGTTTCGCGGGCGCGGCGGATCTCGTCGGCCTGCCGCTCGGCGCCACGTGACGCCGTGATGGCCAGGCCGCGCGGGCAGCAGGTAGTTCCGGCCGTAGCCGTCCTTCACCTCGACGGTGTCGCCGGGCGACACCCAGGTGGTCCACCTCGGCGGTGAGAATCAGTTTCATATCCGTTGTCTTCCGTCTCGCTCTATCGCGTCGCCGAGCTGAACGGCAGCAGCGCCACCTCGCGGGCGTTCTTGACCGCGATCGCGATGTCACGCTGGTGCTGCACGCAGTTACCCGTCACCCGGCGGGCACGGATCTTGCCGCGCTCACTGATGTAGGTGCGCAGCAGCGCGGTGTCCTTGTAGTCGATGGTCTGCCCCCTTCTTGGAGCAGAACACGCACTTGCGGGTCTTGACCGGCTTTTCGGGAGCCGGACGCCTCTTGGTGTTGGTCTTCGCCATGATCTATCTCTTTCTTGAATTGCTGAAATGATTTGTGCTCTAGAAGGGCGGTTCGTCGTCGGCGCCGCTGAACGAGCCGGACGCAGGCGCACTGCCCCACGGGTCGTCCTCTGGCGTTGGGCTCCGAGGGACGCGAACCGCCGCGCGACCGCCGCCACCGCCGCCGCCGAACCCGCCGCCGCCGCCGCCACCGCGACTGGCCTTGTTCACCTTGGCGGTCGCGTAACGCAGCGACGGACCGATCTCGTCGACCTCGAGCTCGACGACGGTGCGCTTCTCGCCCTCGCGGGTCTCGAACGAACGCTGCTTGAGCCGCCCGGTGACGATCACCCGCGAACCGCGGGTGAGGCTCTCGGCGACGTTCTCGGCCGCCTCGCGCCAGATGTTGCAGCGGAGGAACAGCGCTTCGCCGTCCTTCCATTCGTTGGACTGCCGGTCGAACATCCGCGGCGTCGACGCGACCGTGAAGTTCGCGACGGCAGCACCCGACGGCGTGAACCGCAGTTCGGGGTCGGCGGTCAGATTTCCGATGACGGTGATGATGGTGTCACCAGCCACGAGGTCCTCCTGGGCGGTGCAGGCGCTCTTCGCGCAGGCGCACATCGATCGGCGTGTTTCGCGTTGAGCCTACGCAAGGCACGTGACAGGCCTACCGGCATTCGGCCGATGAGCAAGCGCGCGACGACATCCGTTGTGGACTAGTGCTTGTCGGTCCGCATGACCTTGGTCCGCAGCACGGACTCGTTCAGGCCGAGCTGACGGTCCAGTTCGGACACCGTGGCCGGGTTCGGCCTTCACGTCGATGACGGCGTAGATGCCCTCGGCATGCTTGGCGATCTCGTAGGCCAGCCGGCGACGGCCCCAGATGTCGACCTTGTCGACGGAACCGCCATCCTTGCGGATGACGTTCAGGAACGTCTCCAACGACGGGGCCACCGTCCGCTCGTCGAGGGTGGGGTCGAGAATGACCATGATTTCGTATGGACGCATGAGAAACCTCATCACCTCCTTTGGTCTTGTGCGGCCACGGTCGTTCCGTGGCAGGAGGGTTACCTGCGTCGGCAACCGGCCCAGGCTACAGAACGAGGGCTGAGCTGGGAAATCGCGCCCGCCCATCGGTCCCGCCAGGCCTGCAGCCGGTCGTAGGCGGCGAGGACCTCGGCGACGCGGCAGCACCGGGCCGCTCGGATCCTTGGCGTTGTCATCCCACCGCCGCACCATCACCGCCTCCTCGGCGTTCGGGTGCGCACCGAACTCGGCGACCTCCTCGGCGCTCATCGGTCCGCCCTGGCGCACCAGCGACGCGACCGACGCCGGGCTGAGATGCGCGTGAGTACGCCGCGTCGACGGCGACCAGGTACCGCTTCGCGGGGACGTGCTGGGCGATGATCCACGCGGCCCGCTCACCGAGGTGGCGCCGGGCGAACTCGGCGCCGGAGCGTTCATGCGGCAGCCCCGGCCACTGCGCGATGCACCGGCTTGGCCCGCCCGATGTCGTGCAACATCGCCGGCCAGCAGCAACTCGTCGTCGGCGCCGGCCTGTTGGGCCTGCCACCCCGTCTGCAGCGCATGCGTGCGCTCGTCCACCACCTCGCTGCCGTACGGCAGCCCGGCGAGACCGTTGATGAGTCCGGCGATGACTTCGCGCGGGAGTGTCATGGCTTCTCCTCTGTCCGTCTGATCCCTGCAGGGTGTCGACGAGTTCCTCGGCGAGTTCCCGGGTCGCCGCGACCACCCCCGACCACCGCCGGGTCAGGTCGGGGTCGATCTCCAGCGGTCTGCCCTGCACGTCGAGCACCGCGCCGCCGGACGCGGGCACCATCACCATCGCGGCCGCCAGATCCATGATCCGGTGGGTGTCGGAGCCGGCGTCGGCGAACGCGTCGGTCGAGCCCTCCGCGACGAGCGCCGCCTCCAGGCAGCTGGTCGACAGGATCCGCACCCGCGCCGCCCGTTTCGCGACCCGCCACCACGCGTCGTCGTCCGGGCCGTGCGGACGCAGCAGGCTCACGGCAGCGCCGTCCAGCGTCGTGCGGCCCGTGGTGCGGTAGGCCGTCGGCCGGCCGGCCACCGCGTGCCAGCACCGGCCGGTGTCGAACCAGCAGGTGAGCGCCTCGGTGGCGACCCCGTCGACCGCGACCACCCCGGCGAACGCCGAAAGTGGCACGCCCGCAGCGGCATTCGCGGTGCCGTCCACCGGATCGACGACGAGCGTCACCGCCGAGCCGTTGTCGATGACGCCGATCTCCTCGCTGAGGAGGTTGACCCTGTGCTTCTCGACGACCTCGGCGACGGCGGTGTCGACGAGGATGTCCAGCCGCATCGTCGGCGTGCCGTCGGCGCCCATCTGCGACCTTCTCGGCCAGCGCCGCGCGGTCGTACTGACGGCGGGCGGCGCCGAACGCGGCCGCGGCGGCACGCACGGCGTCGGCGAGCGCGGGATGCGTCCCGGCGGGCACCTCGGGTTCGGGTACCGGCCAACCGATGTGGCTCATCGGGCGCTCACCAGAACCGACTGCACGACGGGCCACAGCGGGCCCGTTGCGATCAGCGCGAGGTCGGCGCGCAGCCCCGGCCACCAGCCGGCCACGGTCGGCCAAGCCCGGCGACGTCCGCCGGACCCGACGTCACCAAGCCGATCGCCTCGGGCAGGGTGACCAGCCCGTCGCCGGCCAACGTGAACACGGCGGCCAGCAGTCCAGACGGCAGATAGTCCGATGCGATCGACGTGACCAGCCCCCGCCCGACCAGTTCCCGCGCCGACGCGTTGCCGTTGTGCGAGCTGCCGCGCAACACGTTCGGCGCGCCCATCACCACCGGCATGCCCCGCTCGCTGGCGGCCTCGGCCGCCTCCAGGGTGGTCGGGAACTCGGCGACCGATCCGCCGCGCTCGCTCCAGCTCGTCGACCTCGGCCGCCGAGCTCAGGTCGTGGCCGAGCAGCCGGATCCGGCCGGCGTGCGCCTGCTCACCCAGCCAGCTCATCGCGTCCTCGCGGAACCCGAGCCTGCCGTCGCGCTCGACGATCAGCCCGTCGACGTGTCGATTGCCTCCTGCTTCGGACATGCCCGCGGGTGCCCGCGATGTAGCGCTCGTAGTAGCGGCGGTCGGCGTACTGGCCCTGCCCCGGAGTGTGGTCCTCGTGCGAAACCAGCACTCGCTCAGCGATGTTCGCCAACCGCTCCCGCAGCGCCGCCGAGCCCGTCCGCCGAGCGGACGTCGAGCCGGTACAGCAGGCGGTGATCGACGCGGCCGTCCTGTCCGCGCGTCGATCGCGCGGCACACCTCCATGGCGCCCTCGACGGTGCGCGGGACGCCCCGGCCGAAGCTGGTCTCGAATCCGGTGCCGTGGAACACCGTCGTGACCGCCGCCGCGAGCAGCTTGCCCTCGAACGACAGCAGGGCGAAGTCGAGCGGCAGCTCGGCGCCCGGCCGGGGCAGGCGTTCCTTCTCCAGCCCGTCACTGTGGCTGTCCACCAGTCCCGGCACGCACAGCAGCCCGGCGCCGTCCACGTCGGCCCGCACGCCCGGCGGGTGCGGTTCGACGGCGGCCAGCAGCCCGCCGCGCACGGCGACCAGGGCATCGTCGAGCACCCGGTCCGGGCAGCACCGCCCTGACGTGGCCGAGCACGTAATCGGCCGGCGGGGCGTCCAATGGCCAATGCGCCAAGCGTGGTTCGAACAGCTTCTGTGCTCGTGCTCATGCCACTCCTTCGAAGATCTCGTTCGGCGCGCCGTCGCGGACGATGCGCCCGTCACCCATCAGCACCACCCGTGACGCCAGCCGCCGCATGGCGTCGAGGTCGTGGAACACCGCCAGCACGGCGACGCCCTGCGCGGTCAGTGTGGCGATCAGTTCCAGCGCCGCCTCCCGGTTCGCCGGGTCCAGCGCGGACACCGGCTCGTCGAGCAGCAGCAGCCGCGGCGGGCGACACCGTGCCCGCGGCGAGGTTGACCCGCTGCCGCTCACCGCCGGAGAGCACCGAGCAGTCGACGTCCCACAGCGCCTCGTCGATGTTGAGCCGCCGCAGCGCATCGACCGCCGCCTCGCGGGCCTCCGTCGCGGTCCAGCCCGCGGCGGCGGCCCGTCGCCGCCACCACCTCCAGCGGACCGGTGCGCGGTGGCGCGTTCAAGAACTGTGACACGTAACCGAACTCGCGGCCGCGCACCTCGGCCATCGCCCGGTCGGACAGCTCGGTCAGCTCGACCTCCTCACCGTCGGCGGTGCGCAACGCGACCGAACCCGAGTCCGGCAGGTAGGTCCGGTTGATGCACCGCAGCAGCGACGACTTGCCCGCGCCGCTCGGACCGGCCAGCGCCACGTGCTCGCCGGCCCGCACGTCGAGGTCGACGCCGTGCAGCGAATGCACGGTGCGGCCGTCGATGGTGTGCAGGGTGAACGACTTGCGCAGCGCGCGAACGGATAACACCGGTGTCACCGCGATCACCTCCTCGCCGCGGCGACCAGCCGCTGGGTGTAGGGCTGGTGCGGGTCGTGGAACAGCTGGTCGGTCAGTCCCGCGCTCGATCACCCGGCCGAGATGCATGACGATCGTGCGGTCGGTGAGCGCCTCGATCACCGAGAAGTCGTGGCTGACCACGACTGCGGCGATGTTGCGTTCGGCCAGCAGGCCGCGCAGCAGGTCGAGCACCCCGGCGGCGACCGACGCGTCGAGCCCCGTGGTCGGCTCGTCGAGCAGCACCACCGGCGGCTCGGTGGCCAGCGCCTTGGCGATCTGCACGCGCTGGCGCATGCCGCCGGAGAACGTGCCGACCGGATCGTCCATCCGGGACAGCGGCACCTCGACCCGGTCGAGCAGTTCGGCCGCCCGGTTGCGGATGTCGTGGTAGCCGCGCCAGCCCGCGGCGGTCAGCCGCTCGGCGATGTTGCCGCCGGCGCTGACCCTCAGGTCGAGCCCGTCGGCGGCGTTCTGGTGCACGACGGCCATGCCGTCGACCCGCAGCCGCCTGCGGTCCGCGTCGGGCAGCGCCAGCAGATCGGTGCGGCCGCCGTCCACCGTGGCCAGATGCACCGAGCCGGCGGTGGCGCGCTCGTCGCCGATGATGCACGACAGCACGGTCGACTTCCCCGACCCGGACTCGCCGATCACGCCGAGTGCCTCGCCGGGTGCGACGTCGAACGAGACGTCCCAGGCGGCGACGATGGCACCGCGTGGTCGGGCTGACGGCGGTGCCGTGCTCGGGGCCCGTGCCCTCGACCGCGTAGACGCCGCCCGCGCCGTGCACCTTGCCGATCGAGTCCACCCGCAGCATCCATTCGGGGCCGTCGGACAGCAGCCTCCCGGCGCGGGATCGGGCGGAGGCCGGGCCACCGGCAGTCGCCGCCGCGCGACGAGTCCGGGTCGGGCAGCAGATGCAGCGGCGCCCGCAGGCGGTGCGCCGCCAGGTCGGCGTCGCCTTCGCGGACCCGGGCACACCACTCGGTGTCGCTGCAGGCGAATCCGCCGCCGGTGCCCGCCTCGACGAGGAACACGTCGGCGCTGCCGCACAGCTTGCAGACCGCGCCCGGGGTGTACTCGACCTCGAACGGCACGTCGTCGAACGTCAGCGGCACCACGTCGGTGTGCGGCGGCACCGCATAGATCCGCTTCTCCCGGCCGGCGCCGAACAGGTTGACGTGCTCGCTGCTGGTGCAGCCGCGGCACGTCCCAGCGCGGGATCGGCGTCGTCGCCATCACGTACCGGCCGCGCGACGAGCACCGGGTAGCCGGTCGTCTCGGTGATCACCCCGTTGCGGACGATGTCCTCGTAGAGGCTCACCCACATCGCCGCGTAGTCGCCCTCGGCGTGCATCCGCGCGCACTCGGCGACCGACTTCTCCACCCTGCGCAGCGGCTCGGGCACCGGCACCTGCAGACGAGCAGATCGCCTGCCGAGAGGCCCTCCTCGGGGACCCGGTGGCGGGTCTGCACGACGGTGGCCTCGCGGGTGTCCACCGTCTCGCCGCAGCCCGTGGTCGCCGCGATCATCCGGCGCAGGTTGGTGGCGTTGACGCCGGCATCGTCGCCCTGGTCGATCACCTTCACGGTGTCCTGTGCGCCGATCACCGCCAGCGTGATCTGCAGGCCGCCCGAGCCCCAGCCGCGGGCCACCGGCATCTCCCGGGAGCCGAACGGCACCTGGTAGCCCGGCACGCACACGGCGGTGAGTACCGCCCGGCGGATCTCCCGCTTGGCGCCCTCGTCGAGGAGTCCCGGCGGGGCAGCGGAGTCCGTCGCTCGGTGAGCAGTTCTGCAGTGGAGGTCATTCGCAGTCCCTTCCGACCGGTTCCGGCACTCGCCCGGCCGGGACGGTCACCGGCGGCCATCGCGCGTCTGCAGTGCCTGCTTGCGTTCCACCATCGAGCGGAACGTCACGTAGTGCGGCAGCTTGAGGTGCTCGAGGAAGCCGCCGGAGTCGAGCCCGTCGCGTCGTGAGCAGCAGCAGCTGCTCCAGCGGCCCGGACGCGGCCGAACCGGCGGTTCGCGATGTCGAGCTCGGCCATCGCGATCGCCTTGCGCTCGTTGTGCCCGAAGCACAGCCCGTAGCCGACGTCGAAGCGGCTGCGGTCCTCGTCGGCGCCGTCGAGGTCCTCGATCGCCTCGGCCTCGGTGACCCGGAACTGCGCCGACCGTCACGGGCTCGCCGGTGTGCGGGTGCCGGACCCGCAGCGGCAGCCTGCCGTGGCGAACCTCGCCCAGCGTGACCTCGTGGATGTCGCCGTCCGGACCGAGGATCGAGCGGTACCACAGCGCGACCAGCGCACCGGTCTCCGCGCGGGCCATCGCGGCCAGCACGGCCGAGCGCGGTGCCGGCGGTCGGGCCGGGACCCGGGCGATGTCGAACGGCTCGGGGTCCTCGCCGCGGCGGTGGTCGACCGCCAGATCCGATCTCGCGCAGCAGCTCGAGGAACCGCCGCGGCGCTGCGTGCTCCTCGGTCGCGCGGCTTGGCCGCGGCCTGGGCCTCGCTCGGTCGGCGGCGCGGGGGCCGTCGGCGCGGCCTGTCCAGCAGCCGGCGCGGTGTAGTCGGTCGTGCGGCCGAGCAATTGCGGCCCTCGGGCTCCCGGAACGCCGGCACGATGCGGCGCAGGATCACCATCTCGTCGGGGTCGACCGGCTCGCTGACCGCCAGCCGCGGCAGCGTCGACCGATGCGCCCGCACCAGGTGCGCGGCCTCCAGCGGGTCACCCTCGGCCTGCCGGAACGCGGCGGCGGCGGTGTCCTCGTCGTACAGCGCGCCCTCGCCCATCACCCGGTCGACGGCGAGCCGGAACCGCGCGATGATCTGCCCGGTCGACGCCCACGGCACCGGCGCGTCGTCCGCGGGCCCGGCGGACCAGATCCTCCGCGGCGAGGATGGCCTGCAGCCCGCCTCGTCGCTCCTGAGTAGCCCATCAGCTCTCCTCGTTGATCGTGGTGGTGCGCGGCAGACCGACGACGCGGCCGTCCTCGGGTCACCAGAAGGACTCGATGCCCGCCGGGTAACCGGCCACCGCCTCGGCGCGGGCGGCGACGAAACCCGGCGGCAGTCCCCGCGGAGACAGCGTTGCCTCGCCGGCGATACCGGGGCCGGTCAGCCGCCACGCGGCGTGCGCCGCCGTGCGACGTCGGCCACCGCCAGCGACACCAGCGCGGCCGTCTCCGGGCGCCAGCGGCAGTGCCCCGGGCAGAAGCTCGCGCACCTCGTCCTCGGTCACCGGCCGAACCGCGGCCACCAGCCGGGCCAGTTCGGCGGCCACAGCGGTGCGCGACGTCGCCGTGGCGACCGCATCCGCCCAGTCCGGTCCGCCGGTCCGCGATTTGTCGTTCTCCAACACGCACACCCCGGTGCCGAGATCGGCGAGCGCGAACACCGGCACCACCGCAGGCGCGAGCCGTCCGCAGCGGACCCGACGGCAACGCCATCGCCGTGCCCGGCCGCGCCAGCGCGTCGAGCACCGCCCGGAACACCTGCTGGGAGTCGGCCGGGTGCAGCGCCGTGGCGACGGAGCCGATGGTGGCCGTCATGTCAGCTCCTCGAATTCGACGATGGTGGGCGCCAGTTCGGCCCACTCCCGGTCGTCGCGGTCGGCCTGCCTGCGTGCCACCGCCCGGCACAGCTCGTCGACCGTCGGCCGCCCTCGGCCCGGCCCGCCGCCGCCTCGGCGTCCAGGACCGCCGCGGCGAGCACGCGACGCGCGGTCGTCGCCCGAGCCGCATCGCCCACCCGCGCTGCCCGGCCAGCTCCACCTCGGCGCGGCAGGCGAGCACGTCGCCGATCAGGAACCGTTCGCCCGCAACGGGCTCGCGCACCTGTGTCGACACGCAGCCGACCTCCGGCGCGACCAGCACCCGCACGTCGACGCCGTCGGCGAGGCAGGCGTCGGCAAGTTCGCGCAGTTCATCCGGCTCGGCGTCGGCCAACAGTCCGCATCGCTGCGCGCGGTCCAATGGCAGTCAGTCATGCACCGCTCTCCATCTCCCGTGGTGTCCTCCAGTTCCACCACGACCCGGACCGCGTCGGCCCGGGTCCAGGCGCTGCTGCTGAGCAGCACCTGACCCGGTCGAGGCGTCGCGGTTGAGGCTGTCGATCCGCCAGACCGGCACGCTCGCCTCGATCCGCAACTCCCGCAGCACCTCCGGCGGCGGGATGTCGAGGCTGGCCCGGCACCAGGCCCGCACGGGCCGCACACCGCCCAGCTGGCGCAGCACGATGTCGACCGATTCGACGCTGTGCAGCGCGATGTCGAGGTCGGGCACCGCCGCGACCGGGATCAGTTCCCTGGGTCAACGAGGCGAGCAGGTCGTCGATGAAGAAGTGGCGGGTGATCCGGTACATCGGCGTGCCCGCTGGCTGCCCGAGCCGATCGGCGTCCACTCGGTCGCAGCGCGATCCGCTCCACGTCCTTGGTCTGCGACCGCGGCACCGCGCCCGCCGCGATGACCGTGGCGTGCCAGGACGGCGGCCTGGTCGCTCGAGATCACGTAGTCGATGCGCCGGTTGACGAAGGTGCCCGCGCCCTGGACCCGACGCACCAGCAGTCGGCGCTCCAGCTCCTGCAGCGCCGAACGCGCCGCCGCCCGGCCGACGCCGAACCGGTTGGCCAGCTCGGGCTCGCTGGCCACCCGGGTGCCCGGCGCGCAGGCGGCCAGTTCGCCGGCCAACTGGTCGGCGATCTCCAGGTATCGGGTCGACGTCATGCGTCACCACGCTGCGCCGCCCGCTTGTCCGAACAACTTCACGGCAGCCAACGGTGGTGCGCCCGAAGGTGAACATCCGGAACAGTTGTTCGAGCGCCGTCACCGCAACTCGTGGCGCAGCCACACCGCCAGCGCCTCCACGGCCAGCACCGTAGCCGGCCACCAACAGCAAGATCGTTGTGACCAGACCGAATTCGAGGATCTGCGCCGCGCTGAGCAGATCGAATCCGATGCCGCCGGCACCCACGATGCCGAGCAACGTCGCCGAGCGGATGTTGACGTCGAGCTGATAGAGCACGTGCCCGACGCACCGCAGGCGCGGCCTGCGGCAAGGTGCCGGCGGCGAACACCTGCGCGCGGCCGGCGCCCGTCGCGCGGACTGCCTGCTCGGGACCCGGGTCGACCTCCTCGAGGGAGTCGGCGACCAGCTTGCCGAGCAGCCCGACCGACGCCGACGGCCAGCGCCAGCGTGCCCGCGACCGCCCCGAGCCCGGTGATCACGACGAACACGACCGCCAGCACCAGTTCGGGTATGCCGCGGATGAGCACCACCAGCATGCGGAACGCGCGGGCGACCCGCGGCGTCGGTGCGACGTTGCGCGCCGCGAGCGCACCGATCGGCAGGGCCAGCACGGTGCCGATCAGCGTGGCCCCCAACGCGATCTGGACCGTCAACCACAGATCGGCCAGCAGCGTGGTGAAGATGCCCGCCGGTCTCCGGCGGCCAGAACAGGCCTGCGGTGCCGGCGATCTCGCGCAGCGAACTGACGAAGCTGCATCGGGTTCAGGTCGGCACCCGCGGCCGACAGCAGCACGATCACCACGCGTGACCACCGCGTAGGCGAGGCCGCGCAGTCGCCGGCTCGTCCACGGCGGACTGATCTGGTCGCCGCGGTTCATCGGCGCAGCCGGGCGCCGGTGCGCTCCCCCGTGTCGCGCAGCAACGCGCGGCGGATCGCGCCCGAAAGCAGTTCGACGACGACGCACAGCACCAGGACCACGTGCGGCCAGCGCCATTCCCCGCCGGTAGTCGATCACTTGAACGCGTTCGCGATCGGCATAGCCGATGCCGTCGACCCCGACGAAACCCAGCACGACGGAGATCCGCAGGTTGATGTCGAGCCGGTGCAGCGCCGTCGCGACCAGCGCCGGAAGCACCTGCGGCAGCACCCCGGTGATCAGCTCCTGGCCCCGGCCCGCGCCCGTCGGCGCGGACCGCCGCGCGGGGCCCCTCGTCGATCTGCTCGATCGCATCGGCGTAGAGCTTGCCGACCATGCCCACCGAGTGCAGGCCCATCGCCAGCACGCCGGTCATCGCGCCGAGGCCGAAGATCCGGAAGAAGATGATGGCCAGCACCACGTCGGGCACGGCGCGGACCAGCACGATCAGCCCGCGGGCCCCGAACCTCGCAGCGTGACCCGGCGTCGTGTTGCCGGCCGCCAGGATCGCCAGCGGCACGCTGATGATCACCGAGAGCAGCGTCGCCGACACCACGATCGCCATGGTCTGCCCGCACAGCCTGAGCAGCTCGCCGATCGGCGGGAAGTCCAGCGGAAACATCCGCCCCGCGAAATCCACTGCGTTGCGGCCGCTGTCGATGAACGTCGCGACGTTGATCCGCAGATCCGCCACCGCCAAGCAGCCCAGCACCACCAGCGCGCCGATGGCCAGCCAGACGCCAGCGGTCCCTGGCCGTGGCCTGGCGAGGGTGCGCTGCGGCTGCGGCGGGGCTGCCGTCGTCACCCGGCCACGGCGGCAGCCAGCGGCGCGGCGCCGACCTTGGCGTACAACGACATCGCGTCCTGCGGGTCCAACCCGGCGACCGGGGTGTCCAGCACCGCCTTGCCGGCGCGCAGCCCGACGACCCGGTCACCCCAGCTCAACGCCAGGCTGACCTGATGCAGGCTGCACAGCACGGTCAGTCGGCGCTCGGTGCTGATCTCACGGATCAGCTGCATCACCTGGGCGGACGACTCCGGGTCCAGCGAGGCGACCGGTTCGTCGGCCAGCAGGATCTCCGGCCGCTGCATCAGCGCCCGCGCGACCGCCACCCGCTGCTGCTGGCCGCCCGACAGGGTGTCGGCCCGCTGGAACGCCCGGTCGAGCAGGCCGACGCGGTCCAGCTGACCGAGCGCCTCGCGGCGCAGCTCCTTCGGGTAGGTGAACAGACCCAGCCGCGGGCCGCGCAGCCGTCCCAGCGCCCCGGAGCAGACGTTCTCCAGCACGCTCATACGGCCGACGAGGTGGAACTGCTGGAAGATGAAGCCGACCCGCGTCCGGAGCCGCCGCAACTCGCGCCGCCAGCCCGGCCGACGTCGGTGCCAAGCACGGTGACCGTTCCCGACGTGGGCCGCTGCAGGCCGTCGACGTGGCGCAGCAGCGTGGACTTGCCCGAACCGGACAGCCCCAACAACACCGCGATCTCCCCGCGCCGCACGGTCATCGACACGTCGTCGAGGCCACGGATGTCGGGCCCGAATTGCCGTGTCACGCCGTCGAAGCGGACGACGACGTCATCGGTCATGACTGGCCGCTGCACTGCTTGGCCTTCGTGATGTCGCAGACCTTGCGCACTCCGTCATAGAACGCGTTGTCGACCTTGCTGTATCCCCAGTCGCCGGAGTCGTCGGCAGTCTTGCATGCCGGGGAGCAGATCCCGGTGGAGTTGAAGTAGTCGATGTTCGCCTTGTTCTGGAAGGCGTCGGTGATCTTGGCCTTCAGATCGGGAGCCAGGTCGTCGCTGATGACGACCGGCGACCCGGCGATCACCTCCGACTTCCACACCACGTTGAGCTCGCCCGGCTTCAACTGCCCCTTCCCGGGCAGCGTCGTGTCGATCATGCTGTCCTCGGCGAATCCGGCATCGCACTGTCCGTGCAGGACGGCGAGCGCCG
Organism: uncultured Actinomycetota bacterium; assembly: GCA_963809085.1. GTDB lineage: Bacteria > Actinomycetota > Actinomycetes > Mycobacteriales > Mycobacteriaceae > Mycobacterium. The sequence continues at coordinate 1,021,013 of CAWEII010000014.1, read as the reverse complement.
ACGCGTCGTGGCCACCGGTCATCACCGGCGTGACGTCCTTCTGGGGATCGATCCCCGCATTCAGCAGCGCCGCCGACGGGTACAGGAAGCCCGACGTCGAGTTGGGGTCGACGAAGCAGACCTTCTTGCCCTTGAAGTCGGCGATCGAGTTGATGCCGCTCCCGGGCCGGGTGATTCCGAACGACTGGTAGCCGGGCGTGGCGCCCTTGGTCACCGTCTGCGCCGCGATCGGCGATGCCTTGACGCCGCTGTTCTGAGCGGTGATGAAGGAGAACGGCCCGTACTGCGCGATGTCGACCTTGTCGGTGCGCTGAGCTTCGATCACCGCGGCGTAGCTGGTGGCGCTCTGGAAGCGGACCTTCTTGCCGGTTTCCTTCTCCAGCATCGCGATCAGTGGCTTGTAGTCCTGCTCCAGGCTCTGCGCGTTCTCCGAGGGGACGGCGGCCAAGACGAGTTCGTCGGGGTTGCGGCCGTTGGGTGAGCTACCGCTCGCACCGGAGCTGCCGCCTGCGCTCTGGCCGCAGCCGGCCAGCACGAGTGCGGCGAACAGGAGTGCGCCGGCACGGATCGAGCGTCGGGAGGCAGAGGACATCGGGATTCTCCTTTCCGCCCGGCGGGCGGTGTCGATGAGACGTCCGAATGGTGGTCGTGCCCGGTGCAATCGAGGGGAAGGACGGGTTACCGCAGCACCAACATCGGACGTGCATTGCGTGCACCCGATCGCATGAATCCCCGTGAAGTGATACGAATTTCGGCCCAGATGTGACGGCCGCCTCTCACAGCGGTCACACACCGGGGCGGCCGCGGCAAACCAGCCCGAGAGGGCACCGTCACTGAGCTGGGGTCAACTCCGGTTCGGGTTCGGCCTCGGCTTCCCGGACCACCGGGGGCCGCTCCGCGGGCCGCAGCCGGCGCGGCAACCATCGAGGCGGATCGTCGGCGGCGTTCTCGAACACCCCGCCCGACGGATCGTCGACGCGGTCATCGTCGCGGACCAGGTCGAGCTCGGGACGATAGATCTCGCGGATCACCAAAGCGCACAAGCCCATCACCGCGATATCGCGGATCAGCACGGTGGTGGTGAACCACTGCTCGGGAAGGCCCATCTTCTGCTCGCCATACAGGAACAGCATCCGGGGCACCCACACCAGTGCGTCCACCGTCATCCACGCCAACAGGATTCGGCGATGCGGCAACGCGAGCGCCGCCAACGGCACCAGCCATAGCGAGTACTGCGGGCTCCACACCTTGTTGGTCAACAGGAACGCGGCGACCACCAGGAACGCCAGCTGCGCCAACCGCGGCCGCCGACTCGCGGTCAGACCGACGTAAGCGATCCCGGCGCAACACGACACGAACAGCACCGCCGTCACCGAGTTGAGCACCGACGGTGGCTGCCAGAAGCCGAGGTCCTGGTCGAACCCGCGCCACCCGGTGAACGACTTGACCACGTTGTACAGCGAGTCCATGTCGTCGCCGCGGCGGGTGTTGAGCCGGAAGAACTCCGACCACCCGCGCGGGTACAACACCATGACCGGCAGGTTCACCACCAACCAGGTCAACACCGCGGCGACCGCCGTCTTGCCGACCTCGCGCATCCGGCCGGTGCGCAGCGCGAGGATGACCAGCGGCACGACGAGCAGCAGCGGGTAGAGCTTGAGGGCAACCCCGGCGCCGATCAATGCGCCGGCCAGCACGGGTCTTCGCCGCGCCCAGGCCAGCAGCGCACCGATGGCGGCGGCCGTTGCCAGCGCGTCGAAGTTGGTGAACACCTGGAAGATCAACAGCGGAGAGCCCGCCACCACGGCCGCGTCCCAGATCCGGCGGCCCGACAATCGCGCGGTCATCGACACCGTGGCCATCCATGCCAGCGCAAGGCCGAACGCCGAGATGTTGAAGAACATCACCACCTCGGCGACGATCGGCACCGCCACCAACTTGGTCACCGCGGTGTAGGTCTTGGCCAGCGCCATCGAGACGTACTGGTACAGCCCGGTCAGGACGGGATACTCCATGTAGCGGATGGCGGGCGTGCCGTCGTACTGCGTACGGGGCATGCCGTTGCCGTCGGTCTCGACCCAGTTCGACTTGTACGGAAACTTGCCCTGGCTCAACAACTCCGCCGTGTACAGCGGCACCGTGTCGGAGTAACACAGTTCGTAGTAGGCCCGTTGGTTCTCCCACACGGCCACCCGCTGGTCGGCGGTGCCCTTGTCGGTCGACTGCAGGCACGCGGCCTTGGTGGTGTAGCCGAGCGCCAGGAACACCAGAGCGATCAGCAGCATGACGCGAAGCGGGGTGAGGAACCTCGCGCGCCCGATCAGCGCGTGCCTGCCGACAGGTCCGCCGACGACGGTCGACAGCGCCGCGGCCATGACGTCGTTCCGGCTCGGCAGGTCGCGATCGTCGGCGCTGCGGAGGTCTTCGGCCAGCGGAGCTGGCGATACGGTCGGGGCCAGCGGAGCTGGCGATCGTCGACCGTCGGCTCGACCTCGGCTCGTCGTCCGTCACGGCGGAGGAGGGGGTGCTGTCGCGGTCGGGGTCAGCAGCGGATCGGCCACACCCGGGTCACCGGGCGGTGCAGGCGGTCCTGGCGGAGGAAGCATCACCGTGGTCGGCGGACCGAACGGGATCGTGATGCCAGGGGCCAGCTCCAACGTCGGCTGGATCACCGTCTCCGACGGCGGCGCCGAGGGCGGGGGTGGCGGCGGAGCAACGGGCGGTCCCGCGTAACCGCCGATCTCGGTGGGCTTCGGGAAGGTCTCGTTGTCGGTGCCCTTCAGCGCACCGTCCATGGTCGCCTTCCAGATGTCGGACGGCAGACCCGACCCGTAGACCTGGGCGCCCGACGCGTTCACCAGAGGCTTGGTGCCCTCGGTGGTCCCCACCCAGACAGCGGTAGACAGCGATGGCGTGTAACCGACCATCCAGGCGTCCCGGTTCGCGTCGGTGTCACCGAGCTGGTTGGTGCCCGTCTTGGCCGCCGACGCGCGCCCGCCTGCCAGGTTGTGGCCCCTCGAATAACCGGCGATCGGCTGCATCGCGGAGGTGACGTTGTCGGCGACGGCCTTGTCGATCTTCTGCTCGCCGGAGTTGTCCTGCTGTGAGGCGTCGAACAGCACCTCACCGTCGGCGTTGACGACCTTCTGCACGAAGTGCGGCTTGTGGTAGATGCCCGACGCCGCGAGCGTGGCGTAGGCCGAGGCCATGTCGAGTACCCGGGTCTGGTACTGCCCCAGCACGATGCCGTTGTTGGGAGGGCCGCCCTTGCCGTCCTCGGACAACGTGTGCTCGACACCGGGGAAGCTCGCGGCGATGCCTGCGGCGTGTGCGGCGTCCGCGACGTCCTGCGGTCCGTGCTTGAGCTTGAGCATCAGCCGGTAGTAGCTGGTGTTCAGCGACATCTTCAACGCCTGGGCGATGTTGCAGACCCCGCAGCCCTCGCCCTCGACGTTGGTGATCTTGATGCCGTTGACCTCCACCGGCGAGCTGTCGATCTGATAGCCCAACCCGATGCCCTGCTGCAACGCGGCCACCAACGCAAACACCTTGAACGACGACCCGGTCGGCAATCCGGCCTGCGCGAAGTCGAAACCGTTGGCATCCGACCCTCCGTAGTAGGCCTTGACCCCACCGGTGCGCGGGTCGACCGAGACCACCGCGGACCGCATGTCGGGGTCCTGTCCGTCGAGGGTCTCGGTCACGGCGTCCTGGGCGGCAGCCTGCGCCTTGGGGTCGATGGTCGTGGTGACCTGCAGCCCCTCGGTGTTCAGCGTCTGCTCGTCGATGTTGAACAGGTCGAGCAGTTCCTTGGTGACCTGCCGCTCGATCAGCCCGTTGGGCCCGGTGGTCTGGTTCGCTGCGCGGGCCTGTTCTGGCGGAACCGTCGGCGGGAACACCTGTGCCGCACGGTCGGCCGGCGAGAGGGCGCCCATGGTCACCATGCCGCCGAGCACCCAGTTCCATCGCTCGGCAGAGCCCTGGGGATCGACCGCCGGATCCAGCGTCGACGGCCGCTGGATCAGCGCGGCGAGCAGGGCGCCCTCGGACACCGTGAGCTGTTCGACCGGTTTGTCGAAGTACGCCTTCGCCGCGGCGGAGATGCCGTACGCGCCGCGGCCGAAGTAGATGATGTTCAGGTACGACTGCAGCACCGCGTCCTTGGACCACTCGCGCGACATCTTCGTCGAGATGACGAGTTCCTTGGCCTTGCGGACCACGCCGCCGAGACCCGACCGCGCGTCGCCGACCAAGGCGTTCTTCACGTACTGCTGCGTGATCGTCGAGCCGCCCTGCAGGTCGCCGCCGAACAGGTTGTTCTTGAACGCTCGCAGGAACCCCGTGAACGAGAATCCCGGGTTGGTGTAGAAGTCGCGGTCCTCGGCGGCCATCACGGCGTTGCGCACGTGCACCGGGATCTGATCGATGTTGACGTCGACCCGGTTGCCCTCCGGCGGAACGATCTTGGCGAGTTCGCTGCCGTCAGCGGCCAGGATCGTCGACACCTGAGCAGTGCGGATGTCTCCTGGCTTCGGCACGTCGACGATCAGGTAGGCCATCGCGAAGGTCACCATGGGCAGCACCAGCACGACGACGGCGAGCAGGTACAGGCTGCGCCGGACCCACTTCCAGTTGACCTTTGCGCCTGCTGGGCGCGGCTCCGACGGCCCGCCCGGCGGTCCACCAGTGGGAGGGCCACCACCTGGCGGCGGTCCGAGGGGTGGCTGCTTCGGTGGCGGCCTGCCGTCGAGCACCGCCTTGACGACGTCGACCTGGTCGCGCATCCGGGGATCACCCTTGGGCGGCACGGCGGGCAGCACCATGGTCCGGCGGTCGTCGGGCGTGCCAGGCGGTCCGGCCGGTCTACGCGGCGGGCCCGCGGGGCGCGACGTCGGTGCGGACTGCACGTCCGACGGTGCACCGGCGCCGTCGCTCACATCGCCAGCCACGGGCCCGTCTCGGACGTCGTCGACTGACCTCGTGTGGCGCCCTTCGCTATTCACTGGCCGTACGCGCGCCTGAGCGCGCCGTCCGTGTGCCGCGCGCCTTCGGCGGGCGCGGAGCGCCGAGCACGTATGACTTGACCAAGTGGTTCCAACTGCAGGTCCGGCACACCTCGACCACGTGCACCGCGAACTCGTCGAAACGGGCCGCCAGCAACACCAGCTCCTCGGTCGTGCGGGCGGACCCGGAGACGGCGCCCAGGTGATCTCCGAACACCCACGACACCAGCGTGAGCTGCTCCTTGCGGCAGATCGGGCACATCACCGAACTGGGCTTGCCGTGGTACTTCGCGGCGCGAAGCAGGTAGGGGTTGGCGTCGCAGACCTCCGTGACGCCGGTGCGTCCCGAGTACACCTCGGCCAGCAGGGACCGCCGCTTGAGCGCGTAGTCCACCACCTGTCGCTGCAATCGCACGATGACCAGAGTACGTCGGCGCCCTCGGCGCGGAGGGGTCGACCACTGACCGCCCGGGTCGCGTCCGACCCCAGATCGCCATCTGGTCTGCGGCGATGGCGGGTCAACTCATACGATCCCTTCGTGGCGACGCGGCAGACGGCAGGAACGCGGGCGAAGGACACCGACCGCAACAACACGTGCCAGGTTCTCGACAGCGCGCTCAGTGACGGTCAGCTGTCCATGGAGGAACACCGCACCCGGGTGGCAACGGCGACGACCGCGGCAACGCTCGGCGATCTGCAGGCGCTCGTCGACGACCTCCAGACGGAGAACGCGCCTGTCCAGATGCCGGACCTCGAGAAGCCGTCCCCGTTCGCGGGCCACGGTGGCGGTGGCGGAACGGGAGGCGGCTGGGGAATGCGCGCCGCGGTCGCAGGAGTGCTCGTGGTCCTCGGCATCGCGATCGGCTGGGGGCTCTACGGCAACACGACTTCGCCGTTGAGCTTCACCTCCGATCCCGGGGCCAAACCCGATGGCGTCGCGCCGGTCGTGTTGACGGCACCTCGACAGCTTCAGTCGCTGGGCGGGTTGACCGGACTGATCGAGCAGATGAAGCAGCGCTTCGGCGACACCATGGGATACAAGCTCCTGATCTATCCCGAGTACGGGTCGCTCGACCGGGCCGACCCCGACGACAACCGGCGAAAGATCAGCTACGACTACCGCGGCGGCTGGGGTGACGGCGACGACCCGTCTGCCCTCGGCGACGGCGACCGGTTGGTGGACCTTGGCACGATCGACGCCAAGGCGATCGTGGGGGTGCTGCGTGGCGCGCCGGACACCCTCGGCATCAAGCGGGCCGACGTGAAGAACACCTATCTGATCATCGAACCCTCCAAGGACCCGAGCGCGGGCGACCTGACGATCACGATGTACGTGTCGAGCGACTTCGGCAGCGGCTACATCGCCACTACCGGCGACGGCACCGTGAAACAGATCAACTACCCCTCCTGACGCGAGCCGATCGCGCGGTTTCGCGATCTCGATGTAGCGTCACATATATCGGCGCGATACAGTTAGCCGAGGTGTCGAGTCGTCGTAGCGGCCGAGCAAAGGAGGTGGATCGATGCTGGAACTCGCGGTACTGGGACTCTTGCTCGAGTCACCCATGCACGGTTACGAGCTGCGTAAACGTCTGACCGGGCTGCTCGGAGCCTTCCGTGCGTTCTCGTACGGATCGCTGTACCCCGCACTGCGCCGGATGCAGACCGACGGACTCATCGCCGAGGAGGCGGCCCCGGTCGGGACGGTCAAGGTGCGCCGTGCGCGGCGCGTCTACGTGCTCACCGACGAGGGCAAGAAGCGGTTCGCCGAGCTGGTGGCCGACACGGGTCCGCAGAACTACACCGACGACGGCTTCGGCGTTCACCTGGCGTTCTTCAACCGCACCCCGGCCGAGGCCAGGATGCGCATCCTGGAGGGTCGCCGTCGCCAGGTCGAGGAACGCCGCGAAGGCCTGCGTGAAGCCATTGCGCGGGCCAGCAATTCGCTCGACCGCTACACCCGCCAGCTCCATCAGCTCGGGTTGGAGTCCAGCGAGCGCGAAGTGAAGTGGCTCAACGATCTGATCGCGGCCGAACGCGTTGCCGCCCCGGGGCACCCCGAGAAAACGCCCGAACAACAGCCCTGAGCAGTACCCGCACCCGAAGTCCAGTAGTAGCCGAACAAGGAGAACGTCCCATGTCGTTGGCCAACGAGGCGAACGCCTCGAACGAAGTCCGCGTCGCCATCGTCGGCGTAGGCAACTGCGCGTCCTCCCTCGTCCAGGGTGTGCATTACTACCACGACGCCGACGAGAACAGCACCGTTCCCGGGCTGATGCACGTGCGCCTCGGCCAGTACCACGTGCGCGACGTGAAGTTCGTCGCCGCGTTCGACGTGGACGCCAAGAAGGTCGGCTTCGACCTGTCGGAGGCCATCTTCGCCTCCGAGAACAACACGATCAAGATCGCCGACGTGCCGCCGACCAACATCACGGTGCAGCGGGGTCCGACCCTCGACGGCATCGGCAAGTACTACGCCGAGACCATCGAGGTGTCCGACGCCGACGCCGTCGACGTGGTCAAGGCGCTCAAGGACGCCAAGGTCGACGTCATGGTGTCCTACCTGCCGGTGGGTTCCGAGGAAGCCGACAAGTTCTACGCGCAGTGCGCGATCGATGCCGGCGTGGCGTTCGTCAACGCGCTGCCCGTGTTCATCGCGTCGGACCCGGTGTGGGCCAAGAAGTTCGAGGACGCGGGCGTGCCGATCGTCGGCGACGACATCAAGAGCCAGGTCGGCGCCACCATCACCCACCGCGTGATGGCCAAGCTGTTCGAAGACCGCGGCGTGCAGCTGGACCGCACGATGCAGCTCAACGTCGGCGGCAACATGGACTTCCTCAACATGCTCGAGCGGTCGCGCCTCGAGTCCAAGAAGATCTCCAAGACCCAGGCCGTCACCTCGAACCTGCAGCGCGAGTTCAACACCAAGGACGTGCACATCGGCCCGTCCGATCACGTCGGCTGGCTCGACGACCGCAAGTGGGCCTACGTCCGGCTCGAGGGCCGCGCGTTCGGCGACGTGCCGCTGAACCTCGAGTACAAGCTCGAGGTGTGGGATTCGCCGAACTCGGCGGGCGTCATCATCGACGCGGTCCGCGCTGCCAAGATCGCCAGGGACCGCGGCGTCGGTGGCCCGGTGGTCGCCGCGTCGGCCTACCTGATGAAGAGCCCGCCCAAGCAGATGCCCGACGACATCGCGCGCACCGAGCTCGAGAACTTCATCGAGGGCTAGACCCCCCAAGCCTCCAAACCGTTAGAAGCCGTACCCGATCTTTGCGGGCACCTCGGATGCGAACGCCAAATCCAGAGCCGTGACCACTGCAGAATCGTTGCAGCGCAAGCGTTTCGATGCGGCGAACGCCGAAGCACGATGTGTCCCCAGATACAGGCTGCCCAGCACCGACAGGTCGGTGCAGACGTCCGGCTCGGCCTCGCTGCGTACACAGCGCGCCCGGCCGTCACGGATCTCCAGCGCGAACCGGCCGCCGCCGCCGAGCACGCCGTCCGAGACGTCGAGCACCGCCTTGACGTCCCCCTGGTAGCTGCGCGCTTCGAGAACCGTTGGGACGTCGAGGATCCGCAGCCACAACCCGTCCTCGTTTCCGGTGATGCGGACCAGCCGCGCGTCGGTCAGCAGGTAGGGCAACAGCGTGCGCGGCGGTGCCCGCAAGGTGATGGTGTGCATCAGATCCATGCCAAGCAAGGTCCGCCACAGCGCGATGTAGGCATCGCTGGTCAGCACGGCCAACTCGGTGATCTCGACGGACTTCCGTTCACCGTCGCCGTGCACCCGGTAGAAGACGGAACCGTCGTCGTGCAGAAGCACGAACAGCCGGCTGCCTCCGTCCCGCGACGCCTCGCGATCGGTGAACACCTCGTCCCAGATCTGAGGCGGGGTGTACAGCCCACCAGGTGTGCGCAGCCGCCAGCGCTCGTAGATCTGCTCGAGTTGTGCGCGGTGGTTCTGCGGCGTGACGACTCTGACACCGCCGGGATCGGGGACCTCGGCGTGAAATCGCGCCTCCCGTCTGTCGATGGTCAGGGTCTCGTCGATGCTTGCGGGCCCATATCCGAACCGGTTGTAGATTCCGGCCTCGGACGCCTCCAGGCCTGCGATCGGGTACTTTGCCGTCGCCATCCGGCGGTGCGAGTTCGACGAACATCGCGCGCAGCAGCCGCGCCGCCGATGTGTCGGTGCCACGCATACCCACGACACGCCCGCCATCGGGAGCACCGCGCCGCCGGGCACGGTCAGCAGGAGATCGACGTAGAACGACATGCCGACGACGTCATCCCCGGCGCAGGCGATGACGGCACCATCGGGCGGGATCAGCGTCCGCCACATGTCGGTGACCTCCTGCGGCCGGAAAGCCCCGAAACAAGCGCCGGCCAACAGAGCCATGCCGGGCCAGTCCGCATCCTCGGCAGTGCGGATCGTCAGCCCTGCCGGTGCGCTCGTCATGGCAACCACGGGTTCGACGGTGACACACGCACACCGTGACCGCACCCGAATTCTCGGCGGTTTGTAGGGTCGAGACATGGCGGAGATCTCCGACGACGAACTGGCGGGCCTCGACGAATTCGCGCTGCTGGCCGAGAACGCCGAGCAGATCGGCGCAACGGGCCCACTGCCCGGCGTCGAGCGGATCGACTCCGGTGCCATCAGCGCGCTGAAGTGGGGTAGCGCCGACCCGCAGGTGGTCTTCCTGCACGGCGGCGGCCAGAACGCGCACACCTGGGACACCGTCATCCTCGGCCTCGGGCTTCCCGCTCTTGCGGTCGACCTGCCCGGGCACGGCCGCTCGGCATGGCGCGAGGACGGTGACTACGGGCCGAAGCTCAATGCCGAGACGCTCCGACCGGTGCTTCACGACTGGGCGCCCGCCCCGCGCCTGATGGTCGGCATGTCACTCGGAGGGCTGACCGCACTGCGCCTCGCCGCCACCGATCCCGCGCTCGTTCCGGAACTCGTGCTCGTCGACGTCACCCCGTCGGCCCCCGAACGGCGCGAGCAGATGACACAGGCGCAACTGGGCGCCGTCGCCCTGGTGAAGGGCGACCGCGAGTTCCCCAGCTTCGCCGCCATGCTCGACGTGACCATTGCCGCGGCGCCACAGCGCGACCGGAAGTCGTTGCGCCGTGGCGTCTTCCACAACAGCAAGCAGCTCGATGACGGTACCTGGACGTGGCGCTACGACTCGTTCCGCAAGGGTAACGGCTTCGACGGGCTGTGGGATGACGTCCCCTCGATCACGATGCCGACCACGCTGGTGCGCGGCGCCGACTCGTTCTTCGTCAACGACGAGGACGCCGCCGCGTTCGCCAAGGGCGCCCCCGGGTTTCAGCGCACCCACGTCGTCGCCGACTCCGGCCACTCCGTTCAGGGCGACCAGCCCGGCGCGCTGGTCGACATCCTGCGCGCGATCCTCGCCGACTGAGGCAGGCACTTTTCGTCCGCCGCCGTTCCGGGTAGTCCACGTCGATGACCGAACCGAAGACTGACCCAGGCACCCCAGCCGAACCGTCGGAGCCGATGACACCGGCCGAACCGCCGGAGCGCCTCACCCCCGCCGAGCCCGCGGAACCACTGACCCCGACCGAAGTACCGGAACGCCTGACGCCCGCGGACTGAGTCCCGCGGACGGTCGGTTGCCGGCGCGCAGCGGGCAGTGAATAACGTGATCCCCATGAGCTTCCCAATCCGCATCGGTGTCCAACTCCAACCGCAGCACTCCCCGAACTACGGACACATCCGCGACGCCGTCCGACGCAGCGAGGACATGGGCGTCGACGTGGCCTTCAACTGGGACCACTTCTTCCCGCTGTACGGCGACCCCGACGGCGCGCACTACGAGTGCTGGACCATGCTCGGCGCCTGGGCCGAGCAGACCTCGCGCATCGAGATCGGCGCGCTGGTGACGTGCAACTCCTACCGCAACCCCGAACTGCTGGCCGACATGGCGCGCACCGTCGACAACATCTCCGACGGCCGGCTGATCCTCGGCATCGGCTCGGGCTGGAAGGACAAGGACTACGACGAGTACGGCTACGAGTTCGGCACCGCGGGCAGCCGCCTCGACGACCTCGCCGCGGCCATGCCGCGCATCACGTCGCGGCTGGCCAAGCTCAATCCGGCGCCGACCCGCGACATCCCGATCCTGATCGGCGGGCAGGGCGAGAAGAAGACCCTGCGCCTGGTCGCTCAGTACGGCCACATCTGGCACGGCTTCACCACGGCCGAGACGTATCCGGGCAAGGCCGCGGTGCTCGATGGGCACTGCGCCGACGTGGGCCGCGACCCGTCGGCCATCGAGCGGTCGGCGGGCGTGGAAGACGCCAGCAGTGCCAGCACCGATGCGCTGATCGCCAACGCCGAGGCACTCGTCGCGCTGGGCATCAGCCTGCTGACCGTCGGCGTCAACGGACCCGACTACGACCTGACCGCCGCGGAAGCCCTGTGCCGTTGGCGCGACGCCCGCGCCTGACCGAAGCTGGCCGAAGCCGTCCGATTTGGCGCGGCGGCGTGAGAAACTGACCGCGCCATGCCCAAGAAGTACGGGGTCAAAGAGAAGGACCTGGTCGTCTCGCACGTCGTGAACCTGGTCCTGACGGGGAAACTCCGCTCCGGAGATCGGTTGGACCGCAACGAGATCGCCGAGCAGTTGGGGCTGAGTCGCGTGCCCTCAGGAGGCGGTGGTTCAGCTCGAACACGACGGCGTGCTGTCGACGCGCTATCACCGCGGGGCGTTCGTCGAGCGGTTCGACGAGGGCGTGGTCCGCGAGCACCACGAGCTCTACGGCGTGCTCAACGGCATCGCGTCGGCGCGGGCCGCGACCCTCGCACCTCCGAAGTGCTCGACGACTGCTGGCATCGCTCGACGCGTTGCAGCGGCAGGCAACGAGTCGCGGACGTTTCACGAGACAGCGTGGCGCTACCGCAAGACGATCAACGACGAGTACGCCGGACCGCGACTGCAGGCCGCGATCCGGGCGTCCCAGACGTTCATGCCGCGCACCTTCTGGACGGCGTACCTCGACAGCCATGACGAGCTTCTGCCGTTCTACGACGCCGAGACCGCCGCGATCCGACGACGGCGATGCCGGACGCGGCACGTGCCGCCTGTGTGGGGCGCGCCGAGGTGATGGGCCGGATCATGCTCACCGAACTGGTCCGCCGCCGCGTGCTCGCGCCGCCTGCCGCGTCACCGCACGAGCCGCCCGTTGCATTCTGAATGAGCCGCAAGCCGCTGCCGTTCGGGCCGCCGGAGGCTACGTTGCCAGGATGGCCCGGTTACGCAAGGCGGTGGTCGTCGCACTGGTCGCGCTCGTCGTCGCGGCATGGGGCTGGCGCCCGCCGCGGCGCCGACGACGACCAGTGCGCGCCGCCAGGTGAACAGAGCGCGAGCGCGCTGCCGACCAACCTGGCCGCAGCGGCCAAGGGTCCCGAGCGCGGACAAGTACACGACGCCGACCGTCGAACCGCCTCGGCGCCGTGGACCTCGCCGCGCTGCGGCTCGGCACCCCCGGCGTGCTCACCGTCGGCACGCTGTCCGACGCGCCGCCGAGCATCTGCATCAACGCCGAGGGCCAGTTCACCGGCTTCGACAACGAACTGCTGCGGGCCGTCGCCGACAAGCTCGGCCTGAAGGTCGACTTCGTCGGCACCGACTTCTCCGGACTGCTCGCCCAGGTCGCGGCGCGCCGCTTCGACGTCGGATCGTCCTCGATCACCACCACCGACGCGCGCCGCAAGACCGTCGGCTTCACCAACGGCTACGACTTCGGCTACTTCTCGCTGGTGGTGCCGACCGGCTCGCCGATCAACGGCTTCGACGAGCTGGCCGCCGGGCAGCGGATCGGCGTCGTGCAGGGCACCGTCCAGGACGACTACGTCGTCAACACGCTGGGGCTGGACCCGGTGAAGTTCCCCGACTACAACACCGTGTACGCCAACCTGAAGACCGGCCAGATCGACGCCTGGGTGGCGCCGTCGCAGCAGGCGTCAGGGCACGGTGCAGCCGGGCGACCCGACGCAGATCGTCGAGAACACCTTCAGCCTGGACAACTTCGTCGCCTGGGCCGTCGCCAAGGAGAACAAGCCGCTGATCGACGCGCTCAACTCCGGGCTCGACGCCGTGATCGCCGACGGCACCTGGGCGAAGCTGTACTCCGACTGGGTGCCCCGCGCGCTGCCGCCGGGCTGGAAGCCCGGCTCCAAGGCGGCGCCGGCGCCGCAGCTGCCCGACTTCGCCGCGATCGCCGCCAGCACGCGCCGCTGCCGACAACGCCGGCGTGCGCGCCGAAATCCACGCTGCCGCAGCTGAAGGACACGTTCCTCGACTGGGACCTCTACAAGCAGGCGATCCCCGACCTGTTCAAGACCGGCCTGCCGAACACGCTGATCCTCGCCGTCAGCGCCGGCATCATCGGCCTGGTCCTCGGCATGCTGCTCGCGGTCGCCGGCATCTCCCGCACGCGCTGGCTGCGCTGGCCGGCCCGGGTCTACACCGACGTGTTCCGCGGGCTGCCCGCAGTGGTGATCATCCTGATCATCGGCCTCGGCGTCGGACCCGTCGTCGGGCCGACTGACCGGCAACAACCCCTACCCGCTCGGCATCGCCGCGCTGGGCTTGATGGCGGCGCCTACATCGGTGAGATCTTCCGCTCCGGCATCCAGAGCGTGGAGGCCGGCCAGCTGGAGGCCTCCCGCGCGCTCGGCTTCAGCTACTCGTCGTCGATGCGGCTGGTGGTCGTCCCGCAGGGCGTGCGGCGGGTGCTGCCCGCGCTGGTGAACCAGTTCATCTCGCTGCTCAAGGACTCCTCGCTGGTCTACTTCCTCGGCCTGATCGCCAGCCAGCGCGAACTGTTCCAGGTCGGCCGCGACCTCAACGCGCAGACCGGCAACCTGTCGCCGCTGGTCGCCGCCGGCCTGTTCTACCTGCTGCTGACGATCCCGCTGACCCACCTGGTCAACTACATCGACGACCGGCTGCGCCGCGGCCGGCCAGCCGAGCCGACGATCCGGCGAGCCCGGCCAACCCCGCCTCGACCCAGGAGATGGTCTGATGCACCCCGACGCCCTCGACCACGACCACCGCGTTCGAGCCGGTCTCGCTGGCGGGCAAGGACATGCACCTGGCCTTCGGCACCAACAAGGTGCTGCGCGGCGTCGACCTCGACGTGCCCGCCGGCACCACCGCCGCGGTGATCGGCCCGTCCGGCTCCGGCAAGTCGACGCTGCTGCGCACGCTCAACCGGCTGCACGAGCCCGACCAGGGCGACATCCTGCTCGACGGCCGGTCGGTGCTGAAGGACGACCCGGACAAGCTGCGGCAGCGCATCGGCATGGTGTTCCAGCAGTTCAACCTGTTCCCGCACAGGACCGTGCTCGACAACGTCACGCTCGCGCCGCGCAAGCTCAAGCAGCTGTCCGCGGACGCAGGCGCGCGAGCTCGGGCTGGCACAGCTGGAACGCGTCGGGCTGCGGCACAAGGCCGACGCCCGCCCGGCCACGCTGTCCGGCGGTCAGCAGCAGCGGGTCGCGATCGCCCGCGCCCTGGCGATGGCCCCGCAGGTGATGTTCTTCGACGAGGCCACCTCGGCGCTCGACCCCGAGCTGGTCAAGGGCGTCCTCGCGCTGATGGCCGACCTCGCCGCGGGCGGCATGACGATGGTCGTCGTCACCCACGAGATGGGCTTCGCCCGGTCGGCTGCCGACACCGTGGTGTTCATGGACCACGGGCAGGTCGTCGAGTCCGGGCCGCCGGAGCAGCTGTTCGACGGCGCCGAGACCGACCGGCTGCGCCAGTTCCTGTCCCAGGTGCTCTGAATCGCCGACCGGGCAATGATCTGGCGTGGACGCCAGGTGCGGATGAGCGTCACTTCGGAGGAAAACACGCATGTCGATCTTCTGGCAGGCAATGACAGGTTAGACTAGCGAATTATGGTCGAGACCGAACCGCAGGTCACTGAGCTGGCCGGAGAGCTGCAGCAGGTGCTCTCCAAGCTGTTCTCCGTTCTGCGCCGCGCCGACACCAACCGCAACACCCCCGAGGGCGGCGCCGACCTCACCCTGGCGCAGTTGTCGATCCTGTTGACCCTGCTCGACAAGGGCCCGATCCGGATGACCGAGCTCGCCGCGCACGAACGCGTGCGCACCCCCACCACCACCGTCGCGATCCGCCGACTGGAGAAGCTCGGCCTGGTGAAGCGCTCCCGTGATCCGTCCGATCTGCGCGCCGTCCTCGTCGACGTCACTCCCCGCGGACTGGTCCAGCACCGCGAGGCGGTCGCCACGCGCCGGTCGCAGCTCGCCGGGATGCTCGGCAGGCTCAGCGACGAAGAGCGCACGGCTCTGACCCGTGCGCTGGAACCACTCGCGCGGCTCGCCGAACAGGCGCCTGACGACTAGCCGACGTTCTACCTCGGCACCCGATTCTGTTGGCTCCAACGCCTCTCACCAATGAGCCGCCACCACCCCTCCAGCGATTTGAGTACGTTCACCGGCGGTCAGCGCGGGTGAACGCCCACCACAGTGTCGCGGTCAGAGCGTCGGGGCCGGAGGAGCGCAGCAACCCGGGGGCCTAGCCAAGCCAGTCCAGCACCGCGGCGGCCGTCCACGACTGCTGCATGCTGCCCAGCGGTTCACCGGTGAACGGCTCGTAGTACTCGGCGAAGGTGCCGTCGCTGGCCTGGCGCAGCCCCTCTCGCCGCAGCATCAGCGAGCGCTCGGACCACCCGCGTCGGGCGAAGCACCAGGAGAACAACCACGTCATCACCGGCCAGACCGGGCCCCGCCAGTACTCCCGCGCGCGGAAGTCGCGCGACACGGGCGACGTCGACGGGATCAACGAGTACTTCAGATCGGGGTGCCCGCAGAACCGCGGGCCGTCCAACAGCCGCAGCAGGCTGCGCTCCTTGTCGTGCGGCAGCCCACCGCACAGCAGCGGCGCGAACTGCGCGACGGTCTCGGTGGCCGACCCACCGCTCGGCCCGGACGTCGTAATCCCTTGCCGCACCGGTTCTCTGGTCGGTGGTTTCGACGACACCCGGTGCGGAAGCGTTCGGCCCACGAGTACAGATCGCGGACGTCGGCATTGCGGCCGCTTGTAGTCCTCGCCGATCTCGGCCAGCACCGTGCACGCCACCGAGAGGATGGCGGAGACGAAGACGTCCTCGACGGCGAAGCTCATCACCTTCGGCAGCAGCTCGTCGTCGTAGCGGGCCGACTTCATCTCCTCGAGCAGCCACAGATAGCGGTCGTACTCGACGTCGGACGGACGTTGGGTGGCGTCGGTGACGATCGCGTTGTCCTCACGCTGGTACTCGGGCACGATGCCGGGAACCACGTTGGCGTAGGCGCTGTCCCAGCGTGGCGAGTTGTCCATGCCGGACTCCCAGCCGTGGTAGAGCGTGACCCGGCCGCGCGACTTGGGATCCCGCGCATCGGCGAGCCAGCGGTGCCAGTGCACCAGATCGTCCCAGCGGCGATCGAGGAACGACTCGGCGACGGCGCGCGTCGAGCGGCCCCGCGTGCGGGCGTGATCGAGGATGCGCTGGACGGCGATCGCGTGCACGGGCGGCTGGGTGATCCCCGACGTGTGCCGGTTGCGCGGTGCGTTGATCGCCAGCGCCGAGGTCGCCCACCGCGCCGGACCGGGGAAGTATCCGTCGACCCCGTTGGCGAACACGATGTGCGGGATCATCCCGTTGCGCCACTGCGCCGACAGCAGCGTGTCCAGTTCGACGACGGCCCGCTCCACGCTCAGCGGGGCCAGGCCGATCGACACGAACGCCGCGTCCCAACTCCACATGTGGGGGTACAGCAGAGGCGCGGCGGTGGTCATCACGCCGAGGTCATTGCCACGCAGTAGGTAGGCGGCGCGGGCCGCGAGCTGCGTGGGCGCGAAGCTGGGATCGGGGGGCATCGGTTCAATGATGCGGCGTCGAAGCGAACTGCGCAGGTCGGTAGTGTGGCGACGTGCCGACCGCGATGATCACAGGGGCGGGCGGCGGGCTCGGAGCCGCCATCGCCACCGCACTGGCGCCCACCCATACCCTGCTGCTGGCGGGCCGCCCGTCGGAACGCCTCGACGCGCTCGCCGCCCGGCTCGGCGCCCCCACCTGGCCGTTGGACCTCACCGATCCCGATTCCATCGAGGCCGGGGCCGAGGTGCTGACCGACCTCGACGTGCTCGTCCACAACGCCGGGGTCTCATATCCCGGGCGGGTCGCCGAGTCCACGGTCGAGGAGTGGCGCGCCACGCTCGAGGTCAACGTCGTTGGCGCGGTCGCGCTGACGCTCGCCCTGCTGCCCGCCCTGCGCAGCGCGCGCGGCCACGTCGTCTTCATCAACTCCGGCGCAGGAATCAACGCCTCCCCCGGGCTGGCCTCGTATTCGGCGAGCAAGTTCGCGTTGCGGGGGTTCGCCGACTCGCTGCGCGCCGACGAGCCCGACCTGCGCGTCACCTCGGTGCACCCGGGCAGGATCGACACCGACATGCAACGCGACCTGATCGCCTACGAGGAGCGCGACTACGTGCCCGAGCAGTTCCTTTCGCCGGACACCGTGGCCGCGGTGGTCGCTCAGGCGGTGGCGACACCGCCCGACGGCCACGTGCGCGAAGTCGTCATCCGGCCACGGTAGGGACCGTGCGGCGATGACGGGTCGGGTCGAGGTGCACGAGGCGTCCATCGCCGACCTGCGCGCCGCCATGGAGAGCGGCCGGGCCACCGCGGTGGAACTGCTCGAGGCGTATCTGGCGCCGCATCGCCGCGTTCGACGGCGCGCTCAACGCCGTCGTGGTGGCCAACCCCGGCGCCCGCGCCGACGCCGAGGCATCCGACGCCCGCCGGGCGGCAGGCAGGACGCGGGGACCGCTGGACGGCATCCCGTACACCGCGAAGGACAGCTACCTGGCGCGCGGGCTGACCGTCGCCGCGGGCAGCCCGGCGTTCGCTGACTCTGGTGGCCCAGCACGACGCGTTCGTCGATCGAACGTCTGCGCGCGGCAGGCGCCGTGCTGATCGGCCTCACCAACATGCCGCCGATGGCCAACGGCGGAATGCAGCGCGGCCTGTACGGTCGCGCCGAAAGCCCCTATCAACGCCGGCTATCTCACCGCGCCGTTCGGCTCCGGCTCGTCGAACGGCTCCGGCACGGCGACCGCGGCGTCGTTCTGCGCCTTCGGGATCGGCGAGGAGACCTGGTCGTCCGGTCGCGGTCCTGCGTCGAACAACGCGCTGTGCGCCTACACGCCGTCGCGCGGGCATGATCTCCACCAGGGGCGGCTGGCCGCTGGTACCCACCATGGACGTGGTGGTGCCGCAGACCCGCTCGATGGCCGACCTGCTCGAGGTGCTCGACGTCGTGGTGGTCGACGACCCGGACACCCGCGGTGACTTCTGGCGGGCGCAGCCGTGGGTCCCGGTCCCGCGGTCGACGAGGTGCGGCCGCCGTCCTTCCCCGCGTTGGCCGCGACGGTCGCGGGCAGCTGTCCGGGCTGCGGTTCGGCGTGCCGCGGATGTACGTCGGCGCCGACCCAGAGGCCGGCGTCGGCGCCACCGGGATCGGCGGTCCGACCGGCCGCCGGATCGAGACGCGGCCGTCGATCGTCGCACTGTTCGACGCGGCGCGGCGCGACCTGCGCGACGCGGGCGCCGAGGTGGTCGACGTCGACTTCCCGGTGGTGAGCAACTACGAGGGCGACCGGTCCGGCGCCCCGACCATCGCGACCCGCGGGCTCGTCGGGCCGGAGTACCTGCGCCGCGAGATCTGGGACCTCTCGGCGTGGGCCTGGGACGACTTCCTCGCCGCCAACGGCGATCCCGCGCTGAACCGGCTCGCCGACGTCGACGGCAGTCGGATCTTCCCGCACCCGCCGGGCGCGCTGCCCGACCGCTACGACGGTTTCGACGACGACATCGCCGAGTACCCGGCGTTCATCCGCGAGCACCCCATCGAGTCGTTCCTCGCCATCCCGCACCTGTCCGACGGGGTGCACGGGCTCGAGCGCACTCGTGCAGATCGATCTCGAGGACTGGATGGACGGGTTGGGGCTGCGACGCCGTCGTGTTCCCCGCGGTCGCCGACGTCGGGCCCGCCGACATGGACGTCAACCCCGCCTCGGCCGACCTCGGCTGGCGCAACGGCGTGTGGGTTGCCAACGGCAACTTGGCGATTCGGCATCTTGGCATCCCGACCGTCACCGTTCCGATGGGGACGATGGCCGACATCGGCATGCCCGTCGGCCTGACGTTCGCGGGCCGGGCCTACGACGACGTCGCACTCCTGACCTACGCCGCGGCGTTCGAGGCGACGGGCCGCAGACGCACCGCGCCACCGCGCACACCACCTCTGTCCCGGTGACTCAGGCGACGACGTTGACGAGCTTGCCCGCCACCACGATGACCTTCTTCGGGACGGCGCCTGCCAGGAAGGCGACGACCTTCTCGTCCGCCAACGCCGCGGCCTCGACCACGTCCGCATCGGCGTCGGCCGCGACGGTGACGCGACCGCGCACCTTGCCGTTGACCTGGACCGGGTACTCCACGGTGTCCTCGACGAGGTAGGCCGGGTCGGCCTGCGGGAACGGTCCGTGCGCAAGCGACGTGTCGTGACCGAGACGGCGCCACAGCTCTTCGGCCAGATGCGGCGCCAACGGCGCGACCATCAGCACCAGAGGTTCGACGGCCGCGCGTGCGGTCACGCCTTCCTTGGTGAGGTGGTTGGTGTACTCGATCAGCTTCGCCGCGGCGGTGTTGTTCCGAAGCGCCGCATAGTCATCCGCGACGCCGGCGATGGTCCGGTTCAGTTGCCGCAGCGTCTCGTCGCCGACGGCCTCGTGGTCGGCCACCCTTTCGGCGCCGCTGGCCTCGTCGACGACCACCCGCCAAACCCGTTGCAGGAAGCGGTATGCCCCGACGACGTCCTTGGTGGCCCACGGCCGCGACGCCTCCAACGGACCCATCGACATCTCGTAGACGCGCAGGGTGTCGGCGCCGTAGTCCTCGCAGATCTCGTCGGGCGACACCGAGTTCTTCAGGCTCTTGCCGATCTTGCCGAACTCCTGGGACACCTCGGTCTCACCGTCGGGCGTCGGGTACCAGAACTTCCCGTCCCGCTCGACGACCTCGGCGGCCGGCACGTACGAGCCTCGCGCATCGGTGTACGCGAACGCCTGGATGTAGCCCTGGTTGACCAGCCGACGGTACGGCTCGCGAGAGCTGACGTGTCCGAGGTCGAACAGAACCTTGTGCCAGAACCGCGAATAGAGCAGGTGCAGCACGGCGTGCTCCACCCCGCCCACGTACAGGTCGACGCCGCCTGGGTCACCGGCGCCGTGCTCTGCCGGGCGCGGTCCCATCCAGTACGCCTCGTTCTCCTTGGCGCAGAACGTCTCCGAGTTGTGCGGATCGGCGTAGCGCAGCTCGTACCAGGAGCTGCCCGCCCACTGCGGCATGACGTTGGTGTCGCGGGTGTATGGCTGCAGGCCGTCACCGAGGTCGAGGTCGACGTGCACCCAATCGGCGACCTTCCCCAGCGGCGGCGACGGTTCGCTGTCGGCATCGTTGGGATCGAAATGCACCGGCGAGTAGTCCGGGATGTCCGGCAACTCCACGGGCAGTGCCGATTCCGGCAGCGGATGGGCACGGCCGTCGGCGTCGTAGACGATCGGGAACGGCTCGCCCCAGTAGCGTTGCCTGGCGAACAGCCAGTCCCGCAGCTTGTACTCGACGCGGGCGTGGCCGCGGCCCGCCGCCTCCAACCGCGCGACGACGGCCTCCTTGCCCGACGCGATGCTGAGCCCGTCGAGATCGCCGGAGTTCACCAGCACGCCGTCGCCGGCGTATGCGGCCTGTGTGACGTCACCGCCACTGATCACCTCGACGATCGGCAGCCCGAATTCCGCGGCGAAGTCCCAGTCGCGCTGGTCGCCGCCGGGCACCGCCATGATGGCGCCGGTGCCGTAACCGATCAGCACGTAGTCGGCGATGAAGACCGGAATGCGCCGCCCGTTGATTGGATTGGTGGCGTGGGAGCCGGTGAAGACCCCGCTCTTGGACTTGTTCTCCTGACGCTCCAGGTCGGACTTCGCCGCAATGGCCGACCGGTAGGACGCCACGGCCTCGACCGGTGTCGCCGCGCCGAAGGTCCACCGCGGGTCCACTCCGTCCGGCCACTCCGCGGCCGTCAGCTTCTCCACCAGGGGATGCTCGGGTGCCAACACCATGTAGGTGGCGCCGAACAGGGTGTCCGGCCGTGTGGTGAACACTTCGATGTCGCCTGCATCGGTGGCGAACTGCACCTCGGCTCCGGTGGACCGGCCGATCCAGTTGCGCTGCATGGTCTTGACCTTCTCGGGCCAATCCAGCACGTCCAGGTCCTCGAGCAGGCGGTCGGAGTAGGCGGTGATGCGCATCATCCACTGCCGCAACCGTTTTCGGAACACCGGGAAGTTGCCGCGGTCACTGCGGCCGTCCGACGTCACTTCCTCGTTGGCCAGCACCGTGCCAAGGCCGGGGCACCAGTTCACCACCGAGTCGGCCCGGTACACCAGGCGGTACGAGTCGACGACGTCGGCGCGCTCTGCGGCGGTCAGCTCGGACCACGTGACCCCGTCCTCGAGAGGGCGTGCACCCGAATCGAATTC
The DNA here is from genome assembly GCA_963809085.1 of uncultured Actinomycetota bacterium. GTDB lineage: Bacteria > Actinomycetota > Actinomycetes > Mycobacteriales > Mycobacteriaceae > Mycobacterium. The sequence continues at coordinate 999,358 of CAWEII010000014.1, read as the reverse complement.
GGCGATCAGCTCGGCGATCGGTCGCGCCTTGCCGACCGTGGGGTCGAACCAGGCGTTGTAGATCTGCAGGAAGATCCATTGCGTCCACTTGTAGAAGTCGACGTCGGTGGTGGAAAAGCTGCGCCGCGCATCGTGCGCGAGGCCGAGGCGGCCCAGCTGACGCCGGAAGTTGACGATGTTCGCCTCGGTGCGGGTGCGGGGATGCGTTCCGGTCTGTACCGCGTACTGCTCGGCGGGCAGCCCGAAGGCGTCGAAGCCCAGCGCATGCAGGACGTTGCGACCGGTCATCCGGAAGTACCTGGCGTAGACGTCGGTGGCGATGTAACCCAGCGGGTGGCCGACGTGCAGTCCCTCACCCGATGGGTAGGGGAACATGTCCTGCACGAACATCTTGTCCGTCGGAATGGGGCTGCCGTCGGTGGGGGCAAGTGATCCGACCGGGTTCGGCACGTTGAACGTGCCCGACCGCGCCCACGTCTCCTGCCAGTCGCGCTCGATCTCCCCGGCCAGCTCCGCGGTGTAGCGGAACTGCGGGGTGTCCGAGGCGCCGGAGGCGCCGTCCCGTTCAGTCACGTGAACAGGGTAGTAAACGCGCTGAGCACGCCCGTCGGCGCGCCATGCGGCGCAGGTCGTGGAGCGTCCCAGGGGTTCGCGCAACGGCTCGGTCTCGGTTCCGTTGCAGACCGGTCAGCGCATGGTTGCGAGTCGATTCCAGCCCTAGTCGCGAACACTCGGCGGTGGATACAGTCGGCGCCTGGCCAAGGGCACATCCGCCCTGAAACGGCCGGACCGTGCCGGACAGTTTCGGAAGGACCGCGTCAGAATGTTCGAGAATGCCCGCCGCTGGGGGCTTTTGGCAGGAGGTGTGGCTGCCGGTGTGGCCGGCGTCGTCGGCCTTGCAGGCACCACCGCCTCGGCCGAACCCACCCTCCCGCAGCCGTCCCTGCCCGCACCCGCGACGGTGACGCAGACGATCACCGTCGAGGCGGGCACCGTGCCCGCCACGCCCGTTCCCGGCCAACTCGCCGCGGCGCCCGCGGCGGGCCCGGCCTCGACGGCGGGCATCCAGTCGGCCGCGGGCCTGAGCGCCACCACCCCCGGCGTGCCCGTTGCGGCACCGTCGACCATCGTGCCCGCCGCCTCCGGCACCATCACCGACTTCTTCAAGGCGAAGAACGTCAGCCTGCAGCCGCAGGTTGCGAAGGACTTCAAGGCGCTCAACATCGTGCTCCCGATGCCGACCGGCTGGAGCCAGGTACCCGATCCCAACGTCCCCGACGCGTTCGCGGTGATCGCCGACCGTTTCGGCGGCGACGGCCTGTACACGTCGAATGCGTCCGTCGTCGTCTACAAGCTGGTCGGCGACTTCGATCCGAAGGAGGCCATCAGCCACGGTCTGATCGACAGCCAGCAGCTGCCGGCGTGGCGCTCCACCGACGCGTCGCTCGCCGACTACGGCGGCATGCCGTCCGCGGCGATCGAGGGCACCTACCGGCAGAACAACATGACCCTCAACACGTCCAAACGCCACATCATCGCCACCTCCGGACCCGACCGGTACCTCGTCACGCTGGCAGTGACGACCAGCGCGCAGGTGTCGGTTGCGGCGGGCAATGCGACCGACGCGATCATCAACGGATTCCGGGTCACCTCGCCCGACGCGCCGACCCCCGCTCCGGCTCCTGCTCCGGCACCGGCTGCGCTCGCTGCGCCGCAGGCCGTACCGGGACTGGCACCGGTGACCGGGACGCCCCGCTAGCCGGGACCGCCGCGGCAGCGGATGGCCCGTATTGTGAGGCCCATGTTGATCGCCGCGGTCATATGTCTGTGCGCCGCCGCCGTCACCGCCGGCCTTGGACTGTGGTTGTTGACTCGCCCGCGATCCACGGACCCGGTCCGACAGGTGCTGCGCACGGTCGCCCCCACCCAGCTGGCGGCTGCTGCCATGCTGGCCGCCGGGGGAACCGTCGCCCTGTCGGCGCGCCCACCGGCGGGGTTGCTCGTCGTCGTGGTCTGCGTCGTCGGCGCCGTCGGCACGGTCGCTGCGGGCTGTTATCAGAGCGCCAAGGCCGTGGCTCGGCAGGAGGCGACGGCGGGCTGCACGGGGGTCTGTGCGTCCTGCACGCTGTCCTGTGGCGACGCACCTGATCGCCTTGCCGTCGACGATCTTTCGGCGGATTCGGCTACGGGTAGGCGTGGCGCCTAGTTGCGGCTGACGTCGATCGGGTGCGTCGCCAGCAGGGACAACGGCAACGGCTGGCGCCGCAGCACCCGCGACCACAGGTCCACCCTTGGCTCGACGAGGACGTCGGTTGGCAAGGCGGACAAGACGATCCAGTCGTCGCGCTCGATCTCACCGTCGAGTTGACCGATGGTCCACCCCGAGTAACCGGCGTAGATGCGCACGCCCTCGACCATGGGAGCGATCTGGTCGGGTTCGGTGTCGAGGTCGACCATCACCATCCGGCCCTGGACGTGTCGCAGCCCTGGCACGCCGGCCGGGTCCATGCCGACCCGCAGCGTGGCAAGGCACAGCGCGGCGTCGCGCTTGACCGGGCCGCCGATGAACATGGTCTTCGGCTTGGTAGCCAGCTTCGCCCACTGCGGCAGGACGTTGTAGACGGCGGTCTCGCTTGGCCGGTTCAGCACCACGCCGAGCGTGCCGCCGTCGTTGTGCTCGACGACGTAGATGACGCTGCGGCGGAACGTCGGCTCGAGTAGATCGGTGTTAGCGAGCAGCAGCGTTCCCGCACGTACCCGAGGCACCGCGGGTGCGATGAAATCCTCCGGGTCGTCTGAGTGCGCCACCCATCCATCATGTCACCAGAAGCCATTTGACGTGGCAAACGGGCGCGGCCTGCCGGGATATTTGTAGTGTGGGTGGGGTTGCCGATCTCCGTGTGACACCTACCGACAGGATCGGATCTGACGTGACCGAATCTCGCGCCGCAGTTGCCTTGTGGCACTCGGTGCGCGCGCTACCCGAATTCCGCCGACTGCTCGAGTTGCGTGCGGTCAGCCAGTTCGGTGACGGCGTGTTCCAGGCCGGTCTTGCGGGTGCGCTGCTGTTCAGTCCCGAGCGGGCCGCCGGGCCGTGGGAGATCGCAGGCTCCTTCGCCGTGCTGTTCCTGCCGTATTCGCTCCTCGGGCCGTTCGCGGGTGCACTCCTGGACCGGTGGGACCGCCGCATGGTGCTCGTCGGCGCGAACCTGGCCCGGCTGGTGTTGATGCTCGTCGTCGCGACGCTGCTCGCGATCGGCGCCGGTGATCTGGCGATCCTGTGCGGGGCATTGATCGTCAACGGTTTCACCAGGTTCGTGTCGTCGGGCCTGTCCGCCGCGCTGCCGCACGTCGTCCCGCGGAAGCAGGTGGTGACGATGAACTCGGTGGCCACCGCGACCGGCGCGGCCGCGGCCTACCTCGGAGCCAACTTCATGCTGCTGCCGCGGTGGCTGTTCGGTACCGGCGACGCCGGGGCCGCTTCGGTGATCTTCATCGCGTTGGTGCCCGTCGCCATCGCGCTGTGGCTGTCGGTGCGGTTCAAGCCACGCGTGCTCGGTCCCGACGACAGCGCCAGGGCCGTGCACGGCTCGGCGACCTACGCGGTGGCCACCGGCTGGGGCTACGGCGTCAGGACGGTGCTCTCCGTGCCGACAGTCGCCGCCACGCTGTCCGGGCTGGCCGCCCACCGCGTGGCCTTGGGCATCAACACGTTGCTGGTGCTGGTGCTCGTCAGGCACACCGGAATGGCGGACTTCGCTGGGCTCGGCACCGTGGTGCTGTTCCTCGCCGCGACGGGCCTCGGTGCGTTCCTCGCGACGTTCATGACCCCGGCGGCGGTCGGGCGGTGGGGACGGTTCGCCACCGCCAACGGCGCGCTCGCGCTCGCCGCGATCTTCCAACTCGGCGCGGCGGGCCTGCAGCTGCCGGTGATGACGGTGTGCGGGTTCCTGGTGGGTGCAGCAGGCCAGGTGGTCAAGCTGTGTGCCGATTCCGCCATCCAGATCGACGTCGACGACGCATTGCGCGGCCACGTCTTCACGGTCCAGGATTCGCTGTTCTGGGTAGCGTTCATCGCCGCGATCGCGGTGTCGGCCGCCGTCATCCCCGCCGACGGCCACGCGCCCTCGTTGGTGGTGTCGGGCGCCGCGGTGTACATCGTCGGCCTGATCGCGCACACCGCGATCGGCCGACGGTCGAAGCCGGAACCTGGCTGAGGAAGGAGCGGCATGGCTGGAGCCGACTCGGTGGTTGTTGATCTTCGTGCCGAGAGCGACGAACTCGATGCGCTCGTCGCCGACTTGCCCGCGGAAGGCTGGCGCACCGAAACCCCCGCACCGGGGTGGACCGTCGCGCACCAGATCGCCCATCTGCTGTGGACCGACCGGGTCGCGGTCATCGCCGTCACCGACGAAGCCGGATTCGGCGAGGTGCTGACGGAAGCGGCCGCGAATCCGACGGGGTTCGTCGACGCGGGGGCCGAGGAGCTGGCCGTGATCCCACCCGCGGAGATGCTGGCCGACTGGCGGCGCACCCGGGCGCGGCTGCACGACGAACTGCTCGGCGTCACCGACGGGCGCAAGCTCCCATGGTTCGGCCCGCCGATGAGCGCGGCGTCGATGGCGACGGCGCGGCTGATGGAGACCTGGGCGCACGGCCTCGACGTCGCCGACGCGCTCGGGGTCACCCGCCCAGCCACCGCCCGGCTCCGTTCGATAGCTCACATCGGGGTCAGGACAAGGGATTTCGCGTTCTCCGTGCACGGGCTCGCCGCGCCGGCCGATCCGTTCCTGATCGAGCTGAGCGCACCCGACGGCACCACCTGGTCGTGGGGTCCCGCCGATGCCGCACAACGCGTGACCGGATCGGCGGAGGACTTCTGCATGCTCGTCACGCAGCGACGCCCACGCGCCGAACTCGACGTGACGGCCGATGGCGCCGACGCCGGCAAGTGGTTGACGATTGCGCAGGCGTTCGCGGGCCTGCCCGGGGCAGGGCGATGAACGACGAGGAGAGCCCCAGCTCACCCGGCCGGGATTAGGAAGCCCGGCCGCTACAGCTGGGTGGCGGCGTCGGCCGCACCGTCGCCGTCGGTGTCCGCGAGCCGCACGTCCCACCGCCCGTCACCGTCGGCGTCGACATAGGCCTGATCGTCGACGAGCGCCCGGTCGGCCAACCCGTCCCGGTTGGCGTCGAGCAACCGGTCGTCGGCCACGCCGTCCCCGTCGAAGTCGACCACCGGTCCCCCGACGGTCTGCGCCCCGTCAAGTCCGAACCAGCGCATCTCGCCGCCGCGCTCCTTCGAGTCGGCGCTCAACGCCCACGTGCCGGTGCCGTCGTCGGTGAAGGAGGCCTCCTGATGACCGTCGTCGTCGAGGTCGAGCACGGCGTGGTCGGCGAGGCCGTCGCCGTCGAGATCGGCCAACGCGTCGTCGATGAGGCCGTCGCCATCGAAGTCCAGACCGATCGCCTCGAACTCGCCGTCGCCGTTCAGATCGAGATTCGGCTCGGCGGTCCACATCGCCGCCGCACCGTCACCGTCGCCAAGGCAGTACTCCACACCCATCCCCCGTCGCTTCGCTCGCCCCCACACCCATCCCCGTCGCTTCGCTCGCCCCCACACCCATCCCCCGTCGCTTCGCTCGCCCCCAATAGGACGCAGAGCTAGCCCCTCGCGTTCCACCACTTCTTTAGCTCGGCCACGGCCTCGTCGTGCTCGAGCGGTCCGCGGTCCAGCCGTAGCTCCTTGAGGTGACGCCAGGCCTGGCCCACTTCCGGGCCTGCGGGTATGCCGAGGATCCGCATGATCTCGTTGCCGTCGAGGTCGGGCCGCACCCGCTGCAGGTCCTCCTTGGCCGCCAGTTCGGCGATGCGCTGCTCGAGGCTGTCGTAGTTGGCCTGCAGGCGCGCCGCCCGCCGCTTGTTGCGGGTGGTGCAGTCCGCGCGGACCAGCTTGTGCAGCTTGTCCAGCAGCGGTCCCGCGTCGGTGACGTACCGGCGCACTGCCGAGTCCGTCCACTTGCCGTCGCCGTAGCCGTGGAAACGCAGGTGCAGGTAGACCAGCTGCGAGACGTCGTCGACCATCTGCTTCGAGTACTTCAGCGACCGCATCCGCTTCCGCGTCATCTTGGCGCCCACCACCTCGTGGTGGTGGAAGCTCACGCCACCGTCGGACTCGTGCCTGCGCGTGCCGGGCTTGCCGATGTCGTGCAGCAGCGCCGCCCAGCGCAGCACCAGGTCCGGACCGCCGTCGCCCTCCTCGAGATCGACGGCCTGGGAAAGCACCGTCAGCGAATGCTGGTAGACGTCCTTGTGTTGGTGGTGCTCGTCGATGGCCATCTGCATCGCCCCGATCTCGGGGAGCACCACCTCGCCAAGACCGGTCTGCACCATCAGGTCGATGCCCGCGACGGGGTCGGCGCCGAGCAACAGCTTGTCCAACTCGGCGGCAACCCGTTCGGCGGTGATGCGGCCCAGCTCCGGCGCCATCCGCGTCATGGCGTCACGCACCCTCGGCGCGACGGCGAAACCGAGCTGCGAGACGAACCGCGCCGCGCGCAGCATTCGCAACGGATCGTCTCCGAATGACACCTCGGGCGCCGCGGGAGTGTCCAGCACGCCGGCCCGCAGCGCCGCCAATCCGCCTAGGGGATCGTGGAATTCGCCGAGTCCGCCGGGCGCCTTCGGGTCGATGCGCACCGCTATCGCGTTGGCGGTGAAGTCCCGACGGACCAGGTCGTCGTCGAGAGTTTCGCCGAAGCGGACCTGCGGATTCCGCGACACCTGGTCGTAGCTGTCCGCCCGGAAGGTGGTGATCTCGATGCGCTGGTCGCGCTTGACGGCCCCGACGGTGCCGAACTCGATACCGGTGTCCCACAGCCCATCGGCCCAGCGGCGCACGATCTGTTGGACGCGCTCCGGCCGGGCATCCGTGGTGAAGTCCAGGTCGAGCTCGGCCACCCGGTCGAGCAGTGCATCCCGTACGCTGCCGCCGACCAGGTAGAGCTCGTGGCCGGCCTCAGCGAACAATTCGCCCAACTCGACCAGCACGGAGGCATGCGGCTGAAGCGCCAAGAAGGCGGTCAACAGCTCGGCGTTGGGGCTGGGATCGTTCGGCACGTTCGATGATCTTTCCACCGAGCCCCAACCGCGCTCACAGCGACGTAACGACCCGGCGACAAGCAGACCACGAAGGTGAGTGCGGCGGGGGCGATAGTTAAGCGGCAGCTACTATCGCTTGGGTGTCGGAGGGCGAACGGGCCAAACCACGACGGCGCCGAGGAAGGCGCCGCGGCCGACGCTCGGCTGGTCCGCCGGAAGCGGTCGCCCCGCCGACGGATCCCACCCCCTCCGCCGACCACACCAAACCCCGTAACTCCGACGGCCCCGCCAAACCCGGTGACAACGGCCAGAAGCCCGGCCCGGCCCGGCGCGCACCGGACCGCCTGCGCACCGTGCACGAGACCTCGGCGGGCGGCCTGGTGATCGACGGCATCGACGGCCCGAAGGACGGTCAGGTGGCAGCGCTGATCGGACGCGTAGACCGCCGAGGCAGGATGTTGTGGTCGCTGCCCAAGGGTCACATCGAGCTCGGCGAGACTGCCGAGCAGACCGCGATCCGCGAGGTCGCAGAAGAGACCGGCATTCAAGGCAGCGTGCTGGCCGCACTGGGCAGCATCGACTACTGGTTCGTCACGGAGGGACGCCGCGTGCACAAGACCGTGCACCACTACCTCCTGCGCTTCCTCGGCGGTGAGCTCTCCGACGAGGACGTCGAAGTCAGCGAGGTGGCCTGGGTGCCCCTCACGGAGCTTCCCGCCCGGCTGGCCTATGCCGACGAACGGCGACTGGCCGAGGTCGCCGGTGAACTGATCGACCGGCTGCACTCCGACGGCCCGGCGGCACTGCCGCCGCTGCCGCACTCCTCGCCCCGGCGGCGCACCCAGACCCATTCACACACCCGAAACCGTCGACCCGACGATTCCACGCAACCCCCGAAACCTGGCCGGCGGGCGAACGGCTGCGGCCAGGGTCCATGACGCGCCGCGCGGTTTCGACGGCTTGGTCGCGCTTGCTGGCCGTCGCCGCAGTGCTGACGCTGATCGCCGCGCCCGCACTTCTGCCTCGCGCCGCCGCGGGCGCACCCGGCTCGACCCCCTTCCTCGAGCTGCACATCGACCGCGTCACGCCCGACGTCGTGAGCACCACGAGCGATCCAATCGTCACCGTGGCGGGCACGGTGACCAACGTCGGCGACCGACCCGTTCGCGATGTCATGGTGCGCCTCGAACACGCTGCGGCGGTGTCGTCGTCGGAGGGCCTTCGCACCAACCTGGCAGGCGACGTCGACCAGTACGAGGCGGTGGCCGACTTCATCACGGTGGCACCGGAGTTGGAGCAGGGCCAGAACGTCCCGTTCACGTTGTCCTATCCGGTGCGTTCGACGGAACTCCCGTCGCTGAGGATCGACCAGCCCGGCGTCTACCCCGTTTTGGTCAACGTCAACGGCACGCCCGACTACGGGTCCCCGGCGCGCCTCGACGACGCCCGCTTCCTGCTGCCCGTGCTCGGAGTGCCGCCCGACCCGTCCACCGACGCGGCCGACGCGCTGTCGGCGGTCGTGCCGCCCGACACGTCGAGGCCGACCCGCATCACCATGCTGTGGCCATTGGCAGACAGACCTCGCCTCGCCGCGGGCATCCCGGGCGGCACCACCCCGGTCCGCCTCGTCGACGACGAACTGGCGGCATCGCTGAACGCCGGTGGCAGGCTCGACACACTTCTCTCGGCCATCGACTTCGCGACCAGCGCGGAGGTCGACCCTGGCGGGCAGGTCCGCAGCGCCACGTGTCTCGTGGTCGACCCGGACCTGCTGATCACCGTGAACGCGATGACGTCGGGCTACGTGGTCAACGACATGCCCGACGGCGGGGTGAGCTCCCCCACCCACCCGGGCACCGGGCAGGACGCCGCGCTGAACTGGCTGAACCGACTGAGGACGCTCGGCCAGCGGATGTGCGTGGCGTCGTCGGTCTATTCGCAGGCCGATCTCGGTGCGCTGCAACGGGCCGGCGATCCCGGCCTCGGCGCGGTGGCCACCCATGACGGCGGTGACATCGTCGACCAGATCCTCGGCGTCAGGTCCGTGCGCGGGGCGACCCTCGTCGGGGACGGCCCGCTCACGGGCCCTGCGGTGCGGCTGTTGGAGGCGCAGGCTCCGACGGTCGCGATAGCGGCCCCCGAGTTCACCGCCAAGGACTCCTTCAACGATGCCCCCCCATCTCTTGATCTGACGCCACGCCGGTTCAGCCCGCGCGTCGTCACCGCGCCCTTCGACCCCATGGTCGGTGCGGCGCTGGCCGGCGCGGGTCGCACGCCAACCGCCCCGTCGTACCTCGACCCCGCACTGGACGTGCCGCTGCGGCACGACTCGGCGGTCGCGCGACTCCAGGACGCCCTTGCGTCGGTGCTGTGGCGCGGGCTGCACCCCGACGCCGAACCGCGGACCGAACTGCTGGTGCCTCCGCTGGTGTGGGACCTCGCACCCGATGACGCGACGGCCATCCTCTCCACCCTTGCCACCTCCATTCACGCCGGCCTGACGGTGCCGCGCCCGCTGACCGCAGTGATCGCCGAGAGTGAGGCCACGACGCCAGTGGAGAGTCAGCCCCTGCCCGGCGATGCACTCGGCAATTCGCGAGCCCGCTTCGACGACTCCGTGACCGCGGACGTCACGGCGGTGTCGGGGAGGTTGCAGGGGCTGACGTCGGCGCTCACCGTCGACCCGCGTACCGGGCTCACAGGCACGCAGTACACCGCGCCGCTGCGCGAGGACATGCTGCGGGCACTGAGCCAGTCGGTGCCACCCGACGCCCGCAACGGCATGGCTGGACAACGCGTGCGCACTGTCGGCACCACCGTCGACGACCTGTTCCACGCCGTCACCATCGTGAACCCCGGTGGGTCCTACACCTTGGCCACCGAGCGCAGCCCGCTGCCGCTCGCGCTGCGCAACGACCTGCCCGTTCCGATCCGGGTGCGGCTGGCCGTCGACGCACCGCCCGGGATGACGGTCACCGACATGGGCGAGATCGAGTTGCCGCCAGGGTTCCTTCCGCTGCGCGTGCCGATCGAGGTGCACTTCACCCAGCGGGTGGCCGTTGACGTGTCGCTGCGCACCGCCGACGGACTGCCGCTCGGTGAGCCGGTGCGGTTGTCCGTGCACTCCAACGCGTACGGCAAGGTGTTGTTCTTCATCACGCTGTCGGCGGGCGTGGTGCTCGTCCTGCTGGCCGGGCGCCGGCTGTGGCACCGCTTCCGTGGCCAACCCGACCGCGCCGATCTCGACCGGCCGCGGCGACGCAACGCGCAGCGCGGCGAGCCCGATCCGCTCGACGTTGCGATCGCTCACGCACCGGACGACTCGTGAACGCGCCAAGGCCGCCGTCACCACCGCCACCCCCGTCGCGCCGGCCCGCCACCTCCGCCACCCCGATGGCAGCCACCTCCGCCCCCGCGTCGGCAGGCTCCACCGCCGCCCCGCCAGCGGATCCCCCGCGGCCCCGCGCCGCGCCGCCGCGCCGGGCGTCCCGAACTGTCCGATGCCGCGGTGGTCTCGCGGTCGTGGGGCATGGCGTTCGCGACGCTGATCAGCCGCATCACCGGCTTCATCCGAATCGCGCTGCTGGCCGCCATCCTCGGCGCGGCACTGTCCAGCGCGTTCTCGGTCGCCTATCAGCTGCCGAACCTCATCGCCGCGCTCGTTCTGGAGGCGACGTTCACCGCGATCTTCGTGCCGGTACTGGCCCGCGCCGAACGCGACGACGCCGACGGCGGCACAGCGTTCGTACGTCGGCTGGTGACGCTGGCCACCGCCCTGCTCCTGGTCGCCACCATCGTGTCGGTCATGGCAGCGCCGCTGCTGGTGCGCCTCATGCTCGGCAGCGACACACTGGTGAACCGGCAGCTGACAACGGCGTTTGCCTACCTACTGCTGCCGGTGGTCCTCCTCTACGGCTTGTCGTCGGTGTTCATGGCGATCCTCAACACCCGCAACGTCTTTGGTCCCACCGCGTGGGCACCGGTGTTCAACAACCTGGTCGCGATCGCCACCCTCGGCGTGTATCTGCTCGTGCCTGGCGAACTTTCGCTCGATCCCGTTCGGATGGGCAATGCCAAACTGTTGGTGCTGGGCGTCGGCACCACACTCGGCGTGTTCGCCCAGACCGCAGTGCTGCTGGTGGCCATTCGCCGCGAGCGGATCAGCCTGCGCCCGCTGTGGGGCATCGACGACCGGCTGAAGAAGTTCGGCGCGATGGCCTCCGCCATGGTGCTGTACGTGCTGATCAGTCAGACCGGCCTGATCGTGGGCAACCGGATCGCCAGCACCGCAGCCGCTTCCGGGCCCGCCATCTACAACTACACCTGGCTGGTGCTGATGCTGCCGTTCGGCATCATCGGCGTGACGGTACTGACGGTGGTGATGCCCCGGCTGTCCCGCAACGCCGCCGCCGAGGACACCCCGGCCGTGCTCGCCGACCTCTCGCTGGCGACGCGGCTGACCATGGTGACCCTGATCCCCATCGTCGCGTTCATGACCGTCGGTGGACCGGCGATCGGCAGCGCACTGTTCGCGTACGGCAACTTCGGCCAAGTCGACGCGGGTTACCTCGGCATGGCGATCACGCTGTCGGCCTTCACGCTCATCCCCTACTCGCTGGTCCTGCTCCAGCTCCGGGTGTTCTATGCGCGGGAACAGCCGTGGACACCGATCCTGATCATCATCGTCATCACGACGGTCAAGATCGTGGCGTCGTTGGTCGCACCGCACCTGACCGACGACCCCGAACTCGTCGCCGGATACCTCGGGCTGGCCAATGGGCTCGGCTTCGCTCGCGGGCGCGATCGTCGGCTACGTCGTGCTGCGGACCAACCTCGACCCGCCCGGGCGGCCGACTGCTCGACGTGCAGGTCGTGCGCACCGTCCTGGTCACGATCGCCGCGTCGCTGCTCGCCGGGCTGATCGGGCACGTGGTCGATCGGCTGCTTGGCTTGGATTCGCTGACCGCGCACGGTGGCGGCGTCGGATCGCTACTGCGACTTCTGCTGCTCGGCCTGATCATGCTGCCGATCGTGGCCGGGGTGCTCCTGGCGGCCCGGGTGCCCGAGGCCGCGTCCGCGCTGGCCTGGGTGCGACGGCGGCTGCGGCCGGGGTGGCCCGCCCGCGGCGGTAGCCGTTCCACCACCCATGGCGCCCGTCCGACCACGTCCGACGGGCCAACTCACGTACTCTGATCAGAGGAATTCGTACCCGGTGCGACCACCCCAGGACATGGCGGTTCCACCGGGCGGACCCCCGGCAGCGGTTGCCGGGGCAAGGCTGCGGAAAGGACAAGCAGTGACCGACGACTCGGCGGGCGGTTCCACGCCCGGCGACGCCGGTGCGACCACCCGCATCCCGCGCCAGGCCGCCGACGATTTCCAGCCCGACGTACCCCGCGACGCGTCCTACCCCACCTCGGGCCGGCCGCCTGCCGACTACGGCGGCGATCCCACCCGCGAGCCGCTCTCGCTCGGCATGCCGAACGAGCCGCCGATCGAGGCGGCCACCGCGGAGGACGACGTCCATCTCATTCCCGGCGCCACGATCGCGGGCGGCCGCTATCGGCTCCTGGTATTCCACGGCGGTCCCCCGCACCTGCAGTTCTGGCATGCGCTCGACACCGCGCTCGATCGCCAGGTGGCGCTGACGTTCGTCGATCCGGACGCCACTCTGCCGGATTCGGAACTGTCCGAAATCCTGTCGCGGACAATGAAATTGAGCCGCCTAGAGACACCCGGTGTGGCACGTGTGCTCGATGTCGCGCGGACCGGCTCGGGCGGCCTGGTGGTGTCGGAGTGGATTCGCGGCGGCTCGCTCGCCGAAGTCGCCGAGACCGCACCGTCACCGATCGGCGGTGCGCGCGCCATCCAGTCGCTTGCCGCCGCGGCCGATGCCGCGCACCGCGACGGCGTCGCCCTGTCCATCGATCACCCTGGCCGGGTCCGGGTCAGCATCGACGGTGACGTGGCCCTCGCGTTCCCCGCGACCATGCCCACCGCCACGCCGGAGGACGACATCCGCGGCATCGGCGCCGCGCTCTACGCACTGCTGATCAACCGGTGGCCGCTGCCCGAGTCGGGTGTGCGCAGCGGCATGGAGGCCGCCGAACTGGACTCGGCCGGACAGCCCGTCGAGCCGCGGGCCGTCGACCGTGACATCCCGTTCCAGATCTCGGCGGCTGCGGTCCGCGCGGTTCAGGAGAACGGTGGCATCCGGTCCGCGCCGACGCTGCTCAACCTCCTTCAGCAGGCCACCGCGGTCGCTGATCGCACGGAGACCATCACACCGGTCGACGAGCCGCGCCGCGCCGCGGCAGCGCTTCCGTGCGGAGAACGATCCGGACGCGCAGGCGCGCCGGCGCCGCGGGCCTGATCATCGGCGTGACGTGTCGGCTGCGGCGATCCTCGTCGTTGCGCTGGTCGTGCTGGCCACGGTGCTGAGCCGCATGTTCGGTGACGTCGGCGGCCCACTCGACAAGCAACAACTCGGGCTGAACGGCCCGTCCACTTCCACCACCGCTGCCGCAGACACCACTGTCGTGAAACCCGTACGGGCAACGGTGTTCTCGCCGGGAGGCGAGGCGGACAACCCGGGCCAGGCGGGCCAGGCGATCGACGGCAACCCGGCGACGGGGTGGTCGACGGACACCTACAGCGATGCCGTGCCGTTCCCGAACTTCAAGAACGGCGTCGGACTGATCCTGCAGCTGCCGCAACCGACCGCGCTGGCCTCGGTCACGCTGAACCTCAACAGCACCGGCACGTCGATCCAGATCCGGTCGGCGCCAGAGCCCGACGCCCGCGACGCTCGAGGAAACCACCGAACTCAGCCCGCCGACGCCGATGAAGACCGGCTCGAACACCATCACCATCACCAACCCGACCCCCACGTCCAACGTGCTCGTGTGGATCACGACGCTGGGCACGGTCGGCGGCAAGAGCGAGACGACGCTGTCCGACATCACGCTCAAGGGCGCGTCCTAGCTTCCCCATCCCCAGGCCCGTCGTAGCCCGGGCCCGTGCGTCGGTGCTGTTCAGAGGGCGTGCGTGCGCTGGCTGCGTCGAGCCCACCCAAGAAAGTGTCGGGTGGGTGGTCCCGGATTCATTAGGGTTCGGCTGTGGGCAGTTTCGGGGGGATCGCCGACCAAGACCGGTCGGATGGCGAACTGCTCGCCGCCCATGTCGCGGGTGATCGCTACGCCTTCGAGGAGTTGTTTCACCGGCATCACCGGCAGCTGTACCGGCTCGCCCAGATCAGCAGCCGTACCCCCGAAGACGCGGCCGACGCGCTCCAGGACGCCATGCTCTCGGCCCACCGAAGCGCGCCGAGGTTTCGGCACGACGCGTCAGTCAGCAGCTGGCTGTACCGGATCGTGGTCAACGCGTGCCTGGACCGGCTGCGCCGCAACAAGTCTCACCTCACCACCGCGCTGGAGGATGACGCATTCCACATCGGCGACCCGACGCCAAGGGTGGATACCGCCCTGGTGGTCGAGCGAGCGCTGATGCGCCTGCCGGTCGAACAGCGGGCCGCCGTCGTGGCCGTGGACATGCAGGGGTTCTCCGTTGCCGAGACCGCCCGGCTGCTCGGCGTCGCCGAGGGAACGGTCAAGAGCAGGTGCTCGCGGGCGCGCGCCAAGCTGGCCGAGACACTCGACTACTTCGCGCCGGTGGCTACTGGCTCTGCCGAACCCTGGTGTCCGGCCGCGGCACCTGAATGATGCCGGGCCCGTTGACCACCTGGGAGAGACAGCCGGGGATGTTGCGGCAGGCGATGATGGCGCCGGCGCCTGGCGACGAACCAGGCACGGTCACTGGCTGATTGGGAATGCCGCACGTCTGCAGAAACGGGTTGAACGGCTGGATGTACTGGCTGCACGAGTCCGCCGACGCGGTGCCTGCCCCGGCCATGATGCTCGTGGCGACGGCCAGCGCCCCGACACCGAAGCCCACGGCAGAGCCGATCGCGACGAGTGCTTGACGTTGCCGAGCCATGATGATCCTTTCCCAGGCCGCACCGCGGCCACTTCCAGCATGCCCCTTTAGTCAACGCCGGTGGCCACTACCGACATTCCCTAGACTGCCCACGTGCGGTCAGCGGTTCGGGAACCACGGTGAACGACGGCGCAGAAGGGGCCGATCCGGTCCCGGTGCCGCTGTCGGTGCTCGCCGACCTGCAGGCCGGGCGGTTGGACGACGCCGATGCCGCCGCGGTTCGCCGCCGCATCCGCGACGATCCCGACGCCGCGCTACGCAAGGAAGCGCTCGACCGCGTCCGGCGTGATCTCGCCCAACTTGGCATCGATTCGGGCTCGGCGCCGGAGGTGCCCGCCGAGGTCACCGCACGAGTGCACGACGCGCTGCGCCGTGAGCCGCCCGCACACCGCGTCGTGGCGCCCCACGGGGCCGACGCGGCCCACGCCGCGCGAGGGCAGGGCCCCCGGGTCCGGATCGTCGCGGCAGCGGTCGGCATGTGTGCGGCGCTGGCGGCCGCGGGCGTCGGTACGGCCATGCTGCAACGCGCCCCCGACCGCGTGCCGACGACGGGCCCCACCGCTGAGCGCATCACCGTTTCCAACCACTCGGACGGCATCATGCTGACCAATTCGCAGATCCTGGATCTGCTGGGTCAGCCGCCAGACCTCGGTCCCCTTGCTGACCCGCTGCGGCGCGCGTCGTGCCTGCGCGGTCTCGGCTATCCGACGGCCGCCCGCCGTCCTTGGCGCCCGTCCCGTGGCCGTCGGCGGCCGGTCCGGCATCCTGGTGCTGCTGGCCGGCGATACGCCACGGGCGGTGAATTCCGTGGTAGTGGCCGTCAACTGCAGTTCGGTCGACACCGGACTGCTCGCCAGGCGGGTGGTGCCCCGACCATGAGCCGTCCCGGCCGAACTTGGGGAACAGCCGGGCTTACGCTGGTGTTATATGCGTGCCAAACGCGGATGGCCACGCGGGCAGAAAGGCGAACATGACGTCTCAGACGGTTCATGACGTGATCATCATCGGTTCCGGCCCGGCGGGGTACACCGCGGCGGTGTACGCCGCACGTGCCCAGCTGAAGCCACTTGTCTTCGAGGGCGTTCAGTTCGGTGGTGCCCTGATGACCACCACCGAGGTGGAGAACTACCCCGGCTTCAAGGAAGGCATCACCGGCCCCGAGCTGATGGAGGAGATGCGCGAGCAGGCCCTCCGGTTCGGCGCGGACCTGCGCATGGAGGACGTCGACGAGGTGTCGCTGGACGGCCCCGTCAAGACGGTCACCGTGGGCGACGAGACGTACCAGGCCCGGTCCGTCATCCTCGCGATGGGCGCG
The DNA here is from genome assembly GCA_963809085.1 of uncultured Actinomycetota bacterium. Classification (GTDB taxonomy): domain Bacteria; phylum Actinomycetota; class Actinomycetes; order Mycobacteriales; family Mycobacteriaceae; genus Mycobacterium. The sequence continues at coordinate 982,947 of CAWEII010000014.1, read as the reverse complement.
GCCGCCCGGCATCTCGGTGTACCCGGCGAGCAAGAGCGCATCGGGACGGGTGTGAGCACGTGTGCCACCTGCGACGGCTTCTTCTTTCGCGACCAGGACATCGCGGTCGTCGGTGGCGGCGACTCGGCGATGGAGGAGGCGATCTTCCTGACCCGCTTCGCCCGCAGCGTCACGCTGATCCACCGCCGCGAGGAGTTCCGCGCTTCCAAGATCATGTTCGAGCGCGCCAAGGCCAACGAGAAGATCACCATCCTGACCAACACCGCCGTCACCCAGGTCGAGGGGGAACCCAAGGTCACCGGTGTGCGCCTGCGCGACACCGTCACCGGTGAGGAGTCCAAGCTGGCCGTCACCGGTGTGTTCGTCGCCATCGGCCATGATCCCCGCTCTGAATTGGTCCGCGGACAGGTCGACCTCGACGACGAGGGCTACGTGAAGGTACAGGGTCGCACCACCCTTACCTCGGTCGACGGTGTGTTCGCCGCGGGCGATCTCGTCGACCACACGTACCGTCAGGCCGTCACCGCGGCCGGTAGCGGATGTTCCGCCGCCATCGACAGCGAGCGCTGGCTCACCGACAACGTCTGACCAGTCCCGTCCCCCAGTACCGCCCACTCCCCCAGTACCGCCCACAACGAAGGAGTCCCCATGAGTGATGGCAAGGCAACGGTCGCAGTAACGGACGACTCGTTCTCCGACGACGTGTTGTCCAGTAGCACTCCCGTGTTGGTGGACTTCTGGGCCACCTGGTGTGGCCCGTGCAAGATGGTCGCTCCGGTGCTCGAGGAGATCGCCAGCGAGAAAGCCGGCCAACTAACCGTGGCAAAGATCGACGTCGACGCCAACCCCGCCACCGCCCGCGACTTTCAGGTGGTGTCGATCCCGACGATGATCCTGTTCAAGGATGGCGCCCCGGTGAAGCGGATCGTCGGCGCAAAGGGCAAGGCTGCGCTGCTGCGCGAACTCGCCGACGTCGTCTAGCGACGTGGGTCGCCAGGCTGACGCCTGGCCTGTAGGTTTCCGAATTTTCGGAGGCGTCTGCGACAATGCTGTCCAAGGTGTCTTGCAATCGCCAGCGTTGATTCGCTGCCATACGTGACCCGAAAGGCCTGGTATGTCGAGTCTGCGTCGCGGTGACCGGGGTGGTCCGGTCACCGAGATTCGGGCCGCGTTGTCGGCATTGGGGCTCATGGACAGCCCCGACGCGGATCTGACCACCGGTAAGCACGTCGCCTCTGGATGTGTTCGATGACGAACTGGATCAGGCGGTGCGCGCCTTTCAGCAGCATCGCGGCCTGCTCGTCGACGGCATCGTCGGAGAAGCCACCTACCGCGCGCTCAAGGAGGCGTCCTACCGACTGGGGGCGCGCACGTTGGCTCACCAGTTCGGCGCGCCGATGTACGGCGACGACGTCGCGACGCTGCAGGCACGGCTGCAGGACCTTGGTTTCTACACCGACCTGGTCGACGGACACTTCGGCCTGCAGACTCATAACGGGCTGATGTCCTACCAGCGTGAGTACGGGCTGTACCCCGACGGCATCTGCGGCCCAGAGACGTTGCGTTCGTTGTACTTCCTGGGATCGCGGGTCACCGGCGGGTCGCCGCACGCCATCCGCGAGGAGGAGCTGGTCCGGCGGTCCGGCCCCCGGCTGTCGGGCAAGCGGGTGATCGTCGATCCGGGTCGCGGCGGCGACGACCACGGTCTGATCATGCAGGGCCCGTCGGGTCCCATCAGCGAGGCAGACATCCTGTGGGACTTGGCCAGTCGCCTCGAGGGCCGGATGACCGCGATCGGCATGGAGACGTTCTTGTCGCGGCCCGTCGGCCGCAGCCCTTCCGACGCTGAGCGGGCGGCCACGGCCAACACCGTCGGCGCCGACCTCATGATCAGCCTGCGCTGTGCCGCGCTGCCCGGCTCGGCCGCCAATGGCCTTGCCTCGTTCCACTTCGGCAACTCGCATGGCTCGGTGTCCACCATCGGCCGCAACCTTGCCGACTTCATTCAGCGGGAAGTCGTGGCGCGCACCGGTTTACGCGACTGTCGTACGCATGGCCGGACGTGGGACCTGCTTCGTCTGACCCGGATGCCCACCATTCAGGTCGACGTCGGCTACATCACCAACCTGCACGACCGGGATCTGTTGGTATCACCGCAGACCAGGGACTCGATCGCCGAGGGCATTCTGGCCGCGGTGAAGCGGCTCTATCTGCTCGGCAAGAACGACCGTCCCACCGGCACGTTCACATTCGCTGAGCTGTTGGCCCACGAGCGGTCCGTCGAGCAAGCCGGCCACGCCGCGCAGGGCTGACGGTCCGCTAAACGCACGGCACTGCGCCGGCACCCACCGGTCGCAGTTGCGCACTCTCCAGCAGTCGCTCCAGCGCCGCCTCGACGTCGGCCTTCCAGCCGAGACCCTGCTCCAGTTCGAGGCGCAACCGCGGGAAGTAACGATGATGTGTGACGACCTCGAAGCCGACGTCCCCGAGGAAGTCGGCGTCGACGATGCACTGGTCGATTGAGCAGTCGCCGAGTACCTCTACCGCCGAACGCAATTCGGGCGACACCAGTCGAGGGTCGGTCAAATCAGCGGCTTCGGCCGTCCGTCCGAACGCCTCCAAGGCCTTGACCCCGCGGCGGACGAGGTCCCCTACCACCGCCGCGATCAGTCCGCGCGGTAGTCCGCCCGTGTCATCGGCGGCGTCGATGCCTATCGAGGTGAGCAGAACTGCGTCGGCGCTCACCGGGCCACTGGGGAACAGCGCCGCCCGCGGCACGGCCCGCGGCGGCGCGTAGAACGCGTATCCGAGGCACGGTGCCTCATCCGATGACACGAACAGTTCACCGTCGGGACCGCACTGCACCGCGATCTGACCGCACGATCCCCACTCGAGCATCACCATCGACATCCAGGCTTCCTTCTCGAACTCCGGGTCGGCGAGGTGATCTTCGCCCGGAAGTGTCGAGGGATCGACTTCCCAGAACACGCAGCGCCTCGCATGCTTGGGCAGTTGCTCGAACGCTTCGAGGCGCAGGGGCGTGATTCGTGCCGACACTAGACTCCCCGGTTTTCATGCGGTCCAGATGTGCTCGGTTGCCCCTCTAGGATAGGGAATCCCGGCGCGGCGGTCTCGGGCCGGGTTCGCGCACCCACCGCAATACCCGATTCGCGTCGAATCCCATTGGTGCGCAACGTTTTTCCTCCTCGAAGTGACGGCGGCGGCCGCTGGGTGGGACCGATGTGTCACAGTGACGTAATTACGCCGTGTGGTTGTTCACGGTTTGGTCGCGTTCATCAAGTCCACTATTCGCTGCAGATCGTCCACGGAGCCGAACTCGACCACGATCTTGCCCTTGCGTTTGCCGAGGCTCACTGTCACACGGGTGTCGAACGCGGAGGACAGCGTTTCAGCGACATCCTGGAGGCCCGGCATCTGGATCGGCTTGCGACGCGGGGTCGGTGGCGCGGTGACACCCTCGCGATTGGCAAGAGTGACTGCCTCCTCCGTCGCGCGGACGGACAGTCCCTCCGCGACGATGCGTGCGGCCAGTTCCTCTTGCTTCTCCGACCCACCCTCGAGGGCCAGCAGAGCGCGCGCGTGGCCGGCTGACAGCACCCCCGCCGCCACCCGACGCTGCACCGCCACGGGTAGCCGCAACAACCGGATCATGTTGGTGATCACCGGTCGTGATCGCCCGATGCGCACGGCAAGCTCGTCGTGCGTCACGCTGAACTCGTCGAGCAGCTGCTGATAGGCGGCCGCCTCTTCCAAGGGGTTGAGCTGTGCCCGGTGGATGTTCTCGAGGAGTGCATCGCGCAGCATGCTGTCGTCGGCGGTCTCGCGAACGATCGACGGAATCGTCGCAAGGCCGGCCTCCTGGGCGGCACGCCAGCGCCGCTCCCCCATGACCAGTTGGTACCTCGGCGCGCTGCCGTCCGAATCGACCGCACGCACGACGATCGGCTGCATCAGGCCGAACTCGCGGATCGAGTGCACGAGCTCCGCCAAGGACTCGCCGTCGAACACCTGCCGCGGCTGCCGCGGATTGGGTTCGATCGCCGCTGGATCGATCTCGCGGTACACCGCGCCCACGTCCGCCACCGCGGTCTGCGTTGGGGCGCCCCCCATCAGGAGATCGGCGGCCGCGTCACCCAGCCGCGGGCCCATGTCCCCCGGGCTGTGCTCGGTCGGCCCCGTCGGGATCAGCGATGCGAGTCCGCGACCCAAACCGCTCTTCTTACGTGCCGGCTGCGTCATGATCGTCTCCTCTTCACGCAAGCGCTCATCGATTGTCTGGGCTCCCCGCAAGCGCTCATCGCCGGATTGCTCTTCGCGCAAGCGCTCATCGCCGGTTGTCTGCTCTTCGCGCAAGCGCTCATCGCCGGTTGTCTGCTCTTCGCGCAAGCGCTCATCGCCGGTTTGCTCTTCGCGCAAGCGCTCATCGGCGCCCTTCGCGGGGGCCGTTGTCGGCACGTTTCGCGAGCTCCCGGCTGGCATCGAGGTAGCTCATCGCTCCACGGGACCCCGGGTCATAATCGAGGATCGTCATGCCGTATCCCGGCGCTTCGGAGACCTTGACGCTGCGCGGGATGACGGTGCGCAGAACCTTCTCGCCGAAGTGAGCGCGCACGTCTTCGGCAACCTGGTCGGCGAGCTTGGTGCGCCCGTCGTACATCGTGAGGATCACGGTGGTGACGTCGAGGTTGGGATTGAGATGTGACTTCACCATCTCGATGTTGCGAAGAAGCTGGCCGACGCCCTCGAGTGCGTAGTACTCGCACTGAATCGGAATCAGCACCTCGGGCGCCGCCACCAAAGCGTTGATCGTAAGGAGTCCGAGCGAGGGCGGGCAGTCGATGAAGACGTAGTCGAAGTCCTGTTCCTGAAGTCCCGCGAGCGCGTTGCGGAGGCGGCCCTCCCGCGCGACCATGCTGACCAACTCGATCTCAGCGCCGGCCAGGTCGATGGTCGCGGGCACGCAATAGAGTCGCTCGTTGTGCGGGCTGCGCTGCAACGCATCCGACAGCGGGATCTCGCCGATCAATACCTCATACGACGAGGGCGTGCCCTCCCGGTGCTCGATGCCGAGCGCCGTGCTGGCGTTGCCCTGGGGATCGAGATCGATGACGAGGGTGTTGAGTCCCTGCAGCGCGAGCGCCGCGGCGATGTTGACCGCTGTAGTCGTCTTCCCGACGCCGCCCTTCTGATTGGCGATCGTGAAGACGCGCTGCCGAGCCGGCCGCGGAAGATGATCCGCCTTGGTGGGGTGCAGGAGCCGGACCGCGCGTGCAGCCTCGGCACCGATGGGAGTATCCGCCTCCGTGCCTGCCTTCCACGCGGCTTCGGGGTTGGAAGTCCATGTTTCACGTGAAACATCCAGCGGCGGCGGACCGTCGCCCGTCGCTCCGCCGTTGTGCACCGGTGTCATCCTCTGCTCCTGCCGGACCGGCCCCTGGGGCTCGATCGTGATATCCGCTTCCCGCGTCGCGCTACGACCACGGTGGCGGGTGGAGTCAAATAGTTCACGCCACATTTCACCACCCCTATGTCCACTGCACCCAACAAGCTCATGGCGCGCCGATGCTCTCCGACTTCATCCTCAGCGCGGTCACCCTTCATCGCCAGCATCCGCCCGCCCTCGCGTAGCAATGGCAGCGACCACTTGGTCAACTTCTCCAGAGACGCCACCGCACGCGACGTCACCGCGTCCATCTCCCCCACTTGCCGAAGCACGTCCGGCTCCTCTGCGCGGCCACGGATGACGGCCACGTCCAAACCGAGATCGCCCACCACCTCTTGCAGGAATTCGGCTCGGCGCAACAGTGGCTCGATGAGGATGACGCGGGTTGCCGGCCGGGCAAGCGCCAACGGGATGCCGGGCAGCCCAGCTCCGCTGCCGACATCCGCCACCGTCTCATCGTCCCCTACGAGTTCGGCCACCGCGGCACTGTTGAGGACGTGTCGCTCCCAGAGTCGGGGCACCTCCCCGGGCCCGAGGATTCCCCGTTCGATTCCGGCGCCCGCGAGAATGGCGGCGTAACGCTCGGCGAGATCTACGCGGGGGCCAAACACGACGGCGGCCGCAGATGGTGCATCCGGAGCTTCGCCATGTTTCACGTGAAACATCCTCCGGATCCGCCATCGGGCCGCCGCTGAGAACTACATCGATGTAACTCGGCCTTGCTGTCAGTCGAGGAGCACGACCACACGCCGCGACGGCTCTGCGCCCTCGCTCTCGCTGTGCACGCCGTCAACCGCGGACACCGCGTCGTGCACGATCTTGCGTTCGAACGGTGTCATGGGATCGAGCTGCTCGCGCTCACCGCTCTCCAGGACGCGCCGTGCCACGCGGTCACCCAATGCGGCGAGTTCGTCTCGGCGGTGCCTGCGCCACTTGGCGATGTCGAGCATCAGGCGGCTGCGCTCACCGGTCTTCTGGTGCACCGCCAACCGGGTCAGCTCCTGCAGCGCGTCGAGCACCTCACCCTTGCGCCCCACCAGCTTGTTCAGATCCGTGCCGCCGTCGATGCTGACGATGGCGCGGTCGCCTTCAACGTCCAGATCGATGTCACCGTCGAAGTCCAAGAGGTCGAGGAGTTCCTCGAGGTAGTCGCCGGCGATCTCGCCCTCCGCCACCAACCGGTCCTCGAGCGGCTCCTTCGGCTCGTCGGCCGTCGTCGCGCTGCGTTCGGTCGTATCAGCTTCTGTCATATCCGTCCTTCTTCCTCATCCACCGGTCGGCTCCGCGGATCGTGATCCGCCGTCGGGTCCGGTCAGGGCCTTCGTTTCTTGGGCCGGTTGTTGGTGCGGCGCGGGGTCCGATTGGGCGCCCCGCTACGAGCACTACCGTTGTTGGTCGCCGTGTCGTTGGTCGCCGTGTTGCTGGTCGACGTGTCGTTCGCCGCTTCAATCGGGGGTGCCTCGTCGGCCGTCGACGTGATGGCCTCGTCGGCCGCGACGATCTCGTCCTGCACCGGCGGCTTCGGCGCACTGGCCGCCTTGTTCCGCTTCGGCTTCGGCTTGGCACCTGGCGCAGGCGCGTTGGCCGCGCGTCGTTCCAGTTCCTCGGCCTTCTTTTCCTCTTCGCGCTTCTCGATCTTGCCGAACACGTAGTGCTGTTGGCCGTACGTCCAAATGTTGTTGGACACCCAGTAGAAGAGGATCGCCAGCGGCAGGAACGGTCCGCCGACGACGACACCGATCGGAAAGACGTAGAGCGCCAGCTTGTTCATCATCGCGGTCTGCGGGTTGGCCGCCGCTTCCGGACTCTGCCGTGCGACCGAGGCCCGGCTGTTGAAGTGGGTTGCGATACCCGCGATGATCATCAGCGGAATGCCGACCACGATCACGGCGGTGCGATCGAACTCCTTGAACGCATCGATACCGGTGGTCTGGATCATGTTCGCACCCAGCGGTGCGCCGAACAGATGAGCGTCCAGGAAGTGCCCGACATCGGTCGCGCTGAAGAAGTAGTTGCCAAGTGACCGGTTCAACTCGGGCGACAACTTGGGCTGCCCGAACCCGCCCTGCGTTCGGTTGAACGATCGCAGCACGTGGTACAGCCCGAGGAACACAGGCACCTGGGCGAGCATCGGAAGGCAACCCAGGATTGGGTTGAAGCCGTGGTCCTTCTGGAGCTTCTGCATCTCCAGCGCCATCCGCTGTCGGTCCTTGCCGTACTTCTTCTGCAGCGCCTTGATCTGCGGCTGCAACTCCTGCATCTGGCGCGTCGTCTCGATCTGCCGCACGAACGGCCGGTACAGGATGGCGCGGAGCGTGAACACCAGGAACATCACCGACAGCGCCCACGCGAAGAAGTTCGACGGGCCCAGTAGGAAGGCAAACGCCTTGTACCAAACCCACATGATCGCGGAGACCGGGTAATAGATGTAATCGAGACTGAACCAATTGAAATCAAACAAGCGAGTCGCTCCTCAACGTGACGGCTCCGTCGGCATGGTGGTCGTGGCCGTGCCGTGGCTCAGGTATGGGATCCCATCCTCCTGGATGCCACGGACCGCACTTCAGCAGTCGAACCAACGCCAACCACACACCACGGGTCACGCCGTGATGCTGCAGCGCGTCCACCGCGTACTGACTACAGGTCGGGGTGAACCGGCACGACGGCGGGCGCAGCGGCGAGATCATGTTTCGGTACAGCTGGATCGCATGGATGAGGCCTCGGGCAGTCCAGCCGCGCGTTTCACGGTCGCTCATCTCGACTTGGCCGATCCTGCTCGGGCGCGACGTAGCGCCGTCCGCAATTCCTGGTCCAACGTGGCGAACACGGCATCCCGACTGCCGGTAAGCGCACGGATCACGATTCGGTCGCCGGCGTCCAATTCATCGACGACACCGAGCGCGACGTGGCGCAACCGCCTCGCCACCCGGTGTCGCTGGACGGCATTCCCCACGGACTTCCCCACGACCAGACCGACCCTTGGCGCGCCGTCATCGACCGACCGCAGTGCGTGCACGACGAGATCGGGCTGGACGGCTCGTACTCCCCGTTTGACCGTCAACCCGAAATCCGTCGACCGCGTCATCCGGTACCGGGCCGGAAGCACCGCGCTTAAATCCTGCGTCTGATCACGCAGTGAGGGAACGGCGGCCCTTGCTACGCCGGCTGGACACGATGGCGCGCCCGGCACGGGTACGCATGCGCAGCCGAAAGCCGTGCACGCGGGCACGACGCCGGTTGTTGGGCTGAAAGGTCCGCTTGCCCTTGGCCACGACTGTCACTCCTCGGTTACTGTCGCGTCGGCGTCCTTCACCGACACGACGTAGTCATGCCGGTTGGGACGCAGGCGCGGATGGTAGATGCGTCCGTATCGCTTGCTAGCCCCGGCGCGGTCCCCGAAGTTCCGGGTCGCAGCCGTGTCACCACATTCGGGCGACTGTTCGAGGGTACTGACGAGATTTCCCTAGGTCAAACCACTCGGAAGCAGCGGGGATTTCGCCACACTCGTCACATTGTTCACGGGTCGTGACCCGGCCCTCACGAAGCTCTAATCAATGTTGCAGAACGGTTGGCACCCGCCACGAAAACTGTTAGCTTCTGGCAATGCCGTTTCAGAGGGGAACGGCGCTCGACAACCAAACGGACGGCCACCCATCCGCGAGCCCACAGAACTGCACACAGCTGTGACGAGCCCCGGAGCCTGGCCTTCCTACAAGTAGACAACGACGTGACGACCCAATGTCCGCTGTCCACAGTCTGTGGATAACTATGTGGACAGATTGGGCTTCGTCCACTTGGCCGTCTCCAAGGCCGGCCTCAGAGGGGGTACGTCTCATTGACAACCGACCCTGATCCTCCATTCGTAGCGATCTGGAACGACGTCGTCGCCGAACTGAACGGTGACATCGCCACCCGGGACTCGATCAACGGTGGATCCGCGTCGTCGCCCTCGCTCACCCCGCAGCAAAGAGCCTGGCTCAAGATGGTCAAACCCTTGGTCATCGCCGAGGGATTTGCACTGCTGTCGGTTCCGACCCCGTTCGTCCAGAACGAGATCGAACGCCACCTGCGGGAGCCGATCATCACGAGTCTTAGCCGCCGGCTGGGGCAGCGGGTGGAGCTCGGTGTCCGGATCGCAAACCCCGAACCGACACCCGCCCCCGGTCTCGCCGACGACGGCCTGCCCGACCCCGACGAAGTCGATGAGGTCGAAGAGGCGCTCGCGAGCGCCGAGGAGAGTTGGCCCTCTTACTTCACCCGAGAGCCGCAGAACTCCTCTTCGACCAACGACGTGAGCCTCAACCGCCGATACACCTTCGACACGTTCGTCATCGGTGCCTCCAACCGGTTCGCACACGCAGCCACCCTTGCCATCGCCGAGGCGCCGGCGCGCGCATACAACCCACTGTTCATCTGGGGTGAGTCCGGGCTCGGCAAGACCCACCTGCTGCACGCCGCGGGGAACTACGCACAGCGCCTGTTTCCCGGCATGCGAGTGAAGTACGTCTCCACCGAAGAGTTCACCAACGACTTCATCAACTCACTGCGTGACGACCGCAAGGCTTCCTTCAAGCGCAGTTATCGCGACATCGACGTTCTGCTGGTCGACGACATTCAGTTCATCGAGGGCAAGGAAGGCATCCAGGAGGAGTTCTTCCACACCTTCAACACGCTGCACAACGCGAACAAGCAGATCGTCATCTCGTCCGATCGGCCGCCCAAGCAGCTGGCGACACTCGAGGACCGCCTGCGCACCCGCTTCGAGTGGGGCCTGATCACAGACGTTCAGCCCCCCGAGCTCGAGACGCGCATCGCCATCCTTCGCAAGAAGGCCCAGATGGATCGGCTCGACGTGCCTGGCGACGTCCTCGAGCTCATCGCCAGCAGCATCGAGCGAAACATCCGCGAACTCGAAGGGGCCCTCATTCGGGTCACGGCCTTCGCCTCGCTGAACAAGACGACCATCGACAAGGCCCTGGCCGAGATCGTCCTACGCGACCTCATCTCGGACTCCAGCACGATGCAGATCAGCGCCGCCACCATCATGGCCGTGACCGCCGAGTACTTCCAGATCACCGTCGAAGAACTCCGGGGGCCGGGCAAGACCAGGGCGCTGGCTCAGTCCCGGCAGATCGCCATGTACCTGTGTCGCGAGTTGACCGATCTGTCACTCCCCCGGATCGGCCAGGCCTTCGGTCGCGATCACACCACGGTCATGTACGCCGAGAAGAAAATCCGCGGCGAGATGGCCGAACGACGCGAGATCTTCGATCACGTCACCGAACTCACCACGCGGATTCGGCAGCGTTCCAGGCGCTGAACGCCTGATTCTTCGTCGGGAATCCGAAAAACTTTGGTCTCTTTCGTACCACTCGTCACATCAAATGCTCGTGGATGCCGCTGTGCACAACCGTCTGACAACTGTGGTCGAGTTGGCCGGTCCGTTCACACCCCGACCCGCAGTGCACAGCCCCCTTGCAGTCGTGGCTTCGTCATCCACACTCCGTCCACGAGCGACGAACGCGTCCCACCTGCACACCAACCCGTCCATCCACAGCGTGCACAGCCCCTATTACTAATACTCATCTACCTACTAGGAATTCCTTCTAGAAGAAGGGCCCTGGGGAAAGCCCGTTTCAGCCCGCATCGACGAGCGTCACCGACGTACCCGTCGGTCCGATCGATTAGCTTTCAAGTTGGAGCCGAACGCTCTACGGTTGGTCTTCGACAGTCGGTGCGGTCCGTGCAGCTTGGGATCGCGACCGGTCGCAGGTCGGCCGCGTATTCGCCGCTTAAAGCTTGTCGGTTGGGTTTCATCGAAGGGACGCTATGGACGTGGTGACGACGACGGTTGGTCTCACCGATTTGAAGTTCCGGTTGGTCCGCGAGGACTTCGCCGACGCGGTGGCCTGGGTGGCACGAATCCTGCCGAGTCGGCCTACGGTGCCAGTGCTGTCCGGTGTGCTTCTGACCGGCTCCGACGACGGCCTGCTGATCTCCGGGTACGACTACGAAGTTTCGGCAGAGGTTCGCGTGGCTGCCGAAATAGCTTCTCCTGGAAGCGTTTTGGTATCGGGCCGACTACTGTCGGACATCACCCGCTCCCTGCCTGCCAAACCGGTCGATGTCAGCGTCGAGGGCACCCGCGTATCGCTGACCTGCGGCAGCGCCCGATTCTCGCTACCGACCATGGCCGTCGAGGACTACCCGACGCTGCCGACGCTGCCGGACGAGACGGGAATCGTCGCTTCGGATCTGTTCGGTCAGGCCATCAGCCAGGTGGCCATCGCCGCAGGCCGCGACGACACGTTGCCCATGCTGACCGGCATCCGCGTCGAGATCTCCGGCGACAAGGTCGTTTTGGCCGCAACGGACCGGTTCCGGCTGGCCGTCCGCGAGCTGACCTGGTCCACCGACTCCACCGACCTCGAAGCCGCCGTCCTGGTGCCTGCCAAGACACTGGCCGAGGCCGCCAAGGCCGGTACCGACGGCGCCGAGGTGCACTTGTCGTTGGGCTCGGGCAGCTCCGTCGGCAAGGAGGGGCTGCTCGGCATCCGCAGCAATGGCAAGCGCACCACCAGTCGGCTGCTCGATGCCGAGTTCCCGAAGTTTCGTCAGTTGCTGCCGTCCGAGCACACCGCAGTGGCGACGGTCGGGGTGGCCGAGTTGACCGAGGCCATCAAGCGCGTGGCACTGGTGGCCGACCGCGGAGCTCAGGTCCGGCTGGAGTTCTCCCAGGACGCCTTGCATCTGTCGGCAGGCGCCGACGACGTGGGTCGTGCCGAGGAGGACCTGCCCGTCGAGTTCTCCGGCGACCCCCTCACCATCGCCTTCAATCCCACCTATCTGACCGACGGCCTCGGTTCGTTGCATTCAGAGAAGGTCACGTTCGGCTTTACGACACCCAGCCGTCCCGCGGTATTGCGCCCAGCAGGCGAGGATGATGGAGGCGTGGGCGCGTCGGGGCCGTTCCCGGCGGCTCAAACCGATTATGTCTATCTGTTGATGCCGGTGCGCCTCCCAGGCTGACCGGCCCGACGCCACGAAAGAGGCGCACATGCAACTGGGGTTGGTCGGACTCGGAAAAATGGGCTTCAACATGCGGGAGCGTCTGCGTCAGGGCGGACACGAAGTGGTCGGCTACGACCCGCGGCCGGAGGTCACGGACGTTCCGACTCTCGGTGCCCTCGCCGAGGCACTTCCCGCACCGCGCGTGGTGTGGGTGATGGTCCCCTCTGGGCCCGTGACGCACGACACCGTCGTTGCCCTCGCCGAAGTACTCGGCGAGGGCGACCTGGTGATCGACGGAGGCAACTCTCGCTACACCGAAGACGGACCGCATGCGAAGTTGTTGGGCGAGAAGGGAATCGGATTCATCGATGCCGGAGTCTCCGGTGGCATCTGGGGTCTGGCGGAGGGCTACGGCCTGATGGTCGGCGGCAGCGACGACGATGTGAGCCGCGTGATGCCGATCTTCGACGCCCTCCGTCCGCCCGGCGAGGAGGCCGATGGATTCGTGCACGCAGGCCCCGTCGGTGCGGGGCATTTCGCCAAGATGGTGCACAACGGCGTCGAGTATGCGCTGATGACGGCATACGGCGAGGGCTATGAAATCCTCGCCGCCGAGGACCTGATCAAGGATCCGCAGGCGGTGTACCAGGCCTGGACCAACGGGACGGTCGTTCGGTCGTGGCTGCAGCAACTGCTGGCCAAGGCGCTCAAGGAAGATCCCGGGCTGGATGAAATCACCGGTTACGCCGAGGATTCCGGCGAGGGTCGCTGGACGGTGGAGGAGGCGATCCGCCTTCGGGTGCCGGTGCCCGGCATCGCGGCATCGCTGTTCGCGAGGTTCCTGTCCCGGCAGGACGATTCACCGACCATGAAGGCCGTCGCCGCGCTGCGGAACCAGTTCGGTGGCCATGCCGTCCAAAGGATAAGCAAGTCAGGATGAGCCTGCGGGCTGGAGCGAGACGACTCGGGGTTGGGATTTGTACGTCCGTCACGTGGGACTGACCGACTTCCGGTCGTGGCCGCGGGTTGAGTTGGAGCTCGATCCCGGCCGCACCGTGTTCGTCGGGCCCAATGGATTCGGAAAGACCAATCTCATTGAAGCGCTGTGGTATTCATCGACGCTTAGCTCGCACCGAGTGGCTTCGGACGCGCCGCTGATCAGGTCGGGCGCCGAGCGCGCGGTGGTCTCCACCATCGTCGTCAACGAAGGTCGTGAGCTCGCGGTTGACCTGGAGATCACCGCGGGGCGGGCCAACAAGGCGCGGCTCAACCGCTCCCCCGTGCGCAGCGCCCGCGAGATCCTGGGAGCGCTCCGGGCGGTGTTGTTCGCCCCCGAGGACCTCGCACTCGTTCGGGGTGAACCGGGGGAACGGCGCCGCTATCTCGACGAGCTGGCCACCACCCGACGGCCAACGATCGCCGGGGTACGCGCGGATTACGACAAGGTGCTCCGTCAACGCACCGCGCTGTTGAAGAACGGTGCAGGCGGCCGGTTCCGGAGCGATCCCAGCGCCCTGGAGACCCTCGAGGTGTGGGATGGACACCTCGCCATACACGGTGCGCAGCTGATTGCCGCCCGGGTCGGTCTGGTCAATCAACTCGCGCCCGAGGTGGAGAAGGCGTATCAACTACTCGCCCCTGGCTCCCGCGTCGCGGCAGTGCGCTACCGCAGTTCCGTCGAGATCATCGAATCAGAAGCGGCGGCGGGCACCGTGAGCATCGAACTCTTCGAAGCTGCGCTGCTCGCCGAATTGGCCCGCAAACGCACCGCCGAGCTCGAGCGCGGCGTATGTCTGGTGGGTCCACACCGCGACGACTTGGAACTGCGGCTCGGTGATCAACCGGCGAAAGGCTTTGCCAGCCACGGGGAATCATGGTCCATGGCCCTCGCACTTCGGCTGGCGGCCTACGAACTGTTGCGGTCGGAGGGTAGTGACCCGGTGTTGCTGCTCGACGACGTCTTCGCCGAGCTCGACGATGCGCGCAGACGCGCGCTGGTGAACGTGGCCGCATCGGCCGAGCAGGTGCTGGTGACCGCCGCGGTGCACGACGACGTTCCGTCGGACTGGGACGCCCGCAGAATCGAGATCGGAATGCGCGACGACGACACCGGTCGGATATCGGAGGTCACGGGATGACGGAGTCCGCAGGACCGAGCGAGCACGCGGGACCGCCCGACCATCTGGCACGTCTGCGCGGGATGGATATGGTGCGTCGCACGCTCGAGGAAGCCCGCGGTGCCGCGCGCAGTCAGGGCAAGGACGTCGGCCGCGGCCGCACGTCCCCGGAGCGCCGGGTCGCTGGGCGCGGGAAACGACGGACCTGGTCCGGACCGGGACCCGACGTGCGGGATCCCCAGACGTTTGGATCGGCGACCATGGACCTGGCACGCACCCGCGGCTGGACTCCGCGCGTCGCGGAGGGCTCGATCTTCGGCCAGTGGCCGACGGTGGTCGGCGAGCAGATTGCAGAACACGCGAACCCGTCGTCGCTGCGCGATGGGGTGCTCACCGTGATGGCGGAGTCGACGGCATGGGCCACCCAGCTGCGGATGGTGCAGGCCCAGATCTTGGCGAAGATCGCCGCGGCCGTCGGGGACGGCGTGGTCACGTCGCTGAAGATCGTCGGCCCGAACGCCCCGACGTGGCGCAAGGGTAGGTATCACATCGCCGGCCGCGGCCCCCGTGACACGTATGGATGAGCGTCGGCTCGGTGGCGGCTGAGAGCCGCGTCAGCCAGAAAACCACTTCGCTCGAGCGGCCGGACGTGAGGATCACCGAGAAATTCCGCGCACGGGTCATTTAGGTGCGCAGAAACGCCGCCTCAGAATCAGTGCTGACAGGCTCGGACGCTAGACTGGACGGAGATCCGCGAGGGCGCTCGATCCCCTAGCCGGTATCCCCTGCCAAAGACCAAGGAGACGCGTCCAACGTGCCTGCCCATAAGAAGAGTGCTGCCAAGGAATACGGCGCCGATTCGATCACCATCCTCGAGGGGCTTGAGGCCGTCCGGAAGCGTCCGGGCATGTACATCGGCTCCACCGGTGAGCGCGGTTTGCACCACCTCGTGTGGGAGGTGGTCGACAATGCGATCGACGAGGCGATGGCCGGGTACGCCACCAGGGTCGACGTCAAGATTCTCGGCGACGGCAGCGTGCAGGTCACCGACGACGGCCGCGGCATCCCCGTTGCCATGCACGCCACTGGCGTCCCCACCGTGGACGTGGTCATGACGCAGCTGCATGCCGGCGGCAAGTTCGGCGGCGAGAACAGCGGGTACAACGTCAGCGGTGGGCTACATGGTGTCGGCGTGTCGGTGGTCAATGCGCTGTCCACCCGCCTCGAGGTGACGATCCTCCGGGACGGACACGAGTGGTTCCAGTACTACGACCGTTCCGTTCCCGGCACGCTCAAGCAGGGCGGCACGTCAAGGAAGACGGGCACCACCGTCAGATTCTGGGCGGATCCGGACATCTTCGAGACCACGGACTACGACTTCGAGACCGTCGCGCGGCGCCTGCAGGAGATGGCCTTCCTGAACAAGGGGCTGACCATCGAACTCATCGACGAGCGCGTAACGGCCGAGGACGTCGTCGACGAGGTGGTCAGCGACACGGCTGAGGCGCCGAAGTCGGCCGACGAACAGGCGGCTGCCGTCTCCGGTCCACACAAGGTGAAGCACCGGACCTTTCTCTACCCCGGTGGCCTGGTCGACTACGTCAAGCACATCAACCGCACGAAATCCCCCATCCAGCAGAGCATCATCGACTTCGACGGCAAGGGCCCCGGTCACGAGCTGGAAATCGCCATGCAGTGGAACGCCGGCTATTCGGAGTCGGTGCACACCTTCGCGAACACCATCAACACCCACGAGGGTGGAACGCACGAAGAGGGTTTTCGCAGCGCGTTGACCACCGTGGTCAACAAGTACGCCAAGGACAAGAAGCTGCTCAAGGAGAAGGACGCCAACCTCACCGGTGACGACATTCGCGAGGGCCTGGCGGCGGTTATCTCGGTGAAGGTGAGCGACCCCCAATTCGAGGGTCAGACCAAGACGAAACTCGGCAACACCGAGGTGAAGTCGTTCGTCCAGAAGATCTGCAACGAGCAACTGACGCACTGGTTCGAGGCGAACCCTGCCGAGGCGAAGACGGTGGTGAACAAGGCGGTTTCGTCGGCGCAGGCCCGCCTCGCCGCCCGCAAGGCCCGAGAGTTGGTCCGCCGCAAGAGCGCTACTGACATCGGCGGCCTGCCCGGCAAGCTTGCCGACTGCCGCTCCACCGACCCGCGCAAGTCCGAACTGTATGTGGTGGAGGGCGATTCCGCGGGTGGCTCGGCGAAGAGCGGTCGCGATTCGATGTTCCAGGCCATCCTCCCGCTGCGCGGCAAGATCATCAACGTAGAGAAGGCGCGCATCGATCGCGTGCTGAAGAACACCGAAGTCCAGGCCATCATCACCGCGCTGGGCACCGGCATTCACGACGAGTTCGACCTGACCAAGCTGCGCTACCACAAGATCGTGCTGATGGCCGACGCCGACGTGGACGGCCAGCACATTTCGACGCTGCTGCTGACGCTGCTGTTCCGATTCATGAAGCCGCTCATCGAGAATGGTCACGTCTTCCTTGCGCAGCCGCCGTTGTACAAGCTGAAGTGGCAACGCAGTGAACCCGAGTTTGCCTATTCCGATCGTGAGCGGGACGGCCTGCTGGAAACCGGTCGGGCAGCTGGAAGAAGGATCAACACCGAAGACGGCATCCAGCGCTACAAGGGTCTCGGCGAGATGGATGCCAAGGAGTTGTGGGAGACCACGATGGACCCGACGGTTCGGGTGCTGCGCCAGATCACCCTGGACGACGCGGCTGCCGCCGACGAGCTGTTCTCCATCTTGATGGGCGAGGACGTCGAGGCACGCCGCAGCTTCATCACGCGAAACGCCAAAGACGTTCGTTTCCTTGACGTTTAACTCAAATAGATAAATCCCGAGCTGCTCATAATCGAGCGAGGAGCACATGACAGACACCACGCTGCCACCGGACGACGGCGCCACCGACCGCGTCGAACCCGTCGACATCCAGCAGGAGATGCAGCGCAGCTACATCGACTACGCGATGAGCGTCATCGTCGGGCGCGCACTTCCGGAGGTTCGTGACGGTCTCAAGCCGGTGCACCGCCGCGTGCTCTACGCGATGTACGACTCGGGCTTCCGGCCCGATCGCGGCCACGCGAAATCCGCGCGCTCCGTTGCAGAAACGATGGGTAACTACCACCCACACGGTGACTCGTCGATCTACGACACCCTGGTCAGGATGGCTCAGCCGTGGTCGCTCCGCTACCCCCTCGTCGACGGTCAGGGCAACTTCGGTTCGCCGGGCAACGATCCGCCGGCGGCAATGCGGTACACGGAAGCGCGCCTCACGCCGCTGGCGATGGAAATGCTGCGCGAGATCGACGAGGAGACAGTCGATTTCATTCCGAACTACGACGGCCGGGTGCAGGAACCCACCGTCCTGCCCAGCCGTTTCCCGAACCTGTTGGCCAACGGCTCAGGCGGTATCGCGGTGGGCATGGCCACCAACATGCCGCCGCACAATCTCCGTGAACTCGCCGAAGCGGTGTTCTGGTGCCTTGACAACTACGAGGCCGACGAAGAAGCCACGTTGGCTGCGGTCACCGAGCGCGTCAAGGGGCCCGACTTCCCCACCTACGGCCTGATCGTCGGCTCGCAGGGGATCCACGACGCCTACACCACGGGCCGCGGATCCATCCGGATGCGCGGTGTGGTCGAGATCGAGGAGGACTCGAAGGGCCGCACGCTGCTGGTCATCACCGAGCTCCCCTACCAGGTGAACCACGACAACTTCATCACCTCGATCGCCGACCAGGTCCGCGACGGCAAGCTCGCGGGCATCTCGAACATCGAGGATCAGGGCAGCGACCGGGTCGGCATGCGGATCGTCGTGGAGATCAAACGCGACGCCGTGGCGAAGGTGGTGCTGAACAACCTCTACAAGCACACCCAGCTGCAGACCAGCTTCGGTGCGAACATGCTCTCGATCGTCGACGGCGTGCCCCGCACGCTGCGCATCGATCAGCTGATCCGGCTGTACGTGGTGCACCAACTCGAAGTGATCGTGCGCCGCACCACCTACCGGTTGCGCAAGGCCAATGAGCGGGCCCACATCCTGCGCGGTCTGGTCAAGGCGCTCGACGCCCTCGACGAGGTGATCGCGCTGATCCGCGCGTCGGAGACCGTCGACGTCGCCCGCCAGGGTCTGATCGAGTTGCTCGACATCGACGACATCCAGGCCCAGGCGATCCTGGACATGCAGCTGCGGCGCCTCGCTGCCCTGGAACGACAGCGCATCGTCGACGACTTGGCCAAGATCGAGCTCGAGATCGCAGACCTCGAGGACATCCTGGCCAAGCCGGAGCGGCAGCGGGCGATCGTGCACGACGAGCTCGCGGAGCTCGTCGAGAAGTACGGCGACGACCGACGTACCCGGATCATCCCGGCCGACGGCGACGTTGCCGACGAGGACCTGATCGCCCGCGAAGAGGTGGTCGTCACGATCACCGAAACCGGCTACGCCAAGCGGACCAAGTCCGACCTCTATCGCAGCCAGAAGCGCGGCGGCAAGGGCGTCCAGGGCGCTGGCCTCAAACAGGACGACATCGTCCGGCACTTCTTCGTCGGCTCCACCCATGATTGGATCCTGTTCTTCACCACGCAGGGCCGGGTGTACCGGGCAAAGGCCTACGAGCTCCCGGAGGCGTCGAGGACCGCCCGCGGGCAGCACGTCGCGAACCTGCTGGCCTTCCAGCCGGAGGAGCGCATTGCGCAGGTCATCCAGATCAAGACCTACGAGGATGCGCCGTATCTCGTGCTGGCCACCCGCAACGGGTTGGTGAAGAAGTCGAAGCTCACCGACTTCGACTCGAACCGTTCGGGCGGCATCGTCGCGGTGAACCTGCGCGACGGCGACGAACTGGTCGGCGCGGTGCTGTGCTCGGCGGAGGAGGACCTGCTGCTGGTGTCGGCGAAGGGCCAGTCGATCCGGTTCTCGGCTACCGACGAGGCACTGCGTCCGATGGGACGCGCCACCTCGGGCGTGCAGGGCATGCGCTTCAACGCCGACGACGAACTGCTGTCGCTCAATGTCGTCCGCGAGGACACGTACCTGCTGGTCGCGACCTCCGGTGGATATGCCAAGCGCACCGCGATCGAGGAGTACACGACGCAGGGCCGCGGCGGCAAAGGCATCCTCACCATCCAGTACGACCGACGGCGTGGCACTCTGGTCGGAGCGTTGATCGTGGACGACGACACCGAGCTGTACGCCATCACCTCCGGAGGGGGTGTCATCCGGACCAGGGCACGTCAGGTGCGCAAGGCCGGGCGGCAAACCAAGGGGGTGCGGTTGATCAACCTGGGCGATGGCGACACACTGGTTGCCGTCGCACGGAACGCCGACGAGGACGCGTCTGAAGACGACGAGTCCGACGAGACGTGACGCGACACCGATTGCTGCCGGCAACCGGCCTGAGCGAAGGAGCCGTAGGTGAGTTCACCGAACGAGCCGGGACACCCACGCACGGGTGATGGGCCCGGTAGCGCCAACGGCTCCGCGGCGGGCGAGCAGGGTGAGTCACCCCCGTGGCAACGAGGCGCTTCGCGGGTCCGCCCCGCGCAGCGTCCACCGGAGTCTCCGGCCGAAGGTGGACGGACGGGCACAGCCGCAGGCCACTCCCCCGGTGTCGACGCCAGGATCAACCGATTCATCTCGGGCGGTCCTGCGACGCCACCGGGACCAGCACCTGCGCGGGAGTCCAGCCCTGCGCGGGAGTCGGCCCCGGCTCGTGAGCACGAGTCGAATCAGACGCCCGCGCCCACGCGCAGTGACCGGACCGAGTCCGTGCGCCCCGAGGTCTATGCCAGCGAGCTGCCGGACCTGTCGGGCCCTGCGCCCAGGACTGCTCAGCGCAAGCCCGCCGATCGACCGGAATCCACCAGTCGGACCGGCGGGCCGAGCCGCACCCAGGTGGCGAACCGGTCCCAGGGCCCGGTGCGGGCGAGCATGCAGCTTCGCCGGTTCGATCCGTGGAGCGTACTCAAGGTCTCGCTGGTGCTGTCGGTGGCGCTGTTCTTCGTGTGGATGATCGCCGTCGCGTTCCTGTACCTCGTGCTCGGCGGCATGGGAGTGTGGAGCAAGCTCAACAGCAACGTCGGCGACCTGCTGACCAGCGCCAGTGGCAGCGGTGGGGAGCTGGTGTCGAGCGGCACGATCTTCGGCGGCGCGGCCCTGATCGGGCTGGTCAACATCGTGCTGCTGACGGCCATGGCTACCTGCGGCGCGTTCATCTACAACCTCACCACCGACATGGTCGGCGGCATCGAGGTGACCCTCGCCGACAGGGACTGACGCCCGCGGTTTGGGCTGATGGCCGGCGTTACGGTAACCTCGTCGCTCGGCCGTAGTGCGATTTACGGGCCTATAGCTCAGGTGGTTAGAGCGCTTCGCTGATAACGAAGAGGTCGGAGGTTCGAGTCCTCCTAGGCCCACGGTTGCCGGTTCGACCGGCGTATCACCGGGAGGGTGCACCGTGAGGCTGGTGTTGCTGTCCGTCGCGGTCGCTGCGGCGGTGATCGTCTGGCGATCGCGGCACGGCGTCGAGGTGTGGCACGTCGCCGCCGATCAGCCCGGCTGATCGCACCGCTCAGGGGCCTTAGCTCAGTTGGTAGAGCGCTGCCTTTGCAAGGCAGAAGTCAGGGGTTCGAATCCCCTAGGCTCCACAAGTCAACGCCGCTCAAGCCGGCGAGGCGTTGTCGCCGTCGGCACGATGAGGTCTCGCGCACCCGGCGCGGCGCGACCTGCCTCACGAGGATTCCGGAACCACCCCACCTCGCGGAACCCCCCTTACCCCCGCTTGCGTTGCGCTGCCGGATCTTTCAGGGCTTGGGTGCGACGTCCACACTCGGCGGGCGCGGCGAGGGGTCGGGTTGCGTCGAGCGTCGGATGATCGAGAACGCCACCGCGCCGGTCGCCAGCACCGCGGCGCCTGCCGCGACGAGCAGGATCGGCCGCGGCCGGCGCTTGGTGCGGCGCGCGTCCTGAAGCGCCTGCGGCAGGTTGGTGACGACCTCCTGGGCCGCGGCGAGCTCGTTGGCGATCGACTGCTGCGCTTCGGCGAGATCTCTGCGCAGCTGTCCGCTGCGATAGCGGTCTCCGAGCCAGGCCGCCGACGAATGCACGGAGTGCAGGCCGATCCCCAACGCTCCCCTGGTGACGTCCACCGGCCCCACCGTCGAGTACTTCAGCCCGCGGGCGAACCGCTGGCGCGGTGTCAACTGGACGACACTCGTCTTGGAGCTCATGCCACGACCTTTCTGCGGATCTGACCGACTGACCCTTCAGCCTGCCACGATCGGCCACCGCACGGTGGCCGATGACCCGCGACAACACTATTCGGACGGGGGCGCGATCCGACGCCGAAACGCGAATGGCAGACTGGGTTCCCGTGACGAGCCCCATTCAGACAGCGACCGCGACCCTGCACACCAACCGCGGTGACATCAAGATCGCACTCTTCGGCAATCACGCCCCCAAGACCGTGTCCAACTTCGTCGGTCTGGCGCAGGGCACCAAGGATTACAGCACCGAAAATGCGACGGGCGGCACGTCGGGACCGTTCTACGACGGCGCGATCTTCCACCGCGTCATCTCCGGCTTCATGCTCCAGGGCGGCGACCCGACCGGGACCGGCCGCGGCGGACCGGGCTACCAGTTCGCCGACGAGTTCCACCCCGAGTTGCAGTTCGACAAGCCCTACCTGCTGGCCATGGCCAACGCAGGCCCGGGCACCAACGGCTCGCAGTTCTTCATCACGGTCGGCAAGACGCCGCACCTGAACCGCAAGCACACGATCTTCGGCGAGGTCGTCGACGAGGAGTCGCAGAAGGTGGTGGACGCCATCGGCGCGACCGCGACCGACCGGAGCGACCGGCCGACCGAGCCCGTCGTCATCGAGTCGATCACCGTCTCGTAGGGCACCCGCCAGGGGGCCAGCATGGGCGGGCGGGTCGCACGGTTCAGCGTGCGTAGCCCGCGTCGGTCAGGGCGTCGAGCACGTCCAGTGGATTGGTGCCCAGATCCCACCGGGTGAACACCAGCAATCGATCGTCGGCGATGGTGTCGATTTCGAGCAGGTGCACCTTGCGCCCGATGCGGCGGAACTCCGTGATGCGGATCTTGGCGATGTCGTCGCGCGGAACGACGTGCGTGCTCCACCACCCGCGCACGAGCAGCCCGCCGGGTGTGATTGCCAGCTTCGGACGTGCCCGCCACGACATGCTTGCAAACGCGAGTAGTCCGACTGCGGCAATGCCGCCGAGGATGCGCCCCGGGGCGTCTGTGACTACGGTCACAACGCCGGTAGCCATTACCAGGCCCAAGATCGCACATGCCGCGATCCCGGGAGTCGACGGGGCCCACTGAGTTTGCTGCATCGGTTCTGCACACCCTCTAACCGTGGTATATCGAGTTATCCACAGGCGCTATCCCCAATGGGGATGAATCACAACGATGTGATTGGGTGACGAAGAGGTTGCGGAACGGGTAACGCACCGAGACCATTTTGAATGCATTCGCGCGCCACGGACGATCAACGCCACCGCATGGTGAGCAACAGACCGGTGATCATGAAGGCAAACGCGATGGCGTAGTTCCACTGGGCGAGATCCGCCATCCAGTGCAGGAAACTCGGCGAATCCACGGGATTGGTTGCCGCGAGCTGGAAGACCAGCAGCCACAGCAGGCCGACCAGCATCAATCCGACGAACAGCACGACGAACCACATGCTCGACGGCCCGGCCTTGATCTTGACCGGAGTGCGACTCACCGGGTTGACGGTGAAATCGCTCTTCTTGCGAACCTTGGACTTGGGCATGGGTACCTTCACGGACAGTCGGCGTCGCGGGTGCGACGATGATGCGGATGCAATTCGAGAGCCTAACCCAGCACGCCGCCCGTCAGATAAACCCGAAGGCCACGGAGGAGGAGTCGATGGTGCGTACGCCCCTGGCGGCGCTCCGTGCACGCACGCGCCGGTCTGCCGGGGAACGCAGATCGGTCTGGCGATTCGGCGTGCCGGCGGTGTGTCTGTGCGCCGGCCTGCTTCTGGCGGCCACCCACACCGCCTCCGGCGGCAACGAGATCCGCCGCAGTGACGCCCCGCGGCTGGTCGATCTGGTCCGCGATGCCCAGCAATCAGTCGACCGGCTTGCTGGGGAACGTGACGCGATGGTGTCGCAGATCGACAACCACCACGGCGGCTCCCCCGGCGTCGACGCGGCCCTTGCCGCCATCACCCACCGCGCCGACGTACTCGCCGCCGACGCCGGCCTGGACCCGATTCGTGGGCCAGGTCTGGTGGTGACCCTCACGGACGCGCAGCGCGACGCCGAGGGCCGATTCCCCGGCGACGCCTCCCCCGATGACCTGGTCGTGCATCAGCAGGACGTCCAGGCCGTCCTCAACGCGCTGTGGATTGCGCGGCGCCGAAGGCGTGCAGATGCAGGATCAGCGGCTCATCGGTACGTCAGCTCCACGGTGTGTGGGCAACACGCTGTTGCTCAACGGGCGCACCTACAGTCCCCCGTACGTCATCACCGCGGTAGGTGACGTGGCGGCGATGCGGGCGGCCCTGGCCGCGGCTCCGTTGGTCACCCTCTACAAGCAGTACGTGGTGCGATTCGGCCTCGGCTATACCGAGGAGTCGCGGGACAGCGTCGAGTTGGTGGGATACCCCGCTCGGTGCGGATGCGATTCGCCAAGCCCGCGGGGCCGCTCGGCTACTGACCGGCACCGGGATCGGAACCAAGTAGCCTGGTCCGATGCGAGTTCTGGTCGTCGACAACTACGACAGCTTCGTCTTCAACCTGGTCCAGTACCTGGGTCAGCTCGGCGTGCACGCGACCGTGTGGCGCAATGACGACGCCCGACTCGCCGGCGATGCGGAGGTGGCTGCAGCGGCCGAGGAGTTCGACGGAATCCTGCTCAGCCCCGGCCCTGGCACGCCCGAGCGGGCAGGCGCGTCCATCCCGCTGGTCCGCGCATCCGCCGTCGCCGCGACCCCACTGCTCGGCGTCTGCCTGGGGCACCAGGCGATAGGGGTGGCGTTCGGTGGCACGGTAGATCGCGCACCGGAACTGCTACACGGCAAGACGAGCAGCGTGCATCACGCCAACATCGGTGTGCTGCAAGGACTTCCGGAGCCGTTCACGGCAACCCGCTACCACTCGCTGACGATCCTGCCTGAGACCCTGCCCGACGAGCTGAAGGTCACTGCGCGCACCGAGGGCGGCGTCATCATGGGCGTGCAGCACGTCGAGCTACCGATTCACGGCGTGCAGTTCCATCCCGAGTCGATCCTGACCGAGGGCGGCCACCGGATGCTGGCCAACTGGCTCGCGTTGTGCGGTGAGGCGCCCGCCGAAGGCCTGGTGAGCCGGCTCGAGCAGGAAGTCGCCGATACGGTGCGCGCGGCTACGACGCGAAGCTCAGCGTGACGGGACTGCCGAAGTTCACCGCGGTGCCCGGCGACGGACTCTGAGTGACGACCGCGTTGGTCCTCTGGCCGCTGTTCTGCATGTCGGGCCCGCGGACCAGCCCGCCGGTCCAGCCGAGCACGCGAAGGTTCGGCTCGGCGTCCACCCAGAACTGACCCACCAGGTTCGGCATGATGAACTGGTTGCCGCGCGACACCTGGATCTGGATCGGGGTGTCCTTCGGAACGTTTCCTCCCGCAGCCGGATTGGTGCCAACCACTTGACCGGAGGGCTGGTTGCTGTCGACGTCGACCGGCAACGGCGTCGGAAATCCCGATGCTGCCAGGATCTGCTTGCAGACGTCGACCGTCTGACCGGCGCAGTCGGGTACCAGCGCGCTGCCAGGGCCCGAACCGACGATGATGGTGATCACGTTCGTGATCGCCGAGGTCTGATTGGCAGGCGGATTGGTGCCGATCACGCGGTCCTTCTGCTCGGGCAGTGACGATGACAAGGTCCGGTTGAACTTGTCGAAGCCCGCGGCCTTGAGCTTGTCCTCCGCGTCGGACGGCGTCAGCGACTTCACATCGGGAACCTCGCGCTGTTCGGGTCCCGTCGAGACGTTGATGGTGATCTCGTCGCCCGCACTCACGGCGGTGTTGGCGGCCGGATCGGTGTCGATGACGTGGTCGGGTGGCACCGTGGAATCGGGTTTGGTGCAGAGGGCCGCGGATCTTGAAGCCGCGGTTCTGCAACGTCGCGATGGCATCCGCCTGCAGCTGGCCCCGCACGTCGGGCACCTGCTGGTCACGCGGATTCGCGCCGATCATGTTGATCCCGACCGTGACCACGACGGTCAGCACCGCCAACACGGCGACGGCGATCAGCCAACGCCCGATCGACCCGCCACGCTCCCGCTCGACGTAGCGGGGCTGATGCGTGGGGATGTGCTCGGTCGGCTGGGCACGGCCACGCGTCGGCGGCGGAGCAGACAGCCACGAGGTGCGTTCGGCGTCGGTGAACACCTTCGGGGCGTCGGGCGCCTCGCCGCTGTGCACCCGGATCAGATCGGTGCGCATGTCGGCGGCGGTCTGATAACGGTTCTCCGGATTCTTGGCCAGCGCCTTGAGCACCACCGCGTCCAGCTCGGGGGCGATGCCCGGGTGCCGCTGCGACGGCGGCACCGGATCCTCCCGGACGTGCTGATAGGCCACCGCGACCGGGGAGTCCCCGACGAACGGCGGCTCACCGGTGACGATCTCGTAGAGCACGCAGCCCAGCGAGTAGACGTCGGAGCGGGCGTCGACCGTCTCGCCGCGCGCCTGCTCGGGGGACAGGTACTGCGCGGTGCCGATCACCGCGGCGGTCTGGGTGACGGGGTTGCCGCTGTCGGCGAGGGCGCGGGCGATGCCGAAGTCCATCACCTTCACCGCGCCTGCCTTGCTGATCATGATGTTGGCGGGCTTGACGTCGCGGTGGATGATGCCGTGCTGGTGGCTGAAGTTCAGCGCCTGGCAGGCGTCGGCGATGACCTCGATGGCCCGCTTGGGCTCCATCGGGCCGTCGGTGTGCACGATGTCGCGCAGCGTGACGCCCTCGACGTACTCCATCACGATGTAGGGCAGCGGCCCGTTCGGGGTTTCCGCCTCGCCGGTGTCGTACACGGCGACGATCGCGGGGTGGTTCAACGCGGCCGCGTTCTGCGCCTCGCGGCGGAACCGGAGGTAGAAGCTGGGGTCGCGGGCCAGGTCGGCGCGCAGCACCTTGACCGCCACGTCGCGGTGCAACCGGAGGTCACGGGCGAGATGGACCTCGGACATGCCGCCGAACCCGAGGATGTCGCCGAGTTCGTAGCGGTCAGACAGGTGCTGAGGGGTGGTCATCGAAGGTTCTATTCCGGGGCCTGGGCGAGCGCAGCGACGGGAGATGATCCAGCGAGCGCAGCGACGGGAGATGATCCAGCGAGCGCAGCGACGGGAGATGATCCAGCCTGGGGTAGGGAGGCCGCGCTGTTGTCTCCACCCTTCCCGACGGGACCCGGATCAATCCACCCGGGAGCGGGCATGGCGCCCGGCGATGCGGGTGGCGGCGGCGGCACGACGGTGGTGCTGGTGTTGGTGACCGTCGGCGGAGGGAGTTCCTTGTCCTTGCGGTCCTGGGCGTTGAGCACGATCAGGACCGCGATGACGATCGCCAGTGCGCCGAGGACTCCGGCCGCCCACAGGAGCGCGCGCTGGCCGGGCGAGAAGGTGCGCCGCTGCGGCACGGGGGTGCGGTGGCTGCCCGTCACGGGCCGGGGCCTGGCCACGGTCGGCGGTCGGCCGCCGAAGTCGGCGGCCGCACGGGCCTGGGTCACGGACGGGATCGCCGCAGGTGCGGCGCGGCCGATGGTCGGCGCATGGTTGGGTCGCGGCGGCCGTCGTCCGGCGCGCACCGCGGCCACTGCATCGGCGAACGGGCCACCCGACCGATACCTGTGGCCGGGCTCCTTGGCCAGCGTGATCTCGATCAGCTCGCGCACGTTGGGCGGCAGGTCGGCGGGCAGCGGTGCAGGCTGTTCCTTGATGTGCTTCATCGCGACGGTGAATGCGCCGTCGCCGGTGAACGGTCGCCGGCCGGATACCGACTCGTAGCCGACGACCCCCAGCGAGTAGACGTCGCTGGCCGCGGTGGCGTCCTTGCCGAGCGCCTGCTCCGGCGCGATGTACTGCGCGGTGCCCATGACCATGCCGGTCTGGGTAACGGGGGCGGCGTCGACCGCCTTCGCGATGCCGAAGTCGGTGAGCTTCACCTGCCCAGTGGGCGTGATGAGGATGTTGCCGGGCTTCACGTCGCGGTGCACCAGCCCCGCCGTGTGGGCGACCTGCAGCGCGCGGCCCGTCTGCTCGAGCATGTCGAGCGCGTGGCGCAGCGACAGCCGTCCGGTGCGCTTGATCACGGCGTTGAGCGGTTCGCCGTTGACCAGCTCCATCACCAGGTAGGCCGTGCGGCCTTCCCCGGCGTCCAGTTCGGTCTCGCCGTAGTCGTAGACGCTGGCGATGCCGGGGTGGTTGAGCATGGCGACCGTGCGGGCCTCGGCGCGGAACCGCTCGACGAACTCGGGGTCGGAGGAGAACTCCGCCTTGAGCACCTTGATGGCGACCTGGCGCCCGAGACGGGTGTCGACGCTCTCCCACACCTGGCCCATGCCGCCGGTGGCGATCAGCCGCTGCAACCGGTAGCGGTCGGAGAGGGTAACTCCGACGCGCGCGCTCATGATCCCTCCCGAAGCGCCGCGGCGATGGTGGCCCGCCCGATCGGCGCGGCCAGCGCACCGCCTGTCGCGGACAATCGGTCGCCACCATTCTCCACGAGGACCGCGATGGCGACCTTGGGTGCCTTGGCCGGCGCAAAGGCGATGTACCAGGCATGCGGCGGGGTGTTGCGGGGATCGGTGCCGTGCTCGGCCGTGCCCGTCTTGGAAGCGATCTGCACGCCGGCGATGGCTCCCTTCTGCTGAGTCGCCTGCTCGGCGTCAATCATCAGATCCGTAAGTGTAGTAGCGACCTGTGCGGACACCGCCCGGCGGACTTGCGCAGGCGCGGTGGTGCCGATGTTGGCGAGGTCAGGACCCTTGAGGTCCTGCACCAGATATGGCGCCATCGTCACGCCGGCATTCGCGATGGTGGCGGCCACCAGAGCGTTCTGCAGCGGGGTGACCGCGACGTCCTTCTGCCCGATGCTCGACATGCCGAGTGCCGCCCCGTCGCTGATCGGACCGACCGTCGATTCGGCCACCTGGAGGGGCATCGGCGGGGGAGTCGAGTCGAGGCCGAACGCTCGTGCCGTAGTCCGCAGCGCATCGGCGCCGGTGTTGATGCCGAGTTGAACGAACGACGTGTTGCACGACTTCGCGAAGGCGTCGCGCAACGACGCCGTCGCGCCGCTGCCGCACGACGATCCGCCGTAGTTCTCCAGCATTGCGCTGCTGTTCGGCAACGAGATTCGCGGTGCCGACGTGAGCTGGGTGTCCTCCGTCGCGCCGGCCTGCAGGGCGGCCGCGGTGGTGATCACCTTGAACGTCGACCCGGGGGATAGGTCTCCGAGATGGCGCGGTTCACCATGGGGGCGTTGGGGTCGTCGCGCAGCCGCTGCCACGCCGCCGACTGCTCGTCGACGTCGTGGGAGGACAGCAGGTTCGGGTCGTAGGACGGTGCCGACACCATGGCCAGGATCTTGCCGGTGGACGGCTCGAGTGCCACCACCGCACCCTTGCACGGCCCGTTGCAGCCCTGCTGCATGGCGTCCCATGCGGCCTGCTGCACCTGCGGATTGATGGTGGTCGCCACGTTGCCGCCGCGCGGATCGCGGCCGGTGAAGAAGTCGGCAAGCCGCCGGCCGAAGAGCCGTTCGTCCGAGCCGTTCAGAATCGTGTCCTCTGCGCGTTCCAGGCCCGCGCTGGAGTACCGCAGGGAGTAGAAGCCGGTCACCGGTGCGTAGGCCAGCGCGTTCGGGTAAACCCGCAGGAAGCGGAAGTGCCCGTTGGTCGACGTCGAGTACGCCAGCAGTTGGCCGCCCGCCGAGATCTGACCGCGCTGCCGGGAGTACTCGTCGAGCAGCACGCGCTGGTTGCGCGGGTCGGAGCGCAGGCCGTCGGCGGTGAAGACCTGGGTCAGTGTGGCGTTGGCCAGCAGCAGCACGATCAGCGCCATGATGGCGATCGAGACGCGGCGCAGGGAGGTGTTCATACGCGCCCGATCACCTCCGTGCTGGCGGCGGCGATCGGGGTGGCGTTCGGCTGGCCGGTGGTGAGCGGTCGGCGCGCGGCGTGCGAGATGCAGATCAGGATCGCCAGCAGCACGTAGTTGGCGAGCAGCGACGACCCGCCGTAGGACATCCACGGGGTGGTCAGCCCGGTGAGCGGGATCAGCTTCGTCACGCCGCCGACGACGATGAACAGCTGGATCGCCAGCGTCGAGGCCAGGCCTGCGGCCAGCAGCTTGCCGAAGCTGTCGCGCACCGCGATCGCGGTGCGCAGGCCGCGGATGATCAGGATCGTGTAGAGCATCAGCACGCCCGCCACGCCGACGAGGCCGAGCTCCTCGCCGATCGCGGCGATGATGAAGTCGGTGGACGCGGCGGGCACGGTGCCGGGTTGGCCGTTGCCGAGACCCGTTCCGAAGATGCCGCCGGTGGCGAAGCTGAACAACGACTGCACCATCTGGTAGCCGGCGCCGTCGGGGTCGGCGAACGGGTCCAGCCAGGTCTGCACGCGCGTCTGCACGTGCGAGAAGGCGTAGTACGCCACCACGCTTCCCGCCGCGAACAGCGTCAGGCCGAGCAGCACCCAGCTGAGCCGTTCGGTGGCGATGTACACCAGCACCAGGAACGACGCGTACAGCAGCAGGGAGGTTCCGAGATCCTTCTCGAACACCATCACGCCGACCGACGCGGTCCATGCCGCCAGGAGCGGCGCCAGGTCGCGGGGCCGGGGCAGGTCCATGCCGAGAACGTGCTTGCCCGCGCTGGTGAACAGGCTGCGCTTGGCCACCAGGACCGCGGCGAAGAAGATCAAGAGCAGGATCTTGGAGAACTCGGCGGGCTGAATTGAGAAGCCGGGCAGTCGAATCCAGATCTTGGCGCCGTTCTGCTCGGACATCGACCGCGGCAGCACCGCTGGAATGGCCAGCAGCACCAGGCCGGTCAGGCCGAACACGTAGCCGTAGCGGGCCAGGATCCGGTGATCGCCGAGAAAGACCACGACGAGGGAGAAGGCGACGACGCCGACCAGCGTCCACAGCATCTGCTGGTTGGCGCTCGGTCCACGGGCCGCGCCGGATGCAAGGGGGCCCGCGGCGAGGTCGAGGCGGTGAATCATCACCAGGCCCAAGCCATTCAGCAGCGCGACGATGGGCAGCAGCAGCGGATCGGCGTAGGGCGCGAAGCGCCGGATCGCGAGATGCGCGCCCGCGAACAGGGCGACGTAGGCCACCAGATACTGGACCAGGTCCCAGCGCAGACCCTGTTCCTGATTGGCCTCGACGATGAGCAGCGCCACCATCGTGATGAGCGCGGCGAACCCGAGCAGGAACAGTTCGGCGTTGCGCCGGTTGGGCATTGGCGGCACGACGGTGACCGGAGCCTGCGGTTCGAGTGCTCATGACGCTGCCCGGCAGGTGGTGCCCGGCTCCTGCGGTGGGGGAGGCAGCGCCGTCACGGTCGGCGACGGCGTGGGTGTCGGTGTGGGTACGGGCGCGGATTCCGGAGGCGGTCGGGGCCGGGGCGGTCACCGTGGCGGGTGTTTCGGGCGACGGCGAATCCGTCGGACGGACGCGGTGGGGGAGTCGGTGTCGCCCGGGTGTGGGCGCACCTGGCGTCGGTGGCGGGCGTTGCGGGGGCGCGGCGCTGGTGGTCGTCGTGGTCGTGGTGGTGGCGGGAGTGCGTGGGGCGCAGACGGGTAGCAGCGAGGTCTGGCCGAGCTCCTTGAGCTGGCGGATGGCGTCGTCGACGGTGCCCGCGGGCAGCCCCGCCGTCACCTGGGCACGCTCGGACTCCCGCAGATCGCCGACCTTGAGCAGCTGACAGCCGGAGCGGTCGTCGTCGACGCCGATGATCTTCAGGTCGTCGCGGCCGTCGAGGCAGGCGATGCGGAACGGCTGCTGCAACGCCATCCCGAGGAACGACCCCTGCACGCCGCGCATGATGAAGACGGCGCCGTCGTGCTCGGCGACGTAGTAATTGCTGCGGATCATCTCCCGGCCGACGGCGAGCCCGGCGACCACCAGAAGCACCAGAAGGCCGGCGGCGTAGATCATCCTGCGGCGCGACCGCGGCTTGCGAGGCGGTGGCTCCGGTTCGGTCGAAGGGCGTTTCGGCGGCCCGGCGGCATTGCGCCGTGGATTGAAGGCCGACGCGCGGCCCGCGGCGGTGTTGGGCGGAGCGGTCTGGTCGTCGTCGCCCGACACGGCGCCCGCGAGGATCGGTTGGGTCTGGCCGTAGCCGTAGTCGACGACGTCGGCCACGACGACGGTGACGTTGTCCGGGCCGCCGCCGCGCAGCGCCAATTCGATGAGCCGGTCGGCACTTTCGGCGACGTCGGGGATCTGCAGTGCGTCGAGGATGGTGTCCTGGCTGACCGGATCGGACAGCCCGTCGGAGCACAGCAGGTAGCGATCGCCGACGCGGGCCTCGCGCACGATCAGCGTCGGCTCGACCTCGTGCCCGGTGAGCGCGCGCATGATCAACGACCGCTGCGGGTGGCTGTGCGCCTCCTCGGCGGTGATGCGGCCCTCGTCCACCAGCGTCTGGACGAACGTGTCGTCCTTGGTGATCTGGCCGAGTTCGCCGTCGCGGAGCAGATAGCCCCGCGAGTCGCCGATGTGGACGAGGCCAAGTTTGTTGCCCGCGAACAGGATTGCGGTGAGCGTGGTGCCCATGCCCTCGAGTTCGGGATCGGCTTCGACGTGCGCGGCGATGGCGGCGTTGCCCTGATGCACCGCATCGTTCAGCTGGCTGAGCAGATCCCCGCCCGGCTCGTCGTCGTCGAGGTGTGCGAGTGCGGCGATCACCAACTGCGAGGCGACCTCGCCCGCCGCGTGGCCGCCCATGCCGTCGGCGAGGGCCAGCAGCCGCGCGCCCGCGTACACCGAGTCTTCGTTGTTGGCGCGGACCAGGCCGCGGTCACTGCGCGCCGCGTAGCGGAGGACGAGCGTCACGGGCGCAACTCGATTACCGTCTTGCCGATTCGAACCGGCGTACCCATCGGAACCCTAACCGCCGTCGTCACCTTCGCCCTGTCGAGGTATGTACCGTTGGTCGATCCTAGGTCTTCGACGTACCATTCGGCGCCCCGCTGGGACAGCCGCGCGTGCCGTGTCGACGCGTAGTCGTCGGTGAGGACCAGCGTCGAGTCGTCGGCCCGCCCGATCAGCACGGGCTGGGCGCCCAGCGTGATCCGGGTGCCCGCCAGCGCGCCCTCGGTGACGATCAGTTGGCGGGCGACGTTGCGGCGCTGGCGACTGGGCAGCAGGGTGCCGCGCAGCGCAAGCCCGCGCTTGACCATGACGGCGCCGGTGGGGGCATAGAGGTCGGTCCGCAGGATCCGCAGCACCGACCAGATGAACAGCCACAACAGCAATAGGAAACCGACGCGCGTCAGCTGCAGAACTAGCCCCTGCATCTGACGTCCTCTCCGTCACCGTCCCGTAGTCGTCGCGCGGGCGCCGGGCCACCGTCTCCCGGGTCCTCGCTCCTGGCCCGGTCGGCCACCGTGGGCAACGTCACGATACTTGGGCGGTGATGGGTGTGAGGGCGAAGCGAACAGCTTTCACCCAGGCTGTGACCTGCCCGATCCCTCAGTGAACTCGGACGATGATCTCGGAGTGGCCCAGCCGGATCACGTCGCCGTCGGCCAGCTGCCATTCCTGCACCGGAGCATTGTTGACGGTGGTGCCGTTCGTCGAGTTGAGGTCCGACAGCAGCGCGACCTGGCCGTCCCAGCGGATCTCCAGATGCCGGCGTGACACCCCGGTGTCCGGCAGCCGGAACTGGGCGTCCTGGCCGCGACCGATGACGTTGGCGCCCTCGCGCAGTTGGTAGGTCCGCCCGCTGCCATCGTCCAGCTGCAGGGTCACGTTCGCGCCAACGGCACCGTAAGCCGCACCACCGTACCCGGCGGGTGCCGCGGCGGGCTGCTGGCCGTAGTCGTACCCGGGCGGCGCGTAGCCGCCGCCGTCGCCGTAGCCGGCCGGTTGTTGGCCGTAGTCGTAGCCCGCAGGCTGCGCGTAGTCCTGACGTCCGTAGGCCTGGGCGCCGTAGCCGGCCTCGCCGTAGCCGCCCTGCTCGGGATAGCCGCCCTGCTCGGGGTAACCGCCCTGTTCCGGGTAGCCGCCCTGGTCGGGGTAGGCGGGGCGTGCGTCGGGCCTGCCGTACTCCTCGTGCCGTCCTGGCGGGGCTGCAGGGGGGCGGCCGTAGTCGTAGTCGCCCGCCGGCTGCCCATAGCCTGCCGG
This sequence comes from uncultured Actinomycetota bacterium, assembly GCA_963809085.1. Taxonomy (GTDB): domain Bacteria; phylum Actinomycetota; class Actinomycetes; order Mycobacteriales; family Mycobacteriaceae; genus Mycobacterium. The sequence continues at coordinate 948,939 of CAWEII010000014.1, read as the reverse complement.
AGCGCCTGGGGGCGGCCCGTACCCGGCCGGAGGGGCGGGGCGCTGGCCCTGGTCGGGATAACCGCCGCCGGGCGGCGGACCGTAGCCGGCAGGCGGACGCTGCTCATACGACGGTGGCGGGTAGCCCTGGTCCGGGTAGCCGCCATGCTCGGGCGCATAGCCGGCCTGGTCGTAGGGTGCCTGCCGAGGCGGCGGGTAGCCGGGTGCCGGGGCGCCCTGCGGTGGATAACCACCCTGCTCGGGGCCCCGGGGCTCTTCGGCCGGGCGTCCGTACTCGTAGTACTCATCGCCTGGCTGCCCTTGTCCCTGGCCGCGGTAGCTCGGGTTGTCGCTCATTGCGGGTACTCCTGGTTCTGCGGTGTATGCGCGGTTTCGTGCGTCCTGGGCAGGTTCGCCTCTGGTCGAGTCTGGGTTGACCGCTCCACGTATGCGGAACTGGCCGGTGTACAGGTTCGGTGACGGTTCGAAACTAACGACCACCTCACCATACGTTTGCCACCCATGGTCATGGATGTAACCCTCCAGGTATCGGGCAAAAGTGGTCGATCTGAGGTCTGGGTCGGCACTCACCTTCTGGTGGTCGGGCACACTGAGGGTAATGACGTAGTCGTTGGGGGCCAAAATCCTCCCACCCCCGACTTCGCGTGCGCCTGCCTCCGCCTCGCGCTGCAGAATGGCCTCGACCTCCTGCGGCACGATCGCTCCGCCGAACACGCGGGCGAAGGCGTCGCCGACCGAGGACTCGAGCTTTCGTTCGAAGCGGCCGACAAGGCCCATGTCACCGACCACCTCGCTCGTCGTAGTTCCCGGTCCCGTCCGGTGGCCCTGCGTGTCGCCGAGCCTCGATGTCTCTACTCATGGTAGAGGCCCGTGACCGCGCAACGGGACCAACAGAACTCTGAGAATCGGATCGCGGCAGGTCAGGGGCGGCGCCATGGCGCGTGGCGGCGCGATCTGCGCGGTTGGGGAGTGGGCTGGTGTGCGTGATAGTCTTCCCCGGTTGTTGGGGCGAGTGGCGGAATGGCAGACGCGCTGGCTTCAGGTGCCAGTGTCCTTCGGGACGTGGGGGTTCAAGTCCCCCTTCGCCCACAATGAGCGGTTCGGTGAACTGCCACACACGAGGTCACGAACCCAGTTGGGTTCGTGACCTTCGTGCTCGTGCAGGGACGGAGCTGCCCCCGAGGACTGGATGACCGGCAACCACACGGCGACGGTCGGCGACATCCGGCTGACGGCTAGAACCGAATCGCCATGATGCGGGTAACCGCAGGCGTTGTGCTCTGAGCGGGATTGCGTAGGAGTCGCGGCGATTGGTCGCCCGCGACATCGACGGCGTGCGGAATCCCTAGCCCGTCGGGCGTCCCGACCCGGCGTCGGCTGCTCGCTTGCCGGAGTACCGCCGAGCAATGGGAAGGCTCCTTCATCGGTTCGATCACCTCGAACGCCAGACCGTCGATGCAATCAACGATGCCCGCGAAGCGGGATTCACCGTGAATGAAGATCCATCGGTGACCGACACCAGCAAGTTCGATCACGGAAGCACTGAGTCACCCGAGAACGAGACCGTCAAAGTCGTGGACTTCGAACAAGCACCGCCACCTGATCCGTCGAACAACGACGTCATTGCCGAAGCCACGGGGCTCGACGGGAACCGTGTTCTTCTCAGCCGCGGTTACCAGGGTGGGAAGAGGGATTCGGGGAGGCAAGGCATTTCACGCGCATGGTGTGACCAACCGTGTTCAAAGAACTGATCTCGCACAGTCGGTCGATGAGCACGAAGGACGGCGAGCTCATCCATCAGGTCCGACCATTCGACCGGCGAGAGCCTGACGACGACGATCGTGGGCGACAACGTCGAAACCGATGAGACGTAACCGACGGGGCACAGAATGGAGTGATCACCATGCACCCCCTCCCAGGAGGGAGTGGTCGAAGTGGCACCGAACTGGACAATGGCTCCGCCGTGGGTGAGCAACAACGCGGCCATCAACTGAAACCCCCGACGAGCAAGGCGCATTCGCAGCAGACGTGCTGCAGTAGCCAGTGCTCCACATCAACGATGAAAACGCGGAGGGGCCCAGTCCGTGGCCGGGGTTGGATGTAGCAGTCCGCTACTGCTGCCTCTTCGATCTGTACGAGGGCCGTGTGTCAGCGTCGGTTCGCCATCCAGGAAACACGGATACGATTCTGTGGGGTCGAGCGCTCGCCTGCACCATCTCGATACTCGAACTCTGGCAATGACAGGGGCTTTGGGAATGGCCATCGCGGCCGCCCGACAGGTGTTTCGTGCGCCTGTGTGTGGCGATCGGCAGGCGCACGTTGGGCTGGTGACCAGAAGCGTGTCCACCGAGTAGTCGTCGTCCATGGACTGACTGCGCTGGTACGCGATGCCCAGCCCCCGCTGGCGCGATTCTCTCCGACGTGTTGAATGACGTTGAGATAGGCCATGTCCTGAGATGATCTGCACGGGTGCTCGCGCAGTGATCACACGAGAAGTGCGGTGCGCCTGGTTTCCAAGCTCAACCGTCGGCCTCGGGTCTGACATGGTACGGAGCCGACACGAACCTGCGTGCTGATGAAGGACCACCTTGTCTCATTTCTAGACATTTGGGAGCGATCACTTCCTGTCTCACGTAATCGGCCTGGCGTGGTGTCGCTCAAGAGATGCCGATTACACCGTGCGGCTGACGCCGCTGCGGCCATCATCGTTGCCGTGAGGTGAATTTGGGACGTCGAGTACGCGGAGCAATCGGTTGCCGTTGATGGGAGCGGTCCTCGTGGGGATGAGCGCGATGCTGGTCTTCGAGGTCACCTCGTGCTCAGCGGTGTCACCCCCCGAGCTAGCCGTGCTCGTGGATCTTTCCAACGAGGGATACAAGTCGTATGCCTTCGCGAGCGGCCGTGGCTTCCTGGCCTCATGCGAAACCGTATCCGAGACCGCGGTTGTCGACCCGTGACGTGATCGTCGTTGCGGGGCGTAACCACGCGGTCCATCTTCACCGAGACCCGACGTTTGTGACGTAGCCGGCATCTGGGTGTGTTGTTCATCATGCCCAAGAACTTCGATTCAGGTGAACTCATGACCGCATGAATCCGTTGAACGGAGTTGGGTACGAACCTAACCCAACACCTAGGAGATGACATGGAACTGGTTTCCGCAGAATCAATGGTCGCGTACCCGTTCACCGAACGATCCCCGACGTTGGGAGACGCCGCGTTCTTCATGCGATGCGTGTTGGCTGCCCCGGTCAAGACGGGCGCCGTGCTGCCGTCGTCGCGCTGGCTGGCCCGCACCGTGACCGGGGTGCTCGCCGAGTTCGCCGAACCCAACGTCGTTGAACTAGGACCCGGCACCGGACCGATGACCAGATACATCCAGCAGCGGCTGGACGGTGCGGGACGCCATGTGGCCATTGAACTCAACCCTGCGTTCGCCCGCCGGCTAACCGGCCGTTTCCCCCGCGTAGACGTTGTTTGTGACACAGCAGCGGCCCTTCCCCAAATCATTGAGGCACGGCAGATGCGCCGGGTGGACGCCGTCATCAGCGGCCTGCCCTTCGCCGTAATCCCTGGCGAGGTGCAAAACGAAATCATCGACGGAGTTGCCAGAACGATGCGCCCCGAGCGAGGAGTGTTCACCACCTTCGCTTACCTTGGCGCGTTCAACACGCCCCGCGCGCGAAGGTTCCGCGCGCTGTTGCTCGAGCGGTTCCATGAACTCGTCGTGAGTCGCCCCGTGTTGCGCAACATCCCACCCGCGTACGTCCTGACCGCGCGCCGGGTCCGCTCGGCTTAATCACCCCGACGAGAACGTCAGCGGTTTACGCACTTTCGACGAGCCGATCAACTGACAAGCTGAGGCCGGGTGGCAGGGGGTGATGAGCAGTCATCGGTATGACGGACAAGGCCTTCCACGCCCCGCCGCTGGGTTGACAGGGGCCACAACATTTTTCGGCGATTAGATTGCTCTTTGCCACCGTGTGCGGTCGCAGCGGCTTCGGCGCAAGACCGGGTAAGACCGTCTCGCGAGCACGCCGTTTCGCATCCGATTACACGACCTATCGGGCGATGACCGAGGACGCCGCGGCGCCCTCCCCGGCGTCAGTGCCATTCTCCGATGGTGACGCGATGTCGTAGGAGATCCGTCCGGCGGGTAGGTAGAACAGGGCGATGACGGCGCCGTCCTTCGCCTCTGGGTAATGGTGGCTTCCAGGCGGCGGAGCGGTCCACCCGGCGTGGCACCAGCCGTTGGGACCCGCCAGGGCGGCCCCGGCCCCCAACGGAACCACCAGGTTGAACTCGCCGTAGGGGTGGGCGTGGTAGTCGCCGCGGAGGCTTTCCTCGGGATTGCGCTGATCGTTGCCCGTGCTGTCCATGTACACCGCGGTGATGCTGAAGTACAGCGTTTCCGCCGAGGGTTCGAACAACCGGCTGCGGCGGTACTTGGGCCCGCCGACCTCGATGTTGGCGGCCCAGCCGTCGGCCACGCCGGCACGAATGATGGAGGCCAGGGTTTCATAGAGTTCGCTGTCCGGACCGTAGGTGCGGTTCAACCACTCCTCGGTACTGGTGCCTGCGGTCATGTTCCTGATCTCGTGCAGCAGCGGCAGACTGGCGTCCAACAGGCTTTCGGGCGTGGCGTTCATCGTGGTGACTCTCCTTCATCTCGTTCGGTCGTCGGGCCGTGACTACGCTCATATCGACACCACCCAGTTCGAGGATGTCCATGTGCTCAACTACCCAAGGTTGACTTTGTCACCGGCAAGGGGACGCCGGAAGCGAAGCATCTGCAACCGCGTTATGAATGGCGTGCAATATGGGTGAGCGTGACAAGGGCGGAAACCGCGCCACGATGGATCTCAATTTGTTGCGCGTGTTCGACGCGGTATTCGAAGACAGAAACCTGTTGCGCGCCGGGAAGCGTCTGCATCTGAGTCAGTCCGCCATCAGCCACGCGTTGGCGCGGTTGCGCGACGCCACCAACGACCAGCTGTTCGTCCGCACCGCCCGCGGCATGGAACCCACGGCCCATGCCCTCGCGATCGCCGCACCGCTGCGCGAGGCATTGCAGCGCATCGACGATGCCGTGGGTGTGCGTCCCTTCGAACCGAGCACCGAGCACCGCCAATTCGTCATCGCGGCCAACGATTACGTCACCAGCCTGCTGGTCACCCGCCTGAGCAGGGCCATCGACGCGACCTCGCCGTCGATCGACATCGTCGTCCGACCGTCGACGCGTCTCGACCTGGCCGAGCAGATCGATGTCGGCCGCATCGACCTCGGGGTGGGCATCTTCGCTCAGATGCCCGAACGCTTTAGTTCCCTTGGCCTCTGGAAGCAACGCGAAGTACTGGTGACGCGCCCCGGTCATCCGGTGAGCCGGCGGACTCCGGTGCTGCGGGACCTCGTCGACTACCCGCTCGTAGTCATCACAGTGGGCGGTCAGGAGGAGGGAGCCGTCGACGGTTTCATCGTCGAGCGTGGGCTGGCCCGTCAATCGGAGATGTTCGATCGCCACGCGCTCGGGGATGCGTTGTCGGACATCGGCGCAACACCGCGGCTGCGGGTGGCTGTGCCGCATGCGCTCGCGGTGCCGGGCTTGTTGCGTGACACCGACATGATGTCGATCGTTCCGATGCCGCTTGCCCGGGAATTCGCGCGTAGCGGAGAAGTGGTGTGGAAGGAATTGCCCTACGACCCACCGAGTGTCACGGTGCGCATGCTCTGGCACCGCAGATACGACGAAGACCCCGCGCACACCTGGCTGCGGCGGCAGATCGTTGCCGTGCTTCCCCCCGAGTCCGAGGAGTACGGGGACGAAGCGTCACCTACTCCAGGCTAAGGCAGCCGGTCATGCCCACGGCGACCGCGGCGAGGACCACCTCCGGATCTGGCAACGGCCGGCCGGGCACCCGGGGCCCGACCAACGAGGGCCAAACGATGCACCGCTGTCGACCGTTGAGCATTTCCGTCGCGCCGTTGCGTTCGTCCACGAGACCGCGGACTTCCTCTGACGTATCAGGCGACGACCCGACACAGGGTTTCACCCTGTCCCCTCGTGTCGCCAACCGTCACCGTCAGCCCTGTCACCACCCCAGACCGGTGTGCGACGACCCTGTTCTCCATCTTCATGGCCTCCACCACGGCGATCGGGTCACCAAGCTCCACCCGGTCGCCCTCGACGACGGCGACCGCGACCACGGTGCCCTGCATCGGCGACACGACCTCGTCGCGATCGTCGACATCGGTCGTGCCGGAGCGAATCTGCGCCATTTCCTCGGCGATTGCCGCGGCCCGCTCACCCAGACCACTCAAGCCAGGAACGTTGACCCACAACGTCTTACGGCCGATGGTGACCGGCAGCTTGTCCGGGTCCGGCTCGGCGACATCGGATGGCACCAATCGGTCCAGATTGTCCTGGATCCATTCGGTGTAGACCCCGAAGTGCCCGTCGGCGGCAATGAAGTCAGGATCACGCAGGACGACCGCATCGAAGCCGAGAACCGTTGGCACGCCCACGATCGCGGTCTCGGCCAGGGCCCGTCGACTCCGCGCCAGCGCGGTGCGCCGGTCGGGGCCACTGACGATCAGTTTGGCGACCATCGAATCGAACTGTCCGCTGATCACCGAACCCTGCTCGACACCTGAGTCGATCCGGATGCCCGGCCCCTCTGGCAGCTTCCATTGCTCGACGACGCCCGGCCGCGGGACGAATCCGGCGATCGGGTCCTCGCAATTGATGCGGAACTCGAAGGCATGGCCCACCGGCTGGGGCATCGACGTGATCGTCAACGGGAGCCCCTTGGCGATCCCGATCTGCTCGGCGACCAGGTCCAGGCCCGTCGTCTCCTCCGTCACGGGGTGCTCGACCTGCAGTCGAGTGTTCACCTCGAGAAACGACAACGCGCCCGCGGCGTCCAGCAGGAACTCCACGGTCCCGGCGCCCACGTAGCCCGCCTCCCGGCAGACCGCCTCGGCAGCCTCTCTCAGCCCGGTGAGTTGCTCGTCGGACAGGAACGGCGCCGGCGCCTCCTCGACCAGTTTCTGATGCCGCCGCTGCAGCGAGCAGTCGCGCGTTCCGACCACCACCACCGTCCCGTGTGTATCGGCCAAAACCTGCGCCTCGACATGGCGGGGGCGGTCGAGATAGCGCTCCACGAAACACTCGTCGCGACCGAACGACAGCAGGGCCTCGCGCCGGGCAGCGTCGAACGACGACCTCACCTCGCCCATCTCGCGCACCACCCGCATACCGCGACCGCCGCCACCGAAGGCCGCCTTGATCGCGATGGGCAGTCCGTGCCGGCGGGCGAAGTCCTGCACCTCGGAGGCGTCGGACACCGGTCCGGACGTGCCTGCGACCAACGGTGCACCCACCCGCAGCGCGATCTCCCTGGCGGTCACCTTGTTCCCCAACGCCTCGATGGCGCTGGGCGGTGGCCCGATCCAGATCATTCCGGCTGCCTGCACCGCGGCGGCGAATTCGGCGCTCTCGGAAAGGAACCCGTACCCGGGGTGCACGGCCTCGGCACCCGCGGCCGCTGCGGCGTCCAGCAGGGCGGGGATGTTCAGGTAAGTCTGGGCCGCAGTGGCGCCAGGCAACGGCATCGCCTGATCCGCCATCCGGACGTGCGGGGCGTCGGTGTCTCCGTCGGCGTACACCGCGATGGTGCGCAGGCCGAGGTCGCGGCAGGTGCGGATCACCCGGACCGCGATCTCGCCGCGATTGGCGATCAGCACGTTCCCGAAGTCACCGGTCATCATGGGTGTTGCCCTCTCGGTCGGTGGTGACCCGCAGCTGCGGCAGCACTTCCGCCGCGAACAGCTCGGTCATCCGGTTGGTGGTGACGGCATCGGGCCCGGCCGGCGCGAACAGGAAGTCCCGTACCCCGTTGTCCCGGTACGACCCGATCCGATCGACGACCTCCGCCGGGGTGCCGGTCACCAGCGTCCGGTCGGCGATCGGCGTGAAATCCTGCTGATAGATGTTCGACATCGTCCCGATCGCGGTGGCCTTGGCCGCCGCGGCCGTCGCGGCGACCGCACCCCAGGCGAAGACGGCAGCGCGAACGGCACCGGGCTGCCTGCCGTGGGACTCCAGTAGTGGGGCGAGTTCGGCCAGCCCGCGTCCGATGTGCTCGGGGGAGACGGCGTAGGGAAACCAGACATCGCCGAAGCGGGCGGCCCGCCGCAGCGCCGCCTGTTTGCGCCCGCCGACCCAGATCGGCGGACCGCCAGGCTGCACCGGCGCGGGATCCAGCCGCAAGCCGTCGACGCGGAACCCGGCGCCGGCGGCGTGCACGACATCACCGGTGAAGAGCTGCCGCAACACGGTGAGGGACTCGTCGGCGTCCCGACCGCGCCGGCGAATGTCCGCCCCGGCTGCGGCGAACTCCGGTGGGTACTCCCCGCCGACGCCCACGCCGAGGTCGAACCGACCACCGGACAGGCGATCGAGGTCGGATGCGAGTTTGGCGACCAGCACCGGGGAGTAGACGGGCAGCACGGTCAACGCGCTGACCAAGCGGATGCGTGTCGTCACGGCTGCGGCGGCCGCCAAGGCGACGAACGCATTGTGCACCGGGCCGTGGAAGAACAGATGTTCGCCTGCGGCCACGAAGTCGAAGCCGGCGTCCTCGGCCCGCCGGGCGAATTCCGGCACCAGGATCAGGTCCTGAGCCGGCGGGATCATCACGCCGATGCGCATGTCGGTCAGCGCCTCCACTCACACGGGCCAGACGGGATGGTGACGACGATCGATCGCGCGATCCCAGCCGTCCGCAGCGTCGAGTCTGGCCAGCAGATCGGCCCGCAGGTCCTGCGGCGCGACGATCGCGTCGATGATCAGGCGGCTGGCCAACTCCACCAGGTTGAAGTCGGCGGACTGCTCGGCCACTCGATCGTCGATGAACTGCTGGCGCTGCACCGGGTCGGCGATCTCCGCGATCTTGTTGGCGTACACCGCGTTCGTGGAGGCCTCCGGCGCCATCGGACCGATCGAGGCGGTCGGCAGTGCCAGCGTGGCGCGGGGCTCGAAGCCGGGGGCACACATGGCGTAGAACCCAGCGGCATAGGCCTTGCGCAGCACCACGGTGAACTTGGGTACCTCGGCACTGGCCATCGCGCTGACCATCTTGGCGCCGTGTCGGATGATCCCCTGTCGCTCGATGGCCCTCCCGACCATGAACCCGGGCACGTCCTGCAGGAACAGTAGCGGGATGTTGAAGGCGTCGCACCACATGATGAACCGGGCGGCCTTGTCGGCGGAATCGACGAAGATCGCTCCGCTGCGAACCGACGGTTGGTTGGCCACGATTCCCAGGACCCCGCCACCGAGCCGGGCCAGACCGGTCACCATCTCGGTGGCCCACGTGGGTTTTATCTCCAGGAAGCTGTCGCCGTCCACCACTCGGTCGATGACGTCCCTGACGTCATAGCCCACGTTGGGATCGTCGGGGATGAGGCCGTCCGGCCATGACGAGATGGCCGGAGCAACCGTCGGGATTTGAGCCGGGCGCTCCTGAAAACTGTTGGGCAGGTAAGACATCACCGCTCGGGCGGCGGTGATCACTTCCCAATCGTGATCGAAGACGGCGTCGGCGGAGCCCGACACGTTGGCGTGCATGTCGGCGCCCCCCATCTCCTCCAGGGTGGTCACCTCGCCCGTCACCTTCTCGGCCACCCGGGGCGACGCCAGATACATCGAGGCGTTGCCCCGGACCATGCCCACCCAGTCGGTGAAGGCCGGCATGTAGGCGCCGCCGGCCGCCGACGGGCCGTGCAGGCAACAAATCTGGGGTACCCGGCCGGACAGCCTCACCTGTAGCTGAAAGATCCGGGATGCTCCCCGCCGACCGGCGAAGAATCCGAGCTGATCGGTCAGTCGACCGCCTGCCGAGTCGACCAGGTACACCACGGGCAGCAGGTCACGATCGGCACGCTCGAGGATCCGAATCTGCTTCTCGCACGAAAGTTCGCCCCAGGAACCGGCTTTGACCGAGAAGTCATGGGCGATGACGGCAACGTGACGGCCGTCGATCGCACCGACTCCAGTCAGCACCGCATCCGCTGGCAGTCGGTCTCTGGTCGCGTTCGCCAGCAGGCCGTCTTCCACCCACGTTCCGGGATCGAGCAGCAGCGCAAGTCGTTCCCTGACCGGAAGCTTGGTCGGCCACCGTTCGGCGCTCCAGCCGCGCTCAGCGGTCTCGACCGCGTCGCCGATACGCTGCCGCGACTCCTGTGAACTTGCCGTGCTGACCACAGCTGACCTCCTGAGAGCACGTGATGGTCCGCCCATCATAGGGCACTTTCCCGACCCGTCGGTCGGCTAATTACCCTTGCGTGATCCATGAGAGGCCAGACGTAGTTGCTGGCGTAGAGGAAGTTTCGCGCATGGTGTGGAAAGCCTTGACATCGAGGTGGCGCCGGTTACAGCATTAATCCGACCGGTGGGTCGATTCAATGGAGGACGTCGAGTGCGCATGTACGAGCCGAGGGATCGGACCATCGGGCGGATTCTGGCCGACAAGGCCGAGCGCATTCCCGATCAGGTGTTCTTGGTCTTCGAAGGTCGCGAATGGACTTACGCGCAGCTGGACGCGGTGACCGACGGTTTCGCCGAGGGTTTCCGGCGCCTGGGGGTCCAACGTGGACAGCACGTAGCCCTGGTACTGGGGAACTGTCCGGAGATCCTGTTCGCGATCTGGGGATTGGGAAAACTGGGTGCCGTCGCCGTCCCACTGAACACCGCCGCCAAGGGTGACGTCCTGGACTACCTGGTCAGCCAGTCCGACTCGGTCATGGTCTGCCCGGACGCCCAGCGACACGACCGGGTCGTGGCCGCCGCGGCGCGTGCCCCATGGCGCCCGACCGTCGTCGACTTCGACACACTGGCCTCGTTCGCGGAGATCACCGCCGATCGGCCGGCGGGGTGGGAGGAGATCCGGTCGGGTGATCCGCATCTGCTGATGTACACCTCGGGGACCACGGGTCCGTCCAAGGGCGTCATCTCCCCGCATTCCCAGGGACACGTCGTCGGGTTGCAGATGGTCACCCACTGTCGGTACACGTCCGACGATCGGCTGTTCACCTGTCTGCCACTGTTCCACGCGAACGCGTTGTGGTTCAGCGTCTATGCCGCGCTGTGGGCCGAAGCGACCCTCATCGTGTCACCGGGTTTCTCGGCCCGCCGCTTCTGGCAGGACATCAGGGACAGCGGGGCCACCGAGTTCAACGCCCTAGGGGCGATGGCCAACATCATCTGGCAGCAGCCGCCGAGCGAGCTGGACCGGCAGCACTCGGTGCGCACCGCGTTGGTCGTGCCGCTGTCCACCGATCTCGCGCAGCGATTCCGCGATCGGTACGGCATCAAGGTCACATCGGTGTACGCCATGACCGAGAACACCGCGCTGACGGTGCTCGGCGTCGACGAACCGCACTCCAAGGCGTCCTCGGCCGGACCCGTCCGCGACAACGTCGACATCCGGGTCGTGGACGACCACGATCATCCCCTCCCTACCGGCGAAATTGGTGAGATCCTCATCAGGACCTCCGATCCCGGCGCCTTCATGCTCGGTTACTACGGCATGCCGGAAACCACCGCCGAGGCCACCAGGGGCCTGTGGTTCCACACCGGTGACCGCGGCTGGCTCGACGAGGACGGATACCTGTACTTCTCCGACCGGAAGAAGGAGGCGATCCGCCGACGCGGCGAGAACATCTCCGCCTACGAGGTCGAGGTGGTGCTCGCCAGCCACCCGGCAGTGCTGGAGGCCGCCGCCGTGCCGGTGCCCTCCGAACTCGGCGAGGACGAGGTGATGGCCTATGTCGTCCTCAACGAGGGTGCGCAGCTCGACTTCGCCGACCTCATCGAGCATGCCGCCGCGCGGATGGCCTACTACATGGTGCCCCGGTACCTCGACGTGATCGATGAGCTGCCCAAGACGTCGAGCCAGAAGCTGGAGAAGTACAAGCTCACCCAGTCCGCCAGGGAGCGGCTCGGTGAGCTCTGGGATCGCGAGAAGGCCGGGATCGTGGTCCAGCGATGAGCACGGACGTCGTCGTCACCGTCGACGATGACGGCATCATGACCGCCACCATCAACCGGCCCCGCGCGATGAACGCGCTGAGCCCGTCGGTGCTCGACGGCCTGGTGGGCGCCGTCCGCCGGGCCGAGAGCGGAGCTGCCCCGGTGCTGGTGATCCGTGGCGAGGAGGGCACGCTGTCGGCAGGCGCCGATCTCGGACATCTGCTGTCGGTGATCGATGACGAGTCGGCAGCCATCGAGTACGTCAGGTCGATCGGCCGGACCAACCGCATCATCGAGGCGTCGACCGTCGTCAGTGTCGCCGTGGTGGACGGCTACGCGCTGGCCGGTGGGTGCGAGCTGCTGCTGTCCTGCGACCTCGGTGTCGCAGGCAGCGCCGCGCGGATCGGCGACCGTCATCTGGAGTACGGCCTTCTGCCAGGCGCAGGTGGATCGGTTCGCCTCCCGCGAGCGATCGCTCCCGCGCTGGCCCGACGGATGATGATCACGGGCGAGATGATCGACGGCCGTACCGCCCACGAGTGGGGGCTGGTCAGTCACCTCGCCGAGGATGGCGGTACCGAGGCGACCCTGACGGCCCTGACCCAACGCCTGGCCCGGCACAGCCCGACCGCGCTCGCGGCGATGAAACGGATGATCCTCGGTCGCTCTGGCGACGCGATCGACGACGCCCTGGAGTTCGAGCTCGAGGTGTTCGCCGAACACTTGCGCACACCGGCCATGCGCGAGGGCCTCGCCGCCTTCGCCGGGCACCGCCCACCCCAATTCCCCGACATCAGGAGGACATCGGCATGAGCGCCGGCAGGTACTACGAGCAGCTTCCGGTCGGCACCGTCGTCCAGCACGCGACCCGGCGCACGGTGACCGAGACCGACAACGTGTTGTTCACCACGATGACGATGAACCCCGCGCCCCTGCACCTGGACGCGCAGTACGCCGCCACCACCGAGTTCGGCAGGCCGCTGATGAACAGCATGTTCACCATTGCGCTGGTGGTCGGGCTCTCGGTCCCCGAACTCACTCAGGGCACCATCGTGGCGCAACTGGGGCTGACCGACATCAGCTTTCCGGCGCCGGTCTTTCCTGGAGACACGATCAAGGTCGAGACACAGGTCGTCGAGGCCCGACTGTCCCGGTCCCGGCCGGACGCCGGGCTGGTCACCTTCGAACACCGCGCCACCAATCAGCACGACGAAGTCGTGTGCCGGGCCCGCCGTGTCGGGTTGATGCTCCGGCAGCCATCACGGGGAGGTACCGCCGCCACATGATCACCAACTACCTCGACGACATCGCCGTCGGGGACCGACATGTCAGCCGCTCGCGGACCATCACCGAGACCGACATCGTGACGTTCGCGATGTTCACCGGTGACTGGCACCCCCTCCATACCGTCGTCGAATACGCCGAGGCCGACGAGCGGTTCGGCCAACGCATTGCCCACGGAGCTCTGGTGCTCTCGGTCGCACTCGGACTCGTCGAGTTCCGCCCCGAGATGATGAAGGCGTTCTACGGGGTCGACAAGCTGCGCTTCGTCGCACCGACTCTCATCGGTGACACGCTGCACGTCGAGACGGAGGTCGTTGAGGTGACGCCCCGCGGGCCGGGCGACGGTGTGGTCGCTTCCCGGTTCTCCGTGGTCAAGACCGATCAGAGCCCGGTGCTGGTGGCCACGCTGCGGTGTCTGGTCGCCCGGGCACCCTCCTGATCTCTTCGACCACGAGGAGGGCGAGGCACAGTGGCTGGTCGGCCGAGTAGAGCGGACGAGGTCCGTCGCGACGTCCTCGACGGCGCCGCGGACATCTTCAGCCAGCGGGGCTATCGGGCGACGTCGATGGCCGAGATCGCCGCTGCCGTCGGGTTGAGCAAGCCGACCATGTACCACTACTTCCGCAACAAGGAAGAGATCCTCGTCCGGCTCTACGAGGAGGTGATGGCCGATGCGCTGGACAACGCCAGGAGCGTCGTCACCTCGGTCGAGGAACCCATCGAGGTCCTGCGGATGCTGATGGCCGCCCGGGTCCAGAACACCTGCGAGCGCAGCTCCATCCACAAGGTGTTCTTCGAAGAGGAGGGCGAGGTCCCTCCCGATCTGCTTCAGACCGTGATCGAGCAGCGCCGGTCCTACGAGACAATCCTCAAAGACCTGGTGCAGCAACATCTCGACGCACTGCGGTACCCGCCGGACATCAACATCACGGTATTCGTCAACAGCTGCCTCGGGGCGGCGAACTGGGTCTACAAGTGGTATCAGCCCGACGGTCCGCTGAGTCCGCAGCAATTGGGGCAGGAGATCGCCAGGTATGTGCTGCGGCCTCTGACCGCCCAGCATCCCAGCGCTCCGGTGGCGCGTGAGCGCCGTCCTTGACCCCGAGTTGACCGACCGGCAGGTCCTGCGATGGCCGATCGCCGATCGCGCGGTGGCCTACCTGATTGCGGGTGAGGGTGTATGCGAGCAGGCGGCCCGACGGGATCGTTGCCGTGTCCACCGTGGCACCATTGACCGGTGTTCGCTGAACCAAGCACCGCGCAGGCGAGGAGCGAATCGGGCCAGTGCCCTGGTACGTCGACGGGGGTGGTGTATTCGTCGGCGGTCATGGGCATCCATGGGCGGGGATACGTCCAGGCCAGGACCCTCTCCGGCGACCCGCGTCCCGTTATAGAGGTGCTGCATGGCCGGAGGTAAGCCAAAGCTCTACATCTTCCCGCATGCCGGTGGATCGGTGCAGTACTACGTCCCGTTCGCGAACGCGTTCGGCAGCGACATCCAACGCATCGCGGTGCAATACCCGGGACAGGGCGGTACCCATGACCTCTCATCATTCACGAGCATCGAGGACCTCGCCGCCGCGGTGTGCCAGATGATTCCGCGGCCGGATGGGTCAGGCGATCAGGTAGCGTTCTTCGGCCACAGCATGGGCGCGTTACTGGCGTTCGAGGTCGCCCGTCGATTCGAAGCGGCGGGGACGCCGATCGCAGCCTTGTTCGTATCCGCTTGTGCCGCACCGGGGCGGAGCGGCTACGAGTACATCCCCGAGTCCGACCGGGGCCTGCTCGACGTGGTGAGCGAGATGACCGGCGCGAATCCCGAATTCCTCGAGAACGAGGAGTTCGCGGCGACGATCTTGCCGACACTGCGGGGGTTCAGGGCCATTGTCAACTACCAGTGCCCCCCCGACTCGACTGTGTCGTGCCCCATCTTCGCGTATCTGGCAGACAGCGATGAGGTCGCTACGTACGAGAAGGTGGAGCCGTGGTCGGAGCGCACGACCGCGGAATTCAGCGCTCGGGTATTCCACGGTCACCACTTCTATCTCGACGACCACTTGCAGGAACTCGTCGGTAACATCCAGGAGAAGATCTTGTCGCGTTGCGGTGGCGGATAGCTGGCCATGCTCCGGCCTGCACTCACGGATCTATACGTTGTTATTGCATAGCACCTCAGCGGGCATCCGCCAATCGGTTTGTGGCATTGGCGGTGTTGCTTCCGACTTCGCTCAGGTTCGGTGTGGGCTCGTGCCGAACATTCCTGCCCACTCGTGCACCGTCAGTTCCAGCGTGCGGTCGCCTCGGAGACGTTAGCCAATTGACGGCATCGATATGCGATTCGGTCAGTCGCCGAGGTGTCTCTGCCGCCATCCGGCTGCCGGGTTGGTAGCGCGTACGAAATGCGCTTCTGCCCGCCGTGCCTGCGCCGGGGGCCAGGCATACATCCAGCTAGGGACGCGAGCCGGCTGTCAATGACGAATTCACCCGGGATATGTTCTGGTGATAAGCCGAATTGCGCGTTGCCGGAATTATTATGAATCAACACCAGCGTAAATAAGCATTCACAATGGAGCAACAAGATGCTGCCTTTATGTATTCGGTCAGTGATGGAAGGCGTTCGAGTAAGTGAATGTGCTCATTGAATTACTTCAATCCGAATATCACGCATGTAGTGCTGCGCACGGGCGCGCAGATTTAGCAAAGAGCCTGTTGTCCCAGCGCTGGGAATGATGTCACGGTAATGGGAGGGTGCTGCCGGCCCAATACGGCCGTACATGCCCAGGCGCGCAAGGACTTGGGGTGACTCCCGCGTGGAGTCCCCTCTCACTCCTGTTGTGTTACCAGGGCCTGTCCGGCGGAGGTTTACGAATGCCGCCACAACACGAGAGGCAAAAGCTGCTCATGGGTTGATTTCGCGGTTTCAAAGTAAAAAGCGCGGTGCTGGCGAGTGTTAGCAACACATGGCCGGCCGCGGGCCGGCCGGTCATGCCTCAACCGCGGCGACCCGGTAACCGGCTCCTGCGCCCGCCCCCGGCCGCGTCGGCCGGGGGCGGATTCGATGGCGACTCCTGCCCTGGCCCGATGGTCGGCCGGCCGCCTGGGAGTCGGTGCACGTCGTGCATCATCCGCGTGCCGCCGGGAGCCAGCAAAAAATCTCGCGCTGCCTTCGAACGGCCGACCAGCGCACACTCGGCTGTTGACCTGCAGCAATAGCAGCAGTCATGATCAAGTCCGATCGTCGCTGCAAAGGCGATGTCGTACCGGCATTTCGGTCTGCAAATAGTCGCTGAGTTGGAGATCTACTTCCGATTCGAAAAACAACGCCAAATCTTCGCCACGCGTTGTAAGGTGACGCTTTCCGTGTCAGCAAACGGAACGGGAAGGTATATCGATGCCGGTGATTGAACCGTCTATCCCCGCCGCACTTCGAGAACGCGCCCGGCGACAACCTGACGCGCCGGCCTTCACATTCATCGACTACGAGCTGGGCCCGGCAGCATTCACCGAAACCATGACCTGGGGCCAGGTCTACCAACGCGCGCAGGCGGTCGCAGCAGAAGTCTCCTCGTGCGGCGCGCCAGGTGATCGCGTCGCCATCCTCGCTCCGCAAGGTCTCGAATACATCGTCGGATTCCTCGGCGCGATGGAGGCGGGCTGCATCGCGGTCCCGCTATCGGTGCCGCTGTTCGGTACGCATGATGAACGCGTATCGGCGGTCCTGCGGGACAGCTCGCCGATCGCGATTCTGACGACGTCGGCTGTTGTCGATGACGTCGTTGCGGCCACTCGTGCTCAGCAGGGCTGGTCTGCGCCAGCTTTCATCGAGATCGACGCCCTCGACTTCGATAGGCCGCCGACATTCCGTCCGCCCAGCAACGTGGGAGCCAAAACCGCACTGCTGCAATACACTTCGGGCTCCACTCGGCAGCCGGCTGGCGTGGTCGTCACGCACGGGAACATCGTCGCCAATCTCAAGCAGGTGTTCTGCGATTACTTCGAGCAGTTCGGAGGCTTCCCGCCACCGGACACCACGCCCGTGTCTTGGCTGCCCTTCTACCACGACATGGGCCTTCTCCTGGGCATCTTCGCACCCGTCTGCGCCGGGCTTCATGCCGTGGTGACAACTCCGATGGCGTTTTTGCAGAAGCCCGCGCGGTGGATCCAGCTGTTGGCCGACAATCCGCGAGCGTTCACGGCCGCGCCCAATTTCGCGTTCGAACTGGCGGCGCGACGCACATCCGACGACGACATGGCCGGCCGCGACTTGGGCAACGTGCTCGGCATCATCAGCGGCAGCGAACGCATCCACACGGCGACGATCCGTCGGTTCACCGAGCGGTTCTCCCGCTTCAACCTTCCCGACACCGCGCTGCTGCCGTCCTACGGGCTGGCCGAAGCCACGCTGTATGTGACGTCGTCAGCACCCGATCGACGCCCGGAGGCGGCTTGGTTCGACTACGAGAAGTTGTCGGCCGGACATGCCAAGCCTTGCCGGACAGGCAGCGGAGTGGAGTTGGTCAGCTACGGCGCACCCCGGGCCACCACCCTGCGGATTGTCGACCCCGAGACGCAGGTGGAGAGTCCGGCGGGCAAGGTCGGCGAGATCTGGGTGCACGGCGACAACGTCGCTGCAGGCTACTGGGGAAATCCGCAGGGTTCGGAGAATGTCTTCGGCGGCCACTTGGTGGAGCCAACGTCGGGCACGCCGTCTGGGCCCTGGTTGCGAACCGGTGATCTGGGTGTCATATCCGACGGCGAGCTGTTCATTGTCGGGCGGATCAAGGATCTGCTGATCGTAGACGGGCGCAACCACTATCCCGATGACATCGAAGCCACTATCCAGGAGATCACGGGAGGACGCGTCGCCGCCATAGCCGTGCCCCACGAGCAGAGTGAGCGACTCGTCACGATCATCGAGGTGACGAAGCGTGGGGATTGCGAAGACGACGCTTTGCACAGGCTTCGCACCATCAAACGTACAGTTACGGCGGCTGTTTCGAAGTCGCACGGCGTGCGGGCAACGGATGTGGTGATGGTTCCGCGGGGATCTATTCCGGTTACCACGAGCGGTAAGGTGCGTCGGTCCGCGTGTGTGGACCGTTACCGCCGAGACGACTTCGCTCGTTTGGATGTAGGCGTATGACGGCGATTCTGGACGAGTCCGCCGCTCGGAACTGGCTTCTCGATTACTTGGTGACGACTATTGGCTGCAGTGCGGATGACATCGACTGTGATGCTTCGTTGAGCGACCTGGGAGTGGGGTCCCGTGATGCGGTGACGTTCTCGGGTGAAGTCTCGGAGCTCTTGGGCCGGCCAGTCTCGCCCGTGGAATTCTGGCAGTACCCGACGATCAATGCGCTGGTCCGGTTCCTGACCGGTGCCGAATCGGAACCGCAAGCCGAGGTCATGGTCGGCCGTGAGGGCGCAACCTTGGACGAGCCGATCGCCGTGATCGGGTTGGGCTGTCGATTTCCCGGTGGCATCAGTGGTCCGGAATCCCTATGGCAGTTCTTGTGTGATGGCCGATCCGCTGTGGGGAAGGTGCCCGCGGATCGCTGGGAGTCGTTCGATGACGGCTCGGCAGAGGTAGCCACGGTGCTGTCGCGCACCACGCGATGGGGAGCGTTCTTGGATGACGTCGATGCGTTCGACGCGGAATTCTTCGAGATCCTGCCGCGGGAGGCGGCCAAGATGGATCCGCAGCAGCGCTTGTTGCTCGAGGTGGCTTGGGAGGCATTGGAAAACGCGGGGACGCCGCCGAACTCCCTGCGGCATTCGCAAACTGGAGTCTTCGTCGGGGCGTGCCTGAGTGAGTATGGGTTCTTGGCATCCACCGACCTACCCGGTGTCGATGCGTGGAGCAACACCGGTGGTGCGCTGAGCATCATCGCCAATCGGCTGTCGTATTTCCTGGATTTGCGGGGGCCGTCTTTCACGGTGGACACGGCTTGCTCGTCGTCGCTTGTCGCGGTACACCTGGCATGTCAGAGTTTGAGGACAGGTGACTCGAACTTGGCCATTGCCGCTGGTGTGAACCTGCTGCTGTCACCGGCGGTTTTCCACGGTTTCGATCAAGCCGGAGCGTTGTCACCGACCGGTCGTTGTCAGGCATTCGATGCCGGTGCGGACGGTTTCGTGCGCGGTGAAGGTTGCGGCGTTGCGGTTCTCAAGCGGCTCAGCGACGCGCAGCGTGACGGGGACCGGGTGCTGGCGGTGGTGCGGGGATCCGCAGTCAACCAGGATGGCCGGTCCAACGGGCTGATGGCACCCAACCCGACAGCACAGATGGCAGTGCTGCGTGCGGCGTACGCCAATGCAGGCGTGGCGCCGCAGGATGTGGACTATGTCGAGGCACACGGCACCGGTACGTTGCTCGGTGATCCCATCGAGGCGCGCGCACTGGGAACGGTGTTGGGTCGTGGACGCGCGGAACAGTCGCCGTTGTTGATCGGCGCCCTCAAGTCGAATCTTGGCCATCTGGAGGCGGCCGCCGGGATCGCGGGTTTCATCAAGTCGGTGATGGCGGTGCAACGCGGGAGCATCCCGTCTAATTTGCACTTCCAAACCCCCAATCCGCACATTCCGTTCGACCAGTTACGGTTGAAAGTCGTTGCTCGACAGCAGGAGTGGCCGCTAGTCGAGCGAGCGCGCCGCGCTGGAGTGTCGTCGTTCGGATTCGGTGGTACCAACGCGCATGTGGTGCTCGAACAGGCGCCGACTACGGATAACGTTGTCCGCCATGATGATCCGATGGTGACGACGCTGGTCGTCTCGGGTAAGACCCAAGCGCGGATCGCCTCGGCGGCGGGGATGCTCGCCGACTGGATGGTGGGTGGCGGAGCCGATGTGGCGTTGGCCGACATCGCGCACACCTTCAACCACCATCGCGCCAAACATCCCCGGTTCGCCACGGTGTGTGCCCGTGATCGCGCCCAGGCGGTGGCGGGGTTGCATGCGCTGGCGGCGGGTCGCTCGGCGCAGGGGGTGGTCGCTCCACACGAGGGATCATGCGGTCGCGGCACGGTGTTCGTCTATTCCGGCCAGGGTTCGCAGTGGGCGGGCATGGGCAGGCGGTTGCTGGTCGATGAGCCGGCGTTTGCGGCGGCGGTGAATCGGTTGGAGCCGACATTTGCTGGATACATGGGCTTTTCGTTGCGACAGGCGCTCGCCGGCGGCGAGTTGGTCAGTGGGGACGCCCGGGTGCAGCCGGTGTCGATGGGGTTGCAGCTGGCGTTGACCGAGTTGTGGCGCGCCTACGGAATCCATCCCGATGCCGTCATTGGGCATTCCATGGGGGAGGTGACCGGAGCGGTTGTAGCAGGGGCACTCACCGTGGACGAAGGGTTGCGCGTGATCGCCATCCGGTCGCGGTTGATGTCGCGGCTGGCCGGTCAAGGCGCGGTGGGGCTCCTGAAACTCGATGCCGGGTCCACCGCCGCGCTGATCGCCGATTATCCCGGTGTCAGTCTTGCGGGTTACCCATCGCCGCGCCAGACGGTGATTGCTGGAGCGCCGGAGCAGGTCGACGCCGTGATTGCCGCGGTGAAGCAGCAGAACGATTTCGCCCGGCGGGTCAACATGGAGGTCGCCTCCCACACCGCGCTGATGGACGCCATCCTCCCCGAACTGGGCGCGGCACTCGCCGATCTCAGTCCGAAACCGCCTGCCATCACCTTCTTTTCCACCGTGTCGGACCCAACGACCGTTCCAGTGCTGGACGCCGAGTACTGGGTGGCCAATGTCCGCAAGCCGGTGAAGTTCAGCGACGCCGTCGCCGCCGCCGGCCAGCACAACGCCACCTTCATCGAGATCAGCGCCCACCCGATGCTTACTCAGGCCATCACCGAGACCTTGGAATCAGTAGGCCATCACCACAGCATCGGCACAGTGTGGCGTGACGGTGACGACACCATCAGCTTCCACACCAACCTCAACGCCGCCCACACCACAGCGCCCCGGCCCCTCCCGCATCCCCCTGAGCCGCATCCGGTGCTGCCGACCACGCCATGGCACCACACCCGCCACTGGATCAATGTCTCGCAGCCACGGCTTGCGGGCGGACCTGTTCGTTTCGCCAGGGATTCGGGAGCACCGACGGCAGAAGTGGTTCCGGCGGAGTGGTACTACGAACTGACCTGGCAAGATCGCCCGCTGACAAATGCCGCCCCTGGCACCACGAACGACGTCTGGCTGGTCGTGGCCGAGGCAAGCCTTGGCGCCGAGATCGGGCGCTTGCTCGGCGACGATGTCCGTGTGACGATGCTGGCGCCGTCGGCGCTGGCTG
The DNA here is from genome assembly GCA_963809085.1 of uncultured Actinomycetota bacterium. Lineage (GTDB taxonomy): Bacteria > Actinomycetota > Actinomycetes > Mycobacteriales > Mycobacteriaceae > Mycobacterium. The sequence continues at coordinate 927,343 of CAWEII010000014.1, read as the reverse complement.
AACCCGTCGACCAGGACGCGCTACGCAGTGCGCTAGCCGGAGTCAGTCATGTGCTCTACGCACCGGAGAGCTCATTGAGCGCCTTGGACGCGGACTCCGCTCATCGCGTGTTCAATGCGGCCAGAAGGCTGGCCGCGGCAATGGCTGCGAAGGCGCTGCCGCCGCGATTGTTTCTGCTGACACGCAATGCGCAGCCGATGTCGGAAGGCGATCGGGCCAATCCCGCGCAGGCGGTGTTGTGGGGGCTGGGGCGCACGCTGGCAGTGGAGCATCCCGAACTCTGGGGGGCTGTCGTCGATGTCGATGATTCGGTACCGGCACAACTCGCGGCGCGGTATCTACTGGGCGAAGCTCACTGTGATGACGAGGAAGATCAGATCTGTTATCGGGCAGGTGTGCGTCGTGTCGCCCGCCTGGTCAGGGCGCCTGCGCCGTCGACGCCGTCCGGTGAGCTCGACGGAGACACCAGTCATCTGGTCATCGGTGCGACCGGCAACATCGGACCGCATCTGATTCAGCAGCTCGCTGACATGGGAGCCGCCACCATCGTTGCGGTATCTCGCAATCCGGGCTCGCAGCTACAGGAATTGACTCAGCGCCTGTCGACGCAGGGCACGACGTTGACCACGGTTGCCGCCGACGCCTCCGATGAAGCCGCGATGAGCGCGCTGTTCGACCGGTTCGGGACCAATCTCCCCCCGCTGGGCGGTATCTATGTGGCGGCCTTCGGCGGCGGGCCGGTGACACTGCGCGACATGACCGACGACGACGTCACGGCCATGTTCGCGCCGAAGCTCAACGTGGTGTCGCTCTTGCACAGACTTTCGCTCGTACAGCCTGTGGCCCAGTTCGTGTTGTTTTCGTCGATCTCTGGACTGCTCGGCTCGCGATGGCTGGGCCACTACGCGGCGACGACTACCTTCCTCGACACCTTCGCCTATGCGCGCCGAGCGGCCGGACTCCCGGCCACCGCCATCAACTGGGGCCTGTGGAAGTCAGTTGCGGACAACCAAGGAGACGAACAGCTACGTGTCACCCTCGAATCCGGGCTCGAGCCGATGCCCGACGAGGTCGCCATCCACGCACTACGGGCAATAACCTGCCGTGACACGCCGGCCCGCTGCACGATTGTGGCTGCCGACTGGGCCCGACTGGCAACCGCCTATCGCACCCGAGCATCCCTTCACATCATCGACGAACTAGCACGCAGCAACAACGGCCTCAACGCCGACACCACCGCGACGCCGACCACCGACTTCCGTGACGCCTTGCGTAACTGCGAACCGACGCGGCGGCGTGCCATGTTGGTCGATCACGTCACTGCGCTTGTTGCGTCGGTGATGGGATTGGATTCGCCGCAGTCGCTGGATCCTTCGGTGGGCTTTTTCCAGTTCGGCATGGATTCACTGATGTGCGTGACACTTCAACGTGACCTTGGCGAAACCCTCGGCCTAGCGGTGCCCGCCTCCGCGGTGTTCGACTACCCCACGGTCGAAGCACTGACGGACTACCTGGTCACCCACCTTCCCGAACTAACCGAAGTCGCGGATCAACAGGCCGTCGACGCCTACGACAACTTCACCGACGCGGAACTGCTCCACCAGCTTTCGGAAAGACTGAGCGTAGCGCGGTGACTACTGCACCGCTGGACCGCCGGGCAATCATCACCGAGGCGCTGCACAAGATAGATGAGCTGAGTGCGCGCCTCGAGATCGCTGAAAAAGGTGATGTCGAACCAATTGCCGTGGTGGGCATGGGGTGCCGATTTCCGGGTGCGGTGAACAACCCCGGCCAGTATTGGCGCTTCTTGCAGGAGGGGCGCAGTGGCATCGTTCGGGTCCCGCCGGAGCGCTGGGACGCCGACGCGTTCTTCTCTGATGACCGCGCCGTGCCGGGCACGATATGCACCCGGGAGGGAGGCTTTCTCACCACCTGGAAGCCGGATCAGTTCGATGCGGAGTTCTTCAGCATCGCCCCGCGGGAAGCCGCGGCGATGGACCCCCAACAACGGTTGCTCCTCGAAGTCGCCTGGGAGGCATTGGAAGACACGGGGATCACCGCGCAGACAATCCGTGGGACACAGACTTCGATATTCGTCGGCCTGACCGCCAACGACTACTCCCTGAGCGTCGCGGGAAAGTTACCGCCCCAGGATGTCGACGCGTATGCCTCGTTCGGGAATGCGGCGAACTTCGCCGCCGGGCGGTTGGCATATTTCCTCGGGGTGCGCGGACCTGCGCTGGTCATCGACACCGCGTGTTCGTCGTCGTTGGTGACGGTGCATCTGGCCTGTCAGAGCCTGCGTCGACGTGAGAGCGATACCGCGTTGGCCGCTGGAACCAACCTCATCCTCAGTCCGCAAAACAGTATTGCCTGCTCTCAGTTCGGCATGTTGTCTCCTGATGGACGCTGCAAGACCTTCGATGCGAGCGCCGACGGCTATGTCCGCAGTGAGGGCTGCGGGGTGGTGGTGCTCAGGCGGCTTGGCGATGCACTGCGCGACGGGGACCGGGTGCTGGCGCTGGTACGCGGTTCGGCGGTCAACCAGGACGGTGCCAGTAGCGGACAGACCGTACCCAATGGGCCGGCACAGCAGGCATTGATTCGCCAGGCGCTGGACGCATCGCGGCTGCAACCCTCGGAGATCGACTACATCGAAGCCCACGGCACCGGTACCGCACTGGGCGATCCCATCGAACTCGACGCGTTGAGTCAGGTCTTCTCCGACCGCGACGGCGCTGCACCGTTGGTGCTGGGTTCGGTCAAGACGAACATGGGTCATCTCGAATCCGCCGCCGGTATCGCCGGCTTCATCAAGACCGTGCTCAGCGTTCGTCATGGCTACATTCCCAAACATCTCAACTTCGAGCGCTTGACGCCGCACGCCAGTGACGGCGCCTCCCGATTCACCATTGCAGCGCAGGGGATGGACTGGCCGAGGGTCGGGCGTGCACGCCGGGCGGGAGTGTCGTCGTTCGGAGTCAGTGGCACGAATGCGCACGTGGTGGTGGAGCAGGCGCCCGATGCCGAACCCGTTGTGCCGGGTGACGTTCCGGTGGTGACGACGTTGGTGGTCTCCGGTAAGACCCCCGCGCGAATCGCCTCGACGGCGCAGGGGTTGGCCGACTGGATGGACGGCGAGGGGCAGGGTGTTGGGCTGCCGGATGTGGCGCACACCTTGAAGCATCACCGTTCCCGATACCCGAAGTTCGGCACGGTGTGTGCGCGTGATCGCGCTGAGGCGGTCGCCGGGTTGCGGGCGCTGGCTGCGAGCCGCTCGGCTCCCGGGGTGGTGGGCCCACATGTGGGGTCATGCGGGCCTGGCACGGTGTTTGTGTATTCGGGTCAGGGTTCGCAGTGGCCGGGGATGGGCCAGAGGTTGCTGGTCGATGAGCCGGCGTTCGCCGCGGCGGTGGCCGAGTTGGAGCCGGTGTTCGTTGCTCAGGCCGGCTTTTCGCTGCGGCAGGTGCTTGAGGGCGGTGAGCCGGTGGTCGGTATCGATCGCATCCAGCCGGTGTTGGTGGGCGTGCAGCTGGCGCTGACGCAGCTATGGCGGTCTTACGGGGTGGAACCGGATGCGGTGATAGGCCACTCGATGGGAGAGATAGCCGCGGCGGTGGTGGCCGGGGCGCTGAGTGTCGCCGAAGGGCTGAGGGTGATCGCGACCCGGTCGCGGTTGATGGCGCGGCTCTCGGGGCAGGGCGCCATGGCGCTGCTTGAATTGGATGCGCCGGCCACCGAGTCGTTGATCGCCGACTACCCCGACGTCACCTTGGCGGTGTATGCCTCACCGCGCCAATCGGTGATCGCCGGACCGCCCGAGCAGGTGGATGCGGTGATAGCGATGGTAGACGCCCAGGATCGGCTGGCGCGGCGCATCGAGGTCGACGTGGCCTCTCACCACCCCACCATTGACCCGATACTGCCCGAATTGCGAAGCGCGCTTGCCGACTTGAACCCGCAGCGCGGGACCATTCCCACCTTCATCAGCACAGATGATCAAAGAGGCACCGACACAATCCTTTTCGACGCAGACTACTGGGCGGCCAATCTGCGCAATCCGGTGCGGTTCAGCCAGGCCGTCGCCGCGGCCGCCGAGAACCACGCGACGTTCGTCGAGATCAGCCCCCACCCGCTGCTCACCTTCGCCGTCAGCGACACTCTGGGACGCGCGCATCACCACAGCATCGGAACCCTGCAGCGCGATACCGACGAAACGCTTACTTTCCACACCAACGTCAACGCCACTCACAGCAGCCACCCACCGGACGTGCCGCACCTACCCGAACCCCATCCGCCTATTCCCACCACGCCCTGGCACCACACAGGACACTGGATCAACATCGACAAGCCGGCAGAGGCGTCCGGATCTACGCCAAGGCCGGGCACTCTGCTCGGCGAGCACATCGCGGTGACCACCACACCTCCAGCACATCTGTGGCAGGCGCGGCTGGCGCCGGAGGCCAGGCCATATCCAGGCCGGCATCGAATCAACGGAATGGAATTGATCCCCGTATCGGTTCTGTTACAGACACTTTCGACAGCGGCATCCGAATGTGGTGCGTCGACATTGTCCGACGTTCGATTTGAGAATCCGATCATCGTCGACCGCCCGAGAGTGATCCAGGTAATCGCCGACGATCAGTCGGTGACCCTGTCATCGAGCCCGGCGGCTGACACCCCCGGGCACCGTTGGGTCCGGCACGCCACCGCCCGAATCTCACAACGGCTGGAGAACGACGAGTCGGCCGTCCGCGGTGCGGACATGTGGGCCGAAGGCTTCGACATGTCCGATGATCACGAGTCGACCGGCTTCGACGCTTCGTCGGTGGCGCAGCTTCAGCGGGCCTGGGGCATCGATGGGCAGCCCTTCCCGTGGTCGGTCGAGTCCTGCCGGTCGGGGACGGCCGGACTGCTCGCCGACATCCGCGTGCCGGAGGCGTCGACGGTCGCACTGCTTGATGCCGCCGTTCACATCGCACCTCTGGTGGACAGCTCCAATCCTCGGCTCGTGTTTCCTGCATCGGTCGAGAGTGTCCGGTTCGAAGCCGGACTCGCGGATGCACGGGGTCATGTCGAGGTACATCGGCGCGGCGGCAGCGGCGATGAGCTGATTGTCGACATAGCTGTCAGAGCGCCCGACGGCAGTACATGCGTCGACATCCGCTCACTTCGGTATGCCGATATGGATTCAGGTCCTGCACTGGCGGCTGCGCAGGACGGGGATCCGCGCACGTTGGTCCACGCCATCGAATGGCAACCGTGGGGCGAGCATGCCGGCCCGCGACCGCCGCCCGATGCTCCCCGCACGCTTGCGGTCATCGGTAAGGGCGATGCCGCCCGCATTCTCCGCGACCAGCTCGCCGATGCCGGTTATACCGTCGCGGGCGTGGGCGAGGCACGGTATGTCATCTACCTGGCCGAGCCCGGTCTCGCGGACGCGGCTGCGACCGACATGGACTGCGCCGTTCGTTTATCTGCGGAAGTGGCCGATCTAGTTCGCAGACTGGCCGAGCGGGACGACCAGTACCCAGCAACGCTGTGGATCATCACCCAGGGCGTCCGCGATGCGTTGTCCGACAGGGCATTACGGCAGAGCTGCCTGTGGGGGCTCGCCGCTGTCATCGGTGCTGAGCAGCCGCAGCTGTGGGGCGGCCTGGTGGACCTCCCAGCCGCCGAGGACATCGGTGATTGCGCATCGGCGCTGTCTACGCTGCTTCCCACCTCGGCTAAATCCATTGTCGCGCTGCGCGACCGTGAATTCTTCATGCCCGCGTTGGTGCCGGTCCGTGGCGAACGGATACGAGAGCCGTTGCGGTGTCGTCCGGACGCTGCATATCTCGTCACCGGCGGCATGGGCGCACTCGGTCTGCTGATTGCTGCCTGGCTCGCGGACCGCGGTGCGCGTCGTCTGGTGCTGGCCGGCCGGACTCCGTTGCCGCCCAGGCGTGATTGGGACAGCGATATCAGCGATACGGGTGTTCGCCGCAAGATCGCTGCAATTCGGGCGCTGGAGTCCAGAGGTGTCTCCGTCGAGGCCGTGGCCCTCGATGTCGGATCGCGCGAGGCGGTGCAGGGTCTGCTCGCCAGGCGGGACGACAACGGAGGGCCGCCGATACGCGGCGTCGTACACGCTGCTGGAGTCACCGAAAGCCAGCTCCTGACTGACATGGCGGATGACCGGCTTCGGCGCACCATGTGGCCGAAAATCGCTGGCGCACAAGCCTTGCATGAGGCCTTCCCGCCCGCCAGCCTCGACTTCTTCTACCTTACCGCGGCGGCGGGGGCGATCTTCGGTATCCCGGGGCAGAGCGCCTACGCCGCGGCAAATGCCTACCTCGACTGCTTCGCCCGAGCCCGTCACCGGCAGGGCTGCCACACCGTCAGCCTGGATTGGGTGGCCTGGCAGGGGCTTGGCTTTGCTTCGGATGCCCAAATAGTCCTGCAGGAGCTTGAACGGTTCGGGTCTAGGCCTGTCGATCCGGGCGAAGCCTTCGCTGCCTGGGAGCACCTGTCGTGCTATGACGTCGCCCAAGCGGTAATGGCTCCGATGCCGTCGTCCGACGAGCCGGCGTCGGCCGCAGCCGACGAGCACCGTATTGCACGCGCCAAGCGGGCATGGTCGCAGATGCCTGCCGAGGATGTACTTCGCGAACTCGAGATCGGACTGCGATCCATCTTGGCCGGCGAACTCGGAATGCCGGAGGTGGAACTTGAATTGGACCGACCGTTCGCGGACATGGGCCTGGACTCCATGATGGCGATGGCGGTTCGACGAGAGGCCGAGCAACTCGTCGGCGTCGAGCTATCGGCGACGATGCTCTGGAACCACCCGACGATTGTGTCACTAGCAGAATACTTGGCCAAAAAAGTTGTGCCACCAGAAGAGCTCGGAAAGCGGCATCGATCTGGTGCTCGACCCGGCCGGCAGCGTCCTGGATGGGTTGTTCGACAGTGTCGAATCAGCTCCGGTCGGTAGTGAGAGCAGGATCTGATGCGGACAGTGTTCAGTTGGATTTCGGACACGGCCGGCGGCAAGGTGGGTGGGTCGGCCTGTGTACAGCCCTACCGGCAAACTAAATTCGGCCGTCTGAAGGTTCCCGGATGACGGGGGCTCTGGATGAGTCAGCTCTTCGGCATTGGCTGGCCGACTATCTGGTCACGAATTTGGGCTGCAGTCCCGACGACATCGATTTCGACGCATCGATGCACGACTTGGGAGTGGGTTCGCGCGACTCGGTGGTGCTCACTGGTGAGTTGTCCGAGCTTTTGGGCCGGACCATTTCTCCGGTGGAGTTCTGGCAGTACCCGACGATCAACGCGCTGGCGCTGTTTCTCACCGGCTCGGAACCCGAATCAACAGTTGAGACAAATGTGAGCTGTGATCAACGGTCGATGGATGAGCCGATCGCCGTCATCGGTCTGGGATGCCGCTTCCCGGGTGACATCCATGGCCCGGAATCGTTGTGGCAGTTTCTGTGTGACGGCCAGTCCGCTGTCGGCGAGGTCCCACCGGATCGGTGGGCGTCGTTTGATGACGGCTCACCGGAGGTGGGCGCGGCGCTGGCGGCCACCACCCGGTGGGGGTCGTTCTTGACCGATGTTGACGCCTTCGACGCGGACTTCTTCGAGATCATTCCGCACGAAGCGGCCAAGATGGACCCCCAGCAGCGGCTGTTGCTCGAAGTGGTTCACGAGGCGTTGGAGCATGCCGGCATTCCGGCTGATTCGTTACGGCAAACGCAGACGGGGGTTTTTGCCGGTGCGTGCCTGTCAGACTATGGGTATCTGGCCTCGGCGGACTTGAGTCAAGTCGATGCCTGGTCCGGAACTGGTGGTGCGCTGAGCATCATCGCCAATCGCGTGTCGTATTTCTTTGATCTGCGCGGGCCGTCGGTGACCGTTGATACGGCGTGTTCCTCGTCCCTGGTGGCGGTGCATCTGGCATGCCAGAGCCTGCGGACGGGGGATTCGAATCTCGCTTTTGCCGCGGGAGTCAATCTTCTGCTGTCACCGGCGGTCACTCGCAGCCTCGACCAGGCGCAGGTGATGTCGCCGACGGGTCAGTGCCGCGCTTTCGATGCCAGCGCGGACGGTTTTGTCCGTGGTGAGGGTTGCGGGGTTGCGGTGCTCAAGCGGCTCAGTGACGCGCTGCGCGACGGCGACCGGGTGCTCGCGGTGGTGAGGGGTTCGGCGGTCAATCAGGACGGCCGGTCCAACGGGATGATGGCTCCGAACCCGGCAGCCCAGATGGCAGTGCTGCGGGCCGCCTACGCCAATGCCGGCGTCGAGCCACGCGACGTCGGCTATGTCGAGGCAATGGGAACCGGAACTTTGCTTGGTGATCCGATCGAGGCGCGCGCGCTGGGTACGGTGCTGGGTCGTGGTCGTCCGGCAGACTCGCCGCTGTTGATCGGTGCGGTCAAGTCAAACCTTGGACATCTGGAGGCGGCGGCCGGCATCGCAGGTTTCGTCAAAGCAGTGCTGGCGCTGCAGCGGGGGCGCATTCCCGCCAATCAAAACTTCGAGACCCCGAATCCGCACATTCCGTTTGACAATCTAGGGCTGAAGGTTGTTGCCGAGCACACTGATTGGCCACCCACGTACGGCCGGCGGCGGGCGGGGGTGTCCTCATTCGGTTTTGGCGGGACGAACGCGCATGTAGTGCTGGAGCAGGGTCCCGACCCGGCGCCCACTGCGGCGGCGGTGCTGCACACCGGTGCGGCGGTGACGACGTTGGTGGTGGCGGCCAAGACAACCGATCGGATCGCGTCGATGGCGGGGGTGCTGGCCGACTGGATGGACGGCGACGGCGCGGATGTGGGGTTGCCGGAGGTGGCGCACACTCTGAACCATCACCGGGCCAAGCGCGGAAAGTTCGCCACGGTATGTGCCCGTGATCGCGCCCAGGCGGTAGCCGGGCTCCATGCCCTGGCCTCCGGGCACCCGGCCGAAGGCGTGGGGGGTCCGCACCGAGGGCCCATGCGCCCCCGGCACGGTGTTCGTCTACTCCGGACAGGGCTCGCAGTGGCCGGGCATGGCTCGCCGACTGCTCGCGGACGAACCGGCGTTCGCCGCAGCGATTGCCGAACTGGAACCGGCGTTTGTCGCCGAGTTCGGCTTCTCCCTCCAGCAGGTGCTCGCCGGCACTGGACGGGCGGCCCCGAATGGGGTTGCGGATGTGAGCGACCGATCGGTGGCATCGTCGCGCCGCGCGGCGGCACGACTGGCCGCGCGAGCAGGTGTGCGTGCGGCGCGTGATGACGAACTCAGCGGAGATACGCGGGTGCAGCCGGTGTTGATGGGACTGCAGCTCGGTTTGACCGAGCTGTGGCGCTCCTACGGGGTGCACCCCGATGCGGTGATCGGCCACTCGATGGGCGAGATCGCGGCGGCAGTGGTGGCCGGGGCTTTGACCGTGGGCGAGGGCCTGAGGGTGATCGCCGTCCGGTCAAGGTTGATGTCACGACTGGCTGGTCAGGGCGCCGTGGCGCTGTTGGAACTCGACGCCGAGGCCACGGCGGAGCTGATCGCCGACCACCCGGAGGTCACCCTGGCGGTGTACGCCTCGCCGCGTCAAACCGTAATCGCCGGCCCATCCACGCAGATTGATGGCCTGATCAGTGAGGTGCAGCGGCGGGACCGTTTCGCCCACCGGGTCAACATGGAGGTCGCCTCCCACAACCCGATCGTGGACCCGATACTGCCCGAAGTGCGTGCGTCCTTGGTTGGTTTGGCACCGAAGAGCCCCACGATTCCCCTCATTACAACTGTGTACGACAACCCCAGCGCGACAACGGTTCTCGACGCCGATTACTGGGCTGCCAACCTACGCAATCCGGTGCGCCTCAGCCAAGCCGTCACACTTGCCGGCACCGACCACCACACCTTCATCGAAATCAGCCCCCACCCGATGACGACCGACGCCATCAGCGAAACATTGGCCGGCACCCATCACCACAGCATCGGCACCCTGCGACAGAACACGGATGACACCCGCACCTTCCACGTCAACCTCAACGCCGTCCACACCATCCGGCCCCCAGACACGCCGCATCCGCCCGAACCCCACGTGGTGCTGCCGAGTTCGCCGTGGCACCGCACCCGGCACTGGATTAGCGCCGGACCCGGCCGATGGGCGACCCGTCACACCGAAACCGTTGCGGTGGGCACTGATCGGCTGAATGCCGATGACGGGATCCCTCCCGACTGGCATTACGAGCTCACCTGGCCGGTTCGTTCGTTGGCAGGCGTCGACACGGCGGCCGATGGTTCCTGGCTGGTGTTGGCCAATGGCGACCTCGGCGCGGAACTCGAGCGTGCAATTGGCGGGGATTCTCGCGTCAGGGTCCTTGCGCCCTCGGTTCTGGCCACGAACCACGATTCGGCCGCCGTTTCGAAGGTCGTCCGTGGCATCAGCAATGTGCTGTACGCGCCGGACGTCTCCTTTCCCCACGTTGACGTGGAGTCCGGCCACGGCCTTTTCAATGCTGGACGGATGCTTGGAGCCGCCTTGGCGGCCACGCCATCGCCGCCGAGGTTGTTCATACTGACCCGCAACGCACAACCGCTGACAGAAGGCGATCGGGCGAACCCCGCCCATGCCGTCCTGTGGGGGCTGGGCCGCACCCTGATGCTCGAACATACCGAGATGCGGTGCGGATTAATCGATCTCGATGACTCGGTACCGGCTGAACTGGCCGCCAATTGCGTGCTGACCGAAGCGAGCGCAACGGATGGGGAAGATCAGGTCGTATACCGGGCCGGTATCCGCCACGTCCCACGCCTTCGACGGCAAACCTCATCTGCGACGTCGTTGGCCGTCCTCGACAAAGACACCAGCCACCTCGTCGTCGGCCCGATCGGAGACATCGGACCGCATCTGATTCAACAGCTTGCGAATATGGGGGCCGGAACGATTGTCGCAGTGTCTCAAAACGCGGACATACGACTGGACACGTTATCCCAAAATCTTTCTTCGAAAGGCACGAAACTCGTCACTGTCGCCGCCGATTCGGCGGATGAAGACGCGATGAAAACACTGTTCGACCGTTTCGGCACCGACTTGCCCCCGATCGATGGCATCTACCTGATTGACTTTGCCGGCCGCCCCATCCCGCTCACCCAGATGAGCGACGACGATGTGAAGGTGATGTTCCGGCCGAACCTGGATGCGGCATCGCTCATGCACAAGCTGTCACTGCAAAAGACGGTGCGCCAGTTCGTCTTGTTCTCGTCCATGTCCGGGCTGCTCGGTGCGCCGTTGATGGGCCACTACGCCGCGACCAATACCTTCCTCGACACATTGGCCTACGCGCGTCGCTCTCTCGGTCTTGCGGCCGCGGTCGTGGATTGGGGGGTGTGGAAATCGTCGGCCGAGGCCCAATCGAGTGCGCATGGTCGCGACACTCTCGATTCGCTTGCCGCCGAATTTGGTCCGCTCGGGCTGACGCCGATGTCCGATGACGTTGGCATCCGGGCGCTCTCATCGGCGATGGCGCCTGACAGCGGGGTACGGTCGGTTGTGGCGGCCGCGGATTGGACTCGCCAGGCCGCTACCTCACAGGCCCACGGTTCAGTTCGCATGCTCGAAGAACTACGAACCGCCGAAGACACGGCAATGGTGCCCGAGGGCGAGTTCCGGGAGAACCTGCGGAAGTGCCGGCCGGAACGGCGCCGTGACATGCTGGTTGAACACGTCGGCGCGGTCACGGCGTGGGTGATGGGACTGCCGCAGACGGAGTCGCTGGACCCATCGACGGGTTTCATCCAACTCGGTATGAATTCGTTGATGAGCGTGCTGCTCCAACGCAATCTTTCCCAGACCTTCGGGCAAGCCATGCCACCGACACTTGTCTTCGACTACCCGACCATTGAGGCCGTCGCGGACTACCTGGCGACATTCCTCGGCGAGATGATCGAGGCGACCGACGAAGACATCGCCGACGCGCAGAGAAACCGGACCGAGGACGAGCCGTTACAACAACCTTCGGAAAGGGTGAGCGCACCGCAATGACCACCCCAACGCCATACCGCCGGGCGACACTCACCCATGAGACTCGAATGAAGCAAGCCGACCTCGAATCTGACGCAGCTCTGGCGACGCGTGAGAGCGGTATCTGATGAGAACGACCTTCAGCAGAATTTCGGCCATGACCGTCGACCAGAGGGCGGCGTTGACGGAGCGGTTCGAAGCGGCCTCCCGTATCGCGGCAGCGGAACCGGTGGCGGTCGTGGGTATCGGGTGCCGTTTCCCCGGCGGTGCGGTTGGGCCGGAGGCCTATTGGGCATTACTCACGAACGGCATCGATGCGATCACCGAAGTGCCCCCAGACCGCTGGGATGCTGACGCGTTCTACGACCCGGATCCCTCGGCGCCAGGACGCATGTCCTCGAAATGGGGCGCCTTCTTACCTGATGTTGCCGGATTCGATGCTGATTTCTTCGGGATTTCCCCTCGGGAGGCCGAAGCAATGGATCCGCAGCAGCGGGTCCTCTTGGAGGTGACATGGGAAGCGCTCGAGCATGCCGGCATCGCGCCGGATCAGCTCGGCGGAACCCGGGCCGCCGTGATGATGGGTGTCTACTACACCGAGTATCAAGCTATTTCGGCGGCAAACCCGGATAGCATCGACGCGTACTGCGCAACGGGTAACGCCCACAGCGTCGCAGTGGGGCGGATTGCGTACTTGTTGGGGTTGCGTGGTCCGGCCGTAGCGGTCGATACGGCGTGCTCCTCATCGCTGGTGTCGATCCACCTGGCCTGCCAAAGCCTGCGGCTGCGCGAGAGTGACGTCGCCCTCGCGGGAGGGGTCAACCTCATCTTGCGCCCGGAAACTCAACTCGCGCTGTCGAAGTGGGGGATGTTGTCTCCCCGCGGCCGGTGTCATTCCTTTGACGCAGGTGCCGACGGCTTCGTGCGCGGTGAGGGTGCAGGGGTCGTGGTGCTCAAGCGACTCACCGACGCGGTGCTTGACGGGGATCGGGTGTTGGCAGTTGTGCGCGGCTCGGCGGTCAATCAGGATGGCCGTTCCAACGGGCTGACGGCTCCGAATGCACTGGCACAGCAGGACGTGATCACCCGTGCGTTGTGGTCGTCCGATGTGGCGGCGAGTTCGGTGAATTTCGTTGAGACGCACGGCACGGGTACCTCTCTGGGCGACCCGATCGAGTTCGACGCATTGGCGGCGATCTACGGGCGGGGGGACGGCCCATGCGGCCTCGGAGCGGTGAAGACCAACTTCGGCCATCTGGAGGCCGCCGCCGGGATCGCGGGGTTCATCAAGTCTGTGTTGTCGGTGCAGCGCGCACAGATTCCTCCGAATCTGCATTTCGCGCAGTGGAATCCGGCAATCGACCCGTCCTCGACCCGGCTATTCGTTCCCATCCACGCCACGGAGTGGCCGGAGTGCCCAGGTCCGCGGCGCGCGGGGGTGTCATCGTTCGGTCTAGGTGGGACGAACGCGCATGTGGTGCTGGAGCAGGGGCCTGATATGGCACCGGCATCAGCCGCAGCTACAGATTTGGCACTGACGACATTGGTCGTGTCCGGTAAGACATCCGAGCGGCTCGCGTCAACGGCTCGGACGCTAGCGGATTGGATCGACGGCGACGGCAGAAGCGTGGCTTTGTCTGACGTGGCGCACACCCTGAACGATCACCGGACACGGCACCCCATACTAGCGACGGTGTGTGCGGCCGATCACGGCCAGGCCGTCGCCGGGTTGCGGGCGCTCGCTGCCGGGCGCTCGGCACCGGGAGTGGTCGAGCCGCACGGCGGGCTGCGTGGCGCGGGCACCGTGTTCGTCTATTCCGGTCAGGGATCGCAGTGGGCAGGGATGGGCCGGCAGTTGCTTGCCGATGAGCCGGCTTTCGCCGCCGCAGTCGCTGAGTTGGATCCCGTATTCATTGAGCAGACCGGATTTTCGCTGCACGAGGTGCTGAAGGCCGGCGAGCCGCTGCGCGGCATCGACCGCATCCAGCCGGTCCTGGTTGGTATGCAGCTGGCGCTGACAGAGCTGTGGCGTTCCCACGGGGTGGAACCGGATGCGGTGATCGGCCACTCGATGGGAGAGGTGTCCGCTGCGGTGGTGTCTGGGGCGCTGAGCCCGGTCGAGGGACTGACGGTGATCGCGACCCGGTCCCGGTTGATGGCCCGATTGTCGGGCCAGGGCGCAATGGCGCTTCTGGAGCTGGATGCACCCGCCACTGAGACGCTGATCGCCGACCATCCCGATGTCACCTTGGCGGTGTACGCGTCGCCGCGCCAAACAGTGATCGCCGGGCCTCCCGAGCAGGTCGACGCGGTGATCGCGGCAGTCGCGGCACGGAATCGGTTGGCGCGGCGCGTCGAGGTCGATGTGGCCTCTCATCACCCAACCATTGATCCGATACTGCCCGAATTACGTGCTGCGCTTGCGGATTTGGCGCCTATTGCGCCGAAGATCCCCCTGATCAGCACCACGCGCCGCACCGACGGCGAGACGCCCATGTTCGACGCCGACTACTGGGTGGCCAATGTGCGCAATCCGGTGCAGTTTGCGCAGGCGGTGACGGCTGCCGCCGAGAACCACGCCACGTTCATCGAAGTCAGCCCACATCCGCTGCTCACGCACGCCGTCACCGACACCCTCGAATCCGTCAAGCCTCGCAGGGATGTCCTCGCGACCGGAACGCTGCACCGTGACGACCACGAAACACTCACGTTCCACACGCAACTCGCCAGCGTGCGGCCGCCGTTGAACGGGACGGCGCAGTCTGCTCGTAACGGCGGTCGACTCGCAGACATCCCACCCACACCATGGCTGCACTCCAGGTACTGGCCGGCGAATCGGCCGGTTGGAAATGGGCTGACCGGTGCTCACCCGCTCCTTGGCACGCACGTCGAGATGCCGTCGGGCCGGGACCATGTGTGGCAGGCGGATGTCGGAACCGATGTCATTCCCTGGTTGGCGGATCACAAGGTACACGGCCAGGTCGTGATGCCGGCGGCAGGATTTGCCGAAATGGCGCTGGCTGCCGGCAGCGAAGCGCTTGCCCTGCCTGTTCATGCCGTTGTGGTGAATCGGCTCGAGGTCGACCAGATGCTGCCGCTGGGTGCCGAGACCCGGGTGACGACACAGCTCATCCGAAGCGCAGACGACGACATCCGGATAGAGATCCATTCCCGCTCAGCGGGCGGCAGCTGGTGCCGGCATGCGGTCGCCCGAGTCGAGGTCGCGCAGCCGACTGACGGGGCCACATCACCCGCATCACCCGTAGGGTCCGCAGAAGGCGGAACTGCCGTGTCAATCGCCGATTTCTACACCGCGTTGCGACGCACGGGTGCACACCATGGCCCAGCCTTCGCGGCGTTGACGCGGATCGTTCGGACCTCCGGCGGTTCTGCCGAGACTGAGGTCGCCCTGCCCGATGAGGCCACGCCGCATCGGGGTTTTCGAATTCATCCCGTCATGCTCGACGCGGCGTTACAGACATTGGCTGCCGCGATGCCAACCGAATCGCTGACGGATTCGACCGAAGTCACGTACCTGCCGGTCTCGTTCGAGGCGATTCGGCTGTTCGGGGATGTCGGACGACATGCACGGTGCCGCGCCGACCTGATGAGCCTCGACGACGACGGTGCCGGCAAGCTGGGCCGGATCACGCTGATGGACGAGGCGGGGAGTCCAACCGCCGAGATCACCGGCGTGTATCTGCGGCGCGTCGAGCGCCGAACCGTGCCATTGCCGTTGGAGCAGAAGATCTTCGACAGCACTTGGGTGGAGAGTGCGCCGCCGTCTGAGGTTGGCCAGGAGCTGACGGTTGCCCCGACCGGAAGCTGGCTGCTGCTGTCCGATGACGCCGAAACGAAGGCGCTCGTGGACCACTTCATCACAGGCTTCAGCTCGCCCACCCGACGAGTGATCGGCGAAAACCTGTTCGACGAGTCCGTCGTGCGTGGGGCCTTCGCCAAGACTTCGTCGGACCCTGAGCTTCCGCCCGTCGGCGTCGTCATCTTCGTCGGACAACGCCATTTCGACGGCACTGACGCAAATGACACGCTCGGGCGCACCCGCGAATTGATTTGGGCGATCGCGGCAACCGTGCGCTCCCTCGTCGGTGGCTGGCACGGGAAGTCCCCGCGGCTCTGGTTGGTCACCCGCAGCGGTCTCGCCGTGCTGAGCGATGAGTCAGGAGATCCCTCGATCGGCACTCTTCAAGGCCTCATCCGGGTCCTCGCCTACGAGCACCCGGATCTGCACGTCACTCTCGTTGATTTCGATGCGTCGCACGACGTCCTTGCGACGTTGACCACCGAACTCGAGTCGCCCGGCAGCGACGATGTGATCGCGTGGCGGGGGCCGCGCAGATACGTTCAACGGCTCTCACGCGCGAACCGTAGTGCACGTGAAGGTGATACGGCTGTCCGCCCCGACGGCTCATACATCATCACCGGCGGCCTCGGCGGTTTGGGCATGGTCGTGGCTCGCTGGCTTGTCGACAGGGGCGCCGGCCGCGTCATCCTAAACGGTCGCACCGGTCCCTCTGACAAACAGACCACGGACCTTGCCGCGTCTCCAGAGCCGCGCCGACATTGCCTTCGTGTCAGGCGACATCGCCTCACTCGGAGTGGCCGATCGACTGGTGGCGGCCGCCGAAGAGACCGGACTGCCCTTGCGTGGAGTGGTGCATTCGGCCGCTGTCATCGACGACGGTCTGGCGGCCATGTTCAGTCGTGAAAGCCTGGATCGCGTGTGGGCGCCGAAGGCGACGGGCGCACTCCGGCTGCACGAAGCCACCACCAGCCGACAACTCGACTGGTGGGTTGGCTTTTCCTCCATGGCTTCGCTGCTGGGCTCCCCGGGGCAGGCGGCGTACGCGTGCGCGAATGCGTGGCTCGATGCCCTGGTGGCGTGGCGACGAGCATCGGGTCTGCCTGCCATCGCGATCAATTGGGGCCAGTGGTCGGAGGTCGGAATCGCCCGCTCGTTGACATTTGGCGTTCTCGATCCCATCAACCCTGCTGAAGGCATCGAGGCGTTCGAGTCGCTGGTAGGCAGCAACCTCACCCGCGTGGGCGTCGCACGGCTGCGTCTTGATCGCGCAGCGGCCGCGTTCCCCGAAATCCACGATCTCGGCTATTTCGCGACGATGCTCGAGGAACTGGACGTACTCAGCGCCGGCGGTGACTGGCCGGGTGCGGACGCGCTTCGCGAACTGGATCCCGTCGAGGTCAATCGGATCGTCGCCGACCGGTTGCGAGAACGCATTTCGGCAATCATGGGCTACCCCGACGAGTCGGCGATGCAGGCGAACCGGCCGCTGATCGAACTCGGAATGGATTCGCTGATGGCCGTGCGAATCAGGAACAGTGCGCGCGGCGACTTCGGGGTGGAGCCGCCCGTCGCACTTCTCTTGCAGGGAGCTTCACTGCAGGACCTCACATCCGATCTCATCCGCCAGCTGGGGCTCAACGGGCACGACACCGCCGAGGGCCCCAGCGAACTTCGCGAACGAGCCAATCAGCGTGCCATTGCGCGCCAACAAGCCGCAACGCGGCGGAAGGCAGGACAACGAGTGTGAACAGCAGTACTCAGAACTCGGTGGCGTCGCACTCACCGGCGCTCAATGCGATCGCGATCGTCGGCATGGCAGGCAAATTCCCCGGTGCCGATTCTCTATCAGCGTTCTGGCGCAGTTTGCGCCGAGGCGAGGAATCGATCGTCACGTTGTCGGAGGACGAACTCATTGCGGCCGGCGTGGGAGAAAAGGCCCTTGCCAATCCCGCGTATGTCCGGCGCGCGGCCCTCCTCGACGGTATAGATAATTTCGACGCGGACTTCTTCGGTTTCACGCCGCAGGGCGCCAAGATGATGGATCCACAACACCGCCTGTTCTTGCAGTGTGCGTGGCATGCGCTGGAAGACGCCGGTTACGATCCTGCCGAGTTCGATGGTTCCATCGGGGTGTACGGAACAAGCTCGGCGAGCGGCTACCTCCTCCACAACCTGATGTCACACCACGATCCGAACCGGATCATCGGGGAAGGCGCCACCTTCGAAATGATCAACCTGTCGTTGCAGAACGACAAGGATTATCTGGCCACCCGCGTGTCGCATCAGTTCAATCTGCGCGGCCCCGCCCTCTCGGTGCAGACGGCATGCTCGTCGTCACTGGTCGCGGTTCACCTTGCGTGCCAGAGCATTCTGAGCGGCGAGTGCGACATGGCTCTGGCCGGCGCCGCGTCGATCCGCGTACCGCATCACGTCGGATACTGGCACGAACCGGGCTCCATGGTCTCGGCGAGTGGCCATTGCCGGCCGTTCGACGTGAGGGCGGATGGCACCATCTTTGGCAGCGGAGTCGCCATTGTGGTGCTCAAGCCGTTGCAGGCCGCTGTCGACGACGGGGACCGCATCCACGCGGTCATCAGGGGATCGGCGGTCAACAACGACGGATCGACGAAGATGAACTACGCGGCGCCCAACGCCGCGGGTCAGGCTGAGGTGATCGCCGAGGCGCATGCTGTTGCCGACATCGATGCGTCCACCGTCAGCTATGTCGAAACCCATGGAACCGGGACGCCCCTCGGTGACCCGATCGAAATCGAAGGACTGCGACAGGCATTCAGCCTTTCCAGCGTGGCCAGACCCGGCCCATGCGTTCTTGGTTCAGTCAAGTCCAACATCGGTCACTTGGAGGTAGCGTCCGGGATCGCGGGCCTGATCAAGGCGATTCTCTGTCTTGAGCACCAAGCGATTCCGGGAACCCTGCACTACACCAGCCCGAACCCGGAATTGCATCTCGATCGGGGCCCCTTCGTCGTGCGCCGCGAATACGGCCCCTGGGAATGGGATGGCACACGCCGAGCCGGGGTCAGCTCGTTCGGCGTCGGTGGCACCAACGCGCATATCGTCCTGGAGGAGGCGCCGGCGGTTTCGCGATCTGACGTTCGAACCGGTCCGCAGGTGCTTCTGTTGTCGGCACGGTCGGCCGAGGCGCTGCACCATGCCCGATCCGGGTTGGCTGCCGAATTGTCAGACCCAGACGACGAGCTCAATCTCTCCGATGTCGCGTTCACCCTTGCGACCCGAAGCAAGGAAAGTATGCGGATGGCGGCGGTCATCAACGACCGCCAAGAGGCGGCAGCGCTGCTGTGTACGCCCGAGCACGATAACGTTTTTGTCGCCGAGTCGGTCCCGGGCAACGAATCCAACACGGACGCAGTTGCTTTCATTTTTCCCGGTCAGGGTGCCCAGCACATCGGGATGGCCCGCGGCCTTTATGAGTCGGAGCCGGTGTTTGGCGAGCACTTCGATCGGTGCGTGACGGGGTTCGCTGAGGAGTTGGGCATCGACTTGCGTGCCGAGGTATTCGACGCGACTGGCGGGAACCTCGAACGCACGGACCGCGCCCAGCCTGCACTGTTCGCCGTCGAGTACGCGCTGGCAAAGTTGATCGAGTCCTACGGTGTTCGTCCCTCGGCCGTGGCCGGACACAGCATCGGGGAATACGTCGCGGCCACCATCGCGGGCGTCTTCGATCTGCCGACAGCGATCAAGGCAGTT
The DNA here is from genome assembly GCA_963809085.1 of uncultured Actinomycetota bacterium. Taxonomy (GTDB): domain Bacteria; phylum Actinomycetota; class Actinomycetes; order Mycobacteriales; family Mycobacteriaceae; genus Mycobacterium. The sequence continues at coordinate 907,793 of CAWEII010000014.1, read as the reverse complement.
TCCAATCGTGCACTTCTGATGCACGCCGCGCCCCGCGGCGTCATGGTGGCGGTGGCGCAGAGCCCGGACGCGATCGCTGAATGTCTATCGGAAGAGGTCGATCTCTCCGCCGTGAACGATCCCGTCAACTGCGTTGTCGCGGGAACCGAAGAAAGCATGCGTAGGTTCCAGGATCGTGTGGAGCAGTTGGGAATCGTCGCTCGTCGGGTCAGGACGTCGCACGCATTCCATTCGCGGCTGATGGATGCCGTGCTGCCAGACTTTACAGCGTTCCTATCCGGCCTGACACTTCACGAACCACGGATACCGTTGCTTTCGAACGTCACTGGAACGTGGATGTCCGCGAGCGAGGCGACCAATCCGGCGACATGGGCGCACCAGATACGGGCGACGGTACGCTTCTCCGACGAGCTCGATGTGTTGCTTGCCGATCCGTCACGTGTCCTCGTCGAGGTCGGTCCCGGCGGCACCCTGACCGCCTCCGCAATGCGCCATCCGAGGTGGTCGAGCGGGCATCGCGCCGTTCGGCTCATGCGCCACCAAGCGCAGAACCGACACGACGGCGACACCTTCCTGCTCGCGCTCGGACAACTCTGGTCAGCGGATGTCGACGTCGACTGGGCTCCGCTTTCGGCCGGCCACCGGCCGCGACGGGTTTCGCTTCCTGGCTACCCCTTTGAGCGGCAGAGGCATTGGGTCGAGCACAACGCAACGTCTGCATGGGCCGGCCATGTCGTGGCAACGAATGGGGTCGGCGGCTGCCAAGACTTCGACCGGTGCTGGTACTGATGCCGCGACGAACGGCACGTCGCAGATGGAAGCGACACTGCAGCGCATCTGGGCTCAATGCCTCGGCCTCGGCTCAATAGATCGGAGCGCCAACTTCTTCGAACTCGGCGGCGACTCACTGATCGCCATCAGCGTCGCGATGACGGCCGTCAATGAGGGTCTCGACCTCACGCCGCAGGACCTTTACGAGAACCAGACGGTGGCCGCGCTCGCCGAGAGCCTGACCGCACGATACGCGGGTGGCCTTGCGCGGGGATCGGTTGATGACGTGGTGCATCCGCCCGTGCCGCCGAACATTGCGTTGTTCCTCGAGCAGGGGCTGCGGGATTCGGGCCGGTGGCGCATTCCCGTCATCTTGAAGCTCAGCCCGGATGTGCGGGTCGAGGACATCCAATCGGTACTGAGTGCCGTAACGAATCATCACGATGCGCTTCGGGTGCGGATCGTGGAGCGGGCCGGAACGTGGGAGCAACACGTCGGCGACGCCGAGGAGTTCGCCGACCTGGTTTTGCGATCGCTTCCCGAAGGCACCCCGCCTGGAAGCGCCGAGGAAAGGGACGGTGTGTTAGCCGTTCTCGATGAGCATATTCGTGGCGGGGACGCATTGGGCGCGCCGTTGAGCGCTACGTATATTCGTGGTGTGGCGAACGGCCCGTGCTATCTGGCGATCGGCCTGCACGGGATCGTCGGCGACATCGCGTCGCGCGAGATTCTGCTCGCTGACCTCTTCACCGCATTCGGCCAACGCCTGGCCGGGGAAGACATTGTGCTGCAACGGGTCACGATGCCTTGGGCGGAGTGGTCGCAACGGTGCGCAGCGCTCGCCACACATCCCGCGGTGCTGGAAAGCCGCCACTTCTGGCTGGAGAACACGACGAAAGCCAACCTGCGAGTGGCCAAATCGGAGGTGTCCCCACCACGAGCCGACGACTTCGTGAAGTTCTCGTCGACGCTGACCGACTCACAGACAAGTGAGATCGAAGATGCCCGGCGCCGGCTGCGGTTGCCGCTCGACGAGATCCTGCTGGCTGCGCTCGGTCGAACGATTGCAGAGACGGTCGGTGACGGCACGATCGCCATCGACCTCGGCGGACCGGGTCGATCGGTTCTCAAACCAGACGTCGACCTGCACCGGACGGTCGGGTTCTTCACGAGCGTCTACCCAGTCGCCGTCGCCTGCGCGAAGGACGCGGGCGCCCGGGAACTCTTGGACGATGTGCACGCGACCCTTGAGGCCGTCCCGCACTACGGAATCGGTTACGGGCTGTTGCGGTACATGTATGCCCCGACAGCGCGGCTACTCGGCGCGACCCGCCCCGCGGATATCTTCTTCTCCTACGTGGGCACGATTCCGGACCTACCGGCCGTGTCATCTGACGATGCTCCCGTTCAGCTCGACGCCGACACGGCGATGCCGGTGCGCGAGGCGGTCCCGGGCCTGGGTCACGCTGTCGAACTTCGGGTGTATCGCTCGGGTGACGTCTTGCATCTGGATTGGTGGAGTGACACCCGTCGGCTCGGGCCGACCGACGTCGAATCGCTCGCGCGGCGGTTCCCGGCCGCGCTGGTGGAACTGGTCAAGGACGCGAGCGCGGAGGATGAAATCGACTCGGCAAGTCAGGAACTGGCGCTGATCGACTTGTCTTCGACTGGCATCGGCAGTGAGCTCAATGCTTAGCTCCGGTAAGGCGGTAGTCGTCGAGGGGATCCGAAATCCTTCGGTTCCGTTGCCGCCGTTCGTGACATCAGCTTTGACGTGGGGCGCGGCGAGGTGCTCGCCTTGCTGGGCCCCAACGGCGCAGGCAAGACGACGACGGTGGACATTCTGTCGACGCTCACGCGGCCGGATCGCGGCCGTGCAGTGGTCGCCGGGCACGACGTTCTCTCGGATCCGGCCGCGGTACGGCGGTCGATCATGCTCACCGGCCAGCACGTTGCGCTCGACGACATGCTGACCGGCCGCGAGAACCTGGTGATGTTCGGTCGCCTGCAAGGCCTGAAGAAGTTCGAGGCGCGCTCGCGGGCCGAGGATCTGCTCGACCACTTCGACCTGGCTGACGCGGCGGACCGGCGCGTCAGCACATATTCCGGCGGGATGCGTCGGCGAATCGACATCGCGTGCGGATTGGTGGTCCGTCCAGAAGTGGTGTTTCTGGACGAACCCACGACCGGCCTGGACCCCCGCAGCCGGCAAAGTATCTGGCAGCTCGTGTCGGACTTCAAGGAGGCCGGCATCGCCACATTGTTGACAACCCAATACCTGGAGGAGGCCGACGCGCTCAGCGACCGCATCATCGTGATCGACAACGGCACGATCATCGCGGAGGGAACGGCGGACGAACTCAAGGAGCGTGCCGGAACGACCTACTGCGAAATCGTCCCCCGCCACCTGAAGGACCTGCCCGTCGTAGCCGCGGCGCTCGGTTCACTGTTACCCGTAAAGAACCGGGCCGCGCTCACCACGGCATCCGATCGCGTCGCGATGCCCGCCCCCGATGGCCCGAACACCCTCGTGCAGGCCCTGTATCAATTGAAAGCGGCGAACATCGAGTTGCTCGACATCGCCCTGCGGCGGCCCTCGCTCGACGAGGTATTTCTCGCGCTAACGGCTCAGAATAACGGCGACTCGCCCGCGACACGCGTTGAAGTGGAACTGCTCTCGTGATCGGTACGTCAACTGTCCGGCTGGCCGTCCGACCAACCCCATCCACCATCCAGCAGTGGTGGGTGCTTACGGTGCGCGTGATCAAGCCCACGCTGCGCAATGGCGAGATAATCGCCCAGGCGGGCACGTCGATCATGTTCACGGTCGCCTTCTACGTCCCGCTCAAACAGGTCATGGGCGGCTTCGTCGAGGGCATGAGTAGTTATGCGCAGTTCCTAATGCCGCTGATTGCGCTGCAAGCGGTCGCATTCGCCGCCGTATCGGCGGCGCTCCGATCAGCGATGGACTCGGTGCAGGGAATCAACCGGCGATTCAAAGCCATGCCGGTTGCCCCGTTGGTACCGCTGGCCTCACGCATGTCGGCGAGCATGTACCGCTGTGTCATCGCGCTGGTGGTCTCGTTGGTATGCGGTCACGTCATCGGATTCCGGTTCTACGGCGGCGTCGCGCACACCGTTGGCTTCTGCCTCTTGATGCTGCTGATCGGTGCGGCGCTGTCGTTGCTCGGAGACCTGATCGGCGCTGCGAACAAGAATCCGGAGGCCACCATGCCCATACTGCTGGTGCCGCAGCTGGTCCTGGGCTGGTTGTCGGTCGGCCTGCAACCGGTCGAACGGTTCCCGCAGTGGATCCAGCCCTTTGTGAGGGATCAACCGATATCCCAGTTCGTGTGCGCGCTGCGCGCATTGGCGGGAGACAGCACGCCGGCGGCCGGCGAGGTGACGTGGCCGGTCATCGGTCCGGCGATCATTTGGGTCGCGGCCTTGGCTGCGATTTTCATCGTGCTGCACGGTCGCGTTGCCTCAAGGCGGCGATGATGGCTGTTGTATCGCAGGACGAGGCAATCGCCCGCAATGGTTTCGTCGGTGTACTACCCGAGACGTGGCGTCACTCCAGCACTTCCGGCCGGCATCGCCTACAACGGCATTGGGAGAACGCGCCCCGGCAGCTGATTTCGCACACCGGCGTGCTGACCGCGCGTGTACTTCGTCGGTGGAGCCGCGATACAGCGACCGTGTTCGAGTCGCTGATCATGCCCGCTGTGTTGCTGGTGACACTGGACATTGTTTTCAGGGATGTTGTTTCGCAGGTCACCGGACACAGCGCTCTCTATAACAGCGTTCCGCTGGTCGCGATGGTCGGAGCCATGACCGGGGCGATGATCGGGGGATCGGGCTCATGCGCGAGCGCACAGCCGGCCTGCTGTCCCGATTGTGGGTGGTGCCCGTGCACCGGGCGTCCGGCCTGCTGTCGAGACTGGCGGCCGATGCGGTCCGGATTCTGGTGACGACGGCGGTCATCCTGTGCGTCGGACTGGTGCTTGGTTTCCGCTTCCGGCAGGGAATCCTGGCATCGGTGGCGTGGCTGCTCGTACCGATCCCATTGGGGCTGGCGTTCTCGATGGCCGTCATCGCGCTCGCGTTGTTCGCGGCTCACACGGTCATGGTGGAGGCCACCGAGGCCGTCTGGGCACTGCTGATGTTCTTCAGCGTCGGCTTCGTGCCGCTCGAACAGTTCCCGCACTGGATTCAGCCGGTCGTCAAACATCAGCCGGTGAGTTGCGCCATCGAGGCGATGCGCGGATTGTCGCTCGGCGGTCCGGTGCGGGCGCCGATGGTTGAAATGCTGCTGTGGTCGGTGGGGATTGTCGCAATCTGCTCGATACCGATGGTGATCGGGTATCGACGGGCGAGTAAGCGGGAATGACCGCGCGGCCCCGAAAAACAGCCGACAAGGCCGTCAACGAATGGGCGGAGCATCCCATGGTTGCAGGCAGCGAGGGAGTCTCACGGTGTTTCCATCATCTGTAATTCGAAGGTTGGCGCCCAGCGAGGAATGGTATGCACAGAGTAAGACGTTCGGGGCCATCACATTACACTTGTGTGGGCCATTCGATACTGACGCAATGTCGGTTGCCTTCGACGCGCTCCTGCAGTCCCACCCGATACTTGCCGGGCACCTCGAAAAAGGTTCCGACGGCTCGCACCAGATCGTTACCGACGATCTTCTCCACCCCGGAATATGGATTGTCGAGCGTCACGGCAGTGCCACGTCGAGCACCTCCAGTGTTGGACTAGATCCGAGCGTCTCATTGGTCAATCTGATGGTGAGGACCGCCGATGGAGAGTCCGAATTGACCCTCTATGCGCACCATAGCCTCGCCGACGGCCACCACTTGGCCGAACTTCTCCTGGAGTTGTTCTCCCGGTATACGGATGTGGTGTGTACCGGCAGCGCCGGCCCGGCGAGCACGCAACCCGCGCCTGAATCACTGGAGGCCCTGCTCGAACGGCGCGGCATACGAAAACATCAGCGGTCAGGACTCGAGCGGTTCATACCTGCCATGTTCGCCTATGAACTGCCGCCTCCGCGCTCACCAGAACAGGTCGGTAATCCTGCACAGCCGGTGGCGGTTCCCGCCGCGAGGGGGCGGCTGACCGAACGCGAAACGACGGCGCTCGTCGAGTTCGGTCAGGCGCATCGGCTATTCCTCAATTCGCTGTTATCGGCCGCTATCTTGCTGGCTGAGTGGCGACTCCGCAAAAACCCGGACGTACCGATTCCCTACGTCTACGTGGTCGATCTGCGATCGCTCCTGGAACCTCCGGTGCCCCCGATGGGCGCCACGAACCCGTTGGGAATGGCTACTTATCTTGCCGCAATCAAGCCGACAACCAACTTGGTCGACCTAGCCCATGACGTGGCGAAAGCTTTTCAGGCCGACCTCTCCGACGGTGTAATCCAGCAGTCAATGCTTCATTTCAAGCCGCAGTACGACGAGGGCCAACGAGGGCTACCCGATGTCGTCTCTTCAACGAACCTTGGTCGAACTCCTGATCTGCGCACTCCTCCGAACCTGGAGGTGGCCGACTGGCAAACGGAGATTTATCGATCCTCCTCGGTATTCGATATGTATTCGATTGGAACGTTCGGGGATCAATTGGCCGTTGAGCGTCATACCTACGCCCCCGAGCCCCAGCGGTCGGTTGATCTGGTGCTTTCGATTCTGCGCGAAACCGCGCTCGAACATCAGCGATGAAGAAGGGCCTGGCGCCGCTGCTTCATTGACTTTCAACGGGTCCGAACGCGTAGCGGTGGTATTGCAGCGTCTTACGCACGGGCGGCACCGCGCGAACCAGGCGCCTCGCCAACCGGAACGCAACTGATGCCCGGCTGAATGTGCTTGCGTCGAAGAACGAAACGGCTATGAGTAATCGGACCCCGGGCAGTTGGCTCAGGATGTCCTCCGGGCCATTGACGGCCCAGTGCAGTGTCGAACCCGACCGCCGCACCAACGTGTGCGTCTTCTGTGACCTGATTCCGAACCAATTGTAAAAGTCGATCTGCAGTTCCCCGGACGGGAAGCGGTCGACGATGCGTCGCAGCAGCGCGAAACCCTGGTGCTCCATCAGATACATGCTGATGCCCTCGGCGAGCAGGAGCACTGGGCGGTCGGCAGGAATCTGGCCGAGCCAAGACGGATCCGTCGCGGAAGCGGCAATGAGGTGGTACCGCGGGCGTGCCGGATAAATCTTCTCGCGCAACGCGATGACGGCCGGGTAGTCGACGTCGTACCACTCCACGCCCGGGACCGGGGTCCAGCCGGAACACCCGGCTGTCCAAGCCGCACCCAAGATGCACCACGGTGGAATGCTGGTGAAAAGCCAGGAATTGGGACGCCCAGATGTCGTACTGCGCGGTGCGGACGGTGACCAGAGGCGCCCACATTCCAGTTATCCCGATCTCCCGCCAGTCGTATTCGAGTCGGCCAATCGCATCCTTTGCGTACCGGTCGCCTAGGACGGGGTGGTCGAAATCGGCATCGAGCGCCTTGAGATACAGAGTGGTCAGCATGGTCTGCGCGGCGCCGCTGAGGTCTACGGAAACCTTGTCGGTCACCCGTCTGAGGCTAGTGCGCGAGGACCGCCCACGACGTAAGACCGATGATTGACTTCGGTCGATGTCGATATGAGGTCTGTAAATGAAGATCTCGTCGGAGTTTGGCACGAAAGCGCCATGTCCCTACTCAGTAGGAGCGACGATTGTGATGCCATCGAACGCTCGATGAAGGGGGTGCGGGAGTGACGGACGTTGCCGGCGACCGACGCAACGGCGGGCGTCCGCCGCGTGTCTTGCTGCTCTACTACACGTACACGGGGCAATCGCTGAAGGTGCTTGAGGCCGCGGGGGAGGTGTTCCGCGAACGAGGGTGTGAGGTGCACGAGGCCGAAATCGAGTTCACGGATCGGCGGTTCGCCGAGCGGTTCTCCCGCTTCCCGATGCGACACGTCTGGCCCGACATGCTGCGGGTGCTTCCAGCCCAGACGCGCCGTGCCAGCGGGGAGATCCGAACCCCGGATGAGGTGCGCAACGGCGACTACGACCTGATCTGCATAGGTTCGCCGACGTGGTGGCGGGACACCAACATGCCGATGCGCTCGTTCTTGAAGTCGGAAGAAGCGGCAAAGCTGCTGTCCGGCAAGCCATTTGCCGTGTTCGTCGTGTGCCGACGCTATTGGCGTGAAAACCTCAAGACAGTCCGCAAGCTCGGGGAGAAGCAGGGCGGTCAGTACGTGGACGGAGTCCATTTCGGGTATCCGGGCGGGCAGGTACGCTCCCTGCTTTCGCTGACCAGCTACCTGGGGTCCGGTGAATACCGAGACCGGTACATGGGCGTGCGCATTCCGACGACCAACGTCCAGCCGGAGCAGCTGGAGCAGACGCGGTGCTTCGCGGTTGCCCTCGCGGATCGATTGTTCGGAACGGAATCGGCGACACAGGGGGAGGAGACAGTGCGGCCGCGATGAGCGCGGCCGCGGCTCCCGATGAAATGGTTGCGCGTGCAACGCCGCGAGTGCCCTCGCGTCGGTGCGTGCGCCTCGCCATCACGATGGCGCCGCTCGTCATGAAGAGTGGCTGACAGACGTTGATCTGCGGGCAGGCTCGGCCGGTCGTCCTGCGTCGCTGAGGGTTTCGACCTGCCGAACCGCTTCCAACAACGGTAGGCTGGCTTGCTGTGCCCCTTTCATTCGACGCGTCGTTCGAATCGCCCGCCAGCGTCGAACAAGTCCATTGGGCATTCAGCGATGAGGATTATTGGCTGGCCCGGATTGCGGCTTTCGGCGGCGGCATCACGCTGGATTCGTTGATCGTCGACTCGGACGGCACGGTGATCGTGAATACCACGCAGGACTTACGCCACGGCGGGCTGCCCGGGATGCTCGCCAAGGTTTATCGCGGTGACCTCAACATCCTGAGGAACGAGACGTGGAGACCGGTCGGCGGCCGCCGGGTAAGCGGTGAGATCAGCGTCGCGGCGGTCGGCGCACCCGGATCGGGCCGTGGCGCGGCGTTGCTAGCACCGTTGGGAAAGGGCTCGCGGCTGACATTCACTGCGACTGTGGAATTCAAAGTCCCATTGGTCGGTGGCAAGATCGAGAGCTACATCGCAGGCCAGTTGGCCGATGGAATCTCGGAAATACAGCGGTTCACCACCAGGTGGATCACCGAGCATGCCTGATACCGGTTCGGATCTTTAGCCCGTGAATGGCTTGGTGGCGGCTACCGGCATGGCCGCCGTCACACCGATCTGAACTCCTCAACCAGACTTGCCAAGCACAGCGGCTTGGCATAGGAGAAACACATGATTGACACCCCGAACTCCGCCTCGCCCGGCTCGCGTGAGCCCGGAGTGGTGCCCACCGCGGCCGAGGCGCTCGCCCGCCTCGATATGCCGCTGCTCGAAGCGATGATGACTCAACGAGCGGTGCGACGAGTCCTTCCCGACCCAGTCGATGACGCGGTGGTGTTGAAGTGCATAGAGCTGGCGCTGCGCGCCCCGACCGGTAACAACGGGCAGAACTGGGAATTCATCGTGGTCAAAGACGGCCGCGTCAAGGAGAAGCTGGCCAGGCGCTACCGCCAGGCCTGGAAGCTTCAATACGGCGTGGTGCTCCGGCGCATCGTTGCCCATGACGAGTCGATGGCAAAGACCGCGCGTGCGGTTCAGTGGCAGGTCGACCATTTCACCGAGGTCCCGGTTCTCGTAGTAGCTTGCCTGCGACTCGGCCTCCGCGAGGGGCGCGTGCCATTTGCACTCATGCCCCATGCGGCACTGTCGGGATACTGGGGATCGATCTTTCCCAGTGTGCAGAACCTGTTACTCGCCGCGCGCGCCATGGGGTTGGGCGCATCCCTCATCACCTTGCCGCTGTGGAGCGTGACGTCGGCGCGGAGAGCGCTCGATTTGCCTCGCTCCGTTACTCCGTGCTGCGTCGTGCCACTTGGTTGGCCTCGCGGGCGCTACGGGCCGACAACCCGCAGACCAGTCGAGGAGGTGACGCACCTCGATGCCTACAGCAACCGCGCTTGGTTGGACACCTGACATCTCATCGTTACATTGCTGTCTAGAATCCGTTGGGGCACAAAGAATTTGCTGGTTCGGTCATGCCCCCACAAACCTGCACCGGACTGACCGACATCGCCACCGACAGGTTCGGCGGAAACTGGGCTGCAACACTTTGCCCAATTGGCACGAGCGTGTTCAGTGCGCTTGCGTCGGCAAAGAATATGAATTTGCTGTGTCTCGTATTATCGCAGGACAATCGGGGATCGAACACTTATCGCTCGTTTGCTGAACCGATCGAACCTGGGCGGACCCCAAATTCTCGCTCAATTTAGCCACAGCACCGCAGTCCTTCGGTAACTTCGCGGATGAAATTACTACCGATCGGAAGGGTGCCCGCATGCAGGCTTCTGGAAGAAGATGGCATCCAGGTCGGCGCCATCGCAGATCTGCTGACGTCCCAGTCGACCGGTTCACCAGGAGCCGTCCAGATCTTCCGCCGAAAGATGCCGTGCCGCCGCGACCTCGAAATAGTCGGATTCCTGCCGGTGCCGAGGGCCGAGCCGATGGACGAGTACTGCGTCCCTGCGTTCTGTCCGGCCTGGCGATCATAGGGGCCAGCGTCATAGCAGTCACGCCGATCGCGCCGCCACCACCACCTGACATCCACACCGCCAGTCCGGCGGTGCGTCTCACCGCCGACTCCTCCTCCATCGCAAATATTCCGACAAACCTTTTCTACGCCCTCGCCAATGTTCCCTACAATCAAGTCCGGGCCTTGGACGAGTTATCGCGGTCTCTGTTATTCACCGGCAATTGGTTTGTCGGAAGCTCGACGAACATCTGGGGAACGGACCCCGCAGACCCGGGGCATTGGAAGTCGGTAGTTGACCTGCTCGTGCCCTTCCCAGCATTGTCCGGGCCCGCGGGCGATCAGCTGGCCATGTGGTGGGCCGCCCAGTACGTCGTGGATGCATCTTGCGACGCAGTGACCTGCGCCCCGCTGGTCCCATTGCAGCCCATTACCGGCATCACCGCGCTCGACAAAGCCATCTGGACCGCGGTGATACTGTTCGGCGGCCACCCCTTTCCGATTCTCGACAACATGTTCAAGGTGTCGCCCTTAGAGCTGCTGTCGGGGTACACCTTTGGCAACGTCGTTGATAACTCCGGCCCAGTCAATTCCTATTTCGGCTTCGAAGGTACGCACCCCGGCCCCAACGGCGAACCGTTGATGCCGTGGTCCGGTACGACCTTTACGCTGAATCCGCTTGCGGGTTGGGAGAATTTCTTCAGGAGTTTGATGGCTCCGCCCCCGTCCCTCGCCGACGGCATCCATATTGCTTCCGGCCTGGACCTCGGCCAGGCCCTCGCGGCTGTCGTGGCGGGACTTGTCGTGGACTTCAATCCATTTGAGCCGGGGAGCCCCTTCTGCCCGGGGCAGTGCGCTTTGCCTGCCAATCTGACCACCGAGGGGATCGTCAGAACCATCCTCGCGTCGTCTCCGGGCAATCCGGTTATAACCGAATGGTTGGACCGCGTGGCCGACGGGACGGCCAATGGCCCGACGCAAGCGCAACGGGACTTCCTCATCCAAGAGTTCGCATCAGATCTTGGGGTGTTCAAATTCAAGCCGGACACAATGACGCAGATCACCGCAGCGCTGAACAGCATCAATCCCATACTGCCGAGCATCGCCGCCCACAGCGGACTGCTAGGCGGCTTCGACGGTGCCGCGCTGCTGGCCGACGCCGCAAAACTGTTGCGCTTCGGCGCGGTGTCGAGCGCCACCCCATCCGTGGCCGCGTCCACCATGGCTCTCCGGTCCGCCACCGGATCTCAATCGGCGGCTGCTGAAGACGGCCAACCGCTGGATGGGAAGAGCACGTCGGTCGCGCAGCCCGACTCGATGACGCTGTCGGGCAGTGGATCTCAAATGGTGGATGCCGACGACGGCCAATCGCTGGAGAAGAAGAGGACATCGATCGCCCAACCCGACCCGACGCCGTCGGGCAGCGGATCTCAAATGGTGGATGCTGAAGACAGCCAGCCGGATGGGAAGCTGTCGGGCAGTGGATCTCGAATGGTGGATGCCGACGACGGCCAATCGCTGGAGAAGAAGAGGACATCGGTCGCGCAACCCGACTCGAGGGCCCTGTCGCGCAGAGGATCTCAGCCGGTGGCTCCTCAAGCCGGCAGTAGGCCGGATACGCCGAGCGCACCGGGAGAGGAACGTGATGCGACAAGCGCTTCGACCGACACGACTGATGGCCCAGATAGGGCGCAATCCGGCCCACGGGAAGCCAAGCCGACCGGCGGATTGACCGGAGCGGTGAAATCGGTGACTGATCGGATCAGATCCAGTATTTCAACGCGCGAAAAGCGCGACGTGACCGAGAATACCGGGGACGGAACACACTGAGGCGCTCCATGTCCATGACCAACCAGCAGTTCGACGCGGCCATTGTGGGGGCGGGTTTCGGCGGCATCGGCGCGGCGATCCAACTCAACCGACTGGGCTATGACAACATCGTCATCCTCGACCGCGAGGACGACGTCGGCGGTACCTGGCACGTCAACCGCTACCCTGGCCTTGCCGTTGATGTGCCGTCGACCACGTATTCCTATTGGTTCGAACCGAACCCGTACTGGTCGCGGCTGTATGCACCTGGCGCCGAATTGAAGCGCTATGCCGAACATGTCACCGACAAGTACAACGTGCGCCGGTACATGCGGTTCAACACCACCGTCGAAGGCGCCCGGTGGGACGACGAGGCCCAGCTCTGGCGGGTTGCGGTTGCCGGTGGTGAGACGCTGAGCGCGCAGTTCCTCATCGCGGCGACGGGCTTCCTGTGCCAGCCACGCACCCCGGACATTCCCGGTATCGAGACTTTCCAGGGTCGCGTCGTCCATGCCGCCGAATGGGACGAGAGCTACTCCTTCGAAGGGCGACGGACGGCAATCATCGGAACGGGATCCACCGGCGTGCAGCTCATTCCTGAACTGGCCAAGAAAGCCTCCGATCTGACCGTCTATCAGCGCACGCCGATCTGGGTAATGCCGAAGATCGATTTCGGGTTCTCGCCGGCGGTGCAACGGCTCTTCGCCAGGGTGCCTCTTGCCCAGCGCATCGTGCGGTGGTTCACCGACAACACCATGGACCTCGTGATGCTGATTGCGATGTGGAAGTTCCGCTACTTCAAAGGGCTCAACAGGGCGGCGGCGACCGTGACGAAGTTCCATCAATTTCTGTCCATCCGTGATAAGGAGTTGCGGCGCAAGCTGACTCCGGATTACGACTATGGTTGCAAGCGACCGACATTGTCCAATTCCTATTACCGCACGTTCACCAAGCCGCACGTGCATCTGGAAACGGATGGCATCGACCGGATCGAGCCCGACGGCATCGTCACCCGCAACGGCGCGAAACGCATCATCGATACCCTCGTCCTCGCGACCGGCTTCGACGTGTGGGAGGCAAACTTGCCGGCGATCGAGGTGATCGGGCGGGAAGGTCGAAACCTGGGAAAGTGGTGGCGGGAGAACAGGTTCCAGGCGTACGAAGGGCTCTCGGTGCCGGGGTTTCCGAATTTCTTGACGTCGGCCAGCCCCTACGCGTGGGTTGGGCTGTCGTGGTTCAACACGGTGGAATACCAGATGCGGCACATGAATCGGCTGTTCGGGGAACTGCAGCGGTGCAATGCCCGCACCTTCGAGATTACCGAGGAGGCCAATGTCCGCTTCCTCGATCGGATGACCCGATTGCTTGACGATTCGGTGTTCTACCTGGGCAACTGTGCGAGTTCACGGTCGTATTGGTTCAACCACAGCGGGGAAGCACCGCTTTTCCGGCCGACTTCGGTGCGTAACGCCGTGAAGGAACAGGACCGGTTCTCGTTGGGTGACTACTCGATAGTCTGATGTTCGCCATTGAAGGTCAACATGCTTGAGGTAATCGACAAGGGGTGTGTCAGTGAATCCCACCCGGTCCCACTGCTGTTTGTCCACGGAGCGTGGCATGCAGCATGGTGCTGGGACGAACATTTCCTGGGCTTCTTCGCCGATAAGGGTTATCGCGCTGTGGCCGTCAGCCTTCGGGGCCACGGCGGCAGCCCGAGTTCCAAGCCTCTGCGCACATGTTCGATCGCCGACTATGTCGAGGATGTGACCTTCGTTGCCGACAACCTGCCAAGCAGACCGGTGGTGATCGGCCACTCCATGGGCGGCCTCATCGCGCAGAAGTATCTGGCGTCGCACGATGCTCCGGCGGGCGTCTTGATGGCTTCCATGCCTCCACAGGGATACCTCGGATCCGGCTTGCGTTGGATCAAACGCCACCCATGGCATTTCACCAAAATGGCCATCACGGGCAAGTCATTGGCTTACGTCAACACACCGCAACTCGCACGGGAAAGATTCTTCTCTGCACATACACCGGATTCGCACATCCTGGAGTACGCGACGCGGCTCCAAGAAGAGAGCGCACGCGCCGGTGTCGACGGTCTGCTCAGCTTGCCCCGGCCCAGATGTGTGACGACGACGCTGCTGGTCTTGGGGGCCGACGACGACGGGGCGGTCACCCAAAAAGAAGTACGCGCAACGGCACGCGCATATCGCACCGAAGCAGAATTCTTCTCCAGAATGGGTCACAACATGATGCTCGAGCCTGGATGGGTTGCCGTCGCCGAACGAATCCACACGTGGCTCGGCGCTCAGTGCCTGTAAATCCCGCGCCCGGCGGCACTTCTCCGGCATTGTCCAACCGGTCGTCTCCGGCGCCGTCAGCAGTTCTCGATGAAGCCGCGGACGGATGACGATTTGCCGTTCCGAGGAGCCCTGATCCTATGAAGCGCAAGCCGATTGCTCTGGTCACGGGCGCGACGGGGGGTATCGGTGAGGCTACCGCCCACCGGCTGCAGGGCCGGGATTACGAGGTCTTCGCGACTGGCCGCAATCCAGAAGCTCTCGACGCCCTTCGGTCGCGGGGCCTGCACGCCCGTAGCCTCGATGTCACCGATGAGGACGCCGTGGCCCGCCTCGTCCAGGAGATCCTCACCGACCACGGCGGGGTGGACGTCCTCGTCAACAACGCCGGGTTCGGGTTTGCCAGCCCTCTCGAGCAGGCAGCGTTGAGCGACTTACGGAGGATCTTCGAGACCAATGTCGTCGCGATGCTCCATCTGTCACAGGCCGTTTTACCCGCCATGCGCGCTCGTGGAGCCGGCACGATCGTCAACATCGGCAGCACCGGCGGAAGGTTCACCACGCCCGGCGCAGGCGCCTACCACATCAGCAAGTACAGCGTCGAGGCCCTTTCGCACGCTCTGCGGGCCGAGGTGAAGCAGTTCGGTGTACGCGTCGTGTTGATTGAGCCAACCGGGGTACGCACCAAGTTCGTCGAGTCGCAGCTCAACGCAAGACGGTTGGATGTCGATGAAGATCCGTACGCCGACTTCAAGCACCGCTATGCCGAGATCACGCACGCGCTGGCAGAGATGCCGTTCGTGTCAATCGACGCCGACACTGTCGCCCGCGCGGTGGTCCGGGCGGTCGAGGCCAAAGACCCCAAGCCGCGCTATATCGTCGGGGCGTCTGGAAAGGCCTCCGTGCTGGCTCGACTGGTTCTGACTGACCGGATGTGGGATCGGCTCTTGATGAAGGGTCTAAGCAGCTCGCCCTGAATATCGCTGCTGACGCAGAACAAGCTACCGAAAAGTCGCCCTGGGACCGGAAGGTCAGGCGCAGCGAACTCGTGTCGACCATCGGGTGCAAGCAACCCCTACCTTGACATTGCCGTCCGCCAATGGCGCGCGGCACGGACGCCATGTCCAAGCGAGTGTTGGTGCCCAAACCTCCCTCAGATCCCCTGATTTCGGATACTGTGGAGTACCAGCAGGGAATCGCACGGAGATGCCGGCACAGGGAGGGGACGACATGGCGACGGCAACAACCGCGCCGGTACGGCTACCGCCGGGGCCGCGTATGCCCAAGGCCATCCAAGGGATCGCATTCGTGCGTGCAAAGCATCGACTGTTTGCTGCACAGGCTCGACGGTACGGTGGCCGCGTTCACCGTTAATTTGCCGGTGTTGGGCCAGACGGTGGTGATCAGCGACCCAATTCTGGTCAAGGATCTGTTCAGCACGAGCACCGATCTGGTCGAACGCCCGACAGATCTCATTACTCTCGGCGAGATCTTCGGCCCGGGGTCGACGTTCAGCCTTGCCGGCGAGAAACACTTCGCGCGTCGCAGATTGCTGGCCCCGCCGTTTCACGGCAAGCAAGTAGGCGAGCTACGAGCAGATCGTCGAAGAAGAGGTGATGCGCGAGATCGCGACCTGGCCGGAGGGCCGCGAGTTCAAAACGCTGCAGCCGATGCTGCGCCTCACCCTCGGCGCAATTCTGCGTGCCGTGTTCGGGGCCGAGGGACCCGCGCTGGACGAGCTTCGCAGATTACTGCCCCCCGCGGTCGCGCTTGCCTCCCGCGTCGTCATGCTGCCGCCCGTGGTGCGGCGTGACCTGGGTCGGTGGAGTCCGTGGGGGCGGTTCCTGGAGTATCGGCGCCGGTTCGACGCTGTCATCGACTCGCTGATCGCCGATGCGCGGGCCGACCCGGCCCTCGAAGAGCGCAGCGACGTGCTCGCGCTGCTGTTGCAGGCCCGCTACGACAACGGTGAGCCGATCCCGGATCGGCATATCGCCGACGAGTTGCTGACCTTGGTGGCCGCCGGTCACGAGACTACCGCCTCGGCGTTGGCCTGGGCGGTGGAGCGGTTGCGCCGCCATCCAGAGCTGCTGTCTCGGCTGACCGAGGAAGTCGACGCCGGCGGATCGGAATTGCGGCAGGCCACGATCTGGGAGGTGCAGCGCACCCGGCCGGTTCTCGACGGCACGTTGCGGCGTACGAAGAAGCGAATCCGGTTGGGGGACTGGGTCATTCCGGAGCGCACCTCGGTGATCGTTCAGTATCGAACTGGCCCATGAGTCCGAAGAGAGCTTCCCGGACGCGGCGTCGTTCAACCCGGACCGATTCGTCGGCGCCGCCCCGAAGCCCTTCGCGTGGATTCCCTACGGCGGCGGCGTAAACCGCTGCATCGGCGCGGCGTTCGCCAACATGGAGATGGACGTCACCTTACGCACACTGCTGCGCGAACTCCGGTTCGCGCCAACCGATGCGCCGGGCGAACGGCGTCACAACCGCGGTGTGGCGTTCGCGCCAGCACGGGGCGGCCGCGCTGTGGTTTACCGGCGAACGCGGAAGGCGTCACATGATGCTGATTCTGCATCGCTGGCCGACCACGGCAGCCAGCGCTTGGGGAATCGTTGACCCGGCAGGTAACGCCCTGTACCGCGACGGTTCACCGCCCGTCGGCGGGACGTCAGATATGCTGTCCTGTAAGGCCTTGCCGTGGAGTCGCACCGGCAACCGTGCGCATATCCGGTGTCGCCGTCCACCCCTTCGTTGTCAATTGCATTGATGCCGTTACGAATCCATTAAACCCGATGTTCGGGCACTTTTCGGAGTTCGGTATCGGTTCATCGTGATGAACCCCGAGGAGATGGATGTCTGAGCGAGTCCCGTTCAACCGAATCGACACGCTGATCTACCACTTCGATCAGATGGCCGATATCTGGAGCATCCACTTCGAGGTCCGCGTGGGAGGAGTACTGGACCCTAGCCGCCTCGCCGCTGCCGCCCTCGAGGCGGTCCGGCGCCACCCGATGGGCCGCGCCCGGATGGAACGCTTCGGACCCACGACACGCACCTTCCATTGGTTGATCGACGACGAGGTCGCGGCGGTTCCGCTCGAGATCATCGACTGCACGACGGACGCCGAGGTCGAGGCAGCACGCGTCCGCCTGCTGAGCAGGCGGATCGACCTCACGGTCGCCCCCCCGCTTGCGCTGGCGCTCGCCCACCACCCTGAGGGCGACTACCTGATCATGAACCTGAGCCATGTGGTGGGCGACGGGATCAGCGCCTACCGGTTGATGTCATCGATCTGCCGCGCCTACTCGGGGAGTGAGGACACACAGCCGGTCCTTCCCCTTGCCCACGTACGCAACCTGCGCCGCCACGTCGGGTTCCGGAACCTAGCCGATGCCCGTACCCGGCTGGGTGCACTCTCGCGGCATGTTTCCGACACCCGGAACGACGCCCCCGTGCCGTTGGCCGTCGACGGCGGTTCCAAGGGCGTCCAGGGACTCGGCTTCCACCTGCTCCGGTTCGACCGCGACGAGGTGGTACGTATCGCCGCTCGTCGGGTGAAGCCGGCGACCATCAACGACATGCTATTGGCTGCCCTCGTCGTCACGATCCGCCGCTTCAATGACCAGCGGGGCGTGCTGCCGGGACGGATCTCGTTGGACATGCCGGTCAACCTGCGACCTGCCGAGTGGAGCAATGAGCTGGTCTCCAACATCGTGTCGATGTTTCCCGTGGGCGTTCCCGAGTGCGCACAGTCCGACCTCGTCGCGGCACAGGTAGCAGTCGCGAAGCGCACCGCGGAGCTGAAGGAGCAGCGGCTGGCACAGGCGCATGTCAACATGATGGCGATGTTCGGCATCTGGCCAGCGGGTGTGCGCCGAGCGGCCGTCCGTTGGTCCCGCGGCCTCCTTGACAACTCGGCCGACACGGGGGTGCTGTCCAACATGGGCAACCTGCCCCAACCCCTCGACTTCGGGGCCGGAGCGGGTGCAGCCACCGAGCTGCGGGGCTCGCCGCCGGCCCTCATGCCGCCCGGCACCGGCCTGGGGGCCATGACGATGAACGGTGAGATGTTCCTGACATTGCGCTACTGCCGCGCCCAGTTCGACGCCGAGGGCGCAGCGCAGTTCGCGGCGGATCTGCGGAATGTCCTGCTCGACGACCCTTTGCCGGAACTCCCTGCCAGCGTTGAGGGAGACATATCGCATCGGATGCAAGGCTGACCGGGGAAGGCGCCAGACCGATTGGGCGGAAGGGTATCTCGCCGCCACCCCGTCCCGACGGTCGTACCACACCGCGGTTGTGACGCACGTTCGCCCGACGCGTTGGTTGGCGCGAACCGGAGTTCGCGCAGCAGTGTGCGTAGGGCGACGTCCATCTCCATGTTGGCGAACGCCACACCGACACAGCGGTTTACACCGCCGCCCTAGGAGATTTCATCCCACTGCCGGCGGGGTGTGCAATCCGCCCGGTGTATACCGGCGCCATCGTTCATCGATGGCAGCCAGCTCGCTGGAATGTTCGGCCGCGCTGATGACTTTGACGCCGCCGGGATCGGGAACCTCTGGATGAAATTGCGCCCACCGGCGCTGCACGCGTAGCCGTTGCTCGATCGCGGCGGCCCCATACCCAAAGCGGCCGTAGATGCCGCCTTCACCGGCCAACAACGCGGCAATTGGATACTCGTGCAGGTAATTCGACGGTGCAGTTCGTCGAGCATCGCGCGCAGGATTCCCCGGGCGGCGGTGCGTCGACGAGACGGCTACCCAGGTCGCCCCCGCTGCTCGCAAGACTGCTCCGCCAGGCACGGTCAGCCGCAGATCCAGGTACATCGACATGCCGACGATCTCCGCGCCGTCGCACACCGCGACCGCACCATCGGCAGGCATCATCGACCGCCACATGTCAGTGCTCTCTGGGGCCCGGAACGAGCTGAAAGAGGTAGCGGCCAGTAACGCCATCGCGGGCGAATCGGCATCATCCGCGCCTCGAACCGTCACCCCCGCAGCGGTCGATATAGAAGGCCTGATGCGCGCGATGGAAGTTCCCGACGCCGAAATGCGCGATGCCACGCTTGAGTCGGCTGCGGTCATAGGGCGGTCCCGGACCTCTGGGCGGCAACTCTGAGAGCGTGCGTTCGTTGAGGTCGGTCATGCTCGACTCCTGAACGACGAGGCCAGGCTTTGAAGATGCGCCGAATCGTCGTGACGATTCCCGAAAGCACGGTGCACGCGCGCACACCAAGGCGTTGGTCGATCCTCTGTGCTGGCTGTGCGATGGCTGGCGAAGGCGTAAATTCCGTCTCGTTGGTTCAGTTGCTAGGAGGGGAGACTGAAATGGGAAACGCCAGGTATATCGGCCGGATCGGCGCATCATCAGCCGCGCTGGGCATCGGGGCCACAGCCACAGGCGGCGACCACAACGAGTCGTTCGTCACCGGCGACCACACCTCGGCGAGCGCGACCGCGACGTCCGCACCACCGCCCGTGTCACCGGCGACGCCAGCCAGGCCGCCGCGCGGACAGCTCGACATATGGCTTGCGCAGGAAACGGGCCACTCCGGTACGAAACGGCAGCTTGACGTGCGACCGCACGATTCGCCTCTCTTCAGAGATGCGAAGATTCGTTCATCTCGCGGACCCCAGTTGTTTAATCATGCACTAGCCAATCGATACGCCATTCTTGCTCGAACGTCGAAATGGCAAGTGTCCTAGGAGGTTTGATGCAACACCTCGTGTTTACCGATGTCGTTCAGAAGTACTACGCGGAGGTCGATAAGGGGGATGTTGACGAACTCGTCGCAGCCTTCGAAGTCGACGCAGAATACTCTCGGCCCGGGTATGCGCATATGAGAGGAAGAGAGGCGATCAGGTCGTTCTACGTGGATGACCGCATCATTGAGTCGGGTGTGCACGATATCGAGTCGATCATTTGTGATTCTGGAACAGTTGCGGTCGAAGGTAGCTTCAAGGGCACCGTGCGTGGGGGAGACAAAATTGAAGTTAAGTTTGCCGAATTCTTCTGGCCCGGCCCAAACGGCCTCATAAAGAAACGGCGTACGTATTTCTACGCGCCACTGGTATAGATTCGACTGGTCTCGTCAAGAGGTAGCAAAATGTCGATGAATCAGAAAGCAGATCTGGTGTCGGATGATTTTCGGATCGATGTTTCCCCATCACGGTTATCGGACGCTGAGCGGGCAAAAATCGTGGCGGACCCAGGGTTCGGGCGTTTTTTCTCTGACCATATGTCGATAATTTACTGGGACGCAAAGAAAGGTTGGCACGGGGCGTGTATCACCGAGCTTAAACCGTTCACTCTTCATCCGGGATGTGTGGCGCTCCACTACGCCCAGGGAGTCTTCGAGGGCTTGAAAGCTTATGGTCGGCAAAACGGGAGCGTTTGGCTGTTTAGACCGCTGCTAAATGCTCGTCGCTTCCGCGAATCAGCTGTTAGGTTGGCGCTTCCACAGCTAAGCGACGACCTCTTCCTCTCAAGCCTGATTACGCTTGTGCAAGTGGACCGTGCGTGGGTGCCCTTCGATGATCGTGAATGCAGCTTGTATCTCAGACCTTTCATGTTCGGTTCAGAGGTTGGACTCGCGGTCCGGCCAAGTCCGCGCGTCACCTATGCAGTTATCGCGAGCCCGTCGGCGCCATATTTTCCAGGTGGAGTCAACGGAATGTGGCTATGGGTAGGAAAATACCCGCGCGCCTGGCAGGGTGGTACGGGGAGTGCCAAATTCGGCGGCAACTACTCGTCAAACCTCGTGCCGGAAAGTGAAGCTGGGGCGCATGGCTGCGATCTTGTGTTGTACCTCGACAATGATGGCTATGTCCAGGAATCTGGCACGATGAATATATTTGCCATTACGTCTGAAGGCGAGCTCGTTACTCCTAGTCTGGGCACAATTCTAGAGGGGGTGACACGAGCGAGTATTCTTTCGCTCGCAACCGCCCATGGGTTGACCCCAGTCGAACGTAAATTGTCGTTCGACGAGTTAATGACGTGGTGCATTTCGGGCAAGATTCGCGAGATCTTCGCAGTAGGGACCGCGGCTGTCGTGAACCCAATCGTTGGGGTCAAGGGCCCGGAGTGTGAATTTACCGTGTCCGACGGTTTGCCAGGGCCAAGGAGCCTGACCCTGCGGGACCATCTCCTCGATATTCAATACGGTCGGCGACCTGACCCGTTTGACTGGATGGTTGAAATTCCTTTGACTTAGCCCCGTCCGCGCGCTCGAGTCGAGCTTTTACCGCAGCGACCGAATGGTCGAGCGTCGCTTCGCTGGAGGACGGGCTCGGGTCGCGTGTCGTACACAGTGCGAGCCAGGCGGTCCGCGAGTAATCCGGCAAACTTCGCTGGGTCCTCGGGTATGCCGCCGTCGGCGAGAAAGGCTGTGCCGTAAAGCAATTCGGCGGCTTCGACCAGTCGGCACATCTGAGCATCGTCACCTCCCGCTTTGTGCGCGTGTTGCAGGCCGGTGACAAGCGAGTATTTCGGGTTGAGTTCGAGACTCCGTTTCCCTACTGGAACTGTTGTCCGGAAGCCCGGTACATGCGCGCGAGCGCAGGTGTGATGCCGAAGGTGTCGGTTATCAGGCAGGCCGGCGACGTGGTCAGGCGCATGGGATAGCCGCACTTCCTTGACATGATCGCTCAGGGTCTCCTTCAACCAGGTGAGCAGGTCGGCGAAAGCCCGCTCCTGCTCCTGGCGCTGGGCCTCGTGCGCCGCCCGATCCTCTTCGGAGTCGAGGGCCACCTCGCCCTTGGCTACCGACTGCAGCTTCGAGGTGTTGCGACGACCAGTTGAATCCGCGGTGCGGATGATCGGCGGGGAATCAAGACGACATGGCCGACAAGGTGACCACCGCGCCACTTTTAGCGCGCCACCGGCTCAGGCTGCGCCCATGCCCTGGGCCATCAGCGAGATACCAACCACTGCAAAGATGGCTACCACGAGCTTCCGTCGGTGAGCCAGCGCCCAGTCGTGCAGCCGTCGCAGGAACGCCTGGGTCCTAGCCGGCTTGGCCAGGTGGCTGACGAGAATGATCTCCTCGACGGCAAGCATCGCGATGACGAACGTGATTGCGGCTGTGATCTGCACGCCGAACGAGGCTCCCGACGCCACGATGATGGCGAGTACGAAGACAACCCCGTCGAGGCCTGGCCCCATTACGACGCCGATCACGAAGGCAACCCACACCGAACCGTTTTCCCACGCACTGCGGACGCGCCTGAGCAACCGCCGGATTGCAGATCCGCCCTCCGTCGCCGCATCCGGGGTGGTGCCCAGCAGCCGCGAGATAGCAGTCGGTGTGTTTGAGTCCAGCACCAGCGTCGACGTGCCGCTGCCCGATGCCGCATGGTGTTCCCGGTGGCGGCCCGTCGGGTGACCCGGTTGGCGCGTCGCGAAGCGCACTGCCAAGACCGCGGCGATGACCAGCGTGAGCGCACCCATGCCGATCTCAATGCGGCGGATGGTGGAGTTCGCCGTCGGATTGGCAAAACTCACCACAAAGGAGTCGAACATTGGTGTTACGTGCAGCACCACCAGCGGAAGCAACAGGCTGTAGAAGCCCGCTATCGCGCAGCCGGCCCAGTAGGCGAACAGGTTCTGCAGAGGCCGTGGCCGGGAGATCATGAGGAGAATGACGCCGAGACGTACCGGATGGAGCGTTATCAGAAGCGCCAGCACCAGCAAGGAGCCCCACATGGCGGGGGACACTACTCGTTCGGCTTTTCGTTGTTGACTCTTTTGCAGCGTAATGGCTTGCTCGGGCCGGTCTGCGCCGGTTCCGTCGCGGGTTTGAGATTCACGTCAGGCGGGTTGAGAGCCCGAGGCCGATTCGTCGGATGCCCGGCGCCCGTCATTCTTTACCCGCGCACGTCACAGAGCGCCTGGTAGCGGGCTCATTTGGAATATCCCTTGCGATTGCTGGTTTCCCGACACCCCCCGCGTCGGCGGTGATGCTGGGCGCTGCGCGCACGGGTCTTGGCCGAGCGGCTGCAGAGGTATATGGTTCCGGCCGCGGTGGTGGTGATCGAAGCGCTGCCGTCGACGCCAACGGCACTTGAGAATGATCACCGCCTACCAAGCGTCTTTTCAAGCGATGTGCGGACGATGTCGATGGGTTCTGTTGCAGCGGTGAGCAAGAGATGATCTTGACATGGCAGCAGGAGCCCACGGAGCCGACCGATCCGTCCGCGATATGGCCGCCGCGTTGTGGCCCGACCGTTCGATGTAGGGGTTGACCGACGTCAGTCTTTTGCGCCAATCCGCCGAAAGCTTCAGCAAGGTCATCGCCCAGCTCTGACGATGCGACAACAGAGTCAACGCCGGAACTGCTCTTGAAGCAGTGACATTCGACCGCTACGGCGGCGTGGGACGTGCTCGAGATACGAAAGGTTCCTCACTCGGTGGCCGCGCCGACCTTGATGACGGCGTCCCCGGCGCCCGGCCACTGGTAAGTGCTGGTCGAGGTGAAGGAAGCCGTTATCACCCAGGCGAAGTTGATTCGCCAGGGTGCTCGATATTCCCAGCGACGTTTGCGTTCCAGCAGCTGAAATGACGGCACCCGAAGCGAGCACGTCGAGGAATTCGATCGCACACCTCGACGCGGCCCCCGCCGCGCCATCGGTCCAACGCCCCAAGCCCGAAGCCCTCCCCGCCGGCCACAGCGCCCAAGCCACACCGCCGGTACCCTGCCGTCCGCCACCACGATCTGAGCTGTGTCAGGAGTCCTGAGGCGCCACATCAGAAACATTCTCGAAACCCCGGATCGGTCCTTTTCGTCTGCAGTACCGTTGCAACAGTTCACTCGTCTCGATTAGCTGGTTTGGAGAACCGGTGAGCATCAACCCGTTCGATGGCAACGATGGCAGCTCTTGCGTGTTGCTCGACGACATCGAGCAACACGGCCGGGTGTCGGCCACGTCGATGTTCCAGCCAGCAAGCGGGGCCGGGCTGCGTCTCTGGACTGTATCGAACGAACTTGACCGATAAACGGGCCGAAGAGTCTAGGCAAAGGCTTGGAGAGGACCGGGGCTAATTGGGTAAACCCGAGTTTCATGGGGGCATCGGATGGAACTTGATGATCGGGCACTTCCGCTGACGCGGGCGCAACTCGATATATGGCTCGCGGAGGAAACGGGTCGCTTCGGTGCGAAGTGGCAGTTGGGCGAGCTTGTGCGAATCGAGGGCACGGTCGAGTCTGGTTTGCTTGAGTCGGCGATCCGTCAAGGGGTGCGCGAGGCCGAACCGCTTAGAGCCGCCTTTTACCAGGTGGATGGCCACGTTTTCCAAAAGACGGTCGATGACTTTGATGTTGAGCTTGCTTGCTATGACCTCATGGGCTCGGAGAATCCTGTTCAGGAAGTGTATCGGCTAGCATCCTCAATTCAGCGCACGCCGATGCCGCTCAGTGGCCCGCTGTATAAATTTGCCTTGTTGCAGACCCGGGCAGATGAATTCTATTGGTTCGTGTGCTGGCATCACATAGTGGCAGACGGTATTGGCTTTGCTCTAGTCCTTCATCGGATTACAGAGGTCTATAATGCAATGGCTTCCGGCGCGTCTATTCCTCCTGCCTTTTTTGGGTCGCTGAGTGATCTGATCGATTGCGAGTTGAAATACGAAGCGTCCACCGATTATCTCGATGATCAAGCCTATTGGACAAGGAACTTCCCGCAGGAAAACGGACTGCATCATCGGTCCGCGCACGCCGCCGCCGGCGGGCGTGATGCGGATGAGCCTTCTGCGCCCATTCGATTGGACCCGTCCGTCGTTACCGAGATCCGCAAGTTGTCCCAAACGTTGGGGGTGCGTCGAGCGTCAGTGATTACTGCAGCTTGCGCGCTGCTGGTGCGCGGGAGCGACGTCGAAAGTCCGGAAGTGGTGCTCGATCTCCCGGTAAGCAGGCGGGTGCGGCCGGAGGCACAGACGGTGCCTGGAATGAGTTCCGGGGTTGTACCACTGGTGTTGAAACCGTCGCCGGGATCCACGGTTGCGTGTTTTTGCCAACATGTCGACACACGAATGCGAGAAGCGCTGCAGCATCAGCGGTTCCCGGTGCACGCCATTGAGGACAAGGCGCGTTTCCGCGGCTCCGGTCAAGCGTCGAACCGGGTAGTCGTCAATTTCATTCCGACCACACCCCTGGGTCATTTTGCTGGTGCTCCGGCATCGGGGACCCTGACCCATGCCGCCCTCGGGGACCAGTTCGGGCTGGTCTTTTTCAGGGACGAGGATCAGCTTTTTCTCAGCACGGCGGGTGCTGGGCAATTGTTTCCCAATTCTGATGTCGGAGATTTAACGGAGCGGTTGGAGCGGGTGCTGGTGGCGATGACCGCCGATCCCACACGGCCGCTGTCTTCAGTGGGTCTGCTGCACGAGCTTGAGGATGCGCGCCTGGATGCGTGGGGGAATCGGGCGGTGTTGACCGAGCCGGCGAGCACGCCGGTGTCGGTCCCGGTGTTGTTCGACGCGCAGGCGGCCCGGACCCCGGAGGCGGTGGCGATCAGGTGCGACGGCCGCTCACTGACCTACCGGGAGCTTCAGGAGGCGGCGAACCGGTTGGCGCACCTGTTGGCCGCGCAGGGTGTGGGCCCCGGTGAGTGTGTGGCGCTGTTGTTTTCCCGGTCCGCTGAGGCGATCACCGCGATTCTGGCGGTGCTCAAAACCGGGGCTGCCTATCTGCCGATCGACCCGACGGTGCCCGATGCGCGGATGCGGTTCGTGCTGGCCGATGCCGCGCCGCTCGCCGCGGTCACCACCGCCGGGCTGGCCGACCGGCTGGACGGGTGCGACCTGCCGGTCATCGATGTCAACGATCCCCGCATCGACATCCAACCCAGCACGGGCTTGCCGGCACCGGCCCCCGACGACCTCGCCCACATCATTTACACCTCTGGCACCACCGGTGTGCCCAAGGGGGTGGCGGTCACCCACCACAACGTCACCCAACTGATGGAGTCGCTGGACGCCGGCCTGCCACCGGTCAAAGTGTGGCCGCATTGTCACTCGTTGGCCTTCGACGCCTCGGTGTGGGAGATGTGGGCTCCGCTACTGCATGGCGGGCGGGTGGTGGTGGTGCCCGAGTCGGTGGCGCGTTCCCCGGAGGATTTCCACGCCTTGCTGGTCGCTGAGCACGTCAATCTGCTTCTCCAGACGCCTTCTGCGGTGGGGCTGTTATCACCCGATGGGTTGGAGTCGGCGGCGTTGGTGGTGGCCGCGTGAGGCCTGCCCGGCCGAGGTGGTGGATCGGTGGGCGCCAGGGCGGGTGATGGTCAACGCCTACGGCCCGACCGAGACCACGGTGATCGTGGCGATCAGCGCGCCCTTGACCGCGGGGTCGGGGGTACCGCCGATCGGTGCACCGGTGCCCGGGGCGGCGTTGTTCGTGCTGGATGGCTGGTTGCGTCCGGTGCCGGCGGGGGTGGTGGGGGAGTTGTATGTGGCCGGCCGCGGGGTGGGGTGCGGGTATGTGCGTCGGGCCGGGTTGACCGGGTCGCGGTTTGTGGCGTGTCCGTTTGGGGGGCCGGGGGCGCGGATGTATCGCACCGGGGATCTGGTGTGTTGGCGCGCCGATGGGCAGCTGGACTATCTGGGGCGTGCCGATGAGCAGGTCAAGATCCGCGGGTATCGCATCGAACTGGGTGAAGTCGAGGCGGCGCTGGCCGGCTGCCAGGGGGTGGGGCAGGCGGTGGTGATCGCCCGCGAGGACCGTCCCGGCGACAAGCGTCTGGTGGGTTATGTCACCGGGACAGCAGACCCGGCCGAGATACGCGCCCAGCTGGCCGAGCGGCTGCCGGGGTATATGGTGCCGGCCGCGGTGGTGGTCATGGAGACGCTGCCGTTGACGGTCAACGGCAAACTCGACAAGCGCGCGCTGCCGGCACCGGAGTATCGGGAGGTTGATCGGTATCGGGCTCCGGCCAGCCCCACCGAGGAGGTGCTGGCCGGAATCTACGCCCAGGTGCTGGGGCTCGAGCGGGTCGGGGTGGACGACTCGTTCTTCGATCTGGGTGGGGATTCGCTGTCGGCGATGCGCCTGGTCGCCGCGGTCAACGCCGCCTTGGATGCCGGTCTTGCGGTGCGGACGTTGTTCGAGGCGCCGACGGTGGCCGGGTTGGCGCCGCGTATCGGTGAGGATGCGGCGCGGCGTACGCCGGTGGTGCCGGTGGCGCGGCCCGCGGTGGTGCCGCTGTCGTTCGCCCAGAGCCGGATGTGGTTCCGCAACCGGTTCGAGGGCGGGGTTGCCACCTACAACATACCTGCCGCGTTTCGGATCAGCGGGGCGCTGGATGTCGAGGCGCTCGGCGCGGCCCTTGATGATGTGATCGCCCGCCACGAATCGCTGCGCACCACATTCCCGGACATCGACGGTGTGCCGTTGCAGCAGGTGGTGCCGGCCGAGGCGGGGATGTGGCGGCGCGGGGGCGCGGCGGTGGCGTCGTTGCCGGAGGCCGATGTGGCCGCAGAGTTGGTGGCGCTGGCGGGGTATCGGTTTGATCTGTCGACCGAGATACCGGTTCGTGCGCAGATCTACTCGGTGGGGCCCGAGCAGCTATGTGCTGGGGATTGTGGTGCACCACATCGCTTTTGACGGATGGTCAATGGCTCCGATGGCCCGTGATGTGGGCGTGGCGTATGAGGCGCGGCGACACGGCCGGACCCCGCAGTGGGCGCCGTTGCCAGTGCAGTACGCGGATTACACGCTGTGGCAACAGGAATGGTTGGGGACCGAGTCTGATCCGGACAGTGTGATTGCCAGGCAGCTGGCCTATTGGCGACAGGAGTTGGCTGATCTGCCAGAGGTGGTGTCGCTGCCGACGGATCGGGCCCGCCCGCCGGTGCCCAGTTACCGCGGTGATGACGTGGAGGTGCGCATCGACGCGCGGCTGTGGGCGGGAGTCAAGGCGCTGGCGGCGGCGCACAACGCGACGGCCTCGATGGTGTTGCAGGCGGTCATGGCGGTGGTGTTGCACCGGGTCGGGGCCGGTGAGGACGTGGCGATGGGCACGCCGATCGCCGGGCGGTTGGATCAGGCGCTCGATGATCTGGTCGGGTTCTTCGTCAACATGTGGGTGTTGCGGGTGGATGTCAATGCTGCGCACCGGTTCAGCGATGTGCTTGAGCAGGTGCGGCAGAAAGCGCTGGATGCCTACGGCAACCAGGATGTGCCGTTCGAGCTGCTGGTCGAGCAGCTCAACCCGGCGCGCTCCGCGGCGCATCATCCGCTGTTTCAGGTGGCTCATGGCCTTCCAGAACAATGTGCGCCCGGAGGTGGCGCTCGACGGGGTCAGCGTCGAGCAGCTGACGGTGGACACCCGCACCGCCAAGTTCGACCTGGATATCCAGCTGAGCGAGGTGCCCACCGAGGACCCGGCCGCGCCGATGGCCGCCGGGTTGGTGTTGTATGCCACGGATTTGTTCGACCGGGCCACCATCGAGCGGTTGGTCACCTGGTTTGGGCGGGTGATCGAGGCGGTGGTCGCCGATGCGTCGGTGGTGGTGGGGGATGTGTCGTTGCTGGATCGCGGTGAGCGTGATCTGGTGCTGTCGAGGTGGTCTGGTGCTGGGGTGGGGGCGCCGGTGGGGGTGGCGCCGCAGTTGTTGGCTGCCGCGGTGGCCGCCGACCCGGACGCGGTGGCGGTCATCGACGGTGCCCGGGAACTGTCGTATCAGCGAGCTCGACGAGTGGTCGACGCGGTTGGCGCGGGTATTGATCGAGGCGGGGGTGGGTCCGGAGCGCGCGGTGGGCGTGGCGATGGATCGGTGTGTTGAGCTGGTGGTGGCCTGGTGGGCGGTGGTCAAGGCCGGCGGGGTGTATGTGCCGGTGGATCTGGCCCATCCGGTCGAGCGGATCGCCGCGGTGTTGGACGCGGTGGACGCGGTGTGTGTGCTGACCTCTGGCGCCGACACCGCGGCCGGGGCCGGGGAGCGCCCGGTGCTGCGCATCGACGGCCTGGATGTGTCCCGGCGGAGCGCGGAGGCGATCACCGACGCCGATCGGCTGGCGGCCTTGGGGGTGGATAACACCGCGTATGTGATCTTCACGTCAGGGTCCACCGGCGCCCCCAAGGGGGTGGCGGTCACCCACGCCGGTCTGCTGGGTTGGACCGCGGCGAAACGCGAGATGTTCGGGTTGGGCGCTGATGCGCGGGTGTTGATGGTGTCCGCGCCGACCTTTGATGGGTCGCTGTTCGAATGGTTGTTGGCGGTCGGGCCGGGGGCGGCGTTGGTGGTGGCGCCGCCAGGGGTATATGCCGGAGAGGCATTGACCGCGTTGCTCCAGGACCAGCACGTCAGCGCTGCATTTCTGACCCCGGCGGTGCTCTCGTCGCTGGATCGCGTCCGGCTGGATGGGCTGGACACGCTGATCGTCGGCGGGGAGGCCTTGCCGGGGGAGTTGGTGGCCGCGTGGGCGCCGGGTCGGCGGATGTTCAACGTCTACGGCCCCACCGAGACCACCATCTCGGTTACCTGGCGGACAACTGTCGGCGGGGCAGCCGGTGAACATCGGCGCCCCGATCCCAGGGGTGTGCGCGCTGGTGCTGGATGCCCGGCTGAACCCGGCGCCCGTCGGGGTGGTGGGCGAGCTGTATCTGGGCGGGCCCGCACTGGCGCTCGGCTATGTGGGCCGGATGGAGTTGACCGCGGAACGGTTCGTGGCCAACCCCTACGGGGACGCCGGGGCGCGCATGTACCGCACCGGCGACCTGGTGCGCTGGACCCCCGCCGGCACACTGGAGTATCTGGGCCGCGCCGACACCCAGGTCAAGCTGCGCGGACAGCGCATCGAACTGGGCGAAATCGAAAACACCCTGCTGGCCTGCCCGCAGGTCACCCAGGCCGCCGCCGCCGTGCACCACGGCGACACCGGTGCCCACCTGGTCGCCTACATCACCCTGGAGCACACCACCACCGCCGACCACGACGCCGAAATCGTCGAAGAGTGGCAACACCTGTATGACGAGCTGTACGACGCTGAGATCGCGGTGTCGGGGTTCGGCATGGATTTTCGGGGCTGGAACAGCAGCTACACCGGTGATCCGATCCCGCTTGAGGAGATGGTGGAGTGGCGTTCGGCCACGGTGGATCGGATCATGGCGCTGCGGCCGCGGCGGGTGCTGGAGATCGGCGCGGGCTCGGGGCTGCTGTTGTCACAGATCGCGCCGCGCTGTGAGCACTATGTCGGCACCGACATGTCGGCGGTGGCAATCGACACCCTGGCCCGCTCGCTGGAGCAGTTGCGGATTCCGTGGCGTGATCGGGTCCAGCTGCTGACCCAGCCCGCCCACGTCACCGAGGCGCTGCCGCAGGGCTACTTCGACACCATCATTCTCAACTCGGTCGTTCAGTACTTCCCCAACGGGGGATATCTGGCCGAGGTCATCGACAACGCCATGGAGCTGCTGGCTCCCGGTGGGGCACTGTTCATCGGTGATGTGCGCAACCACACCCTGCAGGGTGCGTTCCAAACCGCGGTCGCGCTGGCCCGCACCAACGCCACCGATGCCGCCGAGATCCGCCAGCGAGTTCAACGCGCAGTGCTCGGTGAACCCGAATTGCTGCTTGCCCCAGAGTTTTTCACCACCTGGGCCGGCGACCATGCGTCGGTGGCTGGACTTGACATCGAAGTCAAACGCGGAGTGGCTGATAACGAACTGAGCCGGTATCGCTACGACGTCATCGTCCACAAGATCCCGACGCCGGTACGCTCACTGGCCGTCGCACCCAGCTGGTCGTGGGCCCAATGCGCAGGCCTGGGCGGACTGCACACCCGGTTGATATCGCAGCGTCCCGGCACCGTGCGCATCACCGGCATCCCCCGGGTTGGAGTGATCACCGACGTCGGCATCGAAGCCGCCCTGGCGGCTGGGCTACCCGTGGCCGACGCACTGGCCCAAGCCACCGCCACCGCGACTCCTGACGCTGCCGTCCCCGAAGAATTGCACCGCCTCGGTGAAACCACCGGATACCACGTCGCGGTCACCTGGGGCGCCCAACCTGGCACCCTGGATGCGGTTTTCCTCACCCCAACCGAGCCCGGCGGCCAGCGCACCGCGTCGCTGACCGACCTGTATCTGCCCCCCGCCGGTGCCCACCGACGCTCCACCCACGCCAATGACCCCCAAACCAACACCAAAGTCAGCGCGGTGCGTCAGCGGTTGAGCGCGTGGTTGCCCGACTACATGGTGCCGGCGCACATTGTGGTGCTCGAGGAGTTCCCGTTGACCTTCTCGGGCAAGATCGACCGTAAAGCCTTGCCGGCGCCGGTATTTGCCGCCACCTCCTTCCGGGCGCCGCAAACTCAGACCGAGAAGATCGTCGCCGGGGTGTTCGCCGAGGTGTTGGGCGTGGGCCGGGTCGGGCTCGATGACGATTTCTTCGCCCTGGGTGGGGATTCCTTGATCGCCACCCGCGTGAGCGCGCGGCTGCAGTTGGCGTTGGGCAGAGAAGTGCCGGTGCGGTATCTGTTCGACGCGCCCACTGTTGGGGATCTCGCCGAGTACCTGCACCGGCATCGGGGCGGCCTCGCGCACCCGCCGTTGCGGGCGATGCCGCGCCCGGAGCGGGTTCCGTTGTCGTTCGCGCAGAACCGGTTGTGGTTCCTGGAGCAGTTGCAGGGGCCCTCACCGCTCTACAACATGGCGATGGCGATGCGGCTGGGCGGGCAGCTGGATGCCGACGCGTTGGGGGCGGCGCTGGCCGATGTGGTGGGCCGCCAGGAGAGTGTGCGCACGGTGTTCGCCGCGCCGGAGGGGATTCCGCAGCAGCTGGTGGTGCCGGTAGAGCGGGCCGACTTCGGCTGGCAGATCGTCGATGCCACCGGCTGGTCGGCGAGCCGGCTGGAGGAGGCCATCGACGGGGTAGTGCGCTACACGTTCGACCTGACCAGCGAGATTCCGTTGCAGGCGAGGCTTTTTCGCATCGCCGAGGACGAGCATGTGTTGGTCGCGGTGGTGCACCATATCGCCGCTGATGGTTGGTCGATCACCCCGCTGGCGCGGGATCTGGGGGTGGCTTACGCCAGTCGGTGCGCCGGGCAGGCCCCGGGTTGGGCGCCGTTGGCGGTGCAGTATGCCGATTACACGTTGTGGCAGCGGGAGCACCTGGGTGATCTGGCCGACAGCGACAGCCGCTATTGCCGAGCAGCTGGCCTACTGGGAGGGCGCCCTGGCCGGGATGCCCGAACGCCTGGTGCTGCCCACCGATCGGCCCTATCCGCCGGTGGCCGATCACCGCGGCGCGCGGGTGGCGGTGGAGTGGCCGGCGGAGCTGCAACAGCGGGTGCGCGTGTTGGCCGGCGAGCACAACGCGACCAGCTTCATGGTGATTCAGGCCGCCCTGGCGGTGCTGCTGGCCAAGCTCGGCTCCAGCCCCGATGTGGCGGTGGGGATCCCGATCGCTGGGCGGCGCGACCCGGCGCTCGATGAGCTGGTGGGGTTCTTCGTCAACACCTTGGTGTTGCGGGTGGAGGTGGCCGGTGATCCCACCGTCGCCGAGTTGCTGGCCCAGGTGCGAGGGCGCAGCCTGGCCGCCTACGAGCACCAAGACGTGCCCTTCGAGGTGCTCGTTGATCGGCTCAACCCGACCCGGTCCCTGACGCATCACCCGTTGATTCAGGTGATGCTGGGCTGGCAGAACCTTCCCGGGCAGAGCAGTGATCCCGCGGCCGGGTTGGCGTTGGGTGAGGTGCGGGTCACGCAGATGCCGGTCGACACCCGCACCGCCCGTATGGATTTGGTGTTTTCGCTGGCCGAGCGGTGGAGCGAGGCCGGTGAGCCCGCCGCAATCTGCGGGACGGTGGAATTTCGTACCGATGTCTTCGACGCGGCCAGCATCGAGACGCTGATCGAGCGGTTGGAGCGGGTATTGGTGGCGATGACCGCCGACCCGGCCCGGCGGCTGTCGTCGATCGATCTGCTGGACGGCGGTGAGCAGGCCCGGCTGGATGAAATCGGTAACCGGGCGGTGTTGACGGCGCCGGCACCCACACGGACGTCGATTCCGGCATTGTTTGCCGCGCAGGTGGCCCGCGCACCCGAGGCGGTGGCGTTGGTGTGCGGTGATGTCTCGTGGACTTATCGCGAGCTTGATGAGGCGTCTAACCAGTTGGCGCACTTGCTGTTTGGGCAGGGTGTGGGTGCCGGTGAGTGTGTGGCGCTGTTGTTGTCGCGTTCGGTCGAGGCGGTCATGGCGATTTTGGCGGTGCTCAAGACCGGGGCGGCGTACCTGCCGATCGACCCGGTTCTGCCGGCGGCCCGTATCGATTTCATGCTCGATGATGCCGCGCCGATCGCCGCGATCACCACGGCAGGCCTCCGGTCGCGGCTGGACGGATGCGAGCTGTTGGTCATCGATGTCGACGACCCCCGCATCGACACCCAACCCAGCACGGGCTTGCCGGGTCCGGCTCCGGAGGACATCGCCTACATCATCTACACCTCCGGCACCACTGGGGTGCCCAAGGGCGTGGCGGTCACCCAACATAATGTCACCCGGCTGTTTGACGGCCTGGATGTCGGCCTGGAGCTAACGCCGGGACAGGTGTGGACGCAGTGTCATTCCTTGGCCTTCGACTACTCGGTGTGGGAGATCTGGGGTGCGCTGCTACACGGTGGGCGGCTGGTGGTGGTGCCCGAAGAGGTGGCGCGCTCCCCGGAAGACTTCCATTCCTTACTGGTCACGGAAAAGGTCAGCGTCTTGAGTCAGACCCCGTCGGCGGTCGGGGTGCTCTCGCCGCAGGGTTTGGATTCGGCGGCGTTGATGGTGGCCGCTGAGCCCTGCCCGACGGAGGTGGTGGATCGGTGGGCGCCGGGGCGGGCGATGATCAACGCCTACGGGCCCACCGAGACCACGGTGTATGCGTCGATCAGTGCGCCGCTGGCGGCGGGGTCGGGGGTGGTGCCGATCGGTGCGCCGGTGCCGGGGGCGGCGTTGTTCGTGCTGGATGGGTGGTTGCGTCCGGTGCCGGTGGGGGTGGTGGGGGAGTTGTATGTGGCCGGTCCGGGCGTGGGCTGTGGGTATTGGCGGCGGGCCGGGTTGACCGGGTCGCGGTTCGTGGCGTGTCCGTTCGGGGGGTCGGGGGCGCGGATGTATCGCACCGGGGATCTGGTGTGTTGGGGCGCTGATGGGCAGCTGCAGTATCTGGGGCGCGCCGATGAGCAGGTCAAGATCCGCGGGTATCGCATCGAGTTGGGTGAGGTGCGGGCGGCGCTGGCCGGGCTGGACGGGGTGGGGCAGGCGGTGGTGATCGCCCGCGAGGACCGCCCCGGCGACAAGCGGCTGGTGGGGTATGTCACCGGGACTGCTGATCCGGCCGAGCTACGCGCGGCAGCTGGCCCAGCGGTTGCCGGCC
Source organism: uncultured Actinomycetota bacterium (assembly GCA_963809085.1). Lineage (GTDB taxonomy): Bacteria > Actinomycetota > Actinomycetes > Mycobacteriales > Mycobacteriaceae > Mycobacterium. The sequence continues at coordinate 872,918 of CAWEII010000014.1, read as the reverse complement.
TATATGGTGCCGGCGGCGGTGGTGGTGCTCGAGGCGTTGCCGTTGACGGTCAACGGCAAACTCGACACCCGGGCCCTGCCGGCACCGGAGTATCAGCGATGGTGATCGGTATCGGGCTCCGGCCAACCCGGTCGAGGAGATCCTGGCCGGCATCTACGCCCAGGTGCTGGGGTTGGAGCGGGTCGGGGTCGATGACTCGTTCTTCGATCTGGGTGGGGACTGCATTTCGGCGATGCGGGTGATCGCCGCGGTCAACACCGGCCTGGATGCCGGCGTTTCGGTGCGCGCGTTGTTCGAGGCGCCCACGGTGGCCCAGTTGGCGCCCCGTATCGGTAGAGAGGCGGGTCGGCGGGACGCCGTTGGTGGCGGTGGAGCGGCCTGCGGTGGTGCCGTTGTCGTTTGCCCAGTCCCGGTTGTGGTTTATCGAGCAGTTGCAGGGGCCGTCACCGGTTTACAACATGGCGGTGGCGTTGCGGCTGAGCGGGCGCTGGATGCCGAGGCGTTGGGGGCGGCGCTGGCCGATGTGGTGGGCCGCCACGAGAGCCTGCGCACGCTGTTCCCGGCGGTCGAGGGGATACCCCAGCAGGTGGTGGTGCCGGCTGAGCGGGCCGACTTCGGGTGGGCAGGTCGTTGATGCCAGCGGCTGGCCGGCGAGCCGGCTGGAGCGAGGCCATCGAGCGCCGCGGCGCGTCACCCGTTCGACCTGGCCGCCGAGATCCCGTTGCGGGCGCGGCTTTTCCGCGTCGGCGATGACGAGCATGTGTTGGTGGCGGTGGTGCACCATATCGCCGCTGATGGCTGGTCGATCACCCCGTTGGTGCGGTGATCTGGGGGTGGCTTATGCCAGCCGGTGTGCGGGGCAGGCCCCGGGCTGGGCGCCGTTGGCGGTGCAGTATGTCGATTACACGCTGTGGCAGCGTGCGCAGCTGGGGGAGCTGGCCGACAGCGACAGCCCGATCGCCGCGCAGCTGGCCTATTGGGAGCAGGCGCTGGCCGGGATGCCCGAGCGGCTGGTGCTGCCCACCGATCGGCCCTATCCGCCGGTGGCCGATCACCGCGGCGCCAGCGGTGGCGGTGGACTGGCCCGCGGAGTTGCAGCAGCGGGTGCGCGGGGTGGCCGCGCGAGCACAACGCGACCAGTTTCATGGTGGTGCAGGCCGCGTTGGCGGTGCTGCTGGCCAAGCTCAGCGCCAGCACGGAGGTGGCGGTGGGGTTCCCGATCGCCGGGCGTCGTGATCCGGCGCTCGATGAGTTGGTGGGGTTCTTCGTCAACACCTTGGTGTTGCGGGTCGAGCTGGCCGGGGATCCCACCGTCGCCGAGGTGCTGGCTCAGGTGCGCCAGCGCAGCCTGGCCGCCTACGAGCATCAAGACGTGCCCTTCGAGGTGCTGGTGGAGCGGCTCAACCCGACCCGGAGCCTGGCCCATCACCCGCTGGTGCAGGTGATGTTGGCCTGGCAGAACCTGCCCGGGCAGGACCAGCGATCCCGCCGCCGGGTTGGCGTTGGGTGATCTGCAGGTCACCCCGTTGCCGGCCGACACCCACACCGCCCGCATGGATTTGGTGTTTTCGTTGGCCGAGCGCTGGAGTGCGGCCGGTGAGCCGGCCGGGATCGGCGGGACGGTGGAGTTCCGCACCGACGTGTTCGACGCGGCCAGCATCGAGGCGCTGATCGAGCGATTGCAGCGGGTGTTGGTGGCCATGACCGCCGACCCGGGGCAGCAATCGTGACCGCCGACACGGGGCGGCGTTGTCGTCGATCGATCTGCTCGATGCCGACGAGCACGCCCGCCTGGATGGATGGGGTAACCGGGCGGTGTTGACCGCAGCCGGCGAGCACGCCGGTGTCGGTTCCGGAGTTGTTCGCCGCGCAGGTGGCCCGCACCCCGGAGGCGGTGGCGGTGACTTTCGAGGGCCGCTCATTGACTTACCGCGAGCTTGATGAGGCGGCGAATCGGTTGGCGCATCTGCTGGTCGGCGCAGGGTGTGGGCCCGGGACAGTGTGTGGCGCTGCTGTTGGAGCGGTCGGCCGAGGCGATCGTGGCGATGCTGGCGGTGCTCAAGACCGGGGCGGCGTATCTGCCGATCGACCCGGCGCTGCCGGCGGCGCGGATCGGGTTCATGCTCGCTGATGCCGCGCCGCTCGTGGCGATCACCACCGCCGGGCTGGCGGTCGCGGCTGGACGGGCCATGACGTGGTGGTCGTCGATGTCGACGACCCCGCGCATCGACACCCAGCCCGGCACGCGCATTGCCGGCGCCGGCCCCCGACGATCTTGCCTACCTCATCTACACCTCGGGCACCACCGGCATCCCGAAGGGGGTGGCCATCACCCACCACAACGTGACCCAGTTGTTCGGACTCCTTAGAAGCCGGCGTGAGCTTGGCGCCGGCGCAGGTGTGGTCGCAGTGTCATTCGTATGCCTTCGACTTCTCGGTGTGGGAGATCTGGGGTGCGCTGCTGCACGGTGGGCGGCTGGTGGTGGTGCCCGAGGCGGTGGCCGGTTCACCGGAGGATTTCCACGCCTTGCTGGTCAGCGAGCAGGTCAGCGTGCTCACCCAGACCCCGTCGGCGGTGGCGGCGCTCTCGCCCGCAGGGGTTGGAGTCGGCGGCGTTGGTGATCGGCGGTGAGCCCTGCCCGGCCGAGGTGGTGGATCGGTGGGCGCCCGGGCGGGTGATGATCAACGCCTACGGCCCGACCGAGACGACGGTGTATGCGTCGATGAGTGCGCCGTTGAGTGGCGGGGTCGGGGGTCGGCCGCCGATCGGTGCGCCGGTGCCGGGGGCGGCGTTGTTCGTGCTGGATGGGTGGTTGCGTCCGGTGCCGGTGGGGGTGGTGGGGGAGTTGTATGTGGCCGGCCGTGGGGTGGGGTGTGGGTATCTGGCGGCGGGCGGGGTTGACCGGGTCGCGGTTCGTGGCGTGTCCGTTCGGGGGGCCGGGGGCGCGGATGTATCGCACCGGGGATTTGGTGTGTTGGGGTGCTGATGGGCAGTTGCGGTATGTGGGGCGCGCTGATGAGCAGGTCAAGATCCGCGGGTATCGCATCGAGTTGGGTGAGGTGCGGGCGGTGTTGGCCGGGTTGGAGGGGGTGGGGCAGGCGGTGGTGATCGCCCGTGAGGACCGCCCCGGCGATCAAGCGGCTGGTGGGGTATGTCGACCGGGACTGCTGATCCGGTCGAGCTACGTGGGCAACTGGCTCGAGCGGTTGCCGACCTATATGGTGCCGGCGGCGGTGGTGGTGCTCGAGGCGTTGCCGTTGACGGTCAACGGCAAGCTCGACACTTCGGGCCCTGCCGGCACCGGAGTATCGCGATGGTGATCGGTATCGCGCCCCGGCCACCGCGGTGGAGGAGGTCCTGGCCGGCATCTATGCCCAGGTGTTGGGGGTGGAGCGGGTCGGGGTCGACGATTCGTTCTTCGAGTTGGGTGGGGATTCGTTGTCGGCGATGCGGCTGGTCGCTGCGGTCAACACCAGCCTGGATGCCGATCTGGGGGTGCGGGTGTTGTTCGAGGCGCCCACGGTGGCCCAGTTGGCGCCGCGCCTGAGCGAGGCAGCGGGTGGGCTGGGAGCCGGTGGTGGCCGTGGAGCGGCCTGCGGTGGTGCCGTTGTCGTTTGCCCAGTCCCGGTTGTGGTTTATGGAGCAGTTGCAGGGGCCCTCACCGGTTTACAACATGCCGGTGGCGTTGCGGCTAAGTGGTGGGTTGGATGGCGAGGCGTTGGGGGCGGCGCTGGCTGATGTGGTGGGCCGTCATGAGAGTCTGCGCACGGTGTTCGTCGGCCCCCGGCGGGATACCGCGGCAGGTGGTGGTGCCGGTCGCAGCGGGCCGACTTCGGCTGGGAGGTCGTTGATGCCGCGGGCTGGTCGGCGCAGCGGCTGGAGGAGGCCATCGAGGAAACGGCGCGTCGCCCGTTTGATCTGACCGCCGAGATCCCGTTGCGGGCGCGGCTTTTCCGCGTCGGCGATGAGGAGCACGTGTTGGTGGCGGTGGTGCACCATATCGCTGCTGATGGCTGGTCGCTGACCCCGTTGGTGGGTGATCTGGGGGTGGCTTATGCCAGCCGGTGTGCGGGGCGGGCGCCGGGGTGGGCGCCGTTGGCGGTGCAGTATGCCGATTACACGTTGTGGCAGCGGGCGCAGTTGGGGGAGTTGGCCGACAGTCACAGCCCGATCGCCGCGCAGCTGGGCTATTGGGAGCAGGCGCTGGCCGGGATGCCCGAGCGGTTGGTGCTGCCCACCGATCGGCCGCATCCGGCGGTGGCCGATCAGCGCGGGGCCGCGGTGGCGGTGCAGTGGCCCGCGGAGTTGCAGCAGCGGGTGCGGGGGGTGGCCGCCGAGCACCAGGCGACCAGTTTCATGGTGGTGCAGGCCGCGCTGGCGGTGCTGTTGGCCAAGCTCAGCGCCAGCACGGAGGTGGCGGTGGGGTTCCCGATCGCGGGGCGTCGTGATCCGGCCCTCGATGAGTTGGTGGGGTTCTTCGTCAACACCTTGGTGTTGCGGGTCGAGGTGGCCGGGGATCCCAGCCTCGCCGAGGTGCTGGCTCAGGTGCGCCGGCGCACCCTGGCCGCCTATGAGCATCAAGACGTGCCCTTCGAGGTGTTGGTGGAGCGGCTCAACCCGACCCGGTCGCCTGGCTCATCATCCGCTGGTGCAGGTGATGTTGGCCTGGCAGAACCTGCCCGGGCAGGACAAGGATCCCGCGGCCGGGTTGGGGTTGGGTGATCTGCGGGTCACCCCGCTGGCGGCCGACACCCACACCGCCCGGATGGATCTGTCCTTCTCCTTGGGTGAACGCTTCACGGCGGCCGGTGAGCCGGCCGGGATCGGCGGGGCGGTGGAGTTCCGCACCGACGTGTTCGACGCGGCCAGCATCGAGGCGCTGATCGAGCGGTTGGAGCGGGTGTTGGTGGCCATCACCGCCGACCCGGCCCGGCGGCTGTCGTCGGTGGATCTGCTCGATGCCGCTGAGCACGCCCGGCTCGATGAGATCGGTAACCGGGCGGTGTTGACCGCACCGGCCCCCGCGCCGGTGTCGGTTCCGGTGGTGTTCGCCGCCCAGGTGGCCCGCACCCCGGAGGCGGTGGCGGTGAGTGTGCGGGGAGCTGTCGTGGACTTACCGCGAGGTTGAGGAGGCGTCGAACCGGTTGGCGCATCTGCTGGTTGGGCAGGGGGTGGGTGCGGGGCAGTGTGTGGCGCTGGTGTTGGAGCGTTGCGCCGAGGCGGTCGTGGCGATGCTGGCGGTGCTCAAGACCGGGGCGGCGTATCTGCCGATCGACCCGGGGCTGCCGGCGGCGCGGATCGGGTTCATGCTCGCTGATGCCGCGCCGCGGGTGGCGATCACCACCGCCGGGCTGCGGTCGCGGCTGGAGGGCCATGACGTGGTGGTCGTCGAGGTCGACGACCCCGCCATCGACACCCAACCCGGCACGGGCTTGCCGGCCCCGGCCCCCGAGGATCTTGCCTATCTGATCTACACCTCGGGCACCACCGGCATCCCGAAGGGGGTGGCCATCAGCCACCACAACCTGACCCAGCTGCTGGCGAGTCCCTGGATGCCGGCTTGGCCTGGCGCCGGGGCAGGTGTGGACGCAGTGTCATTCCTATGCTTCGACTTCTCGGTGTGGGAGATCTGGGGTGCGCTGCTGCATGGTGGGCGGCTGGTGGTGGTGCCCGAGGCGGTGGCCGGTTCACCGGAGGACTTCCACGCCTTGCTGGTCAGCGAGCAGGTCAACGTGCTTGAGTCAGACTCCGTCGGCGGTGGCGGCGCTCTCCCCGCAGGGGTTGGAGTCGGCGGCGTTGCTGCTCGGTGGTGAGCCCTGCCCGGCCGAGGTGGTGGATCGGTGGGCGCCGGGGCGGGTGGTGATCAACGCCTACGGCCCGACCGAGACGACGGTGTAGGCGTCGTTGAGTGCGCCGTTGGCGGCGGGGTTGGGTGCGCTGCCGATCGGCCCGATCGGTGTGCCGTGGCGTCGGCGTTGTTCGTGCTGGATGGGTGGTTGCGTCCGGTGCCGGTGGGGGTGGTGGGGGAGTTGTATGTGGCCGGTCGTGGGGTGGGGGTGGGGTATCTGGGTCGGGCGGGGTTGACCGGGTCGCGGTTCGTGGCGTGTCCGTTCGGGGGGTCGGGGGCGCGGATGTATCGGACCGGGGATTTGGTGTGTTGGGGTGCTGATGGGCAGTTGCGGTATGTGGGGCGTGCTGATGAGCAGGTCAAGATCCGGGGGTATCGCATCGAGTTGGGTGAGGTGCGGGCGGTGTTGGCTGGGTTGGAGGGGGTGGGGCAGGCGGTGGTGATCGCCCGTGAGGACCGCCCCGGGGATCGGCGGCTGGTGGGGTATGTGACCGGGGCTGCTGATCCGGTCGAGCTACGTGGGCAACTGGCTCAGCGGTTGCCGACCTATATGGTGCCGGCGGCGGTGGTGGCGCTGGAGGCGTTGCCGTTGACGGTCAACGGCAAGCTCGACCTTCGGGCGTTGCCGGCACCGGAGTATCGCGATGGTGATCGGTATCGGGCCCCGGGCACCGTGGTGGAGGAGGTGCTGGCCGGCATCTATGCCCGGGTGTTGGGGGTGGAGCGGGTCGGGGTCGATGATTCGTTCTTCGAGTTGGGTGGGGATTCGTTGTCGGCGATGCGTCTGGTCGCTGCGGTCAATGCCGGCCTGGATGCCGATCTTGGGGTGCGGGTGTTGTTCGAGGCGCCCACGGTGGCCCAGTTGGCGCCGCGCCTGAGCGAGGCAGCGGGTGGGTGGGAGCCGGTGGTGGCCGTGGAGCGGCCTGCGGTGGTGCCGTTGTCGTTTGCCCAGTCCCGGTTGTGGTTTCATGGAGCAGTTGCAGGGGCCCTCACCGGTTTACAACATGGCGGTGGCGTTGCGGCTAAGTGGTGGGTTGGATGGCGAGGCGTTGGGGGCGGCGCTGGCTGATGTGGTGGGCCGTCACGAGAGTCTGCGCACGGTGTTCGTGGCCCCCGGCGGGATACCGCGGCAGGTGGTGGTGCCGGTCGAGCGGGCCGACTTCGGCTGGGCAGGTCGTTGATGCCGGCGGCTGGTCGGCGCAGCGGCTGGAGGAGGCCATCGAGGAAACGGCGCGTCGCCCGTTCGATCTGAGCTGCCGAGATTCCGTTGCGGGCGCGGCTTTTCCGCGTCGGCGATGAGGAGCACGTGTTGGTGGCGGTGGTGCACCATATCGCTGCTGATGGCTGGTCGCTGACCCCGTTGGTGGGTGATCTGGGGGTGGCTTATGCCAGCCGGTGTGCGGGGCGGGCGCCGGGGTGGGCGCCGTTGGCGGTGCAGTATGCCGATTACACGTTGTGGCAGCGGGCGCAGTTGGGGGAGTTGGCCGACAGTCACAGCCCGATCGCCGCGCAGCTGGGCTATTGGGAGCAGGCGTTGGCCGGGATGCCCGAGCGGTTGGTGCTGCCCACGGATCGGCCGCATCCGGCGGTGGCCGATCAGCGCGGGGCCGCGGTGGCGGTGCAGTGGCCCGCGGAGTTGCAGCAGCGGGTGCGGGGGGTGGCCGCCGAGCATCAGGCGACCAGTTTCATGGTGGTGCAGGCCGCGTTGGCGGTGCTGTTGGCCAAGCTCAGCGCCAGCACGGAGGTGGCGGTGGGGTTCCCGATCGCGGGGCGTCGTGATCCGGCCCTCGAGGAGTTGGTGGGGTTCTTCGTCAACACCTTGGTGTTGCGGGTCGAGGTGGGCGGGGATCCCAGCCTCGCCGAGGTGCTGGCTCAGGTGCGCCGGCGCACCCTGGCCGCCTATGAGCATCAAGACGTGCCCTTCGAGGTGTTGGTGGAGCGGCTCAACCCGACCCGGAGCCTGGCTCATCATCCGCTGGTGCAGGTGATGTTGGCCTGGCAGAACCTGCCCGGGCAGGACAAGGATCCCGCGGCCGGGTTGGGGTTGGGTGATCTGCGGGTCACCCCGTTGGCGGCCGACACCCACACCGCCCGGTGGATCTGTCCTTCTCCTTGGGTGAACGCTTCACGGCGGCCGGTGAGCCGGCCGGGATCGGCGGGGCGGTGGAGTTCCGCACCGACGTGTTCGACGCGGCCAGCATCGAGACGCTGATCGAGCGGTTGGAGCGGGTGTTGGTGGCCATCACCGCCGACCCGGCCCGGCGGCTGTCGTCGGTGGATCTGCTCGATGCCGCTGAGCACGCCCGGCTCGATGAGATCGGTAACCGGGCGGTGTTGACCGCGCCGGCCCCCGCGCCGGTGTCGGTTCCGGTGGTGTTCGCCGCCCAGGTGGCCCGCACCCCGGAGGCGGTGGCGGTGAGTGTGCGGGGAGCTGTCGTGGACGTACCGCGAGGTTGAGGAGGCGTCGAACCGGTTGGCGCATCTGCTGGTGGGGCAGGGGGTGGGTGCGGGGCAGTGTGTGGCGCTGGTGTTGGAGCGTTGCGCCGAGGCGGTCGTGGCGATGCTGGCGGTGCTCAAGGCCGGGGCGGCGTATCTGCCGATCGACCCGGGGCTGCCGGCGGCGCGGATCGGGTTCATGCTCGCTGATGCCGCGCCGCGGGTGGCGATCACCACCGCCGGGCTGCGGTCGCGGCTGGAGGGCCATGACGTGGTGGTCGTCGAGGTCGACGACCCCGCCATCGACACCCACCCCGGCACGGCACTTGCCGGCCCCGGCCCCCGAGGATCTTGCCTATCTGATCTACACCTCGGGCACCACCGGCATCCCGAAGGGGGTGGCCATCAGCCACCACAACCTGACCCACGTGGCGGAGTCCATGCCCGCTGACCTGCCGGCGGCGCAGGTGTGGACGCAGTGTCATTCGTATGCCTTCGACTTCTCGGTGTGGGAGATCTGGGCTGCGCTGCTCGGTGGTGGGCGGCTGGTGGTGGTGCCCGAGGCGGTGGCCGGTTCCCCGGAGGACTTCCACGCCGTGCTGGTCAGCGAGCAGGTCAACGTGCTCACCCAGACCCCGTCGGCGGTGGCGGCGCTCTCCCCGCAGGGGTTGGAGTCGGCGGCGTTGCTGCTCGGTGGTGAGCCCTGCCCGGCCGAGGTGGTGGATCGGTGGGCGCCGGGGCGGGTGGTGATCAACGCCTACGGCCCGACCGAGGCCACGGTGTATGCGTCGATGAGTGCGCCGTTGACCGCGGGGTGGGGTGCGGCGTGGACTCCGGGGTCGGGGGCGCCGATCGGGTGCGCCGGTGTCCTCGGCGGCGTTGTTCGTGCTGGATGGGTGGTTGCGTCCGGTGCCGGTGGGGGTGGTGGGGGAGTTGTATGTGGCCGGCCGTGGGGTGGGGGTGGGGTATCTGGGTCGGGCGGGGTTGACCGGGTCGCGGTTCGTGGCGTGTCCGTTCGGGGGGTCGGGGGCGCGGATGTATCGGACCGGGGATTTGGTGTGTTGGGGTGCTGATGGGCAGTTGCGGTATGTGGGGCGTGCCGATGAGCAGGTCAAGATCCGCGGGTATCGCATCGAGTTGGGTGAGGTGCGGGCGGTGTTGGCCGGGTTGGAGGGGGTGGGGCAGGCGGTGGTGATCGCCCGTGAGGACCGCCCCGGGGATCGGCGGCTGGTGGGGTATGTGACCGGGGCTGCTGATCCGGTCGAGCTACGTGGGCAACTGGCTCAGCGGTTGCCGACCTATATGGTGCCGGCGGCGGTGGTGGCGATCGAGGCGTTGCCGTTGACGGTCAACGGCAAGCTCGACCTTCGGGCGTTGCCGGCACCGGAGTATCGCGATGGTGATCGGTATCGGGCCCCGGGCACCGCGGTGGAGGAGGTGCTGGCCGGCATCTATGCCCGAGGTGTTGGGGGTGGAGCGGGTCGGGGTCGACGATTCGTTCTTCGAGTTGGGTGGGGATTCGTTGTCGGCGATGCGGGCGATCGCCGCGATCAACACCAGCCTGGACGCCCACCTCGCGGTCCGCACCATGTTTCACGCACCGTCCGTTAGAAGCTTGAGCCAGCAGTTGGGCAGACATGCCAGCGAGGTCGAAGTAGTCCCTGTTGAGGTCCTCAAGGAGGGCACCGGCGTTCCGCTGTTCTGCATTCATCCCGCGGCCGGGGTGAGTTGGCCGTATCAGGCTCTTGGTAATTACTTGGACTGCCCGATCATTGGAATTCAACGAGTTCTGCAGGGCGAAGAAGCTGAACCTCGGTCAATTCGCGATATGGCGAAAGACTATGCCGACAGAATCCAGGGAGTTTATCCTACCGGCCCCTATAACCTTCTCGGCTGGTCTTTTGGAGGCGTCGTCGCGCATGAACTCGCCATCGAGCTCCAACGACGCGGATGCGCAATCGCATGCCTAATCCTTCTCGACGCTCGACCCACTATCGACAGCGTCACCCAGGCTTTAGACGAGAAGCTCATACTGGAAGAAGTCTTGAAAGAAGTCTTCAGATTCTATCGTATAGATATTCCAGAACAGGATGGTCCGCTTACCTACCAGCAGGTAGAAGAACTAGTCCGCGAACAAGGAGCCGTTGAATTACCTCGATACAAGCAGCTTCTGGATTCGGTTGTTCAAAATCTTAGTAGTAGCATGGCGCTGCATCGAGCTCATGAACCCGGCGTTTTTGATGGCGATACAATCATATTTTCTGCTTTGCCGGATGAGAGGATTCCGAGTTCGTCTGCTCTGGAAAGTTGGCGGCCTTATGTTGCTGGCCACATTACAGAGTACTCGATCGACTGCAGACATGAAGACATGTTGACTGCCGAATCGGTCAGCCTGTATGGCCAACAACTCAAATATTCATTGAGGGCTTAAGTGCGGCGTTGTGGTGAAGAAATTCTCGCGCTACGCTTGGGCGCACCTCGTACGTGCCTCCACTTTTCCGAAGCTGACCGAATAGGGTTCGCTTCGGAAAAGAACCGAGGAAGTGCCAGGGAAATGAAGACATTGAAACCGTTAACGGTGTGAAAGCACGGGATGCCATGGGTATTTGCGGTTATATCATCGGTGACAGCATGTAAGCCCTGGATTTTGTGTGAGGCGCGTCGCGCTGCTCATAGCGCTGCGTCGTCGTCGCGGCCGCTCCTCCCTTAGCAGCAAAGACCGTACCAGCGGACGGGGCCCTACCGGCTGAAGTAGGGCACTGGCGGGGCGGGGGCGCACTCGTCTGCGGCCACCAGAACCAACGTCCGAGCAGCGCGGCGATGGACGGTGTCATGAACGAGCGCACGATCAAGGTGTCGAACAACAGGCCGAGGCCGATGGTGGTACCGATCTGACCGATAATCCGCAAATCGCTGACCACCATCGAGGCCATGGTGAAGGCGAACACCAGCCCTGCCGTCGTGACGACCTTGCCGGTACCGCCCATTGCTCGGATGATGCCCGTGTTTATACCTGCGCCTATTTCCTCTTTCATCCGTGACACCAGCAGCAAATTGTAGTCAGACCCCACCGCCAAAAGGATGATGACAGACATCGCAAGTACCATCCAGTGCAATTTGATGCCCAGAACATACTGCCAGACCAGCACCGACAGCCCGAACGATGCGCCCAAGGAAAGTGCCACCGTACCCACGATGACCAAGGCGGCGATAAAACTTCGCGTGATGATGAGCATGATGATGAAAATAAGGCAGAGCGCAGCAATTCCCGCGATCAGGAGATCGTATTTGGAGCCGTCTGCCCAGTCCTTCGCGGTCGACGCGGTGCCAGCCATGATAGATCTTGGCGTTCGCCAGAGGCGTCCCCTTGAGCGCCTCCTCGGCCGCCGTCTTCATCTGATCGATACGCGCTATGCCCTCGGGCGTCGCGGGATCGCCGCTATGCGAAATGATGAATCGAGCCGCTTTCCCATCCGGAGACAGGAAGGACTTCATCGCGCGCTGGAAGTCCGGGTTCTCGAAAACCTCCGGCGGCAGGTAGAAGGAATCGTCGTTCTTGGCGGCGTCGAAAGCCTGGCCCATGGCGGTGGCAGTCGCGGTCATTTCGTCCATCTGGCCGAAGATGCCGGACATGGTGCTGTGCATGGTCAGCATCATGGTCCGCATGCTCTGCATGGCCGCGATCATCTGCGGGAACTGGTCGAGCAGCTGCGGCATGATCACATCCAATTGATCCATGTTCTTTGAGATCTGAAGCTGCACGTCGATCTGATCGAGGTTGTTTACGACATCATCGAACTTATCGCTAATCCGGTCGACACCGTCGAGTCGAATCAAATATGGATCTGAGCGACCAGCAGATGGGAATATCGAAGCAGTGCGGCTCCCAGTAGAAGTAATTACGGATCGGCCGCCAGAAATCGTCGAAATCGGCAATGTGATCCCTCAATTCTTGTCCGATGTCACGCGTTTCGCCCTGCGATGAGTGTCACTGCAGGTCGTGTGTTCGCCGACCATGCGATGAGTCGTGTCCCTCATGCTGTTGCATCACGTCGTACGTGCGCTGCATCACGTTGATCATTGTCGCCATATCGTCGGCCTGCTTGAGCATGTCGTTCATGCGGTCTTTTTGAAACTCCATAGTTTGTACCTGGCTGGCGCTTTGCAAGCTGAGCAGAAACGGTATCGAAGTATGGTCGATCGGTGTTCCCTCGGGCCGAGTTATGCCCTGCACCCGAGAAATTCCTCGAACCCGGAAAACTGCCTTGGCTACTTTGTTCAGCACCAGAAAATCTGCCGGATTGCGCATATCATGATCGGCCTCGATCATCAGAATATCCGGCATCATTCGCGACTGGGAGAAATGACGTTCAGCGGCCGCATATCCCAAATTGGCTGGAATGTCTTCGGGTATATAGAGTCGGTCGTTGTAGCTTGTTTCATAGCCCGGCAGCGTCAGTAGACCGATCAGCGCGATCGCGCAAGAGGCAGCCAGGATGGGCGCGGGCCAGCGGACAATCGCCGTGCCGATCCCGCGCCATCGACGAACCCGGATTTTGCGCTTGGGTTCGAATAGCCCGAATCGGCTTGCCGACGACAGATCCCTGCCGGAACCAGCGTCACCGCGACCGCGACAGCAGCGAGCATGCCGACTGCGCACGGGATGCCCATGGTCTGGAAGTAGGGCAGCCGGGTAAAGCTCAGGCAGAAGATCGCCCCGGCGATCGTCAGACCGGACGCCAAGACAACGGGAGCGACCCCGCGATAGGTGGTGTAGTAGGCCGTTTCCGGGTCCTCGCCTGCCTGACGCGCCTCTTGATACCGACCGAAGAAGAATATCCCGTAATCGGTTCCGGCGGCGATGCTGAGGAAAACCAGCATATTAATGGCAAACGTCGAGAGTACAAGAACATCGTTATGGCCGAGAAACGCGACGATTCCCCGGGCCGCCGCTAATTCGACGCCAACCATGACCAACAGCAGAATCACGGTGACGATCGAACGGTAGACAAGGAGCAGCATCGTGAAGATGATCACGACGGTTACCACGGTGATCTTCAGAATGGATTTGTTCCCACTGTGTTGCATATCCGAAGCGAGCGGTGCCGGACCGGTGACATAGACATTGACCCCGGGAGGCGGCGGCGTCCGGTTCACGATATTCCGGACCGCGGCCACTGATTCGTCCCCCAAGGTCGTGCCTTGGTTGCCGGCCAGATTCAATTGCACATACGCAGCCTTGCCATCGGGGCTTTGCACGCTCGACGCCGTGAGTCGATCCCCCCACAAATCCTGCACATGCTCCACATGCTTCGGATCGTTTCTCAACTCACGAACCAATCCGGCATAGTATTGGTGAGCATCGTCCCCGAGCGGCTGCTGTCCCTCCAGCACGATCATCGCGAAACTATCCGAATCGGATTCTTTGAAGTCCTTGCCCATGCGCGTCATGGCCTGCACCGACGGCGCATCCTTGGGCATCAGTGATACGGAATGCTCTTGCCCGACCCGCTCCAGCGATGGAATTGCCGCTGCCCAGTCCCCGCCGACGGATGCCAGAGTCACAATCAGAATCAGCGCCAGCCAAGCCAGGATGATAAACGGCGAAAACCTTCGTATTGTCCGCGCTATGAAGGGCGGCTGGCGGCGTTCAGTGCTCATGCGGCCTTCGCTAGTCCCTCAGCAACAAGGAACGTACCAGCGGACGGGGCCCTACCGGCCGAAGTAATGCACTGGCAGGGCGGGGGCGCACTTGTTGCGGCCACCAGAACCAGCGTCCCAGCAGCGCGGCGATCGAGGCGTCATGAACGCACGCACGACCAACGTGTCGAACAGCAGACCGAGGCCGATGGTGGTTCCCGACCTGACCGATGACGCGCAGGTCGCTGACCACCATGGACCCCATGGTGAAAGCGAATACCAGGCCCGCAGCCGTCACGACCTTGCCGGTACCGCCCATTGCACGGATGATGCCCGTGTTTATGACCGGCGCCTATTTCCTCTTTCATCCGTGATACCAGCAGCAAATTGTAGTCAGACCCGACCGCCAAAAGGACGATCACAGACATCACCATCACTACCCAGTGTATTTGCAGGCCGAGAGATACTGCCAGACGAGCACGGACAGCCCGAAGGATGCGCCCAGCGAAAGCACCACCGTACCCACGATAACCAGGGCGGCAATAAGGCTTCGCGTCATGATCAGCATGATGATGAAAATAAGGCAGAGCGCAGAGACTCCCGCGATCAAGAGATCGTATGTTGGACCGTCGATCACGTCTTTCACCATCGCTGTGCTGCCGGCAAGTTGGATCTTGGCGTCTTCTAGCGGAGTTCCCTTGAGCGCCTCTTCGGCAGCGGTCTTTATGGCGTCAACCCGCGCGATGCCCTCGGGCGATATCAGATCGCCCCTCTGCGAAATCAGCATACGGACGGCCTTCCCGTCCGGCGACAGGAACACTTTCATGATGCGCTTGAAGTCCGGGTTCTGGAAAATCTCCGGCGGCAGGTAGAAAGAATCGTCATTCTTGGCGGCGTCGAACTCTTTCCCCATGGCTGTGGCGTTCTCGGTCATTTCGTCCATCTGGCCGAAGATGCCCGACATGGTGCTGTGCATGGTCAGCATCATGGTCCGCATGCTCTGCATGGTCGCGATCATTGCCGGGAACTGGTTGACCAGCTGCGGCATGAGCGCATCGAGTTGATCGAGTCTTCGGTGAGATCCTGCAGCTGCACGTCGACCTGATCCAGGTTGTTTACGACATCATGGAACTTATCGCTAATCCGGTCGACACCGTCCAACCCGTCGAATATGGATCTCAGCGACCAGCAGATCGGAATGTCGTAAGCAGTGCGGCTCCCAGTAGAAGTAATTCCGGACCGGCCGCCAGAAATCGTCGAAATCCGCAATGTGATCCCTCAACTCATCGGTGATCGCCAGCATGTCATGCGTTTCGCCGACCATGCGATGAGTAGTCGCCTCCATGTCGTGCGTTTGGAGGGCCATTTGATGAGTCGTGTCGACGAGCTCCTGCATCAATTCGTACATGCGCTGCATCAGGCTGATCGTTGTCGACATCTCGTCGGCCTGCTTGAGCATGTCGTCCATGCGCTCTTTCATGAAACGGCAGAACTACTAGCTGGCCAGCGCCTTGCATGCTGATCAGATACGGTATCGAAGTGTGCGCGATCGGGGTTCCCTCGGGCCGAGTCAGGGCCTGCACACTGGAAATGCCTGGAACGGCGAAGACGGCCTTGGCTAGTTTCTTCAATATCAGAAAGTCTGCTGGATTGCGCATATCATGATCGGTCTCGACCAATAGGATGTCGGGCGACGCCATCCGGGACTGGGGAAAATGCCGCTCCGCGGCTGCCAACCCCTGATTGGCGGGAATATCTTTGGGGATATACTCCGCGTCGTTGTAGCTGGCTTTGTATCCCGGCAGCGCCAACAGCCCGATAAGCGCGACTGCCAATGTCGCGAGGAGAATGGGCGCGGGCCACCGGACGACCGCCGTGCCTATCCGTCTCCACCGCCGACCTCTGACACTGCGCTTGGGCTCGAACAGCCCAAAGCGGCTGCCTACGGCAATCGTCGCCGGAACCAGCGTGAGGGCCACCGCGACCGCGACGACCATGCCCACTGCGCACGGGATGCCCAGGGTTTGGAAAGAGGGCAGCCGAGTGAAGCTGAGGCAGAAGAGGGCTCCGGCGATAGTCAAGCCGGACGCCAAGACAACCTTCGCCACCCCGTGATACGTGGTGTAGTAAGCCGTTGCCCGATCCTCGCCGGCCTGACGTGCCTCTTGATACCGACCGAAGAAGAATATCCCGTAGTCCGTTCCAGCAGCGATCCCGAGAGATACCAGAAGACTGACGGCGTAGGCAGTAAGACCGATGACCTCGTTATGGCCGAGAAACGCGACGATTCCTCGCGCCACTTGCAATTCCATGCCGACCATCAGCAATAAAAGAATTACGGTGATAATTGAACGGAAGAAGAGCAGCAACATGATGAAGATCACTGCCATGCTCAGTCCAGTGACTTTGGCGACGTTACTGTTGCCACTTTCCCCAAGATCCGCAGCGAGCGGCGCGGTGCCGGTGACATATGCCTTGACCCCCGGCGGCGGCGGTGTCCGATCCACGATGTCTTTGACGGCTTCGGCCGATTCGTTTGCCGAGGTTTCGCCCAGATTGCCGGTGAGGTCCAATTGAACAAACACGGCCTTACCATCGGCGCTCTGCGCGGCGGCCGCCGTGAGTGGATCCCCCCAGAAATCCTGGATCTGCTGCACATGCGCGGATCGTCTTTCAGCTGACGAATCAAACCGTCGTAGTACTGGTGAACATCGTCGCCGAGGCGTTGCTGACCCTCCAAGACGATCATCGCCACACTGTCGGAATTCGATTCGTTGAAGACCTCACCCATGCGCTTCATCGCCTTGAACGACGGCGCGTCTGTGGGATCCAGCGGATACCGAATGTTCTTTCGCCACCTGTTCCAGGGGCGGTACGCCGATAGTCATAATGACGGTGATCGCCAGCCACGCCAGGATGATGAGCACCGAAAATCGATGGATCGTCCGCGCTACGAATGGTGGCGTGGTGTGTCTTTCCACGTGTTGCTCATGCGGCCTTCAGCGTGCAGGAGGTAAAGGCGTTCACTTGGTTCGATATCCGTCTCGGCTTTGACCTCATCGTCCACCACGATGCGGCAGCCGATGCTGTCACTATCGCCCTGCGCCAAGACACTTCCCACGCCGACGCCTCGGTGAGCGCGAACTGCAACGACCACGGCAGGTTTGCTCCCGTGACATGCTGCGGCTCGGCATTGACGTCGAAATAGCTGATATCGGCCACGGTCCCCGGTGGTCCGAAGACCTCGTACGTCAGTTGCTTGGGGTTGAAGGCGGCCGGCTCTCCCTGAGCATTGCTGTCGACATACGAAGGGCGTTTCTCAGAGCCGAAGATGCCGTGCAGCCGCGACACAGCGAATCCGCCAGCACCGACCACCACCAGTACGACCAGCGGAATCCACAGCCTCCTGAGAACCCAGAAAATCGAAACCCCCTCCGTCTGTTCACCGCTTGGGCGCAACTTACCTTCCAGCGCGCCCGCACGGAGGGAAAAGAAGCCAATTTGCTGCGGCTCTCGTGGAAGCCGCGCGCTCGCTAGCCTTGAGGACAGGTGTCGGTCAGTGACGTTGACTGGGGTCACCGACCGCGCCGGGGTCCACGATTCCGCCGTGCGCCGCTATTTCAGCTCCCACGAGGGAGGTGCCCCAGCGTCTCGCAGC
Organism: uncultured Actinomycetota bacterium; assembly: GCA_963809085.1. Lineage (GTDB taxonomy): Bacteria > Actinomycetota > Actinomycetes > Mycobacteriales > Mycobacteriaceae > Mycobacterium. The sequence continues at coordinate 855,335 of CAWEII010000014.1, read as the reverse complement.
CGAAGGTTGGACGCGGGGTCGAACACGGTGTGCGCGGCGTTCCGCGAGCCCGGCCCGATGTCGCCATCGCAGGTCGTGGAGACGTTAGCCAATGGTCTGGCCGACGACCCTCCCATCTGTGACCTGCTCGCCGACCTTCACCTGCACCTCGAGCACGAGGTGGATCTCGATGGGTTGTCGAGATCAGGCGGACCGGCCCCGCTGCCGAAATTTCGCTCGCGGAAGCGATCGAGCACGCGTTGCCGGTGCTGGGGACTCGGGCGCACTAAACGTCCTTCTCGCGGGCCACTCATTGATCGCCTACTTTTGGTGGATCGCCCACCCGCCGCAGAGGCTGATCGACGCCTTCGCCGAGGAGCCGCAGGTCCCGGCTGAGTGGAACGTTGATTTTCGCATTCGCCTTACCCCAGTTATGACCGTTAGCTGCGTCGGTCTCGTCTCCGAGTCCGCTGAGCGAAACAAAACCTGACAACCCGACGCGGTTCTACGGCAAGGACATCGTGGCGGCACCGCCGGACCCGGCCGTCATGCCACTCGGCGCCGGACCGTACCGTCGTTTCGCTTGAGGCGATGGACCATCTCCAGGCGCAGTTCGTACCCGCCCAGCTTTGCTGATACACGTTCTGACAGCGAAGCGGTGTTTGCTCGCGGCGCCCGAGCCCTGAAAACTCGATCATTCTCGCGAGGCCCATGCCTGCCGGTAGTGAAAGGCCACAACGCCGAACCATCGCTGCTGTCATGGCACGGCCGCCCGCGCCACAGTCTGCGCCTTGCACCCGTTGCCGAACTGCCTCAATAGTCACGTCGAAAACTCTGCCGAAACCCGGCCCGACCTTGTTGCCCCCAGTATGGTTTGCATCGTTTCCACTTCGACTAGATGGCTTGGAGAACCGGTGAGCATCAATCCGTTTGACGACGATAATGGCAGCTTTCTCGTCTTGGTCAACGACGAGGAGCAACACAGCCTGTGGCCAGTCTTTGCCGATGTTCCAGCCGGCTGGCGGGTGGTTTACGGCGAAGCGGACCGCGCCGCGTGTCTGGACTACATCGAACAGAACTGGACCGATATACGGCCGAAGAGTCTGCGCGACAGGTTGGAGGGGAGGGCGTGAAAGTCAAGCCGGTTGGATTGGGGGGCATCTCTGCCGCACGGTGTCGGTGAGTTCGAATTGAACGTCGGATCCCAGCGCATGGCTCCCCGGCAGGATGCGCGTGGCGCCCATTTCTTCGGTGCAATCGGTCATCGCCCAAAGCGTGTTGCAGTAGACCTCGCAGCTGTAGTCGAACGGATATGCGTCGAACAGCAACTCGTCGCGGTGGATGAACTGCGCCTGAGCACCGGGTGACAGCGCGATGTCTTCGGTCAGCGATAGCTGCACCAACTGGGCGTGAGAAGGGAACTTCTCGACGACGCCGAGAACGAGGGCGTTGACCACCAGCTCACCGACCGCCGATGACCGTGCTAGCAGCGAACCGGTACGCCGGGTTCGGGATCCGTCGAACCCGGAATGGTCCCGTAGGGCGACTTTTCAAGATGCGGGTCGAGTTCGGCTTCGAGAGGGCCATGGTCGCCGGTGCGACGAGCTCATCGATGATGACGTAGCCGTGCTCCCGAATGCTTGCTACCGCTCCGTCGGCACTGGCCGTACGTGAAGTCCTCGATGAATCGTGCGATTGCGAATTGAATGCGCCTGCTGACTGTGACCGTTTGTATGGTGTCCACCGCCGCGACGGTGGCGAAGGGCAGCCCCACGGCGCTGGACCGGGGGCATTCATGAACGCTGTCGCAACTGATGCAACGATGACCGCTCGAGCCCATCGCCAGTAAGTTTCCGCTCCTCTACGTCATTGCGTCACTGTGACGTATTATCCGCTCCGCGTCGCCTCCGGCCGCCGCCCTTTTCCAATGTTCGACGACAGCGCCAGGGCCGATTGCCTGCCGCAACTCTGCTTCTCACGCAGTCGCCTCGATTTGATCTAGCGGGTTCACCTCAGGAGATGGTTTGCTACAGGACGTCGTCAGAGCCAATCCGATGGCCAGCAGCCACAACCCGCTACGCATAGTCCGGACCGTAAGAGGGTGTCTGCTGCATGCCGGTTCGCTCCGCGTGGCGGGCCGATACACAGCAATCGTATTCTGCGAGAACGAATTTGTGCGAGCACTGATTGCATTCTGCACGCACCCTTTTCGGCACTGTGACGTTATACGGGTTCCGTGCCGGCGCCCTCAGCGGGTGGGACAGCCCACTGGTCCAATGCTTTCAGCATAGCTGAGTGCCGCGACGATCTCGCTGCGCTCCAGGGCTCCGCCGCCAAGGCTCTGGGCCAATCCAGCTCGTACGTCACGAAAGGCCACGGGTCGTCCAAATCACGGTGCCCAGAGATCCTGCGTAGTCGGTGACTGCTCGCATGAAGATCTTGTCCGCGTCGGTTCGCCAAGCCCAGCCCAGCGCACGACCGAGCACGTCACCAGCGTGCGTCAGTTCGAACCGATCACCCCCAGGATCTGACGGAACGGTTCGTCGGTGTCATGCGCCACCTAGGTACGTCACGCGTCATCTGCGATGAGATCCATGACCTGCGTACCGCGCGCTGCAAGCGAGTTCCCAGCGTTATGCTTTCGCCATCGCGACGGGACAGGAGCCGCCCATGCCGGGATATCGTCAGCATCCGGCCGACTTGCGAGTACAACAAGTTCCGCCGGACTCCCAGCGGACTTTGTTATTGGGCACTCTGCTGCAGTTTGCGTTGCGCGCGGTATTGACCGTTTTCGTCGTCGTCACCCTTTTGTGTGAGCCACCGAACCGCTACCTATGGTTCTGCGTGGCTGTCTTGGCGGTCTACGTGGTCGTGATCGGATGCTGGAGCGCGTGGGCGCTGCGGTCTGCGGCGCGCGCAGTGCTACCCACCAGAACGCCGGCGACACTGCTAGTGCTGGCCGCCGACGTCGCGGTGGTATCCGTCCTGTCCGTTCTCACCGGCATCACCTCGCCGGAGGACTGGACATCAAATGTGATGAGGAATGGATTCTTCCTGATCCCGTTGATCGCGGCGGCGCAGTTGGATCCCATCATCAGCGGGACCGTGGCAGTTCCGACCGTATCCGCATTCATGGCCACGTGCTGGATCACCAGATCGTCCAATCAGGAGCCGTGGGCGTCAATTCTGCTGAGCTCGACCGTGTTGTCAGCACTCGCCGGCGGCTCGGTCGCCTTATCGCTCATCCAGCGGTCCAAAGTAAAAACGATCGCCGACTTGGCGCGGCAACGAACCCAGTTGTTGGAGGAGCTGCTGGGACTCGAAAAGCGTGAGCGGCAGGCAATTTCCGAACGTCTGCACGACGGTGCCCTTCAGTATGTATTGGTCGCGCGCCAAGACATGGACGACGTGCGGGACGGCTTAAAGGCTGCCGCTGACCGGGTGGAATCGGCGCTCGTCGAGTGCTCGAGCCTGCTGCGCGATGTGGTCCGCGAACTGCATCCGGACGTGCTCACGCGGCTGGGATTGAAATCGGCGATCTTCAGCCCTCACCGATAGTCTCACTACCCGTACAGAGCTCGCGGTCGATCTCGACGCACGTACATGGCCTGATGGCCTGCGTACCGAGGTGGATTACGTGCTGTACAGCGCGGCGCGTGAGGCATTGACGAACGTCATCAAACATGCACAGGCTCACCACATTTGGATTGAGTTGGAAGATCCGCGAAGGGCTGGCCTCATTGCGAATTGCCGACGACGGGGTGGGCATCTCAGAGGCGACTATCGCGCGGAAGGCTGAACAAGGTCACATCGGAATGGCATCGATTCGCACCAAGGTACTGGCGTCCGGGGGGCAGTTCGACGTGCGCTCGACATCTCCCGGAACTGAAATCACCACCTCCATACCGTTGCGGCCAGCGCATCGCCAAGCTGTGGGTGGCTTGATCGTCAGCGGGCAGCGTGTCTAACCAGGCCGTCGTGTGAAGATCGCCGCGCCTGCAACCGTTGTGCGCGCCCGCTGGCGCTGATGTCCACGAGCGGCTGCGCCTTGGTGTTCGGCGTGGCCACGATGCCCGGGCGCGGTGGCGGATGGTGCTGGGGTAGGTGCGGGCATTGGCCATACCGGCCAGGCCGAGCGCGGCACCGCCGAGGATCCCGGCCGACACGGTGGGGCCGTTGAATCGGTTGAGTTGCGTATCCCGCGATCGGGGGAACAAGACCTGCAAGGTTGGTGCTCGAGATGCGGAGGCACTCCCCGGACGTGGGTTCGGGGAGTGCCTCGGTGCGGTGGATCGGCGTTACTTGAACGGCGCGACAATATCGGCCGCGGTGGACGGATTCAGCAGCGACGGGTGATGCCGATCCCACCAGCCGCCGGGGTAGGCGTTGGCGGCAGGATCCGCCGTGGTCTGCGGAATGGCCACAATGTCCGGGGGCCGCACGTCGCTGGCATTGGCCACGCTGGCCAGCCCGATGGCTGCACCGGCGATGATGCCGGCGGAGACGACGGGCAGGGCGATGTAGCGGGTGATGCGACCGGCGATGGTGGTGTTAATTTTGTCCTCCTGTGAGAGTTGGGTTTTCGTGTGTCGGGCTGATGTTTTCAGGCCGTGAGACAACTGTGGCGCCGCGAGCGGGCAATGTATGTCCGCCAAATGGAGGTCGAAGCGGATGAATCAGATGTACTCCAATCGGGGGAATCCGGGACTGAGCGGTGCTTCTGCGGTAGATCGAGACGATGCCGACCGGGTAGTTGAGCTCGGGGTCGATCCAGATTTCCTTGTATGCCACGGCGTATGCCTGACGCACAGACGTCGCCGCCACCATCAGTCTGGTGTCGTGGTAGTCGACGGTCTTCACCGAGAACCCGGCCCTGCGGGTACAGCTCATACACCTTGGTCGGACAACCTGGGCGTCGGCGTGCAGTGGTCGGAGACATACAACGCCACGGACTTCGAGCAGGATCTCATCCGTCCCCGTTGCGGGGGCCGATTCGCCACTCTTTGAGACCCGTTGTGGCAGAAGCTGTTTCAGCCATCGGGCCGGCGATGCCGGTAAGCGCACGCCCGATACAGGAGCAGGTGTTCCGCTTCGCTCCCGGGGCGGAAGACGACCAAATTCGACGAGTCGTCGCAATCGAGCCGATTGCATGACCGCTACGAGCCGTGCTCGACGTACCAATCGTTATCAAGAACACCGGCGATCGTTATCAGGAAACATGGGTCAACTCGCATGGGCGTCGGCGGTATTGCTGGACCATGGCTTCACGTGCCGCGCTTTTGGGGATATCGCGACACGCTGTCGGTTGCGCACCGCTGCCAAGGGGAGGGACACATGCGTCACCCAACGCCCGCAATCGCCATTGCAGTCATCTGCGTTCTGGTCACCGGGTGCAGCGTCACAAAGGGCAACGCCGAGCCGATGACGCCCACCCGATCGGTGATTCCCCGCCCGCTTGTTGAGCGCGAGTTGGTCGAGTTGCTGCTCACCCCGGAACAGGTGAATGCCGCGATGGGGACGACCGGAATGACGGTCACGGGTACCCAGACCGCGATGTCTGACAGCAGTGCCACCATGGCGCCGCAAGAGTGCCTTGCCATTGACGGCGCGGCGGAAGCCACGGTCTACGGCAACAGCGGTTATTGGGCCGAGCGCGATCAAAGCCTCAACGACGGCGATGACTTCACGCATTACCTCAAACAGGCGGTGGTGTTGTTTCCTACCGTGGAAGCAGCCGGTGCCTTTCTCGAAGCCTCCGCCCAGCAATGGCCGACCTGCCGCCAGTACACCCACACGCAGAGCGAGTCGTCGTGGTCGGTGGGGCAGATATTCAACGCGAATGGCACACTCAGCACCGCTGCGACTCAACAGAACGCGGGTGCCCCCGGCTGGGGCTGTGGACGTGCGCTGGCGCTTAGAAACAACGTGATCGTCGACATCAACACGTGCAGCGCCAACCCCGCTGACTCGGCGTTGAAGATTGCCGCCCAGATCGCCGTCAACGTGACTGAACGGTGGTGAGACTGACGCCAGTCTCGCGCGGCCCGCCTCCGCGGCGCACTTCGACGATGAGATGTCTTATGCTGCAACATGTTTCATGCGTCCAATTATCTCCCGGCTCAACACCGCCGCTCTTGGCCTGCCTGGTTGGGACCGCTTTATCTGATCGAATGGTTTTGATGACCGGCTTGTACGCGATGACGCTTTCCGGAGGAGCGGCAGCAGCAGCTGCGCTGTCCGTGCCGGTCAGTGACGCTGCCGGTGGCAGCTGGCGGACGAGTCTGGCCAGCTGCGGATTGTTCGCGCTCGCCGCCATGCTGGTTTGGCTCCCGCAGCTTCGTCGCGTGCACCGTGCAGCCGCCGGCAAACAACGAGTCTCCCTCTGGCGCAACCGGACAGCGTGGGCGATCACGATCTTCATGGCGGCGCATCTGCCAGTCGGATGCGCCAAGAGACGGCCGGTGGCAATGGGCCAGATGGGGTCACGCAGGGCGTGTGCTGTTACACCCTCCAGGTACGCTCCGGACGCAATAGTGAGCGAGCACGCGGGCATGGGGTGCGAAGGCGATCAGATCGGTGTGGTCGGTGTCGAAGTAGATCTCAATCAGGTAGCCGCGCTCCTGGTCGAAGAGTCCTACGGCAAGCAGAGCGCGGTAACCGAGTTGGTGCAGCACTCGTACTTCGGCGGGATCCGAGCCAGGCAGGTCGACGCCTGCAGTGAAGGCGCTGCCCTCGGCGAGCGCCTGGGCTGTGGACGGATATTCGGCGAGCGGGTAGACGACACCCTCATCCTCCGGAGGGCCGAGCACGCGCAGCCCCGAATTCGGGTTGAGCGCACCCGCGACACCACAGACGGCGCGGATGGCTGTCTGGTTCCCGGTGGTGACGGAGATGGTCCAGCCCGCGGCGCTGAGGGCATCGCTTAATTCGCTAGCGAGCAGTTCGAGGGCGGCTTGCGTGGTCGAGGGCCGAGTCTGGTCGAGCAGGCCGACGACACGGGCAATCACGTCGTCGGTCACTCGCCGCCCCAGGCGGGCCGACCCACGCCGCCGCTCTACCACCACCGGCAGGGCGAAGTCACCGGGCGCGCGCAGCCGCAGCCGGCCGGGACCGAGCCGCTTGGCCTCGAGCAGGGCGGCGTCGGCCGCGGCGATCAGCTCATCTCCTGTGCATGTCTGGGAATCGCCGGCGGCCGCGCCCCAGCAGGCCGAAACATCGGCGCGGACCTCGCGAGTAATCTGGCCACTGGCGGCGTGGGCGAAACGCTCCGCCTCGGTGAGCGAGGCGGCGGGGAGCACGATGCAGAACTCGTCACCCCCCATGCGTGCGACCAGCGACGCCGGGTAGGCCGAGGCGACGTCGATGAGGACACCGGCCACGCCGCGCAGCAGCGCATCACCGGCGGTGTGGCCCTCCCGGTCGTTGACCTCCTTCAAGCCATCGAGGTCGCATGCCAGCAGGGTGGGCTCGCCCTGGCTGTCCCGCAGTTCGTGCAGGTATTCATCGAGTTTTCGTCGATTGGCTAGTCCGGTTAGGGGATCCTGGTAGGCGTACCGCGACACCTCGCTGAAGAGTTCAGTCGTGCCGATAGCTACCGATATCTGGGCGGCGATTGCTTGCAGCAGTTGCGACGTCATCGGGACTGAAGCGCCGGCCGTCAGCGCCCGAGGCCCATAGTTCGCCCCACATGGTTCCCTGGTACATCACCGGCACCGCGAGTTCGCTGTATTTGTTCAGCCGGCGAAGCAGCGACTCGTCGGCGGGGTCGATGTCGTCATCGTCGAGGGTGGTGAGGTACGGGCGTCCCTGCCCGAGCAGGTCTGTGACCTCGCGGTAGTCGGCTAGCGGGTACTCCTCGTCTGTCGGCCATCGCTGTTCGCCTGGCCCCAGGTCACCGACATTGATCATGGTGTGCAGCACGCCGCGCTCGCGTTGCCAGCGGCTGATCGACAACGAGGCCGCGCCCAAGGCCGCCCGGGTTTGCTCGGCGATTACCTCGAGTGCGTCACTGAAACGGTGGGCGCCCAGCACGGCCTGGGACACCTTCAGCACCGCACGCAATGCCCGCACATTGTCGACGTCCGCGGGGTCGAGGAGATGGGAGCCCGCGGTCTCCTCGCTGCCGGCGATGGCTTGCTGTCCGTGCACTGGCAACTGTTGGTTGCCAGCGCGGTCGTGTGGTTGATTTTGCTCAAGACCCATAAAAACTCCACAGCGTCACGTCATAGCCCCGGCCGCTGGTCGGAGTCTACTGACCGCGCGTGACAAGTCGCAAAAATAGACATGCTTGCCATGCCCACCGTCGCCAGACGCGACCGCAAGGATCTCGGCTCTCATGGGACGCAACGGCTCAGCAAGCGCTGAGCGCCCGCCGAACCACGGCGAAGGTCTGGACCGAGCCGGTCGACCTGCCGACGGTCGCCCAAATTCCTCGATGCGCCGGATGCGGGTGGTCGCGCTGCCGTCGAGGTGCTCCAGCACGTAGGACACCGTCGCCAACGACCGGTACCAGACGACCGGTTGGGCGTCGACGAGGGCGATTTCCAGCGACGGGTTTGGCCTCGGCAGCCGACCGCGCGAGTGCGTGCGGCTCGGACGACGATCCCAAGCCCGGCCGGAGCCGCATGCGTGCCTTGCCGGCGAGGCCCTCGACGATGTTGGCGAGTTCGACTGCACCATCGTCGCCGATAAACCCGAGCACCCGGCCCTGCGACGCCGAAGGCACGTGCGCGGCCCCGAGTTCGTCGAGCCAGTGAATGGCCATGCGTTCCGGGCGGTAGGTCAACTGGCCGATCTGGTCATTGAGGTTGCCGGGCGGCTGATTCATGATCGCTGGTATCTCGACCGGGAGCGTTTTGGCTTGCAAGGCAGACGAATTCGTCAATGATGACGCATCAAAGCCTTTGCGGGAAGCAGGCGATCTGGTGTGCCGGTGAATCCAGCGCGATTCGGCTGCCGATTCTGTGCGGGCTACGGCGCTTTGAAGACATCGTGATCTCCGCGACGCCATGGGAAACGCAGTTCGCCATCGACGGTGAGGAATTCGAATGTGGCGACCGTCTGAACTTCAGAATGACCACGTCATCTCCAAGACCCCTGGTGCATCTTGAACCGACTTGACGCGCAGTGACCGTGGCCACGGGGCCGCGGGATCGGCGGCGTAGGCGTCGCACGCCGGACGAACTTTGTCTTCACCACGTCACGAAAGGTCGTCCGGTGCTCGACCTTCAGCCTGCGGAAGTCCGCATCGAACGCTGGGGTGGTTTGGAACTTCACGGCTGGGGCTCGGCATCGGCGGCCGATTCGCCCGCCCGGGCCTCAGCGTCGAGTTGATCGAGGTGGCCCAAGAAGGCGTCGCCGTCGTCGTGAACGGTGACCCGTCCGGCCGCCACGTGCTCATCGACCTCTTTCTCGCGGCGTTCCAGCGGTCCTGCCAGAACCAGCGCTGATCTGCGGGGACCGGCAGGCTGGATCAAGCTCGAGAACGCCGTCCTCGCGCTCGGTGATCTCGACCTGCGCACCCGATTCGTCTGCGCACCCGATTCGTCGAGGTGCAGGCGGCGTCGAACCTCTGCGGGTAGCGCAACGGCGCCCCGGGCCGCAACGGCCACGAATCCATGGAAAGCCCTAGACCAATGGTCCCACCGCGCCGGATACCGTAAAGCAGCAATGCCGCAACATCGCGAAACAGTGCCGATAACGACGTTACTCAATTTGGCGCGAGAAGCTCTGTCCCACATGCGATTGGCATTACGGGTAACTTTCCGGTCTCGAGGTATCTGGCGGTAATCGCACTGAACCTGGCGGACTTCGAAGACCATCACGGCGTGTATCTGATGGACGAGGCTCACGCCCATTGCGTTCTTCGAGACGGTCATGGTCAGACGCTATGAGAACCTCGTCGACTCGGACACTAGGGTCGATGTGAACACTGGCATCGTCGCGGCGGGGCGGCCGCAGTCGCTGATCGATTCCAGGCAATGCAGCCGCGATCTGTTGGTGATGAAGGTCAGATGGACCCGATCTGTGACGCGGTCAAGTTCGCATTGCCGAAGGAGATGTGGGTGGAGATCATCGTTCGAGAAGCTGGAGGAGCTGGAACAGCATCCGGAGGCGCTCGACGTCGGCGCGGACTCCTTCAATGATGCCGACGACGAGCCCTTCGATCCGACTGAGTTCGACGAGGACGACGAGTTTTGACCTCCGCGCAGCACCCACCGTCACCGAGGGCACGTTGGGCCAGGCGTGCTCGCGCACACTGACCAGCATGTGGTCCAGCGCCTGATGCGCGCTGTCCAGGTCGGTGGTCGGGACCTCGCTGATCAGCTCGCCATCGCGTCATAGAGCTGGGCGACGTCACCGGGGCTGACCTGCTGCGGACAAGACTGGCGCAAGGATCGCAGCGGGGAGGCGATGCCTCGCAGCTCGGACCATTCAGCCTGGTGGGTGGCGAAGTAGGTGCGGATGGTGTTCTCATCAGCCGTGTTGACCGCCGCCTCTGCCTCTGGGTGGGCGCTCAGCCAGGCCCCGGTGGAGCTGGCGACCTGGCCCAGGGCAGAGGACAGCCCGGAGGCCGTACAGCCCGGCTGGGCGTTCGCTATGGGCGTGCTGGAAGCGATGGCGCCCCCAACGATGGCGATGGCGGTCAGCGTCTTGATCATGGTTCTCCTTCGTCGTCCCCGAGCCAGTCACGTGACGTCGCGTCAGGCATCCCGGCCTAACCCTCTCACGCATTTCCTCCACCGACTTGAGATCCACGTACTCGCTGTCGGCGTCATCGTGCACGGTTGCCAGCATGGCGTGCACCTGGACCTCCTACAGCGTCAGCACCCGAGCCTTCATCGCCAGCGTGTCTACCGCGCGGCGCCGACGATGCCGACTGCATCAATAGTGAGCGCTGCTCACCGATGGTGCAGGGCCTGGCGCAGGCTTGCTAAGAACGCGGCGTGATCAGCTCCTGTGTCTTTGAGCTTGAGGACCGTGTCGCCGATTAGTCATACTTGTGACCATGACCGAGATTTGTTCGCTTGCCGACACGAAAGCCCATCTGTCGGAGCTGGTGGCTCGGGTGGGTGGGCAACACGACCGGATCACAGTCACAGTCCACGGGCGTCCGACTGCGGTCATTCTTGCCGTCGAGGATCTGGAATCGCTTGAGGAAACGATTGCGGTGTTGTCTGATTCGGCTGCGTTACGGGCGCTGCGCGAGGCCGACGCGGAATTGGCTCGCGGCGAAGCAGAAAACGAGGACACGCTTGCCGCAGCCATGCGAGCGCGTCGAATCGGGCCATGACCCGACATCGATACGAGTTACTCGTCGCACCGGCTGTGAGAAGGCAACTGGCGGAGACCCTTTCGGACTCGGTGGCGTTGGCGGCCTATCAGTTCATCACCGGCCCGCTGCTGGAGCACCCGCACCGTGCCGGCAGGCGGCTACGGCCTCCGTTGGATGACCGCCACCATGCTCGCCGCGGCACCTACCGCGTGAACTACCAAGTTGACGACTGGCATCGGCGGGTCACCATCGTGGGTGTCTTCAGCAGTGCCGATGCCTATCGGGCGCGATGAGAATCGATCGGTTTGCGATGAGCACCCCGCAGATTTCGTCCGACCGCTACGAACTCGGCGAAATCCTGGGGTTCGGCGGCATGTCGCAGGTTCACCTTGCCCGTGACAACCGGCTGCACCGTGACGTAGCGATCAAGGTGCTGCGGGCGGATCTGGCCCGAGACCCCACCTTCTATCTGCGGTTTCGCCGCGAGGCGCAGAACGCCGCGGCGCTGAGCCACCCGGCCATCGTCGCGGTATACGACACCGGCGAAGCCCAGACCGCCACTGGCCCGCTGCCCTACATCGTCATGGAATACATCGACGGCGCCACACTGCGCGACATCGTGGCCCAAGACGGCCCGATGGAACCCACCCACGCCATCGAGGTCATCGCCGATGCCTGTCAGGCGCTGAACTTCAGCCACAACCACGCCATCATCCACCGCGACATCAAACCGGCCAACATCATGATCGACAGAGCCGGCGCGGTGAAAGTGATGGACTTCGGTATCGCCCGCGCCCTGACCGACAGCGGCAACAGACTGACCCAAACCGCCGCTGTCATCGGCACTGCCCAATACATCTCACCCGAGCAGGCCAGCGGTGAGACCGTCGATGCCCGCTCCGATGTCTACTCGCTGGGCTGCGTCCTCTATGAGATCCTCACCGGCGAGCCCCCCTTCATCGGGGACACCCCGGTCGCGGTCGCCTACCAGCATGTGCGCCGAGATCCGGTGCCGCCCTCCAAGCGCCGCGACGGCCTCTCCCCTGACTTGGACGCTGTAGTGCTCAAGGCACTCACGAAAAACCCCGAAAATCGCTACCAAAGCGCCGCAGAAATGCGCGCCGACCTGATCCGCGTACACAGCGGCCAAACACCCGAAGCCCCCAAAGTATTTACCGACGCCGACCGTAGCGACCTGGACGCCCCGCGTACTCGCTCGCAGCTCTTCGGCGGCTACCCCCACTCCCGGCCCGGCGGATCGCTGCGACCGTGGCTGACCACGACTGCGGTGCTCGCGGTCCTCGGCGTCGTGGTCGCCATCGGGGTGAACGCCGTAGGCAACCGGAGCCATCCTGTTGGTGTGCCGGATGTCGGCGGCCAGACCCAACAGGACGCCATCGCGACCCTGCAGAGCCACGGATTCAAGATCCGCGGCCCAGTACAACAGCCCGACCCCTCGGTGCCGATCGGCTACGTCATCAGCACCGACCCGGGCCCTGACACCGCCCTTGCCGGCGGCGACGAAATCACCGTCACCGTATCGTCCGGACCCGCCCAGCGTCGGGTGCCGAACTGTGCGAACCTGCCCGTCAACGATTGCGTGCGCAGACTCGCCGACGCCGGATTCGACCAACCCAAGCCACTGCCGACTGCCTCGGCGACAACACCGCAGAATCTGGTGGTCGCCACCGATCCGCCAGCCGGTCAGATCTCGGCCGTCACCAACGCCATCACCATCCACGTCAGCAGCGGCCCAGAAGCACGGCGCGTACCCGACGTGTCCGGGCAGAGCGTCGCTCAGGCCACCGCGAACCTGAAGGCCGCAGGCTTCCAGATCATCCTGACCGGACCTGTGGACAGTAATCGTCCCGCCGGCCGGGTCCTGTCGATCGATCCCCCTGCCGGGACCAACCTTTCCGTCCAATCGGCGATCACCTTGAAAGTGTCGCTGGGCAACCAAATCCCGATGCCGAACCTCAGCGGCATGACCTACGTCGAAGTCGTGCCCTTCCTACAAGGCCTCGGACATGTAGGAGCCCTACTCAACGGCGGCGACATCCCAGGCCCCGACGGAAACAAAAATCGAGTCGTCAAACAAGACCCACCGCCAGGCACCAACGTCAACCGCGACGGCACCATCACGCTGAACTACGGCTCCTAGACCGCATTGCATCGTGAAGGGGTGAGGCCGACCACCTCGGGGTGGACTGTCGGACATGCTGGTGGCCGCTGCCGCCATCACTCATTGCGCCACTGTCGCCGCGCCGACCGACAGGACCACACGACCAGGGCGGCGTGTCCTGAGGGTTCCGCTCCGTCGGCGTACCCCACGTCAGCAGATCGCGGGTACACCGACCGAACGGAAATCGAGCCGGTTACGCGATGATCCGGTGCGGCGCGGTCGCCACCGCGCCCCTCCGTGACCGACAGCAGGTCCGCTAGTCTCCGGGGTTCACTTAGGACGTGATCCATCACAATTTCGTTGCCCGTCGCGCCGAAGATGTCGACGCCCATGTGAAACCACGGCGCTTCGAGGTCAGCACGAAGCCGTCGATCGAGGACACAAAAAGAGGGGCGCCCGAGTGGGCGCCCCTCTTCATCGTCTGGTGTCAGCGGCTCTGGTGAACGCTGGTGTCTACCTGCGGCACGTTCACATTCGGGCCGATCTGGTCGAGCCAGGTGTGGTGATCGATGCCGGTCGTGATGAGCGACGGCGAAACCGGTGCGGCATCGGCCAGGGCGGCCGGAGCGACGGCGAACCCGAGCACGCCCGCGATCAGTCCGCTGGCGGCAATGGTGGCTAATCCGAACTTCTTCATCGGTGTGTTTCTCTTTCTTTCTTCTGGTGTGGGCCGATCCGTCTGCGGATCGGATCCCGTATCGGCCGGTTTTGGAACCTTTCCGGCGGGTCTAACCTTTAAAACGCTCAGGTCAGCGCGTTAATTCCGGTGGCAGTATTTGGTCGACCATTGGCAGTGGCCGATGCCGGGATGCGTAGCCGGTCGCCCGGGAGATGCTCATCACACCCGAGCGACGAATCCCGAGGATGCCGGACGGGCAAACGGCTTAGGTAAGGCTTGGTCGAGCCGGATCGCGGAGACGAAGGACACAGCCCGCGCACGAAAGAGGGGCACCCTTTCGGGCGCCCCTCTCGGTCCGTGTGGTGTCAGCGGCTCTGGTGCACGCTGGTGTCGACCTGAGGCACGTTCACGTTGGGGCGGATCTGGTCGAGCCAGACGTGATGCTCGCTGTCCGCCGAGATGGTGGTCGACGAGACCGGGCTGGCGACCGCTTGGATGGCGGGAGCGGCAAACCCAAGGGCGCCCGCAACCAGTCCGCTGGCGATGATGGTGGCAAATCCGAACTTCTTCATTTTCGTTCTCCTCTTTTTCTCTGTGGTGTAGTTCGAACCTTGGCTGTTTGAGTCCCGGTTCGGAGTTCGTGTCGATCGGTGGGAGGGCCTTCCCGGCCGGTCTGATAGCTCAAACACGGTGTTCAGCGGGTTAATTCCCTTGGCAGAATCTGATCGCCGGTTGGCAGGAATCGACCGCCGAACGGTGCTGCGGAACACCAGAACCGCAGAACGATCGGCCACGAACAACCCAACTCCGCGCGAGACACGGCAAATGTCGTATGACGCAGGACACAGCGAAGCCAGGGCGGGCGGCTGCAACACACCAGGCTCGGGACGTGCCGCGCCTCCCCGCGTCGACATGCCGCCCGGCGCCATGATGGTCGAGTGACCCACCCATGCACCCCATGCTGCGGGGACTGATGAGCCGGGTGGTCACACCGTGCTGGCGGCCATCGAGGGCCAGATCGGGCGGTACGGCGTGCGTTGCTTCTGACGAACTCGCACCGACCTCGACCGTGCAGACCCGGAAGCGGTTGCGCACCGTGCTGTCGTGACGGTTACTCGAAGCGCTTGTAACAGAGGTCCCGGTCGCCGCCGAGCCCGGACCGGTAGGCGACGATGCGGGTGAAGCCCGCAGGCACCGTCTTCCCGTCGACGTTGCTTCCCGCCAGTCCGTTGGTCAACAAGCCGGAAACCGCCTCGTCCAGGTCTCCCGCAGTCAACGTCAGACTCTTGCCGCTGGGCAGCGCGACGGTCTCGGCCATGGCGCGCTGCGCCACGCCCGCCAGGCACGCCGTCCGCAACGCGGCGACCGGGGTGTCGAGGGGATCGCCGTTCTCGTGTTGCATGGCAAGGGCGTAGCGCGACGTCACGACCGACAGCGCACTGTTGTCCCCTTGCAGCAGAACGTAATTGGACTCGTCAGCGACCTCGCCGAGCCGTTGCAGAGCAGGCAGGTCCACGGAGATGGTGCTGGTGTCGGGGCAGTAGGACACCGGCGGACTGGGCTGCGCGTCCGCGCACTGCGCGGTGTCGTACGACAACGTCGGCGCAACACGGGGCTGGTATACCTCGCCGAGAACCTCCATCAGGGTGTCGAGGGTGTCGTCGTCGATGGGCACCTCGCCGCTCTGCACGTCGCCGCCCTGGTCGAGCGGCAGCGCCATCGGCAGATCGCCGCGCCGCTCCTCGATCTCGGCGAGGTCGATGCCTGCGCATTCCGACGCGCCTGCGACGAATCCCATCTGGAACGCGCTGACCCGGTCCAGCGCGGTGCCGTGACCCTCTTCAAGCATCTCGGTGTCCTGCGGACCGAGGATCGGGTCGCGCAGCGTGATTGCGGCGGCCAGCACGTGGTTGAGCCCGTCACCCGTGCTCAAGGAGAACCGGGGGGACCGCCCTTCTGCGACCCAGCGCACGTAGGTACCCGCGAAGCAGTCGGCCTGCTGCTCGCTCACGATGACGGACGTGGAGTCGTCGACCGTGCCTGCCATGTGCTGCACGGCGTGCCCGTATTCGTGGGCCATCAGGGCGGCGATGGCGACGTCACCAAAGAACTGCCGACCCGTTGGGACAAGCACGCCCCGGTCCCACGCCAGGATCTTCCTGCTCGGGCAGTAGAAGGCATTGGGTTCCTGATAGGTATCGGTGCCACAGACCTCCGGACTCGACGGATCATCCGAGTCGTACGACAGCAGGTGCTCGATGGCGGTGAACTCGCCGTTCAGTGCGCCGCGGTAGTTCTGCTGCCAGAAATCCGTGATGTCGTTGACGGCCAACAGTGCCAAGTCGTCGACGTCCCCGCCGTCCGAGTTCTTCACGTCACCGGTCGGCTGGGGAGCGTTGTCCCGCACGCCGCTTGGGCCGTCCACGGCGGCCAGGCCGCCCGCGCGGAACGGATCGTAGAGCGTGGACACCGCGCGTCCCTGGGTGATCGACGAGCAGCCGGCGATGAGCAACCCCACCGACACGGCGCTGACGGCCGCCACCACGCTGCTGGCTCGAATCATGTCCCAACGATCTGGTTGGCTTGGTTCGGTTTTGCGCAGAGGCTATACCGGCGGGGGCTTCCACGGGCCGCGTCGCGAGTTCCTGCGCCGGTGATGGGGTGCGCCGATACCCCAAACCGATTGCCGCCAAACACCGGACGCCGCGTTGCCCACAGGTGAGCTGTGTCACCGCAAACCGTTCTTAGCAGAGTATTAGACGCAGCTCCCGGACACCTTAGATTAGCGGGCTAGCTTCAGACTCAGGTTGGACCGAGCAGACCATCGAAACGAGGCTTCCCATGACTACCACCTTCCGGTACGGAAACCCCGCCTTCGATTGCGACGGCGCACAAGTGCACGCGCACTGCCGTCAACTGGCCACCGTGGTCAGCGTCAGCGGCGTCCTGGGGACGCACAATCTCGCGCGGGTCACCGAGCACGCCAGACGCTTCATCCTCGGCGACAAGCCCTTCGTGCTCGACCTCGGTGGAGTCGTGTCGCTTCGCGGTGACTGCACTCCACTGCTGGACGCCGTCGATGAACGCAGCCGTGCCACGGGCGTCGAGTGGGCGCTCGTTGCGCGCTACGAGGTGGTCGACGCACTGGGCGTGACCGAGGACGACGCGGTCACCACCGCGGATTCACTGCCTGCCGCCCTGCATCACATCGCCGACCAGATCGGCGCGCGTCGCCGGCTGCTGTTGCCGATGCTGGGCCTGACCGCCTGACCGCCAGGTAGTGCTCCGTCCGGCAACGGCGCAATCAACGACCTCCGGTGTAGGTTGCCGGCGCGAGCGCCTGATAAGGATTACCGGATGGGAAAGAACGAGCGCTCGAAGATCGTGATGAGCGACGACGAGATCGTCGAGTTCATCGATCACAGCCGCACCGCGACCATGGCGACACTGTCACCCGGTGGCAGGCCCCATCTGGTCGCCATGTGGTACGCCGTGCTCGACGGCGAGATCTGGTTCGAGACCAAGGCCAAGTCGCAGAAGGCGGTGAACCTGCGGCGCGACCCGACCATCACCGTGATGATCGAGGACGGTCAGACGTACGACACGCTGCGTGGCGTGTCGGTCGACGGCCGCGCCGAGATCGTCGACAGCGACCCGGATCTGCTTATGCGCGTGGGAATTAGCGTCTGGGAGCGCTACACCGGTCCGTACAGCGACGAGATGAAGCCATTCGTCGATCAGATGATGAACAACCGGATCGCGGTGCGGGTGGTGCCGACTCGGCTGCGCAGCTGGGATCACCGCAAGCTCGGCATGCCCGACATGCCGCTGTCCGGATCGACGGCGCAGTACCTGACCTGACGCAGTGGCGAGCTCGCCGTGGTTGCCAGGTCCGAGGAGCGAGCAGGGTTGTGGCGCAATGCCCCCTTGAATTCGCCTTGACCGAGCGACAGTGGTGTGGCGAGGGTGGTTGCGGTCGCCGCGCCGATCGCCCCGGGTGCTCGAACATCACCGCGGCCCGTTCGCCATGGAGGTCGGAACGCGTGGCATTGCCGCGAGAAGCCGACCGGTGCGGTCAGGCATGTCACGCAACATGTTTGGAGTAAACCGCACGCAGGACCCACTCGGCTTGCGCGACGCCCTGGCCCCGCACGTGGCTAGCGGTGCCTGGAAACACAGGCGTTGACAGGCGCAGGCGGCATCGCCTACTGTGACTGTGATCACCAGTTGAAACGTTTCAACTAGCTGCGTGTTCGAGTACCACCAACGGCGCTGGTCATCCATGCCTTCGGTGCTCGGGACACCAGAAGGGTAGGACCATGGGCATCGCCACGGCGAACTCGTCAACGCAGTCTCACTCGCACGAGATGGCGGGTCTCGAGCGAATCGCACCGCGCCGGGCCAGGGTCGGCTTGGTGGCTGGCGGGCTTGGTGCCTACTGGTCGCAGTTTCCGGCTTTACGCCCACTGCTCGAGGAATCGGTACGACAGGTCATGGGCCGATTCAACGAGTTCGGCTGTGAGATCGTCGATGCCGGCTTCATTTCGGAACCGCAACAGTCGGCAATCGCCGCAGATGAACTGGGTCGCGCCGATTGCGATCTGGTGGTCGTCTTCCTCACCACCTATGTCACGTCTTCCATGGTGTTGCCGATCGCCCAACGCAGTCACGCGCCGGTCCTCGTCATCGATTTGCAGCCCACTGCGGCGATGGATCATGCGAACACCGACACCGGAACCTGGCTGGCGTATTGCGGACAATGCCCACTGCCAGAGGTGGCCAACGTGTTTCGGCGCAGCGGTATCGACTTTCGGTCGGTGTCGGGCTACCTCGACGACGCCAACGCATGGCGCCGAATTCAGCGCTGGCTCGCCGCGGCGACCGCGCGCGGTGCGCTGCGCACCGGACGGCTCGGACTCATGGGCCACTTGTACCCCGGGATGCTCGACATCTCTACCGACATGACGTTGCTGTCCAGCCAACTCGGTTCCCACATCGAAGTCCTCGAGTTCGACGACCTGCGGGTTCGAGCCTCCGCCGTCGGCGAGCGACAAGTTGACGACAGGATCGAACTGGCTCGCCACGTGTTCGAGATCGACGGGTCGGTGAAGGAGTTCGATCTGCGCTGGGCGGCACGCGTCTCGCTCGCGCTCGATCAGCTCGTCGCCGATTTCGACCTCGACGCCATGGCCTACTACCACCGCGGCCTGGATGGCGAGATGCACGAGAAGCTGGGCGCCGGAATGATTCTGGGCGCCTCACTGCTGACTGCCCGAGGCGTGCCGACCGCGGGGGAATACGACATCCGGACTGCGGTCGCGATGCTGATCGCCGACCGGATCGGCGCAGGGGGATCGTTCACCGAGCTACAAGCTCTCAACTTCCGAGACGGCGTCGTGGAAATGGGTCACGACGGCCCAGCGCACTTGGCGATGTCATCGACCAAACCCCTGCTGCGCGGGCTGGGCGTCTATCACGGCAAACGGGGCTACGGGGTCAGCGTCGAGTTCGACGTCACGCATGGACCAGTCACGACCTTCGCGGTTGGACAGGAAGCCGACGGCGCGCTGACGTTCATCAGTTCGGAAGGCAGCGTCGTTCCCGGGCCACTGCTGGCGATCGGCAACACGACCTCCCGCGTCGATTTCGGCCGAGACCCTGGCGAGTGGACCGACGCCTGGAGCGCCACCGGCACCGGGCACCACTGGGCGTTGTGCACCGGACACCGTTCTGCTGACATCGCGGCGGCCGCAGACCTCTTGGGCATCGAACACATCACAGTCTGACCAGCACGGCACGGATCAGACAGCCGGGCCCGACCAGCAGAGGCTGGCCGCGCTCTCCAGCTCGACTGCGTCCGGGCAGACCGCACACGTCATCTTCGACCTACCTCAAGGAAGACTTCCATGCAGCTTGGTGCCGAATCAACCACGGGATGGAAGGCGACGATATCGGTCGCCATGTCGAACTACATCGAAGCAGGTTCGATCATCGCGATCGCCACCAGTTTGGGATTCTGGCAAGCCCGATTCGGCGTATCCGATTTTGCGGTAGGGCTACTTGCGGCCGTGAGCGCGAACGCGTTTGGGGCCGCCGTCGGCGCCGCACTCGGTGGTCCGCTGTGTGACCGCTTCGGCCGGAAGGCGATCTATACCTACGACCTGCTGGTGTACATGGTCGGGGTGGCGTTGGCGGCGTTCGCCGTGAACTACTGGATGCTGTTGGCCGCGTTCGTGATCACCGGCATCGCCGTCGGTGCCGGAGTGCCGGCATCGTGGACCTACATCGCCGAACAGGCGCCCCCAGATCAGCGAGCCAAACACGTCGGCGCCGCTCAGCTGGCATGGTCGATGGGTCCGGTGATCGGTTTCGCACTGGCTGCCGCATTGGGTTCACTGGGACTGCTCGGCTCGCGGCTGATCTTCGCTCACCTCTTCGTCGTTGCCGCCGTTGTGTGGTGGCTACGACAAGGACTCCACGAGTCCGAGATTTGGAAACAACACGCCAGCCACCGCTCGCGGGCGGATCTGGCAGCCGACGCACCCGGAAATCGTGGCTTGCGCGGGCTGTACTCGCGTCGCTCGAACATCGTCGCGCTGTTGTTCTTGTTCGGAGTCTATGGACTCTGGGGCATCGTCGCCGGGCAGGCCGGCATCTTCATGCCACGCATCTACGACAGCGCTGGACTCCACGGCGCCGTTGCCCAAGACCTCCTGCAGGTCTTGTTGTGGGGCTGCACGGTGGCGGCAACATTCTTCGGTTTCATGGCATGGGCCGACCGCATCTCGCAGCGCCTCCTGTACGGGATCGGCGCCGCTCTCGGCGTCGTCGGTTGGCTGGTGTTGGTCTTTCTCAGCTCCGCCGGCCTGCCGGCACTGCTCACTTTCGCCGTGCTCTGGGGAGTTTCCTGTGGGGTTGGCGCGCAAGCCTTCTACGGCCTCTGGGCCAGTGAGATGTTCGCAACCCCATACCGTGCCAGCGCTCAGGGCACCCTCTTCTTCGCAGCCCGCATCGCCATCGGCGCATTGAGCTTCTTCTTCCCTGCGCTGCTATCGGCGACCGGACTGCCCGCCGTCGGATCGATCCTGATCGCACTTCTGGTGCTCGCCCTCATCATCGGCTCGTGTGGTGCGCCCGAAACGCGAGGGAAAACGCTCCAGCAGATCGAGGCAGAGCGGTACGGACACCCGACCGATCGGCTCACCTCACCTGCCGAGGCATCTGCGGATGAGGAAACGATTCCGAGCGCTCCAGCGCATGGCGGCCTCACCAGAAGCACGGACGTTACGGGCTCGTCGACCCGGCGATGAAAACCGTCCCGATCGCGTACCCGCGCAATCCGCCATCCCGCTTGGAGCAGAATATTGCGACTGCGACCGCCAACGGACGAGACCGTTGCACGCGTGCGCCGAGACGTGTGGTCACCTGAGTGGCAGCGACGTGTTCGTACCCCAACGTCTAGTGAAGGCCGTCGGGGTTGATCAGGGCGCAGGCCCCTACGCTTGAGCGGCCACCAACTCGGCCTCGTGGTTTCCGGAGAGGTGGCCAAGCCTGCGGACGGCGGCCGCGACGCTCGTTGCCTGCGGTAGGTCTTGTGCGTGGCAGGCGCGCAGGACGCGGCGCACGGCGGGACTCGGTACCAACGTCCAACGGATGCGGTCGCAGCACAGGTCGATTCTGCGGAGAGCGGCGAGCGCGGTGGTACCGAAGAAGACCACACCGCTGAGGTCGAGGACGAGCGTGCCTGCGACGCCGACGTGGCGCTCGACGTACCCGGCCAGATCAGCGCAGTTGCTGGCGTCGATTTCGCCGTTGACCGTCACGACCACCGAATCCGCAGCCGTTGTGGCGCTCGCCTGCGCCCACTTCCACTGTTCCGTGGCCCCAACACGGGTCGGATCAGGCCGATAGAGGCGACATGTGCCAGTCGGTGCCATCGCCATCTCCTCGATCGGAGTGTCCCGATGCTTCTGCGACGCAAGCCGTGAGCCCAGGAATGACCGCCGTGAACTCGACGTATCGTGACGGTACAACGCAATCCGCAGCCTGTCGACGAATTCTCAACCTCGTGAATAGCTGGCACTTAGCCGTGAATACGAGCCAACAGTTGCCGAAAATCACGTTTCCGCAGCTGAGCTGCGCTCCTTGGCGACGGAATTCATTGCCGACCAGGAATTCGGCAAACTTAAATTTTTGGTGAGCTGCACCGATGGGTGCGGTCTACGGCCGTTGTGCACACCCGTCGGCGGATTCCGCATGCCCCGTGTCGCGATGCTGTCGTTGGGCGCGCACCGCCTCGGATGTCGCCTCCGCGAGTTACGACTCCACCGGGCTCCCAGCCCAGCTGGGGTCCCGACGGGCAGCCCCGGGCAATGACCGATGTTCGGGGGTGGGCCGAAAGCTCGTCTCGCAGTGGGTCGCCGGCGACGGATGCCGGTGCTTGCGGGCCGATGGTCATCCGATCGGACGTGCGCTCATCTTCGTGGCCGCAGCTCGCCGTTCGGAAGCCGAGGTGCAGGCAGCCGGCCACCCGGATAGCCAGTCACCGCGCCGAAGCGCGCGTCTTCGTCCTGCCACATTTGCCGGTACCGGACGATCTCGTCGTGGGTGCGGCCGACGAAGTTCCACCACATGATCAACTGCTCACCGAAGGGCGGCCCGCCCAGTACGAGAACCCGCGCCGGTTCCGCGCCCCGATTGGCCAGCACGAGGGAATCGTGGCCAGGCGACTGGTACCACAGATCGGCGATCTCGAGCGTGGTCGCCTCCGCCTGGACGCTGCCCTGGTCGAGCAGCACGCCGTGTTCGAAGGTGGGGTCGACGTCGAACGTGACCGTCGCACCGGGACGCAGGTCGACCTGTGCGCCGAGCAGCGGTGTGAACGTGTGTACCGGGGAACGGGTCCCGGCCAGTTCTCCGAGGAAGACGCGGACCTGCGCGCCAGCCACGCGGCGGGGGGAGGGCACGTGATGGGCGAAGTCACGGCCGGTGTCGCGGTCGGAATCGGGAAGGGCCACCCACAGCTGCACGCCATGAAGGAACTGCGTCCCGGCCGTCGACACCTCGGAGTGGCAGATGCCTGCGCCTGCGGTCATCAGGTTGAGTTCGCCCGGCCGGACCATGGCGTGCACGCCTGCGCTGTCGCGGTGCTCCACCTCGCCGCTGAACAGCCAGCTCACCGTTTGCAGACCGGTGTGCGGATGCGGCGGGACGTCCATGCCGGGGCCGGTGCGCACGTCGTGTGGTCCGTAGTGGTCGGCGAAGCACCAGGCACCGATCAGCGAGCGCTCGCGCTGCGGCAGCGTCCGGCGCACCCGGATGGCACGCGGTCCGCCGAGCGGCACGTCGCGCGGATGAAGCACACCGGCGAATGGTGAAGAAACGCAAGCGACTTCGTCAGGCTGCGCCTCGGTGTTGCTCACCGGACCAGATTAGCTCCAGACGGTCACCGTCATCCGGTCATCGCGGCTCGGATCACCCCGAAGTCGTGTTCGTCGATGGCGAAGACCCCGAACCGGAAGCGATAGCCCCAGCGCGCCTTGTCCTCCACGAAGTCGAGATCGTCGAGCAGGGGGCGAATCGGTGTCTCCGAGCACGACAGGAATTCGACCCGTCGCCGCCACGGTTGGAACTCCGGGTCCATGTCGACCTGGTACACCTCATCGTCGGTGACCTGCCCGATGGCCGTGAACGCCTGCAGTGCAGCACCGTCGGGATAGTCGGTCTTGGGGGAGTAGAAGACGATCCAGTCCCCGCGCGCCATCCTGCGCAACATTTGTGGCTTGCCATGGTTGGCCTGTGTGAAGCCGCCGGCCACCCCGCGCAGCACGTGGCCGCGGCTGACCGTATTGATCCAGTACGTCATGGCGTCACGCTAAAAGTGGGGTCCGACGCGTGCGCGCATTCATCCACAGGGCTGTGGATGAATCGCGGCGAAGGACTGGCCGCCCGGACATTGAAACGGGCCGCCGACGCTTTCGCGTCGACGGCCCGAGTGACGGTGCCGGCAGTGCGCCTCTCGGCATGTGGTCGCACGTGGCGACATTTCTGGGGTGGTACCCGGGGCATTGCACGACACCGTCGAGTCATCTTAACCGCTATGTGCGCCCGCGTATTCCATTCCGCTCGCCGCGCCGCCGTCCCCTCGATCGGCAGCGTGGCCGGCGGTCAGGCGGATTCCAGGAAGAGCCGTCGGGCACGGACGGCGTAACCGTTGCGCTCCGCCAACGACCGCAGTTGCCGTAACGCGAAGGTGCGTCCCCGGCCGGCCTCGGGGATGACGATGCCCGCCCACAGGCCCTCGGCCTTCGGCAGCTCGCACGCCTCGCGAGCGCAGGGCCATCGGCGTGGACACATCCGGCAGATGGCCTTGGCGTCCTCGTCGGCAGCCGACGTCCAGCGTTCGGGATCGCGGGTGCACTCACCGATCGGTAACCCGTCCAGGCCTACTGCGTTCATCTCTTGCTCCTTCGTTCGAGCGCCGAAGTGATGCGCGGCGCGATGGCGTAAATGTAGAGCACAAACCGTAGCAATGCAACAGTTTCAGTCGAAGCGCAGTCTGTTCGGATAGTCGATCCGCATTTCAGTGCTCACCAGCCTCGAGGGGCGAACTCCCCGCACCGGACAGCGCTCAAACCATCGCGGCGACACGTTTCTCACCGGATATGTGCAACGGTTCTCATCCGTTCGCCGTCCGGCTAAAGTGGTCCGAACACGTAGCGGTGCAGCGGGGTGGCGCGCGCCGTGCCGGGCGGGAGGGAACGTAGTTGGTCGACGTGGATTCGGACGACGCTGCCGATTCCTCCGCCGTCGAGGTGGATCCCGGAATGGCCCGCGCGGGTGCTGCAGCGGCGGCGCGCCGCCGCGAGCTCGACATCAGTCAGCGCAGCCTGGCCGCCGACGGGATCATCAATGCGGGCGCACTCATCTCGTTCGAGAAGGGGCGAAGCTGGCCGCGCGAGCGGACCCGCACCAAGCTCGAAGAGGTCCTGCAGTGGGCGCCGGGGACCATCGCCCGGATCAGGCGGGGCGGCCCGGTCGCACCGGAGGAACCTGCCGAATCCTCCCCGGGTGGCGACGAGGTGTCGCTCATCGCCCAAGCCGTCGAGGCCGCAGTCCACTCCCTTGGTGGGTCCATCGGCGCGCTGCCGTCGATCGACGACCCGGACTTCACCCCCAGGGTCACCGCGATCCTTGCCGACCTGCGGCAGCTCGAAGCGGTCGTGGCGCGCGCGGCGCGGATCGGTCGCCTCACACCGCCCCTGCTGAAGGTGCTGGGCACCGTGCGGCGTCAGATGGACGAGCTGACGATCCTCGGGGCGACCGCGCCGACGGCGACGCTCGGCCAGCGCTTGTATGCCGCGCGGCGGCGGGCCAATCTCACCATCGCCGAGACCGCGCAGGCGGCGGGAGTGCCCGACGAGACGGTCATCGCCGCGGAGGCCGGCAGACCCGTCACGGCGCTGGAGACGGAGTCGATCGAGTCGCTCGTCGGCGAGATCGACTGGCGCTGAACGCTATAACCGGTCGCGAGTGCGTTCGCGGTCGTCGGTGGTCGGAAAGTGCTCGGCCAGAGCGGCGGCGATCTCGATGAACGCCCGCCGCGTCGCAGGCGACATCTCGGTGGTGCGCTCGATCACGCCGCCGGGCCGCAGGTGCCCATCGAACGGCACCTCCACGACGGCCTGGCCCTGGCCGGCGAACTGCTGGGCCAGAATGGCGCGGGTGCGCTTGTCGGCGTGCCCATCCGAGTCGTTGAGGACGACGACGGTGCGCTGCAACAGACCGGTCAACCCGCGGTTGGCCAGCCAGTCCATCGTCTGCCCTGCGGCAGCGGCGCCGTCGACCCACGGCGAGGACACGACGATCAAGGCGTCCAGATCCCGCAGCACTTCCTGGGTCACGGGCGTGTCCATGGTCGAACTGCAGTCGACGATCGAGATCGAGAAGTGCCGATCCAAGCGTGCCGTGGCCTCCCGGTAGATGGCAGGGTCGAGAACCCGCCGCCGGGCCGGACTCGCCTCACCGGCCAACACGAACAAACCGGCAGCGTTGTTCCCCACCCGGCTGCGAATGTCGGCGAAGGTTTCGAGGTGCTGGTCGCCCGCGAGCTCCCAGTACGAGCCCATCGCCCTGGGGTCGACGCGGCTGCCGAGCTTTCCGAACGCGGTGTCCGCATCGATGGCCACCACCCGATCGTCCTGGCGTAGCTCGGCGAAGATCGACCCGATGCTGGCGGACACCGTCGTCTTGCCGACGCCGCCCTTGCCCATCACGCCGATCTTGTAGTGGCCGCGCAACACCGACTTGATCCGGGTTTCCAGTTCGGCTTGTCGCAGCTCGTCGGGGGACTGGCCGAGGTTGACCAGCCCGCCCGTGAGCTTGAAGAGGGCAAGGCGCCACCCGCGTGACGGCGGAGTCTTCCTCGCGGGTACGAGTTCGTCGCGAATGATCCGGTCCGCGTAGGACCCGGCTGGCGGCATTGCGACCCTGGGGTCAGGGGCGTATTGCTGGGCCTGCCAGTTGGCAGGCGGCTGTCCCTGAATCGGCGGCGCAGGCGGCCGCGGCCCCCGCTGCTGCCAGCCAGGTTGTTGCTGACCCCACTGCGGTGGGTTGGAAGGTGGCGGCGGGCCATGCTGCGGTGGATTGGGCGGCGGCGGGCCATGCTGCGGCGGGTTGGGAGGTGGCGGCGGCGGGCCATGCTGCGGGTTGATGGCGCTGAATTGCCCGGTGTCGACGGGCCGCAGTGGCGGACCGTAGCGGGGCGGTGATGGCCGGAAGCCACCGTTCGGCGGACGCTCCGGTTCACGAGGTGGCGGCGCGGGACGGTCGGGGTCGGCGGATTGCGGCGCCTGCGGTGCGAAAACTACGTCCGGATCGGGGGACGGCGGCTCAGGGACCGGTGGCGGTTCGGGGGCCGGTGGCTGAGGGGCGGTGTCTGCGGGCACGAAGTCGACCGGCGGCCGTGTGGTCAGCGGTGTCGAGGCGGAACTGAACGTCGGTTCGACGGGCGCCGCCGCCGGTTCGTAATCGGCTTCCTCGGGTCCGGTCCAGCCGAGTTCTCTGCGCAGTGCGTCGTCGCGCTCGCTCACGGCACCAGGCTCCTTTCCGTGGGATCAGACGATGCGACTGTCGGCCGTCATCCCAGTATCAACCACGCCGGGCCTCTGCTACTTGGTCACGGCGGGAGCGGCGTCCGGGCCAAGCCGGTCAGCAAACGCATACCGGCACGAGACGAACGACGTGGCTGGCGCCGCGTCCGCGGCGGAAGCGGCCCCCGAGCACGCCGTCACGCCGAATCGGCGCATCGGAGGAGCTCGCCGGAAGCCGTGCTGGCGGCCGGCATGAGACACGGCATCTACGCTGCTCAGATCGCCTATTCGGACTCCCGAGGGGTGCACCGGCGGAGCGGATGGCCGCGGAATTGGTGCATAGAGGGAGCCGGACCCGCTGGTATTCTCACTTCCGGCGAGGGGGTTCAACGCATGGGTTTGCTGGGAAAGCTGGAGAGCTTCGGCAAAGCAGTATGGGACGCTGGCAACGAGGTCGTCGACGTCATCGGAGACGTCGATGCCGTGGTCGAAGGCGTGGGAGCCATCGCCGGCTTCATCGAACGGATCGGCAAGTCGACGCACCTCGACGACGTGATCGAGGTGGGGGAACGGCTCGGCGGGTGGGCCGAGCAGGTCGGCCTGAACAAATTCCTCCGTGCCGCCGACTCCCCGATCCTCGACGGCGGCCAAGTGGTGATAGCGGGTATGAAGCTGACCACGGGCATCGGTGAACCCGAACACGGCGATCGCTTCGGCAGGGGTGGCGCGCGATTCCATGATGCCGGTACGACGCTGCGGTCAGCGCAGCCCACCGCGAGCTGGTCGGGTGAGGGGGCCGACGCGTATGCGGCGCAGAACGTCAGCCAGACGGCGCGCACGAAGGCGATCGCGGCCGTCGACCACGAGGTTCACCGGGTGATCACCGCGGAAGCCTCCCAAGTCGGCTTCCACCGGGACCGCCTCGACGATTGGTCCAACTTTCTCGCCGATTTCGGGCTCGTCACCTTCGCGCTGGGCCTCATTCCCGGCGTCGGCATTGAGTTGAAGGCGGCGGCGGAAATCAACGCGGTTCTCGCGGCGGTCGCAAGCAGCTCGATCGAGCTCTACCAGATGTCGTCGGAGGCCGAGGCAAACGCTGCGGAGCTGCAGCAGCTCGTCGGCCGCTACGACAGCGTCGCCCAGGCCGCGAACCTCTCCGCGACGGGCGTCTACCCGGATCCGCCACCCTCTCCACCTCCGTCGCCGTCGTCGGCGCCGTCCGAACATCCACCGACCGACGGGCCGCACGGCCAGCAGCCAGGCAACGGGTCGGCCACGCCGCCATCGCCGTCAACGCAGATGCCTGCGCCGAGCGGCCCCGGCCGGTTCGCTCCGTCGGTGCCGACCGCGGGAGGGCCGGGTTCGGGAGGGGGTGCTGCGTCACCCACCAGCGGCGGACGGCCCGCAGCGCCGTCGGTCGACATGCCGTTACCTGCCGAAGTGCCACCCCAGGCGGCGTCCGACAGCACCGGCGCTCCTTCGGCCACGGGCGCTCTACCAGGGATTCCGGGCGGCATGCCGCTTGCTCCGATGGGGGCGGGCGCAGCTCCCCCTGCGGCGTCCGCTGTCCCGATGGCCCTCATCAAGGAGGCAGTGCAGGCGGCCATGCAGCACGAGGCCGACAAGCAAGCCGAGGCCCGTAAGTCGGATGGCCACGACGACGAGGACAAGGACGGCAAGCCAGACTCGGACGAGGCCTTGGACGACGACAAGGACGGGGACGGCAAGCCCGACGCGAGCGGCGAAGAGAAGGCCGAGGTCGTCGAGGAGGACGAGCGGGCGACAGCCGCCGGCGGAGTCGACGGCGGTCGGGCACCCGTCCACGTCGAGATGGACGTCGACGCCGAGCAACTACTTACGCCGATCACGGTTACCTTGGATCGGAAAAATCCAATCGGGTCGCCGCCGGCGTCAGCAACATAGGAAGATGGGGAAGAAGGGGGATCACATGTCCGGCGATCTGCGCGTTACCACGGCCCACCTCCGGGAGTTGGCGGCCAAACAGCGGCAAGCGGCCGCCGAGTTGCGGTCGGCGACCGAGATAGTCGACGGAGTGGACACATCGGTGCGGGTGACGCACGGGGTGATCTCGTGGTCGACCGCCGCGGCGGTGGAAGCCGTGCAGAACGCCCGCCAGACGGCGGGTACACGAGTAGAGGAGGTTTCGGACGCAATGGCGGACAAACTCGAGTCCTCCGCGGCCGCCTACGACCGGATCGACGGCCTGGCCGGTGGTCGGCTCCACGGTCAGGTGCAACCCCGGTGACCTCCGTTGGAGGCACCGGACGCGGTACCACCCACGTCGACGACGTCGTCGGCGTAGAGGTCACCATCGACGGCATGCTCGTCATCGCCGACAAGCTGAATTTGATGGAGTTTCCGTCCGCCCTGGGCATTCGGCCCAACATCCCGCAGCTCGACCTGCGAGACATCGTGTGGGAACAGGTCACCCGTGACCTCGCTGCGCAGGGTGTGCTGTCCGTCTTCGGTGAGCCCCATCCCGAGGTGGCTGCGATGGTCGACACGCTCAGCCGGGCCGACCGCACGCTCGAGGGTCGATGGTGGCGCCGCGACCTGGGAGGCAAGATGGTGCGTTTCGTGGTGTGTCGCAAGGGGTCTCGGCACGTCGTCGCCGCCCGTGACGGCGAGATGATCGTCCTGCAACGCGTCGCGCCGCAGGTTGGGCTGGCGGCCATGGTGAACGTCGTGCTCGGGTCGGCCACCGCCGCGGACGTCGAGCCGCTCACCGCCGTGGCGAGCAAACTCGGCAATTCGAAGACGGCCAACCAGTTGACCCAGTTCGGGATCAACCCCGTTTCGGCGCGGACCTACGCAGAGCTCATCGCCGAACCGCAGAGCTGGGTGGAGATCACCGCCAACGAACGCCATCCCGGTGGCACCTACTCCCAGGCCGGGGTCGCCGCCGGTGTGCTCGACGCGCGGCAGGGCCGCATCGTGTCGATTCCGCGGAGGGTCAACGGCGAGTTGTACGGCAGCTTCCTTCCTGGCACCACCGACAACCTGCAACGCGCACTCGATGGACTCGTCGAGTTCCTTCCATCCGGCAGCTGGTTCGACAAGAACGACGCAGACGCCTCCGAACCGGACTGAGAAAGGGGCATCCCCCTGGTGGACGACTCTCCGCCGCACCAACCCAACGACGATCACGACGATCTGGCTGCGCTGGACTTCTCCGCGCCCGACGTCGGCTCGAGTGCGTCGGTACTCGACGCATTCGGTGACCGTGCCCTCGATCCACAACCGGGGGACGCCGAGTCCGATGAGCTGCCGGTGCCACTGTTCACCGTCACGAATCCGCCGGGAACGGTCACGGTGAGCACGTTCATGGACGGCCGAGTCCACCGCATCGACCTCTCCGCGAAGGCGACCTCGATGACCGAAACGAACCTCGCCGACGAGATCGTCGTAATCGCGGGCCTGGCCACCAGGGATGCCAGGTCGGCGCAGTACTCCTTCATGCTCGAGGGCATGCGCCAACAAGGCCACGACGACGTCGCGACACGCGACTTCCTGGCCAGGGACCTCGACCTGCCGTCGCCAGAAGAAGCCGCAGCCACCAGGGCGCGAGTCTTCACCACCCGATACGCGAGTAACCATGACTGATCAACTGGCCGGGCTGTTCGGCAGTGCCGTCGGCATGCTGCCGAGCTCCCCCGCGCGGTCCCTCGAACTGTTCACCGAGATCACCATGCTGGACGAGACCGCCTGCGACGCATGGGTAGGACGCATCCGGTGCGGCGACACCGACCGGGTGACGCTGTTCCGCGCCTGGTACTCGCGAACGAACCTCGGTCAGTTGGCGGGCGCCGCCGAGATCTCGATGAACAGCCTGAATGCCCGGGTGCCCATCGGCGGCCAGTTCGGCGACATCACGTACCCGGTGAACTCGCCACTGGCGATCACGATGGGCTTCGCCGTGCAGGAGGCCGCGGAGGGCAATCACGCCGACGCGATGGAAGCGCTGGAGGACGCCCCGTCCGCGGGCGCCGAGCATCTGGTGGCGTGGGTCAAGACGGTGATCTACGGGGCCGCGGAGCGCTGGACAGACGTCATCGACCAGGTGCGGGGGGCGGCCAACTGGCCCGACAAGTTCCTCGGCGCTGCGGCCGGCGTCGCGCACGGTGTCGCCGCTGCCAACCTGGGATTGTTCACCGAGGCGGAACGCCGTCTCACCGAATCGAATTCGTCACCGGCAGGTGAGGCCTGCGCCACCGCGATCGCCTGGTATCTGGCCATGACACGGCGCAGCCAGGGCAACGAGGAGTCGGCGGTGGCGTTGCTGGAGTGGTTACAGGCCACCCACTCGGAGCCCAAGGTCGCAGCGGCGCTGAAGGATCCGACCTACCGGCTGGTGACCACCACACCCGAGAAGATCGCGTCGCGCAGCGATCCGTGGGACCCGGCCAGCGTGGTGGCCGACAACTCCGGCCGCGAGAAGCTGCTTGCCGACGCCCAGGCCGAACTCGATCGCCAGATCGGGCTCAGTAGGGTTAAAGAACAGATCGAAAGATACCGGGCCGCAACCCAAATGGCGAAAGTCAGGGCGGCAAGGGGAATGAAGGTCGCGCAGCAGTCCAGGCACATCATCTTCACCGGGCCGCCGGGTACCGGCAAGACCACGATCGCCCGGGTGGTGGCCAACATCCTGGCCGGCCTCGGGGTGATCGCCGAGCCGAAGCTGGTCGAAACGTCGCGCAAGGACTTCGTCGCCGAGTACGAGGGCCAATCGTCGGTGAAGACCGCGCGCACCATCGACCGCGCCGTCGGCGGCGTGCTGTTCATCGACGAGGCCTACACGCTGGTCCAGGAGCGCGACGGCAGGGCCGACCCGTTCGGCACCGAGGCGCTGGACACCCTGCTGGCCAGGATGGAGAACGACCGCGACCGGCTCGTCGTCATCATCGCGGGCTACAGCGCCGACATCGACCGGCTGCTGGAGAGCAATGACGGTCTGCGGTCGCGGTTCTCGACCCGGGTCGAGTTCGATTCGTATTCGCCGGACGAGATCGTCGAGATCGCCAAGGTGCTGGCGGCGGCCAACGACTCCTCCCTCAGCGAGGAGGCGGCCAAACGCGTGCTCGAGGCGGCCACGTTGTTGAACCAGCGCTCGCTCAACGGCAAGCCTGCGCTCGACATCGCGGGCAACGGTCGCTACGCCAGGCAGTTGGTCGAGGCCGGTGAGCAGTATCGGGACATGCGCCTGGCCCGGTCGGTGGACTTCGACAGCCTGGGTGTCGAGCAGCTCAGTGAGATCAACGGCGAAGACATGACAGAAGCGATCGACGCCGTCCACGCACGACTGAACATCGTCGAGTAGGGCATGGCAGGCTTTCGACTCACCACCAAGGTCCAGGTCAGCGGCTGGCGCTTCCTGCTTCGCCGCGTGGAGCACGCCATCGTGCGCCGCGACACCCGGATGTTCGACGATCCGCTGCAGTTCTACAGCCGGGCGGTGTCGTTGGGCATCGTGATCGCGGTCCTGGTGTGTCTCGGTGCGGCGTTGTTGGCGTACTTCAAACCGCTGGGCAAGCGTGGCGGTGACAATCTCCTCGTCGATCGGACCACCAATCAGCTGTACGTCGTGATGCCGGGCACGGGTCAGCTTCACCCGGTCTACAACCTCACCTCGGCCCGACTCGTCCTCGGCAACGCGGGCACCCCGAACGCGGTGAAGTCCGACGAGCTCAATCGGATGGCGAAGGGTCAGCCCATCGGCATCCCCGGCGCTCCGTACGCCACCCCGGTGGGACCGGTGGCCGAGTCCACGTGGTCGCTGTGCGACACCGTCACCAAGCCGGAAAGCGTTGCGCCGACGGTCGATACGTCGGTGATGGTGCTGCCGCTGACCACCGACGGCTCGGTGGGGCCCATCCGGCCCGATCAGGGCGTGCTGGTCTCCTACCAGAACGCGGACTGGTTGGTCACCGACACCGGCAGGCACGCGATCGACCTGTCCGACCGGGCGGTGACGTCGGCCGTGGGAATTCCGGTGACGGCGAGGGCGACTCCGGTCTCGGAGGGGTTGTTCAACGCGCTGCCGAATGCGGGCCCTTGGCTGCTGCCCGAGGTTCCCGCCGCAGGCGCGCCGAACAGCGTTGGCCTACCGGTGAACCTGGTGATCGGTTCGGTGTTTCAGACCGTGACGGACGCCGACGACCAGAAGTACGTCGTGCTGCCCGATGGAGTGGCGAAGGTCAACGACACCACGGCTGCGGCGTTGCGGGCCACCAACTCCTACGGCCTCATCTCGCCGCCGTCGGTGGAGTCAAGCGGCGTCGCCAAGATCACTGAGCAGGTCTACTCCTCGCCGCTTCCGGACGAGGCCCTGCAGATCCAACTGCGCGAGGACGCCCCGACCTTGTGTTGGTCGTGGGAACGGGAGCCGGGTGACCAGTCGCCGAAGACGACCGTCGTGATCGGCCGCCACTTGCCGATCAGCGCGGGGTCGATGAACACCGGCATCGATCAGATCGGCGGCGACGCGACGGTGTTCATCAACGGCGGTCAGTACGTGCGGCTGCAGTCGCCCGATCCCCGCTACGGCGAGAGCCTCTACTACATCGACCCGCAGGGTGTGCGGTACGGGCTGCCCGACGAGGAGACCGCCGGAACGCTGGGGTTGTCGACGCCCAAGACCGCGCCGTGGCAGGTGGTCGGTCTGCTCGTCGACGGCCCGGTGTTGTCCAAGCAGGCAGCGCTGCTCGAACACGACACCTTGCCCGCCGACCCCGACCCACGCAAGGTGGTCGATCCGAACGCCGCACCGGCGACCGCACGTACGGGAGGTGGTGGGGGATGACCACCAGGAAGTTCACCCCGATCATCAAGCGGGGTCCTCGCCTGACGCCGGGGGAGATCAACGTGACTCCGCCCGACGACCTCGGCATCGAGATCCCGCCGTCGGGCATCCAGAAGGTGCTGCCGTGGGTGATGGGCGGCGGCATGCTCGGCATGATCGCGATCATGATCTTCACCGGTGTGCGGCAGCTGTCGCCGTACATGCTGATGATGCCGCTGATGATGGTGATGGCCACCGTCGGGTTCATGGCTGGCGGCGGACCCGGCGGCAAGAAGGTGCCCGAGATCAACGCCGACCGCAAGGAGTATCTGCGGTACTTGTCCGGCCTGCGGACCCGCGTGACGTCATCGGCCGCCGCGCAGGTGACGTTCTTCAACTACCACGCACCGCATCCGGACGATCTGTTGTCGATCATCGGGACCAATCGACAGTGGTCAAGGGCCGCCAACGCCGACTTCTACGCGGCCACCCGGATCGGGATCGGAGCGGAACCGGCCGTCGACCGGCTGCTCAAGCCCGCGGTCGGCGGTGAGCTGTCGGGCCCACAGGGCGCGCCGCAGCCGCACCTCGAGCCGGTCAGCCACATGTGGCTGACCAAGTTCCTGCGTACGCACGGGCTGATTCACGACTGTCCGAAACTGGTTCAGCTGCGGACGTTTCCGACCATCGCGATCGGCGGTGACCCGGCCGGAGCCGCGGGTCTGCTGACCGCGATGATCTGCCACATGGCGGTGTTCCATCCGCCGGACCTGCTGCAGATGCGGGTCCTGACCGACGATCCGGAGGACCCCGAATGGGCCTGGCTGAAGTGGCTGCCGCACGTGCAGCACCAGACCGACACCGATGCGTCGGGGGCGACGCGGCTGGTGTTCACCCGCCCCGACGGGCTCAGTGATCTGACCGCGCGCGGCCCGCACACCGCCGACTCGGTCCCCAGCGGGCCCTACGTCGTCGTCATCGACCTCACCGGTGGCAAGGCAGGCTTCCCCGTCGACGGCAGGGCAGGCGTCACCGTGATCACGCTGGGAAACCACCGCGGCTCCGCCTACCGGATCCGGGTCGACGCCGACGGCACCGCCGACGACCGGCTGCCCAATCAGAACTTTCGCCTGGTGACCAACGTGGCGGACAGCATGACACCCTCGGCGGCCGGGCGCATCGCGCGCAAGCTCGCGGGCTGGTCGATCACCGGCACGATCATCGACAAGAGCACCAGGGTGCATAAGAAGGTCGCCACCGAGTGGCACCAGCTGGTCGGCGCACAGACCATCGAGGAAGTGACCCCCAGTCGGTGGCGGATGTTCAGCGACCTCGACCGCGACCGGCTGCGCATCCCGTTCGGCCACGAACTCAAGACCGGCGACGTCATGTACCTCGACATCAAGGAGGGCGCCGAGTTCGGTTCCGGCCCGCACGGCATGTTGATCGGCACCACGGGTTCGGGTAAGTCGGAATTCCTTCGCACGCTGATCCTTTCGCTGGCCGCGACGCACCACCCCGATCAGGTCAACCTGCTGCTGACCGACTTCAAGGGCGGCTCGACGTTCCTGGGCATGGAGAAGCTGCCGCACACCGCCGCCGTGGTGACGAACATGGAGGAGGAGGCCGAGCTCGTCAGCCGCATGGGTGAGGTGCTGTCCGGTGAGCTCGACCGTCGCCAGTCGATCCTTCGTCAGGCTGGCATCCAGGTCGGTGCTGCGGGTGCGTTGTCGGGCGTCGCCGAATACGAGAAGCACCGTGAGCGGGGTGCCGAACTGCCGCCGCTGCCGACGCTCTTCGTCGTGGTCGACGAGTTCGCCGAGCTACTGCAGAACCATCCCGACTTCATCAACCTGTTCGACCGCATCTGCCGTGTCGGCCGGTCGCTACGAGTGCACCTGCTGCTCGCGACGCAGTCGCTGAACACCGGCGGTGTCCGCATCGACAAGCTGGAGCCCAACCTGACCTACCGCCTCGCGCTGCGCACCACCAGCTCGGCGGAGTCCAAGGCGGTGATCGGAACGCCTGAGGCGCAATACATCACCAACAAGGAGAGTGGCGTCGGCTTCCTTCGCGTCGGCATGGAGGACCCGGTGAAGTTCCACAGCGTGTTCACCGGAGTCAACTACGTGCCGACGGTGGTGCCGGACGACATCGGGGAGGTGGCGCCGAGACACGCCGCCCAGAGCCAGCTGCGGATCCACCAGTTCACGGCTGCGCCGATCGCGGAGCCGGTGGCGTCGGGAGTCGAGCCATGAGCGTCCGAAGACGAGCGCGACCGAGGATCGCAGCGAGGATCGAGCGAGGACCGGAGCGAGTGGGAGTCGAGCCATGAGCACCGAGTCGGAACAGCGGGTGTTGCGCGAGGTCGTCCTCGAGCAGCTGACCACCGGCGACATTCGCGCGTATCGAATGTGGTTGCCGCCGTTGACCGATCCGACGCCGGTCAACGAGCTCGT
Source organism: uncultured Actinomycetota bacterium (assembly GCA_963809085.1). GTDB lineage: Bacteria > Actinomycetota > Actinomycetes > Mycobacteriales > Mycobacteriaceae > Mycobacterium. The sequence continues at coordinate 818,931 of CAWEII010000014.1, read as the reverse complement.
CGAGCGTGACCGCCGTCAGCCCCTGCGGTTCGGGCTGGGCATCATGGACGAGCCGCGCAGACACCGCCAGGAGGTGTGGGGCGTCGACGTCTCGGCGGCGGGCGGCAACATCGCCATCGGCGGCGCTCCGCAGACCGGCAAGTCGACGTTCCTGCAGACGATGATCCTGTCGGCGTCCGCCACGCACACTCCCCGCGACGTGCAGTTCTACTGCATCGACCTCGGCGGCGGTGGCCTGATGTACCTCGAGGACCTGCCGCATGTCGGTGGCGTCGCGACCCGGTCCGAGCCCGATCGCGTCAACCGCGTGGTGGCCGAGATGAAAGCCGTTCTGCGCCAACGAGAACAGACCTTCAAGCAACACCGGGTGGGCTCCATCGCGTCCTACCGCCAACTGCGCAACGACCCCAGCCACCCTGCCGCCTCGGATCCCTTCGGGGACGTGTTCCTGGTGATCGACGGGTGGCCGGCGTTCGTCGCCGAGTTCCCCGACCTCGAGCCCGTCGTGCAGGATCTGGCGGGTCAAGGGCTGGCGTTCGGGGTGCACACCGTGATCTCGACGCCGCGTTGGACGGAGCTCAAGGCCCGTGTTCGCGACTATCTCGGCACCAAGGTGGAGTTCCGGCTCGGTGACGTCAACGAAACGCAGATCGACCGGATCACCCGCGAAATCCCGGCCAACCGGCCCGGTCGGGCCATTTCGATGGAGAAGCACCATCTGATGATGGGGGTGCCGCGGCTCGACGGCGTGCACAGTGCGAGCGACATGGTGCCCGCGATCACCGCGGCTGTCGAGCACATCGGCTCGCTGCACACCGACGAGGCGCCGAAGGTGCGGGTGCTGCCGGAACGCATCTACCTGCACGAGCTCGATCCGCACCCGCCGGGACCGGAGGCCGACTACCGCACCCGGTGGACCGTCCCGCTCGGCATCCGCGAGTCGGACCTCTCGGTGGCCTACAGCCCGATGCACATGTCGCCGCATCTGCTGGTCTTCGGGGCGCCCAAGTCCGGCAAGACCAGCATCGCGCATGCGGTCGCGTCGGCGATCTGTGCGCGCAACAGCCCGCAGCAGGTGCGGTTCATGCTGGCGGACTACCGGTCGGGCCTGCTCGACGCGGTGCCGCAGAGCCACCTGCTCGATGCGGGCGCGGTCAACCGCAACAACGCGACGCTCGAGGAAGCGATCAAGGCGCTCGCGTTGAATCTGCAGAAGCGGCTGCCTCCGCCCGACCTGACCACTTCGCAGCTGCGGGCGAGGTCCTGGTGGACGGGCCCCGACGTGGTGCTGCTCGTCGACGACTGGCACATGATCGTCGCCGCAAGCGGCGTCATCCCGCCGATGGCTCCGCTCGCGCCTTTGCTGCCTGCGGCGACCGACATCGGTTTGCACGTCGTCGTGACGTGCCAGATGAGCCAGGCGCATCGAGCGACCATGGACAAGTTCGTCGGTGCCGCGTTCGGCGCGGGTTCGCCGACGATGTTCCTGTCCGGGGAAAAGACGGAGTTCCCTTCGAGCGAGATCAAGCTCAAACGCCGACCCCCTGGCCAGGCGTTTCTCGTCTCGCCGGAAGGCAAAGAGGTTATCCAGGCGGCGTACGTGGATCCTCCGGAGGAAGAAGTGTTCGCAGCACCTCCGGACGCCCGGTAATATTCGACACAGATTCAGCAACTCGGCTGGCAATGCGTCAGCAAAGTGATCGGGGTACGAGCCCCACGGGGGAGCAAGTAACCGCTCCGAGAGGGTCTTCGACCCGCTATGCAGCGTGTTCGAAATACGTGAGGAGCAATTGCAAATGCAACCAATGGAGCACAACCCTGGAGCCATCGGAGTCGGATCCGAGGTCGTCGCCAACGGCGCACGCGGTCTGGCTACCGGCATGGCGGCCACGACCGAGGCCAGCGCACTCGTGCCAGCGGGCGTCGACGAGGTGTCGATGCAGGCCGCGATGGCGTTTGCCACCGAGGCACTGGAGGCCAATGCCCTGAATGCCTTCGCCCAGCAGGAACTGACGCGCGCGGGCGCCGCCTACGTCGAGGTTGCCGGAATCTATACGGCCGTCGACGGCTCCGCGGCCACTGTCCTGTCCTGATAACCACCGACCCAGCGTCCAGGCAAGATCTGAGCTCAGCAAACCATGTCCGCAATACCCGCAATGCTGGCGATGTTCTACGGAGCGTTGCCACCAGAGGTCAACACCGCCCGGCTGATGGCCGGAGCCGGCGAGGCTCCGATGTACCAGGCGGCCGCGGGCTGGGAGACACTGGCGATCTCGTTGGAGACCCAGGCGGAGGAACTGGCGGGCAGCCTGGCGGCGCTGACGGCGTCGTGGCAGGGCTCGGCGAGCGAGCAGGCTGTTAACTCGACGACGCCGATGGTGATCTGGTTGCGCACCGCCGCGCTCCAGGCGCAGAAGCGGGCGATGCAGGCGATCGCCCAGGCGAGCTCGTACATGACGGCGATGGTGGCCACGCCGCCTTTGCCGGAGATCGAGATGAACCACGTCACCCATGCGGTGCTCGAGGCCACCAACTTCCTCGGGGTCAACACCATGCCGATCGGGATGAACGAGGCCGACTACTTCATCCGGATGTGGAACCAGGCGGCCGCCGCGATGGAGGGCTACCAGGCGGAGACATCGTTGAACACGGTGTTCGAACCCATCCCGCCGATGAAGCCGATCGTGATTCCCGGGGTCGGTGAGACCAGCGTGGCGATGGCGATCGGGCAGAACGCGGCGTTGTCCGGCGGCGCAATCCTGCGTGAGACGGCGTTCGCGCACGTGGGTGCGCAAGCCACCGTCGAGTCGGCGGGTCTGCAGACCGGCCGCGCGGTCAGCAGCGCGAACATGGCCGCCGAACGCGCCGAGGGGGCGGCACAGAATGCGCAGAACGGCGCTCAGCAGGCCAGCCAGCAGCAGGACAAGCCTCAACAGGGTGTCCAGATGGCCACTCAGATGGCGTCGCAGGCGGGTTCGATGGTCGGCCAGATTCCGCAGCAGGTCGGTCAGATGGTCATGCAACCCGCGCAGCAGCTCAGCCAGCCGCTGCAACAGATGACGCAGATCTTCAGCCAGCTGGGAAGTGGATTCGGATCCGACAACGGCGCACAGGTCGGTCTGATCGGTGCCAGCCCGCTGTCGAATCACCCACTGGCCGGTGGCTCCGGTGCTTCTTCGGGTGCCGGCTTGGTCCGCGCGGCGTCACTGCCCGGCGCGGGTGGTTCGCTGGCCCGCACGCCGCTGATGTCCAACCTGGTTGGCAACACACTCGAACCGAAGGTGTCACCTACTGCGGTGGCGTCCGCCGCGGCTGCCGGCGCCGGTGGTACCGGCCTTGCCCCCGTTGGCACTTCGGGTGGCGGCCCGATGGGCATGCATGGCCAGAACGGCAAGAGCGGCGGCAGCAGGACCGCGTTGATGGCGCCGTCCGTCCTCCCCCAGGACCTGGACGAAGACGAAGGTGACGACTGGTAGTCGTCACGACAAGGACTTTCCGGCTAGGGGGTCGGAAGACTCGCCATTCCCGTGGTGAGGACACAGGAAGAAGAGAAAAGGTGGTCACCAAATGCCACAGATGAATACCGACGCAGCTGTCCTCGCCAAAGAGGCCAGCAACTTCGAGCGAATCTCTGGAGAGCTCAAGGGCGTCATCGGACAGGTCGAGTCGACGGCGGGTTCGCTCGCCGGCCAGTGGCACGGCCAGGCGGGTGCGGCCGCGCAGGCAGCGCTCGTCCGTTTCCACGAGGCGGCGCAGCGCCAGATCCAGGAGCTGAACGACATCTCGAGCAACATCCACACCTCGGGTGTGCAGTACACCTCGACCGACGAGGACCAATCCTCGACGCTGTCGTCCGCAATGAACCTCTGACCAGTACCACCAACAGAAACGGAGAAGACCAGATGTCCGAACAGCTGTGGAACTTCGCAGGAATTGAAGGCGGATCCGGTGAAATTCAGGGATCCGTGGCCACCACCGCGGGCCTGCTCGACGAGGGCAAGGGCTCACTTGCGGCCCTGGCCGCCGTCTGGGGTGGCTCGGGTTCCGAGGCGTATCAGAACGTGCAGATGCGCTGGGACAGCACCTCGGCCGAACTGAACTCGGCGTTGCAGAATCTGGCGCAGACTATTAGCGAGTCGGGTCAAACGATGGCACAGACCGAAGCCGGCGTCACCGGGATGTTCGCCTAGCACGGTGGAGCACGGAGGTGGGCGGGTCGGCCCTGCCATCTCGCCCACCTCATCCGTGCTCCAACGTGACCAACTCTTGAGAGGATTTCATGTCGGCCGACTATGACCGGCTCTTCCACTCCCCCGACGCGGCAGCACAGTTGCCCGACGAGGAGACGGGGACCGTCGACCGCGATCCGGTATCACCCGGCACGGCCGGACCCATGCCGACGCACGCAGCACGGCCCGACGTGCCCTCGGGCCCGATGCCCGTCGCAGCACCTCCGACGACCACGGGCACCGCGCCTGCGCCGCCGCCACATCAGACCGAGATCACCAGCCAGATCAGGCCTGCCCAGTCGAGCGGGCCGCAGCGGGTACAGAACGGGATGATGCGCGCGCCGCAGGGCACCGCGCCCGCCGGCGCGCGCTACGAGCAGGCCCGTCCAGCGCCGCACCCGCCCGCCAGCCAGGCACCCGCCCCTGCGCCGTCGCAACACTTCACCGAGTCGCAATCCGAGGGCAGGCCGGTGTGGGCGCAGGCGCAGCAGGCGCCTGCCCAGCCCGCGACCACGTCGGCCGCCACGATCGGCAATCACCGCGCCATCGACGCGCTCTCGCACGTCGGAGTCCGGTCGGCGGTCAAGATGCCTTCGCAGCGCGGCTGGCGGCACCTGATCTATCTGTTGATGCGGATCAACCTCGGGTTGTCGCCAGACGAGGTCTACGAATTGGATCTGAACACGCGAATCCGCCGCAACGCCCGCGACTCGTATCAGATCGGGATCTTCGGCCTGAAGGGCGGCGTCGGCAAGACCGCGTTGACGGTGGCGCTCGGCTCGGAGTTGAGCAAGGTCCGCGGCGACCGCATCCTGGCCGTCGACGCCGATCCCGACGGTGGCAACCTGGCCGACCGCGCTGGCCGCCAGTCCGCGGCGACCGTCTCAGACCTGTTGTCGGACAAGGAACTTACGCGCTACAACGACATCCGCGCCTATACCAGCATGAACGCCGCGAACCTCGAGGTGCTGTCCTCCGAGGAGTACAGCGGGGCCCGTCGCGAGTTCAACGACGAGGACTGGAAGGGTGCCGTCGACATCGTGTCGAGGTACTACAACCTCGTCCTGGCCGACTGCGGTGCCGGGCTGTTCCAGCCGGCTGCCCGTGGCGTGCTGTCGACGGTGTCCGGCTTGGTGATCGTCGCCAGTGCGTCGATCGACGGGGCCAGGCAGGCCGCGGTGACGATGGACTGGTTGCGGCAGAACGGGTATCAGGATCTGCTCGGCCGGTCGTGCGTGGTGATCAACCACGTCGTCCCCGGCAAGGCGAACATCGACGTCGCCGACCTGGTTCAGCAGTTCGAACGCCACGTGGCTCCGGGACGTGTGATCGTGCTTCCGTGGGACAAGCACATCGCGGCGGGCACCGAGATCCAGCTCGACCTGCTGAACAAGTCGTTCCGACGGCGGATCCTCGAGTTGGGCGCCGCCCTGTCCGACGACTTCGACAGGCTTGAACGTCGTTGACCACCACGGCCGCCGCACCCAGCACGTCGGGCGTCACGCCCGGCAGGCCGTCGACCACCCGCGTCACGATTCTGACCGGGCGCCGACTGACCGACCTGGTACTGCCGGCGTCCACCCCGATCGAGACGTACATCGACGAAACGGTGGCGGTGCTGGCCGAACTGCTGGAGGACACTCCGGCAGAGGTGTTGGCGGGCTTCGACTTCAAGTTGCAGGGTGTCTGGGCGTTCGCACGTCCCGGTGCCCCGCCACTGAAGGCGAGTGAGTCGCTCGACGATGCCGGGATCGTCGACGGTGCGCTGCTGACGTTGGTGTCGGTCAGCCGGACCGAGCGATACCGGCCACTGGTCGAGGACGTCATCGACGCCATCGCGGTGCTCGACGAGTCGCCGGAATTCGACCGCACGGCATTGCACCGCTTCGTTGGCTTGGCCATTCCGGTGGTGTCCCTGGTCACCACCGGCACCGCGCTGCGCGCGTGGTCGGACACCGGGCACGTCTGGTGGTGGCCGCTGGCGCTGGGTCTGCTCGGGCTGGGAGTGCTCGTCGGAAGCGTCATGTCGAGGACCCGTTACCGCAATCTCGACATCGCCGAGAGTCTGCTGCTCGCGGCGGTCCCGCTGCTCGCCGGCGCTGCGGCCCTTGCGGTTCCGCTGCCTGCGGGTGTCAGCGGCCTTGGCGCCCCGAACGTCGCGGGCTCCGGGGCGGTCGTCCTGCTGCTCGTGTTGGCGACGCGTGGCGGCCCGCGCAAACGCGCGGAGATCGCATCGTTCACCTCGGTCGCGGCCATCGCGGTGACCGCCGCGGCGGTGGCATACGGCTACGGGTGGCAGTACTGGGTACCTGCCGGTGCCATCACGTTCGGGTTGATCGTCGTCACCAACGCCGCGAAGCTGACGGTCGCCGTCGCCCGCATCGCGCTGCCGCCGATCCCCGCGCCGGGCGAGTCCGTGGGCAATGACGAACTACTGGACCCGATTTCGAGTCCGGATGCCACCGACGGAGAGTCGCCCACCTGGCAGGCGATCATCGACTCGGTGCCCGAGTCCGCGGCGCGGCTGACCGAGCGCAGCCATTTGGCGAAGCAACTGTTGGTCGGATTCCTGACCGCAGGGGCGCTGGTCCTCGCGCTCGGTGCCATCGCGGTCGTGGTGGAGGGGCACTTCTTCATCCACGGCCTGATCGTCGCCGGACTGGTCACCTCGGTCTGCGCCTTCCGGGCGCGCCTCTACGCGGAACGGTGGTGCGCCTGGGCGTTGTTGGCCGCGGCCGTGGTGATCCCCACCGGAGTGACCGTCCGGTTGTGCCTCTGGTATCCGCACAGTGCATGGTTGGTGTTGACCATCTACGTCGCGGTCACGCTGGTCGCGTTGATCCTGATCGGCGCTACCGACGGCGTGCGGCGGGTGTCGCCGGTGACCAAGCGGATCCTCGAACTGGTCGACGGTGCCGCCATCGCCGCCGTCATCCCACTGCTGCTGTGGATCTCGAGTGTGTACGACGTCCTGCGCAACCTGCGGTTCTAGAGCATGCCCCCCGAACCCCTTAGCGTGGACCCGACGCTGCTGAGCAGTCTCGGGAACGAGTTGATCACGTCGGCCGAGACGATTCCGTTGGCGCCACCACCGTTCACTACGCCTGGCATGGATGCGATCTCGCTGAGCATCATGTCCCAGGTGCCCGCCCTGGAGGCGCCTATCCTGTCCGGGCTGCCCGAGGTGAAGGCAGAGGCCACCAAGACCGCCGCCAACATCGTTGCCGCGGCCCAACAGTATCTGCAAACGGATGAGCAGCTCGCCGCGGACTACGAGCGCCACCAGTTCGATGGCACGGCCTCCGGTGGTGGGGGCGGGGCGGGGGCGTCGCCGAGCACGGCCGCTCAAGCGACAGCTGCTCCGTCAGCCGCCGCGAATACGGCTGGCCAACAACCTGATTCCGATGAGCCAGATGATGGGGATGCCCATGCAGACGGCGCAGCAGGCAGTGCAGATGCCGATGCAGGCGATGGGTGCGCTGGGGCAGGCGCCGCAGGGCATCATGCAGGGCGTGCAGAGCGCGATGCAGCAGGTCGGTCAGATGACCGAGGGTGCGGGCAAGGACGACGAAGGCGCCGACGCGGACCAGCAGCCCACGCCAGATCAGCGGGACGAACAGAACAAGCAACCCGAGCAACCGGGCGCCGCACCGGGGAACCAAGGGGCGGAGCGTGCGCCTGAACCCGCAGTGTTCCGCCTGAGCAGGCCGTGCCCGACAGGGGGAGTCCCGCGCCATCGCGCAGGGTCGACGCCTCCGACCCGATCAATCTGTAGACGGCGTCGCAGGCATTCGAACGAGCCCGGCGGCAGAATCAAACCGAGGCGTCTGCGCTGACGGCGTCGGACATCAGCACGCTGAGGTGCTGCCAGTACACCCAGTCGGCGATGGCGGCGCGTTGGTCGGCGCCGTCGGCGGCGGTGTGTGCGCGATGGAGAGCGAGATCCTGGGCGTGCTCGGCGTATTCGATGAACGCCTCGAGGTGGGCCACGCCGCGGTCGGGTGTCGTGCTCATCAGCGGCATCGCCATCTCGAACCACATCCGGGACAGGTTGTCCTGCGGCGCCTTGATGTCGGCAGAGGCGGGCGGTAGCAGCTCGGTCAAGCCGGCGTCGCTCACGGATGCCAGCCGGGCTGCCGCTTCGGGGGCGATGACCTCGAGGCGGGAACGGCCCTGCATCCGTCCGCTGTCTGGAATGTCGTCGGGCCGCAGGACGATCTTCGCGGTGCCGGGATCGAAGCTGGCGAACTGTTCCTGGGTGGCGATGACCGCACGCAACTTCTGACCGTGAGCCTGCGCCCAACCCTGCACTGCCAGAATCGGATACGTCGCCCACTTGGCGCGTTCCGACGGCGGGATCGACTCGTCCGCGGTGGCCATCTTGACCTGGTCGGGCAGGTTGACGCCGTCCGGTATGTAGCCGAGGCCGTAACTGTTCGCGACGACGATGGTTCCGTCGACGCACACGCCCGTCACCCAGATGAAGCCGAAGTCGAGCACGCCGACGTTGAGCGCGGCGCCGATGCGACGGGCGCGGACGAGGGCGTCGCCGCCGTTCTCGTTCTTGCGTTTCATTGCGCCTGCGGCCGATGCGGCTGCGATCGCGTCCCGCTCCAGACGTGCCGCGGAGACCGGCACCGGGGCCGGTGCTCCTGCGGCGGCGGCCGCGGCGCTGGCAGCCGATGCAGGGTTCACTCCGGGGCCGGTGGAGGCTGCCGCGGCCGTGGCGCCGCTACCAGGTGCGGGAGCGGCCGGTGGTGGTGTGGCCGGCGGCCCGAGCGGCATAGGTGGTGGAGCTGGGGTGCCCGACATCGGCGGTGCACTCAGGGGTGCCGACCCGCCGCCCGAGAGGCCGCCACCCGATGAGCCGCCGCCTGGCGCGCTTGGCGCTCCTGGAGCGTGGGCGGCTGGCGGCGGTGCTGCCGCGTCGGACGGAATGGACGGCGCGATCGGCGGTTGTGCCGCAGACGGAGTCACGGGTGCCTGCTGGGAAACCGTCTGCCCCATGCCCTTCGCGGCACCCTCGGTGAATGCCCGCTGCTGTTCGGCTGCCGGCGATGTTTGTCCGGTGGTTGCGGCGGTGGTCTTGGCCTCCTGCTGCGGGCCTAGGACGCCGGCCTGATTGCCGCCGCCTCCGCCCTGCGACCCGCCGCTCGATTGGCTCAGCGGGCTTGGGCCGCCGCCGGATCCAGGTGAGCCACCGGATACGCCGGACGACATGCTCGGCGCGGGTGGGGCGCTGGGAGCTGGGGTTGGGGGTGCGGTTGGAGGAGGTGGCGTGGGGCTTGTCGGCGATGGGGCGGCAGGTGGTGGGGCGGCTTGTGCTGGGGTGCCGTGGGATCGCAGATTCTGGACTGGCTGGTGGATCTGCTGGGGCTGGAGGCGGGCGTGGCTGCGGTTGGCTGGTCGGACACGGCTTTCGTGTCTGGTTGCGGGTTGCAGCGGACGCGGTGCTGGCGGTGGCGGTGGGCAGGTGGCGCTCGGTGGTGGACGGTGTTCTTGGATTCACGGCGTCGGTCTAGCCGCAGGGCAGCTGCTGGGTCGGTAGCGCGAGGCGCGCAGACGGTCGGGTCAGCGTTGCATCGGCGCCGTCGGCTCGAGGGCTTGCCCGAGTTCTCGAGGCCGGAGCTCGCTGGCAGGGTTGCCGGGTCACCGGGCGTAGTTGCAACGGCTATGCGGCCACCGTGCTGCGTGACTACACCTGAATTCTGCATTAACGCCTTGTTGACGATGCCTTGAATCTGAGCTTGGCGACCCGCTTCATCGTCGGTATCGCTGTTAAGCATGTCATCAATTTGATCTTGGGCATCTTCCGAGATGCTGATGATCTCGTTCTTCGCGGCCACAACCGTGTTGTAGGCGTTGTTGTAGAAGTCAATGGCGCTCGTCAGTTGCTTGTCCAATGATTCAAGTTTCTGGATGTGGGATTCAACCCTGCCCTTGGCGGCGTTCGATGCGCCGCCTGACCACGTGCGATTGTCGAATATCGAGGTTTTCTGCAGGCGCCAGTTATCCAGCACCCCTTTGACTTGCGTCTGCACTGCGCCGAGCATCTCACTCCGCGCCTTGAGCAGTGTCCTCGTCGATTTCTGGCCATGCCGCAGGCGGGAGCGTCATCTCCCCCTCGCGCCCGATCGTTGGCCGTTGGATAGACATCTATTACCCGCCGCCGCTCGACATGCCGACGAAATGAGGTTGCTCAACCTTGTTGCAGCTGTATGACGAGATAGTTATCGGCAACAACGTAGTTCGATCGAGCTGACATACGCCCGAAAATATACAGCCGACAGCACGGCGAAGTCTTCGAGAACAGGATTGCCACTCTGCCGGCCTGCACGCCTCGATATCATTCGCGTAAGCGGTAACAATCGGCATCGCAGCCTGCTTGCGTCGCTCGTTGTTCTGGAGTCCACTGCGTAGCGGGAATGTCCGGATCCACGCTTGACCCATTCGCTCATGTCCGCAATGAACTGCATCCTCTCGCTGTACCCATGCAGCGCATGTCGCATCGGGCGTTACCAAGAAACGTTCGGGCATTGCAGGATCGCCCGACGGGTGTGGACTTTGAGTCGGCGGAGGCGCACGGCCGGCAACCGCCAATGAGCGTGAAGCAGCCGAGCCATATGTGATGGCGTCGCAGATCGAACCCAGCGCCGACGCCGGCGCTGATGTTTACGCCAGCGAGGAAATCATCGGCTGGTGTGTAGGTCGGGATGCTGTCGGCGTAGGCGCGACCGTACGCGATGAACTGCTCGTAGAGTTCGCGGATGACACGATGCGGCGTCTGCTTTGCAAGGCACCACTTGGTCAGCGGCATTGCGCATTGCCGTGGCTACTGCCTCCGTTTGGGCGCGTTGTTCCGGCGTCCATGCTGACGCAGGTGCTGATTTGTCGCGACTAGTCCAGCCTTGGCCTCGACATCTGCGCGAAGCTTGTTGCGAATTGGCGCGTCCATGCCTGGCACGTCGGCTCGGAGGTAATGATCGCGACTGGCCCAGTGTCGTTGGCACTGGCGATGTCGCTTGCTGTGCCCGAGGTTGGCGGCGCCGATGTGGCGGTCGATGTGCCGCTACCGGACCCTCGCGTGAAGAGCAGGGTCGCGCCGATCGTTATGGCGACCACGAGGAGCAGTCCGACGCCGATCAGCAACCACTTCAGACCCGAACCATTCTGTGGTGGAGGGCCGGGTTGTTGAGGCCACGACTGCTGTCCGGGCCAAGGCGGCGGGCCGTAGGGGCCGGGCTGGGGCGGCGGTGTATTGCCAGGTTGAAGGGGTTGCCAGCCGCCCTGCGGGGGCACGCTCACAAGCACGCTCCTCTGGCTCGCCCAACCAATTCCGTACCCCCGGACGACGCGGACAACACACGCCGAATGCTACCGGCGCGAACAACTAACAGCTTAAGACACGAAGAGTTCGGTCCGACGCAGTAACTTCTCCGCGACCGAATGCGCCATTTTGAAGAGTGAAGCAAGAGAGTCGGCGGCTCGCTCGACTCCGGCGACTCGTTCACCCTGGACCGTCGTTGAGATCCGACGTGATCTCGGCGATCACCGCGTCGATGCGTTCGCGGTCCTCGTCGATCGACGCGGACGCAATGACAGCCGCCTTCTGCAGCGCCTCGTTGATCCGTCCCTGAACGGCCTCCGCGCCGAGCCGCAGCAGCCCGTCTTCGATGAAGACGTCCGTCAGCCAGTGGTGCCCGTTGAGTGTCACCTCGACGGTCTCGGATTCATCCGTGGCGGTGAAGGTTTGGGTGTTCATCTTGGTCAATTGGTCGTCCATCAGCGATTGAAGTCGTTGCGCTTGCCGCAGCACCGCGGCGACCTGTGGATGCATGTCTTCGCTCACTTGGACTCCTTGTTGTCCTGGACGTCCCTGCGCCGACGGTTGCCGATGACCGCCTCGGTCCACGGCCGGTCCTCGGTGTAGATGTCCTCGTCGGGAGCGAGACCCGGAGCGCGCTTCTTCTCCTTCTCGCCGCCCTGACCGTGGCCCGCACCGTGCATCGGCATAGCTCCCATGCCACCCATGCCGCCGCCTGCGGCACCCGCGGCTGTCGGGCCAGCACCCGCGCCTGCGCCCCCGGCTGCCGGGCCCGGCCCCACGGACACCCCGCCGACGTTGGGCTGCAACGGCATTGACGGCGCACCACCCGCCACCGCCACCGGACCCGCCGCCCGCACCGCCACCCGAGGCGGCGGCCGGTCGGATGCTCGGATCGTTCGGCAGCTTCGGCATGTCCCTGCCGCCCCCGGGGAGTCCGCTGGGCAGGCCGCCGCCCGAGGGTGCCCCACCACCCGCCGGGGAGCCGCCGGACGGTGCGCCCCCGCCGGACGGAGAACCGGAACCGGCGCCCTGGGAGGCGCCGGTCGGCTGAGCCGCCTTCGGCGTTCCCGCGGGGTTGGACACCGGGGTGGTACTGGGAGTGGGCGGCGGAGACGGGGAAGGCGACGGAGCAGACGCGCTGTTTCCTGGCCCGCCGTCGGGCGCAGCTGGTGCGTTGGCCGGCACGTCCGGCCCGGTCCGCGGACGTTCGGTGGCCGACACCGACGTGGGTCGATCGCACCGGACGGAATGTCGCTCGGGCTCGCCGCCGTGATGGTCGCATTCTGCGCGTACAGCTTTCGGATGGCCTCGGACTCGTCGTTGAGTTCCTTGAGCCGCTCCTCGATCGCCGTCTTCTTCTCGGGAGTCAGCTGGCCGGACGACCACAGCTGGAAGGCTTGCTCCATCAGCTGGACGTACTCGGTGTGGACGGGCGTGTGCGCCGCCACGGCGACGCCGTGCGCAGTCGCGATCCTCTGCGCCTGCGCCGGCCAGTACCCCCCAGGTGGTGGCCAGGTCCTCGATCCAGGACGCCATCGCCCCGAATCTGGTGTCGGCGGCCTCCGCCGCGTTGCCCTCCCAGTTCAGCCCGGCGACGTTGAACGCCTGAGCCTTCGCGTCCAACTTGGCTGCGCGAGCGGCGAAGGAGCCGGCGAGCGCAGTGAGGGACTGGCCCTGATCACCCGCCAAAAGCTGTTGCTGGGTCTCGACGACATTGCCCGAGCCCGGGTCCACGGCCGGCGGGTCGGTGATCTGACCGGGATGCGGCGGAGCCGGCGTCGAACACGGCTTCACGGGAACGGGCGCCGGCGGTGGACCGCCGGTGAAGGAATGCCCGGCGGTGCCATCCAGTTCGGTGTAGGCGTCGGCGACGTTGGTCAACGTCTCGGTGAGGCGTTTGGACTCGGCCTTCCCCGCCTCCGAGTAGACGATCAGACCGAGGTAGTTCCACCGGAGATGGTTGGTCGCGTCGACCGCGAGCTGGAGTTCGCACGGCGCGCTCGGGTTCGAATGGGCGTCATTGTCCGGCCACGGCTCGGCGTCGATCGCGGTCGCCCTGCCCCGAAGGTCGTCGGCGACTACGCGTAGTGGTGTTTCCCCCGACATCGGTCCTCCTCAGCGCCCCGGTGCCACGGACGGCAGCAAACTCGTGATCATTGTTCCAGAGCCATCTGGTAGCGACTCTCCTCGCGCGGGTTTATCAGCCGGATGGGCAACTGACGATGGCGCGGAGTGTCGATGAAGTTGGTCCGCAGCACGACCCGGCCGACGCCGGGATGCGGGCCGAGGTAGGTCGTGGCATTGGGCCACACCACCTTGGCCACGTCGCCGATGCGCGCGTTGACGAAGCCGGCGAACTCGTGGAACTGCGGCCCGAGGGTGACGACGGCGCCCGAGGCGGCCGATCGGATGACGAACTGCGTGAAGAGGCGCGCGTCACCGAGGTTGATGCTCACGTCGACGTCGTCGAACGGCATGTAGACCGGATACCGGTCGGCGGTCTCACCGACCAGCACGCCCGCCGACCCGATGGGCAGCTCGTAGTGCCGGTCGGTCGAGTGGGCTCTGGCCCTGCAGCGCGGCGGCGCGCTGGCCTCCGAACAGGCACGAAAAGCCGCGCGGTGTAGACGGATTCGCCAGCGTCGTGAGCAGCACCGTCGTCGTCGGCGCCGTCCCGGGGCGTACCCGGACGCGGGTGATGGTGTGATCGGCGCGCGCCGACCACCAGACGTCGGGGCCGCCTGCGGCGGTGTAGGCCGCGGTGAACGTGCTGCGGCCCTTGATCGATGACCAGGTCTCACGCTCGAAGCTGATCTCGGTGGCGTGGTCGAAGTCATCGAAGCTGCGGCCACATCGGGCGTCGACTCCATTGCTGGCCAGCTGATCCGCGATGCGGGTGGTCGATGCGACGAGGTAACGGGCCAGCCCGGCGACTCCGGCTTCACGTCGTTGCGCCGGCTTGCGCGTCTCCTCGGGCAGAGCCCGGAGCACGATCCACGTGCGTCGGTTGGCCGGGGCGGGGTACGGACCGACCACCTGCTCATAGAGCGCGACGAGGCTCGACGGGGCGGTCTTGCCGACGCGGTAGCCCGCCGAGACGACGTCGGCCTCGAGATCCGGACAGTGCGCGGCGATGAGCTGTTCGACGAGTCGCGTGTCGACGACGTCATCGGTGTAGGCCTCACCGGACACGATGACCGTCGGCGTGAACGGGCGCGGGACCAACTCGATCACCGCCACCAGATGATCACCCTGCCAGCGCACCGCCACGTGATCGCCCGGCATCACCGTCGCCCCGACCGCAGGCGTCGACGGGGCTTCCGGGGCGCACGCGTGCCGGCGACGCCACGCGAAGGTCGCCGCGATCCAGCCGGTGAGCCGCCGGCCTCGCACGGTCAGTACGACCGAGATCGCTACGAGCACGCCCAGCGTGATGCCGAGCCACAGCAGGTTCAGTGGAATGAAGATCACGATGAGCGCAGGAACCAGCACCGCCGCCCACAGCAGGTGTCCGGTGGTGAGGCGAAACCCGAACTGGGCCAGCAAGTTCTTCATCGGCGCCTCAATGCGCGTCGGGTCAGTGCGGCGAGGCCGAGCGCGACCGCCAACGCGGCGCCCGTGACCACGACGATCGTGATTGGGCCGCGATCGGGCGGCGGGACGAACACCGGCGGCGGCAGCTGCTTCACCTTGTACGGAATGGTCCTCGGCCCGGCGGGCACGTCCCACGTCAAAGCGGCCACCGGATCGACGACGCCTGCGCCGACGTAGTTGTCGACCCCACCGCCGGGATGCCTTGCGGTAGCGGTGATCCGGTTGATGACCTGCGCGGGTGTCAGGTCCGGGAACCGTTGCTTGACCAGCGCGGCCAGCCCGGATACGAACGCCGCCGCGAAGGACGTGCCGTTGATGGGAATCGGACCGTCCTGTCCCTGCAACGCGTTCACCGGGTTGCCGTCGTACCCGAGCGCGGTGATGTTCTCGGCGGGTGCGGCCGCGCCAACCCATGGGCCGGACATCGAGAAATTACTCGGCTGGCCGTTCTGGCCGATGCCGCCGACCGTGAGTACCAGCGGCGAGTACCACGCTGGAGAGACGATCGTCTGCACCTGCTTCCAGCCGCGCGGGTCGGAAGGGACCGACGCATCGGGCGGTGGGTTCTGACTGCAGTCCTGCCCGGTGTTGCCTGCGGCGACGATCACGACGGCGCCCTTGACGTTGACGGCGTGCTCGATTGCCGCGCCGAGGCCCGACTCGTTGATGGGGCGCGTGATCTTGTAGCAGGCGGCCTCGCTGATGTTGATCACCTGCGCGCCCATGTTCGCGGCATGCACGATGGATCTGGCCAGGCTGCGCAGCGAACCGGCGGTCTGCGTGGTGTTCGGGTCGTTCGGATCGCTTCGTGCGCCGACCGGCTGGAAGTTGTCCGACGTCTGGCGCAGCGACAGGATGCGCGCGTCCGGTGCCACCCCGATGAAGCCGTCGGTGGGCGCCGGTCGTCCCGCGATGATCGATGCCGTGAGCGTGCCGTGGGAATCGCAGTCGGACATGCCGTTACCCGTGGCGTCGACGAAATCCCCGCCAGGCAGAGCCGGAACACGGGCCGAACCGTTGACTCCGGTGTCGATGACGGCGACGGTTACGCCCGCGCCCGTTGCGAATTTCTGCGCGTCGGCGAGCCGGAGGTAGTCGCTCGCCCACGGCTTGTCGGCGAAGTTGGCGCCGGGGAACATCGTCGGACCTGAGCAGACGCGGCGTTGCTCGGTGGGCTGATCCGGGCCAGTTTCGTCAGGTGGCAGAGCGCCGGGGTCGATGGTCGGTGGCTCGATCGCGACCGCAGGGGGTGCGCTGAGCAGCGCCAGGATCAACGCTGCGAGAAGTACGCCGATGCGACGCAGCATCCGTCACCCCCCTCGACGATCGACGTAGCCACGCTGTGCTGAGTGCCGATCAGCAAATGAGAGAACCGGCCTGTTACGGCGCATCCCCTGACGTCAAGCCCCCTGACCCAGTGCACGGGGCAATCTTACGGGCGAGTTGGCCAGCCGAGTTCCGCTTTCTTTCGCGGCACCAGGGGCAAAGACGACGACGCAGCTCAGACCGGTCGCCCGGCCGAGCTGCGTCGAAGTGATCAGGCGTCGAGGTCTTGCTGGACGAGCGACGCCACGGTCTCGAGGGCGGCGTCGTCCTCCGAGGCGACGGTCACCTGGGCGCCGTTGCCCGCGCCCAGGGTCATGATCATCAGCGCCGAGCCGGCGTCCACCGGCTCACCGCCGTCGACGGACAGGAATACCGGGACTCCGGCGTTCACCACGGCTTCGGCGATGATCGCGGCGGGGCGGGCGTGCAGGCCGATCGAGGAACCGACGATGACGGTCTTGGCGGGCATGTGGGGTTCTCCTTCTGTGGTGGTTAGAGGATGTCAGGCGGCGACGAGCTCGGGAGTCGAATCCGCGTCGGTCTTGGGCTTGGCGAACTGCTTGGCGGCGATGACCGCTGCCGCACCGACGACGGTGCCTGCGGCCAACGCGACCAGGAACCAGAGCAGGTTTCCGATGGCGAAGAACACGAAGATCCCGCCGTGCGGCGCCTTCAGCGTGACGTCGAACGCCATGATCAGGGCTCCGGTTACCGCGCCACCGGCCATCATCGACGGGATGACGCGCAGCGGGTCGGCCGCGGCGAACGGGATGGCACCCTCGGAGATGAACGACGCACCGAGAAGCCATGCGGCCCGGCCATTCTCGCGCTCGGGTTCGGTGAACAGGCCGGGCCGCACGGTGGACGCCAGCGCCATCGCCAGCGGCGGCACCATGCCCGCCGCCATGACGGCGGCCATGATGCGCAGGGATGCCGGGTCGGCGACGTTGAGGCCGGCGGTGGCGAATGCGTAGGCCGCCTTGTTGACCGGGCCGCCGAGGTCGAAGCACATCATCAGGCCGAGGATGATGCCGAGGACGATCACCGAGCTGCCGGACAGGCCGCCGAGCCAGTGGGTCAGGCCGGAAGTGATGGCGGCCAGCGGTCGGCCGAGCAGCAGGAACATCAGCAGGCCGACGACGAGCGAGGCGACCAGCGGGATGATCACCACCGGCATCAGACCCCGTAGCCACCGCGGTACGTCGATGCGGCTGATCCACAGTGCGGTGAAGCCGGCGATCAGACCGCCGACGATGCCGCCGATGAACCCGCCGCCCACGAACACCGCGACAGCGCCTGCGGTGAATCCCGGTGCGATGCCGGGCCGGTCGGCGATGGCGAACGAGATGTAGCCGGCGAGCGCGGGCACCAGGAACATGAATGCCAGCTGCCCGAGGGTGAACAGCACGGCGCCGAGGTACTGAATCAGGCCACCGGGCGGCAGGTCTGTCAGCGTGTTGGTGACTGGCGATGTGCTGGCCAAGCGAATTCATGCCGTAGGAGAGCGGCTCTGCCCCGTCAGGAGTGTTGGCGATGTCGTAGCCGGCCAGCAGGAAGCCGAGCGCGATGAGCAGGCCGCCTGCGGCGACGAACGGAATCATGTAGCTGACGCCGGTGAGCAGGATCTGCCGGGTGCGGGTGCCCCAGCCGACGCCGCCGGAGGCGGACGGGCTGGACGACGAGGCCGGTGCGCCTGCGGCGCCCTCTACCTTGGCGGCATTTGGATTATCGGCTGCCGCAAGTGCTTCGGCGACCATCTTGTCGGGCTCGTTGATGGCACGCTTCACGCCGGAGGCGATGACGGGCTTGCCCGCGAACCGTCCGCGATCCTTCACGCCGACGTCGGTGGCGAAGATGACGGCGACGGCGTTGGCGATCGTCTCGGCGGGCAGTGGCGTGCTGCCGGAGGATCCCTGGGTCTCGACTACCAGATCGACACCGGCCTTCTTGCCGGCGGCGACCAGCGAGTCGGCGGCCATGTAGGTGTGCGCGATACCCGTCGGGCAAGCGGTGATGGCCACGATCTTCTTAGCGCCGTCCGCAGCGGCAGCGGCGGCGGGAGCGGCGGCGCGCGGCAGCGGCGGGCGCGGCGCGGGCGCGGGGTTGACCACGCCTTCGACCAGTTCGACCACCTCGGTGGCCGACGACGCGTTGCGCAGCGACTCGACGAACTCCTTGCGTACCAGCGCACGGGCCAGGCTCGACAGCAGCTTCATGTGCTCGGAGCCGCCCGCCTCCGGCGCCGCGATCAGGAACGCGAGGTCGGCGGGTCCGTCGGGTGCGCCGAAGTCGGCGGGCGGTGACAGCCGGGCGAACCCGATGGTGGCCTCGTCGACGTGCGGCGAGCGGCAGTGTGGGATGGCGATGCCGCCGGGGAGACCGGTGGCCGACTGAGCTTCGCGGGCCATCGCCGCGGCGATGAGGCCGTCGCGGTCGGTGGCGCGTCCTGCGGCGGCGAGTCGCTCGGCGAGCAGGCCGATGACGGACTCCTTGTCGCCGCCGGCGTCGACGTCGAGGGCGACCAGGTCGGTGGTGATGATGGACATCTCGCTACTTTCCTCTTGGGGTTATGGGTGGGTGGATGCGGGCGTAATCGCATACACCCGAACGGCTTCGAGATCGATCTGAGCGGGGGACGGTAGCGCGGAACCCGGTAGGGCGGCTGCCGCGCTACCGTAGGCGACGGCCATCTGAAGGCGCTGTGGCGGTTCGGCGCCACCGACCTCCGCGCGCAGGTAGCCGGCCAGCGCGCTGTCACCCGCACCGACGGTGCTGCGCGGCGCGATCGGCGGGGGCGTGGCCATCCAGCTTCCCGTGTGGTCGACGAGCACGGCGCCGGCGGCGCCGAGGGTGACGAGTATCGCGTTGGCGCCCCGGTCGATCAGTTGGCGTGCGGCCGCCACGACCGGTTCGGGATCGCCTGCTGCGGCGGCACTTTCGAGCTCAACGGGCGAGGCGCCGACCAGGCCGGCGAGTTCCTCGGCGTTCGGTTTGATGACGTCGGGGGCGGCCCGGCCGAAGGATGCGGCCAACGCGTCGAGCGGACGTTCGGAGGTGTCGACGGCGATCCGGCACGTGGCAGGCGCCAGGATGGCGACCACCTCGGCGTACCAGTCGTCGGGCACACCAGGTGGCAGGGAGCCGGACAGCACCACCCAGGACGCGCCTGCGGCGGCCTCGACGACTGCACGGGTCAGCGCGTTGCGGGCCGAGTCGTCGAGTGCGGCTCCCGGTTCGTTCAGTTTGGTTGTGGTGCCATCGGATTCGGTGATCGCGAGGTTGGTGCGCACGACGCCGGTCACCGGGACGCACCGGAACCTCACGCCGCTGGACTGCAGGGCCGCGACGATGGGGTCGGTGTCGGCAGCGGGTAGGACGGCCAGGGCGTCCAGGCCTGCCAGCGTGAGCGCGCGCGCCACGTTGACGCCCTTGCCGCCCGGTTCGGTGGTCGCCGAGGTGACCCGGTGCACCGCGCCGCGAATCAGGGGCGCGCCGAGCGTGACGGTGCGGTCGATGCTCGGGTTGGGCGTGACGGTGATGATCACGTGGGCCTCCCGGCGGTGATGACCTCGACGCCCTCGTCGGTCAGCGCGTCCCGGTCGGCGTCGCTGATCTCGGTATCCGTGATGAGGGTGTCAACGCTGGAGATCGGCGCGAAGCTGACGAACTCCTCGCGGCCGACCTTGGTGGAGTCGGCTGCCACCACGACGTAGTTGGCGCAACCGACCATCGCGCGCTTGACCGCGGCTTCCTCGCTGTCGGGCGTCGAAAGGCCGTGCCTGGCGCTGATCGCGTTGGTGCCGATGAAGGCGATGTCCACCCGCAGGGTGTCGAGCACCCGCAGCGCCTGCTCGCCGACCGCGGCCTGCGTGATCCCGCGGACTCGGCCGCCGAGCACTTGCAGGGACACCGTCTGGAACGCCGCGAGTCGGGCGGCGATCGGCACCGAGTTGGTGACGACGATGAGCTCGCGGTCGGTCGGCATCAGAGCGGCGATGCGTGCGGTGGTGGTGCCTGCGTCCAACAACACGCTCGCCCCACTCAGGGGGAAGAACTCGGTCGCGGCGGCGGCGATGGCGTCCTTGTAATCCGCGCGGGTCGACTCGCGCTCACCGACGCCCGGTTCGACGAGGTGCAGCGCGCGCGCCGGAACTGCGCCGCCGTGCACTCGGCGGACGACGCCGGCCCTGTCGAGCGAGGCCAGGTCGCGGCGAACGGTCTCGGTCGTCACGTCATAGGCCTGGGCCAGCTCGGCGACCGACGCGCGCCCCTTGCTGATCACCAGGGCGGCGATCGCCTCTTGGCGCTCTTCCGCGTACATGACCCTCCGATTGTGTGGGATCTGCCTGCTTTGAATGTTGATATGTTTGGTTTTACTCCTGACTGTGTTGACTTGTCAATCTTTTCTAGTAATCTGTCTCACATGAGTACGTCAGCGACGACCACGTCACGTAACAGTCAAGCCGTCCCGCAGCCGCCCGCCGGAACCGTCCTGCGTGGCGTTCCCGCGGTAGGCGGAGTTCAGTACGCACCGGTGATCCGGCCAGGCGCTCGGCCGCGCATCGACGACGTACCGGTCGTCGAGCTGGACGAAGCGGACCGCCCGGCGGAGGTGGCCCGGTTCACCGCGGCCGCAGCCGCGGTGGCCGAACGGCTGCGGGCCAGGGCGGCACATGCGACCGGCGTCGCCTCGGAGGTGCTGGCCACCACTGCGACACTGGCGCAGGATCGGGCCTGGCTCGGCGATGCCGAGAAGCGGATCGGCGCAGGCACCCCCGCCGCACCGGCGGTGGCGGGCGCCATCGACAAGATCGCGGCCATGTTCACCCAGCTCGGCGGCATGATGGCCGAGCGGGTCACCGACCTTCGCGACGTCCGCGACCGCGTCATCGCCGACCTCAGCGGCCTGCCCGAACCCGGTGTGCCGGTGCCCGTCGTGCCGTCGATCCTGTGCGCCGAGGATCTGGCGCCCGTCGACACCGCGGGTCTTGACGCCTCACTCGTGGTTGCGCTCGCGACGACGCTGGGCGGCCCCACCAGCCACACCGCGATCATCGCCCGGCAGCTGGGGATTCCGTGCGTTGTCGCGGTCGACGGCCTGGATGCCGTACCGGCGGGGGTGACCGTGATGGTCGACGGGACGCTGGGCACCGTCACCGTCGAGCCCGAACCCGGTGCCGCCGCCAGGGCGGTCGAGGTGGCGCAGCGCGAGGCCGATCTCGCCAAGGACTGGACCGGTCCCGGTGCCACCGCCGACGGTCACATCGTCGCGATCCTCGCCAACGTCCAGGACGGCGCCGCCGCCCGGTCGGCACGGCAGACGCCCGCCGAGGGGGTCGGTCTGTTCCGCACCGAACTGTGCTTCCTCAACCGAGACAACGAGCCCACCGTCGACGAGCAGGCCCAGATCTACGGGGACGTGCTCGAGGCGTTCGACGGCCACAAGGTGGTCATCCGCACGCTGGACGCGGGATCGGACAAGCCGCTGAAGTTCGTCGGGCACCCGGAGGAGGCCAACCCCGCGATGGGGGTGCGCGGCATCAGGATCGCCGACGGCAACCCGGGCATCCTGACCCGCCAGCTGGAGGCCATCGCCGCCGCGGCGCAACGGACGGGCAGTGCGCCATGGGTGATGGCGCCGATGATCGCCACCCCTGCCGAAGCGAAAGCCTTTGCCGCGCAGACCCGCTCGTACGGGCTCACCCCCGGCGTGATGATCGAGGTGCCTGCCGCCGCGCTGCTGGCCGACCGCATCCTCGAGCACGTCGACTTCCTGTCGATCGGCACCAACGACCTGACCCAGTACACGATGGCCGCCGACCGGATGTCGGCCGAACTGGCCACGCTCACCGACCCCTGGCAGCCTGCCGTCCTGCTGCTGGTCGCCACGGCGGTCAAGGCGGGCATGGCGGTGAACAAGCCGGTGGGCGTTTGCGGTGAGGCCGCCGCCGATCCGCTGCTGGCCTGCGTCCTGGTCGGGCTTGGGGTGTCGTCGCTGTCGGCGGCGGCTGCGGCGGTGGCCGGCGTCGGCGCGAGGCTCGCCCAGGTCACCCTCGCGCAGTGCACGGCGGCGGCCGACGCCGCGCTCGCGACGGCCAGCGCCGCCGACGCCCGTGCCGCCGCCATCGCCGCCCTGGGTTAGTGCCTTACCCCTGGCCGCGAGCAGACGGAAAATCCCCTCGATTAGTGCGATTGAGGGGATTTTGCGTCTGCTCGCGGGAGGAGGGGACCACTGAGGGGAGTGGAATTAATCGGACCGTAGTCCGGTTACAGGTGGTACGTTCCCATTCAGGAGGTACAGATGCCCGCCGTCACCGCCGATACGCTCACCCTTCCCCGCCTCGCCGCGCCCATCGCGTCGGACACCGAACGCCCGGTGCGTTCGGTGACCAGCGGCCCGCGCGGCTACGAGGGGGAGGGCTTTCCCGTGGTCCGTGCCTTCGCAGGCGTCAGCGCGGCCGACCTCGACCCGTTCGTCCACATGGACCAGATGGGTGAGATCGAGTACCAGCCCGGCGAACCAAGAGGCACCGCCTGGCATCCGCACCGCGGCTTCGAGACGGTCACCTACATGATCGACGGCCGCTTCGCCCACCAGGATTCACACGGCGGCGGCGGACTGATCACCGACGGCGCCACCCAGTGGATGACGGCCGGCTCCGGGATCCTGCACATCGAGACCCCGCCCGCCGAACTGGTCGAGAGCGGCGGCACCTTCCACGGCGTCCAGTTGTGGGTGAACCTTCCGAAGAAGGACAAGTTCGCCACCCCCAGGTACCAGGCGATCGAGGGCCGCGAGGTCAAGCTGCTGTCCTCCGAGGACGGCGGCGCCTTGGTCCGCATCATCGCCGGCGAGGTCGGCGGCGAGGAGGGGCCGGGTGCAACGCACACGCCAATCACCTTGGCGCACACGACCATCGAACCCGGCGCTCGGGTCAACCTGCCGTGGAACCGCGACTTCAACGCGCTCGTCTACGTCCTGTCCGGCCGGGGCACCGTCGGCCCGGTCGGCCATCCGATCCACCAAGGTCAGTTGGCGGTGTTCGGGCCCGGCGACCGCATCTCGGTCAGCGCCGCGGACGGCCAGGACGCCAACCGTCCCGCGATGGAGGTCCTGATCCTTGGCGGACGACCCATTCGCGAGCCCGTCTTCCACTACGGGCCGTTCGTGATGAACTCCAAGGCGGAACTGGTCCAGGCCATGGACGACTTCAACGCAGGCAAGTTCGGCGTCATCCCACCCAACGCCCTGATGCCCCACACCGCCGGTCGCTAGGCACGGCTGGTGACGGGCCGCGCGGGCTCGGGGTACAGCAGTTCGAGTTCACCGAGGTTCGCCGCGACGGTGACCAGCGGAAGGGCGGCCGAGACCGAGAGTGCGTCACCACTGGCCTCGGCGCGCAGCGCCAGCACGAAGTCGTCGCTGATGGGTCCGTGCTCGGCGATGTGCTCCAGGCTCTCGAGGCGCTGGCAGATCGTTTTGGCGTGGGTGCTCAACACCTGTCGCGTCCGCGGATAGACCGCGAGCGGCGGCGGGACGACGTCGGCGATGAGCTCGGCCGCCGTGCGTAGCCGGGTGGCGCGGTTGGCGGCGCGGATCACCGGTGCGCGCAGGTCCGTCGACCCGCCGCTCTCCGAAAGGTATTGCCGGACGGCGTCATCCAGCGTCCGCGCGGCGGTCATCGCATCGTGGCCGAGCGCGAAGACCCGATCGTTGGCGGCCTCGGAGGCCCCGTGGTTGACGCGCCGCACCGCCGCCTGCAGATACGTCGCGCCCACCGCGGCCGCAGCGTCGATCGCCTTCGACACCGCCGACGACGCGCCGCGCGGCCACAACAACAGCGACACCACGACCCCCACCAGTGCGCCCACCAGTACGTCCTCCACGCGGATCAGGCCAACGCTCCAGCCGGTCGGCACGATCACGTTGAAGACGATCAGCACCATCATGGTGAACATCGCCTGCCCGGCGATGAACGACGCCACTTCCGGCACGTACGCCGAGCCGAACGCGACGACCGGCAGCATCGTCCACATCACCGCGGGGTCGATACCCATCAACTCGATGAAGATCGCCCCCAGTACGAAGCCGATCCCGGTTCCCGTCACGGCGCGCAGCACGCGGGTCCCGGTGGTGAGCGCGCTGCTGCGCAACACGGACATGGCACCGAGGACCACCCAGAAGCCGTGCTGGACGGGGAAGAGGTGGGTGACCGCAACGGCGACTGCCAGACCCAGGCCCGTGCGCAGGCTGTTGCGCACCACGACCGCGCGCGTGGCGACGAAGCCGGTGGTCAGATACGCGATGGCCTCCGACTCGGACAACACCCGGGCGGCGGCGCCGGAGTCCGGGAGCCTGCGGCCCAGCACGCGGGCCCACACCGGGCGGGCGTCGGCATCCGCCGCGACGCCGATCACGCGCCCGGTGGCGCCGACGCAGGCCGAGATCGTGCGGCGGGTCAACAACTTTCGCCCGATGCCGATCGCCGTGGCGTCGTTCGGTTCACCGAGGATCTCGATGACGTCGTCACGGTAGCGGCTCTGCGCCACGTCGCGCTGTTCGGCCAGCGCATTCGCGAGGTCGGCGCGGTGGGCGTCGCGGCCCTGGGCCTTCGGCGTGGTGAGCACGAGCGCCGAACCGCGGAGCACGCGCACCAGTGGGTCGCGCATCTCGGCCAGCAGCTCGCCGGAGGTGTCCGTGACGCGGTCGGAGAGCCACTCGAGGTCGTCGACCACCCGCACCAGCGCGCGACTGCCCGCGGTGAGCGCGACGGGCCGGAAGTCGGCGCCGAGGAAGTTGGCCCGCAACGCACCCATCGCCGATGCCACGTCGTCTGCCGATGCGGCGCCTTCCAGCCGGTCGGCCAGCGTCCGGCACACCTCACCGGCGTGGCGGCGCAGGTCGTCGTGATGGCGTGGCGGCAACAGGAACAACGCGGCGGGTACGGCGAGTGCCAGTGCGATGAGCCAGCCGAGCAGCCGTTCGGGAATCGGTCCCGGTGGCGTGCAGGCAGGCAGCACGAACGTCAAGAGCGTCGAACGCTGTCCCGCCGCGACGATCTCGCTGAGCACTCCCGAGAACGTCACCGCGACCCCGAGCAGGAACATCGTCGTCACGGCCAGCCACGGGGTCGGTGCGACCAGCGAGCCAAGAACGATCAGGACGGCACCGTTGAATCCCAGCCCGCCGTAGGCCAGGGCCCTGGCAGGGCGGTTGCCGGGAAAGTCGACCATGATGAGCAGCGATACCGAGCCGAAGATGGCGAACATCGGGGTCTGCGAGCCACCGCCGACAGCGAAGCCGACGGCCGCCGCCACGGGCAACACGATCGCCGCGCGGACGGCGCGGCGAAGTGCGTCGCGTTCTGGGTCGCGCTCCCTGATCCGATCCACCGCCCGGCGCCACACGCCAGCCGGGGTCAGCATGCACCGGATGTTAGACCGAGGGGCTGCGCGGTATGAGCTGCTTCTCGGCAAGCGTGTCGAACCGACCCGAATCCAGCGCATCGAGGAGTTGGGCGGCAATCCACTCGATGTCGCCGTCGTCCCGCAGCGGCAGCGCGGCCTGCTCATAGCCGACCAGGAGATAGAGCGCCCACGACGCGAACACCTGCGCCTGGTGTTCGTTGCGGAGGATCTCGAAGGCCGACTCGACGAGGAAGTCGAAGCGCTGACGGTCGACCGCGGCCTGGACGGCGCGCACCTCGGCGTCGATCGCGCTCCACACCCGGATCGCACCCTCGGCGCCGTGCGGCAGAGCCAGGCTCTCCTGGATCAGCGCGTCGATGCGGCGGCGAGGGTCCGGCTCGGCCCGGATGGCGTCGAGCGCGCTGACCGTGCGGGCCTGCATCCAGTGTTCGACCAGGGCTCGGGTGTAGGCCGACCAGCTGGAGAAGTAGTGGTAGAAGGAGCCGGTGGTGACCCCGAGCCGGTTGCAGACCTCGGCCAGCTTCAGGCCGCCATATCCAAGATCGGCCAGGACTTCCAGGCCGGCGTCGAAGTATGACTCGCGGGTTACGGCGCTCGCCATGGCGTCACCCTAGCGGTCCGGTGGTCGGGCGCATCCGGAGCGAGTACCCACCTGAGCCCGGCCATCCCCTACCTTGGATGAGGACCGCGCCAGCCAGGCCGTGGCAAAGGTTTGCTGGAGAAGACGATTTCTACGCCTCCGCAACCATTCGCGCCGGACGCGTCCGTGACGTGTGGCACAATTTGACTGTGCCGTATACCGCGACCAGGGGTCCAGGACGTCCACCGGCAGCTAAGGCTGCTGAGACCCGTGAGCGCATCGTGCGCGCCGCCCGCGAGGTTTTCAGCGAACTGGGTTACGACGCAGCGACGTTCCAGGCGATTGCGATACGTGCGGACCTGACGCGACCGGCTATCAATCACTACTTCCCAAGCAAACGAGTGCTGTACGGCGAGGTGGTCGACAAGACCAACGAGATGGTGGTTGCCGCAGGCATGGCCAAGGCCGAAGTGGAGACGTCGCTTCTGAAGCGGCTTTCCGCCTTCTTCGGGGCCGCGATGCAGGCCGATTCCCGGGACCGGTCAGCCGCTGCCTTCCTGGTCACGTCGGTGCTGGAGTCGCAGCGGCACCCAGAACTGAGCCGCGACGAGCACAACTCGCTCAAGACGTCCCGGGCCTTCGTGACCTGGGCGATCACCGACGCCATCGAGCGTGGCGAGCTCACCACGGAGACCGACGTTCCGACGCTCGTCGAGATGCTGATCGCGGTGATGTGGGGGATGGGCTTCTACGCGGGCTACGTCGGTGGACACGACGAGCTGAGCGCCATCGTGGAGAAGCTGGAGCTACTTCTAGCGAACAAATTGTGGAAGATCGCCGAGTAACTCCGCGACGCGGAAAGGCGCCCGCGATCCGATTCGTCACGAGCAGCGGAACGTGACCTGGCCCACATGGCCACATAGCCAATCTAACTTATTGCGTAGCATGGCAAACGATATGACCACTGTTCGCGTGCCGTTGCGCGCCCCGACCGATGGAATCACACGATGAGCTCACTGCGCACTCACGATGACACCTGGGACATCGCGACCAGTGTCGGATCAACCGCGGTGATGGTCGCCGCGGCGCGGGCAGGTGAGACCGAACGCGACAACCCGCTCATCCGCGATCCCTACGCCAAGATCCTGGTCGCCGGCGCCGGTACCGGCGTCTGGGACTTCGTGCTCGACGACGACTTCGTCGCCAACGGTCGCCGAGGTCGACGACCAGGCCGCCGCGATCTTCGAGCACATGGGCAGCTACCAGGCCGTCCGCACGCACTTCTTCGACGACTTCTTCGCCAAGGCGACGACGTGCGGCGTCCGGCAGATCGTCATCCTGGCGTCGGGTCTCGACTCGCGCGCATACCGACTGGACTGGCCGGCGGGCACCACCGTCTACGAGATCGACCAGCCCAAGGTGCTCGAGTACAAGTCCTCGACTCTGGCCGAGCACGGCGTGCTGCCTTCCGCCGAGCGCCGCGAGGTGCCGATGGATCTGCGATTCGACTGGCCGAAAGCGTTGCGCGAGGCGGGTTTCGACGCATCGCAGCCGACCGCGTGGCTGGCCGAGGGGCTGCTGATGTACCTGCCCGCCGAGGCCCAGGACCGGCTCTTCGAGCAGATCACCGATCTCAGCGCGCCGGGCAGCCGCGTCGCCGCGGAGACGGCGGGCGTCACCTCCGCCGAGCGTCGCGAGGAGATGCGGGAACGCTTCGCGCTCGTCGCCGAGCGGTTCGGCATGGAGAGCGTGATGAACATTCAGGAGCTGATGTACGACGATCCCTCCCGCGCCAACGTCACCGACTGGCTGAACGGGCACGGCTGGACGGCATCCGGCGTCCGATCCACCGACGAGATGCGTCGGTTGGACCGATGGGCGCTTCCCGTCGAGGACTCCGACGGCGAGGCATTCGCGACGTTCGTCGTCGCCCAGAAAGGCTGAGCCGAGAAGACCTGACGCAGCGGGAGTTCTGTGAGGGCCTGTTCGCCAACCAGGCGGTTGGTTAGGATCGGGTATTCCTCGGGTCAGGAAGGACTCCCATGACCACCGAAGCGTCAGCTCTGCCCAGCTCACCCGCCACGGCAGTAGACATTCCGGCCGTCGTCGCCCGTCTTCGCAAGACCTTCGCCTCGGGCCGCACCCGGGACGTCGCGTGGCGCAAGCAGCAGCTGGAAAACCTCGAGCGGATGCTCGTCGACAACGAGCCCGCCATCGCCGACGCGCTCGCGCAGGACCTCGGGCGCAAGCCCTTCGAGGCGTGGCTGGCCGATATCGCCTGCACGGCTGGCGAAGCCCACGTCGCGGCGAAGAACGTCGGCAAGTGGAGCAAGCGCAAGCACCGGCGTCTGGAGTTCGCGCAACTGCCCGGCCGCGGCTGGATCGAGTACGAGCCGTACGGCACCGTGCTGGTCATCGGCGCCTGGAACTTCCCGTTCGCGTTGACGCTCGGCCCGGCCGTCGGGGCGATCGCCGCTGGAAACACCGTGCTGCTCAAGCCATCCGAGGTAGCACCCGCGTCCTCGGCGCTGATGGCCGAGTTGGTGCCGCGGTACCTCGACAGCGACGCGATCACCGTGATCGAGGGTGACGGTGCGGTGAGCCAGGAGCTGATCGCGCAGGGCTTCGACCGGCTGTGCTTCACGGGCGGCACCGAGATCGGCCGCAAGGTCTATCAGGGCTGCCGCGGCGCACCTGACCCCGGTCACCCTCGAACTGGGCGGCAAGAGCCCCGTGATCGTGGCGGCCGACGCCGACGTCGAGGTTGCGGCCAAGCGCATCGCCTGGACCAAGCTGATCAACTCCGGACAGACCTGCATTGCGCCGGACTACGTGTTGGCCGATGCCAAGATTCGCGACGAGCTGGTCACCAAGATCGGCGAGGCCGTCGCGACCTTCGAGGCAGGCAGTTCCGGCAAGCGCATCGTCAACGAGCGCCACTTCGACAGGCTCACCGCCGCGCTGGCGGCGACGAAGGGCACCGTGGCGGTCGGCGGCGGTTCGGATGCGGCGACCATCGAGATCCAGCCGACCGTCGTCGTCGATCCCGCCGTGGACGAGCCGCTGATGACCGACGAGATCTTCGGGCCCATCCTGCCCGTCGTCACCGTCCAATCACTGGACGAGGCAATCGATTTCGTCAACGCCCGGCCGAAGCCGCTGGCGGCCTACCTGTTCACCAAGTCCAAGGGCGTCCGGGAGCGGGTGATCAAGGAGGTGTCGTCCGGCGGCATGCTGGTCAACCACCTCCTGTTCCAGTTCTCGACCACCAAGCTGCCGTTCGGTGGAGTCGGGCCGTCCGGGATGGGCGCCTATCACGGCAGGTTCGGGTTCGAGGAATTCAGCCACCGCAAGTCGGTGCTCACCAAGCCGACCCGACCCGACTTAACGACCTTGATCTACCCGCCGTATACAGAGAAGGCGTGGAAGCTGGCGCGCAAACTCTTCTAGTGTCCGCGCTCACAGCCGAGGAACCCCGATCATCTCTCTACGAAAGGAACTCCATGCCCGGAGTGCAGGATCGCGTCATCGTCGTCACCGGAGCCGGTGGTGGGCTGGGCCGTGAGTACGCCCTGACCCTCGCCCGCGAGGGTGCCAGCGTCGTGGTCAACGACCTCGGCGGTTCCCGCGACGGCACCGGGCGCCGGATCGGCGATGGCCGACCAGGTGGTCACCGAGATCAAGGAGGCCGGCGGCCGCGCCGTCGCCAACTACGACAGCGTCGCCGAGCCCGAGGGCGCCGAGAACATCATCAAGACGGCGCTCGACGAGTTCGGCGCCGTGCACGGCGTGGTCAGCAACGCGGGCATCCTGCGCGACGGCACGTTCCACAAGATGACGTTCGAGAACTGGGACGCCGTGCTGAAGGTGCACCTGTACGGCGGCTACAACGTGCTTCGCGCCGCGTGGCCGCACTTCCGCGAGCAGAGTTTCGGCCGTGTCGTCGTCGCCACCTCGACGAGTGGTCTGTTCGGCAACTTCGGCCAGGCCAACTACGGCGCCGCGAAGCTCGGCCTGGTCGGGCTGATCAACACGCTCGCCCAGGAGGGCGCCAAGTACAACATCAAGGCCAACGCCGTCGCGCCGATCGCCGCGACCCGGATGACGCAGGACATCCTGCCGCCGGAGGTATTCGAGAAGCTGACCCCCGAGTACGTGGCGCCGGTGGTGGCCTACCTGTGCACCGAGGAGCTTCCCGACACCGACTCGGTCTTCATCGTCGGCGGCGGCAAGGTGCAGCGCACCGCGCTGTTCCAGAACGACGGCGTGACGTTCTCGTCGGTGCCGTCGGTCGACGACGTGGCCGCCAAGTGGGGCGAGATCACCGATCTGTCCGCCGCGAAGTCGGCGGCCTTCAAGCTCGGCTGACCGTAGGTGTGAAGGCGCTTGTCGCGCAAGAGCACTCTCCGGACCTTCGGGTCTGGTCTACACCGACGCGCAGGATCCTGGCGAAGTGGCCGGCTCGGACGGCATGGTCGTCGTCGACGTCGGTGCGGCCGGGGTCAGTTTTCCGGATCTGCTGCTGATCAAGGGCGAGTACCAACTCAAGCTCGACCCTCCGTTCGTCCCGGGCACCGAGGTCGCCGGCGTGGTGCGTTCCGCGCCGGCCGACTCGGGTTTCGCCGCGGGGCAGCGGGTTACGGGACTGAGCATGCTCGGCGCATGGGCAGAACGGGTGGCCTTGCCGCCGGCCAGCGTGCAGCCGACACCGGACTGGCATCGACGACGGCGCGGCAGTGTGCCTGCTGGGCAACTACTACACGATGTACTTCGCACTGGTCCGTCGTGCCGCGCTGCTCGCTGGTGAGACGGTGCTGGTGCTCGGGTCCGCGGGAGGGGTCGGGACGGCGGCCGTTCAGATCGCAAAGGCGCTGGGCGCCAAGGTGATCGCGATGGTGCACCGGCCCGGCGCCACGGAGTTCGTGGAGTCGTTGGGTGCCGACGTCGTGCTGCCGCTGACCGACGGCTGGGCTCAGGCGGTGCGCGACCACACCGACGGCCGCGGTGTCGACGTCGTCGTCGACCCGGTCGGTGGCGAGGCCTTCGACGACGCGATTCGGGTGCTGGCAACCGAGGGCCGGCTGTTGGTGCTTGGCTTCGCATCGGGTGGTGGCATTCCGACCGTCAAGGTGAACCGGCTGCTGTTGCGCAACGTCAGCGTCGTCGGCGTCGGGTTGGGTGAGTTCATCAATCGCACGCCGGGAGCGCAGGCGGAGATCG
The DNA here is from genome assembly GCA_963809085.1 of uncultured Actinomycetota bacterium. Lineage (GTDB taxonomy): Bacteria > Actinomycetota > Actinomycetes > Mycobacteriales > Mycobacteriaceae > Mycobacterium. The sequence continues at coordinate 787,226 of CAWEII010000014.1, read as the reverse complement.
GCGCCGGACTCGGCAAGCTCGTCGATGCGGGGCTGCGGCCGCCGCCGCCCGTGCGCTACCCGCTGTCGGAGGGACGGGCGGCGCTGGAGAGCCTGGCCGACGGCGGCATCAAGGGAAAGGTCGTGCTCGAACCGTGAATCGCCCACTCGCGCTGGCCTTCGACGTCTTCGGAACGGTCGTCGACTGGCGCGGCAGCATCATCGGTGAATTGGAGATGTTCGGCGAAAACCATGGCGTGGCCGAGGATTGGGCGACCTTCGCCGATGACTGGCGGGCCGGTTACCCGGCGGCGATGAACCGGGTGCGCACCGGTGAACTCCCGTGGCTGAAGATCGACGCACTGCACCACCTGATCCTCGACGACCTACTCGACCGGGCCGGAATCCAATCCGTCCCGGAAGCGGACGTCGACGAACTCAACCGGGCCTGGCACCGGCTGGATCCGTGGCCCGATTCGGTGGAGGGCCTGACGCGCCTCAAGCAGCGATTCGTGATCACGACACTGTCGAACGGCAACGTGTCGCTGCTGACCAACATGGCCAAGCGCGCCGGGCTGCCGTGGGACTGCGTGATCTCCGCCGAGCTGTTCCACCACTACAAGCCGGATCCGGAGGCCTACCTCGGATGCGCCGACCTGCTCGACGTGAAGCCGGGGGAGCTGATGTTGGTCGCAGCGCATCCCAGCGATCTGCGGTCGGCCCGCGAGGCCGGCCTGATGACCGCGTACGTGGTGCGCCCCCTCGAACATGGGCCGGGCCATCCACCGCCCAGATACGAAGACGGCGAGTTCGACTTCGTGGCTGACGACTTCCTCGATCTCGCACGGCAACTCGGAGCGTGACGTCATAGGCACCGCGGGCATCGTCCTGGTCGCGCTGGCGATCGCGATCGGGCTCATCGGTGTCGTGGTGCCGCTGGTGCCGGGCACGCTGCTGGTTTTCGCGGCCATCGCGGTGTGGGCCGCCGTCGAGCAGACGGTTGCGTCCTGGGTGACGCTCGGCATCGTCACCGTCCTGCTGGGCGGCACACTGCTGGTCAAGTACCTGTGGCCGATGCGGCGGATGCGCAGCGCCGACGTCGGCACGCTGAGCCTGTTCGTCGGGGCCGTGCTCGGCGTCATCGGTTTCTTCGTGGTTCCCGTGCTCGGCCTGGTGCTCGGCTTCGTGCTCGGGGTCTATCTGGCCGAACTGACGAAGCGACGCAACCAGAGGGTGGCGTGGGCGTCGACGGTGCACGCCATCAAGGGCGTCGCGCTTTCGGTGGGAGTGGAACTCGCCGGTGGGTTGCTCGCGACGGTGGTGTGGGTGATCGCGGTAGTCAGCGGCTGAGTTCTGCCCCGAAACCTGCGGTTGACGCCGCCGTGCAGTTCACAGGCCGGGTCCATATCATTGCGGGGGGTACCGCAGGCAGCATCGTCCGGCGGCGGCCCGACCATCACCGAAGCGAAGGGATCTGCCATGTCCGAAACCAAGATCACGGTCATCTACGACAACCCCACCGATCCGGATTCATTCGAAACGGCTTACGAGGCCGAACAATTGGAGGCGGCGCGCAGCATCCCGGGTCACATTCGCTTCGAGGCGTCGAAGGTGTTCCCCAAGGAGGACGGCTCGCCGACACCCGCCTACCGGATGATCGACCTCTACTACCCCGACTACGACGCCGCCTGCGCCGCGGTGACCACGCCCGAGGCAGGCGCGTTCTTTCAGGCCATGGGCCGGTTGTCCACCGGTGGCGTCCGCGTGCTGATGTCCGATGTCGAGGTGCCACGCGACTGACGCGGCTGAGGCCACTAACCGAATTGCCCGCCTACGAGCGGCTTCCTGACGCCGATGACTTGTGAAGTCCAGGGAGGTTGCCCAGTCGGTGGATCAGTACGGACCATCCCAACGGGCCGTGTTGAACCGATGGCCCCGCGCCTCCTCACGCATGGTCGGCACCCGCTGGTGGATCCCGTACTCGGTGGAGCAGGGATCGGGCCGGGGCCATTGCGACCCCACTCCCACCTGCGGACCCTGCCGTGCCGGATCTCCCAGCGCAGTGTTCGTGGGCATGACATGCCGAGACCATGGCACGGCGCCACGACACGCCCGGGTGAATGCCGCTCGGAGGTGGGCAACCATCCACATGCCTGGCCGGTCTGAGTGCGGTGGCCCGTCAGCCCAGCAGGTTGGTGCGCAACCGCTCGACATCGCGTTGCGTCACGCCAAGCGCCTCAAGGTAATTCGGCAGTGAGCCGTACTCCTCGTCGATGGTGAGCCGCGCCGCAACGAGGTAATCCGCGTGAACGCCGAGCACCTCATCGGTGAGCCGCGCTTCGGCGAACGTGATGATTTCGTCGGTGGTGTCGCCATCGCCCCGGTTGCGGATCGACTCGAGGATGCGGTCCCGCAGCTGCGGCACCGCGTCGTTGCTGCGCAGGAAGTCGGCCAGGATCGCGTCACGGGCAACGCCCGCGGTCTCCAGCACGAGTGCGACCGTGAACCCGGTCCGGTCCTTGCCCGCGAAACAGTGCGTGATGACGGGTCGCTCATCGGCCAGCATCGAAATGACCTGGCGCACAGCGAGATGCGCGCCTGCCAGCTTGGGGAAGCGCTGATACTCCTCGACCATGAAGCGCTTGGCAGCGACGGCGACGTCCTCGTCGTCGGGCTTCTCCGCCATCATCCGCTCGAAGGCCTGGTCGTGCGGCGCCTCGGCGCCCTCGGCGGCCGCCTGGGTCGACAGCTCGTGGAAGGGCAGCAGGTGCACCTCGACGCCGTCGGGCACCTGACCCGGCCCACGCCGCTCCACCTCGCGCAACGACCGCAGGTCCGCGACGTCGGTGATGCCGAGCCGCCGCATGGCCTGTCGGCCTCCGTCGTCGAGTCGGCTCAGTTCACTGGACCGGTAGAACCGCCCCGGCCGGATCCCGGCCTGTTCGGCGACATCGCGAAAGTTCCACGCGCCAGAGAGGTCGTCGGCCGCCACTACGACGTCACCGCCGCGGCGAACGCGCTCTTCTCGCGACCGAGTTCGGCACGGGCGATGCTGCGCATGTGCACCTCGTCGGGCCCGTCGAACAGTCGCATCGCGCGGTGCCAGCCGTACAGCCGCGCCAACGGGAAGTCATCGCTGACGCCCGCGGCGCCATGCACCTGAATCGCCCGGTCGATGACGTTGCAGGCCATCTGCGGAGCCACCGCCTTGATCATCGCGACCTGGTTGCGGGCCTCCTTGTTGCCGTGCTGGTCGATGGTCCATGCCGCCTTCTCACACAGCAGCCTGGCTTGGTCGATCTCGTTGCGGGACAGCGCGACCTGCTGTTGCACCACACCCTGCTCGGCCAATGGCTTGCCGAACGCGATCCGCTTGTTCACGCGGTCGACCATCAGGGCCAGCGCGCGCTCGGCCACGCCGATCGCCCGCATGCAGTGGTGGATGCGGCCGGGCCCGAGACGCGCCTGGGCGATGGCGAAACCGCCACCCTCCTCACCGAGCAGGTTCGACGCAGGCACCCGGACGTTGTCGTAGACGATCTCGCAGTGGCCGTGCCGATCCTGCCAACCGAACACCGGCGTCGAGCGCACAACCGTCACACCAGGTGTGTCCATCGGAACCAGGATCATCGACTGCTGCTGGTGAGAGGCGGCATCGGGGTTGGTGCGGCCCATCACGATGAGGATCTTGCATCGCGGGTCGGACGCGCCGGACGTCCACCACTTGCGGCCGTTGATGACGTAGTCGCCGCCGTCGCGCAGCATGGTGGTCTCGATGTTGCGGGCATCGCTGGACGCCACCGCGGGCTCGGTCATCGAGAACGCGCTGCGGATCTCTCCGTTCAGCAGCGGCTCGAGCCACTGCTTGCTCTGCTCCTCGGTGGCGAACAGATGCAGGGTCTCCATGTTGCCGGTGTCGGGGGCCGCGCAGTTCAGCGCTTCCGGGGCCAGTTCCATGCTCCACCCGGACAGCTCCGCCAGCGGTGCGTAGTCGAGGTTGGTCAGCCCCGATACCGCAGGTAGGAACAGGTTCCACAGTCCACGGTCCCTCGCGAGCTTCTTCAGGTCCTCGACCACCGGTGGCACGGTGTGGTCGTTGGGTCCGGCCTCGCGCCGGTAGTGGTCGTATGCCTGCTCGGCGGGGAAGACGAACTCCGTCATGAACGCGGTCAGCCGGTCGTGGTAATCCTGCGCTTTTGCCGACATCGCGAAGTCCATGACCGCCACGATATGACACCCGTCAGCTCGCCCGACGAGCACCGTCACACGCTGAGCAGCGTGACGTGGCCCGTGGTGCCGTCGACTTCGATCAGGGCGCCGGCGGGGAGTCGGTCGGCCGCGCCGCGCACGTTCACCACGCACGGCACCCCGTATTCCCTGGCGACGATCGCGGCATGCGAGATCAACCCGCCCAGCTCGGTCACGACGGCGGCCGCGTAGGCGAACGCCGGGGTGTAGCCGATGTCGGTGACCTTCGCGACGAGGATCTCCCCCGGCTGCAATTCGTCGATCGTCTCGGGCGTCACGACGCGTACCCGGCCACGGACCCGACCCGCGCACACGCCGAGCCCGTGCAGCGTCTCGCCGCGACCGAGGGCCGACGGCACCACCCTGGTCGGCTCCCACTGCCCGCTGAACGCCTCCGGCGGCACCACCTCCGACAGCGACAGCTGCTCCGCACGTCGCCGCGCCACCAGTCCCGTGACGTCGGGTGGTGGAGCGTCGAGTTCGTCGACGGTCAGGTAGAACACGTCGTCGGGATCGCCGAGCTCACCGGCCTCGCTGAGGCGGCGACCCTGCTCGCGAAGCAGTCCGCGCAGTACCCAGATCGCGCGCACCATGCGGTCGCGCCGCATCTCGCGCTCACGGAGCTGTGCGGTGGCCGGTGCCGCGACCGGCCAGGCCCAGAGCGGAATGCCCGGCGAACTCGGTTGACCGTTCTGCGCCGCTGCCACCGCCTTGGCCACCATCCGCAGCAGCAGCCGCGGATCGTCGCCGTATGTCGCGCAGCGCATCTCGACCTCACCGGGTCCCCTGTGTCCGATCAGGGCCAGCTCCCCGGTGAGCGCCGCGGCGAAGGACGGCGAGCGTTCGGTCAGCGTGTCGAGGTCGACGTCCGGTCCGGTGAGCAGGCCTGCCACCACGGGGTCGCGCCGAGCCTGGGCGGCGAGGCGGTGCACCGCACGGAGCGACTGCGCGCTGGCGACGTCGATCCCGGCGTTGGGCATGACGTCGCGGCCGCACAGGATCCGCAGGATCATCCCGTACGCCGTGCACAGCAGGATCGATGCGGACGACAACACCCAGCCGTGTACCACGTGATCGCGCCCGAGCAGGATCAGGGCCAACAACCGCTGGTCGTCCAGAGCGCGCGGGTTCGCGGCGAGTTCCTCGAAGCGCGCGACGTCGGCGACGAACGAGCGGGTGTCGCCGCGTGACCCCGCGGACAGGCCGACCAGGTTGTTGGCGAACGTCGCGACGCCCCGCAGTCGTCCGGCAAGGCCGCGGTGTTGGAGCGGAGGGGGCTGCGGCCCATGGATCGACAGCCCCTCGACCGTGCGGCCGAAGAATCCCTTGATGATCATGTCGGGGTCGACGAGCGGCACCGTCTGCGCCATGAAGTGTCCCGACGTGATGCCCGCGTAGAGGCGATGCCCGAACACCCCTGTGGTGCGCCGCGACATCTCGCGCTGCACCGCACCGCCCGGTCGCAGCCGCTCGGAGATGACCATGCCGCTGGCCCGCGTGCCGAGCACCGACACCGATGCCGAGGACGGCGAGAACGGCCCGGCCAGCGCCTCGGAGAGGTTGGTCGCGACGAACGCGGGGAAGCGCGGGTCGATCGGAGTGTCGAACTCACCGTTCACACCGGCCCTTCCGGCCGGAACGGGTGCGACACCGTCCTCCGCCGGGGTGTCCACCGCGGGTATCTCGCGCACCCGCGGCAGTCGGCCGGGCACCGCGATCACCCTGTTGCCAAGCGTGATCCGGTTGCGGCAGGTCAGCGCGAAGTCCGCGACGCACTCCGCGGCGGCCCAGGCCGGCACCAGGCCGCACTCCTCGCGCAGGCGAGTGGTGTCCAGCGTCGGGAGGCTACCGACCAATCTGGCGGCGGCCGGCCGGAGCGGCGCCCTTGCGATCGGCCTGCCGAGTGCGGCCGCGATGGCGCGCAACGTGGTGTGGCCCTCTGCCGCGACGTCGAGCGTGCCAGCGGCCAGCCCGGCGTCGAGTACGGCACGGACGATGACGCGTTGCACGTCGTGCGGATGCACCACCTGGATCGGCCGGTCGATCGTGTCGGCCGTGGCCGTGATGAACGGTTTGGTGAACAGTCGCACCAGGGCGTCGTCGGCGTCGCGCCCCACGATCAGCGCGGACCGCACGGTGATCGCGTCACCTGCCGGCGGCAGGGGCACGTCGCCGAAACCGCCATGGGAGGCGACGACGATGCGGGCACCCGCCGTCACCGCAGCGTGCGGCACGGTGTTTGATCCGGTGTCCGATCCGGTGTCCGATCCGCAGTACACGACGGCGTCGGCACCGGCCATCGCGGCCTCGCCCGCGTCGGCGGACACGAAATCGACGGTGCCGGGCCAACTCTCGGGTCGCCGCGATCCGATGCCGACGACGTGGTGTCCCAGGCTGAGCAGCCGGGCTGCCACGCCCCGGCCGAGGGACGTGTCGGCGCCGCAGACGACGACCTTCACTGTGCTCCTCCCACCGCCCCTCCCAACGACCTTCGCAACGGTTCAGTCGTCATCGTCGTTGAACGCCGCCAGCAGATCCTGAAGGTCCATGTCGGCGATGTCCTGCGCGCGGCCGGGCTCGGCGGCCTTCTCGACGTTGATGGCGTCGTTGGCGAGGGTGAGCAACAGGTCGAGCACGCCGGCCTGGCGGAGGCGCTTCACCGGAATCGACGCCACCACCCGCGCCAGCTCGGCGTCCACCGAAGCGGTCTCCGGCGCCTGCTCGGATTCGCCGCCGAGCTGAGTGCGGAAGTATTCGGCGAGGGCAGCGGGGTTCGGGTAGTCGAAGATCAGCGTCGGCGACAACGTCAGACCCGTCGCTGCCTTGAGCCGGTTGCGCAGCTCGACGGCGGTCAGCGAGTCGAAGCCGTGATCCTGGAAGGCCAGGTCGGGTCCGATCGACTCCGGTGCCGACAGACCCAAGCACGGTCGCCATGTGCGAGCGCACCAGGTCGAGCAGCAGCCGGTGCTGGTCGTCGGGGGCCAGCGTGGCGAGTCGCGCGGACAACGCGGACCGCGACTGTGCCGCGGCAAGCGAGTCACCGACGTGTCGCCGCGCAGGGCCGGAGATCGAGGTCGTCGAACATCGGCGGCAGCGTGCCCGCCGCCGACTTGGTGCGCAGCGCGGTGCGGTCGATGCGGGCCGGGACCAGGAACGGCTCGTCGACGATCAGCGCCGTGTCGAACAGCGCGAGCGCGTCCCGGACCGTCATCGCCAGGATGCCGTCGCGATTCAGCCGGGCCAGGTCGGCGTTCTGCAGATGGCCGGTCATCTCACTGGCCTGCTCCCACAGCCCCCATGCCAGCGACATCGCGGGCAAGCCGCTGCGCCCGCCGGTGCGCACGGCGAGGGCGTCGAGGTAGGCGTTGGCCGCCGAGTAGTTGGCCTGCCCGGACGCGCCGACCAGGCCCGCCATCGACGAGAACATCACGAACGCCGACAGGTCGAGGTCGCGGGTCAGCTCGTGCAGGTTGGCAGGCGGCGTCGACCTTGGCCCGCAGCACGGTGTCGACGCGCTCGGGGGTCAGCGACGTGATCACCGCGTCGTCGAGCACCCCGGCGGTGTGGAACACCGCGGAGAGGGCGCGTGGGTGGTCGATGCCCGCCAGCACCTTGCCGAGCGCGTCGCGGTCCGACGACGTCGGCGGCGACCACGCGCACGCTGGCGCCCGCATCGGCCAGCTCGGCGACCAGCTCGGCGGCGCCGGGGGCGTCGGTGCCGCGCCGGGACACCAGCAGCAGGTCGCGGGCGCCGTGGTGGGCGACGACGTGGCGGGCCACCGCGGCGCCCGCCATGCCGGTGCCGCCGGTGATCAGCACGGTGCCGCTGGCCCACGCGTCGGGCATCGTCATCACGACCTTGCCGATGTGGCGGGCCTGGCCGAGATACCGCAGCGCCGCGGGCGCACGCCGCACGTCCCACGTGGTCACCGGCAACGGCCGCAGCGCGCCGGTATCGCTCAACGCGACGAGCCCGGCGAGGATCTTGCCGACGCCGTCGGGTCCGGCCTCGAAGAGGTCGAAGGCGCGGTAGCGGACCCCGGGATGCGCCGCCGCGACGGCGTCGGCGTCGCGGATGTCGGTCTTGCCCATCTCGAGGAACACCCCGCCGCGCGGCAGCAGCCGCAGCGACGCGTCGACGAACTCACCGGCCAGCGAGTCCAGCACCACGTCGAACCCACGGCCGCCGGTGGCGGCCAGGAACTTCTGCTCGAAGTCCAGGCTGCGCGAATCGCCGATGTGATCGTCGTCGAACCCCATGGCCCGCAACGTGTCCCACTTGCCCCGGCTCGCGGTCGACGAACACCTCGAGACCCCAGTGCCTGGCCAACTGCACCGCAGCCATCCCGACGCCACCGGTGCCCGCGTGGATCAACACCGACTGGCCGGGCTGCACGTCGGCGAGCTCGCGCAGCGCAAAGAACGCGGTCGCGAAGCCCACCGTGAAGCCGGCGGCCTGCGGGTAGCCCCAGTCCGCGGGCACGGGAAGCACGACGCGCGCGTCGGTGGTCGCGACGGTGCCGGTGCCCTCGGGGAACAGCCCCATCACGCGGTCACCGACCGACGACGGTCGTCACGCCTGGCCCGACCTCGGTGACGACGCCCGCGGCCTCGATGCCCATCACGGCGTCGCCCGGGTACAGCCCGAGGGTGATCATGACGTCGCGGAAGTTGGCGCGCGATGGCGCGCACGGCGACCCGGATGTGGCCGGGCCCGAGTGGCTGGTCGGCGTCCGGAATCTCCTGCAGCGCCAGGTCGTCGAACGTGCCGCCGGTCGACACGGCCAGCCGCCACGGGGCATCGCCGGTCGGCGGCGTCAGGACCGCCTCGACGGCCCGGCTCGGCACGCACGCGCGCGATGTGCATGATGCCGTCGCGCACGACCACCTGCGGTTCGCCGACGGCGAGCACCGCGGCCGCGTCGACGGCGGTGTCGGTGCCGGTGTCGGTGTCGACCAGCACGAGGCGGCCCGGGTGCTCGGTCTGCGCGGCCCGCACCAGGCCCCACACCGCGGACCCGGCCAGATCGGTGACGTCCTCACCCGGCAGCGCCACCGCCCCGCGCGTCACCACCAGCAGCACGCCTGCGGGACTCGGCGAGCCAGGACTGCACCCGCTCCAGCGCCGCGTGGACGGCGCTGGTACACGCCTGAGGCGTCATCGGATTCGGCTGTGCCGGCGATGGATTCGAACACCTCGACCACAGCATCGGCGTCGTGCGCCGATGCGGCCGGGCCGGGCGCGCTCGGCGACCAGGTCACCTCGAACAGCTCGCCGCCGCCCGATCCGCCGACCGCGGCAGCCAGTTGCTGCGCCGACACCGGTCGCGCCACCATCGCTGCGACCGACAGCACGGGAAGGCCGAGGCCGTCGGCGAGATCGATCGACATGGAACTGGGCCCGGTCGGTGCGATCCTGGCGCGCACGGCCGTGGCGCCGGAGGCGTGCAGCGACACCTTCTGCCAGGAGAACGGAAGGGCGAGTTCGTCGCGCTTCGGTGCTCGACACCACTGCATGCAGCGCACCGTCGAGCAGCACCGGATGCACCCCGAGACCGCCTGCAGGCACGTCTTGAGGAACCGCGACCTCGGCGAACACCTCATCCCCGCGCCGCCACATCGGCGGTCAGACTCCTGGAAGGCCGGGCCGTACCCGTAGCCCCTGGCGGCCATCTGCGCGTAGGCGTCGGTGACGTCGATCTCGCGGGCCCCCACCGGTGGCCACACCGACAGGTCGGCGCCCGGCTGCGACACCTCCACTCCCAGCTCGCCTTCGGCGTGCAAAAGCCATGCAGCGCCGGCATTTCCGGCGCGGGAGAACACCGACACCGCGTCGTGCGCCGGATTCGTCGGGGGCACCGACGACGACCTGGACGGACACGCCTTCGGCGGGCAGCACCAGCGGCGCGTGCAGCATCAACTCCTCGACGACGCCGCACCCGACTTCGTCACCTGCCCGGATCGCCAGCTCGACGAAACCCGCCCCTGGGAACAGCACCACGCCACCGACGGCGTGATCTGCCAACCACGGGTGCGACGTGATCGCGAGCCTGCCGGTCAGCACCACCCCGCCGGTCTCGGGCATCTCGACGACCGCGCCGAGCAGCGCGTGCTCGGCACCGCCGAGGCCGAGCTCGGCCACGTCGGAGCCGCGCGAGCCGTTCCCGGACAGCCAGAAACGCCTCCGCTGGAAGGCATACGTCGGCAGGTCCACCAGCCGGCCGCCGCGGCACACCTCCTGCCAGTCGACGTCGGCGCCCGACACGGACAGCTCGGCCAGCGCGTCGAGAAGCGTCGCAGGCTCCGGACGGTCCTTGCGGATGGCCGACACCGTGACCGGCGCGGCCGTGTCGACGGACTGCTCGATCGCGGTGGTCAGGCCGCTTGCCGGGCCGACCTCGAGGAACCGGGTGACACCGGCCGAGGCAAGGAACCGCGCACCGTCGGCGAACCGCACCGCCTCGCGGACGTGGCGCAACCAGTAGTCGGCCGTGCCGAAGTCGGAGCCGACGAGCTCGCCGGTCAGGTTCGACACGACCGGAATGGTCGGTGTCCCGACGGACATGCCGCGGGCGAGCGTGCCGAACTCGGACAGCATCGGCTCCATCAGCGACGAGTGGAACGCGTGCGACACCGCGAGCCGGTGCACCCGGCACCCCTGCTCGCGCAACACCTCGGCCATCGAGGTGACCGCGTCCTGCGGACCGGAGATCACCACGGACTCGGGGGCGTTGACGGCAGCCAGGTCCACGTGGCGGCCGACGCCGTCGCCCAACAACGCGCGCACGCGCTGCTCGTCGGTCGCCACCGCGACCATGGCACCGCCTGCGGGCAGGGCCTGCATCAGCCTGCCCCGCCCGACCACCAGTGCGGCGGCGTTCTCCAGGGACAGCACGCCTGCCACGTGGGCGGCCGACAGCTCGCCGATCGAATGTCCCATCACGTAATCCGGCCGGACACGCCATGATTCGAGCAACCGGAACAGGGCGACCTCGACGGCGAACAGCGCGGGCTGGGCGAACTCGGTCGAGTTCAGCAGGGCCTCGTTGGCACCCCACATCACGTCGCGGATCGGCCGCAGCAGGTGACGGTCGAGCTCGGTGACGGCTGCGTCGAACGCCTCGGCGAACGCGGGGTGACGGGCGTGCAGCTCCCTGCCCATGCCCAGCGCCTGGGAGCCCTGGCCGGGGAAGACGAACGCCGTCTTGCCGACCGCACTGGCCGTGCCGCGGACGACGCCAGTGCCCGGGTCGTCGGCCGCCAGCTCCTCGAGTCGCCGCAGCAGTGCGTCACGGTCGGCACCGAGCACCACGGCGCGGTGCCGGAACGCGGAGCGGCCGCCCAACGTCCAGCCGGCGTCGAGCACGTCGAGGTCCGGGTTGGCCGCGACGTGGTCGGCGATCCGGCGGGCCTGAAGGACAAGGGCATCAACGGATTTGGCGGAGATCGGCAGGGGCACCACGGGAGGCCGCATTGTGGGCGCCGCGGCTTCGGGAGCCGTCGGTGGCTGCTCGACGATGACGTGGGCGTTGGTGCCACTGATGCCGAACGACGACACCCCGGCCCGCCGCACTGCACCGTTGGCGGGCCACGGGCGCGACTCGGTGAGCAGCGACACTGCGCCGGTCGACCAGTCGACGTGCGGGGTCGGCTCGTCGACGTGCAGGGTGGCCGGCAACTCCTCGTGCCGCAGCGCCATGACCATCTTGATGATCCCTGCCACGCCTGCTGCGGCCTGGGTGTGGCCCATGTTCGACTTCACCGACCCCAGCCACAGCGGGTGCGACCGGTCCTGTCCATAGGTCGCCAGCAGCGCCTGCGCCTCGATCGGATCGCCCAACGTGGTTCCGGTGCCGTGGGCTTCGACGGCATCCACGTCCGCCGGCGCGCAGTCCCGCGTTGGCCAGCGCAGCGCGCACGACGCGCTGCTGCGACGGACCGTTCGGCGCGGTCAGACCGTTGGAGGCGCCGTCCTGGTTGATCGCCGATCCGCGCACCACCGCCAGCACGCGATGACCAAGCCGCTGCGCGTCGGACAGCCGCTCGACCACCAGAACGCCACCGCCGTCGGCGAATCCGGTGCCGTCGGCCGCACCGGCGAACGCCTTGCAGCGACCGTCGGCCGACAACCCGCGCTGCCTGCTGAACTCCACGAAGATGTCGGGGGTGGCGTTGACGGTGACGCCGCCGGCAAGTGCCAGGTCGCACTCGCCGAGACGCAACGCCTGAACCGCCATGTGCAGCGCAACCAACGACGACGAGCACGCGGTGTCGACCGAGACCGCGGGGCCCTCGAGGCCGAGCACGTAGGACACCCGGCCCGATGCGACGCTGGCGGCCTGACCGGTCAGGCGGAACCCCTCCGCCCCGTCCGCCCCTCCAGCGGACATGCCGTAGCCCTGGGCGATGATCCCGGCGAACACGCCGGTGGCACTGCCCCGCAGTGTCGCCGGGTCGAAACCGCCGCGCTCCAACGCTTCCCACGACAGTTCCAGGAAGAGACGCTGCTGCGGATCCATCGCAAGCGCCTCGCTTGGCGACACCCCGAAGAAGCCGGCGTCGAAGCCGGCGGCATCGTCGAGGAAGCCACCCGTGCGCGCGTAGGACTTGCCTGCGGCGTCGGGATCGGCGTCGAACAGGCCTGCCAGGTCCCAGCCGCGGTCGGCCGGAAAGTCGGTCAGCACGTCGCGGCCGGATGCCACCATGTCCCACAACGACTCTGGCGAGTCGACGCCGCCGGGATACCGACACGACATGCCGACCAGTGCAATGGGTTCGTCGATCACCGAAAGCGCCGTCGGGGCCTGCTCGACGGCCTCTGCCACGCCTGCGAGTTCGGTGCGGATGTAACCGGCCAGCGCGGCGGGGGTGGGGTAGTCGAAGATCAGCGTCGGCGAGAGGTTGAGGCCGGTGGCGGTTCTCAGCCGGTTGCGCAGCTCGACGGCGGTCAGCGAGTCGAAGCCGTGGTCGGAGAACGCCAGCTCGGAGGCGATGGCATCCGGTTCGGTGGTGCCGAGCACGGCGGACATGTGCGACCGCAACAGGTCGAGGACCAGGGCCTGTTGCCCAGCCTCGGACAGACCGTGCAGACGTTGCGCGAGTACGGATTGTGACTTCGCCGCGGTCAGCGAGTCGTCGACCCGACGCCGGGTGGCAGTGCTCGCCAGCCTGCTGAACATCGGTGGCAGGGCGCCGGCGGCCGCCCGCGCGCGGAGCGCCGCCCGGTCGATGCGGGCGGGCGCGAGGCACGCGTCGCCGACGGCCAGGGCGGTGTCGAACAGGGCCATGGCGTCGTCGGTGGCCATGGTGAGGATGCCGTCGCGGCCGAGCCGGGTCAGATCCGCGTCCGCGAGATGGCCGGTCATGTCACTGGCCTGCTCCCACAGCCCCCACGCCAGCGAGGCCGCCGGCAGGCCGTTGGCGCGGCGGTGTGTCGCCAGCGCGTCGACGAAGGTGTTGGCCGCGCAGTAGTTCGCCTGGCCCGACGAGCCGACCACCCCGGCCATCGAGGAGAACAGCACGAAGGCGGAGATGCCTGCGTCGCGGGTGAGCTGGTGCAGATTCCATGCGGTGTCGACCTTGGCCCGCAGCACGGGATCGACCCGCTCGGGGGTCAGCGAGCCGAGCACGGCGTCGTCGAGTACCCCGGCGGCGTGGAACACGGCGGATAGTCCATGCGGATGGTCGATCCCGGCCAGCACCGTGGCCAGTGCGTCGCGATCGGCGGCGTCGGCGGCGACCACCGATACCGAGGCGCCCGCAGCGGTCAGATCCGCAACCAACTGTTCGGCACCCGGCGCTTGCGCCCCGCGCCGTGACAGCAGCAACAGGTCGCGGGCCCCGTGGTGGGTGACGAGGTGGCGGGCCACCGCGGCGCCCGCCATGCCGGTGCCGCCGGTGATCAGCACGGTGCCGCTGGCCCACGCGTCGGGCATCGTCATGACGACCTTGCCGATGTGGCGGGCCTGGCTCAGGTGCCGCAGCGCCGCGGGGGCACGCCGCACGTCCCACGTCGTGACCGGCAGGGGCGCCACGACACCCTCGGCGAACATGCGGGACAGCTCGACGATGTACTCGCCCATCCTGGTCCGGCCGGGCTCGAAGAGGTCGAAGGCGCGGTAGCGGACCCCGGGATGCGCTGCCGCGACGGCGTCGGCGTCGCGGATGTCGGTCTTGCCCATCTCGAGGAACACCCCACCGCGCGGCAGCAGCCGCAGCGACGCGTCGACGAACTCACCGGCCAGCGAGTCCAGCACCACGTCGAACCCACGGCCCCCGGTGGCGACCAGGAACTTCTGCTCGAAGTCCAGGCTGCGCGAATCGCCGATGTGATCGTCGTCGAACCCCATGGCCCGCAACGTGTCCCACTTGCCCCGGCTCGCGGTGACGAACACCTCAAGACCCCAGTGCCTGGCCAACTGCACCGCAGCCAAGCCGACGCCGCCCGTTGCCGCGTGGATCAGAATGGACTGACCCGGCGTCACCTCCGCGAGCTCGTGCAGTCCGTAGAACGCCGTGGTGAACACCACCAGCACGGCGGCCGCCTCGGCGTCCGACCATCCGTCGGGGATGGGGGCGACGAGCCGCACGTCGGCCTGCACCAGCGTGCCGGTGCCGTCGGGGAAGAGCGCCATCACCCGGTCGCCGACGGCGAACTCCGTGACGCCGGGCCCGACCTCGACCACGACGCCGGAGCCCTCGCTGCCGAGAAGCGCGTCGTGGGTGAACATCCCGAGCGTGATCATGACGTCTCGGAAGTTCGCGGCGATGGCGCGCATCTCGACGCGGACGTAGCCGGGCTGCAGCGGTTGTTCCGCGCCGGGCACCTCCTCGAGCACCAGGTCGTCGAACGTGCCTGCGGACGTGAGGCCAAGTCGCCACGGCCTGCCCGACTCCGGCGGCACCAGCAGCCCGTCGGTGCCGCGGCTGCGCACCACGCGTGGGGTGTGCGGGACGCCGTCGCGCATGACCACCTGCGGTTCACCGACTGCGAGAATCGCGGCGGCGTCGATTTCGCCGACGACATCGGCGAGCACGATGCGGCCGGGGTTCTCCGTCTGGGCCGCACGCACCAGGCCCCACACCGCGGACCCGGCCAGGTCGGTCACGTCCTCGCCGGTCAACGCCATCGCGCCGTGCGTCACGACCAGCAGCACGCCCGACGGTTCCGCCGACCAGGCCTGCAGCCGCGCCAGCGCGTCATGGGTGGCGCCGTGCACGCAGGCAACGAGGTCGGTGGAATCCGTTGCCACCGGGGCGGATTCGAACAACACGAACTCGGCGGCGGGACGGGAATGCGCGGCTTCGGCCGGCGTCGCAGGTGACCACTCGACTTCGAAGATCTCGCCGCCGGTGTCGACGCGGCCCGCGCCTGCCAGCTGCTCGGCGGTGACCGGGCGGGCGGTCATCGACCCCACCGACAGCACGGGCAGCCCCAGTCCGTCGGCGAGTTCGATCGACACCGAGTTCACGCCCGTCGGGGCGAGGCGCACGCGCACTGCTGAAGCCCCCGCCGCGTGCAAGGACACGCGCTGCCAGGAGAACGGCAATGCCAGCTGCTGATCGTCGGCGGCCAAGGCCAGTGCGTGCAGCGACGCGTCGAGCAGTGCGGGATGCACCCCGAACTCACCGGCCTGCAGGTCCTGCGGCAGCGCGACCTCGGCGAACACCTCGTCGCCGCGGCGCCACATCGCCGTCAAGCCGCGGAACGCCGGCCCGTACTCGTAGCCGCGCGCCGTCAACGATGCGTATCCGTCCGTGACGTCGACGGCGGTGGCCCCGGCCGGTGGCCACACCGACAGATCGGCGCCCGGCGTAGTGGGAGTGCCCGCGGCGACGACGGCCTCGGCGTGCAGCGTCCATGCCGAACCCGACTCCGCGTCGCCGGGACGCGAGAACACCGACACCGCACGCGAACCCGAGTCGTCGGCCGCGCCGACCAGCACCCGCACCGGCACTCCCGACGGCGGCACCACCAGCGGGGCCTGCAGCGTGAGTTCCTCGACGACCGGACACCTCACCTCGTCGCCCGCCCGGATGACCAGTTCGACGAAGCCCGCGCCGGGGAACAGCACGACGCCGCCGACCGCGTGATCGGACAGCCAGGGCTGCGACGCCGCCGCGAGCCTGCCGGTCAGCATCACCTGATCCGACTCGGGGACCTCGACGACCGCGCCCAGCAGTGCGTGCGATGCGCCCGACTGCCCGAAACCCGTCGCGTCCGACGAGCCCGACCCTCCGCCGGACAGCCAGAACCGCCGCCGCTCAAAGGCATACGTCGGCAACTCGACGTGCTGACCTCCGCCGCACACCGATCGCCACGACACCGGGATGCCCGCCACGAATGCCTGCGCCACCGAGCCCAGGAAGCGGTCGAGGCCACCGTCGTCGCGGCCGAGGGACGGCACCACGACCGGGGGTGTGGTCGCGTCGGTGCAGTCGGTGACGGCGTCTTCGATGCCCGCGATGAGAGCGGGGTGCGGGCTGCACTCGACGAACGCGCGGTAGCCGCGGCCGCACGCCGTCCGCACGGCTTGATCGAACTGCACGGTCTGGCGGATGTTGCGGTACCAGTAGTCGGCGTCCAGGGTGGCGGTGTCGACGAGATCGCCTGTCACGGTGGAGAAGAATGCGGTCCGCGTCGACGACGGCTCGATCCCGGCCAGCGATGCGAGCAGTTGGTCGCGGATGGGCTCGACCCGCACCGAGTGTGAGGCGTAGTCGACGTCGACCCTGCGAGCCCGGATCTCGAGCGCCTCGCACTGGCGGACCAGCTCGTCGATGGCCGAGCCGTCGCCGGACACGACGACGGCCGAGCGGCCGTTCACCGCGGCGATGCCGGCCCGGTCGCCGAGGTCCACCAGCAGCTCGCGGGCGCGGTCCGCGCCGCAGGCCAGCGAGACCATGCCCGCCTCACCGGACAGGGCGACCAGGAGCTTGCTGCGCAGCGCCACCACACGGGCGGCGTCGCGAAGCGACAGCGCGCCCGCCACGTAGGCGGCGGCGATCTCCCCCTGGGAGTGGCCGATGACGGCGTCGGGCGTCACGCCGACGGAACGCCACAGCTCGGCGAGCGACACCATGATCGCGAACAGCGCCGGTTGCACCACGTCCACCCGGTTCAGCCCGGCATGCATCCCCGAGTCGCTTCGCTCTCCCCCGCAAGCGGGGGTACCCCCAGCGCCGAGGGCTCCTGGCACACCCCGCAGCACGTCCACCAGTGACCAGTCGACGAACTCGGAGAGCGCCGCCCCGCATGCGTCGATCTGCTTGGCGAAAACCTCTGAGGCATCCAGTAATTCGACGCCCATGCCAAGCCACTGGCTGCCCTGTCCCGGGAACACGAACGTGGTCTTCGACAGCCGCGAGGCGTGTCCGCGGATGACCGCGGGAGCCATGTCGTCGGCAGCCACCCCGGCCAGCGCCGCCGAAAGCTGAGCGCGATCCGCGCCGAACACCACCGCGCGGTGGTCGAACGTCGCGCGCCCGGCCAGGGTCCACGCGACGTCGGCGGCGGCCACACCCGGATGGGAGTCCAGGTGGGCCAGCAGCCGGGCCGCCTGCCCCGACAACGCCGTCGGCGTCTTGGCGGACAGCACCCACGGCAGGATCGGCGCATGGCTTGCGCGCTCCTGCCCGCCGACATCGCTTCCCCGGTCGCTTCGCTCCTGCCCGCCGACATCGCTTGCCGCTGGCGCAGATTCGACGATCACGTGGGCATTGGTGCCACTGATCCCGAACGACGAGATCCCTGCGCGGCGAGGCGTTTCGGTGGCGGGCCACGGCTGCGGCTCGGTGACCAGCGATACCGCCCCAGCGGTCCAGTCCACGTGCGGGCTCGGGGCGTCCACGTGCAACGTCGCGGGCACGATCTCGTTGCGCATCGCCATGACCATCTTGATCACGCCGGCCACGCCGGCCGCGGCCTGCGTGTGTCCCATGTTGGACTTCACCGAGCCAAGCCACAGCGGCCGCGACCGGTCCTGGCCGTACGTCGCCAACAGCGCCTGCGCCTCGATCGGATCACCCAGCGGGGTACCGGTTCCGTGGCCCTCGACGACGTCGATCTGCGCCGTCGACAAGCCCGCGTTGGCCAGGGCAGCGCGGACCACCCGCTGCTGCGACGGACCGTTCGGTGCGGTCAGACCGTTGGACGCACCGTCCTGGTTGACCGCCGAGCCGCGCACCACCGCAAGCACCTGGTGCCCCAGCCGCTGCGCATCGGCCAGCCGCTCGACTACCAGGACGCCGCCGCCTTCGGCCCAGCCCACCCCGTCGGCGCCACCGGCGTAGGGCTTGCACCGGCCGTCGGGCGCCAGTCCGCGATGCCTGCTGAACTCCACGAAGATCGTCGGGGTGGCGTTCACGGTGACACCACCTGCCAGCGCCAGGTCGCATTCGCCGAGCCGCAGCGCCTGAATCGCCATGTGCAGGGCGACCAGCGACGACGAGCACGCCGTGTCCACCGAGACCGCCGGGCCCTCGAGGCCGAGCACGTATGCGACCCGGCCGGAGGTGACGCTCGAGGTCATACCGGTCAGGCGGTAGCCCTCGATGACATCGGCGGACATGCCGTAGCCACCGGAGATGACACCGGCGAACACGCCGGTGGCACTGCCACGCAACGAGGTCGGGTCCACCCCGGCCCGCTCCAACGCCTCCCACGACAGCTCGAGGAGCATGCGCTGCTGTGGGTCCATCGCCAGCGCCTCGCTCGGGGCGATGCCGAAGAAGCCCGCGTCGAAGCCCGCCGCGTCGTCGACGAATCCGCCCGAACGCGCATACGACTTGCCGGGCGCGTCGGGATCGGGATCGAACAGCCCTGCCACGTCCCAACCGCGGTCGGACGGGAAGGCCGTCACCACGTCGCGCCGCTGCGACACCATCTCCCACAGGCTCTCCGGGGAATCCACGCCACCCGGGTACCGGCACGACATCCCGATCACCGCCACCGGTTCTGCCGACCGCTCGAGCAGGCTGCGGTTCTGCGTCTTCAACCGCTCGACCTGGAGGAGCGCCTTCCTCAGCGCTTCGGTTGCGTGTTCGAGTTGGTTGACCATGCGGTCCTATCTGTCGTCCGACTGCGCGCAGTTACCCGATATTCGATACCCAGCTGGGGGTTGGATGAGTACTCAAGGCTAAGTCCCAGTGGTGTCCCAAGTCAGGCCCAGCTTGCTCCTGGTGTCGCACGCCGTCTCGAGAAGGGTCGCCTCAGGCCCGGCGATGAGCAAACCCCCGCGCGGCCGGTGCGCAGCGATGACCGGCGGCAGGCACCGGATGCAGCCGCGCACGCGACACTCCATGCGGTGAGCCGCAAACGCGTGTCCGCAATGAGCCGAACGGGTGCCCGCGGTGTGCGAAGCTGGCCGCGTGACCAGTGCGGCAGGCGGGCAGAAGGTGCGAGTGGTGGTGGGCGACGACCACCCGCTCTTCCGCGACGGCGTGGTCCGCGCACTCAACTCCAGCGGATCGATCGACGTGGTCGCCGAGGCCGACGACGGGGTGGCGGCGCTTGCACTGATCCGCGAACACGGGCCGCAGGTGGCGCTGCTCGACTACCGGATGCCCGGTCTCGACGGCGCGCAGGTCGCCGCGGCGGTCAAGCGCGACGAGTTGCCGACCAGGGTGCTGCTGATCTCCGCGCACGACGAGTCGGCGATCGTGTACAGCGCGTTGCAGGAGGGCGCGGCCGGCTTCATCTCCAAGGAGTCCAGCCGCTCCGAGCTGGTGGACGCGGTGCTGAACTGCGCGAAGGGGCGCGACGTCGTGGCGCCCAACCTCGCCGCCGGGCTGGTCGGAGAGATCCAGCGCCGCAACGACTCCGACACTCCGACGCTGAGCGCCCGCGAGCGCGAGGTGCTCGCCCTCATCGCGGGCGGGCAGACCATCCCGGCGATGGCCAAGCAGCTGTTCCTTGCACCGTCCACGGTGAAGACCCACGTCCAACGGCTCTACGAGAAGCTCGGGGTCGGGGACCGCGGCTCCGCCGTCGCAGAAGCGATGCGCCGCGGGCTGCTGGAATAGCGGCGGTGGAGCGCCTTCCCCGGCGGATCGTCGACTACTTCGCCGCAGAGCCCGTCCGCGTCTCGGCGCTGTTGCGCCTTCCGCTGATCGCGTTGATGGGCTTCCTGGTGTGGTTGTGGGAGGTCGACAGCTGGCTACCCGGCGTCTACGCGGCGATCCTCGGCGCCTACGCGATCGCCGCGCTGCTCTGGGCGATGGTTGTGTTCCGCGGGCCGGTGCCGTGGTGGGGCGGTTGGCTCTCGACGGGCGTCGACGTGCTGGCCGTCGTCTCGCTCTGCGTCGTCTCCGGTGGCGCCACCGCGGCACTGTTGCCGGTGTTCTTCCTGCTGCCGCTCTCGGTCGCGTTCGGTGACCGCCCCGTACTCACCGGCGTGCTCGGAATCGGTACGGCGGCATGCTATCTCGGGGCGTGGATCATCTACTCCAAACGTGACGACCACGTCGGTCTGCCCGATGTGGTGTACCTGCAGTTCGGCTTCCTACTGTGGCTGGCCGTCGCCACCACGGCGCTGTGTCTGGTGCTGACCCGTCGGGCGGCCCGTGTCTCGGCGCTCCTCGACGTGCGCCGCCGTCTGGTTGCCGAGTCGATGCAGGCCGACGAGCGGACCAACCGCGACCTCGCCGAGCATCTGCACGACGGCCCGCTGCAGACTCTGCTGGCCGCGCGGATGGAACTCGACGAGGTGCGCGAACGCATTCCCGACCCGGCCCTCGACATGGTCTACGCGGCGCTCAACGACACGGCGGCGGGCCTTCGCTCGACGGTGACGGCGCTGCATCCTCAGGTCCTGGCTCAGCTCGGGCTCGCACCGGGCGTGCGGGAATTGTTGCGCCAGTACGAGACCCGCGGCGACTTCATCATCGATGCCGACCTCGAAGACGTGGGCAGACCCGCCTCGCAGGCGCTGCTCTACCGGGCGGCACGGGAACTGCTCGCGAACATCAACAAGCACGCGGGCGCGACCGAGGTGACCGTCCGGCTGTTCCGGGCAGGGGACCGGATCGTGCTGACCGTCGCCGACGACGGCGCAGGCTTCGAGCCCTCGATCGTCGATCAGCGCGTCGCCGAAGGACACATCGGGCTGGCCTCGCTTCAGGCGCGGTTCGATTCGATGGGCGGCGCGATGTCCATCGACTCGACGATCGGCAGTGGCACGGCGGTGACCGTCACCTCGCCGTCCGGAACCGGATACGCCCGCCGAGGCCTGAGGACCCGTGTGGTCAGTGCTCGGACTCCATGCTGCGCATGCCCTGCAGGATCGCCGGGCGGGCGTCGGGCTGGTGGATCAGGCGCCTGGCCACCTCACTCAGGTGATCGCCGTTGTTGCGGGCGTACCGGCGCAGCAGCCGGAACGCCTCCTCC
This sequence comes from uncultured Actinomycetota bacterium, assembly GCA_963809085.1. GTDB lineage: Bacteria > Actinomycetota > Actinomycetes > Mycobacteriales > Mycobacteriaceae > Mycobacterium. The sequence continues at coordinate 765,614 of CAWEII010000014.1, read as the reverse complement.
ACCGAGACGCCGAGGATCTCCCGCAGGTAACCCTTGGCCTGCTCGACCACCACCCTGCTGACCAGTGCGGACTGCAGCTGTGGCAACACCGTCGCCGGGCTCGGCGGATGTTCTTGCAGGATGGCCACGCACGCAATGTGGGCGAGCGTCTGGGCCACCAAATGGTCGGCGTCGTTGAGCTCGCCAATCTCAGTGCCGAACAGGCCGAGCGCGCCGAGCACCGTGCCCGCCGCGCGCATCGGCACCGCGTGCACCGACGCGAAACCGGCCTGGGTGGCGGCCGGGACGAATCTCGGCCACCGCGGTTCCTCGGCCCGCAGATCCGCCACCGACAGCGGCCGCCCCGTTGCGAAGCACTCCAGACACGGGCCCTCGTCGGCCTGCAGCTGGAAGAGCTCCAACTCCTGTGCCTGCTCGGACGTTGCCGCCATCAGATGCAGTTGCCGCAGGGGATCGGCGAGCAGCAGCCCCGCGGAGGCGATGTCGAGGAGCTGCGCGCAGTGTTCGGTCAGCTCGGTCAGCAGCTCGACGACGTCGAAGTCCTCCAGCAGGCTGTCCACCAGGGTGACGACGGCGTCCAGCACGCGGGTCTCGCGCGGTATCTCGGTCATCAGCGGTCGCTGAGTCGAAGTCGGTGCGCGAGGATCTCGCGGGCCACGTCGGTGGCCGTGTTCCCGGTGGCATATGCGTGCGCGCGAAGACGGACCAAGGCCTCTGCCGGCCCAATGTTCAATTGGGCCATGAGCATTCCGGTGGCTTGGCTGACCTCGGCGCGAGACAGCGCCGTCAGCTCGGCCCAGGCCTCGCTCTCAGGGTCGGCCACGGCGGCCTGCAAGTCCTCGCCGAGGAGATCGAGCACCGGAATCCCGGCCAGGTCGGCGGCGACGAACGCACCGGCGAGATGTTCTGCGGACAAGCCGCCGGGCCGGGTCTGGAAGAGGTCGAGGGCGCCGGTGTACTCACCGCCGACGATCACCGGCATCGCATATACGCCGCGGATCCGGTGGGCCAGCATCGCTGGGCGGTACGCCGGCCACCGCACCTCTGCCGGGTCGGCCAGATCGATCACCATGACCGGCGCCTTGAGGGTCACCGTGTCCAGGCACGGACCCTCCCCGTAGGTGAACTGCAACTCGTCGTACAGCCGGGCCGTTGACCCACTCGCGCCGAGTGTGCCGGTCGGTGCACCGTCGAGAACCAACGAGAGCGCCGCACCCTGGACGTCGAACAACTCGACACAGGCCTCGCACAGCCGGTCGGCAGCCTTGCTGCCGCGGTCGCCGCCCACAGCCGCCGTCAGCTGATCGAGAACGGTCATGACGTCAGTATCCACCACGGCGTTCGGCCGACAGCGGGTTTACGCGGCGCACCCTCCGACGCGATGCGAGCAGACGCGTCAGCGAAGCGGAAAGCTCAGGCGCAGTCGGAGCAGATGAGCTCGGTGCCCGTCTGCCTCGCCAGCCGGTTGCGGTGCTGCACCAGGAAGCAGGACGAGCAGGTGAACTCGTCGGCTTGCTTCGGGACCACCCGAACCGTGAGCTCTTCACCCGAGAGATCCGCGCCGGGCAGTTCGAACGCGTCGAGCTCGTCGCCGTCGTCGACGTCGATCACTGCGATCGCGGCGTCGTTGCGTCGGCCCGCTATTGCCTCGAGCGACTCTTCGGCGACGTCGTCGGATTCGGTCTTGCGTGGGGCATCGTAGTCCGTGGCCATCGGTATCCTCTCGGGTCCGGGGTTGATGTATTGAGAACGCCGTCCGGTGGCCGCAATGTTCCCGTGGTTCACGCAATTAAAACCAGCCATTTTTCCCAGCGTGACGTACGTCGCTCACGTGGGTCGATGACCGGGCCGAGTCGCCGTTTCGGCGGGATCGGCCCGGGTATTAGACCATGCGTGACGCACGCAGCCACACATCTGGAGCCAAGACTGCCCGAGGCGACGGGGCCGCTGTCCTCCGCCGTCATCGATCACCTGGCCGTGCCGCCGTCCCCGGCACGTCTATACCCCGTCGATGCGCCGGTCGTCGACTCCGATCCGTACGGCCGCGACCTGCAACTGGCCCTGGCTGTCTGCTACGAACTGCACTACCGCGGCTTCGCCGACGTCGACGCCCGCTGGGAGTGGGATCCGGGTGTGTTGCAGCTGCGCGGCCGTCTCGAGTCGGCTTCCTCTCCGCGGTCCGGGATGACGTCGGTCACATCGCGGCAGGGACATCGGTGGCCGACGTGATGGCCGAGCTGTCGATCGAGTCGCCGGACGGCGGCGGACTGTCACACCACCTACGGGACAACGGCACCTGGGCCCAGATGCGCGAGTACTTCGTGCACCGATCGCCCTACCACCTGAAGGAGGGCGACCCGCACGCGTGGGCCATCCCGCGCCTGTCCGGCACGGCGAAGGCGGCGTTCGTCGCCGTCGAGTTCGACGAGTTCGGCGCGGGCAGGGCGACCGGTCGCATCAGAAGCTGTACGCCGAGTTGATGACCGCCGCGGGGCTGGACCCGTCGTACCTGCACTACCTCGATTACGTGCCCGCCGAATCGTTGGCTGCGGTCAACCTGATGTCGCTCTTCGGCCTGCATCGCGATCTGCGAGGTGCGGCGGTCGGTCACTTCGCCGCAACCGAGATCACGTCACTCGCCGGGATCGCGTCGACTGGTCGACGCTCTGCGCCGGATGCGCGCGCCGGAACCGTGTGTCCGCTTCTACCGCGAACACGTCGAAGCCGACGCCGTGCACGAACAGGTGGTGCGGTCCGACGTCGTCGGCGACCTCGTCGCGCGCGAACCGCAGCTTGAGGCCGACGTGGTGTTCGGCATCAGGGCGTTCGACGTCGTCGAGAGCCGATTCGCCGACCATGTCATGGCCTGCTGGGCGGCAGGCGAATCGTCACTGCGCAGAGAGCTCGCCTGAGGCCTTGCCGGCGCGCCTGCACCGTCGGTGGCTGGTGTCGCACAGCGGGTAGGTCTTGCTTCGCCTGCAGGTGCATATCGCGACCATGAACCGGTCGGATTCGACGACGCTGCCGTCGGGCGCCTCGACGCGGACCGGGCCCTCGACCATCACCGGGCCGTTGGGCACGATCCGTACGACGCGCCGGGCTCGATACGTCATGGCACATCCGCCCGAATGACTACGAGTTCCTCGTGTCGCCTGCCCGAGTTCGAGGAGGCCCCTGCGCTGCAGCCAGGCGGCGCGGGCGGTGAGCACCGGACCGAACGGAACCCATTGGCGGGCAATGACGGATGCCTTCAGCCCGGCCTGGCGCAGAACGGCGAGAGACGAGTCGACGTCCGAGAACTCCGAGTGCACGATCAGCAGCGTGCCGTCTTCGGCGAGCAGGTCCGGCGCCGCCGCGCACAGCGGGTCCAGCACCAGCCGGCCGTCGACACCGGCGTTGAATGCCGCGCGCGGGCCCTGCGTGCGGCCGGGATCACCTCGACGTCTCCGTCAGGCGGCTCGGGTACGTAAGGAGGGTTGCAGAGCACCAGCCCGAACGGGCCGAATTCGATTGCCCGCGACCACGTCCCGAGGTGGACGTCGACCTCGACGCCCGCGGCGAGCGCATTGTGCCGTGCGCAGCGCACCGCCTCGGCCGATATGTCGAACGCCATGACGTCAACGGCGCCCTGCCTGGCTGCGCCGATCGCAGCCACTCCGCTACCCGTGCACAGATCGGCAACCCGGCGTTCCGCGCGAGACCGTGTGGTCCAGCACCTCGAGGAGAAACTCGGAGTCGTGCTGGGGGCGTATACCCCGTCCGGGACCGTCAGTTCGTCGGGCGGATCCGCGTAGGCACTCGTCATCTCGACCTTTCCCGGCTGTCATCGCTCAGTCAACATCAGCGGGATTGATACCCCGGGTGGGAGGAGGGTTAATCCCCCATGCGCGTTGGTCGAGCCGTGAAGACGGCCCGGGGGCCTCCAGACCGCGCATCGCCGTACGAAGGCTGATTGCGCGTCCGCTGGGCGGACAAAATTCGGCACCGTCTTCAGGCGGTTTTACCTTTGCGGCATGACTGCTGATGCTGAGGCCGACCTTGCGCTGCGAGTGCAGTCCAACCAGTCTCGTCTGAGCTCCGCGCTGCGACGCGAGTACGACTTCGTGGTGTGTGGAGCGGGTTCGTCGGGCTCGGTGGTGGCGCGTCGATTGGCTGAAAATCCTGATCTCCGTGTGCTTCTGGTCGAGGCTGGCGGTTACGACGACGTACCCGGGGTGACGGACCCGGCTTTGTGGCCGGCCAACATCGGAAGCAGCCTGGATTGGGGCTTCTGGAGCGAACCCAATCCCGATCTGGATGGCCGCCGCGTGCAAATGTCCATGGGCAAGGTGCTTGGCGGCGGATCCAGCATGAACGCGATGGCCTGGTCACGCGGTCACCGCAGTGACTGGGACCTCTTCGCAACCGAGTCGGGGAACCCGTCGTGGGGCTACCAGTCGGTGTTGGACGTCTATCGACGCATCGAGGACTGGCACGGTGCGCCCGACCCGCTGTTTCGAGGCACCGGAGGTGAGGTGTTCGTCCAACCCGCACACGATCCCCACCCGGTTGCCCTGGCGATGCTGGAGGCAACGGAGTCGGTGGGCATTCCCACGTTCGAGAATCCCAACGGCCGACTGATGGAGTCCGACGCGGGTGCCGCACTCGGTGATCTGCGGATTCGCGACGGCAAGCGGGTGTCGATCTTCCGGTCCTACACCTACCCCTACATGGACCGTCCGAACCTGACCGTATTGGCTAATGCCCTGGTCACGCGCCTCACCACTGGAGCACGGCCGGGCCACGGGGGTCGAGATCGTGTATCAAGGGGACGTTCTCGAATCGGCGCCGGCGTGGAGGTGATCTTGTCGCTCGGAGCGATTCACACGCCAAAGATTCTGATGCAGTCCGGGGTTGGCGACGATCAAGAGCTGCGTCAGCGCCGGTATTCCGGTGGTGCAGCATCTGCCCGGTGTGGGGCGAAACCTACAGGATCACACTGCTTTCGACTGTGTCTGGCAGTTCCAGGATGGCGCCTTGCCGCTTCGCAACAACGGCGCCGAGGCGGTGGTGTTCGGGCAGGCTGCCGCGGGGGCGGACGGTCCGGATATGTTCATCTGGCAGGCCCAGATGCCGCTATCGACGCCGGAGAACGCCGCCAAATATGACCTGCCCGAGGCTGGTTGGACGATGTTCTCGGCGATTGCGCATCCCCGCAGCCGCGGGCGAGTCCGCCTCACCGGAGCCGATCCACTGGATCCGGTCCGGGTCGAGCTCAATGCGCTGTCCGACCCCGAGGATCTCAAGACCGCGTTGGCGTGCGTGCGGTTGTCTCGTGAGATCGCCAACTCCGCACCTCTTCTGTCCCACGTCACACGCGAGGTCATGCCGGGTGATGTCTCCGGCGCGGAGTTGGAGTCCTATGCGCGCCTTGCCGCGAGGAGTTTCTGGCACCAGACTGGCACGGCGAGAATGGGTCGCGACGAAATGTCGGTGGTCGACGGCGAATTGAAGGTTCACGGCATCGAAGGCCTCCGTGTCGCCGACGGCTCGATCATGCCGAGGATCACCACTGGGAACACGATGGCGCCGTGCGTGGTGATCGGGGAACGGGCTGCGGCGGAACTGAAGGCGCAGCACCGGATATAACCGTTCGCGCTCGCACCATCTATACCCTTATAATTCCACGTCTGACCACACAGCCCGTCAGTGCTTGCCGTGCTTGGGTCCAGCGGTGTGCGGTTGGCCGGGAGCGGAGTGCTTCGGCGTGTTCGTGCCACTTGGCCGGACGCCGGCTCTAGTCGTCGACTGTCCGGCCGGTTTCGTGTCGGTTGCGCTGCCACCGCCTTGGCGGGTTGGTGCATCGGCTGGCTTGGAGGCGTCTGACGGTTGGTGCTGAGAGGCAGTCGACGCAGTGGCGCCCGTGGTACCGGCTGCGCCGGGGTTGTCTGCCGGTGATGTGCGGGTCGTCCCCGCCGCGCGGCTTGGCGGCAGGTTTCGAGGGCGCCGGCTGGATGGGGGAGACAGACACACGGTCGCGCGACGACCGAAGTCGGCGCACCGACTTGGCCGGCGGGGGTGCTTGCGGTTCCCGTCAACCGAGCCAGGGCCGCACCAATGCTGCTGAGGTCATTGTTGAGCCGAGATTGGGCTTCAACGAAGCCCACACGCAGACTTGAGACGAAATCCTGTTGCGCGTCTTGAACTTGGCCGGCCCCCAGGTCCAACGCTGCCGCACTCAGCGCACCGGTGAGCGACTGCGCGAGTTGAAATGGGGTGGCGACTGCGTCAAGGCCGAGCTCCGCGGCGTCGCCGATCAGGGGTCCGATAGCGGTGGGATCGAAGACCCCGCCCGATGTCCGCGCCGGCGCGGCGGGGACCGCCAGTGTGCCGACCGCGCCCGTGTCGGCGGCGCTCTGAGTACCCGGCGGAGCTGGATGGATGATGGCAGACAGGGCGTTCACCGCGTTGGTGAGGTTGTTGATGTCGGCGCTGAGTAAATTGAGGGTTGAGCCGATGCTGAATTGGAGACTGTTGGAGACGTCTCCTGGGATGTCCTGCAACTGGCCGGAGCTGAGATCGGAAATTGCCAGGTCCCCGGCGAAACTCAGCGCCGTGATGGCTGCGAAGGGCGTGCCGAGCAGGTCGAAGTTGAACGCAGCCACGTCTCCGATCAACGGAACCAAGTCGGCAGCAGTGATGGTGCCGGCCTGCGCCGTGGCGGTGAGGCGCCGTGCCATGTCCGGTTGGTGCACGCCAGCGCCGGTCGCTGCGTTCGGTGCGGCGATGTCCGATGAGCTCGACGCCAGTGACTGTGTGCTGGGGGCCGTGCTGCCGTCAGTGGCGGCGCCGTAGCGGTGAACGATGCCGGGTATGACCGTGGTCGCGGTGCGGTCGACGACGGAGGCCAGTACCTGCGCCTCCACGTTTCGCAATGTACCAACCGCTGAGGCCATCTCCGATTCTGCGGCGGCAAAGCGCACATCGGCAGAGTGGATGCTCGGCAGGTGAACGGTCGGCTTCGTGGCCAACGGGACCGCTGCGACGATGCTGGCGGCCGTGAAGCCGGCCAGCAGGTATGGACGCGCAGTGAGGTACATGATTCTCCTTCGGACAGTATGGAATACGAGCATCGTGCGGCTTGAACTGGCCATGACGATTTCGAGCGATCGGTATTACCTATTCTGCGATTGGCTTCAAACCTCCTTCGATTGTGCGTTGCCCACCTTCGGCGTAAGGAACCTGAAAGCTGTTGACTTCCGACAGATTCCGGTGCACCCGGCATGGCCATCAGCTTCTCTCCAGCGACGCCATCCCAATGCTCGAGCCGCAACAGTACGTAATCAGCTGTCGGGCAGCATGTTCCAAGACCGCGACCGAAAGCCGAGCTGACTCAGTAATATCATACTCAGCTGCCAATGACCCGGGCTACTGGTACGCTGAAACGTCGCTGTCTCCCACGAAATGGGTGTGACCAGGGGAGATGGACTCGGCCGTTGGACGACGTGACAGCGGCCTTGGATGCAACTGAACGATGAGCCACACCGCGGAAGTTTCTGCGCTCGCGACGTGTTGTCCATCGCGCTGTGTATTGACCGCGAAGCGGCTGGCAGGCATGGAACAGCTACCAGTGCCATCGGTGAACCAAGACGGCATCCTGGTAGTCGCTTCGGGATCGAACCCTTCGTGTGATTCCGGTTACGAAACGAAGCCATTGGAGCCGGTCATGACCGAGTGCGTCGAGGCTACGGGGTATGCAACGGGGCGCCCGAGGTCACGAAGAGCGGCGGCGCGGCGCGCTACACCTTCGAGCACCGCTATTTTGGAGGCATCCCAGTGCCGTCAGCGCGCCGCGTCTTGACCCGAGACGCCAAAGGACGTGCCGACCACCACTTCTCGCCGATTCAGCTCGACGTGCACGCGTTTGCCATCAACCCGTGACGACTGTCGGAACAGATACGGTTTCCGGTACGAAATCGGCGACCGTCGACCTCTGCGCTACCCGCCTACCCGAAATGGATTTCTGGAACGAGAGAAAGCGCTCTAGTCATTCCTTCGTCGAGGTCTGGCGTCCCTCATACGGAGGAACGGCCTGACCGGTGTCCTGCGGCGGCCGACCGTCGTCGCCGGCATCTGGCTCGAACTCGCCGGGGGCGCTCAGCGGCGGGTTGGCATCTTCGTCGACCGTGCCGGCAGGTCGATCCGTGCCAGTCGAACCCTCATCGTTTGGTGACGTCATGACGATCTCCTCAAGGCCACCGCTGCGCTGCGGTGCTGCCGGAGGTCGGCTACCCGGGCCTCGGGCGCTGAAACGGCCATGCTTTCAGCCGCATACGAAAAAGGGGCCCGGCGTCGCCGCCGAGCCCCTCTTCGTCACGCGGTTCAGTTCTGGTGGGATTCCTGGCGCTTCTCGGCCGCCTTCGCGCCGCCACGGGCCGCCTCGGCCTCGGCTTCCTTCTTCGCGGCGTCGCGCTGGGCCTCGGCCTTGTCCTGCTGGGCCTTGCCCTCTTCGGTCATGCTGTCGTTCCCGGTCACGGCACCGACCGCTTCCTTGGCCTTGCCCTTGGCGTCCTCGACGACACCCTTGATGCCCTCGGCGGGCCCGCTGTTCTCGGTGCTCATCTTCATCCTCTCCTGGACGTGGGTCGGGGATCTGTCCCCGCCTCCTAATTCATGCCCACCGCAATCGCAGCCAAACCTGCCCGGTCATGCGTTTCGACCCGCCGTGCGGTGGGTACTTGGTGCCGCAAAAGGGCACTTCAGGAGAGACAGACATGCGCAAGGACTTTCATCATCAACTGGAGGTTCTGCGCGCCGATCTCGCGACGATGTGCGGGCTGGCGGGCGTCGTCGCACGACGCGCCACCGTCGCACTGCTCGACGTCGACGCCGACGCTGCGGGGCAGGCGCTGGACGGAGCCGAGCAGCTCAACGTCATGCGGGCCGACGTCGAGCGCCGTGCGGTCAGCATCCTGGCGCTGGAGGCGCCGGTCGCAGGCGATCTGCGCGCCACCGTCACGGCCATCCAGATCGCGTCGGCCGCCGACAGGATGGGCGGGCTCGCCGCCCACGTGGCGCGATTGTACCTTGCGTCGTCATCCCGAAGCCGTCATGCCCGAGGACCTCCGCGGCTGCTTCGCGCAGATGGGCGAGATCGCCGTCGATCTGGCGGAGCGCCAGCCGCGGAGCGGTACTCGAGGGTGATTACGCACAGGCGCACAGCGGCCAGCACGACGATGGGGCGATGGAGGAGTTGCACCGCAACCTTTTCAGGCTCGTCGCCAGCCCGCGATGGTCCCACGAACCCGCGGTGGCGATCGACATCGTGCTGCTCGGCAGGTTCTATGGACGCTTCGCCGTTGTGCCAGGCGAGATCGCGCGCCGGGTGACCTTCCAAGCGACGGGCACGTACGCCGCGACAGGCCCAGCTAGGGCTTCAGCACGATCTTCACTGCGCCGTCCTTCTTCTTCTGGAAGATCTCGTACGCGTGCGGTGCGTCTGCGAGGGGCAAGGTGTGGGTGGCGAACGTGTCGACGCCCAGCGGGTCGGCGTCGGTCAGCAACGGCATGATGTCGTCGACCCATTTCTTGACGTTGGCCTGACCCATCCGAAGTTGTACCTGCTTGTCGAAGAGGGTCAGCATGGGGAGCGGATCGCCATCCCGCCGTATACCCCGATCAGCGAGATGGTGCCGCCGCGCCGGACGACGTCGATCGCGGAGTAGAGGGCGTCCAGTCGATCACCGGCCTTCTGCATCATCGGCTTGGCGATGGCGTCAGGAAGCAGGCCGGTCAACTGCTGGGCGGCCTTGGCGACCGGCGAGCCGTGCAGCTCCATGCCCACTGCGTCGATCACGGAGTCCGTGCCGCGCCCGTTGGTCAATTCCCGTACGGCGTCGCCGAGTCCGAATCCAATTGGGAGACGTCGATCGTCTCGATGCCACGGGCCGTTGCGCGGGCGAGCCGCTCGGGAACGAGATCGACGGCGATGACGCGATGGCCGCGGTGTTGCGCGATGCGTGCGGCCATGTCGCCGATGGGTCCTAGGCCAAGGACCGTCACGGAGCCGCCGTCAGGAACGTCCGCATACGCCACCGCTTGCCAGGCCGTAGGGAGCACGTCGGACAAATAGACGAACTTTGAATCCGGCGGACCATCGGGCACCTTGATGTGGGTGAACTGTGCCTGCGGCACTCGGAGATACTGGGCCTGACCACCGGGGACGCTGCCATACAGCTCGGAATAGCCGAAGAGCGCCGCGCCCATGCCCTGGTCGCGAACCTGGGTGGTCTCGCACTGGGTGTACAGCTGTTGGTCGCACATATAGCAACTGCCGCAGGAGATTTGGAACGGAATCACCACCCGGTCCCCGACCGACAGGGAACTGACACCCTTGCCGACCTCTCGCACGATGCCCATGGGTTCGTGGCCGAGCACGTCTCCCGGGTTCATGAATGCGCCGAGAACCTCGTAGAGATGGAGGTCCGATCCGCAGATGTTGGTTGACGTCACCTCGATGATGGCGTCCGTGGGCTCCTGGATGGTCGGATCGGGCACGGTGTCGACGCGGACGTCGCGCTTGCCGTGCCAAGTCACTGCCTTCATGGTGAGGTCTCCCGTTGTGGTGAAAGGGCAGGGCTACCCGGGCGGGGCAGCCGCAAACGCAAGCGAGGTTGAGTTCGTGCCCGGCGGGGTATAGCAGCCACATCTAGCGGTTCGTTCTCCGCCTGAGCAGTCGCGGATTTAGGCGGAGTGATTGATGGCGCATCTCGAGGGCAAGACCGACCGCGTCGTCGTGGTCGGCGCCGGCCTGTCCGGGCTGTCCGCGGCGCTGCACCTGGCCGGGCGCGGGCCGCAAGGTCACCGTCGTCGAACGCGCCGACCTCCCGGCGGCCGGGTCGGCCGGCTCGACATCGCCGGCTATCGCCTCGACACCGGTCCGACGGTGCTGACGATGCCCGACATCATCGACGACGCCTTCGCCGCGGTCGGCGAGTCGCTGGCCGACCGCCTCGACCTGCTGCCGGTGGACCCGGCCTACCGCGCGTTGTTCGCCGACGGCAACGCGCTGGACGTGCACACCGACGCGCGACGCGATGGCCGCCGAGATCGAGCGGTTCGCCGGGCCGGACGAGGCCGACGGCTACCTGCGGCTGCGCGACTGGCTGACCCGGCTGTACCGACGCGAGTTCGACGGGTTCATCGGCGCCAACTTCGACTCGCCGCTGTCGCTGCTGACCCCGCAGCTGGCCCGGCTGGCGGCGCTGGGCGGGTTCCGGCGCTGGGACAGCGTGATGCGCCGCTTCCTCAACGACGAACGGCTGCTCCGGGTGTTCACCTTCCAGGCGCTGTACGCGGGGGTTCCGCCGCACAGCGCGCTGGCGGTGTACGCGGTGATCGCGTACATGGACACCGTTGCCGGGGTGTACTTCCCGCGCGGCGGGATGCGGGCGGTGCCCGACGCGATGGCCGCCGCGGCAGCCGACGCCGGCGTCGAATTCCGCTACGGCGCAACGGTGTCCGCGCTGGAGCGCAGCGGCGCGCGGGTGACCGCGGTGCACACCGACAACGGCGAGCGCATCGCCGCCGACGCCGTCGTGCTGACCACCGAGCTGCCCGACACCTACCGGCTGCTGGGCCGCACACCGCGCCGCCTGCTGCCGCTGCGGCCGGCGCCGTCGGCCGTGGTCGCCCACGTCGGGCTGCCGCGCGGTCGGCCGACGGACATCGGGCACCACACCATCCTGTTCGGCGACGCCTGGGAGCAGACGTTCCGCGACATCATCGACGACGGGCCGCGTGATGGGCGACCCGTCGCTGCTGGTGACCCGGCCGACCGCAGGCGACCCCAGCCTGGCGCCGCCCGGCCGCGATCTGCTCTACGTCCTGGCGCCCGCGCCGAACACCGATGTCGGCACAGGTGGACTGGGACGCCACCGGGCCCGGCCTACGTCGACCAGCATGCTCGACGCGGTCACGCGACCGGCTGCCCGCAGCTCGGCGACGACGTCGAGCTACTGCACGTCGTGACCCCGCCGACTGGGCGCGCCAGGGCATGGTCGCGGGAACCCCGTTCGCGCTGGCGCACACCTTCGCCCAGACCGGCCCGTTCCGGCCCGCCAACACGGTGCGCGGCATCGACAACGTGGTGCTGGCCGGTCGTCGACCGTGCCCGGGGTCGGCGTGCCCACCGCGATGATGTCCGGGCGGCTGGCCGCCGACCGGATCACCGGCGTCCGGTCGACGCAGCGGCGCCGACACGGGAGGTGCACACATGATCGGTTCTGAGCTCGACGCCGCCGGCGTGCGCGACCCGGCGCTGCGCGACGGCGTACCGGCGCTGCCGCGAGATCAACGCCCGCACGGCCGGACGTTCTTCCTGGCCACCCGGCTGCTGGCGCCCGAGCAGCGGCCCGCCGTGCACGCGCTGTACGGCTTCGCCCGGCACGCCGACGACATCCTCGACGACTTCGACCCGCGCAGCACCGCACGAGCGCGCCGACAGCTGCAGCGGCTGGCCACCCAGCTGTTCAATCGGCTGGTCGCAGGGCGACGCCGAGCGACGAGCGACCCGGCCCTGGCGGCGCGTGGTGCACACCGCCCGCACGCTACGGCATCGGCCTGGGAGCTGTTCGACGACTTCCTGGCGCTCGATGCGGATGGACCTGACCGTCACCGACTATCCCGACCGCGCCGCGCTGGACCGCTACATGTACGGCTCCGCGGAGGTGATCGGACTGCAGCTGCTGCCGGTCCTCGGCACCGTCGGTCCCCGCGAGGAGGCCGCACCGTACGCGGCCGCGCTCGGAAAGGCCTTCCAGCTCACCAACTTCCTGCGCGACGTCGACGAGGATCTGGAGCGCGGCAGGGTCTACCTGCCCGCCGACGAGCTCGCCGCCCACGGCGTCGACCGCGAGCTGCTGCAGTGGTGCCAGGCCAACCGGCGCACCGACCCGCGGGTGCGCCGCGCGCTGATCGACCAGCACGCCGCGACCCGCCGGATCTACGACTACGCGCGACAGCGGCATCGCCCTGCTGGCACCCGCGGTCGCGGCCGTGCGTCAGCGCCGCGCTGACGCTGTACTCCGAGATCCTGGACCGCATCGAGGAGATCGACTTCGAGGTCTTCGGCCAGCGCGCCACCGTCGGCACCGGCGCGCCGCTGCAGGTCGCCGGCAGCGGCCTGGTGCAGGGCCTGGGCGCGCGCCGGGCCGACGTCACCAGGAGGTGTGACCATGGACCACTGGCAGTACCTGTTCGTGCTCGGCGCCTGCCTGGCGATCACCGCGCCGCTGGAGCTGTTCGGCTCCGGCGTGTACCGGCAGCACGGCCGCACCGCCGGCGCCGTGCTTCCGGTCGCGGCGGTCTTCGTCGTCTGGGACGCGCTGGCCATCGCCGCCGACGTCTGGACCTACAACCCGCGCTACGTCACCGGGCATCGGCTCCCGGCGCGATCCCGCTGGAGGAAGTGCTGTTCTTCCTGGTGATCCCGCTGTGCGGGCTGCTGACCTACACCGCGGTCGACTCCATCCTCGACGGTTGCGACGGGTGCGCCGACACGCGCGGTGCAGCCGCGTGATCGGCCTCGGCTACACGCTGCCCGCGCGTCTGGCGGTCGTCGTCGGTCGTCGTGCTGGGAGTTGCGGGTGCTGCGCACCGGCCTGTTCCGCAGGCCCGCGTACTGGATCTCGATGGTGATCGTGTTCGGCTTCCAGATCCCGGTCGACGGCTGGCTGACCAAGCTGAGTGCGCCGATCGTCGTCTACGACGAGCAGCACACCACGCGGCGTCCGGTTTCCCTTCGACATCCCGGTCGAGGACTTCCTGTTCGGTTTCGCGCTGGTGACCGCGGTGCTGCTGCTGTGGGAGCGGCAGCGGCTGCGCGACGACCGAGGCAGACGCTCGTGACGCTGGCGCTCCGGCGACGTGCCCGACGGCGTTCGACGCCGGGGCGCCGCGCCTACGACCGGCTCGTCGGCGCCAACCCCGGCTACCACGCGCATCTGCGAATCTCGGCGCAGCGCATGCGACTTTCCGGACCGCGGCCGCGGGCTGCGGCTCCTCGACGCCGGCTGCGGCACCGGCGCTCGACCGCCGCGCTGCTGGCCGTCGGCGCCGCAGGCGCGAGATCGTCGCGGTGGACGCGTCGGCGGGCATGCTCGCCGAGGCGCGCGGCCAAGCCGTGGCCCGCGTCGGTGCGCTTCGTGCACAGCCGCATCGAGGATCTCGCGGACGCCGGCGTCGACGGACCGTTCGACGGCATCTTCGCCGCCTACCTGATCCGCAACCTCCCCGACCCCGACGCGCAGCTGCGCGACGTTCCGCACGCTGCTGCGCCCGGGCGCCACCCTGGCCGTGCACGACTACTCGGTGCGCGACTCCCGGCTGGCCGCCGCCGTCTGGAACGCGGTGTGCTGGACCGTCATCATCCCGGCGGGTCGGCTGCGCACCGGCGACGCCTCGCCTGTACCGGCACCTGCGGCGCAGCGTGAACGAGTTCGACGGGCCGCAGCCGTTCCGTGATCGCCTGCGCGGCAACGGCTTCACCGCGGTTCACAGCGAGACGATGCCGGGCTGGCAGCGCAACATCGTGCACACCTTCCTGGCGGAGGCGCCGCGATGACCGATCCGCGCGCGCGTGACCCATCCCGCGCCGCCCGGGCTGCCGGACGCCGCGGCACTGTCGCGACCGGCCCCGCGTCGTCGTGGTCGGGGCGGGCATCGCCGGGCTGGCGGCGGCGACCGGCCTCGCCGAACGCGGCGTCACCGTCGACGTCGTCGAGCGCGAGGACTACCTCGGCGGCCGGGTCGGCGGCTGGACCGAGGCCGCTGGGCGACGGCACCCCCGCGTCGCGATGAACCGCGGCTTCCACGCGTTCTTCCGCCAGTACTACAACCTGCGAACCCTGTTGCGCCGCATTGATCCCGACCTGTCGATGCTGACCCCGGTCGACGACTATCCGCTGATCGACGCGCACGGACGGCGCGACACGCTTCCGCGGCCTGCCCCGGACGCCGCCGCTGAACGCGCTGGCCTTCGCGCTGCGCAGCCCCACCTTCCGGCTGCGCGACCTGGTCCGCATCGACGCCCGCGCCGCGGCGCCGCTGGCGGCGGTGTCGGTGCCGGAGATCTACGCGCGGCTCGACCACATCGACGCCGAGACGTTCCTGCGCGACATCAACTTTCCCGACGCGGCGCGGCATCTGGCTTTCGAGGTGTTCTCCCGCAGTTTCTTCGCCGACCGGCCGAGCTGTCGGCCGCCGAGCTGGCCGCGATGTTCCACATCTACTTCCTCGGCTCCAGCGAGGGCCTGGTCTTCGACGTCGCGAACGCGAACTTCGACGCCGCACTGTGGAACCCGCTGCGCGAATATCTCGAGTCGCTCGGCGTCGCGGTTCCACACCGGCGTCGCCGGCGACGGCGTGCAGCCCGGGCCGACGCTTCGAGGTGCACTGCGATCCGGGCACGGTTCGACGCCGACGGCGTCGTGCTGGCCACCGACGTCGCCGGGTTGCGACGCATCGTCGACGGCTCACCCGCCCTCGGAGACGACGATTGGCGCGCCCGGGTCGCCGCGCTGCGCACCGCGCCGCCGTTCGTCGTGCTGCGGCTGTGGCTGGACCGCCCGGTCGAACCCCGACCGGCCGCCCTTCCTCGGCACCGGCGGGCATCCACCGCTGGACAACATCAGCGTGCTGGAGCGCTACGAACGCGCAGGCGGCCGACATGGGCGCGCCGCACCGGCGGATCGGTCGTCGAATTGCACGCCTACGCGGTCGACGACGCACCCGACGACGTGCGCGACCGGCTGCTGGAGCGCCTGCACGAGCTCTACCCCGAAACGGCACGCCGCGCGCATCGTCGGCGAACGGATGCTGCGCCGCGAGGACTGCCCGCGGTTCGCGCCGGGCGACTTCGCCGGCCGGCCCGGCGTGGCGACACCGCACCCGGCCTGGTGCTGGCCGGGGACGGCATCCGCATCGACCTGCCCGTGGCGCTGATGGAGCGCGCGGCGACCACCGGCTGGGCCGCCGCCAACCTGCTGCTCGAACACTTCGGCGTCCGAGGCCACGTCTGCACACCGTTCCCACCCAGGGCCGTTCGGCGATGCTGCGACGGCTCGCCGCATCGCGAGAAAGGCTGCTGAACCCATGAGCGTACGTACCGTCGTGGCCTCTCGATGGGCGAAGACCAACCCGTTCGACCGTGCTGCCCGGGACCGACGTGGACGGCTCAGAAGGCCACCTACCGCGACGCCGTGCCGGCCGTCATCGAGGGCGCGCTCAAGCGGTCAGCCGCGCGGCCGAGCGGCAACTGGTTCAGCTTCGCCGCCAGCTGACGCCGTGGGCGACCGAGCCCCTTCGGCGCCATCGGTCGCCGGGAACGAGATCGTCGCGTGGCGCTCGACCGACGGGACGCTTCAGGTCGGACCCGGCAGCTGTCCGCATCTGGGTGCCGACCTGTCGACCGGCGCCGTGGACTGCGGCACGCTGATCTGCCCGTGGCACGGACTGCGGCTGAGCGGCCGCAGCGCAGCTCGGTGGACCCGTTTCCGGCCTACGACGACGGCGTGCTGGCCTGGGTGCGCCTCGACCACGTCGGTGGCGAAAAACCGACCGACGCGCCCGGTGCTGCCCGACCGGCCCGACGGCGCGCGGCTTCACGCGGTGACCCGGCTGGTCGGCATCTGCGAGCCGCCGACATCATCGCCAACCGTCTGGACCCGTGGCACGGCGCCTGGTTCCATCCCTACTCGTTCGCCCGCCTCGACGTCCTGAGCGCGCCGCCCGGCAGGCCCGACGTGCCCGAGGAGCCGACCGCTTCCTGGTCGCGGTCACCTTCCGCGTCGGCCGGTCGGCGTGCCGGTGATCGCCGAGTTCACCAGCCCCGAACCGCGCACCATCGTGATGCGCATCGTCGACGGCGAAGGCGCCGGCAGCGTCGTCGAGACACACGCCACGCCGCTGGGTCCGGGACCGGACGGGCGCCCTCGTACCGCCGTGTTGGAGGCCGTCATCGCGCACTCGGACAGGCCCGGCTTCGTCCATGCGCTGCGCGGCGCGCGCCGTCATCAAACCCTTCATGCGACACGCCGCCACCCGGCTGTGGCGTGACGACATCGCCTACGCCGAACGGCGTTACGTCGTTCGCACCCGCCGCTAGCGCTTGCGCCGCGCGGCCCCAGCTCTCTTCGGCGCGGCCTCCTTGGCCGCCCGCTCCTTCGGCTTCGACGGTGCTACCGCCGACGCCATCACGGCGCCTGCGCGCTCCCATACCCGGTGCAGACCCAACGCGGTGATCAGCTCCGCGCTGAATTCCTTACCCGAATCGGCCCCGACGAGCACGCCAGGAGCACCCCGGTCGATCGCCGCCGCCTCCAGCAACGCGACACCATCGCCCCACGCGCCGAGGGGTTTACAGTGCCGGAAGGCCTCCTGAAGCATCACGACCAGTTTGATGTCGTCGGTGATCGAGGTGCCCGCGGCGACGATCGCCGCATCGAACTCGATGGACCGCGTCGTGGCGAAGGTGCGGTCGACGACCACCGAGCGACGTCCGGACTTCAACGTGCCGCCGACGGCAGCGGTGACCAACGCGGTCACACCCTGCCGCGCAAGCGACTTGCGTCAGCGCGGCGATGCCCGCAAGGTCGGAACCGGCATCGGCGATCACCGCGACCTTGCGGCCTGCCACGGGTCCTGGCTCGGTGACGAGCTGCGACAGTGCAGGCGACAGTGCTGCTATCCTGCAGGTGGATCACCCTGCGGTGCAGGCAGTCCAAGACCAGCGGCGACCTGACTCACACAGGTCGGCGTCGACATTGGCCAGCACCTCGAGCTCGCGCTCCTTGATCGCCTTCTCGTAGCACTTGCCGAGTTCGAACGTGAACGCCTCCACGACGTGCGCCTTCTCGACCTCGCTCAGGCTCCGGTAGAAC
Source organism: uncultured Actinomycetota bacterium (assembly GCA_963809085.1). Classification (GTDB taxonomy): domain Bacteria; phylum Actinomycetota; class Actinomycetes; order Mycobacteriales; family Mycobacteriaceae; genus Mycobacterium. Next base: position 747,696 of record CAWEII010000014.1, on the reverse strand, counting down.
ATCGCGGCCTGGGTGAAGTGGTCGTCGAACGACACCGGATTGCGCGCGCACCACCGGGCCGTCGACCGGTCGCGGCGTCGTGCACGTAGCCGCCCTCGTCGGCGTCGGCGACCAGCGGCTCGCCGCCGTCGATGCTGTTGGGCCGGTAGGGCGCCAAGCCGGTGTGGATTGCCGTCTGGTGCATCCCGTCGCGCAGCATGTCGTTGACCGGGCAGTGCGGCCGGTTGATGGGCAGCTGGGTGAAGTTCGGGCCACCCAGCCGGGTCAGCTGCGTGTCGAGATAGGAGAACAACCGGGCCTGCATCAGCGGGTCGTTGGTGACCTCGATGCCGGGCACCAGGTTTCCGGTGTGGAACGCGACCTGCTCGGTCTCGGCGAAGTAGTTGGTCGGGTTGCGGTTCAGGGTGAGCTTGCCGATCATCTGGACCGGCGACCAGCTCCTCGGGCACGATCTTCGTCGGGTCGAGCAGGTCGATGCCTTCGAAGCTGTCGGTGCCGTCGTCGGGCATGACCTGGATGCCGAGCTCGTACTCCAGAGGCAGCGCCGGCCTCGATGCCGTCGGCCATGTCGCGACGGTGGAAGTCCGGGTCGCACCCGGCGGCGATCTGCGCCTCCTCCCACACCAGTGAGTGCACGCCCGCGACGGGCTTCCAGTGGAACTTCACCAGGCTGGTCTCGCCCTTGGCGTTGACCAGCCGGAAGGTATGGACGCCGAAACCTTCCATGGTCCGGTAGGAACGCGGGATGCCACGGTCGCTCATGTTCCAGAAGACGTGGTGGGTGGCCTCGGTGTGCAGGGAGACGAAGTCCCAGAAGGTGTCGTGCGCCGACTGGGCCTGCGGGATCTCGCGGTCCGGATGCGGCTTGCCGGCGTGGATGACGTCGGGGAACTTGATGCCGTCCTGGATGAAGAACACCGGAATGTTGTTGCCGACCAGATCGAAGTTGCCTTCGTCGGTGTAGAACTTCACCGCGAAGCCGCGGGTGTCGCGCACGGTGTCGGCCGAACCGCGGGAGCCGAGCACGGTGGAGAAGCGGCAGAACACCTCGGTCCGCGTGCCCTTGGCAGGAAGGCCGCCCGCGTGACGTCGGACGCGTTGCCGTAGGCCTCGAACACACCGTGGGCCGCCGCGCCACGCGCATGCACCACCCGCTCCGGGATGCGCTCGTGGTCGAAGTGCGTGATCTTCTCGCGGAGGTGAAAGTCCTCCAGCAGCGTGGGCCCGCGGTCGCCAGCCTTCAGCGAGTGGTCGGTGTCGGGCATCCGCACGCCCTGCGCCGTGGTCAGGTAACGGCCGGCCTGGGCGCGCGGATCTGCCTGTCCATCAAGGTCTTTGCGTCACTCCGGTCGGACTGACGGAGGACGGGGCGGCCTGATCGCGGTTGCGTGAAGTGGGCATCGGTGCTCCAGGTGTGACGATGTCGATTGCGAAGCGGGAAACGGCTGGGTGTTCCCGGCGCGCGGGCTACACGCCTTCGGCCGCAGTACCCCGCGATGGCCGCCGCAGACAAGACCGGACCCCGCGAACAATCGCGGGGTCCGGCCTCGTGGTGTCTGACCTATGCGGCGTTGCCGCGCAGGGCGTCGCGCGCGCGATCCAGCAGCGAGGCGAACGGACCGACCGCGAAATTGGCGAACGCCGACTCGACGCCGGCATGCGGGTGCGTGGGTGCGATGCGCTCGGCGACCTGCACGGCCGACGCCAGCTTGCGCGAGCTCGTCGGCGTCGAGCTGCTCGGAGAGCAACGTGAACTCCTCGGCCTCCTCGCGCGCCGCATGCTCCAGCACGGCGGCCTGCAGGTGGATCAGTTCCTTGCTGAAGTCAGCCGTCCCGCAGGGAATCTTCTCGAGTTCAGCCAACGCGATCTTGGCATCGTGCTCCTCGGTCAGGCGGGCGTCGGCGATCTCGGCGCCGCCGTCGACCTTCCGCCGCACACGGGGGTGCACCATCATCTCCTCCGCCGTCTCGTGCACGGCCAGCAGCGTCCGCAGCCGCGTGAAGGCTTCCTGTTGGGTGGCGGTGTCCTTGGCGTCGAGCGTTTCGATGAACAGCGCCTTGATGGCTTCGTGCTGATCGGTCAGGTAGGTGACGACGTCCTCAGGCGTCGTGATCGGGCTTTTGGGCCACGGCAGGTTCCTCCGTTTCTGAAGGGAATTGCGCGTTTCGTGATGGGGATTGCGGCGCGAGGGCTGCGCGCCGGACTCCCGGTTGCTACCCGGGACGGGCGCGCAGAAACCAACGAGGTTCGGCGCCCGCCGTAATTGACGGGTCCGACTGTTTGGCTGCGGCCGGAGCGGGAAGGCCGATTGAGCCCGCGTATCGCCGCGATCGGTGAGCCGTATGCGGACCGACGTGCTTGAGGCGTTGAGCACCCAGCGCCTCAAGCACCCGGCCGATCGGTAGCTGCACGTTCGACCCCGCCTCGCCAGCGTAATCAGCAGGCGTTGCCCGTAATTGACGCATCGGGCCGTTCTTCGTCCGCCGCGAACCCGATCGCGAACCCGATCGAGATCCGTGCAGGCGAATCGGCCGTGACGTTGATAGGTTCAGTTCGAGGAATGCGGCGAGAGGAGTCGGTGTGCGTCCATTGCACGTCGCCCGCGACTCCCGCGTCGAGGTCCCATCGTGACGACCGAGCGGTGGAAGCCGCGTGACGATCACTACAACTGGTTGACGGCAGTCCTTGCGGGCCGCGGGATGCAGGCCAACACGTGCCGGGTCATCGCGGGGATCATTGCGGGACTCGGTGTTGTGCCTGCGGTCTCGGTCGATCAGCCCGTTCGGCCCGCACGGCCCGGTCGGCCGGACCCTCGCGATCGGCGTCTCGGTGTGCTGTCTGCTGATGTCGCTGCGCTGGTTGCGACATCGTTGGCCCACGCGGGCCGAATCAGCGGCGTGCGTCGTGCTGGGCACCGGCTGCATCGCCGTCGCATGCCTGGTCTCGAGCAATCCGGTGGCCGGCTTGCTTGGCGCCACCGCGTTCGCCGTACTCGCCGCATACATCGCGATCTTTCATAGCCTGCAGACTGCTTGCGTTCACCTGGACGGTCGGCGCGGTGACGCTTGGCGTGCTCGCCGTCCGGCTGGCGGCGCTGGATGCCGCGCTGGCCCTCAGCAGCGTCTTCCTGGTCGCGCTGGTCAACGTGTTCGCGGCGTTCGCGTGCCGGTTGGGCGTCCGGCTCGTTGGTCGCGGCGAGGTCACCGGTCGGCTTGACCCACTCACCGGGCTGCTGGACCGCGACGCCTTCTACGAAGGAACCGCCACGTTGCTCGCCGCACGCCAACGCGAAGACGATCGGTTCCTGGTGCTGGTCGTCATCACGATCGATGGTTTCTCGCTGGTGACCAGCATGTCGGGCGAAGCGCGGCGGAAATCGGGCCAGGGTCGCGGTCGCAAGAGCACTGCGTGGCAGCGTGCGCCACAACGCCGTCCTCGCGCACGTCTCCGACGCCGAGTTCGTCATCGCCGACACCTTCACCACCGCCGACGCGTCGCCGCTCGTCGACCGGGTCCGTGCCGCGGTGGCGAACACCCCATCGCGGCTCACCACCAGCGTCGGCGTGGTGAGTACGCCCCTGCGCCCGCTGACGGGCCTCCCACCCGCCGACGTCGTTGACGAAGTGATGACGATCGCTGACGGCGGCGATGCACGAGGCGCGCAAGGCCGGCGGCAACCGAGCCCGCTTCGTGGTGAACCCCGCCCTGACGGTGGTCGGCAACCAGGGCAGCCAGAACTGACGGCCGACCCCTCAGTCGCGGGGCAGTAGCACCGCGGCGGTGACGGCGGCGATGCCTGCCAGGGCGACGATGGTCATGGCGACGGCGGTCCAGCCCGCCGCATCGAACGCGACACCGCCGAACCACCCGAGCACGCTCGACCCGCCGTAGTAGAAGAGGTTGTACAGCGACGATGCCTGCGCCTTGCCGACCGTGGCCTGGTGGGCGGTCCAACCTGATGCGATCGAGTGGGCCCCGAAGAAGCCCGCCGTGCCGATGAGCAGGCCTGCGAGTACGAGGAACAGGTTGTCGCTCAACGTGATCATCACGCCGACGACCATGGTGACGATCGACACCAGCAGTACCCGTTTGCGGCCGAACCGGGCAGCCCCTGCTCCGGTCCGCGACGACGCCCACGTGCCCGCGAGGTAGGCCACGAACACCAGGCTCACCAGGCTCTGCGGCAGGTGGAAGGGTGCGCCCATCAAGCGGAAGCCCAGGAAGTTGTACAGCGCGACGAACCCACCCATGAGAAGGAAGGCCTGAGCGAGGAGCGCCAGCTGGCGTAGGGACCGCAGGTTGGCTGTCAGCCGGTGCAGCAGCCCGCCGTCGGGGTGCGAGCGGCCGCGCGACGGGTCGTACCCGCGGGGCCGCGGCGCAAGGCGGACGAAGCCGAGCGCTCCGACGCCGCACAGCACCGCCACGCTGAGCACTCCGACCCGCCAACCGGTGACTTCCCCGATCGGGCCCGCGACGAGCCGTCCGAGCAGCCCACCGACGCTGGTGCCTGCGACGAACATCCCGGCCGCGCGTGCCGCGTGGTCGCGATGGATCTCCTCCGACAGGTAGGCGATCGCGATGGCGGGCACGCCGCCGATCAGCAGGCCCTCCATGAAGCGGCCCGCCAACAGCAGCCCGAGGTTCGGAGCGAACGGCACCAGCAGGCCGAGCACCGTCGCGGCCGTCACCGACAGCGACATGGCGCGTACCCGACCGATGCGGTCGGCGATCACCGACCATGGGATGACGCCGATCGCAAGGCCCGCCGTGGCGGCCGACACCATCAGCGCCGCGTTCGCCGCCCCGATGCGGAGGTCGGCGGCGATGAGCGGCAGCACGGCCTGCGGGGAGTACAGCTGGGCGAAGGTCGCCACACCAGCGCAGAACAGCGCGGCCAGCAGCCGCCGGTATTCGGCAGAGCCTCGCGGATGCCCGGCCCAGGCGGGGGCCACGTGCGGGGCGTCGATCGTCACCAGTCGAGTGTCGAGCGATCCGCTCCGTGTGTCCAATGCATGAAGTTACGCACCACCATGCGCCACAGGCATGATCAATCGCTCCAGCCGTCGTCCGTCACGAACTCGACGAACCGGGCTGCCGCGGCCGGTATGTCGCGCCCGCCCGCCAGCGCCAGGCCGATCTGTCGCTTGGCGCCGCCATCCGACAGCGGTACGTAAGCCACCGTCGGCTCCGCCCGTTCGGCGCGCGGCACGGGTACCACCGCCACCCCGAAACCCGCCGCGACGAGCCCCTCCATCGTCGGAATCTCGGAGGCCTCGAATACCACCTGAGGGTGGATCCCCGCCGTCGCGCACAGCTCGTCGGTGAGCTGCCGCAGGCCGGACTGCACGCCGAGCGCGATGAACTGCTCGTCGGCGACGTCGGCGAGACGCAGCCGGGACCGCCTGGCCAGCCGGTGTTCGAGTGGTACCGCCACGCACAGCCGTTCGGAGTAGAGACCGTGCCAGACGAATCCCGCCCCGATGGGTCGCGGAGAGGTGATGGCGAGGTCGGCGTGTCCCTCCTGCACCCGGGCGGTGAGCTCGTGCGCTGCGCCCTGGAACAGGTCGAACCGCACCTGCGGGGCATGTAACCGGAACCGCCGCAACAGATCCGGCACGAACCAGCTGGCCAACGAGTGCAAGAAGGCCAGCCTGACCGTGCCCTTGTCCGGGTCGCGCAACGCAGCTATCCGCTCATCCGCCGAACGCATCTCGGCGGTGGCCCTACGGGCGTGTTCGAGAAGGATGGCGCCGTATGCGTTCAACCGAAGCCGGCGGTTGACCCGGTCGAACAGGGGGACTCCGACCCGTGCCTCGAGACGCGCTATGGCGCGTGAAAGGGTCGGTTGCGAGACGTGCAGTTCGGCGGCGGCGTCCGTGACGTGTTCGGTCTCGGCCAGCACGACGAACCAGTGCAGCTCGTCGAGGTGCATGCCGGGCAGCATAACCAGCGGGTCCAGCCGCGGTGGCTCAGTCGGTCAGGCTGCGCGCGATCACGAGGCGCTGAATCTGGTTGGTGCCCTCGAATATCTGCGTGATCTTGGCTTCGCGCATGTACCGCTCGACGCGGTAGTCGCGGGTGTAGCCCGCGCCGCCGAACACCTGGACGGCGTCGGTGGTGACCTTCATCGCGGCATCGGTGGCCACCAGCTTCGCCACGCTCGCCTGCGTGGAGTACGGGCGTCCGGCGTCGCGGCGGCGCGCCGCGTCCAGGTAGGTGGCCCTGGCGCTGACCACGGCAGCCGCCATGTCGGCCAGCAGGAAGCCCAGCCCCTGGTGATCGATGATCTTGCGGCCGAACGTCGTACGCTCGTTGGCGTAGCGTTGCGCCTCGTCGAGGGCGGCCTGCGCCAGACCGGTCGCGACCGCGGCGATGCCCAGCCGACCGGAATCGAGTGCGCTGAAGGCGATCTGCAGCCCCTGGCCCTCGGCGCCGACGCGGCGATCCGCCTCGATCCTGGCGTCGTCGTAGAAGGCCGACGTGGTCGGGACGGCGGAAAGGCCCATCTTCTCTTCTGGTTTGCCGAAGGTTAAGCCCTCCAGGTCGCCGGGCACCAGGAAGCAGGAGATGCTTCCACGACTTCCCTCGCCGGTGCGCGCGAACAGCGTGTAGAAGTCCGCGATGCCGCCGTGTGTGATCCACGACTTCGCCCCGTTGAGGACATAACCACCGTCGACCGCCTTCGCCGCGCACCGCAGTGCGGCGGCGTCCGAACCCGCCTGCGGCTCGGACAAGCTGTACGCCCCGATCTGCTCGCCCGACAGCATGTCGGGCAGCCAGCGCCGCTTCTGCTCGTCGCTGCCAAAGGTCAGCAGCGGGTGTGACGACAGGCTGTGCACGCTGACGGCCACGGCGACCGCCGCCCAGCGTGCGGCGATCTCCTCGAGCACCTGCAGGTAGACCTCGAACGGCTGACCGCCGCCACCCCACTCCTCGGGTTGCGGAAGGCTCAGCAGGCCCGCCGCGCCGAGCTGGGCGAACACCCCGTCGGGATAGGTCTCCGTGCGTTCGTGCTCGTCGACGATCGGATCCAGCACCTTGTCCGCGACGTCGCGGGTCAGCGCGATGAGCTCATGGGCCTCCGACGAGGGCAGAAGGCGATCCACAGGCATGGTCGAACATCCTAGTTTCGGACCAGGGACTCCAACGCCGCGTTGATCGCGTCCACCCGGTCCTTCGCGTCGCCGAAGAGCATCTGCGTGTTCTCCCGGAAGAACAGCGGGTTCTGCACGCCTGCGTAGCCCGAGGCCATCGAACGCTTGAACACGATGACGTTGTCGGCGTTCCACACCGTCAGCACCGGCATGCCGGCGATCGGGCTGCTCGGATCCTCGGACGCCGCCGGGTTGACGGTGTCGTTGGCGCCGATGACAAGGACGACCGACGTGTCGTCGAAGTCGTCGTTGATCTCGTCCATCTCCAGCACGATGTCGTAGGGCACCTTGGCCTCGGCCAGCAGCACGTTCATGTGGCCGGGCAGCCGGCCCGCGACGGGGTGGATGCCGAAGCGGACGTTCACCCCACGCTCGCGCAGCTTGCGGGTCAGGTCGGCGACCCCGTACTGGGCCTGCGCGACGGCCATCCCGTAGCCGGGAGTGATGATCACCGAGCTGGCCGAGGTGAGCAGTTCGGCGGCACCGTCGGCGGTGATCTCGCGATGCTCGCCGTAGTCCTTGTCCTCCGCAGGGCCTGCCTCGATGCCGAAACCACCGGCGATGACCGAGATGAACGACCGGTTCATCGCCTTGCACATGATGTAGGACAGATACGCACCGGAGGAGCCGACGAGCGCGCCGGTCACGATGAGCAGGTCGTTGGACAGCAGGAAGCCCGACGCCGCGGCGGCCCAGCCCGAGTAGCTGTTGAGCATCGACACCACGACGGGCATGTCGCCGCCACCGATCGAGGCGACCAGATGCCAGCCGAGCAGCAGGGCCAGCACCGTGACGGCGATGAGCAGCCACAGCTGCGGTGAGACGACGAACCACACCGTGAGCGCGACGAACGCGACCAGCGCGCCGACGTTGAGGATGTTCTTGCCGGGCAGCATCAGCGGAGTGGACTTGATGCGGGCCGAGAGCTTGAGGTTGGCCACGATCGAGCCGGTGAACGTGACGGCGCCGATGAACACGCCGATGAAGACCTCGGCGGAGTGGATGCCGAGCAGGTTCTGGCCGTCCAGTACGGCGGCCTCGGAACCGGCGAGATCGCCCTCGACGTGCAGATAGCCGTTCCAGCCGACCAGCACCGCGGCCAGGCCGACGAACGAGTGCAGCAGCGCGATCAGCTCGGGCATCCCGGTCATCTCCACCACGCGAGCCCGCCACAGACCGATCGCGGCGCCGATCGCCATCGCACCGACCAGCAGGCCGATGCCAAGCGGTTCGATGTGGCGGGCCAGCGCCAGTGCGATGGTGGCGATCAGCGCCACCGCCATGCCTGCGATGCCGAAGGTGTTGCCAGTCCTCGAGGTCTCGTGCTTGGACAAGCCGGCCAGCGCCAGGATGAACAGCAGGGCCGCGACGACGTAGGCCGCGGTGGCAGTGGTCTCTAGGGTGAACACGGGTTAGCTCCTCGAGAACATGGCGAGCATGCGGCGCGTCACCGCGAAGCCACCGAAGACGTTGATGCTGGCGAGCAGGATGGCGACGGTCGCGAGTGCGGTGACGACGGCCCCACCGGTCTGGATACCGTGGCCGATCTGCAGCAGCGCGCCGACGACGATGATGCCCGAGATCGCATTGGTCACCGACATCAGCGGGGTGTGCAACGCGTGGTGCACGTGCCCGATCACGTAGTAGCCGATCACGATCGCCAGGGCGAACACCGTCAGGTGTACCTGCAGTGCGGCCGGGGACAGCGCGATGAGCGCGAACAGCACCGCAGCGGCGACGAACGTGATGCTCAGTCGGCGCTGCGGCGACATCGGCCGTTTGACCTGCGACACCACCGGGGCGGCGGCTACCGCTGCCGCCGGGGCGGCCGACACCTGGACCGGCGGCGGCGGCCAGGTGGTCTCGCCTTCACGCACGACGGTCACCGACCGCTGCACCACGTCGTCGAAATCCAGGGTGAGCTGCCCGTCCTTCTCCGGGGTGAGCAGCTTGAGCAGGTTCACCAGGTTGGTGCCGTAGAGCTGGGAGGCGGTCGCAGGCAGCCGCCCGGCCAGATCGGTGTAGCCGATGATCGTCACGCCGTTGTCGGTGACGATCGCCTGATCCTTGACGGTGCCCCCGACGTTGCCGCCGTTGGCTGCGGCCATGTCCACGATCACGCTGCCCGGTTTCATCGAGGCGACCATGTCCGCGGTGATGATGCGGGGCGCAGGCCTGCCGGGGATCAGCGCGGTGGTGATGATGATGTCGACGTCCTTGGACTGCTCGGCGTACAGCGCCGCCTCGCGGGCCTTGTAGTCCTCGCCCATCTCCTTGGCGTAGCCGGTGGCCGACACCTCGGCCTTTTCGGTGGCCCCGGCCGGGTCGACGTAGAGGTACTCCCCGCCGAGGGACTTGACCTGGTCGGCGACCTCGGGCCGTGGGTCGGTGGCCCGCACGATGGCGCCCATGCCGCCTGCCGCCCCGATCGCGGACAGTCCGGCCACCCCTGCGCCGACGACGAGCACCTTGGCAGGCGGCACCTTGCCCGCCGCGGTCACCTGCCCGGTGAAGAACCGGCCGAAGGCGTGCGCGGCTTCGACTACGGCCCGATACCCGGCGATGTTGGCCATCGACGACAGCACGTCCAGCGACTGTGCCCGGGATATCCGCGGGACGGCGTCCATCGCCAGCACCGTGATCGGGCGGGCCGACAGCTTCTCGACCAGTTCCGGGTTCAGCGCAGGCGAGATCAGGCTGACCAGGGTGGCCTTGTCCTTCAATGCGGCGATCTCAACGTCGGAGGGGGCGTTGACCTTGAGGACGACGTCGGCCGCCCACGCGCCGCCGATTTCGGCGCCGGCCTCGACGTATGCGGTATCCGAGAAGCTGGAGGCATCGCCGGCACCGGACTCGACGGCGACGGAGTAGCCCAGTTTGATGAGTTGTCCGACGGTCTGAGGCGTGGCGGCGACACGCGTCTCGCCCGCGTGAGACTCGCGCGGTATCCCGATAAGCATGCGAAGAGTCTCCCATTTCGCACCCCGACGGCGCGCGTGCCCCTCTGGTGGTGAGCGGTGTGTTTTACCCCGTGACCGACCCTTGCCCGCAGCTCTGCGTGCCCGTATCGAGGGTGGCCGCAGATTCGGCCTAGATCTGAGTCCGCAGCTTCGAGAGGGTCCGGTCGAGGATCCGCGATACGTGCATCTGAGAGACACCGATCCGCTCGGCTATCTGGCTCTGCGTCATCGAGGCGAAGAAGCGCAGATACAACACGGTTCGCTCGCGCTCGGGAAGCGCCGCCAGCAGCGGCCGTACCGCTTCACAGTCGGTGATGTGCTCGAACTCGGGGTCGACCTCGCCGATCGTGTCCGCCAGCATCCGCGGCTGTCCGTCGCCGCCCGAGATCGGTGCGTCGATGGAATGGACGTTGTACGACGCCGCGGCGATGAGGCTCTCGACCACCTCTTCCCGCTCAAGGCCGAGCAGCTCCGAGAGCTCGCCGGCCGTCGGCGCCCGCCCCAGGTCGTGGGTCAGGTGTGCCGTCGCCTTGGTGATCTGCCCATGCCGGTCCCTGATGCGCCGCGGCACGTGCATCGACCAGCCGTGGTCCCGGAAGTGCCGCCGGACTTCGCCCATCATCGTGGGAACTGCGAAGGCGAGGAAGCTGGAGCTCTTGTCCGGGTCGAACCGGTTCACCGCGTTCAACAGTCCCAGACGGGCGACCTGGGTCAGGTCCTCGAGGTTCTCGCCGCGCCGGTCATAGTGCCGTGCAACGTGATCGGCCAACTGCAGGCACCTGTTGATGATGCGTTCGCGTTGCCTGGCGTACTCGTGCGATTCGGCGGGCAGCGTCTTGAGGACGTGAAACATGTCGATCACGTCGGTGTACTCGTCGGTGTGCTTAGGCCGCGTCACCTCGTCAGCTGCGATGCCTTCGGGCACCGTTGTCTCGGAGGGTGTTTCGGGCGCTAGTGCGTCAACGGTCATGCGCGGACCCCCTCAGGTGTCCAGAGATGCAGCGCCGCGTTCAAGGGCGCGTTGCATCGTCATCCGTCGGTGAGACGGACCGGCGATCTGCCGTCGCCACGCATCGTGCGAAGGGGGATGTTCGCCGAAGCAAGGCTTCAGAGGGGCCCATCGCCGTGTGGCGTATCGGCCGCTTTGCACTAAACGGCGGTAAGTCCGGGAGGACTTCGGTCAGCTTACCCCCGTTCTCGCGCTCGTGTCAGGCCCTCGCGGGAGCTCCGTGCCCTGCCTGTTGGCGGAGCGCCGACATTCAGTCCAATTCGCGTGCAGCTCCGTGTGTTTGGCGCGAATCGACGATCGCCATCGATGTCACGAAAGCCGATGTTTGAGCTGGATGACCCGTGGGTAAGGGTCGCCAATTCCATCCGCGGTGCCATCGAAGCCGTCACCGATCCGTCACAACCACTTAGATCCAGCCTGATCGCAGCCCTTTCCGAGCCGATTGACCGCAGGTAGCGATGACCGAATGAGCGCGACACCGCCTGCCGACACCTGCTGTCGCTGATGCCATCGGTCCGCATCTGCCCTTTGCAGGAAGTCGCAGGAACAGTGTCGGTCGTCGTCTTCGGGATCGTCCGGCAGGCCGCCGCCTCCGCGGGAATCCGGAACTAGACCTTCGTGCCGTACCCGAGCACGGTGTGGCGCGCGTTCGTCGATGTCTCGACCACCCACGACGGCACCCGCGGTTACGCAGGCTACCTGCTCTGGGAACACCTCTACATGACGTTGCGCCGGGTGTTCGTCGGCGTCGTCATCGGCGTGCTGCTCGGCCCCATCCCGATGCTGCGGCCAAGGCCATTGCGGCCGAGGTGGGGCTCAATCCGGAAGACGTTGCGGGACAGCTGAAGCAGGGTCAGTACCCGACCCCCGAACAACTGACCTCCACCGAGTGGCTCGGGACCGACGGTGCACCCGGGCAACATCGCGAACAATCTCGAGAGCGCGTCGCAGTTCCTCGCCGAGCAGAAGCAGATCCCGGCGGCCGCCTGCTGCTGCAGGTGGGACTCGAGGGCACCGCCGATCGCTGGGCCGGGCCGTGAAGGAAGCCGCGGCCTAGACCGGCGGGTACGCGGGCGGCGGGTACACGCCCCGAAGCCCCCACGGGATGTACTGGAAGAAGTACTCGATCTCGTCGCTCGCGTCGTAATCGGGGTTCGGGTCCATCGGTACCTCCCAGCGAGAACGGCCTTTGGTCGGAGTCTAGCGCCGGACCACCCGTCGCGGACACCGGATGCGACCGAACACCTAGACTGGCCAACCAGTTGATTGGTCCCCGGGAGAGGTCCCGGCCTGCATATAGTGAGTCGCCATGTCCTCCGAGCCACATTCTCTGCGCGCAAGCGGCTCATCGCCAACACCCGGCAACGGCCTGACCCGCCGCGAGGAACTGCTGACGGTAGCCACCAAGCTCTTCGCCGCCCGCGGGTACCACGGCACCCGCATGGACGACGTCGCCGACGCGGTCGGCCTGAACAAGGCCACCGTCTACCACTACTACGCCAGCAAGTCGCTGATCCTCTACGACATCTACAAGAGCGCCGCCGACTTCACCGTCGACGCGCTGCACGACGATCCCACCGCGAGCGCACGCGAGACGATCTACCACTTCACCCGTCGCCTCCTGGTCGGCATCGCCAGTGACATCGAGCGGGCGGCCGTGTACTTCCAGGAGGGCCCCTACATCACGGAGTGGTTCACCGAGGAGCAGGTCGCCTACATCCGCACGGCCGAGACCACCGTCTACGAGCACGTCCGCGACGTCATCGACCGCGGCATCGCCAGCGGCGAGTTCTACGACTGCGATTCGCACGTCCTGGCCCTCGGTTACATCGGGATGACGTTGGGTTCCTACCGCTGGTTGCGTCCACAGGGCAGGCGCACGGCCAAGGAGATCGCCGTCGAGTTCAGCACCGCCTTGCTGCGCGGCCTGATCAAGGACGAGTCGGTACGGGCGGACTCCCCGCTGGGCATCGACGTCCAGACCACGGGAAACCCGGCCGCCGAGAGTTAGAAGGCGAACCTGTTCACCACGTCGTAGTTGCGGGCCGGGGTCGCATGCAACAGCCGAAAGATCCAGCGCTGCGCGGCGAATGGAATCGACCGGTAGTCCGCCACCGCGGACTCGTGTTCGACGAACCGGAGTCCGAAACCCCAACCCTCGAGATCACGTGCGTCGCGGATCCCCCATTTGACGATCCCGCCGCTGAAGAGCTTGGACAGCCGAGGGCCCGACGGCGGCAGTGTGTCGAAGAGTAGTTCGCCGGTGTCGAACCGGTCGGCCAACCTGCCGAGCAGCGCACGCACTTCGGCTTCCGGCAGGTACATCAGCAGCCCTTCGGCAACGACCAGGGTCGGCCGCCCCGTCGGAATCTGGTCGAGCCAGCCGGGATCGGTGACCGAGGAACCGATCATCCGGTAGCTGTCGGTTTCGACGTATAACTGGCGGCGCAACTCGATCACCCCGGGCTGGTCGAGGTCGAACCACTGCACGGTCGACGGCGGGCCGATGCGGAACGCCCGCGTGTCCAGGCCGCAGCCGAGGTGCACCACCACGGCGGCCGGCTGACGGCGCAGGAAATCGCTGGCCCAGTCGTCGAGCTTCTTCGCCCTGAGCGCCACCAGGTACTGGTTCGCCCACGGCTGGGTTGCGCGATGTATCCGCACCCAGTCGTAATCGATGCGGTCGACGGCATCCGCGGCGGCGCGGTCACCCAGAATCGGCCGGGGCGAACGGCTTTCGTACGCCCGGAAGTACAGGGTGACCAAATTGGTCCACTCCACCGAACGCCAACCGACCGAGCTGAAATCGACTTTGTCGGTTCGGGTGCTCACGATCTCCTCCTCTTGGCGCGGTAGTCGTTCCACCGCTGCATCAACTCTTCGCGGTAGTCCTGTGCGGAGAACTCGCAGAAGTCGCGGAAGTCTTCGAGCCGCTCCCGCTGCTCGGGGCGGTCCTCCTTCAGCACCGACAGGCCGAAGTCGGCGATGTCGATGCCGGGCTTCATCAACGACAGCTGGGTGTCGAGCACGCTGCTGAAGCCGCCCGGCGTGACGCGGTAGTGGTGCTGACGGGTCGGACTGGGCAGCCGCTCGATCATCCCGCTGTCCTGCAACTGGCGGGCGACCGTACTGACCGAGGCCTTGCTGACCGAGAGCGCCTTGGTCAATTCGCTCAGCGACTGCTGGGGTGGGTCGCAGATCAACAACCAGCCGTAGACCCGTCCCATGGTGCGCGTGGCGCCGAGCATCTCCATGAACAGTCCGACTCGATCGACGAACTCCGCCTCTTCCGGCAGCAACATGGCCTCCGCACAGTACGTTCAGTACAAACTGAACGTACTGCACGACTGTGCCGGTGCCAAGATGGAGTCGTGAAATCCACCCTGCTGTCGCGCCGCGATCTCGACTTTCTGCTGTACGAATGGCTGCGCGTGGACGACCTGACCAAGCGGTGCCGGTTCGCCGAGCACTCGCGGGAGACCTTCGACGGCGTGCTCGACCTGTGTGAACACCTGGCCACCCGGTACTTCGCGCCGCACAACAAGAAGAGCGATGCGCAGGAACCGACGTTCGACGGCACCCGCGTCACGGTCATCGACGAGGTCAAGGAGGCCCTCGAGGCGTTCGCCCATGCCGATCTCGTCGGCATGAGCGCCGACGAGGGCGTCGGTGGTGCGCAGCTGCCCGTGTGCGTGGCGCAGGCCGGGTTCGCCTGGATCTCCGCCGCCAACGTCAGCACGTCGGGCTATCTGATGCTGACGATCGCGAATGCCAACCTGCTGACCAAGTTCGGCACCGACGAGCAGATCGACACCTATGTCCGGCCCATGCTCGCAGGCCGGTTCACCGGCACGATGGCGTTGTCGGAGACGCAGGCGGGCTCGTCGCTGGCCGACGTCCTGACCCGTGCCGAGCCGCGGGACGACGGTACGTTCCGCCTGTTCGGATCGAAGATGTGGATCTCGGGCGCCGAGCACGAGATGTCGGACAACATCGTCAACCTGGTGCTGGCCAAGATCCCTGGCGGTCCCGCGGGCACCAAGGGCATCTCGCTGTTCATCGTGCCGAAGTATTTGGTCGAGGCCGACGGGTCGATCGGCGAGCGCAACGACGTGGCGCTGGCCGGGCTGAATCACAAGATGGGCCAACGGGGTATCACCAACACCGTGCTCAGCCTTGGCGACGGCACGTTCAGCCCCGCCGGCGAACCGGGCGCGGTGGGCTACCTGGTCGGCGAGCCGCACCGCGGTCTGGCCTACATGTTCCACATGATGAACGAGGCCCGCCTCGGCGTCGGAATGGGCGCGGTGGCACTGGGCTACACCGGTTACCTGAAGTCGCTCCAGTATGCGCGCGAGCGCCCACAGGGCAGGCCCGTCACCGCCAAGGATCCGTCCGCACCGCAGATCCCGATCATCGAGCATCCCGACGTCAAGCGGATGCTGTTGGCGCAGAAGGCCTATGTCGAAGGTGGGCTGGCGTTGGCGCTGTACTGCGCGCGCCTCATCGACCTGCAGCACTGTCCAGAGTCCGACGAGGAGGCCGACGCCACCTCGCTGCTGCTGGACATCCTCACCCCGGTGGCCAAGAGCTGGCCGTCGCAGTGGTGCCTGGCGGCCAACGATCTGGCCATCCAGGTGCACGGTGGCTACGGCTACACCCGCGAGTACGACGTCGAACAGCACTACCGCGACAACCGGCTCAACCCGATCCACGAGGGCACCCACGGCATCCAGAGCCTCGACCTGTTGGGCCGCAAGGTGACTCAGCGCGGTGGAGCAAGCCTTGCCGAGCTCGACAAGGCACTGTCGGGTGCGGCGGCGCAGGCGTCCGCGGCAGGTGGCGAGGCGGCCCAGCTTGCGGAGCGGCTGCGGTCATCGTGGGACCGGCTGGTCGCCGTCACGTCGGGGATGTTCGCCTCGGGTGACGCCGAGGCCGCGCTGGCCAACAGCGTGATCTACCTCGAGGCGTTCGGGCACATCGTGGTCGCCTGGATGTGGCTCGAGCAGTTCGTCGCCGCCGAGGGCCGGTCGGGTGAGTTCTACGACGGCAAACGCCAGGCCGCCCGGTACTTCTTCCGGTACGAACTGCCGAGGACCGCACCACAACTCGACCTGCTGGAGAGCCTCGACCGCACCACGCTGGAGATGCGGGACGGCTGGTTCTAGCCCTCGGGGTCGCACGGCGCGTCGCGCTCGAGAGTCGACGGATCCGCGGTAAACCAGCCACCAATGCCGACTTTGCATCAGTCGATGCTAATTAGGCGTTGGACAGGTATCGCTCAATTTCCTACGTTGGAGTGACGATCGCCACACCCTCCGCATCGTGGCGCATCGCTCACACGACGAGGAGTGATTGTGATGCTCGGATCCGCGTTCCGCCAACACCGCGTTCGTGCCGGTCTAGCGGCGGCGTCCGCCGTCTGCCTGGTCATCACCGGCTGTGGCGGCGTCCAGAACAGCACGGGGGGCGATTCCGGCGGCACTTATCCGTCGGGGTCGGTCGAGATGTATGTCGGCGCTTCAGCCGGCGGATCCAGCGACTTGATCAGCCGCGCGGTGTCCAAGGGGCTCGGTGACTCCCTCGGTGCGTCGTTCCCCGTGATCAACCGGGAGGGCGCCAACGGTGCGCTCGCCGCCGCCGAGGTCGCCAAGGCAGAGCCAGACGGCAAGAAGATCGCCATCCAGAACGCGTCCCTGTTCACCATCACCCCGCTCGCCGTGGCAGACGACGAGGTGACGAAGATCGACGACTTCGACATCGTCGCGGGCGTCTCCCGAGACGACTACGTCCTGGTCACCAATCCGGCCAGCGGCTACCGCAATCTCGATGACATCAAGAAGTCGGCCAAGGTCATCCGGTACGGCACCACCGGCGTGGGCACCGGCGCCCAGCTGTCCGCCGCCCTGCTGTTCAAGACGAGCGGTGTCGAATCCCAAGCGGTGCCCTTCGACGGCGGGGCGCCCGCGTTGGCCGCGGTGCTCGGCAATCAGGTCGACGTGGCGAGCATCCAGGTCGGCGAGGGCATCGAGAACATCCAGTCCGGCAAGCTGACACCGCTGGCGGTGTTTGGCCCCGACCGCATCGAGTACCTGCCCGATGTCCCGACCGCCAAGGAACAGGGGCTCGACGTCGAGGTGACCCAGTACCGGTTCATGACCGTGCCGAAGGGCACTCCCCAGGAAATTCGGGACAGGATTGGCGAAGGCATGAAGACCACCTTCGGAACCCAGGGTTACAAGGACTTCAACAAGCAGAACAGTCTGACACCGATGGAGTTGTCGGGCGACGAAGTTCTCGCGCAGCTGAAGAAGGACCAGCAGCGCTACGCCGATCTGGTCAAGCAGTACGGCATCGACCTGCGCGACGAGGGCTGAGTCATGGCGGAGGTCAAGAAGCCGGCAGCCGAGCAGCACGCCGAGAAGGCCGGCGCTGGAGACAAGGGCCCCGAGCAAGCCTCGGTCGAGGCCCCCGCCTCGCACCCGCACGCGCGAGACATCCTCGCCGAGCTCGAAGCCGAAGTCGCGCACGAACTGGAGGAGGAGCGCCCACCTGCGGGCGGTCCCGTCTACCAGGTCGCGGGTGCCCTGGCCGGCATGGCGGTCGGTATCGGCGGCGCTACGCTCGCCTACGGATACGGGCTGGGGAACCTCCGGGAGCCGGGTCCGGGTTTGTGGCCGTTCGTCGTCAGCGTGCTGATCGCAGGATTGTCTGCAGTTCTGCTGCTGGTCGGTCGCGGCCTGACCGACGCCGAGGCCTTCACCCGCAGCAGCGTCCTTGCGGTGATCGGTGCCGTCACCTTCATCGCCTTCGGACTCATGTTGCCGCTCACCGGTTTCGAGATACCGGCCGTCCTGCTCTGCGTGATCTGGCTGAAGTTCCTCGGCGGTGAAAGCTGGCGCAACACAATCGTGATCAGCGTGGTGACTGTCGCGGTGTTCTACTTCCTCTTCCTCTACGGGTTGCGAATCCCGTTGCCCCACTTGATTTCCTTCTGAATCGACTCGAAACCATGGACTTCAACGCATTCATCGACGGGTTCGCACTGGTCGTCGAGCCGAAGAACCTGCTGTATTGCCTCGTCGGCGTACTCATCGGCATGGTCATCGGAGTGCTGCCCGGCCTTGGGCCTGCGGCCACCATCGCGATCCTGCTCCCGATCACCTACACCATCGATCCGGTCTCGGCGATCATCATGCTGGCAGGCATCTACTACGGCGCCCAGTACGGCGGCACCATCACCTCGGTGCTGCTACGACTGCCCGGCGAGGCCTCGTCGGTGGTCACCGTGTTCGATGGCTTCGCCTTGGCCAAACAGGGCAAGGCGGGCACGGCATTGGGCATCGCCGCCATCGGTTCCTTCGTGGGAGCGACGATCTCGATCGTGGGGCTGACGCTGCTCGCACCGGTGATCGCCGACGTCGCTCTGGACTTCGGGCCGCCGGAGTACGCGGCGTTGGCACTGCTCGGTGTGCTGCTGGTCGCGACCATCGGCAGCGGCAACAAGCTCAAGGCGATGATCGCAGGTGCTGTGGGGCTGCTCCTGGCCACCGTCGGCCGCGACAGCTTCAGCGGCGCATCGCGCTTCACGTTCGACAGCCTGCAACTCGCCGACGGCATCGACTTCGTCGTCGTGGCGATGGGTTTGTTCGGCGTCGGCGAGATTCTCTACAACCTCGAACAGCGGCACGGCAAGCCGCACGTGCCCGCGGAGGTCGGGAACGTGTGGCCGACCCGCAAGGATCTGAAGCAGTCCTCGGGCGCCATCGGCCGCGGTTCGGTGATCGGGTTCGTCCTCGGCGTGCTGCCAGGAGGCGGCGCGGTGCTGTCGTCGATCGTGGCCTATGCAACGGAGAAGCGCCGCTCCAAGACACCGGAGCGGTTCGGTCGCGGCGCCATCGAGGGGGTCGCCGCGCCCGAGACTGCGAACAACGCGGCGGCCACGTCGTCGTTCATCCCGCTGCTCACCATCGGCCTGCCCGCCAATGCGACCATGGCGATGTTGTTCGGGGCCTTGTTGATTCTGGGCGTCTCGCCAGGGCCGCAACTGGTCAGCGAGCACCCCGACGTCTTCTGGGGCGTCATCAACTCGATGTACATCGGCAACATACTGCTGCTGATCCTGTCGATCCCGCTGGTGGGACTGTTCGTCCGGATCCTGCGGGTGCGCCCCGCGATCCTGGCGCCGATCACGGCCTTGATCACCATTCTGGGTGTGTACACGATCAACAACTCGACCTTCGACATCTTCTTGATGGTGGCGTTCGGCATCATCGGCTACCTGATGAAGAAGGCGGGTTTCGACCCAGGCCCGTTGGTGCTGGCCTTCGTCCTCGGTTCCATCATCGAGTCGAGCACCAGGCGGTCGCTGTTGATCTTCGGCGGCGATCCGACCGGCTTCGTCACCAGACCGATCTCCGGCACCATCTTGGCGATCTTTCTCGCACTGGCGCTGCTGCCCGTGATCCGATACGTCGTCAAGGCGCGCCGCTCGGCGCGCGAGCGGCACGAATCCTCGCACACGCCAGAGAAACTCGAGGTCTGACGCTCAGCGGCCCGCGTCGAGGCGCCTGCGCGTGTTGCCAAGGTGCACGCGCATCGCCGCCCGAGCGGAGTCGGGATCGCCTGCGACGACGGCGGCTGCCACGTCGTCGTGCTCGCGCCGCACCCGCTCGACGTGGCCGGCGTCGGTCAATGAGTGCGCGTCGCCGAGGCGCGTGCGCGCCAGCATGATCATCATGGGGCCCAGCGAGTCCAGCAGGTCGAGGTAGAAGCGGTTGCCGCTGACGGCCGCGACCGCCCGGTGGAATCCGAAGTCCGCTTCGACGGCGTCCTCGGGCGCGGCCGCGACGAACGCCGCCAACGCCGCGTGGATCGTCCCGCGACCGGCGCCGTCCACCCGCGCCGCTGCCAAAGCCGCTGCCTCGCACTCGATCCCGATCCGGAAGTCGACCATGTCGAGCACGTCGTGGTGGGTCCGGATGGCGGTCGACTCCACGGTGAACGACGTCGGGTCGGGTACGGCGAGCACGAACGACCCGCGCCCCTGAAAGGTCTCGACGAGGCCTTCGGCCCGCAGCCGGGTCACCGCCTCGCGGATGACCGTCCGTGACACCCGAAACTCCTCGATCAGCTCCGATTCCGACGGCAGTTTGTGGCCGGGCGGCAGGTCGCCCGAGAAGATCTTGTCCTTCAGACCCGTGACCACGCGTTGCGCCAGAGTGGTCGTCACGGCCGTCTGTTCTTCGCGCAAGCCCTCATCACGGCTGCCCGAAGGACGCCGTCTCCACCGTCCGCGCCCGCATCTCGTCACTGAGGCTGAATCCGAGCCCCGCGCGGTCCGGCAGCCACATGCGGCCGTCATGAATGTCCACGCGCTCGTTGAACAGTGGGTTGAGCCACTCGAAGTGCTCCACCCAAGGCTCGGTTGGATAGGTCGCGGCCAAGTGCAGGTGGATCTCCATCGCGTAGTGCGGGGCAAGCGCCAACCCGGCATGTGCGGCCAGCGTCGAGAAGCGCAGGAACGGCGTGATGCCGCCGATCCGCGGGGCGTCGGGTTGGACGATTCCGCGGTAGCCCGCGTCGATCAACGCCATGTGCTCGGGCACCGAGGTGAGCATCTCTCCGGTGGCGATCGGCGTGTCGAAGGCATGGCTGAGGTCGGCGTGGCCCACGGCGTCCCACGCGTCGAGGGGTTCTTCGATCCAGATCAGGTCGAACGCCTCGAGTTCACGGCACATGCGTCGCGCCCTGGCCCGGTCCCATTGCTGGTTGGCGTCGACCATCAACGGCGTCTCGCCGAGGTGCTCGCGCATTGCCGCCACTCGGTCCAGATCCTTCTTCCAGTCCGGCTGCCCGACCTTGATCTTGATGCCACCGATCCCGGCCTCATGAGACGCGGTGGCGTTCTCCTTCATCTCGTCGAGTGATGCCTGCAGGAAGCCGCCTGACGTGTTGTAGACGCGGCACGAGTCGCGGTGGCTGCCGATCAGCTTCGACAGCGGCAGGTTGGCGCGCCGTGCCTTCAGATCCCACAGGGCGACGTCGAGCGCTGCGATCGCTTGCGAGGCGACACCGGAGCGCCCGACCGACGCGCCCGCCCAGAGCAGCGACTGGTAGATGCGGTCGATGTCCGAGGGGTCCTGCCCGATGGCGACCTCGGCGATCTCGGCCAGATGCGCGTACTGCGCCTTGCCGCCTGCCCGTTTGGAGTAGCTGAAACCCATGCCCTCGAGGCCCTGTTCGGTGAGCACTTCGACGAAGAGCAAGACGGTCTCGGTCAGCGGTTTCTGTCTGCCAGTCAGCACCTTGGCGTCGCTGACCGGCGTCGCCTAGGGGCAGGACGACGTGCGACAGGTTGAGGTGGCGAATACGGTCCGACACGAGACCCCCGATCGGTTATATGACAAGTTAGCAACTCATCATACAAGTTGAGCCGCGCCTGACAACCCCGCGCAGGGGTCAGCCCATCTCGATGATCTGCCGCACGGCCATGCCGTCGGCGAGCTGGTCCATGCCCTCGTTGATCTGCTCAAGGTCGATCGTCGACGACACCAGCGCTTCGACCGGGAGCCTGCCGGACCGCCACAGCTCGACGAACCGCGGGATGTCCCTCGCAGGCACTGCCGAGCCGAGGTAGCTACCGATCAGCGACCTGCCCTCGGCGACGAAGCCCAATGGCGACAAAGTGATTCGCGCATCGGGCCGCGGCAGGCCCACGGTGACGGTGCGCCCACCCGGTGCGGTCAAACCGATCGCGGTCTCCAACGCCGACGGGTGGCCCGCGGCCTCGATCACGACCTCGGCCTTCAGATCGCCGATTCGATCCGGCGCATACGCCTCGTGGGCGCCCAGCTCGCGCGCCCGGTCCAGCTTGTCCTCGACCTGGTCGACGGCCACGACGCGCACCCCGTCGTGTGCGAGCGCGGTCAGCATCGCCGCCATGCCGACCCCGCCCATTCCGACCACGGCCACCGTCTGCCCAGGCATTGGGCGGCCCGCGTTGAGGACGGCCCCACCGCCGGTGAGCACCGCACACCCCAGCAGGGAGGCCACCACCGGCGGCACGTCCCGGTCGACGGGCACGATCGACCGGCGGTCGACGACGGCGTAGGTGGCGAACGCCGAGACACCGAGGTGATGCAGGACCTCGGTGCCGTCGTCGCGGGTCAGGCGCGTGCCACCGGCGAGCAGCGTGCCCGCGCCGTTGGCGGCACTGCCCGCGACACACGGCGCGAGACCGTCCGTGGCGCATGCGCTGCAGTCGCCGCAGCGCGGCAGGAACGTCATGACGACGCGTTGCCCGACGGTGATGTCCGCAACCGCGGCGCCGACCCGCTCGACGATCCCGGCTGCCTCGTGGCCGAGCAGCATCGGCACCGGCCTGACCCGGTTGCCGTCGACCACGGACAGATCGGAGTGGCAGAGGCCAGCGGCCTCGATGCGGACGAGCAACTCCGTGTCACCAGGCGGGGCGAGGTCGAGGTCGGTGATGGTGATCGGTCGCGACTCGGCGTAGCTGCGAGGTGCGCCGATCCGGTCGAGGACGGCTCCACGGATGTGCATGTCCTCCAGACTGCCGTGCCTGACAAAATGCGGCCATGACAGAGCGATCGCTCACCAGCCGCGACTTCCCCGTGCACTGGCCGGTGCTGACGCGATGGACCGACAACGACATGTTCGGCCACCTCAACAACGCGGTGTACTACGAGCTGTTCGATACCGCGATCAACGCGTGGATCAACACCAGCACCGAGGTCGACCCCGTCAGCGCGCCGTGGCTCGGCGTGGTCGCCGAGTCCGGTTGCCGCTACTTCGCGGAGCTGGCGTTCCCCGACCCGCTCGTCGTTGGGCTCTCGGTGACGCGGCTCGGCACCAGCAGCGTCACCTACCGGCTGGCGGTGTTCGAGCCGGGGGAGGCCGGTGCAGCCGAACCCGCTGCGGCAGTCGGCCATTGGGTACACGTCTACGTGGACCGGGCGACGCGTCGGCCAACGCCCATCCCGGACGCCATCCGGGCGCTGCTGGCCACCGCGCAGGTCGCCGGGTAGCAGCCGGGCACCTGATGCCGCTCAGCGGTGGACGCGGTCCAGCCATTCGGCGATGGCCGCCACGGCGTCGCGGAAGAACAACCCGTACGGGCGGTCGGCGACATAGCCGATGTGCGGCGTCGCGAGCACGTTCGGCAGGGTGCGCAGTGGATGGTCGGCGGGCAGCGGTTCGGTGTCGAATACGTCGAGCGCCGCACCGGCGATGATCCCCGACCGCAGCGCGTCGATCAACGCAGCCTCGTCGACGATCGGCCCGCGCGACGTATTGACCAGCAGCGCAGTCGGCTTCATCGCCGCGAGTTCGGCGGCTCCGATCAGACCGCGGGATCGTTCGCTCAGCTTCAGATGGATCGTGATGACGTCGGCAGTGGCGAAGAACTCGTCACGAGGCAGGTAACGGGCGCCTGCCGCCTGCGCGGCGTCGGCGGTCAGGTTCGTGCTCCACGCCACCACGTCCATGCCGAACGCCGCGCCGATCCGGGCCATCCGCCCTCCGATCCGGCCGACACCCAGCACGCCGAGCACGCGACGGTCGAGTTCACGCCCGACGGTGCTCTGCCACAGGCCGTCGGCCACGGCCTGCCGTTCGGCGACGAGATGACGTGACGCGCCGAGGATCAGCGCCCAGGTCAACTCGACCGTCGATGCGACCGTGCCTGAGGTGTGCGCGACGTGGATGCCTGCCTCGGCGGCCGCGTCCATGTCGATCGACGCGTTGGCCGGACCGGTCGACGCGATCAGCTTCAGCTTGGGCAATCGCTCGATGATGCTGCGCGGCAGCGGGGTTCGCTCCCGCATCACCATGACGGCGTCGAACGGGGCGAGGCGCTCGACCAGTTCGTCGGGATCGAAGACGTGATCCGTGAATACGGTGACCTCGGCTCGTGCCGAAACGGGCGACCAGTCCGCCGACGTCAGCGCCACGCTCTGGTAGTCATCGAGGATGGCAACCCGCACGGGTGTGTTCTTGGTCTCGGTCACTGGTCTCCATTCAAGGGGATGGCACTCGTTATGCTCGCCGGATGCCGCTCGTAAGCAAGACCGTCGAGGTTTCGGCCTCCGCCGAATCGATTATGGCGATCGTCGGGGACTTCGAGTCCTACCCCCAGTGGAACGATGAGGTGAAGGGGGTGTGGGTCCTGGCCCACTACGACGACGGCCGGCCCAGCCAGCTGCGCCTCGACGCCGCCGTCAACGGTTTCGACATCAGCTACGTCCAGGCCATCTATTACCCGGGCGAGAACCAGATCCAGACCGTCATGCAGCAGGGTGACCTCTTCTCCAAGCAGGAGCAGCTGTTCTCCGTCGTCGCGATGGGAGCGACGACGCTGCTGACCGTCGACCTGGACGTCGAGGTGACGCTGCCGGTGCCCAAGTTGATGGTGAAGAAGATGGTCAACGACGCACTGGATCACCTGGCCGACAACCTGAAGAAGCGCGCCGAGGACCTCGCCGCAGCCGCAGACGCTTAGGTCGGCAGCAGACGCTCAGGTCCACAAACCCAGCTCGTCGAGCCGTGCGGTGAGCCGCCGGGCGCCGTCGATGAACTGACTGTTGGTCAGCCGCACCACCTCGTCGACGTCATGGCGGCGCAGGGCGGCGATGAGCTCTCGGCGGTTGGCCACTGCGCTGCGGCCCCACTGCGGATCGTCGGCGTAGATGTGGGGCGGCAGATAGCGGGCCGCGTGCAGGAGGAACCAGGCCAGCTTGGTCCGCCCCGAGGACCGGTTGAACGCCCGGTGGAAGGCGAACTCGGCGTCGACCACGTCGTCGGTGTTCTGCCGCTCGATGGCGTCGGCGACGGTCGCGGAGAGCCGTTCGAGCTCGTCGATCTGCTCGTCGGTGATGCGTTCGGCCGCCGACTTGGCGAGCTGGCTGGCGATGGACGCCTGCAGCCAGAAGATGTCCTCGATGTCACCCCGGGTGAACGGCGAGACCACGTGGCCGCGATGGGGTTCGAGCTGCACCATGCCCTCGCCGCGCAGCGTCCGCAGCGCCTCGCGCACCGGTGTGATGCTGACCCCCAGCTCGGCCGCGGTCTCGTCGAGGCGGATGAACGTGCCGGGTCGCAGCGTGCCCGACATGATGCCGACCCGCAGGTGCGCAGCGACCTCGTCGGACAGTTGTTCGCGACGAACCCGCGGCTTCGTGGATGCGTTCACGGCGTATCCGTCCCCCGTCGTCGGTACGTGTGGTGAAGGCTTGTCCCCGGAGCCGCCGAGGCCATATCGTGACCGGGGCAACACCATGTTTGATCAAATATCAACGTCGCGCAACCCGCGCCCGAAAAATCAGGGAGCAGCGCCGTGACCACCCCGCCAGCCGGCTCCGGCCAGCCCGTCGAGCAGCCCTACCTGGCCCGCAGGCACAACTGGACCAACCAGCTCGCCCGGCACGCGCTGATGCAGCCCGACGCCGCCGCGCTCCGCTTCCTGGGTCACACGACGACGTGGCTCGAGCTCGAACGTCGCGTCACGGCACTGGCCGATGCGCTGGGCCGTCGCGGCGTCGGCTTCGGCGACCGCGTGCTGATCCTGATGCTCAACCGCACCGAGTTCGTCGAGTCCTTCCTGGCGGCCAATTTGCTCGGCGCCATCGCCGTGCCGGTCAACTTCCGTCTGACCCCGCCTGAGGTGGCGTACCTCGTCGACGACTGCACATCGCGCGTCGTCATCACCGAGGCGGTGCTCGCCGGGGTGGCTACCGCCGTCCGTGACCTCGCGCCGATTCTCGAGACGGTGATCGTCGCAGGCGGCCAGACCGAGGACGACGTGCTCGGCTACGACGAGCTACTCGCCGAAAAGGGCGAGCCGCATCGGATGGTCGACATCCCCAACGACTCACCCGCGCTGATCATGTACACCTCCGGGACCACCGGCAGGCCCAAGGGTGCGGTGCTGACCCACACCAACCTGACCGGTCAGGCATTGACCGGCTTCTATACCAACGGTGCGGACGTCAACAACGACGTCGGCTTCGTCGGCGTCCCCCTCTTCCACATCGCGGGCATCGGCAACATGCTCGGTGGCTTGACGTTGGGCATCCCGACGGTCATACATCCGTTGGGCGCGTTCGACCCTGGCCAACTGCTCGACGTGCTCGAGGCCGAGAAGGTGACCGGCATCTTCCTGGTGCCTGCGCAGTGGCAGGCGGTGTGCGTCGCGCAGAAGGCCGCCGCGCGGCAGCTCAGGCTGCGCGTGATGTCGTGGGGCGCGGCGCCTGCCTCCGACACACTGCTGCGCCAGATGGCCGAAACCTTCCCAGGCACGCAGATTCTCGCGGCGTTCGGGCAGACCGAGATGTCGCCGGTGACGTGCATGCTGCTCGGCGAGGATGCCATCCGCAAGATCGGCTCGGTCGGCAAGGTCATCCCGACGGTGGCGGCGCGCGTCGTCGACGAGGACATGAACGACGTGCCCGTCGGACAGGTGGGCGAGATCGTCTATCGCGCCCCGACACTGATGGCCGGGTACTGGAACAACCCCAAGGCCACCGCGGAGGCTTTCCGCGGCGGCTGGTTCCACTCCGGCGACCTGGTGCGCCAGGACGACGAGGGCTACGTCTACGTCGTCGACCGCAAGAAGGACATGATCATCTCCGGCGGAGAGAACATCTACTGCGCCGAGGTCGAGAACGCCTTGGCGGCGCACCCCGCCATCGCCGAAGTCGCGGTCATCGGCCGCGCGCACGAGACATGGGGCGAGGTGCCCGTGGCGGTCGTCGCACTGACTGCGGCTGCGCCGTCGGAGTTTTCCGCTTCGGGGCTCGCCGCTCTCGACGAATTCCTCGCCGATCGGCTGGCGCGGTACAAGCATCCGAAGGCGCTGGAGGTCGTCGAGGCACTCCCCAGGAACCCCGCAGGCAAGGTCCTGAAGACGGAACTGAGGGCTCGCTTCGGATCGATGAATTCCGTTGACGCTCGCGAAAGTTCTTCTGCGTCAACGGTTTCTGCGGGCGCATCCGACGGCTGACCAGCAGAGATGAGTTTGCTAACGGTTGGGGTCACAATCCTGCGGATGCGGTGCCCCGGCCCGATCCGATCGGGTACAGTCCTGTGGTCCGCCTTACTACCCACGAGTAGGGAGACTGCGATCACACATACGGAGCAGGGGCAAGGAGGGGGCGTGCGACAGGTTCTGCCGTTGCGCCGCAACAACCGTGGCTCCGCGTTGGGAGCAGCCTCGTGACGGCGCAGACCCCGGGTCTGTTCAACTACGTCCGCGACCAGGTTAGGCCTGGTCTGGAGGCAGTCGGCGGTTTCGTCAGGATGTGCGTGCTCACCGGCAAGGCACTGTTCCGCAGGCCGTTTCAGTGGCGAGAGTTCATCCTGCAGGGCTGGTTCCTGATGCGGGTCGCGTTCCTCCCGACGATCGCGGTCGCCATTCCGCTGACCGTGCTCATCATCTTCACGCTGAACATCCTGCTCGCCGAGTTCGGCGCCGCCGACATCTCCGGAGCGGGCGCGGCGCTCGGCGCGGTCACCCAGCTGGGCCCGCTGGTAACGGTGCTCGTCGTTGCTGGCGCAGGCTCGACCGCCATCTGCGCCGACATCGGCGCCAGGACGATCCGCGAAGAGATCGACGCACTCGAAGTCCTCGGCATCGACCCGATCCACCGGCTCGTCGTGCCCCGTGTGATCGCCTCGACGTTCGTCGCACTGCTGCTCAACGGCGCGGTCATCACCATCGGACTGGTCGGCGGCTTCGTCTTCGGCGTGTACGTCCAGAACATCTCGGCAGGCGCGTACGTGTCGACGCTGACGCTGGTGACCGGCCTGCCCGAGGTCGTCATCTCGATCGTCAAGGCACTGACCTTCGGATTGATCGCCGGACTGGTCGGCTGCTACCGCGGCCTGACCGTTTCCGGCGGCGCCAAGGGCGTTGGCACGGCCGTCAACGAGACCCTGGTGTTGTGCGTCATCGCGCTGTTCGCCGTCAACGTCGTCATGACCACCATCGGTGTTCGATTCGGAACGGGGCGCTGACATGTCGACGACGTCTGCAGTCCTGCGGTCACGGTTCCCGAAGGCCACCGCCAGCGGTGAGAGGCTGGCCGGTTCACCCGGCCGGTTCCTCGACAGCGTCGGCCACGTCGGCTGGTTCATCGTCACCGCCGTCGGCTCCATCGGCCATGCCGTGCGGTACTACCGCAAGGAGATGCTGCGCCTGATCGCCGAGATCGGCATGGGCACCGGCGCCATGGCCGTCATCGGCGGCACCGTCGCAATCGTCGGCTTCGTCACCCTGTCGGGCGGCTCGCTGATCGCCATCCAGGGCTTCGCC
This sequence comes from uncultured Actinomycetota bacterium, assembly GCA_963809085.1. Taxonomy (GTDB): domain Bacteria; phylum Actinomycetota; class Actinomycetes; order Mycobacteriales; family Mycobacteriaceae; genus Mycobacterium. The sequence goes on along the minus strand of CAWEII010000014.1, from coordinate 719,240 downwards.
TCGCTCGGCAACATCGGCGTCGAGGCCTTCACCGGATTCTTCGCCGCACTGGTCAACGTGCGCATCGCCGCGCCGGTCGTGGCGGGCCAGGCGCTGGCAGCGACGGTCGGCGCAGGCGCGACCGCCGAACTGGGCGCCATGCGCATCAGCGAGGAGATCGACGCGCTCGAGGTCATGGGCATCAAGTCGATCAGCTACCTGGTGTCGACGCGCATCATGGCCGGCTTCGTCGTCATCATCCCGCTGTACGCGATGGCCATCATCATGTCGTTCCTGTCGGCACAGGTCACCACCACCTTGTTCTACGGCCAGTCGACGGGCACCTACGAGCACTACTTCCGGACGTTCCTCCGGCCGGATGACGTCGCCTGGTCGTTCGTCCAGGCGATCCTCATCTCGGTGATCGTCATGCTCAATCACTGCTACTACGGGTTCTATGCCAGCGGCGGCCCGGTTGGCGTCGGCGAGGCCGTCGGCCGGTCGATGCGCGCATCGCTGATCGCGATCGTGCTGGTGGTCCTGTTCGCTTCGTTGGCGCTCTACGGCACCAACGCCAACTTCAACCTGACGGTGTAGCCGATGACCGCCCCAGGACAGGTGCAGTCACCGGTCAACACCCCCAAGACGCCGCCGTACAAGATCGCCGGCCTCGTTCTGCTTGTCATCTTCATCGTCATCGTGGCGCTGGTGTGGACGCAGTTCCGCGGCGGGTTCGCCAACCCCGAGAAGCTCACGCTGATCTCGTCGCGCTCCGGCCTCTCGATGGACCCGGGTTCGAAGGTCACCTACAACGGCGTCGAGATCGGCCGGGTGGCCTCCATTGACGCCGTCAACGTCGGCGACGAGCAGAAGGCCAAGGTGGTCCTCGACGTCAACCGCCAGTTCGTCGACCTGATCCCGAAGAACGTGGACGCCGAGATCAAGGCGAGCACGGTGTTCGGCAACAAGTACGTGGCGTTCTCCTCGCCCAAGGATCCAGTCGCCCAACGCATTTCGTCCGCCGACGTGATCGACGTGTCCGGGGTGACCACGGAGTTCAACACGCTGTTCGAGACCGTGGTATCGGTCGCGCAGCAGGTGGACCCGATCAAGCTCAACCAGACGCTGACCGCCACCGCACAGGCCCTCGACGGGCTGGGCCAGCGGTTCGGCCAGTCCATCGAGAACGGCAACGCGATCCTGGCCGACGTCAACCCGCTGATGCCGCGGATCCGTCAGGACAACCAGCAGCTGGCCAACCTCGCCGACGTGTACGCCGACAGCGCGCCCAACCTCTTCGACGCACTGGAGCACGCCGTCACCACGGCACGCACGCTCAATGACCAGCAGGGCAACATCGACGCTGCCCTGATGGCCTCGGTCGGATTCGGCAACACCGGTGGCGAGGTCTTCGAGAAGGGCGGGCCGTATCTGGTCCGCGCCGCCGCCGACCTGATCCCGACCACTCAGCTGCTCGACGAGTACAGCCCGGCGCTGTATCTGCACCATCCGCAACTACCACGACGTCGAGCCCAAGGTCGCCTCGTCGCTCGGTGGCAACGGCTACTCGCTGCGCACCCACTCCGAGGTGCTCGGCGCCCCCAACCCGTACGTGTATCCCGACAACCTGCCGCGGGTCAACGCCCGCGGCGGCCCGGAGGGCAGGCCCGGCTGCTGGCAGCCCGTCACCCGCGACCTGTGGCCGCAGCCCTACCTGGTGATGGACACCGGCGCCAGCATCGCTCCCTACAACCACATCGAACTCGGTCAGCCCATCGCCATCGAATACGTCTGGGGACGCCAGATCGGGGAGAACACGATCAACCCATGAGGATTACCGGTACAGCGATCAAGCTCGGCGCCATGGCCCTGGTGCTGCTCATGTTCACTGCGATCATCATCGTGGTGTTCGGACAGCTGCGGTTCGACCGCACTACGGGCTACTCGGCGGTGTTCAAGAACGCCAGCGGACTGCGCGCCGGGCAGTTCGTCCGCGCGTCGGGCGTCGAGGTCGGCAAGGTCGACAAGGTCGAGCTCATCGACGGCGGTAACGAGGTCAAGATCGACTTCAACGTGGACCGGTCGCTGTCGCTGTTCCAGGGCACCACCGCCTCGATCCGGTACCTCAATCTGATCGGTGACCGCTACCTCGAACTCAAGCGTGGTGACGACGAGAGGAAGCTGCCCGCGGGCGGCACCATCCCGGTTGGGCAAACCCAGCCCGCACTCGACCTCGACGCGCTGATCGGCGGCTTCCGGCCGCTGTTCCGGGCACTGGATCCGGCGAAGGTGAACAGCATCGCCCAGTCGATCATCACGATCTTCCAGGGCCAGGGCGGCACCATCAACGACATCCTCGACCAGACCGCTTCGCTGACGGCGGCACTGGCCGACCGCGACCAGGCCATCGGCGAGGTGGTGAAGAACCTCAACACGGTGCTCGACACCACGGTCAAGCATCAGCAGCAGTTCGACGAGACCGTGCAGAACTTCGAGAAGCTGATCACCGGGCTGAAGAACCGCGCCGATCCCATCGCGTCGTCGGTCGCCGACATCAGCGACGCCGCCGGGTCGGTCGCCGATCTGCTCGGCGAGAACCGCCCGCTGCTGCAGAAGACCGTCACCCAGCTCGAGGTGGTCCAGCAGCCGCTGGTCGATCAGAAGGATCAGCTCAACGACCTCCTGGTCCGGCTGCCCACCGCGCTGAAGATCATCGGGCGTGCGGGTGGTGTCTACGGCGACTTCTTCAACTTCTACGCGTGTGACGTCACGCTGAAGTTGAACGGCCTTCAGCCCGGCGGACCCGTCCGCACGGTCAAGGTGTGGTCGCAGCCCTCGGGAAGGTGCACGCCGCAATGAGGACGCTGGAAGGGTCGAACCGGATCCGCAACGGGTTGATGGGCATCCTCATCCTGGTGCTCGTCATCGGCGTCGGGCAGAGCTTCGCCAGCGTGCCGATGCTGTTCGCAACCCCGAAGTTCTACGCGCAGTTCACCGATACCGGCGGGCTCAACGCCGGTGACAAGGTCCGCATCGCGGGCGTCGACGTCGGCGAGGTCCGCTCCACGGAGATCAGCGGCGACAAGGTGATCATCGGGTACTCGCTCGGCGGCGCCAAGATCGGCACCGAGAGCAGGGCCAACATCCGCACCGACACGATCCTCGGCCGCAAGAACCTCGAGATCGAGCCGCGCGGCTCGACGACCTTGAAGGCCAACGGGATACTGCCACTCGGCCAGACCACCACGCCGTACCAGATCTACGACGCGTTCTTCGACCTGACCAAGGCGGCGTCGGGCTGGGACACCAACACGGTCAAGCAGTCGCTGAACGTGTTGTCGGAGACCGTCGCTCAGACGTCGCCGCATCTGAGTGCGGCGCTCGACGGGGTCGCGCGCTTCTCGGACACCATCGGCAAGCGTGACGAGGACATCAAGCAGCTGCTGGCCAACGCGAACAAGATCGCGGGTGTGCTCGGCAGTCGCAGTGAGCAGATCAACGCGTTGCTGGTGAACGCGAAGACGCTGTTGGCCGCGGTCAACGAGCGCACCCAGGCGGTCAGCGCACTGCTGGAGAACGTCTCGTCGTTCTCGCAACAGGTCAGGGGCTTCATCAACGACAACCCGAACCTCAACCGCGTGCTCACCCAGCTGAACACCATCAGCGACATCCTGGTGCAGCGGAAGTACGACCTGGTCGACGTGTTGTCGACGCTGAGCAAGTTCACCGCATCCCTTGCCGAGGCGCTGGGGTCCGGCCCGTACTTCAAGGTCATGCTGGTCAACCTGTTGCCGTACTGGATCATTCAGCCGTGGGTCGACGCTGCCTTCAAGAAGCGTGGCATCGATCCCGAGGAGTTCTGGCGCAACTCGGGCCTGCCCGAGTTCCGGTACCCGGACCCCAACGGTCAGCGCCAGGCGAACGGCGCTCCGCCGCCGGCGCCGACGCCGCTCGAGGGCACGCCCGAGCACCCCGGCCCCGCTGTCATCGCGGGTTCGCCGTGTTCGTATGCCCCCGGTCCCGGAAACTTCCCGACGCCGGGCAACCCGTTGCCGTGTACGCAGGCCGAGAACGGGCCGTTCGGTCCGAACCCCTACGGTGTCAACGACTATGGACCGCCCGCAGTGGACGGGCTGCCCGCGAACCCCGACGCGCCGCCGCCCGCGCCGGGCGTGCCGAGTGCCGCGTTCCCGGGTGAGTACTCGCCACCCGTCCAGGGAGTCCCCGCGGCTCCGTTCGCGCCGGGTCCGCCGGGGGCCCGAACGGTTCCGGCGACGCCGGGTCCGTCCGATCCGTACATCGCGCCCGGGTCCCTGCAGGGCGACGGCACTTCGCCGTTGCCGCCCGCGCTCACCGGACCGCCTCCGCCTCCAGGACCTGGGCCGCAGGTGGGTGGCGCAGGCGAACCGCTGCCAGGCAACCCGCCGTTCCTCCCGCCCGGATCACAGGGATAGGGGGCCACTAGATGTCGACTATCTTCAACGTCCGCAACATGAAACTTCCTGGCCTGAGCAGGACCTCGGTCATCGTCGGAACGGTCATCGTGATCCTGGCGCTCGTCGCCGCGACCGTCGGCTGGCACCTGTACAAGAAGCTGACCACCAACACCGTGGTCGCCTACTTCCCGCAGACCCTTGCGCTGTATCCGGGCGACAAGGTCCAGATCATGGGGGTCCGGGTCGGCACCATCGACACGATCGAGCCCGCGGGCGACAAGATGAAGGTGACGTTCACCTACGCCTCGAAGTACAAGGTGCCCGCCAACGTCACGGCGAATGTGCTCAACCCGAGCCTGGTGGCGTCGCGCACCATCCAGCTGGCCCCGCCCTTCACCGGCGGACCCGAGCTGCAGGACGGGGCCGTCATCCCGATCGACCGCACCCAGGTGCCGGTCGAGTACGACGAGCTGCGGGACTCGATCGACCGGATCCTCACCGATCTCGGCCCGACACCGCAACAGCCAAAGGGTCCGTTCGGCGACGTCATCGAGTCGTTCGCCGACGGGCTGGCGGGCAAGGGCAAGGAGATCAACACCACGCTCAACAGCCTGTCCGAGGCGCTGACCACCCTGAACCAGGGCCGCGGTGACTTCTTCGGCGTTGTGAAGAGCCTGGCGCTGTTCGTCAACGCGCTCTACAAGAGCGACCAGCAGTTCGTGGCGCTGAACAACGACCTCGCGCAGTTCACCAGCTCGTTCACCAACACCGATCAGGAAGTGGCGACGGCGGTCAAGGATCTCGACCAGCTGCTGAAGACGACGCGGAGCTTCCTGAACGAAAACGCCTCGGTGCTGACCAAGGACGTCAACAACCTCGCCGACGTCACGAACGCGATCCTGCAGCCCGAGCCGCGCGACGGCCTCGAGACGGGCCTGCACGTGTTCCCCAACCTGGGCGCCAACCTCATGAACATCGTGTCGCCCAACGCGGGTGGCATCGTCGGTCTGCCGGTGATCAACAACTTCGCCAACCCGATGCAGTTCCTGTGCAGCTCGATCCAGGCGGGCAGCCGGCTCGGCTACCAGGACTCCGCGGAACTCTGCGCGCAGTACCTGGCGCCGATCCTGGACGCGATCAAGTTCAACTACCTGCCGTTCGGGTTGAACCAGGTGAGCACCGCGATGACGCTGCCCAAGCAGATCGCCTACTCCGAGCCGCGCCTGCAGCCCCCGCCCGGCTACAAGGACACCACCGTGCCTGGCATCTTCTCGCGCGACACGTTGTTCTCGCACGGCAACCACGAACCGGGCTGGATCGTCGCGCCAGGCATGCAGGGTACCCAGGTACAGCCGTTTACGCAGAACATGCTGACGCCGGAGTCGTTGTCCGAGTTGATGGGTGGGCCCGACATCGTGCCGCCGCCAGCACCGCCCGCGTTCGGGGTGAACGACGGGCGGCTGCCGGGGCCGCCGAACGCCTACAGTGAGAACACCCCGCTGCCGCCGCCGTGGTATCCGCAGCCGGGGCCGCCTCCCGCGCCGGCCCCCGGCGTGATCCCAGGAGATCCGTTGGGCGCCATCGCACCCGCGGCAGGGCCTCCACCGGGACCGGCACCCGCGCCGGCGGGCCCGCCACTTCCCGCTGAAGCAGGAGCGGGCCAATGAGCTTCCGCGAGAAACGGGCACGTGCGATGACGGGACTGCGCGTCGGTCGGCTGGCCAAGCGCGTCTCCGCGATGGCGATGATCGCCGTCGTGCTGACCTCCTGCGGATGGCAGGGCATCGCGAACGTGCCGTTGCCCGGTGGGGCAGGCACCTCGGGCGACAAGATGACGATCTACGTCCAGATGCCGGATACGTTGGCGCTCAACGTCAATAGCCGGGTCCGGGTCGCTGACGTGTTCGTCGGCAGCGTCCGCAAGATCGAGTTGAAGAACTGGGTGGCCACGCTGACGTTGGACGTCCAGTCCAACCTGAAGCTGCCGTCCAACACCCTCGCGGCGGTCGGCCAGACGTCGCTGCTGGGTTCACAGCACGTGGAACTCAACCCGCCGCCGGATCCGTCGGGTCAGCTGCTGAAGAGCGGGGACACCATCCCGTTGCAGAACTCATCGTCGTTCCCCACCACGGAACGGGTGCTGGCGAGCATCGGAACGATCCTGACCGGTGGCGGCATCCCGAACCTCGTCACCATCCAGACCGAGATCAACAACGTCCTGTCGGGGCGAGGCGATCAGATCCGCGAGTTCCTCGGACGTCTGGACACCTTCACCGCCGAGTTGAACGCGCAGCGCCAGGACATCACGCGGGCGATCGATTCGACGAACCGGCTGCTGTCGATCGTCGCGCAGCGCAACGACACCCTGGACCGCGTGCTCACCGAGTTCCCGCCGTTGATCAAGCACTTCGCCGACACGCGCGACCTGTTCGCCGACGCGGTCACGCGCTGGGACGGGTCAGCAAGGCGACCAACGATGCGCTGTCGCAGGCGAACCCCGACATTCACGCCAACCTGGCAGAACCTGCAGCGGCCGCTCGTCCAGCTGGGCAAGGCGTCGCCGTACCTGATCAGTGCGCTGAAGTTCTTGTTCACGGCGCCGTTCAGCATCGAGAACATGCCGAAGGTGGTCCGCGGCGACTACATCAACGTCTCGCTCAACGTCGACCTGACGCTGTCGGCCGTCGACAACGGGTTCCTGTCGGGCACCGGCGTGTCCGGCATGCTGCGGGCACTCGAGCAGGCGTGGGGCCGCGACCCGAACACGATGATCCCGGATGTCAGGTTCACGCCCAACCCGCATGATGCGCCGGGTGGACCGCTGGTCGAGAGAGGTGAGTGAGCTGTGCTGACCCGCTTCATCAAGATTCAGCTGATCCTCTTCGCGATTCTGACGTTCATCGCGCTGATCGTGCTGGGCTGGTACTACCTGCGGATACCCAGCCTGGTCGGCATCGGCCAGTACAAGCTGTACGCGGATCTGCCGCGCTCGGGCGGGCTGTACTCCACGGCCAACGTGACCTACCGGGGTACCACCATCGGCAAGGTCACCTTGGTCGAGCCCACCGAGCGCGGGGCCAGGGCCGAGATGAGCATCGACAGCCAGTTCAAGATCCCCGTCGACACGACCGCGAGCGTGCACTCGGTGTCTGCCATCGGCGAGCAGTACCTCGACCTGGTACCTGCCAGCTGACTCCAACCAGTACCTGGCGCCGGGCTCCACCATCACCAAGAGCTCGGTCCCCAGCGAGGTCGGCCCTGCGCTGGACGCCGCCAACAACAGCCTCGCGGTGCTGCCGAAGGAGAAGATCGACGCACTGCTGACCGAGACGTCCCAGGCGGTGGGTGGCCTCGGTCCGGCGTTGCAGCGCCTGGTCGACTCGACCACGGCGATCGCCAGTGACTTCAAGGACAACCTGGGTCCGGTCAACGACGTCATCAACAACTCGACGCCGATCCTGAACAGCCAGGTCGACTCGGGCGACGCCATCTCCCGGTGGGCGGCGCAACCTGAATATCATCACGTCCCAGACCGCGGCGCAGGATCAGGCGTTGCGCAGCGGGTTGCAGCAGGCCGCCCCGACGGCCGATCAGCTGAACCAGGTATTCGGCGGGGTGCGCGACGCCTTGCCGCAGACGCTGGCGAACCTGGCGATCGTCACCGACATGCTGAAGCGTTACCACAAGGGTGTCGAGCAGGCGCTGGTGATCTTGCCCCAGGGCGGGACGGTCGCTCAGGCCGGCACCATCTTCGAGGGTGAGGGCCTGCTGCACTTCGGCCTGTCGATCGGCCAGCCGCCGCCGTGTCTGACCGGGTTCGTGCCCGCATCGCAATGGCGTTCGCCTGCCGACACCAGCATGGCGCCGCTGCCGTCGGGCACCTATTGCAAGATCCCGAAGGACTACCAGGGCAACGTCGTTCGCGGCGCTCGCAACTACCCGTGTGCGGACGTACCGGGCAAGACCGCCGCGACACCGAAGGAATGCCGCAGCAACGCACCGTACGTTCCGCTGGGCACCAACCCGTGGTACGGCGACCCGAATCAGATCCTCACCTGCCCGGCGCCTGCCGCCCGATGCGATCAGCCGGTCAAGCCCGGGTACGTGGTGCCCGCGCCGTCGATCAACAACGGCATGAATCCGTTGCCCGCCGACCAGCTGCCCGGAACACCACCCCCGGTCAGCGACCCGCTCACCGCCCCCGGCCAGGGCTCCATCAGCTGCAGTGGGCAACAGCCCAACCCGTGCATCTACACTCCGGCATCAGGTCCTGCGGCTATCTACAGCCCATCCAGCGGTCAGGTCGTTGGTCCCGACGGGGTCAACTACACCGTCAATTCAAGCAAACCAGGAGACGACGGATGGAAGGAGATGCTGGCACCAGCCAGCTGAACCCCACCGGACAAGAAACCGATGCGCCGGAGGATCCGGTTGCGGCAGTCGTAGCAGAGCAGGACGAGGACACCGAGCCAGAAGCCCCGGCTGACGACATTGCCGAGGGTGTGGTGGACAGTCGGCGCCAGGAGCGCCTCGGCCGAGGGTGGTTCGTCGGGATCTGTGCGGTGCTGGTGCTCTTGGCGGCAGGCGTCGGCGTCGGCGGATACCTGGCCCTGCGGTCCCATGACCAGAGCGAGGCGATCGCCCGCGACGATGCCCTCGCCATCGAGCGCGCGAAGGAGTGTGTCGCGGCGACGCAGGCCCCCGACGCCGCGGCGATGACGGCGAGCCAGTCGAAGATCCTCGAGTGCTCGACGGGCGACTTCGCCGTGCAGGCCAACCTGTTCGCCGGAATGTTGGTCGATGCGTACCAGGTGGCCAGCGTCAACGTGCAGGTGTCGGACCTGCGGGCCGCCGTGGAACGGCACAATCCGGATGACTCCGTCGTCGTGCTGGTGGCAGTTCGCGTCAAGGTGACCAACTCACAGGCCGCCGATCAGGAGCAGGGCTACCGGCTGCGGGTGAACATGGCCCGCGCCGACGGGACGTACAAGGTCGCGAAGCTGGATCAGGTCACGTCGTGACGGCGCTGCTCGAAGAGTCGAAGGAGGCGCCGGTCACGGACGCCGAGACCATCCGCCTCGCGTCATGGCCTGCGCGTGCCGCTGCGCTTGCGGTGGATCTGCTGCCCGGCGCTGCCGTGATCGCGACGATGGTGCTTCTCGCCGCGACGGCGCCGCTTCGGGGCTGGCTGTGGTGGGTGTTCGTCGGCGTGGCGGCTGTCGCACTCGTGGCGACGATCGTGAACAGGTGGGTGCTGCCGTCGCTGACCGGCTGGAGCATGGGCCGCGCGCTCTTCGGCATCCGCGTGGTGACGCGGTCCGGCGACCCGGCGGCCAGCGCCCGGCTGTTGCTCCGCGACCTCGCCCATCTGCTGGATACGGCAGCCCTGTACGTCGGATGGTTGTGGCCGCTGTGGGACGCCAGGAACCGCACCTTCGCCGACCTGCTGCTGCGCACCGAGTGCCGCGTGGTCGCGCCTGCGCGGGGCAACGTGCGCCGGAACGCGGGCATCGTGTTCCTGGTGGCGGCGCTGCTCTGCACAGCGGGCTGCGGCCTGGGCTACCAGTCGGTCTACCGGCACGACCGCGCCGTCGAAGGGACCCGCACCGAGATCGCCGCTCAGGGCCCGCGGATCGTCGAACAGATGCTCAGCTACGGCACCGGAACGGTGAAGGACGATTTCGCCAGGGCGCAGTCGCTGGCCACCGACGGGTATCGATCGCAGCTGATCGACCAGCAGCAGGCCGTCCTCAAAGCCGGCGTCAACGCCAACGAATACTGGGCCGTCAGCAGCGCCATCCTGTCGGCGTCGCCGGATCAGGCCGGGATGCTGCTGGCCCTGCAGGGTCAGCGCGGCGACGATCCGAACAACCTCAAATTCATCACGGCGACGGTCCAGGTGGAGTTCGAGCGGTCGGCCGACGGCCACTGGCGCGTCGCCAACCTCACGGTCCTGAAGAGGCCGCAGACGAACGTGCCCGCCCAATGAGCCCGCGCCGACAGATCGACAACGCAGCCCGCGAGTACTTCACCGCGACGCCGAAGCGTCGGCTGCGTTGGGGCCTTCCGCTCGTCACGACATTGACGGTCCTCGTCGTCGCCGCGGCACTCGCGGCAAGCATTGTCATGTTCGTCGGCCACGAGAGCTACCGCCGCACCCAGGTCCGCGACGTCGAAGCCATCGACTCGGTGCGCGGCTTCATGACGATGTACACGACGCTCGACCCGTTCCACGCCAACGACTACGCCGACCGCGTCCTGAAGGAGGGCACGGGTGACTTCGCCAAGTCCTTCAAGGAGAAGATGAACGAGATCGTCGTCCAGGTGGCGCGGGCCGAACCCACCACCGGCAGCGTCGTCGCGGCAGGCGTGCAGCGGTGGAACGACAACGGCAGCGCCGACGTCCTGGTGGCCACCAAGATCAGCACCACGGGTCCGGACGGGAAGTCCACCATCGAGAGCGGCAACCGCTGGGTGATCACGACCATTGAGGAGGGACAGCAGTGGAAGATCAGCCAGCTGATCCAGGTGATCTGACGACCGCCGCCCCGGTCCCGCAGGGCAAGGCCGCCCGCAGCAGGCACCGCCTGCCGAGGCAGAAGTTGCGGCAGGAGGGCCAGGACGACCCGACCGATTCGGATGCGCCCAACGTCGCGGAGGTGCCCGAGGATGAGGCGCCCGTCGCCGACGCGGCCGAGATCGCCGACTCGGTGCAGGAGGCACCCCCGTCCGTCGAGGCGCCGAACACCACTGCCGCAGTTGTCGAATCCGATGCCGATACCGAAACTGACTCCGCGACAACGGATTCCGACACCGAGTCCGACACCGAGTCCGACACCGGCCGAGTCCGACACGGAATCCGAGATACCGGAATCCGCAGGCTTGGTAGACGAGGAGGCGTCCGAGCCCGCTGCCGAGCAGATCCTCGTACCGCACCGCACCGCGGGCCGTGGGCTGAAGGTCGCTGCGGTCGTCGCAGGCGCCCTCTTCGTCGGTGCCACGGCATTCGCGGGGGCGACGATCCAGCCCTACCTGGCCGATCGGGCTGCCGCTCACATCAAGTTCGAGATCGCGGAGACCGCGACGGATGCCATCACGACGCTGTGGACCTACACGCCCGACGACATGGACTCGCTGCCGGATCGCGCCGGTAGATACCTGGCGGGCGACTTCGCCGTCGAGTATCGCCGGTACATCGACGCCATCGTCGAGTCCAATAAGCAGGCTCAGGTATCCAACAGCACGCAGGTGCTCGGGGCGGCGGTCGAATCGCTTTCGCCGACGGAGGCGTCCGCGCTCGTCTACACGAACTCGGTCGCGACCAGCCCGAGGACCAAGGGCATCCCGTCGCTGCGGTATCTGTCCTACCGCCTGAACATGGAGCTGCGGAACCGGCAGTGGCTGATCACCAAGATGACGGCGATCACGTCGCTGGACCTGACTCCACGGCTTTAGCCCCACGGCGGCCATGACGTCGACCGCTAGCCTGTAGCGCATGCCATCAGTACTCATCACGGGCGCTGCCCGCGGTATCGGCCGGTCGATCGTCGAGCACCTCGCCGGCCGTGGGTGGGACGTCGTCGCCGGCGTGCGCACGGAAGCGGACGCCGTGGCCGTCGCGGCTGCCAGCCCGCGGCGGATAACCGCGGTGATCCTGGACGTGACCAACGACGAACACATCGCGGCACTCGTCGCCGCCCTGCCCGCCCGGCTCGACGGCATCGTGAACAACGCAGGCATCGCGGTCAGTGGACCGATCGAGACGATCAGTACTGAGGACTGGCGAAAGCAGCTGGAGGTCAACGTGATCGGTCAGCTCGCCGTGACCCGTGCGGTCCTGCCGCGGCTGCGCGAGTCGCGCGGCAGGATCGTGTTCATCTCGAGCGTGAACGGTAGGTTGTCGATGCCGATGGTCGGCGCGTACAGCGCGTCCAAGTTCGCACTCGAGGCCGCCGCCGACGCGCTGCGGATGGAACTCGCGCAGTGGCACATCTCGGTTTCGCTGGTGGAACCAGCGCAGACCGACACCGACATGTGGCGCACGGCCGACACCATGGTCACCGAGACCGTGGCCGCGCTGACGCCCGAGGACCGCGCGCTGTATGCCAGGCACATCGACGGCATGAAGAAGTTCGTCCGCGTCTCGCAGCGGATGGCGGGGGATCCCGCGAAGGTGTCGGCGGCCGTCGAGAAGGCACTTACCGCGAGTCGGCCGCGCGCCCGCTACGTCGTGGGCGCAGGCCCCAAGGCTCAGGTGGCGCTGATGACCAACCTGCCCACAGTCGTCCGGGACCGCTTGTTGCGGAAGGTCTCCGGGCAACCGTAGCGGACAACGCGGTGGACACCTTCGTCAAACGCGACCCCGAAGCCCCGCCGGGCTTCTTCGCCTGCGAAGCGGCCGGTCTGAGGTGGCTCGCGGCGGCCGACGGTGGCACGGCGTGCGCAAGGGTCCTCGGTCTCGACGAGACGAGTCTGACCCTGGAGCGGTTGAGCTCGGTGGCGCCGAATCGCCAGGCGGCCTACGGTTTCGGCCGTTCGCTCGCCCGCACCCACGATGCCGGTGCCGAGGCGTTCGGCGCACCGCCCGAGAATTGGTCGGGGCCAGGCTATTTCGGCCCTCTGCATACGCCACTGCCGATGTCACTTACGGGCCACCCGACGTGGGGCGCGTTCTATGCGGCGGAGCGGTTGTCGCCCATTGTGGAGCTGGCCGGGCCGCGTTTGGGACCAGAGGTCGCCGCCGACGTTCAGCGCGTGATAACGCGCTGTGAGCGAGGCGATTTCGACGACGGCGACCGCCCCGCGCGCCTGCACGGCGATTTGTGGAGCGGCAACGTCATGTGGACGTCCGCGGGCGTGGTGCTGATCGACCCCGCCGCGCACGGTGGTCACCGCGAGACCGATCTGGCCACGCTGGCGTTGTTCGGTTGCCCCTTGCTGGCGGCGGTGATCGATGGTTACCAGACTGAACGATCTTTGCTGGCCGGCTGGCGTGGCCGTCTCGGCCTGCATCAGCTCTACCCGTTGCTGGCACACGTCGTGCTGTTCGGAAGTGGCTACTTGGAGCAGACCGGGGCGGCGGCACGCGGGGCGCTGGCCACTGGCCGATGACCGACTGACCGCACAGTGTGACCAGCTCACGGACGTGACGTCCGGTACCGATCGCGTTTCGGGACCAGCGCCCGCAGTGGTGCCTGCATCAAACTGGCGGGTGCCCTTAACCAGCCGATCAGTTTGCGAGTATTGCAACGGCGAACATCGTTGTGACACCGGCAGTTCGAGCCAGCACCTCCGGTAAGTGCTTGCGTTCGAAATTTGCCAGCAATTGCTAGGATTGCCGTCGGCGTAAGTGTTAACGTCCACGTCGTCAGGTCACATGTTCGGGAAAGGACTGGTCAGATGGCCGGTAGGCATCGCAAAATCGGCGCACGGGCCAGGCGCATCGCCATGCTGAGCGCGGCCACCGCAACGGTGACCGCGATGACCGTCGGGGTCGCCCCACCACCCGACGAACCCCGCTCCGCCGTCGTCAACGCGAACGTCGATCTCGCGGCCGCGATCAAGTTGCTGCCGGACCACGATCAGGTCCCCGACATCACGGGCGGCCTTGGCGCCACGATCTACAACGGGAACCAGGCGCTCGCCGATCAGCTCATCCGGGCCGTCGTGAACGGCATCAGCCTGACCGCGTTCGCGCAGGCCGCCGGGCTGGATCCGCAGAGCCTGGTGAACAAGTTGCTCGTCGACATCCCCGCCAACCTGCTGCCGGGGATCCTCGCGACGATCTCGCTCGATCTGCCCATCCTCGACACGCTGCTCCCCGCGCTGGGTCTCGGCGACCAGGGGCTGCTCACCAACGTCCTGAATCTGATCGGCGTCGACGAGATCGCCAACAACACGCTGACCGGTCTGCTCGCGCTGCTCGGCCTCGACCTCGCCGATCCGTTCAACCTGTCGAACCTCCTCGGCGACGAACTCGGTGTCAACCTCGTCACCGCCGGCCCGACCTTCGCGGCGCTCAAGATGCTCGGCGTCGACCTCGGATGGGTGCCGTCACTACCGAACTCGGTGGCCGACGACATCAACGGAACCCCCTACCTGAAGATCGGGGCCAACGGCCTCCTCGAGCTGGTGCAGGGGCTGCTCGAGAACGCCGACCCCGACGACCTCGATGGGGACCTCTTGGACGGCATCCTCGGTGGGTTGCACATCCCCGGGCTTCCGGACCTCGACCTCACGGGAAAGATCGCCGCGCTCCTTGGCGCGCTGGGCGACATCAGCATCATCCATGACATCCCCGACGTCTTCGACCTCCGTCTCACCCCCACGATCGGGATCGGCATCGGCGCATTCTCCGCGGCGATGGCCTACCAGAAGGTGATCGATCAGCTCAAGAACCAGCCCGGTGGCGCTGCATATGCGGCCCAGGGTGGCGTCAATCCGCTGCTCGGCAGCCTGACGATCCTGCCCATGATCCTGCTCAACAATCCGGGCAGGCCGGACGGCGGCGCGTTCGCCCGCTTCGGCGCGCTGGCGAAGCTGTTCGGCATCGACACCGTGAACCCACACACTCAGCTGACCGGCAGCGGTGGACTGTTCGAGGACATCACCCCCATCGGGGTTCACGTGGGTGGCGCGAACGTGCTACCGATCCTGGTCGATGCCACCTACGAGTACCAACCGCTGTCCGACCTGGCTTCCTGGCCCAATCCCTTCACCCTGCTCAACAACTTGGCGGCCGGCCTGTCGCCCACCTACATGCTTCGCGGGCTGGGTCTCGACGGGCTGACCGAACAGCTCACGCCGCAGCTCGCCGCGGCGCTGGCAGCCGTCGGCCCCAACGATCCGTTGGCGCTCAACCTCTATTTGACGCTGCACTCCGAGACGCTGCCGATGCTGGAGCCGCTGTACCTGACGTCGGACGCCCTCAACATCGTCGGGCTCAGCCCGCTGGCGGCGATTCCGATGCGCCTGGCGAACGCGCTCGCACCCGCGCTGACCATCCTGACGAACATCGGTTACGCCAACGTGGTTCAGAATGCCGACGGCACCTATACCCGGGACTTCTCCAAGGCGGGCACCGAGACGCCGTTCATGTCCTTCCCCGACATCGACTACGGCAGGGTGGTCAACGACGTCGTCACACAGTTGGTCGGCGGATTCCAGAAGGAGTTCCTCAGCGGCCACCCGTCGCCGAACACGCCGAACGCGCTCGCGAGCTTGCTTGGCCTGCTGAACGGCGGCGGGCTGACAGGCTCCGGCACGGGTACTGGCACTCCCACGCCGGGCGGCGGGACGTCGGCGGTGAATCCGCTTGGTGGACTGGGTGATCTGCTGAACAACGTGCTTGGCGGACTGCTAGGCAACGTGTTCGGTGCACTGAACCCGCAGGCCGCGCAACAGACGCAGGCACTGACGGCCTCGTCGGTACCCGCGTCGAACGCGAGGATGGTCTCGCTGGCGGCCCGACCGACCCGACCGACCCGACCGGCTCGACCGGCGAGAATGCCGCTCCTGCAACGGAAACGAAGACCGACCCTGCTGGCGCGGACGCCAAGGACGACACCGTCAAGGATGGCGATACCAAGGACGGAGCGACGAATGCGAAGGACGACACTGCCAAGGACGGCGACGCCAAGGACGGTGCCGTGGCGGACCAGACCGAGACGCCTGCCGCGGATGGCGACACCACGGACAACGCGGGCCAGCCGAAGACCGACGACCAAACGCCACCCAAGCACGCCAAGCCCGACAACGGTCGCGGCCGGCCACCGGCGGCACCGGTGATGACGCGACGCCGCCGAAGCACGCCAAGCCCGACGACGACAAGCAGCCGGGCACGGACACCACGAAGGACGAGTCGCCGAGAAAGCACGGACCGAAGCTCAACGTGGTCCGCGACGGCGCGAAACCCTCTACGCCTCGGGATGCCAAGCCGGACGGCAAGGCCGGCGGCGCCGAGTCGGGCAAGAAGGACGCCGAACGGACGGGTGCTGCCGATGCCGCCGCGGGAAACGGTACCTCGACGGGTGGCGCCGCCTCGGGCAACGCCGCCTGAGGTGCTAGTTGAACGCGAGCCAGCTGGGCAGCTCTCGCTCGGGTGGGTCGCACAGCACCCGGTAGGTGTCGCAGGTGCCCTTGGGTACACCGGCGCCTGCCCACATGCCTGCCGGTGTCGCGCCGCAACACGATGGCCGACGATCCTCCGCCATACATCTGGCCTGCTTGTCCGCCACAGGCGATCGTGCCGGTCACGGTGGCGTTGGCGCGGCCCTGTCCGCGGTGATGAGTGTCGCGTGGGGGACTGGAAGGGAGTGGGGCGGGGTAACCACCGTTCATGCCAAACGTGTCGCGAACATTCTCCGTCCAGCAGACGCCCGATCGGGTGATCGACTACCTCAAGGATTTCAGCAACGCCGAGGCGTGGGATCCAGGCACCCAGACGTGCACGCGCCGCGACAGCGGACCCGTCCGCGAGGGCTCCACGTGGCACAACGTCTCCAAGATCGTCGGCGTCACGGCCGAACTGACCTACACGTTGAAGAAGCTCAGTGATCGCACGCTGGTGTTCGTCGGAACCAACGACTCGTCGACGTCGACCGACACCATCACCGTTGACGCGGCGGGCTCAGGTTCGGTGATCACCTATCACGCCGATCTGGAGATGAAGGGTGCGGCCAAACTGTTGAGCCCCGCGATGAAGATCATCTTCGAGAAGGTCGCCAACGACACCGAGAAGCAGATGACGACGGTGCTCAACCAGCTGTCACCGCGATCACTCGCCCAGGCGGGGCGAGCCGATAGATGGCGTCGGCGTAGTCGTCGGTGATGTACACCGCGCCGTCCGGCCCCATCAGTGCGTCGACCGGGCGTCCCCACCGCGAACCGTCGGCATTCTGAAAGCCGCCGACGAGGGTCTTCTGGTCGCCGAGTCCACCGTTGCGCCACGGGAAGAACGACACCTCGGGCGCGCGCGGCGGCTGGCGGTTCCATGACCCGTGCACGCCCATCAGTGCGCCATGGGCATACGGCTCGGGAGCGTGCCGTCGACGAAGCTCAATCCAAGCGGTGCGGAGTGTGCGCCCAGACTCTGCTCGATCGGCGGCAACGCGGCGCAGTCGAGCTTGCTGCCGTCGGCGTTGGTCTGCACGTCGCGAATCAACGGCAGGTTGGCCGGTCCGCCATCGGGATTGCAATACGGCCAACCCAATTCGCGACCGGGCGTCAGCTTCGCGACAGATTCCGGCGGATGTTCGTCGACGTGGTCGGGCACGACCTGGCCGTAGGACGGGCCCTGATTGGGCACCAACGCGTTGTCCCGATTGTTGACCGCCGTCCACACCGCACCGTCGGGGGCGATCGCCAAACCGGTGCCATTGCGCACCCCGGTGGCGAACGGCTGCGCCGGACCGCCGCCGGGCGGCACCCGCATGACGGTGGCGCGCGGTGGGTTCGCGCTGCGGTCGTCGGCGGTGACGTTGCCCGTGGAGCCGATCGAGAAGTACACGGCGCCATCGGGTCCCACCGCGACGCTCTTCAGGGCGTGAGCGTATGCCCCACCCAGATCGGGGCTGCGGGCATCCGGCAGGCCGGCCGCGACGGTGCGCCGGTTGGTTGCGGTCTCGTTCGCGTAGTCGTAGGCGTCGACCTGATCGCTCTCGGCGACGTAGAGCGTCGTCCCGGCGAATGCGAGTCCGTGCGGTTGGTCCAGGCCGTCGAGAAGCAGATTGTCCAGGGGCCCCGCGCCCGTGGGCGCGAGCCGAATGACCTGGCCGGTGCTTGGCACCGACACCAGCAGGTTGCCGTCGGGAGCCCACGCCGCGAGCCGTGGTTTCGGCAGTCGGTGCCACACCGACAGCGTCCAACCCTTGGGCACCAATGCCTTTCGTGGCTCGTCGAACGGTGGCGCCGACAGGTCGTCGTTGGGCACCGTGACGGTCACCTCCTCCAGGCCTGCCTCGGCGGGCGGTTGCGTCGTCGACGCCGGCGCGGGGACCGGAGACGACGACGCACATCCCGCAAGCAGGACGCCGACCAGGCCGATGGCCACGGTCGCACGAAAGGGGTTACGCCGCAGCAATACCTGCATGCATCTCCCAAACCAGGATCTCGGATGCCGCCGTCGCGGTGACGCGCTGGCCACCCGAAGCGGTGAACCTGACCGCGTCGCCCTCGGCAGCGGGCCCGCTCCCTCGAGGGTGACCTCGCCGCGCGGAACGAACAGGTGCAGATAGGGTGCGTGCGGCAGTTCGACGCTGTCGCCCGGTTGCAGCCGCGCACCCCGCAGCGCGGCGAAGCGATTGCGGATCGTGATGGCGGCGTTGCCGGCGTGCTCGGGCATGCCCGATGCGATGGTCACCAACCCGCCCCGCAGCAATTCGTCGTCGATCTCCAGTTGCTGGTAGCCGGGAGTGATGCCCGACTCGTCGGGTACCACCCACATCTGCACGAAATGCACTGGCTCTTCGTGGGTTTCGTCGCCGGTGAGCGTCCAGGAGTCGTTCTTCTCCGAGTGCAGGATCCCGCTTCCCGCGGACATCCGCTGCGCCAGCCCGGGGTAGATGACGCCGGAGTGGCCGGTGGAATCCTGGTGCACCAGCGACCCCCGCAGCACCCAGGTGACGATCTCCATGTCACGGTGCGGGTGGGTGTCGAAGCCCTGTCCCGGCTTGACGACGTCGTCGTTGTTGACCAGCAGCAGCCCGTGATGCGTGTTGGTGGGGTCGTAGTTCGAGCCGAACGAGAACGAGTGCTTGGAGTCCAGCCACGAGATCTTCGTGGCGGCGCGGTCGGTTGCGCGCCTGACGTCGACGGTTTCGGTGCTGGTCATGACGATCACTCCTCGGATGTCTTGGCCAGCCTAGGTGGCCGGCACTGGACAAGACAACATAGATGATGTGTCATGTATTCCGTGTGGCTATCCGAGGATGAGCAGCGGGTGTGGCGTAACCATGTGACGATGACCGCGCAGCTGCAGTCGGCAATGAGCCGGGCATTGCAGGCCGATTGTGGACTGTCGCTGCCGGACTACGACGTCCTCGTCGCACTCGACGAACGGCCGGGATGCCGGATTTCCGAGCTCGGCGAGCGGCTGGGCTGGGAGCAGAGCCGGTTGTCGCACCAACTGAGCCGGATGCGGACGCGTGGTCTGATCGATCGCAGGGGCGCCACCGACGACCGGCGGGCGGCCACCGTCGATCTCACCACCAATGGCCGGGCGGCACTGCAAACCGCCGCGCCCGGTCACGCCGAGTTGGTGCGCACGCTGGTGTTCGAGGATGTCTCCGCGTCCGACCTACGTGTGGTCGAGCGCTGGACGGCCGGCGTTCTGGAGCGGATCCAGCGCCGGGCCGAGCCATAGCCGCACCCGGCACGAGCGGAAGCGGCTTACCAGTCCGCCTCGTCGAACGTGATCACGCCACGGATGTTCTTCCCGTCGAGCATGTCCTGATAACCGTCGTTGATGTCGTCCAGCGAGTAGGTGTTGGTCACCATCTCGTCGATCATCAGCAGGCCCGACTTGTACAGTGCGACCAGCTTCGGCGTCTCGACGTGCGAGCTGCCCCCACCGAAGATGTTGCCCTTCAACGTCTTCTGCAACATCGTGAACAGGAACAGGTTGAGCTTGACATCGACGTCCATGATCGATCCCATGCCCGTCACCACGCAGGTCCCGGTCTTGGCGGTCAACGTCATCGCCTCTTCGACGTACTCGCCGCGCATTTCGCCCACCGCGATGATGGTCTTGTCGGCCATCGGGCCGTGGGTGACGTCGATCATCGGACCGATGGCCTCGGCCATCGACGGGTAGACGTAAGTTGCCCCGAATTTGATGGCCTGATCGCGCTTCCACTCGTTCGGATCGATCGCGATGACTGTCTTGGCGCCCGAGATCACTGCACCCTGCACGGCGCTCGTGCCGATGCCACCGCGCACCACTCCGGCGCCCTCGTGCCCACCGAGTGCGGGCAGGCCGATGGGCGTCGCGCCAGTGGTCAGGTGGTAGTCGGAGTGGCACATGCCCGCGGCATGCATCCGGATCTGGACCTCGTCGGCGACGGGATCACCCAGATCGATCTCGTCGACCTTGAACGGCGAGTTGAGCTCCCAGAGCAGAGCACCCTCGGTCTTCATGGCGGCGATCATAGAACACGTTCTAGAAAGCCTGCCAACCATGTGCTCCAGCTGCGGCTATGGCGCGCTACACCCCTTCACCTTCGAGTGGCCGCTCGAGCCAGGGGATAACCGGACTCCGGCGCCGAGTGGCCAGTCATCGAGCGAATTCTTGGCGATCGGGCGCCAATGGGTGGCCACTCGACTACAGCGAGGTGGGCAGCCCGAACTTCTCGAAGAGTCCGTTCGCGTGAAACGCCACCACGTGCGATATCCCGCCGGGACGGATCTCCAGCACGTGCAGCTGGAACTCCTCGTGCGCGCCGGTCTCCCGGTTGAGCATGTACAGCGCTGCGGCGGGCTGCCCGTTGGCGGTGATCCGCACGAAGCGCATGTCGCCAGCCCCCTCGGCGGGGCAATGAGTCTTGGAGAGCGCGACGATGTTCTCCGGGCCCTGATACCAGCCGTCGAACGGTGGCATCTCGAAGACGGCCTCGGCCGTGAACAGCTCGACCAGCTTGTCGATGTCGTACGCCTCGAATGCGGCGATGTAGCGGTCGAGCAGATCCTGCGCCTCGGGGTCCTCCGGCGCGGTGACGGCGTCGTCCTCCTTGGGATCGACCGACTCGAGTTGCGCGCGGGCGCGTTGCAGCAAGCTGTTCACGGCGGCGGTGGACGCACCGATCGCGTCCCCGACCTCGGCGGCCTTCCACTGCAGGACGTCGCGCAGCACCAGTACCGCCCGCTGGCGGGGTGACAGGTGTTGCAGTGCCGCGATGAACGCCAGCCGGACGGACTCCCGCGACCCGACGATCACCGACGGATCGGAGGGATCCTCGTGTGTCGTGTCCGGCATCGGCTCGAGCCAGGGCACCTCGTTGTGCTCGGTGATCTCGCCGTGCGGATCGGAGGCGGGCTGGCCGAGGCCCGACGGAAGCGGCCTGCGCTGCCGACCGTCGAGCGCGGTGAGGCAGGTGTTCGTGGCAATGCGGTACAGCCAGGTGCGCACCGACGACCTGCCCTGGAAGCCGTCGAAGGACTTCCACGCCCGCAGATAGGTCTCCTGGACCAGGTCCTCGGCGTCGTGCAGGGAGCCGGTCATCCGGTAGCAATGCGCGAGGAGTTCGCGCCGGTAGCGTTGGGCATCGGCCAGGAACGCGTCTTTGGAGTCGGACGCGTCGGGAATCTCCGCGAGGACGCTCACCCCGACGAGCTTACGCAGCGGGGGTGACAAACG
The DNA here is from genome assembly GCA_963809085.1 of uncultured Actinomycetota bacterium. GTDB lineage: Bacteria > Actinomycetota > Actinomycetes > Mycobacteriales > Mycobacteriaceae > Mycobacterium. Next base: position 697,475 of record CAWEII010000014.1, on the reverse strand, counting down.
GCCGCGATCGCGCGCCGGCCCGCCCGATAGTCTCCCCTGATGGCCACAACCCGCACCGAACGCAGCTTCGACGGTGTCGGCGGAGTTCGCATCGTGTACGACGTGTGGACTCCGGACGGCAGGAGCGCATCGACCGGGGAATCGACCCAGCGGCCGATCCGGTCGGCGTGGTGATCCTTTCGCACGGTTACGCCGAACACGCCCGCCGCTACGACCACGTCGCGCAGCGGTTCGGCGAGAGCTGGCCTCATCACCTATGCCCTCGACCACCGAGGGCACGGCAGGTCCGGTGGCAAGCGGGTCTACCTGAGGAACATCTCGGAGTACACCGGCGACTTCGGCCCGCTCGTCGGCATCGCCACCGACGCGCATCCCGCGCTGAAGCGCGTGGTGCTCGGCCACAGCATGGGCGGTGGCATCGTGTTCGCGTACGGCGTCGAGCACCCCGACGACTACGACGCCATGGTGTTGTCCGGCCCTGCGGTGTACGCCCAGCATGCGGTGTCGTCGGTGCTGATCGCCGTGGCCAAGGTGCTCGGCAGCCTGCTGCCCGGGCTGCCGGTGCAGAACCTGCCCGCCGACGCGATCTCACGCGACCCCGAGGTGGTCGCCGCCTACGAGGCCGATCCACTGGTGCACCACGGCAAGCTTCCCGCCGGGATCGCGAAGGCGTTGATCGGCGTCGGCCAGACGATGCCGCAGCGCGCTGCATCGTTGACGGCGCCACTGCTCGTCGTGCACGGCGGCCAGGACGAGCTGGTCCCGGTCGAGGGCAGCCGCCGGCTCCTGGAATCAGTCGGCCCCATCGACGCGCACCTCAAGGTGTATCCCGGACCTGTATCACGAGGTGTTCAACGAACCGGAGCGCGCCGTCGTACTCGACGACGTGGTGTCGTGGATCGAGGTCAGGCTGTGAGAACCCTTGGCCGTCAATTGGTCTGGGCGTTGGCCGCGGCGTTGTCCGTCGCCGCCTGCTCGTCCACGTCTGGGGGCGGCGCCGCAGGCACGGCACCCAGCGCCACCATGTCCAACGCCAGTCCGACCACGACCGCAGCGCGGCACGGTTGGGTCGAGGACGAGGTCACGTTCGTCGACCCCAGTTTCGGGGCAGGCCTGACCATCCACGGCACCTACCGGTATCTGGCCGACGGCCCACCCGGCCCGGCCGCGCTGCTCGTCTCCGAGAGCGGCAACACCGACCGCAACGGCGACAACGCGGTGGCCGGCCCGGTCGGCAACATGCGGCAGTTGGCCGAGTACCTGTCCGGCAAGGGCGTCGCCAGCCTGCGTTACGACAAGGTGGGCACCGGCAAGACCGGGCTCGGCCCCTATGCGCTGCACCCCGGCGACGTCGGCAGCGCCGTCTACACGTCGGGCGCCAAGGCGGCAGTGCGCTTCCTCGCCCAACAACCCCGCACCGACAAGTCCAAAATCTCGGCGTACGCGCTGGGGGAGGGCACCGTGCACGCGATGGCGCTGGCGGTCGACACCAGCCCCGGCGCCCCGAAGATCCACGCGCTCGGCCTCTTTGCGCCGCTGTCCGCCCGATACCTCGACATCATCACCGGCCGGGTGCGCGCGGACGTCGAGTCCGCCGTCAGCTCCGGTGCGAAGACGCGTCAACAGGGCGACGAGGTGCTCGCCACCTGGAACGCGGCCGTCGTCGAAGCCCGCACCACGGGAACCGCACCGGCGAAGCTCCCCGAGGGACTCGGCGCCATCCTCAACCCCGGCAACGTCAAGGCCGTCGTGGAGGCCGACGCCATCGACCCGCTGGCAGTGGCCGCCACGGTGCCCCCAGGCACCCCGGTGCTGCTGTCGTGTTCGGATTCCGACGCCCAGGCCGACTGCGCCGCGGAGAAACCGCTGATCGGCGCGCTCGGCCACACCGCGCTGACGGTCGTCGAGCTCAAGGGCGTCAACCACGTGCTGCGCGACGATCCGACGGACAACGTCGCGAACTACGCCAAGAAGGTCCCGCTCTCGCCCCAGCTGATCACTGCGCTCGACGGTTTCGTCGGCAAGTAGTGGCTAGACTGCGGCAATGACCAGAACAGTTGTGGCTACTGCCTACGGCGGCCCCGAAGTCCTTGCGCTGCAAGACATCGAGCTTCCCGAACTCGGTGAAGGTCAGGTGCTGGTCGACGTCCGCGCGGCAGGTACCAATCCGGTCGACTACAAGCTCTACAGCGGCGAGATGGGCGCGGACCCGGCCCGGCTGCCCATGCCGATCGGGCTGGAGGCGGCGGGCGTCGTCGCCGCGGTGTCGCCAGGAGCGGCCGGCTACACCGGAGCACTGACAGTCGGCGACGAGGTGATCGTCACCGTCGGCAGTGGCGGTTACGCCGATCAAGTCATCGCCGAGGGCGCCGACGTGGGACACAAGCCCGAGGCGCTGAGCTTCCCCGCAGCCGCGGGGCTGCTGCTGGTCGGCGGCACCGCGTGGCACCTGTTGACGAATACCGATGTGGGGAGGGATGACACCGTGCTGATCCACGGCGCGAGCGGTGGCGTCGGGCTGATGGCCGTGCAACTCGCGGTCGCGCGCGGAGCCAAGGTGATCGCGACGGCCAGCCCGGCCAGACACGATCAGCTGCGCAAATACGGCGCCGAACCCGTCGCCTACGGCGAAGGACTGGCCGACCGGGTGCGGGCGATCGGCCCCGTTGACGCCGCGCTCGACCTGGTCGGTACCGACGAAGCCCTCGATACCTCGGTCGAACTGGTCGCCGACCGCGGGCGGATCGCCACCATCGCCGGTTTCGCTCGGGCGGGTGACCTGGGCATCACTGTGCTGACCGGCGCCGACGGCGGTCAGGACATCCGCGACGCCGCCCGGCCCGAACTCATCGAACTGGCCGCGTCGGGAAAGCTGGAAGTGACCGTGGACAAGGTCTTTCCGTTGACCGAGGCGGCCGAGGCGCACCGATACCTGCAGACCGGGCACGCCAGGGGCAAAGTCGTAGTGGTTCCATAACTTGATCCCATGACCGATGACAAGATGCTGGCGCGCATCGCCGCACTGCTGCGCCAAGCCGAGAACACCGACAACGCCCACGAAGCCGAGGCGTTCATGGCCGCCGCGCAACGCCTGGCCACCACCACGTCGATCGACCTCGCGGTGGCGCGTGCGCACGCCGCGACCCGCACCCCTGCGCAGGTGCCGGTGCAGCGCACCATCACCATTGGCGAGGCGGGCACCAAGGGGCTGCGCACCTACGTCCAGCTCTTCGTGGTGATCGGGGCAGCCAACGACGTGAAGTGCGACGTCGCGTCGAACTCGACATTCGTGTATGCCTACGGGTTCGCAGAGGACGTCGACGCCACGCACGCGTTGTACGCAAGCCTGGTGGTGCAGATGGTGAAGGCCTCCGACGGCTACATCGCCACTGGCCAGCACCGGCCCACCCCCACCATCACGGCACGGCTGAACTTCCAGTTGGCGTTCGGCGCCAGGGTGGGTCAGCGGCTGAGCGATGCCCGCGAGGAGGCCAAGGCCGCGGCCACCAACGACCGCGTCCAAAAGCCGGGTACGGCTATTGCGTTGCGCAACAAGGACATCGAGCTCAAGTCGTTCTACCGTGAGGCATCGCAGGCGCGGGGCACGTGGCGGGCCAACAGCTCTTCGGCAGGTTATTCCTCGGCGGCAAGGCGCGCGGGCGACCGCGCCGGGAAGCGGGCCAGGCTCGGTCCGAGCACGGAACTGGCCGGTTCCCGCGGCGCACTGGACGGGTGACGGCACGCCGTGCAGCGTGACGCTCAACGCGCAAAGGTCTACGCCGCAGAACAATTCGTGCGGACGCTGTTCGACCGCGCACACGAGCACGGCACCGGCACCATCGAGTTCTTCGGCGCCAGCCTGACCCTGCCGCCGGAGGCGCGGTTTGCCTCGGTCGATTCCGTGCAGCGCTACGTCGACGACGTGCTCGGCCTCCCCTCCGTGCGCAGACGATGGCCTGCCGCCGAGGCGTTGACCGTGCGTGCTCGCCGCGGAACAACCGCTGCCCACTACGAGTACGACGGAGACCTCGCCACCGTCGCGGTCCCGGACCGGCACACCACGTGGGCCCTCCGGGAACTGGTCGTGCTGCACGAGATCGCCCACCACCTGTGCCGGGCCGAGCCGCCGCACGGGCAAGGCTTCGTCGCGGCGTTCTGCGAGCTGGCCGACGCCGTGATGGGCGCCGAGGTCGGACACGTACTGCGCGTGGTCTACGCGAAGGAAGGGGTGCGGTAGCCGCCACCGTTTAACCTGGATGCGATGACTCAACCCGATCCCCAGGCTGTCGACGCCATGTTCAACCGACTCCTGCGCACCGAGGACGACGTGCTCGCCGAGACCAGACAGTCCGCAGACGAGGCCGGGATGCCGCGGATCGAGGTCTCCCCGCAGCACGCCAAACTCTTGTCGCTGCTCGCCGAACTGCGACAGGCCACCCGGGTGCTGGAGATCGGTACGCTCGCCGGCTACAGCACCATCGCCCTGGCCCGCGGAGCCGGGCCCGACGGCCGTGTCGTGACGCTGGAGTACGACGCCCGCCACGCCGAGGTGGCGCGGGCCAATCTGGCGCGGGCAGGCGTCGGCGACCGCGTCGAAATCATCGTCGGTGCCGCACTGGACAGCCTGCCCATGCTCGCCGAACGTGGCGAACGGTTCGACATGTTCTTCGTCGATGCCGACAAGGAGAACAACGTCGCGTACGTGCGGTGGGCGATCGAGTTGGCGACGCCAGGCGCGCTCATCGTGATCGACAACATCGCCCGCTCCGGCCGCGTCCTCGACCCGGCGCCTGACGATCGCCAGGCGCGCGCCGTGCAGGACATGTTCGAGATGATGGGCACCCATCCGCGACTGGACACCGCCGCCATCCAGACCGTCGGAACCAAGGGCTGGGATGGCTTCGCGGTCGCCCTGGTGAGGTAACGCACCAGGGAGGACCCGTTGACCCAGGGCTGACGGCCGACCTATCGTGAGGCCGGGCGCGCAGGACCGCCCGACGTCCGCTCGAAGGGGCTCAGCCCCCCTGCCAGCATCACCTCGCTCGTGCCGAACGCCCTCTTTCCTCGGCCCGACCTCGCGGACGCCGGGCTCGGAAGGAGGCCGTCTTGGCCGGCTCGCTGCCCACCAACCCGTCACTGGACCGGCTCAAGGTCGATGCGCGTCGCTTGCAGCGCGGGATCACCGCCGCGGACGCCGAGGCCGTCGCCCTCGTCGCGCGGTACCACCCGAAGCCGTCGCTCGCGCTGGCCGCCGCATTGGACTCCGTCGCAGTGGAGACGGCCCCGACCCGCTTCGCCCTGCACGACGCGCAGCTGACCGTGGCCCGGCGGTACGGATTCACCGGTTGGCCCGCACTGGTGCGCTACCTGGAGGTCGCTGCCGAGCTCACCGTCGATCCGAGCGCCGTCGACGAGGACGCGCTGGATCCGGCCGAGCTGTTCTGCACGCTGAGTGTGCTGCACTACGACGGCACCGACGCCCCGCCCCGCAGGGAGGCCGCGGCGGCCCTGCTCGCGGCCGACCCGTCGCTCGTCGACCGGCACGTGTGGGCGGCGGCCGCAGCCTCCGATCCCGGGACGCTACGCCGGCACCTGGCCGCAGACCCGACGCTCGCGCGGCGTGCGGGTGGGCCGTTCGGCTGGGTGCCGCTGCTGTACCTGACTTACTCGCGGGCGCCGCTCGGCCGGACTCAGGACGAGGTGCTCGACGCCGCAACGGCTCTGCTCGACGCGGGGGCCGACCCGAACGCCGGCTACCTGTGGTGCGGGATGTCCACCCCGTTCACCGCGCTCACCGGGGTGTTCGGGGAGGGTGAGCAGGGACCTAAGCGCCAGCCCCGGCACCCGTACCACCAGGCGCTGGCCGCCCTGCTGCTCGAACGGGGTGCTCACCCGGAAGACCAGCAGACGCTCTACAACCGGATGTTCCGAGCCGGTGACGACCACCTGGAACTGCTCTTCGCCCATGGGCTGGGACGCGTCGACCCGGGGCCGTGGCACCGGCGGCTCGGCGAGGCCATGGAAACCCGGGAACAGATGTGGGCGCGCCAGATCGGCTGGGCGGCCGAACACGGTTACGCCGACCGGCTGGCGCTGCTCGGCAGACACGGGGTGGACGTGTCGGGGGTGACGGTGGTCGAGCAGACGCTGCCCACCGACCCCGACGAGCTCGACGCCGAGGGCAGCACCGCGCTGCACCAAGCGGCATGGGATGGGCGATCTGGACCGGATCCGCCTGCTGCTCGACGCAGGAGCAGACCCGTCGATCACCGACCGCCGGTTCGGCACGACCCCGCTCGGATGGGCCGAGCACGCCTACCAGACCGAGGCCGCCGAGTTGCTGCGCCCGTACACGCCTTGACGGACAGCGGGTTTGGCGCGTGGGCCCCTGCGGGCAAGCGGGGAGCATGGAACTCGGACTGCGCAAGCGGATGCTGACCATGGCGCGCAGGATGGCAGCGCCGCCCGAGGCGGCGTGGGGGGTGCTGACGGATCTCGACGCGTGGCCGCGGTGGGGCCCGTCGGTGCAACGCGCCGAACTCGATGGCGGCGGCCAGCTCACCCTCGGCTCGCGCGGCAGGGTGTGGATCCCGGTCGGGATCTCGCTGCCCTTCGTCGTCACCGAGTTCGAACCGGGCCGCGCATGGGCGTGGCGCGTCGCGGGCGTGCCCGGTACCCGGCATTCCGTGGTGCCGGACGGCGACGGATGCCGCGTGACGTTCGGTGTGCCGATCTGGGCGCCGGCATATCTGGCGGTCTGCGCGCTTGGCGCTGAAGCGCATCGAAGACCTCGCGGTCGTCTAGCGCGATCGGACCGGAGTCAACGCGCCGTTACCGCCATCCGTGCGGCGAGCGCGACGTAGGACGCGGCGAACGTCCGCCGCATCCAGGTCACCACCCGCGGCCTGGCGATGACGTGGCTCCGCACGCCAGCGGCGAAGACGCCGTAGATGGCGAACACCACGAACGTGGATACCATGAAGATCGCCACTCAGCCAAAGCATCTGGAGCACCGCGCCCGACGCCCCCGAGTCGACGAACTGCGGCAGGAACGCGAAGAAGAAGAGCGTCAGCTTCGGGTTGAGCACGTTCACCGCAACCGCCGTGCCGACCAACCGCAGGGCACTCGGCGTCTGCGCCGGGCCGGCGTCGGGGACCAGATCGGACTTGTCCCGCCATGACAGCCAGGCGAGGTACAGCAGGTAGGCGACACCGAGGTACTTGAGCGTCTGGAACGCCAACGCACTGCTGTGCAGGATCGCGGCCAGCCCGGTGACGGCCGCGAGCGTGTGCGGCACGATGCCGAGCGTGCAACCCCCCGCGGCGACCACGCTGGCCTTCGCGCCGTGTGCGATCCCGGTGGCGACGGTGTACAGCGCGCCGGTGCCTGGGGTCGCCACGACGATCAGCGTCGTCAGCAGGAATGCGACGCTCATCGTCGGGTCAGCCGCAGACTGCGCCGGTGGCGGCCGAGCCGACCAGCTTGCGGTACTTGGCCAGCACCCCGGTGGTGTACTTCGGTGCGGGCGGGCTGAATCCTGCCTTGCGCGAATCGAATTCGTCGGCATCCACCATGACGTCGAGGGTGCCCTTGCCGACGTCCAACCGGATCGGGTCGCCGTCGCGCAGGAAGGCGATGGGGCCCGCGTCGACGGCCTCGGGCGCGATGTGGCCGACGCACAGACCCGTGGTCCCGCCGGAGAACCGGCCGTCCGTCATCAGTAGCACGTCCTTGCCGAGCCCGGCCCCCTTGATGGCGCCGGTGATGGCGAGCATCTCGCGCATTCCCGGGCCGCCCTTGGGGCCTTCGTAGCGGATGACGACGACGTCGCCCGCGACGATGGTGCCGTCCTCCAGCGCGTCCATCGCGGCACGCTCGCCGTCGAAAACCCTTGCGGTGCCTTCGAACACGTCGGAGTCGAATCCTGCCGACTTGACCACCGCGCCCTCCGGGGCCAGCGAGCCGTGCAGGATCGTGATGCCGCCGGTGGGGTGGATCGGATTGCCGAGCGCGCGCAACACCTTGCCGTCGGGATCCGGCGGCGCGATGTGCGCGAGGTTCTCGGCCATGGTCTTGCCGGTGACGGTCAGGCAGTCGCCGTGCATGAGCCCCGCATCCAGCAGGGCCTTCATGATGACGGGCACGCCGCCGATGTGGTCGACGTCGAACATCACGTGCTTGCCGAACGGCTTGACGTCGGCCAGGTGCGGCACCTTGGCCCCGACCCGGATGAAGTCGTCGAGGGTCAGCTTCACGTCGGCCTCGTGTGCGATCGCGAGCAGGTGCAGCACCGCGTTGGTGGAGCCGCCGAACGCCATCACCACCGCGATGGCGTTCTCGAACGCCTCCTTGGTCATGATGTCGCGCGCGGTGATGCCGCGCTTGAGCAGTTCGACGACGGCCTCGCCGCTCGCCTTGGCGAAACCGTCCCGGCGGCGGTCGCTGGCGGGCGGTGCGGCGCTGCCGGGCAGCGACATGCCGATCGCCTCGGCGGCGCTGGCCATGGTGTTCGCGGTGTACATGCCGCCGCAGGCGCCCTCGCCGGGACAGATGGCGCGCTCGATGATGTCGACGTCCTCGCGCGACATCAGCCCTCGCGCGCATGCGCCGACGGCCTCGAAGGCGTCGATGATCGTGACGTCGCGTTCCGAGCCGTCGGTCAGCTTGGCCTTGCCGGGCATGATCGACCCGGCGTAGAGGAACACGCTGGCCAGATCGAGTCGGGCGGCGGCCATCAGCATGCCGGGCAGCGACTTGTCGCAGCCGGCCAGCAGGACCGAACCGTCGAGGCGCTCGGCCATCATCACCGTCTCGACGCTGTCGGCGATCACCTCACGGGAGACCAGCGAGAAGTGCATGCCCTCGTGGCCCATCGAGATGCCGTCGGACACCGAGATGGTGCCGAACTCCATCGGGAATCCGCCCGCGGCGTGCACGCCCTCCTTGACTGCCTTGGCCAGTCGATCCAGGGACAGGTTGCATGGGGTGATCTCGTTCCACGACGACGCGACGCCGATCTGCGACTTGACCCAGTCGTCGTCGCCCATGCCCACGGCCCGCAGCATCCCGCGGGCGGCGGTCTTCTCGAGGCCGTCGGTGACGTCGCGGCTGCGGGGTTTGACGTCGGGGGCCGATGAGCGTGGCGGGCATCGGTCGTCGGGGGAGTGTCCTGAGGGCGCAGAAGACATAGAGGTCATTATGCCTTCGCGCTGCTAGCCGACCAAACCAATTTGGATACCCCGGTGGGGTATCCGGTACGGTGGATGTCGTGAAGTCGTTCATCGCCGTCGCTGGCCGCCGCTGCCACCGTCCTGCTGTCGTCGTCGTGTGCCAGCCCGGCGTCGGACGGCCACACCGATCAACATGGCAGCGAGTCCAGCGCTGCCAGCACCGCCAACGGCCAGCAGCCTGCCGCGTTCAACGACGCCGACGTCGCGTTCGTCACCGACATGATTCCGCACCACGAGCAGGCCGTTCACATGTCGGCGCTGGTGCCCGACCGGTCGACGGATCCGGCGGTGATCAAGCTCGCCGCCGACATCTCGGCCGAACAGGGTCCCGAGATCGAGACCATGAAGGGGTTCCTGGTGCAGTGGAAGGGCGGCGCCCCGGGGACCGGCGGGCAGGAGCAGGGCGACTCGGGGATTGGCTCAGAGCCAGAAGGCCACAGCGGAATGGATGGGATGCAGATGCCCGGCATGGTCGATGACGGCACGATGAGCAGGCTGCAGTCGCTGAAGGGCGCCGAGTTCGACGCGTTGTGGTTGCAGTCGATGATCGGCCATCACGAAGGAGCCATCGGGATGGCCAACACCGAGATCGCCGGCGGCGCAAACGCCGACGCGAAGAAGTTGGCACAGGAGATCGTCACCACGCAACAGGGCGAGATCGGCCAGATGAAGAAGATGCTGGGAGGCTGACATGACTGCAGCACACGGGTATTCGTCCAACAAGGACAACTACGCCAAGCGTTTGCGCCGCATCGAGGGCCAGGTCCGGGGCATCGCGAAGATGATCGAAGAGGACAAGTACTGCATCGACGTCCTCACCCAGATCAGCGCCGTCAACAGCGCGCTGCAGTCCGTTGCGCTCGGCCTCCTCGAGGAACACCTCGGCCACTGCGTCACCCACGCCGTCGCCGAGGGTGGCGACGAGGCGGACAAGAAGCTCGCCGAGGCTTCGGCGGCCATCGCCAGGCTGGTGCGGTCCTGACCCCTACTGCTTGCTGAACGACGTCGGCCGCACCACGAACACCACCCGGTCGGGGTGATCGGGCGGCGGCTGGGTCAGGGGACCGCTGTAGCGGTCGTTGAGATGCATGTAGTAGTCGCCCTCCGGGTCGGGCAGGATGTCCTCGACGTCGCCGCGCACCTCGAGGTACTTGAGCGGGTTGTCCGGGTCGACGATGGACATCGCCACCTGTGGATGTGCTGTGACGTTGCGGTACTTCTGCCGCTTGGTGGTGTGCGTGAACCGAAGTAGCTCACCGTCCCAGTCGAACCACATCGGATTGACCTGGACGGTGCCGTCCGGCCGGGTGGTCGCCAGGTGGCCGTACAGCGGGCGCTCCAGCAGATCCTCGTACCCCTCGGGTATGGCGACCACGGTATTTCCTCTCAGTCAGCGGACATCCGGTGCGTTCAACGCCGAAATCGGGTGCGCCGTTCCCTCCGGCTGGGGTGCAAGTAACACTCGGCCGATCCCAGGCGATCAACACAGCAGCTCAGTGCCGTTTCCCGGCACGGTGGTGGGGTGCCGCCGAGCGTCTTCGGCCTAGGTCGGGCGTTGCGCTGTGCCACACTGGACGAAGCTCTGTATGGGAGGTGGCGTATGCCGCAGCGCACGATGAAGAGACTGGTCACCGCAATCTTCGCGGCCGGACTGGTCGCCGGGATGGCCCTGAACAGCCCCTCTGCCTGGGCAGATCCCGAGGTCAATCCCGACCCCGCCGCCATCGATGCGCCACCGGTGGAGCAGCCGTTGCTGCCGCCTCCGCCGGAGGAAGTACCGCCCCCTCCTGCGCCATTCGGGTTCGTCCCCCCGCCGCCGCCACCGATCGATCCGCTCGCGCCCCCGGCGCCGGTCGATCCGCTCGCTCCGCTACCCGTCGATCCGCTTGCGGTCAATCCCGCCGTCCCGCAGCCCACGGTCATCCCGGAGGGCACGCCCGCCGGCCAGGACCCAACGCCCTACACCGGGCCACCGGTCTTCGCGCCGCCGACCTTCAACCCGCTCAACGGGTCGATGGTGGGCGTGGCCAAGCCGATCTACATCAACTTCGCGCGGCCCATCGCCAACCGGCAGCTGGCGCAGGCAGCCGTGCACATCTCGTCGGTCCCGCCGGTGCCCGGCAAGTTCTACTGGGCCAACGACAGCCAACTGCGGTGGCGCCCGATCAACTTCTGGCCCGCGAACACCATCGTGAACATCGATGCCGGCGGCACCAAGTCCAGCTTCCGCACCGGAGAGTCGCTGGTCGCCACCGTCGACAACACCACGCACCAGATGACCGTCGTCCGCAACGGCACGGTGGAGAAGACGTTCCCGGTGTCGATGGGCAAGACTGGCCACGACACCCCCAACGGCACCTACTACGTGCTGGAGAAGTTCCCGAGCATCGTGATGGACTCCGCGACCTACGGCGTGCCCAGCACGTCGGCGCAGGGTTACAAGCTGACCGTGCAGAACGCGGTGCGGATCGACAACAGCGGAAACTTCGTGCACAGCGCCCCGTGGTCGGTCGCCGATCAGGGCAAGCGCAACGTCAGCCACGGTTGCATCAACCTCAGCGCGGCCAACGCCCAGTGGTTCTACGACAACTTCGGCAGCGGCGACCCGGTCGTGGTGAAGAACTCCGTCGGCACCTACAACCAGCCCGACGGCGCCCAGGACTGGCAGGTCTGAGCCCTACAGCCAGTCGCGCCGTTTGAAGCTGACGTAGAGCAGGGCGACCAGCACCACGATCAGCGCGCTGCTCGTGACGAAGCCGGAGACGGTTTGGAGGCCGGGGTAGTTCACGTTCTGGCCGTAGAAGCCGGTGATCGCCGTTGGCACCGCGATGATGGCCGCCCATCCGGTCAGTTTCTTCATCACGGTGTTCAGCCGCGCGTCCTGAAGGCTCAGGTTGGTCTCGAAAACCGTTGACACCATGTCACGTAACGACTCGGTCCACTCCGAGGCCCGTAGCACGTGGTCGTACAGGTCGGCATAGAGGGGGTCGAGTTCCGGCGCCGTCTTGGCGTCCAGACGGCGGTGCTGGATTGCGCTGACCACCTCCCGCATCGGGAGCACCACCCGGCGCAGCTCCACCAGATCCTTGCGCAGGCGGAAGGTGCGCCGCTGCAGCCCCGACTGCGGGCTGGCATCGGCGAACAAGTCGTCCTCGATCGATTCAACGGCGTCGTCGAGGCACTGCACCGCGGTGAAGTGGCCGTCGACCACGACGTCGAGAAGGCCGTGTACCAGCGAGCCGACGCCGTGCTCCTGGCCGCCGAGTTCGTCGAAACGCTGTGAGGCGGCGTCGATGTCGAACCATGGCGACAGCCGCACGGTGATCAGACCCTGCGGCAGGACGAACGCCGAGATACGGTGCAGCGACAGTGTGGATTGGGTGTCATCAGTCGAATCCGTCGCTGAGACCGCGTACACGGTGAAGAACGTGTGGGTCTTGTAGACCGTGGCCTTGGTGCGTTCGGCGTCGGCGACCGCGTCCTCCACCGCCCAGTGGTTCAGGCCGAGCTCCTGGGCCAGGTCGGTGAGCGAGGCATGGTCGGGGTCGTAGACGTCGGCCCACACCAGCGTGTCCTTCTCGACGAGATAGTCGGAGATGGAAGCGAACTCGAAGTCTTCCTGCGGCTTGCCCGCCCGCCACACGCGGCCGCGTACGTGGCTCACCCGCGCGCTAGTTCCAGATCCGCACCCGGCGCTGGGGCTCCAGGTACAGTCCGTCGGACTCGCTGACCTCGAATGCGTCGTAGTACGCGTCGATGTTGCGGATCACGCCGTTACACCGGAACTCCGGCGGTGAGTGCGGGTCGATTGCCAACCGCCGGATCGCCTCGGCGTCGCGGGACTTGGTGCGCCACACCTGTGCCCATCCGAAGAACACGCGCTGCACACCGGTGAGCCCGTCGATCACCGGAGCCTCCTTGCCGTCGAGCGACAGCTGGTAGGCCAACAGGGCAATCGAAAGGCCGCCGAGGTCGCCGATGTTCTCGCCGACGGTGAACGCGCCATTGACATGCGCGCCGTGTTGTCCGTCGAGCTGACGGGGTACGAATTCTTCGTACTGAGCGATCAATGCATCTGTCCTAGAACCGAATTCGGTGCGGTCGCTGTCCGTCCACCAGTCCACCAGGTTGCCGTCGCCGTCGTACTTGGCACCCTGGTCGTCGAAACCGTGCCCGATCTCGTGCCCGATCACCGCGCCGATTCCACCGTAGTTCGCGGCATCATCGGCCTCCGCGTCGAAGAACGGCGGCTGGAGAATTGCTGCGGGAAAGACGATCTCGTTCATGCCGGGGTTGTAGTAGGCGTTCACGGTCTGCGGCGTCATGAACCACTCGTCGCGGTCCACCGGTCCACCCAACTTCGCCAGCTCGCGGTCGGTCTCGACCACATGACCCCGCAGGGCGTTCCCGTACAGGTCGTCGCGGTCGATCACCAGCGCCGAATAGTCCCGCCACTTCACCGGGTAGCCGATCTTCGGGGTGAACTTGTCCAGCTTGGCCAGCGCACGCGCGCGCGTCTCCGGTGTCATCCACTCCAGGTCGTTGATGCTGACCCGGTAGGCCTCGCGCAGGTTCGCCACCAGCTCGTCCATCCTGGCCTTCGCGCCCGGTGGAAAGTGCCGCTCCACGTACAGCTTTCCGACGGTGTCGCCCATCAGGCTCTCCACCAGGCCGACGCCGCGCTTCCACCGCTCGCGGATCTCCTCGGTGCCACTCAGCGTGCGGCCGTAGAAGTCGAAGTTCTCGGCGATCAGCTCGTCGGTGAGCAACGAGGCGCGTGAGCTGATCAGCCGCCACCGCAGCCACCGCTTCCAGTCCTCGAGGTCCCGGCCCGACCACAGCGCGGCGAACGCCGTGAGCACGTCGGGCTGACGGACCACGACCTCGGAAGCAGCTTCGGGGGTGGTGCCGATCGCGCTGACCCAGTTCGTCCAGTCGAATCCCGGGGCCTCGACGGGCAGGTCGGTGAACGTGCGCAGGTTGTAGGTCAGGTCGGCGTCGCGGCGCTTGACAACGTCCCAGTGCGCGGCGGCCAGCTCGGTCTCGAGCGCGACGATGCGTGCGGCGTCGTCGGCGTGCGATTCCGCGTCCCCACCGAGCACCAGCGCGAACATGCGCGCGATGTGGCCGGGGTAGGCGGCCAGGATCTCGGCGTGCTGCGGGTCCCGGTAGTACGACTCGTCGGGCAGGCCGAGGCCGGACTGCGACAGGTGCAGAAGGTAGCGGGTGGAGTTCTTGGAGTCGGTGTCGACGTACACGCCGGTGCCGCCGCCGACGCCGGTGCGCTGCAGCCCACCAAGCACGACGGCCAGCGCGTCCGCCGTCGGTGCGGCGTCGACGGTCGCGAGTTCGTCGAGAAGCGGCTGCACGCCGATCGTGGCAACGGCGTCGGTGTCCATGAAGCTGGCGTAGAGATCACCGATGCGCTGCTGGTCGGACCCTCCGGGGGAGTCCGTCGCCGCGGCTTCGGTGATCAGGTCGCGGACCTGTTCCTCGGCGCGGTCGGCGAGCAAGCGGAACGCGCCGTCGGTGGCCCGGTCGGCGGGGATCTCGTAGTCGTCCAGCCAGCGACCGTTGACGTGGCCGAACAGATCGTCCTGAGGGCGGGCAGCGTCGTCGACGTAGCGCAGGTCGATACCCGAGTTGATGGCTTCAAGCGTCACTCCACCAGTGTTCCAGACGCGCGGGCGGCCATATTTGCGCCAGGTACCCTCACGGCCATGCCCGACGAGCCCAGCAAGGAGCGCACCGATCACGGGGGAGGTGTCTTCACCGGCTACGGCATCGGCTCGGCGGTGCTGGGACTGGTGTCGGTGGCAGCCGTCGTGCTGGGTCTGATGATCTGGTCGGGCCACCGCAACGAGAACGGCGAGCAGGCGTATCAGACCAGCGTGCTGCAGGCGGCCGCGGACTGGACCAGCGTGCTGATCAACATGAACGCCGACACCGTCGACGCCAGTCTGCGGACGTTGCACGACGGCACCGTCGGCCAGCTCAACGCCGACTTCGAGACCACGGTCGAGCCGTTCAAGCAGCTGGTGCTGAAGCTGAAGAGCAAGACCGCGGGCCAGGTCGACTCGGTTTCGATCGAATCGCTGCACCATCAGTTGCCGGGCCCGTCCGGCGCGCCTGCGCCGCAGCCTGAGCTGTCGACCGTGGCATCGCGCACCGACACCGTGCTGGTGGTCGCGACGTCGGTCAGTCAGAACGCGAGCGGGGCCCAGCAGCAACCGGTGCGGTGGAACTTGCGGCTCGGCGTATCCGAAGTCGACGGCAAGCTGCTGATCTCGCGCCTGGAGACCATCCGATGAGGAACCGGCTGCGCGCCATCGCCTTCGACGCGCTCGCGCCACTGGCTGCGCTCGCGGGCCTGGTGTACATCGGCCTCGCGCTGGCGTGGCCGGTGTGGTGGGTCGCGGTCTGCTCGGTGCTGTGCCTGCTGATCGTGCAGGCCGTGATCGTCGACTTCGTGCTCTACCGCCGCGACGGCGTCACCGTCGGCACCGACGACGAAGGACCCGGCCTCCGGCTGGCGGTCGTCGGCCTTGCCGCGGTGGCGTTGGTGGCGGCCGTCGCGGTCGGCTACACCCGCTGGACGGTGCCGGACCGCACCATGCACGACGACATGGCGGAGGTCGTCGGCATCGCCAGCAGCGTGGCGGAGGCGTCTGCGACCTTCACCCCTCAGGATCCGAATGCGTCGATCGACCGGGCCACCGGCCTGATGACCCCCGAACGCGCCGACGCCTACCGCAACGAGTTCGCTTCAGTGGCAAAGGAACTGGGGAGTAAGGACATCTCTGGGCAGGCCAGCACCATCTCCGCAGGCGTCGAAGCCATCGGGCCTGCCGCGGCCAGCGTGGCCGTGGTCATGCGAGGCACCCAGAACGCGCCAGGCAAACCGGCCGACGTCGCGGTGCTGGCATTGCGGATCACCCTGACCAAGGACAGCGGGAAGTGGCTTGTGGTCGACGTGACGCCGATCAACGCGCGCTAGTCAGCGGCGGATCGGGCGGCCCAAATTTGTCGTACCCGGGTGCGAGGATGGGGTCATGTCTTCGACCGCTTCGTCTGACGCTCCGGTGGTGCGGGCTGATGAGCGTGTTGAGGTGTTGTTCGGGGAGTTGTCGGAGTTGGCGGGTCAGCGCAATGCGATTGATGGGCGCATCGTGGAGATCGTCGCGGAGTTGGATCGTGACGAGTTGTGCGGTGCCACCGGCGCGCGGTCGGTGGCGGCGTTGGTGGCCTGGAAGCTGGGTGCGTCCTCGGGAAACGCCCCCACGATCGCCACCGTCGCCCACCGGTTGGCGGTGTTTCCCCGGTGCGCTCAAGGCATGCGGGAGGGTCGGCTGTCGTTGGATCAGGTCGGGGTGATCGCCGGGCGGCGCGGCTGATGGATCTGATGAGCATTATGCGGAGTTGGCCTCCTGCGCCACGGTCTACCAGTTGCGTACCGCGGTCAAGTTGGAACCGCGACCCGAACCCGAACCCGATCGCCGACCCGGACCGATCCGCGATCCCGAGCCGGGGGCCTCGATCACCAAGACCGCCGACGAGAAGTACACCCATTAGCGGATCACCCTGCCGCATCTGGAGGCGGCCAAGTTCGACGCGGCCTTGGCGTCTCATCGTGATGCGCTGATCGCCGAGTGGAAACGCGATCACGACACCGGCGCCGACCAGGCGGGGCAGCGTCCGCCGCTGCCGAACACCGGTGACGCGTTCCTGCGCCTGGTCGAGGCCGGCTGGGACGCCGAGGTGGCTGCCCGGCCGCATGGGCAGCACACCACGGTGGTGGTGCATGTGGATGTCCAGGACAAGGTCGCGCGCGCTGCATCTGGGGCCGCTGCTGTCTGACGCTGATCGGCGCTACCTGACTTGTGATGCCACGTGTGAGGCGTGGTTGGAACGCGCCGGGCAGCCGATCGGGGCGGGGCGGGCGACCCGGCTGATCAGCCGCCGGTTGCGCCGTGCCCTGGAGTACCGCCATCCGACCTGCGCGGTGCCCGGGTGTGGCGCCACCCGGGGTCTGCACGCCCACCACATCCGGCACTGGGAGGACGGCGGCGCCACCGAGCTGGACAACCTGGTGCTGCTGTGCCCCTATCATCATCGGCTGCACCATCGGGGCGTCATCACCATCACCGGACCCGCTGAGGATCTCTCGGTTAGCGACAGCGCCGGCCGAGCACTGAGCCCGGCATCGCTGGCCCGCCCACCGACCCGACCCCCACCCGCGGTCGCACCCTGCCCCGGACCCACCGGGGAGCGCGCCGACTGGTGGTGGTACCAACCCTTCCAACCCCAACCCCAACCACCACACAACAACCAACTAAGTGGTTCTTACCAGCGCCACCGGGCCATCCGCAGGAACACCGGGTTGCTGAACGTTTCGGGCTGGCCCGTCAGGCCTGCGCGGACTTCGGCAGGGCCGCGGGCACCGGGCCGGATTGAACTTCGGCGATTGCCTCGCGTACGCGCTCGCACTCGACACACGCGAGCCCCTGTTATGGAAGGGCGACGGCTTCGGGCATACGGGAAGTGCGTCCGCGCTCGATCGACGTTGAGGGAACGGTCGACGAAGACTAGGCCGGTGGGCAGCCCGCTACCTAGCGAGGCCGTCGCGAGTCGATCACGCCGGTGTTGAACCCGGCGAGGTGAAGGCCGCCGTTGAACCGGGCGTGTTCGATCTTCAGGCACCGGTCCATCACCACCTGGAGCCCCGCCGCCTCGGCGTCGCCGGCCACCTGTTCGTGCCACAACCCCAACTGCAGCCAGATGGTCTTCGCCCCCACCGCGATCGTGTCGTCGAGCACCGACGGCAGGTCGTCGTAGCGGCGGAACACGTCGACCAGATCGGGCACAACGGGCAGTTCGGCCAGAGTGGGGTAGACCGGCGTGCCATCGACCTCGGTGATGGTCGGATTGACCAGGTACACCTCGTACTCACTCGATGATTTCAGGTACGTCCACACGAAATAGCTTGCCCGCGAAGGGTTCGCCGAGGCGCCGACGATGGCCACCGTGCGTGGCTCGCGCAGGATCCGCTGCCGCGCCAACGCGTCGGGGCCGGTCCAGGTGCGTGGCTCAGACATTCTGGCTTCGGTGGCAGCGCAGCCGTAACTGCAGTCAGCGCCTGATCGAGGTCCCAGAGGATGTCGTCGACGTCCTCGATGCCGACGCTGATCCTGATGAGCTCGGGGCCGACACCGCCCGCGCTCAGCTGCTCGTCGGTGAGCTGGCGGTGAGTGGTGCTGGCCGGATGGATGACGAGCGTGCGGACGTCACCGATGTTGGCCAGATGGCTGGCGAGTTGGACGGCGTTGATGAATCGCTCTCCGGCGACCCTGCCACCGCTGACGCCGAACGCGAAGACCGCCCCCGGTCCGTCGGGAAGG
Organism: uncultured Actinomycetota bacterium; assembly: GCA_963809085.1. GTDB lineage: Bacteria > Actinomycetota > Actinomycetes > Mycobacteriales > Mycobacteriaceae > Mycobacterium. The sequence continues at coordinate 678,846 of CAWEII010000014.1, read as the reverse complement.
TACCGGGCTGCCCGGTCGTGATGAGGGTGCGAGGGAAGCCCGGCCCAGCGCACGTACTCGACCCGAGGGTCGGCCTCCAACCACTGGGCCACCCGGCGGGCGTTCACCACGTGCGCGGCCATCCGCTGTGGCAGTGTCTGCACTCCCTGCAGCAGCTGGAACGCGCGACTGTGGCGCCAGGCTCGCGCCCAGGTCGCGCAGCTGCTCGCTGCGCAGCTTGGTCAGGAAGCCGAACTCGCCGAAGTTGCCCCACCAGCTCAGCCCGCCGTAGGACGCGACGGGCTCGGTGAGTTGAGGGAATTTCCCTGCGCCCCAGTCGAATCGGCCCGAATCGACCACGACACCGCCCAACGTCGTGCCGTGGCCGCCGATGAACTTGGTCGCCGAGTGCACCACGATGTCGGCGCCGTGCTCGATCGGCCTGCACAACACCGGCGTCGCCACGGTGGCGTCCACCACCAGCGGCACGCCTGCGTCGTGGGCGACCGTCGCGAGCCCGGCGAGGTCGGCGATCTCGCCGGACGGGTTGGCGATCACCTCGGCGTACACCAGCCGGGTCCGGTCGGTGATCGCAGCGGCGTAGTCGGCCGGGTCGGTGCCGGGACGAAGGTGGTGTCGACGCCGAACCGCCGCAGCGACACGTCCAACTGGGTCACCGTGCCGCCGTACAGGCCGCCCGCCGCCACGATGTGGTCACCGGCGCCGGTCAGCGCCGCGAAGACGGCGAACTGGGCCGACAACCCGCTCGCCGTGGCCACCGCACCGAGGCCGCCCTCGAGGCTGGCGATGCACTCCTCGAAGGCGGCGACGGTCGGGTTGGCGATGCGGCTGTAGACGTTGCCGTACTTCTGAGTGCGAAGAGGTTGGCCGCGTCGTCGGTGTCGGTGAACACGAAGCTCGCGTTCTGGTAGATCGGGACGACGCGCGCACCCGTGCCTGCGTCGGGACGCTGGCCGGCATGGATCGCGCGGGTGGCCAGTCCATAGGTTCGGTCAGTCACGGATGTGCAGCCTAGGTGCTCGAGGCGGACAACCCCAGGGTTGGGCTCGTCCCGATTTCACGACGGCAGATACGACAGAATCTTCTCGGCCAGCTCGCGCGGCCGGCTCAGCGCCATCAGGTGCCCGCCTGGCAGCACGTCGACGTCCAGTCCCAGCCGGTCACGGACCACCCGGCGCTGGAACTCCAGCGGAAAGAGCCGGTCGTCGCTGCCCGCCACCACCCGGGTGGGCACGTCCGGCCAACCGCTGCCGGCCACACCTCGCCCATCGGCGTGTCGGACTGCCCGGGCTCCGGTTGGCTGAAGGCCTCCTCGCGAACCTGCGCGGGCACGTCGTGGAAGAAGTCTTCGATCGATCGAAATCCTTGTCGGGCAACCCCATTCGACGGAAGTTCTCGGCCATCGCGTCATGCTGGCCGGTGGCCTCCCACCACTGTCCCGGCGTCTCGCCCGCCTTCGGCACCATCGGGTTGACCAGCACGATCAGTCAACGGGGTTTCGGCAGGCCGCCCGGCGACCACCGGCGCCGTGAACGCGCCCATCGACTGTGCGACCAGCACCAGGGTCCGTCGAGGCCGGCGGCAGCCGCACACACGATGTCGGCGTAGGTGGACAGGTCCGCGGAGTCGTCGGCCGCGGGCAGATCGACGGCGATGACGTCCGCGCCCGCCGCCGACAGCAGCGGTGTGACGCAATGCCAGTACCACGCGCTGCCGCCTGCCCCGGGGATCAGAACGAAGGTGGGGGACACGGCGGCGAGGGTCAGCTCGGACCGGTCGGAGCGCTCGCTGCGCATCTTGGCGAACCGGTCGGACAGCCGGCGCATGCGGATCATCAGCGATGCCGACGGGCTGGTGCGACCGTCGAGGTATGCGGCGAACTGGTCGGTCGGCACGCCGATGCGCGACGCGAACTCCGGTTGGCCCAGTCCCGATCGGTCGATCAGCAGCCGCACGTGGCGGGCCACCTCGGCGCATTCGTTGGCCTCCATGTGCTCGCGGGTGCGCATCAGCACCTCGGCCAGTGCCTTCGAAACGCCGTACGGCTGCGCGGTCTCCAGCACCTCTTCGACCTGGCGGGCGGTGCGGCCGTACGGGTCGCGTTTGATCGCGACGACGATGCGTTGCCAGACCGTGAGGTCGTCGGTGTCGAGGGCGGCCCGGATCGACGACGTCGGCCAGAACTCGACCGGCCGGCTGTCGACCTGCGGACGGCGGCGCGGCGGCGGCCGCGGTGGCCGCCGGGCGGCCGGCGCCGGGATCGCGACGCGCGTCGGCGGCCAACGTCACCTCGCCTCCTCCAGCATCGCTACTGCTACAGACAGGCAACGCTGCCTGACCTGCGCCCAATCAGCCTCCGCGGCCGGGTCCGACGTCCAATCGTCGTCCACGTCCGAGGGATGCGGGTCGGCCAGCCTGCGCACCAGTTGTGTGGCGACCCACTGGCTTCTCGGGTGCTGACCAGAGTAGTACCGGTCCATCCCGGCAAGCACCACAGCCGCCGTTTGAGTCTCCATGGAGTCGACGAGATCGGCGAACTCGGCGAAGTCCCTGGCGCTGTTGCGGCACATGATCAGGTAGCTCTTCAGCCGCAGCGTCTCGGCGCCGGTGGGGATCTGCAGCCTGTCCCCGGTCGGCAGCTGGACGTTGGTGGTCTCCATCGGGCTGCGCCGTTCCACCACCGGCTCGCTGCCGTCCTCGGCGGCCATGGCCAGCGCGTCGAGCGCCACCGACAGCCGACCGCGCCACATGGTCACGGGGTGCACGGCCCGGCGTGGAATCGCCTTGGTGACGCCTGCGCCGTTGCGGTGTGCCGTTGGTCCGGTGGAACCGGCCCGACGTCCGAAGTCCCGGCAGCGGCCCGTCGCCGCCACCTTGACAGGGCGTCGAGCGCCTGCCGGTGGGCCCGCAGCCGCTGAACGCCAGCGGGTCGGCCACGATGATGGTCTGCGGAGCGAGGTTCTTGAGCTTGGCCGCCGACTTGACCACCGTCCGGATGTCGGAACCCGACGGGCCGAGGGTGGAGATGTCGTCGGGGATGATGACGAGGTCGCCGATGTCGACCTTCGGCAGTGGCTTCTCGAAGTCCACCGACGGCAGGATCCGGTCCAGCCAGCGCGGCAGCCACCAGTTCCACTGCGCGAACATCGCCATCAGCGCGGGCACCAGCACCAGGCGCACCACGGTGGCGTCCACGGCGATGGCCACCGCGCACGCCACGCCGATCTGGGCGACCAGCGGCATGCCCGCGAACGCGAACCCGATGAACACCGCGATCATGATCAGCGCCGCACTGGTGATGGTGCGCGCGCTGGTGCTGACGCCGTAGGCGACGGCGTCGCGGGTGTTGTTGGTTTGCAGGAACCGCTCGCGGATGCGGGTCAGCAAGAAGATCTCGTAGTCCATCGACAACCCGAACGTCATCGCAAGCACCAGCGGCGGGACGGTGCTGTCCAGCGACGGGATCTTCCCGAAGCCAAGGGCCTCGAGCCAGCCCCACTGGAACACCGCGACCAGGCTGCCGTACGCCGCCGCCACCGACAGCACCGTCATCAGCACGCCCTTGAGGGCAAGGAACACCGACCTGATCGAGATCAGCAGCATCACGAACGCGATCAGCGAGACGAAGGCGAACACCGCGGCTGGGTGGCGGCCACCCGGTCGTCGAAGTCCTTGATCAGCGCGGTGGGCCCGCCGACGTCGACGTTCACACCCTGACCGGGCGTCCCCGGCAGATGCTCGCGCATCCAGTCGATCGTGTGGCGCGCGCCCATGTCCTCGGGATCCACCGACAGCACCGCCGACAACAGCGCGCTGTGGTTGTCGTCGCTGAACACCGGCGGCGACACCGCGATCACGTAGGGACCCTGCGTGATCTCCTGCCGCACGGCCTCGAGTGCGGCGGCGTTCTGCGTCTCGTTGGCGGTCAGCGTCGGAAACGTCACCAGCACCCGCACCGGCCCGAGCGCGCCGGGTCCGAGCGCCTGGGCGGCGGCATTGACGCCGCCCCGGATCTCGTGGGTGGGCTCGAACTGGCGTTGCAGGCTGTTGCCGAGCAGTCATGGCGAACGCCGGCGCCGCGAGGATCAGCAGCAAGGCCGCCGCCGCCACCGCGGACAGCCAGGGCCTGCGCATCACCCACCCGACCCAGCGGGTCCAGAACCGCGACTGCGTCGTATCGGGTCGCCGGGAGAAGTGCAGCCACGACGAGCGCTTGGCGGCGGCCCTTCCGAAGGTGGCCAGCACCGCGGGGGTCAGCGTGGTCGAGGTCAGCACCGCGACCGCGACGGCCAGGATGGCGCCGGTGGCCATCGAGGCCAGCACCGGGGTGTTGATCAGGTAGATGCCGGTCATCGAGGCGATCACGGTCAACCCCGACAGCAGTACGGCGAGCCCGGAGGTCGCCATCGCCGCGTCGGCGGCCTGGGCGGGATCGCGGCCCGACCGCAGTTCCTCCCGGAACCGCATGAGGATGAACAGGGAGTAGTCGACGGCCAGCGCGATGCCGAACATGGAGACCGTCGACGTGACGAACACCGACATCTGGCTGTACATCGAGAGCAGATAGACCAGGCCCATGGTCACCAAGACGGTGCAGATGCCGAGCACCAGTGGCATCGCGGCCGCCGCCAGCGAGCCGAACACCGCCAGCAACACGATCAGGACGATCGGCAGGTTCCACTTCTCGGCCTGCGGCGATGTCGTGCTTGGTCGCCTCGCTCGCGGCGGCGCCGAGCGCGCCCTGCCCGATGACGTAGAGCTTGACCCTGCCGTTGTCGATCTGGCCGGGCTGATCACCGTTGATGCCGACCTTGGCGCGCAACTGCTTGGCCACGTCGACGCTGCCGCTGTCGAAGTCCGTCTGCAGCGTGACGACGTAGGGGCGGTCGGGCTGCGGCGGCGGCTGCTGCGGGTTGGGCACCACCGTGACGTTCGGCACTTCGCCGGCGATGCGCTCCAGCTGAGCCACGGCGGCGCCCATGTCCTCGAACGACGCATCCGCGCGGGGCGCCGCGACCAACGCCAGCGGGGAGGCTCCCTGGTCGGGATAGTGGTCTTCGGTCTCGTATTCGACGTGCAGCGACTGTGAGCCCGCGACCTCGAAACCGCCGCCGGTCAGATGGCCCGACTCGTTCAACGCCAGGTACACCGACGGCACCAGGAGAAGGAGCCACGCCGCGAAGACCACCCACCGAAATCTGCGCAGGTTGCTGCTCAACCGCATCATGAACTGCTGGATGACGAACCTCGGCCTTCTCCCCGGCGTTTCGTAGCGTAACGGTATCTCAGCACGAGGTAGAGTCCCCGCCTCCCGCGTGGTCGGGATGACCGGGTGCCGGTCACGGCCAGATGATGGCCGCAGCTGCGGCCCTTGGGCCCCCTTCCATCCGTCTCCGCTTGACCTGCGTATTAGCTGGACCGATTGCGCGTGCGCGCGCCGTTGATGGCAAGATGGCGCTTGGCCTTTCCGGGTCGGGACTGGATCGCCGCCGATCGCGAGCCGTTTGCCGCTCGTCGGCAGTCCGAGAATCGTAAGGAGCCAACCATGTTTGGGCCCATCAGGACCGCAGAGCGCTGCGCGCCGCGGGCTATGCGCGGTGTTCGCTGTAACTGCGGCCGGCGGTGTCGCCGTAGCCGCGCTGGCCACCGCGTCGCCGTCGGCGACGGCCGCGACCGATCCCTGCGCCGCGAGCGAGGTCGCCAAGACGTTGGGCTCGGTTGCCACCACGACGGGCAGCTACCTCGACTCCCACCCCGAGACCAACACCGCGCTGACCATGATCACCCAGCAGCAGGCGGGCCCGCAGTCACTCGTGGCGCTCAAGACCTACTTCGACGCCAACCCGCAGGCAGGCAAGGACATGCAGCTGTTGCAGCAGCCGCTCGTCAACCTGTCCGACCAGGTGCAGGCTGCCGCTGACGCTTCCCCAGCTGATGGGGCTGATGCAGTCCACGCAGTCGCAGCCCGGTGCGTTGCCAGGTGCCGCCTCGGCGACGACGTTGCCGGGCGGTTTGCCAAATTCTCGTCCCTCCGCACAGACGGTGGGCGTGCCGGGTGTCGTCGTGCCCGCCCAGCCGTCCCCTGCCCCGACCCTCACGCAGGGCGGTGGGCCGCTTCCCGGCCCCTCGGTGGCCGCCGCGCGCTAACCAGGCAGCGCAGCGCGGGCCGCTCGGTCGACGGCACCGTGAACTGGATATTCAGGGTTTCTGGTGACTGGTTCAGCGCAAGGCAAGAAAGTCGTCACAGATTCTGCTTAGCTTTTCGATGTCGGTAACCGCTCGTGGTTACGGCCTCTCCGCTTTCGATGAAGGAGCTTGACCATGATGGTCTCGATGCGTACTGGGCGGCGTGCGGTTGCTGGCGCCTTGGGCGCCGGTGCATTCGCCGGTGCGATGCTGTTCGGCGCGATCCCGTCCGCCATGGCCGATGACCCGGCCCTGAACCCGCCCAACTGCACCGCCGCCGACCTGGCCGGTGTCGCCTCGGGCGTGTCCGCGTCCACGTCGGCGTACCTCTTCACTCACCCGGACGTGAACTGGTTCTTCACCAGCCTCGAGGGCCTTCCGCGGGATCAGGTTCGGACCGAGGTGGCCAAGTACATGGATGACAACCCCAACGTGAAGGCCGACCTGACGGGTATTCGTCAGCCGTTGCTCGATCTGAAGAATCGCTGCGGAGCTGCGCCGGCGCCCGCGATTCCTTAATCCCCGTGCCGGTTCGGCAGGGGGCACCTCCAAGTAATGAGGGGGACGTCGGTCGGGATTCGCCCGCGCACGAGGGTGCGGGTCGGACGGTCCTGATGGTCGATGACGATCCGGACGTCAGAACCTCGGTGGCGCGCGGACTGCGCCACTCGGGGTTCGACGTGCGGGTCGCCGCGACCGGCAAGGAAGCGCTGCGGCTGTTGTCCAACGAGACGCACGATGCGTTGGTGCTGGACGTGCAGATGCCCGAACTCGACGGCGTCGCGGTCGTGACGGCGCTGCGCGCGTTGGGCAACGACATCCCGATCTGCGTGCTGTCCGCCCGTGACACCGTCAACGACCGCATCGCCGGGCTGGAAGCCGGGGCCGACGACTACCTGACCAAGCCCTTCGACCTCGGCGAGTTGGTGGCCCGGCTGCACGCGCTGTTGCGCCGGTCGAGCCACTCCGATCAGCCGTCGGACACCATGACGGTCGGGCCGCTCACCATCGACACCGCCCGGCGTCTGGTGTTCGTCGACGGCGAGCGGGCCGAGTTGACCAAGCGCGAGTTCGATCTGCTGGCGGTGCTGGCGGAGAATGCAGGCGTGGTGCTGTCACGGCAGCGGCTGCTCGAGTTGGTCTGGGGCTACGACTTCGAAGTCGACACCAACGTCGCCGACGTCTTCATCAGCTATCTGCGGCGCAAGCTGGAGCGCGACGGCCATCCGCGGGTGATCCACACCGTGCGTGGCATCGGCTACGTGCTGCGCGACGATCCGTAAGTGCGATTCCCTCGATTCGGCCGGTCCGCCTCGCTTCGCACGCGAGTCGCGCTGGCCTCGGCCGCGGCGGCATCGGCCGTCGTCGCGGTGTTCACGGTCCTGACGTCGCTGGTCCTGGCAAGCAACGACGCCGAGCAACTGGATCGGCGGCTGGACTCCATCGTCGACGCGAGCATGTACCCCGAGCAGCTCAGTGATCCCAGCCGCGGGGTGCTGACCACCGGTCGGGCGCGCTCGTCGGGCCAGGTGGTGTTCCAGCGGGGACTTCAGTTGCCTCGGTTGGAACCCGGCACGCGAGAACGTCCTGGTCAATGACGTCGAGTACCGGGTGCGCACCATTCCGATGGACCAGCAGGGCGGTGTCATCATGTCGGTCGGCATCCGCGCCGACAGCATTCTGCTCAGCCCGGCCCGGATCCCGGTGTACACGGCGGTCGGCGTGGCGACGGTCCTGATTGCGGCGGGACTCGGCTGGCTGCTCGCGGGCCCGGCGATCCGGCCACTGCGCAGGCTGACCGCGCAGACCATGCGGCTCGGCAAGGGCACCGACACCATGGAGGCCGTGACGGGGGCAAGGGAGGCCGAGGAGTTGTCCGACGCGATGGCCGGCATGCTCGACCGGCTCGCGGCCGCTCAGCAGGCCACCACGAACTCGCTGCAGGCGGCGCAGGACTTCGCGGCCAACGCCGCACACGAGCTGCGCACCCCGCTGACGGCGATGCGGGCCGACCTGGACACCCTGCGGATTCACGACCTGCCTCCCGAGGAACGCGACGAGGTGGTGGGCGACCTGCTGCGCGCTCAGCGCCGCGTCGAGGCGATCATCACCGCGTTCGGTCAGCTGGCGTCGGGACAGCTGGCCCAGATCGAGGATCGAGAGTTGATCGACGTGACGGACATGCTGGATCGGGTGGCGCGGGAGAACGCCCGCGTCGGCGGTGCGGTCGAGATCGTGGTCGAGGCCGAGGACATCGGTTTCATCTGGGGGTGGCCCGGCGGTCTGCGACTGGCCGTCGACAACCTGGTGCGAAACGCCAGAGCCCACGGCGCGGCCACCCGGATCACGTTGGCAGCACACCGAACCGGCGACGTGCTGACGATCATCGTCGACGACAACGGCCGGGGGCTGCCTGCTGATGAGCAACAGACGGTACTCGGCCGGTTCGCCAGGGGCAGCACGGCGGCTCCCGGCGGGTCGGGGCTGGGACTTGCCCTGGTGGCGCAGCAGGCGGCACTGCACGGCGGCAGCATCGAGCTGTCCGACGGGCCGTTGGGTGGCTTGCGCGCGACCTTGACCGTGGTCGAGTTCGCCTGAGCCCGAACAGGTTCCGGACGACGGTGAGTCCGTCAGCGCCGAGCCAGGGCCGATACGGCGGCGCGCCACCCAAGTAGCAGGATGGCGGTCACTAGCGAAGCGACCACCACGAAGCTGACCGCGGTCCCCTGAGATGTGGCCTTGCGCAACAACATTCCGATCATCACGGTGCAGAGCCAGATGACCAGCCCCGTCGGGGCGAGGGTGGTGGGACGGCGCCAGCCACGTACCGCGACCCACCCGACGGCGGTGCCCGCCAGGAACGGCCATGCCGTCTCGGCGACGCCGGCGACGGTGATGCCCTCGGCGTGACTGCGCCGACCGATCGTGCAGAACACGATCACGCAGACCACGTCGGCCAGCACTGCCACCGCGGGCCGCACCCGGGTGGCGCTACCCGGCGGCATAGGTCATCACGTCGAGCACCAGTGGGCTGACGTTCGTCTCGTCACGTGCGGTCAGTCCGGGCTGCATCGGCGCCGCGGTGCCGTCGTCGAGCAGGTTGCCGAGGCCGTCCATCGAGGCGAGTCGGCCGTCGAGCGTGAACGACGTGAACTCGAACGGAATCCCGTTGGACATGAGCGGGTCTGGTGTGCTCATCACGTGGAAGTGCAGGTGCGGCGCGTCGGTGTTGCCGGTGTTGCCGAGGTTTCCGATCACCTGCCCGGTGGTGAGCCGATCACCCGGCTTGACCTTCACGGAGCCCGTCTTGAGGTGCGCGTAGAGGGCGTAGTAGTGGTTGCCTCGTCCATCGCTGATGTCCTGCACGATGTGGTTGCCGCCGTACTGCTCGAGTGACAGCCCCGTCGGACTCTGGCCAGGCACCTGCTCGGGCAGGCCGTCGAGCACGGCGACGACGGGACCGTCGGCCACGGCGTGGATGTCGGCGCCGAAGTACGGGTAGCTCTCGGGTTTGGACCGATCTCCACGGTAGAGGGTGCCGTCGGGGCTGCAGCTGCACGTAGTCGATGGCGAATCGTTCTGCGGCCCAAAGCTTCCCGTTCAACGGGTTCATCGCCATCCGGTGTGGCGTCATGTCGCAGCAGCTGTTGCCGTCCAACCAACCGGGTCCGTACAGCGGAGGGGCGATGACGGGTGGCTCTTCGGTGGAGACGGTCACCGGGGCGACCTCCTCCGTCATCGTGGCGGGGAGCAGCGGTGGCGCCGGGTTGGTGAGGTTGACCCCCACGGTGTGTGTAAGTTCTTGCGGCACAGCGGGTGTACTGTCCTTCGCACCGTCGATGACGACGTCCAGCCAGACGATCGCGCTCTGGGCCGGGCCCAGTTTCGTGGTGGGGTCCTTGCCGCCGAGTGTCCGGGTCCAGTACGCCAGCTGGTTGCCCGCAAGGGAGAGCAGTGTCTTGTCGCCGGCCTTGACGCTCACCGACGAAACCGTCACGTCCTGCCCGATCCGCGTTGGTGAGGCTGCAGTTCATAGGCCAAATGCACCTTGCCGTCGGTGGTGGGCACCGGAATCGGCGGCGCGAGCACCTCGGCGAGAAGTGGGGTTGGGGCGGCCGGCCGGGCATCGATCGACGGCGTCGTCGGCGGCTCGGAGGACGAGGACTGCGACGCGGTCTCGGTCGACGACGAACACGCCACCACCAGGACGGTCGTGCCGAGGAGCGCGACGAGGCCGCGGACGCTGGGGTGCATGCGCCGATCCTATGGCTCGGATTCGGGCTCGCGTCTCGCTTCGGGATCGGGGCCCGCCCGCTCGTCCTCGGTCCGCTCGGGTGCGTAGATGGCGTCTGGGTCGGGGCTGAACTGTGCCGGCTCGTCTCCCGAGGGCTCGCTGATCGCGTCGGGATCGACGTCCTTCTCCGTGCGGAACAGGAAGAAGAACACCACCCATCCGATCGCGGAGATGAAGATCCAGCTGACCATGCGGTAGATCAGCATCGCGGAGATCGCCGAGGCCAACGTCATCCCGCTGGTGACAAGACCGGGAACCAGCACGGCCTCCACGACCAACAGTCCGCCAGGCATCAACGGAATCGAGCCGACCGCACGCGCCGCCGCGTAGGCCACCGTCAACCCCGCCAGTGAGGGCTTGCCGCCTGCGGCGTACGCGGCGAAGGCAAGGCATGCCACGTCGGCGACCCAGTTGAACAGCGACCAACTGAACGCGACGCCGAGTGCCCGACGGCTCAGGCTGACGGACTCGAGTTGTTCCAGCATCTCGCGCCACTTGTCCAGGCCCGTGTCGGCGGGCTTGCCGCGCAGCGAGTTGAACCACGACAGCACCCGCACCCCGATGCCGTCGATCTGTTGCGGGTTGGATGCGACGGACTGCGCCAACAGCAGAAGGGCGACGAAGCCGCCGAGCGTGAAGATCAGCGACAGTGGGTTCTTGCTGGCACCGAGCAGGAATGCGCCTGCGAGGCCCAACAGCGCGAGGCCGACCACCTGCAGCACGCCGGACATGACGAGCTGCCACGACGCCACCACCGGGGAAGCACCCCAAAGTCGTTGCTGCCGATACACGAACGTCGCCGAGAGCACGGGTCCGCCCGGCATCGTGGTGGACAGTGCATTGCCCGCGTAGAAGGCCGCCTCGGAGCGCCACTGCTTGACCTGGACGCCTGCGGACTTCAGCAGGGTGCGCTGGATCTGCGCGAAGCTGTGCATCGAGCCCAGTGCGGCGAAGGCGGCGGCGAGTACCCACCACCAGTTTGCCGAAAGTAGGCTCCCCCATGCCTTGGCGAGCTGGTCTTTGACCAGCACCACCTCGACCGCGAGCACTACGACCGCGACACCGATGATGGCCCAACGCACCCACCAGTACCTGCCACGCTGTCGGCTTTCTTGGCAGGTGGCGTCGCTGGTCGGCGCGTCGTGCGACACGCCTACAGAGTAGCGGCGGCACCTCGCCGAATGAGGATGCCCGGAACGGGCGCGCCGAGTCGTTACGCTACCGGCATGCCACAGGGCCCTTTGCTCGATTCGGTGTCCGTCGATTCAGTTTCCATCGATTCGATGGCCGACGCCGCGGTGCATCCGATCGTCCGCAAGACCGCTGCCTGGTCGTGGCGACTGCTGGTGATCCTCGCCGCGGTGCTCGCGCTGTTGTGGGTGATCAAGCACCTGGAGCTAATCGTGGTCCCGGTGGCGCTCGCGGCGATGCTCGCCGCGATGCTGATGCCGGTCGTCGACATCCTCGACCGACGCGGCCTGCCCCGCGGTGCCGCGGTGCTGGTGGTCCTTCTCACCGGGTTCGTGGTGGTCGGCGGCATTCTGACGTTCGTGGTGAGCCAGTTCATCGAGGGCGCACCTGCCCTGGTCGAACAGGTCACCAGGAGCATCACCGGTCTGAAGGAGTCGCTCACCACCGGCGTCTTCTCACACTTCAGCAACGAGCAGATCAACGGCGCGACCGATGCTGCCATCGACGCCCTCAAGAACAACCAGGCGAAGCTGACGAGCGGTGCCCTTTCCACGGCGGGCACCATCACCGAGATCCTCACCGGCGCGCTGCTGGTGTTCTTCACCCTGATCTTCCTGTTGCTCGGCGGCCGCCACATCTACGCCTACGTCACGAAGATCTTCCCGTCGACCGTCCGCGATCGGGTACGCGACGCCGGGCGAGCGGGCTTCCACACGCTGATCGGGTACGTCAGGGCGACGTTCCTGGTGGCGCTCGTCGACGCCGTCGGCATCGGCACGGGCCTGGCGATCATGGGCATTCCACTGGCCTTGCCGCTGGCGTCCCTGGTGTTCCTCGGCGCGTTCATCCCGCTGGTCGGCGCCGTGCTGACCGGTGGGCTGGCCGTCATCGTGGCGTTGATCGCGAAGGGCTGGGTCTTCGCACTGATCACGTTCGGGCTCATCATCGCCGTGCAACAGCTCGAAGCGCACGTGTTGCAGCCGCTGGTGATGGGGCGTGCGGTGTCCGTGCACCCGCTGGCCGTGGTGTTGGCCATCGCTGGGGGCGGCGTGTTGGCGGGCATCGTCGGCGCGCTCCTGGCCGTACCCACCGTCGCAGTGCTCAACAGCGCGGTGCGCGTGCTGCTGGCCGACGACCCGAGGGTCGAGGAAGCCAACCTCGAGGCGGAGGTGGGCCCGGCGATCGCGGGCCAACCCGACGACCTCGAGCCCGACGACTAGAGCCGACCCTCGCGACGCAACAGATCCGCCGCGCTGACGCCGCCGCCGCGACGCTTTGGTTCGTCGGCGGCCTCACGGGTGTCGATCTTCTCGGTGGCCTCCGGGTCCCGCGGACGTTGGGTCGGGATCGCCGTGGTCGGCTCATCGACCGGCTGCGCCTTCACGGGCCGCGGCCGCTGCCCTGGCATCGCCCGCGTCGAGTCGGCTGATGGCTGGGCCGATCCGCCGCCGTTGCCGCCGCGCAGCTCACCGAGCCACGACTCGATCTCGCGGTTGGGCGCCGACCCACGCGCCGCCTCGGCCCGGCGTGACGCCCTCGTGCTCGGCGGCGCGGCCGGTGTCGCCGGACGGTTGGGGTCGACCCGCGGCGTGCGGGTGGTCGGCGCCCCGGAGTTGACCCCAGCGTTGGCCGCCGCGGATGTTCCAGCGCTCGGGGCCGCATCCTTGGGCGCCGAGAAACGGGTGGTCGGTGCCTCGCCGACCTGTGCGCCCGGCGAGGTGGGGATGCGGGTGGTGCCTGCCGTCGACGGCGGGAGGGCACGTGGGGGAGCGAACGGGCGACCAGGACCGGCGGTGCCACCGGGGCGGTTGGCGTTCTCCGGATGTCCGGGATCGTGCGGCGGTCGCGGACGCGCGGGCGCGCCCGCCCCGACGAGGGCCTCCTCCGGCTCGCGAACGGTGGGCCGTTTGCGCTCGTCGGGGAGTTCGACGTCACCGAGCCCCAGCCGCTCCTGAATGCGCTTCATCCACTGCGGCGCCCACCAGCAGTCGTCGCCGAGCATCTTCATGATCGCAGGCACCAGGAACATGCGGACGATGGTGGCGTCGAGCAGGAGCGCAAGCAGCAAGCCGAACGCCAGGTACTTCATCATCACCAGATCCGAGAAGACGAACGCGCCTGCGACGACCGCAAGGACAAGAGCAGCGCCGGTGATCAGGCGGCCCGTCGTGGCGGTGCCGATGCGGATCGCTTCAGCGGTGGACATGCCGCGGGCCCTGGCCTCCACCATGCGGGACACCAGGAACACCTCGTAGTCGGTCGACAGACCCCAGATCACCGCGATGATCAACCCGATCATCGGTGCCATCAGCGGTTGCGGTGTGTAGTTCATCAGGCCGGAGCCGTGCCCGTCGACGAACATCCACGTCAGGATGCCCATGGTGGAACCGAGCGTGAGCGCACTCATCAACGCGGCCTTGATCGGCAGCACGAGCGAGCCGAATGCCAGGAACATCAGCACCGTGGTCGTGAGGATCAGCACCACCACCATCAGCGGCAGCTTGGCGAACAGGCTGTGAATGCTGTCCTGTTCCAGCGCGGGAGTTCCGCCCACCGAGACGGTGACCCCTCGCGGCGCCGACATCGCCCGCAACTCATCGATCTTCTTGGAGGCGTCGCCGCGCGTGACGAGGCCGTTCTGGAGCACCCGCACGTCCGGGTCCTTGGATGCTCCGTCCAGATACGGGCGTTCCTTCCACATGGTGGAGGGATCGTTGTTCTGCTCGATGAAGCCGGGGATCTGCATCGCCTCGTTGCGGACCTCGGCGATCTGCTGGTCGGAGACCGGCTGGCCGTTGTCGCTCTCGATCACCAGCGTCAACGGTTCGGTGCGGAATCCGGGGAAGGTCTTGTCGAACTCTTCCTGCGCCACTCGGACCGAGTTGTCGGGCGGCAGGTACTTCTCGCTGATGCCGCCGAGGGCGAGCTGGCCCAGCGGAATGATCAGGATGATCATCACGATGACGATCGGCAGCGCAAATGCGCCGGGGCGCTTCATCACGCGGTTGACGAGTACGCCCCAGAAGCCCTTCTCGACCTCGGCACGCGTCTTGGTCTTCTGCGTCTTCTCGGCCAGCCAGTTCAGCCACCAGACGATCGGGCCGCGTATCAGCGGCACGGCCCGAGCTATGGCGAGCCCGGCGATCACCACCGAAACGAAGATCACGATGCCGAGCAGGATCCAGAACAGCGCACTTTCGACGATGCCCGCGTCGCGCAGGGCGATCACTCCGTACCCGAGCGCGCACATCAGGCTGATGTAGCCGAGTACCAATCCGATGAGGGCCAGCCCTGCGCCGCGTTCGCCGGCTCGTCCTGATGCGGGATCTGGCGATGTGCCCGAACGCGATGCCCAGCGGCGGAATCAAGATCCCGACCGGGATCGACGCCAATGCAAGGGGGTTGGTGCGCGGATTGGAGGGGTCGGAGGTGATGGGATCGGGCTGGGCGAACCGCACCAGCATCTTCACGCCAACGGAATCGACGCGAGGCCCGAGGATGGCCAGGGCGGCGGCCAGCACGGTGATCGACAGGATCGCCGCCAACATGACCGAGGCGATGATCGCGTAGGTGATCGACTTGAGGAAGCCCTGCGGGAACAACAGCAGCGGTACCGAGGACGCCACCAGGATCACCGCGGAGAACATGATGGTGCGGCCCGAGGTCATCACCGTGCGGCGCACCGCTGCCTCGGTGTCGTAGCCCTCGGCCAGCTCTTCCCGGAATCGGCTCACCATGAACAGGCCATAGTCGACCGCGATGCCGAGTCCCATCAGGGTCACCACCGGCTGGGCGAAGAAGTGCACGGGGATGAACTCGGCGATCAGGCGCATGACGCCGAGGGCGCCCGCGATGGTCAGGCCGCCGATGACCCCGGGGAGTGCGGCCGCGATCACCGTGCCGAACACGAAGAACAGCACCACGCAGACCAGTGGGATGGCGGCCACCTCGGCGCGCTTCTGGTCCTCGCCGATGGTGCCGGTCAGCTCACTGGCCAACGGTTGCAGGCCGGCCTGCTGCACGCTGACGCCGTCGATGTTCAGTGCCTCTTTGACGGTCTTGCCGTCTTTGCCGACGTTCTTGTTGTAGTTGTTCAGGATCTGGTCGTCGTTGTCGCCCTTCAGCTGCACGGACATGAAGGCTTGCTTCTTGTCTGCGTCCGCCATGTTCTTCAGCAGCTCGGGGCTCTTGAAGTAACCGATCGAGCGGAGAATCTGGTCGGGGTGGTCCTTCTCGACCTGGGCGAGGTTGTCCAGGACCTTCTTCTGGAACGCCGGATCGTCGACCGTCTTGCCGTCGGGCGCGGTGTAGATGGCGACGATGTGGCCCGAGGTGTCGCGCCCGTAGGCCTGGTCGCTGATCACCGACGCGTGCACCGACTGGCTGCCGTCGTCGTAGAAGCCACTCTGTGTGACGTGCTGGCCCAGGCTGATGCCGTAGATGCCGCCACCAAGGCAGAGTGCGACCATGACTCCGATCACCGCGTACCGGAATCGGTACACCGTTCGACCCCACCAGGCGAACACGTGAGCTCCTAACTGATCTTCTTCAAGTTCTCTTCGGCCTGTGCTGCTTCACCTGTGCTGCTTCAGTTGTCAGACGCGCGAGTTCAGTAGCGACGACAGCGGCCGGAACGGCTGCAGCCAAGCGCCCTGCTCGGGCAGCGAATCAAGGCCGATCCGCGGTAGTGGCTCCCTGAAGACACCGGGGATGTCTTCCAGGTCGACGAACTCCAAGGTATCCGACGCTAGCGCCCAACTCGCATGTTCACGAAATCCGAGAACGTGCACGCCGATGCCGTCGCGGCCGAGCTCCTCGAGTGGCAGCCGGAACGCCTGGCCGTCGGCGGAGGCCACGTAAACGCTGGCCAGGCCCTCGCGGCGACGCAACGCGATGTGGTCGAGCATGTCGCTGTCGACGTCGCTGTCGTCATCGATCTTGGGTTTGGCGAACACCGCGAAGCCGACGTTGCGCAGCGCCTCTACCCAGGGGCGTACGACGTCGGCGCTCCCGGCCGCGATGTTGGTGAAGACCGTGGCCTCCGGCTCGAGCATGACCTGCGGGTTCTCGTCGGCGCGGGCGGCGGACAGTTCGGCGGTGCGGGCCAGCAGCCAGCGGCCGAGCGCGTCGAAGCGGGGCCGGTGCGCAGCGGTCGGCCTGCCACCGAGGATCGAGCCGAGGCCCATGTCGAGATTCGGGGCGTCCCACACCAGGAGCACGCGCTGCGGCACGGGTATCCGCGGCGCAGGCACCTCGGGAATGGGTTCGAGCTGCTCGATGTCTTCGGTAATGCTCATGGGCATCTCTCCCAGAGGAATTCGGTGACGGCGCTGCCGGCGTGCCGGGCCTTCGCCTCGTACTTCGTGACCGGTCGGCTTGCCGAGATCGGCAGCTCGTCGGAATCGGGGGCCAGCCGGCGCAGGAGTGGCTCAGCGTCGCCGACGTCGGCGATCTGCTCGGCGTACCCGCCGTGATCGGTGGCGGCGTGCAGCACCCCACCGGGTTTGAGGCGATCGGCGATCAGCGCCACCGTCGACGGCTGCAGCAGCCGGCGCTTGTGGTGGCGCGCCTTGGGCCACGGATCGGGGAAGAACACCCGGACGCCCGTCAGCGACCCGGACGCCAACATGTGTTCCAGTACGTCGACGCCGTCACCGCGAATGAGCCGCACGTTGGTCAGGCCCGCCCGATCGACACCGCTGAGCAACTGGGCGAGCCCACGGCGGTAGACCTCGACGGCGACAACGTCGAGGTGGGGTTCGGCCGCGGCCATCGCCAACGTCGAGATTCCGGCGCCGCAGCCGATTTCCAGTACCACCGGCGCCGTCCGGCCGAACCACGACTCGGTGTCCAGCTCTCCCGCGGGTCGGCCGTCGGAGTCCCTCGCTCCCATGCCGATTTCGGGCCAGCGCCGTTCCCAGGTCTCCTGCTGACCACCCGAAAGGGCTGATCGTCTCGACCGGAAACTGGTGATCCGTGGATAGGGGTGCGCAGGGACTGCGGCCGGTTGAGCGGCCTCCTCGCGCTGGGCATGCATCCGTCCATCGTCGCTCATCAAGGGCGGTGTACCCGCATCGTGGTACAGATTGATACCCAACAGTTGCCTTCCGCCCGTATCGTGCCGGTGCCCCGGAAATCCGTGCTCAGGACGTCGTTGCCGAGATGCGACGATGGGCTGGGGGTTAACCGCGTGATGCCGATTCCAAAACCACACGTGTCGACGATGTTCGACGAGCGGCTCGAGCACTTCGCTGAAACTGCGCCCATGCCACGGTTGTTCCCGATGATCGACCGGGTTTGCAGGCCGATCGAAGTTGCGGTCGTCGGCCGGTCAGGAGTGGGCCGCGACACGGTGGCCCGCGCACTCCGGGGCCATGACGTGGAAGTCGCCGTGGACGGCGGGGCTGCCGACGTCCAGGTACTGGTGATCGCCGAGGCTCTCAAGCCGGAGGAGCGGGCGACGGCGACGATCGCCCGGCCCACGCTCATCGTGCTGAACAAGGCAGACCTGACCGGATCACGATCCGGCGGCGCCCTGCCGAACGCGCACCGTCGGGCGGCCGAGGTCCAGCGCCGGACCGGGCTTCCGACCGTCGCCATGATTGGTCTGCTTGCCGCGTCGACCGCACTCGACGACGAGCTGGTGGATGCGCTGCGCACGCTGGTGCGCACACCCGCCGACCTGGCCTCCGTCGACGCCTTCAGCAGCCGCGAACACGCCCTGAGTCCCGGCGTCCGGCTACGCCTGCTCGAGCGGCTGGACCGGTTCGGCATCGCGCACGCCGTGCTCGCGCTGGCCGACGGCGCCGACCCGACCGCCCTGCCCGCGCACCTGCGCGCGTTGAGCAATGTCGATACCGTGCTGGGCCGGCTCGAGGCCGTGGCCGCCCCCGTCCGCTACCGGCGATGGCACGCAGCAATGGCCGAAATGCATTCGCTGGCAGTCCAATTGGATGACGAGGGGTTGCTCCGGCTGCTCAACTCCGACGCCGCAGTCCTTGCCACGATGGCCGCGGCGGTCGACGTGGTGGAGGCCGACGGCATGCCGGTCGATCCCGGTGACCACCCCGATGCCCACCTTCGCCGCGCCGTGCAGTGGCGGCGGTACGGGCGCGGTCCCGTCGATGCACTGCACCGCAGTTGCAGCGCCGCCATCACCCGGGGTTCGCTTCGACTGCTCGACGGCTGTTGGTGACCGCACCGAACCGCGTCATCGCGGTGGTGGGGCCACCGTCGGCCGGGGTCACCAGCCTCGCCGAGGTGCTCGCGAAACGCCTGCCCGAGCACGTCGTCATCGAGGCTTCCCCGGTCGCGGCGCCCGATGCGGTGGTCTTCGTCGCCTCGGCGGTCGCACCGCTGGTCGACTCCGATCTCGACCTGATCGAAAAGGCCTCGGCACGCACCGAACTGGTGATCGCGGCGGTGTCCAAGATCGATGCGCACCGGCGATGGCGCGACGTGCTGGCCGCCGATCGCGCGTCGGCCGTCGGCCGGGACGGCCGCCATCGGCGGACGGCCTGGGTGGGCGTCGCTGCGGCACCGGATCTCGGCGATCCGGACGTGGACGAGCTGGTCGACACGTTGCGTGCCGGCCTCGCAGCGCCCGATCTCGCCGCGCGCAACCACCGGCGGGCGCACCGGACCGAAATCGTCGGCGGCCATCGGTCGTCGAGATCGGCGGATGCCCTCGCCGTCCGGGTGGGGATCCAACGGGCACGCCTGGCCCTCGTCTACTTCGCCCGCCGGCGGTGCGCGGGACTCGGCGAAGAGTTGCGGGCAGAGGCGGCCGAGCTCGCGCGCGGCGCGGCAGTGCGGATGCAGGCCGGGGTGCGCGGTGCCGCGACCGACTTCGTCGCGGAGATCGACGAGGCCATCGACCGAGCAGTCGACGACGTCGCCGGCGCTCCTCGGGCTGACACCGCCAGGCCGACCGGCCGGACCACCGTCGCCCCGGCTGCCAGCGCTGCGCCCGTCGGCACGGCGTCTGGAGGCGCGGCTGATGATGGTGCTCGGAGGCGGCTTCGGTCTCGGAGTGGCACTGACGCTCAGTCGGCTGACGAGTCAACTGGGCGACGGGTCCGAAGCCGTCGGCCTGCTTGCCGGAGGTGTGACCGGGCTGTTGCTGACGATCTGGGTGGTCGGCATCCGCGGCGTGCTGCACGACAGGGCGCTGATGGACAGGTGGGTCGGTGAGGTCGCAGGCACACTGCGGAGCTGCGCCGAGGAGATGATCGCGCACCGGCTGCTCGAGGCGGAGATCGCCTTCGCCGGCGAACTCGCCGCCCGCGGCTCCGGACCGAATATGGGCTCGGCAAATCCGACCTCGGCACAATAGCGCGCCTGAATCAAGATGAAATGACGGGAAACGTCGAGAATTCTCATCTGAATCGTTCTTGTGAGCGATCGGACATGCTCCCGCTTCTCCGCGGGTACGTCACCCACGTTAACCTCTAGGAAGCGTTTTCCGTGACCGCCAGCAGGAGAAATCGATGACTTCAGCGACCATTCCGGGCCTGGATACGGCACCGACCAAGCACGCCGGCCTTCTTGCCTGGATTCAGGAGATCGCCGAGCTAACACAACCCGACAGGGTCGCGTTCGCCGACGGCTCAGAAGAAGAATACGAACGGCTGGCGACGCATCTCGTCGAAGCAGGGACCTTCCAGCGGCTCGACAACGCCAAGCAGCCGAACTCGTACCTCGCGCTGTCCGATCCCTCGGACGTGGCGCGCGTCGAGTCGCGCACCTTCATCTGTTCGCAACGCGAGATCGATGCGGGGCCGACGAACAATTGGATGGACCCCGCCGACATGCGGAGTCTCATGACGGATTTGTACCGCGGTTCGATGCGCGGGCGGACGTTGTGGGTGGTGCCGTTCTGCATGGGCCCGCTGGGCGCCGAAGATCCGAAGCTCGGCGTCGAGATCACCGACTCGGAGTACGTCGTCGTCTCGATGCGCACGATGACCCGGATGGGCAAGGCCGCACTGGAGAAGATCGGCGAGGACGGTTTCTTCGTCAAGGCGCTGCACTCCATCGGCGCCCCGCTCGAGCCCGGCCAAGCAGGACGTGCCGTGGCCCTGCAACGACACGAAGTACATCTCCCACTTCCCCGAGACCCGCGAGATCTGGAGCTACGGGTCCGGCTACGGCGGCAACGCGCTGCTTGGCAAGAAGTGCTACTCGCTGCGCATCGCCTCGGCGATGGCCCACGACGAGGGCTGGCTCGCCGAGCACATGTTGATCCTCAAGCTGATCAGCCCGGAGAACAAGGCGTACTTCATCGCCGCGGCGTTCCCGTCGGCATGCGGCAAGACCAACCTCGCGATGCTGCAGCCGACCATCCCCGGCTGGCGCGCCGAGACCGTCGGTGACGACATCGCCTGGATGCGGTTCGGCAAGGACGGCAGGCTCTACGCCGTCAATCCGGAGTTCGGCTTCTTCGGCGTCGCGCCAGGAACCAACTGGAGTTCCAACCCGAACGCCATGAAGACCATCGCCGCAGGCAACACCGTGTTCACCAACGTGGCCAAGACCGACGACGGCGATGTGTGGTGGGAGGGACTCGAGGGCGAGCCCGACCACCTGATCGACTGGAAGGGCAACGACTGGATCCTGCGCGAGACGGAAAGCAAAGCAGCGCACCCGAACTCGCGCTACTGCACCCCGATTTCGCAGTGCCCGACGCTGGCCCCCGAGTGGGACGACCCGCAGGGTGTGCCGATCTCTGCGATCCTGTTCGGCGGCCGCCGCAAGACCACGGTTCCGCTGATCACGCAGGCCCGTGACTGGCAGCACGGCGTCTTCATCGGCGCCACGCTCGGTTCCGAGCAGACGGCAGCCGCGGAGGGCAAGGTCGGTACGGTGCGCCGCGACCCGATGGCGATGCTGCCGTTCCTCGGCTACAACGTCGGCGACTACTTCCAGCACTGGATCGACCTCGGCAAGAACGCCGACGAGTCCAAGATGCCCGCGGTGTTCTTCGTGAACTGGTTCCGGCGTGGCGGTGACGGACGGTTCCTGTGGCCGGGATTCGGCGAGAACAGCCGCGTGCTGAAGTGGGCGATCGAGCGGATCGAACACCGGGCCGACGGCAAGTCGACCCCCATCGGGATCGTGCCGACCGCCGCCGACCTCGACCTGGACGGTCTGGACGTGAAACGCCGCCGACGTGGACGAGGCGCTCGCGGTCAACGCCGACGAGTGGCGCAGGGAGCTGCCGCTGATCGAGGAGTGGTTCGAGTTCGTCGGCGAGAAGCTGCCCACCGGCATCAAGGACGAGTTCGACGCGCTGAAGACCCGGCTCGCCGAAGTCGACTGAGCGCCGAGAGATCTCCAAGGAGCCCCGCGACCGAGGTGGTCGCGGGGCTTCTCTTTGCGCGCCAGTTCCTCAGCGTCGGTGTCTCTCCAATCCGCGGCGCGACCCGACGAGTAACCGGAATCGACTGTCAAGCCGATCCCGTAACCCCGTGATCGACATGGACTGCACCCGAGATGCGGCCAACTCGATCCCCAACGGGATTCCGTCCAGCTGAGCGGCAGATCTCGACCACTGCGCCGACGTCCTCGCCGCTGGAGAAAGAGGCATTGGGTGCGACTGACCGCGCGCGTCGGCATCGGCTTCCCACCGCCGAGTGGATCCCTCGATGTCGGTGAACAAGTCGGTGAACAAGTGGTAACAGAGTGACGATCCCCGACGGCGTGAGAGGGCCACCTGCTCGCACGTTCATGGAGCCCGAGGCCTGACAAGGACCGCGGTGGAAGCCGAACTGGTGTCGTCGGTGGCTCAGGCGGCGTTGGACCGCAGGGTGTCCACGCGCGGGTGCTGGTGCCGGCCGTCGAGGATGAGGTCGGCGGCGCGCCACGCAATCGCCATGGCGGGGCCATTGGTGTTGCCGGACAACATGATCGGCATGATCGACAGGTCGACCACACGAAGGCCGTCGATACCCCGCACGCGTAGTTGGTCATCGACCACATCATCCGCGTTCGGTCCCATGCCGCACGTACCGATGGCGTGGTGGCCCGTCGCGCCCGTGACCAAGGCCGCGTCGATGAGTTCGTCATCCGTCTGCGCGTCGACGCCCGGCGTCGTCTCGAACGCGACGCGCTCGGCGATGGGTGACTGCTCGAATATCGAGCGCATGGTGCGCAGCACCGCCGCGCCCACGCGGCGGTCGTGCTCGGTGGCGAAGTAGTTGGGATCGATCATCAGAGGCGCCTCGGGGTTCGGCGACGTCACCCAGAGGCTGCCCTCTGACGTCGGCCGCAGTATCGCGCCCATGCAGGTGATGCCCGCGTCGTGCTCGACTGCGGACCGGTCCACCCCGTTCGGGACTGCCACGGTGAGGAGCGTCGAGAGCATCTGCCCGTCCACCCGGGACAGCATCGGATCGGTCTTGAAGATGGCCAGCACGTCGGCGGTCGGCGTGGCGAGCGGGCCCGTGCGGGTGGCGAGGTAGCGCATCCCGGTCATCAGCTTGGCCAACGGCGTCGACAGCTGACTGTTGTAGCCGAGGTCCGCGTTGAGCCGGTAGGTGTTGACCAGGGTGCGGTGGTCCCGCATCCGGCGGCCGACGTTCTCGCGCTCGAGATACAGTGACACCCCCGCCGAGGACAGCACCTCCCGCGGTCCGATCCCGGAGAGCTGCAACAACTTCGGTGAGCCGAGCGCGCCGAGGCACACGATGACCTCGCGCCGGGCACGGACCACGGAGTGCGACCCACCGGTGCGGATGACGGCGCCGACCGCACGTCCGTTCTCGAAGACCAGCCGTTCGACGAGTGACTGCGTGGCGACCTTCAGGTTGCTGCGGTGCCGGATGGGGTGCAGGAACGCCGTCGCGGCACTCACCCGCCTGCCGCGGTGGATGGTGGCCGGGGGAAGGCCGACGCGGGCGTCCCCGGTCTCGTTGATGTCGGCCACCTCGCGCATGCCGAGACGCGTGCTCGCGGCGATCATCTCGAGCGCGAGCTCGTTCGGCTCAGACGGCACCGACACGTGGACGGATCCGTCACCGCCGCGCACCGGCGATGCGCCGAGCTGATGGCCCTCGAAGGCGAGGAAGCCGGGCAGGATGTCGTCCCAGCCCCACCCGTGGTTGCCGAGGCGTTCCAGGTCGTCGTAGTCCTCACGGCTGCCCCGGTTGTAGACCATGCCGTTGGTGGTGCTGGATCCGCCGAGCACCTTGCCCCGCGGCCAGATCTCCCCGGTGTGGTTCGGGCCGAACGGCAGGGTCTGGTGGCGCCACGTGTATCGGGGGTTGCCGAACGCTCTTGCGCCCATCCGCGGGACGTGCAGGCAAGGGTTGAGCGCGTGGCCGCCTGCCTCGACCAGGAGAACCCGGTTGGAGGGATTTTCGGACAGCCGGTTGGCGATGACGCAGCCAGAGGTGCCTGCACCCAGAACGATGTAGTCGAACTCCGCCATGGCGCCCCCTTCCCAGATCAGCGGTGCACTACCGGGAACTCGGCTGTCAGCTAAGCAAAAGTTTGCTGGAAACGCAATAGATGGATGGTTGGCGAACGGCCGACCGGGTCGTGAACAGGACTGACACGGATCAAGTACACATGGTACTAAGGGTATGAGATTCGCGAACCTTGCGGGTGCCTGAATGCCCTTCCTCGCCGCCGCGGGTGTTCCAGCCCGCTTGACACCCGTCAAGTCGAGCGGTCGTAAAGTGCAGAACATGCAGATCCGCGACCACGTGGGCACTGGTAAGCCGGCCATCATCCTGTACCCGAAGGGCACGGTCGTCACGTTCGACGAGCTGGAAGCCAGGGCCAACCGCATGGCCCACTACTTCCGCGCGCGGGGCCTGCGGGAGGGCGACGTGGTCGCGATCCTGATGGAGAACAACGAGCACATGCACGCCGTCATGTGGGCGGCACGGCGCAGCGGGCTCTACTACGTGCCGATCAACACGCACCTGACCTCCAGCGAGGCCGCGTACATCATCGACGACAGCGGCGCCTCGGCAATCATCGGTTCGGCCCCGCTGCGCAATACGTGCGAGAACCTGGCACGGCATCTGCCGTCGGGTCTGCCCGACGTTCTGTTGATCGCCGACGACGACCTGGACGGCTGGGACCGCTACCCGGAAGCCGTTGCTGATCAACCCGACACCCCCATCGCGGACGAGTGGGAGGGCGATCTCCTGCAATATTCGTCGGGCACCACGGGCCGCCCGAAGGGCATCAAGCGGGCACTGCCGCACGTGCCGCCGGCGGAGGTTTCCGGGATGATGTCGGGGCTCGTCGGGTTCTGGATGCATCCCGATGCGATCTATCTGAGCCCGGCTCCGCTGTATCACACCGCGCCTTCGGTGTGGTCGATGAACGTGCAGGCCGCTGGGGTCCCCACGGTCGTCATGGAGAAGTTCGACGCCGAGGGTTGCCTGGACGCCATCGCGCGCCACCGCGTCACCCATGGGCAGTTCGTCCCCGCGATGTTCACCCGGATGCTGAAGCTTCCCGAGGACGTCCGTGCCTCGTACGACGTGTCCAGCCTGGAACGCGTCATCCACGCGGCCGCGCCATGCCCGGTAGAGATCAAGAAGCAGATGATCGGCTGGTGGGGCCCGATCGTCGATGAGTACTACGCCTCATCCGAGGCCCACGGGTCGACGCTGATCAGCGCCGAGGATTGGCTGGCGCATCCGGGCTCGGTGGGCAGGGCGATGTCCGGCGGCGTGCACATCGTCGACGAAGAGGGCAACGAGTTGCCGCCGGGGCAGGCCGGCGAGATCTACTTCGAGGGCGGCCGTTCCTTCGAATACCTCAACGACCCGGAGAAGACGGCGTCAGCCAGGGATTCCCGCGGGTGGATGACCGTCGGCGACATCGGGTATCTCGATGATGATGGCTTCCTGTACCTCACCGATCGGCGCCATCACATGATCATCTCCGGCGGAGTGAACGTCTATCCGCAAGAGGCCGAGAACATGCTCGTCAGCCATCCGAAGGTGATGGACGCCGCGGTCTTCGGCGTTCCCGACGAGGAGATGGGCCAGAGCGTCAAGGGTGTGGTCCAGACCGTCGACCCGGCCGAGGCCACCGATGCGTTCGCCGACGAGCTGTTGGCCTGGCTGCGGGATCGGCTGGCGCACTACAAGTGTCCGCGAACCATCGCGTTCGAGGCGGAGCTCCCCCGCACCGACGCCGGCAAGCTCTACAAGCAGACCCTGATCGAGAAGTACTCTCAACCGGTGGGCTGACACGATCACCCTGCACGTAGGGTGCACGGACAACGGACGTGCACGAATCGCACCGGACGGTCAGGTGGAGCGGCGCAGTGTCACGCGGTAGGTGTATTGCTCGGGCAGGAAGTGGCTGACCGCCAACTCGACCGGCGTCCCAGAAGCGTCCGCGTACAACCGGTCCACCCGCAGCATCGGATGCCCGACACCGCACGCCACCGCGTCGGCAACCTCGCGATCGGCGGCTCCGACCGTGATCGACTGCGCCGCTTCGACGATCGGTTCGCTCAGGTGTGGCTCGGTCAGCCCGATGACGGTGCTGGTGCTCACCGCGCCGTCGGCCATCTCGGGCGCGCCGAGCACCGGCCGGGCCACCGGCTCGGGCAGGTGCACCCGGGTCAGCACGAACGGCACCCCGTCGTGGCAACGCCGGAAGACCACGGTGTAGACGACGTCATCGACCAGACGCATCCGGCTGGCGGCGTCGACGTCGACTCGGCGACGCAGACCGGACAGCACCTCCATGGTGGTGTCGTCGGACAGGCTCATCAGGTCCTCGATCGAGCCGAGCTGGCGCAGGTAGCGGCGGCCGGTCTCGCTGGCGTAGGTGCCGCGGCCGGGTACCCGGTACACCACACCCTCGGCGACCAGGTCCTGAAACGCCCTCCGCACGGTCTGGCGGGACAGGCCATGAAGGGCGACGAGCTCGGACTCGGTGGGCAGCCGCGTGCCGTCGCCATACAGTCCGGCGGCGATCTCGTCCCGAAGTCGTTGTTGGAGTGTCTGATACGCGGGCGCGGTTCTCATGACCTCAGATGCCGCCGCGCGACACCAGCTGCGCGGCGATGACGTTGCGTTGGATCTCGTTGGTGCCCTCGCCGACGATCATCAGCGGCGCATCGCGGAAGTAGCGTTCGACGTCGTACTCGGTGGAGTAGCCGTAGCCGCCGTGGATGCGCACCGCATTGAGCGCGATCTCCATGGCCGTCTCGGAGGCGAACAGCTTGGCCATCCCCGCTTCCATGTCGGCGCGCTCGCCGCTGTCGTACCGGTCGGCCGCGTAGAGCGTCAGCTGGCGCGCAGCGGTGAGCTTCGTGGCCATGTCGGCCAGGTAGTGGCCGATGGCCTGGTGTTTCCAGATCGGCTGGCCGAAGCTCTCGCGCTCCTGCGCATACGCCAGGGCATCTTCGAGCGCTGCCGTCGCCACGCCGAGGGCGCGGGAGGCCACCTGGATGCGGCCGGTCTCCAGACCCTTCATCATCTGCCCGAACCCCTTGCCGGGTTCGCCGCCGAGGATCGCCGTGGCAGGTATCCGGTAGTCGGCGAATGCGAGTTCGCACGATTCGACGCCCTTGTAGCCGAGCTTCGGCAGATCGCGCGACACGGTCAGCCCCGCGCTGGATCGGAGGTCGAGCCCGGGGGCGGCCTCTCCGTGCTCGACCAACACCACCGAGATGCCCCGGTGCTTGGGCTCGGCGTCCGGATCGGTCTTGCACAGCAGGGCGATCAGGGCAGAACGCCTGGCGTTGGTGATCCACGTCTTGGCACCGTTGATCACCAGGTCACTGCCGTCGGACCGCGCGATGGTGGTCAAGTTCTGCAAATCGGAACCGCCGCCGGGTTCGGTCAGGGCCATGGTCGCGCGCATCTCGCCGGTGGCCATCGCGGGTAGGAAGCGCTGCTTCTGTTCCTCGGTGCCGAACAGGCCGATCAGCTTCGCGACGACGGTGTGCCCGCCCATCGCGCCCGCCAGGCTCATCCAGCCGCGCGCCAGCTCCTGGGTGACCAGCACGTAGCACCTGGTGGACACGGGTGTGCCGCCGTACTCCTCGGGCACGGCCAGCCCGAAGATCCCGATCCGCTTCATCTGCTCGATCCACGCCTCGGGGTATTCGTTGGCGTGCTCGACCATGCGCACCGTGGGGCGGACGTCGCGGTCGATGAAGGCCCGGACGGTGTCGACCAGCATGGTCTCTTCGTCGTTCAGTTCCATATGTACGGCCATATTGACACGTAGATCGCCGCACTGCCAGCATGTGAAGCTGTGACTTTGTACGGCCAAAGGCCCGGCGGCCCTTTCTTCGACGATCTGACCCATGGCCAGGTGTTCGACTGGGCGCCGTCGATGACGCTGACCCCCGGCACGGCCGCGGTGCACCAGTCGATCGTCGGCGACCCGATGCGGTTGGCC
Organism: uncultured Actinomycetota bacterium; assembly: GCA_963809085.1. GTDB lineage: Bacteria > Actinomycetota > Actinomycetes > Mycobacteriales > Mycobacteriaceae > Mycobacterium. The sequence goes on along the minus strand of CAWEII010000014.1, from coordinate 650,786 downwards.
CTGGATGCGACGCTGACCCACGCCGTCACCGGCGCCTCGGCCGCGTTGGCTCACCCCGCGATGGTCGCCGACGTGGCGATCGGGCAGAGCACGTTGGCCACCCAGCGCGTGAAGGCCAACCTGTTCTACCGTGGACTGACGTACTTCCGCTTCCCGATCATCGGCGACACCCTGTACACCCGAACGGAAGTGGTTGGTCTGAAACAGAACTCGGCCAAACCTGGACGGGCACCGACGGGTCTGGCAGCACTGCGGATGACCACCATCGACCAGGCGGACCGGCTTGTCCTGGACTTCTACCGTTGCGCGATGCTGCCGCTGAGCCCTGACGCGTCCGACACCGGGCACCAGGACGACCTCTCGGTGATCGGGTCCGACCCGGCCCCGGCGGCCGATCCCACGGCTGACTGGGATGCCGAGGCGTTCCGTCGGCGCGTACCGGGCCCGCACTTCGCTCCCGAGATCGCAGGCACCGCGCTGCACAGCACCGGCGACGTGGTCAGCAGCGCACCGGAGCTGGCCAGGCTGAGTCTCAACATTGCTGCGACACATCATGATTCGCGGGTCGGCGGCCAGCGCCTGGTGTATGGCGGTCACACCATCGGGCTGGCGCTCGCGCAGGCGACCCGCGCCTTGCCGAACCTGGTCACGGTGCTCGGGTGGAAGTCCTGTGACCACACCGGACCCGTGCACGAGGGCGACACCCTGTACAGCGAGATCCACGTCGAGCGGGCAACGGCCCTGCCCGGTGGCCGCGGCGGGACACTGGCGCTCCGGTCGCTGGTGTACGCGGCCGGTGAGACCGACCGGCAGGTGCTGGACTGGAGATTCACCGCCCTGCAGTTCTAGCAGCCCGATCGGCGTCGCCGCAGGGGCGGGTCGGCCACACTGGGGCAGTGGACGCGGTCGCGCAGGATTGGGGTGTGACCGGGCTGGCGTTCCCGACCGGCATGCCCGACGACGTGTCCGCCCGCGACGTTCGGGTGTGGCTGCGGATCACCGTACTCGGGGCTGACAACGCCCTGGTCGACCGGGCGGTCGCCGAACGGAGGTTCGCCCCATGCTGATTCAGCGTGCACGCCTGCTGGACGGCACGGGTGTCGACATCCGTGCCGAACAACGAATCGTCGACGTGGCCGAACGCCTCACCCCTGTCGTTGGGGAGGCGGTCTTCGACGCGGGCGGGCACGCCGTCATCCCCGGCCTGCACGACCACCACGTCCACCTGCATTCCGCGGCCGCGGCACTGACGTCGGTGTCCGTGGGACCGCGCGAGGTGCACGGCCGCGCCGACCTGGCCCGCGTGCTGTCGGAGGCCACCGTCGGCGAGGATGGCTGGATCAGGGCCGTTGGTTACCACGAAGCCGTCGCGGGGCCGCTGGACCGCACGGTCCTGGACGCGGTGTCGCCCGCCACGCCGGTTCGCGTGCAGCACCGCAGTGGGATCCTGTGGACGCTCAACTCGTCGGGACTGGCCAAGGTGGGGCTGCCCCACCACCCCGACGGCCGGCTGGAAAGCGCCGATCCGAACTGGTCGAATGCCTTGCAGCGCCGCGAAATCGGGCTCGCCGAGGTGAGCCGTCGGCTGGCGTCCTACGGCGTCACCGGCGCCACGGACGCCACCCCGGGTCTCGGCGCGGACGACGTGGTGAAGTTCGCCGAGGCGCATCGTCGCGGCGACCTTCTGCAATCGGTGACGTGCCTGGCGCCGGGCAAGCGGATCCTGCACGACGACACGCTCGACCTCGCCGGGTTGACCACGTGGATCGCTCGACGTCATCAAACGGACGGAGTGGTCGCCCTGCACTGCGTCACCGCCGCCCAGCTCGTCGTCACCATCGCCGCACTCGACTCGGCGGGTACGCGGCCGGGGGACCGCATCGAGCATGCCGCCGTCGTGCCCGACGACTGCCTTGCCGAGCTGGCCCGGCTCGGCGTGCTGGTGGTTACGCAACCAAACTTCGTCGCCGAGCGCGGCGATCAGTACCTCGCCGACGTACCCGTCCGGCGAACATCACCAGCTGTGGCGCGTGGCGTCGCTGCTGGCCGCCGACGTCAAGGTCGTGTTGTCCACCGACATGCCGTTCGGTGATGCCGACCCGTGGGCGGCGATGCGGGCGGCAGTGCATCGCACCACCGCGGCGGGCGCGGTCCTCGGGGCCGCCGAACGCATCGACGCCCGGACCGCACTGCAGATGTTCCTCGGCGAGGCCGATAGGCCGACGGTGACACGCACCGTCGCGGCCGGCGCGCCTGCGAACCTGTGCGTGACTGCCGCAGCGCCCGACGAACTCCTTCACGACCTGGACGCGGACATGGTCACCGCCACGATCGTCGAGGGAAGCGTCGTGTACGAGCGGTCGTGATCATGCGAGGATGGATCGATCTGAGTATCGTGAAATAAACCTAGGGGGTATCGCCTTGTCCATGGGCATGGAGCACTTCACCTTCGGCCGCAACAACGGCATGCGCGTGTCGGCACTGGCGCTCGGCGCAGGCAACTTCGGCACCCGTTGGGGTTACGGGGCCGAACCCGAGGTCGCCCGCGCGATGTTCGACCGATTCGCCGAGGCAGGCGGAACGTTCATCGACACGGCCGCGAGCTATCAGGCCGGGGCGTCCGAGGAGATCCTGGGCGGCATCCTGGCAGGCCGCAGGGACGAGTTCAGCGTGGCCACCAAGTTCGCCATCGGTGGCACGCAGGACGGTAGCGGTGTGCTGCGCACCGGGAACGGCAGGCGGGCGATGTTGCGCTCGGTCGAGGAGAGTCTGCGTCGCCTGGACACCGGCTACCTCGACATGCTGTGGGTGCACTTTCCGGACTTCGTCACTCCGATCGAGGAGATCCTGCACGCCTTCGACGACCTCGCGAGCTCGGGCAAGATCCTCTACGCCGGATTGTCGAACTTCCCCGCGTGGATGACCTCCCGCGGCGTCACGCTGGCCGAGGTGCGGGGTTGGGCGCCGATCTCCGCCGTGCAGTTCGAGTACAGCCTCGTCGAGCGCAGCGGCGACCGGGAGAACCTTCCGATGGCCGAGGCGCTCGGGATCGGTGCGGCAATGTGGTCACCGCTTGGCGGTGGCCTGCTCACCGGCAAGTACCGAAAGAGCAACGCAGGCAGGCTCACCGAGTGGAATCGGCTGGTGCACGCCGAGGACGAGCCGGTCAAGGCGGCGACGGTCGACGCCGTGCTGACCGTTGCGGACGGCCTCGGGGTTCCGCCCGCACGGGTCGCGGTGGCGTGGCTGCTGGAACGCGCCAGGCGATCACCGACGGGCGTGGTGCCGATCATCGGCCCCCGAACCGTCGAGCAGGTCGACGAGTACGTCAAGGCGCTCGACCTGGTCATGGACGCCGACACCTACGACGAGCTCGACCGGGCCAGTCGGATTCCGCTTGGGCAGCCGCACGAGGCCAACGCCGAGCGAAGGCCGACGACCGTCGGCGGTGACGGCGACGGCTTCAGGCGTCCGCCGATTCCGTCTGCATGACCATGTGCGGCAGGACCCTCAGTCGCGGTCGGTGAGGATCGCCTCGAACGCGACGCGGTCACCGCGGTACAGCGACCGGACCACCTCGATGGGCCGGTCCTCGGTGTCAAGTGACCTGCGGTTGAGCCGCAGCATCGGCATGGCGGTCGTCGACTCGAGCAGACCCGCCTCCCGCGGTGAGGCGAGCACCGTCTCGACGCGTTCACTCGCCGAGCCGAATTGGACCCCGGTCGCGCGGATCGCGGCGTACAGCGACGTCGTCGGGTCGAACGTCTGGGTGAACTGACCGAAGCGGTGCCTTGGCAGATACGTGCTCTCCAACCCGATCCGTTGCCCGTCGGCGAGCAACACGCGCTCGAGATGCATGACGGCGCCGCCGTCGGACACGTCGAGCGCCGCGGCAAGGTCCGCCGTGGCCTCGACGTCCTCCCACGTGATCAGGAGTCGGCCGGGCTTGCGCCCCATCCGAAGCGCGCCCTCGGTGTAGGACCGCAACGAGAGCGGTTGGACGAGCTTGGGTTTCGAAACCACGGTGCCGCGGCCACGGCGTTCGATCCGGCCCTCGACCAGCAACTCGTGCAGGGCCTGCCGAACTGTCTCGCGTGCGACGCCGAACCGACCGGCCAGTTCGCGCTCCGGCGGGAACGCGTCGCCCTCGATGAGCCCGTCGAGAATCTCGTCGAGTGCGGTGCGAACCGCGTGCGGCTTGCTCACGGCTATTCCCGACCCGAATCCCAGCCCGATTCACGTTGTTGCAAAAGCCGTTTCGCGATGGCGAGCACGTCCTCGACTGTCGCAGCCCTGCCATTGGAGCCGGCCTCGGGATCCTTGGCACTGTCGTCGTAGCGCCGGAGCCGGAGCGCATCGGGCCACCATGGGTGCGCCACCAGGGCGGCGTCCACGCCGGCACCGCCCTGTGCGTCGAGGGACGACACCGACGTCTGCGTGAGTGTCGACGCATAGCCGGGATCGGTGGCGACCAGGTAGCGCTTGGCGGCCACGTGCCTGCCCGCCAGCCAGCCGGCCCGCGCGCCGAACCGCGGCGCCAGCCACCCTTCGGCAAACGCGTCGTGCTCGATGGCGCCCGTCGTGTCGAACATCGGGCTGTGGGCAAGGTCGTGCAGCGCCGCGGCGAGCACCAGTTCGTCGTCGGCGCCGTCGTCGATGGCGCGGGCCGCGGATTGGAGCGCGTGGTCGAGTTCGTCGACGGCCTCCTCGTCCCAGACGTCGCGAAGTGAGCGCAGCAGCGCAGCGGTTTCCTCGAGCACGGTCACGGTTGCAGCATACCGGCAATTGGTCTATACCAATTGTTAACCCGCTGTTCCGCCTGCCATCACCGCAGCTTCTGCGGGTCGTATTCCCGAGTCTGAAAGGTCACTGTCATGCGTGTGACGATCATCGGCGGGGGCATCATCGGCACCGCCCACGCGCTGGAAGCGGTGCAGCGCGGCCACCACGTCATCCAACTCGAACGTGAGGTCGAGGCCCGCGGCGCGACGGTGCGTAACTTCGGGCTGGTGTGGGTTTCGGGTCGCGCCGACTCCGAGCTCGACGCGACGCTGCGCTCGCGGGAGCTGTGGGAACGGATCGGCGCCGGCATCCCCGGTGTCGGGTTCCGGCCCGCCGGATCGTTGACGTTGTTGCGCACGCCGCGTGAGGTCGCGGTCGCCGAGCAGGTCGTCGCGCGCCCCGACGCGGACAAGCGCGGATTCGAGCTCCTCGAGCCCGACCGCGTCCGCCAACTCAACCCGGCACTACGAGGCAAGTTCCTTGCCGGACTGCACTGTTCGCGCGACGCCGCGGTGGAATCCCGGCAGGCCATGCCGGCCATCCGCGCGCACCTCGCCGCCACCGGCAGGTACGAGTTCATGGCGGGGACCGAGGCGCGGTCCGTCGACGGCGGGGTGGTGCGGGACGACCGCGAGCGCCGCTACGACAGCGACGTCGTGCTGGTGTGCCCCGGCGCCGCCCACGGTGGCCTGGCCCGCGAGATCGCGGGCGACCTGCCCGTGCGTCGGGTGCGCCTGCAGATGATGCAGACGGAGCCGCTCGACGAGCAACTGACGACGGCCATCGCCGACGGCGACAGCTTCCGCTACTACCCCGCATTCGCGGGCACCGCGCTGGATGAGTTGCGGGACAACGAACCTCAGGACGCAGTGGCCGGTGCGCACCGCATGCAGCTGCTCTGTGTGCAACGCCTGCACGGCGGGCTCACCATCGGCGACACCCACGAGTACGACGAACCGTTCCCCTTCGACGTGGACGAGGCGCCGTACGGCCACCTTGCCGCGGTCGTCGAGGAGTTCCTCGGGCGGCCGCTGCCCGCCGTGCGGCAGCGCTGGGCTGGGGTCTACAGCCAGTGCGTCGATCCCGGACCGACTGGTCTGCCGGACGGCGGCGGGCGACGGGGTGTGGGTGATCACGGGCCCCGGTGGACGTGGCATGACGCTGGGTCCGGCCATCGCCGAACAGACCGCGGAACTGATCGAGCTGTGAGAGGAACTCCATTGAGCGTCAACGACATCCAACTTGCCGTGATCGACATGGCCGGCACCACCGTGGCCGACGACGGCCTGGTGGTCAGCTCGTTCGAGGTCTGCCGCGACGGCGGCGGGCCTCCCCGAGACCGGCGCCGAGCGCGAGCACGCCAGGCAGTACGTGCTCGACACCATGGGCCAGTCGAAGATCACGGTATTCCGGGCACTGTTCGGCACCGAGGAACTCGCGCAGCGCGCGAACGCGGCGTTCGAGAGCGCGTACGAGGCCGAGATCGACGACGGTCGCGCCAAGCCCATCGACGGCGCGGCCGAGGCCATCACGCGGTTGCGCGACGCGGGCGTGAAGGTCGCGCTCACCACGGGGTTCAGCGGCACCACCCAGGAGAAGCTGCTCGCGGCGCTGGGCTGGCACTCCCTTGCCGACCTGGTGCTGGCCCCCGGCGACGGCGTGCGCGGCCGTCCGTACCCGGACCTCATCCTCACCGCGCTGATCCGGCTGCAGGCCGACTCGGTGTCGCGCGTCGCCGCGCTCGGCGACACCAGCAGCGACGTCGACAGTGCGCTGCGAGCCGGATGTGCCATTGCCGCAGGCACTCTCACCGGCGCTCACGACGAGCGCCAACTTCTCGATGCGGGCGCCACACACGTCGTGCCCAGCGTGGCCGAGTTCGCCGACCTGATCCTGACCAACCGCCAACCGAAGGGCTGACATGAAACTCCGAAAGACATTGGCGGCGATCTCGGCCGCTGCCGTCGCGGTCAGCATGACCGCCTGTGGCGGCACCGGCTCGTCGGGCTCCGGCGGCGGTGAAACGCTGACCGTCTACAGCGCCGACGGACTCGCGACCTGGTACAAGGGCCAGTTCGACAAGTTCACCAAGGACACCGGCATCAAGGTCGACCTCGTCGAGGCCGGCTCCGGTGAGGTGGTGTCACGCGTCGAGAAGGAACAGTCCAACCCGCAGGCCGACCTCCTGGTGACCCTGCCGCCGTTCATCCAGAAGGCCGACCAGTCCGGTCTGCTGCAGGCAGGCGGCGTCGACACCAAGGGCATCGCCGCCGGCCAGGTCGGCCCCGGTGGAAACTACCTGCCGATCGTCGACAACACCTTGAGCTTCATCGTCAATCCTGGCGTCAAGCCTGCGCCGGTGACATGGGACGACCTGCTCAAGCCCGAATACAAGGGCAAGCTGCAGTATTCGACACCCGGGCAGGCAGGTGACGGCACCGCGGTGCTCGTCCTGCTGCAGCATCTGATGGGCAAGCCCGGCGCGCTGGACTACCTGACGAAGCTCCAGGCCAACAACGTCGGACCGTCGTCGTCCACCGGCAAGCTGCAGCCCAAGGTCAGCAACGGGGAACTGCTCGTGGCCAACGGCGACGTGCAGATGAACCTGGGTTCGATCAAGGACGACGGGTCGAAGTTCAACATCTTCATTCCCACCGCAGGCGACGGGAAGAAGACCACCGTGTCACTGCCGTACGTCGGGGGCGTGACCAAGGGCGCTCCCCACGCCGACAACGCCAAGAAGCTCCTGGCGTTCCTGGTGTCAGAAGACGTGCAGAAGACGGTGACGCCCGACGCGCTCGGCATCCCGGTGCTCGAGTCCCTCGTCGCCTCCTCGGAGGCAGCGGCGGGCCCGAACACCCCGGCGGGCGTGCTGAAGGGCGTCGACGTTTGGGTGCCGGACTGGAACGGCGTGCTGACCGACCTGGATGCCGACGTCGCCGCATACCAGAAGGCGACCGGTAGCTGACGATGGCCGGCATCGGGGATCCGGTGGGCAGGAGCGAAGCGACTCGGGGGATCGATCCGGTGGGCAGGAGCGAAGCGACTCGGGTGTCGTCGAAGTCCACCGGGCCCGCAATCACGTTCGACCGGGTCGGGGTGTCCTACGGGCGTGGCAAGAAGGTGACCGATGCGCTGATCGACTTCAACCTGCGCGTCGCCGCGGGCGAGACGGTCGCCCTGCTGGGGCCAAGCGGTTCGGGGAAGTCGACCGCGCTCAACGCGCTGGCCGGCTTCGTGCGCCCCACCTCGGGCAGTGTGCGGCTGGCCGGCCGTGACGTCACCGACCTGCCGCCTGCCAAGCGTGGCATCGGGGTGGTGTTGCAGTCCTACGCGCTGTTCCCACACATGCGGGTCGCCGACAACGTCGCCTTCGGCCTCAAGTCGCAGCGCGTGCCGCGGAGCGAGACCGCGGTCCGCGTCGCCGAGGCGCTCGACATGGTCGGCATGTCGGACTTCGGAAAGCGTTTGCCGCGTGAGCTTTCCGGCGGGCAGCAGCAGCGCATCGCCATCGCAAGGGCGTTGGCCATCCGGCCGAGGGTGCTGCTCCTCGACGAGCCGCTGGCGGCACTCGACGCCCAGTTGCGGCAATCGATGCTCGCGGAACTGCAGCGGCTCAAGGAGGCCCTGCCCGATACCGCGATGCTGTACGTCACGCACGATCAGACCGAGGCGCTGGCCCTCGCCGACCGGATCGTGGTGATGAACGACGCCAGGCTGATCGACGTCGACACCGCCGCGAACCTGTGGAAGCGGCCGCCGACCAGCTTCACCGCCGCGTTCCTCGGCGGGGCGAACCTGATCCCGTGCACGGTCGGCCGCGTCATCGGCACCTCGGCGCTCGTCTCCTTCTCGACCAAGACGGTCAGCGCGGAGGCGCCGCAGCCCGCCGTCGGCAGGATCGACTGGGCACCGGAGTCCAAGGCGCTGTTGTGCATTCGACCGCACGCTCTGCGCGTCGTCTCGCTTGGCGACCGTGATGCCGTGCGCGCCACGGTCAATGCGGCAGTGTGGCGGGGTGCCACCACCCGACTGGTGCTGTCCGTCACGGGGCTGCCCGACCAGTTGATCGACGTCGACGTGCCAGGCAACGCTCGATTCGACATCGGCAGCGAGGTCGGGGTCAGGTTTCCCGACCCGGCAGGCGTGCTGGTCCGGGCCGCGACGAACCCCGCCGCGTTGAGCCGAGAGCCGGTGTCGTGACGGCGCTGCTCGAGGCACCGGCATCGGAGGCACCCGACCGGCAAGCGACGCCGCGGTCATTCGCCGCGTGGTGGGCCGTGCCGCCGTTGGTGATCGTGACGCTCGCCGCGGTGTACCCGCTCGCCCGGGTGTGCCTGGAATCGCTGAAAAGAGGTGATGGCGGCCGTGGTTGGTCGACATGGTCCGGGGTGCTCTCGTCGGAGGCGTTCCGGGACGCGCTGTGGCGCACCGTGGCGATCGCCGTGACCTCCACCGTGGGATGCCTCGTGCTCGGCACGTTCCTCGCCATCGTGCTGGCGTTCGTCCCCTTTCCTGGTGCGCGACTCGTCGGCCGACTCATCGACACCGTCCTCGCGCTTCCGTCATTCCTGATCACGCTGGCCTTCACCTTCCTGTACGGCACGGCCGGCGCGGTGAACGCCGCGATCACCGGGCTCACCGGTGACGGCTCACCGGCGCTGAACTTCCTCACTACCCCCGCCGGGGTGATCGCGGCGGAGGTCACCTTCTTCACGCCGTTCGTGATCCGTCCGCTTCTGGCGTCGTTCTCGATGTTGCCGCGGGCACAACTCGACGTCGCCGCGAGCCTGGGGGCGTCCCCGCTGCGGGTGTTGCGTTCGGTGGTGATGCCCGAGGCGTGGCCCTCGCTGATGGCGGGCGGGAGCCTCGTTCTGTTGTTGACGCTCAACGAGTTCGGCATCGTGCTGTTCACCGGGGCCAAGGGCGTCATGACCCTGCCCGTGCTGATCTACACCCGCGGGATCGTGACGTTCGACCTGCCCGGCGCGGCCGTGATCGCCACCGTGCAGATCGCACTGTCGCTGACCCTCTACACGCTTTACCGCGTGACGTTCGCCCGCGTGATGACCAGTCGAGGGATGGGAGACGCGGATGTTGTTGTGGAGCAGGCGAAGTAGAGCCGTTCTGCTCGGAATCTTCGCCGTCGTGGTGTTCGTCGTCTTCGTCGCGCCGCTGGCAACCGTGGTGTTCGCCGGGCTTGCGGGCTCTTGGACAGGCGCCTTGCCGTCCGATCTGGGCTTCGGCCACTTCGACGATGCGCTGTCCGGCGAGAACCTGGCCAGCCTGTCGGTCAGCCTGCAGACCGCGTTCGTCGCCGGCACCATCGCGTTGGTGCTCGGCACCTGGGCGGCGCTGGCCGCGCGCGAAGCACCCGGCTGGCTGAGCCGCGTCATCGACGCGGTCTTTCACCTGCCGATCGCAGTGCCGTCGGTGGCGATCGGCCTCGGGCTGCTGATCGCATTCAACTCACAGCCGCTGCTGCTCGGCGGTACCCGGTGGATCGTCATCCTGGCGCACGCCGTCCTGGTGCTGGCCTTCTCGTTCAGTGCGGTGTCGGCCGCCATGGATCGGCTCGACCCGGCGTACCGTCAGGCCGCCGAATCCCTCGGGGCAGGACCGGTGCGCGTGCTGGTGCGGATCACGCTGCCGCTGCTGCTGCCTTCACTCGGTGCGGCCGCGGGTTTGGCGGTTGCGTTGTCGATGGGCGAGCTCGGCGCCACGGTGATGGTCTACCCGGCGACGTGGAAGACGCTGCCGGTCACGATCTTCGCGCTGACCGATCGCGGGCAGGCGTTCCAGGCGGCCGCCTGTACGGCGATCCTGCTGTTGGTGACGCTCCTGGCGTTGGTTCTGCTCGGCCGGATCCGCGGCCGCGCGGTCGTGCGTTAGACCGTCACGCGCCCGACGGCGGCGGTGGCGGCGGTGCGAGCCACGGCAACGTGATGGGTGCCATGCCGGGGATCTCGAGGACCCCGGGCGGAGGTTCGGCACTCTCGCTGGTCGGTGGCGGCGGTCCAGGCGGCGGCTCCGTCGGCGGTGGCGGCGGTCCCGGCGGCGGACCCAACGCCGGTGGTGGCGTGGCGGTGGTGGTCGGCGCAGGAGTCGGCTCCGACGTGGGCTCGGGCGGTGGCGGTGAAGTGGACTCCGACGTCGGCGCAGGAGTGGGCGCTGAAGTGGGCGCTGAAGGGGCGCTGAAGTGGGCGCTGAAGTGGGCTCGGACGCAGGTGCCGACGTGGGTGCGGAGGAAGGCGCGGACGGCGGCTGAGTCTCGGTGGCGACGGTTCCCGGCGGCCGGGCGGCGACCGTGGGGGCGTCCTCGAACGTCGGAGGTGCTTCGGCCGTGGGGGCGGGCGCCGGGGATTTCACGACGGGGAGGTCGGTCGGGGGCTGTTTGACGCTGCCGACCATCGGCGCCCACCCGTCCGCGCGTCGGGTACCGACGTTGCACGACACCTGGCGGCTGCCCGCCGCCCAACTCGCGGGTGAGACCGTCTCGTAGTGGACCGCCACGCCGGCGTCCCGCAGCTTCCGTGGGGCGAGGTAGGCATCCGCCACACTGGGCGCATCCGTCGGCCAGGAATGCCTGCTGATCTGGCTCGGCCGGGAATCCGCCAGAGAACCGCGTGGCCAGGTTCACGGCGCCGGCCACCTCCAAGGCGTGCGGCGAGGAACACCCGGCGGGCACGTCGGTCGACCGGCGGGTCGCCTCGTCGATGCCGAGACACGTACCGACCGGCCACACCCTGGACTGGTCGAGGTCGGCGATCTTCCCCTTGAACGGAATCGGCCGGCCTCCCGGGCCGAGCAGCTGCAGTCCGCACAGCAGGTTTCCGCCACCCGAGGGCGTCCCGACGGCGTCCCCCGGCCAGATGACACCGATGGTGAACCTGCTGCTGGGGTCGTACTTGGCACCGAGATAGTGGCGCACCGCCAGCTGACACGGTTCACCGAAGTTGTTCATGTCGACGGGCTTCGCGACCTCGAAGACGTGATCGTCCGTACACCACACGAACGACGGTTTGTCCGGTTCGTCGACGGGCCAGTTCAGGCAGGTGCCGCTCTTCGCATTGGTGAAGACCACGTCGGCGCGGGTCTCGCCGGAGGCACTCCGCTCAGGTTCGGGTGTCGACGTGGCGAGTTGGATGATCGCGCCGAGGATCAGGGCGATCAGGGCCAGCGTCAGCAGGCCCCGTCGGTTCGCCCGGGTGGCCTGGCAACGGTCGTCGGATGGGGTCTGCTCGCGTTCGAGCGCGGCGATTACCGACGCGAGGTCGACGGTCTCCTCGCCGTCGCTCGACCACGGTGACCCGGCCCATGCTCCGGGTTTGCTAGCCACGACCTTGAAGCTTGTCACAATCTGGCGCTCTGCGCCTCGTGCGTGGCTTCATTGTTATGACAGCCGATGCTCCCCCGTTACTTGAGCAGCGGGTCACGGGGAGGCCGAGAATGCGCTTGGCGATCGCGTTTCGGGTGATCTCCGACGTGCCGTCCGTGATCGTCATCGCGCGGTCGCCGAAGTAGGCGGTTGCCAGCCGTGGAGTCTGTCCGGTGACGGCAGCCGGCCCGGCAAGGTCCATGCCGAGTTCGGTGAGGTGCTGCGACTGTTCGGCGAGCAGCAGTTTGGTCACGTCGCCTCCGGGTCCGGGCTCGGCGCCCGCCATGGCCCGGGTCGCCCGGCGTGGGTTGAGCAACCGCAAGCGGTGGCCCCCTTGGGTGGCCGAACCCGCCCGCCGGTGGTAGCTGGCGGCCGCATCTGCCGTCGGTTGTCGCGCAGCTTGATCAAGTCGTCCGCGGTGAAACCGGTCGGTGCCGGCCATCCGCCGCCGATGGAGATCCGTTCATTCCAATGTCGCGCTGGCGAACACCTCGTTCAGGTGGGCGTGCCCGGTCATGCCCCGCAGAGGATCGACCGTCACCCCCGGCGCGCGCATGTCGATGGCCTCGACCCACCGCTCGCGCTGGTCGTGGCTGCCCGCCAGTGCGATCGTCAGCATCACCCGGCCGGTGATGCCCAAGTCCGGACGCCCGCGCCCTTCCCGACGGCGCGGCACGTGAGTCACGGGTTACCCGAAGTCGACCAGGAAGTCGCGCCGAGCCGATGGTGCGGCCGAACTGCTCGGGAACCTTGGCGTATCCACGGCCGCATCCGTTGCGGCTCGACTGATTCCAGATCCCCCATGCCGACGCCAGCATGCGGAACGCGATGCCGGCGCGCCGGGGCGACACCATCGAAGGACACCGGGTAGACAACATCTCAAAGTTGTCGTTTACCGACGAGTAACCGGGGTACGCTCGCGCCATGACGGCTCGACCGGACACCCGGTACCCCGGACCTACCTGGACGACTCGGGCGCGTTGGTTGATGAAGGCGGGCCCCGCCGACTACATGCTGGCAATGAGCGTCGCGTCCACGTCGCTACCGGTCATCGGGAGAGCACCTCGAGCCACTCGGCGGCGTAACGGCCATGAGCATCTGGGGAGTTCGGCACATGCCGGACTTCCTGTCCGCGGCCGTGAAGTCGTGGTTCACGCCGGGGATCGGTGAGGTACGCAAACTCGAGCGCGATGCGACGAACGCCGTGACCGAGGCCGCGTTGCGCGGTGTCGTTCCCGCGGCGGATCTCGACATCACGTGGCCCGCGCCCGAACGCACCCCACCCGTGTGGAAGGCCTTCGAGCACCGGAAGAACGTCTACCGGTCCTCGCGTGCGGTACGGCGACAGCCCGTCGCAACTGCTCGACGTCTGGCGGCCCAAGGAACTGCCCGCCCACCCCGCACCGGTGTTGCTGTTCGTGCCCGGCGGCGCATGGGTGCACGGCAGCCGGCTGCTGCAGGGCTACGCGTTGATGTCGCACCTCGCCGAGATGGGCTGGGTATGCCTGTCCATCGACTACCGGGTGGCGCCGAATCACCGCTGGCCCCAACACATCACCGACGTGAAGACCGCCATCGCATGGGCGCGCGCCAACGTGGACAAGTTCGGTGGCGACCGCGAATTCGTCGCACTGGCAGGTACCTCGGCAGGCGGCCATCTCGCGGCGCTGGCCGGCCTGACCGGAAACGACCCGAAACTACAGAGCGACCTGCCCGAGGGGTCCGACACGTCGGTGGACGCCGTCGTCGGCATCTATGGCCGTTACGACTGGGAGGACCGCTCCACCGTCGAGCGGGCCCGCTTCGTCGACTTCCTCGAGCGCGTGGTGGTGAAGCGCACGATCGCCAAGCACCCGGAGATCTTCCGCGACGCGTCGCCGATCGCCCGCACCAACGCCGACGCTCCGCCGTTCCTGGTGATCCACGGCAGCGGTGACACCGTCATCCCGGTGCAGCAGGCGCGTGACTTCGTCGCCAAGCTGCGGTCGACGTCGCGGTCACTGGTCGGCTACGTCGAATTGCCCGGTGCCGGACACGGTTTCGACATGACAGACGGCGCCCGCACCGGCTCGATGGCCACGGCGATCGGCCTGTTTCTCAACGAAGTTCACCGAAACCGGATGATCGTCCGCGAGAAGCAGGTTATATAGCCTCCGGGGCAGGAGGTTCGCGTGAAGAGGCTCAGCGGGTGGGACGCGGTACTGCTGTACAGCGAGACGCCGTCCGTGCACATGCACACCCTGAAGCTCGCGGTGATCGACATCTCGGAGCTCAAGGGCAGGCATTTCGGCGTCGATGAGTTCCGCCAGCGTGATCCACGCCAGACTCCACAAGCTCGACCCCTTCCGCTACGAACTCGTCGACATCCCGTTCAAGTTCCACCACCCGATGTGGCGGGAGAACTGCGAGGTCGATCTCGAGTACCACGTGCGGCCCTACCGCGTGGACAGCCCCGGCGGCAGACGCGAACTGGACGAGGCCGTCGGCAAGATCGCCAGTACTCCGCTCGACCGCAGCCAGGCCGTTGTGGGAGATGTACTTCATCGAAGGGCTGGCCGACGGCAGGATCGCGGTCCTCGGCAAGATCCACCACGCGCTGGCGGACGGCGTTGCCTCGGCGAACCTGCTGGCGCGCGGCATGGACCCGAAGGCCGACCCGGACGATCGCGATTCGTACGCAACGGATCCCGCGCCGACCCGCACCGAGTTGGTGCGCACGGCCTTCGCCGATCACCTCCGCCAGATCCGGCGGCTGCCCGGGGTGATGCGCTACACCGCACAGGGCATGAGCCGGGTCCGCAAGAGCCCACACGAGCTGTCGCCGGAACTGACCCGCCCGTTCACGCCACCGCCGAGCTTCATGAACCACATGGTCGACGCGACCAGGAAGTTCGCCACCGCCACGCTGGCACTCGCCGACGTCAAGGAGACGGGCAAGCAGCTCGGCGTCACCATCAACGACATGGTGCTCGCGATCTCGACCGGGGCCCTGCGCAACCTGCTGCTGCGTCATGACGGCCACGCCGACCATCCGTTGTTGGCTTCCGTCCCAGTCAGTTTCGACTTCTCGCCTGACCGCATCTCGGGCAACTACTTCACGGGCGTCATGATGGTGCTTCCCGTCGAACTCGACGACCCGCTGGAGCGCGTGCAGGCCGTGCACGATGCCGCGGTGTCCGCCAAGGAAACCCATCACCTGATGGGCCCCGAACTGGTGAGCAGATGGTCGGCGTACTTCCCGCCTGCTCCGGCCGAGGCGCTGTTCCGCTGGCTGGCGAACAAGGACGGCCAGAACAAGGTGCTCAACCTGCCGATCTCCAACGTGCCGGGACCGCGGGAACACGGCCGCGTCGGCGGAGCGCTGGTCACCGAGATCTACTCGGTCGGCCCGCTCACCACGGGCAGTGGGCTGAACATCACGGTGTGGAGTTACGTCGACCAGCTGAACGTCTCGGTGCTGTCCGACGGCGCCACCCTCGAGGACCCGCACGAGCTGACCGACGCCATGGTCAAGGCGTTCGTCGAGATTCGGCGTGCCGCTGGGCTTTCCGAGGAGTTGACCGTCGTCGAAGGCGCAATGGCACCGTAGCGGGACGACGGATCAGCCGCGTTTGGCCTTCACCCAGTCCAGGAAGTGGGCGACCGCGGTGGCGGTGTAGTGCCCGTGCGGTGAGCCGAAGAAGTCGAAGGCGTGCTGCGCGTGCGGAATCTCGGCGTACACGACGGGGTTGTCCGACTTCTGCGTAAGCGCCTCGACGAACTCGCGTCCCTCCTGCACCGGAATGATCGAGTCATCCACGCCGTGCAGCACGAAGAACGGTGGCGCGTCCGGCCGCACCTTGGCTGATCGGCGACGCGTCGAGGTACACCTGCCGGTTCGTGCGGAAGCGCTTGCTTGACGATGAAGCGCTGCAGGATCCCGATGAACTCGGGGCGGCCGGAGCCCTCGCGGGAGAACCAGTCGTAGCGACCGTAGATGGGCACCGCCGCGACGACCGACGTGTCGGCGCTCTCGAATCCCGGCTGCCATTCCGGCTCGTTCGGCGTCAGCGCGGCCAGCGCCGTGAGATGCCCGCCCGCCGAACCGCCGCTGATCGCAACGAAATCTGGGTCGCCGCCGTAGTCGGCGATGTTCTCCTTGACCCAGGCCAGTGCACGCTTGACGTCGACGATGTGGGCAGGCCAGGTGTTGCGCGGGCTGACCCGGTAGGCCATCGACACGCACACCCAGCCGCGTTCGGCCATCAGGCTCATGAGCGGGTACGCCTGCGGACGGCGCATCCCGATGGCCCACGCGCCGCCAGGCACCTGGAGCAGCACCGGTGCGCGACCGTCGATGGGCAGGTCGGCGCGGTGCCAGATGTCGGCGACGTTGGCACGGTGCGGGCCGTATCGGACGACGTCGGCCTTCTTGACGTACCGCCGCCGCGCCATCGACGTGCGGAGCACCCCGCCCCGCCGCCTGCGCCGCTCGCCTTCGGCGACCGCTTCGTAGTTCTCGCCGAGCGCGGCCTTCAGCGGATCCTCGAAGTTGTGCTGTGACTTGGCGTTCCGTTGGTACACGAACCCGAGTACACCCCAGGAGAGCACCGTGAGCGCCAACGCGACCCGGCCACGGCGAGTGGTGAAGTCGCCCCGCAGCCCGCGCCGAAGCGCGTCCAGCATCGACGCGCCCGCAACCACGGGAGCCGCTTCGCCGGTGGGCCAGCCCAAGAAGAACACCGGAATCGTGACGTACCCGTCCCGGCCAAGCGGCTGCACCGCGTTGGCGGCGTTGGCCAGTTCGGCGGCCGCCCGCAGCAACGGGTACCGCCGGCGTTCCCTACGACCCATCGCCGTCAATCGCCTGAAGTCCTTGAAGCTCACGCCGAAGGATCTTGCCCGTACTGCCCCGCGGCAAACCTTCGAGCACTGTGATGTCCCTCGGAACCTTGTAGTTCGCCAGGTTCTCGCGGACGTGCGCCTTCAGCTCCTCCGGGGAGATGGAGGCGCCGTCGGTCAGGACGACGAACGCCACCAAACGCTGGCCGTACTGGTCGTCGTCGACACCGAGCACCGCCGCCTCGGCCACCCGGGGATGCGCGGACAGCGTCTTCTCGACCTCGATCGGGTAGACGTTCTCGCCGCCCGAGACGATCATTTCGTCGTCGCGGCCCACCACGAAGAGCCTGCCGGCGTCGTCCAGGTAGCCGACGTCACACGACTCGTGTAGTCCCCGTGGAAATCCTTGGTGGCGCCGGAGGTGCCGGAGGTATAGCCGTCGAACTGGGTGGAATTGCGGACGTAGATGGTGCCCACCTCGCTGGTGGGCAGTTCGCGGAATTCCGCGTCGAGGATGCGGATGTCGGTGCCATCGGCGGGCGTGCCGGCGGTGTCGGGTGCGGCCCGCAGATCGGCGGGCGTTGCGGTGGCGATCATGCCCGCCTCAGTCGCGTTGTAGTTGTTGTAGATGACGTCGCCGAACTGATCCATGAACGCGGTCACGACGTCGGGTCGCATCCGCGATCCCGACGCGGCGGCGAACCGCAGCGAGCGGCCGCTGTAGCGCGCGCGGACGTCGTCGGGCAGGTCCATGATCCTGTCGAACATCACCGGGACGACGCACAACCCGGTGGCGCGATGCGTGTCGACCAGGGCCAGGGTGGCCTCCGGGTCGAACTTGCGCCGGGTGACGATCGTGCAGGACATCGACGCTGCGAGCGCCAGCTGCGAGAAGCCCCAGGCGTGAAACATCGGGGCCGCCGCCCGAGTGGCTGGCGCCCTTGGGTGTTCCGGTCGTCCCCGACGTCAGCAGGATGGTCCTGCTCCTGGTCCCCGCGCGTTCGGGCTGGACGCGATCAGCGCATCGACGAAGCCACGGTGGTTTCTGGCCATGATCCCGACCACCTGAGGCGCACCGCCCGGCAGCGCCTGCAGCGCGGCTGCGAAGGCATCGGCGCGCTGGTCGATCTCACGCCACGTCAGCATGCCGATCTCGTCGACGAGGCCTGCCCGATCCGGGCACCGCTGGGCGGCGGCCGCGAAACCGGAAGTGATGCCCATCCTCTCGCGCGCCATGGCGGCGGCGATCCGAAGGTACTTGTCGGGGCGGAGCGGCGCGATGATGCCTGCCCGCGCCATGGTGGTGAACAGGCCGAACGCGTCGGCCATCCGGTCGGTGAGCGCCACTGCGTCAGCCCAGCACCGGCAAGCGGCGTTCCCTGGCCAGTTCGTCGAGTGCCCGCTGCATGACGTGGCGGACGTGCGCATCGACCTCATCGACGTCGGGATCCTCGCCGAATTCCGCGACGATGTCGATCGCCGGCAGTACTTGCGTGACGATCTTCGTCGGCAGGGGCAGGTTGACGGGCACCACGGCGCTCAACCCGAACGGAAACCCGAACGAGATCGGCAGAATCTTGGCCCGCAGCAGCTTGTCGAGTCGCAGCGTCTTGGCCATCCACTCGCCACGGCTGAGGAACAGCTGCGCCTGCTGGCCGCCGATCGACACCGACGGCACGATCGGCACGCCTGCGTTGATGGCGGCCCGCACGTATCCGGTCCGGCCGTCGAAGTCGATCCTGTTCTCGGAAAGCGTCGGACGGTAGACGTCATAGTCGCCGCCGGGGAACACCATGACGACGCCACCGGAGCGCAGCGCCTCGTCGGCGTTCTCGTGGTTGGCGCCGATGAACCCCGTCCTGCGGAAGAAGTCGCCCGTTGGGCCGGTGAAGACGATGTCGTGGCTGAGGATGTAGACGGGGCGGTCGTAGCCGAACTTCTCGTAGAAGCCGGTGGCGAAGACCGGAACGTCCATCGCGAACAACCCGCCGGAGTGGTTGCCGACCACCAGTGCGCCGCCCGTCGGGAAGTCGTCGAGCCCGCGCACCTCTGCCCGGTGATATCCCTTGATCAGCGGGCGGAGCAGCCCCATCACCCGTTGGGTGAGTCGCCGGGTCCCAATTCGTGACCTCCGACGGTTCGGTATCGGTCGCGTTCACGCAGCCCCCTGACGAATTGGAACGTGTTCTAGTTCCCGATCGTACAGGCGCCGATGCGGCCCGTCGTACTCGTCGTAGTCGGGATCGTCGTGCTGGACGCCGTCGGTTTCGACGAAGTGGTCGAATCGCCTCCTGGACCGCTGTGGGCGAGTTGCGCCGCAATTGCGGCTAGATCGAGGCGACGAAGGTCGAGCTGTAGAACTCGGCGGGCGTCTGGGAGAACGCCGACGGGCGCTGCACCATCACCCACGCGCCGGTTGCGTTCGACTCGATCGGGCCCTGGAGCGACGTGCTGCCCGTGCCTCCTGCGTCGGTCTGGAGGCTGCCGGTGATCACGCCGGGCGCGCCGGGGGCGCATCCGATCGATGCCCGCGGCGTCTGAATGACCCGGACGTCGTAGTGGGTGTTGGGCTCGGCAGTCGCCATGTCGACGGTCGCGGTGACGGTGGATCCCGACGTGCTCACGTGGGCGATTCCCCTGGCGTAACCCACGGCGTCCACCCATTTCTCCAGGGTGAAGTCACAGGCACGAAACTTGCTGAGCAAGGGCATCACGGCCGCGCCGGTGGACCCGGAGGACTCGGCCGGGGTAGCCGACGCGATCACCGGGCTGACGACCATCAGCGATGCGCTAGCCGCAAGTAATATCGCCTGCGTCAATTTTGTCATGACGTCATCATGCCTGGCTGAGGCGCTTCGCGCAGCAGCCCGAGTCACAGAGTGCCTGTTCACTTGACCTCAACCACAGTTCGGGTCGCACCATGAACACATGACGAGCGTTGCCACGGAGCTGGATCTGGCCGGTTATCTCGCCAGGATTGCGTACGGAGGATCGACGGATCCGACGCTTGACACGCTTCACGGCCTGGTCGCCGCGCACAACCGATCCATCCCGTTCGAGAACCTCGACCCGCTGACCGGGGTGCCGGTTGTCGACCTCGGCCCCGCCGCCCTGACCGACAAGCTCGTGCACCGCCGCCGTGGCGGCTACTGCTACGAGCACAACGGCCTGATGGGCTTCGTGCTGGAGGCGCTGGGCTACGGCGTCGAACGCTTCGCCGGCCGCGTGGTCTGGATGTCCGACCCCGGTGCACCGCTGCCCGCGCAGACGCACAACGTGCTCGGCGTGACGATGCCCGACACCGACGGACGGTTCCTGGTCGACGTCGGGTTCGGCGGGCAGACGCTGTCGTCGCCGCTGCGGCTCGAGGCAGGCCCGGTCCAACCGACCCGTCACGAGCCGTATCGGTTGGTGGCAGACGGCGATCACCTGAACCTCGAGGCTCAGGTCCGAGGCGTTTGGCAGCGGCTCTACGCGTTCACCACCCGTCCGCAGCCGCGCATCGATCTCGAGGTCGGGAGTTGGTACGTGTCGACGTATCCCCGCTCCCACTTCGTCACCGGCCTGACCGTGGCGCTGGTGACCGATGACGAACGCTGGAATCTGCGGGGCCGGAACCTGGCAATCCACCGGGACGGCCGGACCGAACGGGTCCGCTTCGACACCGGGGCGCAGGTGCTCGACGCGCTGGTCGACCGGTTCGGCATCGACCTCCCCGACCTCGGCGACCGGTCGGAGGTCGAGGCGCGCGTCGACCAAGTGCTCGACACGTAGGCCACGGCCGAGGGAATCAGCACCGCCGGCCGCGGCATTCCTCACTAGGGGATCAACTTTCGAGGAGTGCTGCATGCAGATTCGCCGCGGAGACGTCGCATTGATCACCGGAGCTTCACGAGGAATCGGTCGGCACGTCGCGATGGCACTGGCTCGACGCGGGATGGACCTGGTGCTCGCCGCCCGAAGTCAGGCCGGGCTCGACGCCGTGGCCGAGGAGGTCAGGGCGGCCACTGGCGTCACGGTATGGACGCTGGCGGTCGACCTCGGTGACCGCGACCAGGCCGCCGCCCTCCCGGCGCGTGCCGAGGCCGCCACGGGCCGCATCGACGTCCTCGTCAACAATGCCGGCCTGGACCCCGTCTACCGGCCCGACGAGATCCCGCTCGAGGAGCTCGCAGCGATGACCGACGTCAATCTGCTGGCTCCGATGCTGCTGACCCGCATGGTGCTGCCCGGCATGGTCAGACGCGGCCGGGGCCACGTGGTCAACGTCGCGTCGATGGCCGGCCGCATCGCGATGGCGTACCAGGAGCCCTACACCGCCACCAAGTTCGGTCTGGTCGGGTTCACGCTCGCCCTCCGGATGACGGCGCAGGACCAGGCCTGGGGGGTCGGCGCCTCGGCCGTCTGTCCCGGATTCATCACGGGGGAGGGGATGCACGAGGACATGAAGCGCGAGTTCGGCGTGACCACGCCGAAACTGTTCGGCTCCCTGCCCGTGGAACGGGTGGCCGACGCCGTGGTCGACGCCGTCGAGAAGGACCTCGCCGAGGTCCTCGTCACGCCCGGCGCGCCGCGGGTGATGGTGGCGGTGATCGCCGCCGCGCCCCGGTTGTTCGAATGGACCGTGCGCAGGCTCGACCTCGCGGCGCTGTTCCGTTCGGTCGTCGCTCAGCGCAAGAGGGCGGCCGCCGTGCCGGACGCCTAGGCGCGGGCGCCGACGACGAGATCCCAGGGGTCGCCGCTCGAGAGTGCCATCCGCCCAAGCCTTCCCGCATGGTGGGCTGTCGTGCCGTACTCGTCGGCCCAGCTGCGTGCTCGCATGGTGGCCAGCCACAGCGGATGCTCGATCGTCACGCCGATCGCGCCGTGCAACTGATGCGCGATGGTGGTCACCGGTCCGACCGCGCGGCCCACCGCTACCTTCGCCACCGTGACCGCATAGTCGGCCCTGGCACCGTCGAACCCGTGATCGGCGACCGCTGCGGTAGCCAAAGCCGTTGCCGCTCTTGATCGCTCGATCTCACCGAGCATGCCGGCCAATGCATGCTGAACGGCCTGGAACTTGTTCAGCGGGCGGCCGAACTGTGTCCGTTCGCCGATGTGCGTGACGGTGAGGTCGGCGGCCGCCGAGAACGCCCCGAGGATCTGCACGCATCGCGCCCAGGCACCGCGGCGGACCAGCTCGTCGCCGACGGCGGTGGGCAGCCGCACGGTGTCGGTCACCGGTACGTCGAAGGCGATCGCCCCGCGAGGTTCACCCGCCACGGTGTGCGAATCGTCGACCTCGGCGCCGTCGAGGAGGCTGACGAACGTGGCGTCGTCGCCGCGCACGGCCAGCAGAACCGGGCCCGATCGGGGCCACGGCACGCCGGTGGCCGTGCCCGCGAGCCTGCCGTCCACCGGTTGCACGGTCGTGATGGCCACGGACATCGGCCCGACGTCGGGGACCCGCAGGTCGGCGCGTCCCGCCAACCAGGCTGCGAGCAGGTCGGTCTCGGCGAGCGGCACCGCCGCCGCCCAGCGCGCCAGTCCTTCGAGCACCGTCGCCGATTCCCGCGGGGTCGCGCCCTGCGCGCTGGTCAGTCTGCTCAGCCCGGTGTCCTCGAGCGTGCGCCACAGGGCGCCGTCGAACTCGTCCGGCAGGCCGCGCCGCCCGAGCCTGGCGTCGAAGGAGCGCTTCCCCACGTCGTCGACCAACTGACCGACCTCGTCACGGGACTCCTTCGGCTGCGTCTCCCTGCTCTTCGCGACCACCCCGCGCAACACCTCGTTGGTGCCGCCGCGCAGCGTGAACAGCGGCGAGTGCACCCGCGCGGTGGCCAGCATCGCGCTCAGCTCGGCCGCGTCCGGGGAGTCACCGTCGACGGCGTCGATCAGATCGGCGGCGACGTCGACGGACTCCTGCTCGAACCGGGTGCCGAGATCCTTGACCAGGGCGGCGCTGGTGGCGGCGTCCCGGCCGTCGGTCAACGCCCGCGCCACCGACACCGACAGCTGGCGCAGCGAGACCATCCGGCCCACCAGGTCGCCGACTTCCGCCGCGGTCCGGTCGTCGCTGCCGCCCTGGCGCGAGAGGCTGCGCAGTACCTCGAAGAGCATCGTGGCCGTGGACAGGATCCGTTCGGGGCCGCTGCGCTCGAAGCCCAGCTCCGCGGTGACCTGGTGCCAGCCGTCCCCGACGTCGCCGAGCAGGTCGGCGTCCGACAGTTCGACGTCTTCGAACAGCACCTCGTTGAAGTGGTGCTCGCCGTCCATCAGGATGATCGGGCTGACCGTCACCCCCGGCGCGTCGGTGGGCACGATGAACTGGCTGAACCCGGCGTGGCGGTGCGCGGGATCGAGCGGACTGGTGCGGGCCAGCACCACGATCTGATGTGCCAGGTGCGCGCCGCTGGTCCACACCTTGGTCCCGTTGAGCACCCACCCGCCGTCGGTCCTGATCGCTCTCGTCGCAACGGCGGCGAGGTCGGATCCCGCGCCGTGCTCGCTCATCCCGATCGCCGAGTACAGCCGGCCTTCCGCGATCCGCGGCAACAGGCGACGGCGCTGCTCCTCGGTGCCGTAGGTCAGCAGCGCCGGTGCCACCTGGCGGTCGGCGATCCAGTGGGCCGCCACCGGCGCGCCCTGGACGAGCAGCTCCTCGGTCACCACGTAACGGTGCAGGTAGCCAAGCCCCCGGCCGCCGTACTCGGCGGGGATGGTCAACCCGACCAACCCGGCGTCGGCGAGGCGGATGCTGAAGTCGGCGTCCCATCGCGACAACCAGCAGTCGACCGCGGGCCGCCAACCGAACCGCTCCCGATCCGCAGCAAGGAACTCCCGAACGGCCGACCGCAGTTCGGCCAGTTCGGCGTCGTTGGCGCATAGCTCGTCGAATTCGCTCACTGGGTTGCCGAGTCTAGTGCGCGGCGCGGATGGCGAACCCAGCAGGAAAAGTCATGTCCCTCGTCGCGGCGCCGGACGATACTCGATGACCGTGAGTGTGCAGCCGAGTTCACCGGGTCCGCGGCGCGATCGCCTGCGCGAACTGCTCGACGCGGTCGTCGACGGCGAGAACACGGACGTCGCCGGGATGGCACGCAGCAGCCACGCCTCGGAGTTCCACTTCTCCCGTGAGGTGAGTCGGCTGACGGGCGAGCCGCCCGCGGCGCTGCGCCGCCGGGTGATGCTCGAGCGGGCGGCGTGGCGGCTGCAGCGCGGCGAGGGCGTGGCAGCGGTGGCCGTCGACGAGGGCTGGTCCTCGCCCGAGGTGTTCTCCCGCGCGTTCCGCCGGATGTTCGGGGTGCCACCGTCGCAGGCCGCCGAGGTCGGGTTCCGGCTGCCCGCACCCAACGGGGTGCACTTCCACCCGCCGCAGTCGCTGTGGCTTGACTCCGCCGCCGATGCCGGTCGACCCGACGTGTCGCGGTTGATGGTGGCGCACGACGTCGCCGACACCGGCTACCTGATCGCTCGGGCCGCTCGATTGACGGAAGGCCAATGGGCCGAGGATATTTCGCCGGGGCAGGTCATCCTCGACTGGGACGGCGAGGAGCCAAGCGTCGGCGCCGTGCTCGGAGCCATCGTGTGGAGCAAGGAGGTGTGGCTGGCCAGCATCGAGGGCCGTGACCTGCCGACGCACCCCGGCGTTCGGGCGCAGGACCGATTGGCGGCTGAGCACGACGACGTCGCGACACGGTGGACCGCGATGGTCGTCGACTACGCCGACCAGGGCCGGCTGGCCGACACGGTGATCGACGCGCTGTGCGATCCGCCAGAGTCGTTTCAGCTGTACGGCATCGTCGCGCACGTCCTGACCTACTCCGCGCTGCGTCGCGGACTGGCGCGCACCATGCTGGCGCGGCACGGCATCCGCACCACGCAGGGCGATCCACTGGACTGGATGAGAGGAAACTGACATGGCAACCGTCTACTTCACCGCGTCGAGCCTGGACGGGTTCATCGTCGACGACGCGGACAGCCTGGACTGGCTGACGTCGCGTTCCGTGGACCCCGAGGGCCCGTTCGGTTACGAGGCGTTCGCGAAATCCGTTGGCGCCCTGGCGATGGGGTCTGCCACATACGAGTGGATTGTGAAGAATCATCCCGGTGACTGGATGTACGAGCAGCCGTCGTGGGTGCTCACCAGCCGCCCCGACGTCGTCGAGCCGGGGCATCCCGTGCAGGCGTTCGACGGCGACGTCGCCGAACTGCACGCCAAACTCGTGTCGGCCGCCGCGGGCAGGGACGTGTGGGTGGTCGGCGGCGGTCGCGTGGCGGCCCAGTTCGTTGCGGCCGGGCTGATCGACGAGATGATCGTGAGCTATGCGCCATGCACTCTGGGCACGGGCGCGCGCCTGCTGCCGATTCGGTCGGAGTGGCGTCTCCAGGAGACCGCCGTCAATGGCGACTTCGTCTGCGCCAGATGGGTCGCGGCGGCGTCATAGCGGGGTGAAGCGGCGCAGCTTCCGGTCCCGTGGATCTCGGGGCAAGCGCTCCACCGCGCGCGATGTGCGTGTGCGGCCTCACCCCCGTGGGTGGCCAGTCGACCTGCGCTAGTGGCGGGCGTCCGGCAGGCCGTAGCGGCGCACGAACTCCCGCGACTTGATCAGGAACTCGATCTGCTGGGCGACGTCGCGCAGTGGGTCGACGCTGCGGGTGGACCGGCACAGCACCACCGCCCCCTCCAGCGACGCGATGCAGGTCACCGCAAGCGACCCGGCGTCGGCGTCGTCGAAGCCGTCGGCAACGAAGGCACCGGTGAGTGCGCTTCGCCAGCGGCTGAAGATCTCGCCTGCGACGATGCGCAGCGCGGGGTTCTCGTCGGAACAGCCGATCGCCGCTGCGACCACAGGGCATCCAGCATTGAAGTCGCTGCCGGCAAGGGTGCGCTCCCAGAACTCGACGAACTTGCGCACCAAGGGAATTCCGCCCTGGTCCACGGCTTCGTCGATGATCGCCGTGATGGAATCACCGGCGAACCGAAGGGCTTCGGTCAGGATCTGAGTCCTGCCGTCGGGAAAGTGGTGGTACACCGAGCCACGCGGCGCACCGCTGCGCGCCAGCACTTCGTCGATCGTCACGCCTGCCGCGCCGCGCTCACGCAGCACCTCGGCGGCGCTCAGCAGCATCCGGGTTCTGGTGGAACCCCGCTTGTTCGTCGCCTTCGTGCCGGTTGCCTGCATCAGGCGGCGAACCGGATGTGCCTAAGCTGCGCGAGACGCGACTGCACGGTGCGGGGGGCCAGCCGGAGATCCCTGGCGTGCTTCGCGGGCGCGGTACGTGAATCTGCGGCCGAGGACGTTGATCTCGACGATCCACATCGGAGGCCTCCCGTCTATGTCACTGACCATAGAACACACAACACAGAGCCGCAATCGATGTATTCCCCGTCACATCGAGCCTTCCGCAATTTGCTGGTGCCCGCATTTGTGCTGACATAGCCGCCGGAGCCGGTCACGTTCAAACTATGGTCATGAGCATATTCGATGGATTGGGATTTCACTTCGTCCCCGACCTCCTCCTGCCCGGTTCGTTGGTTACCGATCGGCACTCGAAGCTAGGCTCGGGGGCGCTGTTCGATGGTGAAAGGCGCGGAGTATGGGGCACTACAAGAGCAACGTGCGCGACCTCGAGTTCAACCTCTACGAGGTCCTCGACCTGGAAAAAGTGCTGGCGACCGGGGAGTTCGGCGACCTCGACGCCGAGTCGGTGCGACAGATGCTCGACGAGGCTGCCCGGTTGGCCGAGGGGCCGCTCGCGGAGGCGTTCGCAGAGTCCGACCGCAACCCGCCGACCTTCGACCCGGACGCGCACACCGTAACGTTGCCCGACCCGTTCAAGCAGTGCCTTCCGCGCCTGGCAGCAGGGCGAGTGGTTCCGCATCGGGCTCTCCGAGGACGTCGGGGGCGTGCCCGCGCCTGCGATGCTGGCCTGGGCCATCAACGAGTTCCCGCTCGGTGCGCAGCCCGCGGCGTTCATGTACCTCGCCGGGCCGGTGCTGGCCAACATCCTCCACCACATCGGCAACGAGCAGCAGAAGCACTGGGCCGCCATGGCCATCGACCGGAACTGGGGCGCCACCATGGTGCTCACCGAGCCCGACGCGGGCTCGGACGTCGGCGCCGGACGCACCAAGGCCGTCGAACAGCCCGACGGCACCTGGCACCTCGACGGCGTCAAGCGGTTCATCACCAACGGCGACTCCGACGACCTCTTCGAGAACATCCTGCACATGGTGCTGGCCCGGCCGGACGGCGCAGGCCCCGGCACCAAGGGACTGAGCCTGTTCCTCGTCCCGAAGTTCCTTCCGGACCCCGAGTCGGGAGATCCCGGTGAGCGCAACGGCGTGTTCGTCACCGGTCTCGAACACAAGATGGGCCTCAAGGCGTCGGCCACGTGCGAGCTGACGTTCGGTCAGCACGGCACGCCCGCCGTCGGGTGGCTGGTCGGCGACGTGCACAACGGCATCGCGCAGATGTTCAAGATCATCGAGTACGCGCGGATGATGGTGGGCACCAAGGCCATCGGAACGCTGTCGACCGGGTACCTGAACGCCCTGGAGTATGCCAAGATCCGCGTCCAGGGCGCCGACATGACGCAGATGACGGACAAGGCCGCTCCCCGCGTCACCATCGTGCACCACCCCGACGTGCGTCGGGCATTGCTGGTGCAGAAGTCCTACACCGAAGGGCTGCGCGCGCTGTATCTCTACACCGCCGCCCATCAGGACGCCGCCGTCGCGGCCGTGGTGTCCGGCGCGGACGCCGCGATGGCCGAACGCGTCAACGACTTCCTGCTGCCGATCGTCAAGGGCGTCGGCTCCGAGCGCGCCTACCAGTGCCTGACCGAATCGCTGCAGACCTTCGGCGGCTCCGGGTTCCTGCAGGACTACCCGATCGAGCAGTACATCCGCGACGCCAAGATCGACTCGCTCTACGAGGGCACCACCGCCATTCAGGCGCAGGACTTCTTCTTCCGCAAGATCGCGCGTGACCACGGTGCGGCACTCGGGCACGTGGCGGGCCAGATTCAGGCCTTCCTCGATGGCGAGTCCGTGCGGCCCGAACTCGCGGCGAGTCGCGAGCTCCTGGCCGCCGCGCTCGCCGACCTGCAGGCGATGGTGGTCACGATGACGGGGTACCTGATGGAGTCGCAGCAGAACCCGCGCGAACTGTATCGACTTGGGCTGGGTTCGGTTCCGTTCCTCCTGGCCGTCGGCGACGTGCTGATCGGCTGGCTGTTGTTGCGCAACGCCGAGATCGCGTTGTGCGCGCTCGACGCGGGGCCATCCGATCGGGATCGTGCCTTCTACGACGGCAAGGTCGCCGCGGCGATGTTCTTCGCCAGGACCGTGCTCCCGCGCCTGGCGTCCGATCGCAAGATCGTCGAGTCCGTCGACCTGTCGCTCATGGACCTCGGCGAGGAGTCCTTCTGAGGCCGTGGGCCACTACAGAGCCAACGTTCGCGATCTCGAGTTCAACCTGTTCGAGGTCCTCGACGTCGAGAAGACCGTCGGCACGGGTGAATTCGGCGACCTCGGCGCCGAGGCGATTCGCGACATGCTGAACCAGGCGGCCCGGCAGGCGGAGGGTCCGCTGGCGGAGGGCTTCGTCGACGGAGACCGCAATCCGCCGACGTTCGACGCGCATACGCATTCGGTGACGCTGCCGGAGGCGTTCAAGGAGTCGGTGCGTGTCTGGCATCGCGGGGCCCGTGGCTGCGCCTTGGGCTGCCCGAGGGGATCGGCGGCATTCCGGCTCCGGCCACGGTCAGGTGGACCATCAACGAGTTCCTGGTCGGCGGTCAGCCCGCCGCGTTCTTCTATCTCGACGGTCCGCCGATGATGGACGTGCTCTACACCGACGGCAACGAGCAGCAGCGACACTGGGCCACGCTGGCGGTCGAACGCAACTGGGGCGCCACCATGGTGCTCACCGAACCGGACGCCGGTTCGGACGTCGGGGCTGGACGGCACCAAGGCCGTCGAACAGCCCGACGGCACTTGGCATCTCGACGGAGTCAAGCGCTTCATCACCTCCGGCGACTGCGACGACCTGTTCGAGAACATCGCCCACCTCGTCCTCGCGCGGCCGGTCGGGGCGGTGCCGGGCACCAAGGGACTGAGCCTGTTCCTGGTGCCGAAGTACCTGCCCGATCCCGAGACCGCAGCGCCAGGGCCGCGCAACGGCGTGTTCGCCACCGGTCTCGAGCACAAGATGGGCCTGACGGCGTCGGCCACCTGCGAGCTGACGTTCGGCCAGCACGGCTCGCCTGCGGTCGGCTGGCTGGTCGGCGACGTGCACAACGGCATCGTGCAGATGTTCAAGATCATGGAGTACGCGCGAATGGCGGTGGGCTCCAAGGCGATTGCGACGCTGTCCACCGGCTATCTGAACGCGCTGGACTACGCGAAGGCACAAGACGGTGGCCTCGGCCGACCCCGATGTCCGCCGGTCGCTGATGACGCAGAAGGCCTACGCCGAGGGCATGCGCGCGCTGTACCTGTACACCGCAGCGCACCAGGACGCCGCCGCGGCCGCCGTCGTGTCCGGCGCCGACGCCGCCATGGCCGACCGGGTCAATGGTCTGCTGCTGCCGATCGTCAAGGGGATGGGGTCCGAGCGGTCCTACCAGTGCCTCGCGGAGTCACTGCAAATCCTCGGTGAAGAAGGCTATCTCGAAGGATCGGCCCTTCGAGCAGTACATCCGCGACGCCAAGATCGACTCGCTGTACGAGGGCACCACCGCCATTCAGGCGCAGGACTTCTTCTTCCGCAAGATCGCGCGCGATCGGGGCGAGGCGCTCAACCACGTCGTAGCGCAGATCGAAGGCTTCCTGCGACATCCGCAGGCGCGGGCCGAGCTGGCGGACGGTCGCACTCGGCTCGCCACGGCGCTGGCCGACGTGCGCGCCATGATCGCCGCGCTGACGGGCTATCTCGCCAAGTCGGGCAACGAACCTCGCGAGGTGTATCGCGTCGGGTTGAGTTCGGTGCCGTTCCTGTTGGCGGTCGGCGACCTGCTCATCGGCTGGCTGCTGCTGTGGCATGCCGAGATCGCGCTGGCCGCGCTCGACCGCGGGCCGTCCGACGCGGACCGGGCCTACTATCGCGGAAAGGTCGCCGCGGCAAGGTTCTTCGCAGGCAACGTGCTGCCGCGGCTGAGTTCCGAGCGCCGGATCGTCGAAACCGTCGACCTGACGGCGATGGATCTGGCCGAGGCGGCTTTCTAGCCGGCAGTCGCCCCGTTACTCCGGCGTGTAGCCGAACGGCAGCAGCACGCTCTTGGCCTGCGTGTACTGCTCGATGCCCTCGGGACCGTTCTCGCGGCCGATGCCGGAGTTCTTGTAGCCGCCGAACGGAGCACCGGGATCGAACGCGTACATGTTGACCGCATAGGTGCCGGTGCGGATCTTCGCCGCGATCTTCATGGCCTTGTCGTTGTCGGTGGTGTACACGCTGCCCGGCGAGTCCGTAGACGGAGTCGTTGGCGATGCGCACGGCGTCCTCTTCGGTGTCGTAGGGAATGACCGCCAACACCGGGCCGAAGATCTCCTCCTGCGCGATGACCATCGAGTTGTCGACGTCGGCGAAGACGGTGGGCTGGACGAACCAGCCGCTGTCGAGGCCCTCGGGGCGGCCGCCGCCGGTGACGATGCGCGCGCCCTCCTCGACGCCCTTGCGGATGTAGCCCTCGACGCGTTCGCGCTGCTTCTCGGAGATCAGCGGGCCGATCATCGCTCCTGCGTTGTCCGGCAGCCCGACCGGCATGTTCGAGACAGCTTCCGCAAGTCTTTCCACGACCTCGTCGTAGCGCGTCCGGGGAGCCAGCACCCGGGTCTGGCCGACGCAGGCCTGACCGCAGTTCATCAACCCGGAGAACACCAGCATCGGCAGCGTCGAGTCCAGATCGGCATCCTCGAGGATGATGGCCGCCGACTTGCCGCCCAGTTCCAGCGAGCACGGCTTGAGCTTCTCGGCGGCGATCTTGGCGATCTCCTTGCCCACCGCGGACGAGCCGGTGAACGTGAACTTGTCCAGCTCGGGGTTGGCGGTCAGGGCACGGCCCGGTCTCCGGGCCGCCTGGCACGATCGACAACACGCCCTCGGGCAGGCCGGCCTCGGCGAAGCACTCCGCCATCGCGAACACCGACAGCGGAGTCTCGGCGGCGGGCTTGAGCACCACCGTGCAGCCCGCCAGCAGGGCCGGGCCGAGCTTGTTGGCGGCCAGGAAGAACGGCACGTTCCACGCGGTGATGGCGCCGACGACGCCGATCGGCTCGCGCAGCACCATGGTCTGGCCGTAGATGCCGTCGCGGAAGTCGCGCCACGTGAACTTGTCGGCCGCACCGGCGTAGTAGTTGAACGCCGCCATCGCCGCGCCGTACTGCAACATGTCGACGATCGTCGGCGGCTGACCGGTCTCGGCGGCCAGCAGGAACTTCAGCTCGTCGGCCCGCTCCTCCATGAGCTTGACCGCGCGGCCGAGAATCTCGGCACGCTCCTCGGGGGACAGGTGCGGCCACGGCCCCTCGTCGAAGGCCTTGCGGGCGGCGGCGCACGCGGCGTCGACGTCGGCCTCCGCGGCCAGCGGCACCTTGCCGACCAGTTCGCCAGTCGCCGGCGAGTGCACCTCGATGACATCGGACGAGGGACCTGCTGCTGGCTCGACCCACTTGCCACCGATGAACAGCTTGTCCCATTCGGTCTTGAAGGCGGTGCTCTGCGTCATGGCCGCCACCCTACCGATCCCAGTTGAAAACGAGAACAGGTTTCAGTCGATGAGTTCCGGCGCCTGCAACACCAGCACCAGGTTGCTGACCAGAAACTCCCGAAGCACCGGCACGTCCGTCATCCACCATGCCCATCGTGGGTGGTAGCGGGGGAAAGCGGCAACCAGCGCGCCGGTGCTCGCCGCCCATTGCAGGCCGTCGGTTGCCGACACCGCAAACAATGACGAGCCGTAGTCGTTCTTGGGACGGCGGCCGTGCCTGCTGGCGTAGCGGTCGGCGGCCCTTGCTCCGCCGAGGTAGTGCGCGAGCCCCGTCTCGTGCCCGCCGAACGGACCGAGCCACACCGTGTACGACAGCACCACCAGACCGCCGGGCCTGGTGACCCGCAGCATCTCGTTGCCAAGTCGCCACGGCTGCGCCACGTGCTCGGCGACGTTCGACGACAGGCAGACGTCCACGCTGGCGTCGGCGAACGGTAGTGCCAGCCCGGAGGCGCGCACGAAGGTGCCCGCACCCCGTTCGCCGGCGGGGCCCGCATGCATCTCCTTGCCGTCCGGCTCGACGCCGACGTAGCGCAGCCCGCGGTCGGCGAACGCGTCGGCGAAGAAACCGGGGCCGCCGCCGACGTCGAGCAGGGTGCGCCCGACGGGTGCGGCGCCGTGCAGTGAGGTCCACAGCGAGGTGACGAGCGCGACGGTGTCCTCGGCCAACGCGCCGTAGAAGCGGGCAGGATCGGCCTGCTCGAACCGGAACTCACCGAGCAGGCGCAGTGACCGTGCCAGCGTGGCCCGCCTGGCGAAGCGATCGGTCGCGCGGGGACCGGCGAATCTCGCTCCTGACACCGATCGAGCGTAAGCGGCGGCTATCCTGGCTCGGATGTCTGCCCGCCCTCCGATCCGATCGGTCTTGCTGCTGTGTTGGCGTGACACCGGTCATCCGCAGGGTGGCGGCAGCGAGACGTATCTACAGCGCATCGGCGCTCAGCTCGCCGCTGACGGCGTCGAGGTGACGTTGCGCACGGCCCGCTACCCGGGTGCGCCGCGTCACGAGGTGGTCGATGGCGTCACGATCAGCCGCGGGGGCGGCCGGTACACCGTCTATCTCCGGGCGGCTCTCGCCATGCTCGGCGCCAGGATCGGTCACGGCCCACTGGGCCGGTTGCGTCCCGACGTGGTCGTCGACACCCAGAACGGGTTGCCGTTCCTGGCCCGCTTGCTGTTCGGTCGCCGGGCCGTGCTGCTCGTCCACCACTGTCACCGCGAGCTGTGGCCGGTGGCCGGCTGGCTGCTCAGCAGGGTGGGCTGGTTCGTCGAGTCGACGGTGTCGCCGAGGCTGCACCGACGCAACCAGTACGTCACCGTGTCCCTGCCGTCGGCGCGTGACCTGACCGACCTCGGGGTCGATCCTTCGCGCGTCGCCGTCGTGCGCAACGGACTCGACGAGGCTCCCGCCGATACGCTCGACCTACCCAGGTCGGCCAGTCCGCGCGTCGTCGTGTTGTCGCGGTTGGTGCCGCACAAGCAGATCGAAGACGCGCTGGACGCGGTCGCCCGGCTGTCCGCGGTCGTGCCCGGCCTGCACCTCGACGTCGTTGGCGGCGGATGGTGGGAAGACCGTCTGGTGGCCCACGCCGCGCGGCTGGGCATCACCGAAGCGGTGACCTTCCACGGCCACGTCGATGACCACGCGAAGCACCAACTCCTGCAACGGAGTTGGGTACACGTGCTGCCGTCCTGCAAGGAGGGCTGGGGGCTGGCCGTGACCGAGGCGGCCCAGCACGCGGTGCCGACCATCGGTTACGGCTCGTCGGGCGGCCTGACCGATTCGATCGTCGACGGTGTGACCGGACTGCTGGTCGACGACCGCGAGGAGTTGGTCACCGCGCTGGAGCAACTGCTCGCCGACGACGTGCTGCGCGAGCAGCTTGGCGCGAAGGCTCAGGTGCGCAGCGGCGAGTTCTCCTGGCGCCAGAGTGCCGATGCCATGCACCAGGTGCTGACGTCGGTGCTCGCAGGACGGATGGTCAGCGGCATCGTCTGACCGAGGATTCAGCCATCCAGTGCGGGCACGGTCTGAACCAGTAGCACCGACAGATCCGTGAGTTCCTCGACGTGCCAACAGGTCTCGAGAAGTCTTCCGGTGCGCTCCGCGCCGAGCACAGGACCGACCAGGTCGCGGAACTTCGCGCTGAGCTCGTCGTCGTCCAGCGGTGACGCCGGCGTGCCGCGGTTGCCACGTATCTCGGTCGACACCGTGCGCCCGGACGCGAGGGTGATCTCGACGTCGGCGTCCTGCTTGCCGAGCGCCGGGTCCGCGACGACCTTCACCCGGTCGCGCAACTCGACGATGTCGGCGCGCACCAACACCTCCTGCTCCAGCTCGGGCGTTCCGAGCCGCCCGAACGCAACCGCGGCCGCCGCGCAGTGCCGCAGGCTGAACTTCGCCTGCATACGCGTGGTCGGCCGGGGCAGGTCGGTGAATCGCGCTGCAGGCGGGGAGACCCGCACGTCGATCGCCGTCACCTCGTCGGGGGAGATGTTCTCGGCGACCAGCAGTGCGAGCACGCCGTCGATCATGGGATGCGTCAAAGATCCACTCGGGTAGAGCTTGTGGCCGTTGGACGTGATGTTCCACGTCTCGCCGAGTCCCGCACTGATCCGCCGGGGGTCGGGTTGCGCGCTCATCACCGCCAGGTACCCGAAGTCACCCTCGAGAGCCTTCGCGCTTGCCGTCAGTCTCTGCTCGACGAGCGCGGCCGCGAGCACGCCGTCCATCGCGGCCTTGCCGGGATGCATGCTCTTGAGGTCGCTTCCCGCCATCACGCGCAGTCCCGCCGCCTGGGCGGCGCCTGCCGCGATCGCATGCTCGACCTGTTCATGATCGAGCCCCATCGTGCGGGCCGCCGCGGCCGCCGCGCCGACGTGCCCGGACGTGCCCGTGACGTGCCATCCGACGTCGTAGTGCGATTCGCCCGCGGCGTGCGCGACACGTGTCTCCACCTCGAACCCGAGCGCGAAGATGGTCAGCGCAGCCCGCCCGGTGACGGGTCGGGTGTCGGCGACCGCCATGATCGCCGGCCACACCGAGCAGCTTCCGTGCACCGTCGTTCCCGGCGGGTTGTACACGTCGTCGAGGTCGAGTACGTGCGACGCGAAGGCGTTGAGGAACGCGGCGAACGGAGGCGAGACCCGCATCCGGCATCCGACTACCGTTGCGCCGCCACCGGTCTCGCTGGCTGCAACGGCCTTTCGAGCGCGGCGGCTGGTGTCGTCGGCCGAGCCTGCGACCGCCACCCCGACGTGGTCGACGAGGGCGCGTCGCGCCGCGTGAAGTACGGGTTCGGGGGTCTGGTCGCACCGGTGCTCGGCAACGAATCTGGCCAGCTGCGACGTCGAGCCGGCTCCGGTCACTGATCCTTCCTCAGGCCGAGACCGTCGAGGAGTCCACCGACGATGTCGGTCTGTTCGGTCAGATAGGAGGCGAACTTGTCGTCCTGCAGGTTCTGGGTCACCAGACCGTTGTCCTTGGCGAGTTGCTTCCAGTCATCGGTCTCGACCATCTTCGACAGGTCGTCCTGGTACCCCTGCACGGCGTCTGCCGGCATGTCCGGCGCACCCATCACGGCGCGGAACTGCACGGGGACCTTCGATGAGTCGATGCCCTGTTCCGTGGTGGTGCTGACGTCGGGGAAGGCCTCCAGGCGTTGGTCGCCGACGACCCCGATCACCTTCAGCTGACCGGCCTTCACCTGCTCGGCGACGTCGGAGGCGCTGCCGAGCATGATGTTGGCGTCGTTGCGGATGAGCGCGGTGATCCGGGAGCCGGTGTCCTCGAAGGAGAGGAACTTCCACTTGGCGCCGAGGCTGTCCTGCAGGACCAGCCGGGTCAACGCATCGTTGGCGGTACTGGAGCCGCCGCTCTGCACCAGGGTATCCGGCTTGTCCTTGGCGGCCTTGACGAAGTCGGCGAAGGTGTTGAACGGTGAGTTGGCGCTCGTGGCAATCACCTGCGGTTCGGTGGCGACCAGCGCGACCGGGGTCAGATCCGCGAGGCTCACCTTCGCATTGGCGACGGTCATCGGCGTGGCCAGCCACGTCGGCGTGACCTGAGCGATCAACCCCGCGTTGCCCTTTCGATCGACCATGTACGACATCGCCCCGATCGAATCACCGGCGGGGACGTTCCGGACGGGCCACTGCTTGTCGATGATCTTGTTCTCGTACATCACCTTGATCATCTGCCGGGTGAACACGTCGCTGCCGCCGCCTACGGCGTTGTGCGTGACGACTTCGACGGGGGTGGACTTGCCGCCTCCCGAGCCCGAGCCTCCGCAGGCCGCCATGACGAGCAGGGCAACCAGCGTCACGGCGATGGTGAGAAGTCTTCTGATACGGATCATGGGTCCGTTCCCTTCCTGATGGGTTGGCTTGGCGTGGAAGCGGATCAGGCGTCGATCTCGATCACCTGCTCGCGCACCTTGCGCGACCGCCCGAAGGTCAGTGCGATCAGCAGCACGACGGCGAGACCGATGAGCGTCGCCGAGATCGGCCGGTGCAGGTAGATGATCGGGCTGTTGTCCGACATGAGCAGTGATTGGCGAATCGCGTTCTCCGCGATCGGTCCGAGCACGAACGCCAACACGAGGGGCGCGGGCGGGATGTCCAGCTTCCGCATCACGTAGCCGAGCAGTCCGAAGACCACCAGCAGGCCGACGTCGAAGATCGAGAAGTTGACGCTGTACACGCCGACCACCGAGATCAGCAGGATCGCCGGATACAGCACCTTGTACGGCGTGTGGAGCAGCCTCGCGAACAGCGGGACCATGGGCAGGTTCATCACCAACAGGGCGATGTTGCCCAGGTACATGCTCGCGATGATCGGCCAGACCACGTCCGAATGCTCTTGAAAGAGAAGCGGTCCCGGGTTGAGACCGTAGAGGACCAGCGCGCCTAGGAGGACGGCCCCTGTGCCGGAGCCGGGGATGCCCATGGTCAGCAGCGGGACCATCGCGCCGCCCGCCTCGGAGTTGTTCGCGGCCTCCGGTGCCGCCACGCCCTCGATCGATCCCTTGCCGAACTCCTCGGGATACTTCGAGGTGCGCTTGGCGATGATGTACGAGACGAACGAGGCGACGGTCGAACCCGCGCCCGGCAGGATGCCGATCAGGAAGCCGACGATTCCACCCTGCAACATGGCCGGGGTCGACTTCTTGATGTCCGCGCGCGAGGGCATCAGCTCACGAAGCTTGCTTGGCACCGTGAACAACTTCTTCTCGGTCTTGTCCTCGATGTTCACCAGCACCTCGCCGATGGCGAAGATGCCGACGCTCAGCGCGATGAACTCGATGCCACCCGCGAGCTCGATCTGGTCGCCGGTGAACCGGGGCTGCCCCGAGAACAGGTCTGTGCCGACGGTGGACAGGAAGAGTCCGATGAACATCGCGATGAAGCCCTTGAGCATGGACTCGCCTGCCAGCATGATGACCAGCAACAGCGCGAACACCATCAGGGCCGAGTACTCCGGTGGGCCGAAGCTGACGGCGACGTCGGCCATCACGGGGGCCAGGAAGGTCAGGCCGATCACGCCGATGGTGCCCGCGACGAACGAGGCGATGGCCGCGATCCCCAGCGCCTTTCCAGCGCGGCCCTGCTTGGCCATCTCGTAACCGTCGATGCAGGTGACCACCGAGGACGACTCACCGGGGATGTTCAGCAGAATCGACGTCGTCGAGCCGCCGTACTTGGCGCCGTAGTAGATGCCGGCCATCATGATCAGGCCGGTGGCCGGGTCGAAGCCGGTGGCCAACGGCAGCAGGATCGAGATCGTCGCGGGCGGGCCGAGACCCGGCAGGATGCCGACGAGCGTGCCGAGCAGACAGCCGACGAGGAGCCACAGCAGGTTCGTCGGCGTGATCGCCGCCTCGAGGCCGGAGAGCAGGCCTTCGAATGCGTTCACCGGAGTCCTCCAGCTCGTTTCGGTCGACCGGGCCGATTCATGGCCCTCATCGCCACAGGGTTCCTTCGGGGAGTTGGACCTCGAGCAGGGTCGCGAACAGCAGGTACATCGCCGGCGGGACCAACAGCAGCGCGACGATGGAGGGAATGGAGCGCATCCGCTCGATGACGACGATCACCAGGATCACCAGCACCTCACCCGCCACCAGGAAGCCGAGGGGCTCGATCAGGAAGGCGCAGACGACCAGCGCCAGCCAGACCAGCCCGGCCCTTGCCATGCCGCGCGGCTCCAAAGACAGCGTCGGCGCATCGCCGCTGCGCACGCGTGGGCCGAACAGCCACGCCGCGGTGAGTGCCAGGCCGAGGCCGATGAGGCCGATGGTCAGCAGTACGGGGAGATAGCCGGGCCCCGGCTCGTGGTTCTCGCCGCGGAAGGCCAACTCGGTGCGACTCAGGTAGAGCAGCCACGCACCCAGGCCCGCGACGAGGAGGCCGAGGATCACGTGAACGCGCCGGGTCAGCCGGAGATCTGCGCCATCATGGTCCTGGCCGACCGGCAGGGGTGGGCGGTCGCCCACGGCCGCAACGGCGGGCCGATCGGTGTCCTGTGCCATCCGGACCCCTTAGCTGATGTCTTCACAATGGAAATAACTTCTGGCCATAAGAAACCTAGGGCTGGTTCACAGAGTGTGTCAAGCATCACTTTGAGCCGAGGAACCAGGTCGTTCGCACGCGGGCGCACGGCTAGACTTCTTCTATGCAGAAGGCGCGACCGGAGAGCGAAACTGGGCCGGCATACCCCATCGCGTCGGTGAACAACGCGCTGCTCTTGCTGCTTCTCTTCCGCGAACAGCCACGGGTCCGTCTGACCGATGCGTGCAAGTACCTCGGCGTGGCCCATTCGACGGCACACCGTCTGCTGGCGATGCTGGCCCATCACGGGTTCGTTCAGCAGGAGCCGGTGACACGGGCCTACGTCGCCGGGCCTGCGCTGGTCGAGGTGGGCCTTGCGGTCGTGGGTTCACTGAACGTCCGCGAGCAGGCCCGGCCCGCGATGGAGGAGCTCAACACCGAACTCGGTGAGACCGTCCACCTCGGCGTGCTGGAGGGCAACCAGGTCCGCTACGTCGACGCAGTGGAGTCCGAGCGTGCGCTGCGGGTGGTGGCGCGGACCGGGACGCTGGTGCCCGCGCACTGCACCTCGCTGGGCAAGGCCCTGCTCTCGCAGTTGACCGATCAACAGATCGCCGAGCTGTATCCGCCGTCGGCCGAACCATTCCCCGCCCGTACCGATCGCTCGCTCACCACGTCGGCCAAACTGCAGAAGGAGATCGCCAAGACGCGGGAGCGTGGATACGCCGTCAACTCCGGCGAGACCGAGGACGACGTGGGCTCGGTGGCCGTGGCGTTCCGTGACTTCGCGGGCCGGCTCGCCGCCATCGCGGTGGCCGCGCCGTCCAGTCGGCTTTCCGCGCAACGGATTTCGCGTATCGGTGAGCTGATGATCGAGACCCTCGCCCGCGCGCCGGAATCACCCCTGCGGGCTCAGCTGGCCGACGACTGAGGGCCGCGCCGCTCGCTCACCAGGCCCGCTCCCGCCGTGCCGAACATCACCACCGCCAGCATCACGAAGGCGGTCTGAACTCCGAGCAGCCCCGACACCGCGCCTGCCGCCGCCAGCACCACGGTCTGGCCGAGGCGATTGGTCGCCAGGCGCAGGCCAAGCGCGGATCCCCTGCTGGTGTCCTCGACGAGGTCGACCACCCAGTCCATGGTCGTGGTCTGCGAGAGGCCGAGCGCAAACCCCAGCACCGACATGGCGACGATCATCAGCGCGAGGTCATCGCTGACCGCCAGAACCACGAGGCAGGCCGCTGCCACCGCGGTGGCGATCACCGTAAGGCGCAGCGTCGGGATCCGCTTCACGAAGACCGGGGTGGCGGCGCGCGCCAGCAGCGCGCCGGTCGAGCTGATGCCGAGCAGGATGCCCACCTGAGATGAGGTCAGACCGATGGCGGCGCCGAGCAGGGGCATGTAGACCAGCAGCAGGTCGATGCCGCTCTTCGCGGAGAAGCTGGTCATCAGCGCGGCGGGCATGCCGGTGCGGCGCAGCAGGTGCCACACGCGTTCGGCCCGTCCGGTGCGAACGGTCGACTTCTGCATCCTGACGCGGATCGCCAGAACGGCGGGCACGAGGGCAGCGGCGAAAAGCCACGCGGCGACCAGCAGTGCCGACGAGGTCGAGCCGAGGTCGGGTTCCTCGGTGCGACCGATGATCACGCCGCCGAGAACCGGACCGACGATCTGGCCGAGCGCCGAGATGGTGGTCAGGGTGCCGAATCGATTGATCCGCGCCAGTGAACTCTGCGCCTGGGCCATGATGCTCTGCGCGCCGATGGTGCCCGACATGTGCCCGACGCCAAGTGCCGTCGTGGCCAGCGCGATGGCCGGAATGCGCTCGGCGACGACGAGCGCGAAGGATCCCGCGGCAGCGACGGCGAGACCGAAGCCGAGCAGGATCGCGGGGTGGTGCTTCTCGGCCCACCGACCGAAGCCGACGGCCATCAGCATCGGCGGGACGGCGAAGCAGGCGGCCGTCAGGCCGAGTGTGGTCCCGTCGGCGCCGAGCGCAAGGAGCCGGTAGGTCGACACCGGGCGTGCGAGAGTGACCGCCACCTGTAGCAGGAAGACGCTGGCGGTGGTGCCGATGAGCCACCACGGTGGACGGGAACGCTCGGTGCTCGGAGCCACGGCTCAGCCGAACCGCCGCCCGGCGCCCGGGCGGGAGTTCGCGTCGATCAGAACTTCCAGCCACGCTCCGGCGTGGCGACGTCCACCTCGACACCGTCCGGGTCGCGGAACTTGAAGAAGCGCGGCGGGTCGGCCTGCTCGGCGCCGTAGACCTCGATGCCGCGTTCCTTGAGCGCGGTCACCACCGATCCGGTGTCCTCGATCGCCACGCCGATGTGGTTGGGGCCCATGGCGCCGATCGTCCAGTCCGAGCGGTCGATGTCCGGATTGGGCTGGAGCAGTGAGTAATTCACTTCACCGTCGCTCAGGTCGAGTGCCTTACCGGGGTAGTGGCCAGGGGTACGGACCTCCCCCAGACGTTTGAAGCCAAGCACGTTCTCGTAGAACTCGGCGGTCCGCTCGAGGTCCTGAACGACGATTCCAAGGTGTCGGATGCGCACCTGATGTCCTCCCTCTTCTCCGCTGGAAACTGCGTGTCTTCCGTAATGTAGAAACAATTTCTGCAAATCAGACTGTAGGCGCGAGACATGGGCGCAGTCAATGGGTATGGCGCAGGTGGGGTCGGTCGAACCGGGTCAGGCGGCGTCGGTGCGCGTGCGGCGACGATGCCGAAACGCATCGGACACCATCCCGATCGCTCCAACGACCAACGCCGACAACCAGATCAGGTGGGCGCCGATCAGCACGCCGCGGTGCGCCGCCGCCGGCTTCTCGCCACCCACCCGGTACAGCACGAGATCGTCGCCGCGGTAGGCGACCGGCAGCGCCAGCGGCGCCGAACCGGACTCGACCACCACCCAGCCGATGCCGGCGCCGGCAAGTTCATCGGTGCCAGCGCCCGAGGTCAGAAGCCGCTGTGCCTCGCGGGCCCGCTCGCCCTCGCCAGGCACCGTCCTGCCGCCGATCAGCAGGTCGCCGGTAGCCAGCACGTCCGCCGATACCCAACGCGGCAGGGGATCGAGCACCGGCGCCGTCCCGGCCCAGGCGAACTCGCGCATGCTGTCCGGCGGCAGCACCGCGACGGGCAGGGGATCGGCGTTGATCAGCGCGGCGGCGGCCGCCCAACTCGGCGGGTAGCGGACGGCGACGACCTTGCCGCCCACCCCCCATGCCAGGTCGGGCAGCACCGCGAGCAGTGCAAGGCAGCACGCGACGGTGGAGGCCGCAGCGGGCAGCCGGTGGCGCAGGGTGACGACGGCGCCCGCGCCGGCCACGGCGTAGCCGGGCACCGCGAGCGCCACCCATTTCTGTGCATCGCGCACGACTCCCAGCCCCGGGAGTGTCCGCACGGTCGCCTCGACGAACGACAGACCGGGCCCCGTCGCCATGAGCGCGGGCACGACCACGGCGACCGCCGCCAGCACCAGCAGTGGCACCGCGGCAGGGCGGCGCAGCGCGCTCGGCAGGCCGACCGCCACCACGGCCAGCAGAACGGCCGTGGCCAAGACCGCGAAAAGCGTTGTCCGCGAACCGGGCACGGCCTGCGCATTCCAGATGCCGCCAAGCCCCGCCACGCTGAAGAGCGTGCCGAGGCCCGGTTCGGCGCGCGCGGCGAACACCGAAACCCCCGCAGCCTGCGACGACGACAACGAACCCGCGACCGCCGAGGCCATCAGCCACGGAAGGGCAACCAGGATCGCGGTGCCAAGGCTGACCGCCGCGCAGACCGCCCGCGACCGCCCCGCTCCCGGCGCCAGGCAGCACGTCAGCGCGACGACCGCGGCCAGCAGCAGCCCCGTCGGCGTCAGACCGGCGAACGCCGTCCAGAACACCAGCGGCCACCAGGCGCCGTCGCCGGCACGCAGTCGCAGCACCGCCGTCGCCACCCAGGGCAGGCAGCCAAAGCCGACGAGCAGACTCCAGTGCCCTTGCAACAGACGTTCCGCGACGTAGGGATTCCAGATGGCCAGCGTGACGGCGACGAACTGTCCCGACCGCCCGGCATCGGGCAGAACGACCGCGGTCAATCGGGCCGCGCCCCATCCGGCCAGCCACAGCCCGGCGATCAGGAGCGCCTTGACCACCACGCCGCCGTCGACGACGTGCGATGCCAGCGCTATCGCGAAGTCCTGCGGTAGTGCCCGCGGCGCTGCTTCGGACAACCCCAACGCCGCATCCGACAGGTACGAGCGCGGCGTCGACACCGCGTCGCGCAACAACAGGTATCCGGGCGCCAGCAGCGGCGCCGTCACCAGCAGCGACAGCGCCAGCGCATAACCGGGCACCGCCCAACGGATGCGGGGGCGCCCAATCAGACCGGTCGGAATCAGACCGGTCGGTCCGGCGGCAGGTCTGACGCCCGCTGGGTGGGCAGTTTCTCCGTCTGCGCCTCGGCGGCGGGCATCGGACCCGAGTCGTCGGCCCCGCGTCTGGAGAAGAAGCCGTGGTCGGCATCGTCCAGCCCGGGGTCGATCAGGGCGGACTCGGCGCGCAGCGTGAACGAACCAAGCAGCACACCGCCGACCAGGAACACCAGGCCGAGCCCGGTGAACGTGATCGGGAGGATCCGGCCCCACAGTGCCACCGTGTCGCGCTCGTCGCGGGCCATGGCCACCTGCGCCTCGACGGTCTCGTCGGTCGAGGTGACGGTGTAGTCGGCGAAGGTCACCTCCGGCTTGAGGGCGTCGCGGGCGTAGTAGTGGAAGCCGCGCTCCTTGGACTTGACGATGGTGCCCGACACCGGGTCCACCCAGAACGTGCGCTGGGCGGCGTAATAACGGGTCATGGTGATCGGTTCCTCGGGGTCACCCGGCAGCCCCCACAGCTCGGCCCTCGCGGTGACCTGGCTGTCCGCGTCGTCGTCGTAGAGCGAGGCGTACTTCACCGGGTCGACCAACTTGCCGTCGCCGTCGAAGCCGACGTTCTGGGTGAACTTGTAGGTGGTGAGTCCGTTGACGTCCTCTTCGGCCTCGTAGTTCGCGTCGAAGGGCTTCTGCGCGATCGGATCGAAGTAGGGATAGGTCTTCTTCTCGGTGTCGAACGGGAAGCGGTACGACAGGCCCTCGTGCGGCAGCGCGACGTTGGTCGGCGGGTTCTTGTCCTCGATACTGCGCGGCTTCTGCACGGCGCCGCCCGGGTTGGTGTCGCTGGACACGGCCATCGCCGTCTTGCGGTCCAGGGTGACGGTATCGACCATCGCCAGCAGCAGGCCGTTGTCCTGCTGTTTGTCGTTGCGCTTCAACGTGCTTCCGACCTGCAGCGTCACCACGTCGGCATTCGACGGCGCTTCTACGCTGATCTGTTGCTGCAGCGAGAGCGGCACGTTCTTGCT
This sequence comes from uncultured Actinomycetota bacterium, assembly GCA_963809085.1. Lineage (GTDB taxonomy): Bacteria > Actinomycetota > Actinomycetes > Mycobacteriales > Mycobacteriaceae > Mycobacterium. Next base: position 607,116 of record CAWEII010000014.1, on the reverse strand, counting down.
AACGACGAACTTCTCGGCCATCAGCGACGACGGGTCGAACGATGTGCCGGTGCCGTCGCCGACCAGGGTGGTGTCCAAGTTGAGCGGGATCTTCGCGATCTTGCCCTTGGTGTACGTCGACAGCAGAAGTGCGGCGATCAGGAGGGCGGCGCCCAGTCCCATGAGCCCGCACGCCGCGATACGCAGCGCCACAGCGCGGTTCAAACCGTGCCTCCTCGTCCTCGTGGCGACGACACCACTGATGCTCGAGCCCGTCATCCGGCCCCGAGCTGGGGGTACCTCCCGCGCGCGGGCCCTGTCGACCCTAACAGTCTCAGGTTAGGGCCGACGCGCGCTCCAGTGGCATGCGGCAGACTGGCGGTCGTGGCAATCGGTACCGGCGGGCAGGAGCGCAGCGACCGGGGAATGAGTACCGGCGGGCAGGAGCGCAGCGACCGGGGAATCGGTACCGGCGGGCAGGAGCGCAGCGACCGGGGAATGAGTACCGGCGGGGAACGTGGCTTCGTCGCGGCCCTCGAGGGTATGCGCGCCTGCGCAGCCATGGGCGTCGTGCTCACCCACGTCGCCTTCCAGACCGGGCACACCACCTGGGCCACCGGCAGGCTGCTCGGCCGGTTCGACCTCGCGGTGGCCGTGTTCTTCGCGCTGTCGGGCTTCCTGTTGTGGCGCGGGCATGCCGCCGCCGCCCGTGGCATGCGACACACTCCACCGACGGGGCACTACCTGCGGTCCCGGATCGTGCGCATCATGCCCGGGTATCTGGTGGCCGTCGTGGTGATCCTGTGCCTGTTGCCCGATGCCAACGCCGACATCGTGGTGTGGCTGGCCAATCTGTCGCTGACCCAGATCTACGTGCCGTTGACGCTGACCGCGGGCCTGACCCAGATGTGGAGCCTGTCGGTCGAGGTCACCTTCTACCTGGCATTGCCGATTCTGGCGCTGCTTGCGCGCAGGCTGCCGGTCCCGGCGCGCATCCCGGTGATCATGGTGGTTGCGGCGGCCAGCTTCGGCTGGGGCCTGATCCCGTTCCACGTGCCCTTCGGCGTCAACCCGCTCACCTGGCCCCCGGCCTTCTTCTCCTGGTTCGCCGCCGGCATGGTGCTTGCGGAGTTGGCGGTGAGCCCGGTCGGGTGGGTGCACCGGCTGGCGCGTCACCGCGTTCTGATGGTGCTGATCGCCGTCGCCGCCTTCGGGGTGGCCGCCTCCCCGCTCGCGGGACCGGAGGGTCTGATCCCTGGCGACCTCGGCCAGTTCGTGGTGAAGACGGCGATGGGTGCGGTGGTGGCCTCTGCGCTGCTGGCGCCGTTGGTGCTCGACCGTCCCGACACCAGCCACGGGTTCCTCGGCAGCACCGTCATGGTGACGCTGGGCCGATGGTCCTACGGCCTGTTCGTCTGGCACCTGGCCGCCCTGGCGATGGTGTTCCCGGTGATCGGCGAATTCCCGTTCAGCGGACACATGCCGGTGGTGCTGGTGCTGACCACGATCTTCGGCTTCGCGATCGCCGCGGTGAGCTATGCCCTGGTCGAGTCGCCGTGCCGGGAAGCGTTGCGGCGCTGGGAACATCGCGGTCGGCGAGCAGGAGCGCAGCTGCCGGGGGACACCGGCGGCCCGCCGCCGTTGGACAGTTCGGTCAGCGACTCGCCGGAGCCCGTCGCCGCGCGATGACGTCGTCGCGCACGGCCGAGCGGCGCGCCTTGCCCGCCTCGTCGCGCAGCGGTCGCTCGACGAACTCGACCGTGCGCACCAGCGCGTAGGGAACCTGGCCAAGGTCGCCGAGCACGCCCATCTCGCCTGCCGAACAGGTCTGGAACTCGAGGGCGGCACCGAATTTCAGGCATTGGCCCGAGTACTTCGATCCAGGCCTGCTTCATCACCGGTAGACGGGCAGCGGGCGTTGCATGACCGTCGGCACCGTGGCGAGGAACGTGACCCGGTGCTCGGTGACGAGGCGCAGGAACTCGTCAGGCTCGAATCCGGTACGAAACCCACTGGCACGCTTGGCCCTCGTCGCCACGCGGGTCGGCCCGGCCCACGATCAGGACCACCTCAGTAGCCGCCCCGCTTGGAGAAGATCCGCCGCGGGTTGTCCACCAGCATGGTGGCGAGCTGCCCGTCGGTCACGCCGCGCTCCTTGAGCGCAGGGATGACGTCGTCGTGGATGTGCAGGTAGTGCCAGTTGGGCAGGGCGACGGGCAGGGTCGCCTCCGGCAGAGCGTCGAAGTAGCAGAACGCGTCGTGCGACAACACCATCCTGTCGGCGTGCCCGCGTTCGCACATCGTCGCGACCGTCTTGACGCGTTCCTCCGTGGACAGGTACACGTCGACGCCGAACCGGTCCATGCCGATGTACGAGCCCGCAGCGATGAGTTCCTCGAGGTAGGCGACGTCGGTGGTGTCACCGGAATGCCCGATCACCACGCGGGACAGGTCGACGCCCTCCTCGGCGAAGATGCGCTGCTGCTCGAGTCCCCTGCGGGTCGCGGCGTGGGTGTGCGTCGAGATCGGCACCCCGGTCTCGCGATGCGCGGCCGCGACGGCGCGCAGCACCCGCTCCACGCCGGGCGTGACGCCGGGTTCATCGGTGGCGCACTTGAGGATCGCGGCCTTGATCCCTGTGTCGGCGATGCCGTGCTCGATGTCGCGCACGAACATCTCGGTCATGATCTCCGGCCCGCCGAGTGGGGCGCCGGGGCCCAGGTAGTGGAAATGCATCGGCACGTCGTTGTACGTGTAGAGGCCGGTGGCGACCACGATGTTCAGCTCGGTTGCCGCGGCGATGCGTGCGATGCGCGGAATGTAGCGGCCGAGGCCGACAACGGTGAGGTCCACGATGGTGTCCACGCCGCGGGCCTTGAGCTCGTTGAGCCGGACGATCGCGTCGGCCTCGCGCTTGGCGCCGTCGCCCCACCCCTCCGGGTAGTTCTCGACGATTTCGGTGGTCATGACGAAGACGTGTTCGTGCATGAGCGTCACGCCGAGATCGGCGGTGCCGATGGCACCCCGCGCGGTGTTCAGGGTGACTGCGCCGTTGCTGGTGGACATGCAGTAACTCCCGTCGCCAAAGGGACATTCGGGATGCTACGGGCGGTTCGCCTTGCGACGTTCACCGCATCGCCCTGGCGATCGCGATGTGTGCGTCGAATCCGAGTGCCGTTGACGACGTGCGGTAGCGGTCGGCGAAGTCCCGGTACGCGGCCTCATCACCCCGGTGCTGCGACACCAACGCGCTGAGATGCAGAATCGGCAGTTCCAGGTACACGCGGCCCGAGTCGGCTGGCAGCGCGGCCAGACGTTCGACCGTTCGATGCCGCGATCAGCGGGTCGCCGGCGCGCCGTCCTGGTGGCCACTTCCACTGAGCGCCTGAACGATGCGTCCCTCGGGCTCGTCGCGATCGAGGCCATGGCCGCAGAGCCCGTGCACGTCGTCGCGACCTTTCCATGCGGCGTGCCCGAGGGCGTCACGGGCGATGTCAATGGTCGACGGCGCCAGACGGGTCGCCGAGGGGTTCGCCGCCACCGGCGGCGTCGGCCGCGGCGCCGACCTGCTCGATAGCAGGCTCCTCGCGCGGTAGCCCGTCAGGCGACGATCGCCTGGCCAGCGGCACCGCCGACGCAGCGACGGTGCCGACCGAGACGAGCGCAAGCAGCTGAACTCCCCATGAGTGCCCCAGATATCCGTCGACCGAACGCCACGGATACACGCTGAGCACGGCGCCCGCCAGGATCAGGCCGCTTGCCGTCGCACCGATGGTCACCCGGTTCGACCACGCTGTCGGCAGTACTCGACGCAGTGCGAGACAGGCCCCGACCACTACCGCCCCGACAGCGCCCGAGACGATGAATCCGACGGCGACGACGGCGATTCCGGCGATCAGATGGCCCGGTCGCCACTGCCTCGCCGGCTCGCTCTCCTGCACCGGTCTGCGGACGGGCAGCCACGCCAGGAACGCCAGCAACGGCAGCAGCGCCAAGCCGCCGAACAACCCAACGCGGTACGGCGCGTTCGACGCGAATTCCAGGTTGATCGGGCCCGCCGTGCCCGGCGGGACGAGCCAGCCCTGCTGCCAGCCGTTGACCGTCACCGGGGTGAGCACGGCGCCGTTGGCCGCATGCGCGGTCCACCCCGGGTTGATGCTCTCGGGCACCACCAGTACCCGCGACGCGGGGGAGGCGGATACGTCGACCTCGCGGTGATCGGCTGCCCAGACGCCGGTGTGTGCGGGGGTCGCCGCAGCACCGTGTACCTGCGTGGCGAGCGGCCCAGTCAACTGCACGCCGTCGACGACGAAGGCAGGCCCCGGACTGATCAACAGCTCCTGTTCACCACGGGGCAACGCGATCGGAGCGCTCTGGCACGGCTTGGCGGCGATGGGTTCACCGTCGAGGAGCGCGCCGACGGTGGCGGAAACCGACGTCTGGACGAACTGGCCTGCGACGCCGATGACGGGGCCGCGTCCGCACGGCAACGTGATCGTGCGCGCCCGGTTACGCGTCGGGTCGGCGGCGGCGATCGGCGCGCCACGCCCGTCGAGCGCGGTGACCTCGGCCAAGCCCGGCGGCTTGACCTGGTCGAAACCCAGTGAGGTGCGGTCGATCACGTCGTCCCAGTCGAGGATCGACAACTTGATCGTGTCGGTCACGTGGGGGCGCAGCGACAGTGTCTGGGCACCCTTGTCGGCGGCAAGGGCGCGGACCTGCGGCCCGTCGCCGAGGTCGACCGCGACCAGGGTCGGATGAGCGGGCAGCGCCGACGAACTCGGTGTCAGGCGCAACCCGGCGACCTCGGTCGGCGCGGGGAGCCGCAGCTGGAGTGTGGGCGCCGTCCGGTGCTGCACCACGCCCTGCGGCGCGGTCCATGCCGTGCGGGGGTCGCCGTCGGTGGCGGCGTACGCCGAACCGAGTACGTCGATCGGGTCGGCGTCACCCATCGCGAAGGTGGTCCCCGGCGGTCTGATCAGGTCGGCCAGATGGGGCCCCTGCCGGGCGCGCAGCCACACCGTCGGCGTCACCTCCGTGGCCTCGGGCACGGTCAGCGTCCGGCTCAAGTTGACCGGCTCCTCCGGTGACTGCGCCATCGCGGCGGCACACAGCACGCCGACGGGTCCATCCGCGCAGCCAGGGCGGCCGAGCAGGTCGGAACCCAGATCCCACTGCGCCACGGCTGAACCCGGCGGCGGCCCCGGCACCGCCACGGTGTGCCGCAGGCTCACCGGCTGGGCGAAACCGGACGCGTCGTACTGCGTGACGGTGAAGTCGGTGATGCCGAACTGCACCCCGGGCGAGCCATCGTTGGTACCCACCGCGGTGAACCGCACCCATGGCGTCTCGCCGTACGGCAGCGCGGCGGTAAGCGGCTTGCCTGGTTCGTCGAAACGCAGCGTGCTCGTGCCATTGGCGGTGGCCACCTCGATGCGCCTGACCTGTGCGCCGACCGCGGTGGCGCTCGGGGTGATGGTCACCGTCGCATTCGTGATGGGGTGATCGAAGTCCACCTGTAACCACTGCCCGACGGCGGCCTGCAGCGCGTTGGACACCCAGCTTGTCGACGAGTCGCCGTCGATGGCCGCGGCCGGGCCGAGCGCGGTGGCGACGTTGGGCAGCGCCGTCGAGTCGGCTGCCGAGCTCGATACCGACAACCGGCCGCCCGGCCACTTCCCGTAGACGGTCTCGGCGTCGCCTGCCGGATAGTCGATGACGCGGTTGAAGGTGTGCCGAACGTCGTCGGGTGCGCGGATCGCCGACGAGTGATCGTCGACGCGGCCGTAGTCGGTTTCGCGCGCCAAAGGGGTGTCGGTCACTGTCACGACAGGCGTGGGCATCCCCGCGCGTTGGGCATCCGAGGTGAGCAGCGTTGGGCCCAAAGGACTTTGGCCCAGCAGACGGCGCCGCTCGTCGAGCCGCAGCAACGACTCGGGGCCGCCGTCGATCCGCGCCATCGAGTCGGTGTCGGTCAGGTACGCCCTGCCTGGCGGCGAACCGGATCCCGTCGTGTGGACCCGGTAGATCTCGACGGCGGGGTAACGCGGCCGCAGCCCGCTGTCGGTGATGAAGCCCGCCAGCGTCCCCGGGCCGACGGGGTCGCCGAACTGCGCCACCTTGGAAAGCCCTGGTGACCCGTCGATGGCGCGGTGCACCAGCAGGGGACGAGCCGAACGGGACGAGTCCGGGTCCAGGTCGTTGCGCACTACTACATACGAAATCCCTTGGCGGGCAAGGGTATCGGCGAGGCCGGCGGATGGTCGACCGGCGGCGAACAGGCGCTGCACCGAGTCGAGAGCGCGGATGGTCTGCGGCGGCGTCAAGGGAATCGAGTCACGCACCCCCCACGGGCTGTCGCCGAGCACCTGCAGCGGTTCGTCGTGGCTGTTGCCCCAGGTCTGGGTGGCGAACGGAGCGCCGGGCACCACCAGCACCCGGCCGGGACCTCCGGCGCCCGCCTGGTCGCCGTGCTTCACGTTGTTCTCGTCGAGCCAGGCGGCTGCGTCGTGCCAGTACTGCGGGATGGCCGTGAACGTTCCTGGCGGTGCGAGCCTGCCGGTCCAGGCCAACGAGGTGCCCGCCGAGAGCGCGACGAGGACGACGATGCCGACGGCCACCCGCTTGTCGCGTTCGGGGTGTGCGAAAGCGCTCACCCACTGCGGCCGTGGCACGCTGCCGGGCAGCGGGATTCGGCCCAACAGATGAGCCAACCCGAGCACGAGGGGAAGCCGGATCAGCGGCTCGAGCTTGTGCACGTTGCGCACCGGCGTACCCGCTCCGTCCAGGAACGCCTGCACCTGGTGGGCCACCGGCGACCCAAGGCCGCCGGAGTAGCTGACCGCCAGCAGTGTCAGACCCACCAGAAGCATGGTGATCAGCCGGCCCCGCGCGGGCATGCTCCTTAGCGCGAGTCCGACCAGGCAGGCTGCGGCGACCAGCGTCGTCGCGAGCACCGCCACCGAACTGGTCACCAGCGAAGTGGCCGCCGTCGCATTCGGCGCAACGAACGGCGTCCAACTGTAGGTACCGCGCAGCACTTCGGTCAGAGACAGCCACTGCGTGGTGACGCCGGAGGATTCGATGAAGTCCAGGAACGGCGGGCTGACCCTGCCCAGCATGGCGAGCGCGATCACCCACCACGTCACCGCGAGCACCGAGCACAGGGCCCACCACGCGGTGAACCGCCACCACAGCCTGTTCGGTCGATGCGCGGCCCACCAGACCAGCGCGGCCAGACAACCGGTCAGGGTGGCGACCGCGTTGACCGCCCCCATCAGGGCGACGGCCATCGCCGACCGCGCCGCCAGCACCCTCAACGACGCAGTGTTCGTGCCCCGCAGCGCCAGGATCACCGGGAGCAGCACCCACGGCGCGAGCATCATCGGCAGAGTCTCCGACGAGATCGCACCGATGGTGGTCAGCACCCGCGGCGACAGCGCGAACGCCACCCCGGCGATCACACGAGAGGTGGGGCTGCCGATGCCGAGAGCTTCGGCGACGCGCAGCACGCCCCAGAATCCGACCACCAGCAGCAGCGCCCACCACAGCCGCTGCGTCACCCAACCGGGCAGCCCCAGCAGATCACCCGCGAGGAAGAACGCCCCGTGCGGAAACAGGTACCCGTAGGCCTGGTTCTGCGCTTGGCCGAACGGCAGGTCGCTGTTCCACAGGTTCGCCGCGCGCGCCAGGAAGCGCAGCGGGTTGGCGGTGAGGTCGAGCTTGGTGTCGGGCGAGATCCGGCCCGGGGACTGCGCGAACGTCAGAGCCAGCGCCGCCGCGGCGACCACCCACAGCCAGCGCCGTGCCAGCGGCACGACCCCGGGGCTAACCTCTGTCGCCGTACTCGACCCTGTTGAGAACCGACGAAGCCGGGTCGCCGGCCTGGACGGCAGGCTTCGTGTCCTGCTGGACCATGAGCGTCAAGCCGAAGATCGCGGCCGCGCCGAGCAACAATCCGACGACGATGCTCGCGGCGGCGGGCAAGACGAAGCGGTCCACCGGGCCAACGTAGCACGGCGCCCGATAGCCTCATTGACCATGGTTCTTACCCGCACGTTGTGTGCCGCGGTCGCCGTCGCGGCCCTGACGGTCGGTTGTTCGTCGGGTGCGCGACCCGCGTCCTCGTCCGATTCGAGGTCCGATTCCAACCGGTCCGGTGGCTCCGCCACCGCCACTTCGATGTCGTCCGGCGACACCCCGCCACCCCCGGCTGCGGCTCCTGCGTGCGGTGACGGCGCGGCGTTGCTTGCGGCCATGTCGACGAGGGACAAGCTGGCACAGCTGCTGATGGTCGGGGTCACGGGCGCCGCCGATGCGCGAGCCGTGGTGGCCGACCACCACGTCGGTGGCATCTTCATCGGCAGTTGGACGGACCTGGCGATGCTGTCCGACGGGACCATCCCCTCCATCGCGGAGATCGGCGGCCCCGCTGCCGCTGGCGGTCAGCGTCGACGAGGAGGGCGGCCGGGTGCAGCGGCTGTCCAGTCTCATCGGCAGCCAGCCGTCGCCCAGGGTGCTGGCGCAGACCCACACCCCGCGGGAAGTCCACGACATCGCGCTCCAGCGAGGAGAGGCGATGCGCAAGCTGGGCATCACCGTGGACTTCGCGCCCGTGGTCGACGTCACCGACGAGGCCGACGACGAGGTGATCGGCGACCGGTCGTTTGGCAACGATCCGGCCAAGGTCACGGAGTACGCAGGCGCCTACGCCCAAGGGCTGCGGGATGCCGGGCTGCTTCCGGTGCTCAAGCACTTTCCCGGCCACGGCCACGGCTCCGGTGATTCGCACCTCGGCGACGTCACGACGCCGCCGCTGGCGACGCTGCAGACCGATGATCTCATTCCGTATCGCACGTTGACCACCGTGGCACCCGTGGCCGTGATGGTCGGACATCTCGAGGTGCCTGGGCTGACCACCGACCAGCCGACCAGCCTGACGCCGGGCGTGTACGACCTGCTGCGCTCCGGCGGCTACGGTGGGCCACCGTTCGACGGTCCGGTCTTCACCGACGATCTGTCCAGCATGAAGGCCATCTCCGATCACTTCGGCGTCGCCGAGGCCGCGCTGCGCGCGTTGCAGGCCGGGGCGGACGTCGCGCTGTGGGTGACCACCGACGAGGTGCCCGCCGTGCTGGATCGGCTTGAGAGCGCGGTCAACTCAGGCGAGTTGGACATGGGGAAGGTGGACGGCTCGGTGTTGCGCGTCGCGGGATTCAAGGGGCGCAGCCCGAACTGCGGACGCTGATCGGTGATCCATTGCCTACGCTGAGTTGGGCACAACCGGCGGAAGGGCGCGACTGATGGCAGGTGGAACCAAGCGGTTGCCGCGCGCCGTCCGCGAGCAGCAGATGCTCGACGCCGCTGTGCAGATGTTCTCGGTGAACGGCTATCACGAGACCTCGATGGACGCGATCGCCGGGCAGGCCGAGATCTCCAAGCCGATGCTCTACCTCTATTACGGCTCCAAGGAGGAGTTGTTCGGTGCGTGCCTCGATCGTGAGCTGGGCCGCTTCGTCGACTCGGTCCGGGCCGACATCGACTTCACGCAGCCGGCCAGGGATCTGTTGCGCAACGCGGTGGTGTCGTTCCTGAGCTACATCGACGCCAACCGGGCGTCGTGGATGGTGCTCTACACCCAGGCCACCAGTTCGCAGGCATTCGCCCACACCGTGCGCGAGGGCCGCGAGCGCATCATCGACCTAGTGGGCAGGCTGCTGCAGTCCGGCACCCGACATCCCGAACCGGACACCGACTTCGACATGATGGCCGTCGCGCTGGTTGGCGCGGGGGAGGCTGTCGCCACCAGGGTGAGCACCGGTGACGCGGACGTCCACGAGGCCGCCGAGTTGATGATCAACCTGTTCTGGCGCGGGCTGAAGGGAAGGCCCAACGAGCGCGATGCCGGCGGGCAGGAGCGAAGCGACCGGGGGAAGGATGCCGGCGGGCAGGAGCGAAGCGACCGGGGGAAGGATGCCGGCGGGCAGGAGCGAAGCGACTCGGGGAAGGATGCCGGCGCGACCGCCAAGTGACGGCAGCCACCGCGGCGCTCAGGTGGGCACTGCCGCGCTTCGGGTGAGCGGCAGGATGTAACGCCGCGCGTACCCGGCCACATCCGCCCTGCTGTGCCGCGAAGGTTTTTCGCGCCGGCGGCAATACGCCCCGCCCACGCCGGAAGGCAGCGCCTCTCGCCATGTGGCGCAATGCAACCGGGCCGTCTGGCTGCGTAGGGGTTTGTCGGTGCCACTGGTGCTGGCCGGCATCGCCGTCGCCGCACTGGCCGCCATGCGAGAGCCAGGGCCGCCGATCGGATGATCGACAGTCGGGCGCTTCTCGCCGCAATCGGATAGTTCGACGGATAGGCTCCGCAGCAACGCGCGCCCGGAAGAGGTGGACCCAATTGGTCGAAGTGGTGTCGGAACATCGGGCCCCGACCGTCTGATCATGCGCAGCCTCGGCATGCTCCGCTCGGTTCGTGGGCCGATCGTGGCTCTGCTCGTCGTCGGCGTGATCGCATCGGCGTTGCCCTACGTCTCGGCTGCGGCTTTCGGACCCATGATGCAGGTGGTCGCAGACGCGGGCACCAGCGGAAATCTGAGCGGGGTATGGGATTTGCGCGGTCCACTGGTCGCCCGTGAGAACGGTGTGCTCAGCGGGGTGGCCGGTGCGGTGCCGTTCGCCGTGCTCCTGGCGACGTGGGCGGTCTCGCTGCGTGCTGGCGCAGCTGATGTACCTGGTCAACGCCTGGGTGGGGACGAAGGTCGAGAGGGTGCTCGTCACCGACATCCGGCAGCGCGTCCACGACCACCTCCAGACGCTCTCACTGGACTTCTTCACAGCATCACGCAGTGGTGCGCTGATGCAACGCGTGACGGTGGAATCAGCTGGCGTGCAACGTCTTCTGACCAGTTGCCTGTTGCCACCGTTGATCGACACCGCCGTGCTCCTCCTGGCGGTCTGCTACCTGGTGGCGCTGTCGTGGCAGATGACGGTCGCCGCGCTGATCCTCACGCCGTTCGCCTTGCTGGTGCTGAAGTACGCGGGCCGCTACGTCCAGGCGGCAGTGCGACGGACGATGGACGCGGACCGTGCCATGGGCGCGGAACTGGAGCAAACGATCAGCGGGATCTCCGAGATCCAATTGTTCAATGCGCAGTCCGTGCGCAGCAAGCGCTTTCACGAAGTGTCGGACAACGCCGCGAAGAGCGATGCATCGACCGTGGTGTGGATGCAGGCCACCGCCAACGGATCTCAGGTGTTCATCGCGCTCAGCACTGTCGTGGTGTTGTTGGTCGGCGATCGGATTCAGCTCGAGCTTCGGCCTGACGTTCGCAGGCTTGATGGTCTTCGCCGGAATGGTCCCGACGATGTTCGGTGCGGCGCAACGGGTCATGGGCGCGTACACCACCTACCAGTCGGTCTCGCCGAGCGCTGCCTCGACGTACGAGTTGCTCGACACCCGCCCGACGGTTCAGGAACAGCCGAACGCAGTCGGGCTCGGCGAGGTGCACGGCAACCTCGTGTTCGAGGACGTGGCCTTCGGTTACAGCGCCGGGCAGATGGTGCTGGACGGGATCTCGTTCTCCATCAAGGAAGGCGAGACGGTGGCGCTGGTCGGTGGCATCGGATCGGGAAAGTCGACGGTGTACAACCTCGTCCTGCGGTTCCTTGACCCGCAGCGGGGCAGGATCCTGCTCGACGGCCACCCGATCACCGAGGTCACCATCGCCTCGCTGCGCGATCAGGTCTCCAAGCTCGCCCAGTTCCCCTTCTTCACCAAGGACACGATCCGAGAGAACATCCGGTTGGCGCGGCAGGAGGCCAGTGACGCGGAGATCGAAGAGGCGTGTGAACACGCCAACGTCCACTCCGTCATCATCGACCCGGTGAAGATGCACGGCGGGTACGACACGGTGGTGGACGTGCAAGTCCCGTCAGGCGGGCAGAAGCGACTGATTGCGTTGGCGCGCTGCCTGTTGCGCAAGCCCGAGGTGCTGCTGCTCGACGAGCCGACCGAGAATCTCGACGCCGATCAGCGGGCCAGGTTGACCGGCGTGATCCGCGGCTACGCGAAGGACCGCACGTGCCTGGTGATCAGTCACGACATGGACTTCATCGCGGCGGTGGCGGATCGGATCCTGGTCATCGAGCACGGACGCATCGCGCAGCAGGGCGACCACCACTCGCTGATCGCCGAAGGTGGGCTCTACAAGCGGCTTTACGAGGCGCAGAACGTGGAACCCGACCTGATGTATCCGGCTACCGCGCCGTGACCGACCCCGTCAGGTGCGGGTAACCCTTCGATAGATTGCGCAAGCGTCAAGTCCCAGCCATCGGCGGTCCGGTCGACGTAGAGGCCCGCCCGCGCGGGCAGCACCACGGGCTTGCCGAACCGCACCGAGTAGTTGACGGCATCCGGCAACTGACCCTCGATATTCGCCAGAACTGCTGCGGCGCTGTACATTCCGTGGGCAATCACGGTCGGGAAGCCGAACAGCTTGGCTCCGATCGCGTTGGTGTGGATCGGGTTGTGGTCCCCTCCGACAGACGCGTAGCGCCGGATCTGGCCCAGGGGTGATGCGCAGGATGGCGTTCGGTGGTGGCAGCTTGGCCTGCTTCTTCTGTTCTGGCTTCGGCTCATCGGACAGGCTGGTGCGCTGCTGGTGCAGGAACGTGGTGACTTGATGCCATGCGGTGTCGTTGCCGACCTTGATGTCGGTGACCACGTCGACCAGCAGACCCTTGCGGTGCTCCCGCAGGTTCTCTGCGTGCACGGCAACGTCGACGGTATCGGTGACCGCGATCGGCCGGTACTGCGTGATGACGTTCTCCACGTGCACCGAACCCATTGCGGCGAACGGAAAGTCGAATCCGCTCACCAGGGACATCACCGACGGGAAGGTGAGCGCGAACGGATAGGTCAGCGGCACGGCGTCCCCGAACCGCAGCCCGGTCACCGCGGCGTAGGCGGCGACGTTGGTCGGGTCGATCACCAGCCCGTCCACCGTGACCGTGCGGTCGGGCAGACCGTCGCCCCGTGGGATGAACGGGAGCGCCCCTGCTGCGGCCCGGACCAGGTTGACGCAGTCCGTTGGGTTGACCTTCGGTGCGTTGCGCCACGGTGCTCACGATAGTGTTCCAGCTGCCTCAGGCACCGAGCAACGCCTGGCCGCAGACCCGAATCGTGTTGCCGGTCACCGCGTTGGACGCCGGGCTGGCGAAGTACGCGATGGCCTCGGCGACGTCGACCGGCTGACCGCCCTGGAACAGCGAGTTGAGCCGCCGGCCCGCCTCGCGGGTGGCCAGCGGGATGGCCTCGGTCATCTTCGTCTCGATGAAGCCGGGCGCGACGGCGTTGATGGTGATGCCCTTTTCGGCCAGCACCGGGGCCAGCGCCTGCGTCAGGCCGATCATGCCCGCCTTGGTGGCGGCGTAGTTGGTCTGTCCGCGGTTGCCCGCGATGCCTGCCATCGACGAGAGCCCGATGATGCGGCCGCCCTCGCCGAGCACGCCCTTGTCCACCAGGCCCTGGGCGAGGCGTTGTGGCGCAAGCAGATTCACCGCGACCACCGAGTCCCAGCGGGCATCGTCCATGTTGGCCAGCAGCTTGTCGCGCGTGATGCCCGCGTTGTTGACCAGGATGTCGGCCTTGCCGCCGTTGTGGTCCGCGTAGTGCTCGCGACGTGTTCGGCGATCCGGTCCACCGCGTCCGCAGCGGTGACGTCGAGGGTCAGCGCGGTGCCGCCGACCTTCGTCGCGGTCTCGGCCAGCGCTTCGGCGGCCTGGTCCACGTCGATCAACACCACCTTGGCGCCGTCGCGGGCGAACACCTTGGCGATCTCGGCGCCGATGCCCCGCGCCGCGCCGGTCACCAGCGCGACCTTGCCGTCGAGCGGCTTGTCCCAGTCCGCGGGCGGGACCGAATCGGCGGCGCCGACGTAGAACACCTGGCCGTCGACGTAGGCGGACTTGGCGACAGCAGGAACCGGACGGTGGACTCGAGGCCGGTCGCAGCGGGCTTGGCATCGGCGGACACGTAGACCAGGCCGATCGTCGAGCCCTTCTGCAGCTCCTTGCCGAGCGAGCGGGTGAAGCCCTCGAGCGCGCGCGCAGCGATGCGCTCGTCGACGCTGCCCGTCTCGTCCGGCGTGGTGCCGATCACGACGACGCGGCCGCAGGCGGCGAGATTGCGGAGCACGGGCGTGAAGAATTCGTGCAGCGCCTTGAGCCCCTCGGGGGTGGTGATGCCGGTCGCATCGAAGACCAGGCCGCCGAACGTGTCGGCCCAGCGGCCGCCGATGTTGTTGCGGACCAGTTCGTAGTCGTCGGCCAGCGCCGCGCGAAGGGGTTCGGCGATGCGGCCCTCGCCGCCGACCAGCACCGACCCGGCCAGCGGCGGGTCACCGGCCCGGTAGCGGCGCAGTTCCTGCGGCTGCGGCACGCCGAGCTGCTTGGCCAGGAACGATCCGGGACCGGAGTTGACCACTTGGGAGAACAGGTCGGTAGCCACTTCGCTGCCTTTCGGAGGACGATGTCGTGAAGCACTGTCGTGTCCATCACGAACTTACTCCAGAGTAAGAACGGTGGGTAGTATGACCCACGACACGCTGACTACCCGGGCTGAGCCCGCACGAACACAACTCGCACTCGAGAGGTAGATGTGGCTGACAACAAGACCCAACGCAGGGTCGCGATCCTCGGCGGAAACCGGATCCCCTTCGCCCGCTCCGACGGCGCCTACGCCAACGCGTCGAACCAGGACATGTTCACCGCGGCGCTCGGTGGACTGATCGACCGTTTCCACCTCGAGGGCGAGCGGCTCGGCGCGGTGGTCGGCGGCGCCGTGCTCAAGCACAGTCGCGACTTCAACCTGATGCGCGAGTGCGTGCTGGGCAGCGCGCTGTCGCCGCTACACTGCCGCATACGACCTGCAGCAGGCGTGCGGCACCGGGCTGCAGTCCACCATCGCCGTCGCCAACGGCATCGCCCTCGGCCAGTACGACTCTGGTGCCGCAGGCGGGGTGGACACCACCTCGGATGCGCCCATCGCGTTCGGTGACGACCTGCGCCGCGTACTGCTCGGGCTGCGGCGCGCCAAGTCGAACGTCGACCGGCTCAAGCTGGTCGGCAAGCTGCCCGCCGCGCTCGGCGTCGAGATCCCCACCAACGGCGAGCCGCGCACCGGGCTGTCGATGGGCGAGCACGCCGCCATCACCGCCAAGCAGATGGGCGTCAAGCGGGTCGACCAGGACGAGCTGGCCGCCGCCAGCCACCGCAACATGGCCGCCGCCTACGACCGCGGCTTCTTCGACGACCTCGTCACCCCGTTCCTCGGGCTCTACCGCGACAACAACCTGCGCGCCGACTCGTCGGCCGAGAAGCTGGCCAAGCTCAAGCCGGTCTTCGGCGTCAAGTTCGGCGACGCGACCATGACGGCGGGCAATTCGACGCCGCTGACCGACGGCGCATCGGTGGCGCTGCTGTCGTACCGAGGAATGGGCGGCCGAGCGCAACCTGCCGGTGCTGGCGTACTTCGTCGACGGCGAGACCGCCGCGGTCGACTACGTCAACGGCAACGACGGACTCCTGATGGCCCCGACGTATGCGGTGCCGCGGCTGCTCGCCCGAAACGGCTTGACGCTGCAGGACTTCGACTACTACGAGATCCACGAGGCGTTCGCCTCGGTGGTGCTGGCGACGCTGGCGGCGTGGGAGTCCGACGAGTACTGCAAGGAACGGCTCGGGCTGGACGCCGCGCTCGGCTCGATCGACCGCACCAAGCTCAACGTCAACGGTTCGTCGCTCGCGGCGGGGCACCCGTTCGCCGCCACCGGTGGACGGATCGTGGCGCAGCTGGCCAAGCAGCTGGCGGAGACAGAAGGCCGCAGTACCAGGACCGGCCGGTGCGCGGCCTGATCTCGATCTGCGCGGCCGGCGGGCAGGGCGTCACGGCCATTCTCGAGGCCTAGGAAAATTCCTCCGCGACGGGTGTAACGCCCGCGCCATGACCGCCGATGAACCCGTTAGCTCCGTGTTGCCGTCTGACCCCCCGACCCGACGGCAGCACGGGGCACTCAACTTCGGGCGCTAGCCCGCCGCCGGTTGATCCTTCTTCGCCGTGATCGGCCCGGACGTGGCAGGCGGCTGGAACAGACTGCCTGCAAGGCTGCCTCTTGCGGTGCGAACGGCGACCAAACCCCAGGTGCCGAGCAGCCCGGCATACGCCAGCACGGCCGCGATCCTGAACGCGGGCAGGTCGGTGTGAATCGCCAGTTGAGTGGTGCCGGTGACGAAGGTGCCCACCGGGAACGTCAGGCTCCACCAGGTCAGCGCGAACGGCATGCCGCGCCGCAGGGTGCGCACCGTCAGCGCAGTGGCCAGGGCGATCCACAGCACGCAGAACCCCCACACCGGCACGCCGAACAGGATCGAGAAGATCGCCATCCCGTCAGCGAGCCCCGTCAGATCGGCAGGCAGGGCCATCGCGGCGTTGGTACCGAGCAGTCCCGCGGCGGTCATGCCTTGGCCCAACGGCCCCAACACGATCCACAGCGTGGGCACCCGTGCCGTGCCCGACGTGCCGTAGTGGGCCAGCCTGCTCCAGATCATCGAGATGATGATCAGCGCCGCGATCAGCGACAGCCCGAACATCGCGTAGCTGCCGTAGAGCATCGTGGTGCGCCCCATGCCGGGTTGCATGTGCGGGATGAGCAGTGCGCCCGCCGCGGCGGAGACCATCGGTGGCACCACCGGCATGAGCCAACCGCCGAAGGCAGCGTCCGGCGCGACGTTCAGCTGCGTGAACATGAGGTAGGGAATCGTCAGCGCGGTGAAGAGCCCACCGACCGTGCCTGCCGTCCACAACACCCAGTCCAGGTCGACGGCGAGGCGCAGGCCGATGAGATCCCTGCCCACGAGCAATGCCCCAGAGCCGACGGTGAGCAGTGCCATCGGCGCCGCGCCGTAGAAGTGGGCCATCTGCGGGTTGCGCGCGTGCGAGCGCGCCACCGTCGGATGCCGGAACCACTGTGCGGTGACCGCGACGACGAGGACCACCAGCAGCACCGCGGCGACTACCCAGACCACTCGGGAGAACACGTGCAGTCCGGGTACGCGGATCGGCAAGGACGCCCCCGCCGTCGCGACGATGCCGGTACCCATCACCGAGGCAAACCAGTTCGGCCCGAAGTTCCCGAGCCGCGTGTGCGCCATGGTCGTGGGTGTCATGCAGGTCAGTATGTTCGAGTGCTTCGATGGGAAGCATGCAGATCAGCCTCACCATCGTCGGACTAGTCACCGAGACCAACGGCGCATCACCGATCGACGCCTTCGTATCCGATCTGGCCGAGATGCGCGACGAGGGTTTTCGCAGAGTCTGGATTGCCCAGCTTCCCTACGACCCCGACCTTCTGACCATGCTCGCCGTGGCGTTCCGCGAGGTCGACACCATTCGCATCGGGTCAGGCGTGTTGCCCATCCAGGTTCAACACCCGACCCAGATGGCACAGCGCGCGCTCACTCTCAACCAGATCGCGGGTGGACGCTTCACTCTCGGCATCGGGATGAGCCATCGGATGGTCGCCGAACAGATGTGGGGCGTCTCCTGGGACAAGCCGGTGCGGCAGATGCGCGAGTATCTCGACGGCCTGGTGCCGCTACTGGCCGGCCAGCCCGCCGATGCGGTCGGTGAGATCTGGACGACGAGAGGATCGCTGACGACACCTGGCGCGCCGACACCCGACGTGTACATCGCCGCGATGGGCCCGCAGATGCTACGGCTGGCTGGCAGGCGCACCGCCGGAACGCTGACGTGGATGACCGGACCCAAGACGCTCGCCGAACACGTCGTGCCGACGCTGCGCGGAGCGGCGGTGGAGGCCGGCCGCTCGAAGGGCGACGTGCGCGTCGCCGCGTCGCTGCCGGTGACGGTCACCGACGACGTCGACGGCGCGCGCAAGCAGGCCGCCGAGCAGTTCAAGATGTACGGCGTCCTGCCGTCGTACCGCGCGATGCTGGACCGCGAGGGCTACGCGGGGCCGGAGGACGCCGCGATCATCGGTGACGAGGCGACGGTCACCGATCGCGTTGCCGAACTTCGCGCGGCGGGGGTGGACGAGTTCGCCGCCGCCACCTTCGACGCCTCAGGCGAGAATCGTGCCCGTACCCGCGCGCTGCTCCGCCAGCTCGACGAGTGAGCCTCAGCCGCCCTGAGGTGCCTGCGGCGAGGCCGACGCCGCGGCGGCCGCAGGTGCGACAGGCGTGACGGGGGCGCCTGGTGGCAGCGGGATGGCCGGGATGCCAGGTGTGTGCACCGCCCCGGCCAGCCATGGCAGTGACGCAGTGAATACGTTCGTGGCCAGTGGCCAGTCGTGGCGGCCCGTCGTCGGCACCACCGAGCACGTGATGCCGTTCGTCCGGCCGAGGCCGCAGAGCGTGTTGGCCGCTTCGGTCTGATCTGTTTGCATGCCCGCTCCGTCGCGTCCACCGAGCCCGACCGCGTCCTCGCCCATGTCGAACTTGTGTTGGGTCGGCTTGTCGGTGGAGATCGCAAACCAGCCCGAAACACCCTTGTAGGGACCGTGTTTGGTGATCACCGTCGCCGGGTCGAACTGTGCCCATGCGTTGGCGTCGCCACCGTAGAGGCGGGCCACCGTCTGGTCGTGGGTGCCTGCGTTGGGTCCCGTGTCGCCTGCGATGTCGACGAAACTGTTGAACAGCTCGGGATGCATCACGGTCAGATCGACGGCACACGTGCCGCCCATCGACCAGCCGACGATCCCCCAGTCGGCGGGGCTGGGGCTGGTGCCGTAGTGCGCGTTCACGTAGGGCACGACGTCCTTGGTCAGGTGGTCGGCGACGTTGCCGCGGACGCCGTTGACGCATTCCGTGTCGTTGTTGAACGACCCGCCGGAGTCGACGAACACCAACACCGGCGCGTTGCCGCCGTGCGACTGGGCGAGGTTGTCGACGATCGCCGCGGCGTTTCCGGTGCGGAGCCAGTCGGCCGGGGTGTTGAACTCGCCCGCGATCATCATCACGACCGGCAGCTTGGGCGGGGGATTGGTGGCGAACCACTTCGGCGGAAGGTAGACGAGTTCGGTCCGGTGCTTGAACCCCGACGCGGTGTCGGGGATGTCCACCTTCACCACGCTGCCGTGGGTCAACACGGTCCCCGCCTTCTGCATCGCGGCGATGGTGGCCGGGTCCGTTTCGTCGGGCAGCGGTCCAGCGGTCAGCTGGTTCCATGCGACCTGCACGGTGGGGAAGTACCCGACCCAGGTGTTCAGGGCCATGGCGGTGGTCAGGAGGCACAGCGGCACCGCCGCCAGCGAGGCAGCGCGCCGCCACCAGCCGGTCTTCCGCCAGCCCAGGATGGCCACGCCGATCGCGAATCCCGTCAGGCCGGTCCAGATCCACAGCGCGTCGGGGGCGGGATCGCCCGCCAGCCCCTGGGAGTCGACGTACCAGTGCGCCCACGCGGCAAGCGCGAGACCGACCACGATGGCCACGGGCACCCACACCAGGCGCCATCTGCGCGTACGCCAGCCGATCGCCGCGACCACGACGAGCGCGGCAATGATCTCGATGGTGATCGGCAGCCATCCGCGCAACAGCGACAATCCGTGTCGGTAAGGCGGGGGAGGAGCGTCGGCCAGAAGGTTCGCAGCGATGAGAAGGTGTGGAACGGGCACAGACCCATCGTGGCAATCGATCCTGTGCGCGAGCAATGAATCGGGCAGCGGCGGTGAACACCCCGCGTGTCGGCTTGCTTACAGCGGGGCCAACGCAAGGGGCCCCCGCCGAAGCGGGGGCCCCTCGTCGAAGGTGGGTGACTCGGCCTAGAACGAGGCCTCGTCGAGCTCCATGACTTCGTTGTCGATGGTGTCGATCACCAACCGGGTGCTGGTCAGCAGCGGCAGGAAGTTCTTCGCGAAGAACGACGCCGATGCGACCTTGCCCTCGTAGAAGCTGCGCTCGTCACCGGCGGCGCCGTTGTCGAGCGCCGCGATGGCCACGGCCGACTGCTTGAGCAGGAGCCAGCCGAGGACCAGGTCGCCGACGCTCATCAGGAAGCGCACCGAACCCAGGCCCACCTTGTAGATGTTCTTGGGGTCCTCCTGCGCCGACATGAGGTAGCCGGTCAGCGTCGCCGCCATGCCCTGCACGTCGGCCAGCGCGGTGGCCAGCAGCTCCCGCTCGGCCTTGAGCCGGCCGTTGCCGGACTCGTTCTTGACGAACTGCTCGATCTGGCTCGCCACGTAGCCGAGGGCAACGCCCTTGTCGCGCACGATCTTCCGGAAGAAGAAGTCCTGCGCCTGAATGGCGGTGGTGCCCTCGTAGAGCGAGTCGATCTTGGCGTCGCGGATGTACTGCTCGATGGGGTAGTCCTGCAGGAAGCCCGAGCCGCCGAAGGTCTGCAGGCTCTCGGTGAGCTTGGCGTAGGCCTGCTCGGATCCGACGCCCTTGACGATCGGCAGCAGCAGGTCGTTGACCTTGGTCGCCAGGTCGGCGTCCACGTCGTGCACGGTCTTGGCCACTGCGGCGTCCTGGAACGTCGCGGTGTAGAGGTAGAGGGCGCGCAGACCCTCGGCGTACGCCTTCTGGGTCAGCAGGCTGCGGCGCACGTCCGGGTGGTGCGTGATCGTGACGCGCGGCGCGGTCTTGTCCGTCATCTGAGTGAGGTCGGCGCCCTGCACGCGCGTCTTGGCGTACTCCAGCGCGTTCAGGTAACCGGTCGACAGGGTGGCGATTGCCTTGGTGCCCACCATCATTCGAGCCTGCTCGATGACGTCGAACATCTGCGCGATGCCTTCGTGGACCTCGCCGACGAGCCAGCCGACGGCGGGGACGCCGTGCTGGCCGAGGGAGAGCTCGCACGTCGCGGAGACCTTGAGGCCCATCTTGTGTTCGACGTTGGTGACGAAGACGCCGTTGCGCTCGCCGGGCTCGCCGGTCTCGTGGTCGAAGTGGAACTTCGGCACGAAGAACAATGACAGCCCCTTGGTGCCGGGCCCTGCGCCCTCCGGCCGGGCCAACACCAGGTGCAGGATGTTCTCGCCGAGATCGTCGGCGTCACCCGAGGTGATGAAGCGCTTCACGCCGTCGATGTGCCAGCTGCCGTCGGGCTGCTGAACGGCCTTGGTGCGGCCCGCTCCGACGTCGGATCCGGCGTCGGGCTCGGTGAGGACCATCGTCGAGGTCCAACCGCGCTCGGCGGCCAACACGGCCCACTTCTTCTGCTCTTCGGTACCGAGGTTGTACATGATCTGGGCGAAGCCTGCGCCCATCGAGTACATGTAGACGGCCGGGTTGGCGCCGAGCACGTGCTCCATGAGTGCCCACTGCACGGCGCGGGGCATCGGCATTCCGCCGAGCGCCTCGTCGAGGCCGATCTTGTCCCAGCCGCCGTCGATGATCGCGCGCACGGACTTCTTGAAGCCCTCCGGCAGCGCAACGGTGTGGGTCTTGGGATCGAAGACCGGGGGATTGCGGTCGGAGTCGGCGAACGATTCAGCGATGGGGCCCTCGGCCAGCCTGCTGATCTCCGCGAGCATCTCCTCGACGGTGTCGACGTCGAGGTCGCCGTAGGCGCCTTCGCCGAGTGCCTTGTCGACGCCAAAGACCTCGAAAAGGTTGAATGCCTGGTCGCGGACGTTGCTCTTGTAGTGGCTCACGTTTCCTCCTCGATGAGAATGCCACCTGCGGTTGGGTACTTGCGATAAGTTACCCACCAGTAACTGTGGGGGAACTATACCGCCCGGTAACTTCAACGCAAAGCACACCGAGCAAATTTCTGCCAACTAAGCAACCGACCGGTTGGATGGAGCAGGCACGATGCTGGCATCGAGCCATCCGACCTGCGGTTTCACCGGAATGTGAGATCTGCCACTTGAGACGCGGAGATAGCGGCCGGAGTGGTGCGAATGTGTGTTTGATGGCCCACGGACCAGGCGATTTGGCATCCGGCAACGTCGGATCCGACTGGCATCGATCTCGACGCGCAAGACCCGCCACCACGGCCATGACGCAGACCGGGAACGGGCCCGACCGACGTCAGCAAATGCCGCCGGCGAGAACCGCTCGACGAGATATCCGCTAGTGACAATCCCACTAGGGTGACTCGAATGCGGCGGGTAGCGGTGTGGGGGACGGGCAATATGGGGTCAACGGCGATCCGGTCGGTGACGGCGTTTCCCGGGCTGGAGTTGTCTGGCGTCATCACCTCCACGCCCGACAAGGAGGGCATGGACGCAGCGGCGTTCGCCGGGCTGGACGCACCGACCGGTGTCACGGCCACCACCGACGTCGAGGCGGTGCTGTCCATCAGCGACGCCGTCGCCTACATGGCGTCCGGAGACATCCGTCCCGACGACGCCGTGAACGACATCGAACGGTGCCTGCGCGCGGGTGTCCTCGTCGTGACGCCGTCGCTGTACTCGCTATCAGTGGAGTCGATCCCGGCTGGGCCAACGACGCACTGGCCGTCTTGGTCGCAGGACTGTGTACGCGCATCCGTACCATCTCGTGCCGGGAGATCTTCGACTACTCGACCTACGACCAGCCCTACGCGGTCCGGGTGTCGTGCGGGTTCGGCGGTTCGATGGACGACGTGCCCATGATGCTGCTGCCGTCCATCCCGACCATGGTGTGGGGCGGCAACATCCGGCTCATCGGCCGTGGCGTGGGTCTGGACATCGACGAGATCACCGAGGTCGTCGAGCGCCTGCCGCTCGAGCAGTCGGTCGACAACGTGATGGGGCACTTCGAGAAGGGCACCCAGGGGGCGTTCTGGCTCAAGGTCATCGGCTGGGCTGCCGGCAGGGAACGCATCGTCGTCGACCACATCACGCGCATCGATCCGTCATGCGCGCCGCACTGGCCGCAGCCCGACGACGGTGTTGGTGACCACCGCGTCATCGTCGACGGCGATCCGCAGTTGACCATCCTGAGCCGCGCCGACGTGCCCGGCGGCACGCGCGCAGACGGCGGGAACACGACGGCGGCAAACCGTCTGCTCGGAGCCATCGAGTGGCTGGCAACGCAGAAGCCGGGAATCTACGACGGGCTAGAAGTCCCACTTCACACCCCGCTGCCCGCCGAGGTCGAGGCGACCCGCTGGGCGGAGTAGCTACTCCGCCGCGCGTACTTCCAAGGCTGTGGGCTGGGGCTAACCGGCACGTCCTGCCGTGGCGCAACTATCGCGTAAATCACTACTCGCAGCGGTGTTTTCGCTCGGGATATTGACGCTGGCGTAGGAACAGGCCACGGTCAGCTTGAGTCGCTAAGCTACCGCTGCGCAACGATGCATCAGGGACCGCATGCGCGGAGGAGCGGCAGTCGCACTCGCGTCGGGGCTTTGTGCGTGTCGTGCGGCAGTCGAGCTGCCTGGTACCAAATGAACGAGATATAGGGAGAACGCACATTGCGTGAGCCAACCGTCGCGCCCGTGGCCGTCATCGGCATGGCCTGCAGACTTCCCGGAGGAATCGATTCCCCGCAACGTCTTTGGGAGGCGCTGCTGCGAGGTGAGGACTTCGTGGGCGAGATTCCCGCCGACCGGTGGGATGCGGACCTGTACTACGACCCCGAACCCGGTGTGCCCGGTCGGTCCATCACGCGCTGGGGAGCCTTCCTCGACGACGTCGGCGGCTTCGACTCCGATTTCTTCGGCATGACCGAGCGCGAGGCCATCGCGATCGATCCTCAGCATCGCCTGCTGCTGGAGACGTCCTGGGATGCGTTCGAACATGCCGGCCTCGTCCCGTCGACCGTTGCAGGGTCGCAGACCGGCGTCTTCGTGGGATTGACGCACGGCGACTACGAACTGCTGGCCGCGGGCAGCGACGCCGTGGAGGGGCCCTACGGGTTCAGCGGCACCAGCAACAGCTTCGCCTCCGGCCGGGTGTCCTACGCCCTTGGGCTGCACGGTCCCGCCGTCACCGTGGACACCGCATGCTCCTCCGGTCTGATGGCCGTGCACCAGGCCTGCCGCAGCCTCGACGACGGCGAGACCGACCTGGCGCTGGCCGGCGGTGTCGCCGTCGCGCTCGAACCGCGGAAGTCGATCGCCGGATCGCTGCAGGGCATGCTGTCGCCGACGGGTCGCTGCCACACCTTCGACGAAGCGGCCGACGGGTTCGTGTCGGGCGAGGGCTGCATCGTGCTGCTGCTCAAGAGGCTGCCCGACGCGGTGCGCGACGGCGACCGCATCCTTGCCGTGATTCGCGGCACCGCCGCGAATCAGGACGGCAGCACGGTCAACATCGCGACGCCGTCGGAGCCGGCCCAGGTCGCCGTCTACCAGGCTGCACTGGCCGCGGCGGGAGTGAACCCGGCCACGATCGGCATGGTCGAGGCGCACGGAACCGGCACCCCGGTCGGCGATCCGATCGAGTACGCCAGCCTGGCCGCGGTGTACGGGATCGACGGTCCCTGCGTCCTCGGCTCGGCGAAGACCAACTTCGGGCATCTCCAGTCGACCTCGGGCCCGCTCGGCCTGATGAAGGCGATCCTCGCGCTGCAACACGGGCTGGTCCCGCAGAACCTGCACTTCAACCGTCTGCCCGATGAGCTCGCCGAGATCAAGACCGAACTCTTCGTGCCGCGGACCAGCGCACCGTGGCCCACCAACGGGCACCATCCGCGCCGCGCCGCCGTGTCGTCGTACGGCATGTCGGGCACCAACGTGCACGCGATCCTCGAGCAGGCGCCAACGCAGGCACCGCAGGTGCAGGAGAGCGAAGCCGGGGACACGTCGACGCTGGGCGAGCAGCTGCTGTTTCCGCTGTCGGCCACCTCGGCCGAGGAACTGCGTGTCACGTCGGGCCGCCTCGCGGATTGGGTCGACCAGCAGGATGAGGCAGACAGGACCCTGCTGTCCGATCTGGCCTACACCCTGGCGCGTCGGCGTGCGCACCGACCGGTGCGCACGGCGGTGCCCGCGCGCAGCTTCGCCGAGCTGAGCGCCGCGCTGCGCGACGTCGCCGACGGCGACACCCCGTACCTGCCCGCCGTCGGGCAGGACGACAGGGGACCGGTGTGGGTGTTCTCGGGTCAGGGTTCGCAGTGGCCCAGAATGGGCGCCGCCCTGCTCGCGACGGAGCCGGTGTTCGCCGCGACCATCGCCGAGATCGAGCCGGTGATCGCCCGCGAGTCGGGGTTCTCGGTGACCGCGGCGCTGTCGGCGGCCGAGACGGTGACCGGTATCGACCGGGTGCAGCCGACGCTGTTCGCCATGCAGGTCGCGCTGGCCGCCACCATGAGGTCCTACGGTGTGCGTCCCGGCGCGGTCATCGGACACTCCCTCGGTGAGGCTGCCGCAGCCGTCGTCGCGGGTGCGCTTTCGCTCGAGGACGGGCTGCGTGTCATCTGCCGCCGGTCGCGATTGATGACCCGCATCTCGGGCAGTGGCGCCATGGCCGCGGTGGAACTGCCTGGCCAGCAAGTACTTTCGGAGCTATCGATTCGCGGTGTGAGCGACGTCGTGCTCTCCGTGGTCGCATCCCCGACGTCGACCGTCGTCGGTGGCGCCACCCAGACGATCCGTGATCTGGTGGCGTTCTGGGAGCAGAAGGACGTGATGGCGCGCGAGGTCGCCGTCGACGTCGCGTCGCATTCGCCCCAGGTCGATCCGATCCTCGACGATCTGCTCGAGGCGCTGGCGGACCTCGAGCCGAAGGCGCCGGAGATCCCGTACTACTCCGCGACCCTGTGGGACGCGCGTGACCGGCCGTCGTTCGACGCCGACTACTGGGCGGACAACCTGCGCTACACGGTGCGGTTCGCCGCGGCGGTGCAGGCCGCGCTGGAGGACGGGTACCGGGTGTTCGGCGAGCTCTCGCCGCATCCGCTGCTGACCCACGCCGTCGAGCAGAACGCCAGCAGCCTCGACATGCCGATCGCGGCGCTGGCCCCCTTGCGGCGCGAGCAGGAACTGCCGTTCGGGTTGCGCGGCTTCGTCGCCGACGTCCACAGTGCTGGTGCCGCGGTGGACTTCGCCACGCTGTATCCCGGCTGGGCGACTGGTGGATGCGCCTCTCCCGACGTGGACGCACCGCGAGCTGATGCTGAGCCGTGACACGCAGGATCACCAGCCGCACGGCGCCTCCGTGCTGGCCGTTCATCCCCTGCTGGGGGCACACGTGCACCTGATGGAGGAACCGGAGCGCCACGTATGGCAGGGCGAGGTCGGCACCAAGGCGCACCCATGGCTGGGCGACCACCAGATTCACAGCGTCGCCGCGCTTCCCGGTGCCGCGTACTGCGAGATGGCGTTGGCCGCGGCGCGCACCGCGCTGGGTGAGGTGTCCGAGGTCTGCGACGTCCGCTTCGAGCAGACGCTGTTGCTGGACGACGACACGTTGGCATCCGCAGCCGGCGTCGGTCGTGGCGCCGGGCATGCTCGACTTCGTGGTCGAGACCAATCAGGACGGCGAGCGCATCCGCAGGGCGGCCGCAGTGCTGCACGAAGGGCTCGACTGGCAGCAGCCGCCAGCACACGACATCGCCGCGCTGACCGCGAGCCATCCGTCCCGCATGGACGGTGACCGAGTTGCGAAAGGCGTTCGACAGCGTCGGTATTCAGTACGGTCCGGCCTTCTCGGGACTGGCCGCGGTGCACGTCGCCGAGGGCGACGTGACCACGGTGCTCGCCGAAGTGGCGCTGCCGGGCCTCATCCGCTCGCAGCAGGCGGCGTACCTGAGCCACCCGGCGCTTCTCGACGCGTGCTTCCAGTCGGTCATCGTCCATCCCGACGTCCAGGCGGCAGGCGCGGGCGGTCTGCTGCTGCCCGTTGGCGTGCGCAGGCTCCGGTGCTACCACCCGACCCGCAACGCCCACTACTGCCTGACCCGCGTGACGGCATCCCGGGGCGGTGAATGCGAGGCCGACCTCGAGGTGCTCGACCAGTCCGGAACCGTGCTGATGACCGTCGAGGGTCTTCGGCTCTCCGCGGGCGGCTCGGAGCAGGAGCGCGCCGATCGACTGCTGAACGAGCGACTGCTGACCATCGAATGGGAGCTGCGCGACCTGCCCGACGTCGCGAAGACCGGCGCGGGAGCCTGGCTGCTGCTCAACACGTCCGACGCGGCCGACCCGCTTGCGGCCGGGCTGACCGACGCGCTGACGGCCGAGGGCGCGTCGTGCACCACGGTGTCCTGGCCGCTGGGCGCCGAGCGTCTGGTCGACGCCGGGCCGCTTCGGACCCACCTCGGCGGCGGCACGCTCACCGAGGGCGGTCTCAAGGGTGTCGTCGTCGTGACGGGGACGCCCGAGGGGAACCCGCTGGAACCCTTCGCCCACCGCGGCAGGGACTACGTCACCCAGCTCGTCGGCCTCGCCCGTCGAGCTGGCCGAACTTCCCGGCGAGCCGCCACGGCTCTACGTGCTCACCAGAGACGCTGCCAGCGTGCAGGCCGGGGACCTGGCGAACCTGGAGCAGGCCGGGCTGCGTGGTCTGATGCGGGTGATCGACTCCGAGCACCCGCACCTGGGCGCCACCCAGATCGACGTGGACGACGAGAACGTGGCCAAGCAGGTGGCGCAGCAGCTGCTCAGCGGTTCGGAGGAAGACGAGACCGCCTGGCGCAACGGCGACTGGTACACCGCCCGGCTGCGGCCGGGACCGTTGCGCCCCGCCGAACGGAAGACCACCGTCGTCGAACACGACCGCGATGGCATGCGGCTGCAGATCCGCAACCCCGGAGACGTGGAGTCGTTGGAGTTCGCCGTGTTCGACCGGGTTGCCGCCGGGGCCTGGGGAGATCGAGGTCGCGGTGACCGCGTCCAGCGTCAACTTCGCGGACGTCCTGGTCGCCTTCGGCCGGTACCCCACCTTCGAGGGATACCGGCAGCAGTTGGGCATCGACTTCTCCGGCGTCGTGACGGCGGTCGGGCCGGACGTCACCGGCCACCGGGTCGGCGACCACGTCGGCGGCATGTCGCCCAACGGCTGCTGGAGCACGTTCGTCACGTGCGACGCCCGCCATGCCGTCACCGTCCCGCCCGAGGTGCCGCTCGAAGATGCCGCTGCGGTACCCACCGCGTCCGCGACCGCCTGGTACGGCCTGCACGACCTGGCCAGGATCTCGTCGGCCGACAAGGTGCTGATCCACTCCGGGACCGGCGGCGTCGGGCAGGCGGCGATCGCGATCGCCCGCGCCGCGGGAGCCGAGATCTTCGCGACGGCGGGTAGCCCGCAGCGGCGACAGTTGTTGCACGACATGGGAATCGAACACGTCTACGACTCGCGCAGCACCGAGTTCGCCGAACTGATCCGCCGCGACACCGACGGGTACGGCGTCGACATCGTGCTCAACTCGCTGCCCGGTGCCGCGCAGCGCGCCGGGCTGGAACTGCTGGCGTTCGGTGGTCGGTTCATCGAGATCGGCAAGCGCGACATCTACGGCGACACCCGGCTCGGGCTGTTCCCGTTCCGGCGCAACCTCTCGATGTACGCGGTGGACCTGGCGCTGCTGACCCACAGCCATCCGGAGACGGTCCAACGTCTGCTCACCACCGTGTACCAGCGCACCGCGGACGGCACGCTGCCGGTGCCGCACACCACGCACTATCCGATCGGCGACGCCGCTGCCGCCGTCCGGCTGGTCGGCGGCGCCGGGCACAGCGGCAAGGTGGTGCTCGACATCCCGCGCGAGGGCCGCAGCGTCGCCGTGGTGCCGCCCGAGCAGGCCAGGGTCTTCCGGCCGGACGGCGCCTACATCATCACCGGCGGCATGGGCGGCCTCGGGCTGTTCCTCGCCGCCGAGATGGCGGCGGCCGGCTGCGGGCGGATCGTGCTCAATGCCAGGTCGGCGCCCAGTGCCGAAGCGCAGGAGGCCATCGAGCGCATCCGCGCCACCGGGGCCGACGTCCGGGTGGAACGCGGCGACATCGCCGAGCCGGGAACGGCGGAGCGCCTGGTGGCGGCCGCGACCGAGTCGGGGCTTCCGGTCCGCGGCGTGCTGCACGCGGCGGCGGTGGTCGAGGACGCCACGCTGACCAACGTCACCGAGGACATCGTCGACCGCTGCTGGGCGCCGAAGGTCTATGGCGCGTGGAACATGCACGTGGCCTGCAGAAGCGGAGGCTGGCCAACCGCTGGACTGGTTCTGCTCGTTCTCGTCGGCCGCGGCACTGGTGGGCTCGCCGGGCCAGGGCGCGTACGCAGCGGCCAACAGCTGGCTCGACGCGTTCGCCCACTGGCGTCGCGCCCAGGGGCTTCCGAGCGCCGCGATCGCGTGGGGGGCGTGGGCGCAGGTCGGCCGCGCCACGGCCTTCGCCGAGGACTTCGGCGTCGCGATCACAGCCGACGAGGGCTTCGCCGCGTTCCGTGCGCTTCTCCGCCACGACCGCACCTACTCGGGCTACGCCCCGATCATGGGGACGCCGTGGCTGACGGCCTTCGCGCAACGCAGCCGGTTCGCGGAGGGCTTCCAGGCCATGGGGCAGAGCCAGGCGGACACGGGCAAGTTCCGGGCAGAGCTGGACGCACTGCCCCGGGAGGAGTGGCCCAGCACGGTTCGGCGGCTGGTCTCCGACCAGATCAGCCTGCTGCTGCGGCGCACGATTGATCCCGACCGGCCGCTGTCAGACTATGGATTGGACTCGCTCGGTAACTTGGAGCTGCGCACCCGGATCGAAACCGAAACGGGAGTACGCATCAGCCCAACGCACATCACCACGGTCCGCGGGCTTGGCGGAGCACCTGTGCGATCAGCTGGCAACCATGGAAGTTGCGTCGGCGGCCTCCTGAGGGCAGGCTGCCGTGGTCGAGGTGAGCCCGACACGGTGAGCCAGAAACAAGGCGTTTCATTAGAGGGAGACAAC
Source organism: uncultured Actinomycetota bacterium (assembly GCA_963809085.1). Lineage (GTDB taxonomy): Bacteria > Actinomycetota > Actinomycetes > Mycobacteriales > Mycobacteriaceae > Mycobacterium. Next base: position 577,310 of record CAWEII010000014.1, on the reverse strand, counting down.
ATTGCGGGTAGGGCCATTGGCGGTAGGAACGCTGGCTGAGTGGGAACCGAGTGCCGGTAAGGCCGTGTCGTGGCAGCCGTCGGCTGCGACGCTGGCGAAGGCGGCGGAGGCACCGGTGAGCGACGTGCCGGTCAGCTACATGCAGGGACAGCACATTCGTGGCTACTACGACCAGAAGGCGAGCGGGCTCGACTACTCGCGGCTGATGATCGTCAGCTGCGACGCACCGGGTCGTTGCGACATCCGTGCGATGAGCTACGTGATCAACGCGCATCTTCGGCGGCACGACACGTACCGCAGTCGGTTCTCCTACAGCGGCGACGGCCCGATCGTCCGGCGGACGATGGCGGACGCCGATGACATCGAGTTCGTCCCGACCCGACACGGCGAGCTGACCCTGGAGCAGGCGCGCGAACTCGTGGTGAGTACGCCCGATCCGCTGCAGTGGGATTGCTTCCGGTTCGGCATCATTCAGGGTGAGGACCACTTCACGTTCTACGCGAGCATCGATCACGTCCACGTCGACGCGATGATCGTCGGCACCACGCTGATCGAGTTCCACATGATGTACCTCGCGCTGGTGGGCGGTAATCAACCCATCACCCTGCCCGAGGCGGGCAGCTATGACGCCTTCTGCGTCCGCCAGCGGGAGTACACCGACGCACTGACGTTGGATTCGCCCGGGGTGCGGGCGTGGAAGCAGTTCGCCGAACGCAACGAGGGCAGCATGCCCGCCTTCCCGCTGCCGCTCGGTGACCCGTCGGTGCCGACGGAGGCCGACATCGTCACCGTGACCATGCTGGACGAACAGCAGACGTCGCGTTTCGAGTCCGCCTGCACGGCGGCCGGCGCCCGCTTCGTCGGCGGCGTGCTGGCGTGCAGTGCGCTCGCCGAACACGAGCTGACCGGCACGCAGACCTACTACGGACTCACGCCGAGCGATACCCGCCGGACCGAGGTCGACGCCATGACCCAGGGCTGGTACACGGGCCTGATCCCGATCACCGTCCCGATCGCCGGCGCGGCGTTCGGGGATGCCGCCAGGGCCGCGCAGGTGTCCTTCGACACCGGCATGGACCTCGCCGAGGTGCCCTACGACCGCATCCTCGAGTTGGCGCCGACGCTGAACAAGCCGCGGCCCGACTTTCCCGTGGTGAACTTCCTCGATGCGGGCACGGCGCCGCTCTCGGTGTTGCTCACCGCGGATCTCGACGATCTGAACATCGGGATCTACAGCGACGGCCGGTACTCGTATCAGCTGTGCATCTACGTGATCCGGGTCGAGAAGGAAACCGCGGTGGCGGTGATGTTCCCCGACAACCCGGATGCCCAGGAATCGGTCGCCAAGTATCTGGCCGCGCTGAAGTCGGTGTTCGAGCGCGTCGCCGAGAGCGGGCACTGGCGCAATGTCGCCTGATTCCGGCGACCGGCAGGGCACACGCCGGGGGTGAACGCATCTTCCAGCGGCTAGGCGACCTCGTCGCGCGGTGGCCATGGGTCGTCATCGGGTGCTGGGCGGTGCTCGCGCTGGCGCTGCCTCTCGCGGTGCCCTCCTTGACGGAGATGTCGGAGCGCAACCCCGTCGCGATCCTGCCCGCCGACGCGCCGTCGTCGGCAACGGCGCGGGAGATCACCCAGACGTTCCGGGAAGCCGGCTCGGAGAACGTGCTCTTGGTGTTGCTGACCAACGACAAGGGCCTGGGACCGGCGGACGAGAAGGTCTACGGCACCCTCGTCGACGCTCTGCGTCGCGACTCGACCGACGTCGTGATGATGCAGGACTTCATCAGCACCCCCGAGTTGCGTCAGGTGCTGGTGAGCCAGGACTCCAAGGCGTGGATGCTGCCGGTCGGCCTGGCAGGCGAGCTGGGTACGCCCGAGGCGTATGCGGCGTACACCCGCGTCTCCGGCATCGTCGATCATGCGGTCGCGGGGACCTCGCTCACCGCCAACCTGACCGGTCCTGCCGGGACCGTCGCCGACCTGACCGTCGCGGGCGCCAACGACCGCCTTCCGATCGAGCTGGCGATCGCCGTCCTGCTGTTGGTCATCCTGGCGATCATCTACCGCAGCCCGGCGACGATGATGCTGCCCCTTGCTCACGATCGGGGCGTCGCTGCTGACGGCCCAGGGGGTGGTCGCCGCCATCTCGTGGTCCACCGGGCTGGCGATCTCGAACCAGACGATCGTGTTCCTGAGCGCGATGATCGCCGGTGCGGGAACGGATTACGCCGTCTTCCTGATCAGCCGCTATCACGACTACGTCCGGCTCGGTGACGACTCCGACCTGGCCGTCCAGCGGGCCCTGGTGTCCATCGGAAAGGTGATCGCCGCGTCGGCCGCGACGGTGGGCATCACGTTCCTCGGGATGGGCTTCGCCAAACTCGGCGTGTTCTCCACGGTCGGTGTGGCGTTGGCGGTCGGCATCGGCGTGGCCTTCCTTGCCGCAGTGACGCTGCTGCCCGCCATCCTGGTGCTCGCCGGCAGACGCGGGATGGATCGAGCCCCGCAGTGAGCGCACCGCCAGATTCTGGCGGCACATGGGTGTGCGCATCGTCCGAAGGCCCGCAAGACATCTGGTGGCCAGCCTGGTGATCCTGATCGCTCTGGCGAGCTGCGCCGGCCTGGTCAAGTTCAACTACGACGACCGCAAGCAGCTGCCCGGACTCCGTCGAGAGCTCGATCGGCTACGCCGCGCTGGAACGCCACTTCCCGGTGAACCAGACCATTCCGGAGTACCTGTTCATCAAGTCGCCGCAGGATCTGCGCACCCCGCGTGCGCTCGCGGACCTCGAGCAGATGGCGCAGCGGGTGAGCCAGCTTCCCGGCATCGCCATGGTCCGCGGCGTCACCCGACCGACCGGTGAATCACTCGAACAGGCCAGGGCCACGTATCAAGCCGGCCAGGTGGGCAACCAGCTGGGCGGTGCGTCGAACCTGATCAACGGAAGCTCGGGCGACCTGAACCGGCTGGCGTCCGGCGCCAACCAGATGGCCGACGGCCTCGGCACTGCGCGTGGCCAGATCAACCAGTCGATCGGCAGTGTGCGCAGCCTCGTCGAGGCTCTCGCGACCATTCAGTCCCAGTTCGGCGGCGGCACGACGATGGGACAGCTGGGTGACGCCACCAAGATCATCGCGGGCATCCGTCAGCTCGGCAAGATCATGGAGGCGAACTTCGCGGGCTACAACGCCGACTTCGTCTGGCTGGACCCGGTCATCGCCTCACTGAACGACAGCCCCGTCTGCAACGCGAACCCGGTCTGCGTGACGGCACGGGGTCAGTTCGTCCGTCTGCAGGCGGCGCGCGACGACGGTTCCCTCGAGAAGCTGGTCACGCTCGCCAAGCAGTTGCAGAACACGGGACCGCTGGACAAGCTCTCGACGACCATCGACGGCCTGAGCCAATCGGTGCAGACCGCGTCCGGCGCCCTGCGCAAGTTGGGCGTGACCGATGCCAGAAGTGCTCAGAGCCAAATCATCACGGTGCAGAAGGGCGCCAACGACCTGGCTGGCGCCAGTCGCCAGATCGCCGACGGCGTGACGCTTCTCGTCGACCAGACCAAGCGGATGGGGATCGGCCTCGATCAGGCGTCGAGTTTCCTGATGTCCATGGGGCAGAACGCATCCGACCCGTCGATGGCCGGCTTCAACATCCCGAAGGAGGTGCTGGGGACCGACGACTTCAAGAAGATGGCGCAGCTCTTCATCTCGCCGGACGGGCATTCGGTGCGGTACTTCATCCAGACCGACCTCAACCCGTTCAGCACCGAGGCGATGGACCAGGTCAACACGATCCTGAACACCGCGAAGGGAGCGCAACCCAACACGGCGCTCTCGGACGCGTCCATCTCGATGTCCGGATATCCCGTCACGCTGCGGGACACCCGCGACTACTACGACCACGACATCCGGCTCATCGTGACCGTGACCGTGATCGTCGTGCTTCTGATCCTCATGGTGCTGCTGCGTGCGGTGGTCGCCCCGCTCTACCTCGTCGGATCGGTCATCATCTCGTACCTGTCGGCGGTCGGCATCGGCGTGCTGTTCTTCCAGGTCCTACTTGGACAGCAATTGCATTGGAGCGTGCCAGGATTGGCATTCGTCGTGTTGGTCGCGGTCGGCGCGGACTACAACATGCTGCTGGCGTCGCGGTTGCGTGAGGAGTCGGCGCAAGGCGTCCGGTCCGGCGTCATCCGGACGGTGCGGTCCACCGGTGGCGTGATCACGGCGGCCGGACTGATCTTCGCCGCGTCGATGTTCGGCCTGTTGTTCTCGAGCATCGGCACCGTCGTGCAGGGCGGCTTCGTGATCGGCATCGGCATCCTCGTCGACACCTTCCTGGTGCGCACCATCACCGTGCCCGCGATCGCGGCTCTGGTCGGGAGGGCGAGTTGGTGGCCCTCGCAGCCGTGGCTACCGGAGGCCGCCGACGATGATGCACCGGAGAAGAAGACGGTGTTCGACGCCGTCACCGAGAACTAGGTGCGACGTCAAGAGAACGTCGTGGTCCGCGAGTGGCCAGTCATGGCGGCTCTGCCCCCTTGGCGGGCGAGGTAACCGGCCGCTCGCGTGCTGCCCGGGTCAGGGCAGTGGCGGCATGAAGCTGCGAACGGTGGCCATGGTGCCTTCGATGGAGTCGCGCGTCGCGGGATCCAGGATGGCGATCGGGTCCATGCCATGCACCGGATCCACCGACGTTGGCCGGTTCAGCGGATTGTCGTAGCGCGAGTAGCCCGAGTCCACCATCGGCTGCAGCACGCTGTCGATCTGATCCACGAACCCGTCGGACATGCCGAGGTAGCGCAGCGGCAGGGTCAACGGCAGGTGGTTGACCGGGATCAGGTACGTCGTCGTGGTCGCGCCCTTGGAGTTGACCGTGGTCCGCATGTTCTGCGGCGGCACGTCGCCGGGCCCGGTGAACGCGGCAGGGGTGTGCACGATCGCCGACGCGGCGAAGGCATTGACGTCGGCCACCAGATTGTCCGGTCGGTCGGGGAAGTCGGACAGACCGTCGTACGTGGCGATGACGCGGTTGCTGTCGTACTGGCTCTCCACCGGTTTCGGCATCGTGTAGTCGATGAACGGGATGTAGCTCCCCGGCGGGAAGATGCCTGCGAGGAAGCTCTTTCCGAACGCGTGATAGCCCGTCGGATCGCCGATCGTGGTGAACTGCAGCTTGTCCGGCGGCGGTGCCTTCGGATCGTTGGCGAGCCGGACCTGTTCCTTGTCGAGTGCCAGCGTGCCCTGGGAGAGGCCGACGGCTGCGGCCGGTGCAGAACCGTTGCGGATCGCCGTGTCCAGGCTCTTCGTCGCATCGTCGGCCGCCACGCCGATGGTCACCCGGTCAGGGGAGTAACCCTTCGGAAGGAACATCGACGGCACCCAGCTGAACGGCGCTCCGGCCGGGTAGTCGATGAGGTCCCGCTTGGCGCCTGGGAAGTATTCGTTGCCCGCCCGGTTGGTGTAGTCGACCCACGGGATGCCGGGCGGCCGCGCGCCACCGAGCGCGTAGACGACCTGTGCCGTTGACGCGGGACCCACTGGCGACGGCGCCGGATTCGGGTTGGGGAAGAGCGGATCGGCGATGGCCACGCCTGCGCCCAAACCGCCTGCAGAGCCGACGACTCCCAGTGCGATGGCCCAAGCGAGCAGTCGTCTCATCTCGTCATCCTCAACAGCCGATCCTCCCATAGAGCTCCGGCAATGGTAGTGCCCTCAGTGCGCGAAAACCACGATCAGTGCGTGGTTTTCGGCTCCTACGTTACTGCAGCCCGCTACGTGATGCTTCTCTGGAAGGCTCCTGTCTACAGGCCCGTGGCCCCGATCACGATCAGAACGCAGCCGACCCCGGCCAGCAGCGCGGCGACTTCGTGTCGGCGGCGCGATCGGATCCAGTCGTTGAGCGCAGTCATTGACGCTCGCGTCTTTTCCGGTGCCACCAGGTAGGCCGCAAGCGGGATCTCCACCAGCGCGAAGGCCACGACGTTGAATGCCAGCAGGGCGCCGGCTTGGGTCGTCACCGTGGTGCCTGAGGCGAGGATGACGGCCAACGCCGCCAGGTAGTCGACGGACGGCAGCGCGATCCCGAGGCCCGCCACCGCCGCGACCCACAAGGAGCGACCCTTGAGCAGGTTCCTGACCCGCGTCGACAGCCGTTTGGGACCATCCACGCCACCGGGGGTGGCACGCCGGCCGCCGGAACCGCCCCGCCAGGACGTTCGTGGCCACCACGGCCGAGCCGAGCAGGGCCAGCACGCCGATCGCGATCTGGACCTTGGGCAGGGTGAAGTGCTCCGACTCCAGCAGCCTCGGCTGAAGGACGAACAGTACGGCCAGGCCAACGCTGATCCCCATCGCGAAGCCGCCGCACAGAAACGCCAGCAGCTGGAGCGTGGGCCTCGGCCTGTTGAGCATGAGCACCGTCATGCCGATCCGGAACGGCTCAAGGCTGATTGCGACGGCCATCACCAGGATGGTGATCCACATGACGGGTTGGCGGCGGCGCGGGGCCGCCTAAGCGTCCAATCTGGCGAACTGCTGGTGCCGGTACTGGTCGACGCACGCGGCCCGTCTGATCTTGCCGCTCGTCGTGGTGGGGATCGACCCGGGTCCGACCAACACGAGGTCCGCGACGTTCAGGCCGTGCGACTTCGAGATGGCGGAGGTGACGTCGTTCTTGACGACGCTGAGCTTGTGCATGGCCTCCTCGTCGGAGTCGCCGCGCTTCTTCACCTCGATGATGGTGACCAGCTTCTCCGTGTGCTCCACCGGGACCGATATCGCCGCGACCCGGCCACCCGTGATCTCCTGGACCGTGGCCTCGATGTCCTCGGGATAGTGGTTGCGCCCGTACACGATCAACAGGTCCTTCATGCGGCCCACGATGAACAGCTCGCCCTCGGAGATGAAACCGAGGTCCCCCGTTCTCAGCCACGGACCTTCGGGCGTGCCTGGCCGATGCGTCGACCAGCAGTCCGCCGAAGGTGCGCTCCGTCTCCTCGGGCTTGTTCCAGTAGCCGTCGGATACGTTGTCGCCGCGCACCCAGATCTCACCGACCGACGCCGCCGGACATTCGGTCCTGGTGTCCGGATCGACGATCCGCACGGTCGGCGATTTCGGTACGCCGTAGCTGATCAGCGGGCTGCCGGTCTCGCCGGCACACCGCTCTGCGGTGCCCGCGGCCAGCTTCTCCGGGTCGAAGTCGACCACCACCGGTGCACCACCGGTGGCCCGCGTCGAGACGTAGACGGTGGCCTCGGCCATGCCGTAGGACGGCGTCATCATGTGGTGGCTGAAGCCGAACGGGGAGAAACGCTCGACGAACCGCTCCAGCGTGGCGGGGTGGACGCGTTCGGCACCGCTGACGAGGGTCAGCACGCCCCCGAGGTCGAGGCCGGCCATCTCTTCGTCCGACGTCTTGCGCACGGCGAGCTCGAAGGCGAAGTTCGGCCCAGCCGAGTACGCATGGGTGTTCGAGGCCAGCGCCTGAACCCAGCGGGCCGGCCGCTGGAGGAACGCCACCGGGCTCATGATCTCGGCGCGGTAGCCGCCGAGGATCGGCGCAATGACCGCCAACATCAATCCCATGTCGTGGTAGAACGGCAGCCACGACACGATGGTGGTGTCGGGCGGCGCGACCCCTCCGAGGTCCGGGAAGTAGTCGGCCATCAGCTGCTCGAAGTTGGCCGCGAGGTTGCGGTCGGAGATCTTCACTCCGGCCGGAGCGCGGGTCGAACCGGAGGTGTACTGCAGGTAGGCGGTGTCCGGTGCGTCCTTGAGGCGGGGGCCCGCGCCGTTCCTGGCATTGAGGTCGAGGGCGTCGATCTCGATGACCGTCGGGGCGGCGCCGCCGATCAGCTCCTCGACGTACTCGGTGACGCTCGGCGCTACCGCGGACGTGGTGAGGATGACCGAGGGCGACGTGTCGGCGAGGACGGCGCTGACCCGCTCGTCATGGGAGCCGACCTGCGGGACCGACAGTGGGACCGCGATGAAACCGGCCTGTATCGCGCCAAGGAACGCTGCGATGTAGTCCAGGCCCTGCGGAGCGAGTATCACGGCCCGGTCCCCGGACGAACCGTGGCGCCTGACCTCGTTCGCGACGTTGAGCGCCCTGCGATACGCCTGGGACCAGGTCAGCGTCTCGGCGACGCCGGCCCAGTCCTGCTCGTAGTCGGTGTAGGTGAAGGCCGCGTCATTGGGCTGCAGACTCGCACGCTCGCGGAGAATGGAGAGAAGAGTCGGCGAAGGCATGGGCGTCAGGTTACCGTCCTGACCTCCGGAGCATGACTCCTGGCACCACCGTTGTGACGCTGTGCAACGGCTGAAAGCATTTGCCCGTGACCGGGAGTCGGCGATGTGACTGTCGCCGACCGGCTTTGAGCTCGTGCGGATCGTGACCGTGGCGGCAACGCCCGTCCGCGACGATCATGGTGCCGTGGCCCCCGTGCAGACCGCCTTGCCCGTCGTCGACGTCCGCGAGGATCCTGCCGTGCTGCGCGAGCGGCTGCGCACGGTCGCTCACGAGGTCGGCTTCTTCTACCTCACCGGGCACGGTGTCTCCGAACAGCTCACCGACAGGCTGCTGACCGAGGCCAGGCGCTTCTTCGCGCTGCCTCAGGCCGAGAAGGACTCGGTCGCGATGCGCAACAGCCCACACTTCCGCGGATACACCCGCCTCGGCGGGGAATTCACCGGCGGCGTGGCCGACTGGCGCGAGCAGATCGACATCGGGCCGCAGCGCGCCCCGGTCGGGGGCGCAGGCGGCCCGGACTACCTGCGGCTGCAGGGTCCGAACCAGTGGCCGTCCGCCCTGCCGGAGTTGCCTGTGGTGGTCGCCGAGTGGGATGCCGCACTGGCCGAGGTCGGGCGAACACTGTTACGGCACTGGGCCGCGTCGCTCGGCAGCCAAGAGGACGTCTTCGACGACGCGTTCGCCGACACCCCCGCAACCCTGATCAAGATCGTGCGCTATCCCGCGCAGGCCGAGAGCCCGCAAGGCGTCGGTGCCCACCGCGACGCGGGCGTGCTCACGCTGTTGTTGGCGGAGCCCGGCAGCCGCGGCCTCGAGGTGCGGGTGGCCACCGGGGCGAGCGAAGCGACGGGAAATGACACCGGGGCGAGCGAAGCGTCGGGAAATGCCACCGGGGAGTGGATCGAGGTGGATCCGCTGCCCGGCGCATTCATCGTCAACATCGGCGAGATGCTCGAGGTCGCCAGCGGCGGCTACCTGCGCGCCACCGAGCACCGGGTCAAGCTCTCCGCAAGGGAGCGCATCTCGGTGCCCTATTTCTTCAACCCTCGTCTCGATGCGCAGATCCCCCTGCTGACCCTGCCCGACGAGTTGGCGGCCCTGGCGCGCGGCGTCACGGCCGATCCGTCCAACGAGCGGATCTTCTCGGTCTACGGGCGCAACGCGTGGAAGAGCCGATTGCGGGCCCACCCCGACGTCGCCGCCGCGCACGGATACCTCGTGTGAAGATGGAGACGCCATGAGCATTACCGATCTGAACCCCACCGCCCTGCGCGAGGCGTTCGGTCACTTCCCTTCCGGCGTGATCGCCATCGCCGCCGAGGTCGAGGGGATCCTGGTCGGACTGGCGGCGAGCACATTCGTTCCGGTGTCCCTTGACCCGCCGCTGGTGTCGTTCTGCGTGCAGAACTCGTCGACCACGTGGCCAAGGCTCAAGGACGTTCCGGTGCTGGGGATCAGCCTGCTTGGCGAGTCACACGATGCGGCTGCGCGCGCGTTGGCCGCCAAGACCGGCGACCGCTTCGCGGGCCTGGAGACGAAGTCGACGGACCGGGGGGCGGTGTTCATCCACGGCACCACCGTGTGGCTGGAGAGCGCCATCGAAAACCTGGTCCCTGCAGGCGATCACACGATCGTCGTACTTCGGGTTCACGGCATCACCGTCCACGAGGACGTGCCGCCGATCGTCTTTCACCGGAGTACGTTCCGTCGGCTGGACGGCTGACGGCGGCTGCTCGTCAGGGCCTGGCGCCGAGTTCCTCGCGGTAGCCGTCGACTCTTCGCTCGAGCTCCGCGGCGTCCTCCGGTCTGCCCTCTTTGCGCGCCAGCGCGGCGCGTGCGGAGAGTTGGCGGATCGCAGCGCGAATGTCGTTGACGCTCTGAGTTTGTCCAGTCCTCATCGGGCCGCCTTTCGTCGTTGATTGGCTGCTGTCCGAGCCTACGCTCCAACTCGAAAGACGGTTGCGCTCATCGCCGACTTCAGGCTTTGTTCCGGCTCTTCGCGCAAGCGCTCATCGCCGACTTCAGGCTTTGTTCCGGCTCTTCGCGCAAGCGCTCATCGCCGGAAGAGCTTGTTCCCGAGCCACACGACCGGGTCGTACTTGCGGTCGGCGACGCGCTCCTTCATCGGGATCAGGGCGTTGTCCGTGATCTTGATGTGCTCGGGGCAGACCTCGGTGCAGCACTTGGTGATGTTGCAGAACCCCAGCCCGAAGTCCTCCTGGGCCATGTCCTTGCGGTCGACCGTGTCGAGCGGGTGCATGTCGAGTTCGGCGACGCGCATGAGGTACCGCGGACCGGAGAACGCCTGCTTGTTGTCCTCGTGGTCACGCACGACGTGGCAGGTGTTCTGGCACAGGAAGCACTCGATGCACTTGCGGAATTCCTGGCTCCGGTTCACGTCAACCTGTTGCATCCGGTAGTCGCCCGGCTGAAGGTCCTTCGGTGGGGTGAACGACGGGATCTCGCGTGCCTTGGTGTAGTTGAAGGACACGTCGGTGACCAGGTCGCGCATGACGGGGAACGTCCGCATCGGCGTCACGGTCACGGTCTCGTCCTCGCCGAACGTCGACATCCTGGTCATGCAGAGCAGTCGTGGGCGGCCGTTGATCTCGGCCGAGCACGAGCCGCACTTGCCTGCCTTGCAGTTCCACCGCACCGCAAGATCGCCGGCTTGAGTGGCCTGGATCCGGTGAATGATGTCGAGGACGACCTCGCCCTCGTTCACCTCGACGGTGTAGTCCTGCAGCGCTCCGCCCGTGCCGTCGCCGCGCCAGACGCGCATGCTCGCTTGATACGTTCCTGCGGAATTACCCATCCTCAACTGCTCCGTTCCGGGTGTTCGGCCAGTTCACCGTCGGTGTAGTACTTCGCCAGCTCGGACAGCTCGAAACACCCGAGGAGATCGGGGCGCATGGGTGTCTGTGGCTCGGGGGTTACCGTCACGTCGGGGACGACGGGATCGCCGCCGCTCGCGCGGCACACCAGCAGGGTGTTGCGCCAGTTGGCGTCCATCTCGGGGTAGTCGTCGCGGGTGTGGCCGCCGCGGCTCTCGGTGCGCTGTAGCGCCGCCTCGGCCACGCATTCGCTGACCAGCAGCATGTTGCGCATGTCGATGGCCAGATGCCAGCCGGGGTTGAACAGCCTGTCGCCGGCGACGGAGACGTTGTGGAGCCGCGCCTTGAGCTCGCGCAGCTTGTCCAACGCGGCCCGGATCTCGTCTTCCTTGCGGATGATCCCGACCAGGTCGTTCATCGACTGCTGCAGCTCGGCGTGCAACGTGTACGGGTTCTCCGGATTGGGGTGCTCGTCGAACGGCGCCAGCGCCATCTGCGTGGCGGCCTCGACGGCGTGCTCGTGCACCTTCGGCCGCTCCGGAAGCGCCCGCACGTAGTCGGCCGCACCCAGTCCGGCGCGACGACCGAACACCAGCAGGTCCGACAGCGAGTTGCCGCCGAGCCGGTTGGAGCCGTGCATGCCGCCCGAGCACTCGCCCGCGGCGAACAGCCCCGGTGTGGTCGCGGCGCCGCTGTCGGGATCGACCTCGATTCCGCCCATGACGTAGTGGCAGGTCGGACCGACCTCCATCTCGTCCTTGGTGATGTCGACCTCCGCCAGCTCCATGAACTGGTGATACATCGAGGGCAGCCGGCGCTTGATCTCCTCGACCGGGATGCGGGAGGCGATGTCGAGGTAGACCCCACCGTGCGGGGTGCCGCGGCCTGCCTTCACCTCGGAGTTGATGGCGCGTGCCACCTCGTCGCGGGGCAGCAGGTCAGGCGTGCGACGCGCGGAGTCGTTGTCCTTGAGCCACTGGTCGGCCTCTTCTTCGGTCTCCGCGTACTGGCCCTTGAACACCTCGGGGATGTAGTCGAACATGAACCGCTTGCCCTCGGAGTTCTTCAGCACTCCGCCGTCGCCGCGCACGCCCTCGGTGACGAGGATGCCCTTCACGGACAACGGCCACACCATGCCGGTGGGATGGAACTGGATGAACTCCATGTTGATCAGCGAGGCCCCGGCGCGCAGCGCGAGGGCGTGCCCGTCGCCGGTGTACTCCCACGAGTTCGACGACACCTTGAACGACTTGCCGATGCCGCCGGTGGCGAGCACGACCGCGGGTGCGTCGAACAGGATGAAGTTGCCGGACTCGCGCCAGTACGCAAGGGCGCCCGCGATCTTGTCGCCATCCTTGATCAACTCGGTGACGCTGCACTCGTGGAAGACCTTGATCCTGGCTTCGTAATCACCGAGTTCGGCCTTGTCCTCCTGCTGCAGCGAAACGATCTTCTGCTGCATGGTGCGGATGATCTCCAGGCCCGTGCGGTCACCGACGTGCGCGAGGCGCGCGTAGGTGTGGCCGCCGAAGTTGCGCTGGCTGATCCGCCCATCCTTGGTGCGGTCGAAGAGCGCCCCGTAGGTCTCGAGCTCCCACACCCGGTCGGGGGCCTCCTGGGCGTGCAGTTCGGCCATCCGCCAGTTGTTCAGGAACTTGCCGCCCCGCATGGTGTCCGCGAAGTGGATCTGCCAGGTGTCCTTGGCGTTGGCGTTCTTCATGGCGGCCGCGCAGCCGCCCTCGGCCATGACCGTGTGGGCCTTTCCGAACAGTGACTTGGTCACCACGGCGACGCGCAGTCCCCGCTCACGTGCTTCGATCACCGCTCGGAGCCCTGCGCCGCCGGCGCCGATCACGACGACGTCGTACTCGTGCCGCTCCAGCTCAGCCATCTAACCTCACTTGCTATTCGGAACCATGAATGAATTGCCTTGTCAGCCAATGAATCTCAGGTCGGAAATGGTGCCGCTGGCCACCAACATGACGTAGAAGTCGGTCAACATCAGGGTGCCCAACGTGATCCATGCGTACAACTTGTGCCGGGTGTTGAGCCTGCTGACCTGAGTCCAGAGCCAGTAGCGGACCGGGTGTTTGGAGAAGTGTTTGAGCCGTCCGCCGACCACGTGGCGGCAGGAGTGGCAGGACAGCGTGTAGATCCACAGCATCACGACGTTGACGACGAGAATGATGTTGCCCAAACCGAATCCGAAGCCGGACGGCGACTGAAACGCCTCGATCGCGTCGTAGGTGTTGATCACCGAGATGATGCCCGCGATGTAGAAGAAGTACCGGTGGGTGTTCTGAATGATCAGCGGAAGTCGGGTCTCCCCGGTGTATTTCGCGTGCGGCTCGGCCACCGCGCAGGCAGTCGGTGACTGCCACACCGACCGGTAGTAGGCCCCGCGGTAGTAGTAGCAGGTCAGCCGGAACAGCAGCAGGAAGGGCAGTGACAACGCCGCGTACGGCAGCCACCACACATCCGGAAGGAACTGGCCGAAGTGGCTGGCCTCCGGCGTGCACCCGGTGCTGACGCACGGCGAGTAGAACGGCGTCAGGTAGTGGTAGGCGGGAACGTAGTAGTTGTTCTGCAGGAACGCCCGCACCGTCGCGTAGATGACGAACGCGGCGAAGCCCAGATCCACGATCAGCGGCGATTGCCACCACCGGTCGGTGCGCAGCGTGCGCTGGGGGATCTCGGCACGGGTGGGGGAGAAGACGCCGGTGCCTGGGCGATCGGCGGTGGGTGCACTCACTGAATCTCCTCGATTTCAATCGTGGTGAAGCCAGGTGGACGGTAGCGGAACGCCGTTGGGCCACCCAAGTCAGTGAGGCCTAACTTCGCACGCAAGCGCTCATCGCTGCCCTCTGCTCTTCGCGCAAGCGCTCATCGCTGCCCTCTGCTCTTCGCGCAAGCGCTCATCGCTGCCCGCCGAGGCCCTCGTCATCCACGCCCTGCCAGAAGTCGCTGGCGTACTGCGTGTCCGGGATCGCGATCTTCTCGCCGACATGGTGATGCTGGCCCGTGTCACGCGTGAGTTCCAGTTCCTCTGCGTCGATGTCGAGCCGATCGATGTCGTTGAGAATGCGCTCGGCGTCGTTGACGATGCGGCGCATCGCGGGGCTGTCGCCGTAGCGTGATGCCAGTGAGGTCGCGCACCGCCGCAAGCCACCGATCAACTCGTGTAGCTGGGCAAGTTCGGTTGTGGTGGACAACGGGCCAGACCTCCTTGGGCTGAAGGTGTCACGAATCACATTACGACAATTGATGCTAGCCACATCATCGGTTGAGCGTGACACGAGTCACGTTCGGAGCGGAGGTAGACAACGTGTCCAAGCAGGCTCTTCAAGATCGGGCGGCGGCATTGCTGGCATTGCACGTGCCGGGAGATCCGGTGATTCTGCCGACGGTGTGGGACGCTTGGTCGGCCAAACTGGCGGTCGAGGCGGGGTTTGCCGCACTCACCCTCGGCAGCCATCCCGTTGCCGAGTCGATCGGCAAGGAGGACGGCGAGGGGATGTCGTTCGACGACCTGACGGATTGCGTCGCGCAGATCGCCGGAGCGGTCGACGTGCCGATCTCCGTCGACATCGAATCCGGCTATGGCGAGCCGCCGCAACGCCTGATCGACGGGCTGCTCTCGGCGGGAGCGGTTGGCCTGAACATCGAGGACGTCGTGCACGGGGAGGACAAGCGGTTACGCACCGCCGAGGAGCACGCAGCGCTGGTGGGGGAGCTGCGCAAGGCGGCCGACGCCGCCGACGTGCACGTGGTGATCAACGCCCGCACGGATCTGTTCTTCATCAACGACGGCGATGACACCGATCGCGTCGACCGGGCGATCGCTCGCCTGAAGCTGGCCGCCGATGCAGGCGCCGACTGTCTCTATCCAGTGGGCCGCCACGATCCGGACACACAACGGCGGCTCGCTTCGGAACTGCCGTTGCCGATCAACGCGATCGCGATACCGGATCTGGACGACCCTGCGTCATTCGGCCCGTTGGGCGTGGGTCGGATCAGTTTCGGTCCGTTCTTGCAGCGCGCGCTGTCGGGTCGGGCGGAGGAGATCCTGGCGCGCTGGAGCTAGCGCGTTTCCCGGCCGTTCGATTGGTCGGCCTAGCATGCCGCCGGTGAAGGACGACGGCGGACGGCAGGACTGGCACGACCGCCAGGGCGTCATGTGGGCCGCGGGCGCGGCCGCGCTCGCCCTGGTGGGTCTGCTGGTCTTCGCGGTCATTCGGGCATCGGACGATTCCTCGCGCCCGCCGAACTTCGCGCCGCCCGACACGTCGGAGGCCACGTCGGAGCCTTCGACGTGGACGACCTCGACGTCGTCGACCAGTTACACGGTGCCCACCGTGCAGACGAGTGAACCGGACGCGCCCGCGCCGGGGCCGGCCACGCCAGCGCCGACGGACGATTCGGGGCCGGATACCGACACGCCGACGACATCCACCACGACCTCCAATCCGTACAACACCACGACGCCCACCAACGCCGGGCACGTCTGACGCTGCTCACAATCCGGTTGGACGGCAGGTGAGCACACCGTGATGGGCGCTTCACACGACGCGACATGTCGGCAATATCGGGTTCCTAGCCTTCGGTCATGCGTTCTCCGAAGACCGTCGTCCTGGTCGGCCACGGCATGGTCGGCCACCGATTCGTGGAGGCGTTGCGTTCCCGTGACGGGTCTGGCGAATGGCGCGTCACCGTGCTCGCCGAGGAGAACGACGCCGCCTATGACCGCGTCGGGCTCACCGGCTACACCGAGCATTGGGATCGCACCCGACTTGCGCTGCCGGGCAATCGGTATCTGGGCGACGACCTCGTCGAGCTGATCCTGCGGGATCGGGTCACCAGGATCGACCGGACCACCAGGCATGTCGCGACGGCGCTGGGTCGTCGGATCTCCTACGACGCGCTGGTGCTCGCCACGGGGTCCTACGCCTTCGTGCCCCCCGTGCCTGGGCACGATCTGCCGGGCTGCCACGTGTACCGGACCATGGACGACCTCGACGCCATCCGCGCCGACGCCACGCGTGCCGCGGCGACGGGCAGCCGGTCCGGAGTCGTGATCGGCGGCGGTCTCCTCGGCCTCGAGGCCGCGAATGCCTTGCGCCAGTTCGGGTTGCAGGCGCACATCGTTGAGCGGGCACCGCGCCTGATGAGTCAGCAGCTCGACGCCGCCGGTGGTGCGCTGTTGCGCCAGATGGTCAGCGGTCTGGGCATCTCGGTTCGTCTCGACGTCGGAACCGACTCGATCGAACGACTCGGTGATGACGCGCTGCGGGTCGCGCTCGGCGACGGCACGCACGTCGACACCGGTTTGGTGGTCTTCGCGGCCGGTGTGCGGCCGCGCGACGAGCTCGCCAGGGCGGCCGGGCTGGCCCTCGCGGACCGTGGCGGCGTGCTCACCGACTCATCCTGCGTCACAGCAGATCCCATGGTCTATGCGATCGGGGAGGTGGCCGCCGTCGATGGGCGTTGTTACGGCCTGTTGGGGCCGGGGTACACCAGCGCCGAGGTGGTGGCCGACCGCCTGATGGGGGGCGCCGCCGAATTCGGTGAGGCGGACACCTCGACCAAGCTGAAACTTCTCGGCGTTGACGTCGCGAGCTTCGGCGACGCCATGGGCGCCACCCCGGACTGCCTCGAGGTGGTGATCAACGACGCGGTCAACCAGACCTACGCCAAGCTGGTGCTGTCCGACGACGCCGCCACGCTGCTCGGCGGCATCCTGGTCGGCGACGCTTCGGCCTACGGCGTGCTTCGGCCGATGGTCGGCGAACGCCTGCCTCGGCGACCCGTTGGCGATCATCGCACCAAACGGAAGTGTTACGGGCGCAGCCCAGCTCGGTGTGGCGGCACTACCGGCCGCAGCGCAGGTCTGTTCCTGCAACAACGTGACCAAGGGCGATCTCACCGACGCGATCGCAGGCGGGTGCGCGGACGTACCCGCCTTGAAGGGCTGCACCAAGGCGGGCACGTCGTGCGGATCCTGCGTGCCACTGCTCAAGCAGCTGCTCGAGGCCGAGGGCGTCGAGCAGTCCAAGGCGCTGTGCGAACACTTCTCGCAGTCGCGGGCCGAGCTCTTCGAGATCGTCTCGGCCACCTCGGTCCGCACGTTCTCCGGCCTCGTCGAACGGTTCGGCACCGGAAGGGGCTGCGACATATGCAAACCCGTCGTCGCTTCGATCCTGGCCTCGACGAGTAGCGAGCACATCCTCGACGGCGAGCAGGCCTCGCTGCAGGACTCCAACGACCACTTCCTGGCGAACATCCAACGCAACGGGAGCTATTCGGTGGTGCCGCGCGTGCCCGGCGGCGACATCACCGCCGACCAGCTGATCCTGATCGGTGAGATCGCCCGCGACTTCGGTCTGTACACCAAGATCACCGGCGGCCAGCGGATCGACATGTTCGGCGCGAGCGTCGACCAGCTGCCCGAGATTTGGCGGCGACTGGTCGACGGCGGCATGGAGTCCGGTCAGGCGTACGGCAAAGCGCTGAGGACGGTGAAGAGTTGCGTCGGCAGCGACTGGTGCCGGTACGGACAGCAGGACTCGGTGCAGATGGCGATCGACCTCGAGCTGCGCTACCGCGGACTGCGCGCCCCGCACAAGATCAAGATGGGCGTTTCGGGATGTGCCCGGGAGTGCGCGGAGGCGCGCGGCAAGGACGTCGGCGTGATCGCCACCGAGACCGGCTGGAACCTCTACGTCGGCGGCAACGGCGGCATGACGCCTCGGCATGCGGAACTGCTCGCGGGCGACCTCGACGACGAGACACTGATCCGCTACATCGACCGGTTCCTGATGTTCTACGTCCGCACCGCTGACCGGTTGCAGCGCACCGCGCCGTGGATCGAGGGACTCGACGGCGGCATCGAGCATCTGCGTGATGTCGTGTGCAGTGACTCGCTGGGTCTGGCAGCGGAGTTCGAGGAGGCGGTGGCCCGCCACGTCGAGGGTTACGCCTGCGAGTGGAGGGGTGTGCTCGACGATCCCGACAAGCTGTCGCGCTTCGTGTCGTTCGTCAACGCGCCCGACGTCGCCGACCCCACCGTCGCCTTCACCGAACGCTCCGGCCGCAAGGTTCCGATGGGCATGCCCAAGTTCCGTCCGCTTCAGGAGACCACATGAGCCTGCTCGAGCACCTCGATGACATCGACGTCCGCGACGACGACCCGGCGTGGACGACCGCATGCTCCTATCGCCGGCTGGTGCCCTGCCGCGGCGTCGGCGTGCTGCTGCCCGATGGGGTCCAGGTGGCGCTATTCCGCCTCGACGACGGGTCCCTGCGCGCGGTAGGCAACATCGACCCCTTCTCGGGTGCAGCGGTGATGTCGCGGGGCATCGTAGGAGACCGTGCTGGCCGCGTCTGTGTCCAGACGCCGATCAAGAAACAGGCCTTCGCATTCGACGACGGCCAGTGCTTGGACGACCCTTCGATCTCGGTACTCGTCTACCGCACGCGGCTGACCGCCGACGGGGACGTGCAGGTCGCCCCCTGGCGCTGATTCGTCGAAGTTTGGGATCGGTAGGCCCTTGGGCCGAGCGACGTGTCGTACCCCGGTGGCATACTCGAACACGTGTTCGACATTGGTTCCGATCCCGCGGCGCTGCTGCTGCAGCGGATGTGTTCGGCGGCGCGGGCGGAGGCGTGTGCGGCCGCGGCCCGGTTGGTGGCGATCGGGGAGTTGGTGGCGTTGCGGTTGACCCAGGACGGCGGGGCCAGCGAGGACTGGACCCTCGACGCGGTGGACGCGGCGACCATCGAGGTGTCGGCGGGGTTGGGCATCAGCCGCGGACTGGCCGCCAGCCACGTGCGCTACGCCCACGCCCTACGCATCCAACTGCCGGCGCTGGGGCGGGTGTTCTGCGCCGGGGACATCGACGAGGCGACGTTTCGGGCGGCGGTGTTTCGCACCGGGCTGATCACCGACGACGACCGCCGGGCCACCGTGGACGCGCAACTGGCCGTGAAGGCCCCCCGCTGGGGGGTGATGAACCGCAGTCAACTGGCCGCCCGGATCGATCAGATCATCGCCCGCGCCGACCGGGACGCGGTCCGTGCCCGCACCGATCGGCTCGCCGAACGCGAAGTCCTGGTCGGGGACGTGGGCAACGGGTTGGCCGAGATCGTGGCCACCGTGTACGCCCCCGACGGGCATGCCGTGGCCGACCGGCTGACCGCCCTGGCCCACACCGTGTGCCCGGACGATCCGCGCTCGATCGCCCAGCGCCGCGCCGACGGTCTCGGTGCGCTGGCCGCCGGGGCGGACCGGTTGGGCTGCCGCTGCGCACGCCCGGACTGCCCCGCCGGGGCAACCACGGCCAGCGCGGTGATCATCCACGTGATCGCCGAGCAGTCCACCGTCGAGGGGACCGGGGACACCCCGGCGGCGATGATCGGCTACGAGGGGCTCATCCCGGCCGAGCTGATCACCGAACTGGCCCAGACCGCGAGGCTGCAACCGTTGATCCATCCCGGCGACGCGCCCGCCGAAGCGGGCTACCGGCCGTCGAAGGCGTTGGCCGACTTCGTCCGCCACCGCGACCTGACCTGTCGCTTCCCGAACTGCGACGTACCGGCCAGCGACTGCGACCTCGACCACGTCATCCCGCACGCCGAGGGCGGGCCCACCCACGCCTCGAACCTGTCGTGCAAGTGCCGCACCCATCACCTGCTCAAGACGTTCTGGGGCTGGCGCGACGAACAACTCCGCGACGGCACCCTGATCTGGACCAGCCCGACCGGCCAGAAGTACGTCACCCACCCCGGCAGCACCCTGATCTTCCCCACCCTGTGCGCCCCGACCGGACCCCTCACCGTGGGCACCGTCGCCGATGACCGCGCCGCCGACAAGACCGCGATGATGCCCCGGCGCACCCGCACCCGCACCCAACAACGCACCGCGGCGATCCTGGCCGAACGCCGCGCCAACCACCAACACCACACCAACCCCCCACCACCACGATTCATCCCCGACGAACACATCGAATACAACGACACCTTCACCAAAGACCCAATCCCACCACCGTTCTGAGGTGGAGCTTTACAGCGCCTGCATGAGTTTTTCGCCCCGCGGTCGGCATTCGGCGTCGACCAGTTCGTCGCGGGTCGAGGTGTTCCACAGCTCGACGGTCTGCACCAGCCAGTACGCGCCGAACTCCGCGATCAGCGCCACCTCGACGACGAGCACCACGTGGTTGAATCCGTCCAGGAGCAGGTGCGCGGCCACGGCGGCGACCAGGGTCAATGCCATGGCCAGCGAGATCGCCTGGTAGACCCGGTGATACACCAGATTGTGCGGGCACTTCTGCTCGTCCTGACGGCCGGCGAGGAACGCGTTGATCAGTACCGTGACGATGAACGCGAGGAACATCGTGACCGCCGCTATCCCGTGGGCGTTGGCCACGAACCAGTCGGGAACCACGATCAGCGTGACCATGCCGACCGCGAGGACGGCGCGCTGCACCCACACGGCGACCTCACCGAGGGGGCTGCGGTCGCGGCCGGTCCTGGTGCGGCGATACATCCACCACGATGCGGCGCGGGCCACCACCAACGCGACGACGAGGGCCCATACGCTCCCGATCACCGCGGCGTCCGTCACGGCGCCGACGATCATGCCCGATTCACCCCCGCACAGCAGCACGGGCCGCGACGTCGGCACGAATGCGACCACGAACGCCACGGTGCCTGCCAGATTGAGCAGCACGTCCTCGGTGTCCTTGCTGCCCTTGTAGACGATCAGGAGGGCGCCGATGACGCATACCGCGCCGATGAACACGGAGTGCGCCAAGGTGAAGTAGTACGCGCTGATGGAGGTCTGCCAGCATGTCGCACGGGCGCGTTCGATGACCAGCGCCGCGCCGAGCATGATCAGCATGACCGGGATACCGCCGCGCAGGTACCGGTAGGTGTCCAACGCGGTATCGCGGGTCATGGCGCCATTGTGCGCACGACGGGGACGGATTTCGGGATCCATGGCGCGACGCGCCCGCGGGTCAAGCCGGTAGCGGGAGCCGGGCTCGGCGGAAGCGGCTGGCGATCAACCGGACGACACCGGGGTGGGTGCCAAGCGGTTCGGTCACCACGTCGGCGCCGGAGGCCAGGAGACGGTCCTGGAAGAGTCCGTCCGCCAGAAGACATGACGTGACGATGACCCGGCGCGCACCGCGGGACCGGAGGTCGGCCACGGCGTCGGCGACACATGGTTCGCCCGTGGCGGCGAAGGCGGGTTCGACACGCTGGCCGATGGCCGCCGACAGCAGTGCCGCCGTCGTGCGGAGGTCTGTCCGTGCGCCGGCATCGGAGCTGCCGGCTGCGGCCATGATCACGGAATCAGAAGGCCGCCAGCCGGATTCCACCATGCGGTCAGTCATCGCGCGCACCATCTGCGCGGACGGCCCGAGCGGCTCCGTGACGATGACGTCGCGATGTCCGCTGGCGGCAACGTGCGCAGGAATGTCGGTGCGGACGTGGTATCCGCCTGCCAGGAACGCGGGCACCAGCACGGCGGGGCCCGACAGTGAGCGCAGCACGTCGGCCGGTGACGGTCCGAGCACGTCGACGAATGCGGTGCGGACCCGGACGCCGAGCACGGCGCCGACCCGCTCCGCCAGGTCGCCGATCATGGTGACACCGCACGCCTTGCGGGTGCCGTGCGCGACGAGCACGGGGTTCACGCGACGCCCGCCGGGTACTCGTCGACGGCCAGTCGGTACCCGCGTTTCACGACGGTCGACACGATGTGCTTGTCGCCCAGTGCCGTCCGCAGCCGCAGCACGGCCGTCTCGACCGCGTGCGTGTCGCTGCCGCAGCCAGGTAAGGCATTGAGCAGGTCGCGGCGGGACACCACGGTGCCGGGGCGGTGGGCCAGCGCACGAATGGTTGCCATGCCCGCCGGCGAGAGTTCCCTGACTGCGCCGTCGACCAGCACGCAGGTGCCCCGGATCTCCAACACGTGACCGGCCACCTTCACCGTGCGCGACTGCAGAAGCGGTAGTTCGTCGGTGATGTGGCGGGCCAAGGCGCCCAGCCGCATTCGCTCCGGCGCCGACGTCGGCACGCCAAGGCGCACCAGGGGACGGGCGGTCACCGGTCCGACACACATGGCGTGTACGTCGGTCCGCAGGGCCGACAGCACCCGATCCTCCAGACCCAGCTCGACCGCGCGCATCAGCATCGCCGCGACAGCGGGCGCTGACGTGAAGCTCACGGCGTCGAACTTGCGCTCGGCGATGCCGGCCACCAAGTGGTCGAAGGCACCGTCCCTCGGTGCGGGATGCCAGCGGTAGACGCGGATGGGCACCACCTCGGCGCCCGCCCCTCGCAGCTCCTCGAGGAACTCGGGAAAGGGATCCCACTCGTCGGTGGCGCCGTGCAGCTGCACCGCGATCCGCAAGCCCTCGATGCCGCCGTCAACCAGGTAGTGCACCACCTCGCGGGAGGACTCCGAATCCGGCGACCACTCCTCGGGCAACCCGGCGGCCCGTAGCGCGCCGGTGGCCTTGGGCCCGCGGGAGACGATTCGCGCCTTCCCGAGCGCCTCGGTCAGGTCGTTGGCCAGTCCCCACCCGTCGGCCGCCGCCATCCAGCCACGCAGCCCGATGCCCGTCGTCGCGATCACCACGTCCGGCGGAGTCGCGATGAGGGCTCTGGTGTGCGCGAGCAGCTCGTCGTCGTCGGGTAGCGGGACCATGGCGATCGCCGCGGCGCTGGTCACCTGCGCACCGCGCCGCTGCAGCAACGCGCTCAACTCCTCGGCGCGTCGGGCGGAGGTCACCGCCACCCGGAAGCCGGTGAGCGGTGCCCAGTCGGGCTCAGCCATGCCTCCAGTGAATGCAGTCGGTGTTTCCAAGTGGTTACCCGGCCATTGCTGGGGCGTGTCGCCGATCGGGTGGCATATCCCGGCCGTGAACTTCCCCTCACCCGTTTCGTGGCCCACGTGTGAGGCCGTGTCGGTCACGCCGGACCAGTTCCACGACGAGGGGCCGGTGATCGGAGATGGGCATCGTCGGCGTGCTGAACCCGGTCGCGGCCAGGTCGGGGTCGTCGGTGAGCACATGATCCAACTGACGGTTCGGTACGTCGGCGGGGAAGGTGAGGCCCGCGGCGAGCGAGCGCAGCCGCGACCAACGGAGCACCGCGGGTGGCGTCATGTTCAGGTCTCCCGTCAGCAGGTGCGGGCCGGGCAGTCCACGCAGGTCCCTGACGAGTCGCCGCAGCTGCCGCCGGTTCCAGCCCGGCACGAAGGACAGGTGTGTGTTGGCCACCGTTAGTTCGCCCAGTGGGGTCTCGAACTGGCCGATGACGGCGGCACGGGGCTCCTCGTGGACGACCATCACCCGGTTCGGGCCGGGCAGATACATCGGAAACCTCGTCGGGATCGTCGGCAAGCGGACCACCTGCCACGACGACGCCGGATACCGCGACAGTAGCGCGACGCCGTACCCGGCCGTACCGACGCTCTCGCGTCCGGTGGCTGCCATCCAGGTTGCTCCCGGCGTGCCCGAGATGGCGGCGACGAAGCGGTGACTACGAGCATCCATGGCTTCTGCGGCGAGCGCCGTGAGATCAGCCATGCCGGAGCGCGGCTGATCGAGATCTACTTCCTGCAGGGCAAGCATGTCCGCGTCGAGTTCCGCGATCACACGCCGGAACCGGGCAAGATCTACGCCGTCATCGACGTTGCGCCCGTGCAAGATGTTGAAAGTTGCCATGCGCATGGGTACTAGGTACCCACCATGACCGACGCCTTAGCACCTGAAAACGATGAACCGGCTGCCGCGCTGCGCGTGGCATTGCGGCGCGCTGCGTCGGCCCTGAAGGCCGACGGTCCGCGCTTTGCCTTGGGCGGCAGCTACGCGTTGTGGGTTCACGGCGCCCCGGAGCCGGTTCACGACGTCGATCTGGTGGTGGCTGAATCGGACGTGGAGGCGGCTGCCGCCACATTGTCCAGGGCCGGCTTCGTCGTGGAACGTCCGGTCGAGGACTGGTTGTTCAAGGCGTACCTGGACGGCGCGCTCGTCGACATCCTGCACAGGGTCAACGGCGAAACGGTCGACGCGGCGTTGATCGACGGTGCCGAGGTGCACGACGTGCTCGCCATTGCCATGCCGGTGCTCTCCCCGACCTGCGTCCTGACGCAGAAACTGCTGTCGCTCAACGAACATCACTGCGATCTCGAACCGTTGTTGCCGCGGCTTCGTGCGGTGCGCGAGCAGGTCGACTGGCCACGACTTCGGCGGGACGTCGCAGTCAACGACTTCGCCGCGGCCGTCCTCTTCCTCGCCGACCGGTTGGGCATCACCGATTGCCGTTGAGCCGACCGTCTGGACATCGGTGACGCTTCGGGGTGGCCTACCCGGGGTCTGTCACCACACGTCGCCGTCGCGCCAGTCGCAGGTGATCTCGGCGGTGGTGTCGAGCTCGACGCTCACCGGCAGCACGAACAGCGACCCGTCGTCATCGGGGGTGCGGGTGACACCGGCGGGTGCCAGCACCGACGACGGCCCTTGCCATGGCAGCCAGCCCCGCGAGGTGTAGATGTGCCTGCCTGCCTCCGACGAACAGAGGCCGCCAAGCTGATACGCGCCGCGCAGCACCTGCTCGAGTGCGTCCATGACCGCCATCGCCAGGCCCTGGCCACGGCAGTCCTCCCGCACGGCCACGGCCTCGATGTAGCCGCAGCGCAGCGCGGTGCCGCGATAGATCATTCGGCGTTGCACCACGGCGCCGTGCGCGATGAGCGCGCCGTGAACGCAGATCAGGGCGTGCATGCCCCCGAGTGAGTGTTCCCAATCGGCGCTGCTGAACTCTCCGGCGGGGCCGCCGAACGCGTCGATGACCATGCGTCGGGCGCCCTCCCGAGTCTCGACGTCGAGATCGGAAGTGTGAACCAGGCGTGCGGTATGGACCTGGGTGTGCACCCCTCGTTCCTACCAGGGGGAGGCGGGCTGTGTGGCGGTCAGCCGCCAATCGGTCGGCGCGGTCGCGACCAGTGCAACCGCACGTGCTGACCGGGCCTGATCTGAGCCACCTTGTCGATGTCCCCGTCGGTCACCACGCCGATCACCGGATAACCGCCGGTCACGGGATGATCCGGACCGAGGATGACGGGTAAACCGTTGGGCGGCACCTGTATTGCACCGCGGGTGGCGCCTTCGCTCGGCAACTGGCGATCGGTCCACCGGTGCATCAGCGGCCTGCCCGTCAGACGCATGCCCACTCGGTCGCTGCGGTCGCTGGCCACCCACTCGGTGTGCACCAGCGCGTCCGGGTCGGCGAACC
Organism: uncultured Actinomycetota bacterium; assembly: GCA_963809085.1. Classification (GTDB taxonomy): domain Bacteria; phylum Actinomycetota; class Actinomycetes; order Mycobacteriales; family Mycobacteriaceae; genus Mycobacterium. The sequence continues at coordinate 551,917 of CAWEII010000014.1, read as the reverse complement.
AGTCGTCGCGGGGGCCTGGGACTACCAGCAGCTCGAGCAGGTCGTCGGCGATCGCAGCCACCGGGGCCTGGTCCAGTTGGGGAAAGTCGTCGGTGTGCTCTCCGACGGCGAGCACGTCTCCGGGTTGAAGGGGCATGGGGCCGATCGCCGACATGACGTCGTAGCTGCGTGATCCGAGCACCGGTGCGACGTCGATGCCGCCGCGCACCGCGAGGTAGCTCCTCAGGCCGGAGTGCGGCGCCCCCAACGAGATCACCTGCCCGTCGTGGGCGTACTGAATGCTGTTGGTGCCGAACGGGACTCCATTGACCGACGGATCGGTGTCGGCGCCCGTGACGGCGATCGCGACGTCGTCGCCATGCACCCGGACCGAGAAGCCGCCGAACGTCACTTCGACGGTGGCGCGGTCGTCGGGGTTGGCGACGAGGCGGTTGGCCAAGGTGTGTGCGCGCCGGTCGGCGGCGCCGGAACGCGTCACGCCCATGTGTGCCAGGCCTGGCCTGCCAAGGTCCTCGACCAGGGCCAGCGGTCCGGTCCTCAGGATCTCCAACGTGCTCATCGCAGCGCCTCCCTATCCGACGGCTCTGAACCGAACCCAGGACCCGGGAGTGAGCAGGGCGGGCGGGTCGCGGTCCACGTCCCACAGCACGGCGTCGGTGTGCCCGATCAACTGCCAGCCGCCGGGAGACTCCCGGGGGTAGACGCCGCTGAACTCGCCGGCCAGGCCGACCGATCCAGCGGGCACGCGGGTGCGCGGCTCCGCCCGGCGGGGCACGTTCAGTCGCTCGTCACCGCCGATCAGGTAGGCGAAACCCGGTGCGAACCCGCCGAATCCGACCCGCAGCGGGGCGGCCGTGTGCGCGGCAACCACGTCGTCCTGGCTCAGCCCGGTCAGTCGGGCCACCTCCTCGAGGTCGGCGCCGTCGTAGACGACGTCGATCTCCACGTCGGCCCGCTGGTCGATCGGTGCGGTGACGTCATCGTCGGCGACGTTCTCGATCCGCAGCTTGCCGAGTCTCTGCCGGGTGGGATCGCGGTACCGAGGCCCCGCCAGCTTGAGGAGCACGGTTCGGGATGCGGGCACGATGTCGAGCACGCCCAGCAGGTCGGCTTCGGTCAACGCGTCGCACCACGCCAGGACCTTCGCGGTGCTGTCGAACTCGAGAAGCAGTGCCTGATCACCGTAGTCATGGACTCTGCCGATGACCATCGATTCCGCTGTCACGGTCATCTCCACAAGCTACCCACGAGTAGCTAGCCTTACGCGAAGCTTTAGCACCTCGCCAGAAGAGCCTTAGCAAAGGCTCATACGGCCAGCTGGTAGGTCGGTTCATGGCGCTTGATGTACGCGATCACGCGATAGGTGACGGGCAGCATCACCACTTCGACCGCGGTCTTGTAGATCCATCCCAGCGCCGTGTACACGGCGAAGTCCCGGAAGCCGGTGATGCCGATCGCGCTGGCCGCGATGCTGCAGAACACCAGGGTGTCACCGAGTTGACCGGCGAACGTCGAGCCGACGAGGCGCGCCCACAGGTGCTTCTCCTTCGTGCGCTCCTTGATCGCGACGACGACCCAGGCGTTGATCGTCTGGCCCACGATGAAACCGGCCAGGCCCGCGATGATGAGCTGTGTGTAGGCGTGGACGACGTTCTCGAGAGCACCCTGGTTCTCGTAGAAGTCGGCGGCAGGCAGATAGATCGTCACCCAGAATGCGGCAGCGGCGAGCACGTTCATCGAGAAGCCAAGGATGATCGCACGGCGGGCGGCCTTGAACCCGTAGACCTCGGACAGCACGTCGCCGATCACGTAGGTCAGCGGGAAGACGATGAAACCGCCGTCGGTGATGATCGGGCCGAACGCGACGCCCTTGGTGGCGGTCACGTTCGAGATGATCACCAAGGCCGTGAATACCGCGACGAGGATCGGATAGTAGGCGGATCCGACCTGGGCGAAGGTGGGCCGATCGTCGTCGCGGAGTTCTGTCACCCGGTCATCTTCTCAGGCGAGCACCTTGGCGATCAGCGGTGGCAGTCGGTCGGCCACCATGGCATAGGACAGCACGGTGGCGAACGTGATCGCGCCCGCCAGATCCTTTCCGGTGAGGACGTTTCGGTTGTTCCGTGTCGCCTTCAGCGCTGCGAACGTCGGGTCCGCCAGAAGGGCAGCCTGCTCCTCGTCGCTTTCGGTGGTCCAGATCAGCACGTCGGCCGAGTCGAGCACCGACGCCATCCGGTCGCGGGGGACCAGCGCGTGATCGCCCTTGACGTAATCGTCGATGCCGCCGCCGATCACGAATCCCATCTGGGTCAGGAAGTCGGTGCGCCAACCCGCCGGGGTGATCTCGGCGACGTCCCCGGTCATCGCGCCGCGCACCATGAACACCTTCTTGCCGCTGAACGAGGTGTTGGTCTTGCCCGCGTTGGTGAACTTGTCGTCGAGGTCGGAGATGAGCTTGCCCATGTCGGCATCCCGGAAGACCGCTTGTCCGATCGTGTTGGCCTGGTCCTTCCACGGTTCGAAGAAGGCATCCTCGCCGGACTGCGCGACGGTCGGGGCGATGGCCGACAGCTTGGCGTAGGTGTCGGCGTCAAGGCCCGCATTGGTCGCGACGATGAGATCCGGCTTGAGGGTGGCGATCTGATCGATCTGGATGCCGTTGGACAGGTCCAGCACGACGGGCTGGGCAGCTCCCAGTTTGGGCTGCGCCCATGGCCATACGCCGAATGGTTGGTCGCCGAACCAGTTCGTCACGGCGACCGGCACCACGCCGACCGCCAACAGATCGTCCTGTTCGGTGTAGCCGGCGCTCACCACGCGGCTGGGTGGGCTGGGGATCTTGGTCTCGCCGAAGGCGTGCTTGATGGTGACGGAGCCGTCCTTGGCCAAGGCGCCTGGTTTCTCCGGGCTGCAGGCGGCGGCTGTGACCGCCAGGCCCGCCGTCATTGCCAGAAAACCCCGCCGGGACCAGGTTGCGCGCACGCGGCGAGCGTAACCGGTCACCAATGGTGAAGCTGCCGAACACCCCCCGGGCGAGCCTCGACACCGCCACGACCTGCATCGTTTCGGCGCTGGCCCGGCTTGGATCAGCGCGAACATTCGGTCTGTGAGAGAGCTGCGAATGTCCTGTTACGCAGCACATTCGCCACGGCGGGCCCTGTGGCGCTTGTGATTTCGGTGAGTGGGCTGGATGGGAAGGCGTCCAGTTGGGATGGGCCGCCGTTGGGTCGCCGAGATGTTTGCCGGTACCGGCGCGGGGGTAGCAGTGAACAGACGTACACCGAAACCTTCGGTGTACCGGGACGGAGCGGAGCGGTGGTGGACGTTCGCAACGAGACGGAGGATTCCGCGACGGTCACGATCAAACCGGGGTGGGGCTTCTCCGCCGGTGTCAAGCCGGGAACGATCGTCCGGTTGGCGGCGGCAAAGGGGGACTTGGCGCTTCCCGACCCACCGCCGCCGAAGATCCTGTTCGTCAGCGCAGGCAGCGGCATCACCCCGTTGATGGCCATGCTGCGCACGCTGAAGGCGCGTGGGCACCACACGGACATCGTGCACGTCCATTCCGCCCCGTCTGCGGATGCGGTGATCTTCCACGACGAGCTCCGCGACGACCTGCACACCGAGCGGTTCGCCATCGCACGCACCGACAAGGGCGGCGAGGGTGGCGAAAAGGTCGGGATACAGATGCCGTTCGGCTGCCGGATGGGCATCTGCCAGACCTGCGTGCTGCCCCTGGAATCCGGTTACGTCAGGGACTTCCGTTCCGGCGAAGAGCACGGGGCGGGCGACCGCATCAACACCTGCGTCTCCACCGCATCCGGCGACTGCACACTGAAGATCTAGGAGGACGATCCGTGGCCATCACCGACGTCAAGCGATACGCGCACCTCACCGCCGAGGACGTCGAAGCATTGGCGCACGAACTCGACGCGATCCGCGCCGACATCGAGGAATCCCGCGGCGAGCCGCAACAAGGTGGCGTGGGGCGTCGGGACGGCGATGCTGGCAGTCGCGAAGATCATCGAGAACATGGAGCTCGGGCACAACATCACTCACGGGCAGTGGGATTGGATGAACGACCCCGAGATCCACTCCACCGAATGGGAGTGGGACACCACCTCGCCCAGTGTGCACTGGAATCAGCGCTGGGAGCGGTGGATGATCGGCAACCCCGTCTACAACATTCTGCTCGGCACCCTCTTCGAATGGGGCGTCGCCACACAGTTTGGAGACGACCAAGTACCGCAAGGGCGAGAAGTCGATGGCCGAGGTCCGCAAGGACCTGAAGATCATCGGCAGGAAGGTCGGCAAGCAGGTCGGCAAGGACTACCTCGTGTTCCCGGCCCTCACGGGGCCTGCCTGGAAGCACACGCTCGGCGCCAACGCCGTCGCCAACCTGATCCGGAACTACTGGGCGTACATGGTGATCTTCTGCGGGCACTTCCCGGACGGCGCCGAGAAGTTCACCCGTGAGGAATTCGAGAACGAGACGCAGGCGGAGTGGTACCTGCGACAGATGTTGGGATCGGCCAACTTTCACGCCGGTCCACTGATGGCGTTCATGAGCGGCAACCTGTGCTACCAGATCGAGCACCATCTGTTCCCGGACCTGCCGAGCAACCGCTACGCAGAGATCGGCGAACGGGTGCGTGCGTGTGTGACAAGTACGACCTGCCGTACACCACGGGATCACTCGGCCGCCAGTACATGCAGTCGTTCTGGACGATCGTCAAGCTCGCCCTGCCCGACAAGCTGCTCAAGGCGACATCCGACGACGCACCCGAAACCAACTCCGAGCTGAAGTTCCGCATCCGCGGTGGAATGCGGGACAGCTTCGGCGTCGACCCGAGCACGGGTCGACGCCGGGGCCTTCGTACGGCAATGCGGGAGTTGCAGGAAGGGGCGATGGTTACCGCATGAAGATCAGGCGAACGTCTCGACCAGCTCGTCGTAATCCTTGATGCTGCTGCGGATCTCGTCGCGGGCCCGGTTCACCGATTCGCCCACCCTGGTGCGCGCGGAGCCGGCCGTCTCGCCCAGTTCGCGACGTTCTCGGCGCAAGGCCTCGCGCACGTCGCCACCCTGTGAGGCGACGGTGGCGAGCGCGAATGCGGCGTTGACCGCCGATGCCGCGACGGTGCCCTGAGCGCGCGCGACGGTCTCGGCGACGTCCGCCGCCCCGACGACCACGGCGTTGGGCAGCGTCGCCTGGGCCTCGACGTATCCGCCGACCGCCGTGCGAACGCGGCCGCCTGCGTCGGTGACGACGCCCCGGACCGACGTGCCCGTGCGGGCCAATGCCGTTGGCAGCGTGGCACCGCCACGGATCTCGCCGACCACGTCGGCAGGCGCGTGCGCAACCGCGACGGTCACGTCGGTCGCCACGTCGACGAGCTGAGTGCTGAGGCTCTGGCCTGCGACGAGCTGGCGTTCCAGCACGTGGCGGATGACGATGTTGCGGGTCGATTCCGGCTCGTCGACGACGTCGTCCTCGGTCCGGACGACCTCGACGACGGTCACCTCGGTCGGTTCGGAGCGGACGATCTCCTCTACGATCGGCTCCGCTTCTTCGACGATGGTGGTGTCTTTGTCAGGCATGAGATTCCTCCGGTGCGTCGCGTGGATCAGATGGTGCTCAGTCCACACGCCTCATCCGACGCACAGTCGGCGGGCGGGTCAAGCGCGGGTGAACCGTTCGTGGCGGGCACCCACGACACCGCCCCCGGCAATGACCGGGGGCGGTGGGTCGTGGTCGGTCGACGCGTCATCCGCCGACGCCAACGACCTCCTGCGCGATGGCCGCGATCCGCGTCTGAGCGGCAGACACGATGCCCTGGCGATTCTTGTGGGCCTCCTCGTACGCGATGATCTCGCGGATTTCGGATGGTGCGTCCAGCTCCTTGACGGCGCTCACCGCCTGCGAGACGTTCAGGTCGTCGTAATCGGCGATCGGTAGCTCACCGACGTCGAGGACACCGGTGGCGCTGCGCACGGTGTGGATCGCGTCGGCGGCATCGTCGGCGCCTTGCTCCCGCGAGGTTGCCTCGGCGGCCTCCAGCGCGGCGTCGCGCGACGCGGTGAGTGTCTTGACTGCCACGCCGCCCAGATGAGCGCCGCGGTCGAGCAGCTCGCTCAGCGCAGGCGGCGCCGAACGGACGGTGTCCACGGCACGGTCGATTCCGCGTGCTGACCAGGTGACGGGCGCGTTGACCAGCTTGATCGCGGTGCCCGCGGCCGCTTGCAGCGGAGTACGGCGCAACGCGGCCGGGCCACCGAGCGCGTCCTCGGCCAACACGGTGGTCAGCCAGGTCACCGTAGCCGTGTGCGCGGTGATCAGTCGGGTCGCGAGCTTCTCGATGTCGGCGTTGCCACCGGAGACGGCCAGCGCCTTGATGTACCGGGCGCGGTCGAGCAGCTGATGCTCGAGCACCAGGTCGCCGAGGAGGGCCTCGTCGAACGGCTGCGCCTGTTCGGCCAACGACTTGACTGCTGCGGTGACGCGTCCGATGAACGGACCGATCACATCGGGTAGTCCACCGAGCTCGCGGATCGCAGCCTCGACCGCCTCGGCGCGGTCACGGGCGTTGTCGGCATTTTGCATCAGTTCGCGGCGGACTGCGTCGGTCCTGGCCTGCGCAACGCGGGTCTGCGCGACTTGGATCTCGGTGTTGGTGAGTTCGAGGACGGCGCGCAGCTGCGCTACCAGCGTCGTCGTTTCGATTGTGGACATGGTGTTTCGCCCCTTTGGCGTAGACGGATTGTGTCGGCGCGGGCTGCACCAGGCTGTGGGGTACCCGCGGGAAGATGGCGTCTAACGGGGCGATCTCGTGATCTGGGTCACTATGGCTCATTCGGGTACTGTACGAAGCCCTTGTTGCGCATGAGGAAGTCGGCGAGGAAACCGTCATGCGGAATGTGTTGCGCCGCAAAGTGAGTGGGGACCGCGCCACGGTAGACGTTGGTCACGGTCGGCTCGTCCACCAGCTGGTCGATCAGGGCGTCGTCGCCAGTGATCGCGCCGATGACCAGGGAATTCCGCAGCGGAACGGTGCCGTCGCCGCGCGTCCACGCCGATACCCAGACGCAGGGGAACGGCAGTTCGACGTTGATGGTGTGGACGTCGGGTCGGCGCAGCAGGTGCACCGCCGGGCGCAGTGCGGCGTAGCCATCACCGAGATCGGCGACCACCTGGTCGGCTCCGAGGATCGGCTCGGTGCCCACCGCCATGCGGCTGAGGTAGTCGGCCATGGCGTGTGCGTTTCCAACGGGAGTGGTTGGGAGAGAGGCATTTTCATCGGTATGTGGCAACGGGGTGAGCGCCGACAGTCGCCGGGCGATGGCGCGTGCGAGCGGCTCGGGGTCGCCCTCGTAGAGCACGGCGGTGGCGTTGACGCACGCCATGCCGCCCAGTCCGCCGATCGAGTCCACGATCACGTCGAGGTGATCGTGCCAATCCTGTTCGGCGGTGATCAAGATCTTGGTGCGGCCGGGTCCGTTCACCAGCACCGTCGGGTCGGCGGAGTGGCGGCCCGCAACGGCCTGCCCGCCGTACACCATGGCGAGATCGGCGGCGCGGACGAGTTCGTCGGCGGTGGCGTGGTCGGACGGCAGGAACAACGCATCCTCGTCGCGAAAACCGGCGTTGCGCAGGGCCATCACGACCCGGTGGGCGGTGAACGGTTCCCGCCTGGACGGCCGGACGGCCACCCGGTAGCCCAGTGCGAGGGCCTGCGGCCACAGGCCGTGCACGCCCGGTGCGTTGCCGGGCGCGTGGACGGCGAGCACCTCGCCCCGGCGCGCCCAGACGGCGCCTGCGGGTTGATCGGCCCAATCCAGCGTCGCGCCGGTCGGCCTGGCCGGCCACACGGCGTCCAACGCGCCGGCCAGAGAGTCCGTGACGACGGTGGCGCCCGCCCTGGCCACGGCCAGCGGCAGGCCCGACACCCGGCAGGTGAGGCCGACATAGGCGTCGAAGTCGAGCCCGCAGATCGTCGACGTGGCGAAGATCTCCGCGGCGCGGGCCAAGCCTGCGGCACGCTCGGCGAGTGGCAGAGGCCGTACCGCGCGCTGAGCTCCGATGGACCGCGTCACGAACAGCGACGGCACCTGGCTCATCTCGGCGACGGGCGTCCCGCCGGTATCGCAGATGAGTTCGCTCTTGCGCGTGTGGTATTCGCCGTCAGGACCGAGGGCGTCGAGCGCAACGAGGCTCACGGTTCAGTACACGCCTTCGATGACGCGTTCACCGTCGAACACGGCAACGGGGGCGACCTCGCTGACCGAGTCGCCGACGTGCCCGTGGGGACCCGGCACCCGGATCGCGGTGTCACGTTCGAGGTTGTTCGGAATGAACATGCCCTTGCTCACGTGGTTCATCACCACCTGGCCTCGCTCGCCATGGGGGACCTGCTCACCGGTGGCGGGATCGATCACCCAGAACACCACGTAGGGCGTTCGCGGATCGAAGACGAACGACTCGCCTGCGATCCGGGTCGCCGCCTGCGACAGGATCATGGTGCTGCCGAACACCGTTGCGAAAGCGGTGTCCGGAAACACGTCGCGAAGCACGTCGAGGGTGTCCAGGTCGACGTGTGCGCCGCTGAGCAACACGTACCGGATCTTCTCGTTCACCAGACCCACCAATGCGTCGTCGCGTGCCAGCGCCTCCAACAGCGGGGGCGTCGCGTGCAGGTTGGCAACGGACTGCGTCTGCAGGATGAACCGCGCCTGATCGACGACGTGATCGACGTAGGCGGCGACCTCGGCGTTCGCGTCGCGCGCCGCCAACTTCTTGACCCAGCGTGGATCCAGGTCGATCGAGTGGAAGGTCGAGCCCAGTCGTTCGGCGACCTCGCGGTCGAAGTGGCCGACGCCGTGCGGTCCGCTCGGCATCATGCACAACAATCCGTGGCCATGGACGAAGCCGCCGGTGGTGAAGTCCTCGACCTGCCAGCGGGTGACCTGCTCGACCCAGTCCGGCAGTTGCGCGGTCCGTTTGGGCGCGCCGGTGGTACCTCCGGATTCATAGATCCGAGGGATGGGCAGCGGCGTGCCGTAGCCCCTGGGGATGAGGTCTTCGACTGGCACGCTTCGCAATTGGTCGGTGAGGTTCGGGAACAGGCGCAGATCGGGGAATGTGCCAACATCGGTCAGTGGGTCGAAGTCGAGGTCCTTTGCGGCGCCGAGCCAGAAGGGAGACCCGGTCTCGGCGCCGAAGTGCCACGCCATCGCCGCGCGCAGGTAGGCGTCCGCGTCGGCGGGCTTCGTCTCACGGGGTACGTCGAGGAGGGAGAAGTCCACCGCGGAATCGAATTGGGCCACGCCGCTCATCCTGTCCCAGGCCCCGGTGGACCGGGATGAGGCGGCGGTGAAACATTGAGGGGCCGAACGGCAAACGGCCACCGACGAGCAGATGAAGCCTCTGAATGCGAAGCCGCTGTGCGACAGCTGTAAACCCCGTGTGGAACGGGCCGTGTCCGGTTCGATCGCCATGACCGGGGTATTCAGCGGTCTCTGGTGAATCATCGCCGGACCGGTCCTCAACACGAGAGGTGGCAGCCATGCTGCACAGCGTCGTTCTAGCGGCTTCGGACAACATCGAGGCGGCGGGATTCATTCTCCGTGGCATCAAGGGGATCTTCGTCGCGATCGGCAGCATCATCGCGGCCGTCGTCTGCGGCATCATCGCCGCGACCAAGGGACGGAACCCGCTGGGATGGGGACTTCTTGGGCTGTTCTTCAGCATCCTGACGCTGATCGTGGTGATCGTGGTGCCCAGCAAGAAGAGCTGACCGGTTTTCACGTCAGGCGTGCGCGAGGCGCTTGTTCACCAATCGCAACAACCAGGCCGGCGAGAACCGCGCAACCATCGCGGAGGTCTTGGCCTGCGGGCCCACCGGGAAGTGCACCTGGTGCAGCAGCCGCCGCGGCCACGACGGGTCGACTGCCTCGAGGATGGCGTCGGCGACGTCCTGCGCGGTCAGCCGGATGCCCAGCGAGTCGGTGGTGCCGGTCTTGACGCCCTTCGTCATCGCGGTTTTCACGTAAGAGCGGCCACATGTCGACCACCCGGATGCCGTACCGCCGCCATTCGAGGTCGAGGGCCTCGGTGATGGCGCGGATGAAGAACTTCGTCGCGCTGTAGTTCGCGAGCTCGGCCTGGCCGTAGATCGCCGACGCCGACGCGAGGTTGACCACGACCGCACCCGGCGTGGACCTCAGATGCGGGAACGCGGCATGCAACCCGTTGACCACCCCCTTCGTGTTGACGTCGATCTCCGCGTGGTGTGCCCTCACCGCGATGTCCTCGAAGCGGCCGCTCAGCAGGACGCCCGCGTTGTTGACCATCACGTCCAGCCGGCCACCCGCGCCTTGGGCGAACTCGCCGACGCGTTGCGCCATCTCGTCGGCATCGGTGACGTCGAGATGTCCGGTGATCACCTTCGCGCCGAGTCGATCGACCTCATCGGCCAACGACTTCAGACCGACCTCGTCGATGTCGTACGCCCCGATGGTGTAGCCCATCTTGGCGAAGGACAGCGCGGTCGCGCGGCCGATCCCCGCGGCAGCCCCGGTAACGAAGACGGACTTCTGATTGTTCATATCACCATGATGTCTCGTCAGGGTGCATGCTTGAGGAGCACCGAAGGAGCGGCCATGCGTAGTCTCGTGCGCCTCGCCGTACCGGGCTGGCTCGTCGCACTCGGGCTGGCCGCATTGATCTCTGCGCCGGTGGCCGGTGCGGACTGCAACGACTCCAGCGGAACGGTCGTCTGCGCCCAGGGCGACATCCGTGGCACCCACGCCCCGCCCCCGGCCCGGCCCGCATACGGGCCGGGATTCGGGTACGGCTGCGGTTACCTCTGCTACGGCGGCGGCGGCGGCTTCCCACTCATCATCCTCGGGCGCTAGCGGCTGCCGGGTTACGTCAGCACCAGTGAGGCGCCAAGGGCGATCATCGTGACGGCGATGATGCCGTCCAGGATGCGCCAGGTCAGCGGGGTGGCGAAGAGGCCGGCCAGCCGGCGCGCGCCGAGCCCGAGGCCGACGAACCAGACCGCGCTTGCCGTCACCGCTCCGACGCCGAACAGCCAGCGACCGTCGCGGTGCTCGTTGGCCAGTGCGCCTAGCAGGATGACGGTGTCCAGATATACGTGCGGGTTGAGGAACGTCAGGGCTGCGCAGGTCAGCAGCACCGCGCCCAATCGCGCGGGGGCGGCGTCGGCCGGGGTCAGCGTCGACGGGCGCCATGCGCGCCTCGCGGCAAGCAGACCGTAGCCGAGCAGGAACGCGGCGCCGCCGAACTTCGCCACGTCGATCGCATCCGGGTGTGCGCTCACCAGCGCGCCGAAGCCCGCGATGCCCGCCGCGATCAGCACCATGTCGGAGAGCGTGCACATGGCCACCACCGGCAGTACGTGTTCCCTGCGGATTCCCTGGCGGAGAACGAATGCGTTCTGCGCGCCGATGGCGGCGATCAGCGCGAATGATGCAAGGAACCCGACGAGGAGTGGTGAGTGCATGTCATCGACGCTAGGTCTGTCGACCGGTGTAGTACACCTAATGTTTCTTCAGAAGGATTAATATCTCTAATGTGATCCCGGGGTATCGAGCACCTCGTTGAACGCCTCGGTGGAGCTGGGATGGTTGTAGATGGCGTCGCGCAGCCGCGTGGCGGTGACCCCGCTGCGGATGGCCAGTGCGACGGTGTTGATCAGTTCCTGGGAGTCCACGCTGAGCAGGGCGGCGCCGAGGATCAGATCGGTGTCGGCGTCGATGACGAACTTCATCATGCCTCGGGTATCGCCGACGATCTTCGCGCGCGGCATCCCGACGATCTGCGCGACCGGCTTGGCGGCCACCACGATCCGGTGGCCCTGCTCGACCGCCTCGCGTTCGGTCATGCCGACGGTCGACAGTGGCGGAGTCATGAACACGGTTCTCGGCACTGCCACCCGGTCGGTCACCGTCCGGGTGCCGTCTCCGAGGAGTTGGTCGGCGACGATCCGGCTGTCGTCGAACGAGATGTAGGTGAACTGCGGCCCGCCGTTGACGTCGCCGATCGCGAAGACGTTGGGCTGGCTGGTGCGCAGGTGCTCGTCGACGGCGATGGCTCCCCGTGCATCGATCGCGATGCCCGCGGCCTCCAAACCCAGATCGTGGATCACGGGTTTGCGCCCGGCGGCGGTCAGGATCAGATCGACTTCCAGCTCGTGCTCACCCTGCGCGTCCTGATAGCTCAGCACCGCGGTGTCTTGTCCCGTGTCACGCACCTTCTCGATTCGGGCGCCGGTGATAAGCGCGATGCCCTCGTCGGCGAGGATCGCCGTCGCGACCGCGGCGACGTCGTCGTCCTCGTTGCGGAACAGGGCAGGCCCCTGCTCCAGGATCGTGACGTCGGAGCCGAAACGGCGGTAGATCGCCGCGAATTCGACACCCAGATAGCCGCCGCCGAGCACCGCCAACCGATTCGGCATCTCCTTGGTGTAGATCAGGTCGGCGCTGGTGACGAGGCGCGAGCTGTCACGCAAACCGGCGATGTCGGGGATCACCGGCTCGGAACCGGACCCGATCACGATCGACTCGGCGCGCACCGTCAGCTTGTCTTCGCCCGCACTGATCTCGACGGTGTGAGCATCGGTGAACACCGCGTGGCCGGTGATCACCGTGACCGCGTCGAGGGTGTCGAGCAACGAGAAGTTGACCCCCCGCAACCTCGTCGTCAGGGCATCGACCCTGCCGACTGCATCGGTGTACCAGAGGCCAGGGTCATCGGAGTCCCGACGTGTGTCCGCCTCGTGCACGAGTGCCTTGGTGGGCACGCACCCCACGTTGACACACGTGCCGCCGTACATTCGGTCGGACTGCTCGACCATGACGACGCTTCGCCCCAGCCGTGCGAAGTGCGCGGCGAGGGACTTGGCGCCCTTGCCGTATCCGATGACGAGGAGATCGACCTCGAGGGTGCCATGCGCTTCATTCATGTATCCGATGTTGCCCGGCGCGCCCGGCGCGCGCGCCAGGGTTAAACACGGGTCAGGCCCCGTGAAATCCCCTGGAAATCATCGGGATACGGGCTAGGGCGAGTAGCTCAACCACAGCGGAAGGGATTCGTTCACCTGCTCCATGAACTTTGCAAGGCCCACCCGGTACTGCCCGAACCCGAGCGGATCGGTCTTGTACTGCGGGAACGCAATGCCGACGCCGAAGAGGCCAGGAGCGAGAATTCCGTTGAACCTGTTGTACTCCAAGGGGCCCCACTGTGAGGTCAGTGGAAACTTCCTGCGTTCGAATCCGACCGTGTAGACGACGTGGTCGCACGTCGCGAGCGTCTCTTCGAACTCTGGACTGCCGACCCAGCACCTCTCGAGTCGTTCCGGGAGTGTCCCGTCGATGTTCTCCCGAGCCCAGCACGCCGCCTGGCCCTTGAGGCCGACGTCATCGAACAGCGTCCAGCCTTTGAGGTACACGGCGTACTCGAGCGGGCTGCGGTAGAAATTGATGACCTTCGCCACCGGATTCGCCAACAGATTGGGCAACACGATCATGGCCGAGTGGGACGAACCGAAGACGGCGACCGTCGTGCCGTCCAACGCTTGCTGCTCGAGCTGCGCGGGATCCAGGGCGATCTCGATCGACACCTCTTTCAACCCGCTGTAAGCGAGCTTCTTGGGTACCGCGCCGACCGCGAGGATCACGTGCGTCGATGTGATCGCACCCTGTTCGGTGCTCACGGTCCACTGCCTGTCCTGCAGCGAGAGTTCGGTCGCGATCGTCTTGAGGACCGTCACGCGCTCAGCTAGATGCTGCGACACCCACAGCAACGGCTCGGCGACCGTTCCGAGTAGGCATGTCTGCTCGGGATCGATGTCGTGGATCTCGAAATGGGGCGCCTCGTCGAAGCGGAAGGACGGTGAGGCGTTGAAGTAGTCGAGAAACAACCCGACACGGGTGTTGCTGGGGACGGGTCGCCATTTTGCGCCGATGTCCCCTGCAGTGAATTGGGGATCGATCCAGGCAACGTCTCCAGGCGCGACGCCATGGTCGAGAAGCCTTCCCACCGCGGCGATCCCGGCGGGACCGGCCCCTATCACGGTCCATCTGAACTGAGTCATTTCCTGCCCTTAAGTTGCCAAGATCGTAAATGCTGAAGAACTACTGGATTGAACGTCGCTGGCGGCCGTGACCATCTTCGCGCAACGAACCCTCGTGGGCACCCGTGGAAACCTCGGGTCCGTGCGTCCCGAGTTGGACAATACGACTAATGTCTTCGCAGCTGGATTAACATCTCTAATGTGGTGCTCGACGGTCAGCAGCTGGCCGCCTTCGCGGCGGTGATCGAACTCGGCAGCTTCGACTCCGCCGCCGACCGGCTGCACGTCACCCCGTCGGCGATCAGCCAGCGCGTCAAGGCACTCGAGCAGCGGGTTGGCCAGGTTCTGGTGGTGCGCGAAAAGCCCTGCCGAGCCACCTCCGCGGGGATCCCCCTGCTCCGCCTGGCCGCGCAGACGGCGATGCTGGAATCCGAGGCACTGGCGGAGACGGGCGGGCTCGGTTCGCCTGACCGGCCCCGCGTCGCGATCGCGGTCAACGCCGACTCCATGGCGACCTGGTTCACCGCAGTCCTGCGACCGGATGCCCGACGCGCTGTTCGACATCCGGATCGAGGATCAAGACCATTCGGCGCGGTTGTTGCGCGAGGGTGCGGTGATGGGCGCGGTCACCACCGAACGCACCCCCGTGCCCGGGTGCCGCGTGCAGGCGCTCGGTGTGATGCGCTACCTGCCGATGGCGACGGCGGCGTACTCGCAGCGATACCTTCAAGAGGGCTTTGTCGCCGAGGCGGTGGCGACGGCCCCGTCCTTGGCGTGGAACCGCGACGATGCGTTGCAGGACATGCTGGTTCGAAAGGTTTTCCGCCGCAACATCAGCGGGCCGAAGCACTTCGTCCCGACCGCGGAGGGCTTCGCAGGGGCGGTGCGTGCGGGGCTGGGCTGGGGCATGTTCCCCGAACAGCTGGTGGCAGACGAGGTGGCCGATGGCTCGTTCACCAGAGTGAGTGACGCACACCTCGACGTGCCCCTGTTCTGGCAGTGCTGGAAGCTTGACAGCCCGATGGTGGACGCGATCACCAGCGCCGTGCGGTCGGCCGCTTCGAGCCTGCGGCTACGCCCGACGAACTCGTGAATCTGCTTCGGTACTCCTGCCACCACCATCGCGAGCGATCCGCCGTGCGTTGTCGGTCTTGGCAGCGTCGAAACCACGGGCCATGTCGGTGTTCACGTTTCACAAGCCATGGACACCAGACGCAACACGAAGCCCTTCATCGAACTCGCGACCAGAGGCGGTTGCAGCACACATGGTTTGACTATGCACATCCATTGCGATGGATGAACGCGCGACCTCGGTTTGGCCTGTCATTGTGGCGGTCACGCCGATTGGCGCACTTACGGAGCCACGTTGCCGGTCGAGACCATACAAGGAGGACAATCATCATGACAGTCGACGCCACACCGACTCCGGGCAGTCGCTCATCAGCCCCACGATCACGTCCTGCTGCTCATCGACCATCAGAGCCAGATGGCGTTCGCCACCAAGTCGATCGATGCCGTCGCTGTTGCGATCCAACGTGTCGCTTGATCAGCCAACGCCGCGCAGGTCTTCGGCGTCGACACCATCCTGACCACCGTCGCCGCGGAGTCGTTCTCCGGACCGATCTTCACCGAGATCACCGACACCTTCCCCAACAAGGAGATCATCGACCGCACCACGATGAACACGTGGGAGGACGGCCGAATCACCAACCGCATCAACCAGATCGGCAAGAAGAGGCTGGTCCTGGCGGGCCTGTGGACCGGAGTATGCATCGTCGGTCCGGCACTTTCGGCACTGGACCAGGGGTTCGAGGTCTACTTCATCGCCGACGCCTGCGGTGACGTGTCGAGCGAGGCACATGATCGTGCCGTCGAGCGGCATGATTCAGGCCGGCGCGCGTCCGATGACGTCGATCCAGTATCTCCTCGAGCTGCAGCGCGACTGGGCTCGCGTGGAGACCTACGACGCGGTCATGGACGTCGCGAAGAAGTTCGGCGGCAGTTACGGCATCGGGATCACCTACGCCAAGACGATGCTCGGCGAGCACGCCTCCGAAGCCGGAGCCGCCGTCCCAGTGGGATGAGCCTGCGCAGAGCTCGTGAGTCGGCCGAACCGAAACATGCTGTGCTACAGCGCCCCCGCACGTTGGCGTTGTTTTGGCGGCGATGTGCGGACTGGCCTCGCGAGACACCTAAACCCTCTCCGAAGAAAGGCAAGCAGATGATCGCATTCCTGGTCTCAGGTGCGGTGGGTCTGCTCGTCGGGCTGATCTATGGCTGCGCTCAGTGTCAAATCGCCTGCACCGCCGCGTGATTGCGCTGATCGGGCTGCTCGCCATTCTCGTCGGCGAGCAGATTCCACCTTTCCTCAGGCACATGTGGGGCGGATAACGCCCACCTGTGTCCGGCCCGGCGGTGCGGCGACGGGTCGCACCGCTGGGCCGACGATCCGAACTTTCTCCCAATCGAATCGAACGGAGGCCGCCATGGCCGAACTCAATGCCCCTGACCTGATCCTGACGAACGGCAAGTTCACCACGCTGGATCCCGCCGTCCCGAGGCCACCGCGGTGGCGATCGCCTCCGGCCGCTTCACCGCCGTCGGTGCGGAAGCACTCATCACGCCAACCGCCGGCCCCCACACGCGTGTGATCGACTGTGGTGGCAGACGGGTGATTCCCGGGCTGGCCGACAACCACAACCACGTCATCCGCGGTGGCCTCAACTACAACATGGAGTTGCGCTGGGACGGCGTGCCCAGCCTCGCCGACGCGATGCGCAAACTCAAAGAACAAGTCGCACGGACACCGGCGCCGCAATGGGTGCGGGTGGTGGGCGGTTTCACCGAGCATCAGTTCGTCGAGAAGCGGCTGCCTACGCTCGACGAGATCAACGCCGCCGCGCCGGACACACCGGTGTTCATCTTGCACCTCTACGACCGGGCGTTGCTGAACGCCGCGGCGCTGCGCGCGGTCGGCTACACCAAGGACACCCCGGACCCGCCCGGCGGCCGGATCTGTCGAGACAGGCAACGGCGAACCCGACCGGTCTGCTGGTCGCCTCCCCGAATGCCGGAATTCTGTACTCGACACTCGCGACTGGGCCCCAAGCTGCCCTTCGACTACCAGTTGAACTCCACGCGCCACTTCATGCGTGAGCTCAATCGGCTGGGCGTGACGAGTGTCATCGACGCCGGCGGCGGATTCCAGAACTATCCGGATGACTACGCGGTCATCCAGAAGCTGCACGACGACGGCCAGCTGACGCTGCGGTTCGCCTACAACCTGTTCACCCAGCGGCCCGGTCGGGAACGTGACGACTTCCTCGGATGGACGGAGGGAACCAGATTCGGGCAGGGTGATGACTTCTTCCGCCTGAACGGCGCCGGGGAGATGCTGGTCTTCTCGGCGGCAGACTTCGAAGACTTCCGCCAGCCCAGGCCGGACATGCCGAGAACGATGGAAGACGAGTTGGAGGGCGTCATTCGCGTCCTGGCGGAGAACCGCTGGCCGTGGCGGCTTGCACGCGACCTATGACGAAACCATCAGTCGTGCGCTCGATGTGTTCGAGAAGGTGCACCGGGAGATCCCGATCACCGGGCTCAACTGGTTCTTCGACCATGCCGAAACCGTCAGCGACCGCTCGATCGAGCGCATCGCGGCGCTCGGCGGTGGGATCGCGGTACAGCACCGAATGGCATACCAGGGCGAGTACTTCGTGCAGCGTTACGGAGCCGAGGCGGCCGGGCGCACGCCGCCGATACGTCGAATCCTCGCTGCCGGTGTGAAGATCTCCGCGGGAACGGATGCGACGCGGGTGGCTTCGTATGATCCCTGGGTCGGTCTGTCGTGGCTCGTCACCGGCCGCACGGTCGGGGGACTACGTCTCTATCCGCAGTCCAATCTGCTCGACCGGGAGACCGCGCTTCGGATGTGGACCGAGTATCCGAACTGGTTCTCGAACAGCGAGGGTCACAAAGGGCAGATCAGCGGTCGGACAACTCGCCGACCTCGCGGTGCTGTCCTCCGGACTACTTCACGGTCGCCGAGGAGGAGATCCGGCACATCGAGTCCGTGCTCACCGTGGTTGGTGGCGAGCCGGTCTACGGGGCGCAGGAATTCGCCGAACTGGCCCCGCCTCCTCCGCCCGCCATGCCCGACTGGTCACCGGTCGGAGTGTATGGCGGGTACGACAATTCCCTCGATTGCGCCGTCTCTGACCGCCCGCCGGTCGGGCGATGGCGGATGCTCTGTTGACGGACCTGACGATCGTGATGAGGGAATGGGCGTGGTGCGGTGGCGCCGACGACGGCAGCGCACCGACGATGCGGCCGCCAACCCGTTTCGCGCATTCGGCACCGTGACTTCCGTGCGCTTCTTCTTCGGCCAGTTGCCGTCGGCCAGTGGGACGTTCCTGCAGCAGACCGCTCTCGGATGGCTGGTGTTCCAGCAGACCGGATCGGCCGCATCCCTGGGGATGGTACTGGCATCCGGTTCGCTTCCGGCGCTGTTGCTCGGGCCGTGGGGAGGTGCGTTCGCCGACCGATTCGACCTGCGTCGGTTATTGCTCGTCACTCAGGTCGCCTTGGCGGTGTTCGCCGGGACACTGTGGGTCGCCGTATTCACCGGTGCGGCAAGCCATCGCGTTCATCGTGTGCCTCAACGTGGCCAGCGGCTTGGTATCGGTGGTCGATGGTCCGGCGCGACAGGCCTTCGTCGGCCAGCTGGTGCCGGCCGCCGATCTGGCCAGCGCCGTCAGCCTCAACGGCGTCATCATGAACGGCGCCAAGGTGATCGGCCCCGCCATCGCCGGGATCTTGATAGCCACGGTCGGCACCACGCCGTGTTTCGCGGTCAACGCGTTGTCCTATCTTGCCGGTCATCGCCGCCCTGCTCACGATCTCGTCGCCGACGCGGCGTCGGCGGCGGGCGCGCCTCCGGCGGCGTCCGGGAAGGATTGCGCTATGCGCGCGGACGCCATCAGCTCTGGTTGCCGCTGGCGATGATGGCCGTTGATCGGCTTGTTCGTCGTTCAACTTCACCGTGGTGCTACCGGTCTTCACCGAGAGTGACCTCGGCGCCACCGGCGGTGCCTATGGCCTGTCTGACCGCCGCGCTGAGCGTTGGATCGGTGCTCGGATCACTTCTGGTGGGACGGATAGCCCACCCCAAGCGGATCTATCTGGCCGTGGCCAGCCTGCTCTTCGGCGTGGCGATGGGCATTACCGCGATGACCACCACTGTCGCCGCAGCGGCCGTCGCATTGGCGCTGACGGGTGTGGCCGCGTTCGTGTTCGTCACCCTGACTTCGACGACATTGCAACTGCATTCATCGCCGCCGTATCGGGCACGGATCATGGCACTCTACGGCTTCTTCTATCTGGGTACCACTCCGGTGGGCAGCATGGTGGTGGGCTGGATCTGCCAGACAGTGCGGCGGTCGTGCCGCCCTCGGCGTCGGCGCGATCGCTTGCCTGATCGCCGCCGGATTGGCGTTCCGCGTGCACACCCCGCCGCATCCCGACGATCAGTTGGATGATCTCCACGTCCCTCCCGCTGCAGGCGCCAGGCTCTGAACGGGTTCGACGCCGGGGTCTCACATACCCGGCCGGGTGCCGGGAGCCGGCATGGCCGTCACCCGTGGCTTCGCACTCGCGATGGCAGGCCGCAGTGGTGCGGGTGATGCAATACTGGTGTTGCCCAAGGTCATCGTGTGCGGGGGTGCCTGCGCCGTCGTGGCGCTGATTTCACTGGGCGGCACCTCGGTGCGAAAACCGAGTGCTCCCATCGCGACAACCGCGCAGAGGCCGACCGTCGCCAGCGCGGATTTGTATGAAGCGCTCTTCGGCCGGCGTATGGTCGATGCCATTCTCGCCACCCCCGTTCGTCGCCATTCGGCAGCCAGATTGCCATGGCAGGCGGCGGTGAGGCGTTCACGCGCCGCAACGGATGTCCATGCCAGAGGATCAGTCCATCGAGGTGAGGCCCAGCGGCAGTGGATCGAAGTACCACCGCATGTCCCTGACGAGTGGGTTGGGCTCGATGATGCGGGCGATGATGGTGATCGGAAGCGCTGCGACGGAGCCGACCGGGACGAGATCGAGCTCCATGAACACCGTCTCGCCGTCGGGACTTGGTGAAACCTCGCGAAACTGCCGACCCACCGCCGTGACGCGGGAGAACAGCACGGCAAGCTCCGCGACGCATTGAGCGTGTCCGACGGCCACCGGCCGATTGGCGACGCGAACGTGCGCGTCGTTGGAGAGCAGGCCTGACCATGCGGCGAGATCGATCGGGTCCGAAGAATTCAGCAACGCACCCGCGACGCGCAGAGTGCGTTGGTAGAAGTCATGGCACCGCCATGGCGTCGAGTCGGCAGCCACAGATCATTCATCCGCCACCGGTACCGCAAAGGCGTGCGCCAAATCACGACGACGTACACCGGTCGCAGCCGGACGCATCGAACGATGCCATTGGGCAATGGCGGCATCGTCGATGCACGGGAGCGCCCGCGCATATCTCCCCATGGTCGTAGCGAAGATGCAACCATCTGTATGCGATGGAGCTGATCGATCGTCGCGTCGAATGCAACCTGCTGAACGGGGTTCTGCGGGACATTCGGCGTGGGGATGGCCGGGTCCTCGTATTGCACGGTGATCCGGGCGTTGGCAAGTCGGCATTGCTCGAACATCTGGTCAGGAAGGCGGCCGGCTGCCGTGTGATCCGTGCCGCCGGTGTCGAATCGGAGATGGAGCTGGCCTACGCCGCGCTGCATCAGTTGTGCCTGCCGATGGTCGATCGCCTCGACCGCCTGCCCGCCCCGCAGCGAGATGCACTGCGCGTCGCGTTCGGCTTGAGCGCCGGGTCAGCGCCGGACCGGTTGCTGATCGGATTGGCCGTCCTGAGTCTGTTCTCCGAGTTCGCCGAGGATCAGCCGCTGGTCTGCGTCATCGACGACCTGCAATGGCTCGACCGTGCCACCGCGCAGGTGTTGGCATTTCTCTCGAGGCGACTGATCGCCGACCCGGTCGCGCTGGTCATGGCAACGCGCACCCCCGACCCTGAAATGGACGGGTTGCCGACCCTGGAGGTCGGGGGTTTGCCCGAAGCAGATGCCCGGGCGCTACTCGACCAGGCGTGGACCGCCCCGCTCGACGAGCGGATCCGCGACCAGATCATCGCCGAGACCGGGGGAAACCCGCTCGCGCTGATGGAACTTCCGCGGGATCTGACCGACGAGGATCTGGCAGGCGGATTCGGGATGCCGAGTGCACCGAGGCTCTCGGGGCGCATCGAGGAGAGCTTCCAACGCCGCCTGGCTGCGTTGCCCGAGCAGACCAGACAACTCCTGCTGATTGCAGCGGCCGAACCGACCGGCGATTCGGCGCTGGTGTGGCGCGCGGCCGCCCAGCTCGGAATAGGCAAGGACGCGGCCGCACCCGCAACCGCCGACGGACTGGCGGACTTCGGCGCCCGGGTGCGTTTCAGGCATCCGCTCGCACGGTCGGCGACCTACCGTTCCGCGCGTCTGCAGGAGAGGCAGCTGGTACATCGGGCATTGGCGGAGGTGACCGACCAGGAGAGCGACCCCGACCGCCGGGCGTGGCATCGAGCGCAGGCAGCGCAGGGACCGGACGAGGAAGTCGCCGACGAGCTCGAGCGCTCAGCTGACCGGGCCCAGGCGCGCGGTGGCCTGGCCGCTGCGGCTGCGTTCCTCGAGCGGTCCACGATGCTGACACTGGATCCGACGCGACGGGCGACCCGAGCGCTGGCAGCCGCGTCGGCCAAGGTGCGAGCGGGTGCGTTCGAGGCAGCTGTCGCTCTGCTTCACGTGGCGGAGGGTGAGCCGCTGAGCGATTTCCAGCGCGCTCGCGCCGATCTCGTCAGAGCCGAGCTGGCCTACGTCACCGGTCGTGGCAGCGACGCGCCGCCGCTACTGCTGGCGGCGGCCAGACGACTCGGGCCCATCGACGCTGCGCTATCTCGTGCGACCTACCTCGAAGCGCTGTCAGCCGCGATATTCGCCGGAAGGCTCGGCGTTGGGGCCGGAGCCGACGAGGTGGCACGCGCGGCGGCGGCGCTGCCGCGCGTCCCGGATCCGCGGGTATCCGACATCTTGCGAGAAGGTCTCGCGGCGTTCTTCCTCGATGGCAACGTGGCGGCGCTGCCGACACTGCGCCGCGCCGTCGAAGCCGCACGCCGCGAATCGTCGTCGGAAGACCAGCTGAGCTCACTTTGGCAGGTTGGCATTGCCGCACTGCACATATGGGATGACGAAGGGTGGGAAGTGCTCGCGACGCGCCACGTCGAGCTCGCCCGTGCGTCCGGCGCCATGACCGAGCTTCCACTGGCCCTCAGTTCGCGGGCGGTCATGCACGTGTTCGCCGGCGAACTGAACACCGCGGAAACCCTCGTGCGCGAGATGGATACGGTGACGGACGCGATCGGCACCAGCCTCGCTCCATACGGTGCGATCGTCCTCGCTGGTTTCCGCGCCGACGAACGCGCGCTGTCCGAGCTGACCGAGGCCACGACGAACGACGCGCAAGCCCGGGGGGAGGGCATTGCGCTGACGGTCGCCCAATGGCAGGAGGCGGTGTTGAACAACGCGCTCGGCCGGTACGGTGACGCCGTCCAGGCCGCGCTGCGTGCCGCAGAGGAGCCCGAGTTCGGCGGTGTGTCGAACTGGGCCACAGCAGAGCTCGTCGAAGCCGCGGTTCGCAGCGGTGCGACGGCGGCGGCCGCGGATGCCTTCGCCAGGCTCCGGGTGGACACCAGTGCCAGCGGCACGGATTGGGCGCTTGGCGTCGAGGCGCGCGCGCGGGCGCTGATCAGCGAGGGAGCCGAGGCAGACGGGGCGTACCGCGACGCGATCGCGAAGCTCCGCCGGACCAGGGTGCGCACGGAACTCGCCCGTGCGCATCTGGTCTATGGGGAATGGTTGCGCCGAGAACGCCGCCGCACCGAAGCACGGGCGCAGTTGCATACCGCGCACGACATGTTCGAGGTGATGGGAATGCGGGGCTTCGCCGAGCGGGCCCGACGTGAACTCCTGGCCACCGGGGAGACCGCCCGCAAGCGCGCCACCGTCTCGACCGACCGACAGCTGACGCCGCAGGAGACCCAGATCGCGTGGTTGGCCGGTGAGGGCTTGACCAACCCGGAGATCGGTGCGCGTCTCTTCATCAGTGCCAGGACCGTCCAGCATCACCTGAGCAAGGTGTTCACGAAACTGGAAATCAGCTCGCGCAGCCAGCTTCAGCAGGTCCTTCCGAGCAGCTGACCAGCGGCTGCGGCCGTTCGGTGGTGACGCCCACACCGTCTCGACCAGTCAGTGTCCAAGGCGCTCGAAGCCGACTAGCCATCCCGCTGGACGCGGCGGCTAGGCACCGGCCGATGCGAACGCCGTCGCGGTGCCGCACTCTTTTGCTTGTCTGCCACGCAACCGCCGAAGACGGGCGGGGTCAATGATTAAGGAGCGTGAAAATGGACGCGCAGACTAGGCAGCGGCCGGTGCGAACGCCGACCGTGGTGCCGTGCCCCCTCGCCCGCCTGGATGGCTTTAGGAAATGAACACGGGTGTGATTTTGACGCCGGACAACGTGGCGCGCTGGTGGGGATTCGCTCCAGATCACGACATCACATCCCGCGCCGAATCCGTATCGGCGGCGATATGGCGGTTCCAGCACGGCACGGTGTACGACCTGGAGGGCCATGCCGATGAGTACACCGATGTGGTTTCGATGCCCATCGCCGGACATCACCACCACACGTATTTCGGCGACGGGCGGCAGAAGTGGGCCCGCGCGCATCCGCCGTTTCACATGAACATGGTTGTCGCGGGGGAGAAGCCGCGCGGCATATTCGTCTCGGAGCAGCCGTTCAGCTACCTGCACGTGTATATGCCGCACGCCCTGATCGAGGGGCTCGCCGCCGAGAGCGCCGCCGTCGACGCACGCGGCGAGGTCACGTTGATCGACCCGATCTGTTCACGTGACCCGCAGGTCGAGACCGTCTGCCGACAGATCGTCCACGAGATGTCCGTGCCCGATAAATGTTCTCGTCTGGTGCTGGACTGCCTGGGCCAGGAGCTGGCGATCCACCTGTTGCGCCAGCACTCCAGCGTTTCCGGCGTGACGTCGCTGACGTCGAGAAGGGGCCCCGGGTACCGGGATTGGCGACTGCGCAGGGCAATGGAATACCTGGAGGCCCATCTCGGCGAAGACGTCGGCCTCCAGGATCTCGCGGCGGTGGTTGGGCTTTCGACGACACATCTGGCCAATCTGTTTCGTGACGGCACCGGTCAGCCACCACACCGCTGGTTGATGCGTCGCCGCTTCGAGCAGGCGTGTGAACTGCTGGCGAAGCCCTACCTGAGCGTCACCGACATCGCACACCAATGTGGGTTCGCGAGCTCCCAGCACCTGGCCACCGTCATGCGCAGACACCTCGCCACGACACCGACGGCATACCGCCGTGGCCTTCTCGCGTGACGGCGTACCTCGAGACGGTGGCTGCGCTTGCTGGTGAACTCGATTCAGTGGCACAGGTGTTGGGGTCGTTGAGTGCCGGCCAGTGGTCGAGTCCGACGCTGCTCGTTCCCGTTGGCCCGGTTTCGCACTGGACCGTCCTGGAATTGGCCGGTCATCTCGGCTTCGCGATGAACATGATCGACACCCTGCTGTGCGGCGAGTCGGCTTTCGAACCCGTACTCGACCGGGTGTCGTTCTTCGATCAACCCAGGAATCTGATTGCGCCGCTGGCGTACCGAACCGCCAGGGACGTCACCGCGAGCAAGTCGGGCGCTGAGATCCTGGACGGCTGCATGACGAACTTCTCCGGGCCGGTGGAGCGGGCGCGTCGGGTAGATCCGGCGTTCGTCGGCTCGACGGTGCTCGGGGCGATGCGGATCGACGAGTTCATCGCCACTCGCGTCGTCGAAGCCGTCGTGCATGGTCTGGATCTGGCTCAAGCGCTCGACCGTTCGTTCACACCGTCGCATGCGGCAGTCGATTGCGTTGCCGACGTCCTCGACGCACTGGGTCGCCGCAAAGGGGTCGATCGTCCCGAAGCGCTTGAAGACGATTGGCTTTGGGTGCAGGTCGCCTCGGGCCGTCGACGTCACGACGACTTGCCCACGCCGCTGCTTGGCTGACGCGGCAACCGCCGACCCGCCCGAGGTTAGGGGAGGACGTTGCCGAGTTGACTGCGCGAGGTTATCGCGAACTTCGCGAAGACCTTGCCCAAGTGGTACTGCACGGTCTTCGGGCTGATGAACAATCGCATGCCGATCTCGGCATTCGACAGCCCGTCACGGGCCAGGACGGGCGATCTGGGTTTCCTGGGCGGTCAGTTCGACGGCACCCGTCCTGACTACGCGCTTGCGGGCTGTCTCACCGGTGGCGAGCAGCTCGCGCCGCGCTCGGTCGGCGAACCCCGCCATCCCCATCGCCTCGAACAGTTCGGCGAGCCGTGCGCAACTGCTCGCGCGCATCGGTACGACGGCGTTCGCGGCGAAGCCATTCACCGTAGAGCAGGTGTGCACGGGCGAGGGCGGCGCGGACGCGGGTGCGGCCGAGGTGCTCGATCGCGCGTCGATAGTAGCGCTCGGCGACCTCCCCCTCGCTCAACAGCGCGCTTGAGCGGGCTTCGACTCCGAGCGCCCAGCTGCTGCCACTGGCGGCGGCCATGCTCCGTCAGGTCGTGCAGAGCATTCTCGGCCACGTCGGTCGCTCCGCTGCGGGCCGCGGCCTCGATCAGCTCGACCAGGGCCCAGGGCGGCGGGCCCAAGAGTGCCCTTCTGATCGGTGGCATGCCGGGCCGCCGTCATGGCCTTTTGGTAGTCTCCGATGGCATTGTTCATCGCGGCCCTTGCCCAGCAGGCGATCACGCTGATGCCTTCACCCCGCGCGGCCGCCTCGTGGGTCGTCGCGTCGATGAGTGCCTCCGCCCTGGCTTCGTCGCCGCGAATGCGGTCAGCGCCATGGCGCCGAATGGGGCAAGCCGGACACCGGTGGCCTGCATCGCGGCGTCGAGTTCCTCGATCAGAGGCGCAGCGGCGGTCAGGTCGCCGATGAACACCAGCATGAGGGCCCGCGACGTCAACGCCAGCGGAATCTCACTGAGTGCGCCGGAACTGCGGGCAAGGCGGACATGCCGATCGGAGAGCCTGTCCCAGCTCTCGTCGTCCCACACGACGATCGCGGCCAGGCACGCCAGCCACAGCCAACGCAGTTCGTCCTCGAGCGATCATGCCGCGTTCGAAGCCGGCCAGTGCGCGGCGAAAGAAGGGCACGACCGCCGCGTAACCGTCGCTGTACCACGCCGACATGCCCTCGAGCAGGAGATCATGTGGTTTCGGAGCGTGCGTCGGCGTCGGTGCCGCCGCCATGGCACGTGCTACCTCGGCCACCGCGCCACCCACGGCAAGTCCTTCGACGATCACTGCGGCAGAGAGGGATTCGAGGTATGTCGATCGGGACAGGTCGGCGTCGATCGGCGCCAGGCGTCTGGCCGCCTTCAACAGCAGCGGCGGAGCGTCGCTGCTTCGGTTGGTGACGAAGGCGAGCTGCGCGCGCACCAGGTCGGCACGAGCCTGCTGGAAGTCACTGAGCGGTCCCGTCTCTGCCATCGACAGTAGGTCCTGCGCCGCGTCCAACGCGCCCGCCTGTGCCTTGGCCGACGCAGCTGCCAGCGCCCGAGTGGCCCGCGTCGCGGGGTCCAGCGTCAGCATGGCCGCGCGCTCGAGAAAGGCTGCAGCAGCGGCCAACCCGCCGCGCGCCTGTGCCTGATCGGCCGAGCGTTCCAGCTCGGCCGCGACGTCCTCGTCTGGGCCGCGTACCGCGTGAGCTCGGTGCCAGGCGCGCCGCTCAGCGTCGGTGTCGGGATCGATGGCCTCTGCCAGGGCGCGCGTGCGCCTCCCGTTTCTGCCTGCGGCGACGCCGATCGGTAGGCCGCCGAGCGCACCAGTGGATGGCGAAATCGAATCCGGGCACCGAACTCGGCCAGACCGGCCTCGGCAGCGGGGATGGCCGCATCGGCGGCGATGCCGAGTCGGGCAGCCGCACGCCAGACCAGCGCAGGATCGCCGGTCGGGTCGGCCGCGGCCAGCAACAGCAATCGCCGGGTCGCCTCGGGCAGCGCTTCGACACGCATGCGGAAGGTTTCCTCCATGCTGGCTGGCACGCGTGCCACGTCGGGATACCCGTATCCGCCGGCCAGCTCCGCCGATGTGAGGCCTCGTGGAATCTCCAAGCAGCGCCAGCGGGTTGCCGTGCGTCTCGGCCACGATCTGATCGCGCACCCGGATGTCCAGTGGCCCGCGCAGCGCCGAGTCCAGCAGCTGGCGGGCGTCCGCAACGGGCAGGCCGGCGACCTGCGAGTTCCGGCAGGCCGGTCAGGTCCATCACCGGGGGTCCGCACGCCGAAGACCATGCCGACCGACTCCGCTCCGAGACGTCGGGCGACGAACGCGAGTACCTGCGCCGAGGCGCGGTCCACCCATTGCTAGTCATCGACCAGACACAGCAGCGGGCACTCCTCCTCGGCCACTTCCGACAGCAGGCTCAGGACCGCCAGACCGATCAGGAACTGGTCCGGGTGCCGCACCCGAACTCATGCCGAACGCCGTTCGTATGGCGTCGCGTTGCGGCACCGGAAGTCGCTCGAGCTGATCCAAGATCGGCGCGCACAGCTGATGCAACCCGGCGAAGGCGAGCTCCATCTCCGACTGGACTCCGGCGGCGCGTGCGATCCGGCAACCGGACGCCGCGTTCGGCCAGATACTCCAGCAGCGCCGTCTTGCCGACCCCTGCCTCACCATGCACGACCAGGGCGCGGCTCTGACCGTGCCGGACCGCCTCCAGTAATCCGTCGAGCATTCGGCGTTCT
Source organism: uncultured Actinomycetota bacterium (assembly GCA_963809085.1). Taxonomy (GTDB): domain Bacteria; phylum Actinomycetota; class Actinomycetes; order Mycobacteriales; family Mycobacteriaceae; genus Mycobacterium. Next base: position 523,933 of record CAWEII010000014.1, on the reverse strand, counting down.
TCGAGGCGGCCCAGCAGGCCCGCCTCTGTGCCGCCGTCTATTGGTTTCACCAAGAATGACGGTACTGCGGGCCGTCGTCGACGGCCAGCGTCATCCGGCCACCGCCATCTCGTGATGAACATCGCTGTCGGCCGGTGGACGTCGCGGCCGACCAGGTCGAGCCACAGTGGGTGCACGGTCGGCAGTTCCACGAAGGGGAAACAGTCGTGAACGTAGTCTAAATCGGTTGCGCACACCGGCATCACGGTCCGTGACCTCGAGGCATCCATCGCGTTCTGGCGGGATGTCCTCGGTTTCGAGGTGGAGCGGCGGATGGAGATGTCAGGTGAGTTCGCCGAACAGGTGACCGGCGTCCCTGACGCCCACTTCGTCCTCGCCGCACTTGCCGGCGGCGGCCACCACATCGAGCTGCTGCAGTATTCGCGCCCGGCCCACCGTGACCACGTGTGCCCCCGACCCTGTGATGTCGGATCGTTTCACGTCGCGGTGAACGTCGACGACCTCGACGCCACCGCCGAGGTGTGCGCACAACACGGGTTCACCCTCGCAGGCGCGCCGCAATCGGCGACCGAGGGGCCACTCGCCGGGCGCCGCTTCGTGTACTTGCGCGATCGGGACGGGCTGATCGTCGAGCTGATCCAGACCCCCTCGTCGTTCTGAGCGTGACCAAGGCATCACCACCAGATACACACCGTTGGAAGGAATTTCAATGCTCGCACTACGCTTCGACCGTTTCGGTGACCCCAGCGTGCTCAGCGTCGCCGGGATACCCGATCCGGTGGCGACGGCGACCGAGGCGGTGATCAAGGTGCACGCCGCGTCGGTCAACCCCTCCGACGTGAAGAACGTTGCGGGCACGATGCAGGGCACCGTCCTGCCACGCGTCCCCGGCCGTGACTTTGCGGGCGTGGTCGTCGATGGACCTGCCGAATGGCGAGGGGTGCCGATCTGGGGAACCGGCGGAGACGTTGGGTTCACCCGCGACGGATCGCATGCGGAGTTCATGTCACTGCCAGTAGATGCGTTGGTGCGCAAGCCCGCTCCTCTCACCTTTGAGGAGGCCTCGGTCGTCGGGGTCAACTTCGTCGTCGGGTGGCTGGGCGCGGTGGAGACGGCACGGCTGGACAGGATGGACACGATCGCCGTCTTCGGGGTGTCCGGCAGCGTCGGCGGGGCGGTGGCGCAGATCGCCCATTTGATCGGCGCGAGGGTGATAGGGGTCGACCGTCACGAGCCAGGCGAAGACGCCCCGGCCGCCGCCAGCCTCGATGCGTTCGTCCGGATCGGCGAGGACGCCGACGTTGCGGGCGAGGTGCGCGGACTCACCCGAGGGCGTGGCGTCGATGTGGTCTATGACGCGGTGGGCGGGGTGACCACGTCTGCCGCGCTCGCATCACTCGCCTACCGCGGCAGGCTCGTCGTCATCAGTGCCGTCGGCTCGCGCACAGTGGAGATCGACCTGATCGATCTGTACCACAACGAAACTCAGATCCTCGGATCGGACAGTCGCAAGTTCGACGCCGTTCGATCAGCCCGTCGACTGGACCGTCTGAGCGAGTACTTCGAACGGGGCCTTCTGCGACCGACGCCGGTCACCGCCAGCTATGCCCTCTCCGATGGCAAGGCGGCGTATCAAGCAGTCGCCGAGCGCAAGGCCGGGCGCGTCGTCATCACGCCATGACCACCTCACCGAGCCGCGAGAGCTGATCGGTCGGGACGCACCGGTGGCACCGGTACGCATCTGGTCAATGGCGCAGAGCTGGTGGGGTCGCAGATGCTCGTTGGGCCTGCGGAGGGACTTGGCACCCGAAGCGTGCTGCTCCCGATGAAACCGCCGGCCGGGTCTTGGCACCACGGCAGGAGTCGCCTGTTGCCCTTCGGGCGCTTGCACTTGTCGTGCCCTGCTGCCGAGGCCTCGGGCGCGGCAGCTTCCGTCCGTGGCGCCGAGTCCGGCGCAGGCGCTTCCTTGACTCGGTCCACGCCGGCGGATGAGTGTTCGCCCGCACCCGCTGCGCCGTCATGACGGGCAGCCGCCGAAGCGGGAGCGGCCGCCACGATCCATAGCGCCGTGAGTCCGACTGCTGCCAGCGAGGTCATCGACCAGCCGTTCATCTCGTGCGTGATCAGCCATCTCGGCCCCATCGACATGATGAATGTCCTTCGTGTCCTGACGGTGCCGCACTCGCCCCGAAGCGGAACGGTCACGACCAACCGCAAACTCGAGCCTGTCAAGACATTCGGGCCATGGCGTTCACCCAAGGTAAATGATCGATATGGCGAAACTATCTTCGCTGCAAGGGAATGGGCCAAGTCAGCGAAGTCGCATCCGGCGAGCGGACGGCGACAACGGCAAGCACCGCACCAGCGGCAGCTGGTGCGGTGCTCGTCGTATGGGGTGTATCAGCAGTGAATGCCCCAGAACCGCAGGAGATCTTGGCGAATGAACTCTGGCTGCTCTTCGAAGACCCAGTGCCCGCACGACTCGATCACCCCGCCTTCGGCCGAGGCTGCGATCGCCTTCGCGCTGGCAAAGCAATGGTCACCGAAGGAAGCCCGTCCACCCCACGCCAACATCGGCACCGAAAGGGCGGTCTTCGTCAGCTCTGCGGTTTGCGCCGCCATCTGTGGAATGGACCCATAGTGGTTTAGGCCGCCGCGAAGGCTGCCGGGCTGGCGCATGTGTGTTATGTACTGTTGCACTTCGCTTTCCGGCATCGCGGTGGGGTTGTACGCGAAGTCACGGAAGAAGTGGCGGAGGTACTGTTCTTCTCGGCCTTCCACGAGGAACTGCGTGATGTCGACGTGCATGTGCATTCCCAGATGCCAGTAGGCGACCTGTGGGTCGGTGTAGCCCGGATAGTCCAATCCGAAGAACGGTGTCTCGATCGTGGCGATCGACAGCGCACGGTCCGCAGCGAGGTAGGCGAGTGCGACGGAAGGGGGGCCGCCGAGGTCATGGCTGAGGATGTGGAACTTCTCGACGGCTTCGACCTCGAGAAGCGCGAGCATGTCCGCGGCGATCGTCAAAGGGTCGTATCCGTCTGAGGGCTTTTCACTGTCGGCGTACCCGCGCAAGTCGGGTGCGATGAACGTATAGCGGTCGGCAAGTCCGTTGATGACCGGCAGGAACTCGCGATGATTCTGGGGCCACCCGTGCATGCACAGAACCACCGGACCGGCTCCTACGACGGCATAGTGGAGCGTGACGCCATTGACCTTGGCGCGCTTGTGCGTGAGTGTGGTCATGCTGTTCGTCCTTTCGCGGTATCCGTCTCGACGGAGGTCCCGCCCCATGGCGCGACTCTTCGTGCGGCACGGAAACTACCGCGGCGGCCTCGTGTGATCGTCCATGTCGTGACACTGCTGAACACGTACTGGAACCGAGCTCGCAAAGTGGGGAAGCCCTCCAATCCGGCGGGGACACCTGCGCGAGGTATTCGCACTGGAAACGATGACTAGGCACCTGCGGACGCGCATGCGGGTCGGGTCCATGCAGCTTCTACCCAGGAGGGCCGACAGGGCGACCGGGAACCAGGCGATCTACTGCGAAACGGTCCGGCCGATATGACAAGTGCGCCATGACTACTCCACCCCTGAAGCCCGAGGAGACATAGCAGATGGACGACGAACGAATCCTTCCAACATGACAAATCCCGACATGACGAATCCCGACATACCGGGCTCAAGCGGCGATCGTCCACCGACGATGAGGTTGGTCGTTGCGATGACCGGGGCGACCGGTGCCGCTCTGGGTCGTTCTCAGTGACTGGGCGCGGTCCTCGACGAAGGCGAAGGCCGGTGAGAAGGTTCCTCAACGCCTGCGATACCTGCACGTCCATCGGGCCACATGATCGAGATGAACGAGGCGGACCTGGCAGCCTGGCACGGCGGCGGCTCTACGCATCGGTTCCGTCGGTCACCCTGACCGGATCGGCCGACACGGTCGGAAAAACGGTGGCCGCAATGGCCCAGGCAGGTGCCACCGAGATCATGATCGAACCCTCGGGCCCCGACATCGCACGTGAACTGGAGATGTTCGTCTCCGCTGTGCACGGTTGATGAGCTGTATGACGACGAGACTGATCCCGGGGTCGGATGGTGTCACGGTATGGCGTTACGCCATGAGCGACACTTACGGTGAGGTCGCCTGTCCGGCACGTTTGGGCAGATACCTCGGGACGTAGCGCAAGAGGAGCACGGCACCAACCACCGCGACGCCTCCCATCACCCCTGACGCCGCGGCCAGCGATGCCGCGGCGGTCACACCCGAGATGACGAACGGCGCTGCCGCCGGGCCGAGATCGGTGATGGAACGCCACGCGCTGAGGAAGGCGGCCGGTGTGCGCTGATCCGCGAGGTCACTGCCCATCGCGGCCACCACGCCGCTGGTGATGCCGTTGCCGACCGCCATCAGCATCGATGCGCCGACGTACCACCCGAAGGGATGAATCAGTTCTGGCGCGACCGCAAGGACGCCGTGGGAGATCGCGAACATCGCCATGCTGGGAATCGCCGTCCACAGCCGCCCGAAGCGGTCCATGATCTGCCCGCCCAGGTAGAAGAGGCCGAACTCGACGACGGCACCGATTCCGACGACCAGAGAGATGTCGACCGCGTGCAGGCCCATCGTCAGTCCGACCAGGGGGACGATGATCTGGCGGCTCGTCCGCATGAAGTTGATCAGCCCAACCGACGTCGCCACCCGGAGCAGGACGTCATGGCGGGCCTTGAAGGTGGCCCAAATGCCCAGATTGCCGGGGCCTTTGGGGATTCGGTCCAGTTCGGCCGATGCGGAGAAGGTCGGTTCGGCAGGCAGGAACGGCATCAGCACGATGATCGACAGCGATGCGGCTGCCCCGACGGCGAACGCTTCGCCGGTGTCGCCGGTCAGCTTGATCACCGTCGCGCTGAGGAACGGGCCAACCAGGACCCCGCCGCGGTTCGCCCCGCCGAGCAGCGACATTCCGCGGCCGCGGTAGGCCAACGGCACCGCCACGGTGACGAAGGACTGCCGGGCCAGGTTGAACACCGCCGCCGCCGAGCCGACCATGAGGACCCCGAGGCTGAGCACGACGACGCTGATCGACAACCAGCAGACGATGGCGCCGAGACAGGCGATCGCGGCGCCGACGTAGATCGTGCGGCGCTCACCGATCCGGCCGACGAGCCAACCGGCCGGGATGTTCGACAGCCACTGTCCGCCGGGGAGCATCGCGGCGACCAACGCCGCGGTCGCCAGCGATGCGCCGAGCTGATGGGCGAACAGCGGCACGATCGGGATGAGCGAGCCCTGACCGGTGCCGTACAAGAAGTTGGGGAGCAGCACGGTGGTGCCGAGCGTCCGCCACCACGATGGGCTCTTCGGGGGATCACCCGGCTTCGACGTCGTCGCCTCGGTCCGGGTCACGTCATCTCCGATCACCCCGAAAATTGCACCTCATATCACATGGCCAGTCCGAACGTAAAGCAAATTACCAAACAATTAGACCCTAGGAGCGATGCCGGAGGCGTGTCAAAGCGCCTGCTCGCACGCTCCCGGTGGGCGCCGCACGTGCCGCACACCATCGTGGGTGAGTCGGGTGGGGTGAACGCGCCCGATCGGCGTGGCCTGCGGCTGCTCCCCGGGAACCTAGCGCGCGCCCGTACCGGGAAGTGTTGTCGCCGAGAATATCCCGGCCGGATCGTAGCGCTGCTTGAGAGCGCGCAGCCGGTCGGCGTTCGGTCCGTAGGCGGCATCGGCCTGCTTCGCCTGTTCGGGGCCGATGAGGCTCGGATACCCGCCATCGAGCGCGTGGACCGCGAGATCGTCGTAGACCGCCGCCGCCCAATCGAGGGCCGCGGCGCCGTCGGTACCCGGCTCCCATCCGGCGAGGATTTCGACCATGAAGTGTGGCTCGCGAACCCCGAATGCACTCTGCTCCAGCGGTACCCGTGTCGCGGCGCCGTGGAAGTGGTGGATGGAGAACCCGCTGAACTCCGTCGTGCGGTTGTCGCCTGCCCGCACCAGTGCCGCGATCGCTTCATCGGTGAATGCAGGCAGATTGCGCGTGCGCATCTCGTAGTGCCGACCCCACACGATGTAGGGAGCGATCAACTCGAGCACCGCCGGGTAGGGCATCGGTGCGACGTGCGTCACGAACGGCTGACCAAGGCCGGCCAGTTTGGCGCGCCAGTCGGCCGACGCCTCCGGAGCGCCCGACCATGCCGGCCACAGAAACAGGGCGGGCCGGCCGTCGGGACCCGTTGCGGCACTGATGGGTACGGTGAGTTCGTCGGGCATGGTGGGGGTGAGCTCGTTGAACCCGCGCAATACTTCGGCCGCCTCCTGCCAGCCGAATCCGATCACACCCGCCGTGCACAGCGGAACCGGATGGAGCTTGATCCTCATCTCCGTGACGACCCCGAAGTTGCCGCCGCCGCCGCGGATCGCCCAGAACAGATCTGGTTCGAGTTCGGCGTTCGCGGTGACCGCAGAACCATCGGCGAGCACGACCTTCGCTTCGATCAGATTGTCGAGAGCCAACCCCGCGATGCCGTTGAGCCAGCCGTATCCGCCGGACAGCGTCAGGCCGACCATGCCGACGTCACCGATGGCTCCCGTCGCGGGAGCGAGGCCGGCGGGTTCAGCGGCAGCCGCGACGTCCGCGGCTCTGGCGCCCCCGGCCAGCCGTGCCGTCGAGGTGGCGACGTCGACGTCGACGCCCCGCATCGACGACATGTCGATCACCACGCCGCCCGCAGTCAGCGAGCGTCCGGCCCAGTCGTGTCCGCCCCCGCGCACGGTGATCGGCAGCCTGATGTCGCGGGCATAGCGCACGACCGCTTGAACGTCGGCCTCCGATGCGGGCTGTACGACGACGTCGGGCCGCTGGCTGATGGCGCCATTCCACACCCTGGTGCACTCGTCGAACGGCTGTGATCCCGCACGATGCACACGGTCCGGTGCGATGCGGATGGACAGATCCGTGGCGACTGTTTGCGGGTTGATCGTCATCCGTGCTCTCCCAGTGAACTGCCGATGTGTTAGCGACGCAACGTTGTTGCCATATCGACAGTACTCGTCCCGAGCGGAATGAGTTGAGTCGTATCCGACGAAATCCGATCAATGGCAATACGTTTCAGGTGTCGTGACCTTGCCGACATCGACGACTCCGAATCAACCGACTAACTCTGTATCCTCTGGACGCAACGGGATGCCGACGTGGTCGGCAGCGGTGACGACGTCCAACCATTGGAGCATCAACGTCGACTCGGCATCCGTCAGCGGCGTTGGCGTGGTTCGGATCAGCGCCGCCAAGTGAAGCGCCGCGGCCTTCAGCGCGTCGGTCTGCCGGTCCGCGGCGGGTGCGCTCGGGTCAGTGAGCAATCCGCGGATGACGGCGGCTCCGACCCGTTGGACCAGTTTTGCGTCGGTGTAGGTCGCCGGCTGCGACAGCACTGACAGGTTGACTCCCACGCAGGCGGCCATCATGGCCTGGGCGGCCCGGTCCGGGCTGGTGTTCAGCCTGCCTACTTCCGCACACCGCACCATCCGCTCGATGAGCAACCGTCGGCCCTCCTCGACCCCGCCGGGCACCTCGGACAACGACGGCGCGTACGCGATGCGGTAGACCACCGGGTTCTTCGACGCGAACGCAACGTGGTTGTCCCAGGCTACGTACAGATCGTCGACCGGATCGTCGGACAACGGCATGGCCCGCTTCAGCGCCAGGTACCGGTCGAATGCATTGTCGACGACCGCGGCCAACAAGCCGTTCTTGTCGCCGAACAGTCGGTAGAGCACGGGAGCCCCCACGCCCACCGCCTCACAGACCGCGCGAGTCGAGACGTCCCGGGCCGGTGACGTCCGCAACAAACTCTCCGCAGCGTCGAGCATGCGGGTACGCGTATCCATCGCCTCAGCATATCAACGATACGTTGAAAGCGTATCTACGATTCATTATTGTTAGCAACGATGCGTCGTCTACGAACCACTGATATCGAGGACCACCATGATCATGGACGCTGGCAGCGGCTCCGATTCGAGTTCGGAGTTCGATGCACGAGTGCGCCGGAACCAGGCTCGCCTCACCTCGGCGCTGCGGGCGGAATACGACTTCATCGTCTGTGGCTCCGGCTCGTCCGGATCCGTCGTGGCACACTGCGGCGATGAATGATGTGGAAATCCGGACGCTGCCGCCGCGGGCCGCCGACGACGCGCGCCTAGTGGCCGACATCACCCGCCTCGTCAACGAGGTGTATGCGACGGCTGAGAAGGGTTTATGGGTGGACGATGCCGCCCGCACCACACTCGACGAGGTCGCGGGCCTCATCCGCGCCGGCGAGATCACCCTGGCACGGGTCGATGGCAAGACCATCGGCTGTATACGGATCCAGCGACTCGACGCCGACACCAGCGAGTTCGGCATGCTTGCCGCGGCCCCTGATCAGCGGGGCATCGGCGTCGGTCGGCGGCTGGTGGAGTTCGCCGAGCGCACTAGCCTCGAGACAGGCCGTGGCACAATGCAATTGGAACTGCTGGTGCCCCGATCGTGGACGCATCCGGCGAAGGAGTTCCTGGCCGGATGGTATGGGCGAATCGGGTACGCCGTGACCCGCACCGGCACGATCGAGGAGTCCTATCCGCACCTGGCGCCGCTCCTGGCCACAGCGTGCGACTTCGTGATCTACCACAAGGACCTGGCGACCTCCGAGTGACGCCATCAGTTCTGAGGTGCACTTTGTCCGCAAAGTGCTAACTGGAATACGTAGCGGTGCTAACCTCTGCCGCATGGATACCCGGACCCAGATGTTGAAAGCGGCGGAGTCTCTGTTGCAGGCGTCGCCGGACCGGGACATCTCGACTCGTGCGGTCTGTGATGCGGTGGGTGTCGGGGCTCCGGTGCTCTACCGGTTGTTCGGCGACAAGAACGGCTTGTTGGCCGCGGTCGTCGACAACGTCTTCGAGCGGTATCTGGCCCGCAAGCGGGCGCGGCCGGTGTCGGATGATCCGGTCGACGATCTGTACTCGGCCTGGGACAACCACGTCGCGTTCGCGTTGAAGAACCCGGCGGTGTTTCGCATTGCATATGCACCATCGCTGGCCGAGGTGCCCGGCGGGGTCGAGGAAGCCCGTCAGTTGCTGGTCAAGAGGTTCGTCCGTTGCGCCGAGGCAGGCAGGCTGAACACCACCCCGGACCGGGCCGCGCAGGCCTTCATGGCCGCGTGCCTGGGGGTCGAGATGAGCCTGTTGTCACAACCGGCCGCCTTCGACGACCCGGACCTTTCGCGGCGAGTGCGGGATGCCGTCGTATGCGACCTGCTCGTGGACCCGGTCGCGCGTGCTGCGGATGAGCAGAACGACAGGTTGCGGTCCGTCGCGCTCCAGATGGCAGCGCTGATCCGGGAGACGCCTGCTCCGCTGACCGCTCCCGAGGCGTCGCTGATGCTCCAGTGGCTCGACGTCATCACCGCGACGAAGGACGCGGGTGCGCCCACGCGGTCTCGCCGCGCGGCGGTGACGGGTGACGCCAAGGCCAGTCCCGGACGGGCTGGCACTCGGCGAGTTCGGTGAGCTGACTCGGCTTGGTCGCGCATCCTCCCATCACTTCGGATCGCGGCCGGCCAGATCCGACGTTGCCGCGATCACCCGCGAAGTTAGAGATCGCCACGGCCTGGTTCGGTAGCTGGTCGGCGGCCATTTGCCAGTTCCTGGGACGAGCGACGGCGAGCCGACGATGATGTTGCGGACTCAGAAAGACGTTGTCGTGAATCGGGGCGAGTGTGGAACGGTTGTCGGTGTGGTTGGGGGCGGGCGTGATCACCGCCGGGATGTCGGCGGCAATGCTCGTGGGGGCCGCCGTTGCGGGTGCTGACACCGATTCCGGGCCCGGCTCCGCCGGTGCGACGTCGTCTGGTTCTGCCGAGCACGACACGCGGCAGGCACCGAACTCCACCGGCACCAAGCGGGATCCCTCTGGCACCGGGCCGAACCGAGGTGTGAAGCCCGGCACGGGGCGAGCGGATGACAAGGACGACGGGCGATCCGACGGTCGTCCTGCATCATCGTCGCGATCCCGTCCGGACGACGAAGCAGATGCCGACGCCGACACGCGGACGAGCGAGGGTGCCGCCGCGGCGGTCGAAGCCAAGCACGTCGGCAAGGAGTCCCCGGCCGACCAACCCGTCCCATCCCTGTCTGGTACCAACGCGGATGGGCCAAAGCGCTTGGCGGTCAAACGATTCGAACCCACTGTCCGGGTGACGGCGCCGGTGGTGGCCGATCCGGTCGAGCCTCGGCGCGATGTAGAAGCCACCGATTCCACTCCCATCGTGAGCTCCACGGCCGCGCTCCGGTCGAACTCGGCGTTCGTGGCAGCCCCGGCCAAGCCCGCCGCAGCTCCCCAGCCGTCGATAGTCGGCCTGATCTCGAGCGCCGTCTTCGACGTCCTCTCGACGGCGGAACGGCTCGTCAACGGGCCACCGACGGTTCCGCCCGAGAGCACGGTGACCGTGCGTAGCTCCACGCTGGACATCGGCAGCGGATCGGTCGTGCCCGCCGACTGGTATTACCCCGCCGGTGACAAACCGCCCACCCGGCTGATCCTGCTCCAGCACGGCTTCTTCGCCATCGGCCCGATGTACAGCTACACGGCGGCGAATCTGGCCGAGCGGACCAACAGCGTTGTCGTCGCACCGACGTTGACGTCGAATCCGCTTGCAGATGGCGCACTCTGGCTGGGTGGAGCCGGTATGCACGCAGCCATCGCGGGCCTTTTCGTCGGCGACCGCGACGCGCTCACCGCGAGTGCGGTGGCGGCGGGATACGCCGACCAGTACCACCTGGACCCTGCCGAAGCGGCGTTGCCGCGCCAGTTCGCCTTGGCCGGGCATTCCCTCGGCGGCGCGTTGGTCTCCAGTGTCGCCGGTTACCTCGCCGACAACGGTGCGGCCGCTGACCTGGTGGGTGTGATCCTGCTCGACGGCGTCCCGACCGGCGACCAGCTATCGGGTGCTTTGGAGAAGTTGAAGGCCTACGAGGCCAAGACCGGTCGGTTCATCCCGGTGCGCGAGATCGGCGCGCCCCGAAACGTCTGGAACGAACCCAGCAACGCGAACGAGGCACTGTCCGCCGCACGTCCGGACAGGTACGCCGGGGTCGTGCTGGACGGCGGCGTCCACATGGATTCGATGCAGGGCGGGAATCCACTCATCCAGTTCGTGGCCTATGTGGCGGCCGGCTTCCCGCAGAAGCAGAACCCCCCTGCGGTCCAGGAACTGAGCGCAACGTGGCTGAACCAGTGGTTCACCGGACGTACCGGCATCGGCGACGAGCTGGTTGCTGGGTCGACGATCACGATCGACACCCCTGCGGGACCGGCGTCCGCCGTGGTGATCGGCAACCCGCCCGCCGTGACGCAGTCGTCGCGCAGGCTGGAGCAGGTCGCCTGAGCCCGGCACATTTCGGCGCTCACCCGGTGGCGCACCCGATGAGGCAGAATTGCTCAGGTGACGACACCGCCGCAACGCCCCGGTCAGCCCGGTTGGCGCGGCAGGAAGAATCCGCCCGACCCCGTGACGCGGCAGATCCCGCGGCCGCCACGGCGGGAAGCGCCAACCGAACAGATGCGGGTGCGCAAGCGGCCCGCCGACGTGCCGCCCACCGAGCGCATCCGGCGGTCGTACCCACCCGCGGGCTTCCCGGCCCCGAGCCCACCACCGTCGCCTCCGCCTCCTGCCACCGCCACCGCCACCGCTGCGTCCGCCGGCTACGGCGGACCGCGACCGCCCGCCGCCCGAACCGGAGAAACGACGCCGCTTTCGCCTGCGTGATCCGCTGTCGATCTTCCTGATCGCGGTCATCGTGCTCGCCCTGTTGGCAGGCGGACTGGCGGGTGCCGAGCTCTATGCGCGACACCGCGCGGACAACATCCTGGTCGCCGTGGCCGAGTGCGTCGTCCAGGATGGCGCAGAGATCTCGTTCGGGGTCAACCCGCCCTTCCTGTGGCAACACATCTCCGGCCACTACACCAACATCGCGGTCACCACCGCCGGCAACCGGGTCCGCGACGCCAAGGGAATGACGGCCGAGGTGTCCCTGCACGACGTGCGGTTGCAGGAGACCGCCGATTCCAAGGGCACCATCGGATCGCTCAACGCGACGCTCTCGTGGAGGTCCGCCGGTATCAAGGACACGGTGATCGCCAACCTTCCCGTGGTTGGCAACCTCGTGACCGGCGTGAGCACCGATCCTGCTGCGGGCACGATCGAGCTGCAGGCCGCGGGAAACAACGTCACGGCCAAGCCGGTCGTCACGGACGGCAACCTTGCTCTGCAGGTCGTCGCGGTCGACGGCCCGCTGACGAAGGACACCGTACAGACGGCCCTGGACCAGCTCACCACGAAGCTGAACAAGAACTACCCGCTCGGGATCCACGCCGACAGCGTCGAGGTCACCGCCTCCGGCGTGGTCGGGAAGTTCTCCTCCCAGAACGCATCGATTCCCAAGGAAGACACCGACCCCTGCTTCGCGCGCCTCTGATGGTCCGTGGTCGGCAGCGCTCACGGTTGATCCGCTAAACGGCGAAGCCACTCGATGAGCAACGCCCGTTCGGCGGTTGTCAGACGGCTGTTGTCGGTGGCGCGCAGGGCTTCTCCCAACGCCACCGCCCGCGCGGGTAGCTCCGAGGATGCGGTTGGCGTCGATTCACCGGAGTTCAAGATCGCCGACAGCGCGTTCTCGCGGACGATGGCCGACAAGCCCATGTCCCGGTCGGCCGGAGCCACGGAGAGCAGCGTGAGCACGATGCCGACGCCACCGGCATGGACGAGTTTGGTGGCCCTGTCGACGCTCATGCGGAGCCTGCCCTGATCTCCCAGTCGCGCAATCACGCCCTGCAGGATCGTAATGGTCTCCACGGCTGCCGTGGCGACCCTTCCCACCCTCGGTTCGCCGTAGGCGAGTGCATAGGCGGCTGGATTGCCCAAGCCGAATTCGACGTGGAGATCCCACAATTCACGCACGTCCTGCACCGGGTCGTCGGAAACGGTCGCCATCTGACGCTTGGTGGTCATGTACTTCTGCATGACGTAGTGCGCGACGGCGTCGAGCAGGTCCTCCTTGTCGCCGATCTGCCGGTAGATGGTCGGCGGCTGGACGTCGGCAGCGGCGGCGACGGCCCGGGTGGAGACGGCATCGACACCGCCGGTGCGCAATAGTTCGGCGGCAGCCTGCAGCACCCTCTCCGACGTCGTGAGTGGAGGACGACTTGTCGGTGCGCGCGCCATGTTTCCGATGATAACAGTGAGATGTTCGCACTGAATCGGCACGAAGCGTTGTTGCGCTTTCTCGGGGCAGGCGGGGCTGTGTGATGCTGCTTTGACGACCCATCAATGGAGGAGTCTGCGATGAGAGCGGTGAAATGTCTTGGCGGGAAGCTCGACGTCGTCGAGGTGGCCCCGTTGCGCCCTGGCGCAGGGCAATTGGTGCTCGAGGTGCAACGCTGCGGCATCTGCGGTTCGGACCTGCACGCCAAGGACCACGCCGACGAACTCGATGACGTCATGGCCGACGTCGGCTATCGCGACTTCATGCGCAGCGACACACCGGTGGTGATGGGCCACGAGTTCTGCGGCGCGGTCGCCGAGCGCGGGCGTGGCGTCGCCAAGGAGTTCAAGGTCGGGGAAACGGTCGTCTCATTCCCGCTGCTGCGCGCACGTGGTGGCGTGCACCTGACCGGACTGTCGCCGCTGGCCGCGGGAGCCTTCGCCGATCAGGTGTTGGCGGAGGCCTCGATGAGCTTCATCGTCCCCAACGGCCTTTCCCCTGACGTTGCCGCACTGACCGAACCGATGGCCGTCGCGCTGCACGCCGTGCGCCGCAGTGAGATCGGCAGGCGGGACGTCGCCATCGTGGTGGGTTGCGGCCCGGTCGGGCTCGCCGTCATCTGCCATTTGAAGGCGCTCGGGGTGCGCACCATCGTGGCCAGTGACTTCTCGGCAGGCCGACGAGCACTGGCCGGGCGATGCGGCGCGAACCTCGTCGTCGACCCGGCGGTGGACTCGCCCTATGCCGCCGCATCCACGAAGGGCGTCATCCACGACGCCCCAGCGCTGTACGAGCTCGCGATGAGTTCGATGGAAAAGCTACGGCGGGTACCGGGCTGGTCGCACGTATACCGCGCCGCGGATGCCGTAGGTGTCACGGGCCCGAAGCGGCCGATCGTCTTCGAGTGTGTCGGTGTCCCCGGCCTCATCGACGGAATCATCGCCGCGGCGCCCTTGAATTCCCGTGTCGTCGTGGTCGGTGTATGCATGGGCGACGACAAGTTGCGCCCGGCGCTGGCCAACGGCAAGGAGATCGATATGCGCTTCGTGTTCGGTTACACCCCTTTGGAATTCCGCGACGCCTTGCACCTGCTCGCCGACGGCAAGCTGGACGCGACACCGCTCGTCACCGGCGCCGTTGGACTGGACGGCGTCGCCGCGGCGTTCGACGAATTGGTCGGTTCCGAGACGCACGCCAAGATCCTCGTCGATCCCCGCAGTACTTCGCTTGCTCCTTGAGGATCGTGCTGCACCCCCAGGTTTGTGCACTGCCGTAGCCGAACTCCAATATCCTCCGTGAGCAGCCCCGACGGTGTCACACTTGCACTTATCGGGAGGGGTGGGCTCGTGGTGGAAATTCTGGAGACATCGGCGGGGCGGCCCGGACGAGACTTCTCGGGCATGCGCGAATTCAGCGCCGCCGAGATCTCCGAGGCACTACGGATTCAGCGCGCCGCGTTCCTTCGGGACGGACCACCGTCGTTGGCGCTGCGCCGCAACCGGATGGACCGGATATCCGCGTTGGCGTTCGAAAACGTCGACGCGATCGCCGAAGCGATGAACGCAGACTTCGGCACCCGCTCGAGCCAGACCACCAACTGCATCGAAGTCTTGGCCCCGATCAGCGATTTCGCGCACATCCGCCGCAACCTGGGCCGGTGGATGAAACCGCGGCCGGTGATGAGGGCATGCAGGCCGTTGGGCCTTCGGACCACCGTGCAGGCGCATCCGTTGGGCATCGTGGGCATTGCCGTGCCGTGGAACGGGCCGGTCGTCCTAGCGGTCATGGCGGCCACCGCTGCCTTCGCGGCGGGCAACCGGGTACTGATCAAGATGCCCGAGGCCACGCCACGGACCTCCGCGCTCGTCGCAAACCTTGCCCCGCAATACTTTTCACCGGACGAGTTGGTGGTGATCACCGGCGGCCCCACCGTGGGCTCGGCGTTCAGTGCCCTGCCGCTGGATCACCTGTTGTTCACCGGATCGCCGGATATCGCCAAACACGTGCAACGCAGCGCAGCCGACCACCTGGTGCCCGTGACATTGGAGTTGGGCGGGAAGAACCCGATGGTCGTGGGAAGGGATGCCGATATCACCATTGCCGCCAGCCGAATCGCACGGGGGCGGCTGCTCAACGGCGGGCAGGTATGCCTGTGTGCCGACTACGTCTTCGTGCCGGCGCACCGGTGCGATGAGTTCGTCGTCGCCGCGCAGCGACAGTTCCGGACGTCGTTCCCGACCGTCGTCGGCAACCCGGACTACACCAGCATCGTCGACGACAAGAACTATCATCGCGTGCTCGGCCTGATCGAGGATGCGCGTGCCAAGGGCGCGAACGTCATTGAAGCGGGACCGGAGGGCGAGGACCTGCCGTCGGCCGCCGAGCGCAAGATTGCGCCGACGATTCTGACCGGGGTCACCCAGGAGATGAGGGTGATGACCGAGGAGGTGTTCGGTCCGGTGCTCGCTGTGCTGCCCTATGACGACCTCGACGAGGTCATCGACTACATCAACGCCGGCCCGTCACCGCTGGCGGCCTACTGGATGGGCAAGGACTCGGATGACTTCCGCCGATATTGCGCCCGTACGCGCAGCGGTGGAGTCACCCGCAACGACATCATGATTCACGCCGCCGTGGACGGAGCGCCGTTCGGCGGGGTGGGGAACAGCGGCATGGGCGCCTACCACGGCAAGGCCGGCTTCGACACCTTCACCCACTACCGAACGGTGTCTGAGTCGGGACTGCGGGGCGCCCTCGCAGCTCTGGCCGTACCGCCTGTTCCCGCGCGGCTGCCCAAGCTCGTGAACTGGGCGGTGGCCAATCAGGCGGCCCGGTTGCGCAAGCGCATTGACCGCTATGCGGGTGCGGACTCGTTGAGTACTCGCAGCACGCCGAGCGTCCGGGGATGTCGGGATGTCAGGGCTGAACCAGCACCTTGAGCGCCTCGCGCTCGGCCATGGCACGGTAGCCGTCGGGGACCCGATCCAGTCCGATGGTGCGGTCGAAGACGCGGCCCGGCTCCACGGTGCCGTCGAGGACGTCGGGCATCAGCTCATCGATGTAGGCGCGAGCCGGTGCAACGCCACCGGTGAGGGTGATGTTGCGCATGAACGGCTGGGGCCCGAACGGCACGTCGGCGTACTGCGGGACACCGACTCGGCTGATGGCTCCGCCGTCGCGAACGACGCCGGTCGCCGTCTCGAGCGCAGGTAGCGTGCCGACGCATTCGAGCACCGCGTGGGTACCGTCACCACCGGTGAGTTCCCGGACGCGTTCGATCCCCTCGTCGCCGCGCTCGGCCACCACGTCGGTGGCGCCGAAGTAACGCCCGAGGTCGGTGCGCGGTTGATGGCGGCCCATCAGGATGATGCGCTCGGCGCCGAGGCGTTTTGCGGCGAGCACCGCGGACAGGCCGACCGCACCATCGCCGATCACGGTGACCGTCGTGCGTGGCGTCACCCCGGCGGTGACTGCGCAGTGGTGCCCCGTGCAGAACACGTCGGAAAGCGTCAGCAGCGACGGCATCAGCTCGGAGTCCTCGCCGACGGGAAGCTTGACCAACGTCCCCTGGGCCTGCGGGACCCGCACGGCCTCGCCTTGGCCCGCGTCCACTCCAGGGGCGCCCCACCCGCCGCCGTGCCGGCACGACGTCTGCAGGCCTTCGACGCAGAAGTCGCAGGTATTGTCGGCCCACACGAACGGGGCGACGACCACGTCGCCGCGCGTGAACCCGCTCACATCGCGGCCGAGGTCCTCGATGACCCCGATGAACTCGTGGCCCATCCGTCGGCCTTCCAGGGTGCGCGGCATCGAATCGTACGGCCACAGATCACTGCCGCAGATGCACGCCTGCGTGACCCGCACCAAGGCATCGGTCGGTTCCTGCAGTTTGGCGTCGGGCACCGTCTCGACCCGCACGTCGCCGGCGCCGTACATCAGGGTTGCTCGCATCATGACTCCTTCGTCGGGGCGGCCCATGGGACCGACGTATCCGGTCAACCCATCATCGGAGGCGCATGGCAGAGCCTGGCCATCGGGGTACCGAGAGAACCGTCCACGCCCTGACCAGCGTCGTAGCGTGGAGACGTTGGATCACCGCAGCGACGTCCGCTGGCAGGGGTCAGCGTCGACCCTTGCCCGCGCGCCACCCAACGCCAGTCACAGGTCGTCGGGCCGGAGTGGAATCAGTAGATGATGCGGTTGCGCGACTAGCGCGATTCGACGGCCTTGGGCCGACGGTGGAGCAGGTACCCGAGCCAGCGGATGTCGATCAACACGTGGTTTCGATCCTTGTCTGCTAAGCGGACTTGCCGAGGAGCGGCAGGAGGCGCCGACGCTCGGACATGACGTCCGAGAAGTGATGCAGCGCCTCGGACACGGAGTCCGCGGTGGGGTAGGTGCTCTGGTCGCCACGGAGCCGTAGCACGCGTAAGACGGATGGGCTTGCCACCAAGGACCATTCGACCCCGGCAACGTCGCATAGGTCGTCGATGGACTCGAGGAGCTCAGCGCCGCGTGCAGCGAACGAGCGGATGTCGCTCAGGTCCAGGATGACGGGCTTCTCCGTCAAGACGTAGTGTCCGACCCGATCGATGAGGCCTTCGACGTTCGCATCGTCGACGCAACCGCTGATGGACACCACCGTCGCGAGTTGGCGGCATTGCGCCCGCAGTTGGGCGCCGTCGCAGTCGATCGTCGGGTTTCCATAGCGGAAGGGCGAATTCGGCTCTGGACCACTGGCCGTGACAGTCATATGCGTCCCCCCTTCGATCGCGTTGAGCAAGCTTTGGTCCGTCGCAGTGTCGCTGCAACGTAAGCCTGAAGGTAATCCGCCAACTTAAGGTAGCGGGGAGTAGCCACTAATACTTCGCTAAGAAGTCGGGGCAGCTCGCCAGCAAAATCGCTGTCCGCGGGGCTGGTCTGTCAAGGATCTTCCAGGTCCCCTCGCGCGCGCCGACGGGCCGGTCGGACGTGGCTGCCGCTCCAACGATCTTCCAAACGACCGCCGATACGGTGCGCCGATGCGCGTAACGAGGTCGCGGCCAATGCGATGCCGTGCCGGCGTTTCGACTCACTCGACGGGAAAGCGCTCGCCCAGCTTCGTCAGCGTCGCTTCGATTCCTCGTGAGTTCGCCTTCGCGAAACCCGTCCGCTCGTAATACCTGAGCCGATCCTTGACCGCGCCTGCGTCGTGATAGTCGAATGTCTCGATCACCCGGGTACGGCGCGGACCGACCTGCTCGAACTCCCAACGCCAGCGGTGCCCGAACGGATGGCGCCACTCGATCACGGCCCCGGGCGTGAAGGCGGTGACGGTGCTGGTGATCCGGTAGGGCAGGCCGAACATCTTCATCTTGGTAGAGAACCGGCTGCCCTCACCGATCTCGGCAGGCACCTTGGCGTTCGCGACGACTGTGCCCGACCCGTCCAACTCGGGGTGCCGACGCGGGTCGGCCACGATCGCGAACAGCTCGCCCGCGGCGGCCCCGACGTCGACGGATCTGCTGACCCGGCCCGGACCGGCGTCCACCACGGTGACGGTCGTCGTCGGTGGTGCCATGTCGACCCACTCTCTCGTCACCTACTCGAGCCGCCACGGTCGTGGGCGCTACCCGTAGCACGCGTACGTCGTCAGGATGGTTCACCCGACCCGCCTGCTGCGTCGAGCAGCATACTGGCCAGTCGAGCCGCGGCGGGACTGATGTTCCGGGGCCGCGGTTGGGCGAGGAAGATCTTCCAGACGATCGGGGTCTCCAGTTCGATGGCGGTCAGATCCGGGCAGCGGCTCGCCTCGCTGGCCGGCATGAAGGCGGTCCCGAGGTCGTTGCTGATCAAGCCCGCCGCGACGGTGTAGTCGGCGGGCACTTCGTACTGGGTGCGTGGGGTGACGCCCGCCGCGGCGAAGGCATCGTCCACCAGGATCCGAATGCCGAATCCCGGAGGAAACCCGACGAAGTCCTCGCCAGCGATATCGCCCATCGACACCCGGGCGGGAAGCGGGTCGGCGCCGACACCAACGCAAGATCCAGCAACCCGTCGGCCACCGACGTCATGTAGGCCGACGAGCCGACCTGGCTCAGGTGCAGGCTGAGACGTACGAAGGGGTTGGCGCGGTGGAAGTCGCCGAGCACCTTGGGGACGTCCAGCACGCCGAAGGTGACCAGCGAGCCGAACTCCACGGTCCCCGTGAGGTGTCCGCGGTGTCGCTCAGCGAGTCCTTCGCCAGCCGGCATCACCGTGTCCTCGGTCGCGACCAAGACGCTTCGTGGAATGTCGAGTGTGTGAAAGCGCTTGAGGTGCAGGGGTTCCAGCAGCTGTCCGAACGGTTCTGACGACAGTTGCCCGTACGCCTGGCGAGCCGTGGCCAGAGCCGCGTCGTGGATTCGGCGTGTGTCACCTGTTTGTCGACGTCCTTGCCGTGGCCGGCGCCGTCCACCAGAACGTAGGTCGCCATCACGCCCGGCCTGGCGCGGTCGCATGGGCGACGTGGTCGGCGATCAGGGCATACATCCGGCGGGTCGCGTCTACGGCTTCCGGGGCGTCGCTGTTGAGGTTGTACCCGTGGTCGACTCCGCTCACTTCGTGATATTCGGCCAGTGCGCCCACGGCATCGAGCTTGTCGGCATAGACCGCGGCTTCGTCGCGCAGGCGGTCGAATCCGGCCGCCACGATGAGGGCCGGGGCGATGCCGACGAGGCCGTCACCGTTCGTCCCCCACGCTGGGGAGGCCAGCCGGTTGCGGCGCCGCGCGGGATCGGGGATGTAGGCGGTCTCGAAGACCTCGCACTTCCACGGCCGCAACACCGCCGCGCGTCCCGCGGGCGTGAATTTGTCCCCGGTCTTGGTCACCAGATCGAGCACGGCGTAGTGCAGGACCTGGAGCGTGATCCGTGCGCCACCGTGCTCCATGGCCAGTCGGGCTGCGGCCGCGGCGAGGTTTCCGCCCGCGCTCTGCCCGCCAACGCACAACTGGGTGCCGTCCCAGTCGCGATCGGGGGACGACGCCCACTGCAGCACGTCGTAGATCTGCTCGGCGGGAGCCGGGAACCGTCGATGTGGGGCAAGGACATAGTCGGTGTTGATCACCACGACGTCGGCGTGGGCGGCCAGGAAGCGGCACCACGGATCGTCCTGTTCGCGGTGTCCGATGACGAACCCCCCACCGTGAACGTTGACGTACACGGCCGGCCTGCGGCCACTGGGTGCGGGGTGATAGACCGTGGCCGTCGTGTCGCCGTGCCGGGTTGGTATCGAGATCGTGGTGGTGCGCCCGGCGATCTCGGGAAAGCGAACGCCAGGCTTCGGCTGCGGATCGGTGGTCGCGGCGAACAGGCGCGCCATCGAGTCGGCGACGAACGGCGGCGGCAGCATCGACACGGATCTCCTCTTGCTCGGCAATGGACTCGGTGATGTCAACGCCCGCCGCCAGAGATCGATTCGTCAAGCAGCGTCCATCTATCGAGTAGATGATGTCCATCTAAGACGATCGTTGGACACGTTCACCCTGCGTCGGTGTGGTGGACAGGTCGAACCGGACCCAGCGAAGAAGCCACGATGACGACCGGCACTGCACACCCAAACAGGTTCTCGACCAAGGGCTTTCGTGGTGGATCGGGGTGTCCGCTTCGAGCGGGTCGTTCGATCCGGAATCCAACCTCCGCGCGTGGATGTTCCGCATCATGGTGAACACCTGAATCAGCTCCCACCGACGCACGGAACGCCGACCCAAGGAGGCGCTCACCGACTCGTTCACCGACGCCCAACTGGGCGCTGAGAACGCGCGGTCCGTTGGGCTGCCGTCCGCGGAAGCGCAAGCACTGCAACGCATGTACCACGCCGACGTCTGCCAGTTCGCATACAAGGAGATCGCCGCGATCGAGGGAATCCCGGCCGGCACGGTGATGTCGAGGGTGCACACGGCGCGCAGGCAACTGCGGGCCGCGCTCTGCGGCGTCGCCCCCTAGCGGACCCCGCCAGAGACAGGAACGACGTGATTCAACATTCACCGGGATTCGAGATCGTACCCCGTGCCGTCCTTGGCTGGCCCGTCGAAGTCGCTGGACACCGTGATCGTCGGCACCGTGATCACCGGCTCCGCGGCCAGGCGGCGTTCCAGTTCGTCGTACTGCGGTTCACCCTTGGCAAGGCTGAGGCGCCACCGGTAATTGTGGATGACCGCTGGGCGAATTCGCGTCTGCTGATCTGTTGCCATTCCTCGCGTTTCGGACCTCGAAGTTCAGGCGGGCTCTTGCTGAGTATTACGTCATCCGGAGTCGGCGTCATCGGGCTTTCCCTCGCCGGAGCCTGGATGGCCACGAGTTGGAACGCACGGCAGCCCGAACCGATTCACCGATCGCGTGTGAAACTCCGCAATCCGCCACGCATGTGCGCATCGCGGCCTAACGTTTCCGACGTATGGAGAGGGGATCGCCGTCCGAACCCGGCGACTCGCCGACGGCGGTCGCTGAGGAAAGATCACCGTCGGCCAGGTACGAGGGCGCGGTCCCACAGGTCGACGATCAGGAGAAGCCCGGCCGCGAACTCGGCGGCTGGACCAATCGACTGGTTGCCTGCGTCGCCTTCGCCGTCGCCGTCCTGACGATCTGGCAGGTGTTCCGCCCGCTGTCGCAGGGCAGCCAGTTCTATCTCATCGTGTTCCTCGCCGGGACGCTGCCGCTGGTGTACCTGATCTATCGGTCGGGGTTGGGTCCCCTCGATCCGGTCGATCGGCCGGGCCCACTCGATTGGGCACTTGCCCTGATCACCCTCGTGGTCTGCCTCTACCCCGTGCTGCCACTGTCCATCGGATCCGGGGGCGGCGGCTACAACGCCTTCCTTGACCGACAGGGCCTGCTCGAGCCGATGGACGTCGCGATGGGCGCGCTCCTGCTCGTCCTCGTCCTCGAGGCGTGCCGGCGGACCACGGGCTGGGCACTGCCCGTCGTGTGCGCGGCGTTCCTCGCGTACGGCTACTACGGCGGGCTGCTTCCGCAGAGTTGGGCGATCGCGCATGCCGGGCTGGACTTCGATCAGATCGTCGACGCGCTGTACAACTCCGGCAGCGGCTTCTTCGGCACTCCGCTCGACGTTGCGGCGACCTACATCGTGCTGTTCACCATCTACGGCGCGGTACTGGAACTCTCCGGCGGAGCCAGGTTCTTCGTTGACCTCTCCGTGGCCGCGTTCCGCCGCTCGCGTAGCGCGGCGGGCAGGACGGCGGTGGCGTCGGGCTTCCTGCTCGGCACGGTCTCGGGCTCGGGGACCGCGACTGCCGTCAGCGTCGGGGCGGTGACCTGGCCGATCATGCGGCGAGCCGGTTACACGCCAGAGCGGGCTGGCGGGGTACTCGCCGCGGCGGGCGTCGGTGCCTTGCTGTCGCCGCCCACGCTCGGCGCGGCCGCGTTCATCGTCGCGGAGTACCTCGAGGTCTCGTATCTCACCGTGCTCGGCTGGGCGACCGTGCCGACCATCTTGTACTACCTGGGAATCCTGCTCGCCGTCGAGATCGACGCCCGCCGATTCGGCATGCGCCCGGCCAGTCTTGACGCCGATTCACCGTGGAAGCTGTTGGTCCGCTTCAGTTATCACTTCTCCTCCTTGATCGCGATCATCGTCCTGCTGGCGGTCGGGATGTCGGCGACGCGCGCCGTCGTGTATGCGACGGCATTGGCGTTCCTGCTGTCGTTCCTGGATCGCGGTGGCCGGCTGACACCGCGACGACTCTTCGACGCGCTCAGTGCGGGCGTTCGCGGCGTGCTGCCGGTCGTCGCCGTCTGCGCCGCCGCAGGCGTCATCACCGCGATGACGACCAAAACCGGTCTCGGCGCACAGTTCTCGTCCGTTTTGGTCGGCGGTGTCGACGCGATCACGGACAACCGCACACTGATGCTTGCCTTGACGGCGGTCTTCGCTGCGGTCGCGCTCGCGATGCTAGGGCTGGCGATACCGGTCACCGCGTCGTTCGTCATCGGATGGGTCATCATCGGCCCTGCACTGCTTGCGCTCGACGTCCCCGCGCCGGCCGCCGCCATGTTCGTCTTCTACTACTCGGTGCTCTCCGAGGTCACGCCACCAACGGCGTTGGCGGCCGTCGGAGCGTCGGCCGTCACCGGTGGGCGCGTGCTCCCGACGATGTGGAATACCCTGCGGTACGCCGCACCCGCATTCCTGGTGCCGATCGCGTTCGTCCTGACCGAACCCGGCGAATACCTGCTGGGCCGGGGTCCCGTCCTCGGCGTGCTGTGGACCGTCGCCGCGGCGTGCGTGGGCATCGTGGCGCTGTCCTTCGCCGCAGGCGGTTGGATACTCGGCGTCGGGGCGGCGGGCATGATCCCGCGTCTGCTTTCGGCGATCGCCGCCCTGCTGTTGTTGTTCCTCGCTCCCGTCACCATCGCGGCGGGATCGGCGTGTCTGCTCATCGCGGTCGCGCTCACCATCATCGACAAGAGGAGACGGACATGAGACGTACCACGACGGTGTTGGCGGCGCTGGTGTTGACCGGCATCGCCGCCACCGGTTGCGGTGGCAGACAGGATGCGCCGAGCGCCGACTCGGGTGGTGAGGTCACCTGTGAGGTCAACACCGACACCAGGGTGAGCATCGCGACCGGCAACGCGACGGGGGTCTACTTCTCGCTCGGAAACGCCTACGCCGAACAGATCTCAGCCGCCACCGGCGGCAAGGTCAGGGCCACGGCGGCCGAGACGGGGGCGTCGGTACAGAACATCCAGCAGCTCGTTGGCGGCACCTATCAGGTGGCCTTCTCGCTCGCCGACACCGCGGCCGACGCGGTGCAGGGCAAGGGCAGCTTCGACGGCAAGAAGCAACCCGTGCAAGCCATCTCGCGCATCTACCCCAACTACACACAGGTAATCGCCCGCACCGGCAGCGGCATCAACACGATCGCCGACATGCGCGGCAAGCGGGTTTCGACCGGCTCGCCGGGGTCGGGCACCGAAGTCATCGCGAACCGGTTATTGGAATCGGCGGGGCTGGACCCCGGTTCCGACGTCGCCGCGCAGCGACTGGATCTGACCAAGACGGTGGACGGCATGAAGGACGGCTCGATCGACGCTTTGTTCTGGTCGGGAGGGCTGCCGACCCCGGGGATCACCGATTTGATCACGTCTGTGCGCAACGATGTTGTGTTCCTTGACATCACGCCGCAGCTGTCCAAGATGACCGAAGTCAGCCCGGCCTACGAGGAGGGCGTGATCCCAGCCGCCACCTACGGGTTGCCGTCCGACGTCAAGACCATCGTGGTGGCCAACATGTTGCTGGTCCGCGACGACCTCGACGCCAACCTGGCGTGTCTGCTCACCAAGACGCTGTTCGACCGCAAACCACAACTCGAGCAAGCCGTCGGAGCGGCCAAGGGCATCAGTCTCGACAACGCGCGTGACACCGACCCCGTTCCGATGAACCGTGGCGCCGAGAAGGCCCTCGAGAACCTGGGCGTCAAGGAGTAGCGGCCGAGGCAGCATTCGCCGACGATTCGCAGGACTTCGCGGCCTGAACTCTTGGAGGTGTTTGACATGCACGTCGTGATAGCGGGCGGACACGGCAAGATCGCGCTGATCTTGGAGCGACTGCTGTCTCAGCGCGGTGATTCCGTAGCGGGCCTGATCCGCAACCCGGACCAGGTCGGTGATCTGGAAGCTGCGGGCGCCGAGGGCTTGGTCGTTGACCTGGAGAACGCCTCGGTCGCCGAGGTGGCAGAGCACCTCCGCGGCGCCGACGCCGTCGTTTTCGCCGCGGGCGCGGGACCGGGTAGCGGGGCGGAGCGAAAGGAGACGGTCGACCGCGATGCGGCGATCCTGCTCGCCGATGCCGCGCTCGACGCCGGGGTCAGTCGATACCTGCTCGTCTCGTCGATGGGTGCGGACCGGCTGCCCGAGGACGCCGCCGCCGACCCGGTGT
Organism: uncultured Actinomycetota bacterium; assembly: GCA_963809085.1. Taxonomy (GTDB): domain Bacteria; phylum Actinomycetota; class Actinomycetes; order Mycobacteriales; family Mycobacteriaceae; genus Mycobacterium. The sequence goes on along the minus strand of CAWEII010000014.1, from coordinate 498,708 downwards.
TCACGGCGTATCTGCGCGCTAAGGGCGCCGCCGACAAGGCAATTCGGGATCGCACGGCGCTCGATGCGACCATCGTGCGGCCCGGCCATCTCACCGACGAGGCAGGAACGGGGCGCGTCACGGCGGCCGACGCCACGGGGTACGGGAACATCCCGAGGGCCGACGTTGCGGCCGTGCTCGTCGCGTTGTTGGACGCGCCGGGCACGACGGGCCGTACCTTCGAACTGATCGGCGGGGACACGCCGATCCCCGACGCGGTGGCCGCGCTCGGTCGCTAACGGCGCGACTGCGAGCCCGAGTAGTTCTCCCACGGGCTGTAGTCGGCGATCAGGTCCTCCTGAGGCGGCCGCTGGTTCTCGGGCACGTGCTGCAGGTTGATCCGGATGCGGTACCAGATCGAACTGGGCCCGCGCATGCCATCGACCAGGACGTCGACCGGTTCCAACTTCTCCGCCGCTGCCGGGTAGCGCTCGCGCCAGACGTCGAGTGCCGCCAGCGCCTCGTCCTTGGTCTTGGTCTTGGCGATCTCGATCAGCGGCATCGTAGAAACCCGGCTTCGGGATCCGTCAGTGCGCCGCGCGCCCTTCGGGGCCTTCTCTGCGGGGCCGAGCTCCTTGGCCCGCTCGAGCAGCGCGTCCAACCCGCCGGGAGCGTCGTCCATGCCTTCCCACGGATCACCGAGGTCGGCGAACCGCGCGGGCACGGTCGACACGGTGAACGTCTCGGGCCTGCATTCGGGTACCTCGTCCCAACGCAGGGGAGTGGACACCCGGGCGTCGGGCGTGGCGCGCACCGAATATGCCGAAGCCACCGTGCGGTCCTTGGCGTTCTGGTTGAAGTCGACGAAGACGCGCTTCCCGCGCTCCTCCTTCCACCACCGACTCGTCGCGAGATCGGGCGCGCGGAGTTCGACCTCGCGCGCGATGGTTTCGGCCGCCAGCCGCACTTGCCTGTACGGCCAGTGCGGCTCGATGCGGGCGTAGACGTGGAAGCCCTTGGATCCCGAGGTCTTCGGCCAGGCGGTCAGGCCGTGGTCCTCCAGCACTTCCCTTGCCACCAAGGCGACGTCGATGATCTGCTGCCACGCGACGCCGGGCATGGGATCGAGGTCGACGCGCAGCTCGTCGGGGTGATCCAGATCGTCGGCCTGCACGGGATGCGGGTTGAGGTCGACGCAGCCAAGGTTGACCGCCCATGCGAGGCCTGCGGCGTCGTGGATGACCGCCTCCTTCGCCGAGGTGCCGGATGCATACTTCAGCTCGGCGACGTCGATCCAGTCGGGCCGCTTCTCCGGTGCCCGCTTCTGGAACACCGCCTCCTGTGAGATGCCCTTGACGAAGCGCTTGAGGATCATCGGACGGCCCGCGACACCGCGCAGCGCGCCGTCGGCAACGGCGAGGTAGTACTCGACCAGATCCAGCTTGGTCACGCCGGCGTCGGGGAAGACGACCTTGTCAGGATGGGTGATGGCCAGCATGCGTCCGCCCACGTCCAGGGACAGCGGTGGCGCCATGCAGCAATGCTAGTTGTCCTGGCCTTCCTGGTCCGGCTGCGACGCCTGTCACATAGTGTGGTGGCCATGCCAAAGCTAACCGAGCTTCCGTTGCAGGCGGTCGCCAGGATCCAGCAGTATGCCGAGCGCGGTTCGGCCGAACTGCACTACGCGCTCAAGATGTTCGAGGCAGGCGCGTTCAAGATCGAGCCGCCTCAGAACGTCGCGGCGATGGTCGCTGACATCCGGCGCTGGGGCGAATTCGGCATGATCCCGGCCCTCAATGCGCGCCGCACTCCCGACCGCACCGCGATCATCGATGACGAGGGCGAGGTGACGTTCAAGGAACTCGACGACGCTGCCAACGCCGTCGCCAACGGTCTGTTGGCGCTGGGTGTGCGGAGCGGCGACGGCGTGGCCCTGCTCATCCGCAACCACCGCTGGTTCTTGATCGCCCTCTACGGCGCCGCCAAGGTGGGCGTGCGGCTGATCCTGCTCAACAGCGAGTTCTCCGGGCCCCAGATCAAGGAGGTCTCCGAGCGCGAGGGCGCGAAGCTGATCATCTTCGACGACGAGTACACCAAGGCCGTCTCGGCGGCCGACCCGCCGCTCGGAAGGCTGCGTGCACTCGCGACGAACCCGGACAAAGTGGATGCGTCGGCCTCCGCCTCCGACGACGACCAGGCCGAGAGCACCGACGAGACGCTGGCCGATCTGATCGCCCGCACCAGGAACAACCCGCCGCCGAAGTCGACACAGCACTCCAAGATCATCATCCTGACGAGCGGGACCACGGGAACTCCGAAGGGCGCCAACCGAAGCAGCCCACCGTCGTTGGCCCCCATCGGCGGCGTGCTGTCGCATGTCCCGTTCAAGTCGGGCGAGGTGACGTCACTGCCCGCGCCGATGTTCCATGCGCTGGGCTTCCTGCACGCGACCATCGCGATGATGCTCGGTTCAACGCTCGTCTTGCGGCGCAAGTTCAAGCCGGCAAACGTGCTCGCCGACATCGAGAAGCACGGGGTGACGGCCGTGGTCGTGGTTCCCGTCATGCTGTCGCGAATCCTGGACACGCTCGACGGCATGGACCGCAAGCCGAATCTGTCGAGCCTGAAGATCGTGTTCGTCTCCGGCTCGCAACTCGGAGCGGAACTTGCCACCAGGGCGCTCAAGGATCTCGGGCCCGTGGTCTACAACCTCTACGGGTCCACGGAGATCGCCTTCGCCACCATCGCCCGGCCGAGGGACCTGTCGATCAACCCGGCCACGGTGGGGCCGGTGGTCAAGGGCGTGAAGATCAAACTGTTCGACGACAACGGCAAGGAGGTGCCGCAAGGCGAGGTGGGTCGGATCTTCGTCGGCAACACCTTCCCGTTCGAGGGCTACACGGGTGGCGGCCACAAGCAGATCATCGACGGGCTGATGTCGTCCGGTGACGTCGGCTACTTCGACGAGCACGGGTTGCTCTACGTCAGCGGGCGCGACGACGAGATGATCGTCTCCGGCGGCGAGAACGTGTTCCCCGCCGAGGTCGAGGATCTGATCAGTGGGCACCCCGAGGTCATCGAGGCCACCGCACTCGGCGTCGAGGACAAGGACTGGGGGCACCGGCTACGGGCCTTCGTCGTGAAGGCCGACGGGGCGAGCGTCGACGAGGATGCCATCAAGGCGTACGTACGGGATCACCTGGCGCGCTACAAGGTGCCGCGCGAGGTGATCTTCCTCGACGAACTGCCGCGCAATCCGACCGGCAAGATCCTCAAGCGGGAACTGCGCGAGATCGACACGGACTAGCTGTGCGCTAGCCGCGCCGATCTCGCGCAGAACTAACTCACGCCTGCGGGGTTGCGCCAAGCACCCGCTGGATGTCGGGCTTCATCGCTTGGAGCTGCGATCCCCAGTAGCCCCAGTCGTGCGTGCCGTTGTCCGGGAAGTTGAACACACCGTTCTTGCCACCTGCGGCAATGTAGTTGTCCTGGAACGTCCGGTTGGTGCGGATGGTCAGGCCTTCGAGGAACTTCGCGGGCAGGTTGTCCCCGCCGAGGTCGCTCGGGGTGCCGTTTCCGCAGTAGACCCAGATGCGGGTGCCGTTGGCGACCAACTTCGCGATGTTGACCATCGGGTCGTTGCGCTTCCATGCGCTATTCGGGTCTTCGGTTGGGCCCCACATGTCGTTCGCTTTGTAGCCGCCCGCATCACCCATCGAGACGTTGACCAGGAACGGCCATGACCCCTCGGACAGGTTGAGGAAGCCGGATAGCGATGCCGCATAGGGGAACTGCTCGGGGTGGTAGATGGCGAACGTCAGTGCTGCCGAACCGGCCATCGACAACCCGACCGCGGCGCTTCCGGTGGGTTTGACGTCGCGGTTGGCCTGTAGCCATGCAGGCAGTTCCTGGGTGAGGAAGGTCTCCCACTTGTAGGTGGTGCAACCGGCCTTGCCGCATGCCGGCTTGTACCAGTCGCTGTAGAAGCTGGACTGCCCACCGACGGGCATGACCACCGAAAGGCCCGAGTTGTAGTACCACTCGAAGGCCTGGGTGTTGATGTCCCAGCCGTTGAAGTCATCCTGCGCGCGCAGGCCGTCCAGCATGTAGACCGCAGGAGAGTTCGGGCCGCCGCCCTGGAACTGCACCTTGATGTCGTGGCCCATGCCCGCCGAGGGCACCATCAGATACTCGACCGGCAGGCCCGGTCGAGAGAAGGCCTGCGCGGTGGCTGAGCCGCCGACGACTCCGACGAATGCCGGCAGCAGGACCGCCATGACTGCCGTGATGAACAACCGGCGCACTGGATCTCCCATCATTGAAATGGGGCGCCGTGTTAACAGCATGGCCCCGTGTACCTTTCGGGGTCAGGCCCATCGGATGGGTTTCTCACATCCTCCGGCGTAGCCCGCGCATCGTCACGCAGACGCAACTGCCCCGCGGAGAACGGTGCCATAGTCTCCTGGCAATTTCATGTGAGAACGGCGCGTCACGACGGCTGGCGGGTGGGCGCGGCCGGCTCCGAGGAATAGCCCGCGCGTCGCGGTGGTACTACTGCGGCGTGAACATCGACCTGACTGGAAAGACCGCGCTCGTCACCGGCTCCACGCAGGGCATCGGATACGCCATCGCGAAGGGCCTGGCCAGCAGCGGCGCGCGCGTCGCGGTGAACGGCCGCTCCGTCGACCGGGTCGCCGCCGCCGTCGCCGAGTTGAAGGCCGAGTTAAAGGAGGAAGAAGCCGAGGTGATCGGCATCGCCGCCGACGTCACCACCGAGTCCGGCGTCGCCGAGCTGCTGAACGAGCTGCCCGACGTCGACGTGCTGATCAACAATCTCGGGATCTTCGGTGCGGTTCCGGCCCGCGAGATCACCGATGCGCAGTGGCGCACCTACTTCGACGTCAATGTGCTTGCCGCGGTGCGGCTCATCCGCACGTATCTGCCTGGCATGATCGGCCGACACTGGGGCCGGGTCATTCAGATCGCCAGCGACTCGGCGATCGTGATTCCGGAGGAGATGATCCACTACGGCGTGTCCAAGACGGCGCTGCTCGGCAGTGTCGCGCGGCTTCGCCAAGGATGCAGCGGGGTCCGGCGTCACGGTGAACTCGGTGATCGCCGGACCCACTCACACCGCAGGTGTCGAGGACTTCGTCTACGAACTGGTCGACAAGTCGCTGTCGTGGGATGCTGCGCAGCGCGAGTTCATGCGCAAGCACCGGCCGCAGTCACTCTTGCACCGCCTGATCGAACCCGACGAGATCGCCGCGATGGTCACCTATCTCAGCTCGCCGCTGGCGTCCGCGACCACGGGTGCTGCGGTCCGCGTCGACGGTGGGTACGTCGACTCGATCTTGCCCTGACCACGGGAGTCAGGCGTTGGCTCCGCCGTCGACGAGCAGTCCGGACCCATTGATCGACCGAGCCTCCGGCCCCGCCACGAATGCGACGAGCGCCGCCACGTCATCGGGTCGGCCGTACTGCGGGATCGCCATCCGCGCAAGCTGCGCCGCGGCCTGTGCGCCGTCGGCCGGGTTCATGTCGGTATCGGTTGAGCCCGGATGCACGACGTTGACCGTGATTCCGCGTTGGCCAAGATCGCGGGCCAGGCCCTGGGTCCAACCGATCAGCGCCGACTTGCTGGCCGCGTAGACGCTCACCCCAGCACTGGGCACGCTGGTCGCCAGGTTGCTGCCGATCGAGATGATGCGCCCGCCGTCGGCGAGGTGTGCGAGCGCCGCCTGCGACGCCAAGATCACGGCGCGGACATTCACGTCGAGGACCGCGTCGATGTCTTCGAGCGTCATCTCCTCGATGGAGCCGACGCGGCTGATGCCTGCGTTGTTGACCAGGATGTCCAGCCCCCCGAGCCCTTCGGCGGCCTCGTCGACGGCCCGCCTGATCGACGCGGGGTCGTCCGCGGACATCTGCACCGCGACGGCGTGGCCACCGACGGACGTGATGGCGGCCACGACCGCGTGTGCGCCGTCGGCCGATCGTTCGTATCCGACGGCCACGGCCGCGCCGTCGCCTGCCAGCCGGCGCGCGATCGCGGCGCCGATGCCTCGGCTGGCGCCGGTCACGAACGCCTTCTTCCCGTTGAGTGTCGTCATGCACATCCTTCATTTATGTAGTGATCGTTGCAAATATAGGAGGTGCGAATGACCGCTGTCAAACCATATCTGTAGTATTCAACTCAGAAATACCGGGAAGGGGCGAGCGCGATGGCGGCACGTGGACGGCCGAGGGAGTTCGACAGGACCGTCGCACTCGGGCGAGCCATGAAGCTGTTCTGGGAGAAGGGTTTCGAGGGCACCTCGATGGCGGACCTCACTTCCGTCATGGGGATCGGGTCGACCAGCCTCTACGCCGCGTTCGGGGCGAAGGAGGACCTCTTCCGTGAGTCGGTGGAGCACTACGCGCAGACCGCAGGAGCCGAGATATGGGAGGCGGTCACCGGCGCCGATACCGCCTATCGCGCCGTCGAGGGCTACCTGATGACCACCGCCCGCACGTTCACCCGTGGCGATTGCCCCAGCGGATGCCTCGTGGTTCTCTCGGCGTTGCACGAGAATGGCGCGACGGAGGCGCTCCGCGCGGATCTGGTGGCCAAGCGCGCACTGAGCATCGAGCTGTTGGCGGCGCGGCTGTCACAGGGTGTCGCGTCCGGTGAAATTCCTTCCACCGCAGACGTTCTGGCCGTCGCGCGGTTTTACGTCACCGTGCAGCAGGGCATGTCCATCCAGGCGCGCGACGGGGTGGATCGGGCCACCCTCGAGGCCATCGCGCGGTCGGCGCTCGTCGCGTGGCAACCGATGATCTCGGCCGGCGGCGGGAGCGGGCCCGGCGACATGTGAACGCCGGAGCCGCCCCGGCGGCGACATCGAACGCCGGAGCCGCACATTGAACCTGAGTGCGGGTGTCGAAGAGGGACTACTGGACCTTGTACAACCAGATCAGCGTGCTGGTGAGCTCGCCGGTTGGCGTCCACTGATAGTGGCGTGCCATGCCCTGTCCGTTGTACGTGCGAACGAAGTCAAGTAGGGCGGGCCGGGTGACGTGGCCGGTGTCGATGCCCTTGAGCATGATGGTGCCCAGGTCATAGGCTTCGGCACTGTAGGTACCCGGTTCCTGGCCGAACTTCTTCGTGTACTGGTCGGCGAAGTCTCCGGACGCGGGGGCGCACGGGCACGACAGCAGGGCGCCCTTCGCCGACTCGCCTGCCTGCTTGAAGAACTCCGGGTCGTTGCTGGCATCTCCTGAGGCGAAGGTTGCGGTGACACCGTGGTCGCGCAGTTGTTGGATCAGCGTTGCCGCTTCGGCGTAGTAGCCGCCGTAGAAGATGGCATCCGGGTTGGCGCTCTTGAGCTGAGTCGCCGCAGCCGAGAAGTCCTTGTCGCCCCTCTTCACCTCGACGTCACACGTCGAGTCGGCGACCGGCCCGAGGGTTTGCCGCACCGCCTTGGCCAGGCCGAGGCCGTAGTCGGAGCTGTCGTCGACGACGCACACCTTCTTGCTGTGCAGGGTGTTCTTCAGGTAGTTGGCCACCGCCGGACCCTGTACGCCGTCGTTGGCCAGACCCCGGATGAACGTCTTCCAGCCGTTGCCCGCCAACGTGACGTTGGTGGCGGACGGGGTGGCCGTCAACAGGCCGGCCTGGTCGAATACCGCGCCCGTGGCACTGACTTCACCCGAATTGCCCGGACCGATCAGGCCGATGATGGACGCGTCGTCGACGATTTGCGGAGCGATCGCGGTGGCCTTCTGTGGGTCGCCCTCGGAGTTGAACGGCTTCAGCTGCACCTGGCAGCCGGAGTCGGCCTCATTGTGCTTGTCGACGGCGAGCTGCACACCGTCCTTGATGTTGGCACCAAAGGCGGCGTCGGGTCCGGTGAGCGGGAGCATCATCGCGATGGACACCGGCGGGCATGGCGCCGAACCGCCGGCCGGGTCTGCAGGCGTGGTGCCGGCCGGTGCTTGGACTTGGGTGCCGTTCTCGTCGATCTGGGTCAGCCCGACGATCTTGAGATCGGGGGCCGCCGCCTGGGACTGATGGCAGGCCGCCATCCCCAACACCAGCACCGTGGCCGAACTCAGCAAGACTGCGCTTCGCGTTATGGGATTGCGCACGTTGACCTCTCGATTTTGAACTGTCGATCCAAATGCCGAATGGCGTTAGCAACGCTATCAATTTGTAGATACCACCGATATGGTGCGCATCACACATTCACCCGTCCTCTTGGTGACCCTGCGCTCACGCCGTGATGTCGACCGCCGTGGTTGGGCGCGCGATGGCGAAAATCCTGTCACAGGCCCAGATGAGCAACGCCAGTGCGCTGAGGCCTGCCCCGAGGAGGCAGACGGCGCTCCAGCCCCATGCGCTGTAGACGGTGGTTGCGGCGATCGCGCCACCCCCCGTGCCGATGGCGAAGTAGACCGTGTTGCCGCCGATGAGCTGGCTGCTGGCGGTTGGATCGATCTCGACGATCAGAAGCTGGTTGGTCACGCTGATGGCCTGGCCCGCCAGGTTGAGGATGACGATCCCGATGATCAGCACGATCAGTGAATTCGGCAGCCACGCAATCGGAGCCCACGAGATGGCGAACAGAACGAGGGTGATTCCCGTGACCCACTGCGCCCGGCCTCGGTCGGCCAAGGCGCCTGCGCGCGCGGCGCCGACGGCGCCGGCGGCGCCGACGAGACCGAACAGGCCCACCTCGGTCGTGGACAGGTGCCATGGCGCGGTCGTCAGCGGTAGTGCCATCGAGCCCCAGAGTGCGCCGAAACCGGCGAAGATCAACAAGGTGATCAGCGCGCGAACGCGGAACACGCGCTCGTGAAGCGTCAGCGTGACAACCGATGTGACGAGGCGGCGGTAGGGAACGGCGCTCCTGGTGTTCTCCGGGGGCAGCTTGCGGGCCAGCACGAGCGCGAGCCCGAGCATCAGGATCGCCGAGAACACGTAGACCGAACGCCAGTCGAGGACGTCGGCGAGGACTCCGGAGACCGTCCGTGCCAACAAGACACCGAAGACGACGCCACTGGTCACGATTCCGAGGATGCGGCCGCGCATCTCGGGGCTGCTCAACGCGGCTGCATAGGCGTTGATGACCTGCTGCACGACGGATGCCACTCCGACGACGCCGCTGGCGAGAAGGAACATTTGCGGGCCAGGTGAAACGGCGACGGCGACCAGGGCAGCCGCGGCGATCACGCACCCCGCGACGATGAGGAGCCGCCGGTTGACCAGATCACCGAGTGGCACGATCAGGATCAGGCCAAGGAAGTAACCGGCCTGGGTGACGGTCGTGACCAGCCCGAGTCCTGCCGGCCCGACTCCGAGATCGCGGCCGATCTGGTCCAGCAATGGCTGCGCGTAGTAGATGTTCGCGACCGCGACCCCCGAGGCGATGGCCAGCAGGATGGCGAGCCGGGTGCTGATACCGGCGGGTGGATCGCCGGACGGGGTCATTCCAGGGCGGGCCACTACAGGGTCAGCACGACATCGTTGGGAAGACCAAGGAGTGCCTTGCCGTAGACCTCATAGCTGATGCCCGGTATCAGCGAGACATGCCGTGCGGCGACGCTGGCGTCCTGCCAGATTCGTTGCAGCGGACTGGCGTCGACCAAGCCCGCAGAACCGTGCACGTTGAGCAAGACGTTGATCGCCTCTACCACCTGTCCCGCAGCACGGCTGGCGTCCGCGCGCGCACGGGCCCGCACGGGGAAGGACGGCTGCTCGCCTCGGGCGGCATGGTCGTCAAGGTCGTCGGCCGCGCGGCGCGCATGCATGTGTGCGGAGTCGATCAGGAGCGCGGCGTCGCCAAGCTGCATCTGGAGGCTGGAGGAATCGGCCTGCCGGCTGTACACGGTGCCGGCAATCCGCTTCGTGCCTGCCGCGTCCCGCACATGTTCCAGCGCAGCCCATCCGAGTCCGAGGAGCGGGCCGACGAGACCCAGCGTGTGCGTCGTGTACCAGGCGCTGCGGTAGGTGACCTCGTCCTCGTGCTCGGTCGGATAGTCGCCAGTGGTCAGACGGGCCCGCTGCACGACGCGATGCTCCGGGACGAACACCTCCTCCGCCGTGAGCGTGTTGCTTCCCGACCCTCTCATTCCGGCGGTGAACCACGTGTCGCGCACCGTGTAGTCCGCTGCGGGCACGGGAGCGATCGCCGCTTCGATGACGGCCCCGGTCTCGTCGACGACGTTGAACCCGAGCACAGCCCACTGCGCGTGCAGCGAACCCGAGACGTAGCCCCAGCGGCCGGAGAGCCGCACACCGCCATCGACTGCGACGGCTGTACCGGCGGGCGCGAGTGAGCCACACACCAGGGTGTCGGCGTTGGCGCCGAACACTTCGTCCTGCACACGTGTCGAGCACAACCCGATGTCCCAGGCCGAGTGGTTGGCCAGCGATGCCACCCACGCCGTCGCACCATCGCCTTGCGCGATGGCCGTCATCACCTCGAGACTCGTCCGGATGCCCGCCTCGTATCCGCCGTAACGCCTTGGCAGCATCACCTTGAACAGGCCGGCCTCCCTGAGTGCGGCGATGCTCGCCTCGTGGATCCGTCGGTCGTCGGCCCCCTGCTTGGCGTTGTCCGCCAGGAGTGGCCGTAGGCCCTCCGCCCGCGCAACCAGCGTGGATCGATCGTCCGAGCACCGATCCGCCGATTCCCAAGGGTCCGGGATCATTTGGCCTTCCAGCTTGCGTATCGTCCTTGCCGAGGTTTGGTCAGTGGTCATGCCCGCAACGCCAACGCCCGATGTGTCATCACTATCTCCAATTACTGTCTTGCACGCGGGCACGGAGAATTCAGTGCCACGATGGAATACGGATCCGGGGATGGTCAGAGGCGAATTTGTGCGGCAAGCGCCCCAAGTGCCCATGTCGATTCCCGCTGTAATTCAGGACCGAAGGTGATGCGCGTGACTCCGAGACGTGCGAGTTCGGCCACGGATTCCTTGGACGCCTTTGCCGCCATGTTCATGGGGCCGTCGATACTCTCCCGCAGCGCGGGGAACACCTCGGGTGGCGCCATCAAGGGATAGATGCAGTCGGCACCGGCGGCTACGTAGAGGCGGGCACGTTCCACGGCGTCGACCGGGTCACCGCTGCCGAACAGAAAGGTATCGACGCGCGCGTTGATGAACAGCGCATCGCCCGACTCCTCCCGCACCTCGCTAAGCCAATCAGCATGCTGCCGAGGGTCTTTGAGCGTGCCGTGATCGGAGTCCTCTAGGTTGCAGCCGACCGCGCCCGTCTCCACGAGTCGCTCGACGAGCTCACGGGGATGGAGGCCGTAGCCGTCCTCGATGTCAGCCGACACGGGCACTGAGACGGCGCGGACGATCCTCGCCACCGCGCTGAACATCTCGTCGGGAGGGGTCGCGCCGTCCCGGTAGCCGAGCGAGGCGGCAACTCCCATGCTAGGAGTGGCCAGCGCGGGGTATCCGGCGTCGGCGAGCGCCTGCGCGCTGGCTGCGTCCCATGGTCCGGGCAGGACGAGTGGGTCACCGGGAGTGCGGTCGTGGTGCAGGGCCCGGAAGGTAGCGGCGGACATCCGTCAGGAGGCCGGAGTGTAGTGACCGGGGACCATGCGGGTGGATACCCCAAATCGGTTCCACGCGTTGATCATCGTGATGGCACCGATGAGATGGACAAGTTCGGTCTCGGTAAACTCGTTGGCGGCCCGCGCATACACTTCGTCCGAGACGAATCCGTCGGTGAGCACGGTGACCGCCTCCGTGAGTTCGATCGCGGCGATCTCCTTCGCCGTGTAGAAGTGCTTCGACTCCCGCCAGGCGCCGAGCTGGACGATCCTCTCCACCGACTCGCCCGCCGCCAGCGCGTCCTTGGTGTGCATGTCGATGCAGTATGCGCAGCAGTTGATCTGCGACGAGCGAATCTTCACCAGATGGAGCAACTCCGACTCGACACCCTGACCCGTGGCCGTATCGAGTCGGACCATGGCCATGAAGACATCGGGGGCGACCGTCATCCAGTCGAGGCGCGGAGTGTGTTCCTGTAGGCGTTTCTTGTCGTCCACTGCATTGTTCGTCGTCATGATTACTACGTTAGGTTCGGCGTTCCACTCGTGCATGGGCCATTCGTCGACAATGTTTCTGGTCCAATTGAATACGAGGCAACACATTTCGGATACTAGAAGGACAACCCGCCGCTCGGTCCCCACTCGGCCATCTCCTTGACCGAGGTCTGCAGCGCATCGCGGATCAACTTCACGGCAGCTTCCCCGACGGCCAGCCGCCGCGGGGGTGGGTGGCATTGACGACGGCGAGCACGGAATCCACTACCACCACGTTCTCGACATGGCCGGTCTCTCCTTCTCGTGCGGTGGTGCCTGCCACCACCTGCGTATGCAGTGATAACAATGATACGCACAAGTCGAATCGGTGCTATTTCAATTGCCCAGTGTAGGCCTTGTCGAAGAGCTGGTGTCAGTAGTCGATGGCCTCGATGAGCGGTCCTGGCTCGTCCATGAGCGCCCAGAAGCGGTCGCGGATGGCAACCGTGAGCGGGCCGGGCTCCCCCTGCCGATCTTCTCCTCGTCGAGGGTGTTGATCGGCGTGACGCCGCCCGCGGTCGTGACGGCCATCAGCTCGTCGGCCTCGTAGAGCTCGTGGCTGGTGACGTCGCGCAGGGTGGCTTCGACGCCCATCGCGTCGGCGAGTTCGAACACCGTCTTGCGGGTGATGCCGGGCAGCGCGTTGCGTGACGGCGAGGCAAGCTTGCCGTCCTTGACGACGACCACGTTGAAGCCGGGGCCCTCGGCGACGCAGCTGTCGGAGTCGAGCAGGATGGCCGTCCGTGCGCCGCGGTCCTTGGCTTCGAAGCTGGCAGCGGTCAGGTCGCCCCATTGGTAGTTCTTGATGGTCGGGTCGACGGTGTTGCGTCCGGCGCGCCGGACGTGCCGCGGCACGATCGCGGTGGTGCCGAAGATCTGCTCGGCGGGCGGGAAGGCCCACAGGTAGGGGATGGCGTAGATGTAGACCTGATGGGTGAGCTTGGAAAGATCCTTCTCGCCCTTGCGCTTTCCGTATCCGCGGGTCACCGTGAGGTTGACGAACGACTCGCGCAGCTGTGACATCGACACGCACTTCCTCGTGATGTCGGCCAGTTCGTCCCAGGACATGCCCACGTCGAGGCGCAGCTTGCTGGCGCCGTCGAGCAACCGGTCAAGGTGATCGCCGAGCCGGAAGATGTTGCCGTGCCACACGTGAGCGACGGTGTAGGTCAGATCGGAATGGCCGAACCCCGTGTCGAAGATCGAGATCTTGGCCTCCTCGGCGGGCATGTACTCGCCCTCGATCCATGCCACGCCGCCCGCGAACGGGCTGCGGGTGTCGAGTTCGTAGTCGCTGTACTGGATCACCGAGCCGGGCGGGGTTTCTTCGCGGATGGCGCCGGGCTCGACGGCGACCAGGTTGCTGGTGCCGACTGCTGTGACGGTCATGATGTTCCCTTCGGATACGTTGTGAGTCTGGTGATTCAGGACGCGTGGGTCTTGGCGTAGTCCGGTCCGGCCTCGCCGGTGGCCAGCCGCTTGCGCAACCCGGTGAAGGCCCAGAGCGTGGCGAGTACGAGCAGGCCACCGAACACATAGCCGTTGCCCGCGAACTGCGGGAGGAAGATCAGCGCCACGCACACGGCGGTGAAGCAGACGGCCGCGAGCACGGCCACCGGTACGCGCGCCTTGCCGAGGTCGAACGTTCCCGGCTCGGCCGTCGGGATGGTTCCGCGGCGGTTGGCGATCATCACGGCGATCGTCTGCAGGAGGTACATCGCGCAGACCGCCAGCGAGGAGAGCCCGAGGATCAGGAAGAACGCCTTCTCGCTGACCAGTGCCGAAAGCAGCAGGATCGTCGAAAACCCGAAGATTCCGAGCACGGCGTACGTTGGCGTGCGGTTCGACGGGGACACGTGCCGCCAGACGTGGGAGAACGGCAGCATGTTGTCGCGGGCCATCGAGTAGGTCAGCCGGGTGGCGACCAGGATGTTGGCCAGGATGCACGCCATCACGTTGGTCAGGGCCACGGCGACGACGATCTTGCTGATGACCGGGCCGACCTGCTGGGTGATGATCTCCTCGATGGGGGCAGCGGACGCGGCCGCAACGGCGTCCTGGTCCTTGATCGCCAGCACGTAGACGACGTACATGCCGAATTCGATCACGATCGAGGCGGCCAACGCGTAGAACATCGTGCGTGGAATGACGTGGCGGGCGTTGACGGTCTCCTCGGCGATGTCCGCACTGGCCTCCACTCCGATGAGTCCGAAGAAGGGGCCGAGCGACGCCGCCAGCCACGCCAGGACGTACGGAGTACTACCGTCAGAGGTGCCGCCGGAGAAGAGCACCGAGACGGATTGGTGGTTGTCAGGCGAGGAGAAGGCGACGATCGCGACGAGAATCGTTGCGCCTACGGTGATCACGAACTCGAGGCTCACGCCGATGTTGTTGACCATGGTCGCGAACCGCACGCCGTACAGGTTGATGAGCATGCAGACGGCCATCACGCCGATGGCGACGAGGATCTGCGCGGTCTGGCCCATGTTCCAGCCGAACAGGCTGCCGAGGTAGCCGGACAGAATGAAGCCGACGCCGGTCATGCCGCAGATCCACCCGGCGAGGGCCAGCACACCGGTGAACAGCGCCATCGTCGAGCCGACGAGGCGACTGGTCCACTGGTACGAATAGCCGGCCAGCGGGATCTTGGCGGTCAGGTCGGCCGCGATCAGCGTCCAGATCACGAACACCGCGGCGGCGAGCAGCAGAGTCCATACGAACGGTCCGCCCGCGGTGAAGTAACCCGCGCCGAAGCCGGTGAACACCGCCGTGGTGGCACTGATCGTCGCGAAGCCGATGGCGAACGAGGCGAGTCGGCCGACCGAGCGGTCGAGCTTCTGGGTGTAGCCGAACTGTTCCAGCCGGGTGTCTTCGTCGTCATGCGGTGAACGCGTGGTGACGGGTGGGGCGGTGTCGGTCATCGGGTGCTCCATGTCAGGAGGGTTGAGCGGGGCTCGTGGTAGTCAAAAGACCTCGTGGTCGAATGCTCCGAGGAAACTCCTCCTGAGCTGCATCGCGGAAGTTCCATTTTCTGATCTACTGATAAATCCAGTTGATCAATGGGCTGACTCATCAGCAGTACGTCGCGGGACGTTCCACGGACTGTCCCTCGCCGAACCTCCACTCCTCACGGACCTGGCGAATCAGCGCAGACGCATCGTCGCTCAGCCCGTCGGGATGCCACGCCAGAGCGGTGTAGTTGCGCGGGCGGTCGACGATCGGCACGTAGGCGATGCCCTGCCTGTCGTACAGGCGGGCGCTGGCCTCGCTGGTGAAGCTGATGCCGAGGCCGCGCGCGATGGTCGTCGTCTCTTCTTCGTACGTGGCGGCGACGGCCGCGATCGTCGGTGGCTTGCCGTTACGCGCATCCGTTGCCATCCAGTAGTCGCGCCACCGGCCTGCGCTGCCCGGCGCGACGACGATCGGATCGTCCAGCAGTTCGGCGATGGACAGCTCGGATCGGTGAGCGAGACGATGGTCCCTCGGCAGGCATGCCACCCAGTTCTCCGCGTCGAGGATCAGCATCCGATGCTCGGGCAGGTCGACCGGTGGCCGGATGATGGCGACCTCCGTGGTTCCGTCGGCGAGGCCGGCAGTCGGATCGGAGAAGTCGAATTCCCTTGGCTCAACGGTTATTTCGGGATAAGCGGTCTCGAAATGCCGGACCAGTCGGAATAGCACGTCGGCACCCGTGCCGATCAGGTAACCGAGTCGGATGCGGCGGTCGCGCCTGGACGTCGCGATGAGGTCGTCGACGGCGGCGTCCACACCACGAAGCGCGTCCCGGACCCTGGGCAACCAGACCGCCCCGAGATCGGTCAGCGCCACTGCCCGGGTGTTGCGCCTGAACAGCGTCACGCCGGTCTGGTGCTCGAGTGCCTTGATGGCGGTCGACAGTGCGGGCTGGGTGATGAACAGCCTCTCGGCGGCACGCCGGTAGTTCAGCTCCTCGCCGAGCACGGCGAAGTACCGCAACTGACGCAGCGTGACGCCGTCCCTGCTGCTCGTGACACCCTCCTAGACCGCGATGTCAGCCAAGCGTGTCACGCGACTTTCGACTTCGCCCACAACTCGTCGATCGAGCGTTCGACGGCGGCCATGCTGTCGGCAGCCAATGGGCGCAATTCGGCCAACGCGGGATTGCTGTCGGCCAGCGTCAAATCCGCGGTGATGAAGCGCGGCACCAATCCCGTCAACGCCACCCCGTGCGGCAGCCACGTCTCGGCGTGATCCCAGCCGTGGCGTGGGGTGCCAGGCGCATACCCGCCGCCGCGCGCGGCCAGCACGATGAACTCGGTGTCTCCGAGCAGCCCCGCCTGCGTCTCCGCGTCGAACGACAGGCCTGCCGCGACCAGGTGATCGACCCACGCCTTGACGGTGCTCGGCGGGCCGTAGTTGTAGAGCGGCAGTCCCAGCAGCAGGGTGTCCGCCCGCTTGACCTCGTCGATCAGCTCGACGCTGAGTGCGAACGAGGCGGCCTGGGCGGGGGTGTGGCTGTCCGGCGGGAGCATCCTGGCCAAGCCGCCCGCTGCGTCGAGATGCGGAATCGGGTCGATGGCGAAGTCCCGATAGGTCACGGTCCCGTCCGGATGGGCGGCCCGCCAGCGGTCGGCTGCCAGTGCGCTCAGCCTGCGACTGGCGGACTGATCGCCCCGGATGGACGTGTCGATGTGAAGAAGATGCGCCATGGAATGTCCTTCCTTCATAGATCGTTTGTGTAATACAAAGTATCTATACCAGATCTATGGTCGATGTATTCCACTAGCCTGGAGTCAATGGCCGAGCTTCCGATCGTCTCGCCGAATCGGCAGTTGTCCGGGCCGCTCATGGAACATCTCGCGCGGCGGCTGCGCGCGGAATCGGAGTCGGAGATCGAGCGGTTCGGGCTGCGCGCGCGTCACGTGGTCGCCTTGACCTTGCTGCGCGACTCGGGCCAACGACCGCAGGCTGAGCTCGCTCGCGTGCTCGGGATCGACCCGACGAACGTCGTCGGCCTGCTCAACGAACTCGAGGCGGCCGGCCTGGTCGAACGGCGGCGGTCGCCAGAGGACCGGCGGCGCCACACCGTGGCACTGACCGCGGCAGGACACGAGCGGCTGGCGGCCATCGAGGAAGTCCTCATCACCGTGGAACGACGGGCGCTTGCAGCGCTCGACGACGATCAGCGGGCGACACTGCATACGCTGCTCAGGGCCGCGACCGAGGATGCCGGTGTCGACTGCTCGGCAGCGCTGGCTGATCCCTGCGCCGGCGATCCCCAGGCGTGATCTCTAGGGATCGCGGGGCAGGCCGAGCAACCGCTCGGCGATGATGTTGAGCTGCACCTCGGACGTGCCGCCGTAGATCGTGGTCGCCCGGCCGGCGAGCAGGTACTCGGCCCACTTGCCGGACGGCTGGCCCCGGTCGGCGATGGCGGCGTCGGTGCCGAACGAGGACACCCCGAACTCGGCGTAGCCCTGCCCGGTCTTCATCGACAGCAGTTTCGAGATCGCCGCTGCGGGCATCGGGTCGCCGCCGGCCAGCGTCAGCAGCGTCGAGCGCATGTTGAGCAGTTTGGCGGCGTGGCCCTCGGCGATCAGCCGGCCAGCCTCGTTCTGCTCGATCTGGTCGAACTGCCCGTCCTTGAGGAACTGAACGAACTTCTCGAGGCTGGCCAGGAACGGCGGCTCGCTGCTGCCGATCGACACCCGCTCGTTGGTCAGCGTGTTGCGGCTGACCTCCCAGCCGCGGTCGACCTCGCCGAGCACCAACTCGTCGGGCACGAAGACGTCGTCGATGTACACGGTGTTGAACATCGCGTTGCCGGTCAGCTCCCGCAGCGGCTTGACCTCGACGCCCTCGCTCTCCATGTCCAGCAGGAAGTAGGTGATGCCCGCGTGCTTCGGCGCCGACGGGTTGGTGCGGGCCAACAGCGCGCCCCACTTCGAGTACTGCGCCCCGGTGGTCCAGATCTTCTGGCCGGTGATCCGCCAGCCGCCGTCGACCTTGGTGGCCTTGGTGGTCAGGCTCGCCAGATCGGAACCGGCGCCCGGCTCGGAGAACAGCTGGCACCAGATCATCTCGCCGCGGAAGGTGGGCGGCAGGAAGCGCTGCTGCTGCTCATCGGTGCCGTAGGCGACGATCGACGGGATGATCCAGGCGGCGATGCCCATCGCAGGCCGCTTCACCTGTCCCGTCGCGAACTCCTGCGCGATGATGATCTGCTCGATCGGCGTGGCTGCCCGTCCCCATGGCTTGGGAGGTGCGGCTGCACCCAGCCGCCCTCGGCGATCGCCGTCGTGCGCTCCTCGCGTGGGATCGCCTTCAGCGCAGCAACTTCCGCGCGGATCTCGCCGCGGGCCTTCTCGGTGTCGGGGTCGAGGTCGATGTCGATCGACCGCATGCCGGTCGTGGTCGCGACGTCGACCACCTGCTGCGGGTAGTCGGCAGCACGCCCGAAGCACGCCGCGAGCACGATCGCTCGCCGGTAGTAGACGTTCGTGTCGTGCTCCCAGGTGAAGCCGATGCCACCGTGCACCTGGATGCAGTCCTGCGCGCAGTGCTGCGCGGCGACCGGTGCCAGCGTGGCGGCGACCGCGGCGGCGAACTCGTAGGCGCTGCTCTCGCTGGCCTCGTCGATGGCGCGGGCAGCGTCCCACACCGCGGCCGTGGCGCGTTCGGTGTCGGCGATCATGCCCGCGCACTTGTGCTTGATGGCCTGGAACTGGCCGATGGGCCTGCCGAACTGCTCGCGGATCTTGGCGTACTCCGACGCGGTGTCGGTGGCCCATCGGGCGACGCCGATGCACTCGGCGGACAGCAGGGTCGACATCAGCGCGCGGGCGAGCGTGCGGCTCAGATTGGACAGCACGCGGTCGTCGCCGACCTCGACGGCGTTGGCGCGGACGTGCGCCACGGGGCGCAGCGGGTCGACGCTGGGGACGGGTTCGATCTCGACCTGATCGGCGTCGAGGACCAGCCATTCCTCTACCGCTGTCGCCGAATCGAGACCAGCCACCGGCAGCACCAGCATCGACGCCTGCGCCGCGGCGGGGACGGCGCGCACCTCGCCACGGATGACGAGGCCCCCCGATTCACCGTTGCCGTGCCTGGTGGCGGTCAGACCGGAGTCGATGGCGTACGCGGCGATCGCGTCACCCGAGGCCAGCGCTTCCAGGCGCTTGTCGTCGGGATCGTTGGCGGCGATCAGTGCGCTGGCGATCGCCGACGGGACGAACGGCCCGGGCACCGCGCCGTAGCCGAACTCGGCGAGCACGATCGCCAGCTCGAGGATGCCGAAGCCCTGTCCGCCGACGGATTCCGAGAGGTGAACGCCCTGCAGGCCCTGCTCGGCAGCGGCCTTCCAGTAGGGCGGCGGGTTCGGGATCGGCGTCTCGAGTGCCTGGTGCAGAACCTCCGACGGTGCGACCCGCGCCACCAGGGACCGGACTGAATCGGCCAGGTCGTAGTGCTCGGAGGTGATCGCGATGGGCATGCCCTGCTCCTTTGGCGCCAGCTCTAATCAACCGGTGGGTTGGGAACGAGGGTACCCGGGGCGTCAGTCGCGCAAGGCAGCGACGTCGTTTACCAGGTTCACCAGGTTCCTGCCGTCGCGCAGGCGCTCGCAGTTGTCCACCGCCTCGGCCAGGTAGCGCCGCATGGTGTCGGCCGTGTACCAGGTGACGTGCGGGGTGAGAACGACGTTGTCGAGCGCGAGCAGCGGATTGTCCGCGGGCACCGGTTCGACGGCGAACACGTCCAGTCCCGCGGCCGCGAGCTCGCCCGCGTTGAGCGCCGCGACCAGCGCGGCCTCGTCGATGATCGGGCCGCGTGACGTGTTGACCACCACGGCATCCCGCTTCATCTGCGCCAGCGCCGACGCATCGAGCAGGCCCTGCGTGCGATCGGTCAGCGGAAGGTGCAGCGAGACGATGTCGCAGGCGGCGAGCAGTTCGGGCAGCGGCCGCCACCCGGGGTTGCCGTCGTCGCGGGTGCTGGTGTGCAGGACGTCGGCCCCCATCGCCGCCACGATCGTCTCCACGCGCTTGGCGATGTTGCCGTACCCGATCAGCCCGACGGTGCAACTGCCGATGTCGCGCACGGTCTCGCCGAGCGTCGGATCCGACGGCCAGCCCGCGCCCGCCCTGGTGAGCGCATCGAGGGCGGGCAGCCTGCGCAGCGCGGCGAGCATCAGCAGCACGGCACCCTCGGCCACCGACGGGGCGTTGGCGCCCGGCATGTTGGCCACGCCGATGCCGCGTCGCGTGGCGGCCTCGACGTCGATCGTGTTCACCCCCGCGCCCAGCTTGTGCACCAGCTTGCACTGCTTCGCCCGCTCGAGGTCGTCGCCCGACAGCGGGCGCAGGACGTGCCAGATCACCTCGGCCTCGGGCAGTTCGCGGTAGAAGGTGTCGTCGTCGTCCTCGGCGCAGTACCGCATGTCCAGCCAATCGGTGTGCGGCGCAAGCAATGCCCGCACCTTGTCGCCGGGACGAAGTGGGCAAGGACGCGGATCGTCACGTCGCTCCCTCTCTCTCGCCGACACTCCGCTTGTTGACACGATCGTCGGCGTGTCGCGTCAACAAGCGCACTTTCGGCGACCTGGTTCAGTTCAGCGCCACCGCTTGGCGATCCACCTCGCCACCATATCGGCCTGTTCACTGCGCGCACCCGGGGTGGTGAAGTAGTGGTCGGAGTCGATCGCGCACAACGTCTTGTCGGTGCTGGCCAGGGCGTCGTAGATGCGTTGCGCGTCGGACGGATACACCCCGGTGTCCTGCTCGGCGTTGATCACCAGCGCCGGGCAGTGGATGCGGGCCAAGTGCGGTTCGGCGCGGGTCTGGGAGTGCCGCAGGCTCCACACTCCCAGCCAACTGCGCAGCGTGGACGCCGCGGCGATGCCGTGTGCCGATCGGTTGGCCTGCACGGGTACCCCCGCGTAGCAGGTGTTGGCCGGGCGCTTGGTCGGCTCGATGGTCGGATCGACCATGCGAGGATCGGCCCAGGTGCGCAGCACCGTGAAGGGGCGGTCCGAGAATCCCGCAGCGCGAATCCTCTTCAGCTCGTCTTCCGCCCAGTCGGTGATCGCGTGGTTGCGCGCGACCTGCGCCGCCCGGTAACGCTCGACGAAGCTGGCCGAAAAGGGCGGCCCGTTGGCCTCGTCGAACAGGTCCAGTGCGGGATCGCTGGCGATGGGATCGCATTCGTCGACGACGGAGCCGTCCATCCACGCCGTCAGTACGTCCGGCCTGCCAGGATGGGCGGCGCTGGCCACGAAGCCGTCAGCGGGCAGCAGGTCGGAAAGGCCCGCCGCGGGCCGCATCCCCTCCAGCGGTGTGACGTGCGGGTCCACGGCCTGGGCCTGGTAGGCCGCCATCAACGAGCCACCGCCCGAATTACCCAGCAGCACCACGGTTTCCACGCCCTGCACCTCACGGAGCCAGCGGACGCCGACTCCGATGTCGACCAGTGCGTGGTCGAGCAGGAAGCTGCTCTCGAAGCCGCGGAATCGGGTGTTCCAGCCGAGGAAGCCGACGCCGCGGGTGGCCATGTAGTCCGCGAGGTAGTGCTCGGAGAAGTCGATCTGATAGTGCGTGGCGATCATCGCCACCTTCGGCTTGCGGCCGACGCCGCGGTGGTAGATGCCCTGGCAGGGGTGGCCACCCGAGCCGGCGCGGCGGGCGGTGGGGGAGTCCACGCCGACGAACTCCCTTGTCACACCAGGTGTTACCGATCCCCCCGGATTCTTCGTCATGTCGGCGAGGTCTCCTCGTAGTAGATGGTGCGGTAGAACACGTTGGCCAACGTCGTGATGCACGCGTCGTCGTCGGCCTTCCTGGCGCCGTCGCCACTCAATTGGACGTAGCAGAACTGGTTCAGCATCGAGACCAGCGCCACCGCGACCAGGTGGGGATCGTCGTCGACGCAGAACCCTTGCTGCTGGGCTTGTTTCACCATTGCGGTGACGAGCGAGATGGGTAGCTCGCAGATGTCGGCCCAGTACTGGGCGAAGTCGTCGCTCACCATGGCCAGCTGCGAGACGCTGATGATCTCGGCAAGGCGATGGCGGTAGGTGGTCCAGTGCGCGGCCGCCGCCCGGTAGGCGCGCTCCCGGTTGGTCAGCTCCGGCTCGGTGGCGGCACGGGCCCGGTCGCGGGCCTCGTCGCGGAAGCGAAGCGCCCACTCGCGGACCATCGCCTCCTTCGAGTCGTAATAGTTGTAGAAGGACGCGGTCGACCGGCCCGCCTCGGCGGCGATGTCCGAGATCGTGGCCGCGAGAATTCCCTTGCGCGCGATGACCGCTCGCGCCGCAGCGTCGATGGCCGCCTGCGTCTGTCTGCCACGCAGGGTCGGCAACTGCTCACGCGGCGCGACGGTCAACCGGTGCCCCCTCCGTTCGTTGATCGTATCTGAATCTGATGTTAGATTCAGATACTGATCTTGACCAGACCCCATGGGTCCGGCATCTCGAGGAGTGGCGACGTGATCAAGCCCGAGAACACCAACTCCGAGTTCGAGCTCGGCGGCATCAACCACGTGGCGCTGGTGTGCGCGGACATGGCCAAGACCGTCGACTTCTACACCGGCGTGCTCGGCATGCCGCTGGTCAAGTCGCTCGACTTGCCAGGGGGTATGGGGCAGCACTTCTTCTTCGACGCCGGCAACGGCGACTGCGTGGCGTTCTTCTGGTTCGCCGAGGCACCCGACGGGGTGCCCGGGGTCTCCGCACCCGCAGCGATTCCCGGCATCGGGGAGATCATCAGCGCGGTGGGTTCCCTGAATCACCTGGCGTTCCACGTACCCGCCGAGAGTTCGACGAATACCGGCAGCGCCTCAAGGACAAGGGTGTACGGGTCGGTCCGGTGCTCAACCACGACGAGAGCCCGGCCCAGGTGTCGGCCACCCTTCACCCGGGAGTGTACGTGCGCTCGTTCTACTTCCAGGATCCGAACGGCATCACGCTCGAATTCGCCTGCTGGACCAAGCAATTCACCGACAGTGACACGGTGACCGAGCCGAAGACCGAGGCCGACCGGCGACGGCCGGTCTCCACCGCCCAGCAGTTCTAGTACAGCTCGGGGTCGCCGAGCCGGTCGAGCCCCGCGGCCAGCTGATCGACGAGTTCATCGGGGCTCAGGTCGATCTCGCCTGCCAGCCAGGCGCTGATGGTCTGCACGACGCCGCCGACGACGAATGCGCGGTGGCCTTGACGCGGTCGTTCTCGTGCACGCCCAACGTGGCGATCGCCTGCTGGCGCGGCCAACGATGCCATCAGGGCCCCGGCTTCCACCCGCTTGCGGGCCAGCACCGCGTTGGCGAGATGCGAACTGAACAGCAGGCGGCCGATGCGAGCGTCTCCGACGATGGTCCTGACGATGTTGGCCATGGCAGCCCTGGCCAGTTCGTGCTGCGGTGCGGCCGCAACGGCCGCCTGCGTGGTGGCGGCGATGTCGGCGATCACCCAGTCGAAGACCGCCGCGACCAACGCGTCCTTGTCGGTGAAGCTCTCGTAGAAGTACCGACGCCGAGACGCCGGACTGCCTGCAGATGGCGCGCACGGTGAGCTCGGCGGGTCGTCGCCGCCGCCGAGCAGCTCGAGTCCTGCCTCGAGTAGCCGGCGCCGCCGCTCGGCTATCCGCTCGCGTGCTTCCACGCCGCCGTAGGGGCGGACCTGAGCCATGCGCACCATCTTGACACCCGTCGGGAACGCGAGGCAATATCAGGAAACACACGTTCCCACATTTAGTCGATAGGCGGGCAGATGACGGTCGACGCGTCTCCATCCTCCCACGTGGCGCCGGCCGCCAGCGGCGTCGGTGGCCGCTACGCGGTCGCGACGGCTTCGACGACGAGACTGCTGGGCGTGAGCCTGCTGGCCGGCCCGGCGAACGTGATCATGGAGCTGGCCAGGCCGGGCGTCGGCTACGGCGTCTTGGAGAGCCGCGTGGAAAGCGGCCGGGTCGACCGGCATCCGATCAAGCGCGCCCGCACCACGTTCACCTACCTCGCCGTTGCCCTCCGCGGCAGCGATGCGCAGAAGGCGGCGTATGCGGCGCGCGGTGAACGGGGCGCACGCCCAGGTGTATTCGACCGACGAGAGCCCGGTGAGCTACAACGCCTTCGACAAGGACCTTCAGCTGTGGGTGGGCGCCTGCCTCTACAAGGGCGCCGTCGACGTCCAACGCATCTTCGTCGGTGAGCTCGACGACGAAACGGCCGACCGGCACTACGCCGACGGCATGAACCTGTGCACCACGCTGCAGGTGCCCGCGGAGATGTGGCCCGCCGACCGGGCCGCGTTCGACGAGTACTGGCGGGAATCCCTGGCCAAGGTGCACATCGACGACACCGTGCGCGAGTACCTCTATCCGATCGCGGCGAGCCGCGTGCGCGGCGTCAAGCTGCCCCGCGCGTTGCAGCAGGCGTCGGAGAGCTTCTCCCTGCTGATCACGACGGGATTCCTGCCGCAGAAGTTCCGCGACGAGATGCGGTTGCCGTGGAGCCCGCAGCACCAGCGGCGCTTCGACAGGTTGATGGCCGTGCTCAGGACGGTCAACGACCTGCTGCCGCGCTTCGTCCGGCAGTTCCCGTTCAACCTGATGCTGCGCGACCTGGACCGGCGGATCCGCACGGGCCGCCCGCTCGTCTAGACGCACTGCAACCAGCGCACAGGCGCCCGTCAGGTGCCAGGCGTAACCTCGCGCGAATGCGTACCGACGGCGATACCTGGGACATCACGACGAGCGTTGGTCAGACGGCCTTGTTCGTAGCAGCGGCAAGGGCTTTGGAGGCCAGGAAGCCCAACCCGCTGGCGGTGGATCCGTACGCCGAGCTGTTCTGCCGGGCGGCCGGCGGCCCGTGGGCCGACGTGCTGGATGGCATCGAGGACGACGGCCCCACCTATTCGCAGCTGAATTCCGAGTTCGGCCAGTTCTTCGTGAACTTCCAGGGCGCACGCACCAAGTACTTCGACGACTACTTCCGCCAGGCCGCGGCGGCGGGCGTCCGGCAGATCGTCTTGCTGGCTGCCGGGCTGGACTCGCGGGCCTATCGGTTGCGCTGGCCCGACGGCACGGTCGTCTACGAACTCGATCAGCCGCGAGTCCTCGACTTCAAGCGCGATGTGCTGAGCAGGCACGGTGACTCGCCGCTCGCTGACCGCCGCGAGATCGCGGTCGACCTGCGCGATGACTGGGCGCAGGCACTGATCGACCAGGGTTTCGACCGATCGAGGCCGTCGGCGTGGATCGCCGAGGGGCTGCTGATCTACCTGACCGCCGCCGCGCAGCAACAACTGTTCAGCGGGATCGATGCGCTGGCGAGTCCGGGGAGTTGGTTGGCGGTCGAAGAAGCCTCGCCGATGCCGAGGCAGGTGTTCGAGGCGAAGCGGGACGAAGAGCACGCAGCCGGCCTGAGCGAAACCTTCTTCACCCTCGTCTACAACGAGCAGCACGCACCGGCCGAATCCTATTTCTCGGCGCGGGGTTGGACCGCGGCCACGACGACGCTGTCGGATTGTCTGCGGCAGGTCGGCCGCCCCGTCCCCACCGACGACAGCGAGGCAGCCCCGATGCTCGAGTCGTTGAGCCTGGTCAGCGCCACGAAGGGCTGACCAGAGTCCTGAGGCCCGCCGCCGCGACGACCGACCGTCAGGAGAACATGAAGCCGGCCATGAACCGCGTCATCCTGCGCAGGTAGTCCGGCTGGCTGACGTGCAGGACGTGATTGCCGGGGAACCAGTGGAATGCGCAACGATCCCAGTGCCTCCACAGCATCTCGGCCTGCTCCGGCGGCGCCAGCCGATCACCGAGCCCGGTGATGATGAGCCTGCCGGTCCTTGGGCACCAGCGGCGCGTAGTTCAGCGGCGAGTGGTACATCGCCGCGGCCGTCGACAGCTCGCGATCGGTGCCTGTGATCCGGTTGCGCAAGCTCGACCACAGGTTGGCGGGGAACCAGTCGTCGAACGCCGACTCCGGCGTGACGACGGGGACGTTCGGGATCACGGCCTGCACGCGGTCGTCGACGCCGGCGATCAACGCCGAGGTGTAGCCGCCGAGCGACATGCCGGTCAGCGCGATCCGGTCGACACCGGTGTGCTCGAGATAGTCGATGACCGAACGGAAGTCGTGCACCGCCTGGGCCATCGCCTCGGCGAAACCGGCGAACCCATCGGCGAAGTAACCGTAACCGCTGAAGGGCGAATGCCTTTCGGCGCGCCTGCCGTGGAACGGCAGCGTGTAGAGCAGGACGTCGTATCCCGACCGGTAGAACCACGGCAGCGAGAAGAACAGCCCGTTGAACAGGTACGCCGATCCCATGAAGCCGTGGATCAGGCACAGCGTCGGATGGGGCCCGTCATCGTGCACCCAGTGCTGCGCGTGGACGACGTTGTTGCGCTCATATCCGCGCCGGTGTTCGCGCACCGCCGGGTTGATCGCCTCGAAGCTGCTCTTGAACTTGATGTTGTGCACGCGGCCGCGCGCCGTCCACTCGGCGACCGGGTTGGCGGGCCGCGACGACACCCGGGGCGACTTCGGTGGTGCGGGGAACGACGACTGCGGGGTCCTGTGCGGCGCCCAGGTCGGCGTAGAACTGCAGCGCCTCGCGCTCGGCCCGGGAGTCCGCCGGGCGAAGCTGCCGCCGCTGCGATCTTCGGCAGCATCGCGGCGCCGACGAGCGAGGCGATCGCGGTGCGCAGGCCCAGATCGGCGATGGCCGAGGAGTCGACGATGAGCCGTCTGGCCGCAGGCTGAGATCGGCGCGTCGCGGCAGGCCGCCACGGGGTTGCGTCGGCACCGGCGACGTCGGGAACGGGGATCGGCGGATCGACCGGAGCGGCGGTGTTCGACGACGAACTGGGCACGGGCGATGATCTGCGCCGTGCCCTCTAGTCGAGGCGGTATACCAGCGATTCGCCGATCGTCGTGGCCTGGTAGTGCCCGGCGACCCAGTCGGCGATGTCGCGGGCATGCGACGCGGAGTGGTTTTCCGACCGGATGACCTCGCCATGCGGTTGGGCCTGCCCGCCCCTGCCCGCCTCGACGTAGTAGGTGATCTTCCCCGCGTGAACGTCGGCGATGAACTGATCGAGGCTGGGGGCCGGGTCGCCGCTCCATCCGCCGATCGCCATCACCGCAGTGCCCGACGCGATCTCGAGCACGGCGGCGGACTGCGATCCGTTCGTCGCGGCCGACCACGGAGTGTGGGTTGCGGCCAGCATGGCGGCGAGATCGTGGTTGGTGGCCTCGTCGCCGTTCCAGCCGCCGACGGCGAACGCCTCCGCCAGTTTCAGCGCCGCAGCGGCGCGCTGCGGCGTGCGGTGCACCGAGCTGACCGCGTTGGGGATCGCGCCGTGGTGCGGTGTCATTGCGGTCGCGATGGCGAATGCGACTGTCCCCGCGGCGGCGCCGAGCGTGCCTACCGCGACCCCGGCCGCCGACCAGCGTCTGCCGATCAATGCCGCCGCCGCCCCGACGACGGTCAGGGATCCGACCAACCATGGCGCCCACGGGGTGCCGAAGTGGTTGCGGTTCAACAGCAGCGCCGACCACCAGCCGGCCAGTCCGAGCATGGCTGCCATCGCGATTCGGCCGTCCCAACCCGGCAGGGTGCGCCACGCCCACGCCGAGCCCATCCCGACCATGGCGGCGACGGCGGGTGCCAGCGCGACGCTGTAGTAGGGATGCACGGTGCCGTTCATGAAGGTGAAGACCAGCCCGGTCACGACCAGCCAACCGCCCCACGACACGATGGCCCCGCGCTCGTCACGGTCGAGCCGGCCACGCGCCCAGAGGTATCCGCCGAACACGATGACGAACAACGCGACCGGTAGCAACCAGGAGATCTCATTGCCGAACTCGGTGATGAACAATCGGTGCAGGCCGGTCGACGAGTTCATCGGCCGCAGCGTTGCGCCGCCCCATTGCCCGTGGGACCCGACGTCGTTCCCCAGGATGCGGCTGAGGCCGTTGTAGCCGAACGCCAGATCGAGCACCGAGTCATCGGTCGAGCCGCCGACGTATGGCCGCGAGGTCGCGGGGATGAGCGCGACGATGGCGACCCACCACCCTGCGGTCACGATCAGCACTCCGGTGGCGGCGGCGACGTGCAGTAGGCGATTGCGCCAACTCGTCGGAGCCGCAATCAGATACGCAGCGGCGAAGCCGGGCAGCACCAGGAATCCCTGCAGCATCTTGGTCAGGAAGGCGACCCCCATCACCGCTCCGACGAGCGCCAGCCACCGCCACGATGCGGTGGAAACGGCGCGGGTGAGGCAGTAGGCGGAGACCACCAGGAGCAGCACCAGGAAGGCGTCGGGATTGTTGTAGCGGAACATCAGCGCCGCCGCCGGGGTGCACGCCAGCACGGCACCGGCGAGAAGCCCGGCGAGGTTGCCCTGCATGCGATCCGGAATCGTGCGTCGCATCGTGGCGAACAGCACGGCCACCGCCGCGACGCCCATGACGGCCTGCGGTGCGAGCACCGACCAGCTGTTCATGCCGAAGAGCCGTACCGACAACCCGGTCACCCACAGCGCACCCGGCGGCTTGTCGACGGTGATGAAGTCGCGGGCGTCGAGTGCGCCGAAGAACCACGCCGACCAACTCTGTGCGCCCGCCTCGGCAGCAGCTGCATAGAAGGTGTTGCCGTAGCCGCCAGCCGAGAGGTTCCACAGGTACAGCAGCGGCCGTACACGCCAACAGGGCAGCCAGGGCGAGTCGGGGCCACCGTGCGCTCACGGCGGTCCAGTTTCGCTCGTCCGGCCTGCCAGTTAGCTGTGGGTCAGACCGAAGAGGCGGGCCGCGTTGCCGTAGAGGACCCCCCGGAGCCAGTCGTCGTCGACCCCGTCCAACCTCGTCAGCACCGACATGGCCTCGAGGTAGCCGTAGGGGATGTTGGGGAAGTCGCTTCCGAACAGGATGCGGTCACCAAGCGCGCGCAGCCGACCACGGTCGGCAGACGGGAACGGCATGGTCTCCTCGACGAAGGGGGTGAAGACCATGGTGGTGTCGAGGCGCACCTCCTCGTACCGTTCGCAGAGGTCCAGGAAATCGGTGTATTCGGGCATGCCCATGTGCGCGACGATCAGGCGCAGGCCGGGGTGCCGGGACAGCACCGTGCGGATGGGCTCGGGTCCGGTGTGCTTGCCGGGCTGCGGGCCCGACCCGCAATGGATGACCACCGGGACGCGGGCGTCCTCGAGGAGGCCCCAGACGTCGTCGAGCAGTGGATCGGTCGGGTCGTAGCGGCCGACCTGTACGTGGGCCTTGAAGACCCGCACGCCGCCGTCGATCGCCGCGTGCACATATGTCCCGGCGCCGGGCTCCGGAAAGAACGTCGCAGTGCTCAGGCAATCCGGGTTGGCCGCAGCGAACTGGGCCGACCACTGATTCAGCCACGCGGCCATCTGTGGCTTGTGCGGATAGATCAGCGACGTGAAGGCCCGCACGCCGAAGGCCCGCAACGTCTCGAGCCGGGCGGCCTCGTCGGTGCGGTAGGCGATCGGCCACGGCCGCCCCACCAGTGGGCCCGCGGCATCGAAGTACTGCCACACCTTGTCCATCACGTTCTTCGGCATGAAGTGCGTGTGTACGTCCACGATGCCGGGCAGGCAAAGGGACTCCCAGATTCGACGGACCGTCTCCGACTCCTTCATCATCGTCAGAGATGATGTCAGTATGTGGAATCCCGACGCGTACCTGGCCTTCGCCGACGACCGCGGCAGGCCCTTCTTCGATCTGCTGTCGCGGGTAGGGACCGACGCCCCGCGACGCGTCGTCGACCTGGGTTGTGGTCCCGGGAACCTCACCATGCACGTGCGGGAACGCTGGCCGGACGCAAAGCTGGGGGCAGTCGACTCCTCACCCGAGATGATCGAGGCCGCACGGAGGAGGGGCATCGACGCCCAGGTCGGCGACATCGATGCGTGGCATCCGGCGCCGGACACCGACGTGGTGTTGAGCAATGCCGCGCTGCAGTGGGTGCCGACCCACCGTGAGTTGCTGGTTCGGTGGGCGACCGAGTTGCCTGCCGGTGCCTGGATCGCCGCACAGATGCCGGGTAACTTCGACGCCCCTTCGCACGTGGCGGTGCGCGAGCTGGCAGCGAGGGCGCCGTGGGCAGAGGCATTGGGCGACTTTCCGTTCCGGGCAGGCAAGGTGGTCGATCATCCCGCCGAGTACGCAGACCTGCTGGCCGACGCGGGATGCGCCGTCGACACGTGGGAGACCACCTACGTCCACCAGCTCACGGGCTCGACGCCCGTGCTCGACTGGATCAGCGGCACGGCGCTGACCGCGGTGCAGAGCAGGTTGGACGACGAGCAGTTCGACCGGTTCAGGCAGGAACTGATCCCGATGCTGGCGGCGGCCTATCCGGCCCGTGCCGACGGCGTCACGTACTTCCCGTTCCGCCGGGTGTTCGTGGTCGCACGGGTGGCTGGCTAGCCTCGCTCGCAGGCGGACGGATTACTCGACTGGCGCGCCGGGCAGGCTACGTGCCGTCGCGCTTGGCCTTCAGCACCTCGAGCACCTTGCCAACCAGCTCGTCGATGTCGGCGCCCGTGGTGTCGAGCACCAGATCCGCATCCTCGGGTGCCTCGTACGGCGCGTCGACACCGGTCAGGCCCTTCAGCTCACCGGCGCGGGCGCGGGCGTAGAGGCCCTTCGGGTCCCGCTTCTCGCACTCCTCAACGGACGTGCAGATGTGCACCTCGATGAACGGCAGCTTGGCCGCGTCGTTGAGGGCCCTGGCGACCTCCCGGTCGGACTTCAGCGGCGACACCAGTGAGGCCAGCGCGACCACCCCGGCGTCGGCGAACAATCGGGTGAGATGTCCAACCCGCCTGATGTTCTCGGCTCGGTCACCGGCCGAGAAGCCGAGATCGTCGGACAGTCCGTGGCGGATGTTGTCGCCGTCCAACAGATAGGCGACGTCACCGGCCTCGACCAGAGCGCGTTCGACGGCGACGGCCAGCGTCGACTTCCCCGACGCGGGCAGGCCGGTGAACCAGATCGTGGCACCGCGCTGGTGGGTTGCATTCCAGCGGTAGTCCCGATCGAGTGACGATGGATGCCAACGGATGTCGTTGCGGGTCTGCGCGCCGGGCTTGACCTCGCGCGGCTCGATGATGGTGCCTGCGCCGATGGTGTCGTTCGTCGTCTCGTCGATGAGGATGAACGCGCCACTGTCCCGGTTGTCGGCGTACGAGTCGGCCACCACGATCGAGCTGGTGCGCAACGTTACCGAGCCGATGTCGTTGAGCGACAACTCCACCGGGTTGTCGAGCTCGTCGAGCGTCTCGGGATCCAGCCGGGTGTGCAGTGCCTGCACCGTCGCCCGCACCGTCTTGGCGGTCTGCTTGAGCGCGACCCGGTCACCGGCGCGCAGCGGCGTCTCGGCGAACCAGCACACCGTCGCATCGAGTTCGCGGGCCAGTACCGGCAGCGCCGCGTCCTCGGCACCGCTGACGAACACGTCGCCGCGGCCGACGTCGATGTCATCGGCAAGCTCGATCGAGACCGACAGTGGCGCAACGGCCGTCGTGCGGTCGTCGTCGAGGGTGTCGACGGCGGTGACGGTCGAGCGGGTGCCTGCGGGAAGCGACACCACGGAGTCGCCGACGCTCAGCGTTCCCGCCGCCAGCCGCCCGGTGTAGCGGCGCCGCACGTCGGCGGTCGGACGGGACACCCACTGAATGGGCAGCCGCAGCTTGGCGGCCTCGGGCTGTGGCGCGGACAGCTCGACGCCCTCGAGGTACTCCAGCAGGGTCGGCCCGTCGTACCAGGGGGTGTGGTCCGAGCGGTGCACGACGTTGTCGCCGAGTTTGGCGGCGATCGGGATGACGGCCAGTTCAGCGCCGCCGAGCCGCGCGGCCATCTGCGCCAGCTCCGATTCGACCTCGGCGAACCGGCGCTCGTCGAAGTCCACCAGGTCGATCTTGTTAACCGTGGCCACGAAGTGTTGGATGCCAAGCAGTTTCGCGATGCGCGCATGCCTGCGGGTCTGGCGCAGCACACCGGCGCGGGCGTCGACCAGAAGCACCGCCACGTGCGCGTTGGAAGCGCCGGTGAACATGTTGCGGGTATAGCGCTCGTGGCCGGGTGTGTCGGCCAGGATGTAGCTGCGTCGCTCGGTGGAGAAGAACCGGTAGGCCACGTCGATGGTGATGCCCTGCTCGCGTTCGGCGCGCAGCCCGTCGGAGAGCGCGGCCAGGTCGGCGACGCCCTCTTCGTCGGTGACCGCTTCGAGGTGGTCGAGCGGCAGGCTGTCGGTGTCGTGCATCAGTCGGCCGATCAGGGTGCTCTTGCCGTCGTCCACCGACCCTGCGGTGGCCAGGCGCAGCAATTGGCGGGTCTCGTTCGGTGCGCCATCAGAAGTACCCTTCCCGCTTGCGATCCTCCATGGCCGCCACCGACGTGCGGTCGTCGGCGCGGGTCTCGCCGCGCTCCGACACCGTGGCCGCGGAGATCTCGGTGATGACCCCGGCGATGTCGGTCGCGCGCGAGCGCACCGCTCCGGTGATGGTCAGATCGCCGACGGTGCGGTAGCGCACCCACTCGACGGCCGATGTCTCGTCGTCCCGTGGCTGCACGTACTCCGAGACCGCAAGCAGGATGCCGTCGCGCTCGACGACCTCGCGCTCGTGGGCGAAGTAGATCGGCGGCAGCTCGAGGCCCTCCAGTTCGATGTAGCGCCAGATGTCCAGCTCGGTCCAGTTGCTCAGCGGGAACACCCGGACCTGTTCGCCCTTCTTGATCCGGCCGTTGTACAGCGACCACGGCTCGGGCCGCTGCGCGCGCGGATCCCACTGGCCGAACTCGTCGCGGAAGCTCAGGATGCGCTCCTTGGCCCTGGCGCGCTCCTCGTCGCGGCGGGCACCGCCGAACGCGGCGTCGAATCCGCCCGCCTCGAGCGCGTCGAGCAGGGTGCGGGTCTGCTGCCGGTTGCGTGAGGCGCCCGGGCCGGGGTCGGCGCACCCGGCCGCGAGTCGATCGACTCCTGCACGGAGCCGACGATCAGCTTGTGGCCGTGCTCGCCGAGGCGGCGGTCGCGGAACTCGATGACCTCGTCGAAGTTGTGGCCGGTGTCGACGTGCAACACCGGGAACGGCAGCGGGAAGGGTCGAAAGGCCTTCTCCGCCAACCGAAGTAGCACGATCGAGTCCTTGCCCGCCGAGAACAGCAGCACCGGGCGCTGCAGCTCGGCGACGACCTCGCGGATGATGTGCACCGACTCGGCTTCCAGCAGCCGCAGCTCCTCGACGTGCCGGGTGTCCTCTGCGACGGTCGTCATAGTGGGAGCCCCTCTCGTTCGGCGTCGGCCCGGTACCGGTCCACCCATTCGTCGGAGCGGCCGTCGGCCTGGCGTTCCAGCACCGGGGTCGGCGCCAGCCGCGGATCGAGGCCGAGTGCTTCGAGCACGGTACCGACGATCTCCGTGAGGTTGCGCCACAGCACCGGATACGGCACCTCGATCGGCGTCGACGTTCTCCTCGGCGAACCAGTTGCGCCAGCCCTCCTCCTGAGCCCGGAGCATGGTGATGACGTGCGCGATGGCGCCCGCGTGGTATTCGGCGCGGGCGTCGCGGACCGGGTCGGGACGGCCCCGCCACACCCGGGTCTGCACGGCCCGCCAGAACGACACCGCCTGGGAGACCACGTCGGGGCGGTAGACGTGTACCAGCACCGGGTCCGAGCCGACGACGTCGCGGATCGCCGACAGCAGGCCGGTGCCCGAGCGGTCGGGCAGGCCGTCGGCGCGCTGCAACAGCAACGGCGTCTGATTCCACATCAGCTTGCCGCCCCACACGCCATTCGGGGTGCGGCCGACGGTGCGGATGTAATCACGCCAGATCTCGGGTGGGGCGAGGTCGGGCTTGCCCTCGTCGAGCGGGTCGAGCAGCCGCAGAATCGACTCATCGTCCGCGTCGGCGAACCACTCCCGCGGTTGCGGCGACTGGCTGGTGGTCGGCAGGTACTGGAAGAACTCCTGCGGCTCGCCGGCCACACCGGTGGCCCGCAGTGACTCGACGAGCAGGGTGCTGCCGCTGCGCTGCGACGCGAGCACCAGATACGCCGTCGGGCGGGCTGCCATGCGCGAGAGCCTAACCGCATTGAAATGGCGCTGCATATCCGCCGGCGATACCGTATTTAAACTCGCGATGAGCCGAACTATTGCGGTGTGCTGACGTCGTCTTCGATGCCGCGCTCGGCCGCCATCGCGGAGCGGCTCGGAAGCTGAATCCCAGTTATGTGCATATACGTTTCGGTGTACCTGGCCGAAATTCGGGTGCCGGCGAACTCGGACGGAATGACGTCGTTGGTCTTCTGCCGCCAGTCGTTGAGGAGCAGCGCCATCTCGTTGGCGATCGCCTCGGCTGCGCTGCTCACGGCACCGGTCAACAGATTGTTCCGCTCGGTCGGGTCGGTCCGCAGATCGTACAGCTCCCGCTGCGGGCGAGGTGCGGAGCTCAGCGGCGCCACCGCTTTACCCGGGTGCACTCTCCTCGATGTCGAGCGGCAGATCCAGAAGGGGCCGGGTCGCGTAATTCTCGATGTAGCTGAATTCCTTGGTTCTGATCGCCCGAATCGGATCGAAGGAATCGTGATAGGTCTTCGTCGTGTAGATCTCGCCGCGCACGGCCGTGGAATTCGGAATCGCATCCGAGAGGTTCGCCGCGTGGGAGAGTCCGTCGACGTCGTCGGGGATCGGGAGGCCCAGCAGGTCCAGCAGCGTGGGCACCAGATCGACCCCGCTGAAGAGTTCGTCGTACACCCGGCCCGGTGCCGGGTATCGCGTCGGTGGCCGCACGATCATCGCGATGCCGGTGCCCGCGTCGTACAGCGTCGACTTGGCCCGCGGCAGTGCCGGGCCGTGGTCGGTCAGGAACACCACCCAGGTCGAGCGGTCGAGTCCCGTCTCGGCCAGGGTGTCGAGCAGTCTGCCCGACCGCGGCGTCGGCCACCGAGATCGAGCCGTAGAAGTCGGCCAGGTCCTCGCGCACGTCGGGCAGGTCGGGCAGGTAGTCGGGCAGGCTGACGGCGTCGGGATCGGCAGGCTCGTACCGCTCCCTCGGGTAGGGCCGGTGCGTCTCGAAGAACCCCGCGGTCAACAGGAACGGAGCCGGTGGCGCCTCGCGCAGCCAGCGGGTGGCCCGCTCGACCACGTACTCGCAGTACGAGTTCGACACGTCGTACTCGTCGAACCCGAGCCGCGCCGGAAACGAAGTCTCGTGCTGCATCCCGAATAGTGTTGTGTGCCAGCCAGATTCGGCCAGCAGGTGCGGCAAGGTGCGGACGCCCCCGCGGTACTCCCAGCCGTGATGGGCCAAGCCGACGAGGCCGTTGCTCTGTGGATAGCGCCCGGTGAACAGCGAGCCGCGCGATGGCGAGCACAGCGGCGCCGTGGCATGGGCGCGGGTGAACAGGATGCCCTCGGCGGCGAGCTGGTCCAGCCGCGGGCTGGAGACGTCGGCATGCCCGTAGGCGCCGAGATAGCGGCCCAGGTCGTGCCAGTGCACGATCAGCACGTTGTCGTGGTGGGGGCCGGTCGCTGTTTGACTCATCGACAAGCAACTTATCCACAGTGCGGATTTCGTCCGCAGGCCGGCCACCCAGAACCGAGCCGATCGCCATGTCGCCCACCGTGCTGGAGACGAGCGGCGCGCAAGTCCCCGTTCACGCGTGACACCTCTCCGAGAGCGTTGCGGCAGGGTAGGCCCGAGCACGCGCCCTTCTAGTGCAGAATCGGTGCATGCTGCGAGTCTCACGTGCCTTTGAGAAGTGATGGGCTACGGCCCTGCCCATGCGGCAGCGGCGCCGTCTACAACGGCTGCTGCGGTCCGCTGCACCATGGCGAACGGCAGGCCGGGACAGCCGAGGAGTTGATGCGGTCGCGATATTCGGCCTACGCGTGCGGTGATTCCGACTATCTGTTCCGCACCTGGCATCCGCGAACCCGTCCCGCCGACGCGGCCGTGGGCGGCGACGTCGTCTGGAAGGGCCTCGACGTGACCGACACCGCGGCAGGCGGCATCGACGACGAATACGGCGAAGTGGAGTTCGTCGCCCGGTTCGAGGCGGCGGCAGGACCGGGCTCAATGCACGAGCGAAGCCGTTTCGAGCGGCGCGCCGGCCGATGGTTCTACGTCGACGACGTCGCTCGGTGACGGGCTACTACCGCTTCGGCACGCCACACGCCGAGTAGACGAACTTGGGCGGCACGTCGAACCCGAATGACCGCTTCGGCAGCCGGGCCAGCACCTCTTCCGACAGCGTCGTCTTGTAGTGCAACGACATTGAGCCCGCGAAGGTCGGTTCGACCACCGACATGTCGGGCAGGTCGAGTGTCAGCCCGCTCTCGTCGAGTGTGGCGTTGACCATCGACCCCTCCGCGTCATGCCACTGGTGGTCGACGGCCCGGCCTGCCTTCTTGGGAACGGATGACAGCGTGCCGAGCACTCGCTGGTTGGTCAGCGCCAGCGCGCCGACGTAGCTGCTGAAGTTGCCCTTGGCGGTCTTGCCGGGCACCTTGCCCGAGAACCGGAACGTCACCGGCACGAACTCGGCGAGGTGAAGCACGCCCTCCGCTTCGACGGCGGCCCGCATGTCGTCGGGCAGCTTGCCGATGCCGAGCCACTTGCGCAGAAAGACGGCCATAGCCACGCAGAATAGTGGCTATGGCCGTCCCCCGGTCAGCTTTGTGCAGGGAGAACCTTCTCGCCGGTCTTGTCCGTGCTCAGGCACAGCGAGCAGATGAAGCCCTCGCCGCTTGCGGACTTCAGCATGTCCGGCCGCTCGTAATCGTGGTGGCAGACATGGCATTTGAGGTGCTCGCCCGATGGGTTGCCCAATTCGTCGAACATCGGAAGGTCGATGCCGTCGTCGGTGCGGCGCAGGTAGTACTTGCCCTTCGTCGCGATGGCGATGATCGGCGGAAGAACCAGACCAAGACCGATGGCGACCAGCGGCGAGTACGGGGTGATCGCCGCGCCGAGACCGCCGAAGAACGCGATGATCGACACGCCTGCCGCGATCAGCATCGAGCCGAAACCGACCGGGTTGAAGGAGTACAGCATGCCGCGGCGGAACTCCGGCACCTTGGGCGACAGCTTCAACAGGTACTTGTTGAACACGATGTCGGAGGCCACCACGACCACCCACGCCATGCCGCAGTTGGCGTAGAAGCCGAGGATGGTGTTGAGGAAGTCGAACATGTTGGCTTCCATCAGGACCAGCGCGATCAGCAGGTTGAAGCCGAGGAACACCAGGCGCCCGGGGTAGGTCTTGGTGACCCGGGTGAACGAGTTGGTCCACGCCAGCGAACCGGAGTAGGCGTTCGTCACGTTGATCTTGATCTGGCTGATCACCACCAGCACGACGGCGAGTGTCATGGCCAGCCAGTTCGGCAGGAAGTTCTGGTAGATCTCCAGGAACTGGTGCACCGGCTGGTTGGCGATGCCCGCGCCGTCGGCGACGTTCGCGATCAGGTAGACCGCGAGGAACAGACCGACGATCTGCTTGATGGCGCCGAAGATCACCCAGCCGGGGCCGGCCAGGAACAGCCAGGTCCACCAGCTGCGCTTGTTCTCGGGCGTCTGCGGCGGCATGAAGCGCAGGTAGTCGTTCTGCTCGGCGATCTGCGCGATCAGCGAGAGGCAGACACCGGCGGCCAGCAGCGTCGAGCCGAGGTCGAATCCCTCGACGCCGTTCTCACCCTGGTAGGCGAAGAACGAGCTGACCGACTCGGGATGGCTGACCACCAGGTAGACGAACGGCGCGACCATCAGGATCAGCCACAGCGGCGTGGTCCACACCTGAAGCGTGGACAGCACCTTCATCCCGTAGATCACCAGCGGGAAGATGATCAGGGTCGACGCCGCGTAGCCCAGCCACAGCGGTACGCCGAGGCCGAGTTGAAGGCCCTGCGCCATGATCGAGCCCTCGAGGGCGAAGAAGATGAAGGTGAACGTCGCGAAGATGACGTTGGTGACCACCGAGCCGTAGTAGCCGAACCCGCTGCCGCGGGTGACGAGGTCGAGGTCGATGTTGTAGCGCGCCGAGTAGTAGGCCACCGGGAAGCCGGTCAGCATCGACGACGACGGCGAAGATGAGGATGCCCCACAGCGCGTTCGTCGTGCCGTAGGCGATGCCGATGTTGGCGCCGATCGCGAAGTCGGCGAGGTAGGCGATGCCGCCAAG
This sequence comes from uncultured Actinomycetota bacterium, assembly GCA_963809085.1. Taxonomy (GTDB): domain Bacteria; phylum Actinomycetota; class Actinomycetes; order Mycobacteriales; family Mycobacteriaceae; genus Mycobacterium. Next base: position 460,462 of record CAWEII010000014.1, on the reverse strand, counting down.
CGCGGAGATGCCCACGACCCGCGTGGACCACTTGCGATAACTGCGCGGAGCGAAGCGCAGCGTGTAGTCCTCCAAGGTCTCCTTGGTGGCGGTCATCTGATCTAGGCCGGCGTCGAGGTCCGTCTCGTCCGGGGCCTCCGGCTCCTTGCTGAGCTCTTGAGTCATGGTTAGCAAAGCTAAATCGGGGTTGTTTCGGGTTCGTGACAACCGTGTTCCCGACAATGGCGAATAACGCAGCCGCCGCCTTCTAGGGTCGATTCGATGACAGCTGAACTGACGCCCCGGCTGGTACGGGTGGATCTGATGACGTTGCGCAAGCCGTGGCTCGTCGGATTGGTCGTGCTGTCCGGTGCGGTGTACCTGGCGCTGTGGTTCGGCTGGACGGCGCACTGGAGTTGGCTCGATGCGGCCGATTCGACGGCCCTGGCCGCCTTCCACGGGATCGGCGTCGGCAACCCCGCGTGGGTGGCCTTCTGGCAGGTCGCTGTGCACCGTGCTGGGGCCAACGGCGTTCCGCATCGTCGGACTCGTCCTGATCATCGTCGCGCTCCGGCGACGCCAACTGCGCCTCGCGCTGTTCATGGTGCTGAGCGTGGAGGTCAGCGGGCTGGTCACCGAGGCGCTGAAGGCGGCCGCGGGCCGTCCCCGCCCGGCGACCGCACTGGTGTACGCGTCGTCGTCGTCGTTCCCGTCGGGCCACGCCCTCTGCGTGTCGGCGGCCGTGCTGGCGCTGGCCGTCATCGTGCTGCCGATGATTCGCCGCGAGCTGTGGGGCTGGGTGATCGCGACCGGTGTGCTGATCGTCTTCGTCGTCGGACTCGGACGCGTCGTGCTCAACGTGCACAACCCGTCCGACGTGCTGGCGGGCTGGGCGGCCGGCTACCTGTGGTTCGCGGCGAGCCTGCTGGTGCTGGCCAGCAGACCCGTCACGGCAGAGGACGAAATACCGGTAGCGCCCGGTAGCGCGCCGTGAAGGTCGCTTCCTCGACACTCGATTCCCAGCTCGCCGTCATGCGCGATCGCCGTGGGTCCGTCCAGTGCGCGTGAAGGTGAACTCGGGCACCTGGAGTTCGTGGTAGAGCGGGCTGCGCTCGAGCCGGCCAAGAACGAGTGACGTCAGGATCCGCAATCTGCTGAACGGACGTCCGGTCTCCAGGATGCGGACGTCGATCAAGCCGTCGTCCATGCGGGTCCGCCGGGACGGGGCGAAGCCGGACGGCAGGTAGATGGAGTTGCCGAGGAAGAACATCGACGTCTGCAGCGTGACGTTGTCGTACGAGATCCGCACGGGTTCGTCGCGGCGCAGCGTGTGGAACATCGCGTATGCGCCTGCCAGCGGCTTGCCGATCTTGTGCTCGAGCTTCTCGCGGGTTCGCACGAACGTCGGGTATGCGCCGATGCTCGCCGTGTTGATCACCGTGTCGGTCTCGTTGAGCGCGATGACGTCGACGCACGCCACGCTGCCCGTCCTGATGGCGTCGACGGTCTTGGCGACGGTGTCGCAGCCGATGTCCTTGGCGAAGTGATTGAACGTACCGCCTGGAAACACGGCCAGGGGGACGTTCCCGCTGAGCGCCGCCGCCGCCGCGCAGGACACCGTCCCGTCACCGCCGCCGACGGCGAGCACCTCGGCGCGGCCTGCCGCCGTGTTGAGCGCCTCCACCACGTCGTCGTCCTCACCGAGTTCGACGATCTCGGCCTTCGGCAGTGCCTCGCGGACCTCGTCGATGACCCGCGCGCCGGTGCCGCTGCCCGACGCGGGGTTGATGACGAGCACGACCCCGGCGCCGTCCTCGCGGGCGGGGGTGTCGATCCGCAGCGGCGCGGCGGTCCGCAGTCGGGTCTCGACGATCGGCGGCACGATCCGCGCGCCGACCACCGCGACGGCCGCGCCGATGCCGAATCCGGCGAGCACGTCACCGGGGTAGTGCGCGCCGGTGGCCACCCGCGACATGCCGACCAGGCCGGCCAGCAGTGCCAGGCCCAGTCCCAGCGGTGGGCTCTCCAGCCCGACGCCGACGGCGAACGCGGCCGCGCTGGCCGAGTGGCCGGACGGCAGCGAGTTCGACGTCGGCATCCGTCGCGACCGGCGCACGATCGGCACCGTCACCCAGTTGGGCCGCGGCCGCTGCCAGACGCGCTTCGCGAACTGATTGGTGAGCATGCTCGTCACGGCCAGCGTCGCGACACCCCGGGTGGCGCCGCGTACCGCAGGACGGTAGCCCGAGACGCCGAGGAGTGCGGCGATCGCGAACCACAGTTTCGAGTGGTCCGCTGCCGACGTCAGTCGCGGCATGACCGAATCGATCAGGGGGCTGGGGGACTCTGCGACGGCCTCGAAGATCTCGCGGTCGAGGGTGCCAAGACCCCGGCCGATCTGTTGAATGCCTCGGCGTCGTCGCAACAGTTCCATGGCTCACAACCTATCCGCACGACGCCCTGCCGAAACCGTGTCTAAACCTTTACTTGACCCGGAGCCCACGAGGTGTCGACGATGGAGGGCGTGCGCCGACTGCTGGTTCTGCTGTGCGCGACGGTGCTCTCGTTTGCCACGGCACCGCTCGGGCGCGCCGAGGTGACACCGTGGTTCGCACAGTCGGTTGGCAACGCGACGCAGGTGATTTCGGTTGTCGGCGTGGGTAAGTCGACCGCAAAGATGGACGTTTACGAGCGCACCGCTGCGGGTTGGCAGCCGATCGGCGTCGGCATCCCCGCCCACGTCGGTTCGGCAGGCATGGCGCCCGAGACGCACGACGGCCAGATGCTCACCCCGATGGGCATCTTCACGCTCGACTTCGCGTTCGGCACTGCCCCCAGCCCCGGCGGTGGTCTGCAGTACGTGCAGGTGGGCCCCGACCACTGGTGGGACGGCGACATGAAGAGCCCCACCTACAACACGATGCAGGTCTGCAAGAAGTCGGAATGCCCGTTCGACACCGACCCAAGCAGTGGCACCGAGAACCTTCAGATCCCGCAGTACAAGCACGCCGTCGTGATGGGCGTGAACAAGGAGCGGGTGCCGGGCAACGGCGGCGCGTTCTTCGTGCACACCACCGACGGTGGGCCCACGGCGGGCTGCGTCTCGGTGGACGACGCCACCATGGTCGGGCTCATCAAGTGGCTACGCCCCGGCGCGTTGATCGCCGTCTCCAAGTGAGCGGCCGCTCTGAAAGATCAACGGCGCGACCGGATTTCACCTTGAAGTCGAGGGCCTTCGTCGACATCGAGGCGTCGTAGGTGCGGTCGTAGCCGGTGACGCTGATCTTCCAGCCGTCAGGCGTGCGCCGGTAGCGGTCGTGATAGAAGCCCGCACCGATCAACATGAAGTCGAACTTCGGCACGATGACCTTGTCCTGCAGATACCAGATGGCGGTGGCTTCGTCGCCATCGACGTCGATCTCCGGGTGCGTCACCCGGTGCTCGGTGATCACGTCGGCAGGCATCGAGTCGCGCATGAACTGCACCAGTGATGCGCGGTCGGTGAAGTGGTGCTCTTCGCCGAGCGACTCGCCGTAGTCGCCGATCACGTCCTCCGTCAGCGTGTCGGAGAACTCATCCCAGTGCTTCGTGTCGAGCGCACGCAGATACCGGTACTTGACTTGCTGGATCTCCTCGAAATCACCCATGGCGACATTGCAGCACACCCCCGCTGATGGCCGCATAGAGTCCGCCCATGGGATTCATCGACGGCTACGTCAAATCTCCACTCGCAGGCATCGCGCCGTGGGTCCTGGTGTCGATCGTGTCCGGGCCGGGACGGTTCGAGGAAGCCGCTTCCGCCGCATTGGGTTTGACGTTGCTCACCCTGTGGGTGGGGTGGCGGCGCGGCGTACCGGTGCACACGCTCGAGGTGTTCGGTGCGGTCTTCTTCGCCGTGTTGGCGGTAATGGGTCTGGTGGCCTCCGACGACGTCATCGGGTGGCTCGAGACCTGGGCGGGCGAGCTCAGCAACATCGCCCTCGCCTGCTTCGCCATCGTCACACTGCTCATCAGGCGGCCGTTCACGATGGCGTACGCCAGGGACACGACGCCCAGTGAGCACTGGGACACCCCGTTGTTCCGGACGATCAACTATGCGATCTCCGGCGTGTGGGCGGCCGCCTTCGCCTTCTCGGCGGTTGTCGGGGCGGTGGGTGACGCCGTGCTGCACGACGGCGGCGTTTTCTGGACCGCGTGGATCCTGCCGTTGGCCGGCACGCTGTTCGCCGTGCAGTTCACCGAGTTCTATCCCGACTACGCGTCGGCGAACTTAGCTCGGGCGGCCGGCGAACTGGGCGACCGCCCGGCATCGCTGATTCGTCTGGTCGACTGGCTTCCGCCGTTCATCCTGGTGACGGGCATCGTCGGCTGGGTGTCAGATGCCCTGCCGGATGCCGTGGGAGTGGCGTTGATCGCCGTTGGCGGGTTGGGCGCAGTGGGGTTGCGAAAGGCCGAGGCGGCCAAACGTTAGCTGGGAGAACACTGTTCGTGGCGCTTCCGGCGGAGTGTCTGAGTCATTCCTGCAGTGATTGCCACTATGGTGAGGTCCGTTATGAGCGACCCGTTGGGGTTGTCGATCGGGACGACCAACATGGTTGCGGCCCGAGTAGGCGATCCACCCCTCTCGCGGCGATCCGTGCTGACCCTGTCCGGGCAGGTGCTGGATGGTTTCGTCGAACGCGTCGGCGATCCAGTGCCGCTGGTCACCGCCGACGGGTCGTCGTATCTCGCCGACGTGCTCGTCGTCGAGGCGCTCGACGACATGGTCGGATCCGCAGGTGGAACTCCCTCGTCACAGCTCGCGGTGGCAGTGCCCGCGCACTGGACGGGAGCCACCCTGCGCGCGCTGCGTGCCGCCATGCGGGCCAAGCCGAGACTTTCGCCCAACGGCGTGCCCGCACGCTTGGTCTCCGACGCCGTCGCCGCTCTGACCGCATTGCGCGCCGATCCTGGACTGCCCGGCCGTGGCGTCGTCGTGCTGGTGGACTTCGGCGGCGGCGGCACCAGCATCACGCTGGCCGATGCTGCGTCGACATTCGAGCCGATCGAGACGTCGCGGCTGACCGACTTCTCGGGTGACCAGATCGACCAGGCGCTCTTGGCCCACGTGCTCGACGGCATCGCCGATGCGGATGGGGCCGATCCGGCGGGTACCGCGGCGGTGGGTTCGCTGACGGCACTGCGCGACGAGTGCCGTAGGGCCAAGGAATCGCTTTCGGACCAGACGGCCACCGAAGTAACCGTCGAGCTACCCGGATACCACTCGACGGTGCGTGTCACGCGCTCCGAACTCGAGGCGCTGATGGAAACACCGCTTGCCGGTGTGCTGTCCGAGATGGACGATCTGTTGCTGCGCAACAGGATTCCATGGGCGGACGTGTCAACCGTCGTCACCGTCGGTGGTGGCGCCCGAATCCCATTGACCGCCGAGCGATTGTCCGGACACACGCAGGCGCCGGTCGCGACCACCCCGCAGCCGGCACTCGACGCGGCACTGGGCGCGGCATTCTTCGCGACTCACGGCGCCGAATCCGACGCCGCGACCGGGATGGCGCCCGCTACATTGATCCCACCAACGGCTCCCGTTCCCGCCCCGGATTCGTCCGGTTCGGCGACGTTCCGCGCACTGGCCTGGTCGCAGGATGACGACGGCACGGACGAGCCATTGCCCTACACCGGCGGCGAATACCTTCCAGACACCGGCACCACGCGTGCGGTGTCGCAGTACGTCCAGCCGACGGGACCCATCGGTGTCGACGAGCGACGGGCGTGGCAACGCTTGCCGCAGTTGGTGTTCGGCCTGGCTGCCGTGGCAGCGCTGGCGGCTGTGGGTGGCGTCGCCATCGCGCTGACGAGTTCCGAACAGGACTCGAGTCCCGCCCCGAGCACCACGCAGGCGCCCCCGCCCCCACCGCCGCCGTCATCGAGCATCGCGAAACCGCCGCCCCCGCCCCCGCCACCGCCTACGCCCGAGGCTCCGCCCCAGAACATCGTGACCGTGACGAGCGAGGCGCCGCCGCCGCCCCCGGAGACCGTCACCGTGGAACGGCCCGCGCCGACAACGCACACCACGACCATCACCACGACCCAGCCGACGACCACGACGCCAACGGCCACGACGACATCGCCGACGACAACGCCGACGACCACGACGGAGACCACCACCACGACCACGGCACCGGCGATGACGACCAGCTACATCACGCTGCCGTTCGTACCCGTGCCCATCCCGATTCAGGTTCCGTACACTCCGACGCCGCAGTACCAGCAACCCCCGCTGTACCAGCAGCCTCCGCTGTACCCCCAGCCTCCGCTGTACCCGCAACAACCACAGTTCCCGTACTGAGTCGCGGGTTCCGAGGTGGCAGCAAAGTCACAGCGCTGCCTTCGTGGCAATGGCGGTCATCGGAATCAGTTACAGCAGCGCTCATTTCGGATCCGGAACGGCGCTAGCCGGTTCGGGTGATGCGCCGGCGAACACGACATACGTTCAACCCTCGGTCATTGCAGCAACGATGGGCGCCACGGCCACCTGGACCACCCCTGAGCCGACGCTCGCAACGGACAAGGCCGTTCCCGTCGTCAAGGCGGGTGGCTGAGGCGACTCCGTCCGGCTGATCAGCCCTGCTCGACCAGGTTTCGCGGATGATGGCACGCGGCGACGTGTGCCGGCTGTAGTTCACGCAGTTCGGGATCGTCGGTGCGGCACTCATCGGTCATCCACGGGCAGCGGGTGTGGAAGTGGCAACCCGGTGGCGGATCGATGGGGCTCGGCACGTCCCCCTCGAGGATGAGGCGCTCACGCATGGCGTTTCGCCTTGGATCCGGGATCGGCACCGCGGACAGCAGGGCATTCGAGTAGGGGTGCAGCGGCTGCTGATAAAGATCTGCCGCACCGGCACTTTCGACGACCCTACCGAGGTACATGACCGCCACCCGGTCCGAGACGTGCCGGACGACGCCGAGATCATGAGCGACGAACAGGTAGGACAACCCGAACTCGTCCTGAAGGTCCTTGAGCAGGTTCACGATCTGAGCCTGTACGGAGACGTCGAGCGCGGAGACCGGCTCGTCGGCGATGATCAGCTTGGGCCGTAGCGCGAGTGCCCTTGCGATGCCGATGCGCTGGCGCTGGCCGCCGGAGAACTCGTGCGGGAAGCGATCGGCGTGCTCGGGGGGCAGTCCGACCCGGTCGAGCAGATCCCGCACGCGCGCACCGGTGTCGCGGCCACTGGCCATGCCGTGCAGTTCCATCGGCTCGCCGATGATCTGGCTCACTCGCTTGCGGGGATTCAGTGACGCGTACGGATCCTGGAAGATCATCTGCATCTGGCGCCGAATCGGTCGAAGCTGGCGTCGATTCCGTCCGACGAGTTCCTCGCCGTCGAACAGCACCGAGCCCGAGGTGGGCGGCGTCAGCTGCAGGATGGCCCGACACAGCGTCGACTTTCCGCAGCCGGATTCGCCAACCAGGCCGAGCGTTTCACCCTCGTTGAGGGTGAGGCTCACGCCGTCCACCGCCCGCACCCTGCCGACCTCGCGGTCGATGAGGATGCCCGACTTGATCGGGAAGTGCTTGACGAGGTCGGTGACCTCCAGCAGTGTGTCGCCCTTCACGACGCCACCGGCTTGCGCAGGCCGATCCGGCCGTCGACCTCGCGGAGGCGGCGTTTCTGATCGGGGTCCAGCCAGCAGCGGTCACGGCCCAGTGGCGGCGGGTCGTCGCACTTGTCGAACACGTGCGGGCAACGCGCGGCGAAACGGCAGCCGGTCGGGGGGTGGAGCAGCGAGGGAGGCTGACCCGGAATCTGAGCCAGACGTTCGGGATTCGGTCGGTCCAGGCGGGCCAACGAACCCAGCAGTCCCCAGGTGTAGGGGTGCTGCGGGTCGTAGAACAGCTCGTCGAGGGTGGCTTGCTCGACGATCTGGCCCGCGTACATCACCGCGACCCGATCGGCGATCTCGGCGACCACGCCGAGGTCGTGGGTGATCAGGATCACCGCGAGTCCCCGCTCCCGGTTGAGGTTCTCGAGCAGCCGCAGGATCTGCGCCTGGACGGTGACGTCGAGCGCGGTGGTCGGCTCATCGGCGATGAGCACGTCGGGCTCCAGCGAGAGCGCCATCGCGATCATCACGCGTTGCCGCATGCCGCCGGAGAATTCGTGTGGGTAATCGTGCACGCGCCGTTCGGGATTGGGGATTCCGACCGATCTGCAGAAGTTCGACCGCGCGGGCACGGGCCTCGCGCTTGGACACGTCGCGATGTGCCCGGATCATCTCGATCATCTGGTCGCCGACCCGGTAGACCGGATTCAGCGATGTCATCGGGTCCTGGAAGATCATCGCGATCCGCTCGCCCCGCACCCCGCGCAACCCGTCGTCGTCGAGATCGGTGAGTTCGAGGCCGTCGAACCGCACCGAGCCGGCGATGGTCGTGTTGGGTGCGCGCGTCAGCCCGATCAACGTCTGGGCCGTCACGCTCTTGCCCGAGCCCGATTCGCCGACGATGGCCAGGATCTCGCCGGCGGCGAGCCCGAACGAGACGCCGTCGACCGCCTGGACCAATCCACCGTCGGTGGCGAAGCTGACGGTGAGGCCTTCGACCTCGAGGATCATGCAGGTGCCGCCTCTCCGAGTCGGATCCGCGGATCGAGGAACGCGTACAGAACGTCGACGATCGTGTTGAACAGCACGATGAAGAACGCGCCGAACATCGTCACGCCCATCAACGGCGGCAGGTCGAGGCTGCCGATGGCCTGGCCGGCGTACAGCCCGACCCCGTTGAGGTTGAACACCGTTTCGGTCAGGATGGCGCCGCCGCCGACCACCGCCCCGAAGTCGAGGCCGAAGAGCGTCACGATCGGGATCATCGAGTTGCGCAGCACGTGGCGCAACCGCACCTGACGCTCGCCGATGCCCTTGGCCCGCGCCGTCCTGACGTAGTCCTCGTTCATCACGTCGAGCATGTTGGAGCGCAGCACGCGGCTATAGAAACCGACGAACAGCACGGCCAACGTGATCCACGGCAGGATCAGGTGATACGCCCAACCCAAGGGGTCCGTGGTCAGCGGCACGTAACTGCTCGTCGGGAACCACTGGGCCTTGAAGCTCAGGTAGTACAGCAGGATCGCGGCAAGCCAGAACACCGGCATCGAGATACCCGTCAACGACAGGATCGTCAGCGCGCGGTCGGTGAACTTCCCCGAGTGGACGGCGCTGAGGTAGCCGAAGATGATGGCCAGGGTCATCCACAGCACCGCGGCGCCGATGCACAGCGACAGCGTCGCGGGCAGGCCCTTCCAGATCTGCTCGGTGACGTTCTGCGAGCTGGCATACGACGTGAGCTCGCCGGTGAGGATCTTCCTCATCATCGTGAGGTACTGCACAGGTATCGGTTGGTTCAGACCGAGATCGGCGGTCACGCGGGCGATCAGCGCCGGATTGGCGTTCTTGCCTGCGATCCGGGCGGCCGGATCGGAGTTCGGGATCACGTTGAAGATCAGGAACACGATCACCGAGATCGCGAAGAGCACCGCGATCATGCCGAGTATGCGTCTGGCTATGAATCGAGCCACGGCTCAGTGCTCCAGCCGGATCTTGGCCCTGGGATCGAGCGCGTCTCGAAGGCCGTCGCCGAACACGTTGAGCGACAACACGGTGAGCACGATCAGCAAGCCCGGCACGATCGTCAAATGTGGTGCGGTGTAAATGTTCTGGTATCCGTCCGCGATCATCGTGCCCCACGATGCGTTGGGTGGTCGCACGCCTGCCCCCAGGAAGGACAGCGACGACTCCAGCAGCATGTTGTTGGCGATGTTGAGTGTGAAGAAGACGATGATCGTCGACACCACGTTGGGCAGCAGTTCCGACAGCATGATCCGCAGCGATCCCTTGCCCTGGGCGACGGCGGCCTCGACGAACTCCTTCTCGCGCAACGCCAGGATCTCGCCGCGGATCGGTCTGGCCATGTACGGCACGTAGACCAGACCGATGATCAGGATTGGGATCCACAGCGAGTCCCCGGCGACGGCGAGCGGGCCGACCTTGAGCCCGCCGAGGGCCAGCGCCGTACCCAACGCGATGCCGAGTAGAAGCACCGGGAAGGCCCACACCACGTCCATCGCCCTGGACAACACCGCATCGATCCAGCCCCGATAGTAACCGCAGAGCAACCCGACCAATACCGCGAACACGCTGGTCACGATGGCTGCGGTGACGCCGATGTAGATCGACGTGCGTCCGCCGTAGAGCAGTCGCACCATCACGTCGCGGCCGTTCTGATCGGCACCTAGCAGATAGCGGCCGTGAAGGCCGGGGCCCAAAGGGGTGCCGTCGGGGGAGACCACATAGGTCTCCTGCCCGTCGATGAGGATCTTGTCGGTGATGTGGTTCTCGTTCGGTCCCGTGTGTGCGACGTGCTCGGCCCACAGCGGCGCCGCCAGGCAGGCGACGACGATCAGCAGGAAGAGCACGCCGAACGCGAGTCCAACCCGGTTGCGACGCAGGCGAAGCCATGCCAGGTACCACGGGTTGCGGCCCTGGATCTCGGCCGCGGGCACACCTACGGGTAGCGGAGGCTCGCCCGGTGCCTCCACTTGCGTTATCGGAGCGGCCATCTCTACTTCAGTGCGAACGAGGAGTAGTCCTGGTTGAACAGAAGATGGTGATAGGACTTGTCGAAGTCCATCCGCTCGGACAGGAACGTGGTGAACTCCTCGTTGCCGTACGGCGCCCACACGGCCTGCTCCATGTAGGCCTTGTCGAGATCGCCGTACTGCTTCTTCACGTCGTCGGTGAGCTGTTGCCCCCGAAGGGCATTCATCTTCGCATCGAGCTCGGGGATGTTGACCCGCGAATAGTTGTTGCCGTTGGTGGGCAGGATGCTCGCACCGTTCAGGAGTGGGCGGAAGAAGTCGTCGGGGTGCGGGAAGTCCTGGAACCAGTCACCGAAGCCGGTGTCCAGGTCGGGCGTCGACTGGTTGCCGATCGTGGTGAAGTAGACGTCGCCCGCGATGACCTTGAGCGTCGCGTTGAACCCCAGCTGGGTGAGCACGTCGTGGTAGTACTCGCCGATGCGCTTGCGGTCCGGCTCGTCGTCGGTCCACACGGTGATGTCCTTGTCGGCCGGATTGGCCTCTGCGATAAGCGCCTTCGCCTTCGCCATGTCCGGTCCGGGGTAGAGCTTGTACTCCTCGTAGCCGGGCATGCCCGGCGGCAGGATCTGCTGCGTCGGGTGCATGCGGCCACCGAACACGCGATTCAGCGCCTCGGGGTCGATGGCGTAGTTGATCGCCTGGCGGACCTTGATGTCGTTGAACGGAGCGGTCTGGGTGTTCATCCAGAAGTAGTAGGTGTTGATCGAGTCCTCCATGCGGAAGCGACTGGCGAACTTCGCCTTCACCTCAGCCAACCTGTCCGCATCCGGTGGGTCGGTCATGAAGTCGATGGTGTTCTGTTCGACGCCGGTCACCTGTGCCGAGTTGCTCTTGTTCTGGGTGACGATGATCTTGTCGACCTGTGCGTCGGCCACCTCGGTGGCGCCCGCATCCTTGACCGTCTTGAAGTTCGGGTTGCGTTCCATCGTCAGCGTCTGCGGCGCTTCGACTTTGGTGATCATGAAGGGTCCGCTGGACGGAGGCGGATTGTTGGTGGTGTCCTTGTCGAGCGGCGTCGATGGGCGGAACGGGCGCGGCGAACGGCAGGGCCAGCACGCCTTCGAAGGTGCCGTTGGCCTCGGTGAGCTGGATGGTGATCGCGCCGGTCGCGTCGTCGGTGGTGATTCCGGCGATCTTGTCGGCCTTGCCGTCGGCGTAATCGCTGGCGCCGACGATGGGCTCGAAGAACACCGAGCCGCCGGAGTCGGCCTTGAACAGCCGCTGGATCGCATAGGTGAAGTCAGATGCCTTGATCGGCGTGCCGTCCGAGTACTTCATGTTCGGGCGAAGAGTCAGCTTGTAGGTCTTGCCGTCAGCCGACAGCTCGGGCATGTCCTTGGCCAGGCCGGGGACCACCTGTGTGCCGGGCTCGCCCTTGGCATGCTTGTAGGTGAGCAGCGGGGTGTAGGTGTTGTACAAGACCTCCCAGCCCTCGAGCGTGTAGGAGAGCTGCGGGTCGATGTAGTCGGGGAACGACGTCATGGAGACGTTGAGCTCGCCGCCACCGCCACCGCCACCGCCACCGCCGCTGCCACTGCCGCCGCTGCCGGAATCGCCACCGCACGCTGCCACTGAGAACGTGGTCAACGCGGTGACGCCGGCGATGGTCAGCGCCTTGCGTAGCTTGCTCATCTCGCTCCTTGTTGTCTGTCCGGCCGATGCCCATAACCTGTACGCCACCTGCCGGGTCCGCATTGCATCTTTTCCGAAATACGGGGAAAGGCAACTCCTGGAGCACGTCAGTGGGTGTGTCGGGCTGGTCCGCGGACCATGAATCCCCAGGACGCGGTTGTCCTGCCGCGGACCAGTTTTCGGGCTCGCACGGTTGCTGCGATCGCAGGCCGCGTCGATCCTCGGGCCCGCGCCCATCGGAATTTTTACTGTTGTACTGCCGATAGGCCGGAAAATTGACATCCACGCAGACCGCCCGGTGAAGGTAGCGGACCGCAGTCCGACGCGCCCCGCCGAAAAACTCCTCAAAAAAATGTGCGCGAGTCGGGGTCTTTGGCGGCTCTCAGCCGATGAACGGAGCGCATCGGAAGCGGCGAACACTCCCAGGGAGGTCGACATGACCACCACGGGCAGACCCGGCGCCACCAAGTATGACGCCGTCTCGCACTCCCCGGTCGAGCGGTTCCGGGGACGGGTAGTCATGCCGGCTTCGCCATCGACGAGGAACGGTGCGTCACCGTGGCCGTCGGTACTACTACGGCTGGCACGGCGCCACGCGTGCCGATCCTCCGAATCAATTGCGGGCGTGGCAGTATGCGTCCGCTCGAAGCCGGGAGTTGGCCCGCATCCGGTCCTGCGACGCAAGGTGCCGAGCGGCGAGCCATGCCAGATGCCAAGTGATGGAACCGATTTGGCGACGATGACTGCCAGATGCAGGTTCCCGGCGGTAGGTCGAGATGTCCGGCCCTCGTTCATCAGACCTCCACGACCACCATCCCGAGTTCGACCACGTTCGCCGCGGCATCGACCATCTTCACCACGACGACGACGGGTGATCCGATCCAGTGACGAGCGCCGGCGACGCAGCGGTTCGTCGACCGTCACCATGCCGTGATGGCCCGTCGAGAGCCACATGGGCCGGGAATTCGCCGCCGGACAACACGAACGTGCCGTCGCTGTCCTGCGTTCAGCGAAGGTTTTCATCGCCGAAATCGCCCTTGCGTGGGTCCTCGAGGGCATTGCTGGGAGAGAGTTCGCTTTCAGTGTGAATCCTCATCCACGATGTGAGGCAGCTCGATTACCTGGCAGGTAGGGGAAACGATGACCCCTTGTTTTGCGGCTCGATGCCGCCCGCCGCCACATCGGCCGGCGTTGCGGCGCCGACGCGACGTTGCTGGACTTGCGGTTGCGCGACACCTACTGCCGAGGTCACCGCCCATTCAGCAAATACTGTCGCACACGAAAGATTTCGCCACGGCTGATATTTTTTCTGTACGGTGGAGGTTCGATCACCGTTAAGATCACCCAGCGCCTGCCGTCGGCCGAACGTGCCGAGCCGGCGGATACAAGATAGGAATTACAACATGAATTCACGTCGTAAGGGTCGTCGCTTCGCGGCCATCGCCGGCGGGGCAGCGATCATCACGATGGTCGGGCTAACCGCAGCTTGTGGTGGTGGAGGCAAAGAGGGCCCGTCGAGCACGACCACACCCACCACGACTACCACGACGACCGAGGCGCCCACCACTACTGCGCCGCCCGCGTCGCCCACCGAGAAGAGCATCAACCCCACCGGTGGAAACCTGTTCACGCCGCCGGTGTACGCCCCGCCGGCGCCGACGCAGCCTCCCGGCGTTCACCGCAACAACTAGAAGCAAAGCGGTCGCGGGCGTCTCCCCCAGGGGCGTCCGCGTCCGTCCACCAATTGGCTGGCGCCAATCGAAGGTAAGGACTGATCCATGAATTCACGTCGTTTCGGTCAGCGGATCGGGGTGTTCGCCGGCGGTGCCGCGATCATCACGATGATCGGGCTCACCGCAGCGTGCGGCGGCGGGGGCAAGGAAACCCCGTCGAGCACCACGACCACCACCACCACCACGACGACCACCTCCGAAGCGCCGGCCGCGCCGGCACCCACCGAGAAGAGCATCAACCCCACCGGTGGAAACCTGTTCACGCCGCCGGTGACGGCGACGCCTGCGCCGAACATCCCGCCAGGACAGCACTCGGGTATCGGCGGCATCAACTAGACCGGCGTGACCGCGGGTGCCGCCGAGGGGCGCCCGCGGTTTCGGCGGATCGGATGACGGTGATATCGCCGGTGGTCCTGGTCTTGGCGCCACTGGCCGACATTGGCCGTGCAGTTCGGCTTCCACTTCATTTCCACCGACCGTGAGCGGATCGCGTTCCTGGCGACCGGGCGGCCGTAACTGTACTGCCGCGGGGTCGTCGTCATCGACGGCTCTGAATGTTTTGAGCGACGTTGCGGGACGGGATGGGTCACGGTCGAGAGCGTTGCGGCCCTGCAAGACGAAACGCGGCTGGACGGTGCATGCCCGCCGATGCCGTGGATCTATTTGGCACGGCAAAAACCCGCAGCACGCGCGGCGCTGAAAACCAGCGAACCCGGTCCGGTGCTTTGAACTGGTGTGATGTCCTGTCCGCAGCAAAGAGTACGCAGACATTTCATCCCGCTCGATCCCGGTATCGACCTCTCGGATCCTGCCACGTTGCTGTGAATTCCTCGGTTTGATCGTAGGGTGCTGGCTGTGGGGAGGCACGAATTAGCCAGCAGGCGACGGACCCGGTCGGTGCTAGTGGCCGCGGTCATCGGTCCGATCGCCGTGCTGCTCGCGACCGGGGGAGACGACCATTCCGTGGCCGCCGGACGCGCCGCCGACCCGGCCGGTACCACCGTTGCGCCGTGCTGTCTGGAGGTGGTGGCGGCACCTGCCGAGTACTGGGTGAATCCACCCGATGCGTCGGTGAACATGAATCCCGTTCCCGGCCGGTTCATCTCGGCATCGAGGCTCCGGGTAGTGCAACGAGACATCGAGCGTGCGCTGCCCGCGGGAGTCGCCCTAGAGCGCGGTCTACAGGTCAGAACCATCTTGGTGGCACGAAGCATCAGCGCGGTGTTCCCCGAGATTCACGAGATCGCCGGCGTTCGACCGGATGCGCTCAGGTGGCACCCCAACGGACTGGCCCTCGACGTGATGATCCCGAACCCGGGCACCGCCCAGGGCATCGCCCTCGGAAACCAGATCGTCGGTTTCGTGCTGAAGAACGCGGCTCGATTCGGGATCCAAGATGCCATCTGGCGGGGCACGTACTACACGCCCAGCGGCCCGAAGGGATCCGTGGGCGACCACTACGACCACGTGCACGTCACCACCACGGGCGGTGGATACCCCACCGGTGCCGAGACCTACTTCCGCTGACCTCTGACTCAGACGATGGTGCCACACCCCGCGGGTGTTCGGCCTCAAGCCCTGAGGCACTGCGGTATTCGGAGAATCGAGATAGCAGCACCGAAACTTTCATGCATCGAGATCGCACATCCTCGTGTGCCGTGATTAACCTGGCATTCAGTCGAGCGAACACGGGATCGATGAAGGAGTGAGCCCATGCATCCGAGTGGTCAGCCACCGACGGTCGTCTTGGTCCATGGCGCGTGGGCCGATGGGTCGAGTTGGAGTGCCGTCATCACCGAACTGCAGCACGCGGGCATCCCGGTGACCGCCGCTCCCATCCCGCTGACGTCGTTACAGGATGACGCCTCCGCCGTCGTGCGAGCGATCGAGCGCATTGAGGGCCCAGTCGTATTGGCGGCCCACGCATATGCGGGCGCGGTGATCTCCACCGCCCGCCATCCGCGGGTTCAAGGTCTGGTGTTCATCGCCGCACTGGCGCCCGACGAAGGCGAGACGGTCGCCGATGTGTTCCACCGCGACCCCGCACACCCGCAGGCTCCCGAGTTGGCCCCGACCGATGAGGGCTGGATCTGGCTGCCCACCAAGGCGTTTGGCACGGCATTCGCCCAACAGGCCTCTGCCGACCAAATTGGCGTGCTCGCCGCAGTCCAACGACCCATCGCCGTCACATGTATCCAGGAACCGGTTGCCAGGCCGTTGTGGAAGGACCTGCCCTCCTGGTATCTCGTTGCAGAGCAGGATCGGATGATCAACCCGGCCACGCAGGACTTCATGGCCAAACGGATGCGCGCACGAATCTCCTCCCACGACGTGGACCACACACCGCTGATCAGTAGGCCGCGCGCGGTCGCGGACGTCATCGCCGCCGCAGTCGACAGCTGACCAGCGGAGCGTTCGCCTTCAGTGAACGGTTCCGGCGTCGCGGTCGGACATCCGTCGACGCGCTGCGCGACGAACCAGACGAGCCCGACGTACTCGAATGTTCACTGCGCCAAGCAAACCGGTGACGGCGCCTCGCGACGAACATGCACTCGTGTCCGTCGATCAGCCGACCGGCAGGCACGCTCGCCACGCCGCGGTCGACTCGGCGCCTGCCCCGTTGCCGCACTAGGACCTGTTCGTCACCCGTTTGGGCACGACGTCGTCGGGATGAAGAGGGCCCAGCACCACCCCGGCGGAAGGGGCGGAGTGAGGTTCGGCGGAGGTGGAGGCGGCGCCGGTGGGGTGTCTCCCTCAAAGATGTTGTGGGCGACATTTGCCTTGGCCGGAGTACACGTACCAGTACGTGTGGCAGACGTTGTTGTCCCAAACCACTGGATAGACACGAATATTGCCGGTCTGCACGGGGGGATCGCCCGGGCACCAACGACATGGACCGGACGGGTTGTCCGGCGGACATCCTGGCCAACTGCCCAGCGGTACCGGACCGCCAGGGAAGGCTTGGGCGTTGCCCACGGTCAGGCCCGCACCGGCCATCGCAACGCTCAGCGACATCAGTGCTCCGGCGGCGAACCGTTTCAGCGTGCTGTTCTTCATGTCGTCCTCCCAATCTGTCCCATTGCCGTCGCACCGGTGTCCCGAGGGATAGCTGTGTGGCGACTTCATGCGGCGGGATCCTTGGCGGATTCTTGGAAGATCAAACGGCGGCCAACGAGAGGATTGCGGCACTCGACGTGTCCGTTTCGCCGCCAACCGGCGAGTCCGTCACCGGTGAAGGACGAGGTCGCAGCCGCTTCAAGATCAGTGGACAGGCGTTGCGTGCCGTCATCAAGATCAACAAGAAATCTGAAGCATTCGCAGGCGGTTGCTGAGCGGGAGCTCGGCACGTGGCACCCGACCCTCGAACCATGCCAACGTCACCGTTTGGAAACGATCGGTGCGGCGCGTCCGGTGTTCCGCATCGGCGCTGCTCAAATTGAGTCGGTCGTCAATTGTGGTGATCTGTGAGGCACGACTTCGGCAGAGCGATGCGGTCCGACTGGGCTGGCGGATAGGGAGTTGACGTTGATGACGTTCCTCGATCGGTTCAACATCAAAGTAGTTGCCAGCGCCGGACTGTTCGCAGCGGCCATTGCGTTGTGCCCGGGCGCGGCTGCCGCCCCGTTCACAACCGGCGGCTACGCCTGCATCCAGTCCTCGGCGGGCGGCGCTGCCGTGCCGGCGGGCGCCGGCGGACCGGCTGCGGCCGGCAGTGCGACAGGGGCAGGCGCGTGTGTTCCCGCCAGCGCTCCTGTCGCTGACATGGCCGGTATCCCGATGGCTTTGCCCGGGCCCCTGCCCGTCGGTCCGTGCGCCGGTGCCCGTTGGCGCGCCGGTGCCGGTTGGCGCGCCGCTGCCTGTGGGTGCTCCCGTCCCCGTTGGCGCGCCGGTGCCAGTGGGTGCCCCAGTGGCTGCGCCGCTGGTGGCTGGGGCCCCGTTGACCGACATGGCTGGCAGCTATGGAGGCAAGGGTGCTCCGACGGGTCCGCCGCCGCCTGGCGCACCTCTGCCCGGTCAGCCGATTCTGCCGGGCCCGTCGGCCGCGGGCTGAGGTGGAATCTCATTCGGGGTGTGCGGACCGCTGGATTACCGCCGGCGGGTGTGTGTTGCAGCAAATGACGACGAGTCGAAGGATCAGCATCTGACTCGGTAGTGTGACCGGCCCGGACTGCGAAATCGCTTGGGCGGGTGTCTCATTGGTGAGAATCTCGTTGCCGCCGCGGCTCCCCGTAGCCAAGGCGTGACAGAGAAGTGACCGAATTGCGCAGCGCGCTTGCACTTCCACTCTTCACCTACACCTCTACGATCACAATGACAACTTCATTTCAACGGGAGTAGGAGCCATGCGGGCGGTAGTTCGGTGTGTTCTTGTGACGATCGGGATCGCAGCGACTGTGGCTACGGGGCCCGCAGGCGTGAGCGCCGCGGCGGCGAGCCAGCCGCATGGGTTCGCCATCGCGTCGGTGCTACCAACGCGAGGCGAAGTGGTGGGTGTGGCGTACCCCGTGGTGGTGACGTTCCGCGCACCCGTACCCGACCGCCTCGCGACCGAACGCGCCATCGACATCAAAACGGTGCCAGCGATGACGGGCAAGTACGAATGGCTCGAAACGACGTCGCGCAGTGGGTCCCCGACCGATTCTGGCCGGCGCACACCACGATCGCGCTGTCGGTGGGCAGCTTGGCCACGAACTTTCAAACCGGCCCTGCCGTCGTCGGCGTCGCCGATCTCACGGCTCACACGTTCACCGTGAGCATCGACGGCGTCGATGCCGGACCGCCGTCTGCATTGCCGGCGCCGCACCACCGACCCCATTGGGGAGAACCGGGGGTGTTTCCTGCGTCGATGGGACGCGCGGAGTACCCCACGCCGGTCGGCACGTACACCGTCCTGGGCAAGGACCGCACGGTGACCATGGACTCCAGCAGCGTCGGCATCCCCATCGACGCTCCCGATGGCTATCTGCTCACCGTGGATTGGGCCGTCCGCTTCACCAGCCGCGGCCTCTTCGTGCATTCGGCTCCCTGGGCCGTCAATTCAATGGGGTACGACAATGTCAGCCACGGCTGCATCAGCCTGAGTCCCGAGGATGCAGAGTGGTACTACAACACGGTCAACGTCGGCGACCCCCTGATCGTGCAGGACAACAGCATCGAAGTTCCTCGGAAGGTCGTGCCGGACCCCAACCCCGAGATCCCTCGGCGGATCAGCGGTTAGCCGTTCGAGGTAATCGTGCCCCTTGGGTGGCGCTCGGCGGGTGACCCAAGAACCGGGGGGTCACACCGGAGACGGCCGGCAACCCTCAGTTGGGGTTCGGCGCACCGACTGGATGCGGTGCCGGTCGGAGCGCGCTGGGCGGGCGGCGGTAAGGCAGGGCAACGCTGATGGTGCAGCCTGTGCCGTGTCCTTCACTATGGGCTTCGATGTGGCCGTCGTGGGCTTCGACGAGTGCTTTGGCGATCGAGAGGCCGATGCCGGCGCCGCCATGCTCGCGGTCGCGGGCCGCGTCGACCCGGTAGAAGCGATCGAACAGCCGCGGAAGGTGCTCAGGAGCCACCCCGTCGCCGGTGTCGGAGACGGCGATGACGAGTTCGTTGTCGCTGTTGAAGGTAGTGACGTTGACGTGTCCGCCTGTGCACGTATGACGTAGCGCGTTGTCGAGTAGGTTGCCCAACACCTGACCGAGCCGTTCGCGGTCAGCCCACAGCTCCGGCAGGTCGGCCGGGATGCGCGACTCCAGCCTCACCCCTTTTGCGCCGTAGCGAGGCGCGAATGCGGACAGTGCGGCCGTGATCATCTCCGCCGGTGAGGTCCAGCGGGCGTCGATGGACGTCGCGCGGCGTTCTGCGACCGCCAGTGAGTTGACGTCGATGCTGAACCGGGCCAGGCGCCGGGTCTGATCCCGCAGCGTGGCGATGGTCTCCTCGTCGAGTGTCTGCACGCCGTCTTCCAGCGCCTCCATGTAGGCATCCAGCACCGATACTGGTGTTCTGATCTCGTGTGCCAGATCGGCCAGCATCTGTCGCCGCGTATCGTCCACGACACCAAGCCGCTGAGCCATCGTGTTGAACGCCGCGGCGACGGCGTCGAACTCGTTGCCAAGCCCAGGTGGTGGGACCCGAATGTCATAGTGGCCGTTGGCGACTGCGGATGCAGCGTGGGACAGAGCAGTCGCCGAGCGGTGCACGCGTCGGCTGAGGTACCAACTCAGCGACAGCGTCGCCAGTGCGGAGACGGCCAGGGCGATGCCGACGGACAATGCGGTTGCGTCGCGAAAGGCTCGCTCGTAGGGATGGTTGCCGTTTACCCCGGGTGCGACGGCCTGGTCCATGAGGCTGCGGATCATCGGCGGCCCGACGATCATCGCAACGACGATGGTCGTCGCCATCCCGGCGATCACCACCAGGGAGTTGGTCAGCAACAATCGCATCCCCATGCCGTGACGGCGCGATCGCCGTCGCCCTGCGGGAACGCTCACGGTCATCACCCCGCACCCATGCGATACCCGACCCCGCGCACCGTTGCGACGTAGCGTGGCGTCGTCGGGTTGTCACCGAGCTTGCGGCGAAGATGTCCGACGTGCACGTCGACGATGTTGTCGGCGCCCACCCACGTTTCACCCCACACCGATGCGAGCAATTGATGCCGGCTCAGCACGACGCCTGGACGCGCTGACAGTGCCTCGAGGATGTCGAACTCGGTGCGCGTCAACGACACCGACGTACCTTCGACGTGCACCTCCCGACCGTCAACGTTGATGAGCAGCTCGCCGAACCGGCGGGGTGGGCTGATCCCGGCGCCGGGGTCTGCCTGCCGAAGAGATGGGCGACGAGGCCGGCGCATCATCGCACGCACCCGGGCCACCAACTCGCGGGGGCTGAACGGCTTGGTGACGTAGTCGTCCGCTCCGACCGAGAGCCCAACGATCGTGTCCATCTCCGTGTCACGCGCAGTCAACATGACGACGTAGGCATCGGAGAACACGCGAAGCTGTCGGCATACCTCGACGCCGTCGACGCCGGGCAGGCCAATGTCGAGGATGACGACATGTGGATCGATTTCGCGGGCCAGATCCAAGGCACGCCGGCCGTCGTGGGCCACGTGCACCTCGAACATCTCACGCTTCAAGTAGCCGGCCACCACATCGGCCAGCGGGATCTCATCGTCAACGACTAGCGCTCGAAGCCCCAGATCGGGCCCCGGCGCAAGGGTACTCATGGCCACATACTGCCTGCGAATTTCATCGTGTACCACCCGCGAGCGGCAGCGGCCACCTTTCTTTAACGAAACTTCAGAATCGTCGGTCTTCCTACCCACGTGCCGGTCGCGCACGGCGCAATGCGCTCCAAGTGCTTTGCGGAATGGACAAGAGGGGGTCTGAAGCGACGACAGTTCGCCAACGCCACAGGTGAAGCCGTCGCAGCGAGAGCTGTCATGCCATGGCCGGATCGAAATACACGCGGTGAATTGCCTATGGAAGCTTCAGGGGACGACCACGGAATCGTCGCGGCGCGCGGCCACACTGGCATGTATCGGAATTCAAGGTGGCAGTGATCGCCGCGGGCAGTGCACCACCACCGGTGTCCACGGCGTACCCGACACGGCCGGTTTCTCCGTCGGGCCTGAGTCGATTCCCACGATCGACGTCGACGTGTCCTGCCCAGATGAACATTGACGACACCGTCCAGCAACGCGAATCCCTCTCTACCGGAAGGCAATCCATGACCGCCGCTTCGATCACCATCAACCGCTACGAGAGGACCGCCACGCTGCTGGTTCAGGCCGGCCAGCTGGTCACTAGCTACGGATTGGTGGTCGTCTTGGCCTGGATCGGATTCGGCAAGTACGTGAAGATGGACGCTAAGGTGCTCATCGAGCACAGCCCGCTGATGAGCTGGATCTTTACTTCACGAGCGCGACTACCGTTGCCCGTGGGCTGGGCACGATGGAGATCGTCGCGGCCCTGCTCATCGCGGTGCGGCCAATCTGGCCTCGCGCCTCGATCGTCGGAAGCGCGCTTGCCATCGTGCTCTTCCTCGGCACGTTGAGTTTCTTGTTCACCACGCCGGGAGTGGTGGTGGCCCACGCCGCAGGCGTGCCAGTTCTTTCGGCCCAACCAGGGCAATTCCTTCTCAAGGATCTGGTACTGATCGGGGTGGCCATCTGGACCCTTGGTGATTCTTTGCGCGCCGCCAGGGCACACGACGACGTGGCGGCGACTCGATGACCACCGAACGACCAAGGGTGCGCGCCGCGCACCGGCGGTTCTAGGGGTAGTTGCCGATGTTCGGTGCCGCGCCTGCGATGATCGGCGCCCCCGACGCCGGCAGGGCACCCGGCATCTGCTCGCAGTCGTGAATGTCCTCGATTCCAGCGGGCCCTCCCATCCGAAGACCCCCGGACATGTGCGCGGCGCTGCCGGACCGATGGAGCCGGCCACGCTCTTTAGAAGCCAGGCCGTTGCCGTTCGTTCTGTACGGGAACCGTTGCGGGACCGTATGGTTCGAGCCCTGCCGCTCAACAACCGAGGTGTTGGGCTCGTCCGCATGCCGGCGTGATGGGCGGCTTGTCCCTCCACTCGTCGAGCTGGCGGAAAATCGGCGAACACCTACGCAAGACTTGCAGCATTTGCGCGAAACACAGACCGTGCGAACGAGTGAGCGATAGCGGCTGGGAACCCCATCTCTGCCGAGCAACGCGATGCAGGCCATGGCCGCAGGCCTCATGCGCGGACGGTCACCTGCCGTGCTACCGATGCGGCGAAAGAGCTTGGCGTTCCCGCCGCGACGCTCGACGGCTCGATCTGGCGCTATATGACTAATGCGCATCGCGGTTAGGCGTCCCTGGGTCGGATCCCTTGTGGCTGCCAGGCCTGAGGACGTGCCGCGTTGAGGCGTAGCGCAACCGTAGCCGTGTGCGCAGCATGCGAGACGGCGAACTCTCCGCCAGCGCCGAGTACACGTCTTGCGGCGCCGGCAGGGTTCATCGGATCGAAGCAGCGTTTGTGGATTGTGCTGGAGTCAACCATGTCCCGATGAAATCAACGACTCGACCGGCATCCTCGAGGACGCTGTGCGCACCGACGTACAAATCGGGTCGAATCAGAATGACGCGAGCGTCGTCAGAGTCGATCTCATAGCGCTGGGCGAGTTCACCGAGCTGGTCCGCCACCGTGTGATCCTGGTCGAAACCCGGCGCCCCGGCCGGCGCGACAAGCACGGCTTGCACCTGGTGACCGAAGCGGTCTACGGCAGCCGTCGCGGCACCGCGCGCCAAGTCAACATCGGCTGGTCGGCCCGTGCGAGGCACCAGCAACAGTGTGAAACCGGGATGGCGCAGGACGTCATAGAGTCGCTTGCCTGGATCGACAGTCAACTGTGCATCGGGCGCCCGGTCTCCTGCTCGTGGTCCAGCCACAGTCCACCGGCGGCACGACGACGGTGTCTCGATAGTTGTGCGCCAAGCCCGAAATCAGACCCACTGTGCGGTCCTGCCATCCGGGCTGACGGGTGATCGCGATCCGGTCCGCCAGGCCTTCGCCAAACGCCATCATGATGTCATGGGTGGCTTTCGCGCCTGCGGTGATCTGAGCGCCGATCGGTCGCCGCTCGGTCTCGTACGTGTCGAGCAGCGAGTCCTGCGCTACGCCGATCGAAAACGGACGCGAGCTTCCATCCGAGGTTGAACGCGTCCTGCATGCATCCGTTCATGCCCTGCCCACCCGCCGGGGAGTGGACGTGGGAGGCGTCGCCACAGATCAGAACGCGCCCCTCCCGGTACTGCTCAGCCTGGCTGTCTCAGGATCTCCCATTGTGAGGCCCATTGTGGCTCACCGATCCGCATTCCGATTCCGATCTCGTCCGCGACTTCTTGGAATGACCGTCGTGGGTCGTCCGATTGGGTCATCGCGCCCGCATCGCTCAGATAGACGCGCCACAGATTGCCGGGCAGCCGAGTGACCAACATGAAGACCGAGTCACCGATGAAATAGTTCACCCAGCTGTCGTCGTGATCGGAAGTCCGCTATCTCAACATCCATCATGGCCATCACGCCGACCCGCTCGCCGTGGAAGTGAATCCCGACTTGTTCCCGGACTTGGCTGCGAACGCCGTCGCAGCCGACGACCCAATCGAATGCCGCCGTATCCGTTCGACCGCTTCGACTATCCAGTGATTGATATTGTCACCGCCTCGGCATCCTGGCCGAGGTCGGTGAGTTCGCTGCCGTACTCGGGGATGATCCGTACTGAGCGCGCAGATGCTCGCGAAGGACTTGCTCGAAGTCATTCTGATTGATCTTGTAGTAGAAGGGATATCGGGTCGACAGCTTCCTGAAGTCCGTCGTCGGCTTCTCGTCGTCGCGAGCCCTTCGAAGTGGTAGACGTTGCCAGGACATGGCAGCGACACCTCTTCCAAGCGGTGAGCGACGCCGATGTGCTCGAACATCTCCATCGAACGCGCGTGAAGGGTGAAGGCCCGCGTCGTGTGTGACGGTCCCGGCCGCTTCTCGAGAAGACGAATGGGCACGTTCCTGCGGAGCAGTTCGTGCGCAACGATCAGACCTACTGGCCCGGCACCGATGATGGCCACGCCGTCCTCTTTGTGCATGTGCTTCGTTCTCACTTTCGTTGCCTCGGCCTCGGGCAGGTCACGACTTGCCAGAAGTCCCCGTTCGGAAAAACTTAGGGCTGCATGGAGGGCACGCGATCGCGCTGACCTACCCGCAACCAACACCTGACCGACTTGATGTGAAGCGCCGCCACTGTCCACCCGGATTCGAGCTGGCATCAATGGGAAACCACCGCGTCAGCAGTTGATGTGAATTGAAGTGACTGTCTCGCCCTCCGCCGGTGAGTGACGCGGGCCAGATTAAGCGCGGTCAAATTGTCTTGTCAACAACTGTGAATATGCTGCAAGGCACCGGTGGCTCGTCAAATCCGCTTATTAGAACCGCAACCCGGTACCCGTGGCTCTATCGATGTGTGTGACTTAATTCGTGCGGGATTATTTCGTCACGTGTGCAGAGCATGACCCTGGAGACCCATGACTGACCCCGCGGACAGCGGCCCGCCAGCGATCATTGCGGGCACGTGCTCGCGATCAGCTGCCACAGCTGATCAAGGCGGTCAACGTCTGAGCTGGTCAGGTGCCGGATGAACAACCTGTGCACGCCGGCGAAGTGGACCTCCATTGCAGCTTGCAATTCCTTCTCGCCAAGCGCCGTCAACCGGGTGGCCACGGCCTGCCTTCCGGACGCGCTGTTCCTTTCAACGATGCCCCGGCGTTCGAGACGAGACACGATGCGGGTAATCCCGCTCGGAGTCACCAATACTGCGCGCGCCAGATCGGTCATCCTCAAAGTATGGTCAGGCATGCGCCAGAGTTGGTAGAGGACGTCGAACTCGCTCAACGATAATCTTGTTCGATTCCTCAAGTCTGCCTCCAAGGCTGGAAGCAGAGCAGCCCGCGCCTCGAGAAATCCACGCCAGGCCCGCATTTGGCGCCTACTCAGGTGGGGTACCTTGGGCTCTGCGGGAAGTCGCTCCTTCTTCGCGCCGGATTCCATCGGCACGGGGTTGCGCTGACGGTCTCTGTAAGCCTCTTGCCGGCATGCCTGTGAGCAGTACCGAGGTGGGCGGCCCCGCTGACGCACTTCGAACGCCTTCTGGCATGACAAGCAAATGGAGACGTCCGTTCGGTGCGGTTGTGACGAAAGATCCACTCGACCACATTACGTCACGGGCGCGTCCGGAATGTGTCGAACGATGCCAGCCCGTGTGCCGCCGGCCGATTGGATCGCCGCGACGGGTCCTTTCAGTATCCTTTCAATACCAACCGCACAGCCAGCCGCGAGAGCATCGAAGGTGCGCTTTTCGTCACAGACTCCTGCGGCTCGTTGTGCGTCCGAATCCTTAGCTGCAACGCGTTATTCAAGCTGAAGGCAGAGCGCATGCTGCACACATTCGTTGACGCGGCAATCAAGTCACGCTAGTGTGAGCGCAGCAAGCCCGTGAACTGGACAAGCCATCAATGGACAGTTCTGGGTATTGAGGGCACAGCCTTGCGCGGAGGCGTCCACCCGCGGGTGCGCCAACTTCAGCTAGAGGATCCCAATCCACCGGATGATGTCCTTGATCACGGGCCACGACGGGGCCGTCCGGCGACCCGCCTGACCGAGGAGCACGAGTAGCGATGGCGGCAACGGCCGACGACAAGCAATCACCACACTCACCACATGTGGTCTCCGGGGCGGGGGCAATCGAGGAACTACCCCGCATTGTCGACGACTTCGGCTTCCACAATCCGCTCGTGGTCGTGGGCCACGGCAATACGTCGTTGGCCGATCGAATCAAAAACCTCCTCGGCGGTCGGTTCAGTGGCTCGTTCAACGACGCGGTCGCGCACGTTCCAGCCTGGCAGGCGAACCTCGCCGTGGCATGCGCCCAAGAGGTACACGCGGACGGGGTGATCGCTGTAGGGGGCGGTTCGAGCGCTGGATACGCCAAGGTCATAGCGTTGGCGCTACGCCTTCCATGGATCGCGGTTCCTACCACGCTGAGCGGCGCCCACATGACCACCCGTTACCTTGTCACCACCGAGCTCGGCAAGGAGTCTGGTTGGTCATCGCGGGCGGCAGTCCGCGCAGTCGTTTATGATTCCGCGCTTTTGGCAGCGGTCCCAAGCCCAGTGCTGGCCTCGAGCGGAATGAGCGCGATCGGCGCGTGCCTCGAAGTCCTGGCCGGTGGGAGCAGGGACGAGGCCCGTCACGACGCCGAACGTGGTCTGAACTTGCTGTGGAAGACGCTTCCACGGTTGGTCAATGGACGGGCGCACGAAGACGACCGGATTGAATCATTTCAGGGTGCGCATCTCGCTGGCCGCGCTCTTGACGTTGCCGGCCCGGGGTCGGCTCAGCTGCTCGCTGAGGAACTGGGCGCGGTCCACGGAAGCAACCATGGCGCCCTGGTGGCATGCCTAGCGCCTAAGATCGGACGAAACGTCGGGACTGTGCGCAACGTTGGCGGTCCCGGCAAGACACCCGATCTGATTCGCGAATTCGCTCAGAGCCTGGGCTTCTCAGTCGAACTCGATCAGGTTTGCCCAAGTCCCGATCTTGCGACGCTCACCGACCGGTGGGCGGCCCGGCCTGATCTCGCAGGGATGGTGGACGTAAACATCTTGCGATCGCTCCTCGTCGCAGGGTGATCACCATTCCGGCCCACACCTTATGCAGGGACGCACGGCCCGGACGAATCATGTTCAGGCAGGGGTCATTCGGCAAATTGGGACGCAGCTGAACCTGCCGGGAGAAAGGACCGGGCGGGCCCCAATGTCAGATCCGTTCACCGATTGACTTGCGCTTGACGGTGCGCGCTAGTCAGCTGACGAGGTGGCAGCCGACCCGCCGGCCATGGTATTGGGAGAGCAGCAGACTGGGGGGTAGGAGCTTGCAACCGACAAGTCGAGGACCCTGCAGAACAATCCCTTGTTCCACAGGGTCTTCGGGCTCCCGTCAAGGCTGATCAGCGCGTCCGACTCGTGGCCGTGCCGACCCTGCTCTCAGCGTTCTCCGCCGTGACCGTCAGGCGTGTAGCTGAGCTGGTAGCGACGGTAACGCTCTTCGCCGATTGCCGCCATCGCTGCCGGCACCGGATCGGAATCTTGCAGGAATGGTTCCTCCTCGTCACACGCGTGGGTCCACGTGGCGAACTCCAGCGCGATGTTGTTAACGGGATCATCGAAGTAAATCGAGTGGCAGAAACCGTGATCAAGATCCGACTTGATCTTGATGCCGTTCGTCTCGAGGTGGCTCTTGGCCTTCTGTAGTTCACCCTCGGACGGCACCGTCATCGCAAGATGGTTCCCGGCTCCCAAGAGTGAGTTATCTGCTGGGACATCGACATCCGGGAATTCGAAGAACGCGATCGTGTCTTGTTCGCTGATACGGAAGAAGTAGTGCCGGCTGCCACCAAGATTACCCGGTACTGCGCCAGGAAAGGGGTCAGGATTGGGCAAGCTCAGTGTGACGACGACGGGGAATCCGAGGATCCCGTTGTAGAACTTCACCGTCTCGTCCATGTTGTTGGTGACGAATGCCATGTGGTGGCATCCCGTTGTGCGTACGCGCATGCGGTTCTCCCTTGTCCTGTCTGCATCTCATCTGCGGAACCTGCCTAGGTTCGCAAGGGACACTATATGCGTGCATTTGTTGCATCAATTAGTTCTGTGATATGGCCGACAATCGGTCACGTTTACCAATTCTTGTATCTGCCAGCGTTTTATTGCCCGATCCGCCAGTTTGAGGCGTACGTTTCGCCGTGACGAAATCCCGCAGAGTGACGAAATAGTCATCGGCGCACTTCATACTGATTCTTCAGTGTCCGACCGACGGCTCGCTTGGTCGTGTTGGCGCTGGTTCGGTTGACTTCCTGATGGCGTCGGTGATGGCCGAAGATCACTCGGCGGGTTGTAGATCCAAGACATCGAAGTGTCGCTCAACGGGGCGCTTCTTGCTTGAGCTGCCGCCTGAGGAGGCGCTTGAGTCGGTCGCCACGCGTATTCGTGATGACGGAGTGCGGCCAGCTGACAGACTTGGAGCTTGTGGACCTCTGGTTGAACGCGGACGCGCTGCACGACAAGGCGATACGTCGACTGTCGGCAACGAACTAGGGCTTGATGAACGATTTCGAGCTGCGGCAGGTGTCTACGCCCGGGCTGGGGGCGGCCGTGAGCAACACCTACGCCTTGCTCGCTCATCCAGTTCAAGAGGGCGCTTTGGCATTAGATCAGTCGGCATTCACCGAGCGAGCGCTCGCGGAAACCAGCGTGGATGACCCGATGGTCGGTGGCTACAGCGCGCCGGCCGGATCAACGCCGATGCCGACAGGGTGGAGAGGGCGGCGAGTCCTTGCCGGCGGTGTCGGGGTACGCCGCACGCACCGACCTCACCGCCTTGACAGCGAATATGGCGTCTACCTGTACGGACAATGGAGCCGATGACGGGAATCGAACCCGCGTATTCAGCTTGGGAAGTCGATTCGGGGCGTCTTCGACTGTCCGTGTCTGTTTGTAAAAAGGATCTACCTGCCGAATGACATCCACATAAGTCCACACTCATCCAGGCGAATCGCGCTCACTTGTGACACCGTCGTGACACTGAGCACTTCGAGAATTTTCATTCGCAGTGCATTCCGTAGCCGGCAGTCCTTTTGTTACCGGCAGCACCACAAGTCAAGGGTCGACACCGAAAAGACTCACGCGTGGGGCATCGCCGGGCCAGACAACGAAGTACTCACCGGTTTCGAGTCTGACCTGCGGCTCTTCCGCGTCATGCACATCGTCGAACAAACCGAGCGCTATCGAAGTAGCGCCGACCGGCGTCAAATGCTCAATCTCCGCAGGTTTGCGACAGGAGACCAAGGTCGCGCGGCGGTCGAAACGTATCGCTTCCTCGTCCAGCGCAAAGGTCTCAAGGTGCAGTACCCGGGCAAGCGTGTCGGAGAACTCGCGCGAGTACCAGTGTGTCGAAGTCGAGTCCTCCGTACGGTGTCAGGAGGACGTAGTGAGCAGCCTCGTCTCCGAGCCCATCGATCTGCTCACGGATCGCGTGAACGGATGGTGGATGACGGTCGTCCTCAAGAGCGCATATCTTCGACACTATCTTTTTGTCCTCGCCACCGGTGAAGCCATTGGCAATCATCTGGCCGAGCTCTTTCGGATCGGCATGGGTCTGGTTGAAAACACCGTCGACGAGATAGTGCCTCGGAATGCGGAAATTCATCCAGAGGACCGGCTGAGACACATCAATATTTTCTGGCACGTCAGCGACACGAAGGATCTTCGTGGCGAGTCGGTGGTCGGTATCGAGAGTGTCCTTCAGCGCGGTCCTTAGGACTTCGATCTTCGTCTCGGACAGGGGTTCGGCGGCCAAACGCTCATCCTCGGCGTTGCCCCAACTGGCGATCTCGGCGATGAACTTCTGCCTGAGTTCAGTTTCCGCCGCAGTTAAATCGTCCTTGCGCTCATCGA
Organism: uncultured Actinomycetota bacterium; assembly: GCA_963809085.1. Taxonomy (GTDB): domain Bacteria; phylum Actinomycetota; class Actinomycetes; order Mycobacteriales; family Mycobacteriaceae; genus Mycobacterium. The sequence goes on along the minus strand of CAWEII010000014.1, from coordinate 430,433 downwards.
GTAATCGCAGAAGCCGTTGGTATTGCGATGCAGTCTGTTGATCACTCGCCAGCAAGGAAGATGCGCCGCACGATGAAGTGAGCACGCCCAGTTGAGCTCTGTCGATGTAATGCGAAAGTTGTAGGAACTGACCGCGGGCGGTAACGCTGAACTGCGCCTCTCCACCAAGTCCCAGCGGCTGAAAGAAACCGTTGCCTCGTTCGAGCAGATTTCGGTCGGCGAGAATCTCAGCCCGGGTGCCATGAGGTACCACTCGCGCTCGGAGGCCGGCATCGGTCGGATTTCGATCGTCACCCTTGTCCGCGAGGTATTCCAGCCAGCCTGCAAGAACGAGTTGGCCGGCTCTGGCATGCGCCTTCCAGTGCCATCGCGATCGGAACTGTTGGAAAGCCGCGGAGTCCATTGGCGGCGAGAACGGCTACGTTGTGCTTACGCGCGTCTAGTGCAAGTTTGACTAGTTCGACCATCGCCCACGTTGCGCGAATTGAGAGGTCCTCACGGTGGCTGGAAGCGGAAAAGGCGGCGAGGCTGTGCACGTTGACGACGATCTGGGCAGGCAGCTGGTCGAACTCGGTTCCTGGTTGTTGAAGGGCACCGATCCAGATCCGAGTAAAGCTACGGAGGCATTCATCGACGTACTCGGTCTGAACCTCGGTTGGCGCCTCAGAAGTGTCCGAGCCATCGCTTGACCGACGAATAGACCTGCGGCGCGAGGCGACAGAACAGCGTCCTGTTCAACTTCCCCCATGCTGCGAAACAGCCAGTCTTGGCGGGTAAGACGAACGCAACGAGAAACTGAGTCACTGCCCTCTAGTTGGGTTTTCCAAACGCCACGTAGGACTTCGCCGAGTAACCGCACGGCCCGCTCCGCTGTGGCGAAAGCGCCAGACCGAATGCTGCTTCCGACCGCGTCCTGCAAACTGGCGATCTCACGCTCTGTCTTCTCATCGGGCGTAACCGCATCCGGGGCTTCGTACTCGATGCTCGATTGCAGCAGCCCGGTGATGCGTCTTTGTCTCGGTTCGTCTAGCACTTCGTGCGTGATAACCCGGAAGGCCGTTTCGCCGAGTCGAGGGCGGTTGCCAAATTCAACGTCCACAATGATCTGTGGCGGGGTGTAAACATCATCGTTCTCGAACCCGGTAGCGCGACTCGGAATTGCACTCGGCGCGAGAAGATCTCGTGCTTGCCTCACTAAATTCGGCTCGATTGCCTTGATGACGAAGCCACCTCGACGAAAGGGAACGCGGAGTGTGGCGGCCGAAGACGTACGGTCAAAAGGGGATTTGCTCCACACCGCGAGGCCGTCCAGTTGCTGCGTCGCTCTGGAGTATCTTCTCGATACTTCCTCGACGCGACTGGATAAGGACTCCACAAGCGAGGCTCTCACCACTTCGTCGAGCTGCGATGGATTGCCGAACAGATCCATCAAGTTTGATCGTTGATTTCAGCAGCATATAGATCGTTGGCACGAACCAAACGAGTGAAATGGCAAGCACGCCGAGTCCGCTCGACAACCAGATTGTCTCGATACCAAGAACTGCATTTGCGACAAGGCCAAAACGCCGACGAAGCGGTCGGCTCCGATGTACTCGAGAACTCGTCTGCGCGAGGCCCCAATTGCAAGCGGGGCCTCTGCGAACAATTGTGCCGCAATAGCGAGCCCGGCGAATCCGACCGAAAGGAACGTTGTCTGCACCTGCCACAAGATCCCGTCGCCCCCGGCTGCGGCTGGCAGATGCGACGAGATCCACTGGGGATCGCCCAAGTAGTGAGCCACAGCAAGCAGACCCACGCTCAATATAAGCAAGCACGCCAGCAAGATCCGGCCAGACCACTTCACTTCGCTTACCCCAGGCTTCCTTGGTACCTAACTGCACTGTGGCGCCATCGTAGAAGCAAACGACGAACCGCCAGCGCTTTAAAGCCAGCCAGGTCCACTAGAGGCTTGTCTTCGTCCCGCAGCCCGCCTTCGAGACAACCGACTACGCAGGTCAGTTAAGGGTGACGTTCGAGACGGGCGAGGCCGAGTTCGTGCAGAAGTTCGGAACTTCTGCACGCACTACTCGATTCCGGTTCCGGGCTTGCGCACCGGGATGTCCTGGGAAGCCGGTCGGCCGGTGTTGCCAGTGAATACGCCTGCAGCTTGACCGCGACGAGTTACTCCGCTGGGACGAGTCGCCGGCCGCAGCTTCGACGTATTTGCGTGGACACCCAGAACGCTTCGACTTCGCACCGATTATCGAACGCTACATGGCCGGTGTCCGTGTGTTCTTCCAGTGGTTCTGGGAACAGGTCACCGAGCGCTAGTTCGGACCTGGTGGCCGAACTGAATGACAAGGCGATGGAAATCAAGCTCTGGTACGACGAACACGACTTGCGACCAGATTGGCTGTTCAAAGGCGACGGTCTACGGCCGCCCGACTGTAATGGTCGTCTCGAACGAGCAAGGCGTCGGATTGTGCGATTGCAACACGGGACGCAGGGTTTCCAGGTCTCTGTGGTCGATGCAAGAGCTTCTATCCAAATTAGTCCTACCGACTGGGACCCTTTGCCGAAGTACTGACGTGAGGCGACGACGCGAGTTATACAGAGGGTTGCAATTCTTGGATCGCTAGCTACAAGGAAACGGGGGCGTGCATTGTGGCTTCGCCAGCTGCGGGATGGTATCCCGACCCACAGGCATCCGACGCGATGCGCTACTGGGACGGGCAACAGTGGACCAGCCACACGACAGCTTAAAGATGCGCCAGCGCAGTCGGCAGCTGCATCTAAGCGTAAAATATCATCAGAAAAGGTATCGATCTTCGTCGCGAAGAAAGCGTGTCGAAGAAATCGCCACGGAGAACCAGTCACTCCGCGACCAGCTGGCCCGATTCGCGTGCCGCTTACGCGGTTCAAAATCGAAGCCGAATTCAAGCAGATGAAAGAAAACGAGGTCTGCCCAACTCCACGCCACTCGGATGCCGCCGTTCTCATGTCTAGATCAATGCCGATCACGTAGTGCAGCTGGTCGAAGCACAGTAGCAGGTCGAGCTACAGGACGTTGGCCTGTACAAGCACCACCACCCCCGCCGAATCTTCGGTTGCGCTGCAGAACGAACTCGACCGCGTCCGCAATGCAGATCAAAAACTCGATCGAGGCTAAGACGGCGATACCTCGCCATCACAAAGGCTTCACGTTCAACAACTCTGACGCACATGGTCGAAAGCTTCGTCCATGACATAGGTCGCGCATCATGCTCCGCGCCTACAAGCGCTTTAGGCGGAAAACTGCGCCAAGACTGTCAAAGTCGGAAACTTAACAAGCGCGGCGCAGGCACGTTTACGCAAGGCGATGGACCATGCATCGCACATCAGGCCGCACGATCCAAGTTCCAGCGTCAGTGAGCCGTACCACTGGCTAAGGGTCCGGGAACTCGAACTCGCGGCCGACGTGCATATGAAGAAGCTGGAGGAGAAAGAAGCCGAACGAGAACGTCAAGCCGAACTACGCGAACAACGCAGAGTCGAACAAGAACTCGAAGAAGGAACGTGAGCTGACCTTGTTAAAGAACCAGTTGGCGCACTACTCGAACGCTCTCGGCAGCGTTGGAATCGAAGGGTGACGTCGAGGGCGCAGAACGATTGCGCGCCAAGCTGGCCGACGTTCAGCACGCCATTGAAAATGTCGATTACCGTCAAGCCAACATCCGAGCCGGATACGTGTATGTCATCTCCAACATCGGGGCTTTCGGACCCAACATGGTGAAGATCGGTATGACGCGCCGCTTGGAGCCGAACGACCGTATTCGCGAGCTCGGCGACGCATCCGTCCCGTTTCGCTTTGACGTGCACACCCTCTTCTTCGCAGACGACGCCGTCACCGTCGAATCCAAACTCCACCGAGCATTTGCGGACCGACGAGTCAACAGACTCAATCTCCGACGTGAGTTTTTCTACGCCACGACCGGCGAGGTCCTTGACGTCCTCAAATCAACCATCGGCGAAGTTGTCGAATACACCGCCGAACCCGAAGCCGAAGAGTTTCGACTCAGCCAAGGCAAACCTGACGCCAGTACGTAGCCGGCACGCCCACCCGGCATTGGGTCAAAGGCCGTCGGCTCACCGAGAGCCGACAGACCTACCCGATGCGAACGAGTCCAGCTGGGCGTTTGGAGCGGTTGGCGACCCGGTTGAAATCGTTCAGAACGTTCGGGCGAGCGATGCCTTTGACCCCGTGCCCGACGAGCGTCGCGCACTGTCGTGCGGCTCCCGGTCCAGTTCCGACTCAAGCCTCAGCGAGGCTGGCTAAAACACGCCCCAGGCGCACGCACCAACGCAGCGGGTCAACCGACAAATTTGTAGGCTGATCTGTATGGACCCGATAACTGTTGGAGCTGGTGCTGACGGCGCGATGCGTGTTTTCAGCGCACTGGCACGGGGTGGTCAGGACGCGGGCAAGTCTATTGGCTTTACACAGCGCGCGTTTCGACTAGCGGGGACGTACAGCTTGAATTGGCTTGACGAAGACTTCGCACCGGCCGCCGAGGAGAAGGGGTTCAACGCCGAGCAGATAGCCGACATTGGCCGGTTCTTGACCTCCACGAATGTCCAACCTCTGCTTTCCCTTCTGGCGATAGCGGCTCTGACTGATCCTTCTGATTCCAACCTCACAGACCACATAAAAGCAGGACTAGAAAACGAGGGACGCAAAAGTGGAATAGCAGAAGTGGCGATTCCTGGCTCAACAATGCTCAAGCGGTCTGGAGACGCTTGGTCGAAATACATCAACAGACGCTGCCGACAGTCGGTTTAGGTAATGAATGGGTTCATGATATTGCCTATTTCGAAGAGTTTGTAAACACTCCACTATTACGTAGCATTGCTGGCCCAGGTAGCTATTCTGTTCGATATATTCGGACGCTCGTAAGCCTGGCGAGTGATATAGAGCGCCTGCAGTTATCCTTCAATATTTCGACCGATATCGCTCGCCATATTGCGGCAACCGCACTTGATCCGATAGTGACGCACACCGAGGTTGGAGGCGGCCAGACCGCTAACTTTGATGCGCTCTACATAGATCGTAGTTTCGTCGACCCACACGATGGAGGTCGTTTCGATTCGTCAGTGCTCACAGCGGGAAGCACACCGTTTAGACTGATAGTAACTGGCGCTCCCGGTGCCGGAAAGACTACCTTTTCTACAACATTTCCGCCGGGACTACTGCATGCGGCAGGAGCGTCCCGTTTTCGTTGTCCGCTGCCGCGAGTATGCCGCCGCCACAAACTGGGACCGGACAAAATTCATCGACTTCCTGGTTGACCGCTATAATTCAGAATACTCTGACGACATCGACGCCAGCGTCATTCGGGACATCTTAACATTGGGCCGAGCCGTATTAGTACTGGATGGGCTCGATGAGTCCACAGATCCTCTTCGGCGAATTGACCTTGTCAAGGCTATTAACTCAATTAGCTCAATGTTTCCACTACTTTCGTTGCTGGTGACCAGTCGCGAGGTTGGATACGATCGCGCGCCAGTCGATGTGCGTATTTTTACACGTGTAGCACTTACAGAATTTGAGTTAGATCAAGCTAAAGCCTACGTCGAACGGTGGTTTTCACTGGTTGGAAAAGCCCGAGTTGATCGACCGATTTATGCACGATTCAGAGTCGGTGCCCGACCTCCGACTCAATCCATTAATGCTCTCGCTACTTTGCATCCTTTATCGCGAGAGCGGTGCTATACCCAGCAGACGGCTGGTATATCTACTCTGAGTGTGCGCGGCTACTGTTCCACCGTTGGGATAGTCATCGACAAATCAAGGTCGACGGATCGATACCCGATTTCTCCGATACCTTAATGCAGGAGATTGCGCGCTGGTATTACACCAGCCCATCAGCGCAAGCTGGGTTAGACGAGTCGGTTGTTAAGGGGATGTTGAAGCGAATTTTGATCGACCAAACAGGATTTTCCGAGAACCGCGCAGATGAAGCCTCAGCTGATTTTCTCGAGTTCTGCGCTGGCCGTGCGTGGTTGCTAAATGCTACGGGTTCGAACCACCGAGGCGAGCGCGTATTTTCATTCACCCACAAGACCTTTTCAGAATACTTCGCTGCTGAATCTTTTGCACGCCACGCGAATGGCGTCGACGAGATTTGCGGGCGGATTACCACCGTTGCGAATAACGATTCGTCTTCCGTCTTACCAGAACTTTTGATTCAGTCGTACGGAAGACATTCTGCGCAAGGCGCGTTGCGTGTGATCAACGAACTTCAGAAGTCTGAGCCTCCACTACTCTTGCTCCGCCTTATCGAAGGAGCACCGTTATCCGCGTCCTCCCGCCGCCAGGTTTTTGACAAGATCGCCCTGAACTGGATCAACGGAAGTCGTCGCAGAGCAGAGCTCATTGCGATCTTGCAACTGAACGCCGTTGCGCGGGATCAATTCCTAGTTGAATATTTATTGGTACGACCAGAGATTCGTAATATTTTTCTATCGGGATGGGCCGACACGGTGTTGTGCGGGTCCGCGAGTCGCTATATGACGGGCTGGGGCGGCATCGTGGACCAGCTCATAGAGCAATCGGACCTAAATGCCCTTGAAGAGTCCGACGGTGCGATTTGGAACTGAAGAAATGTCTCCGTAACGATGCCATTTTTGAGGCCGACGATATGTTCCTTCCGCTAGTAGCTGAAAGCGCGTTTTTAGTCGTGCCCGGAATAGCCTGGTTCTCAGTTGAACAACGCCTGCGAGTGCGGAAACCGAGTGCCCAAAACGTGGAGGCTGTGTTCGCTGCACGTGAAAGAGCTCGTCAAATGGTTCAACGAGGGCGGGAAAATACCGTTAGGAGTCGTTTCCAAACTGCGAGCGATGATCACGCGAGATGGCGACGAAGTGGGGTGGACACTCCGGTGGGGAAACGAGTGCTTCAAGAGGCCCGAATTAGACCTCTATACATACATCGCACTGTCGCTGCATGAACCCGCGTTTGGCTCGGTGTACGCAACTCGGTCACTATGCGCGGGCGTATTAAGCGGACTCGTCAAAATTCGGACAAACGCAAAAGAGGACAAGAGTCCGGACCCTCATGATTTGGATGAATCGAAACGCATACTCAAACTGCTGCCCGCGCGGTTGGCCGACTGGACCGTAGGCCGCAACAGCCTCATAGCCAAGACGGGAACTGGTGGTCGACGAGAAGAGTTGAGAGACAAATAAGGGTCGGGTCCTGGCGTCTTAGAGAGGAACGGTCGGTAACACTTGAAGAGAGCTGGCTTTATACACCCTGTTGCACACACGTAGCATGCCAGCACCCGCAATCGCTGCGCTGACGATGGGTCTGCTGCACGAATAGGTGACATCTGAGTTGGCTTGCCCAGGGTGGGCGGGCTGGAAGGATGTCACTGTGCCCAGGCCTTACCCCAGTGAGTTCCGCGACGATGTCGTGCGGGTCGCCCGCAACCGCGATGACGGTGTGACGATCGAGCAGATCGCCGCCGATTTCGGGGTCCACCCGATGACGCTGTCGAAGTGGATGCGCCAAGCCGACATCGACGAGGGCGCCAAGCCCGGTAAGAGCACCGGCGAGTCGGCTGAGCTGCGGGAGCTGCGTCGCCGGAATCAAGCTGCTGGAGCAGGAGAACGAGGTCCTGCGCCGGGCGGCGGCGTATCTGTCGCAGTCCAATCTGCCGGGAAAAGGCTTTACCCGCTCGTGAACGAGCTCGCCGCCGACGGGATCCCCGTCGCGGTGACGTGCCGGGTACTCAAGCTCGCCCGCCAGCCCTACTACCGCTGGCTGGCCAATCCCGTCACCGACGCCGAGCTCGCCGAGGCCTACCGCGCCAACGCGCTGTTCGACGCCCACCGCGATGACCCGGAGTTCGGCTACCGCTACCTGGTCGACGAGGCCCGCGATGCCGGTGAGCCGATGGCCGAGCGCACCGCCTGGCGGATCTGCTCCGAGCAACGGCTGGTGGAGTGTGTTCGGCAAGAAGCGCGGCAAGAACGGCAAGGTCGGCCCGCCGGTGCACGACGATCTGGTCGAGCGCGACTTCACCGCCGATGCACCAAATCAGTTGTGGCTCAGCCGACATTACCGAACATCCGCACCGGCGAAGGCAAGCTCTACCTGTGCGCGATCAAGGACGTGTTCTCCAACCGCATCGTCGGCTACTCGCATCGACTCCCGGATGAAGTCCCGGCTGGCGACCACCGCGCTCAGCAACGCGGTGGCGCGCCGCGGTGAGGTGGCCGGCTGCATTCTGCACACCGACCGCGGATCCAATTCGAGGTCAAGGAAATTCGTGCACGCTCTGGGCCGCCACGAGATGGTCGGCTCGATGGGCCGCGTCGGGGCGGCCGGCGACAACGCGGCCATGGAGAGCTTCTTCAGCCTGCTGCAGAAGAACGTCCTGGACCGCCGCCGCTGGGACACCCGCGAGGAACTGCGGATCGCCATCGTCACCTGGATCGAACGCACCTACCACCGCCGCCGACGCCAGGCCGCGCTCGGGCGGTTGACCCCGATCGAATTCGAAGCAATCATGACCACACCGGCCAGTCAGGCCGCGTGACCGAAACTGTCACCTGATCGTGCAGCAGACCCGCAGGTCATGTCACGGCAGCCCGGGTGTCGTGGCGGCCAGGACGAAGTCATCTCAATGCAACCGACGTCTAAACACGACGGGCGAAGTCACATCCAGGGCTTTAAGTGGTCTGTGGACTGGGCGTTTGCCTACTACGCCGGACCGTGGGCAGAAGCGCGGGCACAGTGGACCGAACGGTCATTAACGACCAGACGCTAGATGCCGATGGCCGGTGCTTTGCAGACCACGTTGGAGCGGCCTTCGTGTACAGCGCCGATGACTCACAGAAGTATCAGAAGGAAGTTGGCGGCGACGTTATCGCTGCGGTACAAGATGGGTTGGCCGCCATGTTCGATCCCACCTTCATCGCCAGCACGAATCACTCCATTTGAGTCGTCGTGGGACCGCGAGTTGGAGGATAGGTGGCCGGATATACGGACAGATGGCGGCGAGACTCATGGCTGGTGAGCAGGCGACCTAGAGCTCAACAATGTAGGGGTTCTGTATGCCTAGCCATCTGAATAGCTTCGGCGTTCGGCGCCAAGCAGTGGGATGCCGACAACCTAATGTGACGTGCGTGGGGGATACCGCTGACGCCACTCATCGCGAATGGATCGACCGAATCGTCGAGCAATACGGACTTGTGATTCATAGTCGGTACGATCCGGCCAAGCAAACAGCGATGAGGTCGAATGCTGGCGCCTGGCTGCGATGGAACCCGCACGACGAGGACGTCAGATGGGCACTCGATCACTATCACCGAGGCATCCATCGCAGCGATCTTTGGACGCTGTCAAGTGACTTAGACACTCAGGCCAAGCGGCGAAGTGCCTTCGTGGTCACACTCCTGTGGGGCGTCGGGACGACGAACCGTTACTACGGTCGCCATTCCGATGCGCTCGCCTTTACTGGGCTGGACGACATGCTTGAGCAGTCGGTGGAGGCGGTAAGCCGAGGCGACCTACAGCGTGGGTGGTCTGCGATCTATCGCTTGCCCGGCCTCGACTTTCGGTTCTTCACTAAGTGGCTTTGGGTCGCGGGCGTCAGTGCGAACCTGGAAGCGGCCCCGCTTGTGTTCGACCAGCGTGTCATCAACGGCCTAGCCAAGACTGAATGGCCGTCTCATCCTCGCCAGATCAACAACAAACAACGTTGGCTCAATTACTGCGCTGATGCCTCCGCCGTCGGGGATCGTTTGGGCGTCAACGGTGAGTGGGTCGAGTATTGGCTATTCAGCGGCGCGCCTCGCTCGAAGGACTAGATGACGCGTCCAGACTGATCACGATCAACCGACGCCTTCTATTGACGGCGAGGCAGTCGGCGGGGCTTGGGATTATGTGGTCTGCAATGCGGGTTGGCCACCCGCTTCGCGCCATCAGTGCTGTCGAAGTACTGGCGCGACCCGGTACGCGCGGCCGGCGTCCGCCACATCAAGCTTCAGCAGCGCGGCTCACCTGCGCCAATCTGATGCATCTAGCGGGGAGTTCCTATGGCGGTTATCGCCGCGTGGATCGGCACGAAGGACGCCTCCTAACCATGACGTTGTACGCCCATTCGCAGGACCCGGCTCTCAATGCTGCTGGCGCGACTTTGACGCGCGACTTTGAATCGAGTTGTGACATCGCGGTGACATCGAGGGTGCGCGTTCGAACGGTTCGAACGGCATCTCGACGCTGCGGTCAACGTGGAGCCGATGACGGGAATCGAACCCGCGTATTCAGCTTGGGAAGCTGATGTTCTGCCATTGAACTACATCGGCCTGACCAGCTGGGCTGGTGACCACGAAGGGTAGCACTCCCGCTCGGCGGCCCCGGATGAGGCTGCGGGCTCCGGTGCGCCGTCAGGCCAACGGGGCGAAGGCCTCGGCCAGCGCTCGGTAGGCGTCCAAGCGCTGCGGACCGCTGGGCATGCCGAAGTCGGGCACGATCACCTCGTCGACCCCTTCGTCGCGCCACACCGCGGCGGCCTCGGCGATGCGTGCCGCCGGTCCGTAGATCACCGGTTGGGCCATCGACTCGGCGGTGGCCTTTGCGCGGGCTTCGTCCTCCGCCGAATCGGTGACCATGACGACCGCCTGCGTCGAGCGCCACACGGTCGCCGGATCGCGGTCCTCCTTCTCGCACGCCGCGTCGAGGGCCGACGAGCGTTCGCCGAACTCACCCGGCGCGGACCATTGATTCCACTGCTGGGCGTGCCGCGCGATCAGCCGCAGCATCCGGGGGCCCACCCCGCCGACCAACAGCGGCAGCGGCGACTGCACCGGCTTTGGTTCGCAGAGCGCGTCGGTCAACTGGTAGTACTTGCCGTCGAACGTCGTCGTCTGTTCCGTGAGGAGCCCCGCGATGACGGCGAGCCCCTCGGCGAAGCGATCGACCCGCTCTCGGGGTTCCCCCAACTCCAATCCGTATTGCTCGTGTTCGGAGACCTGCCAGCCTGCGCCGAGTCCAAGGGTGACCCTGCCCGCGCTGATGTGGTCGATCGTGGACACCAGATTGGCGAGCACGGCGGGGTGCCGGAACGTCATCGACAACACCAGGTTCGCCAGCCGGACCCTGGACGTGGCGACGGCCAGTGCGGCCAGTACGCCCGTGGCCTCCAGCCATTCGCTTGCCTGACCCGGAGAGTCGCCGGGGGACATGAAGTGATCCGCGACGTAGATCGAATGCCAGAACCCATCATCGGAGAACTGGGCGAGCTCGAGCACGTCGCTCCACGGTTGCGTCGTCGAGGGCCACACGGAGAATCGCACGTCGCCAGTTTAGGGACGAACGCCGCACGCCGACCGTGGGCACGTCGTTTCCGGCGGCTACTGACTGGCCAACTGCTCGTCGAGCTGGACCGGTTGGGCTGCTCGTCGTCATCGGCGTCGGCCGCGGGATAAGCGCGAGCTGTGGACCACCGGCTGACTAGGCTCGTCGCGTGCTGCTATCCGATCGCGACATTCGGGCCGAGATCACCGCCGGGCGCCTGGGAATCGATCCGTTCGACGACGGACTGGTCCAACCGTCCAGCGTGGACGTTCGACTGGACACCCTTTTCCGGGTATTCAACAACACCCGCTATACGCACATCGATCCGTCGATCCAACAGGACGAGCTGACGACGCTCGTCGAGCCGGCGCAGGGCGAGCCGTTCGTCCTGCACCCCGGTGAGTTCGTGCTCGGGTCGACGCTGGAGCTGTGCACGTTGCCCGACGATCTCGCGGGCAGGCTCGAAGGCAAGTCGTCCCTGGGCCGGTTGGGCCTGCTGACGCACTCGACCGCGGGCTTCATCGACCCGGGCTTCAGCGGCCACATCACGCTGGAACTGTCGAACGTCGCCAATCTCCCCATCACGCTGTGGCCGGGGATGAAGATCGGCCAGCTGTGCCTGCTGCGCCTCACCAGCCCGGCCGAATTCCCCTACGGCAGCTCGCAGGCCGGCTCCAAGTATCAGGGCCAGCGCGGCCCGACGCCGTCGCGCTCCTATCTGAACTTCGTCAAGTCCGGCTGAGGCCACCCCGGTGCAATCGTCGTCGCCGCCTACGCGTTCATCGTGTCGTGCGCATTGGCCACGCTGATCGACCGCATCATGGGCTTCCGCCCGACGCCCGCCCGCCCCCGGCACGCCGCGGCCACGACCGGAGGTCGCCGAAGAGGGCTGAAATCCCGCAGCCGCGAATGACGGAAGACGATCGCCGCCGAGCCGAGTAGGGTCGAAAACGCGGTTGATCGGCCGGTGGGCTAGCTAACACCGCTGGACGTAACGACTGCCCTGGCAGCGGCGATGAAACAACTAGTCGCCGACCCGCGTTGGAATGTCAGAGACGAAGTCTTAGATAGCGTAGCAAATACTTTGGAGGGGCTAGTGGACATCGTATTGGGTGTGTCGTTGACACCTAAGACGGTCCGGATGGTGCTGGTCGAAGGTGAAAAGGGCGACGGTGCGATCGTCGACCACGACGATTTCGACGTCTCGTCGGCCGACGGCTCAGCAACGTCATCAGCAGCGGTAGACCAGGTCATCGCGGCCGTACTCGGCACCCAGGAGAGCGCGGCCGAGGGTGGGCACGCGCTCAGGGCGATCGGCGTCACATGGAGCGACCGCATCGAGGCCGCGGCATTGCGCGACACCCTCGCCGACCGCGGCATCAGAGACGTGATGCTGGTATCCGAACTGCACGCCGCAGGTGCGCTTGCGCAGGCCGCCGGCCGAGCTGTCGGATACGAGAGCACCGGACTGCTGTTCATCGATCGCGACACCGCCACGCTCTCGGTGGTCCGCAGCGACGACGGCTCGATCGTGAAGGTGCTCAGCCGCAGCCTGCACAGCACCGACGCGATGGCAGTCCTCGCCGACATGGTGGCGGCGGTCGAAGCGCAGGAAGCCCGCCCGCAGGGCATGTTCGTGGTCGGCTCGGGCGTCGACATCGCCTCGGTCAAGTCGCACCTCGCCGACCTCGTCGCGATCCCCGTGAGCGCCCCCGAGGAGTCGGGCCTCGCGCTGGCGCGCGGAGCGGCACTGGCTGCGGCCAACGCTCCCGCGTTCGACGCGACCACGGCCGGCCTGGCCTACGCGCTGGATCCCGACGGCGCGACGGCGGGCAACGAGCCCGTGGGGCTCGCCAACGCCGACACCCAGCTGGCGCAGGCCGATGTGCCTGCGGCGATCGCCTGGGCCGACGACCCCGAGCTGGATGATGATCTCGACTTCGCCATTCCGCCGCCCACCGAGGAGGGCCGCAAGCCGTTCCTGCTCGTCGGTAGCGCGCTGACGTCGATCTTCGTCATCGGCGTTGTCGCCCTGGTCATCTCGCTCGCGGTCAACATCCGGCCGACGGTCGACCAGCGGCCCGATCCCGGCCAGAGCGCGATCATCCCGAGCGCCGCACCGCCAGCCGCCTGGCCCGGCAGTCGAGCAGGCGCAGCCCGCGCTTCCGCCGCCGCCCGCCGAGACCATCAAGGCGCCGATACCGGTGGTTCAGGAGGCTCCGGCTCCGGCGGCACCGCCGCGGACGGTGTACGTGGCTCCGCCTGCGGCCGCACCGGCTCCGGCACCCGAAGCTCCGCCGCCTGCGCCTGCCGCGCCCCCGGTGGACGTACCACCACCGCCCGCGGCGGTTCCTCCGGTGGTGCTACCGCCGCCGGTGATCTTCCCGCCGCTCTGGCAGCCGCCGCAGCAGCAGCCGCGGTGGAGGCCGCCGTGGCAGCAATGGCCGCAGGGGCCCTCGCGCGGTGATGACGACGGCGACTGGCCTCAATCGCCGCAGCAACCGCAATGGCCGCAGCAGCCGCAGCAATCGCAGTGGCCGCAGCAGCAACCGCAGTGGCCTCAACAACCTCAGCAACCGCAGTCACCCTGGAATCCGGGTGGGTCCGGCGGCGGCAACGGACGGGCACGGTCGAGGCGGCCAGCGGTGGCGGCGGAGGCGGCGGCTGCTTCCTGATCTTCTGCGCGCCCGGTGCAGGTGGCGGAGGCTTCGGCCACCACTAGCGGACACCTACCGTTGGTCTGGCGCTCAGTGTCCCGTAGCAGTTAGCTCATCGCGGCGGCCTATCAAGGCACTATGCGATGCACAGTGTTCGGCACGGGGTACCTCGGCGCGACACACGCCGCCGGGATGGCCGAGCTCGGCCACGAGGTCGTCGGCGTCGACATCGACCCCGGCAAGATCGCCAAGCTGGCGTCGGGCGACATCCCGTTCTACGAGCCCGGACTGCGAAAGGTCCTGCGCGACAACCTCGATGCCGGTCGGCTGCGGTTCACCACCGACTACGACGTGGCCGCCGAGTTCGCCGACGTGCACTTCCTCGGCGTCGGAACGCCGCAGAAGAAGGGCGAATACGGCGCCGACCTGCGTCACGTGCACGCGGTGATCGACACCCTGGTGCCGCGGCTGCGCCGGCCGGCGGTGATCGTCGGCAAGTCGACCGTGCCGGTCGGCACCGCGGCCGACCTGGTCGAGCGGGCCCGCGCCCTCGCACCCGCGGGTGTCGACGTCGAGGTGGCGTGGAACCCGGAGTTCCTCCGCGAGGGCTTCGCCGTGCACGACACCCTGCACCCCGACCGCATCGTGCTTGGCGTGCAACGGGACTCGCTGCGCGCCGAGGCTGCGATCCGCGAACTCTACGCGCCGTTGCTCGACGAGGACGTGCCGTTCCTGGTCACCGACCTGCAGACCGCCGAACTGGTCAAGGTGTCGGCGAATGCCTTCCTGGCCACCAAGATCTCGTTCATCAACGCGATCTCGGAGGTCTGCGAGGCGGTCGACGCCGACGTCACGCTGCTCGCCGACGCGCTGGGCTACGACCCGCGGATCGGGCGACGATTTCTCAACGCGGGATTGGGATTCGGCGGCGGCTGCCTACCGAAGGACATCCGGGCGTTCATGGCCCGCGCGGGCGAACTGGGCGCCAACCACGCGCTGACCTTCCTGCGCGAGGTGGACAGCATCAACATGCGCAGGCGCACCCGGATGGTCGAGTTGGCCACCAAGGCGTGTGGCGGATCGCTGCTCGGCGCCAACATCGCCGTCCTCGGCGCGGCGTTCAAGCCCGAATCCGACGACGTCCGCGATTCGCCCGCGCTTGAACGTCGCCGGCCTGCTGCAACTCAACGGCGCCACGGTCAACGTCTACGACCCCAAGGCCATGGAGAACTCGCAACGGGTGTTTCCCGACGCTGAACTACTCGACCTCGGTGATCGAGGCGTGCGAACGTGCCGACGCGGTGCTGGTGCTGACCGAGTGGCAGGAGTTCATCGACCTCGACCCCGATCAGCTCGCCACCACCGTGCGCGCCAAAGTCGTTGTCGACGGCCGCAATTGCCTGGACGTCGACACGTGGCAGACGGCGGGTTGGCGGGTCCAGCGCTCGGCCGCGCATCCCGCAGCTCGGCCGCGCACGTAACGTCGGGCGCATGACGGTCTATGCCCTGAACCTGTTCGACGTCGCCGACCGCGACGAATACCTGGCCTACTCAAGCGGTCGGTGCCGACGGTCGGTACGGCGGCGGGTGGTCGCGCTCGGCAAGTTCCGCGAGACTGTCGGCGAGTCGAGTCGGCAGGTGCTGATCCTGGTCGAGTGGCCCAAGGACGCCTTCGACGGGTACTGCAACGACCCGGCTGGCCGACCTGCACGCGCACCGCGAGAACGGATCGTCGGCCTACGTCTGGCAGCTGTTCGACCGGTTGGACGATCTGCGCCCGGTGCTTAAGCTCGATCATGAGCGCTTCGCGACGTCTGCACTGGTTCGCCCTGCACGGGGTGATCCGCAGCCTGGCGTCCTTCGGCGCCAAGCGCGGTGAGATGCAAGGCCGACTGATCGCCGACCTGACGGTGCGGGCCGACCCGGGTGGTTTCGCCGACGAACTCCGGGCGCACGGTCGGCTGGTGCGCGGCCGCGCGGCGTGGCTGACCGCCGACCACGCGCTCGCGCATCAGCTGCTGCGCTCCGATGACTTCGCCGTGACGTCGATCGGCAAGACCCTGCCCGGTCCGCTGGGCTGGCTCGAGAGCAAGACCGCGGTCAAGGGCAGGCTGCATCCGCTGCTTCCACCGTCGCTGCTGTCGGTCGAACCGCCCGAGCACACCCGCTACCGCAAGACGGTGTCGTCGGTGTTCACCACCAGAGCCGTTGCCGCACTGCGGGAACGGGTGCAGCAGGCCGCGGCCGCCCTGATCGACGACATCGGTGCGACGGCACCGTGTCGACGTCGTCGACCGGTACTGCTCGCAGCTGCCGGTCACCGTCATCGGCGACATCATCGGGGTGCCCGACGACGAACGGCCCCGCATCCTCGAGTTCGGCGAGCTCGCCGCGCCCAGCCTCGACATCGGGCTGCCGTGGGAGCAGTACCTGCGCGTCGAACACGGCCTCGACGGGTTCAACGACCTGGCTCGCCAACCACATCCGCCGCCTGCGCAGCGCACCCGGCGACGACCTGATGAGCCAGCTGATCGACGCCAGCGACGGACGGCGCGCGGCTCAACGACGAGGAACTGCGGGCCACTGCCGGGCTGGTGCTCGCCGCGGGCTTCGAGACCACCGTGAACCTGCTCGGCAGCGGAATCCGCATCCTGCTCGAGCATCCCGACCAACTCGCCGATGCTGCTCGACGATCCCGACCTGTGGCCAGGGCGCGGTCGAGGAGATCCTGCGGCTGGAGTCGCCGGTGCAGCTGAGCGCGCGGATCGCCCGCGTCGACACCGAGGTCGCGGGCCGTCAGGTCGAAGCGCGGCGAGCTGGTCATCCTCTACCTCGCAGGCGCCAACCGCGATCCCGAGGTGTTCGCCGACCCGCACCGTTTCGACATCACCCGCGACAACGCGGGCAAGCACCTGTCGTTCTCCGGCGGCAGGCACTTCTGCCTGGGCGCCGCGCTGGCGCGCGCCGAGGGAGAGGTCGGCCTGCGGACGTTCTTCGAGCGCTACCCGGACGCCGCGCTGGCGGGTGCGGGGAGCCGTCGCGACACCCGCGTGCTGCGCGGATGGTCGTCGCTGCCGATCGCGCTTGGCGAGGCGCGCAGCGCGGTACGTTCGTAGGCGTGGACTTCCGGACAGCGCTGATCGAGGAGACCAAGGCCTTCGGCGACCTGATTCGTGCACGCCGACCCGACGACGCCGGTGCCGACCTGCCCGGGCTGGACGCTCAACCAGCTGTTCAAGCACGTCGGCCGCGGCAACCGGTGGTGCGCGCAGATCATCGCCGAGCGGCGACTCCGAGCCGCTCGACCCCCGCGACGGTGCGCGACGGCAAGCCGCCCGAGGACCCCGACGCCGCGATCGACTGGCTCGACGAGGGCGTCGCAGCTGATCCTCGACGCCGTCGACCACGTCGGCTCCGAGACGCAGGGTGTGGACGTTCCTCGGGCCGCGGCCCGCGGGGTGGTGGATCCGGCGCCGCCTGCACGAGGCGACGGTGCACCGCGCCGATGCGGCGCTGGCGCTTGGCGCTCGACTACGAGCTGCGACCCGAACTCGCCGCTGACGCCGTCACCGAATGGATCGACCGCTGCACCATCCAGGCGCGATCCCCACGTCGCACGCCGCTGCCGCGCGGGGCGATCGCTGCACCTGCACGCCACCGACGACGGGCTCGGCCCGACGGGGGAGTGGACGATCACCAACGACGAGGACGGCGTGAACTGGTCACACGACCACGCCAAGGGTGAGGCGGCGGTGCGCGGCAGGGCCGTGGATCTGCTGTTGGCGATCACCCGTCGGCGCAGCACCGCCGACGCCGGCATCGAGGTATTCGGCGACGCCGCCGTCTGGGACGGCTGGCTGAGCCACACTCCGTTCTAAGCTGCCGCCATGCGGGGAATCATTCTGGCGGGCGGATCGGGCACTCGGCTGTATCCGATCACCATGGGCGCCAGCAAGCAGTTGCTGCCGGTGTACGACAAGCCATTGATCTACTACCCGCTGTCCACGCTGATGATGGCCGGCATCCGCGACATCCAGGTGATCACCACGGCGCAGGATGCGGCGGCCTTCCATCGATTGCTCGGGGACGGTTCCGATTTCGGGGTCGACATCAGCTACGCGGTGCAGGACCGGCCCGACGGACTCGCGCAGGCCTTCGTCATCTGCGCCGACCACATCGGCTCGGACTCGGTGGCATTGGTTCTGGGCGACAACGTCTTCTACGGTCCGGGGCTCGGCACCAGCCTGCAACGCTTCCAAAATGTCAGTGGCGGCGCAATATTCGCGTACTGGGTGGCCAATCCGTCGGCCTACGGCGTGGTGGAGTTCGCCGATGACGGCACTGCGTTGTCGCTGGAGGAGAAGCCCGCCACGCCCGAAGTCGCACTACGCGGTACCCGGCTTGTACTTCTACGACAACGACGTCATCGAGATCGCCAGGTCGTTGCGGCCGTCGGCCCGCGGTGAGTACGAGGTCACCGACATCAACCAGACCTACCTCAACCGGGGCAAGCTCTCGGTCGAGGTGCTGGCGCGGGGCACGGCCTGGCTCGACACCGGCACGTTCGACTCGCTTCTCGACGCCAGCGACTACGTCCGGACCATCGAACGACGGCAGGGCCTCAAGATCAGCGTCCCCGAGGAGGTCGCCTGGCGCGTCGGCTTCATCGACGACGACCAACTGGCGGCCAGGGCCCACGCCCTGCTCAAGTCGGGCTACGGCGGCTACCTGCTGGGGCTCTTGGAGCGGTAGGGGGTCCGGCGGCGCTCACCTGCGGGGTCGCCAGGATGGCGGCGATGGCCGTCGTCAGCGGCACCGACAACGCCAACGCGATGCCACCGACCGCGGATCGGGCGATCTCGATGGCCACGCTCTCACTGGTCAGCACGTCGCCCAGCGACCGGTTGGCCACGCTGAACAGCAGCAACAGCGGCAGTGCGCTGCCCGCATAGGCCAGCACCAGCGTGTAGACCGTGCTGGCGATGTGATCGCGACCCACCCGCATGGCACCGAGGAAGATCGCCGTGCGCGACGCCCCGTGCTCGGCGAGTTCGAAGGCGGTCGACGCCTGTGTGACCGTCACGTCGTTGAGCACGCCCAGCGAGCCGATGATGAACCCGGCGAGCAGCAGGCCGGTGATCGACACATTGCCCATGTAGGCGGCGACTTCGTTGTTCTGATCCTCAGACAAGCCGGTCAGGTGGGCCAGTTCGATTGCGCCCCAGGATAATAGGGCAGCAAGTAGGAGCGAAGCCAAGGTGCCGAGCAACGCCGCACTGGTCCGCAGGCTGACCCCGTGCGCCAGGTAGATCACCGCGTAGAGAATCGCCGCCGCCGCCACCAGTGAGACGGGGATCGCCGGGGCGCCGTCCCGCAGGGCGGGCAGCAGGAAGATCACCAACACGCCGAACGCCACCACGATGCCGAGCATGGCCCGCAACCCGCGCCACCGGGCGACCGCCACGATCACCACGGCGAACATCGCGGCGAGGCCGACCAGCGCCCAGGTCCGTTCGAAGTCGAAGAACGCGTAACTGGTCACGCCGTTCTGATCGACCTGCCTGCTCACCCGGACCTCGTCGCCGACCGCGAGACTCGGTTGGCCGGGGCCGCCGCTGAACTCCAGCAGGGTGTTGGCGCCCTTGTTCGGCCCGGAATCAATGGTGACCAGCGATTGCACGCATCGACCCCCACCAGGAGGGGCTGCCACCGGAGGTGCGGTGAGCACCCCGCCCGCCGACGGGCTGCCGCAGTCCGCGAACCCGCTGGACACCACGTGGGCTGCCTCGGTGGTCACGGCTCCACCGGAAGCGTTCTGGAACGGCAGCGGGATGTCGACCTTCTGCCGACTCGGCCACAGCAGCGCGGCTCCGGCGATGACCGCGATGCCGATCGCGACCAGCAGGCCGACGACGATCTTGGCGGCCAGGGGACCGAGCGGCGCCGGGCCCGAGGTGAGCGAATGCGGGTGCGAGTGAGCCACCCGCAACAGGTTAGAGACCGCGCCTGAAATGTTCCGGCGGGCAGGAGCGGAGCGACAAGGGGGATCGATACGGCGGGCAGGAGCGGAGCGACAGGGGAATGGATACCGCGGGTTACTGGCGATAGCTCGCGAGGAAGTTGCCAAGCCGCTCAATGGCGTTGGCCAGGTCGCGGGACCACGGCAGCGTCACGATGCGGAGGTGATCGGGCGCCGGCCAATTGAACCCGGTGCCCTGTGTAACGAGGATCTTCTCCTGCAGCAGCAGGTCGAGCACCAATTGCTCGTCGTCGTGGATGTCGTGCACCTCGGGGTCGAGGCGCGGAAACGTGTACAGCGCACCCTCGGGCTTGACGCACGACACCCCGGGGATGTCGTTCAGCTTGGTCCAGGCCACGTCGCGCTGTTCCAGCAACCTGCCACCGGGCAGCACCAGGTCGTCGATGCTCTGGTGTCCACCGAGCGCCACCTGAATGGCATGCTGCGCAGGGACATTCGGGCACAACCGCATGTTCGACAGCAGGCTGATGCCCTCGATGAAGCTGCTGGCGTGCTCCTTGGGGCCGGTGATGACCAGCCAGCCCGACCGGTAACCGGCGACCCGGTACGCCTTCGAGAGGCCGTTGAAGGTCAGGCACAGCTGATCGGGTGCCACCGACGCCATCGCGATGTGCTTGGCGTCGTCGTACAGGATCTTGTCGTAGATCTCGTCGGCGAGAAGCAACAGCTGGTGCTTCCGCGCCAGGTCGGCCATCTGATGGAGGACCTCGAGGCTGTACACCGCACCGGTGGGATTGTTCGGGTTGATCACGACGAGCGCCTTGGTGCGGTCGGTGATCTTCGATTCCAGGTCGGCGATGTCGGGCATCCAGCCCTGCGTCTCGTCGCACAGGTAGTGCACCGGCGTGCCGCCCGCCAATGCCGTCGAGGCCGTCCACAGTGGATAGTCGGGAGCGGGAATGAGCACCTGGTCGCCGTTGTCCAGCAGCGCCTGCAACGTCATCGTGATCAGCTCGGAGACCCCGTTGCCGAGATAGACGTCGTCGATGTCGAAGCGGGGAAAGCCCTCCACCAGCTCATAGCGGGTGAAGACCGCGCGGCGCGCACTGGGGATGCCCTTGGAATCCGAGTATCCCTGCGCGTACGGCAGCGCCTGGATGATGTCGCGCATGATCACGTCGGGCGCCTCGAACCCGAAGGGCGCAGGGTTGCCGATGTTCAGCTTGAGGATGCGATGCCCCTCGGCCTCCAGCCGCGCCGCGTGGTCGTGTACCGGACCGCGGATCTCGTACAGGACGTCTTGCAGCTTGGTTGACTGCGCGAACGTGCGCTGACGTGGCTGGTGGCCGGTCTGCCACGGAAGCTGATGGGTGCTCACGTGTCCCATGATCGCATTAGCTGTCCAATGAATTCGCCCGCGCAGCAGTGGCCCCCCTGCGCCAGGCAGAGGGGACCCACTGGTCGAAGCGCCGTACTATTCGGCGCCGCCGGTGCCGATCAGCGTCGGGCGGTCCGGTCGCGACGTGCGCGGACGAGAATCCGTCAGCGCTTGCCGGGAGGCCTTGCGCCGGGAGCGATGCCGAGGCCCTTGACCGGCGGTTGCGGTTTCGCGGGTTCGGCTGATTCCCCGTTCGTCGAGGCGGTCTCGGCCTTCTCGGGTTCCGCGGCAGACGCGGTTGCCGCCGGTTCAGCAGGGGCGGCGGGCGCCGCCTTCTTGGCGCCGGGCCTGCGTGCGCCCGGCGCGATCCCGAGGCCCTTGACCTGGGGTTCTGGCGCGGCGGTGCTCCGCGGGAGACTCCGCGGGTGTTTCCAGCGGGAGCTGGTGCAGCGGGGTGGATGCCGGCGGGGGAGCGGCCTTCTTGGCGCCGGGTCTGCGTGCGCCCGGCGCGATGCCGAGGCCCTTGACCTGGGGTTCGGGCGGGGCGGGCGCGGCGGTCTGCTCGGGTGTTTCAGCGGGAGCTGGTGCCGGGGTGGATGCCGCCGGGGGAGCGGCCTTCTTGGCGCCGGGTCTGCGTGCGCCCGATGCGATGCCCAGACCCTTGACCTGGGGTTCCGGCTTGGCTGCCTGGTCCGCGGGTGCCGCCTCCGCCGATGCTGCGGGTGCGGCAGGCGCGGCGGCGGTCTTCTTGGCGCCAGGACGTTTTGCGCCGCCGGCGATGCCGAGACCCTTCACCGGCGCGGCGGCCGGGGCCGCCGAACTCTCCGCCGATGCAGCCGGTGCTGCGGCAGTCTTCTTGGCGCCGGGGCGTTTTGCGCCGCCCGCCAGGCCGAGGCCGGTGACCGGCTTGGCTTCGGATTCCTCCGCTCCGGTCTTCGGGGCGGGTTCCGCGTCCTCCCCGGCGTGGGGCTTGGCCTGCGCCGGGGCGGTGTCTTCCTTCCAGGCCCCTTCCTTCGCGGGGGCAGGCTCCGCGCGTGCGGCGGCAGCCTCGGCGGCGGCGCCCTTGGCGGGCAGCGTGACCTTGCTCTTGTCGATCGACGCCAGCAGCAGCTGCGCCACGTCGAGCACCTCGGCCTTCTCCTTGCCCATGGCCTCGGCCCGGTCGTCGACGCCGTCGGTCATCATCACGCGGCAGAACGGGCAGCCGGTGGCGATCTTGGACGCCCCGGTGTTCAGCGCCTCCTCGACGCGCTCGTGGTTGACGCGCTTGCCGATGTGCTCTTCCATCCACATCCGCGCGCCGCCCGCGCCGCAGCACAGACCGCGGTCGGCGTGGCGCGGCATCTCGGTGAGCGTGGCGCCCGACGCCCCGATGAGCTCACGGGGCGGCTCGTAGACCTTGTTGTGGCGACCGAGGTAGCAGGGGTCGTGGTAGGTGACGTCTTGGCTGACCGGGCTTACCGGCACCAGCTGTTTGTCCCGGATCATCCGGTTCAGCAGCTGGGTGTGGTGCAGCACGGTGTAATTGCTGCCCAGCTGGGGGTACTCGCGGCTGAGCGTGTTGAAGCAGTGGGGGCAGGTGACGACGACCTTGCGGTCGACGGTCTCGACGCCTTCGAAGACCCCGTTGATGGTCTCGACGTTCTGCGCGGCGAGCTGTTGGAACAGGAACTCGTTGCCCGCCCTGCGGGCTGAATCGCCGGTGCAGGTCTCGCCGGTACCGAGGACCAGGAACTTCACGCCCGCGGTGGCGAGCAGTTCGGCGACGGCCTTGGTGGTCTTCTTGGCGCGGTCCTCGTAGGCGCCTGCGCAGCCGACCCAGAACAGGTACTCGAAGCCCTCGAAGCTGTCCACGTCCTCGCCGAAGACCGGGACGTCGAAGTCGACCTCGTCGATCCAGTTGGTGCGGTCCTTGGCGTTCTGGCCCCAGGGATTGCCCTTGTTCTCCAGATTCTTGAACAGCACGCCGAGCTCGCCGGGGAACTCGGACTCGACCATCACCTGGTAGCGCCGCATGTCGACGATGTGGTCGATGTGCTCGATGTCGACTGGGCACTGCTCGACGCATGCGCCGCAGGTGGTGCACGACCACAGCACGTCGGGGTCGATGACGCCGCCCTGCTCGAGCGTGCCGACCAGCGGGCGGGTGGCCTGCTCGGGGCCGGAGCCCAGCACCCGTTCGAAGCCGGACTCGGGCACGTGGTGTTCCTCGTCGTGCTTTTCGCCCCGAAGTTCCTCGCCAACACCGCCCTCGGGCGTGTTCTCCAGAAGGGTCTCCTTGTCACCGAGGATGTAGGGTGCCTTGGCGAACAGGTGGTCGCGCAGGTTCATGATGACGAGCTTGGGCGACAACGGCTTTCCGGTATTCCACGCCGGGCACTGCGATTGGCAGCGGCCACACTCGGTGCACGTGGTGAAGTCGAGATAGCCCTTCCAGGTGAAGTCCTCGATCTTGCCTCTGCCGAACACCGCGTCCTCGGCGGGATCCTCGAAGTCGATCAGCTCGCCGCCCGATTCCATGGGCAGCAGCGGTCCCAGCGCGTCGGGCAGCCGCTTGAAGGTGACGTTGATCGGGGCGAGACCGATGTGCAGGTGCTTCGAGTGCAGCACGATCAGCAGGAAGATCAGCATGACGCCGATGTGCAGAAGCAACGCGACGGTCTCGACGTACTCGTTGGCATGGCCCAGCGGCGCAAGCAATGCCCCCATGCCGTGTGAGAAGAAGGCGCCCCAGCCGTAGGGCAGGTTCTCGTTGGCCACCGCGGCTCCGCGGAACAGCGCGTAGGTCCAGATGACGTTGAAGATCATGAACAGGATCAGCCAGGCGCCACCGGTGTGTGAGCCGTAGAACCGCGAGTCGCGGCCGTATTCCTTGGGCTCCGAGCGCAGCCGGATGACCGCGAACGTGGCGATGCCGAGCAGCACTGCCAGCGCAAAGAAGTCCTGCAGGAAGCCGAGGGCGTCCCAGTGCCCGACGAACGGGATGGCGAACTTCGGGTCGAACAGCACGCCGTAGGCCTCGAGGTAGACGCTGGCCAGGATGAAGAAGCCCCACATGGTGAAGAAGTGGGCGAGGCCAGGGATGGACCAGCGGAGCAGCCGAGTTTGCCCGAACACCTCTTTGAACTGCGTGGTGATCCGAGTGGAGATGTCGTCCTTGCGGCCGTCCTCGTCGCGGGTGGGTTGCCCCGAGCGGATGAGGTTCGTCAGCCAGAGCACGCGCTTTGCGGCGAAGACGAGCACGATGGCAGTCATCAGTAGCCCGACGACCAGCCTGATCAATGTCTGCGTTTCCACCGCGTGCCTCCCGAGTCCAAGTTACCACTGGGTAACTTTGATCTGGTTACTGACCGGTAACTTATGCTAGATGCCTGCTCATAGTTGCATCAAGGCTTCAGGCACCGCTACGAAGGCTGACCTAACTCACCACTGCGCGGTCTCGGGCGCCGGAACGACGACGACCGGGTGGCGGGGCCTCGGCGTCCGCTTCGACGTACGTGCCGCGGTCCCGGTGGTGCTTGCCGGAAGTCCCTACGTGGTGGTCATCGGCGCCGTCACCGGCGTCGGCGTTGGCGTTGCTGTGCCTGACGAGCCGGATGCGGGTGGGGCGATCCGGTCAGCTCGCGGAGCCCAGGATCGCGCGCAACATCGACAGCAGTTCCGAGCGTGATTCGGCACCCAGCCGGCGCCGAATCCTCGCGACGTGGTGCTCGACGGTCTTCGCGGAGATGAAGAGCTGGCTACCGATGTCCCGGTACGGCAGGCCCTGCAGCAGAAGTTCGGCGACCTCGCGTTCCCGTTCGGACAGCCGCGACGACGGCGCCATCGACGAACCGGCCTTGCGCACGGATGCCACGGCGGTCGGGGCGTCGACCCCGTCGTCCTGAGCTCCGACGGCGAGCTTGAGGTCTCGGGCCAACTGCAGCATCGCGCCCGACACCCGCCCGTCAGGAGTGTGCAGCGCGGCCTGACTGGCCAACCGCGTCGCATCCCAGGCCAGCCCGTACCGCGCCAACGACCGCGCGGCGATGGTCACCTCGTCGACGTCGACGTGGTTGGCCAGGACCCGCAGCCAGATCCGGCCCGCGGTGGCCAGCGCCTTGGCGAAGGCGCTGTGGCCCGCGGCGGCCGTCAATGCCTGGCCATGCGGCGCCACGGCCTCGGGTGAATTCGCGAGGATGCCTGCATGTACGCCCGACCAGTGCAGCGGCAGGGACCACAGCACCGGATTGCCGAGGGCGCCCAACAGATCGAAGGCTAGGTCGATGGTGTGCCGGAGTTGGTCGATCTGCCGCAGGCGGCCGGCGGCGACCCACAACTCGCCGAGCGGCAGCAGCGAGTACACGTCCAGCGAGTACTCGGTCATGACTTCCATCGCGGTGTACCAGTGCTTCTGCATCGCCCCGCTGTCGCCACCGCGCCGGGCGATCCCGGTCTGCAGTGCGGCGACCCACAGGGCATCCCGACGGTGCAGGTCGGCACCCGCGATCACCGCCGCCACGTCGGCCCCCGCCGCGGCCAGTTGCCCCTCCTGCATCCGGACCCAACCGAGCAGCAGTCGGTGCCGGGGGGCGGCGAAACCCTCGTCGTCGCCAGCGGCGCGGACGGCGCGGCCGATGACGGTGCGGGCGCGAACGGGGTCGCCCCCGTGCAGGGCCGCGAGCGTCACCAACCCCGCAGGCGTGTCCGGGGTGACCACGGAGGCCGGTTGGTCCGATGTAATCGACTGGGCCAGACGGGCAATCGCCACGGGATACGGCGAGTCGAGTGTCTGGATCAGACCCTCGACCAGACTGCGGGCTGCCCGTGCGGTCGAGGTGGGTGGTCCAGCGCTCTCGGCGGTGATCGCCGCGCGTGCCGCCGCGGCATCGCCGACACCGATCGTTACGACGGCGCCCGCCGCACTCACGACGGCGTCGGAGTTGGGGCCCAACCAACGGAACAACTCGGCCGCCTGAACCGCGCCGCCGTCATGAGCTGCAACGCTCGCCGCGATCCGCACCGCCGCGCCACGTTCCTCTTGGTCGTCGGACGACAGGAGTTCGTCGGCGAGGCGGCCTGCGGTACCACAGTCGCCGGTCAGCGCGAGTGCATCGGCGAGCCGCGCGTTGAGCGCGGTTGCACCGACCTCCGTGGCTGCGCGGTACAGCCGGGCGGCCTGACCGGGTTGGGCCCGGTTTCGCGCGGCAAGATCGGTGAGCGCATCCGCGAGTTGCGGGTTGCGAAGCCCATGATCGGCCAGCTTGAGAGCGAGATCCATTGACAGCGTGGAATTCTCGATCTGCGTGCGGACGAGTGCAACTTCGATGTCGTAATGCCGGGTGGCGCCGATGATCTGCGCAAGGCTCTCGTGCAGGGACCCCAGGAAGGTGTGGCTGTGCGACGGTGCGATGAGGCCGCTGGCGCGGGCGCGATCGACGAGTGTGTGTGCCTGGTCGCCGTCCGTTCGCAGCGCGGCGGCGACGTCGTCGGGCCCGAGTTCGGGGCTCAGCGACGACACCAACAGTGTGTCCAGGACGGCCTCGTCGACCCGGCGCAAGCGCTCGATCAGGGCGACTCGCGCCGCCGTGGCGGCGGACCCCAACGGCGCCTCGCCGTCAGGTGCGGCGAGCGCAGCGACCGCGGGACGAACCAGGAACGGCAGTCCCGCAGTGGTCGTCATCACCGCACGGATGATCTCGACGGGCGGTGCGGCACCGGCCATCTCGGCGATCTCCTGGCTCACCTCGGCGGGCGTCAGCGCGGTGAGGGTGACCACTGGACTTTGGCGGGCCAGGGCGGTGGACAACGCGGAAAGGGCGGGGTGATGTGCGAGCGGCTCGGCGGCGATGACCACCGTGGTCGCGGGGTCGCCGACCAACTCGGCCAGTTGTTCGAGGTCCGTTGCACCGAGGAGATGGGCGTCGTCGATCACGACCGCCGCTCCCGCCGGATCCCCTGCACGAGGTGGTCGGGCAATCACCGTGACGCCCGCATCCCGCAGCGCCGAGCGGATGCCGGCAAGCACCGAGGTCTTCCCCGTGCCGATGCCACCGGACACCAGCACCTTGACGGGCCCGATCGGCTTGGTCGGATCTCGAGACGTCAACGCCGCGACGACGTCATGCCCGGTCACGGAGCGACGGGCACCATTTCGGCTACCGCAGGCGGTGGTACGACCGTCGTGGACGGCACCGTTATCTCGCTCGTCGGCCCAGTGGCCTCGGACGTCGGCGGCGGCGCGACCGTCGTGGTGGTGGTCGTGACGGGCTTCGTCGTGGTGGTGGTCGGAGGCGTCGTCGTCGTGGTGGTCGGAGGTGTCGTGGTGGTGGTCGTGGTGGTGGTCGTGGTGGTGGTGGTCGTTGTGGTCGTGGTCGTGGTGGTGGTGGTCGTCGTCGTGGGCGAGGTGGTGGACGTCGTGCTGCTGGGCGACTCCGAAGCCGTGGCCGTCGTGGTGGTCGTCCCGGTGTTGTTCGGTTCGGTCGACGACGACGACGCGGGGACCACCGTGGTGGTGATGGAGCCGTCGGACCCCGTCCGCGTGAGCGTGACGTTCTCGGTCACCGGAGTGGACGGGCCGGATGTACTGGTCAGCGTCACCGCCAGCCCGCCGATCGCCAGAAGTACCGCCGCCGCGGCGGCCCCGAACAGAATGGGCGGCCGCTTGTACCAGGCCAACGGCTCCGAGTCGGGAAGGTCGTCCTCCTCCTCGTGGGCGAATGCCACCTGGGGACGGGCGTCGGTCGGGCCGACGTAGTCGGAGGGGTAGTCACCGCCGGCGTAGGGGACCGGTTCGCCGCTGCCGGGTTCGTCCTGCGACCACGCCAGCGAGGCCGCGGAAGCCGTGGCATCCTGCGGTGGCCCTGCGGCCGGTGGGCCGGCCTGCGGCGCACCCGCCACCCAGCCCATCGTCGGGGCGAGGCCGGTCGGCGCGTCGGCCACCGGTCCCATGCCCGTTGGTGCGTCGGCACCGAAACCACTCGCAGCCGCGGCCGTCGCACCAGTGGCCGCGACGAGTTGCGGTGCGGGCGTGGTCACTACAGGCGCCCGCAACCGCTCCGACAGGCTCTGCGTGACGAGCGGTACCGCGGCGCCCCCACCGACGGTGGCGACCGCGGACACGCTCGCGAGCGGGATGCGGTAGCGCTGCAGCGTTTCCTCGACGGCGTTGACCAGACCCGCAAGGGGTTGTCCGATGAGCCGCTCCAGCTCTGCCCTGGTCACCCGGACGTCCGAGTTGAAGCCGGGCAGTTCGGCAGGGATCACGGCCGCGGTGTCGGCCGACAGCCGTTCCTTGGCCTGCCTGCACTCGTCGCGCAGCCGGGTGAGTGACCCGACAGCTGCCGTGCTCGCGGGATCGGAGTCCCTGGCGTCGGCGATGCCTGCGATGACGTGATTGAGCAGGGACTGGTCGATCAGGTCGCCGGAGAAGTCCGGGTAGCGGACCGTGTCGCCGATGACCGCAAGGCCGGCGTGCGCGTCGGCGAGGGTGATGCTCGTTCCGCTGGCGCCGAAGTCGCACAACACGACGACGCCGTCCGGCGGCAGTCCCGGCCTCGCGCGCAGCCCAGCCAACGCCGCCACCGAGTCGGGGATGAGCGTCGGCGGAACGCCGCCGGGCGCCAGAGCGGGCTTGGCCCGCAACCCGCTGCGCAGCGCGCCGACCACGCCGGGTCCCCAATGCGCGGGAACGGCGATCGTGACCGGCGAACCGCCGCCTGCCGCCCGGCCGATGGCGTCGAGTGCCTCGACGAGCACGATTTCGCCGCGGTGCGACGAGCCGTCCGACGCGACGAGTGGCACTGGGTCACCGACACGCTCGACGAACCCGGTCAACACCAGACGCGGCTGGTCCGGGCCCGCATACTCGCCGACCTCGGGAGCACGGTCGTTGAACAGCGTCAGCACCGACCGGCGCGTGATCGGCGCCGAGTCCCCCGACACGGCAACCAGGTTCGTGGTCCCGACCGACAGTCCAAGTCCGTCGCTCATCTACACCCCATCCCACGTCCTTGAATGAGACCCGGCGAACCAGACCCGTTGAATCGGACCTACCCGGATCGAAAAAAGCAAGTCCTCACCTTAGCGGTCCGACGTGGGCCGCACCGGTATTTCCCCTAACGACACGAACCCCCTAATGCCCTGCCCCCTAACGGCGCAACGGCGAGGGTGGGCTCGGAACCGATCACGCCGGTGCGCTGCGGCGATAGCATTCGAGTCGAACCGAACCGGCCTCAGCCACGTATCGCCGATTTGAAGGGAGGTGTGTCATGGCAAATTCGCTGCTCGACTTCGTCATGTCAGTGGTGCGCGATCCCGACGCGGCCGCCCACTACGCGGCGAACCCCGCTCAAGCCATCGCCGACGCCAACCTCACCGACGTCACCAGCGCAGACGTCAACCATCTCATCCCGGTCGTCGCGGAATCGCTGTCCACGGCCGTGCCCTCGGCGGGCTTCGACTCATTCGACGGCGATGCGGGCCCCAATGTGTGGGCAAGCGGTGCGGCAACCGCCGCCTTCGATGCGTTCGGCGACCATCTGCCCGAGCAGGATGCCGATGACGCGCACACCTTGGTGTCCAACGTCGTCGATGCCCACGACGACCTGGTGTCGACCGGCATCGAGGGCATCGACGGTGGCGACGACCCGTCCGCATCCGGCGCCGCACCCACCGGCGCCCTCGCCGACGATCCGTCGCTGCACTTCGATGGCCCTGCGATCGATGACGGGCCCGTCCACGACCTCGATCCGCAGGCCGATCCGCAGGATCACTGGAGTCATCAGGTGATCGACGATCACCTCCCGCAGCACGACGACCCGGGATTCGACGTCTTCAGTTAGCCCGAACTCTCGATCATGACGACAGCGCGGCCGGCGACGGTCGCGCTGTCGTCGTGTCTGCGCAGCTCAGAGGCGAATTCCGAGTATCCCCGGGGGATCCCCTAATCCCCTAATGGGGGGACCCCCTAAGCCCCTTAGTGGCATGGTGGAGCGAGGGGTTGCAACCCCGTTTCAGGGGGCTCCGCGGGTCCATAACGTAGTCATCAGTTCGCCGGACATGCCGGCGACGGACTTCGAACCAGCCAACCGAAAGGCACTGAAGATGACCACTCTCATCGACTACATCCTCGACCTGTTCCGCAGCCCGGACGTGGCCGCGTCCTTCATCCAGGATCCGGACGGCGCGATGCGTGACGCCGGCCTGCCGAACGTCAGCGCCGCTCAGCTCGCCTCGGTCGCCGCGTCCGCCGCTCCAGCCGGTGTCGCCCTCGGCGGCGGGGATCCGGTGCAGGGTCTGCAGCGCGCGGTCTCCGACTACCACAGCATCGCCTCGCCGTTCTCGCCGCAGACGACGTTCGCGCCGCAGACCCAGACCGATCTCGCCAGCCACAACGCCACTCAGGTCGCGAGCAACAACGACTTCATGAGCCCCGATCAGGCGGCGGGCGCGAACGCACAGAACGGCGCCTTCAACCTGGGCTTCGGTGACATCACGTTCGGCGACAAGTCCACGAACACCGCGACCGACGGCGGTGTGGTGAACACCGGCACCGCCGGCGACGTCGACACCACGAGCGTCGAGGGTGACGGCAACGTGGTCGGCCATGACAACAACGCCAACACCGGCGTGATCGAAGCGGGCAGCCATTCGCCGGTCGTCATCGGCGAAGACAACGGCACCGAGGTCTCGGACAGCTCGCAACACTCCGGCGGCGACATCATCACCGGCAACGAAGGCAACATCATCAAGGACAACGACATGTCCGGTGGACACGGCGGCAGCGCCGCCTCCAGTGGCGGTGGTGGTCTGCTCGGCATCGGCAACGGCGGCAACGAGGCCAACGCCGGTGACGGCGGTGGCGGCGGGTCCATCATCCTGACCGACACCTCCTCGCACGACGGCAACACCGACGTCGGTGGCGATCAGACCGCGGTCACAGCGGGCCACGACGTCACCGGAATCGATGCCAGCCACGACGACAACTCGGTCGACGACTCGGACGACAGCGTGCACAGCAGCGTGCACGACAGCCACGACGACCTCTCGACGCAGGACAGCCACGACGCCACCGTCGACACGCACGTCGACGTCGACAACCACGTGGGCCTGTTCTAGGACCGCTCGACCGAACAGCGCAGCTGGCGGGGACCTCCTCTCATCGGGTGGTCCCCGCCACGCTCGCACGCCTACCGTTGGTCCAACGCAGCCGCGAGAAGAAAGACGCCATGACGCAACCGAATGACCCCCGCAAGGTCAAGGTCATCGTCGAGTTGATCGACCACAGCACCAGAGATCGCCGCCACCTACGACCGCGGCGATCTGGTGGAGCGGTTGGGCATGGCCAAGGAGCGGATCAGCGATCCACAGATCCGGGTGGTGATCGCGGGCCAGCTCAAGCAGGGCAAGAGCCAATTGCTCAACTCACTGCTCAACGTCCCCGTCGCCCGGGTCGGAGACGACGAGACCACGGCGCTTGCCACGGTGGTGTCGTACGGGGAGCAGGCGTCGGCTCGGCTGATCGTCGCCCGCGGCGAAGGCACGGAGCCCGAGGTCGTCGAGATCCCGCCGAGCGAGGTGCAGAGCGACCTGCGGCGCGCGCCGCAGGCCGGCGGCAGGGAGGTGCTGCGCGTCGAGGTCACGGCGCCGAGCCCCCTGTTGAAGAACGGGCTGGCGTTCGTCGACACCCCCGGCGTCGGCGGCTACGGCCAGCCGCACCTCTCGGCGACGCTCGGCCTGCTGCCCGACGCACACGCGATGCTGATGGTCAGCGACGCCAGCCAGGAGTTCACCGAGCCGGAGATGAACTTCATCCGCCAGGCGCTCGAAATCTGCCCGCTGGCAACAATTCTCGTCACCAAGACCGATCTCTACCCGCATTGGCGCGAGGTCGTGGCAGCCAACGTCGCACACCTGCAGCGGGCGGGCATCACGGTCCCGTTGACGCCAGTTTCCTCAGTCCTGCGCAGCCATGCGATCCAGATGAACGACAAGGAACTCAACGAGGAATCGAACTTCCCCGCGATCGTCAAGTTCCTCGGCGACGAGGTGCTGTCCGGGGAGAACGACCGGGTCCGCGACCAGGTGCTTGCCGAAGTGCGTTCGGCGGCAGAGCATTTGACGTTGGCCGTGACCTCTGAGCTGTCGTCGATCAACGATCCCGAAGCCCGCGACCGGCTGACGAGCGATCTGGAGCGGCGCAAGCAGGAGGCCATGGACGCGCTGGCCCAGACGGCGCTGTGGCAGCAGGTGCTCAACGACGGCATCGCCGATCTGACCGCCGACGTGGACCACGATCTGCGGGGCAGATTCCGGGCGATCACCCAGCACACCGAGAAGGTCATCGACGGCTGCGATCCGACACACCATTGGGCTGAGATCGGCGCCGAACTCGAGAACGCGATCGCCACCGCCGTCGGCGACAACTTCGTGTGGGCCTACCAGCGCGCCGAGGCGCTCGCGGAGGAGGTGGCGCGCAACTTCCAGGAAGCTGGGATCGATGCCGTCGAGATGCCTGCGATCGATGCGCGGGAGATGGGCGCCGGCTTCGGAGAGATGAAGTCGCTCGCCAAGCTGGAGGCCAAGCCGATCAAGGCAGGTCACAAGGTGGTGACGGGGATGCGCGGGTCGTACGGCGGCGTGCTGATGTTCGGCATGATCACCTCCTTTGCGGGACTCGGCATGTTCAATCCCTTGTCGCTGGGCGCGGGTCTCGTTCTAGGCCGCAAGGCTTACAAGGAGGACATGGAGAACCGGATGAGCCGCGTTCGCAACGAGGCCAAGGCCAACATGCGCCGGTTCGTCGACGACGTCTCCTTCGTCGTCAGCAAGGAGTCGCGGGACCGGCTCAAGGGCATCCAACGCCAGATGCGCGACCACTACCGCGGCATCGCCAACCAGACCACCCGCTCGCTGAACGAATCACTGCAGGCAGCGCTCGCCGCGGCGAAGCTGGAGGAGAACGAGCGCGCCACGCGGATCAAGGAACTCGAGCGTCAGCTCGACATCCTGCGCCAGGTCACCGAGCACGCGCTGAAGCTGTCGCCGCAACCCGACGCCAGTCCGCAGCCCGCGCCGACGTAAGCCGCCCCGTCAACGCCGTTGGGCACTGCTCAGGCCCAATGCCTAAGCTGGTTACCCCATGAGCACGAGCGATCGGGTGCGCGCGATCCTTGGCGGCACCGTCCAGGCGTACCGTGCCGATCCCGCGTTTCGCGATCGTCCCGATCTGCACAACGAGCTGAGCCGGATCGGCCAGCGCCTGAACCAGCCCATCCGCATCGCGCTGGCGGGCACGCTCAAGGCGGGCAAGTCGACGTTGGTCAACGCGCTCGTCGGCGAGGACATCGCGCCAACCGACGCCACCGAGGCGACCCGGATCGTCACCTGGTTCCGCAACGGGCCCACCCCCAAGGTGACGGCGAATCACCGCGGCGGGCGCCGCTCCAACGTGCCCATCGCGCGTGACCCCGGCGACCGGGCGCTGACATTCGACTTCGCCAGCCTCGACCCCGACGACGTCGTCGACCTCGACGTGGAATGGCCCGCCGCCGAGCTGATCGACACCACGATCATCGATACTCCTGGCACCTCCTCGCTGTCCCGCGACGTGTCCGAGCGGACCCTGCGGCTCCTCGTCCCCGAAGACGGTGTGCCTCGGGTCGACGCTGTGGTGTTCCTGTTGCGCACGCTGAACGCCGCTGACATCGCGCTGCTCACACAGATCGGCACACTCGTCGGCGGCTCGGCGGGTGCGCTCGGCGTCATCGGTGTGGCGTCGCGGGCCGACGAGATCGGTGCGGGTCGCATCGACGCGATGCTGTCGGCCAAGGACGTCGCCACCCGGTTCACCGCCGAGATGGACAAGACGGGCATCTGTCAGGCCGTCGTCCCGGTGTCCGGACTGCTGGCACTGACCGCCCGCACGCTGCGGCAGAGCGAGTTCGTGGCGCTGGAGAAGCTGGCCGGTGTCGATGCGGGTGAGCTCGCCAAGGCGATGCTGTCGGTTGACCGCTTCGTCCGGGAGGACAGCGAACTTCCGGTGGATGCGGTCACCAGGGCGGCGCTTCTTGACCGGTTCGGCATGTTCGGTGTGAGGATCTCGATCGCGGTGTTGCGGGCCGGCATCAGCGACTCGGTGGCGCTGGCCGACGAGCTGCTGGAACGCAGCGGCCTGATCGCCCTGCGTGACGTGATCGACCAGCAGTTCGCGCAGCGATCCGATCTGCTCAAGGCACACACGGCGCTTCTGTCGCTGCGGCGCTTCGTCGAAGCCAACCCGATCTACGCGACGCCCTACATCCTCGCCGACATCGATCCGCTGCTCGCCGACACCCACGCGTTCGAGGAATTGCGGTTGCTGAGCCAATTGCGCTCGCGGGCAACCACTTTGAATGCCGACGAGATGGCCTCGCTGCGGCGCATCATCGGTGGCTCCGGTACCGATGCGGCCAGCCGGCTCGGCCTTGCGCCCGATGCGCCCTACGACGGTCCGCGGGCGGCGTTCGCCGCGGCGCAGCGTTGGCGGCGCCGCGCGGATCATCCGCTCAACGATCCGTTCACCACACGGGCGTGCCGGGCGGCGGTGCGCAGTGCGGAGGCGCTGGTCGCCGATTACACCGCTCAAGGACGCTGAAATCGGCTAACGATTCGGGCGGTTTCGACGACATACCGGACATGCGTGAGTGCGTTGGACTTTCGGTGGGTGCGACGAACCTGGTCGCTGCGCGCGCCGATGGCAGCTCGACTGTCCGGACGGCGGCGCTCACCTGGCGCGGCGCGGTACTGACGGGCTTCGTCGAGCGTTTCGGCGACCCGGTGCCGATCGTCGCCGCCGATGGTTCTGCGCACACCGCCGAGCGCCTGCTGGTCGAGGCGCTCACCGACCTGGCTCGCAAGCCAGAGGCCGCGTCGAACGGACCTGTGTGGCGGTGCCCGCGCACTGGCCCCTGCGACTCGTCGACCGGCTGCGAGCGCTACTTCCCGACGCGATGGTGACGTCCGACGCCGTCGCCGCGCTCACCGCGCTGCGCAAGCATCCGGGGCTGCCGGCCCGCGGCATCGTCGCCCTCTTCGACTTCGGGGCCACCGGTACCACGATCACCCTCGCCGACGCGGCGGCCGACTTCCGTGCCGTCGGTGATGCCGTCCGCTACGACGACTTCTCCGGCGACCTGATCGACCGTGCCGTGCTGACCCATCTTCTCGCCGGTCTCGACGTCGACCCGTCTGCCACCTCGGCCGTCGCGTCGCTCGCCGAGTTCCGGAACGGCGCGCGAATTGCCAAGGAGCAGTTGTCGTTCCGGGCCGCCACCGGGCTGCCGGGTCCACGGCCCGGACACGATGTTCCGGCTCACCCGCGCGGAGCTCGAGGCCTTGGTGCGGAGGCCCTTGGACGGTGTCCTCGCCGCGTTCGACGACACGCTGCGGCGCAACGGCGTGGCACCCTCGGACCTGGCCGCCGTCGCAACCGCGGGCGGCGGGGCGCTGATACCCCTTGTCACGCAACGCCTTTCCGAAGCGCTGCGCATGCCGGTGACCACCACCGCGCACGCCCAGACCGTCGCCGCGATCGGTGCGGCCCTGATGGGTGGGCGTGAGCCCGAAGCCGTGACCCGACTCGCCGCGGCACCGCAGCCCGCGACGCTGCTTGCCCCGGTCGCGCCGAACGGTCAGCGCCCCCGTCGCCGTGGCGTGGTCGGAATGCGCCATCGAGGGGGATCCGGTCGCCGTCGCGGATCCCGGCTGGGCCCGTCCCGAGGTCGTGTTCGATCACGCCGCCGCCGAAGCTGCGGACGCACTGCCACCGCTGCGCTGGTACCAACGGCCCGCGCTGATCTTCGCGGCCGCCGCCTGCGCCGCGGTGTTCGCCGCGGTCGGCCTGGTGGTCACCACGGACGCCGAACGGGCGAACGCGTCCTCACCGGCGCCGACCGTCAGCCCGACACCGTCGATGTCCGACGCCCGGGTCCCGGCGACCGTCGGCGCCGCGGCGCAGCCGGTGGTCACCGAGACGGTCGCGGCGGGCCAGCCGACCGTCGTCAGATACACCCGGGCTCCGCAGGCCCAACGGGTTCCGGCCCCGCAGGCTCCCGCACCCGTCCCGCAGGCCCCGCCGTCCGCACCCGTGACGACGACGGTGACGTCCGTCCCCACCACCACGACAACCGCCCCGCCGACGACGACCACCCCGACGACGACCACCCCGACGACGACCACCCCGACGACCCCACCACGACCATGCCGACCCCGACTGCGACGACGACCGTGCCCACCACGAGCGCGCCTCCGCCGCCTCCGCCGACATCGTCACCTCCGTCAGCAGAGCCCCCACCCTCGTCGTCATCGGGGGAGCCACCACCTCCGCCGTCGGCGACCACGTCGACGACGACGGTCGCTCCGGAGGCGCCTGCCGGGTCCTAGACCACGAACGTCCTTGCCGCTGCTGGCCCTAGGGTGATCCGGCAGGCGAGGTGGGGGACTCGGTGACCGTCTCGGTCTCCGTTCGTGTCTCGGTGACCGTGCTGGTGCTTGCACTCGGCGCGGTGGTGGTGGTCGAGGTCGTCTCCGATGGACTCGTCGTCGAGGCCGTCGTCGAGGCCGTTGTCGTGGTGGTCGGTTCGGTCGTCGTCGGCGAGGTGGTCGTGGCCGTCCCGCTCTCCGTCGCGGTCGCGGGCGGTGCGACCGCGGCGGAGGTCGTCGCCGAACTGGACGGGGGCGTGGTGACGGTGTCCGACTTCGACGAGCCGTCGGCCATCACCCGGATGATTCCGTATACGGCCAGGGCCAGGACGACCACGGCGACGGCCCCCACCGCGATCATCGCGGCCGGTTTTTGATGCCAAGGCGTCTTGGGTGGCGGCTCGGGTGCGGCCGGCTGGCCGTAGGTGCCGTTGGCGTAGCCGCTCTGGTGTGCGTAGTTGGCGTAGACGGTCGGCTCGTCGTCCGGATACTGGTTCGGGTCGTACGGAGGTCGCGACATGGGGACCGATGGTAGAGCCGGGTGGCTACGGCCGCGGGTACAACGTCCGCGTCTCGTTCAGTCGTGGTCGATTACGTGTGGTGGTGGGCCCGTCGTCGGTGGTATCGGGCGGCCGCCGCGTGGTGGTCGTGGTGGTGCTCGTCGACGTCCCCGAGCTCGAGGTGTCCGTGCTCGAGGTGCTCGAGGTGGTGGTCTCGTCGCCGGGGTTGATGTCCGTGGTCACCGGGGGACTGGTGCTGGTGATGATCTCGGTCGTCGAGGTCGCCGACGACGAGTACGTGGCCGAACTCGACCCGCTTGGCTCGTCGACGAAGGACTGCGGGGCCTGCTCCGGCTGGTTGTACTGCTTGGTCACGTACGAAGCCGCCAGGAACAGGATGCCGATCACTACCAGACCCGCGACGCTGGCGCCGATCACGGTAGACGTCCGCTCGTGCCACGGCCGCAGATCGGAGTCGTCGTCGCGGTCGCCGGTCACGGGCACTGATAGTAGACGCGGCCGTCTGGCGCGGCCCCCGATCAGGACAGTCGGCCGGCGACCTCGGCAAACACCTCGAGATGATCCAGGTCGGACATGTCGAGCACCTGGAGGTATACGCGCTGCACCCCGGCATCGACGAACGGGCTCAACCGGTCGACGATTTCCTCCGGTGTGCCGACCAGCGGCGAGCTGCTGCGCAGCTCGTCAACCTCACGTCCGATGGTGTCGGCGCGTCGCGCGATCTCGGAGTCGTCGCGTCCGGCGCACACCACGAACGCCGCCGAATAGGTCAGCGAATTCGGCGCGCGGCCCGCATCGTCCAGCGCCGCCGCCACCCGGGCGTACTGCGTCGTGAGCGCGTCCAGTGAAGCGAACGGCATGTTGAACTCGGAGGCGAACTTCGCGGTCAGCGCCGGGGTGCGCTTGGCGCCGCCGCCGCCGATGACGATCGGCGGGAGCGGGGTCTGGACCGGCTTCGGCAGGGCGGGCGAATCCGCGACCGTGTAGTGCTTTCCGGAGTAGTCGAAGGTGCTGCCGGTCGGGGTGGTCCACAGCCCGGTGATGATGTCGAGCTGTTCGGAGAGCCGGTCGAATCGTTCGCCCAGCGGCGGGAAGGGAATCGCGTAGGCCAGGTGCTCGGCTTCGAACCAGCCCGCACCCAACCCCAATTCGACACGGCCACCACTCATTTCGTCGACCTGGGCGACCGAGATCGCCAGCGGGCCCGGAAAGCGGAAGGTGGCGGAAGTGACCATGGTGCCGAGCCGAATCGACGAGGTCTCGCGCGCGATGCCACCCAGCGTCACCCAGGAGTCGGTCGGTCCGGGCAGTCCGTCGCCGCTCATCGCCAGGTAGTGGTCGGACCGGAAGAACGCCGAGTAGTTCAGCGCCTCCGCGGTTCTTGCGACGGCGAGTTGATCACCGTAGGTGGCGCCCTGCTGAGGTTCGACGAATACCCGGAAGTCCATGACCGCCAGACTAGATGCGGGATCTAGAGACCGCTGCGGCCCTCACGCACCGCGCGCACGGCGTCGTCGTCACCGGAGAACGTCAGCCGCGCCTCGTTGCGTCCGGCTGCGAACATCAGCAGCTCGGCGGGCTCTCCTGTCACGACCACGGTGGGACCACGCCCGGCGGTGGCGAGCGTCTTGCCGTCGGGTGTGCGCAACGACACATGGCCGGGGACCTTCGACAGCGCCATCCGCGCCATGAGCGGGACCTGTCGCGCCAACGCCGCGGTGGCACCTGCGTCGAGTTCGCGCGGCTCCCAGCCGCTCACCGCCCTGCGCACGTCCTCGTGGTGGATGAACATCTCGGAAACGTTGACCAGTGCGTCGAGGAGCTTGAACGGCGACAGGGTCGGCGGCCCCGACGCGATCTTGTCGAGCAACACGTTCCAGTCGTTCTCCGCGGCGACCTGCTTCTGCACCCTGTCGGTGTAGTCGGCAAGAGCGGGGATCATGATGCCCGGCGCCGCGTCGAGCCTGCGCTCGCGCACCACCAGGTGCGCGGCAAGGTCGCGGGTGGTCCAGTCACCGCAGAGCGTGGGTCGATCGGGTCCGACCCCGCGCATGGTGGTGACGAGCGCAGCACGTTCCTGCTGGGCCGTGGAGTTCTTGAACGTCATCAGTGCCTCCCCTTGTCGAGTGCGGGGATCAGAAGACCTCGACCCCACTGACACTGATGAACATGCCATGTCGGGTGCCGTCGTTGGTGAAGCGGGTGCCGTCCTCCGCCGCCACGATGGTCCAGCCCTCCGCGGAGTAGGTGCGGTAATCGATGGTCTCGACGGGAATGTCGCCGAGGTTGCCGTCGGTCCACTGCACCTGACCCGCCGCGCTCAGTCGGACTCCGCTGGCGGGCAGACCGTCGACCTCCGGCGGATTGGTGAAGGTCGACTCGCAGCCCACCTCCTCGGTGCTGATCTGGCAGCGGGTCTTGCCCGACTTCGTCTCGATGAACACGTAACCGTTCTGCGGCGCCAACGCCTCGGCCGCAGGAGGGGCGGCCGTCGGCGCCGGCGCCGACGTCGGCGTCGGCGACGAAGTGCTGGTCGGTGGCGGCGTGGACGACCGAGAGGGTCGTGGCGTCGGGAAGCTCGGCTCCGTGGGGGATCCGGCGTTCGGTGCAGGGTTGCCGGTGATGGTGGACTGGCAGCCCGTCAGGAGCGCACCCACTGCGAGCACGCACGCGGTGATCTGCCTTGTCCTCATTTCGTCCAAGGCTACGCAGCTCGTGACGGGAGTTACTGCAGTGACGCGCCCAGCATTGCCGAGTACTGGCCGGCCAGGGCCCGCAGTTGCGCGGCACCGTCACCAGAGAACGACGCGCCGTGCATGGTCGCGAGGGTGGTCGGGTTCAGCGCTGCCAGCTGCTCCAGCGTCGGCACCAGATTCGAGGTGAGCCCGGTGGCATGGAAGAACCCCTCGGTCTCGATGGCGGGTTCAACGATGTCGGCGTCCGTTATCGCAGGGCACCGACCGACGTGGGTGAACAGGTCCCCGGCCAGCAGTGTCGACGTGGTCTGGTCGAACCACAGCCCGGCCTCCCAGTTGTGGGGGACGTGCGGGGTCGCGATGAACCGAAGGCGGTGCCCGCCGGTGTCGAGCGGAGCTTCCACCACGGCGACGGGCGGTCGGTCGCAGAAATCGTTGAGTGACAGCATGCAGGCCAATGGGCCGTGCACGACTTCGGCGTTGGGGGCGGCGTCGAGTAGCAGGTTCATCGCGCCGCACTCGTCGGCTTCGACGTGGCCGAAGGAGATCCACCGCAGGGTCTCCATCGGGATGACCCGCGCGATGGCCGTCGACACTTGGTCGAACAGGAATCGCTGGCCGCAGTGGAACAGAAACGGTTCGTCACCGGTCAGCAGGAACTGGTTGAAGGTGAAGCCGCGGTCGGTGATGTCGGGGATCCACGTGGAGAAGCGGTAGACGCCTGCGGCGATCTCGTCGACGGTGGTGTCGAGTCCTGTGTTCATGCGGTAGGTGTCTCCTCACGCGGCCGCATTACCGGTCGCAAGTCATAACGCTCCGGTGTCGGCGGTTATTCAATCCGGCTGAACACAACCGGTGACATACCCGCGACGACCCGACAACCTGGCGGGGTGACCCGTGTAATCAGATTCAACGCCTTTGACATGAACTGCGTAGCCCATCAGTCGCCGGGACTGTGGCGACATCCCGAGGACCAGTCCTCACGCTACAAGGACCTGACGTACTGGACCGAGCTCGCCAAGTTGTTGGAGCGCGGGCGGTTCGACGGTGTGTTCATCGCCGACGTGCTCGGCACCTACGACGTGTACGGCGCGAGCGACGAGGCCGCGATACGGCAGGCAGCGCAGATTCCCGTGGGTGACCCGCTGTTGCTGGTGTCTGCCATGGCGCTGGTCACCGAGAACCTCGGCTTCGGCATCACCACCGGGACCGGGTTCGAGCACCCCTACCCGTTCGCCAGGCGGATGTCGACGCTGGACCACCTCACCAACGGCCGCATCGGCTGGAACATCGTCACCGGTTATCTGCCCGCCGCGGCGCGCAACATGGGCCAGACCGACCAGCCCGCGCACGACGCCCGCTACGACCACGCCGACGAGTACCTCGAGGTGCTCTACAAGTTGTGGGAAGGATCCTGGGAGGACGACGCGGTGGTTCGCGATCGCGAGCGCGGCATGTTCACCGACCCCGACAAGGTCCACCACATCGGGCACTCCGGCCGGCACTTCAGCGTGCCAGGGGTGCATCTGGCCGAGCCGTCGCCACAGCGCACCCCGGTGATCTACCAGGCGGGCTCGTCGCCGCGGGGGGTGCGCTTCGCAGCGGAAAACGCGGAGGCCATCTTCACCGCCGCGCCAACGAAGGCCATTCTGCGCGAGACGGTTTCGGCCATCCGGCGCGAACTCGAGCTGGCCGGACGGGATCCGTACTCGGCGAAGATCTTCAACCTGTCGACGGTGGTCACCGCCGCCACCGACGAGGAGGCCGTCGCCAAGCACGTCGAGTATCTGTCGTACGGGGACCCGGAGGGGGCGCTGGTCTTCATGTCGGGCTGGTTGGGTGTCGACCTGTCGCGCTACGGCCTCGACGAACCGATCGGCAACGTCGACTCCAATGCCATCCTGTCCGCAGTCAAGGCGTTCCAGTCCGCCGATCCGGACGGCCGCGAGTGGGCCGTGCGCGACATCGCCGAGTGGGGTGAGATCGGCGGCATGGGTCCGCGCATCGTCGGCTCCGGCAGCACCGTGGCCGACATCCTGCAGGACTGGGTCGCGGAGACCGACGTCGACGGATTCAACCTGGCCTATGCGATCACGCCGGGATCCTTCTCCGACTTCGTCGACCACGTGGTGCCGGTGCTGACCGAGCGGGGCGCGTACCAGTCCGACTACGCGCCAGGATCGCTGCGCAACAAGCTGCTTGGCAACGGTGACCGACTGCCCGACGAGCACCGCGGCGCCCGGTACCGCGTGGGTGGTCCGGACTCGACGATCATCGAGCGGCCGAGCACGGTGCCCTCGGCCTCGGCCGCAGCGCAGCCGGCCACGGGGCGGTAGTACTTCCCTGGGCGACCACTCTCCCTGCGCGAGCAGTCGCAAATGTGCCCCCATACCGGCGTGTCGCGGCACTTTTGCGGCTGCTCGGCGAGGCGGACTTCGTAGACGACGTCGCGGACGGGGTAGCGGGTCAGCCCGGCGACACCACACCTGACGCGACGAGCGCAGCCTGGTCGACGGCGTCCATCCAGCGGGTCTGCTCGGTGAGTGTTGTCACAGTTGTCGTGTGTAGCACGAACGTGACGTCTGATTTGCTTGACCGATGGACACAATGCGCTACACCTACGGTGACGATCCAAACCAGTACGGCGAGATCTCATTGCCGGACGGATCGGCGCCCGCGCCGGTAGTGGTGGTCGTCCACGGCGGCTTCTGGTCGGCGAAGTTCGACGCCGGGCTCGGCCGTCCGCTGGCCGCTGACCTGGTTGGCCGCGGGTTCGCCGTGGTCAATGTCGAGTACCGCAGAGTCGGCAACGGCGGCGGCTGGCCGCAGACCGGCGCCGACGTTGGCGCCGCCGTTGATGCGCTGCGCGATCAGGGTCCTGATCGTCTCGACTT
This sequence comes from uncultured Actinomycetota bacterium, assembly GCA_963809085.1. Taxonomy (GTDB): domain Bacteria; phylum Actinomycetota; class Actinomycetes; order Mycobacteriales; family Mycobacteriaceae; genus Mycobacterium. Next base: position 387,546 of record CAWEII010000014.1, on the reverse strand, counting down.
GACTCGGGTTGTCGCCCTTGGGCATTCGGCTGGCGGCCAGCTGGCGGGCTGGCTGGCGTCACGCCGTGCTGCGCCCGTGGTGCTGACCGGTGCGGTCCTGCAGTCGGGCGTGCTCGATCTGGTGCGCGGCTCCGAGCTCGGGCTCCGTAACGGCGCGGTCGACGCGTACCTCGGCGGCTCGCCGGTGCAGCGACCCGAGGCGTACGCCCAGGCGTCCCCGATCGCGCTGGTACCTCTTGGGGTGCCCACGGTATGCGTGCACGGCACCGGCGACACCGTCGTGCCGATCGAGCAGTCCGAGCGCTTCGTGGCCGCGGCTACCGACGCAGGCGACACCTCTGACCTGCGCACGTTCGACGGCGACCACTTCGACCCCATCACGGTCGGCACACCGGCCTGGGACATGTGCGTCGACGCGGTCAAGTCTCTGTTGGGTGATTGACGAGCACCAGGCCCTCCCGGGGGATATTCGGGAGGGCCTGGTGGGTTCGGGGGTTACCGGTCTTGCAGGTTGGCGATGCGGGCGGGGCCGTGGTTGGCGTGCCAGCCGGGCTTGGCGGTCGGTGCGGGCTTGGCGTAGGTGTCGGGGCTGTAGGAGTAGCCGGGGCCGGTCGGAGTCTGTCCACCGGTGGTGGTGGCGTTGGCCATGCCGGCCATGGTGGTCATTTCTTGAATCCTTCCGTCTAGGTTGTCTTTTGGTTTGTTCGGCCGGTGGTGTTCCGGTGATGAGACAACTGTGTCGCGGATGCGGCGTGTGGTCTGTCGGGCGACCGGGGGAGACACCGGATGAAGGTCGTGTCCACCGATCGGGGGACATGGGCACCGCCGCCGCTCGTCGAGACTGCGCTCACGGTCGTGCTGCGGCGGGCGCATCGAGGGCTAGCGGGCCATCTGATCGAGGGCGGACCGGGTCCGCGCCAGTTCGGGACACCCACCGTGGGTGGGGACGCGGTTCGCTGCATCGATGAGCGCGTGGCGGGCGGGCTCACCGCGGAGTCCGAAGTCGTCGAGGGCAGCGCGGAGCTCGAACAGGGATGCGCCCTGGCGGCGGGCCAGCTCGAGCGCGGCACCGAGGTCGGCCTGGCGGTCGGCCGACGTCTCGCGCGTGTGAGCACGGAGCCGGAGCAGCTCGGCGTCGTAGAACGACATTCCGGTGTCGCCGGCCAATTCGAGTCCGGTGTCCAGTTCTGCGCGAGCCCGACCGAACTGACCGGTCGCGGTGAGGACCTGCCCCAGAGCGCCATCGAACAGGGTGATGTAGATGGTGAGGCCGGCTGCACGCACGGCGTTCACCATGGCCGTCATGTGCTCGACACGGGCCGACACGACGTCCGGATCGGTTCCCCGAACGCCGATCGCCGACAAGGCGCTGACCGTGGCCTGCTGAGCAGCGCCCCACAGTGCCCAAACCTCGAATCCATGCCGATCGGCGTGGTCGATCAGATCGGCGGCGAGCCCCATGGCGCGATCGAACTGGCGGCCCTCGATACGCAGCCAGATCTCGAAGAAATGCGACGAAGGCACGGCTGAACGGGCCCTGCGGAAAGCTGAGCTCGTCGGCCCGGCGTGCCGCACGGGACAGCTGGACCTCGGCGCCGTGGAGATCGCCTCGGACCATCCGGTCGAGTGCCAGGACGCCCAATGCCATGGCGATCGGATCGGTTGGTGCAAACCACACCGCATCGATTTCACGCCGCTCCGCGCCGTCGAACTCCGCGGTCGCACCTGAGATCTGCTCACTTGCAGCGACGAATTCGCCATGAAGCCAAGCCAGTATGCCCAAGCTGGATTCGAGCACGGGCCTGAAGAACCCGCGCCCTTGCTCGAGGCCCGGTTTCAAGGACTCGAATACCTTGGTGGCGCGGCGCAAGTCGCCAAGAGCGAAGTAGTAGCCCGCGAGCGCGAGGAGCGTTGCGAACACGTCATCGCTGCGCACGTCCGACCCGCCCAACTTCAAGCACCGTTCGAAGTCGGCCGTGACCGTGTGCCCGGTAGGCCCCTCCGCGGCGGTGATCAGGAAGCCCCTTTCGAGGCGCACCGCCATTTCGTGCCGATCGCGGCTCGCACCCGGCCCCTGCTGGTCCACTTGAGTGAGGGCCCGTGTCAGGTAACTACGTGCCTCGCCGAGTGCGCCGCGGCGGCGGGCATCCGTGGAGGCCCGTTGGAATGCCGACGTTGCCTCGCTCCACCGTTCAGCCTGCTCGTAGTGTGCGGCGACGAGTTGCCAGTCGGGTTCGCCACCGGCCTCGCCGATCAACGCGTCGGCGACCCTCGCGTGCAGTCCACGGCGCACGGTCACCGGTGCGAGTTCGGCGGCGACTTCGCGAAGTAGCTCGTGCCGGAACCGCCAACCAAATCCGCACGGCACCAGCACGAGTGCGTCTTCGAGCTCGTGGAGGGCGGCGTCGAGGACGTCATCGCTCAGGCCGACCACCGAGCGCAACAGGCTGTGGTCGAGGCTGCGACCGATGAGGGCGGCCGCCTCGACCACGGGCACGACGTTGGCACTTGCTCGCAGTCGGGCCAGGAGCGGCTCGTACAGTGCTTCCGGCACACCGGTTTCGGTGACTCCCTCGACAACCTGCTCGATGTAGAACGGCACGCCGTCGCAGCGTTCGGCAACTGCCGCCCGGTCATCTGCCGAGAGACGCGGATCCAGGGTGGCGATCAGGGTGTCGGTCTGGTGATCGGTCAACGGCTTCAGATCGATGACCGTGACCGCCCAACCCGCGGGCAGCCAGCCGCCAGGTCGTCCGGTCACCACCACGAGCAGCCGGCCACGAGCAGCGTCCAACAATGAACCACAGACATCGAGAGTGGACGGGTCGAACCAGTGCGCGTCCTCGGCCACCACCAAGCCCGCACGGTCACCGACACAGGCCAGCAGATAATCCTGTACCGCCTGACTGATCATTCCGTACAGCTTGCGGCCTTCGGCAGCCACGGGTTCATAACCGGCGTCACCGCCGATCCCGAGCACTGGCGCCAGCAGCGGCACGACGGTTTCCGGATCCAGTCCCCTTGCGGCCGTCTCGACGTGCAGGAGTCGCAGCCGCTCGCCCGGGGCGGTCAGCCGGCTGATGCCGCAGCGTTGTTCGAGCAGGCCCCTCACGGGGTGCAGGCCGGCGTCGGTGTGGAACGACGACCCCACCAACTCGAGCACCACGGCACCGGAGCGCTCGGCGAGGTCGGCGGCGGCAGCCACCAGCCGGGACTTTCCGAGCCCCGCCTCGGCGCGCACTACCAGCGCCGGAGTACCCAACGTGGCCGACTGGGCATGCGCCCAACTCTCTTGCAGGATGGCAACCTCGTCGTCGCGGCCCACCAGGGGACCACGGCGGAATCGGGCCATGCTGACTTGTTCACCGAGCACACGGTGCACGGAGATCAACTCCTGGATGCCCTTGACCTCGGCCGGCGGGCGCTCCTCCAGCTCGAAGGTGTCACGTACCAGCGGCGCGACCGCGCCCGAGATCACCACCGTCCCCGGCGGGGCCAGCCCCGATACTCCTGCGGCGAGGTTCGCCGCGAGGCCGTAGACGTCGTCCTGGGCGGTGTCGAGATACACCAGACCGCGATGTATCCCGACCCGGGCGGTGAGCTCGATCCCGAAGTCTCGCTTGACTTCTTGAGAGAGCCGGGTCAGCTCACGGGTGATTTCCAATCCCGCGAGGACCGCGCGACGCACATCGTCCTCGTGGGCGGCGGGGTGACCGAACAAGACCAGAAGGCCGTCACCCTTCGTCGAGGCCACGTATCCCTCGAAGCGGTCGACGATGCCCATCACCAAGTCGCGGTAGCTGGTCACCAGCAACCCGTACGTGTCGGGCTCGGCTCGCGTGGACAACGCCGTCGAATCGACCAGATCCGCGAACATGATCGTCAGGCGACGTATCTCACCGCCACTGCTTGGGGCGGTGAGCAGGTCTTCGGCGTCGACGTTGCCGTGATCAACGGCCAGCACCTGTCCGGCCAATGCATTGGCGGCCACCCGATCGCCACGGTTGATCGCCGCAACCGCCCTATCCAGCAGCTCATCGATCGAATCGCCGTCCCGCACAGAGCCCACCCCCGGTCGCTCGTGTCAGTATCGCGGCACCGACGCCCACATCGCACGAGACGCCTCGCGCAGCGGATCGGCCACTGACTAGACGACTACGGCGGCGGTCGCACCGGTTCCCACGGTGGGCAGCGAAAGCCTCGTGTCTGACACGCTGATCGCGCCGTACGACGTCAGGTTCTCGTACTGCGTAGCCGTGCTGACCAGCTGAACGGTCAGCGTGCTGTCCGGCGACACCGCGGTGTACGCAATGCTGTTGAGCGTGCCCAACTCGGTGGTGACGGTGTGGCTCCGTCCGTCCAGCGTCACCGGGATGGGCGTTGCGAGGTTGCCGAGCACCAGGCCCGTCTTGTCGTCCACGATCTGGGCGTAGAGCGCGCGGGCGGTGCCGAGGCCGGAATAGGTGAACGTCAGCGCCGGTGCTCCGACGATTTGGGTCCCGGTGGGCACCGGGACGGTGAGGTTGATCGCATTGGCCGCCGGGGCGGCCGTCGCGGTCGACAGCAGGGCCGCGTCGAAGAACGACAGGGGTTGCCCGAATACGCGGAGCCCTGGTCCCGAGCCACCGATGAACGGCACGATCGGCAGGATGCCGCCCTTGCCGGACGCGGAGATCGGCGTGCCCTGAAAAAGCGGGTCGGACGGCATGAGGTCGGAGGAGAAGAACTCGCCGCTTTGGTCGACCCACTGAAAATTCGGGATGGCGTCCGCGGGGTTGGTCGGGTCCTGGTCGACGTACTGATCCAGCCAGGCCAGCGTGTTGTCCAGGATGAGCTTCTGCTGGATGGGGCTGGCGGGATTGAGGCACGCCCCGTGGCCGCCGCAGAACCAGATCATCTTCACCGTGGTGCCTGCGGCGGTCAGCAGCTGCTGGTTGGTGACGGCTTCCTGCAAGGGGAACAGTCCGTCGGCGGTGCCCTGGATCAGCAGCGTCGGGGCGGTGATCTTGCCGGCGTCGGTACCCGTGCCGCTGCGGGCCAGCAACGCCTGCTGGCTCGGGGTCAGGAAGCCCAGCAGAGCACCGGTGAGGATGCCCTCGTAGATCTGGGGGTTGATCCTGGCGCCGGCTTCCAGCAGATCGAGGGTGAGCAAGGTGCCCCAGGCGGACTTGAACACGTCCTTGGGGTAGAGCGAGCTGTTCAGCGTGTTCCAGGCGATCCCCGGAACGATCGCATTGATGCGCGGATCGATTGTGGCGGTGACGAGTTGGATGCCGCCGCCGTAGGACCCGCCGACCATGCCGATGCGCTGATGGCCGTCGGTCTCGGGCAGGGCGAGGGTCATGTCGATGATGGCGGAGACGTCCTTGGCCTCGAAGTCGGGCGAGTCCAGCTGCAGCACCCCACCGGAGGCGTACTCACCGCGGGGGTCCCAGGTCACCACGTTGTAACCCGCGTCGCGCAGCGGGGCGATGCCAGGAACCAAGCCGGGGATACTCAAGATCCCGTCCGTCGACAATGGGTCGGTGGTGCCGGCGCTGCCCAACCCCGGGCCCTCGAGAATCGTGTTCGCCGAGTCGCCCGTCTGCAGTCCGTGCGCCGGGAAGAAGTTGGTGCTGATCGGGGTGCCGTCGAAGGAAATCACCTTGACCGTGAACGCGACCGGTGCGCCGGTGGGGTTCATCACAGAGAAGTCGGCGGTGAACGGCACGACGACCGTGGCGCCGAAGAATGGGACCAGGAAAGGGCTCAGGCCCGGCACCTGGTTCAGCGCCATCGCGATCGGCTGCACGAAGAAGCCAACCAAGGGCACCGCATCCAATGCCGTTTCGAACGGCGTCGTCTCGTTGACCCTCACACTGAACTGTTCGGTTCCCGAATTCAGCACAGTCTTGTAGGGCAGGTACGAGAACGTGCCGGGGGTCTCCTCGGGGACGAAGGTGACCTTGCCGCCCTGACTCGGTTTGGACGAAACGGTGTAGGTCAGCGGCAGTCCCTTGGCATCCGTCGCATTGACATTGCCGATGATGAGCCCATCGTCGATGACGAGTGGTGTCGGGTTCACCGTGATCGGTCCCGACGGGGCGAGACTGACAGCGGCATCGGAGAATTCACGACGCGCCGCTGCCAGCAGCACCCAGGCTGCCGGCGGGTCCACCGGGTCCACGGGCGCCGCAGGCGCGTTTCCGGCGGCCGGGTTCAGTGCCTTCTGCAACGTGACGAGCGAGTTCGGCTTAACCACTTCGCTGTTCGCAGTCGATACCGACGACGGCGCCGACACCCCGGGATCGGCGGGATCGGCCGGCGACACCGGGGCGCTGGGCTTCGACGTCACCTCGTTCGCGGAACGGCTCTTCACGACGACGCTCTTCACGACGACCCCGACGACCCCGGCGGCCTCGGCGGTCCCGTCCGGATTCTTGTCGGCTGTCGGAATTGAGGAAGAATTCGTTGGGTTCGCCGACGTGGTCGGCGTCCGGCGCGACCCCGATGTCCTCGGCGGTTTCGCCTGTGCCTCAGTCTTCTTGCCGGTCACCTTGCCGGTCACCTTCGTCGGGGCCGCAGCAGTCTGGTCGCTCTCGTCCGACGGCGCATCGGACGCCGACGATCCGGGCCCTGCCGACGTCGCCGATCCCGAGCTGCTCGACGAACCCGCCGTGTCTGAGGGGCCCGACTTGTCGCCGGTCGTGGCACCGCCCTGGGACGAATCGGACGGGTTCGAGGACGCGGGCTCGGCCCACGCGACCCCATGGCCGGTGAACACTGCCGCGCCAACCCCCAGGGCTACCGCCAGTCCTCCGATACGGCCGATGTACCTCGAAGAATTCACGGCTTCCCCTCGCGTCGGCGACGACTGCTCAGCCGGACGCTATGCCCGTCGACCTCGGATGTCAGCGAAACGGTGAGTCCGCCATGGAGGTAGGCACTGGCTGCGTCGGCAGTCGCGGGGCGGAAGTGACGGGTGATCAGTCGGCCACCTTCGAGGTGGACCCGCGCGTCGAGCCGACTCGCGTGAAGTCGCGGCGCCGGCCCGCAACGGGCCGTGGGAACAAATGCGGGACCCGTCCCGTTGACCACATCGACAACTTGAGTGGAACAGGCTCAACTCTGGCTTGACACGACAGCGTGCGCAAGGGGAAGCTTGAGCGTGGTCCACTCAGACCCACAGTGCCCAATTCTTTTGGCAGTCTATTCAGGAGGCAGTAACTATGGCTCGTGCGGTCGGCATCGACCTCGGGACCACCAACTCCGTCGTCGCAGTACTCGAAGGTGGCGACCCCGTGGTCGTCGCCAACTCGGAGGGCTCGCGTACCACCCCGTCCGTCGTCGCGTTCGCGCGCAACGGTGAGGTGCTCGTTGGTCAGCCCGCGAAGAACCAGGCGGTCACCAACGTCGACCGGACCATCCGTTCGGTGAAGCGTGAAATCGGCACCGACTGGTCCGTCGAGATCGACGGCAAGAACTACACCGCGCAGGAGATCAGCGCCCGCGTCTTGATGAAGCTCAAGCGTGACGCCGAGAGCTACCTCGGTGAGGACATCACCGACGCGGTCATCACCGTGCCCGCGTACTTCAACGACGCCCAGCGTCAATCCACCAAGGAAGCCGGCCAGATTGCCGGCCTCAACGTGCTGCGCATCGTCAACGAACCCACCGCGGCGGCCCTGGCCTACGGCCTCGACAAGGGCGAGAAGGAACAAACCATCCTGGTGTTCGACCTGGGCGGCGGCACCTTCGACGTCTCGCTGCTGGAGATCGGTGAGGGCGTGGTCGAGGTCAAGGCCACCTCCGGTGACAACCACCTCGGTGGCGACGACTGGGATCAGCGCATCGTCGACTGGTTGGTCGAGAAGTTCCGGGCCAGCGCAGGCATCGACCTGACCAAGGACAAGATGGCCATGCAGCGGCTGCGCGAAGCCGCCGAGAAGGCCAAGATCGAGCTCAGCTCGTCACAGAGCACCTCGATCAACCTGCCGTACATCACCGTGGACGCGGACAAGAACCCGTTGTTCCTCGACGAGCAGCTGACCAGGGCCGAGTTCCAGAAGATCACGCAGGATCTGCTGGACCGCACCCGCAAGCCGTTCCAGTCGGTCATCGCCGACGCGGGCATCTCGGTCGGCCAGATCGACCACGTGGTGTTGGTGGGTGGTTCCACCCGCATGCCCGCGGTCTCCGAGCTGGTCAAGGAAATGACCGGCGGCAAGGAGCCCAACAAGGGCGTCAACCCGGACGAGGTCGTCGCCGTCGGCGCCGCCCTGCAGGCCGGTGTCCTCAAGGGCGAGGTCAAGGACGTGCTGCTGCTCGACGTCACGCCACTGTCCCTCGGCATCGAGACCAAGGGTGGCGTGATGACGAAGCTCATCGAACGCAACACCACGATCCCGACGAACCGGTCGGAGACCTTCACCACGGCCGACGACAATCAGCCGTCGGTGCAGATCCAGGTCTATCAGGGCGAGCGCGAGATCGCGGCGCACAACAAGCTGCTCGGCTCCTTCGAGCTGACCGGTCTTCCGCCAGCCCCGCGCGGCGTGCCGCAGGTCGAGGTCACCTTCGACATCGACGTCAACGGCATCGTGCACGTCACGGCCAAGGACAAGGGCACCGGCAAGGAGAACACGATCAAGATCCAGGAGGGCTCCGGCCTGTCCCAGGAGGAGATCGACCGGATGATCAAGGACGCCGAGGCGCACGCCGAGGACGACCGCAAGCGCCGCGAGGAGGCCGACGTCCGCAACCAGGCGGAGTCGCTGGTTTACCAGACGGAGAAGTTCGTCAGCGAGCAGCGTGACGCCGAGGGTGGCTCCAAGGTCCCCGAGGAGACGCTCGCCAAGGTCGACGGCGCCGTCGCCGACGCCAAGCGGGCGCTCGAGGGCAACGACATCAGCGCGATCAAGTCCGCGATGGAGAAGTTGGGCGTCGAGTCCCAGGCGCTCGGTCAGGCCATCTACGAGGCCACCCAGGCCGAGCAGCCCTCTGGCGCCGCAGGTGACTCCGGGGCTTCCGACGACAACGTGGTGGACGCCGAGGTCGTCGACGACGAGCAGGAGAACAAGTGACACAGAGCGATCCGCACGAGCCGGTGACCTTCACCGACAAACGGCGCATCGATCCGGTCACCGGCGAGGTACGTGAAGCCGCCGAGCCGGCCCCCAGTGGGCCGGCCTCGGAGGCTCCCGTCACGGCCGCCGACACCGATGTAACCGATGAAGCCGTAGAGCTGAAGGCCACCCTGCAACGCGTCAAGGCCGAGTACGACAACTACCGGAAGCGTTCCGTCCGTCAGGAGCAGGCCGCGGCCGAACGGGCCAGGGCGGGTGTCGCTGCGCAATTTCTGCCGGTGATCGACGATCTCGAACGCGCCCGCAACCACGGCGACCTCGAGACCGGTCCGTTGAAGTCGGTGGCCGACAAGCTGACTGCTGCACTCGAGAGCGTCGGCCTGGTGGCGTTCGGCGCCGAGGGCGACGAGTTCGATCCCTCCCTGCACGAGGCAGTGCAGCACGAGGGTGACGGGTCCAATCCGGTGATCGGAACGGTGATGCGCCAGGGCTACAAGCTCGGCGACCACATCCTGAGGCACGCCCTCGTCGGCGTGATCGACACCGTGCCGGATTCCGACACGGCAGACGAAACCGGCGGTAGTGGCGGCGAGAACACCGCAGCGAACGCAGAATCAAACGAATAGTCCATCGATGAGCACAGGTGAGGAGGTGACGCGACATGGCCCAACGCGAATGGGTCGAGAAGGACTTCTACAAGGAACTCGGCGTCTCCTCTGACGCCACGACCGACGAGATCAAGAAGGCCTACCGCAAGCTGGCCTCTCAGCTGCACCCCGACCGGAATCCCGGTGATGCCGCGGCGGAGAAGCGATTCAAGGCGGTATCCGAGGCCAACAGCGTCCTGTCGGATCCGGCCAAGAAGAAGGAATACGACGAAACCCGGAGGCTCTTCGCCAACGGAGGATTGGGCCGCCGCTTCAACGCGGGCGACGGAAACTTCGGCGGGTTCGGCGGTTTCGGTGGCGACGGCAACGAGGTCAACCTCGGTGACCTGTTCGGTGCGGCAGGTCAGACCGGCGGCGCCAACATCGGTGACCTCTTCGGCGGCTTGTTCGGCCGTGGCGCGCAACAGCCACGGCCCAGCCGGCCGCGTCGTGGAAACGATCTGGAGACCGAGACCGAGCTGTCGTTCCTGGAGGCCACCAAGGGCGTGGCGATGCCATTGCGGCTGACCAGCCCGGCACCGTGCACCAACTGTCATGGCAGCGGCGCACGCCCGGGCACCAGCCCCAAGGTGTGTCCGAACTGCAACGGAGCGGGCGTGATCAGCCGCAACCAGGGCGCGTTCGGCTTCTCCGAACCGTGCACCGAGTGCCGTGGCAGTGGCTCGATCATCGAGGAGCCGTGCGGCGAGTGCAAGGGCACCGGCGTGACCACCAGGACCCGCACGATCAACGTGCGGATTCCCCCCGGCGTCGAGGACGGCCAGCGGATCAGGCTGGCCGGCCAGGGGGAGGCTGGTCTGCGCGGTGCCCCGTCGGGTGACCTGTACGTCACCGTGCACGTCCGGCCGGACAAGGTGTTCGGCCGTGACGGCGACGACCTGACCGTCACCGTTCCGGTCAGTTTCCACGAACTGGCCTTGGGTACAACGCTTTCCGTTCCCACCCTGGAGGGCAAGGTTGGTGTGCGGGTACCGAAGGGCACGTCGGACGGCCGCATCCTTCGGGTGCGTGGCCGCGGTGTGCCGAAGCGATCGGGCGGTCACGGCGACCTGCTCTGCACCGTCAAGGTCGCGGTTCCGCCGAACCTCGAAGGGGACGCGGCCGAGGCGCTGGAGGCCTACGCCAAGGCGGAACGTGCGAGCGGCTTCGATCCGAGGGCGAACTGGTCGGGTAACAGCTGATGGCCCGCCACGGTGACGACGCTCGCACTTTCCTGATCTCGGTGGCCGCCGAGCTGGCTGGCATGCACGCGCAGACGCTGCGGACCTACGACCGGCTCGGGCTGGTCAGCCCGCAGCGCAGCTCGGGCGGCGGCAGACGCTATTCCCAGCACGACGTCGATCTGCTGCGGGAGGTGCAGCGGCTGTCGCAGGACGAGGGCGTGAACCTCGCCGGGATCAAGCGCATCATCGAGCTGACCAACCAGGTCGACGCCCTGCAGTCGCGACTCGGCGAGATGGCCAATGAGCTGGAGCGGCTAAGGGCCAACCAGCGGCGCGACGTGGCGGTGGTGCCCAAGAGCACCGCCCTGGTCGTGTGGCGGCCAGGTGCCGGGCGGCGCAGGCGCAACGGTGAATAGCCGGGGGAGCTACGTCACCTTGATCGAGAAGCGGGCCGTTTCCGGCCTGCCGGCAACCGCGAAGCGGTAGTTTCCACGCCGCAGCGCGTCCGTCGGCGCGGCCATGGGTTCGATGCCGATCACGTCGTCGTTGCGGGGCGCGAACAGCTGAGCCGCCGGGTAGCCCTTCTCGAACTTGACGTCGATCTGCCGACCGCCTCCGGCGAGCGTGAACACCGAATTATCGGGCACGTTGTCGAAGCCGTCGTCGTACTCGACGGTCTTGAGCGGCTCGGTGGCCCCGTTCCAGTCTTCCTGCTCGCCCGTTGGGATGCCCCAGTTGTCCACGGGCAGGTGGCGCATGTTCGGCGTGGTGAGTAGCCAGTCTGCGCGCGGCACGCCGGGCACCCTCAGATACGGGTGGTAGCCGAAGCACAGCGGTACCGACGCCGCGGTGGTCGGCATGACCGTCGTCTCGATGGTGAGCGTGCGGTCGGAGAGCGTCACGTCCTGGGTCAGCACGTGCGGGAACGGGAACGACGCCAGCAGGCGCGGCATGCCGCCGTAGTCGAGCACCGCGGTCAAGCTGTTCTCGGACTTGGCGGTGACCAGCCAACCCGGATAGCCCGCAAGGACGCCGTGAATCGGCACGCCGTGCTCGTCGGTGCGGACCCCACCGGTGCCCGCGGTCAAGGTGACGACGGCGCCGTTGATGCCGTACTTGCTGGCGCTCAACCGATTTGCCCACGGATAGAGGATGGGGATCCCCATCGTCTTGCCGCTCTTCACGTAGGCGTCCAAGCCGCGACGCTGGCCAAGGAATTCGTCGTCGCCGTCGGCGAGCGAGGTGGCGACCATGCCCGCGACGGGTACGAACGTCGCGGTCACCGACGACGACGGGTCTTTGAGCGTCACGGATTCGAACTCAGGCATCGTAGGATTCTTGCACGGTCAGTTGGCGAGCGGATCATGCTGTATGCGTTGTGCCTGGGCGCCCTTCGCCACCAACGCGGCCTTGGTTGCGCCGACCATCTTGGGGCCGCCGCAGATCAGGATCTGCCGGTCGCTCCAGCTGCCGTATCCGGTCACCACGTCGGGCAACAGCCCAGTCTGGCGTACGTGCAGGCCGCGAGGCGGTTCGTGATCTGGGTAGTCGGTGGCCCACGACGGGTTGGTGGAGTACTCCGATACCGGCGTGACCGACAGCCACGGATTGGTGGACGCGATTTGCCACAGCGTCCGCAGATCGTACAGGTCACACGGGTACCGGCCGCCGAAGAACAGGTGCACCCGTGGGTTGTCTCCGAACCGGGTCAGGTCCATGATCAGCGTGCGTAGCGGGGTCAGGCCCGTGCTGCCCGCCACCATCAGCACGTCACCGCCGCGCCGGTCGACCTGCAGGGCGCCGTGCGGATTCGACAACCGCCAGCGATCACCGACCCTGGTCTCGCGGACGATGGCGGTGGAGACCATGCCGCCGCTGACCGATCGAATGTGGAATTCGATGGCGCCGTGACGGTCTGCTGGTATCGACGGGCTGAGATGCCGCCAGCGCCGCGGCCATTGCGGCACTTCGACGGCGACGTACTGGCCGGGGTGGTAGAACAGCGGGCGGTCGAGCTGTAGCCGGACGATCGACACGTCACGGGTGACGCGGATGTGCTCCACGACGGTGGCGTCGCGGAAGGGCGGGCCCTTCTCCGCGTCGGCCGAACCGCGCATCACGCCGATGATCAGTGCGAGCGCGTCGCGCGCCGTCCCCGCCAGCCGGTCGTCCCACCGATCGCCGAGATGTTCCTGCAGGCTGCGTAGCAGCGCGTTCTGCATGGTGTCGTAGTGGCGTTGCGTGACTGCGTACTTGCGGTGATCACGGCCCAGCTGCGCGAGGAACGCGACGGGCTCCTGCGCGCGCTGCTCGACGAATTCGCCGAACAACCACGTCAAGGCATGGCCAAAGGCCGCGCGTTGGTGCCCCATGTCGGGCGGGAAGAGATCGCGGGCGGAGATGTCGGTGACGAACCACAGGGTGTAGAACCGGTTGATCAGGTCGTCCGAGCCGCGTTGCGGGTCGAAGGCGTCACGCAGGATTGCCAGCGTGTCGCGATCGTCGAGTCCCACGCCATCGAAGTTTAAGCGAGGTGCGCCCGGTCGTCTGCACCGCGACGACCAATCTGCTGTGGGCCGCCCGAACCCTGGTCGCTACAAACCGTGAATTCCCTTGTACAGCAGCAGAAGACCGAGAACGACCAGAATTGCGGCAACGAGGGTGGCGTGCTGGTGCTCCATCCAGTCCTTGAGCTTGACCAGCGGCTGGTCCAGACGGTCACCGGACACCGCGTACGCCAGGATGGGCAGCGCTACGGTCGAAGCGGCGACGACGACGTAGTAGAGCTCGCCGAGTAGCGCGCCTCTGCGGCCGAGACCCTCGGTGCCGATCGCCAGACCCGCTGCGGCGCACATGAACAAGACCTTGGGATTGACGACGACGAGGACCATTGCGGTGATCGCCGCCCTGGCAGGGGTGATGTTGGCGAAGCTGCTCATCCATTTCGGCGAGTGCTCGGAGCGCTTCCTGGTCAGCCACTTGTAGACGCCGAACACGATGAGGGCGGCACCGGCGACGATGCGCACGTACGACGCCCAGCTCGGTGGCTTGTCGAGCCCGCCACCGAGGAGGCTCGACACCTCGATGAAGATCTGCGTGAGAACCGCCAGCCCCACCAGCCAGCCCGCCAGGAACGCCAGCCCCGTCGGCCGCGGTCTCGGGGAATGCAGGACCAGCACCGCCGGGATGATCGACAGCGGTGACAGGGCGACCACCAGGGCCAGCGGGATCAGTTCGGCGAGCACTGCCGTCAACCTAGCAAGTCCACAACGGATTGTTGGTGAAGCCGGGATCTTGAACGCTCGATCGTGCCCATGGCACTGAACCGGCTCGGGCTCTTTGCGCATTCGCAAATTCGCATTGAGTTTGCTGTGTATGGTCATCCCAGCCCGGCGATGTTGCTGGATCACGGTCGCAAGAGGTAAGGACATGCCGCTCCGCACAGTCAAATCCGTTCTTGCGCTTGTCGTCATCGTGACCATGACCGCAGTGTTGACGAGTTGCACGTCGCGCCCGAAGGAAGCTGCCAGTCCGCCGCCCGGCGTGAACGCCGGAGCCGACGGCAAACCCGCCCCATTCCGTGAGCCCATCCGGCTCTCCAGCAAGGACGGCGTGCTCGAGGTGCGACTGTCGGCGCATCAGGGCACCGTGAACCTGGATACCGTCAAGGAGCCGGTCACCAACTTCCTGGTGTTCGGCTTCGACCTGATCAAGGGGACCAGTTCGGACGGCTCGGCGAAGGGGGACGACCTCTATCCCGCGCCGACGCTGCGCGTCGAGCCGGGCGAGCGCCTGATCGTGCATTACGACAACGACCTTCAGGGGCTCACGATCAAGGACTTCTACGATCCGGCGTTCACTCCCAAGGGCGGTGAGGTGCCCATCTATCCACCCACCCTCACCGAGGCGCCGCTCAACCTGCACACCCACGGCCTGCATGTCAGTCCGTCAGGCAACGCCGACAACGTGATGCTGTCGATCCCCGCCGGGATGGGCAACACCTATACCTACGACGTGCCCGACACCATGCCCGACGGGCTGTACTGGTACCACAGTCACCGTCACACGATGACGGCCCAGCAGACCTATTTCGGGTTGGCGGGGCTGCTCGAGATCGGTCGACCCGACGGCAACCTGCCACTCGTCACACAGAACGAGATTCCGGTGCGAGACATGGCGATTCAGTACAACTACGTGTTCGACCGCAACGGCAAGGGCCATCAGCTGAACAACTACAGCTGGGCCCAGTGGGTCAGCACGCTAAAGCCTCCCGAGGGCAACCAGCTGGCCGACGGTACCTATGAGCCCAGCCTGGCCCCGGTCGACTTCGCCGATACCGCCATGGGAGCCAAGTACGTCGCGCCGTGGTGGTCCGGCCCGCTGTCGCCGAAGAACAACCGCGGCCAGACCAACTTCATGCCGTCGAACCTGATCGCCTTCGACGGCGCGGGCCAGAAGGTCGCCGAGAACCCGGCGCTGCCGGAGAATCAGCGAGATCTGCAGTACACCGTGAACGGCCAGTTCCAACCCGAGTTGAAGATCAAGCCGGGCCAGACGGAGATCTGGGCGGTGGCCAACATCAGCGATATCTCCTACATGACCCTTCGGTTGACCGAGACCGCGACCGGCAACCACCCCGAGTTCGCCATCGTCGGGCAGGACGGCAACCCGTACACCCAGGTCGGCAGGCCCGTCTACGGTGACGGCACGACGCTCGACATCCCGCCGGGGTCGCGGTACGCGATCGCGGTGACCATGCCCAAGCAAGGCGATCTGGTGCTCGAGTTCCCACCGGACCCCAAGGCCACGGAGATCACCGATCCCGCTGTGCTGTACACGAACAACGGCACCAAGAACCCCCCGGCGGTGCTCGGCACGCTGCGCGTTGACCCGAAGTACGTCAGCTACGCCGACGGGTTCTTCGTGTTTCCGACCCAGACCCTGATCCATGCCACGCCGGACACCAGCGGTCAAGGTCGGACCACACCCTTCGAGCCGGGCCAGAACCTCAACGCCTACACGTCGTTCGTGGACACGTCGGTGATGACGCCTGCCGTCAAACGCGCGTTGACGATCACCGACAACATCGGCGGCGACAAGGCCAGCAACAACGACCCCAAGGCCGTCATCTACATGTTCGAACACCAGCGCGTTCCCGAACGTCCCGCTGATCCAGCCGAGGCTCAACTCGGTCGAGGAATGGCAGATCACCAATTTCAACAACGATGCGCATCCAATGCACATCCACGTCAACGACTTTCAGGTCACGGCCATCGACGACCCGAATCGGGGCAAGACGGGGGTGCAGCCGTGGGGGGTCGACAACGTCAACGTCCCAGCCCCGATATTCAACGACATGCACGTCGTGAGCACTCCTGCATCGCTGACCTTGCGCCAGGAATTCCTCGAGTACCCGGGTACGTACGTGATCCACTGTCACCGGCTCAACCACGAGGACAACGGCCTGATGGCCACCATCAGCGTCATTCCGGAGGTCTCGACGTACGCGGTGGCGATACCAGGCGCGAACGGCAAGCCGACATCGGTTCAGGTACGTGACGGCAACGGAGACAAGGTCTTACAGACGGTGGTGCCATTCCCCGATTTCGAGGGCACCCCGTCGGTCGCGATGTCGGACGTCAACGGCGACGGCATCCTCGACCTGCTCGTCGGCACCGGCAAGGGGGTATCGCCACGGGTTGTCGCCTATGACGGTAACAACACCAAGGACGGCCTCTTCAAGACGGAACTCACCCGCTTCGCCCCGTTCGATGCGGACTTCAAGGGCGGGGTCACGGTCGCAGGTGCCGACATCGACGGAAACGCACTGGCCGACAACATCATCGTCGGCTCCGGGCCCGGGATGGAGTCGCAGATCAAGGTCTTCTCGTCCACCGTGCCGAACGAATCCGGCAAGGCTCCCGACGTGTTCTCCGCCTTCACGCCGTATCCCGGCTCAGAGTCGGGGGTGACGCTGGCCACCGGAATGGTCGAGGCAGGCTCGGGCAGGGAGAGCATCGTGACGGCGCCCGGGCAGGGCGACGCACCACTGATCAAGACGTTCCGTTACGACCTCTACGTACCCACGGCCAGAGCGCAAGCCAACGGGACGGCGCCGCAAGAACATTCGGGAAAACCCACCGACCCGCGGATGACGTCGCAGTTCATGGCCGAGGCCGAGGACTACAAGGACGGCGTCGCCCTCTCGACGGGATGGGTGGCGGGAGCGGAGGGCGGTTCCAAGAGCATCGTCACCAGCGCGCTCGCAGGTGACGGGACGGTGCGGGTGTGGTCAAGCGGGTCGCTGCTGGACGGTCAGCCGGCCATGTACCTGGACAACCCGAACCATCACGAGGAGAACGTCGAGTACGCCCAGATCTCGTCGTTCACTCCGTTCCCCGGCGCGACACCGGGTGTGACGGTGGCGACGACGAGCACCACCGAAGGCGCCGACCTGCTGGTGGCGGGGTTGACCCCGGCCGGTCAGGAGCTGCGCAAGTACACCCTGGGTCGGTCCGCGCCGGACGCGACGACCCTCGATCCGAAGCTGGTGGCGACGCTGCCGGTGATTCCCGGCGTGCCGTCGGCAGGTCCGCTCGGCGGGCGTTAGCCGCGGCCGCTACGGCAGGTGCCAGAAGACCGTGGTGACCAGGTAGAACACGACCACCCAGAACAAATTGAACGCGGCGATGATGCCGATGCCGCGCCAGTTCGCCCCCCTCCCGGACGCCTCCGGCGGTGGCCGCAGCCAACGCTTGAGCAGCGGGTTCACGTAGAACGGCATTGCAACGAAGCTCATGGCGAAGCTGGAGCACAGGTTCCCGACCAACATTCCCAGCCACAACGGCATGTGCAGCGGTGACAGTGCGAGCGTCAGGAACACGACCGTCGGATAGAGACCCATCCACACGGCGAGCGACGTCTTCAGGTCCGACGGCGGCGGCGCCTCGTGACCGTGCTGGTCGAAGGCGAACCAGCTGCCGAATGAGTTGTCGATGGTGCGGGAGTGGAAATCGGCGAACTGTTCCCCATCGGCCAGGAGTTCCCGGCGCTCATCGGAGACCATCCACTTCTCCAGGTCGACGGCATTCTCGAACCGATACAGCGTCGTCCACTCGTCCTGAATGCCCTCGACGGGACGGAAGATCTCCGTTCCGCGAAACCCGCCGAACTTACTCTCCGCCAGGCGAAGTCGCTCCTGCCACGCCAGGAAGTCCTCGACGTGCTCCCGGCTCACCCGGTGGGTCACCACGACGGTGACCAGTGGATCGCTCTGGCGGGCGCCGCCACTGATCACCTGCTGGGTGCCCGGACCCTCGAAGTACTTTCCGCCGTCGGCGAGCCACTCCTGACGGGTGGCGCTATTGATCCACGCCTGGACGTGGGCCACCGAGTCGAAGCGGTAGACCACCACCCAGTCGGGCTGCACGGCGGTGGGCGGGTTGATCTCGGCGCCAAGGAATCCCGGGTACGTAGCGGCCTGGGAATTCATGTCCTGCTGCCACGCCTCGAACTCCCGCTCGGCGCCGGGCCGTACCTTCTGGCCGATGATCACGGTGGCGGCTGTGTCACTCGACTTCCTGGTGTCCATGGCCAAGGGCTCAGGTCGTCGCGATCACACGGGTGGGCACGAGCCTGCTGTAGATGCGTTCGGGGGACAGCGGCAAGTCCCGGTAGCGAACGCCCGTCGCATCCTGCAGCGCGTTGGCCAAGGCAGGCGCGATGGGGTTGATGCAGCACTCCGCCATGCCCTTGGCCTTCATCGGCCCCACCGAGTCATTGGATCGTACGAACAGCAGCTCGGTTCGCGGCACGTCGGCGTAGGTGGGAATGCGGTAGTTGCGCAGGTTCGGATTGACCATCACACCCTTCTCGTCGACGCGAAAGTTCTCCGTCAGTGCGAAGCCGAGGCCCATGGCCACGCCGCCCTCGACCTGACCGCGCACCTGCGCCGGGTTGATGACGACACCCGCATCGGTGGCGTGCACGCTGTAGAGGACGCGGATCTCGCCGGTGACCCGGTGCACGGCGATCCGGAAACCGTGGGTGTTCGACGTGACGCTGCGCGGGGACCCGTAGGCCTTCCGCGACTCGGTGAACCGGACGCCCCGCACTCGGGCCGCCTCGACGAGTTCGACCAACGTGAGTCGGCTGCCGCCACAGACCACGCCGTCGTCGTCGAGCGCGCAGTCCACGACGTCGACACCCGTGTGTGACGCCGCGAATCCCAGGACGCGTTTCCGCAGCGCCGTCGAGGCGTAGTTGACCGCGTTGCCTGCCACGAACATGCCGGCACTCGCGAAGGCGCCGGTGTCGAAACCGGTGCGGTCGGTGTCGGACTGCACCAGATGTATCCGCGCAGGCGTGGTACCCAGGTTCGTGGCGGCGATCTGCACGTGCACGGTCGACGTGCCCTCGCCGAACTCGACCGTACCGACGGCGATCTCGTAGGTTCCGTCGTCCCGCAGCGTCGCCCACGCATCCGAGATGTGATCGGTCGGCGGCGCCGTCTCGTGAAGCGAGGTCGCGGCGCCCGCGCCGACGAGCCAGTCCTCGCCGAGCTCGGTTCCGCTGTCGTCGAGCCGCAGGGCCTCGTCGACGAGGTCGATGCATGCCATGATGCCGTCCTCGCTGAACACCACGTCGTCGGCGTGGTCGGCGAGCGCCAGCAGGGCGTCGCCGGGCCGGACGACGTTGCGGCGCCGCACTTCCGATGGATCGATGCCGAGTTTGACGGCCAGCTCGTGGATGGCGCACTCAACGGCGTACCCCGGCTGGGTCATGCCGTAGCCACGAAGCGCGCCGCTTGGCACGGTGTTCGTGTACACCGACCAGGCGTCGAACTTCTTGTTGGGGCAACGGTAGAGCGCGATTGCGGCGCCAGCGGCGAACAGCGTCTCACCACCGTGATTGCCGTAGGCGCCGGTGTTGGACACGTTGCGGTAGCCGAACGCCGTCAGCGTCCCGTCGGCCTTGGCGCCCAGTTTCACCGTGACCTTCATCGGATGCCGCGGCGAGGCGGTGGTGAACTCCTCTTCACGGGTGAACTCCCACGACACGGGGCGTCCGGTGTCGAGTGTGGCGAGGGCGGGCAGGTCCTCGGAGATCAGCTCCTGCTTGCCACCGAAGCCGCCTCCGACGCGCACGCAGAACACGCGCAACTGGTCGGGGCGCAGGCTGAACAGATGGGCGAGCTTGAGCTTGGCGATCGAGGGTGATTGCGAGGCAGTGCGGACGTTGAGCCTGCCGTTCTCCATCCAGGCGATCGTCCCGTGCGTTTCCAGGTGCGCGTGCTGCACCCGCGGTGAGACGTAGGTCGCTTCGTGGATCACGTCGGCCTCGGCGAATCCGGCTTCGACGTCGCCGATTTCACCGTGCAACTCGAGCAGGACGTTGTGGTCCTTGTCGTGGGCGAACGGGTCGTCGTCACTGTGCAGCTGCGGCGCACCGTCGGCCATCGCCTCCTCGGGATCGAACACCGCGGGCAGCAGCTCGTACTCGACGACCACCAAGCGGGCGCCCTCCTCGGCGGCGCGGACCGAGTCGGCGAGCACGGCCGCCACGCGTTGGCCGGCGAAGCGTACGACGTTGTCGAGCATGTAGGTGTCATCGGGGTCGACGAGGTGGTCGGTGTGGATCGCGGTGCTGTACCGCTTCCGCGGCACGTCCTCCCACGTGTACACCCGGTGTACGCCGGGCACGGCCAGCGCGGCGGTCTTGTCGATCGACACGATGCGGGCGTGGGCGTGCGGCGAGTGCACCACCTTGATGTGCAGCATGCCGTCCATGTCGGTGTCCATGGTGAACTCGGCTGTGCCCGTGACGACACCGACGGCCGCGGGAGCCCCCACGCTGGTGCCGACGGCCTCGCCAGGCGTCGCCTCCTCGATGGCGCTGACTCCGTTGATTGCGTCCTCGATGGCGCGGTAACCGGTGCAGCGGCAGAGATTTCCCTTGAGCGCGCGCGGCAGGTCCTTCTTCTGTTCGTCGGTGAACGTCGCCGCGGTCATGATCATGCCCGCCGTGCAGAAGCCGCACTGAAAGCCGGGTGCGACACGGAACTGCTCCTGCACCGGATGCAGGTGGTCCGGTGTGCCGAGCCCTTCGATGGTGGTCACCTCGCGTCCGTCGGCGCGGAATGCCGGGGTGATGCAGCTGTGCACGGGATTGCCGTCCAGCCAGACCGTGCACGCACCGCAATCACCTGCGTCGCAACCCTTCTTGACGCCACGAGCACCCAGCGAACGGAGATGCGTGCGCAGGCACTGGCCGGGATCGGGCTCGACGTCGAACGTCTCACCGTTCACCGTGTACGTCATGGGCGGGCTCCGATGCTGAGTTCGGTGCGGATCTCTTCGGCGTAGTGCTTGGCGAGATGATGGCGGTGATCGGGTGAGCCGTTCGGATCGTCGAACCACACGTCGTCGCTGATGGAGTCGATGCGGTGCTGTAGTGCGTCGGGATCCGGCATGGAGTCGAACGAGAGCCGCACTGGGTGAGTGGTGCCCGCCGTGATCGTGAGCAGCAGGTCGTCGGTGCCCTGGCTCTGAGTGCCGATCATGAAGATCGTCGACCGCCCCATCTTGGTGAGGGTGAACCGTCGGTGGGCGTGGCGCTTGCGCAGTGCGCCCACCGGGATGTTGACACTGCGCAACAACTCGCCCGGCTCGAGGATGTTGAGGTGGTTGCCGGTGACGAAATCGGCTGCGTCAACCGTGCGTTCGTTACCGCCGACCGACCACACGGTGTAGGTCGCCTCGAGGGCGACGGTCATGGTGATCATCGGACCCGCAGGCAGTGCCATGCAGATGTTTCCGCCGACCGTTGCCGAGTTCCACACCTTGAAGGAGGCGAGGAAGGCTTCGCAGCTGATCGGCAGCAGCGGTGCCGCGGTCCAGTCGACCGGCGCTGCCACCTCGTACAGGTCGCGGATGGTGCACATCGCACCGATCTCGAGGCCTGCAGCGTCTGCGACCAGAGAATTCCACCCGAGCGGGACGAGATCGATGAGTCGGCGCACCTCGGGCTGCCGGTCGGAGAAGAGCCACGTCCCTCCGGCCAGCCACGCATCGCCGTCCCGCCAGAGCGAGCCCGGCCTGGCTGGCGGTTGCCGGACGACTTCGGTGACGGTGGTGATGTCCACGGAATACCCTCCTGCACGGCATTCATGCCGCGCCGAATGACCTTATGGCGTTTGCTGCGCGGCCGGAGCGGATTCGGATGATTCTGCTGTTGCGTCAAATGCCCGTGAAGCTGCGATCATGGTCCGATGACCCAGGTTCACTACGGCGACGTCTTCCATGTCGCGGGGCGGCCCACCGCGGTCGGCGCGCTGGCGGAGGTGCCCGACCGGCCATGGTGATCGGATGAGGACGTGCGAATCGTGTTGTGCGACGATGGTTTACAGGTATTCGATGAGTTCGTCTCCGCGGCGGTGCACGACCATCGCCCATGGTTCCGTCTTCCCGGGTTCGTCGATACGGACATGCGCTTCGCCCATGCGTACGCCTGCGATTCCTACGGTGGCCGGCTGTTGCCGGAATGGCTCGACCAGTGCACGTTCCCTTCCGAGGCGCGGTTCGCCGGACCCGATTGGTAGGTGGTGGTTCACATCATGAGCGTGAGGGGCAGCGCAGCCGCGGCAGTCACGATATTTCATCCCGCAGCGGATCCGGACGGCTTCGACCGGTGGGTGTCCGACCTGGGGGCTTCGGCGCGGACGGCCGAGGGATTCGGATCCAGCTCCGTGTCGGTGCATGACGGCGACCTGGACTGGGCCATGGCGGTGACGTTCTCGAGCGAGGACTTGCTGCACCGCTGGCTCGACAGCAGCCAACGGCAGGCCGTGCTCGAAGGCGGTCAGTCCAAGGGTATTGGTGCCGAACGACCGATCTCATCCTGGGTGACGGCATCGAGGCCGCGGCCGGCACCAGCGCCTTCCGGCACAGCGTGGCGGCGGGCAAGGAGGCGGAGTTCGTACGGATTCAGGACCGGCTGGCGCTGGCGAGTTCGCAGTTTCCCGGCTACGAGGGCACGGTGCTGCTGCCGCCCGACGGCGGCGACGAGTGGGTGTCGATGCTCCGGTTCAGGACGCCGGAGCAGCTCGCGGCGTGGTTGCGGTCGAGCGAGCGGGACGAGGCACTTCCTGGGCTGCGGTCGAGTCTGACCGGCTTCGCCGCCGTCTCGAGCACCACGCCGTTCGCCACCACGGTCCGGGTCCAGGACGGCGAACGCTGATGACGCCGAACTGGAAGTCGGCGATGTTGGTCCTCCTGGTGCTCTATCCGACCGTGATGGTGCTGTCGCGATTCTTCGGGCCGCTCCTGGACCGCGTCGGCACCGAGCCGTGGCTGGCGCTGTGGGTCAGTCAGATCATCAGCGTCTCGGCGTTGCAGTGGTGGTTGATGCCGACGGTGACGCGGCCGTTCCGCAACTGGCTGGATCCGGTCGACGGTGCGGCGTTCCGGATCAGTGCGATCGGTGCGTTCGTGGTATTCGCCGGATACGGCGTGACGCTGGCGGTGTTCGCGTCGGTCACGTGGCTGCAGTTCTGGGACTTCGCCAACTGAGCTTCTACGTGCACCCGATCAGTCCTTTTAGAACTCGCACCACTTCCATTCGCCGTTCTCGCGGGCGAAGTCGATGTCGTCGGGGTCTTCACCCTGGTTCAGGATGGTGGCCGTCGCCGCGTCGCCCTTGATGTCGAGCTCGGCGACCGTGAGCGTCAACCTTCCTGCGATGGAACGCATCTCACTCATGGTGCCCGGGTCGAACTCCGGGTCGTTGCGCATGTCCTCGCACAGGATCTCGGACATCGCGTCGAAGTCCTCCTCGTTCCAGGACTGCTCGAACCGGTCGACGACGGCGCGCACCTGGTCCTCGTCGGACAGCTCGGTGCCCGCAGGATGCGTCGCCGATGCCCGTCACCGAGTGCCCGGACGTGGCCACGACCGCGATCACCGCGCCGACGCCGATGAGCAATGTCACCGCCAGCGCGCCGATGATGATGGCCGTCTTCCGGCGCGTACTGTCGGGCACCCACAGTGACCAGCCGGGTGGCGGGGGCGGCCAGGAGGGGTCCGGCGCCCAGCCGGGAGCAGGAGTCCAGCCGGGCGGCGCGGGCGGCCAGTTCGGCGGCGGGTTGAAGCGCATCGTCGCAGTGTGGGGGACGGGTGTGCCGCCCGATGGGCGCATCGGCGAAAATTCATCAGAGTTGAGCGGAACAGACTCAACCTTGACGACGTTAGAGAAGGCGACAAGCATTTTCCCCGGCCATTCATGCTGGCCACCCTTTGACGAATGGAGGAGTTCGTGGACTCGTTCAACCCGACCACGAAGACCCAGGCGGCGCTGACCTCGGCGTTGCAGGCGGCCACCGCCGCAGGCAACCCGGAGATTCGTCCCGCCCACCTATTGATGGCGCTGCTGACGCAGAACGACGGCATCGCCGCACCGCTCCTGGAAGCGGTCGGAGTGGAGCCCGCGACCATCCGAAGCGAGGCGCAGAGCCTCGTCGACCGGCTCCCGTCGGCGACCGGAGCCAACTCGACGCCCCAACTCTCGCGTGAGTCGCTGGCCGCGATCACCGCCGCCCAGCAGCTCGCCACCGAGATGGACGACGAGTACGTCTCGACCGAGCATCTGCTGGTCGGCCTCGCCACCGGCAGCTCCGACGTCGCCAAGGTGCTCACCGGCCACGGTGCGTCGCCGCAAGCCCTTCGCGATGCGTTCACCAAGGTGCGGGGCAGTGCGCGCGTCACCAGTGCGGATCCGGAGGCCACCTACCAGGCGTTGGAGAAGTACTCCACCGACCTGACCGCCGCCGCGCGGGAGGGCAAGCTCGACCCCGTCATCGGTCGCGACAACGAGATCCGTCGCGTCGTCCAGGTGCTGAGCCGTCGCACGAAGAACAACCCGGTGCTCATCGGTGAACCGGGCGTCGGAAAGACCGCGATCGTCGAGGGTCTGGCCCAGCGCATCATCGCGGGCGACGTACCCGAGAGCCTGCGCGACAAGACCGTCGTCGCGCTCGACCTCGGGTCCATGGTGGCCGGCGCCAAGTACCGCGGCGAGTTCGAGGAACGGCTCAAGGCCGTCCTCGACGACATCAAGAACTCGGCGGGTCAGGTCATCACGTTCATCGACGAGCTACACACCATCGTGGGTGCAGGCGCGAGCGGTGAGTCGGCGATGGACGCAGGCAACATGATCAAGCCGATGTTGGCCCGCGGTGAGCTGCGGATGGTCGGCGCGACCACGCTCGACGAGTACCGCAAGTACATCGAGAAGGACGCCGCCCTCGAGCGGCGCTTCCAGCAGGTGCTGGTCGGCGAGCCGTCGGTGGAGGACACCGTCGGCATCCTGCGTGGCCTCAAGGACCGTTACGAGGTGCACCACGGCGTGCGGATCACCGATTCCGCGCTGGTGGCCGCGGCCACGCTGTCCGATCGGTACATCACCGCGCGTTTCCTGCCGGACAAGGCGATCGACCTGGTCGACGAGGCCGGGTCGCGGCTGCGCATGGAGATCGACTCCCGCCCCGTCGAGATCGACGAGGTCGAACGCCTCGTGCGTCGCCTCGAGATCGAGGAGATGGCGTTGGCCAAGGAAACGGATGCAGCATCCGTCGACCGGTTGGAGAAGCTGCGCGCCGAACTGGCCGATTACAAGGAAAAGCTGGCCGAACTCACTACCCGGTGGCAGAACGAGAAGAACGCCATCGACATCGTCCGCGACCTCAAGGAACGGCTCGACACCTTGCGCGGCGAGTCCGAGCGCGCCGAACGCGACGGCGACCTCGCCAAGGCAGCCGAGCTGCGTTACGGGCGCATCCCCGAGATCGAGAAGAAGCTCGACGCGGCGCTGCCTCAGGCGCAAGCCCAGGAGAACGTCATGCTCAAGGAGGAGGTCGGCCCCGACGACATCGCGGAAGTGGTTGCGGCGTGGACCGGAATCCCGGCGGGCCGGATGCTCGAGGGCGAGACGGCCAAGCTGCTGCGCATGGAGGACGAGCTCGGCAAGCGCGTCGTCGGTCAGCGCAAGGCCGTGCAGGCGGTCTCGGATGCGGTGCGCCGCAGCCGAGCAGGCGTCGCGGACCCCAACCGGCCCACCGGCTCGTTCCTGTTCCTCGGCCCCACCGGCGTCGGCAAGACCGAACTCGCCAAGGCGCTGGCCGACTTCCTGTTCGACGACGAGCGGGCGATGGTCCGCATCGACATGAGCGAGTACGGCGAGAAGCACTCCGTCGCGCGCCTGGTCGGTGCGCCTCCCGGCTACATCGGCTACGACCAGGGTGGCCAGCTCACCGAAGCGGTGCGCAGGCGGCCGTACACGGTGGTGCTGTTCGACGAGGTCGAGAAGGCCCACCCCGATGTGTTCGACGTGCTCCTTGCGGTGCTCGACGAGGGCAGGCTCACCGATGGGCAGGGCCGCACGGTCGACTTCCGGAACACCATCCTGATCCTGACGTCGAATCTCGGTTCTGGCGGCACCGAGGAACAGGTGATGGCCGCGGTGCGTGCCGCGTTCAAGCCCGAGTTCATCAACCGCCTCGACGACGTGTTGATCTTCGATGCGCTGCAACCCGACGAACTGGTTCAGATCGTCGACATCCAGCTCGCCCAACTGCAGAAGCGACTGGCCCAGCGCAGGCTCACCCTCGAGGTGTCGCTGCCCGCCAAGCAATGGCTTGCCGAACGCGGATTCGACCCGCTCTACGGCGCCCGCCCGCTGCGCAGGCTGGTGCAGCAGGCCATCGGCGACCAGCTGGCCAAGCTGCTGCTTGCCGGCGAGGTGCACGACGGCGACGTGGTGCCGGTCAACGTCAGCGCGGACGGCGACGGCCTGATCCTGGGCTAAGGGTTTCAGCGCCCATCGCGGACTGCTCGGCGTGGTCAGAGCCGCAGTTCGCCGATCTCGACGTCGCGGGTCTGGCCGCCGTTGGCCAGAAACGACGCCATGCGTTCGGCGGCGGCCGGAGCCGCGAGCGCCTCGCGGAACTGCTGGTCCTCCACGTTGAGGCCAGGCCCCGGATCCAGTGCCGCGGCATCGACGGCGTGCTTGGCCCGCGCGATCACCTCGCGGGGAAACGATGCGATGCGTGCTGCCAGGGCGTCGACGAACGGTCGAAGCTCGGCGGCGGGCAGTGCGCGGTTCACGTAACCCCATGCCTCGGCGGTCGCCGCGTCGACGTCATCGCAGCCCAAGATGACCTCGAGCGTGCGGGCCCTGCCGACCAGCCGGTGCAGCCGCTGTGTTCCCCCGCCTGCGGGGATGATGCCGATTGCGACCTCCGGCTGGGCGAAGCGGGCCGTCTCCAGCGCCGCGAAGCGCATGTCGCAGGCCAGCGCGAGTTCGCTGCCGCCGCCTCTGGCGATGCCTTCGATCACGGCGATCGTCGCCTTGGGCATCGTCCGAAACATCTCTCCGAGAGCGTGAATCGGCGACAACTCGTCGTGCAGCTCGGTGTCGTTGCTGGTCAGCGCTTGGAGCAGCGTGACGTCGGCGTGCGCGACGAAGAACTCGGGGTCGGCCGAGTCCAGGATCACCACGCGCACCGAATCGTCGGCCGCGATCGCAAGGGCGAACCGGCCAAGCTCCGGGATCAGATTGGCGTCGAGCAGGTTGATCGGCGGATTGTCGATCGTGGCCCGGCAGATGCCACTTTCGACGGCCACGCGCAGGTACCGGTAATCCTCGGAAATCATGAAACCGGACGCTACCCGGCGGGTTCGGCGGCGGCGCGGGTGTCGTCGATGACCTGCTCGCGGGCAGGTGGTGATCGTATTTGCCTAGTGACCCTGTTGTGATCCGTTCGAGTTCGGAGTTAATCGCCGCCAGCAGATAGGCTGGGGGCAATGGTCCCGCTCTGGTTCACGCTGTCCGCGCTCTGTTTCGTGGGTGCGGCCGTGTTGTTGTACGTCGACGTCGACCGTCGCCGCGGTCTGGGCCGTCGCCGCAAGTCCTGGGCGAAGTCACACGGCTTCGATTACGAACACGAATCGGCCGACATCGTGAAGCGCTGGAGGCGCGGGGTGATGTCGACGGTCGGAGACGTGTCGGCCAAGAACGTGGTGCTCGGCCAGATCCGCGGCGAGGCGGTGTTCATCTTCGATCTTGAGGACGTGGCGACGGTCATCGCCCTGCACCGCAAGGTCGGCACCAACGTCGTCGTCGACGTGCGGCTCAAGGACATCAAGGAGCCGCGCGAGAGCGACATCTGGCTGCTCGGCGCCATCGGCCCGCGGATGGTGTACTCGACCAACCTCGACGCCGCCCGGCGCGCCTGCGACCGCCGCATGGTGACGTTTGCGCACGCGGCGCCCGACTGCGCCGAGATCATGTGGAACGAACAGAACTGGACGCTGATCAGCATGCCGGTGACCAGTACGAGGGCCCAGTGGGACGAGGGTCTGCTCACCGTCAGGCAATTCAACGATCTGCTGCGCGTGCTCCCGCCGATCCAGCAGCCCGGCCAGAGCGGAATCTCGGGCCAGCCCCTGGCGCGCCGCGGTGGATCGCCTGGCCGTCCCGTCGCCGCACCACGCGAACTGCCCGCAGGCCGCACCGACCAGCCGCCCGGCCACGCCGACGTCGGCCGCTACACCCAGCAGCGGCCGCCGGTGCGCAACGGCAGGCAGTCGCCCCACTACCAGCGGTAGGCAGACGCCGCAGGGCCGTTGAGTAGCCTGTCCGCATGTCGCGCCCCGTCGTCTTGATCACCGGACCGACGTCCGGTCTGGGCGCGGGATTCGCCCACCGCTACGCCATCGACGGACACGACCTGGTGCTGGTGGCCCGAGACGTCGATCGCTTGGAGCGCCTCGCCGCCGAACTGCACGACGAAGCGGGCGCACGGGTCGAGGTGCTGCCCGCCGATCTCGCCGTCGCAGCCGACCGCGCGAAAGTGGCCGACCGGCTTTCCGACGGCGTCCGAATCCTGGTCAACAATGCGGGGTTCGGCACCTCGGGCGAATTCTGGTCGACGGACTTCCCGACGCTGCAGTCCCAACTCGACGTCAACGTGACCGCGGTGATGCAACTGACCCACGCCGCCCTTCCGACCATGATGGCCGCCGGGGCGGGCACCGTCATCAACGTCGCCAGTGTGGCGGGGTTGTTGCCAGGGCGCGGGTCGACGTACTCGGCATCGAAGGCCTGGGTGATCGCGTTCTCGGAGGGCCTGTCCAATGGCTTGACCGGCACCGGTGTCGGCGTGCATGCGCTGTGCCCCGGCTTCGTCCGCACCGAGTTCCACGAGCGCGCGGGCATCGACATGGATGGCACGCCGTCATTCCTCTGGCTCGACGTGGCCGACGTGGTCCGCGACTGCCTGGTCGACGTGGCCAAGGGACACGTCGTCATCGTGCCCGGTCTGCAGTACAAGGTACTCACCACAGGTGGTCGCATCGTGCCCCGAAACCTGGTGCGCGCCATGACGAAAGTGGTGGGGCGCGGCCGTGGGAGAACCTGAACCCGAATGCCACTCGTGCGCGCACTAGTCGCGGTCGTGCTCGCGGCGGTCTCGGTGGCTGCCTGCTCGAGCAGTACCGCCGACACGGGCCCGTACGGTGCACGGACCGCTCGCATGGGCGAGTCGCTGGCGGTGATCGGATGGAACATTTCGGTGTCCAATCTGCGCTTCGACGGCGACTACGTGCTCGTCGACGTCGACGCCGCCGCATCGGCGCCGGGTGGACCGCACGCCAGGCCCGACGCCATCCGCTTCGGCCTCTACGGTGCCCTCGCCCATCCGATCGAGTCCAACGCGCTCGGCGGTTGTTCGGGAGTGACCAGCCTCGACCTGCAACCCGCGGCCGCGCCGAGCCCCGACAAGTTAAGCGGCACGGTATGTCTGGGTCCGCTGCGCGATCAGACCCAGGTACGCGGTGTGTACGCATACTCGCCCCGGGACAAGATCGCAGGCACCACCGTCGCCTATGCCGCAGCCTTCCCGGTCGGGCTGATGCCCACCAACGAGAACGACACCGGCATGGTGCTTCAGACCACGAGCGTGGACGCGTTCCGCGGCGATGGTGCGAAACTCGAACCGACCGCGCTCGGCGACGTTGCCGCATTCACCGGCAACGGCTACATGTTGCTCGGCCTTCAGATCGACGGTCAATCGCCGCGATACCACCAGGATTCGGCGCGCCGCGGAGGTCCGGTGATGGTCGTGGTGGCGCCGACCCTGCCTGGCGCGGGGTTGTCCTTCGCGTGCTCGACGTACGGGTCGTCGCTGCTGGTGCTTCCCGACTCGTCGCTGGACGCGATCTCGGTGCGGGCGTCGCTGTGCACGCAGGGCGAGATCAATTCGGCGTTGCTCTACCCGACGGTGTCGGTGATCGGCACGCATGCCGCGCTGTGGACCCGATGACTGATCCGCCGAGCCGCCCCGGCGGCGACATGAAGCCCCCGAGCGACATCGAAGCAGGCCCCTCCGAGTGGGGTAGGACGACCGGCGTCGGCCCGTGGGTGGGGGCGCTGCCGGACGAC
Source organism: uncultured Actinomycetota bacterium (assembly GCA_963809085.1). GTDB lineage: Bacteria > Actinomycetota > Actinomycetes > Mycobacteriales > Mycobacteriaceae > Mycobacterium. Next base: position 357,156 of record CAWEII010000014.1, on the reverse strand, counting down.
CCCAGGTACGACAGGGAGCTGCTCGTCAACGGGGACAGCCGCAACGTCGTCGACGCGTACAGGTACTGGACGCGCGAGGCCGTCATCGCCGACATCGACGAACGCAGGCACCCGTTCCATGTCGCGATCGAGAACTTCGGCAACGACGCCAACATCGGCGGCGTCGTGCGGACGGCCAACGCGTTCGCCGTCGACACCGTGCACATCGTCGGGCGGCGCCGCTGGAATCGCCGTGGCGCCATGGTCACCGACCGTTATCAACGACTGCGCCATCACGACACCACCGCCGACTTGCTGGCGTTCGCCGCCGACGCGGGTCTCGAGGTGATCGCCGTCGACAACGTGCCCGGCGCGGTCCGCCTCGAACGGGTGTCGCTGCCGCGCGACTGCCTGTTGATCTTCGGGCAGGAGGGTCCCGGCATCACGGACGAGGCCAGGCTGGGCGCCGCCAAAACCGTATCCATCGCCCAGTTCGGCTCCACCCGCAGCATCAACGCCGCCGTCGCCGCGGGCATCGCGATGCACACGTGGATCGCGCAACACGGTGACCTGGACACCGCCTGGTAGGGCAGGATCATCACCATGGATCAGGCATGGGGCAACCGCGCGGCCAGCGCCGAGGCCGCCGTCGCGAAGCGACACCAGCGACGGCTGTGGCAGCTGCCTGGCACCCAACTCGGCGTCGTCGCCTGGCCGGCCACCAGCAAGCAGCTGATGTATCGCACCTGGCACTACTGGTGGCAAGCGCATCTCCTGGACTGCCTGGTGGATGCTCAGGTGCGCGACCCCCAGCCCGACCGGCGGCAGCGGATCGAACGGCAGATCCGCGCACACCGTTTGCGGAACACCGGTTGGGTCAACGACTACTACGACGACATGGCCTGGTTGGCGCTCGCGTTGGAGCGGGCTGGTCGGCTCGCCGGCGTGGAGCAACCGAAGGCGCTGCACACGTTGGCCGAGCAGTTCCTCAACGCATGGGTGCCCGAGGACGGCGGCGGCATCCCGTGGCGCAAGCAGGACCAGTTCTTCAATGCGCCCGCCAACGGGCCCGCGGCCATCTTCCTCGCCCGATACGACGACCGGATCCGGCGGGCCCAGCAGATGGCGGACTGGATCGACGAGACCCTCATCGACCCCGAGACCCATCTGGTGTTCGACGGCGTCAAGGGCGGATCGCTGGTCCGCGCCCAGTACACCTACTGCCAGGGTGCGGTCCTTGGCCTCGAGGTCGAGTTGGCGGCCAGGACCGACGACCCCGATCACGCGCTGCGCGTGCATCGCCTGGTCGCCGCGATCCACGCCAACATGGCGCCCGACGGTGTCATCCAGGGTGCTGGCGGCGGTGACGGTGGGCTGTTCAACGGCATCCTGGCGCGCTACCTCGCGCTCGCCGCCACCACGTTGCCGGAGAACACCCCGCAGGACACCGCGGCACGCGCCACCGCCAAGGAGCTGGTGCTGTCCTCGGCGCGATCGGCGTGGGACTACCGGCAGACCGTCGATGGACTGCCGCTGTTCGGGCCGTTCTGGGACCGCAGCGCCGACCTGCCGAAGGTCGGTGGCCAGGAAGCCCAGTTGGTGGAGGGCGCCGTCAATGCGTCGGAAATCCCCGAACGGGACCTGTCGGTGCAGCTGTCCGGCTGGATGCTGATGGAAGCGGCACATACGCTCAGCGACGACGATGCGCCGGAGCCCTCGCCGGAGCCGGAGGCCGCATCGGCCCCAGAACACGAGTCCGCGCGGGAGGAAGAGGCACAATGACCGAGCCGGGAGGCTGGACGCCCGACCAGAAGACCATCGACGACGCCAACCTCACTCGGTTCATCACGTGGCTGGCAGACACCGGTCGCGGCGACTTCGCGGACTACCAGGCGCTGTGGTCCGCTTCGGTGGACGACGTGGCGTGGTTCTGGGAAGCGGTATGGAACTTCTTCGACGTCAGCGCAACCACTCCTCCCGACCAGGTGCTGGCCAGTGCGGAAATGCCTGGCGCAGAATGGTTTCCAGGTGCCAAGCTCAACTACGTCGCCGAGGTCTTCCGGCATGCGACCGCCGACCGGCCCGCAATGGTGGTGGTGGGCGAGGACGGTGCCGTCGAGTGGTCATGGGCCCGCCTGGCCGGGGAGACGGCGGCATTCGCCCGCTACCTGCGCAGCCTCGGTGTCGTGCCGGGCGATCGTGTGGTGGGCTACCTTCCGAACATCGGTGAGGCCGTCGTCGCATTCCTCGGCGCGGCCGCGGTCGGCGCCACTTGGGCCGTCTGCAATCAGGATCTTGCGGTCGCAGGCGTCGTTGCGCGACTGGGGCAGCTCGCCCCCTCGGTGCTGGTGGCCAGCGACGGATCCCTCTACAACGGCAAGCGGATCGACCGCGGCGCCGAGTTGGCCGAGATCCGCGCCCAGCTGCCCACCTTGAAGGCCACGGTGCTGGTGCCCCGGCTCGGCGACGAGCAAGCCCCGAGCGACGTCACGTCGTGGGCGACAGTCCTCGAGCAGGACGGGGCTCTGGAGATCATCTCGGTCCCGTTCGCACATCCGCTGTGGGTGCTGTTCTCGTCCGGCACCACCGGCACGCCCAAGGGCATCGTGCACGGCCACGGCGGCGTGATGCTCGAACACCTCAAGTATCTGAGCCTGCAGCTCGACCTCAAGCCATCCGACCGGTTCCTCTGGCAGTCCAGCACCAGCTGGATGATGTGGAACCTGCTGGTGTCGGGACTTCTCGTCGGCTCGACGATCGTGTTGTACGACGGCAGCCCCACCTACGGGGGCACCGACTACCTGTGGCAGGTGGCCGCCGAGAACGGTGTCACGGTGATCGGTGCCGGCGCAGGCTACTGGCTGGCCTGCGCCAAGGAGGAGCTGCATCCAGGAAAGGACCATCCGCTCGAGGCGCTGCGCGCGGTCGGGTCAACGGGTTCGCCGTTGCCCGCGTCGGCATTCCGCTGGATCCAGGACGGCGTCGGCAGGCCCGTCCCGGTCATCTCCATGAGCGGTGGCACCGACGTGGTCACCGCGTTCATCGGCGGCTGCCCGTTGGTCCCGATCACGGCGGGCGAGCTGAACGCGCTGTGCCTCGGCGTGGCGGTGCAGGCATGGGGTGACGGCGGTCGCGCGGTCATCGAGGAGGCGGGCGAGCTGGTGGTCACCAAGCCGATGCCGTCGATGCCGGTGTTCTTCTGGAACGACGCCGACGGCGCCAAGTACCACGCGGCCTATTTCGACAAGTACGACGGCGTGTGGTGTCACGGCGACTGGATCACCATCACCGATCGGAATTCCGTTGTGGTGCACGGACGCTCGGATGCCACGCTGAACAGGATGGGCGTCCGGATGGGCAGCGCCGAGATCTACAACGCCGTTGAGGGCATGCCCGAGGTGCGGGACTGCCTGGTGGTGGGCATCGAGCAAGACGATGGAGGCTACTGGATGCCCTTGTTCGTTGCGCTGGCCGACGACGTCGAGTTCGACGAGGGATTGCGCGCCAAGATCGTCAACGCCATCCGGACGGGGGCGTCGCCACGGCATGTACCCGACGACGTCATCGCCGTCGCGGGCATCCCACGAACCATGACGGGCAAGAGGCTGGAGATCCCCATCAAACGGATCCTGCTCGGCGCCAACCCCTCCGACGTACTGACTCCGAGCGCCGTCGACCGGCCTGACCTGCTCGAGGTGTTCGCGGAGCACGCCCGCGCGTGACGGAGGCTGCAGCAGACCAGTCGAGCAGCAACGTCGCTGCACCGCCGGCCCGCCCCGTGCCGAGCCGCTTCGGTCACGACCCGACCGCCGCGCGCAGCGGCGAGAACACCGCGGCCGCACTTCTGCTGGCATTCACGGTCATCGCCATCGCATGGGCGAATTCGCCATGGGGGCAGAGCTATGCGGACTTCTGGGACACGCCCGTCGGGCTGCACTTCGGAGACTTCCGCGCCGAGCTGACGGTCAAGCACCTGGTGAACGACGGCCTGATGACGTTCTTCTTCTTCATCGTCGGCCTGGAGGTGAAGAGCCAGTTCACCATCGGTGAGCTCACCGACCGTGCTCGGGCCGCAGTACCCGTCATCGCGGCGTTCGCCGGGCTGATCGTGCCAGCGGTCATCTTCCTGCTGTTCAACCCGTCGGGTGACGATGCGCGTGCCTGGGGTGTGGTGATCTCCACGGACACGGCATTTCTGGTGGGGGCACTGGCGATCATCGGCCCGAAGTACCCCGCTCGACTGCGGACCTTTCTGTTGACCCTCGCCGTCGTCGACGACGTCGGCGCACTGCTCGCGATCGCACTGTTCTACTCCGACCACGTGCGGGTTTTGCCGCTGTTGACCGCCCTGGCCCTCATCGCCTGCATCGCCGCGGTTCGGCTGCTGCCCGTCGGCCGGGGTCCCGCCTATTCGGTACTCGCGCTCGCGCTCTGGCTGGCGCTGTCCGTCGGTGGTGTGCACCCGACGCTCGCCGGTGTTGTGGTGGCGCTGCTGATCCCGGTGTTCACCCCGGAGCGGGGGCGGGTCGAAGAGGCCGTCGAGGTGATCCGCGCCTTCAGACAGTCCCCGAACTCCGAGTACGCCAAGGCCGCGACCCGCAGTCTGCGCGAGTCGATCTCGATCAACGAGCGGCTGCAGACCGACTTCGGCCCCTACGTGTCGTTCGTCGTGCTCCCGCTGTTCGCGCTCGCCAACGCGGGCGTGCGGCTCGACCACGACACGGTGGCGGCCGCCGTCGGGTCACCGCTGACCTGGGGGTGATCATCGGCCTGGTGGTCGGCAAGTTCGTCGGCATCGCGGGCGCGACCGCCGTGGTGCGTGCGACCGGCATCGGGCAGCTCGCACCGGGCCTGACGCTACGCCGCATCGCGGGTGGCGCCGCCCTGTCCGGCATCGGCTTCACCATCTCACTGTTCATCATCGATCTGGCCATCGAGAATCCCGCCAAGCAGGAGCAGGCCCGCGTCGGCGTGCTGGCCGCATCCGTGCTCGCGCTGGTCCTCGGCTGGGCGATCTTCCGGATCACCGACTGGCTGAGCCCGCCCGTCGCGGTGGGCGCGAAGCTGATTCGCGACGTCGACCCCGATCGCGATCACATGCGGGGCAACCCCAACGGCACCCTCACCCTGGTCGAGTACGGCGACTTCGAGTGTCCGTTCTGCAGCCGGGCCAGCGGGTCCATCGATGAGGTCCGCGCGTACTTCGGCGACGAATTGCGTTATGTGTGGCGGCATCTGCCGCTGGAACGCGTCCACCCCCACGCGATGGACACCGCAAGGGCCAGCGAAGCTGCCGCGTTGCAGGGCAGGTTCTTCGAGATGGCGGCCAAGATGTTCCACTTCCAGGACTATCTGGAGTGGGAGCACATCTACCGGTACGCCGACGCGGTCGGCATCGACATCCACCAGTTCGACGAGGACCTGCAGTCGCCCAAGGTGATGCATCGGGTGCTTGACGACGCGCAGGACGCCGAGCTGATGGATCTCAACTCGACGCCGACGTTCTTCGTCAACGGCAGGCGGCACCACGGGCCGTGGGACGCGGCGAGCCTGATCCGGGCGCTGGAGGACGGTCGCGACTGAGGGCGCTCAACTCCAGAGCGTCACATGAACTTTCGGCCGGAACCTGGTGACACCGACGCCGGAGCCGCGAATCATCGCCTGGGTGCAGCGCGGCGTCGTGATGAACCGCACCAGTTCCGAGACGGCGGGCTGTCTCGACGCGGATGGCAGGGTCGCGGCCGCCCACTCGCCCGAGGACTGCAGGCCGGGCCCCTTGATGTGCGTCAACCGTCCGGCGGACAGATCCTTGGCTACCGCGAAACCGATCGTCAAGGTCACCCCGCCGACCCGCTGGACCTCCTCGCATGCCGCGGCGTCGCTCTGGAAGATGCGTTGCTGTGCCTCGGGGATCGCCAGATTCCGCAACATGAAGGCGATTTCGCCGTCCACGCTGCCCGCCGATGGTCCGAGCATCCAGAGCTGCTCGCGGAGCTGCCCGGGGGTTGGCGTACCAGTGGCCAGCGGGCTCCCCGGCGCCGCCACCGCGATGATCTGATACTTGAGGAACGGCCTGACGGTGATCGGGCCGTCCGCGGGGAACACACCTGTGCCGATCGGGCCGAGTGCGAGGTCGACGGCACGGGACTCGATGAGATAACCGAACCGGCCCGTCGGATGGACGCTGAGTTCCACCGAAAGATCGTCGGCCCGTGACGAGAACAGCTCGATGAGGCCCGGTGCCGCGTGCTCGGCGAAGGCACTGGACGCCGCGATGCGCAGCAGCCGCCTGCCGTGCGAGGCCTCGGTGACCTCGATCGCGGTCTGCTGCTGCAGGCCGAGGATCTCGATGGCCCGGCTGGCCAGCCGCAGGCCGCCTGGCGTGAACGCAAGGCCGGCCCCGGTCCTGCTGAACAGCGGGTCGTCGAGCTCCTTGCGGAGCTGAGCGACGTGCATCGACACCCCGGCGTCGGACATGCCGAGCTCCTCGGCGGCGGAATGCACGGAACCCAGACGCACCACTGCCGAGTAGGCCCGAAGCTGCGCCGGTGTCACGAAACGAGCCTACGTCGGTTGCCCCTACCAGGGACGACAGGGCCAGTTAAGCGATCGCTTAACTCGCCATTGACGGCCGCGTCACCCCGGGCCGAGACTGAGTCTCCCGTCGATGGATGTGAGGGTCGTCACATGCAGGTACCCGGTCCCTTCGAGTACGAACGCGCGACGAGCGTCGAACACGCCGTCGGCTTGCTGGACCGGCTTGGCGAAGGTGCCCTGATCGTCGCGGGCGGCCACAGCCTGCTGCCGATGATGAAGCTGCGGATTGCCAACCCGGAATACCTGGTCGACATCAACGACCTGGCTGCCGAACTCGGCTACGTGGTGACCGACCCGACGGCCGTGCGGATCGGCGCCATGACTCGGCACCGCGAGGTGCTGGCGTCCGCCGAACTGGCAGCGGTGTGTCCGATCTTCGGCGACGCCGAGCGGGTGATCGCCGATCCGGTGGTGCGCAACCGTGGCACCGTTGGGGGCTCCCTCTGCCAAGCCGATCCCGCCGAGGATCTGACCACGGTGTGCGCGGTGCTCGACGCCGTCTGCGTGGCCCGTGGCCCGTCGGGTCAGCGGGAGATCCCGATCGACGACTTCTACGAAGGCCCTTACGAGACGTCCCTGGCCCACAACGAGATGCTCATCGAGGTCCGGATTCCGCTGCGGCAGAACACGTCGAGCGCCTACGCGAAGGTGGAGCGCCGGGTCGGCGACTGGGCGGTGGCCGCGGCGGGCGCCGCGGTCACCCTCGACGGGGATCAGACGACCATCGTCGCCGCGCGGCTGGGGCTCACCGCGGTGAACCCGGACGGTACGGCTCTACGCGCGTTGGCCGACGCCATGGTCGGTGAACCGGCCACCGAGGACACCTTCGCACAGGCAGGCCGGGCCGCGGCACAGGCGTGCGAGCCGGTTTCCGACATGAGGGGCAGCGCCGACTACAAGCGGCACCTGGCCTCCGAGCTGGCCATCCGCACGCTGCGCGCGTCGGTCGAGCGGGTGCGCAATACACAACGGCCGCACGGCAATTAGAGAGATCAGGGGAACACGCTGATGCAGGTGACCATGACCGTGAACGGCGAATCGGTGACCGCCGACGTCGAACCGCGGATGCTGCTGGTGCACTTCCTGCGCGATGAGCTGCGGCTGACCGGGACGCATTGGGGGTGCGACACGTCGAACTGCGGAACCTGCGTCGTGGCCGTGGACGGCGAGCCGGTGAAGTCGTGCACGATGCTGGCGGCGATGGCGGCGGGCCACAGCGTGCGCACCGTCGAAGGGCTGGCTGTCGACGGGCAGCTCGATCCCGTGCAGGAGGGGTTCATGCAGTGCCACGGGTTGCAGTGCGGGTTCTGCACTCCCGGCATGTTGATCACCGCACGGGCACTGCTCGATCGCGAGCCCGACCCCGACGAGGACACCATCCGCGAGGCGATCTCGGGACAGATCTGCCGGTGCACCGGCTACACCACGATCGTCCGCTCCATTCAATGGGCCGCCCGAGCCGGCCGCGAGGACTTCGCCCCAGGCGCCCAGACCGAGGACACCATGGGCGCCGCCGCGGGCGATCACCTGATCGAAACGGGAAGCAACGCATGACGACCCGAAGACGAGCCCGAGTGAGGATCGCAGCGAGGCACGAGCGAGGACCGGAGCGAGGGGGAGTCGAGAAATGACGACCGTCGAGACGCGTCCCCCGTCAGAAGACGATCTCGCCGACAACGACAAGAAACCGTGCGGGCACGGCCGGATGCTGCGCAAGGAGGACCCCAGGTTCATCCGTGGCCGCGGCAACTACGTCGACGACATCAGCCTGCCCGGCATGCTGCACCTGGCCATCCTGCGGTCGCCGTATGCGCACGCCCGCATCGCGTCGGTCGACGTCACTGCGGCACAGGCGCATCCGAAGGTGAAGGCCGTAGTCACCGGCGCCGACCTGGCGGAGAAGGGGCTGGCATGGATGCCCACGCTCTCCAACGACGTGCAAGCCGTGCTGGCCACCGACAAGGTGCGTTTCCAGGGGCAGGAGGTGGCGTTCGTCGTCGCCGAGGACCGCTACTCCGCCCGCGACGCGCTCGAACTCATCGACGTCGACTACGAGCCACTCGATCCCGTGATCGACGCGCGCACGGCACTGGATCCGATCGGCCGAGGTGATCCGTACCGATCTCGAAGGCAAGACGGACAACCACTGCTTCGACTGGGAGACCGGCGATGCCGCGGCAACGGATGCGGCGTTCGCGAAGGCCGACGTCGTGGTCACGCAGGAGATCGTGTATCCGCGTGTGCATCCCGCGCCGATGGAGACCTGCGGCGCGGTCGCGGATCTCGACCCGGTGTCCGGCAAGCTCACGTTGTGGTCGACGTCGCAGGCGCCGCATGCGCACCGCACGCTGTACGCCCTGGTCGCAGGCATACCCGAGCACAAGATCAGGGTCGTCGCCCCCGACATCGGTGGCGGCTTCGGCAACAAGGTACCCATCTACCCCGGCTACGTGTGCGCGATCGTCGGCTCGCTGCTGCTCGGCAAGCCGGTGAAGTGGATGGAGGACCGCAGCGAGAACCTGACCTCGACGGGGTTCGCACGCGACTACATCATGGTCGGCGACATCGCCGCGACCAAGGACGGCAAGATCCTCGCCATCCGCTCCAACGTGCTCGCCGACCACGGTGCCTTCAACGGCGTGGCATCGCCGGTCAAGTACCCGGCGGGCTTCTTCGGCGTGTTCACCGGCAGTTATGACATCGAAGCCGCCTACTGCCACATGACGGCGGTGTACACGAACAAGGCGCCAGGCGGTGTGGCCTACGCGTGCTCGTTCCGGATCACGGAGGCGGTGTACTTCGTGGAGCGGCTGGTGGACTGTCTGGCCCACGAGATGAAGCTGGATCCCGCCGAGCTGCGGCTGCGAAACCTGCTCAAGCCCGACCAGTTTCCGTACAAGTCCAAGACCGGCTGGGTGTACGACTCCGGGGACTACGAGACGACCATGCGGCTCGCGATGGACATGATCGGCTACGACGCGTTGCGGGCCGAACAACGCGAGAAGCGCGAGCGCGGCGAGCTGATGGGCATCGGGATGTCGTTCTTCACCGAGGCCGTCGGCGCGGGACCCCGCAAGGACATGGACATCCTGGGCCTCGGCATGGCCGACGGCTGCGAGCTGCGGGTGCATCCCACCGGCAAAGCCGTTGTCCGACTGTCTGTTCAGACGCAGGGCCAGGGCCACGAGACGACCTTCGCCCAGATCGTCGCCGAGGAGCTCGGCATCCCGCCCGATGACATCGACGTGGTGCACGGCGACACCGACCAGACCCCGTTCGGGCTCGGCACCTACGGCAGCCGGTCCACCCCGGTGTCGGGCGCCGCGGCCGCGCTGGTGGCCCGCAAGGTCAGGGACAAGGCCAAGATCATCGCATCCGGCATGCTGGAGGCCAGCGTCGCCGACCTGGAGTGGGAGAAGGGCTCGTTCCACGTCAAGGGCGACCCGACGGCCTCGGTGACGATCCAGGACATCGCCATGCGCGCACACGGTGCCGGCGATCTGCCCGAGGGGCTGGAGGGTGGTCTGGACGCCCAGATCTGTTACAACCCCGAGAATCTCACCTATCCCTACGGCGCCTACTTCTGCGTCGTCGACGTCGATCCAGGGACCGCCGTGGTGAAGGTGCGCCGGTTCCTGGCCGTCGACGACTGCGGCACCCGGATCAACCCGATGATCATCGAGGGCCAGGTGCATGGCGGCATCGTCGACGGCATCGGCATGGCGCTGATGGAGATGATCGCGTTCGACGAGGAGGGCAACTGCCTCGGTGGCTCGCTGATGGACTACCTGATCCCGACCGCGGTGGAGGTGCCCCATCTGGAGACGGGGCACACCGTTACCCCGTCCCCACATCACCCGATCGGGGCCAAGGGCGTCGGTGAGTCCGCCACCGTCGGGTCTCCGCCCGCCGTGGTGAACGCAGTAGTGGATGCGTTGGCGCCGTTCGGCGTTCGGCACGCGGACATGCCGCTGACACCGTCGCGGGTGTGGGAGGCGATGCGGGGCAATGCCAGACCCCCTATCTAGCGCGGTGTCGGAACGTGCGGCGCAGCTGCTCCGCACGCGGACGCCGTTCGTACATGCCACGGTCGTGCGCGCGCAGCCGCCCGCGTCGGCGCATGCCGGCGACGAGGCGATCCTGCTCTCCGACGGGACCATCGAGGGCTTCGTCGGCGGGCAGTGCGCGCAGAATTCCGTGCGCAAGGCCGCGCTGGGTGCGCTGCAGTCCGGCGAGAGCGTGCTGCTGCGGGTGTTGCCCGACGGTGACGTGCACTTCCCGGAGGCCCCTGGGGCGTGCGTCGTGGTGAACCCGTGCCTGTCCGGTGGGGCACTGGAGATCTTCCTGGTACCGCAGGTGCCAGCACCGCTGGTCCGGATCTGTGGCGCCACGCCGATCGCCGACGCCCTCATCGGCATCTGCGGGATGTTGGGTTACCTTGCGGCAGACGACGACTCCGGGGTCGGCATGGCCGACTCGACCGCCGTGGTGATCGCCAGCCACGGCGGACCGGAGGCCGAGACGATCCGCGCGGCGCTGGACGCAGGCGTCGGCTACATCGGCCTGGTGGCCAGCCGAATCCGTGGCGCCGCGGTGCTGGCCGAGCTCCAGCTCACCGATGCCGAACGCGCCCGTGTGCACACGCCGGTCGGATTGCCGATCGGAGCCAAGACCCCCGCCGAGATCGCGGTGTCGATCGTCGCTGAGGTGATCGCGGCCGTTCGCGTCGAGGGCCTTTCGGTGTCGGCGCTCGACCCGCACCTGCCCGCACAGCCCATCGACCCGATATGCGGAATGCCGGTCGTGGTCGGCCCGACGGCCCATCGGCTCCGGCTCGCCGACGAGGACCACTGGTTCTGTAGCGCGGCGTGCCTGGCATCGTTCGCCGCGGCGAGAGCGGACCCATGACCCAGTACTTCGACGACGTCGACGACGTGGTGCGCCGCTTCGACGCCGAGGATCATCTGCTCGACGACGGCACCGCAGCCGCGCTGTATCTGGCCACCACCCTCGGGCGCCCGTTGCTGTTGGAGGGCGAGCCGGGTGTCGGCAAGACCACTGCGGCGAAAACGCTTTCGGTGGTGCTGAACTCGCCATTGATCCGGTTGCAGTGCTATGAGGGACTGACGGCAGCCGAGGCGCTCTACGACTGGAACTACCAACGTCAGCTGCTGAGCATCCGCCTTGCCGAGGCCAGGGGGACGGGCATCGAGGAAGCCGATCTCTATTCCGAGGCGTATCTGGTCGACCGGCCGATCCTTCAGTGCGTCCGCCACGGGGGCCCCACTCCGCCGGTGTTGTTGATCGACGAGATCGACCGTGCCGATGACGAGTTCGAGGCACTTCTGCTCGAGTTTCTCGGTGAGGGTGCCGTGACCATCCCGGAACTCGGTACCTTCGTCGCCGAATTCCCGCCCATCACGGTGCTGACCTCCAACCGGAGCCGGGATCTGCACGACGCCTTGCGAAGGCGCTGTCTCTACCACTGGATCGACTACCCGGAACCCGGCCGGGCCGCCGAGATCCTGCGACGCACCGTGCCCGGCGCCACCACGGCTCTGATCCGGCAGGCCACCCAGTTCGTGGTCAGTGCAAGGAATCTCGATCTGGACAAACCGCCTGGCGTCGCCGAGACCATCGACTGGGTCGCCGCACTGTTCGCGCTCGGCCTCACCGACCTCGTGGCGGCCGGCACCAAGCAGAGCCTGGCCAGTCTCGGCGCGCTGGCGAAGACACCGGACGACCACGACGTGATCAGAGACGCATTCGCCGAATACAGTTCGGGATGAGAGGAATCCAATGAAGATCGCCAATGAGTTCACCGTCAGCGCTCCGATCGATAAGGCGTGGGACGTGCTCATCGATCTCGAGCAGGTGATTCCGTTGATGCCTGGCGCGCAGATGACCGGACACGACGGGGATGACGTCCTCGGCAAGGTCAAGGTCAAGGTCGGCCCGGTCACCAGTGAGTTCAACGGCAAGGTGCACTTCGTGGAAAGGGACCGCGAGCAGCGCCGCGCCGTCATCGACGCGAAGGGCAAGGAGTCGCGCGGTACCGGCAATGCGGCGGCGACCGTCACCGCCGTGCTCCACGAGGCAGGTGACGACCGGACCCGCGTCACCGTCGACACCGACCTGAAGATCGTCGGCAAGCTGGCACAGTTCGGCAGCGGTATGTTGCAACAGGTTTCGGAGAAACTACTCGGCCAGTTCGTCGAGTCGCTCGAGGCCAAGCTGGCCAGCGAGAACAGCACCGAGAACGCCGCCGAAACCCCGGCCGACCCCACCACGGATGGCGAGAGACCCGCGCCCCGGGTGGTTGCTGCTCCCGCCACCGCTGAACCGGCCCCCATCGACCTGCTCGATCTCGCGGGTGGCACGGCGCTGAAGAAATACGCCCCGATGGTGTTCGCCGCATTCGCGGCGGCGGCCGCACTCTTCACCCTCGGCCGGCTCAGGGTGGCCAGGCGAGTGCGCCGCAATCGCAGATGAGCTCGTCGTGAGCGGCCCACTCTTGTTCAGGGGAGTCGATCGGGCAGCGCTCGCGGTCGCGCTGGTGGCGAAGTTGCGCGGGGCCGGGGTCGTGGTGTCGGCAAGCGGGCCTGCCGGCTTCGTGGCTGCGTTGGGTCGGCTGTCGCTTCGGTCGCGCAGTGAATTGTATTGGGCGGCAAGGCTTACACTCGTCAACCGTGCCGAGGACTTGCCGACCTTCGACGCCGTCATCTCTGCCGTGTTCGACGATGCCGTCCTCGGTCTCGACCCGCCCGGTCTGAAGCCCAGCCTTGGCGGGGCAGTGGCGGTGGTACCCGGCCTGAGTCGCGCACACGGCACGACGCTCGACGGTGCTGGGCTGCCGTGGACGACACGGCCCATGTCGATCACCGCAGCGGATGCGGCGCAGGGCGAGCCCGGCGTCAACGTGCCCGACGTGCTGCCCAGCCGGTTGGTGGCACGTGTCGACGACGCGTTCGAAACCTTCGACGACGCCGATCTGCGTCTCATCGGCAGCTGGCTCGAGCGGGCCTCCGCACACTGGCCGCGTCGACGCAGCCTGCGGCGGGAGCCGAGCAGGCACGGAACGCGGATCGACCTGCGCCACACCATGCGTGCCTCACGGACCACCGGCTGGGAGACGATGCGGTTGGTTCGATCGCACCGTCGCCGTCGCCCGCGCCGGGTGGTCCTGCTGTGTGACGTCAGCAGGTCCATGCAGCCATACGCCACCATCTACCTGCACCTGATGCGTGCCGCGGCGCTGCACCGGAGCACCGTCGCGCCCGAGGTGTTCGCGTTCTCGACGTCATTGACGAGGCTGACACCGGTGCTGTCGCACCGCAGCGCAGACGTCGCGCTGGCGCGCGCCAACGCCAGGGTCGTCGATCGCTACGGCGGCACCCACCTGGGCAGCAGTGTGGCTGCCCTGTTGCGCACACCACAGGGCAGCGCCCTGCGCGGCGCGGTGGTGATCATCGCCTCCGACGGCTGGGACAGTGACCCGCCCGAGGTGCTCGATCACGCGATGGCGCGACTGCGTCGACGCGCCCAACTCATCGCATGGCTCAACCCGCGCGCGGCCGCCGACGGCTACCTGCCACTGGCGGGCTCGATGGCGTGCGCCCTGCCGTACTGCGATCTGTTCCTGCCCGCGCATTCATTGACAGGACTGCAGGAGTTGTTCGACCGGCTGGCCGCCTAGCATCGACACGGTGACGAGGCCATCGAGCCCGGCGCCACGCGCGTCATGAGTTAGGTCTGCTCGGACAGCGGTTCGTCGCCTGCGGCCTTGCCTGCCTTGCGCCGCTTGTACCACTCGATGACGATCGGCGTCACCGACGCCAACGCAATCAGGATGAAGATCGGTTCGAGCAGTTTCTGGATGATCTCGAACTGTCCCAGCCAGTAGCCGAGCAGGATCAAGCCAAGGGACCAGACCAACGCGCCGATGACGTTGAACAAGGTGAAGATCCCGTAGTTCATCCGTGCAGCGCCCGCGGTGATCGGCGCCAGGGTGCGCACGATCGGCACGAACCGGGCGAGCACGATGGCGAATGGGCCACGCTGCTCGAAGAACGCGTGGGCTTCGTCGAGGTACCTCTGCTTGAGCACCCGCGCGTTCGGCTTGAACATCGAGGTGCCGATGCTGCGGCCGATCCAGTACCCGACCTGGCTTCCGAGGATGGCAGCGATGGGGACGAACACCAACAGCTGCCACAACGCGAAGTTGGCGTTCACCTCGCTGGCCTGCGCTGCCGTTCCCGCGGCCAGCATGCCCGCTACGAAGAGCAGGGTGTCACCGGGCAGCACCGGGAACAGCACGCCCGACTCGACGAAGACGACGACCAGCAGGCCCACCATCGCCCACGCGCCGAAGTAGCCGATGAGCGTCACCGGATCCAAGAAGTCCGGCATCAGCGCGAGGGTGGTCGTGGTCATGGCAGACCAAGATACCGGCGTCGCCTTGAGGTTCCCCGCAGTCGCGGCCCCTCGGCGCTGGAGAACACCCGATCAGTCGGGTCATCACCCTCCCATGGCGTCGACTTCTGGGCCGATCGCCGCCACCTTCCCGGCTTCGCACCCTTACCCTGCGTGGACCGCCTCCTCGCCGATAGGGTTTGGCATGCCAACGCACCGAGCCGTACACGTCGCTGCGCCGGGCCAGGCGCTGGCGCTCGCCGAAGTCGAAACCACGTCGCCGCAGCGCGAGCACGTCCGCATCACCGTCGCCCCCTCTGGCACGGCGCGCCAGACCGGCAAGGCCCGCTACCGGATGGTGCTCACCGTCTGACGGTCTTGCCCGGCCCTGCCCTGCCGCGGCGCCCCGGTTCTTGACATACTGCGGGGTAGGTAAACGGTCGACGCAGGAACGCCAGAAGGAGTCCCAAATGCCCATCGCCACGCCCGAGGTCTATGCCGAGATGCTGGGCCGTGCCAAGGAGCACTCGTTCGCGTTCCCCGCCATCAACTGCGTCGGATCGGAGAGCGTCAACGCCGCCATCAAGGGCTTCGCCGATGCGGGCAGCGATGGCATAATCCAGTTCTCCACGGGCGGTGCGGAGTTCGCGTCCGGCCTCGGTATCAAGGAGATGGTGACCGGCGCGGTCGCACTGGCCGAGTTCGCCCACGTGATCGCCGCCAAGTACCCGATCACGGTCGCCCTGCACACCGACCACTGCCCGAAGGACAAGCTGGACACCTACGTCCGGCCGCTGCTGGCCATCTCGGCCGAGCGCGTCGCCAAGGGCGGCAATCCGCTGTTCCAGTCGCACATGTGGGACGGCTCGGCGGTGCCGATCGACGAGAACCTCGAGATCGCCAAGGAACTGCTGAAGCTGGCGGCCGAGGCCAAGATCATCCTCGAGGTGGAGATCGGCGTCGTCGGTGGCGAGGAGGACGGTGTCGAGGCCGAGATCAACGAAAAGCTGTACACCACGGCGGCGGACTTCGAGAAGACCCTCGATGCGCTCGGTGCCGGCGAGCACGGAAAGTATCTTCTGGCGGCGACGTTCGGCAACGTGCACGGGGTGTACAAGCCGGGCAACGTGAAGCTCAAGCCCGAGGTACTCAAGGAGGGCCAGGAGGTGGCCACCGCCAAGCTCGGTCTTGCGGCTGGCAGCAAGCCGTTCGACTTCGTCTTCCACGGCGGCTCGGGCTCGCTGAAGTCGGAGATCGAGGATTCGCTGAAGTACGGCGTGGTGAAGATGAACGTCGACACCGACACGCAATACGCGTTCACGCGCCCGCTCGCCGGGCACATGTTCGCCAACTACGACGGTGTGCTGAAGATCGACGGCGAGGTCGGCAACAAGAAGGTCTACGATCCGCGCAGCTACCTCAAGAAGGCCGAGGCGTCGATGAGCGAACGCGTCGTCGAGGCCTGCACCGACCTGCACAGCGTGGGCCGCAGCGTCACCGCCGGCTAGTCACCCCCTGCGATTTGTGGAGTCTCACCGGCGGTGAGCGCCGGTCGAACTCCACAAATCACTGGGCTAGTTGGCCTGGCAGATCTTCCACTGCTCGTCGCGGAACTCCAGATCGAAGCTGCGCGTCGACCGCGTGGACGGATCGAAGGCCATGAACGACGTGACGTTGGCCTCGGCGTGATCGTCGTTGACGACCACCTGATCGATGCTTGCGACCACCGGGTACTGCCTGGCCGCCGCGACGCGGGCATGGATGTCCTTCCACCGCGCGTCGTCGTACTTGATGTAGCTGTCGGCGGTCGCGCCGCACGTGATGCTGCGCAGCGTGGCGAGGTCACCCTTCTGGATCGCGGTGTCGAAGTTCTCGATCGTGGTGCGCACCCGGTCCTCCTGGGACGCCTTCGGTGCGTCGTCGCGGGTGAGCAGCACGGTGCCGAGGATGGCGACGGCGACCAGTGCCGCGATCACCAGCAGCAGTGCGATCACCCAACCCCAGCTGCGCCGCCGGCGCGGTGGCGCCGGCGTGCCCCCCCGCGGCGGAATCAGTTGTGGCGCAGCGATATTCGTCTGGGGCATCGGCTCGGTATGGGCTGAAGCCGCGGCGCTGCCCGCAGGTGCCTCCGATACCGCCATGATCTCCGTGGCCGGCCCGGTGTCGATGATCTGCGTCGAGCCGGCATCCGACGGCGACGGCGCGGTGAAACGGCGCTCGGGTGGTTCAGCTGCCCCGGCCTGCCCGGCTGCGGCTCTGCCGTCGGCTCGTCGGCCGGAGCCGGCTGCACGTTCTCGTCGGGCCCCGATGGGTTCGACATCTGACTCTCAGTCCTCCCTCGACACGCTTGCACTGAGCTTATCCATCCGCGCTGAGCCATGCCTCCGGCCGCCCCACGGGATCCGCACGGCACAATGAAGGCCATGACACGGATGGGTGATCTTCTGGGGCCGGATCCTGTGCTGTTGCCTGGCGACAGTGAAGCCGAGGAGGCGCTGAACGCGGGTGAGAACCCGACTGCTGTCGCGGCCGCGCATCCGTCGGCCTCGGTGGCATGGGCGACGCTGGCCGAGGAGGCCCTCGACGACGACAGGGCCGTCACCGCGTACGCGTATGCCAGGACCGGCTACCACCGCGGTCTGGATCAGCTCCGGCGCAACGGGTGGAAGGGTTACGGCCCCGTGCCCTACGCGCACGTGCCGAATCGCGGCTTCCTGCGCTGCGTGGCGGTACTGGCCAAGGCCGCCGACTCCATCGGCGAGACCGACGAGTTCCAGCGTTGCCTTGACCTGCTCGACGATTGCGATCCGGCGGCGCGCCGCGAATTGGGCGTCGGCAACTAGCCGGTGTCCTGCCGCGCCGCCTCGGACAGGGCGGTGGCGTCCGCGGTCAGGAAGGCGGGCGCGTCGCGGATCTCGGGCGGCGTCGCACCCTGACGCAGTGCGGTGGCCAGCCGGTGCAGTTGCGCACGGTAGGCCTCGGCATCGTCGGCGCCGAGCAGCGGATCCGACGTGTGGTTCTCCATCGCCCAACACGCGGCGATGGTCCGGTAGGCGAGGTGTTCGGTGGCGGTCACCACCGGAGCCAGCCGCAGCGCGGTGGCCCGTTGCTGCACGGAACCGGCCTCGGCGGCGTCGGCGGCGTCCCGCATGGTGACCGCGGCCAACTGCAGATCTCGACGTGCCGCACGAGCGGGCAGGGTGGCGGTATCGGGGGCTGCGAGATGAGCCGACGTGACCGCGACGGCGTCGACGGTGTCGGCGACGGACTCGACCAGCCTGGTGGATTCCTGGAAGCGGCTCGTCACCACCAGCATCTCGATGACGAACTGCAACACCGCCAGAATCAGCGCCAGCCACAGCCCCTGTGGGTGCAACCACATGATGCCTCCGGCGAGGGCCAGCCCGACCCAGGTGCCGACGAGTCGCTCGGCGCCGCGCCGCAGCGTGCGGCTGCGGTCGGCGCCCTGATGCAGGACCAGCACGGCGGCGGCGATCGCCCAGTAGGCGTGACCGATCCCCAACAGCGTGGCGGCGGCACCTGCGAGTGGGGCGGCGATTCCGACGCGCACCATGACGTGCCGCACGTGTGAGCCTGGCCGAAGCGCGCGCGACAAGAGAATGACGGCGCTCGGTCTACCCAGCGGAATCCGGTCGGGATCGCGGGCCGATACCGTCTCGGGTGCCAGCTGAAGGCTGGCGATCCCGCGGGCGGTGTCGGCACCGTCGGGCGCCGGTGTGCTGCCCGAGCCTGCTGTCGACATGGAGTCGGCGAACAGAACGTGCAGCGCGTGATTGGCGGCGCGGAGGTCGCGGAGCGTGTCGTCGGTGGGCCGGTCGACGGGCTGAAAGTTGATCAGCACGTTCCACGACCGGTGCAGTGCGGTCGCGGCGCGGTGCCTGGCGGCTTGTTCGCGTGGTGATCCGACCGCTTCGATGTAGTCGGCCACGGCGGCGCCCGCGGCCGTGACCGCGGAGCGCTCCGGCCGTCTCGGGCCGCCGAGGGCGCTTGCCATCTGCGCCAGCCACGCCACGGCCCCTCCCGCCAGCACTAGCGCGCCGACCTGCCACGGCTCGAGGTGCGCCGCGGAAACACCCAGCCCTGCCGCGCAGGCCAATACGAAGACGTAGGCACCTGGCGGCCCGACCGCAAGGGCATTGCACAGCCACACCGAGGCGACCGCCACCGCGGAGACCACGGCCACCCCGAACCAGATCACCTGGGCTGCCCACGAACCGACGGAGACGGCCGCGGCAAGGGCGACCGCGACCACGGCCAGCTGCACCCCGCGGTTCAGGTAGGGCCTGCCGCTGCCGAACCGGGACGTGAACGCGCCGAGCGTGGCGATCAGGCCGGAACCGACATTGCCCGCCGCCCAGCCGACGGCCACGGGAATCGCGGTGCTGATGGCCGCGCGCAGCGCAATCGGCCACCGCCCGTCACCTGTGGGCGTGCTGCTCGCAATCACCGGCGCCCTCGGGCGGTTCCACCTGGACGGTCGCGTGCGCGAGGCCGCGCGCGGCCATCACGGCACGCGCCTGCTCGAGCACCTGGACCGAGTCGCCGCAGCACGTCACGTGCACGGTGGCCATGTCCTTGCCCGGTACCAGGGTCCAGACGTGCAGGTCGTGCACACCGACCACGCCCTTCACCGCCGCAAGTGAGGTACGCAGCTCCTCGACGTCGATATGACTTGGCGACGTCTCGGACAGGATCCGCAGGGCTGCCCTGGCGAGCGCGAACGCGCGCGGCAGCACCCACAGTGCGACGAGGACGGCAACCACGACGTCGGCGTAGGGCCAGCTCGTCGTCACGGTGACGATGCCCGCGATCAACACACCGACGCTGCCAACGGTGTCGGCCACGACCTCCATGTAGGCGCCCTTGACGGCGAGGCTCTGCTCGGAATGGGATCGCAGTAGCAGCACGACCAGGGCGTTGGCCAGCAGGCCTGCGAGTGCGACCGCGATCATCGGCACGCCCGGCACGTCGGGGGCGTGCCCGAGCCGCTCGAACGCCTCGAAGAGGATGAACCCGGCCACGCCGATCAGCAGCACCGCGTTGGCGACGGCGGTGAACACCTCGGCCCGGTGCCAGCCGTAGGTCCGTGCCTCCGAGGCGGGTCCGTGCCGGGCCAACAGCACCGCCGTCAACCCCATGAACATGGCCACCAGGTCGGTCAGCATGTGGCCCGCGTCGGCCAGCAGCGCGATCGAATTGATCCACAGCGCGGTGGTCAGCTCGATGACGAAGAAGACGCTCAGGATGGCGGCCGCGATGATCATCCGGCTCACCCGGGTGTCGCCACCGTGGCCGTGATCGTGCCCCGCTCCCATGCCAGCAATCTATGCGTAAAGACGCATATATTGCAAGGCGCCCGTCAGAACCAGCCGGACCAGAACCTCGTCAACTGGCTGCCGATCGACACCAGGGAGCTGGGCACTCCGGACAGATCGAAGAACCAGAACACCACCCCGAAGAACCATCGATTGAGCACGGGCGCGAACAGCAGGATCAGCAGGATGAAGAACCCCCACTGCTTCACCGGGTGCAGGGACCGCTGCGTGTCCGCGCTGAGGTGGGGCTCGAGCGCGCTGTAGCCGTCGAGTCCTGGGATGGGCAGCAGGTTCAGGATCACGGCCGTCACCTGGAGGAAGCCCAGGAACGCCACCCCTCCCCAGAACACCACGCGGTCGGGGTCCCACAGCACGCGGGTCAGCACCAGAAGCAGGATCGCGAGCACCACGTTGGCGAACGGCCCGGCAAGAGCCACCGTGGTCCGCTGCCGCGGCGTCATCCACGCCGTGCGCACGTATACCGCGCCGCCGGGCAGGCCGATGCCGCCGAGCGCGATGAACAGCACCGGGAGGCCGAGCGACAGCAGCGGGTTGGAGTACTTCAGCGGGTTCAGCGTCAGGTAGCCGCGCACCTCGACGTCGCGATCACCGTAACGCCACGCCGTGAAGGCGTGCCCGAACTCGTGCAAACACAGCGACACCAGCCAGCCGAACACCACGAAGACGAACACCCCGACGTAGGCCAGCGGTCCTGGCCGACCTCCCAGCGAAACGGGTGACAACCAGGCGGTCACGCCGCCGGCGACGGTGATCGCGACGATCGCCCAGAAGATCAGGCTCGGCCGCACCGACTGGTGCAGCGGACGGATGCTCACCTCACGAAGCTACGTCACCCGACCGTCAACCAGCCCTGCGTGTGACGGTAGAACGTCGACCGCCGCACCGGGCGCGGCGCCGTTACCCCGTCGCGCACCACCAGTGCGCCCGTCGTGCCGAGCTGCGCGGCGCGCCCGGTGACCCACCTACGTCGCCGCATCCCGCTGGTCAGCACGCTGGCGCGCAGCCCAGGCGGATCGGCGGTCGGCTCGATGCGCACCCCCGTGACCTCGCCATCGAAGAGCACGATGTCGTCCACCACACACTCGCCGGTGATGGTCTGCGCGTCCTCGTCGTGCGGTAGCCAGAACGCGACCTCGGTGACGACGGCGCCCGCCTCGTCGCGGATCAACGGAACGCGTCGGGCCCCTGCAGTGCGCGCCCGGCGAGCGTGCCACGGTCGACCGACGAGGCCGACCTCGACGTCCAGCCGTTCGGCGCGCAGCAGCCGCGTGAGCACGATTCCGAGGTCCGCCCGGCCACCGAGCACGATCATCCGGTGCGCTCCGACGAGGGGATCCACGTCGGTGGGATTGGCGACGTCGTGGACGGGTAGATCCCTCAGGGCTCGCGGTACACGCCCGCCGCGAAAGCGCAGCACGACCATGTCCGCGGGGGTCAACTCAGCTCCTCGCAAACAGACGGGGTTCAGGTCGGATAAGGTACCTCACCGGCTGCACAGAGTACTGAGGCAGATGAGCGGGAGACTATGCCATGCCGGCAATCGTCCTCATCGGCGCCCAATGGGGCGACGAGGGCAAGGGAAAGGCCACCGACCTACTCGGTGGGCGGGTGCAGTGGGTCGTGCGATACCAGGGCGGCAACAATGCCGGTCACACCGTCGTGTTACCCACGGGCGAGAACTTCGCGCTACACCTCATTCCATCGGGCATCCTGACGCCCGGTGTCACCAACGTCATCGGCAACGGTGTCGTCGTCGACCCGGGTGTCCTGCTCGCCGAGCTGGCGGGGCTCGAGGAACGCGGCGTGGACACCTCGCGACTGTTGATCTCCGCCGACGCGCACCTGTTGATGCCGTACCACGTCGCGATCGACAAGGTGACGGAGCGCTACATGGGCAGCAAGAAGATCGGCACCACCGGCCGCGGGATCGGGCCGTGCTACCAGGACAAGGTCGCGCGTCTCGGGATCCGCGCCGCCGACGTCCTCGCCCCCGACCTGCTGGCCCAGAAGATCGACGCAGCACTGGAATTCAAGAACCAGGTGCTGGTCAAGATCTACAACCGCAAGGCGCTGGACCCGGACGAGGTGGTGGCCAACCTGCTGACGCAGGCAGAGGGCTTCAAGCACCGGATCGCCGACTCCAGACTGCTGCTGAACACCGCGCTGGAAGCCGGTGAGACGGTGCTGTTGGAGGGTTCGCAGGGCACGCTGCTCGACGTCGACCACGGTACGTATCCCTATGTGACGTCCTCCAATCCGACGGCGGGCGGCGCAGCGGTTGGCTCAGGCATCGGCCCCACCAGGATCACCACGGTGCTGGGGATCCTGAAGGCGTACACCACGCGCGTTGGCTCCGGTCCGTTCCCCACCGAGTTGTTCGACGAGTACGGCGCCTACCTGTCCAAGACGGGCGGCGAGGTGGGTGTGACCACCGGCAGGCCGAGGCGCTGCGGCTGGTTCGATGCGGTGATCGCGCGCTACGCCACGCGAGTAAACGGCATCACCGATTACTTCCTGACCAAGCTCGACGTGCTGTCCAGCCTGGAGACGGTGCCGGTGTGCGTCGGCTACACCGTGGACGGCAAGCGCACCAACGAGATGCCGATGACGCAGAGCGACATCGCCCGCGCCCAGCCGATCTACGAGGAACTGCCCGGCTGGTGGGAGGACATCTCCGAAGCGCGCGAGTTCGACGACCTGCCCGCCAAGGCGCGCTACTACGTCTGCCGACTGGAAGAACTTGCGGGAGCGCATGTTTCGTGCATAGGTGTCGGGCCGGGCCGCGAGCAGACCATCGTGCGCCGCGACATCCTGGCTGATCCATGACGGCTGCAGAGGGCGACCCGGACTACGACCAGCACGGTGGCTTCCCGGTCTTCGAAGCCGCGCGGCCGGGCCCGGGGTTCGGTCGGTTCGTGACGTCTATGCGCCGTCTGCAGGATCTGGCGGTTTCGGCGGACCCCGACAGCGACACCTGGGTCGCCGCCGCCGACCGCGTCGACGAGCTCGTCACGCTGCTCGACCCGTTCGAGGCGGCCGAGGGCGTCGGCCCGGCCAACCGCGTCCCCGACCTGCCTGGCGCGGGCAGCCTGTTGATGCCGCCGTACCGGCTCGGCAAGTTCGAACCCGACGGCGTCGAGTTGCACGTGCAGTTCAGCCGCTTTCACGTAGGGGGCAACATGGCCGTGCACGGCGGGGTGCTGCCGCTGCTGTTCGACTCGGTCTTCGGCATGGTCATCCACGCCGCGGGCCGGCCGATCAGCCGTACCGGGTTCCTGCACGTCGACTATCGCAAGGTCACTCCGATCGACACCCCGCTGGCGGCGCGCGGGTGGATCCGCTCGACCGAGGGCCGCAAGGCGTTCGTCAACGCCGAACTGCGTGACCCCGCTGGGGCACTGCTGGCAGAGGCCAACGGCCTGATGATCCGATTGCTGCCTGGCCAACCGTGAACGCCAGGCCGCCTCGACCCTCGTCGAGATTGCGCTGAGGGCTGCGCAAGTCGCGGCGGTCTCACGACGTTGCGCGCAATCTCAACGCCAGGCCCGCCGCTCTGTCACGATGACCCGGTGACCGAACGCCGCGCGCCAAAGCCCAACCGGTTGTCGACGCCACGGGCGGCGGGGGTCGCCGGGGTGCTCTTCGCGGTGCTGTTCGGCACGTCGCTGGCCCTCATCAAGACCGCCCTCCCCCCTGGCGGTGCACCGGGCTCGCAGTGGGTCGACGGGGCGGAGGGCAAGCTCAAGGTGGCGGCGATACTGATGCCGTTCGCGGGCATTACGTTCCTGTGGTTCATCGGCGTGGTGCGCGACGGCATCGGCAGGTTCGAGGACAGGTTCTTCGCGTCGGTGTTCCTCGGCAGCGGGCTGCTGTTCCTGGCGATGATGTTCGTGTCGTCGGCAGTCGGCGCCGGTCTGGTCGCAAGCCGCAGGTTCAGCCCCGATGTCGCGGTGCACGACGACGTCGCAGCGTTCGGCCAGGCGCTGCTGACGACACTGAGCAACACCTATGCGCTGCGCATGGCTGCGGTGTTCATGTTCTCCCTGGCCACCATCTGGTTGAAGACCAAGCTGATGCCGCGCTGGCTGGTGCTCGGGACCTACGCGGTCGCCGTTGCGATTCTGATCGCCAGCGACGTCAGCATGTGGATCACCATGCTGTTCCCGGTCTGGGTTCTGGTCGTGAGTGTGCTCGCGCTCGTCCGCGCGGGCGTCATCGACCTTCACTTCGACGACGACCACCCCGTGGCCGCGCGGTAGAACCCCGACTGAAGGGGGGCGATATTTCTACTCAGGTCAATTAGCATCAGGGCGTCGGGTCTAGACGACGGCCCCGCGAGCGGTTCCGGGGGGAATTGCGATGACAGCTGAGGAAGTACCGCCCGTAGAGACCTGCGATGTCTGCATCGTGGGAGCGGGGATCGCAGGACTGAATGCGCTGTTCGTGGCGAGCCGCTATCTCTCGCGTGACCATAAGGTCATCCTGATCGACCGTCGGCAACGTGCCGGCGGCATGTGGGTCGACACCTATCCCTATGTGCGGCTGCACCAGCCGCATCCGGTGTTCACGGCCGGGAACATCAAGTGGACACTCGATAGGGAACGCGGCTATCTGGCGACGAAGTCCGAGGTTCTCGACCACTTCGAGCACTGCCTGAATGTCATCAAGCAGGATGTCGACGTCGAGGAGCTCTTTGGCTGGGACGTCGAATCCTACGACGAGACAGCCGGATTGGTGCGGGTCGTGTGCCGTTCCTCGGATGGCCGGCTACGGACGATCGAGACGAAGCGGCTGATCAACGCGCACGGCTTTCGCATCGTGCCCAACGACCCGCTCGAAATCTCCAGCGTGCGTGTGCATTCGGTGTCACCGGACTCCTGCGATGTGCGCTCCGGCGAGATGGCTGACAGCGATACACCGGTATGGGTGGTCGGCGGCGGCAAGACGGCCATGGATACCGCGCACGCGCTCATCACCCGCTATCCGGGCCGTGAGGTGAACCTCGTCGCAGGCGCGGGGACGTTCTTCGCTCGCCGCGAGTTCTTCTTTCCGCCAGGGGCACGGCGGTGGTGGGAGGGGCACCCCGGTAAGCAGTGTCGCCAGGCGTACGGCGAATCGCTTCGACGGCACCAACGAGAAGGACGTCGCCGAGTGGTACCGCACCACCTACGCCACCTGGTGCACTCCGACCGCCGACAGCTATGTGCTTGGGGTGCTGTCCGAAGCCGAGAACCGGGCGATCGCCGCGGGACTCAACGACGTGGTGATGGACCACCTCGTCGACGTGGTCGACAGGGGAGAGTCCACCGACCTGGTGTTCCGGAGCGGCGCCACCAAGGCGGTGGAGCCGGGCAGCTGGTTGGTGAACTGCACCGGCTACGTCATTCGAAGCGACCACCCGTACGAGCCATACATCTCACCGGATGGTGCGGTGATGTCCATTCAAACGCGTTCGGCCACACTGCATCTGTCGTCCTACGCCGGGTACTTCCTGACCCACATGTTCTTCTTGGACGTGCTGCGGGATGCGGGTCTGTACGAACTCGACCTGCAAGAGTTGCTGAAGAAGTCCAAGCCGGTGCTGCCATACGCGATGTTCTCGCTCGTCCAACACAACGTCAGCGTCATGGCGGAAGCCGTGCCGACCAAGGTGTTCGCCGACTGCGGACTCGACTTCGACCTCTGGTACCCGCTGCCCCGCCGGCTGGCGGTCACCGCGCGGTTCATGCTCACGCACCGCCGCGAACGCGATCACCATCGGCGCACCCTCGACACGCTGCGCGAACGGTTCGACATCCGATGCGGCCCGCTACAACGTCAGGCTGCGGGTCCGTCACTCCAGACGCAGCACTGAGGCCGGACAGATCTTCACGGCCTCACGGGCGTGATCCTCCTCGGCCTCGGGCACGTCCTCGGTGCGCACGATCACGATGCCGTCGTCGTCGGCATCGAACAATTCCTCGGAAACCATCATGCAGTTACCCGACGCAATGCAGGCGTCGCGATCGGCTATCAACTTCACCTCGACATCACCACCCAACCAACAACGACCGTAGTCCGTAGATGAAGTGGAAGGAGCGGAACTCGACGTCCTCGAACGCCTCGGCCAGCGCCAGGTCGGGGAAGCGGCGGAAGAGTGCGGGCCACGCGATCCGCATCTCCATCCGGGCCAGCGGCGCGCCGAGGCAGTGGTGCACGCCGTGGCCGAACGCAAGGTGCCCGGCCGCACCGCGTCGAATGTCGAAAACGTCGGGGGTCTCGGTGAATACGGGATCACGGTTGCCCGCGGGCAGTGACGCGAAGACGAGCTGACCGGCGGGGATCTCCACGCCGGCGATCTCGACGTCGGCGGTGGTGATCCGCGGGATCGAAGTCTGCACGATGGACAGCCACCGCAGCAGTTCCTCGACGGCCGGGCCGACGGCGTCCTGGTCGTCCCGAACAGCGGCCAGCTGGTCGGGGTGACGCAACAGTGCCAGGGTGCCCAGGCCCAGCATGTTCGACGTGGTCTCGTGCCCGGCGAGCAGCAACAGCGCGGCGATGCCGACGAGTTCGTCGTCGGTCAGCTCGGCGCCGTGCTCGCGGATCAGCGTGCCGAGCACGTCCTCGCCGGGGTGGGTGCGCGCGCGGACCACCAGCGAGTGCATGTAGTCGCGGCCTGCGCGCTGGAGGTTCATGCGTTCGGCGATGGGAAGCGAGAGGTCGAGTTGACGTCCGGACCGCGCCTGGAAGTCGGCGCGGTCCTCGTACGGCACGCCGAGCAGCTCGCAGATCACCAGCGACGGGATGGGCAGCGCGAAGTGCTCGACCAGGTCGACGGGTGCCCCTGCGGCCTCCATTGCATCGAGGTGCTCGTCGACGATCTGGGTGATGCGGGGCTCCAGCCGCTTGATCCGGCGGAAGTTGAACTCTGGGGTGAGCATGCGGCGCAGCCGCTGATGTTCTGGTGGGTCGAGGCCGAGCAGGTTGCCGGCCCGCGCGCTGGCCTGCTCCTCTTCCGACATCTCGGGTGCACCGGGCAGGACGAATCCCGGCGGTCGGGAGTTGGCGAAGTGTTCGTAATCCGACAGCACCGTCTTGACGTCCTCGTACCGGGTGACGAGGTGGACCGTCATGCCGAACGCGTTCACCACCGTGGTGACACCGGTGCTCTCCCGGATCTCGCCGAGTTCCTTGGTGGGGTCGAACCCGTTGCGCCGCATGTGCACCGGTGGCAGAGTCGGGTCTCCCGCGCGAAGCGCGGCATTCGGTGCGGTCATGTATTCGACCGTACCGGCGGTTCCGGGCTACGGCACGCACCCGGGGGGACAAGGAAGGACCTCTGATCCCGGTGAATCATCTGGTGGCGCGGTTGGCGCAGACCATGACGCTCAGCGCGCCAGGAAGTCCTCCACCGCATTGATCAGCGTCGGGTTCTCCAGGCCTGCGAGGTGCGCAACGCCGTCGAGGACCACGAACGACGACCCGGGGATGGCGTCGGCCATCGCCTTGGTCTCCTGATTGGGAAACGTCGCGTCCTCGGCCCCCGCGACGACGAGCACGGGTGTCGACACGCGACCGAGCAGCGCCCGCTGGTCGGGCCGGAGCGGCACCACGCTGCGCACCGCCCACGCGCAGGAGTCCAGGTCGTCGGCCTCGACCGTCTTGCGTACGTAGGCGACGACGTCGGGCCGTGTCCGAAACGTCGTCGGCCCGAGGAAGCTCTTGAGCACCGAACGGGTCAGCGGGGGCCGGACTCCTCCGAGCAGAGAGGCGAGGCGCAGCATGAAGCCGTACTCGAGCTTCTGCCGTGCACCAGCGGCCGATGCGGTGCAGTTCATCAGCACCGCCTTGCCCACCCGGTCGGGGTAGGCGGCGACGAACGTGCCGCCGATCATGCCGCCCCAGGAGTTGCCGACGAAGTGCGCGCGTTCGATGCCGAGGTCGTCGAGCAGGTCGGCGATGGTGCGCGCACACTCCTCGAACGTGAACGTCCTGCTGAGCTTTTGACTCTCGCCATGTCCGGGCGGGTCGATCAACACCACCCGGTGGCGCGCGGAGAAGTGCTCGGCCTGCGCCGACCACATGTCGCCGGTCTCAGTTTCTCACCTCGCGTCCGGGACCGGCCGCTATGCACCAGAACGCATGTGTCGATGCAAAGCGTCCTTCACCCCGAATGCTTCGGCACGATCGCAGGCAGCACGCAGAAACGCCGTGAATCCACGCTAGCGGTCGGAGCGCAGCGCGGGCCACCAGATGCGCGGCCCGATCAGGGTGAACAGCGCCGGGATGATGACAGTGCGCACCACGAACGTATCGAGCAGGATGCCGAGGCCGACGATGATGCCGATCTGAGTCAGCACGATCAGTGGCAGCACGCCGAGCACGCAGAACACCGCGGCCAGCACGATGCCCGCGCTGGTGATGACCGGACCCGTCGCCGAAACCGCGCGCACGATCCCGTCGCGGGTGCCGTGCCCGGGCGTCTCCTCGCGGGCCCTGGTCACCAGGAAGATCGTGTAGTCGACGCCGAGGGCGACCAGGAACAGGATCGCGAAGAGCGACGTGGTGTTGTCGAGGGCGGGGAAGCCGAACACGTGCACGCTGACCCACCCGCCGAGCCCCAGCGCCGCGAACGCGCTGAGCACGGTGACCGCCACCAGCACCAGCGGCGCCAGCGCAGCCCGCAGCAGGACGTAGAGCACGATCAGCACCACTGCGAGGATCGCCGGGATCACCACGCGCTGATCCCGTTCGGCGGCCGCGCGGGCGTCGCGTGCCGAGGCATCCGACCCACCGACCAGTCCGCCGGCATCGGCACCGTGCACGGAATCACGAAGCGCATCAACGGTTTCGAACGCTTCCGCCGAGCCCGGTGCCGCGTTCAGCACCACCGACCACTGGGTGGTGCCCACCGGTGAATGCCCGGCCTCTGTGGCCGAGACGACGCCGGGAGTGGCGGTGATCGCTCGCGCAACCTCCGCGGCGCGATCGGTGGCCGCGACCACCCGCGTCGGGTCGGTCATCCCGCTGGGGAAGTGCGCGGCGAGCGTCTGGTAGCCCGTCACGGATTCGGCCACGACCCGGAACTGTTCGGTCTGCGACAGGCCGACCGACGTGCCGAGCAGACCGGTGCACAGCACCAGGAGCGCGGCGATCGCAACGCCTGCGACGGCGGCCGGGCGCCGCGCGACGCCCGCGGCGATGCGGTGCCAGACCCCGTTGTCGGTCAGCGATTCGCCGCCTGCCTTCGGGACGAACGGCCAGAACAGCCGCTTGCCGAACAGCGCGAGCAGCGGTGGGAGCACCAGCAACACGAAGACGGCGGCCACGACCAGACCCGCGGCGGCCTGGACGCCGAGACTTCTGGTGCTCGGCGATGACGCGAACAGCAGGGTGAGCAGCGCGAGTACGACGGTCGCATTGCTGGCGACGATCGCCGGACCGGCGTGCCGTAGCGCAACCCGCAGCGCGAGCCGGTGATCCTGATGACGGCCAAGCTCCTCTCGATAGCGTGAGATCAACAGGAGCGCGTAGTTGGTGCCCGCCCCGAACACCAGGACGCTGGTGATACCCGAGGTGGAGCCGTCGGGGCTGGTACCGACCGCGGTCGCCGCAGCACTGCCGAGCACGGCGGCCACCCGGTCTGCGAAGGCGATCACGGCCAGTGGGACGAGCCACAACACCGGCGACCGGTAGGTGACGATCAGCAGCAGCGCCACCACTGCCGCCGTGACGGCGAGAAGCGTGAAGTTGGCTCCCGCGAACGAATTCGCGATGTCGGCACCGAACGCGGGTCCGCCGGTTACCTGGGCGCGCAGTGTCTTTGGCAATCCGTCCGACGTGGCCGCACGCAGTGACTTGACCGCGTCGTCGAGCGCGAATCCGGACAGTTCGCCGTGCAGCGGAACGGTGGCCACCGCGGCCCGCCCGTCCTGCGACACCACGACCGGCGGTGTACCGCCCTCGACGGTGGCCTCCGCCAGCATGCGCTGCCGTGCCGCGCCTGCTGCCGCGACGTCCTCCGACGTCAGCTCGGCCCCGTCGGTCCTTGTCACCACCACGATCGCGGGTACCACGTCACCACCGGGGAACTGCGTCCTGGTCGCATCGGCGCGCGCTGATTCGGAGGCCGCGGGGACCGCGACCGGTGACTGCTCGCCGGAGTCACCGCCGCCGATCAGGCCCAACGCCGCGCCGGAGGCGAGCACCACGAGCAGGGCGAGGATCCACGACACGCGATAGGGCACCAGGTGAATATTTCAGCGATTGAAGTATTGATCAAGCGTAGTAGCTGGGTAGGTCGGCACTATGCTGCATAGGCACCCCGGCCAAAGGAAACACCGCTGTATGTCCCACGTGAGCCCGTCCACTGATCATCGACTGCAACTCGAGCGTCGCATCGGTGCGGATCTGCGGGTGATGACGTCGGAGTCGGACTGGATGGGGCGCATATTCGCAGCGCAGAACAACGTGTCCACCAACGAGTTTCGCGCGTTGCTCTTCGTGATGATTGCTGAAACCGAAGGGAGGCGGCTGACCGCGGGAGACCTGCGTCGACAGATGGGCCTTTCGGGTGCGGCCATCACCTACCTGGTGGAGCGAATGGCCGACACCGGTCACCTGCGGCGCGAGACCGACCCGGCCGATCGACGCAAGGTCATCCTTCGCTACGCCGATCACGGAATGGCCGTCGCACGCGCTTTCTTTGCCAGACTCGCCGAACACAACCACCGTGCCCTCGCCGATCTGTCCGACGATGATCTCGAGATCGCGCACCGCACATTCGTCGCCCTCACCGACGCCATGCGGGCCTATCGCGCGGAGCTTCCGGTCAGTCGCGGTTGAGCGTGGCCTCCTCGAGGTCCAGCCCGTTGAGAACCGACCGCAACACCTCGTCGTCGATGTGCCCGGCATCGCGTTCGGCGATGAACGACTCGCGCTCGGCGGCGAGCATCGCCAGCCGCAGCCGCTTGAAGGCGGCGGCCGGGCTCTCGCCGATCTCGTCGTCGCTGCGGCCGAGCCGTCGCTCCCATGCTGCGTTCTGCCTTCGTGAGTTCCAACCGCGCAGAATCGTTGCCGCGCGCTGATGAACGTCGGTCTGCGCACGGTCCTCGGCCAGCAACTCGTCGAGCCGGTCGGAAGCCGCCTTGGCCGCCCTGGTCTGGGCCGCGGCCTCCTCCATGGCGTCCCGCTGTGCATCGTCGTTCTCGACGTCGAGCACCTTGATCAGCCACGGCAGCGTGAGCCCGTGCAACAGCAGGGTCCCGACGACCACCACGAACGTCAGGAACACGAGTTGGGCACGTCCTGGGAACGCGGCGCCCGACACGGTCGTCAAGGGCACCGCGAAGGCGGCGGCGAGCGAGACCACGCCGCGCATGCCCGCCCAAGCCACGATGAAGACCTGCGCAGGGGTGGGCCGCGGCTCGTTGGCGCGGATGCGGGCCGAGAGCGCCCTTGGCAGGTAAGCGAACACGTACACCCAGACGATCCGCACCGCGATGACGGTGGCCAGCACGGACACCGATGCGATCGCGAGCACCGCCGCCGAGATGCCCTTCAACTCGGCCACCACGGTTGGCAGCTGAAGCCCGATGAGCAGAAACGCGAACGACTCGAGCACGAACTGCACCGCGCGCCACACCGCATTGTCCTGCAGCCGCGTTGCGTAGCCGGCGCGGGTCGACCGCTGGCCGATGATCAGCGCCGCGACCACCACGGCGATCACGCCGGAGCCGTGTACCTCCTCGGCCAGCAGGTAGATGAAGAACGGCGCAACCAATCCGATCGCGCTCTCCACCAACGGGTCTTCGAACCACGCCCGCAGCGCGACGATCAACGAACCCACCAGGCCACCGACGAGAATCCCGCCCGCAGCGGCCAGCGCGAACGTGCCAAGGCCGGAGCCCCAGCTCGCGGCCGTCCCGATCGCCGCCGCCAGTGAGACCTTGTATGCGGTCAGCGCCGTCGCGTCGTTGAGCAGGCTCTCGCCGCCGAGCAGCGTCATGATCTGACGGGGCAGCCCCAGCCTTCGGCCGATCGCCGCGGCGGAAACCGCGTCGGGTGGCGCCACGATGGCGCCGAGCACCAGCGCCGCGACGACCGTCAGCTCGGGCACGGTGTGGTAGGCCACCACGCCGACCGCGAACGTCGTCGCCAGCGGCAGGCCCACCGCAAGCAGGCCGATCGGCCGCCTGTTGCGGCGCAGGTTGACGTAGCTGCTCTCCAGGCCCGCCGACCACAGCAGCGGAGGCAGGATGACGAACAGCACCAGCTCCGGCTCGAGCTCGATGCCGTGCAACCCGGGGATGAGGCCGGCCAGCAGTCCCGCGAGGACCAGCGCGAGCGGCGCCGAGACGTCGTACCGGCGAGCCACCCCGGCCAGCAGCACCGACATCACGAGCACCGCGAGCAGTGGGGGACCCACGTGGCTGACCTCCTCGTCTCGAACCGCCCTATCCTGATCAGCATGCGGAGGAGAACGCGACAGCGCGACTTGAAGGCCCCGCCCAGCACCTGCGAGCACTTGTCGGCCGCCGCCGATGCCGCCGAACCCGAACCCCTCACCCCTGGGCGATGCCAGGAATGCTACGAACTCGGCGAGAGTACCTGGGCGCATCTGCGGATGTGCCTGACGTGCGGGCACGTCGGTTGCTGCGACTCGAGCCCCCACCAACACGCGAACGTCCACTTCCATCGGACCGACCATCCCGTCATGCGGTCGGTCGAACCAGGGGAGTCCTGGCGCTGGTGCTACGTCGACATCCGGCTGGATTGACTCCTCTGGCAGGGTGGAACAACGATGACTGAATCGACAGACCGCGGTCCCGTGGTCATGCTGCTGAGCTCCGGCGGCGCGGGCCGCGATCTGGCCCTTGCATTCGAGCGGCTGGGTGCCGTCGCGCACACCGTCAACCAAGGTGCCGACGTCGCCGTGCTCAATTCCTGGATCGACGAGGAGAAGCCGGCGTACGTGGTCGCCGATTCCGGGGACATCTCCACCGACGTCCTCATCGCCGCCGCGGAACACGCCGCGGTCGAGGTGTTTCCGAGCCCGCGGGCGGCCCGGCTCAGCTTGGACCGGGAGGGTCTGCGACGGCTTGCGGCCGACGAACTCGGTCTGCCGACGGTGCCGTTCTGGTTCGCAGGCACCGAGGAGGAACTCGCCGCGGTGGTCCAGCATGCGGGCTTCCCGTTGGTGGTCACGCCGGTCACCGGTGCCCCCGCGGACGGGCGGTCGGTGCTGACCCGGGCCGACGACGTCGAGGCGGCCTGGCATCGCGCCATCACCGCCGGGCAGGCGCCGGGTCGGGTGATGGTCGAGACGGTCGTCGACGTCGACGACGAGGTGACCATGCTCACCGTCCGAAGCGTCGGACCGTCGGGGCCGACGGTGCAGTTCTGCGAACCGATCGGCCACCGGCAGACCGACGGTGGTCCGCTGGAATCGTGGCAGCCGCATCAGTTGTCGCCCGCCGCGCTCGATGCGGCCCGGTCGATCGCCGCGCGCATCGTCAACTCCCTCGGCGGCCGCGGCGTGTTCAACGTGGAGCTCCTCGTCCGTGGCGACGAGGTCTACTTCACGTCGGTGCGTCCGCGGCCGGACGACGTGGGCCTGGTGACGCTGCGGTCGCAACGGCTGTCGCAGTTCGAGCTGCACGCGAGAGCGGTCCTCGGACTGACGATCGACACCATCATGATCTCGCCTGCGGCCGCGGAGGTTTCGTACGACGGGCCCGGCACCGGCGTGCTGGCCGACGCCCTTGCCGTGCCGGAGAGTGACGTGCGCCTCGTCGACGACACGTCGGTGGCGCTTGCCACCGCCCCCGACGTGGTCCGTGCGCGGGACCGCGCGCACCAGGTGTCGGCGGCCCTGCGCAAGTCAGGGTCGTGACCGAACCCGTACCCGACTACGGGCCGGATCGGCCGACGATCGCTCCGTTCGTCGGTGCGCTGGCGGTCATCGTGCTCGTGGTGATCGGAATCGTGCTGTTCAACGTGTTCGGCAGCAGCAGCCCCGCTCCCGGCACGGACGTGGGCCGGGCGATAGTCGGCCAGAATGACGCGCTGCAACGCCAGAACTACGCCGACTTTCGCGACTTCACCTGCCGTGCAGTGCAGGGAAGTGAAGCAGACTTCCTTGCCCGGCAAAGTGATTCGGTGAGCAAGAACGGTGAACGCTATATCGATGACGTGAAGGACGTGCGCATCGACGGCGACCGGGCCACGGCCAGTGTGACCTACCACTTCGACAGGACCGCGGACACCACGTCCGTGTCCGAATTGACCGTCGTACGCGAGGACGGAAGCTGGAAGGTGTGTTGAACCGCCCCCAGCCGGATATGGAAGACTCGCAGACGTGACCTATGCGGGAGACATCACGCCGCAGCGGGCTTGGGACCTGCTCAGCGACGATCCCGAGGCCGTGCTCGTGGACTGCCGGACGGCTGCCGAATGGCGATTCGTCGGCGTGCCCGACCTCTCCAGCCTCGGGCGCGACGTCGTATACGTCGAATGGAACGGCAGCGACGGCGTCCACAACGACGGCTTCGTCGAGGACCTGATCGCCGCGGGCGTAACGCCCGGCGAGCGTCAGGTGGTCTTCCTGTGTCGGTCGGGAAATCGCTCGATCGGAGCCGCGGAGGCCGCCACCGAGGCGGGCATCGCTCCGTCGTACAACATTCTCGACGGTTTCGAGGGCGACCTCGACGAGCAGAAGCACCGCGGCGCCACCGGTTGGCGGGCGATCGGACTGCCCTGGAGGCAATCATGACCGAGCAAGAGGACGGCGTGCCGTCCGTCCGTATTCCCGCCGAGCTGCCCGACGGTGTCAGCCAGGCCACCATCGGCGTTCGGGGCGGCCTGCTCCGGTCCGGTTTCGAGGAGACCTCGGAGGCGCTGTTCCTCACCTCCGGGTACGTCTACCCGACCGCGGCGGACGCGGAGAAGGCGTTCACCGGTGAGATCGACCGCTACGTCTACTCGCGCTACGGCAACCCGACCATCTCGATGTTCGAGGAGCGGCTCCGGCTGATCGAGGGCGCCCCCGCCGCGTTCGCGACGGCGACCGGCATGGCCGCGGTGTTCACGTCGCTGGGCGCGCTGCTCGGCGCAGGCGACCGGTTGGTCGCGGCGCGCAGCCTGTTCGGTTCGTGCTTCGTGGTGTGCAACGAGATCCTGCCACGCTGGGGCGTGGAGACGGTGTTCGTCGACGGCGAAGACCTCGCGCAATGGGAAGAGGCGCTGTCGGTTCCGACGACGGCGGTGTTCTTCGAGACGCCGTCCAACCCGATGCAGTCGCTCGTCGACATCTCGGCGGTCTGCGACCTCGCCCATGCCGCCGGTGCAAAGGTGGTGCTGGACAACGTCTTCGCCACGCCGATGCTGCAGCAGGGACTACCGCTCGGCGCCGACGTCGTGGTGTATTCCGGCACCAAGCACATCGACGGCCAGGGCCGCGTGCTCGGCGGTGCGATCCTGGGCGACAAGGAGTACATCGACGGTCCGGTGCAGAAGCTGATGCGTCACACCGGACCGGCGATCAGTGCCTTCAATGCGTGGACGATGCTCAAAGGCCTTGAGACGCTCGCCGTTCGGGTGAACTACTCCAACTCCTCGGCACACCGCATCGCCGAGTTCCTTGAGTCACACCCGGCCGTCAGCTGGGTGCGCTACCCGTTCCTGGAGTCGCACCCGCAGTACGACCTGGCCAAACGGCAGATGACCGGTGGCGGCACCGTGATCACCTTCGAGCTGGCCACCCCCGATGGTGCGGGTAAGCAGCGGGCCTTCGAGGTGCTGGACGGGTTGCAGGTGATCGACATCTCGAACAACCTCGGCGATACGAAGAGCTTGATCACCCACCCGGCCACCACCACGCACCGTGCGATGGGGCCGGAGGGTCGGGCGGCGATCGGCCTCGGCGATGCCGTGGTCCGGGTGTCGGTGGGGCTCGAGGGCACCGACGACCTGATCGCCGACCTCGACCGGGCTCTCGGCTAGCCCGTGTCGCGGGCGAGTGCGGCCAAGAAGGCGCGGCGCAAGAGGCGGCAGGTGGCACGCAACGACCGGTGGCTGCCCACCGAGGTCCACGCCGACGTCGAAGGCGTGGCGCGGATCGCCAACGAGATCGTCGGGCGAGGCTGGGAATTCGACGGGGAGTTCTCCACCGAGAACTTCATCACGTGGTTCTACCCGCCGTCCGGGGTTGAGCCGGACGACGAGTCGATCGAACCGGTCACAAGGATCTGGCTCAGCGATCCCGAGGCGCCGCACGTGATCCTCGTGGGCTCGGGTGAGTCCGACGGCGTGGACTACCAGTTCACCGTCGAGGAGCTCTTCGGTCACCTCGACGAGATCGAGGCCTACCGCATGGGTGACCCGCTACCCGAAGTCGGTTAGGCGGCGGGCGCGCATTCCGCCGGTCCCGGGCCCTGGATAGCGTTATAGTCGGCGCGTGATCAGCGGTGATGCGCTGACCGGCCGGGACAGCGAACTCGTCACCCTACGCCGGGCGCTGAGCGGGGTCGGCAATTTCGCAGGTGTGGTGATAGCCGGTGCAGCGGGCGTTGGCAAGACGCGACTCGCGCGAGAACTGCTGAGTCAGGCCGCCGCGTCGGGCATCCGAACGAACTGGGTGGTCGGGACGGCTTCGGCCCGCCCGATTCCGTTGGGCGCCTTCACTGCGACCCTCGTCGACGACGTCTCCGATCCCGTGCCGAGCGTGCGACGGGTGATCAATTCGCTTGTCGCCCAGCAGCGTGGCGGTCGACTCGTCCTCGGCGTCGACGATGCCCACCTGCTTGACGAGTTCTCGGCGCACGTCGTGCACCAGCTGGCGCAGACCCGAGAGGCCCGACTCGTGGTCACGGTACGCACCGGTGGCACGGAGCCGGACGCCGTCAAGGCGTTGTGGAAGGACGGACTCCTGGCTCGCCTCGACCTGGAGCCGTTGTCTCCCGAGGCTGCGCGAACCATGGTCGAGGGCTCCCTTGACGGTCCGGTCGACGCGCGCAGCGCGCAGCGGTTCTGGCGGCTCACCGGCGGCAACGCGCTGTTCCTGCAGCGGCTGGTCAAGGATCAGGTGGCCGCGGGCCGGATCCGCGAGGTCGCCGGGGTGTGGATCTGGGATGGTGACGTCGCGGTCTCACAGAGTATGAGCGATCTGGTTGGCAACGAGTTGGACCGGCTCGTGCCTGCGGTTGCACTGGTGGTGGACACGCTTTCGCAGTACGAACCGATCGACGTGGACGTGCTTGCCGACCTGGTCGGCCGTGAGCACCTCGCCACCGCCGAGCACATGCGTCTGGTCACCGTCGAGCGCAGCACCGGCACGCTGATGGCGCGCCTGGCACACCCGCTGTACGGCGAGTTGCGGCGAGCCACCGCAGGGGAGATGTACCTGTCCAAGGTGCGGGGCGACCTCGCCACGCGGCTGGCGGGCCGGGAGGACGGGGATCCCCAGACCACGGTGCGCCGTGCGCTGCTGACGCTCGAGTCCGACCTCCCCCCTGACCCCGAGCTGTACCTCGTCGCGGCCAGGCACACGATGAAGCTGCTGGACCTCGACCTCGCCGATCGGCTCGCGACGGCCGCCGCGGCGTCGGGGGTCGCGGCTGCCGCCGAACTCCAGGCAGTCAACCGCGTGGTGGCGGGACGGGGTGAGGCGGCCGACGAATTCCTGCGCGGCCTCTCGGCGCGCGCGGACACCGATCGGCACCGGTGGGCGACGCTGCGGGCCGCCAACCTGATCTGGATGCTCGGCAGGCCCGCCGAGGCGGCGGCCATTTTGGCCGAGCTCGCCCAAGGACCGGAGACCGAGGCAGAGCGCGCGTCGCGCCTTGCGGTCGAAGCCTGCGTCGATGCGGTGTTCGCCCGGTGCGTCGACGCCGAGGAGAAGGCAAGCGCCGCATTGAAATCCGGGACGCTCGCCGACATCAACGCGATGATGGCGGCGGTGGCGCTGATGATGGCGTCCGGTGCGCTCGGACATGCCGAGGCCATCACCCCGGTAGCCCGCGCCGCGCTGGACCGGGCGACCAACTCGTTCGAGACGTCGCACATGCGATTCTGGTTCGGCGGCGTCTACGCCAGGGCATGCAGGCTGACCGGCCGCATCGCCGAATGCCACGCCGCCGCGACGCTGCTGTTCGGCATGGCCAACGACATGCCCGGCCTGGCGTACGCCAATCTGGTCTTCCTCATGGGCAACGCCGAGTTGATGCGTGGCGAGCTGCGGGCCGCGGAGAAGCTGTTGCACGAGGCGTTGGCCGGGGTCGAGAATCACGGCATCACAACGGGTTTACGGCCGGCATGCATGTTCGCGCTGGCCGAGACGCACGCCAAGCTCGGCGATGCGGAAGCCGCGGCGGCGATGCTGGCCCAGGCGCGTCAGAGCGTCAAGAAGGACTACCTGTACATGCAGACCGGGCTTGCGACGGCGAGCGGTTGGACTTTGGCTTCGGCCGGTTCGCTGAAGCTCGCCATCGAGACGGTGCTCACCGAAGCCAAGGTGGCCAGGGATCGGGGGCAGCCGACGCATCGAGGTGTCCTGCTTGCAGGCTGCCGTGCAGTGGGGCGCTACCGATGAGCTATCCGCCATCGCCGCCCGGGCCCGCGAACTGGCTGGCGAGCTGTCTCTGCCCCTGGCCGATGCCGTTGCGGCACACGCCGATTCGCTGCTGAGGCGCAACGGCGATGGGTTGCTGGCCGCCTCCGAGGCCTACCGGGCCATCGGCGACCGGTGCACCGCCGCCGACGCCGCCGCGCAGGCCGCGGTGGCGTACACCGGCGCACTGTCGCGCAGCCGTGGGCTGTTCGCCGCGTCGGTGTCGGCCCAGCTGGCCGCCGACTGCGGTGGGCTCTGTACGCCCGCCACGCGCAGTCCGGCGTCGCCGACGCCGCTGACCCCGCGGCAGCGCGAAGTCGCCGAACTGGTGGCAGCGGGATTGTCCAACAAGGAGATCGCCGACCGGCTGTACATGTCGGTGCGCACCGTGGAGGGACATCTGCTTCGGGCGTGTCAGCGCGTCGGGGCCACCACCCGTGGTGACCTCGCGAGGATCATGCGGGCCGGCGGCGCGGCCGGCCGCTAGCCCTGGTTGTCGACGACGCCGGTGGCGCTGCGCGCCCTATCCTCGTAGGTCTGCCGCGCGCGTGCGTCGAAGTCGAGGAAGACGCGGTCGTTGCCCATCTGCTTGGACAGCCACCGTCTGCCGCGCGGACCCAGCATCGAGGTGACCGCGCCGACGAACCGAAGGGGAGCAGGTACGGACACGTGGGTCTTGGGCTTGTCGAGTGCCTTCACGATGGCCGCGGCGATGTCCTCCGGCTCCACCGGCTTCTGCGCACCGGTGGCCTTGGTGCCTGCGATCAACTCGGTGTTGGTGAAGGTCGGCAGGATCACGGTCACCTCGACCCCGTGGGGCGCGAACTCGTCGGCCATCGCGGTCGAGAGGCCGACCACGGCGAACTTGGTGCCCGCGTAGACCACCTGGCCCGGCACGGCGACCATGCCCGCCATCGACGCGATGTTGACGATGTGGCCGCGACGGCGCTTCACCATCTCGGGAAGCACCAGCTGGCAGCCGGTGAGCACGCCGTAGAAATTCACTTCGACGGCCGACCGGATGGTCTGCTCGGTCTGCTCGAGGAACGGACCCGACCGGCATCACCCCCGCGTTGTTGATCAGCACGTCGAGGTGGCCGGCCCCATCGGTGCTGGCCTTGTCGAGGAAGGTCTGGAACGACTCCTTGTTGGTGACGTCGAGCGGGTAGCCCGAGACGTGGCCAAGCGTGCCCAACCCGGTCACCGCCGACTCGAGGACCGCGACGTCGCGGTCGCCGATGACCACGCGCGCACCGCGGGCCAGCAGGGCCTTGGCCGTGGCGTGCCCGATGCCGCGGGCGGCGCCGGTGATGGCGATGGTCTTGCCCCTGATGTTGTCCATGCGGCCAAACTTTACACATGTCAATTTCGGCTGGAAAATGCTGGCCACGGCCCATGGCGTTTCCAATCACGATGAGTCGAATGTGGCGGTTCGGAATGCGGTCGACCGCCTCGCGTTGGACATTTACGTGATGCCCGCACGCGCCGCGAACCATCTGCGCTTCGTGGCAGTCCGCCAGGACGACGCGCTGGCCGAGCCGTTGCTCGCCGAGCTCGCCGTGGAGTACGCCACCCGCTACGGCACCACCGAGGAACGAGTGGATGCCTGGCTGCGCGGTTATCCGGCGGACGAATTCGAGCCACCGCACGGCGGCATGCTCATCGGCGTGCTCGACGGCAGACCCGTCACCGGCGGCGCGTTCCGTCGGTTCGGGGTGGCCGACGGAGCCGAGACGGCCGAACTCAAGCGCATCTGGACGGACCGTCGGCACCGCAGGAGGGGGTTCGGGCGGGCCCTTCTCACCGAGTTGGAGAACGCGATCACCGCGGCCCGGTACCGTCGCGTCTACCTGACCACCGGCGATCGTCAACCCGAGGCCGAGGGGCTGTACCTGGCCACCGGCTATCGCAGGCTGGCCGAGCCCTTGCCGTCCGAGGGCGAGGTCTACCCGGTGGCGTTCGCCAAGGACCTGCCATGACCGAACTCCTGCGCGCGACCGATCTGAAGGTTCTCGCCGATCCGTGCGTTTCCCCATCGGGGTCGTCGGGCCGCGCGAGCGAGACCCTGCGTGCTCGGCTCGGCCTTCCGGTCGCCGAGAACAGATACCAGGAGGCGAACCGGCCATGACCGTCCCACTGTCGATCCTCGACCTTGCGCCCATCAGCGCAGGCAGCGATGCGGCGACCGCGCTGCGCAACACCGTCGACCTGGCCCAGCACGCCGAACATTGGGGCTATCGCCGCTTTTGGATCGCCGAACACCACTTCGTCGCCGTTGCCAGTTCGTCGCCTGCCGTATTGATCGGCCAGATCGCCGCCGCCACCCACCACATCCGGGTCGGCTCGGCCGCGGTGCAGCTGGGTCACACCACTGCGCTCGCGGTCGTGGAGAGCTTCGGCATCCTCGACGCCTTCCACCCCGGCCGCATCGACCTCGGGGTCGGCCGGTCGGGACAGCGTAGGCGGGAGGGGGCCAAGCGGCCGCCGAGCGAGGAGCCCAAGCCGCCGCGGGAATGGCGCGAGATCGACGGCGTGGTGGTGCCACCGCCTTTCGACATGAGCGCGCTGCTGCGCAATCCGCGGTTGCAGGCGCGGATGGCGGTGCTGCAACAACCCGAGGCGATCTCCCCGGACTTCGGCGAACAGGTCGGCGACATCCTGGCGATGCTCGCGGGCACCTACCAAGCCGACGGTGTCGAGTCACACGTCGTGCCGGGTGAGCGAGCCGCGTTGTCGCCGTGGGTGTTCGGTAGCAGCAAGGGTCAGAGCGCACAGGTCGCGGGTGCGCGCGGACTTCCGTTCGTGGCGAGCTACCACATCACCCCTGCCACCGCGCTGGAGGCGATCGAGGTGTACCGCGAGGCGTTCCGGCCGTCGGAGACGCTGCGCGAACCGTACGTGGTGGTCTCGGCAGACATCGTGGTCGCCGACGACACCGACACCGCACGGCAGCTGGCCTCGAGCTACGGGCAGTGGGTGCACTCCATCCGCGCAGGAGACGGTGCGGTGCCGTATCCGGATCCCGACACCGCCGCGCCGCTTTCCGCCGAACAGCGCGCGCTCGTCGAGGACCGCACCGCCACGCAGTTCGTCGGCGATCCCGACGAGGTCGCGCACCGCATGGAGGCCCTGCAACGGCTCGCCGACGCCGACGAACTGGTCGTCACGTCGGTCACGCACCGGCACGCCGACCGGCTGCGCTCGCACGAGCTGATCGCGAAGCGGTGGGGCTTGACGTAACCGGTGGGCGTGACGCGCGAACAGGGCAAGCAGCGAAAGCAGATTCATCCGGGCGCGCACTTCCCGGGGCCAGATCGAGTTCGAATCGTTCGTCGGCCGGGTGGTCTCGTTGCCGAAGGGACGAGGAAGTCTTCGTACCCGATTACCGCGGGTTCACCATGCGCGAGCACCGTGGCCTCTAGGCTCGACGGACGGGTATTGCCTAGACCCTGGGGTGCGTGATGCTGTCGCAGACGATCGTGGGCTGGTTGCTGTTGCTGGCCGCCGTCGTGATGTTCGTCGGGGGAATCGCCCTCAGATCCCTGATCGACCGCAAGCGTGACGTCACGGCGGTGCGGCGGGTCGTGCGTTCGCTGCGGGACAACGCCGTGGGACGCACGTTGTTCGGCCGGCTCGGCAATGACGCACTCGACGACGAGGAACTCGACCAGATGATCCTGATGCCAGCCATCCTGGTGTCGTGCGGGCTGTGCCTGACGGCGATCTTTCTGCTCGGCTTCGAGCTGATCACCTAAGGCCTGCGGAACCAAGGCGAATCACGCTCGGGGCCAATGGAATCGACGTCATCGCGCAGCCTGCTCGGCGGCCTCGCGGACGGACCCCCGCCACACCGGGCCGTGTCCGGGCA
Source organism: uncultured Actinomycetota bacterium (assembly GCA_963809085.1). Classification (GTDB taxonomy): domain Bacteria; phylum Actinomycetota; class Actinomycetes; order Mycobacteriales; family Mycobacteriaceae; genus Mycobacterium. The sequence continues at coordinate 314,354 of CAWEII010000014.1, read as the reverse complement.
GCACCACCTCGGCGTCGAGCAACCCGAGCGCCGCCAGGCTGCGCACACAGGCGTCCTGATCGTGATTGAACAGGCCGGGCAGCAACTGCGGTCCGCGACGGGTCGACACGGGATGCCCCGTGACCAGTGCATCACCGCTGACCAGTACGCCGTCGACGAGGAACGAGCAGTGTCCGCCGGTGTGCCCGGGGGTGGGAATCGCCATCGGGGTACCCGGCAGAGCCCCCGCGACCTCTTCGGTGAGCGCGTGTGCGGTCGGGATGCCTTCGTGGCTCATCGCACCCTTGAGGGCGATCTCGACGGTCCATTTCAGGTAGCGCGGCTGCCACAACTTGGTGGCCAGGTCCGCGGGTGACACCTGCTCGAGGTACTCGCGGTGGGCGTGGCCGACCTCGTCGGCGTGGCAGAAGACCGGCGTGCCATGGGTTTTGGCGAACCAGATCGCCGAGCCGAAGTGGTCGACGTGCGCGTGGGTGAGCAGGAACGCATGGATGTCGTCGACCCCGAACCCGAGTTGGCGCACCGAATCCAGCACTTCGTCGCGGTGGCCGGGGAACCCGGCGTCGATGATGAGAAGGCCGGTGTCGTCGGCTACCAGGGTCCAGTTCACCAGGTCGGTCTGTGCAAAGTGGACGGTGTCGGTAATCGCCGTGATGGCCGCCATGGCATGAGTTTATGCAGCGGTTGGTAGGCGCGAGCGACGCGGGGATGGCCGGGTGGAGTAGAAACGAAGTCGTGGCTGAACTGAAACTCGGATACAAGGCGTCGGCGGAGCAGTTCGCCCCACGCGAGCTCGTCGAACTGGCCGTGGAGGCCGAAGCGCACGGCATGGACAGCGCGACCGTCAGCGATCACTTCCAACCGTGGCGCCACGAAGGCGGCCACGCTCCGTTCTCGCTGGCCTGGATGACGGCCGTCGGGGAGCGCACCGAGCGCCTGATCCTTGGCACGTCGGTGCTGACGCCGACCTTCCGCTACAACCCTGCGGTCATCGCCCAGGCGTTCGCGACGATGGGGTGTCTGTATCCCGATCGCATCTTCCTCGGTGTCGGCACGGGGGAGTCGCTCAACGAGATCGCCACCGGTTATGAAGGCGACTGGCCCGAGTTCAAGGAGCGCTACGCGCGGCTGCGCGAAGCGGTGCGGTTGATGCGGGAGCTGTGGCTGGGGGACAGGGTCGACTTCGAGGGCGAGTACTACCACACCAAGGGCGCCTCGATCTACGACGTGCCCGATGGCGGCATCCCGATCTACATCGCCGCCGGCGGGCCGCAGGTCGCGAAGTACGCGGGCCGAGCCGGTGACGGCTTCATCTGCACCTCGGGCAAGGGCGAGGAGCTGTACAAGGACAAGCTCATCCCGGCGATGAAGGAAGGGGCGGAGGCGGCGGGCAAGAATCCCGATGACGTCGACCGGATGATCGAGATCAAGATCTCCTACGACACCGATCCCGAGCTGGCCCTGGAGAACACCCGGTTCTGGGCGCCGCTGTCACTGACCGCCGAGCAGAAGACCAGCATCCACGATCCGCTCGAGATGGAGAAGGCCGCCGACGAGCTGCCCATCGAGCAGGTGGCGAAGAGGTGGATCGTGGCATCCGATCCCGACGAGGCGGTGGAGAAGGTCGGTCAGTACGTCGGCTGGGGACTCAACCACCTGGTTTTCCATGCGCCCGGTCACGATCAGCGCCGTTTCCTCGACCTGTTCGAGCGGGATCTGGAGCCGCGGCTGCGCAAGCTGGGCTGATACGGCAGGCTTTGAGGAGTGCCCGACTCAGCATCTCCGACATTTCAGCCATCTACATCGCCGCCCCCGAAGGGGATACCGGCAAGTCGACCATCGCGCTCGGCATCCTGCACCGGCTGGCGGCCACCGTCGCCAGGGTGGGGGTGTTTCGGCCCATCACCCGTTTGGACGGAGGGCAGGAGCGAAGCGGGGAGGGGGGGGGGGTAAGGAGGGAGGAGGAAGAGACCCGGGAAGGTCACACGGAGGGCACCGCGACTACATCCTGGAGCTGTTGCTTGCGCACACCACCGCGGGCGTGCCCTACGACGACTGCGTCGGCGTCGGCTATGCCCAACTGCACGAGGACCCGGATGCCGCACTGGCCGACATCGTCGACCGGTTCCACCGGGTGGCCGGGCAGTGCGACGCGGTGGTCATCGTCGGCAGCGACTACACCGACGTCGCGGCGCCCAGTGAACTGAGCGTCAACGCCCGCATCGCGGTCAATCTGGGCGCGCCCGTGGTGCTGGCGGTGCGGGCCAAGGACCGTACCCCCGACGAGGTCGCCCACGTCGTCGAGCTGTGTCTGGCCGAGATCGCGGGCCAGCATGCGCACACTGCGGCGGTGGTGGCGAATCGTTGCGATCCGGAGGAATTGGACGCGGTCTCCGAGGCTCTGGCAAGGGTTGAGCCGAAGGGCCTGAAGAGTTACGTGCTTCCCGAGGAGCCGCTGCTGGTTGCGCCATCGGTCGCTGAGTTGCGTGACGCCGTGCACGGCACGCTCGTCAACGGCGACGAAGACCTGCTGAGCCGGGAGGCCACCGGCGTGCTGGTGGCCGGCATGACCGCCGAGCACGTGTTGGAACGCCTGCACGACGCGATGGCCGTGATCACACCGGGCGATCGTTCGGACGTCGTGCTGGCCATGGCGAGCGCCCATGCGGCCGAGGGCTTTCCGTCGCTGGCGTGCATCATCCTCAACGGTGGATTGCCGCTGCACCCGGCGATCGCGGCGCTGGTGGCCGGGTTACGGCTGCGGCTGCCGATCCTGGCAACCGACCTCGGCACCTACGACACGGCGCGGGCGGTCGCGCAGGCGAGGGGACGGGTGACCGCGGGGTCGCAGCGCAAGATCGACACCGCGCTGGCGCTCATGGACGCCTATGTCGACACCGCCGATCTCGTTGCCCAGCTGTCGATCTCGATCCCGACGGTGACCACGCCGCAGATGTTCACCTATCGGATGCTCGACCGGGCGCGATCGGACCGCAAGCGCATCGTGCTGCCAGAGGGCGACGACGATCGCATCCTCAAGGCGGCGGGGCGCTTGTTGAAGAGGTCGGTCGCTGATCTGACGATCCTCGGCGACGAGCCCGCGGTACGGGCCCGTGCGGCCGAACTCGGCGTCGACCTGTCAGCAGCCACCGTGCTCAATCCGCACACCAGTGAACTGTGCGACCAGTTCGCCGAGCAGTACGCAGAACTGCGCAAGCGCAAGGGCGTCACCGTCGAACAGGCGCGCGAGATCATCCACGACGTCTCGTACTTCGGCACCATGCTGGTGCACAACGGCATGGTCGACGGCATGGTCTCCGGCGCCACGCACACCACTGCCCACACCGTCAGGCCCGCATTCGAGATCATCAGGACGCTGCCCGACGTGTCGACCGTGTCGAGCATCTTCCTGATGTGTCTGGCCGACGAGGTGCTCGCCTACGGTGACTGTGCGATCGTCCCCGACCCCACTGCCGAACAACTCGCAGACATCGCGATCTCGTCGGCACGTACGGCGGCCCAGTTCGGCATCGAACCGAGGGTGGCCATGCTGTCGTACTCGACGGGCACGTCGGGGACCGGGGCCGACGTCGACAAGGTCAGGACGGCAACGGGTTTGGTTCGGCAACGGGAACCCGACCTGCTCGTCGAGGGACCCATCCAGTACGACGCCGCGGTCGAGCCGTCGGTGGCCGCCACCAAGATGCCGGACTCCAAGGTCGCGGGCCGTGCGACCGTGCTGATCTTCCCCGACCTCAACACCGGCAACAACACCTACAAGGCCGTGCAGCGAAGCGCAGGAGCCATCGCGATCGGCCCCGTTCTGCAAGGGCTCAACAAGCCGGTCAACGACCTGTCAAGGGGAGCGCTGGTCGAGGACATCGTCAACACCGTCGCCATCACCGCCATCCAGGCGCAGGGCACGTGAGCGCCCCACGCACCGTACTGGTGCTGAACTGTGGCTCGTCATCGCTGAAATACGCTGTCGTCGAACCTGATTCGGGTCGCCTACTGGTGGATGGAATCGTCGAGCGCATCGGCGAAGGAGAGATCGCCGACCACGACGAAGCGCTGCGGGCGGCCTTCGACGCGCTGTCCACCAAGGGATACGAGCTCGACGAGCTGGGCCTCGTCGCGGTCGGGCACCGGGTGGTCCACGGCGGACCAGACCTCTTCTTGCCCACCGTCGTCGACGACCAGCTGGTCGCGACACTTCGGACACTGTCGCCGCTGGCGCCGCTGCACAACCCGCCCGCCATCCTCGGCATCGAGGTCGCGCGCCGTGTCCTGCCCGATCTCCCGCACGTCGCCGTGTTCGACACCGGGTTCTTCCACGACCTTCCCCCGCGGCCGCGACGTATGCGATCGACCGAGAACTCGCGGAGCGCTGGCACATTCGCCGCTACGGCTTCCATGGCACGTCGCACCAATACGTCAGCCAGCAGGCGGCGGAGTTCCTGGCCGCGCCGCTGGAGTCGCTCAACCAGATCGTGCTGCACCTGGGCAACGGTGCGTCGGCGTCGGCGATCGTCGGCGGCCGTCCGTTGGACACCTCGATGGGGTTGACGCCGTTGGAGGGTCTGGTGATGGGCACCCGCTCCGGTGACATCGACCCTGGCATCGTCTCGTATCTGTCCAGGGCGGCGGGGATGAGCGTGGAGGACACCGAGACGATGCTCAACCGCCGCTCCGGCGTTCTCGGCCTCGGCGGGGAGATCGACTTCCGGGTGTTGCATGCGCGGATCGAATCCGGCGACACAGCAGCGCAACTGGCGTACGACGTCTACATCCACCGGCTGCGCAAGTACATCGGCGCCTATCTCGCGCTGCTGGGCAACACCGACGTCATCACGTTCACCGCCGGCGTCGGCGAGAACGACGCCCTGGTCCGCCGTGACGCGCTCAGCGCCATGGCCACACTGGGGATCGAACTCGACGAGCACCTCAACGACAGCCCGGCCAGGGGACCGCGCCGCATCACGGCCGAGATGTCGCCGACCACGGTGCTCGTCATCCCCACCAATGAGGAGCTGGCGATCGCAAGGGCGTGCGTCGGCGTGGTCAGCCCGGTAGTCGGCGATCGAGCAGCAGCCCCGCCAGCGTCGCCGCCGCAAGGGTGAAGGCGGACAGAGCCACCCAGACTCCACTGGCATCGCCGGGCACCAGCTCGAAGCCGATCTGCTGCTGCAACGTGGCGTATACGCGTTTCAGCTGATCGAGCGTGTCGGCGTGAAACACCTGCCCGCCGCCGGAGAGCCCGCTGATCTCCTTGAGCGTCGCGTCGTCGACCGGGACGGGGATCTCCCCACCGTCGAGCATGACGTCGCCGTAGGGCGTGCCGAAGGAGATCGACGAGATCGGCACGCCCTGGTCCCTTGCCGCCCGGGCTGCCGTGAACGCACCCCGTGGCTGATCGGGGTCGACCGGGACGGTCTCCTTGCCGTCCGATTCGAGCACGATGCGCGCGGGTGGAGGTCCGTCACCGCCGCCGATCACCCCGCTCACCGAGGCGATGGCCTGGAGAGCGGTGAAGATGCCCTCGCCCGTGGCGGTGCGATCGGCGGTCTGCAGCTTGTCGATCGCCGCCTTGGTCACCGACCGTTTCGTGGTCGGCGGCACCAGCACCGCCGCCGTTCCGGCGAACGCCACCAGACCGAGGTTGATGCTCGGCGTCAGTTCGTCGGCGAAGTCCTTGCCTGCCTGCTTGGCCGCCTGCAGCCGGTTCGGTGCGACATCGGTCGACGCCATCGACTCCGACACGTCGATGACGAGCATCACCACCGCTCGGTCCCGCGGAATGCGCAGATCATGTGTGGGTCCAGCCATCGCGACGGTCAACAGGAGCATCGCCACCACCAGCAGCGCTGCGGGAAGGTGGCGGAATCGACTACGCCTGCGAGGCGCGACCGACTGCAGAAGTTCCAGATTGGCGAACCTCAACGCCACCTTGGGTCGGGCGAACTGCTGACTCGCATAGATCGCGACCAGGGCGACCACGCCGAGCACACAGAGGAAGAACCAGCGATGCTGGAAGCCCGACACCGAGATGGCGCCGAGCAGGGGCAGTGTCATGGTTGCCAAGGCTGGGAACACATGCCCCGAAGTACAAGTACAACTCGCTGACCGAATCCTGCCAGGTACGCGGCGTAACTTCGGCCCGGTGCCACCCCTGCACGCGATCGTCGGATCGTGGTCGTTCGACATCCCGTCGCTGACGCTGATCCTGCTCGTCGGCGCCGGGTACTACCGTGCGGCCCGGGGCGGCGGCATGCCGACGCGTGCGCATGCGTGGAGCTTCTGTGCGGGCCTGGTGGTGTGGGTGCTGGCCACGGTGAGCGCCATCGCGGTGTACGCCACGGTGCTGTTCTGGGTGCGCGCACTGCAGGTGCTGTTGCTGATGTTCGTGGTGCCGTTCCTCCTGGCGATGGGACGGCCGGTGACGACACTGCGCGCCGCGGCGAGCGACAGCGGCAGACGACGGCTCGACGGCGCGCTGGCCTCTCGGGTCGCCCTGGTGCTCTCGTCGCCCGTGGTCACCTCGGCGTTGATGCTGGCGACACCGTGGCTGCTGTACCTGACCCCGTGGTACGTGGCCTCGATGGTCAACCCCGTGGTGGCGGCCTTGACACGGATACTGTTACCGCTCATCGGCTTTGGATACTTCTACGCGAGGCTTCAGACTGACCCGGTGCCGCGGCGCTACTCACCGCTGCTGTCGATGGTGATCAGCTTGGCCGAGACGCTCGGCGACGGCCTGCTCGGGCTGGTGTTGTGGCTGGGTCCGCTGATCGCCTCTGACTACTACGCAGGCCTCGGCCGAACCTGGGGGCCGAGCATGCGGACCGACCAGTCCGTCGGAGCCGGCGTCCTGTGGATCCTCGGCGACGTGCTGGGCCTGCCGTTCCTGATGATGCTGATGCGGGCGCTCGGCGCTCACGAAAGGGCGATCGCCGACGAGGCGGATGAAGCCGACGAGGCAGGTCGAGCCGACGACGCCGACCGCGACGTTGGCGCCGAATCCCGTCCCGCCACTGCGGCAATGTGGTGGGAAGCCGATCCTCAACTGCGGGACCGGTTCGGCACCCGCTAGAAGGTACTCGTGGGCCGCACGCTGTTGGCAAGGTCCACCAGCGCGTAACGGTGTGCCTGCGTCGGGGCCAGGCGCGCCAGACCGCGCAGCGCCGCCTCGACGCCGAGCTGCAGACCGTGCTCGGTGAACGGGAAGCCCAGGATGTGGTTGGTGCTCGCGGTGTTCTCGGCCAGCCAGTCCATCGCCGTGCCCAACACCAGGGCGCGGATCTGCAGCACGCGCGGCTCGGTGTCGGGCAGCGCCTCCACCCGCCGCGCGGCGTCGCGGATCTGCTTCTCGGTGATCTCGCTGCCCGATCGCCCGGAGAGCAGGGTGACTGCGCTGGTCAGCCGCGCCGTGGTGAAATGCCTTGAGGTGGCGGGCACCTGGTCGAGTGTCTTGACGGCGTCGTCGCGCGCGCCCGCCGCGGACTGCGCGCGGGCCAACCCGAACCCCGCCGAGATCACGCCGTTGTCGCTGTTCCACACCGGCTGATAGAAGGTGCGCTCGTCGGCGGTACCAGACAGCTCGGCCGTCGCGGCCAGCGCCAGCTTCGGCGCCAGTTCTCCCGGAAGGGTGTCAAGAACTTCGGTGAAATGCTTGGTCGCCGAGTCGTAATCGGCGGACAACAGCTGCGCGACGGCGCGAAACCACACCAACCGCCAGCGCCAGCCGACGCGGTCGGAGAGGTCGTCGAGCTTGCGGTTGGCCTTGGCCACGTCGCCGAGGTCCAGCAGTGCCCGCACTTCCATCAACGGCAGTTCGACCGACTCGGAGAGGTCGATGCCCTCGGACTCGAGCGTGCCGTGTCGGGCCGCGCGCAGCGAATCCAGGGTTTGGACGGGCTGACTGAGCACCGTCGCCGACAACACGGTGGCGCCGACGTCGGCCGGGTCGACCATCGGGACGGGCAGTGCCCTGACGATCTCGTGCGCGGTGAGCTTCTCCGAGTGCACCTGGCCGTCGAGGTACACATCGGTGTGCGCGACCAGCAGGTCGACGCCGAACGTCGAGCGTGACGGGCTGAACACCGTCGAAAGGCCAGGGCGTGGCACACCGGTGTCGCGGGCGACGACTTCGCGCAGCACGCCGAGCAGCTGGCCCGACATCTCCTCGGCCGTGGCGAAGCGCCGCCGGGGGTCCGGATCTATCGCGCGCCGCAGCAGCCTGCCGAATGAATCGTATTTCTTCAGGACGGGATCGTCCTCGGGCAGACCGTCGACGTAGCGTCCGTTGCGGGTGCGCAGTTCCAGGGTCAACGATGCGAGCGTGCGGCCGACGGTGTAGATGTCGGTGGCCACCGTAGGGCCGGTCTTCACGATTTCAGGAGCCTGGTAACCCGGTGTGCCGTAAAGGAATCCGTACGAGTTGATGGTCGAAACGGCACCGAGGTCGATCAGCTTGAGCTGTTCCTCCGTGACCATGATGTTCTCGGGTTTGAGGTCGTTGTAGACCAGCCCGCTGGCGTGCAGATAGCCAAGTGCAGGCAGGATTTCGAGCATGTATGCGATCGCCTGCGATACGGGGAGCTTGTCGCCCTTGGACTCCTGCTTGAGCGACGTACCACCGACGTACTCCATCACGATGTAGCCGACGGGGTCGCCGTGCTTGTCTTCGTGTTCGACGAAGTTGAAGATCTTCACGATGGCCGGGTGCGTGACCTCGGCGAGGAATTGCCGTTCGGCCATCGCGATCGCCTGGGCCTCGGCGTCACCCGAATGCACCAGGCCCTTGAGCACGACCGGGCGGTCGTTCACGTTGGTATCGAACGCCAGGTAGATCCAGCCGAGGCCGCCGTGGGCGATGCAGCCCTTGATCTCGTACTGGTCGACCACCATGTCGCCCGGACTCAATTGCGGCAGAAAGGAATACGGGCTCCCACAGTATGGGCACCAGCCCTCGGAGAGGGCCTTGCCATCGGATGACGAGCGGCCCACCGGCTTGCCGCAGTTCCAGCAGAACCGCTTCGCCTCGGCGACCACCGGGTTCTTCATCAACGCGGCCAGCGGATCTCGCGCCACCACGCGGGGCACCTCGACCAGGCCGCCGCCGATCCGCCGCAGAGGCGACCATCTCCGCGTGATGGTGGTCAACTGCTCGCGGGGTTCGGTATCGGCGGTACCCACCGAGACGCCCTCGGAGTCGTCGAAGGTCGGCCGGAACAACGCCTGCGTGGACATGGGCCGCATGGTCGACAGCGAATCCCAGCTGACCTCCGACCGCTCCGTGCCGGCGTCCGTCACGTCGTCTTCTTCACTCCGCTTCGACATCAGTCCACGTACCTTGGGCTTGGCGGCGCGGGAGCGGGGCCGAGTACCGTCAACCACTTGCGGTACAACGTGTTCCAGGTGCCGTCGCGACGGATGCGATCCAGTGTTCCGTTGACGAAGCGCACCAGTCCGGTGTTCTCCAGATTGATGCCGATGCCGTACGGCTCCTCGGCCATGCTGGGACCGATGATGTGCAGATACGGGTCCTGCGAGACCAGCCCGGCCAGAATCGAGTCATCGGTGCTGACGGCATCGACCTGGCGTTGCTGCAGGGCGACCAGACAATCGGCCCACGTCACCACCTCGACGACGACGGGCGGCGGGTTGATCTCCTCGATCCGTTGCAGCGACGTCGTGCCGGTCACCGCGCATACCCGCCTGCCCGACAGTTCAGCGGGCTGCCGGATCGGCGAGTCCCGCGGCGCAAGGATCCGCTGGTTGGCCGAAAGGTACTCGGTGGAGAAGTTCACCAGCTTCCTGCGCTCACAGGTGATGCTCATGGTCTTCACCACGATGTCGACCTGATTGTTCTGCAGTGCGGCGACCCGGTCGGCCGACGACAGGATGCGGTACTCCACCTGAGACGGAGTGCCGAAGATATCGCGCGCAACCTCACCCGCGATGTCGACGTCGAAGCCCGTGATCTCCCCGGTGATCGGGTCGCGGAAGCTGAACAGGTTGCTGCCGATGTCGAGGCCGACGATGAGCCTGCCGCGGTTGCGGATCGTCGACACGGCCGCGTCGGCCTGGGCCTTGGTGGGGAAGGGCCGCAGGCTCTCGGTGCAGTCGTCCTCGGCGGCGGGGACGGACTGCACCGGTTCCGGCGCCACCTCCTGCATGCCTGCCGGCGTCGGCGGGGCGAGCGTCACGCCCGGCGCAGGGATCACCGGTGGGGGCTGGCTACAGCCCGTCAACACCACGAGTGCGGCGAGGACCACCAGAAGCTTCCTCGCCTATCACCTGCTGTCTGTTCTTCGCGCGGGCGCTCATCACCGGTACTCGCTCATTCTCGGCCACAATCCGAGTGCCACCGCGATCGCCGCAATCACGCTCAGCACCGCGGCACCGACCGTCGCGCCCGACAGGACCCGCCGTGCGTTGGTGATGTCGCCACGCAACTGCTGACGGCTCTCCTCGATGCCCTTCGTCAGCGCGGCGTCGAGCTTGTCGAACGCCGGGGTCGAATCGTCCTCACCGGTACCGAGTGCCACCTGGGTGGCGGCCTGGTAGTTGCCGACGGCGACGTAGGCGTTTATCCGGTCATCGGCGGCCCGCCAACGCCGCAGCAGTTGTTCGGCATCGGCCAGGTCGTTCTTGTCGATCGCGTCCGGACGGTCGAGATAGTCCGAAAGCTGCTGCTGCATGGTGTCGATGCGTTGGTAATACGACTGCTTGCGCACGCCCTCGTCGCCGCGCCGGATCAGCGAAAGCGTCTCGTCGGCGCGGGCCTGCTGGGCGGTGATGGCCATGGTGGTGACGGTCTTCAGCGACTCCGCCGCCGTGCTCTTGGCACTCCGGCTGTCGGCCGTCGAGATGATGATCGCCGTCCCGACCCAGACGATCATGATCATCACGGCCATCCCGCCCGCGACGAACCCGATGTTCACCCGCCGCCGGGTGCGGCGCGCCAGCCAGCGATTGGAAAACGCGCCGAACAGCAGGGTCGCGAGCACCACCAGGATCACGGGCGCGGGAATCCTGGTCGAGGCGGTGGTCTCGACGTCGACGCGTCTCGAGGTTTGCTCGTACAGCGTCTGCGCGTCGGGCAGGATCTGCGTCTGCATCAGCGATGACGCCTCGGACAGGTACGACGAGCCCACGGGGTTCCCGGCGCGGTTGTTCGTCCTGGCGGTCTCCACCAGACCGGTGTAGACGGCGAGTTGCGCGTTGACGCGGCCGAGCAGCTGCACCATCGGTTCGTCGGTCAGGCCGGTCGATGCGCGGGTCACGGCCACCGCCGCGTCGGTGATCGCCTGCTCATACCGTTGCCGCACATCGCGCGGTTCGGAACCGGCGATGAAGGCCGTCGAGGCGGCAGCGTCGGCGACGGACAGCGTGGTGTAGAGCTGACCCGCGGCGAACGCCAGTGGCTCGGTGTGGTTGAGCACGGTCGTCAGCGCCTGCTGCCGATCGTTGATCGTGGTCGACGTCGCGAAGGCGCACGCGATCACCAGCGCGGACAACACCACCCCGATGGTCAGGATGCGACCGGGTGTCGTCCACAGGAACCACCACCGTTGATGGGCGGGGGTCGTCGGCGACCGTGACGCCAGCGGCTCGGTCGAAGGGTGCGCCAACTCCACAGTCACCTGTGCGCGGACCTCTGCTTTCCGGCTACTATTTCGACTCCCCCAACTATATAAAGGGATTCTAAGAGCTGTCGGCGTGGCGTGGGGGCAATCGCGCGGTGGGAATCGGTAACGGCCGATGTCGGCGCGCCTTTCAATCCTGAACGGGCCATATCCTGATCACGTGCGCGGAGACGGTGACGGTTGGGTGATGTCCGACGACGGCGCCCACTTCTGGGGCAGACACGGCGCCGCGGGCCTTCTGCTCCGTGCGCCGGGACCCGACGGAGGCGCCGCCGTGCTGCTGCAGCACCGGGCGCCGTGGAGCCATCAGGGCGGAACGTGGGGTCTTCCCGGCGGTGCGCGAGACAGCCACGAGACCGTCGAGGAGGCCGCGGTCCGGGAGGCGCACGAGGAGGCAGGCCTGACCGCCGATCGGCTGACGGTGCGGACCACGGTGGTGACGGCGCACGCCTCTGGCAGCGATTGGACCTACACCACCGTCATCGCCGACGCCCCGGAACAGTTGGTCACCGTGGCCAACCGGGAGAGCGCCGAACTGCGCTGGGTGGACGAGGACGCTGTCGCCGACCTCCCGCTACACCCGGGCTTTGCCGCCAGCTGGGCGCAGCTTCGCACCGCGTCGGCATCGATCCCGTTGCTGGTCAACCCGCAGCCGTGAGCGTCGTCTTCAGGTCCCGCGCGGCTGCGGCAGGGTCGTCGGCGGCCGTGATGGCGCGCACCACAACGATTCGGCGTGCCCCCGCGGCGATCACCTCGGGCAGCCGCTCCGCATCGACGCCCCCGATCGCGAACCACGGTTTCGTCGTTCCCGATTCCGCCGCCGCGCGGACGAGGTCCAGTCCTGGCGCAGGCCTGCCGGGTTTGGTCGGGGTGGGCCAGCACGGCCCGACGCAGAAGTAGTCCACCTCCTCGGCAATCGCGGTGGCAACCTGTGCCGCGTCGTGCGTGGACCGCCCGATCAGCGTGCCGGGTCCGATGATGTCGCGGGCAAGCAGCAGCGGCAGGTCGTCCTGCCCGAGATGCAGCACGTCCGCCCCTGCCGCGCGCGCGATGTCGGCGCGGTCGTTGACGGCCAGCAGAGCGCCGTGCCTGCGGGCTGCGTCCCCGAGAATCTCCAGTGCCGCCAGCTCCTGGCGCGCCTCCATGGCCCCGAAGCGCTGCTCGCCGACCGAGCCCTTGTCACGCAGCTGGATGAGGTCGACACCTCCGGACAGCGCCGCGTCGGCGAACTCGGCAAGGTCGCCGCGCTCCCTGCGGGCATCGGTGCAGAGATAGAGCCTGGCGGTGGAGAGGCGAGCGCGAAGGGTATCGATGGGATCCGGCACAATCCGCGAGGTTAGCCGCCGGGCACACCTGCCGAGTAATGTGGGCTTCTCACACGGGAGTCCCGGGACCGGGACTGAGAGTGGGCATCGAAACCGGCCCTTACCGTCACACCTGATCCGGGTCATGCCGGCGAAGGGAGCAGAAATGTCTCCGGGATCACTGGCGGTCGTCGGCGGCGGCGTCATCGGCCTGTCGGTGGCGCGCCGCGCCGCGCTCGACGGCTGGTCCGTGCGCGTGCACCGAACCGAGGACCGCGGCGCGTCGTGGGTGGCGGGCGGCATGCTCGCCCCGCACAGCGAGGGCTGGCCAGGCGAGGAGCGGCTGCTCGAGATCGGGCTGGCCTCGCTTGCCCTGTGGAATGAACGGGGGCACGGCTCTTTCCTTGACGGTTTGCCGCCGGAGGTGGTGACGGCGCACGAGTCGCTGGTCGTGGCCGTCGACCGCGCCGACGTCGAGGACTTGAAGACGGTGGCGGGTTGGCTCGCCGCCCAGGGCCACCCGGTGACTCCGACCACCGCAGCCCGCGAGGTGGAGCCGCTGCTCGCCCAGGGCATCCGGCACGGCTTCGTGGCCGAGACCGAGCTGGCCGTCGACAACCGGGCGCTGGTCGCGGCGCTGGCGCAGCACTGTGAACGGCTCGGCGTTGGCTGGGCGCCACCGGTCGAGTCGCTCGACGACGCAGGCGACGCGGACACCGTGGTGATCGCCAACGGCATCGATGCGCCCGCACTGTGGCCGGGCCTGCCGATCCGCCCGGTCAAGGGCGAGATGCTCCGGCTGCGGTGGCGGCGCGGCTGTATGCCGTTGCCGCAACGCGTGATCCGGGCCCGCGTGCACGGACGTCAGGTTTACCTGGTGCCGCGGGTCGACGGCGTCGTGGTCGGCGCGACGCAGTACGAACACGGTCGCGACACGGCACCCGCGGTGTCGGGCGTGCGCGATCTGCTCGACGACGCCTGCGAGGTGATGCCCGCGCTGGGTGAATACGAACTCGCGGAGTGTGCGGCAGGTCTACGCCCGATGACGCCGGACAACGTGCCCATCGTGGGCAGACTCGACGAACGGACGTTGGTGGCCGCAGGCCATGGCCGGTCCGGATTCCTGCTGGCGCCGTGGTCCGCTGATCGGATCGCGGCCGAACTGAAGGTGGGTGTGCTCGCATGAAGGAGAGCTCTATGAAGATCACGGTGAACGACGAAGCCGTCGAGATCCCCGAGGACACGTCCGTGGCGTCGCTGCTGGCGACGCTCGAACCGGCGACAAGGGTATCGCGGTGGCCGTCGACTGGGCGGTGTTGCCACGGTCGGAGTGGGAGCATGCGCTGTCCGACGGCGCGAAGGTCGAAGTGGTGACGGCGGTGCAAGGTGGCTGAAGCGACCCGGACCTATCTCGGAGGGCAGGAGCGAAGCGACCGGGACTCAAGCTGACGATCGCGGGCCGCAGCTTCGGCTCGCGGCTGATCATCGGCACCGGCGGCGCCGCCAACCTCGCGGTGCTCGAGGAGGCGCTCGTCGCGTCCGGCACCGAACTGACCACGGTGGCGATGCGCCGCGTCGACGCCGACGGCGGCACCGGGGTGCTCGACCTGCTGAACCGGCTCGGCATCGCGCCGCTGCCCAACACCGCCGGCTGTCGCGGCGCGGCGGAGGCGGTGCTCACCGCGCAACTCGCCCGTGAGGCGCTGGAGACCGACTGGGTCAAGCTCGAGGTCATCGCCGACGAACGCACACTGCTGCCCGACGCCATCGAGTTGGTCAGAGCTGCAGAGCAACTGGTCGACGACGGTTTCATCGTGCTGCCGTACACCAACGACGACCCGGTGCTGGCCCGCCGGCTCGAGGACGTCGGCTGTGTCGCGGTGATGCCGCTCGGTTCGCCGATCGGCACGGGGCTCGGCATCGCGAACCCGCACAACATCGAGATGATCGTCGAGGGCGCCGGGGTTCCGGTGATCCTCGACGCCGGCATCGGCACCGCCAGTGATGCGACGCTGGCGATGGAACTCGGCTGCGAGGCGGTGCTGCTGGCCACGGCTGTGACCAGGGCCGCGGACCCGGCCGTGATGGCCGCGGCGATGGCGGCGGCCGTGGTGGCAGGCTACGGCGGCACGCCAGGCGGGCCGCATTCCCAAGCGGTTCTGGGCGCAGGCGTCGAGTCCCACCCGCGGTCAGCCTCGCGCTACGTCGCGCTCGGGTCGGCGGTAACCACCCGCATCCGGTGGCCGACCTCGTCGTCGCCGCACTGGGCTGAGATCATGGGCCAATGATCGAGTTGGCTGGCCTGACCAAGGTCTTCGGAGCTTCGGCAACAAAGGGCCGTCGACGACCTGACCTTCTCGATCGAACCGGGCATGGTCACCGGGTTCCTCGGGCCCGAACGGCGCAGGCAAATCCACCACGATGCGGATGATCCTTGGGCTGGACCGCCCGACGGCAGGCACCGCGACCATCGACGGCAAGCGATACCAGGAGCTGGCGCACCCGCTGCGCACGGTCGGTGCGCTGCTCGACGCCAAGCGGGCACATCCCAACCGCTCGGCGCGCGCCCACCTGCGGTGGATGGCCGCGTCCAATCGCATCGCCGATCGGCCGGGTCGACGAGGTGCTCGACATCGTCGGGCTCAGCACGGCCGCGGACAAGAAGGCAGGCGGCTTCTCGCTCGGCATGAGCCAGCGACTCGGCATCGCGGCGGCGCTGCTCGGCGACCCGCCGGTGCTGCTGTTCGACGAGCCGGTCAACGGGCTCGACCCGGAGGGCATCGTCTGGATCCGGACGCTCATGCAGACGCTCGCGGCGGAGGGCCGCACCGTGCTGGTGTCGAGCCACCTGCTGGCCGAGATGGCGCACACCGCCGACCATCTGGTGGTGATCGGCCGCGGCAAGCTGATCGCCGACACCACCGTGGCCGAGTTCGTCAGCCGGTCCTGGAGTCGACGCCGTCCGGGTCCGCAGCCCGCAGCTGGACACGCTGGCCGGCGCTCGTCCGACGCGGGCATCGACGCGCGCGTCCGAGCCCGACGGCTCGGCGCTGTCGTGCGCGGCTTCGCGATCGACGTCGTCGGCGGAACTCGCCGCCCGCAACGGCATCACGCTGCACGAGCTGAGCGGTCAGCGCGCCTCGCTCGAGGACGCGCTACCTCGAACTCGACCGAGGACGACGTCGAGTACCGGGCAGCGAGCAGTCGACCAGAGCCGACCCCAGCGGGTGCGCTGTCAATGGCCGTCCTGCCCGCCGAGCCAATCCAGGTCGCTTCGCTCCTGCCCGCCGTGCCGCCGTGCTCAACGTCGATCACATCGAGCTGCGACCTCGCGCTCGCCACTGTGGTCGGGTGCCGCCGCCGCCGTGCTGAGCCTCGCGGTCGCGGTGCTGCAGGGGTCCTCGGCGTACGGCGCGGCGGTGCTGCTCCCGGAGAAGGCCGTGCTGGGGGTGGCCGTGTTCGGGGTGCCGGTTCTCATGGTGTTGTCCTCGACGATGGTGACGGGCGAGTACCGCAGCGGGATGATCCGGACGACGTTCGCCGCCAGCCCGAACCGCACCCTCGTCGTGGTCGCCAAAGCGATTGTCGCCGCAGTCGTTTCGGCGATCTACACCGTGGTGCTGGTGATCGCAGCGGTGATCGTGGCGCGCCTGACCGCCGGCCCACTGCTCGGGGTGCGGTTATCGCTGACGGAGACCGGGGTATGGCGGGTCGCCGGGGCGTTGGCCTTGTTCGCTGCGCTCGCCGCCGTACTCGGCGTCGCGGTCGGGACGCTGTTGCGGTACGCCGCGGGTGCGGTCGCGGTGCTGCTGCTGTGGCCGCTGGTGGTCGAACCGATCCTCGGCAACCTGCCCAACATCGGTTCCCAGGTGGGGCCGTACCTCCCGTTCGGCAACGCGTTCGTGTTCGCCGACGTGCAGTGGCTCTTCCCGGGGTACGCGATGCCGTGGGACCGGCTCGGGTCACTCGTTTACTTCGCCGCGATCGTCGCCCTCGTCTTCGTCGCCGCCACCGTCGTGGTGAGCCGGCGCGACGCGTGACTAACGTGGGGGCAATGCGGCGCACTTCACAGACGGCACTGGCAGCACTGACGGTGGCGGTGGTTGCGACGGCACTGGTGGCGGGGTGCGCCAACGAATCCAAGCCGGAGGCGAACCCGACGGTTACGCCGATCGGCGCATCGACACCTGCCACGGACTTTGCCTCGACACTGCAGCACCAGATCACCGCCGACGCGATGATGGCGCACCTGACCAAGCTGCAGGGGATCGCCGACGCCAACGGCGGCACGCGTTCCCTGGGTTCGCCTGGCTACGACGCCAGCGTCGAATACGTGGCCAAGACGCTGCGGGACAGGGGCTTCGACGTCAAGACCGACGAGTTCGAAGTGCGCCTGCCGTTCGCCGACAAACCCACCGTCACGGTCGGCGGCACGGACGTCAAGACCAACCCGCTCGGGTTCACCATCGGGACGCCCGAAGCGGGGGTGCGCGGGCCGCTGGTGCTCGCCCCTGCCGACGACTCACCGGGCTGCGCGGCAGCAGACTACGACGGCGTGCCCGTATCCGGCGCGGTGGTCCTGGTGAATCGCGGCACCTGTCCGTTCTCCGCCAAGCAGGCGGTCGCCGCCCAGCGCGGGGCAGTGGCGATGATCGTCGTCAACAACGTCGACGGCGAGGAGGTGGGCGGCACGCTCGGGGAGAACACCGACGTGTCGATCCCGGTCGTCGGCGTCACCAAGGCGGACGGGGAACGCCTGCGCGCCAACCCTGGCGAAACCGTCATCAAGCTCAACGCGGGCGTCCGGGTGGAGCGCACCCGCAACGTCGTCGCCCAGACCAAGACCGGCTCCACTCACGACGTGGTGATGGCCGGTGCGCACCTGGACAGCGTGCCCGAGGGTCCCGGCATCAATGACAACGGCTCGGGCGTGGCTGCGGTGCTGGAAACGGCTGTCCAACTGGGTAGTTCACCTCCCGTTCGGAACGCGGTGCGCTTCGCGTTCTGGGGTGCAGAGGAACTCGGCCTGGTCGGATCGATGAAGTACGTGGAATCCCTCGACGCCGACGCGCTCAAGGACATCGGTCTGTATCTGAACTTCGACATGCTTGCCTCGCCCAACCCCGGCTACTTCACCTATGACGGCGACCAGTCCGCGCCACCGTCGGCCAACGGTGGCGTCCCGCGGGTGCCCGAGGGTTCCGCGGGCATCGAGCGCACGCTGGTGGCCTTCCTCGACGGTGCCGGCAAACCCGCCGAGGACACCGACTTCGATGGCAGGTCCGACTACGATGCGTTCACCCAGGCGGGCATCCCGTCAGGCGGCCTCTTCGCAGGCGCCGAGGACAACAAGACCCCCGAACAGGCGCAACGCTGGGGCGGCGACGCCGACAAGCCGTTCGATCCCAACTACCACAAGAAGACCGACACGCTCGACCACATCGACCGGACGGCTCTCGAGATCCAGGGCAGCGGAGTCGGTTACGCCGTCGGCCTTTACGCCCAAGACCTGACCGGACGCAACGGCGTCCCCGTCCGCGACGACCGCACCCGGCACGTAGTGACGAATTCATGATGCGGAGGGTCGCACTGGCCCACGTTGCGCTGCTGGTGTTGGCGGTGGCTGCGTGCTCGTCGCCTGCGCCGGCCCCGCAGCGGTCGGCCGACCCGGCCCGTGCGCTGGCCGACAAGGTCACCGCCGACGGCTTGTATGTGCACCTGCACGAGTTCGCCGACATCGCGGCTGCCAACGGGAACAGCCGGGCCGACGGCACGCCCGGTTACGACGCCAGCGTGGACTATGTGGCACGAACGCTGCGGGACAAGGGTTTCGACGTCGCCACGCCAGAGTTCGACCGCTTGGTGCTGGCCGACGCCGGCAAGCCGACCCTGTCCGTCGGGGGCCGCAGCTTTCCCGTCGATCAGGCATCGCTGCTCGCCACCACCGCCCCTGGTGGCCTCACCGCCGTCACCAAGCGTCCGCAGAAGCCCGCGGGCTGCAGCGCGGCTGACTACGGCAGTGCGGACGTCGCTGGTGCGATCGCGGTCGTGGACAACACCGCCTGCTCCGTCGTCGACAAGCAGAACGCCGCAGTGGGTGCAGGCGCCGTCGGGGTGTTGGTGGTCAGCGACACCGCGATGCCCGGCCTCTTCACCCCCGGCTACTACCAGCAGCTGAAGCGGCCCGTCGCTGTGATCGGCAAGGACGTCGACGCCCAGCTGCGGCGAACCAATGCCGCCGTCCGACTCACCCTCGATGCCAGGGCCGCCACGGTGACGTCGCGAAACGTGGTGGCACAAACCAAGACCGGCGACGAGCACAACGTGGTCGTGGTCGGTGCGCACCTGAACTCGGTGTCGCGCAGCCCGGGCATCAACGACAATGCGTCGGGCGTGGCGGCGGTGCTCGAAACCGCCATGCAGCTGGGTGGCTCGCCGACGGTCGCGAACGCGGTGCGGTTCACGTTCTGGGGTGCGGGAGAAGCCGGGCTGGAGGGGTCGACGAAGTACGTGGCCAGCCTTGGCCCGGATGGCCTCAATGACGTCGCGCTCTACCTGAACTTCGACTCGATCGGCTCACCGAACGCCGGCTTCTTCACCTACGACGGCGACCAGTCCGGCCAGCCCAACCCGGACCTTCCCGCGTCCCGCGTCCCGCCGGGGTCTGCGGGAATCGAACGCACGCTGGCCGGCTACCTCAACCTCGCCGGTGTCCGGCCCGCCGACATGCCGCTCAGCCGCGCGAGCGACTACAGCCCGTTCCTGACCGCCGGCGTGCCGATCGGCGGCATCACCACCGGAGCGTCGCAGCGCAAAACCGAAGTCCAGGCCCGACTCTGGGGTGGGCAGGCGGGCGCCCCCTTCGACCCCGGCTTCCACTCGCCTCGCGACACGATCGACAACGTCGACCGCCACGCGCTGTCGATCACCGGACCGGCCGTGGCGTTCGCGGTGGGAACCTACGCGCAATCCACCGACGGGGTCAACGGCGTGCCGACGCGGGGTTGACAGCAACCCGTACGCCGGCGGCCAAGGCCGTCGCAGCTGGTTTCACAGCTGGCCTGCGTATGAATGGCTCTCGTGAAGAACAGTTCCCGCCGATGGGCGGCCGCGACAGGGATCGCCACGTCCGTCCTCCTCGGTCTGCTGTCGGTGGCGTGTAGCTCCAACGGGACCACCACCCCCACCACGACGACCACGACTACCACGTCCTCGACTTCGACGACGACGACCAGTGGGAGCCATCACGGCGAGCATTCCTCGGGTGGTGGCGCGCCAGCCACCGTCGAGACCGCGGTGCCTGCCCCTGCGACGGATACCGAAACGGCAACGCAGACCGAGACTCGAGACGTCGGTCGAGACCGATACCCAGACGTCGACTCAGACGGTGACCGTCACGCCGACCCGGGCGCAGCAGCAGCAGCGGAACTCCGGCCCTGATATGCCCGGGCGACGCGGGTGACGAACTGGTGCACGCCGTCCTCGGCGGGTGCCAGCGGGCCAGGCCTGGCGTGCGGTGAGCTCAGACCCCGTTGCACGGATTCGCAGGCCGCCCAGTCCTGTCTGTTGGTCAGATCCCAGAAGTCCACGGCGTAGGACGGATCGAAGTCCGGTTGGGCGGCAACGTCTTTGGGGAATGCCCATGCGCACTCCACGTGAGTGCGGTCCACCGCCAGCGGCGTCATGAGGTGGGTCATCACGTAATCGGGATGCAGGCTGACGAGCAGATTGGGGTAACCGACCAGGTACATCACACTGCGTAGTTCGTGCTCGGACAGGCCCTTGATCGCCACGCCGCCACTCTTGCCGGTCAAGGACATGGTCTCGGCGCTGTCGATGATCGACATCCAGCCGCCCATCCAGGTGCCGGTCAGTTCGAGATTCTCCCCGCTGGTCGGCGGGCTGATCCGGGACAGCTCGGGGTGAATCGTCGAGCAGTGGTAGCACTCCTGGTAGTTCTCGGCGATCACCTTCCAGTTGGTGGCGAGCTCGTAGGAATGCCTGGCGACGATCGTCAGATCCTCGGGCCGGTACGGGCCGACCACCTCTTCGAGGCCGCCGACGTGATCGGTGAAGTCGGCGTCCGCACCGCTCGGGTCGGTGAACAGCCAGCCGTGCCAGTTGACCAACCGCAGTTCGGCGAGCCCGAACTCGGCCGGCTCGAACCCGTCGGCGTCGGAGAAGCCCGGCGCGTTGCGCACCTGACCGTCGAGTCGGTACGACCAGGAGTGGTAGGGACACACGATGCCGCGGCGCTTGGCCGTTTCGCCACACGCCAGCAACTCGTGGCCGCGGTGTCGGCAGGTGTTCGCGAACGCCCGAATCTCACCGTCGTCCCCGCGCACCAGCAGCACCCCGTTGGCGCCGGAGCCGACGGCCCGCTGCGCGCCAACGCCCTCGAGATCACCCGCGTGGCCAACGCAGATCCATCCCGAGAAGATGTTGCGCTGTTCCCATTCGAAGACCGCAGGGTCGACGTACGCCGCCCTTGGCAGCATGCGCGACTGGCCGAACGGTGCGAGGGCCGCGGCCAGATCGTCGGCGGGCACCGGCGCGGGATCGTACTGTTTGAACATACAGTCAGCTTAGTCCGCGACACGCCGATGGTCTACAGCGCAACCAATCACGCTGTGGATCAGGCGGTCTCCCCTGCGAAGGCGGCGATGCCGCTTCTGGCGGTCTCGTCGCCGCGTGTCACCCACCGGTACAGCAGGAATCCGATGGTCACCGCGGCGAACGCGGCCACCAACAGCAGGGTGGCGAGCGCGTTCAGTGCAGGAGTCGGGGCGGCGCGCGCCGTGTTGTAGATCTTCACCGAAACCGGTTCGGTCGCCGAGCCACTGGACAGATAGCGCACCAGCACGAAGTCGTCGATCACGTCGGCGAAGACCAGTACGGTGCTCGCGAAGATGGCCGGCATCAGCATCGGGAACGTGACCCGGCGCAGCGCGCCGATCTGCGAGGCGCCGAGGTCCATCGCGGCCTCTTCGTACTGCGGTCCGATGGTGGCCAGCCGCGCGCGCACCAGCACCGCGGGGTAGGCGACTTGGTAGGTCACCAGACCGACCACCTGGGCGGAGGTGCCCAGCCCGATCGGCAACGCAACCGATGTCACGACGAACAGCAGCGCGACGGCGAGCAACACCTCCGGGATGACGAACGAGATCAGCATCAGCACGTTGGCCCCGGACGGCAGGCGGCCCCGCCACCGGTCGACGCCGATAGCGAACAGCACCCCGAGCGGTACGGCGATCAGCGTGGCGATCACGCCGAGCTTGAGCGTCTGCAACAGAGCGGTGTGCAGCGAGGCATCGTGCCAGACCGACCGCGTCTGATCGCCCCAATACCAGCGGAACGAGAAGCCCTGCCACACGGCACGCGACCGGCCGCTGTTGAACGAGAACATCACCGCGACGAGCACGGGAAGCAGCGACCACACCAGGTACGCGATGGTGGCACCGGCGAGCAGGCGTGGCCGTCGCCACGGATCGCGGAACCATCCGACCGGGCCCCTCAGCGTACCCGCCATCAGATCTTG
This sequence comes from uncultured Actinomycetota bacterium, assembly GCA_963809085.1. GTDB lineage: Bacteria > Actinomycetota > Actinomycetes > Mycobacteriales > Mycobacteriaceae > Mycobacterium. The sequence continues at coordinate 291,861 of CAWEII010000014.1, read as the reverse complement.
ACCTCGTCGCCGCGCAGCGTCACGCGGACGTAGTAGAGCATCGGTAGCACCGTCACGACGAGCACCAGCATCACGAATGCCCCCGCCTGTCCGGTCTGACCCGGCGCCTGCACGCTGTCGTTGATCAGGTTTCCGGCCATCGCCGTCTTGGGCGACGCGGACAGCAGGTCATTGGTGAAGTAGTCACCGAGCATGGGCAGGCAGGTGAGCAGGACCGCTGCCAGAATCGTTGGCCGGCAAAGCGGTAGCGTCACCCGGACGAACGACCCGACGCGGTTGGCGCCGAGATCCCGCGACGCCTCGAGCATCGACTGGGAAAGACGGTCAAGCCCCGCATACAGCGGCAGGATCATGTAGGGCACGTAGCCGTACACCAGGCCAAGGATCACCACGACGGGCTGGCCCGTCAACCAGTGCACCCGAACGTCGAACAGGCCGCCGAAGCTGAGCAGTCGATTGACCAGGCCGTCGTCCTGGAGGAGGTTGACCCAGGCCAGCATCCGCATCATGTAGCTGATCCAGAACGGCGCGATGAGCAACACCAACAGGATTCCCTGGCGGCGTCCCGCCAGCCGCGCCACGTAGTAGGAGACCGGAAACGCGATCAGCAGGCACAGCGTGCTGGCCGCCAGGATGTATCCGACGGTGCGCAACAGCGCAGGACCGTAGACGTCGTTGGCGCCGAAGATGCGAGACAGCACGTAGTTGAACTGAGAAGCATTCCACTGCAGTGGATTCCATACTGGCACCGCCGTGCGGAAGATCGGGTCCACCTGGCCGAACACGATCGCAAGGACCACGTAGAGCGGCGCGACGAAACACAGCAGCAGCCAGCCGATCCCCGGCGCGGCCAGCGCAGCCCATAGCCGGCGGTCGGGTGCCTGCTTACGCAACACCGGGCGTCAGGACCCGCCGGCGTTGAACGCGTTCCACACGTTGTGCCAGGCGGCGTCGTTGGTGGGATCGAGTTCCAGGAGACGGTATCCGGTGTCGAAGTACTCGGGCTTGACGATGGCGGACCGCAGGTTCTCGGGGATGAACTCCTCGGCGATCAGCGCATCCGCGGTGAGGGTGTTCTGCGGCGGTTGGTATCCGATCGCCGAGAAGTTCTCCTTGGCGACGTCGGGGTCGAGCATGTGGTTGATGAAGAGGTGGGCGAGCACCGGATTCTTCCCGCTCTTCAACGTCACCCACATGTCGTTGTCCACCATCCCCTTACCGTCCGCGGGGAACCAGTAGCGCAGGATCTCGACGCCTGTGCCCTCGGGGAGGTACGACTGGGCGTTGATGATGTCACCCGACCACATCTGCGACAGGCCGATCTGCCCCGCGGGCAGATCGCTGTACATGGTGATGGTGACCTTCGGGGACGTCGCCTTCACCAGCGCGCTGAGTTGCTCGCCGACCATCTTGAGGTCATCGGCCGACGCCGTGTTCACGTCGGTCTTGCCTTGCTTCAGCAGCACCAGCGCCATCGCGCTGTGCCAGTCGTCGAGGATCGCGGTCTTGTTCTTGTAGGCCGGGTCCCACAGCGATTCGTACGGGTTCTTCAACGCCCCGATGTCGGCGGGCACTTGGTCGGCGCGCCAACCCATTCCGGTGGTGTAGATGGTGTACGGCACGGTGAACTGCCAACCCTGGTCGTACCAGGGGTTGGTGAAGGTCGGCCACACGTTGTCGATGTTGCCGACGTAGGAGTGGTTCAGCGGGCGGAGAAGACCGCCCGTCACCAGCCGGCTGATCTCGGTGTAGTTGGCGTTGTAGATGTCGAAGTCGACTCCGCTGCGCAGCTTGGTGATCGCCTCGTCGCCGTCGTTGAACGTAGAGACCTCGATCTTGCAGCCGTACTTGTCCTCGAATCCCTTGATGGCCTGCGGGCTGAGGTAATCGGCGTAGTTGTAGATCTTCAGCGTCGCGCCCTTCTCCGGCGCCATGCCGTCCGCGATCGCCTTGTTGTCGTCGGAAATGTTCCACTTCACCGGGCTGTCCGGCTTCGCAATCGTCAGGGTCGGGGCCGACCCCGTTGTTCCTGACTGTCCCTCCTTCGAGCACGCCGCGAGGAACGCGCCGAGAGTGGGGGCGGCGGCGGCGAGAATCGCGGCCCGCTGCAGGAATTGTCGACGGTTCGGACCGGGTCCGTTGGGCACTGTCATCTGGGCCTCCCGGAGGTTCGCGTCTTGTCGGTGTTAGGACTATCACATAGACTGAATGCTCAGTCAACCGCTGACGAGCGCTTGCGCGAGGAAAATTCGAACTGCTGACGAGCGCTTTGCGCGAGGAAAATCCAACCGCTGGAGAGAAGAGGTTTCACCGTGTCTTCAACGGTGATCGAGAGTCCGGTATCCGACACCGTCGGACAGCTGATCGCCGACGAGGAGAAGGTGTTCCTCAAGCGTCAGCCCCGCAGCACGGAACTCATTGCGCTGGCGCGCGAGCACCTCGCAGGAGGTGCGACCTCCAACTGGCAGATCGCCGAACCGCAGGCCGTCTGGATGAGCCACGGCGAGGGCTCCAAGGTCTACGACGTCGACGGCAACGAGTACGTCGACATGCACGGTGGATACGGCGCTTCCATTGCGGGACATGCCCATCCGGCGATCGTGGCCGCCGTCAGCGACCGGGTCCGGCGCGGCACCCACTTCGCCCAACCGACCGAGGACGCGATCTGGATCGCAGGCGAGTTGGCCCGCCGGTTCGACCTGCCGCTGTGGCGGTTCGCCAACTCCGGCACCGAGGCCACCATGGACGCCGTCCACCTGGCCCGCGCACTCACCGGCCGCGACCTCATCATCAAGGTCGAGGGCTGCTATCACGGGCACCACGACTCGGTGCAGGTGTCGGTGCTTCCCGACGCCGACGAGGTCGGGCCGCGCGACCATCCCATCGGCGTGCCGGGCAACACCGGCATCCCCGCCGCGATCCGCGACCTGGTGGTCGTCGTGCCGTTCAACGACGTCGATGCCGTGGCCCGCGCGCTCGGCGAGCACCGGGGCCGGGTCGCCGCGATGATCCTCGAACCCGTGATGATGAACGCGGGAATCATCCCGCCCGAGGACGGCTACCTGGCCGCCATCCGCGATCTGGTCCACCGGGACGGCGCGCTGCTGATCTTCGACGAGGTCAAGACGGGCTTCACCACGGGCCCGGGCGGCGTCACCGCGGCGTCGGGCGTGGTGCCCGACATGGTCTGCCTGGCAAAGGCTTTGGGCGGCGGCATCTCCGTCGCCGCCATCGGCGGCACCACGGAGGTGATGTCGGCCATCGCCGACGGCCGTTACGAGCAGGTGGGTACGTTCAACGGCAACCCGTTGGCGATGGCCGCCACCAGGGCCACTCTGTCCGAGGTGCTCACCCCGGAGTCCTACCGCAGGCTCGAGGACAACGCCGCCCGGCTTCGCTCCGCGTTGGAAGGCGTCATCGCCGAACACGGGTACGACTGGCACGTCGTCTCGGTCGGCGCCAAGGGGTGCGTGACGTTCCGGCGCGACAGAGTTCGCGAGTTCCGTGACTTCCTTCAGATAGATGCCCGATTGGGACACCTGCACTGGCTAGTGCAGCACAATGGGGGAGTATTCCTCCCGCCATGGGGGAAGGTGGAGCAATGGCTGTTGTCCGTACAACACGACCACGACGACGTCGACCGGTTCGCCGCGAACTTCGCGCGGTTCGCCGCGGCGGTGCCGAGCTGACCGGGTTCTTCGTGTGACCGCCGAGCTGCAGCGCAGCGACCGGGGGTCACGTCCGGGGGAGCGATTCGGCTGGTCGAGCTGGCGAAGTCCTTCGACGGGGTGCCCGCGGTGACGGGCATCGACCTCGACATCCCGGCGGGGCAGTTCTACTCGCTGCTGGGCGCCTCGGGGTGTGGGAAGACCACCACGCTGCGCATGATCGCCGGTTTCGAGAAGCCCGATTCGGGGCGCATCGAACTCGACGGCCGTGACGTCGCGGGCGACCCACCGCACCGCCGCCCGGTGAACACGGTCTTCCAGACCTACGCGCTGTTTCCCTTCATGTCGGTCTGGGACAACGTCGCATTCGGCCTGCGGTACCTGAAGACCTCGAAGGACGAGACCAAGCGCCGGGTCGGTGAGGCGCTCGACCTGGTGCAGATGGGCAAGTTCGCCAAGCGCCGTCCCTCCCAGCTGTCGGGCGGACAGCAGCAGCGCGTCGCCCTGGCAAGGGCGCTGGTGCTGCGGCCGCGGGTACTTCTGCTCGACGAGCCGCTTGGTGCGTTGGATGCCAAGCTGCGCAAGCAGTTACAGCTCGAATTGCGGGCCGTGCAACGGGAGGTCGGTATCACGTTCGTCTACGTGACACACGACCAGGAGGAAGCGCTCACCATGAGCGACCGGATCGCCGTACTCGCCGAGGGGCGCGTCGAGCAGGTAGGGCCGCCGCAGGAGATCTACTCGGCGCCTGCCACCACGTTCGTGGCCGGTTTCCTCGGGGCGGCCAACATCTTCGACGCCGACGTGCTCGAGTTGGCCGGGTCGTCGGCGGTCTGTTCGGCGTTGGACACCCGGCTCGGCGCGGCCGTGGACGACTCGGCGCGCACCGGTCCGGCAGCCATCGTGATCAGGCCGGAGCGGATCGCGCTGCAGGACGCGGGCTCGCCAGTGAGCCAGGGGCACAACGCGATCGGTGGCACGGTGGCGGAGGTGGTGTATCTCGGCACGCTGCACCCAGGTGCACGTCGACGTCGGCGCCCCGTCCAGGTTGATCGTCGAGGTGCCCAACATGTCAGGGCCCCGCATCGGTGACCCATCGGCCGGGGGCGGCAGTGACGTGTGTGTGCACCCATGACGCCGTGCAGGGTGCTGCACCGCAGCAGTGCCAAGCCGATCTCCGACCCGGTGGCCGAGGAGGCCGAAGCGCTCAGCCCTTCTTCGCTCTAGCCGGCTTCTTGGCCGCGCGCGGCTTCTCCACGGGCGGCAGGTTGAGCTCGCGTTCGGCGAACCGCATCGCGAGCTGGTAGGCCAGGTCCGAGTCGACTTCGGGATCGTCGAGGGCCACCTGGATGGAGAGGCCGTCGAGCAGTGCGCTGAACTCCAGCGCGAACAGCCGGGCGTCGACCTCGACGTCGAGTTCGTCCGACGCCGCGGCAGACTTGATGGCGTCGACGATCATCCGGCGCCAGCGGGCGTCCAGTTCGACCCTGCCCGCCCGCACCTCGTCGTGCCGGAAGGCCTGTGCCCACAGGTCGAACCACAGTCCCCATGCGCCGGGAATCTCGTTGTCCGCCTCGGGAACACAGGTCCACTTGATCAACAGCGAGAGCCGCTCGCGCAGCGATGTGACCTCGGCGAGCATCTTCTCCGCGGCTTCGTAGAACGACTCCTCCGAGAACCGCAGCGCGTCGACCAGCAGCCGGTCCCTGGTGCCGAAGTAGTAGATGACCAGCGCCGAGCTCACCCCAGCGCGCTTCGCCACGTCGGCGATGCGGGTGTCCCCGAAGCCCCGCTCGCAGATCAGCTCGGCTGCAGCGCGCAACATCTCGATCCGGCGGGCCTCGTTGTTCTCGGTCGCGGGCGCGGGCTCGGCCATGTCCTTGCGGTTCTCCTCGTGAAGTGGCAGCTCTGCTACTTGTCTGTAGCCTAACACTTGATTAGATTGAACAGTCAGTCAGGATGAGTCGACGACCCCCGACGGAAGAGGTCCCTCATGTCGAATGCGTATGACGCGATCGTGATCGGCGGCGGCCACAACGGGCTGGTGTCCGCGGCGTATCTGGCCCGCTCGGGCGCCAAGACGTTGGTGCTGGAATCGCGCGGTTCAGTTGGTGGTGCGGCCACCACCGAGGCGCCATGGCAGGACGCCCCGCATCTGCGCGTCACCCGGCTGTCGTACGTGATGAGTCTGATGCCGCCGACGATCGTGCGGGAGCTCGATCTGGAGCGGCACGGATACAAGGTGCACCCGATGGGGCCGTCGTACCAGGCATTTCCCGAGGGCGGCTCGCTGATCATCTACGAGGACGACCCCAAGCGCACCCACGAGCAGCTGGCCAAGTTCTCCAAGAAGGACGCCGACGCGTTGCCGGAGTACCACGCCTGGATCGAGGGCATCGCCGAGGTCATGGGCCCGCTGCTGACCCAGGTGCCGCCGAACATCGGCTCGAAGCGGCCGTCGGATCTCCTCGACCTGGCCAAGCTGGCCTGGCCGCTGCGCAGCAGCATCACTCCACGCCTGACCGCGGACATCACGCGGCTGCTGACCATGAGCATCGCCGACCTGCTCGACGACTGGTTCGAATCGCCGCAAGTCAAGGGTCTGATGGCGGTCAACGGCATCATCGGCACCTGGGCAGGACCGTGCGAACCCGGCACCGCCTACGTGATGGCCCACCACTCGATCGGCGACGTCGGAGACGGCCAGCTCGGCAGCTGGGGATACCCCGAGGGTGGCATGGGTGGCGTGTCGGAGTCCATCGCGCGCTCCGCACGCAGCTTCGGCGCCGAGATCCGCACCAACGCCAAGGTTTCCCGCGTGCTGACGCGCGGTGGTCGGGTCCACGGAGTCGTCCTCGAGAATGGCGAAGAGATCACGGCGCCCGGTGGTCGTCACCACGTTGCACCCGAAGATCGCCTTCCTCGACCACCTTTCGCGCAATGAACTCCCCGACGACTTCGTCGGCGACATCGAGCACTGGAAGACGCGCAGCGGCGTGGTGAAGGTCAACGTCGCGCTGTCCGAGCTGCCCAGCTTCACCGCCAACCCGAGTTCCGGAATGGCCGAACACCTCACCGGCTCGATCGAGATGGCGCCGTCGATGGAATACCTCGAGGCAGCCTTCCAGGAGGCCCGCGTGGGCAAGCCCGCTACGCTGCCGTTCAGCGACGGGGTCATCCCAACGACCTTGGACAAGACACTGAATCCCGATGGCACGCACATCATGTCGTTGTTCACCCAGTGGGTTCCCGCCGAGTGGGCGGATGCACCGCACACCGAGGAACTCGACGCATACGCGGACCGGGTGATCGACACCTACGACCAGGTCGCGCCGGGCTTCAAGGCCTCGATCACGCATCGCGACGTCGTCGGACCGCACGAGATGGAGGTCGAGTACGGACTGATCGGCGGCAACATCTTCCACGGCGAACTGTCGCTGGAACAGCTGTTCCACATGCGGCCCGCGCCCGGCTTCGCCGACTACCGCACCCCGATCGCAGGCCTGTACAACGGCAGCTCGGCCACCCACGCCGGTGGCGGCGTGTGCGGCATCCCGGGTTGGCAGGCCGCGAACGCCGCACTGGCAGACAAGAAGAAGGCAGGCCGCCGCGTGCTCGGTGTGCTGGGCCGCCGGTCGTAACCGATGGCGGATGAGCGCCTGCGCGAAGACCATGTGGCGGATGAGCGCCTGCGCGAAGACCATGTGGCGGATGAGCAGAACCGCGCCGGTCTGCCGTCGCCGCCATGCTCGGCGCCCGTTCGGTGGCGGTGGTCGGTGCCAGCGCCAGGCCCGGCAGCTTCGGCGAGCGGATGGTGATCGAGGCTCGACGCAGCTCGCCGCGCATGCATCTGGTCAATCCACGATACGACCGGATCGGTGAACTGCCCTGTGTCCCTTCGCTGGCCGAGCTCGACGAGCCGGTCGACCTGGCGCTGCTCGGCGTGCCGGACACCGCGTTGATCGACCAGCTCGAGGCGGCGGCCGAGGCGGGAGCCCGGTCAGCGGTGCTGTTCGGCTCGGCGCATGGACTGCGCGACAAGGTCGCCGCCGTGGCGACGGCGGGTGGCATGGCATTGTGCGGCGCAGGCTGCATGGGCTTCGTCAACAACGTGCTCGGCGTGCGCGCGTTGGGCTACCTGGAGCCGGACCCTCTGCCAGTGGGTGGCGTCACCCTCGTCACCCATTCCGGCTCGGCGTTCTCCACCCTGTTGCGCTCCCGGCGCGGTTTCGGGTACCGGCTTGCGGTGTCGTCGGGGCAGGAACTCGTCACTGACACCGCCGATTACGTCGAGTACGCCCTCGATGACCCCGGCACCACCGTGGTGGCCCTGCTGATGGAGACGCCACGCGCCGCACCCCGGCTGCGGCGGGTGCTGGGCCGTGCCGCCGAAGCCGGGGTGCCGGTGGTGATCCTGCCGGTCGGTGGGTCGCCGACGGGCCGCGCCATGGTCGCCGCGCACTCAGGGGCACTGGCCGGTGAGGACGCCGGCTGGCATGCCTTCTGCGACGCCGTTGGCGCCATCCGGGTGCGCGATCTCGCCGAGCTCAGCGACACCATCGAACTGTTCTCCACCGGTCGGCGGGCCAGACCGCACCGCGTCGGGCATCGCGACGGTGCACGACTCGGGAGCGGAGCGTGCCCTGACCGCCGACGTGGCGCACGCGTTGGGAGTGGAGTTCGCGACGTTGTCCGACCGCACGGTGCATTCCATCGAGGAACTGCTCGATGACGGGCTGATCGCGACGAATCCGCTGGACGTGTGGGGTACCGGCGCCGATACCCGCGGCCTGTTCCGCGCCTGCCTGCGCGTGATCGCCGACGATCCCGCGGTGGCAGTCACGGCCCTGGCGGTCGACCTGGTTACCGAGTTCGACGGTGACACCTCGTATGTCGACGCGGTGCTCGACGTCGCAGCCGATACGGACGCCCCTCTTGCCGTGTTGGCGTCGATGCCATCGGCGATCGATCGCTCCACTGCGGAGCGGCTGCGCCACAACGGCATTGCGGTACTGGAGGGCGCTAGCAGCGGGCTTGCGGCGCTCGGGCACCTGGCGGCGTGGCCATTGCCTCTCGACGGGTCGCTCACCCGACGTCGATCGGGACCGACGGGAGCGCTGGCTGCAGAGACTTGGCGACTGGGCTCCCGAGATGGCATTCGACCTACTGGCCGACTACGGCGTACCAGTCGCCCGGCCGCTGGTCGCCGGATCGCTCGAGGAGGCCATGCTGGCCGGTAGCGAGATCGGTTACCCCGTCGCGATGAAGACGCTTGGCGCCGAGCACAAGAGTGACGTCGGCGGTGTCGTGCTCGGAATCGCCGATCCCGAGGCGTTGGCGGCGGAGTACGCGGCGATGGCGCACCGGCTTGGGCCCGTCGTCACCGTGCAGCCGATGATCGCCGACGGTGTCGAGATCTCCATCGGCGTGGTCCGTGACCCGGCGTTCGGCCCGCTGCTGGTAGTCGCGGCCGGGGGCACGTTGGTCGAGCTGCTCGACGACCGGGCGGTAAGCCTTCCCCCGCTGTCCCGGGCCGGAGCGCGTCGAGTCCTCGACGGGATGCGGATCAGGGCGCTGCTGGCGGGCTGGCGCGGTGCCGCAGCGGTCGACATGACCGCGCTGGTCCACGTAGTGGTCGCATTCTCCACGCTGGCAACCGAACTCGGCGATGCGCTCGACGCCGTCGAGGCGAATCCGGTGATCGTTTCCGCGGACGGTGTGGTCGCCGTGGACGCCCTACTGGTAGTGCGCGGCAGGGTCGGCGAGTAGCGGCGCGAACGCCAACTCGGCAGCACCGATCATCAGCGTCTCCGACCCCAGGCTGGCAGGCACGATCCGCACCAGGTCGCGGGGTGCACGCAGGCTGTGTCGTGCGACGGCGTCATTGAGCGCGTTGGCTGCCAGCGAGGGAAAGACGCGAAGAAAGCCGCCGAGCACGATCAGGCCGGGATTCAGCATGTTGACCGCGTTGCCGAGAGCGATGCCAAGGTATTGCGCCTGGCGCTCAACGGTTCTCACCACCACACTGGAGTCGGTGTCGTAAGTCTGGGATTGGCTCACCTCCGTCTCGAGACAGCCGATGCTGCCACAATGACAGGTGCCCGTGCCGCCCACATAGGTATGGCCGAGCTCACCGGCATAACCGGCCGCACCGTCGAGGAGCTCGCCCGCGACCACCACGCCGGCTCCGATGCCACCCGCGCCGCCGTTGACGTAGATCATGTGCTCCGCGCTCACATGACGCCCGAAGAGGTGTTCGGCGACCGCGCCGAGGTTGGCGTCGTTGGCCGCGAACACCGGGAGGTCAGTTGCTGCACTGAGCATTTGGCCGAGTTGGGCATCATGCCAGTCCAAGTGGGGCGCCAGCCGGACCATGGAACCGGCCGCGTGCACCAGGCCGGGAACGGCGATGCCGATTGCGGTGACGCCACGGTCGGGTCCCAGTTGCCGCCGCATCTGCCGAATCGTCTCGGTGGCAAGGGTTACGGCCTGCTCCGCAGTGGGGACGCCGGTGGTGGTGCGCCTCGTCACCTCGAGAACCAGACCACCGAGGCTCACCAACCCTATTGTGATGGAGTCGACTTCGGGGTTGACCGCAATGGCCAGCGTCCGGCTTCGTGGCCGGACCACCGGGCTCGGCCTGCCTACCTGGGTGGATGTCGCGGGCTGCGCCTCGTCGACCAGGCCATGTTCGACCAACTCCTCGACGAGGTCCTTGACCGTCGATCGTGACAGCCCGGTGCGTCGGGTCAGCTCCGCACGGCTCATGCAGCGGTGGCGATGAACGAGCACCAGCACGACGGAGAGGTTGCGCCGGCGGACGTCGTCGGTGCTGGTGCCGATCCTGGCGCTGCGATCCATGGCGCTCCATCCCTTCGCGGGCCTTGGGTTCGTATCAAACCATTGACAGTGGCGTGGGACACATCATATGTTCGCACTCTGAACAAAAGGATCGAATCGAGGAGTCGGAGATGTCCGTTCTTGAGTCCCCCATCGCGGCCGCCGACGGCCTGGTGCCGCAACCGTCGGACAACTTCTCCTTCGGTCTGTGGACCGTGGGGTGGACCGCCGCGGACCCGTTCGGCGTGGCGACCCGTCCCGAGGTCGACGTGGTCGAGGCCGTCGAGCGGCTGGCCGTTCTCGGCGCACACGGTCTGACCTTCCACGATGACGACCTGTTCCCGTTCGGCTCCACCGACGAGCAACGGCGGCGTGCGATCGGCAGGCTCTCGGCGGCCTTGGAAGCCACCGGCATGGTCGTGCCGATGGTGACGACGAACCTGTTCACCCAGCCCGTGTTCAAGGACGGTGGATTCACCAGCAATGATCGGGGTGTTCGCCGCTTCGCGCTGCGCAAGGTGTTGCGCAACGTCGATCTGGCCGCCGAACTCGGCGCGCAGACGTTCGTCCTGTGGGGTGGCCGTGAGGGCAGCGAGTACGACAGCGCCAAGGATGTGCTGGCCGCCTTCGAGCGTTACCGTGAGGCCCTCGACCTGCTCTGCGAGTACGTCACCGACAACGGCTATCCGCTGCGCTTCGCGATCGAGCCGAAGCCCAACGAACCGCGCGGCGACATCCTGCTGCCGACCGTCGGCCACGCGCTGGCGTTCATCGAGACGCTTGCCCATCCCGAGCTCGTCGGCGTCAACCCGGAGACCGGGCACGAGCAGATGGCCGGCCTGAACTTCGTGCACGGCATCAGCCAGGCGCTGTACAGCGGGAAGCTGTTCCACATCGACCTCAACGGTCAGCGTGGCATCAAGTTCGACCAGGACCTGGTGTTCGGTCACGGGGACCTCGCCAATGCGTTCGCGCTCGTCGACCTGCTCGAGAACGGTGGCATCGATGGCGGGCCCAGCTACACCGGGCCCCGTCATTTCGACTACAAGCCCAGCCGTACCGAAGACGGTGCGGGCGTGTGGGTCTCGGCCGCGGCGAACATGCGGATGTACCTGCTGCTCAAGCAGCGTGCCGCGGCGTTCCGTGCCGACCCCGAGGTTGTCGAGGCGATGGCGGCCGCACGGGTCGACGAGCTGCGGCGTCCCACCCTCGGCCCAGGTGAGACCTATCGCGACCTGCTGGCCGATCGCGCCGCGTACGAGGATTTCGACGCCGAATCCTATTTCGGTGCAAAGGGATTCGGCTTCGTGCGGCTGAACCAACTGGCCCTCGAGCACCTGATGGGCGCGCGCTGATCTTGACGGGGCAAAGCCCCTAGACGTGATGTGCGTCACGCTATATGTTGTCGGCAACAACAAATCAAGGATTGGGAGCGGTCTCCATGAAGCGACTGGGATGTCTGGCGTTCGCCGTGATCGTCGGAGCGGGGCTGGCGGTGTCCGGGTGCAGTAGCGACGGCAGCAGCTCGGGCAGTGGTGGCAGCAGTGGCAGCGCTGCTAGCGGTGGTGACCAGGCGAAGGGCAAGATCGGGGTGATCCTGCCCGACACCAAGTCGTCGGTCCGATGGGAGTCCAAGGACCGGCCCGCGCTGGAGGAAGCCTTCAAAGCCGCGGGCGTGCCGTACACGATCCAGAACGCCGAGGGTTCGGCCGACAACATGGCGACCATCGCCGACGGCATGATCGCCGACGGCGTCACGGTGCTGGCCATCGTGAACCTCGACTCCGACAGCGGCGCCGCCATTCAGCAGAAGGCCGCAAGTCAGGGCGTCAAGACCATCGACTACGACCGACTCACCCTCGGTGGTGGAGCCGATGTCTACATCTCGTTCGACAACACCAAGGTCGGGCAGCTTCAGGGCCAGGGCCTTGTCGACTGTCTGGCCGGGAAGCCATCGAACGTGGTGTTCCTCAACGGTTCTCCCACCGACAACAACGCCACCCTGTTCACCACCGGCGCACACTCGGCGATAGACAAGACCCCGAGCATCACGGTCGTCGGTGAGCAGGCGGTTCCTGATTGGGACAACGACAAGGCGGTCACCATCTTCGAGCAGATGTACACCGCGGCCAACGGCAAGATCGACGGTGTCTACGCGGCGAACGACGGGTTGGCCGGATCGGTCATCTCGATCCTTGAGAAGAACCAGCGCGCCGGGCAGGTGCCGGTCACCGGTCAGGATGCCACCGTCGAGGGTCTGCAGAACATTCTCGCCGGAACGCAGTGCATGTCCGTCTACAAGTCTGCGAAAGAAGAAGCCGGCGCACTCGCCAAGGCAGCGATCGCGCTCGCGAAGGGGGAGTCCGTCAGCACTGACAGCACCTCACGCGATGACAAGGGCAACCGGGACGTTCCCTCGGTGCTGCTGACCCCGAAGTCGATCACCAAGGACAACATCGACGTGGTCTTCAGCGACGGCGGCCAGTCGAAGGACGAGGTGTGTTCAGGAAAGTTCGCGGCGATGTGCACGGCGGCGGGGCTCTGATGGACCGATGACCGCCGAGGTGATCCCGAAGATCGCGCCCATCCTCGAACTCCAAGGAGTCAACAAGAGTTTCGGTGTCGCGCACGTTCTGCACGACGTCGACTTCCAGGTCTATCCCGGCGAGGTGACCGCGTTGGTCGGTGACAACGGCGCGGGTAAGTCGACGCTGGTGAAGGCGATCGCCGGGATCCATCCGATCGACAGCGGCACCTACCTGTTCGAGGGCAAGCCGGTCTCGGTGCACGGGCCCAACGACGTTGCGGCTCTTGGTGTCGAGGTCGTCTACCAGGATCTCGCCCTGTGCGACAACCTCGACGTCGTCTCCAACATGTTCCTCGGCCGCGAGCTCAGACACCGCGGTGTGCTCGACGAAGCCAAGATGGAGACGCTGACCAGGGAGGCCCTGGCGTCGCTGTCGGTGCGGACGGTGAAGTCCGTCCGCCAATCCGTGTCGAGCCTGTCCGGCGGCCAGCGGCAAAGCGTCGCGATCGCCAAGTGCGTGCTGTGGAACTCGAGGGTGGTGCTGCTCGACGAGCCAACGGCGGCACTGGGTGTGGCGCAGACCCGGCAGGTCATCGACCTGGTGCGTCGGTTGGCCGATCAAGGTCTTGGCGTGGTCCTGATCTCGCACAACATGAACGATGTGTTCGAGGTCGCCGACCGCATCTGCGCGCTGTACCTCGGTCGGGTCGCGGCCGAGGTCAAGGCGTCCGAGGTCACCCACAGCCAGGTGGTCGAGCTGATCACCGCCGGTCGGTCCGGCAACCTCGGCCTGGCGCCGGCCGAGGCAGCCCAGTCGATGTGAAGGATCGCGAAATGACCACCGTCAAACCCGACGTCGCCGATGCGGACTCTGCGGCCGAAACCCGCTCCGACGAGTCGTTCCGCGACGCCGCGGCAAGCTACCTCCAACGGGTACGCGGCGGCGACATGGGGTCGCTGCCCGCCGTACTCGGTCTCGTCGTCCTCTTCATCGTGTTCGGGCTGGCCAACGAGCGGTTCCTGTCCGCGCTCAACCTGGCCAACCTGGTGACCCAGGCCGGTTCGATCTGCGTGCTCGCGATGGGACTGGTCTTCGTCCTGTTGCTCGGCGACATCGATTTGTCCGCCGGGGTGGCCGGCGGGGTGTCTGCCTGTGCGATGGCGTTGGTCATCACCAATCACGGCTGGCCGTGGTGGGCCGCGGTGCTGGCCGGTGTGCTCTGCGGAGCGCTGATCGGCCTGGCGATCGGACTGCTACGAGCCAAGCTGGGCATACCGTCGTTCGTCGTCACGCTCGCGTTCTTCCTTGGGCTGCAAGGCGTCACGCTCAAGCTCATCGGTGAGGGCGGGTCGGTCCGAGTGGGCGATCCGGTGATCCGTGGCATCACCATCGACAACCTGCCCGTCACTGTGGGCTGGACCTGTGCACTGCTGGTCGTCGTCGGCTACGCCGGCATGGAGCTCTACCGGCACCGCAGCAAGGTCGCGGCCGGTTTGCACCATGCGCCGCTGGGCGTCGTCGCCGCCCGCATCCTCGTCGTCACCGCCGTGACCCTCGGCGTCACCTACCTGCTCAGCCTCAACCGTAGCGTCAACCCCAACGTACAGATCCGCGGCATCCCCTACGTCTTGCCGATGGTCGGGGTGCTGCTCATCGCGTTGACGTTCGTGCTGACACGCACCCCGTACGGCCGGCACGTCTACGCCGTCGGTGGCAACGCGGAGGCGGCGCGGCGCGCAGGCATCAACGTCGACCGGATCCGGATTTCGGTGTTCGTCGTGTGTTCGGCGCTCGCCGCGCTGAGCGGGATCATCGCGGCGTCCTACGGCGGCAAGGTTTCCGCATCATCGGGCGCAGGCAATGTCCTGCTGTATGCGGTCGGCGCCGCGGTGATCGGCGGCACCAGCCTCTTCGGCGGCAAGGGCCGCGCACTCGACGCGGTGATCGGCGGCGTGGTGGTCGCCACCATCGCCAATGGCCTCGGCCTGCTGAATCAGTCGTCCTACATCAACTTCCTGGTCACCGGCGGAGTTCTGCTGCTGGCGGCCAGCGTTGACGCGATCTCGCGCCGACGGCGGTCCGTCACCGGGCTGAGCTGAGTCAGGACGTCGAGCCCGACTCAGAAGATCGAGTAGACCTTCCTGACCGTTTCGTGGATGTCCCAGGTGCCGGTCCAGCCCTTGGGGAACACCGCCATGTCGCCTGCCGCGATCTGGGCGGACTCGCCGCCCTCGGGTGTGACGGTCATCCGGCCCGCGACGAGGTAGATGACCTCGTTGGTCTCCAGAGTCCAGCGCGACGGGCCGGGCGCGCACTGCCAGATTCCTGCCGACGACCCACCCTCCGCCCAGAGTTCGACACCGTGGGTGGCCATCTCCGGACCGGTCGCCTCCTCCAGCGGGCCCCAGTCCTCCAGCTCGGCTTCGGCGGCGCCTGCGATGATCGGGGTGAGTACGGCTTGGGTCACGACTGGATCCTCTCGTTGGTGACGTTCCCGGGGAATGGGAGCGAAATCGGTTCGGGTGCAACACGACTGTTGCCGTCGGCGTCGAAGCGGTCGAGCCCGAGGTCGGTGAGGTCGAGCCAGTCGCAGCGGCCCGTCGTGGTCGAGGTCTGCGGCCACCTGCGCCACGGCAGGGCCCCACATCATGCCGTGCCCCGCGGCGCTGGCCACCACCGTGCCCTCGACCGGTCCGTCGTCGGTGAGCAACGTTCCGAGGATCGGCAGGTGGTCCGGGGTGTAGTCGATGGTCGCGGCCCACGACCGGCGCAGTCCGAGGCCCTGCGATGGCGGGGAACAGGTGCTCGATCCGATCGCGTGCCTTGAGGTAGTACTCCGTGTCGAAGTCGACGGCCGTGCCCGGCGGTTCCTCGGGGTTGCTCATACCCCACAGCACCCCACCGGCTTCGCCTGGCCGCCAGTAGATTCCGGATGTCACGTCGAACGCCATCGGCACGTCGTGGATGTCGAGATCGGCGGGCGCGGCGGTGACCACGACCTGGTGGCGGGTGCCGCCCGCCGGGATGCGCGCGCCTGCCGTCGAGCCGACCTTGCCCAGCTTCGGGCCGCCGGTCAGCACGACCCGGTCGGTGTCGATCGGGCCGGCGGAGGTATCGATTCCGATGACGCGGCCGCCGTTGGTGCGCAGCCCGGTGAAGGCGCACCGCTCGCGGACGTCGACGCGGTGCGCGGTGAGCGCGGCGGTGTACGCCAGCACGTTTCGTGGTGCGTCGATGTAGCCGTCGCCCGGCGCGTACGAGGCGCCCATCGTGACGCCAGGCGCCAAACCGGTGTGACGCGCGTCGATGTCGTCGCTGCTCCACCACTCGACATCGAGGCCGAGGCTGCGCTGCAGAGCGATGCGGTCATGCGCCTGCTGCACTTCGGCCGGTGTGAAGCTCGGCATCAGATAACCCTGCGCGACGAAGCCGCAGTCGAGTGGGAACCGATCACCGCTGGTGAGGTAGAAGTCCTGGGATTGCAGACCCAGTCGGATCGCGGTCTCGGTGCCGCCCTGCGCGCGCACCATGCCCGCGGCACGGCTGCTTGCCCCGTCGCCGAGGGTTGCCGCTTCGATGCAGAACGACGTTCTCGACGCCGCTTTCGGCGAGCAGGACGGCGGTCCACGCGCCGACCGTCCCACCGCCGACCACCACCACATCGGCATGGGAGGAACTGGTCATAGTACGAGACCGTGACATAGACTGAACGCTCAGTCAAGAGGTCGGCGAGGATTGGGGTGCCCGGATGTACGGACTGTCGGCGGACGATCGGCGTATCCGGGAGGCGGCGCGCGGATTCGTCGACTCGGTGATCCCGTTCGAGGTCGAGGCCGAAATGGCAGGCGGCGTGCTGGCCAAGGAGGTCATTGCCGAACATCACGCCCGGGCAATGGAATTGGGTCTGTACGGCACCAACATGCCGACGTCGGTCGGCGGCCCGGGCTGCACGGCGTTGCAGCAGGTGCTGGTGCAGGAGCAGTGCGGCAGGGCCACCAACGGGCTGGCCTGGGCGATGGCCACCCCTCCGCAGTGGTGGGTCGACGTTGCCACCGATTATCAGCGTGAGCGCTGGCTGTTGCCCGCCGTGCGGGGCGAGAAGCACGAGGCGTATGCCATCACCGAGGAGTTCGCCGGCTCGGACGTATCGGCGCTTCGGGCCACCGCAAGGCGCGAGGGTGACGAGTACGTGATCGACGGTGTCAAGTGGCACGTCACGTCGTACAACCTCGCCGACTACTGCTTCGTGCAGGCCGTGCTGGTCGGAGGCGAGTACGAGGGCGAGCACGTCCTCCTCGTCGTGGACCTGCCATGGCCCGGCGTGGAAGTGGTTCGCACGCCGCATTATTCGCACCACATCGCCGACGAGCATCCGATCGTCGCGTTCAACGGCGTGCGGGTGCCGGTGGAGAATTTGGTCGGCGCGGAGGGTGAGGGCATGACCTTCACGCAGGACTGGTTCCGGTTCGAACGGGTGATGGTGGCCGCCAGGTGCGTCGGTGCCGCGCAACGTCTGGTCGACGAGGCTACGGCGTTCGCCAAGGAGCGCCTGGTCGACGGCAAGCCGCTCGGCGAGCATCAACTGGTGGCGGGCATGCTCGCGGACAGTGCCACCGAGCTGTTCGCCGCCCGCACCATGCTCTACGAAGTGGCTCGCTCGATCGACGAGGGCGCCGACCGCAAGACCCTGCACGCGCAGGCGTCCATGGCGAAGCTGTACTGCTCTGAGATGGCGGGCCGGGTGGCCGACCGCGCCGTGCAGATCTTCGGCGGGCGCGGCTACATGCGGGAGAACGTCGCCGAGCGGATGTACCGCGAGCTGCGCGTCGAGCGGATCTGGGAAGGCGCCAGCGAGATCCAGCGGATCATCGTCGCCAGGCAGCTGATGAACCGCGGACCATCGGCGGTGCTGGAGGGCGCCTAGGCACCCGGCCTGGCGCGCAGGCGGACGGACAGGCAGGTGACAGAGCCCTCGAGCTTCTCGAATTCGGAGATGTCCACGCTGCAGACTCGGTAGCCGCGGTGTTCGAGGATTGCGGCCGTCCTGGGAGCTGCCGAGGACATCAGCAGCACGTCGTCCTCCAGGAGTACGACGTGCGCACCTGGCCTCTCGGGAACCGGGAGGAAGCGCCCGCGCCAGACGCCTGGATCGTCGACGACGGGTTCGTATCCGACGATCGTCCCGTCGGGAAGCGCGGTGACCGCGGACTTCAAGTGCAGCGCCTTCGTCAACGGCACGCCCACCACGGTGGCGCCGAATGGTCGTAGGTGAGCCTGCAGTTGCGCAATACCCTCCGCGTTGGTGCGCCCGCTCAACCCGACCCAGACGGTGCCGTCGTGCTTCAATACGTCCCCGCCGTCGAGGGTTCCCGGTGTCTCGATCCGCGCGATGCGGTACCCCTGAGCGCGCACGGCGTCCTCGGCCGCGACGACCTCCTGCCGGCGCTCGTCGGCTCCCGGTCGGCCGATGACCGCGAGGTCGCCGTAGACAACCATGGTGTCTTCGACGAACACGGAGTCGGGGCACCCTGGCGCCGGAGGCACCTCGTGCACGGTCCAGCCGGCATCGTGCAACGCCGCGACGTAGCCGTCCCATTGGCGCTGTGCGAGTTCCACATCCACGTGATCACTGCGCTCGATGTGGGTGACGAGACCGTCGGCGAGTCTGGCCGAAGGCCTCCTTGCCAGTGCGTGGCGAGAGAACATGACGCCATGGTGCCAGGACCAAGGGGATTGCCAGCCGTGTACGAAAGTTGGAACAGACAGGTCGCCGCGTAGCGCCGTTCGATGTCGGACACGTTCGATGTCGTACCCCGGTGGCATACTCGAACACGTGTTCGACACTGGTTCCGATCCCGCGGCGCTGCTGCTGCAGCGGATGTGTTCGGCGGCGCGGGCGGAGGCGTGTGCGGCCGCGGCGCGGTTGGTGGCGATCGGGGAGTTGGTGGCGTTGCGGTTGACCCAGGACGGCGGGGCCAGCGAGGACTGGACCCTCGACGCGGTGGACGCGGCGACCATCGAGGTGTCGGCGGGGTTGGGCATCAGCCGCGGACTGGCCGCCAGCCACGTGCGCTACGCCCACGCCCTACGCATCCAACTGCCGGCGCTGGGGCGGGTGTTCTGCGCCGGGGACATCGACGAGGCCACGTTTCGGGCGGCGGTGTTTCGCACCGGGCTGATCACCGACGACGACCGCCGGGCCACCGTGGACGCGCAACTGGCCGTGAAGGCCCCCCGCTGGGGGGTGATGAACCGCAGTCAACTGGCCGCCCGGATCGATCAGATCATCGCCCGCGCCGACCGGGACGCGGTCCGTGCCCGCACCGACCGGCTCGCCGAACGCGAAGTCCTGGTCGGGGACGTGGGCAACGGGTTGGCCGAGATCGTGGCCACCGTGTACGCCCCCGACGGGCATGCCGTGGCCGACCGGTTGACCGCCCTGGCCCACACCGTGTGCCCGGACGATCCGCGCTCGATCGCCCAGCGCCGCGCCGACGGTCTCGGTGCGCTGGCCGCCGGGGCGGACCGGTTGGGCTGCCGCTGCGCACGCCCGGACTGCCCCGCCGGTGGCAACACGGCCAGCGCGGTGATCATCCACGTGATCGCCGAGCAGTCCACCGTCGAGGGGACCGGGGACACCCCGGCGGCGATGATCGGCTACGAGGGGCTCATCCCGGCCGAGCTGATCACCGAACTGGCCCAGACCGCGAGGCTGCAACCGTTGATCCATCCCGGCGACGCGCCCGCCGAAGCGGGCTACCGGCCGTCGAAGGCGTTGGCCGACTTCGTCCGCCACCGCGACCTGACCTGCCGCTTCCCGAACTGCGACGTACCGGCCAGCGACTGCGACCTCGACCACGTCATCCCGCACGCCGAGGGCGGGCCCACCCACGCCTCGAACCTGTCGTGCAAGTGCCGCACCCATCACCTGCTCAAGACGTTCTGGGGCTGGCGCGACGAACAACTCCGCGACGGCACCCTGATCTGGACCAGCCCGACCGGCCAGAAGTACGTCACCCACCCCGGCAGCACCCTGATCTTCCCTGCCCTGTGCGCCCCGACCGGACCCCTCACCGTGGGCATCGTCGCCGATGACCGCGCCGCCGACAAGACCGCGATGATGCCCCGGCGCACCCGCACCCGCACCCAACAACGCACCGCGGCGATCCTGGCCGAACGCCGCGCCAACCACCAACACCACACCAACCCCCCACCACCACGATTCATCCCCGACGAACACATCGAATACAACGACACCTTCACCACCGCACAAGACTCAGACCCACCACCCTTCTGAGGCCTTCGAGTTCGGCCCGTACTACCCCGCCGCCACCTGCTTCTTGCCGTATACGCGTTCCATCATCGCCGTGTCTCCATACAGCTCCGCCCGTACCGTCTTGCCGTCGCGGAGGGTGTACACCTCGGCGTCTTGAGCTGTTTCTCCGCCGGCAGTCGTGTCGCTGAGCACGACCACCATGTCACCGTCGGCCAGGAAACGGCGGGGCGTGATCGTCGGCGGCTTCTCGGCCAACCGGCTGAGCAGGTCGCCGAGTTCGCCTTTGCCGTGATAGGTACCGCTGACCGCGCTATCGCCCGGCTGGATCCATTCGATGTTGTCGTCGAACAAGCTCATCAGCGTTTCGACGTCGCCAGCGGCGAAGGCTTCGTACCCCTTCTTGACGTGCTCGATGTTCTGATCGGTCTGCTCCGACATTCGTCAACTCCCTTCGTGTGTAACCCTTTACGATTCAGCCCCGTCATAGGTGGTCCATCTGCCGAGACATCCGCGCGCTCTCGAAATAGCTGGCCTCACGCCGCGGATAGTGCGGCCGCGGGCCTGGCAGCCCAATGTGGATGTGGCCGAACGCCGCAACCAATCGTGTGGCACGCCAGTAACGGTGAGTCGTTGCATGCGGTAGCAGTGCCGTTGCGGCGGTGGTGAACACGACTTCCCGTTCGGTGATGAGAACGGGGGTGGAGGTGTGCGGCTTGGAGCCCACCGAGGATGTCGCCGGCCCGACACCTGCTGTGAGATTGGTTAGCCAGTGCAACATCTCGTGGATACTCCTCCCGACGACTGGTGTTCGGCGCCGCAGCCATGACTTCGAACGCCTCCTGAAGACAAGCACCACGAGGCGCCCGATACCTCATGCATATGGATGAGATCCGGATACTCTCCATAGAGGACTCACAGCAGAGGAGGTCCGATGCGAATACCAGCCGCTGAATCGAGGACCCGACGGTGGTCACGGTTCAGGACTTTTCGCGCCTAGTATCTGGTGTCTATGCTGCGGCGGTCGCGCCGCAGCATTGGGGGCTGGCCCTGCGTGAGATTCACCGCGTGTTAGGTGGAACGGGCGGCGGGTTGTTGATGGCACACGGCGCGGCCTGGTCCATCGACAACTCGACCATCCCTGCCCGAGCCGCCCAGAGCTACGCCGAGTACTACTACCAGCTCGATCATGTGCTCCAGGCCGTTGAGCGGGGTCCGGTCGGCGCGGTGCGCACCGGAACGGAGTTGATGCCCCTCGTTCGAAGGTCGGAGTTCTACGAAGACTGGCTGCGCCCGCTCGACATCGACGACGGATTATTCGTCCGGCTCACCGGCAGCTCGAAACCCACGTGTTTCATCTTGGCGGCCCCGCGCCGCACCGAGCCGTTCGATTCGCCTGAGCGCGTGAAGCTGGTGAGCGGCTTGGTCGTGCATCTTCAGCAGGCCTTGCGTACGCAGGACAAATTGGCGGCATTGGCAAACACCACCATTGAGTTGGCAGGGGCGCTGGAAGTCGTGCGGCATGGAGTCATCGTCGTCGGGAGCGACCACCGGGTGATGGACCTGAATTCGGGCGCCGAACAAATCTTCCGCGCCGAAGACGGCATCTGCATGCGGTCAGGACACTTCGCTGCGACCAACGCGCACACCGAACGAGAACTGCATCGCGCCATAGACAATGCCGTTGACAGCGGACGCTCCACTGTTCGGATGGGCCGGTCGCTCATCTGTGCTCGGCCATCGGGTAAGCGACCCTACGTCGTTCACGTACTGCCGTCGCACTGCCGTGACACCGGTGAGTCACCCAGGCACGCAATGGCCTTGGTGCTGATCATCGATCCAGAGGACGAAGCCGAACCAACTGCGGCGCTGTTGCGGCGTCTCTACCACCTCACCAAAGCCGAAGCCGACATCGTTTTGCGCATGATGCGTGGCGCGGACGTGAAGCAGATTGCAGAAGAGTTGTCGGTCTCATTGCCGACGGTTCGCACCCATCTGCAACACGTCTTCGAGAAAACCGACACCCACCGCCAAGCAGAACTCGTCCGGCTTCTACTCGCGCTGAGCCCTTGACTACATGGCCGCGGCTGGCTCAGCCGCCACCGTCCTCGTCCGCCAGCCCAGCAGGCGCATGCCGTGGTAGACGAGCAGTGCGGCGATTGCACCGAGCGCGATGCCGGTGAACGTCAAAGACCCTGCCTGCCAGGTGAAGTCGGCGATGCCGATGATCAAGGGAATGGCAGCGGTCATCTGGTTGATCGGCTGGCTGAAGTCGACGTGATTGGTCAGCCAGATCCGCACGCCGAGGATGCCGACCAGTCCATACAACACGATCGTCGCACCGCCCAGCACGCCAGCCGGGATCGCGGAGATCGTCGCCCCGACCTTGGGGCACAGTGACAACCCGATGGCCACGGCAGCAGCGATCCAGTACGCCGCGGTGGAGTACACCCGGGTGGCGGCCATGACGCCGATGTTCTCGGCGTACGTCGTGGTGGCCGTGCCGCCGCCCAAGCCTGCCAGCGTCGTCGCCACCCCGTCGGCGGCCAGCGCGCGTCCGATGACTGGATCGGTGTCGGTTCCGGTCATCTGGCCGACGGATTTGACGTGGCCGATGTTCTCTGCGATCAACGCGATCACGGCGGGCAGGAACAGCGGCAGCACCGACCACGTGAAGGTCGGCGCCTGGAAGTCTGGCAGGCCGATCCACGGTGCCGCCCCGATGCTCGAGGTGTCGACGTCCCCCAGAGCGAGCGCCAAGAGATACCCCAGGACGACTGCCAGGAAGATCGCGAGCCTGCCGATGATGCCGCGGAAGAACGCCAGCGCCACGACCAGGAGCACCAGGGTGACGATGCCGACGAACGGGCCCTTCTCGAAGTTGTTCTTCGCGGCGGGTGCCAGGTTGAACCCGATCAGCGCAACGATCGCTCCGGTGACGACCGGCGGCAGGATCAGGTCGAGCCAATGCGTGCCGACCAGGTGCACGACCGCACCGATGACGATCAGCAGCAGCCCGAGCGCCACCAAACCGCCCAGCGCACTTCCGGTTCCGTTGGAGGCCACCGCTGCCGTCACGGGCGCGATCACCGAGAAGCTCGACCCGAGATAGCTCGGCAGCCGGTTGCCGGTGATGATCAGGAACAGCACCGTCCCCACACCGGAGAACAACAGCGTGGTGGTGGGCGGGAATCCGGTCAGCACCGGCACCAGGAACGTGGCACCGAACATCGCCACCACGTGCTGGGCGCCGATGCCGATGGTGCGCGGCCAACTCAGCCGTTCATCCGGTGCGACCACCAGAGCATCGGACGGGACCTGATTCCAAGTAAGAGGGATCACGCATTGGAACTGAACACCATCTCCGGCTAACTCGCCAGCCGTGGGATGACTTCGTCGCCGAGCCTCTTGACCCAGCCCACCGGATCCGGGTTTCCGGGATGCGGTCCCGTGTTGATCAGATCGACGCCGAGTGCGGCGAAGCGGTCGAGGGTGCGCAGGTAGTCGTCGACGTCGGCGAACGGGTCGTCGAAGACCCATCGCTGCGCGACCTCCGCAGCGTCTTCTTCTCACCCGGCCGCCGATCAGGATCGGCCGCCGATCGTCTGGCAGTGGTCTCGGCCAGCCGATAGTGCTTGCCCTCGTACGGCCCGTCGTCGTCGCTCCACATCTGGTTGCAGATCTGCAGCGTCCCTCCCACCGGATACGGCACGCCGAGTGCCAGGTGTTCTGCGCTCGTACCAGGCCGCACCGATGCCGAACATCGACCGCCCTCCGGACAGCACGTCGAGCGTGGTGACGGTCTTGGCCAGCACGCCCGGATACCGGTAGGTGACCCCGGTGACCAGCATGGTCAGCGTCATGTCCTGGGTGAGGCCGGCCAGAAATCCCATCGACGTGTAGCCCTCGAGGAACGGATCAAGTGAACGCCCAATTCCATTGTAAATAGCCACCTTCGCTAATCGGTGTTCGTTCTAGCAGTGCCAATGCCTCGTTGATGACACGGCGCTCCTGTTCGGTGTAACGGTCCTGCATGGCACGGACCAACCATTCCTCGCGCACCTTGCGGTCGTGTTCGGCGTGACTGCGGCCGACCTGTGTGAGCGTGATGACCTGACGGCGGCCGTCCTCGGGGTCCGGTGCACGGGTGATCAGCCCGTGCCGGTCCAGCCCGGCCAGCGTGGTGGCCATCGACTGTGGGCGCACGCGTTCTGCTCCGGCCAGTTGACTGGTCGAGGCGGGGCCGTCCTTGACGAGACGGATCAGCACCGCCGTCTGCGACGGTGTCAGGTCCTCATCGGTCGCCACTTCCAGCAGACGCCTGCGCAGCCTGCTGAACGCCACCCGTAGGTCGCGCGCCGCCGCGACCGCCGACTCGCTGACTCGTGCCATGTGAACAGTTCAAACTGAACAGTTTTAACTGTCTAATTTCCGGACTGATGCTCCGGTCGGCGGCGCAGTGCGTACGCGGCGGCCCCGAGCACCACGACCACCGCGCCGGTGAGCACCGATGAGGCGGGCAGGGAGAACGCCAGCACGATGCATCCGGTGAAGCCCAGCGTGGGAATCAGCTTGTCGGGCAGGGTTATTGCCGCGGCGTTGGCAATGGCGTAGTACAGCAGGACGGCGAACGAGGAGAAGCCGATCGCGCCACGGACGTCGACCACCGCGGCGAGCACCGCCACCACCACGCCGACCGCGATCTCGGCGAGGTGCGGGCTGCCGAACCGGGGATGTATCGCGGCCAACCGGCCGGGCAGGTACCGGTCGCGGGCCATGGCCAGCGTGGTTCGGGACACCCCGAGGATGAGCGCCAGCAGCGAACCGACCGCGGCGACCGCCGCGCCCACCCGCACGACGGGTACCAGGCCGGGATGCCCTGCCGAGGACACCGCCTCGGCCAGCGGGGCCGTCACCGAAGCCAGCGTCGTGCTGCCCAGTTCGGCCAGCACCGTGACCGCGACCGCGCCGTACACCAGGAGCGCAAGGCCGAGCGAGATGCGGATGGCCCGGGGAATCGTGCGGGCGGGCTCGCGCACCTCCTCGCCAAGGGTGGCGATCCGTGCATAGCCTGCGAACGCGAAGAACAACAGCCCGGCGGCCTGCAGGACGCCGCCGGGGCTGACGTTGCTGCCGAACGCGAGGCGTTCTGGTTCTGGGTCACCGCTGCCGAGCACCACGATCACGACCACCGCCAGCACGGCGAGCACCACCGCGACGATGACGCGGGTGAGTAGCGCGGACTTCTGCACCCCCACGACGTTGACCACCGTCAGCGCAACCACGGCGACGACCGCAACGGCGTGCGCACGGGCGGGCCAGGCGTAGACCCCGACCGTCAACGCCATGGCAGCGCAGGACGCCGTCTTGCCGACAACGAAACTCCAGCCCGCGGTGTACCCCCAGAACGGCCCGAGCCGTTCCCGGCCGTATACGTAGGTGCCGCCGGACTGCGGGTAGAGCGCCGCCAGCCGCGCCGACGACGTGGCGTTGCAATAGGCGACGACGGCCGCAACGGCCAGCCCGACGAGCAGACCCGTTCCGGCCGCAGCTGCCGCCGGACCCAGCGCGACGAAGATTCCCGCGCCCACCATCGAGCCGAGCCCGATGGTGACGGCGTCCAGCGTGCCGAGCCTGCGTTCGAGGGGGGCCATGGTCGCCGGGTTCAGGACGGGTACGCCGACGTCAGTCGGGTCACCTCGGGCTTGATGAACACGTCACCGAGTGTGACGGTGCGAAGATTGCGTGCATGGATGAGATCGATGAGCTCATGATAGACGGTCGTCACCGGCGGGTGATTGAGGTGGCCAATCACGATATTCTGTGAGACGCAATACTTTTCGGCGTTGCCGACGATGTCGCTCTTGGTGAGGATCGCGTCGTCCCCGAGGGTTCCGTCCCACAGCGTTGCCACCGTGTAGCCGAGGTCGGCGGCAACCGAGGTGACCATGTCGTTGTACGCGCCATACGGCGGCCGGTAGTACGGCGTCGCATCGACGCCGAAGGCGTTGTTGCAGTAACTGGTCGGTGTGCCGCAGTTCGTCGGCGACCCGGCCTGGCGTCATCTTGGTCAGGTCGGGATGCACCCAGGTGTGGTTGCCCAACTGGATCTGTCCCGACTCCACCAGGGGTGCGAGCAGGTCGTGGTTATCGGTCCAGGATTGATACACCCCGGTGACGAACATCGTCAGCCGGATCCCGGTGTCGATCGCGAGCTGGGCGTACGCCCGCACCACCGCGCTGTCGACGCCGTCGTCGAGGGTCAGCGCGAGCAGGTCGCCGTCGCCGGGCAGTGAGCTGAGCACCCCGCCGCCGGGAAGGAGCACGCGTGCGGTTGGCGGTGGTGGTGGCGCGAGCACCGGCCAGGCCGGCGCGGCCGGCGGAAGCGGGAGCGCGGCGGCGGCCTGCGGCGCGCGACCCGAGCCGCGGACGCCACACCCTGGCGCTCCGATCGCCATCGCTCCAGCAACGAGGCCGAGGAGGAGACGACGGCGAGACAACGAGCTCACCTCAGGAGCAACTCCAGCCACACGGGACACGTTGCGAAGGTTAGCTGCCGAACCTGCGAACTCGGGACGTGCCGCGCGAGGTGGGTGCGGTCAGCGGTTGACGAGGATGTGCCTGCGGGTGTCGCGCGGGAAGGCAGTCTTCGTCGCACTTCTCGAAGACAACGCTGATCCTCTCTGATCAGGCAATCTGATAGTCGCTCAGGGGAAACTCCGACGCCTCGGCGATCGCGGTCTCCGTCGACGTCGGCCGCAACAGGGTGGGCTCGCCCGCCGGGTTGAAGTAGTACGAGCGCGCGCTCGCGCAATTGCCGATCGTGAACAGCGAGTCGCCGAGCAACTCGGTCATCCGGTCGAGGTAGCGGGTGTTGGCATCCTCGGTCACCTCGAACGTCGTTGCGCCGCGCCGCTTCACCTCGGTGAAGAGCCGGTCCATCAGCCGCATCTGATACTCCATCGTGTTGAAGAAGTTCAGGCCAAGGAACGCATACGGGCTTGCCAGGCTCAGATAGTTCGGGAAGTACGGCATCGAGACACCCTGATACGCCTGAAAACGTGTGTCGCGCCACCACTTTCCGAGATTGCGGCCCTCCCGCCCGACGATCTCGATGGCGGGGAAGTTGGCGTCCCACAGGTCGAAGCCGGTGGCCAGGATCAACGTGTCGATGACGTTCTTGGTGCCGTCGGCGGCCGACGATCCCGTCCGGCTCGATGCGCTCGATGCCGCTGTCCTGCAGGTGCACGTGCGGCTTGGTGAACGCGCGGTAGTAGCCGTTGGAGAAGGTGGGCCGCTTACAACCGAACTCGTAATCGGGAGTCAGCCTGCGGCGCAGGTCCTTGTCGCGAATGGATGCGAATCGGTGGATCTTGGACAGGTCCGATGCCGCGAGGTTCAGCCGGTGGAACCGACGGTGATGGATCACTGCGGTGTTGATCATGACCTCGTAGATCGAATCCGTCAGCCAGCGAAGGGCGCGCTGCGTGAACGGCACCCGCGCGAACAGGCGCTTGGCGCGCTCGCCGAAGCGCAGGTCGATCTTCGGCACCACCCAGATCGGGGTGCGCTGGTACACCGTCAGGTCGGCAACCTTCTTCACCAGCTGCGGGATGAGCTGCACGGCGGTGGCACCGGTGCCGATGACGGCCACCCTGCGACCCTCGAGCGGGTAGTCGTCCTCCCAGTCGGTGGTATGGATGACCTTGCCCGCGAAGCCGTCGATCCCCGGGATCTCCGGCACCTTCGGCTGAGACAGGAAGCCCGTCGCCGTGATCAGGTAGCGCGCGGTCAGCGTCTCACCGTCGGCAAGGGCGACCCGCCAGACGTCGGCGTCCTCGTCCCACCGCGCGCCTTGGACGACGGTGCTGAACCGCATGTGCTTGCGCACGCCGTACT
The DNA here is from genome assembly GCA_963809085.1 of uncultured Actinomycetota bacterium. GTDB lineage: Bacteria > Actinomycetota > Actinomycetes > Mycobacteriales > Mycobacteriaceae > Mycobacterium. The sequence goes on along the minus strand of CAWEII010000014.1, from coordinate 263,653 downwards.
TGTCGGCGACGTCGTCGGCGTATTGCTTGATCTCCGGTCCCGGCGTGAACAACCGCGACCAGTTCGGGTTCGGCTCGAAGAAGTACGAGTACGTGGTGGTGGGCACGTCTACCGCGAGGCCCGGATAGTGGTTGACGTACCAGGTCCCGCCGAGGTCGTCCTCGCGCTCGAGGATCACGAAGTCGTCGATGCCGAGCCGCTTGAGCTGAATGGCTGCGCCGATTCCCGCGAACCCGGCCCCCACGATGACCGCGTCGAATTGCTCCGTAGTCATGGGGTAGACGGTACCTCAGGTACTGGATAGGGCATGGCAGGGTGCGGCTACCCCTTGATCGACCCGGTCCGCTTCGGGTCGAGGGTCGCGATGCACGTCACGGCGCGGTCGCCCTGAGCCCACGTCTCCTCCGTCGGATACAGCACGAAAACGCCGACCGACTCGTCGGTCATCGCATCCGGTGAGAACGACTGCAGCTCCTCCGGGCACTTGTTCTGCCACTCGTCGATGGCCGACGGGCCGGGGTAGTCGCCGTCGGGCATGGTGAGTACCGCGTACACCTCGCCGCCGTGCGGTTGGCTGCAATCAACGGTGGGCAGCGTCATCACCCGCGCGCTGTCCGGGACATCGGTGATGCACTCGCCGACCTTCACGTCGGTGGCGACGGTGGTGTCCTTGGTGACGAAGAACGCGAGCGCCACCAACACTGCGGCACCGACCGCCCACAGGCCCGAAAGGACCAGGCCCGCGATCGCCAATCCGCGGCCACCCTCGCGGCCGTCCTTGGTCCTCTTCAGCGCGACGATGCCGCAGATCACGCTGAACGGGATGGCGCCGACGATGCCGAGAATGAGCGTGGCGATGGCCCACCCGCTGGTCTTCTTCGGCGCGCCGTACGGCTGCTGCGCATAGGGATCGCCGTAGGGCGCCTGCTGATACGGCATCGGCGGCGGTGGCGGCGGTCCCGGCTGCTGGTAAGCCTGCGGGTACGGCTCCGGATAGGGCTGCGGGTACGGCTGGTACGGCGCTCCTTGGGGCTGGTATGGCTCCCCTTGGGGCTGGTTCGGATCTCCGGACGGCCAGGTCACTCCCGGAAGATAGCAGGACTCGCGCCCGAATCGACCGCGAGCGACGGAGCTCACGCCAGCAAATGTAGCGCCGCGTCGACGGCCAGCGCGGGAACGTCCAGCTTCTTCGAGCCGAGATCGTGCCGGGCGCCCGTGACCTCGACGATCGCGGTGGTGGCCGGGATGAGGGCGGCGGCGGCCCGCAACTCCTCGAGGGTGCCGAACGGGTCGGCGGTGCCGTGGGTGAACACCGTCGGCACCACGATGCGCGGCAGGTGCTCGGTCCTGGCCCGCTCGGGCTTGCCCGGCGGGTGGACCGGGTAGGAGAACAGCGTCAGCACGTCGATGATGACGCCGTCGTCGGCGACCGCCATCGAGGTCTGCCGTCCACCGTAGGAGTGGCCGCCTGCGAGCACCGGCCCGTCGGTCAACGTGCGGACGAATTCGACGGCCTCCGCAATACCCGCCCGATCGCTGGCCGCGGACCCCGACGGCGGCCCCTTGGATCTGCGCCGCCGGTATGGCAGGTCGTAGCGCACCGCGACGAACCCGCGCCGCGCCCATTCGTCGCACAGGCGGATCAACAGCGGGGACTCCCGGTTGCCTCCCGCGCCGTGGGTCAGCGCGATGGCCCCCTTCGGGTCGCCGTCCGGCCGGTGCGCGACCCCCGCAATGGCGTCAAGATCCATCGGAGAGCCGAAACAGGGCGGAGACCGGGCCGTGGCCACGGCCCAACGGGTAGGCGGCGCGCAGACATTCGGTGACCCACCGTTTGGCGAACTCCACCGCATCGGGCACTGAAAAACCGTGCGCCAGCGCGCATGCCGTCGCGGCGGCCAGGGTGTCGCCCGCGCCGTGGTCGTGTCCGGTGTCGATGCGCTCGGCGTCGAATTCGTAGAAGTCGGCGCCGTCGAACAGCACGTCGGCGCTGTGGTCGGAGGACCGCAGGTGGCCGCCCTTGACCAGGGCCCACTGCGGCCCGAGTGCGTGCAGGGCCCGCGCGGCGTCGCGCTGCGAGTCGGCGTCGACGACGTCGATGTCGGTGATCAGCCGCACCTCGTCCAGGTTCGGCGTCACCAACGTGGCGATCGGAAACAGTTCGCTCCGAAGGACGTTCAGCGCCGACGGGTGCAGAAGCGGATCGCCGTGCATCGAGGCACACACCGGGTCGACGACGAGCGGCGCATCGGTGTTCAGCGCGCGCCAGGTCTCGGCGACGGCGGTGATGATCTCGGAGGAGGCCAGCATCCCGGTCTTGGCGGCCTGGATGCCGATGTCCTCGGCCACGGCTTGGATCTGCCCGGTGATGACGTCGAGCGGCATCTCGTGAAAGCCCTTGACCCCGACCGAGTTCTGCACCGTCACCGCGGCCACCGCGACGCATCCGTGCACGCCCAGCATCGCGAAGGTGCGCAGGTCTGCCTGGATGCCGGCGCCGCCGCCGGAGTCGCTCCCCGCGATCGTCATCACCCGCAGCGGCGTCTGCCCGGGTGGCGGCAGTGGTAGGTACTTCACGTCGACATCACGAGCTCAAGGGTAGATAGACGCGGTTGCCTTGGTCGGCGAACTCTTGGGATTTCTCGGCCATCCCCTTCGCGATCTCGTCCCCGTAGGCGTCCCGGATGTCCTGCGTGATGCGCATCGAGCAGAACTTCGGGCCGCACATCGAGCAGAAGTGCGCGGTCTTGGCCGGTTCGGCGGGCAGCGTTTCGTCGTGGAACTCGCGTGCGGTGTCGGGATCCAGCGACAACGCGAACTGGTCGTGCCAACGAAACTCGAAGCGCGCCTTGGACAACGCATCGTCGCGTCGTTGGGCGTGCGGGTGTCCCTTGGCCAGGTCCGCCGAGTGGGCGGCGATCTTGTAGGCGATCACGCCGTCCTTGACGTCCTTGCGGTCCGGCAGGCCGAGGTGCTCCTTCGGCGTGACGTAGCACAGCATCGCGGTGCCCGCCGCCGCGATGATCGCCGCGCCGATCGCCGAGGTGATGTGGTCATAGGCCGGCGCGATGTCGGTGGCCAGCGGCCCGAGCGTGTAGAACGGGGCCTCCTCGCACAGCTCCTCCTCAAGGCGGACGTTCTCGACGATCTTGTGCATGGGCACGTGTCCCGGACCCTCGATCATCACTTGCACGCCATGGCTTTTCGCGATCTTGGTGAGTTCACCGAGGGTGCGCAGCTCGGCGAACTGTGCGTCGTCGTTGGCGTCGGCGATCGAGCCGGGCCGCAGCCCGTCGCCGAGCGAGAACGTCACGTCGTAGCGGGCAAGGATCTCGCACAGCTCCGCGAAGTGGGTGTAGAGGAACGACTCGGTGTGGTGGGCCAGGCACCAGGCCGCCATGATGGAACCACCGCGGCTCACGATGCCGGTGACCCGGTTGACCGTCAACGGGATGTAGCGCAGCAGTACCCCGGCGTGCACCGTCATGTAGTCCACACCCTGCTCGCACTGCTCGATCACGGTGTCGCGGTACACCTCCCAGGTCAGTGCCGTCGGATCGCCGTTGACCTTCTCCATGGCCTGATACATCGGCACGGTGCCGACCGGGACGGGGGAGTTGCGCAGGATCCACTCCCTGGTCAGGTGAATGTCGCGACCGGTGGACAGATCCATGATGGTGTCGGCGCCCCACCGGGTGGCCCACACCATCTTGTCCACCTCCTCGGCGACCGACGACGTCACCGCGGAATTGCCGATGTTGGCGTTGACCTTCACCGAGAACGCCTTGCCGATCACCATCGGCTCCGACTCGGGGTGGTTGTGATTGGCGGGGATCACCGCGCGGCCACGGGCGACCTCGTCGCGCACCAGCTCGCCGGGCACGCCTTCGCGTTCGGCGATGAACGCCATCTCGGGGGTGATCTCGCCTGCACGGGCGCGTTGCAGTTGGGTGCCGCGATCGCGCTGGACGCCGGGACGGGGTGGCAGGCCCGCGGCGAGATCGATCACGGCCGTCGCGTCGGTGTACGGGCCCGAGGTGTCGTACAGGTCGAGGGTCTCACCGTTGGTCTGGGTGACCCGGCGGAACGGCACGCGGCCGCCGTCGGCGAGTTCGCGGTACGCCTTGGCACTGCCCGTGATCGGGCCGGTCGTCACCGAAGGCTCGATGGAGGGGGTCTTGGGGGAATTGATCGCATTGCTCATCGGCACATCTCCCTACGCCGGCATTACCCGGTCAGGTTCATACGGTCGACGGCACCCCTTCGCCAAGGCGAAGAATCCTGCTCCAGCCGTCCTCTCAGCGCACTAGGTGTGCGCTCCCGCGCGGACGTTGCACAACGTACCAAAACTTGGTCGGGGGAATACGAGTTGGCCCTTGATGTTTTGTATAGCTAACATATGTGTTTTGGGCGATGGTGCCCGCGATTCATTTATTTCGATACGTAAGCGAAGCTGATGACGACTGAGACCGAGAACAAGCCCACCGGTGGGCAAGAACCCAGTGACGGGGGAGTGGCCGTGGTAGCCGATCCCGACACCGCCGCCGCGTTGACCGCCACCCGCCGCACGCGGATGGACCACGACCACCCGCACTACAAGTGGGTCGTGCTGTCCAACACGACGCTGGGCACGCTGCTCGCCACCATCAACGCGTCGATCGTGCTCATTTCGCTGCCCGCGATCTTCCGCGGCATCGGGCTGAACCCGCTGGCCCCCGGCAATGTCAGCTACCTGCTGTGGATGCTGATGGGATACCTGGTGGTGACGGCCGTGCTGGTCGTCCCGTTCGGCAGGCTCGGCGACATGTTCGGCCGCGTCAAGATCTACAACCTCGGCTTCGTGGTGTTCACCCTGGCCGCCGTCGCACTGTCCTTCGACCCGTTCCACCTCGGCGGTGGAGCCTTGTGGCTGATCGGCTGGCGAGTGATCCAGGGCATCGGCGGCGCGATGCTGATGGCCTCGTCGTCCGCGATCCTCACCGACGCGTTCCCCGCCAACCAACGCGGCATGGCGCTCGGCGTCAACATGGTGGCGGCCGTGGCAGGCTCGTTCCTCGGCCTTCTGATCGGCGGCTTCCTCTCCGAGTGGCACTGGAAGGCCATCTTCTGGGTCGGCGTGCCGATCGGCATCATCGGCACCATCTGGAGCGTCCGTTCGCTGCGAGAGCTGGGCGTTCGCACGGCGGGCCGGCTCGACTGGCCCGGAACCATGACCTTCGGTCTCGGCCTGACGATCCTGCTCGCGGGCATCACCTACGGCATTCAGCCCTACGGAGCCTCGACCACCGGCTGGACCAATCCATGGGTGCTTGGGGCGATCGCCTTCGGCCTGCTCTGCCTGGTCGCGTTCTGTTTGATCGAGTTGCACGTCGAATCGCCCATGGTCGACGTCCGGCTGTTCCGCTCCACGTCGTTCGGCATGGGCAACCTGGCCGGGCTGATGTCCTCGATGGGCCGCGGCGGCCTGCAGTTCATGCTGATCATCTGGTTGCAGGGCATCTGGCTCCCCTTGCACGGCTACAGCTTCGAGTCGACGCCGCTGTGGGCGGGGATCTACCTGCTGCCGATCACGTTCGGTTTCCTGGTGGCCGGGCCCGTCGCCGGCTCATTGTCCGACCGCTTCGGCGCGCGGCCGTTCACGGTGGGCGGCATGCTGCTCATGGCGGCGACGTTCCTGGCACTGGTGATGATCCCGGTGAACTTCAACTATTGGGTCTTCGCCGTCCTGGTCTTCCTCAACGGACTCGGCGGCGGCATCTTCACCGCGCCCAACACCGCGGCGATCATGTCGAGCGTGCCCGCCGCCCAGCGCGGCGCCGCCTCCGGCGTTCGGGCGACGTTCTTCAACGCGGGCTCATCGCTGTCGATCGGCGTCTTCTTCTCGCTGATGATCATCGGACTGGCCAACACGCTGCCATCCGCCATGAGCAGTGGCCTGCAGGCGCAGGGCGTATCGGCGAACGTCGCGCATGACGTCGCCACCCTGCCTCCCGTCGGCAGCCTGTTCGCCGCGTTCCTCGGCTACAACCCGATGGCGGAACTGCTTGGCCCGTCCGGCGCACTGCAGGACCCTGCGGTCAACGCGGGCCTGCTGACCGGCAAGACGTTCTTCCCGCAGTTGATCACCGAGCCGTTCCACTCCGGCCTGACCGTTGTGTTCATCGCCGCGGCGATCATGATGCTGCTGGGTGCGGCGGCGTCGCTGTTCAACCCGGGCCGCTACGGCACCGAGGTGGGCGCCGACAACGCCGCCTAGCCTGTGGTCATGTCCGATGACCGACCCGTGCTCTCCGACGACGACGCGCGCTCGAGCGAAGCGCGGGGCGCGGTCGACGCCTTCGTCGCCGAACTGCAGGCGGGAGTCGATGCCCGCGACGCCGACGTGTTCAACGCGCACTTTGCCGCCGACGTATTGTGGGGAACTCCCTTCGGCGACAACGTGCTCGGCTACGACACCCTGCACGAAGTCCACCGCAGGATGCTGCCCCAGCGTGTCGGGGGAGCGTCGTCGCGTTACGAGACCGTCCGGGTCAGTGCGCCCGCGCCCGACGTCGCGGTGGCGCAGGTGCGGCGGGTTGCCTTGACCGAGAACGGCACGCCGGTCGCGGACACCGACCCGAAGACGTTCTCCGAGATGACGACATTCGTCCTCGTCAGACGGAACGGCCAGTGGTGGCTGGCGGCCGGTCAGCACACACCGGTCCGTCCCAAGCCGTCCTAGCGGATCAGCGCGCCGCGCAGGAAGTACTCCTCGAACTTGCGCACGATGATGGTGCCCACCGGGAGCGCAGCGGCGATCTCGAGGTTGTCGTCGGCGACGTCTTCCGCCCACTCGCCGGGCCACCCACCGTCGCGCAGGCTGGTGCGAAGGGCGAGCACGACGTCGTCCCGCGTCATCTCGGAGTCGACCACCATCGCCGTCGTGGTGGCTCGGTGCGATGCCGCGCCTGCGAATCCCCTGCTGCAACCACAGCCGCCGTCGGGATCGTTGCGGTCGCGGTCGCACGGCTCCTGGAGCCAGACGAGTTCGCCCTCGACGCAGTAGTGGTAGTCATTCGGATTGGTGCCCTGGGTCAGTCCCGTTGCGACGAGGATCTTCATGACCGAGACGCTACGAGCGGCCACCGACACGTGCGACGGCGTTGGCGGAGGGCAGGGACGTCGCGGTGTGGCCCGGTGGTGAGGTCGACTCGCTGCGGCCGTGGGTCGAGCGAGATCGCGCCAACCTCGCCGGCAGGAAGGGCTTCGTCAAGATGGCGATCCGTGCCGGCGTGCCCATCGTGCCGATCGCCACGGTTGGCGGAGCCGACGCGATGCCGGTGCTCATGCGTGGCGACGGTCTGTCACGGGCGTTGAGGCTCGACAAGGTACTGCGGCTCAAGGTCTTTCCGTTGGCGGTGTCGCTGCCATGGGGAATCGCACCCGCGGCCCTTCCGCAACTGCCTATGCCCGCCAAGATCCGCACTCGATTCATGCCAGCGATCGAGGTGGACACCGACGCCGCCCGCGCCGACGACGCCGCCTACGTCAGCGGTGACAAGGCAGCGCGGGTGGTGAGCCGTCCCCTGAACAGCGGGCGGTCAACGAGTTCCTCTCAGCCGCCGCTGTCGAGCCCGCGGCGCTCGTGCTCGAGGCCCAAAGACCGTGGAGGCCAACCTGACTCGCATTCATCGTAAGCTGAACGTCCACTCCTGCGCCGAACTGGAAGCCTCGCACGGCTCATCGAGTGCGCGGAATCGACGGCGGCTGCAGGAGCTCCCGTGCACGTCCTCGTCACGTTCGCGGTCCCGGCGGACGAAGTGGCGTTCGCGGTCTTCGACGCCGACTCACCAACGGCGGTTGCGGAACTGTGCTAGCCGCTCGAGAGGTCGACCAGCACCGGTGCGTGGTCGCTCGGCGCCGGAGTGCCCTTCTTGCCCGGCTTGCGTTCGTCGCGCGCGATCTCGGCGTTGGTGACGCGGTCGGCCAGCGCGGGTGAGCCGAGAATGAAGTCGATGCGCATGCCCTGCCTCTTGGGAAACCTCAACTGGGTGTAATCCCAATAGGTGTACGTGCCAGGGCCGGGAGTGAAGGGGCGGACCACGTCGTGGAACTGCTCCTCGATCGCGCGGAAGGCGGCGCGTTCCGGCTCGGTGACGTGCGTGCTTCCGCGGAAGAACTCGACGTCCCACACGTCGTCGTCGGTGGGGGCGATGTTCCAGTCGCCGACGAGTGCGATCGGCTTGGCCGGATCGTCGGCCAGCCAGCCTGCGGCCGTCTCCCGCAGCGCGGCAAGCCATTCCAGCTTGTAGACGTAATGCGGCGAATCGACGGTGCGGCCGTTGGGCACGTACAGGCTCCAGACCCGTACGCCGTCGCACGTGGCGCCCAACGCCCTGGCCTCGGACGCCTCGTCCCACATCGGTTGCCCGCCGAAGCCCGCCGCCACGTCGTCGATGCCGACGCGGGACGCGATGGCGACGCCGTTCCACTGGCTGAAGCCACTGTGCACGACGTCGTAACCTAGCGCTGCGAACGGCATCGTGGGGAACTGGTCGGCGGAGCACTTGGTCTCCTGCATCGCCAGCACGTCCACGTCGGCGCGTTGCAGCCAGTCGGTGACCCGGTCGACGCGGGCACGGATCGAATTGACGTTCCAGGTGGCCAGCCGCACGCGCTAGAGCGTACGGGCGTCGACGTAGCGGACGCGGTGCTGGGTGCGCGAAGCCCATCGACTCGTACAACGCGATCGCGGGAGCGTTGTCGGCGAGCACCTGCACGTAGCCCCTGGTGGCCCCGCGGCCCGCCGCCCAGCCAAGCAGCGCCTCGCACAGCGTTCGGGCGTGCCCCTCGCGGCGGTGTTTCTCGACGACGTGCACGGCCGACAGCCCCGCCCACCGGGTTCCGTCGGGTGCCGACGTCACGGCCGCACGCCCGACGGCGCGGTCGGACAGGGCCGCGAACACCACGTCGCCGTCCACGACCGCGGTCAACACGTCGGTGGGAACGTCGCGCACGTATGCGCACAGCCACTGCCCGTCGGGCCGGTCCGCCATCGTCACCGTCGAAGCCGTTGCGGCCGGGTCGATCGCCAGGTCGGCCGTCATGACCACGTTCTCGCCGTCGGTAGGCACACCCGGTGGTACCAGGAACAGCCGGTCGGGGACGGACAACAACGGCGGCACACCACGGGCCGCGTACCAGTCGACGATCGCGGGCAGGGCGCTCAGGTCACCTCGGACCTCAAGCGGCACGGCCGAATTCGCCCGGCGCGTGCTGCCGTGGCCGTAACGCAACAGCCAGCCGTCGATCCACTGCTGCTCGACGCCCGGCCAGGCCAGCGCGGCCGCGTACTCGAGGTTGCGGATGTCACCCGTACGTACGGGCGCTGCGGTCAGGCCCCTGATCGCGACCACGTCGGCGGCGGCCACGTCGACCACGTCGTCACGCTTGGTGCGGACGCGCAGCACCGGACCCACTTCGAGCAGATGGCCGACCACGTCGGTCAGCGGTGGCACGGAACCGGCTGCCAGGCGGTAACGCAGGCTGACCCTGGTACCGACCGGAGGCAGATCGGGCATCGCGGGCTCAGTGTCCAAAGGGATCGGGATCCTCGCCGGGCATCCAGGTCAACCCCGGCACACCCCAGCCGTGGGACTTGATGCTGCGCTTGGCCGCCCGCGCATGCCTGCCGATCAGGCCGTCGACGTAGAGGAACCCGTCCAGGTGTCCGGTCTCGTGCTGCAACATGCGCGCGAACAGCCCGCTGCCCTCGATCGTGATCGGGGTGCCGTCGGCGTCGAGGCCCGTGACCCGCGCCCAATCGGCCCGGCCCCTCGGAAACGACTCGCCTGGCACCGACAGACAACCCTCGTCGTCGTTGTCGGGATCAGGCATGGTCTCCGGAATCTCGGAGGTCTCCAGCACCGGGTTGACCACGACGCCGCGGCGACGGCCGGTGCGGCCCCGCTCGTCGGCACAGTCGTAGACGAACACCCGCTGAGATACGCCGATCTGGTTGGCGGCCAAGCCGACTCCGTAAGCGGCATCCATCGTGTCGTACAGATCCTTGATGAGATCGGCCAGATCCGTCGGCAACGAACCGTCGTCTCCGATCGGCACGGGAGTGGTGACGGTGTGCAGGACGGGATCTCCCACGATGCGGATGGGTACGACGGCCATGCAAGAGAGATTAGTGAGCAAGCTCAAGTCAGCCGACTCGCGGGCTTTGATCACGGCTCAACTCCGGCTGCCGTGATTGAATGTGCCCGAACCACCAGAACGTGTTGCATGTCGGAGAGGGACCGGGGAGCGAAATGGACGGCGCCATGGCGCGGACTGAGCGATCCGGGGACGATTCCGAGCTCGCCGACGGGTTGACCCGCCGCGAGCACGACATCCTGGCCTTCGAACGACAGTGGTGGAAGTACTCGGGTTCGAAAGAGGACGCCATCAAGGAGCTGTTCTCGATGTCGGCCACGCGGTACTACCAGGTGCTGAACGCGCTCGTCGACCGGCCGGAGGCCCTGGCGGCCGATCCGATGCTGGTCAAGCGGCTGCGCAGGCTGCGGGCCAGCAGGCAGAAGGCACGCGCCGCGCGCAGGCTGGGGTTCGAGGTCACCTGACCTTGCCTCCCCACGATCGCGTCTGGATACAGTGGGTTCGATGAATCAGCGAGAATCCTCAGGGTTGCCACTGCGCGCCATGGTCATGGTGTTGCTGTTCCTGGGTGTGGTGTTCCTGCTGGTCGGGTTCCAGGCCATGGGGTCGGGCGACGACAGCGACAGCAGCTCGTCGAACGCCGTCAGCACGGTCACCGCCACCCCGACGACGAGCGCGTCACCGTCGGCGGATGCCGAGCCTGCCAAGGCCGACGTGCGCGTGTTCAACATCTCCGAAGTCGCAGGGGCCGCCGAGAGCACCGCGAACCGGCTCCGCGACGCGCAGTGGAACGTCACCGAGACCGGCAACCTGACGTTGGACGGTGTGACCGCGACGACGGTGTACTTCGGCGAGACACCGGGAGAGAAGGACGCCGCCGATGAGGTCGGCAAGCTCCTCGAGGCGCCGGTCGAACCGCGGACGCCCGAGCTCGCCGATCAACCGCCGGGCGTGATCGTGGCGGTCACCGGCTAGGCTTTCGGGCATGCCGATCCCAGCCCCGCTTCGTCTACTCGCAGCCGCGGCGCTCATCGTTCCGGTTGCGAGCGCGTGCAGTCCCAACGAGCCGGTCGCCACCCAGCCCGGCACCACACCGCCCGTCTGGACCGGCTCCCCGGGGCCGTCCGGCAGCGCCGGTGCGAGCGAGGCGCAGGCGGCGCCCGCGGGCGAGAAGCTCACCGCCGACCTCAAGTCACCCGACGGCACCACCGTCGCCACCGCCGACTTCGAATTCAGCGGTGGTTACGCGACGATCACCGTGAAGACCGTCGCGGCCGGACAGCTTGCCCCGGGCTTCCACGGCATGCACATCCATTCCGTCGGCAAGTGCGAGGCCAACTCGGTGGCCCCGACGGGCGGCGCCCCCGGCGACTTCAACTCCGCGGGCGCGCACTTCCAGGTGGCCGGTCACACCGCCCACCCGGCCAGCGGTGACCTCACCTCGCTGGAGGTGCGCGGCGACGGCTCGGCGATGCTGGTGACGACCACCGACGCGTTCACCGCCGCCGACCTTCTGGCCGGCGCCCACACGGCCATCATCATCCACGAGAAGGCCGACAACTTCGCCAACATCCCGCCCGAGCGCTACCGGCAGACCAACGGCACCCCGCCACCGGACGAGACCACCATGGCCACCGGTGATGCCGGCAAGCGGGTGGCGTGCGGTGTCATATCCGGCCCGTAGGGCACCGGCCGGACTGCGGCCGGACCACATCGCCTTCAACCGGTCGCAGCGGCCGACCGTAGGCGTTGAGTGGGAGTTCGCGCTCGTCGACCCCGTCACGCGTGACCTCTCCAACGAGGCCGCGGGTGTGATCGCCGAGATCGGCGAAACCCCGCACGTACACAAGGAATTGCTGCGCAACACCGTCGAAGTGGTGACCGGCATCTGCGACAACGCGGGTGCCGCGATGGACGACCTGCGTGGCACGCTCGGCATCGTCCGGCCCATCGTGCGCGAACGCGGGATGGAGTTGTTCTGCGCGGGCACTCACCCGTTCGCGGAGTGGCAGGCGGCCGAACTCACCGACGGGGCGCGTTACGCCGAGCTCATCAAGCGCACCCAGTGGTGGGGCCGTCAGATGCTGATCTGGGGTGTACACGTCCACGTCGGGATCTCCTCGGCGAACAAGGTGATGCCCATCATCACCTCGCTGCTCAACCAGTATCCGCACCTGCTGGCGTTGTCTGCGTCGTCGCCGTACTGGGACGGCGAGGACACCGGCTACGCCAGCAACCGCGCGCTGCTGTTCCAGCAGCTGCCGACCGCTGGGCTGCCGTTCCACTTCCAACGCTGGTCGCACTTCGAGCGCTTCGTCCACGACCAGAAGAAGACCGGCATCATCGACCACATGAACGAAATTCGTTGGGACATAAGGCCTTCCCCACACCTCGGCACCATCGAGGTGCGGATCTTCGACGGGGTGTCCAACCTGACCGAGCTCGGGTCGCTCGTCGCGCTGACCCACTGTCTGATCGTCGACCTGGATCGCCGGCTCGACGCCGGCGAGCAATTGCCCACCATGCCGCCATGGCACGTTCAGGAGAACAAGTGGCGTGCAGCACGTTACGGATTGGACGCCGAGATCATCCTCGACGCCGACAGCAATGAGCGACTGGTCACCGACGACCTGGACGAGCTGCTGAATCGGCTGGCGCCGGTCGCCGCCTCGCTGGGTTGCTCCGACGAACTGGCCGGGGTGTCGGCGATCTACCGGTCCGGCGCGTCGTATCAGCGGCAGCGCCGCGTCGCCGAGGAACACGACGGCGACCTGCGCGCCGTCGTCGACGCGCTGATCGCCGAGCTCGTACTGTAATTCTCTGACTAGGGGGCACCGTGACGACCAGGCCGATGTTTCCGCTGGAGTCGGTACGGCTGCCCGGTGAAGACCTGCCGCTGCGCATCTTCGAGCCGCGCTACGGCGCGCTGGTTCGCGATTGCCTGAGCGGAGCCAAGGAATTCGGGGTGGTGCTGATCGCCGCGGGCCGTGAGGTCGGCGGCGGTGACGCGCGGCTCGACGTCGGCGCGATGGCCCACATCGTCGAGTACCAGGACTACGGCGACGGACGCTATCGGCTCGAATGCGAGATCCGCGAACGGATCCGCGTGACGTCGTGGTTGGACGACGACCCGTACCCGAAGGCGACCGTCGAGCCGTGGCCGGACGAGCCGGGGACCGCCGTCACCGGCGCCGACATCGGCGTCGTCGAGGACCGGCTGATGGACCTGTTCGAGCGCATCGCGGCATCGCAGGAGGCGCGCCTGCCACCGCGGCACGAACTGCTCGGTGAGCCCGAACCCGGTGACGACGCGGGAAAGCGGTTGTACGCGTTGGCAGCCCGGGTACCTATGGGTGAGGCCGACCGGTACTCGGTGCTGGCCGCGCCGACCGCAGCAGGCAGGCTGGACGCCTTGCGCGATGCCGTCGAGACGGTAGCGGCGATGATCGAGTTCCAGCTCGCCGACGGCGGAGCACCCGACTAGGGGCCGGTCAGGCGGCGCCCCTCGACGAAGAGAGCTGCGGTTCTCCAGCATCTCCGTGGCCCGCTCGCGCTTGTGGCGGGCCATCAGCTCGGCCGCCTCGATCGAGTCGACCTCCCAGCAGTGCTCGCTCAGCCACTCGGCGACATCGGCGCGTGGCCCGTCGAAGAAGAGTTCGGAGACATCGGCCATCTGGCGTCCGGTGCTGGCGACGGCGTCGCGCATCTCCTGCATCGCGGCCCGGCGCTTTTCCTGGTACTCCTCGTCGTAGTAGTCGGGTCCGAAAACACTCCACCGCGATCCGGCTGTCCGGCGCGCTGAGATGCTGCACCCGCTCGAACAGCAGGTCCTGTCCGGCCGCAGGCAGGTACGGCAGCAGTCCCTCGGCCAGCCACGCCGTCGGCTCGGATGCGTCGAAACCCGCCGCCCGCAATGCCGTTGGCCAGTCCTGGCGCAGGTCGATGGGGACGGCGACGTCGCGGGCGGCCGCCTTCGCGCCGTGCGCCCGCAACGTCTCGCTCTTGAATTCGAGCACCTTGGGTTGGTCGATCTCGTACACCACCGTTTCGGCGATCCACGGCAACCGCCAGGCGCGGGCGTCCAGGCCTGCGGCGAGGATCACGACCTGGCGGATGCCCGCGGAGCCCGCCGCGATGAAGAAGTCGTCGAAGTGCTTCGTCCTAGCCGCGGCGTAGGCCCAGATGGTCTTCACGCGCTCCTGCACCTGCGCCACCGGTTCGGCATCGGTGCCGAACGGTGACTCCCATCCCTGCGCCACGGCGGCGTCGATGAACCACTGCGCGTAGTGGTCGACGAACAGCGGACGCCGCGAGGCGGTCTCGGCCGCTCGCGCCATCGCCACGCCGAGCGCCGTAGCGCCGACGCTCTCGGTGATGTCCCAGCGAATCGTCGTCAGTTCTCGTCATGCTCAGCCATCTCGTCGAGGGTCAACAGATCGTCACGGAAACTCTGTTCACGGTAGGCCAGCTGACCGACCCGATTGGCGACCACCGGTGCGGTGATGACGGTGAACAGCCCGGCAAGGATCAACATGCCCACGTCAGCGTGGCCGCGGAGCCGGATGGCCGCGCCAGCCAGCACCAGCAGCAGGCCGAGCACCTGTGGCTTGGTGGCGGCGTGCATGCGCGACAGCGTGTCGGGGAATCGGACCACGCCGATGGCCGCGGTCAGCGCAAGGACCGAGCCGCCGAGGACCAGCGCCGCCGCAACGACGTCGAGGACGACTGCGGTGGTCATTGCGGGTGCCCGTCGTCGCGGCTGGTGTCGCGCACCCGGTAGCGAGCCACGCTGACGGAGCCGACGAAGCTGATCAGCGCCAGCGCCGTAAGGCTGTACGTGACGGTGGTGTCCAGGCTGTAGGCGGCCCAGGTGCCGATGGCGCACATCGTCACGGCGACGAAGGTGTCCAGGGCGACCAGCCGGTCCAGCGTGCCGGGCCCGGCGAGCAGCCGGAACATCGTGATGGCAGCGGCCGCCGTGAGAAGTACCGCGGCGATGATCCAGACGGTGTTCATGCGCGATCCCGCTTCGCTTCTCGCTGGGTGTTCATGCGCGATCCCGCTTCGCTTCTCGCTGGGTGTTCATCAAGACTCCCTCTCCGGCCGCCAGTCGACCGGTCGCTCGAACGACGCGATCATCAGCCGCTCCACCTCGGCGACCTGGTGATAGAACCGGCTCACCGAGCGGTCGGATCCGGCATCGATGACGTGGACGTAGATCATCCGTCGGGTCTGATCTATCTCCAACACGATCGTCCCGGGGGTGAGGTTGATGAAGTTGACCGCCAACGCCAGCACCAGATCCGACTTGAGTGCCAGGTGCGCACGCAGCACCGCCGACCGTGGTGGCGGCCCTGGCTTGATCGCCAACCAGGCCACCTGGACCGACGACACCACCAGGTAGTACACCAAGCGGCCGATCAGCCCCAGCAGCGACAGCGGATGCAGCCGACCCTCGATGGGCACCGGGGGCAGCGGCAGCAGCAGGGTGATCACCAGAGCGATCACCAGACCGCTCAGGATGTTCGCCGCGGAGACGGTGCCCCACAACAACATCCACACCAGTATGAGCCAGCACAGCACCCACGCCCGCAGCACGACTCTCCTGGCGGCTGGCTTGCTCTTCGTGGGCACGCTCATCGTTGCTGATCACCCCCGAGCACCGCGGAGACGTACTGGCCCCTGTCGAGCACCTCGTCGGCGGCGCGCTCGGTGAACGCGAAGATGGGCCCGGCCAGCACGGTCAGCGCAAGGCCGACGGCGATCAGTGCGCCCGTCGGCACCAGCATGCCCACCGGCATCCGGCCCACGTCGTCGCGCTCGGTGTAGGCGACGTCCTCGGTGTAACTGGCCGCGTCCAGAAGCGCCGAGGGCGTCGCGGCGGACAGGGCGCCCTCGGGTGCGTCCGCACGGGCGCGCCAGAACGCCATCGTCCACACCCTTGCCATCACGTACAGGGTCAACAGGCTCGTCACCACGCTGCCCCCCACCAGGAACCAGGCCAGCACCGAGCCGTTCTGACTGCCCGCCTCCAACAGGGCGACCTTGCCGATGAACCCCGAGAAGGGCGGGATTCCACCGAGATTGAGCGCGGGCACGATGAAGACCAGCGCCAACAACGGGCTGGCTGCGGCCAGCCCGCCCAGCCGCTGCAGGGTCGACGCGCCCGCCTGCCTTTCGATCAGACCGACCACCAGAAACAGCGTCGTCTGCACCACGATGTGGTGCACCACGTAGTAGATGGCACCCGCCATGCCGAGCGCGCTCGACAGCGAGATGCCGAACACCATGTAACCGATGTGGCTGACCAGGGTGAACGACAGCAATCGCTTGATGTCGCCCTGTGCAATCGCGCCGAGGATGCCGACGATCATCGTCAGCAGCGCCGCCACCAACAGGATGCGGTCCATGGCGCCACCGGGAAACAGCAGCGAATGCGCCCGGATGACTGCGTACACACCGACCTTCGTGAGCAGGCCGGCGAACACCGCGGTGACCGGTGCAGGTGCCGTTGGGTAGGAGTCGGGCAGCCACGCAGACATGGGAAACACCGCGGCCTTGATGCCGAACGCGACGAGCAGTACGGCGAACAGTGCGCTGCGGGTCCCGGCGGGCACGTCGTCGAGCCGCACCGAGAGCTCCGCCATGTTCAGCGTGCCGGTGGCGGCATAGATCAAGGCGATGCCGATCAGGAAGATCAGCGACGACACCATCGACACCATGACATAGGCGATTCCGGCACGCACCCGTTTCGGTGCTCGCGCCGATCGTGAGCAGCACGAAGCTCGCCGAGAGCAGCACCTCGAACCCTACGAACAGGTTGAACAGGTCACCGGCCAGGAACGCCGTGCACACGCCAGCGGACAGCACCAGGTACGTGGGCAAGAAGATCGACACCGGTTGGCGTTCGTCGCCGTCGCGGATGCCCTGTCCGATGGCGTAGAAGACCACCGCCAGCAGGACGATCGCCGACACGGTAAGCATGAGCGCGGACAGCCGGTCCACCACCAGCGTGATCCCGAGTGGCCCCATACCGGACACGCTCTGTCCCCACCCGCCGACGTGTACCGCGATCGTGCCGTCGCGGTCGGCGAGATACAGCAGCATCCCGCACACCGCCACCACCGCCGTCAGCGCCAGCAGCGCGATCACGCGTTGCAGCCGCGGTCTGCGGCCCGCGAACAATGTCGCCGCCGCCGCCAGCGTCGGGATGAGGACGGGCAGTGGGGTCAACACCGCGGCTGGGGTAGTCATCGGGACCCCGCGTGGCCGGGCAGGGCGTCGAGTTCGTCGGGTTCGTCGGTGTCCGGTTGGCGCTCCGGCACGGCACGGTCCTCGTCGAGTGCGGTGGCCTCGCGCCCCGACAGCTGGGACACACGGGTGTCCTCGGGATCGTCCCCTACCTCCTCGGCCCGGAACAGCCGGTACGACCGGTAGGTCAGGGCCAACACGAACGCGGCGATGCCCATCGTGATGACGATCGCGGTCAGGATCATGCCCTGTGCCAGCGGGTCGGCGGTGGTCGTCGCGCCGTCACTGGTCCGTCCACGGATCGGCGGATTGCCCGACGTGCCGCCGACCGTCAGCATCAGCAGGTTGACGGCGTTGCCTACCAACAAGAGCCCCAACAGCATTCGGGTGAGGTTGCGTTCGAGCAGCAGGTACACGCCCGCAGTGGTGAGGCCACCGATCATGACGAGGGGAACCAATTGGGTCGTCATCGGCCGCCCGCCATCTCGGCGTCGACGCGCGCGCCGAGGCTGCGCAGCACGTCGAGCACCAGCCCGACCACGATGAGGTAGACGCCGAGGTCGAAGAACAGTGCCGTGACCAATTTGACGTGCCCGAGCACGGGGACGTCGAACTCGAACACGGCCGACGACAGCACGGGCGCGCCGAGCAACAGCGACGTCACGGCCGTACCGGCCGACAGGGTCAGCCCCGCGCCGAGCACCTTGCCCGCGTCCAGTGGCAGTGCCTCACCCAGTTCGTAACGGCCGCCTGCCAAGTAGCGCAGCACCAGGGCGAGCCCTGCGGTCAGCCCACCCGCGAAACCACCACCGGGGGTGTTGTGGCCCGCGAAGAAGAAGTACGCCGACAGCACCATGATGAGCGGGAAGATGATCCGCGTGGCGACCTCGAGCACCAGCGATCGATACCGCGGATCACGCAGCTCGCTGCCGCGCAACCAGGTGATGTCGCCGACGGCGGGGCTCGTCGCGATGACCGGGATCTGGCCGATGTCGGGCTGACCGGCATCCGCCACCCGCGGCGCGGAACCAAATCGCCTGTGCCGAAACACCATCGACGCCACACCCGTGGCGGCCACCAGGAGTACCGAGATCTCCCCCATGGTGTCCCAGGCGCGGATGTCGACGAGCAGCACGTTGACCGTGTTCGAACCGTGGCCGCGGTAATAGGCCGCGTCGGGCAGCAGCTCGGCGATCGGCCTGGTGGTGCGGGCGGCCATCGCGAACACCGCGAGTGCCGTGACGCTGGCGCCCACCGCCACGGCCAGCAGCGCCCGCGGCACCCGGTTCCGGCTCATGTGCGTGGCGTCCGCCTCGGCGGGCAGGGTGCGCAACACCAACACGAAGATGACCAACGTCAGCGTCTCCACCAGGAATTGGGTGAGCGCCAAATCGGGTGCGCCGTGGAAGACGAAGATGACGCCGCAGCCGTAGCCCGTGACGCCAACCAACAGCACCGCGGCCAGCCGGTTGCGCAGCATGGTCGCGCCGAGCGCCGCGGCCAGGATGATCAGTCCGACCACGACCTGCAGCGGTGAGTCCCACAGCTGCAGCTCCGGACGGTCGCGCGCCCCGAACACCAGCATCGCGACGGGCACCAGAACCAACGTCGAGAGGATGGCGGACTGCGTCGCCGGAATCGAACCGCGCTGGGTCAGCGCGGTGAGGCGCACCGCGAACACGTCGGCGCCGCGGATCACCGCGTCGTAGATGCGGTCGGCGTTGCCGAGCGGCAGGTACCCGACGCGGGCGCGGCGCAGCCGGTTGCGGGCGAAGAACGCCGCGGTGCCTGCGGCGAGCACCAGCATCGACAGCAGCAGGGGCAGGTTCACTCCGTGCCACAGCGCCAGGTCGTAGTCCCCGCCACCCGGCACGGTGTCGGCATAGCCGTCGAGCACCTGGTCCAGACCGGCGGGCCACAGGCCGAACACCAGGCCCGCGGCGGCCAGGATGGCCGGGGCGAACAGGAATGTCATTGGTGGCCGGTGCATTTCGGCGACCCGCTGGCTCGGTGCGTCCCGTCCCTTTCGGGCGAAGGCGCCGTAGAGGAAGCGCAGGCTGTAGATCGTGGTGAACACCGAACCGAACACCACGCCCGCGAGGACGTACGGAGCGAACGAGCCGAGGGATGCGCTGTGGGCGAGCGTCTCGAAATCGGCTTCCTTCGCGACGAAGCCGAGGAACGGCGGCAGTGCGGCCATGCTCGCGGTGGCCGCGGCGGCGACGACGAAGAGCGGCTTGTACCGCCCGCCCAGCCACGCCAGCCTGCGGATGTCGCGGGTGCCGGTCGCGTGGTCGACGATGCCGACGACCATGAACAGCGCGGCCTTGAACATGGCGTGCGCACACAGCATCGCCAGACCGGCCAGCATCAGGTCGCTGCCGCCGGCGCCGACCATCAGGGTGATCAGGCCGAGTTGGCTGACGGTGCCGAACGCGAGGATCAGCTTGAGGTCGTATTCGCGGACCGCGCGCCAGCCGGCCAGCAGCATCGTCAGCAGGCCGAGCGTGACGACCATCGGGCGCCACGGAGGCGCGTCGGCGAAGCCCGGCGTCATGCGGGCCACCAGGTAGACCCCGGCCTTCACCATCGCCGCCGCGTGCAGGTAGGCGCTGACCGGGGTCGGCGCGGCCATGGCGCCGGGCAGCCAGAAGTGCAACGGGACGATCGCCGACTTGGACAGCGCGCCGATCAACACCAGTGCCACGCCGATCGACGCGGCCTGCCCGGAAGGCGGATCGGCGACCAGTTCGGACAACAGGTAGGTGCCGCTGGCGGTGCCGAGGATGACGATGCCGACGAGCATGGCCAGCCCGCCCGCGGTCGTGACCAGCAGCGCCTGGGTGGCCGCCCGCCTGCTGGTGGCGCGCTCGGCGTAGTGGCCGACCAACAGGAACGACAGGACGGTGGTCAGTTCCCAGAACAGGTAGAGCACCAGCATGTTGTCGCTGACGACCAGCCCGAACATCGCGCCGGAGAACGCGACGAGTTCGGCCGCGAAACTGGGCAGGCGCTTCTCGGTGTGGCCGTCGTGATGGTGGAAGTACTCCGCGCAGTAGAACAGCACCAGCGCGCCGATGCCGAGCACGAGGACGCTCATGATCGCGGCGAGCGCGTCGAACCGGAGCGTGATGGCCATCGACAGCTGCGGCACCCAGTCGACGTGGACGCCTTCGTCGCCTCGGCCCGGCCAGTTCATGGCCACCCAGACCAAGGAGCCGAGCGGGACCAGCGCCAGCGGATAGAACGCCTGCCGTCCCCAACGGTGCACGAGCACCGGCGCGAGTGCCGCTGCTGCGGCGTGCGCGAAGAGGATGGCGAGCATGGCACTCCGATGTCGGGGTGTCAGCCGTCTCGATATGGCTAACTTTGTCTCAAGCCAGTTTACGGGGCGGGTGCAGCGCGGCCCGGCGGCCTACTCAAGTCGTCGTCGAGCGCCATGCGGACGAGTTCGTTGCGCGAGGACAGCCCGAGCTTCGAGAAGACCTTCCCCAAGTGGTAGTCGACGGTGCGCGGGCTGAGGAACAGCTGCGCGGCGATGGTCTTGTTGGTCGATCCTGCCGCAACGAGGCGGGCGATCTGCAGCTCCTGCGGGGTCAGCTGGGTGAGCGTGCTGACGTCGCGTTGGCGCGCCCGTTCGCCGGTGGCGAGCAGTTCGGTCCTGGCGTGTTCGGCCCATGGCGTTGCGCCCAACCGTTCGAAGATCTCCAGCGCGGTACGTAGATGCTTGCGCGCGTCGGCCCGGCGGCGTCGACGTCGCAGCCGAGCACCGAACATCAGTGCCGTGCGGGCGGTGTCGAACGGCCGCCCGCCGCCGGCGTGCAGTTCGAGCGCGTCGAGGAAGTACCGGTCACCGTCCTCGTCAGGAACCAGCAGTCCCTGGCAGCGCAGCCACCAGGGCCTGCGTCCACGGTGCGGTGGTGTTGGCCGCCCAGGCCTGGAGTCGGGGCAGTGCGCGCTGAGCCGCGCCCGCGTGATCGGTGCGGGTGGCGGCATCCACCAGATCGGCGGTCGCGAACAGGCTGATCATCTGATTGCCTTCGCCAGGCGCCGCGGCCGCCAGTGCCTGCAGCCGATCGAGGGCCTGCTCCGACCTGCCCGCGGCGAGGTCGTCGTGCGCGAGTGCCCACGTTGCGATCGCGGCGTGGGGCCCGAGGCGTTGACCGATCGCATGGGCGAGCGCCTCGTTGGCGAGCGCCACGCAATCGTCCGATCGGCCCTGCACCGCGGCGAGCCACGCGAGCACGCTACGGGCGTGGGCAGCGGGATTGTCCTGACCGGTCTCGGTGGCCAGTCGAAGACCTTCGGTCGCATCCGTGGTGGCCGCCCCGTACCGGCCGGTGAACATCTCGATCGTCGAGAGCGGCGCGAGCAGGACGGGCAGCGTCGCCGCGGCGCCTGCCGTGCGCACCCGGGCGATCGCGCGAGTGAACAGGTCGATGGCCCTGAGGTCGTCGCCGACGAACATCGCCCCTGCCGCGGCAAGCGTCACCATCTGCGGTTGGTCCGAGGTCTCGGCGAGATCGGCTGCGGCGGCGAGTTCTCTGACGGCGCCGGCCCCGTCGCCCGCCATGAACCTGGCGAGCCCGACGATGGCCCGTGCCCCAGGGTTGGACCCCGTCGGCAGTGTGGCGAGCAGACGTCCGGCCTCTAGGATGCGGGGGAAATCGCCTGTCCCCCAAGCAATTTGACCAGCCTCGGAGATCATCCGGCCCGCGTGCTCGGGATCCGCCTCGGTGAGCAGTTCCGCACCGGCGACCAGCGTCGCGTAGGCCGCGACGGGCGCTCCGCAGGCGGCTTCGATGGATCCGCGCAAATGGGCGATGCGACCGCGCAGTACCGCATCGGTCCTGGCGGGCGCCGCACGGTCGAGGAGTTCGCGTGCCCTGTCGGGCTCGCCAGCCAACCACGCCGCCTCTCCGGCGTCGGTGAGCAGAACGGCGCGCGCGTCCTCGTCGGTGGTCAATGCGGCGGCGCGCTCGTATGCGGCCGTCGCCGCGACGTGACCGCCGCGATCACCGGCCCGATCGCCGACGTGGGCCAGCGCCTTGGCGATCGCCTCGTCGGGCCCGGTCGCGGCGTTGGCCCGGTGCCACGCCCGACGATCGCGGTCCTTCTCGGCGTAGAGCGCGTCGGCCAGGGCCTGCTCGGCGTCCCGGCGCGCCTGTGACGTCGCCCCGCGGTAGATCGCCGACCGGACGAGCGGGTGCCTGAACGTCAACGTCCCGGCCGCCACCGTCACCAGACCGGCTGTCTCAGCGGCATCGAGTGCGCCTGCGGAAACGCCCAACGAACGCGCGGCGCGCACCACGAGGTCGAGTTCGTCGGAGTGATTGGCCGCCGCGACGAGCAGCAGGGTCTGGGTGTCGGCGGGCTGCAGTCGCACCCGGTCGCCGAACAGGTGCTCGACCTCCGGCCCGACCGGCAGCCGGTCCGGAAGCGGGGCCGATCCGCTCAACTGCTCGGTGGTCAGTGACTCGGCCAGTTCAGCCATGGCGAGCGGGTTTCCCAGCGTGCCGCGCAACAGCCGGTCGCGGACGTCAACGCAGATCGGCACGTGCGCCCGTTCGGTGAGCAGCGCGTCGGCGGCGGTCTCGTCGAGGCCCGCCAGGCGCAGCGCAGGTAGGCCCGGCGCGTCGAACGGCCTGAGCGGGTCGTCGCGCGCGGCGAAGAGCATGGCGACGCCTTCGGCCTGGATGCGACGTGCGACGAAGGTGAGCGCGTCGGTGCTCGCGCTGTCCAGCCATTGGGCGTCGTCGATCATGCACAGCACTGGCGCGTCGACGGCGGCTTCGGCGAGCAGGTTCAGCACGGCCAGCGACAGCAGCCAGCGATCGGTGCCCGCGACGGGCCCGAGTCCGAACGCACTCTTGATGGCCGAACATTGGGCCTCGGGAAGGAGGTCGACGAGGTGACGCACGGGCAGCAGCAGCCGGTGCAGGCCCGCGAACGGCAGCTCGGACTCGGTCTCGATGCCGGTGCCGCGCAGTACCCGCATCCCGGTCGCCAGGCCGGCGGCGTGGGCGAGCAGCGCCGACTTGCCGATCCCGGCCTCGCCGCGCAGCACCAGTGACCCGCTGTCTCCCGCGCGGGCCGACGCGATCAGTTCGTCGATCCTGGCGCATTCGAGTCCGCGGCCGTGCAGCACGCACCGAGCGTAGGACTGGTGACTTCACCGATTCGACGGTTCGGGCCAAGCGCGACGCTGGACGCACCAACGAGTAAATCGACGAGTTCGAGGAGATGGCAGCCATGACCGACAGCGACGTGATCGTGGTGGGCGCGGGTCCAACGGGTTTGATGCTGGCCTGCGAGCTCGCGATGCGGGGAATCGCGGTGCGCCTGCTGGAGCGCCGTGCCGAGACGCCCAACATCACCAGGGCCTTCGCGGTGCACGCCAGGACACTCGAGCTGCTGGATTCGCGCGGCATGGCCGAGGAGCTGCTGCCGCGCGGGGTGCCGATCTACGAGGTTGCTCCGGCCCCGGGCGCGGTCCTGGACCTCACGAAGCTCGACAGCAGGTACCCGATGCTGCTGATCGCCCCGCAGAGTGCGACGGAGCGCGTGCTGGAGGCGCGTGCGGTGCAGCTCGGCGCGCAGTTCTCCTGGGGTGTCGAGGTCGTCGGCCTGACACAGGACGCCGACGGTGTCACGGTGGACCTCGGCGACGGCACCACGCTGCGCACGAAGTTCGTCGTGGGCTGCGACGGTGCGCACAGCGCCGTGCGCCGTCTCGTCGGCGTCGACTTCGTCGGCAGCCAGTACGAGACGCACATCCTGCTCGCCGACGTGAAGATGCCGAACCCACCCGAGGAGGGGCTGTTCGCAAGGACCAGCGCCGAGGGCATCGTGCTCGTGGTGCCGTTCGGGGACGGATGGTTCCGCGCCATCGCATGGGATCGGCTGCGCGAGCAGGCGCCGCTCGACGAACCCGTCACCGAGGCGGAGATCCGCAGCGCGTTCGCCCGGATCGCAGGCGAGGATTTCGGCATGGCCGAGATGCGCTGGAGTTCAAGGTTTCTCAGTGAACGCCGGCAGGCTCGCCGTTACCGGGTCGACCGGGTGTTCCTCGCGGGCGACGCCGCCCACGTGCACTCGCCGCTGGGCGGGCAGGGGATGAACACCGGCATCGGCGATGCGATGAACCTGGGCTGGAAGCTCGCCGAGGCCGTCCGCGGCACGGCCCCCGCCGGCCTGCTGGACAGCTATCAGGCCGAGCGGCATCCGGTCGGCACGCGGGTGCTGCGGTTGACCGACGCCTTCAACAAGCTGGTGCTCGGGACCAGTGCGTTGCGTCGGGCGTTCCGCCGCGTCGCCGTCACGGCGATACTGGCCCTTCCCGCCGGCAGGCGCACGATGGGTGGTCTGCTCAGCGGCATCGGCATCCGGTATGCACGGCCGCGGGGCGCCCACCGGTTGGTCGGCAGGCGGATGCCCGACGTCGACTGTGGCCGTCAGCGCCTGTTCGAGCTGCTGCGCACGGGTCGCTTCGTGCTGATCACCAAAACGCCCGTCGACGTCGATCTGCCCGGCGTGGCGTGTGGTGTGCACGGCGACCCGGGTCTGCCCGCCGCGATCCTGGTCCGCCCGGACGGGTACGTCGCGTGGGCGTCGGACATGGCGCCCGACGCGGCGACCATCCGTGCCGCGGTCGAGCGGTGGAGCCTGGCCGCTAATCCCGCATCGCGAGTCTGATGGGAACGGCGTGCCCGAGCACGCCGATGCCTGCGCCGAGGATCGGCCAGATCGGCCAGAAATACCAGGCGCCGGCGGACAGGGCGACCGCCAGCCACACGGTCAGCACGATGACGACCATCGCCAAATACGCGGCGACGTGCAGTCGGACCGACAACCGGGCGGCCCGGCGGCGGGCCGCCCGGATGCGCGGGTCGCTGCGGCGCAGGTCTGCCAGCGGCAGGTCGGCAAGGAGTTCGCGCAGTTCGGTGCTAGTGCTCGTGCTGAACGCGGCCTGCACGCGGCGCTCGTACTCGGGCATGTCGAGGTAGCCACGAGCGAGGGCCTGGCCGAGCACGTCTGCCGTGTTCTCCCGGTCGCGGTCACCGGCACGGAGGCCGGTCGTGGGATTGGTGAGAGTGGTCATGGCGGACTCCGATCTTGACGCTGGCTAGTTCTGCATTCCTACTCTGACATGTCGATACAGGAGTGTCAACGGATCGGGTTGAATGGATGCCATGTCCGACGAGACCAAGGTGACCAGCGCGAGCCGCGACGTCGCCGCCCCGGCCGACGCGATCTTCGAGCTGATCGCGGATCCGGCGCAGCAGCCACGGTGGGACGCCAACGACAACCTCGCCGAGGCAGCGGCCGGGCAGCGCGTGCGGGCCGTCGGCGACGTGTTCGCGATGTCGCTCACCCAGGGCGAGGTCCGGGAGAACCACGTCGTCGAGTTCGACGAGGGCAGGCTCATCGCGTGGAAACCGGCAGAACCGGGCCGGACGCCGCCAGGTCACCTGTGGCGATGGCAGCTCGAACCGGTCGACGCCTCGCACACCCGCGTCACGCACACCTATGACTGGTCCCGGCTCACTGACGAGAAACGCATGCCGCGCGCCCGCGCCACCACGACCGATCGACTGCAGGCATCGATGGACAGGTTGGCGGCCATCGTCGAACGGGACTGACACCGCCGCGCGCCCCGTTTGTTCAAACGCCAACATGGCCCCGACGTCGTGCTCACCATGGATTTACGGAATCCGACTACTGAGACGAGCGGCGCCATGACTGTCGACGAAAACACGTTGAACGAGTTCATCGGTAAGGCCGTCGGCGATCTCGGGGCGGCGATGAGTGCGGCGCTGATCCTCGTCGGCGACCGGCTCGGCCTGTACCGCGAACTGGCCAAGGGCGCACTCACCCCCGACGAGCTCGCCCGACGCACCGGCACCGACGAGCGCTACGTCCGCGAATGGCTCGGAAATCAGGGCGCAGGCGGATACGTGCAGTTCGACCAGGCGTCCGGCGAGTGGTCACTGACCGAGGAACAGGCGCTGTGCCTCGCCGACCCGAACGGTCCGGTCGACATACCTGGGGCGTACAACATCGTCGAGGCGACCTTTCACGCCCTCGGCCACACGCTCGACAACTTCAGGTCCGGCGCTGGCATGGAGTGGGGTGAACACCATCCCTGCCTGTTCGAGGGGACCGAACGGTTTTTCCGCGCCGGTTACAACACCAGCCTGATCGGCGCGTGGCTACCCGCCCTGGACGGCGTCGTCGACAAACTGCAGAGCGGCGCGAAGGTCGCCGACGTCGGCTGCGGCCACGGTGCCAGCACCATCCTGATGGCGACCACCTACCCGGACTCGGAGTTCGTCGGGTACGACTATCACGCCGGGTCGATCGACGTAGCGCGTGAGAAGGCAGCGGCGGCGGGCGCTGCAAACGCCCGATTCGAAGTCGCCGACGCGGTCAGCTACGAGGGCAACGACTTCGACCTCATCGCATTCTTCGACTGCCTGCACGACATGGGCGATCCGGTCGGAGTGTCCCGGCATGCGCGCCAGGCGGTGAACGCCGATGGCACGGCGATGCTCGTCGAGCCGTACGCGAACGACGCGGTGCAGGACAACCTCAATCCCGTCGGCCGGGTGCTGTACGGGGCGTCCACCCAGATCTGCGTACCCGTCTCGCTCGCGCGCAACGGTCCGGCACTCGGCGCTCAGGCCGGTGAGGCGCGACTGCGCGACGTGATGGTCGACGGCGGCGGTTTCACGCGTTTCCGGCGCGCCGCCGAGACGCCGTTCAACCTGGTGCTCGAGGCCCGTCCGTAACCGCGCTAACGGCCCTCGGAGAACGCCCGAAGTGCCTCCACCGCAACGGGGTCGAGGGATGGCCGCACCGTGGCCCTGGCCTTCTCGACGTCGGCGGCGGTGACGTCGGCCGCGTCGATCGAGCGCCGCATCGCGGTCAGCGCGGACTCACGCAGCAGTGCAACACAGTCCGCCGCGCTGTAGCCGTCCAGCTCGTCGGCAAGCGCATCGAGGTTCACCTCGTGGCTCAACGGAATCGACTTGCCAGACGTACGCAGGATGTCGCGCCGCGCCGCCGCGTCGGGCGGCTCGACGAACACCAGCTTCTCCAACCGGCCGGGCCGCAGCAGCGCGGGGTCGATCAGGTCGGGCCGGTTGGTGGCGCCGAGCACCACGACGTCGCGCAGCGGGTCGATGCCGTCGAGTTCGGTGAGCAGCGCGGCCACCACGCGGTCGGTGACGCCGGAGTCGAAGCTCTGGCCGCGACGCGGGGCCAGCGCATCGATCTCGTCGAGGAACACCAGCGACGGCGCCGAATCGCGGGCCCGCCTGAACAGTTCGCGCACCGCCTTCTCCGACGAGCCGACCCACTTGTCCATCAGCTCGGCGCCCTTGACCGCGTGCACCGACAACCGCCCGGTGCTCGCCAGCGCGCGCACGACGAACGTCTTGCCGCAGCCCGGCGGCCCGTACAGCAGCACTCCGCGCGGCGGTTCCACGCCGAGCCGGGCGAACGTGTCGGGATGCTGCAGCGGCCACAGCACCGCCTCGGTGAGGGCCTGCTTGGTGTCGACCATGTCGCCGACGTCGTCGAGTGTCACCGATCCGACGGAGACCTCCTCGGTGGCCGACCGGGACAATGGGCGGATCACCGACAGCGCACCGGTGAAGTCGTCCTGCGTCAACGCCGGCGGCTTGCCGTCGGCGCTGGCCCTTGCGGCGGCGCGCAGGGCGGCCTCCCGAACCAGCGCCGCCAGGTCGGCCACCACGAAACCCGGTGTCCGCTCGCCGATCTCGGCGAGGTCGAGGTCCGCGGCGGGCACCCCGCGCAACAGCACCTCCAGCAGAGCCTTGCGCGTGGCGCCGTCGGGCAGGCTCAGGCCCAGCTCGCGGTCGCAGAGATCGGGCGCCCGCAACCGGGAGTCGACGGCGTCCGGCACCGCCGACGTCGCGATGAACGCCACACCCGACGTGGCAACGGCGGCCCGGAGTTCGGTGAGGATCAGCGTGGCGACGGGCTCCGCGGTCGAGGGCAACAGCGCGTCGACGTCGGTGATCAGCAGCACCCCGCCGCCGTCGCGGACGGTCGCCGCCGCCGCCGACACGCTGGCCAGCCGGTCCTCGGCGCGCAGCGCTCCGACCTCGGGGCCGTCCAGCTCGACCAGGCGGCGGGCAGCGCACACCGCGCGCACCAGCGTGGCCTTGCCAACGCCTGCGGGGCCGGACACGAGCACGCCGAGATTGGGCTTTGCGCCTAGGGTTTCGAGGAGCTTGGGCTCGTCGAGGGCGAGTTTCAGCCACTCGCTGAGACGGCCGGCCTGGACGTGCGCGCCCCGCAGGTCGTCGACGGGGATGGGCGGACTGGCAGGCGTCATGCTCGGCGCGGTGACCGTGTGCTGACCGGTCGTGGACTGTGCCGTCAGATCCGCCCCGTCGCCCCACGAGACCAGGGAGTTCGGTTGCACGCTGACCGGGCCCGTCGGATCGACACCGGTCACCGTCAACAGCTCCGAGGTCCAGGTGATGCCGACCGACGACGCCAGCGCGGAGGCGGCCGCCGAGGTCGACGTGCCAGGGCCGAGGTCGCGCGGCAGCAGGGACACCGTGTCGCCCACCGTCATCACCTTGCCGAGCAGCGCCAACCGCAGCGTCGCGGGGGACACCGACTGCGTGGCGAGCCGCGAGCCCGCCAGCGTCACCGACCTCGCGCCGTACACCGTCACGCGCGAGACGATCACCGTGGTGTTCTCCCGAAGGCCCGCGTTGGACAGCGTCACGTCATCGAGAAGGGCGGTTCCGGCAGGCACGCCCGTCGCGGCTATGCCCGCCACCGCGGCCGTGGTGCGTGCGCCGGTAAGCGATATCGCATCCCACTCCCGGATGCCAAGGGCGGCAATGGCTTCCGGATGAAGGCGGACCACGCCTCTGCGGGAGTCCGTGGCCGACGTGTTGAGCCTGGCGGTCAACCTGAGGTGGGAGAGCGGTACCTCACCGGACTCGAGGTCCGTCTGCGTCATCTCAGCCGCCCGGCCTGCGCAGTCCCAGCCGGCTCATGGACCGGCGGTTGGGCTGCGCGCGGCGGATGGCCCTGCGCTGCTTGGGTTTGACGTCCCACGTCTCCGGGCGCGCGGCAACCCAGCGCTGGCTGCGGATGGTGAACGGGATGATGCACAGATACCCGACGATGATCAGCAGCAGCAGGATGTAGGGGAACAGCAGAAGTCCGGCGGCCGCGACGGCCACGAGGATCAGCAGGATCGGCGCGGCGTTCGGCGGCACCGATATCGCCTTCAGCGCCAGGGTGGGCACCCTGCTCACCAGCAACGCGGCATTGGCCGCCAGCCAGGCGCAGACGAACCAGTGCGACGTCCACCAGCCGTGGCCGAACTGCAGGAAGGCGGCCAGCGGACCGATCGCCCCGATCGCGCCGCACGGCGCGGGCATGCCCGTGAAGAATTCCCGGGTGTAGGCCGGGCGGTCGTCGTCGTCGAGCAGCGCGTTGAAGCGCGCCAGCCGCAGCACGATGCACACCGCGTAGAGCAGCACGAAGATCCATCCGACCGGTGAGTTCGGAAGCAGCGTCACGTACACGACCAGCGCGGGCGCGACGCCGAAGTTCACGGCGTCGGCCAGTGAGTCGATCTCCGCACCCATCCTGGACTGCGCGTCGAGCGCTCTGGCGATCCCGCCGTCGATGCCGTCCAGCACGGCTGCGGCTCCGATCAGCGCGAGCGCGATGTAGGGCCGCTCGTCCAACGCGAACTTGATCGACGTCAGGCCGGCGCAGATGGCCAGCACGGTCGTCGCGCTTGGCAGAATGCGCATCGCCCGCGGACGGCCACGGCCCGGCTTGGTCACGCCAACACCGCCAGCGGTGTCTCGCCGCCGATGGCCCGCTGACCAATCTGGACGAGGACGTCGGCATCGGTGGGGAAGTAGGTGTCCAGGCGCGAGCCGAACCGGATCAGCCCGTACGTCTGCCCGAGCGCGAGTTGGTCACCCGCCGTCGCGGTACAGACGATACGGCGGGCGATCAGCCCGGCGATCTGAACGACCACCACGTCGACGCCGTCCGGCGTGCGGATCCACATGCTGTTGCACTCATTCTCGGTGCTGGCCGTTGCCTTGTCCGCCGACTGGAACTGGCCAGGCCGGTATTTGACCGTGACGACCTCGCCGGCGATCGGTGCGCGCTGGACGTGCGCGTCGAACACGGAGAGGAAGATGCTGACCCGGGTC
This sequence comes from uncultured Actinomycetota bacterium, assembly GCA_963809085.1. Taxonomy (GTDB): domain Bacteria; phylum Actinomycetota; class Actinomycetes; order Mycobacteriales; family Mycobacteriaceae; genus Mycobacterium. The sequence goes on along the minus strand of CAWEII010000014.1, from coordinate 233,033 downwards.
ATCGGGACGTCGGGCAGGTTCAGCTCGGCGGGCGGTGTGACGTCGTCGATCAGCGTGACCCGCCCGTCGGCCGGGGCGACCACCAGGCCGGGTCGCGTCGGAGGAACGCGCGGCGGGTGGCGGAAGAACACCCCACACGCGGCGGCCGCCATCAGGCCGGTGGTGCGCAACCAGCGGTGGCGCCTGCCCGCCGCGGCGAGCCCGAGGCCGCCCGCGATGAACGGGAGGCCTGCGCGGTGTACCGGTGGAACGGTCGATCGGACGAGATCGATCAGCCGTGCGAACTCGGATTGCTGGTCGGCGGCGGGTGGTCGCGCTGGTCTGGCCATGGCGCCTCGATAATACGTATGGACGGGCCCGGGCGGGACGGCTACTCCAGGTCCCACACCCGCACAGGTGAACCGGGCGCCAGCTCGACGACGTCTTCGTCGATCTCGAGCAGACAGTTGGCCGACGCCAGCCACCGCAGGTGGTGCGAAGCAGGAGGGCCGTAGCTGGTCACTGTGTCGCTCTCCGAATCGTGTACGCCGCGCCGGAACTGCCGCTTGCCGCCGGGTGAGCGCAGCGACTCGGTGAGCTCGGCGGTGCGGCGCGGGCGGTCCGGATGGGGTAGGCCCATCGCCGCGCGCAACGGCGCCCGGATGAACACCTCGAACGACACCAGGGCGCTGACGGGGTTCCCAGGCAGCGTGATGATGGGTGTCCCCGGGCTGGATGTCGCCGACCCGGCGGCTCCGGCCACCCGCCCCGAGCCCTGCGGCATGCCGGGCTGCATCGCGACCTTGACGAACTCCACTTCGTCCACCAGCGAATCCTTGACCACCTCGTAGGCGCCCGCGCTCACCCCGCCCGTGGTGATGATCAGGTCGGCATCGCCCGCATGACGGTGAAGGGCCTCGCGGAAGGTCGCGACGTCGTCGCCGGTCATCGGCGAGGCGATCACCTCGGCGCCTGCGTCGCGGGTCGCCGCCGCCAGCATCACCGCGTTGGACTCGTAGATCTGACCGGGTTGCAGCGGCGTGCCGGCCGCCACCAGTTCCGATCCCGTCGACATCACCAGCACGCGTTGCCGCGGAACGACTTTCAGCTCGCCGAGGCCGAGGGCCGCGGCCAGCCCCAGTGCGGCCGGGGTGAGGACCTGGCCGGCGTGCAGCACCGTCGTACCCGCGGCAACGTCCTCGCCGGCCCGCCGGACGTGCTGGCCGGGCGAAGCGCTCGCCCGGATCGTGACGACGTCGGTGGCGCCGTCGGTGGCCTCCACCGGGATCACCGCCGTCGCACCGGCAGGCAGTGGCGCTCCGGTCATGATCCGGTGCGCGGTGCCAGGCAGAAGGGTGAGCTCGTCGGTACGGCCTGCCGGAATATCCTCGGCCACGGGCAATTTCACCGGCCGGGCATCGGATGCGTCGGCGATGTCCTCGGCGACGACGGCGTATCCGTCCATCGCCGAGTTGTCGAAACCGGGCAGCGACAGCGGGGCGACGACGTCCTCGGCCAGGACGAGGCCGAGTGCGTCGCCGAGCCCGACGGAGACCGCAGGGCGGGCCGTGATCAACCCGGCGACGACGCGCTGATGTTCCTCGACGGTTCGCACGATTACACCGGGTAGCTGACGCCGGTGAGCTCTTCGGATACCGTCCAGAGCCGGCCCTGGATGTCCTGGTCGTGCGACTGCTTGCTCGACTGAACGACTTTCGGGTGACCGCTCGACTCGCCGAGACCATCGGGGCCGTAGTACTGGCCGCCGTGCGCTGCGGGATCGGTCGCGGCGCGCAGCGTGCTGAGCGCGCCCTTCGCGGAGCCTTGCGAGATGAGTGAATACAGCGGCCGCACCGGCGCGGGCAGGTGTCGGCCGAGTTCGGTGTCGGAGAGGCCAGGATGCGCGGCCAGCGCGATGGTCGGCTCGTCGTGCCCGCCGAGCCTGCGCTGAAGTTCGTACGTGAACATCAGGTTGGCGAGCTTGGCCTGGCCGTAGGCTGCAACGCGGTTGTAGCTGCGTTCCCATTGCAGATCGTCGAAGTGGATGGCGGCACGTATCCGGTGCCCGACGCTGCTCACCGTCACCACGCGGGAACCGTCGACCGGCAGCAGGTTCTCCAGAAGCAGCCCAGTCAGCGCGAAGTGCCCGAGGTGGTTGGTGCCGAACTGCATCTCGAAGCCGTCCTTGGTGGTCTGCCGCGGCGACACGTACATGACTCCGGCGTTGTTGATCAACAGATCGATCCGGGGGTAGGCCGCCTTCAGCTCCTCTGCCGACGTCCGGATCGACTGCAGCGAACCGAGGTCCAGCGGCTGCACGGTCACCTCGGCACGCGGGCTGGCGCCCACGATGCGGGCCGCGGCGGCCTTGCCCTTCTCGGTGTCGCGGACCGCGAGCACCACGCGCGCGCCGCGGTCGGCCAGCACCAGGGCGGTCTCGTAGCCCAGACCGGTGTTCGAGCCGGTGACGATGGCGACCCGGCCCGTCTGATCGGGCACGTCGGCAGCCGTCCACTTGCTGTTGGCGCTCATGAGCAAGACCATACTCAGAACGATGTTGACCCTCGTCGACCCCGCGAATCCTCCCAGTCGAAGAGCGCCGCTGGTGTGGGCGATCGCGGCCGCCATCCCCTGGGTGCTGCTCGCGGCCGCGCAGGTGGTGTGGCTGGTACTCGACGACGGGCTGGGCTGGCTGCACTGGGCCGCGGCCGGTGCGACCGTGGTCGGCGTCGCGACGTTCGTCGTCGTGGCGCCACTGTGGCGGTATCGGGTGCACCGCTGGGAGATCGGGCGCCAAGCCGTCTACACCCGGTCCGGCTGGTTGGTTCAGGAGCGTCGCATCGCGCCGATCTCGCGGATTCAGACCGTCGACACCCATCGGGGCCCGATCGATCGGCTGTTCGGCCTCGCCGACGTCACGGTCACGACGGCGTCGTCGGCGGGTGCGGTGCGGATCGTCGCGCTGGACTCCGACGTGGCCGATCGAATCGCGGCACAACTGACCGACATCGCCGCGATCGGCGATCGGGACGCGACGTGACGGCTCCCGCACAGTGGCGCAGGCTGAGCCCGAGGATGCTGCTGGTGCATCCGGCGCACGAGGTGCTGCGGCAGCTCCCGCTGCTGATCGGCTCGGTGGTCCTCGGGTCGGCCACGGGCAACCCGCTGTGGTCGATCGCAGCCCTCGTGCTGATGGTCGTATTCGGCGTGGCGCGGTGGTTCACCACGACCTACCGCATCGACGCCGAACAGATCCAGCGGCGCGAGGGCGTGCTGCAGCGGACGGTTCTGTCGGTGCCGCGGAACAGGATTCGGTCGGTTTCCACCGATGCGCGGGTGCTGCACCGGCTCCTCGGGCTGACCGTCGTCAGGGTCAGCACCGGCCGGGAGGCCAGGGGTGACGCCGAGTTCGCACTCGACGCCCTACGTTCCGGCGACGTGCCGGAGCTGCGGGCGATCCTGCTCGCAGACTCGCTCACCGGCCAGGCCGACGCCGACGGCAATGCGACCCCGACCGGGCACGTGCTGGCGCGATGGCAGCCGTCGTGGTTGCGCTACAGCCCGCTCAGCTTCACCGGACTGGCGATGATCGCCGCCGCCGTCGGGGTGATCTACCAGACGGGAGCGGTTGCGGCACTGCAGGATTCGCGTCTCGCCCGGCAAGGGCTCGACGCCGCCGAGCGGCTCGGCGTCGTCGTGACGGTCGTCGTGGCGGTGTGCGTCGTCCTGGCCATCGGGGTGCTGCTGTCGGTCGCGCGGTCGCTCGTCACGTTCGGCAACCTGGTGCTCTCCCTCGACGAAGGCACCGGTGGGGTGCTGCAGCTGCAGCACGGCCTGCTCCGGGTGCGCGAGCACACCTACGACATGCGTCGCCTGCGCGGCGGCACCATCCGCGAGCCCCTGCTGGTGCGGGCATTCGGGGGTGCACGCCTTGACGCCATGATGACGGGCGTCGACGGGGCGGGGGAGGCGTCGCTGCTGTTGCCGCCGTGCCCTGCCGCCACGGTCGAGGCGGTGCTGACGGAATTGATCGGACGGCCCGACGTGGTCAGCGGCGAATTGCGCGGCCACGGTCCCGCCGCCACGCGCAGGCGCTGGACGCGGGCCATGACGCTGCCTGGGCTTCTGGTGGCCGGCTTGGCGGTGGCGGCGTTCATCGCCCCGGTTCCGCCGTTGGCGTGGCTGCTGTGCGGTGCGGTCCCCGTCGCAGGTGCGTTCCTTGCGGCGGACCGGTCCCGCTCGCTCGGCCACCGGGTCGGCGACGGCTGGCTGGTCGCAAGGTCGGGCAGCCTTGACCGGCGCCGCGACTGCCTCGCCGCCGCGGGCATCATCGGCTGGACCGCACGCCAAACGCTGTTTCAGCGCCGCGCAGGGGTGGCGACGCTGATCGCGGCAACGCCCGCGGGGGTCAAGGGCTACCGCGTGCTCGACGTGCCTGCGGAGCAGGCGTGGTCGATCGCTGCTGCCGCGTCACCATGGGTGGCCGACGATGATTGGGCTCACTCCTAGCCGGGGTACGAGTTGCGCCAAGTCGTTTGCCGTTTACTGTCGGCTGCATGGCTATCGGTGGAGTGCTGTTCGACATCGATGGCGTCCTGGTCACCTCCTGGCGAGCCATCCCCGGCGCCGCCGAAGCGTTGCGGGTGCTCGCGGAGCACCAGATCGCGCGAACCTACCTGACCAACACCACGACACGCACCCGTTGCCAGATCGCGGGCCTGCTCACCGACGCAGGCATGGACGTCACCGCCGACGAGGTGATCACCGCCGCGGTTCTGACCGCCGAATACGTGCGGGACCGCTATCCGGGCGCGCGGTGCTTCCTGGTCAACAATGGGCAGATCGGCGAGGACATGCCCGGCGTCGAGGTGGTCTACTCCAGCGAAGTCCGCGACAGGGTGCCCGAGACCCCCGACGTCATCCTGCTCGGCGGCGCCGGGCCGGAGTACGACCACGTCACGCTCAGCCGCGTCTACGACTGGATGGCCCAGGGCGTGCCCGTCGTGGCGATGCACCGCAGCACGTCGTGGGACACCACCGAGGGACTGCGCATCGACACCGGGATGTACCTGATCGGCATGGAGGAGACCTCGGGGCGCAAGGCGACCGCCGTCGGCAAGCCTGCCCCAGAGGGGTTTCTCGCCTCGGCGAGCCGTCTCGGCGTCGACCCCGAGGAGATGTACATGGTCGGCGACGACCTCAACAACGACGTGCTTGCCGCGCAGGTGGTCGGCATGACCGGGGTGCTGGTGCGCACGGGCAAGTTCCGGCAGGACACGCTCGATCGTTGGGCCGCAGACGAATTCGCGATGCAGCCCAATCACGTCGTCGATTCGGTCGCCGACCTCCCTGCGCTGTTGGGGCTCTGACGGCACCCACGCGATGAGTTTTCGCGCGTGCCGTGGTCGGTATGGACATGACCGATGAAACGATGACCGTGAGTACCACCGTCGACGCTCCCGCCGACACCGTGTTCGCCGTGCTGGCCGACCCCGCGACGCACCCGGCGATCGACGGCACCGGATGGGTGCGGGAGTCCCTCGACGGGCAGCCGCTGCGTGAATCGGGGCAGCTGTTCCGAATGGCGATGTACCACGCCAACCATCCCGACGGCGACTACGAGATCGCGAACCTGGTCCGGGTGTTCGAGCCGGCCCGTGCCATCGCGTGGGAGCCGTGTCAAGAAGGCGCCGACGGCGAACTCGACCACGGTGGCTGGATCTGGCGCTACGACCTGACACCAGCGGCGGATCGAACCCAGGTCACGTTGACCTACGACTGGTCGGCGGTGCCTCGGGAAACCCGCGAGTACATCCAGTTCCCGCCGTTCGAAAAGTCGCATCTGGAGAACTCGCTGAGCCACCTCGCGTCGCTGGCCACCACGCGCTGACGATCACGGCCCCGCCGCCATCCGGATCCGCACCTCGGGTTCGACGCCGTCACGCGAGATCTCGGTGAAACCGAGCCCGCGGTAGAGCCGGTACGCCCGGTGATTGACCGCGAGGACACTGAGCACGACGCGCTTGCCGTCGGCCCGGTCCAGAGCGACTTCGCGAGCTCGTGTCAGGGTCAGGCCTTCAGCGAGCGGACGGCTTCGATCCGTGCGGTGATCTGGTCGGAGTTCGCCGCCGCGACCACCGGCCCGCCGCAGATCCGGCGCAGCTCGTTGTGGATCCAGCCGTGTGGCTTGCCGGTGCGGTGGTGGGCGAGTGTGACCAGCGCGTTGAGCTCGCGGCGCAGATCGCGCAGCTGGCCGTGCGTGGTGGACGTGACCGGGACCGTCCCACCCGCGGCGGTCCGCCTGTCGAGTTGCTCTTCCTGCCTGCGCCGCAACAGGTCTCGCATCTGCGTGGCGTCGAGCAGACCGGGGATGCCGAGGTAATCGGCCTCCTCGTCACTGCCCGCCGGGGTTGCTGTGCCGAATGACGAGCCGTCGAAGATCACTTGATCGAGTTCGGCGTCGGCACCGAGCATCTCGAAGCCGTTGTCCATCTCGTCGCGCTCGGACTTCTTCTTCGCGGCGTCCTCGGCGGACTCCTCGTCCCACTCGCCCTGTGACTCCCGGTGCGGCTTGCCAAGCACGTGGTTGCGCTGCGCCTCCATCTCGCTGGCGAGCTGCAGCAGATTCGGCACCGACGGCAGGAAGATGCTGGCGGTCTCGCCGGGGCGGCGGGACCGGACGTACCGGCCGATCGCCTGCGCGAAGAACAGCGGTGTCGATGCGCTGGTGGCGTAGACGCCGACGGCCAGGCGGGGCACGTCGACGCCCTCGGAGACCATCCGGACCGCCACCAGCCAGCGGCTGGTGCTGCGGGAGAACGTCGTGATCCGGTCCGACGATCCGGGGTCGTCGGACAGCACCAACGTCGGCACCTCGCCGGTGATCTCGGTCAGCAGCCCGGCATACGCCCGTGCCGTCGTCTGGTCGGAGGCGATGATCATGCCGCCCGCATCCGGTACGTGCTGGCGCTTCTGCGTCAGCCGGGTGTCGGCGGCGGCGATCACCGCGGGCATCCACTCCCCGGTGGGGTCGAGCGCGGTGCGCCACGCCCTTGCGGTCTGCTCGGCGTTCAGCGGTTCGCCCAACCGTGCCGCATGTTCTTCACCCGCGCTGTCCCGCCATCGCGCCTCACCGGAGTACGCGAGGAAGACGACCGGGCGCACCACGCCGTCGGCAAGCGCCTCCGCGTAGCCGTAGGTGTGATCGGCCTGCGAGCGCTCAAGACCGTCGGGACCCCGCTCATAGGTGACGAACGGGATCGCGCTGTCGTCGCTGCGGAACGGCGTGCCGGTCAGCGCCAGCCTGCGGGTGGCATCGCCGAACGCCTCGCGGATCGCGTCACCCCAGCTCTTCGCGTCCCCGCCGTGGTGGATCTCGTCGAAGACGACCAGCGTCTTGCGGTTCTCGGTGCGCACCCGGTGTCTGCCAGGATGGCTGGCCACCTGTGCGTACGTGACCACCACGCCGTGGTATTCGTCGGAGTTCTGCGCCGACGAGTTGCTGAACTTGGGGTCAAGGGACAGGCCGACGCCCGCGGCAGCCTGCGCCCACTGCGTCTTGAGGTGCTCGGTGGGCACCACGACGGTGATTCGCTCGACCGACCCGTCCGCCAGGAGTTCTCCCGCGATGCGCAGCGCAAACGTGGTCTTGCCCGATCCGGGGGTCGCGACGGCCAGGAAGTCACGTGGCCGGGCAGCAAGATACCGCACCATTGCCCGACGCTGCCAGCCCCGTAAAGCCTGGGTGCTGGGCGCTGCGTAAGCCCGCACCCGAAGACTCCTATCTGGTCGAAGGGCAGTCTAGGGCAAGGGGTTCCGGCTGCGCATCTTCGCCGGGCGTGTCCGCCGATGACGCAAACCGTGTCGCGGCAGCACCACGCGAGCCACCCGCCTGGTCGCTGGTTCTCACGCGCCGACGACGTCGTCGACGCGGGTTTCCCCAGCAAACGCGGCCGGCGTTGGCGGGCGCGTCCATCCGTTGGGCGTGCCTCGCCGACGCGCGCCATCCACCGCGCAGAATGGCGAGATGTCCCATCCCCGCGCCGAAGACGTCGACCCCTTCGTCCGCGTCTTCGGCACCCGGGTGCACAACCTACGCGGGGTGGACGTCGCCGCCCCGCGCGACGCACTGGTCGCGTTCACCGGGATCTCCGGATCGGGGAAGTCGTCGTTGGCCTTCGGGACCATCTACGCCGAGGCGCAGCGCCGCTACTTCGAGTCCGTCGCCCCGTACGCCCGCAGGCTGCTGCTGCCGACCGGGGCGCCGAAGGTGGACGACATCACCGGGCTGCCGCCTGCCGTCGCCCTGCAACAGCGCAGGGGGGCGGCGTCGTCGCGGTCGTCCGTCGGCACGGTGACCACGCTGTCGAACCTGTTGCGAATGCTCTTCTCCCGCGCAGGCACGTTCCCGCGCGGCTTCACCGAACGACTGGACTCCGACGCGTTCTCCCCGAACACCGCCGTCGGCGCGTGCCCCGAGTGCCACGGTCTCGGCAGGATCCACCGGGTCACCGAGGACACCCTCGTTCCCGACCCGTCGTTGACCATCCGCGAGGGCGCCGTCGCCGCGTGGCCCGGTGCCTGGCAGGGCCAGAACCTGCGCGACATCCTCATCACGCTCGGCTACGACATCGACAAGCCGTGGCGGAAGCTGTCGAAGAAACAGCGCGACTGGATCCTGTTCACCGACGAGCAGCCGACCGTCGAGATCCACCCGGACCGGCACGACGTGACGGCCGACTACTACTACAACGGCACGTTCTCCAGTGCGGAGCGCCACGTCCGGCACACGCTCGCGAATTCGCAGAGCGCGATGATGCGCAGGCGGGTGCTGAAGTTCGTCGACAGCGTGGACTGCCCGGTGTGCCACGGCTCTGGGCTGCGGCCCGAGGCGCTCGCCGTCACCTTCGCGGGCAGGAACATCGCCGAGTTCGTGGCCATGCCGCTGACCGACCTCGCCGACGCGCTGCGGCCCGCTGCGATGCGCACCGACTTCGAGGCCGCGTACGAGTCCACCGAGTCGGGTGAGCTGACCGAGGTCGCCACGATGATCGCCGCGGACCTCGTCGCCCGTGTCGAGGTGCTCATCGACCTCGGACTCGGCTACCTGACCCTGAGTCGCCGCACCCCGACGGTGTCGCCGGGTGAACTTCAGCGACTGCGGCTTGCCACCCAATTGCGCGCAGGCCTGTTCGGGGTGCTCTACGTTCTCGACGAGCCGTCGGCGGGCCTGCACCCGGCCGACGCCGAGCCGCTGCTCGACGTGCTCGACCGGCTCCGCCGGGCGGGCAACTCGCTGTTCGTCGTCGAACACGACATGGACGTGGTGCGCCGCGCGGACTGGATCGTCGACGTCGGCCCCGGCGCCGGCGAGCTCGGCGGCGAGGTGCTCTACAGCGGGCCGGTGGCGGGCCTGGCGGACGTGGCCTCATCGATCACCCGCGACTACCTGTTCGGGGATCAGGCGCCACCGGCCCGCGAGCCGCGCACTCCGTCGGGCACGCTGGCGTTGCGCGGCATCTGCTTCCACAACCTGCGAGACCTCGACGTGGACGTCCCGCTCGGCGTGTACACGGCGGTCACCGGGGTCTCCGGCTCTGGAAAGTCGACGCTCGTCTACAAGGTGCTCGGCGACGTCGTGATGCGCCAGCTCGGCTCCGCCCGTGGCGCGGTGGAACTCGGTGATCCCGACGCCGACTCCGATGATTCCGACGCCGAGATCGTCGACCTCGATCACGACGCGAGCATCGGCGTGACCGCCGACGGAGTCGAAGCGATCAACCGGCTGGTCTCCGTCGACCAGCGCCCGATCGGCCGGACCCCGCGCTCGACGCTGGCCACCTACACCGGATTGTTCGACGCCGTCCGGCGCGTCTTCGCGGCGACTCCTGCGGCCAAGCGGCGAGGCTGGACCGCGGGTCGGTTCTCGTTCAACGTCGCCGAGGGCCGGTGCCCCACGTGTCAGGGCGAGGGCTTCGTGTCCGTGGAACTGCTGTTCCTGCCCGGCACCTACGGCACCTGTCCGACGTGCCACGGCGCCCGCTACAACGAGGACACCATGAAGGTGCGCTACCGCGAGCGCACCATCGCCGACGTGCTCGCGATGACCGTCGACGAGGCGTCGACGTTCTTCGCCGACGTCGCGGGCGCGGCGCGCAGCCTGACGACGCTGCAGGAGGTCGGGCTGGGCTATCTGCGCCTCGGGCAGCCCGCGACCGAGCTCTCCGGCGGGGAGGCCCAGCGGATCAAGCTGGCCTCGGAACTGCAGCGGCCCCGCCGCGGACACACCCTCTACGTCCTCGACGAGCCAACCACGGGTCTGCATCCCGCGGACGTGGATCTGCTGGACCGTCAGCTGCACCGCCTGGTCGACGCGGGCAACACCGTCGTGGTGGCCGAACACGACATGCGGCTGGTGGCCGGCTCGGACTGGGTCATCGACCTCGGGCCCGGCGCGGGCGAGGCAGGCGGTCGTGTCGTCGCGGCGGGAGCGCCTGCGCAGGTGGCCCGTGCGAAGGGCAGCCGCACGGCGCCCTACCTGGCCGCCCGGTTGCCCGTCTACTCGACGAAGTAGTCGTCGTTGGCGACGAACCATTGGCGGCGTTGATCGTCGGTCAACTCACCGAGCTTGGCGAGCCCCTCGAAGTAGTGCTCGCGGGGTGCGCCGGGAGCGAACAGCATCAGGATCGACGCGGGGGCGTCGCCCTGGTTGCGGAACCCATGCACGCCGCCGGGTGGGACGTAGAGGAAGTCGCCCTGCACGCCCAGGGGATAAGGCGGCACGTCCTCGGGCTTCCAGAGCGACATCCCGCCCATTGTGCCGGTCATCGTGCTGCGAGGACCACCCGTCCCGAAGGCGGAGGTCCGAGTTCGACCATGTCGCCGCACGACCGGCGGCCTTGCGTGCGGGGGCGGCGCTGAACCTTGCACTCGACCAGGTCGAGTGCTAGAAATAACGTTGGCACTCGCGATCGGTGAGTGCTAGGTCGGGACGGTGAGGCCGGGGCCGCACCTGCGGGAGCACACCCCAGCCGTCCGTCGCGGGCACTGATCCCGACCAACAGACGTGCAGTTCCCAATCCGGAGGAATCACTTCGCAATGGCCAAGACAATTGCGTATGACGAAGAGGCCCGTCGCGGCCTCGAGCGGGGCTTGAACAGCCTCGCCGATGCGGTAAAGGTGACGTTGGGCCCCAAGGGCCGCAACGTCGTCCTCGAGAAGAAGTGGGGCGCCCCCACGATCACCAACGATGGTGTCTCCATCGCCAAGGAGATCGAGCTGGAGGACCCCTACGAGAAGATCGGCGCCGAGCTGGTCAAGGAAGTCGCCAAGAAGACCGACGACGTCGCGGGTGACGGCACCACCACCGCCACCGTGCTCGCTCAGGCGCTGGTGCGCGAAGGTCTCCGCAACGTGGCCGCGGGTGCGAACCCGTTGGGCCTGAAGCGCGGGATCGAGAAGGCCGTCGAGAAGATCACCGAGACGCTGCTGGCGTCCGCCAAGGAGGTGGAGACCAAGGAGCAGATCGCTGCCACCGCTGGCATCTCCGCCGGTGACCAGACCATCGGCGACCTGATCGCCGAGGCGATGGACAAGGTCGGCAACGAGGGCGTCATCACGGTCGAGGAGTCCAACACCTTCGGCCTGCAGCTCGAGCTCACCGAGGGCATGCGCTTCGACAAGGGCTACATCTCGGGCTACTTCGTCACCGACGCCGAGCGTCAGGAAGCCGTCCTCGAGGATCCCTACATCCTGCTGGTCAGCTCCAAGGTGTCGACGGTCAAGGACCTGCTTCCGCTGCTGGAGAAGGTCATCCAGTCCGGCAAGCCGCTGCTGATCATCGCCGAGGACGTCGAGGGCGAAGCCCTTTCCACCCTCGTCGTGAACAAGATCCGTGGCACCTTCAAGTCCGTCGCCGTCAAGGCACCGGGCTTCGGAGATCGCCGCAAGGCGATGTTGCAGGACATCGCGATCCTCACCGGTGGCCAGGTCGTCAGCGAAGAGGTCGGCCTCTCCCTGGAGACCGCTGACATCACGCTGCTCGGTCAGGCCCGCAAGGTCGTCGTCACCAAGGACGAGACCACGGTCATCGAGGGCGCGGGCGATTCCGACGCCATCGCGGGTCGCGTTGCCCAGATCCGTGCCGAGATCGAGAACAGCGACTCCGACTACGACCGCGAGAAGCTGCAGGAGCGCTTGGCCAAGCTGGCCGGCGGTGTTGCGGTGATCAAGGCCGGAGCTGCCACCGAGGTGGAGCTCAAGGAGCGCAAGCACCGCATCGAAGACGCGGTCCGCAACGCCAAGGCTGCCGTCGAAGAGGGCATCGTCGCCGGTGGCGGCGTGGCTCTGCTGCAGTCGGCTCCCGCGCTCGACGAGCTGAAGCTCGAGGGTGACGAGGCCACCGGTGCCAACATCGTGCGCGTTGCGCTGTCGGCTCCGCTGAAGCAGATCGCCTTCAACGCAGGCCTCGAGCCGGGCGTCGTCGCAGAGAAGGTCACCAACCTTCCCTCCGGCCACGGCCTGAACGCGGCCAGCGGCGACTACGAGGACCTGCTCAAGGCCGGCGTTGCCGACCCGGTGAAGGTCACCCGCTCGGCGCTGCAGAACGCGGCGTCCATCGCGGCGCTGTTCCTCACCACCGAGGCCGTCGTCGCCGACAAGCCGGAGAAGGCGTCCGCACCTGCGGGCGACCCGACCGGTGGCATGGGCGGCATGGACTTCTAAGTCCCACGAGTCCTCGCTTTGCGAGGAGGCCCGGTTCGCGTAAGCGAACCGGGCCTTTTCGCGTATTGGGGTATGTGGCTTCTTCGATGGAGCCGATGCGGAAGAACGCCGTCGAAAAGGTTTGCTGCGAAAATCTTTCTAGTTATTGACGTCCACGTCAGAGCAAACTGTATAGTTCCTGTGCGGCAGGGGACCGTAAACATTGGGGGGAATCACATGAACGCATCTTCAGTTCGTCCGCAAACGAAGTTAGCCGCCGCATTCGTGGCTGCCGGTGTGGTGTCGGCGGCATCGTTCGCCGGAATGCCGGAGGACCGCAGCCTTCCGGTGCTCAACATCGACGTGGCAAAGACGTCGATGATCACCGACGCGCTCTTCGGACTGGGCGATGCCGTCAACGGCGTCGCCTCCGGCCTGGTATGGGTTGGCGACGCATCGGCCTCGATGCCTTTCGATGTCTCGTCGGTCCTTGCCGTCGCCGTGCAGAACCCGTCGATAGGCCCGAACCTGCTGTCCTGGCTACTGCAGCGGTACGTCAACCCGTCCATCAACTATCCGTGGTTCGCGTATCCGTATGAGATCAAGGCCAGTTCGATCGAACCGCTGGCCGAACTGCTGCTGCCCGCTGCGCTCAGTGGCGGCATCATCAATGGGATTGAGGGGATCTCCGACGCGATCAACGATGCCCTTTCCGGCCTACCGAACGCGGATCCCGGCGAGTTCGCGATGGAAGCATTTGCGGGCACCGACATCGGCCGCATGGTCCTTGCCGCCAACCTTGCCGCCACCGCACCCGTGTGGATGCTCTACAACACCGCGTACTACCTCGGTTATCTGCCAGCAAATCTGGAGGAGACCCTCGAGTCGGCGATTCGAGATCCGAGCGAGATTCCGGGGCTGGTGAGCAATCTGGTGTACGGACTGCTTTCGCCAACGCCCAATGTGGGCCTGCTCGGGGATCTGCTCGGCAACCTTACCGATCCATTGACGACCCTTCCCGGGCCGATCGGTGAGCTGGCGACCAACGTCGTCACGGCCGTCGCCAACAACATCAACAATCTGTTGTCGCTGCTTCCGCCGCCGATCACACCGACCCCATTCCCGTCGGCCCTCCGGACTCCGGAAGTCGCCGACGTGCAGGTCGACGCGAAATCGGTGCCGGATCCGTCGCTCGCGGACGGTGCCATCACGTTGTTGAGCGCTGATCCGGTCGAGAAGAAGATCGAGGCACCGGATTCGACGGAGAACACGCCGCCGGTCACGCCACAGGGCCCTGCTCCGGCCGCCGGTGACATCGATGCGGCCGCGACGCCCGCAGCCGACCCGGACGTCAAGCCGGACAAGCCGGTGACGAACACGATGACGTCGGGCAACAAGGTCAGCCCTGGCGACAAGTTCGACAACCAGGCCAAGGGCGAGACGGCCAAGGACGAGACAGTCAAGGACGAGACAGTCAAGGACACGGACACTGGCGACGGCGCGACTGTGGCGACCCCGGGCAGCGCCGACACCACTGACCCGACCGGGCCGCAGGCTGACCCGACCGACGGTGCGGACCAGTCGGATCCGAGCGAAGGGTCGGGTGCAGCCGCATAGTCCGTCCAACGAAGAGCCCGGCGTGCCTTGCACGCCGGGCTTCTTCGTGTCTGACGCCGGTCAGCGCCCGTCGAGAGGCAGGCAGTCGGCAACGCAGCCGGGCCGCGGTGTGGGTGAATTCGGTGTCGGCTTGCGGTGCAGCACAGCGCGATTCGGCACGATCCTGACCGGGGTTTCGTCGTCGCTGGGTCCACTCGTTCCGTCGACGATCAACGTGTAGCCACCCGTTTCTCCCGGCGGCCAGACGAGGGTGACGTCGCCGTGCCGGGCCAGGTTCCGACGGGTGTGCCCGCCCGCGGGCCCGACGTCGAGCACGCCATCGGTGAGGACGGGCTCGACGGCCACGCTGTGCGCGCGGTAGTCGTCGCCGACGGTGATCAGATAGGCGAACGTGAAGTCGGCCAGCGCGTCGGCCAGTCGGTCGAGATCCACCTTGACGCTCATACCGCGAGGATAGTGCCCGCCTGCCGCCGCCGACCGTGTGATTTCATCCGCAACCCGCCGCTCAGGCCGTATCGATTCGCACAGTCACGGTCCCGCCAGCCTGTGGATGATTGCGCGACTGGGCGTCCGAATCGTCGGATGCAGCTGCGACCGTGCGGCAGTGGAGACAATCGAGTGGCCCTTTCGAGCGGTCGAGGCGCTGGAGTCCGAAGCGCTGACCTTCCGCGAGCTACGCAGGTTTCACGCCGCGATCTACCCGGGTGTCTGGGCGCCGCGCGGCGTCGAGCTGTCTGTCGCGGAGTGTGCCAGGGCGGCGTGGCTGTGGTCCGGTAGGCAGAGCGTCATCGCGGGCCTGCCCGCGTCGGCGTTGTTGGGCGCGAAGTGGGTCGAAGGCGGAACGCCCATCGATCTCGTCCACGCCAATCGACGGCCGCCGCGGGGAATCGTCATCCATACGGACGCGCTGGGTCCCGGCGAGACGCAGGACGTTCATTCGATGCCTGTCACCACGGCGGCGAGGACTGCCTTCGATCTGGGTCGGCGACTACCGCTGAAAGACGGCGTACAACGCATCGACGCGTTGATGAACGCCACGCACGTCAAGGTCGATGCCGTCGAATCGGTGATGGCCCGCCATCGTGGCGTCCGTGGGTTGAGGCAACTGCGGGAGACGCTCGCACTCGTCGACGGGGGTGCGGAGTCGCCTTACGAATCTTTGACGCGACTTCTCTTGGTGCAGGCCGGTTTCCCGGATCTACAAACTCAGATCGTCGTGTACGACGAACGCGGCATGGTGTTCGCCCGCATCGACATGGGCTGGCCGGAGTATCAGGTTGGGGTCGATTTCGAGGGCGCCCACCACTGGAGTGACCCCAAGCAGAGGTCGTGGGACATCGAGCGGTTCGCGAAACTGCCTGACCTCGGCTGGATCGACGTGAGGTTGACCAGCGGAATCCTGCACAACCGGCCGCAGTCCTTTCTCGACCGGGTGGGCGCGGCACTCATCTCGCGCGGATGTCCGAAGACGTGGTGAGTGTGCGGTTCGATACGCCTTACCCGGCGAGTCGCGAATGAAACGGCACAACCGCGCCCGCCCGCGTCACTGGGCACCGCCGATATCGCAGCCGGTGACCGCCCTGGCATAGGAGTGCAGGCATGCCTTCACCTCGTCGCGGGTGCGCCGTCCCGACAGGATCTCCATCTGATACCCGTCCTCCATGGCGACGACGTTGCCGGCCAGCAGGCGCGGCGGGTCAATGAGGGTGAAGTGGCCCTGCGCCGTGCCGAGGACGAATATCGCGCTGTAGACGGCGATCTGGCGTTCCTGGAGGGAGGCGTCGAGCACCGCTGCCTTCGGGTCACGCAACGATCGCGGCCAGAACTCGAACAGAAGCCGGACGAGTTCGTCGTCGGGCCCGCTGGCGACTCCGTGGTCGATGCTGGCTCGAAGTCGGTCACGCGCGTCGGTGAACTGTTCGGCGACGCGCTCGCGGTCCAGGCTGAATCGCTCGATCGCCTGTTGATAGGTGTCGTAGGTGAGGGCTTCCACGTCGCCGTAGTAGAGAACCGCTGCGGGGGTGACGCCTGCTTCCTCGGCGATGTCGCGGAGGCGCACGCCTTCCAGCCCACGGGTCAGCACGGCGCGGCGGACTGCGTCGCCGAGGGCGAGCCGGCGGGCTTCCTGGTCTTTCTTGCGCGGCACTCCCTCATCCTTCGGCTTTCGAATCGTTACAAGAAGATTTAAAGCATAGCCATGCAGCTATTGACAGGTGCGTCACGTTTTTGTTAAACAGAAATTTAACGAATCCTGCCAGCCAAGGAGTCCCATGTCCCTCCGCCGCCCCGATACCGAAATGGGTCCGCAAGCCCCTCCCGATCCGCAGGGGAAGGGTCTGCGCACCGACTCGGTGGGGCTACTGGCCGTCGTCGCTCTCGGGCTTGCCTCGGTGGCGCCCGCGTACAGCATCGCCGTCACGCTCGGCTTCGTCGTCATGGTCGTCGGGCACCTGGCTCCCGCCGCACTGCTCGTCGGCTTCGTACCGATTCTGCTGACGGCCTTCGCCTTTCGTGAGTTGAATCGGGAGATGCCCGACTGCGGCACCACGTTCGTGTGGAACACCAGGGCGTTCGGGCCGTACACCGGCTGGCTGTCGGGTGGATGGGTCGTGCAGGTCGCGACGGTCATCGCGATGACGGCGCTGGCCCGCGTGGGCGCAGGGTATCTGCTCACGTTGCTGGGTCTTGACACGTTGGCGAACAACGACTTCGCGGTGATCGGCACGGCGGTGCTGATCCTCGCCGCCGTCACCGCGATCGCCTACCGCGGCCTGCAGATCGCCGCCGAGGTCCAGTACGTGCTCCTTGGACTGCAGTTGGTCGCACTGTTCGGATTCGGCATCGCCGCCTTCGCCCGCGACGGCACCGAGACGCCGAGCCCGTCGTGGCTCAACCCGCTGGCGTTCGACGGCTTCGGGCCGTTCGCCGAAGCGGTGTTGCTGTGCCTGTTCATCTACTGGGGCTGGGACGCGCTGATCACCGTCAACGAGGAGACCAAGGACAAGGACAAGACGCCAGGCCGGGCGGCCGTGATCTCCACGGTGCTCCTGCTCGGCACCTACCTGTTCACCGCGTTCGCCGCCATCAGCTTCGCGGGCACCGGGACCGACGGGCTTGGCCTCGGCAATGCCGACAATTCCGCCGACGTGCTTGCCACCCTTGGGCCGCCGGTGCTCGGCACCGCGCTGGCCAAGGTGGTCGAACTCGCCATCTGTGTGTCGGCGATCTCGGCACTGCTCACCTGTGTGATCAGCAGCCCGCGAGGCACCTTGTCGATGGGCAGTCACGGCGCACTTCCCAAGGCGTTCACCCGGATTCACCCCAAGTTTCAAACCCCGGCCTTTGGCACGGTGTTCTTCGGGGCGGCGGCCGCCGTTCTGCTGGCGGTGCTGGCGACGGTCTCCGACAACTTCCTCGGTGACGCGATCCTGTCGGTCGGGCTCCTGATCGCGTTCTATTACGGCGTGACCGGTCTGGCGTGCGTCTGGTATTTCCGCCGCACGCTCACGGCTTCGGTGCGCGACCTGTTTCTCAAGGGGATCCTGCCCGCAGTGGGTGGGGTGATCATGCTCGCGGCCTTCGCCCGCAGTGCGCACGACATGCTGGCCCCGAGCTACGGCGCCACGTCGTTCGACGGTGTTGGCGGGGTGTTCCTGCTCGGCATCGGCGCCATCGCCATCGGGGTGGTGGCAATGCTCATCGTCCGGATGCGCTTTCCCGGCTTCTTCCACGGCGGCCGAGAGGCCGTCACCCAACGGACAGCCCCCTACCCGACCGATAATGGAGCCTGATCATGCGAACACTCACCATCGCCGCCATCCAAACGACCCCGGTCGCCTTCGACACCGATGCCAGCTGGGCTCGCTTCGGGTCTCGAGTGCACGCGGTGCGCGCCAGCTTTCCCCACGTCGAACTCGTCGTCGTCCCCGAACTGATGCTCGCCGCCGAGGCGCCCCTGTTGCAGGCCCGGGGGAACTGGATGAACGAGGTCGCCGAGGACATCCCCGGCCCGGCGACCGATCGGGTCGCCGCGCTGGCGAAGGAGACCGGCCTGTGGCTGGTGCCCGGCAGCATCTACGAACGCGGCGACGACGGCAACGTCTACAACACCGCGATCGCCGTGTCCCCGCACGGTGAGATCGCTGCGACCTACCGCAAGGTGTTCCCCTGGCAGCCCTATGAGCGGACCACACCGGGCAACGAGTTCGTGGTCTTCGACATCCCCGGCGTCGGTCGGATCGGGCTGGCGATCTGCTACGACGGCTCGTTCCCGGAGACGGCGCGCCAACTCGCGTGGCTCGGCGCCGAGGTCATCATCCAGCCGACCCTGACCACGACGCGAGACCGCGAGATGGAGTTGGTGTGCGCTCGCGCCAACGCGTGGACCAATCAGCTCTTCGTCGTCAACGTGAACGCCTCCGATCCGGCGGGCGTCGGCGCCAGTTGCATCGTCGACCCCGAGGGCACCGTGCGCCAACAGGCCGGCACCGGCGAAGAGGTGCTGATCGACTGCCTGGACCTGGACGCCGTGAGCCGCGCGCGCACGCACGGCACATTCGGCCTGAACCGGCCGTGGGACCAGATCGCCCGCCACGGCGCAGACGTGCGGCTGCCGATGTACGGCGGTGGCATGAAGACGCCGCCGTGGCACGGTGCCGATCAGGCGGCGGGAGCGGGCTGTCTGCCGCGGACCAGCTTGCCGGGCCGCGCCGACGTCGGGCACGCCGTTCTCGGCGATCACCTGACCGGCGACGACGGTCGCCACGTAACCGTCGGCGGTCTGGTCGAGGCGGCGCCCGCCTGCAGGCAGGTCGCGTGCGACGACGGGCTTGTGCAGCGTCAGCGCGGAGTGGTCGATGACGTTGAGGTCGGCCTTGTAGCCGACGGCGATGCGGCCCCGGTCGGCAAGCCCGGCCACGCGGGCGGGTGCCGACGTCAACTCGCGGACCGCCTCGGCCACCGAGAGCCGCCCCGTTGCACGGTCACGCGCCCAGTGCGCCAGCATGAACGTCGGAAAGCTTGCGTCGCAGATCATTCCGTAGTGTGCGCCGCCATCGCCGAGACCGAGGACGACGTCGTCACGGTGGAACAGCTCGGCCACCGTGTCCAGCG
Source organism: uncultured Actinomycetota bacterium (assembly GCA_963809085.1). Lineage (GTDB taxonomy): Bacteria > Actinomycetota > Actinomycetes > Mycobacteriales > Mycobacteriaceae > Mycobacterium. Next base: position 213,622 of record CAWEII010000014.1, on the reverse strand, counting down.
AACCGTCCCGGAAGTTGGCCAGGGTGATGAGCAACATGGCGTGCCCGTCGTCGTCGAGCAGCCGGTCGTAGGCCTCCTCGAGCGGGCTGACCCCGCGGGCCTTGGCCCGACTGGCGATGCTCTCCGAACGCGGGGGTTCGTAGTTCGGTGGGTCACCGAGCGGGAACATCCACTCGAATGCCTGCGCGGCGAACATCAGCGGATGCCCGTTCGCCCGACGGCCTGTCGGCCAGGATGCGCTCGCGCACTTCGGGTTTGCGCATCTCGGCGACGCGCTCGGCCAGCGAGAGGTGGGAGATCTCGCGGTAGCTCGGATACATCACGAACGGATTTCCCGACAGCTCGAGCCCGATCACCAGGCCGATGGGCCGCGGGAAGACCTGAGCCGTGACCTGAGGGTCCGCGACTCCTCTGTTGCGATTGGCCTTCTCGACCAGGTTGAGGCCGTCGACGAAGAACGGGTCGCCCGCGTTGCCGATCGCCAGGGTGAACGTCACCGGCAGACCGACGTCCTCGGCGACGTCGAAGACCGTCTGCAGCGCGGGCCCGTAGTCTCCGGCGACGAGGTCGGGCACGAACTGGATCAGCCCGCCGCCAGCATCCTTGACACCGCGGGCGATCGCCTCGATCTCGGCGTGGCCCGCGTCGAAACTCGGGATCGGCATGCCGCTTTCGGACTTGTGCAGGGTCAGCCGCGACGATGCGAAGCCCAACGCGCCGACCTGAACCGCTTCGGCGGCGAGCTTGCGCATCAGGGCAAGGTCTTCCTCGGTCGCGGCCTCCCGGTCGACACCGCGCTGACCCATCACGTACACCCGCAGCGGCGAGTGCGGCAGGTACGCGGCGACGTCGATGTCCCGCCGTCGCGAATCCAGCTCGTCGAGGAACTCTGGGAACGTCTCCCATGTCCACGGCAGGCCGTCGACCATGACGACACCGGGGATGTCCTCGACGCCCGCCATCAGATCGACGAGCGTCTCGTGGTCCTCGGCACGGCACGGTGCGAAGCCGACGCCGCAGTTGCCCATCACTGCCGTGGTGACGCCATGCGCCGACGACGGCGTCATGCGTTCCGACCAGATCGCCTGGCCGTCGTAGTGGGTGTGCAGATCGACGAAGCCGGGGGTGACGAGCAGACCGGTCGCGTCGATCTCGCGGTCGCGCGGACCCGGCGACGGTTCCGACCGCGACGATCACGCCGTCGGACACCGCGACGTCGCCGACGAACGGCTCACCGCCGAGACCGTCGATGATCGTGCCGTTGCGGATGATCAAATCGAAGGTCGTTGCCGGGGCAAATCCGGAGTCGCGAGCCATCACCTGAATGTACGACTCGCAAATGTGAAGTACCAGGAGGGTGCTCCGTGCCAGGATGAGCCCGTGATCGACCACTTCGGAATCATCTGCGCCGACTACGCAAAGTCGAAGGAGTACTACGACGCAGTGCTCGGCGTGCTGGGCCACAGCCGGCAGATGGACGTCGGTCCTGCCATCGGCTACGGCCGTAACGGCAAGCCGGACTTCTGGATCGAGGACGGCGCCGACCGGCAGGTGGGCGCGCCGATCCACTTCGCCTTCCAGGCCGCCAGCACCGACGAAGTCATGGCGTTCCATCAAGCAGCGGTGGCACTCGGTGCCGAGTCGCTGCACGCGCCGCGCCTCTGGCCGGAGTACCACCCCGGCTACTTCGGTGCGTTCGTCCGCGATCCCGACGGCAACAACGTCGAAGCCGTGTTCCACGGAGGCGCGCAGGCGCCGACCATCGAGCCGGAGGCGCGCAGCGCCGACATCGAGCACGGAGGCGCGCAGGCTAGTCCCCGAGCGCCGCGGCGTAGTCGTCCCTCAGTGCCGCCCAGCCACGGGCCGCCGCGGCGGGCCCGGTGGCACGCGGCGTGTCCGCGCCGTCCAGCACCTCATCGAGCACGGTGAGGCAGACGTCCCAGCCCGCGGCGTTCATCGCGGCCGGATCCCGTTGCCGCATGGTCTGTTCCAACGTCAGTCGGCAGCCGGACCGCGGTGGCCGAGAGCCGCCAGCGCACCAGATCCTCGCCCCATCGGTGGACCAGTTCCCGTGGTGGGTCGACCGACAGCACCTCGCCGTCGACCGGTTCGTCGCCGGGATTCTCCCGCACCCGCCGCGCGCCGGGGGCGTCGAGTGGCCGGTCCGGCACGATCGGTGACCAGCGGGCCAGTCGTTCCGGGTCGGTCAGCCACGGCCACACCACCTCGGGCGGATGGGCGAACTCGCGTTCCAACGTCAAAACCCAAGCGCCGTCGCGGTTGTGCAGTGTTGCGTCCATCCTCACGATTGCTCCTCGTCGATCAGATGGGTCAGTCGGTCGAGGCTCATCGACCACTTGCGGTGGTAAGGGGTGACCCATGCCAGCACCGTGGGCAGGGGATCCTCGGCCAAGCGGTAGACGCGGCGTTTGCCGTCCACCTGCACGTCGACGGCCCCCGCGTTGCGGAGCACGGCGAGGTGCTTGGACGCCAATGACTGCGAAATATCAAGGCGCGCTACGAGTTCACCGACATCAGTGCTGCCACCGCGCAGGGCGTCCATGATCCGTGCGCCGAGTCGGGTCGGCTATCACCGCGAAGGCGTCCACCGTTTCATATGACCAGACAGTCATATGAATGTCAAGGCATGTCAGCTCTCGGGTAGCGTCTGCGACATGGCTGACACAGACACGGCTGCGGTCCGCGAGCTACTGCGGGACTCGTTCACCCGGCTCATCGAGCACGTGGACGACCTCACCGACGGGCTGACCGACGAGCTCTCCTTCTGGCGCCCGACACCGGACGCCAACAGCATCGCGTGGTTGCTCTGGCACAGCGCGCGCGTGCAGGACGCCCAGCTCTGCGAGATCGCAGGCGTCGAGCAGGTGTGGTTCCGCGACGGCTGGGTCGACCGGTTCGCTTTCGACCTGCCGCGCGACGCACACGGATACGGTCACACCCCCGAACAGGTGGGCAAGGTGCGTGCGCCCGCTGACCTGCTGGCCGGGTACTACCACGCCGTGCACAAGCTGACGCTCGAGTTCGTCGCCTCGGTGACGCCCGAGGAGCTCGACCGCATCGTGGACAAGCGCTGGACGCCGCCCGTGACCGCGAGCGCGCGCCTCGTCAGCATCATCGACGACTGCGCGCAGCACCTCGGCCAGGCCGCCTACGTCCGGGGCATCGCCGGCTGAATGAATCGCCGGGGTGATCCGCTGGTGGCCGCCGATCGGCCTGCTGGCGATGGTGCTGCTCGGCGTCGTGGTCGGCAAGGGTTCGACGACGATCGACGACTGGTTCACCCGCACCGGCGACGCACAACCGCTTCCTCGGCAGGCTGCTGTTCTTCACCGACCCGCGGGTGCTGGTCGCGTTGCTCCTCGCTGCACTGCTGGCGGCGATCTATCGCAGGCGTTGGCGGGTGGCCGCCGTCGTGGCCGTCACCCCGGTCGTCGCCGTCGTCGCCGCTCGCCTGGTCAAGCGGGCGTTCGGCCGGGAGAACGGCGGGGCGCTCGCCTATCCGAGCGGGCACACCACGCTGGCCGTCGCCGTGCTCGGCATGGCGTGCTGGCCGCAGGCGTGGCGCGCGTGGGCGGTCGCGATCGCGTTGGCGTGGTCGGCTTCTGGCGGTGCTCGGCCAGGCATTCACGTACCACTACTTCACCGACACCGTCGGTGCGGCGCTGCTGACCACCGCGCTGGTCTGCCTGGCCGCCTGGGCCGCCGAACTTGACAGGTGTCAACCCGGCTGCGATCGAGGTCACAGCAGTGGTTAGCATGGGTTCATGACAGCAACACCTGAAGTGGACGCCACCGACGCCGGCACCATCCTCAATCCCGCCACCGGCGCAGTGGCAGGAAAGGTGCGCTGGACCGATCCGGCCGACGTGCCGCGGATCGCCGCCGGGCTGCGGCAGGCCCAGCGGGAGTGGGAGGCGCGCGGCGCCAAGGGCCGCGCCAAGGTGCTGGCCCGCTACGCCGTGTGGATGGGTGAGCACCGCGACGAGATCGAGTCGCTGCTGATCAAGGAGACCGGCAAGTCGGCGACCGACGCCGCACAAGAGGTGCCGCTGATCATCATGATCGTCTCGTACTACATCAAGACGATGGAGAAGGCGCTGGCGCCGGAGACCCGTCCCGCGTCGCTGCCGTTCCTGTCGATCAAGAAGGTCGCCGTGCACTACCGGCCGCGTCCGGTCGTCGGCATCGTCGCGCCGTGGAACTACCCCGTGGCCAACCTTCTGATGGACGGCATCGGCGCGCTGGCCGCGGGCTGCGCGGTGCTGCTCAAGCCGTCGGAGCGCACCCCGCTGACCGCCGAACTGCTGCTGCGCGGCTGGACCGACTCGGGTGCCCCCGAGGTGATGGCGATCGTGCAGGGCGCCCGCGAGGCCGTCGAGGCCGTCGTCGACAACTCCGATTACATCCAGTTCACCGGGTCCAGTGCGACGGGCGCGAAGGTGATGGAACGCGCCGCGCGCCGGCTCACCCCGGTCAGCCTCGAGCTCGGCGGCAAGGACCCGATGATCGTGCTCGACGACGCCGACGTCGACCTTGCCGCGCACGCCGCGGTGTGGGGCGCGATGTTCAACGCCGGCCAGACGTGCGTCTCCGTCGAACGGGTCTACGTGCTCGAGCAGGTCTACGACCAGTTCGTCGACGCGGTGGTGCGTGACGTGCAGAACCTGAAGATGGGCGCGGGGGAGGGCTACGACTTCGGCGCGCTGATCGACGACGGCCAGGTGACGGTGACCGAACGGCACGTCGCCGACGCGGTCGCCAAGGGCGCCAAGGCGCTCACCGGCGGCAAGCGCCCGGCGGGGCCCGGCAGCTTCTACGAGCCCACCGTGCTCGTCGACGTCGACCACTCGATGGCATGCATGACGGAGGAGACGTTCGGCCCGACGCTGCCGATCATGAAGGTGTCCACGCGTCGCCGAGGCGGTGCGGCTGGCCAACGACAGCCCCTACGGGCTCAGCGCGTCGGTGTTCTCGAAGGACATCGAGCGGGCCAATGACGTTGCGCTGGAGCTGGATTGCGGCGCGGTCAACATCAACGACGTGATCTCCAACCTGATGTGCACCACGGCGCCGATGGGCGGCTGGAAGACCTCGGGCATCGGGGCGAGGTTCGGCGGTGCCGACGGCCTGCGCAAGTTCTGCCGTCAGGAGGCCGTCATCGCACCGCGCACCAACGTGGGCGCGGGCGGCAACTACTACAACAACTCGCTCAAGGCGATGAAGCGGATGAACACGATGATCACCAAGTTCGCGCTGATCCGGCCCAAGCACGTGGCGAAGTAACCCGACCTTCGCGCTACCCTCCGTTCATCCCGACGTCACCCTTGCTTACACCGGGGCGGATACCTTCGGCCGGTGACGATGCTTGAAGGGACCGAGTACTACTCCGTCCGCGATGACGACGACGACGACCCGGTGTTGGTGCACCACCCGAGCGGCTCCGACGTCGACACCTGGCGCGAGGGCTACCCGTACGACGAGCGCATGTCGCGCTCCGAATACGAGGAGCAGAAGCGGCTGCTGCAGATCGAGCTGCTCAAGCTGCAGAAGTGGAGCCAGGCCAACGGCCTGCGCCACGTCATCGTGTTCGAGGGCCGTGACGCCGCAGGCAAGGGCGGCACCATCAAGCGGTTCATGGAGCACCTCAACCCGCGCGGCGCCCGCGTCGTCGCGCTGGAGAAGCCGACCGAGCGCGAACGCACCCAGTGGTACTTCCAGCGCTACGTCACCCACCTTCCGGCCGCTGGCGAGCTCGTGCTGTTCGACCGGTCCTGGTACAACCGGGCCGGCGTCGAGCGGGTGATGGGCTACTGCACGCCCGACCAGCACGCCGAGTTCATCCGCCAGGCACCGCTTTTCGAGCAGATGCTGGTCAACGACGGCATCAGCCTCACCAAGTTGTGGTTCTCGGTCACCCAGGCCGAGCAGCGCACCCGCTTCACCATCCGCCAGGTCGACCCCGTGCGGCAGTGGAAGCTCTCGCCGACCGACCTCGCCTCGCTGGACAAGTGGGAGGCCTACACGGCGGCCAAGGAGGACATGTTCGAGCTCACCGACACCGACGTCGCGCCGTGGACCGTGGTCAAGAGCAACGACAAGAAGCGCGCCCGCATCAACGCCATGCGCTACGTCCTCGGTAAGTTCGACTACGACAACAAGGATCGCGAGGTGGTCGCCGTAGCCGATCCCCTCATCGTGGGGCGTGCCCTGGCCGACTGAACCGGCCTGCCGAACGGCCGCGTCCCGGACAAGGAGGACGCGTCCGTGCGGTTCGTGGCGTCGGTTCTGCTGTGGCTCCTGACGACCGCCGCACTGGCGGTTGCGGTGCCCGCGGCGTGGGCCCAGCACAACGTCGTCGACGAGGGCGGCTACTCGGTGCTCGCCACGTCGGCCGCACGCGATCCCGCGGTGCAGACTGCGATGGCCGCGGAGCTCACCGCGCAGCTCGTCAGGCTGGCCGACCAACAGCGGCTACGACGTCGTCACCCGATCTCCTGAGCGGCGCCGCGGCCGTGTACACGCGCAGCTCCGCGTTCCCCGGCCAGTTCGCGCAGGCCAACCGGATCGTGCACCGCTGGATGTTCACCGACGCCGTCCGGCAGTCCGATGAGTCCGGCCGCTGGGAGATCGACCTGTCGCCGATGCTGGCCGACAGCTCGTTCCAGGACACGTTGCGGGACTTCGGCATCCAGGCCCCGTCGACGTTGGTCGTGCCGTTGACCGAGAACGTCTCCGATTCGCTGCGACCGGGTCAGCTGCGCCAGTTGACCCGGTGGGGGCCGTGGGCCAGCGTCGGTGCGATGGCGCTCGACCGGCGTGCTCGCGCTGCTGGTGCTGGCCGCCGCGCGCAGCAGAGGCAAGGCGCTCGCCAGCCTCGGCGTCTCCGCGCTCCTCGTCGGCGCGGCGGGCTGGGCGGGCATCGAAGTGGGCCGGCGCTACCTCGACGCCGGCCTCGACCAGATCACCGGTGAGGTCCGTGGGGTCGCCGACGCGATGGTCGGTCATGCCATCGGCAGCATGCACCAGTGGCTCAACCTGACGCTCGCCGCCGGTGGCGTGCTGGTGGTGTTCGGCGTGATCGTCGCGATGCTGGGCGGACTGCGCCGACGCGACTAGGGCTCGATGACGTGCGAGGGATCGGGCCTGCGTTCCGGCGGGGCCTGGCTGTAGTCGCCCCACGGCCCGTCGCGACGCTCGACCGCCGCGCGCACACCGTCGTTGCCCGCGACGTCGATGAACTCCAACGCGTCGGGTGTGTTGCGCATCAGTCCGTCCAGGATCCCGCCGAGTGTCTGGGTGGAGGCCAGCCCCATGTTCTCATAGGCCTGGTTGACGATCAGCTTCTGAGCCTGTAACTGCGACAACGGGATTCGCGCCAGTTTCGCAGCGATTTCGGCGACCCTGGCCTCCAGGCGCTCGAACGGCACCGACTCGTTGATCAGCTCGACGGCGGCTGCTTCGACGCCGGTGAGCGGCTCTCCGGTCAGCGAATGCCACTTCGCCTTCGCCAGGCCCAGGCGGTACAGCCACATGCCGGTGAGGTACGCGCCCCACATCCGGCCGTACGGCGTGCCGATGACGGCGTCGTCGCAGGCGATGACGAGGTCGGCGCACAGCGCATAGTCGCTGGCGCCGCCGACGCACCACCCGTGCACCTGGGCGATCACGGGTTTGGAGGCCCGCCAGATCGCCATGAACTTCTGCGTCGGTCCGGTCGCCCTCGACGAGACCATGGCGAAGTCCTTGCCGGGATCCCAGCGTCCGTCGGTGTTCATGGCTTCACCCCAGTGCTGGAAGCCGCCGCCGAAGTCGTAGCCGCCGGAGAACGCGCGTCCTGCTCCGCGTAGCACGATGACCTTCACCCGCGGGTCGCGCTCGGCCAGCCCGATGGCGGCCTCGATCTCGTCCGGCATCGGCGGCACGATGGTGTTGAGCTGGTCCGGCCGGTTGAGCGTGATGGTGGCGACGGGCGGCTCGGTCTTGTAGAGCACCGTCTCGAAGTCTGCTGGCATGGCTGAAGTCGAGCCACTTCCGCCGCGTAAGTCAAGCATCGGCGTCGAGATACCGCGACGTGCTTCAGAGATCGCGGCCCGGCGGTTCCGGGTCCGGCCCGCGATTGGCCGGGTCGAGCGCCCAGATCTTTCCGTCGATCTTGATGTTCGGAGTGCGGGTGTAAGCCCACCCGCACATGAGCACGAGGGCCATGGCGACGAACGCGATCGAGCTTTGCAGATCCGGCCATCCGGCAGACGAACAGAACGGGGATGGCGACACCCGTGGCGGTCCAGTAGATGCGCCGCTTGACCGCCCGCTTGGGCAGCCCGGCGGTGTCCCAGCCCGGCAGGAGCAGGCCGACGAGCAGGATGGCCACACCGGCGTAGAAGAGGTACAGGGACACGTTGCTCACCTGACCACCCTATTGGGCGCGCGGGCACCTGGAGAACCGGCGGCGGCCGCTCGTCCTTCCACGCGACGGGCCGCGCTGGGAATGCCCAAGGGGCCGTGCCTGTTGAGCGGCGGTCTCGTCCGTGGCTGCCCGGCAGCAGAAAAAGCCACTTCCGAGCCATCCCTCTGACTCTAGTCCCGGTTGTGCGGACAACCGAAACGCCGCGACGACGATTCCGATTCCACGTCGACAAAAATGTGTCATCGAGCACATTGGGAGTCTCCCAAGGGTTTTGAGCCTTTAGATCGGTGTACCAATTGAGATGAGGGAGGACGGCACATGGTCTTTTCAGCAGTTCCATCCGGGGTCGCGAGTTTCGCCGCCGCCAACACGAGTGCAGGAGAGCTGATCTCGACCGCCGGTTCGACCGACTCGGCGGCGATGTTCAGCGCTGCAGTGGAGGCGGTCGGCCCGATCGGGGCCACTTACCTTGCGGCGTACGGGCCTGCGCAGGCCAACAACCTGACCAGCACACTGCTCGTCGGTGCAGTACACGCCGCGATCGGTGAGGCGACGGAGTCCGCCGACAACGCGTTCATCGCCGCCGACAACGTCTGACGGGGATCTCCAATGGCTGTCGTAGCGCAACCTGTACCGGTTGATCCACCGGCGCACGCCATTTCGCGGATCGACCCGCAGGCGCAGCTGGCACAGACACCGCCCGGCTTTGACCCCGAGCAGGTCATCAATGCAAGCGAAGCCAACTTGGCCGACTATCTCAATCAGCCGGTTCACGACATTCTTGCGCGGCTGGGCCTACCGCGAATCCCTGCACCTGCGCCGGCACCTGACGCGGCGGATGCCGAAACGCAGCCGGGAGCAGCAAATCCGGTCGATCCCAGCCAGATGATCAAGCCCGCCACGGATGCCCTCGGAACCTTGGGGACTGGGCAGTTCAACAATGCCGACCCGACGCAGATGTTCCAGGGTATTGCGCAGGCGTTCGAGTCGGCCGCGGACCCACTCCAGCAAGCGATATCGGGGCTAGGCAGCGTCTGGCAGGGCGCCGCCGCCTCGTCTGCGGGAGCCACCACCAACGCCGCGCTGACCGACGGTGCCGACGTGGCCAGTCAGTCAACAAGTCTCGGCGAGAGCTTGTCCACCGTAACAGCAAGCGTCAGCCAAGCCGAGACGCGGCTGATAGCGATCATCAACGAGTTCTGGGCGAAGATTGCCGCTATCGGTCCCAGCATCATCTTTCCCTGGGGTATCGCCCAGGCCATTCAGGCGGCTTTCGAAGCGGTCACGGACACCGCGGAGGTCATGACCGAGACGCAGGCCACCATGGGTGCTCAGGCGGCGAGCGTCGCGGCTGTCGGGGCTCCGGTCGCCATGACCGCTGCCACACCGAGTCTCGCCGCGCAGTCCTTCGCTCCGCTGCTGCAACTGGCGACGGGCCTTACGTCGCCGGTGATGGAGGGCGTGAGCGCCGCGACGCAAGCAGCCCAATCGGGTGCATCGTCCGCGACGGGGGCTGCCGGCTCGGGGGCGGGCGGGCCGGCGGCCGGCGGTGCTGCGGGCGCTGCGGCACTGGACAAGACGGCGCCCGGCGGTGCCGGTGGGTCTGCGGTCAGGGGTGTTCCTGGTGGCGCCCTACAACCACGGCTGGGTACGCCGCTCTTGCCGCGGACGGCATCGGTGCCTGCAACCGCAGAGCACATTGGTGAAACCACTCAGACCGGCAATGCCAAGGTCGGTGCGGCCGGTATGGGTGCGGGTCCGATGGGTGGGGGGCCCATGGGCGGTGCGGGCAAAGGGGGTTCCGACGGTCGGTACAGCGCCGCGTCGTTCCTCCATACCTCGAACGATCAGATCGTCGGCGACCTCGGCAGTGCTGCCCCGCCGGTGATCGGACAAGCAGATCCAACCACGCGACCAGATGTCGAATTGAGAATCTAGCAAGGGAGTTTCAGGATGCCGAACAATTCCGAATTCGTCATGCGGCCCGACGAGGTCACCGACGCAGCTGGACAACTCGATGCGTTGGCCGACCGCATCGGCAAGCTGATGCAGACCGAGGCGCCCAACATGACCGTGGTGGCCTCCGGTCGTGACGAGGTATCTCAGCGCGTCGCCTCGACTCTGAACCAGGTGCATTCAGACTTCGCCAAGTCTTCCGACCAGGGGATCAACGAGGTCCGTGAGATCGCGGCGACCCTGCGAGCGCACACCGGACATGTGGTGGAAGCAGAACAGAGCTTCGCCGTTTAGATATCAGTTGATTTCGACGCGTTAGGTCCTTGTGAGGGAGGGAGGGAGGTCAGGGCATGGGGTTCACGGATGTGGCATGGGAGTCGCGCAGTACGGAGCAACTTGCGCGTGACCTCACAGAGGGGCCCGGGCCGAGGTCGGTCGGCCAGGCAGGCGCGGCATGGGTGCGAGTGGCAAACGAATTGGCCAGTGCCTCCGATGAATACGGCAAGATCGTCGAGAAGATCAAAGCCTCGTTCGCCAGCCAGGGAGCAGATGCGGCGGTCGGCAAAATCGAGGAGTTCGGCCGCTGGCTACAGGCGGTCAGCCTCAGCGCCGCGGGGAACGGCGAACGGGCCGAGGAAGCGGCCGTCGCCAATAGCGTTGCCGTTACGGCAATGCCGAATGTATCCGAAGTGTCGAGGAACGAACTGCACGTGACGTCATGGATTCCCTGGCCGCCTACAACGGGGCGATCCTCAACGGGCGTTTCGCCGAATTGGACGAAGCGGCGACCGGCAAGCAGGCCGAGGCGGCAGCGATCATGTATCAGTACGAGGAGTCGTGTAGCGCGATCGCGGCACCGTGGGATCAACCGCTTCCTCCTGATGTGTGCAATGGTGCGGCTCTCGAGTCGGAGCGGCACGCAAAGGACGTCGGCGAGGGCTCTGGATCTGGTGGTGCCCATGGTGGTGGGCGAAACTGGGGGTTCGGCTGTCGCGCCGATGCCGGCCCCGCTGACCCCATTCCGCGCCAAAGACGTCAAGTCCAGTGGCGGTTCGAAGGCGCTCCAACCGATCGGCTCAGGTACCGGCACGTCCGCCGGATCCGGTGCGGGTGGTATGGGCGGTGGTTATGGTCCAATGGCCGCGCTTGGCCGGGGTGGTGATGGCAACCGCGAGCACGAATCATCGCTACCCACAGCAACACTCGACGGCAGCGGGGAAGCGAGCGCAAGCTTGTCCGATACCGGGGCATCGTGGCTGCCTGCGACGGGGCAGAGCGATGCGCCGTTCACGGTGTCCAGTGTCAGCTGGGGCCCCAGCACTTCGGTGTTCGACGAGCTCGCCGTGCCTGAGCAGCCCGAAGCGCCGGCCTATGCCGACGAACCCGAGCGGACCCTCGAGCAGGTGTCGAGTCGGTGGGTGGCGCCGCCGGTCATCGGCGTGGACAAGGGATTGACACTGTGACGGCGGCGTTATCGCATCAGGTCACCCTGACCGAACGCGAACTGCAGACGTTGGCATTCCGTCTCGGAATACACGATCTTCCGGTGGTGCTGGCAGTTCGGCCCCGCCATGCCACGGTCGACAGTCGCGACGCAGCGACCAACCGCGCGACACAGGAGCTGGTGTCTCGCAACCTGATCGTCGATGACCAGGTGCACCCCGATCTCGTTTCCGTGCTGCAGGCGCTGCAGCGGCCGGACCGCGAGTTGGCGATGCGTCTGGTCACACCGGACGGAACGGCGCGAGTCAGCGCCGTTCGTCGGGGATCGCGGGGTGTGCTGGCGCGCCGGATCGGGGATGACATCTCGCTTCGGACGGTCGGGGAAAGCGGCGAATTGCGCGACATGGCAGGGGCATTACTGGCCGAATTGCCGCAGGCCAAACCGGCTGAGATCCAGCCAGTCGGAGCGCCGTTGCTTGAGATGTCGGAGTGCCTGTCCGGGACGCACGATTCCGTGGGATTCGCAGACCGGATCCGGGCGCTGGGTGCCGAGTCAAAGGCGGCGATGTTGCTCGGTGCGGCGTTGGCGTCGCGGCAGGCGTTCGCCGAGATCGTGCACTACGCGCTCGCCGACGACGAAGGCAGGATCTCGCGCAGCCCGGCGGCGGTGGGGGTGTTCTACACCAAGCGTGGGCGCATCGTCGGTGCACCGAGCTCGTCGCCGTCCGGGCAGCTATGGGCCACCCTCAAGGCGGCCCCCGATCACGCCGTCGTTGACGCGATCGGCCAGCTCGTCGAACTATGCGACGAGGGATGGGGGATCTATCGCGTCAGTTGAGGACTGAATGTCACGCGACAAATTTCCGAACGAGTAAATATCTGAACGAACCGAAGGAGACGACGCAAAATGGCAGCAGTGAAACTCGATCAGAGGCTGAAGCTGACAGGACGATCGCGACGTCAATCAATGAACGCAACAGATCCAGAACAACGCTGAAAAAAATCGAAGCCGAACAGATGCAAATGCTGCAAGCGAACTGGCACGGGGGCAGCGCGGCCACGTATGGAAAATATTCTCAGGCCCAGCAGGAAGAATTCACGAAAATCACCAACACGCTCGACCAGGTCGTGCAAACGGCCACAGAACACATCAATTCAGTCGTCAGCCAGGACAACGGCTAAAGGAGATATGAAGATGGATTCCGGTGAGATCTTATACAATTTCGACCTGAACAACAGCTCGCTCGACGAAATCACAAAGCACGTGAACGACATCAAGTCGGCAGGCGCAAGACATCGAGGCTATGTTCAACAGGCTGGCCGAGTGGTATCAGGGTGCGGGATCGGACGGCCTGATGGCGGCAAAGCAGAACATCTTGAACATGCTGCAATGAGGCGAACGACAAGACCATTAGTACCCAGCAACTTGCGATGGAGCAGCAGGAATCCATGAACGCGCTCGATAGAATGCACGCGGCGGATTTCGGGGGATAGCGATAGTCGAAAGCCCGGGTCGTTCAGTTGCCCAATAAAGCGGCCCGGGCTTTCCTCCCGCCCCCACGCAAGAGAAAGGATGAGCGATGGCAATCGGTGATTACACGCACAATATCGGCGCGATTGAGGACGACGCCAAGAATCAAAAGGCGGACCTCAAACTATCGGAGGCGGTGTCCCACGACTGGACCGTAGCCGATGGGCGCCTTTCATGTCGCCTTGGCGAGTGTCCGGACAAGACCAACGGACTGGACAAGGTGCCCAGGGAGCGTCGGCAGTCTGAAGTCCGCGCAGGACACGGTGAACAATCTGGCCAGAGCCGTCACGAGCATCCGGCGGTGTCCAGCCGGCACTGGACGACCACATGAAATACCAGGACAAGCTCGTGGAATTGGTGAAGAACGACCACGAGCTGCTCATCAAGAATGGATAGCGACGGAAGTCTCGGCACATGAGTGGTCAAGAATAAGGACGCCAGCGCGACCGATATTGCTCACGCACAAGAGTATGGTCGCAGATGAATCCGGAATATCACCGAACGGTGGGAATCAGCAACTCAGATGGGAAGGCTTTAACGGAAATATCTCTGGGGCGCCCAACTTTACGCCCAACCTCCCTACTGATACGGATGACATCACAGCCGGCCCCGTCGGGCGAGGACCAGATCAGCAAGGACTTGCCCAAAAATCCTGCGCTGCTTTCGATAGAACCGTTCGAAAACTGGTCGTTTAACCAAATATACGAAGCCATGCATGGTGCGAGTAATACACCGACGTTCACTGGGGCATCATGGCAATCTCGGTGATGCATGGCGAGACGGTAAACCGAAGATATCTACTTTGCCGACAGGACCACATACGACGATGCGATCAACGCAGGTGGAGAACCAGGGCGGGTGGACCGGCAAAACGCACGATGCCGTATGGGACAACATCCAGCAGTATCTGCCCGAAATCGATAATTTATACCACGCTGTCGATGCATTGGCCATATTGTTCGATACCTTTGACAAGACCATTTTCCAGACCAAGTGGTACCTGGAGAATTAAAACAGGCTACGACAAGGACAAGGCCGCTTATCCCCATTTCGGGGATCACGGTCGACCAGAATTACAGCGGAGTTGCGCAACAGGTCATGGCCAAGGTCTATGTTCCTGGAATCCAGTTCATAAGGGACAACAATCCAGCCTTCAGCGGCCAAACACCGAAGTTGGACGATCCGCCGCCGCCTCCGCCACCGCCGCCACCCCCGCCGCCGCCGCCGGATCTTTCGAAGGAACTGAAGGACATCTTTGGTAAGGGCGGCCCGCCGCCTCCGCCGCCGCCGCCGCCTTCGGCTCTCGCCGGACCTGAAGGACCTCTTCGGCCGGCGCGGCCGCCACCTCCTGCTCCCCCGCCGCCGCCACCGGATCTGTCGAAGGATCTGAAGGACCTCTTCGGCCAAGGTGGCGGATCCGCCGCCGCCGCCTCCTGGGCCGGACGGGTTGGCGCCGCCGCCTCCGCCGCCGGGGCCGGATGGGTTGGCGCCGCCGCCTCCGCCGCCGGGGCCGGATGGGTTGGCGCCGCCGCCGCCTCCGCCGGGGCCGGATGGGTTGACGCCGCCTCCGCCGCCGCCGGGTGTGGGCGATCCGAACTCGACTGGCTCAGACGGCTTGGCGCCGCCGCCGCCTCCGCCGGGTGTGGGCGTCCGAACTCGACTGGCTCAGACGGCTTGACACCGCCACCCCCTCCGCCGGGTGTGGGTGGTTCTTCCGGAGGCGGTGCCGGCAATCCGCTGTCAAGCCTCAGCGGGCTCAGCGGCCTGGCTGATTCCGCCAAGGGTCTCGCGAGCAATCCTGGTGCGAGCGGTGGGCCAGGCGCTGCCGCGGACGCGGCCAAACAGGCATTGAACGCTTTAGGCAAAGGACCAGGCGGTGCGCCAGAAGGGTTGGCAGGATTGGGCGCCAAGGGCCCGAACGGAATGTCCGGGCCTACCGCGACGCATGCCGGAGGCGCAGGCGGACGAGCAGGCGTTGGGCCAGGTCTGTCGGGCCACGCCAGGTGTGCCGGTTGCGGCCGCAAGCAAGGACCTTGCCTTGTCCTCCGGGGCCCCAAGGGGCCAACACCGCCGCGGGTGCGCCGGCGGGCGGGGGTTCTGGTGCCGGCAGCCCCAGCGGTGGCGGAGGGGGCGCGGGTCAACGTGGACAGAATGAGAAGGAGCACAAGGCGAACAAAGCGTTGCGCACCAAGGTCAACGGCGAGTGGGTGATCGGTGAGATTGATGCCGTTGTACCCGTCATCGGCGACGACCAGCCCGACCAACACGCCGACGATGAGGTCGCGCAGCCGTCTACCAGAACAGCCGCCACCGGCGGACCGGCCCAGCCGGCACGAACAACGCCATGAACCAAGAATCGTTCCGGCCACCGAGCCTGTAAGACGGACGGCAGGGACCTAGATCCGTGGCGTTGATTCAATCCGTAGCTGTCCTGCGTCAACGCTCCGCGGCCGACGGGAGACGAGGAGGTGGCGCCCGGTTCGGGCTGGCGGGGGGTGTGTGAGTACCCGGGTGGTACTCCGGCGCAGATGGCGGTGCACGCCGGAAGGGCGGCGCTGGCGACAGCCGAAGCCAGCGCCGCCGACGTCGGCTGGGTAGTCCATGCCGGAAGCGGCCCACAGGGCAGCCAGGGTTGGCCGGTGCACCATCACATCCAGCACGGCATCGTCGGATGTCACGGCAATGCGGTAGAGGTCAAGCAGAACTGCGCCGGTGGTCTGACGTCATGGCTACTTGGATCGCGATTGCTCGACGAGGGACGGCGTTTCCATCTGCACCGGTGCCGACAACTGGGATTGGAGCGATCGGTTCGTCAACTCCAGAACACTCGGGGGCGAACCGTTGTCGGATGCAGCCCATGGCGTAGTCATCGCTGCCAAGGGAGGATGGGCGAAGCTGATGAGCAGTGCGACAGCGAGTTACCCCGACAACGCCGATGATTGGCAGACCCGGGAAGGGTTCTGGCAGGCAACCGAAGCCGAGCACTTCGGGGCGGCGTTCGCGCGCGCCACGACGCGCTCGGAGGAGGCCATGCGCGACTCGTTCCGCATGTTCGTCCGGGCGGTCGGCGCGGCGTTGACCGCGGCAAGGCTGAGTCCGCAGTACGTGACACACTTCGTGCCACAAGGGTCGGGCAGTGGGCAGCCCTACCGGGCATTGGCGAAGGTCATGGGATTGCCTTGGTCTGAAGGACTTTTCGAGCACACACTCGATCACGGGTATCTCGGCGTGAGCACGCAGGCCGACGGGTTGGTGTATTTGGCCGAGACCGGCGAACTGAAGAAGGATTCGATCGTATTGTTGCTGGCTTCCGAATATCAGTTGAGCACAACCGCGATCGTGCTGCGGGTGCTGCGCGCGCCGCGGGTGTCGGAGGACGCCATGGTGAGGGTGATCGCATGACCTCGGTGCTGGTGAGCCAGGTGGGAACACTGGACCTGTTCGACCTGAAGGTGATCGGACAATACTATGGTCGGGATTTCCTGCCGTACCCGTTCATGCAGACGCAACGTACGCCCTTCGCCACCGCCGATGAGGCGACGGCGTACGGCAATGCGGTGCTCGATCGATTCCACTACGGCGATCTCGGCATCTTTGCCGACTGCGTATACGGCTACGCAAACTCCGATATCCGCGTGGAGTGCCATGTCCAGTACATACCGGCGGATACCCCTTCCGTGCGGGTAGCCGCCTGCCGGATAGGGGAACTCGGCTTCTTCGGAGCTCAGCGACCCGACGCCGACATGATCGATATCTACACCTTGTCGCCATATGACCTGAGCGCGGCCGTCTGCGACGAACTGCCGTTGACGCAACCCGGACGGCATTCGCGCATCGTGGTTCCCGAATACGCACCCAAGCCTCGAAATGACTTCGACACCGGCGACTTCGTGGTCCATCACACGCGCGAGGTCCCAGCTGAGGTCACCATTCCCGCCAGTGAGGTCTCGGCGTATTCCACGGTGCAAAGTCATTTGCTCCCGACACGACAGTGGGGCTTTGACGGTCGCAAGAGCTCCGTGGTGTGGATACGGGTCATCGACGACGGTGACTACGTGTATGCGCCGGATTTCTCCCACGCAGTACCGATGACGAAGGTGGCGCTGCATCAGCGGGTCGACGAATTGATCGCTGAAGATGTCGCGATTCTGCGGGAGTTCCGCCAGGACGACTAGGGCGTCTGCACCGTTATTCACCACAGCACGAACATGGTCCAAGGAGGGGCGATGGACAACGATGCGGCACGGCATGACTTCGCGAATGTGCTCGCGCTTGTACAGGAACAGATGCGGGATTTGTCGACGATGCAGCAGAAGCGAGTTGCTCTTGTCGGCGAAGGCAGCCGCAGCGGACGGAACCGTGGAGGTAACCGTTGATGCCCGATGCATGGTCACTGAGATCGTGATCGACGAGACCTACCTGGAGGAGTTCGAACTTGCTGAGCTCGGCGGGCATATCGTCGGCGCAGCAAGCGCGGCCGGCCAAAAGGTTGGTCGGCAGGCTGCCGCACTGGGCGCACCGTTGTCTGAGCGCCGCAAAGCGATCTCTGCGCTCTCCGGGATGGTCGATGTGCCCGAATTCGCAGAGGTGATTTCGAACCTGAATCCGTCCGTCTCCGTGGTACCGGATGAGCTGCGACCTACTGATCGCGGCGATGAGGAAGGTTGGGAAGACGGTCCGTCGTTTCCCACTGTGAGGAGGTAAGTGATGAGTGACAATTTGGCAGCCACGCTGGCGGGCCTGGCGAAGGTGGCCGATCATCTTGACGAGAGCTCTTCTGGTGTGGGCCATGTAGTGAGAAACCTCGTTGCGAACCTCACCGCGGAGGGGCCGGCGTGGGGTGGCGACAAGTCGGGCAAGGAATTCGAACAGGGCTACAACGACCAGAGCGGACATGTGCACAAGAACATCGACGCCAAGAGGCAACTGCTTGACGGGTATAGCGGAGGCATAAGGACGGCGGCAGACAACTTCGCGCAGCAGGACCAGTCGTAGCGGCGCGCGTGACCAAGCATGCACTGACGGGCTTATGGACCATGCATGACGATTGAGATTCCCCCCGAGTTGGAGTGGGTCTCCTATCTCGCTGGATCCGAGTGGCCTGAAGGCGACGAGGACGCCATGTTCCGCATTGGCGGCCAATGGAGGAACTCGGCCGACGATTTGGCGAAGTTGATCCCGGATCTGAACCGCGTGCGGCAGGAAACGATCGATTCGCTGTCGGGAGACACCGCGAATGCCGCCGACGAACAGTTCAAGAAACTGTTCGACGGTGACTATTCGGTCGACAAGCTCGTTGACGCCATGGCGGCGGTGGGCGACATGGCCTGGGATCAAGGCACCCAAATCGAATACACGAAGCTACAGGTCCTGTCCACCTTGGCTATCGTCGCCGCCGAGATCGCCTGGGCGATCTACAACAGTTGGGAGACCCTCGGCGCATCCCTCGCCTGGATCCCGACTTTTGAAGGCATCGGCATAGCGGTGATACGCCAGATCGCGATGGCATTTCTCAAACGAATCCGCGTTGCTATCGCCGAAGCCGCCACGAAGACGTTCGCGGTCAAGGCGCTCAAGATGGCCGGAACGGGGGCGCTCCACGGAATCGGCATTGGTCTCGGCCAGGAGCTGGCGATCCAGTTATACCAAGATAGCGAAGGGCATCGGCACGGGATCAACTGGGAGCAGGTCGGCAAAGTCGGCCTCGGAGGGGCGGTCGGCGGTGCGGCTGGCGCACTGGCGCACGGACCCCTGGCGACCGCTTTCGGTCCCTCGAACAGCGTTGTCGGCAAGGCGATCAAGGGCACCGGCGTCGCATTTGGGTCCGGTGTCGTGGGCGGTGTGGGAGGTGCGCTGGCCGCGGGGGGCGGCCTCGACGGCAAGTCGATCTTCGGCGGTGCCGCCGGCGGTGCGGGCTCGGGTGCGGTGCACGGGGCGGCGGGCCATGGGGGTGAAGTTCACACCACCGGAGGTGGGCCAGACGGTGGCCCAGCCAAGGTCCCACCGCCAAAAGTCGACGTGCCCGATATCGATATCAAGCCAGACGACATCGGTCCGAATACCAATGTCCCCGAACCGCCTCCGCCGTACTCAAACGTCGATAGCCCGCCCCCGACGTCCTCAATGTTCGGACCTTCGGATGGAGGGCAGAATTCCGCAGGCGCAGGCGCAGGCGCAGGCGCAGGCGTTGGCCAGAACGGCGCGAGCCAGAATGGCGCTGGGCAGAACAACGGTGCGGGACAAGGGAACAACGGCTCTTCGGCCGGGCGGGGCAACGGGTCGGGGCAGAGCGGTGCGAGCCAGAATGGCGCTGGGCAGAACGGTGGCGCGGGGCAAGGGAACAACGGCTCTTCGGCCGGGCGGGGCAACGGGTCGGGGCAGAGCGGTGCGAGCCAGAATGGCGCTGGGCAGAACGGTGGCGCGGGGCAAGGGAACAACGGCTCTTCGGCCGGGCAGGGCAACGGGTCGGGGCAGAGCGGTGCCAGTCAGAATGGCGCTGGGCAGAACGGTGGCGCGCGGGCAAGGGAACAACGGCACTTCGGCCGGGCAGGGCAACGGGTCGGGGCAGAGCGGTGTCAGTCAGAATGGCGCTGGGCAGAACAACGGTGCAGCGGCTGGGCAGAACAACGGTGCGGCGGCCGGGCAGAGTAACGGGTCGGGGCAGAGCGGTGTCAGTCAGAATGGTGCTGGGCAGAACAACGGTGGGGCAGCTGGGCAGAACAGTGGTGGGGGACATGGGAGCAACGGCTCTTCGGCCGGGCAGAGTAACGGGTCGGGGCAGAGCGGTGCGAGCCAGAATGGTGCTGGGCAGAACAACGGTGCGCCGGCCGGGCAGAACAACGGTGCGGCGGCCGGGCAGAACAGTGGTGCGGCGGCCGGGCAGAACAGTGGTGCGGCGGCCGGGCAGAACAGTGGTGCGGCGGCCGGGCAGAACAGTGGTGCGGGACAAGGGAACAACGGCTCTTCGGCCGGGCAGAGCAACGGGTCTGGGCAGAGCAGCGTCAGTCAGAATGGCGCTGGGCAGAACAACGGCGCAGCGCCTGGGCAGAACAGTGGTGCGGGGCAGCAGAACAACGGTGCCCCAGCTGGGCACAACAACGGGCCTGGGCAGAGCGGCGCGAGCCAAAATGGCGCTGGGCAGAACAACGCTGCAGCAGCTGGGCAGAACAGTGGTGCGGGGCAGCAGAGCAACGGCTCTTCGGCCGGGCAGAGTAACGGGTCTGGGCAGAGCGGAGTCAGTCAGAATGGTGCCGCGCAGAGCAACGGCGCAGCAGCTGCACAGAATAGTGGTGCGGGTCAACCGAACAACGGCTCGTCCACCGGACAGCAGTCGGCCCAGGTGGGCGACGGAGCGCGGCCGCCGGGTGCGCGGCCGAATGTAGCTGGGATGGACGGTCGGGGTCCTGGTGCCGGGGGCACACAGCTTTCTGCCACGCCGCACACTGACACTCGCACTGCGTCTGCCGGCACCAGGAAATCCGCGATCGATTCTACTGGTGGTCCCAACTCGACCAAGGCGGTTCCTGGTTCGCCAAGTGATGGGCCGCAGAGCAATTCCGCCTCCAGGCCACCCTCCACGGGCAAGCCTGACGCTGGACGTGAGGGGTCGAAATCGCAGGAGAAGGACCAGCCAGCGGTAGATGAATCCCCCAATCCGCGGACGTCGCCAGCGGAGCCGCAAGGCAACAGGCGAACTGCAGATGGCATCAGTTCACGCCCTGCCCGGACCTCGGATAGCTCGACGCCCGACAAGCATCAGCACGACGGATCGAATGCGCCGAAGCGCCTGTTTATCGGCAGCTCTCCGCACGAAAGTGCAACGGCGGCAATGTCGACTGCCGGATCGGGTCACAGTGGTGGGACGCGGGCGTCGTCGCCGGATGTGGATCCGCATCGTGGTGGTGACAGTGGTGGGACGCGGGCGTCGTCGCCGGATGTGGATCCCGATCGTGGTGGTGTTCGTGATGATGCGGGGCCGTCGCGTGAGGAGCAGGTGCATTCCCGGCCGTTGCCGTCCCCACCGGATGTGGTTCCGCATCGTGGTGGTGACAGTGGTGGAACGCGGGCGTCGCACGGCTCTGGCGCACCGAACCGTCCGCCCAGGGACCAGATGCAGGCCAATCAGCCATCGGGATCGAAACACGTTGGTAGACAGCTATTTTCGTCTGGTTCGGGTGATCACGCGATGCGACCTGGCGCGTCAGGTCAAACTACGTCGCATGGCTCGACATTCGCGGCCTCAGACGGCAGCCACCGATCGGCGTCACCGGACGGTGGGCCGGGTGATGCTCCATGGCTCTGACACGCCTGCGCGATCACATGGCACCAGTGCTGGCAGCCCCGGGCCGGGATACGCGTCCCGCGCCGATTGCTGGTCCTGACAACGTCTCTGACGACGGGTCCGGGCATCGCGGTGGTGGTGTGCGTGATGTGTCTGGCGGCGATTCTGGTTCCGGGTTGAAGCGTGGGCGCGACGACTCCGGTGACGGCGCGGACGGTAATTCCGATGTGTCGAGGCACGGGAAGCGGGCACGCATCGACACCGATGCCGCACCGGAAGTGGCGAATCCGAACCGTCATTCGGATACCGACATGGATGTCGACCGTGACGGCCACCACGATCCCGCGGCGGGTCCGTCGCGTGACACCCATCCCCACACTGTTGGCGATGACGACGGCATGGCCGTGGATCACGACGACCGCCACGATCCCGCGGCGGGTCCGTCGCGCGACACCCATCCCCACCGGGGGTCTGCTGATGATGTCGAGATGGCTGACGGCACTGTCCATGACCAGGTCGACGATCTGGCTCGACGGCTCGATCATCTTCAGGTTGACAAGGAGACGCAATTCAACTCGAAGTTCGCCGACTTGGTCAGCAGCGCCAAGGGTGGCGATTCGACGGCGGACGACGGAGGGCCCGTACCTGGAGGACCTGCAGAGGAGTGTCGAGGAGGACAGGCCGATCTCGTTTGTGGTCAACACGATCGTGGGTGTCGAGGTGCACGATCTGAAGGCTTTCGTCGAGGCGTCATGGAGAATGCCAAGGATCTGAACGGCAGGGTGGCCTTCGTCATCGGCGTCAACGCCAGGGATACCAAGACTGCGCACCGTGATCGATAAAGCGCTCGCCGATGTAGCGCGCGAACTTCGACGCTCGATCATCCGGTGGCGCTGACGGGTCTAACCTGGAAGATGCCGTCACGGAGCACGTCCCGTTCGGGACGATACGCAATGGCACATTGCACAGTGAGGCGAACGACCAGGCGATCGATGCGTTGTGGTCGAAGGGCACCCACCCCTATATCGCGGTGCAGGACTTTGACACCGGTTCGCGCAACGTGCCTTCCGGTAAGCACATTTTCAACCACGTCATCGACAGCATGACCGTCGGCGATGGGCTGCCGCCGTCGCGTCCGCTGATGTTCGGGGGCGGCTACCGGATGGGCGACGGTGCGCAGCTCGTGGCGGACACCAAGGCGCGTATCGAAAGGGAATTGGCCAAGACCAGGGGCGAGCTGGCAGATGCGCAGACGACCGTGGAGGAGAGGGTCAATGCGGCGGGGAAGCCTGGGTCGCGCAAGGGTGTGTCGGCCAAGCGGATTGACACGTTGAACAACGACATCGCCATGCTCGAGAAGGCAAGCCGCAAGATCGACGAAGCGGGCTTCACCGCGGACTTCGCCCGGCAGATCACCCGGGACATGGATACCCGGGTCGAGTTGGCCAAGACCCATCCGATGCTGCCATATACGCCAGAACCGAACCTGTTCATCGACGCCATCCCAGCACTGGACCCCGACGTGAAGTTCGGTAATGGCGCCGCGGAATTCGAGGACTTGGGCCGGTCGCTGCACAAGTTCCATGCCACCGAGCTCGGCGCGGTCTACGACCAGAAGATCGCCAATGTCGACCGAACCATCAGGGAGCAGTACGCCAAGGCTGAGAGCAAAGAACGGTTCCTGCAAGTGGATCTGAAAGAGCATTTGCGAGAGCATCAAAGCCTGCTCTCAAACCTCGCGGTGGACGCCCAAACATACCGCCACCCCATCCGCGGAGAGGTGTTCATCTCCGATTTCGAGGGCGCCGCGGTCGAGACGGACCTGTCGCGCATCGCGCTCGGCTACGCCGGTAAGGGTGTCCTTGCTCAGTCACACGCCGTGCTCACGAATGTGGCGGACCGCTTTTTCGACACGACGGCGCCAAAAGAGGCGGAACAGGAGGGAACAAGTAAGGCGGCAACGGACGAGACGTCCAAGAAGGCCTCAAGTAAGACGGCCAAGAAGGGGACGAGCCTCGCCACCTTCCGCGACAAATTCCCGAAGCTACCCGACCACGGGCGCGAACCCATCAACATCGCGCAGAAGGAAGCGACTCAACCCGCACAGCACCGCCCGCAAGAGCGCGGGTTGTATCCATTGACGGAACTCAAGTTCACCCTGGATGCCGATTTAGAGAAGAAGCTGGGCGCGGCGGACCATAACCTCGTAGACCCGTCCATGTCCATGCCGGTGCCCAATCCGAAGAGGGGGTGGTTGCGGGCATCCGCGATCACGACCCGGATGCAGAACTCGATTCGAACAGGCCGAGCCAAAAGACGATCGCGGCGATCAATGCCGCTATGTCGGGTCCGGGGGCGTTGATGCAACGCAACTTCGGCTTACTGAACAGCATCGCGAAGCTGTCCCCGGCTCCGGGGCTCAATCAGCATGGTCTGTTCACCGCGGTCGGCGAGCACCCCGGCGTCGCGACACCAGCAGACCTGCGTCATCAGGTCACGAAATATGTGGCGTCTCTGCATACCCAAATCAGTAAGGGCTCGCAGGCGGAGAAGGCTCAGGCTGATATCCGCCAAGAACTCGCGGATTACCTCACCGACCACCCGACCACCAATGGCGACCTCGTCAATTCGATCATCCAGCCGGCTCCAACGCCCAAGGGCGAGGTGCCAGAAACCTGGAAGGGCAAACCGGCGGATGGGCAGGCGGAGGTCGAGCAGGACCTCGACGATCGGACGAACGCGGAAAAGGAGGCAGACGAGCGACAGGAGGACGAGCGGAAAGCAGTTGACAAGCAAACCGCAGCGAACGCCGAACATGTCGCGGCGCAGGTGCTCGCGACGCACCTCGCGACGCCGATACGCGTCCGGTTTACAGACGGAACCACAACCGAATACCAGCCCTTCGGCAAGGGTCTGCGGGGGAAGGCCCCAATCGAGGTTCATGCCAAACGGCAGGACAACGGGCTCAACATCTACTCGGACAAGCCACTCGCTGAAGCCAGCGATGACGTTGCTGTTGTTGATCCGAAGACGTTGCACGACAACGACGTCGAATCGGATCGACACCAAACCCCAATGCCAAGCCATGAGTCACCCTCCGAAACGATTCTCAAGGCGTTCGGCGCGCAACGCAGTAGCCTCGAGCAATCCCTTGGTGCTCCTGGCGACAGGCAGGCCAATTGGCTTGACCATTTCGGCAATCCGACGGAGGCGCCGACGGCGGACCGGGGCCAGCAGCTCATTGAAGCGCGCAATGCCGAAGAGCGCTTGGAGGCCGGGCTTTCGGAGGGCCGACAGCACATCGCGGAACTGAGCGGCCGTTTGGCGCACGTCGATAATCTGATCGCTGATCAGCATGGCGTCGTCGAGGAGGCGAACCGCCGGCTGGCCGGTGCCGTCGACCACCTGCAGCAACTACAGACCCAGGAACGATTGATCGCTGAGCGTCCCGTCGACGAGAACACCCGACAGCGAGCCACCGAGCAGACGCAGTCGCAGCAGAGAGTGGCCGCTGCCGAGGAAGAACGTGCCCGGGCAGAGCATGATTCGTTGGAACGGTTGAAAGGCGAATCTGCGCTGATGCGCCAGCAATTGGCGCACGACGAGCAGCGCCTGGCTGAGGTCGAGGCTCAGCTGAGCCGTGCCCGCCAAGACACCGCGGAGCTGGCAAGGCCGCAGGTAGTCTCTCGCGAACACTTTCCGGAGCACTCGCTGGAGGCCATCCGATTCTTCCGGGACAACTATCCGCAACTACGCGACCTGAACGCCGTCCATTACAACGCCGGTGTGCAGGACCATATGCGCAACTGCGTGAACGTGGTGGTGTCGACTTTCGAAACCCTCTCCGGCAGAAGGATGGTTCCCCACGGTGCGCCCTCCGGACGCAGCGGTGGTCTGCTGATCGAGCACTTCGATCGTGAACATCGGATGGTGAGCGGCCCGCAGGAGATCGTCGAAGAATTGGTTCAGGCGGGACCGGGATCGCATGGGGTGGTCTTTCAACACCGCTCACAGGGTGAGGGTCATGTGTTCAACGCGCTGTATGACGAGCGATTGAACTCTGTGGTCTTCATCGACGCTCAGAACGGCCGTCTCGGGTCATTCGACCCGAACGATCGTTACGGCTTCATGCTGGTGACTGGTGATGACCCGCACGCACCTGTGCCGATGGACGTCGACACCACCTTCGGCGGGCCGAAGGCTGACTCCACGACCGTGTCACACGACTCGTTGGCCGAGAACAACGATGGACACGGGGTCCGCGACAATCTTGATGGGCGGCATCGACCGAGCGCCGAACGCAGCTCGCACAAACGCAGATTCGAGCCCGACGAGGACAGCGAGCTTCCGGAACCCCAAGCCAGGCGCGAGCAGCCGCCAGCTAGCGCCTCGCGTGTGACCGCGACAGGACAACCAGACGGGTCTTCAGGGAGGTCAGCACCCCCATCTCGGTCGTCGCTGTCGGGAGTTCCCTCCGCCGCGCCAAGCCGCGACGACAGCTCCGGCGCGCCCGTCGCACGCTCTGCAGACACCGAGGCAGGAGAAGCACCAAACGTCCGGAACTCGGCCGACCAGCCCGCATCTACCGGCATGCACACGCCGGACGAGGTCACCGCCGATGAAGTCCGAGGGCCGCAGCACGAGTCGGTTGAGGTGATGGTGAAGCCGGCCGAGGGCGCCGATGGGGGTGAGACGGTGAATCGGCCGGTGCAGCGTGATGCGTCCACGCCCGGCCCGCGGCTGCCCGCCCGGATCGGCGACGACCTGGTCCTGGGCGGCGCCGATGTGGTCGAAAGTTTTCGCTCCGGTAAGGACGGCACCGGCGATCATGGCTTCGAGCACATCAAGAAGCTCGTGCTTCGCGAGGGCGGCGAGGAGGTGTGGCAGAAGAACGAAATGGATGTCTATGCGTTGTTCTCCGATCGAGGGCTGCGCCCGCAGGTTCCGGGCCTGCTGCGCGGTGGCCAGACGGTCAAACACGTCATCCACCTCACGAAGCACCGTTCGCTGACAGTGGAGTTGCGGTTGGACGGCGCCCACCAAGACTCGACACTGGCATACAAGGGAGAGTTCCAGACCGAATTCGAACATACGTCGGACTCGACGAGTTCTTCGGGCCGTTCCGCGCAGAGCCGGGCGGGGTATCACGCCGGGGTCCAGGCCAACATCAAGGGCGGCGCCCCGAGCAGCGCCAACCCTTCTGGTGGGGGCGACACTGCGGCTCTGATCGCTTCCCGGGCACACGATTCGGGGTTGACCGAGGTGCGCACCGACCGCCAGATCAGCGGCGCCCAGACCGCCGAGTCCGCCACTCGCTTCCACGGTGAAATTCAGGCGTCAATTGTCCATCGGTTCAGCGATTCCCCGGAAGTCGTCCACGAGCACGGGTTGGCCTACCACACCGAAGTGGCGGTTCCGACTCGCGATGTCAACCACCGCGGCGAGGATGTCCCACCGTCCGAGCCACCGGACGGGCCAAGTGCGCCGCCGAGGGTTCAATACACCCGCGCGCTCAGCGGTTCCGATGTCGTGACCAACCTGTGGTTGCTGCCCGACAAGCACGACAGCGCCCAGCCTGCCGCAGAGCACACCGAACCCGGCGGAGAGGCCCCGCGTGGTCCGCGGCCACAGAAGATCCCGGAATTCGTCATGGACGAGGCGATGCGGGCCGCCTTCGAAAAGGCCTACGGCAAGGGTTCGGCGGACCTGGCCATCGAAGAGGTCGGCAAGTGGCTGACGGTGGAGCGGTTGCAGGTCAATCTGCACGGGATGACCAACAAGCAGCCCCTGGTCTTGGAGTTGGCGAGCATTCCGGGTGCGCGGCTGGAAGTGCACGCCTTCGTCGAGCCGCTGGGTACCGTCGCCGACACCAAGTTGGCGGCCGGCGACGGCGACGTCACCAATCCCAAGCCCGGGCGGCCGATGATGCGTGCCACCGGTGAAACCGACCAGACCGAGTTTCACTTCGGCACCGAGACCGACACCTTGCAGGTACGCCAGGATGCGGCGACAGTGACCTATCAGACGCCGGTGCCGGGCCGGGCCCGCGGGGAAGGTGGTAGCGACACCGGTGAGGTCACCGGTGGCGTGGACGCCAACATGGCGCACGGGCATGTGCACAGCGACACCGAGAGCCGCCAGTTCCGGATCCGTAACACCTTGAAGAACGCGGCCGCCGGGCAAGCCTGGCACGGGCAGGCGCGGTTGCGGTTCGTCATGCATGCCTCCGATGCGGTTTCGCCGTCTCACCTGGGTGCGCCGTTCAAGGGTGCGGTGCACGAGACCCGCGCCCGTTTCGACGTACTGGCCGAGAAGTCCGAGACCACGCCGATCCAGGACTACACCGACCAGACGGTGTATGCACCGCCCGAGCGGATCTGGGGCAAACCCCCGGACGAGAACAACTCGGTGGCCAAGTCATCGTGGTGGCGCGTGGGTACCGGGCACCGGACGGTGCGGATGAAGAACGGTCAAACCCGTGCCGCCCATGAACCTGCACCGGAGTCGATCCCGCGCGGTGAGGAGACCGCGCCGCTGCGGGGACTGGGCAGCATGGACCGCGTCACCAAGCTGGACGTGAGCGGCTTGCACGGCATGCTCGACTCGATGGGCCGGCGTGCGTTCGGCAATGACTGGAACAAGGTCCGCTCGGAGGTCTCGTCCTGGCACCATCTCAACCGGATACGTGCCGCCCTACCGGCGATGACCCAGCACAGTCCGCTGACCCGAACGAAGTTGTCCGGGCCGAACTCCAAGACGAAGGTCTCCTTCACCGCCGACATCGAGCAGCTCACCTACAAGCGAACGATCAAGACGCTGTCGAGTCCGAGCATGGAGATCACCGAGGGGTCGGCAAGTACGACGGAACGCAACCGGCAGGTTTCGGCGCAGGGGGCACTTGGCGGTAGGGGCGGTGACGTCAACGGCGGCTCGGTGCTGGGCGAGGCGATGGCTGGTGGCACCGAAACCGTGCGTGACAGTGAACGCGTACGTGATCAGCAGCGCGTGGCGGTGGGCACGAAATTCGATCAACCGATGGCGATCTTCGAGGGCTGGGTGCGCCTCGATGGCACCATGACCGGCTCCAAGTCCACCGTGCACGAGTCGGGCCTGTTTCCGGTGGAGATTGCGATCCCGCTGTCCGAGTTGGCGGGGCGGACCCACGACGTCAAGTTGCCGCCCACCTTCACCCGCGACAAGCAAACCGGATTCATCGACCAACCGCGTCCCAAGCCGCCTCGCGATGCGGTGGACCAGGCACCCCAACCGAAGAACCCGTTCGCTCCCGAAGCGATTGGACACAAGGGTGGTCAGCCTCGGCTGCCTAGCCCGCTTGTTCGCGGCGAGGACGGTCGTGAAGTTCCCGACCCGGGACTCGACGATGCTGCCGACGGTTTCAAGCAGTTGCCTGCGGTGAAACTCCCGCCGCCGGGATGGGACTGGAAGGCCCCGGAGCGCATGGAGCAACCCCCGAAACCGCCCGCGCACGCACTGGTGGGCAGCTGGCATCCCTCCGACATGCTGATCGGCCTCGACCCTGCCAGCGGCCTGTTGGAGGCGATGCGCCACGACCTCGCACCGGCGCTGGGTAGTTCACTCGACGACGCGGTGGACGACTTGGCCGGTCAATTCGGTCCGCGTGTGCTGGCGGCTCGGCTGACCCATCAGTCCGGTCAGAAATGGAGCCACGACATCCCCGTTGCCGGTGGCAAGATCACTGTCAAGGTCGAGCCGGTCCGCGTGGCAGAAGCCGAATACGTGGGCTCGTCAAGCAAATTCGAGACCGATTTGTCGATCGAGTCACAATCGTCGGCTGGGCAGGGTCATGGGGCCTCGTTGCGCACCAACGCAGGTTTCCGAGTCCAGATCCCCGTTCCCCACGGTTCGGTGAGTTTCGGGGGCCAACACAGCGGCTCGGTGCGTCCAACAGAGGATTCGGGTGGCACGCGGCTGAGTGGTCTGAACACGCCGACGTACACCAGCGAGATCGAACACCGGGTACCGGTGCGGACCAGGGCAACCGAAGCCCATGACTTGTTCCGGCAGCCGATCCGCTTCCAGATCAGCTACGAAAAGCACGGTGTTGCAAGGCTGTTGAAGGACCCTCCGGAATCTCCGCAACCGGTTCGGCTCAACGGCGTGTTCTCCTATCCCAAGAAGACCCCGACCGCCGTCGATCCCGAGAATGCCGGTGCGCCACCTGCCCGTCTCGAAGTCCGCCAAACCGTGGTGACGATCCGCCCGAACACCGACACCACCCTGACGCCCGGCGCCACCACTCCCGACGCCAGGCGACAACAACGAGCGCGAGCGCCGACGAGGACCAGATGGCCACCCACATCCTGGACTCCATGGAGACCGACGGGAAGAAGGTCTTCACTGAGGAAAAGTGGCCATCGGTGCGCGCCGAGCTCGCCGAGCACGTCAAGACGATGGCCGTGCAGGGCAAACTCGGCGACTACACCCGCGGGGAGACCAAGACCATCAACCTGAGGTCGGTGCGCGGCGGCACGGTCGTGCTGGGCGCTCACCTCGATGCCATGTACCGCGCCGACTCCAACGCCACCACGGAGTTCTACAGCGGCGGACAGCAATTGCTGACCGCAGCAGTCTCCAAGAGCAAGGGCGACAACTGGCAGGGCTTCATCCAGGCCCAGGCCGACCTACTACCCACCGGCGATATCGTCAACGTCTCGGCGTTGGCCCGTCTGGGCGGCGGGGTCGGCAGCGAATCGCAGGACACCCGCACGAACAACACTGCCACCGGCACCCTGTTTCGCAAGAAGGTGCCCACATTGGCTCACGTCGGCACCGCCATCATCACCGCGCAGATGTCTCGGCCCAGCGGAGCCGACCGCATCAGCGGCGATGGTAGCGCCAAGGTCGACTTCATCACCCGTGAGTCGCCGACCGACAAGCAAGCGCATGGCAGCCACGTCCCGCGTGCCGGGATCATCCAAAACGATGCTGCCGGCGCACGCTCGAACAACGGTGAGCAGCGCGCCCCGAACGGCACCGAGGTCGCCCGACGGGGCCTAAGCGATGAATCCATCGTTCGCAAGATCGTCGACGGAGAACAATTCCGTCGCCAAACCCTCAAGGGTTTGCACAAACTCGAGATCAAAGACGCCGACGAGGTCGTCGACGGCCTCACCGACACCCTTGTCGCGAGCAAGCTCGCCGAGATGACGCGCGTCCACGAGGGTGACGGAATCCAACTGGTCCGGCATGGCAAGGTGCGCATCCATGGCCGCGCTGCCGTCCAGAAGCTCGACTTCGACACCGTCGAGCACGAGGGTGGCAACGCCTACGTGGTCAACGACGTCAACCAGACCCGGCTGGATCAACACACCGCGACTCTCGAGGGCAACGCGCGGCTGATGATCGGCCCGCACGGCGAGCTTGCTCCCGGAGTCTCGGCCTACCTGCTGGCCGGCGGCGGTGGCGGCGGCCGCGTGCGGGCAGACGCGATGTCCAGCCAGGCCGCCAGGGTCGTGGCCAACGAGAAGTTCGCCCGGCCGCACTTCGTGTTCGACGGCACTACCCGCATCACGTTGACCGTGCATGACGGCCAGGATCGACGCCAACTCGACCCGATCGACGTCCACGGGCCGATTCTGTTACCAGGATCCGAGACGGACTTCATCGACGCTCCGCCCCCCACCCCCGAACCCATCGCCGAAGAACCGAAAGAAGAGGTACCCGAAGAGTTTTGGCTAGGGGCGTTGGCCGCGCAATGGGCCGAATCGGGTGACGAGCCCGCACTTAATCCGCCGCGAGCGTCGTTGTCGGCGGGACCCGGGCCCATCGTGAACTCACCGCACACCCCGGCCGGATCGCCCATCGCAGGCACCGTGGACAACACCCGGACGTCCGAATAGTGGCCAATTTTGGGGGTTCGCGGGCCACCTGTTTGGTGGGATCGACGCGAACGGACCTGCCAGCGCGCACCTCCGTGCTGTTCGACACCGCCTGCGTGCTGGGCGGCAGCATCGCCGGATTGCTGGCCGCGCGGGTGCTCGCCGATCACGCCCGCACGGTGCTGATCATCGAACGCGACGAAGTCAACACCGAAGGACGTCCACGAGCTGGGGTTCCGCAGGATCGCCAGGGGCATGTCCTGCTACCGGGTGGTCGCGCGCAGATCGAACGCTGGCTTCCGGGCTTCACCCGCGAGGCACAGGACTGCGGCGCCCTGCTTGTCGGCCCCGACCGGCAGGCCGTCTACCTTGGCGATCAGCAGCAGATGCGGATTCGCGAGAACTCGATCCTGACGGGCACGCGGCCGTTCCTGGAATCCCGGATCCGCCGCCGCGTCCTGGCGCTGCCCAACGTGTCGACCCTGTCGGCTCAGGCGGCCGGGCTCGCATTTCGTGACGAGGCGGTGCACTCCGTGCACTACATGGCAGACGGTGACGAACACGTCGTCCAAGTCGATTTCGTGGTCGACGCCATGGGGCGCTCCAGCAAGGTGTCGGAGTGGGTCGAACGGGCCGGCTTCCAGCGTCCGCAGTTGCACCGGCTCCGCACCGACATCAACTACGCGACCGCGCTGTTCGAACGTTCCGAGAACCTAGGCGAGCAGCCACTGACTACGCTCGCGCAGCCCGCCGGTCCGCCGACACCTGACGGTGTGGCCTAGCCGGGGCAGTCGCGGTCGAAGACGACCAATGGATGGTGCTGTTGATGGCCTACGAACCCGATCGGCCACCAACGTCGATCGAGAGGTTTCGTGCGACGTGCGCCAAGCTCCCGCCGGTCTTCGGGCATGCGGTTCGTGGGCCGCTCACCCGCGAGATCCTGACCTACCGACAAGCCGACAGCCGCCGCCGCGACTTCGCCGGACTCGCACGGTTCCCGGCGCGCCTCATCAGTGTCGGAGATGCGGTGGCGTCGTTCAATCCAGTTCATGGCCAGGGCATCTCCTCGGCGGCGATGCACGCGAGCTGTCTATCCGCGTATCTGGTCTCGGTGCCGTCGCTCGGCCGGGCGGCCACAGAGTTCTTCGACCTGCAGGCGGTCGTGACCGACGCCGCGTGGACACACTCGGCCGGTGCCGACGCCGCCCGGCTGGATGCGCTGCACGGCGTCAAGGTACCCGAGGACGTCGCCCGCCAGAGATGGGCAATGGAGCAACTGGCGCAGGCCACCCTCTTCGACCAGTCGGTCGCTGACGCCTTCAATGCCGTCTCGTTCATGCTCGCTCACCCGTCGGTCCTGGCCGAACCGTCGCTGCTCGAACGAGCAGTTGCCGCCAATGAACGCGCATCTGCCCGCCGCTGAGCAGTCGGTCGCCAGGGCGAAATGCGACGGCACGAGCGCGCTACCTGCCCGGCCTTGAAGTGCTGCGAGGCAGTGGTATCAGCGGATCCCATCCGAGGAACGCAGTCGCGAGAACTTCTCCGACACCGCGCCGGCCAGTTCGAGGTAGGCCTGCGTGGTCTCCGAATTGAGCAAACCGAAGTCGAAATCGGCTCCCTCGGCCAGGTGGGGCTCGAACGGAATCACGTGCATCGACCCGCACCTCGCCTCGAAGTGTTCGAAGACCTTCTCCAAGTTCAGTGTTGGCGAGCCGGGATGTGACGCGCTGAGGACCACGTGTGCTTCTCGCACCAAGTCGTCGTGGCCGTGCCGCTCCAGCCAGTCCAACGTGGCCGACGCACTACGCGCGGCGTCGATGGCCGGCGAGCTCACCAACACGATGGCGTGAGCCAACTCCAGCACGCCCGCCATCGCCGAGTGCATGATGCCCGTTCCGCAGTCGGTCAGGATGACGTTGTAGTAGTGGCGGAGGATGTCCATCGTGCGTCGGTAGTCAGTTTCGCCGAATATCTCTGCGACCGCGGGATCCTGTTCGCTGGCGAGTACTTCAAGCCGGCTGGGTGCCAGTCGCGTGTGATTGCGCACATCCGCATATCGCTTGATGTTCGGATCACGAAGAAGGTCGCGCACAGTGGACGACGTAGACGCATCCGACACGCGTTCGGCAAGCGTGCCTCGGTCCGGGTTCGCGTCCACGGCAATCACGCGGTCCACACGCACCATCGCCAAAGCCGAGCCCAAACCCAATGTCGTCGTCGTCTTTCCGACGCCTCCCTTGATGGAGAGCACCGCAATCCGGAAATCGCCGGAAATGGGTTGGCGAATCTGGTCCAGTAGATCCTGAAGTTCGCCCTCCTTGCGCGACACCCCCGGATTGACCCGGCCGCCTGAGGCCTTGTATACCGCGCGTCGCCATCCAGACATCGGTACGTGAAGCTCCCGGCTGAGGATCTCCGCGTCGTCGATGGAAGGCGGGCCCTGAAATGTCTGCGGCGCCGCATAATCAGTGTGTTGATCGGATGTGCCGTCCCGCTGCGGACCCGCGTGGTGTCGACCGCGACGGGATGGAGCCTCTGCGTCCGATCCGTCGCGATCGAGCTGTTGCGGCGTCTGCTCGGGTGGTGGATATGGCAGCCACCCCTGACCGGGCGGGGGCATCCACGGCGGCGGACCCCGCCAGCCCGGTGGCACCGGAACCAGCCCGGGTGGCCATCCCGGAGGCGCCCCTTGCCAACCGGGCGCGGGCGGCGGCATACCGGGTGGAAACGGGAGACACCGGCGGCGCCGGTGGCACCGTCGCAGAAGACTGTTGCCCGTCGAGGTCTTGCGGGTTGTCGTTTGTGGTCGTTGATGTTGTTGACTCCAAGGGCAACTCGATGAAATCGGGATCTGGATCATCGGATCGATCCGGAGTGGAGGCCGTCGTCTGCCACGGCGGCAACGCCATGCGCCGCATCGAGCGATGTCTTCCGGCTTGCTCGGACGGTCCATCGTCCTCGGGTGCGGACTGCCCCTCATCGAAGCGGGACTCGTACGGTTCGGCCGCCCTGCCATCGTCGGCGGGAAGCATCGCTTCGGCGTCGGATTCCACAGGCCGCAATTCGGACTCGTCGGATTCGGCGGTCCGCAGTTCGAACTCGGCGACTCGTCTGATTCGACTGATGGGGCGTCGAACTCGTCGTCTTCCTTCAGGGAACTCGCCGTCTTCCGCTTCGGGTTGGGGCTCTTGCATTTGAGCCCGTCGAGCGGCAATCTGAGCCATCAGTTGAGCTGCCCTGTCATCGATGTCGTCGAGCCCGCGCGGGGACGCATCTTCATTGGTGGTCAACGTCGTACCTCAATTTTCCTGGGCTTTCATCGTCCAGCCGGCCTCTTGACGACCGCGACCGCAATCGCGCCGAGTGCCACACACGTGCCCAGCACGACGAGCACGGTATTGCGAGCTCGCCGACTGTTGGGCTCTTGTCGTGGCGGACCTGAAATGGGCCGGCCGGCGGTGGCAGCGGGCATGGCCGCGGCGGATGGGAGCTGGTATGTCAATGCTGCGATCGGGTCGACGACACCATAACCGGTTGCCGCGTTCGGGCCCTCTTGCGGAGTGTGCGCCGTCCGCCTGATCCGGTCCATCACCTCGGCCGCCGAGAGTCCAGGGAAACGGGACCGGACGAGGGCGACGACACCCGAGACGAGGGGAGCGGCAAAACCCGTGCCGTTGATGGGCGCCAGCTGGCCTTGCTCGCCAGGGAAGGCGTTGATCAACCCAGCACCAGTCGGGTTCAGCGACGTCATCCGCTCGCCGGGCGCTGCCACGTCCACCCATGGCCCGTGCAATGAGAAATCACTGGGCTTGCCATCGGGCGTCAGCGAACCGACAGTCAGGACATAGTCGCTGAACCAGGACGGGCTGGCGATCGTGCGTGCCGAACTCCAAGCGTCCGCGAGCGGGAGGTTCGGATCCCCGACCTCGTTCTGCGCACTGCACAGGCCCTGCGAATCGATGTCACCGGCGGCCGCGACAACCACGACATTCCGCTCGAACGCATAACGGACTGCCTGTCCGACCGTGGTGTCGTCCATACCGGAACCGGCTGGTGCGCAGGCGACCTCGGAGAGGTTGATGACAGTCGCTCCCAAGTCCACTGCTCTAACGATAGCGAGCGCCAGCGTTCGCGTATTTCCGTAGCCTCGCGACGTTGCATTCGGGTCATTCTGCGCCGCGCTTCCACCTTGCGGCGAGTACGCAGTGCTCGTCTGACGGATCGAGAGAATTGCCGCGTCGGGGGCCACACCAGCGAAGGCATCATCGGGACCGGGGGTTGCGGCGATCAGGCCTGCGACCAGAGTGCCGTGTGCATCGCAATCCACCAAGCCGTTCGAGGATGAGACGTAGTCGCCACCACCCTCCAGTGCCGGCAAACGAGGATTGGGTGCCACACCTGTATCGATGACTGCGATCTTCTGCCCGGCGCCGCGCGAGAACTGCCATGCACCGGCATAATTGAGCATCGCATCGGCGCCCGTCTGCAACTGGAACTGGCTGCCGGGAAACACCGTACCGCCGCCGCAAGCGGCTTTCTGTTCGGTAGGTCCCTGGGGCGCGACCGGCCCGATCGGCGGAGGGCCCGGCGGCACCAGCGGCGGCTCGATGGCCTGCGCCGGCGCCGGCGCCAGCGCCATACCGGCGACGAACAACGTGACGGCCGGGATTGACACCCAGCGCGTCATGCGATGCCCAATCGTCCGTAGACGCCGGACACCCACAACGCCGCAGGGATCAACGCCGCGGTACCGAGGTACGTCGCATATGCAAGCACATTCCGTGGCCCCTTGCGTGCCGGCTTTCTTGGGCGTCTGGCTCCGATCACTGCGGACGCGACAATCGCCGTCAGCAGTGCCACGAAGGCCGCCAGCGGCATTGGCTGATTACCCTCCTGAGCCGCCGCGCAAGTCAAGACCAACAGCGCGACTACCGGTATGGCCAACGCCGCGCGGTCCAAATGTGTCACCAGCCGCATGGCGTACAGTCCCAGCGTCGCTCCGCACACCAGGGCGAACGTCAGCGCAGCCCATTGCAGGTGCGCCGATGACAACAAGACGACCGCAGCCCCGACCCCGGCGCTGGCGGCGAGTCCCGTGTAAGCGCCCGTGCGGGTCAGCGCAGCGGACCGCCCATGTGCCCAAACCGCCTCAGCGGCAGAGGCGTCCGTCTTGCTGGGCGAAGTCTCTTCTGACAACGCGAACGGGTGCGCCGAAGCTGCGCTCTCGCGTTCCCGCACCGGTGGCGGCGTGATGCGAGCCGATCGGGCCTTGATCAGGGGTACGGCCAGGCAGCACAAAGTTGCGATGACAGCCAATCCTGCGCCGGTCGTGGGGGCGGTGATTCCCGCAGCGTGCACGGCAACGGCGATTCCGCTCAAGCCGAAGAAGATCCCCGTGGCGAGGTAACCCGCATGCCCAGTCCCGATGGCGCGGAAGAACGTGACGCAAACGATCACCATCGCCGCACTGCCGCCGGATGCCCCGTAGCTGCCCAGTCCGGACGTTGCATCCCAGGCGATTGCGGAGGTGATCGGGAGGGCCGCCCATCCGAGGGCGGCGCCGATGTCGGACTGACCGTAGGAGCGGTGCGCCAATGCGCCCGCTCCCACCAACGAGACGGCTACGACGGCTGACAATCCCATCAGAGCCCCGCGATTCGATGCGAGGGCATGAGACAACAGAAAGTACGTCCACACCACGGAGGCAAGATGCACGCCTGCGAAAGCCATCCAGCGGGCAGCCGTTGCGTTCCAACTGGGGTAGCCGGCCTTGTTCAGGCGTGCTGCCGCATCCACGACGTCGTCATAGAGTGTCGGCGCGGACAAGGCGCGCTCGGCGGTCAGGCGCAAGAGCTCGCCGTCTGCGACGTCGACATCACGCAGCGTCATGTTCGGCGACAGTGACGCCTTGGAGTCGAGGCGACTCAGCGTCCACACGCTCTGCTCGGCCTCCTTGGGTAGCGGTCCGTCATCGGACTCGGCAGACTCGCGCGAGCGCACGAGCTTGACCAACTCCGGTAGTAGCCCGGCGATCGGGACATCGCGAGGTAGCGACACATCGACCTGAGTGCGATCGGCCAGGAACGACAGTCGGACTCGCTCGGCTGCAGCCGAGATGACATGGGCTTCGGCCAATTCGACCAATTCATCTACCCCGGTCACAGTTCAGGCATGTGGGATAGCTGGATGACGTCGCTCTTCACGGTCCGGGAGACGAGCATGCCGCGGCCCGGTGGCATCGGCTGAGCCTTGTAGCCGAACAGCGCACCCTCCTCCTTGGTGCCGCTCATCACCAGACCATTGCACGAAAGATCCTTGAGCCGACCGACGATGGGATCCATCATGGCGCGTCCCGCACCGCCCATACGGCGGGCGAGCACGACCCGCAAGCCGATGTCCCGTGCTTGCGGAAGATATTCGACCAACGGTCCGAGCGGGTGGCTGAGCGAACTTCCCCCGATCAGGTCGTAGTCGTCGATCAGCACGTATAGATCCGGCCCGCTCCACCACGAGCGCTCCTTCAGCTGTTGTTGGGTGATGTCGCTTGGTGGCAGCCGTTCCTTCAACGCTCCCGCGAGTGAGGTCATCAGCTCACCGCAGGACGTCGTAGCCGTGGCGTACCCGCCGAGATAGTCGTTGTCGACCACACCCAGCAGAGTCCGCCGGAAGTCGACGAGGATGATCTTGCATTCTTGCGATGAGTTGTTCTCCATCAAGCCGGTCGCGATGTTGCGTAGCAGTCCGGTCTTACCGCATTCGGCGTCGCCGAAGGCAACCAGGTGGGGTTGCGAGTCGAAATCAAGTACAACCGGGGCCAACTCGGACTCGCTGACGCCGATTGCGACCTTCGCCCCCTCCACCTTGCCTCTTTCACGAGCAGCGTCGACGACTATGGTGCGGTCGACGCTGTGGGGCAACATCCGCACCCGTGGCGCCTGCCGATCGCCGTACAACTGTCGGACAGACTCACAGGCGTTGGCCACGCCGGCCGGGAGATCCTCGACGTCGGAGCTGGAGTCCAGTCGCGGCAACCCGATCAGAAGGTGAAGGCGTTCGGCGCTCATCCCGCGACCGGGTCGGCCGACGGGGACGAGTTCGGCTGACTTGCGTCCGATGTCGCTGTCCACGGGGTCGCCCATCCGCAACTCGATGCGGGTGCCGAGCATATCCTTGACCGCAGGGCGAATCTCCATCCAGCGGCTGGCAGTCACGGCCAGGTGGATGCCATAGGAGAGACCGCCGATGGCGACGGCCTGCAATGCCGGTTCGAGGATTTCGAAGTCACTTCTGATGTTGGCCCAACCGTCGACCACCAGTACGACGTCGCCGAACTTGTCCTCGCTCAACGGGTCCCGCGCCGCCTCGTCCCGCGGCATCGTCGCCAGCCGGGCCTTGCGCTGGCGAAAGTCGCGCATGGATTCGATCCCGAGGTCTCTGAAGCGCAACTCCCGCTCACGGAGCAGGCCGGTGATCTCTGCAACGGTGCGGCGAACCCGGTCACCATCCATCCGGCCCGCGACACTGCCGACATGGGGCAGATTCGTCAGGCTGGTGAGCGTGCCACCACCGAAGTCCAGGCAGAAGAACTGAAGTTGCTCCGGCGTATGGGTCGCCGCGGCGGCCATGATCAAGGTACGGATCGCGGTGGACTTTCCTGACTGTGGACCACCGACCACCGCGATGTTGCCACTGGCGCCGGACAAGTCGATCAGCAGCACATCGCGGCGCTGGTCGTACGGTCGGTCCACCACCCCGATCGGCAGCCGCAACCCCCAGTTGCCATTGTGCGCATTTTCCCATGTCGTATCGGGCAGTAGCACATTGACCGCGGGGCTGGCGTCCAGCGGTGGCAGCCACACCTCGTGCGCAGGTCGACCGTGCCCCTGCAACCTGCTGACGACGACGTCGAGCAAGGTCGTCTTCGTGGGTCCCGACGATGTCTCCGGTTTATTCGCGTCCGGCGTTTCGCTGGCTGGCGCGACCGGTGTCGCGTCCTTCTCGACCGGTGTAGCCGTGAACAGCTTCGGCGCCCGAGCGCCCAGTTGGGAGGTCCGTCCGGTGCGTGACGACTTGCGAGGCTTGACGTACTCACCGGAGACGTAGGACGCGTTGAAACGAATGGGTTCGTCGGCGTCACATTTCAAGAACGCCGACCCTGGAACGCTCGGCAGGTGATAGGCGTCGGGGACACCCAGGACACTTCTTGACTCACCGGCGGAGAAGGTCTTCAGACCGATCCGGTATGACAGGTGCGAGTCCAGTCCGCGCAGTTTGCCTTCCTCGAGGCGCTGGGAGGCGAGCAGCAGATGGATGTGCAGTGACCGCCCGAGCCGACCGATCATGACGAACAGTTCCGCAAAATCTGGCTTCTGCGAGAGCAATTCCGAAAACTCGTCGACGACGATGAACAGTGCCGGAAGTGGGTCCAGCTCCGCGCCATTGGCGCGGGCGCGCTCGTATTCGGTGACGTTCGGGAAGTTACCTGCCGAACGCAGCAACTCCTGGCGACGGTTCATCTCGCCGGCCAGCGCGTCGCGCATGCGGTCGACCATCGTCAGTTCGTCTTCGAGGTTGGTGATGATGGCGGCGATGTGCGGGATGCCCTCCAAGCCGAGAAACGTTGCCCCACCCTTGAAGTCCACCAGAACCAGGTTCAACGCCTCGGGCGAATGCGACGTGATCATCGCCAGTACGAGTGTGCGGAGGAACTCGGACTTTCCTGACCCGGTTGCGCCGATGCACAGGCCGTGCGGGCCCATGCCGCCCTCGGCGGACTCCTTGATGTCCAGCTCGAGAGGTTGTCCGGAGGGGGTGTAGCCGACGGGCACCCGAAGGCGCTGTCGTGGAGTGGGCTTGAGCCACACCTCTTCTGGGACGATCTCGGCGGCGTCGGGGATCTTCAGCAGCGCCATCAGCCCTGGGTCGGCGGCACGAGAATCCGACTCGAGGCTGACGATGTGAGCGGCGCCGCCTGGCCGAAATCGGCTGAAGGCACGCGCCGTGGCTTCTGCTTCGGCGAGGGTGAGGCGGTCAGGAGTGGCAAAGCGCTCGGTGCCGGCCGCCGTGCGCGCTCCGACATCGTCGCCCTCGACAACCAACTGCAGACCGCGCCCCGACGACGAGCCGTCGGGGCGGGCGTTGAGGTCGAGCACGGTAGTGCAGTCCACCCCGGCATCGATGACCAGTCGTTCGTTACCGGCGACGTAGCCGTCGTCGATGATGACGACCAGCTGTTTGAGTCCCTGCGTCGGCTGGGCATTGCGGGTGAAACGACCACGCTCAACGAGATCGGATGCCAGCGAATTCTCCAGGAGCTCCAGCGACGGGAACAGCATCCTCATGGTGCCGCATCCGTCGACCACCGAAGGATGTTGTGCGTGCGGTAGCCACTTGATCCAGCTCCAGGTCTTGTCATCAGGATCTGCCGTCACCACTGCGATCTGCAAATGGTCCGGGCCGTGAAATGCGCACAGCTCGAGAATCATCGAGCGCACCAGCTGTCGACCGAGATCGCGGTCGCCGTTGAGACGAATCGTTGGAAAGGCACGCAGCGACACAGCTGTCGGCAACGCGTGCACCACCGAATGCGTCGACACGAACCGCCGCAGTGCAACGGTGGATACGGGCTCCAGGTCCTCCGGCGGTCCTGTTTCCGGCGCTATCAGCCGAGTGGCCAACCGGTGGGTCCCGACACCGACTCGCACATGGCAGAAGTCGTGGTCGGTCGGTCGACGTTCCCACATGCGGCGCGTACCGGCCACATCGACGAGAGTCCGCGGATCTGGATGACTCCACTCCAATGCTGCGCGCTGAGCGTGACCGGTGTCGTTGGCGTCATTGCGCAGGCCGGCCAAGTAAGTGAAGAAGTCCTTGCGTTCCTCGTCCATCTCGGCCGCTGCCTTGCCGGATTTGGCGCCGCCCATGAACATGCCGGCCATCGACATGATCATCATCATGGGAAAGATCAGGAAAGTCGGGTTGCGAGTGAGGTCGCGGCCTCCGACCGTGACCATCAGCGCGATCATCCCGACCACGGCGACGAGCATCACGAGCGGCATCAGCTTGGTGAGCAGATTGCCCGGAATGATGCGTGGCACTTCCGGCGGCGACTGAAGGGTGACTTCGCCACCGGGCATTCGCGGCGGCGCGACGCGAAGCCGACGTGCGAACCCCTGCCTAGCCAAGCCGCCACCCCCGCCATCTGTACGTGCTCTACCGGACCCCGAAGGGGGGACTGGAATACGTGCCCTAATCGACCACTGAGTCCACCAACTACTAAACGAGCTCAGACGGTCGGATCGTCTACCGCCTGACGGTGATTGTGGTCACATCGAGACCGGGCGGGCGTGAATCCGCACACGCGGTCTCACGGTTGCCGAAAGGTACTGTCACAGTGTGAGAATGGTGAAGTCAACAGGTTCCAGTCGATGACGGCGCCGTCATCGCGACCTGAACTGGATGCCGAACCGGACGATGAGCTGGAACTGAGCCGGATCACCGCGCTCGTCGGCGAGCTGCTGATCGACGTCGGTGTGCCGTCGCGGGTGAGTATCTCGGCGGTGGTCTTTGACGTGATCGAGTTGGCCAACGAGCAGTTGTCGGCGCGAACCGACCGGCACGACGAGTTCGAAAACACTGAGGGCAGGTGGACCTTCGCACGTCTGTCGGGTAGCACCATCGATCCCGACCGGTCATTGGCTGAAGCCGGCGTCTATGACGGCGAACTGTTGCTCGTCCACGAGGTCGGGGCGAGCGAATCGTCAATACTAGTCGACGAGGTCGAAGGCATAGCCGAATCGTACGACAGACGCGCGACGTGGTTCAGCGAGCACGGTTGGATGACTGGGTGGTTCGCGATCAGCATCGCGTTGTCGGCCGCGACGGCGTTACTACTGCCGACAGTGGCCGTTGCATCGCTGGCAGGCATGCCGATCGCCGCGATGGCGGTGCTCGTGGTGGGCGTCGGATGCGCCGCTACTGCCTGCGTGATGCCTTACCGATCTAGTGATCCCAGAACGGCGGCCTGGCTGGCCGGTGTGGCGCTTCCGCTGATCTTCGGCGGATCGATGACCATCGTGCCAGACGGGCACGGCGTCACGGCTTTGCCGATGGCGCTGGCGCTGACCGCTTTGGTCGCGTTGCTGCAACTGCTGATCACCGGCCGGGGTCGGCCGCTTTACACCACTGTGATTGCAGTTGCGCTCGTTGGTGCCCCAGCCGCAATCGCATACGCGGGGCTGAACCTGAGTTCCCGCGCAGTGGGAGCGATCGTGGCGACGACGGCTGTCATCGTCGTCTACCTGGCGCCCCGGGTTACGATTTTGCTTTCCAGCCTGCCGGTGCCGCGGGTCCCTACGGCCGGCGAGCCGCTCGACGACATCGAGACGCAGGGCGGCACCGCGGTCGACGGTGTCAATGCGATCGGTAAGCAGGTGATCCCCACCGAAGAAGGTATGACCGATCGGGTTTGGCGGGCCACCGAGTACCTGACCGGCATCGTTGCCGCCGCGGCGATCGTTGCCGTCGCCGGGTGCTACCTGACGGTCGGCGCCGGCGATGACTTCTACTGGCAGGGAACGGCGTTCGCGTTCGCCGTCGCGACCGTGCTTTGTTTGCGAGGACGCAGTCACCACGATCTCGTGCAGTCGGCCACGTTGATCAGCGGCGGTCTGATCATCCCGCTGGTGGTCATCGTCAAAACGGCTACCTTCGTCAGCGGCTGGCAGGTCAACGCCGCAATCGCGCTCGTTGCGTTGACGGCCGTAGTGGCGCTCTGCGGCATGGTAGCGCCCACCCTGGACTTCTCCCCGGTGATGCGACGACGCGTCGAAGTCATCGAAGTCATCGCGATTGCGCTGGTATTTCCCCTGGCTTGCTGGATCATTGGCATCTACACGTTTCTCCGGGAGTTGCAGGTCTGATATCAGCTCTTCGGCGGTGCGATCGTCGACCCGTCCGGATCGGCGGCCATGCCGTCATGAGCGATCAGCGCGGCCTGCTGCGATAACTCGGGGCCCGCCGGCAGCAGCGATAGCATCGGCCACGGCGCGGCCTGAGGGACTTCCGTGCTGTCTCCCGGCTTCTGCACACCGACGACACCCAGCGCTGCCGCCGTTGGTCCGTCACTGATGGGAAACCGCAGACCTACATCGCTGACGTAGTAAAGCTGACCCGTCGCATGGCTGTCCGGCTCAACCCCGGTGGCCTGCACGTACTCCCCCGATCCGGGTTTGAGATACACGCTGTCCAGTCCGGGACCGCCACCATCTGCGGTGGC
This sequence comes from uncultured Actinomycetota bacterium, assembly GCA_963809085.1. Taxonomy (GTDB): domain Bacteria; phylum Actinomycetota; class Actinomycetes; order Mycobacteriales; family Mycobacteriaceae; genus Mycobacterium. Next base: position 169,846 of record CAWEII010000014.1, on the reverse strand, counting down.
AAGTCTCACCGGTTGCGCATCAAGCGGGAGCGGTAGGCGGTGCCCGATGAGTAGACGGCTGCTTGCGCCGGCGGCCGCGTTAGCGCGTTGCCACGACATGCACACCACGTCATCTTGTTCGGTGCGGACGAATCGCGGGGACGTCGCCGGGTAGTGGTCCACGGGCAGGATGTGCACGATGGGTGCGGAGCTGACCACTGCAGGTGAGACGTCCTCCGGTTCCGATGTCGTCGGTGCGCCTGGGTTGCCGTAACGAATGATGTCCGCCGTCGCGGCCGAAACCGGCTGCAGTCCTTCTCGTAAGACCACATACAGCTGGCTGCCCCTCGAATCGACAGAGTTGAGGATCGTACCGATCGGATGGGTAGCGGGCAGGTAGCTCGTAGGCTCGCCGATGCCTTGAATCTGGATTGGCTTGATCGGATCAACCATCGGAAAGGCGTTCAGAAGGCCGGGGGAAACCGCGCGAGCCTCGCCATCGCCCAGACGCAGGGCATGGAACAAAACCGGATCGGCTGGATCGATCGCGGCACGCACACCGTCGTACAGGAGAAACGTGATACCGCCAGCCGTCGTGAGCATCGTCTGATCGGGCGCCGCCACATGGATGTCATCACCAAGCACGGGGTCGTTGGCCAGCACGGTGGTCTGGACTGCGGAGGCTCCGGACTGATCCCCGACCGAGGGGCCTTCGGTGGTGTCGCACACACTCCACGACGACATCGTCATGTCGTCACCGCTGCCGATACTGTTAGGAGCGCCCACGATGCCCACTGCTGGACCCAGCGCGACGGTGTTGAGGAACTTGTCGTCGACTTGCTCTGGGCGATCCGCCTTTCCGACGATCAATCGCGCGGACGCCAGGTTCAACGCGGGGTGCAGCCGATCGCCAATTCGTACGAAAAGCCCACCGTTGGCCTTACTGAGCATGATCGTCGAGTGACCGAAATTCGGCGTGGGCTTGAAAAATGCAAGGACGCCTGCAGCGCCCGCGATGAGCACGGAGATGACCACGCCGACCAGTAACGCGCGCATCTGGCCGCGCATGGGGTCGTGGATCATCCGTGAATCACCACGGATCAGTGCATGCTCCAACCGGCGGATGAGAAACCGATACCCGTTCACCTGTGCGCGTGTGGTGACTTGTGCTGGCATCGCTTCCCCCATCAGCGTCCGACGGAATGGACGTGGTTACAGTCAGCGTACTTGTATGTGAGAGTGCAAATCTGAGGCGACAAACCGGCACACTAGGGACAAGGAGCAAGCGCGCGTGAAACGTCGCGGCTTATCCCGGCGCGCCCAATCGGCCGTGCCCGGAGCGCCTTCCGCATTCTCCACGACGGCGGCGATCATTCCGCAGCGTGTAGTGCCGATTGTCGCCCTTCTGGTGCTGGAATCGTTCGCCGCGGCGGGCATGGGTGTGGCATTACTGCTGGCTCGACCCGGTTGGTATGGCGCCGTGGGCGGATTCGGCGTGGCCTTGGTTTTCGTGGTTCGAATACGTGGAGCGACGGTGCCGAGCCGATTGGCCGGTCGGCTGGTGTTCTGGTGGGAACGACGCCGCCGGATGAAGACGCCGCAACAGCTCGCGCCGTTCGATGTCCAACTGTTCGACGGAGAATCCGTCGGCTTCCACTGGGACGGCAAGGTTCTCACATCGCTGGTGCGCATTGGGGACAATCCTCAGGCGCTGAACGTGATAGAGCCCACAGGAACGGTCTCGGCCGAGCACCTCTCGGTACAAGTGTTGGGGGAGTGCTTGCGGCAGTTCGACATCACGCTCGACTCAATCGACGTGATCAGTCAGGGCGCCCGGTCTCGCGGCCACGGCCAGATAGCGGCGAGTTACGAAAGGGTACTGGGTCCACTGCCAGCGGTCGCCACACGTTCGGTGTGGGTGACGGTGCGATTGGACCCGACACGGTGCACCGAGGCAGTACGCCATCGCGGTGGAGGGTGGGAAGGTGCGTTGAAGACCGCCGCGGTCGCGACCCGACGCGTTGCCAATCGACTGTCCGACGCGGGACTCCGCCCGCAGCTGATGACTGCCCGTGACATCGAGTTGGCCGCAGAGGAATTGTCGGACGGAGTGGGGCTTGCCACTCTCGAGGAAACCTGGTTGGTCTGTCGTCGAGGCCGGTTCCAGCTGCGTAGCTTCGTCCTCAGGCCATCCATGTTCACCAGTGAAAGCCTCAACCGGTTGTGGACCGTACCGAGTTATTCGACAACAGTGTGTATCTCGCTGCGCCGGGACGCGCGCACCGGGCGGATCATGCTCCGTGGTCTTGCTCGCTTCGGGAACCACGGACGCGCTCGGGCTGAGATGCGCGGCCTAGGTGAGCTGCGAGGCAGGCAGTACGCCGCGCTGTTGTGCAGTTTGCCGGTACCGTCGCCGCGACGGCCGTTGAAGGATTGGGTAGTTGGGAAGAATGAAGTCGCCGTAGACGGCCTCGAATTGCCGGCATACGGGTGTGGTCAACTGGTCGGAGCCGACGAACAGGGTCGAGCGGTGGCGTTGCCGCTGTTCGGGCCGGGAGTAGGGCGAGTGGAGATGCGCGGCACCTTGCATTTGGCGCAGCAGGTGGTACTGCGCTCATTGGCGCTTGGTGCCCGAGTGCGCGTCCACACCGGTCGGGCCGCGGCGTGGCGGGCGATGGTCGACCAGGTCGGTGATGAAACCTTTCTGCGCATCGAGGGTGAGAGCCGAGGACCGACACCAGAATATTCGGTGGAGATGTTCGATGGCGTGGCCGAGTTGCCGGTTCGCCACGATGTGACGACGATGATAGTGAACCCGGCCCACGCCACCGCGTCGCGGAGCGCGGATGTGACCCTGCAACTGCTCGACCGCGATCACGACGTCGTGCGAGTCGAGACGCGCACCGGGTCGATGGTGGTCACGATGGTGGCCACTGACGATGAAATGCGTTATCTGAAATCGTCGTTCAACATAGTTGATTGACGGAAGGGATGCGTTGCTCGGATACACGTCTCCGAGCCGGAGATCAAGCGGATGAGTGGGACTGATGGCCAACACACAGGATTTTCCGGGGTACGCCGGCAACGGCGCGCCTGTCGGTCCCTACGGCTGGTACGCGGAGGGGACCGACGAATTGCGCAACCCGACGAACCGAGTCGTGCGGCTGCTGTGGGTGGTCGTGGTCGTCCTCGGGGTTGCGACCTTTGCGGTCAGCGTCAGCTCACAGGCGGTGATGAGGTTTCCGGTGCGGCTCGCGGTCTTGGCCGCGGCCATCGCGGCTGTGGGGCTGCTACCGAGGCAGGCAGGACGCGGGTGGATTGTGCTTGCGTTCGCCATCACCGGTTCGCTGGACGCGCTGGCGACGTGGATAGTGGCGAGCGGACCCGGCTGGGCACCCCCTGTGATCTTCGTGCTCAACGCATTGCAGTCACTCGCTGCCGTCGGCGCGTTGCTCGGTGAGGCCGGAGTGCTGCGATCGGGTTCGGTTGGTGAGCAAGACTACTCGGCGTACGCAGCCTTCGCCGCATATCAGGCCTATGTTGCGCAGTATCAGCAGCCGTCGACGCCGTACTACGCCGCCGGGCAGGCTGCCGCAGAAGTGCACGACGTGGCAGACGCGTCAGCGAGTTCGTCGGGTGCGCCCACCCACTCCGAGCAACAATCGGAGGCGTTGCGGGCTAGATACGCTCAGTACGGTGGGTACTCCACAGCCGAGGGTTCCCGCGACTCGACGCAGGCATCTGGCGTGCCGGTGGCCGAACCGGCTCTGCCAGGCGCGATCCGGGGCGGATCACAACCCCAGCAACGGCGTTTCTCACAGGAGCACTCCAGGGAATCACCGTCGAGTTGACCTGCCTACGGCTCTCGCTCACCCGTCAGCGATGGTCTGTGTCTGGATCGCCGAGCGTATCAGCCACGGACACAGCCAATTTCATATACGCCTGGCGCGCCTTTCGACCGATGAGGTCCAACGAGATCTCGCCACCTTCGGCGAGGTGTTCGTCGTAGGGTATGACGACGACTGCACGCACCCGAGACTCGAAGTATCCAGTCAACTTATCGAGGTTGATGGGCATCGCGCCTGGCCGAGCCGAACTCACCACCACGGTCGCGGCAGACGCCAAGTCAGCGTAGCCGTGGTGTCGCAGCCAATCGAGAGTCGCCAAAGCGCTGCGCGCGGAGTCAACTGCCGGCGAGGCGACGACGACGAGGGCGTCAGCTGTGTCGAGAACGCCCTTCATGGCCGAATGAGTCAAGCCGGTCCCGCAGTCGGTGAGGATGATGTTGTAAAAGCGGTCAAGAACCTCGTGCACAGCTCGGTAGTCGTCCTCCGAGAATGCTTCCGAAACCGCGGGGTCACGCTCGGAGGCAAGGAGTTCGAGCCGACTGGAACTCTGTGACGTATGCCGTCGGATATCGGAGTACCGAACGATCCCATCGTCGGCCAGAAGATCGCGCACCGTCGACTGGGTTTGATTCGGACCTCTCTGGGCTAGTGTCCCGAAGTCGGGATTGGCGTCGACCGCGATCACTCGGTCGCCCCGCCACGACGAGAAGGTGGCGCCCAATCCGATCGTCGTCGTGGTTTTTCCGACGCCACCCTTGAGGGACAGGACTGCGACGCATTTGGCCCCGCCGCCTTGTCTGTTGATGCGGTCGGCATAGGCCAGGTCGACAGCATCGGAGGCCGAAGTTCCAACCGCCACGGTGCCACCGCTCATGCTGTGCAACGTCTTTCGCCAACGACGCCGAGCGGTTGGCTTCGCCCGCCGATTCAGCCCGAGATCCTGAGCGGCGGGTGTGTTCAGGAGTTGCTGCCAGATCGGCGTGTCGGGCTCGGTAGTGGTGAAGTTCGTGCCGGTCGGTGCGTCCGGCGACGCGGAGTGAAGCGGCCGGATGGGCCCGGTGATCGGATCATCGGTCTCGTCGGCTTCTTCTAGATATGTCACGAATCACCTCCAAGCCTGGGGAATACAGTGCCGCTCAATGTGTTCTAACCCAAGTTCAACGTCTCGAGGATACTTCCCAGTGCCGCCTTCACATCACCCAGCTCGATGAACCTCAAGGCATCCTCGTCCAGACTGTTCAACGAGGCACCATAGCTCTCGGTGAGACGGAAGGCGCGCTCCTCCTCCGAGGCCTCGATCACGTTGCGCACGAAGCGACCATTGCCGGCGAGATCGATGCTCTTGCGCATCTTGCCGTCCTGATCTGGGGACTCGTCGGCGCACAGCCGCGAGCACACCGCCACCAGCTCGTCGTAGGCTTCGGATGAGAGTTCGGAATCACGTGCTCTGGCCGTCAATCGGGCGATATCGCCAAGCTCAGGGGGGGTATACGACGGAAAGCGGATGCGCTTGGTGAACCGCGACGAAAGACCCTCATTGGAGGCGAGGAAGCGGTCGATCTCCGCGTCGTATCCGGCGATGATCACCACCAACCGGGCACGATCGTTCTCCATCCGCGCAAGCAGGGTGTCGACCGCCTCGCGGCCGAACGCGTCACCGCCCGAGAGCCCAGTTTGAATCAGCGTGTACGCCTCATCGATGAACAACACCCCGCCCAAGGCGCTGTCGATGAGTGCGTCCGTCTTGATCGCCGTGCTTCCGAGGTGCTGCCCGACGAAATCCTGCCGCTTGGCCTCGACGACGTTGAGTGTCTCCAGAAGTCCCAGGCCACAATATGTTTGAGCGACTATTCGAGCGATCGTTGTCTTGCCGGTGCCGGGCGGACCCGTGAACGCCAGGTGCAGACTACGGGAAACGGTGTTGAGCCCTTTGTCCTCGCGCAGCTTCGCCAGGCGTACCCCGGACCTCAGTTTGGCGACCTGCATTTTGACATCCGCCAGCCCGACTTGACGGTCGAGCTGTTCCTGCGCAGCGCGTAGGTGTTCGTTGCCACGCTCAGTCGCGCTCTCTGCTTCAACGTCCGCCATCGTCGGGGCGCTGGCAGGGTCCCACTTGTCGGTGCGGGTGTCGATGGCTTCCTTGGTGGTGACGACGAGACGAAACTTGGGGTCGCGCAGGGCCGCGTAGTTGGCCTCGAATCCCGGATCTTCGCTGTAAATGCGTTCGAAGATCCGACGGGCGTCCTCCTCGTTGCCCATCTCCCGCAGCGTCAAGCCCTTGCAGAACTCGGCGGCCCGGCGGGCCGCTGGGATCGGGCCGTCGAGTGCCTGGTCGAGGCGGCGCAACCCTTCACCGAACAGCCCCATCTGGGCGCACGCGGATCCGACCATGAGGTGTGCGCCCGTTGCGATGTACTGATCCACGAACGACGCGGAGTTGGCCAGAGCGGTCAGTACATCCGGCCAGCGCTGCGTGGTGAAGTGCAGGATGCCACGGATGTACGCGCATATCTCGTCGCTAGCGGTGTCTTCAGGCGCTCCGGCACGCAACGTGGCGAGCTCGTCGAGAATCTGCTCGGCGGCGTCGTAGTCCTTGCCCTGGATCAGGCTGGCCACATACGCCAGCCTGATCTCGGTGAGAGTACTCAGGGTGTAATCCAGGTAAAGGCCGGTCTCGAAGCGTCCGATGAGTGCGCGGGGGGGCAAACCCAGCCGACGCTGCTCGCGGCCCAATGACTTGCTCGTTTGGTAAAGGTAGTGAACCACCTCGGCCGTGGTCTCGCCGGCGGCAGCGCGGCCAAGCCACGCGTCGCACATCTCCGGGTCGTATTCGGTTGCCCGTTTGAAGGCCATGCCGGCGTACGCGACGTCACGGTCGACCTCCAATCCGTCGATCGGAATTCCCAAGGAGAGCACACCGGCGTCGAACACACGCTGAGCATCCCTGCTGTCAACACCCACTGATTGCCCCCGAACCTCTTTCGATGGGAACCTCTACGCACAAGCGCGTCACACCACTGGCGCGAGTATGCCGTACCGACTCCTTCAGCCGGATCACCCATATTGTATTACGTTTGGAGTCACACGTTTTCGTCCCTTTCGGGAGAGGGAATTTATCTTGGAGGTATCGCTGCGCTCGCCGAACGGTGGGATTCGGCTTCGGGTGACCGAGAGGGGTCTGCCGATGGCGCTCAAGTTGGAGCAGCCCGAGCTATCCAAGGCGCCAACCCAACTGGCACACGAGATCTTGTTGCTGTGTCAGCTAGGCGCCAGGCGTGCGCAGGTCGCCAGACGGCGCGACCTGGTTGCTCGTGGCGCCACTCCCGCGGTCATACGTGGTCTGAACTTGAGTACCGAAGAAGATCTGGCAAACGCAGAGGCCGAACTGTACGGCGAGGACAGGGATGTCCCGCCTGATACCTGGATGGAGCCCGTATGACCGGTGGCCTCGCAGATTCGGTGATCGCGCGCATCGTCAAGCAGCGCGACCTGATGTCGGCGATGCATGAACACTGCAAGTCGATATCGGCGCGCGTGACAAGCCGCGACAAGACAGTCAGCGTCGAGGTCGACGGTCTCGGGGCGATGACCGGACTGTGGTTGGCGGAGTCCGCCTACCGCAACGGTCCCGACGCACTTGCCAAGCTGGTCGTCGACACCGCCGATGCGGCGGCCAAGGTGGCAATGGCTCGACAGAGCTTCTTGGTAAAGGAGTTCACCGAACGACTCGCGGCGCTGCAGCAGGCACCCCTCGCGCGCCGCAACGGCAGCACCTTCCGACCCGATGAACTGCGGAACGAGCGATGAGCCGGGCGACTCACGCAAGGGGAGCCGTCGGACATCGGTGATGAAATGCTTTCGGCGTTGTCGTCGTTCCCATGGTTAGCAACGGGTCCGGACGGTTGGCGTCCGCTGCGTCTATGTGACCTATGACTCAGGTGGATTATCGCCGCCGCGGACCGCGGGTTCGATGTGAAGGCGGGCGGCATCGAGCCCCGGGCTACTGAACGGCTGACCGGAAGTCGACCAGCAGGGCACGTGCGGGCTCGCAGCAGGTCTCGGCGCAGTGCACGTGCGCGTCGTAGACCGCCTGGCCGCGCAGCGGTCGCTGCCTGCCCCACCAGCCGCACTCACACGACGCCTGAGATGCCCAGGCACGGAAGACGAATACGCGTGCAGTAGTCACGAGAGGCAATAGGCCCCCGGGTTACATGCCGTCAGCCCCCGAGCGTGCGGTGCAGGAACTCGTAGATCAGCGCCGACCGGAAGGCGGTCTGGGCGTTGTCAGCCGCGCCGGCGTGCCCGCCCTCGACGTTCTCGTAGTACTGCACCGGCTGGCCGACGGCCTCGAGCGCCGCCGTCATCTTGCGGGCGTGGCCGGGGTGCACCCGGTCGTCGCGGGTGGACGTGGTGATCAACACGGGAGGGTAGCGGCGCTCCGCCGAGACATGTTGGTATGGCGAGTACTTGGAGATGAACTCCCAGTCCTCGGGATTGTCCGGGTCACCGTACTCGGCCACCCACGACGCCCCGGCGAGCAGCAGGTGATAGCGCTTCATGTCGAGCAACGGGACGCTGCACACCAGCGCGCCGAACAGTTCGGGATACTTGGTCAGCATGATGCCCATCAACAGGCCGCCGTTGCTGCCGCCCTGGGCGCCGAGCTGGGCCACGGTGGTGATGCCCCGGTCGACGAGATCCCTTGCCACGGCAGCGAAGTCCTCGTCGACGAGGTGGCGTCCCTCCCGCATGGCTTGGGTATGCCACCGCGGACCGTACTCGCCGCCGCCGCGGATGTTCGCCAGCACGTAGGTGCCGCCGCGAGCCAGCCACAGTCGGCCGAGCACACCGCCGTAGCCTGGCGTGCTCGAGTTCTCGAAACCGCCGTAGCCGCCGAGCAGCGTCTTGCCAGGCCCGGATGAGCCACGATGCCCGACGACGAAGTACGGGATCATCGTGCCGTCCGCCGACGCCACGAAGTGCTGGGTGACCTCGATGTCGGAGGCGTCGAAGAACGCAGGTGCGCTCTTCACCTCGATGACCTCGTCGCCGACATGACCCCAGAGCAGCCGTGACGGGGTGGCGAAGCCGCTGGAGTCCAGGAAGATCTCGTCGCCGTAGTCGTCGGCGTCGACGATCACCGTGTTGGTGTTGGCCGGGATGCCGCGGATCGGCTCGCGCTGCCACGTGCCGGGGGTGACGAGCTCGAGCCGACTCGTCACGTCGACCAGCGTGACGAGCACCAGTCGGTCGCGGGTCCACGTGTAGGTCTCCAGGCTGGTGTGCTCGTCTGGCTCGAACACGATGGTCAGATCGCCTGCCCCGGAGAGGAATTCGTCGTACTTGGCGGCCAGCAGCGTTCCGGCGGGGTGCGTCGTGGAACCGACGGTCCAGTCGGTGCGTGGCCGGATCAGCAGCCACTCGCGGTGGATCGACGTGCCTGCGTCGGTGGGCACGTCGATCTTGATCAGCTCGTCGCCGCGCAGTTCGTAGCGCTCGCGGTTGAAGAAGTCGAACGACCGCGAGACGAGCAGGCGCTCGAAGCCGGGAGTGGGATCGAAGCCTGCGCCGACGCTGACGTCGGACGGGTCCCCGGCGAACAGCGTCTCGGCCTCAGCCAGCGGCTGCCCGCGCCGCCACCGCTTGGTGAGCCGCGGATAACCGGACTCGGTCAGCGAGCCCGGCCCGAAATCGGTTCCGACGATGACGGTGTCGCAGTCCTGCCAGGTGATGTCGGTCTTGGCCTCGGGTAACTCGAATCCGTCGGTGACGAATTGCCTTGTCCGCATGTCGAATTCACGTACCACCGTGGCGTCGGAACCGCCGCGCGACAACGAGATCAGCGCGAGCGTCAGATCGGGTTCGATGACGTCGGCGCCCGCCCACACCCAGTTCTCCCCGTCGGCGCGGCTCAGCTCGTCCAAGTCGATCACCACGTCCCAGCCGGGATCATCGGTCCGGTATTCGTCGAGCGTGGTGCGCCGCCACTGCCCACGCGGGTTCTCCGCGTCGCGCCAGAAGTTGTACAGGTGCTCGCCGCGGCGCCGCACGTAGGGAATCCGGCTGTCGGTGTCGAGCACCTCAAGCGCTTCGGCGCGCATGCGCTCGAAGCGTTCACCGCCAAGATCGGCCAGCGTCGGGTCGTTGTGCGCGTCCACCCACGCGAGCGCGTCGTCGCCGGTGATGTCCTCTAGCCACAGATGGGGGTCTGGATCCACGGGAACCATTGTGACCGTCGCGCGTAGTGTGAGCGGAGTTACACCCGATGGGAGTCTGCGATCGATGACCACTCCGAGGACCACTCCGAGCCGAGCACTGATCACCGCGGCCGCCGCCGACCTATTGCGCCGGCTGCAGGACCGCCATGGTGCGCTGATGTTCCACCAGTCCGGCGGCTGCTGCGACGGATCGTCGCCGATGTGCTATCCCGACGGAGACTTCATCGTCGGGGACCGCGACGTGCTGCTGTCGATCCTCGACGTCGGCGACGGAGTCCCGGTGTGGATCTCGGGGCCGCAGTTCGACGCGTGGAAGCACACCCAACTGGTGATCGACGTGGTGCCGGGCCGCGGCGGCGGTTTCAGCGTCGAAGCGCCGGAGGGCATGCGGTTCCTGTCCCGCGGCCGTGCGTACACCGAGGCCGAGAATGCCGAGCTCAGCGACCATCCCCCGGTGACCGGCGCACAGTACGCCGACGGCGCGCGGCCGGCTGAAACGGGCACCCACGTGGTCGCGCAGGCCGAGGACGCCTGCCCGATACCTCAGCGGCACGCCGCGAGCGTTCAGCCGTAGCGGCGGTTCGCGGCGTTACCGTTGAACGGTGATTCCGCTCCCGCGGGCGTGGCTACTGACCAGCGCGATGTTGGTCGGGGTCGCGGCGGGACTGGTCGCGGGAATCGCATCGACCCTGCTGGTGACGGCCCGCGTCCGACCGGACGCGGTGATCGCGCTCGTCGTGGGGGTGCCGATCGTCGTCGGGATGCTCCTGGTGCTGTTCTCGGGCAGGCGGTGGATCACCGTTCTCGGCGCGTTCGTGCTGTCGCTCGCTCCCGGCTGGTTCGGTGTGCTCGTCGCGATCCAGGCGGTGTCCGGTGGCTGAGCTGCACTCCGGCGAACCCACGACGAACTGGACGCCCCTGTTCGATACCGGAGGGCAGGAGCGAAGCGACCCGGGATGGGATACCGGAGGGCAGGAGCGAAGCGACCGGGATGGGGTACCTGGTCGAGGCGCAGCCGATCACCGCGACCGAGCCACCCGAGAACCCGTCGGGGCCGCTGCCCACCTTCGTTTCACCCGAGTTCGTCCCCGGCGTCGACCAGTACCTGAAGCGCTGGATGTTCGTCCTGGTCGTGGCGGGCGTGTGGACCGTTGCCGCGGTCATCGGCCTGGCGCTCTACGAGTGGTGGTTCCGGTCGGTGGACAAGACCGGGCCGGTGTTCGTCGTGATGATCTATCTCGTCGTCGGCACCGTCGCAGCCCTGCTCGTGCGCCATGGTGCGGAACAAGCCGCTGGTCTCCGCACTGGCGATCGCGCTGATGTCGGCACCGCTGGCATCCACCGGCGCGGCGGCCGCGCTCTACGGCGCCTATGCCTTTGGGTGGATCGACCGCTAGCACCTGCGCGGCGACTATTAGGGTGGGGGCGTGACTCACTATGACGTCGTCGTTCTCGGAGCCGGTCCCGGCGGATACGTCGCGGCCATCCGTGCGGCCCAACTCGGGCTGAACACCGCCATCGTCGAACCGAAGTACTGGGGCGGCGTGTGCCTCAACGTCGGCTGCATCCCGTCGAAGGCGCTGCTGCGCAACGCCGAGCTGGCGCACATCTTCACCAAGGAAGCCAAGACCTTCGGCATCACCGGTGAGGCGATCGTTCGACTTCGGCGTCGGCGTTCGACCGCAGCCGCAAGGTCGCCGACGGCCGCGTCAAGGGCGTGCACTTCCTGATGAAGAAGAACAAGATCACCGAGATCCACGGCCACGGCACGTTCACCGACGCCAACACGCTCTCGGTCGACCTCAACGAGGGCGGCACCGAGACCGTCACGTTCGACAACGCGATCATCGCCACCGGCACCAGCACCAAGCTGGTGCCCGGCACCTCGCTGTCGGAGAACGTCGTCACCTACGAGGAGCAGATCCTGACCCGCGAGCTGCCGGGTTCGATCGTCATCGTCGGCGCCGGCGCGATCGGCATGGAGTTCGGCTACGTGCTGAAGCAACTACGGCGTCGACGTCACCATCGTCGAGTTCCTGCCGACGCGCGCTGCCCAACGAGGACGCCGAGGTCTCCAAGGAGATCGAGAAGCAGTACAAGAAGCTCGGCGTCAAGATCCTCACCGGCACCAAGGTCGAGTCGATCGACGACGACGGCATCGAAGGTCACCGTCACCGTCAGCAAGGACGGCAAGACCGATCGAGCTCAAGGCCGACAAGGTGCTGCAGGCCATCGGCTTCGCGCCCGAACGTCGAGGGCTACGGCCTGGACAAGGCCGGCGTGCAGCTCACCGAGCGCGGGGCGATCGGCATCGACGACTACATGCGCACCTAGGTGCCGCACATCTACGCGATCGGCGACGTCACCGCCAAGCTGCAGCTCGCCCACGTCGCCGAGGCGCATGGGCGTGGTGGCCGCCGAGACCATCGCGGGCGCCGAGACTCTCGCGCTCGGCGACTACCGGATGATGCCGCGCGCCACGTTCTGCCAGCCGCAGGTCGCCAGCTTCGGGCTGACCGAGCAGCAGGCCCGCGACGAGGGCTACGACGTCAAGGTCGCGAAGTTCCCGTTCACCGCCAACGGCAAGGCGCACGGCCTCGGCGACCCGGCGGCTTCGTCAAGCTCATCGCCGACGCCAAGTACGGCGAGCTGCTCGGCGGCCACCTGATCGGCCACGACGTCTCCGAGCTGCTGCCCGAGCTGACCCTGGCGCAGAAGTGGGACCTCACCGTCAACGAGCTGACCCGCAACGTGCACACCCACCCGACGCTGTCGCGAGGCGCTGCAGGAGTGCTTCCACGGCCTCGCCGGCCACATGATCAACTTTTGAGAGCCGCCGTCGTCGCCGGGATCGGCGGGCTGATCATCGGCCACATCGTGTGGCTGGTCGCCATCTCCTTCGCGTTCAAGACCACGACGGTGAATGACTGGGTGCTGGTCATCTCGGCCGGCTGCGTTGTGCTCGGCGTCGTGCTGGGCCTGCTGGGCTGGCGCTTCTACAGGCGCAAGGCGTCCGCCATGGCGGCGTTCCTGTGGTGCCTGCCCATCGCCCCGGTGCTGCTCACGATGTGCGTGCTCGGGGTCACCTACCTGTAGGCGTCAGTCGGCGAAGTCCAGCGGGATCTCGAGCGTCGCGATCGTCGCGGCGAGTCCGTCGTATTGCGCTGCCAGCATGCAGAATTCGATCAGCTGCTTGCGGTCCAGATGAGTGGCCAGCGTCCCCCAGGTTTCGGGTGACATCGAGCGGGTGACGACGAATTCGTCGGTGGCGGTGATGAGTGCGCGCTGCCGGTCGGTCAGGCTCACGGCATCCGGCCCTTCGAAGATGGCCGCCTGCGTCTCGGCGTCCAGGCCCTTCGTCCTGGCGAGCCTGCGATGCTGCTGAAGTTCGTACTCGCATCCGCGCAGGTGCCCCACGCGCAGGATCACCAGCTCGGCGTCTCGGCGGCTCAGCTTGCCCCACAGCAGCAGCATGCCCGAGAGGGGGAGCCAGGCCAGGAAGAGCAGCTCGTGCTGTCCCAGGGTGTCCAGCAAGTGGAACCGTGGCGCCCGGATCACGCGGGTAAACACCTTGGCGATCACCCAGCCGATGGGTCCGAGTTCACGCAGGCTCCCCGACGACGGGATGCGGGGCATGGCCGATTCGCCGGCCGCGTCGCTCTTGCTCCCGGTCATGCGTGCTTCACCAGGTAGGGCGACACCGTGCTGCGGTGCTCGTCGAGGTCCAGCGCTCGGCCAAGCGCGGGAAAGGCACGCTGCGGACAGTTGTCGCGCTCGCAGACCCTGCACCCAGCGCCGATCGGTGTGGAGATCCCACCAGACAAGTCGAGCCCCTCCGAATAGACCAGCCGGTGGGCGTGCCGGAGTTCGCAGCCCAGGCCGATCGCGAACGTCTTTCCCGGCTGACCATAGCGCGAGGCGCGGCGCTCGACCGTGCGGGCCACCCACATGTAGTTCCTGCCGTCAGGCATCTGGGCGATCTGCACCAAGATCTTGCCGGGGTTGGCGAACGTCTCGTAGACGTTCCACAGCGGGCACGTGCCGCCACTGGACGAGAAGTGAAAACCGGTGGCGGACTGGCGTTTCGACATGTTGCCTGCCCGGTCGACCCGGACGAACGACAGCGGCACGCCCCGCATCGACGGGCGCTGCAGCGTGGAGAGCCGGTGCGCGATGGTCTCGTAGCTCACCGAGTAGAACGCCGACAGCCGCTCGACGTCATAGCGGAAGTTGTCGGCGACGTCGTGAAACTGGCGGTACGGCAACACCGTGGCAGCGGCGAAGTAGTTCGCCATGCCGAGCCGCGCCAACGTTTGCGACTCGGCGCTGGTGAACTTGCCCTCGGTCGACCATGTCGTCGATCAGATCGCCGAACTCCAGGAAGCCCAGCTCGGCGGCGAGCTTGAAGACGTACTGGCCCGACGAGAGGTGCCCACCGATCTCCAGCGTCTTGGTCTCGGGGTCGTATCGGTGCAGCAGTGTGCCGCCGAGGTCGACGCGCTTGACGATGCGAACGCCGTGCACCGCGCTCAGTCGGTCGGAGAGGTCGCGCGCCAGGTCGGCGCGGTGCATCCGCATCCGGTCGGTGAGCTCCTCGGCGGCGGTGTCGAGTTCGTGCAGATAGTTCTGCCGTTGGTAGAAGTAGTCGCGGACTTCTTCGTGCGGCATCGTGATCGCGCCGCTGCCGCTGCCGTCGGAGTATCGGTCCTCGGTCACGGTCGCCAACTGCGTGGTGGTCAGCCGGTAGCGCTGGTGCAGGTTGACCATCGCTCTGGCCAGCGCCGGGTGAGCGCTGACGATGTCGGCGAGTTCGGCAGGGTCCACGTCGATGCCGACGTCGCAGGTCCATCGTCACCTCGCGCAACTCGGCGACCAGGCGGGTGTCGTCCTGGGGGGCGAAGAACGTGGCGTCGACGCCGAAGACCTCGGTGATGCGCAGCAGAACCGCGACGGTCAACGGGCGCACGTCGTGCTCGATCTGGTTCAGGTAGCTGGGGGAGATCTCGAGCGTCTGAGCCAGTGCGGCTTGGCTGAAACCCCGTTCACTGCGGAGCTGCCGCACGCGTGATCCGACGAAGGTTTTGGCCACGTCACCAGCGTAACAAGGATGCGAAGAGACACTTCGCATAATTGGCATGGAGTCGGCTGTGGCAATATCAGATGCCGTGAACACCAGCGGCAGCGGGTTGGCGAAGACCTTGATGCCCGTCCCCGATCCGCATCCGGACGTCTTCGACATCCAGTGGCCCCTGCGGGTCGCCGACACCGACCGCGCGGGCCGGTTGCGATTCGATGCGGCGACGCGCCACATCCAGGACGTCGGTTCGGACCAACTGCGGGAGCTGGGATTCGAGGAAACCCATCCGCTGTGGATCGTCCGACGCACGATGATCGACCTGATCAAGCCCATCGAGTTCCAGGACATGCTGCGACTGCGGCGCTGGTGCTCGGGGACGTCCAACCGCTGGTGCGAGATGCGGGTGCGCATCGACGGCCGCAAGGGCGGCCTGATGGAGTCCGAGGCGTTCTGGATCAACATCAACCGCGAGACCCAAGGCCCTGCGCGCATCTCCGACGACTTCATCGCCGGCCTGCAGCGCACCACCCAGGTCGACCGGCTCCGGTGGAAGGCCGTATCTGAAGGCGGGCAGCCGCGAAGACGCCAGGGAGATCCGCGAGTACCCGGTCCGGGTGAGCGACATCGACATCTTCGACCACATGAACAACTCGGTGTACTGGAGTGTGGTCGAGGACTACCTGCACAACCATCCCGAGCTGCTGCGGGGGCCGCTGCGCGTCACGATCGAGCACGACCTTCCCGTGGCGCTCGGCGACAAGTTGGAGATCATCAGCCACGTGCATCCCGCCGGCTCGACCGATGCGTTCGGTGCGGACCTGGTCGGTCGGACTGTGACGACGCTCACATACGCGGTCGGCGAAGAGACGAAAGCCGTCGCATCCCTCTTCGCGCTGTGATCCACCCGTTCTAACAGTACGGGCGTACTGACCTGCGAAAACTAGTTACCGGACGGTAACTTCTGAACCGGTTCAGCTCATGGCTACCTTTGCAAGCTTCGCAAGTTAACCGTTCGTGTTGGCGAAAATTGGCAGCAGAAACTAGTAGACCTGCGCATATGGCTTGATGCATCCTCGAGTTAGCACACCAGTGAAGTTGCTGCGGCGTTAACAACAACGTGACGCCACGGCGACTCGCAAACGCAAAGGAGCCCCAATGTCCACCGTTGGCACGCCGAAGTCCCCCGAGCAGATCCAGCACGACTGGAACACCAACCCACGCTGGAAGGGCATCGAGCGCACCTACAGCGCCGAGGACGTCGTCGCGCTGCAGGGACACGTCGTCGAGGAGAGCACTCTGGCCCGCCGCGGCGCCGAGGTGCTCTGGGACCAGCTGCACGACATGGACTTCGTCAACTCGTTGGGCGCGTTGACCGGCAACCAGGCCGTGCAGCAGGTCCGGGCCGGACTCAAGGCCATCTACCTGTCGGGTTGGCAGGTCGCCGGTGACGCGAACCTGTCCGGTCATACCTACCCCGACCAGAGCCTGTACCCGGCCAACTCGGTGCCGCAGGTGATCCGCCGCATCAACAACGCGCTGCTGCGCGCCGACCAGATCGCCAAGGTCGAGGGCGACCGCTCGGTCGAGAACTGGCTCGCCCCGATCGTCGCCGACGGTGAGGCCGGCTTCGGCGGCGCGCTCAACGTCTACGAGCTGCAGAAGGCCATGATCGCGGCCGGTGTCGCCGGCTCGCACTGGGAGGACCAGCTCGCGTCGGAGAAGAAGTGCGGCCACCTCGGTGGCAAGGTGCTCATCCCGACCCAGCAGCACATCCGCACCCTGACCTCGGCGCGACTCGCATCCGACGTCGCCGACGTCCCGACGCTCGTCATCGCCCGCACCGACGCCGAGGCCGCCACGCTGATCACCTCCGACGTCGACGAGCGCGACCGCCCGTTCGTCACCGGTGAGCGCACCGCCGAGGGCTTCTACCGGGTCAAGAACGGCCTCGAGCCCTGCATCGCCCGCGCCAAGTCCTACGCGCCGTACTCGGACCTCATCTGGATGGAGACCGGCACCCCGGACCTCGAGCTGGCCAAGAAGTTCGCCGAGGGCGTCAAGAGCGAGTTCCCCGACCAGATGCTGGCCTACAACTGCTCGCCGTCGTTCAACTGGAAGCAGCACCTGGACGACTCCACGATCGCGAGGTTCCAGAAGGAACTCGGCGCGATGGGCTTCAAGTTCCAGTTCATCACGCTGGCCGGCTTCCACGCCCTCAACTACTCGATGTTCGATCTGGCCTACGGCTACGCCCGCAACCAGATGAGCGCCTACGTCGAGCTGCAGGAGCGCGAGTTCGCCGCCGAGGAGCGCGGCTACACCGCGACGAAGCACCAGCGCGAGGTCGGCGCGGGTTACTTCGACCGGATCGCCACCACCGTCGACCCGACCAGCTCGACCACCGCGCTCGCGGGCTCGACCGAAGAGGGTCAGTTCCACTAGGTCACCAAGCTGCGCGAGCAGTCCGCGCAAGCGTGGCTCCAGTAGAAGTGCCCGATGCCACGGCGTGTCGGGCACTTTTACGTCTGGTCGCGCATGGAGTAGAAAGTGTCAACGTGACGAATATCGAGCGAGTGGGCGTCGTCGGCGCCGGGCAGATGGGCGCGGGCATCGCGGAGGTAGCGCTGCGCGCGGGTGTTGACGTGCGGATCTACGAGCCGACCGACGAGCTCATCAAGGCGGGCGAGGCCAGGATCACCAAGTCGCTCGAACGCGGCGTCAGCAAGGGCAAGCTGACCCAGGAGGACTGCGACGCCGCGCTGGCCAAGCTGAGTGTCACGACGAACCTGTCGGACATGTCGGACCGCCAGCTCGTCATCGAGGCGATCATCGAGGACGACGCCGTCAAGGCCAAGGTCTTCGCCGAACTCGACGAGGTCGTCACCGATCCCGACGCCGTGCTGGCGTCCAACACATCCAGCATCCCCATCATGAAAATCGCTGCGGCGACCAAGAATCCGGGTCGCGTGCTGGGTCTGCACTTCTTCAATCCGGCGCCGGTGCTGCCGCTCGTCGAGCTGGTGAGCACGCTGGTGACCACCGACGCCGCGATCGAACGGACCGAGGAGTTCGCGAGTTCGGTGCTGGGCAAGCAGGTGGTTCGCTGCTCCGACCGGTCCGGATTCGTGGTCAATGCGCTTCTGGTGCCGTACCTTCTGGCGGCGATCCGCATGGTCGAGGCCGGCTTCGCCACCATTGAGGACGTCGACAAGTCCGTGGTGGCGGGGTTGTCGCATCCGATGGGCCCGCTGCGGTTGTCCGACCTGATCGGCCTGGACACGGTGAAGCTCATCGCGGACAAGATGTTCGAGGAGTTCAAGGAGCCCCTCTACGCGCCGCCGCCACTGCTGCTACGCATGGTCGAAGCGGGCCAGTTCGGCAAGAAGTCCGGCCAAGGCTTCTACTCCTACTGAGTTCCCCGCGAGCGGCGGAGGCTAGGCCGACGACAGCCGCTTCTTCTCCGCTTCGACGTCGAAATTGGCTGGCGGCCAAGACAAGTCAAGCGCCTCGAGCGACTCGATCAGCAACTCGGTGATGGCCAGCCGGGAATACCACTTGCGGTCACAGGGAATGACGTGCCACGGTGCGTAGTCCGTCGAGGTGCGGTCCAGCAGCGCCTGATAGGCCTCTTGGTACTTGGGCCACAACCCCCGCTCGTCGATGTCGGCCGGGTTGAACTTCCAATACTTGTCGGGCCGGTCCAGCCGTGCGGCGAGCCGCTTCTTCTGCTCGTCGAGCGAGACGAACATCGCCACCTTGACGATCGTCGTGCCGTCGTCGACCAGTTCCTTCTCGAACGCGTTGATCTCGTCGTACCTCGCGCCCCATACCTCGGGCGGCACCAGGTCGTGCACCCGCACGATGAGCACGTCCTCGTAGTGCGACCGGTCGAACACGCCGATGTGGCCTGCGGTGGGTAGCGCGTTCCTGATTCGCCACAGGTAGTCGTGGGCCAGCTCTTCCTCAGTCGGCTTGCCGAAGCTCGCGTATCGAATTCCTTGCGGATTGCCTGCTCCGACAACGTGTTTGACGATGCCGCCCTTGCCTGCGGTGTCCATGCCCTGCAGCACGAGCAGCATCTTGCGGGTATCACCGGATCGGCTGCTCGCGTACAGCATCTCCTGCAGTTCGGAGAAGCGTTGATTGCGTTCGGCCTGCAGGTCGGGGGCATCCGACTTCGACCCGCTGAAGCCCGGTGTGGCGTTCGTCTTGATGTCGGCGACCAGCTCGCCCGCCCTGAACTCGAGGTGGGTGTGCGGTTCGTGGGTCCACAGCGACGGGGCGTCCTTGGATGACTTGCTCACCCGGTCAGTCAAGCAGGTGCGGCGGCAGAATCGGCGAGGGATGCGGTACCGAATTGAACTTCTCCAGGGACCCGCCTACCTCGACGATTCCGCGCAGCGCGCTCCATGACAGCATCGTCAGGTAGTCGATCAGGTCGTCGGCCGTCATCCGTGGGTGCGACATCCACGAGTGGGTGGCCAACTGCACGCCGCCGACGATCATGAACGCCCACGGTTCGGCGCCGTGGGTGTCCATGCCGACCTCGGACATCCGCCGACGAAGCATCACGGCGAGCATCCGCGCGATGATCTGCTCGGAGTCCGCGACCGCCTTGCTCTTGCTGGCCGAGCTGTTTGCCATGACGAACCGGTACGGCTCCGGCTCCGATGCGACGGTGTGGACGTAGACCCGGATGATCTCGCGGGTCAGGTCGTAGCCATCGTGATTCGACGACAGCGCGGCGGCCATGTTGGGAATCAGCGTGGTCTGCGCGAAGCGCATCATCACTGCGGTCGTGAGGTCGGTCTTGTCGACGAAGTAGCGGTAGAGGACCGTCTTCGAGACACCGATCTCCGCGGCGATCTCGTCCATGCTGACGTTGCTGCCGCGCCGACGGATCGCTTCGAGGGTGCCGTCTACCAGCTCGCTGCGACGGTCGACCTTGTGCTGGTGCCAGCGCCGTTTGCGCCCGTCGGTTTTGACCACCCCCGCTGGGGTCTGTTGTGCCACAATCGCGCCAATCCATCCCTAGTTCGTCTTGATAATACGGTGGATCCGTCAAGCGTGACCGATGGCACGGGTGCCGGCGGCGCGATAGCGGATGATGGAAGCGTGGTACACCGAACCAGCGCCCAACCCCGCCAGAGTTTTGCCGAGTCGCTGGCCAGTGTCGACTCCGCCGCAGATGCCGAGCGTCGCACCGGCCTTCGCCGGATGAAGGTCGTCGCGCTGAGCTTCCTCGTCGGCGCGACTGTGATCTTCCTGCTATGCACCTGGGCGCAGTCGAATGGAGCGGCCTCCTGGGTGGGTTACGTCCGCGCCGCGGCCGAGGCGGGCATGGTCGGCGCCCTGGCCGACTGGTTTGCGGTGACCGCACTGTTCAAGCACCCGCTCGGCATTCCGATCCCACACACCGCGATCATCAAGCGCAAGAAGGATCAGCTCGGTGAGGGCCTCGGTGCCTTCGTCCGGGAGAACTTCATGTCGCCCGAGGTCGTGGAGACCAAGCTGCGTGATGCCCAGGTGGCGGGGCGGATGGGCAAGTGGCTCTCCGACTCCTCGCACGCCGAGCGGGTGGGGGCGGAGGCGTCGACCGTGCTGCGGGTGCTGGTCGAGATGCTCCGCGACGACGACGTCCAACAGTTGCTCGACCGGATGATCGTCAAACGCGTCGCCCAACCGCAGTGGGGCCCCCCGATCGGTCGGGTGCTGGCCAGCCTGCTGGAGGAGGGGCGTCAGGAGGCCCTGCTGCAACTGCTGGCGGACCGCGCATTCGAGTGGACATTGAACGCCGACGAAGTCATCGAACGGGTCATCGAGCGTGATTCGCCGACGTGGTCGCCACGCTGGGTCGACAACCTGATCGGCGAGCGTATTCACCGCGAGCTGATGGACTTCACCGACAAGGTGCGTCGCAACCCCGACCACGAGCTACGCCGCTCGGCCACCAAGTTCCTGTTCGAGTTCGCCAACGATCTACAACACGACGACTCGACCATCGCCAAGGCGGAGAACGTCAAGGAACAGATCATGGCGCGCGACGAGGTTGCCAAAGCCGCCGAGACCGCGTGGACGACCGCCAAGCGCATCATTCTCGAGTCGGTCGACGACCCGTCGTCGGCGTTGCGGTCCCGGATCGCCGACTCCGTGATGCACATCGGCGAGTCGTTGCGCGACGACGTCGAACTCCGCGACAAGGTCGACAACTGGATCGTGCGGGCAGCCGAGCACCTCGTTGCGCAGTATGGGACGGAGATCACAGCCATCATCACCGAGACCATCGAACGCTGGGACGCCGACGAGGCCAGCCGCCGGATCGAACTGCACGTCGGTCGTGACCTGCAATTCATCAGGATCAACGGCACGGTGGTGGGCTCCCTGGCCGGTCTGGTGATCTACTCGGTAGCCCAGCTACTCTTCTGACCTGCGCTAGCAACTGCTTGCAAAAGTTAGCACCCCGTCGTACGGTGGATTTCGAAGCCCAACCGGTTACTGACGCACAGGGGGCGAAAGCGTGCCGCAGGACGAAAACCTTGCCGCTGTCGTGACCAATGCGGCACAGGACATCGGGAGCTTCATCCGGAGCCAGCGCGAAGCTGCGCAGGTGTCGGTTCGTCAGCTGGCTGAGAAGGCAGGCGTCAGCAATCCCTATCTCAGCCAGATCGAGCGGGGTTTGCGCAAACCCTCCGCCGAAGTGCTCAACCAGATCGCGAAGGCGTTGCGAGTGTCCGCCGAAGTGCTCTACGTGCGGGCCGGGATCTTGGAGCCGAGCGAGCCCAGTGAGGTTCGCGACGCCATCGTCTCCGACGCCACGATCACCGAGCGGCAGAAGCAGGTGCTGCTCGACATCTACACATCGTTCTGTCAGCAGAACGAAGCTGCAGAAGAGGAGCCAGCCACTGACTGACCGCCGATTGACCGCAAATGAGAAGCACCCGACAAACGAGACACATCCGAGAGAGGAATCATCCGAAATGGCCGACAAGAATCAGCCCACCATCGAAGACCTGAAGGCTCCGCTGCTCGCCGCCGTCGGCGCTGCAGACCTGGCGCTGGCCACCGTGAACGAGATCGTCAGCACCCTGCGCGAGCGTGCAGAGGACGCCCGCACCGAGGCCAGCACCCGTGTCGAGGAGCGCCGCGCACGCCTGACCAAGCTGCAGGAAGAGCTGCCCACGCAGGTCGCCGAAGTGCGCGACCGCCTCAACAGCGACGAGCTGCGCAAGGCCGCCGAGGGTTACGCGGAGGCCGCGACGGCCACGTACAACAAGCTCGTCGAGCGTGGCGAGGCCGCGTTGGAGCGCCTTCGTAGCCAGCCCGCCTTCGAGGATGCCGCCGGCCGCGTCGAGAGCGTGACCGACCAGGCCGTCGAGCTGACGCAGGACGCGCTCGGCACCGTGGCCACCCAGACCCGCGCGGTCGGCGAGCGTGCCGCCAAGCTGGTCGGCGTCGAGCTGCCGAAGAAGGCCGAGAGGTCCGCCGCACCGGTGAAGAAGGCCGCTGCCAAGGCTCCCGTCAAGACGGCTCCGGCCAAGAAGGCTCCGGCCAAGAAGGCTCCGGCCAAGAAGGTCACCCAGAAGTAAGTCGCATTAGACCGAGGGGGGTAACCCGCATAGGCTTGAGGCGTGCAGCCGCAGAGCCTGGTGGGTTACGTCCTCCTCGTCATTCAGGTGGGCGCGTTGGTATTGGGCGTGTATTCGTTCGTGCACGCCGCGATCCAGCGGCCCGACGCCTACACCGCCGCCGAGAAGATGAGCAAGCCGATCTGGCTGGCCATCCTCGGCGGCACAGTGGTCCTTGCGCTCGTCCTCGGGGCGCCCGTCGGTTCGGCCATCGTGATCTGCGCCGCAGGCATCTACCTCGTCGACGTCCGGCCCAAGATCCTCGAAGTCCAGGGAAAGTCACGCTAGCTCCGTGCCCCGAATCATCAGACGCGTGCTCGCGGCCATGGCGCTGAGCGCGGCCACCGCAAGCTTGAGTGCAGGCACGGCCTCTGCCGACCCGGTCCCCGGGCCGCCGTACGTGGATCACACCGCGTGGGCGCACTGGGGCGACCTGTCCAGCCTGAGGGTCTACCCGACCGCTGCGGGTCGGGACGCCGCGGGCCAGGTGCACAATGCCGCCCAGGGCGACGAGGCGTGGACCGAGGTGCTGGCGGCCGCGCCCGATGCCGACATGCCCGGCATGCGCGAGCAGTTCATGTGCCACTGGACATACGCCGAGTTCGCGCAGCCCGGCAAGACCAGCTGGAACCTCGAGCCGTGGCGCCCCGTCGTCGACGAAGACACGATGGTCGGCGCCGGCTGCAATCCCGGTGGGACAGAGGAGCCGTTCTGATGACGCGCTGGACCAGGGATCACGTCGCCCAGTTGGTCGACCACACGTTGCTCAAGCCGGAGGCCACCGAGGTCGACGTGGCCTTTCTCGTCGAGGAGGCGACCGACCTCGGGGTGTACGCGGTGTGTGTGTCGCCTTCGATGCTGCCTGCGGTGCGGCATAGGTCGGGGGCACTCGGCGTCGCGATCGCGGCCGTCGTCGGATTCCCCTCAGGCAAGCACCTTTCGGAGATCAAGGCACAGGAGGCCGCGCTCGCCGTCGCCGGCGGGAGCCGACGAGGTCGACATGGTGATCGACGTCGGGGCGGCGATCGCGGGTGACTTGGACGCCGTGAGCGCGGACATCGTGGCGGTACGCGCAGCCGTGCCGGACACGGTCTTGAAGGTCATCGTGGAGTCTGCGGCGTTGCTCAGCCTCGCCGGCGAGCAGACGCTGATCGACGTGTGCCGGGTGGCCGCTGACGCCGACGCGAACTTCGTCAAGACGTCCACGGGATTTCATCCCGTTGGGCGGCGCCTCGGTGCG
Organism: uncultured Actinomycetota bacterium; assembly: GCA_963809085.1. Taxonomy (GTDB): domain Bacteria; phylum Actinomycetota; class Actinomycetes; order Mycobacteriales; family Mycobacteriaceae; genus Mycobacterium. The sequence goes on along the minus strand of CAWEII010000014.1, from coordinate 145,859 downwards.
CGCGGTGGAGATCATGGCCGCGACCGTCGGGCCCACGGTCGAAGTCAAGGCCAGCGGCGGCATCCGAACCGCGGCCGACGCCGTGGCGATGCTCGATGCCGGCGCGACCAGGCTGGGGCTGTCGGGGACGCGCGCGGTGCTCGACGGGCTTTAAAGCCCCGCGAAGCAGGGATCGCTGCCGCCGACCGGAATGGCCGCGTTCTGCGTGGAGAACTTGCTGATCACGCCGCTGTCGGTGACCTGGACGCTGTCGGCGTGGATGCCAAGTGGATAGTCCTTGGTCAGCTGCGAGCTGAACGCGTCAAGCGCGGGCTGGACCGCTTCGCGCGGCAGCGTGAAGCCCAGGCCGGTCAGCTCCTGCACCTGCAGCGAGATGCCGTTGTCCACCACCGCCGGCTTGGTCACGATGCTGCCAAGCGGGGCCTCGAGTTCGATCGTGCCGTTGGACGGGTTGGTGGTCACTCCGGTGACGAAGCTGCCGACCAGCGGGATCGAGTTCTGAATGGTCTGCTTGATGCCGTCGGCCGTCCAGGTGATCGTGGCGTTCAACGACCCGATCGTGCCCTTGGAGTTGCCGTTGTCGGCGAGCCTGACGTCGTCGATGTCGATGTCGGCCTTCATCCCCTTGGCCTCTCGGATCTGATTGCCCCCGGTGCTGATCGAGATGTTGCCGTAGTGACCTGTCATGTGCTGCAACAGAAATGGGCTGGCGCCGAACGATACTGATGCGCTGTCCTGCACCACGCACTCGGTGGCCTTGGCCACCACCTCGTCGGCGCGGTGGCGGGCGTACAACTCGGCGCCGACCACGCCTGCGACGACCAGAGCCACCACGATCACGACGACCAGCACGATCGACAGCGGATCGCGGAAGGTCCGCTTGATGAACGAGCCGCCCTCTTTGGGCGGGGCGCCGCCCGCCTCCGGCGGCATCCCCGGCGGGTAATTCTGTGGCGACGATAGTTCTGCGGAGGCCACTGGCCCCGATAAGGCGGCGCCTCGTGGCTGGGACCGCCGTGGGGCATCTGCTGGGTTGGCGGTTCGCCGGCCGGGGGCTGTTGGCCGGGTGGAACCTGGTTGGCCGGACGGGCCCAGGGATCGGTCACCTCAGCGATTGTGCCCTACCGACGAACTGAACTCCGTCCGGTTGTGGAGCACCGCGACGGTCTCGCGTGCCTTCTCGACGGCCGTCAGGTCGAGGTCGGACACCAACAACTGCTGGTCGGACCCCGCTGAGGCCACCACCTCACCGAGCGGAGAGGCCACCATGCTGCCACCGACACCGGTGGGGCCGACGGCCGCGATGTCATCGCCCGGATAGGCCTGATCGACCGCGGCGACGTAGCCGGTGGTGTCCATTGCGCGGGCGCGCGCCAGCAGCGTCCACTGCTCGAGCTTTCCCTGGCCCGAACCCCATGACGCGTGCACGGTGATCAGCTGCGCCCCGCGCCGGGCGAGTTCGACGTACAGCTCGGGAAAGCGGATGTCATAACAGGTTGTCAGGCCGACGGCGACGCCGTCGATCGAGATCAGCACCGGCTCGGAACCCGGTGCGACCGTGCGTGATTCGCTGAATCCGAACGCGTCGTACAAGTGGATCTTGTGATAGTGCGCGTTCCCCTCGGGCCCGGCCGCGATGAGCGTGTTCGTGACGCGCCCGTCGTCGCTCGGGCAGAACATCCCGGCCACCACCGTCACGTTGTTGCGCTCGGCGACGGCGCGCACCCCGTCCGCCCACGGCCCGTCGAGCGGCTCGGCGATGGGCGCCAGCGGAACGCCGAATCGGCACATCGTCGCCTCGGGGAACAGCACCAGCCGGGCACCGGCCTCGGCGCACGCCGGGTGAAGTCCTCGACGAAGCCCAGATTGGCCGACTTGTCGGTGCTGGACGTGATCTGTGCCAGGGCAATCCGCATGACGACCAGCCTACTTAGCGGTCAGCGGGGCGCCACCGCTTCCCACGGCACGGAGAGCACCCCGTCCCGCAGCCGTCGGCGCGGCGGCTCGACGGGGAATCCGTCGACAGCCAGCTTTTCGAGCATCGCGCGCCAGCGCACCCGGGGCCCGAAAACCCCGTGGCCCGCCGCGCTGGCCCATGCGCGGTCGGCGGCCGTCAGCAGCGTGTGCACCGGCTGGCCCGGCACGTTGTGGTGAATCAGCACCTTCGGCAGCCGCTCGGCCAGATCCGACGGCCTCTCGATCGCGAACGGGTCGCAGGCGAGCGTGAGGCTCACCGGTCCGCTGGCGTCGAGGAGCACCCAGCAGCATCGTCTGCCGAGCTCGTCGCAGGTGCCGTCGACGATCAATCCGCCCGGTGCAATTCGGCTCGTCATCTCGGACCACGCGGTGGGCACCGCGTCGACGTCGTACTGGCGCAACACGTTGAACGCCCGCACCAGCACCGGCTGCAGGCCGGCCAATTCGAAACCGCCAAGGGCGAATTCGACCGACGTCCCCGGCACGGCCGGCGCGGCGCGTGCGGCGTCGACCCGCTCCGGATGAATCTCCAGCCCGACCACCCGCACGTCGGGCCGCACCGCACGCAGCCGTGCGGCCAGCTCGAGGGTGGTCACCGGGAGGGCGCCGTAGCCGAGATCGATCACCAGCGGATCGGATGCGGTGAGCAGGGAGGTGCGCACGCGAGCGTCGTGGACCAGCCAGCGATCGCTGCGCCGCAGCCGGTTGTACCCGGTCGTGCCCCGCGTCGGCTGGCCCGATCGGGTCTGCGCCGCACAATCCCCGGTCGCTTCGCTCCTGCCCGCCGGGACCATGGCCAGCGATTTTACTGGCCTCTCAGGCGTTTTCCCGTATCCACGCCGAGGTGAAGCGCTGTTCGGCGATCAACAGGTCGACCAACTGGCTGCCGATGAAGTTCTCCACCTTGCCGCCGACGAGCGGGATCCGGACCTCGACGGTGGCCTTGAACTCCAGCCGGGAGCCGCTCCCGGTGGCGGTCAATACGGCGGTGCCGGTCAGCGTCACGGGGGCGCCGGGGATCGATCCCTTCACCACGGCGCTCGCCCGCCCGTCGGTGACCGCGGTCCACGTCTCCTCGCGGACGAAGTTGAGGTCACCGTGGTGAAACTGGGCAACCATGCCGGGCAGGCGGTCGGACCGCAGCGTCTGCGTGGTGATCACGTCGACGCCACCCTCGCCGTCGTCCGTCATCGAGTCGAGCGTGGCGTCGTCCGCGCCTGAACGCGCCAGGCGTTCCTGCCAGTAGCCCTCGTCGCGGAACGCCTGGTGGACCTGGTCGACGGTGCCCTCGTACTCGGCTGCCATGTCGAAGGAACGCGGCATAGCCGATGACGCTACCGTTACCGCCCGTGGTCAGTTCGCAATACGCGGGCGCGTCGGTCTCGATACGACGTGCCGCTCGCCCCGTTGACCACGCTGAGGATCGGGCCGGTGGCGCGCCGCCTGATCACGTGCGATTCCACCGAGAAGGTGGTCGACGTGCTGCGCGCACTACGCGCCGACGAGCCAGACGAGCGGGTCGTGATCCTTGCGGGTGGCTCCAACGTGGTGATCGCCGACGACATCGACGACCTCGTCGTCGTCCACCTGGTGAACACCGAGATCACGGTCGAGGGCGCCGTCGTGCGCACGGAGGCGGGCGCGCTGTGGGACGACGTCGTCGTCACCTCGCTCGCCTACGGCCTCGGCGGCCTGGAGTGCCTGTCCGGTATCCCGGGAACCGCGGGCGCGACACCGGTGCAGAACGTCGGGGCCTACGGCGCAGAAGTGGCCGACACCATCAGCGGGGTGCGGCTGCTGGACCGTCGGACCGGCACGGACCGCTGGGTGAATCCGGACGCGCTCGGCTTCGGGTATCGGCGCAGCGTGCTGAGGAACTCGCAGGACGCCATCGTGCTCGAGGTCGAGTTCACGTTGGCCGCCGACGGGCATGGCGCGCCGCTGCGCTACGGCGAGTTGGCGTCGGCACTCGGTGTCGAACCGGGTGCGCACGCGGATCCGACCTTGGTCAGGGAGGCCGTCCTGGGCCTGCGGGGGAGCAAGGGCATGGTCCTCGACGAAACCGACCACGACACGTGGAGCGTCGGCTCGTTCTTCACGAACCCGGTCGTCACACCCGGCACGTTCGAGCGGTTACGGTCCGAGATCGACGGGCCCGTGCCCAACTACCCCGCACCGGACGGCGTGAAGCTGGCGGCGGGATGGTTGGTCGAGCGTGCCGGGTTCGGCAAGGGTTACCCCGGCGACGGTCCAGCGCGGCTGTCCACCAAGCACGCGCTGGCGTTGACGAACCGCGGTGACGCGACGACCGCCGACGTGATGGCACTGGCCAGAGCCGTGCGGGATGGTGTGCGCAGCGCGTTCGGGATCGATCTCACACCCGAGCCGATTCTGATCGGGTGCGCACTCTAGGTAACCTTGGTCCACGTGAGCATCAACCGGCGGCAGGCGCTGACCGCGATGGCGGTCGGTGCCTCGGGCATTCTCGCTGCGTGTGCCGGTAATCCGTTGAAGAAGCAGGCCGAACCGCCCGCGCCTCCCGCCACGCCGAAGATCACCTACAAGCCCGATCCTGCGGCCACCGACGTGGTGCCGACGTCGCAGATCGGCATCGACGTCGACAACGGCTGGTTCCAGCGCGTGACGCTGTCGAACGCCGACGGCAAGGCAGTGGCCGGCGTGATCAACCGCGACCGGACGTCGTTCACCACCACCGAACCGCTTGGCTACGGCGTCGAGTATTCCTGGGCCGGTGCGGTGGTCGGCCGGGACGGCAAGGCCGTACCTCTCGCGGGCAACTTCACAACCATCACGCCCAACACCCAGGTGAATGGCCAGTTCCAGCTCGCCGACGGCCAGGTGGTCGGCGTTGCGGTACCGATCATCATGCAGTTCGACGCCTCGATCAGCGACAAGGCCTCGGTCGAGAAGGCACTGAAGGTCACCACCACCCCGCCCGTCGAGGGCAGCTGGGCATGGCTGCCCGACGAGGTCGGCGGATCGCGGGTGCACTGGCGGACCCGCGACTACTACCCGGCGGGCACCAAGGTCAACGTCGCCGCCAAGCTGTACGGCGTCCCGTTCGGGGACGGCGCGTTCGGCGCGCAGGACATCACCCTGGACTTCGAGATCGGCAGGCGTCAGGTAGTGAAGGCCGAGGCGTCGAGCCACCAGATCGAGGTGATCACCGACGAGGGCACGATCATGACCCTGCCCTGCAGTTACGGCGAAGCCGACCTGCCTCGCAACGTCACGCGCAGCGGCATCCACGTCGTCAGCGAGAAGTACGAAGACTTCTACATGTCCAATCCGGCGGCCGGCTACAGCAACGTGCACGAGCGGTACGCGGTGCGGATCTCCAACAACGGCGAGTTCATCCACGCCAACCCGTCCAGCGCCGGAGCCCAGGGCAACACCAACGTGACGAACGGCTGCATCAACCTGTCGACGTCGGACGCCCAGCAGTACTTCAACACCGCCATCTACGGCGATCCAGTCGAGGTCACCGGCACCTCGATCGAGCTGTCCTACGCGGATGGCGACATCTGGGACTGGGCCGTCGACTGGGACGAGTGGAAGGCGATGTCGGCCCTCACCCCCGCGGCGTCGCCCCTGAACATCCCCAGCAGCGCCCCGGCCACGCCCACCGACGCGCCCACGCTGTCGGGCACGCCGACGACCACGGCGCCGAGCCAGGCTACGACGGTTCCTGGCGGGTGAACTTCCTGGTCGCCGAGGCCTGATCCCTCGGCCGGATCACGATCTGGTCCAGGTTGACATGGGACGGGCGCGACGCCACGAAGCCGATCACGTCGGCGATGTCGGCGGCCACCAACGGGGTCATCCCCTGATATAGCGCGTCGGCCTTGCCCTGATCCCCACCGAACCGGACCACGGAGAACTCCGTCTCCACCATCCCCGGCGCAATCTCGGTGAGTCGCACCGGCTTTCCCAGCAGCTCACCGCGAAGCGTCTGGTGCAGCGCCGCCTGCGCGTGCTTGGCCGAGGTGTACCCGGCGCCGCCGTCGTAGATCTCGAACGCCGCGATGGAGGTGATCGTGACGATCAACCCGTCGCCGGAGTCGATCAGGGCCGGGAGCAGCGCCCGGGTCACCCGAAGGGTGCCCAGCACGTTGGTCTCCCACATCCACCGCCAGTGCTCGAGGTCGGCGTCGGCGACCGGTTCGACGCCCTTGGCCCCGCCGGCGTTGTTCACCAGCACGTCGACGCGGTTCAGACCGGCGGCCATGGCGTCGACGGCGGCTTGATCAGTGACGTCCGCCACAATCGCGGTGCCGCCGATCTCGTCGGCCAGCGCCTTGATGCGGTCCGCCCGACGAGCCACGCACACCACGTGGAAGCCAAGCCCTGCAAGGCTTTTCGCGGTCGCTTCGCCGATGCCCGAGCTGGCGCCGGTGACTACTGCCACCCGCTGAGGGGACTGGTGTGCCGTCATTCCACCAACTTTAGTTGGCGTGCTAAGTTCTCACTGTGTCCGCTAGTCAGGCTTCCCGCTGCGCCGTCCGGCGCGCGTGTTGTTGTTGTCGCGCTCATCGCCGCCCCTGACTGAACCGCAGACGTTCACCGTCCAGCTGAGTCGCAGGTGTGGCCCGACCCCACCAGCCGACTTCAGCCAAAGGACATCCCGTGAGCTCTTCTACCGTCACCCCGGTCATCTCCCCCTCGGTCTCCGCCGTTCGTCAGACAGCTGCCGGGCACACCAAGCGGGCGTTGTCCCCAGCAAGCGGGCGACACCAGGGCAGGCGCAACTACCACATCGTCGCCCCGTCGCTACGCGTCGCCGAGGCGGCATCGGCGTCGGTCTTCGGCGCCGCCCGGCTGCGCGGGCCCATCGCCCGTGACGTCATCGCCCAGGTCACCGGCCTGAGCATCGCGACCGTCAACCGCCAGGTCACCGCACTTCTCGACGCCGGCGTGCTCAGGGAGCGGGCGGATCTGGCCGTCTCGGGCGCGATCGGGCGCCCCCGGGTCCCGGTCGAGGTGAACCACGAACCCTTCCTCACCCTTGGCATCCACATCGGCGCCCGAACCACCAGCATCGTCGCGACCGATCTATTCGGCCGCACGCTCGACGTGGTCGAGACGCCGACCCCGCGGGGTGCGCAGAACGCCGCTCTGGCGTCACTGGCAGGCAGCGCTCGCCGCTACCTGAGCCGCTGGCACCGGCGCCGCGCGCTATGGGTCGGCGTTGCGGCGGGCGGCGTCGTCGACAGCGCCAGCGGGCACCTCGATCACGCCAGGCTCGGCTGGTCGGACGCCCCGGTCGGGCCCGTGCTGGCCGAAACACTTGGATTGCCAGTCTCTTTGGCGTCGCACGTGGACGCGATGGCAGGAGCCGAGTTGCTGCTCGGCGTGCGCCGGTTCAGCGCCCAGACGGGGTCTAATGTCGCCGGCGGGGCGGCTCCGGTCACCAGCCTGTACGTCTACGCTCGCGAGACCGTCGGCTACGCCCTGTCGATCGGCGGCCAGGTACATTCGCCAACCAGTGGACCAGGGACCATCGCGGCGCTGCCCGCGCAGTCGGACCTGCTCGGTGGCAGTGGACTGCTCGAGTCGACGGTCAGCGACGAAGCGGTCCTGACCGCGGCGCGCAAGCTGCGGATCGTGCCTGCCGATGGGGCCGCATCGACCATCGCGGGGGTGCTGCGAGCGGCGCGTCACGGCAACCAGCCCGCCGCCGAACTGCTGGCGGAGCGTGCGCGTGTGCTCGGCGAGGCCGTGGCACTGCTGCGCGACATGCTGAACCCCGATGACCTGGTGGTCGGCGGGCAGGCGTTCACCGAGTACCCCGAGGGCATGGCGCTGGTGGAGGCCGCGTTCGAGAAGCGGTCGGTGCTCGCTCCCCGCGAGATCCGGGTCACGGCGTTCGGTAACCGGGTCCAGGAGGCCGGAGCGGGTGTGGTTTCGCTGGGCGGGCTCTACGCCGACCCGATCGCGGCCATGCGGAGGGCGCAGAGTCGGCGCTCTGAATCGACCGCGTGACGAGGGCGCACGCGCGCCGGTGTAAGTATTGGGTGTGCGCGTAGCCGTCTTGTCGGTCCATACCTCGCCGTTGGCCCAGCCGGGTACCGGCGACGCGGGCGGGATGAACGTCTACGTGCTGCAGACCGCGCTGGAGTTGGCGCGGCGCGGCGTCGAGGTGGAGATCTTCACCCGCGCGACGTCGTCCGCGGACCCACCGATCGTGCGGGTGGCGCCAGGAGTGCTTGTCCGCAACGTCGTCGCAGGCCCCTTCGAGGGTCTCGACAAGTACGACCTGCCCACCCAGCTGTGCGCGTTCACCGCGGGGGTGCTGCGTGCCGAGGCCGCCAACGAGCCTGGCTACTACGACGTCGTGCATTCCCATTACTGGCTGTCCGGACAGGTCGGCTGGCTGGCCAGGGACCGGTGGGCGGTGCCGCTGGTGCACACCGCGCACACCCTCGCCGCCGTGAAGAACGCCGCCCTTGCCACGGGCGACTCGCCGGAGCCGCCTCTGCGGGCGGTGGGTGAGCAGCAGGTCGTCGACGAGGCCGATCGCCTCATCGTGAACACCGAAGACGAAGCGCGGCAATTGGTTTCGCTGCACCACGCCGACCCCGAACGAATCGACGTCGCACACCCCGGCGTCGACCTGACCACCTTCACCCCCGGCGACAAGCGGGTCGCGCGAGCCGCACTCGGTCTCTCCGCCGACGAGCGGATCGTCGCGTTCGTCGGCCGCATCCAGCCGCTCAAGGCGCCCGACGTCCTGTTGCGGGCGGTGGCCAAGCTGCCCGGGAGGGCAGGACGCAGCGACCGAGGATTTCAAGGGCGTGCGCGTCGTCATCGCGGGCGGCCCTTCGGGCAGCGGTCTGGCCAGTCCCGACGGTCTGGTCCGCCTCGCCGACGAACTGGGCATCGCCGATCGGGTCACGTTCCTGCCACCACAATCCCGCGAGCAACTGGTCAACGTGTACCGCGCAGCGGACCTCGTCGCGGTGCCCGAGCCATTCGGAGTCGTTCGGGCTGGTCGCCGTCGAGGCGCAGGCGTGCGGCACCCCCGTGGTGGCCGCCGCCGTTGGCGGGCTGCCGGTCGCGGTGCGCGACGGGGTCAGCGGCGTGCTGGTCCCCGGTCACGACATCGACGACTGGGCGGCCGCCATCGACGGGGTGCTCCTCCGAGGGCCCGAGACCATGAGCGCCGCCGCCGTCGAACACGCCGCCACGTTCTCCTGGTCGCACACCGTCGACGCGCTGCTGGACTGCTACGGCCGGGCCATCACCGATTACCGGGCCCGCCACCAGAGCCGCGACGTCGCGACGCGGCGCAACGGGCGGCGGTTCTCGATCCGGCGAGGTGTCCGAGCGGGAGCCGAGAAATGAGCGTCCGAAGGCGATCGCGAGTGAGGATCGCAGCGAGGGACGAGCGAGGACCGGAGCGAGCGGGAGCCGAGAAATGAGCGTCCGCGACGTCATCGAGGACAGCCTCAAGGAACAGGACCTGACCTACAGCCACCACGAGGGCGTGCGTGGCGGCCTGCCGGGGCTGATCGTCGAGCTGCCGGGGGAGCGGCGGCTGGTGACCAACACGATCCTGTCCATCGGCGAGCATTCGGTGCGCGTCGAGGCGTTCGTCTGCCGCAAACCCGACGAGAACTTCGAGGGCGTCTACAAGTTCCTCCTCAAGCGCAACCGCAGGCTCTACGGCGTCGCCTACACCCTGGACAATGTCGGCGACATCTACCTCGTCGGCCGAATGGCCCTGCATTCGGTGACGGCCGACGAGATCGACCGGGTGCTCGGTCAAGTGCTCGAGGCGGTCGACCAGGACTTCAATACCTTGTTGGAGTTGGGCTTTCGCACGTCGATCCAGAAGGAATGGGAGTGGCGGGTGTCGCGCGGTGAGTCGCTGAAGAACCTGAAGGCCTTCGAGCACCTCATCGACGACCGCGACGACTGACTGTCGGCGTGAGAGGATCTCAATCATGGCGACGCTGGTGCTGCTCCGTCACGGCGAGAGCGAATGGAATGCGCTGAACCTCTTCACCGGTTGGGTGGACGTCGATCTGACCGACAAGGGCAGAGCCGAGGCCGTCCGCAGCGGTGAGCTCCTTGTCGAGCAGGGCGTGCAGCCCGACGTGCTCTACACCTCGGTGCTGCGCAGGGCCATCAGCACGGCGCACCTCGCGCTCGACGCGGCGGACCGGGTGTGGATCCCGGTGCACCGCAGCTGGCGGCTCAACGAGCGGCACTACGGGGCGCTGCAGGGTCTCGACAAGGCCGCGACCAAGGAAAAGTACGGCGACGAGCAGTTCATGGCGTGGCGGCGCAGCTACGACACCCCGCCGCCGCCCATCGAACCCGGCAGCAAGTACAGCCAGGACCGCGATCCGCGCTACGCCGACATCGGCGGTGGACCGCTCACCGAGTGCCTCGCCGACGTGGTCGAGCGGTTTGCGCCCTACTACACCGAGACCATCGTGCCCGACCTGAAGGCAGGACGGACGGTGCTGATCGCCGCGCACGGCAACTCGCTGCGGGCGCTGGTGAAGTATCTGGACGGAATGAGCGACGAGGATGTCGTCGCGCTGAACATCCCGACGGGCATTCCGTTGCTCTACGAGCTCGACGAGAACCTCAGCCCCACGGTTGTGGGCGGTAGGTACCTCGATCCGGAGGCAGCTGCGGCCGGCGCCGCGGCCGTCGCCGCGCAGGGTGCCAGATAGCGACCCGCAGCCCATCCGAGGCGAACTCTCGGTGAACACAGGTGAACGGATCCCGAACTCCTGTGTTTGATTCTGTGACTTGTCCCGTTTTGGCCGCACGCTGCTGGGATGACGTTCACCCGATGCGTACGATCTGTCCGTGAGTGTGGTGTCCGCGCTGCTGCTGACGGCAGTCGTGGCGCTACTCGCGCTGGCACTTGGCGCAGCGGTCGGAGTGGCGTTGCTGCCGCGCGTCGCGGAGCGCAGACAACGCAAGGCCGTCGAACAGGACGGCATCACGATCTCGCAGATGCTCGCACGCATCGTCTCTCTCGCCCCGGTGGGCATCGTCGTGGTCGACACCTACCGTGACGTCGTGTACATCAATGACCAGGCCCGTGAGTTGGGCCTGGTGCGAGACCGGCTACTCGACGACCGCGCCTGGTCGGCGGCGCAGCGGACCCTCGCCACCGGCGAGGACGTCGACATCGATCTGTCGCCGGCCAAGCGACAATCCCCTGGTCGGTCCGGCATCTCGGTGCGCGGCCACGTGCGCCTGCTGACCGAGGACGACCGGCGCTTCGCCGTGGTCTACGTCGACGACCAGTCCGAGCACGCCCGCATGGAAGCCACCCGGCGCGACTTCGTCGCCAATGTCAGCCACGAGCTCAAGACCCCGGTCGGTGCCATGGGCGTGCTCGCCGAGGCCCTGTTGGCCTCGACCGATGATCCGGACACGGTGAGCCGCTTCGCCGAGAAGATGGTCGGCGAGTCCAACCGGTTGGGCAAGATGGTCGGCGAACTGATCGAGCTGTCCCGGTTGCAGGGTGCGGAGCCGCTGCCCGACCTCGACGCCGTCGACGTGGACACCGTCGTGGCCGAGGCGATGTCGCGCTACAAACTGGCCGCCGACAACGCCGACATCGCGATCACCACAGACGCGCCAACCGGATACCGCGTGCTCGGCGATCAACCGCTGCTTGCGACGGCCATCGCCAACCTGATCTCCAACGCCATCGCGTACTCGCCGGACGGGTCGTCGGTGTCGATCAGCAGGCGCAAGCGCGGCGACGACATCGAGATCGCCGTCACCGACCGTGGCATCGGCATCGCCAGGGCCGACCAGGAGCGGGTCTTCGAACGGTTCTTCCGCGTCGACAAGGCGCGGTCCCGGGCCACCGGCGGCACGGGACTCGGATTGGCCATCGTCAAGCACGTCGCGGCCAATCACAACGGATCCATCCGGCTGTGGAGTCAGCCGGGCACCGGGTCGACCTTCACTTTGTCGATTCCGGCCTATCCCTTCCACGATGACGACCCGGATCATCGAGACGAACGAGAGGACTAGCCACACCAATGACCAGTGTGTTGATGGTGGAGGACGCCGCGGCAGGCGCAACGACGGAAGGCGCGGGGAAGTCATGACGAGTGTGTTGATCGTGGAAGACGAAGAGTCCCTGGCCGATCCCCTGGCATTCCTGCTGCGCAAGGAGGGATTCGAGGCGACGGTCGTCGCCGACGGTCCGTCGGCTCTTGCCGAATTCGAACGTGCGGGTGCCGACATCGTGCTCCTGGACCTGATGCTGCCCGGAATGAGCGGGACCGACGTGTGCAAGCAACTGCGTTCCCGGTCCAGCGTGCCGGTGATCATGGTCACCGCCCGCGACAGCGAAATCGACAAGGTGGTTGGGCTGGAGCTGGGTGCCGACGACTACGTCACCAAGCCGTACTCGGCGCGCGAGCTGATCGCCCGCATCCGGGCGGTGTTGCGTCGTGGAGTCGACAACGACGACTCCGGGATCGCCGATGGCGTGCTCGAGGCCGGCCCGGTGCGAATGGACGTCGAACGGCACATCGTCTCGGTCAATAGCGAGCCGATCACGTTGCCGCTCAAGGAGTTCGACCTGCTGGAGTACCTGATGCGCAACAGCGGCCGGGTGCTGACCAGGGGGCAGTTGATCGATCGGGTCTGGGGCGCCGACTACGTCGGTGACACCAAGACGCTTGACGTGCACGTCAAGCGTCTGCGGTCGAAGATCGAGGCCGACCCGGCCAACCCGGTGCACCTCGTCACCGTCCGCGGTCTCGGTTACAAGCTCGAGGGCTGAGTCCGCGCCGAGCACCCGAGTCTTGTGCGCACACGTGCAAATTCAGCAACGCCCGAAGAATTAGCCAGCCGTTTGTTACTGTGACGCTCGTAGTCACGCGGGACGATCGCTCGCCGAGCCGTTGCGCACGCGTGGCGACGCGGGGTCTCCGTTGGAGTTCGTGCGTCGGACACCAGACGAGAGCCGAGGGCCCCGAGTGCCGTGCCGCGTATGTGAGTCCGATCGACTGCTGAGCGTTCTCGATCTCGGTGCAACACCGCCATGCGAAAAAGTGCTGACAGTCGACGATGTGGACCAATCGGAAGCCACCTATCCGCTGCACCTGCGGGCGGGCGGGAACTGCCTTCTTTGCCAGATTGCCGCGCTCATCACGCCCGAGGAGACGTTCACCGAGTACGCATATTTCTCGTCCTACTCGGACAGCTGGGTCGAGCACGCGGGCCGATTCGTCGGCGGGGCCGTGCAGCGGCCCGAGCTGGACCAGAACTCGTTTGTCGTGGAAGTCGCCAGCAATGACGGCTACCTCCTGAAGCACGTCATCGATGCAGGCGTGCGATGCCTGGGTATCGAGCCATCGGTGAACGTCGGCGCGGCGGCGGTGGCGCGCGGTGTTCCGACCGTCACCGCGTTCCTCGACGAGGCGACGGCCACGGCCGTTCTCGTTGCGCTGGCGCAATTCGACGCGATCTACCACGAGCACTTGCAGTACTACACGGTGGCGTCGGCGGCGAATGCGCTTGCGGCGGCGGGGCTGACGGTCGTCGACGTCGAGACGGTGCCAACCCGCGGCGGGTCGATCCGGCTGTGGGTGCGCCCCGCCGACACCGCGGGGCCGCCGCACGCGCGGGCGGCCGAGGTGCTTGCCACCGAGGCGGCTGCGGGCCTGCACGACGTCACCGGCTACGTCGGGCTGCGGCAGCGGGTCGAGCGTCAGCGCCCCTACAAGCACGGCAAGTTCACCCCAGGGGCACGGCTGCCGATCCACCCGGTCGAACGCCTCGACCTGCGGTCCGGGAGCAGGCCATGAGCCAGCGTGTTCTCGTCACCGGTCACCAGGGCTATCTCGGCACCGTGATGGTGCCGATGCTCACCGCCGCGGGCCACGACGTCGTCGGGCTCGACAACGGGTACTTCGCCGACTGCGTCCTCGGACCCACGCCATCCGATCCGCCGTCGATCTCGGTCGACCTGCGCGACGTGTTCGTCGAACAGCTTCGCGGTTTCGACGCCGTGGTTCATCTGGCCGCACTGTCCAACGATCCGCTCGGGGCACTCGCACCCGAGATCACCTTCGGCATCAACCATCACGCGTCGGTGCGACTGGCCCGGCTGGCCAAGGCGGCGGGGGTCTCGCGGTTTCTCTACGCGTCGACGTGTTCGGTGTACGGAGCTGCGGGCGACGGTCTGGTCGACGAGAACGCGGCGCTGCACCCGATCACGCCGTACGCGGTGAGCAAGGTGCGCGTCGAGGACGACGTCGCGGCCATGGCCGATTCCGGCTTCGCGCCGGTATTCCTGCGCAGTGCAACCGCTTTCGGATTCTCGCCACGGTTACGGGTGGACATCGTGCTGAACAGCCTGGTGGGGCACGCCGTGCTGTCCGGCGTCGTGCGGGTGCTCTCCGACGGAACGCCGTGGCGCCCGCTGGTGCACGCCAAGGACATCGCCCGCGCGTTCGCGGTGTGCCTCGAGGCGCCGACCCGCTCGATCTCCCGTCGGGCCTTCAACATCGGGACCGAGGCCAACAACCTGACGGTGGCGCAGATCGCGAAGGCGGTGTGCGACGCGGTCGTCGGGTCCGAGCTGCTGACGACCGGGGAGACCGGTGCCGATCCGCGGTCCTACCGGGTCGACTTCAGCCGAGCCAGGGCCGAACTGGGTTACGAGGCGTCCTGGTCGGTCGCCGACGGTGCAGCCGAGCTGTGCGCCGCCTACACGTCATACGGCTTGACCGGTGAGGACTTCGAGAAGAAGTTCACCAGGCTGCCGCGGCTGAAGGCACTGCGGGCGACTGGTGTCATCGACGAGACGATGCGTCGGGTCAGCGCAGACGTGTGACAGGCTGGTGTGCTGTTGTTGCGACCCAGCGGGCGTGGACCCGAATTCTGCCCGCTGCCTACGTTTTCGTCTTTGGCGGTGCCGGCGGCTACTGCGCGGCGCGCGTGGCGGGGTGCACGGCGATGAGGCCCAACGCTCCGCGTCGCTTGCACATCGCCGCGAGCTCGGCGTAGGCCTTCTCCCCGAGTAGTTCGGTGAGCTCGGGGCCATAGGATTGCCAGACCTGCCGTGAGCCGGTGTGCGCCGCGGGATCGCCGGTGCAGTACCAGTGCAGATCCGCCCCGCCCTCGCCCCAGCCGCGCCGGTCGTACTCGGTGATGACGGTCTTCAGGATCTCCGTGCCGTCGGGCCGTGTCACCCATTCCTGGCTCCGCCGGATCGGCAACTGCCAGCACACGTCCGGTTTCATCGTCAACGGCTCGACGCCGAGGCTGAGGGCCTTGGTGTGCAGCGCGCAGCCGATCCCGCCGGAGAAGCCCGGCCGGTTCAGGAAGATGCACGCGCCCTTGTACTTGCGGGTGCGGTGATTCGGCTTGCCGTCGTACTCGTCCATCTCGAGATAGCCCTTGCGCCCCAGGCCCTTCGACCGGAATTGCCAGTCGTCATCGGTCAGGGTCTTGACCGCGTCGTCGAGGCGGGCGCGGTCGTCGTCGTCGGACAGGAAGGCTCCGTGCGAGCAGCACCCGTCGTCGGGTCTGCCCTTGACCGTGCCCTGACACGCGGGCGTGCCGAACACGCAGGTCCACCGCGACAGCAGCCACGTCATGTCGGCGGCGATCAGGTGCTCTGGATTGTTCGGGTCGTAGAACTCAACCCATTCGCGGGCGAAGTCGAGCTCCACCTCGCCACGGTGCGGTCCGCTCACGGAATACAACGGTAGACCGGATAACGTTGGTTGCGTGCGATTGGGCGTGCTCGACGTGGGTAGCAACACAGTCCATCTCCTCGTTGTGGACGCGCGCCGTGGTGGACACCCGACGCCGATGAGCTCCACCAAGGCATCGCTGCGGCTGGCCGAGGCCATCGACTCCTCGGGCAAGTTGACCCGCAAGGGGGCCGACAAGCTGATCGGCACCATCGACGAGTTTGCGAAGATCGCCACGAGTTCGGGTTGCGCGGAACTGATGGCCTTCGCGACGTCGGCGGTGCGGGACGCCAAGAATTCCGAGGACGTACTTGCCCGCGTGCTCGCCGAGACCGGCGTTGCGCTGAAGGTGCTCAGCGGGGTCGACGAATCCCGGCTCACGTTCCTTGCGGTGCGCAGGTGGTACGGCTGGAGCGCGGGCCGGATCATCAACATCGACATCGGCGGCGGATCGCTGGAGCTGTCGAGCGGTGTCGACGAGGAACCCGAGGTGGCGTTGTCGCTGCCGCTGGGTGCGGGCCGGCTCTCCCGGGAGTGGCTGCCGGACGATCCTCCCGGCCGGCGTCGCGTGGCGATGCTGCGGGACTGGCTGGCAACCGAGATGGCCGGCGCGGGCGCGAAGGTGCTCGATGCGGGCACTCCGGATCTGACGGTGGCGAGCTCGAAGACGTTCCGATCGCTGGCCCGACTCACGGGTGCGGCACCCTCCGGTGCTGGACCCAGGGTGAAGAGGACACTGACGGCAGCGGGATTAAGGCAGCTCATAGCATTCATCTCTAGGATGACCGCGGCAGACCGAGCCGAGTTGGAAGGGGTGAGTGCCGAGCGGGCGCCACAGATCGTGGCAGGCGCATTGGTAGCTGAGGCGAGTATGCGGGCACTTGCGATCGATACGGTCGACATCTGCCCCTGGGCATTGCGAGAGGGGCTGATTTTGCGGAAACTCGATAGCGAGGCCGACGGAACCGCCTTGATGGAGACATCCGCAGGCTTAGCCAGGGCCAGGGGCAACACACGATGACAGAACCACAGGACGACCACAGCAGCACCCGACCGATTTCCGTCGCGGAACTGCTCGCGAAGAACGGAACCATCGGGGCCCCGCCGGTCGGCGGGCGCCGCCGTCGTCGTCGCGGCAACGCCGATTCGGTGACCGTCGCCGAGTTGACCGGCGAGATCCCCGTCGTGACTCACGACGTCGAACCGCCCGCGCCGTCCGATGACGTGGCGGATGTCGCAGAACTCGACGTCGACGAGACGCCCGACGAAGTAGCAGAGGCGCCCGTCGAGTCCGCCGCCAGCAACGGTGTCGTCGAGCACGCGCCCGTTCAGGCGCCGTCCGAGGCAGAGGCCGAATACGCGGCCCACCTCGAGCAGCGCGACGCCGATCCCGAACCGCTCGACTTCGCCCCGCCGCCACGGCGTGCGCACCTCGCTCCGCGCACGGGTTTCTCCGCACCGACCGGTGGCGCCGAACAGATGAGCCCGGACCCCCTCGTCGATGACGATGACGACGATGGCGACGACGACCTGGCCCTTCTCGACATCGACGACATCGACGACATCGACGAGATCGACGACGTCGACGACGTCTCGCCAGGGCCGTACGACGCCAAAGCCGAGGACGCGCCGGCGCCGTCATATCGACGATCGAGTGCCGACACCCTCTTCGGCGGCCAGTCCGTTGCCGACGACCTGGCCCGAAGGGGACGACAACCCGGCCCCGAGGACATCGACCTCGGAGACGAGGACGTCAAGCCTGCCAATGTCGCGCCTTCCGAAGTCGCCGAGGAACGCGGTTCGTCTTTCCTGCGGGGCGTCTGGGTGGTGGCTCAGTGCATCCTCGCGGTCGCGTTCGGTGCCGGCCTGTTCATTGCGTTCGACCAGCTGTGGAAGTGGAACAGCATCGTCGCCCTGGTGCTCGGGGTGCTCGTCATTCTCGGGCTGGTGGTGGGGGTCAGGGTGGTGCGCAAGACCGAGGACATCGGCAGCACGCTCATCGCGGTGGCCGTCGGGGCGATGGTCACATTCGGGCCGCTGGCCCTGCTTCAGGCGCACTGACACAGCACAATCGACAACCGTGCGCCCTGCCATCAAGGTCGGCCTTTCCACGGCCTCCGTCTATCCGCTGAGAACCGAGGCGGCCTTCGAGTACGCGGCACGATTGGGCTACGACGGCGTCGAACTCATGGTGTGGGCGGAGTCGGTCAGCCAGGACATCGACGCGATCGAGCGGCTGTCCGACCGTTACGGCATGCCCGTGCTGAGCCTGCACGCGCCGTGCCTGTTGATCTCCCAGCGAGTGTGGGGTGCCAACCCGATCTCCAAGCTGGAGCGCAGCGTGCAGGCGGCCGAGCAGCTCGGCGCCCAGACGGTGGTGGTGCATCCGCCGTTTCGGTGGCAGCGGCGCTACGCCGAGGGGTTCTCCGAACAGGTCGCCGAGCTCGAGGCCCGCGGCGAGGTCATGGTCGCGGTCGAGAACATGTTCCCCTTCCGCGCCGATCGCTTCTTCGGGACCGGCGTGCCGTCCATCGAGCGGATGCGCAAGCGCGGCGGTACACCGGGCGTGGGCATCTCCGCGTTCGCGCCGTCGTACGACCCGCTGGACGGCGAGCACGCGCACTACACGCTCGATCTGTCGCATTCGGCCACGGCGGGCAGCGACGCCATCGAGATGGCCGAGAGGATGGGTGAGGGGCTGGTGCACCTGCATCTCTGCGACGGCAGTGGCGCTGCCACCGACGAGCACCTGGTGCCCGGCCGCGGCACCCAGCCGACGGTGGAGATCTGCCAGATGCTGGCGGCGGGCGCATTCTCCGGGCACGTCATCCTCGAGGTGACCACGTCGCGGGCGCGCACCGCGGCCGAACGCGAGGAGCTGCTCACCGAATCGCTCGAGTTCGCCCGTGCCCATCTGCTGCGCTGAAGGGATTCACATGCTGCGCGCCGACGGCGGCCGGCCGCAGATCGGCCAGGCCTGGTTCGACGAGGACTGCCAGCGGCCCGACGGTCCGATGCCGGCCGTTCCCGCGAACGTGCGATGCTTCACCCGTGGCCAGAATCGCGATCATCGGGGGCGGGAACATCGGGGAGGCGCTGCTGTCGGGGCTGCTGCGCGCCGGGCGGCAGACCAAGGACCTGGTGGTCGCCGAGAAGGACCCTGAACGCTCCAAGTACCTGGCCGAGAAGTACTCGGTGCAGATCTCCTCGGTCGGCGGCGCCGCCGAGAACGCCGCATACGTCATCGTCGCCGTCAAGCCGTCGGACGTCGAGTCGGTGGTCGATGAGGTCGCCGCGGCGGTGGCGCACGCCGACAACCAGAGCGTCGAGCAGGTCTTCGTGACGGTCGCCGCCGGCGTGAGCACGGCCTACTACCAGTCCAGGTTGCCCGCAGGGGCGCCCGTCATCCGCGTGATGCCGAATGCCCCGATGGTGGTCGGTGGCGGCGTCAGCGCCGTGGCCCGGGGCAGCTTCGCCACGGCGGATCAGCTCAAGGACGTGGTGTCGATCTTCGATGCCGTCGGCGGGGTGCTGACCGTGCCCGAATCCCAACTCGACGCCGTCACGGCGGTGTCCGGGTCGGGTCCCGCGTACTTCTTTCTGATGGTCGAGGCGCTCGTCGACGCCGCCGTCGCGGAGGGGCTGCCGCGCCCGGTGGCCACCGAATTGGTGTCCCAGACGATGGCGGGTTCGGCCGCGATGTTGCTGGAGAGCCTCGATCGGCAGCAGCCGGGCGGAAATGCAGCAATGGGCGCCGGGATCGACACCAGCGCGGCGCAGCTGCGTGCCACCGTGACGTCGCCCGGCGGCACCACCGCCGCTGGTCTGCGCGAACTCGAGCGGGGTGGTCTGCGGGCGGCCGTTGCCAACGCGGTGGCTGCCGCGAAAACACGCTCTGAGCAGCTAGGAATTACATCAGAGTAGTTCGGGAATTTCTGACCGAATAGCCCACACCCGTCGCAATAACCCCATTGGCCACGCTATTCTCCTCAAGGTATGCACGCGTTGGTGCCAGCGGTGGGGAAGCCGCTGGGACTGGCCGGGCCTGATTGATTGGGTTGCGATGACGTCTATGAACGGGCCATCGGCGCGGGATTCGTCTGGCGGAAAAGCGGCACGTGATGCCGCTGCCGGCGATGGTCAACCGCCACGAGCTCAATTTCTCACAGTCGCCGAAGTGGCGAGTCTGATGAGAGTCAGCAAGATGACGGTGTATCGGCTGGTGCACAACGGCGAGCTGCCTGCCGTTCGCGTGGGCCGGTCGTTCCGGGTGCACGCGAAGGCCGTGCACGACCTGCTCGAGACGTCGTACTTCGACGCGGGCTAGCCGCCCGCCCGATCCATGGGCGTTTTCGTTGCAACGGGGCTGGCCGGGTAAGGTAACCGGGTCGAGGCCATCGTGGTCCGGATGTGGCTAGGTAGTGGAGTTCATGGGTTCAGTCATCAAGAAGCGACGCAAGCGCATGTCTAAGAAGAAGCACCGCAAGCTGCTTCGTCGCACACGGGTGCAGCGCAGAAAACTCGGCAAGTAGCCTTCGCCTCCAGCCGATAGGCTGACCGGATGGATGCCACGGGTGGGTCCTCTCAGGGCTCGGGTTCCGGCGGCGGTTCTGACTCCCAGGACACCGTGCACTACCCCAAGGTGGTGCTGGTGACCGGCGCATGCCGGTTCCTCGGCGGTTACCTCACGGCCAGGCTGGCGCAGAACCCGTTGATCAACCACGTCATCGCCGTGGACGCGATCGCGCCGAGCAAGGATTTGTTGCGCCGAATGGGCCGGGCGGAGTTCGTCCGGGCCGACATTCGTAACCCGTTCATCGCCAAGGTGATCCGCAACGGCGACGTAGACACCGTGGTACACGCTGCGGCGGCGTCGTATGCACCGCGCTCCGGCGGCCGGGCGGCGCTCAAGGAACAGAACGTGATGGGCGCGATGCAGCTCTTCGCGGCCTGCCAGAAAGCGCCGTCGGTGCGTCGCGTGGTGCTCAAGTCCACCTCCGAGGTTTACGGTTCGAGCGCGCGCGACCCGGTTCTGTTCACCGAGGCGGGCAGCTCGCGAAGGCCACCGAGGGAGGGCTTCGCCCGCGACAGCATCGACATCGAAGGTTATGCCCGCGGCCTGGCCCGGCGAAGGCCGGACATCGCGGTCACGATTCTGCGGCTGGCCAACATGATCGGTCCCGCCATGGACACTGCACTGTCTCGATACCTGGCAGGCCCGGTGGTGCCGTCGGTGCTTGGACAGGACGCGCGGCTGCAATTGCTGCACGAGCAGGACGCGCTCGGTGCACTCGAGCGGGCGACCATGGCAGGTCGCCCGGGTACCTTCAACGTCGGCGCGTCCGGAATCATCATGATGTCTCAGGCCATCCGCCGGTCGGGCCGGCTGCAGTTGCCGGTGCCGAGATCTGCACTGTCCGCTGTAGATTCACTGAGCCGCGCGACTCGCTACACTGAGCTTGATCGCGAGCAGTTGAACTACCTCAGTTTCGGCCGGGTCATGGACACCGCGCGAATGCGCAACGACCTCGGCTACCACCCGAGGTGGACGACGGTGGAGGCTTTCGACGATTACGTACGTGGTCGTGGTTTGACGCCGATCATCGACCCGCGGTGGGTACGCTCTTTGGAGAATCGGGCGGTTGCAGTGGCCCAGCGTTGGGGACGATGAGAATCAAGTTTGGCCGGGTGGGGAGAAGGTAACGAAGTGGCGGGCGAGTCGAAGGCGAAAGTGATTCCGCTGCACTCGAATTCGGGACGGGCTTCGGCTCAGCGTCGGGCGGCCGCCCGCGACAGTGCGCGCCGACATCCGTCGCTGCTGGCGGACCCAGGAACCCGCGCCTCGGCCGAGCAGGTGGCTGCGGTAGTCCGTGAGATCGATCAGCGCCGCAGTTCGGTGTCCGGCTCGCAGGCGGACGGCGAGGCCCCGAATGAGTTGGCGCAGAACATCGCCGCCGTCGCCGAGTTCGTCCGCAAGCGGATGACGGGCGACTATACCGTCGACGAGTTCGGCTTCGATTCACACCTCAACAACGCAATCTTCCTGCCTTTGCTCAGAGTGTTCTTCAAGTCATGGTTCCGGGTCGAGGTGAGCGGTGTCGAGAACCTGCCGCTCACCGGTGCGGCGCTGGTGGTGGCGAACCATGCGGGTGTGCTGCCGTTCGACGGACTGATGGCCTCGGTCGCGGTGCACGATGAGCACCCGGCGCACCGCGACCTGCGCCTGCTCGCCGCGGACATGGTCTTCGACATGCCGTTCATCGGCCAGGCCGCGCGCAAGGCCGGGCACACCATGGCCTGCACGTCCGACGCACACCGACTGCTCGCCGCTGGCGAGTTGACCGCCGTCTTCCCCGAGGGCTACAAGGGCCTCGGCAAGCCGTTCCGTGATCGCTACAAGCTGCAACGGTTCGGCCGTGGCGGGTTCGTCGCGGCGGCGTTGCGGGCCAAGGCGCCCATCGTGCCGTGCTCGATCGTCGGCTCGGAGGAGATCTACCCGATGATCGCCGACGTCAAGCTGTTGGCCCGGTTGTTCGGCCTGCCCTACTTTCCGGTGACGCCGCTGTTTCCGCTGGCGGGTCCCGCCGGGCTGATCCCGCTGCCGTCCAAGTGGCATATCCAGTTCGGCGAGCCCATCTCCACCGACGAGTACGACGAGTCGGCGGCCGATGATCCGATGGTCACCTTCGAGTTGACCGATCAGGTCCGCGAGACCATTCAGCAGACGCTGTATCAGCTGCTGGCCAACCGCAGGAACGCCTATCTCGGCTGAGCGCTACGCGCCTCCCGCCGATGTTTGCCCAGCAATCATCTTCTGCAGCGCGGCATCTCGCGCCGCCGCAATCTGAGCTGTGACTTCGTCGGTCTCGTCGGGGTGCGCCGCCTCACCGAGGATGGTGACGACACTGGTGAGCACCGGGTTGCCGTCGTCGTCGGTGACCTCGCCGCGGATCTCGGTGAGGATCGCGCCGTGGGACTCGATCACCGAGTCCAGGTAGGAGTCGAACCACAGCTTGTCACCGGCGACGATCGGGCGGTGGAAGACCAGCTTCTGGTCGCGGTGCAGCACTCGCTCCATGTTGACCGGCACGTCGAAGTGGTTGAAGATCTCGGCTTGTACCCGGCGACCGGCGATCGCGATGAACGTCAAAGGGGCGATCAGCGTGTCGTAGCCGCACTCGGCCGCGGCGTCCTCGGAGTAGTGGGCGGGGTGATCGTCCTTCACGGCACGCGCGAACTCGCGGACCTTTTCGCGGTTGACCTCGAAGTAATCCGGATACCGGTAATGGGTACCGATGATCTCTTCGGCGATGCTCATGGTCGGATGTGCTCTCCGCTCGAGTGTTTGCAATGGCCCGGCGGCTGAGACTATCAGCGTTCGAGAAGCGTCAGTCCTGACGGCGGGACACCACCGCGGCCAGCGCACCCCCGACGGCGCCAAGGGCGAGGGCCGACGGCACCCCGATCCGGGCAGCCTTGCGCGCGGTGCGGAAGTCGCGGATCTCCCAACCGCGCTGCCGGGCGAGGTCGCGCAGGGACGCATCGGGATTGATCGCGACGGCGGTGCCGACCAGCGACAGCATCGGCACGTCGTTGAAGCTGTCCGAATAAGCGGTGCAGCGGCGCAGGTTGAGTCCCTCGCGGATCGCCAGCGACCGCACCGCGTGGGCCTTGCCGGCTCCGTGCAGGATCTCGCCGACCAGCCTGCCGGTGAACACGCCGTCGACTGACTCGGCGATCGTGCCGAGCGCACCGGTCAGGCCGAGTTTGTGGGCGATGGTGGCGGCGAGCTCGTAGGGCGTCGCGGTGACGAGCCAGACCTGCTGGCCCGCGTCGAGGTGCATCTGGGCGAGTGCGCGGGTGCCCGACCAGATCTTGTCGGCGATGATCTCGTCGTAGATCTCCTCGCCGACCGCGACGAGGTCGGCGGTCGAGCGACCCTCGATGAAGGCCAGCGCCTTGCGCCTGCCCGCCGCCACGTCGTCGCTGTTCTCCTTGCCGGTGAGCTGAAACTTGGCCTGCGCGTAGCCGAACCGGGCCAAATCGCCGTAGGTGAAGTACTTGCGGGCGGCCAGCCCGCGGGCGAAGTGCACCAGCGACGAACCCTGCACCAACGTGTTGTCGACGTCGAAGAACGCGGCCGCCGTCAAGTCCGGTGGTGGCGGCGGTGGGGTGACATGTTCGTCCTTGGCTACCGGCTCAGCCGGCTGCTCGTGGTGGACGACCTCCCCAGTCTCGGACACGGCTCAACACTAGGCCACGGGATACTGGTCACCATGGAGCAGCGGCGGGCAGGAGCGGAGCGACACGGGGAGGGTTCTGCGCGGGCAGGAGCGGAGCGACACGGGGAGGGTTCTGCGCGGGCAGGAGCGGAGCGACACGGGGAGGGTTCTGCGCGGGCAGGAGCGGAGCGACACGGGGAGGGTTCTGCGCGGGCAGGAGCGGAGCGACACGGGGAGGGTTCTGCGCGGGCAGGAGCGGAGCGACACGGTGAGAAACACGGGGTGGTGCTTTTGACGCGTGATGGGTGCAGTCTGTGCCTGCGCGCCAAGGACCGGCTGGCCGCACTGGCGATCGAGCTGGACTTCGCCTTCGCGGCCACGGACGTGGACGCCGAGGCCGCGGCGGGTGCCCCGGCGCTGCGGGCGGAGTACGGCGACCGGCTGCCCGTGGTGCTGCTCGACGGACGCGAGCACAGCTACTGGGAGATCGACGAGCCGCGGCTGCGCGCCGATCTGGGAGCCGGGTAGGTTGGCAGAGCAGTGCGACCAGGCAAATCAGGACAGCAAATTTGGTCAGCGGGCCGCCTTACGACTACCTTTGATCACGTGGTGATGAGGCCATGAGCGTTCTGCTATTCGGGGTTTCGCACCGCAGCGCCCCCGTGTCCGTGCTCGAGCGGTTGAGCACCGACGAGTCCGATCAAGCCAAGATCGTCGACCAGGTGCTGAAGTCGTCGCTGGTCACCGAGGCCATGGTGCTGTCCACATGCAACCGCGTCGAGATCTACGCGGTCGTCGAGGCGTTCCACGGCGGTCTGGCGGTGATCGGCCAGGTGCTCGCCGAGCACTCGGGCATGTCGCTGGGCGACCTCACCAAGTACGCCTACGTGCGCTATGCCGAGGCTGCCGTCGAGCACCTCTTCGCGGTCACCAGCGGCCTGGACTCCGTGGTGATCGGCGAGCAGCAGGTGCTCGGCCAGGTCCGCCGCGCGTACGCCACCGCCGAGTCCAATCAGACCGTCGGACGCACGCTGCACGAACTGGCCCAGCGCTCGCTGTCGGTCGGCAAGCGGGTGCACTCCGAGACCGGCATCGACGCCGCGGGGGCGTCCGTGGTGTCGGTCGCGCTGGAAATGGCCGCCGCGAGGCTCGGCGGGCAGGAGCGAAGCGACTCGGGGAATCGGTCCGGCGGGCAGGAGCGAAGCGACTCGGGGAATCGGTCCGGCGGGCAGGAGCGAAGCGACTCGGGGAATCGGTCCGGCGGGCTGGCGGGCCGCTCCGCCGTCGTGATCGGCGCGGGCGCGATGGGCGCCTTGGCGGCCGCGCATCTGGTGCGGGCCGGCATCGGCCGGGTGCACGTCGTCAACCGTTCGCTGCCTCGCGCCGAGCGACTGGTGCAGAACCTGCGTGCCCAGGGCGTCGACGCGCACGCCTTCCCGTTCGACCACCTCCCGCCGGTGCTCACCGATGCCGACGTCGTCGTGTCGTGCACCGGTGCGGTACGGCCGGTCGTCTCGTTGGCCGACGTGCACCGCGGTCTCGCCCACGTGGGAGAACCGAAACAACTCATCGTGTGTGACCTCGGCATGCCACGCGACGTCGACCCGGCCGTCGCGGGCCTGCCGGGGGTCCATCTCATCGACATGGACCGGATTCAGCGCGAGCCGTCGGCGCGGGCCGCGGCATCCGACGCCGAGGCCGCCCGCGCGATCGTCGCCGCAGAGGTCGCCAACTACCTGGCCGGCCAGCGGATGGCCGAGGTCACCCCGACCGTCACGGCATTGCGTCAGCGTGCCGCCGATGTCGTGGAGGCCGAGCTGCTGCGGCTCGACAACCGGCTGCCCGGGCTGGACTCCGTGCACCGGGACGAGGTAGCCCGCACCGTCCGCCGAGTCGTCGACAAGCTTCTGCACGCCCCGACGGTGCGCGTCAAGCAACTGGCCAGCGCTCCGGGTGGCGACAGTTACGCCGAGGCGCTGCGCGAGCTGTTCGAACTCGACCCGCAAGCCGTCGATGCGGTGGCCGGTGGCGAATTGCCCTTGGCTGCAGGCGGTTCCATTGTGGTACCCCGGCCTGATCTGGACAAGACCGAGTAGCGCTTGCCCACCACATCATGGTCTTCGCCCGATACGGTCATCCGGATCGGCACCAGGGGGAGCCTGCTGGCGACCACCCAGGCCGGTTCGATCCGCGACGCGCTGATCGCAAGGGGGCACCGCGCCGAGCTGGTCATCATCACCACCGCAGGAGACCGCTCGAGTAAGCCCATCGCCGAGATCGGTGTCGGGGTGTTCACGGCCGCACTGCGTGAGGCCATCGGCGACGGCCGGGTCGACATTGCCGTGCATTCGTACAAGGACCTGCCCACCAAGCCCGATGCCCGGTTCGTCATCGCGGCCATTCCCCCACGCGAGGATGCCAGGGACGCGTTGGTGGCCAGGGACGGAATGGTGCTGGGCGAGTTGCCGTCCGGCTCGGTGATCGGCACGTCGAGCCCGCGCCGGGCCGCACAGCTTAGAGCACTGGGTCTCGGTTTGGAAATTCGCCCCCTACGAGGCAACCTAGACACCAGGTTGAACAGGGTAAGTAGTGGTGATCTCGACGGTGTCGTCGTCGCCCGAGCGGGGTTGGCCCGCATCGGACGGCTCGGCGCTATCACGGAGAGCCTCGAGCCGGTGCAGATGTTGCCCGCCCCGGCTCAGGGTGCGCTCGCGGTGGAGTGTCGCGCGGGTGATACCGGGCTCGTCGCGCTGCTGGGGGAGTTGGACGATCCCGACACGCGCGCCGCGGTCACCGCTGAGCGGACCCTGCTTGCCGAAATGGAGGCGGGTTGCTCCGCGCCGGTTGGCGCGATCGCGGAAGTGGTCGAGTCGATCGACGAGGACGGTCGCGTCTTCGAAGAGCTGTCGCTGCGCGGCTGCGTGGCGGCGCTAGACGGATCCGACGTGATCCGTGCGTCCGGTATCGGGATACCCGATCGGGCACGAGAGCTCGGTCTCTCCGTGGCCGCGGAGTTGTTCGAACTGGGAGCGCGGGACGTGTTGGTCCAGCGGACTGAAAGCGGGAGTGACGAATGACCACCCGAGGGCGTAAGCACAAGCCCGGCCGCATCACGTTCGTGGGTTCCGGGCCCGGCGATCCTGGGCTGTTGACGACCCGCGCACGCACGGTGCTGGCCAATGCTGCATTGGTATTCACCGACCCGGACGTGCCGGAGGCGGTGCTCGCATTGGTCGGCACCGAACTGCCTCCGCCGTCGGGGCCCGTCGAGGCGGTCAAGCCCGTCGAAGACGCTGCGGACGCGGACCCGGCCGACGTTGTCCCGATGACCGCGGTCTTCCCCAACGGGGTCGACGTCCGGCCCGCGCTCGGCGATCCGGCCGAGGTCGCCAAGGTTCTGGTGAACGAGGCCCGCAACGGCGTGGACGTGGTTCGGTTGGTGGCGGGTGACCCGCTGTCGATCGACGCCGTCTCCGTCGAGGTGAATGCGGTGTCGCGCACCCAGACCCACTTCGAGATCGTGCCGGGGTTGCCTGCGACGACGGCGGTGCCGACCTACGCCGGGCTGCCGCTCGGTTCGTCGCACACGGTGGCCGACGTCCGCGGCGACGTGGATTGGGGCGCTCTTGCCGCGGCGCCGGGACCCCTGATCCTGCACGCCACCGCGACGCATCTGCCGGATGCCGCCCGCACGCTGATCGAGTACGGGCTGACCGACAGCACGCCGTGTGTCGTCACCGCCAACGGAACCACCTGTCAGCAGCGGTCGATCGAGACCACGCTGGCCGGGTTGCTCGACAAGGCCACGCTGGCGGGCGGTGAGCCATCGGGCCCGCTGGCCGGACCGCTGGTCGTGACGATCGGCAAGACGGTGGCCAACCGCGCGAAGCTGAACTGGTGGGAGAGCCGTGCGCTGTACGGCTGGACCGTGCTGGTGCCGCGCACCAAGGACCAGGCAGGCGAGATGAGCGAGAAGCTCGTCTCCCACGGCGCCCTGCCCATCGAGGTGCCGACCATCGCCGTCGAGCCACCGCGGAGCCCGGCGCAGATGGAACGCGCCGTCAAGGGACTGGTCGACGGCCGGTTCCAGTGGGTGGTGTTCACGTCGACCAACGCGGTTCGTGCGGTGTGGGAGAAGTTCAACGAGTTCGGTCTCGATGCGCGGGCGTTCTCGGGTGTGCGGATCGCCTGCGTCGGTCAGGCCACCGCGGACCGGGTCCGTGCCTTCGGCATCAACCCCGAACTGGTGCCTGCCGGTGAGCAGAGCTCGGTCGGGCTGCTCGACGAGTTCCCGCCCTACGACGACATCTTCGATCCGGTCAATCGGGTACTGCTGCCGCGCGCCGACATCGCCACCGAGACGCTGGCCGAGGGGCTGAGGGAACGTGGTTGGGAGATCGAGGACGTGACGGCGTATCGGACGGTGCGTGCCGCTCCGCCGCCTGCACAGACCCGAGAGATGATCAAGACCGGCGGGTTCGACGCGGTCTGCTTCACCTCGAGTTCGACGGTCCGCAACCTCGTCGGCATCGCGGGCAAGCCGCACGCGCGGACCATCGTGGCGTGCATCGGACCCAAGACGGCCGAGACGGCTGCGGAGTTCGGTCTGCGCGTCGACGTGCAGCCGGAGACCGCCGCGGTGGGCCCGCTGGTGGAGGCGCTCGCCGAGCATGCCGCCCGATTGCGTGCCGAAGGCGCCCTGCCGCCGCCGCGCAAGAAGAGCCGGCGCCGCTAGACACGGCGAAGGACTAGCCAGTGGCATACCCCCGGCACCGGCCCCGTCGGTTGCGCTCCACCCCGGCCCTACGTCGGTTGGTGGCTCAGACGTCTTTGGAGCCAAGGCATCTGGTGTTGCCGATGTTCGTCGCCGACGGCATCGACGAACCGCGGTCGATCGAATCCATGCCCGGCGTCGTGCAACACACCCGCGACTCGCTGCGCAAGGCGGCTGCCGAAGCAGTCACCGCGGGCGTCGGCGGTCTGATGCTGTTCGGGGTGCCGCGTGACGAGGACAAGGACGCCGTCGGTTCCGTCGGGACCGCGGAGGACGGCATACTCAACGTGGCCTTGCGCGACCTGGCGGCCGACCTCGGCGACGCCACGGTGCTGATGGCCGATACCTGCCTCGACGAGTTCACCGATCACGGGCACTGCGGCGTGCTGGATGCCAGGGGCCGTGTCGACAACGACGTGACCAATGCCCGTTACGTCGAACTTGCCATCGCGCAAGCGAATTCGGGTGTTCACGTGGTGGGCCCTAGCGGGATGATGGATGGCCAGGTTGCGGCCATCCGGGACGGCCTCGACGGGGCGGGTCACACCGACGTGCTCGTCCTGGCGTATGCCGCGAAGTTCGCGTCGGGCTTTTACGGACCCTTCCGGGAAGCGGTCGCGTCGAGCCTGCAGGGTGACCGGCGCACATATCAGCAGGAGCCGGGCAATGCCCGCGAGGCGCTGCACGAGGTCGAGTTGGACATCGAGGAGGGCGCCGACATCGTGATGGTCAAACCCGCCATGGCCTACCTCGACGTGGTCCGCGCGGCGGCCGACATGTCGCCCATGCCCGTCGCCGCTTATCAAGTGTCCGGCGAGTATTCGATGATCAGCGCGGCTGCGGTGAATGGTTGGATCGACCTGCGCACCGTCGCGTTGGAGACGCTGACCGGTATCCGGCGGGCGGGGGCCGACATCGTAATGACGTACTGGGCGGCCGACGCCGCCGCATGGCTGGCGTGAGCGAACCAACTGGCGGCTCGCCCGGTGGCTTGCCCGAAGACGTCGCGACGGGATTCTGGCTCTGGGTCAGCGCACTGCCGCTGATGGTGACCGGTCAGGTCGTCGACATGGTGGCGGGCCCGGCGAAGGCGCAATCCTGGTTCGTATACGCGATTTCGGGGTTGTTCGTCGCGATCCTGGCGGCGGTGGTGCTGACGTTTCTGATCCTGATGCGGCACGGTTACCGCTGGACGCGCACACTGCTCACCGGCGGCGGCGCCACCACGGTGGTGTACGTCGCCACCAGCCTGTTCACCGCCCACCGCTCCGATGTGGCCGCGTTGGTGTACGCGGCGACCGCGATCATCGGCTCGGTGTTGATCGGTGGCGGCGTGTACCTGCTGCACCGCAAGGACGCGCACGTCTTCTTCACCAAATGACGGCCTGGCACGGACCAAGCATCCAGGGACCGGTCCAGTAGGCTGGCCCGACCATGTCAGCCACGTCACCAGTGCCGTCGAACCGGCCCCGCATCGTTGACGCTGCCTTCTGGTGCTGGCTCGTGGCGGCCGTTCTCACCGCAGCCCTCGGCCTGCTCATGGCGACCCAATCGTCGGCGAACACCCCGCTGTTCTTCCGCTTGGCCGGGGGTGTGCTGGTCGTCGTCGGACTCGGCCACGGGTACCTGGCGGGACGGGCGCGCAAGGGACAGATGCGCTTCGCGAGCGCAGGCGTTGGCCTTGCCATGGCGTCCGTTGCGTTCCTCGCGGTGCTGCTGCTGTTCGGCTCGTCGATACTGGGCATCATCTTCGTCGCCGCGATCATGGCTCTGATGATCACGGGTTCGGTGCTGATCCAGCGTGGCACGGCCCAGGAATGGTTCGAGGCGGTCGAGTGAGCGCGGCCGCGGCGCCGGAGGTCGAGGTGCTGTTCCGGGAGTCGGGTGCGACGTGGCTGTGGGTGCTGGCAGGCCCGGCGGCCGGGATCGCCATGGCGCTCATCCAGATCTCGAGCGGCTACGGCTTCCAGCCCGTGGTGCCCGGCATCTTCCTCGTGCTCGTCACCGGCTTCCTGTCCATCCAGATCAAGGCTGGCCGCATCCACACGTCGGTCGAACTCACCCCGGAGTATCTGCGCCAGGGCGCCGAGACCATCCGCGTCGAGGAGATCCTCAAGATCTATCCAGAGGCCGAGGGCAAGGAGGCGCCCAAATGGCAGTCGGCGCGGGCACTGGGCGAGCTGACGGGCGTGCCGCGGGGGCGCACGGGGATCGGCGTCCGGCTCTCCAGCGACCGCACCGCACAGGCGTGGGCGCGACGGCACCGGGAACTGCGGGCCGCACTGAACGCGGTGGTGGACGGGCGAACGGCGTGACGAACCGACTTCGCGCCACGATCGAACTGGCGCTGGCCGCAGTGGCCATGATCGGCTGCGTGCTGAGCTGGTTGGCGGCCGATTCGACGGCCGACGTCGCCCCGGTGATATCCGGCGAACCGTCCAAGACGTCGACCGTGTACGACCCGTCGTTGATCACGTTGTCCCTGTTGCTGCTCACGGTCGCGGGCGTGTTGCTGGTGCTTGGCGTCGCGCGCTTGCGCCGCGTTCAGTGATCCCGAGCACATCTATTTGGTACAGAGTGCGAAATTTGTAACACTGCTTCACATGGCCGAAGTCGCCGAAGATCAGCAGCACGGGGACGCGCTGCCCCTTGGGCCGGAATCGCTGGTCTGGCGGTACTTCGGTGACAACCGGATGTATCTGATCGGACCGC
Organism: uncultured Actinomycetota bacterium; assembly: GCA_963809085.1. GTDB lineage: Bacteria > Actinomycetota > Actinomycetes > Mycobacteriales > Mycobacteriaceae > Mycobacterium. The sequence continues at coordinate 114,456 of CAWEII010000014.1, read as the reverse complement.
GCCCGGCCGTGTTGCAGAACATGCTCGCCGAACTCGGCCAGGGCGTGCTGGACCACTCGGTGTTCTTCGCGGACACGTCGGCCAGGATCACGCGCTCGATCCGGAGACGTATTACTGGGCACATGCGACGTTCGTCGAGCAGGTGCTGTACTTCGCCGACACGTTCGTCAAACGCCTGACCGAGGCCGAGAAGCAACGGATCTACCTGGAATCCAAGACGTGGTACCGGCGGTATGGTGTCAGTGAGCGGCCGATGCCTGCCGATTATGCGGGGTTTCAACGGTATTGGGACCCGATGATGGACGAGATCGTCGTCGCGCACCCCACCGCCAGGTACGGCGTCGGTTACGTCACCAAGGGCTTCCCGCGTCCGAAGGGCTTGTCTCCCTTGGTGTGGCGGCTTCTGACCCCGGTATTCAACCCCGCTGCCGCGTTCCTCACCACGGGTGGCCTGCCGCCGAGGGCCCGTGATCTGCTTGGCCTGCCGTGGAGTCATCGTCGGGAGCGGGCGTACCAGGCCTTCGCCGCGCCGTGGCGGACGCGGGCGGTGAACTGGCTCTGGGATCGGTTGCCGATGCGGTTGCGCTACAACACATTCGCCTGGGGGGGCTTCGAGCGTGTGTGATCCGGGCGCAGCCAGATGAGCACCACGGAGGTCATTCTCGACGCTGCGCTGACCGAGTTCGAGCGGCATGGCGTTCGGCGGGTGTCCCTCGACGACGTGGCTCGCCGCGCGGGCGTCAGTCGCACCACGATCTACCGGCGCTTCGCCAACCGCGACGACCTGATGGCGGCGGTCATCGACCGGGAGAATGCGGCGTTGTTCGCCGACATCGCCGAGGAATTGAAGAGCGCAGGGCCGCAATCGAATTACTACGTCGAGGCGTTCACCGCGTCCATCCTGCGATTCCGGCGGCACCGGGTGCTGAACCAGATGATCAGGGACGAACCCGCCCTGGCGCTGGAGTTGAGTCACCGCCACTACGGCATCGTGACCGAGCGGATGGCCGAGGCCTTGCTGGTGATCTTTCCGAGCGGGTTCGCCGAACGAATCGGGGAACGGGCCGTGAATGACCTCGCCGACACCATCCTGCGCTATGCGGCGATGGTGCTGCTTCTGCCAAGCGCTCAACCGCTGGACACCGCCGACGACATCCGGGCCTTTGCCACCAGGCACTTCCTGCCCAGCCTGCCTACCGTGCTTGGCGCCGCACCGGTCTGGGCGGCCACTGTTTCGTAGGTCACACATTCGGGCAGCCCATGGGGCATGGCAACTGACGAACAGCACCTCACCGAGAAGCCCGAAGTCACCGACGAGCACAGGGCAGAGGCGAAGAAGATGAAGGACGCGTACGAAGAGGACCGCCCGACGGTCACGATGCCCGGCACCGATGGCGCGGTGGCAGGCACGGCGGTCAACGAGTGGCTCGACGACGACGGCAACCCGAAGTTCTCCGACGTCACGAACAACGAGAGCTGACGTCGGCAGGCGCCTAGGGTGAGCAGGCATGACGCCGCTTGCCCAGATCGCCCCGGCCTTCCGCGACATGGCCCACTCGATCGTGTGGGCCTCGGTGGCCACCGTCGACGCCGACGGACGGCCACGCAGCCGCATTCTGCACCCGATCTGGGAATGGGACGGCAGCGATCTGATTGGCTGGGTGGCGATCGTGCCGACGCCGATCAAGCGGGAACATCTGCACGTGCATCCCGCGGTGTCGGTGAGCTACTGGACCACCTCTCATGACACCTGCAGCGCCGACTGCCAGGCGCAGCTGTACACCGACGACGACACCCGCACCGCCGTGTGGCAGAAATTCGCCGAGGGCCCCGCGCCGGTCGGCTACGACCCGCTCATCATCCCGATGTGGAGCGATGGACCCACTTCCGAGCGGTTCGCGGCGCTTCGGTTGACGCCCTACCGGCTCCGGGTGATGCCCGGGAGCGTGATGACGACGGGCGAGGGTGAGCCGCTGCGCTGGCGCGCGGAGTAGCAACGCCACGAGCGCCACACCGGTACCGCCTCCGAGAGGCGGGCAATTCCAAGGGGTTGAACTGCGTGCGCCGACCGGCGAACCGCATCACCCGACGCTGCGGAACAGAACGGCGTCATCGAACGGTAGGCGCGCGAAGATCGGCTTCCAGAACCCGGTCACATGGGTGGCCGCCTCGGCCTTCGACACCACGCGGGGCTGCTCGATGCCGACGGTCTTGCCGTACCGCTTGAGCCGCGCACGGTCGGCCGCGACGACGTTCTTCAACCAGTCGCGGTCGGGTCCGTAGGTGAGCAGGACCGCGATGCCCTCATCGGTGGTGAAGACGTTGAGCGGGGTTCGGTAGGGCTTGCCAGATTTGCGACCGACGTGCTCGAGGATGCCCATCGCAGGCACCCAGCCTGCCCAGAGTCGCTGCACGGGATTGGTCACGTGCCGGTTGAACCGGGCCACCCATTGCGGCAACTGCATGCTGCCCATCAAACTCTTGGTTCATGGCATACCTCAAGCCCCCGTGGTTCACCGCAAAGGTCTTCAACAAGATCGCAATGGCATTTGGGATCGGTGGCAGCCAGACGCTCACGGTCACCGCCCGCGGCAGCAAGCGGCCTCAGCACGTCCCCGTCGTCGTGCCCGAGGTCGACGGCATCAAGTACCTGGTATCAACGAGGGGCGAGTCGGACTGGGTGCGCAACGTGCGCGCCGACCCGAACGTGCAGGTGGGCAAGGTCCGCTACGTGGCCGCCGAGGTTCCGGTCGCGAAGCGCGCCCCGGTACTGGCCGTGTACCGGCCGCTGGCGGGGAAGGTCGTCGAAGGTTACTGGCAGCAGTTGCCCGACGACGCGGATCACCCCGTCTTCGCGCTCAGGCCGGCTACCTGACGCCCGAACGCCCGACCGTCCATCTGAAAGGGAGCAGGCACATCCTCGATCCGTCCACACGCTACGAACCGCTCGGTGCGGCGGTCGCGACAACCGGCACGCCCGGCGTCGGGGCGTTGCCCCTGGCGCCCAAGAATCCGCTGCCCTATCGACAGTTGCTGAAAGCGGTGCGGGTCTTTCACGCCGGGGGAGAATTGCTGCGCGACGTCGGCGGCCCGGTGACCCGGATCGAGCTCGGTCCCAGCTGGCTGGTGCCGCCCCTGGTGTTGGTGACCTCGCCGAACGGCATCCGCGACGTCCTCGGCCGCAAGGACGCGTTGGCCGAGCGGTGCATGGTCCACGACGAAGTGCGGAACCTGGCGGGCGACAGCCTCTTCGTCCTACCCAACGAGCCGTGGCGGCCCCGCAAGCGCGCCCTCCAGCCGGTGTTCACCAGCCAGAACGTCCGCAGCTTCGGTGGCCACATGTCCCGGGCGGCGCAGTCCGCCGTCGACGGCTGGCGCGACGGTGGTGACATCGACCTCGACCTCGAGTGCCGCCGAGTGACCATGCGTTCGCTCGGCCGTTCGGTGCTCGGACTCGATCTGAACGAGCGCGCGGATGCGATCGCCGAACCGATGCACGTCGCGTCGTCCTACGCCGCCGATCGCGCGCTGCGGCCGGTGCGCGCACCCCAGTGGTTGCCCACCCCTGCCCGCGCCCGGGCCCGCGCCGCGGTCGCGACGATGCGGCGGCTGGCCGACGACATCCTGCAGGCGTGCCGTGCCGACCCCACCCGCGACGCACCTCTGGTTCACGCCTTGATCGCCGCAACCGATCCGGAGACCGGCGACACCCTGTCCGACGACGCCATCTGCAACGACATGCTGATCTTCATGCTGGCCGGGCACGACACCACCGCAACCGCGCTGACCTACGCCCTGTGGGCACTGGGCCGTCATCCGGACGTGCAGGACCGCGTCGCCGCCGAGGTGGCCGAGATCGGTGATCGGGAGCTGACCCCCGACGACGTGCCCCGGCTGGGATATACCGTGCAGGTCCTCAACGAGGCGCTGCGGTTGTGCCCGCCTGCGGCAGGGGTCGGGCGCCTGGCGCTGTGCGACATCGCGGTGGACGGCTACCGCGTCGCGGCGGGCAGCGTGGTCGCCGTCGGGATCCATGCCGTGCACCGGGACCCGGCGCTGTGGAACGACCCGCTGGCGTTCGATCCAGACCGGTTCGGCCCCGAGGCGTCCGCGGCGCGCGACCGGTGGCAGTTCGTCCCGTTCGCGGCCGGATCACGGTCGTGCATCGGTGAACACTTCGCGAGGCTGGAGACGACCCTCGCGCTGGCCACCATCATCCGGTCGACCGAGGTCCGGTCGTTGGCCGACGACTTTCCCGTCGAGGTGCCGTACACCACGGTCGCCAAGGGACCCATCCTGGCCGACGTCCGGGCACGGCCCCACTACACCCTGTAGTTGACGCTCGGGCATCGACTGGGACACTGGGGCCATGCGTGCTGACCAGACGGTGCCGGGTATCAAGGGCACCGAGGCTTCCGCGCGGCTGTTCGCTGAAGCGGCCGCGGTCATCCCAGGCGGGGTGAACTCACCGGTACGGGCATTCGCGGCCGTTGGCGGCACACCGCGGTTCATCACGAGGGCCAACGGCTACTGGCTCACCGACGCGGACGGCAACCGGTACGTCGATCTGGTCTGTTCCTGGGGACCGATGATCCTCGGCCACGCGCACCCCGCGGTCGTCGAGGCCGTCCAGCGGGTCGCGGCCGACGGGCTGTCGTTCGGTGCGCCGACCCCGGCGGAGACGGACCTGGCCCGCGAGATCATCGGTCGGGTGGGAGCCGTCGAGAAGGTGCGGATGGTCAACTCCGGCACCGAGGCGACCATGAGCGCGGTGCGCCTGGCCCGCGGGTTCACCGGCCGCGCGAAGATGATCAAGTTCTCGGGCTGTTACCACGGCCATGTCGACGCGTTGCTGGCCGACGCAGGTTCCGGGGTGGCGACGCTGGGGCTGCCATCCACCCCCGGCGTCACGGGCGCCACCGCCGCCGACACCATCGTGTTGCCGTACAACGACGTCGCCGCGGTCGAGGAGGCCTTCGCCGCCTTCGGTGACGAGATCGCCTGCGTCATAACCGAGGCCAGCCCCGGCAACATGGGTGCCGTACCGCCGCTGCCCGGCTACAACGCCGCACTGCGACGCATCACCGCCGAGCACGGCGCCCTGCTGATCCTCGACGAGGTGATGACGGGCTTCCGGGTCAGCCGCGCCGGCTGGTACGGGGTCGATCCCGTCGAGGCCGACCTCTTCACGTTCGGCAAGGTGATGAGTGGGGGCCTGCCCGCGGCAGCGTTCGGAGGCCGGGCCGAGGTGATGGACCGGCTGGCCCCGTTGGGGCCGGTGTATCAGGCGGGCACGCTCTCGGGTAACCCCGTGGCGATGGCGGCCGGGCTGGCCACGCTGCGCGCCGCCGACGACGCGGTCTACGCCAAGTTGAACGCCAACGCCGACCGGCTCTCCGGTCTGTTGTCCGAAGCGCTCGCCGATGTCGGTGTGGCACATCGCGTTTCACGGGCAGCGAACATGTTCAGCGTTTTCTTCTCCGACGATCAGGTGACCGACTTCGCCTCGGCGAAGGCCACCGACACGTGGCGCTTCCCGCCGTTCTTCCACTCGCTGCTCGCCGCCGGCGTCTATCCCCCATGCAGCGCGTTCGAGGCGTGGTTCGTCTCGGCAGCACTCGACGATGATGCGTTCGACCGCATCGCCTCCGCCCTTCCCGCCGCCGCGCGCGCAGCCGCCGAGGCCGAGAGGCCTGCATGACCCAGAGTTCGTCTGTGACGACGACGGTGCACGTCATGCGGCACGGCGAGGTGCACAACCCGGACAAGGTGCTCTACGGACGACTGGCGGATTTTCACCTCTCGGAACGGGGCCGGGTGCAGGCGCAGGCGTGCGCCGATTGGTTGGCGCACCACGACATCGTCTACGTGGTGGCCTCACCGCTGGAGCGGGCGCAGGAGACGGCGGAGCCGATCGCGGCGGCGCACGGCCTGAGCATCGACACCGACGACGACCTCATCGAGTCGTGGAACCACTTCGAGGGCGAGAGGGTGTCACCGGGCGACGGGGCGTTGCGCGATCCGAGGAACTGGCCACTGCTGCGGAACCCTCGCACACCGTCGTGGGGTGAGCCCTATGTCGAGGTCGCGGCGCGGATGCGGGCGGCGCTGGACCGGGCCCGCATCCGTGCGGCAGGCCACCAGGCCGTCTGCGTCAGCCATCAGCTGCCCGTCGAGACGCTGCGCCGGTCGATGACGGACCGGCAGCTGCACCATCTTCCGTTGCCGCACAGCAGGTTGTGCAACCTCGCGTCGCTCACCTCCTTCACGTTCACGGACGACAAGCTCGTGCGCTGGGGCTATTCGGAGCCGTGGGGCCTGTAGTGAGGGACGGCGGGGCGTGAGATGGCTGGTGATGTCGATCGTGGCGGTGGCGATGCTGCTGACGGGATGCGCCACCGGTGACGACGCCGTCGCCCAGGGTGGCACCTTCGAGTTCGTCGCTCCCGGTGGAAGGACCGACATCTTCTACGACCCGCCCGACCGTCGCGGCCGCCCGGGACCGATCTCCGGACCGGAGTTGACCGACCCGGCCAAGACCATCTCCCTCGACGACCTCGCGGGCAAGGTCGTCGTCATCAACGTGTGGGGCCAGTGGTGCGGCCCGTGCCGGTCCGAGATCACCGAGCTGCAGAAGGTGTACGACGCGACCAAGGCCAGGGGGGTGGCGTTCCTCGGTATCGACGTGCGGGACAACAACCGCGACGCCGCAGTCGATTTCGTCGTCGACCGCAAGGTCGGGTTCCCGTCCATCTACGACCCTGCGATGCGCACCATGCTCGCGTTCGGAGGCAAGTACCCCACCACCGTCATCCCGTCGACGGTGGTACTGGACCGCAAGCACCGCGTTGCCGCGGTGTTCCTGCGGGAGTTGCTCGCCGTGGACCTGCAGCCGGTGGTGGAACGGCTGGCCTCAGAGTAATGATCCGAGAAATGATCAGCGAGCGATGACGCCCATCCCCGAAGTGACGCTCAACGAGGTCGACCAGCTGATGTCGGCCGGGCCGTTGGCGCTGGCGCTGGCGGTCAGCGCCCTCGCGGGGCTGGTGTCGTTCGCCTCGCCGTGCGTGGTGCCGCTGGTGCCCGGCTACCTGAGCTACCTGGCGGCGGTCGTCGGCGTCGAGGAGGATCAGACCGCAGGCGTTGCGGTCCGCACGGCCCGGCTCCGGGTGGCGGGCGCCGCCGGGCTGTTCGTGGCGGGGTTCACCGTGGTGTTCGTGCTCGGCACCGTCGCGGTGCTCGGGCTGACCACCACCTTGCTAGTCAATCAGCTTCTGCTGCAACGCATCGGCGGAGTCGTGACGATCCTCATGGGGCTGGTCTTCGTCGGCTTCATCCCTGCGCTGCAGCGTGAGGCGCGGTTCACGCCGCGGCAGCTGTCCACGATCGGCGGCGCGCCACTGCTCGGCGCGGTCTTCGCGCTGGGCTGGACACCGTGTCTCGGCCCCACGTTGACCGGGGTGATCGCGGTGGCGTCGGCGACCGACGGCACGGGAGTGTCACGGGGCGTCGCGCTCGTCGTGGCCTACTGCCTCGGCCTCGGAATCCCGTTCGTGCTGTTGGCCTTCGGGTCCGCGCGCGCCGTGCAGGGACTGGGCTGGCTGCGCCGTCACACCAGGGCGATCCAGATCTTCGGCGGCGTGCTGCTGATCCTGGTCGGCATCGCGCTGGTGACCGGATTGTGGGCCGACTTCATCTCCTGGGTGCGCGACGCGTTCGTCAGCGACATGCGGCTGCCCATATGACCTCCACGCGAGCAGACACAAAAGTGCCCCAAACGCGGCGTGTCGGGGCACTTTTGCGACTGCTCGCGCTGGTACGCAACACTTGGCGCACGCTGACCTCGATGGGCACGGCGCTGGTGCTGCTGTTTCTGCTGGCGCTTGGCGCGATCCCCGGTGCGCTCCTGCCGCAGCGCAGTCTGAACGAGGCCAAGGTCGAGCAATACATCGCCCAGCACACCCTGATCGGACCATGGCTGGATCGGCTGCAGGCCTTCAACGTGTTCTCCAGTTTCTGGTTCACCTCGATCTACGTGCTGCTGTTCATCTCGCTGGTCGGTTGCCTCACGCCGAGGCTGCTCGAACACGTCCGCAGCCTGCGGGCGAAGCCCGTTGCGGCGCCGCGCAACCTGGCCCGCCTGCCGAAGCATCACGACGCCGAGGTCCCCGGTGAAGTCGACGCCGTCGCCACCGACGTCACGCAGCGGCTACGGGGGTTTCGTCGCGTCACCCGCCGCGACGGCGACGTCGTCGAGATATCCGCGGAGAAGGGCTATTTCCGCGAGTTCGGCAACATCGTCTTCCACTTCTCGCTACTGGCCCTGCTGGTCGCGGTGGCCGCGGGCAAGCTGTTCGGCTACGAGGGCAACGTCATCGTGATCGCCAACGGCGGCCCAGGGTTCTGCTCCGCGTCACCGGCCGCGTTCGACTCGTTCCGCGCGGGCAACACGGTCGACGGAACGTCGCTGCACCCGATCTGCCTGCGGGTCAACGACTTCGACACCAACTACCTGCCGTCCGGTCAGGCGCTGAGCTTCGCCGCCAACGTCGACTATCAGGCGGGCGCCGATCTGAACAGCGACACCTGGCGGCACTACCGGCTCGAGGTCAACCATCCGTTGCGGCTCGGCGGCGACCGGATCTATCTGCAGGGCCACGGTTACGCCCCGACGTTCACCGTGACCTTTCCCGACGGCCAGACCCGCACCCAGACCGTGCAGTGGCGGCCCGACGATCCGTTGACCCTGCTGTCGTCCGGCGTGATCCGGGTCGATCCGCCCGGCGGCACCTACCCGGACGCAGGCCAGCGCCGCAAGAATCAGATCGCCGTGCAGGGGTTGTTCGCCCCGACGGAGCAACTGGACGGCAAGCTGCTCTCGTCGAGCTTCCCTGCACTCAACGATCCCGCCGTCGCGATCGACATCTACCGCGGGGACACGGGCCTGGACACCGGCCGACCACAATCGCTGTTCACCCTCGACTCGAGCCTCATCGAACAGAAGCGGCTCAACAAGCAGGCCAGGGTGAACCTGAAGGCGGGCGAGTCGACCCGGCTCAACGACGGCACCGTGATCCGGTTCGACGGCGCCGTGCCGTTCATCAACCTCCAGGTGTCGCACGACCCCGCACAGGTGTGGGTTCTGGTGTCGGCGATGACGATGATGGCAGGGCTGCTGGTGTCGTTGGTGGTGCGGCGGCGCCGCATCTGGGTTCGTATCGCGCCCGCGGGGCCGGGTACGGTTAGCGTCGAGCTGGGTGGCCTCGCCCGCACCGACAACTCCGGCTGGGGCGACGAGTTCGAGCGGATCACCGGGCGGTTGTTGGAAGGCCGGGATCCGCCAACGGGAGAAGAAGTGCCATGACGTACGAGCGAGAAGCGAAGCGGGATCGCGGATGAACAACGATCACATCGACATCGGGTTGTCCCGGTACTCCGACTGGGCGTTCACCTCGTCGGTCGTCGTTCTGGTGGTTGCGCTGCTCCTGCTCGCCGTCGAACTCGCCTATGCCCGCGGCCGTCGCGTCGAGGATCGGGAGCTGGTCGCCGCAGGCGCCGTGGCCAACGCCGATACGCCGGGCCGGGTGGTCGACATTCCGAAGCGACCGGTCGACGAACGCATCGGGCGGTCCGGTCTGGCGCTGGTGTACGTCGGGATCGCCATGCTTGGCGTGTGCATCGTGCTGCGTGGGTTCGCCACCATGCGGGTGCCATGGGGCAACATGTACGAGTTCATCAACCTGACCTGCTTCTGCGGTCTGGTTGCCGCGGCGCTGATGCTGCGCCGCCCGCAGTACCGGACGCTGTGGGCGTTCGTGTTGTTGCCGGTTCTGATCCTGCTGACGGTGTCGGGCCACTGGCTGTACGCCAACGCCGCACCGGTCATGCCTGCCCTTCAGTCCTACTGGCTGCCGATCCACGTCTCCGTCGTGAGTCTGGGCTCAGGTGTGTTCCTGGTCGCGGGCGTGGCCAGCATCCTGTTCCTCGCCAAGATGTCTCCGCTGGGCGCGCCGGACCGCGAGGGCACCATGGCCAGGGTCCTGGCGCGGCTACCCGACGCGCAGACGCTGGACCGCATCGCGTACCGCTCCACGATCTTTGCGTTTCCGGTGTTCGGCTTCGGGGTGATCTTCGGGGCCATCTGGGCCGAGGAGGCGTGGGGCCGCTACTGGGGTTGGGATCCGAAGGAGACGGTGGCGTTCATCGCATGGGTGATCTACGCCGCCTACCTGCACGCCCGTTCGACCGCCGGCTGGCGGGATCGCAAGGCCGCGTGGATCAACGTGGCGGGGTTCGTGGCGATGGTCTTCAACCTGTTCTTCATCAACCTGGTGACCACCGGGTTGCACTCCTATGCAGGGGTGGGCTGATCTTGACTTCTGCGTCGGGCCAGCCGGCGGCCGATCAGCCGCCAGGATTCAGATCGCAACAACGCTTCAGTGATCCAGCGGAGACGCCTCCGCCCGAGTGGACCGCGCCGACCCCGCCCAACGGCATGCCGGTCGCCGCGATCGCCGCCGACCAGGTGAGCGCGACCCCGATAGCGGATACGGACGTCGCCGAGCCGCAGCCGTACCTGGACCTGTCCACCGTGGCGCTGCTGGGCCAACCCAAGCGCAAGCCGTCGGGCGGCTGGCGGCGCTGGGTGTACCTGGCGTCGGGCACGCTGATCAACCTCGGCGAGGGCCCCAAGGCGATCCATCGCAAGAGCCTGACCGCTCAGGTCGACCGGCCGTTGCGGGGCTGCTACCGGATCGCGCTGTTGTCGTTGAAGGGCGGGGTCGGCAAGACCACCATCACCGCCACGCTTGGCGCCACGTTCGCCTCGATCCGCGGCGACCGGGTCATCGCCGTCGACGCCAACCCGGACCGCGGCACGCTGAGCCAGAAGGTGCCGCTGGAGACGCCGTCGACGGTTCGGCACCTGCTGCGCGATGCCGAGGGCATCGAAAGCTACAGCGACGTAAGGAGTTACACGTCGCAGGGGCCGAGCCGGCTCGAGGTGCTGGCCTCGGAAAGCGACCCCGCCGTTTCGGAGGCGTTCAGCTCAGACGACTATGCGCGCACGCTCGAAGTGCTCGAACGCTTCTACAGCCTGGTGCTCACCGACTGCGGCACGGGCATGCTGCACTCGGCGATGTCGGCGGTGCTGAGCAAGGCCGACGTGCTGATCGTGATCAGTTCGGGTTCGGTGGACGGGGCCCGCAGCGCGTCGGCCACCCTGGACTGGTTGGACGCCCACGGCTATCAGCAGCTGGTGCAGAATTCGATCGCGGTGATCAACGCGGTACGGCCGCGGTCGGGCAAGGTCGACATGCGCAAGGTGGAGGACCACTTCTCCCGGCGGTGCCGCGCGGTGCAACGGGTGCCGTTCGACTCACATCTGGAGGAGGGCGCCGAGATCAGCCTCGACCGGCTCAAGCCCGAAACCCGCGACGCCTTGATCGAGCTCGCCGCGTTGGTGGCGAACGGATTTCCGGCGACCCGCTGATGCGGGTCAGCGAACGTCGGGATCCCCGTGACCGAGCCGACGGAGGAAGTCCGGATCATCGTCGGGCCCGATCGTCCGGGACTTCGGACGATCGGCCATGGCACGCACCAGCCGCCAGGTCGTGTAGGCCAGACCGGCGAGGATGACGATGAGGAGCAGATACTGCACGCAAAAACCTCCTTGTTCCGAATATACGCGTCGTCGGTAGGCTCGGGCCGTGGCTGACGCCGAGGGCAGGAGCGAAGCGGGTCGGGATGTGACCGGGCGGCCCGGCGCGCGCATGCTGATGGACGTGGCGGCGTACGCAGTTGCCCGCCTCTTGTTGGTGGCCGTCCTGACCGTGGCCATCTTCAGCGCGGCGCATCTCGTAGGAATTGCCGAGTTCCCGCTGGTCGTGGCACTGCTGTTCGCCCTCGTGGTGGCTTTGCCGCTGGGCATCTGGGTGTTCGCCCCACTCCGCAGGAAGGCGACGGCGAGTATCGCCGTGTTCGACGAGAGGCGCCGCACCGACCGCGAGCAACTTCGCGCGCGGTTGCGTGGCGAAGAGTCGCCGCCGGAATGACGAAAGCATGACGGGCGAGCTTAGACATTCGTTCGGGGCGGAATTCACCGGGGCGGCGGGGTTTCTGAATTCGCCGACCTACGGACTGCCGCCGACGTTCCTGATCGATGAACTCAGCGGCTGCATCGCTGCGTGGCAAGCGGGCACCATGGACGTCCCCGCGTTCGACGAGCCGGTGCGTCGTGCGCGGGCGGCGTACGCGTCGTTGGTGGGGGTGCCGTCGGACTCGGTGGCGATGGGCGGCAGCGTGTCGGCCATGCTCGGTCTGGTGGCCACCGCCATTCCCGACGGCGCACGGGTTGCGACGCTGTCAGGCGAGTTCACCAGCACCACTTTTCCCTTCGCCGCGCAGGCTGGGCGCGGCGTCTCGCTCACCGAGCTGACGCCCGACGCGCTCGTCGCGACGGCAGGCGACTACGACGTGGTGACTGCGAGCCTGGTGCAGTCGGCCAACGGCCGGGTGCTCGACGTCGACGCACTGCGCGCCGGTCTGGCCGGCACCGACACCATGACGGTGATCGACGTGACGCAGGCGGTGGGGTGGAAGCGGCTGGATCTCGGCTGGGTCGACGTCACCGCCGCAGCAGTCTACAAGTGGCTGCTCGCGCCGCGGGGGACGGCCTGGATGTCATTGAGCGACAGGATCTCTCGACTGATGACACCGCATGCGGCCAACTGGTATGCGGGCGAGGCGCCGTGGTCGACGATCTACGGTCTGCCGTTGCGACTGGCGGCCGATGCACGCCGCTTCGACACGTCGCCCGCGTGGTTCGGCGTCCTTGGGTCGGGTCTGACGTTGCCGTGGCTGGCGTCGCTCGACGGCGACGCCGTCGAGTCGCATTGCCTGGGGCTGGCCAATCGTCTGCGCACGGAACTCGAACTGCCGCCGAGTGATTCGGCGATCGTCTCGTTGTCGATCGAGGACGGGGCGGACGCGCTTGCGCGTGCGGGCATCCGGGCGTCCGTGCGTGCAGGCGCGGTGCGGGTCGGCTTCCATCTGTACAACACCGACGACGACCTCGACCGATTGCTCGACGCGCTCCGCGCCTAGCCGAAGGCCAGCGCCAGTGCCACGGTGATCGACCAGACCAGCATCGTCAGCCCGGTGTCGCGCAGCACGGGAATGAGCTCCCTGCCGCCGCCACCGGTGCGCACCGGCCGCGCGGCCCGCACCGCCAACGGTGCGGCCACCAGGCCGACGGCGCACCACGGCGTCGCCAGGATCAACACCAGGGTCAAGACGAAGGTCAGCGCGAGCAGCGCCTGATACAGCAGGCGGGTGCGGGCATCGCCCAGCCGCACGGCAAGGGTGATCTTGCCGGATTCCGCGTCGGTCGGAATGTCGCGAAGGTTGTTGGCCACCAACACCGCCGAGGACAGGGCGCCCGTGCCGACCGCGAGCGCGGCGCCGACCCAGTCGATCCGCAATGCCTGGGTGTACTGCGTGCCGAGCACTGCGACGAGCCCGAAGAACACGAACACGGCGACCTCGCCGAGCCCCGAGTAACCATACGGCTTGGAGCCTCCGGTGTAGAGCCATGCGCCGGCGATACACGCGGCGCCGACCGCGATCAACCATGGTTGGCTCACGATGGCCAGCGCCAGTCCGGCCGTTGCGCCGATGGCAAGGCTCGTGACGGCGGCGGTCAGCACGGCGCGCGGCGTCGCAAGCCGCGATCCGACCAGCCGCAGCGGACCTGCCCGCACGTCGTCGGTGCCCCTGATGCCGTCGGAGTAGTCGTTGGCGTAGTTCACGCCGATGATCAGCGCCAGTGATACCACCAGCGCCAGCAAGGCCTTCCACCACACGACGGCATCCAGCCAGGCCGCCGCGCCGGTGCCCGCGATGACCGGCGCAACGGCGTTCGGCAGCGTGCGTGGGCGGGCGCCCTCCACCCACTGCGCGAAACTGGCCATGCGGTCATCGTCGCACGCGATGGTTCAGTGCCTGACGCCGAGCAGGCTGGCCACCAGGTTGATGGTGATGGCCAGGATGACGGCGCCGAGGAGGAACGACAGCAGGGCGTGGCGCAGCGCCGCCATCCGCACCGGGCGTTCGACCAGATCGGTGTCGGACACCTGATACGTCATGCCTAGCGTGAAGGCCAGGTACGCGAAATCACCATAGTCGGGTCGGTAGTCGTCGCCCTCGTGGAAGTCGATGCCGCCGGGCTCGTCGCCACCGTAGAACAGTCGGGCGTATCTCAGCATGTAGACGGTGTGCACGGTGAGCCACGCCGCCACCACGCTGAGCGCCCCGACGACGGCCGCCCCGACGTCGCCGCCGACCGATCCCGCAACGAGGAGGTACCCGACTCCGCCCAGGCTCGCGACGCTGGCCACCAGGAGGGTGACGTCGAGGATCCACGGCGTCGAGTCGTCGTCCCCGTACCTCGTCGCATGCGCGCGGGTGCCGTGCGCGTCCAGGCGCCCGACGATCAGCCAGGTCCACGTCAGATAGACGACGGCCCCGACGATCCAGCCCGTGGCCGGTGCAGGCGGCCAACCGATCGTGAAACCCATCACCATGGCGGCGACCACGCCGAGCGGCGCCGCGACGGCGATCCGCACGCCGATGGACGCGTCGGGAGCTCCCATCGCGCGAGTCAAACACAGCGGGCTGTGAGTGGTCGGCGTACACGCGTACCGGACAATGGACTGATGCTCGGAGTCATCGGCGGCAGCGGCTTCTACTCGTTCTTCGGTCCCGATGCGCGCAGCGTCAGCCTGGACACTCCGTACGGCACACCCAGCGCAGCGATCACCGTCGGCACGGTCGGGGAGCACGAGGTGGCGTTCCTGCCGCGCCACGGCGTCGATCACGAGTTCTCGCCGCACACGGTGCCCTACCGCGCCAACATGTGGGCGCTGCGTGCGCTCGGGGTCCGCAGGATCTTCGGGCCCTGTGCGGTCGGCAGCCTGACGCCGGAACTGGGTCCTGGGTCGATGGTGGTGCCCGATCAACTCGTCGACCGCACCAGCGCCAGGCCGGACACCTACTTCGACTCCGGCGGCATCCACGTGGGTTTCGCCGACCCGTACTGCCCGTCGCTGCGGGCGGCGGCGACGGACCTGCCCGGGGTCGTCGACGGCGGCACGATGGTGGTGATCCAGGGACCGCGGTTCTCCACCCGCGCCGAGAGCAAGTGGTTCGCGAGTCAGGGCTTCACGCTGGTCAACATGACCGGGCACCCTGAGGCGGTGCTGGCCCGTGAGCTCGAGATGTGCTATGCGGCAATCGCATTGGTCACCGACCTGGACGCGGGCATCGAATCGGGCAAGGGTGTGACGGCCGTCGACGTGTTCGCGGAGTTCCAGAGGAACCTGGTTCCGTTCAAGAAGCTGGTGCACGAGGCGATCGATCAGGTGGCGGTCGAGCGCACGTGCGAGCACTGCCTGGCGCACACGGGCGTGACGCTGCCCTTCGAGTTGCCGTGAGGGTTCTCGTCACGGGCGCCGCGGGCTTCATCGGCACCCGGGTGTGCGCGGCGCTGACCGCTGCGGGTCACGAGGTGGTCGCCGTCGACGCGATGCTCACCGCCGCGCACGGCGCGACGTCCGTACCGCCGGATGGCGTGCTCGAGGTCGACGTCCGCGACGCCGCGCGGTCTGGCGGCGCTGCTGCCCGGCGTCGACGTGGTGTGCCACCAGGCCGCAGTGGTGGGTGCCGGTGTCGACGCGAGCGACGCGCCGTCGTACGGCAGCCACAACGACTACGGCACCACCGTGCTGCTCGCCGAGATGTACGCCGCGGGGTGCCGCAGGCTGGTGCTTGCGTCGTCGATGGTCGTCTACGGCCAGGGCCGCTTCGAGTGTCCGGTGCACGCCGCCGTCGACCCGCTGCCGCGCACCAGGACCGACCTCGACGCGGGGGTCTTCGAGCACCGCTGCCCGGTCGGCGGCGAACCGCTCGAGTGGCGGCTGGTCAGCGAGGACGCCCCGCTTCGGCCGCGCAGCCTGTATGCGGCGAGCAAGGCCGCGCAGGAGCACTACGCGCTGGCGTGGGCGGAGGCGACGGGTGGCTCGGCCGTCGCCCTGCGCTACCACAACGTCTACGGCCCGTTCATGCCGCGCGACACCCCGTATTCCGGGGTTGCCGCGATCTTCCGGTCGGCGATCGAAAGAGGCGAGCCGCCAAGGGTTTTCGAGGATGGCGGGCAGATGCGTGACTTCGTGCACGTCGATGACGTCGCGGCGGCCAACGTCGCTGCGGTCGGCTCGGACGTCGACGGCTTCGCGGCGTTCAACGTGTGCTCGGGGCGGCCGGTGTCGATCATGGAGGTCGCGGCCCGGCTGGGCGAGGTGCGCGACGGCGCCGCCCCGGTCGTCACCGGTCAGTACCGCAGCGGCGACGTCCGCCACATCGTCGCCGACCCCGCCAATGCGGCTGACGTGCTGGGATTCCGGGCCGCCATCGACTGGCGCGACGGCTTGGCGGACTTCGCGTTCGCCCCGCTGCGGGGGTAGCGATACTGGTCGGGTGAAACCCGCCATCTGTGAACAGTTCGGCATCGACTTCCCGCTGTTCGCGTTCAGCCATTGCCGCGACGTCGTCGCCGCCGTCACCAACGCCGGCGGTTTCGGGGTGCTCGGCGCGACGGCGTACACCCCGGAGCAGCTGGATCGGGAGCTGTCCTGGATCGACGATCACGTGCACGGCAAGCCGTACGGGGCCGACATCATCGTGCCCGCCAAGTTCGAGGGCAAGGGCGAGAACCTGTCCCGCACCCAGCTGGTCGACAGAATCCCCACCGACTACCGGGAGTTCGTCGCCGCGCTGCTGAGCGCTCACGACATCGAACCCGAGCATTCGCCGCGGCTCGGTGGTTCGGCGCTGACCGGGGACACCGGGCACGACCTGCTCGACGTCGCGATGAGCCATCCCATCAAGCTGATCGCGAATGCGCTTGGCGTGCCGCCGGATTACATGATCGACGCGGGTCGCGAGCGTGGCGTCCCGGTCGCCGCACTGGTGGGCGCCAAGGAGCACGCCGTCAAGCAGGTCGCGGCCGGAGTCGACCTGATCGTCGCGCAGGGCACCGAGGCGGGCGGCCACTGCGGCGAGGTCACCACGCTGGTGCTGATCCCTGAGGTGCTGGACGCGTTGGCGGCGATCGGCAGCTCGACGCCCGTGCTGGCCGCGGGCGGCATCGTCACGGGCAGGCAGATGGCCGCCGCCGTCGCGATGGGAGCCGACGGCGCGTGGACGGGATCGGTCTGGCTGACCACGGAGGAGGCCGAGACCGCACCGCACACGGTGCAGAAGATGCTCGCCGCGACGTCGCGGGACACCGTGCGGTCGGCGGGCAGGACGGGCAAGCCGTCGCGCCAACTGGTGTCCGACTGGACCGATGCGTGGCTCCCGCATTCCGACGGCCGTCAACCCCTTCCGCTGCCGCTGCAGTCCATGCTGTGCGAACCGGTGCTGCGCCGCGTCGACGCACTCGCCACGCAGGGGCATCCAGGGGCGCAGGCGCTGGCAACGTACTTCGTCGGTCAGGGCGTTGGGTTGATGAACAAGGTCAAGCCGGCCCGCGACGTGGTGCTCGAGTTCATCGAGGACTACCTGGCTGCCGCCGAACGCCTCAGTGGTTCATTGCCCGATTGATCCTCGAACGGCCACTTGTTGCCCCGTTTTCGGCCATACGCCGGATGACTGGCCACTCGGCGGGAGATTTCTACTCCTCGCCCGCCAGCGGCAGGCGCACCTCGAACCGGGCGCCGGAGGCGAGGTTGTACGCCGACACCGTGCCGTGGTGGGCGTGCACCAGGCCCGCGGCGATCGCAAGACCGAGGCCGGAACCGCTGGGCAGCGACGAGTCGGCGCGCGGCACGCGACCGTTGGACCCGCGGTAGGCGATGTCGAACACCCTGGCCAGATCGGCGTCGTCGATGCCAACGCCGGTGTCGTCGACGCGCGCCCACGCCCCGCTCTCGTCGGCCCCGATCGCGAGCTCCACCGAGCCGCCGTCGGGGGTGTGGGCGATGGCGTTGGCGACCAGGTTCGACAACACGCGCACCAGCGCGCGGTCACTGCCGATCACCTGCACCGGAGTGCTCGGCAGATGGGCGTGCAGTGCGACGCCCGACCGCTCGGCGGCGATGCGGTGCGCGGCGAGCACGTCGTCGACGACCTCGTCGAGCGCCACCTTGTCGAAGGCGGGCTGGATGGCGCCGGCGTTGATCTTCGACATCTCGAACAGGTCGTCGACCATCTCGGACAGCCGGATCGTCTCCTGCTCGATGTGCTTGGCGTGGCTGCGCACCTCGTCGTCGGCGACCAAGCCGTCGCCGATCGCCTCGGCGACCGCGCGGATGCCCGCCAACGGCGTGCGCAGGTCATGGCTGACGAACGCGACGAGCTGGCGTCGGGACTGCTCGGCGGCCTGCTCGGACTCGCGGATGTCCTGCTCCCATACGGTGCGGCGGGCCTGGTAGCGGGCCAGCATGACCGCGGCGGGGATGGTCACCACGGACACGATGATGAGCACCACGAAGATGGCGTCGAAGCGTCTGGGTGAGCATGAATCCGCTGGCGCCGAGCACCCCCGTGAACGTGGCCACCGTCGGGATGAGCACCAGTGCCACCATGCTGATGGCCAACGACCAGGATCGCGCCAGCCGGATCAGGATCGCGCCGGCGAGCACCACCGGTAACGAGCAGGCCAACGCCAGACCGATGATCTCCCACAGGTCATTCGTCGGCATTCGGTGTCTCGCTCCACATGTAACCCCGGCCCCACACCGTTTCCACCCGGTGCGCGTCGCCAAGCTTGGACCGTAGTCGCTTCACGTGCACGGTGACGGTCGACAGATCGCCGAAGTCCCACTGCCACACCTGCTTCAGCAGTTCCTCCCGGCTGAACACGACGCCGCGGTGGGTGAGCAGGAACAGCAGCAGGTCGAATTCGCGGTTGGTGAGGCTGACGGCCGGCCGTCGAGATCACCGAACGCGCCGCCGCCGACACCGTCAGCCCGTCGCGTGAGACGACGAGCTTGGCCTCGCCGGGGGACGGGCTGCGCCTGAGCACCGAGCGGACCCGCAGCGCCAGCTCGCGCGGGCTGAACGGCTTGGTCAGGTAGTCGTCGGCGCCCGCTTCGAGGCCGGCGATCCGGTCGTCCTCCTCGCCGAGAGCGGTCAGCAGGATCACCGGCACGGCGTAGCCGCCCCGCTCCCGCAACGAGCGGCAGAGCGTCAGCCCGTTCCGGACCCGGCATCATCACGTCGAGCACGGCGACGTCGATGCGCTCGGAATTCAGCAGCCGAAGCGCCTCGTTGCCGTCGTTGGCGACGAAGACCTCGAGGCCGTCGTGCTCGAGGTATCGGCGCACCACGTCGCGCACGACGGTGTCGTCGTCGGCGATCAGGACACGCGTCATCATCCCCAACAGTAGCTGCGGGCGGCCCTAACCTGCGCGGACGTCACGGATTGGTCAGGCTTCGGCAGGATTGACCTGGCTCGGATCTGGCTAGTCTCGCATCCGTGAGCGGATGTCGGGTCACCGTGGTGCTGCCCTGCCTGAACGAGGCCGAATCGCTCCCCGCGGTGCTGGCCGAGCTGCCGGCCGGCTATCTGCCACTCGTGGTCGACAACAACAGCACCGACGGCACCGCCGACGTGGCACGACGATGCGGCGCCCAGGTGGTCGCGCGAGGCCCGGCCCGGATACGGCGCAGCCGTGCACGCGGGCATGATGGCGGCCGAGACACCGATCGTGGCGGTGCTCGACGGCGACGGGTCCATGGATCCAGCGGGATCTGCCGCGGCTCGTCGAGGAACTCGATCGCGGCGCCGACATGGCCGTCGGACGACGCAGGCCGGGGCCGGGCGTGCGTTGGCCGTGGCATGCGCGGCTGGGCAACGCGGCGGTGTGCTGGCGGTTGCGCAGCCGCCACGGCCTTCCGGTGCACGACATCGCCCCGATGCGGGTCGCCAGGCGCGATGCGCGTGCTGGCGCTGGGCGTGACCGACCGCCGCTCCGGGTATCCGCTGGAACTGCTGGTCCGAGCGGCCGCCGCGAACTGGAAGGTCGTCGAGCACGACGTGACCTACGGCCCGCGCACCGGCGGCAAGTCGAAGGTCAGTGGGTCGGTGCGGGGCAGTTTCATTGCGGCCCTTGACTTCTGGCGGGCGATCTCGTGATAGCGGTGGCCGTGCTGGTGGTGGCCAAGGCGCCGGTGCCCGGGCTGGCGAAGACGCGCCTGGCGGCGAGCATCGGCGAGTCGGCGGCCGCCGACTATCGCCGCGGCCGCGCTGTTGGACACCTTGGACGCCGTCGCGGCCGCCCCGGTGGCGGCCCGCGTCGTCGCGCTCACCGGAGATCTCGCCGCCGCCAGCCGAAGTGCCGAGATCGAGACCCGGCTGGCGGACTTCACGGTGCTCGAGCAGCGCGGCGCGGACTTCGCCGACCGGTTGGCCAACGCCCACGCCGATGCCGCGGCCGCCGCGGGTGGCCTGCCCGTGCTGCAGATCGGGATGGACACCCCGCAGGTGACCGCCGATCTCCTCGCCGAATGCGCGACCGCGCTGCGCGACGCCGACGCGGTGCTCGGCATGGCCCGCGACGGTGGCTGGTGGGTGCTCGGCGTCACCGATCCCGCGATGGCGGAATGCCTGCGCGACGTGCCGATGTCGCAGCCCGACACCGGCGCTGTAACGCTTCGCGCCTCGGCGACACCGGAGTGGACGTGCGGCTGGTTGCCGAGCTGGCCGACCTGGACACCATCGACGACATCGACGTCGTTCGCCGGGCATGCCTGCCCGGTACTCGATTCCATCAGCTCACCTCGGCAGAAGGAGCATGACTTGTTCGGCAATCTGTACGACCGGGCGCTGACCGGTGAGCGATGTTGGATCCGCCACGCAGACGGCAGCGTGCACGGCCTCCCGGTGCACAGCTGGCTGGGGCGACGGCGCTCGGACCACACCTTCGACCAGGCGATGGTCGGGCTGTGCGACGGACCGACCATCGACCTCGGCTGTGGTCCGGGACGTCTGGTCGCCAACCTGGTGCGGCGCGGGGTGCCCGCGCTTGGCATCGATCAATCGGCCACCGCGGTGGACCTGGCCCGCCGCAGCGGGGCGCCCGCGCTGCGCCGCGACGTGTTCGGGCCGTTGCCCGGCGCGGGCCGGTGGTCGACGGTGCTGCTCGCCGACGGGAACGTCGGGATCGGCGGCGATCCATGGCGGGTGCTGCTCAGGGCGGGTGAGTTGTTGCGCGCGGGCGGCCGATGCATCACCGAATTCGACTGCGCGACAGAGGGTGTCCAGGAGCGCTGGGTGCGGCTGGAGTCCGCGCAGACCATCGGGCCGTGGTTCCGGTGGGCCTCGGTCGGGGCAGACAGCGCACTCAGGGTGGCCGGTGAGGTCGGCCTGACCATCACCGCGATGCATACGATCGGGAATCGGGCGCTGGCCACCCTGGCCGTGGCGTGAAGCCCTCTGCCGTCCCGATCCACTACCTGACCTTGCGCCGACTACCAGTTCGTCAGGATGAAGCTGTTGAGCGCAAGGGCGCCGACGACGTTCATGGCCAGCCACCAGCGGTGTGACCGCGGTGGCAGCAGCGCGGGCGCGGCGGTCAACCAGATCATGAACGGCAGCCAGATGCGTTCCGTCTCGGCCTTGCTCAACATGGACATGTCCGCACACAGGATCGCCAGCAGCGCGGCCAGCACCACCAGGTGAAACCCGGACCGCCGTTTGATCGCGGCGACGTCGAATGCCCTGGCGACCCCGGCGACGCTGCCCAGACCGATCGCGCACACCACGGAAGCCAGATTCGCCCACGACCAGTACTGGAACGGGCGATTGAGCGCGATGCCCTGCCAGTAGCGTTGCTGCACCAGCGTGTAGCCGTCGAACCACCAGAACCCGGCGACCGCGAACGCCGCGACCACCGCGAGCGCGACGACCACGGCGGGGATCAGCGCCCGCAGGGCGGACCGTAGATCCTTGGCGGCGATCAGGACCGCGACGGCGGGGAGGGCGATCAGGCCGAGCCCGTAGTTGAGGAAGATTCCCCAGCCCAACAGCAGGCCGGCGCCCGCCCCGGCAAGCACCGGGAGGCGCGTGGTGCCGCGCACCGCCATCGCCAGGAGCGTGATGCCCCACGCCGCGACGCCTGCGAAGTAGCCGTCGGCCGACACCGCGATCCAGATGGCGGTCGGCGCCACCGCGACGAACGGGGCCGCCAGTCGCGCCGTCGCCTCGTCGGACAGCGCCCGCACCGCCACCACGATCGCCGCTGCGGCGCTGGAGCCCACCAGTAGCACCAGCAGCGCCGCCCACGCTCCGCCGCCCAGCCCGATGCGGTCGAGCCACACGAAGGTCAGCAGTGCGCCAGGGGGGTGACCGGACACGTGCGTGATCCACGAGTTGTGCTGGAAGTCGAGGATCCTGCTCGCGAAGGTCCGGACGGCCTCGGGGATGTCGTTGATGGTCGGTACTTGCCGCAGGTACTCGTTGCGCGCGGTGAGCCTTCCCGCGAAGCCGCGCTGCCAGCCGTCGATCATCGCCAGCGAGAACGCCCACCCGCACGCCGTCGCCCAGGTCACCCACGGCACGCGCGCCACGGCAGGCGCTGCGCGACGGATTGGCCGCACAGCACGGCGGCGACCCCGATGACGATCGCCGGCACGGTGCCCCAGCCGACATGGGCGTTCCACCAACCGAAGATGGGCGCGGCCTGGGCGAAGTCGCGGATCTGTTGGGGCGTGCTGTTGATCAGCGGCGTCACGATGCCGAGGTGCAGGTGCGGCACCACGAACGCCGCGACCACCAGAGCAGCGGCCAGCGCGACGGCCACGATCTCGCGGGCGAACCTGCGGCCGGAGGACGTCACGCCTGTCCACACTATTGCGTCGAGCTGATCACCCCGCGGCGTTGCGCAGCAGCGTCAGCACCGCCTCGTCGAGTTTCTCGCGACCGCCGACGCCTCATCGCCTCCATACGGTGCGATCGCGCTGGCCACCCGGTCGTAGGACAGTGTCACGCCCTCGGGCCGTTCGGCGATGAGGATCGTCACCGGAGCGTAGACCCGCGTCGGGCACCGTGGCGGTCATCTTGCTCATCGTGACGGGGTTGCCCGCGATGATCCGCAATTCTCGACGACTGCGGTCCGGGTCGCGGATCGCGAGCACTGCGCCGAGGTCGAGGCTCATGAACTCGAGCAGCCCACTGCTGCCCGCGAGAGGCTCGACCATCGCGTCGAAGTCGTCGCGAGAGCTTGCTGTGTACCAGCTGCGAACTGCCGCACGGAAGTCTGGCACCGCCCCAGTCCGGTGTATACCGCCGCGACCACGTCGTCGAACGGCCGATCAGTCGTCACCGAGAATCGGCGTAACTCGACGATTCTCTCGGTTCGTGAATTCGAGCACTCATGCGCGGTCACGCCACTCGATCATCTTCTCGAGCGTGCCGAAGTCGTAGCCCTCGGCGGTGGGATGGATCTCCGTGGTGAAGAGGGTCACGCCTGCATCGCGGTAAGCGTCGCCGTCCCTGGTGTTCTCCCACACCGACGACCGTTCGATGTCGGCATCGTTGCGTCCGTTCGCCGTCGCGAGCTCACCGACGATCTTGCTGGCCCGGTTGAACTGGTCGAGCGGCAGGAAGGTGTGCCAGATGTCGGCGTGCCTGGCCACGGCGGGCAGGGTCCGCTTCTCGCCGGAGCCGCCGATCAGGATCGGGATCTCGCGCACCGGCGGCGGCTTAAGTTCTGCGAGGCGGTGTTCGACGCGCGCGCAGGCCCTCGTCGAACAGATCGATCCGCGACTTCCAGGTGCCGTATTCGTAACCGTATGTGGTGTAGTCCTTTTCATACCAACCGGCGCCCACGCCGAGGATCAGCCGACCACCGCTGATGTGGTCGACGGTGCGGGCCATGTCGGCGAGCAGATCGGGATTGCGGTAGCCGATGCCGGTGACCAGCAGGCCGATCTCGGCACGGGATGTGATCTCACCCCAGGACGCCAGCGCGGTCCATCCCTCGAAGTTGTTGACGTCGGGCTGCACCTCGGCGAGCACGGGCTTGGCGTCGACGAAGCCCTCCATGGCGGGCGCGTGGAAGTGGTCGTAGCCGAAGATCACGTCGGCGCCGAGCTCCTCGGCGTGCAGGACGGCCTCGCGCCAGCGTGCGATAGTCGGGCGCACCGCCTGGCCACAGCTGAACGCCGACGCGGATGGGTCGAGTCATGGTTGCTCCTTCGTTGGTGACGATGGACATCACCTGGCACAAGTACTCCATATGTACCGTTTATTCCAGAACGGCGTACACTCGACACATGGCCCGCCCGCGCAAGTTCGACGAAGACGCGGTGGTGGGGGCCGCCCGAGACCAGTTCTGGGACGGCGGTTATGCCGCGACATCGGTCGACGACCTCACCGCCGCAACCGGTCTCGGCAAGGGCAGCCTGTACGGCGCCTTCGGCGACAAGCATGCTCTCTTCCTGCGCGCTCTCGACGACTACTGCGTCGACGCGACGGACCGGGTGATCGCCCAGTTGCGTCGGCCCGGCGTCTCCGCCTACGACCGGCTCGCCGACCACGTCCGCGCGGTTGCTGCCGACATCGCCGCCGACACCGGGCGTCGTGGCTGCATGATGGCCAAGAGTTCGGCCGAACTCGGCGCCAACGATGCCGACGTCGACCGCGTGATCAACGCGTCCTTCACCAAGTGGCAGAGCGCCCTTGCCGACTGCATCGCCGAGGCTCAACGTGACGGAACGGTAAGCGCCGCAACGGATCCCGAGGCGCTCGCGACCATGCTGCTCGGCATGATCCGGGGGTTCGAGGCGTTGCGCATGGGTGGCGTCGAGCCGGCCCGGATCGTTGCCGCCGCCGAGCAGGCGCTCACCTTCGTCGCAGGCTGACCGTCAGGTCTTCTCGTCGACGTCCGCGTCGAGCAGCGGGCCGTCTTCCTCCTGCATGGCCTCGCCGCGGGCGGCCGGGTCCGGCGCCGCCAGGACGCGGACGAAGCTGTTGACGAAGGCGATGACGGGCACCGCCAGTAGCGCGCCGACGATGCCGGCCAGCACGCTGCCCGCCGTGATGCCGAGCACGACGGCGAGGGGATGGATCGACACCGCCCGGCCCATCACCAGCGGTTGCAGCACGTGCGCCTCCAATTGCATCACGGCGATGATGAGGCCGAGCGTGATCGGCGGCGAAGATGAACCCCTTCGCGAGCAGTGCCACGATGACGGCCAGGAAGCCGGTGATGACGGCGCCGACCACGGGGACGAACGCGCCGAGGAAGACCAGGGATGCCAGCGGCAGCGCCAACGGAATTCCCATGATGGCCAAGCCGATTCCGATGCCGACGCGCATCGACGAGGGCGACCAGGAAGGTGGCGCGGGCATAGCCTGCGAGCGAGTGGAAGCCGGCCGCGCCCGCCTCGCGAACCCGCGCCCGGGCGTCGGTGGGCACGGCGCGGGTGACGAACTGCCAGATGTTGCGGCCGCCGAGTAGGAAGAAGATCGACCGTGAAGAACGTCAGCAGCGCGCCGGTGACGAGCTCGGCGATGGTGCCCGCGGTCGAGACCGCCCCGCTGGTCAACTGCGTCTGATGTTCGTTCAGCGACTTGATCACCGCGTCGCCCGCGTGGTTGATCTGGTCGCGGCTGAGGTGGGCGGGGCCGTCGATGAGCCAGTTGCGCAGGGTGTCGATGCTGTTCGTCACCTGCTCGACGAGGCCGGGCAGGCCGTCGACGAACTGGCTGATGACGAACGCGAGAATGCCGACGAAGATCGTCAACCCGAGGATCACCACGAATGCCACGGCGCCGGCGCGTGCGGCGCCGTAGCGATCGAGGAAGTCGACGGCGGGCAGGAGCATCGCCGCCAGCATCAGGGCCAGGGCGACGGGTACCACGACGAGTCCGAAGCGGCGTAGCACCTCGAATACGACGACGGCCGCGGCAAGGATCAACAACAATCGCCATGACCATGCCGCGGCCCGTCGTACGAGGGGACTTACCGACGCGGAGTCGGAGTCATGCACTAGAACCAGACTTTTCTGCCTCCGACGGGCCGTCCCACGGCGCCGAGGATCCACAGCACTACGCCGATGACGAGCAGGATGCCACCGATCGTGTACAGGATCGACAAGCCGGTGAAGTAGCCGATAACGAGCAGGATCACGCCCAGGACGATCATCGTTTCTCCGATCATTCGAGGAAGACCGTTCTTCCGAGTCAGTGAATTGCCGCTTCCGTAAGTTCCAAACCCCTTGCGGCCGCGGAATACTTTGGGCGACTATCTTGCTCACGTTATGGAATAATCGGTAAGTAACTTCCCCACGGGTCGCCGGCAGGCGACGCTGCCGCTGCGGGCGGACGGAGCGTCGCTGATGCTCAACACGTCCAACGTGGGCAACTGAGTTGGGGCGCTGCGGGATTCGGGTCGACGTCATCAGCCCAGGTGTCACGGCAAACCCGGGCGCCGACACTCCCCGTCGACGTGGCATCAACCAGATGTGGCTGCCGTCAGTACAGCATCTTTCGCAGGTTGTCCTCGGTGTAATACGCGTCGAGTTGGTCGTCGCTCATGTCGGGTTTGACGGCCTTCGCGAGCCGACCGACGCTGGGCACGGCAGTGGGATTCCAGGTCTGCGGCTTCCATGCATCGGAGCGCAGAAACGCCTTGGCACAGTGAAAGAACAGCTCCTCTACAGAGATCTCCAAGGCGAGGAGCGGTCGCTTGCCGTCCACGACGAGCGCGTGCACTTCACCTTGTTCGCGAGACAGTCGTTGGGTTGCCCGACGATCGGTCTTCGACGGTGCTGACTTGCGCGTCGCATGCCCGGATCATCCACCAGCGGCGAACCGGGCGGCGAGCTCCTTTCGGTCCAGCTTGCCGATGCCGCGGCGGGGCAGCTCGTCGACGACGTGGACCTCGCGCGGTGCGGCGGTGGCGTCGAGACTGCCCGCCACGTGCGCGCGCAGCTCCGCAACCGTCGGTGCCGTCGACCATTCGGCCACGATGATCGCAGCGCAGACCCGCTGCCCCAGCCTCTCGTCGGGGATACCGAACACGGCGCAGTCCGCGATGGCGGGATGGGCGGCCAGCGCGGCTTCGACGAGTTGCGGCAGCACGGTGAGGCCGCCGGTGCTGATCGCATCGTCGACCCGGCCCAGCACGCGCAGGGCACCCGAATCCTGCAGGACGCCGACGTCACCGGTGCGGAACCACCCCGGCTCGATGAACGGGTCGGGGTCAACGGGATTGCGGTAGCCCTTGGCCAGGGTCTCGCCGCCCAGCACCACGCGGCCGTCGTCGATGCGCACCTCGACGCCGTCGAGTGCCACGCCGTCGTACACGCAACCGCCGGCGGTCTCGCTCATGCCGTACGTACGGATCACCGAGATGTCAGCGGCTGCAGCTCTTTCCGCTACCGCGGCGGGCATCGGTCCGCCTCCGATCAGCACGGCGTCCAGCTCGGCAAGCGCCGCGGTAGCGCGCTGCGTCGCCCAGCGCCTTGTCCAACTGCACTGCCACCAGCGAGGCGTAGCGTCTGCCGCCGCCCAAACCCTCTATGGCGGCGGGCAATTCAGCGACGTCGAAGCTCGGTGGGATGGCCACCGGCGTGGTGCCCGCCAGCGCGCTGCGCACCAGCACCTGCAGGCCTGCGATGTGGTGCGAGGGCAGCGCGAGCAGCCAGCTGCCAGGGCCGCCGAGCCGGTCGTGGGTTGCCGATGCGCTGGCGATCAGTGCGGCAGCGGTCAGCATCGCGCCCTTGGGAACTCCGGTCGTGCCCGACGTCGACACCACGACGGCGATGTCGTCGTCGATCTCCTCGCCGACCCGCAGCGACGTCGTCAGCAGCTCGGCCTGGCGTTCGTCGTCCGCTGGGACCGGCAGCACGGCCGGCTCCTGCCCGTCGAGCACCCCCTCCAACGCCGTCAGGAGTGACAACGTCGAGGGGGTGTCCGGAATGACGAGCGCGCGGAGTGAAGCTATGCGGACCCCTCTTCCGCGTCCCGCGGATCATCGAGCGGCCAGCCCTTGGTGGCCAGGCGCTCGCGGCACCGCTCGACGTCCGCGGGCGCAGGCAACTCATCGGTGATCTGGGTGATCAGGACGCCGATGTCGACGTGGTCGAACTGACCCCGGTCGATCAGATCCTGTGCGACCGCCCTGACTTCGTCGTCAGACAGGCGCCGCGTCAACAACGCGAGTAGCGGTACACGGTCAGGCCCGGGCACTCCATCGGGATAACCCGCGTTGAGCCACGCCACGATCTTGGCGAGAAATCCGTTCATTGCCTTTACCTTCGCACGTGGAATGGCGGGCCTGCGTTGCCGCGATCGAGGGTTCGTGCGATCTTACTTGGGCTGCTTGGCGCCGAGGATGTACATGCTGAAGTGATGTCCGATGAAGTCGCGCGCGACGAACAGCACACCGAGGACCACGGCGACGGCCACCAGGCCGAAGATGATCCAGCCGATCGCCGACAGGGCCGGGTTTCCCTTGGCGATCGAACCGCTGCCGCCGGTGGCGACCGCGGGCGAGCCCTCGGCGTTCATCCGCACGCCCAGCGCGAACAGGGCGGGCAGGCCTGCCCCGACGACCAAACCGAAGATCAGGATCTTGAAGGAGGCGGCGTAGTTGAACCAGCTCATGGTCTAGGTGCCTTTCCGGTTAAACGGCGTCGACGGGGTCGGCGGACTTCGATTCGGCGACCTTCTCGCTGGTGCCGGCCGTCAGGCTGCCTTCCCATTCGTCGTTGACGTTCTTGGAGTCGATGGGAGCCTTGCGCGACTGCAGCCAGATGGCCGTGGCGACCGCGATCAGGAGCAGGAAGCCGATCGCCGTGCCTGCGTAGCCGCCGATGGCATTCACCAGGAAGTAGGTCAGCGCACCGACGATGGCGGCCGAGGGCAGCGTGATCAGCCATGCGGTGGCCATCCGGCCCGCAACGCCCCAGCGCACCTCGGCGCCGGGCTTGCCGACGCCGCTGCCCAGGATGGACCCGGTGGCGACGTGTGTGGTCGACAGCGAGTACCCGAAGAAGCTGGACATCAAGATGATGACGGCTGAGGAGGATTCGGCCGCCATGCCCTGCGGGGACTTGATCTCGACCAGGCCCTTGCCCAGCGTGCGAATGACTCGCCAGCCGCCGAGGTAGGTGCCGAGGGCGATGGCCAGTGCGCAGGAGAAGATGACCCACAGCGGGGGCGTGGCGTCGGTGCTCTTGGCGGTGCCATAGGAGATCAGCGCCAGGAAGATGATGCCCATGGTCTTCTGCGCGTCGTTGGTTCCGTGCGCGAGCGAGACCAGCGAGGCGGATCCGATCTGGCCGTAGCGGAAGCCGGCGTTGGTGCGCTCCTCGGGAACGCCGCGCACGGCCCGGTAGACCAGCCAGGTGCCCGCGGTGGCGACTATTCCGGCGATGACGGGCGACAGCACGGCCGGGATGACGACCGTCGAGACCAGGCCCTTCCAGATCACGCCGTGCGCACCCGCCGCGGCGAGCATGGCGCCGACGATGCCGCCGATCAGGGCGTGCGACGAGCTGGACGGAATGCCCAGCAGCCAGGTCATGAGGTTCCACACGATGCCACCGACGAGGCCGGCGAACACCAGCTCTAGGGTGACGAGGTGTGCGTCGATCAGTCCCTTGGCGATCGTCGCGGCGACCGCGGTGGACAGGAAGGCGCCCACCAGGTTCAGCGACGCCGACAACGCCACCGCGACCTTCGGCTTGAGGGCGCCGCTGGCAATCGACGTCGCCATGGCGTTTCCGGTGTCGTGAAAGCCGTTCGTGAAGTCGAACGCGAGTGCTGTGATCACGACAATGATCAGGAGGAATAGCTGAAGGTCCACGTTCAAGATTCTGGTCGGTGCGTAGGTCCGCTGTAAAACCATTGGGCGAAGAATTCGCTGCTCACCGCCTACTGGCCGCGTGATGTTCGCCTGTCGTTAACCTCTGTCGTCGCGCCTCAACGGATGTGTCTCGGGAACCTGGACGAATATCAGCGTGATTCCGTCAGGGTCTGTCACCCGCAACTCGTGCAGACCCCACGGTTCGCGCCTGGCTTCGCGTGAGATCGGCACGTTCCTGGACTCCAGTTCGGCTTGTGTGGCGTACACGTCGCGGACCTGAAGCCAGAGCGCGCCAGGGAAGGTCGTCGGCTCGCTTCGCTCGTCGCGGCCATGGTTGGCGAGTTCGATGAGCGACTGCCCGGCGTAGAAGACCGTGCCGAC
Source organism: uncultured Actinomycetota bacterium (assembly GCA_963809085.1). Lineage (GTDB taxonomy): Bacteria > Actinomycetota > Actinomycetes > Mycobacteriales > Mycobacteriaceae > Mycobacterium. The sequence goes on along the minus strand of CAWEII010000014.1, from coordinate 84,196 downwards.
GCCGTACTCCCTGGCGATGGCGAGGCCGATGTCGTCGCGGTAGAAGGTCAATGACCTCTCATAGTCGGCCGGCCGGAACAGCACCCGGCTGGCCAGGATCTCCATGAGTTCGGTTGTAACACGGCCGGGCGCCGGACTCGGCCGCGACACGGTCAATCGCCGGGCTGCACCCGCTGGCGCTTCATCACGGCGTCCACCGCGGCGGGCGCGAAGCTGTTCACGGCGTGGGCGGTGACGGCCATGCGCGGGGCGATTCGCACCGGCCTGGTGCGCGCCGCCGTCACCATCCAGTCGGCCGCCTCGTCGGCGGTCAGCCCGGGCAGTCCGTCGTAGGCCCGGGTCGGCGCGATCATCGGCGTCTTCACCAGCGGGTAGAACAGTGTCGTCGAATGCACGCCGTCCGCGCTCCATTCGGTCTCGATCACGCGACTCACTGCGGTCAGCGCCGCCTTCGACGCGTTGTAGACGGAGAACAGTGGTGACGATTCGCTCAGCACGCCCCACGTCGAGACGTTGATGATGTGGCCGTCGTGCCGTTCGCGCATGCCGGGCGCCAGGCCGCGGATCAACCGCAGCGGCGAGTAGTAGTTGAGCGTCATCGTCCGTTCGACGTCATGCCAGCGGTCGAGGGACTCGGCCAGGGGTCGGCGGATGGACCTGCCCGCGTTGTTGATCAGGATGTCGATTCCGCCAAGATCCTTCTTGATCGTCGCGACCAGATCGTCGATGGCATCGAGGTCGGAAAGGTCGCACGCATGGGCGGTGGCCGCGCCACCTGCCGACGTGATGCGGGCGGCGATGTGGTCGAGCAGGTCGCCTCGACGTGCCACCACCACGACGGTCGCGCCCTCTCGGCCGAACTTCTCGGCGGCCGCTTCGCCGATGCCGGAGGACGCCCCCGTCGAGCAGGATCCGCTTACCCTTCAGGTCCACCGCGTCGTGGTTGGGCCGCAGAGACAGGATCCGCTCCGACAGCGGCGGCCGCATGCTCGTCATCAACAGGCCGTCGGCCAGGCGGCGAAGGGGACTCTTGCTCACGTCGAAGGAGCCTAGGCCCATGTTCGGCGGATTCCCGGTGAAGCCGTGATCAGTTGCTCGCTGAGCTCCCACAGGCGCTTCGCCGATTCCGGGTCGACCGCATACGGCGCGACTCCGGCATCGGTGCGCACCGGGCCCGCGGCGATGTCCGGGTCGGCGGTGGTGGTGACGTCGTCGAGGACTGCGACGTCGTTGTCCTTCAGGTACACCCCGCCGATGTCGGCGAGCAGCGGACTGGTCGCCGCGAACACGCTGGTGCTGGCGCCCTGCGCGGCCGTCTTCATGTCGCGGTCCGGATCGATGATCGGCTGACCGGAGTCGTCGACGAGGCCCATCGCGCGCAGTTCGGGCTCGCCAAGCCATGGGGCAAGGCTGGTGCCGACGATCTGGCCCGGGTGAAGCGAATAGCCCCGGATGCCGTCGCCCGCCCACCGGTGGTCCAGCTCGACGGCGAACAGCACGTTGGCGGTCTTCGCCTGACCGTACGCGACCATGCCGTCGTAATCGCTCTCGAAATGCAGGTCGTCCCAACGGATGTCGGACAGGTGATGCCCCCACGACGAGACTTCGACCACGCGGGCGCCTGCGGCGGCCTGCAGTGCGGGCAGCAGGCCGAGGGTCAGTTGGAAGTGGCCGAGGTGATTGGTCGCGAACTGCGCTTCGTAGCCGCGGGCATCGCGCTGCAGCGGCCCGCCCATGATGCCCGCGTTGTTGACGAGGATGTGCAACGGCCGCCCCGAGTCGCGATACCGGGCGACGAACGCGTCGATCGACGCTCGGGTCGAGGAGGTCCAGCCGGCTGATCTCGACGCGCTCGATGTCCGCCAGTGCGGGGGCGGCGCGGTCCGGGTTGCGGACGCCCACCGTGACCGACGCGCCGGCCTTGCTCAGCGCGCGTGTGGTTTCCAGGCCGAGCCCGATGTGTCCGCCGGTGACCACGACGTTGCGGCCGGAGAGATCGATGCCTGCGATCACCTCGTCGGTCGTCGATGCCGCGGTGAAGCCTGATCCGAGGGGGTGCTGTTTCTGAGTCATGCCACCACTGTCCGTGTCCGGATCCGTACTTTGAATGGTTGTCAGTCCGCATTTCTTGCGCGATAGTACGGACATGCCCGACGATCAGCTGTCCGAGGTGTTCGACCTGGTGGAGGTCCGCGGGCTGGTGTCCGGCGGTTTCGCCGTGCGGGGCGACTGGGTGTCGCGCTTCACCATCGCCGACCCGCTGAAGCTCGTCGCGATGGTGTGCGGCCGGGCCCGGCTGACGACCGACGGCTCGACGGCGCGATCGAGCTCGAACCGGGCGACGTCGCCATCCTCAACGGCCGTTCGTGGATGGCACTCGAGGGTGGCACCGGGGACGGGTCGCGCCCGCGAGATCGTCGTCGCGGCGGGTGATGCCTTCCTCCGCGTCGACGGTGCCGACTGCGGTGCCGCCGACGTCGTGATCGGCGGCCACGTCGACCTGAACCCGGCGGGCCACGCCCTGCTGGCTCAGGCGCTTCCAGCGGTGGGGCACGTCCGGTCCGGCGGCGGCGTCCAGCCTGCGTGCAGGCCTCGACCGACTGGTGGACGAGGTGACGAGTGAGCGGATGGGTTCGGCGTTCGCCATCCGGCAGTACGGCCAGCTGTTGCTGCTCGACGTGCTGCGCGCGTACGTCGACCAGACGGAGTTGCCCGCGGGCTGGTTGCGGGTGCTGACCGACGAGCGTCTGCGCCCGGCGCTCAGCCTCATGCACGCCGAGCCCGGAAAGCCTTGGCGCTTGGAGGAATTGGCGCGCGCCGCGGCGATGTCGCGGACATCGTTCGCCGAGCGGTTCCGGTCGGTGGCGGGGGTGCCGCCGCTGACCTACCTCCACCGCTGGCGGATGCTGCTGGCGCAGCGCGCGCTTCGTGACGGCGACACCCGCGTCGGCCCGCTGGCGTTCGAACTCGGTTATGCGTCGGAGAGCGCATTCAGCACCGCGTTCAAGCGCGAGATCGGGGTCTCGCCGATGCGCTACCGGTCCAGGGTGCGCGATGAGTTGTCGGGGCGCACCGAGTCGGTACCGGTATGACGATCGAAGGCACACTCGACACCCGATTCAGCGAAGCCACCGAACCGACCCCATGGGCGGATGCCAGCGGCCTACTGGAATCCGCGGAGTTGTACTGGCTCACCACGGTTCGCCGGGACGGTCGCCCGCATGTCACACCCTTGGTCGGGATCTGGGTCGACGAATCGTTCGTGTTCTGCACCGGCCCCGCCGAGCAGAAGGCCCGAAATCTCGAACACGGCAGCGACGTCGCGGTGACCACGGGCGTCAACAGCTGGCAGGCGGGTCTCGACGTGATCGTCGAGGGCGCCGTCGAACGGGTGACGGGCAAGGCCGCGCTGAAGGCGTTGGCCGACGTCTACCGCGCGAAGTACGGCGACGACTGGGACTTCGCGGTCGACGACGAGTTCTTCGATCCGGAGAACGTCGCCGCGTACGTGTTCCGGGTGGCGCCGACGAAGGTGCTGGCGTTCGCCAAGGCCCCGCACGGCCAGACCAGGTTCAGGCTTCTGACGCCAAAGTCTTTGCGCTCGAAACGTTTCTACGTCGTCCACTCCTCACTGGGTGATCAGCGCTTTTGCGAAACCCGGGACATCCGCGCCGCGGGAGCAGACCATCAAGGTGCAGGACCGGTTGCGTCGGGAGGGGAGCGGGCCGTGAAGGACTATGAAGTTCAGCCGGGCGACACCCTCTCCGCAATCGCCGCGCGCGAGTACGGCGACAGCAGCCTGCATCCGGTGATCTCGCGCCAGAACCACCTGGCCAACCCCAACCTCATCGACGTCGGGCAGGAATTGTCGATCCCGTACGTCACGTACCGGCATCTGTTCACGACAACCGACTCGACGGCGATACGCAACCAGCTCACCGAGCACTACTACGGAACGTCCGGCATCCAGCTGATCTGGGAGATCGTCAACGGGGTGGCCCAGCGTGAAATCCAGCGCGGCGCGTGGCTGCACATCCCGGATCTCGCCGACGTCGGGCACCACACCGTGGTCGAGGACGAGACTGCCATCGGACTCGCCGCCAGCTGGTATGGGGACGAGCATCTCGCGGCAGTCATCGAATTGGCCAACGAACTGCCGTCCGGTAGTGCGCTGACGCCCGGTCAGGTGCTCGTCGTGCCCCGACTCAACCGTCGCGCCCGAGTCGCCGGCGACACTCTTGCGTCGCTGTGTCGCGATGAGTACGGCGACACCGACGTCGACACACGGGTGGCGGTGCTCGCAGCGGCGAACCACATCGTCGACCCCGACTCGGTCTTCAGCAATCAGGTGGTCTACTTCCCGTCCTGATCAGTCGTCGTCCGCCCGGCGGGCGCGGGCGCGGCGCTTGCCTTCGTGCATCGCGGCCACGCGCGCGACCGGGATGGTGCGGCCCTGTTCGACCAGGTCGGCAGGTAGTCGCTGCGGAGCGGGCATCGACTCGGCCCACGGGTCGGCTCCGGCGAGTGCGTCGATCGCCGTGTGCACCGTGAAGTCGGCGGGGGTGATCCGGTCCAGATCGGACCAGCCCACCGGAAACGAGACCGGCATGCCGGGGCGCAGCCGCGGGCTGTAGGCGGCGGCGACCGTCGCGCCGCCGGCCCGGGTGGAGTCGACGAACACCTTGCCGCCCCGGTCCTCCACGATGAACGCCGTGGTCGCCAGCGTCGGGGTCGAGTGCCTCGGCGCGGGCGGCGAGCGCGCGGGTGGCGCCCGCGACGTCTTCGACCGGCGCCTCGTCGTCGATCGGGACGAACACGTGCACGCCCTTGGCGCCGCTGGTCTTCACCGCACCCGACAGTCCGCAATTCTCCAACGCCCGCCGGACCAGGTGAGCGACGGCGACCACGGCCGCGAAGTCGTCCTCACCGGGCGGGTCGAGGTCGAGGATCAGGTGGGTCGGTCGATAGATGTTCGCGGCCAGCCCGAGCGTCGGGTGGTATTCGATGGCGCGCTGATTTGCCAGCCAGAGCAGGGTGCGGCGGTCGTCGCACAGCGCGTAGTGCACCTCCCGCTTGGATGCCTCGGCCCAGATGGGCACGGTTCGCACCCAGTCCGGGGTGTACTTGGGGACGTTCTTCTGCATGAAGGGGGCGCGTCCGCGCAGCATCCGCAGCACGGTGAGGGGACGGCCCGCGAGTCCGGGCACGATCCGGTCGGCCACCGCGTCCAGGTAGTCGACGAGGTCGCGCTTGGTGGCCCCGGCGTCGGGGCCCAGCGGCTGGTCCAGGTTGGTGAGTTCGACACCGTCGCGCTGCTCGCCGCCTGCGGAACGGCGGTCGGCGCTCATGTGCTCACGATAGGACCTGAGCAATGGCCGCCTTGCCGGTTGGGCAAGACGGCCATTGCGCGGGGAAGCCTCGAACTACACCGCAAGCAGGCGCTGGAAGAACTCGCGGTACTGCGTCAGCGCGACGCGGAGGTCCTCGGTGGAAGCCTGTTCACCACGCGCCCACTGTTCCTCGAGCCGTGCTCGCGCTGCCGCGAAGCCGCTGGTGAGCTGCTCGACGACGTCGGAGACAAGGCTGTCGGCCTTGTGCACGCATTCTCTGGGATCGTCGACGAAGCCCGCTTGGACGTTGTCCCAGCGCGCCCGCAGGCCGGCCAGTTCGTCGTCGGCGAACAGGTCGCCGCCGGTCGTCGGCTCGGCCCGCTCGGCCGGCCGCTGTGCCGCCGTCTCGGTGGGCTTCCGGGTTGTCCTCGGTGTCGAACTGCTCGGTGTCGAACTGCCTGTCCGATGCGGGCGCCCCGGTCTCGTATTGCCCCTCCGCTGCCGGCGTCGCCTGGTTCTCGAACTGCCTGTCCGATGCGGGCGTCGCCTGGGTCTCGAGCGGGGGCGGCTCGGTCTCCAGCGCGCCCCGCTCGCGGTGCGAGGCCGACGGATCTGCCTCTGCCGCTGAGAAATTCGGCTCTGCGTCGGGATAGTCCAGCACTTCGCGTTCCTCGGTCGGCTGGCGGGCTCCGGTGTGCTGATCGTGTGCGGTCATGCGCGTGCCTCCTGTGACTTGTCCTTCTCGGTTTCGAGCAACTTCGCGAACAGCGCGCGGTAGTGGACGAACGCCTGGCGCTGCTGCTCGGTGCCGACGTCGCCCTTCTGCTGCGCCAGGTGGATGTGGTGTGCGGCGCGGTAGTTCTCGACGACCGTCGGGTGGTCGACCGAGATGTCGTCCGCTCGCTGGTTGAAGTCGTCGACGGGGTAGCCGCGCTCGCGCATCACCTCGGTGACGAGCAGGTCAGCCTCGCCCACCGCGCCCGACGGGTTGTCGACGAACGCGGTCTGCACCGTCCGCCAGCGGTTCGTATAGGCGTCCAGCGCCTCCGGGGTCAACGGGTGAATGTCGAGCTTGCTGCGGTTCTTCTCACGCGCGGCGAGCTCCTTCTCCGCTACCTTCTGTTCGCCCGCCACGTTGACGGTACGGTCGTATTCGGGACCGAACCGGTCTTTCAGCCGCTCCGTCCTCTTGCGACGGTTCGCGGCGGTTGCGGCGCCGATCGCCACACCTATGGCCACGACGGCCGCAACTATCAGAATCCATCCCCAAACAGGCATTTCGTTGTACCTCCTTGTCCTGCCAAGCGGGATACCCAGGCGGTGCCTACGGAAACGTCAATTTTTTCTGGATTGACTCCAGAAGGTCAATCGAGCTCATCGACAAGGCTTTTCGTTCACCGCCGGGTTTGCCATCCTGCGGCGCTGGCGAACGTGGCCACCGCCGCAGGCTCTCGTACATCACGGGTTGCGAACGACCGGTCAGTAGTAGGTGCGCCTGCCGCCGACCGCGCGTCCCGCCGACCCGAGGAGCGTGAGAATCACGCCGACGACGACCAGGATGATGCCGATGGTCCAGAGGATCGAGATCTTGAGCAAGAATCCCGGCGATGAGCAGGATGATTCCGAGAATGATCATGGCTGTGAGCCCTTCTGAGCGTCGGTGTCGGTTCGGCCGAGCGGCTGCTCGACGCTGACTCAAGCGAACACCCCTAAGGGGGTGGGGGCTACACCCCTAGGGAGGTAGTCTCCAGCCATGGCCAAAGCCGAGCACCGCCCGATCACCGTCGCTCTGGTCGACGACTACGACGTGGTGCTGATGGGCGTGGCGAAGATGTTCGACCGATACCGCGACCGCGTGGTCGTCGCCGAGCTCGACTCGAATATGGCTGTCGAGGACGCCGTCGACATCGTCCTCTACGACTCGTTCGCCCAACCGGAGTCGGATCACGAGGAGATCGCCGTGTTGGTCGCCAATCCGCGCGCACGCCGAGTCGTGGTGTACACCTGGAACTTTCATCCTGACCTGATCGAGAGCGCCCGGCAGCAGGGTGCGCACGGCTACCTGTCGAAGACGCTGCCCGCGCGGGAGTTGGTGGCCGCACTGGAGGCCGTGCATGCAGGCGAGATCGGTGATCAGCGATGTACCGCCGCGGGCCCGCAGCGCCGTCGGGCTCGACTGGCCGGGCCGTGGCGAAGGGCTCAGTGATCGGGAGTCCGAGATCCTGGCGCTCATCACGCAGGGCAAGAGCAACGCCGAGGTCGCCAGGTTGACCTACCTGAGCCCCAACACCGTGAAGTCCTACATCCGCACGATCTACCGGAAGATCGAGGTCGGCAGTCGGACGCAGGCCGTCCTATGGGGTGTGAAGCACGGTTTCACGCCCGATCACAACCGCATCGAACATTGGCGGGGAGGACCGTGAGGTGTCCCTGCCCCCAGCGATTTCGGCGTGCTCACGCCTGAGCGCTGAGCGACGGAAAGCACGCCGAAATCAACGGGTCGGGGACGGTTAGCGCGCCAGCCGTGCGAGCCGTTCGGAATTCTGGATCAGCACGGTCTTGCCCTCCAGCCGGATCCAGCCGCGGCGGGCGAAGTCGGCGAGCGCCTTGTTGACCGTCTCGCGGGACGCGCCGACCAGTTGGGCGATCTCTTCCTGAGTCAAGTCATGGGTCACCCGCATCGCGTCGCCCTCCTGATGGCCGAAGCGCTGCGCCAGCTCGAGCAGTTGCTTGGCGACGCGGCCCGGCACGTCGGTGAAGATCAGATCGGCGAGGTTGTTGTTGGTCCGACGAAGCCGGCGGGCCAGTACCCGCAGCAACTGGGCGGCGATCTCGGGCCGGTCCTGGATCCACGCCCTGAGTGCGTCGCGGTCCATCGACACCGCGCGCACCTCGGTGATGGTCGTCCCGCTCGACGTCCGGGACCCGGGTCGAAGATCGACAGCTCGCCGAACATGTCCGACGGACCCATGATGGTCAGCAGGTTCTCCCGGCCGTCCGGTGAGCGGCGGCCGATCTTCACCTTGCCGGAGACGATGATGTACAGCCGATCACCTGGCTCTCCCTCGGCGAACACGGTGTGCCCGCGCGGGAAGGTGACCGGCTGCAGCTGCCTCGTCAGCGCCGCCACGGCGCTCGGCTCGACGCCCTGGAAGATGCCTGCCCTGACCAGGACCTCGCGATTGATCCGATCGTCGACGTCTGTCCGGGTAATTCCGGAGAAACCGGCAGCGGTTGCGGCACGTAGTACTCACGTGCCTGCGTCGACCTCGCGATAGGGCCTCATCCTCGGGACGTGCATCCGTTGCTCGTTGAACATGAATGCGTCGGAACCGTAGGGCGGTATCCGGTCTACGTAGATCACTCTTGGGTCAGTCGGCATCTGGATTCTCCGTTCGGGCGGGGACCCGCTTTCAATCGTCTCCACGTCCCCGGGTGTGGCTGATGCATTTGTCACACTTCTCGTCGCGACGTTGCAAGTCGCCACGGCTGACCCCCAACGGCTCTTCCTGCTAGCAGGTAGTCGTTCGTTCCCGGTGGCCGTAGAAGTTCGCCGGGGCGTTTGCGAGCGAATAGCCTTATTCTGGAGTGTCTGCTCCAGTCAGGTTCGAGGAGGTTCAGATGGGTCATGCCGCGGTGGCGAACTTGACCGCAAAGGGCCGCGCCACCAGAGCGCGCATCGTCAGGGTTGCCTCTGAGCAGATGCTCGAGCGCGGTGTCGCCCGCACCACGATCGAAGACATCGAGAAGGCAGCAAATGTGAGTACGTCGCAGATGTATCACTACTTCGCCGACAAGGACGACCTCGTCGCGGCGGTCATCGATCTGCAGAGCAGTCAGGTGCTCGGGCGTCAACAGCTGGCGCTTCGCCCGCTCGACAGCATCGCCGCGATGGTTCGTTGGCGGAACGCCGTCGTCGACGTCATGCGTGGTCGTGGTTGCGTCGGTGGTTGCCCAATCGGCTCGCTGGCCAACGAGCTGTCGGACACCGACCCGCTGGCCAGGGCCCGGTTGGCCCAGCGCCTTCGCACAATGGGAGGACATGATCCGGTCGGGGCTGACCGCGATCGTCGAACGGGGCGAACTACCGTCCGAGTCAGACGTAAACCGCCTGGCGATGGCCGTGCTCGCATGCGTGCAGGGCGGCTTGCTGCTCAGCCAGCTCAGGCGCGACACCGAGCCGTTGGAGGCGGCTACTGGACACGATGATCGATCACCTCCGCGGCATGGGAGTGCGCTAGGACACCGTCGCTGAGCGGGATCTGGAGCTGACACTCCTTTTCCCGTCGGGCTACCGTGCTGTGCTGTACCGCGGTGCCTGGTGTCCGCAGTGCAATCTCGCCTTGCGCACCCGTCGACGAGACCTGTTGCCCGAGTTGGACCGTCGAGGCGTCGCGCTGATCCCATCAGCCCGCAGCGGACAGACGGTCCGCTGTCTACGCAGGAGAACAACGAATTGACGTTGACCGTGCTGTCGATACGCGCAGCAGTACGGCCGGCTGATCCCGAACAGCAGGATGGAAGTCATCGCGGATTGTGAACATGCGCTGCAAGCCGAACAATTCGAGGCGCTGCGGCGTTGATCTAGATGTCCCTCGACGGCTGATCTCGAGGTCACAGGCAATGAATGTGCGCGAGTCGGGAAGAGAGGCATGTCTCACATTCGTGTTGGTCCCGGCGCATGGCACGACGGTTCGGCGTGGGCCGGGCTCATCGAGCGCATGGAGCAACCAGCCCCTCCTCATGAATCCGACGGTCTGGCGGACAGTGATCGACGCCGGACGTGACTAGTACCTCCAAGGCCAATCGGCACAGCGCATCGTTCGCCTCGAAGGAGTCGCCGATATCGCTAAGAACACCGCTCTGCGACCTGTTGGGTATCGACGTTCCGATCATCGGTGCTCCGTTCGGGCCCTGGCATCAGGTCGAGCTGGCTGCCGCCGTCTGCGCGGCAGGAGGGCTGGGCAGCGTGGATGGCGGCTTGCGTCCGGCGGGGGAGCTCCGCGAGCGGTGGGAGATGCTGAGGAGGCTTACCGATCGACCGTTCGCGATCAACCACAGCGGTCGGCCGTTCGACCCCGACGTGTTCGAAGCCGTCCTCGACTTCCGGCCAGCCGTCGTATCGTTGATCTGGCGGACCCCGCTGGCCTGATCGAGCGTGCGCACGCCGTAGGCGCGCTGTGGATGCAACGGGTGATGAGCGTCGAGCAAACCCGGTGCGCAATCGATCTCGGTGCCGACGTGATCATCGGCCAGGGTGGCAAAGCTGGGGCTCATGGAGACGGAATCGCGACGACGGTACTCGTTCCGCAGGTCGTGGACGCTGCCGGAGTGGTTCCCGTCGTGGCGGCAGGCGGTATCGCGGATGGACGGGGTCTGGTTGCCGCCCTGGCGATGGGTGCGCAGGGGGTCAGCATGGAAGTGCTGCGCTCTCCCTTTCTGGAGCACCGGGCCGGGCGGGCCGACGAGTTGGGCCGCCGCGCAAGCGAACTCGGCGCAGAGATGATCGAAGTCCTTCCCGTCGGCGAGATCGCGCGCCGAAGCCTCGCACAGGCAGAAGACGCATTGGCACGGCTGCAGACCTACCGCGCCGTGCGCTGCGGTCTCGCCGAGAGTTCGAGTGGCAGGCACACATGACGGCCGCGGAACCCCTTGGCTCCCGGCGCAGTCACTTCACGAGCTGGCTGCACGGCGTGTTCAGCGTGCCGCTGCTCGCCGCCATGCTGGGCACTGTCGAAATCAATGCGCGCTGCCCGTCGTTCTGGATCCGTGGTCACCGCGATAATCTGCGATGGGTGGCGCCATTGCCACGTTGCTGTTCCTCGGCAACGTGAGCTTGCTGCTCACCTCGCCGGGAGTGCGGGGCGCGTCCGCCAGCAACGCCGCCGACACGGCGTCGTGGATTGCGAGACTCGGCTGAAAGTAGACACCGATACAACGTCTTTGGGCAGGTCGGGCAAGCGCAGTTGCTGTCGAACCGGCGGGTTCGTCGATCCGGCCGCCGCCATGGCGGGTCTCACCTCCAATTCTGTCAGGCGATAGAATGGCGACATGGGTGAGTCCGAGCGCCCGAAGGTCGATCCACCGACGGACTGCCCATCCTGGTTGGAGAGTCTCTTCGATCTGTCGCCAGACCCAATGTGTCTTGCAGGCGTCGACGGTTACTTCAAGTTGGTCAACCCGGCGTTCGAGCGAACCCTCGGGTACACCGTCGAGGAGTCCGTATCGCGGCCGATGATCGACTTCGTCCATCCCGAGGACGTCGAGCGGACACTGGCGTCGATGGCGGCGCTGGCCAATGGCGAAGAACTCCGTCAGTTCGAGAACCGGTGCATCTGTCGGGACGGTTCGGTTCGCTGGCTGCAGTGGAATTGCCGGCCCGAGCCAAATCGGAATGGTCTCATCGCCGCGGCCGCGCGGGACATCACCGAGAGCGTGCGGCGCGTCGAGCAGGCCGCACTGCGCCAGGTAGCCACCGTGGTGGCGCAGGGCGCCGCCCCCGGTGACGTGTTCACCACGGTCGCCGCCGAGATAGCCGATCTGCTTGAGGCCGACCTGACGCTGATCGGCCGCTACGAGCTGGACTCGACATTCAGCTACCTCGCTGCGGGCGGCCACATCTCGACGTCGTCGGTGGTCGATCGGCTGAAGCTGGGAGGAAACAATCTGGCGTCGAGGATTCTGTGCGGCGGTCGACCGGAGTCGATGAACTACGACGATGCGACCGGTCCGATCGCGGTTTTCGCCCGACGGATCGGGCTGCGCAGCGCGGCGGGAACGCCGATCGTGGTCGACGGCAGGACATGGGGCGCGATGTTCGCCTGTTGGACACGGCCAAGGGAGATCGCGCCGGAGACGATGGACCGGCTGTCTCAGATCACCGAGTTGGTTGCCGCCGCCATCGCGAATGCGGAGAGCCGCGGTGCCCTGATCGAATCCCGGGCCCGTGTCGTCGCCGCCGGTGATGAGAGCAGGCGCCGGATCGAGCGGGACCTGCATGACGGCGCGCAGCAGCGGTTGGTGACCCTAGCGCTCAAGGTGCGGTCGCACGAGTCGGAGATCCCACCGGAGCTCACGCACCTGTTCGGCGACGTGGTGTCCGGGCTCGAAGAGATCCTGAACGACATCCGTGAACTGTCCAGGGGGATTCACCCCGCCGCGCTCTCGCGAGCAGGGCTCAGCTCGGCGTTGAAGGCGCTCGGGCGCCGCGCTCCGCTGCCGGTGGACGTCACGGTGCGCATTCCCGCACGGCCCCTCGCGCGGATCGAGATCGCCGTCTACTACGTGGTCGCCGAGGCACTGACCAACGTTGCCAAACATGCCCAGGCATCGTACGCGGTCGTCGAGGTCGCCGAGGCCGACGGAGTCATTCGCGTTTCAGTGTCCGACGACGGCATCGGTGGAGCCGACTTGACCGAGGGCTCAGGGCTTCTCGGCCTACGGGATCGTGTCGATGCGCTCGGTGGGACGATGACGGTGACCAGCCCGGCCTCGGGGACCACGCTTGTCGTCGAGCTTCCGACGGGAGGCTAGCGAACCCAGCTGTCGTCACCGGCTCACCACGCCGAGCCATGTCTGGGAGATGTGCGCGTATGTGCCGTCGTTCTGCGCGATGTTGAGCCACTGGTTGGTCCACTGCTGCAGGGCCGGGCTGCCTTCGGGGATCAGGTAGGCCTTCTGCTCGAAGGTGAACGGGTGGTCGAGACCGACGCCGCACAATTGGGGATTTTGCTGTATTTGCCAACGGATTTCGCTGGCATCGGTGATCATCACGTCGGCCTTGTCGCCGCGCACCTGATCGAAGATGCTGTTGTTGTCGGGGTACTTCACGACCGTCGCTCGATGGATGTTCGCGGCGTCGTATTCGGCGTTGGTTCCGCCGGGATTGACAACGATGCGCACACCTGGTCGGTCGATGTCGGCCAGAGTGTGGTACTTCGAACCATCGGCGCACCGGATGGCGGCGGCCTTGCCGTCACGAAGGTAGGGACTGCTGTACCGCGCATGCTCGGCGCGGTCCAGCGTGATGCTGATGCCACCCATCGCCATGTCGCACTTGACGCCGAGATCGGAGGGCATGGTGGCCCAGGTGGTTTGGACGAGATCCAGCTTCACGCCGAGGTTCTTGGCGAGGTTCTGCGCCATCTCGATGTCGAGTCCGGCCCAGCCGTGCGCGCCGTGGTAGGTGAAGGGCCGGTAGTCCCCGGTACTGCAGACCCGAACCGTGCCCCGCGTCGTGATCTTGTCGAGGTCCGCTCGCGCGACTGGGTCCGGCGGCGAACTGCACGCCGCAAGCATTGCCAGCGCCATCGCGCAGGCAGCAAATGGCCACGCGGACTTCGTCATTTGGATTCCTCTTGTCAGCTGCTCTTGCCGCCTCACCGCTCCGACGGACGTGGCCAGCGTGTGCTGACTCTTGCTCCAGTGGTCCGGTGCGGACGCGGAATATCCGGATCCACGAATACCATTCTACTTGCTTGCCGGAGCAAATGCGGGTGCGGGAGTACAGGCTTGACTCGACGAGTTCAACCGTCTACCTCGATGCACGTGAAGGCCGTTGCTGCAACAGGTTCCGTAGCTCCGTCGACGATGCACTGTGCTGCGACTTCGGCAGATCCGAGCGCTCAGAAGTAGCGCGGAAACTTCGACCAGTCGGGGTCGCGCTTCTCAAGGAACGCGTCTCGGCCCTCGACGGCCTCGTCTGTCATGTACGCCAATCGCGTTGCCTCGCCGGCGAACACCTGCTGACCCACCAGGCCGTCGTCGAGCAGATTGAAGGCGAACTTCAACATCCGGATCGCCTGCGGTGATTTGCCGTTGATCTCGGACGCCCATTGCAGCGCAACGGTTTCCAGATCGGCATGGTCCACGACCTCGTTCACCGCACCCATCGCGTGCATCTGCTCGGCCGTGTACGGGCGGCCGAGGAAGAAGATCTCCCTGGCGAACTTCTGCCCGGCCTGACGCGCCAGATAGGCGCTGCCGTACCCGCCGTCGAAGCTGCCGACGTCGGCGTCGGTCTGCTTGAACCGGGCGTGCTCACGGCTGGCCAGCGTCAGGTCGCACACCACGTGCAGGCTGTGTCCGCCGCCCGCGGCCCACCCATTTACCACGCAGATGACGGGTTTCGGCATGAACCGGATCAACCGCTGTACCTCGAGGATGTGCAACCGGCCCGCCTGCGCGGGGTCGACGGTGTCGGCCGTCTCGCCTGACGCGTACTGGTAGCCGGTGCGGCCCCGGATGCGTTGGTCCCCGCCGGAACAGAACGCCCACCCGCCGTCCTTCGGCGACGGCCCGTTGCCGGTCAGCAGCACGACGCCGACATCGGACGACATCCGCGCATGGTCGAGCACGCGGTACAGCTCGTCGACGGTGTGCGGCCGAAATGCGTTGCGCACCTCCGGGCGGTCGAATGCCACCCGGACGGTCGGCTGCCTGACGCCGTCGACGGCGTGGCGGTGATAGGTGATGTCGGTCAGATCGAAGCCCTCGACGGGCTGCCACAGCGACGGGTCGAACGGGTTGTCAGCACTCACCTGCTCGACTGTAGAGCGGCGTTTCACAGGCACTGCTCAGGGGTACAAGAGGGCCGCGATGGTGCGGGTATCGCGCCACGGACAGAGAGGGCCACGATGAAGCGGTCTGCAGGTGTGTTGTTGTCGGGCTTGATCGCGGGCTTGCTGGGGAGTTCAGTGCTCGTCGGGTGCTCGGCGCCGTCGGTCACCGGCGGTGACACCAAGTGCAAGGACTTCCTCGGCGCCGACCAGAGCACGCAGACCGAAGCGGTCTCGAAGATGTTGAAGGACGAAAAGGGCGCGGACGCACCCAGCCTGGAGATCACCGGCACACGGCTGTCGGTACAGACCTGGTGCCAGTCGGCAGGCACCCAGGACAGCAAGATCAAGGAAGCGCCGCACCTGTAGACGAGCTAGGCGGGGTCGAACCGGAATACCGCGCAGCGCCCGGCGAGTGCCTCGAACTCGTCGGGCGTCGCGTCGGTGACCAGCCCGGAGCGCTTCATGAACTCGATCCCGGTCGGCACCAGTGTCGGGAACTGGCGCAGCAGGGGACGGGCGTCCTGAGGGCTGAGTTCCACCATCCGGACAGTCTCCGAGGTCTTGCCGGACGTCAGCTTGGCGGTGCCTGCCGCTCGGGCGTTCTTCACCCAGTCCGCGCCGGGGAAGCCGGCGACCACGTAGCGCTCGTTGCCGACGTACATCGGCGTGATCGGCGTCGACCGCGGCGCGCCCGACTTGCGACCAGGCACCGTCAGCACCATGGGAACCTCCTTGCCGGAGATGGGAAGACCCAGCCGCATCACCGCCATGAACACCTTGTTCATCGGCTTGAGCCACCACGGCGGCCTGATGTTCTTGTCGTCAGCCATGATTCGAGACTAGACCGCGACGCCGTGCGCCTTCAGCGCCTCGAAGAGGCCGTCGGGCCGTTGATCGGTGGGCAGCGGATCGACGAGCGCGAACGCACATCCGACCGCCCGAGCCCCGCCGTCCGCTTCCTCGCTGTCACCGACCATCAGCGCCTCGGAGGCATCGACGCCCACCCGGGACAGCGCGGCGTGGAAGATCTCGGGCTGCGGCTTGACGGCGCCGACCTCGAAGGACAGCACGAACTCGTCGACGTCATCGGCCACGCCGATGGCGCGGAACGCATCCCGCACGTCGAAGGCGATGTTGGACACCACGGCGGTCCTGATGCCGCGCCGGTGCAGGCCGGCCAGCACCGCGGCGGTGTCGGGGTACGGCGTCCAGGACGACGGGTCGATGACGCGGTCGTAGAGCGACTCGGCGTGCTCGTCGGCCAGGCCCGATTCGCGCAGCACGTGCAGGTAGGCCTCGCGGTGCAGGTGCGGGGCCAGGTCGCGATTCAGCCACGCCTGATGGGTCTGCTGGTCCATGTCGACGGACCGCCCCGTCGGCGCGGTCAGCCTGCGCATCAACTCGGCCTGGACGTGACTGTCGACGGCCCGCTCGTCGACGCGCATTCCGGCGAACCAGCTGTCGTCCTCCTCGAGCCGGAAGAGCGTTCCGGAGTAGTCGAACAGCACCGCGCGCACCGTCGTCATGGGGTTCCCCTTCTCGCACTAGCTGCCTTGTTCTCCAGCACTCTTCGCTCCAGATCGTTGTGATTCGCCGCGGCTGCACGGTCGAATTCGTCTGCTGCTTCGGCATTGCGCCCCAGCCGCGCCAGCAGTTCACCCCGCACGCTCGGCAGCAGATAGGAACCGTCCAGGCCGGTGATCCCGTCCACGATGCGAAGCGCGTCGTCCGGGCCCGAGGTCATCGCGACCGCGACGGCCCGGTTCAGTTCGATCACCGGTGACGGCGAAATCTTCAGCAGCCCGTCGTACAGCGTAACGATGCGCTTCCAGTCGGTGTCGGCGGCGCTTGCGCTGACGGCGTGACACTCGGCGAGGGCGGCCTGCAGCGCGTAGGGCCCCCATCCTATCCCTTTGCGCTGCAACGTGTCCGCCGCGCGTTGAAGGGCGGCGACACCGCGTCGGATCTGCGCGCGATCCCACCTGGTCCGGTCCTGGTCCTCCAGCAGCACCGGCTGCCCGTCGCCGCCCGTCCTGGCCGCGAACCGCGACGACTGGAACTCCATCAGCGCGACCAGGCCGTGCACCTCGGCCTGGTCCGGGATCAATGCGGCCAGCACACGTCCGAGTCGCAGTGCCTCGCTGCACAATTCGTCGCGAATCCAGCGTTGCCCGAATGATGCCGAGTACCCCTCGTTGTAGATCAGATAGATCACGCTGAGAACCGCCGACAGCCGTTGCGGGTATTCCGCGGGGTCGGGCACCTCGAAGGGGACTTGCGCGTCACCCAACGTCTTCTTGGCCCGCACGATGCGCTGCGCGATCGTGGCCTTCGGCGCCAGGAATGCCCGCGCGATCTCCTCGGTGGTCAATCCGCCGACCACGCGCAGCGTCAAGGCGATCTGATTCTCGCGGGCCAGCACGGGGTGTGTCGCGATGAAGACCAGCCGCAGCACGTCGTCGTCGATGCGGTCGAGGTCCCATGGTTCGTCGACGTTGGTCTCGAGTTGGTGGGCCAGCGTCGTGTACTTCGCGTCGAGCCGGTCCTGACGGCGCCAGTGGTCGATCGCCTTGCGCTTGGCGACGGTCGTCAGCCAGGCTCCGGCATTGCGCGGAACGCCCGTCGTTGGCCACTGCTCGAGCGCGTCCACCAATGCGTCGGACGCCAGATCCTCGGCCAGTCCGACGTCGCCGACGACACGGGTGAGCGTGGCGACGATCTTCGCGGCTTCCATCCGCCACACCGCGTCGACGGTCTCTCGTAGCTCGGCGACGCTCACGTCCCCCATTCTGCCGAGCAGTCGCAAACCTGCCCGCAACACGCCGAAGAAACGGCGAGTTCGTGACTGCTCGCGGCGTGAATTCAGCCGACGGCGCGGCCTGCGCCCTCCCAGAACTGCGCGCGGACGGCCTTCTTGTCCGGCTTGCCCAGCGCCGTCACCGGCAGGGAGTCGACCACGATCACCCGCTTGGGCGACTGCACCGAGCCCTTGCGGTCCTTGACCGCCGCCTGGATCTCGGCGGTCATGGCGGCGACGGACGCCTCGTCGGAAGGGGCATCGGAGCGCAGCACGACGACGGCCGTCACGGCCTCACCCCACTTCTCGTCCGGGGTGCCGATGACGCACACCTGCGCCACCCAGGAGTGTTCGGCGACAACGTCTTCCACCTCGCGCGGGAACACGTTGAAGCCGCCGGTGACGATCATGTCCTTGGTTCGGTCGACGATGTACCAGAAGCCGTCCTCGTCCTCGCGGGCCAGGTCGCCGGTGTGCATCCAGCCATCGCGGAAGGTCTCTGCGGTGGCTTCGGGCAGGTTCCAGTAGCCGCCCGACAGCAGCGGCCCGCTGACACAGATCTCGCCGACCTCGCCCTGCGGAACGGGCTGGCCGTCCTCGCCGAGCAGCGCGGTGCGGGCGAACAGCGTCGGCCGCCCACACGACGTCAGTCGCTTTTCGTCGTGATCGCCCTTGGCCAGGTAGGTGATCACCATCGGCGCCTCGGACTGGCCGTAGTACTGCGCGAAGATCGGACCGAATCGGTCGATGGCCTCGCGCAGGCGCACCGGGTTCATCGCGGAGGCGCCGTAGTAGACGGTCTCCAGCGACGACAGGTCGCGGGCTGCGGCTGTCCGGATGGTCCATCAGCGCATAGATCATCGACGGCACCAACATGGTCGCCGAGATCTTCTGCTCCTCGATCACGCGAAGCACCTCGGCGGGGTCGAACTTCGTCAGCACGATGAGCTCGCCGCCCTTGACGATGACCGGGGTGAAGAACGCGGCGCCCGCGTGCGACAGCGGGGTGCACATCAGGAATCGCGGGTTCTCCGGCCATTCCCATTCGGCGAGTTGGACGGTCGTCATCGTGGTGATCGACGCGACGACACCGATCACGCCCTTCGGCTTGCCCGTGGTGCCGCCGGTGTACGTCATGCCGCCGATGTGGTCCGGCGCCAGGTCGGCGGCGACCAACGGCTTCGGTTCGTACTTCGCGGCCTCGGCGGTCAGGTCGACGGCCGTCACGCCGGCGTTGGCCAAGGCTTCCGGCACCGGGCCGATCGTCAGCACCTGCCTGAGCGAGGACACCTTCTCGAGCAACCCAAGCGCCCGTTCGACGAACATCGGGTTCGGGTCGATGATCAACGCCGTCACGCCCGCATCGGAGAGCACGTAGGCGTGATCGTCGAGCGAGCCGAGGGGGTGTAGTGCCGTGCGCCGGTAACCCTGTGTCTGCCCGGCGCCGATGATCATCAACACCTCGGGGCGGTTGAGGGACAGCAGGCCCGCCGCGGTGCCGGTGCCGGCGCCGAGCGCTTCGAAGGCCTGAATGTACTGGCTGATGCGGTCGGCCAACTGTCCGCCCGTCAACGTCGTGTCGCCGAGGAACAGCACCGGCTTGTCCTTGTGGCGCTTCAGCGCGCCCACCGTGAGGTGTCCGGAGTGGATCGGATGGCGCAGCAGGTCGTCACTCATGCTGAACAGACTAGAACGTGTTACAGAACCTGTTTCAAGGGCCGACGGATTGGGCTTCAGTCCAAGTGTGAGCAAGGAGACGCTGCGCGCGACGATTCTCGATCTGGCGCGGCAGCGTGGAGCGTCGAGCAGCATCTGCCCGTCCGATGCGGCACGGGCGATCGGTGGCGACGACTGGCGCGACCTGATGGATCAAGCCCGCGACGTCGCCAGGCAACTGGCCAAGGCGGGCGACGTCGAGATCACGCAGAAGGGCAGCGTCCTCGACCCCGACGCGACCTGGCACGGACCCATCCGGATCCGCGCCACACAGCGATTTGTGGAGTCTCACCGGCGCTGACCGCCGGTGAGACTCCACAAATCGCAAATTGTCAGCGCCCCGCGGCCTTGCGCGCCTCGATGGCGGCCTTCTCCGCGAGGTCGGCCCGCCACTGGATCTCCTTCTGGATCCACGGGTTGTCCTCGGGAACTCCTCGGTGTCCGAGACCCGGCGCACCTCGAGCTTCACGCCCTGGCCCAGCGGCACCTTGCGGGCCCACTGCTTGGCCTCCTCCTTGGAGGACACGTCGAGGATCCAAAAGCCGTTGAACAGCTCCTTCGCCTCGGTGTAGGGGCCGTCGGTGACGACCGGCGGGTCGGCGTTGAAGTCGACGACGAAGCCCTCCTCCGGCCCGGTCAGGCCCTCCCCGGCCAGCAGTACGCCGGCCTTGATGAGCTCCTCGTTGAAGCGGCCCATCGACTCGATGATCTCGTTGAAGTCGATGTTCGCCTCCTGCATGGCGATCTCGGCCTCGGGGGTGGAACGCATGATGAGCATGTAACGCGACATTGTTCTGTCTCCTTCGTCGGTGTGGGAAGGGGCACGTCCAGTCTTGTTCACGAGTGCCCTCGCAACTACGTCGAACGGCAACCCCCGGAAATCGACACGCATCGGATGAGAATTCGCGAAGATTCTCGGCACAACCCCGAAAGGATCTCTTGATGCCTGCTGACCTGGTCATCTTCGGCGCGGTGCTGACCGTGGACGACGCCCGCCCCACGGCCGAGGCGCTCGCCGTGGCCGACGGGCGAATCGTCGCGGTCGGCGACCGGGCCGACGTGACCGGGTGGATCGGGTCGGGAACCGACGTCGTCGAGCTCGGCGACGGGTGCGTGTTGCCGGGGTTCGTCGAGGCCCATGGCCATCCGTTGATGGAGGCGATCGTGCTGTCCGATCGCCTCGTCGACATCCGGCCCGTGACCATCCCGGCCGCCGATGACGTGGTCGCGGCCATCCGTGATGAGGTCGCCGTCCGCGGCGCCGACGGGGCCTACCTCAACGGCTGGGACCCGCTGCTGCAGGTCGGCCTGCCCGAGCCGACGCTCGCCTGGCTGGACGGCGTCGCGCCCGAAACCCCGCTGGTGGTGATCCACAACTCCGGCCACAAGGCCTACTTCAACTCGGCGGCCGCCCGACACGCGGGCCTGAGCCGCGATACCCCCGACCCCAAGGGGGCGGCCTACGGCCACGGCGCGCACGGCGAGCTCGACGGCACCGCCGAGGAGATCGCCGCGGTGTTTCCTTTGCTTGGCGGGGCCATCGATCCGGCGGGATACCCGGCGATGCTGCTCGCCGAATGCGCGCGGCTGAACCGGGCAGGGCTGACGATGTGCTCGGAGATGGCGTTCGATCCGATGTTCCGCCCCGCGCTGGACGCACTGCGCGGCGAGCTGAGCGTGCGGCTGCGCACGTACGAGATGTCCACGGCGGCGATGTCAACGACCCAGCAGCCGTCCAACGGCGACGACGTGGTGAAGCAGGTCGGCATCAAGATCTGGGTCGACGGGTCGCCGTGGATCGGCAACATCGACCTGACGTTCCCGTATCTGGACACCGCCGCGACCCGCACCATCGGCGTGA
Source organism: uncultured Actinomycetota bacterium (assembly GCA_963809085.1). Lineage (GTDB taxonomy): Bacteria > Actinomycetota > Actinomycetes > Mycobacteriales > Mycobacteriaceae > Mycobacterium. Next base: position 62,932 of record CAWEII010000014.1, on the reverse strand, counting down.
CACCCGGATCGTGTGGACACGCCAACTACACCCGCGAGCAGTTGACCGACATCGTCGCCGCCTACTTTCCGCTTGGCTGGCAGATGGCGTGCCACGTCCAGGGCGATGCCGGCGTTGACACCATCCTCGACGTGTACGAGCAGGCACTGCGGGACCATCCGCGCGACGATCACCGGTTGCGCCTCGAACACGTCGGCGCCATCAGCGACGAGCAACTGCAGCGGGCACACGCACTCGGCGTGACGTGCAGCATCTTCGTCGACCAAATCCATTACTGGGGAGACATTCTGGTAGATGGGTTGTTCGGGCCGGAGCACGGTTCGCGCTGGATGCCCGCCGGGTCTGCCGTCGCCACCGGGATGCGGATCTCGTTGCACAACGATCCGCCCGTCACGCCAGAGGAGCCGTTGCGCAACATCAGCGTTGCCGCCACCCGCATCGCGCCAAGTGGCCGGGTGCTTGGGCCGGAGCAGCGGCTGACCGTCGAGCAGGCGATCCGCGCGCAAACCCTCGACGCGGCGTGGCAGTTGTTCGCCGACGACGTCGCCGGCTCGCTGGAAGTCGGCAAGTATGCCGACCTCGTGGTGCTCTCGGCCGACCCGCGCGCCGTAGCGCCGCAGGACATCGCCGACCTCGACGTGCGGGCGACGTACCTCGCAGGTCGTCGGGTTTACGCCAAATCGGACTGACGGCACAGGTCGTCATGGCACGCTCGGGGCATGTCTGACCTGCCTGAACCCCGCTTCCTCGACGAACGACTGGCGCACTGGGCCGAAACCAAGCCCGACGATGAAGCCATGACATATCTGGCCCGGACCTGGACGTGGGCGCAGTGGGACGACCGGGTGCGGCGGCTGGCTGGAGCGCTGACCGAACGGGGCGTCGGGCGCGGCGACGTCATCGCTTTCCTGGACAAGAACCACCCCGCGTGCCTGGAGTCGACGTTCGCCGCCGCATCGCTTGGGGCGGCCAACGCGATCATCAACTTCCGGCTCGCCTCCGACGAGATGGATTACGTGCTCAACGATTCGGGCGCCAGGGTGCTGATCGTCGGGGCGGACCTCAAGCCGTCGATCGACAAGATCCGGGACAAGCTGCCGAACGTCGAGCACGTCGTCGAGGTCACGCCGGATGGCGACGGCGACGAGTACGAGGCGATGCTGGCGGCGGCGACGCCCGTGAGCCGCTTGGCCGACGTCGAGCCCGACGACGTCTGCATCATCATGTACTCGTCGGGCACCACCGGCAGGCCCAAGGGCGTGGCGCTGACGCAGGCCAACCTGATCGCGCACACTGTCAACGGCCAGGAGGGATTCGAGTTCGACGACGGTGACAAGAACATGGTGGCGATGCCCCTTTTTCACGTCGGCGGGACCTCGTATGCCCAGCTCGGGATCCACAACGGTATCCCGAGCGTGATGACGAGGGACGTCGACGGCGCTGCGTTGGCGGGTGCGATCCTGCAGGGCGCCAACCGCACCTTCCTGGTGCCCGCCGTGCTGGCGAAGGTGCTGGAGTCCGGCGAGGACGCGGTGAAGCTGTTCGGCGCGCTCAAGACCTATTCCTACGGGGCCTCCCCGATGCCACTGCCGCTGCTGCGCGCCGCCCTGAAGGCTTGGCCCAACACTGATTTCATCCAGGCATATGGGCTGACCGAATTGTGTGGCGTGATCAGCCACCTGATGCCGGAGGACCATCGCTCCGACAACGTGGAGCGGTTGTCCAGCGCGGGGACGCTGGTGCCCAACGCCGAGGTGCGTGTCGTCGATCCCGACACGCTGAATGACGTTCCACAGGGCGATCAGGGCGAATTGTGGTTCCGGTCAGCACAATTGATGAAGGGTTACCACAACAACCCCGAGGCGACGGCCGAGGCGATCACCGAGGACGGGTGGTTCCGGACGGGGGACATCGGCAGGGTCGACGACGGCGGCTACATCTTCGTCGAGGACCGGCTCAAGGACATGATCATCACCGGCGGCGAGAACGTGTACTCAATCGAGGTGGAGCGGGTGCTGGCAGAGCATCCCGCCGTCGCCGAGGTTGCCGTCATCGGAGTGCCCGACGAGAAGTGGGGTGAGGCGGTCAAAGCCGTTGTGGCGCTTGAGGGTGAGACCACCGAGGCGGAGATCATCGCGTTCGCCCGCGAGCAGCTGGCCGCCTACAAGTGCCCCAAGACCGTCGACGTGGTGGACGCCTTGCCACGCAACCCCACGGGCAAGATCCTGAAGAAGGACCTCCGCAAGCCGCACTGGGAGGGCAGCGGCCGCGCGGTCTAGGGCACGATGACGGGTGTGACGCCCAGCCTGCACGACCTGCTCGACGGCATGCACGTCGTCGCACTGCCCATGCGTGTTCGCTTCCGCGGCATCGAGGTTCGCGAGGTGGCGCTCATCGAGGGCCCGCTGGGCTGGGGTGAGTTCGGCGCGTTCGTCGAGTACGAACCCACCGAGGCCGCGCACTGGCTGGCGTCGGCCGTCGAGGCGGCCTACCAGGAATCGCCGTCGCCGCGGCGCGACCGGATCCCCATCAACGCCACGGTGCCCGCCGTCGGCGCGGCGCAGGTGCCCGACGTGCTGGCGCGATATCCCGGTGCGCGTACGGCCAAGGTGAAGGTGGCCGAGCCGGGTCAGACGCTGGCGGATGACGTCACGAGGGTCAACGCCGTGCGCGCCATCGTGCCGACCGTCCGCGTCGACGCCAACGGCGGCTGGACGGTGCGGGAGGCGGTCGTCGCCGCCGCGGCGCTGACGGCCGACGGTCCGCTCGAGTACCTCGAGCAACCGTGCGCGACGGTGCCCGAACTGGCCGAACTGCGCCGTCTCGTCGACGTTCCCGTGGCCGCCGACGAGAGCATCCGCAAGGCCGACGACCCGCTGCACGTCGTGCGCTCGAAGGCGGCCGACATCGCCGTGGTCAAGGTCGCGCCGCTCGGCGGGGTGAAACCGCTATTGGACATCGCGAGCCAGATCGACGTCCCGATCGTCGTGTCCAGCGCGCTGGACTCGGCCGTCGGCATGGCGCGGGGACTGCTGGCCGCCGCCTGCCTGCCCGACCTGCGGCACGCGTGCGGGCTGGGCACCGGGGGACTGTTCGTCGAGGACGTGACGGACGCCGCCCCGCCCGTCGACGGCTACCTGTCCGTTCACGCGGTGACACCCGACCCCGCGCGGCTGCACGAGCTGGCGGCCGCACCCCGGCGGCGGCAGTGGTGGATCGAGCGGGTCACGGCCTGCTACCCGTTGCTGGTGACGTGAGCCCGATGGCGCGATCTGTGGGGCCCATGGCGTAGACGCCATGGGGGTTGGTCGCCACACTGAACCTGTGAAGCGGTCGGTGGTCATCGTGGGCTTCGAGGGCGTGCAGGCCCTCGACCTCGTCGGCCCCTTCGAGGTGTTCACCGGCGCCACGGTGTGCCTGGCCGGCCTCGGCCAGCCGAACGACGGCTACGACGTCACCATCGCCTCGCTCGACGGGACACCGATCGACACCGGCACGGGATTCGAGATCGTCGCCAAGCCGCTGCCGGACCCATGGCAACCGATGGACACCGTCGTGCTGCCCGGCGGCATGGGCATCGACGCGGCGCGGCAGAACCCGGCCGTCATCGCCTGGATCCGCGGGGCCGCCGAGTCGTCGCGGCGCATGGTCAGCGTGTGCACCGGCGCCTTCCTGTTCGCCCAGGCAGGGCTGCTCGACGGCTGTCCCGCCACCACTCACTGGGCGTTCGCCGGCCAGATGGCGCGCGAGTTCCCCGCCGTCGAGGTGGATCCCGAGCCGATCTTCGTGCGTAGTTCGGAGTCGGTGTGGACGGCCGCCGGGGTGACGGCGGGCATCGACCTGGCGCTGTCTCTCGTCGAGGACGACTACGGCACCGACGTCGCGCAGACGGTGGCCCGCTGGCTGGTGCTCTATCTGCGTCGCCCCGGCGGCCAGACGCAATTCGCCGCCCCCGTGTGGATGCCGCGCGCGAAGCGGGCTCCCATCCGCGACGTACAGGAGGCCATCGAGTCCGAGCCCGGTGGCGCGCACAGCGTTACCGACCTCGCCCGCCGCGCCGCGATGAGCCCGAGGCACTTCACCCGGGTCTTCACCGTCGAGGTGGGCGAGGCGCCGGGCGCCTACGTGGAGCGCGTCCGCACGGAGGCCGCTCGCAGACAGCTGGAGGAGACCGACGACACCGTCACCGTGATCGCCGCACGGTGTGGCTTCGGCACCGCTGAAACGATGCGACGCAACTTCGTTCGGCGCATGGGCGTCTCGCCCGACCAGTACCGCAAGACCTTTGCCTGAGGAGAGAATCATGCAGATCGCCATCGTGCTGTACCCGGGTTTCACGGCCCTTGACTTCATCGGCCCCTACGAGGTGCTGCGCAACCTGCCGGATACCGAGGTCCGCTTCCTCTGGCACGAACCGGGTCCCATCGCCGCGGACTCCGGCATGCTCATCGTCGGTGCCACGCATTCGTTCGACGAAACCCCTTCGCCCGACCTGCTTCTCATTCCCGGCGGCATGACGACGTTCGAGCACGCCCGCGACGAGAAGCTCCTGGCGTGGGTGCGTCAGGCGCATGCCAGCGCGGCGTGGACGGCGTCGGTGTGCTCCGGGTCGGTCATCCTGGCTGCAGCTGGGCTGCTGGAGGGCAAGCGAGCGACGTCGCACTGGATGGCGGTGCCGACGCTGAAGGCCTTCGGCGTCACGCCGGTGAGCGACGAGAGGATCGTCGAAGCCGACGCCACCCCCGAGCACCGGATCGTGACGTGCGCCGGGGTGTCGGCCGGCATCGATCTCGGGCTCTGGCTGGCCGGGCAGATCGCTGGCGAGGGCAAGGCCAAGGCCATCCAGTTGGCCATCGAATACGACCCGCAGCCGCCGTTCGACTCCGGCCACATGTCCAAGGCATCGGCGGCCACCAAGGCCGCCGCCGCCGCATCCCTGTCCCGGGACCTGATGAAGCCCACCCAGCTCAAGGCGACCACGCTGCTGCTGTGGGAGCAGGCGATCCGCGTGGCCCGCAAGAAGGCGACTTCGGCGCGCTGACCCCGGCGATTTGTGTGCGTCGGGCGGCGCTGACCGCCGCCAATTGCACACAAATCGCGGCCAAGTAGGGTCGGCCGAGTGAATCTGGCCTACGACGACCGCGGCTCGGGGGAGCCCGTCCTGTTCATCGCCGGGCGTGGGGGGGCCGGCCGCACGTGGCACCTGCACCAGGTACCCGCCTTCCAGCGGGCCGGCTTCCGCGTCATCACGTTCGACAACCGCGGCGTCGGTGCCACGGAGAACGCGCAGGGCTTCACGACCGACCAGATGGTGGGCGACACGGCGTCGCTGATCGAAAAGCTCGATGTAGGGCCGGTCCGCTTGATGGCGGTGTCGATGGGGTCGTTCATCGCCCAGGAGCTGATGTTCGCCCGCCCTGACCTGGTGTCGGCCGCGGTATTGATGGCCACCCGCGGTCGCGAGGACCGCACCCGCGACTTCTTCCGGGAGGCGGAGTTCGAATTCCTCGATGCGGGTATCGAGCTACCCCCGAAATACGACGCGAAGGTGCGACTGCTCGAGAGCTTCTCGCCCAAGACGCTCAACGACGACCAGGCCGTTCACGACTGGATCGAGATGTTCACCATGTGGCCAACGAAGCCGACGGCGGGGCTGCGCAGCCAGATGCGAATCGCTCCGGAGGGCAACCGGTTGCCCGCTTACCGCAACATTACGGCGCCCGTGCTGGTGGTCGGTTTCGCCGACGACGTGGTGCTGCCGCCGCACCTGAGCCGCGAGGTCGCCGACGCCCTGCCCAACGGCCGCTACCTGGAGATACCCGATACCGGGCACCTCGGTTTCATCGAACGGCCGGATGCCGTCAACGCCGCCGCGCTCGAATTCTTTGCCGCGGGCGTGTGACACAGTGATGTAGTGGCGGCCACATGAATCCATCGACGACGCAGGCCCGTGTCGTCGTCGACGAACTCGTTCGCGGCGGCGTCCGGGATGTGGTGTTGTGCCCGGGATCGCGGAACGCCCCGCTGGCCTTCGCCCTGCACGACGCCGACCGCGACGGCCGACTGCGGCTGCACGTTCGCATCGACGAGCGCACCGCCGGCTACCTGGCGATCGGGTTGGCGGTCGCGGCGGGTGCGCCGGTGTGCGTGGCGATGACGTCGGGTACCGCGGTGGCCAACCTCGGGCCCGCCGTCATCGAGGCGAACTACGCCCGCGTGCCGCTGATCGTGCTCAGCGCCAACCGGCCCTACGAGCTGCTCGGCACCGGCGCCAACCAGACGATGGAGCAACTCGGCTACTTCGGGACGCAGGTGCGGGCCACCGTCAGCCTCGGCCTCGCCGAGGGCACGACGGAGCGGATGGACGCCCTCAACGCGCAGTGGCGATCGGCGACGTGTCGAGTCCTGGTGGCCGCCATGGGTTCCCGTAGCGCAAACGCCGGGCCCGTGCAGTTCGACATCCCGCTGCGCGAGCCGTTGGTGCCCGATACCGCGCCCACCGGGGACTACGCGCCCGCGGGTAGACCGGACGGCAGGTCGTGGACCCACACGCCGCCGGTGACGTTCGACCAGCCGCTCGACATCGACCTGACGCCGGACACCCTGGTCATCGCCGGCCACGGAGCGGGCGTCCTGGAGAACCTCGCGCACCTGCCGACCGTCGCCGAGCCGACGGCGCCGCCTGCGGCGAACCCGCTGCACCCGTTGGCGCTGCCGTCGCTGCAGCCGCAGCAGGTGATCATGCTCGGGCGTCCGACGTTGCACCGCCAGGTGTCGACGCTGCTGGCCGACCCGTCCGTGCCTGTGTTCGCGCTCACCACCGGGCCTCGCTGGCCCGACGTGTCAGGCAATTCGCAGGCCACCGGCACGCGCGCCGTCACCGCAGGAACACCCGATCCGCGCTGGCTGAACAGGTGCGCGGCGGCCAACGCCAGGGCCGTCGCTGCGGTCCGCGACCAACTCGCCGCCCACCCGTTGACTACCGGCCTGCACGTCGCGGCCGCAGTCGCCGCGGCGCTGCGAGAAGGCGACCAGGTGGTGCTCGGCGCGTCCAACCCGGTTCGCGACGCCGCGCTGGTCGGCTTGAACCCGCATGGCGTCAAGGTGCGCTCCAACCGCGGCGTCGCGGGCATCGACGGTACGGTGTCGACGGCCATCGGGGCTGCGCTGGCCCACGAGCGGACGGGCGACCCGAACCGTTCCGGCGGCGATCAGCCACCCCGCACCGTCGCGCTGATCGGCGACCTGACGTTCGTGCACGACAGTTCGGGCCTGCTGATCGGCCCAACCGAACCGACGCCGAAGAGCTTGACCATCGTGGTGTCCAACGACAACGGTGGTGGCATCTTCGAGCTGCTCGAGCAGGGTGATCCGCGGTTCTCCGACGTGTCGTCGCGGATCTTCGGAACCCCGCACGACGTCGACGTCGGCGCACTGTGCCGCGCCTACCACGTGGAGAGCCGTCAGGTCGAGGCCGACGACCTCGCTGCCGTGCTGAACGAAACATACGACGGTATGCGGGTTTTGGAGGTGAAGGCGGACCGATCTTCGCTACGGGCGTTGCACGCGGCGATCAGGGCCGCGCTGTGATGGCGGCGGTGACCGCGCGGCTGAATGCGTGGCGCGCCATCGTGGTTCCGCATCTGTATGGTGAGGCGGGCGAGACCCGGCCGCAGCGCATCATCCGCTGGACGCGCATCGGCGTCGTCATCGCGGCGTGTCTGGTCACCCTGTCGGCACTGCTGCTGATCTTCGGGGCATGGCGCAATGACCATCAGATCGAGCGCAACATGGGCGTGGCCGCCGCCGAGGTGCTCGACGCGGGTCCGCGCCGCTCGACCATCGAGTTCGTCACCCCCGACCGCGTCACGTACCGGCCCGAGCTCGGCGTGCTGTATCCGTCCGAATTGGACACGGGCATGCGGATTTACGTGGAGTACGACAAGAACAACCCCGACCTGGTGCGGGTGCAGCACCGCAACGCCTCCCTGGCGATCATCCCCGCGGGGTCGATCGTGGTGGTCGGCTGGCTGATCGCCTCGGCGGCCCTGGTCGGCTTGGCGACGGTGCAGCGCAGATTCGACCGTCAGGACGCCATCAACTTGGCCAGCCAGTCGTTGTCGTAGATGTCGATCTTCTCGTCCTTCTTCAAGTCGTACACCGTCGGCGTTCCCGTGCTCACCTGGTCGATCTCGAACAGGAACTCGAAGTTGACGTCGTCCATGGCCTTCGTGTCGACGGCGGACGCACCGCTCTTCACCGCGTCGACCGCAGCGGCGGGGATTCCCACGCTCTTCGCCATGTCGGCCATCTCGTCGTCCGACGGCCCAGGCCCGCCGATGTCCTGGTGTGCCCAGAGGTCCTCGACGAACCGCTGGAATGCCCGTGCAGGCGTGCCTGCACCCTCGGGGCCGCCGGGTGTCGCGGCCGCGAACAACGCGTTGGCGACGTGGGCCGAATGCCCGCCCGGCTCTTGATCGAGGAACGTCAGCGGCCGGTATGTCACCGCGAGTTGGCCGATGCCGATGTAATAGGCAAGTTCATCCCCGAAGTCGGCCTGCAGATCGGCGCAATGGCTGCACTGCGGTTCGGTGTAGAGCTCCAGCTGCACCGGCGCGTCCTCTGATCCGGCCCGGATGCCGAACTTGTCCTTGGTGATGATGACCGACGGCTGGTTGGGATCGGCATGGGGCGCGCCGGTGATCTGGCGGCTGCACGCCGGGGCGACGAGTGCCAGACTGAGGACGACCGCCAACACCGTTCGCGAACCCCGCATGGACGCCTCCGTCGCTCGTGTGACCCGTCCAGTATGCGGTCACGACTCTTCGCGTGTCGTATCCCTGCACGCAACCTGCAGGACAGTCGGTGCTGTCACGATCCTGTTGTGCGCGTTGCGATCGTCGCAGAGAGCTTCCTCCCGAATGTCAACGGCGTCACCAACTCGGTGCTTCGGGTGCTCGAGCATCTCCGTCGCACGGGTCACGAGGCCCTCGTCATCGCCCCCGACACACCGCGCGGCGAATCGCCCGCCGATCGTCTGCACGACGGCGTCCGCATCCATCGGGTGCCCGCGAAGATGTTCCCCAAGGTGACGTCGCTGCCGCTTGGCGTGCCCCGCCCGCGGATGGTGGGCGTGCTGCGGGGATTCGAGCCGGACGTGGTGCACCTCGCGTCGCCCGCGCTGCTCGGATACGGCGGACTGCACGCCGCCCGCTACCTGGGCGTGCCGACGGTGGCGATCTTTCAGACCGACGTCGCCGGTTTCGCCGAGAGTTACGGAGTCGGCGTGATGTCGCGGGTGGCGTGGTCGTGGACGCGGCATCTGCACTCACGTGCCGACCGAACCCTGGCGCCGTCGACTTCGGCGATGGAAAACCTGGCGGCACATGGCATCCCGCGAGTGCATCACTGGGGTCGGGGGGTCGACGTCACGGGGTTCGTCCCGTCGGCGCGTGACGACGCGCTCCGCGCCCGATGGTCACCCGACGGGAAGCCGATCGTCGGGTTCGTCGGCAGGTTGGCCCCGGAGAAGCACGTCGAGCGGTTGGCCGGGCTGGCCGCGCGGGGCGATCTTCGGGTGGTGGTGGTCGGCGACGGCGTCGATCGCGCGAAGCTCGAATGCCTCATGCCGTCAGCGATTTTCACCGGCGCCATGTACGGCGAGGAGCTGGCCGCCGCCTATGCGAGCATGGACGTCTTCGTTCACCCCGGCGAGCACGAGACGTTCTGCCAGGCCGTGCAGGAGGCGATGGCGTCGGGCCTGCCCTCCATCGCGCCGGATGCGGGTGGACCGCGTGACCTGATCACCCCGATGCACACCGGGCTGCTGCTGCCAACCGACCAGTTCGAAGCGCGCCTGTCGCAGGCCGTCGACCATCTGGTCGCCGAGCGGCCGCGTTACTCGATCGCCGCGCGCAGAAGCGTCCTGAGCCGGACCTGGCCGGCGGTCTGCGAGCAGTTGCTGGGCCACTACCAGGCCGTGCAGGGCGAGGGTCGCTGCGAGGCCGCCTGACCCCCGCCCGCGGACGTCACCCCTGAGCGAGTTCGGAGACCGGCTGCCACTCCTCCCAGGTCTTGATCCGGCTCGCGTAGTCGGCCTTGGCGATCTGGATCGGCTGTTTGCCGAAGAACACCCGCAATGGCGGCTCCTCGGCGTCGACCACCTTGAGGATCGCCGCGGCCGACGCATGCGGGTCACCCGGCGTGGCGACGCGCTTGCTGCGGGCGCGGTCGGCCTCGGCGTGTGCTTCGTCGTAGGCGGGCAGCGGCGTGGCGTGCTTGGCCGAGGATCCCGCCCAGTCGGTGGCGAACCCGCCCGGTTCGATGAGCGTCACGTGAATGCCGAACGATGCGATTTCCTGGGCGAGCGACTGGGAAAAGCCCTCCAGCGCCCACTTCGAAGCGTGATAGATGCCTACGTTCTGGAAGGCCGAGATGCCCCCGATCGACGACACCTGGATGATGTGGCCGCTGCGCTGCTCGCGCAGATACGGCAGTGCGGCCTGCGTCACCCACAGCGCACCGAACACGTTCGTCTCGAATTGTGCGCGGACCTCGGCTTCGGATACCTCCTCGACGAAACCGAACTGTCCGTAGCCGGCGTTGTTGACGACGACGTCCAGCCTGCCGAAGTGATCGTGGGCCCGCTTGACGGCGGCGATGTCGGCATCGCGGTCGTTGACGTCGAGCTCCAGCGCCATAAGGGCATCGCCGTACTTGGCCACCAGATCGTCGAGCGTCGCGGTGTCACGCGCCGTCGCCGCCACCTTGTCGCCCCGGTCGAGCGCCGCGATCGTCCACTCCCTGCCGAAGCCGCGCGACGCTCCGGTGATGAACCAAACCTTGTCTTTGTCATTGCTCATGCGCATGCACCCTTCCTCGCTGGTCACCGGTGTTCAAGTCGGCCGGTCCCATTCCCATTCCCGGAATGCGCAGGTTCACAGGTAGCGTCTGGCAGGTGAGCAGGGCCACGCTGGAGAAGAACCCGCGCGAAGTGGCGTCGATGTTCGACGGCGTCGCGCGGCGTTATGACCTCACCAACACCGTGCTGTCACTCGGCCAGGACCGGCTGTGGCGGCGGGCGACGCGCGCGGCATTGCAGATCGGGCCAGGCGACAAGGTGCTCGACGTCGCGGCGGGCACCGCGGTGTCGACGGTGGAGCTGACCGAATCCGGCGCCTGGTGCGTCGCATGCGACTTCTCGGTGGGGATGCTGTCCGCCGGTGCGGCCCGCGACGTGCCGAAGGTGGCCGGTGACGCGACGCGGTTGCCGTTCGCCGACGACACGTTCGACGCCGTGACCATCAGCTTCGGACTGCGCAACGTCGTCGATCACGAGGCCGGGCTGCGCGAGATGGCGCGTGTCACGCGACCGGGCGGCCGGCTGGTGGTCTGCGAGTTCTCCACGCCCACCAACGGAGTGTTCGCCACGGTGTACAAGGAATACCTGATGCAGGCGCTGCCACGGATCGCCACGGCGGTTTCGTCGAATCCGGATGCCTACGTGTACCTGGCCGAGTCGATCCGCGCGTGGCCAGACCAAGCTCAGCTGGCGCAACGGATTTCGACTTCGGGATGGTCGGCGGTGCGCTGGCGCAACCTCACCGGCGGCATCGTCGCGCTGCACGCAGCCAGCAAGCCGACCAGCTGACCCAGGAGGCCTAGAAGGTACGAGCGTCGATGTCGATGCTCATCCGCTCGGGTATCGATCCGGCGCGTTCGCCGCGCACGATCGTCGTGGCCTTGTCGAGATCGGCCACCATCTGATCGATCAACTGCCGCGTCAGGTTTGGCCGATACCACTCCACCAGGTATCGGGTCGTGACGGGGACAGCGGTGCGATTCTTCATCCCCGACGTTGCCAGCTCGGCGATCCGCTGCTCGGGGGGGTCAGTACCGAACTCCGCGACGGCCCGACGTTCGAAGGCCGACGCGACCACGCGTTCGTCGGTGGGAGGGCCGGTGCCATCCTCACGGAGCAGCACGCGGTCGAGTGCGACGCGCTGCAGATGGGGCAGACCGTCGAGGACCGCGGGTTCGAAGCCGACCAGCAGGTCGGCCGGCACGGTGAACGCGAGTCCGGACTCGGCCTGTCCGGCACGCGCCGAGAGCACCCGAAAGCCGCGCTCGTGCGCCTCTTTCAGAGCCCCTAGCCACAGCGTCGTCTTGCCGATGCCCGCTTCGCCTGCGATGACGAGCGCTGACGGGCGCGCCTCAATTGCCCCGAGGAAGTCGGCTACGGCGCGTGATTCGTCGGACCGGATCACCACACCCGGCAAGATTCCCCATCTCCACAGCTAGCAAACGTCTGGCCGCTCATGACGATGATCTACCGGCTAATCATGGCCCATTCCGGCCCGCGATGTCGATGGAAGGGGTGGGAACGGGTTTAGAAATCTGAGGGTTTCCCAGATTCCCTCCGACACCCCGACTTATAATCTCTCTTTCAGGAGATATAGCAAAGACGACACCGCATCGGGAGGGCCCGGCTCATTCAGAAGACCACGTTGTACGGGGATTGTGCCAATCTTGGGGGGAGTGGCGTCGCAAACCCGTCGAGCGAGTAGATCTGCGAGTCCCAGGGAACTTGCATGGCCAGGTCATGGCATCGCCCCGACCGTCGGCCGCTGTCCAGCAGATGCCCTAATGAGGGGTGGGTATCAGCTGAACGGCGGCCGGCGGTCGATGCGGCGCGAGCCGGCACCGGCACCGCGCCAGAGCCGCGCGACCCAGTCGGCGTCCTCATCGCTGACGAGGTTGCCCATGACCCGCACCGCGATGCCCATCAGAAAGTCTGACCGCATTGCTACCGGGCCGGTTGCGGGCAGGAACCGCGGGATGGTCAGCAACAACCCCAGGCGGCGTGCGACGGAGAATCCGCGGCCGTAGTGGCGCCGCAATTCGGTCGGCCACGCCACTGTCAGAGCCCCGGCATCCAGCAACTCTGCGGCCAGTCGCCCGGTTTCGAGCCCGTAATCGATGCCTTCGCCGTTGAGCGGGTTCACGCACGCCGCCGCGTCGCCGATGAGCACCCAGTTCGGCCCGGCGACGTTCGACACCGCCCCGCCCATCGGCAGCAGCGCCGACAGACCGGCCCGGGGGGCATCGCAAAGTCCCCATTCTTCGCGACGAAGCCCGGCGTAGTACGACATCAACGGTCGCAGTGCGGCGTCGGCGGGGCGCTTGACCGTCGCGAGGGCACCGACGCCGATGTTCACCTCGCCGTTGCCGAGCGGGAAGATCCAGCCGTAGCCGGGCAGCACAGCGCCGGCGGGGGAGCGCAGCTCCAGATGCGACGTGATCCATGGCTCGTTGCTGCGTGGCGAGGCGACGTAGCCGCGGATCGCGACGCCGTACACCGTCTCCTGATGCCACGTGCGCCCCAAGGCGCGGCCGAGAGTCGACCTGGCGCCGTCGGCGACGATCAGATGCGAGCAGCCGATCTCCGCCCCGTCATCGAGTGTCACCGAAGCCACCCGGCCCGACGAATCATGCTTTACCCCAACGGCTTTCACGCCGAGCAGCATCTTGGCACCGTCATCGACGGCCACCGAGCGGATCCGGTCGTCCAGCTCGGTGCGTGGCACGGCGCTGCTCGTCGGTGGAAACGACGGGCCTGGCCAGGCGATCTCCACGTCGGCGCCGAAGCCCGACATCCGCAGGCCGTGGTGGCGGATCCGGCCGTCCAGCCATGGGCCGAGGCCGAGCAGCTCGAGTTCGGCGACCGCGCGCGGGGTCAGCCCGTCGCCACAGGCCTTGTCGCGGGGAAATTGCGCGGCGTCGATCACCAGCACGTCTCGGCCGTTGCGGGAGGCCCATGCGGCAGCCGCGGAACCCGCGGGTCCCGCCCCGATCACCACCACGTCGGCGCGCTGCACGTCCCCAGTATGTTGGAACAATGAAGACACCAGCGACCGTGGTCGCGGGCGTGGACTTCGGTGACGCCGTGTTCGCCGCCGATGTCCGCGACGGGGTGGCGCGCATCGAAGAGCTGATGGCCACCGAGCTGGGCAAGGCCGACGAGCTGATGGCCGAGGCCGTTCAGCATCTGTTCCACGCAGGCGGCAAGCGCTTCCGCCCGTTGTTCACGGTGCTGTCCGCGCAGCTCGGCCCGGAACCCGACGCCTGGCAGGTCACCGTTGCGGGCGCGGTCATCGAGCTGGTGCACCTTGCGACGCTCTACCACGACGACGTCATGGACGAGGCGCAGGTGCGGCGCGGTGCGGAGAGCGCAAACGCCCGATGGGGCAACAACATCGCGATCCTTGCCGGTGACTATCTGTTCGCGACGGCGTCGCGCCTGGTGTCCAGGCTCGGGCCGGAGGCGGTGCGCATCATCGCGGACACGTTTGCCCAGCTTGTCACCGGACAGATGCGGGAGACCCGCGGCGCGGCCGAGAACGTCGACTCCGTCGAGCACTACCTCAAGGTGGTCTACGAGAAGACGGCCTGCCTGATCGCGGCATCGGGCCGGTTCGGCGCCACGTTCTCCGGTGCCGACGACGAGCAGATCGAGCGGCTGTCCCGGCTCGGAGGCATCGTCGGCACCGCGTTCCAGATATCCGACGACATCATCGACATCGACAGCGATCCGGACGAATCCGGCAAGGTGCCCGGCACGGACCTGCGGGAGGGTGTGCACACGCTGCCCGTGCTGTACGCGCTGCGTGACGACGGCCCCGAGGCAGGCCGCCTGCGCGAACTGTTGACCGGACCGGTCGAGAACGACGTCGACCTGGCCGAGGCGTTGCGGCTGTTGCGTTCGTCACGCGGCATCGTACAGGCCAAGGAGACCGTCGTCCGGTACGCCGCGGAAGCCCGCGATGAACTGGCCAAACTGCCCGAGGTCCCCGGGCGGCTGGCATTGGCCAACCTCGTCGAATACACGGTCAACCGCCACGGCTGATGATGTGGAACCGCATGGCGTCTCCCGGCGTTCAGTGAGCGAATACTTCCCCAGTTTCATAGGAAGAAGCAAACGATGACCTGGCATCCACACGCGAACCGGCTCAAGACGTTCGTGTTGCTGGTGGGTTTCTCCGCGCTGATCGTGTTCGTCGGCGCGCTGTTCGGCCGAAACATCATGTTCCTGGCCGTGGTGTTCGCCATCGGCATGAATGCGTACGTCTACTTCAACAGCGACAAGATGGCGCTGAAGGCGATGCACGCCCAGCCGGTCACCGAGCTGCAGGCGCCGCAGATGTACAAGATCGTGCGCGAGCTGGCCAACACCGCACATCAGCCGATGCCGCGGCTCTACATCAGCGACACCGCAGCGCCCAATGCTTTCGCGACCGGACGTAACCCGCGCAACGCCGCGGTGTGTTGTACCGCGGGCATCCTGCAGCTCCTCAACGAGCGCGAGCTGCGCGCCGTGCTTGGCCACGAGCTGTCGCACGTCTACAACCGCGACATCCTCATCTCCTGCGTTGCAGGCGCCATGGCGTCGGTGATCACCGCGCTCGCCAACCTGGCGTTCTTCGCCAGCATGTTCGGCGGAAATCGGGAGGGTGGCACCAATCCCTTTGCCATTCTGCTGGTTTCGCTGCTCGGCCCGATCGCGGCGACGGTGATCCGGCTGGCGGTGTCCCGGTCGCGCGAGTATCAGGCCGACCAGTCCGGCGCCGAGCTGACCGGTGATCCGCTGGCTCTGGCCAGCGCACTGCGCAAGATCAGCGCGGGAGTGCAACAGGCCCCGCTGCCGCCCGAGCCACAGTTGGCCGACCAGGCGCACCTGATGATCGCCAACCCGTTTCGGGCGGGCGAGAAGATCGGCAAGCTGTTCTCGACGCACCCTCCGATGGAGGAGCGCATCGCCCGGCTGGAGCTGATGGCGGGCCGCGGGCCCGGTCAGTACTGAGCCCGGCCGCCCTTCCGCCAGGTGACGGCTGTACCCGATGTGACCTGGGCGAACGGTAATCGTCCGTGACTTGAGTGGCCGTAGTGCTGCGAGTGACGATCGAACACTCTAAGGTGGGCCAATGCTGAGCAGAATTCTGATCGGCGTGGTAGCTGCGGGGGCAGCTGTGATCGGCGTGCCCGGTGTGGCAGGCGCCGATCCCGAACCCGCGCCGCCTCCCCCACCTCCTCCCAACGTCAACGCGCTCACCCCGGTGAAGCCCTCGGACTTCGCGGCGCTGGACGGCTCGTTCTACGCGTTCACCGTCGGCAACGGCGTCACGTGCGTGATGAGCCGGTCCACCGGTGGCTACGGCTGTAGCGGTGCCATCCCCGCCGCGCCGGAGGGTGCGAACACGGTCAGTGGCGGTCAGGTGGGCGCACCCGGATTCTCCAGCGCCGCAGCGCCCATCTACGCGGGCGTCGCAGCGGACGCCAAGCCGCTGCCCGCGGGCTCGCGGATCAGCTTCCGCAACGTGTCGTGTGGGTTCGACGGCACCGTGACGACGTGCGTCAACAACTTCGACCAGTCCGGCTTCGTCCTCAGCCCGGCGGGCAGCGCCATCCTCAACCCGTCGAACCCGCTGCTGGACCGGCCCGAGGGCACGAACCCGTACTTCAACTGACGGCGCCGAGGTGACGTCGCGTCACTGCTTGGCCGCCAATTGGTCCATCCGCCTACCGAGTTCGGCGCGGGAGCGGATGCCCAGCTTGGCGTAGACCCGGCTCAGGTTGTGCTCGACGGTCTTGATCGTGATGCACAACGTCGCCGCGATGTCGCGGTTGGTCATGCCCGACGCGGCCAGGTCGGCGACCGTTGTTCGGACGGAGTGAGCGCAGCTCCAAGGACCGATCTCGATACCGGGGCGAAGCCGTGCCACCGGGGCTGAAGTGTGGCCGGTGCCGCCTCGTGTCTACCTTGCGACATCTCCATGAATCCCTTTGTCATCAAGGCACCTGTCAACGAAGCGGTACCGCAGCGTTCCAATGAGTTGCGGTGCTAGAACCCGGAGCCGTGGACTTCGTGGCCGGGCTTCTCGGCGGCCAGCCCACGATAGGCGTCCTCCACGGTGGCGCCGCGGTTGACGACGCCGTCGACCTGGCGGGCGATCGGCATGGCTATCCCGTACTTCTCGGCGAACTCCATGATCACGCTGGCGGCCTTGACGCCCTCGGCGACCTGGTTCATCGCGTCGATGATCTCGTCGATGGTCTTGCCCTGGCCGAGCTGTTCGCCGACGTGCCGGTTGCGGCTGCGTTGGCTGGTGCAGGTCACGATGAGATCGCCCATGCCTGCCAGTCCGGAGAACGTCTCGCGCTTGCCGCCCATCGCCTCGCCGAGCTTCGACATCTCGTTGACGGCACGGGCCATCACCAGGGCGCGGGTGTTCTCGCCGATGCCAAGTGCGTAGCCCATCCCGACCGCGATGGCGTACACGTTCTTGAGTGCACCCGCCATCTCGACGCCGAGGACGTCGTCAGTGGTGTATGTGCGAAAACGCTGGGTGCGGAACAGGTTTGCGAGATTGGCGGCCAGGTGCTGGTCGGGCATCGCCAGCACGGCTGCAGCGGCGTAACCCTCGGCGACCTCGCGGGCGATGTTCGGGCCCGCGAGGATGCCCGCGGGATGGCCGGGCAGCACCTCGTCGACGATCTGGCTCATCCGCATGTTGGTGCCCTGTTCGAGACCCTTCACCAGCGACACCACCGGCACCCACGGCCGTAGCTCCTTGGCGAGTTGTTCGAGCACGCCCCGGAACCCGTGCGACGGAACACCCATCACGATGACGTCGGCGCAGTCAGCGGCCTCGGAGAAGTCCGTGGTGGCCTGCAGGGTGGGGGACAGCGCCACCTCGTTGCCGAGGTACTTCGTGTTGCGGTGGTGATCGTTGATGTCGTCGGCGGTCTCCTCTGAACGCACCCACTGCAGCGTCGGCCCGCGCCGCGCACAGATGGACGCCACCGTGGTGCCCCAAGAGCCTCCACCCAGGACGACGACTTTGGGTTCGCGTTGTGAAGCTGCCATGCCCATCAGGGTATTGCCGACCACTCCGGTTGCACCGGCAGTTGACGAACTGCGCTGCGGTGGTCGGTCCACGACCTCGATCGGCCGTGTCCACACCGTAGGCCAACGTCGTTGACACTCGGTGCGCCAAAGCGTGTACTGAAGTGCCGGCCGGCCGACCGCCGCGAGGCGGTAGGGGGCAGCGGCTGTGAAAGGCGTTGCAGCATACCGTAAACGAGCTACACCGCGAGGGGCGGACGGAGGGTGGCCATGATGGGGAAGTCGCCGACCGTGTCCGATCGGGGTTCCGCGGTCAGCCGGTCGGGGATATTGCTCGCGGCACTGGACATCATCGATCGCGACGGTGTGGACGGACTGTCCATGCGCCGGCTCAGCGAGGAGGTCGGTCGCGACCCGACGGTGCTCTATCGGCACGTGGCCAACAAGGCGGCGCTTCTCGACGGGGTGACCGAGATCGTGATGGCACAGCTCCGGGTGGACACCGTCGGATCCGGACTGGGCAGCGCAGCTGCGCATCGTCGCCCGTGACTTTCGCCGGCTGGCGCTCGAGCATCCGCACGTGGTGCCGCTGCTGGTGACCCGGCCGCTAGCGACTCCCCTCGGCCGGCGCCCGCCCGGAATGTTGCGCCCACTGGAGGACATCCTGACGCTGTTGACCTCGGTCGGTTTCAGTGGGACCGACGCCCTGCACGTCTACCGCGCGCTGCTGGGCTTCCTGTACGGCCACGTCCTCACCGAGCTGCAGGAGGTCGTCGAGCGCCCGGAGGAGACCGACGACGTACTGCGACTGGGCCTGCACCGACTGACGATCACCGAGTTCCCACAGGTTCGCGCACTGGCCTCGGCCCTTGGGGCCTACGACGGGGCCGCCGAACTCGAACGCGGAATCGACCAGTTGTTCATCGGCCTCACTGCTACCGTTTCCCTACCGGGCGGCTCACCGAAACCCACGTGAGATGTGCTGCGGGCGGCCGTTCTGGCGGCCGGTGTGGACTCGCCCGGCCTTGCCAGCGGGACTACGCTGAAATCACGAAGGTGGCCCAGACTTTGCCGCTGCACGACGCAACGACCGAGGACACGACATGGCCATCACAGACATCGCTGCGTACGCACACCTGAGCCCAACCGACATCGAGGCATTCGGAGCCGAACTCGATCAGGTCCGCCGCGACGTCGAGGAGTCGCGCGGAGCGAAGGATGCCGCCTACATTCGCCGCACCATCCTGTTTCAACGCACGCTCGACGCAAGTGCACGTCTACTCATCGCATGTAGCCGGTCGAGGACCAGTTGGTTGGTGGGCACCGCGTCACTGGCCTATGCGAAGTGCATCGAGAACATGGAACTCGGCCACAACATCTCGCATGGCCAGTGGGATTGGATGAACGACCCGGAGATCCACTCCACTACCTGGGAGTGGGACATGGTCGGGCCATCGTCGCAATGGCGGTACTCGCACAACTACCGCCACCACGTGTTCAGCAATGTCGTCGGCATGGACGACGACCTCGGCTTCGGCGTGATGCGGGTGACCCGCGATCAGGCGTGGGAGACCCGAGCATCTGTTCCAGCCGCTGCGGAATGTATTGCTGGCAGCCACCTTCGAGTGGGGCATCGCACTGCACGACTATTACTCGGAGCGCGACAGGGTCGACACGCCCGAAGAGAAGTCCGCCGAGGGAAGGTTGTTGCTCACCAAGATCGTCCGCCAGATGGGCAAGGATTTCGTGTTACTTCCGGCGCTGAGCGGGCGCCGGTGGCGCCGGACCCTTGGCGCGAACGCGATCGCCAACCTGCTGCGCAACCTCTGGACGAACGTCGTGATCCTGTGCGGCCACTTTCCCGATGGCGCCGAGAAGTTCACGCCGGCGGTGCTCGAGAACGAGACAAGGGGCGACTGGTACCTCCGGCAGATGCTCGGGGCCGCCAACTTCACTGCGGGTCCGCTGCTGGCGTTCTCCACGGGCGGCCTGTGCTACCAGATCGAGCACCACCTGTTCCCCGATCTTCCGAGCAACCGCTACCCGGAGATCGCCGTGCGGGTCCGGGAGCTGTGCGAGAAGTACGACCTGCCGTACACCAGTAGCTCGCTCGCGCATCAGTACCTCTTGACGCTGCGCACGATCCATAAGCTCGCTTTGCCCGACGGCTTCCTGAGCGCCACGTCCGATGATGCGCCGGAGACCGCCTCGGAGCGGAAGTTCCGGCGCGATGCCGAGTCGGCCGCGGGTTCGATCGTCGGGGAGCGCAGCGGATTGCGGACCGCGCTGCGACACGGTGTTGGCCGTCGCCGCAGTGCCGAGCGCGCCGCCCGTCGCGTCAGACCCGTGCTCTGACGGGACGGCCTGCCCTGGGTATTACCAGGTAGTCGGGCGCTCGGCGTTCCCGCGGTGTTCGAGGCGGTCGTCGCGGCTGCGGTTGATGAACGCCGTTTCGCGCCGGAAGCGCGCGTCGGCCCGTCGGGTCTCCTGGGTACGGGCGGCGCTACGCAGCGCACCGGTCACCAGTGCACCAAGGCTGAGCAGAGCGACCGCGCCGACGACGATTCCGAAGAGGAACAAGGCGCCCGTCGACCCGGTGACGTGATAGCCGAGCACCGAGAACGGGCTCAAGGGATGGCCGGGGCCCGCGTTGCTGAGCACCCCCACAACGGCGATGATCGAGGCGATCAGCAAGGCGATCGATCCAATGATGACAAGCATTTCGACGCCTTTTGCCTGGTAAGAGACCTTCAGTACACGCGGGTTCCAGGGTGTTGTCAACGATCTTGATTCTGGAGGGCGACCCCCGGTGCCGCCGCTGAAGGCGTCCTGAGACTCGTTTCGAGCGCGCGGATGCGACAGACTCGACACCGAAAGGGGGGCCTACATGAAGCTTCCAGACCTACTCGACGCGGTCTCCGGCGACGTCGACGCCACGCGCATCTTCGGCGAGCCGATCCAGATCGAGGGAGCCACCGTCATTCCCGTGGCCAGGATCCGCGGTGGCGCCACGGCGGGTCGTGCGGAGGGCATGCTGGACCGCGGCGGCTTCAAGGCCACGCCGGTGGGCGTGTTCGTGATCCGCGACGGCGAGGTGACGTGGAGGGCCGCCGTCGACGAGAACCGGGTTGCGCTGATCGGCGTCGTCACCGGGCTGGCGGCGGCGGTCATCGGCACACTTGCGATGCTGCGCCGCCCGCCATGGCCCGACATCCACATGACGATGACGAAATAGCGGCTACCGGTAGTTGACGAACTGCAGCGCGACGTCTATGTCGGCCTGCTTGAGCAGCGCGATGATGGTCTGAAGGTCGTCGCGCTTCTTGGAGCTGACCCGGATCTCGTCGCCCTGGATCTGCGCCTTGACGCCCTTGGGTCCCTCGTCGCGGATGATCTTGGTGATCTTCTTGGCCTGCTCGCTGTCGATGCCTTGCTTGAGGCTGCCGCTCACCTTGTAGGTCTTGCCGCTGGGCTGGGGGTCGCCTGCGTCGAAGGCCTTCATGCTGATGTCGCGGCGGACCAGTTTCTCCTTGAAGACGTCGATGGCTGCCTTCACGCGCTCCTCGGTGGAGCTGACGATCTCGATGACCTCGTCGCCCTTCCACGCGATGGTGGTGTCGGTGCCGCGGAAGTCGAATCGGGTGGACAGTTCCTTCGCGGCCTGGTTGAGGGCGTTGTCGACCTCCTGGCGATCGACCTTGCTGACGACGTCGAAGCTTGAGTCCGCCATGGGATCCCTTCCTCCTCTGTTGTGGTGCGTTTTCGTCTTGGGACCATCCTCGTTGTACCCTGCTTATCGCACCAAACTCGGGTACCGCTGCGGGGGAGGTCGCAAGCCAGGCAGGTTGCCCGAGTGGCCAATGGGAGCGGACTGTAAATCCGTCGGCTTACGCCTACACAGGTTCGAATCCTGTACCTGCCACGCTGGTCAGAGGGTTCTGACCTGGGGTGAGACTCAGTTACCGAGTCTCACCCCAGCGTCACCCCAGGCCTGCGCCGAATCACCCTGGGACCTCCGGCACGAGGTAGTCGTCGATCGGCGCGCTGCCGAAGTCGTGGTCTCGTCCCGCGAACCACTGCTACACCGATGCCGGTGTAGCGAACTCCCGCGTGGCGTCGGCGGCCGTTGGCAGTTCGAGTCGGACGCTCTGCACGTTGATCGCCCCGAATTGGGTGAAGCTGGCCCACGCGGTGGCGAAGCCGACGATCTGCAGTTCGAGGTCGGAGTCCGGCGCCATCGTGTAGACGATGTCGGCCAATGGAACACTCACGGTGTGTTCGTTGCCGTCCAGCGTGACCGGCACCGGGCTCACCTGGTTGCCGACGACGAGACCGGTTTTCTTGTCGACGATCTGGCCGTAGACGACTCTGCCGGTGCCGATACCGGAGTAGGTCATCGTGAGCGTGGGTGCGCCGACGACCTGAGTGGTCTCGGTCGGGTTGGTGATCGGTACGTTGACGGCATTTCGAGCCGGTGAGCCGTCGCCCAGCGAGTAGGGGATCGACGCGATGCTCGGGCCAGAGCCGCCGATCACCGGGATGATCGGCAGCAGCGCGCCGGAGCCGTTGGTGACAACGGAGGTGCCGTAGAAGTGGGCATCTATGGGAAGGACGTTCGACGAGTAGTAGTCGCCGTTCTGGTCGACCCATCGGAACGCCGGGCCGGTGTCGACGTCCTCTTCCTTGACGTACTTGTCCATCCATTCCAGGGTCTGGCGGCCGACCCAGTCCGGGTCGTCGCCCGGGGGAGTCAGGCAGGTGCCGTGGCCGCCGCAATACCAGATCATCTTGAGCGGGACACCGTTTGCCTCGATCATCCTGGCGTTGATCATCGACTGCTCGAGCGGGAAGATCGGATCGGGAATGCCCTGGATCAGCAGCGTCGGCACCTTGACATCCTGGCTGAGCGCCCCTGGGCCGGCGTTGTTCACCAATGGTTGCGCGAATCCCGGGATCTGGCTCGTCAGCGCGCCAATCAATATGCCGGGCGCGAGGGCCGGGTTCGTTCTGGCGCCCGTCACGATGAAGTTCAGTAGAAGCAGCAGCGCATATGACGTCCGGACGGCGCCGTCATACGGCGACAACACGCTTTCCAGGTTGTTCCAGGCGATCTGCGGAGCCAGCGCGTCTACCCGCGAGTCCGTTGCGGCGGTCACCAATTGGATTGCGCCGCCGTAGGATCCGCCGACCATGCCCATCCGCGGGTCGCCTGGTGCGTCGAGTTGGGTGGTCGAAAGGCCGGCGACGTAGTCGATCATCGCCGACACGTCGCGGGCCTCGAACTGAGCGCTGTCCAAATTGAGCAGGCCACCGGAGTAGAACTCTCCGCGCGGATCCCACGTCACGACGTTGTAGCCCGCGTCGCGAAGTTCCTGCACCCCGAGCCAGACTTCTGGATTGCGAAGGTACGGGTTGACGACGGACCGCGTGGAGGCGCCAGAGCCGCTGAAGATCGTGGGGGCGGTCTTCTGTGACGTCAGGCCCGACGCCGGGAAGTAGTTCGTACTGATCCTCGTGCCGTCGAACGATGTCACCATCACCGTGAAGGCCAGTGGGTCCCCGGTGGTGTTGAGTGCGCTCGGGGTGACCGTCACCGGCGTTTTCGTGGATGTGCCGATCACCGGTGCCAGGATCACGTTCACCACTGGCAACTGGTACAGCTGCAGCAATACGGGTAAGAAGAGCGCAGGTCCCAACAGCGGAATCCCGGTCAGCGCCGCGTCGAACGGCGTGGTCTCTGCTGCCAGTACCGAGTACGTCTCGCTGCCCGACGTGAGTGCCGTCTGATAGGGCAAGACGGCGAAGTTGCCGGTGGCCGAGTCGATTCTCATCTTGCCGCCGTCGGCCGCCGCCCTGATGACGTAGTAGGTGATGGGGTTGCCGTTGATCGTGGTCGCAGCGGTGTTGGTGCCGGTGATGACGTTGGTCGTGATAGCCAGGGTCGGCGCGTACTGAATCGCGGTCGATGATGTGGTCAGGGACTGCGGCGCGACGAGGCTGGAGACGGTGGAATCCGTCCCGAGTTCGCGGCGAGCGCCAGCGAGCAGGGTCGAGAGCGCCGGGGTCTTCCGCGTCGGTTCAGTTGGCGCGCTACCTGATTCAGAGTTCACGACGCTGGGCGCTGCGGTCTCGATGGCCGGACTGCCCGAGGTTGTCTTTACGGCTGCGGAGTCGGCCGGCTCGGTCGTGGGACTCGGCTGCGGCTCCGCGACGGTGGTGTCTTCCAGGGCATGCTTGGGAACGCCGGAACCTGCGCGGCGGGTGGCGGGGGCACTGCCCGAGTTGAATTGCGCGGTGACGGGCGCCGAGCTTGGGGTCTTGCCGGAAGCGAGCCGGTGGCGGCCGCCGGCGGTGGTCTGACGAGGCGGGTCAGGCCGGGTAAGTGGGCGCTTGACCACCGTGTCTTCCGCGTCGGCAGGCTTGGGCTTGACCGCAGGTCCTGCTGGTGGGGAACGGTGGGTCGTCTGCCCCGAATCGGTCTCCGCCCGAGTGGGCGACGCATCGGAATCGGTTGTTGCAGAGGCCACTCCGTGGCCGGTGAAAACCGCAGTACCGATGCCAAGGGCTACCGCGAGCCCGCCGACGCGACCCACATGTCTTCCAGCCCCCATGGCGCAATCCCCTCCCCGAAGGAGGTGAATTTAACATACAGTCCATCCGGTATGCAAATTATTTATTTTCGCGTCAAGCCGCGCAGACCGGGCCCATCGACCGACGCCCGAGCGTCGATGCCCTGACGATCTGGTCTGGTTAGCCGGTATCCGCCAGCACAGCTGATGGAGTCGAGACGCTTTCGGAGAGCTGTTGCACCCCGTTACGGGCTGGGGAGACCGTTTCCGGTGCTCAAGCGGTGTTCTCCATGGCGTCTGCGATGACCTTGCGCAGGTCCTCGCATGCGCGGTTCCAGCGGCGACGGGTGATCGTCGCGTCGTCGTCGACGAGGCTCAACACCATCACGCCGCGGAGTGCGTCCATCGCCGTGTAGACGGCATTGCGGAGATTCTTCTGCTGCGTACCGTCGGGAAGCACCTGCGCGACGGCTGCGGCCAGGGTGTCGTTGACGAGGGGTTCGACCCGCTTGATCTCCTGCAAGAGCACGGGATTCGTCCGCGCCGCGACCCACAGCTCGACGGTGGCCACGAACATCGGCCCCTGGTGTGCCTCCCACAGCAGATCGAGAACCGCCACAGCAGGATCCGGCGTGCTGCGAGCATCTGCGATGGTCTCGATGGCGGTCTGTGCCCGTTGCCGTGCCAGGTGGTCGATGGCGGCGACGACCAGGCCTTCCTTGGAGGGGAAGTGATGAAGCTGAGCACCCTTGGTTACCCCTGCCGCCTCCACCACACGCGCGGTTGTGGTGCCGGCGAACCCGTAGTCGATCAGGACGCTGACCGTCGCGTCGAGCAGGCGCTCCCGCATCTCGGCACTGCGCTGAGCCTGTGTCCGCCGAGGCCGCACGGGCTCCGCTTTTGGTGGCATTCCGCTCACCTCCCAACGATCAAATCGCGTCAGTTTACATTCCAAGCCGCATCCAAAGTGCGCCTGCAACTCATGGGCCTTGGCTGCCGATCATGACACCGGCCACGACAAGCGTGGCGGACTTCGCCGGTGTGCCGGTGCATCTTTCGCGATTGTCGGAGGTGGCTGAGGGACCAATGAACCGGCTGTGGGACAAGGGATTTGAGGGAGTTCGGAGGTGCGCGATCGGAACGTCGTGCAGGCGCCTCAGCGTGTCGCAGGTGTGGACGGTTCGGGTTCGCTGCCCCCTGACCGAATTCGCGCGATTTCATCGTTGATCGCGGGCTCGACGAACGCAGCGCTCAGACCCAGCGTTCTCAACGTGTCTGCGGTCGGGCTGTTGGCGGACACGATGCCCAACAGGAGGTGCTCGGTGCCGATGTAGTTGTGCCCCAATCGATGAGTGACGGCATACGTGCTCTCGATGGCCGCCGTCGCGTCATCGGCGAGGTTCAAACTCTGCAGGTTGGCGACTGTCGGCTCGGTGTCGCAGGTCTGTTCGGAGGTGCCGAGTGCGGCGTGCATGTTCTCTTTGCTGATGCCCAGGTCGGCGATGATTCTGGCGGCGAGACCGTCGGGTTCGCTGAGTAGTGCCGCGGCCATCGAGTTCGCATCGACGCGCGTCTTTCCTGCGTGTAGCGCCGTAGCGTTGGCGACGAGCATCGTCCGGCGGGCGTACAGCGTGAATCGCGAGTACATCTTGGCGTGCGGTATCGGGTCCGAGCCGTCCCATCGCGGTATGAAGCGTTTTCGCACTGCCTGCTTGGAGACCCCCATTCGAGTTCCGATTTCCGTCCAGGAGTGCCCCGCCCGCCGCGCCCGGTTGACGAAGTGGCCAAGCAGATCGTCGGCCTGTTCGGCCAGTTGGGATGACACCGCCAGAGCTTCTGTGACGTAGTCCAGCGGCGCGTCGTCGGGATGCAGCCGCTCGACGTAGCGAATCAGCGTGGCTATGGATGTCGGGAATTCGGCCATGTCGACAACCTTAGGTTGTCGATGCACTGTCGACAACCCTGGGTTGTCTGTGCGGGACGGCGCGTTGGTCCCTCGCGGGTTCAGTCCTCGAAGCGAGACGGACGGTCGAGCTTGGTCGCGAAGACCGCGGCCTGCGTGCGCCGCTCCATGCCGAGCTTGGCGAGCAGTCGTGAAACGTAGTTCTTGACCGTCTTTTCGGCGAGGAACATCCGCGCCGCGATCTGCTTGTTGGTCAACCCCTCCCCGAGGAGGTCCAGTAGGACCTTTTCCTGCTCGGTGAGGCCGGACAGCGGGTCGGATCGTTCGGCGGCGCCGCGCAGCTTGGCCATCAGCGCCGCGGCCGCACGATTGTCGAGGAGTGAGCGCCCAGCGCCGACGTCCTTGATGGCCTTGGCGAGCTCCATGCCCTTGATGTCCTTGACGACGTAGCCACTCGCTCCGGCGAGGATCGCGTCGAGCATGGCCTCATCGGACGTGAACGACGTCAGGATCAGGCATCGCAGATCGGGGAGTCGCGACAGGAGATCGCGGCACAGCTCGATGCCGTTGCCGTCCGGCAGACGCACGTCGAGCACGGCGACATCGGGGCGCAGCGCCGGAATCTTTGCCATTGCCTGCGCCACGGAACCGGCCTCCCCGATGACGTCCAGTTCGGGATCTGCGCTCAGCAGGTCGATCAAACCTCGGCGCACCACCTCGTGATCGTCGACGAGGAATACCGTGACCATCGTTACCCCTTCCGAAGTATCGTCCCGAGGCGGCGATCGATCGTCCATCGGGCCCGTCGTCAGGTTGTCGTCGGCGTGGCAGCCATTGTGCCGGTTGTAGCTCATAGTGCGCCATGCCGTTCGGAGATGAGCACCGAACAGTTGACACCGTGCAGCGCCGCACGCGGCGCCGATTCAGCGAACTCGGCCAGCTCCGCGCTGGGCTGATGGCCGAGCACGATCAATTGGATTGAATCAGCGTGGCGGGTCAGATAGTCCAATGGACCACCTTGACTTGCGACACCCTTGATGTCGATGTCCGGATAGAGCCGTCGGTACCTGGTCAACGAGCGCTCGAGATTGGCCTTTGCCTGCCTGGCGCCTTCCGTATAGGCATGGCCGTCGTAGATGTCCGTGAAGTGTGGTCGCCACGTGGCCAACACCCGAAGGGGCGCGTGACGCATTCGAGATTCGTCCAGCGCGAGGGCGAGGACGGTGCCGCCGTCTGGCGACTCATCGAATTCGGTGACAATGCAACCAGGTTCGCGAGCGTGCAGTCGGCTGGGGCGGACGATGGCGACGGGGCAGTGGGCGCGTGCCAGGAGTTCGGTGACGGTGGACCCGACGCGTTTCCCGGTCGCGCGGTCGACCCCGAGCGCCCCGACGCAGAGCATCGCGGCGTCGCGTGACGCCGACAGCAGGGCTGTCGCCGGCCGGCCTTGCAAGATCTCAACTTCTATCTTGACCGGCTTGTCGACTGATTCGATGGCCATCGCCGCATATCGCACCGCCGCCTCACCGGTCGCGAAGTCGTGAGCGATGTTCTGGGCGTCGAAGGAACCGCGATCACGGTCTGCAATCGCATACACCAGCCGCAGGGGAAGGTCCCGCTCGACGGCTTCGTCGATGGCCCACAGCGCGGTATCGACGGCGCCGCGGGAGCCGTCGATGCCGACCACGATTGCGGGCGACGGCGGGGGAATCTCACGCATCTGCTGCTCCCAACATTTTATTCGGACTGTTCGTCCTTGACGTTAGGGCGACACCGCGCACGAGGCTCAGGGGCGAAGGTCCTTTGTGGCTCGGCGTTGGTCACCGTGTGCGACCAGGCTGGTCGAAGGTGGGGACAGATCCCACCCGTACGAGCACCTGCGGCAGCGGTCTGCCGGTGATGGCGGCCACGATGCCGCGTGTCGCCGCGACTTCGGTCATGTGGGTCAACGTGCAGGTGGCCAGGCCGGCCATCGTCGCCTCGAGCAGTACGGCCGACAGTGTCTGCCCGCAGCCCAAGATGTCGCGGCGGGCGTCGTCGATGGCGGAGATCACCAGGATCGTGGACCGATCGTCGCCCAGCTCCACCCGACGCTCTTCGTTGCGGGTTACGGGGAACCTGCGTCCCACGTCGACCCGGTCGCTCTCGGCGGCGGAGACCAGGGCGCTGTGCGGAATGCCATCGCTGACCTCGTACGGCGCCGTCCACCAATGCATTTCGGCGTGGTAGTCCGAATCGTAGAGCCGCAGCGCCTCGGTGAGTCCGGATGCCTCGACCAGCTCGGGCCGGTTGCCGTCGCTGATCACGTCGACGACGGACACGTCGGCGTACACGACCCCGCGCATCAGGGGCTCGAAGTCGTCCCATGCGTTCGGTGGGCCGAACGGCAATCGATCTGTGCGCCGACTCAAGATGGCGTCGGCCCGCCGGCGATGACCATCGGTCACGAAGCTGATGGGGGAGAACGAGATCGAGGCGACGTGCTTGTTGTCGTTGGGGTTCGGGTAGTAATCCACATGGGCCTCGTGGCCGGCTGCGGCCATCGCCACCGTCAGGTGATCCAGGGCCGCGCCGCAGCTGATCACGGCTTGGCGCCCCCCGTGATCCGTGGCGACCACCCGATCCGCGTCGACGTACAGGTGCAGTTCACCCTTGTCGACGATCCAGCGCCACGGTTGCGTGTTGTGGTACGACGGTGCGCGGCATGCCAGGTGTACGGCCTGCTCGATGACCTTGGCAGGAATCATCGTCTTGGCCATGGCGGTCCCTTCCGAGTGGTGCCGTCGCTGCAGCGTGCATCGTGGACCGACGCTCAGACAGAGCCAATGGTCCTCACCGGCCTGCGCCGTCAGCCGCCAATCGATCTTCGCGGTCGAGCAAGGACCAAAGGCCCCGTCGAGTGAGGACCTTCGTCCCTCGCACGGGGACCGACGGACGCTGTCGCACGTCGGATGGGACCGCGAGGATCGGGACATGACCTCAGCATCGGCGGTTTCCACGGCCACTGACTCGAGCGCACTGGGTATGCCGACACGCGTCGAAATTCATGAGACTCACACGGGCATAGTGATTTTGGTCGGTGACCGGGCGTACAAGGTCAAGAAGCCGATACTCACCGACTTCTTGGACTTCCGCGACCCGGGGGCACGGGAGCTGGTGTGTGCGCAAGAGGTGCTGCTGAACGGCAGGCTGGCACCGGACAGCTATCTGGGGGTCGCGCACTTCGCTGAGCCCGGCGGTGACGTCAATGAGCCGGTCATCGTCATGCGGCGGTACCCGGCCGACCGGCGCCTTGCGTCGCTCGTCGAACGAGCCGAGCCGGTCGAGCATCACCTGCTGGCAATCGCCGAGATCCTGGCCAGATTCCACGCCGATGCGTCGCGGTCGGCCGTCGTGGACGCCGACGCGCACCCCGACGTGCTGGCCGAGCGTTGGAACGAGAACATGACCGTGCTGGAGCACTATGCGGGGTCGGTCCTCGTCGGTGGGGAGGTGGCCGACGTTCGGCGGCTCGCCTCCCGGTACCTGGCGGGGCGCGCGGCCTTGTTCGAGGCCCGCATCGACGATGGCCGGATCGTGGACGGCCACGGCGATCTGCTGAGCGAGGACGTCTTCTGCATGCCCGACCGCCCGGTCATCTTGGACTGCCTCGAGTTCGATGAGCACCTCCGGCACGTCGACGGCTTGGACGACGCGGCCTTCCTCGCCATGGACTTGCAGTACCGCGGCCGCGCCGACCTGGCGACGTTCTTCCTCCACGCCTATCGGCAGTTCGCCCACGACCAGGCACCGGCGTCGCTGGCACACTTCTACGCCGCCTACCGCGCCGTCGTGCGCGCCAAGGTCGACTGCATCCGGGTCGACCAAGGCAGTGCATCGGCGGCGGCCGACGCACGGCGCCACCTGCGGCTCGGCCTCGATCAGCTGCGGGCAGGCACGGTACAGCTCGTCCTGATCGGTGGTGGCCCGGCCTCCGGCAAGACCACGCTGGCCCGCGAGCTCGCTTCGAGGATTGGTGCAGTCGCCATATCCACCGACGACGTCCGACACGAGCTCGTGCAGTCGGGTCGGCTCGCGGGTGAACCGGGCGCATACGATGCCGGACGCTACGACCCGCAAAACGTGACGGCGGTCTACGATGCCGTTCTGAAGCGGGCGTCCGGCCTGCTCTCCAATGGCCGATCGGTGATCCTCGACGGGACGTGGCGCGACCCGCGTCAGCGGCAGTCGGCTCGCGAGGTTGCCGCGAACCTTCACTGCGTAACAGTCGAATTGGCCTGCGTTCTCGGCGTCGACCAGGCGTTGGAACGCATTCGTCTACGTGGACTCGATTCTCATTCCGAGGTGACCGAGGAGATCGCGAAAACGATCTACCAAGGCGAAACGACGTGGGCCAACGCCAACCGCATCGATACCACTGCGGCCCTCGAACACTCGGTTGCCGCAGCCGCCGCCGTGTGCTGCTCGGCGATCTGACCCCCGACCACCTTCACGGACAACGGACTCAGGGAGAATGGCCATGGACAGAGCAGATCCCGTGATGGTTGGCATCGACGGATCGACTGCCAGCGTGCGAGCAGCGGTGTGGGCGGCTGACGAGGCCGCCGCGCGGGACACCACGCTGGACCTCCTCTACGTCATCGACCCGACAGCGGTCGAAGACCTGGACGACGCGATGGCGACGGCGCGCCACGCGATCCATCGAGCGTGGGAGGCCGTCACCGCAAGCGACAGGCACGTCAAACTGGAATCGGAGATTCTGCAGGGGAATCCGGTCATCGAGCTCGCCAATGCCGCGCGACGAGGAGCTCTCATCTGCGTGGGGCACAAGGGCACGAAGGACTCCGCACCGAAGGAGCGGGGGTCGACGGCCTCGAGCCTGGCGCGGATCTCGCCCGCCTCCGTCGCCGTGGTCCGGCGCAGACATACGCACCGCCGACCGTCGTTCCACCGGTGGGTCGTGACAATCGTCGACGAATCAGCCGAATCGCACGCGGTGTTGCAGGCTGCGCTCGACGAAGCGGCACTGCGCGAAGCCCCAGTGCTGGCTCTCACGACGTGGTCGACGGCGCTTCCTCGCAAGCCCCGTTCGTCTGAAGGGTCTGGCAATATCAGAGCCAAGCTCGATAGTTATCTCAAGGAAGCGCAAGATAATCCGGCCGACGTTCAGGTTTGTGCGCTCTCGCTACCCGCGGATCTGACGAGGCTGCTGGAACAGAGCGCCAGCATCGAACAGCTCTTTGTGATCGGATCGAACCGGCATGACTTGGTGGACCAGATGACGGGCGCTCAAGCGCGAAAGGCGATGCGTGGGACCAACTGTTCGGTCCTAATCGTGCACATCGAACCACTAGCCGACTCCAGCACGTCCGCAGACGAAACCTCCGTAACACGGTGACGTGCGAATTGATGTACAGCGAAGTGAGCCCTCGTAGATGCAATCTGCCGGGCACTCAGCCACACACGACTTGTCCATCACGTCAACGCATGCCGAGCCGATCACAGCGATGGGTGACCAAAGCCCCGCGAGAATCTGCGCCGTCGGCAGTACCTTGGGGCCTTGCGAACCAGCTCCATGACACGGAATTCGAGGGACCAACATGACCACACCGCAAGCACAACCGGTAACGGCGATGAGCGAGGGCGAGTGCTGGGCCGAATTGTCGAGCAGGACGCTCGGACGACTCGCCACCAGTGTCGATGGCTACCCCGACATCGTCCCCGTCAACTACATCGTGCAGCGTCGCACCATCCTCATCCGTACCGCAGAGGGCACCAAACTGGCCAGCGCGACCATCAATCCGCGGGTGGCCTTCGAAGCCGACGACCACGACGTGGCGCAGGGATGGAGCGTGGTGGTCAAGGGCCAGGCGCACGTGCTGTCTTCCAGTGAAGAGCTGGCCGCCGCCGAGCGGGCACAGGTACTGTCGTGGGTCTTGACGCCCAAGCAGCGCTTCATCCGGATCGAGCCCATGGAGATCACGGGCCGACGGTTCCAGTTCGGGGTCGAGCCGGAACACCTGTACGACTTCGGATGATCCCGAGGATCGTGTGCGAAGGCCTTCGACGCTGCGCGTGGGTCGTCGGTAATCGACTTTCGGGACTTCAGGCACTGTTGGGCGGACTGGGCGCAGCGCGAAGGTAATGACCCGAAGCGTTCTGCCGAAAGAGGTGTCATCCCAGTGACCGCACAGTTTCCCGACGCCGACACCATTCGGACGGCGATGTCCCTGGCGATGCGGGCCCCGTCGGTGCACAACTCGCAGCCTTGGCTCTGGAAGGTGGGTGACCAGAGCCTGCACCTGTACGCCGACCTCACCCGGCATCTTCCACGGACGGATCCCGACCGGCGTGACCTGATGGTGAGTTGCGGCGCGACGCTGCACCACGCCGTCGTGGCGCTGGCGGCGTTGGGCTGGCAGAGCAAGGTCGCGCGGCTCCCCGACTCCGCCGACCAAAAACACCTGGCATCGATCCAGGTTTCCCGGCGCGAACCCAGTGACATCGACGTTGCGTTGGCTGCGGCGATTCCGCGGCGGCGCACCGACCGTCGGCTGTTCAGCTTCTGGTCGGTGCCTCGCGCTGACATCGCGACGATCGGTGTGCGTACAGCGCGCATGGGCGTTCAGCTGCGACACGTCGAGATGTCGATTGACATCAAAGCCATTGTGGCACAGGCAGTATGGACTCATGTCCACGATGGCGAGTACCTCAGGGAGCTGACGACGTGGAGCGGACGCTACGCGGCAACCGCTGGGGTGCCCGCACGAAATACCCCCGAAACCGACCCGACGGCGCCGCTACCCGGGCGGATATTTGCGGGTGCGGCGCTTGCCCAGCCGGACAATGCCGTCGCTGCGAGTGACCATGCGGTGCTGCTGGCTCTTGGCACCAGCACCGACGATGACCTGGCCCGCTTGCGCGCCGGTGAAGCTACCAGCATGGCGCTGTTGACCAGTACCTCACTGGGTCTGGCGAGTTGCCCGGTCACCGAACCACTGGAGATCGCCGAGACGCGTGAAGCGATCCGTTCGGACGTGTTCGGCGGTTCTGACTATCCGCAGATGATGTTTCGCCTCGGCTGGGCTCCCGTTGGTGCAGACCCGCTGCCGCCGGCTCCGCGACGCCCGATCAGCGAGGTAATCAGCACTGTTGACGGAGGCCCGTTGCGCTGAACCACAAGCCGTTCAGGTCCTCCGGCGCGAAGGGTCCTTCGGACGTCGCACTGATGACGAAGGCCTCCGGATCGACGCCTTCACTGCGGATAACGTGCGCAAGCACAACGGTTCACGCGTGCGACGAAGACGGCACGTCGGCATCGAAGGAGTTCGAAATGAGTTCTAAGCCTTGGCCCTCGGTATCCGGGCATCACGGTGTCGTCGTCGGCATCGATGGCTCGCCCACCTCACGCGTCGCCGTGGATTGGGCGGCGCGCGACGCCGAACTTCGTGATGTGCCGCTGACTGTCGTACACGCGATGTCCACCGTCGTGATCGGAGCGTGGGCGGACTTTGCGATGTCCCCAGAATTCTGGAAGAGTCGCGATCGCCGCGCCGAGGAGCTGGTTCGGGAAGCCCTCGGCTGGGTGGCGGACGCGATTTCCGAGTCACCACGTATCGAAGTGCGTCATCAGGTGCTGCCGGCCGCCGTCGTGCCGACCATGGTCGACATGTCGAAGGACGCCGACCTGGTGGTCGTGGGATGTCGCGGGCTCGGCGGCGTGCAGAACCTGTTGTTGGGTTCGGTTTCATCGGCGTTGGTGCACCATGCGCACTGTCCTGTGGCGGTGATCCACGACGAGGACCCGCTGATGCCCGATTTCGCGAATGCTCCGGTCGCAGTGGGCATCGACGGATCGCCTGCCTCGGAACTGGCCGTTGCAATCGCCTTCGAGGAGGCCTCGCACCGTGGGGTGGACCTCGTCGCCGTCCACGTATGGAGCGATCACACCGACGACTTCGCCGACGGCTACTGGGCAAACCTCGGCGATTGGGCCGAGGAAGAATTGAGCGCGCGCCTCGCCGGGTGGACGGAACGGTATCCGGACGTCACCGTGCACCGGGTGGTGAAGAAGGATCGACCGGTGCGGACATTGCTGGAACAGGCGGAGAAGTCGCAGCTGCTGGTCGTGGGCAGCCACGGCCGCGGGGGCTTCGCAGGGCTGTTGCTCGGTTCGGTGAGTTCCTCAGTGGCGCACGCCGCTCGGATGCCGGTGATCGTGGCGCGTCAGTCATGACGGGGGATCACTCGGCCAACACGGGGGCCGTCCACGAGACCGTGGTGCCGCTGTCGCGCGCCGAGCTTATCGCGCATGTTCCACCGAGGAGTTCTGCCCGGCGGCGCATGTTCGCCAGCCCGCTGTTGCGTTCGTTCTCCGGTGGTATTCCGTGACCGTCGTCGGTCACGTCGAGGCTGAATTCGTCGCCGACCGTCACGGTAACCGTGAGATGGGTGGCACCCGAATGCCTCACCGCGTTGCTGATCGCCTCGGTGACAACGGCTTCGGCATGGTCTGACAGCTGCCCAGTGACCGCACCGATTGGTCCTGACATTCGTACCGACGCCGCGATGTCGCGGTTGCCCGTCAAGTCAGCGACCACCTTCTGAAGGCGGTTGCGAAAATCCTGACTCGCCGCTAAGGGTGACTGTAGATCGAAGATCGTCGATCGGATCGTCTCGATGGTTGTCTGGAGGTCGTCGACGGTGCGCCGGAGGCGGTCGCTGATCTCCGGTGCCTTCGATCGCGCGACCGTGCCTTGGAGGTCCAGCCCGGCGGCGAAGAGTCGTTGAATGACGTGGTCGTGCAGGTCGTGGGCAATGCGTTCGCGATCGGCCATGATGGTCAGCTCACGTTCCCGGGTTCGCGCGGTGGCCAGGGTCAGCGCGATCGCGGCGTGACTGGCGAAGTCGCTCACCAATTCCAGGTAGCTCGCGTCGAATGCGGGGTCGTCCTCGTTGCGGGCCACCGCGATGACGCCGATGACCGAATCGTCGGCGCACAGTGGCATCACGATCGCCGGTCGCTGGCCGACGTCGGTGAACGCCTGGATGGGGTGCCGGAAGGACTCCGTGATGACCGGGCTACCGGACCTGAACACCCCGCCGCTGGTCGACCCGTCGACGGGGATGCGTTGGCCGATGACCTCGTCGGCGTGGACGCCGACGGCCGTCGATACGACCAGTGTCTCGATCACGTCGTCGGTACCGTGCACCGATTCCGGAACGAGGACGATGGCCTGTTCGGCCTCGGTCAACTCGCACGCCCGCGCGGCGATCAGATGCAGGGGGTTTGTCGGTGTTCGCGATCTGGACACCAGAGCGGTGGTGATCTCCCGGCTGGCCTGCGTCCATCGCGCTGACTCCCGGACCCGCTCGAACAACTGGGCATTGTCGATGGCCACGGCCGCAGCCGATGCGAGCACGCGGGCGGCGGTCTCGTCCGATTCCGAGAACGTCAGACCGGGCTTGTCGTGGGTGACGTAAAGGCTTCCGAACACGGTGCCGCGGACAGTGATGGGAACACCGAGAAACGCATGCATCGGCGGGTGATGTGGGGGAAATCCGGCAGCCGCAGGATGCTCGGCGAGGTCGTCGAGCCGCAGAGCCGGAGCGTTTTGCAGTGGGACACCAAGCACGCCCTTCCCGACTGGCAGATGGCCGATTTTATCGACGGACACTGCATCGATGCCCTGATGCACGAAAGAGGCGAGTACGCCGTCGGTTCCGCGGACACCCAGCGCGCCATAACGTGCACCGGTCAATTGGATGGCGGCGTCCACGATGCGATCGAGCGTGGCGTCCAACTCCAGATCCGAACTGATCCCGAGGATGACGTCCAGCAACTTCTCGGTCTGATCGCGTGCAGCGAGCAGCTCGTCGAGCTGGCGGTGCATCTGCTGCACCAGTCCACGTTTACCCAGCCGAGGAAAGGCTGATTCTTGGTCGTTCACCGGGCCCGATCACCTCCACCCAACAGATCTTGACCTTACGCCGCGTCTTCGACCACGCTCGACGAGATCTGGACATTTTCCCGCGCTGTCGAATCGCCCCGCACCCTGCTCCCGACGTGCTCCGCCTCCATTGACCAATCATGACTCTCGTGACGTACGGACGGTGAGGACAGAGCGCTTCGCCCCTTCGCCGATTCCTAGTCGGCGACTGCCGGGTCTTCGCCGCGGACGAATAACACTGAGCAGTCGGGATATCCGACAATCGGGTGACAGTTGGGCGTGACGATGCCGGCGACGCTCGCCGCGTCGTGTCGGCCGAGCACCGCCAGCTGTGGCAGTTCGCGATCATGCGAATCCCGAGTCCCCGGCCCTGTTCCCGCGGCGACGATGTCGACGTGAACGTCGGGGAAGCGGCGTACCCAGCTGTGGAGCCGACGATCGATCTGGCGCACCGTTGCGTGGCGAAGCCTGCCCTCCCTCATCGCCTGATGAACAACGGCGTCGTTGTCCGGCTCGTCATCGAGCACCACCGACACCACGCCGCCGCCGCGGACGGTGAAGGCATCCGTGTTGCGAATCACGGCGACGGGGCAATGTGCGCGTTCGGCCAACGTGGTGGCCGTGACGCCCAGCGGAGCGCATTTGCGGACAGAGCTACCCACGCAAATGATCGCCGCCAGCCGGGACTCCTCCAGCAACACAGAGGGTGCGTTTCCAAACCTGACGACTTCGTCGAAAGGCACAGGCACCGGTTGATTTTCGATGGCGGCAGAGGCGAGTCGCAGTGCATCCTGCGCCTGCCCTTGGCTATGTATCCGCGTTTGATCGTCGACCACTGCGACCAGGCGCATTGGTCTGTCACGGTCGCGTGCCTCAGCCACTGCCCAGGACACCGCTGCCCGAGCCTGTGGTGAGCCATCGACGCCGACCACCACCGCGGCCTTCAAGCCGTCCATGTCCGCTGCCCTCCCGCCCATGTGCAGTCCTGTCATGCGTCCTTGGCGTTGACGCTAGGTCGGCGCGGCCGCCAACCATGGGGTAGATGGTCATCAATGAGATGGCACATGGCCCCATCCGATCGCAAGTAGGGCAGGGCGTTGCGGCCTTGTGCGCCGCGGCGCACGGTGTGGGTGCTGCCACTCCCTTCGAAGCTAGGGGTTCGGTGTGGTCGCCACGATGGGCGGTTCGGGCGGCATTTGCCCCGGCGGAAGGTTGATCACGCTTTGCACCAGGAAGCAGTCTCCGGTGATGTTGAGTGTCGCGACCTTGGCTTGCCCGAGCTTGAACTCGAAACCGTTGCCTTGGACGTCGTAGTCACGTCGGGACTGCTCATTGAACAGTGACGACTCATCGGTCGCCCCGTACTGGGCCGCTTCCTGGCGCACGATGTCGTGGGCCGTCGCGAACTCCTCGGTGTCGAACGTCCTGCCGAACACGATCGAGTCGGCCAACGGGCGGCGCGCGATGTCGCCGGTGAGCTTCTCGCACGGCAAGCCCTGCCTGGTGATCTGCTGACCGGCGGGATCGTCGTCGAACTTCCAGCTCTGGCCGGGAACTGCGGCCGCGATGCGCTCGGCGATGGCTTTGGCGGTGGTGGTAAGGCGCCGTTGGGCGTCCTCGTAGGAGCCCTTGGCGCGCATGCCGTCGATGAGTTGTACTGCGCCGTCACCCTTGACGGTCTTTGATGCATAAGGGTTTTCGGTCATGGAGCAGCCGCCTATCAGCAGTGAGGTACATACCAGGAGCGCCGCCGCGAGGCGGCCTCGTGCTCGGTGGGTTCGGGGTGGGGTCACCATGAGAGAGGGGTTTCCTTCACCGTGAGATCTGGTCGGTCGAGCAAGATCGCTGCCAGGTTGTAGCCGGTCATCCGCTCTCCTGCGTTGCGGCCGTAGTCCGAGTGTCCGGAGGCTCCGGTCTTGGATTCGTAGCCTGGGATGGGGGTGTCGCCTGCGTCGGTTTCCAGGTGTTGGAATCGGAACCGGAGACGTCCGTCCTCGTCGATGATGTCGTTGGGGTCCGAGCCCCAGCCGTGGTAGGGCGCAAGGGCGCCGATCGTGTTGATCGGGTCGTCTCGGGCGGACATCACGAAGAAGTTGTCGTCGTTCATGCCGAGTTCTGCCGGGGTGTCGGCTTGGAAGCCGGGTGACCCGTACAGCACGGCGTTGTCGACGTACTGGCTGGCGCCGTCCTGAAGGGCGATGCCCGACGTCAACGAACCATAGGAATGTCCGAACAGCGCGGTGGTGTGGTTCGGATTCTGGGACCCGGCGTCGAGGTCGTGCAGGAACGAGGTGAGCTTCGGTGCTCCCGTTTGGGCGAGGTCGTCGGTGAGCATCGAGGGGTCACCGAGGTTGGGCGGGGGTTGGTAGCCGACCCACGCGACGGTCGCGATGTTCTGGCTCATGCCCTGCTGTTGGGCGACCTGCCGTGCTTCGTTGCGCAGTTCGGCGGCCTCGCCGGTCATGCCCGCGATGGTCCCACGGGTGGTGCCCGACACCCCGGGGACCGTCACCGACGTGTGATCGGCAGTGAAGGGGTCCCCGACCGATGTGGCAGCAGGAATCATCTGTGAGGGATCGCCCGGCTTCTCCAGGTACACCAGGTGCGAGTCGGGGACCGTGAGTGCGTCTCGGATGGCGGCGATGTCGGCGAGTCGGTCGGACTTGACCTCGCCGTCGGGCAGCTTGTTGTATTCGTCGAGCATCGTCTGCAGTAGTTCGCGGTTGGCCCGGTCCATGTCGTCGATGTCACCAGAGGACATGTCCGTCCTGCGGTGGTCATCGGCGCCGTGTTTGGGCTCGTCTTCAGGCGGGGCGGGGGTCTCCTTGAAGGTGAGGGCGTCGTATTCGGTCTTGAGCCCGCGCATGCTCTGCGCGACGCCACTCAGATCACCGTTGGCCCGGCGGACGACTTCGCCGAGCCGCTCAAGCCCCTTGCTGACTATCTGGGTGAGCATCGCGTCACGCTGCTTGCCGGCTGGCACGCTCGCTGCGGCGTCGGTAACCCACTGACGTAGCGTCTCGAGGTCGCGGCGGCCTGCCGCGACGATTCGCGCGGCCTGGTCGACCGACCCACCGAGGCGTTGGTCGAGGTCTGCGGTTCGGTCGAACACCGTACGGTGGTTGTCGTTCTTCGCCTCGTACGCCGACGCTGCGGCACCCGACCACAGCGATCCTGGTGCTGCGGAGGCGACGTCGGCGCCCAACTGCCGAAGCCCGGAGCTGGCATCGAACTGCGCGCCACCCCGGGGCGTGCCTTCGCCGAAGGTGTGTCGCGCGTCGGCCCACGTCGCGTAGAAGCCATCAAGAGTACTCATCAGCTAGCAAACCCCACCACGGATCCAGTATCGGGTACGCAGCGCTGTCAGCGACGCAGGTTGCACCGCCCGATGGGTAGCGGCAGGCACGGTTCGCGCGCTCCTGGGCAATTTGTGCCGTCGTGCCGCAACTATCGTCATACTCAGTCGAGTCCGCCCGTCCGCGTGCGGGCGCGGACGCTGTGGTCGCCCGCGCTGATGTCGGTCGGCCTCGTCGTGGTCTTGGGGTTGACCCCGGCACGTCGGCGATGCGGAACCTGCCTGTCGGACTGCCGGCCGGTGTCACTGTCGCCACGACGCAAGACGTCTACCCGTACGCGGTGGCTGCGCTCGGTGCGGCCGGCGCTCAAGCGTTGCTGGCAGGCGTCTCGTCGCAAAGAACACTCTTCCCCATGGGGAAGGGCGAAAATGGGTCAGACGCCATATATCCCTACCGCTATGCCGCGCTCGAGCCGATCCTCGATGTCGCCGCCAAGGGGGCGTAGCCGCGGCGGCCGGCGTCATCGGGGGCGCCGTCCTGGTGGCGCTCGGAATCATCCCGCGGGCGCCCTCGAAGCAGTTCTCGTGGGATGCGGCCATCGCCGAGGTTCTGGCAGGCTTCTACGAGCCCGACGAGGATGGCCGCCGCAAGCCGGAGTCGTTGTACGGGTCGGTGAAGATGTGGGCTCACCTGCGGCGGCAGGGTTTCCCGGTGGCCAAGTCGACGGTGGAGCGGCTGATGCGCCGCCACGGCTGGCAGGGCGTGCGGCGGCAGAAGTCGGTGCGCACCACGGTCGCCGACCCGACTGTCGATCGGGCACCGGATCTGGTGGATCGCCAGTTTTGGGTGCCCACGCCGAACGTGTTGGTCGTCGCGGACTTCACCTACGTCAAGCTCGTCACCGGGGTGTTCGTCTACGTTGCGTTCGTCATCGATGCCTATGCCGGTGCGATCATCGGCTGGGAAGCCGCCAGCGGTAAGGGATCGACGGTGCGATCCACCACCCGGATGCCGGATCGCAGTATCCGCCATACGTTTCGGTGAGACGCTCTCCCTGTCAGGGCTGCGGCCTTCGATCGGAGGCGTCGGTGATGCCTGCGACAACGCGCTGGCCG
The DNA here is from genome assembly GCA_963809085.1 of uncultured Actinomycetota bacterium. Lineage (GTDB taxonomy): Bacteria > Actinomycetota > Actinomycetes > Mycobacteriales > Mycobacteriaceae > Mycobacterium. Next base: position 22,197 of record CAWEII010000014.1, on the reverse strand, counting down.
AGACGACCATCGGGCTCTCCAAGAACGAATGCATCCGTGCCGATTCACCGTTTCGGCGCGGCCCGCTACCCAACCTCGCCGACGTCGAGCTCATCACCGCCGACTACGTCGCCTGGTACAACCAGCAGCGCCTCGTGCATCGCCTGGGACGCATCCCACCCGCCGAAGCAGAAACCGAATACTACGATCAATTGGACGCCAGCCAACCGGCCGGCTCACAGAACCTCGAGGGTGCATGAAACTCGGGATGGTTTAGCTTTCGCGGTTATAGCTTGCCAATACTGCACGCTAGGCGCGCAGCCACGCTCATCGTCACGCTTACGCGACGAATACCGCAAGCGCCACGAAACGCCCCAAAAGCGCACACACATATGGCTGGCCGCTGCAGCCCGCGCCGAGTTTGCTGCCGCCGAATGCTTACCAAGATCACTCGAGGCCTTCGCCCGGTGAGCGATCGCGGGCGCCATCACGTGCTACGGGCTGTATTTCAGCCAGAGCGGCAGCACAGTAGTCAAGTGTCGCATGAACTTCTGCAAGCCGACGCGGTGCTGGGCGAAGCCGAGCGGATCGGTCGCATATGCGGGGAATGCGATACCCAGCCCGAACAGACCCGGTGCCAGAATTCCATTAGTAGCGTTGTGCTCCAATCGTCCCCACTGCGGCGTCACGGGGCATGGCCGGCGCTCGAATCCGATCGTGTACACGACGCGGTGGCAGGTCTGCAGCATCTCCTCGAACTCGGGCGCGTGCACGCTGTAGCGTGCCAAGCGCTCCGGAAGTCGGCCGTCGATGTTCTCCCGAGCCCAGGTGGCCGCCTTGCCCTTGAGTCCGATGTCGTCATACAGAATCCAGTCGTCCAGGTACACCGCGTATCTGAGCGGACTGCGATAGAAGTTGATGACCTTTCCTACCGGCGTCGCCAACAAGTTCGGCAACGCGATCATCGACGAGTGAGACGAGCCGAAGACGCCGACCGTGGCTCCGTCCAGGCAATGTTCCTGGAGTCGGTTAGGGTCGAGGACGTCTTCGAGTGGAATCTCTTCTATCGAGTACTTCAGCTTCTTCGGGGTCGATCCGACCGCCAGAACGGCGTTGCGCGAGGTGATCACACCATGTGGTGTCTGTACGGCCCACTGCCGGTTCTCGAGTGAGAGTTGGGTCGCAGTCGTCTTGTGGACTGCGACCCGCTCACAGAGATGCTGGGAAATCCAGACCAGGGGGTCGGCCACCAGGCCGAGGTCGCAGGTCTGCTCGGAATCGAGGTCACAGAGTTCGAACGGCGGCGCCTCCTTGAAGCGAAAGGCCGGTGACGCGGTCAGATAGTCGACGAACTGTGCGACGTGGGTGTTACTCGGGACGGCTCGCCATTTCTTCCCGAGGTCGCCGGCCGCGAACTCGGGGTCGATCCAAGCGATTTCTGCGGGTGCGATCCCGTGGTCGAGCAGTTTCCCGACGGTGGCGATGCCCGCGGGTCCGGCCCCGATCACCGTCCATCTGTACTGTGCCATTTCCTCTCACCTTCCGGCACGTCGCCGCGCCTGTTGTTCATGTCGACGAGGCTGATGTCTCCATGATTGGCCGTCGCGGCATCGGCGAGTAGGGGCGTTGTCTTTGTCAGCTCACAAAGAAGACTTGTGGGTCTCCGCTTCCGCACGAGATCAGTGGCCTGGAGTTAGTGTTGGCTATGTCGCTGAGTTCGCGAATGCCGGAGCTGCGGGCCTTTGAGGTGCTGCTCGCGATCGCACGGACTGGCAGTCTGGGGGCAGCGGGGCGCGAACTCGGCTTGACCCAGCAGGCGGTGTCGGCGCGACTCTCTTCACTGGAAGGTCTGACCGGTGTGCAGTTGGTGCGCAGGACAACTCGTGGATCACAGTTGACGCCAGCTGGGGCGGTAGTCGCCGAATGGGCCGATCAATTGACTAGCGTCGCTGAGAAGGTCGACGCCGGCATTGCAACTCTGCGCGAGAAGCGACGCGGAAAAGTCACGGTGGCTGCCAGTCTGACCGTCGCCGAACAGTTGATGCCGCGCTGGCTCGTGTCGATGCGCACTGAAGCGAAACGTCGTGGAACCGCGGCCCCTGAGGTGATTCTGACCGCAATGAACAGCGATAAGGCGATCGCCGCCGTTCGGGACGGTAGCGCGGACACCGGTTTCATCGAAGGCCCTAATGTTCCAAACGGGCTGCGCAGCATGGTAATCACTCACGATGAGCTCGTTGTGATCGTGCCGCCGAACCACCGTTGGGTGCGGCGGTCGGCACCCATCTCAGCGAAGGAGCTCAGCCAGACGCCCATGGTCGCGCGCGAACCCGGCTCAGGTACTCGCGAATCGTATGTCGCCGCGCTGCAACAGAGTCTCGGAGATCGGGTCGAACTGGCGCCGCCTGTGCTCGAACTGTCTTCGGCGACGGCCATCCGTGCGGCCGTCCTGGCCGGCGCCGGGCCCGCCGCCATGAGCCGGCTTTCCGCGGCATCTGATCTCGCCCTCGATCGGCTCCGGGAGGTACAGGTGGCAGATGTCGACTTCAAACGCGATCTACGGGCGATCTGGCTGGGTGCGCGCACACCGCCACCCGGCGCGGTACGCGAACTGATCAATCACATTCTTCGCCAGCGGCCGGACGGATAACCGCGTCGACGGTCGCGTTGACCAATAGCCGCGCGAAGAATTCGTCCGCCGAAAAAACAGGAGACTTACGGGCCGAAAGTCCAACGCGAGGCAATCCGCAAGTGGGCAAAGGCGGGCGGGCACGAGATCGTGTCGTGGCAAGAGGACACAATCAGCGGCGCGTCCGAGCTGCGGGACCGCGCGGGGTGGGGTGAGGCAGCCGCCCTGATCAAGAGCGGCCAGGTGCAAGGTGTTGTCGTCGCCCGGTTGGACCGCCTGCCCGCGACGTCATGGTTCAGGAGTTGTTGCTGCGCAATCTGTCCGACCTCGGCGGCATCGTCCTGTCGACGCGCGAAAACGACAACGAAATGCTCAACGGCGCGTCGAAATAGCCGTCGCGCAAGCTGGTTCGCGTCATCATGGGCGCCATCTCCGAATACGACCGCGAGATGACCGTGGACCGGCTCGCCGCAGGCCGCGCAGCCAAGGCCGCTCGCGGCGGCCACGCACACGGCGCGCTGCCCTACGGCTACCGCTCCACCAACGGCGAGCTCGTGCCCGTCCCCGCCGAGCAGGCGGCGCTGGCGAAGATGAGAGCGCTGTCGTCGCAGGGCGTCTCCACGCGGGCCTCGTACACGCTTCCTGTCACCGCAGCCTGCGGGCACGGCAACAGCACGAAGCAACCAGTAATCCCGTGACGCATCAAGGCTTGCTTGAGCCGTGTGCGATGAAAGTCGCAAGCACGGTTCTAAGGGGGACCGCCGCAGCAATGCGGCGGTCCTACCCGACTCCTTCGACGGAGCTACTGGCGTCAGACACCAGCAGCATCGAGGGAGGCCCGCCCTTCTCGGCGGAGCCACACGGGTGGGGAATTTCGGATGAGCATCAATGGGGAATGTCAGCGCGCGCGGTCGATCTTGCGTTCGGTGGTGGCGTAGCGCTTCTTAGGTGGGCAACGATGGCGGTCGCGGAACGGGCATTTGCGGCGTTTCGTTGCTGTCTGCGGTATTCGTGGCGTAAGCCGCGACGAGTGAGCGTCAGGCGCTGCGTGCTTAGCGGGCGGTATTGGGAAGCCGTAACCGCGAAAGCCACTCGTGAATCGTTTCCGCGACCTGGGTCGAAATTGGATTGACGATGATCCCGTGGGTCTCCCCTTCGAGGGGCAGGAATGTGGCGTTGATCGCGTCGGCGAGCAATTCACCTTGGGGAGGCATCAAGCCATCGGCGCCAGCGGCGATCACCAGACCCGAACGCGAGTCCCACAACGACTGGACCACTACGACGGGCTCACCTCAGTGGCTGGCTGCATATATATTACGTGGCATGAGATGTGTTGCAGGGTAGCGTGTTAACTGACCTAAGAGTGCTGTTCGCGAGGCTTGGGGAGTTCGTACAACGGGTTCAGCTCGGAGGCAGCTCGGGTCTCGTTCCCGGCGCCATCAACGTAGCGTTGCGAGGTGACCATGGACTCGTGGCCTATGAGCTTCGTCAGCGTATAGACGCTCACGTTGGCGTTGGCGAGTTCGGTGGCGAAGGTGTGACGCAAACCGTGCACCAATGCTCCGGATGCCCGTTCGCCGTTGATGCCCGCTTTCTTGAAGGCCCGCAGTATTCGGTATTGCAGCGTTCCTCGAGTGATACGTTCTCCGTCGGCTCCGAGGAGCTGGGGAGCGATCAGGGAGAAATCGCTTCGTGTATCGCCGCTTGATGCCCGCCGACGTGCCCGGGGAAAGCGGGTGGCGCGCGTTCGGAGGTAGTCGTCGAGTACCTCAAGCAATTCTCGGGGTGAAGACGATGGCCCGGTCGCGCTCCGGCCAGTCGCTGCGTCGAGCGGATTTGTCGTCGCTGTCAATGGCGGCGACCAAATCGGTGACAGCCTGTGCTGGGTAGCTCTTGGTCAGAGATTTCGGCACTTTTGAGCGACCGATCACAGGCATCGGATTGGCCTCGAGCAGTTCCGCGGTGAAAAGGAAAGTGCACAGCGTGTTCCACGTCGACCAGCATCGCCGGATCGAGGCCGCCGAGTGGGTGTTCGCGTAGGCGCCGAACGCAGTACGCAACGTGTCCTTGGTCAGCTCGTTGGTTCGTAGGTCCGGGACAGCGTCGGGGGTGCCGGTCAGCAGTGTGGCGATGGCTTCGAAGTCCTGGCGGTACGCCTCGATGGTGTGCGCTGAGGGTTTGTGAACCGCCCGATCAGCCAGGAAGTCGGTGAACCAGCCAGGGGAGCCGAGTGTCGCGGGTTGCTGCGGGGCGGATCGGCGCACGGCTCCAGCATGGCACGTCCTCATGGATATCCACGGTATCGTTGGGTGAACGAAATCGGGGTCGAGCCAGCTTCAGGAAAAGGACAAATCGTGGCAGAACGCATCATTCGGCAACTCTTCGACGACCTTGATCAGACCGAAATCCTCGACGGCAAGGGCGGTTCCGTCGAGTTCGCCTTACGCGGCACTACGTACACCATCGACTTGACCGATGCGAACATCGCCAAGCTCGACAAAGCGCTTGCGCCGTTCGTGAAGGCAGCCGTCACGGCCGAGGAATCTTCGGCTCCCGGTGCTAAATCTGGTCGCTCCAAGCCCGCGCCGGTCGGCACTAAACGGCGCGGAAAGCGCCGCGCCAACCATGTCGGTGCGAGCTCGACGGCAACCGTCCGAGCATGGGCAGCGGAGAACGGTCACGACGTGAGCGCGCGCGGCCGAATTCCTGCCGCAGTCAGCGAGGCGTACGACGCGGCCCACAAGCCTGCGAAGTAGACGCCTGCCGCGAGGTGCCGCTCGGCGACGCACCCGCGCTAACATCCGGGACGTGCTGCCAGCGACAGTTGTCACGAACGACTCGAGTCAATTCGATTGACGCAGGCCGCCCATGAGCTGGTGTGGCGCAACCTGCAGCTCGCAACGCCGTGTCGGGTGCGCCGCTCATGGCGCAGGGTCGCCTGGCCAGGCTGCATGCGTGGATTCGTCGTAGAGTGGTGACATGATTACGACAGCCGTTGAGCTTCGTGACCTCCTCGAAGAGGTGAACGGAGCGACTAAGCTGCTGCAGCGGTCGAAGACGATGCCCGCCGAGGTGATTGGGCTCATCGACAGCTTCGAGTCGGCACTTGGAGCGGCGACGCCATCGCGCCTGGATGCGAACCCGTATCTCACGTCGATGATGTGGGCCGCAGCATTCCGTGCGCAGAAAGCACTGCGGCACGACAACGCCGCCGACCAACGCCGCGATGTTCGTATCGCACTCGAGCAGTTTCGCCACGCACTGCGCGACATCGTTGAAAATCAGCCGTACAACGACGGCGCCCCGATCCGGGACGTATTGACCCGCACTGCTGACACCATCGCCGCCCCTCAGAAGAGCATCGCCGAACTGCTCGGCGTTTCGGTGCGCCAGTTGCAGCGGTGGCTGGCCGACGACGCGGTCGAGCCAGCTGCAGACGATGCCGCACGCATCCGGATGGTGGGACAAGTTGTCAACCAGTTACGCCACACCTTCACCGGACCTGGAGTCATCGCCTGGTTCTACCGGCGCCACCCGGTCCTCGGCGAGCGTCCGGTCGACCTGCTGGATGACCCGCTTCGTTACCCGGAGGTTTTGAGCGCCGCGACTGCGGCTCGCGCCATGACGGCATGAGATTCATCGTCTTCCGCCACGCTGCCTACGACTCGCCCTGGTGGGCGTTGCCCAGCGCACGTGGGGGACGTTTCCATCGCGCTGGGGAACAGACGGTTCAATATCTGAGTCTTCATCCGCTCGGGCCTGCGGCCGAGATGTTGCGCCACAACGTCGGGCCGGACGGTGATCCAGATGAGGTCATGTTGAACCTTTGGACGGCCGCGGTCGACGTCGAGGACGTGGCGCGTATCGATTTCGACGATTGCGACACACACGGGCGCACAGTCGACGAATTGGTTGGCGATGACTACTCAGCCACTCAAGCACTGGCCGACACTGTTCAGGCGACTGGCGCGCAAGCGATGATCGTGCCGTCGGCGGCGCTCCCAGGCACGCACAACTTGATCTTGTTCGGCGTTCGGCTTCTGCATCCGTATCTGGGGGAACCGCTTGGGGCAGAAGAAATCCCGACGGGGCACCTCACTGATGGTGCGCGGTCGGCAGCCGAGGTGGCAGCGCATGTCCGATGGTTCGGCAACCCGCACGCGTCGGCCGAGCAGTGGAAGGCCACCGGCACCTACGATCTGTTCGACGATCCTTTGGCGACCCGCTGGTGAAGGGGCCGTTCGTGTAGCCGCCAATCTCCAGTGGTGGGTCATGCCCAAGGGCAATGGGGCCAGTAAGCGATTCCGGATTCGGCCGTGGCACGGTGAGCGGGCTAAGTAGGGCGGGCACCTTCGCGGCGTTGGGCTTTGCATGAAACTTTCAAACGACCTGAATAGCAACGGGATTCCGATTGTCGCCGTTGACCATCGCATCGCAAACCGTGCATAAGCCTGCAATTCAGATCGTGGAGATGGACCCGGGCCTAGCGGCAAGAACTTCCGTATTTACCGCGACCGCAGGCAAGGGGAGGGGATGGAATCGCTCAGCGCGATCAGGAGCCCACGCATTCGGCACGCGCACGGCTCGACAAACACCGTTGGCTGCGGGACCGGGCACCTCGCCGCGGCCACGCCGACATGGAAGCAGTCATCGGCAACCGAGCACTCGATGGTCGCGCGCGACGACGGCACTGTCAATACCGACTCCGGAGTCAACTCCGAGTGGTCGTAGCGCGTGATATATCGGGTCAAAGTGCCCGTGCCGCACACGATCTCGACAGTCTAATACCTCACAGTGACGAATCAGTCTTGGTGGGAGCGGCGCAGTCGACTCTCGGTACGAGCGTCCGCTGGTGTCCGATCCTCCGTTGAGGCGAGCCGCAACGCCATGGCATGCCGTCCACAGCGCTGCCTGCGTTCGATCGGTTACGCGCCCGTTCGGGTCGCAGCGGCACGCACGAGAGATCCTTGCCGGCGTCCAACGGGAGGTTTCGTTCTTTCGCGGGGTGCGTTCACCGGCGTCATGGGCGGCCCCGTTCCGCTGGCCGATGCGCCGGTCCTACATTCCGCACCGGGCGCGGAGCGCTCGACGAGACCGTCACGTTCCTCGACGGCTAGGGCTGGTCGCCGAGCGCCTCGTCGACGCGCTTGACCTTGGCGGTGAGCTGGCCGGTGTGACCGGGGCGGACATCGGCCTTGAGTACGAGACTGACCCTCGGGGCAACGGCTGCGACAGCATCGACCGCCTGCTTCACCACGGCCATCACCTCATCCCACTCGCCCTCGATGTTGGTGAACATCGCGTTGGTCTCGTTCGGCAGGCCCGACGCGCGAACTACCCGGACCGCTTCGGCCACGGCTTCGCCGACGCCGCCGGTGTCATCGCCGCCCGACGGGCTGACGCTGAAGGCAACGATCATCGATCGGCTCCCGCCATAGCTCGCTGAAGCCGATCGAGAGCACGACCAGGATCACCCGGTCTGCAGTCACGCGTACCTGCTTCCCATACGTCCTCGGCTGCGTGCCGGTATTCATCCATGCCCCGATTCTCCTTTATGGGGCGACACTTCGTAAACGGGTGCCGGGATCTAGCTGTGGCTGACGCGCCCCACGCAGACCTCCCGCCCGCGCTTGTGGCGACCCAGTGGCGCCACTAGAACGCACGGTGCTCACTGCTTCCGAATTCTCCTGGGTGGTTCAGCTTTTGGAACACTGGTGCACTGAAGGTCGTCAGCTGTTCGCTACCTCCGACCGGTCCCCCGCGTTATGGCCCAGCGCACGAGCCCTGAAGTCGGTCAACTTTCAATATATATTGACTGCGCCGCCGCTGATCGCGCAAGGCCCGCGCGCTAAACAAAGTTGACTCCCATACGCCTGATCCAGCAGTGTCAGCCGACGACAACTACCGGCTATCGAGCGCCTGGGACAGCCCCGCGCGCAACACCGCCACCGCCTGTCGCCACGAGTCGTCGTCACCGACCAGGAACACCGCCATCAGCGCATCCCTGGCGTCCCCCGGAATCCAGTAGCCGTAAGGGATTTCGTAGGCGGGGAAGAATCTGTCGATCCGGGAGAACCACAGCCCGTCGGGGTGCTCTGGGTGGTGGTGAGGGTAGGTCGCCCGGACTGCGGCGATCTCGTCGGGCATCGCTCCCGACGGCAGTGTCTGGAAGGTGCGCTCCAGCTTGCTGCTGTCCAGCGCCATGATCAGGCGCGGTCCCTGGCTGCCGGACGTTGCGCCGTACTCCCAGGCCTTTTCGAGGTCGGCGCAGTAGATCGGGGGGTCTGTCGGGGTAACGTCAACTCCTGTCGCCAGCACCGTTAGGAATCGGTCGGGCGGCACGCCGCGGAACAACGGCAGGCGAGCGAACAACTCGTCGCGGGTGATCTGGCGGTACAGCTCCGCGTTCCAACCATCGGCCGCCGGCCTCCGTGCGTGCTGTCCTTTACCAACCACACGGGGAACGGGGCCTGGATCAGTAGTTCGAACTCCACGGTGGGAACATAGCCCCAGGAGCAGACACCAGCGCTCTAGGGGTGAAGGTGCGTCCTGTCAGAGCTGCACCGTGTTTTCGCTGGTCCAAGCTCGACCTGTTCGATGTGCCGTGAGCTACACGTGTCGGGCACGTCTGCTGTCCCGCTCATCAACAACCAAGCCGGCGTGGGCGAGCAACTCGCCCATCTCGCCTTCGGCGCGAACACCGACGGCGGGACTATGTGTGGTCTCGTGGCCGTGTTCTCGAAGCGGCCGGTCGACGGCGTCGCCGGGCCTGAGGTAGTCGGTGGTGATCAGAATGCGCACGGGATTTCTTAGGGTGAACTGATGACACACTGGGGGTCAGGCCAGTGCGGCGAACCGGGTACCGATCTCATTGCCGATGTGCTGCAACAGTTCCGCGGTACGCTGCGGATCACGGGAAGTGTCGGTGTCGGTGTAGTCGGCGACGGCAAGTACGTCGGTGAACCCGGTGCTAGCGCTGCGCTCGAGGTCGTTGCGTCCCACCACTGCGATGATCGGCGTAGGGACGGCCCGCAGAGCGATCGCGGCGGGGAGCTTTCCTCTCAGAGTCTGGTGATCGAGTCGTCCTTCGCCAGTGATGACCAGGTCGGCTCCGGCGACGTGCCGGTCAAAGCCCAGCAGGTTTAGGAAATACTCCGCTCCGGATGCCATCGATGCTCCGAGCAGCATGGCGGCGAAGCCGATGCCGCCGGCAGCGCCCGACCCGGCGGCGTACGCGATGGACGCTGCGTCCTCGAAGCCGGAGCGGGTGAACGCGGTGACGAGGTTCTGCAAGCCGCTGTCGAGTTGAGCGACTTGTCCTGGGGTGGCGCCCTTTTGGGGTCCGAACACCGCAGCAGCCCCCGTGAGTCCGGTCAACGGACTCGTTACGTCACCGGCGACGACCAGATGCATGCCGGTGAGATCCACGGCGTGACGGCTGTCCACGCAGTGGATCGCATCCAGGTTCTGCGCGGTCGGTGCGAGCAGGCCGCCGGAACGGTCGAGGAAACGGTGGCCCAGGGCCGCCAGCATGCCAATGCCGCCGTCGGTGCTGGCGCTGCCCCCGAGCGCCAACACCAGGCGGTGGCGGGACAGCGTCAGCGCCGCGCGGATGGCGTCACCGAAGCCGTAGCTCGACGCGGTCATCGGATTGAGAACTCCGCCCGGCAGGGTGACGAGTCCGCACGTGTTGGCGACTTCGACGATGGCGGTGTCATCGTCGAAGGCGACCAGTGCTTGCCGGTTCTCGCCCGTGGCCCCGTGAACCTCGACCGGGAGGGGGTGGAAACCACTGGCCACGGCGGCGGCGACACTACCGTCGCCGCCGTCGGCCAGCGGGAGGGCCTTGATATGAGCACCAGCCTCGGCGAGGCCTTTCGCCAAGTGGTCGGCGACCTCGGCAGCGGTGAGGCTGCCCTTGAACTTGTCGGGTGCGATCAGGACTCTCATGGGCGTTCCGTCTCTTGTGGTGTCAGCGGATGGTTGGGCGTTCGGTCGACGACTTACGACGTCGCAGGGGGCGTCCGATGGCGGGCCGTGTCGGAACTCCCGTGAGCCCGAGAACTTCTGGGCTCGCGGCGGAAGCCGGTGACGCGGTTCCCGCCATTGCGAGTGCGGGTCCGTGATTCACCCCGACCAGTTCGTGCGAGGCCGGATCGTACGGGTTGACGTCCAGATCCTCGCTAGGATCGACAAGCGGCTCGACGTCCTTGCCGGCGAAGACCGCCCGGGCTCGGACCACGTCGAGTTCGCCGTTCCACTTCGCGACGAACAGGGTCGCGACCGCGTTGCCGATGAAGTTGACCAGCGCCCGGCACTCGGACATGAACTTGTCGATCCCGAAGATGAGCATGATGCCGATCACGGGGATGTGACCGATGGTGCTCAATGTCGCTGTGAGAGCGATGAATCCGCCGCCCGCAACACCGGCTGCTCCCTTGGAGGTCAGCAACATCACCGCGAGCAGACCAAGCTGCTGGCCGATCGTGAGGTTGGTGTTGGTGGCCTGGGCGATGTACAGCGCGGCCAGTGACAAGTAGATCGCGGCGCCGTCGAGGTTGAAGCTGTAGCCCGTCGGCACGACCAATCCGACGGTGGGCTTGGGGATTCCGGCGTACTCCATCTTGCGCATCAATCCGGGCAGTGCCGGCTCGGCGGTCGAGGTGCCCAAGATCAGCAGCAGTTCTTCACGTAGATACTTGAGCATGTGCCAGATGTTGAGGCGCAGGTAGGCCATCACCGAACCGAGGACCACGAAGACGAACAGCGCCGAGGTCACGTAGAACAAGGCGATGAGCGACCCGAGGCTGGTGAGCGTGGCCACGCCGTACTTGCCGATCGCATACGCCATGGCGCCAAAGGCGCCCAGCGGTGCGAGCTTCATGATGTAGTTCAGGATCTTGAAGATGATCTGGGTGAGCCGGTTGACCATGTCCAGGACCGGGCCGCCGATGTGACCAACGGCGTTGAGTGCGACACCGACGAGCACCGCCATGAAGATGATCTGCAGTATGTCGCCCTCGACGAACGGGCCAACCATGCTGTCGGGAACCAGGTGGGTGATGAATTCCCACCACTGCTTGGTCTCGCCGGCGGTGATGAGCTTCTCCGCTGATTCGCTGGCCTCGATGCTGCCGGGGTCGGCGTTGACGCCGTCACCGACGCGGAAGACGTTGATGGCGACCAGGCCGAAGATCATCGCGAGGATGGTGCCTACCTGGAAGTAGGTCAGAGCCTTCAGGCCGGTCACCCCTACCCTCTTGAGGTCGGCGACGCTGGCAATGCCGCCGACGATGGTGAGGAACACGATGGGGCCGATCAGCATCTTCATCGCGGTGACGAAGGTGGTGCCGATCGGTTCCATCGCTACGCCGGCCGAGGGCGCGAGCCAGCCGAGGAGGACTCCGACGACGATGGCGAAGAGCACCCAAAAGTAGAGCTGTTGGTACCAGCGCTTCTTGACGTGGTTCGGCCGGTAGGCCGCGGTTGTACTTTCGTGGAAATTCATGACGACTACCTCTGTGTGATGAGTGTGGATCGTGTGTTGCAGGGTGGCCGGGTCACCGGCCAGGTTTGACGAGCTGCGCCGCGCAGAGGTGGCGCCGAGGCGCGGGGGGTCGGTCACGGCACTCCTGGAGACCAGGTCCCAGGAGTGCCGGACTGGTTGTTCAGGCGGGGGTGAGGGCCTTCGACAGTGCAGCGATGATCGCGTCGGTTACCTCGTCGGTATTCGAGGTACCGCCGATGTCGCGGGTCCGGACGCCGCTGCCGCTCGCGGTCTCGATGGCTGCTTCGACGCGGCGGGCTTCGGCGTGCAGACCGAAATGATCCAGCATCAAAGCGGCGCTGGCGATGGCGCCGACCGGATTGGAGATGCCTTCGCCGGCGATGTCGGGGGCCGAGCCGTGGACGGGTTCGAACATGCTCGGGAAGCGGCGTTCTGGGTTCAGGTTGGCACTGGCCGCGATGCCGAGGCTGCCGGCCAGAGCAGAGCCTAGGTCAGAAAGGATGTCGGCGTTGAGGTTGGACGCCACCACGACGGACAGATCCTCGGGCTTCAGCACGAACTTGGCGCTCATCGCGTCGACGAGCACGCTTTCGGTTTCCACGTCGGGGTAGTCGAGGGCCACGCGCTGGAATACCTCGTCCCAGAGCACCATGCCGTACTGCTGAGCGTTGGACTTGGTGACGCTGGAGACCTTCTTCACCGCGCGGGTGCGGGCCAGCTCGAAGGAGAAACGCATGATGCGCTCGCAGCCCTTGTCGGTGAACAGAGCGGTCTGCAGCGCGACCTCGTTACCCGGACCACGACCGCTGAGGTTACGACCACCGAGGCCGGCGTACTCGCCTTCACTGTTCTCGCGGACAACGACCCAATCGAGTTCGGTGTCATCGGCCTTGCGCAGCGGGGAGACCACGCCGGGCAGGAACTTGACCGGCCGGATGTTGGCCCACTGGTCGAAGTTCTGGGTGATGTTCAGCCGCAGGCCCCACAGGCTGATGTGGTCGGGGACGTTCTTCCAGCCCACGGCGCCGAAGTAAATGGCGTCGAAGGCCTTCAGCGTCTCGAGGCCGTCGTCGGCCATCATCTTGCCGGTGCGCTCGTAGTACTCGCAGCCCCAGTCGAACTCTTCCCAATCGAAGGCGAACTTGCCTTCGGACTGGGCGGCCAGGGTGTCCAGCACGCGGCGGCCGGCGCCCACGACCTCCTTGCCGACACCGTCGGCGGGGATCGCGGCGATCTTGAAGGTCTGCTCTGCCATGTTGGCCTCTCATCTCAGGTGGTGTGGATCACGATCAGTGATGACTCCATTAGCGGTCACACCGATTGATTCGTCCAAGACCGAGATTCGATCCAGCGTATAGTCTGAACCTATCGTTCGAGGCGGGAGTGGAAACGGTGGACGTCAGGCAGCTGAAGTTCTTCCTTGCCGTGGTCGACCACAACGGGTTCAGCCGCGCCGCCAAGCATCTGATGGTGGCCCAGCCCTCGTTGTCGCAAGCCATCGCGAACTTCGAGCGCGAACTGGGCTTGCCGCTGTTTCACCGCATCGGCCGAGGCGTGGTCCTGAGTGAGGCGGGTTCAGCGCTCGTCGGCCCGGCCAGGGTGGTGCTGCGCGACCTGGACGAAGCCAAGGCGATGATGTCCGAACTCAAGGGACTGCGCCTCGGCCGCATTGATCTCGTCACCATGCCCTCGCCCGGTATGGAACCGCTCACCACCATCCTCACCGCCTTCTCCCGCGCCCACCCCGACGTGACGGTGAACGCCGAAGCCGCGTTCACCCCTGAGGAGGTGCTGAACCTGGTGCGCACTGGCTCCGCAGAAATCGGCGTACTTGGGTCCGCGGAACCCACCGTCGCAGCCGACCTTGACGTGATCTCCCTGGAACGTCAGGCGCTGGTCTTGATCTCTGGGCCGGACGATGACGGCCCCTCCGACGAATGCATCTCGCGTAAGGACTTGTCTGGCTGCCGACTAATCGTGTCCCAACGAGGATCGTTGATGCGAGCCCTAGTTGACGAGGTTCTCGCCAGTGGAACCGATGTCAGCATCGTCGCCGAGATCGCCCATCGCACATCCATTCTGCCGATGGTGCTCAACGGGCTCGGCCGAGCCGTCATGCCTGCGTCGTGGACGGAATCGGCCCGCCGCTCCGGAGCCCGTGTGCAGACCATCACTCCTGAGTCCTACCTGCACGTCGCCGCCGTCAGCCGGCGTAATCACCTCACCACGCCAGCGGTCGCGCTCATGGCCGAAGCTCGCAGGTACGCCGCCCATGTGCCGCACTCTCGTCCGCAGAGAGCCTCGCGCCCTGAGTAGCAAGTCACCGCTCGACGCGACTGCTCACGAACCCGGCCCGTGGTGACGTGACGCGGCCTCGCACCGACATACAAACTCCGGTGCCACCGGCGCCAATGTTGGCGACGGCTGGACAACCCCCGGTGGGTGATGACTGGGTTGTCGAGCCGAAATTCGACGGTGCCCGATGCGCCGCCCGAATCGGCGGTGGGCGCGCCGAGCTGTTCAGTCGCCAGGCCAACAACCTGTCGGCCTCCTTCCCCGACGTGGTGTCGGGGTGTTCGGCATTGAGCCAACGCGATGCCATTCTCGACGGCGAGATCATCGTGTTGGACGATTGAACGCGGCCAAACTTCCAGCTGCTTCAGCGACGACTGCCCGTCGCGAAACCACCACACTCGCTGCAGCGCCGCCACCCCGCGCGCCTGGTCGTGTTTTGTGTATAGCCGGTCAATGACCAGTGGCCGCCGTGGCCCGGCGGTTGGCCCAGCGCCACTTGGGTATTCCCGGGTTACGGCGTTGTGCTCGGCCGGCCGTGCAGAACACCGAGGTTCCGGCGGTTCAGATGAGTAGCTGCCGGAACCGACTGACCGAAGACCGATCTGTCATATTGTGCGCATGAATGTGCCGCACGCACTTTCGACGTTGCAGCCGACGGCTGGACCGCCCGCAGGCTTGGCGAGGATCGTGGCATCGGGTCGGCTGGCAAGCTGAGTCCGCCAGAGCCACTTACATTTTGGTGTATCGGGCCATGGCGAAGCTGTAGAGGCCGTAGGTGATGATTCCCAGGCCGGCCGCGATCAGCAGCGCTGCTCCGTAGGGTTGGGCCCCGAGTGTTTTGAGGGCCCCGTCGAGTCCGGTGGCCGTGTTGGGCTCCGAACGACTCACCGCGACGATGACCAGCACGCCGGCACCGGCGATGACCAGGCCTTTGGCGATGTAGCCCACCATGCCCAGTCGTCGCACCAGGTCGCTGGAGCGGCCTTTGAGGTCGTCGAGAAAGTTGCGGCTGGCTCCCTTGTAGATGTGATATCCGCCGACCGCGACGATGATCACGCCGGCGGCGATGAGTGCGATCGTGCCGGCGCCGGTCTGCATCAGGCGTGCGCTGATATCCGAATTCTGCTCACCGGTGGACTTTCCGGCACCCCGGGCGAATCCGAACGCGGAGTATGCGAACGCGAAATAGACCACCGCCAGCGCGAAGGCCTTCGCCCGATCTAAGACTTCCGATGATGCGCCTTGGGATTTCGGGTCGGTCGATCGACCGAGGGCTGTTTCGACGAGTCGCCATAGCCCCATCACCACAAGCGCGACCACGGCGGCCCAGAGCGCGACGATGCCGTACGGTTTGGCGGCCAATGCCGCTAGTGCCCCGGATTGGTCAGCGGTGCCGCCGCCGACGCCGAGGGCGATCCGGATGGCGAGGTAGCCGATCGTCAGGTGCAGCAGGCCGCTCACGACGTATCCGGCGCGGGCGAATCGTTCGAAGACGCTGTTTTGGGCGATCTGCGTCGCGGTGGAGGACGAGGCGTGGTCAGACATTGCGGGGACCCTCCTTACCGGCCCTTCAATCGCGTGGCCAGTGCTGCTATGCGAGACGTCGCGTGTTTTGTGTTCACGCATCCGTCGTCGGACTCACACGACTTCGCCCGCGGGCCGTGACCTGAGTCCGGTGTCGGGGTTCGACGTGTTACCCGGCTCGGGGCATCGATGGTGGGCCCTGCTTGCCGCCGGAGGTGCCTCGAGGTGTCTCGCGGGTTTCGGAGTCTTCGGTCGCGGTGTGTCGTCGGGGGTTTGCGAGTCCGGATCGATCTTGTCGGCGCGCTCGAACTCCTGGTTCACCTCGTCGCGGGCGCTTGCCGCGTCAGTGCGACGTACTTGCGCTTGGTGTTGTAGGCCTTTCGCGTGCGCCGTCTTGGCGTCGGCCTCGGCTTGGGCGACGCGGGCCTTGGCGGCGGTCTCGTCGGCGAGCGCTTCGCGTTGGCCCACCTTGTGGGACTCATCGGTGGCTTTGTCGCGGATGTCGCCGGCTTCGACGCGACGGTGTTGGGTGCGTTTGTTGCGCGCCACCCACGCGATTGCGGCGATGAGCACAAGTGCAACGACCGCGATGACGACGATCCAAATGATACTGCTGGTAGTCATGTCGACTCCTTGGGTTGGTTGAGCAGGTCGAGGTTCAAACCGGCTGGAATTTCGGTGTGGGCGTTACGGACTGGGTTGGGGCACATTGCAGTTCGTCACTTTGGGATTGACACCCACATAGTTGAGTGGTCCCGCGATAACGGTCACCGCGATCGTCCCGGCGCTGGCACAGTTTTGTTCGGCGTTGGTGAAATACCCGCGCTGGTAGGCCGCGATCGCGCCCACGATCAGCCATACGATCACCAGTAGCCCTACGAAACGCATGATGTGTCTCCTTGGATATTCGGCGGCCACGGGCGGCCGAGGGGATCTTCGCGGGGGCGGCGAATCATGTGGTCGTATTGCCGGCTAGTTGCGTGTGCTGGTTAGTAGTAGTGGCGGCGGCCGCCGACAGCGCGCCCCATCCTGCCCATGACCATCAGCACCAAGCCGACGATCAGCAGGATGAGCCCGACGACCCACAGCAGGGAGATGTTGAGCAGGAATCCGGCGACGAGAAGGATGATTCCGAGGATGATCATGGCGTTTACCTAGTTTCGATGCAGATATGCGGGAAGGAGATTAGGCCGCCGCGTCAGTGCTTGAAGGCGTCTTTGACGTTGTCCCCTGCCTGTTTGGTGTTGCCCTTGAACTGATCGACGCGTCCCTCGGTGCGCAGCCGGGTGTTGCCGGTGGCGCGGCCGATGTACTTCTTGGCGGCGCCCTTGGCGGCTTGGGCCTTGTGGGCGATCTTCTTACCGATGCTCATTGCGGATTCCTTCGTTTTCGGTGATTACAGGCCCGCGAGTGCGGGCTGATCGCATTGGCCGGGTTCGGTTCCTACCGGCGTCCGGCGGCATGGGTGGTGTCCGTCGATGGTCGGCCGCGCGAGAAGCGACCGAGCAGGGGAATCCTGTTGCGGGGGGTCGGCGCCGGCTGCGGGTTCACCGCAGCGCCAGTGGCCGCGCCGGCCTGCTGGTGTTCGAGCCGTTGGTCGCGCTCCTGGTTCAGAAACGCCGTTTCGCGTTGCGACCTTTGCAGTTCGTGTCGGCTGTCGCGCCCGCGACCCGCGGTGCGCCGCGCCCCGGCCAGCAGAACGCTCAGTCCCAGCATCGCCACCGCGCCGACCACGATTCCGGACAGGAACAAGGTGCCCGTCGACCCGGTGACGTGATAGCCGAATAGGGAGAAGTTTTCGGTCAACGAATGAGCGGCGCCCGCATTGGTCAACACCCCGGTGAACCCCACGATCACCGCGACGAGCAGAACAACTAATCCAACGATGACAATCATGGCGGCGCCTCTGATCCTGGTGCTAGAAGTCCAGTACACGCCCCGATGTGCGCTATTGTCAACACTGTTAATACAGTGTTGACTTACACCGTTGATGCTCGCGGTCGGCCAGCCATCTGCTGGACGCTTCGATAGCGAGACACGAGGGGAAGTGCGGCGATGACGAGACTGCCGACCGGGCCCGACGCGGGCGCTGATGACGGTGACCCGTCTGTCGCGGCCGCCGGCGGTAACAACGGTCAACTCAGCCGGTCGATGATCCTGCAGACTGCGCTGAGCATCGTTGACCGCGACGGGGTGGACCGATTGTCCATGCGCCGCCTCAGCGTCGCACTGGGCAGCGATCCGGTGATGCTCTACCGCCATGTCGCCAACAAGGCCGCGGTGCTCGACGGCGTCGCCGAGATCGTCCTCGCGCAGCTATCGGTGGACAACACAGACCCGGACTGGGCCGCCCAGCTGCGCACCGTCGCCCACGACTTCCGCCACTTGGCCCTGGCGCACCCCAACGTGGTGCCGCTGCTGGTCACTCGACCGTTGGCCACCCCGCTCGGGCAGCGGCCACCGGGAATGCTGCGGCCCCTCGAAGACGTGCTCGCACTGCTCACCTCGGCCGGGTTCGCCGGCGACGAAGCCCTACATATCTACCGGATGCTGTTCGGCTTCTTGTACGGCCACATCCTCAACGAGTTGCAGGAGCTCATCGAGCGGCCCGAGGAAACCGACCACGTGCTGCGCCTGGGTCTGCACCGGCTCGCGATCACCGAATTCCCCCAACTGCGGGCGCTGGCACCAGCCCTGGCCTCCTACGACGGCGCCGCCGAACTCGACCGCTTCCTCGACCTGCTACTCCCCGGCCTGACCGCAACCCTCACCCCACCCCGACCGACCATCTCCAACCAACTGAGACGACGCGAACTGCGTTGTCCGCCAGCGCAACTGCGAATAACCAACATCGCCTCTCGAAAAGCCCATGACTGACCTACCCGATCCACACCTACTAGAGCGGTCAACGGTCAAAGCCAAACACTGTCCATAAGGCCTTTGACGTTCTGGCCATTGACGGCGTCGACCTCACCAAACGGACCTACCTGCAGCGGCGCGAAATTCTGGAGGAACTCGCCAGCAGCGCACCAGGGCTGCTGACCATCCCGCGGTTCGCCTCTCACGACGTGTCACCGGCCGAGCTTCTTGCGATAGCACGGGACAACGCCGTCGAAGGCATCGTCAGCAAGCGGATCGACTCCCTCTATCTTCCCGGGCGCGCGATCAACGGCTTGGATCAAGACATGCCACCGCTCACGCAGCGAATTCGTCATAGGCGGCTGGCTGCCCGGCGAGGGTGTCAACCTCGACACAATTGGTGCGCTGCTCGTCGGCGCCCATGACGCGCGGGGCCTACTCCAGTTCTGCGGAACCGTGGGCGCGGGATTGAGCGCTACGCACCGGCGAACGCTAAACAAGGTTCTCTTCCCCTGGCAACGGACACATCGCCGTTCCTCGTTGTCCCGCCGTATATCTCACCGCATGCAAGGTGGGTGACACCCAACGCCATAGGCGACGTGGAATATCGCGAGATGACTGGGCTTCTTCGGCACCCCGCCTGGAAAGGGCTGCCCGCAGACCTCGAGGACATCGCCCGAGTGATCCTGCCGTTGGAGCCAACGACGAGAAGCGGCTGACGCGTATCGCATCAGCGGCAGCTCCGCACAAAGAGTCCGTCCACTTTCCGTCGCCCACCACGTGAAACGAAACGCCCTGCCAACACAGAGGTTTCATTGACCTCGATTCCTGGCTGGACAGGATGTCAATCCCCGTGAACGCATCCGCCAGGTCACGGGATAGCTGGCTGGCCGCCTTTGCTGACTTGTCGGCCGATCCCCAATGCTTTGGTCGTGGCTCGGCTCGCCTGTCGGTATGAACAGCGTCCACCCATACATAAGGCATCGTCTGCAAGGCCGCCAAATCACGTACCAGGTCGGCCGGCGCAGTCGGCAATGGATCAAGAGCGTCGTTAGGCATCGCGCCCCGATGGTTGTCGGCGGATGGGCGCCGGGCCGAAGGGGCGGTGTCGGCTCGCTGCTCGTCGGCGGCCATGACGATGTCGGCGCTCTGGTCTACTGCGGGCAGGTGGCGTTCGGGCTCAGCGTGCAGACGCGCAGGACTCTCGCTGCGAGGTTCGCCGACTTGGGCTGTCAGACAGCGCCATTCGGCGGAATGGAGAAGGTCGGCGGTGCGCGGTGGCCAACACCGACGCTCGTCGTGAATGTGAACTATCGAGAGTTTCGCGGACGCCAGCTTCGGCATCCCTCGCTGAAGGGTTTGACAGACCTGGACCCGCAACTTGTAGTCGTACCGGCAATCGCCGATCAAAAGCCTCCAACGAACGCAGACCGGCATGAAGCAGCCCACCGACCCCACGCGCGTGGAGGGCTACGGTGACGGCATGGCTGGCGTCGGTGATCTAGTGATGCATCTGGGCAAGTGGATCACTCGGCACCCGAGTACTGCCCGAAGGGGCATCGATGGGGACCGAAGAAGTCCCCGTCGGCCACGCGGCCTGCCAGGGCCACGGCGGAGGCGGTCATCCACTCTGGCACTGCGTGGTGTGTCCCGAAGACGAGCTGCCCGTCTACGGTCCTCCGCTGGCCTCTCACTGCACGGTGCTGGAAGGTCCGGCAATGCACCGCCTCAGCAATCGGTGTGCTTGTACTCCCGTGACTGAAGGCATGATGCGCACTCAGCAATTACCCCGAACGATCGACCGAACTTCGACCCGCAAACCCCGAGCGCATGGCGCGGGTGAGGAGTCTGCGGTCAGTACCAGCATCGGATGAGTCCCTAGCGCCGCACGGTGAGCAGCCGGTCGTTTTCCCACATTCGTATTCGACTCGGCGAGACGCCGATGAGCTTGGCGACTTCGCCGACGTATAGGTGCCGATCGGTGCCCATGTGTGCGCGTCACCCGCCAGAAGAGAAGCAACGACCAAGGCTATCGGATCCGAGGCAGGTGAACCACGAGACGCCGTCGTTGTCGGGGACTGGTGAACCTCGACTTCTGCTCAGCGGAATCGCCGCTCGCCCAACCCGCCCCGAACTGGTTCACTCGGTAGATGCGCATCCCCGTGACAATCATCGGTGCCGGTCCGGCCGGTATGTTGCTGTCGCATCTACTGGCGAGCGACGGTGTTGAGTCCATCGTGATCGAAACACGTTCCGAGGACTATGTCCTCGCTCGGATCCGCGCCGGGATCCTCGAGCATTCCTCGGTGGACTTACTCCGATCGGTCGGCCTCGGAGACCGCATTGCACGCGACGGTTTGGAGCATCGCGGGATCTATCTCCAGTCGCCTCGCGGACGCCATCATCTCGACTTCGTCGACTTGGTCGGTCGAAGCGTATGGGTGTACGGGCAGACCGAAGTGCAGAAGGACCTCGTAGACGCGCGTACGGCGCAGGGACAGGAGGTCTTCTACGAGGTCTCCGACGTCCAACTTTTCGACGTGGATGGTGATCGACCCACGGTCACCTTCACTGACCGCGACGGCCGCGCGCAGCGGCTCGAATCCCAGGTCGTGGTGGGTTGCGACGGCTCGTTTGGGCCTAGCCGCACGGCGATCCCGAGCGCGATGACAACGTCATGGGAGCGGACGTACCCGTATTCGTGGCTCGGCGTGCTCGCCTCCGTCGCGCCGTCCACCGACGAACTGATCTACGCATGGCACCCGGACGGGTTCGCCATGCACTCCATGCGGTCACTGGAGGTGAGCCGGTTCTACCTGCAGGTCCCGAATGGCACCGACATCGAGGAATGGTCGCATCAACGGATTTGGGATGCCTTGGCAGAGCGCCTTGGTCACGGCATCGACGGCTGGGAACTGACCCAGGGACCGATAACCGAAACCAGCGTGTTACCGATGCGCAGCTATGTGCAGACGCCCATGCGCTACGGCCGGTTGTTCCTCGCCGGCGACGCCGCCCACATCGTGCCGCCGACGGGCGCCAAGGGTTTGAACCTGGCGATCGCCGACGTTGCGCGACTGGCCCCGGCACTCGTTGCGCTCCTTCGAAACAACGACGCCGAACTCGCCGACACGTATTCGGAGACCGCCCTCGAGCGGGTCTGGCGCTGCACGCACTTCTCCTGGTGGATGACCAGCATGTTGCATGTGACCGGTGACCCGTTCGATGCCCAACTGCAGCAGTCCCAACTTCGATGGGTGTGCTCCAGTGAGGCAGCTGCCAGCGGCCTTGCCGAAAACTATGCGGGACTGCCGCTTTCGCTGTAGCAAGGTCACCCGGCTGGGTTGGTCATCGGCCGATCCGCGGCACTCACGGACTGTCGAGCTCCCGGCGCACCCGACTC
>CAWEII010000013.1:0-96963 GCA_963809085.1 uncultured Actinomycetota bacterium | reverse complement strand
CAGTTCGATTGCCCGGACGAGGGCCGCCACAACAGCTTCTATATCGTCACTGCCGCCACGATGATTAGCGGAAATTGTTTTGGTGGCAGTATCTTTCGTCGCCAGTGGTCTCGGTGAGTATCAGTAACCTGGCCGGTTCACAGCAGATCTGAGGCGGCCAGCCCCGCCCGCAGGGCCTCGTATTCGGCGTCGTCGAGAGCAAGTAGCGGCGATCTCACTGCTCTGTTCTGAAGGACACCGTGCAACTGCAAGGCGCCTTTGGCTGTGGTCGCACCGTAGTTCGGGACACCCATCATGGCACGCAAGGCCGGCTGCAGACGGGCATTGATCGCCTGCGCAGTTGCGAGGTCTCCAGCGAAGAAGGCTTCTGTCATGGCGCGAAGTTCGTTACCTGCCACATGGCCGACAACAGAAACAACGCCGCATGCCCCGTATGCAAGAAACCCCAGGTTGAGACTGTCGTCGCCGGAATAGACCGCGTAACCCAATTCGCGCAGCATTATCGTCTGGGTTGGGTCCCCTGCTGCATCCTTCACCGCGACCACGGCCGGCCAGTCGGCCATCACCTCAAACGTCGGGGGCATAAGCTTGGTGCCCGAACGGCTGGGAATGTCGTAGAGCATGACAGGAACATCGACTGCGTCAACCACGTACCGAATGTGCTGCAGAATCCCAGCCTGACTCGGCTTGTTGTAGTACGGCGTGACCACGAGTAGCCCGTCCACGCCATGGTCCGCAGCTTGGCGTGCCAACTCGAGTGTGTGTCGGGTGTCATTTGTTCCCACCCCCGCAACGATCTTCGCGCGGTCGCCCACCGCCTCCTTAACCACTCTCAAGATCCGACCGTCTTCGGCGGTGGTGGTCGTCGCCGATTCGCCGGTCGTCCCGGACACTACGAGTCCGTCGTGTCCGTTATCGATCAGATGCGTGGCGATCCGGGCTGTCGCCTCCTCATCGACCTCGCCCTCCACAGTGAATGCTGTCGCCATTGCGGTAAGCACGCGTCCGAACGGTGCGGGCGGCGCCGAGGAGCTAGTCATCGTCTCGGCGTAGAAGTGCAGAGGGCCAACATCCCGTTCGAAACGCACAAACAGTATGTCGAACTACCCGATTTTTCATGTGTTTGTCCTACATCCACCTTCGGAGAGGACGCCATGTGCGCCGAGGTCAATGATGGACGACTGCCATTGCGCGACAATATGTTTCACCGAATCCATACTGGTGTGCCTTCGTCATGGCAGTTGACTCGGACGTGGTCTATCTGCGGCCGCGAGCGCCGTCCATCTTCAGCTACACCCGGAACCGCGGTTCGGTGCGATGGGACAGAGTTCCACTAAAAATGGCTGCGGCTTGGGCAAAGTGCACAGTTCGAGGAGCCTTCTGACATGTACCGTCTGACATCGTCGCGGTGGACGATTGGAGTATCGCACTCGGACCATCAAGGAGATAACAGTGAGCTATACAACCTGGCCCTGATCGGTTTCGGAGGCGTCAACCGCGCTCTGGCCGAACTGATCCGCGACGAACCCCAACGATTTGCGCTCGCTCGGATTCGAGCTTCGCGTCGTGGCCATCACCGATCTTGCCTTCGGCTCCCTCGTCCAGGGCGACGGCATCGATCTTGCCTCCGTCCTCGCGATGCCTCGCGGATCCTCCTTCGAGGGACTCCCCGGCGGCAGCACCGATCCCCGGAACGAAGACGTCATCAAGAACAGCCCGGCCGACATCGTCGTCGAAGCCACCTTCACCAGCCCCATCGACGGGGAACCGGCCGTTTCGCACGTCAAATGGGCCATCGAGTCCGGCAAGCATGTCGTGACCACCAACAAGGGTCCTGTGGCCTTGCACGGCCAGGAACTGGTACAGCTCTGCTGCAAACAACGGTGTCCGCTTCGAGTACGAGGGCTCAGTCATGAGCGGAACGCCCGTCATCCGACTGGCGCACAAAATGCTCGGAGGCTTCGGGTAACTCCGAGGTTCAAGGGATCCTGAACGGAACCAGCAACTACGTCCTTGGCCGGATGGAAGCCGGGCTCGACCTGGATGAAGCCATCGCCGAAGCCCAGGATCTTGGATACGCCGAAGCGGACCCGACTGCAGACATCGGCGGCTCCGACGTCCGGTTGAAGGTCGCAATTCTGGCAAACGAGCTGCTCGGCGCCAACATCCGCACCAACGATGTCGTAAACCACCGGCATTCAGGACATCAAGAGCGAAGACGTCGCTCAGAGCCCTGGCAACGGTTCACGTGGAAGCTGATCGGCGAAGCACCGCCGCGAAGAGGACGGCCGCGTCGTCGCAACCGTCCAGCCGATCGCGCTTCCGGCCGAACACCCTCTGGCCGGAATTTCCGGTGCCACCAACGCCGTTTCCTTCAGCACCGACCTGCTCGGATCCGTGACAGTCTCCGGCCCCGGAGCGGGTCGCGTCGAGACCGCATACGCCCTCATTTCCGACATCGTCGCGGTCCACGAATTCGCCAAAGGAGCGGTCAGACGCGTGACTGACGTTGCCGAGATCGACGACGGATACACTGCCGACCTTCTAGAACGACCTGGTGGTACGTCAATCCATTTGACGGTGACTCGGTCACGCGACAGCCATTCCCCGGAGGACTCGACGCAGATCCTCGATCAGGCCCGGCCGCAGCAGCCGCCGGCGATGCCGCGTCATGAGCGCGCGCCGTCCTGGACGGAGCCGCTGGCCTGCTGCAGCAGCGGCGCAACAAGGTTGCCGAACTGATCGTCTGCCGAGGCCGGAAAGACCATCCGCCAGGCCCGCAAGGAGGTCTCCCGTGCTGTGAACACGCTGCAGCTCTCGGCAGCGGAAACCCGCCGTAATGTCGGAGAAGTCGTTCCGTTCGACTCGTTCGCGGGTTCGGAAAACCGCCAGGGATGGTTCACGCGTGAACCGCTCGGGCTTATCGCCGCCATCACTCCCTACAACGATGCCTTGAATCTGGTGGCGCACAAGCTCGGGCCCCGCCATCGCCGGAGGCAATACCGTCATCCTTAAGCCGTCCCAGTTGACACCCCTGACGGCCATCCTTCTCGTGGATCTCCTCGAGGAGGCTGGGCTTCCTCGCGGCGTTCACGACCGTGCACGGTGACCGGGCGTTGGCGCAGACGCTCGTTTCCGCACACATCGTTCGCATGGTCTCCTTCACTGGCGGCTTCGCGACTGGCCAAGCCATCGCGGAGAACGCGGGTATCAAGCGTCTGTCCATGGAGCTTGGCGGGAATGCTCCTGTCTTCGTCTTCGATGACGCCGATATTCGAGCTGCTGTCGAGTCCTGCGTGTCCGGTTCGTTCTGGGCTGCCGGGCAGAACTGCATTGGGGCCCAGCGGATCCTTGTCCAGCGGAATGTCTTCCAACGGTTTCCTGATCCGTTTGTTGCGGGCACGGCCGAACTCGAAGGCCGGTGACCCGACGTCTGAACTCACTGATGTCGGACCGATGATCTTCGCGGG
The DNA here is from genome assembly GCA_963809085.1 of uncultured Actinomycetota bacterium. Classification (GTDB taxonomy): domain Bacteria; phylum Actinomycetota; class Actinomycetes; order Mycobacteriales; family Mycobacteriaceae; genus Mycobacterium. Next base: position 93,493 of record CAWEII010000013.1, on the reverse strand, counting down.
CAGCTGCCGAAACCGCGAAGCGGAAGATCGACGACGCAGTCAACGCCGGCGCCCGGATACTTACCGGAGGCGAACTGGTGGGGTCGGTTCTTACGGCCGACTGTCTTGGTTGACGTACCGCGCCAGTGCGAGGTCTGGGGCGAGGAAGTGTTCGCCCCGGTCGTTGCGCTCGAACCGTTCGACACCACCGACGAGGCGATCGCACTCGCCAATGACGTCGACTATGCGTTGCACGCAGGCGTTTTCACCTCTGATATCCATCGGGCAATCTCTCTCTCGCACGCGCTCGACGCCGGCGGTGTCATGATCAACGACTCCTCGGACTATCGCTTCGACGCCATGCCGTTCGGGGGCTCCAAGTACGGCAGCATGGGGCGTGAGGGTGTCCGCTTTGCCTATGAGGAAATGACACAGCCGAAGGTGGTGTGCATTACAACATGACGATCACACCTGAGGCCGCAACCGGCTTCCGCTTGGAGCAGGACTCATTGGGTGACCTGGCGGTTCCAGAGACTGCCTACTGGGGCATCCATACCCAGCGGGCATTCAGAACTTCCCCGTAAGCGGCATTCCTGTGGGCCTCACCGCCACCTTGTTCGAGCGCTCGGCTTTGTGAAGCAGGCGGCAGCCACCGCTAACAGCGAACTCGGATTGATATGCCCCGGCACGGTCGAGGCGATCGTTGCGGCGTGCGAGCGGATCCGCGCTGGTGAGGTCGACGCGGAGTTCTGCGTCGACGTCATCCAGGGTGGCGCCGGCACGGCACCAACATGAATGCGAATGAGGTCATCGCGAATCTCGCACTCGAGCATCTCGGCCTCGACCGTGGAAGATACGACGTCATTCACCCGATCGACCATGTCAATCGATGCCAGTCGACAAACGACGTCTACCCGACGGCCATCAAGCTTGCGCTCGTCCTCGCACTGGATGACCTCTTGGGTCCGACTGCGCGCTACTTGCGGACGCGTTTGCCGAGCGAGGGCGGGCTTTTGCGGCCATCCCGAAAGTTGGCCGCACCCAGCTGCAGGACGCAGTGCCCATGACGCTCGGGCAGGAGTTCACCGCGTTCAGCGTCACTCTCGAGGAGGACCAGCGAACGCTTGAGCTGAGCAGCCGCCTGCTGCAGGAATGCAGCCTGGGTGCCACCGCGATCGGAACCGGAATCACTGCGGATCCGCTGTATGCGGAGCGCGTCATCAACAGGCTCTCAGAGCTGACCAGGGTCCAGTTCACCCGTGCCCACGATTTTGTGGAAGCAACCTGGGATACCGGGGCGTTCATGACAGTTCTCTGGTGTGCCTGAAACGTACTGCTATTAAGCTCTCCAAGATCTGCAGCGACCTGCGCTTGCTCTCCAGCGGGCCCCAGACCGGGCTTCGCGGAAATTCACTTGCCTGCCCGCGGCAAGCGGGCTTCGTCGATCATGCCAGGCAAGGTCAACCCTGTGATCCCGGAGTCATCGAATCAGATCGCGTTACTTTTCGCCGGGGCCGACCTGACTGTCACTATGGCGGCTGACAACGGACAGCTTCAGCTGAACGCGTTCGAACCGGTCATCGCCCATTCGTTGCTGCAATCGGTGGAGTGGATGACCAACGGATCCGCTGCGCTGCGCCAGTTCTGTATCACCGGAATCGAGGCAAATGAGCCGCTCCTGAGAGCGCGCTCACGCACATCGATCGCGGCAGCGACGGCGCTTGCGCCGGCCCTCGGCTACAGCGTCGCAGCTCACCTGGCCAAGCGGGCCCTAGCGACCGGGCAGCCGGTCGTCGATCTAGCAGTCGAAGATGGGCTCATGGATCGTGAGACCGCAGAACGGCTGATCGGCCTGTAACCGGTCATCCCAGACGGGAGGTCCGGTCCAGGCTGGCGCCGTAGGGGGACAGCCAAGTAGCTACTGTGTGGCGGAAGGTCGACGGATCTCGGTAGAAAGCGACAGGGCGGTAGTGATGTCGCGGACACTCTTGAGCTGTGCGATCTGGCGCCAGATGTCCTGTACGCGGTCAAGGGACCTCGCCTCGATCCGAACAAAGAGATCGAACTCGCCGCTGAGCACATCACACAACACCACTTCGGGAATCAATCGCAGCTCGGCGATCACGTCGACACCACGCATCCGATCGTGTCGGTAGACCAACAGATTCGCACTGACGATCGCTGCGTCGCTGCCCGCGCCTTCCACGATTGTGTAACCCTGGATGAATCCATCCCGTTCGAGTCGTTCCACCCTCTGCCGGACAGCATTTCGCGACAACATAATCCGCTCGCCAAGTTGTGCATGGCTGCGACGCGCGTTTCGTCGTAGTTCACTGAGAATCTGCGCGTCGACGGGATCGAGGTTATGCACCATTGGTGGTTTCCGTCCGCCAGCTGTTCGTCGTGGTAGATCGACCGACACGGTCCGACGAATGGGTCGCGCGAACGGCATGCGATCAGCTCGCTCGGTGGCAGCAACGGTGAGGCGCTTCCACTTGAGGTATTTGTCCATGGTTTGCTCCTCCTTATGGGCTCACGCGGCTGGGGTCAGAGTTGGATGCCGGTGTATTTGGTTTCTTGGTAGGCCTCGAGGCCTTCGGTGCCCCCTTCGCGGCCGATGCCTGATTGTTTCGTGCCGCCGAACGGGGCGGCGGGGTTGCTGACGAGTCCGCGGTTGATGCCGGTCATGCCGGCGTCGATCGCGTCGGCGACGCGCAGTGCCCGCGCGAGGTCCCGGGTGAAGACGTAGGAGGCCAGTCCGTAGGGGGTGGCGTTCGCTTCGGTGATCGCTTCTTCTTCGGTGTCGAAGGTGTAGATCGCTGCGACGGGGCCGAAGATTTCTTCTTCCCTGATGGTGGCGTTGGCGGGGATGTCGGTCAGGACGGTGGGCTGGTAGTAGTAGCCGGGGCCGTCGATGATCTGGCCGCCGGTCAGGCAGGTCGCGCCCTTGGCGACGGCGTCGGTGACGAGGTTGTGGACGGTTGCGCGTTGCTTGTCATCGATCAGTGGTCCGAGGCCGGTGCGGGGTTCGTGGCCGTTGCCTACGGTGACGGCGGCGAGGCGTTTGGTGAAACGTTTGGTGAACTCGGCCGCGATGCCGGACTGGACGTAGATCCGGTTCGCGGCGACGCAGGACTGGCCGCCGTTGCGGAGCTTGGCGAGGTAGGCGCCTTCGATGGCGGTGTCGAGGTCGGCGTCGTCGAACACGATCAGCGGTGCGTTCCCGCCGAGTTCCATGGAGGTGTTCATGACGTTCTGCGCGGCTTGGGCCAGGAGCACCCGGCCGACTTGGGTGGAGCCGGTGAAGGAGATCTTCCGAGTCCGTTCGTCGTTCATGATGGCGCCGATCAGGTCCCGGGAGTTGCCTGTCACTACGACGTTCACGACACCGGCGGGGACGCCTGCTTCCTGGAGGACCTGGGCGAGCAGCAGGGACGTGAGCGGGGTCTGGGCGGCGGGCTTGAGGACGGTGGTGCAGCCGGCGGCCAGGGCCGGTGCGATCTTGCGGGCGCCCATGGCGAGGGGAAAGTTCCACGGGGTGATCAGCAGGGACGGGCCGACCGGGCGCTTGGACACGGCCATGTGATAGTTGGAGCCCGGTTCGATGCCGAACTGGCCTTCGGTGTGGATCCGGCCGGCGGATTCGGCGAACCAGCGGAAGAACCCGGCGCCGTAGTCGACTTCGGTTTGGGCTTCGGCCCAGGGCTTGCCCATCTCATCCACGATCAGGCGGGCGAAGTCGTCGCGGCGGTCGATGATGCCCTGGTAGGTGCGGGCGAGGATGTCGGCGCGGTCCCTTGCCGGTGTTGCTGCCCAGGCGTCCTGGGCGGCGCAGGCGGCGTCCAGTGCCGCCAGGCCGTCCTGGACGGAGGCGTCGGAGACGTGCGCGATCGCTTCTCCGGTGGCCGGGTTGATGACCGGCAGGGTGGCGCCGGTGCCGGATGGTGTCCATTCCCCGCCGATGAACAGCTGGGTTTCGGTGAGGTCCAGGGTGGTTCCAGTACTCATGGGTGTTGCTCCTGTTGCAGGTTTTGCGGGGAAGGGGTGCGGGGCCCGGCGGCGTTGACCGGGCCCCGCTGTTTCAGGGGTCAGGCCCTCAGGCGGGGGTGAGCCAGCGGCGTTCTTCAAGCCTCGGCGTACTTTTGCGGCGCGGCATCGAAGGTGAACCGGCTTTAGCGCATGGCTGCGGAGTGCGCCTCCTACGATGTGACGCGGATGTCCCAGCCGCTAGGGGCGTCGACCTCGGGTCGGAGTGTCCAGTCTGCTTCGACAACACATCGAGCCAGCCGCAACCAACCGGTTTCCGACGATGGGGCATTGCGGTGAACCACGAACAACCCCTTAGTGCGCAGTGCGTTCCTAGACAGCTCGCACTTCACTCGGAGCTCTCCGTCATGTCACCACGCCACGCCGCCATCAACGAGTGGTCAGTACACCTAGCTCACGCGGTCTTTGAACTTGTAGTAGGCGCCGGCGACGGGCAGGAACCATGGAGGTCCGAAGTGTCCCGGGATGCGACGGAACTTGAAGTCGCCCCAGATGTTCGCCTCGGGGACGCCGGACATGTACTCGGCCATCTGGCGCCCCATGTACGTAGCCATCTGGACTCCGTGCCCGGCGTACCCCATGGCGTAGTAGACGCCGTCGTGTTCGCCGGCGTGGACCAGCCGGTCGAGGCTCATGTCGACCTGACCTCCCCAGCAGTAGTCGATGCCGGCGTCGGCCAGCTGGGGGAACGTGCGCACCATGGCGTCCCGCAGGAGTCTGCCGCTCTTTTCGTCCGATTGTGGGTTGGACATCGCGAACCGCGCTCGGCCGCCGAACAGCAGGCGGTTGTCGGGTGTGATGCGGAAGTAGTTCAGCAGGTTCTTGGAGTCTGAGGCCATCCGTCGGTGGGCAGAAGGTCATCGCACACGCTCGCGTCGAGCGGCTCGGTGGCGATGATGAAGCTGCCGACCGGAGCGATCCGGACCTGGTGCCAGTAAAACGGCCGGCGGGTGTATGCGCCCGTTGCCAGGAGGACCTGCTCTGCCTGCATCCGGCCTCGAGGGGTCTCGAGCTCGTGGCCGGAGCCGATCTTGGTCAGCCTCCGCACGGGCGCCTGCTCGTGGATCGTCACACCCGCGCGCTCGGCTGCCTCGCCGAGGCCGCGGATGTACTTGCCTACGTGGAGACCGGCGCTCTTCGACTCGACCATTGCGCCGTGGAAGGCGTCCGATCCGATCTCGCGACGCAGCTCGGTCTTCGGGACCAGCTGTGTCTCCACCCCCAGGCGTGTGGTCAACAGTTCGTGGGTCTTCTCGAATCCCTGGTAGTGCGCCGGTTTGGACGCGAGGTTGAGCTTGCCGGCGCGTGCGAAGTCGCAGTCGATGTGTTCGTCGGTCACCAGCTTCTCGATGAGGTCGATCGCCTCGGTGTAGGCGCCGTACAGCCGCACTGCGGTGTCGAAACCCAGCTTGGCCACCGCGTCCCTGATGCCGATCGACATGCCGGTGGTCGCCATGCCGCCGTTGCGACCTGAGGCACCGAACCCGACGGTGTTCTGCTCGAAGAGATCCACCTTTGCTCCACTGCGGGCCAGATGCAGCGCCGCCACCACGCCGGTCAGGCCACCGCCGATGACGGCCACCTCGGTGCGTCCTTCCACGCTGGTCTGCGATCGCTCGAGGCAATCCTTGGGCGCGGTGTCGAGCCAGTAGGACGAGAACTTCATTTCGTACTCCTCACATGGGCTGGAGCGCGGTCGTCGGCCGAGAACAGTTATGAAGGCTACGGGAAAGACGCGTCTCCGATGGTTGACAGTTCGACTGACTATACGCATATGGTCGACCATCGACAACCTACCCCATCGACCATTGGAGAACTCATGGCATTCGACATCAAGCCGAAGTTCGTCTCGTTCGACATGAACGGAACGCTGATCCATTCCGTATCAATGACGCGATCCGTCAGGCGCTGGGCGACCGGCTGCCGGCCGAGATCGCCGACGATTTCCTGCGGGCCTGCAGCGCCTACCGGATCGACGAGTGCTTGGGCGAGTACAAGCCGTTCCATCAGATCGTCGGTCATTCGTTGGAACGAACCATGCGCAGGTTCGGCCTGGAGTACCGCGATGCAGACGGCCGGGCGGTGTACGACGAGATCCCCACGTGGCAGCCGTACCCCGGTGTCAGCGAGGCACTGAATCGCCTGGCTGAGGCCTACCCTCTGGTGATCGTGACGAACAGCGACGACGCGTTTGCGTCGCGCCTGATGGAGAATCTCCAAGCCCCGTTCGAGGTGGTGATCACCGCCGAGCAGATGGGCGTCTACAAGCCTCGGCTCCGTGCGTTCGAGTACATGCTGGACCAGCTCGGCGCGGCACCCGACGAGATCGTGCACGTCTCGGCGAGTCCGAAGTACGACCTCCGCTCTGCGGCCGTCATGGGCATCAAGCACAAGGTGTACGTCGACCGGGGCTTCGAGGCGGACGAGCCGTGGCTGGGCTACGAGCGGATCACCGACATCGCCGACCTGCCCGTCCTTCTTGGACTCCCGCGTCCTTAAAAGGCGCATGTAGGCCATGGCGAAGTCCCCCTGTTCCTATCTGCGGGTTGCGGAGAGTTGGGCGACCTGGGCGGGTTGGAGGGGTCGCGTCGCGCGGCCTTGGAGGAGAAAGAACAGTCGTGCTGTTTCTTCTACTTCCTCAACAGCGTCCACTGCTTGTGCCAGGGAAGGCGCGGAAACGATCGGTCCGTGGTTCGCCAGCAGCAGGGCCCGGCTCGATGCTGCGGCTTTTTCGGCCGTCTCGGCCAAGCCTTGGTCTCCGGGTGCGAAATATGGCAACCGGACCAGCCGTCCGACCCTCATCACAAAGTAGGCCGTCAAGGGTGGCAGAACGTCATCGTCGTCCAGGTCGTCCAGGCATGAAAGGGCGGTGGCGTAGGTGGAATGCAGATGGACTGCGGCATGGTCCTGCGGCCTCGCCCGGTACATGGCCAGGTGCAGGAATGCCTCTTTGGACGGGCGGGCTCCGGACAGGTGTTCGCCGGTGTCGGAGACCATTGCCAGATCGTCTGTTGTGAGTTCACCCAGGGAGGCGTTGGTGGGGGTGACCAGCATTCCGCCGCCCACACGTAGCGCTGAGGTTTCCGGATGTTCCCCTGGTTAGTCCTCTTTGGTGCAGGGACCTGGCCAGTCGGACGAGTTCGTTGCGGCTGTCCATGTCGGTCACCGGTTGTGGTCCCATGCGTCAAGGAAGAGTCCCGGCTTTCCGAGGTTTCCGGATTTGAGCAGGATGGACAGCCCTGGGTCAGTTTCCGTTTTCAGCCATGGCACGCCGGGGGAGACTTCCTTGCCGACATGGGCTGTGGTGATGCCGAGCCTGCGGACGACAGCGCCGGAGGTTTCTCCGCCGGCGACGATAAGTTGTCGGCAGCCTAGGCCGACGAGCCCTTCGGCGATCGTGGAAAGGCTATCTTCGGTTATTTCCGCGGCCCGGGCCTGACCAAGTTGCCTTTGCGCTCTCGAGACTTCCTGTGGGGAGGCGGTGGAGTGGATCAGGATCGGGCCGTCCACAAGATTTTCCCGCGCGAACAGCAGCGCTTCGGCGACGACGTCCTGTCCTTCTGCGATGGCGACAGGGTCGACCAGGAAGCAGGGGCGGAACTGGCGGAACGTGTCGATCTGGACGTTCGTCATCTCCGAGCAGCTGCCGGCGACGACCGCGGCCGGGCCCGTTGGCCGGGCGGCGCGCGCCGATTCTGGTTGGACGCGGAACCCGCGGGCAGCCGCCAGCCCTCCGACCAGTCCTGATCCGCCGGTGACAAGCGGGTGATCGAGCACTGCAGCCGCCCAGCACTGCGAGGTGGCGGTCATTGAGTGTGTCGACGACGGCGTACTCGGTACCTTGGCCGCTCAGGGTCTGGAACTGGGATTGAACTGCGGAGCACCGGACTCTATGACGCTGTAGCCGATGTGGCCCACGAGGTTTTTGGTTTGTGCCTGGAGCAGCCTTGGCACGCTCGAATCGGTCATCGGGGTCAGCGGGTGGTTGCGCATGGATGATTCCTGCAGCAGGTCCGTGCCTGCGAACAGCACACCGTTGTACACGGTCCGCCGCAGTGCCGGGGTTCCGGGAGCGACGACTGTGATCTGGCCGGCCGGGACGAACTCTTTGCGCAGGGCGTCGGCCACCGGGCCGATGTTGCCTTCCGGGGTTGAGTCGAACGTGGAGCAGTATTTGAAGTAGAGCTGCTGAACGCCTCGGGACTTGAGGGCGCGTGCCGCCGCCAGAGACTCTTCTACAGCCTCGGCGGCTGGCACGCTGCGGGTCTTGAGGGAAACGACTATGCAGTCAACGTCGTGCAGCTGCACCGATGGGTCGGGGATGCCGAAGGTCTGCACTACCCGCATCCCGGCGCCCACAAGAGTGCCGGCCACGTCGGAGGCTCCGGTGAAGTCGTCGGCGATGACTCCCAGCCATGGGACATTCGCTTTCATTTGAGTGTTGGACATGGTCGGATCCTTCTCCGGTAGTGACGTTGTCTATGAGTCTTTGGAAGGGAAAAGAGTGCTGAGCTGGGTCATCCCGGAGTCGGGGGAAGCAAGGACGGTGGGTCCTCCGGGCCGGTCCTGGGTGTGCTCAATGACCCGGGCCATGGACGCTTGGGCGAGAACGACGACGTCGCACTCCGCTGCCAGTTCCTGAGAAAGCGGCGAGCACCAACCTGTCATGCATCGCCCGGTCACCTGCGCGCAGGGCGGAGAAGGCGCCGTCGACTTTTCTGGCGGTGATGGTGGGCGTTTTGTCCTGCCTTTTGGCTGAGTCTTGGACGAGCCGGGTGGTTGGTCCAAGGGTCGGCAGACAGAGTCGCGAGCACGCCGATCCGGTCGCCGGATGCTACGGCGAGCTCGGCCATCGGAGTGTCGATGCGCAGGACAGGGATGGAGACGAAGTCCGCGGCGGCGGTTGCCGCTTCGCCGATGGAGGAGCAGCTCACCAACAATGCCTGGGCACCTGATTCCTCGGCGTACCGGGCATAGTTGACCAGCCGCCGTCGAACGTGTCCTGGCGTTGTTCCCTGGGCAATGGTGTCTTGGAGCAATGACTCGTCCACGTAGTGCAGGACACGGAGGCCGGGAACCGTGCCCGTGGCCAGGGTTTCCATGCCCGTTACCAGGCCGGGGACCGTGTGCAGCATTGCCAGGACCGGAGTGTGGCGCATGTCCTGGGGCTGGCACGGCAGGAATTCTGGGTACACCAGCTTTAGTCATGGTTCGGTTCTTTCCGTCGTTGAACGGGAGGGAGTGGAGCCGTTGTCCCGATCGCTGGTTTGCCTCTGGAACCACCTCGGATTGTCTGCAGTCAGACCAGCGTACGAGACAAGAAGATGCTGATTTACGGCCGACGAGAGAATGCATTGTTTCCCAAAACGATAGAAGCACGAGATGGAGACTCTAGACCGATCGATAATTCACCGCCGACCACAACGCAGGCGCTCGGCTGGGGCACCCGTGAACCATGACGCGGTCGCAGAGATGACCATCGGCCTGACGATCATGGCAGCACGAAGCCTCTCTGGTGTCATCCAATCGGTCAAAGACGGCCACTGGCCGCGCACTGCAGGACGCGAATTGCGGGGGCGACTCTCGGCATCATCGGTTACGGACCCAGCGGCCGAGCCGTGGCAAAGCTGGGTGGCGGGCAGATCGCAGGAGCGGCGCTCGACGTCGTCCAGGATGAACCCTGGTCGCCAGCCACCGGCTCCGGGGCGTGGACAACGTCGTCATCACCTCCCACCTGGCCGGTCCAACGATCGAGGCACGAGAACGCGCCGGCGTTGCGGCCGCCCACGCTGTCATCGATGTTCTCGAGGGCCGGGAACCGACCCCTGTCGTAGCCTGATTCCACATTGGTGGACGTCGCTAAAAACTTATCCTCGCCGCAAGGCCCAGCCGCAGATGGTCAATGGTCTCGGTGATCCTCTGCGGTGTCCTGGTCGTCGCCGGGTAGAGAGCGTAAATGTCGGCGCTCGGTGTGGGGATTTTCTCCAAGACCTGCTGCAGTCCTCCCTGCTGGATCAGCGGGTTGACATGCCAAGTGGAGCGCATGATCAAGCCTAGCCCTGGATACACCAGTCGGTCACCACGTCCCCGTCATCGCTGATCATGTTGCCGTCTGACCTCAACGTATTCATGTTCCTTCTCGCCAAATCGCCCCACAGCGCAGTAATCGCTGTTGTTTTCACGCAGGACAATGCAATTGTGCTGTTCCAGGTCCCTGGATGGTCGCGCAGCTGAACGGCGCTGTTCAACGTAATCGGGTGCCGCACACACGATCCTCCGGTTCCGCGCCAGCAGTTTTGCCTTGAGCCGGGAGTCTGACAATCCTCCGACCCGGATTGCGATGTCGAAATTCGTACCCGAGATGTTTAGAGGCAGCGCTGAAAGCTCCAGATCCATCTGGATCAACGGGTGCTGCTGAACGAACTCCCCCAGCAGCGGTGCAGTTGTGCTCGCGGCCGATGCCCAGGTCTGAATGCACACTGATTCTTCCCTTGAGCTCTCCGTGTTGCTCGGATACTGCGTCTTCGAGATCTGTTTTCTGCTGCAGGATGGACAAGGCACCTGCCGCATAGCGGTGACCCTCATCGGTGAGCGTCAACCGGCGGGTGCTGCGTCTGACCAGTGGGACGCCGAGTCGCGCCTCAAGGGCGGCAAGGCGTTTGCTCACCGCTGACACCGACTTGCCGCGGCCAGTTCCTGGCCGCTTCAGTAAGGCTCGGGAAACGGGAAACCTGTTCAAAGAACTCCAAGTCATCCATCGATGCAGTCTCATCTCCTGCTTCTTTCGTTTTTGGAAACAATGCATTGTCTCATGGGCTCTTAATCAGCATCTTCTTGTCTCTTACGCTGGTCTGACTGGAAGCACAGCCGACGGTATTGCCCTTCAAAGGCAGACCCGGGATTGGGACAACGGCGTGCAATAAAGGAAAGCAAGGTAAAAGCATGACTGCACTCGAAACGGACGTCGTCATCGTCGGAGTCGGCTCTGTAGGAAGCATGGCGAGTTGGCAGCTCGCCTCCCGTGGTCTGCGGGTCATTGGAGTAGACAGGTTTTCGATCCCCGGCCCCTTTTCTGCCTACGCCGGGGAATCGCGCATTTTCCGCAAGATATACGCGGAAGGCGGGCATTACACGCCCCTCTTGCAGAGGGCACAGGATCTGTGGCGTGATCTGGAGAAAATCAGCGGGACCCGGCTGCTCAACACTACGGGCGCTGTCACGATATATGACGAGCACAATCCGCGGTTGGCATCGCTCATTGCAGCCGGGAAAGACATGGCCTCGACTACGAACTTCTCCGGGGCGATGAGGCCAGGACAAAGTATCCCGAACATGTGATCAGGGACACGGATGTCACGGTCTTTGATCCTGAGGGAGGCTACCTGAAGTCAGAGAAGGCCGTGACCGCCGCCCTGGTCGAGGCCGCACGGCTTGGTGCCAAGTTCCTGGGAAACCGGAAAGCGCACAGCGTTGAGACGTACGGTGACCGGTACATCGTCCGGACCGATCAGGAAGAAATCATCGCCTCCCGGGTGATCATCTCGCAGGGCACCGGTGCGGGAGCAGTTTGCAAGGAACTCGGTGTTCACCTTTCCGTTCTGCCGCAGGTACTGACATGGTTCCCCGCTGTGGACCCATCAGTATTCTGCAGGGAAGACCTGCCGGTCTTCCTCAGGAGGGCGGAGGAAGACGGAAGGTCGGACCAAGCCCAGTTCTACGGGTTCCCGAGCGCTGATGGTTGGACGGTGAAAGTCGCAGGGAGCGTTTATATGGACGAAGTCGAGTCCATGGAGAAGCCTCCTACTTGGGACCCTAAGTATTTGGACCCCATCCGGGCATGGGTCCGGGAATTCATTCCGGGACTGATTCCCGAACCCGGTGCGGGTTGCCATGTGTGCGGACGGTTATTTACCAGACGACACCGGGCTGTTGGGGACGGTGCCCGGAATGGAAGGCGTCGTCGCGGCGGTCGGCTTCTCCGGCCACGGCTTCAAGATGGCCTCTGCACTGGGAGCTATTGCTGCCGACCTCGTGCTGGACGGAACAACGGCCACCGACGTCAGTTTCATGAACCCTGCCAGGTTCCTCGGACCGGACTCGCGACTCACGTCATTGGCTCTTGGCTAAGAGCAGTAAAGGCGTATCAATCGTTCAACAAAAGGAGTTCCACTACCTATCGCCAATTGTCGAAATCTTGAGCCTTTATGAAATGCAAAGACAACTATGAACGGACGAAATATGGTAACACACTGACTTCCGGCCGAAGTACGTTTCTTTCGACTGCTACGGCACTCTGATCAACTGGGACACGGATCCCACCACCCGCCGGTTGCTCGCGGGTCGTCTTCCCGACGAGCAGTGGCCCGCGTTCAAGAAGGTGTTCCGCGGGTACCGGTTCGACGAGGTCTGCGGCGACTACAAGCCCTACGAGCAGATTCTTCAGGATTCCTTTGACCGGGTCTGCAAGCGGTGGGGCTTTGGGCCGACCGAGGGCGCCGGTGCGCAGTTCGCTGAGGCTGTCGCGGCTGGGTTGCCCACGAGGACGTGCCGGCTCCGCTGAAGCTCATGGGCGACAACTACAAGCTGGTGATTCTGTCCAACGCGGACGACAGCTTCCTGGACATCAGTGTTCCGCGGCTCGGTGCGGACTTCCACGCCGTCTACACCGCTGAGCAGGCCCAGGCCTACAAGCCGCGCTACCAGGCGTTCGAGTACATGCTCGACACCCTCAACGCCCAGCCGCAGGACTTCCTGCACGTCTCCGCCACACCCGCTACGACCTGATGCCGATGCACGACATGGGCTTCCGCAACCTGGTGCTGCTGGACCGTGGCTGTGACCCCATCACCGCGGGCTACGACTACACCACAGTCCAGTCCCTGGATGAACTGAACAAGCACCTCGGTCTCTAAACCCAGTTCAAAATCCTAGAGCGCCGCACCACCCGGTATGGTCGACAAACGACCAAGAGAGGCGGCGGGATGGACCACAAGTTCGGAGGGCTGGAGCGGACGACGACCCCGGAGGGGGTCTACCGGGTGCTGCGGGCAGCGATTCTCGACGGGACCGTCCCGCCGGGTGGACAACTGCGCGAGAGGGACATCGCGACGGATCTCGGCATCAGCCGGTCCCCCCTTCGCGAGGCGCTGACCAGGCTCGAAGAGGAGGGCCTGATCGTGAAGTTCCCCTTCCGCGGGGCGTTCGTCGTGGAGGTGAGCGCCCGGGAGGTCGCTGAGATCGCCTCGATCCGGTTGCTTGTCGAGCCGTACGCCGGGGAACTCGCTCTCGAAACGCTGCGCGGTCCCGAGCGGCCCAGGTTGACTCAGACGGTCGAGGAGCTTCGGCAGGCGACGGACAAGAACGACATCCCGGCCAGCATCGATGCGCACCTTCAGTTCCACCGACTCTTCTACGACTTCTCGGGACACGGCGTCCTACGCGGCCTTTGGAACGGTTGGGAGACCAAGCTGCGCCTGTACCTCGCGGTCGACCATCGCTCCTACAGCGACCTTCACGACATCGCTGTCGAACACGAGCGGCTGGCTGCAGTCGCACTGGAGGGCGACATGGACGTGTTCCGGCGGGAACTGGCACAGCATTTCCAATCAGCACTGCGAGGTCCGACCGACGACCCGGTGAACGGGCCCGTCGCCCAGGCTTGAGCACAGGCACCTTCCAAGGGGCCCGAAGCAGCCTATTGACACCCAACCGCTGGTGTATGGTCGACAATCGACACGCCACGCGAAATTGCCAGGCTTCGACCGCCCGTGCGGCACCGAGGCACAAATAGGAGATTGAGAACAGATGACCGAGCTTCATACCCAGAGCGGTTCGGCTACGCAGCGGCTCCAGGCCCTCGGTCTGGATCTGCCCGCCGTTGGTAGGTCCTCGAAGTATGAGAACCACCGAGCGGTTGACTCCAGTGTCTACGTGGCGGGTCAGCTGCCCTACAAGGACGGCGAGCTACTGGGCCAGGGCATCCTGGGTCGGGACGTCGATCTCAAGACCGCCCGGGGGCTGGCGCGTCACGCCGCACTGAACGTCCTCGCTGTTGCCGCGGATGCGGTTGGCGGCCTGGACCGCGTCCGGGTTGTGCAGATGCTGGTCTTCGTGGCCAGTACGCCCGAATTCGGTCAGCAGTCGGATGTCGCCGATGCGGCCAGCGAGCTGCTCCTTGACGTGCTCGGCGACAACGGGCGGCACGCTCGCACTGCCATCGGTGTCGCCGGGTTGCCGCGGAACAGTCCGGTCGAGATCCAAATGGTCTGCACCGCGTGTCTGAGACCGCGCCCAACCCGCTTCGGAGTTCGAGGAGTGCAGCGTGCACCGGCATCAACAAGTCCTCAACCGCCTGGTCGACCGGGTGGACACACCCGCGCCCATCGTGCTGGCCGACGTCATGCAGCGGAACATCGACCGGATGCAGGGCTTCGCCGCCGAACACAACCTGAACCTGCGGCCCCACGTCAAGACGCACAAGTGCGTCGAGGTCGGTCGACGCCAGGTCGACGCCGGGGCGGTGGGCATCACCGCCGGCAACGTCGGTGAGGCCGAGGTCTTCGCGGCGGCCGGGTTCGACGACATCTTCCTCGCCTACCCGGTCTGGCCGTCGGGTACCAAGGGCGACGCGGATCCGCCAGCTGGCGCAGACCGTCCGGATGCGCGTGGGCGTGGACAACGTCGCGGCCATCGAGGCCCTCGCCGACGCGATGGGTGACGAACCGGACCGCCTCCAAGTGGTCGTGGAGATCGACTCTGGCGCCCACCGGTCCGGAGCGCCGCCAGCGGCCGCGGGTGACCTCGCACTTGCGGCCCGCAAGTGCGGGCTGGTGCCTGTCGGGGTCTACACCTATCCGGGGCATGGCTGCTTCGGTCCGGGCTCCCGTGAGCCAGCCGCGCAGGACCAGCACGCCGCGCTGACCGCCGCGGTGCGCAGCTTTGGCGACGTCGGGATCACCGCCGAGGTGGTCAGCGCGGGCTCGACGCCCACGGTCGCGTTCTCCACCAGCAGCGTGATCACCGAGATCCGTCCCGGCGAGTACGTCTTCTGCGACCTGGACAACACCCGGCTCGGCGCATGTGAGGAGGACCAGATCGCGCTGTTCGTTGCCGCCACCGTGGTCAGTGACTGGGTCCCCGACCAGGTCATCCTCGACGTCGGCACCAAGGCGCTGGGCCGCGAGGGCAACCCGGAAAGGGGTACGGCGGCATCGCCGGGAAGAAGGCGGTCCTCGCCAGGCTCAACGAGTACCACGGCTTCGCTCGCAGTGCCCGCCGGCGAATGCGTCCGAGCGTCGGCACGGTGGTCCCGGTGGTGCCCAACCACGTATGCCCTGTCGTGAACAGCTTCGAGGAGCTGATCGTGACCGACACCGAAGGCACGATGCTGCAGCGGTGGCCGGTCGCCGCCCGTGGACTTCTCAACTGAGGAGTCCGTGGAGCCTCCTCCACAGACCCACCCCACAACCCAACAGGAGAACCTGAGATGAGACTCGAGAAGGCCACAGCGCTGGTGACCGGCGCCAACAGCGGAATCGGACAGGCGGTGAGCTCCCACTTCCGCCGCGAGGGCGCGCGGCTGCTGCTGACCGGTCGTCGGGATCGGATAGACACCGCGCAGCCCGACGACCTGTACGTCCCGGGGGACCTCAACGACGAGGTGTTCGTCGCAGGCTTGGCCGACCGCGCCGCCGACACCTTCGGTTCCGTCGACGTGGTCGTCCTCAACCACGGCCTGCAGGCCAGCGGCCCGCTCACCGAGATGGCCTACGACGACGCGAAGAACGTGCTCCACAGCAACCTGCTCAGCGCGTTCCTGGTGATGAAGCACTTTGCGCCGCTGATGCCCGCGGCTGGGGGCTCATTCGTCTGCGTCGGCTCACGGCTCGGCATTGTCGGCAAGCCGGAGGAAGTGCTGTACTCCGCGGCCAAGGGCGGCCTGATCATGCTCGCCAAGGGCGCGGCGATCGAGTGGGCCCCGCGCAACATCCGGGTCAACGTGGTCGCTCCCGGCCTGACCGCGACCCCGATCATCGAGGCATCCTTCCAACGCAGGTCCGACCCCGAGGCGTACCGCCATGAGCGCGAATCCCAGATCCCGCTCCAACGCCTCGCCACGCCCGAGGAAGTCGCCGACGCTGTCCTCTTCCTCGCGTCGTCCGAGTCGTCGTACATCACCGGAGCGGTCATTCCGGTCGATGGCGGGTACACCGCCTTCTGAACGTCCCGGCTGCGCACCACGATTCCGCCCAAGCCTGGTTAGGGCTGTTGCGTTGTTGCGGTCAGATCCTCAACGGCCTTGCGCATGTGATGACTGATGGCCTGCTGGAGTCCTTCATTGTCGCCAGCTTCCAGCAAGTCCAGTATCTTCTGGTGTTCCTGCACCAGGACATCCACTCGCGGGTAGGAAACCCGGAGGTTCAGAATGCACATTCTGGTTTCGGCAGCCAGGGTGTCGTAAATCCGCATCAAACGTGAATTCTTGGTGCCGGCTACGAAGGAGGTGTGGAATTGCATATCGAGCCGGGAGATCGCCTGCCAGTCCGAAGATTCCTGCGTCGCCATCTCGGCGATGGTTTCATTCAGTGACTGGCAGGTGCGATCGATCTGGCTCTTGCCCGGCGGCCAGGAGGATCTCCGCGGAGGCTTTTTCGACCGCCTCCCGCACCGCATAAATCTCCCTTATGTCGTCGATCGTCAGCTCCGGCACGAAGACACCGCGGTTACGCAGACTGACGAGGATCCCTTCCTGCGTCAATCGTTGCAGTGCTTCGCGGACTGGCCCTCTGGACGTGCTCAGCTGACCTGCCAAGACGGATTCATTGATTTGTTGCCCCGGACGGAAGATCCCTTGGATGATGAGCTCCCGCAGGTGATCGGCAATCAATTGTGCCGTCGGCCTTCCCTCCAATTCGAAAAGATCATCGGGCGTCGCCATCAGTTTTCCCTGCCTCACTCTTGGCAATCTTGGCACAAAAGGGTCTAGCAGGCTAACGCGGTGTACTTGTACTCGAGAAACTCGTCGATGCCGACCTTACCGCCCTCGCGTCCCAACCCCGACTGCTTGACCCCCCCGAACGGAGCCGCTGGATTCGACACGAGACCTGTATTCAGGCCGACCATGCCGACTTCAAGCGCTGAAGCGAAACGCATGGCCTTGTCTACACTTTCGGTGAACACATAACCAACCAGCCCCGAGTTCGTGTCGTTTGCCAGATGCACCACCTCGTCCTCACTGTCGAAGGGTGTGATGGCCGCTACCGGACCGAAAATCTCGGTTTTCATCAGTTCGGCATCGAGGGGAACGTCCGCCAAGACGGTGGGTGTGTAGAAGTATCCCGGGCCCTGCGGGCGGCTTCCGCCGGTGAGGATGCGGGCACCCTTGGCGACAGCGTCGGCGACCAATCCCTCGACCTTGTCCAGGCCTGCCTGGTCGATGAGGGGACCGACCTCTGTTCCTTCCAGTGCGCCGTTGCCTACCTGCAGTTCGGACATTCGCTTGCCGAGCTTCTCGGCGAATTCCTGTGCGAGTGAACGGTGTACGAAGAAGCGATTTGCGGCTGTACATGCTTCGCCCATGTTCCGCATCTTGGCTTGCACAGCGCCATCAACGGCGCGCTCCACGTCGGCGTCGGACAGGACGATGAAGGGTGCGTTGCCTCCCAGTTCCATGGAGGAGCGCATGACGTTCTCCGCTGCCTGCCGCAGCAGGATCTTGCCGACCTCGGTGGACCCGGTGAAGCTGACCTTGCGTGCGATGCCACTGGTCATCCATGGTTCCACGACGCTGGCGGCTCGGGATGTGGTCACGACGTTGAGGACGCCGCTGGGCAGACCGGCCTGCTCGAAGATGTCGACCAAGGCCAGGGACGTCAGCGGTGTCAAGTCGGCCGGCTTGAAAACCATCGTGCACCCGGCGGCGATCGCCGGGGCGATCTTTCGGGTACCCATTGCCAACGGGAAGTTCCACGGCGTCACCAACACACACGGCCCGACCGGTTCCTTGCTGACCAGAATTCGGGTGGTGCCGTCGACGGAGGTGGTGTGGTCCCCGCCGATGCGAATGGCCTCCTCGGCGAACCACTGAAGGAACGCGGCGCCGTAGGCAACCTCGCCCGCTGCTTCGGCGAGGGGCTTGCCCATCTCGGCGGTCATGATGGCGGCCAGTCGGTCGGCGTTGGCAATGACCAGATCGAAGGCGCGCCGCAGGATGTCTGCGCGCTCGCGCGCGGTCGATTTGCTCCACTCTCGCCTGTGCACGGCCGGCAGCCGCGATGGCGTCGAGCGCGTCGTCTGGCCCACCGTCGGCGACCTCGGCGATGACTTCGTGGGTTGCCGGGTTTTCCACGGCGAAGGTGGCTCCGCCGGCGGCCTTTCGCCAGCGGCCGTCGATGAAGAGGTCGGTGTGGAGGGTGGTGGAGGTCAAGGGAAGGGTTCATGTGACATCTTTCTGTGGTCGAGGGACGGGTTCCGCTGGCGCAGGCGGTCAAATCGCTGCGGTCGCAACGCGTGGCGACGGCGTAGGCAGTGGCGGTCTTCAGCGCCTGCGCGAATCTGGTTAAGCCGCTTTGGATTTCATCACTGCTGACATTGAGCGCTGGGATGATGCGGATGACGTTGCCGTACGGACCGCACGTGAGGAGCAGGAGTTCGGCGTCGATGGCGGCCTGTTGAACCGCAAGCGCCGTCGCAGCGTCGGGTGCGTTGTCCGTAGTGGTGAATTCGACGGCCTGCATCAATCCGCGGCCGCGGACGTTCCCGATTCCGGCGAACTCGGTCCTGAGATTTTCCAGCCCCGCGCGAAGCTCCTCGCCCCGAGTCTGGGCATTGAACACGAGGTTTTCGCGCTCGATGACTCCCAGTGTTGCGACGCCGGCAGCGGCGGCGACGGCGTTTCCTCCGTAGGTACCGCCCTGCGAGCCTGGCCACGCTTTGGACATCAGCTCGGTTGAGGCCGCAATCGCGGAGATGGGGAACCCGCTGGCCAATCCTTTCGCGGTGATGACGATGTCCGGGCGGATCCCGGCCCAGTCATGTCCCCAGAACTTGCCTGTGCGTCCCACACCCGCTTGAACCTCGTCCACGATGAACACGATGCCGTGGCGATCGGCAACGTTCGCGTAAGCCTTGCAGGAAGGCCGCAGGGGTAGGGATGTAGCCGCCGTCGCCGAGGACGGGTTCGATGATGAAACCCGCTGTATCCCTAGGGGTGCTGATGCTGTGCAGGAGGTGATCGAGTTCCTTCAGCGCGAAGTCGACTGCTGTTTCTTCATCCCAGCCGTACCGGAAGGCGTGGGGAAAAGGGGCGATATGCACTCCGCCCATGAGTGGGGAGAATCCGGAGCGAAACTTGGCGCCGGCGGTCGTCAGTGAGGCCGCACCCATTGTCCTGCCGTGGAAGCCACCGTCGAACGAGATGATGTTGGGCCGTCCGGTCGCCATACGCGCCAAGCGGACCGAGGCTTCGACCGCTTCGGCACCTGAGGTGGCATAGAAGACGCTGTCAAGTCCCGGCTGGCAGGAATTCGCCGAGTTTCTCGGTGAGTTCGAGCAACGGCTTATGCATCACCGTCGTGTACTGGGCATGAATAATCTTGCCGACCTGTTCGCGGGCCGCGGCGACGACGTCTGGATGGCAGTGACCGGTGCTCGTGACACCGATTCCAGTGGTGAAGTCGAGGTATTTTCTGCCGTCAGCCGCATAGACCCAACTCCCGGCCGCGTGGTCAACGATGACCGGGGTGGCCTGTTTGAGGACGGGGCTAAGGGATGCCATTGACCTAATACCTCCGCAATTGGGGAGTCTGTGGATTTCTCTGATGAGTCGGCGACTTATTCATGAAGCCCACGCGGAGCCTCACGACGCTTCGCGGGTACCGACGGCGAGCCTAGAAGGCCCGACGCTGACGGGGGACTGCGCGCCAGTGGCACGGCCCGAGCGATCACCTGCATTTAGAGGCGTGAACCGTTGGGGACGCAGGAAATCTAGCCCCTCGAAGGACCGCGTGTGCAGGGCCTCCATCGCGGCAATCTCGCCGAAGCCGGAGGCCATCTTGAAGCCGGCGCCGGAAAACCCGGTGGCGCAGTAAATCCTGCTGTTGTCCCGGAGTGGGCCGAGAAGAGGGTGATGATCCGCAGTGAACAGGTCCGGAAAGGCGTCGGAGCGGACGATGTTGGGGATGAGACCGGGCAAGAACTCGGTGACGGTCTCGGTGGTCTCCGCGATTTCGGCCGCCGTGAGTTCCCTGGGCACCGCATCAGCCTGCGGCGTGGGTGCTCCGCGACCGTCCAGGGTTGCCTTGACGGTCACCCCGTCGACGCTGGGAGCCCCGTACATCGAGCGATCTCCGGAGATTCGGATGAAGATGGGGAATCTGTCCGGCGCGAACTCGGCTGCCTCCCGCGCCACGAACCACGACAAGTAGAGCCGCCACGTGTCCGTTACCGCCTTCAGGTAATCGGGCATGAGGCGCTGGGACCAGCCGCCTGAGGAGATGATGACGTTCTCGAAACTCCACGAATCGGACCCGGAGGTGATGACCACGCCGTCGTCGGCTTCCCGAATACCGTCGATCGGAGCGGTGAGTACCGTTGCCCCGTTCGCCTGCGCCGCGGTGACCGCCGCGGTGACTGCTCGGTCGGTCCGCAGGGCGCCGGCATGCGGGTCGAACACCGCCTGGTCGTCTGGTCGGAGGTTGTGTTGGGGATAGCGCTCGGCCATCGCCTCGCGGCTCAGTAGTTCGTGGTCCGCCCCGGTCAACCGGGTGGTTTCGAGTAGGTGTGGAAGATAGGGTCCGTCCACTGTTCCGATTGACAGCCCGCCGCAGCGCGTCAGAATGTGCTGACCCGAGTCGGCCTCGAGCTCGCCCCAAAGGCGCCGGGAGCGTTCGAGGATGGGATAGTAGCTCGGCGTTCCTCGATACAGCATGCGGAACAGGCGCGTGTCACCGCCGACAGCGCTGCGGGCGTGGCCCGGCGATTGGGCCTCGAATCCGACCACCGAATCGGACAAGCGGGAAGCCCGCCACAATGCCATGCTTCCAATGCTGCCCAGGCCGATGACGGCAAGTCGTCCGTCCATTGTCAGAGCACCTTTTCCAGGAAAGCACTGGGTCCGGCGTTCCTTCGGCTTGGCGAGGACCTCGCGGGCATCACCGCGCTCGACGATGCAACCCTCGTCCATGAACAGCAGGGAGTCGGCCACTTCCCGCGCGAAGCCCATCTCGTGGGTGACCACAACCATGGTCATGCCCTTTTGGGCCAGGTCCTGCATGACGGCGAGGACTTCACCGACCTTTTCGGGATCCAGGGCGCTGGTCGGCTCGTCGAACAGCATGATCTGCGGATCCATCGCCAACGATCGCGCGATGGCCACGCGCTGCTGCTGCCCGCCGGACAGCTGCGCGGGATAGTGGCCGCCGAAACCACTGAGTCCGACGCTGGCCAGCAGCTGCTGCGCCTGCTCGGCTGCCTGCTTCTTGTCACCACCTTTGACCAGCACGGGACCGGCCATGATGTTGTCCTGGGCAGTCATATTGGGAAAGAGGTTGAACTGCTGGAACACGATGCCGACCTTGGTGCGTTGTTCGGCTAGGCGTTTGCGGCTCAGTGCATGGAATGCGTTGTCCGTTTCGTAGTAGCCGAAGTGTTCTCCGTTGACCTTCAACACGCCCAGATCAACGGTCTCCAAGCCGTTGATGCAGCGCAGCAAGGTCGATTTTCCGGATCCGCTGGGGCCGATGATGCAGCAGATCTCACCGCTGGCGATATCGAGATCGACGTCCTGCAGAACCGTCTTGGAGCCGAAGGATTTACGGATCCCGCGGCCGTGAATCGTACCGTCGCAAGTCATCGGGCACCTTCCTGGTCTGCTGTCAGCACAGCGTTCTTCGCCTTCCGGGGAAGCCGGGAGGTGGCGCGAGAGTATTTCTTCTCGAGCTGGGATTGTGGGTAGCTCAGAATCAGGGTCATCACGAGGTACCAGAGGCTGGCAACGATGAGCAGCGGGATGGTCTCGTAGGTGCGCGCGTAGATGAGCTGGGCGCTTTGGAGCAGCTCCGCGACGCCGAGCACACTGACCAGGGATGTCTCCTTGAACATTCCGATGACCTGGTTGCCGGTTGCCGGAATGATCGAAGGCATCGCCTGGGGAATGATGATCTTGCGCATCTTCATGGCGCCGCTCATCCCCAGCGAGTCGGCGGCCTCGATCTGGCCCTTGCCGACGGAGGAGAACCCGCCGCGAATGATCTCCGCCATGTACGCCGCTTCATTGAGCGTCAGGCCGATGACCGCGGCCATGATGGGGGTGATCAGGGCATTGACGTCGATGTGCATGCCGCCGATCGACAGGTTCGGGTACAGCGCGGCGATGTTGAACCAGAAGATCAGCTGTACCAGCACCGGAGTGCCACGAAAGAAGGTGATGTACACCCCCGCGGTCGCGGCAATCGGCTTGATGCTCGAAGACCTCATGATCGCCAGGACCAGCCCCAGCAGCGTTCCGAGGACCATGCTGACCACCGTCAACACGATCGTCAGGACCAGGCCGCGCAGGATTGATTCATTGGTGAAGTATTTGGCGACCACATCCCACTGGAAGTGGGGGTTGGTCGAGACGGAGGCGAGGATGCCCAGCGCGAGCAGGATGCACACCGCCCAGGCCGTGTACTCGAACGCACTTCGCCGCCGGAGCCTCGGTTTGAGGGCAGGGTCCAACACGTTCATCGTCGGGCCTGCTTCCGTGGGTAGTCAGTTGCGCCATGGTGTCTTCCTAGTTGAGCTTGGCTTCGGTAACGGCCGGCATCGGTGAGACCCCAGTTGGCGAGCGACTTCTTGTATTCGGGGCTGTCCAGGACGGACTGAACGGCTGCCTGCAGGGCGGGAGTCAGCGGTGACCCCTTCTTGAGGGCGACGGTGACGATGTGATCCGAACGCGTGTCGACCTGGGGGGTGAGGACGGTGATGGCCTTGGGCTGCTGCGTTTGCGCCCACACCAGGGCGGGGGTGTCGTAGAAGACCCCGTCCACTCGCTTGGAGGCCAGCTGGGTCAGCGCCTCCTGGACGTTGGGCAGGGTGATGCCATTGATCGCCGGCTTGCCCTGGGACACGCACGTCCACTCGGAGACATTGGGCAGATGCTTGAGCTGTGCGGTCGAGCCCTTCGTCACGGCAATGTTCTTGCCGCACAGATCATCATTGCTCAGCCCCAGCGGGTTCCCGGCGGCAACGGCCACCGACACCCCGGCGTTGAAGTAGTCGATCATGTCCAGGACCTTGAGCCGCTCGGCCGTTGCGGCCATGGAGGTGGCGGTGAAGTCGTATCGGCCACCCTCGATCCCGGGAATGATGGTGTCGAAGCTGGCTTGGACGAACTTCAACTTGAGTCCGAGCTTCTTGGCCACCAAACGGGCCACGTCCGGGTTGACACCGATCGGCGTTTTGCTGTCGTCGGCAAGGAAGGTGGTCGGCGGGTAGTGGAGGTCCATGGCCACCGTCAGTTCGCCCTTGTCCTTATATGAGGCCGGCAACAGGGCGACCGCGGCCGGGTCCGGCTGAACACCCTCGGAGATGTCGGCCGTATTCGCCGTCTTGCTCCCTGCCCCCGCGTTGTCGGCGCTGGTGTCGGAGCTACCGCACGCGCTGAGGGCGATCAAGAGGGCAAAACCGGCCGCTGCGGCCTGGACGGTTGTTCGTGTCTTCATCGGAACTTCTTTCGGATGATTAGAGGAAGAGGGCCCGCCGTACGCAGGCCGGGTGCATGGAGAGCGCCGCTCGGTATCCCGCCGGCACAGGTGGCGAAGAGTGCGCTGGCGCCCGTGCTTCTCGGACAAACCAATCCACCTTCCCCACAGGCAAAACGTCGACCGCCACAGTGACTCTGCTCACTCGCTTGGGTCGGGGTGTAATGCGTCACACCGCGACACTACCCAATTGTTGACAATTGAGCAATACCCGGTTTAGGCTTCTGTGCGCAGGCAGCGTGAAGCTTGCCGAGGGCGGGCATGACCGCCCGAGAGCCCCGCATCTTGCCGGGAACGGCGGTGGTGGCCGGACCGGCCCACTACCCCATCGAACGAACGGAACATGATGGCAGACAACACTTTTCGGCCGGAGTACGTCTCCTTCGACTGCTACGGCACGCTGATCAACTTCGACATCGATCCCACCACCCGCCGGCTGCTCGGAGGCCGTCTTCCTGAAGAGCAGTGGCCCGCGTTCAAGAAGGTCTTCCGCGGGTACCGGTACGACGAGGTGTGCGGCGACTACAAGCCCTACGAGCAGATCCTTCAAGATTCCTTTGACCGGGTGTGCAAGCGGTGGGGCATTGGGCCGACCGAAGGCGCCGGCGCACAGTTCGCCGAGGCGGTACGCGGCTGGGTTGCCCACGAGGACGTGCCGGCTCCGCTGAAGCTCATGGGCGACAACTACAAGCTGGTGATCCTGTCCAACGCAGACACCAGCTTCCTGGACATCAGCGTTCCGCGGCTCGGTGCCGACTTCCACGCCGTCTACACCGCCGAGCAGGCCCAGGCCTACAAGCCGCGCTACCAGGCCTTCGAGTACATGCTCGACACCCTGAACGCCAAGCCGGAGGACTTCCTGCACGTCTCCAGCCACACCCGCTACGACATGATGCCCATGCACGACATGGGCTTTCGCAACCTGGTGCTGCTGGACCGTGGCTATGACCCCATCACCGCGGGCTACGACTACACCACAGTCGAGTCCCTGGACGAACTGAACAAGAACCTCGGTCTGTAGATCTACGAGCAAAGGGCGACGGTCAATCGTGAAACTCATCCCGTACTGGCTCGACACCGCTGAACCCTCGGGCGATTACCGCCGTACGCCGGTTCCCGACAAGGTCGACGTCGCCATCATCGGCGCCGGGTTTACCGGCCTTTCGGCGGCGCTCGAGTTCGCGAAACAAGGGGCCACCGCGGTGGTTCTGGAGCGCCACACCGTCGGATGGGGGGCGTCCGGCCGCAACGGCGGGATGGCAACAACGGGATTGGCGATCAGCTTCAGCACAGCGGTCAAACGGTACGGGGCGCCCCGCGCCGTGGAAATGTTCCGCGAGTACAACGACGCCATCGACACCATCGAGAAACTGGTGCACGACAATGGCATCGACTGCCACTTTCGACGGTACGGAAAACTTTCCCTAGCCTTTCACCCCTCCCACTATGAGGGGATGCTGCAGTCGCAGGAACAGTTGGCATCCTTGGCCGATTACCACGTCACCACGATTCCGAAGTCCGAGATTCACAGCGAAATCGGCTCCGACTTTTATCACGGAGCCATGCTCGATCCGCTCGGCGCGGGAATGCACGTCGGAAAGTTCGTGCATGGCCTGGCCGCAGCGGTCGCTGGCACCGGAGCCGTGATTTGTGAAAACGCCGCGGTCACCGAATTGCAGAAGGTCGCTGGGACGGTGCACGACGTGCACACCACCCGCGGAATCGTCCGAGCAAAACAGGTACTGGTGGCCACCAGCGGCTACACCGGAGCCGTGACGCCGTGGCTGCAACGGCGGGTGATCCCGGTGGGCAGCTTCATCATCGTCACCGAACCGCTGCCCGACGACGTCGTCGATCGGATTCTGCCGAACCGCCGTCAAGCATCCGACAGCAAAATGCTGACCTACTACTTCCGCATCACCCCCGACAACAGGCTGCTGTTCGGAGGCCGTGCCCGCTTTGCGCTTTCCAACCCGGAATCCGACGTCAAGAGCGGCACGATCCTGCGCACGGCGATGATCGAATTGTTCCCCTATCTTTCGAACGCCAAGGTGGACTACACCTGGGGTGGGCTGGTGGATCTGTCCATGGATCAAATGGTCCACGCCGGCGTTCATGATGGGGTCTTCTATTCGCTCTGCTACAGCGGCCACGGTGTTCAGATGGCCGCCCACATGGGCAAGAACATGGTCCGCTATATGGGCGGCGACAAAACCGCCAATGTCTGGGAGGACCTGAAGAACCCGCCCGTTCCCGGACACTTTGGCCCACCTTGGTTCCTGCCGATCATCGGCGGCGCCGCAAAAGTCATCGACCGAATCAAATAGGCAGGTATCCCGTCTCATGGTTCCATCCATCAGCGTCGTTGACGCGCGCCCGGAAACAGCTGCCGATCGGTCAGACATTGCCGACCTGCCGGGAGGGGCATTCTTCAACGGACAATGGCAGTTAGCCGACCTGTCGCTGGAAGTGCGGGATCCAGAAGACGGCTTCCTGCTCGGGCGAGTTTGCACGTCGACCCCCCAAGACGTGCGGCGTGCGATCGCCCACATCCAGCGTCATCTTCAGCTCGAACCGTGGCCGCTGCGCAGCCGCCGGCAGGCGCTGGAAAAGGCGACTCACCTCCTCGATGCACAGCGTGCGCGCTTCGCCAACATCATCGCCGCGGAGAGCAGCAAGACCATCACCGAAGCCGAGCGCGAGGTCGACCGCTGCATCGAGACCCTGCGGCTTTCCGCTGCCGCCTCCAGCGAGCTGTCCGGATCGACGCTGAATTTCGACGACAGTCTCGCGGCCGGGCACAAGATCGGCTGGTACACCCGGCATCCGGTGGGACTCGTCGCCGCGATCACCCCGTTCAACGACCCCCTCAACCTGGTGGCGCACAAGCTGGGCCCGGCGCTCATCGCCGGCAACGGCGTCATACTCAAGCCCTCCGAGCGCACACCACTGAGCGGGCTGGCGCTGGTCCAGCTGCTACTGAAAGCGGGTGTCCCATCAGGACGCATCGCAGCCATTGTCGGCGGCCCCGGCGTTGCCCAAGCGCTGGTGACCGATGACGGCGTCGACCTGATCTCGTTCACCGGCGGTCCCCGCACCGCCGAACGCATAGTTGCCGCAGCCGGCGCCAAGAAGGTTCTCTCCGAACTCGGCGGCAACAACGCCACGATCGTCTGCGCCGACGCCGACGCGGTGCACGCGGCCGATGCGATCGTCGCTGGAGCGTTCGGCGTCGCCGGCCAGAACTGCCTATCCGTTCAGCGCGTGTACGTGCACACCGCGCTCTTCGAGCGCGTCCTCGAACACGTCACCCGCGGCACCCAGGCGCTCACGACAGGCCCGAAGTTCGACCGCCACACCGACGTCGGCCCGCTGATCTCCGAGGCAGAGGCCCGGCGCGTCGAGCAGTGGGTCGACGAAGCCAAGGCTGCGGGCGCGACGGTGCACGCAGGCGGGCAGCGACGAAACGCCTTCTATGAACCCACGGTTTTGACCGATGTACCGGCGGACTGCCGGGTGATCCGCGAGGAAGTGTTCGGTCCAGTGGTGACCCTCATGCCGTTCGTCGAGGTCTCAGACGCCGTCCAGTGGGCCAACAACTCCGAGTACGGACTCCAGGCGGGCGTCTTCACCCAGTCCATCGACCTCGCCTTGACCATTGCCGAAAACCTGCGCGTGGGCGCGGTGGTGATCAACGAGACCAGCGATATCCGGATCGACTCCATGCCGTTCGGCGGCTTCAAGAAATCCGGTGTCGGCCGTGAAGGAGTTCGCTACGCCGTCCACGAGATGACCGAACCCAAGAACACCATCGTCAATCTCAGCGAGCCGGGACCACCCGAGCAACTGCTGAGCGCCCTGCAGAACGGACGACTTCATGAGCACCCACAAGATCGCCGTCATCGCCGGCGACGGAATCGGGAAAGAAGTCGTTCCGGCGGCCATCACCTGCCTCGAGCGGATCGCCGAAATCCATTCTCTCGACCTGGATTTCACCTACTTCGACTGGGGATCGGAATACTACGTCCAACATGGGCGAATGATGCCCACCGACGGCCTCGAGCAACTCGCCGAACACCACGCGATCTTCCTGGGAGCAGTGGGTTCCCCCGACGTGGCCGATGCTGAATCGCTATGGGGCTTGCTGATCCCCATCCGCCGAGAATTCCAGCAGTACATCAATCTTCGTCCCGTCAAAACCCTTGACGGCGTCACCTCACCACTGGCGGCCAAGCAGCCGATCGATCTGCTCATCGTTCGGGAAAACAATGAAGGCGAATACTCCGAGGTAGGCGGCCGCATGTACCGCGGGCTGCCGCAGGAAAGCGCAGTCCAGGAGACCATTTTCACCCGACTCGGCGTCTCCCGGGTCACCCGCTACGCGGCCGCTCTAGCGGCTTCCCGTCGAGGGCACCTCACCTCGGCCACCAAGAGCAACGGCATCGTGCACACCATGCCGTTCTGGGACGAGATCGTGGAGGAGACCACCCGCTCTTACCCCGAAGTGAGGCTCACCAGCGAGCTCGTCGACGCCCTGGCCGCCCATCTAGTCCTAAAACCCTGGACCTTCGACGTCATCGTCGCCTCCAACCTGTTCGGTGACATCCTCTCCGATCTCGCCAGCTCCGTCACCGGCTCCATCGGCTTGGCGCCCAGCGCCAACCTGAACCCGGAGCGCGACTTCCCGTCACTGTTCGAACCGGTTCACGGCTCCGCTCCCGACATCGCCGGAAAAGGTCTGGCAAACCCGGTCGGCCAGATCTGGTCGGGAGCGATGATGCTCGAACACCTCGGCCACCCCGAGGCAGCCGGCCACCTGCAGTCCGCGTTCGAGTCGGCCCTGCGCGACGGTCTCGGCACCCGCGACGTCGGCGGAACGTCGTCGACGGGCGAGTTCACCTCCGCGGTCCTGTCCGCCATCGATGCGCGCGCGGTGAACCAGCCGGCCGGCAGCCGCGAAGCTACCGGTGTCATGACGACCGCTGCGGAACGCAGTCGGCCCATCGTCGCCGTCCTCTATCGGGAGGCATTGCCGCCCCGGTTAGCGGAGATCGAGGAGCTGGCAGATGTCCGGCTGACAACCGCCGACGGCCTCGCCGAGGCCCTCGACGGCGCAGACGTCTTGTACCAGTGGCACTCGTTCTCGCCGGCGCTGCAGCACAACTGGGATGCCGCCACGTCCCTGCGGTGGGTGCACGTCTCGGCGGCCGGGGTGAGCCAACTACTTTTCGACGAATTAATTGACAGCGACATCATCTACACCAACTCCCGGGGAGTGCTCAGCCGCGCCATCGCGGAGTTTGCGCTCGGCTTCGCACTGGATATGGCCAAGGATGCGCAGACCTCGTTCCGGCTGCAGCAGCAACACCGCTGGAAACACCGGGTCACCCGCAAAATACAGGGGCGCTCGGCCCTGGTGGTCGGTACCGGGTCGATCGGCCGACAGCCGCCACCGGTAGCCGGATCCACGACCGATCCAGCCGGCGCCCAATACCAGGGCCGACATCCTCGACTACACCATGCTCTACCGGAAGCCTCACGCGGCGAGGAGGTTCGGGAGAAGTTCGCCCTCACCGTGGCGAAATATCGCCAGCGACTTCGCCACCCGGAGCACACATCAGAGTGCACATCGGAACCCAATCAGGCGGTACTGCACCCAGGTAGGCGGTGCCCGCGCACGACGGTGAGCAACCGCGGGTTAAACGACTGCGCAACACCGTCTGCGCCAGATACCGCGGTGAAAGACGGCGTCACAAAACAGGAGCGCAGTCCAGGTTCGAGTCTGCAGGGTTCCGCTCACACCGGTCACTGCTCACAAGTAGTAGCTGTTGAGCACCGTCGACTACTCTGTAGGTATGACGGTCCATAATATGGTGCTTCGCCGGACAAGTACGGCTCAGCAGGTTGCCGATGGACTGGCGGACGCGATCATGCGCGGGGAATTGACTCCTGGCTCGCCGATCAAAGAAAGTGCGCTGGCGTCGTCCCTGGGCATCTCGCGGAACACCGTGCGCGAGGCCGTTCGGATCCTCGACGTGGGTGGCATGGTGCGCTACACGCTGAACCACGGTTTCGCCGTAGTCGACCCGTCGCATGACGACCTTCTCGAGCTCTACCGCGCACGGCTGGCGATGGAAGTCTCGGCCATTCGCGTACCCCGTACGCCTGAAGAACTCGCCCCCGTCCGGGCTGCCCTCGAAGCGCTGATGGAGGCATATAAGACCAAGGATGCCGCCGAAATCGCCGCGCGCGATCTTGACTTCCACGCCGCGATCGTCGGCATGCTCAACAGCAAACGAATCGATGCCTTCTATGCGCAATTAGTCAAGGAGTTGCGCTACCTGCTGAGAGTGCTCTTCGTAGAGCGCGAGGTTGAAATGGAGGCCGGGGTCGTCGAGGAGCACCAAAAGATCATGGCGGCGCTGGACAGCGGAGACCCCTCCCACGCGGTCGACGTCCTCACCGAGGTGCTGACCCTCAACGCCGAAACGGTGCTGGCAATCTTCGCCGCCCGCACTACCGAAGAAAAATAGCTCTCTCGTTCTTCCCGGCAACCGATCCGAAGATCTCCCGTGTCCGGATGGCGCCATTGTCGGGGAGGTTGCGAAGGACTGTCGGAGCGTAGAAAAAAACCTGCGCGGCCGAGGCGAGGCGATGGCCGCCCGTCGGGCAGTGCGCCCCGTTGGCGACCGCATCATTGACGAGCTCGCATACCTTTTGCAGTTGGCGCCTCACTACGACCTCAAGCGTCTTACGGCTGCGCGTTCAATTCAACGCGGCAATCCTGTTGTGCGGGCGTGATTTCACCGCGTCGACCCGTCCGACAACCGCGAGAGCCTTGGCCCAACGGGCGAAACGCCCGCGCCTGTGGCGCCTGTGACTCAAATGCCGGTCGTGGTGCGCAGCCGGGGCGTTCAGAAGGCGGTGTAGCCGCCATCGACCGGAATGACCGCTCCGGTGATGTACGACGACTCGGACGACGCGAGGAAGAGGACAGCGTCGGCGACTTCCTCGGGCGTGGCGAGGCGTTGGAGCGGGATCTGGGATTCGCGCTCACGGCGGTACGCCTCGGGGTCAGACCTGCGTTGGAAAGATGCCTCGATGATCGGGGTCGCGGTGAGGCCGGGGGCGACCACGTTGACCCGGATGTTGCGCGGGGCCCACTCGATCGCCGCGCCCTTGGCGAGCATGATCAGGCCGCCCTTGGCCGCGGAGTACAGCACTTCCTCCGGCTTGCCGACAATGCCGAGCCGTGAGCCGACGCAGACGAACGAGCCTCCAGCCGCGGGCATCAGCGGCGCAAAGTGCTTCATCACCAGGAACGCGCTGAGCAGGTTGCTGTGGAGCACATTCTTCGCGTCGTCGTAGGCCATCTCGGTGAGCGGGCCGCTGGCCTGCAGGCCGTGGTTGAGGACGACCACGTCGACGGAACCCAAGGTGTCGGCGGCGCGTTCGGCCAAGGCAGCGACGAACGCCTCGTCGTTGAGGTCCCCCGGGACGTACAGGTCGTCGGGCTGAGCGGTGTCCATCCGTTCCCTACGACCGGTCAGCAGCAGCCGCGCGCCCTCGCGGCGGAAATGGGAGCTCACCGCCTGCTCCGATCCCGCTGCTGGCGCCGGTCACCAGCGCTGTGTCCTTCTCGAGTCTCATCTCAGTTTCTCCTGGTGGGTTGGGGGTGGGCTCTGTGGAGGAGGCGTCCACGGCTCCTCAGTTGAGAAGTCCACGGGCGGCGACCGGCCACCGTTGCAGCATCGTGCCTTCGGTGTCGGTCACGATCAGCTCCTCGAAGCTGTTCACGACTGGGCATACGTGGTTGGGCACCACCGGCACCACCGTGCCGACACTCGGACGCGATTCGCCGGCGGGCACTGCACCGAATCCGTGGTACTCATTGAGCCTGGCGAGGATCGCCTTCTTCCCGGCGATGCCGCCGTACCCCCGTTCGGGGCTGCCCTCGCGGCCCAGGGCCTTGGTGCCGACGTCGAGGATGACCTGGTCGGGGACCCAGTCGCTGACCACGGTGGCGGCGACGAACAGCGCGATCTGGTCCTCCTCACATGCGCCGAGCCGGGTGTTGTTCAGATCGCAGAAGACGTACTCGCCGGGACGGATCTCAGTGATCACGCTGCTGGTGGAGAAGGCGACCGTCGGTGTCGAGCCCGCGCTGACCACCTCGGCGGTGATCCCGACGCCGTCAAAGCTGCGCACCGCGGCGGTCAGCGCGGCGTGCTGGTCGTGCGCCGCCGGCTCGCGCGAGCCTGGACCGAAGCAGCCATGTCCCGGATAGGTGTAGACCCCGATAGGTACCAGCCCGCAGTTGCGGGCTGCCAGTGCGAGGTCACCCGCGGCCGCTGGCGGAGCTCCGGACCGGCGGGCGCCGCAGTCGATTTCCACCACCACCTGGAGCCGGTCCGGTTCGTCACACATCGCGTCGGCGAGGGCCTCGATGGCCGCGACGTTGTCCACCCCCACGCGCATCCGGACGGTGTGGGCGAGATGGCGTATCCGGTCGCCCTTTGGTACCCGACGGCCAGAGCGGGTAGGCCAGGAAGATGTCGTCGAACCCGGCCGCCGCGAAGATCTCCGCTTCACCGACGGTGCCGGCGGTGATCCCCACCGCCCCGGCGTCGACCTGGCGGCGACCGATCTCGAGGCACTTGTGCGTCTTGACGTGAGGCCGCAGGTGCAGGTTGTGCTCGGCGGCGAAGTCCTGCATCCGGTCGATGTTGCGTTGCATGACGTCGGCCAGCACGATGGGCGCGGGTGTGTCCACCCGGTCGACCAGGCGGTTGAGTACTCGTTGATGGCGGTGCACGCTGCTCTCCTCGAACTCCGAAGCGGGGGGTTGACCGGCGCGGGCCGACTCCCTTGACGCTCAAAGGCGCATCTGTCGGTCGGTCCTACACCGCGGTGCAGATCATTTGGATCTCGACCGGACTGTTCCGCGGCAAACCGGCGACACCGATGGCAGTCCGGGCGTGCCGCCCGTTTTCGCCGAGCACGTCGATGAGCAGCTCGCTGGCCGCGTCGGCGACATCCGACTGCATACCGAACTCCGGCGTACTGGCCACAAAGACCAGCATCTGCACCATCCGGACCTGATCCAAGCCGCCAACCGCATCCGCGGCGACGGTGAGCGCGTTCAACGCGGCTTGACGCGCCAGCCCCCGGCCGGTCTCGAGATCCACGTCCCGACCCAGGATGCCCTGCCCCAGGAGCTCGCCGTCCTTGTAAGGCAGCTGACCCGCGACATAAACACTGGAGTCAATCGTTCGGTGGTTCACATACTTCGAGCCCGTTACCGACGGCCGGCAGATCCAAACCGAGGGCCTTGAGCCGCTCCGTGGCCGAACCGCTGTGGGTCTGAATCCCGGTCATCTCTATTCAGCCTCCTCGTTCCGCTTCTCGATATCGTGTCGTGTGTCGATTGTCGACCATACGGCAGAGCAAATATTTGTCGATATACTGCTTCAGCCGGCCGGAAGACGTCTGCGCTCAAGCCTTGGCGACGGGCCCGTTCCCCGGGTCGCCTGTCCGACCTCGCAGCGCGGATGGGAAATGCTGTGCCAGTTCCCTCCGGAACGCATCCGTGTCGCCCTCGAGGGCGACTGCCGCCAACCTCTCGTGTTCGACGGCGATGTCGTGGAGGTCGCTGTAGGAGCGATGGTCGACCGTGAGATAGAGGCGCAGCTTGGTCTCCCAACCGTTCCAGAGGCCGCGCAGAACGCCGTGTCCCGAGAAGTCGTAGAAGAGCCGATGGAACTGCAAGTGCGCATCGATGCTGGCCGGGATGTCGTTCTTATCCGTCGCCTGCCGAAGCTCCTCGACCGTCTGAGTCAACCTGGGCCGCTCGGGTCCGCGCAGCGTTTCGAGAGCCAGCTCCCCGGCGTACGGCTCGACAAGCAACCGGATCGAGGCGATCTCGGCGACGTCCTGAGCGCTCACTTCCACGACGAATGACCCGCGGAAGGGGATCTTCACGACCAGGCCCTCCTCCTCGAGCCTGGTCAGTGCCTCGCGCAGGGGGGACCGGCTGATGCCGAGATCCACCGCGATGTCCCTCTCTCGCAATTGGCCACCAACAGGAACGGTCCCGTCGAGAATCGCTGCCCGCAGCAACCGGTACACACCCTCTGGGGTCGACGTCCGTTCCAGCCCACCGAACTTGAGGTCCATCTGCTGCCTCTCTTGGTCGTTTGTCGACCATACCCCGAGCGCCGCCGGCTCGCCGACGCCGCGTAGGACTTCGGCGGGGATGCCCGTCGAGGCAATGGAGAACCGTTTGTGTCAAAGACGCGGGAGTCCAAGAACGACGGGCAGGTCGGCGATGTCGGTGATCCGCTCGTAGCCCAGCCACGGCTCGTCCGCCTCGAAGCCCCGGTCCATGTACACCTTGTGCTTGATGCCCATGACGGCCGCAGAACGGAGATCGTACTTCGGACTCGCGGAGACGTGCACGATCTCGTCGGGCGCCGCGCCGAGCTTGTCCAGCATGTACTCGAACGCACGGAGCCGAGGCTTGTAGACGCCCATCTGCTCGGCGGTGATCACCACCTCGAACGGGGCTTGGAGGTTCTCCATCAGGCGCGACGCAAACGCGTCGTCGCTGTTCGTCACGATCACCAGAGGGTAGGCCTCGGCCAGGCGATTCAGCGCCTCGCTGACACCGGGGTACGGCTGCCACGTCGGGATCTCGTCGTACACCGCCCGAGCGTCTTCATCGCGGTACTCCAGGCCGAACCGGCCCATGGTTCGTTCCAAAGAGTGACCGACGATCTGGTGGAACGGCTTGTACTCCCCCATGCACTCGTCGATCCGGTACGCGCTGCGGCCCGCAGAAAGTCGTCGGCGATCTGGGCCGGGAGGCGGTCGCCCAACA
This sequence comes from uncultured Actinomycetota bacterium, assembly GCA_963809085.1. Lineage (GTDB taxonomy): Bacteria > Actinomycetota > Actinomycetes > Mycobacteriales > Mycobacteriaceae > Mycobacterium. Next base: position 58,846 of record CAWEII010000013.1, on the reverse strand, counting down.
CCCGACGGATCGCGTCATTGATGCGGAAGTGGATCAGCGTTCCGTTCATGTCGAACGTGACGAACTTCGGCTTGCAGTCGAGTGCCATGATTTCTCCTGATGGTCGATTGTCTCGTTGTCGATGGTCGACCATATGGCTATAGTCGGGAACTGTCAACCATCCGGAGGCCCGTCTTCCCCGTGAGGAGTACGAAATGAAATTCTCGTCCTACTGGCTCGACACCGCGCCGAAGGATTGCCTCGAGCGATCACAGACCAGCGTGGAAGGACGCACCGGGGTGGCCGTCATCGGCGGTGGCCTGACCGGTGTGGTGGCGGCGCTGCATCTGGCCCGCCGTGGAGCAAAGGTCGATCTCTTCGAGCAGAACACCGTGGGGTTCGGTGCCTCAGGTCGCAACGGCGGCATGGCGACCACCGGCATGTCCATCGGCATCAGGGACGCGGTGGCCAAACTGGGTTTCGACACCGCAGTGCGGCTGTACGGCGCCTACACCGAGGCGATCGACCTCATCGAGAAGTTGGTGACCGAAGAACACCTCGACTGCGACTTCGCACGCACGGGCAAGCTCAACCTCGCGTCCAAGCCGGCGCACTACCAGGCATTCGAGAAAACCCACGAACTGTTGACCACACGTCTGGGAGTGGAGGCACAGCTGGTCCCGAAGACCGAGCTGCGTCGCGAGATCGGATCGGATGCCTTCCACGGCGCAATGGTCGAGTCGAAGAGCGCCGGTCTGCACGTAGGCAAGTACATCCGCGGCCTCGGCGAGGCAGCCGAGCGCGCCGGCGTGACGATCCACGAGCAGGCGCCCGTACGGAGGCTGACCAAGATCGGCTCCGGCCACGAGCTCGAGACCCCTCGGGGTCAGATGCGCGCAGAGCAGGTCCTTTTGGCAACGGGCGCGTACACCCGCCGACCGTTTTCCTGGCACCAGGTCCGGATCGCTCCGGTCGGCAGCTTCATCATCGCCACCGAGCCGCTCGACGCACGCGTGTGCGACGACCTTCTGCCCACCCGACGGATGGCCTCAGACTCCAAGAACCTGCTGAACTACTTCCGCATCACACCCGACAACCGCCTGCTCTTCGGCGGCCGAGCGCGGTTCGCGATGTCCAACCCGCAATCGGACGAAAAGAGCGGCAGACTCCTGCGGGACGCCATGGTGCGCACCTTCCCCCAGCTGGCCAACGCCCGCATCGACTATTGCTGGGGAGGTCAGGTCGACATGAGTCTCGACCGGCTGGTCCACGCCGGCCAACACGACGGCGTCTACTACGCCATGGGATACGCCGGGCACGGAGTCCAAATGGCTACCTACATGGGGCGCCAGATGGCCGAGTACATGTCCGGCGTCCCCGAGGCGAACGTCTGGGGCGACTTCGAGTTCCGTCGCATCCCGGGACACTTCGGACCTCCATGGTTCCTGCCCATCGCCGGTGCCTACTACAAATTCAAAGACCGTGTGAGCTAGGGGAATTGAACTACAACCGTTGATCGTGGCGCGGCGTGGCGACATGACTAAGACCTCCGAGTGAAAAGGTGTTTATTAGTCGTCGTCGTTATTTACTACTCGCCGGTCATCCGGGCGGTGCGAGTCGCCGCCGTCGTCCATCGGATTATGTTGTGCCGCGGGACAGGGGCGGCCGCGCCGCCGTGCGGCGCGCGGCGGCGGTGTGCTGTTTTAATCTGTAGGTTCTCATACCCGGTGTCCAAAACAAGGCCTCTGAGCTGCGCTAATTGCGAGATTCTCACCTAATGTCCATCAACATTTTCTCACTGTCGTGTCCAATTTCAGATCGCTGCTTCGCACCTTCACAGCCTTCTCGGGAGACACGCTCAGGGCCCTTCCGTTGTGTTGGGCTGGGTACCTGCTTTCGTCACGTGACTAAGGTCCGCTCGTGCCCGTCCTAGCCACTCGCATTTGCATCCGCCCGATGCTCGAATTCGTATGCCTTGCAATGATTCCGAATTTTATCCGCTCGACGCCTTCCACCCAGTCGTGCTGGCCAGCGCGGACACCGGCCGTCGGGTGTTCACCGGTTCGGAGACCATCACCGACGTTGCGCTGCGACCTGTGCGTGGGTCGCACTCGGGAGCGGCGTCGGCGTGGCTGTGCCAAATTCGAGGACTGCGACCCTTTGTCACTTTGCTCGAACGCTTGACGAGTTCGGTGTCGGCGCGGGCGCGCGCGTGATCTACCGGGCCAGCGGAAGCTCGCGGTTTACCTGTCAGTGGCCCATGGCGCCGGGTGTAGGCTGCGGTATCCGTTGGCCCAGACCCCGGCAAAGGTGTCATACGCGCATGCGCCGCACCACCCTTGAGGCAACCGAAGAAGTTGTCCTGAGGAAGCGGCAAGATGGGCCCGAGCGAACCGGGCGACAACGCCCTTAGCCGGCGCGAGGAAGAGCGGATCTCGCAAGCCGTCGACGCGATCACTGCGAGTCGTGCCCTGATCGAGCAACCAAGGGCATGCTCATGTTCGTTTACGGGATCGACGCCGATGCCGCATTCGACTTGCTGCGCAAGCAATCTCAACAGCACAACATCAAACTCCGCCTCATCGCCGAACAGATACTGAAAGATCTGGTCGAGTTGTCCACGAAGAGCAGGTCTCGCTGGTCGACTCGCCCTGGACGGCCTGCTACTTACCGCGCATCAACGCATCGCCCACGTCGTCGCCCGACAGACCCATGGCCAATCCAAGACTGAGGAATAACCTATGAGATGTGGGTAGCCGGACATCGGGGTGGGACGTAGTCCGGACTGCGAACCCGCTCAAGCCCTTGGTGGTTCCGACAAGAGAGCTACCGGGGCGACCTCGACGAACGGGGCAACACCGCGGCGACCCGGGGACACCGATCGAGTCGTACTCTACGGTCCAATGGATGATCACCGGTGTCGTTGAGTACACGATCAATACAGCGAAGACCCAGGCGTTCGAGCGGTTTGCCCGAGCCTCGATCGGCCTGGTCGATAGACATGGCGGCACCCACCACGGCTACTTCCTACCAAGCAGAAGGAACCCCTGACCGAGCGCTCGCGTTGTTCTCGTTTCCCTCGTTCGCCGACTACGAGACCTACCGAGCGCGCTTTGGAGGTCAAGCCCCGATTGCATTGCGTCGACCATATCCGGGACGCGAGCGGCTGCGCGCTGCGCTACGAGCGGTCGTTTATGCGACCAGTCCTCACCGCAAGCACCACCGACTAGCTAAGCCTGGATCCGTGGACTGTCTGGGTTAATTTGATGGGAGGTTGATCTCAGCTGGTGATCTGGCTGTGGGCGTGGGGTAGTCCGCTGGTCTTTCCAGCTTTTCCTGTGGTGGTGCGGTCAGGCCTTTTCGGTTGTGGTGGGTCAGGCTGGCGTGAGGTGAGTGGCGGGCTGTAGCCGATCGTGTTGCGCCACAGGGTAAGCCAGGTTGTGGCCCATGGCCAGTGGGTGGGTAGGTGCAGGGTGGGTCGGCGTTGTGGGCGGGCCAGGCGGGCCGGAATATTGATGATGGTGCGGCAACAAGGGCAACCAAGCCAACAACAACAACCAGGACCCCTGCTTCGCAAACCTATGGGCCGGCGAGCATCGCGCGGCGGGGCAAAGGCGGCAAGCGTCTACGCGACCGCGTGGACACTCGCCGATCTGCCCTTCGCCGAACCCTTAGAACAGCGTTAGTGTCTCCTTTGACTTGGCGCAGGCCGCGATGGGTCTTGAAGGTGCCAAGGGTGTATCAGTCGCACATTCTTTGGCAGAAAAGCGGCCCGCCACTAGGAGAGCGGGGCCAGTACCAACAACGATCAGCAGTCGCCTGCGGGCAGCGACGCGGCGTGCCGGGCGTCGATCACTGCGTGTTCTCGGCGTCGATGCGCCGCTCAACCTTCGAGCTGAGCCGGGTGATGCCTGGCTGTCAGCGCGAGTGCCACCTGCCTGTCGTCAGCGACGCCGGTCAGCGCGGGGCAATCGAGTGCGAGGTTGTCATTCCGGTGGCTGTCCCTTCAATGCGGGAAGCTTGCGCTAACCCGGGCCGCACCAGCGAAGTGAGCCGTCCCGGGGAGTCCGGAGACTGGGCCGGTCGCGATCTGAAGCAGAAGAGGCGTCGCGCCGAACGACACACTGGCCTTATCCTGCACCACGCATTCGGCGGCGGCGGCCACCACGCTCTCGGCGCGGTGACGCGCGTACAGCTCACTGGCGAGCAGGCCGGCGGCGACTAAGCCGACCACGATCACCGCGATCAGGACGATCGACATCGGGTTGCGCAGGCGGACGCGACTCGGTCCGGAACCCTTCGATGTCGGGGTGCCCGGCGGTGGGCCATAACCGAGCTGGCCCGGTGGCGGCGGGGGATGCTCTTCCATCCCTTCATCGTGGACCCGCTCAGCCGACAGCCACAGGTTTACCGAACCGGCGGACGACGCCGGTGGTGTTCGGTCATGAGACTTCGCGGGTTTGGCGGTCGGTGATGGTGAGGTCGAGGATGACGGGCAGGTCGGGGTTGTCCAGCGCTTGTCTGGCGTGCGCGACTGCGTTGGTCTCGATGCGCCGACGCAGGGCGGCTAGGTCTGAGCTCTGCTCGAGGGTGGCGGTGATGACAAGGTCGGGGCTGGTGGGATCGCCGATGATTCGGGCCTTCGCCGAATGCACGCCCGGGTAGGTTTCGATTTCCTCGCACACCACCTTGGTGAGTGCGCCCGGGGCAAGGGTGCTGCGTCCCGTGGAGCGGTCTCCGGTGAGCCGGATGTCGCCGGCTCGGTCGGTGGAGAACAGCAGCACGATCAGCCAGCGCAACGCAAGAGCTGCCAACAGTACGGCGGCCAGCGCCACGACGAGCCATAACCAGGCGCCCTGAATGCCGAAGTAGGCGCCAACCGGGTTGGCGAACAGGTGACGGTATTTGTTTGCGGCACCGAAGGCTCCGAAGCCGGCCAGCGCAGTGCATACTCCGCCAGCGATGAGCAGCAACGCGAACAGGATGAGTACGGCGCGGTTGGCGCGGTCGGCGTGCATCAGCGGCTCCGAGTCGTGACGCGCACCGACAGCCTCGGCGCGGGGGATAGTTCCAAAGTGTCCAGCCGCTGTTGAGCGGCGGCTGTTGCGGGTTCTCGCAGCGACTGGGCCGTATAGGGTTGGCGTCCCGCGGTTGTTGCTGCGACCTTGACTTTGCGGCGTTTCACCGTGACGGCGGTGTGATTGATGCCGTCGACGTCGTTGACGGCAGTGCGGATCGTGGCAGCTACCCCGCGGCGAGTGTAGGCGGCGTCGGTGAGATCGCTGGCGATGCGAAGTCGCTTGGGTTTGCCGCGGCGCAGTTCGGCGAGCAACAGCATCACGCCAAGCGCGGCGACGACGATGCCCCCCACTCGGACGCTGCCTTGCAGCCAGCTGGTGCGTGCGGCCCACTCATAAACCGGGTGCCAGTCAACGAGTGCGGCGTGACCAGTGATGCGGTCGGCGATGACCTCGACGACCACGAGAAAACCTGCGGAGATGAGCGCGGCGGCGAGAACGGCTGCCAGCAGCCGGTTGATCAGTCTCATCGGGGCCTCGTGTCCGGTGTTCAGTGGACCCGCGGTGGCGGGGCGAGATGGGTGGCGAGGTCGGTCACCGCGATGTTGACTTCGGCGACGTGCAGGCCGGTCAGCGCCTCGACGCGTGCCCGCACGCGGTGTCGCACGGCTTGCGTGACGGCGGGAACCGAGCACGGCCAGCGCACACTGATCGTCAACTCGACGAGAACGACGCTGCCATCGACGTCGGCGGAGGTCTTCGGCAACTCTGTGAGGCTGGTGTCACGTAGGCCGAGCCGGCCCGCTCCGGCCAGGGATTTCCGCAATAGGAGGGGCGCGGCGGCTCCGGCGTCGGGCTCTTCGGCCGCGGCGCGAGAGGCAATTTTGGCGACCACGGAATCGTCGATGGTGATGGCGCCGAGCTCGTTGCGCCCAGCCGCAGGACGGGCCGCGGCGACGTCGGTGGCCGTCATCGGTCGCGTCGGTTTGCGACGTAGCGGTTCAGGTCGATGTCGCCGTCGAGGACCTTGGCGACGATGACCCCCAACGCACAAAACAGGGCGACGAGCAGCATCTGGCCGAAGCTGCCGAAGGCCAGGGCCAATCCGAGGGCCAGCCCGATGATGATGCCGAGGGTTGTTCGGGTCATGTCTTTTCTCGATTCCGTTGGGTAGGTGTCAGCGGTTTGCGATTCCGCAGCGGTAGGCGGCGGTGAAGTGAGCTGAGGACGGCACGCAGTAGACGCCGGGGCCAGCTGGTGTGTGGCACGAAGACGATGCGGAGATGTGCGCTGGCAGCGGTTTCTGGGGACCCGCGGTCGAATTGCGCCAGCCCGATCACGAATTCGGTGATGTCTCCTCCCCGGTCGGGGTGGTGGGTGCGGATGAACTCTTTGCGCGCGGCGCGTCGGCGGCGTTCGTCCTCGTGCATAGTTCGTCATTGTCCTCGGCGGCCGGCGACACGACAGTTTCCTGCCGACCTGCGCCGAGCTGCCGGGAGTGTCCGGCCAGGCCCCGTTGTGTCGGCGCCGGCGGGGCGGGCTCGGCCACGTCGGCCACGAAGATGTCGATCGTGCGGCCCCCGGTGAGCGGCGCCACCGCAGCCAGTACCTGCCCTGCGAGCTCGCGTATGGGGACGTCCCACTTGCCGCGGACCTGAATGCTTGCCCGGTCGGCACCGATTCGGATGCCCGGCACCCGCCGACCCGGCAGGTAGGTTGCGACGGTGCCCAGTGGGCCGCCGTCCAGATCGTCGACAGCGGGGCACGACCGAACCGCGGCGGCGAGGGCGTCAACGTTGACGCCCTCCACGATGGCGGTGTCGGGAGTGGTCATGAAACGCGGGAGGGGATCTCTTGCTCGTGCTCGGCGTCGTCAGTGGGCAGGTAGACGTCGTTGACGTTGATGTTGACCTCCACCACCTCCAGGCCTGTCATCCGCTCGACGGTCTGCTTGACATTGCGTTGGATGCTTTTGCCGAGCTCGGCGATCTCGACGCCGTATTCCACGACGATGTCGAGGTCGATCGCGGCTTGGGTTTCGCCGACCTGGACGCTGACGCCTTGGGCGACGTGGGGGCTTCCTAACGAGCCGGGGATGGCCTCGCGGATCGCGCCGAAGGTGCGCCCGGTGCTGCTGCCCATGGCATGCACACCACTGATCTCGCGGCATGCTATGCCCGCTATCTTTTGCACCACGGACTGGGCGACGCTGATCTTGCCCTCGTCGGTTTGCAGGCGATCAGGCGTCGCGGAGCCACTGCGCGTGGCTGGAGTACTGGACTTCTCAGGCTGCGTCATCGGTGATGTCTCCTTGTGTGGTCAGCGAATGCTCGTTGGGGCGGCGGAGCGAGTTGCCTCGGAGCGCTAGACGGACTGCCCAGGGGTTTTGAACCGTCCACCATAGGTACGACACAGCCGAGGAGAAAAGATCGCAGACACAGTTCAACTGCTCGTCGCGGCTTGCGGTAGCCCGCCGCACACCGCGTGCCTCACCGCGACACTGGCTACGCTTCTGGGGTAGCCGCGGATCGACGAGGGGGCCGGACGTGGAGGCTGGTGTTGATGACGCCTACCTTGTCCGGCGCGCTCAGGAAGGCTATCTCGACGCCTACGCTGAACTGGTTGACCGGTATAGCGGGCTGGCCTACCGGGTGGCGCTGCGGGTTGTCGGCAACCATCACGACGCCGAGGATGTGGCGCAGGAAGCCCTGGTCGGCGCGTGGCAGCAGCTGCCGAATTTTCGCGCGCAATCCACTTTTTCCACCTGGCTGTACCGGATTGTCACGCACCGGGCCCTCAACCGGGTGCAGCGCCAGCACCCGAGCAGCTCACTTGACGTTATCGGTGATGTCGCTGACGCCTGTGCCGGTCCGGCAATGCGGTTGGAACGCGATCTGATGAAGGACGCCGTCACCGACGCGATCCAGGCCCTGCCGCCGGCACAGCGCATCACGGTTGTGTTGCATCACCTGGAGGGCCTGTCTTACGCCGAGGTTGCAGCCGTCACCGACTCCAGCGTGGCAGCTGTGCGCAGTCATCTGTTCCGGGCGAGGCGCACACTGGGTGTCGCGCTGCAACAGTGGAGGTGAGTAACCGATGTCCGGCTCGAATCATGAGGTGCGCCGAAGTTACTTCAGCGACGATTCACGCGAGCTAGCTTGTGGCGCCCTAGTCGATGAAGTGTTGGAGCAAGTCGCCGAAGGCGACGGCGAGCGGCTGAACGATCATCAGCAACACTGCCCGCATTGCCAGGCCGCGATCACCGAATTCAACCGCGTCTGGTCCCCGGTTCGTCGCCTTGCCGATGAGCCGGTGCCCGTTCCCCGTCGTTTCCGGGCCTCAGTGATGCATGAAGTCGATAGGCTGGTTCACGACGTCGGCTACACCCTCCAACTCACTGACCAGGGGGCCATCCGGGTCGCATCGCGTGTCGTCGCGGCCATTGCCCGTGGCGTGGCGCGCCGCGTTCCCGGGCGTGCGTTTCGTGCTCGGGCGCACCACGCAGTCTCATGTTGCCGACCTGATCACCACTGCCACTGGCAGCCGCCGGCATCCCGACTCAGGGGTCGGCGTTTTGGGCCGCACCGCGGTCATCGACCTCGCCGTCGCCGTGACCTACGGCGAACAGGTCCACCACATCGCCCACGAAATCCAGCGCCGTGTCAAAGCCGAACTACAGAACAACATCGGCCTGCAAACCATCGCCGTCAATGTAACGGTTGACGACGTACTGCTTGCACCGGGAGACCACCCGGACTAGCCGAGCCCGCCCCACGAGCGGGCTGTTTATGCTTCGGCGGCGTGGGGTCTCACCTCGGCGGCGAGGTCGTGCCTCGCCGGGACGCGTTGTCTCGTCGAACGGCACTCGACCATTTCGAAACGGCCTTTCACCTAGAAGATGCGGTGCGGCCTCAGGCAATAGCGGCGCCCCGAACACACGTTAACGACACCGCCACCGCGTTACTCAATGGGTCTGAGCACCCACCACCAGCGGTAACAACACAGACGACGCGTCAAGACCTCCAGATGAGTCGAGCAACTTGGCGGCGGGGCCGGTCGGGGCTAGTGCGACGGGGCCTCTGCGGTGGCACAATTCTCGACTATTCAAGCAGTCTCACGGAAATGTCCAACGACATGTGATCGGCGCTCGTTGACGGAGTCGCGCTCGGCCCACACGGGCAGGTTCACCGTTTACAGCCGGTTTGAGTCTTCAATCCAGCAGCGCACCGGTTCTGCGGAACTTGTATGTCAGGTATATGCGACGTGGACCCGATCGATTCGGCCGTTGAAGGCGAAGGGCGCCTTCTCGTAATAGTCCAGCGCCACCGGTGAGCCGAGGCAGCACCCGATATCGAGGCAATCGTTGGCGGTAAAGCACAGCGGCGCGCTGACCGGCACCCTGTCCTCACCGACAACCTCTGGACCCACTCGGATGGTTACGTCGAGCGGTCCGGCAGGGCGCTGCTCGGCATAGCGGGTCTCGACGACGATGGTGGCGGGGCCAGGCTGCAGTTTGGTCGCCGAGCGAATCTTGGTGCGTGAGAGGATGAAGAAGTTGTACTCGTAGCACAGATACCCGTCGTCGAGGTAACAAGTCACCCCGCCGGCGAAGCCGCCGAGTGCGTACAGGACCCCGTTCGCGTCGGCGGGCAGGTCGGCTTGAATCGTGACGGTGTTGTTCTTATTGCCCAACGCGGGCGCGCAAAACTCGGGAATCCGCGTGATGCCGGCTGAGAATTCCCACTCGCGATACGGCGGCGCGATGCGCAGTTCGGGATGGAAGATCGGCACCCACAAACCACCGCCGATCGGGAACACGGAATTGCGCGCGGCTTCGATGGCGAACAGTTCACGCATCTGGGCGAGCTTTTCCGGCATCTCGTCCGCCCGGTCGTGTGCCTGGGACCAGTCCTCGTCGAGGTGATACAGCTCCCAGCGATCGTTGTCGGGAGTCCAATCGTGGATGCCGGGCGGCAATCCCGGCAGCCACGGCACCCGCGGACCGAACGCCGAGGCCATCCAGCCGTCGTGATAGATCCCCCGACTGCCCATCACCTCGAAATACTGAGTCTTCTTCCCACCGGGCGCCGAGGGGTCGGTGAGTGTGCGGGCGAAACTTGCTCCAGCTATGGGGATTTGAGGCACACCGTGCACGAGCAGCGGGGGCTCGATGCCCACGATGTCATAGATGGTCGGCACGACGTCGTTGACGTGTAAGAAGTGATCCCGCGGCACAGGGTCCGCCGCGACTTTCTTGGGCCAGCGGATCGCCAGCGGGTTGCGGGTGCCGCCCAGATGCGACGCGAGCAGCTTCACACCCTTGTACGGCGTGCTGCCCGCCCATCCCCAGCCGCAGTGGTATTGATTGTCGGTCTTGGGTGAGCCCAGCACGTCGAGGCCGCCGAGCTGCTCGAGGGCGTCGATGTGCATCCGCGAGGTGGTCGGAATGCCGTTCTGCGCAAGCAGTTCGGCGATGGTGCCGTCTTGTCCCTCCGCCGAGGACCCGTTGTCACCCCAGATGTAAAGAAACAGCGTGTTATCCCCGTAGCCGAGCCGGTCCAACTCATCGACGATGCGGCCCACCTGAACGTCACAGTGTTCGGCGAACCCGGCAGCCACCTCCATCAGCCGGCGCTGAAACGGCTTCTCGTCCTCGGGGATGTCATCCCACGCCTTCATCCGCTCATCACGCGCGGTGAGCTCACAATCTTGCGGAATCCAGCCCTTGGCCTTCGCACGCTCGAACACCCGCTGCCGGTAGGCGTCCCAGCCGTCGTCGAACGTCCCGGCGTATCGGTCCGCCCACCCCTTCATGATGTGGTGCGGGCCGTGCAGGCAGCCGCTGGCCCAATACATGAAGAACGGTCTATCGGCCTGCATCGCCTTGTGGGTGCGCAGCCAGTTGATCGCGTCGTCGGCCAGGTCTTCGGACAGGTGGTAACCCTCCTCGGGGGTCTTCGATGGCGCCACGACAGTGGTGTTGCGCACCAGGTGCGGCTCGTACTGGGATGCTTCCCCGGCCAGGAAACCGTAGAAATACTCAAAGCCCAGCCCGGTGGGCCAGTCTTCGAAGGGGCCGGCCGCCGTGGTGTCCTCGGCCGGGGTGTTGTGCCACTTGCCCCACGCGCCCGGTGCTGTACCCGTAGTCCTTGAGCACCTCGGCCACCAGGGCGCTGCTGCGCGGGATTTTCCCGGCGTAGCCGTCCCAGTCGTTGGCCAGCTCGGCGATCTGCCCGTTGCCGATCTCATGATGATTGCGGCCGGTCAGCAGCGATGCCCGTGTCGGTGAACACATCGCGGTGGTATGGAACCGGTTGTAGCTGACCCCCTCGGCGCAGATCCGATCCATCGTCGCGGTGCGCACTTCACCGCCGAACGTCGTCGGCAGACCCGGGCCCGCATCGTCGATCAGCACGATCACGATATTCGGCGAATCCTCATGCAGCCGAGGCGGATCGACGCGCTTGGCGTACGTCGACTCCTGCAGGGTTCGCCCGGCAACGCTGGCCGACGGCGTCGGCGGAAACGGCAGCGTCGCCCCGCCCGGCAATTTCGGGGCCACCACCCCACCCGCTGATCCGACATCAAGGCCTGTGGTGGCATCCGACATGGCTGCTCCCCTGCTCGAAGCTGCTCCCGGGCGGTCACCAACGCGACACACCCGGCCCAAGACGTCCCGAATGTAGCCCCCGGCCCCCGTTCGGGGCGCGCGTTTCGACAACCTGTCACCAGGGCGGCAAGCTGGCGGTCGTAACGGGCTGGCAGCGCGCGAGCCACACCAGAGCCTGATGCCCCAGAACCGGATCGCGAGGTGCATCGTATCCAGGTTCGGCACTGGGGCGGATGTGTCGATAGCCGTCCGCGATTACGGCCTCCAACACTGAATGATGGGAGCGCCGTGATGTGCGCGAACCGAGCCTGGCTCGGCGATGCCGGACGGGCCGCCGCCCGAGCTGTTGCGTCTAGTCGGATCGCCGGCCGATCCAATCGGCTGCGGCTTCGTTCTTGGTCGACCAACGGACCGCACGCACAGTCGGCTCTGTGCTTAGCGCGCGAACCGCGCTCTCCAGCTGCGCGTCTTTCCGCTCGGCGGCCGCCACGTCGGCGTTGAGCACCACCTCGTTCGGTTCCTCGGCATGACGCCAACCCAGCGACTTCAGCCGGATTCCGGGTCCGGTGACCGCCTCAACGAGTTTGGCCCGGACCACGAGTTCGGCATCGCGTCGGCACACCAGTTCGAGAACGTAGTCAACAGGCGTCACTTCGCGTCCGGCTTCGAAGTGCAGCCGATCCATCCGCGCCGCCAGCGGGTACAGGAAACCGTTCGCGGCGACGATGCAGGCCAACCTGGCCGGCCGACCAGTCGGCCATTGCCCTGCAGGCTAATTCGGGTCCGTTGTCGCACCGAAGCACCACCGGAATGTGCCGCGCTCGGTGGCCAGGTGGTCGAGTTCGCCGATCAGGTGCTCGCCGGTGATGCTGCGCTCGACCATCCCGCCCAGGCATTCGCGGGTGTGCTCGTCGACGATCGAGACGATCTTGATCGGGCGCCCGTCGGTGGTGGAGTCGAACTGGAAGTCCACCGCCCACACCCGGTAGGCGCATCGGCGATCACGGTGTCCGGGGCGGTGGAGGTCCCGTGGCGTTTGGGGCGTCGGCGCTGCGGTACCCGAAGTCCCTCTTCCCGCCACAGGCGTTGGATCTTCTTGTGATTCGCGTGCCAGCCTTCACCACGGGCATCGTGATACGCGGGCCGAAACCCCCGCCGGGGATGGTTCTTGGCGTATTGGCGCAGCCACGCCCGCATAGCGGCGTCGGGATCCTCTGGGGTCGTCGACGACGGTTCGTGGCGTTGTGTGGCCCGATGCTGTCCGGTCACGCGGCAGGCGAACCGTTCGCTGACCCCCAGCACCCGCTGGAGGTGGCGAACGGCTGCCCGTCGACGTTCCGGGCCTAGCGACGAGTGCTAGCCCCCAGGCCCGTCGAGCCGGTCGTCGATCGGCGACTCGCCGCTTCGCAGCCGCTGTTGGACCCGCTCGACCTCGTCGGGCGAGGGCATTTCGTCGGTCATCTTGATGATTGCCGCACGAATGTCGATGGCATCAACGGGCAGCTGGCCGTGCGCCGTCAGCTCCGAAGCCACCGCCACGACCTCCTCGTCGGATAACCGGCGGCGCAGCAGGGCAAGCAGCGGTACATAATTGGTGGCCGGCACCCCGTGCGGATATCCCGCCCGCAGAAACGCCACAACCCGTGCCACCACATCCGACCGCGCCATGCCAACCTTCCCCTTCCCATTCACCCGCCAGGGACCAAATGATCCGGCTAGGTGAACTTATGCGGTCGCATTGCGACGCCGGCTGCCCCTGCCACGACAGGTTTCGCCGTGCTGTGTCGGGCTTAACGGTGCGTTTACCCACCGTCGGTCGTCGTGTCGACCAGCCTTCTACAGTAGATGGTTATGCGCACGGCATATCACCAGCAGCTGGACTCCCTGACCGACGGCATCGCCGACCTGTGCGGCCTGGCCGGACAGGCGATGCAGTCCGCCACGCAAGCGCTGCTGCAGGCCGACCTGGAGCGGGCCGAATACGTCATCACCGACCATGGTCGGATCACTGCGCGCTTGGTGCGTTTGGAGGAGGACGCGTTTACCTTGCTGGCCCTGCAAGCGCCGGTGGCCGGCGATCTGCGCGCCGTGGTCGCCGCGATGAAGAACGTCGCCGACGTCGAACGCATGGCCGCTCTGGCACTGCACGTCGCCAAGATCGCCCGTCGGCGCCATCCAGCCCACGCGTTACCCGAGGACGTCAACGGGTACTTCGCCGAGATGGGACGCATCGCCGTCGAAATCGGCGCTACCACGAAAAACGTTGTCCTCGAGCGTGATTCACAACAGGCGACAGAGGTGGGAAACGACGACGACGCCATGGACAGCCTGCACCGCCATTTGTTCACGGTGCTGATGGACCGCGAATGGGCACACGGAGTTCCCGCCGCGGTCGACGTCACCCTGCTGGGTCGCTACTACGAACGCTTCGCCGACCATGCCGTCGAGATCGCCCGCCGCGTCATCTACCAAGCCACCGGTAACCACCGACATCCCCCACTAATGGCAGTCGATCGGCGATGGCGTTGACAGGTTTGAGGACGCCACCACGCCCCTGAAAAACGTTCCAATATCTAACGATTCTCACGCAAGTGTCCAATTGGACATGCGTTGGACATTTCATTTGAGAATTGGACACCGGGTTTGAGAATCTACAATTTGTGTAGATTCTCATTCCCGGTGTCCAAAACAAGGTCTCTGAGCTGCGCTGATTGCGAGTTTCTCACCTAATGTCCATCAGCATTTTCTCACTTTCGTGTCCAATTTCAGATCGCTGTTTCGCACCCTTCACAGCCATCACGGGAGACACGCTCACCGCCGTTCCGTCGTGTTGGGCTGGGCACCTGTTTCCGTCACGTGACCAAGGTCCGCTCGCGCCCGTCCTAGCCACGCGCATTTGCATCGGCCTGATGCTCGAATTCGTATGCCTTGCAATGGTTCCCGAATTTCTTGCGCTCGACCGCCTTCCAGCCAGTCGTGCCGTCCAGCGCGGACACCGGCCGTCGGGGGTTCACCGGTTCGGATGCCGTCACCGACGTTGCGCTGCGACCTGGATGGCGTGGGTCGCACTCGGGAGCGGCGTCGGCGTGGCGGTGTCACATCTGACAACTGCGACCCTGTGTCGCTTTGCTCGAACGCTTGCCAAGGTCGGTGTCGGCGCGGGCGCGCGGGTGATCTACCGGGCCAGCCGAAGCTCGCGGTTTTACCTGTCGGTGGCCATGGCGGCGGGTGTAGGCTGCGTTATCCATTGCCCCAGACCCCGGCAAAGATGTCGCAGCGCATGCGCCGCACCACCCCTGAGGCAACCGAAGAAGTTGTCCTGAGGAAGGGGCAAGCATGGGCCCGTACGCACCGGGCGACAACGCCCTGAGCCGGCGCGAGGAAGAGCGGATCTCGCAAGCCCTCGACGCGATCACGGCGAGTCGTGCCCTTATCGAGCAGACCAAGGGCATGCTCATGTTCGTTTACGGGATCGACGCCGATGCCGCGTTCGACGTGCTGCGCACGCAATCTCAACAGCACAACATCAAACTCCGCCTCATCGCCGAACAGATACTGAAGGATCTGGTCGAGTGGTCCACGAAGAGCAGCCTCGGCCGGCAACTCGCCGTGGACGGGCTGCTACTTACCGCGCATCAACGCATCGCCCACGTCGCCGCCCGGCAGGCGAATGGCCAATCCAAAACCGATGAATAAGCGCCCAAACGGTGGGTAGTCGAATATCGGGGTGGGGCGTGGTCCGGACTGCGAACCCGCTCAAGCCTTTGGTGGTTCCGACATAGAGCTACCAAGGGCGCCCCGACACACGGGCAACACCGGGGCAACGAGGGCACGCCGATCGAGTCGTACTCTACGGTCGAATGATGATCACCTGTGTCGTTGAGTACACGATCGATGCCGCGAAGACCGAGGCGTTCGAACGGTTTGCCCGAGCCTGGATCGGCCTGGTCGACAGACATGGCCTATCCATCTCCGGGATGGCGGTCGGCTCCCTGATCATCGCTCTCACACCGCCGTTCGCGACGATCGGCTACGCAGCTGGACCAAACTAGTCTGGGCCGGCGCGTCAGTCGGGCGCTCGGTCACTGGCCACTTCGCTTGGTAGGAAGTAACCGTGATGGGTGCCGCGACGGGGATGAACAGTGTTGTCATCGCCGCGGCGATCGCGCCCGGAAATCCCGTCCACCAGATCACCAGGATGTAGATCAGCCAGACGTGATTGGCCTCCCACACCGGCCCGATGCTGTGATCGATCAGCACCCGCACCTCACTCCCGCGGTCGCCGGCACCCGCCGACCCGCGCGAGCCGGAACGACGAGCTCGAGCTGGAAATAGGAGTGAGCACCGGGCAGACCGGGTATTGACCCCCTCTAGCTGGATCGCCAACGAGGAGGAGTACCGCTATGGCTGCAAAGGAGACGAAGACCGAAGAGGTGGTGACGGAGAAGCCGACCACCCCCGGCGCGACGTCGAGGGAGGCCGCGGCGCCGGAGATCCCGCAGGAAATGATCGCCGAACGCGCCTACCACATCTCCCAATCCGGAGAAGGCGGGACCGACGAGGAGAACTGGCACCAGGCCGAGGGGGAGCTGCAGCTGGGCTCGGACTCGTAGCGCCGCTAGTACCGCGGGGCGTCGCGGCGACCAACCACTTAGCGCGCGAGGGTCCTTGGGCGATACCCTGGTCGACGACCCTCTGGCGACCGTGTCGGTAATCAGGCATCCAGCCGGTGCGCGTCTGCCCAGCGGTCGACGCTGGCGTGATCGATCTCGGGGGCTCGGCCCACAGCTTCTGCGCCTCGAAGTAGCCGGTCAGCCCGAGCCCCCGGTTCTGGATCGAACCCGAGAACGTCGGCGCAACAATGGCGAAGACTCGTCGAGTCCGCGGCGCTGCAACCACCGCGGCGCTCGTCCCATACCCCTTGTCAGACCCACGGCCTGTACGGTGGCGCTCGACCCACTCCGGAGTTGAGAGTAGACGCTGGAAGCGGTCGGACCGAGGTCCCCCGGACACTGCACGCAGGGCGTCTCACATCGTGTCGACTGCGGTTTGCCTCATATTTCTGTCATTTGTTGAATACCGTCAGAGTGACCGCTGCTGAGGCGCCACCACCATTTGAGAGACAGCCCGTCGTCTCGTCAATCGTCACCGTGACGCCAGGGCGACGCTGCCCGTAGCCGCGCTGCTCCGATCGTCGTGTTCGCTCGATCGCGTGATGACCTTTCGGTGCCCTAGCTGAAAAATCTAGTGCGTCAATGAATCCAGAGTGCCATTGGGAATCCACCCGCGGCCGCAGCGGTTCAGGGTCCACTGGAGGCCGAGGCTCCGACCCGCACGCTCTCGGCTGCGCGTCGGGCATTCTCTTTGGTGGTAAAGCCAGTGGCCGATACCGCTACCTGCTGTCGGGAGTACCAGGCACGCCAGCGCTACTGCCCTGCGCCGCGTCATGGATTTCGAATTCCGCTGTGGCCGAACATCTCTTGAAATTTTCTGCGGCCCGCCTGGCCTCGATCTCCGAATCGAACGTCCTTCCCGCCCACGCGACAACCCGGTGATTCTCTGCGTTCAACCACCACGATGTCTGCCCGAGGTAGTGAGTACCGACGATCAACGACATGGACACGTCGACCTCCTCGCACCGGCGGCGGAGCCACTGATGGAGCGGGTCGAGATCCCGCGCCCTGCAGCAGCATGCCCAAAGCAGAGCACCCGGTCCGTCCGGTGTCCACCGCCATTTCGACGTCTCGGCAACCGACGACTCTTGGGCGGTTACAACACGACCACCAGACGCCCACGGCGGCGAATGACCTCGTTGTCCATAACCACGGTGTAGCCGGTTATCGGAGCGCCGCTGACGTCGTCGTCCAACTCTTAAGGCGCCGGCGCCGGTGTCGGCGTCGCAGGTGCGGCCCAGTCGCCGGGAGATAGGGGCGGCCCCGCGGCCGGGTCGCCGGTGATGGGTGACGCCGGGGGCGGCGCTGGTGGGCCGGCACCGAGCCCAGTGGCGGCGAACTCGACTCCGTGCCTAAGTGTTGTCGCTCTCCGAATGGACGACGACTTGATGAAACCATTTGGCAATATCGGAGACCAGGCGTGTCCGGCCTGGTGCGTTGGTGAAGAACACGCAACAGAATCTTGGGCCTGCATTGAATATCGCCGGTCCGTCTACGGCATCGCCGATCGTCGTTGCTGGGGCTGGTTTGCATACAGACCGGCCTCGATCATCAGGGCGGTTGCGGGGGTGGTGAGGTGGGTGCGTCGGCTGACGGCGGCGACGTGCAGGTAGGACTCGGGTGTGATGGTTTGCACCCGGGCGCCGGAGCGGCGGGCTGTTCGGTCCACGACGCGGGCATGACGGCGCGGCCAAGGCCATTGAGGACCATCGGCAGAATCGATGTGCGGTGGGCGATTTCGGCGACGATGCTGACTTCGATCCCGCTGGCGAGGACGTCGTCGACGAGTGCGCGCATCAGCGATCCGCGTTGCGAGACGATCAGTCGGCACCCGGTGAGGTCCTCGCGCGAAATGCAGTCCGTCGCTCGGTCCGTCGTCGTCGGGTCCCGAGATCAGCACTAGGGCTTGACGTTCCAGCGGGATCACGTCGAGGTCGGCTGCTTTGTGGGTTGGCGGATCCGAGGACACCGATCTCGGCGGATCCGGTGCGCACCAACGCGAGGACTTCTTCGGGGGTGAACGCTGCTTCGGCGTTTACGGTCACATCAGGGTGGGCTCGGGAGAATGCTGGTGAGGATGGTGGTGAGCGGTTCCATGCCGGGCGAGGGCATGGTGACCAGATCGATCCGCCCGCCGCGCAGCCCTTTGAGTGCCCGCATGGTGGCTTGGGCCTCGTCCAGATCGCGCAGCACCACCCGGGCCGGCCCGACCAGGGCCGCTCCGGCCTCGCTGAGGACCACGCCGCGGCCGATCCGGTGAAACAGCGGCATCCCGAGTTCACGCTCGAAGGTGGCGATCGCCTGCGACAGCGAGGGCTGGGCCACCATCAGATGCTGCGCGGCCCGGCTGAACCCGTTGTGGTCGACCACCGCCAGGAAGAATTTCAGCTGCCTGATGTCCACCGTCAGACCTCCCGCCTAGCGTATATAGGCCCAGCCTATCCGCTGCATCGAATTTTGGTCTTAGACGGATCGATGTGTGTGACCGCTAATGGAGTCATCACCCATTGTGATCCACACCACCGAGATGAGAGGCCATCATGGCAGC
This sequence comes from uncultured Actinomycetota bacterium, assembly GCA_963809085.1. Lineage (GTDB taxonomy): Bacteria > Actinomycetota > Actinomycetes > Mycobacteriales > Mycobacteriaceae > Mycobacterium. Next base: position 40,018 of record CAWEII010000013.1, on the reverse strand, counting down.
GCAGACATTCAACATCGCCGCGATCCCCGCCGACGGGGTCGGCAAAGAGGTGGTGGCAGCCGGCCGCCGGGTGCTGGACACCCTGGCCGCGCAGTCCGAGGGCAAATTCGCGTTCGCCTGGGAAGAGTTCCCCTGGGGCTCCGAGTATTACGAGCAGACCGGCAAGATGATGGCCGACGACGGCCTGGACACCCTGAAGGGCTTCGACGCCATCTACTTCGGCGCGGTGGGCTGGCACAACGTGCCCGACCACATCAGCCTGTGGGGCCTGCGGCTGAACATCACCCAGAACTTCGACCAGTGGGCCAACATCCGGCCGGTGAAGTTCCTGCCCGGCGTCGTCTCCCCGCTGCGCAAGGCCGATGACACCGAACTGGACTGGGTCGTCATCCGGGAGAACAGCGAAGGCGAATACGCCGGCCTGGGCGGACGCAACCTGAGCGCGCGCGGGCCGGGCAACGAGGTCGCCCTGCAGACCGCGCTGTTCACCGACAAGGGCTGCGAGCGCATCATGCGCTTCGCGTTCGACCTGGCCCGCACCCGCACGGTGAAGAAGGTTTCCAGCGTCACCAAGTCCAACGCCCAGCAGTACGGCATGGTGCTGTGGGACGAGGTGTTCAAGCGGGTCGCCCTGGACTACCCGGATGTGGAATCCGAAAGTGTTCTGGTCGACGCGATGAGCGCGAAGTTCGTTCTGCGCCCCGAGGATCTGTCGGTGGTGGTGGCCTCCAACCTCAACGCCGACATCCTCTCGGATCTGGGCTCGGCGCTGGCCGGCAGCCTGGGCATCGCCGCCAGCGCCAACCTCAACCCGGAACGCCGCTTCCCCAGCATGTTCGAGCCCGTCCACGGATCGGCCCCCGACATCGCAGGCGAAGGGATCAGCAACCCGGTCGGCGCGATCGCCAGCGCCGCGTTGATGCTGGATCACTTCGGTCTGCACGCCGAGGCCCGCCGGGTCGAAGCCGCCATCGAAACCGCCACCGGCAGTGGAGTTCTCACCCGCGACATCGGCGGAACGTCGAACACCGACGAGGTCACCGACGCCATCATCGCCGCGCTGTCCAAGGCCCTCACCCCGGCCCTTGATCCACCCGGCCGGCGCCACCTCTCGTGCGGCGCTGTACGAACACGGCCGGTGACCCGGCCAGCCTGTTACGACCAATTCACACACACAGAGGTGACGTCATGGAAACACACAGCACAACCGCGGCCTACCGGCCCAATCACGACAAGAAACGCTGGTACAAACAGCTCTACTTCTGGGTTCTATTAGCGATCATCATCGGCGTCCTCCTCGGATGGCTCAGCCCATCCGCGGGGGTCGCGATGGAGCCGATCGGCACCACCTTCGTCACCGCGATGAAGATGCTCATCGGGCCGATCGTCTTCCTGACCATCGTCGGCGGCATCGCCAGTGTCGCCGATCTGAAGAAGGTCGGCATGACCGGGATCAAGTCACTGACCTACTTCCAGGTGGGCACCATCATCGCGATGTGCTTTGGGCTGGTGGCGATCAACATCTTCCGCGTCGGCGACGGCGTCAACGCCGACCCCGGCACAATCGAGACCAGCGAATCGGCGCAGAAGCTGATCACCACCGGCGAGACCAAGCAGTGGTGGGAGTTCATCACCCACCTGGTGCCCGACAGCGTGGTCGGCCCGTTCGTCGAGGGCGACATCCTGCAGATCATCTTCATGGCAGTGCTGTTCGGTGTCGCGCTCAACGCGGTCGGTCACATCGGCGGCCCGGTGCTGGACCTGATCAACCGGTGCACCAAGATCACCTTCAAGATCCTCAACTACATCATGAAGCTGGCGCCGCTGGGCGCGTTCGGGGCGATGGCGTACGCGATCGGCAAGTACGGGGTTTCCACGCTGACCAGCCTGGGGTCACTGATCGGGCTGTTCTACCTCACCTCGGCGCTGTTCGTGTTCGTCGTCTTCGGTTCGGTAATGGCCTACCTGCGGCTCAACATCATCCACATGCTGAGGTACCTGCGCGAAGAGCTGCTGCTGATCCTGGGCACCTCGACCGCCGAACCGGCACTGCCCGGGTTGATCCGCAAGCTTGAGTACGCCGGCGTCAGCAAGCCGACCGTCGGGCTGGTCGTGCCGACCGGGTACAGCTTCAACCTCGACGGTGCCGCCATCTACCTGTCGCTGGCGGCGCTCTACATCGCTCAGGCCACCAACACCCCCCTCAGCATCGGCCAGCAGCTCGGCATGCTCGCGGTGATGCTACTGACCTCCAAGGGTGCAGCCGGCGTCGCCGGTGGCGGATTCATCGCCCTGACCGCCACCTTGAGCACGCTCGGGACCATTCCGGTGGTGGGCATCATGTTGATCTTCGGCATCGACAAGTTCATGTCGGAGTGCCGGGCGCTGGTCAACTTCATCGGCAACGCGGTGGCCACCCTGTTCGTCGCGAAATGGAACGGCGAACTCGACGTGGTCCGGGCCCGGGCGGTCTTCGCCGGCAAGGACGTGGAACCGCTGTTCGACCCCAGCGAGGACCTCGACGTCAACCCGTACGATCCCGAACGCCCACGAACTCGTCAGGGCCAACCACGGCCAGCTGGCCATGGCCGGCGCCCTGCGCCGATGTCAGCGTCTGATACGAACGGCCACCTGGGAACGGCTCGACGCGGCGGAGACCGCAAAGATGCCCACCAGCAGCGAGTCGTCGGTGAGCCGCCGTACGACGCGGCTCACCGGCCCGCCCGCCCGCACCCCTACCACAGAGAGATGGAAACCCATGAGAGTCCTCATCGCACCCGACAAGTTCAAAGGCAGCCTCACCGCTGCCGAGGTCGCCGACCACTTGGCGAAAGGCCTCACCGCGGCCGGTGCCCACACCAGGACCCTCCCCCTGGCCGACGGCGGCGACGGCAGCGTCGCCGCCGCCCTGGCCACCGGGTTCCATCCCCCCCCGGTAACGTGCACGGGGCGACCGGCCAAGACCACCACGGCGTCGTCGCCTTCGACGTCGACACCGCCATCGTGGAAGTCGCCAACACCTGCGGACTGGCCACCCTGCCGGGCGGGGTCCTCGCCCCGATGACCGCATCCAGCTACGGATTCGGCGAAGCCATCCGCGCGGCCCTTACCCTGTCCCGCCACCGCCTGGTGCTGGCGCTCGGGGGCAGCGCCAGCACTGACGGCGGCATCGGCATGCTCGCCGCGCTGGGCTACCGCTTCCTCGACCCGTCGGCGCGACTACTCACCCCGACCGCCGAGAACCTGGGCCGCATCCACTGCATCGATGCCCACAACGCCGTCAGACTCGACGGCGTCGAGGTGATCGTCGCCGGCGACGTGACCAGCCCCCTCGTCGGACTGACCGGTGCAGCGGCCGTATTCGGACCCCAAAAAGGCGTCACCGCAGCACAAGTGACTCAACTCGACGACGGCCTACTGAAACTCGTCAGCGCCTTGACCCGGTCCGGCTTCGAGGCCGCCGAGAATTTCGCCCACGCCCCCGGCTCCGGTGCCGCCGGTGGCATCGGCTTCGCCGCCATGCTCCTAGGCGCCACCATCGTCTCCGGCGCGGAGTACTTCCTGGACCTGCTGAACTTCGACGGCCTCGTCGCCGACGCCGATCTGGTCATCACCGGAGAAGGACGGCTCGACGACCAGACCCTGCAAGGCAAGCTCCCCGCCGCCGTTGCGCTACGTTGCGCACCAGCACCCGTCGTCGCCGTCGTCGGACGCAACGACCTCGACGACGACACCGCGAGAACACACTTCGACGACGTATTCGCCGTCGCAGACCTCGCCGAGGGTGACACCTCCCGCGACCCGCGCCGCACCGCAGAAGTACTGCAACACATCGGAACCCAGATCGGCGCCCAATACACCGCGCCGACCTGAATTGGTTCCCACCGCCCGACTCCACCCAACCGAGAGAACCCCGTGCGCATCCTCATCTCGACCGACTACCTCGTCCCCGGCGACGCCGTCGACCGCCTTCTGCGCGGTCGTGGACACCACACCACCCACAGTCCCGCCATCGGGACCCGCCCGGCCGGCGAGCTCGCCGGTCTGCTCGCCGACGCCGACGCGGCCTTGGTGGCGAGCGAGCCGATCACCTCGGCGATGCTCGACGCCGCGCCCACCCTTGTCGTGATCGCCCGCACCGGCGTCGGATACGAGATGACGACGTCGACGCGGCCACGGCCCGTGGCGTCTACGTCTGCAACACCCACGGTGCCAACCAGCACGCCGTCGCGGAAATGACACTGACACTGCTGCTGATGTGCCGCATCGGCGAAACCCTGCACGGAGCCTCGGCCAGCGTGATGGCCACGGAGGACAGAACGACCGAGGCGGTGGCCAAGAAGGCCACCACGAACGATCTTGCGAATGCCAGCTTCTACTTCATGTGATTTAGCGGGGATCTATTCGCAGACAATTGTATTTGCTGGCTTTTGCCGGCTCACGGAACCAATCGTGACCTAGTTGCGTCTGATCTCGCATCGACGGTTAGAAATATGAAGTGGTTAGAACCAGCCGTCACCTTCGCCATGATGGGATCGGTGTCGATCTCATCGTTAGTGTCATGGACAACGGGGGCGTAGAAGCCCTGACATCTCGCGCTGCAACACGACGAGTGAATCTGGCGAAATCGTCCGCCTGGCTGCGCAGTTACCCCGGGTAGTGGACACGGGATTTGTGGTTATGCGGCTTCGGGCAGCGTAGCGGGTGTGTGGGTCCTTTCGTAGGTGGCGGGGCTGAGATAGCGGCAGTGGGAGTGCCGTCGTTTCGTGTTGTAGCGGACCAGCCATCGGAACACTTCGCGGCGGCAGGTGGCGGCGTCATCCCAGCAGCTGTTGTCCTGGAGGACTTCGCGTTTGAGGGCGGCGTTGAACGATTCGGCCAGCGCGTTGTCCGCACTCGTTCCCACCGCGCCCATCGACTGGGTGACCCCCAGATCGCGGCATAGTTTCGCGAAATCCTTTGAGGTGTACTGACTTCCGTGATCCGAGTGGAATACCGAGCCGGCCAGACCGCCCCGCACGCTAGTCGGCGGCCTTGAGCGCGTCCTCGACCAGTTCGGTGCGCATGTGATCGGCGATCGCCCACCCCGCGACCCGCCGTGAGCAGCAGTCGATCACCGTGGCCAGATACAAGTTCCCGCCGGTGGCCAGCGGCAGGTAGGTGATGTCCCCGACGTACTTCGTGTTCGGCGCCGCGGCGGTGAAGTCGCGGCCCAGCAGGTCGGGCACCTTCTGGTCCGCCGGGTCAGCCACGGTGGTCTTCACCCGCCGTCTACGCCGGTAGCCGGCGATCCCCGCGGTGCGCATCACCCGGGCCACCCGCTTGTGGTTCACCCGCTGCGCCTCGGGGACACCGTCGTTGAGCTCGGCGGTGATCCGCGGCGCACCGTAGGTGTTGTCCTCGGTGTGCACCGCCCGGATACGCGCCGCCAGCGCCTCATCAGCGGCGGTTTTGGCGGCCCGGGTGTCGGCGGCGGCCAGCCAGGCGTAGAACGACGAACGCGCGACCTCGACGACCGCGCATAGCCACTTCACCTCGAAGGCGTCCCGGTGGTCGGCAACGAACTGGAAGCGGCTCACCAGTTCGTCTCCCCGGCGAAATATTTGGCCGCCGCCCGCAGGATGTCGCGTTCGGTGTTCAGCTTCACCGATTCGGCTTCCAGCTCGCGGACCCGCGCCCGCAGCCGGGTGGCCTCTTGCTCAGGGGTTTCGGCCGGACCGGGCGGCGCCGCGGTGTGGCCACGCTTGCGGATCGCGACGCCGGCGGCTTTGAGCCAGGCCGACAGGGAGCCGTGCGCGATACCGAGATCGGCAGCGATCTGGGCAACCGTTGCACCCTCGGTCACGCGATACAGCTCGACCGCATCCCTGCGGAACTCTTCGGAGTAATTCTTTCTTGCCATCGGGTTGGATCATCTCGCTTCCCCCGGCTGAAATCCGGGATTAAGCGTGTCCAACACGCGGGGTTGATCCCGACCGTCAGTTCCGTTACAGAACCGCCGCCCTTGTGGTCCGGTTCTGCACGCCTCCGTCGAACTGGCGATCTTCTGAGCGTGCGACCCAACGGCGTCAGCTGCCGGTTCGATGAACGGTGATCAGGGTCGGTACGTCACCAACCGAGCTAGGAGATCAACCTTTGAAGTTCACGGATGTCGGCGCGATCCTTCGGGGCGACTTCGCGGTGGTGTACGTGTAGCGGTAAGTCAGCCGACTGGGTCGCCAAGGGGGTACGCACAAGACAGGTCGTTAGTGCGCTCGGCGGTGCATCGAACCGCGGCAGGAACGCCGCCTTGGCGAATGCGTCGGCCCGCGCTGTCGGGAAACAGCAGCGGCGCCAAGGCGCGTTGATGGTCAGCGAACAGATATGACATCGCAACCCCCTAACGTGCTCTACCGCCTCGTCGTCAGTCAGCTTGTGCTGGGCCAGCCATTCGCTTGGGTATGCCGCAGATGGGTTTGGCTTGGCCACGGCCCATCGGCTGAACCCATGCCTGGTCAACTCCTCGTCAGAGTCGATTACCGGTCCGCCGCTGGACGAATGATTGCCGGGCGAGCATTTCATCGCGCATCGTGGCTCCCAGACCTGACAGGCGGGCAGCCCCGCGCATGGACCCGGGCATCAATCGGCGCGGCGGCGACAACGCTGAACGGTGTTGCCAGCGGGAAGTCGTCACCCAGCGATTCAATGCGGGCCGCGCGGATGATGGTGGCCAGTGCGAGGGTGGCCTCCAGCATGGCGAAGTGGTCGCCGATGCAGGTCCGCGGTCCTGCGCCGAAGGGCATGTACTGCCAGCGGTCCGCGGCCCCTGCGAGCGTTTCTGGGGTGAACCGATCCGGGTTCGAACTGCAGCGGGTCGTCCCACAGGGCGGGGTCGCGGTGCATCGCGTAGACCCCGATATGCGCATGCGGTGCCTGCCTTCACCAGATAACCATCGACCTCCAGATCCATCTTGGGTGATCATTCGGTTAACGACGGGCCCGGCGGGCACAGGCGCAGCGCCTCGTGCAGCACCTCGCACTGTGTAGCGAAGCCGGGCACGTCGTCGGGGGTGAGCTCCCGGTCACCGAGCGCGTCGGCTTCGACGCGCACCCTGTCCTGCATGTCGGGATGGTGGCCGAGCGCCCACAGCGCAGTAGCTCAGAGTCGTCGACGTGGTGTCGTGGCCGGCCAGCATGAACACACGAAGTTCGTTGCAGATCTCGTCGTCAGAGAGCGGATGGCCGGTGTGCGGTCGGCCGCGGCGATCATGGCCCGCACCAGTGGGGCGTCGCGGGCGGGGTCGTCGCGGCGGCGAGGATCTCTGCGGCCAGCCGGTGCAAGGCGGCGGCCGCGGCGCGGGCCCGCCGGCGTGCGGGAGTGGGCAGCCAGCGGGGTGGTTTGACGGGCCGAGTCACCCGCGCGGCGACATAGCCGAGGGCGGTGTCGCAGCGGGTTCGGCGATCGCGTCGGCGCGCTTGTCGAGATCGATCCCGAGACACCGAGCGGCCCAGTGCCCGCAGCGTGAGTCGGCGGCACTCGGCATCGAGGTCCACTGTCGCGCCGTCGCGCCAGCTCGCGGCGACCGTGTCGCCGCCGGGCCATGTGCCCGCCGAAGGCGCGACGTTCTGTTTGGTGAACGACGGCTGCAGGGCGCGCCGACGGGGCAACCAGGGGTCGTGTTGCAATCCAACAGGCTCGCCCCGAGCAGGTAGCGTCCTCGTCGTGGGCGGAGCTCGCGCTCGGCGGATGTTGCCGGTGCGGCCGAGATGTCGCGGGCCCCTGCGGTGACGCGGCGATCACGAACTCCGGCAGCAGCCACGTCGGGGCCGACTTCAATCGCGTCGACGGGTCCGCCGGCGTCGCGAAGGATCTCTTGGACCAGTGTGAAACGCCTTGATCGCCCTGAGCTGTTGCCGATAGGGCAACGGATTTTTCGGCGCCGGCGCGAGCTCGGCAACGTCGGCCGGTGCGCTTGCTTCGTCTCAGCCATTGACAGCGCATCTCCTCGTCTCGGTGTTGCTCTAGAGATCAAGCAGTCCGACTCTCGTTGCCGGCTGCCTACATCATCGGCCAATGCGCGTAGATGACTGTCGTGGTTGGCATCGGGGCAATCTGCGCGTTACGCGTGTGCCGCGATGTTTAGCAGCCCGCGACTGACCGATGCGCTGGCTAGCATGAGCGAGATCGACCCACGCGTGGAGACGCCGCCGTTGAACTGGAGCGACCTGGGCGTGAGCGGGCTGTTGCCGACCGGAACGGTGACGTTGCTGCTCGGCCGACGTCGAGGGCTCGACGCGGTTGTGGGAGACCCGCCCGAGGAGATGACGGCCGCGGTCGCGCGCCTGGATCGGCACGCTGGCCGACCTCGTCGCCGCCCATCACGGGGTGCGCCCGGTCGAGCAGGGCGAGGGCGACAGCTTCGTGGTCGCGTTCGCCCGCGCCAGCCGATGCGGTGGCGTGCGCGCTGGAGTTGCAGCGGGCGCCGCTGGCGCCGATCCGGCTGCGGATCGGAGTGCACACCGGCGAGGTGCAGCTGCGCGACGAGGGCAACTACATCGGCTCCGACCATCAACCGCACCGCGCGGCTGCGCGATCTGGCGCATGGCGGTCAAACCGTGTTGTCCGGCACCACCGAGCGATTTGGTGGTCGACCTGCTGCCCGACGGCGCGTGGCTGACCGACCTGGGCACCCACCCGCTGCGGGACCTGCCGCGCCCCGAGCGGGTGGTGCAGCTGTGCCATCCCGACCTGCACAACGAGTTCCCGCCGCTGCGGACGTCCGAATACCGTTGTTGCCGCAGCATCTTCCGGTGCAGCTGACGAGTTTCGTCGGGCGCGGCGCGCGAGATGACCGAGGTGCGGCGACTGCTGGCCGACAACCGGCTGGTCACCCTGACCGGCGCGGGCGGGGTGGGCAAGACCCGGCTGGCCGTGCAGGTCGCCGCCCAGATCGCGGGCGAGTTCGGCGACGGGGTGTGGTATGTCGATCTGGCGCCGATCACCGATCCCGAGCGTCGTGCCGGTCACGGTGGCGCGCGCGCTGGGCCTGCCCGACCAGCCGGGCCGCTCCACGATGGACACGCTGCTGCGGTTCATCCGCGACCGTCACATGCTGGTGGTGCTGGACAACTGCGAGCACCTGCTCGACGCGAGCGCCGCGCTGGTCGTGGCTCTGCTGGGTGCCTGCGCCGAGGCTGACGGTGCTCGCGACGAGTCGTGAGCCGCTCGGGGTGACCGGTGAAGTCGACGTGGCGGGTGCCATCGCTGTCGCTGGCCGACGAAGCCATCGAGTTGTTCACCGACCGCGCCCGCCTGGCCCGGCCCGACTTCACCGTCACCGACGACAACGCCGCCGCCGTGACCGAGATCTGCCGACGCCTCGACGGCATGCCGCTGGCGATCGAACTCGCGGCGGCGCGGGTGCGCGCCTTGTCGCTGGCCGAGATCCTCGACAGCCTGCATGACCGCTTCCGGCTGTTGACCGGCGGTGCGCGCACGGCGGTGCGCCGCCAGCAGACGCTGCGCGCCTCGGTGGACTGGTCGCACGCGCTGCTGACCGAGCCCGAGCGGATCCTGTTCCGCCGGCTGGCGGTGTTCCTGGGTGGCTTCGACCTCGACGCCGCCCAGGCGGTCGCCGGCGGCGACGACGTGCGAGCGCTACCAGGTGCTCGATCAGCTCACCCTGCTCGTCGACAAGTCGCTGGTGGTGGCCGAAAACACCAGCGGCCGAACGCGATACCGGCTGCTGGAGACGGTGCGCCAGTACGCGCTGGAAAAGCTCGGCGAGTCCGGCGAGGCCGACGCTGTGCGCGTCGCGTCACCGCGACCACTACACGGCGATGGCGGCCCTGCTCGACGCGCCGGCGCGCACCGACTACGAGCGGCGCATCGAGCAGGCCGAAACCGAGATCGACAACCTGCGCGCCGCGTTCGCGTGGAGCCGCGAACACGCCGACATCGAGCTCGCGTTGGCGCTGGCGTCGTCGCTGCAGCCGCTGTGGCTGCGCGCGGGGCCGCCTCCAGGAAGGGCTGGCCTGGTTCGACGCCGCCCTCGCCGACGACGACGCGCAGCACGCCGAGGTGGCGCCCGCGGTGCGCGCGCGGGCGCTCGCCGACAAGGCCGTGCTCGACGCATCGGTGGTCGCCACCGACAGCCTGGATCAGGCCGCACAGGCCCTGGCGATCGCCCGCGAACTCGACGACCCGGCGCTGCTGGCCCGCGCGCTGACCGCCTGCGGCTGCATCGCCGTGCCATACAACCGCCGAGGTGGCCCGGCCGTACTTCGCCGAGGCGATCGGCCTGGCCCGCGCACTCGGCGACCGGTGGAGGCTGAGCCAGATCCTCGGCTGGCAGGCGCACGGCGGCGATCGTCGCCGGTGACCCGATCGCGGCGCGCGCGGCCGCCGAGGAAGGACGCGACCTCGCCGAGGCGATCGGTGACCGGTTCGACTCGCGTCTGTGCCGCTGGTGCCTCGGCGTGGCACAGATGATGCAGGGCGATCTGGCCGGGGCCGTCGCACAATTCGCGCGAGCTGGTGGCCGAGGCCGAGGCGGCTCACGATGCGACTCGTCAGGTCGCAAGCCTCTGCGCAGCCTGGGCCATGCGCTGGCGTACCAGGTGACACGAGCGCGGCCCGGGCCGCGGCCGACGCGGCCATCGAGGCCGCCGCGGAGCTGGGCGGGTTCGCCGCGGGCATCGGCTACGTGGCGTTGGCGATCGCGGCCCTGGCCGCCGGCGATGTTGCGGCGGCTGCAGGACGCGAGCGAGGCGGCCGGGCAGCGACATGAGTGTCCATGCCCGAGTACCGCGCAGCCAACAGCACGCGATGGTCGCGCAGGCCGCACTGGCGCGCGGGGATCTGGTCGCGGCCCGCCGCTGGGCCGACGACGCCGTCGTCGGTGACGACCGGGCTGCCACCTGTCGGTCGGCGCTGACTGACCCGCGCTCGCGTGGCGATCGCGCAGGGCGAGCCGGACAGGCCGAGCGCGACGCCCACGACGCGCTCGCGTGTGCCGCCGACATCGAGGCACACCTGCGCATTCCCGACATCCTCGAGTGCCTCGCCGACCTGGCCGCCGAGGCCGGCAGTCACCGCGAAGCGGCCCGGCTCTTCGGCGCGGCAGACGCCATCCGGCAACGCATCGGGCGCGGTCCGCTTCAAGATCTACGACGCCGGCTACGAAGCCTCGGTTGCCGCGCTCGAGATGCGATGGGCGAGGAGGACTTTGACGGCGGCATGGGCCGAGGGCGCGGCGCTGTCCACCGAGGAAGCGATCGCCTACGCCCAGCGCGGCCGCGGCGAACGCAAACGGCCCACCAGCGGCTGGGCGTCGCTCACCCCGACCGAGCGCGACGTGGTCCGGCTGGTCAGCGAGGGGCTCGGCCAACAAAGACATCGCCACGCGGCTTTTCGTCTCACCACGCACCGTGCAAACCCACCTCACGCACGTCTACACCAAACTCGGCCTCACCTCCCGCATGCAGCTCGCCCAAGAAGCAGCCCGCCACACGGACACCAGAGGGAGACCGGACACAGGCGGATGAGGATCGCCTCTTCATCATGCCGCGTCCCACCTTCGGGCATGCCCAACCATGTCGGATCGCGCACAGATTCAAGAGTTGGTGCAGCAGACCGCTGCGGAATTCGGTGGGCAAGATATATGGGCTACAACGCTGGTGTTGAGTACTTCGGCGCTTAGGGTCCATCGGCCCAACGGATTTCGACGGAGTGTTCCATATCAACGTCGCTGGCCAGCTGTTTGCCACCCAAGCAGCTTGCTGCCGCGATGACGGACGGCGGAGGATACTGCTCACGTCCTCCATCAGCGCCCGCATCAGCATCTACCAGCACACCCTGTATGCGGCCACCAAAGCGGCCGTCTCGGCGATGGTGCTCAACCTGGCGCCGGAATTGGCTGAACGCGGCATCGCGATCAACGCGATCGCACCGCACGCCGCCTTAGGCAGCAACCCAGCAACGATGTCGCCGGGTGCGGCTCCGATCGCCACGGCGGCTAGGAACGCGCCGAGCGCATTGAGGGCCATGTGCTCGCCCGGCACCCGGAGATTCAGCTCGAACATCTGATCCCGGTAGGGTCATCTGTACCCGGGTGTGACCTTGATCCGGATGGAAGGACACCCACCATGGTTGACAAGGACTACGCACTGTCCTGGACCTTCGTCGATGACGACGGCCGACCCCGGCAACTCAGATTCCGCATGAACTTCGCCCCCGCCGGCGATCCCCGCACGTTCGACGGCACCGGCCAACTCTGGCCACCATCGCCGACTACCGCCCCGACAACCTCGACGAGATCGCCATCAGCCGCCCAGACGTCGAGGAAGCCGCCATCGACGCCGCTCTCGAAGGAGGGAGGACTGGGCCCTGTTGCACGCCGAGAACCACGGCATCGACCGCTGGATCAGCCTGCCCGCCATCCGCAAGCGGATCAACGACGCCGGCCTCGGCATCGATCACCCGCCAACCCCACACCACACCAGCGGGTAACACCACGCCACACCCAACGGGGTCCGCCCGGCCACCAGGTCGGGCGGACCCCCTTTTTCTTCCGGTAGCCCAACGACCGCGCCTCACGGCGCGACTGGCCGCCTGACGGCGGCCACCTTCCGTAGCCCCTCACCTTTTAACCGTTAGCTGGGTGGCCAAGCATGACCGGCAAGGCCCCGACCCGCTCAACCCACACCCGCGCCGAACTGCACAGGCCGAGTGACCTTTTCGGCCCAACCCCAGCCTCGCCGAAGCGCTTCGCGCCGGCTCGCCGATATTGCGGTAGGCCAAGCAACAGCGCCTTGAGCCGCGTCATCTAAATGTGAACTCCGCGACTCTTATCTGTAGGGGTAATCGGGGTGTACCCCACTGTTTCGGTCGATGGAGTCAGTCTCTGAAATCCCCGTGGGGAACAGAGTTATCTGGGGGGGTGTGTATCTGGTGATGGCGGGGCGGTGTATCGGTCGGGCTTAGGCACGATCTTGCTGCGCGGGTTCGATTCCCGTCGCCCGCTCCGTCATCGGCTCCAATCTGACCAGCGGAAAGGCCGTCGAGCGCGGTTCGGCTCCGAGGCCGGTACCCCTCCCGTAACCCGACTTGCCGACGCTATGGCTGCAATTCTGCGAGTTCGTCAAACAGCCTGACTCGCGGCCAAAACACGCAGTAACGTCGGTGAATGCAAACGGCAACAAGCGATATCCGCACCGACATCGTGGTCAAGTGCCCCGCCACCGGTGAGGTGGTCGGCAGGGTGGCGGTGACATCCGCCGCGGAGGTGGAGGCGGTTGCGGCCCGGCTGCGCGCCGCCCAGCCCGCGTGGCAGGCCATGGGATTCGAGGGGCGCGCCAGATTGTTGGGCAAGTGGCGCGACTGGATGCTTGACCACGCCGACGAACTGCTCACCCTGGTGCAACTCGAAGGCGGCAAGTCCTGGGGTGATACCTCGACCGAGATGCTGTTGGGGCCACAGATCATCAACTATTGGATTGACAACGCCGCCGAATTCTTGGCCGACGAGTCGGTGCGCCCGTGGGGAGCCGCGAACGCCGCGAAAAAGCTGACCGTCGTCTATGAGCCGTACCAGCTCGTCGGGGTCATCACGCCCTGGAATGGCCCGTTGGCGGGGCCGCTGCTGGATATCCCGGCGGCGCTGATGGCCGGGTCCGCGGTGCTGTCCAAACCGTCGGAGTTCGCGCCGCTGGCATGGCAGGCCGCGGTCGACGGCTGGAAGGAGATCGGTGCCCCCGCCGTACTCGACGTGGTCAATGGTCTCGGGGAGACCGGCGCCGCCTTGGTCGACGTCGTCGACTACGTCATGTTCACCGGATCGGTCAACACGGGACACCGCATCGCCACCGCGGCCGCGCAGCGCCTGATCCCCTACAGCCTGGAACTCGGGGGCAAGGACGCCATGATCGTCTGCGCCGACGCCGACATCGACCGGGCCGTCGACGGCGCGGTATTGGGCGGATTCGCCCTCACCGGCCAAGCCTGCATATCGGTAGAGCGCCTGTATGTCGAGGAGCCCGTCTACGACGAGTTCGTGCAGAAGCTTGTAGCCAAGACCTCGGCAGCTGCGTCTCGGGATGGACACCAAGCACGACTATTCCTGCGATGTCGGATCGATGGCGACCGAGCAGCAGCGGGCCATCGTGTCCCGCCATGTCGAGGACGCGGTGAGCAAGGGCGCCAAGGTGCTCACCGGCGGGAAGGCACGAGATAAGGCTTTTTCTATGAGCCCGACGGTGCTGGTCGATGTCGACCACGGCATGGACTGCATGCGCGAGGAGACTTTCGGCCCAACATTGCCGGTGATGAAGGTGCGCGATGCCGCCGAGGCGATCGAGAAGGCCAACGATTCCAGGCTTGGGCTGGCCGGCAGCATCTGGACACGGGACAAGGCCAAGGCGATGGCCTTGGCCCGTCAGATGAACACCGGAACGGTGACCCTCAACAACGTGATCGTGGGCATCACCCAGTTCGGGGTTCCATTTGGGGGCTGGAATGACTCGGGCGTTGGTTCCCGTTCGGGCGGCGCCGACGGAATCCGGAAGTACTGCCGAGCCAAAAGCATTGTGGCCGAACGGATCACCATGAAGAAGGAACCGAACTGGTACCCCTACAGCCGCAGGAAGGGCAAGCTTGTGACGGCAGCGGGCAGGTTCGTGGGCGCCCGAGATTGGCGCCGCCGGTTGGGTTTAGGTGCCCGCCCGATCCGCTAAGAGATCGAGCCACTCGGCCAACTATTCTCGCCGCTGACCTCGGTGAGAGACAATGGGGCATGTCCTCGCTGATTACCAACGTCATCGCAGCCGAAGTGTTCACAAGCCGACCGCAGCGCGCTGCGACTAACCCATGAGCGGGCGAGAACTCTCCCCAGCTGAGATCAGTGGGCTTTGGAGTGCGTGGACCCCGACCGCGGTTTCACGCCGACTCTCCAACGTCGCTGCGCCGTGGTGCGTCACAGCAGTGTGGGCGCTGAATCTGTTCACCGAGGCCGCAACCCGTGAGCATGACGACATTGAAATCGCAGTGCCAGCAGCACGATTCGACGAAATTAAGGATGCTTTTCCTGATTTCGAGTGGGATGTCGTCGGCGACGGCCGAGTCTGGCCGTTCCCCCAACAACGCGCCAATCACTTTCAAACTTGGCTCCGGGAACCTGCAACTGGGATTCACCGCCTCGACGTGTTCCGTGAACCAACCAACGAGGGCCGTTGGGTCTGCCGACGCGACACATCGATCACGCTGCCCTACGACGAACTCATCCTTCGCAGCGAAGAGGGTATCCCATATGTCATTCCCGAGGTGGCATTGCTATTCAAGGCCAAACATCTACGCCAGAAGGACCAAACCGACTTCCGCAATGTGCTGCCAGCAATGGACCTGACCAGAAGAACCCGACTTCGCAGCTGGCTATCTCAAATCCACCCCGGCCACCCCTGGATCGAAACCCTTGACTACGTGCCGACCCAGCAGCGATGCAGCCTAATGCACAACCCCACGCAGGGGACCGGATTCATCCACAGGCGATGAGTCCGGTGCCCCCAGAGGTCATCCCGCGCGGTGAAGATGAAACCCATGAGCACCTGGACACTGGAGATCACCGGCGACAGCCACCGCACCATCATCGGCGTCGCCGACACCGCCGCCGGCAGCCGGGCCGACGCCGACAGCTTTACGACCCAGAGGGCAGCCACCTTGCTGAGAAGATCGCAGAACTGCGTCGCCTCGTAGTGACCCTCAACGGGAACCTGCGCAATGCTGACATCGAGAACAGCAAGCTCCGCCGGTCACTGGACGCCGCCCGCGCGAACGTAAAACACTAGCGGGAACGAAATGTTGTAACGCTGTTGGCTGGACCCCGGCAACTGGTCCGCGACTAATGAGAGTCGTGATTGATGCTGCGGAGGAAGCGTAGCGGACCAGGGACTGGCTGAGAGGAGTCTTCAGCTCGCCGAATCGTCGGACCTGCTTCTGCTCGGTCAATCCATAGGAACCAGCGCGATAGTGGCTTTTCTGCACGGCACGGCTCGTCTTGCAGTTAGTCTACTAACATGTTAGCGTCATAACATGTCGAGGGTCTTAGGATCTGCGGGGGTGGTGGTGGTCGGCGCGGGCCCTAGTGGCTTGGTGGCTTCATCGGCGCTCTGCGCGGCCGGCGTGGACGTTCGGACGCTCGATGCCGCACCGGCTCCGGTGACCACGTCACGAGCGTTGGGTTTGCAGCCGCGCGGCATTGAGGTTCTCGATCGAATCGGTGTCATCGGAAACCTGAGGGAGAGCGCTGTGCCCTTGTCGCGCTCGATATTTCGGATCGACGGTCGGAACCTGGCGGAGTTGTCGTGGATCAACGCCAGTCGGTCAGGGCCTGCCTATCCGTTGATCATCTCGCAGGCCGACATCGAAG
Source organism: uncultured Actinomycetota bacterium (assembly GCA_963809085.1). GTDB lineage: Bacteria > Actinomycetota > Actinomycetes > Mycobacteriales > Mycobacteriaceae > Mycobacterium. Next base: position 23,618 of record CAWEII010000013.1, on the reverse strand, counting down.
CGTCGCTGCGGAACCGCCTCACCGCAGCTGGTGGAACCGTGGAGTGGAACCAGCGTGTTGTGAGTGTCGACGACACCGGTGAGCAGGCCTCGGTGCGACTCGCCGACGGGACGGTCATCCGCGCCGATTGGGTGGTCGGCGCCGATGGCGCACATAGCGTGGTGCGCAAGGCCGCCGGCATCGATTTCGCGGGTGTACCGCGCGTCGAACGGCTCCTCATCGCCGATGTGTGTGCCGACCTCGACAGCCCACGAGACGCTGTGGTGTTCTTCGCCGGTCCGACGGGTCTGCTGGGGGCCTTTCCGTTGCCGGGCGACGACCTGTGGCGGCTGATGGCTCCGGCGCCCGGAGGCGATCACGCCGACCTGACGTCCCAGGAGATCCTCGACCAGCTCGCGGCCGGCTTGGCGCAGCACGCCGGGGGTGTCGTCCGATCTGCTGTGTGGGCGTCGTCGTTTCGGATACATCGCCGGCTGGCCGACAGCTACCGGCGGGGCAGACTGTTGTTGATCGGGGACGCCGCCCACATCCACAGTCCCGTGGGCGCTCAGGGATTGAACACCGGAATCGGTGACGCCGAGAACCTCGCCTGGAAACTCGCCCTCGTCATGAACGGACGCGCACACGAAGACTTGCTCGATAGCTATGAGGCCGAACGGCGTCCGATCGCGGCGGAAGTGCTGTCCAACACTGCCGACGTCACCGACATCCTGGCGGGCACCGGGCTCATGACGCGGCTGATTCGTGATCACGCCATGGTGCCGATTCTGAGCCGGCGATGGGTGCAGCGGCATATCGCGGACAAGGCCTCGCAGTTGTCGGTGACCTATCGCAAGGGGCCGCTCGGCAGCACGCGTCGACTGCGCGCACGCGGTATGCGCTCACCAGGACTTCGTCCGGGTGACAGGGTGCCGGACGCCGAATTTACCCGTGAGAACGGGGATGTGGTGCGGCTGTTCACCGTGCTTGGGCCCGGGTGGGCGCTGCTTGGCCGAGATGCGCTGGGTACGGTCGCGAAGGCTCGACTCGGTGACGTTGCGGTCCTACCCGGGGATGACGATGCCCTTCTGGTGCGGCCAGATGGCCATCTCGCCTGGCGCGGGCGCGACCCCCGTCTGCTCGAGCTATGGCTCGATACCGCTTTGGGACGTCCGAGTTCCGTCAGTGCGGTGTCGGCGCGGTGACGAACGACGACTGGCGCAGCCGTAAGAAAGCGGCCACCCGCAGGTCGATCCAGGAACACGCGCTACGCCTGTTCGCCGAAAATGGATACGACAACACAACAGTCGAAGACATCGCCGCGGCCGCGGGCGTCTCGCACATGACGTTCTTCCGCTATTTCCCCCGTAAGGAAAACGTCGTCCAGACACGTGAGTACGACCCGATGATCGAGGAACTCATCGTCGACCGACCACCGCACGAGTCACCATTGGCGGCAATAGGCGCCGCTTTATCCACCAGTATGGCGGCGATCCTGCCGACGGACCGCCATAGGATTCTCACGCGTGTTCGTCTCATGATGAGTACACCCCAGCTGCGAGCCCTCCAGTTGATCGCCATGGACGAGACTCGCGATCTGTTCGTGCGGTCCCTCACACGACGCAACGGTCAAGCCCAAGGGGATTTTGTGCTGGCCGTCCACGCGAGGGTCGCCGTTGCCGTGTTCGTAGCTGCATTGGAAGCCTGGGCACAGACAGACCACGGGGACCTCGTTGCGATCGTGGAATCGGCGTTCAGCGCCGCCGAAACCGCCACGGCGTCTCAACCTCCGGATCCTAAGTCCAGCCGCACCATTGGTTCCCCGAGATCTGCACGCGTTGCCGAGCCTCGACGAAGGAGTATGGGATGACATCGACCGCCGCGTTCGAAATGGCGATGGTGCATCGCGCCTTCCGCAACGAATTACACGGTGTTCCGGCACTGATCAATAGCGTCCATGCCGAGGATGCGAAACGCGCTGCGGTCGTCAACGCGCATCTGAGCTTCATCGGTGTCCTGCTGCATCACCATCATGCAGCCGAAGACGACCTGATCTGGCCGAAGCTGCATGCCCGAGCGCCGGTAGGTGACCACGACATCTGCCGCATGGAGGACGAACACCGCGCCATCGCGGCAGGCATCGACACCGCAAAAGCCACGGGCTCGGAATGGGCGAAAACGGGTGCGCCGTCGGCGGCGGAGCGGCTGCGCACCGCCGTCGATGAATTGATCGGACTTGTCGACGTGCACCTTGACGACGAGGAACGCGACGTCGTTCCGTTGATCGAGGAGTACATCACCGCCCCCGAATGGAAGAAGGCAACCGCGCGTGGTGCGTCGATTCTGCGAACTCATCCCAGATTGGGACTGGTCTTCGCGGGTTGCATGCTCGAAGGGGTGTCCAACGAAGACAAGCACCGCTTCCTTGCCGGTGTCCCGTCGGCCGCAAGGATCATGTGGCAACTGGCCGGCACCCGTACCTATGAGGGTTACCGCGCAAGGCTCTACAGCCCAGCACCATAAATCCGTATTGCTCGGGCATCGAACCATGCGTCACCGTCTACGACTAAGCGACTCACATGACGAGGTGTCGTCCGCAAACTCGCCAGGAGCCCGACCCGTAAACTGGTCCACGGCAATCGAAAGTCGTTCATCGGTGGATACAGATGGCTGCGTAACGCGCCGGCGGTAGGTACCCCAGGGACGAGTGGGGGCGGTCGTGGTTATAGTCCCGTTTCCAGTCGCTGATGACCACGCGGGCTTGTGCGAGTGACCAGAAGCTGTTGAATCTGGCGGGCTTCGGATTGGTCGTGGTTTCTCAGTGGATCTGGCGGTCGCAGTTCATCTCTGTGACTGCGACGGCCCCCATCGTTGGTTCCACGATGTTGGGAGCGGCGGACCGCAACGATATTGGCCGCTCCCCCGCCGGTGGATACCGCGCGGGTTGCGACGAGTAGAACATCTGGCCAGTTTGTCCGCCGAGCGTCAGTCGATCTGGCGGCTTGCGGCCCTACCCGGACGCCCGGCCACGCGGTCAGCGATCGACCACCGGCCTTCCTTTCGTTGGCTATCCGCCTACGTGGGAGGTTATGCGGCGAGCTGATTCGGAGCTAACGCCTCCAGGTGGCATCAGCGGGGCAGCACTTGAGGAAGCTGGCTGCGTGAGCTGATGTCGAGCTTGGTGTACACCTTGCCCAGGTGGTACTGGACGGTCTTGGCACTGACGAACAGGCGCGCGCCGATATCGGGGTTGGTCAAGCCTTCGCCGGCCAACCGGGCGATCTGTTCTTCTTGGGGTGTCAGCAGCGGCCCGGTGACGGTGGTGCGCTTGCGCGCGGTCTCCCCGGTGGCCCGTAACTCACGCCGGGCTCGCTCGGCGAACGCTTCCATACCCATGGTTTCGAACATGTCGTGTGCGATGCGCAACTGCGTCCGCGCCTCAATCCGGCGGGGCTGGCGGCGCAGCCATTCGCCATAGACAAGGTGGGCGCGGGCAAGTTGTGTGCGCACACGCGTCCGACCAAGCCGCTCGATCGCCTCGCAATACCAACGCTCGGCCTCGGCGCCCTCCATGAGCAGCGCACGCGAACGGGCCTCGACGCCCAGCGCCCAATCGGTGCCACAGGCACTGGTCGTCTCCATCAGCCGGCGCAGGGCATCAGCTGCGATGTCCGTGGCACCGCTACGTATCGCGGCTTCGACGAGCTCGGCGGCGGCCCAGTGCGATATCTCGCCAAACCCGGTCTGTTCGGCGGCGCGTTGCGCCACGGCGACGGCGTCACCGTAGCGGCCCAGGCCGTTGTTCAACATCGCATTCATCGTCTCGACCCGTGTTAGCCCGCCGCCTTCTCCTCGAGTCGTCGCACCCTTGGTTGTGACCTCGGACAGCTGGGCTGCCGCCGTTTGGTCGCCGCGAAATGCAGCGAGCATGTGGGCAACGTAAGCAACATATTGGTAGAGGCGGCTGCCGATGGCCTCAGTCACCATCTGCAGCTCGTCTGTCACCGTCTGCAGTTCCTGGTTCAGCGATCCTGCGGCGGTCAGCTCGCCGGCAAACACGTGCATATACGCGCGCGCACCGAGGGCCAGCGGCAGCTCAGCCAGCGCGCCGGCGGCGCGCGCCACCTCGAGATGGCGCGCCGTGAGCACCTCCCAGCTTTCGTCATCCCAGAGGCGCCTCGCGGCGACACCCATCTGGTACAGGCAGCGAAGCTGTTCATCTGACGAGGCACCGCGGGCGGTGCTCATCGCACGGCGCAAGATGGCAGCGCCGCCCCGTATCCGTCGGTGGCATACGCCGCGAGGCCATCGAGGAGAAGGTCGGGTAGCCGCAGCGTCGATGGGCGCGGCGCCGCCTGGGCGGCGCGCGCTATGTCGAGGATGCCACCGACGGCGAGTCGGCCGGCGATAACTCCCGCCGTGAGCGCCTCCAGATAGGTCGCACGGGCCAGCGCGGCATCGATGGTCTCCAGCCGTTGAGCCGCCTTGAGCAGCAGCGCCGGAGCATCGCCAGCTCGGCCGATGACGTAGGCGAGCTGGGCCCGAATGAGATCAGTGCGGCCACGCTGGAAATCGGTGAGCGGGCCGCCCTCGGCCACGGCCAGCAGATCCAGCGCAGCGTCGAACGCGCCCGCTTGTACCGTGGCCGACGCGGCCGCCAGCGCCCGCTCAGCCCGCAGGCCCGAATCCAGCGTGAGCATCGTTGCCCGCTCGAGAAACGCGGCGGCCGCAGCGAAACCGCCGCGCGCCCGCGCGCGGGCCGCCGAGCGCTCAAGCTCGGCGGCGACCTCCTCATCGGGTCCCTCGGTCGCCTGGGCCCGGTGCCACGCACGCCGATCGGCGTCGCGGTCCGGATCAGTCGCCTCAGCCAGCGCACGATGCGCCAGCTGTCTTTCCCGAACAGATGCAGACCGATACACCGCCGAACGCGCCAGCGGATGGCGAAACCGCACCCGAACACCGAAGTCGGCCAACCCCACTGCGGCTGCCGGTGCCGCGGCGTCGGCGCCGATACCCAACGTTGCGGCCGCCCGCCACAACAAGACCGGATCACCCAGCGGCTCGGCCGCCGCCAGCAGCAGCAGCCGGCGGGTCTGCGCGGGTACGGCCTGCACCCCACGGCGGAAGCTTTCCTCCACCGCCGCCGACAGTGGCGCAGACCCTGGTAGTCCGAACCCGCCGGCCAATTCATGCACACTCAGACGACGCGGTAACTCCAGCAACGCCAACGGATTACCGCCCGTCTCGGCGACGAACTGGTCGCGCACCCGCTCGTCGACCGGCGTGGTCAGCACGGTATCCAACAGTGCCCGCGCATCGGCCTCCCGCAAGCCCTCTACGTGCATTCCCGGCAGGGCGGCCATGTCGGGGTCGACGACACGGCTCGCCACGATCAACGCCACCGATTCGGCGACGAGCCGGCGGCCGACAAACGCCAGGGCTTGCGCCGAGGCGCGGTCCAGCCACTGCATGTCATCGACCAGACACAGCAGGGGTTGCTCGTCGGCGACATCGGATAACAGGCTCAACACGGCCAACCCGATCAGAAACCGATCCGGTGCCGGCCCGGCGCTCAGCCCGAACGCCGTCCCCAGAGCGTCCCGCTGCGGCGGCGGGAGATGATTGAGGTGACCCAGCATCGGTGCGCACAACTGCTGCAGCGCGGCGTAGGCGAGCTCCATCTCGGATTCGACCCCGGCGGCGCGGACCAAACGGCAGCCCGATGCTTGCCCAGCCAGATATGCCAGCAACGCCGACTTGCCCACACCCGGGTCGCCGTGGAGCACCAGCACCCGGCTGTGACCCGACCCCACATCTCGCAGCACCCCATCGAGCAGTCTGCGTTCGGCGCCACGGTCGATCAGAACCATGATCCACACATCGTCGCACCTTCACCCAAGACCTCAACCCTCAAGGCTTATTCGGCAATGTGTTGGAGCGGCTGACAATGCGAGCCCGAGCCGTTCCGCTCGCCGACGTTCGCGACGGTTCGACCCGTCACCGAGGTCGGAGGTGGGGGCTGTGTACTGCTGCAATTGAGCCGTCCGCGGCATCTTCGGGGACTCTCCGAGACGGCAACAAAATCAGAACCGTCAACTTCTTCGACACAGATATGCGCCTCGGCGGTGCATTATTTCTGGCGGTTCCCCGCATATAGCCGCCAAAAGAATTGGGACCGGACAATAACACCGGCTGCTTATCAAGGCGCCGGAGTCCCAAACGTTGATCACGGATCGGCACGGCAGGCGTGTTGATGCCCAGCGATATTGGGTGTCGCCCGGGCCCGTGACGGCTCGACCGCACGTCAGATGTGGCCATGAACCATCCCGAGTTTCATGCACACTCGGGGTTCTGTGAGCCGGCCGGTTGGCTGGCGTCCAATTGATCGTAGTATTCGGCTTCTGCTTCGGCGGGTGGGATGCGTCCGAGGCGGTGCATGAGGCGCTGCTGGTTGTACCAGGCGACGTAGTCGGCGGTGATGAGTTCGACGTCGGCAAGGTTGCGCAGCGGGCCGCGTCGAAACGGTGAGTCGGCACGAATGCACTCGTTCTTGTAGAGCCCGATGGTCGTCTCGGCGAGCGCGTTATCGTAGGCATCGCCGACACTTCCGATCGAGGGTCGCAGACCAGACAGGGACAGTGTTTCACCGAAATATATTGCAGTGTATTGAGATCCGGCATCCGAGTGGTGGATTGCGCCGTCGATCCGGTGGCCTTGCCGGGCACGCAGTGCAGCGGCTTGGCGGATCGCGGACTCCACGAACCGGGTCTGCTTCGCGCTGCGGCTTCCCAGCCGATGATCGCCCCGGCGTAGGCGTCGATGACGAACGCGACGTAGACGAACACCCCGGTGACGAGTTTGACGTAGGTGAAGTCGGCGACGACCAACGCATTGGGTGTGGGCACCCGGAACTGGCGGTCCACCAGGTCCGGTGCCCGCTCGGCAGTCGGGTCGGCGATCGTGGTGCGCACCGACTTCTGCCGGCGCACGCCCTGCCAGCCGTTGCGGCGCATCAGCCGCTCCACGGTGGACTTGGCCACCGGGATGCCCTCGACGCTGCAGATGAGCCCACATCTTCACCGACCCGTACAACGACTCCGGCTTGCGGCGGCCATCCTCGTCGGGCTCGTAGTAGCCGGCCAGGACCTCGGTGATGGCGGCGTCCCACAAGGCCCGCTTCGAGGGCGCCCGCACCGCCCAGGCGTAGAACGTGCGCGGGGCGATCTGGACGCCGTGCTCGGTGAGCACGCGGCAGATCGGAGCGACCCCGAAGCGGTCCCTGTGCTCGGCGATGAACGCGCAGACCGAACTGGTCAGCGGCGGTTGCGCGGGTCGCTCTCCCGCACGAAGAAAGACGTTGCCGCCTTGAGGATTTCGATGGTCTGCTCCAGCTCGGCATTGCGCCGTTTCAACGCCCGGATCTCCGCGGCGGCCTCGGTGGTGACCCCGTCACGCTGCCCGTCGTCGACCTGCTGTTTGCGGATCCAGTTCCGCAGCGTCTCGGCGTTCATCCCCAGCCGCTTGGACACCGCCGTGATCGCCGCCCACTCGCTCGGATAGTCGTCGCGGTGCTCCAGCACCAGACGGACGGCCTTGGCCCGCGTCTCCGGGTCGTACTTGCTCGGCATGAAATGCACCTTCCCAAGAAAGGAGGTGCGCATCAAACGCGGGACGGTTCACCATATGGTTGCGGCCACCGGAGGTTCAGGATCGAATACACCAAGCGCCACTCCCCCGGCGGGGACTCGCGCCGCTCGGAACGACTCGGTCGGCGCCTATCGATGGTCGATCCGGGTATCCACCATTTGGGCGCGCAAGGGAAGTGACTGTCCCTCCGGCATGGTTTCGCTGAATGGACCAAGTTGTCTTGGGTCGGTGACGCCAAGTCGACTGCGACCACCGATGCGGCTGCCGAAGGGAGCTGACGCCTCAGGGTGGTTGCATCAGCGTCGACTTGCCGACACCCGGATCGCCATGCAGCACCAGCACCTGGCATGGCGGCGCGAGCGCGTGCCGTTGGGGCGCGTTGAGCGGGTGCCTGCGTAAGCCTCGTACCTCGCTGAGGTGGACGCGAATGGCAGAACGGGCCGGCGTCGGCAGGCCCGGGCGCCTGATGGCGGCCACTCTCGCACGCCCGCCGGCCGGTGACGAATTCGCTGTCGAAGTGAAGAAGTACGACGGACAGCGCGGCTTGATCGATGGTCGACGACGACGGGTTGGCTGCCTTCACCCGGAACGGCGCTGAGTGCCATCGAGTGCTCCCCTCTACAGCTCTAGTCCGTAGCCGTTGCGCGGCGCCGAGCGCGAAGGCACGTGCTCTTCGATCCAACGACGCTGGTCCGGGCTGAGTGCTGCTTCGCCTTGCGCCGACGCCGTATCGCCCGCTGCCTGTCGCGTGAATTCTTGTCGTTCAAGCGAATTTTCGGCCAATGGGACAGGTCGCAGCGTTTCGAGAATGACATGCAGGTCAGGAACATCACTCGCGGCGGCGCGCAGGTCGTCGACGGTGACCTCACTTGCGGATCGGAACTCGACCGCCACGTCGGCGAAGCCCGCCTGAAGCTCCCGCTTGGACGGAGCGGTCGTGACGATCCCTGCCTCCGCACAGGCTGCGTAGAACTCGTCTACGTCTGCGGGAAACTCGGCACGAAATGAGAACACTGATTGCTGAGCACCTCGTCCCTCGGTCGCGTCACTGCCAAGAAGACTCCCTCCATTCGATGCTTCGCTCTGATCCATCGCTACTCCTTGTACCAGTTGGGTTTTCGGGCCACGGCTAGTTGATGTCCGCGCGTGCCCGTACGTGGTGGGGCGTACCAAAGATTGTGCTCCATGGGTGGGACAAAGCGTTCGTGCTTACGTTTGGCGGGCTCTCCATCGGCCAAGCATTGCTCGATCCAGTCAGTGGTGATGTCGAGGAAGGCGGCCAGTGCGTCGGGGCTGACGCGCAGCTCATGCCAACGGCCGTAGGTCGACCGGTGGATGCCTGGTCGAGCAACGCCTGCAGCCGGTCCTCGGTGAGGGCATCTGGTGTGTGGCGTCCAACGCCGATCGCTTGTTGTCGCGTTCGCAGCTGGCCGGGGTGCAGGGCCCCGCTGCGGGTGATCGTGGCGTTGACCGCTCGGACGAAGTCGGAGTCGATCGTGCGCCCGGCGTGATCGATGACGAATTGCGCTGCGTCGAGCAGGTCTTCCAGGAGCGCAAGGTCGGCGCGCGAGGCAACCCCATCCAGGCTTCCCGAGCGCAGGAAGTTCTCGGTGTCCAGCCGGCCGGTGGATAGGCCATCGAACACCTTGCCCGATGAGTACACCACCGCGGCGAGGTCGGCGACGGTGAGCGCGGCCATGGTGTGCCCCCTTCCTTTCGTTGTGGGCAGTCCGCTAGTCCTGGACACCGTCGTGGTGCTCCTCGCTGAGGATGCCTTTGGTAAGGGCCGACGGTGTGGTGCCCAGCGCGTCAGCGAGCCGCGAGAGCGCAACGACGGTCACGTTCTTGTGGCCGTTTTCGAGCTGGTTGATGTAGGTGCGATGGATGCCGCTGCGTTCACCGAGGGTGGTCTGGGCGATGCCGAGTTTCTCGCGCCGGGCCCTGATGTTGGCGCCGAGGCGTGCCTGAATCGCGTTCTCGTCGATCGTCACTGTCGGGGCCCCGATCTGTCCATGCGCCTGTTTCGCATAGTCTACAGCCCCGAATCGGTCAGAAAAGCCCATCTCCGGTCGCCTCCTGCCACCATTGCTCGAATCCGCTGCGCTGCTTGGGCTCTGCGCCCGCGGGTGCTGCGACGAAGAGATGGTCGACACCGCCGCGCCCACGGTCACGAAGGACGTGCCGGAGAATGCCGTCACCGCCGAGTACCGGAATGCCGGGCTGGCCGTTGAGGAGCTCGGCAATGGTGTCGCGGGTGTCGGTGGCCAGGACGCGCAGCGACCGCGCGGTAATGCCCGCTTTGCCGTCTTTGCCCGGGCGGACGACGCGGCGGACTTCATACAGTGACCACGCGCAGTGTCGGAGCTGCTGCTCGAAGAGGTCACTGACGTGCGTGAGGCGTGCCTGCGCAACCAGGTCGGCGACGCTGCTGCCCTCGATGAGGGTCTGCGCGGGGTTGACGCTGCGCGCGAGGTACTCGAGGAACATCGCTTCGGCGCCCAGGTGTGGTTCGTGCCGGTAGCGGTCGACGACCACGGCGCGGCCGGCGGCGGTGCTCATCGCAAACGGGCAAGTTATTGCGAATACAGACAGTCGTACCCAGCTCGGGCCGCCTGTTAGTTAGGGGCATGTGTAGGTCGGAGGGTGGGCGCTGCTCCTACACATGTGTTTTCAAGGTGCTGCAAGCGGGCGGTGCGTCTGTCTCATCAACCCACGGACGCAGAAACTCAGGACTCTCGGTGTGAGACGAGATACGAGACTCTTATGCATGGGCCAACCTGGCACTATGCGGTCCCAACGTGGGCCGCATAGCCCTGTCCCTTTTCTAGAAACGAGACGACGCGAACACGATGGTGTAATCCAATCGTGGGTGACATCAGTCAGACCGAACCTTCAGAACCCGTTGAACTGATCGGCGGGGTGGAGAAACGGACCATAAAGGTGGTGCCGCCAGATCCGGCATGGCCCGCCAGGTTCGCAGTCGAGCGTGAAATGATCGCGACCGCTCTCGGGGCCAAAGCCGTGCGGGTGGATCACATCGGCTCCACTTCCGTACCTGGACTTGCCGCGAAGCCCATCATCGACATTGCCCTGAAGTGTCCTAGATGTCGACCGCGAAGAGGACTACCTGCCTGACCTCATTGCGACCGGCTATCAGCTCCGGGTCCGGGAGCCTGGGCATCGCATGGTGCGCGCGCCAGATTTAGGGGTGCACGTACACGTCTGCACCGCGGGCAGCGATTGGGAACGCCGCCGCTGCTCTTCCGTGACTGGCTGCGCTACGACGAATCCGACCGCGCAACGTACAACTCACTCAAAATTCAACTCGCGCAGCGGGACTGGCCTGACATGAACGCCTACGCCGCCGCCAAAAGCCCACTCATCACCGAAATCACAGCCCGGGCGGAGAAATGGGCGGAGCGTTCAGAATGGACCGTTTGACCGAAGCAATGCTCCGAGACAGGAACTGATCACTCCCGAATCTTTAGTAACGAGACAGTGCGTGAGGACTGACCGGCCTGACTTCCTTTCCTAACTTGCTTGCGGGTTGACGCACATCGCATGAGGATGGACAGCGATCTGGGATCTGCAATCGCAGGGAGACGCCGATGGCATTCGGCACCGTCAAGTTCTACAAGTCCGACAGGGGTTGGGGAGCGATATCCTCGCCCGGGCTACCGCCCGCCATGGACGCCTTCATTTCGTTCGGCGACATCAAGGGCCAGCCGGGATACAGGGAGTTCGCCGCTGGCGACCACGTTGAATTCGAATACCGGCCCGCACAGCAAGACAGTTTCCGGTTCGCCGCCACATGGGCCCGACGGGTCAGTGACTCAGCCGACGACTGAGTCGGTGGACCCCGGGGATGGACCCTTAGTCCGCACTTCCAAACCTCCAACCAGAGGAAAGCTGTTCAGCCGATCAAATCCTCGGTATCGACCACGCCGAGGTGTCCGCATCGTGTCGTTGGCAGTGGCCCGCCGGAGGAAGAACCGCGCGACCGCGATTCGCGACGCCCACGTACTCGCTCGAAGAGCAGGTGATTCCCGCTGATCGGGGCGGCGGGTCATCAGGAGCGCTTTACGGCGGGAGCGGCGACCCGGCAGAAGGTTCTTTGATGCCGGCGACAGTCCACGCGGACACGTCGGCGAGGCGGATGCGTAGCGAGTCATGCTCGACGATGGTGCCGGCGACATGACAGCGGGCTTTGCGCAGATGAAGAAAGACCCTGTCCTGCTCGGCCTCCAGCGACTGCAGACGTCCGGCGACATCCTGGGCGTCGTTTCTGGCGAAGAAGTTCGCGATGTAGTGCCCGAAGTAGGTGCGGGGCACCGTTATCCCCGTGACCACCCCCCAGGGTAGGTACAAGGTCACTTCGATGCTCACGCAGTCAGCTTCGGTGTCGATGTGACGCAGGATCGCATCCGTCCCGACGCCACCAGAGTCATGTGAGGTCATACCCGGATCGTAAAACATGTGCCGAACTGGGGAAGAAAATCTCATCCGGCGGGGGTAGACATGCGCTATCGGGTTAGTTATAGTTTCTTACGTAGACAAAGCAGAGGGTGATGGCACGGGAGAGACGAACTACCCGTGGCGGTACAAGGATGGCTGACGGTGAGAACCGCGAGAACCATTGCAGGACAGATGGTTCTCAGACCGTCCAGCAGTGATGCAGTACCCGCAAGTGCAGTACCTCTCTTGCAAGGCAGAAAAGAAGGGAGGAGTTACCGTCGGATCCCCGTGCTAGTGAGGCGGGTCGATGCCGCAGTTTTTCAGCAGTGTCGATAGATGGTGGTTTATCTCTCAGGGCCGGCGGCCCCGGTGTGATGGTGCGCTCCGGGGTGCCGGCCCTTCTTCATGAGTGAGCAAGGTGTTTCGAAAGGTGTCGTGACACGAGCGAGTGACGGTTCTGCAGACCGTAACCCGATCGACAAGATCGATGACGAGGACTACCCCGCGTACAGCATGGGTAGCGCCGCCCGAATCCTGGGAACCACCCCAGGATTCCTACGCAGCCTCGACGAGGCGAAACTACTCACCCCGCAACGCTCTGAGGGCGGACACCGCCGCTACACCCGTTACCAACTGCGGATCGCGGCCAGAGCCCGCGCACTCGTCGACCACGGCACCGCACTCGACGCCGCGTGCCGCATCATCGTCCTCGAAGATCAACTCGCCGAAGCCCACACCATCAACGCGGAACTTCACCGCAGCCTCGACAACCAGCCCGAACCCCCCGGCGAACACCCTCAGCCCTGAGCGTCAATCCTTGACCATTCGTCTGAGACAAGAACTGATCGATCTCGAATTTCTAGATCTGAGACAGCTTGCGATATGGAAGCCGGAGCCGGGTAAGAAAGTGGTCGACGTCGCCACCTTGTGCTGCGATGGTGTAGCCATGTCATGGGATGCTCCGGATCGGTGTTGGCGGTTCGCCATGGACGACGATCCACCCGCTGACCTTCCCGCCGCGTGGGCCACCGCTACTCGCGCGGTGACCCGCGACCTCGATTGCCGCCGGCACGGTCGGCACATCACCTTCGCCAACGTGACGTGGCGCTTCGTGGTGTCTGATGAATGGGTAGCTGTGGGTTTTGAGACGCCCGGTGACGCCGACGTCGGCGCTTATCAGCGCTGCCTGAGCTACCGACTTGAGACCTCGCCGGCACAGGCGTTGGTGTGGCTGGCCGGCGACGTGCAGGAACAGTTGACCGGTCATGAGTTCGTGCAATGGCCTATCGCCGGTCAACGCGTCCTGGATCCACGCATCGTCGACGATCACGCGGTATGGGTGGAGCCCAGCGCAAGTACCGTCACCGCGCCCATCGGTGAACTTTGCGCAGCCCCAGACCACATCTGAGTCGAGACAAGTGACACCTGATTGCGTCAACGTGCTTGTGGATTGCCCCAGGTCGAATGACCATGGACGGCGAGTTGGCCTAGAAAATCGTGGGGAGGCGCGCCGATGGCGCTTGGCACCGTCAAGTTCTACAAGTCCGACAAGAGCTGGGGAGCGATATCATCGTCCGAGTTGCCGCCCGGCATGGACGCTTTCATCTCGTTCGGCGACATTAAGGGTCGGGGTGAGGCGGGCTTCCGGGAATTCACCGCCGGAGACCACGTCGAGTTCGAGTACAGGCCGGCCCACCAAGACAGCTTCCGGTTAGTGGCGACATGGGCCCGACGGGTCAGCGACACCACCGACGACTAACCAGCGTCCCCGTCACCGGGAAGGCGTTGCCGTCGGGATCGCCGCGCGCTTCGGAGCGGCCGCCGGGATCGAGATCCTCGCCGGTCACGTCGAGGAAGTAGAGGCAGAACGGCAATTGCACGCCGCTGTCCCAGATCTTGCCGGCTTCATTAACCGGAAAACGCTTGCCGCGCGGCACGCCGTTCATGTCGGCGAGGAAGGCGTCGACCTGCGTCACCTCGGGATGTGCTTTCAGAAGGCGCGCGAGCTCCCCGCCTGCCTTGCCCGCACTCCCGGGCGCCTTGGGCGTCTCCTGGTGCGCCATCCTGTCTCCTCACCCTCCTAGCCGGCGGTCACGCTACTGGAGCGCCCGCGGCGGCACAAGCGGCCCAGATTGGCTACCTGCTCGCCCTGGCTGGTGCTCGCGGCAGGGGAGGTGTCGCGGCCGAAGCACACGCGGAGAAGCAGGCAGCCCTGGCCCGGCGGCTGGAGCGCCCACTGAACGAAGTCCACGCGCTCGAGGACTGAACAGCCGTCGTTCGTCTTGCTTACGCGGACAGTGTGGGGCAACACAACAGCCCGGAACAGCCACAACCGCTGGCACGAGCCCTGGGAAGAGCTCACGAGCGCTACGTGGAGCGCTTCGGGGTCGATCCCACACCGGGCCGCCGCTTCGCCGCAGCCTTGCGCGCCGGCCGGTGACAGGTAGCCTGGCGCGGGCGCCGGGGGCCTCTACCTCGGCGTCGCGGGGCGGGCCGCTAACGCGGCGCCGCCCCACTTCGCTTCCAGACCATCCGGAAAAGAAAAGGCCGCCGGCGTCGTGGGGGCGGAATCGCCGGCGGCTCGTGCCTTGTACCCGGCTCCGGCGCAAGCCATGCGTCTGCAACGAACCGCTCAAACGGCGGCCGAGCGGCGCGCTAGCGCTTGGCGTACTCGGCGGACTGCCTGCCCACCAGGTCCACCAGGTTCCCGAGCGCGATGTTGGCGTCGGTCAGGTGGAGGCCCCAGGTGGGGGCCGGCGAGGGCCTTGAACACCGGCGCGCCCTTGCGGGCCGTGGTCTGGAGCACGCTGGCGCCGCCGGCCGTGGAGCAGCGGGCGCTGTACGCGCCGGGCGCTCGGCCCACGGGGTCGGCGGGCTCGGGAGGTCCACGCCCAGGAGCGTGATCCCGAGAGCGATCGCCGTGCCGGGCGCGAACGGCGCGCTCGGGTTGATGGGCGTGATCACTGCCGAGCCTCCGCCCAGCGCCGCCGGGTTGGTGCAGAGCACCTGGAGCTTCGGGTCGCCCGTTCGCCCGAACACCGCGTCCTCGGGCACGCGGTCGCGTTGAACGCCGAGAACGCGATCACGCAGCCGAGCTGGCGCTTGGAGCGGCAGGCCCTGATGTGCTTGAAGTCCCCGCCCACGTCCCTGCCCTTCCTGACCGTCACGTTCCCGCCGAGCAGGATCGCGGAGACGAGCTTGCGGCGCACCTTCGGCTTGGGATCGACCTCCTCGCGGACCATCCGGCGAAGCACGAAGGTTCCCTGCGAGTGGCCCATGATCACCACGCCGCGGCCCTTGTTGTACTTCCGCAGGTACGTGCGCCAGGCGCTGCGAACGTCGTTGTAGGCGCGCTCGGCGTCGGCGGAGGTCCCACCGACTCCCGCCGAGGCCCGCCACCGTCGCCTGCCGGTACACGGGCGCGAAGACGCGGCAGTGCTGGGAGTAGCGCGCCGCCTGGTAGAGGGCGATCGAGCGCAGCTCCGGGTCGATGGCTGCGCGTGGCGAACGCCGTCGGCTGGTCGCTGACCGTCGGGTAGACGTAGAAGCAGTCGATCTTCGGGGGCCTGTCCGCCTTCGGCTTGCCCACACGCAGCTTCTTGCGCGACGGCGAGTAGTAGGTGGTCTTCAGGCCGGGCGTGCAGGGGTTGTTCTTGATGCCCGGCTTGCACAGCCAGACCGTCTTGGCCGCCGCCGTGCCGGCGGACCGGTCAGGCCAGAGCCAGCGCGGCGCGAGCAGCAGGAGAAGGCGGGAGGGGCGGCTCACGCGGGGCGCGACCCTACCAGCATCAGCTAGGTTCGCCGCCCGTGAGCGCGCCCCAGAGCCAGCCGGAGGCGCCCCCCTGCTGTCGGTGCTCGCCCGCTACCCGCAGATCTCGGAGACCTTCGTGGAGGGCGAGCTGCGCGAGCTGGTGGGCCGCGGCGTGCCGGTGGAGGTGGTGGCCCTCGCTCCGGGACACCCCGATCCCGAGCGGCCCCCGGTGGCGCCCGTGGACTACCCCTCGGACCACTCCGCTCGGGAGCGCCTCCGCGCCGCGCTGAGGTCGCCCGCGAGCAGCCGGGAGACACGGCCGCCTACCTGGCGCCACGAGCGCTCGTGGCCGCCACCGAACGGCCGGCGGCGGCTGCGCGGCCTGGCGCGCATCGCCGCCTGGGTGCCGCAGGCGCGCAGAGCCCGCCACCTGCACGCCCACTTCGCCACCGAGCCCACCGACATCGCCCGGATCCTCGCGCGCCTGAGCGACCGGCCCTACAGCTTCGCCGGCCACGCCTGGGACGTGTTCCAGGACCCCGAGGCCCTGCGCCGGAACCTCGACGGCGCGAAGTTCATGGTCACCGACTGCGAGTACAACCGCCGGCACATCGTGGAGGTCGCGCCCGAGCACGCCCACAAGGTCTCCGTGCTGATCCTCGGCACCGACCTCGAGCGCTTCCGCCGCCGCAGCCCCTACGTCGCCGATGGCCCCGTGGTGGCGGTGGGGCGGCTCGTGCCGAAGAAGGGCTTCGCCGACCTGATCGCGGCCGCGGCCCGCCCGGAGGCCGGGCTCGACGGCCGCGAGGTGATGATCGTCGGCGAGGGGCCCGAGCGGCCCGCGCTCGAGCGGCAGATCGCCGCGAGCCGAGCGCCGGTCCGGCTGCTGGGCGCGCAGGGCAACGACTCGATCCGCGAGCTGCTCGAGCGCGCCTCGATCGGGGTGCTGCCCTGCGTGGTCGCGCCCGATGGCGACCGCGACTCCATGCCGGTGGCCCTCAAGGAGGCCATGGCGCTCGAGCTGCCGGTGGTGGGCACGCGCGAGGTGGGCCTGCCCGAGCTGATCGACGCCGACCGCGGCCGGCTGGTGCCGCCCGCCGATCCCCCGGCCCTGGCGCTGGCGCTGGGCGAGCTGCTCGGCATGCCCGCGGGCGAGCGCGTGGCCCTGGGCCGCGCGGGCCGGGCGTTCGTCGAGGCGCATTGCGACCAGCGCCGGCAGGCGGAGCGCCTGCTGGAGCTGATCGAGCAGCCCGAGGGCTAGCTGCGCTACGCCGAAGTTGAGGACGTAGGTGGCGCCCGTGGGATAGGACGGCGTGCACCGGTGTTCGCGGGGCCACCCAGACGCCCACCTGGCGGAACTGCTCTGCCGAGCATGTTCCGGCGGTGCGGCGGGCTGTGCATCAGCGCCCGCACGCGGTCCGCGGGCGCGGAGAACGGACCCGCTCCCCAGACGAGGTTCTCGCCGATGTACCAGCGGCGCACGTTGGTCATGTAGCCGGCCGCCCGGATCCGGTCGGCGGGGGCGCTGCCGGCGAGCGACAGGTGCGCGAAGTAGCGGTTGTTGACCATGTCGGCGGCGTGCCAGCGGGCCGCCTTGCGCAGGCGCGGATCCACCGTGAGCCTTCCGAGCCCGTGCCGGGCGCGCTCGCGGTTGAGGAGGCAGAGGGTCGCCAGGCGCAGCTTCTTGGCCGTCGTCTGGCTGGCCTGCGCATAGCCGTAGTCGCACGAGCTGGCGAGCGCGGGGGCGGCCGGTACGGCAAGGGCGGCGGTCGTGAGGACCAGGGCAATGGGGAACTTCTTGCGTGGGCGTCGCATGCATTCCGGATCGCCGGACGCTCAGCGGGCGTTCAGCACCGCACGGGAACGCTGCAGCTTTGGAGGCGCTTAGTTGTGCGTAGGCGCGCAAGCGGCCGGCCGGAGGGCCCGTCCGCGAGCCCGTGCCTGCACGGAATGGCCCGCCCGATCGGGGTCTAGCGGTCCGGGCGCTGCGGATATACGTCGTCGATCGTGGTGAGCGCCAGGTAGGGCGCGCCGCCCGAAGCCTCGCGAATGGCCGCCTCTCCGCCGGCGAGCCGGTCGAGCACGCTGACCACGCCCACGATCTGGAGGCCCTCTTCCCGCACCCGCTCGATCGCCTGGACGGTTGACCCGCCGGTGGTGACCACGTCCTCCACGATCAGGCAGCGCTCGCCCGCATCGAGCGCGGGGCCCTCGATCCAGCGCTGGAGGCCGTGCTGCTTGCGGTCCTTGCGGACGAAGAAGGCCTTGACCGGCGCTCCGGCGGCGAGAGCGGCGCAGGCCACCGGGTCGGCGCCCATCGTCATCCCGCCCACGGCGGTGGCTCCCGTGTCCTCCGCCGCCTCGCGCACGAGCTCGCCGAGCGCGAGGAAGCCCTCGGGCCGCAGGATCGCCCGCTTGGCGTCCACGTAGTACTGGGCGGTGCGCCCGCTCGTGAGCGTGACCTCGCCGATCACGAGCGCGTGCTCGCGCAGCTCGTCCACCAGCCGGGCGCGGGCGTCAGACATGCATGCAGCCGGTCGGCCCAGGGGTCAGGTTCCGCATGGCGGCTGCCGATGGTAACCGCGATGGGATCCCTTGATCCGCTGGATTGCGATTCTTGCGTCGGTCTTCGTGGCGCTCGGCTTCCTCGCCTTCGCCGTGGACGAGCTGGACCGCGGCTCGAAGGAGCAGCAGAACGAGCTGGCCCAGGGGCTGAAGGACCTGGACCCGGAGGACGCCGCCGCCATAAGCGCGCCCGACCCCTCACCCGAGGCGGAACGCGCCCGGGAGCGCGCAACACGGCGCCGTCCGCGAGGCCATCGACGACGTGAACGACGTGCTGCTGGCGCCGTTCGCCGGCCTGGTCGACTCGGACAACGCGTGGGTCAACCACGGGATCCCCTCGCTGCTCGCCCTGCTGGTCTACGGCCTGGGCCTGGGCATGCTCGCCAACGTGTGGCCCAAGAGCCGCGCGCAGGGCGGCGACTGGCGCACGGCCTAGCCCCTGCCGAGGCGGCTACTGGTAGACGTAGATCGGGTCGCCGATGTCGACCCACTCGAAGATCTGCAGCGCGTTCGGGATCGGCACCCGCAGGCAGCCGTGGCTGGCCGGGTAGTTCGGCACCGTACGCGTAGCCGTGGATGGCGTAGCCGCGGATGAAGTAGCTCGAGTGCACCATCCCCTTGGCGTTGGTGCCGGGCGTCTGCGATAGAAGCTGAACTTGCCGAAGACGGTGGGCGTGGCCGGCGCGCCCGACGAGGAGTGGTAGATGCGCTACGGGCGCCCGCCCTTGGCCAGCACGAGCACCTGGCGCGACCAGTCGAACTCCACGTGCTTGCCCTTCTTACCGGCCTTCGGGTACCGGAGCCTGTAGGCCCCGTGGCCGCGGAACAGCTGGGGTAGACGGCGGTGGTCGCGTATCCGGTCCGTGTCCATCCCGTTCGTCTTCCGGAAGGCGAGTACCGCCCTCGCCGTGGCGTCGTCGTAGTAGCCGGTGACGGGCGTGGCGAAGTGCAGCGAGGCGAGCGCGCGCTGGAGGAGAAGCACCTGAGCCCCGCGTGCGCCCTGCCGGCGCTGCCAGTTGACCACCTGGATCGTGCGGTCCTTGGCGCGGAAGGCGAGCCTGCTGCGGGCTGGCGGCGTGCCTGACCACGAGCCTGAGCTTGCCCGGGTTGCCCACCTGGAAGCGGAAGGTGAACCTGCCCCCCGCCCGGACCGTGCGCCGGACGCGCTTGCTCTGCTTGCCCTTCCGCACCACCTGGAGCGTGACCACCTGGCCGGCCACGAACGGCCGCGCGCGGCCGCGCAGCACGACCGTCTGGCCGGGTGCGAAGTAGCGCAGCCTTCTTGGTCGCGCAGGCCGCCCGTCACGCCGAACGAGGCCTTGCCGGCCACGGGAGCCGGCGCGGGCGGCGGGGGCGGCGAGGGACCGGGACCGGCGGCGGGGTGTCTGCGCCACAGCCGCCGGAGCGGCCGCGAGCACGGCGAACGCCGATCGAGAGGGCCAGGCGAGCGGTCATTCGACGCGAAACTATGGCAGGAGCGGCAGAAATCAACGGCGAGCCGTGCATCACGCAGCGCCGGCTCCGGCGCCGACAGGCGCGGGAGCAGCACGCACGCGATCAGCATCAGCGGCCCGAGCACGGCGGAGACCTCCCAGCCGTCCGCCTGCGACCCCGTAGGCGATCGCGTTGTTGATCGCGTGCATGGCGATGACCGGGTAGAGCGAGCCCGTCTTCTCGTAGACGAGGCAGAAGATGAAGCCGAGCAGCGCCAGCGGCGGCAGGATCAGCAGCGCGTCGGCGCCCGAGAAGTCGAAGTGGATGATGCCGAACAGCCGCGCCGTCGATGGCGGCGGCCGCCAGCGCGACGAAGCGCGAGCGCAGCGCCGGTAGAAGAAGCCGCGGAAGAAGAACTCCTCCGCGAACGGGCGCCACGCACGACGATCATCACCCCGGCGACGATCAGCCCGAACGTGCCCTGGTCGCCGCCGAGGCCTCGGCCACGGTCTGCTCGGCGTCCGGCTGCACCGCCGCCGAGTAGATCGCGGCGAGCAAGTAGAACGAGAACATGCCGAGCGCGGCCCAGCCCGACGCGCCGGCCAGAAGCCGGGTCCTGCGCAGGCCGAAGTGCCACGCCTTCGGCCTGCGCGTGAACGAGGCGAACAGCAGCGCGGTGCCCACGAAGATCGCGCTCTGGATCGAGCGTCGCGACGATCATGAACGTGGGGTCGTCCTCGGCCGGCCGTCCTCGAACCCGGCGATGAACACCGACACGATCCCGACGGCGATCAGGGTCGCGCTGAGCGCCACCAGGAAGCCCACCGCGGCGTACCACGGCGGCCAGCGCGGCGCCGGCGCCCTCCGGAAGCTCCGGCGGGTCGGGCGGGCGGCTGGACGGTCGCGACGTGCCATCGGCCCTCAGACTAGGGAGGCGAGCTCGGCGAGCGACCGCACCGTCGCGTATTCCCGCGGGCGCTGCGTCCGCCGCGGTCCACGAGCACGGCGCGCATGCCCGCCGCGCGCGCGCCCGCCAGGTCGTTCTCGAGCGAGTCGCCCACGTGGACGCGTCGCCCGGCTCGCACGCCGGCCAGCTCGAGCGCGCGCCGGAACGGCGCCGGCGTCGGGCTTGGCGGCGCCCACGACGGCCGAGGACACCACGCCGTCGACCAGGTCGAGCAGGCCCGGTCGGGGAGCCACTCGGGCAGGGAGCAGTCCCAGTTGCTGGCCACCACCAGCGCGCAGCCCGCGCGCGCGCAGCTCGCGCAGCGCCGGCGCGGCGTCGGGGAAGGGCGTGAACTCGAGCGCGCCGAGCATCGCCCGCCGCGCGGTCGCGCGGTCGAGTCCCGGCGAGCGCCGAGCGCCTCGCGCATCACGCTCGGCGCAGCGGTCGCGCAGGTCGTCCAGCGCCTCCGGGTCGCCGCCCTCGATGTGGTGCGTCCAGGTAGTAGGCGATCTCGGCGCCGAACCCGCGCTCCGGCGCGCTCCTCGCCACGTCGACGCCGGCCGTCGCGCGAGCAGCCGCCGCAGCCGCGGCGCGGGCGGCTGGAGCTCGACCAGCGTGCCGAGCGCGTCCAGCAGCACCGCGCGCGGCTCATGCGACGAATGCCAGGTCGCGAACTGGGCCGTGAAGCAGGCCGAGCCCGACGCCGAGAGCGGCCGCCACGCGTGCCGTGCGCGCGGCGCTCCTCGCACGACCAGCGCCAGCCACATGAAGATCGGGAACAGCACCGCGAGGAAGCGCGGCAGCGACATCAGCGGCTGCGGCCCGACCGGGAACGACAGCGGCAGCGCCAGCGCGGCGACCACGTAGGCGCCGTAGGCGAAGCGGCAGCCGGCGCAGCACGCCGACCGCAGCCACCACGGCGAACACGAGGAAGCCGAACAGCATCAGGTTGATCGCCGCCACCCGGTACGGGTCGCCGCCCGCCTCGCTCGAAGTACACGTGCTCGCGCGAGCCCGAGCCCAGCTGGCGCGCGCCGTCGATCGCCGCCACGAGCCCGTCCCAGGCGCCCACGAACGGCCCGGCGAATCGCGCGACCAGACGTCCTGGACCTCGAGGAAGGCGCAGCGCCGTCGCCCGTCGCGCGAGCCCCGAGGTAGAGCGCGTAGGCCGCGAGGCCGAGCGGGCGCGAGCGCCAGCCAGGCGGCGTCGCGCGGCGCCTGGCGGCCGCGAGCTGCCACCAGAGACAGCGCGAGCGGCGAGCAGCAGCACCAGCCCGGCGCTGCGGGTGGCCGACGCCGCGGCCGCGCCGCCGGCCCACGCCCAGCGCCCCGTCCGCGCCGCGAGAACGCGCCGACCGACGCGAGCAGGAAGAGGCTCTCCGAGTAGGGCGCGCCGAAGAACAGCGCCGCCGGGGAAGACCGCCAGCAGCAGCAGCGGGAGGCCGCGCAGCTCGGCGGCCGAGCTCGAGCGCGGCCAGCCGGTGCAGCAGCACGAGCGCCGCCAGGAACGCGGCCAGCGAGACACGAGGTAGGCCGCGATCAGCAGCGCGCCGCGGAGCCGCCGCCGAGCTCGCGCGAGGCCGCGCGCACAGCAGCGGGTAGAGCGGGAAGAACGCGGTCCGCGCGACGTCGCTGTCCGCGTAGCCCGGAGTCGGCGATCGCGAGGAACCAGACGGTGTCCCAGCGGGCGAGTGGCGACAGCAGCGTGTCGCCGAGGCCGCCGAGCGGCTGGGTGAGCGCCGGCTCGTCGAACTTCGGGCGTTCTCCGCCGCCAGGCCGCCGGTCGCAGGGCCGAACGAGAGCGCGGCGAACACAGCCACGAGGACACCGCCGGCGCGTCGGCCGCGAACACGCGCCAGGCCGCGCGGAGCGCCTCCGATCCAGCGCGCGGCAGCGACAGGCGCGAGCCGCTCGGGGGTAGCCAACGCCATGCCGGGCCGATTTCTACACCGCCTCGTCGCGAGGACCACCGCGAGGAGATCACCGCGGTGGTCATGCTCGTGCTGCGCGTTCGTGACGGCCGAGCTCGTGGACCGCGCGCTGTCGCGGCGCGGGGAGCGCCTGAGCGTGGCCGTGGCCGGCGGCGAGCTGTCGCCGGTGGCCACCACCCGGCTGCGGTTGGTGCGGAGGCTCATCTTCGCCGGCATCATCGTGATCGGCATCGCGCTGGCGCTCGCCCAGTTCGAGTCGGCGCGCGCTGGCCACCGCAATCCTCGCTCCTCGGCCGTCGCTCGGCCTCGTGGTGGGCTTCGCGGCGCGCGCCACGCTCGCCAACGCGATCGCCGGGATCCTGCTGGCGATCACGCAGCCGATCCGGATCGGCGACCTCGTGACCTTCGAGGAGCAGACCGGCGAGGTGGAGGACGTGCAGCTCACCTACACCTACCTCCGCCTCGACGACGGCAGCCGCCTGGTGGTGCCGAACGAGCGGCTGGCGCAGGGCTCGTGGAGAACCACACGGTGGTGACCCGCGTATACAGGTCGAGGTGTCGGTCTGGATCCCCCCCGGGCGCGGACGCGGACCGCGCGATCGAGCTGATCACCTCGGAGGAGGAGGGGTGAGCGCCGGCGTGGCCGAGGTGGAACGCGACGGCGTGCGGCTCAGCGCCACGACCTGGGCGACGCGCCCCGGGGAGCGCGGCCGGAGGGCCACGGAGCTGCGCGCACTCTGGCTTCGCCGGCTCCGAGAGCACGGTCTATCCTCCGCAGGGGCCTCCTGAAGCCGATTTTCGAGCGCCCGAGACTCCGATGAGCCATCGCCAGCGACAGTTGAGGAGGCGTCGGCGGCGCGGCGGCGGCCGCAACAAGGCCCTGCTCGCACCTCGGCCTGCTCGCCATCAC
>CAWEII010000012.1:0-533125 GCA_963809085.1 uncultured Actinomycetota bacterium | reverse complement strand
GGTGCTCGGCGGGCTGATCAACGAGTATCACCGAGCCGCGTAGCCGCTCCGGAGGGCTCCCAGCTCAAGCCGTATGTGATGGGTTTTGAAGCGGTACAGGGTGACGAGCTCGCTCTCACAGACGAGTTCGCCATCCTCGCCATACCAACTCCAGGTTGAGGAACATCGATACAGCCACCAGCGGCGAGATTGATCCTCGCGCTTTGCCCCTAGATTAGAGTCTTATCCGCAAATGACGGCAAATTTTCACCAAGGAATTTTTACGCATTTACGGCAGCTTAAATAGCGTACGCGTTTTGACGGCGACATGGAGGGCAACGGAGCATAAGTGAGATAATTCACTTCTCACTATCCCAAAAAGAGGCAAGGCGAAAAAATAATATGAATAACCCTCAGACCGCAGCAAATACCGGACTCGGCCGCTCGTCCGCGGTATCTCATGACAGGCAGAAGACCGAGACCCGACCGGCCTTCAAAACAACCGAATTCATGGTCTACATCGCCGCGGTGGTTGCGGTTGTACTTACGGCTCTCATGGTCGGTGACGACACTCGCGGCGCTGCTGGCGACCCCTTCGGCGCCGACCAGGCCATCCGATACATCGTCTTCCTGACCATCGGTTACATGCTGGCCCGAGGCCTGGCGAAGGCCGGCAGCTGGGCGCGGCGCGACGACGACCGTTAAGGTTCATCGTCACCTCAAGGCCCAATAACACGATGATCGTGACGCATATCTGAATCTCGCCACCGCGACGGCGCCGACGAGGCCATCATCGCCCTCTATGGGGCTGGTCTCACTTCGCTCGATTTACCCGCATGAGGTAAAAGGCGAACTATCGGCTATTCGAAGTGGCGAGATGCTGTCGGTGATCACGATTGGGTGCCGCAGGACAGGGCCGCCGTGAACACCATTCATCAGCCCAGGCCACGCTGCGAAACATCCATCCGCCGAATATGGCAGCGTGTGCACCTTCTGTCGAGTGCGAGCCCGGTCGACCTGGTTCACGGGCCTCGCGCACTTCTCGAAACGGTAGCCGCCGACTACGGTACGGCACCTGACAACAGCTTCGAGTCGAGCTTTGAGGCCGTAGAAGATGGCCTCAAAGCTCAACTCGCTGTCCGCCGCGTGCCAGCCGGTCCGGGACGCGCGCTAACCACCCGTCACGACAACAAAGAACTCCTCCACCAGGACACCATCGATGTCACCTCGCAGGTGGCGGGCGTTGCTTGGGGTCCAGCCAAGGTAAGCAGGGGCC
The DNA here is from genome assembly GCA_963809085.1 of uncultured Actinomycetota bacterium. GTDB lineage: Bacteria > Actinomycetota > Actinomycetes > Mycobacteriales > Mycobacteriaceae > Mycobacterium. Next base: position 531,870 of record CAWEII010000012.1, on the reverse strand, counting down.
GTGAACTGGTGCGGCGAGAGCGATCGCGGAGTGCAGGTCGCCGGCCCTCAGGCCGGCGGCGGCTCGCGTTGTCGGGCCGGTGGCGGTCGCGGCTCTGCTGGAGTTCGGTGTTGATGCGCAGGGCCTCGGCGAGCTGGTCTTCCAGGATGATGATGCGGCAGGCGGCCTCCAGGGCGGTGCCCTGGTCGACCAGTTCGCGGGCGCGGGCGGCCAGGCGCAGCTGGTAGCGGGAGTAGCGGCGGTGGCCGCCCTCGGAGCGCTGCGGGGCGATCAGTTTGGCGGCGCCCAGGTTGCGCAGGAACGCCTGGGTGACGCCGAGGATCTCGGCGGCGCGGCCCATGCTGTAGGCGGGGTAGTCCTCATCGTCGAACCGGTGACCGGAGATGTCACGCGGCGTGGCGGGGAGCCCATCGGCCCTGCCCGCGGTGTCGGCCCTGCCGGCCGTTTCAGCCTTATCGGCGGTGTCGCGGAGCCTGGGCTGCGCGCGGACGGCCGACGCCATCGGTGCTTGATCCATACAACCTTCCCACAACTGCCGAATGCCAACAGGGCCCCGGCGCCATGATGCGCCGGGGCCCACGAGGTTCAACACCATCTACCGGCCCTAGGGCCGATCTGTCTGCTTCCGCATTGGCCGCCCGATGGGGGCGGGGATGCGGGGATCGCGTATGCGTGACCGTAGACCACCTTCCAATCCGTGGGACTGCGGTACCCGTGCGGCGAACATCAGCCGACAACGGGCGATCCTGATGGCGTTCAACACTCCTTTCGCTCTTTGCTGGCGTTACTTCCTCGACCTCATGCATCACTACTACCGCAGCTGCGCCGTCCACGGCCGGGACCCTTCACCTACTACCGGCCCTGGCACGTCCGACGTTGCTGTACTCGTTCACTGCTTACTGCTGTGGCAGCGCGTCCACGGCCGGGACCCTTCAACCTGCGCTGGTCCTGGCACGTCCGACCTTCTGCTCGTTCACTTCTCGACTGCTACTGCTGTGGCAGCGCGTCCACGGCCGGGACCCTTCAACCGCTCGGTCCTGGCACGTCCGACCTTCTGCCCCTCTTCACTGCGTCGTCTTTTCTCGCTATCCACGCTCGTCCGGGCAGTTCGTCGTGATGCCTACGTCCTGCTCTGCCCTCGTGGATCCGTTCCTTGCGATGTCAGAAACTCTACCCCCACCCGCCACGGATGTCTACTTCAGCCACTACAGATTTTCGATCCCGGGGAAGTAAGGGATGGGTCTTCACGCCGTAGGGAAGCAGGTCGGCGACGGCCTGCTCGGTGCTGTCGCGCAGCTCGAAGTGCGACAGCAGGCCGGTGCGCTGCAGTAGATGCTCCAGGTTGCGGGGAACGCGCACCAACAGGAGCCGGCCGGTGGCGGCGGCCTGGGTGCGGTGCAGGAGATAGATCAGTGCCCCCAGGGCGGTGGAGTCATAAAAGGTCAGCTGGGACAGCTCCAGCACCAGGCGGGGGCCCACGCTCAGGTCCCAGACCGCGTCAATGTGATCGGTGAATACGGGCGCGGTGATGAAATCCAGAGCCCCGCCGACCTCCAGTACGGTGCAATGCCCGTGATGGGTCACCTGCACCCGCAGCGCCTGCTTTCGATCGTCCACCTCATCCCTGCCCCTCACCCGCGCACCGCTGGAGGATCCCCGCGATACCCCGATGAAGGACTGTCATGCATGTGGGCCGGTCCCGGCCCGCACCGCCCACGGGTGCGCGTCATACCTCGTCGTTGAGCGCCGGTGACCAATTTCCCGTGTTTGTCACGCCACTGGTAGGAAGGAGGTCTTGCCTGCCCTGAAAACCGCGGGCGTGAGGAGTTGAACCATGTTGTTCGGGCCTGAACGCGGCTCGGCGTTTACCGTCTCATCCCACCTGCAGCAGGGCGCGATCATCATCCGCGTCGGCGGAGAGCTCGACTTCCGCTCCGTGCCGGTCTTGCGCGAGCACCTGAACCGGGTGTGGGATCTGGCCGATACGCCGGTGCTGATCGTGGATCTGACCGCGGTCTCCTTCTGTGACTCCGTCGGGCTGAGTGAACTCCTCGCCGCATTGCAACGCAGCGAGGCCACGGGCATCCGGCTGATGCTCAGCGGCGTTCAGGGAGTCCTAGGCGCGGGTGCTGTCCCTCACCGGCCTGCGCAACGCCTTCGACATCCACCCCAGCTGCGATGATGCGCTGCGCGCGTCTACTGAGTGAGAACCGGCCGCACCAAGCCGCAGCAAGGGGATAGATCTTCGCGATGTGTCCATGACCGGTCATCCCACGTGTGCGGAGGCCCTGGGGAGAGAGGTTGGTGGTGCTGGGCACCTCGCCGAAGTGCCTCCACCCTGGAGCGCCCAATACGAAGAAGTGGGTCTCCATCGGGAGGTGAGGTTGGGGCGGGCGGTCAACGTCTCCGGGTGCTCCTGTCACGGGGAAGTCACCGGATCCGCAGCGCTGTTAGCAAGGGTGTTAGCAAAAGGCCCCCACCGGTGTCCGGTGAGGGCCTCTGACCTGGAGCCGCCTTGGGGAATCGAACCCCAGACCCCTTCATTACGAGTGAAGTGCTCTGGCCGACTGAGCTAAGGCGGCGTGCCACGCAGGTTTCACATGGCCTTCGGCAGTCTACAGGTTCCGGGGCGCTCTCCGCGCCTTGGAATCAGCCGATCTTGGGACAGCTGGCTCCGTCCTTGGGGACCGCCAGATCGATCAGATACTCGTCCACCAGCCTTCCACGCACGGGGAACCGCTCAGGTATGCGGTGTGGCCGTCGCCGTCGAAACCGACCAGGACACCCGAGGACAGTTGGGAGGCAAGAGCCTTGGACCATTCGTACGGCGTGGCCGGGTCGCGTTGGTGCCGACGACCATGATGGGCGGGGCCCCCGGCGCGTCGATCTTCTCCTTGGTCGCCTGCCTTGACCGGCCAGTACGCGCAGGGCAGCGAGCCCCACATGACGTACGAGCCGAACAGCGGGGCGTCCTTGACCGCCTCGCGGCCGCCGCGGCGAAGGCCGCCGGATCGCGCGGGATAGCGGCTGGTCGACACAGTTGATGGCCATGTTGGCCTCGGTCTGGTTGGTGTATCCGCCGTCCTCCGGCGGTCGACCAACAGGTCGGCCATGCGCAGGAGCGTGGTCCCGTCGCCCTTCAGGGCCTGGCCGAGCGCCTGGCGGAGGACCGGCCAGGCCTGCCGGTCGTAGAGCGGGGTGAGCAGGCCGAGCGCGGTCCAGCGCCTCGCCGACCGGACGGCCGTCGCCCATCGTGTTGGCCAGGGGCGTCGTCGTCCGTACGGCGGAGCAGCGCGGTGATCTCCGCGCGGGCGGAGGCGACCGAGCCCTTGAAGGGGCAGTCGTCGGCCGTGAAGCAGTTTTCGAGGAACGCGTCGAGCGCGACCTCGAAACCGCGTGGCCTGGGCGGCGTTCAGCTCCAGCGGGGAGAGCGAGGGGTCCACCGCGCCGTCCAGGACGAGGGCGCGGACGTGGTCGGGGAAGAGGTCGGCGTAGACGGCGCCCAGCTGCGTGCCGTACGACTTGCCGAGATAGGTGAGGCGCGGTGTCCCCGAGAGCGGCGCGCAGCAGGTCCATGTCCCGGGCGGCGTCGGCCGTGCCGACGTGCGGCAGGAGCTCGCCCGAACGGGCCTGGCACCCGGAGGCGAACCGCCGCGAGCTCTCCTCCAGCGCGGCGACCTCGTCGCGGCGTGTCGGGCGTGCCGTCGAGGCCGACGTAGCGTGTCCAGGTCGCTCGTGACAGACACCGGACGGGCGAGGAGTCGCCGACCCCGCGCGGATCGAACCCGACCACGTCGAAACGTGCCCGTACGGCCTGGCTCAGCGCCGAGCTCGCACCGCGGGCGTACTGGACCCCGGAGGCGCCCGGCCCGCCGGGGTTGATGAGAATCGAGCCGATCCTGTCGCCCGAGGCCGGGAGCCGGATCACGCTGATCTCGATCTTCTCGCCGTCGGGCTTTTCGTGATCGAGCGGGACCGCGAGCTTCGCGCACTCGAAACCGTCACCGCAGTCCGCCCAGTCGAGCGCCGCTTCTTTGTCCGTGGCTCCGGTGCAGGCGCTCGCGAGCAGAACCAGCGCCGCGAGTGCGGCGGCCGTACGGGATCTCACGCCTTGTCCGCTCCGTAAGTCGGGTCGCACACCCCTCCGGCACGGAAGCCGGGGCGCGCAGCGCGAGTGACCATCGGTGACATCCTATGCTCGCGCCTCACCCATTTCCGTTGAGATCACCGCAGAGGCTCCGACAGGGGCCGTGAGCGAACATCCCGGGTATCCGCCGCCGTGTACGTACACCGATGACCGCCGGCGGCTACTCTCGGCGCCGCTCTCGGCGACCGCCACCGCCTCGCCGTACATCGTGTCGTGCTGCTTGCGCGGGGAGCAGACCGAGGCGGACGGGCACGCGCAGCGACGCCCGCCGTCGTCCAGCCGGACCACGACGGAGTCCGAGGGGACGTTGCGCCCGACCACGGTCCCCGGCCCTCGGGGGTGTCCACCTTCAGCCCGACGCGAGGCATCCTGTTGTGCGCGTCCATGTAGAGCGGGTGCTCGTACTTCAGGCAGCACATCAGCCGCCCGCACGCCCCCGCGATGCGCAGCGGGTTGACCGGCAGATCCTGGTCCTTGGCCATGCGCACGGAGACGGGCTCGAAGTCCTTGAGGAAGGTCGCGCAGCACAGGTCCCGGCCGCACGGGCCGATGCCGCCCTGGAGGCGGGCCTCGTCGCGGGGGCCGATCTGGCGCAGCTCCACCCGGGCGCGCAGGTTGCGGGCCAGGTCGCGGACGAGGGCGCGGAAGTCGACGCGGTGGGGGGCGGAGAAGTAGACCGTGTAGACGTTGTCGGCGTCCATGTAGTCGATGCCGACGACCTTCATGGGCAGCGTGTGCCGCTTGATCAGGCGCTTGGAGACGCTACGGGCCTCCGCGCGCAGCCGCTTGTTGCCCTCGTCGCGGGTCAGGTGCTCCTCGCCCGCGATGCCCGGCGCACACGGGCAGCCCGCCGACCTCCTCGCTCGTCCACTGCGGCGCCCACACGCACTCGGCCACCTCCGGCCCGCCCTCGGTCGGCACCAGCACCTTGTCACCGACCTTGGGACTGTGCTCGCCGGGATCGAGGTAGTACAGCCTGCCGTAGCGGGTGAAGCTCACCGCCATGATCATGCTCATGTGGCTCCAAAGCTGGGGGACGGCTTGCGGCTCACCCTACGCTTCCTACCCACGGATGCGCGGTGCCCCACACCCGCGGGCACGGGCCCCACCTGTCCGGACGACGAGGTGCCCAATCGCGGGTGCAGAGCCCACGATGCCCGGACGAAGCGCCCACAATCGCGGTTACGGAGCCCCACATGTGTCCGGATCGAAGTGCCCACACCCGCGAGCGCGAGCCGTACGAGTGCCCGGACGACAAGGTGTCCGCGATCGCGGGTGCGAGCCGTACCCCCTGCTCACTGCCTCAGTCGGAATCCGGCGGCACCGGATGCTCCGGGTATGAGCACTGCTTCTCAGGCTCTGCCCACGGGAGTTTGCTCTCGATCCTCGACAGGAGGGAGAGGCGTCCGAAGAGGCAGTCCTTGTCGATGGCGTTGGCCACCCCCGGCAGCTCGCCCGCGGCCCGGGCCACGGCCAGGGAGTCGGCGTCCGGCCTGATCCGGGCGGTGAAGGACTCCGGCATGTCCTCGACGGTTATCACCTGGAGGAGCGTGGCGTTGTCCTTGTTCTCGCTCCGGAAGACTCCCAGTTCGTCCGCTGGTCCCGGAAGACAACGTCCTCCACCTCGGGCCGGGCTTCGAGCATCCGCCGGATCTCCTCCTTCTCGGCCTCGGTAGCCGCGCCCTCGCAGTTCGGCCACGGCCCGGCTCCCTTGCACGGGAAGACCCTGACCTCGGGGGTGTCGGACGGCTCGGTGCCGCCCATGGACATGGCGACGACGGTCTCCGGCGACCCCGAGGAGGGCTCGCCAAGCCGTACGGCCCCGAAGGCCGTCCCCGCGACGAGGAGGACCGCCGCGGCGATCGCGACCGGAGCCGTCCGCCCGGCACGGCGGGCCCGTGGCGCGGGCAGTGGCCGGTCATCGTCCGGTACGGCTGCCGCACGGGCCGCCATCGCGTCTCGGAGCCGGTCCTCGATGATGCTCATACGCTGTCTCCCAGCTCGCGGTGGAGCCTGACCAGGGCTCGGGCTGTCGTGGACCTGACGGTGCTCTCTCCCACGCGCATGATCTCGGCGGTCTCCGCGTCGGACAGATCGAGGTAGTAGCGGAGCACCAGGGCCTCCCGCTGGCGTCGTGGCAACCGGCCCAGCGCGAGCAGCACCTCTCGCCGCGACTCACCGATCAGTGCGGCGGTCTCCGCCGAGTCGACCAGCTCCGTGACCCGCTCGATCCGGCGCAGTGCCACCGCCCGGCGGCGCAGTATCGACCGGGAGCCGTTGAGCACACAGGTCCTGACATAGGCAAGGGTCGTGACCCCCGGCCGCCACTTCCCGTGCAGCCGGGCGAACACGTCCTGCACGACGTCTTCGGCCGTCTCTCTGTCACCGACGAGCAGCACCGCGAGCCGGACAAGGTTGAGCCGGTGATCGCGGTAGAACGCGACCAGTTCGGCGTCGGGGGAAACGGCCGGCGGAGCGGACACCCGGGGTGCCCGCTCCGCCAGCCGCAAGATTTCACCATCCATGCCCTAAGAACGCGCACCCCCGCCCATCCGCTGCTTCAGCATCCCCTTGCGTCAGGCACCTCTGGTCGACCACGTTGGAGACGCCGGGCAGTGCCTTGGCGGCCGCGATGATCGCGTCCCAGTCGGCACCCTGCTCCGGCAGGATCCGGAACGACTCGGGCATGTCCTCGACCCGGATCGCGGAGAGCAGGGCCTGTTGTTCTTGTTCTGCTCTCTGAAGTTCTTGTAGGCCTCCGCCGCGCTCTCGAAACTCAGCCACTCCACATCCGGCCGGCTCCACAGCGCCTCGGCGATCTTCGCCTTGTCGAGTTTCTTGTTCTTCGGTCTTTGCACTGCGGGAACGGGTCGTTCTTCTTGCACAGGAAGACCGAGATCTCCAGTTGGGTCTGAGGCACGGGTGACGCCTGAGGTGACGCCTGGACGGCGGTGGTCATCCGGGGGTCCTGCTGCCCTGCCCACACGAACCCGGCCCCGACCGCGGCCACCGTGACGGCGGCGGCGACCAGCAGCATCGGGATCCGGAACCCGCGGCGGGCCGGGAGGGCCAGCGGGCGGACGTCGGCGACGGTCCCGGCGGCGGCGGACAGGGACTCGCGCAGGCGGTTCTCGGTGGCGGTCATGATTCTTCCCCAAGCACTCGGGCGAGGGCGGCCAGCCCACGCGCGATGGTGGACCGGGCCGTGCTGGCGCCGACCCCCATGGTTTCGGCGATCTCCAGGTCGGACAGGTCGAGGTAGTAGCGCAGCGTCAGCGCCTCCCGCTGCCGCCTCGGCAGCGCGCGCAGGGCGAGGAGCACCTCGCGGCGCTCCTCGCCGAGCAGCGCCGCATGCTCGGCGGACCAGACGGGCGGCTCGTACGGCACCGCCCGCCGGAACGCCACCGCCCGGCGGCGCAGAACGGAACGGGAGCCGTTGAGCACCGCCGAGCGGATGTAGGTCAGCATGCGATCGGGATCCCGCAGGCGGCGCCGGCCCGCATGAGAGCGGGCGAACGCCTCCTGGACGACGTCCTCCGCCGTGGCCTGGTCACCCACCAGGAGAAGCGCCAGCCGTACCAGCCCGAGGTGATGTTCGGCGAACAGCGTCGCGACGTCGACGCGGTCCCTGGTCAGGGGCTCTCCGTGGGAGAGCAGTTCGACTTCCACATCACAGAGACGCCGGGCGGAGCGCAGTTTGCTGCTTCACTCACACGAGAGTTCGCCCGAGCCGGTACGTCATCTCGCCGCTCCCGCTCACACGCGCGCACGGCTCGCCCCACCACACGGCCGCTCCACGGCGAGTTCGCCCTGCGCCCGCGTCAGCGTACGAGTTCGGCGAAGGACTTCTCCCAGCGGTCCGCGATCATGGAGATGTCGTAGCCCTTGGCCGTCTGGAGGGCGTTCTCGGCCATCAGGCGGCGGCCCTCATCGTCGTCGATCATCTGGAGCAGCCCGCCGGCCAGGGCGTCCACGTCGTCCGGGGGGACCAGCAGCCCGTCGAACCCCGGAGGTGATGATCTCGCGAGGCCCCCGGGGACAGTCGAAGCTGACCACCGGCACCCCGCACGCGAACGCCTCGATGATGGTCATGCCGAAGCCCTCGAACCGGGAGCTGACCGCGTGGATCGAGGCCTTGGCGAGCTCGCCCTCGATGTCACTGGTCGGGCCCATGAACGTGACGTTGTTGTGCAGCCGCAGCTTGACGGCCAGCTTGATCAGCTTGTCGCTGACCCGGCCCTCACCGTAGATCCGCAGCTTCCAGTCCGGGCGTTCCCTGACCACCTGGACGAACGCCTTCAGCAGCCGGTCGTACCCCTTGACCGGCACCAGCCGCCCCGCGGCCAGCACGATCCGGTTCTCCTGCCTGGAGCGGGGACGCGGCCCGCCGGGCAGCCCGTTGCCGATGGTGAACACGCGCGTCGGCGCCTGGCCGAGCATGGTCCGGTAGTCCTGCGCGTCGGCCTCGGTGAGGGTGACGACCGCGTCCAGCTTCGGGTACCACTCCTGGATCTCCTCGAAGATCCCGGGCAGGTGGGCCTCGAAGTGCAGATGCTCCTGGGCGATCTTGACGACCCGCTTGCGCGCGAACCTCGCGGCCATGATGTTCAGCCCGGCCCGGGTGGTGACCAGCACGTCCGTACGGAGCCGCCGCAGCTCGCGCCTGAGCACGTCGTCGCTCCAGGCGCTGAAGGAGGCATAGGCGCGCTCCTCCGGGTGGATCAGCGCGCTCTCCTGCGGGCTCAGCCGCTCCGCCCTCTTCGTGTACGGCCAGCGGACCCTGGCGCCCTCCCGCAGGTCCACCAGCGAGCGCAGCCGGACCTTGGAGCCCAGCCGCAGGAAGGGCAGATCGGTGTGCTGGAAGACGCTGATGACCTCGACGTCGTGCCGCTCGGACATCTTGGTGGCGAGATCGAAGGTGGCCCGGATCGTGCCGCCCATGCCGTAGGCGTTGAGGATCAGAAAGGAGATCTTCATGAGCTCTCCTCCTCGATGCTGAGGGCGATGGCGAGGCTGTCGGTCTCGGTGTAGTAGGGCCGCACCCTTATCCGTTCCAGGCGCTGGGCGGGAAAGCGAACCCGGGTCTTCTTGTCGGTGATGTCGTCGAGACGGGTGGCCAGCGGCATCCGCACGCCGGCGACCTCGGCGTACAGGTCCCAGAAGACCCGCCGCCTCACCTGAACCTCGGCCAGCGGCGCGATCTGGACGCTCCCGGTGAACCGCCGTCCGAGGAAGCTCGCCGGCCCGCTCACCGGCTCCGGCCCCTTCCTGGCCACGGCCACGAGCCTGGCCGATCCGTGGATCGGCTCGCCGTACGCGATCATGCCCTCGACCTCGATCACGCCGCCGTCCGCGACCACCCCGGTCACCTCGATGTACGGCTCGACCTCGCGGACGGTCAGGGCGAGGGTTCCGAGGGATGTCCGGAACGCCCGGATCTCCCGGCTGCGACGGGTCTGGGCATAGGCCTGCAGTCCGTCCAGCGAGAAGCCCGGGTCGTCGGTGGCGACGGGCTCACCCTTGTGCGACGCCATCCAGACACCGGCGTACAGCCTGCCGAGGTCGGCCGCCCCTCGCTCCTCCCCGGTCTCCGCATGCCGCAGGATGATCTCTCCGTCATCCGGTTCCGGCCACTCGATCCTCAGCGTGTCGTCGTTGTCCACCCGGCTGGTGACGGCCCGCCTGACCGTCAGGCGACACCGCCCCGTGACGCGCTCCAATGCTCACCAAAAGTCCCCCGGTCTTCTCTGCTCATCCCCGTGGAGCAGGACACTGTCAAGTCGATTTATAACGAATGGATCGATTTTCGCTGGAAATTCTAACGATCCACACCGACAGTTTGAGGGGAATTGGCCAGGAATGGTTCCATCTAATCGTGAAATCGGTAGATAGGAGCAGTTCGATCCGCGGCGTGACGGCGGTTCACCGCCCGCCCCAGCCCGGAGGTCCCTTACCCGCCGGGGAAGGGCCTCGATGCGAAAGTGCTGGTGAGACGCTCGCGGAGGCCTCAGCATCCTCAAAAGGGAGTACGGCCGCGCCGGGATGACTATTCGTCCGAGCCGCGTCACCGACGGACGAGATCCGGACAACCGCTTCGGGATCGCTCCAGATCACGGCTTCCGTGGTCCGACTGTGCTTCTGGTCGACCCTGGTTCAAATTTCGACCGAATGGCCCGAATCGTCCCGGCGCGAGCACTGTCGACCAGCGCCTCGATCGGCCAGGTCGAGCGTCGAACACCCGCTGGCCCCGGCGCCTGGACGTCGCGGCTCAGAGCCAGGGCTGCCGCAGCGAGATCGTCATCGCCTCGACCGCCATCTGCGGGTTGACGTTGGCGGCCAGCCGCCCGCGGCAGCGCATGATCGCGTCGATCCTGCGCAGGGTGTCCTCCGGGGTGGAGGAGCGCGGCCAGCGCCGTCCAGGTCGGCCCGGCGGTCCTCGTTGGCCAGCTCCACCGTGCGCGCCGAACTGCACGGCCAGCACGTCGCGGTAGAACGCCACCAGGTCGAGCAGCGCCGCGTCGATGACGTCGCGCTTGGTCCGGGTGGCCCGGGACTTCTGCCGGTCCTCCAGCTCCTTGAGCGCCCCGGCTCCGCCCCGGATCAGGCCCTTGTTGAGCCCCTTGCCCGAGGATCCCTCACCGTAGATCTTGCGCAGCTCGGTGATCTCCGACTCGTTCAGCGCCGCGGTGACCGCGGCGGCCTCCTCCTCGGCGGTCTTCACCAGCCGCTCGGCGGCCATGACGCACGCCCCCACGCCCGGTCAGCGACCCGGGGATGGCGAGCACCGCGTCGCGGCGCCTGCGCACCTCCTCGTCCAGGGCCAGCCTGCGGGCCCTGCCGATGTGCCCCTGGGCGGCCCTGGCGGCGAACTCCGCCATCGCCGGCGGCACGTTCTCGCGGGTGGCCAGCACGTGGGCGACCGCGGCGGTGGGCGGCGTGACGAGCGTGACCAACCGGCAGCGGGACCTGATGGTGATCATCATGTCGTCCGGGGACGGCGCGCAGAGCAGCCAGACCGTCTTCGGCGGCGGCTCCTCGATCGCCTTGAGCAGCGCGTTGGAGGCGCCCTCGGTGGCCCGGTCGGCGTCTTCGAACAGCACGACGCGCCAGCGGCCCAGCGTCGGCGCCCCGGCCGCCCGGAGGATGAGCTCGGCGGGTCTCCTTGATCGCCGTACGAGAGCCCCTGCGGACGGACGATCTCCAGGTCCGGGTGGGAGCCGATCGACACCTGGTGGCACATGTCGCAGTGGCCGCACCCCTGGTCGGGGCAGAACAGCGCGGCGGCGAACGCCCGCGCGGCCTCCTCCCGGCCCGATCCGGGCGGCCCGGTGAACAGCCAGGCGTGGGTCATCCCCGCCCCGCGCCCGCCGGCCAGCAGGTCGGCCCCGGCCGCCGCCGCCCGGCGGAGCGTCACGGCCAGCCCGCTCCTGCCCCACAAGGTCATCGAAGACTCCCACGCGCCTAACCTACCGCCGGCGCTCAGTCGCGGATGGCGGGGATCGTCCCGGTGACGTCCTCGGACTCCTGCGGCACCGGGTCGGGCAGGATCTCGCGGACCCGGTCGTGGATGAGCAGGGAGATCTGGTCCTGGGGCAGCGTCCCGTCGATGACCAGGTAGCGGTCCGGCTCGGCGGCGGCCAGCGAGCGGAACTCGCGGCGCACCCGCTCGTGGAACTCCAGCGGCTCGGACTCGATCCGGTCGGCGGCCCCGCCCAGCCGGGCCAGGCCGATGGAGGGCGGCGTGTCGATGAGCACGGTCAGGTCCGGGACGAGCCCGCCGGTGGCCCAGGTGTTGATCCTCGACCACGTCCGCCCGGTCCAGCGCCCGCCCGGCGCCCTGGTAGGCCAGCGAGGAGTCCACGTAGCGGTCGGAGATCACCATCGAGCCCCGGTAGAGAGCCGGCCGGATGACCTTCTCCACGTGCTCGGCCCGGTCGGCCGCGTACAGCAGCGCCTCGGACCTCGCCGACAGCCCCTGGTGCACCGCGTCCAGCAGGATCGCGCGCAGCCGCATGCCCACCTTGGTCGAGCCGGGCTCCCTGGTCTGCACGACGTCGAAGCCCTGGTCGCGCAGCCAGATCGCGAGCAGCCGGGACTGGGTGGTCTTCCCCGACCCCTCGCCGCCCTCGAACGCGATGAACATCCCGCGCGCCTGCTCGGCCTCCTCGGGCGCGAACCGCTCCCCGCGCACCGCCGCGATCAGGTCGGAGACGATCGGGACGCCCTTGCGGTCGTCCATCTGCAGCAGCGCGACGATCCCGACGATCACCGCGAGCAGCCCGCCGATCACCAGCACCAGGTTGGAGCCGTCGAACTGGTAGACCGGCTCCCGGCCGACCACGATCTCGCGCCTGCCGAACAGGCCCGCGAGCGTCGGCGCGACCGCGACCACCAGCAGCAGGGTGACCCGGGCGAGCGACTGCAGGAAGGAGAACGTACGGCCCCGCAGGCTGTCGTCCACCTCCAGCCCGATCATGCGTGTAGCCGATGATCCAGGCGATCCCCGCGCACGCCCCGAGCAGCACGGTCAGCAGGACGACGATCACCAGGTTGTGGATGAGCGCGATCGCGACGAGGACCAGCCCGGCCACGATGATCGACAGCCCGAACAGCCGCCGCCGCGACAGCTCCTTCAGCAGCTTGATCCCGAAGAACATGCCGGACGCCATGCCGACGAAGACCGCGCCGAAGACCACGCCGTAGGCCGCGTCACCGCCGCCCAGCGCGTCCACGTAGATCTTGGCCACCCCGACCACCGCGCCGCCGGCGGCGAAGGCGCCGAGCATGCCGATGATCAGACCTCGGATCAGCCGGTTGCCTCCGACGAACCGCCAGCCCTCGACGATCTGCCGCAGCACCGACGGGGTGGAGACCGCGGCGTCCCGTGGTTCTTCGGGATGTCCTTGAGCGAGAAGATGATGACGGCCGAGACGAGGTACGCGAACGCGTTGATGAACAGGGCGAGGTAGGTGTCGCGCCCGGCGAGGAACGGGACCAGGTTGGCCAGGGCGTCGTCGGCGACCGACAGCACCGCGAACAGCAGCGCGGCGATCGGGGCGGTGCCGTACGTGACCAGGAGGTTGAGCTGGTTGGCCTCCTCCAGCCGCTCCTTGGGCACCAGGTTCGGCACCGTGGCGTCCTTGGCCGGAACCCAGAAGAGGTTGACGCACTCGACCAGGAAGGTGGCGATGATCACCCACTGGTAGCTGCCGATCAACGGGATCGACAGCACCAGCGCGAAGCGCAGAAGGTCGCAGAAGAACATCGTCAGCCGCCGGTCGAACCGGTCGGCGAACACGCCCGCGAGCGGGCCGAGCAGGATGGCCGGGAGCATCTTCGCGACGAAGACACCGCCGATGGCCAGGCTCTGGAACTTGTAGCCCTCTCCCGCGGTGAGATTGCCCGCCAGAGCGGTCAGTGCCAGGAGGTTCAGCCAGTCTCCGAGGCTGCACACCGACATGGCCGTCCACAGCTTGCGGAACGGGGCATTGGCCAGCACGTGGGGGGGCTTGCGGCGCGCCGTGCTCCGGCCAGGGGTGGTCATAGTGTCAGCGTATCCAGATGCTCGCTGGGCTGGGGAAAACACTGGCCAGGCGGATATACCCGGCTGTCGTCGCATGAGGGTAGTACGTCCAGCCGTGCGCCCCGCAGGTCGTGCGTGCGAAAAGTCGCTCGGTGTCCAATGTCTCGGTAATTTCAGCCTCGGTCCCAGATTTCCAGCCTCGGAGCCCAGATCTCTAGTCTCGGAGCTCCAGAAGGGTGATCTCGGGCGGAGCCCCCACCCGGACGGGCGGGCCCCAGAAGCCCGCGCCCCGGGTGACGTACACCTGGGTGCCGTCCACCTCGCCGAGGCCGGAGACCACCGGCTGCTGCAGCGGCGATGACCAGGTTGAAGGGGACCATCTGGCCGCCGTGGGTGTGGCCGGACAGCTGGAGGTCCACGCCGTACCTGGCCGCCTCGATGGCCTGGACCGGCTGGTGGGCGAGCAGGACCGTGGAGCGGGAACGGTCTCGGCCGCCCAGCGCCCGCTCGAAGTCGGGGCCGTCGCCCGAGGCGGCGCCGGTGACGTCGTTGACCCCGGCGAGGTCGAGCACGGCTCCCGCGTGCGCGATCTCGACGCGCTCGTTGCCGCAGCGGGCGGACCCCGAGCCCGCGGAGCTCCTCGATCCACTCCTGGGGCCGTTGGCCGGTGTAGTACTCGTGGTTGCCGGTGACGAAGTAGGCGCCGTAGCGGGACTCGAGGCTCTTCAGCGGCCTGGCCAGCGGGCCCAGCTCGGCCACCGTGCCGTCGACCAGATCCCGACGATGGCGACCACGTCGGCCTCCAGCGAGTTGATCATGCGGACGATCCGCTCGGTGTGCGCTCGTGCCCGTGAGCGGGCCGAGGTGGATGTCACTGACCACGGCGAACCGCAGGCCGCTGAGGCGCGGATCCAGTCTGGGCAGCGCGACCTTGACCGACTCGATCACCGGGTCGCCCAGGGCGGTCCGGATCCCCGTCCCGACAGTGGCCAGCGCCCCCACCCCGGCGGCGGCGGCAGCCGTACGGGCGATGAAAAACCTGCGGCCCATCCTGTCCGGTCCGACCGCGGAGACCCCGTGCCGGCCGCGCGGCACGGGCGGCGGGCACGGGCTGCTTGACGCTGCGCAGGCTCGACCCTCCGGCACCGGCTGATCGGCGGGCAGCAGATTGACCGGTTATCGGCCGACATGCGAGCACAGGCCGACCGCCTACCAACTGGTCGGCGGGCACGGGCTGACCCGCAGGCACGGGCCGACCTGCGGACGCGGACTGATCGGCGGGCACAGATTGATCAGCTATCGGATGATCTGCAGGCGTACCGGCCGACCGCCTACCAATCGGTCGGCGGACACGGGCTGACCCGCGGGCGCAGACTGACCGACAAGGACCGCGGCCCAGGTCAGGCGATGGGCCGCGACCCCCGAGGAGGTCCAGCGGTCGACGTGGTGTTCGGCCACCCTCAGAGCCAGCACGGCCATCGCCCGGGGAATCTCCAGGACCAGCAGGAACACGAACAGGTAAAACATCACCGCGAGCCAGAAGAACCCCGGCCAGGCCAGGAAGTGCCCCCACTCGCTGCGGGAGCCCCCAAGCGTCACCGGGGCCAGCAGGCCGAGGCCGACCAGGATCCACGTCAACACCCGACGGATCCGTCCGGGCGACGTGGTCGAACGGATCAGGCGACGCCACAGGTAGTAGTGGACCAGCGTGAGCACTCCGAGAATCAGCGTCAGGAAGCCCACCATCGAAACTTACCCACCCCTCGCGTCCGCCGGCCGCACCCGGCGCGTTGCGAAGAACGCCCGGGACGGCGGATGCGTTCCCTCAGGTCAAGGTCTCAGGACCTTCACGGCCTTGAGACCTTGCTCCCTCGCGGGCTTGAGACCTCAGGACCTCGCGGGCTCAGGGCCTTGAACCTCAGGACCTCGTGGGCTTGAGACCTCAGGACCTCGTGGGCTCAGCGAGCTCGGGCCTCGCGAGCTCACTCGCGAGCTCAGGGCCTCGCGAGCTCAGGGCCTCGCGAGCTCGACCTCCAGCCAAAGACTCAGCCCTTTTCGCTCAGCCCGCTCAGCCCTTGCGACCGACCTCTTTCGCTCAGCCTTGGCCTTCGCGCGGTGGTGGGGCGCTTGGGCGCCGGGCCGCGGGCGCGACGGTCGGCGAGCAGCTCGGCGGCGCGCTCGGTGGTGATCTTCTCGACCTCGTCGCCCTTGCGCAGCGTCGCGTTGGTCTCACCGTCGGTGACGTACGGGCCGAAACGGCCCTCCTTGACCACGACCGGCTTCTCGCTGACCGGGTCCTCGCCCAGCTCCCGCAGCGGCGGCTCGGCGGCGGCCCGGCCCCTGCCGCGCTGCTTGGGCTGGGCGAACATCTCCTTGGCCTGCTCCAGCGTGATCGTGAAGAGCTGGTCCTCGGTCTCCAGCGAGCGCGAGTCCGTGCCCTTCTTCAGGTACGGGCCGTACCGGCCGTTCTGCGCGGTGATCTCCTCGCCGTCGATCTCGCCCGACGCCGCGGCAGCGACATCAGCTTGAGCGCGTCCTCGAGCGTCACCGTGTCCAGGGACATCGACTTGAACAGCGAGGCGGTCCGCGGCTTGACCGCGTCCCTTCTTCGCCTTCTTCTTGCCCTCGGCCGGCGGCGCCTCCTCGGGCAGGATCTCGGTGACGTACGGGCCGTAGCGGCCGTCCTTGGCCACGATCTGGTGGCCGGTCACCGGGTCCTTGCCCAGCTCGAAGTCGCCGCTCGGCTTGGCGAACAGCTCCTCGGCGTTCTCGACCGTCAGCTCGTCGGGCGCCAGGTCCTCGGGGATGTTCACCCGCGGCGCCGTCCCGGTCGAGGTACGGGCCGTAGCGGCCGACCCGCAGCATGATGTCGGTGCCCCTGACCGGGAAGGAGCAGATCTCCTTGGCGTCGATCTCGCCCAGGTCGGTGACCAGCTCCTTGAGGCCCTCGTCGCCGTTCTCGCCGAAGTAGAAGCGCTGCAGCCACGGCACGCGCTCCGCCTCGCCGCGGGCGATGCGGTCGAGGTCGTCCTCCATCTCGGCGGTGAAGTCGTAGTCGACCAGCCGGCCGAAGTGCTTCTCCAGCAGGTTGACCACGGCGAACGCCAGGAAGGACGGCACCAGGGCCGTGCCCTTCTTGAAGACGTAGCCGCGGTCGAGGATCGTGCCGATGATCGACGCGTACGTCGACGGGCGGCCGATCTCGCGCTCCTCCAGCTCCTTGACCAGCGATCGCCTCGGTGTAGCGGGCCGGCGGCTTGGTCGCGTGCGCCGTCGGCGTCGATCCCGGCGGCGGTCAGCGCGTCGCCCTCGGCGAGCTGCGGCAGCCGCCGCTCGCGGTCGTCGAGCTCGGCGTCGGGTCGTCGGCGCCCTCGACGTAGGCCTTGAGGAAGCCGTGGAAGGTGATCGTCTTGCCGGAGGCGCTGAACTCGGCGTCGCTCGCCCGCGGTGGACGTGCCCCCGACCTTGCACGGTGACCGACTGTGCCGACCGCGTCCTTCATCTGGGAGGCGACGGTCCGCTTCCAGATCAGCTCGTACAGCCGGAACTGGTCGCCGGTCAGGCCGGTCTCGGCCGGCGTGCGGAACGTTCACCGGACGGGCGGATCGCCTCGTGCGCCTCCTGCGCGTTCTTGACCTTGCTGGCGTAGACGCGCGGCTTGTCCGGGCAGGTAGTCGGCGCCGTACAGCGTCGATGCGCCTGGCTGCGGGCCGCGGCGACCGCGGTGTCGGACAGCGTGGTGCAGTCGGTACGCATATAGGTGATGAAGCCGTTCTCGTACAGCTTCTGCGCGACCTGCATGGTGGCCTTCGCCGCGAAGCCCAGCTTGCGGCTGGCCTCCTGCTGCAGCGTGGTCGTACGGAACGGCGCGTACGGCGAGCGGCTGTACGGCTTGGGCTCGACCGAGCTGACCGCGAACGGCCGGCCGCCCAGGGCCCGGCCAGCGCCCGCGCGGTCGCCTCGTCGAGGTGGAGGACCTCGGCGCGCCTTGAGCTGCCCTTGGCGGCGAAGTCGCGGCCCTGGGCGACGCGCTTGCCGTCGACGCGCGTCAGCGGGCGGTGAAGCTCGCGCGGGACTCTCGGCGCTTGGCCGGTGGCGAACGCGCCGGCAGGTCCCAGTACTCGGCGGAACGAACGCGATGCGCTCGCGCTCCCGCTCGACGACGAGCCGGGTCGCGACGCGACTGCACGCGGCCGGCCGACAGCCGCGGCATGACCTTCTTCCACAGGACCGGGCTGACCTCGTAGCCGTAGAGCCGGTCGAGGATGCGGCGGGTCTCCTGGGCGTCGACCAGCCGCAGGTTCAGCTCGCGCGGGTTGGCGACGGCGGCCCTGGATCGCGTCCTGGGTGATCTCGTGGAAGACCATCCGGTGGACCGGCACCTTGGGCTTGAGCACCTCCTGGAGGTGCCAGGCGATGGCCTCGCCCTCGCGGTCCTCATCGGTGGCGAGGATAGAGCTCGTCGGCGTCCTTGCAGCAGCTCCTTGAGCTTGCTTGACCTGCGCCTTCTTGTCAGCGTTGACGACATAGAGCGGCTCGAAGTCGTGGTCGACGTTCACGCCGAGGCGCGCCCACGACTCGCCCTTGTACTTCGCCGGGATGTCGGCGGCCTTCTCGGGCAGGTCGCGGATGTGCCCGATGCTGGCCTCGACGACGTAGCCGGGCCGAGGTAGCCCTTCGATCGTCTTCGCCTTGGCAGGCGACTCGACGATGACGAGTCGGGTGCCGCCGGCGTTGCCGTTCTTGGCTGGCACGCTGCTTCCTACCTCGCTGTTCGCATTCGTTCCCCGTTTTCCTTCACTCGGGTTACCCGTCTGGGTCGGGGCACACTCCCAAGGAAAGCCGCAAGGACGCAGAATAAAGCCCTATGAGTATCGACGTCCCCCAGCTCACCCTCGGAGACTAATCGCTGTGCTCGACTACTCCTACTTGGTTCTCCACCTTCCGCGAGGCACCTCCCGGGACGCGGCCCGGCGGATACTGACCGAACACGCAGAATACGGTGATTGGGAACTCGACCGTCTGCGACTGTATCCCGACGGCCGCCGGGATGTTCGACTGCGTCGCAAGATCATACGTGTGACCAGGACGATGTGACCCCGGACATGGCTTTGCCCGCCCCGGGCCGCGCCCCCGGAACGGGCAAAGCTTCTGTGCTCAGCCGTGCAAGGGGATGCCGCACCTCGAGGCACGGCTATCCTTCCTCGCCACCGGCAAAGCGTCTGTGCGCCTTCCTCAATAGACTTGCAGGAGACATGTCCAGTGGGTTACTAATGCCTTACTTCTTGCCGAAGCGGATGCGGCGGGTGGTCGCGAAGAGCGTCGCGGAGGCCGCGGCCATGGCGCCGAGCAGGAGAGCGAGCAGCGAACCGGAGTTCATCCCGGTCATGCCGACGGGCTGAGCGGCGCTCATCAGGCCGACGTCACCGAGCGGCAGGACGCTTCACCGAGGCGCGCCGGCCGGAGCGAGGCCAGGTCGGTCGCGGGGCTCAACGGCGAGGCGTCCCGCGACTCCGGAGCCTCGAGCGCCCGCCGGGGCGGCGGGCAGGCCCGCCGCGGCCGGCTCGGCCCGTGCTGGGCAGCGGCGGGCAGCGCCGGTCCTGCGCTCCCCCCATGATGGGCAGCTCCGGCAGGTTGGCCATGTCCTGCACCTCATCGACGACGGGCAGCGGAGGCAGGCCGGAACGGCCGGATGCTGGTGGGTGACTTCGCCGATGTCCTTGGCCCCGGAGCAGCGGGGACCGATGGGGAGCGCGGGCATGAGGCCGCTGGTGCTTGTGCTTGCCGACCTCTTGTCCCAGCGGCCGTAGTCGCCGTCGCCGTGGCCGCCGCCGTTCGTCAGCCGGCACCGGGACGCCCGGACGGCCGCCGACGTGGGAGCCGCCGAGGCAGCCCGCGGCGGCGTCGCCCAGGACGGCCACGGCGTTGCCACAGGCGTTGATCGGCGCGGTGATCGGCGCGATGACCTGGTTGCCGCCGCCGATCGAGTGGTCGCCGTTCGTACGGTTGCCACCGGCCCCGCCACCGCCACCGCCGTCCGACGGACGCGCCGCCCTTGCAGCCCGCGAAGGCGTTGCCGAGGACGGCCACGGCGTTGCCGCAGACGTTGATCGGAGCGGTGATCGGCGCGACCATCTGGTTGCCGCCGCAGCATGCTGGCCGGCCGGAGGTGCGTGCCGCCGCCGCCGCCGCCACCGCGCCGCCGTTCTCGACGGACGCGCCGCCCAGGCAGCCCGCCTGACCGTTGCCGACGGCGTTGCCGCAGACGTTGATCGGCGCGGTGATCGGCGCGATGACCTGGTTGCCGCCGAGCACCGGAGGTCCGTCCGTCCGCGTCACGTTCCGCCGGCGCCGAGTCCCCGGGCCGTGCCCGCCGGGACCTCGGATACCGCCGTTCCACCCGGGGCCCGAGCCGTTGCCACCCGGGACCCGAGCCGTTGCCGCCGGACGCTGAGCCGTGCCCGGGACCGAGCCGCGCTCGACCTGGCTTACCCGGCCGTAGCCCGGTGCCATGCCGGCCGTACCTCGGCCTCGCCGGTCCGTCCGGCCTGCCGCGGTCGGTGACCGAGGCGCCGCCCTTGCAGCCGGCGAAGGCGTCGCCCAGGACGGCCACGGCGTTGCCGCAGACGTTGATCGGGGCGGTGATCGGCGCGACGACCTGGTTGCCGCCGAGCGACGCAGCGCCGCCCGGAGGTGCGGTTGCCGCCGGCTCCGCCGCCACCGCCGTTCTCTGACCGAGGCGCCGCCCTTGCAGCCGGCGGTGGCCTCGCCGAAGATCGCCGACGGCGTTGCCGCAGGCGTTGATCGGAGCGGTGATCGGCGCGACGATCTGGTTGCCGCCGAGCGATCGAGTGGTCACCGTTCGTACGGTTGCCGCCGGCGCCGCCGCCGCCGCCGCCGTAGTCCTTGACCGTGGCGCCGCCCTCGCAGCCCGCCTCGGACGCGCCCGAACACCGACACCGCGTTGCCGCAGGCGTTGATCGGCGCGGTGATCGGCGCGTTCGACCTGGTTGCCGCCCAGGATGCTGCCGCTGCCCGGAGGTCGGTCGCCGGCCCGCCACCGCCGCCGCCGCCGTTCTCGACGGAGGCGCCGCCCTCGGAGGAGGCGGTTCGCGTCTCCGACGCACGCCGACGGCGTTGCCGCTGATGTCGATCGGCAGCTTGATCGGGCACGTTGACCTGGTTGCCGCCGCCGATCGAGTGGTCACCGACGGTGTCGGCGAAAGCCGTACCGCTGCCCATGGCCATAACACCCAGCGCGAGCAGTGCCGCGGGGGCTGTGCCCTTAACCCACGTTCGCATGATTGAAGCTCCTAGCGGTTTTTTGGGGGGTACCTGACATCCCGTGACGGCATGCGAAGCCATGCGAGGTCCTGACGAGCCCGCACAGCGGAAGCTCCGACGACCGTCACGAGGAATGGGGATTGCCTGCTTGTCGTCCTGCTCGTCACTCGCCGACGGAGCGGCTCCCCGGGGATGGGGATCGAGGCACGCTCCGCGGCTTCGGGTCATCCCGAAAGGGCGAGACCGGTCTGCGAGACGGGGTCAGTCAGGAGAGAAGGAAGGATCGTCCGCCGCTGTGCGGACGACAGGGGGGAGCACGCACGCCAGAGGGGCGCGCTGTGGCATCAGCCGCGGGTCGTAGA
The DNA here is from genome assembly GCA_963809085.1 of uncultured Actinomycetota bacterium. GTDB lineage: Bacteria > Actinomycetota > Actinomycetes > Mycobacteriales > Mycobacteriaceae > Mycobacterium. The sequence continues at coordinate 510,554 of CAWEII010000012.1, read as the reverse complement.
CGAACCTCGCGACATCCCCCGGACCCGGCCCTGAGAGGCCGGATCCACCGCTGGTCTGGGGCACGAGATCCGTTCGAGCCAGAACTGTGGTCAACGGTGGCGGGTGCCGGGGATCCCGGCTTCGACTGGCTGGTGAGCCCGTCCACACCTCGCCCCGCCATGGCCTCGGCGGTGTCCGTCGCCGACAGGACGCCGCTGCCCGTGGGGAAATCGTCGGCCTGGAGGGCCGATCCGGAAGCGGCGGTGTCGAGGGCGCCGGAGCGCGCTGCCCCTGCCTCCGCGGTGGTGTTCGCGGCCGCCGGAGCGGCGCCGAGAAGCCCGAAGACGATCGCGAGCAGCCATCCGGCGGCCAGAAGGCCGCCGATCGCGGACGCTCGCCTGACGATCTGCCGAGCGCCGGCCGCGAACCGCGCCATCCGGTCAGCCCGGGCGGAGATCGTCTCGTCGACGGGAACGGTCACGGGCACGCGCCGAGCAGCGGGCGAGGACGCCCTCCACTGCCCCTGCGGCGTGCGTGCCACGTGACCTCCCAAAGCTCCTGATCGGGCCCGCTTGAGCACGAGTCCATGCCTCAACGGAGAGTTACGTTAGCACTACGACGAGTCGAGCACAATGAGTTTCCAGAAAACGTCAGCATCCGTCCAGGAAGCGGTCAAGGACCCGCACTCCGAACCGCAGCGAATCCACCGGCACCCGCTCGTCCACCCCATGGAACATCCCCGAGAAGTCCAGGTCCGCCGGCAGCCTCAGCGGCGCGAACCCGAACCCGCGCATGCCCAGCCTGCTGAACGCCTTCAGGTCCGTGCCCCCCGACAGCGTGTACGGCACGGCCAGCGCGCCCGGGTCCTCGGCGAGCAGCGCGTCGGCCATCGCCCGCACCAGCGCCCCGTCGAACCCGGTCTCGATGGCGATGTCGTGATAGACGAACTCCCTGCTCACGTTGGGCCCGAGCAGCTCGTCGATGGTCGTGAAGAACTCCTCCTCGTATCCCGGCAGGAAGCGGCCGTCCACGTGCGCGGTCGCGCTCTGCGGGATCACGTTGGCCTTGTATCCGCCGTCCAGCATGGTGGGGTTGGCGGTGTTGCGCAGCGTGGCGCCGATCATCCGGGCCAGCGGGCCGAGCTTGGCCACGGTCGCCTCGGCGTCGTCCAGGTCGAGCTCCAGCTCCAGCGCCTCGGAGACCTCCGTGAGGAAGGCTCGTGACCGTCTGCGTGAGCCGCATCGGCCACTCGTAGCGCCCGATGCGGCCGACCGCCTCGGCCAGCTCGGTGACGGCGTTCTCGCTGTTGAGCATCGACCCGTGCCCGGCCCGGCCCTTGGCCGTCAGCCGCATCCAGGCGATGCCCTTCTCGGCCGCCTCGATGAGATAGAGCCTGCGCGCGTCGTCGATGGTGACGCTGAACCCGCCGACCTCGCCGATCGCCTCGGTGCACCCCTCGAACAGCTCCGGGTGCTTGTCGACCAGCCAGTGCGCGCCGTACGTGCCGCCGGCCTCCTCGTCGGCGATGAACGCCAGCACGACGTCCCGCGGCGGGCGGCGGCCCTCGCTGAGCCGCTGCCGGACGACCGCGAGGATCATCGCGTCCATGTCCTTCATGTCGACCGCGCCGCGCCCCCAGACGCAGCCGTCGGCGATCTCCCCGCTGAGCGGGTGGTGGGTCCAGTCGCTCGGCGTTGAACGGGCACGACGTCCAGGTGCCCGTGGAGCAGCAGCGCGTCGCGGGCAGGAGTCCTCCCCCTCGATGCGGGCGATCACGTTGGCCCTGCCGGCTGTCCGACTCCAGGATCCGCGGCTCCAGCCCGACCTCGGCCAGCTTCTCCGCCACGTACTCGGCGGCGGCCCGCTCACCGGGGCCCGCGTTGTCGCCCGCGTTGCGTCGAGTCGATCCGGATCAGGTCGCGGCACAGCTCGACGACCTCGTCCTCACCATTGAGCACGGTCATGTCGACTCCTTCGTTCGGTACGGCTTTGCACCTCCATCCTGCCGCCGCGGAGCCTCTCCCACAGCCCTCGCCGGAGCTGATCGCTTACCGATATGACGCGGGCTCAAGAGTTTGCTAACCTAAGGTCCGCCGACGAGGGATGACGGTCCTGCGTGCAGGCACCACGTCCGGGTGGCGGAATAGGCAGACGCGCTAGCTTGAGGTGCTAGTGCCCTTTACGGGGCATGGGGGTTCAAGTCCCCCCTCGGACACCAGGCGAATCCCCGAATCTGTGCAGGTCACAGGTTCGGGGCATTTTCATTTCAGGCCCGATACCAGCGGTGATACCGATCATGGTCTCAGACCCCCGAAATCAGGTCCTGGCCGCGGATGCCCGAGCCCGAGATCATCACCCGGTCGCCGGCGAAGCTGATCCCGATCAAGCAGAAACTTGACGAGTCGCCGCCCGCCCACCCGCGCGGGGAGCATGCGCCACATCACGTGAAGAACAACAAGGTCGTCGTCCTGTCCGCGGCACCCCAGGAAACCGAGGAGATCATCCAGACCGTCGGGGTGGACACGGCCATGGTGACTGACCGCCACCCGCACACAGCCGGCCACGGGCGCGGCTCCACCGGCTAACCGAACACCGCCACCCCGACAGAGCGGCCCTGGGGGATCTCTAGAAGAGATACCCCCTGCGGGGCTCAGGGGGCGAGGTTGATGGTGGCGGGAATGCCCTGGCGGGTCATCTTGGCGTAGGGGCACAGCGCGGTCGCCTGGGCGAGCAGCGGGGCGGCCGTGTCCCGTTCGACTCCGGGCCAGTTCACAACGAGGTCGGCGCGTAGCTGGTAGCCGCCGTCCGCGGGGTCGCGGCCGAAGGCGACGCTCACCTCGACCGTGATCGGTACAGGGTCGAGAAGGTGCTGGCGGGCCACCAGGCTGAGGGCGCCGTGGAAGCCGGCGGCGTAGGCGGCGGCGAAGAGCTGTTCGGGGTTCGGGCCGGTGGCGTCGCCGCCGAGTTCCTCGGGCATCCGCAGCTCGAGGTCGAGCGCGCCGTCGGAGGAGCGGGCCCGGCCGGTGGCCCGGCCGTGGGCGGAGCTGCCGCCGCCACGGTGACGTGCGTGACGTAGAGCGGCCTGAACGCGGTGCCGCTGTCGTCGTGGTCCGTGGACAGGATCGGGTCGTTCACCGGTACGCCTTTCAGCGGCACGCGAGGAGCCTGTGGTGGGGCACGCTGGTCATGGGCGGTGCCAGCGCCGCAACTTGTCGGGATTCAGCACGATCCACACGGCGGTGACCTCGGCTCCGGCGACGCTCACGCTGACCACCGCCACGGCCTGGCCCGACCGGCGCAGCACCAGGCCCGCCGGCCGTTCACGGACTCCACGGCCACGTCGGTGCAGGGCTGACCGGTCAGCAGGGCCGTGACGAACCGGGCCACCGCGTCCGCGCCGTAGGTCGGGCGTACGGCGGCGCGCAGTTTGCCGCCGCCGTCGCTCACGACCATCGCGTCCGCGGCCAGGACCGCCCGCAGTGCCTCGGTGTCCCCCGTCTCGCAGGCCGCGGCGAACCGGCGGGCGACATGGTCGTGTCTCGGACCGGACGCCTGGCGGCCGGGCTGAACCTGTGCAGGCCTGGTGCTGGGTCAGGTCGGTGGCCGGACGCCGGGGCCGGCGTGCGGCGGACCGCGTGGCGGTGGTCGCTGGGGCGTGGATCGGGGGGCGCGGCCAGCAGGTCCAGGCAGATGCTTCCGGCGACCCGCGTCAGCCAGGCACGCGGCACCGCGATGCCGGCGCGTTCCTCGTCGTCGAGGGCGTACCAGCGGCGATAGGTCTCTTGGACGATCCGGTCAGCGGTGACTTCCGAGCCGAACATCCACAAGGCGATCTCGAGCAGATGCTGCCGTTCGTCGAGCATCTCCGCCAGCGTCCCGGCGCTCACCTCGGTCATATCCTGCCGCCCTCGCAGCCGGGAGAGCACGCCTGGGAGCGGCGTGGCCTCTCCTGTTTCCAGGCCGTGGAAGTGCCGGCGTGGCCGCCGGCCAACGGGGTCGTCCGCACGATGTCCTCTGTTCTTTCGGTGTCCGCAGTTAAGACGGGATAGCCCGTCCTGGTGTGACACCCCCAGGGCGACCACGAGAGGCGACCGTACTGGGCTCTCCGATGCGGCGGCCCAGGCCCCGATGGGCTGCCTCAGCCGCCGGCCTGGGCAGGTTGGCGATCTGCCGACAGGGGTAAGCCGGACGCCTCCCGCAGCGCGCCCGTCGCACGGGCGGTGGGCGCGTGAGCCTCTCCAGGAGACACGAGGTCGCGAAGCTCGAGCTTTACCTGCTCGGCGCCGAGGTGCGGATCCGCGCCAGACTCGACCGGTTTGGGAAGCCATCCCGTCTCAGTCCCGTCAGATGTGTCGGCGGCCCCGCGGGAGCGTGACCGTTCGAACGCGTCGAGTTTGGCCGGGTTGACGATCCACATGACGTGGTGGATGCCCTGCGGCGAGGCCTCGATGGTGAGCAAGGACGGTGTCGGTGCGGTTGCGGGGGACGAGCACACCGGCGCGCCCGTTCACCTCGACCCACGTGAGATCGGCGCCCGGCCAGTATCGTGGCGCGAACGCGGCGAGGAACTTCGCCACGCGGGTGCCGCCCAGTATGGGGAACCGCGCCGCCCCTCTGACGCCGCCGCCGTCGGAGGAGCTGACGACGTCCGCCGCGAAGAGGTCTTCGAGGGCGGCGACGTTTCCCGTCTGGGCGGCGGCGAGGAAAACCTTCATAAGGCGTCGGATGCTCGATCTTGTCGATGGGCTCGCGTCGTACGGCGGTCAGACGCTTGCGGGAGCGGCTCACGATCTGGCGGGCATTGACCGGGCTGACCTGAAGGATCTCCGCGATCTGCGTATAGGGGTAGACGAAGGCCTCGCGCAGCACATAGGCGGCCCGCTCGGTGGGGGTGAGCCTCTCGAGCAGCAGCAGGAAGGCGAGTTCGAGCGCTTCGCCTCGTTCGGCTCCCACCGTGGGGTCGAGGCTGGTGTCGATGGGTTCGGGGAGCCAGGGCCCTATGTAGGCTTCGCGTCGCGAACGGGCGGACCGAGCGACGTTGATCGCCAGGCGGGTGGTGACCAACGACAGGAAGGCCGACGGGTTTTCGATGGTCGCGCGGTCGGTGTTCTGCCAGCGCAACCAGACTTCCTGAAGGATGTCCTCGGCTTCGGCCGCGCTGCCGAGCATCCGATAGGCGATGCCGAACAGGCGCGGGCGCAGCTCGACGAACGCGGAAGCGGCCCGTTCGAGCGCGCTTGCCTGTTCCAGGGATTCCGCATCCATATTTTTCCGCGCCTTCGCTGCATTGGCGTCAACTTATCCACATCGATTCGCAGTCGGCCAGCGGCTCTTGACCACCGGCCGACGGTCCGTCACATGGCCGGGCGGAGCGTGGTCAGGCTGCTTCTTGGCTCCGGCCACGGAGCCGTCGCGTGCACGCCCTCCCCCGGCCCCGCAGAACCGCCGAGACCGGCGGGGGCGAGCTTCCGTTCAGCCCCGCACATGGCCGACGGCGTCGAGGATGGCGGCGGTCACGGCGTCGGGCTGGGACGCCGCGATCGCGTGCGAGGCGCCGGCGATCTCGCGGGTTCCCGTGCGCGGCCCGTTCGGCCATGAACCGCTGCGCCGCGGCCGGGATGTTGAGGTCGCGCTCGCCGAAGACGAACCAGGACGGCTGGTACGCCAGCCCGGCTCGCTCGCCGTCAGCCCGTCGGTCAGCGCGCCGCTCGGTCACCGGCCGCTGCGTCGCGGCCATCAGCGCGGCCTCGTCGGCGTCGAGGTCGGCGCAGAACTGGTGGTGGAACTTGTCCTCGGCGGATGCGGAACTCGTTGCCGCCGGAGGCCACCGGGTAGGCGGCCAGCGCGCCGCCGAGGGTGCTGCCCTCGAACTTGCCGGACAGCAGCAGCGCGCTCTCGCCGGGTTCGGGGGCGAAGGCGGCGACGTAGACCAGGGCGCGGACGGCCGTCGTTGCCGGCCGCCGCCTGGCTGATCACCATGCCGCCGTAGGAGTGGCCGACCAGGACGACCGGACGGCCGATGCCGGCGATCACGTCGCGCACGTAGGCGGCGTCGCCGGCGACGCTGCGCAGCGGGTTCGCGACCGCGACGGCGGTGAGCCGGTTGCTGTGCAGGCGCTGGATGACGCGGTTCCAGCTGGCCGATTCGGCGAAGGCGCCGTGGACCAGGACGATGACGGGCTGCTCGCTCATGGGTGTTTCTCTCCTGGGGCTTGCCTGGCGCGGGACCCTCAGCCGATCGCTCGATCTCCCGGTGGGTCCCGTCGCACAGCGGTTTGTTGCCGGAATGGCCGCAGCGGCACAGCGTCATCCTGTTGCGGGTCTCCAGCGGCCGGCCGTCCGCCCGCAGGACCGGCACTCCGCCGGTGACCCACAGCGCGCTGGCCAGCCCGTCCTCTTCCTCCAGGACCGAGATGGCCTGCGGAAGGTCGGGCTCGATCGTCTCGCCGCCGCGTTCGAGGGCGTAGCTGTAGGAGCCGGAGGGGCAGTGGTCGATGCGGCCCATGACGTTGGAGCGCACGTCGCTGTCGCCGGTGTCGGCGAGCATCGCGGCGATCGGCCTGGTGCGCCCGATGCAGAAGGCGGCGTGGATGCACAGCTCGCCCACCCGCTGAGCCGAGATGCCCACCCCGTCGTGCACGTGCTGCAGCTCCTTGTACGGCCGGACGCTCGCGGTCTCCGTGCCGTCGAACCCGATCACGGCGTGGGTTCCGTCGCAGAACGGCTTGGAGCCCGAGTGACCGCAGCGGCACAGCGCATAGGTGTCCTCGGTCTCCAGGGGCTCGCCGGTCTGCCAGGTCAGCGCGTCGTCCTCCGCGGAGACGATCTTGCGTTTGCGTCTGAGCGGGACGCCGCCGTACACGACGTACGGGCCGTCGCGCAGGACGACGATCCGCTGCCGGTCGCCGACGCTCCACCGGCGCAGCTCGGGTGCCACGTAGTCGAAGGTGGGGCCGGCCGTGGTGCCGTCTTCGTCGGGCATCCGCATCAGGGCCTGGGCCTGGGCCTTGAGCGCGTACATGGTGCCGGTGGCGACCGCGAGCAGCTTCGGGCTGCCGTTGAACGCCTGCTCGAGCAGATGCAGGACGGCGCAGTAGGTGTGGTTGAACTCCTCCTGGGCGGTGCGGATCGCGCTGCCCGGAGCGTGGTCGGCCAGCCGCGGGTTGTGCCGCATCGGCGGACGGCGGCCAGGTCCACGGTGATCGTCTCGCCGGTGGGCCCGGACTGCGGGGTGTCGCCGCGCCGGTAGCGCCGGCCGACCTTGAGCTCCTGGAACCGGTAGTAGTGCGCGACCTCGTCCCGCTCGGGGTGGAAGATGTCCTGGTCGCCGTCCCAGACCTCGCCGCGGGCCGTGCCCTCGCCCTGCTCGACGATCTCCTCCAGCGCCGCCAGCGCGGAGTCCAGGCCGTCGACGGCGATCAGTCGCCCGGCGGTGTGCCGGAAGTGGCCGGCGTTCACCTGGCGGGCCGGATCGCCGCAGAAGACCGCCTGCTCGCCGAGCCGGTCGCACAGGTGGCGCAGTCCTTGTTCGATCGCGGCGTAGAACTGCCCGATCGTCTCGTAGCCGTCGCCCTCCGCCGGGGCGCCGGGCGGCGCCGGCTGTTCGAGCCGCAGGAACATCTCGAGTGCCTCGCGCGCCGAACGGGACCAGCGACAGCTCCAGCGAACGGTCGCCGTGGGGCAGGGGCCGGGGATGGGGCGGCAGCATCTGCGGGGTGTCCAGTCGCGGCCGGCCGCCGACGGCGTTGAGCAGGTTCGCCGCCAGCGCCAGGTGCAGCATCTCCTCGACGAAGACGCTGCCCACCACCTCGACGGCTTCCGGGTTGCGCTCCGGGATCCAGCGAGTACAGCGCGCACAGGTACGGCGGCAGCGTCGCGTGTTCCAGCTCGATCGCCCACTGCAGGTGCTCGCGAAGGCTGTCGAGCGTGTCGATCCGTGCCGGCGAGCCGGGAGCGGCAGGCCCCCGCGGTTCCATGCGTTTCATTTGTGCCTTGCCTCGGCTGTCAGAAGGGACGGATTCCACCGCCGCCAGATGGACCCGGCGGATGATTCAGGCATTTCCCGCGCCGTGATCACCGGGCCGGATATCGCCCTCCAGCACCTCGACCGCGTCGAGCAGACCGCGCAGGCCGATTTCCTCGCGCTCGGCTTCCGTCGGATCGAACAGCCAGTCGGTGACCGGCAGGCCGGCGGCGTCCTCCGGGTGGCTCGACTCGGCCAGGATCACTTCGTCCTCGATCTCGATCTTGAACTCGTACAGAAAGTCGTTCTCGCCGCTCGGACTGCTCATGATTCCTCCATATGTGGCTTGGGTGGATGTCCGGCAGACCGGCTGACCGCGTGGATCAGCCGCGCGGTGATCTGGCCGGAGGCGAACAGGCGGGTAAAGCGCTCACCCTGGTGAGCTGCCAGCGCGTAGGCGGGGTCGGCCCGGTGGCGGATCGCGACCATCGCGGCGATCCGCTCGGCGCGTCGCGACCATGACAGCGGCGCTCCGGTGGGCTGATCGATCTGCTCGAGGATCTCGAACCCGGCACCGGCGAGCAGCGCGGCGAGCTCTTGCTGGGTGGGAAAGTGGTTGCCATCCGGAGCCGGAAGGATCTGCGGACCTCGGGCGACGATCACCAAAAGCCCCAGTGAGGCACCGGGCTTCAGCACCCGGTGAATCTCGCCGAGTACCGCGGCCTTGTCCTGCACGGTGCACAGCATCCCCAGGCACCAGGCGACGTCGACCGACCCCGTGCGGAGCGGAATCCGCCGGCCATCGGCTGCGATGACCGGCAGTCCGAACAGCCGGGCGGCGGCCCGGCCGGCGGCCGGCATCGGTTCCAGCAGGATCGGCCGGACCCCGAACCGCTCGGCCGCCCAGGCCGCCGGGCCTCCGGCTCCCGCGCCCACGTCCAGCAGCCTGGTGCCGGCCGACAGCTCGCACGCCTCGGCCAGCCAGGCCAGTGCGGCCGGACTCGCGCTGCCACGACAGGTGGCCGGTATGGCATACCGCTCCCCGAGTTGCTCGACCGCGTCGGCGGTCCAGCCGGCGACATCATCGAACTCGGCGACCATCGCCAATGCGGTCACGGCGCAACTCCTGTCCCGTCGTAGGCACTTGCGGCGCCCACCGGCCACCAGTCGTCGTGGTGCAAGCAGTCCATCCGCGCTCAGGACGGGCGAGGGGCGCGGCGGCCCTGGCGCTGGGCGAGCTCTTCCTCGTCCACCAGGGTGAGCATCGGCTTGCCGGGCTCGCACAGCATGGTGACGGTGAAACGGAGCCGGGACGTCGTCGCGGTTGTTGCCGTCCTGGTAGTGGATGACGTCGCCACCCGGCTCCCAGAACGCCTCCCCGGCGCGTACGACCCGCTCCGGCTCGCCTTCCAGCTCGAACAGCATCTCGCCTTCCAGCACGTAGCCGAACGCCGGGCCCGGTGTGCCGGTGCGGCGGCGTGCCGGGGTCGCCGGGCGGGAACTCGACGACAACGGTCATCGCGTGCGCGCCCGCCGGGATGAACGGCGGTTCGGCCTCCTGCAGCACGGTGAGCGCCGTCTGCCACGCGGTCGATCTCGGCTTGGGCCCGGTGGTCGCCGGGTCGATATCGGACATGGAACGCACCTTTCGTGATCTAAGGGTGATCGGGTCAGAGGCCGGACGCGCTACTTCCTGGGCGCGTTCCGGCCGGGCCAGTCGCGGTAGCGGATCTTGCCGAGGGTGGCGCCGTCACCGGGCACCAGCGTCCGCTCGCCCAGCTCGCTGCCGAAGTAGTGCGCGTGCGGGTCGGTGACCACCTCGCGCGGGTCGCCCCAGGCGGCCAGGGCCTCGCGGAAGAACTCGTCCATCCGGAACTGCTCGGGCCCGCCCACCTCGACCCTGCCGTTCAGCGGCGATCCCACCGCGACCCGGCCGACCGCCTGGGCGACGTCGTCGCCCGCGATGGGCTGGAAGCGCACGGGCGCGATCCGCACCTTGTCGCCGTCCGTGGCCTCGTCGGCGATGCTCCGGACGAACTCGAAGAACTGCGTCGCGTGCACGAGCGAGAACGGGATCGACGACTTCTCGATCAGCTTCTCCTGGGCGATCTTCGCCCGCGAAGTAGCCGTTCTCGGGCAGCCGCTCCGTGCCCACGACCGACAGCGCGACGTGGTGGCCGACGCCGGCCGCCGCCTCCGCGGCGAGCAGATTGCCGGTGGAGGTCTCGAAGAACTCCAGCACCGCGGCGTCCTCGAAGGACGGCGAGTTCGACACGTCGACCACCACCTGCGCGCCCGCCAGCACCTCGGCCAGCCCTTCGCCGGTGAGGGTGTTGACGCCGGTGTTCGGCGACGCCGCCACCGCCTCGTGACCGTGCTCGCCCAGCTTCGTCACGAGCTTCGACCCGATCAGGCCGGTCCCGCCGATTACCACGATCTTCATGACAAACCCTTTCTGTCCGCCGGGGCATCTGGTGCCACCCGGTCGCCAGCTAAGACAGGGCAGCCTCAGGCCTTGTGACAGCTGCCGCGAAATTCTTTTTCAGGTCGCGGATGAAGCCATCGGCAACAATCAAGATCGCTGCTTCGAAAGCACCCACTGACCTGCTACGAGGACGAAGCGGCAGCAGATCGTCCGGAACCGGTCGCAGCGTGATGCCCATGCCGGAACCGGTCGTAGCGTGACGGCCATGCCGCATGCCCGAGCGGGCCAGAATGTCGCCCGGGCGGTAGGCGCCGGGGCCAGACGGCTCAGGGGGGCGGCCATCGCCGCCAGTGGTGTGCGGGGCGGTGGCGAGGTGTGCCGCGGTGCGGACTCTGGCAGCCGGGGTGTTTTTTCGACCGCATCGCCGGTGGTCGCTACTCGACGAGCTTTCCGGCGGATGAGACCTCGCGCATGAGCGCCGCGATCTCGGCGGGAATCGGCGGGATGGTCTCCCTCTGCACCGATCCGGGACCGGACCACACGAGGTTGACCTGCAGTGCGGGGTCGAGATCGGGGTAGTCGGAGCGGTTGTGGCAGCCGCGGGTCTCCCGACGCTCGAGTGCGGTCTCGATCGTCGCGCGGGCGGCGAGCGCCGAGGACTTCAGGTCGAAGGCGTGGGCCAGGTCCTGGAAGCCGGCGATGTCCGGGTGCACGCCGACTCGTTGATGCGCGCCTCCACCGTCGTCGAGTTCGGCGAGGCCGCCTCGCAGGCCGCTCTCGTCACGCACCACGCCGGCATGCTCCGTCATGATGTCGCGGAGGGCCCGCTGCAGCGACCGCACGTTCTCCGGGCCGTCGGCGGCGAGGAGTTCGTCCACCTCCGCCCGTGCCTCGTCGAGCGCCTCGGCCGAGCGGCGCTGGGCGTCGCAGGCCCGCGGAGTACTCGGCCGCCGCCTGCCCGACGATGCGGCCGAAGACGAGGAGCTCGATGAGTGAGTTGCCGCCGAGGCGGTTGGCGCCGTGCAGGCCGCTGGCCGCCTCCCCGATCGCGTACAGGCCGTCGACGCCCGTGCCGTGGTCCTCGGGTCGTACCCAGACCCCGCCCATCGAGTAGTGCGCGGTCGGCGCGATCTCGATCGGCTCCTTGGTGATGTCGAGCATCTGCAGTTCCAGGAGCGTCTGGTAGACGCGAGGCAACCGCGTCATGATCGTCTCGCGCGGCAGGTGCGACACGTCCAGCCAGACGCCGCCGCCCGGGGTCCCGCGGCCCTCCTTGATCTCGGTGTAGGCGGCCAGTGCGACGCGGTCGCGCGTGGACAACTCCATCCGCTCCGGGTCGTAGCGCGCCATGAACCGCTCACCGAGCTGGTTGCGCAGGACCCCGCCCTCGCCCCGTGCCGCCTCGGAAACGAGCGTGCCGGCCGCGTTCTCGGGCGCGATGAGCCCGGACGGGTGGAACTGCACCAGCTCGGGGTCGCGGATGCGGCCGCCGGCCAGGACGGCGAGGCGGAAGGAGTCGCCGGTGTTCTCGTCCCGACGCGAGGAGGTGCGCCGCCAGATCCGGGTGTGGCCGCCGGCGGCCAGGATCACCGCGTCGGCATGGATGACGTAGCGGCTGCCGTCGGTCAGGTCGAACCCGTACGCGCCGAAGACCGCGTTGTCGCGGGTGAGAATGCGCGTGATGTACACGGTGTCGAGGATGGGGACATCGAGCTGCGCCGCCCGGTTGATCAGGGTGCGCTGGATCTCGAGTCCGGTGTAGTCCCCGGCGAAGGCGGTGCGCCGGTAGGTGTGGGCGCCGAAGAACCGCTGCGAGATCCGCCCGTCCTCCTCGCGGGCGAACGGCATGCCGTAGCGCTGGAGGTCTTCGATGCCCCGCGCGGCCCCCTCGGTGACGATCCGCACCGTCTCGGGGTTGGCGAGAAGGTAGCTCTCCTTGAGGGTGTCCGCCGCGTGCTGTTGCCAGGTGTCCTCGGGGTCCATCGTGGCGAGCGCCGCGTTGATGCCGCCCGCCGCGAGCGAGGTGTGCGCGTCCGCCTTCGGCCGTTTGCCCACCGCGAGGACGTCGACCCCGCGCTCGGCGAGTTCGATGGCGGCCCGCAGCCCGGCCCCTCCCGTGCCGATGACCAGGACGGACGTGGCAATCCGGTTCTCTGGCGCGTGCATGGTGCTCCTTGACCTCATCGACGAAAACAGTTCCGGAAGTAAGACCGGATAGCGGCCTGATTTGTGACATCCGTGCCGGTGCGCACGCTCGCTCCCGGCAGACCGGCCGCCCCGTACGAGGCCCTGGATCGCACGGAGATCACTCCATCGACGGCCAGACGAACCGCTCTGATCCGCGCGAGCGGCGTCTGACGGACGAGAAGGAGTAATCCGCAGGCCACCGGCGAGGGCGGCGAGCATCCACTCTGACGGGTGCGGCCCGCGTCGCCCCTCCGGAGAGATTTTTCTGGACCGTTACTCGCCATTGGTCCGTCCCCGGTTGCTCAAGGGATGAGCGGCAGGTGACAGTCCAGGGAGGTCCCAAAGCTCGGACTACCGACGAAGGGGGACGCCGGAGCAGGGGGCGACGACAGTGGCGGATACCTTGCCGGTGAGCGAATCCGGCGGACCGGAAGATCTCGAACAGGCCGCGGCGGTCTTCGCCGGTGTGCGCCCGCGCCTGTTCGGCATCGCCTACCGGATGCTCGGCAGCGCCAGCCGAAGCCGAGGACCTGGTGCAGGACGTCTGGCTGCGCTGGCAGGCCTACGACCGCAGCCACGGTGGACGAGCCCGGCCGCGTTCCTGGCCACGACCGACCACGCGGCTGGCCATCAACGCCGCCCAGTCCGCACGCGCCCGCCGCGAGACCTACGTCGGGCCCTGGCTGCCCGAACCCGTCGACACCAGCGCGGACCCGCTACCTCGGCGCCGAGCGCGGCGAGGCGCTGGAGCTTCGCGGTGCTGCTGCTGCTGGAGCGGCTCTCGCCCACCGAACGGGCGGCGTATGTGCTGCGGGAGGCGTTCGACTACCCCTACCGGCAGATCGCCGACATCGTCCAGGCTCAACGAGGCGGCCGTACGCCAGCTGGTCAGCCGGGCCCGCAAGCACGTGCTCGCCGAGCGTCGCACGCCCGTGACCGGAGCCGAGCAGCGCCGGCTGCTGACGGCCTTCGTCGCCGCCGCCCGCTCCGGCGACCTGACCGCGCTGGAAGAGCTCTTCGCCGCGGACGTGACCAGCTACTCCGACGGCGGCGGCGCCGTACGCGCCTCGCGCATCCCCGTGGTCGGGCGCGTCGCGGGTGGCGAAGTACGTCAGGGCGTTCGCCGGCCGATTCTGGGCCGGAGTCGACGTGGCGTGGGCGAGCACGAACGGGCAGACCTCCGCACTGCTGAGCCGCGACGGACAGGTGTTCGCGGTCCTCACGGTCAACGCCTCGGACGCAGGGCATCGACCAGGTCCTGTGGATGATGAACCCGGCCAAGCTCACCGCGGTGTCCACCGGGCCTGACCCGCCGCAGACCACGTAGGGCCCCTGATCCTGTACCGGCTTGCGACGTCCTCGGTGTTCGCGTGCTCCGCCGAGGACGGCGCGGACGCCGACCTCGACCTCGCCCGCCTCCACGCCAGGCGCCGGCGCGCAGGTAGGAAACCGCGACCGCATCGCCCGACGAACTCGGGACTGCCGTTCGGCCAGGTGGGGGTGGTCTACTTCACGACTCGCCGGAGCCCGCGGCCGCGGGTCACGACGACGCGCGCCGGCGCGGGCCCCAACGGCTGCGGTCGTGATCGTGACGGCGACCAGCAGGACGCAGATGGCCGTGATCGCCGCGACCACGGCGGCCACGCCGATCCGGGGCGTCGCGAGTGGCAGCAGCAGATGACGGCGACGCAGCCCAGGACCGCGGCGGGATAGATGACGGGCTCTGGGACGACAAGCGCGTGTACCGCCCACAGCAGGGCGAGATACAGACGCGACCGGGATGGCGACGGCGTAGCCGAGTGCCAGCGGTGATGCCGCAACGTGGTGCCCGCTCTGCTCCACCGCCACTTCGAGCCCGGCGCCGAGGGCCGCCAGGGCCGCGAAGATGCCGTAGTGGCCGTATCCCCACAGGTACGACCGATGACGGCGGTCACTGAGACCTTCCCCGGCCTCTACCGAGGAAGTAGAGCCACCACAGGGCGAACAGCAGGACGAGGCCGCAGACGGCGATGACGACGAAGGGACCGCTGATCTCGCCCGCTTCGAGCGCCCCTTCGACTCCCCTGCTCGCGGCCAGGACGCTCTCACCGAGCAGGATGATCGTGAACAGGCCGTAGCGCTCGGCGATGTGGTGCGGGTGCCAGTTGGTGGCCCTGGCCCGTTCCGCCCACCGTGGCACCGCGAGTTCCAGGACGACCAGGCACGACGAAGAACGGCAGCGCGAAGGACGAGGGCAGGATGCCCGTCTCCACGAGGAAGAAGCGAAGCACCCATCCCATCTGCAGGATGGCGATGCCGGCGGCGTAGCGCAGCGCGGTGCGGCGGCTGGCCCGGTCTTCGAGACCGGCCCGCAGCCATTGGGCGACGAGCCCGATCCTCATGATGAAGTAGCCCAGTGTGACGATCCCGTAGTCGGAGTGACCGGCCGCGGCGGGCACGCCGGCGGCGAGGACCAGCACGCCGGCCATCTGCACCATGGTCAGCAGCCGGTAGGCGACATCGTCGGTGTCGTAGGACGAGGCGAACCAGGTGAAGTTCATCCACGCCCACCAGATCGCGAAGAACACCTGAAGGAACGGGACCAGCCCGGCGAGGCCATGACCGCTCGGCGATGCTGTGCGCGAGCTGGGCGGTGACGGCCGCGACCGCGACCACGAAGGTGAGATCGAACAGCAGCTCGAGCTGGCTCGAAGCGCGGTGCGGCTCGTCGATGGGGCGAGCGCTCATCCGGACCCGGATCCGGATTGTGGTGCTGGCTGGTGGCACGGTCTCGCTCCTGTCGCTCCGCAACGTCCGGTCCGTATCAAAGACAGGCGTCCGGTCCGTCTGAAAGACAGGACAGCATTCAGATCTGTGACAACGCGGCACCGAGATCGCATCATAAGCGCTTGTCGCAGAGCGGTCATAGACCACAAGACTGTCCTGTCTCAGCCGGTAGCCGAATGGCAGCGGACGTCCCGTTCTCAGCCGGTAGCCGACCGGCAGTGGACGTCCCGCCGACAAGACCGGTGAACGGCGCGACGCCGTGATCGCGGCCGACGGGGAGGTCGGATGCGGCGTCAATCGGCGCGCGGGCGTACAGGGGCGGGCTCAGTTGGTGGGGAACGGCAGGATGACGAGGTTGTAGATCATCGCGACCTTGAAGAACGCCACCCCGGTCAGCGCGATCAGCGTGTAGGACAGCCGCCCGGTCAGGCCCCACCACCCCTTCCACCAGGCCGCGACGGCCGCCGGCAGCACCAGGCACGGCGAATCCGAAGGCCACCGTCACGACGATCGGCACGACCGCCAGTCGCGGCGAGTTGAGAGCCGTGGTCTCCATCAGGGCGTTGGGGTCGGAGGTCACCAGGGCGATGCCGACCAGGAAGACGGTGACGAGCAACCCGGTGATCCAGGCGAGCAGCCGGGCGACTCGGGCTCCGGCCGGATGCCGGGGACGCCCGCGAAGCGTGCGCACGAGTGCGACGATCGGGAAGCCGAGCAGGGCGAGCACGAACACCAGGGCACCGAAACCGAGCACGCCGACGTGCGGCATCGGGGAGTCGTACCAGGCGAGGCGCTCAAGGGCCTCCGACGGATTCGCCGAGGTGGTCATCGTCCCCTTTCCGTCGAAGGCGATCCGATCCTGGCCGCCGCGCTCCTCGAACAGGCCGGGCTGGGTCTGGATCCAGTGCTGCGTCTCCTTGGCCGGGTCCGGCGACAGCCCGGTGGTCGTCAGGGTGCCGTCCGCGCCGGCCTCCACGGTCGGCGCGGAGAACAGCGAGGCGACCTTCAGAAGGCTGTCGTGACTGACCCGGGCGGACCGGTACGTCCCGGCGAACCGGGAGACGTCGCCCTTGATGCCCTGCGGGTGGGCCGGCGCGGCGGGGAGGTAGCGGTCGACGATCTGGTCGATCAGGCGGACCCCGTCCGAGCTCGCCACGAGGTTGGTGCCATCTCCGTTGTAGGCGACGTAGATCCCGAGCTCCTCGCCGGGCAGCAGGGCCATGACGTTGTGGAAGCCGGGTACGTCACCATCCTTGTAGACCAACTGCCGGCCGTTGCGGGGTCGCTGCTCGAACGTGTAACCCATACCGGGCATCCGGGGATCCTGGGTGTGACGCTGCTGCTGCATCACGCGGGCGACGTCCGGGCCGAGCAGGGGGTCGTTCCGCAACTGGGCGAGCATGAACCGGCCCATGTCCGCGACGGTGGTGACAGGACCGGTCCACGCCTCGCGACGTCGTCCACCTGATGGTGGACCTGATGCTGGCGGGCGACGAGCCGCGGATCCGCCGCCGGGGTGTCGTCTGCACTGTCTTCGACCCCTGCTGCGGCTCCGGCGGTATGCTGACGATCACCAAAGACCACGTCACGGTCGGGTTGCGCCGGAACGGCGACATCCTGCGCTCGCCCATCAACCCGGAGGCCGACATCCATCTCTTCGGTCAGGAAGTGAACCCGGAGACGTGGGCGGTGTCCAAGTCGGATCTCTTCATGAAGGACCCCACGGGGCGCGACGCCGACCACATCGCCTTCGGCAGCGCGCTCTCGAACGATCGCCACGCCGGGATGCGCTTCGACTATCTGATCGCCAATCCGCCGTATGGCAAGGATTGGAAGGGCGACGAGGATTCCGTGCGGGCCGACCACGCGCGGGGCGCCGCCGGCCGCTTCGGGCCCGGCCTGCCGCGGATCAGCGACGGGCAGCTCCTCTTCCTGCTCCACATGCTGGCCCACGCCAAGGACCCGAAGGACGGTGGCTCCCGCATCGCCATCATCATGAACGGCTCGCCGCTCTTCACCGGGGACGCGGGCAGCGGGGAGAGCGAGATCCGCCGTTTCGTCCTGGAGCAGGACCTGCTGGAGGCGCTCATCGCCCTCCCCGAGCAGCTCTTCTACAACACGGGCATCGCCACCTACGTCTGGGTGGTGACCAACCGCAAGGCTCCCGCCCGGCGCGGCAAGGTCCAGCTTATCGACGCGACATCCTTCTGGACGCCGATGCGCAAGAGCCTCGGCGACAAGCGCCGCGAGATCCCCGTGGCCCGCGCCCAGGACATCGTGAAGATCCTCGGCGACTTCAAGGACGGCGCCACGCGCACGATCGACCGGGACGGCAAGAAGGAAGAGGTCGTCGTCAGCAAGATCTTCCCCACCACCCACTTCGGCTTCCGCAAGATCACCGTCGAGCGCCCCCTGCGCCTCAACTTCCAGTCGAACCCCGAGCGCATCAAGCGCGTGGAGGAGGAGCGCGGGTTCCTCGCGCTGGCCCAGTCGAAGAAGAAGGGTGCGGCCGGTGCCAAGGAGCAGGCCGCCGGCCGCGAGCAGCAGGAGGCAGTCCGCGCGCTTCTCCAGAAGCTGCCGGCCACGCAGTACAAGGACCGGGGCGAATTCGAGGTAGCGCTGGAGACCACCGCGCGCCAGGCTGGCGTCAAGCTGGCGGCGCCGGTAACCCGGGCCATCCTCTCCGCCCTCTCCGAGCGCGACGGGACGGCCGCGATCTGCCGCGACGCGGACGGCGATCCCGAGCCAGACCCCGAGCTGCGCGACACTGAGAGCGTTCCTCTTGCCGAGCCCGTGGAGGCATTCTTCGCGCGCGAGGTGAAGCCCCACGTCCCCGACGCGTGGATCGACACCGCCCGGCGCGACGAGAAGGACGGCCAGGTCGGGATCGTCGGCTACGAGATCAACTTCAACCGCTATTTCTACCGCTACACCCCGCCCCGTCCGCTGGAGGAGATCGAGGCCGACATCCGCGCCATCGAGATGGACATCATGCGGATGCTGTCCGAGGTCACGGGTGGGGCGCCGGCGGCCGAGCCTCGCCAGGGCTGAGTCGCGCTGGAAGCGCCCGGAGGAAGGGCCTGTTGCCGGAGCATCGGACGATCGCGGCGCAGAGTCGACGAAGCTTCGGTGGGTGATCGCCCTCGGCCCTGAAGCGCCTGCCAAAATTCTTCACTTGACAGGCTGACCAGGAGAGCCTCGCCGACGCTCAACCATGCCTGGTGGACGCGCGCCCAGCGGCCCGCACGCGCCCCACACCGCCCGACCCCGCAGGCCGAGCCAGGAAATCATCGCTCGTCGCCGCATCGCCGTTCCTGGAGGCTCCAGGGAGCCCCCGAAAGCCGGGTGTAGAGTCGCCTCAGCAGGAGGAGGCCCGCATGGAAAGCCACTCGACACCCATCCGCACCACCCTCGGCCCCGTCGCGGAGCTCGACCGTCTGGGCGACGAGATCGCCGAGCTGTCGGCGCATCTCGAGGCCGCCACCGCGCGGCTTCTCGATCTCATCCGCGAGTTCGACGCCCGCGGCGGCTGGAGCGCCGGGTTCCGCTCCTGCGCCGACTGGCTGAGCTGGCGGATCGGCCTCGACCTTGGCGCGGCCCGGGAGAAAGTCCGCGTGGCGCGCGCACTGGCGACGCTGCCGGCGCTGGCCGAGGCACTCGCCCGCGGCGAGCTGTCGTACGCGAAGGTCCGGGCCCTGACTCGCATCGCCACGCCGGAGACCGAAGCGCGCCTGCTCGCGGTGGGGCGCTCCGGCACCGCCGCTCACGTCGAGCAGATCGTGCGGGCCTGGCGGCGCATAGACCGGAAGGCCGAGGCCCGCGACACCGCGCGCCAGCACGCGAGCCGGGCGCTGCACGTCCACCAGGACGAAGACGGCACCGTCGTCCTCAGCGGGCGACTCGAACCGGAGGTGGGCGCCCTGTTCATGCGGGCGCTGGCCGCGGCCCGCGAGACGCTCTATCAGCGGAGCCGGAGCGATGAGGCGGCCACCCAGCTGGCCGACCCGGCCGCGGACCGCCCGAGCCATGGCCCAGCAGCAAGCGGACGCGCTGGCCTTGCTCACGGAGACGGCCCTTCACCATGAGCTCGATCCCGGCGCCCCGGGCGAGCGATACCAGGTCGTGGTGCACGTCGACGCCGCAGCGCTGGCGGATCCTGATCAGCCCGGCGAGTCTTCGCTCGAGGACGGCGCGCGCGTTTCCGCGGAAACGTCCCGGCGCCTGGCGTGCGACGCGAGCCGAGTGGTGATGCGGCACGACGAGGACGGGCGCACCGTGGAGGTTGGGGCCCGGACGCGGACGATTCCCGCCGGCGCTGCGGCGAGCGCTTCACCATCGCGACCGCGGCTGTCGCTTCCCGGGCTGCCGGGTCGCGTTCGGACAGGGACATCACGTCCGTCACTGGGCTCGAGGTGGCCCGACCACGCTCTCCAACCTCGCCCTGCTCTGCCGCCGTCACCACCGCGCGGTGCACGAAGAGGGTTATCAGGTCGATCGAGAGGCCGACGGCGCGTTGCGGTTCCGGCGGCCGGATGGCCGGCTGCTCCCCGACGTCCCGCCGCCGGCCGCGGTGCCCGCCCGATCCGGTCCAGGCACTCCGGGCGCGGCACGACGCGCAGGGGCTCCGCCTCCACGCGCGGACGGCCTGCCCGTCCTGGCTGGGCGAGCGCCTGGATGTGGGCTGGGCGATCGACGTCCTGCATCCGCTGGCCGCGCGAGGCGTGGGGTCGCCAAGTGCGCGAGTGAGGACCTGCCGGACCAAAGTGTCGGGAGTTGTGAATAAGTCCCGACATTTTGTATGCTGGTCAGCATCGTGCCGACCGGCGAACGTCGAACACTCACCGTCATCCGCAGGCTCGGGGTCGTACGAGCGGCCGACCTCGAGGGGCGCAGGCATCCCGCGCCGGTGGCTGTATGCGCTCCTGCAGCAGGGGAAGGTAGAGCGTCAGGCTCGCGGAATATACGCCGCGAGCGATCACGCGCGCACTGCCGACCACGCGCTTGCCCAGGTCGCCAAGCGGGTCCCGAGCGGTGTGATCTGTCTCCTCACGGCGCTGCGCTTTCACCGGCTGACGACGCAGCTACCGGCCGAGGTGTGGATCGCCCTGCCCGAGAAAGGTCGCAAGCCGCGGCTCGACTACCCGAGGCTCAGGGTGGTCCGCTTCTCCGGGCCGGCTCTCACCGAGGGGATCGAGACCCACCGCATCGAGGGGGTAGCCGTCCGCGTCTACTCGGCGGCCAAGACGGTCGCCGACTGTTTCAAGTACCGCAACAAGGTCGGAATCGATGTCGCAGTCGAAGCCCTGCGCGATTTCAGCCGCCGACATCGCGGCGGCGCGACGGCGCTGGCCCGCTTCGCCCGGATCTGCCGCGTGACCCGCGTGATGCAGCCCTACCTGGATGCGATCGCGTGAAGAAGGATCAGCGGAACCTCGCCGCCTCCGTGGGCGCGCGTCTCCTGAACCGAGCCAAGCAGACCGGCGACGACTACCAGAGGCTCCTCGTGAGCTTCTGCATCGAACGCTTCCTCTATCGGCTCGGTGCGTCAAGCGTCCACGATCGCTTCGTGCTCAAGGGCGCCATGCTCCTTCGCCTGTGGTCCGCTCAGCCCTACCGGGCGACGCGAGATCTGGACCTGCTGCGCAAGGGAGACGGTTCCTTCGCGGCCATCCGGACGGACATCGAGACGATCTGCGCGGCGCAGGTCGAGCCCGACGCCGTGATATTCGATCCGGCTTCGATCCGGGTCGAGGCAATCCGCCCCGAGGATGAGTACGCGGGCACGCGCGTGACCCTGCCGGCTCGTTGCGGCTCCGCGCGCCTCATGCTGCAGATCGACATGGGTCTGGGAGATTCGGTCTGGCCGCCGCCGCAGCTCATGCGCCTACCCGGCCCTGCTGGAGTTCCCACCGCCTACGGTGCTCGCGTACCGGCGGGAGGCGGTGGTCGCCGAGAAGCTCGAGGCGATGATCGTGCTCGGAGACCGCAACAGCCGGATCAAGGACTTCTTCGACATGCAGTATCTGGCGAGCCGGTTCGAGTTTGACCGGGCGACGCTGGCGGAGTCGGTGCGCCAGACCTTCGTTCGGCGGCACACGCCGATCCCGGCAGAGGAGCCAATCGGACTGACTCCCGCCTACTGGGGGAACGTGTCGCGCAGCCCGCAGATACGAGCATTCGCCCGGCGCGCCGGTCTGACGGTGGGGCCCGAGCCCGGCACCGACATCCTGGCCGCGATTCGGCCTTTCCTCCTGCCCATCCTGGACGATCTTCCGCGCCGGCATCGGGAGGCGTGGGACCTGGGCGCCAGGAGGGCCATGGAGATCCCAGGAGGACGTCACGCGTGACTGGAGCACCAGAGTGGGCGGGACGTGAAGACATGATTAAGGAGACATCAGAGCTGCTTCTGCCCCGCGCGCACCGTAGCTTCAAGCCGTATCCGTCGTACAAGGACTCTGGCGTGGAGTGGCTCGGGATGATTCCGGCGCATTGGGGGGTCCAGCGGCTGAAGACATTTGCATCTGTTCGGGCTCAGCAACGTCGACAAGAACTCTGTCGACGGTCAGATGCCGGTGAGGCTCTGCAACTACATGGACGTCTACAAGAACGAGCGGATCAACGGCGCGATGAACTTCATGGCGGCAACAGCGACTCCGGAACAGGTGCGGCGGTTCTCACTCCGCACGGGGGACGTGCTGATCACCAAGGACTCCGAGTCGTGGTCTGACATCGCGGTGCCCGCGGTCATTGCAGAGGATTTCCCAGAGGTTCTCTGTGGGTACCATCTGGCCCTCGTGAGGCCCAGCCCCGATTATTCTGACGGAGCCTTCCTTGCCCGCGCGTTCTCGGCTCCCGGGCCTCGGGATCAGTTCCACATTGCCGCGAACGGCATTACGCGGTTCGGTCTCGGAGGGGACACCATTCGGGCGGGCCTATTTCCCACGCCTCCACTGGAGGAGCAGCGCGCTATCGCGGCGTTCCTCGACAAGGAGACGGCGAGCATCGATGGGCTGGTGGCGAAGAAAGAGCGGCTGATCGAGCTGCTCCAGGAGAAGCGCGCCGCCCTCGTCACGCGGGCGGTCACCAAAGGCCTCGACCCGAGCGTTCCCATGAAGGACTCCGGCGTTGAGTGGATGGGGCAGATCCCGGCGAGCTGGTCTCTCGTTCGTCTCAAGCACCTCGTGGTTCGCGTGGAACAAGGCTGGAGTCCTCTCTGCGAAAATCGCCAGGCCGATGAGGATGAGTGGGGCGTTCTGAAAGTCGGATGTGTCAACGGAATGGAGTTCGATGCGACGGAGAACAAGGCGCTCCCCTCCGATCTCGATCCTCTCGAGGATCTCGAGATCGCGCCCGGGGACATTCTCATGTCCCGCGCCAACACTCGCCTGCTCCTGGGGAGCGCAGCGCTCGTACAGAGTGTTCGCCCGAGATTGCTACTGTGCGATAAGCTCTACAGAATTCGCGTGCGCCCAGAGCTGGTTCTCCCTAGGTTCTTGGTTCATGCGTTCAGCTCACTTCTGTCGCGTTTCCAGTTTGAACGGGAGGCCACCGGCGCGAGCGCCTCGATGCAGAATATCTCCCAGCAGATGATTCTCGAGCTGCTAGTGCCTTGTTCTCCTCTGGAGGAGCAGCACCGCATCGTTGAAGTCGTTGCACGAAACACGGCTCGACTCTCGGGGCTCATCGAGAAGGTAGGCCACGCGGTCGCTCGGCTGAAGGAGCTGCGCACGGCGCTCATCTCCGCCGCGGTGACAGGCAAGATCGACGTGCGGGATGAGAACGCGTGAGGCGACCCGAGCGACTGACGCGACCGAGCCTGGTCGTCCTCGCCGGGCCGAACGGGGCTGGGAAGTCGACGCTGGCTCCCAGGCTCTTGCTCCAGGAACAGGCGAGATGACAAAGCGAGAGCGACTGACGAGGATCGGACGCATCTTTGTCGAGGGCACACTGGTTGACCGCGCGGTAGAGGCAGCGGCGCGAGATGCCCTGGCCTTGCACAAGCGGGCGGGGGTCCCCGTGGTCGTCTGGCGGGGCGGGAAGGTCGTTGCGGTCTACGCGAGGACCCTCCTCGGCGCCCAAAGAAGTTCACGACGACGCCTCCGCGCCATCCGGCCCACCGCGAAGGGTATCGGCGAGTAGATGTGCGCGCCGGCTGCGCCACGCATCGGGGCCGGCTCGGAACCACGAACATCGAACAGTAGACTTTCGATTTTCATGGTATCCCGACGATCAGCTGCGCGAGGTCGCCAACCATGATGGACATCTCCGAGCGGAGCTTCGAGGAGGCCATCGAGCAGGGGCTGCTCCAGCACGGCCCCGACGCGGCGGCCGACGCGGGCATGGCGCGCGAGACGCTGTCGCCCTATGGCGATGACGCCGGGGGGCTACCATCGGCGGCGGCCCGAGGACTACGATCGGGCGCTCTGTCTGCTCCCGCGCGGCGCATCAGCCGCTCCACCGTGGACTTGGCCACCGGGAAACCCTGCCGCTGCAGGTGAATCGTGGATCGCCGAGCCGCCGCCGCCCTTGTTGACCGGTCCGCGCACGGGATACGCGAACCCGGGCTGCTACGCCCGTGCGAGCGGGGACTGCGACGAGCAACTTACCCGCGAGCATTTCATCACCGACGACGTGCTCGGTGCGATCTCGGCTGACGGCAAGGTCGTCGTGGTAGAGGGCGCCGCATGGCAGGATAAAACCGAGCGGCGCAAGGTGATTGGCCGCGCGTCGCTTCTACTTCGACAAACGCTCGGCGTCTCGCGAGGGCTTGTCAAAGTTGCGATTTAGATGACGCGTCGAGTGAGGGCGGATGTGCTCTGGGCGCTCGGCACGCGCATCCATCCAACAGGCGCCAAGAGCGATGGCCGGTTGCGATGCTGCCGTGCGATGAGCGCGACACCGAAAAGAGCGATCACAGCGGCCGGGACCACTCGTGCACCATGGTCTACTTCCCGCGGTGGGAGATGGGCGAGCGCAGCCGGCCCGTCTACCCGCCTGAGCTCCGCGAAAGGGTCCTCGCCGCTGGGTCCCAACTCGACGCATATCGACGGGGCTTTCGAAGTTCGTATCGCCATCACGGTGTCGCCATTGCGAACGGTTCGGACGGGCGGACGCGGCCGGTCCGTTTGACCGAGTTGAGGATCGGGGTCAACTCCAGACTGCGGACGACGTCGAGCGATCCGACCGTTTTGGTGAGGAAGGTGTAGAGGCCGTTGAGATTTTCGGCGGCGACGGCCACGAGAAGGTTGGCGGCTCCGGTCGTCGCGGCGGTGAAACGCACCTGCGGGTGTCGGCTCAGTGCGTTGGCGGTCGCTTCCAGGCCGCCGGGGTCGGTGGCGATCCAGAGCAGTGCCTCGCTGGCGATGCCGAGCAGGTGGAGGTCCACTTCACATGCCAGGCGCACCACGTGGGCGGAGAGAAGCAGTTCCAGTCGGCGGCGCACAGTCGATGCGGAGGTGCCCAGTGGGGTGGCCAATTCGCTGTAGCCGGCGCGCGCGTTGATGGTCAGCTGGTCGATGAGTGCGTCGTCGAACGGCTGAATCTCCGGCGGTTTCACGGGGTCGTGTGCATACGAGCTCATGGCGTCGAACTGTTCCGTGGAAAGCAAACCTCCGCTCCACGTGAAGCCTGCGGGGAATACCTTCATGAGGTCGTAGGCGTCCCACGACTGGACGTCGGCGGTGGCGGGCAGGTGCCGCAGCAGCAGCGCGTTACGGGCCTCTGGTCCGTCGAGAAACAGCACGCTGCTGATTTCGTTACCGCCGCCGAGGATGTCGACCCATACCGTGTCGGGCCGCCGCGCCAGTCCTGCAGCGATCGCCCTGATGCGGCTTGGGCGGCAGCGGATGCGCAACACCATCGGAACGATCCGGGGGTAGCACGCGGGATTGCGGACCGCTGTGGGCCGCAGCGTGCCGCTTTGCAGGAGCGGCACGGCTCGGCGCACGATCGTGCGCTCGGATAGGTCGAGGACTTCGGCGACGGTTCGCCATGACGCCCGCGGCGAGGCCATCAGCACTGCGGCGATCCGCCGGTCCGTCTCGTCCAGGGTAGGTCCCGGTTGTCTCATATTCTCCAGGTTTTCACGTCACGCGTCGTATTTCGAGCAGCCGATGGTGTTGGCTGGCCCATTTAGTCGAGCAGCGGTAGACCTGGGGCATTCCGCTCCGATATGGAAGGTGACACCGATGAACGTGCTGAACCGTCCCATCGTGGAGACCGAGTCGGGCAGCGTGCGGGGAACCGTCCGGGGCGGCGTCGCCGCGTTTCGCGGCATTCCCTATGCCGCTTCCCCGGTCCGGGACCTGCGCTTCGCCGCCCCCCAGCGACACCCGATGTGGTCGGGCGTGCGCGACGCCGCCCGCCCCGGCCCGTCCGTTCCGCAGGGCCCGTCGCGCCTCGAAGCAGTCATGGGTCCGCGCACCCCCGACTGGAACGAGGACGGCTCGCTCACCGTCAACGTCTGGACGCCGCGTCTTCCGGTCGCCGGCTCCGCCCGGCGCGCCCTGCCGGTGCTGGTCTGGTTCCACGGCGGCGGGTTCACCAGCGGCTCCGGCGGCTGGGACTGGTACGACGGCCGCGCCCTGGCTGCCGCCGGTGAGATCATCGTCGTCACCGCCAACTACCGCCTCGGCCCGCTCGGCTACCTCTACCTGCCCGAGCTCGGCATCGAGAACCTCGGCGCCCAGGACCAGAGTGCAGTGCTCCTCTGGGTCAAGCGCAACATCGGCGGATTCGGCGGAGATCCCGATGACCTCACCGTCGGCGGCCAGTCCGCCGGCGCCTTCTCCTCGCTGTACCTCGCCGCATCGCCGGTCACCGGTCCGCTGATCAAGCGCATCATCACCCAGAGCGGCCCCTACGGCCTGGCCCCGCAACCCCGCGTCGAGGCGGCCGACCACGCGCGGCGCTTCGTCGAGATCCTCAACCTCAGTGGCAGTCTGGATCTGCTCGCCGGGCTGCGCGCCGTCCCGGCCGACCGGCTGCTTTCCGCCTACGGGCAGCTCGCCGGAGAGCTTTCCGACCCGGGTACCGTCGCTCCGCCGATGTATCCCGTGCTCGGTGCCTCCGGGATTCCGGTGACCTGGCAGCAGGCGCTGGCCGACGGACGCCTCGACGGCAAGCAGTTGCTGGCCGGCACCACCAGGAACGAGATGACCGCGTTTTTCGCGTTCGACCCGCGCATCCAGGTGATCACCGACGAGCAGGCGCGCGAGCTCCTGGCCACACGAGTTGACGGCGGCGCTGACCGGTACAACCGCGCCGCCACTCGGCAGCAGAACGTCGCGCCGAGCGACGTGCTCACCGAAGTCGAGACCGAGATCATGTTCCGCGACGGGACCCTCGCCGTCGCCGACCGCCAGGCCGCCGCCGGCTTCCCGACCTACGTCTACCAGTTCGACTACGCCCCGGCCGACGACCCCGCACACATCGGCGCCGCGCACTGCAGCGAACTCCCTTTCTTCTTCGACGCCATCGACGCCTACGCCGACAGCCCCATGCTCGGCAAGCCCACCACTAAGACGCGCCACCTCGCCCACACGTTCTCGCGCGCAGTAGCGGCCTTCGTCGCCACCGGCCGGCCCGCCGACAACCGTTGGCAGCCATACCAATCCGCCAACCCAGCGACTATCCGACACTTCGCATGACACCCGCCGCAGACAACACCGCAGCGACCGCACTTGAGCTCATCTCGTCGGCGCCACCGTAGGAGCAGAACTATTCGGCCATCTCACTGGCACTCGACGAACAGAACGACAGGCTTGATCAGCCGTGTGCTGGGAAAGCGGCCCCCGGGGCGTGTTATCAAAAGACCCAGAGAACGCCGCGGACAACGCCGAAGCCCACCTGAAGGACGTTGTCAAACTATCAGTGCACGTGTCAATCTTCGCTGCATCTCGACAACGGCTCGGGCTCGCATTGTCAGCCGCTCCAGCACGTTGCCGGGACTGTCAGATCCACCGTTTATCTGACAGCCCCTATATCGGGCCAACCGTCTTTACGTCGCAATTAGGGGTGTGCGGTGGGGTGTTCGCCGAGGCCATCGGAAACGTCATCACAGCATCAGGGTTCAGGGCCAGCTTCGGTGACGATTTCGGCGTCACCATCGTCGACGGTCCGATGGCCGGGATTCTTGCGCGCGCGGTTGTCGTGATCGGCGCGGACGGGAATGCGGCCTACACCGAGTTAGTGCCCGCGATCGACGCCGAGCCCAACAACGACGCCGGGCTGGACGCACTGGGCGCATCGGTCTAGGCCGACCCACGGTATCGAAGTCATCCAATTACGTTGTCTGGCAGTCCTGGAGGCTGGAAGCATGACTTCACTCATTGCAGATGCAACTCGGGCAGAGACGATCACCATCAGCGGTCACGGTGGCGACCAGATCGAGGCGTACTGCTCGGTGCCGCTTGAGAGGCCGTCGCCATCGCCAACGACACCGAGTACGGCCTCGCCAACGGCGTGTGGGTACTGACCTCGAGCGCGTCAGAAAGGTCGCCGAGCAGCTGGAGTCGGGCACGGGCCTGGATGGACCACTGGCACAACCTGTATGGGTGGCTGCCGTACGGCGGCTACAGTCTGAGTGGGCTTGGACGTAAACTCGGTCCGGACGCCCTCGACGGGTACATGCAGCAGAAGGCGATCTCCGTGGACTCCTCCGGGCGGCCCCGGCATGTGGGTTGGGCGCTGCCGTTCGGCGTCGACAACGTTTCGTTCTGATAGCAAGGGAGACAACGACGATGGCACTACTCGACGAGCATTTGTGGTCAGGAAAGATCCGGCTCGACTCGTGGCGGGCCGGACGCGGCGGCACGACCAAGGCCGCGAACCCATCGACCGGTGAGCAGATCGCTGAGATCGGTCTCGCGACTCCAGAGGACGTCTACGAAGCAGCCAGGAGTGCCGCGGCCGCGCAAAAGGCTTGGGCGGCAACCACTCTGTCCGCGCGCGCCGACATTTTGCGTCGTGCGGGAGACAAATTCCGCGAACATTCCGAGGAACTCATCGGCTGGGGCATTCGCGAGGCGGGGTCCATCCCGGACAAGGCGGCAATGGAGGTATTCAATTCGGCGGCCGAATGTTTCGAGTCTGCCAGCCTACCCACCCTTCCGCACGGCGAGTACCTACCTTCGGGCAACGGGCACTGGTCGTTTGCCCGCCGCCTTCCCGCCGGGGTGGTGTCGGTGATCACACCGTTCAACTTCCCGCTGTTGCTGGCGATCCGCTCGGTTGCACCGGCTCTCGCCCTGGGCAACGCGGTGCTGCTCAAACCGGACCCACGCACCACCGTCGTGGGTGGCGTGGCGGTGGCCCGCATCTTCGAAGAAGCCGGTCTGCCCGCCGGAGTGCTGCAGGTTCTGCCCGGTGGTGCCGACGTCGGCGCTGCGACCGTCAAGGCCCCCGAGGTGCGGGTCATCTCATTCACCGGTTCCACATCCGCCGGGCGCCACGTCGGTAGGGCAGGTGCGGAACACCTCAAGCGCACCCACCTCGAACTCGGCGGCAACGACGCCATGATCGTGCTCGCCGGAGCCGACATCGATCTCGCTGCGGGCGTGGGCGCAATGGGCTCATTCTTTCACCAGGGTCAGATCTGCATGACTACCGGCCGGCATCTGGTGCACGAGTCGGTGTACGACGACTACATCCGCGCGCTCACCGCGAAAGCCGATGCCCTGGTGGTGGGCAACCCCGCAGAGGGACCGGTGCATCTCGGCCCCATCATCGACAACCGTCAACTAGCCCACATCGACACGATCGTGAATGACACCGTTGCTGCAGGCGCAACACTGGCCGCAGGGGGAACGCACCAGGGATTGTTCTACCGGCCCACAGTCCTGACCGGGCTGTCTACCGAAATGCCGGCGTGGGCCCAAGAGATCTTCGGTCCTGTCGCGCCTGTTATCAAGTTCTCGGAGCTCGACCAGGCCGTCGAGCTGACCAACGCGTCGGAGTATGGGCTGTCGGTGAGCATTGTCGGCGACGTCGGCCGGGCCATGAAGATCGCCGACCGCATCAACGCCGGCAAGATCCACATCAACGAAATGACCGTTGGTGACGAGGCGAACGCACCGTTCGGTGGCTTCGGTGCGTCGGGTACCGGTTCGCGATTCGGCGGTCCGGCCGCAAATATCGAGGCGTTCACTGAGACGCAGTGGGTGACCGTGCGTCCCGACATTGCGACCTATCCGTTCTGATATCGCCTCGCCGAGAGAACTCGAGACACTGTCCCAGCAGTTCGTGGGTCCCAAGAGGATTGAGCCCTCGAATGTTCCTGCAGCTGTGCATATCCTCGTAACCCTGAGCGACGGCGTCCAAGGAATACCGGGGAGTGATCAGCTCGTCGAGTTTGAGTTGGGTCTGCTGCCGGAATAGGTGTCAGTGTCGGTCACGCGGGTCTGACTGGCCGGTGTGGTCATGATTGCTTCGAATTCGACCGGGGTCAACCGCCCGAGGGCGTTCTGGCGTCGGCGGCGGTGGTAGGTCCGTTCGATCCAGCTGACGATGGCGATCCTCAGTTGCTCCCGGGTGTCCCACCGGCGGCGGTCCAGAACGTTGTTCTGCAGCAGGCTCAAGAAGCTCTCCATAGCCGCGGTGTCGCCGGCCACACCGACGCGGCCCATCGATGCGACCATCTCGTAGCGGCCCAGAGCATGCACGAAACTCCTTGACCTGAACTGAGATCGGTGATCGGTGTGCAGAATGCAGCCAGCCACCTCACCGCGGCGTGCTACCGCGTTGCTCAGAGCAGTGGTCGCCAACCGCGACTTCATCGGTGAGTCCATGCAGTACCCGACGATGCGGTTGGAGAACTCGTCCTTGATCGCGCAGAGGTACAGCTTGCCCTCGCGTGTCGGATGCTCGGTAATGTCGCTCAGCCACAGTTCATTCGGCCTACGGCAGTGAAATTCCGCGTCACCAGGTCATCGTGCACCGGCGGCACCGGTCTGACCAAAGACGTCCAGCGTCTGTATTCAATTGGGCGTCGACGGTCTTGCAGCACCATTAGTATTCAGTTGCCGCCGACAGTGACCTTTGCCACCTCCCGGACCCGCTAACGCTGTCACGCCGGAGGCTTTCACCGCAGCAGTCGATTAACGCCCCCCATGGACGCTGCCCACGGTTCCGCACCGCAGCGCGGACTTGGTAGTACGGCCCCCGGACCGTGACAGCTACCGATATGCCATCAGCCGGGTACGGCACGTGGCAATCCGTTGAACGAAGGTCCGCTGTTTCGTTTGGCGCAGGTTTATTCGTCCTGGGCCGCGGTTACGAATGACACCGGGCCCCGCTGCTTATCGACGCGAAACCGATGGGCTGGCCCAGCGATGCCCCGTCACGTGGTGCGTTCAGGTCAGAGCGCGTGGCGGGGCATCGTCTCGCAGTCTGCACCCACCCACCGACAAGAGCTGGTCCGGTTCATCGATGTGGCTTAGCCGAGATCCACCGACGCCGAATGCGAAAGTGACGTACCTACCGTATTCCGGCGACGGCATCACCGAGGCGGGACCCCGCTCATTGGTCACGTCAGGACATTTTCGAGCTGCTTGCGGGAGGAGATACGGAGCTTCGCGAAGACCTTGCCCAGGTGGTACGACACGGTCTTCGCGCTGATGAACAAGCGGGCGCCGATCTCAGGGTTGGAGAACCCGTCGCGGGCCAGACGGGCAACCTGGAGCTCCTGGTCGGTCAAATCCGCTGAAGCACCCTGTACCGGTGTGCGTTTGCGAGCGGTCTCACCGGTCGCGGACAACTCATGACGGGCTCGTTCGGCGAACCCGGCCATACCCATGGAGTGCAACATGTCGTAAGCCGTGTGGAGGTGTTCGCGCGCCTCGTTGCGGCGGCCCTCCCGGCGTAACCATTCGCCGTAGATCAGCTGCGCGCGCGCGAGTTCGGTACGGACACTGGATTGTGTGAAGTGCGTGATCGCCTCCTGGTAAAAACGCTCTGCCACATGGCCCGCACTCTGCAGCGCACGCGCGCGCGCTTCCACCCCGCGGGCCCACGAGGTGGCGCTGGCGCGCGTCATCTCGGTGAGCCAGTCGGTGGCAGCGGCGGCCGTCTCGGTCATCCCGCTGCGCACTGCGGCCTCGATGAGCTCGGCAGCAGCCCAGTTCGCCACGCCCGGGTACCGGATGTCTGGATACTCCTGGTGGTAGAGGGCTTGCTGGGCCGCGGCCATCGCTTCCGCGTAGTTGCCGAGACCGTTGTGGAGTACCGCTCTGGCCCACTCGGCGACCGCCACCGAGATGCCTTCACCGCGTTTGGGTCCCTCTTCGGTGGTGGTTTCGATCAGCCTCGTCGCCTCGGCTTGGTTTCCGCGCAACGCGGCAAGCCGCATGGCCGAGTACGGCGCAAGGCTGCTACCGGTGGCCTCCGTGACCGTGCGCTGCTCATCGACCAACATGTTCATGACGTTCAGGTCACCGACGAACGACAGCATGAGGGCGCGCGTGCTCAGGGCAAGGGGGAGTTCGGTCAAGGCGCCCGCCTCGCGAACGAGATCGAGGTAGCGACGCGACAGCGTGTCCCAATGTGCGTCATCCCAGAGGTGCAGTGCGGCCAGGTTGATGAGCCACATCCATCTCAATTCCTCATCAGCTGACATCCCGACGCCGAATATGGTCAACGCTTCGCGCAGGTCGAACACGGCAGCGGCATATCCGTCGACGAAGTTGGCCGCCAGGCCGTCGAGGAGCAGATCGGGTGCGCGCGGACCCTGGGCTGGGCGCGGGGCCGCCGCCGCCGCCTGGGCCACGGTGACTACGCCACCACCAGGACTGGCCAGGCGTCCCGCGAAGGCGGCGGCATTGATGGCGTCCAGGTAAGTCGAGCGGGCGAGTCCGGGGTCGATGGGCTCGAAGCGCTTTGCGGCCCGCAGCAGAAGCAACGGGGCGTCCCCGCCCCGGCTGGTGGCGAAGGCGAACTGAGCCCGGAGCAGGTCGACGCGGGCCTGCTGGAGTTCATCCAACGGTCCGGACTCCGCCATGGTCAGCAGCCGGGCCGCCGCGTCGAATGCTGCCGCCTGGAATTTGGTTTCAGCGGCGGCCAACGCACGCTCGGCCCGTCTCTCCGGTTGATCGGTCAACAACGCAGCCCGTTCCAGGAATGCCGCAGCCGCCGATAAGCCACCACGGGCCCGGGCTTTGTCGGCCGCGCGGGTCAGTTCGGCGGCGATCTGCTCGTCGGTTCCGTTCGACGCCGCGGCGAGGTGCCACACCCGGCGGTCGGCATCGCGTGCCGGGTCGGTCACCTCGGCGAGCGCGGCGTGTGCGGCCTGCCGTTGCGCCGGCGGGGCTGACCAGTAGGACATCGAGCGCACCAGCGGGTGCCGGAATCGAATGCGCACACCAATATCGGCCAGCCCGGCCTCGGCCGCGGCGGCAGCGGCAGTGGGCGACACGCCGAGCCGCTGAGCCGCCCGCCACACCAGCCTCGCATCACCGGTCGGTTCGGCCGCCGCAAGGACCAATAGGCGGCGAGTGTCGGCGGTAAGGGCAGCGCTGCGGCGACGGAAGCTCTCCTCCAGGGCACCCGACAGTGCCGCCGCACCGGGCAGGCCGAAGCCACCGGCCAGCTCCTCAGCGGTCAAGCCTTTGGGTAGTTCCAGCAGCGCCAGCGGATTGCCCCGGGTCTCGGCGACGATCTGGTGGCGCACCCGGATGTCCAATGGTCCGGGCAGCACCGACTCCAACAGCGCATGGGCGTCGGCGTCCGGCAGACCCGCGACCAGCAGGTCCGGCAACCCCCTCAACTCTGGACCGGGCACCCGGGTGCCGAACACGATGGCGACGGATTCCGATCCGAGCCGGCGAGCGCCGAATGCCAACAGCTGCGCCGAGGCGACATCCAGCCACTGGTGATCGTCGATGAGACACAACAGCGGTTGCTCTTCGGCGGCCAAGGACAGCAAGCCGAGAACCGCCAGACCGATGAGGAAAGGGTCTGGGGTTGCCCCCGCGCTCATGCCGAACGCGGTCCGTAGGGCATCCTGTTGCGGCGCGGGCAGGCGGTGAAGGCGATCGAGCATAGGCGCGCACAGTTGGTGCACACCAGCAAACGCCAACTCCATCTCAGACTGGACGCCTGCCGCGCGCGCGATCCGGCACCCCGACGCGTGCGCGGCCAGGTACTCCAGCAGTGCCGTCTTGCCCACACCGGCCTCGCCATGAACCACCAGAGCTCGGCTCTCACCGGTGCGCACCGCCGCAAGAAGCCGGTCGAGCAGCAGTCGTTCGTCCCGTCGGCCCGTCAATGTCGTCACCACATCCCCCGAACCGTGCGGTATTGATGCAGCAAAGATCTTATGACTCCTGTGCGGCCACCGCAGGCGGTTGCCGACAACTGATGCTCAGCTGAGCTGGCAGGGCGAGTTCGAGCTGGCTGCAGGAGCTGATTCCCAGCCTGCCGACACCTTACGAAGGCATACTGGACAGTTCGGGGACTGATGTAGAGCCGAGCGCCAATCTCCGGGTTGGTCAGTCCCTCGCGGGGCGCCGGGCTCACCCTGCACCACCCATACAGTGATCGCGCGTCGCCGTTTTTGGGGCACCACCGCCTCAGCGTTGAACCACACTCCTCCCGGGTTAAACCCAGCGCGACCTCTAAGCTAATCTGCCTGATCGAAGATCGACCGGACTCGCGACCGTCAACGTTCTCGTAGCAGCTACGCGGTCTCCCGCCCCAATCGGCCTTTGCAAAGCTCCACAGGTTCGAGGCTATGTCCGTCCCCCCGTGCACGAGCGACCCAATGACATCCAGTGGTTGACGTGAGTCTGCGCAACCGTGCGCACCACACGCACGCTGCCACTCGTCACCCGACGCCGCTGTTCCGGTACAGATCCCGATGGTCGTCGATCGCCGTGCGAGTAGCCAGCGGCGGTCGAATGCTGTTCGGTACCACCCGACCCCTCACAGGGCATTTTTACGGGTGTGTGGTGGTGTGTTGGGCTCTGGATCAGCGCTGCGGCTCGTTCTGCGATGCCGTAGACGGTGGCCAGCGGGTTGTTCGACGGTAGTGAGGGCATGACGGAGGCGTCGACGACCCGGAGTCCGGTGATGCCGCGGACGCGTAGTTGGTCGTCGACCACGGAGTGCTCATCGTTGCCCATGGCGCAGGTCCCGGCCGGGTCGAAGTAGGGGCCTACGGTGTGTTCGACGAACTCTTGCAGTGCTTGCCGGTTGTCGACCTGGGGCCCTGGGCCGAGTTCGGTGCCACGCCAGCCGTCCAGGGCGGGGGCGGTGCCGATGTCTCGGGCTATCGATATCCCCTCCACCAAGGTCTGGATGTCGCGCGCATCACCGAGGTAGTTCGGGTCGACGACGGGTGGCAGCTTCGCGGACGGCCCAGCCCGGCGCACACTGCCGCGGCTGAACGGCTGAATCGCCGAGACTGCCATGGCGTACGCGTTGGGCACCTCGAACCCAGTTACTGCGGGAAAGTCAAGCACGAGGATTTGCAGGTCGGGTGCTGCGTCGGCGAGTCGGGTGCGCAGCACGCCCAGTATTTCACCGTGGTTGTTGGCGGCCATCGGAATAGCCTGTGCGCCTTGATAGGCCACCCCGGTCAATGGGTGGTCTTGGAGGTTGGACCCGACGCCGGGCAGGTCGACGTCAACTCGACGTCGACGCCGAACATCACGAAGATGGTCCCGCGGACCGACCCCGGAGAGCATCATCAGATGCGGTGATCCAATGGCGCCGGCGCACGGTCATGGTTTCAGTTGAGCGAACCGTAATGCGTAAAACCGTTTTATACGAACATGTTACGACCGGCACAGTGGTGAGTTGTTGGCAAGTCAACGCTCTGGAGTGGGGTGGTCGGTCACATGGCCGACCGCTTCAGGTCGGCGGTCGACACCTTCCTCCATCTCGATGCTGGAGCCACACAGTCCACCGTTCCTGGCGGCTTCGCACCTTGTTCTAAGTCGGTTGACGGTTGTCGATTCCTCTGTTGGGTGCCACGCCGTTCCAGCACCGCTGGACCGGGTTTAGCAACAATCTCCATCCGGCTTGCGGCCACGCATCGTCATGCGTTCCTCGGCGGCGCCGGCCCTCTGTTTGGCGTCGGGGCTTTCGGCGGCCGAGCGCTGCTAAAGGTTAAGTGCAGACAGCTCAGCTTTCCTGGCGCCGAGGATAGCGGAGCGTTCGAACGCGTCCATTTCAGTCTTTCGTGAAGTCGTACATCCGCCACGTCAACTCGCCGCGCTGCAGGTCCCGGTAGAACCGGGATCCCTCCACGTGGAAGGCCTCCCGGCCGGCCCCGTGCAAGAGAGCCGGCAGTTGGCCGCGGAGTCGCCGGTCTGCCACAGCTGAGTTCGAGGCCAACGCGCGCAACACCTCTTCATCGATCACCCGGCACGTGAGCATCCGTAGCGGCGCGGCCGCCAGAGCGGCCTCCCACTCGGCGATCCGCAGCCGTGGCCGCAGGTCGGCATAGAGGAACCGACCGCCCGGCCTCAGCACGCGCGCCACCTCGTCGAGGAATCGGGGGAACCGCGGATAGCAGTGCGAGGCCTCAACGTTGACGACGGCGTCGAAGGATTCATCGGCGAAGGGCAGATTCTCCGCGTCCCCGAGCGCGAACGTCAGGCCGGGCACGCTATGGCGCTCGGCGCAAAAGGCCACCGCGCGTGGGTTGAGGTCCAGGCCGATGTAGGAGGCGGGGTGCAGGGTGCGCATCAGGTAGGAGGCTCCGCCACCGTGGCCGGAACTGACCTCCAGCACCTGCTTGCCCTCCAGATCGGTCTGGCCAGCGACACGGTGGTAGAGCTGGATTGGATAGCGGTACGGCTCGTCGGCTTCTGCAAGTGACAACCCCATCGGCGGATTCTCCTCGTAGCCGTCATTGAGAAACGACACCTCGGCCGCGTCGATTCCCCGAGTGAAGAGTGGGTAGAACACCCGCGCAACGACTTTCATGACGAGCGGGTGAAACGCCAAACGGTACATGATTGCGGTCGGGATGGACCCAGTCTGAGGCATGGCTGAATGGTAAACCTAATGGCCCAATAGCTCCAAACCTGTTTTGTAACAACAACTTCGGGCGCAATGGGCCACGCTCCCACGCACCGCCCCCTGCGACTCCCGTCACAAGAATTGGCTCGATCAACCTATTTGGGTTGCACCGCCGTCGGTTTGGATCACATAGGTGACACTGGCCACACGGCCACCTGGATCCCCTGCGCACGAATCTCCTTGACCTGGACCCGGCATTCGCCCGTCGTTCACCAACGCGAAGAGTGAACCTGACTGTGTTCGGGCTCAGGCAGGTCAGGGACTCAATTGATTTCGCGGCGATGGAATAGCCAGGGTCGCACGCGTCCAATAGATCGGTGGTGGGGCAGTCCTCCGGCGGGGGAGAGGGCGAGGTCTTTGCGTGGCTGAGCCCTCCGCCCACCAGGGTTGCGATGGCTTCGAAGTCTTGGCGGTAGGCCTTGGCAGGCTCCCACCATCACAAAGTCGTACGTGTTCATGAGGCTCGACGCTACCCGCCGAGCGTCTGTTAATGAAATTAGAGTAGCGTTAAGGACATGGTTCGGAAACCGGGCACTGTGGTGGCGCCGTGCGGCCCCGTGCTGGTCGACGACGACGGAGTGTTGGTGCGTGCGCGCGGTATTCCGTACGCGACAGCGGAGCGGTTCGCTGCACCGGTTGCGGTACCGGATTGGCAGACGCCGGTGAACGCCACAGTGCGCGGCCCGGCGTGTCCGCAGAAGGAGTCGAGACTGACGGGCGTCTTCTCGCTTCAGCACGAAGTCCTGGAAGCGGCGGTGGCGGCCGACAGCCGGCGGGAGGCTGATCAGGTTCTCGTCGTGCAGTCTGATCATGCTGGACTCAATCTGACGGGCATTCTTGGTTCGCACATCAACGAAGATGCGGCCCTCGGTGGCATCTTGTGCGTCGGTGGCGATGATTCCGTCTCATCCCTCACGGTCGTTCTCGGCCTTCAACGGCAACTCGTAGCGTTTGGCGAATCGACCAGGCGCGAGGCGGATTTGGGCTTCGAACAGCGCGATCACGAGGAACGGCAGTGCCCGTCGCGTTCCTGTGCTGTTGAACTCGAGCGTACGGCCACTTTGACATCGTGGTGTTCCTCCCGTCATGGCGATGGACGCCTATTGCGACCTGAGTCCTCGCCGGTATGACGACGACGAACACCGATCTGTATCGCACCGCCCGCGACCATCTCGTCGCCTCGATCGGCGACTACGAAAAGGCCGTCGGCACGTTCGCGTGGCCGGCGTTGGCCGGCACGTTCAACTGGGCCACCGACTGGTTCGATGTGATCGCGCAGGACAATGACCGGACCGCGCTGTGGATCGTTGAGCAAGATGGCGGCGAGCAGCGGATCAGCTTCGCTGAGATGGCCGACCGCTCGGGGCGCGTCGCGGCCTGGCTGCAACGGCTCGGCGTCGGCAAGGGTGACCGCGTACTCCTTATGCTTGGCAACCAGGTCGAACTATGGGAGTCGATGCTGGCGATCGCCAAACTCGGCGCCGTGATCATGCCGACCACCCCTGCGCTGGGTCCGGCAGACCTGGTCGACCGGATCACCCGCGGGGGTGCCAAGTTCGTGATCGCCAACGACGCCGACACCGCGAAATTCCACACTGTTGAGAACGAATGCACCCGCATCGTGGTCGGTGCCCCCACCGACGGCTGGCACTTGTATCCCGACGCCGACGCCGACGCCGACGCCGACGCCGTCGCCTCGGTAGGACGGTTCACGGCATGTACCGAAGTCGAGATCCCCGACACCGCGAAATTCCACACTGTTGAGAACGAATGCGTCTCCAGCGTCCTGAACGCCAAGCCCGATGATCCGAGGAGCCGAATGTCTGTCGTACGTCGTTGCTTGGAACGAGTCCAGAGACAGCTGATCACCGATTGCAAGGCCAGGCTGAGCCACCAGGCGGAAATGCTCGGCGACCATCTCCTACCCGACAGCAGCGTTCTCGACGTCGGGTGTGGGACGGGACACTTTCCGAAGTATCTGGAAGAGATGTACGGCGTGAAGTCCACCGGCCTCGATGTCGCGGACATCAATGAGACCGACATCGCGTTCGCGGTCTTCGACGGAACGCGGATCCCGCTGCCGGACCAGAGCTTCGATCACGTGGTGCTCAGTTTCACCCTGCACCATGCGCATGAGCCGATGAGTTTGATTCAGGAATGCCGCCGGGTTGCCCGGCGCAGCGTACTGGTGTTCGAGGACATGCCGGACAACAGGTACGGAAGGTGGTTCCTCAAGTTCCACGTCGAGCTGTTCCGGCTGTATTACAAACTCAGGCCGGTGCACGACGCCGACTACCGTCGCGCGTTGGAGTGGCTCGGCAACGACGCCGTCAACGTCGTCGAAGTGCAGATGCCGTCCCAATGGTTCACCAGGGAGGGCGGTTGGTTCTATCGGGTACCGCGCTTCCTACTGGTGTACGAACTAGGTGTACTGACCACGGACGTTGGTGACGGCGTGGCGAGGTGACATGACGAAGACCTCCGAGTGAAGTGCGAGCTGTCTAGGAACGCACCACTCACTCCGGAGGTCTTCGTGTCCCACCGTAATGCCCCACTTGTCAGAAACCGGTCGGCTGCGACTGGCTCGTTGTGTCGTCGAGGACGGCTGGCCGCTGCGGCGAGCTGCTGAACGGTTCCAGGTCGCCGGTGACCACCGCGGCACGCTGGGCCGGCCGCTACCGCGAGCAGGGCGCGGCCGGGATGGCCGATCGCAGCTCACGGCCGCATCGCAGCCCGAACCGGACCCCGACGCGCACCGAGCGGCGCATCATCAAGGTCCGGGTCATCCGCCGCTGGGGACCGGCCCGAATCGCCTACCTGCTGGGGCTCAACGTCTCGACGGTGCACAACGTGCTGACGCCGCTACCGGCATCGCCAAGCTGCGGTGGCTCGACCGCGCCACCGGACGGGTGATCCGTCGCATGGAATCGGCGGCGCTGCGGCGACCTGGTCCACGTCGACGTCAAGAAGCTGGGCAAGATCCCCGCCGGCGGCGGTTGGCGGATGCTCGGCCGCGCCGCCGGCAACCGCAACTCCCAGGCCGATAAGAGCGCGGGACCGACAGCAAGTACCGCAACCCGGTACGCGGCTACCACTTCCTGCACACCGCGATCGACGCGCATTCGCGGCTGGCCTACTCCGAACTGCTGGCCGACGAGCGCAAAGACACCGCCGCCGACTTCTGGCCGCGCGCCAACGCCTGGTTCACCGAGTGCGGCATCGACGGTGCGAAAGGTGTTGACCGACAACGGTTCCTGCTACCGATCACATGCGTTCCGCGACGCACTGGGCGACATCAAGCACCGCCGAACCCGCCCGTACCGGCCCCAGACCAACGGCAAAGTCGAGCGCTTCCACCGCACCCTGGCCGACGAATGGGCCTACGCCCGGCTCTACACCAGCGACGCCGAACGCTGCGAGGAATACCCGCGCTGGCTGCACACCTACAATCACCACCGCGGCCACACCGCACTCGGCGGTCAACCACCCGCCAGCCGTGTACCTAACCTCTCAGGTCAGTACACCTAGCTCAGCCGTCGACCGGCGACCTGAGCCGCGCTTTTAATGCAAGCAGGCCACGACCGAGCAGCGCGTCTGGCCGGGGGGCTGTCAGATAAACGGTGGATCTGATCCTGGCATTGGTTAGTTGCCAGTCGGAGTGATCCGGCCGTTGAAGGTGATCGCGAACGCATTGAGTGCGGGCTTCCACCTCATTGCCCATCGTGCCTTACCGCGGCCGGTGGGGTCTAGGGATCGGGTCACCAGGTAGAGACACTTCATCGCGGCCTGTTCGGTCGGGAAGTGCCCGCGGGCCCGAATCGCCCGCCGGTAGCGGGCATTCAGTGATTCGATCGCATTGGTGCTGCAGATGACACGGCGGATCTCGACGTCGTAGTCCAGGAACGGCACGAACTCGCTCCAGGCGTTCTCCCATAGTTGGGTGATCGCCGGATACTGGGCGCCCCATTTCTCGGTGAACTCGGTGAAGCGTTCCTTGGCCGCGGCCTCGGTGGCTGCGGTGTACACCGGGCGGATGTCCTTGGCGATCTGGTCCCAGTACCTGCGCGACGCGTAGCGAAAGGTGTTGCGCAGCAGATGAATCACACAGGTCTGGACCACCGCCCGCGACCACACGGTGTTGATCGCGTCGGGCAGTCCTTTGAGGCCGTCGCAGACCACGATGCACACATCGGCGGTGCCGCGGTTCTTGATCTCGGTCAGCACCGACAGCCAGAACTTCGCCCCCTCGCCACCGTCGCCGGCCCACAGCCCGAGGATGTCGCGCTCCCCGGCGCAGGTCACCCCGATCGCGACGTAGATGGGCCGGTTGGTGACCTGGCCATCGCGGACCTTGACGAAGATCGCGTCGATGAACACCACCGGATACACCGGGCAGTCTCTAGCGGACGTTGCGAATCTTCGACAGGAGATGAGCGATGCCACGTGGAGGACAGAACCGCCTACCGGTGCGGGTCAAGCAGTCGTACTTCGAGCTGATTCGGACGGGGATGCCCGGGGCGGAAGCGGCCCGCCGGGTCGGCGTGTCGATGAGCTGTGGGTCGCTGTGGTTTATCGATGCTGGCAGCGTGAGCATCACGGAGACGCGCCCGATCAGTTCCCGCTACATCGACCAAGACGATCGCATCGAGATCGCCGACGGCCTCGCTGCGGGCGAGCCGGTGAAATCCATTGCCGCCCGGATCGGTAAGAGCTTTCAAAGCACTCTACCGGGAGATCGCACGCAACCGCAAACCCGATGGCACCTACCAGCCGTGGTTTGCCCATAATCAGGCTCATCTGCGACGTCGACGACCTAAGCGACGGATCCTCGCCCAGCAGACGTCGCTGGCCGCCATCATCGCCGGCAAGCTCGCCAAACGCTGGTCGCCTGAACAGATCAGCCGCTGGCTGCGCCGCCGCTACCCGCGACGCCTGGCATGGCACGTGTGTCCTGAAACCATCTACGACGCCATCTACCGCCAGCTCATCGTCGCGGTCTGTGCTGCGACGTTGCGCACCGGTCGGACCTATCGGCACAAGCGCGGCCGCGGCAGGACCAAGGACGGCGCCCTCAAGCAATGCACGGCCATGAAGTCCATCCACGATCGCCCCGCTGCGGTGGAGACCCGCCGGCAAGCCGGTCACTGGGAGGGAGACTTGATCATTGGCGCTGGGCAGCGCTCGGCGATCGCGACACTCGTCGAACGCAAGACCCGAGTCACCAAGCTGGTGCGGCTTCCCGACAACCATTCGGCACAGTCCGTCGCCGATGCTCTGATTGCCGAATCTCGCCTGTCTACCAGCATCGTTGCGCCGAACGCTGACCTGGGACCAGGGCAATGAAATGTTTCAACATGCCGGTATCGAGGAGGCGACCGGACTGCGGATCTACTTCGCCGACCCACACTCACCCTGGCAGCGAGGCACCAACGAGAACACCAATGGACTGCTACGCCAATACTTCCCAAAAGGATCAGACTTGCACCATTGGACCAGCGAACAGCTCCACGAGGTGGCCGCAGAACTCAACGACCGACCCAGAAAGACGCTCGGCGACCACACTCCACATCAACTCATGAGACGATCACACCGCCAAGAACCCACCAATCCGATTCGCATCGACCACTAAAATCCGCCCCGATTCCAACGGCCGGTGGCACCATTCGGTCATCTCCTCGATCACCTTGT
This sequence comes from uncultured Actinomycetota bacterium, assembly GCA_963809085.1. Lineage (GTDB taxonomy): Bacteria > Actinomycetota > Actinomycetes > Mycobacteriales > Mycobacteriaceae > Mycobacterium. Next base: position 468,524 of record CAWEII010000012.1, on the reverse strand, counting down.
CGGTGATCCGGGAGATGGTGTCCTTGGAGACCGTGGCCCCGTAGACGTCGTCGAAATGGGCGGCGATCTCCCGGTGGTCAGACCCTTGGCGGTCAGCGACAACACGATCTCATCGATGCCGGTCAGCCGGCGTTGACGCTTCTTGACGATCACCGGATCGAAGGTGCTGTTGGTGTCGCGCGGCACGTCGAGCTCCACCTGGCCGATCTCGGTGAACACCGTCTTGGATCGGGTGCCGTTGCGGGAGTTTCCGCTGCCGCGCCCGGCCGAGTCATGCTTGTCATAGCCGAGGTGCTCGGTCATCTCGGCATCCAGTGCGGTCTCGAGGACATTCTTGGTCAGTTGATTGAGCAGGCCGTTCGGGCCTACCAGTTCCACACCTTGTTCTTTGGCTTGCGCGAGCAACTGCTCGGCGAGCTGCTTGTGATCCACATCGATCGCCACGGATTCCAGTGTTTCGGACATCATCAGTCCTTCCCGCCAAGCTCACGCTCGGCGTGTCAGACCAGAACCAGATCCACCGTTATTCCCAATGTCAGCCTTAGGGGGTGGATTGGTTCGCTCGACCGTTAATTTCCGCCTTCGTGGCTTATGTCTCTACTGCGGCCAGTCCACGTCAGAGGACCGGCCGATCTGGCTTAAGAGGAGCGTGGCATCGCCCCTATTGGGATATGCCGATCGACCGGTCCGTGCCACTCAACGACGGAGGGACACGGTTCCATGATGGTCATCGGCATCGATGCGCACAAGCGCACCCACACCGCGGTCATGGTCGACGACAACGGCCGGGAGCATTCGACGAAAACTGTTGGCACCACAACGCGGGACCACCTGCAGTTGCTCAAATGGGCCACCTCGCTCGATGGTGAGCGGCTCTGGGCGATCGAGGACTGCCGGCACCTGACCCGACGGCTCGAACGCGATCTGATCGCCGCCGGCGAGTCCGTGGTGCGGGTGCCGCCGAAGCTGATGGCCCACATCCGCGACTCGGCGCGCACCTACGGTAAGTCCGATCCCATCGATGCCCTGGCGGTGGCCCGCGCGGCGCTGCGTGAGCCGGATCTGCCGGTGGCCCGGCTCGATGGGGTGGAGCGTGAGCTGCGGCTGCTGGTTGATCACCGCGAAGATCTCGTGGCCGAGCGGACCCGGATCATTTCCCGGCTGCGCTGGCATCTGCATGAACTCGACCCCGGGTGGACTGGACCGGCAAAGATGGACCGTACCAGCGCTTTTAACGCAGTAGCTGCCCACTTGGAGGTCTGCGCTGACGCGACCGTGGTGCGCCGGCTGGCACTGCGGCTGGTCGAGCACCTGCGTATGTTGACCACGGAGATCGACGAACTCGCCGCTGAGATCACCGAGCGTGTCACCATCGTTGCGCCGTCTCTGTTGGCCGTCGTTGGCTGCGGTGCACTTACGGCGGCCAAGATCGTCGGTGAGACCGCCCAGGTGCATCGATTCCGCTCCAAGGACGCGTTCGCGCGACTCAACGGGACTGCGCCGTTACCGGTGTGGTCATCGAACAAGCAGCGACACCGTCTGTCGCGCACCGGAAACCGTCAACTCAACGCCGCGTTGCATCGCATCGCGATGACCCAGGCCCGGATGCACCCACCCGCCCGTGACCTCCTGGCCCGACGCAAAGCCCACGGCGACGGTGGCATGGAAGCCCTCCGGGTCCTCAAACGGCGGCTATCCGACGTTGTATACCGGGCCATGATCACCGACCAAAACCAGTCAACTCTCGCCGCCGCTTGACAGAGGAGCTGGACGGTTACCAGGTCGATCCACGGATCGAGGTTTAGGAAGGCAGGACTGGGCCATGACGGTGCGGGTGCGGCGGGTTCGATGGCCGCTATCAGCTCGATGGGGACTGGGAGGGGCTGGACGCGGTGAACGCGTTTCTGACCCCATTTGAGCCGGGCGCGGATTTAGCCCCGCGACGGTTCGCGCGTATGCATTCGACGTGGCCGAACCTGGTGCGGTTCCTTACCGAACGCAGTCTCACGCTGTCTGCAGTGGAGGGTCCGCTGCTGTTCGACTGGATCGACTGGCGGGGGGTGCACCGAAGCGGCTGTCGCGCAGCGGGGATGGGTGCCGCTCGGCGGCAGCGTCGACGGTGAACCGTCGGATGGCGGCGGTGCCAGCGTTGTTTGAGTACCTGGTGATGACCGGGCCGGCGTGGCGATAATCCGGTGCCGTCGCCGCGGCGTGGACAGGGACTGCGCCGCTCGGAGCGCGGGCTGCTGGGTCAACTGGGCCCAGGGCGCACCCGGCCCGGTGGCAGGTTGGTGCGGCAGCCGCGGCTGCTTCCGGAATCATTGCCGGCCTGCGACATCGACGCATTCGTCGCCACGCTGTCGACGCATGGGGATCGGGCGATGGTGTTGGCGGTGCGCTCGCGGTGGCGGTCGGCGGAGGTGCGCGGCCTGGTGCTGGCCAATGTGGATATGGGACGGCGGCGGCTGCGGGTGATCGGCAAGGGCGTTAAGGAACGGCACTCTGGCAGGGCGACCCCGTCACCGCCGAGACACTCCCGCATGAGCAGAAGGCAGAAATGTTTGCAAGCAAAGAATATTTTGCCATCGGCAATTGTGTACTCGCTTACCATTCCCTCATTCATGCGAACACAATGTCTCTCAAGCTTTTTCGGCCGCCAAATACAGTCAGAAAATAGGCGGAGCTTTCGGAGCACCTTCGCGCACAAACGTCGCAGTTTGTGTGTGGGCACGAAAGATAGTAAATATTCTACCATAACAATACGCGCAGATACAACCATCCCCAAAATCTTTTGCACGCTCCATTGCGCGGTGGAATGAAAGCGTAATATGCGCGCCTGAATCCCGCCCTGCCGCAGCGCCGTCATGAACTCGCGATAGGTGTACTCTTTGAGGTGCATGCCGAGCGGCTTGTCACACTTGAACACGCTTGAGACATCGTGCGGGCCGCTGAAGCGATGCGGCGTACTGAAAATGTAGCGCCCGCCCGGCTTCAAGATTTGATGCACACCGCTCAAGTGTGTCGCGATATCGTCGGGGTGAAAATGTTCGAGCACTTGATCGGAGATGACGATGTCATAGCTGGCTGCGCTCTCGAATCGTTCGAGATGCACGCCATCCGAAACACCCCACGACAGATTGGGTACGCTCGCATCCAAATGTTTCTCACCACGTTCGCGCGTGACTTCCGTGGCTTTACAGAGGAAGCCTTGTCGCGCCGATAGTGATCAACTCGCCTTTGCCGGGACCGATTTCATAAATCGCTAGCGGTGGCGGTGCACCAATCGCTGTGCGCCATATTTCATGCGCACGATTTGCCACGACGGCGGGACGAGATTCGCCTACGATGCTGTTGAGCCATTCAAGGTCGCCATACAAACGCGTGTAGCTGTTGGCGAACGTCTCCCAGCGATTCTGTGGTGTGGAGGAGAGAAGGTCGTGAGTGAGTTGTTTTTCCAGTTCCCAGTGCGCAGAATCATCTGTTCCGTGACTGGGGCTTCAGCAGGAATGGAATAGTTGGCCTTGTAACGTGCTATGAGCTCCTGCCCTCTGGGCTCCATGCAGAATCCTTTCCAAATATATCAGCGAATGCGCTTTTGGCAATTAGACGGCGCTTTTCGAAAAACGCACTGGCCTCTAGATAAACTCAGTGATCTCGCGCATGAGAAACTTGTTTTTGGGCCCGTGCGAGCTGGCCGGACTCCTTGCCAGTCAAAATCTGTGTTGCTGCGAGGGCGCAGAACGTGGTGCGGGGCCTTACCATGAGACACGAGAACCTCCGGATCCTAAATGCATTTCGGTGAGGACCAGCTCAGTAGGCGCCTTTCGCTGAAACACTGCTCGCAGTGTCTTGCAATGATCACGATGTCGCCCACCATCGACCAGTTGTCGACATACGACAGATCCAGGCGAACGGCTTTATCCCACGACAAATCGGATCGCCCGCTTACCTGCCACAAGCCCGGTAATGCCGGGCTTAACCAGCAGCCTCCGCTGCACATCATCGTCGTACGCTTCGACTTCCCGCCTCAGCGGCGGACGGGGACCAACGACGCTCATCTCTTGTCGGAGGACGTTGATGAACTGCGGCAGCTCATCGATGCTGAAACGCCGCAATATTCGACCGATTGGCGTTATTCGCGGGTCTTCTCGGATCTTGAAGAGAAGACCATCGCTTTCGTTGTTGCCTAGGAGGCTCTCCAACTGCTTGTCGGCATCTTCGACCATTGTCCGGAACTTCAGCATTGAAAATGGCCTGCCGTTGATTCCGATGCGCTCGGAGGAGTAGAACACCGGGCCCCTGACTGTTGAACTTGATCAGAACGGCAGTGACGAGCAGAACCGGCAGGGTCCCGCGAGGGCGGCAAATGCGAAGCAACTATCGAAGGCGCGCTTCTGAAATCGCTTTGCGCCTTGATATTGCGGTTTTTCGATCTGCAAGCAGCGGAATCCGGCGATTGGTCGCATCACCAACCGGTAGAGCGCGACATCCATCACTCCAGGCGACACCATGAGGTCAACGCCCATCGGCTCGAGCTCCCAGATGAGCCTGCGGAGGCCCTGTATGCCGAAGTCTCCCGTGCCGGCGATCGCCACCGTGTCGGCACCGCAATTACGGATCGCCTGCAGCGCGTAGGTCACCCCGCCAACGATTGGGATCTCCCGGTCGTTGACTACGAGCTGTTCGTCACGTGGAGGCTCCGTACCCAGTTATGCAAACGCCCACGACGTGATACCCGTTCTTGGGATCGTCGGTCAGCTCGCTGGCCAGATTCGCGACCGCGTCACTTCCCCCGACTGCCAACACGGCTGTGCCATATCCGCCCTTGACACGCTTGCGCGCCACGTACACCCGCCACATCCATCTGCTCAGCACCAGTCCGAGAACGCCCGCGGGAAGAGCCACCGCGAGATAACCTCGCGAGATCTGAAGCTTGAGGAGCAATTCGGCCATAGCTATGGCTCCGAAGGTCCAGAAGGAAGCGGCCGCCAATCGCCGATACTCCTCGGTACCGGCGCCGATGTACCTTGAGGATCTACTGCGAAATACGGCCAGAGCCGACAACCAGATGATCGCGAGTAGAGCCGAGTAACCCGTCACATAGTGATTCACATAGCTGGGCGCTGTGGCGGGAGTCCCGAATCGGACATACTGCGCAAGGATCACCGCTCCGCACACGACGACTGTGTCTGTAATTCGTACGTTAGCGGTGTAGCGGCGTTCCCACTTCGATCGATCTTGTACATTCTTCGATGGTTCTCCCGCGGCCGCTTCGGGGGATTGTTTGCGAACCGTGATCCGCGCACGTACGTCACTCTTGTTCAACACCAACGTGTTTCGGTGATCGATCACCACCGGACGTTCCCCTTTGGCACTGGAGGGCCGAACGTCAACTGTCTCCTGAGTCACCGGGTTGTCCCCGAGCGGAGTCGGGCCGGCCGTTCCCGGAACGACGAATGGATCCGTGGCCGCCGGCGGAGTCGGGTGATGTTGCGCACCGACCCCGCCAGCGATGAATCATGCCAAGGGCGCGGACATGCGGCGATATCGATCGCAGTCAAAGAACCATCCCCTTCGTCCGCACGACTTCGTCGCGCTGGCCAACCACCCCAACCGTCGCAAAGACGGTCCAATTAGCTCAATCTTACGATCTCGAGCCGGTCTCACCCTTGATTCGCCCGAATGTACCATCGCCGAACGTCACCAGCAACCGAAATTGAGCAAAATTTTCCGTTACTTGCATGATCATAACCAAGTACAGCTAATGACTTTGCTTATTTCGCAACTAACAGCGGGTTTACCTGGTCAATTAGGTTAGCCTCCGTAGGTCATCCCCGCTGCCATGGTCAATCAACTGGGTCCAACTACACGCCACTGTAGACATACAGCAATATTTTGCACGCACGGCGACGGTGGCCGTAGACGGTAGCGTGACGATATTTAGCAGGGCTGCGATTTTGACGTCGCGCTAGAAGCGATGGCAAACCAACAGCTGAACAGTTGAACTACCTGGTCGGCCGTCGCAGCGGTTGGTAAAGATCGTGGTCATGGTCGATCGGACTCACGTTCGTCCGGGGACGTCTGTGACGAGGATGCGTTCGTCAGTGGTCCGGCTCGGGAGTTTGTGGTTGTCGGCCTAGGGATCGCCTAGATCGCCAGGCTTGGTGGGCACAATTGCCCCCGGCTGGAACAGGGGGTTAGCTGGTGCACAGTCGCCTAGTGCGGCATGCAGCAGAGCGTCGGCCTTGGACGAGGACAGCAGCAAGCTGGCCTTGCCGATCCAGCCGCAGGTGCAGCGCGCCTGATTCCTGTACCCAACCCGAGTCACCACGACGACGCCTCGTCCGCCCCTTGAATCACCCATCGCTGCTAGGTCACCACCCTCTGGTGCGTGGCTGCAGCCGGGTTGGTCTCCAAAGCAATTGGGCTGCCACCACCTTCCGAATTGGTGGTCGTGCGCGCGGAATGGATGTTACTGCGGACGTCTCTATCCGGCGGACGTTGAGCATATGTTGTCGGTGCAGGAATCGGCCTCAACCGAGAATCAGCCCCGATGTCGGCACACCGGTACCTGCGGTGACGAGCACGTGCTCGACCTCCGGGACTGGGTTGACCGACGTACCGCGCAGCTGTCGGACCCCCTCCGCGATGCCGTTCATGCCGTGAATGTAGGCCTCTCCGAGTTGGCCACCGTGGGTGTTGATCGGTAGCCGTCCACCGATCTCGATCGCACCGCCGGCGATGAAATCCTTGGCCTCACCCTTACCGCAGAATCCCAACTCCTCCAGCTGGATCAAGGCGAACGGGGTGAAGTGGTCATACAGAATCGCGGTCTGGATGTCGGTCGGCTTCAGGCCCGACTGCTGCCCACATCTGCTTGCCCACCAGACCCATCTCGGGTAGGCCGTCGAGCTCCGGTCGGTAGTAGCTGACCATCGAATACTGGTCGGGGCTGGCTCCCTGGGCCGCCGCCTCGATGATGGCCGGTCGATTCTTCAGGTCCTTTGCCCTCTCCGGGGAGGTGATCACCAGTGCGACGCCGCCGTCGGTCTCCTGGCAACAGTCCAGCAGTCGCAACGGTTCGGCTATCCACCGCGAGGCCTGGTGCTCCTCGATGGTGATGGGCTTCTCGTAGAAGTAGGCCTTCGGGTTCTTCGCGGCGTGCTTGCGGTCCGCGACCGAGATCGCGCCGAAGTCCTTGCTCGTCGCGCCGGACAGGTGCATGTACCGTTTGGCGATCATCGCGACTTGCGCTGCCGGCGTTGACAACCCGTGCGGATAGGAGAACGAGTTGTCGACTCCGGTCGAGTCGGCGTTGTCCACCAGTCGCATCTGCACCTGGCCGAACCGCATCCCCGACCGCTCGTTGAACGCGCGGTATGCCACCACGCAGTCCGCGATCCCCGTGGCGACGGCCATGGCCGCCTGCTGAACGGTCGCGCACGCCGCGCCACCGCCGTGGTGGATCTTGGAGAAGAACTTCAGATTCCCGATGCCGGTGGCTCGCGCGACGGCGACCTCGGTATTGGAATCCATCGTGAACGTCGTCATGCCGTCCACGTCGGCAGGTGTCAGGCCCGCGTCGTCGAGTGCGTCGAGCACCGCCTCGGCGGCCAGGCGCAGCTCGCTGCGGCCGGAGTTCTTGGAGAAGTCGGTGGCGCCGATGCCGACGATCGCAGCCTTGCCGGACAGACTTCCGCTCATTTCTCGATCACGAGCGTCGCGTTGGCGATGACGTGGTCGCCAAGGCTGTTGGCGCCCACGATCTTCAGCGTGATCAGGTCATCCTGCACCGCAGTCACCTCTCCGGAGAACGTCACCGTGTCATAGGCGTACCAGGGCACGCCGAGCCGCAGCCCGATCGTCTTGATCACCGCGGCGGGCCCCGCCCAGTCGGTGATGTACCGCTGCACCAGCCCGGTGTCGGTGAGGATGTTGACGAAGATGTCCGCCGAACCCTTCGCTTGAGCCTTGTCGCGGTCGTGGTGCACGTCCTGGTAGTCACGGGTCGCGATCGCCGTCGACACGATGAACGTGGGATCGCCGTAGAACTCGAGCTCGGGCAGCTTGGTCCCGACGGCAGGAGCCGCCCCGGCGGCGACATTGGGTTGAGGCGCGCTCATGCCGTGCCCTCCACAACGGGCTCCCACGCGTAGTTGGTCCATGCCGGCCCGACGTCGTTGGCCGGGAAGTCGATGTACATCGCGCGCACCGGCATTCCGATCTCGACTGCTGCCGGATCGGTGTTGCGAAGCTCGCCGAGCATCCGGACTCCTTCTTCGAGTTCGACCAGTGCGATGACGAACGGCAGCGTGCGGCCAGGCACCTTCGGCGCGTGGTGCACGACGAAGCTGAACACCGTGCCCTTCCCGCCGGAGACCTGGTAGTCGGTCTCCTGATCCGCGTCCAGCCACAGCGCGGGCACCGGCGGGTGCTGCAGTGAACCGTCAGCCCGCTTCTGCAGACGGAGTTCGTGCGCGTTGACGCCGTCCCAGAAGAACTTGGTGTCCTTGGACGAGGCGGGGCGCATTACCGAATCGGCGTCCAAGTCCTTGGGCACCGAGGACGCGGGCTCTCCACCGCCCTTGTCGCGGGGGATGAACTTCATGATGCGCCACATCATCTCGGCGACTGGATTCTCGTCGTCGTCACCGCAATACCAGGTGATGGTCTGGGTGATGAAGAAGGCCTCGCCAAGCGCGGTCTGCTTCGGGCCGGCCACGTCGGTCAGTTCGGCGGCGACGCTGACCTGCTCACCGGCACGCAGATAGCGGTGGTAGGTCTGCTCACAGTTGGTCGCGACGACGCCGATATACCCTGCGTCGTCGAACAATTCGAGGATCTTGGTCAGCGGGTCGTCATCGGCCCGGACACCGCCAAGACCCATCATCGTCCAGACCTGGATCATCGCGGGTGGCGCGACGACGCCGGGATGGCCTGCGGCCTTCGCGGCGGCTTCGTCGACGTAGATCGGGTTCTTGTCGCCGATGGCGTCGAGCCAGTGGTCGACCATCGGCTGGTTCACCGGGTGCCGTCCGACGCGAGGCTTGCTGCGGCCCTCGGCCTTTACCCGTTCCGCGGCGGCCTTGATCTCCTCGATGGTGCTCACCGCGGAACCCTCGGAACCTTCAATCCCGATGCCGCGATCATCTCGCGCATCACCTCGTTGACGCCGCCACCGAACGTGATCACCAGGTTGCGCTTGGTCTGGCTGTCCAGCCAGGCCAGCAGTTCGGCGGTCGCGCTCTCGGCGGGGTTGCCGTACTTGCCGACGATCTCCTCGGCCAGCCTGCCCACCCTCTGAATGCGTTCGGTGCCAAAGACCTTCGTCGCAGCGGCGTCGGCGACCTCGATGGTCTCCCCACCCGCGGCGACCTGCCAGTTGAGCAGCTCGTTGATCCGCCAGATCGCCCGAATCTCACCGAGGAGTCGGCGCACGTCGCCGTGGTCGATCGGCGTCACGCCGTCGCCGCCGGGCTTCGCCGCCCATGCGTGCACCCGGTCGTAAATGGCGGCAACCTTGCCCGCCGGACCGAGCATCACGCGCTCGTGGTTCAACTGCGTGGTGATCAGCTTCCAACCGGCGTTCACCTCGCCGACGACCATGTCGACCGGTACCCGCACGTCGTTGTAGTACGTCGCGTTCGTGTGGTGGGCGCCGTCGGACAGGATGATCGGCGTCCACGAGTAACCCGGATCCTTCGTGTCGGCGATGAGGATCGAAATTCCCTCGTGCTTAACGGCTTCCGGGTCGGTGCGAACGGCGAGCCAGATGTAGTCGGCGTCGTGGCCGCCCGTGGTGAAGATCTTCTGACCGTTGACCGTGTAATACCCGGTGGCCTCATCGCCTGTACGCACCGCCGTGGTGCGCAGCGACGCCAGGTCGGTGCCCGCCTCTGGCTCCGTGTACCCGATCGCGAAGTGCACCTCGCCCGCCAGGATGGCAGGCAGGAACTTCTTCTTCTGAAGCTCTGTGCCGTACTTCTGCAGGGTGGGGCCGACGGTCTGCAGCGTCACCGCGGGCAGCGGCACGTCCGCACGGGCCGCCTCGTTGACGAAGATCTGTTGCTCGATGGGGCCGAAACCCAGACCGCCGAACTCCTTGGGCCAGCCGACCCCGAGCTTGCCGTCCGATCCCATCCGCTTGATGATCGCCCGGTACGCCTCGTTGTGACGGTCGGACTCCATCGCCTCGGCCTCGGCGGGCGAGATGAGCGTCGAAAAGTACTGTCGGAGTTCGGCTTGCAGCTGGCGCTGCTCGGGGGTCAGTTCGATGAACATTGTGCTCCCACCAGATCGAGGCGATGCGACGGACCACCGAGCAACCGGGTGAGGTCCTTGATCGTCGAGTAATACCGGTCCATCGGGTAGGTGATGTCCATCCCCATGCCGCCGTGTAGGTGATGGCAGATCTGCATCGCAGGCGGCGCCTGCGATGTCAGCCAGTAGCCGAGGACGTCGAGATCCTCGTCGGCGTCGCGTCCCTCTGCCAACCGCCAAACGACGGACGTCGCGGCCAACGAGATCGTGCGCGAGGTGATGTAGACCTCGGCGAGTTGAGCGGCGACGGTCTGGAACGTCGACAGCGGCTTGCCGAACTGCTCGCGGGTGGCCACGTAGTCGGCCGTCAGGCGCAGCGCGCCGGCGACGAGTCCGGCGGCGAACGCCCCCATCGTCGCCAGCGCCAGCTGGTTGACGCGACGCGGCTGGCCGGCCAGCACGTCCGATTCAGACACGGTGACGTTGGCGAACTCGACCACGTACTCCGCCGAGTGGTTGGACGTTGGCGTCTTGGTCAGCGTCACGCCTGCCGCCTTCGGCGAGACCACGACGACACCGCCGTCGGTGGTGACGACGAGCCAATCCGCAAGCTCCGCATGGGGAACGCCGACCTTGGTGCCGGACAGCTTGCCGCCCGACAAGGTCGTCTTCGGACGGTCCGGTAGCGCGGTACCCGGTTCGTTGAGTGCGGCCGACAGCAGGGCGCCCTTGGCCACCTTGGCCAGGAAGCGGTCCTGCTGTTCGTCGGAGGCCAGATCCAGCAGTGGCACCAGACCGAGGCCGAGCGTCGCCAGCGCGGGACTGACGGTGCCGTGCCTGCCGATCTCGGTGAGAGCCGTGGTGATCTCGGGCAGTCCGAGCCCGTCACCTCCCAGGCGTTCTGGAACGCCGAACGCGACGACGCCGCCGTCGACGAGCGCATCCCAGCCGTTGTCCCGCCCGAGTGCAGAGGTCACCACGTCGGCGACGGCCTGCTGCCCTTCGTCTGGACTGAAGTCCACCCGAATCCTCCTTGATCCTGGGAAGTTTGACGACTGCGCCGCGAACTCAGTTCGCGGCGGCGCCCGTGTAGTCGACCTGCCAGTGCTTGATGCCGTTGAGCCACCCCGACCGTAGCCGCTCCGGCTCGCCGATGGGCTTGAGGTCGGGCATGTGGTCCGCAACCGCGTTGAAGATGAGGTTGATCGTCATCCTGGCGAGGTTTGCGCCGATGCAGAAGTGGGCGCCCGTGCCACCGAACCCGACGTGCGGATTCGGGTCACGCAGGATATTGAAAGTGTGAGGTGTGTCAAAAACGTCCTCGTCGAAGTTGGCCGAGCGGTAGGACATCACCAGGCGCTGGCCCTTCTTGATCTGCACACCCGCAAGCTCGGTGTCCGCATGCGCGGTGCGCTGGAACGCCGACACCGGGGTGGCCCAGCGGATGATCTCGTCGGCCGTGGTGGACGGACGCTCCCTCTTGAACAGCTCCCACTGATCCGGGTTGTTCGCCAGGGCGATCATGCCGTGCGTGATCGAGTTGCGCGTGGTCTCGTTGCCTGCCACCGCGAGCATGATGACGAAGAAGCCGAACTCGTCGTCGGACAGCTTCTCCCCGTCGATGTCGGCCTGGATGAGCGTGGTGACGATGTCGTCGGTGGGGTTCTTGCCCCGCTCGTCGGCCATGGCCATCGCGTACATGATCAGTTCCATCGACGACTGCGCAGGGTCGACGTCGGCGAACTCGGGATCCTCACCACCGGTCATCTCGTTCGACCAGCGGAAGAGCTTGTCGCGGTCGTCCTGGGGTACTCCGAGCAGACCCGCGATCGCCTGCAGTGGCAGTTCGCACGACACCTGCTCGACGAAGTCGCCGCTGCCCTCGCCCGCGGCGGTCTTGGCGATGTTCTGGGCGCGCTGCGCGAGTTCCTCCTCGATTCGGCCGATGGAGCGTGGGGTGAAACCGCGGGAGATGATCTTGCGCAGCCGGGTGTGGTGGGGCGCATCCATGTTGAGCATGACGCTGCGCTGCAGCTCGACCGATTGGCGCGTCATCTCCTTCGGCCAGACCGGGATCGCCCCGTTCTGCCAGCTGGAGAAGACGTCGCTGCGACGGGATACCTCCTTCACGTCGGCGTGCTTGGAGACGAGCCAGTAGCCGTTGTCCTCGAAGCCGCCGCAGCCGTCGGGCACGTCGACCCAGTGGATCGGCTCCGACTTGCGCAGTTCGGCGAGTTCCGCCACGGGCAGACCGGCGAGGTTGACGTCCGGATCGAGGAAGTCGAAGTCAGCCGGAATATTGAGGGGTGCCATAAATGTGCGCTCCTAATTGCAACGTGTTCTAGTGCCAGTAAAACATGCCTTCAGTGCAGATCAAAGGCGTGGCAGCATCGCAGCTTGTCAGAGTTATGAAACGTGTTCTAGCCTGGCGGAATGGGTAACCCCGTCATCGTCGAAGCCACCCGCAGCCCGATCGGCCGGCGGAATGGTTGGCTGTCCGGGCTGCACGCCACCGAGCTGTTGGGCCTGACGCAGAAGGCTCTCGTGGAGAAGGCCGGCATCGATGCCGGCCAGGTCGAGCAGGTGATCGGCGGCTGTGTCACGCAGTTCGGCGAGCAATCCAACAACATCACCCGCGTGGGTTGGCTGGTCGCCGGGCTGCCCGAGCACGTCGGCGCGATGACGGTCGACTGCCAGTGTGGCAGCGGTCAGCAGGCCAACGGGCTCGTCGCCGGGCTCATCGCGGCGGGTGCCATCGACATCGGCATCGCCTGCGGCATCGAGGCCATGAGCCGGGTCGGGCTCGGAGCCAACGCAGGCCCCGATCGCGGGATTCTGCGCCCCGAGTCGTGGGACATCGACCTGCCCGACCAGTTCACCGCCGCGGAGCGGATCGCCAAGCGCCGCGGCATCACCCGCGAGGACATCGACCAGTTCGGCTTCGACTCGCAACGCAAGGCCGCCCAGGCGTGGGCCGAGGGCCGGTTCGACCGTGAGATCTCGGCCATCGTGGCGCCCGTGCTCGACGAGAACAAGAGGCCGACCGCAGAGCGCGCGCCGGTAACCCGCGACCAGGGGCTGCGCGAGACCACGCTCGACGGCCTGGCTGCGCTGAAACCCGTGTTGGATGGCGGAATTCACACCGCGGGCACGTCGTCCCAGATATCCGACGGCGCCGCGGCAGTGCTGTGGATGGACGAGGACAAGGCGCGCGCACTCGGGCTCAAGCCGCGGGCACGCATCGTCAGCCAGGCCTTGGTTGGCTCCGAGCCCTACTACCACCTCGACGGGCCGGTGCAGTCGACGGCGAAGGTGCTCGAGAAGGCCGGGATGAAGATGGGCGACATCGACATCACCGAGATCAACGAGGCGTTCGCGTCGGTCGTGTTGTCGTGGGCGCGCGTGCACGAACCCGACATGGACACCGTCAACGTCAACGGCGGTGCGATCGCTCTCGGCCATCCGGTCGGCAGCACAGGTAGCCGGCTCATCACCACGGCGCTGCACGAGCTCGAGCGCACCGACAGAAGCACCGCGCTCATCACCATGTGCGCCGGTGGCGCTTTGTCGACCGGCACCATCATCGAGCGGATCTAGTGTGACGGCGAACAGGAGCGAAGCGACCCGGGATCCTGGTGAGGCCACTCGGGTCTTCACCGAGGCCGAACGCATCGCCGCCGCCCGGGCGTACGTCGACGCGCTCGTCAGTCACGATGCGAGCACGGTGCCGTTCGCCAGGGGTTGCACCCGGATCGAATTCGGGTTCCCGACCGGATTCTCGGGAGGCCACTTGCGCCGCAGCCTCAATGGCGGACCGCAGTACCGGGTGATCCGAGAAACGACCGCGCCCGAATTCACCGTCGACGGCGAGACGGTCCGGGCGAGGTTCGATCTGGTGACCAAACCGTCCATCGGCGGTCGACGGGTCGGCGCACACATCGACGAGACGTTCCTGATTCCGTCCGAGGATGGCCAGATTCACCACATCCGGGCCAACATTCGGCCGTTCGTCCGGCGAGGGGGCACACCCGCCGTGGGCGATGCGCCACGCGCACTGAACTCCAAGCAGACCGACGTCGTCATCAAGTTGATGTCGCGCGCGCAGACCTGGATCTACAAGAAGACCGGCGGCAAGTTCGCCGACAAGTTCCTGCGCGGCGCGGCGGTGGGGATCCTCACCACCATCGGACGCAAGACCGGCGAGCCGCGAGAAGTTCCCCTGCTGTACCTGCGGGAAGGTCGGCGGGTGATCCTGGTGGCATCGTCGGGCGGTCGCGACAAGCACCCGCCGTGGTACCTGAACCTGAAGGCGAATCCGAAGATCACCTTCCAGATCAAGGACGAGGTGCTCGCACTCACCGCACGCGATGCAGAAGAGGTCGAACGATCCGAGTACTGGCCCAAACTGGATGCGATGTACTCGGACTTCGAGACCTACCGTTCCTACACCGATCGTGTGATCCCGATCGTCATCTGCGATCCCGAATAGTCGATGGGTGCAGAATCGGGTCATGGATGCCGATCTGCACTTCTACTTCGACCCGGTGTGCCCGTTCGCCTGGATGACCAGCAAATGGGTCCGAATGGTCGCCGCTCAGCGGGATTACGTCGTGGACTGGCGGTTCATCTCGTTGCGAATCCTCAACGCGCACATCGACTACGACGCCCACTTCCCACCCGAGTACGAAGCCGGACACACCGCGGGGCTGCGACTGCTTCGAGTTGCCGCGCGGGCCAGGGCCACGCACGGACGCGCTGCCATCGCCCCGCTGTACGAAGCGATCGGCACCCGCATCTTCGACACTTCACGGGCCGTCGACCCGCTGTCGGCGTCCGACCAGGCTGCGCGGCACGTGCTGGAACCACTGCTGGAGTCGGTCGGGCTGCCCGCAACGCTGGCCGACGCGCTCGACGACACGTCGCTCGACGACGAGATCCGCGCCGAGTCCGAGGAGGCGCTCGCGCTGACCGGTCGTGACGTCGGAACCCCGATCCTGCACTTCCAGCCGCCCGGCGGCACCGCGTTCTTCGGACCCGTGATCAGCAGGCTGCCCAGCGAGGACGACGCCGGCACGCTGTGGGATCACGTCATCGGTTTGGCCGGGTTTCCCGGTTTCGCCGAGCTCAAGCGGTCGCTGCGGGAGCGGCCGCAACTCGCCGGCTTCGGGGTGGATCCGACGACCGCGGGCGAGGAAGAGGACTGGCACGGCGGCAGCCGTCGCACCAAGAAATAGGCGGGTTTGGCAATTCCATCGCCCGGCTACCTAGCGGAGATGGGCCGCGTCTCGGAACGGATCCGGAACTCGACGCTGTTGGCTCGGGCTCTGAAGTACTTCGCGCGGGCCCACGTCGCGGTGTACCGATGGTCCAATGGCAGGCTCGGCGCGAAGCTGCTGTGGTTCCCGGCGGCGCTGCTCACCACGACCGGTCGCAAGTCGGGTCTGCCCAGGACCACCGCAACCCTCTATCTGCGGGACGGCCCGAAGGTGGTGCTGCCCGCCTCGTTCGGTGGGCGGGACGGGAATCCGATGTGGTACCTGAATCTGCGGGCGAATCCACTAGTGCAGGTACAGGTTCGCGACGAACACCTGGCGCTGACGGCCCGCGACGCAACCGACGAAGAGCGCAGAAGGTACTGGCCCGAGTTGATCCGGACGTACCCCCCGTACAAGAACTATCGGGACGCCACGGACCGCGTCATTCCCCTGGTGGTGTGCGAGCCCGCCTAGGACGTGGTGTCGAGGTGCCCCAACACGTATCGCCGCGCTAGCGCCCTACTTCGACTCGAAGTCGAAACAGATGTGCTCCTCGGTGACCTTGCGGTTGTACGCGACGACCTCTTTGTGGATGGGGTGCTCCTCGTAGGCATCGAGGTCTTCACGGGTGTCGAACGTGATGCGCATACAGACGTCGAATCCTCGCGACCTGTCTCCGAAGTTGCGGCCGAGCGAGAACTCACGCACCCCAGGGACCAGCCGCAGCTCACCCAGTTTCGCGAACAACGCCTTCTCCGCCTCTGGATCCAGTCCGGGAGCCTTGAACGCGATCACATGGTCGATCACGGGATGAACACCACCTTCATCGGTTTGCCCTGGCGACTTCTGAGCATGTCGAAACCCGCTTGAATCTCATCAAGCGGAAACCTATGCGTGACAAGCCGTTCGCCGCTGATCAAACCGGCGTCCGCAAGCCCGAGCGCTCGGCCGACAGCTTGTCTGCCCTCACCTCGCGACGTGACGAGGGAGATCTCTTCGCGGTTGGCAAAACCCAAGTTGAACGGCACGGGGTCCTTGTAGAAGGCCAGGATGAGCAACTTCCCTCCACGGCGCAGCATCTGCAGGCCTTGGTTGGGGGTGTGCGGGTCTCCGGATGACTCGATCACCAAGTCCGCCCCCCGCCCCCGGGTCAGTCGGCGCACCTCTGCAACCGCGTCGTGGGTCACCGAGTCGACGACGTCGGTCGCACCAAGGGCCACCGCAAGGTCGAGGCGCTCCTGACGTGTGCCGACGACGATGACGTTCGTCGCACCCATCGCGCGCGCGACCTGGGCGGTCATGATGCCGACCGGTCCGGGACCGATCACGACCACGGTGTCACCGGCTACCAGCCCGCCGACGCGGTCCAACCCATAGACGGACGTGCCTGCGGTGGAAATGAGTACCGATTCCTCCCAGCTGAGATTGTCCGGCAGAGGGTATATGCAACTGATGTTGTGGACGACGTACTCGGCGAATCCACCGTCGATGGTGAACCCCGTTGCCCTATGGCCTTTTTCATGATTGCCATAGTTCTCGCATGCGGTGTAGGAGCCGGTCAGGCAGTTTCGGCACCTCCCGCATCCGTGGTGAACGTGGATCGCAACGCGGTCTCCGACGTCGACTTCGTCCACACCGGCACCGCGGCTGACCACCGTGCCGGTCCATTCGTGACCCGGCGTGAACGATCCGAAGGGAGGTTGTCCGGGGAAGGGTTCGTCCTGGATCGCGACATCGGTACCGCACGCCCCACACATCGCCACCCGAACCAGCACCTCATTGCGCGCTGGGCGTGGCACGGGCTTGGACACCATGCGCAAGTCATTGGGCCCGAAGAGGACAGCGGCGCGCATGACGTCGGGGACCTCGACGTCGGCTGTCCCCACGCGGCGTCCTGGCGCATTCATGATGTCTTCACCTCACTCGGCATCTCGCTGTCATGAAGCCAGTCACGGAAGTCTCGAGCCAAAATGACCGGATCCTCGAGGAAGAAATCCGTCGCTATCTGCTCGGTCGAGACGTTCACGTGAAGTAGCGTGGGGCCGGGTTCGGCGGCGGCCCATCGCAGACCCGCCAGCAACTCTTCGCGCTTGAGAACCGTGCGCGCATTGCGCCAGCCACAGGCCAGCGCAAGTGCACACATGTCGAGTGACGATGAGGCCGTTGGCTGTCCTCCGGTCGCGAGGTAAACACCGTTGTCCAGCACCAGGACGACGAGATTCTCTGGCCCGAGATGTCCGATCGTGCTCATCACCGACATCCCCATGATCAGGGACCCGTCACCCTCGATGACTACCGTCTTCTCCGCCTGCGGTCGGGCACGCAATCCCAATGCAATGCCCAGGCCGAGGGACACTGTTTGGCCCATCGCGTCCAGGTTTACGAGGTGGTTGGGCTTTCGGCCGACAACGGTCAGCATCTCGCGGGCCGTCCCTCCGAGGGTGAGAACCATTGGCGACTGGGGAAACTCGGCGTCAATGTCGACGAGGACCGAGGCCCGTTTCATCGGTGACATCGATCAACCTCCCATCAGATTGACCAGGACCAGCACCGGTCGGTGCGTGGTGCGCGAGAAGGTCCAGGCCCGATGGATCTCGGAGGCCCACGACTCGATGGGCGTGCGCCCGTCCAGCTGGAACCAGCGCACATTCGCCGCGTCCAACATCGCCTCGCTGCGTTCGCTCACGGTGTGAATCATCGAGTTGTACTCACCGAGACCGCCCCGCCGCGAAACGATTCCGAAGAGCGGCACGTGATAGGCCTGTGGAACGGTCAGCAGAGCGGTCAGAAGATTGCCGATCCCGTTGTCTTGAAAGATGAGGACGGGACGCCTGTCGGCGATTTCGAGGCCGGCGGCCACCACGACGCCTTCCTCCTCCCTCGGCATCGCGAACACCACACGATCGCGACCGCCGTCGCCATCGATGAAGTGGTGAAGGACTTGCTTGAGTGTGCTGCTTGCCAGGTGAAGCACGAAATCGGGATCGATCGCCTCGATCCCGTTGATCACGGCACGGCTCCTGGCTTCGAGAAGCGCAGCCAGGCGCTCCGCTTCGGTGTTCATGGCGAGTCGACCCGTTCGATGCCCATCAACTCGAATGTCGTTCCGCCCGCGATGATTCCCGCCATGACGTGCTCTTCGCGCTCAGCTCGCGCCAACGCGGCGGCAAGCACTTCGTGTACCCGGGTAGCGGCGACGCACACTACTCCGTCGTCATCGGCGACGACATAGTCGCCCGGCGCCACCAGCACGCCGCCCACCGCGACCGGACCGTTCACGGTACCCGGCGCTCGCTTGGTCGTGCCGTGCACCGAGATGCCTGCCGACCACACGGGAAAATCGCGTCTGCGAAGGGCGGCAACGTCGCGACAGCCTCCATCGATGACCAGTCCCACTACACCGCGGCACTGTGCGGCCACTGCGAGGATCTCTCCCCAATACCCCGCGAGATGTCCGCTGGCTGCCACCACGAGGACGTCACCCGGGCGGCATTCCAGGACGGCCCGGTGAATGGCCAGATTGTCCCCTGGCTGTACGGCTGCCGTCACCGCGCGGCCAGCGATGTGGGCACCGCCCTGGATGGGGCGGATCTCCGGGCTGAGATTGCCGACCCGGCCGGCTGCCTCGTGCAGGGTAGCGACATCGCATCCCGAAAGGCCGGCGAGGATGTCCCGGCCCTTCTCGACTTCGTTCTCGCGCACTTCAGATACACCTCCACGATTTTATAAAGTGTAGAAAACATACCGCAGCGAGGGAGGATCCGCGGCGGATCAGTGCGGATGGTTGGTCCGATGGGCCGCGAGCACGTCGAACCCGAAGTCGCTCTCGGGCCGACGCCATACCGAATGCGCGTGGTTGGCATTGCGCTGCGTGTTGTCGTACTCGACGAGCAGGTCGGGCCCGTGGAGGCGGTAATAGTGCGGTTCGCCCGCGGCCAGAGGGCCTGCCCAACCGAAGTGGACGCCGTCCAGCGATTCCGCCGTCCTGGGCAGCACCCCATCGGGGGCGTGCGTCTCATATGCCGCAACGAGCGCATACAACGCCGCTCGCTGTGCGCTGGTCATGTCGGTCGCGGGCAGCCCGCTCGGCGCTCGTCGGATGGCGATTTTCTCGTGATCCCCTGCGTGATAGCCGGAGCCGGCTTCGGCGGTTCGGTCGATGAGGTCGGTGAGCTGCCGCATCCGCGGATCGTCGATGCCGCCACTCCAGAGCTGCGGGTCGTTCATGTGGATCATCTCGGCCGGCATTCCCAATCGAGGCCGATTACCGCTGACGATGTCGCTTGGGGCCGACCGATGCAACAGCGCCTGTTGCAACTGGACGTCATTCAGCGTCTCGACCAACGACCTGGCGCGCTCCTCGACAGCCCGCAGCGGTGCAAGTTCTCCTCCGCCCAGCAAGGGGGATCTGGCCGGATCCGCGCCGATGAAACATGGGGTGGTGGAGACGAGTCGGCCACCGATGATGACGTAGTTCAGCGAGACGTGGTGGCCTCCGAAGCGCCACCCCCAGCGATCGGCACGCGGTTCACCGAAGAACCTCAGCCAGTACAGGCCTGGATCGCGGCCTCGCTCACGCCCCCAATCACGCTCCCAATGCTCGACCCGACCAAGGACGTTCTCGATCCCGATCACCGCAGCGACGGTGTTGTACGACGCCTCGGACAGACCGGCTGCGACGAGACGCATGGTGAGTTGCTGCTGTGCGGGCCGCTGCGCACTGAGCGGCAGTCCGCCGTGATCAGTCGGCGTGTAGAACCATCGGGTCCGGTCTTCGTCGTCCGGCGAGAAGAGCAGGGTGCTGCGCTGCTGCGGGCTGCACGAGTCGAGAAGCGTCGAGGCGAGCTCGGTCATGGCGCCCCCGACGCTGCTTCCCGTGGCTGGGTCTGTCTGAGGTGGAGTCACGATGCTGTATTCTATAAGAGGGCAAAAACGCTGGTCGCGCTTGATTCAAGCCCGTGGATGGCAGGTGTCACATCGAGCAAATGTCATTCGCTGGGAACGACGAGACGAGGGATCATGACAGTCGCCGCACCGCGGACCGCCCACTCGTACGCTTACGAGGCATTGCGCAGCAGAATCCTCACCGGCGAACTGCAACCCGGCGCCCCCCTGATCCAGGCCAGTCTGGCGAAGGAACTCGGAGTCAGCATGACACCGGTGCGGGAAGCACTGCGCGACTTGGCGACCGAAGGCCTGGTGACTCTCCTCGCGCACAAGGGCGCCGCCGTGACGTCGCTCGATCTGGCGGACGCCAAGGAGATTCACGCCATCCGGCTCAAGCTGGAACCCGACGCCACGCGGCTGGCAGTCGATCATGTCACGCTCGATGTGCTGAATCGGGCGGAACACCTCTACTCGACGCTGTCCGAAACGGCCGACCACCACTGGGTTCTCTGCAACCGGGACTTCCACAAGTTGCTCCTGTCGCCGGCCCCGGCACCCAGGTTGGTGGCGATCCTCAGCTCGCTGCTGGAGGCGGCTGCACTGTACGTCCCGCTCGCCATTACTCACCGCGTTGGACCTGACCCGCAGCTCGAACACCGCGCCATTCTGGACGCTTACCTGCGCCGCGACCCCGAAGCGGCCGCATTGGCCGTCGCCGAACACATCAGGTCGAGCATTCAATCGCTCGAGTTCGACCCGGAGGAAGCGGCGAGCTCAGCTACCTGACCTCGCGACCTCGGCCGTCCCTGCTTCAGCCGTTGAACTGCGGGCCACTGGCTTCATCGTCTATAAAATATGGAACATATAGGACGAGAGTCTGGGATGAGTGTCGGTTGGGGCCGCAAGGCTGGCTGGTCGCCGACTCGCCGTTGCACCTGCGATCAACGCCGACGAGGCCAGCCACCTTGCGGCCGTGTGCAGCCGCAGCCTCGACCGAGCGACCGCGTTCGCCGAAAAGCACGGTACGGCGTGCGGGATACGACGGACTACGCGCAGATGCTGAAGGACCCGGACGTGCGACGTCGTCTACATCGCATCCCCGAACGGCCTGCACGCCGAGCAGGCGCTGGCCGCAGCTCGGGCGCGGTAAGCACGTGCTCGTCGACAAACCGCTGGCACTCGGATCGGAGGTGCAATGGCGATGGTCGGCGACCACGCCAATGCCGACCTGCGGTTGCGCACCGGATTCCATCTCCGCTACAAGGCGACGGCCATGGCGGCGCGCGACGCAATTGCGGACGGACGGCTCGGCGAGGTGTTCTACGCCGAGATAGCCTGCGGCGCGGGCAAGGGCCTCTATCCGTATGACACCTGGCGCGCGGATCCAGCACTTTCCGGCGGTGGCACGTTGCTTCACCAGGGCGTACATGCGGTCGATCTGATCGCGTACCTGTGCGGCACGCAGGTCGTGGAAGTCACCTGCATGATCGACAGCCCCACCGACGAGAACGTGTTCGTCGGCAGTTGCCGGCTCGCCGATGGGACGCTGGCGAATATCGCGTCCCCATAGCCGCCGTGCCGGCACCCGCCCCGACTGGACCGTGTTCGGCACCGAGGGTTGGCTCGACGCGCGCGGTGGCTCGAGTCCGGCCCCCGAGGACGTGCTCGACCTGCACGTCGACGGCGCGAACAGCCGACTCGCGACGTCGACGACATCCGCCTACACGGCGGAGGTGGCCGCGTTCTCCGATGCCGTGGCGTCCGGAACCGAGCCGACCGCCAGCGGAATCGACGGGCTGCGGGCGGTGGCCGTCACCGAAGCGCTGTACCGCTCCGCCAGGGAACGGCGTGCCGTTCCCGTCGAGGTCGATTAGCGCCTCGGCCGAATCGGCAACGTCGCGAACGACATCCGCGGCCAGCCCACATTCTCCGACCATCGTCGTGGCGAGCTACACTAGCTCTCCTCGTCGCTCAACGCTGCGCCGACCACGCTCATAAGGCGATCAGCAAGGCTTGTCGGGCAGGGAATCGGACCGTTTACACACCGGCAACCCACGAAGATGCGGATTCCCATAATTTATAGGATCCGTCGTTCTATAGTTTATTTCGGCAGCCAGAAGGCCGACGGCTGCGCGGTCTGTGCAACGTGTCGACACCGGAGACGGGGGCAGCCGCCCGGCGGTAAACGCAGGAGGTCCATCCATGCAGAGCAGGACGAAGTCGATCATGGCTGTGTTGGCGGTGGGGCTCTTGGTCACCACCGGCTGTAGCGGCCCTCAGAAACAGGACTCAGCCGCAAGCGGCGAGGACGGTGTCATTCGATTCACCTTCTCGCCCGACCCCGCTTGGGACTGGATCCAAGAGCAGGGAATTCTCGAGGAGATGGAGAAGGACTCCGGATTCAGGATCCTGCAGACAGTGACCTGGGATGAGTTCGGTCAGTTCGCCGGCGGCCACGCCGACGTCGTTTCCATCGGCACCTACGAACTGCAGAACCTCGAGCAGGAAACCGGCGTCGAGACCGTCACCTTCGGCAAGTTCAACAAGGCCAAGGACGTCATGATCACCGCCAACCCGCAGTGGGAAACGGTTGCAGACATGCCGAAGGGCTGCAAGATCGCCGCGGAGTCGGTGGTGGGCAACACGTTCATCTGGCAGGCGCTCATCGACAAGATGGACAAGCGCACCTTGGCCGAGAACGGCGACGACCTCAACTTGGTCACCGCCGATTACCAGGTCATCCCAGATCTCGTGATGAACAACGAAGTCTGCGGCGCGTTCGCCGATCCCACCCAGTCGATTCCCCAGTTCGCCTCGGGCAAGCTCAACATCATGTACGACGGCAGGTCCGCGTCGGAGCTGTACGGCGAGATCATGGCGCCAGGTCACGAGGGAGTCATGAGCAACCTGTTCACCGCCCGTAAAGAGTGGTACGACAACAACAAAGAGGAAGCCGCATTCTTCCTCAAGGTCTGGCAACGCGCCATGGACGAATGGGCTCAGCATCGTGACGAGATCATCGATGCCTACCCCCAACACTTCGCGGTGAAGAACGATGAAGAAGCGGCATGCGATGAAGGGCTACTTCGCGAACACCTTCGACTGGTTCGTCGACTCGCCCTACCTCACGCAGGAGTGGATCGACAAGGAGAAGGGAATCTTCCAACTGCTCAAGGACGCCGGGGTGGTCAAATCCGACCAGCCTGATCCCGAGATGGTCGTCATTCAGCCGCCATCGCAATGACACTCGCGCCGTCGACCCGCCGACTCCTCGCAGCACAGGCGTACTCGCTGGCGGGAATAGCGACCTTCATCGCGCTCTGGGCCTACGCCGCGTCCCGAATGGAGCCCTACGTGCTGCCGTCGCCGTTGACGGTCGGACGGCGGATGGTTGAGCTCGCCAGGGACGGGGCCGTACTGACCAACTTCCTGGACAGCTTCTGGCGAACGGTGATCGGCTGGACCGTCGCGGTGGTCATCGGGTCGGTGCTCGGATTCCTGATGGGACGGTATCGCTACGCTCGGGCCTTCTTCCACGACCTGATCTACCTTGCCGCCAATGTTCCGTTGATCGTCTACGCGATCGTGGCCATCATCGTGTTCGGCATCAGCGGCATGGGCCCGACGTCGGTGGTGATCCTCTTCGTGCTGCCGGGAATCGCATTGAACGTCGCGGCCGGCATGATGTCCGTCGACCCCGACTTGATCGGAATCAGCAAGTCGTTCAACAGAAGTCGCAGGGACATGATCAAGCACGTGATCGTCCCGACCGTCACTCCCTTCGCGTTCGCCGCTGGACGGGTGTCGTTCGCCGACTCGTGGAAGTTGGCCGCTCTCGTCGAAACATTCGGTGGTTCAAGCGGTGTCGGGTATCAGATTTCGCGCTCTTATCACCTCTTCTCGGTTCGAGACGTGCTCGCGTGGATGGGATTCTTCGTCATCTTCGTGGTTCTGCTCGAGCGACTCGTACTCGTGAACCTCGAGCACCGCCTGTTCCGGTGGCGGTCCGAGACACCGACGCGGCCGCGGCGATCACTGCGCGGCCGACGGGCCGCGGCCGCAGCCGGCCTGGCAGCCGACTGCACCGCCGACAGTGGGGCTGTCGAGCGCACCGCCACCGAGGCGATCGTCGAGGCCGTCGACACCGGCACCAGGAGCAAGAAGGCGGGCCCGTGAGCGCCGCCACCACCGTCGAGGCGCGCAGTTCATGGCGCTGGCTGACGTCAGACCGGGCGGCCCGCTACACGGCCCGCCTGCTGGCACTGGCGCTGTGGCAGGCGATCGGATTGCTTTCGGACCGTGTCCCCACGCCTGTCGGCACCATCGAGTTCCTGATTGACGAGACCATGCGGGGCGAGCTGTGGGTCCACCTGACATGGACGTTGCGCCGGGCGGTCGTCGCGCTGTCAGCCGTCTTGGTACTCGGTGTGATGATCGGTTGGGCGATGGGCCGATGGTGGCGCGTCGGAGCGTACTTCCGCGACGTCGTCACCATTCTCCTTGCACTACCCGCCTTCATCTGGGCACTGCTCTCCGCGATGTGGTGGGGTTTCTCCGAAGTCGGCCCGTTCGTGGTGCCGGTCTTGGCCGCCACCCCGATGCTGGTCGCCTCGACGTTCGAGGGCGCGAAGTCCTTGCCCAAGCCACTGGTGGAGATGTCGCAGGCCTACAACGTCCCAGCGACACGGATGTTCGGTCGCCTCGTCCTCCCCGCGATGGCGCCCTTCATCATCGCCGGTTTCCGCTACGCGGTACTCGCGGGCTGGGGCGCATTGTCATTGGTCGAATTCTTCGCAAGCAACTGGGGCGCCGGATACCGGGCGGCGTACTGGTATGACTCCGGAAACTTCGACGGCCTCATGGGATGGGGCCTCATCGAGATCGTCGTCATTCTCGCCGTCGACCGCCTCGTACTGGAACGTTTGGCCCGATACTCACGGCGCTGGCAGGAGGGCACGGAGCGATGGTGAGGCAACGATTCGAGGAGCACACATGGCGCACCTGGTAGCCGACGATGTCAGCAAGGTCTACCAACCCAACGCGGGCGGGCAGGTTCAGGCGCTGGGCCACTTCAGCTTCGAGGCCTCCGGCCATACGTTCGTCTGCCTGGTTGGCCCATCGGGCTGTGGAAAGAGCACGTTCCTCAATCTGGTTTCGGGCGTGGAGAAGCCGACGTCCGGGTCCGTAAAGGTAACCGGCGCCACGGCGGAGGCACGGATAGGCTACGTCTTCCAAGACCCGCGACTGCTGCCCTGGCGATCCGTCATCGACAACATGATCTACGTTCAAAACGGCGGCGACCGCAAGACTCGACGACAGAAGTCCATGCAGTTCCTCGAAATGGTCGACCTCGTCCACACCGCGGACATGTACCCCGGCCAGCTTTCCGGCGGTATGCGCCAGCGAATCGGCATCGCACGAGCATTGTCGATCGAACCGGACCTACTGCTGATGGACGAACCGTTCAGCCACCTCGACGCCATCACCGCCAGGGGGCTTCGCACCGAGCTGCAACAGCTCTGGGAGGCGACTGGCGCAACCGTGCTGTTCGTGACGCACGACGTCAACGAGGCCGTCCAGTTGTCGGACCGGATTCTGATGATGAACCGCGGCGGAACCCTCTATGCCGACATTCCCGTCGCACTTCCGAGGCCCCGCCTGCAGACCGACCGCGAGTCGTCACCAAGCAGGCCGACGTCCTCGCCCTCTTCGAGCACATGCGTCTCGAACCCGCCGGCCAGACTTCGTGACTTCGTCGCGATCCTGACCGACCGACCGAAAGGAATCCCCGACAAATGCTGCGCCACTCCGCCTTCTTCATGTTCCGCGAGGACACCACCCTCGAGCAGGCCGTCCAGATGCTCAAGGGACTCGCCTACATGCGCTTCGCCTGCCCGAGCGTGCGCGCGCTGGACTTCGGGCTCGACGAGTTCGGTGGCTCGTCGTTGCTTCGCGAAGTCAAACCCTGGAAGCGTCAACCCCGTTGGCGCAGCAGCGAACTCGGACCCGCGGTGAGCTATGACGTCGCTCTGCATCTGGACTTCGACGACCAGGCCGGCATGGATGACTACAACGACGACGATGTGCACCACGAGGTCGCCGTCTACAACGCCTCGATCTGCCGCGGCGAAGAAACCGCCAGAGTCGACTGGTGGTATGACGGCCAACCGCTGATCACCAAGAATCAAGTGAAACATTCCGCCATGTTCTTATCGCCCGATGGTCCGGAACGCTCCATCGCCCGGCCGACTCGACACCAACAACGCGCACAAGTCACGCCAGAGGTCCAGCGGCGTGGCCATCGGCAAGAACATCGGAACCCTCACCACCGACTTCGATGGCATCGTCGACATTCGTGCACCGACCGCACCGCCGCCCAGAACCTGCTCGCCGGCGAGCTTTACGCCAGGCCATGAAACGGCTCGGCGAAGTGACCCAGTACGAGTGGATGGCCAGGGTCACCCACCTCATGCATGGTCTGTGAAAAACAGGAGGAAACATCAGCACGATCATTGATGTCCACGCCCACGTAACGCCTCGCTGCTTCAGCGATGTCGTGCTCGGCGGGAATGACTGGCATGGAATGACATCCGACGACGGCGAGCTGCACAATCCGATGAATCTTGGAGCATCGACCAGCGCATCGAGGCAATGGACGCCGACGGCATCGACGTCCAGCTGACCTCGCGATCGATTTGATCTACCAGTATCACCAGGACCCCTGGCGCCGCCCATCGCTTGAGCGGTGAACGACGAAGTGGCCGAGATGGTTCAGGCACGCCCTCTCGATCGCCGGTCTGGCGACCGTGCCGATGCAAGACACCGACCTCGCGGTTGCGGAGCTCACCAGGGCGATCCGCCATCTCGGCCTTCGCGGTGTCATGATCGACGATCACGTCAACTGCCACACTCGACGAGGCGGGGTTGACCCTTCTGGGAGGCTGCCGCTGCGCTGGGCTCTGACTTCGTACACAGTCGCGCCAAAGACGCTTTGAGGCCCGCATCGACAAGTTCTTCTTCTTCAACTCGATCGGCAACCTCGTCGATCGGACGATCACGTTCGGCGCGCTGGTGTACGGAGGGTGATGGATCGCTATCCCGACCTCAAGGTGTGCCTCGGACACGCCGGCGGCTACACGGCCTTCGCGCTGGACCGCATGGACCAGGGCTGGCGCGCGTTTCCGTCGATGCGGGGTGCGACGACCGGTCCGCCGAGCACATATGCTCGCCGGTTCACCTACGACGCGGTCACCTACGAGCCGCGCACGCTGCGCTACCTCGTCGACGTGGTCGGCGCGACCGCGTCGTGCTCGGCACCGACTGGCCCGCACCCATGCGGGTGCTCGAACCCGTGCAGCGGCTGAGCAGCATCGGGGTGCTGACGCCCGACGAGATCGAGTCCATCCTGCTGGCACCGCCGCCATGCTGTTGGGCGATCCCACTAGCAGAGAGACCTGACGTTGGTCGTCATAGATGTTCACTCGCATGTCACGCCACCCAGCTTCCGTGAGGCGTACTCGACGGTGGGACCTGGCACACGCTGACCAATGCGATCGGCGAGCTGAAATCCCCGAGTTCTCCATCTCCGCGACCGACGATCGCCAAGATGGACGCCGCCGGAATCGACATGCACGTGCTGACCGTCAACAACGACTTCTACCGATACGAACTCGATCCCGCGCTGACCCAGGAGATCGCCCGCGCCTGCAATGAGGAGATCGGCCAGATGATGACCGACCATCCCGACCGGTTCACCGGGCTGCCACGGTGCCGATGCAGGACATCGAACGGCGATCGCCGAGATGGAGTACGCGATGTCGAGCCTCGGGTACCGCGGCATCACCATCAATGACCATGTCAACGGCGTAACCTTCGACGACCCGCGCTTCTACCCGTTCTGGGAGGCCGTGGAATCCCTTGGCGCGGTGGTGTTCTTCCACCAATGCGGGCCGACCCTCGTCAAGGCACGCACCACCCGTTATGCGCTGCCCAACAGCATCGGCAACCTCGTCGACCGCGCCGTCACGTTCGGCACGCTGGTGTTCGGCGGCATCATGGACCGCTACCCGGATCTCAAGATCTGCCTCGGACACGCCGGCGGTACGCACCATTCGGAGTCGCGCGGATGGACAAGACCTGGCGCGCGCCGACATCGAGGTGCCCGAATTCGCCGACGCCAAGCTCCCGAAGCCACCAAGCGAGTACCTGGACCGGTTCTACTACGACTCCTGCACCTACACTGAGGCGACCCTTCGGTTCCTGATCGACTCGGTCGGCATCGACCGCGTGGTGCTCGGCACTGACTATCCCGCGCCGATGGTGCAGGAGGATCCGGTCCGGCTGGCTGGAGAAGATGGAAGGTATCAGCGAGTCCGAGCGCACGGCCATACTCGCCACCAACCCATTATCCGCCTGCTCCTACTCGGGGGCGCGCTGACCCGGCCGCTGCGAGAGGCGGCCACGTGTGGCCCTACGCCCCGAAGACGGGCAACGGGGTCCTGGACCTGGCCAGCAGGTCGGTGACGACGGGACCGAGTTCGGCCGGCTCCCATCGCGCGCCCTTGTCCGCCTCGGCCCCGCGGGCCCAGCCCTCTGCCACCCTGATGATGCCGCCCTCGACCTCGAACACCTTGCCCGTGACGTCGCGTGACCCGACGCTGCCCAGCCACACCACCAGCGGGGAGATGTTCTCCGGCGCCATGGCATCGAACTCGCTGTCCTGAGTCGACATCATCTCCGCGAAGACCGTTTCCGTCATGCGAGTGCGCGCCGATGGTGCGATCGCGTTGACGGTGACGCCGTAACGGCTCATCTCGGCGGAGGCCACCAACGTCATGGCGGCGATCCCGGCCTTCGCGGCGCTGTAGTTGGCTTGTCCCACACTGCCTTGCAGTCCGGCCCCCGAGCTGGTGTTGATGATGCGGGCATCCACCGCCGCCCCCTCCTTCGACTGTGCACGCCAGTAGGCCGCGGCATGCTTCATGGTGGCGAAGTGTCCCTTGAGGTGCACGGCGATGACGGCGTCGAACTCCTCCTCGCTGGTGTTGGCGAACATCCGGTCGCGCACGATGCCCGCGTTGTTGACCAGGACGTCGAGACCGCCGAACGTCTCGATCGCGGTCTGAATCAGGCCTTCGGCCTGCGCCCAGTCGGCGACGTTGGCCCCGTTGGGCACGGCTTCGCCGCCGGCAGCGATGATCTCGTCGACGACACCCTGCGCGGCGCTCCCGCCACCGGCGGGCGAGCCGTCGAGGCCGACGCCGATGTCGTTCACCACCACGTGCGCACCCTCGGCGGCGAACGCCAGCGCATGCGCGCGACCGATGCCGCCACCTGCGCCCGTCACGATGACCACGCGGCCGTCGAGCAGTCCCATATCCGTGTGTCTCCCTCGTCGATTGAAGTTCTGGTTACTTGATCGCCGTCGTGGTCGCCAGATAGTGCGGTGGCTCGCCGCCGCCGTGCACCTCGAGTGACGCACCACTGATGTAGGACGCCGCATCGGACGCCAGGAACGCGACGGCCAAGCCGACGTCGACCGGCCTGCCGAGGCGGCCGAGCGGAACGTTCTTCGAGATCGCGGCGATGGAATCAGCGTCACCGTAGAACAATTCGGACTGCTCGGTCTCCACCATGCCGACCACGACCGAATTCACCCGGACCTTCGGCGCCCATTCGACGGCCAGCGTGCTGGTGATGCTCTCCATGCCCGCCTTCGCCGCACCGTAGGGCGCGGTGCCCGGGGTCGGCCTGCGGCCACTGACGCTGGTGATGTTGACGATCGAACCGCCATTCGGCTGCGTCTGCATGACGGCGTTTGCGTGCGTCGAGACCGAAAGTGGCCCAAGGAGGTTCAGCTCGATGATCTTGGTGCTGAACTTCGCCGACGACTCGGCGGCCAACGCGTAGGGCGATCCGCCCGCGTTGTTGACGACGACGTCGAGGCGGCCGTGCGCCGCCACGATGGCGTCGATGAGGGCCTTGACCGAGTCATCGTCGCGGACGTCGCAGGGGTGGAACGCGTAGGGCAACCCCTCGACTTGGCGGCGCGCGCACGTCACGACGGTGGCGCCTTGGCTGGCGAAAACGGCACTTATGCCTGCACCTACCCCGCGCACGCCACCGGTCACCAGTACCACCCGACCGGCCAACTGGAAGTTGAATGGCGCACTGTCAGCCGCATCGGTCACTGTGCTAGCGTACCAAGCAAGTGCTTGCTTAGGTAGTCGGCCCCGGAGTAGCTGAGGTACGCATGTCGATCAACACCAAGACAGTCGAGCCGGGCATCGTCTCGGTGACCGTGGACTATCCGCCGGTGAATGCGATCCCGTCGCGAGGCTGGTTCGAACTCGGCGACGCCATCACCGCCGCCGGCCGCGATCAGGCCACCCACGTGGTGATCCTCCGTGCCGAGGGTCGCGGCTTCAACGCGGGCGTCGACATCAAGGAAATGCAGAACACCGAGGGCTTCACAGCGCTCATCGACGCCAACCGCGGTTGCTTCCATGCATTCCGCGCGGTGTACGAGTGCGAGGTGCCCGTGGTTGCGGCGGTCAACGGCTTCTGCGTCGGCGGCGGCATCGGGCTGGTCGGCAACGCCGACGTCGTCGTCGCCTCCGACGACGCCAAGTTCGGCCTGCCCGAGGTCGAACGCGGCGCGCTCGGCGCGGCCACCCACCTCTCCCGGCTCGTCCCCCAGCACATGATGCGCCGGCTGTTCTTCACCGCCGCCACCGTCGACGCCGAGACACTGCATCACTTCGGGTCCGTGCACGAAGTGGTGCCGCGCGCCGACCTCGACGAATCCGCACTGCGCGTGGCCCGCGACATCGCCGTCAAGGACACCCGCGTAATCAGGGCCGCCAAGGAGGCGCTGAACCTCATCGACGTGCAGAAGGTCAACGCGAGTTACCGCATGGAGCAGGGGTTTACGTTCGAGCTCAACCTGGCCGGTGTCGCCGACGAGCACCGGGATGCGTTCGCGGGCACGGCGAAGGGAGACAAGTGATTCGGCGGGCAGGAGCGAAGCGACAGGGGGCAAGGTGATTCGGCGGGCAGGAGCGAAGCGACAGGGGGCAAGGTGGTAGACAAGCGGACCACCCTTGACGAGGCGGTCTCGTCGATCGAGAGCGGCATGACCATCGGCATCGGCGGCTGGGGCTCGCGGCGCAAGCCCATGGCCTTCGTCCGGGCGCTGCTGCGTACCGACGTCACCGACCTCACCCTCGTCTCCTACGGCGGACCCGATGTCGGACTCATGTGTTCGGCAGGCAAGGTCAAGCGCCTCTACTACGGCTTCGTGTCACTCGACTCGCCACCCTTCTACGATCCGTGGTTCGCCAAGGCCCGCACCACCGGTGCCATCGAGGCCCGCGAGATGGACGAGGGCATGCTGCGCTGCGGGTTGCAGGCGGCGGCGCAGCGACTGCCGTTCCTGCCGATCCGGGCCGGGCTCGGTAGTGACGTGCGCGCATTCTGGGGCGATGAGCTCCAAACGGTGATCTCGCCGTATGCCACCGAAGGTGGTTTCGAGGAGCTGGTCGCAATGCCCGCACTTACACTCGACGCCGCCTTCGTGCACATGAATATCGGTGATGCGCAGGGTAACGCGGCCTACACCGGCATCGACCCCTACTTCGACGACCTGTACCTGATGGCCGCGACGAAGCGCTTCCTCTCCGTCGAGCGCGTGGTTTCGACCGAGGAACTGATCAAGTCGGTTCCCCCGCAGGCGCTTCTGGTCAACCGGATGATGGTCGACTCCGTGGTCGAGGCTCCTGGCGGCGCGCACTTCACCACCGCCGAACCGGACTACCGCCGCGACGAGAAGTTCCAGCGGCACTACGCCGAAGCGGCGGGTTCCGACGAGACGTGGCAGCAGTTCGTCGAGACGTATCTGTCCGGCAGTGAAGCCGATTATCAGGCTGCCGTCCGAAGGTTCGCCGAGACCCAGGCAGCTCAGAGGGAGGCCGCCAAGTGATTTCCGTGACCCGCGCGGAGGTGTGCGCCATCGCGTGCGCCGAACTGTTCCGCGACGCGGGCGAGATCATGGTGAGCCCCATGGCGACCATGGTGTCCGTCGGTGCCAGACTCGCCAGGTTGACCTTCTCCCCCGACATCCTGCTGACCGACGGTGAGGCCCGTCTGCTGGCCGACACGCCCGCCATCGGTGCCGCTGGCGCAATAGAGGGCTGGATGCCGTTCGGCCGGGTATTCGAGACGCTGGCGTGGGGCAGGCGCCATGTCGTCATGGGCGCCAACCAGATCGACCGCTACGGCAACCAGAACCTGTCGGCCTTCGGGCCCATTCAGCACCCCAAGCGGCAGATGTTCGGTGTCCGCGGCGCGCCCGGCAACACCATCAACCACGCCACCAGTTACTGGGTCGGCAATCACTCCACGCGCGTGTTCGGCGAGTCCGTCGACATCGTGTCCGGCATCGGCTGGGACAAGGTCGATTCGGGCAACCCCACGTACCGGTTCGTCAACGTCTTCCGGGTGATCAGCAACCTTGGCGTGTTCGACTTCAACGGCCCCGACCACCAGATGCGCGCCGTGTCGCTGCATCCGGGCGTCGAGCCCGATGAGGTCCGCGAGAACACCTCGTTCGAAGTACACGAGCTGGACTCCGCGGGTACGTCACGACTTCCCACGGGCGATGAGCTGAGGTTGATTCAGGAGGTCATCGATCCGAAGTCGCTGCGGGACAAGGAGGTCAGGGCATAGCCATGGGGAAACTGCGTACACCGCTGACCGAGCTGATCGGCGTCGAGCACCCGGTGGTGCAGACCGGCATGGGCTGGGTGGCCGGCGCACGCCTGGTCGCTGCGACGTCCAACGCGGGCGGCCTTGGCATCCTCGCGTCGGCGACCATGACGCTCGACGAGCTTTCGACGGCGGTGACCAAGGTGAAGGCGGCCACCGACAAGCCGTTCGGCATCAACATCCGTGCCGACGCCGGTGATGCGGTGGACCGGATCGAATTGCTGATCCGCGAGGGGGTGAAGGTCGCGTCCTTCGCGTTGGCGCCGAAGCCCGAGCTGATCGCGCGGCTGAAAGAGGCCGGCGTCGTGGTCATCCCGTCGGTGGGCGCGGCCAAGCACGCCAAGAAGGTGGCGGGCTGGGGCGCCGATGCGGTGATCGTGCAAGGCGGGGAGGGTGGTGGCCACACCGGGCCGGTGGCGACCACGCTGCTCCTGCCGTCCGTGCTGGACGCCGTGGACATTCCCGTGGTCGCCGCGGGCGGCTTCTTCGACGGCCGTGGCCTGGCTGCCGCGCTGTCGTACGGCGCCGCGGGCGTCGCGATGGGTACCCGGTTCCTGCTCACCTCGGACTCGACCGTCCCCGAGGCGGTCAAGCGGCGTTACCTGGAGGCTGGCCTTGACGGCACCGTGGTGTCGACACGCGTGGACGGCATGCCGCATCGCGTGCTGCGCACGGGGCTGGTCGAGAAGCTCGAGAGCGGTTCACCCGTTCGGGGTTTCAGCGCGGCGGTGGGCAATGCCAAGAAGTTCAAGAAGATGTCGGGCATGACCTGGCTGTCGATGATCCGCGACGGGCTGGCGATGCGCCATGGCAAGGAACTCACGTGGTCGCAGGTGGTCATGGCAGCCAACACGCCCATGCTGCTCAAGGCCGGCCTCGTCGAGGGCAACACCGACGCAGGGGTGCTGGCGTCTGGGCAGGTCGTGGGCATCCTCGACGATCTGCCGTCGTGCGCCGAACTCGTCGACTCGATCGTGAACGACGCCGTCAAGCACCTGCAGGCCGCGGCGGCATTCATCGACCCGTAGTGAAGTGACTGACTTCATTCTGTGACAGTTAAGCTATAGTCTTCATATGGCTCTCATGAAGGCCGCCGCTTCATCCCGGGCAACGCTCATCGGCGACGTCGTCGGCTCTCGCGGTGCCACCGACCGGACGGCCCTGCACCGCGCGCTGACCAAGGCCCTCCACGCCGTCGCGCCCGAAGCAGTCGATGCGCCGGCGTTCACCGTCGGAGACGAGTTCCAGGGCAGCTATCCCTCCGTCGGAAAGGCCATCGGCGCCGCGTGGGCGTTGCGGCTGGCGGTCGCGCCAGACGTCGACGTGCGGTTCGGCATCGGCTGGGGCCGGGTCACCGTGCTCGACGAGGCGACCGGCATCCAGGACGGGCCGGGTTGGTGGTCGGCACGCGAGGCCATCGAGTGGACCGCGCAGGCCCAACGTCAGCCCGGCCTGGCCTTGGTCCGCACCACCTACCGGACCACTGAGGAGGCCGCCCCGGCGGCGGGCCCCATCAACGCCGCGCTGATGTGTCGGGACCACATGTTTGGATCACTCGATGAACGGTCCGTTCGAATCCTGAGAGGTCTGGTGTCCAACCGGTCGAAGAAGGAACTCGCCGCCGAGGAGCAGATCAGCCCCTCGGCGGTGTCCCAGCGTGCCGGTCGGGACGGATTGGACCTCATCGTGGTCGCCTCGCAGTACCTTTCGGAGATCCGATGAGTGCGCTGGCCGTGCTGCTGGTCGCGGTCGGCGTCGGTGACATCGGCAGGGGGTTCGTCGGGAAGCGTTGGCTACCACCGGTGATCGGGCTGGTGGCGCTCGTCGCGAGCGCGCTGCTTGCCGGGCTTTGGCACCTCGGGGACGTTCCGTTGCTCATCGTGGCGGCGCTGGCCTGCGTCGGGTGGCTGGTGTCCTGCGAGTGGGCGGAACGCACGGGTAGTCGACAGACCACGCCGCTTGCGGTGTTGAGCATCGCGGTCGTATTGCTGATCCTGTTGTCCGGCTGGGGATCCGACGTTGCGGGCCTGGTTGGGCGTTGGTCGTCCTGGGCAGGGCTTCGCGGTATCGGGGACGTCGCTCCCGGTCGCCTGCTGATGATCGTCGGCGTGCTGCTGGCACAAACGGCCACCGCCAACCAGGTGGTGCGCCTGATACTCGGCTCGGTGGGTTCCGTGAAACCTGCGGGCGAGCCACAGGCGTCCGACCACCTCAGGGGCGGTCGGCTGCTCGGTCCCATGGAGCGGCTGTTGATCGTCGGGCTGGGCCTGGCCGGTCAGCTGACCATGGCGACCGCGGTGGTGGCGGCAAAGAGCATCATCCGCTTCCCCGAGATCAGCGCCAATCGCGACAAGAACGGCAACCCGGAACGGATCGGCATCGACGACGTCACCGAGTACTTCCTGGTCGGGAGCTTCGCGAGTTGGTTGCTCGCCTTCGCCGGCCTTGGGCTCGCGCAATAGACACCCCGACGCCGGGGCGACGTCATCGTCAGCCTCGTGAGCACGCGAGTTCCTGCTGCCCGAGACCGCGCTGAGCACAATGCGCAGAATCGATTAATCGCTCTCTTCGCGACTAGCGCGCACAAGCGAGCCATTTCCCGGTGTCCGTTCTAACTTCAAATCAGAACATCACCGAAACCATTGCGAACCAGTGGTGACGCGGATCGCGTCATCCCCGTCGAGCACGCACGCGCGGCCCACGCCAGGATCCCGAACAGTCGACTGCACGTCCTCCCCGGCGTGCACCACCATCCACCGACCGAGCAACCCGCGACGGTGGCCCGGCTGATCGATGACTTCCTCGCCAACACCCACGAGAACCGGCAACCCGAACATCGAACCTACGCCGCTCCGCCGGTGTGTCGCGTCGCCTGAGTCGCGGCTAGAGGCGCTCGATGATCGTCACGTTGGCCGTGCCGCCGCCCTCGCACATCGTCTGAAGGCCGTAGCGTCCGCCGGTGCGTTCCAGCGTGTTCAGCATGGTGGCGAAAAGCTTTGCGCCCGTGGCTCCCAGCGGGTGACCAAGGGCAATCGCCCCACCACTCGGGTTGACCTTCGCCGGGTCGGCTCCCGTCTCCTTGAGCCACGCCATCACGACGGGCGCGAACGCCTCGTTGATCTCGACGGTGTCGATGTCCTCGATCGACAGCCCCGTCTTCTCCAGCGCGTAGTGCGTGGCGGGAATCGGGCCGGTCAGCATGTACACCGGGTCGGCGCCGCGGGCGCTGATGTGGTGAATGCGGGCGCGCGGCTTCAGGTTGTGCGTCCCGCACTGCGCTTTCCGAGGCGAGTAGCACCGCGCTGGCGCCGTCCGAGATCTGGCTCGCCATCGCCGCTGTCAGACGGCCCCCTTCGACGAGCGTCTCGAGCCCGGCCATCTTCTCCAGCGACGTGTCGCGCGGGCCCTCGTCGGTGAGGAAGCCGTCAACCGCGATGATCTCGTTCTCGAAGTACCCCGACCGGATGGCCTTCTGCGCGCGCTGGTGACTGGACAGCGAGTACTGCTCCATCTCCTCGCGGGACAGCCCCCACTTCTCGGCGATCATCTCGGAGCCGCGGAACTGCGAGATCTCCTGGTCGCCATAGCGGTGCAGCCAGCTCTCCGACTCGTTGGTCGGCGAGGTGAAGCCGAACTGTTCGCCGACGATCATCGCCGAGCTGATCGGGATCTGGCTCATGTTCTGCATGCCGCCCGCGACGATGACGTCGGCGGTGCCGGACATGATGGCCTGGGCGCCAAAGGAAATGGCCTGCTGGCTCGATCCGCACTGCCGATCGACCGTGACGCCGGGCACCTCCTCGGGGAATCCGGCGGCCAACCACGACAGGCGAGCGATGTTGCCCGCCTGCCCGCCGATGGCGTCGACGCAGCCGGCGATCACGTCGGTGACGGCGCCGGGGTCGAGGTCGGTGCGTTCGAACAGGCCGCGCCATGCGGCGGCGCCGAGATCGACGGGGTGCAGGCCGGCGAGCGATCCGTTGCGCTTGCCGACCGCGGTGCGCACGGCGTCGATGACGTACGCCGGCGAGGCTGAAGCCATGTTTCGTCTCCTGGTTACGCGC
The DNA here is from genome assembly GCA_963809085.1 of uncultured Actinomycetota bacterium. GTDB lineage: Bacteria > Actinomycetota > Actinomycetes > Mycobacteriales > Mycobacteriaceae > Mycobacterium. Next base: position 431,293 of record CAWEII010000012.1, on the reverse strand, counting down.
CCTCGGCGGTGATTCCGCCGAGGACGATGTCGAGATATTGCCTGCCGACCTGTTCTGCCGTGAGCGGTCCGCCCGGCTGATACCAGCGGACCGAGACCCATGTGGTGTCGCGGATGAAGCGGTAGACGAGGTCGACGTCCAGGTCGGGCCGGAAGCAGCCCTCGGCGACGCCCTGCTTGAGCACGTCCACCCACATCTTGCGCTGCTCGCGATTGCGGGTGTCGACGAAACCGAACTGCGGCAACGACGACAGCCGCTTGGCCTCGTCCTGATAGATGACGACCTGCGCGTGCCGGTGCTCGATCGCCTCGAAGGAAACCATGAACAGCCCGCTCACACGCGTGAGCGGGTCGGCCTCGCCGTCGACGATCTCCTGATACCGCGCGAACAGCCAGTCGAGGAAGTCACGCAGGACCTCCTCGGCCATCTGCTCCTTGGACTTGAAGTGGTGATAGAGGCTGCCCGAGAGGATGCCCGCCGAATCGGCGATGTCCCGCACGGTCGTCGCGCGCAGGCCGCGCTCGGCGAACATCGTCGCGGCGAGTTCGAGAAGCTCGTCGCGGCGGCTTGGAAGCGCCCTGTCCACCGGGCCAGAGTATCAACCAAGCGCTTGCTCGGCCAATGAGGGCGGAGCTAGGAGAAATGCCGCCGTCAGGCGACGTCGCTGATCTTGGCGGACTGCTTACCGGGTGCCTGGCAGAGCCCGACGAGCGCCACTCGCTTGGCCTCGACGTCACCGGTCGACGCGTTGCGACCGTTGCGGTCCTTGAGCATCCTGGCCACCGCGGCGTCCTTGCCGTCGTCGGTCATGCCCAGGAACTCCCCGCAGGAGCTGTCGCCGGAGCCGTTGTTGGTGCAACCGCTCACCAGCGCGAGCGCACATGCGCACGCCCCCAGCACGGCCGCCAGTCGCTTGCTCACGGGTGTTGACTCGACACCGAGATCACTTCTCCAGTCAGGTAACTGGAATAATCACTGGCCAGAAACGCGATGGTGGCGGCGACCTCCCACGGTTCGGCCGCCCGGCCGAACGCCTCGTCCGACGACAGCCGGTCCAGGAGTTCCGAGCTGCTGGTCTTCTCCAAGAACTCGTGCCTGGCGATGCTCGGGGACACGGCGTTGATCCGGACGCCGAACTCCACGGCTTCGATGGCGCTGCAGCGGGTCAGTGCCATCACGCCCGCCTTGGCAGCGGCGTAGTGCGACTGCGAGTGCTGGGCGCGCCAGCCCAGCACGCTTGCGTTGTTGACGATGACGCCACCATGTCGGGCACCGCGGAAGTATCGCAGAGCGGCGCGAGTGGCGCGCATCACCGACGTCAGCGTCACGTTGAGCACGCGGTCCCACTCGTCGTCGGTCATGTCGACGACGGGCGTCTGGCCGCCTAGGCCCGCGTTGTTCACCAGGACGTCCAGGCGTCCCATCTTCTCGACCGCGCCGGTGATCAGCGAGTCGACGGCCTCGGTCGACGTCACGTCGCAGACCACCGACTCGACCCTGCCGAGGCCCAGCCCGCTGAGCTCGTCGCGGGTCTCGCCCAGCCGCCGCTCGTGGTAGTCCGAGACCACGACGTCGGCGCCCTCGGCGAGCGCCCGTCGGGCCGTCGAGGAACCTATGCCCGTACCTGCAGCAGCCGTCACCAACACGACCTTGCCGGTCAGCAGTCCGTGTCCGTCGATCTCCTTCGGCGCGATGGCGAGGTTCATCGACCCTTCACTTCCCGTGGCAGGCCGAGGACTCGCTCGGCGATGATGTTGCGCTGGATCTCGTTGGAGCCGCCGTAGATGGTGTCCGAGCGCGAGAACAGGTACAGCCGCTGCCACTCGTCGAACTCGCCACCGTCCAGCGTCAGGCCGGCGGCGCCCTCGACGTCCATGGCGATCTCACCGAGGTCGCGATGCCAGTTGGCCCACAACAACTTCGAGACGCTATCTTGGCCCGGTCCCATGTCGCCGCCGGGGCGGCTCCTCGCTGCTCCACGTCCATGGTCGCCAGCGCGTAGGAGCGCATGGTCTGCAGCCCGGCCCATGACCGGGTGAGGCGTTCGCGGATCAGCGGGTCGTCGATGGCGCCGTTGCGCTTGGCCAACTCGACGAGGCCGGAATGCTCACGTGCATAACGGATCTGCTGTCCGAGTGTCGAAACCCCGCGCTCGAAGGTGAGCGTGCCCATCGCGACGCGCCACCCGTCGCCCGGCTGACCGACCACCAGATCGGCGTCGGTGCGGGCGTCGTCGAAGAACACCTCGTTGAACTCCGAGTCGCCGGTGAGCTGGACGATGGGGCGCACCTCGACGCCGGGCTGATCCAGTGGCACCAGCAGATAGGACAGGCCCGCGTGGCGCTTGGACCCCTTCTCGGTGCGGGCGACGACGAAGCACCACTGCGCCAGGTGCGCCAGCGAGGTCCACACCTTCTGACCGTTGATCACCCACTGCTGTTTTTCCGTCGCTTCGCTCGCCCCGGGATCGCCTCTGAGTTCGGCGGCGGTCGAGACGTTGGCGAGGTCGCTTCCCGCGCCTGGCTCGGAATAGCCCTGGCACCACAGCTCGGTGACGTCGAGGATCCTGGGAAGGAAGCGCTCCTGCTGCTCGGAAGTGCCCCACGCGATCAGCGTCGGGCCGAGCAGCTCCTCACCGAAGTGATTGACCTTGTCCGGCGCGTCGGCGTGGGCGTACTCCTCGTAGAACGCGACGCGGTGCGCGACCGACAGCCCGCGCCCGCCGTGCTCCTCGGGCCAACCCAGACACGTCAGCCCGGCCTTGGCGAGATGCCGGTTCCATGCCAGCCGTTCCTGGAACGCCTCGTGCTCGCGGCCCGGCCCGCCCAAACCCTTGAGCGCGGCGTATTCGCCGACCAGATTGTCGGCGAGCCACTGCCGGACCTCGGCCCGGAACTCCTGGACCCCTATCACCCCTGTAGGCTAACCTACCAAGCACTTGCTTTGTTAGGGGACATCGATGACGAGGCCCGGTGGGCAGGAGCGGAGCGATCGGGGCATGTCCGAGCCGAGGACCATCCCCGGCGTCCTGGACCACGTCAGCGATGAGCTCGGAGATGGCGCCGCACTGATCACCGACGACCGGGAGTTGACGTTCGCCCAGCTCAGAGCCGAAGTGAGACAGGCCGCGGCGGCGATGATCGACCTGGGTGTGAAGGCAGGCGACCGGGTGGCGATCTGGTCGCCGAACACGTGGCACTGGGTGGTCGCGTGCCTTGCCACGCACCATGCCGGCGCCGTGGTGGTGCCGCTCAACACGCGTTACACCGTCAGCGAGGCGACCGACATCCTCGCCCGTACCGAGGCGCCGCTGCTGATCGGGATGGGTGAGTTCCTCGGGGCGGACCGGGTGGGCGACCTCGATCGCGACGCACTGCCCGCGCTCCGCCACGTCGTCCGCGTGCCCATCGACGAGGACGACGGGACCTGGGATGAATTCGTGGCGCGCGGCACGAACCTCGGCGGCGTCGACGCCCGGGTGGCCGCCCTGTCACCCGACGACGTGTCCGACGTCCTGTTCACGTCGGGGACCACCGGCCGCAGCAAGGGCGTGCTGTGCGCCCACCGGCAGTCGCTCGACGCACCCGCGGCCTGGGCCGCGTGCGGCCGGCTCACCAGCGACGACCGCTACCTCTGCATCAACCCGTTCTTCCACAACTTCGGCTACAAGGCCGGCATCCTGGCCTGCCTGCAGACCGGCGCGACGCTGATCCCCCAGCTGACGTTCGACCCCGAGAAGGCGATGCGTGCGGTGCAGGACCACCGCATCACGGTGCTGCCCGGCCCGCCGACGATCTACCAGACGCTGCTCGATCACCCGAAGCGCGGCGACTACGACCTGACGTCGCTGAGATTCGCGGTCACGGGCGCGGCGACCATCCCGGTGGTGCTGATCGAGCGCATGCAGAACGAGCTGGACATCGACATCGTGCTGACCGCTTACGGGCTCACGGAGGCAAGCGGATTCGGCACGATGTGTCGCGCCGACGACGACGCGGCGACAGTGGCGACGACGAGTGGACGGCCCATCGCCGAATTCGAGCTCGCGATCGCCGACGGTACCGGTGAGGTCCTGCTGCGCGGCCCGAACGTGATGCTCGGCTACCTCGACGACCCCGACGCGACGGCCAAGGCGATCGACGCGGACGGCTGGCTGCACACCGGCGACATCGGAAGCCTGGACGAGCACGGCAATCTGCGCATCACCGACCGGCTCAAGGACATGTACATCTGCGGCGGCTTCAACGTCTATCCCGCCGAGATCGAACAGGTGCTGGCCCGGCTGGACGGTGTCGCGGACTCCGCAGTGATCGGCGTGCCCGACGACCGCCTCGGTGAGGTCGGCAAGGCCTTCGTCGTGATCAGGCCGGGAGCAGAGCTCGACGAGCAGGCCGTGATCGCCCACGCCCGCGAGCACCTCGCGAACTTCAAAATCCCCCGCTCGGTGGCGTTCATCGACGTCCTGCCGCGCAACCCTGGAGGAAAAGTGGTCAAACCGCAACTGCGAGAGATGGTTTGATGGATCTGACGTTCGACGACGATACCGAGCGATTCCGGGCCGAGGTGCGCGAGTTCCTGGCCGCCAACACGGCGCAGTTCCCCACGAAGTCGTACGACACGGCGGAGGGTTTCGAGCAACACCGCCGCTGGGACAAGGTGCTGTTCGACGCGGGACTGTCCGTGATCGCCTGGCCCGGCGAGTACGGCGGGCGTGACGCGACACTGCTGCAGTGGATCGTGTTCGAAGAGGAATACTTCCGCGCAGGAGCGCCCGGCCGTGCCAGCGCCAACGGCACGTCGATGCTGGCGCCGACCCTGTTCGCGCACGGCACCGAAGAACAACGATCGCGGGTGCTTCCGAAGATGGCCAGCGGTCAGGAGATCTGGGCGCAGGCCTGGTCCGAGCCAGAGTCCGGCAGCGACCTTGCGTCCCTGCGGTCGACGGCGATCAGGACCGAAGGTGGCTGGAAGCTCAACGGCCAGAAGATCTGGAGCTCGCGAGCACCCTTCGGCGACAAGGCATTCGGGTTGTTCCGGTCGGATCCCGAAGCTCAGCGCCACCGCGGCCTGACTTACGTCATGTTCGACTTGCGCGCCGACGGCGTCACCGTGCGCCCGATCGCACAGCTCGGTGGTGACACCGGATTCGGCGAGATCTTCCTCGACGACGTATTCGTGCCCGACGAGGACGTGATCGGCGAGCCGAACGACGGCTGGCGTGCCGCGATGAGCACGTCGAGCAACGAGCGCGGAATGTCGCTGCGCAGCCCGGCCCGCTTCCTCGCACCGGCCGAGCGGCTGGTGGAATTGTGGAGAGCCGACCCGGACCCCGCCTTCACCGATCGCGTCGCCGACGCCTGGATCAAGGCGCAGGCCTACCGATTGCACACGTTCGGCACCGTGACCAGGCTGGCGGAGGGTGGTGAACTTGGCGCGGAATCGTCCATCACCAAAGTGTTCTGGTCGGATCTCGACGTCGCGCTGCATCAGACCGCGCTGGATCTGCGCGGCGCCGACGCCGAGCTCGCCGACTCGTGGACCGATGGTCTGCTGTTCGCGCTCGGGGGCCCGATCTACGCGGGCACCAATGAGATTCAACGAAACATCATCGCCGAGCGGCTGCTGGGTCTACCCAGGGAAGGCTCAGTGGCGAGATGAACTTCGAGATCGACGAACAGCAACGCGACTTCGCGGCCAGCATCGACGCGGCGCTCGGTTCCGCAGGCGTGCCCGCGGCCGTGCGCGCCTGGTCCGCAGGCGATACCGGGCCGGGCCGCAAGGTGTGGGCGGCGCTGAGCGATCTGGGTGTGACGGCACTTGCCGTGGCGGAGCGCTTCGACGGCATCGAGGCCCATCCGGTCGACCTGGTGGTAGCGGTCGAACGGCTGGGGTATTGGGGGGTGCCCGGTCCCGTCGCCGAATCCATCGCCGTGGCACCGGTCCTGCTGGCCAGCCATCCGGAGGGGGCCGAGCGCAGCGCCGCCCTGGCGTCGGGTGAGCTGATCGCGACGGTCGCGCTGCCGCCGCTGGCGCCGCGGGCCGTAGACGGCGACACCGCGGGCCTGATCCTGTTTGCTTGCGACGGCGAGGTTCGCGATGCCTCGGCGGGTGCGCAGCACGACTCCGTCGACCCAGCGCGCCGGTTGTTCGACGTGACAGCGTCCGGTGACCCCCAGAAAGCTGATACGGCAAAGGCTTTCGAGTTCGGTGCGCTGATCACCGCGGCCCAGCTGATCGGTGCGGGCCAGGCCATGCTGGACGCGTCGGTCGCCTACGCCAAGCAACGCAGTCAGTTCGGCCGGGTGATCGGCTCCTACCAGGCGATCAAACACAAGCTGGCCGACGTCTACATCGCGGTCGAGCTGGCCCGCCCGCTGGTCTACGGCGCCGCGCTGTCGCTCGCAGACTCCTCGCCCGACACCGCGCGCGACGTCAGCGCCGCCAAGGCCGCGGCATCGGATGCGGCGCTGCTCTCGGCGCGGTCGTCGCTGCAGACGCACGGCGCGATCGGCTTCACCCAGGAGCACGACCTGTCCCTGCTGCTGTTACGGGTGCAGGCGCTGCGCTCGGCATGGGGGGATCCGGCGTGGCACCGTCGGCGGGTTCTGGAGGCCTTGACATCGTGACGGCCAAGCAGGAGCGGATCGCCATGAGGAGCGGAGCGGATCGCGCATGAATGATGAACGGGATCTGCTGCGCGAAACCGTCGCCGCGCTGGTCGAGAAGCACGCGCCCCCCGAGGCGGTGCGCGTGGCAATGGCCTCCGAGCGGGGCTACGACGAAACGCTGTGGACGTTGTTGTGCGAACAGGTGGGTGTGGCCGCGCTGGTGGTGCCCGAGGAGCTCGGTGGCGCCGGCGGCGAACTCGCCGACGCCGCCGTGGTGCTGGAGGAGCTGGGCAAGGGGCTGGTGCCGACACCACTGTTCGGCACCATCCTTGCCGAGCTGGCACTGCTTTCCGCCGACGAACCGGACGCCGTGGCGCTGGCGAAGCTCGCCGATGGCACGTCGATCGGCGCGGTGGTGTTCAGCGCCGATTACGTGGTCAACGGGGACGTCGCCGACGTCGTGATCGCCGTCGACGCCACCGAGCTCGTCCGCTGGACCAAGGTGCTGTCACATCCGGCGACCACGATGGACCCCACCCGCAGGCTGGCGCGCGTCGAGGCACGGGACACCGTCCCACTCGGAACCGACCCCGGGTTGGCGCAGCTGGCCGCGATCCTATTGGCCGCAGAACAGATCGGCGCCGCCGCGCGGTGCCTTGACCTGACCGTCGCCTACACCAAGGACAGGGTTCAGTTCGGTCGACCGATCGGCAGCTTCCAGGCGCTCAAGCACCGGATGGCCGATCTCTACGTCATGGTGCAGACGGCGCGTGCCGTGGTCGACGACGCCGTCGCGGACCCGACCCCCACATCCGCCGCCCTGGCGCGGGTTGCTGCCACCGAGGCGTTCAGCGCCGTCGCGGCGGAGGCCGTCCAGATGCACGGCGGCATCGCGATCACCTGGGAACACGACATCCAGCTGTACTTCAAGCGGGCACACGGCAGCGCGCAACTGCTCGGACCGCCTCGTGAGCATCTGCGCCACCTCGAAGCCGAGGTGCTCTAACGTTGCGGCGGTGAGCACTCCCGACTTCTCCGTCGCGCTACGGGCCGGGATTCCGCCGTTCTACGTCATGGACGTGTGGCTGGCCGCCGCCGAGCGCCAGCGCTCCCACGGGGACCTGGTGAATCTGTCGGCGGGACAGCCCGGCGCCAAGGCGCCCGCGCCGATCCGGGCGGCCGCTGCGGACGCGCTGGCCAACGACAACCTCGGGTACACCGTCGCGCTCGGGATCCACGAACTGCGCGAGGCGATCGCCGCGTCCTACCTGGACCGCTACGGCATCACCGTCGAGCCGGACGACGTCGTGGTCACCACGGGGTCGACCGGCGGATTCCTGTTGGCCTTCCTGGCGTGCTTCGACGTCGGCGACCGTGTCGCGGTGACAAGCCCCGGCTATCCCTGCTATCGCAACATCCTCTCGGCGCTCGGCTGCGAGGTCGTCGAGGTGCCGTGCGGTCCGGACACCCGGTTCCAGCCGACTGTCGAGATGCTCGCCGCGATCAGCCCACCCGTCAAGGGCGTCGTGATCGCCAGCCCGGCCAACCCCACCGGGACGGTGCTGCCGCCGGCCGAGCTCGCTGCCATCGCCGCGTGGTGCGCCGAATCGGGCGTGCGGTTGATCAGCGACGAGATCTACCACGGCCTGGTGTATCCCGGTGCGCCACATACGAGTTGCGCGTGGGAAACCTCACGCGACGCGATCGTGGTGAATAGCTTCTCGAAGTACTTCGCGATGACCGGTTGGCGCCTCGGCTGGCTGCTGGTACCGCGGCCGCTACTGCGCGCGGTCGACTGCCTGACGGGGAACTTCTCCATCTGCCCACCCACCCTGCCGCAGAAGGCGGCGGTCGCCGCGTTCGCGCCGGAGTCGATCCTGGAAGCCGACGCGCTCGTCGAGCAGTACGCCGTCAATCGTGAGTTGCTGCTGCACGGGCTGCCGCAGATCGGCCTGGACCGGCTGGCGCCGGCGGACGGCGCGTTCTACGTCTACGCCGACATCGCGGACTACTCAACGGATTCACTCGAATTTTGCGCAAAGCTGTTGGCGGACACCGGTGTTGCGATTGCGCCGGGTATCGACTTCGACACCGTCCACGGCGGCGCCTATGTGCGCCTGTCGTTCGCAGGACCGACATCAGACATTCGGGAGGCGGTGAGCCGGATGGGCGAGTGGCTGGCCACCTGGCGCTAGCTGGCAGGCCTCCCTCGACCGCGAGCAGACGCAAATGTGTCAGACACGCCGCGTTTTCTGGCATTTTCGCGTCTGCTCGCCGTGAGAGCTAGCGTGCGCTCCAACCGCCGTCCATCGTGTACGACGCACCGGTGACCATGCCCGCACTCGGCGACGCCAGCCAGCCCACCAGAGCCGCCACCTCATCGGGTTCGACCAGCCGCTTGATCGCACTCTCGGACAGCAGAACGGACTCCACGACCTCCTGCTCGGGAATGCCGTGGGTGCGGGCCTGATCGGCGATTTGCTTGGTCACCAACGGCGTTCGGACATAACCCGGATTCACGCAATTGCTGGTGACGTCGTGCGGGCCACCTTCGAGCGCGGTCACCTTGGACAGCCCCTCCAGGCCGTGCTTGGCCGTCACGTAGGCAACCTTGAACTCGGAGGCACGGATGCCGTGTACCGACGAGATGTTGACGATGCGGCCGAACCGCTGCGCGATCATGTGCGGCAGCGCAGCACGGATCAACAGAAACGGCGCCTCGACCATCAAGGCGAGCATCGACCTGAAGCGTTCCGGGCTGAAATCGACGATCGGGTCGATGCTCTGCACACCGGCGTTGTTGACAAGGACATCCGTCTGCAGTCGCAGCCCCTCGAGAGCGCCGACATCGAGAAGATCTACCGCCCAAGCAGTTCCGCCGATCTCGTTGGCCAGCGCCTCGGCCGCGACGTCGTCGACGTCGGCAACGGTGACGGCGGCACCCCGGTCGGCCAGTTCGCGCGCGCAAGCCGCGCCGATGCCGCTCGCGCCACCAGTGACCAGGGCGGTGCGGCCGGTCAGGTCGTTCATACGATTGCCCTGCGCAGTTCGGCGTCGGCGACCTCTTCGGCGTCGGCGACGTCGAGGGTCTTCAGGTCGATGCCGTTGGTCTCGCGAGTGAACAACACCGCGACCAGGGTGATGGCGCAGGCAATGGCCAGGTAGATCGCGACCGGCACCGCAGACTCGTATACGTCGAGCAACTTCACCGCGATGAGGGGGGCGAGCGAGCCCGCCACGATCGAGGTGACCTGATAGCCGAGGGACACACCGGAATAGCGCATCCGGGTGGGGAACATCTCCGCCATGATCGCCGGCTGCGGCGCATACATGAACGCGTGGATCATCAGGCCGAGCGTGACCGCGGCCGTGATGACGACATAGTTGCCGCTGTTCATCATCGGGAATGCGAAGAAGCCCCAGGTTGCGCCCAAGATCGCCCCGACCATGTACACGGGACGACGGCCGAGGCGGTCGGACAGGTGGCCGACCAGCGGGACGACGACGAAGTGCACCGCATGCGCGACGAGCAGATAACGCAGGATCGAGTTGGTGTCGGTGCCGACCTGAACCTTCAGGTACGTGATGGTGAAGGTGACCACCAGGTAGTACATGATGTTCTCGCCGAACCGCAGCCCCATCGCGGTGAAGACGCCGCGCGGGTACCGCTTGAGTACCTCGATGACGCTGTAGGACGTCGCCTTGATCCGTTCGGCTTCCTGTTGTGCGGCAACGAAGATCGGCGCATCGGTGACCTTGGTGCGGATGTAGTAACCGATGAGCACCACCACCGCGGACAGCCAGAACGCGACGCGCCAACCCCAGGACAGGAAGGCCGCGTCGGACAACGTTCCGGTGAGCACCAGCAGCACCACGGTGGCCAGCAGGTTGCCGGCAGGCACGCCGGCCTGCGGCCAACTGGCCCAGAACCCGCGCTGTTCGTCGGGGCTGTGCTCTGCCACCAGCAGGACCGCCCCGCCCCATTCGCCGCCGACGGCGAACCCCTGGATGAACCGCAACGTGACCAGCAGCCCCGGTGCCCAGTAGCCGACCTGGCCGAACGTCGGAAGACAACCCATCAGGAACGTGGCGACGCCGACCAACAGCAGGCTGAACTGCAGCAGTTTCTTGCGGCCGTACTTGTCGCCGTAGTGACCGAACACCACGCCGCCGACGGGGCGGGCGACGAAGCCGACGGCGTAGGTGGCGAACGCCAGGAAGATCGCATTGAGCTCGCTGGTGGTCTCCGAGAAGAACACCTTGTTGAACACCAACGTGGCCGCGGTGCCGTAGAGGAAGAACTCGTACCACTCCACGACCGTGCCTGCCATCGAGGCCACGACCACCCGCCGCAGGCCCTTCGGTGTACTCATCGGTGCTCCTCCTCAAGTGGTGTGATGCGAGCCACACGCGCGCCTCCGTGATTATTCCTGCAGGTTTTCTGCGCGGCAATGCCCAAATCGGCAGGCCACAACTGCGAAACTGCAGACATGCTTGAACCGGCGCCGGTGCGCAAACTCAGCGCGGACGATCTCTTGGTTCTGCTCGCCGTCGGTCGATCGGGCCGCTACGTGACCGCCGCCGAGGAGCTCGGCATCAATCACACCACCATCTCGCGCCGCATCGGCGCACTGGAACAGTCCATCGGCGGCCGCCTGCTCGCCCGCGTGCCAGGCGGTTGGGAGCTCACCGAGCTCGGACGCGAGGCGTTCGCCGCCGCCGAGGCAGTCGAAGCCGCGGTCCGCTCGCTCGCGGCGGATCCCACGGGCACGCGAACGCTCGAAGGCGTGGTCCGGATGTCGGCGACGGACGGCTTCAGCGCATACGTCGCCGCGCCCGCCGCAGCGTCGGTCCAGAGACGTCACCCGAAGGTGGCGGTGGAAATCGTGGCGGCCACCCGGCGCGCGACGCAACAGCGATCGGGTCTCGACATCGAGGTCGTCGTCGGCGAACCGCAGGTGCATCGTGCGGAGGCCATCCGCCTCGGCGACTACGAGTTGGGGTTGTACGGCTCTCGTGACTACCTCGACGAACACCGCGCCCCGGAATCGCAAGCCGAGCTGGCCGGCCACCCGCTGGTCTACTTCATCGACTCCATGCTGCAGGTCGACCACCTCGACTTGGCCCGCACCTTCGCGCCGACCATGCGGGAGTCCGTCACGTCGACCAACGTCTTCGTGCACGTGGAGGCGACCCGAGCATCGGCTGGGCTCGGCCTCCTGCCGTGCTTCATGGCAAACCGGCACGACGACCTCGTCCGGGTGCTGCCCGACGCGGTCGCGATCCGGTTGACGTACTGGCTGGTGACCCGGCCCGAGACCCTGCGTAGGCCGGAGGTATCCGCCGTCGTCGAGGCGATCCGCGCCCGCATGCGCGACCAACGGGACGTCCTGCTCGGGGCCGGCAAGACCTGAACGATTCCCTTGCGCGGACACGGGTCACCTGGTGCAGTCAGAGTCATGCCATTTCTGGACGTTGAAACCGGCCGGGCGTACTACCGGCACTGGGCGGCCCCGCAGCCCGAGGTCGCAGTCATCTTGTTGCACGGCTTCGGCGAACACACCGGCGTCTACCACCGGCTCGGCTTCGCGTTCAACGCGGCGGGCGTCGACCTGTGGGCCGTCGACCAGTTCGGTCACGGGCTGAGCCCAGGCGAGCGCGGCGACTTCAACTCCATCGAGGCAAGCATCACACTGGCCGACGGGCTCGCCGAGCTGGCTCAGGCCGCGACCCCAGGTATTCCGCTTGTCGCGCAGGGCCATTCGTTCGGCGCTGTGGCGACGTTGTGGCGACTCATCGATGACGCTGGCCCGTACCGCGGCGGCGTGATCTCGGGTGCGCCGTTGGTACCCATCGCCGGAATGCTCGACGCCGACAGCTCGTTCGATCTCGACCCAGGATGGTTGTCGGCCGATCCCTTCTATCTTGACTCCCTGCAGAACGACCCGTTGGCCTTCTTGGACGCCGACGGTGCCCCCATGACGCGGGAGCTGGATCGGGCGTGGGACCGGTTCGGCTCCGCCCTGCCCACCCTGGCGGTGCCGACACTCGCGGTGCACGGCACCGATGACCCGATCGCCGACATCGGCGCGGTTCGGGCGTACGCCGAGCAGATCGATGCACTCCGGCTCGAGGAGATCACCGGTGGGCGTCACGACATCCTCAACGACGTCGCGCATCATCTGGTGGCGCAGACCATCATCGAGTTCGTACTAGGGGTCGCATCGTCGTGAAGGTGAGGGCCAAGAGCCGGACCATTGCCGTGGCCGCGTGCCTGGTGCTGGCGTCGTGCTCCTCCCCGCAACCCGACTCGCCGCCGGGGCCGACGTTCGAGGGCACGTTCAGCGCCCAGTTCGGTCCGCGAACCACCGTGCGGGGCACCGAGGTCCCCGGCACCGGCGTCACCGTCACCTGGGTGACCCGGTCTGCCTGCGCGGATGCCGGATGCGTCGCAACTGCAACGGAAGTCGCTCCGCCTGACGCGCAGGACCCGCGGCCGCCGAACATGGTCTTCGATCACGTCGACAACCGCTGGGTATCAGTGCGGGCGGTGCCTTCGCAGTGCCTGATCCCGAACGGTCAGACGATGGACGTCGACGGATGGCAGGCCTATTCACTCACCCCGAGACCCGACGGCAGCCTGTTCGGCACGTACACCAACAGGTCCTCTGTCGGCGGCGCCTGCCACAGCTCGACACAGTCGGTCACGGTCACCCGCACCGCCGACGCCGATCCCAGCGTCGCGGTGGCCGATCCCGCCGCCCAGCCACCGCGGGTCGCCTCCCCCGGAGCGAGCCTGTGGGGCGATTACGTCCAGACCCAGACCAATCAGCAGACCGGCGAGGTGTACCCGCCCACCACCTACGGCGGGAACACGCAGTGCCTGCGCACCGGCGACCGCTGCCTGAGCTATCTGGTGGAGCCTCACACGGAGGCGTTGCTCGTACTCACCTTCGCAGCCGGGAAGTGGACCTCCATCAGCGCGCCGGACTATTCACCGTGTGAAAGCGGTGCACCCGCAGCATCAGTGCTCACCGGCGAATACGCTCTGCCGCAGCCTGTTCCGGATCCGATCACCGCGCTGACGGGCACTCAGCGCACCATCCGAACCGGTGCCTGCCCTGGCGAGCTCATCGTCGACGTCAAACTCGATCGCATCGGGGACGGGCCAGGGAGATGACTCAGAGCCAGGTGTCGGCAGTGGTGGTGGTGAGAAAGGCCTCCAGGTCGTCGCGCCACTGTGCAGGGGAGTTCTTGTCGGGTTCGATACCGGTGTACTCGCCGCGGTAGAACAGCAGCGGCCTCGGCTTCGGCTCGTCGCGCGAGCGCTCATCGGCCGAACCCTCGGAAAGCGAGTGCACCGCCCCGAACACGACGAAGTGGTCACCGCCGTCGTGCACCGAAGCCACCGTGCAGTCGATGTGGGCGAGCGTGTCGTTGATCACCGGTGAACCGAGTTTTGAAGGGGCCCATCCGATTCCGGAGAACTTGTCCGGCGCCTTGGACCCGAACCGCGCTGACACGTCCTTCTGCTTCTCGTGCAGCACGTTGACACAGAACTTCCCGCTCGCCTCGATGGCCTGCCAGGAGCGCGACACCTTGGTGGGGCAGAACAGCACCAGCGGAGGGTCGAGCGACAGCGCAGCGAAAGACTGGCAGGCAAACCCGACGGGTGTCTCTTCGTGCACCGTGGTGATGATGGTGATGCCGGTGCAGAACTGCCCGAGGACGTGGCGGAACGTGCTCGGGTCGATCGCCGAGCCTGGGTCCGTGCCTGATCCTGGGCCTGATTGTGAGGCCACGGCCACCTACTTGAAGCCGATGCTGAAGTCGTGTCCCCACAGGCTGACCGCGGTGCTCTCCCGAGCGACCCAGCCCTCGTCGTCGACTTCGAGTCCCTCACAACCGAACTCGACGTCGAAACCCCCGGGTGTCTTCATGTAGAACGACAACATCTTGTCGTTCACGTGCCGGCCGAGCGTGGCCGACATCGGCACCTTACGGCGCAGCGCACGGTCGAGGCACAGTCCGACGTCGTCGCTGTTGCCGACCTCCATCATCAGATGGACGATGCCACTGGGGGTTTCGCCCGGCATGAACGCCAAACTGTGGTGGCGCGGGTTGACGCCGAAGAACCTCAACCACGCCGGCGGGCCGTCCGGCGGTCGTCCGACGAGCTGGGGTGGCAGCCGCATCGAGTCGCGGAGCGCGAAGCCGAGCACGTCGCGATAGAAGTGCAACGACGCGGCGTCGTCTCGTGTGGTCAGCACCACGTGGCCGAGCCCCTGCTCCTCGGTGACGAACCGGTGGCCGTAGGGGCTCACCACGCGACGGTGCTCGAGCGCGACGCCGTGGAACACCTCGAGCGTGTTGCCCGACGGGTCGTCGAAGACGATCATCTCGTCGACGCGACGGTCGGCGAGCTCGGCCGCCGTGGCCTCCTTGTACGGCGTGCCCTCCACGTCGAGCCTGTTCCGGATGTCCTGCAGCCCCGCGGCGTTCGCGGTCTCCCAACCCGACTGCAACAGCCGGTCGTGCTCACCGTGCACGACGATCAGCCGGGCGGGAAACTCGTCCATCCGCAGGTACAGCGCGCCCGAAGTTGCGCCGGAACCCTCGACCATGCCGAGCACCTTCAACGCATACTCACGCCACGCCGCGACGTCGGTGGCTTCCAGACGCAGGTAGCCCAATGACCGAATGCTCATGACACAGCCCCCTTCGCTCCAGCCTTCAGGAAGTCGATGGTCAGCTTGTTGAACTCGTCGAACTTCTCCAACTGAGCCCAGTGTCCGCACTGACCGAACACGTGCAGCTGCACGCGCGGAATCTGCTTGAGCGCCACCAGCGCCCCGTCGAGCGGATTGACCCTGTCCTCGCGCCCCCAGATCAGGAGCACCGGCTGGCGCAGCTTGTAAACCTCGCGCCACATCATGCCGAGCTCGAAGTCGGGGCCCGCGAACGACTTGCCCATCGCCTTGGCGGCGGCCAGCGACTCAGGCTGACTCGCGATCGCGAACCGTTCGTCGATGAGCTCCGGCGTGACCAGGTTCTGCTCGAACACCATGATGCGGAGGAACTTCTCCATGTTCTCGCGGGTGGGCTGCTGGGTGAACCTGCCGAGCAGCTTCACGCCCTCCGTGGGGTCGGGCGCGAACAGATTGACGCTCAGCCCGCCAGGGCCCATCAGCACCAGCCGGCCCGCCCGCTCCGGATTGTCGAGTGCGAAGCGGACCGCGGTGCCGCCACCGAGTGAATTGCCAACCAGCGCAGCGCGTTCGATGCCGAGCTCATCGAAGAGGTTCAGCAATGCCGTCGCGCTGTACCTGTTGTACTGCTCGTGCTCGGTGTGCTTGTCAGAGTGGCCGTACCCCGGCTGGTCGACGGCCAACACGTGAAAGTGCCGTGCCAGCACCGCGATGTTCTTGGAGAAGTTCGACCAACTCGAGGCACCCGGGCCGCCGCCGTGAAGCAGCACGATGGTCTCCGGATTGTCAACGCCCGCTTCGTGGTAGTGCAGGCGCATGTCACGGGTTCTTCCCGCAGCTTCGCTCGCCCCGGCCCGGACCTGCGCGAAGCGCGAGGTGGACTCGAAGGTGATCTCCTGTTGGTTCGCGGCCTCTTTGGCGAAGGACGTCATCAGACCATCGTGTCCTGCGGTGGTAGTCCGAAGGCGTCGTTTCCGAAGATCAGGTAGGCCCGCTCGGGCTCGTTCGCCGCGTGCACCCGCCCCGCGTGGGCATCCCGCCAGAACCGTTGCACGGGTTGGTCGACGTTGAGCGCGGTGGCGCCGGAGGCCTCGAACAGCAGGTCGATTGATGCGATCGCGCGTGCGGTGGCACGCACCTGGTCGCGACGGGCCCTGGCACGCAGCTCGAACGGAATCTCCTTGTCCGCCTCGAGCAGCGCGTACTCGTCAGCGACATTGCAGATCAGCTGGCGCCAACCGGCGTCGATGTCGCTGGCTGCCTCCGCGATGCGGACCTTGGCGAACGGGTCGTCCTTGGTCTTCTCGCCCGCGAAGGCGGCACGCACGCGCTTGCCCTGATGCTCGACGTGGGCGTCGTACGCGCCATATGCCATCCCCATGATCGGAGCGGTGATGGTGGTGGGATGCATTGTGCCCCACGGCATCTTGTACACAGGAGCGGTGTTGTTCTCCAGGCCGCCCGCGGTGCGGTCGTTCATCGACTTGTAGGACAGGAACCGGTGCCGGGGCACGAAGACGTCCTTGACGGCGACCGTATTGCTGCCGGTGCCCTTCAGCCCGACCACGTGCCACACGTCGTCGATGCGGTACTCGCTGCGCGGGATGAGGAAGCTGCCGAAGTCGACCGGCTTGCCGTCCTTGATCACGGGGCCGCCGAGGAACGCCCAGGTGGCATGGTCACAGCCCGACGACCATTGCCAAGCGCCGCTGACCAGGTAACCGCCGTCGACGACGATGCCAGCGCCCATCGGTGCGTAGGACGACGAGACGCGCACCGCAGGGTCTTCACCCCACACCTCGTCCTGGGCCATCTGATCGAACAACGCCAGGTGCCAGTTGTGCACGCCGATGATCGAACTCACCCAGCCGGTGGAGCCGCACGCGCTGCCGAGCCTGCGCACCGCTTCGAAGAAGACGGTGGGATCGCACTGCAGACCGCCCCACTGCTCGGGTTGCAGCAACTTGAAGAAACCGACCTCGTCGAGCTCGGCGATGGTCTCGTCGGGAAGCCGGCGCAGATCCTCCGCAGCCTGAGCGCGCTTGCTGATCAGCGGCAACAAATCGTCGATGCCGGCTAGGACCGACTGCACGTCACGTTGTTCAATGGACGTCACTGGTTGCCTCCAGGATTGCGGGGCTGATGCACGATCTCGTCAAAGATTAGAACACGTTACGATTTGTGTCGAGCAACGCATTCCTGCGGCGGCTAGACCTGCGGAAGAGCATTTTTGTAACATGTTCTAGTTCTGATCCGTGTGGCGCTTCGCAACCAGGGAGAGGAGACAGCGACAGTGACAGCGACAGCGACGGCGACGGACGAGCCGCTCGGCACCCACGTGCTCGAGTTGCAGTTGGCTGCCGTCGTCGAGGAGACCGCCGACGCGCGTTCGCTGGTGTTCAAGGTGCCCGACGGAGCCACGATCCCAGCCGACCGGCTGCGGTACGCCCCTGGACAGTTCCTCACCCTGCGGGTGCCCAGTGAACGCACCGGCTCGGTGGCCCGCTGCTACTCGCTGTGCAGCTCACCGTTCACCGACGACTCCCTGACGGTCACGGTGAAGCGCACGGTCGGCGGCTACGCATCGAACTGGTTGTGCGACAACGCCCGTCCCGGCATGCACGTTCACGTGTTGGCCCCGTCGGGCACATTCGTGCCCAAGACCCTTGACACCGACTTCCTGCTGCTGGCCGCGGGCAGCGGCATCACGCCGATGATGGCGATCCTGAAGTCGGCGCTGTCCGAGGGCAGCGGAAAGGTGGCGCTCATCTATGCCAACCGCGACGAGAAGTCGGTCATCTTCGCGTCCGCACTGCGCGATCTCGCGGCCAAGTACCCCGACCGACTGACGGTGGTGCATTGGCTCGAGACGGTGCAGGGGCTGCCGTCCGCCGTCGCGCTCGGCGGCCTGGTCGGGCACTACGCAGGCAAAGAGGCCTTCATCTGCGGTCCCGCCCCGTTCATGGTTGCCGCCGAAGAAGCCCTCAGAACGGCGGGCACCGCGTCGGCGCAGGTGCACGTCGAGGTGTTCAAGTCGCTGGAGTCCGACCCGTTCGCCGCCGTGGTGATCGAAGAGGACGACAGCGACGAGGGACCTGCCACCGCGATCGTGACGCTCGACGGTGAAACCCACGAGATCAGCTGGCCCCGCAACGCCAAGCTTCTCGACGTGTTGCTCGACAAGGGCCTCGACGCTCCCTTCTCCTGTCGTGAAGGCCATTGCGGCGCATGTGCGGTGCTGATGAAGAGCGGCAACGTGGCGATGGAGGTCAACGACGTGCTGGAGGCCTCGGATCTCGAGGAAGGTCTGATCCTCGGCTGCCAGTCCAGGCCGACGTCGGATTCGGTCGAAGTCACCTATGACGAATAGGCACCGAGCTAACGTGAGCCGGACCAGCACTCGGTGGGCAGGAGCGAAGCGACCGGGGTTTAGCAGAGGGAGCACCATGAAGCGGTTAGCCGGTTCGGCCGCGCTGACCTCTGCGACATGTCTTGCCATGGTTCTCGTCGCGCCGACGGCGGTTTCCTCGGCCGCGGAGAACTCCGCAACCGCCTCGATCCCCGTCGATCCCGTCACCACGTTGGAGATTCACACCACCGCCAACTGCGTGAAGGCCGACAATCAGTGTTACTTCACGTCGTCGGCGAACCTGCTGACACCGGACGGTCCCACGGGTTTCCCTCCGCAGTTCTATGCCAGACAGAACACCACGCTGCGATCGATGGACCGCAACGTCTTCTTGGACTCGGACTTCAATGCGCCGAACACCCGGATGTTCAAATCCATTGGGCCGATTGAGTTCTCAACCGTCTACTTCGACGGCGGGCCGCCCGACAAGTTCACCCTGCACGGCAACACGTGGACCACGAACTGGAAGACCGGCCAGCCGAAGACCGATGCCGACTACATCGTCTGCTCCTACATCCAGGTGGTCTACGCCAACGTCAACCTGACGACGCCGACGGCCTGCGCGCAGACCACGTACTAGCGACTCAGCCTGCGTCCACCGGAACCAGTACCGGTTGATCGCGGTACACGTCAGGGAACAGCCGCTTGAGGTCGTTGAGCTTCGGCATGTCGTTGTAGGCGATGTACGGGTACGACGGGTTCGAGTTCAGGAAGTTCTGGTGATAGGACTCGGCGGGGTAGAACCCCGTCTTCGGCCCCACCGTCGTGACGATCGGCGCGGGAAAGACAGCCGCCCGGGTGAGCTGACCGACGTAGGACTCCGCGACGTGCTGCTGAGTCGCATTCTCGGCGAAGATCTCGGATCGGTATTGCGTTCCCTCGTCCGGACCCTGGCGGTCGAGTTCGGTGGGGTCCTGTACCACCGAGAAGTAGATGCGCAGGAGCTGTCCGAAGGTCACCTGCGTGGGGTCGTAGGTGATGCGCACCGACTCGGCGTGTCCGGTGGACCCGGTGCTGACGGTGTCGTAGTTCGCCGTCGCCTGATCGCCGCCCGCATAACCGGATTCGGCTTCGGTCACGCCCTTGACGTGTTGGAACACCCCCTGGACGCCCCAGAAGCAACCGCCGGCCAGCACGGCTGTCTCGGGCCCGCCGGACGCGGCAGCGGGTTCGTCCACCTCGGGCACCGGTGTGGCGAACGATGCCGACGTACCCATTCCGGCCAGTATCGCCGGACTGAACGCGACGCCGCCGGACGTCGTTCCGATGAAAACGGCCGCGGCGACACCGAGCACTCCGAGACCGCTCGCCAGGATCACCCGCGTGCGGGTTGTCTGCTTCATGTCTCCAGTGTCCCGCCGCGTCGGCCGTCACGGACCAACGCGATTGTTACCGGAGGCTGACGAAACCATCCGGCGGATCGGTGGCGGCCGGAGGCAGCCCTAGCGTTGAGGCATGACTGCCTCGCCGCCACCACGGATTCTGAGCAGGCGACACGTGTTGTTGGGCACCTCGATGCTCGGCGTGCTCGCCGGATGTGCGTCACTGCGCACCATCGCAGGCGCGGACACGCCCAAGCCCGCAGCAGGAAACTTCCAGGTTTCCCACACCGACGCGCAGTGGCGGCAACGACTGACCCCCGAGCAGTACGACGTGCTTCGCAACGCGGGCACCGAGACGCCCTTCACCAGTCCTCTCAACGACGAGCACCGGGCCGGCATCTTCGGCTGCGCCGGTTGCGCGCTTGATCTCTTCTCGTCCACCACCAAGTTCGACAGCGGCACCGGCTGGCCGAGCTTCTGGAAGGCGTTGGACAACAGCGTGATCGAGCAGCAGGACGGCAGCCTCGGCATGTCACGGACCGAGGTGCAATGCCAGCGCTGCGGCTCGCACCTCGGGCACGTGTTCGACGACGGCCCCCAGCCGACGGGCCTTCGCTACTGCATGAACGGCGTGGCGCTCACCTTCCGCGCGACCTAGCGGGGTAGGCCCAGCAGCCGCTCGGCCGCGACGGTCAGAAGGATCTGCTCGGTGCCCCCCGCGATGGACAGGCAGCGGGTGTTGAGGAAGTACCGGACGTCGGGCGAATCGACGATGCCGGAACCGTGGTACGACTCCATGATCGTCTCGGCCAGTGACTGCCGGTAGCGCACGCCGATCAGCTTGCGCACACTGGACGCCGCACCCGGATCGTGGCCACCCACCGCCATCTTCGCGATGAGCTGGTCGAGCAACGCGCCGACCTGAGCCGCGACGATCAGCACGCCGAGCCGGTCCTGTTCGGCGGCGTCGACGTCACGACCCTCGATCACCTCGAGCAGGTGTTCCATGCCCTTGTCCATGGCGCCGCCGCTGGCCATCGCGATCCGCTCGTTGGCCAGCGTGGTGCGCGCCAGCGGCCAGCCAGCGTCGACCGCGCCGACGACCATCTCGTCAGGCACGAACAGGTCGTCGAAGAACACCTCGTTGAAGAGGTTCTCCCCGGTGATCTCGCGCAGCGGCCGGATGTCGATGCCCGGCGACCGCATGTCGACGAGGAAGTAGGTGATGCCCTCGTGTTTGGGCGCATCCGGGTTCGTGCGGGCCAGGCAGACGCCCCAGTCGGCGCGGTGCGCATTCGAGGTCCACACCTTCTGGCCGTTGAGCAGCCAGCCCCCGTCGGCACGAACGGCCTTGGTGCGCAACGACGCAAGGTCGCTGCCAGCGCCAGGCTCACTGAACAGTTGGCACCAGTACACATCGCCGTTCAGCGTGCCGGGAATGAAGCGCTCGATCTGCTCGGGCGTGCCGTGCTCGAGGATGGTCGGCGCGGCCCACCAGCCGATCGAGATGTCCGGTCGCTGCACACCCGCCGCCACCAGTTCCTGGTCGATCACCAGCTGTTCGGCAGGCGACGCGGCGCGCCCGTAGGGCTCGGGCCAATGTGGCGCCATCAGGCCCGTCTCCGCCAACGCCACCTGCCACTTTTCCCTGGGCAGCAGGGCGATGTCGGCGACGGTGGCCGCGATCGCCGGTCGGATGTCCTCCGCGCCGGTGACGTCGACGTGCAGTTGCCTGCGCACACCGGCCCGGGTCAGCTCGGCGCTGCGCCTCAGCCAACGCGACCTGCCGCCGAGAAACTGCGCGACGGCGTAGGCCCGGCGCATGTAGAGGTGCGCATCGTGTTCCCACGTGATGCCGATGCCGCCGAGCACCTGGATGCAGTCCCTCGCGTTGAACTTGGCGGCCTCGATCCCGATGGCGGCGGCGACCGCCACCGCGATCGACAGTTGCGTTTCATCGGGGTCGCCGACCGCTGCGGCCGCGTCGGCAGCCGCGACGGAGATCTGCTGGGACCGCAGCAGCATCTCGGCGCACATGTGCTTGACCGCCTGGAAACTGCCGATCGGCTTGCCGAACTGCTCGCGCACCTTGGCGTACTCGCTCGCCGTCTCCAGCATCCAGCGGGCCAGCCCGGCTGCCTCGGCCGACAGCACGGTTGCGGCCAGGTCGGCGAAACGCTGATACGACAGGTCGAGCGGGGCGGCAGGCGCGGACGACAGCGTGATGCGCGCCAACGGCCGCGAGAAGTCGGTGGCCGACAGGGCCTCGACGGTGACGCCGTCGGCGGCCGCGTCGACGACCAACACCTGGTCGCCAGCAGCGAGCAGGAGGACACCCTCGGACGAACCGCCGAGGACGAACTCGGCACTGCCCGTCGCAGTGCCCGAGTCGTAGGCGATGTCGGAGGAGAGCGCGACACCAGCGGTTCGCTCGCCGGAGGCCAGCGCTTCGAGCAGCGTCTCGTCCGTGATGACGAGGGTGGCCAGCGCGGTCGTCGCCACCGGCCCTGGCACCAGCGCGGCTGCCGCCTCGTCGACCATCAGACACAAGTCCTCGACACTGCCGCCAGCGCCACCGAGCTCCTCGGGGATCGCCACGCCGAACGTCCCTAGTTGGGCAAGACCCCGGTACGGCGCCCGCCATGCGTCGGGGTCACCCTGTTCGACCGCACGCACGGCCTCGATCGACTTCGAAGCGGCGGCCCAGCTACGGACCATGTCGCGGACGGCAAACTGTTCGTCAGTGACGGTTGCGGACGCAGATCCCGCTTGAGCCATTCCCGGCCCCTCCTAGCCTTGGGCGAGAAGACACTGCTTCTCACTAGAACGTGTTCTAATGGTGACAGCGCTCGAACGTCAAGTCGACCGCCATTACAGCAGGACACTTAGTTGTCCCGGGGGCACGGAGGTGGGAGATCAGAGTTCGACATGCGTATCGTTTTCACCCAGTGCGCAATGTAGAGGAGCTGCCCGCCGCATGTCCGCGTCTTCTCAGCCAGCAGTTACCAACCCGGGTTCGGGGTCCGATGCGGCCTCCGGCCCGCGTCAGGTAACGAACGTGGCCGTTCTGGCCGAGTCCGAACTCGGATCCGAAGCTCAACGCGAACGCCGCAAGCGCATCCTGGACGCCACCCTCGCAATCGCCTCCAAGGGTGGGTACGAGGCTGTTCAGATGCGTGCCGTGGCCGAGCGGGCGGATGTCGCAGTCGGCACGCTGTACCGCTACTTCCCGTCGAAGGTGCACCTCCTCGTATCGGCCCTCGGCCGGGAGTTCGAGCGCATCGACGCCAAGACCGACCGGTCCACTCTCGCGGGCGGCACCCCGTATCAGCGCCTCAACATCATGGTCGGCAAGCTCAACCGCTCCATGCAGCGCAACCCGCTGCTGACCGAAGCCATGACACGCGCCTTCGTGTTCGCCGACGCCTCGGCAGCCGGTGAGGTGGATCACGTCGGAAAGCTGATGGACGGCATGTTCGCCCGCGCGATGAGTGACGGCGAGCCGACCGAGGACCAGTTCCACATCGCGCGGGTGATCTCCGACGTGTGGCTGTCGAACCTGCTTGCCTGGCTCACCCGCCGGGCCTCGGCAACCGACGTGAGCAAGCGCCTCGATCTAGCGATCCGGCTGCTCATAGGCGACGGGGAGCACCCTAAGATCTGACCGGTGGGCAGGAGCGAAGCGACCCGGGGAAAGATCCGGTGGGCAGGAGCGAAGCGACCCGGGGAAAGGATCCGGTGGGCCTCCCCGCCGACCTCGTCCGCGCGCTCGACGGCGCAGCCGCCACCGCGCGGCTCCTCGTCGCCTCCGACTTCGACGGCACCCTTGCGCCGATCGTCTCCAATCCCGCCGACGCGCGTCCGCTGGCCGGCGCAGCGGATGCGCTGCGCACCCTGGCCGGGCTGCCGTCGACGACGGTTGCACTGGTATCCGGGCGAGCGCTCGAGACGTTGCGAACGCTGTCGTCCATGCCGCCGCCCATACATCTGATCGGCAGCCACGGCGCAGAATTCGACACCGGATTCGCACACCAGATCGACGGGGACCTGTTGGACCGCATCACCGCCGGCCTGACGGCGATCGCCGCGGACCGGCCCGGTGTGACCGTCGAGCCCAAACCGGCCAGCGTCGCGCTGCACGTGCGCAATGCCAGCGCCGCCGACGGCAGAGCCGCGCTCGATGCCGCGCACGCGGCAGCACCGGAGTGGAACGCCGAATTGACCGAGGGCAAGTCGGTGCTCGAGTTCGCGGTCATCTCGACCGACAAGGGTGAGGCGATCGACATCATCCGCGACCGCGACGATGCGACGGCGGTGGTGTTCTTCGGCGACGACGTGACCGACGAGAAGGCATTCCGACGCATGCGCGCCGGCGACGTCGGGGTCAAGGTCGGGCCGGGCGACACGCTGGCGGCCTACCGGGTGGACTCCCCCGACGACGTCGAGACGGCGCTGGTCTACCTGGCTCGGCTGCGCTAGGCCGGTGGGCCGGACGTGCGGCCCCGTACCAATTCGGTGTCGAGCAACTCGACCGCGGGCAGGCCGGAACGCGGCGGGTCGTGCAGCAGCCGCCCTGCACGCCTGCCCTTCTCCATGCTGGGCTGCTTGACCGTCGTGAGGCCGCGCGCCAAGGCGTCGGGGATGCCGTCGAATCCGGTCACCGTCATCTGGCCGGGTACGTAGATCCCCCGCGCCCTCAGATGATCCATCGCCGAAAGGGCCAGCACGTCGGCCGTGCACATCAACGCGGTGATTCTCGGGTTCACGTCCAGGGCGACCTCCGCGGCGGCGCCGCCGGACGTCGGGAGATGCTCGTAGCTCTCGACCACCGTCAGCGACTTCGGATCCAGCCCAGCAGCGCGCATCGCGTCGTGCACGCCGTTGATGCGTTCGCGCTGGACGTGGAAATGGGGGCTGGCTACCCGCTCAGGGTCGGCCACCGCCGGACTGCTGCCACCGTGCGGCCAATCGCGCCCCAGCCGCATGGTCAGCAGCCCGATCTCTCGGTGCCCGAGACCGACCACGTACTCCGCAATGGTGCGCATCGCGACGCAATCGTCGATGCCTACCCGCGACGCGCCGGACAGGTCCCTCGGTTGATCGACGACCACCATGGGCAGCGCACGCTGCGCCACGACGCGCAGGTAGGGGTCGTCGTCGGAGGCGGCGTACACCACGAAGCCATCGACCCCGGCGGCCAGGACGGCGGCCGTGCCGTCGTCGACGGTGCGGTTGGGCCCGACCGCGACGAGCAGCAGACCCTGCCCGACCTCCTCGCACGACTCGGCAAGCCCGGCGACGAAGTCCAGTGCGGCTGGGTCGCTGAACGAGTAGTTGAGCGGTTCGGTGATCACCAGGCCGACGGCGCCCGCGCGCCGGGTGCGCAGCGAGCGCGCCACCGGATCGGGGCCCGCGTAGCCGAGCCGCTTGGCCGTCGCCAGCACGCGCTCGCGCAAGTCCGCGGAGAGTTGATCGGGCCGGTTGTAGGCATTGGAGATCGTGGTGCGCGACACCTTGAGTTCGGCGGCCAACGACGCCAGGGTCGCCCGCCGTCGAGGAGCAGGGCCTCTGGACATGCCTTGTGACGTTAGTGGATGTGACCCTGATCGGCGCTGACGGCGCCGTGCGTCGCCGCCGGTGTCTTGCGGTCGGTGCCCGTGCGCTGCGCGACGCACCACACCACGAACCAGACGATGCACACGATGCTGACGATCACGAAGCTCGGCGGCACGTTGAACATGGCCGACACCGCAAGGCCTACCCACACCG
This sequence comes from uncultured Actinomycetota bacterium, assembly GCA_963809085.1. Taxonomy (GTDB): domain Bacteria; phylum Actinomycetota; class Actinomycetes; order Mycobacteriales; family Mycobacteriaceae; genus Mycobacterium. The sequence continues at coordinate 405,477 of CAWEII010000012.1, read as the reverse complement.
AGACCACCGCGAGTGCCGTCGAAACCGCCATGGCCAGCCCCGGTCGGGCGACCAGCATGATCGCCGTCGCGGCAGGCGTGACCACCAGGGCGAACAGCAGCAGAGTGCCGACGGCCTGAACCGCCATCGTGACCGCAAGACCCAGCAGGGCCATGAAGATCACCGACAGCGCACGCACCGGCACACCCTTGGCCTCTGCGACCTCGGGGTTGACCGACGCGAAAAGCAGCGGCCGGTACACCAACGCGACGACGGCCGCGAGCACCACGACAGCGCAGGCGAAGATCATCAGCTGCTGGTGTGTCACCGCGAGCAGGTTGCCGAAGAGCACGTTGGTCACGGTGCTGCTGCTCTTGGTGGCCAGGGAGCTGAAGAACAATCCCAGCCCCGTGGCGGCGGCGAGCACCGTGCCGGTGGCCACCTCTCGCTCCTCGGCCCGCTTGCCCAGCGCGCCGATGACGAGCGCGCCACCGATGCAGAACACGGCGAGACCGAGCGTGACCGGCAGCCCGAACAGCACCGCACCGGTGGCGCCGGGAAAGCCGATGTGCGCCAACGCATGTGCGGCGAACGCGCTGCTGCGCACCACGATGAAGTAGCCGATGAGACCTGCGGCCAGCGCGACGAGCGTGCCACCAAGCAGCGCGTTGCGCATGAACGCCGAGGTCAGGATGTGCAACCAATTCTCTTGATAGCCAAGGGCGATCACGGATGCGTGCATCAGACGCTCCGCATGTAGAGGTCACCCTGCGGGGTGTGTACGACCTGGATCGACGTGCCGTAGAGGTGGCTGAGCAGGTCCTCGTTCACGACCTCGTCCATGGTGTCGAAATGAGCGTGTCCGTCCAGCAGGTAGATGGCGCCGTCGAGCACGCTCAGCAGTGGGTTCAGATCGTGCGCGACGACAAGGATGGTGACCCCGAGCTCCACCCTGATCCGGGCGAGCAGGCCGACGATGTCGCGCTGGTTGCGGATGTCGAGTGCCGTCAGCGGTTCGTCGAGGATCAGCAGGCTGGGCTCCGAGACGAGCGCCTCGGCGATCGCGATGCGTTGGCGTTGACCGCCGGACAGCTGCGACAACCTGCGCTGGGCGAACTCGGCGCCATCGACCGCTTGCAGGATCTCGTCGACGCGGCGCCTCTGCTGGGCGGTGGCCCTTCCGAAACCCCAACGGTTGCCGGTCAATCCGAGCAGCACCGCATCGCACGCACGGATCGCGTTTCCCGCTGCGGCCGCGTAGTTCTGCGGCACGTAACCGATCAACCCGGTGGCAGCACCAGGCGGCCTGCCGAGGACCCTGATCTCGCCGGACGCGGTGGGGATCATTCCGAGCACGGCGTGCAGCAGGGTGGTCTTGCCCGAGCCACTCGAGCCGATCACGGCGAAGATCCCGCCGGACGGCACGTCGAACGTGCCCTCCGACCAGATCAGCCGACCACCCCTGACGACGCTGACGTCGACGAGCGACAGCGCTGGCGCCGATGGCTCGTCCAGAAGCTCAGGCACTGACACCGAGGGCCTTGGCGAGTGCGGTCAGCTGGTCCACCTGCCAAGCCTGGAACGATTTCGCGCCAGGGGCCACCGTTTCGGTCACGTTCACCACCGGGATGCCCGCGTCCTCGGCCGCGCTTCTGATCTGCTCGGGCACCGAACCCTCGGTCTGGGTGTTGTCGATCAGCACGTCGACGCCCTTCGCGCTCAGCAGCTCGTGGAATGCCTCGAGATCGGCCGGCGACGGGTCGGTTTCGTTGCTCGAGGCGGCCTGATATCCCGCCGGGGTCGCATTTCGCAGGCCGACTGCGGCAGCCATGTAATCGAACACGCCCTCGGTGGTGGCGTAGGTCCTGCCCGCAGCACCCTTCTCGATGGCGCCGATGCCGTCGTCGTAGGGCTTCATCGAGGCAGTGAACGCGGTTCGGCGCTGCGCGAAGTAGTCCACGGCCTGGGGCGCCAGCTTGCCCAGCTCCGCGGTCACGGCATCGGCGACGGCAGTGACGGTGTGGGGGTCGTACCAGACGTGCGGATTCACCCCGTCACCCTTGGCCGCTTGACCACCGATGTCCGCGGCGTTGAGCAGGGGTGCACCAGGAGCCGATCCCGCTGCGAGCTTGCCCGCCCACTCGTCGTAATGGGCTCCGTTGATGACCACCAGCTGGGCACTCTCGAATGTGGCGGCGTCAGCGGGCGACGGCTCGTAGTCGTGGGGGTCCACCGATGAGCTGGCCAACAGTGTCTTGACCTGTGCGCAGCTGCCACCGAGTTGAGAGACGATGTCGCCCCACTGGTCGACGCTCACCACCACGTCGACGGGCGTGGTGGGACAGGCGTCGGCCGTCGAGGTCATCGAGGCGGCCTGCTGATCCTCACCGCCGGAGCAGGATGCTAGGCCCAGGGGGGCGGCCACGAGGGCGGCGGCCGCGATCGCGCGCAACGAAGACATTCGGATCACGCGATAACGATAACCGTTACCAATAGTATTGCCACCGCGGGTCCTGCGTGGTTCGGCGTCAACCGCCGGTGGCCACCGGGCGCGCCTCCCGGCACCACTGCGACCACGACCCTGGGAAGAGTGCGACGTCAACACCCGCCGCGGTGAGCGCCGCGACCGCCACCGCCGCCGTCACACCTGATCCGCAGTACACCCCCTCAACGTCGCCGAACGCCCGCAACAGGTCCGCGTCGGCGTGGAACTCCCCCGCCGTCCCCAGCAGCGTCGTGCTCGGCACGTTGGTGGCGCCGGGGATGTGCCCCGCCACCGGGTCGACGGGTTCGGTGTCGCCGCGGAAGCGTTCCGGTGCCCGCGCGTCGACCAAGCGCGGACCCAGCGCCGCCGCGTCGTCGGCGCTCAGCGTCGGCAGCCCTCCCGCGTACAGGTCGTCGTGCAGGACCGCGACGTCGCCGGGCGCCGGGGTGACGACGCCGGTCTCGAGGACCCCGCCCGCAGCGGTCCACGCCGCCAGGCCGCCGTCCAGAATCCGCACGTCGGGCAGGCCCGCCGCCTTGAGCACCCACCACGCCCTCGCCGATCCGGCGCGGTTCCAGTCGTCGTAGGCCACCACCGTGGTGTCGGAACCGATCCCCCACCGCCGCGCGGCCGCCTCGACGGCCCGTCCGGATGGCAGCGGATGCCTGCCCCGGCCGGGCACGTCGTGGTCGGTGAGGTCGTCCTCCATGGACACGTACACCGCGCCGGGAAGATGCCCCGCCGCGTAGGCCTCCCGTCCGTCGGGGCGGGCCAGCTCCCACCGCACGTCCAAAATCGTCACCGGCTTTCCCGTCGCCAGAAGCTCCTCGAGCTCGCTTGCGGTGACCAGCACCTCGGCGCGTCTGCTCACGTTCAATCCCTTCCCTTCCGACCCTGTCCGCCCCATGATCCCAAACGCCTACGCTTGCCCGCGTGGATGAACACGCGTTCAGCGCCGCCGAGCGGCAGGCCGTCTACCGGGTCATCGCGGAACGCCGCGACATGCGCCGGTTCGTGCCCGGTGCCGACGTGTCCGCGGACGTGCTGGCCCGGCTGCTGCGAGCGGCACACGCCGCGCCCAACGTGGGCTTGATGCAACCGTGGCGGTTCATCCGCATCACCGACGCCACGTTGCGGAAGGAGATCCACGGGCTCGTCGACGAGGAACGCCGTGCGACCGCACACGCGCTGGGTTCGCGCAGCGACGAGTTCCTTGCCCTCAAGGTCGAGGGCATCCTCGAGTGCGCCGAACTGTTCGTCGTGGCACTCGGCGAGGGCCGTGACAGTCACGTGTTCGGCCGCCGCACCCTTCCGCAGATGGATCTGGCCTCGGTGTCGTGTGCGATCCAGAATCTGTGGCTTGCCGCGCGCGCCGAAGGCCTCGGCCTCGGCTGGGTGTCCATCTTCGACCCGGACCGGCTGGGCCTGCTGCTCGGCATGCCCGACGACGCCGAGCCGGTGGCGATCCTCTGCCTCGGCCCGGTGCCCGAATTCCCCGACCGGCCCGTCCTCGAGATCGACGAATGGGCGTTCGGGCGGCCGCTGGCCGAGTTCGTGTCGGAGAACGGCTGGGCAACGTCGCCCAGCCCGGTCGTAGGCTTGCCGTCGTGTCCGTGACGGTCGATCTGAACGCCGATCTCGGTGAAGGCTTCGGCGTGTGGCGCCTCGGCGACGACGAAGCCATGCTCGACGTGGTCACCAGCGCCAACATCGCATGCGGATTCCACGCCGGCGATCCCGCCGGGCTGGCCCGCGCCTGCCGGGCCGCCGCCGCGCGCAATGTCCGGATCGGCGCGCAGGTCGGCTACCGCGACCTCGCCGGGTTCGGCCGCCGCTACATCGACGTCAGCGCCGAGGATCTGACCGCGGACGTGATCTACCAGATCGGCGCGCTGCAGGCACTGGCCCACGCCGCGGGGGCCGCCGTCACTTACGTGAAACCCCATGGCGCGCTTTACAACACGATCGTCACCGATCAGGGACAGGCCGATGCCGTCGCCGCCGCGGTGCACGCCGCCGACGCAGGCCTGCCCGTCCTCGGCCTCGCAGGGTCGGCGTTCTTCACCGCGGCCGAGCAACTCGGCCTGCGTACGGTGCCCGAGGCGTTCGCCGACCGCGCCTACCGCCCGGACGGACAGCTCGTCTCGCGTCGGGAGCAAAACGCGGTGCTCGACGACGTCGGTGCCATCGCCGAGCGGGTGTCGTCCATGGTGGGGCAGGGACGGGTCACCGCCGTCGACGGCTCGACCATCCCGATCGTCGTGGAATCGGTTTGTGTGCATGGTGATTCACCTGGCGCCGTGCAGATAGCGACCGCCGTCCGTGACCGCCTCGTTGCCGACGGCGTCCCACTTGCGGCGTTCACCTGATGCGGCTCAAACTCGGCAGGCCGGATCTGCGGGACTACGCGGGCTACTTCGACCAGCCCGCCGCCACCCCGGCATCGACACTGACCGTGACGTGGGCCGGTGTCACCACGCTGCTCATCGACGACGGCGAGTCGGCGGTGATGACCGACGGCTTCTTCTCGCGGCCGGCCCTGCTGACCGTCGTAACCCGTTCGCTGTCACCGTCGCTGCCGCGCATCGACGGATGCCTGGCCCGGCTGAACGTGGACCGGCTGGACGCCGTGTTGCCCGTACACACCCACTTCGACCACGCGATGGACTCGGCGGTGGTCGCCGGTCGCACCGGCGCCACGCTGATCGGCGGGACGTCGGCCGCCCAGATCGGCCGCGGCGGTGGCCTGCCCGACGACCGGGTCGTGGTCGTGACGCCTGGGTCGGCGGTGGCCGCAGGCCTGTTCGACGTGACGCTCGTCGAGGGCCACCACTGTCCGCCCGACCGCTTTCCCGGCGCCATCGCCGCACCCGTCGTGCCGCCGGTGAAGGCCGCTGCCTACAAGTGCGGCGAGGCGTGGTCCACCCTCATCCGGCACCGGCCCACCGATCGCAGGCTGCTGATCGTCGGCAGTGCGGGTTACGTCCCTGGCGCACTGGCGGGCCACCGTGCCGACGTGGTGTACCTGGGGATCGGACAACTCGGTCTGCAACCGGAGCGTTACCTGGTCGAGTACTGGTCGGAAGTGGTCCGCGAGGTCGGCGCCCGCCGGGTGGTTCTCATCCACTGGGATGACTTCTTCCGGCCGCTGCACGAGCCGCTGCGTGCCTTGCCGTATGCCGGTGACGATCTCGACGTCTCGCTGCGGCTGCTGTCCCGCCTGGCGCGGGAAGACGGTGTTCGCCTTCACCTTCCGACGCTGTGGCAGCGCGCTGACCCGTGGATCTGACGCTCGCGCTCACGGCTCTGGCCGTGGTGTTGGCGTTCGCCATGTTCCGCCCCCGCGGATGGCCGGAAGCCGCCGCCGCGGTGCCAGCCGCGGGCCTGCTGATCGCCATGGACGTGGTGTCGCCCCACGACGCGCTGGCCGAGGTGAAGGAACTGCTGCCCGTCGTCGGCTTCCTGGCGGCGGTGTTGGTGCTGGCGCGGCTCTGCGACGACGAGGGCCTCTTTCACGCCGCGGGCGTGGCGATGGCCCGCCGCAGTGGGGGCGAGCCCCGCAGGCTGCTCGGCACGGTGTTCGTCATCGCGGCCACCACGACGGCGATCCTGAGCCTGGACGCGACCGTCGTGCTGCTGACGCCGGTGGTGCTGGCGACGGCGCGAACGCTTGACATCCCGTCCCGGCCGCACGCCTACGCCACCGCGCACCTGGCCAACACCGCATCGCTGCTGCTACCGGTGTCGAACCTGACCAACCTGCTGGCCTTCAGCGCCGCCGGACTCACCTTCGCGCACTTCAGCGCCGTCATGGCGGCGCCATGGCTCCTGGCGATCGCGGCAGAATACCTCCTGCTTCGGCTGTTCTTCCGGCGCGAGCTCGCGGACGGGCACGAACCCGCCGAGCCGCCGCCACCGGCCGACATGCCGGTATTCGTGCTCGTCGTACTCGGTCTGACGCTGGCCGGATTCGCGGGCACGTCGTTCCTCGGACTGTCACCTGCCTGGGCGGCGCTCGCGGGTGCCGTGGTGCTGGGCGTACGCAGCCTCAGGCGACGACGCAGCACGCTCACCGGGATCGCAGCCGCCGCCAACGTGCCGTTTCTCGCGTTCGTGCTGTGCCTGGGCGTGGTCGTGACGGCGGTGATGGAGCACGGCCTCGACGACGCGATGCGCGAGGTGCTGCCCACCGGCACCACGCTGCCCGCGCTGCTCGGCATCGCCGTCGCCGCCGCGGTGCTGTCGAACGTCGTCAACAACCTGCCCGCAGTCCTGGTGCTGCTGCCCCTCGTCGCCGGTGCCGGTCCCGCCGCCGTCCTGGCCGTGCTGATCGGCGTGAACGTGGGACCCAACTTGACCTACCCGGGTTCGTTGTCGAACCTGCTGTGGCGCAGCGTCGTTCACCGCGAAGGTCTACCGGCCCGATTCATCGAGTTCAGCCGCGTCGGGCTGTGCACGGTACCGGCCACGTTGCTGGTGTCCGTGCTCGGCCTCTGGATCGGGATCCGGATGTTCGGAGTCTGATCAGTCCGCGTCGATCGGAACCGCGACCTCGTTCCTGCGCAGGCACGGCAGCGTCCACGGCGGATCGTAGAACCACGCCGTCGGCGTTCCGGTGGCCTCGAAACCGGTGGCGCGCAGGACATGCGCCAGCCACTCGGTGCGCGTGGCGACGGCGCCCGCACCGCGGTCGCCGCTGAACCGCAACACCGCGACCGCCTCGGCGGGCACCGCGACCAGCGCGACCCGGTCGTCGTCGGGGGTGGGGAGCTCGTCCATCGTCCACTTCGACGGCATGTAGAAACGGATCCGCCAACCGGCTTCCGCACCGGCCGATTGCGCCACCGGCGCGGTCATGGCGATCCTGGCGCTGCCGTTGCCGCCGGGCTGCTGGGCGACCGGTGCGGTCATCGCCACCCGTTCCTTGCGGTGGTTGGCGCCGAAGATGTAGCGAGCCAGCCGCCGGAAGCCCTCGCTGCGCGCCGCCTCCTCGTCATCGTCGACGATCGTCTCGGCGGCAATCCGCGGCCCGTAACGGCGGATCTCCACGCCGCCGGTCAACGGCTCGCAGGTGTAGCCGGGCTCCTCGGTGCCTACCCGGACACCCACGATCGACAACACCGATTCCACGACCTGCCCGATCACCGTCTGCAACCGATCCAACATGGTGCCTCCTTCACTCGTCATCGAGTGATTCGGAGCCGACGGGGTGCCGGAGGGGTTTCAGGATCGACGCTGGCGGGCGATCTCGGCCAGCACGACACCCGCGGCCACCGACGCGTTGAGCGACTCCGTCTGGCCCGCCATCGGAATCGACACGATCGCGTCGCAGTTCTCCCGCACCAGGCGCGAGAGGCCCTTGCCCTCCGAGCCGACGACCACGACCATGGGCCCGGCGCCGTCGATCTGGTCGAGCACGGTGTCGCCGTCGGCGTCCAGGCCGACCACCTGCAGTCCTGCATCGCCGAAACTCTTGAGCGTGCGGTTGAGGTTGGTGGCCCTGGCGACCGGAACACGGGCGGCCGCACCCGCGCTGGTGCGCCACGCGACCGCGGTCACCGACGCCGACCGACGCTGGGGGATCACCACCCCGTGCCCACCGAACGCGCCGACCGAGCGCACGATCGCGCCGAGGTTGCGCGGGTCCGAGATGTTGTCCAAAGCCACCAGCAGCGCGGGCGCGACGTCGTGGTTCGCCGCCCGCAACAGATCGTCAGGATGCGCGTACTCGTATGGCGGCACCTGCAGCGCGATGCCCTGATGCAGACCGTTGGTGCTCATCCGGTCCAGTTCGATGCGCGGCACCTCGAGGATGGCGATCCCGGAATCGGCTGCGCGGGCGACCGCTTCGGTCATCCGCTCGTCGGTCTCCGCGCCGAGCGCGACGTAGAGCGCGGTGGCGGGCACCCCGGCGCGCAGGCACTCGACCACCGGGTTGCGACCGAGCACGATCTCGGTCTCGTCGGTCTTGCGCTGCTGCCGACCACGCTGCTGCTTGGCCGCCTTGGCGGCGCGCTTGGCGGCAGGGTGGTGGGGTCGTTGATGCGCGGGCGGCGTTGCGCCCTTGCCCTCAAGCCCGCGTCGGCGGACACCGCCCGACCCGACGACGGGACCCTTCTTGCTGCCGTCCTTGCGCACTGCGCCGCGGCGCTGCGAATTGCCTGCCATTTACTTCGTGTTCCCGTCCAGCAGCGCCCACTGCGGTCCGTCGGCCGTGTCGGTCACGTCGATTCCTGCGTCTTTGAGCCGATCGCGAATCTCGTCGGCCTGCGCCCAGTCCCGCTGTTCGCGCGCCGACTGCCGCTGCCTCAGCGCCCACTGCACCATCACGTCGACGGCGGCAAGCGCCGCCGACGTCTCGTCGCGCGACTCCCAGCGCTCATCGAGGGGATCGCAGCCGAGGATGGCCATCATGGCCCGGATCGACCGCGCGTGCAGCATCGCGGTGTCGTGGTCACCCGATTCGAGAGCACGGTTGCCCTCTGCCCTCGCCGCGTGCACCTCGGCCAGCGCCATCGGCACGGCGAGGTCGTCGTCGAGTGCGGCGCCGAACTTCTCCGTCCACTCGCCGGGCACCACGGTGCCGACGCGGCTGCACACCCGGTGCAGGAACTCCTCGATGCCCGTGTACGCCTTCACGGCGTCCTGCAGCGCGGTCTCGGAGAACTCCAGCATCGACCGGTAGTGCGCACTACCCAGGTAGTAGCGCAGTTCCGCAGGCCGGACCCGGCCGAGCACCGCGGGGATCGACAGCACGTTGCCGAGCGACTTGCTCATCTTCTCGCCGCCCATGGTGACCCAGCCGTTGTGCAGCCAGTACCTGGCGAAGCCGTCGCCCGCGGCCTTGGCCTGGGCGATCTCGTTCTCGTGGTGGGGGAATACGAGGTCCATGCCGCCTGCGTGGATGTCGAACTCCGGGCCGAGGTAGGTCTCGCACATCGCGACGCATTCGGTGTGCCAGCCGGGCCGCCCGGGCCCCACGGCGTCGGCCACGACGGCTCACCGGGCTTGGCGCCCTTCCACAGCGTGAAGTCACGCGGATCGCGCTTACCGGTCGCGACGCCCTCGCCCTGGTGCACGTCGTCGATCCGGTGGCCGGACAACTGGCCATACTCGGGGTAGCTCAGAACGTCGAAGTAGACGTCCCCACCGCCGGTGTACGCATGCCCGTCGTCGAGCAGCCGCTGGATCAGCTCGACCATCTGGGTGATGTGCCCCGTGGCGCGGGGCTCGGCCGACGGGGGCAGCACGCCGAGTGCGTCGTACGCCTCGGTGAAGGCCCGTTCGTAGGTGGCTGCCCACTCCCACCAGGGCCTGCCCGCGTCGGCGGCCTTGTTGAGGATCTTGTCGTCGATGTCGGTGACGTTGCGGATGAAGGCCACGTCGTAGCCCTTGGCGGTCAGCCAGCGCCGCAACACGTCGAAGGCGACGCCGCTGCGTACGTGGCCGATGTGGGGTAGCCCCTGGACCGTCGCCCCGCACAGGTAGATCGACGCATGGCCGTCGCGCAATGGAACGAACTCGCGCACGCCACCGGTCATGGTGTCGTGTAGTTTCAGGCCCCCTTGGCGGCCCCCGCGATCGGTCACGACGGGCCAGCTTACCGGCCTATTCGCGCTCAACCGTCAACACCAACCACATCCTCGATCACGAGAGCGGTGGCGATAGCCGCCAGACCCTCCCCGCGGCCGGTCAGACCGAGGCCGTCGGTGGTGGTGGCCGATACCGACACCGGTGCGTCCAGCAGTCCGGACAGCACCTTCTGAGCCTCGGCGCGACGCGGCCCGACCTTGGGCCTGTTGCCGATCACCTGAACCGCGGCGTTGCCCACCCGGTAGCCCTCCGCGGCGAGCAGCGCATGCACGTGCCGCAGCATGTCAGCGCCACTGACGCCAGCCCATTCGTCGCGACCGGTGCCGAACACCTCGCCTAGATCGCCGAGGCCGGCGGCGCTGAGCAACGCGTCACACAACGCGTGGGCCGCGACGTCACCGTCGGAATGACCGGCACAGCCGTCGGCATCGTCAAACGACAGGCACAGCAACCGACACGGCCGCCCTGGTTCGATGGGATGTACGTCGGTGCCAAGACCGATGCGGAAGCTCACTGCTCTTCACGCAGGCGCTCATCGCCGCACCGACGTGACACGTCAGGAAGCGGCGGCCAGAACCTCGTCGAGGATGATGGCGGCCTTCTCGTCGTCGGTGTTCTCGGCCAGCGCCAATTCACCGACCAGGATCTGCCGAGCCTTCGCAAGCATCCGCTTCTCGCCCGCCGACAGACCACGTTCCTGATCACGGCGCCACAGGTCGCGGACGACCTCGGCCACCTTGTTCACGTCACCCGACGCCAGCTTCTCGAGGTTCGCCTTGTAGCGGCGCGACCAGTTGGTCGGCTCCTCGGTGTGCGGGGCGCGGAGTACCTGGAAGACCTTGTCAAGCCCCTCCTGGCCAACCACGTCGCGGACGCCGACGTACTCTGCATTATCGGCAGGGACTCGAACGGTGAGATCGCCCTGAGCGACCTTGAGGACGAGATACTCCCGCTGCTCGCCCTTGATGGTCCGGGTTTCGATCGCCTCGATCAATGCGGCACCGTGATGTGGATAGACAACGGTGTCTCCGACCTTGAAAATCATCAGATTAGAGCCCCTTTCACTGCTCTATGTTACCACGGGGCTAAGACAGGCGTGGAACAACTATGCAGGTCAGGGGCACCATGGGTGAAGACTAGGGGTTGACAGCATGACGGATCCATGCAACGCGCGTCTCCTCCAGCGAACCCGCACGTCCCGTTCCGGGGCCACCTTCGTGCGGCCGCCGGGGTGCTACGCACGAGCCGTCGGCGCCACATCCGAACCGGTTTCGACCGGGGGGCGCCCTCGGCTACCGCGGTCAACCTCCACCTACTACTCTGCATAGTCGAACCCGACGACGCACGGTCGTCGTGTGGGTCGAGCAGGAGGCTTGAGTGAACCGCCAAAGATCGCGCGCCTTCGCCGTCACCTCGGGCCTGAGCGCCTGCGGGCTGGCCGCAGCAGTCGTCCTCACCGGCTGCGGCGCGGGTCAGCTGTCGCAGACCGCCGTCCAGGAGCCGGCGGTGAACGGCACCAACGCCGTGGCTGGCGATCCCGTCACTGGGGTGGCGCTGCGCAACATCCACCTCCGTGCCCCGCAGAGCGTCGACTACGTGCCGTCCGGCAGCAAAGCCGATCTGCTGTTCGTGGCAATCAACGAGTCACCCACGACTCCCGATCGCCTGGTGTCCATCACGTCCGACATCGGCACGGTGGCGGTCACCGGGAACCCGACGCTGCCGCCTGGCGGGACGCTGGTGATCGGCGCGCCCGATGGCCAGCCCAGCCCGCTGGACGCCAGCGAGGGCGCCGACACCGCCGCAGCCGGGGTCACGCTGAACAAGCAGATCACCAATGGCCTGACGTACGACTTCACGTTCACGTTCGAGAGGTCCGGTCAGACCACCGTGGCGGTGCCCATCTCAGCGGGCGAAGCCCCGCGACGCGACACCAAGGGCGCGGTGGAGGCCGAGGGCGACACGGGCGGTCACGGCTAGTCGCTGCGCGTTCCTGTCGGGGCCGACGGATACCGTCGGTGAGTGGCTCGATCGGGTTCCAAGGCGCGTTCGCAGTTTCGGTGCTCGGAATGCGGGCACGTCGCCGCCAAGTGGGTGGGCCGTTGTCCAGACTGCAGCACCTGGGGCACGGTCAACGAGGTCGCGGTGCTCACCGCGCTCGGCTCTGCGCCCGGTCGCCGCGCGGTCACACCCACCTCGCCCGCGGTACCCATCAGCTCGATCGACCCCGGAGCCACCCGCCACTTCCACACCGGCATAAGCGAATTGGATCGCGTGCTGGGCGGCGGCCTGGTACCCGGCTCCGTGACCCTTCTGGCCGGGGATCCCGGCGTGGGGAAGTCCACGCTGCTGCTCGAGGTCGCCCACCGCTGGGCGCTGACCGGACGCCGTGCGCTGTACCTGTCGGGTGAGGAGTCGGCCGGCCAGATCCGGCTGCGGGCCGAGCGCACCGGCTGCACCCACGACGAGGTGTTCCTTGCGGCCGAATCCGACCTTCAGACCGCGCTTGGCCACATCGAGGAGGTCCAGCCCACGCTCGTCGTGGTCGACTCGGTGCAGACCATGTCCACCGCCGAGACCGACGGTGTCACCGGAGGCGTCACCCAGGTGCGGGCGGTGACGACGGCGCTCACCATGGCCGCCAAGACCACCGGCATCGCGATGCTGCTCGTCGGCCACGTCACCAAGGACGGCGCCATCGCCGGACCCCGCTCGCTGGAGCACCTCGTCGACGTCGTCCTGCACTTCGAGGGCGATCGCTCGTCGGCGCTTCGCATGGTCCGCGGCGTCAAGAACCGATTCGGCGCGGCCGACGAAGTCGGTTGCTTCCTCTTGCACGACAATGGAATCGAGTGTGTTGCCGACCCGTCCGGACTGTTCCTGGACCAACGGCCCGCCCCGGTGTCGGGCACAGCGGTGACGGTCGCGCTGGACGGCAAGCGCCCCATGATCGGCGAGGTTCAGGCGCTGATCGGTTCGGCGTCCACCGGGTCGCCGCGGCGTGCGGTGAGCGGCATCGACTCGTCGCGGGCCGCGATGATCACGGCCGTGCTGGAGAAGCGGGCACACCTGTCGGTCGGCACGTACGACATCTACCTGTCGACGGTCGGTGGCATGCGGCTGACCGACCCGTCGTCCGACCTCGCGGTCGCGCTGGCCATCGCCTCGGCCTACGCCGACCTGCCGATGCCCGCCAAGGCCGTTGCGATCGGGGAAGTGGGGCTGGCAGGCGATCTACGCCGGGTCACCGGCATGGATCGGAGGCTCGCCGAGGCCGCCAGGCTGGGGTTCACGTGTGCCGTGGTACCGCCCGGCGTGCCTGCCGGACCAGCCGGGCTGCAGGTGATGAATGCGGACAACATCACCGGGGCATTGCAGGTTCTACGCAAGATCGCGGACAATGGCGGCCGATCCGAGGAGAAGAAATGGCCGTGAAGCCGGGCGGTAGGACCGCGCATGGCAACGTGGTGCAGCTATCCAGGCCTACGCTGCGCGAGACCCTGGGACGGCTGGCCCCTGGCACTGCGCTGCGCGACGGCCTGGAACGCATCCTGCGCGGCCGCACGGGGGCGCTCATCGTGCTCGGCTACGACGACAGTGTGGAGGCCATCTGCGACGGTGGATTCTCGCTCGATGTCCGGTACGCCCCCACCAAGCTGCGCGAACTGTCGAAGATGGACGGCGCCGTTGTGCTCTCCACCGATGGCTCCAGGATCCTGCGGGCCAACGTCCAGCTGGTGCCCGACCCATCGATCCCCACCGACGAGTCCGGCACCAGGCACCGCTCGGCCGAGCGCACGGCCGTGCAGACCGGGTATCCGGTGATATCGGTCAGCCACTCGATGAGCATCGTGACGGTGTACGTCGCAGGCGAGCGGCACGTCGTGCCCGACTCGGCGACCATCCTGTCGCGCACCAACCAGACCATCGCCACGCTGGAGCGCTACAAGTCCCGGCTCGACGAGGTCAACCGGCAGTTGTCCACCGCGGAGATCGAGGACTTCGTGACCCTGCGTGACGTGATGACGGTCGTACAGCGTCTCGAGATGGTGCGTCGGATCAGCCTTGAGATCGACGCGGACGTCGTCGAACTCGGCACCGACGGACGCCAGCTCAAACTGCAGCTCGAAGAGCTCGTCGGCGACAACGACACCGCCCGTGAGCTCGTCGTTCGCGACTATCACGCCAACCCCGACCCGCCCGACACCACGCAGGTGACGGCCACTCTCGACGAACTCGACGGGCTGTCCGACAACGAACTGCTCGACTTCACCGCGCTGGCACGCGTGTTCGGATATCCCTCCACGCTCGAGGCGCAGGATTCGGCAATGAGCTCCCGTGGTTATCGCGCGATGGCGGGCATCCCCCGACTGCAGTTCGCCCACGTCGACCTGCTGGTGCGGTCCTTTGGATCGCTGCAGGGCGTACTGGCGGCCAGCGCGAGCGACCTGCAGTCCGTGGACGGCATCGGATCGATGTGGGCCCGCCACATCCGGGAGGGCCTGTCTCAGTTGGCCGAGTCGACCATCGCCGATCAGCTGGCCTGAGCTGAATCAGTTGCCGGGAGCGGGCGCGTCGCCCTCGGGTGCCGGGGCCGGTGCCCCCTCTTCCGGCGGCGCGTCGCCGGCAGGCGCAGGCTCGGCGAGGATGAACGGCACCGCGGCGGACCGCAGATTCCCCAGTTGGACCACCAGGTTGTAGGTACCCGGCCCGATCGGCTGCCGGGGCAGCGGGCAGTTCGGAGCCGAGCCCATTCCGGTCCAGGTCACCTCGGTGGTGACCTGTTCGCCCGGGTTGAAGGTCTTGACCAGGGTCTCGTTCGACGGAGCGCAGTCCAGGTTCGACCACAGCCGGTCGTTGTTCAACGAGTACACGTAGGCCGCCAGCACCGCTGCGCCGACGTCGCGCTTGCATGCGACCAACCCGATGTTGGTGACGACCATGGTGAACTTCGGTTGATCGCCGACGACGAAGTTGGGTTGGCTGGTGATGCCCTTCACCGCGAGCGTCGAATCTGGGCAGTCGTCGCCTTCCTGCAGCACCGGAGGCGGCGTCACCGCAGCGGACGGAGTGGGAGTCGGCGGGGGCGCCTGTTGCGCCGGCGGCTGCACCGGGGTCTTGACCTCCGGGTTCTCACCCGGCAGCGGCTTCGGCGGCGCGGCGGTTGCGGTCGCGGCAGACTGATTGGCCTTGGTGTCGCCGGTGCTGTTGCTCACCACCAGGATCGCCACGGCGGCGACGATGGCCACTACGACCACCCCAATGCCGATCGCCAGCGCGCGCCGTCGCCAGTAGATCTGGGAGGGCAGCGGGCCATGCGGTTCGAGATCCAGCACGAGTCCACGGTAAGGCCAGGTCACGCACACTCGTTCGACCCCGCTCGGCGTGTCGCGCCTCAGCCTTCGCCGATATCGCCTACGGATTTGCGCAGCAGGACCCGGCCGTCGGCCAGTTGATAGGTGAGGCCGGCGATCGCCAGGGTGCCCGATTCGACTCCGTCGGAGACGACCTTCGACCGGCCGACGAGTTGTTTGGTCGTCTCGACGACGTGCCTGGCCTCGAACTCATCGACGCGGGTCAGGCCGTCATGACGGCCCAACAGGATCGACGGGGTGACCCGCTCGACGATGTCGAGCACGTAGCCGCCGGGCAGCACGCCTTCGTCGAGCGCCGCGAGAGTGGCCTTGACGGCGCCGCAGCTGTCATGGCCGAGCACCACGATCAGCGGGACGGAGAGCACGGTCACCGCATATTCGATGGATCCCAGCACGGCCGCGTCCATCACATGGCCTGCCGTGCGGACCACGAACATGTTGCCAAGGCCCTGATCGAAGATGATCTCGGCGGCGACCCTGCTGTCGGCGCAGCCGAACACCACCGCAGTAGGTGTCTGGCCATCGGCGAGGCTGGCTCGGTGCTCGATGCTCTGGCTCGGGTGTTCGGGCTGGCCGGCGACGAACCGGTCGTTACCCTCGCGGAGTGCCTTCCACGCGCTCACTGGATTCGAGTTCGGCATGGGTGTCATTGTGCAGGAGCCCGCGGTGACGGTCGACGCGGCCGAGCTGTTGAGCTGGTACCAGCGCGAACAGCGGGACCTGCCGTGGCGACGGCCAGGCGTGAGCGCGTGGCAGATCCTGGTCAGTGAGTTCATGCTCCAGCAGACGCCCGTGGCGCGGGTGGAGCCGATCTGGCGCGATTGGGTGGCCCGGTGGCCGACGCCTTCGGCCACGGCGGCCGCCGGTGCCGCCGACGTCTTGCGGGCCTGGGGCAAGCTGGGCTACCCGCGGCGCGCCAAACGGCTGCACGAGTGCGCCATTGTGATCGCGGCCGAACACGGCGACGAGGTGCCCGACGACGTGGAGACGCTGTTGACGTTGCCGGGCATCGGCACGTACACGGCGCGCGCCGTCGCGTGCTTCGCCTACGGCAAGCGCGTTCCCGTCGTCGACACCAACGTGCGCCGGGTGATCGCCAGGGCAGTGCACGGTCGGGCCGATTCACCGGCCGGCGTCCGTGACCTCGCGGACGTCGCCGCGCTGTTGCCGAACGGGCTTGACGCGCCGCGCTTTTCAGTGGCGTTGATGGAACTCGGCGCGACGGTGTGCACGGCACGCTCGCCGCGCTGCGGGCTCTGTCCGCTGAGTGTGTGCGCGTGGCGGTCCGCGGGTTTCCCCGCCGCGACCGTCAAGGCGCGCAAGCCGCAGCGCTACGCGGGCACGGATCGCCAGGTGCGTGGCCGATTGCTGGATGTGTTGCGCGGCAACGCGACTCCTGTCACGCGTGCGCAGTTGGACGTGGCATGGCTGTCGGACACGGCGCAACGCGACCGCGCGTTGGACTCGCTGTTGACCGACGGCTTGGTCGAACAGACGACGGCGGGGTTGTTCGCTCTGGCTGGCGAAGGTGACGATGCCCCCGCGGAGTAGCCGACCATCGAGCGGCGAAGGTGACGAACCAGGGCCGCCGGTCGGCCTGGTGAACTAGCCTGGCGCCGTGGCTGTACCCGCGTCAGGGACACCCCGGACCCACTACGCATCTCGCGGCGATCTCGACATCGCCTATCAGGTACTGGGCGACGGCCCGGTCGATCTGGTGGTGATGCCAGGACCGTTCATCCCGATCGACTCGATCGACAACGAGCCGTCGATGTACCGCTTCTACCGCCGGCTGGCGTCGTTCAGCCGGGTGATCCGGTTCGATCAGCGCGGGATGGGCATGTCGTCGCGCATCGGGTCGGCCGACACCATCACGCCGTCGTGCTGGGCGGAGGACGCGGTCACGGTGATGAACGCGGTCGGCTGCGAAGGCGCCACGATCTTCGGCTCGGGCTTCACCGCCGTGAGCGCGCTGTTGCTGGCCGCCGACCACCCCGAGCTGGTCAGCAATCTGGTGATCGTCAACGGCGCGGCCCGGGTTCTCTGGGCGCCCGACTACGACATCGGTGCACAACCCACCGGCGCCACTCGGTTCACCACCGTCGCGATGGAGCCCGACGCCGTCGAGCAGGGCTTCGACATCCTCAAGATCGTAGCGCCGTCGGTCGCCACCGACCGCGCATTCCGGGCGTGGTGGGACACCGCGGGCCA
Source organism: uncultured Actinomycetota bacterium (assembly GCA_963809085.1). GTDB lineage: Bacteria > Actinomycetota > Actinomycetes > Mycobacteriales > Mycobacteriaceae > Mycobacterium. Next base: position 387,834 of record CAWEII010000012.1, on the reverse strand, counting down.
CCACGCCGCGTCGCCGAGCATGGCGCGCAGGGCCAACCAGGCGCTGACCGAAGCCGACGTGCGCGCCAAGCTGCCCCAGATCACCGCTCGGACGCTGATCCTGCATCGCGCCGGCTCGTCGTTCGTCGGGGTCGATTACGGCCGCTACCTGGCCGAGCACATTCTCGGCTCCCGCTACGTCGAGCTGCCCGGTGAAGACACGCTGCACTGGGTCGGCGATACCAATCTGCTCCTCGCGGAGGTCGAGGAGTTCGTCACCGGCGTCCGCGGCGGTGCGGAAGACGACCGGGTACTCATCACCATCCTGTTCACCGACATCGTCGGCTCGACCGTCCGCGCCGCCACTCTCGGCGACGATCGCTGGCGCGACCTGCTGGACAACCACGACGCCGTCGTCCGGCACGAGCTCGCACGGTTCCAGGGGCTCGAGGTGAACACCGCCGGGGACGGCTTCGTCGCGACCTTCATCAGCCCCAGCGGCGCACTCGACTGCGCCGAGGCCATCGTCGACGCGGTGGCCGCGCTTGGCATCGAGGTGCGGGTCGGAGTTCATGCGGGCGAGGTGGAGGTGCGCGGCGACGACATCGCAGGCATGGCGGTGCACATCGGCGCGCGGGTGAGTGCGCTGGCGGGACCGAGCGAGGTCCTGGTGTCGTCGACGGTGCGCGAGATCGTCACCGGATCCCGAAGGACCTTTGCCGACCGCGGCGAGCACGATCTCAAGGGCGTGCCCGGTCGCTGGCGGGTCTACGCCGTTGAGCGCGACCCCGCCTTGCGCAGGCTTCCGCCGTAACCCACTCCCCTATCAACCGGTGACATTCATCGGCGCGAGGGGACGAAGGACATGAAGAAGTCGACCACCGGCGCGGCAGTCTTGGGCGTCCTGAGCGCGCTGACGGTGGGTGCGACGGGCCCGGCGGCGGCAGCGCCGACGGGGGGCGCCTCGGCATCCGAGACGAGAACACCGATGCCGCCGGTAACCAGATCGTGCCGAACCAGTTCAACACGGCCTACGTGGACGTCACGTGCCCTGACGACTGAGCAGTGGGGCTAAGCCGTTGCCGCGCAAGCAGAATCATCACAGGCGAACCGGCGTCGGTAGTCCGACGGCGTGACGCCGATGACCCGGCGGAAGTGGTGGCGCAGCAGCGTCGCGGTGCCGAAGCCGGATCGGTCTGCGACGCGGTCGATGTCGAGGTCGGTCTCCTCGAGCAGCCTGCGTGCGTAGAGCACACGTTGGTCGGTGACCCACTGCATCGGAGTGCGGCCGGTCTCCTCGACGAACCTGCGCGCGAAGGTGCGGGCGGACATGCTCGCCCTCCTCGACAGGGTTGCGACGGTGTGCGGCTTCTCCAGATTGGTCAGGATCCAGTCCAGGTGCGGCGCGAAGCCCTCCGAACAGCGAACCGGGATGGGCTGGTCGATGTACTGGCGCTGTCCGCCGTCGCGCTGCGGCGGCACGACCATGCGGCGGGCGATCTTGTTGGTCACCTCGCTGCCGAGTTCCCGGCGGACCAGGTGCAGGCAGGCGTCGATGCCCGCCGCGGTGCCTGCGCTGGTGATCAGGTTGCCGTCGTCGACGAAGAGCACGTTACGGTCCACCTGCGCGGTCGGATAAGTCCTGGCGAGTTCGTCGGCGTGCATCCAGTGCGTGGTGCAGGGCCTGCCGTCGAGCAAGCCGGCGGCGCCCGCGACGAACGCACCCGAGCAGACGGTCAGGATGATCGCCCCTGCGTCGGCGGCGGCCCGGATCGCGTCAAGGGCCTCGGGCAGGTAGGGGCCCGCGATTGCGGGGATCGCCACCAGGTCCGCGCCGACCAGGGCGTCGAGACCGTGATCTGGGGTGATGGACGCACCCACGGAGGTGCGCAGCGGACGCCCAGGTTCTGGGCCGCAGATCTTGAAGTCGAAGTTCGGTACGCCGTCGGCGGACCGGTCGATGCCGAACACCTCGCAGATGACGCCGAATTCGAAGACCGCGAGGCCGTCCAGCACCAGAGCCGAAACAGTCTTGATCATGGCAGCATCTTATCGCACACGGTCAGTTCTGCCACTGTTGGCGGAATATTTTTCATCGAACAATTGCTGCCATGAACGTGTTACTTACCTTCCTGATCCTCGTCGCACCGTTCGCCGTCGCCGTCGCGCTGAGTTGGAACGCCCACCGCGGTCGCCCCATGCGCAACTACCTTGCCGGGATAGCCGAAGACCGTGACGACTACCGGGTCGAGCACGATCTGGATGCCATCCGTACGCGCTTCGAGAGGAGCCCCGTGTGGCCCGTCTCAGGCGTGAAGGGTGAACGGCGCTAAGAACGACTCGACGGCGCTGCGGTATTCCCGCGGCGCATCGTCGTGAACCAGATGACCGGCACCGGGCACGTGGAGATATGTCGCCAGGTGGCCGGTCTTCTTCATTTCGCGCATCTGCCCCGGTGGAGTCACGGAGTTGCCCGCCTCGATGAGAAGCGTCGGCGCACGCACCGAACGCCACTGGGTCCAGTAGTCCCTCTTGCCCCACTCCGCGGCGATCTCGATCCAGCGTTCCGGCCGCCCGTGCAGCCGCCAACCCGTCGCAGTGCGGTCGAACGCCTCGAGGAAGTACTGCCCGGCCACCGCGCCGAACGCATCGAAAACCCCCTGCGCAGAATCGAACTCGAGGGGTAGCGCATGCAACCACGGCTCCCACGGTCCCGTCGTGCGGCCGCGGAAGTCTGGGGCCATGTCCTCCACCACCAGTGCCGTCACCAGTTCGGGCCGCGCCGCCGCGAGACACCACGCGTGCAGGCCACCCATCGAGTGCCCGACCAGCGTGACGGGCGTGCCGAGACCGGCAACGGCGTCGGCGAGATCGCCGACGAAACGCTCGGTGCTGATCGGATGTGGGTCGTCGACGTCGTGGCCGCGATGCCACGGCGCGTCGTAGGTGTAGACGCGCCCGAACCCGGTCAGCCACGGCAACTGACGCCCCCAGGTGCTACCCCGCCCCATCAGACCGTGGACGAGCACGGTGGGCTGCCCGCGGCCGCCCCGGCTGGTCAGCAGTTCGGTGCACATGCCGCCATCCTGCCTCGCAGAGCGTGTCGCGCCGGGCGGTAACCTGATGCGCATGCCAGTGGTGAAGATCAACGCGATCGAGGTTCCGCCCGACGCCGGACCCGAGTTGGAGAAGCGGTTCGCGCACCGTGCACACGCCGTCGACAACCAGCCAGGATTCCTGGGGTTTCAACTGCTGCGCCCCGTCAAGGGCGAGACTCGCTACTTCGTGGTGACGCAGTGGGAGACCGAGGAGGCGTTCCAGGCCTGGGCCACCGGCCCAGCCGTCGAAGCGCACGCCGGGCAGCGGGCCAACCCGGTGGCCACCGGCGCGTCGCTCCTGGAGTTCGACGTTGTGTTGGACGTTCAGCGGGCAGCACCGTAGGGACATGGGGATCGATGTTCGGCGGGCAGGAGCGTAGCGACTTGGGGATCGGTCTTGCGGGGACCGGCGCCGACGCATAGCGCGGGCCGGGTGCGACGCCGCGCGACCGGATTGGCCGTTGCCGTCGCGCTCGTCGTCACCCTGGCTTGCGGCTGCTCGAAGGTGGGTCCCCCTTCGGCCGATGCCGCCTACGGCGCGCACATCGACACCAACACCCCTCAGGGCCTACGCGCCAAGCAAACGATGGACATGATCAACTCCGACTGGCCCATCGGAACCGTAGGTGTGCGCACACTGGCCGCCTCCGACATCGTCGACGACGTCGCGGGCGCCATGGACCGGCTCTGGTGGGACCGCCCGATCCGCGTCACCGGCATCGACGTCGGAGCGGGTGAGGCGACGCTCCACGTGCTCAACTCCTATGGCGTCGCTCAAGACATCGCGCTGCGCACCAACGACGGCGGCCTGGTGGATCGCTTCGATGTCACGCTGCAGCCGCCCGCAATCCACCAGTGGGCCGACATCGATACGGAGCTGACCAAGTCTGGCGCCCGCTACTCGTATCAGGCATCGAAGGTGACCGACGGCAAGTGCACGGCGATCGCGGGCAGCAACCTCGACGATTCGCTCCCGCTTGCCTCCATCTTCAAACTGTATGTGCTGCTTGCGGTTGCGGACGCGGTCACCGCAGGAACCCTTGACTGGAACGATCGGCTGACCGTCACCGCGGAGGCCAAGGCCGTCGGCTCGGCCGGTCTCGACGAACTCGCCCCGGGCGCCACGGTGTCGGTACGCAAGGCCGCCCAGGAGATGATCTCGGCCAGCGACAACATGGCCACCGATCTGCTCATCGCCAGGCTCGGACCGGGCGCCGTCGAACGGGCGCTCGTGGTGGCGGGCCACCACGACCCCGCCAGCATGACGCCGTTCCCCACCGCGCACGAGCTGTTCGCCGTGGGATGGGGCAATCCCGACGTCCGGGAACAGTGGAAGACGGCGTCGCAGGCGGGCCGCGCCCGTCTCCTGCAACAGACGAACATCCGGCCGTATCGACCCGATCCGAACCGCACGCACACACCCGCATCCGGGTTCGGCGCCGAGTGGTACGGCAGCGCCGCCGACATCTGCCGGGTGCACGCCGCGTTGCAGGCGGCCGCGGTCGGGCCCGCCGCGCCGGTCCGCGACATCCTGTCCGCGATCCCCGGCATCGACCTCGACCAGTCGAAGTGGAATTACATCGGCGCCAAGGGGGGCAACCTCCCGGGTGATCTGACCTTCAGTTGGTACGCGGTCGACCGCACCGGCCAACCATGGGTGGTGAGCTTCCAGCTGAACTGGCCGCGCTACCGCAGTCAGGCGGCGGCCGGCTGGCTGCTGTCGATTGCCAAGCAGGCGTTCGCACTCATCCCCGTCGGATGAGTCAACCCGTCGACCGCAACGTCCAGGTTTGTCCGCGAAGGTGGAGCACGGTACGACTGGCCGGCCCGATGTCGATGCGCCAGAACGACTTCGGCGGGGAATCGAGCACAACCACGATCGCCGCACGGATCACCGACGGGTGGGTCACGGCGACGAGCCGACCGCGGCGGCCAGCAAACGAGTCCAGCCAGCCGCGTGTCCTGATGATCAGGTCGACCACCGACTCGCCGCCGTGGGGCGCCTGCGTGGGTTCGGTCAACCACACGGCCAGGTCGGCGGGCAGCACCCCGCCAAGGACGTTCCCGCGCCAGGCGCCGCAGTCCAGGTCCGCCAGCCGCGGGTCGGTCTGCGCCCGCACGCCGAGAAGTTCGGCAGTCTGCCGAGTCCGCTTCTCGGGTCCGCACACCGCCGCGTCGACCGGTCCCAGATCAACGGTGGCGTCCACCTGCCGGTGGCCAACGGCGTTGAGCGGCTCGTCGGTGGGAAATCGTCCGGCCGCCATCGCGTCCGTCATCGCATGGGACACCAGTGTCAGCCGGACGACCTCACTCACACCGGCCACCGCCCCGGGGACGCGCTACGCTCGTGCGCTCTGGGAAACGCTGTCCTGCCGTCTCCCGTCCAGCAGGCGGCCGGCCATCGCACCGAACACGAGGCCGATGGTCGCCCAGATGACCACCTGGGTGGCCAGCCCGTACAGCCGGAATTCATAGAGGTCTCCCGCCGGGAAGCCGGGGAAGACGATGTCGCCTGCGTCGTCGCGCATCGGGCCGGGCGTCTCGTTGATGGTCGGCAGTACCAACATCACGATCAGCACCGCGACGAGGTATGCACCTGCCGCAGTCAGCGTCGCATTCCAGGCGCCCAGCTTCGCGTTCAGCTGGCGACCGAGGTAGACCGCGGCGACCATCAGGAGCGCCGACAGCAAGACCATCAGCAGGTACAGCAGGGAGCGCTGTTCGATGGTCTCGGTGAGGCTGGTGGCTGGCGGATTCGGCGGGTACTTCAGCGCAGGCACCACCCACAGTGAGATCAGCATGCCCCCGGCGACCAAGACCGAAAGGGTGCGGGCGGAGACGTTGCCGACGCGGCCGTAGGCCACGCAGTACACGACTGCGAACAACGCGCCCATCGCCACGCTGAACGCGAGCACCCCGATGCCAACCCCGATGTTGGCCTGCACGCCGCGGGTGAACACCTCTGCGCCGTGTTCGTGGGCGCCTCCACCGGCCATGGCCTCGTGGGCGGCCGAGACACCGTCCTCGAAGTCGATCGAGCGGCCGATGATCGGCTCGGTGAAGATCTTGGCGAAGACGAACGCGAGCACGCCTGCCAGGGCGCCGGCCAAGAGGCCTCGCCCGATTATCTGCTTTTCCATGGTCCGGGCGCTCGTCGCGTCAGTGGCAGGGGAAGCCGAGGAGATGGCGAGCGTCGTGCAGGAACTCGTGCACGTGGGTGTCGCTGCCGAAGACCGAGGTTGCACCCTGGTCGATACCGACGAAGTACAGCACCAGCAGCGCCAGGAAGGCGGTCCCCGCCAGCCAGATCGCAGCCTTGGCAGCGGACAGATCGAGGGCGGGAGCGGCGCTCCGGCGTGCGTCAGATGTGGTCATGTTGATTCCTTTCGGGAATTCGCGTCCCGTATCCAGGGTGGTGATGGACGTCGGGTCTGACTTTTCACAGTGGCGCGACCGTTCTGGATTCTCACCAGATTCCTCTGCCCATCGATTACAGCAGCATTCTAAGCAGCCGGTCTAGGCTCCGGCCCCGTAGCCCAGTTGTTGGGCGGTGTACTTGGCCTCGTTGCGGCTCTCCGCGAGGTTCTTCGTCATCCCGTGTAGTTCGCCGCCGAACATCGTCGAATGCTCTTCGCGCAAGCGCTCATCGGCGATGTGAGGTGGCCGCCCATCTGCGCAAAGGCATTTCGCGATCGAACCGTCAGCCCGAAGACCTCGCCACATACGTGCTGGATCTTCCAGTCGGGGATGTCGTTGGTGGTGACTACCAGCATGGACGGACCTCTCAGCGGAATCGACGGGTGTCCCGGGAGAGTAACCACGACCCACCGGTTTTCGGCGGCACCACCGCGTGTCGGGGGAACCGGTCGCAGGCAACGCAAAGGGCCCCCGACGTGTCGGGGGCCCTCGCGCGTGCTGCGGTTACTCGGTGGCCGTCGTCGCCGCGCCCGAACCGGGCGCGCCTGCCAGGGCCGGGTCGGCCGCGGCATCGGTGACGGGCTTGCTGCCGACGAACGTGAACACCGCATCCTCGATGTTGTTGCTCTCGCCGTCCCAGTTGTCCACGTCGACCGTGACGAGCTGGCCCGGTCCGACCTCGTCGAACAGGATCTTCTCGCTCAACGCGTCCTCGATCTCACGCTGGATGGTCCGCCTCAACGGCCGGGCGCCCAGCACCGGATCGAAGCCGCGCTTGGCCAGCAGCGACTTGGCCTTGCCCGTCAGCTCCATGGTCATGTCCTTGGCCTTGAGCTGCTTCTCGACCCGGCCGATCATCAGATCGACCATCATGATGATCTCTTCGCGTGTCAGCTGGTGGAACACGATGATGTCATCGATGCGGTTCAGGAACTCCGGGCGGAAGTGTTTCTTCAGCTCGTCGTTGACCTTTTGCTTCATCCGCTCGTAGTTGTTCTCGCCACCGCCCTGGGTGAATCCGAGTCCGACGGCCTTGCTGATGTCGGACGTGCCCAGGTTCGAGGTGAAGATCAGCACGGTGTTCTTGAAGTCGACCGTGCGACCCTGACCGTCGGTGAGACGGCCGTCTTCGAGCACCTGCAGGAGGCTGTTGTAGATCTCCTGGTGCGCCTTCTCGATCTCGTCGAACAGAACGACCGAGAACGGCTTGCGCCGCACCTTCTCGGTGAGCTGGCCGCCCTCCTCGTAGCCGACGTACCCCGGAGGGGCACCGAACAGGCGCGACGCGGTGAAGCGGTCGTGGAACTCGCCCATGTCGATCTGGATGAGCGCGTCGTCATCACCGAACAGGAATTCGGCAAGCGCCTTGGACAGCTCGGTCTTACCGACGCCGGACGGGCCTGCGAAGATGAACGAGCCCGACGGGCGCTTCGGATCCTTGAGGCCGGCGCGGGTGCGACGGATGGCCTTGGAGACCGCCCTGACCGCGTCCTCCTGCCCGATGATCCGCTTGTGCAGCTCATCCTCCATGCGCAGCAGACGCGTGGTCTCGGCCTCGGTCAACTTGAACACGGGGATGCCGGTCCAGTTGCCGAGCACCTCGGCGATCTGCTCGTCGTCAACCTCTGCGACGACGTCGAGATCGCCCGAGCGCCACTGCTTCTCCCGCTCGGCGCGTTGGGCGACCAGGGTCTTCTCCCGGTCCCGAAGGTTGGCGGCCTTCTCGAAGTCCTGCGCGTCGATCGCGGACTCCTTCTCCCGGCGCGCATCGGCGATCTTCTCGTCGAACTCGCGCAGGTCTGGCGGCGCGGTCATGCGGCGGATCCGCATCCTGGCACCGGCCTCGTCGATCAGGTCGATGGCCTTGTCCGGGAGGAACCGGTCGTTGATGTAGCGGTCGGCCAGCGTGGCCGCGGCGGCGATGGCGCCGTCGGTGATCGAGACGCGGTGATGTGCCTCGTAGCGGTCACGCAGACCCTTGAGGATCTCGATGGTGTGCTCGACGGTCGGCTCGCCGACCTGGACGGGCTGGAAGCGGCGTTCCAGGGCGGCGTCCTTCTCGATGTACTTGCGGTACTCGTCGAGTGTCGTGGCACCGATGGTCTGCAGCTCGCCACGGGCCAGCTTGGGCTTGAGGATCGATGCGGCGTCGATCGCGCCCTCGGCGGCACCCGCGCCGACGAGCGTGTGCAGCTCGTCGATGAACAGGATGATGTCGCCGCGGGTGTTGATCTCCTTGAGCACCTTCTTCAGGCGCTCCTCGAAGTCACCGCGGTAGCGGCTGCCCGCCACCAGCGACCCGAGGTCCAGGGTGTACAGCTGCTTGTCCTTCAGCGTCTCCGGCACGTCGCCGTGCACGATGGCCTGCGCGAGGCCCTCGACGACGGCGGTCTTGCCGACGCCGGGCTCGCCGATCAGCACCGGGTTGTTCTTGGTGCGGCGGCTCAGCACCTGCATGACCCGCTCGATTTCCTTCTCGCGGCCGATGACGGGGTCGAGCTTGCCCTCCATCGCGGCGGCGGTCAGGTTGCGGCCGAACTGGTCGAGCACCAGCGACGTCGACGGGTTGCCCGCCTCGCCGCCACGGCCGCCGGTGCCTGCCTCGGCGGTCTCCTTGCCCTGGTAGCCGCTCAGCAGCTGGATGACCTGCTGACGCACGCGGGTCAGCTCGGCGCCCAACTTGACCAGCACCTGGGCGGCGACGCCCTCACCCTCACGAATCAGGCCGAGCAGAATGTGCTCCGTGCCGATGTAGTTGTGGCCGAGCTGCAGCGCCTCGCGCAGGCTCAGCTCCAGGACCTTCTTGGCGCGCGGAGTGAAGGGAATGTGCCCGGACGGTGCCTGCTGGCCCTGGCCGATGATCTCCTCGACCTGGCTGCGGACGCCCTCCAGCGAGATGCCGAGCGACTCCAGCGACTTCGCCGCGACGCCTTCGCCCTCGTGAATGAGTCCAAGGAGGATGTGCTCGGTGCCGATGTAGTTGTGGTTCAGCATCCTGGCTTCTTCTTGAGCCAGAACGACGACGCGACGAGCGCGGTCTGTGAAGCGTTCGAACATCGGTGGTTACCTGCTCTCCATAGATAGCGCAGCTCGCGGACTAGCCCTGCACGGCGAGCCGTGCTCTGCACCTGCCGTCCACTCTAATGGGCGGCGGCCCGGGTTGCCCTGCCTGTCCCTGGCTGATCCAGGGCTCGTGGCGTGACCAATACCCGCGCTACGAGACTCCAACGCCCAGCGGACGCCAAACGTTTCCGCAGCGGGCCCCGATGAGTTCGCCCCTAGCGAACGCGCATTCCGACCCGCCGCCGATGGCCGGATTTCTGGCAACGCCGGTATGTGTTGCCGGGTTACGTTGCCGCGTGAAAGGCGTCGATGACGTCGGCAGGGATGCGCCCGCGGGTGGAGACGTTGTGGCCGTTGCGGCGGGCCCAGTCGCGGATGGCCGCACTCTGCTCCCTGTCGATGGACGCTCTGCCACGTCCGGAACCGGCAGACCGGCCCCTGCGCCTGCCCCCGACGCGGCGGCCCGCCTCCACCCAATGCTTGAGTTCGTTTCGAAGCTTCGCGGCATTCTTCGACGAAAGGTCGATCTCGTAGCTCACGCCGTCGAGCGAGAATTCGACGGTCTCGTCGGCAGCGCCTTCCCCGTCGAAATCATCGACCAAGGTGACGGTCACTTTTTTTGCCATTACCTCACACTGACCCTTCTGCCTGGGAATCTGGTCGATTGATCTCGAACCCCCGCCACAATGCTGACATAGATACGCACACCATTCAACAAGCCATGAAATCTGGTCGATCAGGCGCCGTGCCGTCGTACTATCGGGAACAATACAGTCTCTCTAATCGACAGGCCCGTCAGGGCCATCAACAACCGGTCGATACCCATTCCCGTTCCCGTGGTCGGCGGCATCCCATACTCCAATGCGGCAAGGAAATCGTCGTCGAGAACCATTGCCTCGTCATCGCCTGCGGCAGCCGCACGGGCCTGGGCTTCGAATCTTTCTCGTTGAATCACCGGATCGATGAGTTCGGAATATCCGGTGGCCAACTCGAACCGGCGCACATAGAGATCCCACTTCTCGGTGACGCCGCGAATACTGCGGTGCGACCGTGTGAGAGGCGTGGTCTCGATGGGGAAGTCACGGACGAAGGTGGGCGCCCACAGCGTCGCCCCCACGGTGTGCTCCCAAAGTTCCTCGATGAGCTTTCCGTGTCCGTAACCGCGATCGCGTGGGATCTCGACGCCCAGTCGGTCCGCAATCGATCCACAAGTGCTCGGCAGGTGTGTCGGGGGTGATCTCCTCACCAAGTGCTTCCGACAGCGAGGGATACATTTCGACGGTGGCCCATTCTCCGTCGAGATCGTAGGTAGTGCCATCGGACAGTGGCACGTTTCGCGTCCCAATCGCCTCGTCGGCGACCTCCTGAATTATCTCGCGCGTCACCACCGCGGAATCGTCGTAGGTTCCGTACGCCTGATATGTCTCCAACATCGCGAATTCCGGTGAATGCGTGGAATCAGCGCCCTCGTTTCGAAACACGCGATTCAACTCGAAGACCTTCTCGAAACCTCCGACCAAGCACCGTTTGAGGAACAACTCCGGTGCGATCCGAAGGAACAGGTCGGCATCGAGGGCATTGGAGTGCGTCACGAATGGCCTCGCCGCCGCACCGCCTGCGAGCGTCTGCAGGATCGGAGTTTCGACTTCGAGGAAGCCTCTCCGTTCCAGTGCGGAACGCACGGCCCGCACCACGGCGATCCGTTGCCTTGCGATGGTCCTGGCCTCCGGTCGCACGATCAGGTCGACGTACCGCTGCCGCACCCGCGATTCCTCGCTCATCTCCTTGTGCGCGACGGGAAGCGGTCGCAGCGCCTTCGAAGCGATTTGCCAGGAATCGGCAAGCACAGACAATTCTCCGCGGCGCGAACTGATCACCTCGCCGTGCACGAAGACGATGTCGCCGAGGTCGACATCGGACTTCCACGCGTCGAGTGATTCGGCGCCGACCTTGTCGAAGCTGATCATCGCCTGCAGATGGGTGCCGTCCCCTTCCTGCAGTGTCGCAAAGCAGAGCTTTCCGGAGTTGCGGGCGAACACCACCCGGCCCGCGACGCCGACGTGGCATCCCGTCTCGGTGCCCGCCGCCAGGTCGGGGTACTCCAGGCGGATCTCGGCCAGGGAATGGGTGCGGGCCACTTCGACGGGGTACGGGTCCCTACCGTCGCCGAGCAACCGCTCGCGCTTGGCTTGGCGGATCCGGAACTGCTCGGGCAGGTCGGCCTCGGCGGCTGGCGCCGCGGTGGACGGCTTTGAGGTGGACGGCCCTTGGCCGCCGTCGGCTGACGTCACGGGGTGCCAGCTTAAATGAAAGCCAAGCGCGCTGGTCCCGACGTGCCGTGCCCGCGTCTTCTAGGGGTTTCGGCGTGCTTTCGTACGCTCAGCGACGGTGGGTGCGTCGAATTCGCCCAGCTCGACCCACCCCAGTCGCCTGCTGATGGTCTCGGCCGCGGCGATGGTGCGCTTCGCGATGCCCTCGAACGCCTCTTCACCCAGCCGGTAGGACGGCCCGGAGACGCTCAGCGCGGCGACTACCTCGGCGCTGCCGTCGTAGACGGGCGCTGCCACGGCGTTCAGTCCCACCTCGAGCTCCTCACGGACCTTTGCCCATCCACGTTCGCGAACGGTCCCCAGTTCGACTTCGAGATCGGAGCGCGCAGTCACCGTCGCATCGGTGAAGGTCTCGAGGCGCACGGCCAGGCGCTCGCGCAGCTCGCTGCCGCTGAGCGCTGCCAGCAGTACCTTGCCGCTCGACGTGGCATGGGCCGGGCAACTCTGTCCGATCCAGGTGCGCAGCGCGACCCCGGCGGGGCCGATGGCCTCGGCGACGTTCACGATGCGGTCGCCGTCGAGGACAGCGAGGTTCGTGGTCTCACCGGACTCGAGGGCCAATGCGTCACACGCGGCCTGGCTCTGCTTCACCAGGTCGAGCCGTCCACTCGTCGAACGCGCCAGCCGGGCGATGGCGAAGCCGAGCCGGTACTTGCCCCGCTCGGAGAACTGCTCGACGTAGCCCCTGGCCTCCAGCACCGAAATGATCCGGGACACCGTGGATTTGTGCACGCCGAGTTGCTCCGCGATCTCGGTGACGCCCGCCTGACCGAGTGTCGCCAGGATCTCCATCACCAGCAGAGCACGGTCCACCGACTGCACTGCTGCGGATCGGCCGCCGTGCTCGGTGATCCCGCTGTCCTCACCCCTCGTCACGATGATCCGACCCTATAACGGTGGTATTCCGATGTTCCCGACCCGCCGCTGGACTGCGGCGATCTCGCGCAGGCCGTCGTTGAGCTGGCTGCGGTTCAGCGGGGACAGCTCCGACATCGTGATGATGTCGCCGGGGCTGTGGCCTGCCGCCAGTTGCTCACACTGATGCGTCATCCGCAGGCGCTGCAGCATCACGAACACCTCGCCGAGGATCGACGCATCGCGCTCGGTGAGCGCGCCGGTGGCCGCGGCGGCCGAGAGACGGGCGGGCGTCGACGCCGATGTGACGTCCCCGGCCAGCCCACCCCAGCGGGCCAGGTTCACGATCGGCGTGACCGCGTGGCTCTTGAGATCGAACGTGCCGCCGCGCCGCGCCAGTACGTCACGCAGCGATCGGGTGCGGACGCGTTCGGATAGTGCGTTGAGCAGTTGCAGCCGCAGCGCATTCGGATGCTCGGTGCGCATGCTGCGGTACGCCGCGGGCACCGTGTGCAGCGCGGCATCGCCCCACACGACCCTGCCGTCGAGCAGCAGCGACGACAGGATCAGCCCCTTGTCGATCAGCGGGTCGTCGAGCCAGCCCTTGGCCGCGGCGGCCCAATCACTTTGCGCGCGGGCAAAATTCGGGCTCGAGGCGATCGCCCCATTCTTATCCGATGGCAGCCCACACCCGTCGAGGATGGCGTGGATGCGTCGAGCCATCGCCCGCAGCTGCCCACTGGAAGAAGATAGTTCGTCCCGCCAGGACAGGGCGCTGTCGACGTCGGAGGACGGCATGGCCTCGCGGCGGGCGATGCTGCCCAAGGTGAGCCAGGCGAATCCCGACGTCGGCGTGCCCGCTTCGGTTGAGCCTTCGGCGAGTGCGAGCTCGAGCGCCCTTCGGACCACGCTGTCGACGACGATGGACAGGATGCCGCTCGTCGCGGATGCCTTCGTGCCGCTGCGGAACAGCGCCATGGCAGTGTGCGTGACGCGCTGTGCGGCCGCCTGCAGTTCGGTCGCATCGGCCGCCAACCCGATGGAACGGCGGAGCATGAAGCTCTGCCGGGCCGACGCCGCGAGCAGATCGGCGTCCTCCAGGACGCCGATCACCTCGCCACGCGTCGACATCACCGGCATGTGCCGCAGGCCGCATTCGAGCATCTCCATCAGCACGGTCTCGGCCGTCAGATCGGCGCTGACGCGGCGCGCGGGCGCGCTCATCACCCGGCTCATCGGCACCGCCACCGACAGCCCCGCCGCCACAACGCGTGTCCGCAGATCGCGGTCGGTGAAGATGCCGACTTCACCGTCGTCAAGCGCGATCAGCGCGTAGGACACATGGCGTTCGGTCATCTGGACGACGGCATCGCGCACCGAGGCGTCGGGCGACACCAGCAGGACGTCGCCGTGCACCAACTCCCCGACCGGCCTGCTGTCGGCGACCGGGACCAGCGGCGCCCGGTCGCCCGGCGTGATGCCCCACGCAGAGGACGCCAGAAAGGCCAGCCCCGCCGGCTTGGCGAACTGCGCGCGCACCTGCTCACCCGGCAACCGGATCAGAGTGCTCGGCTCGGTGGCCCGCGCGACGAACTCCATCCCACCACCCGTGAGCAGCGGCGTGTATCCGAAGATTCCACCCGAATCGATGGTGTCGATGCACGATCCGTCGGTACTTGCCTGCAGGATGACCTGCCCCGTGCAGACCATCCAGACGTCGTCGGGCACGTGCACCGCGTAGTCGGCCACCACCGCACCAGCGGGAAACTCGACAAGCGAGGTGCCCGCCGCCAACTCCGCGAGCTCGCCGGGCGACATCGACTGGAACGGCGTGTGCCCGCCGAGGAACGATGCCAGGTCGCCGCCCGAGCGACAGGTTGAGTCCGGGTTCAGGTGCCCCGGATCAGGTCCGCGCATTTCTCCGCCATGGTCATCACGGTGATGTTCGGATTGACCGCTGGCAGTTTGGGCATCGCCGATGCGTCGACCACCCGCAGCCGCGAAACGCCCTTCACCCGAAGCTCCGGGTCGAGCACGGCCATCGGATCGGTCGCCGATCCCATCCGGGCGGTGGCCGCCGGGTGGTAGACGGTGTTGTGGGTCTGGTGGACGTAGTCCAGTAGCTCGTCGTCGGTCGTCGCGTCGGGCCCCGGCGCGAGTTCCCTGGTGATCCAGTCCCGCAGTGGCGCCTGCTCGGCGATGGTGCGGGCGAGTCGTAGCCCGGTGAGCATGATCCGTTCGTCATAGCCTTCGGGATCGGTGAAGTAACGCGGATCGACCTTCGGCCGGTCGCGAAAGTCCAAGCTGCGCAACCGGACCGTGCCACGCGACCTACCCTGAGTGACGTTGGGCGTCAGGCAGAACCCGTTGTCCGTCGTCGGGTAACCGCGTCGCAGCGTATTCATGTCGAATGGCACGCTGCCGTAGTGCATCATCAGGTCGGGCTGGGCCGTGCCCTCGTCGACCGTGGTGAACAGGCCGATCTCCCACCACTGCGTGGAGGTCGTGACCATCGGCCTCGACGCCTCCCAGAAGACCAGGCCCTCGACGTGATCGTCGAGATTGGACCCGACTCCCGGCGAGTCGACCCGGACCGGGATCCCGATCTCCCTCAGATGCTCGGCGGGACCGATTCCGGAGAGCATCAACAACTTCGGTGTGTCGATCGAACCAGCGGTGACGATGACCTCACGCCGTGCGGAGACGGTGTCGTACCCCGTGAGGTCGGGGCGTTGATAGCGCACACCGGTGGCAGTGGGGCGAGCGGAGCGACGGGATGAATCATCGTTCGCCTCGTCGAACAGGATCTCGGAGACCCAGCACCCAGTGCGCACCTCGAGGTTGGACCGGGTGTCGAGGATGGGATGCAGGTAGGCGTGGGAGGTCGACATGCGGGAGCCGTCCTCCCCCACGTTGATCTGGAACCAGCCAGCGCCGTTGTGCACCGTCTCACCGCGGTTGAAGGCCACCGTCGGCAGCCCGGCCAGCGCCGCCGCCTCCAGCACCGCGATGCCGCAGGGATCGTTCGGCGGGACGTCCTGCAGGCGGACGGGGCCGTCGTGGCCGTGATCGCCCGGTGCGTCGTTGCTCTCCAATCGCTTCACCAGCGGCAGGATCTCGGCGGCACTCCACCCGGTGGCGCCCATCTTGACCCATTCGTCCAGACACTCCGCGGGTGGCCAGAACGCGATGCACGAATTGTGGGACGAACATCCGCCGAGCACCTTCGCGCGGGCGTGCCGCATGAAGCTGTTGCCACGTTCCTGCGGTTCGACCGGGTAGTCCCAGTCGTAGCCGGAGTCCAGCAGGTGCATCCACTGCGACAGCGGGAGGATGTTGGAATCGCCGACGTCCGACGGGCCTGCCTCGACCAGGCACACCGTGACGTCCTTGTCCTCGGACAGCCGGGCGGCCAGCACGCAGCCGGCCGTCCCGCCGCCGGCGATCACATAATCGAATTCGGTGTCAGGCATCGGCTTTGGTGACTGCCGCGTGTGACTCCAGCGTCCCGATGTGGTGCCGGCCCTTGATGCCGTACCAGAGCAGGCCGAAGCCAAGGATGACGCCGATGTAGACGAACGCGCCCCAGGTGTTGTACCAGGGATCGCCGTACACCGCGACGCGCGGCCAGGCCAGGTTCAGCGCCATCCCGATACCCCACACGACCGCGACGACGTTGACCAGCATGCCCCACTTGCCCATGGTGAAGTACCCGTCCGCCTTGAGATCTGGAGGAGGCCACTGGCCCTGAAAGCGCTTCTTGAGCATCGGGCCCGTCACCATCAGGTAGGCCATGTAGATCATGATGATCGCGATCGACGTCAGCACCGTGAAGATCTTGGGCTGACCGATGTTGATCACCAGGATGATGATCGCGATCAGGCCGATGACGATGGCGGGGATGATCGGCGTCTGTGTCTTGGGATTGACACGGGCGAGCTTCTCCCCGAACGGAAGTGCGTTGTCGCGGGCCATCGCGAAGGTCAGTCGGATCGCGGCGGTGTGCACGGCGAGTGTGCAGACCGTGACGGCGACGACGATGCAGACCAGGAACACCTTGCCAAGAGGGCCCCACATCACCTGCTCGACGATGTACTGCAGGCCGCCGCTGCTCTCACCGATCTTCGGATCGCTGAGATCCGGTGCGGACATCACCGCGAACACCAGGATCGC
This sequence comes from uncultured Actinomycetota bacterium, assembly GCA_963809085.1. GTDB lineage: Bacteria > Actinomycetota > Actinomycetes > Mycobacteriales > Mycobacteriaceae > Mycobacterium. The sequence continues at coordinate 370,919 of CAWEII010000012.1, read as the reverse complement.
GCCACCGATCACGAACGACGCGAGGATGGCCCGCAGGATCGCCTTCGGGGCCGTGCGGCGTGGCTCGACCGTCTCCTCGCCGAGTGAGCTGGCGGTGTCGAAGCCGTACATCACGTAACCCGAGGCGAGCGACGCGATCAGGAATGCGCCGAGGAAGCCGCCGCTCTCGCCGGCCCCATAGCCGTTGGCGGAGAAGAACACCGACGGCCCGCGGGTCGTGCTTGCCGCCAGGATGATCGCAATGAGGACGGCGGCGATGAGTTCGATGAAGACGCCCGCGCTGTTGATCATCGCCATCAGCCTCACGCCGAGGGCGTTGATGACCGTCGTGAACGCGATCAGGATCGAGCCGAGGACGACGGCGTTGGCGGCGAAGTCGTATTCGCCACTGCCGTCGCCGATGATCTGGAATCCGCTCCACAGCCGCGGCAGGTTGAGCTGGTAGGCCAGCACCACCGCCGAGATCGTGACTATCGACGCGGTGAGCATCAGCCAACCGGACGACCACCCGACGATCCTGCTGCCCAGCTTCTTCGACCAGTTGTAGACCGAGCCGGCCACGGGATACTTCGCCGCGAGCTCCATGAAGCACAGTGCTACGGCCATCTGCCCGACGAACACGATCGGCCACGACCACAGGTAGGCGGGACCTGCCGTACCGAAACCGAAGTAGAACAGCTGGAAGGTGCCGGTGAGGATCGATATGTAGCTGACGCCGGCGGCGAAGCTGGCGAACTTGCCGATGCTGCGGTCCAGAGACTCCTTGTAACCGAAGTCGTCCAGGCCGCCGCTGTCGACTCCCGATGAACCTGCTTCAACAACCATGACGTGGTCCTCCCTGAAGTGCTTGCCGCGGCGGTGGGCTGGATGACAAGCGGGTCATCCCTTGAACCAGCCTGCGGGTTTCGGCGCGGTGTTGTGCCAGATGTGTTTGAGCTCTTGGTACTCCGCAAGCCCCGTGGGACCGAGCTCGCGACCGTTACCAGACTTTCCGAATCCGCCCCACTCCGCTGCCGCGGTGTAGTAGCCGAAGTCGTTCAGCCACACCGTGCCGTGCCTCAGAGCGCGCACCACACGTTCGCCTCGCGCCGGGTCGGACGTACGAACGCCCGCCGCGAGACCGTATTCCGTGTCATTCCCGAGACTGATCGCCTCGGCCTCCTCGGTGAATCGCTCCACCGTGAGGATCGGTCCGAAGGTTTCCTCCCGGACGATCCCCATCGAGCGGTCGCACCGGTCGAAGATCGTCGGCAGATAGAAGCTGCCCTTGTCCAGCGCAGGGTCAGACGGCCGCGATCCGCCGGTGCGCAACTGGGCGCCCTCCGAGATCGCCGAGCGCCACATGCGCTTCCACCTTTGCGCGGTGTTGTTCGGACACCAGGGGTCCGGTTTCGCTCGCCGGATCCATTCCGTCGCCCATGCGGATCCGCTCGGCGCGCGTCACCAGTGCCGCGACGAAGTCGTCGGCGATCGACTCCTCGACGATGAGCCGGGTGCCTGCCGAGCACACCTGGCCGGAGTGCAGGAAGACCCCGGTGAGCACCTGGTCGACCGAGGTGTCCCACGCATCTCCGGTTCCGATGTCGGCGAACACGATGTGGGGATTCTTCCCGCCGAGTTCGACGGCGACCTTCGTCACGTGCTCGGCGGCCACCTTCGCGATGGTCCGTCCCGTCGCCAGCCCACCGGTGAAGGAGATGAAGTCGACCGACGGGTTGTCGGTCAGGGCGGCACCGAGCACCGCACCGCTGCCCTGCACCAGGTTGACCACGCCTGCCGGCACCCCGGCCTCCTCGAGAAGATGGACGAAGGCGATCGTGGAGAGCGGCGTGACCTCACTGGGCTTGGCGACCATCGTGCAGCCCGCGCCGAGGGCGGGCGCCACCTTCCACGACATCTGCAGCAGCGGGTAGTTCCATGGCGCGATGAGCACGCAGACGCCGATGGGCTCCCGGACGACGCGGCTGATCACCGAGGGGTCGCCGACGTCGACCAGCCGGTCGGACTCCACCCCGACCAGCTTGGCGTAGTACCGGAACACGGACGTGACGTCGTCGATGTCGATCCGGCTTTCGGGCAACGTCTTTCCGGTGTCCTTCGTCTCCAGCCGGGACAAGGCTTCCTTGTCGCGTTGCAGCAGGTCGGCGACCCGGTCGAGCAGCGCAGCGCGCTCACCGACGGGGGTCGCAGGCCATGCTCCGTCGTCGAACGCCGAGCGCGCCGCGGCGACGGCGTCGCAGGCGTCATCGGCGGTCGCCTCGTCGACGATCGCGGCGACGCTGCCGTCGGCGGGATTGATGACGTCTCTCGTCCCGCCGTCGGACGCGTGTCGCCACTGCCCGCCGATGTAGAGATCCGGCTCACCGTTCATGGCCACCCCTTCACTCGCCGAGACGGGACACTACCCACTCGTGGAACTCCGCGATGTGGTGTTCGGCAGGGACGAGTACACCGCCGTTGCGGTACGCCCGTGACGACATCGAGGGTTGTGTTCGCTCACAGGCCTCGAAGTCCTGCTCGTTGACCCGGTGGAACAGCTCAACCGAGCGGGCCACGTCTCGGCCAGAGGCCAGTACCTCCGCGGTGTACAGCCAGTCGCACTCGACGATCGTGCGATCCACCGACATCGGGTACATCCGGTGGAAGATGATGTGGTCGGGAACCAGATTGATGAACACCGTCGGCTTAACGGTGATGGCGTAGTAACGACGGTCCTGGTCGTCGGTGATGCCGGGCAACCGTTCGAAACCCTGCGATCCGTCAATGGTGAATCCGCGGACCTCCGAACCGAATTCGGCTCCCAGTCCGACGTTTGCCTGCGCGGCGACGCCACGCGAGAACTCCGGTAGGACGCCGACGAGTTCGGGGTGGATGGAGGAGCAGTGGTAGCACTCCATGAAGTTCTCGACGATCAGCTTCCAGTTCGCCGCCACGTCGTAGACGATTCGCCTGCCCACGTCGAGGCCACCGATTCCGTACCGGTTGATGGCTTCGGGGTCATCGAGCGTCCTGGTGGTCTCGGCGATCACGTCGTCGAACGGTGGCGGGGAGTCGGACAGGCAGACCCAGGCGTAGCCAAGCCATTCTGTGAGTGCGACCGGCACCAGGCCGTACTGGTACCGGTCGATCGGCGCGCCCGCGTCGTCGGTCAGCGCCGCGATGTTCGGCGCAGCGACCAGTTTGCCGTCCAGCGCATAGGTCCAGGAGTGGTAGGGGCAGCGCAGGTTGCGCCTCACCTGCCCCTCGGCCTCGGTGCACAACCGCGCGCCCCGATGCCTGCAGACGTTCAGGAACGCCCGCAACAGCCCGTCGCGACCGCGCAGCAGCAGTACGCTCTCGCGGCCGACCTGAACGTTCCTGAACTGTCCCGGTGACGCGAGATCGGCCGACCGTACCGCACAGAACCACATCTCCTCGAAGATGTGCTCCTGCTCGGCCGCGAACGTGTCCGCGCTGGTGTAGTGGGCGCCACCGAGTGTGGCGCGCAGCGCAGGCGGAGGATTCACGGCGGGTGGGCGAAGACGGGCGGCAGGCTGCCGGTCATGCGATCACCAGTCGTTTCGGGTCGAACGTGGAGATGGGATGGTCTGTCACGCCGTCGACGGCGAGGTCGGCGAGGATCTCGCCGACGTCAAGGGACCAAGTCGTACGCCCCGATCATCGCCTGATCCGGGACATCTCCGGGTCCACCACCGGCTCCGCATGGACCGTCGCGCCGTACCGGCTGCCCCGGTAGTCGACCGCGACGACGTCACCGGGGACGGTGGCCGCGGGCAGCCACGCATAGGCGATGCAGCGACCGACGGTCGTCGAGTAGGCGGCGCTGGTGACGTATCCGGCGCAGTCACGGCTGTGTCGATTCCCGGTCGCTTCGCTCCTGCCGCCGACGAGATACACCGGCTCCTTACCGAGCACCACCGCAGTCGGATCGTGGAAGACGATGCTGCGCAGGATCTTCTCCGGCGGTGGCGCCTGTTCCAGCGCGGCCTTGCCGATGAAGTCGTCCTTCGTCATCCGGACGGCGAAGTCCAGGCCTGCCGCGGAGGGCAGGTGCTCGGCGGTCATGTCGGTCCCCCAGGACCGGTAGCGCCTTCTCGATCCGCAGGCTGTTGAACGCGATCCGGCCCGCAGCGATCACGTCGTGCTCCTGCGCCGGCCGCCCACAGCAGGTCCCACAGCGCCGCACCGTATGCGGCGTCGGCGTAGATCTCCCAGCCGAGTTCGCCGACGTAGGACACCCGCATCATGGTCACCGGGATGGCACCCGAGATACGTACGAAGGGCGCGGAAGTACTTGAAACCCTCGTGCGACAGATCGTCGTTGCACAGCGGCTGAACCAGGTCGCGTGCCGCGGGCCCCCAGACGCCGACGCAGCACGTCGCCCCGGTGATGTCACGTACCGTCACGCTGCCGTCCTCGGGGAGGTGACGGCGTGAACCAGTCGAAGTCCATCGGCCCGTTGGCACCGACCTGGAAGCGGTCGGCGGCCAGCCGGGCGACGGTGAGATCGCTTCGAACGCCGCCGGTTTCGTCGAGCAACATCGTGTAGGTGACGGAGCCGACGCTCTTGTCGACGTTGTTGGTGGTGAGCCGCTGCAGCAGTGCCACCGCCCCGCTGCCCGCCACCTCGTACCGGGTCAGCGGGGTCATGTCGTACATGGCGACGTGCTCGCGGGTCCAGTGCGCCTCTGCGATCGAGATCGGTGACCAGAACTTCGCCGACCATTCGTCGCGTTCCGGGAAGGCCAGACCCTCGTCGCGGAGTCGTTGCGCCAGTGCGGCGTTCGCCTCGTACCAGGCGGGCCGTTCCCAGCTGGCACCCTCGAAGAAGAACGCGCCGAGTTCCTGCTGCCGGCGGTAGAACGGGCTGGTCCGAAGCCCGCGCAGCCGTTCGCGGTACTGGTGCGGGTGGATGATGTCGTACACCTCGACGAACGCCTGCGAGCTGGTGGTGAGGATGAACTCGTCGCTGCGGGCGACGTCTTCGAAGCGGTAGAGGTCGCATTCGTGGACGTCGGTGGCCGGGGTGCCGTCGATGATCCACTCGGCGGTGGCCTTGGCGACGCCTGCCGAATGCGTCACCCACACCGCCTCGGCGACCCAGAAGCCGCTCAGCTCGCGATGCTCCCCCATGATCGAGAAGCCGTCCGGCGTGAACGAGAAGATCCCGTTGAATCCCTGTTCGATCTTCGAATCAGTCAGGACGGGAAGGAGTTTCACGCGACTCGCGCCACGCGGGGGCGAAGTCCTCGTCGGTGAACGGCAGCATCGACGGCATCTGCTCGCCTGCGGTGTCGGCGGCCAGGGTCGACATGTCGACGGGCATCGGCTCGTGCCCGTAGTAGCCGATGCCGATGCGGTCGACGTGTTCGCGGAAGTACAGGTCCTGGTCCTGATGGCGCAGGATGGGCAGCCCGGCCTCGGCCTGATCGGTGTTCCGGCCGACGAGCGGCTCGACCCGGCCGGTGGTCGCGTACTGGTGCGCCATCGGCACCAGCGGGACGACGAGGCCGACCTGCTTGGCCAGCTGCGCGCCCCAGAAGCCCGCAGCGCACACGACGACGTCGGCGGCGATGACCCCGTCAGCGGTCCGGACGCCGGTGACCCGCCTGCCGTCGTCCTCGATGCCGAGCACCTCGGTGTGGGGCAGGAACTTCGCTCCGCGGGCGATGGCCGACTGCGCCTGCGCCTCGACCGCGCGGACCGCCTTCACCAAACCGTCGGTGGGAGTGTGGAATCCGCCGAGGATGCGGTCGGCGTCCAAGCAGCGGATGCATCTCGGCGCACTGCCCAGCAGTCAGCAGTTCGCCGGCGATCCCCCACGACTGGGCCCAGCCGGCTTGCGGTGCAGATCCGCCCAGCGCTCCGGGGTGGAGGCGACCTCGAGCCCACCGACGGGATTGAACGCCCAGCCGCCGGAATGGGCGAGTGCGCCGAACTTCTCGACGGTGTACTTCGCGAACTCGGTCATGGTCTTGGACGGGTTGGTCTGGAACACCAGGCCCGGGGCGTGTGACGTCGACCCGCCGGTGGTGAACAACGGGCCGCGGTCGAGCACGGTGACGTCGGTCCAGCCGCGCGCGGTGAGCTCGTCTGCCAGCGACGCGCCGACGATTCCCGCACCGATGACGACGACCTTGGGGGCAGCCAAGTGATCCTCCGATTGTTGCGTATTGCGCAACACGATGTGTTCTACGCAACACATGATTCTCCCGCGCGCGCCGCACGTCAACAGGACGCACCAGGTCAAAGGGGGGCTGTTGCCGGCGTCCTCACCCGCGGCGACGCAGCCGTCGTCCACTTCTTGCGATTTCGGCGTGCTTTCGTGCGCCCAGCGCCGTGTGCGCCCAGCGCCGGTCGGCACGCCGAAGTCCCAACGTCAGTGAGGCTGTTTGAGCTTGCCGCGGTGATTGTCGCGGTTGCGTTCGAACACCAGGCGCAGGCCGTCGAGCGTCAGGTGCTCGTCGTAGTGCGCGACGGTGCGCAGGTCGGGCAGCAGCAACGGCGCGGTGTGCCCGGTGGCCACCACCACGACGTCGTCGCCCGCGAAGCCGTCGACGTCATCGCGGATCCGGTTCACCAGGCCGTCGACCAGGCCCGCGAAGCCGAACACCGCGCCCGCCTGCATGCATTCGACGGTGTTCTTGCCGACGACCGACCGCGGCCGGGTCAATTCGACGCGACGCAGCGCAGCCGAGCGTGCGGCGGCGGCGTCCGACGACACCTGCACGCCGGGGGCGATCGCACCGCCGAGGAACTCGCCCTTCCGCGACACGACGTCCACGCAGATGGACGAGCCGAAGTCGACGACGATCGCCGCCGAATGGAATCGCTGGAATGCCGCAAGGCAGTTGACGATCCGGTCGGCGCCGACTTCCTTGGGATTGTCGACCAGCAGCGGAATCCCAGTCCGCACACCGGGTTCGATGAGCACGTGCGGCACCGAGGGCCAGTACTGCTCGAGCATCACGCGGATCTCGTGCAGCACCGACGGCACCGTGGACAGACCGGTGGCGCCGGTCAGCCGCTCGGCGTCGTCGCCGATGAGTCCGTCGATGGTGAGGGCGAGTTCGTCGGCGGTGACCTCGGGTTCGGTCCGGATCCGCCAGTGGTGCACCACCTTGGCGTGATCACCGGAGCCGGATACCAGTCCGACGACGGTGTGGGTGTTTCGAACGTCGATGGCCAGCAGCACGGCGCTACCGCGGAGACATCAGGTCGACGACGATGATGATGACTGTGCGTAACATCAATTCCTCCAAGGTAATTCGTGACTCAGCTCCGACTCGACCCGGGAGTGCCCGTCGATGCCCGCCGATGCGCCGATGTCGATCGAGATGTTGTCGAGGAGCCTGGTCCGGCCAAGGCGTGCCGCCACCAGCAGCCGGGCCGCGCCCTCGCGCGGCGCCGGACCCAGCCACGGGTCGCGGACCTCGAGATAGTCGACGTCGATCGCGGGCACCTCGACGAGCACCGCACGCGCGGCGTCCAGCGCCTCGGCGGCGCCCCGCGACGCGGCATACATGCCTGCGAGCAGAGCTGCCGACAGTGCACCCGCCTGCTCCCGCTCGACCTCGTCGAGGTACCGGTTGCGCGACGACATCGCCAGGCCGTCCGGTTCACGCACGATCGGCACGCCCACGATCTTGGTGTCGACGTTCAGGTCGTCCACCATCTGGCGGACGAGCACCAGCTGCTGGTAATCCTTCTCGCCGAAGAACGCCCGGTCGGGGCGCACGATCTGGAGCAGCTTGAGAACCACGGTCAACATTCCTGCGAAATGCGTTGGCCGGGAACCACCTTCGAGCTCGGCGCCGAGCGGTCCCGGCAACACGGTGGTTCGCTGGCCGTGCGGATACATGTCCGCAGCGGACGGCGCGAACACGATGTCGACCTCCTCGGCGCGCAGCACGGCCAGGTCCGCGTCGAGCGTGCGCGGATAGGCGTCGAGGTCCTCGCCCACACCGAACTGCAGGGGGTTGACGAAGATCGACACCACCACGACCGCGCCGGGCACGAGTTTGGCAGCGCGGACCAGTGCCAGGTGGCCTTCGTGCAGGGCGCCCATGGTCGGTACCAACATGATTCGGCGTCCGGTGGCCCGCAGTGCCCGTGACACGTCGGCCACGTCCCGGGGGCGCGCATAGACGGTTGAGTTCGCCGGCGGCGAACTTCGGTGACTTGCGGCGCGGTCACGGCGGCCCCTCTGACGTCGACGGTTCGGTGAGCGCGGCCAACACGTCGTCCGGGGCATGGGCCCGCTGCGCCGTTCGCAGCGAATTGGCCCGATACGCCTGCGCCAGTTGAGGATCCACTTCAGCCAGGGCCCGAAGGTGGGCCACGACGGCCGCCGCGTCACCCCGCGCGACCGGTCCGGTGAGGGCGCCCTGACCGCGCTGCAGAGCGTTCTCCAGCGACGCCCGGGCCAACGGACCGATCACCCGCTCGGCGATGCCGCCGGGCGCGTCACCGACCAATTCCTGGCCGAGCAGCTCCTGTCCCCACAGCGCGTCGCGCAGCGCCTCCACGGCATCGAGGACCACGGTGGTCACGTGGTTTCCGGCGTGCGCCAGGGCGGCGTGGTACAGCGGGCGGGCGTCCTCGCGCACCCGGAACGGCTCGCCACCGATCTCGAGCACGAGCGACTGGGCGATGGCGTACCCGATCTCGTCGGCGGCGGTGACGCCGAAGCACGCCTCGGACAGTCGGACGATGTCCTCGTCGGCTCCGGTGAACGTCATCGCGGGGTGGATCGCCAGCGGAACGCAGCCCCGTTCGGTCAGGGGGTTCAGTACGGCGACCCCGTTGGCACCGGAGGTGTGCGCGACGATGACGCCCGGCCGCACCGACCCGGTGGCGGCGAGGCCGGTGACGAGGCCAGCGAGTTCGGCGTCGGGAACGGCCAGCAACAGTAGATCCGCACGGCTCGCGACCTCGTCGACGGGCATCACGGGGGTGTCCGGCAGTCGACGTTCGGCGCGTTGGCGCGACGCCCGCGAGATGGCACTGCACGCAACCACGACGTGTTCGGCACGCTCGAGTGCCACACCGAGTGCCGTACCCACCCGGCCGGCAGAAATGATGCCGACCGCAAGCCGAGCCGGACGGAATCCGTTGGGGGTCCCCACCGCAGACGACCTCGCTGACGTCATGAGTTTCTGTTCCAGTCCCGCGTTACGGGTACCGGACGGCCGAGACGAGATTAGCTCATTCCTCGCGACGACGGCGCCGGCCACCTTCGGTCGAACTGACCTGCAAACGCGCCAACAGTTCGGATAGTGGCTGGCCACCGGTGTGCTGCCCCTCCGAAGGTGCAGGTTCGTCGGACTCGAGGTGACGTGCCGCACCTTCGGCCTCCTCTGCGGTGGGAGCCGCGGGCTCCGGTGCGGACGGTGGCGGGGGCGGCGGCGCGGCCAGGGTCGGCGTCGGGTGCTGGCGACGACCGGGATCGACGTCGGCGGGCGCCGAGTGCCGTGCCCGTCGCGCGGTTTCCTCGGCGGTCGCCCCTGAGCCGGAGTGGCGGCCTCGCAGCACCTCGGCCGGTGGTGGTGTCATCGCAGGCTCGGGTGCCGCTGTCGGTGCCGGCTCGGGCGTCACCACCGGCTCAGACGTCATCACCGGCTCGGGCTCGGGTGCCGGCTCGAGATCGGGTGCCGGCTCGGGCTCGGGTGCCGGCTCCGGCGCGGGAGCCGGCTCCGGAGTCACCACCGGCTCGGACGTCACCGCGGGTTGCGGCACGGGTGGCGGCGCGGGCGGGGGTGGCGGGGGCGGATACGCGGTCGAGCCGTTGTCGATCACCGGGGCAACCCAGTTACTCCCCGGATTACCCGCGGGTATGAACTGTCCCTCTGCGGGCGCCGGATGCCATTCCGAGTCACCGGCCGTGGTGTGTCGCCCCGGCCGCTCGGGCTCCTGCCACTGCACCTGCGCGACCGGTTGCGGTTGCGCAGGCGGCGGGGGTGGCGGGGGTGGCGGGGGTGGCGGCATCGGACGGGCGGCCGGCTCACGCGGCGGTGGCTCCGGACCGCGCATCGGGGCGGGTGGCGGCTGGGGGTGCCAGCCCTGCGCGGAGGCCGCCTCCGACGCCCTGCGGTGTGCGCCGCCGGGATCGGCAGGCACCTCCCAGGGTTCCTGGAGTTCAGGCTCGACGGGTACGTCGATGATGGGGCTCTCTTCGGTGTTGGGGTCGCTGTCGTCCCGGTCCTCGGTGTCGATCCGGCTGCTGATGACCCGGCCGGGACCGATCCCCCGGTCACCGCGTTCCTGCGCTGGGTCCGACGTCGTCGACCAGTCAGGGAAATTGTGCACGTTGGTGCGTTCGGTCTCGATGGCGGGGCGATGCTGGAGGTCCGTGTCGAAGAGGATCTCGAGGTGGGCACGCAGCGCAGCCAGTTCGGCGCGCAGGCTCGCGACTTCGTCGGAGGCCTGTGCACGCAACTCCGACGACAGTTCGCGCCTGAGTTGGGTTTCGACGGAGAGTTCGTACTCGCGGCGCGCCGATATTTCGCGATCTAGTTGCAAGTCGTACACAAACTTGAGGTCTCGAGCCTTGGCCTGATCCATGTCGGACTGGCGCCGGTAGATGAACGACACGAACGCGGCTACCACCGCTGCCCACAGCGCGACGATTACGGCAAGCTTCAGTAACTCCACGCGATTGGTGAACACCAGGGCAGAACTGGCCACGATTGCGAGCACCAGCAACGCCGTCAGCAAAACCCAGCCCGGCCTGCGGGTAGCACGCCGAGGGCGCACTCCACGGGTCGGTTCGGTCATGGGCTGACTGTACCGGTCACAGGTCACTCAGCGTGTCGACCTCCGCGGTGATTCGGCTTGTCAGCGATGGCCTCAGCTACTCGGGTATCCCATCGGGGTTGTCGGGCGGTTCCTGCGGCGACTTGCAGCAATGCTGAAGCCAGAGTGCCGCGACCACCAACGCCAGCGCACTCACCGCGGCCACCACCGCGCCCGCCGTGTCCTCCCCCGCGACGCGCAACGCGTCGCGGCGCGGGATGAGGTAGACCAGCACTCCCACCCACCAGCCAAGGGCCAGTGCGCCCACCCACGCCGACGCCTTCGCGATCATGACCGAACGCGCTACGGCGAGCGGATGAAGCCACCCAGGACCCGGGCCGATCTTGCCGTCGTTGACCTTCGACCGAATGTAGAAACCCCACGCCGCCTCGGCCGCTGCGACGGCGAGCAGAGACAGTCCGGTCAGCACCGTGATCGGCGGGAACCACCGGTAGAGCCCAAGCACCACGACGTACCCGATGACGGCGGCGAGCACCGTCGCGGCCGTCAGGTCACGCTTGCGGGTGGGTCCCATCAGGTGACCAGCACCAGGTCGGTGCGCCGCACTCCGACGCGCTCGGCATGGTCGATGGCTTCGAGCAGTTCCTCGACGGGCCGCTGCCGTCCGTCGACCGTCAACGTCGCGCCGCCGTCCACGGCGAGCCACGGGATCAGCACGAAGGCGCGCTCGTGCGCGAGGGGATGGGGCAGCGTGAGCACGTCATCGTCCGACCGGACCTCGGCGGCCCCCGTCGTGGCAGGTGATCAAGTCCACGTCAAGGGTCCGAGGGCCCCAACGGCGATCGCGGACCCGGCCTGCGGCGTTCTCGAGTTCCTGGCCGCGTCGCAGCCAGCCGTGGCAGTCCATGGCGGGGTCGTCGGCGACGAGGATCGCGTTGAGGAACGGGCCCTGTTCGACGCCACCCCACGCGTCGGTCTCGTAGACCGGTGACACCGATTGGACCGCGGCACCGAGCCCGCCGACGACGGACTGAAGTAGCGCCAGACGGTCGCCGAGGTTGGACCCGATCGACAACACGACTCGACTCATGTCACGCCGCCACGGCGCGACCGCCTCGCCACCACGGCGACGTCTTCGAACGTCAACGGGATCGGCGCGCTCGGCTTGTGCACGACGACCTCGGCCGCATGCACACGCTCGTCTGTCATCACGCCCTCGGCGATCTCGCCTGCGACCGTCTCGATCAGATTCCGCGGCGGCCCCGCCACGACGTCGGCCGCCCGCTGCGCCAGCGCGCCGTAGTCGAGAGTGTCGGCGAGGTCGTCGCTTGCCGCCGCCCTGTCGAGATCGATCCACACCGTGATGTCGACCTTGAAGTCCTGCCCGTCCCGGCGCTCGTGCTCGAAGACGCCGTGGTGGCCACGAACAGTCAAGCCGCGCAACTCAATTCGGCCAGTCATTCAATTCTCCCCCGTCGCTTCGCTCCTGCCCGCCGGAACTGATCCCCCGGTCGCTTCGCTCCTGCCCGCCGGAACTGATCCCCCCGTCGCTTCGCTCCTGCCCGCCGGAAGACCATGCCTCCACGACCTTCAGTGCGTCGACGCTCGCTTGGACATCGTGCACGCGCACGCCCCAGACGCCGTGCTGAGCGGCGAGCGCGGAGATCACCGCGGTGGCGGTCTCCCGGCCTGCGGGGTCCCGCGGCGCGCCGTCGGGATCGGCGAGCAGGGTGCCGAGGAAGCGCTTGCGAGACGCCCCGACCAGCACCGGGATGCCGGTCTCGACGAATTCGGGAAGCGCCCGCAGCAGCGACCAGTTGTGTTCGGCGTTCTTGGCGAAGCCAAGGCCTGGATCGATGATCAGCTTGGCCGGGTCGACCCCGGCCGCCACTGCCGCGTCGACGCTGCGCAGGAGTTCGGTGCGGACGTCGGTGACGACGTCGGCGTATTCGGGTGCGTGGTGCGGCCGGTCCGCCACGACCGAGCGCCAGTGCATCAACACCCATGGCACCTTGGCTTCGGCGAGCAGTGGGGCCATGGCGGGATCGGCCAGGCCCCCGGACACGTCGTTGACGATGCGGGCACCGTTCTCGAGCGCGGCCCGTGCCACCTCGGCGTGCATCGTATCGATGCTGACCGTGATGCCTTGTCCGGCAAGTGCTTTGATTACCGGTATCACCCGGGCGGTCTCGATGCCCGCGTCGATGCGGGTGGCACCGGGTCGGGTGGACTCGCCGCCGACGTCGATGATCGCCGCCCCGAGTGCGGCAAGCGCCAGACCGTGCTCCACGGCGCGGTCGCGATCCAGGAACAGACCGCCGTCGGAGAAGGAGTCGTCGGTGACGTTGACGACTCCCATCACCAGCGTGCGCGTCGGGTTCACTTCCGCAGGATGAGATCCAGCGCTTCGGCCCGCAGCGTGGAGTCGGTCTTGAACTGCCCGCGCACAGCCGAGGTGGTCGTGCTGGCGCCGGGCTTGCGAATGCCGCGCATCGCCATGCAGAGGTGTTCGGCCTCGACGACCACGATCACGCCGCGCGGATCGAGCTTGCGCATCATCGCATCGGCCACCTGACCGGTGAGGCGCTCCTGCACCTGCGGCCGCTTGGCGTACAGATCCACGACCCTGGCGAGCTTGGACAAGCCCGTGACCCGGCCGTCCGCCCCGGGGATGTAGCCCACGTGCGCGACACCGTGGAAGGCCACCAGGTGGTGCTCGCACGTCGAGTACATCGGGATGTCCTTCACCAGCACCAGTTCGTCGTGTTGTTCATCGAACGTCGTGTTGAGCACGTCGTCGGGATTGGTGTACAGCCCGGCGAACATCTCGCGGTACGCCCTGGCCACCCGCGACGGGGTGTCGATGAGCCCTTGGCGCTCAGGATCCTCCCCGATGGCGATCAGCAGTTCCCGCACGGCGGCCTCGGCGCGGTCCTGGTCGAACTCGGGAAGGGTGAGCGTGGCCGGATCGGACCGCGTCATCTGGTGGCTCCGTTCGCGTCAGCCAGGGGGCGGCGGATTACGCCGATCATCGGACCGGTCACCGTGACTTTGTTCGTCGTGCGGGGTTGGCGCGGGGGCGCCACCCTGCGGGACGTGCTGCCCCGGCTGCGGGTAAGGCTGATAGGGCGGGTAGGGCTGCCCCTGCTGCGGAGGCGCGCCGGCGCCGACATTCGGCCCCGGATGCGGCTGCTGCCAACCCGTCGGAGGCGGCGGGGGCGGCGGATACCAGTAGCCCTGCGGCTGTTGACCGCCGTGGGGTGGCGGCCAGCCGGGTGCGTGCCAGCCCGCGGGGGCGCCGTAGTCGGGCTGCGTCGGGCCGTTGCCTGGCGCGCCGTTGGCGTGTGCGCCCTTGCCGTTGACCGGAGAGCCGTTGCCGCCCGACACCGTTGGAACCGTTGCTGTGCCGCGCCGCCGCCTCGGCGGCCTTGGTTGCGGCGGCGATCGCCGTCTTGAACGCCGGCTCCGGCGTCGGCTTGGGCCATTCCTCGCCGCGCTCGATCGCCAGCTCGCCGGGCGTCTTGATCGGCGGCTTGTCGGACGGCACCCGGCCACCGAAGTCGTCGAACATGGTGAGCCGCGGGCGCTTCTTCACGTCGCCGAAGATCGCCTGGAGTTCGACGCGGTGCAGCGTCTCCTTCTCCAACAGCTCGCCGGCGAGGATGTCCAGCACGTCGCGGTACTCGGTGAGGATCTCCCACGCCTCGGTGTGCGCGGCCTCGATCAGCTTGCGCACCTCGTCGTCGATGATCTGCGCGACCTCGTGCGAATAGTCGGCCTGGTTGCCCATGGTGCGGCCCAGGAACGGATCGCCGTGCTCGGAGCCGTACTTCACCGCGCCGAGCTTGGAGCTCATGCCGTACTCCGTCACCATCGCACGGGCGATCTTGGTGGCCTGATCGATGTCGGACACCGCCCCGGTCGTCGGCTCGCGGAACACCAACTCCTCGGCCGCGCGTCCGCCCATGGCGAACACCAGGCGCGCGATCATCTCGGAGCGGGTCATCAGACCCTTGTCGTCCTCCGGCACCGCGACGGCGTGGCCGCCGGTGCGTCCGCGCGCCAGGATCGTCACCTTGTAGATCGGCTCGATGTCGGGCATCGCCCACGCCGCCAGCGTGTGGCCGCCCTCGTGGTACGCGGTGATCTTCTTCTCGTGCTCGCTGATGATGCGGCCCTTGCGGCGCGGACCACCGACCACGCGGTCCACCGCCTCCTCGAGCGCGGCGCCGGTGATCACGGTGCCGTTCTCGCGGGCAGTGAGCAGTGCAGCCTCGTTGATGACGTTGGCCAGGTCCGCGCCGGACATTCCGACGGTGCGCTTGGCCAGGCCGTCGAGGTCGGCGTCGGGGGCGATCGGCTTACCCTGCGAGTGCACGCGCAGCACCGCGCGGCGCCCGGCGATGTCGGGGTTGGACACCGGGATCTGGCGGTCGAAGCGGCCGGGCCGCAACAGTGCCGGGTCGAGGATGTCGGGCCGGTTGGTGGCGGCGATGAGGATCACGCCCTGGCGTTCGCCGAAGCCGTCCATCTCGACCAGCAACTGGTTCAGGGTCTGCTCGCGTTCGTCGTGCCCACCACCGAGACCGGCCCCGCGCTGGCGGCCGACGGCGTCGATCTCGTCGACGAAGATGATGCAGGGGCTGTTCTGCTTGGCCTGCTCGAACATGTCCCGGACGCGCGAGGCGCCGACGCCGACGAACATCTCGACGAAGTCCGAGCCCGAGATGGTGAAGAACGGCACGCCTGCCTCGCCTGCCACGGCGCGGGCGAGCAGCGTCTTGCCCGTTCCCGGCGGACCGTAGAGCAGCACGCCCTTGGGAATCTTGGCGCCGAGCGCCTGATACCGCGCCGGGTTCTGCAGGAAGTCCTTGATCTCGTAGAGCTCCTCGACCGCCTCGTCGACACCTGCGACGTCGGCGAACGTGGTCTTGGGCAAGTCCTTGTTCAGCTGTTTGGCCTTCGACTTGCCAAAGCCGAAGCCCATCCGGCCGCCGGACTGCATGCGGGAGAACATCACGAACAGCCCGACGAGGAGCAGCAGGGGCAGCAGGTAGATGAGCAGCGAGCCAAGCACGCTGCCCTGGTTGACCACCGTGTTGGTCTTCGCGTTCTTGGCGCTCAGCGCGTCGAACAACTGCACCGCGTACCCCGTCGGGTACTTCGCGATGACCTTGTCGCTGTTCTCGGTATCGCCGTTGGCGCTCTTCAGGTCGAGCCTGACCTGTTGTTCGCGGTCGTCGATCTGTGCGCTCTTGACGTTGTCGGCGTTGATCTGGCCCATCGCCACCGAGGTGTCGACGGGTTTGTAGCCGCGCGTGTCATCACTGAAGTAGAAGAAGGACCAACCCAGCAAGAGCACGACCGCTACAGCGGTCAGGGTGCGGATGACGTTCTTTCGGTTCATCGTTGTCGTCGGCCAGCGGTGAATACGTTGGCCAGGTCCTTCCGATACGCGCAGTTGGGTCAGTTCAGGCTACCGCTACACCAACGACCCACAGTTCCCGATGGTGCCTTGGCGATCCGCCGACTTCTCCGACACCGGCTCGGACTCGTCCTAGAAACCGCACCGACGGCTGTGCTTGTCTGAACCCATGATCACCTCGACCGAACGGTTAGTCGACACCAACGGCGTGCAACTGCGGGTGACCGAGGCCGGTGATCGCGGGGCGCCGGTGGTGGTGCTCGCCCACGGCTTCCCCGAGCTGGCCTACTCCTGGCGGCACCAGATCCCGGCGCTGGCCGACGCCGGCCATCACGTGCTGGCCCCCGATCAGCGTGGCTACGGCGGCTCCACGAAACCGGCCGCCGTCGAGGACTACGGCATCGCCGCGCTGACCGCCGACATCGCCGGCCTGCTGGACGACGTCGGCGCCGACAACGCGACGATCGTCGGGCACGACTGGGGCGCGATCGTGGCGTGGACGTTCCCGCTGCTGTACCCCGACCGGGTGGCCGCGGTGGCCGGACTGAGCGTGCCGCCGGCACCCCGCTCCCTGCAGCCACCCAGCGCGACGTTCCGGCAGAGGTTCGGAGACGACTTCTTCTACATCCTGTACTTCCAGCAGCCGGGCGTTGCCGATGCCGAACTCGCCCATGATCCGGCGACGACGATGCGGCGGTTGCTGAACGGTTCGACCGCCGACGACGTCGACGCCGCGCAGCGGATGTTCGCGCCCGGGCCGGAGGGCTTCATCGATCGCCTGCCCGAGCCCGGCGGCCTGCCGGACTGGATCAGCGCCGACGAATTCGGCCGGTACGTCGACGAATTCACCCGCAACGGCTTCACCGGGCCGTTGAACTGGTACCGCAACATGGATCGCAACTGGGAACACATGGCGTCGCCGCCCGCAGCCACCATCACCGCGCCTGCGTTGTTCATCGCCGGAACCGCCGACCCGGTGCTCGGCTTCATGTCGCCGGAGCGCGCGACGGAGGTGGTGGCCGGCGACTACCGCCAGGTCCTGATCGACGGCGCCGGGCACTGGATTCAGCAGGAGCGACCGGACGAGGTCAATGCGGCCCTCCTGGAGTTCCTTGCCGAATCGCAGGTGAAGTGAGCACGTCGAACGGCAAGCAGGCCGACGGTCGGTTGAACTTCGGGGTGTTCATCACGCCGTTTCATCCGGTCGGCCAATCTCCCACCCACGCACTGCAATACGACATGGATCGGGTCGAGGCGCTGGACCGCCTCGGGTTCGACGAGGCCTGGTTCGGGGAGCATCACTCCGGCGGATACGAGTTGATCGCCTGCCCCGAGGTGTTCATCGCGGCGGCCGCTGAGCGCACCAGGCACATCCGGTTGGGCACCGGCGTGGTGTCGTTGCCCTATCACCATCCGTTGATGGTGGCCGACCGGTGGGTGTTGCTGGACCACCTCACGCGTGGGCGGGTGATGTTCGGCGCCGGCCCTGGGGCGCTGCCGTCCGACGCCTACATGATGGGCATCGACCCGGTGCGGCAGCGGCCGATGATGCAGGAGTCGCTCGAAGCCATCCTGGCGCTCTTCCGGGCCGGCCCCGACGAACGGATCAACCGCGAGACGGACTGGTTCACCCTGCGCGACGCCGCACTCCACGTCCGGCCCTACACCTGGCCGTATCCCGAGATCTCCACGGCTGCAATGGTGTCCCCATCCGGGCCGCGCCTGGCCGGGACGCTCGGCACATCGCTGCTTTCGCTGTCGATGTCGGTGCCCGGCGGCTATGCCGCGCTGGAGACCACCTGGGACGTGGTCAGCCAGCAGGCCGCCAAGTCGGGGCGCGACGAACCGGACCGCAAGGACTGGCGGGTGCTCGGCATCATCCACCTGGCCGACAGCCGCGACCAGGCCATCGACGACTGCACCTACGGGCTGCAGGACTTCGCGAACTACTTCGGCGCCGCGGGCTTCGTGCCGCTCAACAACGAGGTCGAGGGCGCTCAGACGCCGCGGCAGTTCGTCGAAGACTATGCGAGCAAGGGCAATTGCTGCATCGGCACGTCGGCTGACGCGGTGGCCTACATCCAGGATTTGCTCGACCGGTCCGGCGGATTCGGCACCCTCCTGCTGCTCGGCCACGACTGGGCGTCACCCGCCGCGACCTACCATTCCTACGACCTCTTCGCGCGAGAGGTGATGCCGCACTTCAAGGGTCAGCTCACCGCGCCGCAGGCGTCACACGAATGGGCCAGGGGCATGCGCAACCAGCTGCTGGGCCGGGCCGGTGAGGCCATCGTGAACGCGATCACCGAACACACCGACGAGCAACGGGCCACGGCGAGGCAGACCGCGGCGAGCGACTGATGCGCGGGTCGGTACTGCGTGGTGGACGCATGGTGTACCGCGACGATCTGCCAGAACCGGTGCCTGGGCCGGGCCAGGTGCTAGTCGCCGTCAAGGCGTGCGCGATCTGCGGGTCGGATCTGCACTTCGCCGCGGACGGTGCCGAAATGCTCGCGGCCAGTGCGCAGCTGGAGGGCATGCCCTCCACCGTGCTGGGGTAGACCTCGGGGCCGACGTGTTCATGGGCACGCTCGGCGGTTACGCCGAACGGATCGTGCCGTCGGCCTGCATGCGGTGAACAAGTCCGCCATCATCCGCGGCGAGACGGCGTTGGTGATCGGCTGCGGTCCCATCGGCATCGCCATCATCGCCGCGCTCAAGGGGCGCGGAACCGAAACCATTGTGGCATCGGATTTCTCGGCGAAGCGCCGGGAAATGGCCATGACCCTTGGAACGCACCGGACGATCGACCCGGCCGACGGTTCACCGTTCGAGAGCACCTCACCGGCCGTCGTCTTCGAGGCGGTCGGCGCCCCCGGTGTCATCGACGACGTGTTGCGCAGGGCGCCGCGGGGCACCCGGCTCGTCGTCGCGGGGGTCTGCATGCAGCCCGACGCGTTCCGGCCGTTCCTCGGCATCGCCAAGCAGATCTCGGTGCAGTTCGTGTTCGGCTACGACCCGGCCGAGTTCGCCGCCTCGCTGCGGTCGATCGCCGATGGCGAGGTGGGCCCGTGATCACCGGCGCGGTCGAGACGGAGGCGTTCGACGACCTGTCCGATCCCGACAGGCATTGCAAGATCCTGGTTCTGCCGAATCTGTAGGGTGCCTGTATGCCCTTCG
Organism: uncultured Actinomycetota bacterium; assembly: GCA_963809085.1. Taxonomy (GTDB): domain Bacteria; phylum Actinomycetota; class Actinomycetes; order Mycobacteriales; family Mycobacteriaceae; genus Mycobacterium. Next base: position 351,558 of record CAWEII010000012.1, on the reverse strand, counting down.
CCCTGCCCACGAAGATGCCTGCCCGCCTGCTCGTCATCGCCGTGGTGGGACTGGCGGTGGTGGCTCTCTCGGCGTGCGATTCGTCGTCGGGACCCGTTGCGACCGGCCCGGAGACCGCACCGCGACAGGTGACCGTGGTCGGCCAGGGTGAGGTGCAGGGCACCCCGGACACGTTGACCACCGACGTCTCGATCGAGTTCCTCGCCCCAGACGTCACGACCGCGATGAACCAGACCAGCGGGCGCCAGCAGGCGGTGATCGACGCGCTGGTCGGCTCGGGCATCGACCGCAAGGACATCAGCACCACCCAGGTCAGCCTGCAGCCGCAGTTCGGCGACAACAACAACAACATCGTCGGCTACCGGGCGAGCAACTCGATCTCGGTGAAGATCCGCAAGCTGGACTCGGCGTCGCAGGCGCTGGCGCTGATCGTCAGCACCGGCGGTGATGCCACCCGGATCAACTCGGTGAACTACTCGATCGAGGACGATTCGCAGTTGGTGAAGGACGCCCGCGCCCGCGCGTTCAACGACGCCAAGGACCGCGCCGAGCAGTACGCCCAGTTGTCCGGGCTCAGCCTAGGCAAGGTGCTGACGATCTCGGAGGTCGCCGGGTCGACGCCGCCGGTGCCGATGCCCGATGCCGCGCGCAGCGATGGCCGAGCCGGTGCCGCTGTCACCAGGCCAGCAGACGGTCGGCTTCTCGGTCACCGTCGCCTGGGAACTGGGCTGAACCCGGGCCGCTCCGACCCCGGGTCAGTCCTGCTCGTAGACCTTGGGGTCGAGCGTGCCGATGAAGGGCAGGTCGCGGTAGCGCTCGGCGTAGTCCAAGCCGTAGCCCACCACGAACTCGTTGGGGATGTCGAATCCGACGTATTCGATGTCGACGTCGGCGCGCAACGCGTCGAGCTTGCGCAACAGGGCGCACACCCGCAGCGACCGCGGATGCCGCGTCGCGAGGTTGCGAAGCAACCACGACAGCGTCAGGCCCGAGTCGACGATGTCCTCGACGATGAGCACGTCGCGGTCGTTGATGTCGCGGTCGAGGTCCTTGAGGATGCGCACGACACCCGATGACGACGTCGACGAGCCGTACGAGCTGACGGCCATGAATTCCAGTTGCGTGGGCAGCGCGATCGCGCGGGCCAGGTCGGTGACGAACATGACCGCGCCCTTGAGCACCGTCACCAGCAGGAGGTCCTGCCCATTCTCTGCGACGGCGTCGCGATAGTTGTCGGCGACCAGTCGACCCAGTTCGCCAACGCGAGTCTGGATCTCATCCTGGGAGAGCAGCACCGACTTGATGTCACCCGGGTACAGCTCGTCGGCAGAATCTGCAGGCACGGCAACAGCGTGCCACGTCGGCGCGTCCGCGGCCAAAGCGGAGTGCGAACCGGCTCACTCAAACCGGCTCCCGGTACGTGGTCAACACGCCGGCACGACGACCCGCGAACAACCGCTCGTTGCGCCACGGGGAGCCGACCGCCACCCCGCCCTGACCATGCCAGTCGGTGACGAGGCGGTCGACGGCGCGGATCTGGACGTCGGTGAGGCCCCGCGCTCCGACGGTCAGCAACCAGCTCCTGATCACCCGGCGCCGGACCGCGGTGGGTAGTTCGGCCAGCCGCGACGTGACGATTCCGCCCTCGGTTGCCACCGCCGCCGACGCCTCCGCCGCGTCGTCGTCGAGGGCATCGGTGTCCTCCCGCAACGCGGCGGCGGTCCTCGCCAGCGCCTCGGCCACCCCGCCGCCGAGTACTTCCTCCATGAGCGGAAGCACTTCGGCGCGTAGTCGCGGGCGGGTGAACCGTGGGTCGGCGTTGTGCGGGTCGTGCCACGGTGTCAGGCCGAGCTCGGCGCATGCGGCGTGGGTGAGTGCCCGCCGCACTTCCAGCAGGGGCCGACACCACGGCGGATCCCATGGCCGCATGCCTGCGATCGACCTGGCACCAGAGCCGCGGCCGAGGCCGAGCAACACCGTCTCGGCCTGATCGTCGAGCGTATGCCCGAGCAGCACCGGTGCGCTGTCGCGCGCCGCGTCCAACACCGCGTAGCGCGCCGAGCGTGCGGCGGCCTCGGGGCCGCCCGCCGAACCCACCTCGACGGAAAGCACTTGGGCGTCAACGCAACCCAGACTCAATGCCCGGTCCCGCGCAGCGGCGGCCACGCGTCCCGATTCTGTCTGCAGCCCGTGGTCGACGATCAAGGCCGTCGTGGGACGCAACCCTGCCGCGACGGCGGCAAGCGCCAGGGAGTCGGCGCCACCCGACAACGCGACGCACCATCGCCCCTCGTCGGGCAGGTGGACACGGGCAACGGAGGCGACGGCCCTTCGCAGCGTCGCTAGAGGACCCGGTCGATCCATCGTCGTGGCTCGTCGACTTCCGTTGGCAGCGGCAGGGTTTCGGGACTCGACCAGACGGTGTTGAAGCGCGCCATGCCCACTTCTGCCACCACGTGGTCGACGAACGCCTTGCCGCGGGTGTACTGGTTGAGTTTGGCATCGAAGCCGAGCAAGGAGCGGATCACGCGTTGCAACGGCGATTGCTTGCGCTGGCGCCGCTCGTTGAACCTGCGCCGGATGGTGGCCACCGACGGCACCACGGCGGGCCCGACGGCGTCCATCACGTGCTCGGCATGCCCCTCCAACAGCGTGCCCAACACCAACAACTGATCGAGCGCCTTGCGCTGGGGCTCCGACTGAATTGCCCGCAAGATGCCGATCACGCCTTCGGAATTCGGTTCGGCAGAACCGTTTCCGGTGCCGTTGCGACGGCTGCGCACCAGCTCCCCCAGCCTGCCGACGACCTGCCTCACCTCCTGGTTCGCGTCGTCGGTGAGCACGGCCAGCGATTGGGCCATGTGATCGGCCAGCCACGGATTGGCCTTGAACTGAACCCGGTGCGTGACCTCGTGCAGGCAGACCCACAACCGGAAGTCGGCAGGCGAGACGCGAAGTTGACGCTCGACCGCAATCACGTTGGGGTACACCAGCAGCAGTTCACCGCCGCCTGACCGATTCCCCGAGTCGCTGCGCTCCTGCCCCCTGGACCGATCCCCCGAGTCGCTGCGCTCCTGCCCCCTGGACCGATCCCCCGAGTCGCTGCGCTCCTGCCCCCTGGGAGGAGCGAACGGATCGTATTGGCCCAGGATGCCCGACGAGATGAACGCCAGCACGGCGCCCGTCTGTGCGCCTGTGATGCGGCCCGAGATGAAACCGCTCGACGTGCCCTCTTCGCCACCGGTCATCACGCGCATCGATTCGGTTGCGGCCCGGACCCATTCACCGCGATCGATCACGCGGGCATCCGCCACGGCCGCACCTTCGTTCAGCCCGGTGACGTCGCGCACCGGCAGCTCGGCCCGGCGGGAGCTCTCCGAGAGCTGGTCGATGGCCTGGCGCCGGGTGTAGTCGGTGGCGGGCGGGGCGGGCCGCACCAGCTTGGTGCCGACGGTGGCCGCGAAGCCCCAGTCGACGGTGCGCCCGACGGTCGGCGTCTTCGACGTGCTCACGGGCCACACCCGCAGGAGCGCAGGGTCGCGGCGAGCGCATCGATCGCGGTGCGTCCCGTGGGGCCCGCGTTGTTGGACATGAACGCAAACGTCAAGACGCGGCCGCTGGCATCGGTGACGAAGCCGACCAGCGTGTTCGTCCCGGTCAGTGAGCCGGTCTTGGCGCGTAGGAAGCCCATCGCGGCGCGGCCTGCATCGGTGTCGAGGTAGCGGTTGGACAGCGTGCCACTGCCCCCTGCGATGGGCAACAGGTCCACCAGCGGGCGCAGGTCGGGCTCCTTGCCGCCCGTGGCGGCGTTGACCACCTCGTCGAGCGTCTCTGCGGTCAGCCTGTCGTCGACCGACAACCCGCTGGAGTCGACGAGCGCCGCGCCCGTGGTGTCGATCCCGGCGCCTTTGAGCTGGCCGAGCACGGCCTGCACGCCGCCGGTGAAGCTCTGCTGGCGCTCCTTCGCGGCGGCGACCTCACGACCGATCGACTCGGCCATCACGTTGTCCGAGTCGTTCATCATCTCCCGCAGCCGCTCGAGCAGCGGTGGCGACTGCACCGACGCGACCTGTTTCGCCCCGCCCACGGGTGTGCGCGCGAAGGTGACGGACGCGGGATCCACCCCGAACGACGCGGCAAGGGCGCGGCCGGCGTCGAGCGCGGGCGTATTGGACCGCCGCGAGTCGACGCTGACGGGTTGGGTGCGGCCGCCGTCGAGCATCACCGACTCCATCGGCGCGATGTCACCGTTCTCGATGTCCAGCGGATCCCACCCCGGTGCCATGGTCGGCCCGCTGAAGGCGCTCGCATCGACCTGGACGGCCGTGACGGCCAGACCCGCGCTACGCACCTGGTCGGCCAGGTCGCTGATCCGGGCGGCGTCGCGGTACCACGTCGGCTTGGACGGCGCGGCCGCTGACAGCGTGGGGTCTCCACCGCCCTTGAGGATGATCAGGCCCGGCGTGTCCGGATCGGTGAGCACCGTGGTGGTCAGGCGCGCGTCGCGGTCGAGCGTGAGCAGCGCAGCGGCGGTGGTGAGCACCTTGTTGACGGAGGCGGGCTGCATCGGCATGCCGGCACCCTGGGCCCACAGTTGCGCCCCTGTCGACGCGTCGGTGACGCGGCCGGTGAAGGCGCCAAGGTTCGGGTCCGCGACGAACGGCGCGAGGGTGGCGGTGAGCCGGTCGGGCGTCGGCTTGGGAGCCGAGTCGGCCAGCGGGGTGACCCCGGGTTCGACCGTCGCCAGTGCGGGCTGGGGCGTGACGGCCTTGGCCTCGCTGGTGGGAGGGCCGCCCGAGGTCAACAGGCCTGCCACGGCGACCACACCTGCGACGACGAGCAGCACCGCGACACCAATCACCACGTGTGTGGATCGACGCCACCGAGCGGGCCGCATGAGTCTCCTGGGATCGATGGGCTGCCGAGAGCGGCCCTGAAGGCAGGATATCGCTCGTCTAGGGTGGAGCCCGCGTCGTCGCCCGACGACCCCCAGTTAGACGTGAAGGAGCCGCGGCGGTGGAGTTCGACGTCGTCATCGAGATCCCGAAGGGTTCGCGCAACAAGTACGAGGTGGATCACGAGACGGGCCGGGTCAAGCTCGACCGCTACCTCTACACGTCGATGGGCTACCCAGCCGACTACGGGTTCATCGAGAACACCCTCGGCGAGGACGGCGATCCGCTGGACGCGCTGGTCCTGCTGCCGGAGTCGGTGTTCCCCGGCGCCATCGTCGAGGCGCGTCCGGTCGCGATGTTCCAGATGACCGACGAGGCGGGCGGCGACGACAAGGTGCTCTGCGTGCCCGCGGGCGACGTGCGCTGGGACCACATCAACGAACTCGGCGACGTGCCGTCGTTCGAACTCGAGGCGATCAAGCACTTCTTCGTGCACTACAAGGACCTGGAGCCGAACAAGTTCGTCAAGGCCGCCGACTGGACAGGCCGCGCGGAGGCGGAGGCCGAGGTGCTGCGGTCGATCGAGCGGTTCAAGTCCACGGGGCACTGATCAGATCCCGATGAGCGCTTGCGCGAAGAGACTCAGATCCCGATGAGCGCTTGCGCGAAGAGACTCAGATCCCGATGAGCGCTTGCGCGAAGAGACTCAGATCCTGATTTATCACGGCCGTAACACGCAGTAACGCGATCGTGGCATCGGCCTTCGATCATGGCGGTGTGCTGTTGCATCAGGGACTCGGGCTGGACGCGTTCAACGCGCTGCCCGAACGCCGAGCGGTGCATGCGCTCTACGAATGCTGCAACAGCTTCATCATGGCCCGTGACCTGGCCGGTGGCCGTGCCTACGACAACCATGACGCCCTGTTCCGGAGCGCCGATGCGCTGTTGTTCGCGCTTTCGGAGGCGACCGTCGACCAGATTCTCGACGCCTGCCCCGACGTCGGCCGTCGACCCCGGAGTGAGAAGTCGCACGCCGAGCAGTGCGCGATCTGGGACGACGACGCCGAGGTGATGACCCGACTCGCCGCCGCCGCCCGGGGGTATGCCGACCGGTTCGGGTTCGGCTTCGTCATGTTCGTCGGAGGCCTGACCGCAGCGGATGTACTGGGGACGGTGTCCGATCGGATGCACAACGACGTCGAGACCGAGCGCAAGGTGATCCGCAACGAGCTCGCCAAGATCAACCGGACCCGCCTTGAGCGCATGTTGGGGCCCGAGGGCGGCTTCCAGAACTGGTAGGAACGCCGTGCTCGCCCAGGCTCGTCCGGGTGAGCAGCACCCCTTCCGCGCGAAACCGGGCACAATTCCCTTCCTGTCGCTATTCGACCTGGCGGCAAGGTCCTCCGGTGGCGCGGTGCTGTGGGCCAACGCCGATCTGTTCGCCGAGATGGTGAACCTGATCAAGCCGGCGCCTGCCGAGTTCCGACCCGCGACGTTCGGCCACGAGGGCCAGGTGTACGACGGTTGGGAGACCGTCGGTCGAGGAACTGGTCGGCAAAACCCAGTGGACGACGATCGTCGACCGCAGCCCGGTCAACGGCGACACCCGCAAATCGTTCGAGGTCGAGTCCGTGCGGCGCTGGTCCCATGTCCGACCGTCGATGTATCCCGACGGTGGGATCGCCCGATTCCGGGTGCACGGTGAGGGTCTGCTGGATCCGGGCTTCGCCGACGGGCTGCCGCTGGATCTCGCCGCGTTGGAGAACGGCGGGCGAATCTCGGCCTGTTCCAACGTGTTCCACGGTCACTAAACAACCTGTTGCTGCCTGGCACCGCGCGCACGATGGGCGAGGGTGGGAGACGTCCCGGTGACACGACGCGGGAAATGACTGGGTGCAGCAGCCCGACACCAGGCACCGCTTCCTCATCGACGGCGAGCGCCCCCCACGGAGGCCCGGTTCGACATCCACCTCGACGGGGGCATGGCGCGGGTGCGGCTGTTCGGCAGGCTGGCGGCCGAAGGCCTGAGCCGCATCCGACAGTCCTGGAACCTCAGCGCCCAACTCCGCAGACGCGTACCTACCGAGGTCGCCCAGGTGATGAACGAGATGGGCACCGGCATCGAGGGTTGGTGCGCACCGCGCTACCTGACGCCGATCTAGGACGCCGTGTCCACGCGGGATCACAACGGCGGGGTAGGCACCAGAGTGGGGTCGTGCGGCAGTACCTTCTTCTTCGCGCGCCTGCGCTTGGCGTAGTTCATCGCAGGCTTCTCGACCCCGTAATACGTCACGCTGGCCACCGCGATGGTTACCGTCAGAAGCACCAAGATGTTTCGCACCATGCCTGGCCCGGTGTCGCCTGCCATCCAGCCAAACCGCCCGAGCACGAGGATCATCGGAAAATGCCACAGGTAGGCGGACAGCGAGATCTCGCCGACGTAACGGATGGGCTTGACGTCCAGCCACGTCGCAAGTTTCGTCTTCTGTCCACGGGCCAGCGGTGCGACGATGACGAGGATCATCGCGGCGGCGACCACGCCGACTCCGAACGTCACGAACTGGATCGCCACGACGAGCAGCGCTACGGACGCCAACAGCACCGGCACGATCGCCACCGCGCTGAGCGTCCGCACCCGCCTGCTGATGCGGTCGGCCAGTGCGCCTTGTTCCATGGCCACGAACGTGAGCGCGGCCAGCATGCCGAGTGCGAAGTTGTCGGCGTTGGTCAGGAAGCTCTTGGTGTACACCGCCCCCCAGTTCGGGCCCCAGTTGAGCAGCAGGAAGTCGGTGGTGCCTGCATGTGCGAAGACCACCGGCATCAACGCGCGACCGATCAGGCCGATGGCCAGCAGTAGGGCAGGCGCGATGGCGGCGATCAGGTAGGGACGCATGGATGTGCGCTTGCGCAATCGAAAGAGCAGACAACCCAGCAGCGGCAACGATGCATAGAACGCGTACTCCAACGTCAACGACCAGGACGGATTGATGCCGGTTTGGATGAACGCGGGGAAATAGGATTGCGTCAGCGTCAAATTCGTGAGCAATTTCCAGGGATCGGTGATCATTCCGGTGCCGGCGTCGGTGCCGACCGGCTGCAGTGCCGGGTTGTCGACGTAGGACGCCTGCAGAACGAAATTGACTACCAAGAAGATGGCCAAGTAACCCGGCATGATTCTCGCGAAACGATGGACGACGTAATCGCGTACGTCGGGCATCGTGGCCGACGAGCGGTCACGCACGACGTTCCGGATGTACGGCAGATACAGCAGGAAGCCGCTGAGCACGAAGAAGTACACCAGCGAGAAGCCGAAGACGTTCATTTGCCAGGTCGCGGCGGTCTTCGGGGAGTAATGCCCGGTGACGTGGGTGATGGCAACGGCAAGACACAGTAATCCTCTGACGCCGTCGAGCCCGATGATGCGCGCCCGCATTCGCTTGGGCGGGTTGGCGGATTGCCCGCTCGACGCATTCGTGGCTTCCGCCGCGTTCTGGGTCATACGTGAAGTCCTCTAACCGTTTCCTGCCGCGGATCGGAGCGCTTAGGCCGTGTCAACATTTGCCGAAACACGAAATCGCAGAAGAACGCGACGACACAGCAATCGAATTGCTTACCGTATCGCGGTCGTCGAATTCGAATCAGCGATGTCGTCGGATCGTCTGGACGTCAACACTTCGAACTGGTGAGCCATGCGGCCCAAGAGACCATAGCCGGTAAATGCTGCGCATGCACGTGGGCGCGGCTACTTACTTTGCTGACAATTTCACAATCAATTGCACAGGAAACTCACAACGCGAGTCTGGCTAATAATCGGACGGTTTTAGCAGCCTTGGTCAGCTGGTCGTATGACGTCCCCAAGTCTTTGCAGCTACAACTATGTCATCGGTACCACGGGCGCTGTCGACGGCGAAATCAGGTGACCAGCCCCGCAAGGTGACGTCCGATGGGCAACGCTGCGGTGGCTGCGGGCGATGGCGAGTTCAGCACGTGCACCATGCGGTCGGTCTGCGCGACGACGAAGTCGTGCAGCAGCGTTCCGTCGCGGCGAACGGCCTGCGCCCGGATGCCTGCCGGGTAGGCCAACAGATCCGACCTGTCGAGTCCGGGTGCGTACTTGCGGCACTCCTCGAGGTAGCTGCCCTTGAACAGTGAGTTGCGGATCTCCTTGAAACCCACGCCGACGTTCGCCCGCGCGACACGCCACAGACCGGGAAACGCCGCCATCCTGGCGGCGTCGCGGAGGTCGACCGAGAACCGCGGATAACCCTCGCGGGCGAGTCCGAGCACGGCGCTCGGGCCGACGGTGATGTCGCCCTTGATGGTGGGGCTCAAATGCACGCCAAGGAACGGCAACTCAGGATCCGGCACGGGATAGATCAGCCGCCGGACGAAGCCGGCCCTGCTGGACGGCAGCCGGAAGTACTCGCCCCGGAACGGGACGATCTGCACGTCGGAGGCCAACCCGGCGAGCTCGGCCAGCCGATCGGACTGCAGCCCGCCGCATACGACGAGGTGGTCACAGGTCACGGTGTCCGACTCGGTGGCGACCGACACTCTCGCCGCGTTCTCGGTGATGGCGACCACCTTGGTCCCGGTCCGCAACACCGCGCCTGCGTCACCGATCAGCCGGCCAAGCATCGCCGCTACCTCGCGGTAGTCCACGATCCCCGTGCGAGGCAGGTGCAGGGCCCCAAGGCCGGTGACGTTGGGTTCGAGTTCGGCCAACTCCTCGGGTCCTACGCGCCGGCATTCGATGCCGTTCACCGCAGCGCGGTCCTCGAGCGCCGCCATCCGCTGGACCTCGGCCGCATCGGTGGCGACGATGAGCTTCCCGCATTCATCGAAGGCGATGCCGTGCTCGGTGCAGAAGTCCTTGGTGGCCCGCTCACCCGCCTTGCTGAACGTTGCCTTCAGGCTGCCGGGGTCGTAGTAGATGCCGGAGTGGATGACACCACTGTTGTGTCCGGTCTGGTGCTTGGCGACCGCGTCCTCGCGCTCGAGCACGACGACGGAGGCCTCGGGATCATCGAGCAGCAGGTGATACGCGGTCGAGAGGCCGACGATGCCCGCGCCGATCACGCAGTAGCGGTAATGAGTCATCGCTTCGAACTGTACAAAGACCGCCGGCTCAGCGTGCGGCGATGTTGCGCAGCGGCTCACCGCGCGCAAGCCGGTCGATGTTGGCGGCGATGTCGTCTGCCCGTCCGATGAACGTGTCGGTGGTGATTCCCGACGAGTGCGGGGTCATCAGGACGTTGGTCAGTTCGCCGAACGGAAGCGTGGCGGGGGGCGTCGTCTTGCCGGGCCCAGCGGGGTACCGATACCAGACGTCGACCGCCGCGGCGCGGATGTCACGGTGGCTGAGCGCATCGAACAGCGCCCCTTCGTCGACCAGCCGTCCGCGGCCGACGTTGATCAGCACGCCGTCGCAGCCGAGCGCACGCAGTTGGTCGGCGCCGATCATGCCCTCGGTCGCCCGCGTCAGCGGCGCGGACACCACCACGACGTCGGACTCGCGCATCAGGTCGTCGAGGCGGGCCACGTCGGCGACCCATGACAGCCCGTGCGGATTGGCGTCCACCCGGCCCGATCCGGTGACCGCAGCCCCTCCTGAACCGAAGGCGCGGAACATCTCCCAGGCGAACTGGCCGATGTGGCCGAATCCGACGAAGCCGACTCGCGCATCCCGCAGCGTGCCCGACTGTGGGATTGCGTCGTCGTACACCGACGACGCCCACACGCCATGGCGCAGCGACCGATCCTGGGCGAGGAAGTCGCGGCGCAACATGACGGCGGCGGCCAGTACGTACTCGGCGATCGACCGCTCGTGATGAAAGGTGTTGGCCACCAGGACGTCATCGGGTAGCGCGTCGAAGTCGACGCGGTCGGTGCCCGCGCCCGCCGCGTGCACGAGTCGCAGCTTCTCCGCCACCGCTGCCATGTCGGCGGTGAACCGTCCACCGACGAAGACCTCCGCATCGCGCAGGTCGTCCAGTACCGCGGCCACGTCGGAACCGACACGCCAGTACACCCTGGAATCGGCAGGCAGGGCCGCCTCGAAGCGCTCCCGGTGCGGCAGCAGATTGCGGTCGGCGACGATGATCTTCACGGGCTCGGATTCCGCTGCAACGCGGGTCGTTTACCGTCGAAGGTCCAGCCGGGTATCAGGTACTGCATGGCGACGGCATCGTCGCGGACGCCGAGCCCCTCGGTCAGGTACAGCTCGTGGGCGGCGGCCACCGCGTCCTCGTCGATCTCGACGCCCAGGCCCGGCGCGTCCGGAACGTCGAGGTAGCCGTCGACGATCTCGTACGGTCGCTTCGTGATGCGCTGACCGTCCTGCCAGATCCAATGGGTGTCGATCGCGGTGATCGCGCCAGGAGCGGCAGCGGCGACGTGGGTGAACATCGCCAGCGACACGTCGAAGTGGTTGTTGGAGTGTGAGCCCCAGGTCAATCCCCATGCGTCGCACAGCTGGGCGACGCGCACCGAACCGCTCATCGTCCAGAAGTGTGGATCGGCGAGCGGGATGTCGACGGCGCCGCTGCGGATGGCGTGGCCCAGCTCGCGCCAGTCGGTGGCGATCATGTTGGTGGCGGTCTGGAGGCCGGTGGCCCGCTTGAACTCGGCCATCACCTCGCGGCCGGAGAAGCCACCCTCCGGACCGACGGGATCCTCCGCGTACGCCAGCACGTCGGTGAGTTCGCGGCATGTCCGGATCGCATCGGCGAGCAGCCAGCCGCCGTTCGGGTCCAACGTGATTCGCGCATCGGGGAACTGGTCGGCCAGCGCGATGACCGCCTTGGCCTCGTCGGGCGCGGGCAGTACGCCGCCCTTCAGCTTGAAGTCGCGGAAGCCGTAGCGTTCGCGCGCCGCCAAGGCCAGGCGGACGACGGAGTCGGGGGTCAGCGCCTCGTCGTGACGGATCCGGAGCCAGTCGTCGGCGTCCGGGGCCTCGTCTGAGGCCGAGCGGTAGGCGAGGTCGGTCCTGGTCCGGTCACCGACGAAGAACAGGTAGCCCAGCGCCTGCACGCGGTCCCGCTGCTGGCCGTCGCCGAGCAGCGCCGCAACCGGCACGCCGAGGTGTCGGCCGAGCAGGTCGAGCAAGGCCGACTCCACCGCGGTCACCGCATGCACGGTCACGCGCAGATCGAAGGTCTGGGCACCGCGGCCGCCGGCGTCGCGGTCACCGAACGCGCGACGCATGTCGGTGAGCACGGCGTGGTACGCACCGATGCTGCGGCCCTCGACGATCGCCCTGGCATCCTGGAGCGTGCGCTGGATCGGCGCGCCGCCAGGCACCTCGCCAACACCGGTGTTGCCGTCGGAGTCCTTCAGTATCACCAGGTTTCGGGTGAAGAACGGCCCGTGCGCACCACTGAGGTTCAACAGCATGCCGTCGTGCCCCGCGATCGGAATCACCCGCATCTCCGTGACGGTAGGAACTCCACTGCCAATGCTCATGTGACTCACCCTATGAATACCCATCCATGCACGTCCAACACTGTTATCGCATCGATTGATTCATCGCCGGCATCGGCGACGTGGCCCGACGTCGTCACTGCGCGAACCACTTGTCGCCGTTGGCGACGGGGCGCAGCACCCGGCTGACCTTGTCCCCCACACGGCGCAGCGCCTCGACGATCTCGCACTCGCGCTCTGGCGTCAGCCGGGCGATCGGGACGGAGGCACTTATCGCATCCTGGGCCGGACGCGTGTAGCGCAGCGCGACGGCGAAGCACCGTAGCCCGGCGGTGTTCTCCTCGTCGTCGGCAGCGTACCCGCGGACCCGCGCGGTCTCCAGGCACTCTTCGAGCGCAGCCCGGTCCGTCACGGTGCGCGGCGTGAGTGGGACCAGGTCGGCAGGGATGTGGTCGTCCCGGTCGGCGCCGAAGCGCTCGGCCAGCAGCGCCTTGCCCAACGCGGTGGCGTAGGCGGGCAGCCTTCGACCGACCCGACTGGCCGCCCGCCGATACTGCCGCGACTCGCGGGTCGCCAGATAGACCACGTCCGGGCCGTCGAGCCTGCCCACGTGGAACGTCTCGTCGAGCTCGGAATGCAGGTCCTCCAGGAATGGCGTGATCATCGGCAGGTAGGGGTCGCTGTCCAGATAGCTCGTGCCGACCAGCAGCGCGCGGATGCCGATTCCGTACAGCGTTCCGGAGTCGTCGGCGCGCACCCAGCCCTGCGCCATCAGCGTCCGCAACAAGGCATGCGCGCTGCTGCGGGGCATGTCGAGGGCTGCACTGATCTCGCGGATGCGCGCAGGCCGGTCCTGTCTGGCCGCGAGATACTCGAGCAAGGCGACCGTGCGGACGGCCGACTTCACCTTCCGCACAGCGACATCCGATGTCGGCGGTGTTTCGGGCGGCGTCGACATCACGCCACGCCATCGCGGCGGGGCTCGGTCACGGGGATCGTCCAGGGGGTCGTCCAGCGGGTCGTCCAGTGGGTCACAGCACTCCTGCCTGTTGCACGATGAGCGCGGCGGCGCCAGCTGCGGACACGGCGATCGCGGTCCACCGCTGCCGCCGGGGGTTGAGCAGCCGGTTGGCGTATCGCGATAGTGCGTAACCGCCGACGGTGACGGGGATCAGCAACCCGAAGGCCCGGAACGTGTGCCCGTCCAACGCCCCGGTGAGCGACAGCATTCCGATCGACATCACCGAGCCGATCAGGAAGAAGCCGCTCATGGTGCCGCGCAGCCGCGGACCGCTACTGCGCTGCCACACCAACGCCATGGGCGGACCGCCGATCGACGTCGCCGTGCCCAGCACGCCCGACGTGGCACCGGCGAGCATCAGATTTCTCTTGTGGGGCAATGGAATCCAACCACTGCTGGTCAACGCGACCCCGACGATCACCACGGCCGCGATCAGGATCGCGAGCACACGCTGGGGTATCGCCGCCAGAAGGAGGGCACCCGCGATGGTTCCCGGCACCCGTCCGACCAGCGCCCAGCCGGTGCCCGACACGTCGATCGAGGTGCGCTCCCGGATCACGACCATGAGGGTCACCGATGCGGCGAGCATGATCAGCGTGCCGGGAACCAGTGCCGGGTCGACGATGGCGACGACGGGAGCGGCGACCATGCCCATCCCGAACCCGATGGATGCCTGCAGACACGACGCGAGCAGGATCGCGATCGCGATGACGGAATAGTCGACGGCGCTCACGCGCTGCGCGACAGCACGGATTGATCGTCGAGCAGCGGGTGCTGGCATTCGGCGGTGTGGCCGACCACCTGCAGGTCGAGCGCCACGGGTGGTCGCTCCTGAGCGCATACGTCGGTAGCCCTATGGCAGCGGGTCCGGAACCGGCAGCCCGACGGCGGGTTCAGAGGAGAGGGCACCTCACCCTTGAGCAGGATGCGGTCGCCACGCTGCGCCGCGTCCAGCTTTGGCGCCGCCGACATCAACGCGGCGGTGTACGGGTGATTGGGCCGGTCGAAAACCGCCTCGGTTGGTCCGGTTTCGACGATCCTACCGAGGTACATGACCGACACCCGGTCAGCGACGTGCCGCACCACCGACAGGTCGTGGGAGATGAAGACGTAAGAGATCTGCAGCTGCTGCTGCAACTCGTTGAGCAGGTTGAGCACCTGCGCCTGCACGGACAGGTCGAGCGCCGACACGGGTTCGTCGCAGATGATCACGTCGGGGTCGAGCGCGAGCGCCCGCGCGATGCCGATGCGCTGACGCTGTCCACCGGAGAACTCCTGCGGGTACTTGTCTGCGGCCTTGGCGCCAAGCCCGACCAGGTCGAGCAGCCCCCGCACCCGCGCGTCGCGGTCGCGTTTGGTCTGGTGAAGTGTCTTGTGCGTGCGCCAGGGCTCGGCGATGATGTCGCCGGCCGCCATCCGCGAGTTCAGCGAGGCGTAGGGATCCTGGAACACCATCTGCACCCGCCGCCGGAACTTGAGCAGGTCCTTGCCGCGCAGGCCGAACGGGTCGATGCCGTCGAAGCTGACCGTGCCGTAATCCGGCCGCTCGAGCATCATCAGGGTGCGGGCCAACGTGGACTTGCCACAACCGGATTCACCGACCAGGCCGAGTGTTTCACCGCGGCCCAGATCGAGGTCGATGCCGTCGAGCGCACGCAACTTCTGGCCACGGCCGCCGGGCACCCGGAAGGACTTGGACAGGTCGCGGACGGACAGCAGCTGATCCGTCCCCGCCTTCTGCTCTGCCTTCTGCTCAGACATGGGAGACCTCTCCAGGAAAGTGGCATGCGGACTTCCGTCGGGCGCCGACGGTGTCGAGAGTCGGCCGGGTGGTGCGGCAGATCTCACGGGCCAGTGGACAGCGCGCCTGGTAGACACAACCCTCCGGTATCGAGTGCAGATCCGGTGGTGAGCCGCCGATGGACTTCAGCTCGGCGCCGCGCTCGGCGTTCACCGGCACGGAGTCCAGCAGGCCCTTGGTGTACGGATGCTTCGGATCGCCGAACACCTCGGCCACCGAACCGGTTTCGACGATGTTGCCCGCGTACATCACCGCCACCCGGTCTGCCTCCTCGGAGACCAGCGCCAGGTCGTGGGTGATCAGTATGACGGCCATGTCGAACTCGGTGCGCAGGCTCTTGAGCAGCGCCATGATTTGGGCCTGCACGGTCACGTCCAGCGCCGTGGTCGGCTCGTCGGCGATCAGGACCCGGGGGTTGAGTGCGACGGCCATCGCGATGAGGAGCCGCTGCCGCATGCCGCCGGAGAACTGGTGCGGGTAGGACTTCATCCGCTCCTCGGGCTGCGGAATGCCCACTCGCGCCATCAGTTCGACGGCCTTGGCCCTGGCCTCCCTGGCCTTCATCTCGCGGTGGATGCGGAACGGCTCGGCCAGTTGGGTACCGACGGTGTAGAGCGGGTTGAGCGCGGTGAGCGCGTCCTGGAAGACGATGGCCAGCTCGGGACCCGCCAGCTTGCGCCGGGTCTTGCGGTCCGCGGCGAGGATGTCGACGTCCGCGAGTCGCGCCGTCCCCTCGACCACTTCGGCGACGGGTTCGAGCAGCCCGACCAACGCAGTCGCGGTCATGGACTTGCCGCACCCCGACTCCCCCAGCAGGGCCAGGGTTTCGCCTCGGTGCGCGGCGAAGGACACCTTGTCGACGGCACGGACGGTGCCGGTGACGGTGCGGATGTCGACGGTGAGTCCCTCGACCCGCAATGCCGGATCGGCGTCGGTTTGTTCGGCTGGCACGTGTTCTGCGACGGCGGTCATGACAGGGCCTTTCCAGTCTTGGTGAAGCGGGACAGGCGTTTCTGCGGGACGGTGAGCCGCCACCGCTGCCCGGGATCGGTGGCGATCCGCGCCCAGGCCGCCAGGATGGTGGCCGACACGGTGGTGATGACGATGGCCAGGCCGGGGAAGAACGACAGCCACCATGCGGTGTGCAGGTAGGTGCGGCCCTGCGAGACCATCAGGCCCCAGCTGACGTCGGGAGGCTGAATGCCGATGCCCAGGAAGCTCAGTGACGACTCGGCCAGCATGACGTAGCAGAAGTCGAGGGTGGCGACCGTCAGCAGCGTGGGCAGCACGATCGGCAGCACGTGCCTGCCGATGATCGAAGGGCCGCTGGCGCCGAAGGTGCGTGCGGCATCGACGAACACCCGGCTGGACAGCTCGGCCGATTCAGCGCGGGCGGTGCGCAGATAAACGGGGACGCGGGTGATCGCCAGCACCAGAACGATGTTCGCGGCGCTGGGCGAGAAGACGTAGAGGACGACGACCGCGAGCAGCAGCGACGGGAAGCTCATGATGACATCGGCGACGCGCATGGCGACGGTCTCGCGCCAGCCGCGGTAGTAGCCGGCCCACATGCCGATCGCGGAGCCGACGATCGCGGAGATCACCACTGCGGGGATCGCCACCGACAGCGTCGTCTGGCAGGCGACGATCAGGCGGGCCAGCATGCTGCGGCCGAGTGGGTCGGTGCCGAGCACGTTCGCCCAGCCGTGCGCGAAGGTAAACGGCGCCTGATTGGAGTTGTCGAGGTCGATCTTGGTGGCGAGGTCGCCGATCAGCATGGGGCCGAAGATCGCAACGAGGAACACGAACGCGAGGATGACGGCGGCCACGGCGGCGACGCGGTCGTTGACCAGCAGCCGGAACCACTTCGAGGCGGTGCCCTTCTTCGTGGAGGGCGCGCCGACGATCGCCGTGGTCGGCTTGACGGGAATGAGGTCGAGTCCAGTACTCATGTCAAGGGCTCCTATTGCCGTCTAGATCCGGGCCGGTTCGCGGACGCGTGCGTCGAGCAGCGCGTAACAGGCGTCGATGAAGATGTTGAGCAAGAAGATGCTCACGGCGGTGAGCAGTACGGCGGCCTGCAGGACGGCGAAGTCGCGTTGCAGGATCGCGTCGATCATCAGCTTGCCGATACCGGGCCAGCCGAAGATGGCCTCGACGACGACCGCTCCGTTGATCAGGCCGACGGCCAGGTCGCCGGCGACGGTCAGCGCGGGAGCAGCGGCGTTGCGCAGCGCGTGGTGGGTGACGACGCGGAAGTCGCTTGCACCCTTGCTGCGGGCCAGCCGCACGTAGGGTGCGGAGAGCGCGGAGACCATTGCACCGCGGACGACTTGGGTGAGCACGCCGAGTGGACGGATCATCAGCGTGGCGATCGGCAGGATCCACGACAGTGGGCTGTCGACGCCGGAGGTCGGCAACCACCCGAGGAGCACCGCGAACAGCCAGACGCCGGTGATGGCGAACCAGAAGTCGGGGATGGAGGCGGCGGTCATCGAGAGCAGGCTGGAGAACCGGTCGGCCAGCGAGTTGGGCCGGTAGGCGGCCCAGCAGCCGATGACGATCGCGCCGATGATGGCGAGAAGCATTGTGGTGAAGGCCAATTGCAGGGTGGCGGGGAAGGCGCGGAATGCCATGTCGGTAGCGGATTCACCGGTGCGCAGCGAGGTGCCGAAGTCGAGGTGGATGACACCCTTGAAGTAGTCGAGGAGCTGGGTCCACACGGGCTGGTCGAAACCGTTGGCCTGGGCGAAGGCCGCCCGCTGGTCGGGGGTGGCCGACTCGGGCAGGTAAAGGTTGGTGGGATCACCGGTGAGCCGGGCGAGTAGGAACACGCCGAGCAACACGATGATCAACGGCAGTGCGCTGGTGTATGTCCGGCGCCGGATGAAGGAGAACACTGGCTGCCTCTCGGGTGGGTTTGGGTGGGAAGGACTGGGGCCTTACTTACTGGGCGACCGTGGGAGTGGCGGACCCGGCGGGCGACATCTCGGACAGCCGCATCTCGTCACCTGTGGCGGAGTTGGGGGTGTAGGCGACGCGCGGCGACTTGCCGAGGATGCCCTTCATGTGCGCGATGTAGGCCATTTGCATGATGTCCTGAGGCTCCTCGGCGAAGAGCTTGGCGAATGCGTCCTGGCGCTGCTGGCCGGTCAGTGCCTCGGCGGCGCGGATCTTCTTGTCGAATTCTGGTGTGCCGTAGGCGGCTTGGGGGCCGTCGCTGAGCATGTACTGGTCCATGGTGAACGCCGCGTCACCGGCCTGGTTGCCGTGCATGATCATCAGCAGGTACGGGCCCGCGCCCTCGGGGAACGGCCGCAGCTGATAGAGCAGCTGGTTGGACGTGTCCATCATCTCGATCTTGACGTTGAGCCCGATCTCGGTGAACTCGCTCTGTAGCACCTCGATGGTCTCGCTGATCTTCGGGAATTGAGCGGTGCGGCCGACGAGTCGGATCTGCTTGTCGACGGGCACACCGTCGGCCTTGGCAGCGGCGATGAGTTGCTTGGCCTTCTCCGGATCGTGGGGCCACAGCTGTAGCTGGTCGTTGTATCCGACGACGCCGGACGGGATCAGCTGCGACGCGGGTTCGCCGAGTCCGCGGAAGAGCGCCTTGACGATGCCGGTGCGGTTGACGGCGTAGTTGATGGCCTGGCGCACGCGAATGTCGTTGAGCGGTGCCTCGGTGGCCTGCATGCGCAGCGCGGTGGTCTCGTTGTTCTGGAACGGGACGCCGAGATCGCCTGCGCCGTCTTCGGGTCCGAGGGAGACGGCGATGTCGGTCTCGTCGTTGGTGATCATCGCGGCGCGGACGCTGCCCTCGCTACGCCACTGGTACTCGGCGCGGACGAAGGCCGGCTTCTTGCCCCAGTAGGTGTCGTTGCGTTTGAGGAAGAGCTTCTGGCCGTACTCCCAGTCGTCGATGGCGTAGGGGCCGGTGCCGATGGGCTCGCGGACCTTCTCGGTCATGCTGGTGCCCAGCGGCACGATCTCGACGAACGAGATACGCAGCGGGAGAATGGGATCGGGCTCTTTGGTGCCGACGACGAGGGTGTTGTCGTCGGGGGTCTGCAGCTCGAGCTTGTCGTCGCCGAACACGTAGCCGTCGACGTTGCAGTTG
Source organism: uncultured Actinomycetota bacterium (assembly GCA_963809085.1). Lineage (GTDB taxonomy): Bacteria > Actinomycetota > Actinomycetes > Mycobacteriales > Mycobacteriaceae > Mycobacterium. The sequence continues at coordinate 332,299 of CAWEII010000012.1, read as the reverse complement.
AGTTCGGAGTTGACGGCGCGGTCGATGGAGAACGCGGCGTCTTTGGCGGTGAACGGGGCGCCGTTGGAGAACGTGACGCCGTTGCGGACCTTGAACGTCCACTGGTTCGGCGAGGTCTGGTGCCATTCGGTGGCGAGCAGCGGCTGGAGGTCGCCGGAGTTGGGGTCGCGCTCGATGAGCGGCTCGGTGATGTTGGAGCGTACGACGATGCCCGTGGACGTCAGCGAGCTCTCGCAGGGCTCAAGGGTCGGCGGCTCCTGGGACAGGACGATGCGCAGGGTGTTTGGGTCGTAGCCGCCGTGGCGCGAGTTGGCGACGGTACAGCCGCTGGCTGCCACGGTGAGTCCCGCGATGGCGAGGGCCGCTGTGATGCGGCGTCGTCGCGGGATGCGTGCTACGGGGCTCATGGATCCTCCGGGCTGCTGGCGTGATGTCCACGTATGTAGATGGAACATGTGATCGCAGACACACGGTAAGGACGCCGTCGAGACAGCGTCAACCCGGGTCGAATGGGCGAAAACGTGCCAACGATTGCCGTATCGGGCTCGTGCCGACAGCGCCGAAATGGCCGTTGAACTGGGGCTACCCGGTCATCGTCGGAGCACCGATACCGTGCGGCAATAAGCAATCGGCCGCAGATGCCGTTTCGGTATAAGTCCATGCTATTTCGGAGTTGGACGGGTATTCGCAGGTCGCCGTAGCGTGATGGTCACCATGAGTACCGAACACCGCACCCCGAAGACCGGATCCGTACTGCAGGTCGGGCCGCTCAAGCCGTCCCTTGAGCAGCACCTCGCGGACGAATATGGCGCCCGCGTGCTCCCCGAGGAAGCCGCGGGGCGCGAAGGGTTCCTCGCCGCTCACGGCGAGGAAATCACCGCCGTCGTGACGTCGGGCCGCACGGGCGTCGACGCCGCGTTGATGGCCGCGCTGCCGAAGCTCGGCGCCGTGGTGAACTTCGGCGTCGGGTACGAGACCACCGACGTCGACGCTGCGGCGGCGCGCGGTATCGGCGTCAGCAACACGCCCGACGTCCTGACGGACTGCGTGGCGGACACGGCCGTCGGGTTGATGATCGACGTGTTGCGACAGTTCTCGGCCTCCGACCGGTACGTGCGGGCGGGCCGCTGGCCTGCCGACGGCAACTACCCGCTGACCCGGCAGGTGAGCGGCACCAACGTCGGAATCATCGGACTCGGCCGAATCGGCAGTGCGATTGCGCTGCGACTCAAGGCTTTTGGATGCTCGATCTCGTACCACAACCGTCGCCCGGTCGAGGGCTCACCCTACGCGTACGTGTCGTCGGCGCTGGAGTTGGCGCGCGGCGTCGACGTGCTGGTCGTGGCCGCTGCGGGAGGTTCCGGGACGCAACGGCTGGTGAGCCGGGACGTCATCGACGCCCTTGGCGCGGACGGATATCTGATCAACATCGCGCGCGGCAGCGTCGTCGACGAGGACGCGTTGGTGGAGGCGTTGGCGGCAGGACGGCTGGCGGGAGCCGGCCTGGACGTGTTCGTCGACGAGCCCAACGTGCCCGAGGCATTGTTGACGATGGACAACGTCGTGGTGCTGCCCCACGTCGCCAGCGGCACCGTCGAGACGCGCGCGGCGATGGAGGAACTCACGCTGCGCAACCTGGACACCTTCTTGAAGACCGGGCAGTTGGTCACGCCGGTGGAAATGCCGGTCGCGGCCAAGGGCTGAGCTTCTCGACTGCCGGCGCGGTTCGAAATCCGATATCGCCTGCGATATCAGGTTTCAGGACTCACCTGACGTTGCAGCCTGTGCCCATGTTGTGGCAGTGCCCCCTCTGGCAGGTACCGCAGCTGCAACCGCACGCGACGTGCGCCTGTGGGGCGGGTCGCGGGGCGGCGGGCGCAATGTAGTCGTCGCGGTCTCGGTCTGGACGGGGTCGGTCGGGTCGTCGTGCCATGTCAACTCCTTCAAGACCAACGCTAGCTCGGTATTCCCGTCGCGCCCGCACTTTCACCATATCCGTCGATCCGGGTCAACGGCCGCCGAACAGCAGTCCCTGGAGATTGTCCTGCTGGCAACGAACGATGACGTCGAGCAGGTCACCGAAGGCGCGATCTCCCGCGATGAGCACGTCCGGCATTGTTCACCTCGTCCAGCTCGGTACCGAACATCACCTGGTAGTAGTCGTAGTGGGAGACGGCCCAGACGTGCATTCCCCGCTGGCCGCGCTCGAGTCGCCCGCGGAGCCGTTCTTCATGAACGTGGGGCTGGTGCGGGTGTGGTACGCACATGCGCTGGTGCTCGACGGCGATCTCGCGCTCGGTCGGCCGGCATTCCTCGCGCGGCTGATCGGCCATCCTCGGTCACGCGGCCCGCAGGCTCTGCTCTCAATGAAAGACGTTCTGCCCGAGAGGTATCCGATCCAGATCATGCAATACCGGAGCTCATCGACGGCGAGCACCGGCTCGACCTGATCCGCGACGGCAGGCCTGCATACGTCTGGCCCGCCGAACTACGCGACGTCTGGAACCCGCCGTCGAGAGGTTGGCTGGTGTCGGTGATCGAGTCCGTGACCCGTCCGCGAAACCATGGTCTCGGCCTCGCCACTGTCTGAAGCGTGCTACCCCACGAAGCTCTCGACCAGGTCGTCCGTCGTCCATTCCCGTTGCGGCAGGACGTCTCTCAGCAGGCGTAACAGCGCCGGATTGGTACTGTCACTGCGCCAGACGGCGTCGAGTTCGACCGGCCGTTCCCGAAACGCGCCGATGGACCGGAACACCACGCCGTCGGGATGCAGTGTCGCCGCCGACGCCGGCACCAACGCGAGACCGATCCCCGACCGCACCAGCACCAGCATCGTGTGCACCTGCGTGACGTACTGGACGTACCGCGGCGTTGCTCCTGCGATCGTGAAGGTGCTGATCAACAACTCGTTGAAGTACCGCGCCTGCACCGGCGAGTACATGATCACGTCCTGCCCGTCGAGGTCGCTCAACGTCAGCTGCCGAGTGATACCGGCCAGTGGATGCTCGAGGGGGAGCGCGGCGATGAGTTGCTCGTGCAGCAACGGCCGGGACACCAGGCCCGGTCGATTCAACGGTGGGCGCGCCATGCCGAGGTCGAGCTCACCGGTCATCAGGGCCTCGACCTGAACGGACGAAACCATCTCGCGCAGTTCGAGTTTGACGTCGGGAAGATGCTCGCGCGCCCGTTCGAGCAGCCGGGGCAGTACCGCGTGGGCCGAGGCGGCGGTGAAGCCGACCACGACGGTGCCGAGGTCTCCCGCGGGCACCCGCTTGACCGTCAGTGACGCGCTCTCGGCGAGCTGCAGGATCCGACGGGCATCGGGAAGGAATGCGACCCCGGCCGGGGTGAGGGTGACCGATCGGGTGGTCCTGTCGATCAGCTGAACGCCGAGTTCGGCCTCGAGCTGCTGAATCTGCCGACTCAGCGGCGGTTGGGTCATGTGCAGACGTTCGGCGGCGCGGCCGAAGTGCAATTCCTCCGCGACGGCAATGAAGCACGACAGCCGGGCGAGGGAGAACATCGATGCACTCCTAGCATCACTACGGCCGCCGGCGGCGGCAGCCCTGCATCAGTGTAGTGCGGTGCGCCTCACCAGCGGGGGCTGATCGCCGTGTACCCGGGATCGATGCTCTGCATGTAGCCGGTGTCGTCGCGGTCGCGGATTCCGCACCGGAGGTACTGCTCGTGCAGTGCGCCGAGCGCGTCGTCGTCGAGTTCGACGCCCAGGCCCGGCGTGGTCGGCACCGCGACGGCCCCGTCGCGAATCTCGAGGACACCCGCCTTGACCACCTCTTCGGTCTTCCACGGCCAGTGCGTGTCACATGCGTAGGTGAGGTTGGGGGTGGCCCCTGCCAGGTGGACCATCGCGGCCAGGCTGATACCCAGATGCGAATTGGAGTGCATGGAAAGCGCCAGCCCGAACGTGCCGCAGATACCGGCGAGCAGCCGGGACCGCTGCAGGCCGCCCCAGTAGTGGTGGTCCGAGAGGACCACGCGCACCGACTGCTGCGCGATCGCGGGCGCAAGTTGCTCGAACGCGACGACGCACATGTTCGTCGCGAGCGGCATCGGCGACTGCATGGCCACCTCCGCCATGCCGTCGAGGCCGGGCGTCGGGTCCTCCAGGTACTCGAGGATGCCCGCCAGGCCGGCAGCCACCTTGACCGAGGTCTGCCGGGTCCACGCGGCGTTCGGATCCAACCGCAGTGGGTGTCCCGGGAACGCCTCGCTGAGCGCCTCGATCGCCTTCATCTCCTCGTCGGGTGGGAACACTCCGCCCTTGAGTTTGATTGCGGTGAAGCCGTATTCGCCGATCATGCGCTTGGCCTGCGCGACGAGCCCGGCTGGGTCGAGCGCTTCGCCCCAGGCATCGGGTTCCGCACCGGGATGTGCCGCCCACTTGTAGAACAGGTAGGCACTGAAGGGCACCGTGTCGCGGACCTTGCCGCCGAGCAGGTCGGACACCGGCCGTCCCGTGGCGTGCCCCTGCACGTCGAGGCAGGCCACCTCGAACGGTGAGAACACCTGATCGACGGCGCTGGCCGACGTGATCATGCCCGCGGTGCCCACCGCGGCGTCATCACCGCGAAGCCGCTCGGCGATCGCAGCGCGAATCGCGTTGAGCGCGAACACGTCCTGCCCGGCGATCGCCTGCGCGGCGGCCGTCAGGCGCGCCAAGTGCCTGGTGTCGGCGTAGGTCTCCCCAAGTCCCACCAGGCCGGCGTCGGTGTCCAACTGGATGATCGCGCGCAACGCGAACGGCTGATGCACGCCGACTGTGTTGAGCAGCGGCGGATCCACGAACGCGACGGGGGTGATGCGTGCGCCCGTGATGCGGATCCGATCGGCGGCCATCAGCGCGCGGTCGCCAGCTCGTCGGCGATCACGGCTCGGCCCGCCTCGATGATGTGTCCGAGTGCGGCCAGGTCCTCGGGCGACGGCATGATCAGCGGCGCCCGGACGGGCCCCGCATCGAGGCCTTCCATGGTCACGCCCGCCTTGATGAGCGACACCGCGTAGCCGGGCACCGTGTCCCGCAACCGGACCAGCGGGTGGAAGAACTCGCGCAACAGCGCTGCGACGGTGTCTTCGTCGCCGCGTTCCAGCGCCTCGTAGAACGCCAGCGCGAGCTCGGGTGCGAACGCGAAGGTGGCGGACGAGTACAGGGTGACGCCGATGGCCCGGTACGCCTGCTGCGAGACCTCGGCGGTGGGCAGCCCGTTGAAGAACTGAAAGGGCTTACCCGACGGTGCGAGCGCATCGGTGACGGCACGCACGATGCGCGCCACCAAGTCGACGTCGCCGGTGCCGTCCTTGAACCCGACGACGGTGGGCAGTTGCGCGACCTCGATGGCCGAAGCCTCGGTGTAGCGGGCGTTCGCACGGTTGTAGACGATCATTGGCAGGTCGGTGGCCGCGGCCACCTCGCGGGTGTAGGCGACGAGCCCCTCCTGCGGCATCGACACCAGGTACGGCGGGAGCAGCAGCAGCCCGTCGGCACCGGCCTCGGCCGCGACCCTGGCGAAGATCTTCGCCTGAGCGACCGAGCCGCCGGCTCCGGCGTACACCGGAACCCGTCCGTCGGTGGCCTCGACCGCGGTGCGCACGATGCTCTCGAATTCGTCGGGCTCCAGAGCGTGGAATTCGCCTGTGCCACAAGCGATGAAGACACCTCCGGGGCCCGCATCGACGCCCTTGGCGACATGTTCGGCGAGCTTGGGCAGGTCGACCTCACCCGATTCGGTGAAGGGTGTGACGGGGAAGAACAGTACGCCTTCTAGTCCGTTGTGCATTTCGAGAGTCTCCTAGCTGGTGGTTCGGTCAGTCTTGGGTGAGGCGGCCTTCGATGCGCCGCCAGAGCCCGTCCGGATTGCCGTCGGCGATGGCACTGGGCAGCAACGACTTCGGCACGTCCTGATAGCAGACCGGCCGAAGAAAGCGTTCGATCGCGCGCGCACCCACGGAGGTGGTGCGCGAGTCCGACGTGGCGGGTGAGGGTCCACCGTGAACCATCGCGTAGCCGACCTCGACACCGGTCGGCCAGCCGTTGAACAGGATTCGTCCGACCTTCAGTTCCAGCACCCGGAGCAAGCCTGCCGCCTCGATCGTGGTCGGAGTCGTCGGCGTGCACCGTCGCGGTGAGCTGACCTTCGAGAGCCTCTGCCACCGAGGCCATCTCGGCAGCGTCGGTGCAGCGAACCACGATGCTGGAGGAACCAAACACCTCGGCCTGCAGCGTGTCGGAACCTTGGAAGCTCGCCGCATCCGTGGCGAACAGCGCGGCCCGGCAGCTCGTCGGGCTGTCGGCTGCGCCGCCACGCGCGACGAGGTCGGCGTGCCCGCTGAGCGCGGCTACACCGTTCGCGTAGTTCCTGGCGATCGCCGGAGTGAGCATCGGGGTGGCGGCGGCCCCCGTCAGCGCATCGCGTGCCGATGAGATGAAGTCGTCGAGGCCGGGACCGTCGACGGCGATGACCAGACCGGGATTCGTGCAGAACTGACCCGATCCCATCGTCAACGATGCGACGAACGCGCGGCCGAGGTCGGCGCCCCGTGTCGACAGGGCTCCGTCGAGGAGGAAGACCGGGTTGATCGAGCTCATCTCCGCGTAGACCGGGATCGGCTCGAGGCGGGTCGCTGCCGCCGCGACCAGAGCGGTTCCGCCGGACCGGGACCCGGTGAACCCGACGGCCTTTATGCGCGGATCCTTGACGAGCGCACCGCCGAGTCCGGGGCCAGGACCGAACAGCAACGAGAACGTGCCATCGGGCAGGCCGGCGGATGCCACTGCATCAGCGATGGCGCGACCCACCAGTTCGGACGTGCCAGGGTGTGCGTCGTGCGCCTTGACCACCACAGGGCAACCGGCGGCCAGAGCAGACGCGGTGTCGCCGCCCGCTACCGAGAACGCCAGCGGAAAGTTGCTGGCACCGAATACGGCCACCGGGCCCAGCGGCACCGCTCGCTGGCGGATGTCGGGCCGGGGCAACGGGCTCCGGTCGGGCTGCGCCGGGTCGATCCGCGCGCCCGTCCAACTGCCCTCCCGCAACACCTCGGCGAACAGGCGAAGCTGTCCGGTGGTGCGTCCGACTTCGCCGGCGATGCGGCCCTCCGGAAGGCCGGACTCCAGCACGGCACGCGCGACCAGCGGCGCCTTGATGGCTTCGAGGTTGGCGGCAATGGCTTCGAGGAATAGCGCACGCTGCTCGGAGGTCGTCGCGCGGAAACCGGGGAACGCCTCGGCGGCGGCGGCGCACGCGCTGTCGACATGACCGGCATCGCCGTGGCGGTAGCCGGGCTCGAGTGCAGCGTTGGATGCGGGGTCGAATCCGCGGATCTCCTCACCGGTTCCGGTGACGAACGCGCCCGCGATGATCATCTGTCCGGTCAGGTGCGTGGGATGCGCGATGGTTGCTGTCACACCGACAACGCTATGGCTCCGATCAATACGTGTCCAAGACCGATTTGGTCCCAACTAATCCAAGGATTGGATCAGTGAATCAGGCGCTGGCCCGCTCGCGCATCGCCAGCCTGCGGAGCACGTCGTGCCCCAGCCCGCGCAGATCCTGGGTGGCACGCCTGCAGCCGGAACCAACGTCACGCCGTCCGCGACGTCGGCCAGGTCGATGTCGGCGATCAATCCGGCAAGACCGTCGACCGTGCCTGCATACCGCACCGTCTCGTCGTCGCCGGCCGACCGGAAGTCGCCCGGCACCGCAACGGCGATGTCGAGGATGACGGCGACGCCGCCCCCGTCGGCGCGAAGCCGCGCCGCACCGCGCTGGGCCCGCAGCAGGTCGCGCGCGGCGAACCGTACGACGGGTCCGCCACCCGACGTCAACTCGCTGATGTCGTCACCCGCTTGGTCTGCCACGAATAGCCGCACGTCAGCCACGCTAGGCGCACCGACCGGTTCCGGCGATCGTTGCGATCAGCCAGAATCCATCTGCAATGAGCGACACCCCACTGCCCGGCGTCTTCGCCGACGTCCAGCCGATACTCGAGCACTACGGCTATCTGGCCGTCGGTGGATTCGTGCTGCTCGAGGACTTCGGGGTGCCCGTGCCCGGCGAGATCCTGCTGATCTCGGCGGCGATCTTCGCCGGGGCGGGGCAGCTCAACATCGCGCTGGTGATCGCGGTGGCCGTGCTCGGCGCCGTGATCGGAGACAACATCGGATATGCGGTGGGCAGGCTCGGCGGACGCCCCCTGGCCGAGCGGTGGGGCCGCTACGTGTTCCTGACGCCTGCTCGACTCGATCGCGCCGAGACGTTCTTCAACGCCCACGGCGGGAAGGTCGTCACCGTCGCCCGGTTCATCGAGGGGTTGCGTCAGGTCAACGGCCTTCTCGCCGGGATCGCCGGGATGGGATGGCTGACGTTTCTCGGCTTCAACGCCCTCGGCGCGGTGCTCTGGGTCGGCACCTGGGCGGGTCTCGGCTTCGTCGCAGGCACGCACATGGCAGCCATCTACGCGGAGTTCGAGCGTTACAGGTGGTATGCGATCGGCGCCATCGCGCTGGTCGCCGGAATTGTGCTCGTTATCCGCGTGCGGCGTAGACCCGGACGGCGCCACGCTTAGTAGTTTGTATCCGTGACAGCCGATCCTGGACCAGACCTCCCAGCCCAGTACGTGCTGTCGGCTTCCGCGCCGGAACCGCGGACGCTGATCGACATCCTCTACGCGACGGCCGAACGTCATCCCGATTCGCCCGCCATCGACGACGGCGAGATCCAGCTCACCTACGCCGAGTTGGTCGTCGACATCGAGGAGAGTGTCGAGTGGCTTGCCGCGCGTGGGATCGGCCGCGGCGACCGCATCGGAATCCGCATGCCGTCGGGCAGTTATGCGCTGTACGTGGCCATCCTGTCGACGATGGCCGCCGGAGCGGCGTACGTGCCGGTCGACGCCGACGACCCCGACGAGCGGGCGGCGCTGGTCTTCGGCGAGGCAGGCGTCGTCGGCGTCATCACCGAACAGGGCCTGGTGCGGGGCCACGGCTCGTCGCGGGGATGGCGCGCGGGCCGACCGCTGGCCCGTGACGACGCATGGATCATCTTCACGTCCGGGTCGACCGGCACCCCCAAGGGTGTCGCCGTCACCCACCGCAGCGCGGCCGCGTTCGTCGACGCCGAGGCACAGATCTTCTTGAAGGACAACCCGATCGGACCGAACGACCGGGTGCTCGCCGGGCTGTCCGTCGCGTTCGACGCCTCGTGCGAGGAGATGTGGCTCGCCTGGCGCCACGGCGCATGTCTGGTACCAGCACCCCGCTCGCTGGTGCGCAGCGGCATGGACCTGGGGCCGTGGCTGGTGTCGCGCGACATCACCGTGGTGTCGACGGTGCCCACGCTGGCCGCGCTCTGGCCCGCCGAAGCGCTCGAGGCCGTGCGTCTGCTCATCTTCGGCGGCGAGGCATGCCCACCCGAGCTGGCCGAGCGACTTGCCGCCGGTCCCGACTCGGCCGGCCGCGAAGTGTGGAACACCTACGGTCCGACCGAGGCGACGGTGGTCGCGTGCTTGGCGAAGCTGGACGGGCGGGGACCGATCAGCATCGGGCTGCCGCTGCCCGGCTGGGACCTGGCCGTCGTCGACAAGGACGGCTACCCGGTCGGCGCGGGTGACGTCGGCGAACTGGTGATCGGCGGCGTCGGGTTGGCGCGCTACCTCGATCCCGAGAAGGACGCCGAGAAGTACGCGCCGATGCCGACGCTGCAGTGGTCCAGGGCGTACCGCAGCGGCGACCTGGTCCGCCTCGAAGCAGACGGCCTGTACTTCATGGGGCGCGCCGACGACCAGGTCAAGGTCGGTGGCCGCCGCATCGAGCTCGGCGAGGTCGATGCGGCACTGGTGAATCTGCCAGGGGTCAGCGGCGGCGCCTCAGCAGTGCGTCGCACCGCCAGCGGCACCCCGCTTCTGGTCGGCTACGTCGCGAGCGCCGACCCGTCGTTCGACGTGGCAGCCGCGCGCGCCGCACTGGCCGAGGCACTGCCCGCCGCCCTGGTGCCGCGGCTGGTCCTGGTCGACGAGCTGCCCACCCGCACGTCGGGCAAGGTCGATCGCAACGCGCTGCCATGGCCGGTGGCCGACGACACCGGATCCGACGGACCCGATCTTGGCGGCACCACCGGCTGGCTGGCCGGGTTGTGGCGCGACGTGCTCGCGGCGCCGATCGAAGGACCCGAGGCCGATTTCTTCGCCCTCGGCGGCGGCTCGTTGTCGGCGGCGCAGCTGGTCGCCGCGTTGCGTGCGCGCCACCCGCAGGTGACGGTTGCGGACCTGTACGACCACCCGCGGCTCGGCTCGCTGGCCGGCTACCTCGACGAGCTCGACCCGCCGCCACAGGTCGAAACCCGCGCGGTGAAACCAGTTTCGCGGCTCACCGAGCTGGTGCAGGTGGCGTCATCACTACCGCTGGCCACCCTGACGGGGATGCAGTGGGTGGTGTGGCTCGCCCTGCTCAACAACGTCGCCGCCCAGTTCGACCTGCTGCGGTGGGCGGTGCCGCTGAACTGGTGGTGGATTCTCGCGGGCTTCCTGATCTTCGTCACGCCGGTCGGGCGGATGGGCATCGCGGTGCTTGCCGCGCGGATGCTGGTCGGCGGCCTGGAGCCCGGCACCTACCGCCGCGGTGGGTCCGTCCACCTGCGGATCTGGCTCGCCGAACGACTCGGGGAGGCCAGCGGCGCCGAGAACCTGGCCGGCGCGCCCTGGTTGGTTTACTACGCCCGCGCCCTGGGCAACAGTGTCGGCAAGGGCGTCGACCTGCACTCGGCCCCGCCAGTCACCGGCATGCTCACGCTCGGCCACCGGTGTTCGATCGAACCGGAGGTCGACCTGACCGGGCACTGGATCGACGGTGACCTCTTCCACGTCGGTCGCATCGAGGTGGGCAACGACGCCACCGTCGGAGCGAGGACCACGCTGCTGCCCGGTGCCGTCGTCGGCAAGAACGCCGACGTCGCACCCGGCTCCGGCGTGGTCAACAAGGTCAAGGCCGGCCAGTACTGGAAGGGCTCGCCGGCGATGAAGTCCGGAAAGGCCAAGCATCCGTGGCCCGACGAGCGGCCGCGCCGTGCCCCGGTGTGGGTGGCGATGTTCGGGGTGACGTCGATGCTTCTCGGCAGCCTGCCGTTGGTGGCGCTCGGCGCGGGCCTTGCCGTGCTTGGCTGGGCGGTGCGCGGCACCGATGACCTGGTCGACGCGATCTTTCCGGCCGTGCTGTGGACACCCGTGGCCACGTTGACGGCGGTGGTGGTCTACGCGGCACTGACGGTGGTCGCCGTCCGGGTGCTGTCGTTGGGCCTGTACGAGGGCTACCACCCGGTGCGCAGCCGGGTTGGTTGGCAGGTGTGGGCCACCGAACGCCTGATGGACGCCGCCCGCAACTACCTGTTCCCCGTGTATGCCAGCCTGCTCACGCCGTGGTGGCTGCGCCTGCTCGGTGCGAAAGTCGGTCGAGGAACCGAGATCTCGACGGCACTGCTCACCCCGAAGTTCACCGTCGTCGAGGACGGCGCCTTCCTCGCCGACGACACCATGGTGGCGTCCTACGAACTCGGCGGCGGGTGGATTCACGTCGCCAAGGCCACCGTCGGCAAGCGCGCATTCCTTGGTAATTCCGGAATCACCCAGCCCGGCCGACGCGTGCCCGACGACGGGCTGGTGGCCGTGCTGAGCGCCACGCCGCACAAGGCGAAGGCCGGATCGTCGTGGCTGGGCAGCCCGCCCATCCGGCTGCGCCGCCAGCCGACGGCCGCCGACGTCCTGCGCACCTTTCACCCGTCGACGAGGTTGAGATTCCTGCGTGGGCTGGTTGAGACGTGCCGCGTGCTGCCCCTGATCGTGACCTTCGCGATCGGCGTTGCGGTGCTGGGCGCCCTTCAGTTCCTGACGGCCGAGTTCGGCTACCTGTGGTCGTCGTTGTTGGGCGGTGTGGTGCTGTTGGTGGCCGGGGCGGTGGCTGGCGGCATCGCCGTCGTGGCGAAGTGGCTGTGGGTGGGCCGGATTCGGGCCACCGAGCATCCGCTGTGGTCATCGTTCGTGTGGCGCAACGAGGTGTCGGACACGTTCGTGGAGACGGTTGCGGCGCCGTGGTTCGCCCGTGCCGCCAGCGGTACGCCGGTGATGAACCTGTGGTTGCGGGCGCTGGGCGCATCGATCGGACGCGGTGTCTGGTGTGAGACCTACTGGCTACCCGAGGCCGACCTCGTCACGCTTGGCAAGGGCGCGACCATCAACCGCGGTTGCGTGGTGCAGACCCACCTGTTCCATGACCGCATCATGCGGATGGACACCGTGGTGGTAGAGGACGGCGCGACGCTCGGCCCACACTGCGTGGCGTTGCCCGCCGCACGCATCGGCGCGGGAGCCACGGTGGGCCCGGCATCGTTGGTGATGCGCGGCGACGAGGTGCCGCCGTCAAGCCGTTGGCAGGGCAACCCGATCGCTCCGTGGAACCCGTTGCGCAAGAAGCGCAGTGAGCGCGCAAGGCGATCCACGAAGAAATCCGGGGTATCCGCGGCGTGACGCGAAGTAAGCCCGGCGGGCAGGAGCGAAGCGACCGGGGCCATAAGGTCGGCGGGCAGGAGCGAAGCGACCGGGGCCATAAGAAGGCCGCCAAGCGAAGTCCACCCGTCATCGACCCCTATCTGCCCGCCAACGGTAACTTCGGCTACCGGGTGTCCCGTTACGAACTGGACCTCGAGTACAAGGTGAACATCAACCGGCTGTCGGGAACCGCCACCATCACCGCGGCCACGCTGGCGTCGTTGACGACCTTCAGCCTCGACCTGTCGGATGCGCTAGTGGTCTCCAAGGTGTCGGTCAACGGGCACCGGCCCGCATCGTTTCACCGTTCACACGGCAAGCTGAACATCACGTTGTCCTCTGCGCTTCCCGCTGGGGCGGCGATGTCGATCAACGTGCGCTACGCAGGCACGCCTCGGCCCATCCGATCCCTCTGGGGCGAAGTCGGATTCGAGGAGCTCACCAATGGTGCGCTGGTCGCGGGCCAGCCGAACGGCGCCGCGTCCTGGTTCCCGTGCGACGACCATCCGAGCAGCAAGGCCAGCTATCGCATCGCGATCAGCACCGAGAACCCGTACCGCGCGCTGGCCAATGGTGAGCTGGTCTCGCGCCGCACGCGCGCCGCGATGACCACGTGGACCTACGAGCAGCCCGAACCCACGTCGACCTATCTGATCACGCTGCAGATCGGCGAGTACGCCACCCACCGGCTGGCCAAGACCCCCGTCCCGATGAATGCCGTTCTGCCCCAACGGTTGCGGAAAGAATTCGACTACGACTTCGGCCGCCAACCGCAGATGATGAAGCTCTTCGTCAAGTCGTTCGGGCCGTACCCGCTGTCGACCGGCTATACCGTCGTCGTCACCGATGATGACTTGGAGATTCCCCTTGAGGCTCAAGGCATCTCGATCTTCGGCGCAAACCACTGCGACGGCGAGCGCAGCGCCGAGCGACTGATCGCGCACGAGTTGGCGCACCAGTGGTTCGGCAACTCGGTGACCGCGCGGCGGTGGCGCGACATCTGGCTGCACGAGGGGTTTGCCTGCTACGCGGAGTGGCTGTGGTCCGAAGATGCGGGCGGCCGCACCGCCGACGAGCTTGCCAAGTACTACCACCGCAAGCTGGCCTCCTCCGAGCAGGATCTGCTGCTGACCGACCCCGGACCCCGCGACATGTTCGACGACCGCGTCTACAAGCGGGGCGCCCTCACCTTGCACGTGCTCAGGCGAACCATCGGCGACGACGACTTCTTTGCGCTGCTGCGCGACTGGACCGCCCGTCATCGCCACGGCACCGCCGTCACCGACGACTTCACCGGCCTGGCGGCCAACTACTCGAATGGGTCACTGCGGCCGCTGTGGCAGGCTTGGTTGTACTCCACGGACGTCCCCGACCTGTGACCGACGGCGCGTCGACGGTCCCGGCGCAGGGACCGGCCACCAAGGGCGGCTTCGCCCGCGTCGGCGTGGCGACCGTACTCAGCGCGCTCTGCGGCTATGCGGTGCTCTACCTCGCGGCGCGTGACCTGGAGCCGTCGGGATTCTCCGTATTCGCCGTGTTCTGGGGCGCCTTCGGGCTGCTCGCCGGGTCCGCCAATGGCTTGCTTCAGGAGTCCACCCGTGAAGTCCGGCAGGCCCGGCAGGTGTCGGCGGCCCCCGTCGGTGACGGGCCGAGGATCCATCCCATGCGGGTCGCCGTTCTCGTCGGCGCCGTCGCCGCGGTGGCCGCCGTCGGCACGTCGCCGCTGTGGTCGGGCCACGTCTTCGCCGAGGCGCGGCTGCTGAGCGTCGGACTGCTCAGTGCCGGGATCGCCGGGTTCTGCATGCACGCAACGCTGCTCGGCGTGCTGGCAGGCGCGAACCGCTGGAGCCAGTACGGCTCGCTGATAGTCGGCGATGCCGCGATGCGGGTGACGGTCGCGACGGTCACCTTCCTGGTCGGCTGGGGACTGGTCGGCTACCTGTGGGCCACCGTGGCGGGGTCGATCGCCTGGCTGGCGCTGCTGGTGGCGTCACCGACTGTCCGTGCCGCGGCGCGTCTGCTCACCCCCGGCACCACGAGCACGTTCCTGCGGGGCGCGTCGCACTCGATCGCCGCCGCGGGGGCAAGTGCGATCCTCATCATGGGCTTCCCGGTGCTGCTCAAGGCCACGTCGCAGGATCTGGGCGCGGCAGGCGGCGTGGTGATCCTTGCAGTGACGCTGACCCGAGCGCCGCTGCTGGTGCCGCTGAACGCGATGCAGGGCAATTTGATCGCCTACTTCGTCGACCAGCGCAGCGCCCGACTGCGCGCACTGCTGATGCCGACGTTGCTCGTGGTGGGCTTCGGCGGGGTCGCGGTGCCCGTCGCAGGCCTGGCGGGACCGTGGCTGCTGCAGTTCGCGTTCGGGCCTCAGTACCAGGCCGGCGGCACGCTGCTGGCGTGGTTCACCGCGGCGGCCATCGCCATTGCACTGCTCACCCTCACCGGTGCTGCGACGGTGGCGAACGCCCTGCAAGGCGCGTACGCCGTCGGCTGGATCGGGGCCACGCTGGCCTCGGGCCTTCTTCTGCTGCTGCCGGTGTCATTGGAGACGCGGACCGTCGTGGCGCTGATGTGCGGACCGCTGGTCGGAATCGCGGTGCATCTCGGCGCTCTGAGCAGGATTTCAGCACCGTAAGCGTGTAGTTTGGTCGCCATCGAGACCCGCTACCACGACGTTTGGATCGTCGTCCCAGCCTTCAACGAGGCGAGCGTCATCGGCGACGTCATCGCCGACGTTCGTTCCGTTTTCGGCAACGTGGTGTGCGTCGACGACGGCAGTCGTGACGACACCGGTGACAGCGCGCTTCGCGCAGGCGCCCACGTGGTCCGTCACCCGGTGAACCTGGGTCAGGGCGCGGCCATCCAGACCGGCGTCGAGTACGCCCGCAGCAGGCCGGGTGCCGCGGTGTTCGCGACCTTCGACGCCGACGGCCAGCACAGGGTCAAGGACGTCGTCCGAATGATCGACCGGCTCATCGCCGAAGACCTCGACATCGTGATCGGTACCCGGTTCGCGGACCACGCGCCCGAGCAGATGCCGGCGCTGCGGCGGGTGCTCTTCCCGCTGATCGCCAAGCTGAGTCCGGCCAGCCGCAAGCTCGGCCTCACCGACGCGCACAACGGTCTGCGGGTGTTCGACAGAGCCGTCGCCGACGGGCTGAACCTCACCATGAACGGCATGGCGCACGCCAGCGAGTTCATCGCGCTCATCGTCGAGAACGGCTGGCGCGTTGCCGAAGAACCCGTGGAGATCCTCTACACCGACTATTCGAAGTCGAAGGGGCAGCCGCTGGTCAACGGCGTCAACATCGTCTTCGACGGACTGCTGCGCGGAAGGATGCGCCGATGAACTGGATCCAGGTCCTGCTGATCGCCTCGATCGTGGTGCTGCTGGCGTACCTGCTGCGATCCCGCCGCAACGCGCAGTCACGCGCCTGGGTCAAACTCGGCTACGTGCTGTTCGTCGTCGCGGCGATCTATGCGATCGTCAGGCCCAACGACACCACCGTGGTGGCGAATTGGCTCGGCGTCGCCCGCGGCACCGACCTGCTCGAGTACGCGTTGATCGTCGCGTTCCTGTTCACCACCATCAGCGCCTACATGCGCTTCAAGGACCTGGAGTTGCGCTACGCGCAGCTGGCCCGCGCGGTCGCACTCGAGGGGGCCAGGACGCCAGGGGACTCTCAGTCCTGACGGAAGTAGTCGACGGTGCGGGCGACGCCTTCCTCGAGGCTCACCTTCGGCGACCAGCCGAGCACCGCCGCGGCGCGGCTGGTGTCCAGGCACGACCGCCTCACTTCGCCGAGCCGCGGCGGATGCAACTCCGGCTCGTCGGGTGCGCCCGCAGCGGCGGCGATCGCCGAATGTAGTTGCCGCACCGAGGTTTCGACGCCGGTGCCGACGTTGAAGCGCTGCCCTCCCCCGGCCTCACCAGAGGCCCGCACGAAGGCGTCGACCACGTCGTCGACGAAGACGTAGTCACGGGTGTCGGTGCCGTCGCCGAAGATCTTGGTCGGCGCTGCCCGCCAGCAGGGCCCTGGAGAAGATCGCGACCACCCCGGCCTCGCCGTGCGGGTCCTGACGGGGGCCGTACACGTTGGCGGGCGCGACGTGTGAGCAGTCCAGGCCGTAGAGATTGCGGAACATGTTGAGGTACACCTCGCCGCAGACCTTGCTCGCGGCGTAGGGCGACGCCGGATCCACGGGGACGTCCTCGCCGGTCGGATAGACCGGCGGTACTCCGTACACCGAGCCGCCCGACGACGTGTGCACCACCTTGCGGACGCCTGCCCTGCGGGCGGCTTCGGCCAGCCGCACCGTGCCGACCACGTTGACGCTCGAATCGAACTGCGGCTCCTCGACCGAGCGCGAGACCGAGATCTGCGCGGCGAGGTGGAACACCGCCTCCGGTTTGGTGTCGGCCAGCAAGCCGATCAGATCGGCGTCGACGATGTCGGCCTTGGCGAACTCGAAATCGTCGTACCGTTCGGCCTGACCGAGGTTCGTACTGCGCCCCGAGCTGAGGTCGTCGACGCCGATGACGCTGTGACCGTCGGCCAGCAGACGGTCTACCAGCGTGGATCCGATGAATCCGGCTGCTCCGGTAACCAGTGTTCGCACCGGCTCACCATACCGATGGCGGCTGCGGCTGGGCCCGTAGAGTTGGGCGAGTGAACGGTACGGGCGAGGGAGGGAGCGACCGGGAATGGGACCGGCGGGCAGGAGCGAAGCGACCGGGGAATTGGGTCCTTCTCAGCGCCGTCGCGCTGATCGCGCTGCAGCTGGTCCTTCGGGCGGTGCTGGCGTTTCAGGGCTACTTCTACTGGGACGATCTGATCCTCACCGGGCGAGCCGGTACCCAGGCCCTGTTGTCGCCGTCCTACCTGTTCGACGATCACGACGGCCACGTCATGCCCGCGGCGTTCCTGATCGCCGGGGGGATCACCCGGCTGGCGCCGTTGAACTGGCTCGGCCCCGCGATCAGCCTCATCGTGCTGCAGTTGGTGGCGTCACTGGCGCTGTTGCGCGCACTGCGGGTCATCCTCGGCTGGCGGCCCGTGCTGCTGATGCCGTTGGCCTTCGCGCTGTTCACACCGCTCGGCGTGCCCGCGTACGCGTGGTGGGCGGCCGCGCTGAACTCGCTGCCGATGATCGCCGCGCTGGCGTGGGTGTGCGCCGACGCGATCCTGCTGGTGCGGACGGGCAACCAGCGCTACGCGGTCACGGGCGTGGTGGCGTTCCTTGCCGGTCTGCTGTTCTTCGAGAAGGCGGCGGTGATTCCGTTCGTCGCGTTCGCCGTCGCCGCACTGCTGGCCTGGGTGACGGGCGATCGCGGTGCCGTGCGGACGGTGTGGCGTCGCGGTCTGCGGTTGTGGGTGGCGTCGCTGGTGCTCACGGCGGCGTGGGTCGGGGTGTACGTCGTCGTCGTCGACCAGCAGCGGTGGAGCTTCGATCTGGCCATGACCTGGGACCTGCTGCGGCGGTCGGTGACGCACGGCATCGTGCCCGGCCTTGCGGGCGGCCCGTGGGACTGGCAGCGCTGGGCGCCCGCTTCGCCGTGGGCGACGCCGCCCTTGGTCGTGATGCTGTCTGGGGTGGGCCGTGCTTGCGGCGGCGCTGGCCGTGTCCATGGCGCGCAAGGAGCGCATCGGCGCGGTGTGGCTGGTGGCCGTCTCGTACGCGATCGCCTGTCAGGTGCCGATCTACCTGATGCGCTCATCGCGGTTCACCGCGCTCGAGTTGGCCCAGACGCTGCGCTATCTGCCCGATCTCGTCGTGGTGCTCGCACTGCTGAGCGCGGTCGCGTTCTGCGCGCCGAACCGGGCGCGGTCGCGGTGGCTGGACGCCTCTCGCGCGCGCACCGCCGTAATCGGTTCGGTCGCAATCCTCTTCACCGTCAGCAGCATGTACTCGACGGTGACCTTCACGCGGATCTGGCGCGACAATCCGACCCGGCAGTATCTGCAGACCGCCCAAGCCAGCCTGGCCCGGGCGAACGCCACGTCGAGTGCCCCCATGCTCGACCAGGAGGTCGACCCGCTGATACTGCAACGCGTCGCGTGGCCCGAGAATCTGGCCAGCCACATGTTCGCGCTGCTGCGGGACCGCCCCGAGTTCGATTCGAGCACCACGGATCTCCGGATGCTCGACATGAACGGACGGCTGCTTCCAGCCAAGGTGACCTGGGTGCGCTCGATCGTGCAGGGTCCGGCACCGCAGTGCGGCTACTTCGTGCAGCCCGACGCGCCGGTCCGGATGCCGCTCGACGGGCCGCTGCTGCCTGCGGATTGGACGGCCGAGATCAACTACCTCGCGAACAACGACGGCTCGATGACGCTGTCGCTGCCCGAAGGCGTCGAGTCGAAGGTGAAGGTCAAGCCCGGTTTGAACCGGGTCTTCGTGCGGTTGTCCGGCGCAGGCGATGCCATCCTGGCGCGCGCCAACACCTCCGCACTGTCGGTGTGCCTTGCGTCGGGACCCGTCGGATACGTGGCACCCAGCTAACGATTCGCACGAGATAATCACACCGTGGCGATTGCGACGTGCCCTGCGGGGGGACTGCGGTGAGCGTTCTCGACGGCTTCTTCTCGACGTGGTCCAACGCGAAGGCGACCTTCGGTCAGGGCACCCCGCAGACCGGTGACCAGTACGACGGCAGCGCCAAACTCACCCAGATGCAGTCCACCCTGAACTCCGCTGCACCCGACTCGCGATGGACCGGAGGCGCGGCATCCACCTACGGGGCGGCCAACACCGAACACCGCAGGGTGATCGGCGACATCGGCGGCCTGGACCAACGCCTGGCCGCCCACGTCAACCAATCCGCCGACGTCGTCGCCAACGGCCGCACCCAACTGGACGCCGTACGCAAGTGGGTCGTCGACGCCGCCGCCAGCGTTCCCCCCGGCAAGGACAACGACCGGATGCTGCTGCCCATCGCCAACAAGGGCATCAGCCAGGTGATGGACATCGTCACCAAGACCAACGGCGAGCTCGGCACGATCGGCGGAAAGATCCGCGGCCTCGGCGACCAATACGCCGCGCTCGGAGACCAGAGGTTCGCGCCGAAGGAGGACACGCCGGACATCGAGACGGTCAAGGGTGACGAGGCGAAGGACGAGCCCGAAAAGCGTGCCGAAGAAGACGTACGGAAGGCGCTCAAGGAGGGTGACCAGGAGGCAGCAGCGCGTATCGATGACGTTCTGACCCGGATGACGCCCGAACAGCATTCGGGTGCGGACCCCTGTCGCCCGAACAGTGCGCGTATCTGAGTCAGATGCAGCACCAGATGAAGAACATGAGCGTCGCGGATCTGAAGGCCGCCGACGACCGGTTGGGCGACCACGAGAACATCATGGGCGATTCGATGCAGTTGATGGCCAACGATGACATCGACTTCCCGGACGCCGATACCAGGGCAGGTGGCTCCTGACGACAGGAAGTTCGAGAATCTTCCCCAGAGTGTGCAAGACGCCATCAAAGTCCCCCGGCCTCTTCGGCGACCAGCAGATGAAGGACATCGCGGGGATCGTCAAGGACGGCAATCCGGTTTTCCAGACCGGTACGGAACTCGACCGAGAAATGATGCGCAAGGCCGACCGGATGATGGATGCCCCTCTGTGGGAGAACAGCAGCGGTGCAGAAGCCGATGGCAAGAGGCAACAGTACGACGTCGTCCTTCAAGACGTCTTCGAGTCAGCGGGTCGTGACCACCAGATCGTTCATGACCATTTGACGGGAACTCATGGCGACAATGGCCAGGACTTCCTGCATGACATCACTCAACACGAGTGGGACGACGACGGTAAGGCCGCCGGACAACTCTTCGAATGGACGAAAAATGCGACAGGCCCCGAAGCGGGCATCGCCGCACCCACCGCCAACTTCTATGCCGACTACCTTGGCAGCCACAGCAAGGATCTGTTGGCCATCAACGGAAATCACCAGATCGGCGACATGAACCCGAGCCTGGTCCAGGCCTTTGCCGCAGGGCTGGCGCCCTACCAGGACGAGATGTTCGAATCCAGACCGAACCTGGATACCGCATTCAAACCGCTCGATGACCTTGGCGGCACGATGGACAAGACGAAGGGCCTGTTCGCCGTCATCGACTCTCAACCAGATGCCGCACGTGAATTCAACAAAGCGGCGTACCAGAACGCCATGGACATGCAGCACTCCTTCGCCGAGTATGCCCACGATCATCCCGACATGACCGGGTACGACAAGCGATTGGACGATCTCCAGAGTTCGGCGCGGATGCTCGGTGTGATCGACGGTGGAATGAAACAAGAGACAATGTCGAACATCGAAAACGGCCACATGGCTCGAGACGCCGCACTCGAGAATGCAAAGGAAGCATACGAATTCAAGAAGAGCATCTTGGGCGATGTCTTCTCCTATGGACCGGGCGGCGATCTGGTCACCAACGCGATATCCGACGCGCTGGCCGGTCCGCCACCGGACGCAAATCGTGTTCAAGTTCGATGAAACGGGAACGGTCACCGACATCGGCCTGACGGCCGACCAACAGTCAGTTCAGACACCAGATAACACAAGCGCAGTACACGGTGGCCTCACAGTTCATCCATCAAGGAAACCAACACATCGATCCGCACTTCTTCAACGCTGATGGCTCCCTCAAGGCGCCAGGTCAGATCAGTACCGAGGAATGGAGTGATTACGACGCGCAGTTAAGCGCTGCCATGAGCCCGTATGGGGAAATCAACACCATGCTCGGCAAGTTCAGCGACACATTCAGCCACATGAGCGGCGTACCCAAGTGATCTCGAACGAATCTACCTTCGCTCAACTCAAAGCACTGGTGGTCGGTGCCGTCACGGCCACCCTTCTCGCCCTCGTCGTCGGTTGCACGACCCCGGCGGAACCGAAGTTCCCGCACGATACGTCACCGACCGCCATCGCCGATCTCGTCCGCGGCCCGGACGGACAAGCGTTCCTCCGCGGGATCACGACCTACTCGTGGGAGGATGGCGGTCAACGCGCAGGCGAACTGTTCGCCTGGATTCCGCAAGACGCCAAGTCGGTCCGGCAGGCCGATGCAACACGCGCAGGGGAAACCGCGCACGCGATTGCGTCGTTCCTGGCCGACGAACGCACCATGATCGCCGGTGCACCATCGAATTCCGCTTTGCTGCAGGCATTTCGACGAGTCTGACCCCGTATCTCGGAGCGGCAGTGGGGGACGACAGCGAAACTGCAGGCTTCCTACCCCTGGACGGACTCAGCTCGCCGATGCGGCGGACCACCGCCCTGTTCGCCGCAATGAAGCACAGCTTGGACGCCGATCGGGAGTTCACTGGCACAGCCGGCGACCGTGCGGCTACATACGAGCGCTCGTTCGCGAAAGCTGCTGCGGCGGATCCAGTATCGGTGGACGCACCTGAGCCAAATCGAAATCTTCTACAGGCGGCCCGACTTCGAAGTCTGGTCGCGACGGGCGCCTACGTCGCGGATCCGAAGGCGGCGGACCGACCGCTTCGCACGCCCAGACCCAGGTGGCATACGAGGTCGCCTCTCCTCACGATCCGCGTTGGCGACCCGACCGTCGACCCCCGCTATTTCGATGCAGGCGGCCGACTCCTGTCTCCCGACGCGATCCCTGATCAAGACTGGAGCCTCTACGACAGTCAATTGACCGCATACCTCGCGTCGTACCCCCCGATCGACCGCGCGATCCGTCAGTTCGGTGGGATGTATCAAACGATCGCGCGGCAGTGAAGCACCTGCGCCTGCCGCTCGCCGACTACGGGGACGGGTGCGAGACGGTGAACTCGACCCCGTCGCCGCCGACGCGGTGCTGCACGCCGCGGGCCATGCATCGCATCGGGCGAAACCCGGGCCCGACGGCCTGACCACGCGGGAGGTCGAGGTGCTTCGGCTAGTGGCGCAGGGCGCCAGCAACAAGGAGATCGCCGCCAAGCTGGTGATCAGCGAAAAGACCGCGCGCAATCACGTCGAGCGCACCTACGCCAAGATCGGCGTGTCGAATAGGGTCGCGGCCAGCATGTACACCCTCGAGCGCGGACTGCTGGGCACGGTCGAAGGATGAACGGTCGGGGATCGGTCCGGACCGGATCAACCACATCACCGTTGGCGAGACGCGAGCCGCCTGGGGGAATCGAACCCCCGACCTTCTCATTACGAGTGAGACGCTCTACCGACTGAGCTAAGGCGGCGCGCCCGGCCTGTCGCCCGGGCGGGACGAGTCTACGGCAGGGTCCGCCGAGCACCCAAGTTGCTCCCCGGTCCGGCGAGACCTCAACTACGGAGCGCCTGCCCGACCGTCGCCACCATGGCGTCGACCGCGAACTTCGGCTTCACGTTGATCGAGAGCGCCTCCCGGCACTCCAGCACCGCCTCGATGCATCGCAGCAGCCGGTCCGGTGCCACGACCGCCGCCATCGCCCCGACCTTGTCGGCCATGTCGGGATGGTTGGGCTGCACCTCGCCCGCACCGGACGACACCAGCAACGCATCGCGGAAGTACGTGGCAAGGTCGATCAGGGCCCGGTCCAGGGCATCGCGGGACGCCCGGGTCTGGCGCGACTTCTGCCGCTTCTCAAGGTCTTTCAGCGCGCCGGCGGCGCCCCGCAGCGCCCCGCGGTGCCCTTGCCGGTGCCGCCGGCGCCGAGCGCCGTGCGCAGTTCCTCGGTCTCGGCCTCGTTCCGGTCGTCGGTCAGGGCCGCCGCCTCCGCCTCCGCGGTCGCGACCAGCTCCTCGGCGGCCGCATAGGCCCGCGACGGCGTCGCCGCGTCACGCGCCAGCCCCAGCGCACGTTCCCGGCGCTGGCGCGCCTGCTCGTCGGTGGCGAGCCGCCGCGCCCGGCCGACGTGGCCGCCGCTGACCGACGCCGCCCAGCGGGCGTCGGCTTCCGGCAGCCCGTCGGTGTCGATCAACACCCGGGCGATCGCGTCCACCCGCGGAGTGACCAGCGCGACGTGGCGGCAGCGCGACCGCAGGGTGATCGAGATGTCCTCGGGATCCACCGACGGCGCGCACAGCATGAAGACCGTCGACGGCGGCGGCTCCTCGACGACCTTGAGCAGTGCGTTCGCCGCGCCCTCGGTCAGCCGGTCGGCATCCTCGACCAGCACGATCTGCCACCGCCCGGTGCCAGGCCGCCGCGACGCGATCTGCACGATGTCGCGCATCTCGACGCACGCCGATCGACAGGCCCTCCGGGATGATCCGACGCACGTCGGCGTGCGTGCCCGCCATGGTCGTCGTGCAGGCGCGGCACTCCCCGCAGCCAGGGATGCCATCGGAGGTGCACTGCAGCGCCGCCGCGAAGCACAGCGCCGCGATCGACCGTCCCGACCCCGGCGGACCCGTGATCAGCCACGCATGCGTCATGGTCCCGATGGTCATGGCGCTGTGAGTCGAGTCACCGCGGGCCGCCGCCGCCGCGGCCACCAATTCCGCTTCGACGGCGTCCTGGCCCACCAGTCGCGAGAAGACACCGCTCATCGGGACCCAACCCTAGTGGCCCGAACCCGACACCACCGTTTCGGGCAGCTGCGCTACGGGTCCCCGTTGCCCGATACGGTTGTCTGGTGACCGATGCGATACCGATTGGGCGAATCAGCGCATTCGTCCGTTGGGTCGCGCGCACTCCGTGGCCGGTGTTCACGCTGGGCATGCTGCAGGCCGACATCATCGGCGCCCTGTTCGTGCTGGGCTTTCTGCGGTTCGGCCTGCCCGTCCGACGACCGCGTCCAGCTACAGGATCTGCCCGCCTTCAACCTGGCCATCTTCCTCGGTTACCTCTTCGTGTCGTTCACCGTCGCGGCGTGGCTGACCCTGCGTCTGTTGCTGCCCGTGATTCGCTGGCAGCGCCGCGATTCGCTTCTGGCGGACGGCGATCCGACCATCACCGAGTTGGCCCGGGTCAGGGCGTTGAAGATGCCCTTCTACCGGTCGGTGATCAGCGTCTCGAACTGGTGCCTCGGCTCGGTCGTG
This sequence comes from uncultured Actinomycetota bacterium, assembly GCA_963809085.1. Lineage (GTDB taxonomy): Bacteria > Actinomycetota > Actinomycetes > Mycobacteriales > Mycobacteriaceae > Mycobacterium. Next base: position 307,762 of record CAWEII010000012.1, on the reverse strand, counting down.
TTCATCGTGGCCAGTTGGCCCGTCGCCAGCCATTCTGCGCCCGTCGTGGCCGTCGCCAGCGCCCTTGGAGCCACGGCGACGGCGATCATCGGTTACCTGCAGTCCGAGCGGGTGCTACGACCCGTCGCCGTCGCGGCGCTGCGGGGCGGCGTCCCCGAGAGCTTCCACGCGCCTGGCGTGATCCAGAGACAGGTGCTGGCGTGGGTGTTGTCCACCGGCGTGCCGATCCTCTCGATCGTGCTGGCGCTGGTGGCCAGCAAGTTCAACGTCCTGACCGCACCGGCCGAGCGACTCAACACGCCGATCCTGTTGCTCGCCATCTTCGCGCTGGTGATCGGGCTGGCGGGCACGGTGCTCGTCGCGATGTCGATCGCCGATCCACTGCGCCAGTTGCGCTGGGCGCTGGGCGAAGTGCAACGCGGTAACTACAACGCGCACATGCAGATCTACGACGCCAGCGAACTGGGGCTGCTCCAGGCCGGTTTCAACGACATGGTCCGCGATCTGGCCGAACGACAGCGGCTTCGGGACCTGTTCGGCCGCTACGTCGGCGAGGACGTCGCCCGCCGCGCCCTCGAGCGCGGTACGGAGCTTGGCGGCCAGGAACGCGACGTCGCGGTCCTGTTCGTCGACCTGGTCGGCTCGACGCAACTCGCCTCCACCAGGCCCGCCTCCGAGGTCGTCAGCCTGCTCAACGAGTTCTTCCGGGTCATCGTCGACACCGTCAATCGACACGGCGGGTTCGTCAACAAGTTCCAGGGCGACGCGGCGCTCGCGATCTTCGGCGCGCCCATCGAGCACCCTGACGCCTCCGGCGCGGCGCTGGCGGCATCACGGGAACTGCACGACGAACTGGTCGAGGTGCTGGGCCAGACCGACTTCGGCATCGGCGTGTCCGCAGGCCGGGCGATCGCAGGCCACATCGGTGCTCAGGCGCGCTTCGAGTACACCGTGATCGGCGACCCGGTCAACGAGGCCGCCCGACTCACCGAGCTGGCCAAGCTCGAGCAGGGGCACGTGCTGGCATCGGCGATCGCCGTCAGCGGCGCACTGGACGCCGAGGCGCTGTGCTGGGACGTCGGCGAGATCGTCGAACTCCGTGGTCGGGTCGTACCGACCCAGTTGGCCAGGCCGGTGAATCTGGCTGCGCCGGATCAAGTTCCAGGCGAGCTACAGCGCGAAGGCTAGCTACGCTTGGTGGTGGCCTTCTTGGCGGGCGCCTTCTTGGCCGGTGACTTCTTGGCGGCCGCCTTCTTGGCCGTCTTCTTGGCGGGGCCGCGCGCGCGACGATCGGCAAGCAACTCAGAGGCCCTGCCGTCGGTTATCGACAGCACGTCATCGCCCTTGCGGAGGCTGGCGTTGGTCTCACCGTCGGTGACGTAGGGGCCGAACCGACCGTCCTTGATCACCATCGGCTTCCCCGAGACGGGATCGCTGCCAAGTTCGCGCAGCGGCGGCGTGGCAGCACCCTGCCCGCCGCGCCGCTTGGGCTCGGCGTAGATCTTCAACGCCTCGTCGAGGGTGATGGTGAACATCTGCTCCTCGCTGGCCAGCGAGCGCGAGTCGGTGCCGCGCTTGAGATAGGGGCCGTAGCGCCCGTTCTGCGCGGTGATCTCCTCGCCGTTGGCCGGGTCCACACCGACCGTGCGCGGCAGCGACAGCAGTCGCAGCGCATCGTCCAGCGTGACCGTCTCGAGGTCCATCGAGCGCAGCAGCGAGCCGGTGCGCGGCTTGGGACCGGTCGGCTTCTTGCCCTTCTTGGCAGGAGCGCCGTCCTCCGGCTCGTCGGGCTCGGGCAGCACCTCCGTCACGTACGGCCCGTAACGGCCGTCCCTGGCGAGGATCTCGTGTCCGGTCGCGGGGTCAACGCCCAGCGAACGCCCCTCCTGCGGGGTGGAGAACAGCTTCTCCGCGAGCTCGATGGTGAGTTCGTCGGGCGTCAGCTCATCCTTGAGGTTTGCCCGCTGCGGCGTCGGCTCGCCATCGTCGCCGATGACCATTCGCTCCAGATAGGGGCCGTTGCGGCCGACGCGGACGTTGATCGCCCGCCCCTGATCGTCGTCGAACAGCTTGATGGAGTTGACTTCCCGGGCGTCGATCTCCTCGAGGTTTCCGCCGACGAGCTTCTTGAGGCCGCCGGATCGGGCGATGGAACCGTCCACGCCGTGCTCGCCACCGAAGTAGAAGTTGCTGAGCCAGTTGGTCCTTCGCTCGTTGCCGGAGGCGATCTCGTCGAGTTCGTCCTCCATGGCGGCGGTGAAGTCGTAGTCGACCAACCGGCCGAAGTGCTGTTCGAGCAGCCCGGTCACCGCGAACGCCACCCATGACGGCACCAGGGCGCTGCCCTTCTTGTGCACGTAACCGCGGTCCTGGATCGTCTTGATGATCGACGAGTACGTCGACGGCCTGCCGATGCCCAGATCCTCGAGCGCCTTGATCAGCGACGCCTCCGTGTAGCGCGCCGGCGGGCTGGTGGTGTGGCCGTCCGCGGTCAGGTCCGCGGCGTCGACACGCTGGCCCTTGGTGAGGTTCGGCAGCCGGCTCTCGGCGTCGTCGGCCTCGCCCCCGGCCTGCTCGTCGAGGCTCTCGACGTAGGCCTTCAGGAAGCCCGCGAAGGTGATGGTGCGGCCGCTGGCACTGAAGACCACCTGCTCGCCGCCCCTGGACTGCCCGGAGATCCGCAACGACAGCGTGGTGCCGCGGGCGTCGGCCATCTGCGACGCGACGGTGCGTTGCCAGATCAGCTCGTAGAGCCGGAACTCGTCGGTGTCCAGCTGGGCGTGCAGCTGGCCCGGTGTCTGGAATACGTCGCCCGCGGGCCGGATGGCCTCGTGCGCCTCCTGAGCGTTCTTGACCTTGCGGGTGTACTGCCGCGCCGTCGGGTGGACGTACTCCTCGCCGTAGAGCTGTCGGGCCTGGTTTCGGGCCGCGTCAATGGCCGACCCCGACAGCGTCGTCGAGTCGGTTCGCATGTAGGTGATGTAGCCGTTCTCGTAGAGCCGCTGCGCGATGCTCATCGTGCGCTCCGAGGAGAACCTCAGCTTGCGGCCCGCCTCCTGCTGCAGGGTCGAGGTCATGAACGGCGGATACGGCCTGCGGGTGTAGGGCTTCTGCTCGACCGACGACACCGTGAGCTGGGCACCGCGCAGCCCCGCGGCGAGCTGGCCGGCGGCGGCCTCGTCCAGCACCAGCACCTCGTCGGGCTTGCGGACCACGCCAAGCGAGTCGAAGTCCCGCCCGGCGGCGACACGCCGTCCGTCGACCTGGTTGAGCCTTGCGGTGAATCTGGGCGGCGAAGCCTGGGCATCCGAGACGCTGGCATCGAGTTCGGCGGTGACGTCCCAGTAGCCGGCACTGCGGAACGCCATGCGTTCCCGCTCGCGCTGGACGATGATCCGGGTGGCCACCGACTGCACGCGTCCCGCCGACAGCTTGGGGGCGACCTTCTTCCACAGCACGGGACTGACCTCGTAGCCGTACAGCCGGTCCAGGATGCGGCGCGTCTCCTGCGCGTCGACCAGATCGATGTCGAGGTCACGGGGGTTTTCCGCGGCGGCTCAGGATGGCAGGCTCGGTGATCTCGTGGAACACCATCCGCTTGACCGGTATGCGCGGCTTGAGCGTCTCCAGCAGATGCCAGGCGATCGCCTCCCCCTCGCGGTCGCCGTCCGTGGCCAGATACAGCTCGTCGACGTCCTTGAGAAGGCCCTTGAGCTCGGTGACCGTGCTCTTCTTCTCCGGGCTGATGATGTAGAGCGGTTCGAAGTCGGCGTCGACGTTCACGCCGAGGCGGGCCCATGGCTCGGACTTGTACTTGGCTGGGACGTCTGCGGCGGCCCGTGGCAGGTCACGGATGTGCCCGCGGGAGGACTCGACGATGTAGTTGGCGCCGAGATAACCGGCGATTTTGCGCGCTTTGGTGGGCGACTCGACTATGACGAGTCGCCTCACGATCGGTCCAGTGGCTGCTCGCCCACGCGGCGCACTGCCGTTGTCGCTGCCGCCCTCCTGGTCAGCCAACTCTGTCTACGCTCCACTTCTGTGCCGCCGGCAGGCGCCGGACGGCGGGTGTCCACGGTCGCATCGGCTCCGGCACCCAATAGCAAGAGCCAATTTCGCATTACGCGCGAGCGTACGCAAACTGGCTTCCCCCGTAGTCAGGCCTCAAGTCCGTGGCCACTGTGAGAACGCCTCGGTATCACCCGGTGGTTCCCCTACGTTCTCTACCAGGCGCAACAGCCTACGGCGTCCACTGATCCGCAGTGCGGGATGTGCCCCCCGGGTGCCGATCAAGGTCGGTGCTATTCCCATCCTCATCATCGCCGATGCGAGCGCGGCATGCGTGTCGGGGGCGTGCGGGTCGAGGCCCAGCAGGTAACGGTCGTGGCCTCCGGCGTGCCGGCGGCCAACGTCCAGGCCCGCAGTTCCCTCGGCCCGGGCAACCACTCCGGCGGGACGGTCTTGACCGCGCCGCGGGTCCAGCTCCTTGCCATCGCCGTCAACCGCGGATCCACGGCGGTGCGAACCAGCGGGGTGTTCTCGTCGGTGCGCGCAATCTCGGGTGAGAGCCGGCGTCGGCGATCATCTCGGCAAGCGCCTCGGCTCGCCACAACCGATCCACCACCACCGACAGCGCGCCGCCTGCTGCGTACCGCTACCGACCAGAACCACCTGACCCGGCGCAGCGAGCATCCCCGTCAAGTCGGCGACCGACGGCGGCACCGACTCAGCCGAGAAGAACGACAGCTGACTCACGAAAACGACAGTAGGCCAGCGGCGCACCTACGAGGTGTTACCGGGCCGCACTGGCCGGAATCACGTCGCACGGAATAGAGAAAACCCCCGCGGCACCCGGCGATGGGACCTACGGGGGATCTCCTTCAGACCGTCGTCGGATCAGACGGCGCGGACGCTGAGCGCCTGCGGGCCCTTGGGGCTCTGCTCGATCTCGAATTCGACCTTCTGATTCTCCTCAAGGGTGCGGAACCCATTGGATTGAATCTGCTTGTAATGAACGAAGACGTCGCCGCCGCCGTCTTCCTGCTCGATGAACCCGTAGCCCTTTTCCGGGTTGAACCACTTAACAGTTCCCTGAGGCATCTGTACTTCTTTCCTTCTACTACTTCGGGTGCGGTCCACCGTGCTTCGGTGGGCCGGGCCCGTTCCGACCGCCATACCTTCGTGGAAGCGCCGGAACTGGCCGACCCACAACCCTCGCAGGAACCGCGACCGCAACGACGTTCCTGCGAGTGCTGACACACGAACGCAGAAGCTGCGACCGCGCTAAGTGAATCATGTCCGAGGGCTCAGCGACAGTGTTGGTGTGATCAAGTGGTTAACAATTCAGGCGGGACGACCCGTTCGACGGAGGGTGCGCTGTGTCGAGTCGGGCATCTGACTTCGGTCGCGAACTGCTCGCCTGCGCCGTCGACGGGACCAGTTCGCCGAGAGCGCCCGCTCCGCCATGTGGCCGACCTGGCGCCGCGCAACGCCGCACGCAACCATGGCCCCGCTGGGCCGAACCCGACGTCGTGGCTGCCTTCGTCGATCGCGGAATCGTCGAGCCCTGGTCGCATCAGGTCGCCGCCGCGGATCTCGCGCATTCGGGCCGCCACGTCGTGCTCAGCACCGGCACGGCGTCCGGCAAGTCAATCGCCTACCAGCTGCCGATCGCATCGACCCTGGCCGCCGATCCGCGCGCAAGGGCGCTGTACCTGTCCCCAACCAAGGCCCTCGGACACGACCAGCTGCGCGCCGCGCAGTCGTTGACGGACGCCGTCGCGCGCCTCGCCGACGTCGGGCCGAGTGCCTACGACGGCGACAGCAGCCAGCGAGGCGCGACGATTCGCCAGGGAACGTTCGCGGTGGATCTTCTCCAATCCCGACATGATTCATCTGTCGCTGCTCCGCAACCACGCCCGGTGGGCCGTGTTCCTGCGCAACCTCAGATTCATCGTGGTCGACGAATGCCACTACTACCGGGGCATCTTCGGGTCGAACGTGGCGATGGTGCTGCGCCGGCTGATGCGACTGTGCTCGCGCTACGGCGGCGACGCGCCAGGGCCGACCGTGATCTTCGCCAGCGCGACCACCGCGGCACCGGCAGCCACGGCGTCGGAGTTGCTCGGTCACACGGTCATCGAGGTGACCGACGACGGCTCGCCACAGGGCGGCCGCACGGTGGCGCTGTGGGAACCTGCTCTGCTGGCCGACCTTGTCGGCGAGAACGGCGCCCCGGTGCGGCGGTCGGCGGGGGCCGAGGCCGGTCGGGTCATGGCGGACCTGATGGCCGAGGGCGCGCGGACGCTGACCTTCGTCCGCTCGCGGCGCGGCGCCGAACTCACCGCACTCGGCGCGCGGGCCCGTCTCGAGGACGTCGCACCGGATCTGGCCGACCTCGTCGCCTCGTACCGCGCCGGTTACCTGGCCGAGGACCGCCGCGCCCTGGAGAGCGCGCTGGCGGACGGTCGGTTGCGCGGGCTGGCCACCACCAACGCGCTCGAACTGGGCGTCGACATCGCGGGCCTGGACGCGGTGGTGCTGGCCGGTTTCCCCGGCACCGTCGCCTCCTTCTGGCAGCAGGCCGGGCGGGCGGGCCGTCGGGGCCAGAGCGCGTTGATCGTGATGATCGCGCGCGATGACCCGCTGGACACCTACCTCGTCAACAATCCGGGCGCACTGCTGGACAAACCCATCGAACGCGTCGTGATCGATCCCGCGAATCCCTACGTTCTCGGTCCTCAATTACTCTGTGCCGCAACTGAACTACCTCTCACATATGCCGAGGTCCGGATGTGGGGCGCCGAATCCGTTGCCGACTCGCTGGTCGACGACGGGCTTCTGCGGCGGCGGCCGGCGGGTTACTTCCCCGCGCCGGGCATCGATCCGCATTCTGCGGTGGACATCCGCGGGTCGGTCGGCGGACAGATCGCGATCCTGGAGTCTGGCACCGGCAGAATGCTCGGCAGCACGGGCGCGGGCCAAGCTCCCGCGTCGGTGCACGCCGGCGCGGTCTACCTGCACCAGGGCGAGAGTTATCTGGTCGACTCACTCGACTTCGAAGACGGAATCGCGTTCGTGCGGGCCGGGGATCCCGGTTACACCACATCGGCGCGTGAAGTCACCGACATCGTCGTCACCGGGCCCGGCACGCGACGCGAATTCGGATCGGTCACGATCGGTTTGGTGCCGGTGTCCGTGTCCCACACCGTCGTTGGCTTCCTACGTCGCCGGCTCAACGGCGAGGTCATCGACTTCGTCGAACTCGACATGCCCACCCAGACCCTGGACACGATGGCGGTAATGTGCACCATCACTCCGGAAGCATTGCAGCACAACGGTGTCGAACCCCTCAGTGTGCCCGGTTCGTTGCATGCGGCCGAGCACGCGGCGATCGGACTGCTGCCGTTGGTGGCCAGCTGCGACCGCGGTGACATCGGCGGTGTGTCGACGGCGGTCGGTCCCGAGGACGGATTGCCGACGATCTTCGTCTACGACGGCTATCCCGGTGGAGCCGGCTTCGCCGACCGAGGGTTCCAGCAGATCACGACCTGGTGGGGTGCCACTGCGGCGGCCATCGAAGCCTGCGAGTGCCCGAACGGATGTCCATCGTGCGTGCAATCGCCGAAATGCGGCAACGGAAACGAACCACTGGACAAACGGGGAGCGGTACGAGTTCTTCGCCTGGTGCTCGGCGAGTTGGCGCGTCACGGTGTGTGACGGCCCGCTGGACGACCCACCCCTCGACGGTCGTCTTCCACGGATCGGCGACGGGGCAGAACAAGCCTCGCCGAGCACATAGACATGCGACAACGGCCGGACAACGCGATCCGTTCTCAATCCCGGATGACCCGGGCGCACCCGAAAAGTACCGCGTGACATCGGCGCATGCAACCCGAATCGACGCAGCCGTCAGGGCCGGAGGGCCGCCAGAAACCGCCGACACGACGGGGAGAACATGCGGATTTCGTTGCCGGCGCCACAGCGTGCCGGCGCCCCACTCACCGATAGGATGCCGCCATGAACCCCGACTGGCTCCTGGTGGAAACACTTGGTCCCGAGCCAGCCGTGGTGGCCCACGGACAGCAGACCAAGAATCTCGTCCCGATCAGCGCCTTTCTCCGCCGCAACCCGAACCTGATGGCGATCCGAACGGCGGTCGGCGAATCCGTGCGGGCCGGGAAGGCGCTCAGCAGCATCACACCGAAGCACGACCGCGTGATTCGCACCGAGGTGGTGCAGATGACCGACGGCCGCGTTCACGGCGTCCACGTGTGGGTCGGTACGCCCGACCTCGAACCCCCGCAGCGCATCATTCCCGGCCCGCTCAAATGGGACCTCACCAACGGAATCGCCACCGACACGACGGAGTCGCTCTTCAACAGCGGCCTCGACCCCACGGTCGAGGCCACCCACGGCCGGGCGTTCGCCGAGGATCTGCCCACCCGTGATCTCAACCCGAGAGAGGCAGAGGTGTTGTCCGTCGCGATCAAACCCGAGCCGGGCCGCACCTTCTGCAGCGCCTGGGACATCAGTGATCACGCAGGCAGTCCGATCACGGTCGGGTTCACTGCGCGGGTCATGGTCGAGAGCGACGACAGTGGCCGCGAGTCGTTGATCTGCCGTGCGATGAACTGGCGCAGTGCGCGCGACGCGGTGGTCGCTGTGCCGAACGACCTCGCGCAGCGGATCTTGAAGGGTCTCGCCCAGCCTGGCGTTCATCGGGCCCTCGTCGACCTGAAGACGTGGACGCTGCTCAAGTGGCTCGACGACCCCTGCCCGTTCTACGACTGGCGAGCCAACGAGCGGGGCGCGCCGCCGTTCACCCCGATGATGAGCGCGAAATGACCGCCATGACAGCTGATTTCGATAACGGATCGGCCTCACGTGTACTGCGGTTGCGCGCACGCGGCGGTGGGTGGACACCCATCCACGTCACCGCACACCGCGTCGAGCTCGAGGAGGACACGTTCGCGGGCCTGCTGTCCCTACGGCAGCCCACCGACGACGAACTCGCAATCGCCGACGAACGCTGGCATCCACGCCGCCGGGCCCGCCGGGTGGCCCGCACGTAGCCGGGGCGTATGGGCCGACTGCACTTCCCCGCAATTGGGCATGCGCATATTTTCCTCCGCAAATGTTCCCGAGCGAATAACATCGACGCGAACCCGATGGCAGTCTGCGAATTCATCCGATGCGGCGATTGGATAGAGACCGGAGGTCAATGTGGCGGTGTCCGGCCAGTTCGACGGAGTGGCGAATCGGGTGCGCGATCTCGCGCCGGTGGCGCGCGACCCCCTCGACTCCCCCTACGAGATCTCCAATCAGATGTTCGCCGCACTGCGGCACGTTCTGCACGACGTCGGCGGCCAACCCGACTTGCCGGTGCCGTTCTTGGAGAAGGTCGAAGAGGACTGGGAGATGAACACCTACGTCACCTGCGAATGCCTCGGCTGGCGAGGGGTGTGGAATTCGGAGGAACGTCGGCGTGCCGAGAACGATCTGGGCGCAACCCTGTACTTCGGTCTGCCGTACTACGCCCGATGGGCGACGGTCGCGGCCAAGACGCTGATCAACAAGGGTCTCATCACGCCCGACGAGCTCTCGGCCAAGCTCGATGAAGTCCGGGCACGTCTGCAGGCCCGCGCATGACACGACGGTTCGGGATCGGTGACAGGGTGACCGTCCGCGACACCACGTCGATGTTTCACACCCGCACCCAGGCCTTCACCAGAGGTCGAACCGGCACGGTCGTGGAGTTCCGACCGGACTGGGTGATTCCGGAGGACGAAGCCTGGGGACGCGACACCCCCGAGCGGGGCGGCCGGACGGAGCCGTTCTACGTGGTCCGTTTTCGGCAGACCGACCTGTGGCCCCGGTACACCGGGTTCGACGTCGACACCCTCGAAACCGAAGTCGCCGAGCGGTGGCTGGAGCCCGCCGAGAAGGAGGACACCGAATGAGTGGAGATCATGACCACGGCGCGCACGCCGCTATCGGCTCCGAGGACGTCAGCGAATTCGAGATCCTCGAACTCGCCGTGCGCGAATTGTCGATAGAAAAGGGTCTCTTCTCCCAGGAAGACCACCGGAGGTTCGCCGAATGGGCGGACAACGTCGGTCCGCACGGCGGATCGAAACTCGTCGCCAAGGCTTGGACCGACCCGGATTTCAAGGCACGGTTGTTGGCCGACGGCACCGAGGCGTGCAAGGAGGTGGGAATCGACTGGCGTGATCCCACCGGTGAGGGCACGCCGAGCGACTACACCTATTTCTACGTGCTGGAGAACACGCCGCAAGTCCACAACGTGATCGTCTGCACCCTGTGTTCGTGCTACCCGCGGCCCGTCCTCGGGATGTCGCCCGACTGGTACCGCACCCCGAACTATCGTCGGCGGCTGGTCCGCTGGCCGCGGGAAGTGTTGGCGGAGTTCGGATTGCACTTTCCGTCGGACGTCGACGTGCGCGTACACGACTCCAACCAGAAGTCCCGCTTCATGGTCATGCCCATGCGACCGGAGGGGACGGAAGGCTGGAGCGAGGAACGGCTCGCGACGATCATCACCCGCGACACCATGATCGGCGTCGCGCTGCCCCAAGTCGACTGGACGGCATCCGATCCACCGTCGAAGGCCGCGTCGTGAGCGGACCCTTCACCGTCATCACCGACTGCCTCGACCCCGGCACCAACCGGGAGGCGTCATTGCCCGAGCTGGACCGCAAACCCGATCCTTGGGAGTCGCGGATGCAGGCCACCTGTGAATGCCTTTCCTGGCGAGGCGCTCTGGACAACCTCGAGCGGCGGCAGATCGAAGACGAACTGGGTGAATCCACGTACGCGGACTTCCCGGTACGCAGCAGGTCGGTCATCGCCACTGCCCACACACTTCTGGAGCGCGGTGTCTTCGACGAAGACGAGCTGCGCTCTCGGATGGAAGCCATCCGCGAACGCATGGACCGTCGGTGACCAGACACCGCCCCGCACAGCGCATCACGCAGAACTGAGAGGAATCTCCCGAATGAATGCAAGCGAGTCGGTCGAGAGAAGTGCGCCGGCCATTGAGCTGTCAGCGGCGAAGGCAGCGTTGTGGTTGAGCCTCACCGCGCTCATGGCGCTGATGGTCTTGTACTTCGTCGGGCTCGACCAGGGCGCGACGTCGGTGTTCGGGCAGAACACCTATATCCACGAGTTCGTGCACGACGCGCGCCACCTCCTCGGCTTTCCCTGCCACTGAGGGGCGCGGCGCACCGGGGCTGGTCGACCGTGACGATGACGTCCATGTCGTGAGTCCGGCCGCCCTAACGGATTGGGCCCGCGACGGGCCGGCAGGATTCCACAGCAGGTTGGCCGACGACGAATAGCCACGCCATAGGGTGCGAGTCGTGATGAAGCGGTATCCAAAACGTGACTCGCATCATCCATTGTTTGCAGAGTGATTGGTGCAGTTGCGTATTCGGAGCCCACATCGGGAGGACCATGATGAATGCGCGCATCGGACCACTGCAGTCGGTCGGGTACGCGGCGATGGACAGCGCCGCAGTCTCGTCCGGGATCGGAGGATAGGAGTGAACGCCGTGCACATCAGCCGGGCATTCGAGACGCGGGCCGTCGAGCTCGCATTCTTGCTGATTCGCCGACCCATCAAGAGCCGCGGGTACCCCGCCAAGCAGGAACGTCTGGTGACTGAACAAGACATGGCACGACTCGGGATGTAGTCCGCGCAGGGGACTAGTCATCACCACCGGTGGCGAAGTCCATTCGGAGCAGGCGATCGCGATGTCAACGCACTAGCCGAGCCGGCGATCAACCCGTCAGATCGATGCTCATCAGCTCTTCGCCGATGTGCGGATTGCTGGGCAGCTGCTGGCGACGGCCAGTGCCTGCGAACCCCATTCGGGTGTAGAACCGCCGGGCGGCGGGGCTCTCGTCGGCCACCCACAGGGTCAGCTTGGCCACGCCGCTCGAGCGGGCCCACTCCATCACTGCCTCCAACAGTGCTGCGGCGACACCGGTTCCGCGGCTGGCCGGGTCGACCCAGAACGACATCAGATGGGCCTCATCCGGGCTGAGCGGAAGTCCAGCGGCGATACCGATCGATGCGTCGCCGGCGACGGCGCGAAACCAGCGTCCGCGGTCGACGAGGGCGCGCCAGTCTTCGGGTTGGTACGCGTTCTCCCTGGCGAGGGACGAGCCGAAGGACTGCGGCGAGTCGGCCAGGGCCCGCAGCCTGAGCTCCTTGACTGCGTGCCAGTCCTCGCGCTCGAGCGGCACAACCGGGTAGATGGTGGTCACGACGACGTGCCGAGCGGCGCGGTGTTGCGCATCGACCGCAGCGCCTGTTCATACAGTGCCCGCGCCGGCGGGCTGAGCCGGCCGGGCCGCACCACCATCCACTGCCGCAGCGTGATCGGCGGGTCGATCTCCAGGACGTCGGCGCCGCCGAGTTCGGCCAGTCGCGCCCGCTCCGCAGGCACCATCGCCGCGCCGACTCCACCGAGCACTAGCGGGATGACCGCGTCCGGATGACCAGCCCAGACCGTGATGTTGGGCTCCATCCCCAGCCCGGCGAAATCCTCGGCGAGGCGAGTCATCTCGGTCGGTCGCTCACCGACCACGAGCGGCACGCCCGCCAGCTCCCTGCGACTGATCGTCGTGCGCGACCCGAACATCCCCGCCGGTGCGATCAGAACGAAGCGGCCCTCGTGGAACAGCGAGGCCCGCAGGCCACGGGTCGGCGGCGAGCGATAGACGGCCGCGAAGCCGAGCTCGCACGTGCCCGAGCGAACGATGTCCACCGACTCGGTCGAATTCGCCACCGGGTGAACCGCGAACTTGATCTGAGGGTGACGTTCGTGCATCTCCCTGATCATGTTCGGCAGCGTGGTCGACGCCACCGACGAGCTCATCGCCACGTTCACCTGACCGTGCAAGTCACGCTCGTCCTCCAGCCCGGCGGCCTGGATCGTGCTGAGGTCGCGCAGGATCTGCCGGGTGGGTTCGACCAGCGATCGGCCGACGTCGGTCAGCACCGAATGGCGGGCCGTCCGGACGAACAAGGTCACCTTGAGATCCCGTTCGAGCGCCCTGATCGCCTGCGACAGCGATGGCTGTGCCACCCGTAACCGCTCGGCGGCGCGGTTGAAACCGCCGCAGTCCGCAACCGCGAGGAAGTACTCGAGATGTCTGGTGTTCACGAACCGTCCTCACTTCGTCGAAAGGGGTGCTCGATGCGGCGGCCGTGACGATGGTTACATACAACGCGATCCTTTAGAGGAGAACAGAATCCTTTCGAGCAGAACACATAGGTAATTGCAGTCATAGGCATCACCTTCTGGACTTGGACACCTCGATTCGGCGAGGACTTCAATGTGGCTTGTCCATGACCAACGCCTTTGGCCGACCTCCGCCGCATCCGGACCGGCCTCGACACCTTGGAGTGACATGCGAGCCGTGATCGATCTCGAATCGGACCTACCACCGGCGGAGGACGGCACCCCTCGACACACCGACGCCGCAACGGAGTCCTCGGCGGCCCGCGTCGGCCCCGAGCGAACGCCGGAGCTCGCGGGCTACGGTTTCAGCAACTACGACACCATCTTTCAGTCGAAGGGTGCTCCGCCCGCCGGTGAGTCGCTGGACGACTACACCGACCGGATGCAGCGTGCGGGGATCGGCGTCGGCGTCACTCGCGCAGAGAACAACGAGGCCACCGCCGCCCTGCTGCGGGCCTACCCCGGCCGGTTCATCGGACTGGCCTACGTGAGCCCCCTCGACGGCATGCGCGGAGTACGCGAACTCGAGCGGGCAGTGCGCGACGACGGCCTTGCCGGCTTCTCGGTGTCGTCGCTTTACAATGCAATTCCAGCAAGCGACCGGCGCTATTATCCGCTGTACGCGAAATGTGTCGAACTCGACATTCCAGTTCGTATTTATTCGGCGATGAACTACGCGAATGACCGCCCGTACGATGTTGGACATCCACGGCACCTCGACCAGGTGGCGGTCGACTTTCCCGAACTGCGCATCGTCGCCGGGTTGGGCGGCTGGCCTTGGGTGAACGAGATGGTGGCCCTGATGCGCAGGCACCCGAACCTCTACTGCGACACGGCGGCTCACCGACCGAAGTACTTCGGCAAGGCCGGCTCGGGTTGGGAGCAGTTCCTGCACTTCGGCAACACCCTGAATCAGCACAAGGTGATGATCGGGCTGTCGGCGAGCCTGTTGGGTGAGTCGTTCGAGACACTGATCGACGAATACGAGCAGCTACCGCTCAAGGCCAGCGTCCAGGACCGCTGGTTCCACGACAACGCAGTGGAGTTCTTCCGCCTGGGCTGACGGCGCTCAAACATCAAGGGGCGGCGAGCGATTCCACCGCTGCATCCCGTCAGCCGAACCGAGTGTCGCCCAGCGAATGGAGGTGAACGATGACCCTGTTCATCGGGAGACGACTGCTGCAGGCCATCCCCCTTCTGGTCGGCGTCGTGTTCATCGTGTTCGTGCTGCTCCAGTTCACCCCCGGTGATCCGGTGCAGGCGATCGTCGGCCAGTACCCGGCGCCGCCCGCGTTTCGCGCCTCGCTCACCACGGAATACCACCTGGATTCCCCGGTGTGGGCCCGGTTCTGGTACTTCCTGGTGAACCTGGCGCACGGAAACCTCGGCTACTCGTTCGCGTCGAACGAGTCGGTCGGCGGGTTGATCGTCGACCGGCTGCCCAACACGCTGCTGCTGGCATCGTCCGGGTTCGTCGTCGGCATCCTCATCGGGGCGGTCGTCGGCGTGATCACCGCGACCGCCCGGCGGCGCGGGGTCGACACCCTGATCACCTCCGGCGTGCTCGTCGCCTACGCGATCCCCAGTTTCTGGCTCGGCCAGTTGTTGGTGATCTACTTCGCCGTCCGGCTCGATTGGTTCCCCACCCAAGGCATGGCGCCACTGGACTCCAACGCGACCGGCATCTACTGGGTGATCCAACGGTTGTCGTATCTTGCGCTGCCGATGCTCACCTACGCCGTCTACGAGGCAGCCCGGGTCACTCGTCTCACTCGGGTCAGCGTCATCGAAACGCTCGGGCAGGGTTACATGATCACCGCACGAATGAAGGGCCTGTCCCGTGCGCAGATCGTTTGGGGCCACGTCCTTCGCAACTCGGCGCTGCCGGTGGTGACGGCGATGGGCTATTCGTTCGCCGTTGCGATGGGTGGAAGCGTGCTGATCGAAACCGTGTTCTCCTGGCCCGGAATCGGCCTGCTCCTGGTCGACTCGATCAAGCGCAGGGACAACCAGGTGGTGATCGCGCTCGTCCTGGTCATCGCCGTCGCGGTGGTCGTGATGAACCTGCTCGTCGATCTCGCTCACGCCTGGCTGGATCCGCGCATTCGTACATGACCCCCGATTCCCCATCACCTCGATCACCCGGTTCGAAAGGACGGCGTACCCAGATGCGAGCCTCGCGCACCAACGACGTGGACGTCGTCGACGATCGACTGGAGCTGTGGTCGCGTCGTCGGTCGTTGCACGACTCCTGGCTGCGGATGAGAGCCAGCCGCTCCGGGATGATCGGACTGGTCGTCCTGATCGTCATCCTCCTGGTGGCTCTGCTTGCCGGGGTGATCAGTCCGTTCTCCCCGAACGTGACCGCCGGGCCGTCGCTTCAATCGCCGTCCGGCGCCCACTTGATGGGTACGGACAACATCGGCCGCGACGTGCTGTCGGTCGTCATCTACGGCGCGCGGATCGCCCTGTTGATGGGTGTGCTCAGTGCGGCCTTCGCGCTCCTCATCGGTGCGACGGTCGGCGGCATCGCCGGCTACGTCGGCGGCCCGGTCGAGTCGGTCGTCATGCGGATCACCGAGATGTTCCAGATCCTGCCGCTGATGGTGCTCGTGCTGTTCATCGTCGCCCTGTGGGGCTCGCACCTGTGGCTGCTCATCGCGGCGGTGGCGATCGCGATCTGGCCGCTCGAGGCGCGGCTCGTCTACGGGCAGGTACGCGCCCTGCGTGATCGCGAGTTCGTGCACGTCGCGCGGGTCTCCGGCATGTCCTCGTCGCGCATCCTCGCGCGCGAGATCCTGCCGAACGCTCTACCGCCGGTCATCGTGCAGGTGTCGCTCGACGCGGGGCTCGCCATCCTCATCCAGACCAGCCTCGGTTTCCTCGGGCTCGGAGATCCGGGCGCGGCCAGCTGGGGTCAGTTGCTCTACACCGCCCAGAGTTATCTCTCCACGGCGTGGTGGATGAGCGTCTTCCCCGGGCTGGCGCTGGCCCTGACGGTCGTGGCCTTCAGCCTGCTCGGCGACGGCCTGAACGAGGTCTACAACCCGCGCCAGGTCAAGGGACTCGTGGGGATGACCCGATGATCGACCAGCGCGAGCGATTGCTCGACGTGCGCGATCTGCAGGTGCACTTTCGTCGCGACGGCAAGAGCGTCAGGGCGGTGGACGGCGCCGACCTCACCGTCCTGGCCGGTGAGTGCGTCGGGCTCGTCGGCGAGTCCGGCTCGGGCAAGAGCGTGCTGGCCCGCTCCGTGGCCCGGCTGATGCCCGACGCCCACATCGAGAAGACTTCGGGCAACGTGCTTTTCGACGGCACCGACATCCTCGCGCTCGGCGACCACGAGCTGCAGCAGCGACGGCGCGGCCGCTTCCTGTCGATGGTGTTCCAAGATCCACTGAGCTACCTCAACCCGACGAAGCGGGTGGGGCGCCAGGTCGCCGAGGCGCTGCCCCGCGGACTGTCCCGCAGGGAGCAGCGGGATCAGGTCGGGGAGTTCTTCATCCGGGTCGGGCTGCCGGGTGACCGCGTCACGCAGCGCCGCTATCCGCACGAGTTGTCCGGCGGCATGCGTCAACGGGTGCTGATCGCGCTGGCCCTCGCCAGTTCTCCGCGGCTGCTGATCGCCGACGAACCGACGACCGCGCTCGACGTCACCGTCCAGATCCAGGTCCTGAACACCCTCGAGAAGCTGCACCGCGAGCGCGACATGGCGCTGCTCGTGATCACCCACGACCTCGCCCTCGTCGCCGAGATGTGCGATCGCGTCTACGTCATGTACGCCGGCCAGATCGTCGAAACCGGCGACGTGCGGACCCTTTTCGCGAACCCCAAGCACCCGTACACGCGCGGCCTCCTCGCATCGATCCCCGACGGCCGTCGGTACCGCGCGGACGGGCCACCCGCGCTGGTTGGCTCGGTGCCCGACCTCGCGGCGCTGCCCGGTGGCTGCCGGTTCCGGCCGCGATGCCCCCACGCGTTCGACAAGTGCGACGAGATGCCGCCGCTGCTGAGTCTGGCGCCGACGTCGACGAGTCGGTGCTGGCTCGCCGAGCCGGCCGAACAGGGCCCGCTGGTTTCGGAGGCGGCGAGATGAGCGAGGTCGAACTGCGCACGGGCGGACCGGCCGTGGAACCGGCTGCGGCGCCGGCCCTCGCCGCGCGCAATCTCAGCATGGCCTACCGCGTCAACGGCGCAGCCGAGTTCGGTCGCAAGGCCGTCCGGCTCGCGCTCGACGACGTTTCGGTCGAAATCCACGACGGCGAGATCGTCGCCCTCGTCGGTGAGTCAGGCTGCGGGAAGAGCACACTCGCCAAGCTGCTGCTCGGACTGCTGCGCCCAACGGCGGGCGAGGTCACGCACCGCGGCACGGCGTTGTCGAAGCTCGCCAAGTCCGAACATCGCGCGTATCGCCGCGAGGTCCAGGTCGTGTTCCAGGACCCGGCGGCGTCGCTGAATCCTCGGCAGCGCATCTGGCAAGCCCTCGCCAACGTACTGCAGGTGCACGGCCTCACTGACCGAGCCCGGCGCGATCAGCGGGTGTTCGACCTGCTGGACTCGGTCGGGCTGACCCCGCCCGAGTCCTTCGCCAACCGATTCCCGCACGAGCTCTCCGGTGGCCAACAACAGCGGGTGTCCATCGCAAGGGCGTTCGCGACGAACCCGCGACTCGTGATCGCCGACGAGCCGCTGTCGGCGCTCGACGTCTCGGTGCAGGCTCAGATCCTCGACCTGATGATCGCCCACCAAAAACGCACGAACGCCGGCTATCTCATCGTCACCCACGACCTCAACGTCGTGCGCGCGGTCGCCGATCGGGTCGTGGTCATGTACCTCGGTCGGGTCGTCGAGTCCGGTGTCGCCGCCGAGGTCTTCGAGGACCCTAGGCACCCCTACACCCGGGCACTGCTCGCATCGCGGCTCGGCGTCGATCCCGCGGGCAACCGAATCCGCGACCGTCCGACGCTGCCCGGCGACGTCCCGGCGACGACGGCCATCCCGTCCGGGTGCTCGTTTCACCCGCGCTGCCCGATGGCGCAGGACATCTGCGCGACCGACACTCCGGCGCTGCTCGCTCGGGGAGGTGTCTCGTTGGCGGCCTGCCACTTCGCGGATCGATAACGCGTCCAAGGGAGTTCGTTCAGCGCCAGCGCCAACCGACTGGCGACCATCCATCCATCACCGTAAGGAAGCATCAGGTGAAACGTCACTATCCCAAGGTTCTGGTCGCCGTCGCGGCGTGCGCACTGCTCGCCACCGCATGCGGGAGCCCGGACACGTCGAACGACAAGAACGCTCAGCCCGGCAAGGCCGGCGCCCCACAGCAAGGCGGCTCGGTGACCCTCGCGGTAGAAGGCGCCGACCTCGCCAACCTCAACACCCAGATGACGTCGAACACCGGCCCTCTGATCCTCGCCGACCTGTGGGCTGACGGTCTGTTCGCCTACGACGCCGAGGGCAAGCGGGTGCCGCACCTCGCCACCTCGAGCACGGAGTCACCGGACGGCATGACCTACACGCTGAAGCTGCGCCCGAACGTCAAGTTCTCCGATGGAACGCCGTTCTCCTCCGCCGACGTGGCCTACAACCTCAACGTCCTCGCGAAGTTCAACACCTACCTGACCAACGTGCTGCCGAAGGTCAAGGAGGTCGCGACGCCAGACCCGACGACCGTGTTGATCACGCTGAATCAGCCGTTCGCACCGTTTCTCGCGGCCCTGGACAAGGAGGTCTTCCCGATCCTGCCCAAGCACGTGTACGAACAGGGCGACCCGGCGACGAATCCGGCCAACACCAAGCCCGTCGGTCTCGGGCCGTTCAGCTACGAGAGCACGCAGAGCGGCCAGGGCATGACCTTCGTCCGCAACCCCAACTACTGGGACGCGCCGCGGCCCTACCTCGACAAGGTGCTGGTCACCTACATCCCCGACCAGGAGCAGCAGGTGAACGCGCTGCTGAAGGGCGAGGTCGACTGGACCAAGCTCGCGTACCCGGACGTCAAGCGGGTGAAGGACGTGGCGAGCTCGTCGCAGGTGACGGTGGAATCGCGCAAGGTCAAGGCCCCCGAGACGATGGTCCTGGATCTGAACACGACGCGCGGTGCGCTGCAGCAGGCCGCGGTGCGCAAGGCGCTGTACACGGCGATCGACCGCACGAAGATCATCCAGGATGCGTACGACGGCTTCGCCGAAATGCCCAAGAGCGCGATCCCGACCGACTTCCCCGCGCTCTACGACCCCACGGTGGACTACAGCAAGACGTACGCGTTCGACGCCGCCGCGGCGGGCAAGGCCCTCGACGATGCCGGGCTGCCGATGAAGGACGGCAAGCGCTTCTCGGTGACGCTGTCCTACGTCGCCGGTGACGCCGAGTATCCGTTCGATGCGGTGGCGCGAATCGTGGCCGCGCAGTGGCAGAGCATCGGTGTGGAGGTGAAGCTCGACGGCCTTGACTCGCAGGTGTGGAGCGACAAGGTCTACACGAACCGGGACTTCGACGTGTCGTTGATCTCGCTGACCGGCCGGACCGACCCGGTGCTCGGCGTCGACCGCAGCTTCCTGTGCAACGACAAGCGGCTGCCGTACGTGAACCCGACCGGGTACTGCGACCCGAAGCTCGACGCCATCGCGCTCCAGGCCCAGCAGGCGGCCGACACCGATCGCAAGGCGCTCTACGGCCAGTACGAACAGCTCGTCTCGGATGCGCTGCCGCAGCTGCCGCTTGCCTCCGCGGACGTCTTCGAGGGGGTCTCGTCCAAGTTCGGCGGTATCGACGCGCAGTTCGACCTCGCCTACAACGGCCACGCGAACTGGGCTGCGGCCTACAGCAGCTGAGCCGCACCATGGCCGGAGCGCGCCGCGATCGGCGCTCTCCGGCGGGTGGGACAACCAACCGGCAGTGAGTTCGCCTCGTGCTGCCCGCACGCCCGATGAAGGGAAATCGTCACCCCATGTCTGCCCTTACGCACATGCTTCGCCCGCGCGCGGTCGCCGTCGTCGGCGCCTCCGCCTCGCGGATGGCGCAGGGGAACGTCGTGCTGGCCAACCTGTTTCGCAGCGGTTACCAGGGCGCGGTGACGGTCGTGCATCCGAGCGCCGCGGTCGTCGACGGCGTGAAGACCGTGCCGTCGATAGCCGACCTGCCCGACCACATCGACGTCGCCGTCGTCTGCGTGCCTGCCCGCACGCTGGCAGGCACGGTGTCGCAGCTCGAGCAGATCGGCTGCCCGTCCGCGATCACGGTCGCCGCGGGGTTCTCCCACGCCGAGGACCGTGAGCTGCGCGCGCTGCTCGACTCGGTCGACATCGCCGTGAGCGGGCCGAACTGCATGGGCCTGATCAACCTGTCCGACGGCGTCCCGCTCTACACGGCGCGCTACCGCGAAGGCCTGCCGGTCGGCAACGCGGCCCTCATCGCGCAGTCGGGTTCGGCCGCCATCGCGCTGGCCAACTACCCCGGGGTCGGCTTCTCCAAGATCATCACCAGCGGCAACGAGTACGGAGTGATCGCCGCCGACTACCTCGACTGGTTCGCGACCGATCCCCACACGCAGGTCGTCGGCCTGATCGCCGAGTCGATCCACGACCCGCGGCGCTTCGAACGGGCCGTGGGCCGGCTGCGCGAGAACGGCAAGTCGATCGTCGTGCTGAAGATCGGCCGCTCGGCGCTCGGTGGGCAGGCCACCACCGCGCACACGGGCGCGATCGTCGGGCGATATGCGGCCTACTCGGCGTACTTCGAGCGGATCGGCGTGCCGACCGTCCGCGACTACGACGAGCTGGGGGCGGCACTGCAGTGCCTGTCGATCCGGCGGAGGCCGGCCGGTGGAAGTCGGATCGGTGTCATCTCGATATCCGGTGGGCAGGGCGCGCTCGCCTGCGATGTCGCGTCCGAGGAGGGCATGGCTCTTGCCGAGTTGTCGCCCGCCACGACCGAGGCGATCAAGCACTGGCTGCCTGGCAGTGTCGGGCGCAACCCACTCGATCTCGGCGCCAGCGTCGGTTCGAAGGATCGACGCTTCGATGCCCTCAAGGCGTTCATCGCGGACGACGCGGTCGATGCGATCGCCGTGATGCAGGACGCGCAGGCGACGTTGCCGATCCACCCGGATCACGACTACATCCCGCACATCAAACAGGTCGTCGAGCTCGGAAACCTGTCCGACAAGCCGGTCGTGATGATCTCGAGCACCTCGGCCAACACCCACCCGATGTTGGAGGCGCTGCTGGCAGGCAGCCGGGTGCCGCTGCTTCGCGGCATCCGCTCGGGGTTGGCCGGGCTGCGGGCGACGCTCGACCAGCGCGGCACCATGCCGATCGACCCGGTCGCCGAGCGGTTGCCCGAGACCGTGCTCGAGGGGTTCCGCGCCGAGCTGCGGAACCAGCGCGGTCCGGTGTCGCGAGGGCTCGCCCTGCAGATGCTCGAGGCTTACGGCATTCCGTTCGTCCGGTCGACGGTGGTCGGGGACGAGGACGCCGCGGTGCTCGTGGCAGCGGAGCTGAACTTCCCGCTGGTGGTGAAGGCCGTCTCACCGCAGCTGCCGCACAAGTCGGAGGCAGGCGGCGTCGTGACCGGGGTGGGCGACCAAGCCGAGCTGCGAGTGGCGATCGCGTCGATTCGGGCCGCGGTCCGTAGCCACGCCCCCGAAGCGGAACTGGTCGGCTTCGAGCTGCAGGAGTTCATCGACACCGGCGCGGAGGCCGGGGTGGAGGCCGTCGCCGGATTCACCTTCGATCCGGTGCTCGGGGCACTGGTCGTCGTTGGCACCGGGGGCGTGCTGGTCGAGCTCGAGGCCGATCACCAGTCTGGCCTTGCGCCGATCGGCGACGACGAGGCCGACGCGATGATCAACCGCACGCGGCTGGGCCGACTGCTCGGCGGGTATCGAGGCGTGGTCGCCCCGACCGATCTGCACGGTCTCAAACAGATCGTGCGCCGGCTCGGGCAGCTGGCCCAGGACATGTCCGGGCTGATCGTCGAAGGCGATCTCAACCCGGTGATGGTGGCCGCCGGATCCGGCCGCAGCGTGGTTGTGGATGCCTTGTTCGTCACCGCATCCCGCGACTGACCCCGTCAGCCAGGACCCGCCCTTGCCGCCGCACGCGCGGTGCCTATACCCCACCGGGACAAGGACACCGACACGTCGACCGTGACGATGACGTCGAGGTCCTCTACCCCACAGCCGACGACGCTGGCATGCATCGAATCGGCAAGCGAGGCCGCCCACCCGCACGCCGTCTCCTGCCCCGCCGTGAGCCGGCCCGCCGCCGCCAGCGCGGCGAGGTCCGCGGCCGACTGCGCCCGGTGCCGGGCGATCACCGCCGTACCGACCACCACGGCTCCACCGCAGGCGGCCAGGATCAGCGCCACCATCGCCACGGCCAGCAGCGTCGCCGAACCGCGGTCACGGCGATCCCGGCTCGACGGCCGCAACGGCTTCGGCCTCGATGGTGACTCCCGGCAGTAGAGGCGATCTGGCGACCACCCGTGCGACCACACGGCCATCGCTGCGACGAATCTCCAGCCCCGCTCCAGCCGGACCGACCATGCGCGCCGCCTCCGAGGCCCCGCGCTCGTCGCCCCGCGCGGCGAGCCTCGCAGCCTCCCTGGCCGCGTCGACGCACCGCACCTGCATGGCCATCGCGGTGAGCCCTGCCAGGCACGACACCAGCACGAACACCAGCGTCGCCACCGCGAACGCGGCCTCAACGGTGACACCACCTGCGTCATGACCAACCTCCCGCGTTGCTCCGCTCCTGACCGCCGCCCTCAGACGTTCGTGTTCAGTGCCCGCGTGATGATGTTGGTCAGCGCGCTCACGATCGAGTCGCCGGTGACCACCGTGTAAAGGATGGCACCGAACGCCGCCGCGGCGATGGTGCCGATCGCGTACTCCACGGTCGACATCCCGGACTCGTCGACCGCGAGCATGGTCAGCCGTACCTTCAATTGGCGAAAGACGTTGATCACCTTCGTGTTTCCTCCTCATCGTTCCTCCCAGCCGCAGTAGCCCTGCGACGCGACAATCCGGTAGTCACACTCACCACATGCCCGACCGCAATACCTCTCCTGCCAGGCCGGCCACCACCGGCACGATGCCGAGGCACAGAAAGGCAGGCAGGTAACAGAGTCCGAGTGGACCTGCGATCAGGACCGCCGCCCGTTCGGCGGCGGCTCGCGCCGCGTCACCGGCGTCGAGCCGGTGCTGGTCGGCCAGGTCGGCCACGCCCTGCGCCAACGCCGTGCCCGATGCCGCCGACCGTCGCGCCAAACGCCGCAGCGCGTCCAACCGCTGATCCCCCGGCAGCCCCGAATCCGACCATGCGGTCGCGGGCTCGGCGCCCAGCGCCAGCAGGTCGGCCGCTCGCACCAGCACACCCGCAAGGTGCCGAGGCGCGGACTCCCCGGTCGCTGCGGCCGCGCTGGCCACTGCCATGCCCGAGGTCAGGCAGGCCGCGAACACGTCGAGGCTGGACGCGACGGCAAGGGGGTCAGCGGCCCCGCCGAAGGGCCGAGGGTGCGGACGCACCGCGGCAGCCGTCCGATCGAGCCGAGACCCTGCCCGTGCCGACTTGCCACCGATCAGCAGGGCGGCCGCCAGCAGCACCGCCGCCCAGCTCACGTCAGAACCCGTTCGGTGATGCGGTCGCACCACGCCAGCCCACAGCACGCCAGCGTGACGCCGGTGACGAGCAGCCAACCGCCGACACCCCCGGAGAGCAGGAATCGCACCGGGTCCGCTCCGATCAGTTCGCCGAGGCCGACGCCGAGCAGGGGAAGACCGGCCAGAATCACGGCGGTCGCGCGGGCACCGGCCATCCCCGCCCTCACCCGGGACGCGTAGCGGTCCCGCTCGACGATGTCGCGGTGCGCCGTGTGCATCAGTGTCGCGATCGCCAGCCCGTGTGCGTGGGCCAGCTGCCAGCACACCGCCAAACGGTCCCATTGCATCGGAAGCATCGACTGCGCCGCAACATCTCTCAGCCCCGCGCCCACGTCGGCGCCGAGACGTGCCCGCGCCGCCACCGCGCTCAGGCTGGCGGCGACGGAACCGCCGACCTCGGAAGCGGCGGCCTCGAAGGCCGCGATCGGGTGGGCGCCGACGCGCAGTTCTCCGACGAGAACCGCGAGCGCTCCCTGCAGCGCAGCGGATTCCGCGATCCGCCGCGCGCTCGTGGCAGCCCTGCGTTGCCGCGCGACCAACGTCAGCGCCACGATCGTGAAGGCGGCGACCACGGTGACCGGCACGACGAACGCCAGCGCGACGATCACGACCGGACCGGTCATCAGCAGCATGGAGCGCGGCGGCCGGCACGGAACGCGCGGAGGCAATAGCCGCCGCCGAGGGCTGCCCGGTGCGATCAGAAGAGCCAGCGCCAGGCCGACCGCGGCCGCACTCACACCGGCCCTCGCTGCTCGAGGAAGTCGCTGAGATACGCCATGCCGTCGGCAAATCCACGATCGGCGTGCCATGCCGTGAGTGCGCTCACCAAGCCGTCCGAGCCACGCCGCAACATCGCGATCTCGGTCAGCCGGCGCTGTCCGCCGCGATCCCGACTCACGTGCAGTAGCACCTGAACGGCCGCGGCGAGCTGACTGTGCAGTGCCGGGCGGTCGAGTCCACCGACCGCCGCGAGCGCCTCCAACCGCGCGGGCACCTCGGCGGGATTGTTGGCATGCACGGTGCAGCCGCCCCCGTCGTGACCGGTGTTGAGCGCGGCCAGCAGGTCGACCACCTCGCCGCCCCGCACCTCACCGACCACGATCCGATCCGGACGCATCCGCAGGGCCTGCTTGACCAGATCCCGCACCGTCACCTCGCCGACACCCTCGACGTTCGCGCAGCGCGCGACCAACCGGACCAGGTGCGGGTGGCGCGGCGCGAGCTCGGGTGCGTCCTCAACGCAAACGATGCGTTCGTCGGACGACACGGCGCCCAACATGGCGGACAGCAGCGTGGTCTTGCCCGCACCCGTTCCGCCAGAGACGAGGAACGCCAGTCGCGCACCGATGATCTGGGTCAGCAGCCCGAGTGCCTCCGCAGCGATCGCACCGGCATCGGCGAGTGCGTCGAGGTCCTGGGTGGCCGGCCTCAGCACGCGCAGCGACAGGCACGTTCCGCCGCCCGCGATCGGTGGGAGCACCGCGTGCAACCGCACGGTGAAGTCGCCGGACCCCATGCCGGTCAGCTGCCCGTCCACCCACGGCTGTGCTTCGTCGAGACGCCGCCCGACCGACAGCGCGAGACGCTGCGCCAGTCGCCGCACGGCGGCATCGTCGGCGAAGCGTACCGCGCTGCGGCGCAGGCCCTTTCCGTCATCGATCCACACCGAATCGGGACCGGTGACCAACACGTCGGTGACGCCTTCCGCACGCAACAACGGCTCGAGGATGCCGGCCCCGGTGAGTTCGGTCTGCAATACGCGCAGGTTGCTCAGCACCTCGGTATCGCCAAGCACACCACCGGATTCCGCGCGGATGGCCGCTGCGACGACATTCGGTCGAAGCGATGCCGACTCGGCCGCCAGCCGCTCCCTGACCCTGTCGATCAAGGATGCGGTCATTTCGCGACGCCCACATGGCCCGGCTGGTGATGCAGCACGGTGAGCACCTGCCTTGCGGCCGACGCCAGCGGAGAACGACGCCGAAGGCGCAGCCCGCCGTTCTCGAGCATGGTCGCCACGCCAGGTTGAGCCCGCATCGCGGCGAGCGGCGGCATCCCCACGATCTGTGCCACGTCGGCCGAACGCAGCCCGCCGGGTGACGGTCCGCGGACGACGAGACCGACGTTCGGATTGGCCGCCACCAGCCACTGGGCGATGGCCGCCGCCGCGGCGCAGGACCGTACGTCGGCCGGCGTGAGCAGAACCACCAGATCGGCGGCGGTCAACGCGGTCTCCACC
Organism: uncultured Actinomycetota bacterium; assembly: GCA_963809085.1. Classification (GTDB taxonomy): domain Bacteria; phylum Actinomycetota; class Actinomycetes; order Mycobacteriales; family Mycobacteriaceae; genus Mycobacterium. The sequence continues at coordinate 281,589 of CAWEII010000012.1, read as the reverse complement.
GCAGGGGTTGCTCGCCGAGGCAGGTCACAGATGACCGTGGTGCCTGCGCGCCGGCCCGCATCCACCACCGCCCCGAGGGCCAGCGCGTCCACGTCGCTCGCAGCGCGACCCGCGGACAGTACCGTGACGCCGTCCCGTGCGGGAAGCGCGTCGCGCAGTGCCGCGTAGTCCAGCCGTCCGCCCTGCACCGCGAGGTCAGGCCAGCGCAGCCCGGCGTCGGCTTCCCCGCCGAGCGCGAGATCGATGCCGCCGCCCCACGAATCGACGTCGACGAGCAGCGCCTCGTGGGCGGCGAAGGCAAGCGCCGTCGCGAACACCGAGGCTCCCGCACCACCGCGACCACCGATCACGGCGAGAACCGCGCCGCGGCGCTCGGCCCGCCGTGACTCGACGGCCTCGGAGAGCTCGGCGACGAGATCTGCCTCGCACTCCGGCAGGACGAGCACCCGTTGCACGCCGACGGCGACCACCGCCTCCCACTGCCCTGGCCGCGGCTCGGTGCGCCCGATCAGGAATACACAGCTGCGACGCGGCAGACCGAGTTCGACACAACGACCTGCGGTCTCGGCGTCGAGCACCACGGCGGAGGCGGCTTCCCACACCCTGCGGCTGGACGGTTCGGACGCATGCACCACCCGAACGCCGACGGCTGCGCCGACGCGTTCGACTTCGTTGCGCAGCTCCGCGTCGGCGACCAGCGCGAGGACTCCACCGCTCGTGTTCATGGCCCCACTGTGGGTGGCATCGGCGACACGTCGCCATGCCCGCAGAGTCATCTGTGGACGAAAATGGATCTGTGCACGAATGCGGCACTACGGGCCGAAATACCCTATTCAGGGCGGATGTCCGCGGGAGAATGTCGGGGTGAAGGAGACCCCAGAAAAGGGACGACCCCCGCCAGGGGGGAGGAGGCGGAGGTCGTCGTGTATCAGCCCCGGGGGGTCGGGCTGATCCACACCCGGCCATAAGCCGAGTAATGCTCACTATACACACGCTGATACGGAGGGGCGCAAGTGCTGTTTCCGGCTGCAACAACCCTGTGACCTGGAAAGTTGCAGCACTAGACACGTGACATCGGCTGCCACTTGGGTCGAGCCCTCGGCGCGGGCGCCGACCCCGCCACCTATGCTGAGGACCGTGAGCGCATCCGACCCAGCGGCGGATGGCTCGCTGACGCCGGGAACCGACACCGTGACGGGTTTGCCAGTGCGCACCGCGGCGTTCTTCGACCTCGACAAGACGGTCATTGCCAAGTCAAGCACGTTGGCGTTCAGCAAGCCCTTTTTCGATCAAGGACTGATCAATCGACAGACCGTCCTGAAGTCCGCATACGCGCAGTTCCTGTTTCTGATGTCGGGAGCCGACCACGAACAGATGGACCGGATGCGCTCATACATCACGAACATGTGCACCGGATGGAACGTCGAACAGGTCAAGTCGATCGTCGGCGAGACCCTGCACGAGATCGTCGACCCGCTGGTCTTCGCCGAGGCCGCCATCCTGATCGCAGACCACAAGCTTTGCGGCAGGGACGTCGTCGTGGTGTCGGCCTCCGGTGAGGAGATCGTCGCGCCGATCGCCAAGGCACTCGGCGCAACCCACGCGATGGCCACCCGCATGGTCGTCGAGGACGGCAAGTACACCGGCGAGGTGGCCTTCTACTGCTACGGCGAGGGCAAGGTCGACGCGATCAAGGAGCTCGCCGCCCGCGAGGGCTACGCACTCGAGCACTGCTACGCCTACTCGGATTCGATCACCGATCTGCCGATGCTCGAGTCGGTCGGCCATCCGACGGTGGTCAATCCGGACCGCGCGTTGCGCAAGGAGTCGGTGGCCCGCGGCTGGCCCGTCGTGACGTTCTCCCGGCCGGTATCGCTGCGCGATCGCCTTCCGGCCGCACCTTCCGGTGCGGCGGTCGCCACCACGGTGGCCGTTGGCGCGAGCGCGCTGGCCGCGGGCGCGCTGACGTACTCACTGCTTCGGCGCTTCGCACTCTGACCCATCATGCCATCGCGGGTAGCTGGATCGGCGCCGTAACGATCTGGCGACACCGCCGAATTGGCACTTGATGTGACCGCGGTCACGGAGTACAAAGGAAGGCACGGAAGCCGGACAAGGCCAAGGTCGAGCCAGAAGAGAAGGCGCGAGCTCCCGAGTCAGGCTACCCAGCACGGAACCCGGCACCCACGCGGAGCACATGCCGCGATAATGGTAAAAGTGTTGCGGGCCTGCGTAATTGCGAAAAGCGGACGACAACGACGACTCCTTGGGTGGGGTGGCAGTCGTAGCGCATCTCAAGAACGCCGAGGCCATCCCACGCAACCCAAGAGAGCACGCTTGGTAACCGGGGTCCGTGCTAGCGGGCGGCGATCCGAACTATTTTCGGGGCGCCGCCCGCTTCATTTTGCTGGACGTCATCCCGACGCCGCCTGGGCTATGGCCAACGCCTCCCTGGCACCGGCGTGCAGCGCCGTGCAACTGTTGACGATCCACGCCGTGAGGCCGTCGGGGGTCCCGGACTCGAATCCCCGCGCCGCCGCACGGTAGTCGCCGGACTGGCGCATCCAGTAGATCTCGGGCACGCCGAGGCCGTGCGGATCGAGCCCGCTGGTCATGGTGATCAGTCGCGACACCGCGCGCGCCACCACGCCGTCGGCGACACCGAACGGTGCCAGCGTGAGCAGCTCACCGTGAGCGACGGCAGCCAGCACCGGTGCGGGAACCCTTGTGCCGCCGGTGATGACGTCACCGAGCAGCTCGAGGCGACGCCCCACGTCGGGGTCTGGCCGCGGTCTGCCCAGCCGGTCGTCGTCGGTCAGATCTGCGGCGGCCAGCGCGTGTAGCCGCGCCATCGCCTGCAATGGCGCCCGCTGCCACACCCCGACCAGCGCGGTGGCGCCGCCCTCCAGCGCCTCGGCAACCCGGAGTGCACCGGCGAGCACCGGGTCGGCCTCGTCGTCGGCCCGGATCGTCAGCGACCCACCGTCCAGCACCGAGGACGCGCGGGCGGCTCGCACCGCGGCCTCCGCCGCCGTCGCAGGCCAGCCCCGGAGGTTGGTGCGGTGCCGATGAGCCCTGCCGAGCGCGTCGCGGGCCTCGTCGCATGCCTCGGCGACCCCGGGCAGCGCCGCCAGTGGAGCGAGCGGATCGGAATCAGCCGAATCAGCCATGGCCGCACACGCTATCCCAACGTCCGTGCAACGTCGGTTGACTAGGCTCGAGGGCATGTCCGAGACGCATACCGAGGCCCCGCATGCCTATCCACCGCCGGCCGAATTCACCGCGCAGGCCAACGCGACCGCCGAGATGTACGAGGAGGCCGAACGGGACCGGTTGGCGTTCTGGGCCAAACAGGCCGAACGGCTCGCCTGGGACACTCCGTTCACCGACGTGCTCGACTGGTCCGAAGCGCCGTTCGCAAAGTGGTTCGTTGGCGGCAAGCTCAACGTCGCCTACAACTGCGTGGACCGCCACGTCGAGGCCGGCAACGGCGATCGGGTCGCGATCCACTGGGTCGGTGAGCCGGTCGATGACTCGCGCACCATCACCTACGCCGAGTTGAAGGACGAGGTCTGCAAGGCCGCCAACGCGTTGATCGAACTCGGTCTCGTCGCAGGCGACCGCGTCGCGATCTACATGCCGATGATCCCCGAAGCGATCGTCGCGATGCTGGCCTGCGCGCGACTCGGGGTGATGCACTCGGTGGTCTTCGCCGGGTTCTCGGCGACCGCGCTCGCGGCCCGCATCGAGGACGCCGAGGCCAAGCTCGTCATCACCGTCGATGGACAGTACCGCCGCGGCAAGGCCGCCTCTCTGAAGGAGGCGGTGGACGAGGCGGTCGAGGGACAGGAGTCCGTCGAGCACGTTCTGGTGGTGCGCCGCACCGGGATTGACGTCGAGTGGACCGACGGCCGCGACCTCTGGTGGGACGAGACCGTCGACGGCGCGTCCACCGAACACACGCCGGAGGCGTTCGACTCCGAGCATCCACTGTTCCTGCTGTACACCTCGGGCACCACCGGCAAGCCCAAGGGCATCATGCACACCACCGGTGGGTACCTGACGCAGTCGAGCTACACCCACTTCGACGTCTTCGACGTCAAGCCCGAGACCGACGTCTACTGGTGCACGGCCGACATCGGCTGGGTCACCGGGCACACCTACATCGTCTACGGGCCGCTGTCCAACGGCGTGACCCAGGTGGTCTATGAGGGCACACCGGCATCGCCGACCGAGCACCGTCACTTCGAGGTGATCGAAAAGTACGGTGTCACAATCTATTACACTGCGCCCACGCTGATTCGTACCTTCATGAAGCTGGGGCGTCAGATCCCAGCCGAACACGACCTTTCGAGCCTGCGGCTGCTCGGCTCGGTCGGCGAACCGATCAACCCCGAGGCCTGGCGCTGGTACCGGACCGTCTTCGGCGGCGACAAGACGCCGATCGTCGACACCTGGTGGCAGACCGAGACCGGCTCGATCATGATCTCGCCGCTGCCCGGCGTCACCGCCGCCAAGCCCGGCTCGGCGATGACCCCGCTGCCCGGCATCTCCGCCAAGATCGTCGATGACGACGGCAACCAGCTGAAGCCCGGCACCGACCACGGTGAGCAGGCCAACGGTTACCTGGTCCTGGACCAGCCATGGCCGTCGATGCTGCGCGGCATCTGGGGCGACCCGGACCGTTTCAAGGACACCTACTGGTCGCGGTTCGCCGAGCAGGGCTGGTACTTCGCCGGCGACGGTGCCCGCTACGACGCGGACGGCAACATCTGGGTGCTCGGCCGCATCGACGACGTGATGAACATCTCCGGCCACCGGATCTCGACCGCCGAAGTCGAATCCGCCCTCGTCGGGCATTCCGGCGTCGCCGAGGCCGCGGTCGTCGGCGCCACCGACGAGCAGACGGGACAGGCGATCTGCGCATTCGTCATCCTCAAGGCACGCTACGCGGAAACCCCCGACGAAGACATGGTCGAGGAGCTGCGCAAGCAGGTGGCCAAGGAGATCTCACCGATCGCGCGGCCACGCGAGATCCACGTCGTCCCGGAACTGCCCAAGACCCGCAGCGGCAAGATCATGCGCCGCCTGCTGCGCGACGTCGCGGAGGGCCGGGAGCTCGGCGACACGTCGACCCTTCTCGATCCGAGTGTGTTCGAGGCGATCAGGGCGAGCAAGTAGCGCACCAGGAAATCGGCGTCAGGCCGCGTCTGCCACCGGCACGAACCCCGTGCCGGTGCGGTTCTTCGCGGTGATGTCGGCGAGGACGGAGTTGATCGACACCGTCACCGCGGGCGTGTGCAGTGGGATGAACTTGACCACGCAGGTCGGGAGGTCCTCACTGAACGCGCCGTGGATCATGCCGACGAGTTGGTTGTCCACCGTCACCGGCGCCCCGGAATCGCCGGGCTGGCCGCACACCTGGTTGACGATGGTGCCGGGCTTGTCACCCGGCCCCCAGGTCACACCGCAGGAGTAGCCGGTGGTTCGCCCGAGCTTGCACGCCACCTGACCGAATACCGGGTCGGGCCCGATGCCGTCGATCCGGAATCCGTTCACCTCGGCCACCGGCCGCACCAGAGTCGGGGTCGAACTGGATGACGGCGTAGTCGAGGCCTTCGTTGCCCGCGACCATGGTGCCCAGCACGCCGTGGTCCTCGGCGCCTTCGGCGGCCACCTGGGCGCCGGGCCCGCCGCAGTGCGCGGACGTGAACCCGATCAGGTCGCCCTTGTTGTCGTGGCCGATCGTGGTGAGCGTGCAGAAGGTGTCACCGTTGATGACGATGCCGGAACCGCCGCCGAGCGGAACGGGGTCGACGGCGCGGGCAAACGGCGCGGTCAAGACCGACAATGCGGCGGTCAGGGCTGCCATGACGACCACTGCCGTGACAGCGTCGTACCAGCGATGTCTCAACACACCCCCATCCGTAGCCCCGACCGACTGCTCGCCAAACCACGTGAGTCTAACGTTGGCCGGGCGGGTCGAGCCCAGCGTGACATGGCAACATGAACCGCACTGACATCCCAATTTGGTCTCGAGCGGGGAGGACTCGTCCGTGAGCACAGGCGACCGTAAGAACGGCGTGCCGACCACAGTGACTTCGATTCCGCTGGTCGATCCACACGCACCCACACCCGACCCATCGATCGGCGACCTCGTCAAGAATGCGTCGACGCAGGTTTCCACGCTGGTCCGTGCCGAGGTCGAACTCGCGAAGGCCGAGATCACCCGGGACGTGAAGAAGGGCCTCACCGGCAGCGTCTACTTCATCCTGGCTCTAGTGGTGGGGTTGTACTCGACGTTCTTCTTCTTCTTCTTCGCCGCCGAACTGCTCGACACCTGGCTGTGGCGGTGGGTCGCATTCCTCATCGTCTTCGTCTTCATGCTGCTCGTCGTCGCGGTGTTCCTCCTGCTCGGCTACCTGAAGGTACGACGGATCCGGGGGCCGCAGCAGACCATCGCGTCGGTCAAGGAGACGCGCACGGCGCTGACCCCGAGCGGCAGGCACGACGGCAAGGCGATCACCTCGACCAACGGTGACGCGCGTCCCGCCTCGACCGCAGATCCATCAGGCTGGTAGTGCCCCCACCCGATCCGTCGGTGACGCGCATCGACGGTCCATGGCGCCATCTCGAGGTGCACGCCAACGGGATTCGCTTCCAGGTCGTCGAGGCGCTGCCCACCGAGAGCCGGTCGAGGGAGTCTCCCGAGCGACCGCTGGTGATACTCCTTCACGGGTTCGCGTCCTTCTGGTGGTCGTGGCGGCATCAGCTTCGCGGCCTGACGGGCGCACGCGTGGTTGCCGTCGATCTTCGGGGCTACGGCGGCAGCGACAAGCCTCCGCGCGGCTACGACGGTTGGACGCTGGCCGGGGACGCGGCGGGCCTGGTGCGCGCGCTGGGGCACGAGAACGCCACGCTGGTCGGCCATGCCGACGGCGGCCTGGTGTGCTGGGCGACGTCGGTGCTGCACCCGCGGGCGGTGCGCGCGATCGCCGTCGTCAGTTCCCCGCACCCGATCGCGTTGCGCGCCTCCGCTCTGACCCGGCGTGACCAGGGACTTGCGCTGCTCCCCGAGATGCTGCGCTACCAATTGCCGTTCTGGCCGGAGCGTGTGCTGACCCGCCATGACGCGGCCGACCTGGAAGCGTTGGTTCGCAGTCGGGCGGGTGTCGAATGGCAAGCGTCAGAGGACTTCTCGGAGACCATCGGACATCTGCGCAAGGCGGTCCAGATCCCGTCGGCCGCGCATTCCGCGCTGGAGTACCAACGCTGGGCGGTGCGCAGTCAGCTGCGAGGTGAGGGCCGTCGATTCATGAAGTCGATGAAGCGCCCGCTGGCGGTCCCGGTCTTGCACATGCGCGGCGACGCCGACCCCTACGTGCTTGCCGATCCGGTGTACCGCACGCAGCGCTATGCTCCGCACGGCCGCTACGTATCCATCGCGGGCGCAGGACATTTCGCACACGAAGAAGCGCCTGCAGAAGTCAACGAACAGCTGTCCCGGTTCTTGACCCAGGTGCACCGCAGCTAGCTCAGGAGATGCAGACCCCCGTCGGCACCCTTTGGGTGTTGCCCACCCTGGCCATCTGCTTGGCCACCTCATTGGCGGTCAGCACGAAGCCGGTGTCGGCATCGTCGACCGCCGCGCCGAATACGACACCGAGCACTCGGCCGTCGCGGTCGATCAGTGGACCGCCCGAATTCCCTTGCCGGACCGTGCCTCTGATGGTGTAGACCTCACGGGTGACCGTGGTGGTGTGGTAGATGTCCGGCCCGTTGAGCTGGATGACCTCCCGGATGCGCGCCGGGGTGGCGGTGAAGTCGCCGCCACCCGGGTAGCCCATCACCACCGCATCGGTGCCCGTCCGCGCCTCTTGCATGTCGAACTGCAGCGGTGGCGACGGCAGGTTGGGCACGTCGAGGATCGAGATGTCGGCACTGGGGTCGTAGGACACGACGCTGGCGTCGTAAGTCTGCCCGTCCACCTCGACGGTGACGCTGTCCGAGCCCGCGACGACGTGCGCGTTGGACATCACCCGATTCGGCGCGACGACGAAACCGCTGCCCTCGAGCACCTTCTGGCAACTCGGCGCAACGCCGCGGATCTTGAGCACGCTGGGCCGCGTGGCGGCGACGACCGGATCGGTGGCCAGCGTCGGGTCCGGGATGTTGACGTTGACGATCGGCGTACGGCCGAACGGTTGCAGCACGTTGGGCAGACCGGACGTGTCCAGCAGCGACGACAGCCGCGTCGGCACCCGCTTCAACCAGGGCGGTGCCAGACTGTCTGACCTGAGCCAGCACGCGTGAACCACGAACCGCTGCAGCTAGATTGGGCTGATCTGACGACGTGAGCGGGGTAGCCAGCAGCCACGCCGCGACCAGTACCGCAACCAGTTGCAGGCCGACACCGATCACCGAGTCGAACGTCCGCACGGCACGGTTGCGGATCGCACCGCGCACCGCCCGGCCAAGGACGACGCCGGCGATCTCGCCGACCACGACAAGCCCGAGGATGAGGAACAGCGAGACGAACAGCTTGGAGCGGGGCCCGTCGACATGGCTCACCACGTGCGGAGCGAGGAGGACGCCGGCCACCGCGCCCAGAACCACGCCGACGAAGGACAGCAACGAACCCAGAGCCCCGGAACGCCAACCGGAGATGGCGGCCACGAAGGCGACGGCGAGGACGGCCAGATCGAGCCATTGCGACGATGTCATTGTTGGGATTCACCGTAACCGGTGGCGCTGCCGACAAGCGCCATTGCGGTGTCGAGATCGCGCACGTCGTCGGTGTTCCACGGCTTCGCCCAGCCCGCGACGTCGAGGATCGCCGAGATCACCTGGCCGGTGAAGCCCCAGACCAGCATCTGGTTGAGCAGGAACGCGGGGCCTGCGAAACGGCTGTTGTTCTGCTGGCGGTACACCATCAACCTGTTCTCCGGATTGATGAAAGCGCGCACCGGGACCCGCGCGACGATCGCCGTCTCGGCCGGGTCGACCACTGCGACGGGACCGGGATCCGGCGAGTAGGCCAGCACCGGGACGACGTGGAAGCCCGACGGGGGGATGAACATCTGGTCGAGCACCACCAGTGGCGCAAGCCGGTCGGTGTCGATGCCGGTCTCCTCGCGGGCCTCGCGGAGTGCCGTGAACACGGGCCCGCCGTCACCGGGATCCGATGCGCCGCCCGGGAAGGCGGCCTGGCCCGCATGATTTCGCAGGGTCGATGCACGCACGGTGAGCAATAGATCCGCATCGTCGGGAAGGGCGCCCGACGGAGAGTCCCTCGGACCGGAGAACAACACCAGCACCGCCGCGTCGCGTTTGGCACCGGTAAGGGTGGCAGTGGTGTTGGCCGCGGTGATTGCGGCAAGTACGTCGGCGGGCACCCGGTGTCGGTAGGCCTGCGGCACGTCGCCCACATGGCCGAGCAGCGGTTTCATCCAGGCCGGTGCAGCCGACGGATCGAGGAGGTCTGACGCACCCCCGTCGGGCTCCGTGCTCAACCCCGCTCCCCTGTCTGCATGCCGATCTTCGGATCTACCGCCGCCGCGATCTCGTCGGCGGTGGCAAACGACCGCGGCAGGACTTCGGCAACGCTACCGTCCGCGCGCAGTACCACCGTCGCGGGCATCACGTTCGGAACGTGCAGCGCGGCGGCGACGAGGCGACGGCCGTCCTGCAGTGTCGGAAGGTGGACGCCGAGCTGGGCCAGTCGCACCAACGCCGCCGTCTCGTTCTCGTCCTGATGCACGGTCAACACCGTGACGGCGGGCCCCATCCGCTTCTGGTATTCGGCCATCGCTGGCAGCTCGTCGGCGCACGGACCGCACCAGTATGCCCACAGGTTCAACACGACCACGCGCCCCTCGACGGCCCGCGCGACGTCGACCATCGACCCGTCGCCTGCGCACTCCAGGATGATTCCGCGGAGCGCTTCGGGGCCGCCGGGCTCGCTGCCCCCCGGAAGGACAGGGCTGCAGGTCGGCGCGAGCACGTGGACCGGCCAGCGCCTCTTCGGTGTCCGCATCCCGATGGTCGCGGGCCGGGCCCGACGCATTCGGGCTGATGCCAGGGTCGTCGTCGCCCAATTGGCGCCAGAGCGCGACGCCCAGCGCGACGAAGACGATCAGGACGGCGACGGTCCAGCGCGCCGCCCTGCTCATGGAGTGTTCACGTTGGGGTCAGAGGCCGGCCATGGCGAGCAGATGCTCGGTCTCCGGTCCCTTGACCAGCGGAGCAGCGGTCAGCGGGTCCGTGGGCCCCGTGCCGAACGACGGGCAGTCCTTGGCCAGCACGCATACCCCGCACGCGGGCTTCTTCGCGTGACACACCCGTCGGCCGTGGAATATCACCCGGTGGCTGAGCAGCGTCCACTCCTTGCGGTCGATCAGCTCCCCGATCGCGGACTCGACCTTGACCGGGTCCTCCAGCGCGGTCCAGCGCCACCGGCGGACCAGCCTGCCGAAGTGGGTGTCGACGGTGATGCCAGGAATGTCGAAGGCGTTGCCAAGGATGACGTTGGCGGTCTTGCGTCCGACGCCTGGCAGCGTCACCAACTCGTCGAGCGTGTTGGGGACCTGACCGTCGAATCGCGCGACGAGTTCCTGCCCCAACCGAATCAGCGAATTGGCCTTGTTCCGGTAGAACCCCGTTGGCCGAACCATGGCCTCCAACTCGGCGCGGTCGGCGGTGGCGTAGTCCAGCGCCGTCCGGTACTTCGCGAAGAGTGCGGGAGTGGTCAGGTTCACACCCTTGTCGGTGCTCTGCGCCGACAGGATGGTCGCGACCGTGAGCTCCAGCGGATTGGTGAAGTCGAGCTCGCAGTAGACGTGCGGAAACGCCTGCGCAAGCGTTCGATTCATCCGTCGCGCCCGCCGTACCAACCCGAGGTGCGTCTCCGTGTCGAACTTGGCGGACCACTGCTTCGACTTGCCTGCCGATACCGCGCTGACTGCCACGGAGTCAGCCTACTGACGGAACCGACAAGCATAGGCGCGGACCGGTGGCATTTCGTGATCCTGCTGAGACCTTCGGCGTGTTTACTTCAGCTCGTGTCGTGGTTGCTCGTCGCATTCATCCCGGGGTTGCTGATGCTGGCAACCTTCGGGCTGGACCGACTCGAAGCCGGCCTCGTCGGCAGCGCCGTGTCACCACGAGGACGTCGCCGCGCTGGTGGAGCAGGCACGGGCGGACTGCGCGCGGCCGCCTGCGCAGCCGGACGATTACCTCGTCGACGAGGCGTATGACACCTACGACACGTGGCTCGAGCACCGCGCGCCCATCGACGGAGATCGGGTCTTGCCGACTCGTATCTACGTCCACCATGGAAGCAATCCCGAATTTCGGGCGACTCGACAGGCCGATCGTGTGTAGCGTTGGTTCGTTGCGATGCCGCATGCCACTACACTGAATCCGCTGTCCAACTAGTGGTTGGATGCGCGCGTCATATTCTCCAACAGCTAAAGGGGCAACGTGGACGAGATCCTGGCCAGGGCCGGAATCTTCCAGGGAGTCGAACCGACCGCGGTATCCGCGCTGACCAAGCAACTGCACCCCGTCGACTTTCCGCGCGGGCACACGGTGTTCGCCGAGGGAGAGCCGGGTGATCGGCTCTACATCATCATTTCGGGCAAGGTCAAGATCGGCCGCCGCTCACCGGACGGCCGGGAGAACCTGCTGACCATCATGGGTCCGTCGGACATGTTCGGCGAGCTGTCGATCTTCGACCCAGGTCCGCGGACGTCCAGCGCCACCACCATCACCGAGGTACGCGCGGTGTCGATGGACCGCGACGCGCTGAAGGCGTGGATCAAGGACCGGCCCGAGATCGCCGAGCAGCTGCTGCGCGTGCTGGCCCGCCGGCTTCGTCGGACCAACAACAACCTGGCCGACCTGATCTTCACCGACGTGCCCGGCCGCGTCGCCAAGCAGCTTCTGCAGCTGGCCCAACGTTTCGGCACGCAGGAGGGCGGCGCGCTGCGCGTCACCCACGACCTGACTCAGGAAGAGATCGCCCAACTGGTCGGCGCGTCCCGCGAGACCGTCAACAAGGCGCTCGCCGACTTCGCCCATCGGGGTTGGATCCGCCTCGAGGGCAAGAGCGTGCTGATCAGCGACTCCGAACGGCTGGCCCGCCGGGCACGCTAGCGTTTCGTGCACCCCGGACCGCGCCCGGTGCGTGGTGCGTGTGCGCGAGTCGAGCTATTCGTCGCGCAAGTAGTTCAGCTGGGCCTGCACCGACCACTCGGCGTGGTTCCACAGCTTCTCGTCGACATCGGTGTAGACGTGTTCGACGATCTGCCGTGCGGTGGCGTCGTCGCCGAGCGTGCGTAGCGCATCGCGTACCTGGTCGAGGCGCTGCTCGCGATGCGTGAGGTACATCTGCGTCACGGCTTCGAGATCACCGAGATCCGGCCCGTGCCCGGGCAGCACGGGACGCCGACCGAGACCGTTGAGGCGCCGCAGCGACTCGAGGTAGTCGCCCAAGCTGCCGTCCTCGTTGTCGATGACGGTGGTTCCGCGGCCGAGCACCGTGTCCGCGGTCAGCACTGCGCCCTTCCCGCTGCGCTCGTCCCGGACACCATCTACCAGAAACGACAGCGAGTCAGCGGTGTGACCCGGCGTGGCCATCACCTTGATGTGCAGCCCGGCGGCGTCGATCACCTCGCCGTCGGACAGCGGGCCACCGAGGCCGCGCAGGAATCCGCTTCCCACCGCTCGCACGGTCGCACCCGTCCGCTCGACCAACTTGTCGATCGCGTCGGTGTGGTCGCCGTGCTTGTGGCTGATCAACACCAGCGGAATCTTGCCGAGACCCGCGATTCCGTCGATGTGCTCGTCGTCGTCGGGCCCGGGGTCGACGATCACCAACTCGTCGCTACCGGGACCCTGCAGCACCCAGGTGTTGGTGCCGTCGAGCGTGAGCAGGCCGGGGTTGTCGCACAACAGCACCGACGCCGTGTCGGTGACGCGGCGCAGTTGCCCGTAGGCGGGATGCTCCAGCGTCACGCAACCTCTGCCCGATCGTCGCTCACGCCACCTCGACGATCAATTCGACCTCGACGGGGGCGTTCAGCGGGAGCTCGGAGACGCCGACCGCCGAACGCGCATGCGCACCCGCGTCGCCGAAGATCTCGCCGAGCAGTTGGGAGGCACCGTTGATCACGCCGGGCTGGCCGTTGAAGCCGGGCGCCGAGGCGACGAAGCCGACCACCTTGACGACTCGGGTGATGGCATCGATGCCGACCAGCGAATGGACGGCGGCCAGCGCGTTGAGTGCGCAGATGCCTGCCAACGCCTTGCCTTGCTCGGGCGTGACCTCAGCCCCGACCTTGCCGGAGCCTGCCAGTCCGCCGGCCTGCATGGGCAACTGTCCGGAGGTGTAGACCAGGTTTCCGGTGCGCACCGCGGGCACGTACGCGGCGAGCGGCGCCACCACCGGTGGCAGTTCGATGCCCAGCTCGGCGAGTTTGTCCGAGGCGCTCACTTGGGCCGTTTCAGGTAGGCGACGTGCTGCTCACCGGTCGGGCCAGGCAGCACCGACACCAGCTCCCAGCCGTCCTCTCCCCACTGGTCGAGAATCTGCTTGGTCGCGTGTGTCAACAAGGGCACCGTGGCGTATTCCCACCGGGTCGGTTCGCTCATGTGGCTGAGCTTATCCGTCGGGTACTACGCCTTGGCTAGGCTGCTGGGGTGGCAAACGAATCTCCCCCATCCGACGGCCGAAGATCCGTGGGGTGGCCCTCCCGATTGTCGAAGGTGCGGCTGCACTTCGTGACGGGCAAGGGCGGCACCGGAAAGTCGACGATCGCCGCGTCGCTGGCCCTGGCGCTGGCCGCGGGCGGCCGCAGGGTGCTGCTGGTCGAGGTCGAGGGCCGCCAGGGCATCGCGCAGCTCTTCGACGTGCCCCCGTTGCCCTACGACGAAGTGAAGATCGCCACCGCCGACCGCGGCGGCCAGGTCAACGCCTTGGCCATCGACACCGAGGCCGCGTTCCTCGAGTACCTCGACATGTTCTACAACCTCGGCATCGCAGGCCGGGCGATGCGCCGGATCGGCGCTGTCGAGTTCGCGACGACCATCGCTCCCGGTCTGCGCGACGTGCTGCTCACCGGCAAGATCAAGGAGATCGTGGTGCGCCCAGAGAAGGGCAGACAGCACGGCTACGACGCGGTGGTGGTGGACTCCCCGCCGACCGGACGGATCGCCCGCTTCCTCGACGTCACTCAGGCCGTCTCCGATCTGGCCAAGGGCGGGCCGGTGCACTCGCAGGCCGACGGCGTGGTCAAGCTGCTGCACTCGGACCTGACCGCCATTCACCTGGTCACGCTGTTGGAGGCGTTGCCCATCCAGGAGACCGTCGACGCGATCGACGAACTCAAGCAGCTCGGACTGCCGATCGGCAGCGTGATCGTCAACCGCAACATCCCGGCATATCTTCCCGCGGACGACCTGGCCAAGGCCGCCGAGGGCGTCATCGACGCCGACGCGGTGCGCGCCGGTCTGGCCAAGGCGGGCATCGCCCTGCCCGATGCGGACTTCGCCGGACTCCTCACCGAGGCCATCCAGCACGCGACCAGGATCACCGCACGCTCCGAGAGCGCCGAACAACTCGACGCCATCGACGTGTCACGGCTCGAACTGCCCGCCCTGCGCGACGGCGTCGATCTCGGCAGCCTCTACGAACTCGCCGAAGAACTCGCACATCAGGGCGTCAGATGAGCACGGCACCCCGCGCACTCGACATGCACGCGATCCTGTCCGACACCTCCAACCGCGTCGTAGTGTGTTGCGGCGCAGGTGGAGTCGGCAAGACCACCACCGCCGCGGCGATGGCGTTGCGGGCCGCTGAGTACGGCCGCACCGTCGTGGTACTGACCATCGACCCGGCCAAGCGACTCGCGCAGGCGCTCGGCATCAAGGATCTGGGCAACACGCCGCAACGGGTGGCACTGGCACCCGAGGTCACCGGCGAACTGCACGCGATGATGCTGGACATGCGCCGGACGTTCGACGAGATGGTGGTGTCGTACTCCCCCGCGGGGCGCGCCGACGCGATTCTGGAGAACCAGTTCTACCAAACCGTCGCCACGTCGCTGGCGGGCACGCAGGAGTACATGGCCATGGAGAAGCTCGGCCAGCTGCTGGCCGAGGACAAGTGGGACCTGGTCGTGGTGGACACTCCGCCGTCGCGAAACGCGCTCGACTTCCTCGATGCGCCGAAGCGGCTCGGCAGCTTCATGGACAGCCGACTGTGGCGGCTGTTGCTCGCGCCGGGTCGCGGCATCGGCCGTCTCGTCACCGGTGCAGTCGGCTTGGCGATGAAGGCGTTGTCCACTGTTCTCGGTTCCCAAATGCTCTCGGACGCAGCTGGTTTCGTGCAGGCACTGGATGCGACGTTTGATGGGTTCCGCCAGAAGGCGGACCGTACCTACGAACTGCTGAAGCGCCGCGGCACCCAGTTCGTGGTCGTCTCGGCTGCCGAGCCGGACGCACTGCGCGAGGCGTCCTTCTTCGTCGACCGGCTGTCGCAGGAACGGATGCCGTTGGCCGGGCTGATCCTCAACCGCACCCATCCCCTGCTGTGCGACCTCAAGGCAGACAGGGCCGGCGAGGCGGCCGATGCGTTGGAGGCCTCCGGCGGCGACAATGGCCCCGACGCGCTGGCGGCGGCGGTGCTGCGGATTCACTCCGACCGCGCGTTGACGGCCAAGCGGGAGGTGCGCCTGCTGTCGCGATTCACGGGGGCGAACCCTGCGGTGGCGATCGTCGGCGTGCCGTCGTTGCCATTCGACGTGTCGGATCTGGAGGCGCTACGCGCCATAGCCGA
Source organism: uncultured Actinomycetota bacterium (assembly GCA_963809085.1). Classification (GTDB taxonomy): domain Bacteria; phylum Actinomycetota; class Actinomycetes; order Mycobacteriales; family Mycobacteriaceae; genus Mycobacterium. Next base: position 265,751 of record CAWEII010000012.1, on the reverse strand, counting down.
TCAGATCACTGGCGACGCGGCCGCTTGAGGCGACGACGGACGGCTCACCCAGCCGGCGGGCCCGCGAGCTACCTAAACGACGTTGCTATACCGCACTGCGGTGCTTGCGCTGGGCGGCGAAGAACTCCGACCAGGACACCACCTCGGGATGCTGCTTGAGCAGGGCGCGGCGCTGGCGTTCGGTCATACCGCCCCAGACGCCGAACTCGACGCGATTGTCGAGGGCATCGGCGCCGCATTCCAGAATCACCGGGCAGTGCCGGCAGATCACGGCGGCTTTGCGCTGCGCGGCGCCGCGGACGAATAGCTCGTCGGGGTCTGCTTGTCTGCATCGAGCTTGGGAAACCCAGGCGATGCGGGCCTCGGCCTCAGCACCTTGGACAACACCATTGACAGGAGAAGTAGCGATTGTCCTGCGCGCCGCGGGCCGTGTTCCTGACACCAGCGATCCCTCCGTCTAGCCGCCTGCAGGGCGGTCCAGGTTCAGGTGTAGAACGCCGGTGCGATCTACGCCACATTGCGATCAGAAGTGTTACCTAGATCGCACTGTGTGTCCAAGCTAGGTGGTCAGGGGGGTTTTGCGCAACAGTCAAATCTCGATTTTCTGGCACGACCGTGCAGTCATCCAGCTTGATGCATGTCCAGAGGGTTCGCAGGCCCAACGCGACCACCGAATCGACTGAGGCCGCAGCTGGCAGGCTGCGCTCTGGCGACGTCGCTAGTCTGTATCCATGTCCGAGCCGCCGACCCGCCCTCCGACCGCGGTCACGGTCATAAAGTTGGCGTGGTGCTGCTTGCTGGCCAGTGTGGTGGCCGCGGGTCTGATGTTCCCGGTGGTCGGCGGGTTCGGACTGATGTCCAACCGCGCGTCCGACGTGGTTGCCAACGGCTCGGCCCAGCTCGTCGAGGGTGAGGTTCCCGCGGTGTCGACGATGGTCGACGCCAAGGGCAACCCGATCGCCTGGCTGTACAGCCAGCGGCGGTTCGAGGTGCCCGGCGATCAGATCGCCAACACGATGAAGCTGGCCATCGTCTCCATCGAGGACAAACGCTTCGCCGAGCACAATGGCGTCGACTGGAAGGGCACACTGACGGGCCTCGCCGGCTACGCGTCGGGCGACCTGGACACCCGCGGTGGCTCCACGATCGAGCAGCAATACGTGAAGAACTATCAGCTGTTGGTGATCGCACAGACCGACGCCGAGAAACGCGCAGCCATCGAGACCACGCCCGCGCGCAAGCTCCGCGAGATCCGGATGGCGCTGACGCTCGACAGAACGTTCACCAAGCCCGAGATCCTCACCCGCTATCTCAATCTCGTCTCTTTCGGAAACGGGGCGTTCGGCATTCAGGACGCCGCGCAGACCTACTTCGGCATCAACGCCTCCGAGCTGAACTGGCAGCAGGCCGCCCTGCTGGCAGGCATGGTGCAGTCCACCAGCACGCTGAACCCCTACACCAATCCCGAGGGCGCCCTGGCCCGTCGGAACCTGGTGCTGGACACCATGATCGACAACGTCCCGCAGGAAGCCGACGCGCTGCGCGCCGCGAAGCAGCAGCCGCTGGGGATCCTGCCCCAGCCGAACGAACTACCGCGTGGCTGCATCGCCGCCGGAGACCGGGCGTTCTTCTGCGACTACGTGCTCGACTATTTGGCCCGCGCAGGCATCAGCAAGGAGCAGGTCGCCAAGGGCGGTTATCTGATCCGGACCACACTCGACCCCGACGTGCAGAACACGGTGAAGTCGTCGATCGACGGCATCGCCGCTCCGGACCTCGACGGCGTCGCGAGTGTCATGAGCGTCATCAAGCCCGGCAAGGACTCCCATCCCGTCGTCGCGATGGCCAGCAACCGGACCTACGGCCTGAATCTCGACGCAGGCGAGACCATGCAGCCGCAGCCGTTCTCGCTGGTCGGCGATGGTGCCGGGTCGATATTCAAGCTCTTCACCACCTCGGCAGCGCTGGACATGGGCATGGGCATCAACGCGACGCTCGACGCTCCGGCGCGCTTCGAGGCCAAGGGCCTGGGCAGCGGTGGCGCCAAGGGCTGCCCGGAAGCCACGTGGTGCGTGGTCAACGACGGAAACTATCGCGGGCAGCTCAGCGTCACCGACGCGCTTGCCACGTCGCCCAACACTGCGTTCGCCAAGCTCATCTCGCAGGTCGGCGTGCAACGCACCGTCGACATGGCCGTCAAGCTCGGCCTGCGCTCCTACGCCCTGCCGGGCACGGCCCGCGACTACGACCCGAACAGCAATGAAAGCCTGGCCGACTTCGTCAAGCGGCAGAACCTTGGCTCGTTCACGCTGGGGCCCATCGAGGTCAACCCGCTCGAGTTGTCCAACGTGGCGGCCACGCTGGCCTCGGGGGGGACGTGGTGCCCGCCCAATCCGATCGACAAGGTCTTCGACCGCACGGGCAAGGACGTCTCGGTCACCACCGAGACGTGCGAACAAGTAGTGCCGGAGGGGCTGGCGAACACGCTGGCCAACGCGATGAGCAAGGACGATCAGAGCGGCACCGCGGCGGGCTCGGCGAACGCGGCGGGGTGGTCGTTGCCGGTGTCCGGAAAGACCGGGACGACGGAAGCTCACCGGTCCTCGGGCTTCTTCGGCTTCACCAGCGCCTACGCGGCCGCCAACTACATCTATGACGACTCGACCTCGCCGTCGGACCTGTGCTCCTTCCCACTTCGGCAGTGCGGATCCGGCAATCTCTACGGCGGCAACGAGCCCGCCCGGACCTGGTTCACCGCCATGAAACCGATCACCCCCGGTGACGTGCAGCTGCCCCCGACCGATCCGCGCTACGTCGACGGTGCGCCAGGCTCGAAGGTGCCCAGCGTCGGCGGAATGACTCAGGACCTGGCGCGGCAGCGGCTCAAGGACGCCGGCTTCCAGGTCGCCGACCAAGCCACCCCGGTCGGCAGCGCCTCGCCCTGCCGGTGCCGTGGTCGGCACCTCACCCAGCGGCCAGACGGTCCCCGGCTCGATCATCACCATCCAGATCAGCAACGGCATCGCGCCCGCACCGCCGCCACCACCGCCGGGAATGCTGCCGCCAGGCTTTCGATCCGAACGCGCCGCCGCCTGAAATCGGATCGACGGTCGTCAACATCCCCGGCCTGCCACCGATCACGGTCCCGGTGCTCGGCCCGCCGCCGCCCCACCGCCACCCTGATCAACCCTGGTCGTCGGTGTGGACTTGGTAACGGCCACTCGTGACAGGGGGTACGGGCGGACGTCTGGCAGTAGGCTGCGTTCATGCCAGCCCCCTCCAGGGTCACGATGACCGTCCGCAAAGAACACCGCCGCGGCAGCGGCGGGCTCCCTGGTCGCAGGGATCGCATACGCGTCGCTGATCGAGCGCAACGCGTTCGTGATGCGGGAGCACACGATGCCCGTGCTCAGCCCGGGTTCGTCCCCGCTGAGGGTGCTGCATCTCAGCGACTTCCACATGCGCCCAGGGCAGCGCCGCAAGCAGGCGTGGCTGCGCGAACTGGCCGGCTGGGATCCCGACCTGGTGGTCAACACCGGTGACAACCTGGCGCACCCCAAGGCCGTACCCGCCGTCGTGCAGTCGATGGGCGATCTGCTGTCGGTTCCCGGCCTCTTCGTCTTCGGCAGCAACGACTACTTCAGCCCGAAGCCCAAGAATCCCGCGAATTACATCTTCAAGCCATCGCACCGCATCAGCGGCGAGCCACTGCCGTGGCAGGACCTACGCGCGGCGTTCACCGAGCGTGGCTGGCTGGACATGACCCACACCCGGCGGGAGATCGAGGTCAAGGGTCAACTGATCGCCGTGGCAGGCGTCGACGACCCGCACCTGAAACGCGACCGCTATGACGCCATCGCCGGACCGGCCAGTCCCGCGGCCAACCTCACCCTCGGCCTCACGCACTCCCCAGAGCCCCGGGTGTTGGACCGGTTCGCCGCCGACGGCTATCAGCTGGTGATGGCGGGCCACACGCACGGCGGACAGCTGTGCCTGCCGTTCTACGGCGCCTTGGTCACCAACTGCGAGCTGGACCGGTCGCGGGCCAAGGGTCCGTCCCAGTGGGGCGCGCATACGCGGCTGCACGTATCGGCAGGCATCGGCACCTCGCCGTACGCCCCTTTGCGGTTCTGCTGCAGGCCCGAGGCGACGTTGTTGACGCTGGTGGCCTCACCGACCGGTGGAGGTCACGCCGGCGCAAGGGCGGGCGTGTCCCACCCGGCCGTCTCGGCGCGGTGACCGACCGTCTCTGCATCGCGGATCGCAGCCGGCCACGCCAATGGGTGGACAACGCCGTACGACTGATCGAGGCCGACTCGCGACGTAGCGCCGACACGCATCTGCTGCGCTATCCGCTGCCGTCGGCGTGGAGTTCGCGCGTCGACGTTCAGCTGTACCTCAAAGACGAGACGACGCACATCACGGGCAGTCTCAAACACCGGCTGGCGCGGTCGCTGTTCCTCTACGCGCTCTGCAACGGCTGGATCGGCGAGAACACCACCGTCATCGAGGCGTCGTCGGGATCGACGGCGGTCTCCGAGGCGTACTTCGCGGCCATGCTTGGGCTGCCGTTCATCGCGGTGATGCCTGCCTCGACGAGTTCGGCGAAGATCGCGCTGATCGAAAAGCAAGGCGGCCGTTGCCATTTCGTCGCAAAGTCGTCACAGGTGTACGCGGAGGCCGAGCGGCTGGCCGAGGAGACCGGCGGGCACTATCTCGACCAGTTCACCAACGCCGAGTCAGCCACCGACTGGCGCGGCAACAACAACATCGCCGAGTCGATCTTCGGCCAACTGTGCGAGGAGCAGCACCCCATCCCCGAGTGGATCGTCGTCGGCGCGGGAACCGGCGGCACCAGCGCCACCATCGGCCGGTTCATCCGCTACCGCCGCCATGCCACCCGGCTATGCGTGGTCGACCCCGAGAACTCGGCGTTCTTCCCGGCCTACGCGCAAAGCAGACGTGACTTCGTCACCGGCACGTCGTCGCGCATCGAGGGCATAGGCCGACCTCGCGTCGAGCCTTCGTTCCTGCCCGACGTGGTGGACCGGATGGTGGTGGTGCCCGACGCGGCATCCGTTGCGGCGGCCCATCACGTCAGCGCCGTGCTCGGACGGCGCGTGGGGCCGTCCACCGGCACCAACGTATGGGGAGCGTTCGGCCTGCTGGCCGAGATGGTGGAGCAGGGGCGCAGCGGATCCGTGGTCACACTGCTGGCCGATAGCGGCGACCGCTACGTGGACACCTACTTCAGCGACGAGTGGTTGACGAAGTCAGGGCTGAACGACTCCGCACCTGCCGCGGCCCTGGTTGATTTCGAGCGGTCGGGCCGCTGGCCCTGATCCTCGACCGTTGCTCATGCCGGCATCAGAGGTCACGAACAGCCACAAGGCGGCAAGGACGAAGAATCCGCCGTAGATTGCGGCACCCAACCCGGTCATCTCGAACCCTCCCTGTCGAATGGTGCGACAACTCGCACTGTCATCATGATCAACGCCACCGACAACGAGTTCCATCCCCGAAACGGCGGTGATTTGCACCGCTGTGCCGCGTCGTTCCCGCGCTCCGATGATGCATCTGCCGTGCACGCCCCCCAGATATCCGTGACCGCGGTCACGGTCGGGCCCCGGCGACGGGCGTTTCGCTTCCGACGCGGTCGGTGCGATACGCTGTCGTGGCTTTACGCGGGGTGTGGCGCAGCTTGGTAGCGCGCTTCGTTCGGGACGAAGAGGTCGTGGGTTCGAATCCCGCCACCCCGACTCGCGTTGAGACGATAGAAGGCTCCGACCTCGTTGGTCGGAGCCTTTCTTCATTCCCACCCGCGGTCTGCGCTCCGGAGTCGGCCCTCGGCCCCTCGGTGGGAGCAGTCGGCGCCGTCGGTGACGATTCGTTCGGGTTCGGCGGGCACAACGTGGCCCTGGCCTTCGGTCGCTACTTGCGGCAGTCAGATCATGATGGCGATGCCAGCTTCGCCATGGTCCGGCGCATGCGCCTTCGACAAGGCGATCACCCCGCTGAACTCGACGAGGCCGAGGAGCATCACGGGCCACACCAGCCCGGCCGCCATGGCGAGGCCCAACCGGTGGGTCGCGGGACGGTCCGCCTCCATCAGTGGACGCGTCGCCTCCAGCAAGATCACGGTGGTCACGATCGCCGAAGCGACGTATACGACTGTCATCGTCCAAAGCACGGCTACCCCCTCGGTCGAGTGCTGGCACATGTGTTGCCAAGACCAGACCGGGACTAAACCACGGCGCACCCGCGGTCAATCAGGCTGCCGCCGCGCGCAGCTTCTCCAAGCAGCGGTTCTGCGGCTTCTTTGAGGAAGCGGTCCTGCCCCTCGTCGCCCACCTGGACCACGGCGATGTCGGTGAAGCCGGCCTTCCAGTACTCGCTGACCGCCTCGACGATCGCGTCGAGATCCGGGCCGCACGGAATGGACGACGCCGTATCCTCCGGCCTGACGAACTGGGTGGCGCCGGCGAAGCCTGCCGTGGTCGGAAGGTCGGCGTTCACCGCCCAGCCGCCTGCGAACCAGCGGAACTGCTCGTGGGCACGTGCGATGGCGGCGTCCCGGTCGCGATCCCAGCAGATGGGTATCTGCCCGATCACGCGGACGTCACCGGGCAGCCCGGTGGCCTTGCGCGCATGGCGCCACGCGTCGACGAGATCCTTGTCGGGTTCGACGGCGATGAGGTGGTCGGCCAGCGGAGCGAACGTCTCGACGGAGCGCTCACCCGATACGGCGGCCGCGATCGCGACGGGGATGTCCGGAACGTCCCACAGCCGCGCCGAGTCGACCTGGAAGTGGTCTCCCTTCCAGTCGACCACCTCGCCGGTGAAGAGCTCCCTGATGACTTGGATGGCCTCGCGAAGCATTTCCTGACGGCGCGCGATGGCAGGCCACCCCTTGCCGACGACGTGCTCGTTCAGGTTCTCGCCGCTGCCAACGCCAAGCGTGAACCGCCCGTCGGCGAGGATCTGCACCGTCGCCGCCTGTTGCGCCACGACCGCCGGGTGGTAGCGCATGGTGGGGCACGTGACGTAGGTGAACAGTTCCACCCGCTGGGTCGCCTGCGCGACCGCCCCGAGTACCGCCCACGCATTGGGGGCGTGTCCCTGGGCCGAGAGCCATGGCGAGTAGTGGTCGCTGCTGACCTCGAAGTCGAACCCCACCTGCTCCGCCGAAACTGCATATTCGACAAGCTGTTTGGGCCCGCTCTGCTCGGTCATCAAGGTGTAGCCGAATCGCGTCATACCCCGTGGATACCCGTGGGGCGAGGTCGAAAACCGCTAGAGCCGATCCTTCACCGCGGCCGAGAGCCGCGATCCGTCGGCCTTGCCGTCGGCGATGGCGGTGGCCGCCTTCATCACCTGGCCCATCTGCTTCATACCGGGGCGCTCGCCGATCTCCTCGGCCACCTGGGCGATGGCGGTGTCGACGACGTTGGCCACCTCGTCCTCGTTCAGCTGAGTCGGCAGGTACCCCTCGATGACACTGGCCTCGGCGCGCTCGTTGGCGGCGAGCTCGCCCCGGCCGTTGGTGACGTAGATCTGAGCGGCCTCGCCACGCTTCCTGGCTTCCCTGGCGAGCACCTTGAGCACGTCGGCGTCGGACAGCTCGTGCGCGGCCGTGCCAGAGACCTCCTCGCTCTGAATCGCCGCGATCAGCATGCGCAGCGTCGCGGTGCGCAGCTTGTCTCGGGCCTTCATCGCCGTGGTGAGGTCGGCACGCAGCCTGTCCTTGAGATCCGCCATGCAGCAGACGCTACGCCGAGGAGTGCGCGCGGCGGCGCTGCTCGGCCGACGCGCCGTCCAGGAGCGCACGTTGAGCCCGGGTTCGGTTGCCCCGTCGACGGAACTCGACTTCGCGGCATCCGTCGGTCACGGCCCGACGTTGCGATGAGGTCGCGGGCGATCGAGCGGTGGACGATCCTGGATCGTATCGGTCGTGCGTCGCGTTTCCTTCGGCATCGCGCTGGCGGGGGTGGCCCATGATCGGTCCAGGACGGGCGCACGTTGTCAATTTTCCCGGCTGTCGACAGGATGGTGGGCATGAGCAACGACGCCGGTGGGTTCGGTCCGGATACCCCACCGCCGCCGGGGTATCCGCCGCCGGCCTACGGCCAATCGGCTCCGCAGGAATATCCACCGCCGGGTTACGGGGGCTATCCACCCCCTGGCTACTACCCGCCGCCCGGTTACCAGCAGGGATACGGCCAGCCCGGCCAGCCGACCGGTTATGTCACGCCTGGCTATCCCCCGCCCGGATATGCCGCGCCCGGCTACCCGCCACCCGGTTATGCGCCGTTCGGTTATGCCCAGCCTGGCTACGCCGCGCCTGGCTATCCGCCGCCTGGCTATCCCCCGCCCGGTTATCCGGTTGCGCTCAAGCCGGGCGTGATCCCGTTGCGCCCTCTCGGCCTGTCCGACATCTTCAACGGCGCCGTCGGCTACGTGCGAACGAACCCCAAGGCTTCACTCGGCCTCACCACGGTCATCGTGATCGCGGCGCAGATCCTCTCGCTCATCCTGCAAGCGGGAACCATGTCCGCGACAGGTGGGCTTGCCCCCACCTTCGGCGAGCGCGGGGACGAGATCTCGACCACCGCCCTGGTCGGATCGTCGCTGTCCGAGCTTGCCAGCGCCGCCACGATCGCCCTGTCCGCGATCTTGCTGAGCGGACTGCTCACCGTGGTGGTGGGCCGCGCCGTGTTCGGGGCACGAATCACGATCGGCGAAGCATGGCAACGCGTTCGCGGACGCCTGCTGGCGCTGTTCGGGTTCACCGCACTCGAGGCCCTCGGCGCGATAGTGCTCATCGCGGTCGTCGTCGGCGTCGTCGTCGGAGTCGCCGTCGCGGCCAACGGCTGGGCTGCGTTCTTCGTCGGCGCCCCGCTCGTCCTGGCTCTGATCGCGGCACTGGCCTATTTCGGCACCATGCTGAGCTTCACGCCGACGTTGATCGTGCTGGAACGGCTGGCCGTGGTACCCGCCATCAAGCGCTCCTTCGCGTTGGTCAAGAGCGGGTTCTGGCGCGTGCTGGGCATTCGGCTGCTTGGCATGCTGGTGGCAGGCCTGATCGCAGGCGCCGTCTCGATACCGTTCAGCTTCGGCGGCCAGATGCTGCTGGTCGGCTCGTATTCGACGACGAGCGCGATCATCGCCATGATCCTGACCGCCATCGGCGGCGCGATCGGCCAGATCATCACGGCGCCCTTCAACGCGGGTGTCGTCGTGCTGCTCTACACCGATCAGCGCATCCGTGCCGAAGCCTTCGATCTCGTATTGCAGTCCGGCGCCGCGGTTCCACCCGGCATGCCCGCCGACTCCACCGACCACCTGTGGCTGACGCCACATCCATGACGTGTCCGTCGAAATCGATCGCGACGCCGCACACGACGCCGCTCAGCGCGAGTTGTCGAAGCCGATCTATCCGAGGGGTTCGCTGACCGATCGCCTCTTCGATTGGCTGGACGAACTGTTGCACGAACTGGTCGTCGAGGGAGCGTCGGTGCCTGGCGGGTGGTTCACCCTCACGGTGTTGATGCTGCTGGTGGTCGTCGCCGTCGCGATCGCGGTCCGTATCGCCATGCGGACCATGCGCACCAATCGCGGTCGCGACTCGGCGCTGTTCGGCACCAACGAGCTGACCTCGGCCGAACACCGTGCCACCGCCGAACAACAGGCGGCGCAAGGCAACTGGTCCGCGGCCATCCGGCATCGCCTCCGTGCCGTCGCCCGCCACCTCGAGGAGACGGGTGTACTCAACCCCGTGCCGGGGCGCACCGCCACCGAGCTCGCGCGCGACGCGGGCGCCGTCATTCCGGGTCTGACCGGCGAATTGCGGCGTGCTGCCGAGGCTTTCAACGACGTCACCTATGGTGAGCGACCCGGCACCGAGGCCGGATACCGCACAGTGGCCGACCTCGACCACCACCTCCGCTTCCGCGCGCAGGCCACCGATGCCGTCGCCACGGGCCCCGGTTCGTCCGACGACTGGGCCGACCTGCGATGACCGACGTCTCGTCGGCTGTCGGCCCGACGGTCGCACAACGCTGGCACACCGCCAAATGGGTGGTGTTGGCATTGGTGGTCATCGCGGCGGTATCGGCATTGACCACCTATCTCACCGCGCAACGACCGGGCGGCCGGATGGATCCGGGATCCACGTCGGCCGACGGCGCCCTTGCGCTCGTATCCCTACTGCGTGACCAAGGCGTCGACGTCGTCGAGGCCGGGTCAGTCGCCGACGTCGAGCGCGCCGCGCGGCCCGACACGCTGCTCGTCGTGGCCGAGACCTACTACCTGGTCAATGGCGACGGGCTGCGCCGGCTGGCTGCGGTGCCCGGTGACCGACTGCTCGTCGAGCCCGTATCGCGCACCCGGGAGGCACTGGCACCCGCGATTCGCCTCGCGCACACGTTCACCCTCGGTGGTGCCCCCAATTGCGCAATGCCCGAAGCGAACCGCGCTGGTGCGGCTGACTTCAGCTCGAGCGACACCTACGAGGCTGCTGACGGTGGATCGGTCACCCGGTGCTACGACGGCGCGGTGGTGCGCTACACCGACGCCGGTCGCACCGTGACCGTCGTCGGCAGCGCGGACTTCATGACGAACTCCGGGCTGCTCAAGGAGGGCAACGCCGCGCTTGCCATGAACCTGGCCGGCGCCAGGCCACGGGTGATCTGGTACGCGCCTCAAAGCGCCGAGGGTGACTCCGATGCCAGTGCGTCGATCACCGATCTCATCCCCGATCAGGTCAAGTGGATCGCTCTACAGCTTTGCCTCGCCGTACTTCTCGTCGCGTTGTGGCGGGCCCGCCGCGTCGGACCGCTGGTCGCCGAGGATCTGCCCGTCGTGGTGCGCGCGTCCGAAACCGTGGAAGGCCGCGGCCGGCTGTACCGATCGCGGCGGGCCCGTGACCGCGCCGCCGAGGCACTGCGCGCCGCCGCCTTGCAACGCATGCTGCCGCGTCTTGGCCTCGGACCCGATGCGGAGCCCACGGCGGTGACACTGGCCATCGCCCAGAGGATCGCCGTCGAGCCCAACGCATTGGCGCACACACTGTTCGGTCCGCCACCCGACATCGACGCGGATCTGGTCAACCTTGCCCACCAACTGGACGACATCGAAAGGCAGGTCGCACTGTCGTGAGTCAGCCGAACCCAGCCACAACCACTGCAGCCTACGAAGAGGAGGGGGCGCGGAACGCGTTGCGCGCCTTGCGGACCGAGATCTCCAAGGCCGTCGTGGGCCAGGACGCGGTGGTGAGCGGCCTGGTGATCGCGCTGCTGTGCCGGGGCCACGTCCTGCTCGAGGGCGTGCCGGGGGTTGCCAAGACCTTGCTGGTCCGCACCCTTGCGGCGGCGCTGCAACTGGAGTTCAAGCGCGTGCAGTTCACCCCAGACCTGATGCCCGGTGACGTGACGGGCTCGCTCGTCTACGACGCCCGCACCGCCGAGTTCGAATTCCGCTCGGGCCCGGTGTTCACCAATCTGCTTCTCGCCGACGAGATCAACCGAACGCCACCCAAGACCCAGGCCGCGCTGCTCGAGGCCATGGAGGAGCGCCAGGTCAGCGTCGACGGCGTGGCCCGGCCGTTGCCCGACCCGTTCATCGTCGCCGCCACCCAGAACCCGATCGAGTACGAAGGCACCTACCAGCTACCGGAGGCGCAGCTGGACCGCTTCCTGCTGAAGCTCAACGTGCCACTGCCGCCGCGGGACCAGGAGATGGCGATCCTGTCCAGACACGCACAGGGTTTCGATCCGCGTGACCTGTCGGCCGTCCAACCGGTGGCGGGCCCGGCCGAACTCGCCGCCGGCCGCGCGGCAGTGCGTCGCGTCCTGGTCGCCGACGAGGTGCTTGGCTACATCGTCGACCTGGTCGGCGCCACCAGACAGTCGCCCTCTTTGCAGTTGGGCGTGTCACCGCGGGGTTCGACCGCCCTGCTCGCCACCGCCAGATCCTGGGCCTGGCTGTCGGGACGCAACTACGTGACGCCGGACGACGTGAAGGCGATGGCCCGTCCGACGTTGCGGCACCGGATCGCGCTTCGACCCGAGGCCGAGCTCGAAGGCGCCACGCCCGACGGCGTACTGGAGGGCATCCTGGCCGCCGTCCCGGTACCGCGCTAGTGACCCTGACGGGCCGTGCCGGCCTGATCGCACTGATCTGCGTGCTGCCGATCGGCTTGTCTCCATGGCCCGCAACGGCCTTCGCCCTGCTGCTGGCCTTGTTGCTGATCGCCGTCGGCATCGACATCACACTGGCCGCCAGTACCCGCAAACTAGGCTTCACCCGAATCGGTGACACCACGGCGCGGCTGGGCGAAACCGTCGTCGCCGCACTGGTGGTGGAGAATCCGGGATCCCGTCGGTTCCGCGGTCGGATCCGCGACGCCTGGTCGCCCTCGGCACGGGCGGAGCCACGCATCCATTCGGTGAACATCGCTGCGGGACAACGGGTCCGCGTCGACACCCGGCTGCGCCCGATGCGCCGTGGTGACCAGCTGTCGGCATTGGTCACGGCGCGGTCGGTGGGCCCGTTGGGCCTTGCGGGCAGGCAGAGCTCGCACCGGGTGCCCTGGCAGGTCCGGATCCTGCCACCGTTCCTGTCCCGCAAGCACCTCCCGTCACGGCTGGCCAGACTGCGCGAACTCGACGGCATGATCCCGGTGCTGATCCGCGGCCAGGGCACCGAGTTCGACTCGCTGCGTGAGTACGTCGTCGGCGATGACGTCCGGTCGATCGACTGGCGCGCCACCGCACGCCGCTCGGACGTGGTGGTTCGGACGTGGCGCCCGGAGCGCGACCGCCGCGTCGTCGTCGTTCTCGACACCGGGCGGACGTCGGCAGGCCGTGTCGGTGTCGATCCCACCGCAGGCGACCCGAGCGGCTGGCCGCGGCTGGACTGGTCCATGGACGCCGCACTCCTGTTGGCGGCGTTGGCCTCCCGCGCGGGCGATCACGTCGACTTCATCGCGCACGACCGGGTGCCGCGGGCAGGCGTCTACAACGCGTCGCGCTCGGAGCTGCTGGCCCAACTCGTCACGGCGATGGCGCCGCTTCAGCCCGCACTCATCGAGTCCGACGCGGCCGCGATGATCTCGACGGTCCGCCGCCGCATCCGGCAACGGGCGCTGGTGGTGCTGCTGACCGACCTGAACGCGTCGGCTCTCGACGAGGGCCTGATGGCGGTACTGCCGCAACTGTCGGCCAGACACCACGTGTTGATCGCGGCGGTCGCCGACCCGCGGGTGGACGAGTTGGCCATGGGAAGGTCGGATGCGGCGCAGGTGTACGACGCGGCCGCAGCCGAGCGGGCCCGCATCGACCGGGTGTCGATCGCCACGCGGTTGCGGCGGCACGGCGTCGAGGTCGTCGACGCCCCGCCAGAGGAGCTGGCACCCGCGCTGGCCGACCGCTACCTGACGATGAAGGCCAGCGGAAAGCTGTAGAGGCCGTCAGCGGGTCGGCACCACGTCGGGGGCATCGTCGACGTCGCCCGTCTCCCCCGCCCGAACACCCTTGCGTCCGAAGTGCACGACGTATCCGAGGAAGGCGACCTCGGCCACCGCCCCGATCGCGATGCGCACGAACGTCGGCAGCGGCGATGGGGTGACGACGGCTTCGATAAGCCCCGACAGCAATAGAACTGCGACCAGGCCGACCGCGACGGCGACGACGGCGCGGCCCTGTTCGGCGAGCACCTGGCCCCGCGGTCGGTCACCGGGGGACACCACCGACCAGCCGAGCCGCATGCCTGCCGCTGCGGCCAAGAAGACGGCGGTCAACTCGAGCAGGCCGTGGGGTATCAGCAGTCCCAGGAAGATGTCGGCCTTGCCTGCGTGGAACATCAGCCCGGCGGCCACGCCGAGGTTGGCGGCGTTCTGGAACAGCAGGTACGGGATGGGCAGGCCGAGCAGCACGGCGAAGCCGATGCACCGAGCAGCAACCCACGAGTTGTTCACCCACACCTGCAGCGCGAACGACCCTGCCGGGTGCTCGCTGTAGTACGACTCGAAGTCGTTGTTGACCAATTGATCGATGTCGGTTGGTGTTCCGATCATCGACTGCACCTCGGGGCTGCCCGCCACCCAGGCCCCGATGATCACGACGACGATGAAGAACGCGACCGCCGTGCCCAGCCACCAACGCCACGACCGGTAGGCCACGACCGGGAAGGACACCGTCCAGAATCGGGCGAACTCACTCCAGAGCGGCGCGTGTGCACCGGTGACGGCAGCCCTGCCCCTTGCCACCAATCCCGACAGTCGACCGACCAACACCGAATCCGTCGATGCGGTGCGCACCATCGACAGGTGCGTCGACACCCGCTGGTACAGGTCGACCAACTCGTCGACCTCGGCCCCGGTGAGCGTGCGGCGCCGCTTGATCAGAAGCTCGAGGCGGTCCCACGTCGGTCGGTGCGCCAGCACGAACGCGTCGACATCCACCCTGGCGATCCTAGTAGCGTGGCATTTCATGATGGCCCAGCCGGAACCGATGGTGACCGGCGACGCCGTGGTCCTCGACGTTCAGATCGCACAGTTGCCCGTCCGCGCGCTGTCGGCGTTGATCGACCTCACCGTGGTGTTCGTCGCCTACGTCATCGGCCTCCTGTTGTGGGCCGCCACGCTGACCGATCTCGACTCGGCCTTGTCCGGCGCGGTGTTGATCATCTTCACCGTGCTCGCGCTCGTCGGATATCCCATCATCTTCGAGACCACCACGCGTGGGCGCTCGCTCGGCAAAATGGCGCTCGGATTGCGCGTGGTATCCGATGACGGAGGTCCCGAACGCTTTCGGCAGGCGCTGTTCCGCGCGCTGGCCGGCTTCGTCGAAATCTGGATGTTCACCGGCGGCCCCGCGGTGATCTGCAGCCTGGTATCCCCGAGGGGCAAGCGCATAGGTGATGTCTTCGCAGGCACCATGGTGATCAGTGAACGCGCGCCGCGACTGAGCCCGCCGCCGGTGATGCCGCCGTCGCTGGCGTGGTGGGCCCCTTCGCTGCAACTGTCCGGGCTGTCGGCGCAGTCGGTGGACCGTGCTCGTCAGTTCCTCTCCCGCGCATCGCAGTTGGACCCGGGTGTGCGCGATCAGATGGCCTTCCGGATCTACGCCGAGGTGGCCGCACAGATCTCCCCTCCGCCACCGCCGGGCGCTCCTCCGCAGTTGGTGTTGGCTGCAGTGCTCGCCGAGCGGCACCGCAGGGAGCTGACCAGGTTGGGTCGGCCCGCGCCCCCGGGTCCGCCCCGTTGGACGCCACCGGCCACCCCGCCCGGACCATGGCCTCCCGCCTACACGCAGCCCGGCCAGCCGTGGCCCGCACCGCCCCAAACGGCGCCGCCACCCGCGGCACCCTGGACGACGCCCACCCCGGCTCCCCCGACCGCGCCACCCGGTGGATTCATCCCACCGGATTAATGGGACAGTGATGTCCCATTTTGGTAGTTGTGTGCTACATTCGAGGACATGTCGGTATCGCAGTTGAATGAGGGGGGTGCGCGGTCGCGGACCCGCAACGCGATCCTCGACGCGGCCATGTCGGTGCTTGCCGACAACCCCGCCGCCTCACTCGGCGACATCGCGGCAGCCGCCAACGTGGGCCGCAGCACACTGCACCGCTATTTCGCCGAACGCTCGGACCTCCTGCATGCCCTCGCCCGTCACGTACACGACTTGAGCAACGCAGCGATCGAACATGCGGAACCCGACTGCGGTCCCGCGGTCGAGGCATTGCGCAGGGTGGTCGACTGCCAACTCGACCTCGGACCGATCGTCCCGTTCATCTACAACGAGCCGACGATCGCTGCCGACCCCGAACTGGCGGCGCTCCTGGACACCGGCGACGAGGTCATCGTCGACGTGCTGAACCGGGCGTCGATGCGAGGTTCGGCCGGGCCACCCGACTGGCCCAGGCTGGTGTTCTGGGCGTTGCTGAACGCGGGCTACGAGGCCGTCAAGCTCAACAGCGCCCCGCGCGTTCAGATCGTCGATGCGATCATGGCCAGCCTCACCGAGGGCACGATCAACCCGAATCAGCAATGAGTCGACCAAGTTTCATGACCTTCACTACCAGTTAGTACCAGGAGTTCCAATGTCCAGCCGGCTCGACGCCGTGTCGACGCCCGCCAGCACACCGCGGCGGGCGTGGTTCGCGCTCGCCGTCCTCATGTTGCCGGTGCTGTTGATCTCCATCGACAACACCGTGCTCGCCTTCGCACTGCCGATGATCGCGGAGGACCTCCGCCCGTCGGCGTCCACCCAGTTGTGGATCGTCGATGTCTACTCGCTGGTGCTCGCCGCGCTGCTCGTCATGATGGGCAGCCTCGGCGACCGGGTGGGGCGACGGCTGATGTTGATCATCGGCGCCACCGGGTTCGCAGCCGTTTCGGCTGCCGCGGCGTTCGCTCCGACAGCTGAATACCTGGTCGCGGCCCGTGCGGCGCTCGGCGTGTTCGGCGCGATGTTGATGCCCTCGACGTTGTCGCTGATTCGCAACATCTTCACCGAGGCCTCGTCGCGCACACTCGCCATCGCCATTTGGGCGTCGTGCTTCACCGCCGGGTCGGCGCTCGGCCCGATCATGGGCGGCGTCCTGCTCCAACACTTCGCCTGGGGCGCGGTGTTCCTGGTGGCCGTGCCCATCCTGCTCCCGCTGGTGGTATTGGCCCCCCGCCTCGTGCCGGAGTCGCGGGATCCGAATCCGGGTCCGCTGGACCCGACGAGCGTGCTGCTGTCACTGACGACGCTGCTGCCGTTCGTGTGGGCGATCAAGACGGCGGCGCACGACGGATTCTCCGTGGCCGTGGTGGCGGCCTTCGCGGTCGGCATCGGCTCGGGCATCTTGTTCGTTCGGCGCCAGAATCGCAGCGCGACACCGATGCTCGACATCAAGTTGTTCAGCTACGGACCGTTCAGCTCGTCGATCCTCGCCAATTTCCTGTCGATCGTCGGTCTGATCGGCTTCCTGTTCTTCGTCTCACAGCACCTGCAACTGGTGCTGGGCCTGAGCCCGTTGGCGGCCGGGCTGGTGACCCTGCCGGGCGCGCTGCTGTCGATGGTCGCGGGGCTGGGTGTGGTGAAATTGGCGAGACGGTTCCCTCCGCGCACGCTGATGGTAATCGGCCTGCTGCTGGTGTCGGCCGGCTTCGGCATGATCCTCTTGTTCCGCCACGACCTGACGGTCGTCGCAGTGGTGGTGTCCTTCATGGTGCTCGAAATCGGAGTCGGCGCCTCTCAGACCATCTCGAACGACACGATCGTCGCGTCGGTTCCACCTGCCAAGGCAGGCGCGGCGTCCGCCGTCTCGGAGACTGCCTACGAGCTCGGCGCAGTCGTGGGGACCGCGACCCTGGGCACCATCTTCACCGCGTTCTACCGGTCGAACGTCCAAGTCCCGCACGGCCTTCCGCCGACGGAGACGGGCGACGCCGCGGAGAGCATCGGCGGCGCAACTGCGGTAGCCCACACCCTGCCCGCCGACGTCGCAGAGCGGCTGCTCGACTCGGCACGAACCGCGTTCGATTCGGGCATCGCGCCGACCGCGACCATCGCCGGGCTGTTGACCCTGATCGCGGCCGTGGTCGTCGCCATCGCGCACCGGGATTTCAGTGGTCCCGCAGCCCGATCAGCATCAGCGCCGCCCCCACCAACGCGGTCGCAGTGCGCACGTGGTTCCACGCCGTCCACGTCGACAGATACGCCCGCCACTGGGATGCGGCGTCGGCAGCCGACAGACCTGCTGGGTCGACGCCCTCGAGATGATTGTTCAACGGGACGTTGAACGCCATCGTGACGATCACGCCACCGAGCCCGAAGACCGCACCGGCCAACAGGTACCAGCTGCCGGGCTGGCCGATTCGGGTGACGGCGACGACGCCGACGGCCAGCGCGAGCAGCCCCGAGCCGAGCAACATCGCCAGGAATGGCGCGTTCACCGGAGCTTCCGCGTTGATGCCGCGCATCGCGGTGATCGCCTCGGCCGGCTGAGCGCGATCCAGACCCTTCATGACGAAGGTCGAGAACGCGTAGAAGATGCCGCCGACGGCGGCGCTGCCGATCGCGGCGACGGTGGTCAGGACGACGACGGGACTGATGTTCATGACCGGTAGTCAACCGGCGCAGGCCGAGACGATCCATGGCTTACCGTCTTGGCTGCATGTCTGATCGTCTAGCATTTCGCGTGTGGATGCGGTTGTCGGGTTGCTCGACGGGGTTCGCGCACGCGGTGCCTTCCTGCTCCGGATGAAGATGGCCCCGCCGTGGTCGATGAGCATCCGCGACGAGGCGCCGTTGACGCTCATCTGCCAGACCCACGGCAGCGCCGTGATCGTCGGGGAGTCGAGCGGCACGACCCGGTTGGCTCCCGGTGACGTCGCGTTGACACGCGGAACCGAGCACTATCTGTTCGCCGACGATCCCGCCACGACGCCGATGGTCGTGATCCACCCAGGCCAGCGGTGCACCACGCTGTCTGGTGCGGATCTGATGTTCGAGATGTCACTCGGCGTCCGGACCTGGGGCAACAGCGAATCCGGTGCGACGACATCGCTGATCTGCGCGTACGAGGGGCGCAGTGAGGTCAGTGTGCGACTCCTCGACGCACTGCCCACGGTGCTGGTGCTGCGCGCCGACGACTGGAACAGCCCTCTGGTGGGCCTGCTGAGCACCGAATCAGGACTGGACGGCCCGGGCCAGGAGGCATACCTGGACAGGCTTCTCGACGTGCTGCTGATCGCCGTCTTGCGCGCCTGGTTCGATCGTGATGTGAATGCCCCGACGTGGTGGCACGCCGAGCGGGACCCGGTGGTGGGCCACGCGCTCAAGCTCATCTACAACAATCCAGAACACGCCTGGACGGTGGCAAATCTCGCTGCCGCCGTTGGTAATTCGCGTGCGGTATTCGCCCGCCGCTTCACCGATCAGGTGGGTGAGCCGCCGATCGCGTTCCTCACCGGCTGGCGGCTGGCCCTGGCCGCCGACATGTTGCGATCGAGCCGAACCACGATCGCCGCGATCGCGCGGCAGGTGGGCTACGGCACGCCGTTCGCACTGTCCAGCGCTTTCAAGCGCACCTACGGCGTCAGCCCGAACACGTACCGCGCGGACGCCGCCGAGTCGGCCTGACGTCAGTCGGGCTTGCCGTACTCGTCGAACCAGTAGGCCAGCTTGCCGCGCCGGCTGACCGCTCGGAGCCTGTCCTCAGCGGCGGCCCGAGTCTTCGTGGTGGTGACGATCAACAGTTCGTCGCCTGCCTCGATCCTGGTATCGGGCAGCGGGACGAAGGTGTGGCCGTCCCGGATGATCAGCGTGATCACGCTCGGGTCGGGTAGCCGGAGTTCGAGCACGGTGACGTTGTGCAGTCGCGACGACGGCTGCACCGTCATCGTCAGCAGCTCGGCTTCGAGCACGTCGAGGGGCGCCGATTCGACCTGTATCTCGCGGGGTGAGTCCCGTGGAATCAATCCGAGCCCGTGGGCGATCGGGCGCAGGCTCGGGCCCTGTACCAGCGTGAACACCACGACCAGAATGAAGACGATGTTGAGCAGTCGGTGGCTGTCCGGCACCCCTGCGACGATCGGAAACGTCGCCAACACGATGGGTACCGCCCCGCGCAGACCCGCCCACGACAGGAACAGTTGCTCCCGCCACGGCACACTGAACCCGGCCAACGAGCACACCACCGACAGCGGTCGGGCGACGAGCAACAACACCAGGCCCACCACGATCGCGGGCACCACCTCGCCCGCCAGCTCGCTGGGATCCACCAGCAGCCCGAGCAGGACGAACAGGCCGATCTGCGCCAGCCAGCCGAGCCCCTCGGCGAAGGATCTGGTCGCCGACCGGTGCGGCAACCCGGAGTTCGCAAGGACGACCGCGGCCAGGTAGGCGGCGATGAATCCGCTGGCGTGTGCGGCGCCTGCGGCCGCGAAGGCGACGATGCCGAGCCCGAACGTCGCGATCGGATAGAGACCGGACGCGGGCAGCGCGATCCCGCGCAATGCGATGGCGCCGAGAAAGCCGCATGCCAGGCCGATCGCGGAACCGGCGAGCAGCTCGTAGACCAGATCGGTGACGGCACTCTCTGGCTCGAACGCGAAGGGCATCGCGCTGAACGTGAGGACCAGAATGACGGCGGGCGCATCGTTGAAGCCGGACTCGGCCTCGAGCAGGCCGGCAAGGCGGCGAGGCAACGGCAGCACCCGCAGGACCGAGAACACCGCGGCCGCGTCGGTGGATGACACGATGGCCCCGAGCAGCAGCGCCAGTTGCCAGTCGATGCCAAGCAGAACGTGTGCGCCCGCCGCAGTGATCGCCATGCTGATGACGACACCGATGGTGGCGAGCGCGCCCGCGGGCGCCAGCACCTTCCTGACGTCCGCGAACTTGGTGGTCAGGCCGCCCTCGACGAGGATGATCGCCAACGCGGCCGTACCGATGTTCCTGGCCAGCTCGACGTCGTCGAACTGGACGCCGATCGCGTCCTCGCCGAGGAGGACGCCGACCAGCAGGAAGAGCAGCAGGCTGGGGAACCCAACCCGGGTCGCCACCCGGGTGCCGACAATGCTGGCCAGCAGCACGAAGCCACCGATCAGCAATGCCAGATATAGCTGCTGCAAGCTCATTTCGTTCCCATTCAGATGATCGTGGCGGCCGCTCGTTGCGTAAGACGAGGCCGCCGGGGTCGCGCGTGCTGCCAGTAAATCAGGAGGAGGCCGGTCTGGTGGTGCTGCGCGGCCCCGACGTGTTCACTCGGGACGGCACCGAATGGGCCAAGATGACTGAGTGGAGGAGCGGAAGACACGGATCGGGATCGCCGGCGCGGGCAACGTCGGGCGTTCCGTGGCGCGCGAGTTACTCGACTACGGCCACAAGGTGCTGCTGATCGAGCGTGTGCGTCACAACTTCGAACCCGACACGGTTCCCGACGCTGACTGGTTGTTCGCCGACGCATGCGAGTTGACGGCGCTGGAGGAGGCGGGAGTCCAGACCTGCGACGTGCTGATCGCGGCGACCGGCGACGACAAGTCCAACCTCGTCGTGGGTCTGCTGGCCAAGTCGGAGTTCGGCGTGCCACGGGTGGTGGCCAGAATCAACGACGTCCGAAACGAGTGGCTGTTCACCCAGGCGTGGGGCATCGACGTGGCCGTCTCGACGCCCGGCGCCATGGTCGCCGGGGTGGAGGGCGCCATCGACGTCGGGCACCTCATCCGGTTGATGGGGCTACGGCAGGGGCATGCGGACGTGGCGAAACTGACTCTGCCCGAAGACAATCCGCTGGTCGGACAACGGGCTGATCAGTTGGATCTGCCTGCGAACACCGTGTTGGTCACCGTGGTCCGCGGAAGCAAAGTGATCGTGCCCCAGCCCAGCGACGTGCTGGAGTCCGGCGACGAGTTGTTGTTCATCGCCGACATCGACGTGGCGAGCTCGATACAGGCGGCGGTGCTCGGCGCCGCACCCACCCGCGATCCGCGCTGACCGGTCAGGCGGGTTCC
Source organism: uncultured Actinomycetota bacterium (assembly GCA_963809085.1). GTDB lineage: Bacteria > Actinomycetota > Actinomycetes > Mycobacteriales > Mycobacteriaceae > Mycobacterium. The sequence continues at coordinate 244,243 of CAWEII010000012.1, read as the reverse complement.
GCGGCAGTCGGCTCAGGACGCTGGCCTCGCTGCGCGATCGTTCCCGCGACGGAAGTGACCGCGATGGTGACGAGCGCGCCGAGGATCAGCGCCGATGCCTCACCCGGGGCGAGCAGGTCCTCCTGGATGCCAAGTGTGGCGGCCGCGACCGGCACCCCGAGCTGTGCCGCCCCCAGCGCGGCCAGCGCCAACGGCTGCCCGACAAGTCTGCCCGCGGCGTGCGCCAGCACTGCCCCGACGCCGAGGCCGATTCCGAGGGCGATGAACTCGGGATGGTCGGCGAGCTCGCGGACCTGCAGCGATGCCCCCAGCCACACGAAGAACAGCGGCCCGAAGAAGCCCTCGGTGATGCCGAACAGCTGGCGGGCGAGCCTGCGAGGTTCGCCGACCATCGCGACCACCAGGCCGAGCGCGAATCCCGCCAGCATGATCGACACGTGCGTGGCGACCGCGAGCGCCGCAAGGCTGAACAGGGCGATGAGGCTGACCCTCAACTCGAGGGCGAACCGGTGCTTCTCGGAGTACTCGTGCAGGCGCTTGCGCAGGCCGGACCGATCCCCGGCTCGAAGCACCAGGAACAGGAACGCCGCGCACGCCGCGATGGCCAGCGCGCCGAGCGCGGCGGTCGGGGCACGCTGCGGGGCGATGGCCAAGGGCAGCAACACGATACAGGCGGCATCGGCGATTGCGATCTGCGCCATGACCGACAGCACCGGCGGACCCTTCAGCCCGAGGGAGTCGATGATCGGCAGGGCAAGGGCGGCCGACGACGATGCCATGAGCACCCCGTACAACGCGGCGTGGCCGGTGTGAAACGCGGCCGCAAGGACGACGCCGAGGACGGCCGCCAAGGCGCCGACCAGCACGGCCCGCAGCAGAGCCTTCGGTAACGCGGCGCGCAACGTGGAGTCGCGCACGGGTACGTGGGTGCCGACGACGAACATCACCAATCCGAAGCCGATGTCGGCCAGCAGTGTGAACGTGGGATCCGACGCGTCGACTATTCCGAAACCGGTTCGGCCAACCACGATCCCGGCGAGGAGTTCACCGACAACCACGGGGATGCCGAACCGGGGCACCGCGGCCAGCAGTGGTCCGGCCGTGCCGATGACGACCAGCAGCGCCATGGTGTCGAATCCGAGGCCGGTCATCTCAGTGCGTCATCGCGGCTGCCACGACACCAGCTTGCACGGGATCGGGGTGTTCTCGTCGGTGAGATGACTCGCGCAGACCCGGTGATACCCGTCGGCGATCTGCAGCGGCGCGGCGGCGTGAAAGTCGCCGCGTACCAGGAGGATCGGTGACAGCTTCTTCCCTGCCCCGATCTTGGCCGGGTCACCCTTCACGCGCACGTTGGAGTCCGTCAACAACGCCATCTGGGCGGCACGCAGGATGTCCTTCGCCTTGCGGAACGTCGTGCTCGTAGCCTTCAGCGCATCGACGGTTCCGCTGACGGCGTCGGATTCCGCGATCAGGCTGAGATAGTCGGTAGCCGCGTCGTAGTCGTGCGGCTCGGGCTCGTCCAGCCACTTGACCACCATCCGGTCACGATAGCCGCCGCGGCCACCCGTGCGGTCGAACCATCGATGTTTCGTACGGCCTGCTGACCAGTCCATACAGGACTGCAGGCGTTCCTGCGAATCACCTCGAAGTCCGCTGCGCGAGGGATCGCACTCGAGGCGGCGGTGAATGGTCACTGATCCCCTTCTCGCCGGCGGTGACATGGCCGTCGCGTTGCCCTAGGTGGCTGCCGGTGACCAATGAGGTTACGATGCAGGCGTTTTCACCCTGAACGAAGGCAAGACGATTCGCGTTCAGGTGCACACGGACACGGCGGTAATGGAGCGGGGGTACGGCAAGCAGCGGGTAATGCGTCTTTGGCCGGAATCGACCTGTTGACCACACGCGACACACGACGGGAGTCGGCGCGGCGGTTTCCGCGACGACGTCACCATCTGACGGCAAACGGGCACCACTGTCCGGTGAGGATCGAACCCGTTCCAGGCGCGGATGGCTCGCCGAAGGCAAAATAGTTCACAAACGTGCGCTATCCCATGATGGGATGTTGGCGCACAATGACGTCGTAGCATACGAGGCTGCAGTGAAATCTCGGCCCCGTCACCAACTGGGGGAGTAGGTGGCGGGGCCGAGTCAGCACAGCACCTCAGTTGCCTGCCTGCCCCGTCAATCGGGCATCTTGAGCAGATCGGCGGACGGCGGTGATCCTCGCCCTCCATGCCACCTACCCCGGTTGCATGACCATCCGACGGCACGAGCGCAGTCAGCTGTCAGGTGATGAAGGTACTCAAGACTTGCGTCTGGCATCAGCGCCCGTCTTCGTCGGCGAAACTCACACGACCGTGGTCAGCACCGAGTTGTCTTTCTCAGCCGGCCATTGCCGGCCGTCGAACACTCGAAAGGTAGACTTGGCGTACCTTCGATGTGGCCGACTTCCCGCCACTGGTCCCCAATCACGAGTGCGAGATGGAACCTCACAACACCCTTACAGCTAACGGCCCCATCAACACTCGCGACCTTCGAGTAGCAAGCGGAGCAATTCCCTTTCGCCAGGAGTTCCTCACCTGGTACCAGGTGACCAAGCCAGCCGGCGGCACTGACCGTCCTCCACTGGTCGTCTTGCATGGCGGCCCCGGCCTCGCGCACAACTACACCAAGCCGATGGCCGACCTCGCCGACACCGGGCGTGCAGTCATCCACTACGACCAACTCGGTTGCGGCCTCAGCACGCACCTTCCAGATGCACCAACCGACTTCTGGAGCGTCGAGCTCTTCGTCGACGAACTCCGCAACCTCGTCGTGGCCCTGGACCTGACCGATGGCTTCCACCTCCTTGGCCAGTCGTGGGGAGGGATGCTGGCGCCGGAGTATGTCCTGACCCATCCCGACGGCGTGTTGTCAATGACCCTTGCGAGTTCTCCGGCCTCGGTGGACCTGTGGCTGCAGTCCACCGACTCGTTGCGGACGCGGCTTCCCACCGACGTACAGCAGGCCTTGACCGCGCAGGAAGCGGCTGGAACGACCGACAGTGCCGAGTACCTGGCCGCAGTCGGGGAGTTCTACGACCGCTTCCTTTGTCGTGTACAACCCTGGCCCGAGTGCCTCAACGAATCGTTCGCGCAACTGGAGGCTGATCCAACCGTCTACCAAAAGATGTTCGGACCTAGCGAATTCAACTGCCCCGGGGCACTGAGGGATTGGACGATCGTCGACCGGCTGTCCGCCATTGCCGTCCCCACGCTCGTACTTGCCGGTGAACACGACGAAGCGCAACGGGTCGCTTGGGAGCCGTTCGTGACGAACATTCCCGACGCCCGCGCGCACGTCCTCCCCGGGGCCAGCCACACCGCCCATTTGGAAATGCCCGAAGAGTTCAACCGCATCGTCGGCGAATTTCTTGACGAAAGCGAGCGAGCGCGATGAGTGATCCCAGGCAGACCGCCCCGAACGACACCACCGGGGCAGACGCGCAGCCGAAACTCGAGACCTTCGGGTACAAGCAGCAATTGCAGCGTTCGATGTCCCTGACTGACGTTGTCGTGTTCGGCATCATCTACATGGTGCCGCTCGCGCCGCTACCGGTGTTCGGCATCGTGTTCAACTTCTCCCACGGCATGGCCGCCCTGGTCTATCTCGTGGCGGCGGTCGCCATGGTCTTCAGCGCCCTGTCTTACCGGGAAATGGCCCGCCGGTATCCCGTCGCGGGATCGGTCTACTCCTACGTGCGATTCGGCCTGAGCAACTTCGTTGGATTCCTGGCCGGCTGGGCCATCCTGCTCGACTATCTACTCCTGCCGGCCCTGCTGTCGGTCTTCGCGGCGGCGGCGATGGTGTCCATCTTCCCGGCCACCTACGCCTGGATGTGGATCATCCTCTTCGTCGTGATCGCCGCCGCCATCAACCTGCTCGGGATCAACATGACCTCGATGATGAACAAGCTGTTTCTCGTCATTCAACTCATCGTGCTCGCCATCTTCATCGTCGGCGCGCTGGTTGCGCTGGCCCGAGGCACCGTCGCGTTGTCCTTGACGCCGCTGTACAACGGCGACGGCTTTTCCTGGGGCATCGTCTTCGGCGCCATTCCCATTGCAGCGCTGAGCTTCATCGGCTTCGACGCCATCTCGACACTCAACGAAGAAGCCCGGGGTGGCGGTGAAACAGTCTCGCGGGCAACCATGATCGTCCTGGTCGCGGTTGCCTTCCTGTTCGTCGCACAGGTCTATCTGGCCGCCATCTTCGTGCCGGCCGCAACCACCTTCGCCGACGGGGACGAGACCAACAACGCGTTCTATCACATCGCAGGAGATGTGGTGGGGCACTGGTTCGAAGTCGTGGTGACATTGACATCGGCGCTCGTCGCGATCTTCGCGAATTCCATTGCTTCCCAATTGACCTCATCGCGGCTGGTCTTCAGCATGGCTCGGGACCGCTGCCTGCCCCACTTCCTGGCCAAGGTGAGCTCGAGGAAGGTCCCCGCAAACGCGTTGATACTGATCGCGTGCCTGTCACTGGTGATCGGCATCGTCGGCAGTGAGGAGCAGGGCATCCTGACAACCCTGGTCACCTTCGGCGCGTTGACGGCCTACATTCTCCTGCACATCGCGGTCATCGGGAGCTTCGGCATCCGGCAGCGCTCGAGGAACATCTTCCTGCATTGGATCTCACCGTTGATCGGGACGGCAGTCCTCGGCTATGCCCTGTGGAGCGCCGACATCCACGCCAAGATCGTGGGCTGCTGCTGGATGGTGATCGGGATCCTTCTCGCCGTGTTCTTCCAGCTTCGCCATCCGGACCGCATGCCCCAGGCCGATGAGGTGGACACCCTGACGTAGGAAGCCTCCGGCGCACCTCCGCCACCGGCGGCGATGTCACTGGCCACGTACTCGCACCTTTGGTCCGCTGCGAGAATCTGCAACTAGGCGTTGATCCAGTTTCCGTGGAAGCCATACGGCACCCGCTGCGGCAACGTGATCCGCGCCACTGGCTTGCCCGCGAAGTCGGACGCGTCGATGATCACCAGGTCGCTGCCATCGCGCTCCGGGTCGTAGACGTATCCGAGATACCAGCCGTTGCTCTCGTCGGCCGCGCCGGAGGCCGCCACGAAGACCGCCTCACCCGGCCCCCCGGTGCCTAGGTCGTGTTGGACCGCCGACCCGCTGGTCAGGTCGTGGCGCACCCAGCCGTTCCCGCCGACCGACACCGAGTACCGCGCGGGCAGCCCTGCCAGTCGGTCGTCGATGCGGGGGAACTCGACGCCGCGGTCGTCGAGTTGACCTTCGGTCACGCGGCCCGCCGCCAGGTCGATCGTCCACGTCCAGAGCACGCCTTCGGCGTCGAAGCCGCTGTTGTCGCGCCATAGTTCGGGGTATCGGACCGCTTGCAGCACAATGCCATTGCCGTCGGCGGAGTCATGCGCATTGGCGACGTGGAACACGTAACACGGGTCGATCTCGAACCAACGCACCTCGCCAAAGGGATCGTCGCGACGCAGCACGCCGAGCCGCGCGCCGTACTCGTCGTCCCAGCGGAAGGGCATGTCCCGCTTTCCACCTTCGGCGACGTCGATGCTGAACACGATCGGCAGGTCCATGAAGATCACGTGGTTCGCGGTCAGGGCGAAGTCGTGCATCATCGTCAGCGCCTTGACTTCGAGTGGCCGGTTGATCACCAACTCGCCGTTGGCGTCGGCGCGGTGGTAGGAGACATGCGGCTGGAAGATGTTGCCGTAGCCGAAGAAGTGCAGTTCGCCGGTGGTCGGGCAGATCTTCGGGTGCGCGGTCATGGAGTCAACGAGCTTGCCGCCGAAGTCGTACGCGCCCACGGTTTCGAGATCGTTCGTGATCTCATAGGGCAGCGACGTTTCGACCAATGCGAGCGTCTTGCCCGCGTGGTTGACGATGTGGGTGTTGGCCACGGCGGCGCGCAGGTTCCGCGTGCCGTCGCCGTTGTAGAGCGGGAACGGCTCGACGAAACCGTCGGTGCGCACCCACCGGTTGCGGTACCACTTGGCGTGCCCGCCTTCGATCCGAACGCCGTGGATCATGCCGTCACCGGTGAACCAGTGACCGGTGGCCTTGCGGGGGTTGGGACCGTTGCGCAGGTACCACCCGTCGAGTTCGGCCGGAATAGCGCCTTCGACCGCCAGGTCGTACTCGGTGAGTTCGTCGGCGACGGGCGCGTAGTTGCCGACTTCGAAGATGTGGCCGTTTTCGGGCAGGCCGCCATCGGTAGTTGTCGGAAGGTTCGCGGTGTCGGTCATCAGACGTCTCCTGAGGGCAGGTTCGAATTGTCGCACCAGACTGACACTCCAATAATGACATGTCAATAGTGGAATGTATCGCCACCCGGCACGTGAATCTGCCTCCGCGCCGAATCCCATCTCCCCACATTGGCGGTGAGGTCGCCGAAGCCACGGGAGCCAAGGGTCCAGTGCCGGTCCGACCCGACCCACCGTTACGGGTCGACACTCCACAACTGGAATGTCGGACCGTACGATTTCTCCGTGAGCCTTCGATACGCCGCGCTCGGGTTGCTCGCCCAGCATCCCGGCAGCGGTTATGACCTGCTAAAACGCTTCGAGCTGTCTATGGCCCACGTCTGGCCCGCGACCCAGAGCCAGCTCTACGGCGAGCTCAACAAGTTGGCCGACTCCGGGCTGATCGAGGTCACCGCCATCGGACCGCGGGGCCGCAAGGAGTACGCGGCCACCGACGCGGGCCGCGCCGAGCTGCTGCGCTGGATCTTGGACTCCAGCGACGACCCTCCCGTCCGCAGCGCCGAGCTACTCCGCGTCTTCCTGCTCAGCGAGATTCCCGCCGACGAGGCCCGCAAGCACATGATGGCCGCCGCCGAGCAAGCCGACGCGGATCTGAAACACCTTGAGCAGCTCCGGCATTCAGTGGACTGGACGGCGGGCGACACCGACTTCTACGCGTCCGCCGCGCTCGAGTACGGACAGCGCCAGGCCACCATGGCGGGCGACTGGGCGCGCTGGCTGGTGCGGGCGATCGACGAGCGGCCGCCGAAGTAGACCCCACGAAGTAGTTGCATCACGATAGCTTCCGATATATCGTCAACGTATCGGAAGCGCATTCGGCGTTTCCCGTCGAGAAGGACAACAGACATGAACACCCCATTCAATGAAGGCCCACCTCATGGCAACCCCGGTTTCGGATTCGGTCCCGGCGACCGTCGCATGCTGCACGAACAGCGCAGGCAGGCCCGTCGCGACTTCCGCGACCACGTACGTGAGCACCGCGGCGGAGACGCCGGCTTCGGCTTCGGTTCGGGGTTCGGCCCCGGCTTCGGCCCAGGTCGTGGCTTCGGCTTCGGACCCGGCGGCTTCGGACCTGGCGGCTTCGGTCCCGGCGGACCGCGCGGAGGCCGCCGCGGCGGACCCCGTGGCGGTGGACGCAGCAGGCGCGGTGACGTGCGGGCAGCGATCCTCAAGCTGCTCAACGACCGCCCGATGCACGGCTACGAGATGATCCAGGAGATCGCCGAGCGCAGTCAGCAGCTGTGGAAGCCGAGCCCCGGCTCGGTCTACCCGACGCTGCAACTGCTGGTCGACGAGGGCCTGATCGCCGCGACCGAGTCCGACGGCAGCAAGAAGCTCTTCGAGCTCACCGATGACGGCCGCGCCGCAGCCGAGAAGATCGAGACCGCCCCGTGGGACGAGATCACCGAAGGCGCCGACCCCGGTGCCGTGAGCCTGCGCAGTGCCGTCGGCCAGCTGATGGGCGCAGTCGCCCAGTCGGCGCACGCCGCCAGCGCTGAGCAGCAGCAACGCATCGTGGACATCGTCAACAACGCCAGGCGCGAGATCTACCAGATCCTCGGCGAGTCCGAGTAACCCATGAATTCGGCGCGGTTTCGTCGCTCAGCGAACGGGACCGCGCCGAAGTCGCGTGGTCGCTAGCCTCAACACCCATGACGACCTTTCAGCTCGGCCAGTACCCGGTCCATCGCGTCGGATTCGGCGCCATGCAGCTCCCCGGACCCGGTGTGTTCGGTCCTCCGCGCGACCGCGACGAGGCGCTGCGCGTGCTCAAGCGTGCGGTCGAACGCGGTGTCGACCACATCGACACCGCACAGTTCTACGGCCCCGACGTCGCGAACGAACTCATCCGCGAGGCGCTGCACCCCTACCCGGACGACCTCGCCCTGGTGAGCAAGGTCGGAGCGCGGCGCGACGACAAGGGCGCCTGGATTTCGGCGTCGCAACCCGATGAACTGCGCGCCGACATCGAGCAGAACCTCCGCGAGCTCGGCGTCGACCAACTGGCCGCCGTCAACCTGCGCATCCACAACGACGACGATCCAAGCGCCCCAACTGAAATCGATCGCGAGCTCTTCGACCGTCAGTTGACCGCCATGATCACCGCCCGCGAGGACGGGCTCATCGCGGGGATAGGCCTCAGCAGCATCACGCTCGAGCACCTCGAAATCGCGCTGGCGCGCACCGAGATCGTGTGCGTCCAGAACGCGTACAACCTGGTCGAGCGCTCGTCGCAGGCCGTGCTCGACGCATGCAACGAACACGGCATCGCGTTCGTCCCGTTCTTTCCGCTCGGCTCGGCCTTCAGCGCCGACAATCCCGTGCTGGGCAACGAGATCGTGCGCCGGGCCGCCGCCGATCTGGACCGCACGCCCGCGCAGATCGCGCTCGCGTGGACGCTGTCGGTGGCGCCCAACGTGCTGCTGATCCCTGGCACGTCGTCGGTGAAGCATCTCGAGGAGAACCTCGCCGTCGCCGACATCGAACTGCCCGACGAGGTCAAGACCAAGCTGGACACCCTCCCCTAGCCGCGATTTGTGTGCATCGACCGGCGGTGAGCACCGGTCGATGCACACAAATCACTGGACGTCGACCCAGTCGAGGGTGCGCTGCACCGCCTTCTGCCAACCCGCGTAGCCTGCGGCGCGCTGGTCGTCGCTCCAGTCCGGCGACCAACGCTTGCCCTCCTGCCAGTTGTCCCGCAGATCATCGGGATCCGCCCAGAAACCAACGGCAAGACCGGCGGCGTAGGCCGCACCCAGCGCGGTGGTCTCCGCGACGACGGGCTTGACCACGTCGACGCCAAGCACGTCGGCCTGAATCTGCATGCACAGATCGTTGGCGGTGATGCCGCCGTCGACCTTCAACACCTCCAAGTGGACGCCCGAGTCGGCCTCCATCGCATCGACGACGTCTCGGCTCTGGTAACAGATCGCCTCGAGCGTCGCACGGGCCACGTGGGCGTTGGTGTTGAACCGCGACAGCCCGACGATCGCACCGCGCGCATCCGAACGCCAGTACGGCGCGAACAACCCGGAGAAGGCGGGCACGAAGTAGACCCCGCCGTTGTCCTCCACCTGGCGGGCCAGCGACTCGCTCTGCGCTGCGCCGCTGATGATACCCAGCTGATCGCGCAGCCACTGCACGGCGGAACCGGTGACGGCGATCGAACCCTCAAGCGCGTAAACGGGTTTCGCATCGCCGAACTGATAGCAGACGGTGGTCAGGAGTCCGTTCTCGGAACGTACCATCTTCTCGCCGGTATTGAGCAACAAGAAGTTTCCGGTGCCGTAGGTGTTCTTGGCCTCGCCTGCGCTCAGGCATACCTGGCCCACCATCGCCGCCTGCTGATCGCCGAGGATGCCCGTCAACGGCACGCGGCCGCCCAGCGGGCCGGTGTCGAGCGTCTCGCCGTAGCCATCCGGATACGACGACGGCTTGATCTGCGGCAGCATCTGGCGCGGAATCCCGAAGAACGACAACAGTTCGTCGTCCCAGTCCAATGTCTCCAGATCCATCAGCATGGTGCGGCTGGCATTGGTCACGTCGGTGACGTGCACTCCGCCACGCGGTCCTCCGGTGAGGTTCCATGCCACCCAGCTGTCCGCGGTGCCGAAGACCGCGTCACCCTTGTCGGCGGCGGCCCGCACGCCGTCGACGTTGTCGAGGATCCACTGCACCTTGCCTGCGGAGAAGTACGTCGCGGGCGGCAACCCCGCCTTGCGGCGGATCACGTCGCCGCGGCCGTCGCGGTCCAGCGCCGAGGCGATCCGGTCGGTCCTGGTGTCCTGCCAGACGATCGCGTTGTGGTACGGCCGGCCGGTGTGGCGGTTCCACACCAACGACGTCTCTCGCTGGTTGGTGATGCCAAGGGCGGCCAGATCGCCCGCGCCCACAGTTTGGTCTTGTTGAGCGCCGACTGGACCACCGAGGCGGTGCGCTCCCAGATCTCCACCGGATTGTGTTCGACCCAGCCCGCCCTCGGCAGAATCTGTTCGTGTTCGAGCTGATGGCGGCCCACCTCGGCGCCGTCGTGGTCGAAGATCATGCACCTGGTGCTCGTGGTGCCTTGGTCGATGGCGGCGACGAACTCGGCCACACACACTCCTTCGAATTGATGTTGCAGTCCATCCCCGGGTCGCTTCGCTCCTGCCCTCCGGAATCCTTCCCCGGGTCGCTCCGCTCCTGCCCTCCGGAATCCTTCCCCGGGTCGCTCCGCTCCTGCCCTCCGGAAAGTCCATCATGGTCTACATGGCCCATCCCGAAGTCGAGATCGACCGCATGCCCCGTGGCGGGCCGCACGCGTCGTGCCTGGATCGCCTGCTCGAGACCGACCGGCTGGAGTACCTCGACCGCGACTCCGACGGAGACGACCGCAACGAGGCGCGCAAACGCGGCGTGGTGCGGGCACTCGAACTCACCGGCGAGTGGTTCGGAAACCATCAGAAGTTCGCGCACCTCGCCCTCGAGGAAGTGGCCGACGTGCCGGATCCCAGGATCCTCGAACTTGGCGCTGGCCACGGTGGGTTGTCGGCCAAGCTGCTGGAGATGCACCCCACCGCCCAACTCACCGTCACCGACGTCGAGCCCGCCTCCGTTGTGGCGATTGCGGCGGGCGAACTCGGCGACGATGCCCGCGTCAGCGTGCGTGGGATGGACGCCACCGACATCGACGCAGAGGACGGCGCGTTCGACCTCGCAGTGTTCGCGCTGTCGTTCCACCACCTGCCGCCTCCAGCGGCGGCGCGGGTGTTCGCCGAGGGCACCCGGGTGGCCAACAAGCTGTTGATCATCGATCTGCCGCGACCACCGGCGCCGCTGCACCTGCTCCGTCTGGCGACGATGCTGCCGTTCGCGCCGTTCGTCCCCTTCGTGCACGACGGCGTGATCAGCTCGCTGCGCGCCTACAGCCCGTCGGCGCTGCGTGCCCTGGCCGCACACGCCGACCCGGCGATCGAGGTCGAATTGCGCGGCGGCCTTGCCAGTCCGCAAGTGGTGGTGGCAAACCGCCGCTAGGCTCGCATGGTGGGCGAAGAGGTCACCAAGACCGAGTACAGCCGCGCGCACCGCCGCGAGTACCGGCGGAAGGTGCAGCTGTGCCTCGACGTGTTCGAGACGATGCTCGCCCAGTCGAGTTTCGACGTCGAACGCCCGATGACCGGCATGGAGATCGAGTGCAACCTGGTCGACGCCGACTACCAGCCCGTGATGAGCAACCGCGAGGTGCTGGCGTCGATCGCGGATCCGGCCTACCAGACCGAATTGGGCGCCTACAACATCGAATTCAACGTTCCGCCGCGCCCACTGCCCGGGCGTTCCGGGCTGGAGCTGGAGACAGAGGTGCGCTCCAGCCTGAATGCCGCCGAAGCGAAGGCCAACCAGGACGGTGCCCACATCGTCATGGTCGGCATCCTGCCGACGCTCATGCCGGAACACCTTTCCGGCCATTGGATGAGCGAGTCGACGCGGTATCAGGCGCTCAACGACTCGATCTTCACCGCGCGCGGCGAGGACATCCACATCGACATCAACGGGCCGGAGCGGCTCAGCCTCGAGTCGGCATCGATTGCACCCGAATCCGCTTGCACCAGCATGCAATTGCACCTTCAGGTGTCACCAACCGACTTCGCGAAGAATTGGAATGCCGCGCAGGTGCTGGCCGGGCCGCAGGTGGCGATCGGCGCCAACTCGCCGTACTTCTTCGGCCATCAGCTGTGGGCGGAGACCCGCATCGAACTGTTCGGCCAGGCCACCGACACGCGGCCCGACGAGCTCAAGACGCAGGGGGTGCGACCGCGGGTCTGGTTCGGCGAGCGCTGGATCACGTCGATCTTCGACCTGTTCGAGGAGAACGTCCGGTACTTCCCCTCCCTGTTACCCGAGGTGTCCGACGAGGACCCCGTCGGCGAGCTCGCAGCGGGCCGCACGCCCCACCTTCCCGAACTGCGACTGCACAACGGCACGATCTACCGGTGGAACCGCCCGGTGTACGACGTGGTCGGCGGCAGACCGCATCTCCGGGTGGAGAACCGGGTGCTGCCAGCAGGCCCCACGGTGGTGGACATGCTGGCGAACTCGGCGTTTTACTACGGGCTGCTGCGCACGCTGTCCGATGACGAACGGCCCATCTGGACGAAGCTGAGTTTCGCTGCCGCGGAACACAACTTCCTGGTGGCCGCGCAGCACGGCATGGAGGCGCGTCTGTACTGGCCCGGGCTGGGCGAGGTGACACCTGACGAGCTGGTGCTGCGGCAGTTGCTGCCGATGGCCGACGAGGGTCTGCGCCGCTGGGGCGTCTCGGCCGACGTGCGCGACCGCTTCCTCGACGTCATCGAAGGCCGGGCCAAGACGGGTCGCAATGGGTCGGCGTGGCAGGTCGCGACGGTCCACGCGCTGCAGGAGCGTGGACTCGATCGGCCACGAGCGCTGGCCGAAATGCTGCGGCTCTACTGCCAGCGCATGCACAGTAACTCGCCAGTGCACACCTGGGATGGCCCCGCGTAGCGTGAAGTCGTGAGCGACTCGCCCAACACGAACGTCATGGATTTCGACACTGTCTACCGCGGAGAAGGTGTCTACGAGGGGCCGCCTCCGTGGAATATCGGTGAGCCGCAACCTGAATTGGCCTCAGTGATCAGCGCGGGCAGAGTCCGCAGCGACGTACTCGACGCGGGTTGCGGGCACGCCGAACTGTCGCTCGCACTGGCCGCCGACGGTTACACGGTGGTCGGCATCGACCTGTCCCCCACCGCGGTCGCCGCCGCAACGAAGGCCGCCGAGGAACGCAAGCTGCCGACCGCCACCTTCGTGCAGGACGACATCACGACGTTCACCGGCTTCGACGGCCGGTTCAACACGATCATCGACTCCACGCTGTTCCACTCGCTACCCGTCGAAAGCCGCGACGGCTACCTGCAGTCGGTGTTCCGCGCGGCCGCCCCCGGTGCGGCGTACTACATCCTGGTCTTCGCCAAGGGCGCGTTTCCCCCCGAGGTCGCCACCAGGCCCAACGAGGTCGACGAGGCCGAACTGCGGGCGGCTGTCGGCAAGTACTGGGAGATCGACGAAGTCCGGCACGCCTTCATCCACGCCAACCCGGTCGCCTTCGGAGACACGGATGTAAAGACGTTGACCCCGGATCGCGACGAGAAGGGCCGGATCAAGTTCCCCGCACTCCTCCTGACGGCGCACAAGGCCGGCTAGCCCTACTTCGGCATCCCGAGCTTCGCGCCAAAAGCCGTCGGACACAATCGAACTGCACGTTCTCAACGTCGAACGCTAGCCCGCCGTCGTCACGGTCGCCAACGCGGCCGCGAACGCATCCAGGTCGTCGGCGTTGGCGTCGACGTGCGGCGACAACCGCAGCGCCGGGCCGGTCATCTCGTGCGGCGCCCGCTCCACTCCCGCATAGGTGGTGACGATTCGGTGTTCGGCGATCAGGCTGGCCCGCACGGTCTGAGGGTCGACGCCGTCGGGCGGGATCAGCGTGGTGATGGCGCTGGGTTCGTCGGTGGGTTCGACGACCCGCCAACCCGCCACGCCGGCCACGGCGGTGCGGGTCATGGCACCGACCTCGACCAGCCTGGCCCGGATCCGTTCGGGCCCGACAGCCAGGTGCGCGCCGAGCGCAATCGAAAGACCCACTTGTGCAGCGACGTTGGCTTCGGAGTCGGCGATTCGGTCCAGCGTCACCTCGCTCACCAGGCCCGCACGGGCGGCGATCATCCCCACACCGCGGGGCCCCGTGGTCCACTTGCGTGACGTCGAATAGATAGCGTCGGCGCCGAAGTGGGCGCAGTCGAGATGCGCGAAGGCCTGCGCGGCGTCCACGATCAGCGGGATGCCCAGCTCACGGCACGTCGCGGCCACTGCGCTGACGGGCTGGACGATGCCGCGGTGACTGCCCAGCGCGGTGAAGTGCACCAAGGCGGGCGGATCGGACGCCAGGACACGGGCCGCGGCGTCGACGTCGAGGCGACCCGACGCATCGACCGGGAGCAGCCGGACGTCGAACCCGTGCCGCGCCATGGCAAGGAGGTTCGGCCCGAACTCGCCGGGAAGGCAGGCCACGGTGCGGGCCGCGCGCCAGTCTCCGAGCAGAACGTCGAGGGCGTCGTTCGCGCCGGTGGTGAAGACGACGTCGCCTGCAGTGAACCCGGTGAGCGACGCGAAGGCCGCCCGGCCGGCGTCGAGCACCGGCGAGGCGGCTTCCGCCGCGACGTAGCCACCGACTTCCGCCTCGTGCCGCGCGTGCCGGGCCGCGGCGTCCATTACGGCGAAGGTCTGCCGCGAGCAGGCGGCGCTGTCGAGGTGCACGCCCGCGACCGGTGGCCTGGCCTCCCGCCAGGCCGTCGCCAGGCTCATCTGACCGCGAGGGACAGGCCGAAGTCGCCTGCCGGATCGGTCCACCAGTTGGTCCGGCGCAGGCCGGCGGCGGCGAGTTCGGCGGCAACCCCCTCTGGCCGGAACTTGCACGACACCTCGGTGAGCATCTCCTCGCCCGCGGCGAAGTCGACGGTCAGTTCGAGGCCGTTCACGTGAACCCGTTGCGGACTGCGGGCCCGCAGCCACATTTCAATGCGCTCCTCATCGGCGTTCCAGCGCGCGACGTGGGCGAAGGCAGTCAGGTCGAAGTCGGCGTCGAGCTCGCGATTGACCACCGCGAGCACGTTCTTGTTGAACCGCGCGGTGACCCCGGCACTGTCGTCGTAGGCCCGCACCAGCCGATCGACGTCCTTGACCAGGTCGGTGCCCAGCAATAGGGAGTCACCCGGTTGCATGTTCTCCGACAGCGACCCGAGGAAGTCTGCGCGCGGGCCTGCGGTGAGGTTGCCGATGGTCGACCCGAGGAAGGCCACCAACCGTCGGCCGATGTGCGGGATCTTGTCGAGATGATGCTCGAAGTCGCCGCAGACCGCGTCGATCTCGATGCCGGGATACTCCTTGCCGATCGCGGCACCCGCGGCGGTGAGCATTCCTGCGTCGACGTCGAACGGGATGAAGCGCCGCAAGGATCCGCGATCGCGGAGCGCGTCGAGCAGGACCCGGGTCTTCTCCGACGTCCCGCTGCCGAGTTCGACCAGCGTGTCGGCGCCCGACGCCGCTGCGATGTCGGTTGCCCGCGCGCGCAGGATCGCGGCCTCGGCACGCGTCGGGTAGTACTCCGGCAGCCGGGTGATCTGGTCGAACAGGTCGCTTCCGACCGCGTCGTAGAACCACTTGGGCGGCAACGTCTTCGGTGTCTGTACCAGGCCGTCGAGCACGTCCTCGCGCAGCGCGCTGGCAGCCGAGTCGGCGGCGAGGTAGTTGGACAGCGACAAGGTCATGACGATCCTTTCAGCGGAATGAGTTCGACCTGCGTCCCGTTGACGTCGACCAGGTGACGGTCGGGGATCTCCTGCCACTGCGGGTCGTCGTCGTAGGGTTCGCTGGCCAGCACCACGCCATCGGTACGGCGAAGCAGCGACAAGGTGTCGCCCCATGTGGTGGCCAACATCCGGGAACCGTTGGCGGCCAGGATGTTCAGCCGGGCGTTGGGGTCGGCGGCACCGACTTCTGCGATGGTGTCACCGAGTCGGTCCAGCCCTCGATCGAAGATCAGCGCCGCAAGCAGTGCGCTGTCGACGGTGGACTCGGCTGCCGCCGACCGAGGCAACACCGCCCGGTCGACGATCCCGTTGTGCGACAGCAGCCACTCACCGTCGGTGAAGGGTGCCGAGGCCGAGGCTTCGATGGGCATGCCGACGGAGGCGGATCGCACCGCCGCGACCACGCATCCACTGCGCAGCGCAGGGGCCACCGACGCGAACGATGCGTCACCCCAGAGTGGCGCCGCACTGCGCCAGCGCCGAGGCTGCGACCCGGTGCCATTCCCAGAGTCGCTTCGCTTCTGCAGGCCGGGGTCGAAGAAGCCGACGCCCCAGCCGTCGGCGTTCATCAAGCCGTGCTTCTGCCGTCTGGGCGAATACGACTGCACCAAGAGGCCGTACGGCGGCTCGAGGACGAGTGATGCCACCGATGCCGGTTGCCCGAGCCAGCCGAGGTGTCGGCACATCAGCGGATTCCGCTTTGCGCGAGCGGGTCACCGTCGACGTCCCAGGCCAACCGGACGCCGGAGAAGATCTGCCGTCGGATGGGGTGATCCCAGTTGCGGAAGCTCGGCCGCACGATGCCCGACCCGACCGCCCAGGATCCGCCGCGCAGGACCCGGTAGTCGCCGTCGAAGAACGGCCGCGTGTACTGCTCGTAGATCATCGGGGTGAAGCCGGGCCACGGCCGCAGGGGAGAGCTGGTCCACTCCCACACGTCGCCGAGCATCTGTTCGGCGCCGTAGGCCGATGCCCCGGCCGGATACGCACCGACCGGCGCTGGTCGTAGTGCGTCGCCGTCCAGATTGGCCAGCGCAGGGGTGGGTTCTGAAGCGCCCCAAGGGAAGCGTCGACGTGCCCGCGCAACGGGATCCCAGGCACAGGCCTTCTCCCACTCGACCTCGGTTGGCAGCCGGGCGCCTGCCCACGCGGCGTAGGCCTCGGCTTCGAAGTACGTCACGTGCTGGACGGGCTCGTCGGGCGGGACGTCCTCGACGTGACCGAACCGGGTGCGGGTGTGGTCGGCGTTCCAGAACTTCGGCGCGATCAGCCCGGCCTCCAGCCGATGCGACCAGCCGCGCTCTGACCACCACCGTGGCTCGCGGTAGCCGCCGTCGTCGATGAATCGTTGCCACTCGGCGTTCGTGACGGGCACGCGGCCGATCCGGAAGCCGGGCACGTCCACCACGTGCGCGGGCCGCTCGTTGTCCAGCGAATGCGGTTCGGTGCCTGCGTCGACCCCCAGCACGAACGACCCGCCGGGCACCAGCACCGACGTGCCCGCGAGACCCGGCCGGCCCCGCGGCAGCGGCGCACCGGACCCGAGGATCGCCGGGCCCGACCGCAGGCCGAGGGCTTGCAACATGGTTTCGTCGTGCTGGTTCTCGTGGCTGATCACGAGGCCGTAGACGAACGTCGGGTCCACCCCGGAGCCGTCGTCCTCGGGCAGCCCGTCCAACGCATCGAGCGCCTTGGACCGCACGGTGTGGCAATAGGCGCGGGCATCGGCGGGCGGCAGCAACGGCAGGCCGACGCGGCTGGCGCGCGAATGCACGAACGCGTCGTAGAGTCCGTCCACTGCGGCGGGCAGCATCCCTGGTCGCTTGAGGTCGCCTCCGCGCAGAAGCCACAGCTCCTCCTGCTGGCCGATGTGAGCGAGGTCCCACACCAGCGGGCTCATCAGTGGGTCGTACTGCCGCACCAGTTCGGCGTCGTCGAACTCGACCAGCCCTAGTGTGCGGTCACGCGCCAGGGTCAGCTCGCGTGCGAGGAGGTCACGCGCCGTCATGACGCACCGTTCGCAAGGTGGTCGACAGCTGATGCGACGCCACGGTCGACGACCCGGTCGGAGAAGTCGTCGGCGGGACAGCGGCCCAGTTCCACCTGCCACAGGAGGGCCTCCATGACGTCGGTCAGCGCTTCGGGGGCTCGGTCAGCGGCAGCCTCGACGCATCGGATCGCCGCAGCCCGCAACCGGGGGTCGGCGAGACCGATGCGTGCGGCGCGGTCCCATGCGGTGGCCACCGATTCGGTGGCCTCGGTGGCGATGTCCGCGGCGCCAACGTCGTCGAGCAACGTGACGAGGGTGAACACGACGGCGGGCCACACGTCGTCGGGCACGCTGTCCAGGTAGCGGATCTCGAGGAATCCCCGCGGACGGACCGGGGGGAAAAGCGTGGTCAGGTGATAGTCGACGTCGGCCTCCGTCGGAGGGCGCCCGCCGAGCAACGTGGTGCCGTCGGCCCAGTCGGCGAACGGCACCCAGTCGGTCACCGGCACCGCGTCGGGCGCATGCACCAACATCACCGGCGCCTTGAGCGCGTAGCGCGACCAATCGTTGGCCGGGTCGTCGCCGCTCGCGCCGAGGATGGGCCCGCACCGTGCCGAGTCGAGTTGGCTCCAGACCCGCTGCCTGGTGCTTCGCCACCCCGAGAATTCGCCGCCGAGCAGCGGGGAATTCGCCGAGATCGCGATCATCACCGGGCCCAACGCATGGGCCAGACGCACCCGCGCGGCCCACTGGTCGCGCGGACCTGCGTCGACGTTGACCTGGACCGACGCGGTCGAGGTCATCATCGCGGCGCCGGCGGCGCCGGTGTCACTGGCCGTGAAGAACTGCTCCATGGCGCGGTAGCGGGCGCCGGGATTGACGCGCTGGGCAGGTCGCAGCGGATCGGCACCGAGCAGCACGAGGCCCAACCCCTGCTCCGCGAAGGCCTGCCGCAGCACTGCCCGGTCCGCGGCCATGGCGGCGATGGCAGCCGGGGCGCCGTCGTAGGGCGGCCCCGAGAGTTCGACCGCACCGCCCGGTTCGACGGTGATCGCGCTGGCGCCCGGCAGTTCCTGCACCGTACCGATGACCTCGGTGAGCTCGTCCCAGCCCGGGCGGCGCATCGGATCGGCCACGTCGAAGCAGTGCGCCTCGATCTCCAGACCGACCTTGCCGATGGGTCCATCGCGCAGACATTCGGCGCCCACGTACGAGGCGACGTCCTCTGCACTCGACATCACAGCGGGTTCGACGGCCTGACGCACGTCGGCTGCGGTGGTGGTCACGTCAACCATTCCCTCCCGGTCCGGACGCGGATCGCTCACGATCGTCGCCATCCCCTCCATCTTCCAGAGGGCACCGACAAAGTCCCGCGATCCTTCGCGTTGCCCCTGTCACTGTGCTCCTGGCCGTGGTGACCGTTACTGGCCGAGGGTGTTCTGCATCGCACCGGCCAGGACGTTCACCGCGGGTCCCCCGTTCCCCGGCTGACAGACTTTCGCTTGCAGCAGAACGTTCTCCCGAAGGCGGGTTTGAACGAAGCACCGGCGGTCTGTACCCGCTTCCTGCTTCAGCCACACCGCATCCGTGGCTGTCGGGGGCGCACCCGTGAAGGTCCACACCTGGGTGACGAAGTTGTCGAGGTGCATCGCCGTGGTCGTTCCCGCACAACCGACCGTCCTGTCGACAACGCGATGGAACGCCCGGGTGGCCGCGTCGTCGGTGGCGAACACCCCGACGGCCTGCTTGACCATGTTGGTGTCGTCATTGGCCGCGCGTTGGGCCACGGCGCCGTTGAACGACGCAAGGTCGGGATCCAGGTACACCTCGGGCAGGCCGATGTCGGCCCAGTTGTTGCACTGCGGGTCG
Source organism: uncultured Actinomycetota bacterium (assembly GCA_963809085.1). Taxonomy (GTDB): domain Bacteria; phylum Actinomycetota; class Actinomycetes; order Mycobacteriales; family Mycobacteriaceae; genus Mycobacterium. Next base: position 224,721 of record CAWEII010000012.1, on the reverse strand, counting down.
TCGACGTAGAACCCCTGGAACGGATCGGTGAACGTCGACTCCCACGCCATCGGAGCGCCGACGATGTTGCCCACCGAGCCCTTGCCGAGCACTGCGTAGTTCACGACGCCGGGATCGGAGGGGCGCGCGGCGGCGGGTGCGGCCATGACCAGCGCGAGGCCGGCTGCGAGACCCCAGATGGCCGCAACCATCGTCGGGGCACGCACGAATTAGACCTTCGCCGACAGCGCTACGTCGATGTTCCCGCGAGTGGCCTTCGAGTAGGGGCACACACCGTGCGCCTTCTCCATGAGGTCGTCGGCGACGCTCTGCTCCAGGCCGGGGAGATAACCGATGAGGTTGGCGGTCAGGCCGAAACCGCCATCGGAGTCCTTGCCGAAACCGATCTGGGCCGTGATGCCGCTCGCGTCGTCGATGGCGATCTTCTCGTTGCGCGCCACCAGCCGCAGCGCACCGAGGAAGCATGCTGCGTAGCCGGCCGAGAACAGTAGTTCGGGGTTGATGCCCTCGCCACTGCCACCCATTTCCTTGGGCGGGCGGGTATCCAGGTCGATCTTGCCGTCGGTGGACTTGACGTGGCCGTCGCGGCCGCCGCCCGTGGAGGTCGATTCTGCGGTGTAAACGACTTCGATGCTCATGGCTCGATCATGCCAGTTGCGCGCGTCGACGGAAGGGGCAGTTCCGCCTCAGTAGATTGTCAGCGTGCAGTACGTGCGCGGCGGCGAAGGATAGGGCCAGGCATACTCGCCGACGTTCGACGGGCACGCCTGCTGGTCCCGGACGTCGAGCCGTTGAGTGACCTGTACGAGCAGGCCCTGCTGGCGCCGATCGGAGCAATCGGCCCGCTGGACCATGCCGATCGGCATCTCGAGGACATAGCAGTGGTCGGCGACGAGGTTCGGCACCAGGCACAGCCGGGACGTCCCGGGATCTGCGAATTGCGTTGGAAGATGCTGATATTCGTTGCTCGGACAGCTGCCAGCCGAGTCGGTGGTGGCGCCGACGGTGTAGCTCGGGTCGGCGCTGCACGCGACCTTGGCCGCCTTCACGGTTGCCGGAGCCGAAGGCGTCCCGCCCGGTACGTCGACGCAGTCTCCTACGGCGAACACCGTGGCGCCTTCACGGGCCATCGGTTCGCCGCGGAGTCCGCAGCCGCCGACCGATGCGACCAAGAGCATCACCACGGCGACGAGCGCCCAACGAATCTCCCGCGATCGCTTCATGGTTCACGACAGTCTCACGAGTCACACGGCGGCGCGACCCCTTGGACAAAGATCTCAACCTTTCCACAGACCTGGCGAGATGCCCCGCATTCTCGCCACGCCGGGCGTGTCGCAGCCCCATGGGGCCGAGATGCCCCGGTCACCGCATCGGTGACCGGGGCATCAGCGGAACCGGCTACGAGCCGTTGTTGGCCCGGACGCCTTCCTCGATCTTCTTCCCCAGGTCGGGGTCGATGTTTCGCCAGTACTCGAAAACCCGCGAGAGCACCGGCTCCTTCACCCCATCGGATACGTGCCCAATGACGTTGCTGGCGAGCCGTTCCCGCTGCTCGTCATCGAGAACCTCGCGCACCATGATGCCGGCCTGGCCCCAGTCGTCGTCATCGGGCCGCAGCGTGTACGCACTGCGAACCATGTCGCCGTCGGACATCCAGTGCACCTCGGCAGCGCGCGCGGGGTCGGCCTTGGGTCCGCCCATGGAGTTCGGGGCGTACACCGGATCGGAGACCGTGCGAATCCGCATCGCACCGTCCTTGGAGTAGCTGTTCACCTCCACCTTCGGCTCGTTGACGGGGATCTGCTTGTAATTCACCCCGAGCCTGGCGCGATGGGCGTCCGAGTAGGAGAACCCGCGGGCGAGCAGCATCTTGTCCGGGCTGAGTCCGGTTCCGGGCACGATGTTGTTCGGCTCGAACGCCGCCTGCTCGATCTGCGAGTGGTAGTCGACGACATTGCGGTCCAACGTCAGCGTGCCGACGTCGATCAGCGGGTAGTCGCCGTGCGGCCACACCTTGGTCAGATCGAACGGGTTGTAGCGGTAGGTCTTGGCCTCCTCGAAGGGCATGATCTGCACCTTCAGCGACCAGCTCGGATGGTTGCCCGACTCCAGCGCGTTGAAGAGGTCGCGCTGGTGGTAGTCACCGTCCTCGCCCGCGATCCGGTCGGCATCCTCCTGCTTGAGGAACTCGATGCCCTGATCGGTCTTGAAGTGATACTTCACCCAGAAGAGCTCACCGGCCTCGTTCAGCCAGCTGTAGGTGTGGCTCGAGTATCCGTTCATGTGCCGCCAGCTCTTCGGGATACCGCGGTCGCCCATCAGCCAGGACAGCATGTGGGCAGACTCGGGTACCAGCGTCCAGAAGTCCCATTGCATGTGGTGGTCGCGAAGGTTGTTGGCGGCCATGCGCTTCTGGGACCGGATGAAGTGCTGGAACTTCAGCGGATCGCGGATGAAGAAGATCGGGACGTTGTTCCCGACGATGTCGAGGTTGCCCTCCGACGTGTAGAGCTTCAGCGCGAATCCGCGCGGATCGCGCCAGGTGTCTGGGCTGCCGCGCTCGCCCGCGACCGTCGAGAACCGGATCAGGGTGTCGGTCTTGGTACCCGGCTGGAACACCGCCGCCCTGGTGTACTGACTGACGTCGTTCGTCACCTCGAAGTGGCCGAACGCGCCGCCACCCTTGGCGTGCGGCTGACGCTCCGGAATGCGTTCCCGGTTGAAGTTGGCCATCTGTTCGATCAGGTAGTGATCCTGCAGCAGAATCGGACCGTCGGGACCGACGGTCAACGAATGTTCATCGCTGGGTACCGGATTACCGGCATCGTTGGTGGTGAATTTGTCTGCCATCGTCTGACTCATCTCCTCGGGTGTGGGGTGGGCTGTCTCCACGGGACTTCGTGTACCCGACCGCCTCGTAAAGCGCGGACGCAGGCGGTGAGCGGCTCCAGAGCAGAAGTGCCGGGAGCGGCGCGGCAGTCGACGGCGGGATCGCCGGCACTACCACACCGCAACCCGGCACAGTGGTTCGCCCCAACGGGCGAACATAGTGGGCTGCAGAGACTTTCAACCACCTGCCTCGGCACGGATATCCGTGTTCCGACGATCCACGAAGCGATCGCCGCTTCGGGGGCGTGCACCGAGGTGGACACGTCCTTAGTATGCGCCCTTCCTTGAATGAGTCAAGAAACGTTTTTCCGGATCAACGCGGTGGCGGTGCCGGTGCCGTCGACCCCGGTGCCTGTCCCTGGCCGCCCGGGCGGCCCGGCCCGAAACTGCCGGGGCCGCCTGGTCCGGTGGGGAAGATGAAACCGGGTCCGGGTCGGAACATCGGTCCCATCCCCGGTCCCATCGCAGGACCCATCCCCTGCCCGCCGCGATGCATCTCGCCACCACCGCGATGGTCACCGTGACCGCCACCCCAGCGGTGATGCCCACCGCCGGAGTGGGCGCCGAGCGCGAAGCCGCTGAAGAAGATCACGGCAACGATGAAGACGACACCAGCCACGATCCCGACCCATGCGGCGACCGCATTCAGCCTGCTGGGCCGACGCAGATACCCGCGCTCGTGCTCGTGCGGTAGAGGCGATGGAGGCGGCGCGGCCGGGGATTCCGTAGGCGGTGGTGTGGTGGAGATGGGGCCGGTGCTCGGTTCGGCGGACGGCGTTGGTTCGGTCATGTCCTTGATGATCGTCTCGGTATCCAGGTGTCACCGATGAGGTCCCTATGAATCGGCTATGAAGCCCCTGCGCGCATTCGACGGTCGTTCGAGGGTTGAAGTCAACGAGGCTTCTTTGCCCAACCAACGACATCGCGCAAATCCCGAGAAGTTTTCGCGCGCGTCATGTTGAATGATCAGAGCTGTTACGGCGAGGGCTCACTACCAAGTCCCGCGCCAGAAGCGGTGCCGTGACGGCGCCTATCGGAGGCACGCAAAACCGTCACGAGAGCCCTACGCCGTGACGGCCCCCCACCATCGCGGTCGATCCAGTTCCGCGTCCAGCGGCTCCGGACGGTTGCTGTGAACACCTGATGGTGCGCAATCGAGCTGCGCGAAGTGGCAGTTGACGACATCACGCAGATTTCCTCCGGGACACCACCCCAACGACGGCGGCGCCCAGCCCCAGACTTGCGAGCGCCAACCGCCGGCGACGAGCGTGGCGGTCGCCAGCCCGGCCCGATTGTCGTCCATCGCGGCAACTTCATGGTCGCTCCATTCGTTTCCACGTGGAGGCAACGACCGGACCGCTTGGCGGGTTCTCCGTCCCCGCCAGCGGCGCAAGAAATCTCCAAGGTGTCCGTCGCAAAGTTTGATGTGAGCGGCCACCGACATCCGGCACCGCGACGAGAACCGATGCCCCGAGGAGCGCATCCGTGATCTATGCAGTCATGTGCGGATACCTGTTCGGCTGGCTGGTGGCCGCGATCATGCTGGCGGTCGTCGTCAGCAGGATGAACGACCCGAACCGTCCTCAGCCGCACCCGATCCGGGTTGCGGTCGCGGCCGGCGCCGTTTGGCCTCTGGTGATCATGGGGGCCGTCCAGATCGCGGCCGTCGCGCTCGTCGTAGATGCCACGCGATACCGGAGACGCCGGGGTCGTGCGGCGGGCGAGCAATGCGACGAAGTGCCGGAACAGTGAAGGGTGCCCACCGACGATCCACCCCAGGTGCCCTGCGCCCGCGGGAGAGTTACCTTGACGCGGTGACCACCGCTGCGCCGAAGCGGCCACCGGGGTAGCTGACGCGATGCACGGGGCATGCTTGCGGGATTGTCTCGCAGATGAACGGGAAGCAGTCGCCGCACACGCTGCAAGACGGCGCGCCGACATGGCGTCACGCCTGGCGGCCCATCACTTGTCGAGGATGCGGCCGAGGGCAAACGCAGCCTCGATCGCCGGAGCGGAATTGCGCTACATCGACGGTCTCGTCGCGCAACGCGAGAGAAGGTTCGCAGCGTTGTGGTCAGCCCGCGCTTAGCTGCTGAGCTGCGCTAACTCGCTGCGCGCTGCGCGCTCAACGAAGAGTGGGACGTAGTCACGAATGGGGCGGTCGTTGAAACGCGCATAGCGGTCGTTCACGACCTCGGCCACCTTGTCACCGGGCACCGATGGATATCTCTCGGAGAGCCTGTCCACCAACTGTTCGATGATCGTCTGTTCACTCAACTCGATCACGCGCAAAACATTGCGCTTCGTTCACTTGCCCGTCAACCAATGCGACGAGGGTCACGATGGGGATGATTCGCTGGCATCGGGCACCCGCAGACTTTTCTCGCCGTTGGCGGTACAGTTTCCGTGAGGGGAATCATTTCGGCGCGGCTGGGGGGCCTGCTGATGCGCGATCGCGAAACCATTGACAGCGAACTACGACTCGTGTCCGCACTGCGGCGATCGACGCGAAGACACCACCGGCCAAGACCCGTGGATGCGCCACTCAACGAGCTCATCGATGAACTGCTCGAGGAGCGTCAGCGGGGTGTCATTCATATCGAAACACGTTGTGAGTCAACGGATCTCGGGCCGCTCTGTTGGTAGCGGCCACGGAGCGGCCGCCGCATGGCAGAGCCAACCCCGGACAAGCGTGGCGCCGAAGTACTCGGAAGGCAGCGCGTGCGACCCCGACCGGCCCACGCGAGCCGGGAACAGTGAGTGACCTTGCCGCGCAGGTCGTTCGTGACCACAACAACTTACAGCTACTTGTCAGCCAGCGTCGGTCGACGGGCTCGGACCCCTCCTGCACCATCGACTGACGGTTTGCCGACTCATCCGAGAAACTCGCCCGCCGTGATTGCGCTCACAGTGGTGAATTCGCCGCCGTTGTAACAGCTCTCAACGCAGCCTCAACGACTCACCGCCCATCAGGGCTGGAACGGGTTCACCGCGAACTGGATCACGCGGTAGGGCGCGTTGTCGCCGCGCGGCCCGGTGTTCCACTGGCTGACGAACACCCGCAACTCGTCGAGCGTCGAACCCGGCGAGATGTATCCGCCGTAGGGCTGAGCCAGCCGGTTGTCCTCCGGCGACGGCAACTGGTCAGCCTGCTGCGGCCAGTCGCCGGCGAACACCACCGTGGTCACGGGTGCGGTACCGAGCTGGGTGGGGTCTCGGGCGACGCGGACCTCCATGTTGCCGGTACTGGCATTGAAGTAGGAGAGCACCGTCATGCCGTCGATCTGCCGGATGCTCATCTCTCCGACCCGGTCTGCCCACAGCGGTGTCGGCGGCTTGTTCCAGCCGCCGGACGCCGACCACGGCTGCCAGCTGGACCTGTCGGTGAACGCTGACGGAGTCGACCGGTAGAGCTCCACCGGGCCACTGCGGTCGAAGTCGTTGGCCACGATGTACACCCAGCCACTCGACGAGTCCGGCGTCGGGATCGGGTCGTAGTAGCCGCTGATCTGCGACTGCCGCCCACCCGCGTAATCGGCGGGCCGCTGAGACTTCGGCACCGTCGGCCAGCTCCCCCTCGCCGGATCGGCCTTCACCAACCGCGATGTTGCGGGCACCAGGTCCTTCGTCGTGGTGACCAGCATGTAGTTCTCGCGGTTGATCTCCACGATGCCCGCGGGCAGCTGCGAGGAACCCGGTGGCGTCGGCTCGTCCAGCAGCGGCTTGTCGGTGCCGGTCACGCCGTCGTAGCGGACCCCGGTCGGGTCGTCGATCGAGTCCGTCTCGACGTGCAGCGCGACCGGCGAGTAGTAGCCGCCGAAGCCCACTCCCTGACCGGCGAAACTGTCGCCACACACCTGGAGGATGCCGCTGGGAAACTCCATGAACTCACAGAGATCGGTAGCGCCGACACCGTAATCCCTTGTCGGCGTGCCGGTTCCGGCCGTGGGGCCAATGCGGACCACTTGACCGGACGCCAGTGGTGGCAGTACCGGTTGCGGCGCGGGAGCAGGAGGGTCGGCGTGCGCTGGGGCGGGAATCACGCTTGCCAACGCGAGCAGCACCATACCGATCACCGTTCGCGCGTTCATCGCCGGACAGCGTAACGGCGGGCGAGCACCGGTGTGGCGGCGACCGCCACACCCACGGTCGCGGGTCAGAGTCGCGCGGCGAGTAGCTCCGCGATCTGAATGGTGTTCAGGGCGGCACCCTTCCGCAGGTTGTCACCCGACACGAACAGCGCCAAGCCCCGACCGTCGGGGACACCGGGGTCCTGCCGGATCCGCCCGACCAGCGAGTGGTCAACGCCGGCTGCGGCCAGCGGCGTCGGCACGTCGACCAACGTCACACCGGGCGCTCCGTCGAGGAGCTCCCGAGCACGATCGGGTGAGATGGGCCTGGTGAACTCCGCGTTGATCGACAGCGAGTGCCCGGTGTACACCGGCACCCGCACGCAGGTTCCACTGACCAGAAGATCGGGGATGCCGAGGATCTTGCGGCTCTCGCTGCGCAGCTTCTGATCCTCGTCGGTCTCGCCGGAACCGTCGTCGACGAAGGACCCGGCCATCGGCACCACGTTGAACGCGATGGGCGCGACGTACTTGACGGGAGACGGGAACCGCAGCGCCGAGCCGTCGTGGACCAGTTGCTCGCTGTCCTGCACGACCGCACTTGCCTGGCTGAACAGTTCGGCGACGCCGGCCAGCCCCGTGCCCGAGACCGCCTGGTAGGTCGAGACGACCAAACGCACCAACTGCGCCTCGTCGTGCAGCACCTTGAGTACCGGCATGGCGGCCATGGTGGTGCAGTTCGGGTTGGCGATGATGCCCTTGCGCAGAGCGCCGGCATCAATGACATCGCGGTCGAAGTTGACCTCTGACACCACCAGGGGGACGTCGGGATCCTTTCGGAACGCCGACGAATTGTCGATGACGGTCGCACCCGCGGCGGCGAAGCGTGGTGCCTGAACCCGTGACATCGTCGCGCCCGCCGAGAACAGCGCGATGTCCAGACCCGACGGGTCGGCGGTCGCGGCGTCCTCTACCTCGACCTCCTGGCCGCGGAACGACAGCTTCTTGCCCTGCGAACGTGCCGAGGCGAAGAACCGCACGGACGTCGCCGGGAAGTCTCGATCCTCCAGTAGACGCCGCATCACCTGTCCGACCTGACCGGTCGCGCCGACCACGCCGATGCTGACTCCCCGGTCGCTTCGCTCCTGCCCGCCGATGCTGGCTCCCATTTAGATCCCGCTCCCCGCGTACACGACGGCAACCTCGTCGCCGCCCAGGTTGAATGCCTCGTGCAGCGCCGAGACCGCCTTGTCCAACTCGGTATCCTTGACCAGCACCGAGATACGGATCTCGGACGTCGAGATGAGGTCGATGTTGACGCCGACGGCGGCCAGCGCCTCGCAGAACTTGGCGGTGACGCCCGGATGGCTGCGCATGCCCGCCCCGACCAGCGACACCTTGCCAATGTGATCATCGTAAAGCACTGCGCTGAAACCGATTTCGCTCTGCAACGACGCCAGCTTCTCAACTGCGCCCGGCCCGCTCTCGCGCGAGCAGGTGAACGTGATGTCGGTCTTGCCGTCCTCGACCTTGGAGATGTTCTGCAACACCATGTCGATGTTGACGTCGGCGTCGGCAACGGCACGGAAGACCTTGGCGGCGTAGCCAGGAACGTCGGGCAGCCCGACGACGGTCACCTTCGCCTCACTGCGGTCGTGAGCCACGCCGGTGAGGATCGCGTCTTCCATCGGGATGTCCTCCATCGAACCTTTGACGAGCGTGCCCGCCTTATCTGAATAAGACGAGCGCACGTGAATGGGAACGTCGTAACGTCGGGCATATTCCACGCAACGCAGCATGAGCACCTTGGCGCCACACGCCGCCATCTCGAGCATTTCCTCGAAGCTGACGGTATCCAGATGCCGCGCGTTGGGCACGATGCGCGGGTCGGCCGTGAAGATGCCGTCGACGTCCGTATAGATCTCGCAAACGTCGGCGTGCAGTGCCGCGGCAAGCGCCACGGCGGTGGTGTCCGATCCGCCGCGGCCAAGCGTGGTGACGTCCTTGCTGTCCTGGCTGACGCCCTGAAAGCCGGCGACGAGCACGATCAGACCCTCGGCGAGAGCGTCCTGCAACCGTCCGGGCGTCACGTCGATGATCTTCGCGTTGCCATGCGTGCTGGTGGTGATCACCCCGGCCTGCGAACCCGTGAAGGAGCGGGCCTGAGCGCCCAGCGAGTGGATGGCCATCGCGACCAGGGCGTTGGAGATCCGCTCACCCGCGGTCAGGAGCATGTCCATCTCGCGCGGCGGCGGCGCAGGGCTGACCTGGCGGGCCAGATCCAGCAGGTCATCGGTAGTGTCACCCATCGCAGAGACCACGACGACGACGTCGTTGCCGGCCTTCTTGGTCTCGACGATGCGCTCGGCGACGCGGCGAATCCGGTCGGCGTCGGCTACCGAGGATCCACCGTACTTTTGTACGACGAGCGCCACCCGTCCACCTTTCTGGGTCCATCCGGCAAGGGAGTCCTAGAAAGGATAGTTGGTCTGCGCACGCGGTTTCCCCCGCCGGCTCGGCGGTAGCGTTGGTCACCGTGACGAACCCCCAGGCAGAAGCGCAGCGACCGGGGAATGGGAATCGGCAGGCAGGAGCGCAGGGCCCGCGGAACGCGCGCCGTCTGGCCGACACCCGGGTCCCCATTCATGACGCCATCGCGGCGCGCTGGAGCCCACGCGCCTTCGACCCGGATGCCGTCGTGACGCTCGAGGAGATCACCGCGTTGCTCGAGGCGGCCCGCTGGGCGCCGACCTGGGGCAGGCGCCAGCCGGTCCGGTTCCTCGTCGGGTTGCGCGGCGACGAGACGTTCACCGCGCTGACCGGTGTGCTCAAGCGGGGCAATCGCTACGCGCACCAGGCGGGCGCGCTCATCCTGCTGGCCGCCGACGAGGGTCCCGACGAGATGACCGCGCTGTACTCGGCTGTCGACACTGGCGCGGCCATGGCCAACATCGCCGTCGAGGCGGTGTCGCGGTCACTGGTCGTGCATCCGATGGCGGGCTTCGACGCCGACGCGGCCCGTGCCGCGTTCGCGATTCCGGTGGAGGCCCGCCCGCTGGTCGTGGTTGCGGTCGGCAGCATCGGCGACTACGCCGCCTCGCCACCAGAGATCGCGGAGCGTGACTGGCTGCCGCGTGAGCGGCTCCCTCTGGAGGACGTGGCGTTCGCGGGCAGCTGGGGAATCCCGCTAGCGATGCCCGCTACCCGGAGTGAAGATCCCGGTGCGCTCATCGATCGGCTTGCCCTCCTCGGCGATGAGACGACCACGTAGATAGGTCTGGACGACCCGTCCGGTCACGGTCCGCCCGTCGAACGGCGTCCAGCCGGCCTTGGACAGTACGTCGGCGTTGCGCAGGGTCCGGGTCGCCGCCGGGTCGACCAGAACGATGTCGGCGTCGGCGCCCGGCGCGAGCCGCCCCTTTTTCGGCCACAGACCGTAGGTACGGGCCGGCGTCGCGCTGTACACCCTGGTGATGTCCTCGTAGGACAGGTGTCCGCGCGCCGCGGCGTCGAGCAGCACCGACATCGTGCTGTCCAGCCCTGGCAACCCGAAATGGACCTCCCAGATGTCGCCAGCGGCCTTCTGTGCGAGCGTCGAGGGCGCGTGATCGCTCGACATGTGAGTGAGCACGCCTTGGCCGATCTGAGCACCGCGCATGCCCAGATCGCCTACACAGCGGCGCAACTCGGCGGCCGCCGCGACGGGATCCTGCAGTGGCAGCGTGGCCAGTCCGGCGAACCGATGTGGTGCCTGTTCAACGATTTTGGCGACCCGCATCGTTGATGGTGCGCGCCGCCGCCGCGGCTCCATCCACTGGTCCAGTACAGGAACAGCGGCGGGGCGACGGACAGCACGGCGAGGTCGGTTCCTGCGCTGTCCATCTGGGACAGCCGGGCAGTGACATCGTGAAATGCGTCAAGCAGCGGATAGCGGTATCCCTGCCGGTGCACGACCCAGGCTCGTGACCCGGTCTCGTCGAGCGTGATCCCGTCCGGCGCGGATCTGGACCGCATCAAGGCCACCAGCGCAGGGGGGATCACGTGGGCATGGACGTCAACGACTCTCACAGGGCCTCCAGAATCTCATCCGCCGTTGCGGTCCAGCCGAACGCCTACCTGATGATGGCCAGCGCCTGCTGTGCACCGAGCGGTCCATGGTGTCGACACAGTCTTCGATCACTACCGGGGCGTAATCCCTGGCGTTGGCGGCCACCGTGGTGGCCAGCACGCAGCTATTGGTGTTCACCCCGGTGAGCAACAGCGTTTCGATGCCTCGTGCGCGAAGCACCGCGTCGAGTTCGGTCGAGGCGAACGCGTCATAGCGCTTCTTGCCATGAACCACCACGTCGGTGGGGTCGAGGAGCTCCGCCATCACTTGCAGCCCTTGACTTCCCGGCAACTGATGGTTGAGCACGTTGGCTCGGGTCGCATCGGTTCCCGCCACTTGCCGCCACCACGGGTCCGACGAAATCTCCCGGACGTCGTGGTAACTGGTGACCACGTGGATCACCGGAAGTCCCCGGCACGTGCGCCGTCGACCAGTTTCCTGTTGGCCGCGGTGACACGGGCGGCGGCTTGCGCGGGCAGCGGCATGGTCGCCACCGACGGGTCGAGGTGTCCGCGATGCATTCCTGACCATTCAGGCGTCAGGCTCCGCCGCACGGGTCGCCTGATCGACGAACATCTTCTACCCATGTACATCGGCAGGCCGGACAGCAGCCGTGTCACGCGCACGTCCGGCGTAGCCGCCTGTCAGCCGGGTTTTGGTCGGACGCCCCTGCGGAGTACAGTCGTCTGAGTGCAGCGGGTGCTCCTCCTCGGACGCCGCGACGGGGTCTGAACAGACTGGCCTCCCGTCGCGGGGGTTCGCGATGCGCCGGTCTGAATTGAGAATGCAGACGAATCCGGAGCAGGAACCGTGAACAACCCAAACCCCCATTCCATCGACGCCTACACGTCGGTACGCACCATCAGCACCCCGTCGGGTGCACGCAATCCCGGTCAGCCTGCGTGGAACACGCAGCGCGCAACGTCCATGCCGGTCAGCCGGTACCGGACGTTCGCAGAAGAGGTCGAGCCGGTCGCCCTCTCCGACCGCACGTGGCCGGACCGCGTCTCCGAGACGGCGCCCATGTGGTGCGCGGTCGACCTGCGGGACGGCAACCAGGCACTGATCGATCCCATGAGCCCGACCGCAAGCGTCGGATGTTCGACCTGCTGGTCCGCATGGGCTACAAGGAGATCGAGGTCGGCTTCCCGTCGGCCAGCCAGACCGACTTCGACTTCGTCCGCGAGATCATCGACCAGGGCGCAATCCCTGCCGACGTCACGATCCAGGTGCTGACGCAGTGCAGGCCCGAGCTGATCGAGCGGACGTTCGTGGCCTGCGCCGGCGCGCCGAAGGCCATCGTGCACTTCTACAACTCGACGTCGATCCTGCAGCGGCGGGTGGTGTTCCGCGCCGACCGCGAGTCGGTCAAGGCCATCGCCACCGAGGGCGCCCGGCTGTGCGTCGAGCAGGCGGCACGCTACCCCGACACGCAGTGGCGCTTCGAATATTCGCCGGAGTCCTACACCGGAACCGAACTGGAGTACGCCAAGGAGGTCTGCGACGCGGTCTCCGACATCGTCGAGCCGACACCCGAAGCGCCGCTGATCATCAACCTGCCCGCCACCGTCGAGATGGCCACCCCGAACGTATACGCCGACTCGATCGAGTGGATGAGCCGTAACTTGAATCGAAGGGAGTCCGTCATCCTTTCGTTGCACCCGCACAATGACCGCGGAACCGCAGTAGCCGCAGCGGAATTGGGCTATCAGGCGGGCGCCGACCGGATCGAGGGCTGCCTGTTCGGCAACGGTGAGCGCACCGGCAACGTGTGCCTCGTGACGTTGGGTCTGAACCTGTTCAGCCGCGGCATCGACCCGCAGATCGACTTCTCCAACATCGACGAGATCCGCCGCACGGTCGAGTACTGCAACCAACTGCCGGTCCACGAGCGTCACCCCTACGGCGGCGACCTGGTGTACACCGCGTTCTCGGGCAGCCACCAGGACGCCATCAACAAGGGCCTGGACGCCATGAAGACCAGTGCCGACGAGGCGGGCGCGGACGTCGACGACATCCTGTGGCAGGTGCCGTACCTGCCGATCGACCCGAAGGACGTCGGCCGCACGTACGAGGCCGTCATCCGGGTGAACTCGCAGTCCGGGAAGGGCGGCGTCGCCTACATCATGAAGGCCGACCACGGACTGGTGCTGCCGCGGCGCCTGCAGATCGAATTCAGCCAGGTGGTGCAGAGGATCACCGACGGCGAAGGTGGTGAGGTGTCCCCGAAGGAGATGTGGGACGTCTTCGCCGAGGAGTACCTGGCGCCCGATCCGACCGCTGGAACGGATCCGGCAGAAGGTCGACGCCGCCGAGGTCGACGGCGGAACCGACACCATCACCGCAACGGTGAAGATCGACGGTGTCGAGACCGAGGTCACCGGTGCCGGCAACGGCCCGCTCGCCGCGTTCGTCGATGCCCTTGGCACCGTCGGCTTCGACGTCTCGGTGCTGGACTACTCCGAGCACGCGATGTCCTCGGGCGAGGGCGCTCAGGCCGCGGCCTACGTCGAGGCCTCCGTCAGCGGCCAGACGGTGTGGGGCGTCGGCATTGCTACGTCGATCACCACGGCGTCGCTGCGGGCGGTTGTATCCGCCGTAAATCGCGCTGCGCGTGATTAACTGACGCTCGCGCAAACTGCGCGATCAAAGCGTTCAAGGAGTAGACGTGAACTGGGGATCGACTTGGGACTTCCTGTGGCACTTCCTGATCATCTTCGCCTGGGTGGCCTACCTGCTGGTGCTCTTCCAGATCCTGACGGACCTGTTCTGGCGTGACCACAAGACGTCCGGCGTGGTCAAGGCCATCTGGGTGATCTTTCTGTTCCTGATCCCGTGGCTGACGGCGTTGGTGTACCTGATCGCTCGCGGTCAGGGCATGTCGGTGCGGGCGCGGGAGGCCGCTGTCGCGGCCAAGCAGCAGACCGATGATTACATTCGGCAGGCAGCCGGACGATCACCGGCCGAGGAGATCGCGCACGCCAAGGAACTGCTCGACGCGGGCACGATCACCCAGGCCGAATACGATTCGCTGAAGACCAAGGCGCTCACCTAGTCACGTGTTTGCCCGCCTACGAGCGACTTCGTCGACGCCGACACATCGAAGTCGCTCGTAGGCAGGCTCTTTCATTGCCTGTCGCGGGTCAGAACAAGGTGAACTGGTCGCCGCTGAGGGTCGCGTCGGCGAACTGCTCGAGCCCCGTGCCACCGACCACGGATCCAGCAGGCACATGAACTCGGCGTCGCGGACCAGCGGTATCCCCAACTCATCGGCCTGATAGCCGCGGCCCTGTTCGGGGCTCGGCTCGTCGCAGATCACCAGGGACGTCTGCTGATCGACCGCCTCGGTGTAGGCGAGGCCCGCATGCAGGATGCGCTCGATGAGCTCTTCGTAGGTGTGCGTGACCTCGCTGGACAACGCCACCGCCATGCCCTGCACGAGGGGCCGGCCCGCGGCGAACCGGCCGGGGTTCTGATACGGGCACGGCAGCCGCGCCGCGACCATCTTCAGTGGCCGCAGTTCCTCGTGGGTGACCTGACCGTTGGGCCAGGTGCGGCGTACGACCGGGCGCACCGGCAACCACGCCTTGCGTTCGTGCGCCCCGGCCAGCGCGGGCTTGAGGATCTGCGCGAGCACCAGTGCGTCGTCGAGCGCATCGTGAGGGCGCATCTGCGTGACGCCCCAGTGCGCGGCCAGCGTCTCCAGCCGGAGGTTCTCGACGCCCAGGTCGAGGCGGCGCGCCAGCTCGACCGTGCACATCACGGTGTCGACCGGCAGTTGGGCGCCGACGAGCTCGGCCTCGGCGGCCAGAAACGAGTAGTCGAAGCCCACGTTGTGCGCCACCAGCGTGCGGCCCTGCAGGACGGCGTTGAGCTGGTCGACGATCTCGGCGAACGTCGGCTGCCCCTCCAACATCTCGGTGGTCAGGCCGTGCACGTGCGTGGGCCCCGGGTCGACACCGGGATTGAGCAGGCTGGAGAAGCTGGCCTCGACGTTGCCGTCGTCGCCGAGGGCCAGCGCGGCGACGCTGACGATGCGAGCCTGCCCGGGGCGGAAACCCGACGTCTCGACGTCGACGACCGCCCAGCCCGCACCGGGCTCGGTCACCGGTCGGCCCCAGGAGCTGCTCACGTTTCGAGGATGACACGGTCCTCCGACAAGCCAGGACCGACGACGCCGCGTGTCGCCTACCTACTTTTGCGCTCCTAGACTGCCTGGGATGGTTACCACCCGGGGACGCGTGGCGCTCGGCGCCGGATCCGCCGCGCGTTGGGCGTCGCGGGTCACGGGCCGCGGTGCGGGCGCGATGATCGGCGGCCTGGTGGCGATGACGCTGGACAAGTCGCTTCTCGCGCCAGCTGGGCGAAGGCAAGCGCTCCGTCGTCGTCACCGGCACCAACGGCAAGTCGACGACCACCCGGATGACCGCGGCGGCGCTAGCGACCATCGGGCCCGTCGCCACCAACGCCGAGGGCGCGAACATGGACGCCGGGCTGGTCGCGGCGCTGGCCGGTGCGCGCCGTGCGGAGCCTGGCGGCGCTGGAAGTCGACGAGATGCACGTTCCCCACGTCGCCGACGCGGTCGACCCCGCGGTGATCGTGCTGCTCAACCTGTCCCGCGATCAGCTGGATCGGGTGGGTGAGATCAACCACATCGAGCGCACGCTGCGCGGTGGGCTGGCCCGGCATCCCGACGCCGTGGTGGTGGCCAACTGCGACGACGTGCTGATGACGTCGGCGGCCTACGACAGCCCTCGCGTGGTGTGGGTGGCAGCGGGCGGCGGCTGGGCCAACGACTCGGTGAGCTGCCCGCGCAGCGGCGAGATCATCGTGCGCGACGGCGCTGGTACTCGGCCGCTCGACCGGGCCACCCGGACTTCAAGCGACCGACCCCGCAGTGGTGGTTCGACGATTCGCACGTCTACGGCCCGGACGGGCTGGCGCTGCCCATGACGTTGGCGCTGCCCGGCACCGTCAACCGCGGCAATGCCACCCAGGCCGTCGCGGCCGCCGTCACGCTTGGCGCCGATCCGGCCGCCGCCGTCGCCGCGGTGTCGGGTGTCGACGAGGTCGCAGGCCGCTACAAGACGGTGCGACTCGGCGCGCACACCGCCCGTGTGCTGCTGGCCAAGAATCCGGCGGGCTGGCAGGAGGCGCTGTCGATGGTGGACAAGCAGAGCGCGGGCGTGGTGATCGCGGTCAACGGGCAGGTGCCCGACGGCGAGGACCTGTCGTGGCTGTGGGACGTCCGCTTCGAGCATTTCGACGACACGGCTGTCGGTCGCTGCGCGGGGAGCGGGGCACCGATCTCGCGGTGCGGCTGGGCTACGCCGGCGTCGAGCACACGCTGGTGCACGACACCCTGGCGGCCATCGCGTCGTGCCCGCCGGGGCACGTCGAGGTGATCGCCAACTACACCGCGTTCCTGCAACTGAATCGGCGGATCTGCGTATCGACGGTGCGGATCGGGTTGGTGCTGCCCGACGTCATGGGCACCTACGGCGACGGCGGCAACGCGGTCGTGCTGCGACAGCGATTGCGCCTGCGCGGCATCGACGCCGAGATCGTCGAAATCACCTTGGCCGACCCGGTTCCCGACTCGCTGGACTTCTACACGCTCGGCGGCGCAGAGGACTACGCGCAGCGGCTGGCCACCAAGCACCTGATCCAGTACCCCGGCCTGCAGCGCGCGGCCGAGCGTGGGGCGCCGGTGCTGGCCATCTGTGCGGCCATCCAGGTGCTCGGGCCACTGGTACGAGACGTCGTCGGGTGAGCGCGTCGATGGCGTCGGCATGCTCGACGTCACCACGTCGCCGCAGCCGAAGCGGACCATCGGCGAAGTGGTGTCGCAGCCGCTGCTGCCCGGGCTGACCCAGCGACTCACCGGCTTCGAAAACCACCGCGGCGGAACGGTTCTCGGATCATCGGCCGAACCGCTGGCGCGCGTGGTGTCCGGCGCGGGCAACCGCGACGGCGACGGCTTCGACGGCGCGGTGCAGGGCAGCGTCGTCGCGACCTATCTGCACGGCCCGTGCCTGGCGCGCAATCCCGGAGCTGGCCGACCTGCTGCTGTCCCGGGTCGTCGGCGACCTGGCGCCGCTGGAGTTGGACGAAGTCGACGCAGTTGCGGCGCGAGCGGCTGGCGGCACCGCGGCGGGCCTAGTCCGGCCGCCAACCTCGCGAAACCATCGCGTCCCACACGCTTTGCACGATCTCATCGGGCCGGTCCTCCTTGATCACGTATGTGACGTTCTAGCCGAGCTTGGCGAGCTTGCGCTTGACGCGAACGTCCTTGGCGTACTGCGGGTCGATCGGTGCGGTGCTGATCGCCGTCGTACTCCGCACCGACCATGAACTCCTCCCAGCCCATGTCCAACACGCGGACCAGCCGGCCGCGACCCTCGACTACCGGTATCTGCGTGGTGGGCCGCGGCAGTCCGGCGTCGATCAACAGCAGCCGCAGCGCGGTTTCCCTCGGCGATGCGGCGCCGCCGTCGACCAGCGGCAGCGCCGTCCTCAGCGATTTGAGGCCGCGCGCGCCCGGGTACCGCCGCGCCAGCCTCATGCACGTCCTTCGCCGAGTAGGCCGTCGCGCACTTGAGCGCGTCGAGCCGGGCCACCGCTGCGTCGCGGGGTAGGTGCCGCGCGAGGTCGAAGGCGGTACGCGCCAGCGTGGTCACCGGGATGCCTGCGACCTTGGTGACCTCGTCGGGCGCCAGCGTCTCGTTGCGGACCAGCAGGCCCGGGCGGCGGCCGTCCGTTGCTCCAGATCAGTTCGATGGGTTCCGTGGCGTCGACCCAGTCGGCACCGTGCAGCGCCGACGCGGCGACTCCGCTGACTACGCCGCGCTGCTTCGACCACATCCACGCGCCGACGGTCCGATCGCGAAGCGACGGCGTCCACGGCTTCGGGACGTACACGTCGCGGAAAGATCTTCGGTGTACCAGCGCGCAATTCGTATCGGGTAAGCGTCGATTGGCTACCCAAGAGGACGTCTCTCATGGCGGTGAGGGTGCCAATCGCCACTGACACGTCCGCGAGATCGACGTCATGCAACGAAAGTGCGAGTGACTAGTTGCGTGAGCTCAATCTCGCGAAGGGCGCGAAGCGAGCCGCTAAAGCCCAGGTCGCGCAGGAACTCCGGCTTGTACGCCTCGAGGATGACGTAGCTCGGGTCGGGGACGGGAACGTCCGGCGCGTCATCGGCGACGGCGCCGCCGCCGGCGGGATCGACCCACTCCTGCGATGCGCCGATCCCACCGCGTGATGGAGTACTCGGCGCTGACGTTGTCCTCGGCGACCAGCGCCTTGACGGTGCGCTCCGCCTCCTGCGCGTCGCCCAGGGTGTGCGTGTAGAGCAGCATCCGGTTGCCGTCGCGCGTGATCGTGACCCGGCTGCCGAGTCGCTTGCGCGCGTCGCCGTCCAGGTCCAGCGTCCGCAGCCGCTCCCACAACGACAGGCCGTGATCGTCGTGGCGAGTTCGACCTCGACCCTGAACTCTTCATCGGGCATGAGCGACACCATAGGCTCACCGCGAATCAGGCCATCGCCCGCCGGCCGGTCAACGCCCTGCCCAGCGTCAGCTCGTCGGCGAATTCCAGGTCCCCGCCCATGGGCAGACCCGACGCGATCCGGGTCACCGAGAGCCCGGGGATGTCACGCAGCATCCGCACCAGGTACGTCGCGGTGGCCTCGCCCTCGGTGTTGGGATCGGTGGCGATGATGACCTCGGCGACGTCCACGCCGTCGACGCGTTCGCCGATCCGGTTGAGCAGCTCACGGATTCGCAGCTGCTCGGGCCCGATGCCGGACAACGGATCCAGCGCCCCACCCAGCACGTGGTAGCGGCCGCGGAACTCGCGGGTGCGCTCGACGGCCTGGACGTCCTTGGGCTCCTCGACCACGCACACCAGCGACGCGTCGCGCCGCGAGTCCGAACAGATCCGGCAGCGTTCGTCGTCGGAGACGTTGCCGCACACCGAGCAGAACGTGACGCCGTCGCGAACCCTGCCGAGCACGGCGGTCAGCCGATCGATGTCGGGCGGTTCGACCGACAGCAGGTGGAAGGCGATGCGCTGCGCACTCTTCGGCCCGATCCCGGGCAGCTTGCCCAGTTCGTCGATCAGATCCTGGACCGGCCCCTCGAACAACGTCAGACTCCCGGTATGCCCAGGCCACCCAGCCCGCCGGCCAGCGGACCCAGCCTGGTCTGAGCGAGGATGGTGACCTGTTTCGACGCGTCGGCGAATGCGCCGACGATGAGGTCCTGCAGGGTTTCGATGTCGGCGGGGTCGACGACCTTGGGGTCGATGGAGACCGCGACCACCTCGCCGCTGCCCTTCATCGTGATCTGAACCAGCCCGCCGCCGGCCTGCCCGTGCACCTCGGCGATGGCGAGCGCCTCCTGGGCCTCCATCAACTGCTGCTGCACCTGCTGGGCCTGCGCGAGGAGCGCCGACATGTCGGGCTGTTGACCGGGTTGCATTCCGTAGAACCCCTTCGCATCTGAAATCAGGCGTGTAGCAGGTTGGTCTCGACTTGATTTCGCATGTGCGGACAAGGCGATTTGCAGCCTCAAGCCTAGTCGCCCCGCGGGCTAGCGTGGCGCCGTGCACGTCCCAGTCAGCTTGCGTGTCGGCGCCGCCATGGCCGCCGGCCTCCTCATCGCCACCTCGGGGTCCGCGGTTCCGCACCGCCGCGGCAGCACCCGCCAGCATCGCCGGGCGAGATCGTCTTCCTCGACCCCGGCCACAACGGCGCCAACGACGCGTCCATCAGCCGTCAGGTGCCCACCGGCCGCGGCGGCACCAAGGACTGCCAGGCCAGCGGGACCTCGACGAACGACGGATATCCCGAGCACACGTTCAACTGGGAGACCGTGCTGCGCATCCGCCAGGAGTTGACGGCGCTCGGCGTGCGCACCGCGATGTCCCGCGGCAACGACAACGCGCTGGGACCCTGCGTCGACGAGCGGGCCGCGATGGCCAACGCGCTCCATCCCGACGCCATCGTGTCGATCCACGCCGACGGCGGCCCGGCGACCGGCCGCGGCTTCCACGTCAACTACTCCTCGCCGCCGCTCAACCACGCGCAGGCCGGGCCCTCGGTCCAGTTCGCCCAGACCATGCGCGACCAGTTGCAGACCTCGGGCCTGCTGCCTGCCAACTACATCGGCCAGGGCGGGCTGTATCCGCGCTCGGACCTGACCGGCCTGAACCTGGCCCAGTACCCGTCGATCCTCGTCGAGCTGGGCAACATGAAGAACCCGGCCGACGCCGCGCTGATCGAGTCCCCCGAGGGCAGGCAGAAGTACGCCGACGCCGTCGTGCGCGGGATCGCCGGGTTCCTGGCGACACGCCCGGTCGCAAACGCAGTAATCGGGCCTAGCGCGCCCTCGACCTGTTTCTTGAGGTTCTCCAGCACCTCGGCCTGGATCTTGCGCAGCCCCAGCGGCGCGAACGTCTTCTCGAAGAAGCCCTTCACGCCGCCCGCTCCCGTCCAGGAGGTCTTGGTGGTGACGGTCGAGCCGGTGCCCGCGGGGGCGACGGTCCAGGTGGTCACCATGGAGGAGTTGGCGTCCTTCTCGATGACGGAATGCCCTGCGACCTCGACGGCGGCCTTGACGTCGCGCACCCGCGACTCGGTGGCCTGCAACTTCCACGTGGCGACGGTGCCCTGCGCCCTGGCCTCCCTCGAGCACCTGGTAACCGCTGTAATGCGCGGAGAGGATCTTCGGGCGGACCGTCTGGTAGTCGGCGACCGCGGCGAGGACGGCTTCCGGCGCGGCATTGATCAAGACGGTGCTGGACGCGCTGACCTGTCCCATGTCGCAAGACTCCTTGTCGTAGCAGTGTGATTCCGGTTCGGCGATGTCGCATCGACTGCGACCGCGGACTAGCGTATATGCGTGTCTGTCGTATCAACTGACGCACAGGCTGCTCACGCCGAAGGCGTGAAGAGGCTGCTCGCCAGCTACCGTGCAATCCCGCCGAACGCCACCGTCCGGCTGGCCAAACCAACCTCCAACCTGTTCCGGGCCAGAGCCAAGACGTCCACGAAGGGCCTCGATTCGTCGGGCCTGACGGGCGTCATCGCCGTCGACCCGGAGGCACGCACCGCCGACGTCGCCGGCATGTGCACCTACGAGGACCTCGTCGCCGCCACGCTGCCCTACGGGTTGTCGCCGCTGGTTGTGCCGCAGTTGAAGACGATCACGCTGGGCGGTGCCGTCACCGGTCTCGGCATCGAGTCGGCGTCCTTCCGCAACGGGTTGCCGCACGAGTCGGTGCTCGAGTTGGACATCATCACCGGTGCAGGCGAGGTAGTGACCGCGTCGCGCGACCAGCACGCCGATCTCTTCCGCGCCTTCCCGAATTCATATGGCACGCTTGGCTACTCGGTTCGGCTGAAGATCGAACTCGAACCGGTCAAGCCGTTCGTCAGCCTGAGACACCTGCGGTTCACCTCCGTGACCGATCTATTGGCCACGATGGAACGCATCATCGAGACCGGCGGCATCGACGGCACCCGCATCGACTACGTCGACGGCGTGGTGTTCAGCGCCGATGAGAGCTACCTGTGCCTCGGCGTGCAGACGTCGACTCCCGGCCCCGTCAGCGACTACACCGGCAAGGACATCTACTACCGGTCGATCCAGCACGCCGGCGGGCGAGAAGCACGACCGGCTGACCATCCACGACTACCTGTGGCGCTGGGACACCGACTGGTTCTGGTGCTCGCGGGCGTTCGGCGCACAGAACCCGACGATCCGGCGGTTCTGGCCGCGGCGCTACCGGCGAAGCAGCGTCTACTGGAAGCTCATCGGCTACGACCAGCGGTTCGACATCGCCGACCGGATCGAGAAGCGCAACGGGCGTCCGCCGCGCGAGCGCGTCGTGCAGGACATCGAGGTGCCGATCGAGCGGACGGCGGCATTCCTCGACTGGTTCCTGACGAACGTGCCGATCGAGCCGATCTGGCTGTGCCCACTGCGGCTGCGCGACGACGCGGGCTGGCCGCTGTACCCGATCGGCGGGCACCACACCTACGTCAACGTCGGCTTCTGGTCGTCGGTGCCTGGCATCGGCGCACGCGACCGGAACGGCGCAGCGAGACCAACCGGGCGATCGAGAAGAAGGTGAGCGAGCTCGACGGGCACAAGTCGCTGTACTCCGATGCCTACTACTCCGCCGAGGAGTTCGACGAACTCTACGGCGGGGAAACGTACAAGACGGTGAAGAAGATCTACGACCCGGATTCACGACTACTCGATCTGTATGCCGAAGAGCGCGTGCAGACAGACGATGAGCGCCTGCGCGAAGAGCAGAGGACAACGATGACGACATACAAGGATGAGACGGCAGGCGACACGACGATCCAGTCGGACAAGCTGACTCTGGCCGAGATTCTCGAGATCTTCGCCGCGGGTGACGAGCTGCCACTGAAGTTCACCGCCTACGACGGCAGCTCGACAGGGCCCGAAGACGCCGAGCTCGGCCTGGACCTGCTCACGCCCAGGGGCACCACCTACCTGGCCACGGCGCCGGGTGACCTCGGCTTGGCGAGGGCCTACGTCTCAGGGGATCTGGAGCCGCACGGTGTGCATCCAGGCGACCCCTACGAGCTGCTGCGGGCGCTCGCCGACAAGCTCGACTTCAAACGCCCGCCCGCGCGGGTGCTGGCCAACATCGTCCGGTCCATCGGCTTCGAGCACCTCAAGCCGATCGCCCCGCCGCCCCAGGAGGCGCTGCCCCGCTGGCGCCGCATCGCGGAGGGATTCCGCCACAGCAAGACTCGCGACGCCGACGCCATCCACCATCACTACGACGTGTCGAACACGTTCTACGAGTGGGTGCTCGGGCCGTCGATGACCTACACCTGCGCCTGCTACGCGGACGCGGACGCGTCGCTGGAGGAGGCGCAGGAGAACAAGTACCGGCTGGTGTTCGAGAAGCTGCGGCTGCAGCCGGGTGATCGGCTGCTCGACGTCGGCTGCGGTTGGGGCGGCATGGTGCGTTACGCCGCGCGGCAAGGCGTCAAGACGATCGGCGTCACGCTGTCGAAGGAGCAGGCGACGTGGGCGCAGAACGCGATCGCCGAACAGGGCCTGTCCGACCTGGCCGAGGTACGCCACGGCGACTACCGCGACGTGCGGGAGTCCGGGTTCGACGCGGTGTCCTCGATCGGCCTGACCGAGCACATCGGCGTGCACAACTACCCGTCGTACTTCCGCTTCCTCAAGTCGAAGATGCGAACCGGCGCCCTGCTGCTGAACCACTGCATCACCCGGCCCGACAACCGCGCAGGCGCGACCGCGGGCGGCTTCATCGACCGCTACGTCTTCCCCGACGGTGAGCTCACCGGATCGGGACGCATCATCACCGAGGCGCAGGACGTCGGCCTCGAGGTGGTGCACGAGGAGAACCTGCGCCACCACTACGCGATGACGCTTCGGGACTGGTGCCGCAACCTCGTCGAGCACTGGGATGAGGCGGTCGAAGAGGTCGGCCTGCCCACGGCCAAGGTGTGGGGCCTGTACATGGCCGGCTCACGCCTCGGCTTCGAGTCGAATGTGGTTCAGCTGCACCAGGTTCTGGCGGTCAAGCTGGACAGCAAGGGCGGCGACGGCGGACTGCCGTTGCGGCCGTGGTGGACGCCCTAGGCTCCGTCGATCCGGCGGGCGCCCAGCTCGGTCTGCAGTAATTCGAGGGCGGCCTCCTCCGGGTCGCGGCGCGGCACGGACGCGCTGCGCTCGGCCTCGGCGAGCATGCTCTCCTCGTCGTCCTCGTCGGGCGGTGGCGGTGCGGCGGCGACCGGCCGAGCGGTGCGTTCCGCCGGCGGCGGCGCGGTCGGACCACCGGCCTCGCAGCGGATGTTCCAGTTCACGCCGAGGGCGTCCTTGAGCGCGTCGCGGATGATCTCGACGTTGCGTTGCTCGTTGAGCCGCTTGGCCAGTGGGCCGGACACGTGGCTGAGCACCAGGGTGTCGCCCTCGATGGCGACCACGATGGCGCCGTCGAGCATGACGTCGGTGGGGCGCCTGCGTTCGCGCACCTTCTCCCTGACCGTCGGCCACATGGACCGCACGGCCGCCGCGTCCGGTTCTCCGGTGGCCGCGGGCGGCGGTGCCTGCACGGGCTGCGGCGGCGGCTTCACGGCGTGCGGCTGCACGGCTGGCGGCGGCTCGGTGCGGGTGGCGGCGGTGGGCGATGCGGGTGCCGGATCAGGCCGGACCTCGGCGCGCGGCGTGTCGACCGGCGCGCGGCTCGGATGCTTGGGCCGGCTCGGATGCTTGGGCCGGCTCGGGCGCTTGGGCCTGGGCCGGCTCGGGCGCCTGGCTCCTGCGGGTGAAGTTCTTGGCCGCCAGGGTCGGACGCACCCGCCGCCTCCGAGGCGGGTATCGACATGTCCAGCCGCGTCTCGATGCGCTCGATCCGTTGCAGCAGAGCCGCTTCCGTATCGCTCGCCGATGGCAGCAGCAGCCGCGCGCACACCACCTCGAGCAGCAGTCGCGGCGCGGTGGCACCCCGCATCTCGCCGAGCCCGGCATGCACCACCTCGGCGTAGCGGGCCAGCGTCGCGGTGCCGAGCCGCTCGGCCTGGCTGCGCATCCGCTCCAGCACGTCGTCGGGCGCGTCGACCACACCACGCGCCGCGGCATCGGGAACGGCCTGCAACACGATGAGGTCGCGGAACCGCTCGAGCAGGTCGATGGCGAACCGCCGCGGATCGTGGCCTGCGTCGATCAGCGACTCGACCGCCCCGAACAACGCCGCCGCGTCGCCTGCTGCCAGCGCGTCGACGGAATCGTCGATGAGAGCGAGGTCGGTGGCGCCGAGCAGCGACAGCGCCTGCTTGTACTCGATCCTGTTGCCCGCGGCGCCTGCAAGCAGCTGGTCGAGCACCGACAACGTGTCACGCGGCGAGCCGCCGCCGGCCCGGATCACCAGCGGGAACACTGCGTCGTCGACGGCGACGCCTTCGTCCGTGCAGATGCGCTCCAGCAGCCCGCGCATGGTCTTGGGCGCCAGCAGCCGGAACGGGTAGTGGTGGGTGCGCGACCGGATGGTCGGCAGCACCTTCTCGGGTTCGGTGGTGGCGAAGACGAAGATGAGGTGCTCGGGCGGCTCCTCGACGATCTTCAGGAGCGCGTTGAAGCCCGCGGTGGTCACCATGTGCGCTTCGTCGATGATGAAGATGCGGTACCGCGACTGCGCCGGCGCGTAGAACGCCCGGTCCCGCAGTTCGCGGGCGTCGTCGACGCCGCTGTGGCTGGCCGCGTCGAGTTCGGTGACGTCGACGTTGCCTGGGCCGTTGGGTGCCAGCGCCACACAGGAGTCACACACGCCGCACGGCGTTGGGGTTGGGCCCTGCTCACAGTTCAGCGAGCGCGCGAGGATGCGCGCCGAGGAGGTCTTGCCGCACCCGCGCGGACCGGAGAACAGGTAGGCATGGTTGATCCGGCCCGAGGACAGCGCCGTCGACAGCGGTTCGGTGACGTGCTCCTGGCCGACTACTTCGCCGAACGTCGCCGGCCGGTACTTGCGGTAGAGAGCCACACGAGCAGGCTACCCAGACGTGGTGACGAGCCGCGGGCTAGTCACGTGCCAGCAGCGACTCGGTCGCCGCGAGCAGTGCGCACGTGGCCAGTCCGTCGATCGCCTCGCGCAGGTCGGGTATGGCCGGGAATGTGGGCGCGATGCGAATGTTCTTGTCGTCCGGGTCTTTTCGATACGGGAATGCTGCACCCGCCTCGGTGACGGCGATGCCGGCGTCCTTGGCCAGTGCGATGGTTCGGCGCGCGGTGCCTGGCCACACGTCGAGGCTGACGAAGTACCCGCCCTTGGGATCGGTCCACGACGCGATCTTCGACTCGCCGAGCCGGTCGGAGAGGATCTCGGCGACCAGGCGCGAACTTCGGCGCGAGCAACTGCTGATGGCGCTGCATCTGCAGTCGCACGCCGTCGGCGTCGCCGAAGAATCTCAGATGACGCAGTTGGTTGACCTTGTCCGGACCGATCGACTTCTTGCTTGCGTGCTGCAGATACCAGGCCACGTTGCCGAGTGAGCCGCCGAAGAAGCTGACTCCGGCACCCGCGAACGTGATCTTGGAGGTCGACGCGAAGACCAGCGGCCGGTTGCCGTTGCCCGCCGCGGTGGCCAGGCCGAGCACGTCGACCTGTCGCACGAAGTCGTGGGTCAATGTGTGCACGGCGTAGGCGTTGTCCCAGAACAGCCGGAAATCCGCCGCCGCGGTCTTCATCTGGACGAGTCTGCGGACGTTCTCCCAGGAGTAGATGGTGCCCGTCGGGTTGGAGAACACGGGTACGCACCACATGCCCTTCACCGCGGGATCGCGCGGCGACGAGTTCCTCGATCAGGTCGACGTCGGGGCCGTCTTCGAGCATCGGGACGGGGATCATCTCGATGCCGAGGCTTTCGGTGATGGCGAAGTGCCGGTCATAGCCGGGCGACGGGCACAGGAACTTCACTCCGGGCTCGTCCCGCCACGGCCGCGGCGAGTCCACGCCGCCGTGCAGCAACGAGAACACCACGATGTCGTGCATGAACTCGAGGCTGGCGTTGTTGCCCGCGATCAGGTTGGGCACCGGGATGCCGAGCAGGTCGCCGAAGATGGCCCGCAGCTCGGGCAGGCCATGCAGTCCGCCGTAGTTGCGGGTGTCGGTTCCGTCGCCGTCGCGGAAGTTCGCCCCCGGCAGACTCAGCAGGTCGTTGGACAGGTCGAGTTGCTCAGTGGACGGCTTGCCGCGGGTCAGGTCCAGGCTCAGCTTCTTGGCTTGCAGGTCGGCGTAGTTGCGGGACTGCTGTTCGTGCTGTGCCTGCAGTTCGTCGCGGCCGAGAGATTCAAACGACACGGCGCGCGCCTTTCACCATTTACTGAAGCCGTGGAAACAAGAAGGGGACCCCGCGCACCCGCCAGAGCCCATTGACCCTTGCTGCCTTCCGGCCCTGGGGGAGTTCACAGGATGGACGCCGCGCGGGGTCCGGGTTGAGTGTAGTACCTGGCGATTCGGAGGGCAGGAGCGGAGCGACCCGGGAAGGGTAACTAGCGACTGGTGGGGCGTCCCAGTGCGGTCGGCTACCATTGCCCGCGGAGGATTCGCCTAGTGGCCTATGGCGCTCGCCTGGAACGCGGGTTGGGTTAACGCCCTCAGGGGTTCAAATCCCCTATCCTCCGCAGCTGGTCCGGGGTGCGATCGTTCGCAGAGCAGTTCAGGTCGCACCCCGGCCAACGAACTCAAGGAGGAGTATGCGGCGCTGGATCGCGGTGTTGTGGAATACATCGTTCCTGGTCCTCGCCGGAGTCCTCTACTTCTTCTTCGTGCTGCCCCGCTGGAATGAGCTGACCGGCGACTGGTCGCACACCGTCGGTACCGTGCTGCGGATCGTCGCCGGCGCCTTGGTCGGCCTTGCCGCGCTGCCCGTGGTGTTCACCTTGCTGCGGACGCGCAAGCCCGAGTACGGCACGCCGCGGCTGGCACTTTCGCTGCGGGTGTGGTCGATCGCTCTGCACGTGCTCGCGGGTGCGCTCATCATCGGCGCCGCGATCAGCGAGATCTGGCTGAGCCTGGACAGCGCGGGTCAGTGGCTGTTCGGCATATACGGCGCCGCCGCGGCGATCGCGGTGCTCGGTGCACTGAGCTTCCATCTTGGCGTTCATCGCCGAATTGCCGCCGCCTCCGCCGAAGCCGCTGAAGCCCAAGACGCGGACGCGCGGCCGCGGGCGGGGCACGGCAGCCGAGAGCGACGCACTGCCCGACGATGAGGCCGACGGTCCGCCGAGCCCGCCGATGCCGACGCCACCGAGTCCGACGCCCCCCGCGAAGACACCCGAGAAGATGAGAAGCATGACGCCTCGGCGCCTGTCTCGTTCGAGGATGCCGCCGATTCCAGCGAAGCGACCGAAATCAGCGAGACCACTGTGACTGACGAGGCCACTGAGGTGGATGAGGTCACCGATGGCGACGAATCGGACGAACCCGCTAACGCGGACGAAGCCGACGACGATATGGCTGACAACGACGAGGGGTCCGCAGGCAAGCTGCGCAACCGCCGCCCGTCGGGGAAGTCGTTGTTCCGGCGCACACGCGGTGGTGTCGCCCTCGACGACTGATCCGGTCGCACCTGGCGGTATTGCGTTCGTCGACAGCCTGGGTACTCCCGTAAGAATTGTGGGACACATCTAGGTAAGGCGGCGCATGGGCACCTTCGGAATCCGCTGGCGACTCGTCGTCGGCGTCCTCGCGGCGACCGTCGTCGGCCTCGTCGCGCCCGCGCCTGCCATCGCGGCACCCGCCGACATGTCGGCAGCCGTCGCCACGGTGGAGCCCGCCGTCGTGCGCATCGACACCGTCATCAACTACCAGCATGCGATCGGCGCCGGCACCGGCATCATCATCGATGGCGGCGGTGCGATCCTGACGAACTTCCACGTCGTGCAGGGCGCGGACAGTATCACCGCGACCGCCATCGGCCTGCCCTATCCGGTAGACCTCGTCGGCTATGACAGGGGCCGCGACATCGCCGTGTTGCAATTGCGGGGCGCCAACGGCGGCTTGCCGTCCGCCGTGATCGGCGATTCGTCGGCGCTCGCGGTGGGGGACCCCGTCGTGGCATTGGGCAACGCGCGCGGCAGCGGTAACCCGCTGACCAACGAGGCAGGCACGGTGGTCGGCTTCGGCCGCACCATCAGCGCCAAGGACGAGTTGACCGGCAGCTCCGAGCAGGTGACCGGGCTGATCGAGGTGGCAGCACCGGTCAGGGCAGGCGATTCCGGCGGTCCACTGATAAACGCGGCGGGCCAGGTAGTCGGCGTCACCACCGCGGCCACGGTGAACTTCAGGATGGGCCCAGGCGGGCAGGGTTTCGCCATCCCGATCAACGACGCGATGGCGGTGGCAGGACAGATCCGCTCGAGGGCGCCGACCGACACCGTGCACATCGGTCCGCCGACCATGCTCGGCGTCGGCGTCAGCAGTCAGGATCAGAGCCAGTCGCTGCCGGGCGTGCTCCTGCGCGAGGTACTCCGCGGCGGTCCTGCCGACCAGGCCGGTCTACTCGACGGTGACGTCTTGCTCAGCATCAACGGCGTCCAGCTGGCTTCGGCAACAGCCCTGACGGACGCATTGGACCGGCACTACCCCGGCGACGTCGTCGACTTGGTCTGGATCGACCGGGGCGGTCAGCAGCACACCGGCAAGGCAACGCTCTCGTCCGGCGACTGAGAGACGGCCAAACCGCACGATCGCACGGCCGCCTCCCCCACGCCGAGCGAGTACCAGCCGCACAGGCAGGTGGACCAGGGACGGCTGGGTCGGCTTTCTGCCGCCTCCTGACGTCGAGGCATGACGATCTCCCTCTGATCCTGCCGAGAGGCGTGGTCCCGACCGGTAGCCCGGTCTGGTCGTCGTGCCCTCCCGGCGCACCCAGGAAATCTAACGATCCAGAAATCGATTTCCGCTATCGTGTGACCGGGAACACACCCGGGAACGTCGACTCCCCAGGAGGCTGTCGTGTCGATGACCTGGGTGTGGATCTATCTCGCCGCATGGGCGGTCACCACCGCGATCACGTTCCTCGTCAGCCGACGCCTCGGTGATCGCACCCGGCCGGTTCGCGACCTTCTCGCCGTCAGCGTGCTCGCCGGAGCCGTGTGGCCGTTCCTGCTTCTCGGACTCATCGAGCTGAGTTCGGTCGCGGTCTATTCGACGGCTGAGACGTGGCTCGTCATACCCGATCCGGATGACCTGTTCAGCGACGTCGTCGTGCCCATCCGCTAGCTCGGCTCGCATGTTTCACCCGATTGTCAGCACTCCGTCGCTCCAGACGCCCAGCAGCGCACGACGATCCCTTCAAGCGCGGCTTCTCCGGCCGTCCGACTCATCCTCCCAATTGGCAGCCACTTTCTTGCTCGGCTGCACCCGCGGCGGCTCGCCCGGCATCTTCGGGTAGTTCGGAGGGTATGGCAGGTCACCCAATCCCCGCTCCTCGTCGGCGCGAAACATTTCCAGCAGGGGTTCGATGGAGTGGGCGACGGCGTCGATGTCGGCCCAGGGATCGGCGCGACTGGCGACGAGCTCCGGAACCGTGGCGATGGTGTAGTCGTCCGGGTCGGCGGCGGCCAGGTCATCCCACCCCAGCGGCGTGGACACCGTGGCGATCTCGGTGCGGCGCGCCGAGTATGGCGACGCGAACGTGCGATCGCGGGCGTTCTGGTTGTAGTCGATGAAGAGCCGCTCGCCCCGCTCCTCCTTCCACCACGACGTGGTCACCGCGTCAGGGGCGCGGCGCTCGACCTCGCGGGCCAGTGCGATGCCTGCGCGGCGCACGGCGACGAAGTCCCAGTCCGGCTTGATCCGGACGAACACGTGCACGCCGCGCCCGCCCGAGGTCTTCGGATAACCGGTCAGGCCCAGCTCGTCGAGGAGGGGTTTGAGCACGTCGACGGCGATGGCGCTGGCTTCCTTGAATGCGGTGCCCGGCTGGGGATCGAGGTCGACGCGCAACTCATCGGGGTGCTCGGTGTCCGGGCAACGCACCTGCCACGGATGCAGAGTGACGGTGCCCATCTGGGCCGCCCAGGCGATCGCCGACGGATGCGTCACCTTGAGCGCGTCGGCGGTGCGCCCGGACGGGAACGTGACAGTGCACGTCTCGAGGTACTCGGGATGCTTTGCAGGAACGCGCTTCTGATAGATCTCCTCACCGCCGATGCCGTCCGGGAAGCGCTGCAGATGGGTCGGCCGGTCGCGCAGCAGCGCGACCATCGGAGAGGCCACGGCCAGGTAGTACTCCATCAGCTTGCCCTTGGTACCCGCCGAACCCAGCTTGGGGAAATAGACCTTGTCGGGGTTGGTGAATCGGACCGCGATGCCGTCGACATCCAGTTCTTCTGCAGCAGTTGGCATCTCAGGACTCCAGTACGTCGGACAGGTCATAGTTCAGTGGCACGTCCAACTGGTCGAACGTACAGCTGGACGGTTCCCGATCGGGTCGCCACCTGACGAACTTGACGGCATGCCGGAATCGTTGTCCGTGGCCTGATGTCGCCGGCGTCCCGGCTCCGGGCACCGTGTACCCCTCCATCTGGTCGTAGGCCACCTCCGCGACCCTCTCCGGCCGAACCGGGATCCACCGCTTGTCCGCTGCGGAGTTCCACCGCGACGGGTCACCGTCGTTGACCTGGTCGCCTTCGCGCAGCGGCTCGAGGTCGGCCAGCATCTTGAGCCGATCCTTGGCGCTGAACGACGCTGCGCCACCGACCATCTGAAGCTCACCGTCATCGCGGTAGAGCCCGAGCAGAACGGATCCGACGCCCTCCCCGCTCTTGTGGATCCGGTAGCCCATCGCCACACAGTCGGCGTCGCGCTTGTGCTTGACCTTGACCATCTCGCGTTTGCCAGGCAGGTAATGGCCGTCGAGCCGCTTGGCGATCACCCCGTCGAGGCCTGCCCCCTCGAAGGTGGTCAGCCAGTGCGTGCCGAGTTCCGGGTCCTCGGTGGTCCGGGTGACGTGGCACCACCGCTTCTCCCTGACCAGGCCGGCCAATGCCGTCCTGCGTTCGCGAAACGGCGTGTTGAGCAGCGAGCGGTCACCGGTGGCAAGCGCGTCGAACCCGATGAAGTGGGCCGGCGTCTGCTCGGCGAGCATCCGGATGCGGCTCTCCGCCGGGTGAATGCGTTGGCTCAGCGACTCCCAGTCCAGCCGGATCCGGCCGTCGATCTCGCGGGGCACCACGACCTCGCCGTCGAGCACGCACCGTGGAGCGAGCTCGTCCTGCAGCGATTCGACCAGTTCGGGGAAGTAGCGGCCGAGTTCCTTGCCGCTGCGCGACAGGACCACCACGTCGTCACCGTCGCGGAACACCAGTGCACGGAAACCGTCCCACTTCGGCTCGTAGGACCAGACTCCTGGATCGGCGGGCACCTTCTCCGCCGCCTTGGCGAGCATTGGGTCGACGGGTGGCTGCACGGGAAGGTCCACGTTGCTCATTATTGCGTCCATGCCACTTCAGACCTGCGACTCCGGGCAATGTCATCGCCGCTCCTGCCCGCCACCGTGTTCAATTGGGCCGATGGACCTGCCCGTCATGCCGCCGGTCTCGCCGATGCTGGCCAAATCGGTCACCGAGATTCCGCAAGGCGCCTGGTACGAACCCAAGTGGGACGGCTTCCGGTCGATCTGCTTTCGCGACGGCGACCTGGTGGAACTGGGCAGCCGCAATGAGCGACCGCTGACGCGCTACTTCCCCGAACTGGTCGCCGCGGCCACGGCAGAACTGCCCGACAGATGCGTGATCGACGGGGAGATCGTCGTCGCGGGCACCGGCGGCCTGGATTTCGAGGCGTTGCAGCAACGCATCCATCCGGCGGACAGTCGGGTGCGGATGCTCGCCGAGAAGACGCCGGCGGCGTTCATCGCGTTCGACCTGCTCGCACTCGGTGACGACGACCTCACCGGCCGACCCTTCAGCGAGCGTCGCGCCGCCCTGGTCGGCGCACTGGCCGGTGCCGGACCGAGTTTCCACCTCACTCCGGCGACCACCGACCGCGAGCGCGCCGTGCGGTGGTTCGCCGAGTTGGAGGGAGCGGGCCTCGACGGTGTCATCGCCAAACCGCCCACGGTGACCTACCAGCCGGACAAGCGAGTCATGTTCAAGATCAAGCACGTTCGCACCGCTGACTGCGTCGTCGCGGGTTACCGGATGCACAAGTCGGGTGACGACGCCGTCGGCTCGCTGCTGCTCGGGTTGTACGAGGCCGACGGCACGCTGGCCTCGGTGGGCGTCATCGGCGCTTTTCCGATGGCCACCCGGCGGCAACTGTTCACCGACCTGCAGCCGTTGGTCACGTCCTTCGACGAACACCCGTGGAACTGGGCCGCCAACGAAGCGGCGCAACGCACTCCCCGCAGGAACGAGGGCTCGCGCTGGAACGCGGGCAAGGACCTGTCATTCGTACCCCTGCGACCTGAGCGGGTGGTCGAGGTTCGATATGACCACATGGAAGGCGAGAGGTTCCGCCACACCGCCCAGTTCAACCGGTGGCGACCCGACCGTGATCCACGGTCGTGCACCTACGACCAACTCGATCGGCCGCTTGCGTTCCGGCTGGACGACGTCGTTCCTGGCCTCGGACCAGGCAAGCGCTAGCGCCCCCGTCCCTTGGCATGGAGGTGAACGAGCCCGGACGCCACCGCGAACCGCGGGCCGTGGACGCCGTCGATGTTGGCCCTTCCCACCGCGACCGGGATCGAGCGCAGCGATTCGCCGACCGTGCGGAGCAGTTCGTCGTCGAGCGCCCCGCCCCCGGCCAACAGGAGTGCGGTGGGCGGTTCGTCGAAGGCCAACATGGCGCGCGCGATGTTCGCTGCGACCGTCTCCTGTTTGATCGCCAGGCGCAGACTGCGCCACTCCTCGGCGGCCAGCTTGGTGGAGAACGGCACCAGACCGGCGCTCCCGCGCGTGCACAGCCTGCCGATCGCGTCGGCGGGGGCGGGGCTGTCCAGGAACAGCCGCCTGCCGTCCTCCTCGTGAGCGACGTGCGGACCCTCGACCCGCAGCGCCGGTGTGCGCTTCACTCGCTCGGCGAGGGCGCGTGGGATGCCGAGCACCCGCGCTACGGCGGTGGTGATCGCCTCGCCCGCACCGGCCGCTGTCACCGCGCGACCCGGACCCACCAGATCGATTGTGCCCCCGCCGATGTCGCACACCACGGTGTTGGGCGGAATGCCCGGTGTCGTGCCCGCGCCGACCGCGGCCGCCTCCGGTTCGGTGGCGATCGTGTGGGTCGGCCGTCCGGTGATGCCGTGCAGAGTCGCCGCTGCATCGGCGACGAGGTCGGCCGAAAGCAGCGCGACGACGGTGCCACGCGTGTCGGCGACACCGCGCCGGAGCCAGGCCCCGTTGTCGATCGACGAGAGGTCGGTGAAGAAGGCGTCGTCGACCGCGATTCCCTGTTCGGCCGTCGGGATCGCGCGGAGCCGGACGGAGGCGACGTTTCCCGGTGGCGCAAGCCGCAGAACACTGTGGGCCTGTGCGGGCGTGTACCGCACCAGCCTGCCGTCGACGGTGCAATCGACGTAGTCGTCGTCGATTGCCGGCGGAGCGGGCGGGCCGGTCCTGCGGGTGACGGCGATCGCGGGCGAATCCGACAACTCGCGGGTGAATTCACCGACGTGCCGGATCTGGTCGGGACCGAGCTCCAGCGCGAAGCACAGCGCGATCGGGTCGGCCATCGCACGGTAGGCGCGTCCTTCGGCGACGACCTCCACCGCGACCAACGCACCGGGGTCCAGGCCGTCGAGGTCGACCTCGTCGACCACCGGCACGTCGATCGGAATCCGGTTGCGGATCAGCACGGCGTCGTCCTGCGCGGCGATCACGCCGACGATGCGCCAGCCCCGCTCGACCGCCTCGGAGATCTGTCGCGCCGCCACTTCGAAGTCAGTCACCCAGTCGACGGAAACAATTGCCGGGCCGTCGATCACGTCGTCGGTCAGGCTGGCCAGCGGTACGTGCCTACCGACGCCCGAACCCGTGCCGGCTGGGGTGCTCGCGTCCGGCTTGCGCAGACTCCGCACCGGCGATCTCGGCGATGACGGTGGCGCCAGCGGGGCGGTCGCCGTGTCCACCGGCCGGAGGGCGGACAGCACCAGTTCGTCGGCCACAACGCCAGCGTCGACCTCGACCTTGTGCAGCAGCGCCGCCGCACCCTGTAACGATTCCACCGACCCCTTCCGCCCGCGGGTCGGCGCCTGGCCGTGGGCGATCGGCTCGACGGTCCCCCCCGCGACGCGGGCCAGCACGATCTCGGTGGTGTGGTTGCCGACGTCTATCCCGGCGACCACGACGTCACCGACCGTCACCGCAACAGACCCCGCCTGGCGTACACGACGGCGGCTTGGCGCACCAGCTCCGCGCACCGGGACGCGCCCCGCGTCTCCAGTGAGACCCGCAGGGCGTCCAACTGCTCGGCGGTCGACCGGTGCGGCCGCAGCGCCTCGTAGAGGTTCATCACCTCTTCGTCATCGATGATCGCGAGTTCCGCTGCGCGCAGGAAGTTCTCGGCCAGTTGCGGATTGCCGCCCTCTTCGGCGACGACGGCCTGGTGCGCCAATGTGGCCGGATCCATCCGCAGGTCCGACAGCTGCAACTTGCCGTCGACCGCGGCCTCGACCGTGAACCGCTCCTCGGTGGTCACCGCGTGACCTCCACCGTGAGCGGCGGCTCGCCCGGTTGGCAGCACTCCCGCTCGAGCGCCACCAGCGCGACCGCGCGCGCGTGGTAGCGGGCGGATATCGACTCGTCGGTACCGCCGGTGAAGATGGGCGCGGGCGCCATCCCCTTCGCATGCCGTGCCGCGTTCCTGCCGAGATCCCGGTACATCCGTGCGGTCAGCAGCGGAGCCACGCTGAACAGTTCCAGGTTGGCCAGCGGGGCGAGGTCGCGACGATGAATTAGTGCAGTCCCCTTGCCCTGCAAGCCAATTCCAATTCCCGACCCCGACAATCGGGCCGCGGTCAGACCGATCAGGCCGAGGTCGATGGTCGAGCGAACGCGCACCAGGCGCGGCGCGCAACCCTCCTCCTCCAGACCCGCGGAGATCTGTCGAAGCACCTCACCGACCGTCAGCCCGCACAGGCTCAGCCACACCGTGCGGCCAAGGGCAGGCGACAGCCCGATGCACACCTCGCGGGGATCGCTGCCCTGCCGGGCGGTCTCGACGTCGGTGAACGTGACGTGGTCCACGTGCTCGGCCTGATCCGCGACGAGCTGCGCCGACGTCCGCTCCTGCCGGATGTGGTCGATCTCCGCGCGCCGCTGCTCGGTGAGCGCGTATCCCGTTCCTGGGCCGGCGTAGTCGTTCGGGTCGGTGAGCTTCGACAGGACCCGGAACTGGTCGTCGAAGATCGCCGACGTCTGCAGTTGATCACCGCGCAGCCGCTCCCGGGTCAGGCGCATGATCGCCTCGGCCTCCTCGTCGAAGCCGGTTCGCTTCAGCGAGGCGATCACGTCGAAGACGGTCAGCTGCTTGGCCTCGATCGAGGTGGCCGCCTCGGCGACGGCCTTGGGATCACCGGGCGGGATGTCGCGTGATCCGTTGGCCACCACCACCACGTCGATCCGGTCATCATCGAAGTCCGCGAGGCCGAGGTCCCGGTACACCGCCTGAACGGCGGTGGCGGCGCGGCGGCGCACGCGTGCCAGATGCTCGGCCGACACCGTGCGCAGGCCGCCATCGACCCCCCAGTCCCGTTGCAGCACCAGGAAGTCGTCCATGTCGTCGGAGTTGAAGTTGGACAACGCGAATGCGTTGTCGTAGCGGGGAATCGACCCGAAGCCCGAGAAGATGAAGTCGGCGCCGGCCAGGAGGACGGGCAGCGTGTGTGCGCTGCGTCGGATGTCGGACTCGGAGATGAGGTTGTCGTTGCCTGCACAGGATTCCAGATCGCGCATCATCACCATCAGGTTCTCGGCGAGCAATTCCTTCATGCCGTCGGGCACCGAGGCCACCACACCGACGCCGTCGATGCCGCCGTTCTGCACGCCCTGGCTCCCCAACGCACGGGCGAGCGAGACGCATCGGGATTCCAGGTAGAGGATCGAGCACTTCTCGGCAGCACCCATCAACACCTCGGCGCCGCCGCCACTGGTCACCCGCATCTTGAGCCCCCGGGACGCGTAGGCGGAGGTGAGGATCGCCTTGGAGAACGGGGTGTCGTCACCGTCGACGAAGACCTGCTCGGTGCCGTACAGCGAGATCGTCTCGGCGTAGCTGGTCAACCCGCGCAGCCCGAGCCGCAGCTCAAGGGCCTCCTCGATCGAGCACTGGGCCATCGCCCCCGGGGTGCCCACCTGACTTCCGATCAGCAGCGCCACGGCATTCGACGGTGCGTCGCCGAGCACGGGGACCGTCGTCTCGACCTCCCGGAAACCGTAGGCGACGGCACTGGCCGCGTCGGCGGCGATGAGCAGCGGGTCGTCGAGCTGATTCGTGACGTGCGCCTGGTTGCTCGGCGTACGCCTGGCGCGCATCTTCGTCATCGCCATCTGCATCTCGACCGGGGTGAGCGCGGCGACGACGCGCGCCAGTTTGGCGGGCGTCGTCCCCCCGATCAGGCGCACCACCTCGGCCCTCGGCACGTTGACGTCGACGGCCATCCTGGCCAGCACCTCGTCGTCGAGCGCCATCGCCTCCTGCGCGGCTTCGAGGTCCAACCCGTACCGCGCGATGAACTCGTCGATCACGTCGAAGTCGGCCGTCGCCCTGCCGTCGAGCTCGACGACGACGCCGTCGCGTACCACGAGCGATGGCTCGGGGTCGAACGGACTGCGCATCGCGACCAGCCCGAGCTCCGGGTTGGTGACGCTGAACCCGTCGAGGTTCACCGGTTTCCCGTCGAGGACGTGCATGCGTCCCTGGTCGAGATCGCCTTCGCGCATCCGAATGTCATCCATCGGGCCGGTCCTCCTAGTGCTTCATCCTCTCACCACGGCGGGGCCAGCGCCGCCCCTAATCCCGAACTACGTTGTCCTCGTAGACGATCCGTCCGATCATGTCGTAGCGGCGGGTGTCCTTGTACTTGAAGTAGGTCGCCATCGCGGCGCCGAGTACGAACAGCCCGACCACGATCCACGGGGTGAGCTTGAACAGCAGGGTGCCCGAGGCCGTGCCCGCGGCGGCATCCTTGTGCACCCACAGCAGATACACCACATACAGCATGCCGATGCCGCCGAGCAACGGGGCGAGCAACGTCTTGAACCAGTGCGCGCTCTCCAGGTTCTGCTTGTGGAAGTGGAAGTAGGCGATCACCGAGAAGGCGCACAGCGACTGCACGATGAGGATCGCCATGGTGCCAAGAATGGCGAGCAACGTGTACATGTGCACGTAGGGGTCCATGCCTGCGGCGAGGAACGCCAGGATGATCACCAGCGTGATACCAGTCTGGACGAACGATGCGATGTGCGGTGAACCGTGCGTGGGATGGGTTGCGCCGATGGTCTTCTGGAGTCTGGTGGACAGTCCCTCGCGGCCGAGCGCGTAGAGGTAGCGCGAGGCGCAGTTGTGAAATGCCATTCCACAGGCGAACGATCCCGTGACGAGCAGGACGTTGAAGAGGGTGATCGCCCACTCGCCGTAGTAGTTGCGCACGGTGCCGAAGAAGATCTCCGATGCGGTGTCGGGGTTCTGCGCGAGGTCGACGGCATGCTGCGGGCCGGTGCCCGCGATCGCCATCCAGGAGATGAACACATAGAAGATGCCGACACCGAGCACGCTGATCATCGTGGCCCGCGGAATGATCTTCTTGGGTTCGCGCGACTCCTCGCCGTACATCGCGGTCGACTCGAAGCCGACCCATGACCAGAACGCGAAGAACAGGCCGAGACCCGCGCTGGCTCCGGCGATGGCCGCAGGTTGGAACGCGCCGATGGGATTCAAGGTCTGGCTGACGGCGAAGCCGTCCGGTCCGCCACCGTGGAAGAGAACGCCGAGCGCTCCAAGCGACAGCATCACGATCTCGGTGACCAGGAAGACTCCCAGCACCTTGGCGGCGAGGTTGACGTCGAAGTACGTCAGAAGGCAGTTGAGCACCATCATGAGCAGCGCGGGCACGATCCAGTGCACGTGGACGTCGAACTGCGACTTCAGCAGATTCTGGAAGAAGAACGAGAAGATGCCGATCAACGAGGCTTCGAAGACCACGTAGGCCATCGTGATCAGAAGACCGCTGGCCATGCCGACGATGCGGCCGAGACCGTGGGAGATGTAGCCGTAGAACGCGCCGGTGGCGGTGATGTGCTTGGCCATGGTGGAGTAACCAACCGCGAATAGGCCGAGGACCACGGTCGCGACGATGTAGCCAGCGGGCGCGTGCGAAC
Organism: uncultured Actinomycetota bacterium; assembly: GCA_963809085.1. Classification (GTDB taxonomy): domain Bacteria; phylum Actinomycetota; class Actinomycetes; order Mycobacteriales; family Mycobacteriaceae; genus Mycobacterium. Next base: position 185,750 of record CAWEII010000012.1, on the reverse strand, counting down.
CATTTCCGAAGCCGACGGCGATCGGCACGTTGCCGACCATCGCCGTGATGGGCGCCGCCGTCGCCACCGCCATGAAGATGACGGCCATGGTGCCGACGGCGTTGCGCTTGAGCCGTTGAACGGAATCACCAGTGTTTTCGTCTTGGGAGACGATTTGATCGGTCATCTGCTTCAGGTACCTTCCAGCCGAAGGGTAGGTGCCCGGGTGTGGCGAGTGCCACGCCGAACTTTCGTATATTGGCACTACCAATTACTCTGCGCAAGCGATTGGCAGACCATTGACAGAAATGGTCACACCTTTTTAGGGTGGTGCCTGCGGCCAGATGAAGCCCGGCACGTCTCAAGCAGGGAGGCTCGTTGTACGACTACGGCACATTCTCGTTCGATTCCAAGGCGCAGGTGCTCGAGCAGGCGAAGAAGTATTGGAATCCGGACAAGACGCAGTTCTGGACGGATGCCGGCGTCGATCTCGTCATCGATCGCAGGGAGGGCTACTTCCTGTGGGACATGAACGGGCGACGGCTGATCGACATGCACCTCAACGGCGGCACCTACAACCTCGGCCACCGCAATCCCGAGATCATGGCAGCCCTCGTCGAGGGCATGCAGTACTTCGACATGGGCAACCACCACTTTCCCTCGGTCGCCCGCTCGGCGCTGGCGCAGCGGTTGGTCGAGTCTGCGCCGGCGTCGATCAGCAAGGTGGCCTTCGGATCCGGCGGCGGCGAGGCCATCGACATCGCGCTCAAGAGCGCAAGACACGCCACGGGGCGGCGCAAGATCGTGTCGATCGTCAAGGCTTATCACGGCCACACCGGCCTGGCCGTCGCCGCCGGTGACGACCGGTTCTCCAAGCTGTTCCTCTCCGACCGGCCCGACGAGTTCATTCAGGTGCCGTTCGGCGACGTCGACGCAATGGATCGCGCGTTGTCCGATGGCGACGTTGCGGCAGTCCTCATGGAGACCATCCCCGCGACCTACGGATTCCCGCTTCCCCCAATGGGTTACCTTGAGGCGGTCAAGGAGCTCACCGAACGCTGCGACGCGCTCTACATCGCCGACGAGGTGCAGACCGGCCTGATGCGCACCGGCGAGATGTGGGGTATCACCAAGCACGGCATCGAACCGGACATCATGGTCACCGGCAAGGGGCTCTCCGGCGGGATGTATCCGATCGCGGCCGCGATGCTGGGCGAGCGGGCCGCACAGTGGCTCGATCAGGACGGCTTCGCGCACATGTCCACCTTCGGCGGAGCCGAACTCGGCTGCGTCGCCGCCATCAAGGCGTTGGAGATCACCAGCCGCCCCGAGGTGCGGGATTCGGTGCACGCCATCACCGACGTCTTCGCCTCGGGACTGGCCCGGATCCGGCCGACTACTCGGACTGGTTCGTAGGCATCCGGCAGAACGGCGTGGTGATCGGCCTGGAGTTCGACCATCCCGAAGGCGCCAAGTTCGTGATGCGCGAACTGTACGAGAACGGGGTATGGGCGATCTTCTCGACGCTGGATCCCCGTGTGCTGCAGTTCAAACCGGGCCTGCTGCTGAGCCGTGAGCTGTGCGACGAGGTGCTTGACCGCTTGGACGTCGCGGTGAGCAAGGCCCGCACCGCTGCCACCGCCGCGCTTCGGAGCTGACCGTTGTCGACGTGCGGATGCCAGGGCGGGCAGGCAGTCTGAGCTGATGGCCGATTCGGATGACACCTTCGTGGCCGACGACGTCGACGTCGCCGAGCGGGCGCTGGCCTGCTACGACCTGTCGCCCGATTCGACGCTGCGCCTGTTGAACCTGTCCGAGAACGCCACCTACGCGGTCGAGGACGCGCACACCGGCACGCGGTCGATCCTGCGCGTGCACCGGAAGAACTATCACCGCCCGCACGAGATCGAGTCCGAACTCGACTGGCTCGATGCGCTGCGGCGCGAAGGCGACGTCACCGTGCCCACCGTGCTGCCCGCTCGCGATGGTCGACGCGTCGTCACCGTCGACCACGATGGAACGGACCGCCACGTCGTGCACTTCGAGATGGTGGCGGGCGCCGAACCCGACGCGGAGACGCTGACCGTCGCGGACTTCCACACGTTGGGCCGGATCACGGCCGCGTTGCACGACCACTCGAGGGCGTGGTCCCGTCCGCCGGGCTTCGGCCGCTTCGCGTGGGACTGGGAGCACAGCCTCGGCGATCACCCGCGCTGGGGCCGGTGGCAGGACGCCACCGGGGTGGGCGAACCGGAGAGCCGATTGCTCGGCCGCGCCAGGGACCTGCTGCGGCGCAGGCTGGCGGAGTACGGCACCGACGCGGAAGTGTTCGGTCTGGTCCACGCCGACCTGCGCCTGGCCAACCTGCTGGTCGACGGCGACGGTGCTGATGCGCAGATCACCGTCATCGACTTCGACGATTGCGGTTTCGGGTGGTACTTCTATGATTTCGGCACCGCGGTGTCGTTCTTCGAGGACGACCCGGCCGTGCCCGAATGGCAGGACGCATGGGCGGCGGGCTACCGCAGCCGACGTCCGCTGCCCCCCGCCGACGAGGCCATGCTGCCGTCGTTCGTGCTGCTGCGCCGACTGCTGCTGCTGGCGTGGATGGGTTCGCACAGCCACTCGAAGGAATCCCAGGCGATCTCGATCAGCTACGCCAACGGCAGCTGCGCGCTCGCGGAGAACTACCTGTCCTCCGACGGCCTGCGCCTGGCACGCTAAGCCATCTCGAGTCACACCACCGAAAGGCGAACCGACATGTTCAACTCCCTGCAGGGCCGCTCGGCCGTCGTCACCGGCGGAAGCAAGGGCATCGGCCGGGGCATCGCCGAGACGTTCGCCAATGCGGGCGTCGACGTCGTCGTCACGGGCCGCAACCAGGATGACGTCGACGCCGCCGTCGCTGCCCTTGCCGACAAGCCCGGCAAGGTGAGCGGGTTCGTCGGCGACGTGACCAGCCCCGAGGACTGCCGTCGCGTGGTCGACACGGCGGTGCAACGACACGGCGGGCTGGACATCGTCTGCGCGAACGCAGGCATCTTCCCGTCGGCTCGAATCGAAGACCTCACGCCCGAGGACATCGAGCAGGTGATCGGGGTCAACTTCAAGGGCACCGTATACATCGTGCAGGCTGCGCTGTCGGCATTGGCCGCCAGCGGGCACGGCCGGATCGTCATCACGTCGTCGATCACCGGGCCGATCACCGGCTACCCCGGGTGGTCGCACTACGGCGCGAGCAAGGCCGCACAACTCGGATTCCTGCGCACCGCAGCAATGGAGCTGGCGCCCAAGAACATCACCATCAACGCCGTGCTGCCCGGCAACATCATCACCGAGGGCCTGATCGGAATGGGCCAGGACTACATGGACCAAATGTCGGCAGCGGTGCCCGCCGGGCGGCTGGGCAGCGTGGCGGACATCGGCAATGCCGCGCTCTTCTTCGCCACCGACGAGGCGGCCTACATCACGGGCCAGTCGCTGGTCGTGGACGGTGGCCAGATCCTGCCCGAATCCCAGGCGGCCATCGCCGACATGTGAGTCGCGCGCTGCACCCGGCCCGTCATCCCCTAGAATTTGGTCCTACCAAATCAGACAGGCAGGAGGGTCGGTGGGCACGCCAAGCGAAGAACTGCGGCGCCGGATGGTCGCCGACCTCAACGCCGGAGTCCCCGGTGCGAAACTCGGCAGCGAACGCGAGCTCGCCGAGCGCTACGGCACCAGCCGGTCCAGCCTGCGCCAGGTCCTGGCAGCGCTGGAGGAGGCCGGTCTGGTCGACAGGGCGATCGGGCGCGCAGGTGGCATCTTCATCAGCCACGCGCAGGTGCAGCGCAGCCTGTCCGACGTGGTCGGCGTCCCGGCGTTCCTCGCCAGCCAGGGCTACGTCGCGGGGACCCGCGTGCTGTCCACGAGGATCACCGTTGCCGATCGGACCACGAAGCAGGCGCTGCGCATCGGCGCCGACGACTTCGTCATCGAGATCCAGCGGGTGCGGCTCGCCGACGGCTCCCCCATCTCGTTGGAGTTGGCGCAGTTTCCCGCCGACGCGTTTCCTGGGCTGCTCGAGCGCGAACTCGGTGGCTCGATCTACGAAATCCTGGAAACCCACTACGGTCTCGTCACCTCGCGTGCCGACGAGCGGATCGAGGCGGTGAGCGCCACCCCGGAGGAGGCCAACCTGTTGGGGATCAAACAGCGGTCGGCCCTGCTGCTCATCACGCGGATCACCTACGACCAGCACGGCGTTCCCTGCGAGTTCTCCCGCGACCTGTTCCGCGGCGACCGCACCCGACTCGCCGTCACGGTGAACGGGCGCGGGATCGGCGCCCAGCCGTCGGTGGGCACGGCGTCGGTGGCGCTGCAGAGTCAGGAAGCCGACATCAAGGCCAGCTGATCAGATTCGGGGTTGACCTCAACTTCGGTTGATGTTCGAACATGGGTGTCACGACGAACCGAGGAGCCCACATGCGACCCATCCGCGCCGATCTCTGGGAGACCCGCGTCGACAACCCCCTTCCAGGACTCACCACGCATGCCTACCTGTGGACCGGAGGCGCGGGTGGCAACGTGTTGTTCTACGGCACCCAGACCGACGCCGACTTCGACGAACTGGAGGCACTCGGCGGAGTGACCGACCACTACCTCTCGCACCGCGACGAGGCAGGACCGATGCTGAGCCGTATCGCCGAGCGCTTCGGCGCGCGGCTCCATGCGCCCGCGGTCGAACTCTTCGAGATCGGCCAGCATGCTCATGTCGACGTGCCCCTCGCGAGCCGACACGTCGACGCCAACGGCATCGAGGTGATTCCCACGCCGGGCCACTCCCCCGGCAGCATCTGTTACCTGGTACCGGGCGCCAACGGCCAGACCTACCTGTTCACCGGCGACACGATCATGCTCGGCGCCGACGGCGACTGGGTGGCCGGCTACATCCCGCCGATCAGTGACTTCGCTCCCCTGTCCCACAGCTTGCGACTGCTCGGCACCCTGAAGCCCGATTTGGTGATCTCCAGCGCATTCCCGGGCAGCACCGCCGTCTACGCGCCGGGAACGCGTTGGGTGGACTGCGTCGAGCAGGCGCAGACGCGGCTGGCGGCGGTGGCCTGAGCCGGGGTACCTCGACCGCGGAGCACCAGCGACTAGATTCCAGCCATGAGCCCCGCGGGCCGGTTCGCGCCCAGCCCGTCCGCCGATCTGCACATCGGCAACCTTCGGACGGCGGTCCTGGCGTGGCTCTTCGCCCGGTCGACGGGGCGACGGTTCCTGGTCCGCGTCGAGGACCTCGACGACCGCACGTTCGCCGACGTGGCCGGCCGACAGCTGCGGGACATCGCCGCCATCGGCGTCACATGGGATGAGCCACCCGAGTATCAGACCGCGCGCGTTCGTCGGTACGACGCGGTGATCGACGAGCTGATCGGACGCGGGCTGACCTACGAATGCTTCTGCAGCAGAAGGGATATCCTGCACGCGCCGCGCGCGCCGCATGCGCCGGAAGGCGCCTATCCCGGGACATGCCGCAACCTGACGGTCGACGAGCGCGCCGCCCGCCGCGAGTCCGGCCGCCCGCCCGCGCTGCGGTTGCGCTCCGGCGTCGGCGAGTACACCGTGACCGACCTGCTGCATGGCAGCTACACCGGTGTCGTCGACGACCTGGTGCTGCGCCGCGGCGACGGCGTGCCCGCCTACAACCTGGCGGTGGTGGTCGACGATGCCGTTCAGGGCATCGACCAGGTGGTGCGCGGCGACGACCTGTTGTCGTCATCACCGCGGCAGGCGTACCTCGGCTCGCTGCTCGGTTATCCCGAGCCCGACTACGCGCACGTCGCCCTGGTGCTGAACGCCGACGGAAAGCGCCTTGCCAAGCGCGACGGTGCGGTGACGCTTGCCGAGATCGGCGTGCCGACGGCGCTTTCCCGCATCGCCGGGTCACTGGGATTCACCGCGACGACCGTAGACGGGATGCTCGCCGAGTTCGACCCCGTGCGGCTACCCCGAGATCCCTGGGTGTTCGAACCATAGGGTGATCGTTCGCGGAGCCCCGTCGAGATCTCGAGCAAGGCGCCGCCCGAGCAGTCGTAGGCTACCGATGCCCGGCGCCGTCGGCTGGCACGCCGTGCCACGCTGGTTAGCCAAGAACGAACAACGCCCGGGTGTGGCGGTAGACGATCGATCGGTGCACATACGTGCCGGACTGAGCAGAACCCTTGGGTGATGTCCAGGTGACTTGCTAGGTTCCGGCAGTGACCCAATACCTTCGTCGAGCGCTGCTCGCGGTGATAGTGCTCGTTGCGGTGCTCGGCGCTGCGGCCTGCGGGGCGCCAAGTTCCGACAAGGCGGACCGATTGCAGTCCGCCGGTGTGCTGCGCGTCGGTACCGAGGGTACGTACGCGCCCTTCAGCTACCACGATGACAGTGGGGAACTCGTCGGATACGACGTCGACGTCGCACGCGCCGTCGCCGACAAGCTGGGCGTCAAGGCTCAATTCGTGGAGACGCCATGGGATTCGATGTTCGCGGCCCTCGGAGCGAACCGGTTCGACATCGTCGCCAACCAGGTCACCATCAACGAAGAGCGCAAGAAGCTCTACGACCTCTCCGACCCGTACGCCGTCGGCGAAGGCGTCATCGTGACGCGTGCCGACGACAACACCATCAAGTCAGCGGCCGACCTCAGGGGCAAGGTTGCGGGCGCCACCGCCACGAGCAACTGGGCGCAAGTTGCCCGTGACAACGGTGCCCGCGTCGAGGCCGTCGAAGGTTTCGCGCAAGCCATCAAGCTGCTGAACCAGGGCCGGGTCGACGCCGTCGTGAACGACAGCATTGCGGCCAACGAGTACCTCGCCACCACCGGCGACAAGACGGTCAAGATCGCCGCGAAGACCGACGGCAAGGTCGAGAACGCGTTCGCCGCCCGAAAGGACAGCGGGCTTCTGCCCGAGCTGAACAAGGCGCTCACGGACCTGAGCGCGGACGGCACACTGGCGACGATCTCCAACAAGTACCTGAAGGCCAACATCTCCGGTGCACCGGAGGGGCAAGGGCCACAGGAACAACCGCCGGAGCAGTCGCTCACGGGCTGGCGGCTGATCGTCAAGAACCTGTGGCCGATGGCCAAGGCCGCGGTCACGGTCACCATCCCGTTGACCATCATCAGTTTCGTCATCGGTTTGGTGATCGCACTTGGGGTGGCCCTGGCCCGCCTGTCGAAGAACGCGGTGGTGTCCAACGTCGCCCGGTTCTACATCTCGATCATCCGCGGCACGCCGTTGCTGGTGCAGTTGTTCATCATCTTCTACGCGCTACCGGAGTTCGGCGTGCGGCTCGAACCGTTCCCGGCCGCCGTGATCGCGTTCAGCCTCAACGTCGGTGGCTACGCGGCCGAGATCATCCGGTCGGCGATTCAAAGCGTGCCGAAGGGCCAGTGGGAGGCCGCCGAAACCATCGGCTTCAACTACGCCGGGGCGCTGCGCCGCATCATCCTGCCGCAGGCCACCCGAGTAGCCGTTCCTCCGCTGTCCAACACGTTGATCTCGCTGGTGAAGGACACCTCGCTGGCGTCGACCATCTTGGTGACCGAACTGCTGCGCACCGCGCAGGTAGCTGCGGCGAAGTCGTTCGAGTTCTTCGCGCTCTACGGCACGGCCGCCGTGTATTACTGGGTGATTTGCCTGGCCCTCTCGTTCGGCCAGAGTCGCCTGGAACGCCGACTGGAAAGGTACGTGGCGAGATGACAGATCAAGCAGGCGACGGGATCGAATACCGAGTCACCGCACAAGGCGTCGAGAAGGCGTTCGGCGACAACAAGGTGCTCAAGGGCGTCTCGTTCACCGTCCAGAAGGGCACGGCGACCGCCATCATCGGGCCTTCCGGTTCGGGCAAGACGACGCTGTTGCGCACGCTCAACGCGCTGGACAGAGCTGATGCCGGCGTGATCCGGGTGGACGACGTCGAGATCGACTTCGCCACGCCGACACCCAAACCCGAGGTGCGCAGGTTCCAATCGCGAAGCGGCATGGTGTTCCAAGGGCACAATCTGTTTCCGCACAAGACGGTGCTGCAGAACGTCATCGAGGGACCCGTGATCGTGCAGAAGCGGCCGAAGGACGAAGCCGTCAAGGAAGCCGTCGAGCTGCTCGACCAGGTCGGACTGGCCGCCAAGCAGGACCAGTACCCGTATCAATTATCCGGCGGGCAGCAGCAGCGCGTCGGCATCGCCAGGGCGCTGGCGCTGAAGCCGAAGCTGGTGCTGTTCGACGAGCCGACGTCGGCGCTGGACCCAGAGCTGGTCGGCGAGGTGCTCTCGGTGATCAAGGACCTGGCCGTCGAGGGCTGGACACTGGTCATCGTCACCCACGAAATCCAGTTCGCCAAGCAGGTTTCCAACCAGGTGCTGTTCACCGATCAGGGCATCATCCTCGAGCAGGGCACACCCGACCAGGTCATCGGCGATCCGAAGGAAGAACGCACCAAGCAGTTTCTCGATCGGATCCTCAACCCGCTGTAGGGTGCGCCGAGCGGCCAGTAATCTCGCCCCACACGCGACAAGCGGCAGACAGGCGGCCACTCGGCGTTGTCACAGACTCGGTAGGAGTCGGCGAAGGATGGCGGCTGAGCTGGCTGCCGTTTCGCTGACGAACTCGGCGAAGTCGAACGAGGAATCGCGACCGGCGAGATCGGACAGGGTGCGGATGACGACCCATGGGATGCCGAAGGCCTCGCAGACCTGCGCCGTGGCGCCGCCCTCCATTTCGATCGCGCGGCCGCCGAGTTCGCGGTGCAGTCGATCGCGAGTGGCTTCGCAGTGCAGATACTGATCGCCGGACAGCATGGTGCCGAACTCGATGCGCGGTGGTCGGTTCCGGCCGCCTGCGGCCGTCGACAACGGCGGGAGTCTGAAGCCAGCCAGTTGACTCTCGACGCGGGCCCGCAGGTCGGCCGCGATCGGATAGCCCAGCCGCTCAGTCGGATTGATGAACGGGACGTGGCCGGGCTGGTAGACCTGCAGCGTGCCGCCTTCGATCAACCCGGCGTCGTGTTGGATCAATCGCTCGGCGATCACGACGTCGCCGATGCCGAGGTCTGGGTCAAGACCGCCTGCCACGCCGGAGACCACGATGCTTCGGCAGCCGAATCGCTCGGCGAGGACGGTGGTGACGATGGCCGCGTTGACCTTGCCCATCCCCGCCGTCGCCAGCACGACGTCATGGCCGTCGAGCGTGCCTTCGTCGAACCGGACGTGCGCCACGACCACGCCCCCGCTGTAGTCGAGGGCACCGCGCAGGTGTTCGAATTCCTGCGGCAGCGCGCAGATCACCCCGATCGTCACGTCCCCATTCGTCCTTCCTGTCAAGCCGCAGCACGGCGGCGTCCACTGATCGGCAGCCGCTTGATGCCGTGAATGAAGGGCGATAACAGCCGCGCCGGTTCTTCCGTGGCGGTCATGTCGGGGATCTGGCGATGCAGTTCATCGAATGCCACGCCGATCTCGCGACGGGCCAGGTTGGCGCCCAGGCAAAAATGAACGCCGCCGCCGCCGAAGCCCAAATGCGGGTTCGGATCTCGACGCACGTCGAACGTCCACGGGTCAGTCGAACTTGTCCTCATCGCGGTTCGCCGAGCAGTACCACATGGTGACCTTGTCACCATCTTTCATCTGGGTGCCGCTCAGCTCGAAATCCTCGGTCACGGTGCGGCGCATGTACACCACCGGCGAGGCCCAGCGCACGATCTCCTCGACCGCGGTCCGCTGCAGGCCGTCGAAGTCGTTCCACCAATGCGTGCGCTGCTCGGGAAGCGCGTGAGCGCCAGCACTCCGTGGCTGATCGCGTTGCGGGTGGTCTCGTTTCCGGCGACCGCCAGCAGGATGAAGAACGACGCCATCTCTGCCGAGCGTCAGCTGTTCACCGTCCACCTCGGCCTGCACCAGGCTGGTGGTCAGATCCTCGTGCGGATTCGGCGCCGCCGATCCTCGGCCAGCGCATGCGCGTAGGCGCCGATATCCATTGCTCGCCGTCGCCGAACTCGTCGAAATCCGTGGTCAGGTCGCGGATCGCCGAAGCCGAGGATGACGTTGGTCCAGTGAAAGATCTTGTCGTGGTCCTCCTCAGGGATGCCCATCATGTCGCAGATCACCTGCAGCGGGAAGTGGGCCGGCGAGTTCGGAGACCAGCTCGCCGTGGCCATCAGGGTGCCGGCCGATCATCGTCCGCGACCAGTCGCCGCGCCCGATCGCGGACCGAGGTCCACCATGCGCGCCAACCACTTTCGGGGTGAATGCCCGGCTGACGATCGCCCGCAATCGCTGATGCCGCGGGTCGTCCATCGCGATCATCGACCCGAAGTACTCGGCAATCTCCGGCGTCATGGTCGCCGATCGTGATACTCGCTGCTCGAGCTGAAGATCTCCGGATGGCGGCTGACGAAGTGCACATCGTCGTAGCGTGGTCAGCGCCCAGTGACCCGGGCCCGGCGGATCTCCGACCCTCGTCCGAGCTTCGGGAAGAACTAGATCGGCGCCTCACGACGCAGCGTCGCGAACGCACCGTCGCGGACTCGTCATCGAGCCACCAGAAGTCCCACGAGCCCGAGATCGATGTCCGCCAACGTCACGTCGGCGGCCTGTGGCCGTTCGTCCGGATGGCGATGGTCACGCAGGCCGTCCTCTCGTCAATCCTGGTCGAGCGATCGCGAATCGCACGACGCTCAATTACCTGCCTTGGTTCTCGAAGATCTTGCGGGGGTTCTGAACCAGCAGTTGGCAGCGTCGCGGAGACCATCGCTTCCGGCAGCGCCTCCTTGAAGCAATTGGCGTCGTGCGGAGCACCATCTTGTCGGCGTGACCGCGTTCACACACACGGCCACTGTGTTCACCCGCTCCTCGAACGGCAACACCACATCGATGCCGAACCGATCCATGCCGATAAACGAGCCGTTGGCGATCAACTCCTCCAGTAGCGATATCGGTGCTGTCACCGAATGGCCGATGACCACACGACTCAGATCGACGCCCTCTTCGGCGAACACCCGCTGCTGTTCGAGCCCACGGCGGCAGCCTGCGTGGGTGTGGGTGGAGATCGGCGCACCGGTTTGGCGGTGAGCCTCGGCGACCTCGATGTCGCGGACGAACATCTCGGTCATGGTCTCGCCGCCGACTGCGACCCGGCCCCGAGATAGTGAAAGTGCATGGGCACGTCGTTGAACGTGTAGACGCCGGTGGCGACGATGATGTGATGTCGGTCTCCGCGGCCACCCGTGCTACCCGCGGGATGTAGCGACCCAACCCCACGACAGTGAGGTCGACGATGGTGTCGACCCCGCACGCCTTCAGCTCGCTCAACCGCTTGACCGCGTCGGCCACCCGGGTATCCTCGACGCCCCAGTCGGCGGATGGTTCTGCACGACATCGGTGTCCAACACGAAGATGTGTTCGTGCATGAGCGTCACACCGAGATTTCTCGCCTTGATCGGGCCGCGCATCGTCTTGACCAGCCGCATGGGATGGTGAACGGCTCATCGGCCCGGATTATTCATTTGCACGGCATCCATCGCACTGGACCTCTTCACGGCCCGCGCCCCGCCCATCCGGCGCAGCACAAATGTGAGTGCCGTGCGCCAGATCACCCAGATACCACCCGCGACGGGAGATAAACCCATTCGGTAGGGGATGGCGACGCAGACGCAGCGCCACCATACGTTCGAGACGTGTTCGACCTTGACGGAAATGCGGTCGCGGCTCGCTCCTCGCTGTCTCCTCACGGCGGTTGAACCTCAAAAATGGGCAGGACGGACTTCCTGGAACGTGAATCGGAGCTCGAGCAGCTCACTTCACTGCTACTCGCGGCGCGAAGTGGTCACGGCCGATCGGTGTTGATTGAAGGTCCTGGTGGAGTTGGGAAATCGCTGCTGCTGGACCACTGCGCCGAGCGCGCCGCTGGCCTGGGGCTGAATGTTCTGCGGACCCGCTGCAGCCTCCTGACTCGGGACTTCGCCTTTGGTGTCATCCGAAATCTCGTCGAGACCCGACTGCTTCGCGCCGACGGCGCAGACCGTGCCCAACTCATGCAGGGTCCGGCGGCACTGACAGGTCCGATATTCGAAGGCGAGGACGTTTCAGACGAGTTGGGGGCCATCCACGGGCTGTACTGGCTGACCGTCAACCTCGCCGAGAGCGGCCCCCTGGCCATCCTCATCGACGATGTGCACTGGGCAGACGATTTGTCGTTGCGCTCCCTGATCTACATCGCCGAGCGGCTTGCCGACATTCCGGTTGCGCTGATCGCCGTGGTTCGGTCCGGGGATCCGGCCGCCGACTCGCACTTGATCAGTCACCTGTGGGCGGCGGTCACCTCGCCGCCGATCTGCCCAGATCCACTCAGCCAGGACGCCGTGCACACGCTGCTGGCCGGCACGAGTCCTGGCCTTGACCTCGACCCGAGCGTGTCACGAGCGATCATGCGTGACACCGGAGGGAATCCCTTTCTGGTGGTGGCCGTCGCCAGAGAGTTGCGGGAGAAGAGGTACAGCCCACTGACCGCACCGGAGTCGATACGCCGCGACGTCGCTCGCCGAATCGGTCGGCTGACCGCAACATCCCGCAACCTCGCCAAGGTCGCGTCGGTCATCGGCGACGAGGCCACTCTGCATGACGCTGCCCGACTGGGTGGACTCTTGCCAGATCAGACCTTGCCGGCCGCCGAAGAGCTGGTGAAGGCCGCAATTCTCACTCCAGACGAGCCAGTTCGATTCGTGCACTGTCTGGTTCGGCAAGCGATCTACAGCCTGCTTGCGCCCGCCGAGAGGCTCTATCTTCACAGCGCTTCGGCGGAGTTGCTGGCTCGCAAGAAGTCTGCGCCCGAACTGATCGCCGACCATCTGCTGGAGTCGGGGCCGACGCGCGAAGGATGGGCGTTCGCCGTTCTGCATGAAGCGGGGCAGGCGGCATCACGAAAGGGCGCGACGGCTGCCGCGGTGCGCTACCTGCGGCGCGCGGCCGACGTCGGCTATGCGGTCGAACCGTCTGCCCGGGTGCTGATCGACCTCGGACTCGCGGAAGCAGCGGCGGGCGAGCCGGTGTCGCTGGACCGTTTCGAAGATGCCCTCGAGCTCGTCACTGACTCCGCAGAGCGTGCGGATGCCCTGTATTCACTTGGCCAGACGCTGTTCACATTTGGGCGTTACGCCAACGCGGGCGCGGCGTTTCGGCGAGGCACCGAATTGTTCGTCGGTGGTGACGAACAGGTCCGCATGCGCTTCGAGGGCGCTGCGTGGGCCGCCGAGTTTCACATCGCGCCCACACTGCCGGAGTCAATGAGTGTCGCTGACGGCGACGGGCCAGGCGATCGGGCGGTCCTTGCAGTGACGTCACTGCATCACGCGTTGACCGTGCCTCCGGCGAGTGCTGCCGGCGAACTGGCGATTCGAGCACTTGGTGACGGGGCGTTGCTGCGCGAGCAGACATCCCTTGGCCCCGGAGTGAGCCTTGCCACGATCGCGTTGCTGCACTCGGGTCGACTTCGAGAAGCTCAGGAGGCAGCTGACGCGGCAGTCGATGACGCGCGACGGCGGGTGCCCGACTGGCATCGGCGGAGGCGGCGATCGTGCGGTCACTCGTCGGCTACGCGCGCGGCCGCATCGACGACGCGGCGGTCGACGCGCAGTTCGCGATGGATGCCGTGCCACCCGGTGAGAATGCGCATACCCGAACGGCTTTCGCCATACTGGCCAACTGCATGATAGAACGCGGGGAGCTGGCGGTGGCCGGTTGTGTGATGGCGCGAGCGGTCGGACAGCTGACCGCACCGGCCGCCCCCGTCATCGACGCCTTCGTCCACCTCACGCACGGCCGGCTTCACCTCCTGCGCAATGACCTTGATGGGCGCGGCGAGATCTTCAAGCGGCGCAAGCTCTTGTCGGTCATCTGGCGCCGGTCAATCCTTCGGCCTTGCCGTGGCGATCGCTGGCCGGCGTGATCGCACATCGATGCGGTGAAGACGAAGTGGCAAGAGAACTCTTCGACGACGAAGTCCGCCTCGCCTCCCGATTCGACGTACCAGTAGCGCTCGGAGTTGCGTTGCGCCGGCGCGCCCTTACCGAGACCGGCGATGAGGCCTGCCGCACGTTCGGGGAGGCAGTCGCAGTGCTCGATGGCTCTGACGCCATGCTGCAGGTCGCCTATGCGCACGCCGGGCTCGGCCGCGCCTATCGTCTCATCGGCCAGCGGTCCAGCGCGCGAACGCATCTCGCCATCAGCCTCGATCTGGCACATCGGTGCGGCGCATCGAGTCTTGAGACCCGAATACGTCGAGAACTCGTCGCCGCTGGGGCACGACCCCGTCGGCCCGCAGTCACCGGCGTCGAGTCATTGACTCCGGCAGAGGCGCTCGTGGCGAATTTCGCCGCACAGGGCATGTCGAACCGCGAAATTGCCGATCAGTCGTTCATCACGCGCAATACCGTTGCGTGGCATCTACGCAACGTCTATCGAAAACTTCAGATCCAATCGCGAGGACAACTGGCTGCCCTCAGCGTCGCGGACGTCGGTACTCCGGAAAATGAACGGTCGACTGGTCGATGAGTGTCTGCGGTTCGAACACTGGTCGCGAGACCTTCGCTCGCACTGCTGGGTGTGTGAGACAGTGTGCCCATGTCACAGCCTGCGAGCGTGGAAGCGGACGTCATCGTCGTCGGGGCCGGCTTGTCGGGGATGATCGCCGCTCGAAGTGTGCTCGGTGCGGGTCTGCGACCGCTGGTCCTGGAGGCCGATTCGCGTGTCGGTGGACGCATCCTCACCGAGGAAGTGCTTCCAGGGGTGCCGGTCGAGCTCGGGGCGCAGTGGATCGGCGACACGCATCACCGGATGTTCCGGTTGGCGGCAGAACTCGGGGTGGAGACCTTCGCCCAGTACGACGACGGCGAGACGTCCTACGACCTCGGTGGCTCCGGCGTGTTGCGCGAGAGGCAGTTTCGCGCCCGGTTCAGTGATGAATTGGCAGAGCTCGAGCGCGTCCTGCGCCGCCTCGACGAGTTGGCCGCTGAAGTTCCCGTCGAGGCACCGTGGCTGGCGCCGCGCGCGGCCGAATGGGACGTGATCACGGCGGGCACATGGTATGACGAACAGAACCTTTCGCCCGTTGCGCGCACGCTGTTGGAGATCTGCACGGTCGGCATTCTCGCGGTGCCCACCGTCGAGGTGTCATTCCTGCACCTGCTGTTCACCATTCAGACCTGTGGCGTGACGGCCGACCTCTTCGCCGAATCCGAGGGCGGCGCGCAGTCCACCAGGTTCATCGGCGGCACCAGCGAGATCCCACGTCGACTGGCGGCTCTGATCGCCGACCACATCGTGCTCGACGTTCCGGTGCAGCTCATCGAACACACCGCCGACAGCGTCACCGTGCACTGCCGTGGCGGGCTGGTGGCGCACGGCCGCCGGGTCATCGTCGCCGTTTCGCCGACGCTCGCGGGGCGCATCATGTACGACCCTCCGCTCTCCGGCGTCCGCGATCAGCTCACCCAGCGGCTGCCGAACGGTTCGGCCATGAAGGCCTTCTTCGTCTACGACGAACCATTCTGGCGCACAGACGGTTTCAACGGCCAGCTGATCTCGGACGTCGGCCCGGCCCGGATGTCCAACGACACTTGCCTCCCCGGTGACGACCACGGTGTCATCCTGCTGTTCCTGGAGGGCGATCAGGCCCGCACCTTCGGCCGACTTCCTCAAGACGAGCGCCGCACCGCGCTGACGGCCGAACTGGTTCGCCACTTCGGCAGCAAGGCCGCTCGTCCGGAGTTCTACGTCGACGGGGAATGGTCGGATCGGCAGTGGACCCGTGGGTGCTACAACGCCAATCACGGACCGCACGTGTGGACCACGTACGGTCCGGCACTTGCGGCGCCGATCGGTGTGATCCATTGGGCGTCAACCGATACCGCAACGTATTGGAGTGCCTACATGGAGGGCGCGGTCGACGCGGGCGAGCGTGCGGCGCAGTCCGTCATCGACTCCCTGACCGCGTGATTTGCGCACACCACACCGCGCTGAGCGCGGGTGCGCGAATCGCTAGGGGGCGAATCACCAGGGGGGCGACGGGCGAGCGGCCCTTCGACGCCCGCTCTGCTGCCGCCAACAGTTCGTCTCGGAACTGAGGGTGCGCGACCGCCGCAAGCGCCTCGCCGCGCTCCTGCACGGTCTTGCCCTCGAGTTCGGCGACGCCGTACTCGGTGACGATCACGTCGACCTGGTGGCGCGGCGTGGTGATCACCGCGCCGGGGCCGAACCACGGCACGATCCGCGACTGCAGTTCGCCGTCCTTGGAGACGTCGACGGCAGGCAGATCAGGGAGCGGTCCGAAAGCTCGAGCCCGGCGCCCGCCACGAAGTCCTCGGCACCTCCGATTCCGCTGAACTGGCTGCCATTGATGGTGTCGGCGACGACCTGGCCGTGGATGTCCGTCGCGAGCGCGCCGTTGATCGAGATCATGTCGTCGTTGGCGCCGATCACCTCGGGCGAGTTGACGATCTCGACCGACAGGAACGCGACGTCGGTGTTGCCGTCCAGCCAGGCGTAGAGGTCCGGGGAACCGAAGGCGAACGTCGTCACGCTCACCCCGTCGTACTGGCCCTTGCGGGCATTGGTGATCTTGCCCGCACGATGCAGCTTCATGCACCCGTCGGTGAACATCTCGCTGTGCAGCCCGTAGTCGCCGCCGTCGCCCTTGGCCAATAGCGTGGCGATCTGGTTCGGGATCGAGCCGATGCCCACCTGCAGGGTCGCGGGATGAGGTCAACGGTGTGCCGCGCGATCGCGTCGTCGACGTCGGTGGGTTCGCCCTCTGGCAGCGCGAGCGGTGCGTCGGTCGACGCACCAGGACGTCGATCTCGTCGACGTGCAGCGCGTGGCGTTCCGGTGCTCCTCACCAAGCCCGAAAGTCCTTGGATACGAGTCCGAACCTCGACGACGAGCAACGTGTCGGGATCGGCGCCCGCACGGCGCAACTCGCCGATCGTGCCACCCGCGTGCAGCGAAAGGGAGCACCAGCCGTCGGCATCGGGCGGGGTCGCGACGGTCGTCATCACGCGCGGCGCCTGCCGTTCGAGCAGCGGACCGAAGCGTCGGAAGTCCGCCGGCGTGAAGCCGATGTCGGCTCCGGAATCCCGAAGCGCACGCTCGAGCGGTCCGAAGAAGCCCGACGGGTAGTGGACGTTCGGTCGCGAGAACAGTTCGGTACCGACCGCGAGCAGCGCGCCGTAGACGCGCAGATCCGCCCAGTCATCGCGCTCGCCAAGCACGCGCAGGAACGCGGGCGGCTGTCCTGGGCCGAGCGGCATCCCCAAGGTGTCCGTGGTCTTGAGCCGCGCGGCGGCCTGCTCGACGGTGAGCTCGGTTGGCATGCCGCGACCCATCCCCGCCGCGACTTCGGCCTGCTTGTAGGCGGTGAGCGCCGCTGATCACGCCGAAACCGCTGGGAAGCTAGAGGGCGACGGGAAGCGAGGCCATTCCCCGCAGCGTGACGTTCGGCTTGTAGACCGGCTCGCCGGCCAGCTTCGCCTGCGGGAAGCGCGCGGTCACCGCAGACAGCGCGACCCTGGCCTCCAACCGAGCCAGTGGTGCGCCGAGGCAGAAGTGCACGCCGTGGCCGAATGCCAAGTGCCGGATGGTTTCTCGACCCGGGTCGAAGGTGTCGGGTCGATCGAAGGCGGCAGGGTCACGCTGTGCGGCGGCCATGAGCAGCATCATGGTGTCGCCCTTCGGCACGGTCACGACCCCGGTCGCTTCGCTCTGCCCACCGGTCACGACTCCGATCGTCATCTCCTCGGCAGCCGTCCGCCCAATCAACTGCACCGGCGGGTCGTACCGCAGCGTCTCTTCGATGATCATCGGCGCGCGCTGGGGGTCACCGGCGAGTTCGGACCAATACTGCGGCTCTCGCAGCATCACCAGGATCGCGTTGGCGATCAGGTTCACCGTCGTCTCGTGGCCCGCGATCAACAGCAGGTTGCAGGTCGCGACGATCTCCCCGGTGGTCAGCTGGTCGCCGTCCTCCTCGGCCGCGATCAGCGCCGAGATCAGGTCCTCCCGGGGGGCGGACCGCCGCTCCTCGACCAGGCCGGCGATGTACCCGCGCAGCCAGTGCCCGGCCTTCATGCGGGCGTCAAAGTTGTCGGGCACCTCACCGGTGAACGTGACGAACGGGTCGAGTCCCTGTGCGAGCAGCGCCGACGCTCTGCTGAACTCCGGCTCATCCTCGATCGGCACACCCAGCATCCGGCAGATCACCGCGACCGGTAGCGGATGGGCCAGGTCTTCGATCGCATCGAACTGGCCGGCGGCTGCCACGTCGTCGAGCAGTGAATCGACCATGGACGTGATGTCGGCCTCGAGCGCCCTGACCCGTTTCGGCGCGAAGGCCTGCTGGGCGAGCTTGCGCAACCGGGTGTGATCGGGCGGGTCGAGGAAGAGGAAACCCGGCTCACCGAACGGGCGCGGCTCGGCGCCGTTGGCGATCTCGCGCTGCGCGACGTTGGACTTGAGCCGGTCACTCGCCGACGACGGGTGTCGCAGCACGTCGCCGCAGTCCTGGAACGAGGAGAACACGACGAGGTTGCTCTCCGGCATCAGCAACGGCCCGGCCTCGAGGATCCGTCGGTAGGCGGGGTAGGGGTCGGCGCGGTTCTTTCGGCTCGAGCAGCTGCACGAGCAACCCTTGCGATTCCGCTGTGGTCGTCATCCTCTTATTGTGCACGCGTGCAAGAAGGGGCGCTACGAGGCGTAGTAGCGCCCGAGCACGTGCTCACGGAACTCGTCGAACTCCGCCGCGACGATGGACTCGCGGATCTGGTCGACGAGTCGAATCACGAAGCGCTCGTTGTGAATCGTGCACAACATCGAGGCCAGCATCTCCTTCGCCTTGATCAGGTGGTGAAGGTAGGCACGGGTGTAGTTGGCGCAGGTGTAGCAGTCGCATTCGGCATCGATCGGCGTGAAGTCCCGCCGGTATCTGGCGCCGCTGATGTTGTAGCGGCCGGCCACCGAGTACACCGCGGCGTTGCGGGCCACCCGGGACGGTGACACGCAGTCGAACGTGTCCGCGCCCGCTGCGATGGCGGCGAACAGGTCGTCGGGTTCGCTGATGCCGAGCAGGTGGCGAGGCTTGTCGTCGGGCAGTTCGTCGGTCACCCAACCGACGATGGTCGCAAGGTTCTGCTTCTCCAGCGCCCCGCCGATGCCGTAGCCGTCGAAGCCGCCACCGTCGTCGTCGACGATCTCGGTGAGTCCCCGCGCCGCCTGACGTCTCAGGTCCTCGTATTGGGCGCCCTGCACGACGCCGAACAACGCCTGGTAGGGCTTGTCGTGCCGGGCCGCGGTCAGCAGTCGGTGCTCGGCCAGGCATCGGGCCGCCCAGTCGTGGGTGCGCTGCACGGACTGTTCCTGGTAGCCGCGGGTGTTGACCAACGTGGTCAGCTCGTCGAACGCGAAGATGACGTCCGCGCCGAGCTGATGCTGAATGCCGATCGACACCTCCGGCGTGAACCGGTGGGTCGACCCGTCCAGATGCGACCGGAACGTCACGCCGTCGTAGTCGACGCGGGCGAGGCGCTCCTTGCCCTCGGCGATCACGTCGTCGGCCTGCACTCGCTCGGAATCCATCGACAACACCTTGCGAAACCCCGCACCAAGCGACAGCACCTGAAAGCCGCCGCTGTCGGTGTAGGTGGGGCCCGGCCAGTTCATGAAGGCGCCCAAACCGCCCGCCTCGTCAACGACGTCGGGCCCCGGCTGCAGATACAGGTGGTAGGCATTGGCCAGGACAGCTTGGGCGCCAAGGTCTTTCATGGTCTCAGGCAGCACGGCCTTGACGGTGGCCTTGGTGCCAACCGGGATGAAGGCGGGGGTACGGATGTCGCCGTGCGGCGTGTGGATCAGCCCGACCCGTCCGGACCGTCCCGGCAGCTCCGCCTCAACCTCGAAGAACTCCCTGGACCGTGCGCTCACCGCGTTACATTCTCACACCACGCGCGTCGTCCCGACCGTCGCGGCGCTGACCGCTCTCGGCGCCGCCGGCTCACACGTCGGTCAACGCCAGGAACCGCACGATCGCCTCGGCCAGGTCCTCGCCTGCGTCCTCCTGGAGGAAGTGGCCCGCATCGTGAATCACCGGGTGGTCGCCACCCTGCGCGCCGGGCATCTCGTTGCGGAAGACCGGCCCCATCGCACCGGTGATGGGATCGCCGTCGCTGAACGCCACCAGCATCGGGGTAGCGCTCTCACGCAACACCTGCCACGCCGAGCGGTTCGCAGCCGTCGCCGGATCGTCGGGCGACGTCGGCACCAGACCCGGCATCGCCCGTGGGCCTGCGCAGTAGGAGTCGTCGGGGAACGGGGCGTCATAGCCCGCGCGCACGTCGTCGGCCATGGGCCTGGCGCAACCGGACTGGACGAATCTGCCGATCTCGAGTTCGGGCATGCCCTGAATGGCCCGGCGGAACTCCCACCAGATGTCCGGCATGGGGAGGTCACCGGTGGGCAGGCCAGTGTTGGCGACGACGATGCGCGCGAACCGGTCCGGGTGCTCGGCGGCCAAACGCAGCCCGATCAGGCCACCCCAGTCCTGCCCGACCAACGTCACACGCTTCAGGTCGAGGACGTCGAAGGCGAACGCGCGCATCCACTCGACGTGTCGCGCATAGGTGTGATCCGCGATCGCGGCCGGCTTGTCGGACCGGCCGAAACCGATGAGATCCGGGCACACCACCCGGTACCCGGCGGCGGCCACGATCGGGATCATCCGGCGGTACAGAAACGACCACGACGGCTCCCCGTGCAACATCAGCACCGGGTCCGCGTGAGCGGGCCCATGTTCCACCCATGCGACCCGCAGACGCCCACCGTCGTCGTCGTCTATCTCGCGGTATTCAGGTCGGTAAGCAAATTCAGGCAGTTCGCTGAACCGCTCGTCTGGAGTTCGCAATGTCCGCATGGCCGCGAACATACCCGTTTGCCACACCACGACTATTGCCCTATGACCCGTTTTGCGGCGTGCGCTCGCGGACCGGCGACACGCTGTCAGCCGATCCACAGAGCAGTTTTTCGGCAATCGCATGACCAGGGCCGAAGCGCACGCCATAGTACGGGTGATGATCCGCTGATCTTGACGGGTCACGCTGACAAGAGGAGAACGCCCGTGAAGCATGGGTTGCTGGTCGCAGTAGGGAGTGCGGCGATCGTCATCGCCGGCCTGTCAGGGTGTTCCTCGGGCGACAAGTCGTCGACGTCCTCGAGTTCTGCGAGCTCGTCGGAAAGCTCGAGCTCCGCGTCCGAATCCGCGTCCGCCACGGCGTCGGCGAGTGCGACCGCGGCGCCTGGCGGCACGAAGGTCACCATCGACGGCCAGGATCAGCAGGTGAATGGCACCGTCGTCTGCGCCTCGATGGGCGGGAACGTGAACATCGCGATCGGCGAGGCGACCACCGGCATCGCGGCCGTGGTCAGCGAGGGAGATTCGCCAGCGGTGCAATCGGTGGGCCTTGGCAACGTCAACGGCGTCGTCCTCGGCTACCAGCAGGGCACGGGGCAGGGCGAGGCCAAGGTGGAGAAGGACGGCAACACCTACAAGATCAGCGGAAGCGCGACGGGCGTCGACATGGCGAACCCGATGGCTCCCGTCACCAAGCCCTTCGAGCTGGAGATCACCTGCCCGTAGTTCAGGTGTTCTGACAGCATCCGACGCGGCGGCGCCCCATTCGGGGCGCCGCCGCTTTGCATTTACAGCTAACGAAGGCCAAGTCGACCGACGGCGTCGATTTGGCCACGAAGATGCCTGCTCCGCGTTAATGTCCGAGCATGCGCACTGGCGCGCGACTGGGGAACGACGGAATGCCCGTGGCAAAGTACGGGCCAGCCAAGAAGCGCCGTGCTCGCAAGGCAGCTCTGGCCGGCGTCGCGGCGGCGGGAATCTCGAGTGCACTGGTGCTGGGACACGCCACCAACATCAGCGCAGCCAACTTCATGGTCCAGCTCAGCAACACCGTGATCGGTGCGGGCGGCCAGGGCGATCCGATGAGCGCGCGAGTACCGGACAAGCTCACCAGGATGGTGGTGCCGGACGATTACGACTACTACGGCGTGGAGTACCCGGCGACCATCAACCTCCAGGACAGCCGCGAGATCGGTCTGCCCGTCATGCACGAGGCCATCATCGACAGGTTCACCGAGGAGTACCTGATCGTCGCCGGGTACTCGGAGGGCACGTTGATCGCCGAGAAGGAACGCCGGAACCTACAGGCGATGGACCCGAAGTTCGCGCCGTCGAACACCCAACTCAGCTTCCTGCAGATCGCCTCTCCGTTCGCGGGCAACGGCGGCCTCTACGGCCGGTTCCCCGGCATCGCCATTCCCACCATCACCGACGCGATGGGGGTCGGGCAGGCGACGCGCTACGACACCACGTACGTGGCACGCGAATACGACATGTACGCGGACTTCCCTGCTTACTTCAATCCGCTCGCGATCGCGAATTCCCTTCTCGCCATTCGCTACGGCCACCCGGACGCGTTCTACGACCCGCTCTTGGCCGGCACCAGTCCGGCGTACGTGACGACCGTTCACAACACCGCCCAGGGCAGCACCGACACCTACGTCCTCTACTACGCCACGCACCTTCCACTGCTGGGTCCGGTGCGCGAGCTCTCTGGACTGATGTTCCTGACGCCCTTGACCGAACCCGTGTTGAGTGCCGTCGAGCCGCTGCTGCGGCTCGTCATCGACATGGGCTATACCGACAGGGTCAATGCCGACCCGGCGACACCGACGCCGTTCTCGTTCATCACCCCGCCGGCAAAGATCCTCGAGGCCCTCGCCGGGCTGCCGGGCGCATTGACGCAGGGGGCGACGAACCTGCTCAACGGCGGGCAGACGGCGATCACGCTGCCCGACCCGCACGGCACCCTGGTGCCCGCACCCTCGCCCCCTGTCCCCTTGCGAGCTCCCGAGGTTCAGAACAGTCAGGCTCGGTTGGCGATCGTCCCGGAGCCCCACCCCGAGCCCCAGCCCCTCGCCAAGATCGACGACACCCCGGCGGAATCCTCGGAGCAGCCGACGGCGACGCCGACTCCCACGTCCACGCCGATTCCCTCGACCACGTCCACCTCGACCACCTCGATCTCGACCTCGACCACCTCGACCACCTCGACGTCGAATACGCCAGGCGACGGACTGCATCCGACCGTCACGTCCGACGGCAACAAGGTGATGCCGGGCGGCACCACCACCGACGACTCCCCCGCCAGCGCGACGGGCACCTCCACGTCGACCACCACCACCGGAACCACCGGAACCACCGGAACCACGACCACGGGAACCACGGCATCCACGGGGACCGCCGGGACGACGGCCGGCGAGTCCACCGATCACGAATCGCCTGCCACCAACGCGGCCTAGCCTGGCCGTCGCCGGAATCGTGGACGTAGCAATCGAATTCCCGCGGCTCCCGGCCCCGCCGACTAGGCTCCCGCGGATGGACGAGCACCTGCTGCGGCGCGCCACCAAGGATGACGTCGGCGCCATCGAGGCGCTCGTCACGGACGCATTCGGCAAGTACGTCGAACGCATCGGGAAGCCGCCAGCCCCGATGATCGCCGACTACGCCGAGCTACTCGACGAGTCTCGGATCTGGGTGCTCGAGGGCCGGCACGCGATCGTCGCGGTGCTCGTCACCAAGCCCCACGGTGACCACCTCCTGCTGGACAGCATCGCGGTGGCATCTGGCGCACAGGGCGGCGGTCACGGCCGCCGACTGCTGCAGCGGGCGGAGCGCGACGCGATCGAGCAGGGGCTCACCGAGGTGCGGTTGTGCACGAACGAGGCGATGACCGAGAACCTGGTCTACTACCCGCGGCACGGGTACCGCGAGACGGGCCGCGCCATCGAGGACGGGTACCGGCGGGTCTTCTTCAGCAAGAGCCTTGCCGAGTAGGTCTCACTTCTCCAGGGTGAACTGATTGACGTCGATGTAGCCGACGCGGAACATGTCGGCGCATCCGGTGAGGTACCGCATGTAGCGGTCGAACACCTCACGCGACTGAATCGCGACGGCGTCGTCTTCGCGGGCCGAAAGCGCCGCTGCCCACAGGTCGAGGGTCTTGGCGTAGTGCGGCTGCAACGACTGGACCCTGGTCACCTGGAACCCACCTGCCACTGCACGCTCCTCCACCATCGGTATCGACGGCAGCCGCCCACCGGGGAAGATCTCGGTCAGGATGAACTTGAGGAACCGGGCGAACTCGAACGTCAGCGGCATGCCACGCTCGGCCATCTCGTTGGGATGCAGCCCGGTGATGGTGTGCAGCAACATGATTCCGTCATCGGGCAGAGCGTCGTTGGCCATGGTGAAGAACGCTTCGTAACGTTCGTGGCCGAAGTGCTCGAACGCGCCGATGCTGACGATGCGATCGACCGGCTCGCCGAACTGCTCCCACCCCTGCAGAAGTATCCGCTTCGACCGCGGGCTGTCAGACGTCGCGAACGACCGCTCGACGTGCTCGGCCTGGTTCTTGCTCAGCGTGAGTCCCACCACGTTGACGTCGTAGCGCTCGATCGCCCGAAGCATCGTCGCGCCCCAACCGCAGCCCACGTCGAGCAGCGTCATCCCCGGCTCGAGACCCAGCTTGCCCAGGGCGAGGTCGATCTTGGCGAGCTGAGCTTCTTCCAGGGTCATGTCGTCGCGCTCGAAGTAGGCACAGCTGTAGGTCTGCGTCGGGTCGAGGAACAGCCGATAGAAGTCATCGGAGATGTCGTAGTGGGCCTGGATGTCGTCGAAGTGCGGGGCGAGGTCGTCCTTGCCCGTGGGCGGTTTGGCCATCACCACAGGATGCCAGGCCGTTCGACGCGGCCCGTGCTGCGGTCAGTCCGGTTCCTCGGTCAACTGGTCGAGCACCCGCAGGAATGCGGCCCGGTCACTGGATGTGAGCGTGCCGAGCCAGCGCTCCTCACCGCGCTGTATCGCGGCCTGCACGGCGTCCTTCACGTCGCGACCTGCGTCGGTGGCTGCCAGCAGGCGGACACGACGGTCGTCGGGGTCTGGGCGCCGCTCGATGAACCCCTGCTCCTGCAATTCGTCGAGGATCGGGATGATGCGCGTCTTGTCCGCACCGATCGCCTCGGCGAGCGCGGCCTGCGTGCGCACCGGCGACCGGTCGAGCGCGACGAGCACGCTGTAGCCCCACATCGACAGCCCGTGCGCGTCGAGCACCGGCCGCTCGGCCGCGACCAACTCCCGGATCAGGGGTGCGAGCATCGCCGCAAGGTCTCTGCGCCGCGCCACCGGCCGATGATAATCCTCGACAGATCGTAAGCGATTGCTTACGATCTACACATGGATACCATTTCCGCCCTCCGGGCCGCCCACCACATCGCGGTCCTCGCCTCCGTCGACGTCGTCTCGGCGGTAACGGTAGGGGATCTGAACCGGCCAACCCCCTGCGCCGGTTGGCATCTCGGCGACCTACTGGCGCACATGACGGTGCAGCATCATGGCTTCGCCGCATCGGCGCGCGGCCACGGTGCCGACCTCGCGGCGTGGGATCCCGCGTCCGTAATCGACGCCGTCTCGCGCGATCCTGGCGGCACCCATGCGGCCGCGGCCGCCGACGTGCTCGATGCGTTCGCCGGGGACGACGCCCTCACCGCGCAGTTCTCCCTACCCGAATTCGGTCCTGGGGCAACGTTTCCCGGCGAGATGGCCGTCGGCTTCCACTTCGTCGACTACGTCGTGCACGGCTGGGACGTCGCCCGCACCATCGGCGCACCACTCGAGCTGCCGGACCACGTGATCGCCGCCGCCCTCCCGGTGGCCCTCGCCGTACCCGACGGAGAGTTCCGCGCCTCTGCGGGCGCCCCGTTTCAGCCGGCCGTCGACGGCGTCGAATCCGCAACAGGCCTCGACCGAATCCTGTTGCACCTCGGGCGTTCTCCCGCGTGGCAGCCCCTGCCGGCCGAGCGCCGCTGACTGCGGCTCAGAAGCCGGGCACGCCCGGCATGCCGGGTATCTGCGGAAGTCCGGCGAAGTTGCCGAGCCCCGCGAAGTTCCCGATTCCCGAGAAGTCGCCATTGGCCATTTGATTGATCATCGTCGGGCAGTACGCCTGGATGGCGATCGTGGTGAACAGTCCCGTCATGGCGGGCGAGATCACGCTCTTGCCGCTGACGGTGGAGGCCGCCTGCGCGAAGTTCCCGCCGGGCTTGGCCAGCATCGGGCAGATCGTCTTACCCAGTTCCGTGACGGCGTTCGAATCTCCGTACTGCACCCCGGCCTTGTTGAGCGCATTGAGGAAGGCGTCATTTCCGTCATCGGCGCTTGCGGGTGCGACGGTGGCCGCGGCCGCCGCGGCAATGCCAAGCGCCACGGCCGCCATTCGGAACGTCGATGTGCAAGAGGTCATCTGCGATTACTTCTTCCGTTGCGTGCTCATGAGTGCACTTCTGGCACTCGAGTCACCTTTGAAACCCTCTTTCACTCCAGACTCGTTAACAACAAGATCTGGTAACGATTCGCAATCTATGCGTTTCCTTAGGCAAGGCTCCACCCCGGTGATGCGAAGATTCGCGGTTTCGCCTTCACCCCAATGGCACCGTCACACACCGCGAATCCCCTGATGGAGCAACACCAGACCGATCAGGACCAGAGTCGACCCGAACCGAGCAAGGCGATTCCATCGGCAACGCACTGCCATCAAGGATCCGTCGATCGTCGAAGTGTTGGCCGCGGCGCAGGTGCGTCACGTGTTCACCTCTGCGGGCGATCCCGCCCTCTTCACCGCACGATTGCAAGAACGCCATCGTGGCGGCGAACGACGACGGCACGTTGCTGCTCGGATGCGCCGGTGCTCGGCGGGGTCACCCGGCTGTACTTCGACGGCGACATGGACGCCAGCGTCGCCAACACGGGTCAGGTGTCGTTCCGGATCTCCGACCTGTTGCCGGCATCCGAGATCGTGCGGCGCACGTGGTGCGAGATCGAAGCGGCGCTGGACGCCGCCAGAGCCCGGGGAGATCTGCGGTAGCGGCGTCAACTCGCCGGGTAGTCGCGCCGCAGCAGATCGTGGAAGGCGAACACCGGTACGCCGAGGGCGGCCGACAAATCGGCGGCATAAGCCCTGGCGATGGCCAGGCCCTCGGTGCGTTCGTCGAAGGTGCCCATCAAATCGATCGCGATGCGACAGCCGAACGTGTCCGTGACCGTATTGCCGTCGATCTTGACCTCGAGCACGCCATCGGGCAGGGGCAGCTCTGTGACGGCGACGTGGACGTCATTCGCCCGCGCCGCCATATCGACGTACACCGACACGAACGCATTCATCTCGTCCATCATCTCGGGTCGCACGGCCCGCAGCCAACCCACGAGCCTCTTGGTTGCAGCGTGTTCACCTGCTGGCCATGAACGGGCCGGCCTACCGCACCACGGACGGCCTGCCGAAGCGGGCGCACACGCCGGGCGAGTACAGCGGACGCAGACGCTCACCGGCAAGACGCACGCCGCCCGCGGCCACCAACTCGTCGGCCAGGTCGACGACGTCGGCGGCGTGCAGCGGGAACGGGACGTGCTCGTTCGGCACCCACCAGGTGCGGCCTGCCTTCCGGGTGTGGGCGCCCCACCGTGCGGTGAGCCACACCTCCAGCGGCGTCGGGTCGACGGGCTCGCCGATCTCGACGGTCAGCCGGCTCCGCAGCCCGCGGTGCGGCCAGCGACGCACGCTGTCGTAGGCGATCCGGTCGCCATGTCGGACGAGTCGCATCCTGGCCCACGCATAGGGCGTGCCGAGACCGATCCTGGTCACCGGGACCACCGCCAGCCGCGTCGTCTCCAAAGACCGGAAGAGCACGCCATGGCGGCCGTCGTCGTCGGTCGAGTACAGCCGGACGTTGGTCTCCAGGAACCGGCCGAAGTATGGGATTGGCCGCGAAATCACCAGCGACACATCGCTCATGGCGAACGGCACCAGCCCGACGTACGTTCTGCCGTCGGCGAAGACGTCGGGTCGCGACCCGGCAGGGAATAGGTGCGCGACCGACGCGGGGGCCACGGGCCAGTGCAGGAAGGTGAGATCGGCCCAGTGCTGGTGGGTGAACACGGGCCCCGGCAGCGGCGGTGCGGTAACCGGAACGCCCGCCATCCCCGAGTCGTCCACCGAGTCGGAGGACGACGGATCAGGTGAACCGGCCATTGTGCGATCGTGTCACGAAGGTCCCACTAGCGCCGACGACCTGCGTCGGCGAGGTTCTCAGCGGTGCCCGCGACCGCGGGAAACTGGTGTATCCGGGCATTTCCAGCGAACCTGCTTTAGCATTTCGACGTCAATGCACGGTTCGAGGGCGTCAAGGAGCAGCCGTTGGATGCCACGCCGTTCGGGCACTACCAGTTGCTGGAACTGTTGGGCCGGGGCGGGATGGGTCAGGTGTTCCGAGCCCATGACACCGTCACCGACCGCATCGTCGCGCTCAAGGTCCTGCCCTCTCACCTCGCCGGTGACCCCGTCTTCCAGCAACGGTTTCGGCGGGAAGCGCACGCCGCGGCCGGCCTGAGTGATCCGCACGTCGTTCCCATCCACGGCTACGGCGAGATCGACGGCCAGCTCTACCTCGACATGCGGTTGATCGACGGCAAGGATCTCGGCACCGTGCTATCCGAGGCGGCCGGACCACTCACCCCAGAGCGGGCCGTGACGATCGTGGAACAGGTGGCGGCAGCGCTGGATGCGGCGCATGCGGTCGACCTGGTGCACCGGGACGTGAAGCCGTCGAACATCTTCGTCGCGGCTCGCGACTTCGTGTACCTGATTGACTTCGGCATCGCCAGGACCACCAGCCAGACCGGATTGACCAGTGTGGGAAGCACTCTGGGCACGATGGCATACATGGCACCGGAACGGTTCAAGAGTGGGCAGAGCGACCCGCGTTCCGATGTCTACGCGCTGACGTGCGTGTTGCACGAATGCCTGACGGGACAGCGACCGTACTCCGGTGACAGTCTCGAACAGCAGCTCGCGGGCCACCTGGTGACCCCACCACCACGCCCGTCGGCAACGAACCCGGCCCTGCCCAAGGGTTTCGACGACGTCATCGCCAAGGGCATGGCGAAGGAACCCGACCAGCGTTATCAGACGGCGGGCGAACTCGCCGAAGCCGCAAGGGCCGTCCAGCCGGTGCGACGTGCCGCACACTCCAAGCCGCACCCGCTGCGGACGCGCCACCCTCGCAGGCTCAGCACGCTCGCGCTGTCGTCGGCTGCCCTCGTCGGCGTCATCATCGCGGCGTTGGTGACCTGGCAAATGCGCAGTGCGTCAAACGATTCGGAATGGCACAACGCCAGTAGCACCGCGCGTTCGACCACCTCCGGTCCGTCGGAGACATCACCCGCCCCGGCGCTCGGCGACCCCGCCGCCATCGCCGCCACCGTGCCCGCGGCCATCAGGGCGACGGGAAAGTTGGTGGTCGGAATCAACGAGCCGTATACGCCTGCCGAGTTCAGGGATGCCGACGGCAACCTCACCGGCTTCGACGTCGACCTGATGAACGCCGTTGCGCGGACACTCGGGCTCGAGGTCGAATATCGGGAGACGGCCTTCGAGAGCATCATCCCCTCGGTGCAGGGCAACGCCTTCAACGTGGGACTGTCATCGTTCACCGACACCAAGGAGCGGGAGGCGTCCGTCGACTTCGTGACGTACTTCCAGGCGGGCACCCAGTGGGCTCAGCGTGCCGGTGACGACGGTGAATCCGAACAATGCATGCGGGCTACGGGTCGGCGTGCACTCCCGGACCATCCAGGACACCGAGGAGCTTCCCGTGAAGAGCAAGGCCTGCGTCGCGGTGGGCTCGCCACCGATCGTCGCGATCGACTACGTCAGCCAGGACGACGTCACGGCCGCGCTGACCGCGGGCGACGTCGACGCCATGTCGGCCGATTCGCCGGTGACGGGTTACGCCGTGAACCGGAGCGACGGCGCCCTCGAGCCGGCAGGCGAGATCTTCGACGCCGCGCCGTACGGCTGGCCGGTCGCCAAGGGGTCACCGTTGGCCGAGTCGCTCCGGCAGGCCGTGATGCACCTGATCGCCACCGGCGAATACCGCACGATCATGACCAATTGGGGTGTCGAGGCGGGGATGATCAACCAACCGGTGATCAACGGCGCGTACAGCTGATCGACGGCGCCACCGCCTGCGGCCTAAGTCCAGTCGATGCGCGCGGAGTTCTCGCCCTGCTGTCCCATCAGCGTGGTGTAGGCCTCCATGACGATGTCACCGTTCTCGTCGGTGCAGACGTTTCTGGTGACGACGATGTCGGCACCGAAGCGCTCGTCGACGGAATGGATGTCCACCCTGGCCCAGAGCTTGTCACCGGCCCGCACCGGCCGGCAAAGAGGAACCGCTGGTCGACCTGCACGATCTGCATGGTCTCCAGACCGACGTCGTACTCGCGCACCTTCTCCCGCCCCACCACGAAGTGGTCCGGATAGGTGTGACTCATCCCGCGGATGTCGGTCTTGAGCGCCAATCTGCATTCCCTTCCATGTGATGGCGACGTTCAACACTTTGCCTGTGAAAGATTATGCCCGCTAGCACCTTTGAATGGGATCCGAGGTCCGCTGCCTGCAAACTGGCAAATATCGCACTTCTTCGGCAAACACCTGCCACCGACAGGCGAATCGACCGTGTCGGTCGAGGCCGCACCTTGGACGCTGTGATTTGTTAGCGTGGAAGAGGTTAGATGACTAGCCAGGTCGGAACGAGAACAGCCGCTGTCAGCCGCTGACTCACCAAGCGGCAGCTGATGCCGACCACCCGGTGACGTCGTCCCATGACCAATTACCCGACGATGACACGAGCGGCGCATGCGCCGTTCACCCTAGACCAGGCAGTGGACACAGGCGTGGCTGGAGCCAGACGTCCAGTGCCAGGCGATGAGGGGGCCCAGCCCCAGCGTTAAGCAGCAGCGCCCGCCCCTCATTCGCCGACCCCATCCCGTCAACGGGACCAATCGGCTGCCCGTTCATCGGCGCTGCTTCCAGCGCACGACGTGACGCCTGCGCCGAAAAACTCTATGCCGGAGACGATTTGGGCCGCGGACCCGAACTTCTTGCCCGCCAAGGCAATAGCAGCTTACGCATCGGAAGACATCGGCCTGCCGATATCGAGCAGTTCCTCGTAGAAGCCGCCGATCTGACGCCCCCGGTCGACCAGGTGCACCTCGAGGATCCAGTGGCATTGTTTGCCTGTCCGGTCCAGTCGACGCATCGGCTGATCGGAGCCGGGCGCGATGTACGACTCGATGTCGTCGCCTGCGATCTTCACGTGCGGGAACTCGCCGACCAGGTGCCCGGCGATGGTGCCGCCGAACTCCCAGCCGGACCTTTCGCTGAGCTGCACCACGTGGTCGAACAATTGCTCGCCCGTCACCTCGGGGTGCGCCTCGAAGAAGTCCCGGCCGGCCCGCCACACGATGGGCAGGTCGTCGCGCAGCCGGTGCTTGACGGAGTCGTCGCCCAGCACGAAGGTGCGTCCGAAGTCGGCCTCCCAGCCCTCGAAGATGGGCCCGAAGTCACAGAACACCACGTCGTCGTCAGCGATGATCCGATCGGGCGGGTTCTCGTCATAGGGCTGCAATGTGTTCGGGCCGGCCCGGACGATGCGCTTGTGCCAGTGCCGGTCCATGCCGAACAAGTCGGCCGCAAGGTCGCGGATGGCGTCGCTGGCCGCTCGCTCCGTGACTCCGGGAACGATCAGTTCACGCTGCTCGATCTGGGCGAACAGTTCGGCGGCCTTGTCCTGGGCATCGAGCAGCCGCGCGGTGCGTGCCGCTTCGTCCTCGATCGGCTCAGCCATTGCGGACAGCCTGGGTATGGCTTTGCGCCCCCTGGTCGGACTGAAACGTCGCCGCCTGAGTCTGCGACGGGAAGGCGAGCGATGCGGCAAGCCCAATGTCTACGCGGCGGAAAGTGGGTCTCATGGCGACTCCAAGCCTGCCATGTGGGACGTCTACGGGAGAAACCTAATTGCACCCGGCGGCGTTGACCCATCTGCCGTTGTAGCTCACGCAGCCGGTGACATTCGGGGGCGGGGGCGGGTCGTACGGCATGGGGGCGTAGTACGCGGGCGGCGGAACGTAGGGCGCGACGGCGTCGGCGATGTTCGCGCAGCCGCTGACCTGTACCCGTCGGCCCGCGCTGGCGCACACGTCGGCGTTGGCGACGCCGGGAAGTGCGAAGGTGACGATGGCGCCGGGGATGGCGGAGATCGCCAAGAAGGTGGCCGCGGCGACGGTCCACGACCGGGTCCGATGAGTCATCGTGCGCATCTCCTTCACCTAGGTCCCCAGCGGTCCGACGACATCACAACGGTTCCGCAGATCGGTGAGCGGCTGACGGATCCCGTTGATCTCGGACTCTGTCTGCGGGTGGGCGTCCATGTAGGTCTGGACGCGGCCACGGATCTCCTCGTTCGGCAGCCCGCGAAGGCTGGTGAAGAAGTCGTTGACGTCCGGATGGCTGAACAGGTAGTCCCCCATCACCGTCCCGACGGTGCCCGACGCCACCGCCAGATCGGCCGCCGTGCAGTTCGGTGGCGGCGGGGCGGGCGGCGGTTCAGCGAACGCCAGTGCGACGCTCCCGAACAGCATCGCGCCGGCCATTGCCCCGGTTCCCATCAGTTTCACCATGCCGTTGCGGGCCGTGCGTCCAGAGATCACCATGCGCAACTCCCTCATCAAGATTGGGGCGACCATCGTCGCTGTCAGCCTTGCACAACGGCGGCGCGAATTGTCGCGACTGACAATTCAGGTGAGCAGCAAACCGGCGGAACCCGATGCGCCGGTCCTCGCGGCGTTCCCTCGAAGATCAGGAGAACCCGGGGCCTCACGCCGTCGTGGCGGCACGCCGGCGTCGACGACCAGTCGATGGAGCACCGAATAACCTGCTGTGCAGCATCTTTCCCGAGAAGGGCCTGCAGGACGTCGGCGATCGCAAGGCTCGGCGCACACTGGAGTAATGCCATCTCAACCCGTCGATCTGGGCGCCAAGCTCGCGCAGTTCACCGATCACTGGTCGCCCAAGGTCATTGCGCGGCTCAACGACTACGAGATCAAAGTGGTCAAGCTGCAAGGCGAGTTCGTCTGGCACAGCCACGCGGATACCGACGAGCTCTTCCTGGTCATCGACGGCACCCTGACCATCCAACTGCGCGACGGCGCGGTGACGCTCGGACCTGGCCAGCTCTACGTCGTACCCCGCGGTGTCGAGCACTGCCCGCTCGCCAATGGTGAAGTCGCCGCCATGCTGATCGAACCCGTAGGCGTGGTCAACACGGGTGACGCCGATGGCGAGTCCGCTGCGCGACTCACCGCGCGCAACGACGACAGCCTCAGCGATCGGCAGTAGCGGCAGCTCTTGACGAGCTCG
Organism: uncultured Actinomycetota bacterium; assembly: GCA_963809085.1. Lineage (GTDB taxonomy): Bacteria > Actinomycetota > Actinomycetes > Mycobacteriales > Mycobacteriaceae > Mycobacterium. Next base: position 152,324 of record CAWEII010000012.1, on the reverse strand, counting down.
TCGACCGCGTTGCGCGGTCCGACGACGCTGCCCGGCAGTACGCGATCTGCTTGCCCGCGCTGGCGAGGTGGTCTACCAACACATCCGGCACCAGGCCGTGGTGCGACCGGCTGAGCGCTCGGTCGGGCACACTGAACCGATGACCACGGCCGGACCCGACGACGAGAAATGGTTGTTGCTGGTCTATCGGATACCGGCCGAGCCAACGCGGCTGCGCGCCACCGTGTGGCGACGGTTGAAGGCGCTCGGTGCCGTCTATCTGCAGAACTCGGCTGCCGCCCTCCCCGCCCGCGACGGCGCGGAGCGTGCGCTTCGCAAGCTGCGGCGCGAGATCCTCGACATGGACGGCTCTGCGGTGCTGCTGACGTGCTCGGCGGTAGCGGGTGGGCAGGACGTGGTGGCACTGTTCGAGGCGGCCAGGGACAGCGAGTACGACGAGATCCTCGACAAGTGCGTCGACTTCCACGCCGGTCTCGAAAAGGAGTATGCGGCAACTCATTTCACCTACGGAGAGCTCGAGGAGAACGAGGTCGAGCTGGCCAAGCTGCGCAGCTGGTACGAAAAGGTGGAGGCACGCGACGCCTACGGAGCACCGAAACGCGCCGAAGCCGCTCGAGCACTCGACGAGTGCGGCGAGGCGTTGGAGTTGTACGCAGCGCGGGTGTACGAGGAGGAGGACGAGGGCCGCTGAGGGCCGCTACAGAACCCCCAGTTCCTCGAGGTCGCTGACGTACTTCTCGATCAGCGCAGGGGCGAGATGCGGGATGTCGTGGTCGGCGCCGATGCCGGCCGCCCGCACCGCGGCCTGGTACACCTCGGTCGGGGCAGTCGCGCCGAGCAGCGGCGGCTGTGGAACCCGGTAGACGTCCAGCAGAGGGAGCACCGATTGTTGGCGTTGCGCATCCGGCAATGCCTTTCAGCGCGGTTTCGAAGCGCCCGAACCAATCCGGGTAGGAGTCGATCCGCGTGATGGGGTGCCCGGCCGCGGTGAGCCAGTCGACGAACACGTCGAGTGAGATGCCGTCGTCGTGTGGATTCATCACGTCGAACGAGCGGAAGCCGGTCGTGGTCCGGCCGCCGAGGGTGGCGATCGATTCCGCGACGAAATCGGCGGGAAGCCCGGGGTAGTGGGCCCGCTGCGGGTTTCCGTCGGCATCGAGCCGATAGAACGAGCGCGGGGCGATACCCGTCTTCAGCAGGCTGAACATCAACCGGGTGAAGGCATCGGGCACATTGAGCTGCCCGATCAGCGTGCGGTGCGCCAGGATCATGTCCGAGCGGAAGACCGCGACCGGCAGGCCGCACAGATCGTGGGCCTCGCGCAGCAGGACCTCGCCCGCCCACTTGCTGTTTCCGTAGCCGCTGGCGTAGCCGGCGTCGAGAGCGCGCACCGGGCTGATGGTGCGGATGTCGCCGTCCTCGGAGAACACGTGTGGATCGACGGTCATGGACACCGACACGGTCGACAGGTACGTCACCGGCTTGATGCGGGCTGTGATCGCCAGACGGATGACTTCCGCGGTGCCAACGACGTTGGGACCGAACATCTGTCGGTAGGGCAGTACGTGGTTGACCAATGCCGCCGGGTGCACGATCAGGTCGACGCGCTGCGCCAGCTGGCGCCACGTCGCATCGTCCAGACCGAGGTTCGGCTCACCGATGTCTCCCGGGATGACCTCGAGGTGCTCGGCGGCCAGCGCACGAAACCGTGCCAGAAGTTGCGGGTCGCCACTGTCGAAGACCGCCTCCAGACGGGCTCGTGCTGCGTCGGTGTCGGCGCCCCGGATGACGGCGATCAGCTTTCCGCCCGTCTGCGACAGCCGCTGCAGCCATTCCAGTGCAAGGAATCGTCCGAGATAGCCGTTGGCGCCGGTGAGCAGAACGGTCTGCGGGCCACCGGAGGGCGGGAGCGAAGCGACCCGGGGAATGCCACCGGAGGGCAGGAGCGAAGCGACCCGGGGAATGCCACCGGAGGGCAGGAGCGAAGCGACCCGGGGAATGCCACCGGAGGGCAGGAGCGAAGCGACCGTGGAATGTGCCGAAGTGGTATCGCGCGCCAGCGTCTTCGCGGCAGCCAAGGTGGCGGTGTCGATGAACTTGTCGAGGGTGAGGTCGCTTGCCCGCACCTCCGCGGCGTCGGAGCCGTGCACGGTACCGAAGGTGGGCCGCTTGGCCCCTGACGCCTTCTCCGACTCGATGTAGATGGCGAGGTCCGACAGCGCTGCCGCCGGGCCGATGATGACACCCACCGGCACCTCCACGCCGAAGATCTCCTGCAGCAGATTGGAATAGGTGAGCGCCGACAGCGAGTCACCACCGAGGTCGACGAAGTGCGCATCACCGTTGACTTCGTCGGTGCCCAAGCCGAGCAGTGCCTGCGCGGCCAGGACGACGGTGTCGGCGACGGGCTGATCGACCGCGGCCTCGCGCAGCGCACGCAGTTCGTCTACCCGCGCTTCGGCCAGATCGGTGTACAACTGCTCGAGTCGTTCACCGTAGTGCGCCTTCAGTTTCGGCCGCAGTACCTTGCCGACACCGGAGAGCAGGCCGTTGTCTGAGCTGAAGGGCTCGGTCTCCACCAGGATGTCCGCGGGGATCTCGTAGGACTGCAACTCGGCAACGGCTCCGCTCCGCTGAAGCGTCCTGTGCAGGGCCGCCTTGAGCGCGTCGGGATCGCCCGCGTAGGTGCGCAGGGCGTCGGCGGTGGGCACGACGACTGCCAGGAGGTTCGACCGTTCGCTGTTGCCGTACACGAAGATCTGCCGCACCAGCGGTGCTCCGGCGAAAACGGTTTCCAGCCGCGAGACCGCCACGAACTCGCCTTGGGCCAACTTCATCACGTTGTTGCGCCGGTCGACGTACTCGATCTGGTCGGGCGCTGTCTCGGCTACGACGTCACCGGTGTGATAGTAGCCGTCGGCGTCGAACACCTCCGCCGTCACCTCCGGCCGCTTGTAGTAGCCCGGCGACGAGGTCTCCGACTTGATCAGCAATTCACCACGCGGATAAGGCTTGTCGGTGCGGAAGTAGCCCAGCTCGGGAACGTCGACGAGCTTGTAGTCGATGACCGGAGGCCGCACGATGATGCCGTCGTTGGACACTCCCCCGACCTCGGTCATGCCGTAGCCGTCCACCAGATGAACGTCAAGACTCGACTCCACGAAGTCCTGCATCTCGCGGGCCAGAGGCGCGGTGGCGACGAACCCGCCGAGCAGGCGGCCGCCCAACACCTGTTCACGTAGCTCTGTCGCCGCCTCGGCCTCGGCGTCCGCACCGTCGAACCCCGCATCGACGCGCCGGTCCACTGCGGCGCGGTAGCGCGCAAACAGCATGTCGACCACCCGCGGAACCAACGCCATCTCGGTGGGGCGCACCAGCGTCCAATCCTCGAACAGCGTGGACAAGTCGGGTTCGGCGACGAAGTAGTTGGTACCGCCCGCGACGAATGACGACCCGAGGGCCACCCGGCCGCCGACGTGGTTGAGTGGCATGAAGTTGACGCTGATGACCGGCGTCTCCAGTTGGGACGTGAACGACTGCGTCCACAGCTTGCACACCATCGCCTCGGTGTACATCGCACCCTTTGGCGTGCCGGTGCTTCCCGAGGTGTAGAAGATCATCGCCAGCCGCTGATCGTCGCCTGCGGTGTACAACGGTTCGGCAGGCAGGGTCGCGCCGCGGGCGGCATCGTCGACGAGCGTGCCGACCACCGTCGACATGCCTGCCCGCCGTAGGCGCCGCTGCGCCTGCTCGAGACCGGCGCGGTGCGCGTCGGATTCGGGGCGGTAGTCGAAGACGACGACGCGGCTCAGTCCGGTGGCGTCCAGTGCGGCCTCGACGGCGAGGTCCAGATAGGCCGCACTGACCGAGAGAACCCTCGGCTGCGCCTCGGCGATGATTGAACTCAGTTGCGTTGCGGAAGCGCTGTGCTGCAATGGAATCGACACTAGGCCAAGATGCGCACACACCAGGTCGATGGTCAGATAGTCCGCGCTGGCGAAGCCGATCGTGGCCACGAAATCGCCGGCATGGACGGGATGGACGGGGTCCTGGCTCCATGCGGCGGCGATCGAACCGACCCGATTCCACAGCTCGCCATACGAGATCGTCTCGAACTCCGGCAGCAGGCGGCTCTGCGGTTGACCCGTCGCGGGGTCGCTCGTCACCTCGCGTCGACGCTGGCCGACCGCGGGACGCTCTGCGTAGCCGTCCACCAACGAGGCCAACATCGGGGCGAGACGAACGCCCCGCCGGCGCGCCGCTTCGATGACCGTCGGTTTCTGCTGCGCCGCGCGGAACTGAGGATCGGAGGCGGACAGCCGCGCAACCCGCCGCGCGCGGCGGTCCCCACTGGCTTCGCTCCCCTCGGTGAGCAGGTCAGCCTCGTCGAGTGCGCCACTTGTCATCGTCATGCCTTTCGCGAGCCGTCCGCAGCAGGCTGCGGCCTACCACCATGCTGAGTATGTACAACTATACTTAGATGCTGGGTAATCCCTCGGCGGGAAAGTGCTCGCGCACCGCAGGGTCAGGTCCGCACGCACACCCTGGCCGGGATCGGCGCCGCCGCCACCGTGGTGAATGGCACCGCGAGCGGGAAGTCGTTCGACAAGGAATGGATGTCGATCGTCCGGATGATGGTGCCCAGCGCGATGGTCGCCTCCAGCATCGCGAAATGGTCACCGATGCATGACCGCGGGCCGCCACCGAACGGGATGTACTGCCAGCGATCCAGGCTCTTCATGTTCTGCGGGCTGAACCGGTCCGGGTCGAATACGAGCGCATCCTCCCACAGCGCCGGATCGCGTTGCATGGCATAGATTCCCACCAACACCATGCTGCCCCTCTCCGCCCGGTACCCGTCGACCTCGATGTCACGCATGGCCGTCCGCCCGGCCACGGAGACCGGCGGGCAGAGCCGCATGGCCTCTCGAAACACCTGCTGGGTGTAGCCAAGCCGGGGAATGTCGTCGGGTGTCAACTCGCGATCGCCGATGGCGGAGACCTCTTCGGCGACCCTGTCCTGCACATCGCCACGGCGCCCCAACGACCACAACGCGAAGGCCAGCGTCGTCGCGGTGGTGTCGTAGCCCGCCGCCGTGAACGCGATCAGGTCGTTGCCGATGTCTCGGTCCGAAAGCGCTCGCCCGGTCTCGGGGTCCCTGGCCCCGAGCAGCGCATGGACGAGCGGCGCATCGCGAGTGGGATCGGCGCGGCACGCCTCGAGGATGTCGTCCGCGAGATTGTGCATGGTTGCGTTTGCGGCGCGGGCTCGGCGGCGGGCACGCGTGGGGAGCCACCTCGGCGCGCGCACCGGCCGCGTGCCACGGTCGGCGATGTGTGACAGGGCGGTCCGCAGCGGCTCGGCGAGGGCGTCGGCCCGCCCATCGAGATTCGTTCCGAGAATCGAGCTTCCGAGAGCCCACATGGTCAGTCGGCGGGCCTCGGCGTCCAGATCGACTTCATCGCTGTCGCGCCACCTCTCGGCCACCATCGTGGCGGCCTCCGCCATGTGACCACTGAACGAGCGGACCCGCTGCTTGGTGAAGAGTGGCTGCAGGGTGCGTTTGCGGGACAGCCAGGGCGCATTGGGCAGGTCGACCAGGTTGTCGCCCATCAAATGGCGCATCTCCCGGTGCACGGCGGTCCTGTCACACGCATCGTCTTTGCGTCCGAGGACATCTCGCGCACCTGTCGGTGACGTGACCCAGATGATCGGCCCGTTGAGCCACTTTGGCCCGAGAGTCACCCTGGTTACGGGACCGCCAGAGTCACGCAGCAGCTCCTGTCCGATGTGGTACTCCCGGATCGCCTTCATCTGTTGCCTGAACGGCAGCGGATTCCTCGGCACCAGCGGCAGGGACCCGACCACTTGCTCGCTGATATTGACCATGTCGTCTCTCCTGCGTCGAGGCCGACCGGTCTTCTACCGAAGCCACCAGCCGAAAACGAGTGTGTCCCATCCGCCGGCAGTTGACCAGTCGCCGCGCAGCCGAACCCGCGGGCCGGGCATCCCGTGCTGGCGCATGCCTTTGGCTGCGACTGCTCGGCCGGCAGGTCGCCTTCGTCAACACCACACCTTCCGCGGCCGGGCCTTACATAATGAGTTCATCAACCGTTCAGGCAAATGCGCCGATCACCCGCAGTCATTAGGTGTTTAGTGCTGCCGTCGGACCATTACTGACATAAAGTTCCTTCGACTGCCTAACTATCCGGAGAGGGGAAGCGATGACTGCGACGGTGTCTGCCGATCTGGCGTCGCTACCGTTGCCACCGAAGATGCCCCCGATCGTGGTGGCAACGTCCCCGCAGGCGATCCGCGACATCCTCTCGATCAAGGACGGCGCCGTCGACAAGACGTCGCTGATCCTCTCCGAGCTTCGCCGGGTTTTGGGCGGAAACCCGTTCAACCTGCCCTACGAGCAGTGGCTGCCGCGCAAGCGCACTCTGCAGCCGGTGTTCACCAAACAGCACGTGCGCCAGTTCGGCGGCCACATGGCCGAAGCTGCCGAGAAGGTTTCGGCGGGCTGGGTGGACGGTGCCGTCGTCGATCTCGACGCCGATCGATCGCTGCGCCCCGTACGGGCACCCCGCTGGCTACCCACACCGGAGCGGCGGCGGGCCTACGCCGTGAGCGCCGCGTTGCATCGCCTTGCTGGCGACATCCTGGCAAAGTGCCGTGCCGACCCGTCGACGGATGCTCCACTGGTTCAAGCTCTGATCGCGGCCACCGATCCGGTCACGGGAAACGGCCTGTCGGACAGCGAGATTGCCGACGAATTGATCGTGTTCCTCTTCGCGGGCCATGACACCACCGCGACCACGCTGACCTACGCGATGTGGGAACTGGGCCGTCACCCCGACATTCAGAACCGGGTCGCCGCTGAAGTCGCCGAGCTACCCGACCGCGAATTGGAGCCCGACGACGTGTCTCGCCTGAGCTACACGGTGCAGGTGCTGAGGGAGGCGTTGCGCCTGTGCCCGCCAGGGCCGACCGGCACCCGGATGGCCACCCGCGACGTCGAAGTCGGCGGGTACCGGGTGCCCGCGGGCACGCTGCTGATCTTCGGCCGGCTGGCCGTGCAGCGCGACCCCACACTCTGGGACCGGCCCGTTGGTCTTCGACCCCGACCGGTTCAGCCCGCAGAACATGAAGGATCGAGACCGCTGGCAGTACATCCCGTTCGGGGGCGGACCGCGGGCCTGCATCGGCGACCATTTCGCGATGCTCGAGGCGACCCTTGGCCTGGCCACGTTCATCCGCCGAGCCGAGGTGCGTTCCCTCGACGCCGACTTCCCGCTCGCAGTTCCGTTCACGATGGTCGCCGACGGTCCGATTCGGGCCCGTATCCGGCAGCCGGCGCAGGGTGACTGCGGAACGTGAGCTGGGGATGCCGACGATGAGCATCGATGGAGCCGAAGCCAACCCCGATGCCCACGCAGCGGTGATGCTGGATCCCCGCAAACCGGAAGATCGCGCCGTACTCGACGCGTTGCGACGCCGACGAGCGGATCTCGACCCTCGACCGGCGGGCCGATCAGGAGAACCTCCTGCGCAGGCTGCGGCCGGAGCCCGACGCCGCCTTGCTCGCCGAGGGCGGGCAGTGGGCGTACTACCCGTGGCGGCGAACCGTCGTCGCCGTGCTCGGCCCGCAGGGTTTCCGCGCGGTGCGACTCGACCGCAACCGCAACATGATCACGGCGGCAGAGCAGGAACGCCTCGGCGCTCTGCGGATCGGCGTCGCAGGGTTGAGCGTCGGCCACGTCATCGCCCACACGCTCGCCGCTCAGGGCCTGGTCGGCGAGCTGCGGCTGACCGACTTCGACGGCCTCGAACTGTCCAACCTGAACCGGGTCCCGGCCACGGTGTTCGATCTCGGGGTGAACAAGGCGACGGTCACGGCTCGGCGCATCGCCGAACTGGACCCCTACCTGCCGGTCCGGGTGCTCGACGCCGGGCTGACCCACGACACCGTCGACGAGTTCCTCGACGGACTCGACATCGTCGTCGAAGAGTGCGACTCGCTGGACATGAAGGCGCTGGTGCGCCAAGGAGCAAAGGCCCGCGGAATTCCGGTGTTGATGGCGACCAGCGACCGCGGCCTGGTCGACGTGGAACGGTTCGATCTGGAACCGGACCGTCCCATCCTGCACGGCCTGCTCGGCGAACTCGACATCGCTTTGCTGCCGGGGATGAGCAGCCGGGACAAGATCCCGCACATCCTGCGCCACCTGGACGCCGAACGTCTGTCCCCGCGGATGGCGGCATCGCTGGTCGAGGTCGACCGTTCACTTTCGACATGGCCGCAACTGGCCGGCGACGTGACCTTGGGTGCGACCGCGCTGGCCGAGGCGGTACGCCGCATCGGGCTGGGTGAGCCCCTCGCGGTCGGGCCGCACGCGCATCGACGTGGGTTGGGCGCTCGACCAGCTCCGCGAGCCCGAGATGGCCAGCGACGCCGCCCCCGCCGCCCCGCCGCCGCAGGCCGACGCAGGAGCCCGGTGAACTGCCCTACTTCGTGGCCGCGGCGGCGATCCGGGCCCCGTCCGGAGGCAACATGCAGCCCTGGCACGTCGACGCCGACGGCGATTCGGTGACGATCTGCGTCGCCCCCGAATTCACCTCGGCCATGGACGTCGAGCTGAGGGCAAGCGCGGTCGCCGTCGGAGCCGCGCTCTTCAACGCCCGGGTCGCCGCGGCCGCCCGCGGACGCCTCGGGCCGACGACCATCGAGGTGCGGAGGCGGCATTGCGCCGCTGGCTGCGACTCTGCGCTTCGGCGACGACGCCGATCCCGAACTCGCCGCGCTGTACCGGCCCATGCTGGACCGGGAGACGAACCGACGCCTTGGCGAACCCGGCGCGCTCGGTGCCGACACGGTCACGGCGCTGCACGGCGTCGCCGAACGGCACGGCGCCCGGCTCAGCTTGTTGACCAGCCGAGAAGACATCGACACCGCCGCCACGATCCTCGCCGCGACCGACCGCACCCGGTACCTGACCGCCCGGCTGCACTCGGAGATGATCTCCGAGCTCCGCTGGCCCGGGGACCCCGACTCCCGACACCGGCATCGACGTGCGCAGCCTCGAGCTCGATCCGGAGGACTACGCCGTGCTGGGCATCCTCCGCCGCCCGGACGTGATGGCACACCTGGCCGACTGGAGGGCAGGCTCCGCGCTCGGCGACGACACCAGGGACCGCGTGCAGGCCAGCACCGGGCTGGCCGTGGTCTCGGTGACCGGCAGCGGATTGGCGGACTACGCCCGCGGCGGATCGGCCATGGAGGCGGTGTGGGTGACCGCGCAACAGCTGGGCTTGGCGGTCCAGCCGGTGTCACCGGTGTTCCTGTACGCCCGCACACCCGGGGAACTCAAGGAGCTGTCGAGCACGTTCTGCGACGAGCTGGCGACGCTCCAGTCGCAGTTCCACGAGCTCGTCGGGACGCAGAACGACGAATCCCAGATCCTCGTCTTGCGGTTGGCGATCAGCGAACCGGCATCGGAGAAGAGCCGCAGAACACGCGATCGCTTACGTTTTGAATTCAACTGACGTTCGCTACGGTATGGCAATGTCGCGCAGCCTCAATGACGTCGTCACCAAGGTCGCGTCAGAACTGATGGCGGCGAACGTCGACACCGCGACCGCCATCAGTGAGCACGTGCTGACCGACCTGGCCGCTTATCTCGTACTCGACGTCAGCTTCCTGCGTCACAACGATCACGAGCTCCATGCCACCAAGCTGATCGCGGAGTGGCCGATACGGGAGTACGTTCCCGACCCCGACCCCATCGGAGTGGTGTACTTCGCCGACGCCGATCCGGTCTTCGCTGTGGCCGAGCACCTCAAGGAACCGCTAGTGATCCGGCCGGAGCCGGCCACCGACGAATACCAGCGCCGCATCGAGGAGGGCACCACCGTCCCGTCGATCTCGCTGGCGTGCGTGCCACTGCTCTCAGGCGACATCACCACCGGCACTCTGGGTTTCATCAAGTACGGCGACCGCGAATGGACAGTCGACGAACTGAACGCGTTGCAGATGATCGCAACCCTGTTCGCGCAGCTGCAGGCGCGCATCGTCGCGGAGAACCGGCTGAAGTACCTGGCTGAGCACGACGACCTGACCGGCCTCTACAACCGCAGGGCACTGATCGCCCACCTCGAACGCCGCCTCGCGGCCGGTCAGCCGGGCCCGGTTGCGGCGCTGTTCCTCGACCTGGATCGTCTCAAGGCCATCAACGACTTCCTCGGCCACAACGCAGGCGACCTGTTCATCGGGGTGTTCGCCGCGCCGGCTCGTCGAGAGCTCCGGATCGCGGGTCCTGGTCGCCCGGCTCGGTGGCGACGAGTTCATCGTCGTCCCCGGCACGCCGATGGACCTTGCCGAAGCGGAGTCCTACGCCCGACGACTTCAAGGGGTGCTGCGGCAGCGGATCACCATCGAGGACGAGGTGCTCAACCGCACCGTCAGCATCGGCGTAGCGGTCGGCGTTCCCGGTCGGGACGCGGCATCGGACCTGATGCGGCAGGTCGACCAGGCACTGATGTCGGCCAAGGGCACCGGCGGCGACGCCGTCGCCGTGTTCACCCAGGACCTGGCCCTGAAGAACGACTTCCGCAATGACGTCGAACTGCACCTGCGCGGCGGCATCGAAAGCGGCGCACTGGTGCTGCACTACCTCCCCGAGGTCGACCTCCGCACCGGGGCGGTGGTGGCCACCGAGGCGCTGGTCCGCTGGAACCATCCGACTCGCGGGCTGCTGCTGCCCGACTCGTTCATCACCGTCGCCGAACAAACGAACCTCGCGGGCGAGCTTGGCCGACTCGTACTCCGGCTGGCGTGTGCGCAGTTGAGCAAATGGCGGGCATCCGGTCTGGCCAATGACATCGTGCTGCGCGTCAACATCTCGCCCGTGCAACTCGTCGCGGACGGATTCATCGACGGCGTCGCAGACACCATCGACGAGTTCGGCCTCGACGCAGAATCGATATGCCTGGAGATCACCGAGAGCGTCGTCGTGAAGGACATCGAGGCGGCCCGCGTCACCCTCGCCGGCCTGAAGGCCGTCGGGGTGAAGGTCGCCATCGACGACTTCGGCACCGGTTACAGCGTGCTGTCCCATCTGAAGTCGCTGCCGGTCGACACCCTCAAGATCGACCGTAGCTTCGTCACCCATCTGGGCCGGAATCCCGGTGACTTGGCGATCGTGCGAGCAATCATCGCGCTGGCCAACGCCTTCGAGCTGGAGGTCGTGGCCGAGGGCGTCGAGACCGAGGATGCCGCGACCACCCTGCTGCGACTGGGTTGCTTTCACGCACAAGGCTTCTTGCTCTCCCGGCCCGTCGACCACGTGGCGATGGCCAGGCTGCTCACCGACGGCTTCGTGGCGTTCTCAACGAACGGTCGCGAGGACGCGACGCACCGACGCTGAACGGATCGCCTCAGCTGCCCTTGTGCGCGCTCAGCAGGAAGGCGGGCAGCTTCACCCGGCCACGCTGGTCGACCTCGAAACCATGGGCAGGCAGGTTCGGCACGTCGGGCAGCTGGACGTACACGAACGCGGGATCGATGGAATCGATGTCCCAATGGGCGGAAACCGCTTGTCGCAGCTCATCCTTGGTGACCAGATTGGGCACGGGGAACGGCGAATCGGCGGGAGGGCGTCCGTCGTGAACACCAGCATCTGCAGCGAAGCGTTGGGGCGGCGGCACGGTGGATCACGCGGAGGTACTCATCGCGCGCCTCGAGCGGCAGCGAGTGAAACAGCGTGCAGTCCAGTATGAATGAACGTTGCGTCGTGCCAGCTTCGTCACGTCACCCTGAGGAACGTCACCGAGTCGAGGCCACGCTCCTCGGCATCCTTCTTGGCCGAGGCGATGGCGTCTGGGACAGGTCGATGCCAACGACGTCGTAGCCGCGAGCCGCCAGCTCCAGCGAGTTGTCGCCGACGCCGCAGCCGACGTCGAGTACGGGGCTCACCAACTTGCCCGCCTCGATCAGCGCACGATCTCCGGCTGCGCGTCCCCGATGTTCCAGGGCGGTGGCCCGGCGAAGATCTCATTGCGGTACGCAGCATCCCAGTCCATCACTTCCGGCATGGTCGATGACCTTACCCTCGCGCGTGCGACGCCGCGGGCGCGTCCGATGCAGGTGGTCAGCTCGACACCGTCATCGGTGGATCTCACGCAGGCATGACAGATCGGCCACGATCACATCGGCGCTCGCCACTTGGTAGGCGGTGTGGGTGGTCGTGACCGCCACGACTTGCGCACCGGCGGCCAGCCCCGCGGCGATACCCGCGGGCGCGTCCTCGACCACCACGCACTGGCCGGCATCGAAGCCCAATGCGGCGGCCGCCTCGAGGAAGCCTTCCGGGCTCGACAGCCATCAGCGCGCGCTCGCCCGACGTCACCGCGGCCCATCGCTGGCGAGGCAGGGCATCGATGAGCTGCCGCGCGCCGGGCAACGCCGTCACGCCGTCGAAATCAGCCAACTCCAGTGCCTGCACCCGAGCCACCGCGACGGCCAGCTGCTGCGGCGTGACGAACTCCGCGACGGTGTCCTCGGTCCGCCGGCCGTGACAGACTCGCATCACTTCTTCGGCGTCGACGTCGTATTCCTGTGCCCACGTGCGCCAAGACCGTTCGACGACGGGAGTGGAGTCCACCAAGGTTCCATCGATGTCGAACAGAATTGCCTTGGCGTGCAACATGGATGCACCTTATCGGCTGCCGCTCACCGGCGGATTAGGTCGCCTTCACCTCGGCCGCGAATGCTTCGTTGATTTCCTTCGGTCCGAACGGCCAGGTGTGCTCGGCCTTGGCATAGATGAGGAAGGCGATGCAGCCGATGACGATCCAGCCCACGGACAAGCCGATCGAGAGCCAGGTCGCGGAGTAGTAGATGTAGACCCAGCCGACCAAGGCGATGATCGTCGGCACCGGATAGAGCCACTGCCGGTACGGGCGTATCAGGTTCGGTTGCCGGCGGCGCAGGACGACGATCGCGGCGACCTGGGCCAGGGACTGGATGATGACCAGGGTCGCGACCGCGGCGTTGATGATGGTGGTCAGCGTGAACAGCGAGCCGATGATCGTGATCGCACCCATGGTGAGTACGCCGGCAGTGGGCAGGTTCAGTTTGGGGTGCAGTCTGCCGAACACGGGGAGGAACACCTTGTCCCTGGCGGCTTCGAACGGGACGCGGGATCCGCCGAGTAGCCCGGCGAACACCGAGCCGATGGCCGCAACGACGATCAGCACGGTAACCACACGTGCAGTGCCGGGATCCCCAGGCCTGCTCGAGCACCGCGGAGGCGACGGACGTCGAATTCTTGATCTCCTCGAGTGGGATCGAGCCGAGGACGCCGACCTGCAGCAGGAAGTACAGGCTCATGATGCCGAGGATCGACAAGACGATGGAACGCGGGATGGTGCGGCCCGGGTCGCGCACCTCACCACCGAGGTAGGCGGTGGTGTTGTATCCCAGATAGTCGTAGATCGCGATGATCAGGCCCGCGCCAAGGCCGGCCCAGAACGAGCCGCCGCCGAAGCTGAACGCGCCGGGGGTGAAGGCGAAGGCCTGCGCGCCGCTGAAGTGCGAGAAGGCGGCGACGATCGTGCTGAGCACCGCGACCAGCATGACGACGAACAGCACCGTGGTGAGGTTGCCGATCTGGCCGATCTTGCGGAACAGCGCCACCATGATCACCAGGACGATGGCGACTCCGATGACCTTGCCCAGCACCGTGTTCCCGGAGTCGGTGGTCACGCCGGGGACGAGGTAGCCGAGGTACTGGATCAGGCCGATGATGCCGGTGGACATGATCAGCGGGATGAAGAGCACCGCGCTCCAGACGAACAGGAACGGCATCAACCGCCCGGAGCGGTATTGGAAGGCTTCGCGCAGGTAGATGTAGGTGCCACCGGCGCCGGGCATGGCGGCGCCGAGTTCGGCCCAGATGAGGCCGTCGGCGAGCGCGACGATGGCGCCGATGACCCAGCCGAACATGGCTTCCGGGCCACCGATCGTGGCGACCATGGCGGGGATGGTGACGAATGGGCCGATGCCGCACATCTGGGTCATGTTGATCGCGGTCGCCTGAAGCGGACCGATGCTGCGTACGAGCGCGGGCTGCGGGACGTCGCGGCCACTGCCGGTGTCTCTGGTGAGCTCATGATGCACCTCCGTAGTTTTCTATTTGTTAGGAAAGTTTCTTAACATAGAACTAGCGAGTGTGGAAGAGTTTGTAGAATTCTGGCGCCGACGGGAATGGAGGTGGCGGTGGAAGGCCACGCTGCGCCGCAAGCAGGAACGCCGGCGAGCATGCGCGCCCTCAATCAGCGGCTCGTACTGAACCGGCTGCGAGAGCATGGTGAGGCAACGCGTCCCGAGATCGCCGGTGAGGCCGGCCTCTCCAAACCGACGGTGGGCCAAGCGCTTCTGGATCTGGAGCAGCACGGTCTGGTGCGTGCGATAGGTCGGCGGGCGGATCGTCCCGGCAGGGCCGCGGTCGTCTACCGCACCGCGCCGGACGCGGGCCACATCGTCGGCGTCGACGTCGGCCGCCGCGTGGTTCACGTCGCGGTCGCCGACCTCGACGGGACCGTAGTGGCCCGCGTCGAACAGACGAATCGCAGCCGCTCGGGGGCGATGTTGGTGCGCACCGTCGCCGAATGCGTCGACCGTGCGGTTGTCGAGGCCGGGCTTGCCCCCGACGACATCGTGGTCACCGTCCTCGGCACCCCCGGCATCCCGGACACGGCGACGGGCACGGTGTATCGGGCGCCGAATCTGCCCGGCTGGGAGCGGCGCGGTCTGCTGCACGAACTCTTGACACTGCTGGAGTCGAACGGCTCGACGGTGATCGTCGAGAACGACGCCAATCTGTGCGCGGTCGGTGAGCATGCGCGAGGCGCAGCGCAGGGCGTCGGCGTAGTGGCGTGCCTGACCGTCGGCACCGGCATCGGCATGGGAATCCTGGTCAATGGCAGGCTTTTTCGCGGCGCGCACGGCGCGGCTGGCGAGATCGCCGATTTACCGTACGGCCGGGTGCCTGCGGGTGTGGCGGCCCACCGGCCAGGTCCGGTCGAGGTCGTGGCGGCGGGCGACGCCGTCGTGTCGGCCGCCCGCGAGGCCGGGCTCGACCTGCCGTCGGCGAAGGCGGTCTTCGACGCGGCCCGCGACGGCGACGAACGCGCCGAGCGCGTGGTTGCCGATGAAGCGTCGAAGCTTGCGCGGGTCGTCTCGGTGGTGACCGCAGTGCTCGACCCCGGTCTGATCGTGCTCGCGGGCGGTATCGGTCGGAACGTCGACCTGCTTGCCGACCCGATCCGCCGAGAGCTCGCCGAGACGATTCCGCTGGTTCCCGACATCGTCGGGGGGCACCTGGGCGACGACGCCGTCCTCGTCGGCGCGATCGCCACGGCCATGGACACGGCCTGGGATCTGGTGTTCGACCGCCGCGTCCTCGGCAAGCCGCAAGCAGGGCCTGACTTCACCCCAGCCATGCGACGACAGAAAGTGAGCGATGGAAGTCATCGTCAGAGCGCACGAGCCGTTCGGAATCGAAGCGATGGTCGTTCGAATCGACAACGCGTTCAAATTCGACCCCGCTGACTTTGGACCAGTGTTCGACGGGTGATGCCGATACGGTCGGCTAAGCCAGTGTCGGTGGCGCTATGGGTGCGCTTACTCGCCAAGCTCAACAGCGGTGCGGTGATCACCGACTTCGGCAGCCGATACGGCGCGCCGAAGGCCCAGCCCACCACAGGTCATAGATGTGGCGGTCGACGCCGACGTATACGAAATGCTGTGTGCGCTGGGCGTCAAACAGGTAAGCGGCTGGGGCGCAATTGAAGCCGTCCTGCGCGGCGGGCGCGCCCGTGGCCCCGCTGAGGTCGTAGTGGTGCCAGCCGTCGGTGTTGTTCCACCACCGCTCGTGCACGTGTTCGTCGACGCCGACCTAGTTGTAACTCTTTGACAGGTTGTGAACGGCGTGGCTAGCGGAATGTAGGTAGGGACCTCCGGTATCGGTGTGGTTACCACACGCACCCCAATACCGAGAGGTCCTCGTGTCCCACGCTAATGCCTTGTTGACTCCCAAGGGCCGGTTGCGGCTTGCCCGATGTGTCGTTGAGGACGGATGGACCTATGCGCGGGCGGCCGAGCGGTTCCAGTGTTCGACGGCCAGAAGTGGGCCGACCGTTACCGTGTCGGCGGTCCAGAGGCCATGATCGACCGCTCCAGCCGGCCGCACCGCTAGAGCACCCCGACCCGGAGATCTGGTCCATCTCGACATCAAGAAGCGCGGACGCATGCCCGACGGCGGCGGGCACCGCAAGCTAGCGCCCGTGAGTTCGCGTGTCACGGCGATGCTGGAGATTTCAATTTTGCCGTTGACTGTTGTATTCATGCCAGTTCACCTGTACGCAGCCGATTCGAGCCGTCCGAGCAACTGGCACTCGAGGACGCGAGGCCGGTCTAAGACGAATTGAAAGTCACTCCCGTACCCCTCAGGAGCGAGTTCACTGATCTTGTCGTACGGCCGAAAAATGTATGCCCGAAATTTGGCGGCCAACGGTGCCTACTTGGTACTTCTCTTGCGGTTGAGTCCATGCATTGGAAAACATCACCGGGTGATGGTCGAGCGCAGGAACTTGCAGTGCGACGATTGAATGCATTCGCACCAGCCCAGACTCGCAGATGCCGCCACGCGCTCTCGACGACGAATCGTCTGGCAAAACCACTTGTTATAAAGATGTGGTCCTGACGTTTGCCATATGTTATAAAGGTGTGGTTCGGAATTTTCCTGAACGAACCAAGCGCAAAGTACATCGATACTGAACGGATCGATGCTGACCAGCGCGCTGACGTTTCGCCGCTACCCGTTGGGAGTTCCTTTTACGCAGGTCTGATGTCCAGTTACTCCAGTAGCCTGCTTTGCTGCGAACATTCCAGTCACCAGTTATCGCATCAGGAGTACGACATGAAGAAAGTCGCTTTCATCCTCGGTGGACTTTGTGCCGCCGGTATCGCCCTCGCTGCGCCGGCCGCGGCTGATAAACCCCCACCGTCGGGCGACGACACGTCGAGCATGGGCAGCGTAGGCAACAAGAATCTCGGCGCGACACTGGGCAAGGACGGCTTTTCGGTGTCCGCGGGTGGTGTGACGGCCACATCGCGCGGCTGGCCGGTGAGCCGCACGACGATCACCGGCATGAACGGCAAACTGGTCTACGACGCGACCACCGACTACACCGGCCTCACCTCCGGTGAGGTCGAACACTGGTCGTCGGGCGACGTCGGTGGTGCCACGTTCAAGAACTGGTTCGAGACCGGTGCCGCCTATCAGGGCTACTCCCAGCATGCCGAAATGCGCTACGGCTCGACGAGCATCGTCTGCCGCAACCATATGTGCAGCGTAAGCCGATAATCGTCAGTATGGCACTAACAGCAGCTCAATACGAAGCCATGGCAAATACAGCCCTATCGAACGCCTAACCTTGCGGCGGTAAGCATCGCCGAATAGAGCGCCGCGGCTGGGCCCCTAAGAAGGCAATTACCAGGCTGCGTCGGTTGACACCCCGGAAACGAACCAACCGCTTTGAATACCTAGGACTACTACGTAATCCGTCAGGCTCGAGTTCATTGATCTTGCCGTATGGCCGAAAGAAGTATGCCTGAAATTGGTGGCCAACCCTGCGCACTCGGTACTTCGCTTCCGGGTGAAGCCATACCTAAAGCTGTGTCCGTGTTCATCGCGAGAACCGATCTTGATTCAGGGCTGACATGTTGGAAGCGGGTCGGTTGTCCACGAGTGCGACGTTACGGTGGCCAAGAACTATCTAAAAGACAGGGAGATCCGGAGTTTGAACAGGGTCACCAATTAGTTTCGGGACTACGCAGAGGACCGGGGGCGGCCCGGCGAATGCAAACATTTTGGAGCAATTGTCCATGCCTGTGGATCGCTGTGTTTCAGGCGACCTCCGTTTCGGTTGATTCGGCCGGCCGGGGCCTTGTGATGTCCACGGGTCGTTCGAGTAGCTTGCCCTTGTGAAAGACGGTGCCGGCACGAACCAGGGCGACCAGGTGCGGGGCGTTCACGGCCCGCCAGCGGGCTTGCGCGGCGTCGATGAGTTTGTAGGCCATGGCAATTCCGGCCGCGCGCGAACCCGGCCCTTGGTGACCTTGGTCCGCAACCGCACGGTGGCAAAGGTCGACTCGATCGGGTTCGTCGTTCTCAAATGGATCCAGTGTTCGGCCGGATACTTGTAGAACTCCAGCAGTACGTCGGCGTCCTCGACGATCTTGGCGACCGCCTTGGGGTACTTGGCGCCGTAGTCGACCTCGAACGCCTTGATCGCGACCTGCGCGTGGTCGATGTCCTCGGCGTTGTAGACCTCCCGCATCGCCGTCAGTGCACCGGGATGCGCCGACTTGGGCAGGCTGGCAAGAACATTGGCCTGTTTGTGGAACCAGCAGCGCTACTCTCGCCGGGAACACCTCGCGCACAGCCTTCCAGAACCCCAGGGCGCCGTCGCCGACGGCCAGTACCGGGGCGGTCATCCCGCTGCGGCGACACGACCGCAGCAGATCGGCCCACGACTCAGTCGGCCTCGGGCGGCCTCTTCACCCTGACGTCCTTCGCTGGAGGTGCGTTAGTCGGTGACGCCAGACTTGTTGCTGTCTGTCGACTCAGACTCGCCATGGTGGACGTTTACTGCCGTCTTGCCGAGGGTCTTTCGAGCGTCCTTATTCTGCCGCTTAGGCACACCGGCTGCGCCGATCCACTCAAAGCGACCGCCGGGCATCAAGGCATCGCAATCCTGGGTGGCGCGGGGCTCAAGCGTGCCAAGATCGAGAAGATCGCACCCCACGGTCACACGACGCGGCTACGCCGATCGGATCGACACCGATCCCGACGCCGTGGCGCTGGACGGGAAGCCCCCGCCACCGCCAACCATCGCTCGATGAACCGCAAAAACCGCCCTTGCCTGTGTGAACAGGAGGGCGGTTATGGCGGTGGCGGAGGGATTTGAACCCTCGGACGGGGGTTACCCGTCACACGCTTTCGAGGCGTGCTCCTTAGGCCGCTCGGACACGCCACCGTGTGGCACCTTACAGCCCTGCGGCCGGGCCAAGCCAATCGCAGATCAAGCGCTCATCTGATCCATCGGCTCTTCGCGCAAGCGCTCATCTGATCCGTCGGCTCTTCGCGCAAGCGCTCATCTGATCCGTCGGCTCTTCGCGCAAGCGCTCATCGCTGCCGCGCGAAGAACTCCGCCAACGGCGCGGCGCACTCATCGGCCAGCACGCCACCCCGCACCTCGGGCCGGTGGTTGAGCCGACGGTCACGGACCACGTCCCACAAGGAGCCCACCGCACCCGTCTTGGGCTCCCATGCGCCGAACACCACCCGCGCCACCCGAGCCATCACCAGCGCTCCGGCGCACATCGTGCACGGTTCGACGGTCACGGCAAGCGTTGCGCCCTCCAGGCGCCAGCCGTCGCCCATCGCGCGCGCCGCGGCCCGCATGGCGAGGATCTCGGCGTGAGCCGTCGGATCTCCAAGCTCTTCACGGGCGTTCGCGGCGCGCGCCAGCTCGGCGCCGTCGGGTCCGAATACGACCGCGCCGATCGGCACGTCCCGGGGACCGGCTGCGGCGGCGGCCTCCAGCGCTTGCCGGATCAGCTCGTCGTCGGATCTCACCGATCGAGTTTGTCCAGTACCGCTGACATCTCGTCGCCGAAGCCCATCTCCTGCGCAATCCGCGCGAGCTGCTCGTCGGCGTATTCGTCGTCGGACAGGATGATGCTGAGCACGCCCTCGTTGAGGCCGATGTCGGCCAGGAGACCGAGATCACCCTCTTCGAACGGGTCCTCGTCCTCGAGGTCGGCGGGATCGAGTTCGGCGTCGAGTTTTTCCAGCACCTCGGCGGCGATGTCGTACTCGAGTGCGGCCGTGGCGTCGGACAGGAACAACCGGGCTCCTGCGGGAGCGGGCCGGACGATGACGAAGAATTCGTCGTCGACGTCGAGCAACCCGAAAACCGCGCCTGCGCTGCGCAACTCGCGAAGCTCGGTTTCAGCGTCGTTGAGGCTGATCAACGCACCGGGACGCATCGGCGAGCAACGCCATTTGCCGTCCTCGCGCACGACTGCCACGCCAAAACCGTCAGGGAGATCTGCGGCCTGGTTCTTCGCCTGTGCACGCTGCGCTCCCATGAAACCAACGCTAGTCCCAGACCTGGCGCTTTGACCAGCGATCGTCACCAAGCCTGACGCAGCCCTGACGAAGCGATGTGCCAACCTTGAATGATGACCACTTCGGTGTGCGTGCTTGGTTTGGGACTGATCGGGGGATCGGTCATGCGGGCCGCCAAGGCGGCGGGCCGTGAGGCGTTCGGTTACAACCGGTCGATCGACGGCGTGGAAGCCGCTCGATTTGACGGATACGACGCCACGGACGACCTCAACGAGGCCCTAACGCGGGCCGCCGCGATCAACGCGCTGATCGTCCTTGCGGTCCCCGTGCCGGCTCTGCCGACGATGCTCGAACACATCCGCGTCAGCGCGCCGCGATGCGCGCTGACCGACGTCACCAGTGTCAAAGGCGCTGTCCTGCAGACGGTTCAGGCCCACGGCCTCATCGACCGCTTTGTCGGCGGGCACCCGATGGCCGGCACGGCACGATCGGGATGGGCGGCGGGCGACCAACGCCTCTTCGTCGACGCACCGTGGGTGATCAGCGTCGACGACCACGTCGATCGCGACGTATGGGCCGAGGTTCTTCGCCTGGCGCTGGACTGTGGCGGGGTCGTCGTCCCGGCCCGCTCCGACGAGCACGACGCCGCAGCCGCGGCCATCTCTCACCTGCCGCATCTGCTCGCCGAGGCGCTCGCGGCCACCGCAGCCGACGTGCCCCTGGCGTTCGCGCTGGCCGCGGGGTCCTTCAGGGACGGCACGCGGGTGGCAGGCACCGCGCCCGACCTGGTCCGGGCGATGTGCGAGGCGAACTCCGAACAGCTACACGGCGTTCTGGACCGCGCCATCCAGATGCTCACCCAGGCCCGCGACCATCTGGCCGCCGAGCGGCCGGTCGCGAACCTCGTCGAAGCCGGACACGCCGCACGTGTGCGCTATGACAGCTTCAGCAGGGCGGACATCCTCACGGTCACGATCGGCGCCGAGAACTGGCGCGAGGAACTAGCCGCTGCCGGACGCGCAGGCGGGGTGATCAGATCCGCTCTGCCAGTCCTGGATAGTCGAGGATGAACCCCTCGTCGTCGACGGTGATCGTCGTGTCGGCGACGGGCGAGACCAGCTTGATCCCGGTTCCTGTGCCGGAGTCCTCGCTGGTGTAGGTGATGTTCACCTGCTCGACGGTCAGCTCCGGCAGCCGCACGTACACCACCGGCAACGAGATAGACGCGGCCTGCTGGTAGAGCCCCGTGCGGCGGATGGGCAGCGCGTTGAAGAAGGGGCTGAAGATCACGTCGACGTCGAGCGCACCGTCGAAGGCCGCGCGTTTGGTCTGGTTCTGGTGATCCTGGACCAGCCACATGTTCTCTTCGTCGCGGGCGATCGACAACTGGCGCTCGCGCTCGGCGAGGGTGACGGTCAGCGACAGGCGTTTGGTGGCACCGCGATCATCGGTGATGAGGTCGTAGGACGCACTGAACGCGGGATGCGACGGCGTGCCCGCGGCAACGATCCGGCCGTATGCCTTGATGCGGTTGCCCGACAACTGCACCCGCACGGACTCCATCCGGGGAACGTCGTGAGACCGCCACGTAAGGATCGCCGGATAGCTGTCCTCGGTTGCCTCTGAGCGGGCTGCTGCACTCATCCCCCTACCGTAGGCGAAGGACCCTCTCGTTCGTAGCCACCTGCCGAACTCGCTACCGATCGGGATGCTGACGCCGACTCCAGGGCCACCTCGTCGCCGATCAGCGGCTGCGGCATTCGGCGGAACCGGTCGGTGCCCGGCTCCGACCACCACACCGCGAGGGCCAATGCCGCATCCAGGATCAACGCCAGCGCGGTCACCATCAGAGCGCCCACCAGGGCGAGGTAGAACTGGCGCACCTTGATGCCGTCGATGAGGTAGCGGCCGAGACCACCGAGGCTGGCATACGCCGCTACCGTCGCCGTCGCGACGATTTGCAATGTGGCTGTGCGGAGTCCACCGAGGATGAGGGGCAGCGCGTTGGGCACCTCGACGCGCAACAGCACCCGCTGCTCCGTCATGCCCATCGACCGGGCGGCGTCGACCACCGCGCGGTCGACGTTCGCGATGCCCGCATACGTGCCCGCCAGCAGTGGTGGGATGCCCAACAGCATCAGGGCCACCGTCGGCGGCACCAGGCCCAAACCCCACAACAGCACACCGAGCAGCAGCACACCCAGCGTCGGCAGAGCACGCAGCGCGTTGACTCCCGTGACGACGAGGAACGTGCCGCGGCCGGTGTGCCCGATGATCATGCCGATCGGGATGGCCACCAGCGCCGAGAAGACCACCGCGACGGCCGTGTACTGCAGGTGCTCGAGGATGCGTGCGGTCAGGCCCGCGGGGCCGCCCCAGTTCGCGGCGGTGAAGATGTAGGACAACGCCTGCTGCAAGAAGTTCACTTCGCGGCCGCCTCTGTTTCCCCCGTCGCTTCGCTCGCCCTTGCCGCTTCCCCCGTCGCTTCGCTCGCCCTTGCCGCTTCCCCCGTTGCTTCGCTCGCCCTAGCGGCCCGCCGGCCGACCTTGCCGGCCCTGATCCAGGGTGTAGCCACCTTGCCGGCCACCAAGATCAGTGTGTCGATGACGATCGCCAGGACGAAGATCGCGATGATGCCCGCGATGATCTGATCGCTCTTGTCGGCCTGATAACCCTCGGTGAACCATGTGCCAAGGCCGCCGATGCCGATCACCGAGCCCACCGACACCATCGAGATGTTGGTGACGGCGACCACGCGAAGGCCTGCCACGAGCACCGGAATGGCCAGCGGCAGTTCGACTTTCAGGACCCGGACGATCGGCTTGTAACCGACGGCGGTGGCCGCGTCGAGCACGGCGGACGGCACCGCGTCGAGCGCCTCCGGCACCACCCGGACCAGCAGCGCGACGGTGTAGAGGGTCAGGGCCACGATGACGTTGGCCTCGTCGAGGATCCGGGTGGGAATGATCAGCGGCAGCACGACGAACAACGCGAGCGACGGGATCGTGAAGATGATGCTCGCCGTGACGGTCGTGAGCCGCCGCAGAACCGTCGTCCGGTGCACGAACGCGCCCAGCGGAACCGCGATGAGCAGCCCGAGCACCAACGGCACCAATGACAGCCGCAGGTGGATCACCGTCAACGCCCAGGCGTCGTCGAGATGGGTGAGGAGGTAGTTCACGGCTCAGCCCTCGCCTTCTCCCGGGAAGACGTGCGCTGCGCCTCCAATGCCGCCAGCACGTCGTCGGCCTTCACACCGCCGATCACCTGGTCGGCCTCGTCGACCGCCACCCCGAGTCCTGCGGGCGAGGACAGCGCGGCATCCAGCGCCAGCCGCAGCGTGCCGCCAGGCCGGAACAGCGAACCACCGGCAATGCTGCTGTCGTACAGCGAACTTCCACTCTTGTGGAGTTCGACGCCGCCGGCGTTGATCCACGCATATGGGGTGCCATCGGGCCTGATCACCAAGGCCCACTCCCCCGGGCTCAGGTCCATCGAATCGATGCCGGGCTCCCCGACGGTCCGGACGTCGTGCAACGGAAGACCGGTCGCGTGAAAGAACTGCAGGCCGCGATAACCGCGGTCCGCGCCGACGAATCCGGCGACGAAGTCGTTGGCCGGATTCGAGAGCAGCCGGGCTGGCGCGTCGTACTGCTGGAGCATGCCACCCCTGCCGAAAACCGCGACCTTCTCGCCGAGCTTGATGGCCTCGTCGATGTCGTGGGTGACGAACACGATCGTCTTGTGCAGTTCGCTTTGCAGTCGCAGGATCTCGGTCTGCAGTTCCTCACGGACCACCGGGTCTACGGCACTGAACGGCTCGTCCATCAACAGGATCGGCGGATCGGCGGCAAGCGCACGGGCCACGCCGACGCGCTGCTGCTGGCCGCCCGACAGCTGAGCCGGATAGCGGTTGGCCAACTTAGGGTCCAACCCGACCCGCTCCAGCACGCCGAGCGCAGCCTTGCGGGCACTGCGCCGGGATTCGCCCTTGAGCACCGGCACCGTGGCCACGTTGTCGATGACCTTCAGGTGCGGCATCAGACCGGCGCTCTGGATCACGTAGCCGATGCCGAGGCGCAACTGCACCGCGTCGACCTTCGTGACGTCGTTGCCGTCGACGGTCAGCTTGCCCGCCGAGGGGTCGATCATCCGGTTGATCATCCGCATCGAAGTGGTCTTGCCGCATCCGGACGGGCCGACGAACGCCGCCAGCGTGCCCTCGGGCACCTCCAGCGTGAGGTCGTCGACGGCGACCGTGCCGTCGGGATAGACCTTGCGGACGGCATCGAATTTGATCACGTGGGGTCCTCGTGTCCTAGCCCTGTCATCTGCTCTTCGCGCAACCGCTCATCGCTGCACCGGCTTGTCGAAACCGTTCTGCTGAATCCACTTCTTCGCCGCCTCTTCGGGGTCGATGCCGCTGTTACCTGACGTCTCGGTGTTCATCTCGATGAGCGCCTCGGTGGTGAGCTTGGCGCTGACGGCGTCCAGCACCGTCTTGAGCTGATCCGACATCTTCTGCGAGGCGACCAGCGGTACGACGTTGGCAGCCAGGAAGTTGTTCTTCGGATCCTCGAGCACGACCAGCTTGTTCTCGGGAATCGCGGGTGACGTGCTGAAGATGTCCGCGGCCGTCACCGTGCCGTCGACCAGCGCGCGCACCGTCGCAGGACCCCCGCCGTCGCTGATCGCGACGAAGTTGGCCGGTGGCACGTCGAGCCCGTAATTCGCCTTGAGACCCGGCAGCCCCTCGGCCCGGTTCAGGAACTCCGACGGCCCACCGAACTTCACCTCGGCCGAGTGCTGCGCGAGGTCGCCGATCGTCTTGAGATTCCACTTCTTGGCCGTCGCATCGGTGACGGCGACGGTGTCCTGGTCGTTGGCGGGCGAAGGGGTCAGGATCGACAGGTCGCCGGGAAGCTCGCGATGGAGCGCCAGCTCGACGGAGGTCGGGATCGGTCGCCTTGGTCTCCTTGTCGAAGTACTGCAGCAGGTTGCCGGTGTACTCCGGGATGAGATCGATCGAATGATCCTTGACCGCGGGGATGTAGGTTTCACGGCTGCCGATGCCGAACTGCCGCCGGACGTCGAAGCCGTTGGCCTCGAGCGCCTGGGCGTAGATCTCGGCGATGATCTTGGACTCCGGAAAGTCGGCAGAGCCCACGGCGATCGACTTGAGGTCGCCCGATATCTCACCCCCGCCCAGAGGGTTGGAACTACCGCAGGCTGCGGTGATGAGGGCGAGGACGGCTGCGAGTACGGCCAAACTTCTTCTTTGCACGGTTCGTCGCGCGGGGTTCATGCGAACGTCCTTTCGGCACAACCTGCTTTCCGCGACCCTAACGGCCTTCGCGGGATGTCGCCCGGCTTTAACTCGTGCCAAGCAAACGGTGACGCATCGATATAAGCGGTTTCAATGGCAGGCCAGAGGGGCAAAGATGGGAGCATGAGTACCAACCCGAACGTGCCGCCCTTCGAGCCGGGACCACCTGGGCCCCTCGAGCCGGCGACCCACGACCCGCCGTTGGACTCACACACCAAGACGCCGCCAGACGTGAACGCGGTGAAGTTCACCCGGGCAGCGGCCCTGTGGTCGTCGCTGATCATCGGGCTGTTGGTATTGATCATCCTGCTGGTCTTCATCACCCAGAACACCGAATCCGTCGAGATGACGTTCATCGCATGGCACTGGCGGTTACCGCTGGGCGTGCAGATCCTGCTGGCCGCCGTGCTGGGCAGCTTGCTGACGGTGCTGGTCGGTGCGGCCAGGATCGTCCAGCTTCGGCGCGCCGCGAAGAAGAACTACAAGGCGGCCCTGAGGTAGCCCGCCGCGGTCAGCGGATCGACACCAGCTCCTCGATGGAGTCGTTCGGAAGGTCGCCGTCGACGACCGCCCTCACCCACGCCGAATTCAACGTGATGGACCCGTTGTGGTTGTCCAGGAACGCGGTGTCGGCGGCGTCGCGGCCCGTACTGATCCGGACGAGCGTCTGCCGTGGCGCCAACAGCGTCGCGTCGACGACCCGCCAGTGGCCGTCGACGTGGGCCTCCGCGACCGCGTGGAAGTCCATCGGGTCGCACCCCGGCGCGTACACCGCGACCAGCCGCGCAGGCACGTTCACCGCCCGCAGGAGCGCAACCACCAGATGCGCATAGTCGCGGCACACGCCTGCGCCGGCCAGCAGGGTGTCGGCCGCGCCGTCTATCGGGTCGGACGAGCCAGGAACGTAGTGCAGCCGGGTTCCCACCCACGACGACACCTGCGCCAGCAGCGTGGCCGAGTCGACGTACTGGCCGAACTCGTGCGCGGCGAACCCGAAGAACTTGTCGGCCTCGGCGTAGCGGCTTGGCCGCAGGTACGTCGACAGGTCGATCTCGGTGACCGGCGCGGGATCGCTGCGCCCGATGATCGTCGCGCTGTAACTGGCCAGCAGGCTGCCCTCACCCGCGTCGAACTTGTGGATGCGGTTGCCGTGATCGCCGATGATCTCGGTGGCCTGAATCTCCTTGCCGTTCAACGTGAATGACAGGGACTCGGTGACCTCGGCACCGGGCTGCGGTGCGACGGCGATCTGAAATTCCAGCGTTGTCGCGGCCGCGATCCAGACGTCGAGGTCGACGCCGACGTCACGCTTGAGAACAGTCGTCGAGGACGTGGCCTCATCGGTGGCGTCGGAACTGTCACGCCCGCGCAGGGTCCTTGACGGCATGGTGACCGCCTTTCGGCTTTGGGGGGTTCTCTCGCCAGGGCGAGGATTCGGCCCAGTTGTACCCCACTTGCGCCCAATCAAACCCCAGTAGTGCACCGGCGTCTTGCGCAACGGTACGACGGCCGAGGTCGGATGCTCGGATCAGGTGAGCGCGGTCAGGCCCATCCCGATGCACGGGGCGACGGCCGAGCCGACCTTGTCGCCGTACTCCGTGTCCTGCCGATGATCGCCGCTCGCGGCTCCGCTGCCCATCCGCTCCCGGAACTGGATGCCCGCGGCGATGATGGCGAGCTTGAAGTACGCCAGCGCCATGTAGAACTCCCAGTGGTCCAGCGATTGGCCAGACGCCTCGGAATACATATGGGCGAGGTCATCGGCCGAGGGGATCTGCGGCGAGGCCCACGCGGCGTCGGGGTGCACCATGTCGAACGTCGGATGGCGGTAGACGCACATCAACGCGGCGTCGCTGAGCGGGTCGCCCAACGTCGACATCTCCCAGTCGAGCACCGCCCGCACCTTGGTGGCGTCCTTCGCGTCGAGCATGGTGTTGTCGATGCGGTAGTCGCCGTGCACGATCGCACTGCGGCTCTGCGGCGGAATCCGGTCGGCCAGTTTCGCGTGCAGGAGCCGCACGTCGGCATCGCGCGGATCGTCCTCGGTCTTGACCAGGTCCCACTGCGAACCCCACCGCTTGACCTGACGCTCGAGGTAGCCGGTGGGCTTGCCGAAGTCACCGAGGCCCACCGACTCGGGGTCGACGGCGTGCAGGTCGGCGAGCACCTTGATGAGCGCATCGACACACGCGTTGATCGTGTCCTGGTCGCCGAGCGCCACGAGCTCGTCCGTGTGGCGGACCACCCGGCCCGGCACGTAGTCGACCATCTGGAAGGGGGCTCCGAGCACCGAGTCGTCGTTGCGCATAGTGACCGCGCGGGCGACGGGCACCGGGGTGTCCGCGAGCGCCGCCACCACCTTGTACTCGCGGGCCATGTCGTGCGCCGACGGCGTCAGCCCGTGCAGCGGCGGGCGGCGCAGCACCCACCTGGAGGCGTCGTCGAAGACCAGGAACGTCAGGTTCGAGCGGCCTCCGGAGATGAGCTCGGCCTGCAGCTCACCGGAGCGCGGGATGCCGACGGAGCGCAGGTGCCCGTCGAGGGCGCCGAGGTCGAGACCGTCCAGCGTCGAGTCAGCATCCGTGGTCACCGGACTTGTCTACCACTCGGCCGATTGGCGGTTCGCGCAAAGCGCTCACCACTGAAGATTCCGCGGCAGCAGATCCCAGACGTGCTCAACCGAGTTGACGCCGGCGACGCCGAGCTTGCCGGTCCGCGACTTCAGCAACCGGGTGATGCCCGCGTAGTCGACCTGGACGCACAGCAGCCTCTTCGTCTGCATGATGTCGTGCATCAGCGCGTTGATGACTCCGCCGTGGCTGAACAGCGCGACGGTGTCCTCGTGCGCGGCAGCGGTGACGATCTCGTCGACGCCGGCCTTGACCCTCGAGATGAACGCATCTTCGTCCACGCCGCCGGGGAGGTGTCCGTCGATCAGCCGCTGCCGATCTTGCTGCGAGGCCTCCTCGATCGGCGTGTAGTGCTCGAGGTCGCGGTCGTACTCGGCCACCCGATCGTCGACGTCGATGGTCAGGCCGAGAGCGTCGGCGACCGGTTGCGCGGTCTGGATCGCCCGCCGCTGCGGGCTGCTGACCAGTCGCGTGACGGGAAACCGGGCGAGCGCGTCGGGTAGACGCTTGGCTTGCGCGATACCGTCGGCGGACAACTCGGGGTCCGAACCATGCCCAGGTTCACTGCGCAGTGGGAGCGCATGTCTGATCACCAGCAGTTGCATGTGTGCCACCATATTGGCCGTGCGCGCATTCGCCTGTCCGGTGCGCAACGCCTTCGTCGCGTTCGAGGCCGAGCAGTGCGCGAATTGCCGGGCCCCGCTGGGATTTCACTTGCCCTCCAAGTCCATGCTGCCGGTCGTGGACGGGTCGGCGATCGTCGCAGGCCAACGATGGGTGGCCTGTACCCAGCAGGCGACGCTCGGATGCAATTGGCTTGCCCCGGACGGGCAGACGTCCTACGAGCGCGGGCGCTGCCTGGCCCATTCGCTGATCCGCCGCGAGCCCGTCGCCGACGACACGCTCGCCCGCGAGAAGCTGGTGCCGACCGCGGCGGCGTTGCGCAGGCTGGTCTACCAACTCGACGACATCGGCCTGCCCATCGAACCGTTCTGGCGCCGCGACGGCGGGCTGGCGTTCGACCTGCTGTCGAGCTACACCACCGGCGATCGGGTGACCATCGGACATGCGGGCGGAGTGATCACCATCGACCTGGTCGAGTCACTCGACGACTACCGCGAGGCGATGCGGGTGCGCCTCGGTGAGCCGTACCGCACCATGCTCGGCCACTTCCGGCACGAGATCGGCCACTACTAGGTCGGCCCGAAGCACACTGCAGCGGCTGGGCAATCCGCGCGAGATCGTCGGCGCCGCACTGTTCTTGGCGTCGGATGCGTCGAGTTTCACCAGCGGCAGCATCATCCGGGTGGACGGCGGCATTCCTTGACCACGTCAGGGCGTGACGATGTCGAACGCCGGGTTCGGCTTGTCCAGCACACCAAGCAGAGACGGCAGGGCGTCGGCGTCACCCGTCACGTCCAACCCGGGTGACGTGGTATCACCCCCGGCGAACATCAGCAGCCGCAGCTTGTTGGCCAGCGTGACGGTCGCGTCGGCGGTGGCAGCGTCGGCGGGCACCTTGCGGTGCACCAGCACGCCGTTGCGCAGGCTCAGCCGGTAGTTGGTCGCGACGTCGGCGAAGGTCACGTCGATGGCCAGATCCAGCTCCCACGCGCGCGGCCCGTTGATGCTGATCGCGAAGCTGTCGAACATCTGCTCGGGCGTCAGCTGCGCCAGCATCGTCATCGACGTGGTCTGGGTGGCCACGCCGAAGTTGCCGTCCCGCAGTTCCGTGGCTCCGGACAGGAAGAAGTTGCGCCAGGTCGCGTTCTCGGCGCCGTAGGCCAGCTGTTCCAGGGTGTCGGCGTACAGTGCGCGGGCCCCGCCGTGGTGCTCGTCGGTGAAGACGGCGTGGTCGAGAAGGGTTGCCGCCCAGCGGAAGTCACCATTTTCGAAGGCTTCCTGCGCGAGTTCGACGACCTTGTCCATGCCGCCCATCGCCTCGACGTACCGCGGCGCGATGGCCTCCGGTGGGTGCTGCCACAATCGGCCGGGGCTGCCGTCGAACCAGCCCATGTAGCGCTGGTAGACGGCCTTGACGTTGTGGTTCACCGAACCGTAGTAGCCGTGGGCGTGCCACGCCTTCTCGAGTGCGGGTGGGAGTCGGAAGTTCTCCGCGATCTCGATTCCGGTGAAGCCCTGATTGAGCTGGCGCAGCGTCTGGTCGTGCAGGTAACCGTACAGATCCCTTTGCAGAGACAGGAATTCGACGATCCGGTCCTGACCCCACGTCGGCCAGTGGTGCGATGCGAAGACGACGTCGGCACGGTCGGCGAAGGTGTCGATGGCCTCGGTCAGGTAACCGGACCAGCCGTGTGGGTCGCGGACGAGTGCCCCCCGCAGGGTCAGCAGATTGTGCAGGTTGTGGGTGGCGTTCTCGGCCATGCACAGCGCGCGGAACTTCGGGAAGTAGAAGTGCATCTCCGCGGGGGCCTCTGTGCCCGGTGCCATCTGGAACTCGATCTCGACGCCGTCGATGGTGTGCGTCTCGCCCGTCGTGCGAATGTCGAGCGTCGGCACGATCAACGCGATCTCGCCAACCGACGTGTTCTGCCCGAGCCCGCACCCGACCTGTCCCTGCGGGCCGCGCGCCAGCACGGTGCCGTACATGTAGGCGGCGCGCCGGGTCATGGCCGTTCCGGCGTAGACGTTTTCCTGCACCGCGTGCTCGGTGAACCCCTCGGGTGCGAGCACCACGACCTTTCCCGCGTCGACGTCGGCCTGGCTGGTCACGCCGAGCACGCCGCCGAAGTGATCGACATGGCTGTGGGTGTAGATGACGGCGACGACGGGACGGTCGCCGCGATGGGCGCGGTACATCGCCAGGGCGGCCGCCGCGGTCTCCGTCGAGATCAGCGGGTCGATGACGATGACGCCGGTGTCGCCCTCGATGAAGCTGATGTTGGACAGATCCAGACCGCGCACCTGGTAGACGCCCTCGACCACCTCGTAGAGACCGTGCTTGGCCGCGAGCGTGGATTGTCGCCACAGGCTGGGGTGCACCGTCGTCGGCGCGTCACCGGTCAGGAAGTCGTAGACGTCGTTGTCCCACACCACCCGACCGTCGGCTGCCTTGACGACGCACGGCTGCAACGCGGTCACGAAACCCCGTTCGGCGTCCTCGAAGTCACGTGCGTCGTCGAAGGGAAGACCCGCCAGATGGTCGGCGTGGGCGGCCTCGATGGCGGCGGTGGGCGGCTTCTGATCCATTCCGCCAACCCTGCCACCCAACCGGCTCCGCCGGTGTCGAACTGTCGCCGTGAACGTCCGCCGGGTTGTACAGGGTGCGGAGTTGATTTCCGAGCGCACGGTTGTCGTACACGAACGTCGAGTGGACCCGACAACGAGTGTGCGCTCGGCGGTCTATCTCCCCGCCAACGCGAGGGCTCTCGTCACTCGCGTCACGATCGCGGGGCGTTCGTATCGCAGCTGCCTGGCGCTGACCCGCACGATCGTCCAGCCCCGATCGGCAAGGAACTCCAGTCGGACGATGTCGTTGGCGTAGTCGTCGGGATTGTCGAAGTGTTGTTCGCCGTCGTACTCGGCGCCGACCATCCACTCCGGCCATCCCATGTCGATGCGTCTCACGACCCGGCCCCAGTCGTTGACGACCGGAATCTGCGTCACCGGGCGTGGCAGTCCGGATTGGACGAGGAGCAGTCGCAGCCTGGTTTCCTGCGGGGACTCGGCACCGGTGTCGGCGAGGTCCAGTGCGGTACGAAGCTTGCGTACGCCGCGCGCCCCGGGGTAGCGCGCCGCGATCGACTCGATCTCGGCGACGCCGCAGCGCGTCGCGTTCAGTAGGGCGTCGATTCGGATGACGGCCGTCTCTCCGGGAAGTCGACGGCCAAGGTCATACGCCGTACGGGCTGCGGTAGTGCAGCGGATACCGTCGACGGTGCACAGCTCGTCATCTCGAATCCAGTTGCTGCGCATGGCGATTCCGTTCGGCATACCCCTTCGTGAATGCGCCACCTCCGCTGGAAGGTCCGCGGGTATCCACTTGCTGCCCAGTAGTGCTGCCGCGGAGTGTCCGACGAGAATCGCGCGCCGCCCCGACCAGAGCCAAGCTGCACGTGCCCGATCGGCGGCGGTCAACTCCACACCGGCACGGCTGTAGACGTTGCGGTGCACCATCGTGTAGCGCCGTCGAAGTTCTCGTCGGGTGAGTTCACCGGTGGCGATGGCCTCGGTGCCGACGAACAGACGGTCGCGCATGCCTACATCGTCACCGGTCGCGGACGGGGCACCCGGCACCAATTTTCGAGCGCACGCTTGTTGTACGCGAACATCGAGAAGACCCGACCACGAGTGTGCGCTCGGCGGGACGAGCCCAACTTATCCGGGACTGGGCGGCGGCGGGTCGAGCATCTGGACGTGGTTGTCCTGCCACTGATAGTGCACGGCGTAGATCGGTCCCGCGCAGGCCGTGCAGACGCCGCGGCCGCCCTTGTAGTCCAGCACGACGGTGTCGTCCGCACTCTGATCCTCGTTCAACGAGGTGTACGGATACGGCACGGCGGTTGCCGTTCCGACGTACTCACCATCGTGGAACAACAGCGCTTGTTCGGGTGAACCGCCGGTGGCGCCCTGGACCGTCACCAGCGCCGTCGACAGCGTCGCGCACGGATCGAAGTTTCCGTCGTCGGGGTTCGGATCCCACGGCACGTCGCGATCCTGGAAGGCGGGGGGCAGCTCGCGCACCGCGAGGCCGATCTGAGGCGCCGAGAGATTCACACCGCACTGCGATCCGGGCGGCGCCGCGGCCGCCGTTGGCGATGCGGCAAGGGACGTCGACGTAACCAGGACCGCAAGGCCCGTCGTCACCACGCGGATCATGTCGTGAAGTCTCCCGTCGTCATGGCGCTCGATCGGCCAGCCACTGCTGACCTCGACGCTTCGACGCCTGCGCCAGCCACGCGTCCTGAATCAACTCGGTCAGCTCACCGACGCCGACCCGGTGAAGCTCACCGGCCCGCACCAGCACCGAGGGATGCCCGTCGAAGTGATCGGTGGTGAAGAACGGCGATCCGGAATCCTGCACCAGCGCCGACTTATCGGCCTCTGACTCCACCCAGATCACGATGACGTCGGGGAACGGCGCATCCCTGCGTGCGTTGCGGAAGAACACGAACGACTTGCCGCCGACCTGGTAGATCGGGTTGCCCTTGGTCCCGTCCACGCGGACCACGTGCGGCATCGCGGCGGCGATCCGGTGCACGTCCTCGACACCGGCGGGACGGTCAGCCGGCGTTTGGTCAGCCGCCGTTTGGTCAGCCGGCCCGTTTGATCAGACACGGTGCAGCGTCACGTCGGACAGCGCACCGTCGGACACCGTCGCGGTCATGTAAGTGCAGAACGGCTGACGTCTGCGGTCGGTGGGCGAGCCCGGATTGAGCAGGCGCAGACCGGTTTCTGCGGTCGTGTCCCACGGGATGTGGCTGTGTCCGAAGACCAGCACGTCAGTGTCGGGGTAGAGCCGGGCCATCCGGGCGTCGCGCCCACCGGAGGCGCCCGTCTCGTGCACGACGGTGAACCGCAGCCCGCCCAGCGTCACGTCCGCCCGTTCGGGCAGCCGACGACGCAACTCGTCACCATCGTTGTTGCCCCAGCAGGCGATCAGTTTCGCGGACCGCTCCTCGAGATGGTCGAGCAGCGCCGGCTCCACCCAGTCACCGGCGTGCACCACCACGTCGGCATTCTGTACCGCGTCCCAGACCACGGCGGGGAGATCCCGCGCCCGCCTTGGCACGTGGGTGTCGGCGATCAACAACAGCTCCACCCGACCACGGTATCGCGTCGGTTCCTTGAATTGCTGCCGACGGAATACGTGCGAGAAGCACGCTCAGCGACGACGACGGATGATGCGGTGACAGCCCACCGGTGATCGAGCCGAGCAGGAGATTCAATGCCGATGCGGCGAAGGTGCGTGGCCTTCGTCTATGCCAACGCCCGCCTTGTCCTATTTGCCGAGTGGGTGATGTGGCACGGGCAGTACTTCGACGCTGCCCGAGCCCGTCGCCAATGTCGCGGCCATCCCCTTCAGCATGTTCGCGACTGCATGCGCGGTGGCCGCCGATCTGCGCACGGATGGCGGTCGGCGCATCGGCTGGCTGTGTATGGCCGTCAGACCACCTCGGGCCGGCGGGACGGCATCGAACGGATCGAACTGCTCGGCGACGTGCGCCGCGCGATCGACGACGACCATCTCACCCTCGTCTATCAACCGAAGTTCAACCTTGCACCGGCGCCGTCGCCGGGGTCGAGGCACTCGTCCGGTGTTGGCACCCCGAGCTGGGCACACTGGCATCCGCCGACTTCCTGCCGCTGGTGCGACAGCACGGATTGATGGAAGTGGTGACGGAACTGGTGCTGTCGCGCGCCGTGGCGGACGCTGCTGGCTGGTACGCAGCGGGCATCCACGTCCCCGTCGCCGTCGACCTGTCGGGGCCATCGTTCGACGACGACTCACGGCCGGATCGCATCATGTCGGTTCTCGCCTCGAACGGCATGCGCCCAGCGTGCGGCGATGACGTATCTCCGGGAACTACCGATCGACGAGATCAAACTCGACCGGAGTTCGTCGCACCGATTCTGCACGACCCGCGCGCCGCCGCGATCGTCCAGTCGGTGATCGAACTGGCCGAGACATGCGGCATCTCCAGCGTCGCCGAGGGGGTCGAGGACATGGCGACCGCCGACCGGCTCAAGGAGTACGGCTGCGGCTACGTTCAGGGCCACTACTTCAGCCCGCCGGTGCCTGCCGAGGCCGTCCGACTCGGCGTGCGGGGGTCAGCGCTCGTCGATGCCAGGATCACTCGGGCTGCAACGACTCCGCCATCTTCGGCATGATCACCTGCAGCCCCTTGAACGGCCGGATCATGACCTTGAACGAGTCGATCCGTTCGTCGTCATTCCATTCGATCATGTCGACGCCGTTGACGTAGATGCCGTCGATGGTGGCGGCGAACTCCAGCACCGCCGACCGCTCGCCGAACCACTGGCCGACGTAGTGGAAGTCCGTTCCGGTGAACAGCTTCGAGGCGGCCCGCAGGTACATCGCCGTCTTGGCGCGACCTTCCTGTGGAGTGAAGACCGCAGGCGAATGGAACACGGCGTCTTCGGCGAGCAGACCGTCCAGTTCGTCGATTGCGCCTTCGGATGGGTCGCTGTCGATGATGTCGATCCAGCGCTGGATCACCGGCGGTGGTGTCATACCGCCATCCTGGCATCACGAGTGCGCCCGAAGGGATTCGAACCCCTAACCTTCTGATCCGTAGTCAGATGCTCTATCCGTTGAGCTACGGGCGCATGTCTTCAATTGTCGCACTGACGCTAGTCAGCAGTGGCGGAGGCGAGAGGATTTGAACCTCCGGTCCCCTTTAAGAGGGACAACTCATTAGCAGTGAGTCCCATTCGGCCGCTCTGGCACGCCTCCTGAGTAACCGCCGAGGCAGAAGCGTACACAGCTAGGTGAGGCGATGGCAAAGCACGACAGTAGAGCGGTCCTGCGATCCCCCTAGACTGTCCGGGTGACCGCCCGCCTGCGCCCCGAGTTGGCCGATCTGCCTGCCTATACGCCAGGCAAGACCGTGCCCGGCGCCATCAAGATTGCGAGCAACGAGACCGTCGACGGTCCGCTGCCCAGCGTGCGAGCCGCCATCGAGCGTGCCATCGACCGCATCAACCGCTACCCGGACAACGGCTACGTCGAACTGCGGGAGCATCTGGCCAAGTCCGTCGACGGCGGTGCCTTCGCGCCAGAGCACGTCTCGGTGGGCTGCGGCTCGGTCAGCCTGTGTCAACAGCTGATCCAGATCACGGCCACCGTTGGCGACGAAGTGATGTTCGGCTGGCGCAGTTTCGAGATCTACCCGCTGCAGGTGCGCACTGCGGGGGCGACGCCGGTGCACGTGCCGCTGCGCGATCACACGTACGACCTCGACGCCATGCTGGCCGCGGTGACCGACCGGACCCGGCTGATCTTCATCTGCAACCCGAACAATCCGACCAGCACCGTCGTCGACCCCCATGACCTGGCCCGGTTCGTCGCCGCGGTGCCGTCGAACATCATGATCGTGCTCGACGAGGCGTACGTCGAATACATTCGCGACGGGATGCTGCCCGACAGCTTCGGGCTGGTCCGCGCGCACCGCAATGTCGTTGTGCTGCGAACGTTCTCGAAGGCCTACGGGCTGGCCGGTCTGCGGGTCGGCTACGCCGTCGGCGATCCCGACGTGATCAGCGCGCTGAGCAAGGTCTACGTGCCGTTCACCGCGACGAGCATCTCGCAGGCCGCCGCCATCGCCTCGCTCGACGCGTCCGACGAGCTGCTGGCCCGCACCGACCTCGTCGTCGAGGAGCGGGCGCGGGTGACGTCCGCGCTGCTGCATGCGGGCTTCACGCTGCCGCCGTCGCAGGCCAACTTCGTCTGGCTGCCGCTGGCCGAGCGCACGGACGACTTCGTCAACCGCGCTGCCGACAACCGCCTGCTGGTCCGCCCGTACGGCCAGGACGGCGTGCGCGTCACGGTCGCCGCACCGGAGGAGAACGACGCGTTCCTGACCTTCGCCACCCGCTGGATCACCGCCTCGTCGAAAACGGACGACCAATGAGCGACGCGCGCAAGACCTTCGACGAATTCGTCGGCGCGACGGGCAGCAGATCCCCGACGCCGAGCTCGACGCCTTCTGGGAGACGCTGTCGCCTGCCACGATCGACTTCGTCATCGGCGAGTGGCAGGGCGGCGAGTTCTACACCGGCCATCGGGCCAACGGCTTCATGAAGCGCCTCAACTGGTTCGGCAAGACGTTCATCTCGGCGGACGAGGCCCAGCCCCTGGTGTGCCTGGACGCCGACGGCAAGAAGTTCTCCAACACCGAGGCGATGAACGGCGAGGCCACCCTGTGGCTCGAGGAATTCCGCGGTGAGGTCACCGCCACGATGGTTTACGACGGCAGACCGGTTCACGACCACTTCAAGGTCGTCGACTCCGATGCGCTCATGGGCATCATGAACGGCAAGGGCGCTCTGGACGGCCAGCGCCACCTGTACTTCTTCCTTCAACGCGTCTAAGAGCCACTGCCGACGCCCATGCGCCTATCGTTGCGCAGATGAGGACGCGAGTTCTGATCGCCGGTGCGACACTCGTGCTCGCGGCCGGCATCACCGCCTGTGAGCGCACCACGCCGGGCACCGTCGCGATGACCACCGAGCCGGGCACCTCAACGCCGCGCACCTCGAGCCCGTCGATTCCGGGGCTGCCATCCATTCCGGGGCTGCCGTCGATTCCGGGGCTGCCGTCGATCCCAGGGCTGCCGGGCACGTCATCCCCACGCACCACGTCGAACGTTCCGCCGCCGGCGAACTCCCTGACCATGACGTGCAAGGAGTACATCGACCTGGGCGACGTGGACACCCAGAGTGCCGTCATCGAGGAGATCCTCAAGCAGGAGGGTTCGGTGCTCGGCCCGCAGCAGACCGAGATCGCCAAGACGCTTGCCGACGCGGTGTGCCAGTTCCTGCCCACCAGCACCGTCAGCGAGATCCTCCTCGGTGGCGGCCCTCCGTAGCCCGTTAGCCTTCCAGCCATGGGTGAAACCTACGAGTCCCTCGCCGTCGACGTCGACGGTCACGTCGCACAGGTCACGCTGCTCGGGCCCGGCAAGGGCAACGCGATGGGGCCCGCGTTCTGGGCGGAGTTGCCTTCGGCGTTCGCCTCGCTCGACGCCGACCCCGGCGTGCGCGCCATCGTCCTGACCGGATCGGGCAGGAACTTCAGCTACGGCCTCGATCTGGCGGCGATGGGTGACACCCTTTCGCCGATGCTGGCCGACGGCGCGCTGGCACGGCCCCGCGCCGAATTCCACACCCGGCTGCGCGGGATGCAGCAGTCGATCACCGCGGTCGCGGACTGTCGCACCCCCGTCATCGCATCGATCCACGGTTGGTGCATCGGCGGCGGCGTCGATCTGATCTCGGCCGTCGACATCCGCTACGCCAGTGCCGACGCGAAGTTCTCGGTGCGTGAGGTCAAGCTCGCCATCGTCGCCGACGTGGGCAGCCTGGCGCGGCTGCCGCTGATCCTGTCCGATGGACACCTTCGCGAACTCGCGTTGACGGGCAAGGACATCGACGCGGCCCGGGCCGAGAAGATCGGTCTGGTCAACGACGTCTACGACGACGCAGAGTCGTCCCTTGCCGCGGCGCACGCGACCGCCAAGGAGATCGCGGCCAACCCTCCGCTGGTGGTGCAGGGCGTCAAGGACGTGCTCGACGAGCAGCGCACCGCACAGGTGTCGGCGAGCCTGCGCTACGTCGCCGCGTGGAACTCGGCGTTCCTGCCGAGCAAGGACCTCACCGAGGGCATCACCGCGATGTTCGCCAAGCGCGCACCCGACTTCAAGGGCGAATGACCCGAGTCACGTGCCTGACCCGGTCGTCGGCTTCCAGTTGAGCTCGGCCTTTGCCTTGGCGTTCGACACCGGTAGCCACGCGTCGCCGAACGCCGTCGCGGTGTAGGGAGCGAGAAGGCCGAACAGCCGCCGCGGAATCACCAGCGGAGGCGGCCGACGGGCGGCCGAGGCGAGGCCACGGACGTAGTCGTGGAAGGACATCGGGTCATCGTCGACGATGTTGTAGAGCTCACCGCCACGGCCATGGTCGGCTGCAGCCACCGTCGCGTGGGCGACGTCGTCGAGATCGACCCACGACAGCACCCCGTTACCCGTCGGCACCGGAAGCACCTGACGAGGCGCGTCATCATCTCGGTGTGTAGCACACCTACGCCGTAGAAAGCGTCGTAGCGCAACAGGATTCCCTCCATGTCGCTGTACTCCCCTGAGCTCAACACGGTCTGCTCCATGGCACGGATTGCCGCCAGCACCGCCGATCCCACGCGTGGGGCAGCCCCGAAGTGGGGTGTGGACTCGTCGATCGACGGCGGGACGCTCGACGCGAAGCCGTAGGCGAAGATGACCGACACCGCGACGATCCGGCGCACCCCGGCGCGCTGGCCGCGGCGACCAGGTTGGGCACGCCGCGGCCCCAGATGGCCTGCGCGGGTTCGAAGTCGCGCCAGCGCATCAGCCCCGCTTCGGCAGCGTGGTGAGCAGCGATATCACCACCTCCGGCGCGACATCGCCGACGACGGGTCGCGTCGAACATGCTGCGGCGCAAGGCAACCGCAAGCAGCGCCGTCCCTCGCGCCAGCTCGGCCACCGGACCGCGGTGAGCAGCATCAGGCCCAGCGTCGGTGGCGGCGCTCAAAGCCGCCGCCGATACCGGGAATTCGGTCACGGACCAGATGGCGTTCGCCGAGCTGCTGAACTCGGGCGGTTACGACCTGCACCTGCGTCACATGCGGCGCCGCGACCTCAAGCGCCGCAACGTGCCGAGACGAAGCGGGTGAAGGTCGAACCGCTCGCACCGAGTTACGCGGATCCGCGTGATGCGCCTGCCGGACTGATGCTGGGTTACGCCAACCCCGGGGAAGCGCAGCTCTCCGCGGGCGTGTAGGCACTCCGAGACGCGGCGGCCTACCGCACGCCACGGGCCGGCAAGGTGTGAGCGCGTCCGACGAAGTCGACGCCTGCCAGAATGGCGGGACGATGCCGCAGGATTCGGTAGTGCGCCAAGCGCCCGAGCCCGCGCGTGGTCACCAAGGTCGCGCCGGGCCAGGCGCTGACGATCGCTTCGCTCATCACGTAGGGACTGTCCGGGTCGTCGGGGTCGTGGACGACCAGCAGTGGCGGTGGATCGCCGACATGTGTGGCCACGTGTGAGATGTCGGTGTCGTACAACGGGATCCCCAGTCGGCGGTCCAGTCGGCGGTGCAGCCTGTCGCGGATGCGTGATCCGAAGCCATACCGATCGGCGAACAGGTCCAGATACACCGAGAAGTCGCCCATCGGGGCCAGGAACACCAGGCGTTCGACGGTGGTGCCCCACGACGCCGCAAGCGCGGCGGCCTTCGCGCCGAGGGAATGCGCCACGATGGCCCTCGCCGGACCGTGCGCCTGAACCATTGCCCGCACCGCTTCGGCGCACTCGACGATCGTGGTGCGTCCCGGCGCGAGTTCGCCGGGGTCCGACTCGTTGTGGCTCGGCAGATCGAACGCGATGACCCGGTGTCCGGCCTCGACGAGCGGTTTGACGAAGACCGCCAGGTGCGCGCGGCAACCGCCCCAGCCGTGCACCAGGTACACGGCAGGCCCGGCGCCCCACGACTCTCCCGCGATCCGGTGCCCAGACCACTCCGCCTCGACGGGCTCGCCTGCCGAGACGCCAGGCGGCATCCGCAGACTCATCTCCACTGCAGGCGGCGTGCACCACAGCTCGATGGCCCACCTGGCGCCGACCGCGGGCGCGAAGCGCTCCAACAACCCGAACGCCCGGCGCACCCGCTGCGAAACCGGCTGCTCGACCTCGCTCGTCACCACACCGTCCCCACGCATGTCCCCTCGTATCGCCCCCTCGTATCGGCCGCGGTGGCGGAGGGATTTGAACCCCCGGACGGTTTTACCCGTCTCTCGCTTTCAAGGCGAGTGCATTAGGCCGCTCTGCCACGCCACCGCCGACCAGCGTAAGGGGTGTCAGCTGTTGCGGGTTGAGTGGTCGGTAGTTGTCGGTGGTGTGTTGTAGGCGTTCCGGTTCACGCTGGATCCGACCGAGGAGCAAGCCCGCTCGTTGGCAGGGCATCGGCGCTAGACGCGCCCGAGCCTCGCGGGTTTGGGCTCGGACTTCAGCGCAACGCCGATCCGGCGGCAGTTCTCCCCCATCGCGGCGACCTGCGCGCGTGACAACCGGGCGAGGAAATGAGCGCGCACTCCGACGCCGTAGGTCACCATTGCCTCCTGCAGCCGCCTTCTACCGTCGTCGGTGATCAGGGCCAG
Source organism: uncultured Actinomycetota bacterium (assembly GCA_963809085.1). Lineage (GTDB taxonomy): Bacteria > Actinomycetota > Actinomycetes > Mycobacteriales > Mycobacteriaceae > Mycobacterium. The sequence goes on along the minus strand of CAWEII010000012.1, from coordinate 111,273 downwards.
CACTCCGCGACCGTCGTCGGGGCTCGAACACCGCCGGACCAGGTTCTGCGTCTCCAACCGGTGGATCTGCCGGGTCACCCGGCTCGGCAGCGACATCAGGTCCTCGGCCAGGTCGCCCATCCGCGCCGCCCCTGACTCGGACTTGTCCAGTACGTCGAGCAGGCGCACGTCGTTGAGCGTGAGGTGATGTTCCTCCACCAAGGACTTGTTCAGCGTCGCGTACAGCCGGAGCGCGGAGTCGAGGAAACTTTGCCACGACCTCTGTTCAGCAATGTCAAGACCGGGCATCGCACTTGCCGTGCGCCCCGCGATGATCCCCTCCATGGCGCAATGGTAGGTGGCTTTCCCGCTGGTAGTAGCGTTATTGACATGCGTGCCATCGTCGTCGAAGACCCGTCCCGGCTCGTCTGGCAGGAGGTGCCAGATGTTGCAGCTCAATCGGGTGAGGTGGTTCTGGAGGTATTTAGCGCCGGCGTCAATCGCGCCGATCTGCTGCAGGCGGCAGGAAACTATCCACCGCCTCCAGGAGCTAGCCAGACCCTTGGTCTCGAGGTGTCCGGACGCATCGCCGAACTGGGTGGCGGAGTCACCGGATGGTCGGTCGGGCAGCCGGTGTGCGCTTTGCTCGCAGGCGGCGGTTACGCCGAACGCGTCGCCGTCCCCGCCGGACAGCTGATGCCCGTTCCCGACGGGGTCGAGCTGCACGACGCCGCCGCGCTGCCAGAGGTGGCGTGCACGGTCTGGTCGAACGTGATGATGACGGCGCACGTGTCGGCGGGCCAGATGGTCCTGCTGCACGGCGGAGCCAGCGGCATCGGCACCCACGCCATCCAGGTCGCCCATGCCCTGGGTTGCCGAGTCGCGGTCACGGCGGGCTCTCCCGAGAAGCTGGCCGTATGCGTCGGCCTCGGCGCCGACGTGCCGATCAACTACCACGACGAGGACTTCGTCGAGCGCGTCAAGGCGGCGACCGACGGAGCGGGCGCCGACGTGATCCTCGACCTCATGGGTGCCTCCTACCTCGACCGCAATGTCGATGCCTTGGCTCCCGACGGCAGGCTCGTCATCATCGGCTTCCAGGGCGGCGTCAAGGGGGAGTTGAACATCGCCAAGCTGATGTCCAAGCGCGCCGGGGTCTTCTCGACGGGGCTGCGGGCGCGACCGGTCGAAGGGCCATCCGGCAAGGCCGCCGTGGTCGCCGAGGTGGTGGCGAACGTCTGGCCGATGATCGCCGATGGCCGGGTCCGCCCGATCGTCGGCGCCGAACTACCCGTCGAGAAGGCAGCCGAGGCACACCGACTGCTGTCCTCCGGCGAGGCGCACGGGAAAGTGCTTCTGCGCGTGGCTGATTAGCCCAACGAGGCCAGCGCGCGGACCAGCTGGTCCACCTCGGCCATCGTGGTGTAGTGAGCCAGACCCAGCGTGACGGCGCCGCCGATGTCGTTCACGCCGATCACGTCGAGCACCCGCGAGGTGGTGTTGGACACCGCGAGTACGCCATTGTCGGCCAGCCGCTGGATCACCCGGTCGGCGGGCACGCCGTGCACCGCAAGGCTCAGCACCGGCACCCGCTCCTCGGGCTGGCCGATCACCATGACCAACGGCAGCGACCGTAGCGACGTCAGCAGGTAGTCGAACAGGCGGCTCATGTAGCTGGCCGCCGATTGCATTGAGACCGAGAGCCTTTCGCGGCGCGTACCGGATGCCGACTCGTCGAGGGACGCGAGATACTCGACGCTGGCCACGACGCCGGCGAGCATCCCGTACTGGTGCGTCCCCATCTCGAGGCGGGCCGCGCCCGAGGCGAACGGGTCCAGCGACACCGAGCCGAACGAGTCGATGGCCGACGGATCGCGGAACACCAGCGCACCGATCGGCGGGCCGCCCCATGCGACCGCGTTGAGCGCCACCACGTCGGCTTCGATCTCGTCGATGTCGATGAGCCGGTAGGGCGCCGCAGCGGAGTGGTCGACCACGACCAGGCCGCCGTTCTCGTGCACCAGCTTGGTCACGGGCCGCAGATCCGCCACGGTGCCGAGCGCGGCCGAGGCCGACGGGATCGCGACCAACCGAGTCGGCTTGGTGATCAGGCTCTCCCACTGCCAGGTGGGCAGCTCGCCGGTCTCGATGTCGACCTCGGCCCACTTGACCTTGGCACCATAGCGATTCGCCGCACGCAGCCACGGCGCGATGTTGGCCTCGTCGTCGAGACGCGTCACCACCACCTCGTAGCCGAGGCCGACCCGCGACGACGACGCATCGGCCAGCGAAGTCAGCAGGATCGCCCTGTCGGCGCCCAACACGACGCCCCTCGGGTCACCGCCAACGAGGTCGGCGATGGCCAGCCTGGCGGCGGCGAGCACCGCGGCGCTGCGCTTGGCCGAGGGGTGGGGGCCGACGGACGTCGTCATCGACCCGCGGAACGCCGTGGACACCGTGGTGGCCACGGAGTCGGGCACGAGCATCCCGTACTGGGCGTCGAAATGCACCCAACCGTCGCCAAGCGATGGGTGCAGACCGCGCACCCGGGCGACGTCGTATGCCATGCCAACCACCTTCGAGCATCCGCGATTACGCGACCCGTAGCGATTCGGTCGGTGCCCGAGAGCGCCTCCCGACGCCCATGCCGTGATCGGACCGGGTCACCTGGGCAGCCATACTAGTGCAGTGAGCTTGGCGTCCGGGGTGATAGTGGCCCTGCTGTTGCTAGTTGTCCCTGGAGCAATCGTCGGAAGGACGGCACAGCTAACCTGGCCGGTCGCCGTTGCAGTGGGTCCCGCGCTGACGTACGGCGTGGTGGCGTCTGGCGATCCTGCCGATGGGCGCCATCGGCGTGCCGTGGAACGGGTGGACCGCGCTCGTCGTCCTGCTGTTGGCGGTGGCGGTCGTAGCAAGTTTGCAGGCGGCGTTCGTACGGCGGCGGGACGTTGCCGCGGAGGTCGCCGCGATGTCGATGGGACCGGCCCTGGTCGTCGCAGCGGGCGTCGTGCTCGGCGCGCTGCTGATCGGCTTCTCGGCAATTCGCGGGATACCGCACTGGCAATCGATCCCGAGTACCTGGGACGCCGTCTGGCACGCCAACACCGTCAGATTCATCCTGGACACGGGTCAGGCCTCGCCGACCCACATGGGTGAGTTGCGCAATGTCGAGACGCACGACGCGCTGTACTACCCGTCCACGTTCCACGCGCTCGCGGCGTTGCAGAGTCAGATCACCGGCGCCGCCGCGACCACCGCCTACACGCTGAACTCCCTCGCGGCCGCCGTCTGGCTGTTCCCCGCAAGCGCCGCGGTGCTGACGTGGCAACTGATGGGATCGCGGACCGACCAGTGGCGGGCGGCCGGATCGGCAGCGGCCGCGGCGGCCCTTTCGGCGTCGTTCACCGCCGTCCCGTATGTGGAGTTCGACACCGCGTCGATGCCGAACATGGCCGCATACGGCATCGCTGCGCCCACCATGGTCCTGATCGTGTCGGCACTGCGGCACCGCGACCGCATCCCGCTGGGAGTGCTGGCCCTGCTCGGCGTGTTCTCGGTGCACATCACCGGCGGCGTGGTGACGGTCGTGTTCGTCGTCGCGTGGTGGTTGTGCGACGGCCTGTGGCACCCCGTCCGCGGCAGGCTGACCGACTTCATCAGCCTGCTGTTGATGGCGGTGCCGACGGTGCTGCTGCTGCTGCCGCAGTTCCTCGGCGTGCTGCGGCAGGCCGAGATCATCGTCGGGCACGCGTTCGTCACCCACGAAGGCAAGAAGCGCGCGCTGTTCGACGCGATCGTGCAGCACACCCGGCACCTCAACGACTATCCGATCCAGAACATCCTGATCGCCCTGGCCGGCGATCGGCGGACTCATCCTGCTGGTGCGACGGCTGTGGTGGCCGCTGGCGGTGTGGCTGCTGATGGTCGTGTCGATCGTGCACTCGTCGGCCCCGTTCGGCGGCCCACTCGGCACGATAACGGGAACGTTCAGCGACCTGTTCTACAGCGATCCGCGGCGGCTGTCGGCCGTGGTCACGATGCTGCTCGCGCCGATGGCGGGCATCGCGCTGCTCACCGTCACCGCGTTCATCGTCGACCTGTGCCGAAAGCTGTTCGACCGGTTGGCCTCACGGCAGACGCCTGCGGCTCCCTGGTATGCCGTGACCGCGGTGGCCATGATCGCGGTGTCGCTCGGTGCCGCGTGGCACTACTTCCCCCGCCACCGCTATCTGATCGGCGAGAAGTACGACCGGGTGCTCGTCGACGACAACGACCTCAAGGCGTTCGCCTACCTCGCCTCGTTGCCAGGCGCCCGCGACACCCTGATCGGCGACGCCAACACCGACGGGACGGCATGGATGTACGCCGTCGCCGGATTGCACCCGTTGTGGACGCACTACGACTATCCGCAGCAGCAGGGCCCCGGCTTTCACCGCTATGTCTTCTGGGCGTTCGCCGACGACGCCGACACCGATCCCCGCGTCGGGGAGGCTGTGCGCGCGCTGAACATCCGGTACGTGATCACCAGCAAGCCGGTGGTCCGCGGGTTCGTCATGCCGGACGGGCTAGTGTCGCTAGACGAGTCTCGGTCGTGGAAGAAGATCTACGACAACGGCGAGGATCACATCTACGAATGGCAAGGCAGCTGAGAGTTCAGGGAGTTCAAAACTGATGACGAGCAATCCCGACGACAACGACATCGAGATCATCGGCGGTGACAGGTCACAGCCGGATGACGGGTCGGACGGCAAGTCGCTGACCGACCTGGTCGAACAACCGGCGAAGGTGATGCGGATCGGCACCATGATCAAACAACTGCTGGAGGAGGTACGCGCCGCACCGCTGGACGACGCCAGCCGAAACCGGCTGCGCGACATCCACCGCACCAGCATCCGCGAACTGGAGGAGGGGTTGGCGCCGGAACTCCGCGACGAACTCGAACGCCTCACGCTCCCGTTCTCGGAAGACACGGTCCCCTCGGACGCCGAGCTGCGGATCGCCCAGGCTCAACTCGTCGGCTGGCTGGAGGGCCTCTTTCACGGCATTCAGACCGCGCTGTTCGCCCAGCAGATGGCGGCGCGTGCCCAACTGGAGCAGATGCGCCAGGGTGCGCTGCCACCCGGCGTCGCCATGCCGGGACAGCCCGGCGGCGGGGTACACCCGAGCGGGACCGGTCAGTACCTGTAGCAGTGACGACGTCTCGAGAACCGCACGTCTCGACCCGCAACGCATGGGTCGAGTTCCCCATCTTCGACGCCAAGTCGAGATCGCTGAAGAAGGCGTTCCTCGGCAAGGCCGGGGGCACCATCGGGCGCAATACGTCCAATGTGGTGGTCATCGAGGCGCTCCGGGACATCACCCTGTCGCTGGAGAACGGCGACCGGGTGGGGCTGGTCGGGCACAACGGCGCAGGCAAGTCGACGCTGCTGCGGCTGTTGTCGGGCATCTACGAACCCACCCGCGGCTCGGCGACCGTGACCGGCAGGGTGGCGCCCGTGTTCGACCTCGGGGTCGGCATGGACCCCGAGATCTCGGGTTTCGAGAACATCATCATCCGCGGGCTGTTCCTCGGTCAGACGCGCAAGCAGATGCTGGGCAAGATCGACGAGATCGCCGAGTTCACCGAACTCGGTGAGTACCTGTCGATGCCGCTGCGCACGTACTCCACCGGCATGCGGGTGCGCCTGGCGATGGGCGTCGTCACCAGCATCGACCCGGAGATCCTGCTGCTCGACGAGGGCATCGGCGCCGTGGACGCGGACTTCATGAAGAAGGCGCGGTCGCGGCTGCAGGGCCTGGTGGAGCGTTCCGGCATCCTCGTGTTCGCCAGCCACTCCAACGAGTTCCTGGCCCAGCTGTGCAAGACCGCCATGTGGGTCGACCACGGCACCATCAAGATGACCGGCGGCATCGAAGAAGTGGTGCGCGCCTACGAGGGTGAGGACGCTGCGCGCCACGTCCGCGAGGTGCTGGAGGAGAACGCCCGCGACGACCGCGAGGCGGCCCATGACTGAGCCCGAGCATCAGACCGTGTGCGCCGTCGTCGTGACCTTCCGTCGTCCCGACGAACTCGCCAAATCGCTCGACGCAGTGACGGGCCAGACCCGTGCGCCCGACCACCTCATCGTCGTCGACAACGACTTCGCCGACGGGCAGCACCAACGGGTTCGCGATCTGGTGGCCGGACAACCGATTCCGACCACCTATCTCGGGTCGCGCCTAAACCTCGGCGGCGCAGGCGGATTCGCGCTCGGCATGTTACAGGCGCTGGCCACGGGCGCGGACTGGGTCTGGTTGGCCGACGACGACGGCAGGCCCGCCGACCCGGCGGTGCTCGCGACGCTGCTGGACTGCGCCGCACGCCATTCGCTGGCCGAAGTGTCGCCGATGGTGTGCGACCTCGACGATCCGCAACGGCTGGCGTTCCCGCTGCGCCGTGGCCTGGTCTGGCGGCGTCGTGCCGACGAACTGCGCACCGACGGTTCAGGACAGGACCTGCTGCCGGGCATCGCGTCGTTGTTCAACGGCGCCCTGTTCCGCGCCTCGGCGTTGGAAGTCGTTGGCGTTCCCGACATCCGGCTGTTCGTCCGCGGCGACGAAGTCGAGATGCACCGCCGCCTGGTTCGCTCCGGCCTGGCGTTCGGCACCTGTCTGGATGCCGTGTACCTGCATCCGCAGGGTTCCGACGAGTTCAAGCCCATCCTCGGCGGGCGGATGCACACGCAATACCCCGATGACGTCACCAAGCGGTACTTCACCTACCGCAACCGCGGCTACCTGCAGTCGCAGCCCGGCCTGCGGCGGTTGATCCCGCAGGAGTGGCTGCGGTTCGGCTGGTTCTTCCTGGTGAGCCGACGCGACCCGGCGGGCCTGCTGGAGTGGTCGAGGCTGCGGCGCCTTGGCCGCGGCGAGAAATTCGGTAGGCCCGACCGGGGAGACCAGCAGGGCGAGCGAAGCGACGGGAGGGACGGAAGATGACCTTCACCGACGCAGCGGCGCAGTCGAAGACGCTCGGCAGGGCGTGGGGCGATCTGGCCGCGGGGTTCGGCAAGCGCGAACTGTGGCTGCACCTTGGCTGGCAGGACATCAAGCAGCGCTACCGCCGCTCGGTGCTGGGCCCCATCTGGATCACCATCGCCACCGGCACCATGGCGGTGGCCCTTGGCGCCCTGTACTCGACGCTCTTTCACCTGCCACTGGCCGAGCACCTGCCCTACGTCACGCTCGGCCTGATCATCTGGAACCTGATCAACGCGTCCATCCTCGAAGGCGCCGACGTCTTCGTCGCCAACGAGGGCCTGATCAAGCAGCTACCCACGCCGTTGTCGGTGCACGTCTACCGACTGGTGTGGCGACAGGTGATCCTGTTCGCGCACAACATCGTCATCTTCGTGATCATCGCGATCATCTTTCCCCAGCACTGGCATTGGACCGACCTGGCGTTCATCCCGGCGCTCGCCCTGATCGTGCTGAACTGCATCTGGGTGGCCCTGTGCTTCGGCATCCTGTCCACCCGTTACCGGGACATCAGCCCGCTGTTGTTCAGCCTGGTGCAGCTGCTCTTCTACATGACGCCGATCATCTGGAACGACGAGACGCTGCGGCAGCAGGGCGCGGGCGGATGGGCCAAGATCATCGAGTTCAACCCGCTGCTGCACTACGTCGACATCGTCCGGGCGCCGCTGCTCGGCGCCGATCAGGAGCTGCGGCACTGGGTCGTGGTGATCGTGCTGACCACCGTCGGCTGGATCGTGACGGGGTTCGCCATGCGGCAGTACCGGGCCCGCGTGCCGTACTGGGTATGACGTCGGGCTCAGTGCCTTGCAGACGCCCTCCGGCATGACTCTCCGTAGTTATCCACAGTGCGGCCTTCATCCACAGATTGGTGGTTGACCAGTGGCTTCGGGTGGGTACCTGCCCGCATAATCGAATACATGTTCGAAGATGAATTGCCCGGCGTGTCGGCCTTGGCGGCCTCGACGATGCCGCCCTGGTCGATGCGATCACGGGATGGGCCCGGCTCGAGGCGGCCGCGGTGGCCTCGAGGTTGGCCGCGATCGCCGAACTCCGACCGGCGCTGCCGGTCCGAACTGGCCACCAAACGCGAACATTGGGCGTGCGACGCTTGGACAGTGCGGCTGCCGAAGTTGCAGCCGCCCAATCCCTCAGCCACCGCGCGGACATCACGCTCATGCACCAAGGCTGCGCTGCGTCACCGGCTGCCGTTGGCGCACTCTTGGCGACCGGGTCCATCAGCGCACGAATCGCGACGCTCGTCGCCTGGCGTACACACCTCGTCGACGACGCCGAGGCATTGACAGCCATCGACACCGAACTGGCCGCCGCGGCGAACACATGGGGACCGCTGTCGGCGGCCAACTCGAAGCCAAGGTCGATGCCCTCGTCGAGCGATGACCCCGACGCGGTACTCCAGTACCGTGCCGCCTCCCGCGGCCGCGACGTCAGACTGGCCACCAGGACGACACCACCGGACCAGCTCGCTGTGGGGCAGGCTTTTCGCCACCGACGCCGAACTGCTCGAACGCCGACTCGACGCGATGGCCCGGGCGGTCTGCCCCGACGATCCCCGCACCTTGGGCGAGCGCCGCTCCGAAGCCATGGAGTAATCGCGGCGGGCGGCGATGTATTGCCGTGCACCTGCGGGCGCGCGGAGTGCCCTACCGCCGGACCCGACGCCCGCGGCTCCGCCATCGTCATCCACGTCCTGACCGACATGAACCCGCGCGAGGCGGCCGAGCCCACGCCCACCGACGACGGCTCGGGTCCCACCGGCACCGCCGCCCAGCCACCAGCCTCCACCTGCCCGGCCACCTCTGCGGTGATCGCCGGCCGCGACGTGGTTCCGGCCCCGCTGGTGGCCGAACTCCGCCGCATGGATGCGATCATGCGACCCGTGCCCAACCCTGCGTCACTCGGCGCGGAGCCCGGCTACCGGCCGTCGGCCCAGCTGGAACGCCTGGTCGCAGCCGTCACCTGTTGCTTCCCGGCGATCACCCAGCGGAATACTGACGCTGTTGACCACACGTCCTGACGGAGGTGGCTCACTCGCCCCGGCAACTTGAAGTGCTTGTGCCGAAAACATCACCTACTCAAGACCTTCTGGACCGGCAAGAGCGGGTGGACCGACCGACAAGAATCCGACGGTACGGTCATCTGGACCTCACCCACCGGACACGAATACGCGAAGCCTCCTGGCAGCCGCATCCACTTCCCGGAATGGAACACCACCACCCCCACCCCCGCGAGCCCACCAGCGCCCGCGAGCCCACCACCCGTCGACCGCGGCCTGAGATGTCCGAGCGCGCGCATCCGCGCCTCGGTGAGCGTCCCGATCGAACGTGCATGACCGCCAGATAGGGGCCGATCCGCCGCCCTTCAGCTCCCAGGCACTTCCCAGGACCCTGGTGCGTTGGGGGTCATATGAGCATTCCGCCATACGAGCCACCGAAGCCTCCGTCGTCGACCCCCGGAGTCGGAAACACCCTGCTTTGCCCCAAGTGCGCCGGGATCATGAAGACCTATGAGCGCAACGGCGTCCACCTGGAGCAGTGCGACACCTGCCGGGGGATCTTCCTCGACTTCGGTGAGCTCGAATCGATGACCCAGATGGAGAATCGCTTCGTGCAGTCCGCGCCGCCGCCGGTTCAGCAGCAGGGCTACGGCTACGGTCCGGAGTGGGGCCATCGCGGCGACCGGCGCTACCGCAAGCAGGGCTTCGGCCGGCTGTTCTTCTCCAGCTAGATCATCCGCGCGCACGCGGCGAGCAGCAGTTCGTCGGGCCGGTTCGCGGCGGCGCCGACGACTGCTGCGCGGGCGAACGGTTCCAGCACCGGCCACGGGTCGCCGGACGCCAGCGCGGGGCCGTGTTCTTCTCGGTAGCCGTCGACGAAGCGGTGCCAGTCGGCGTCGGGCAGCAGGCCTGCCGCCCAGAACCCGGCGGGCCTGGCGAGGTCGGCCGCCGGATCGCCGACGCCGAGGTCGTCGACGTCGATCAAGACCCATGCACCGAGGTGACCGCCCAGCTGGCCGAGGTGAAAGTCGCCGTGCACCAACGTCTTCGGTCGATCGGGGGCATCCGCGGTCGGCATGCCGGCAGCGGCAAGGCGGATCACCTCGGCGTCGGGTCCGTCGCCGAGGCGGTCCAGCGCGCGGGCCAACCGGGCCGGCCCGCCGTGAGGTAGTGCGAAGTCGCCCGCCGGTTCGCGATGCAGCCGCGCCAGCAGCCGTCCCGCCTCGGCCCATGGCACCGCCTCGGGATCGGGCGCCACGACCTCGACCCTCGGCCAGCGGGTCAGCCAGCGTTCGCCGACGAGCTCGGGTTCGGGATCGAGCGGGGACAGCAGGCAGTGCGACCGGGCCGCGACCCGCAGACGCTGTCTCAGCGCCAGCGGGTCGGTGCCCGGTCGGTGCACCTTGGCGACGACGTCACCATCGACGATGATGTGGCGCCGGCGCGGTGTTCAGCGCCGCGGCGCGGGCAGCCGCGTCGCGACGTTGATGCGGTTCCATGCATTGATGGTGACTGCCATCGCGATCACCTGGCCCAGTTCCCGCTCGGAGAATACCTCGGCGGCGCGTGGCGTAGACCTCGTCGGGGACGTGGCCGTGGTGCAGTTCGGTGATCGCCTCGGTGAGCGCCAGCGCGGCCCGCTCCTGCTCGGTGAACAGGTCGCCCGCCTCCTCCCAGGCGGCGACGAGCGCCAGGCGCTGCTCGGTCTCGCCGCTGCTTGCGGGCGTCGGCGGTGTGCATGTCGAGGCAGAACGCGCAGTGGTTGATCTGCGATGCGCGGATCTTGATCAGCTCGCCGATCGTCGGGTCGACGTCCTTGGCCGGCCGCGGTGCTCAGCGTCATCATGGCGTCGTACAGCTCGGGCGACACCTTGTAGATCTTGATGCGGTCGAGCGCCGTGGTGCTTGGCTTCGAGTGTCTGTGTCATGTCCACCACGCTAGCCGCGAAAGACCCGCCTACATGGTTCAATTCCATGGTGGATTCATGGGCCAATTCCGGCAGCCGCGATCTGCATCTGAACCTGCGCGCAGGCCATCCACCCCGGCACCCGCGGCGCACGGGAGCTGCTGGTCAACGCGCTGCGCGACGCCGTGCGGTCCGGCCAGCTGGCCACCGGGACCGTGCTGCCGCCGTCGCGCATCGCTGGCCGCCGACCTCGGATTGGCCCGCAACACCGTCGCGGAGGCCTACGCCGATCTGGTCGCCGAGGGCTGGCTGGCCTCGCGGCAGGGCGCGGGCACCTGGGTGGTCAACACCCGTGACATCCGGTCGCCGCAGCCGGCCGCGCGGCACCCCCGGCCAGCCGACGCACAACCTGATGCCCGGCTCCCCGGACGTCGCGGCCTTCCCCCGCGCCGCCTGGCTGGCCTCGGCGCGCCGCGCCTTGACCGCCGCACCCAACGACGCGCTGCGGCACGCGGTGATCCGCGCGGCCGGCCCGAACTGCGGGACGGCGCTGGCCGAATACCTCGGCCGCGCCCGAGGGGTGCGCACCTCGCCCGACACCATCGTCATCTGCGCGGGCACCCGCAACGCCGTCGAGCTGCTGGCGCGGGTGTTCGCCGAGCGCGGGCCGATCGCGGTGGAGGCCTACGGGCTGTTCATCTTTCGCGAGGCGATCGCCGCGATGGGGGTGCCCACCACGCCGATCGGCTTCGACCAGCACGGCGCCGAGCGTCGACGAACTCGACCGGCGTCGACGCGGCGGCGGCACTGCTCGACGCCCGCCCACTTCTTTCCGCACGGCGTGCCGCTGCACCCGGTCGCGGCGGACCGCGGTGATCGACTGGGCCCGCCGCCGCGGCGGCTATCTCCTCGAGGACGACTACGACGGCGAGTTCCGCTACGACCGCCAGCCCGTCGGCGCCGTGCAGGGCCTCGACCCGCAGCGGGTGGCCTACCTCGGGTCGGCCAGCAAGAGCCTGTCCCCCGTGCTGCGGCTCGGCTGGATGGCGCTGCCGGACGACCTCGTCGAACCCGTGATCGCCGCCGCAGGCGGTCAGCAGTTCTACGTCAACTCCATCGATCAGCTGACGATGGCCGACTTCATCCGGTGCGGCCAGTACGACAAGCACATCCGTCGGATGCGCAACAGCTACCGTCGCCGCCGCGACACGCTGGTGGAACGCCTGCGCCCCTTCGACGTTCGGATGAGCGGGCTGTCGGCCGGCCTGCATCTGTTGTTGCTGTTGCCCGACGACACCGAGCACGAGGTGTTGCGACGCGCGGGCGAGGCGGGCATCGCGCTGGCGGGGCTGTCGCGACTGCGGCATCCCGACGCGCGTGACGACGTGCCCCGCGGCGACGGCGTGGTGATCAACTTCGGCAGTCCCGCCGAGCACGCCTTCGGACCGGCCGTCGATGCCCTGTGCGGCGTGCTGGCTGGCGTCCGCGGTGGCGCGGTCGAAATTGGGTAAGCCCGTGATTATGGATGAATCCCCATCGGGGAATGCGACAATGAGCAAGCACCTCGCTTCGGAACCTCGCCGCGTCGTGCCCGAGTCGGGCGAGTGACGTGGATGGTGAACGTGGTGGTGGTACTCCCCTCGCGTGGGCCCTGATGACATCGACGTCGCAGCAGTTCCTGGCGGCGCTGGCCGAATACCCCGACGGCACCCTCGGTCCGCGCGAACTATGCATCGCGTGCGTGAAGGTCCTGCCCGTGGATCGCGCCGCCCTCACAATCGGCGTCACGGCCACGACGTGGGAGCCACTGAGCGCCACCGACGACACGGCGACGCGCATCGAATCGCAACAGGTCACCACCGGCGAGGGACCCGCATTCGACGCCGTGCAGCGCGGGGGTCCCGTGCTGGTGGACGATCTGGCAAGGCAATTCGATCGGTGGCCGGGTTTCACCACTGCACTCGGTCACGACGCCCGAGGCGCGATGTATGCGTTCCCGTTGCAGATCGGCGCGATCGCGGTCGGTGCACTGGACCTGTATCGCGCCGAACCCTGCCCATACAGCCCGCCGATCTGACGGCCATGCTGAGCGTTGCCGACATCGTCACCATGGTGCTGCTCTCCCGGCCGCCGCCAACCAATGGCGATACCGGCGCGATGAACCCGTGGTGGACTCCATCGCCCGCGTCGAGCGAGATCCATCAGGCCACCGGCATGGTGGTGGCGCAGCTGTCGGCGCCGCCGCGCGTCGCCTACCTGCGACTGCGGGCGTACGCGTTCGCTCAGGACAGGCCGCTGATCGAGGTGGCCCGCGAAGTGATCGGGCGGCGCTTGCGTTTCGAGCCCGACGAAGAGCCCTGGTCGGAACCGGTGGACTGACTGTGGATGATGAACAAGAAGAGGAGATCGTGATGGACGGTCGTGAAGCGTCGTTGGTACAGGCCTTCGTAGGCTTGGCGGACACCCTGGTCGATGACTACGACGTGGTGGAGTTCGCCCAGCAGTTGGTCGAGGACTGCGTCTCGCTGCTCGATGCCGATGCCGCCGGATTGCTGCTCGCCGACCTTCGCGGCGGACTGCAGGTACTCGCCTCCACCAGCGAACAGACGCGGATGCTCGAGCTGTTGCAGATCCAGTCCGATGACGGACCGTGCATGCAGGCCTACCGCACGGGTCAGCAGGTGAACATCGACGATCTGCGCTCCGATGGCGGCCGGTGGACCGAATTCGTCGCCCACGCCAGCGCCGAGGGTTTCGGCGCGGTAATCGCCATTCCCTTGCGGCTGCGCAGCGAACGGGTCGGGGCGCTCAACTTGTTCCGCCGGGCGGTGGGCGTGATGTCCGACTCGGATCTGTTGGTCGCCCAGGGACTGGCCGACGTTGCGACGATAGGGATCCTGCACCAGCGGGTGCTGACGCACGGCGCCGTGGTCAACAGCCAACTACAGACCGCGTTGAACAGCAGGATCGTGATCGAGCAGGCCAAGGGTGTGCTGGCCGAGCGGCTGGGCGTCGACATGGAGCAGGCGTTCGTTCACCTCCGGTCGATGGCCCGAAACAACAACCGGCACCTCGGTGACACGGCGCGCGCAGTCATAGAAAACCCCAGCGCCGCCTTTCCGCCCGGCAATGCGCGCGCGTGACCAATATTCGTGTCCGAGTGGCCAAATCCGGGCGCTAAACTTACGGGAGTGTCACTCCAGGGTCCCGGTGACGGTCATTTCAGGGTGATACGGGGGATAAGGGGGAGAAACAAGTGCAGGACCGACGCCGGCAACAACCGCCGACCGACCTCGCGGGGTATCTCCGCCAACTACCTGCACTCGTACTCTTGGACCGGCTACCCACCGCCGTGCTCGGCGTCGGGCCATTCGGTGACATCGTCTACGCCAACCCGGCGTGCGCCGAGTTGCTGGGCTACATCGATGGCGCCACGATGACCCGGCTGCACCTTCCCGATCTGCTCGCCGGGCAATCTGCGCTCACGCCAGCCGACTGCATCGCCGTACTGCAGATCACCGACGGCATCGTGCACTGGAACCATGCGCAGGACTACGTGATTCGGACGAAGGTTTCGCCGACCATGCTGAAGCGGGATTCCGATCCGCTGCTCCTGGTCAGCATCACCGACCTCACCGACTGGCTCTGGGAGAGCAGGCCGGGCCCTGGCGTCAAGGAGGCGAACGGCCACAGCCCGTAAGCTGCCCGCGTGGCCGAGCCCCCGATGTCGCCCGATCTGAGCCTGACGACACAGGCATGGCGGTTCATCGTCACCGGCGGCCTCTCCGCGATCGTCGACTTCGGGTTGTACGTGCTGCTGTACAAGGCCGTGGGCCTGAACCCCGACCTCGCCAAGGTCATCAGCTTCATCGCGGGCACGACCACCGCCTATCTGATCAACCGGCGCTGGACGTTCCAGGCACCACCCAGCAAGGCCCGGTTCATCGCCGTCTGCGCGCTCTACGTCCTGACGTTCGTCGTCCAGGTCGGACTCAACCATCTGTTCCTGCAATTGCTGCACTACACGGCCGCGGCGGTGGTGATCGCGTTCGTCATCGCTCAGGGCACCGCGACGGTGATCAACTTCTTCGTGCAGCGCCTGGTCATATTCCGGTGGGCAGGAGCGGAGCGACCCGGGGAGTGATCCCGTTGCGCTGACCCGGGGCGCACGCGAGCGCACGGTACCCTCGTCACGATGTCTGCAACCACCACCAAGAGGCTGATGGGCTGGGGCCGCACCGCGCCGAGCGTCGCGCGGGTGCTGAGTACCCCCGACCCCGAGGTCATCGCAAAGGCCGTCGGGAACGCCGACGCGCGCGGCGTGATCGCCCGCGGGTTGGGGCGGTCCTACGGCGACAATGCGCAGAACGGCGGCGGCCTCGTCGTGGACATGAATGCCATGAACAAGATCCATTCGATGGACCGCGACAGCCATCTCGTCGACGTGGACGCTGGCGTGAACCTGGATCAGCTGATGCGGGCGGCGCTGCCGCTCGGCCTGTGGGTGCCCGTGCTGCCCGGCACGCGTCAGGTCACCATCGGCGGTGCCATCGCCTGCGACATCCACGGCAAGAACCATCACAGCGCGGGCAGCTTCGGCAATCACGTCCGCTCGATGGACCTGCTCACCGCCGACGGGCAGATCCGCCGCCTCACACCCGATGGCGACGAGGCGCAGCTGTTCTGGGCGACGGTCGGCGGCAACGGCCTGACGGGCATCATCCTGCGGGCCACCATCGCGATGACCCCGACCGAGACGGCGTACTTCATCGCCGACGGCGACGTCACTCACAGCCTCGACGAGACCATCGCTTTCCACAGTGACGGCAGCGAGGACGACTACACCTACTCGAGCGCCTGGTTCGACGCGATCAGCGCACCGCCGAAGCTTGGCCGTGCCGCGATCTCCCGCGGCTCGCTGGCGACGCTGGCGCAGCTACCCGACAAGTTGCAGCGCGATCCCCTGAAATTCGATGCCCCGCAACTGCTTACCTTCCCCGACATCTTTCCGAACGGGCTGGCCAACAAGTACTCGTTCGTGCCGATCGGCGAGCTGTGGTACCGGAAGTCAGGCACCTACCGCGGCAAGGTGCAGAACCTGACGCAGTTCTATCACCCGCTGGACATGTTCGGGGAATGGAACCGCGCGTTCGGTTCCGCTGGTTTCGCGCAGTATCAGTTCGTCGTGCCGATGGACGCCGTCGACGAGTTCAAGCGCATCATCGTCGACATCCAACGTTCGGGGCACTACTCATTCCTCAACGTGTTCAAGCTCTTCGGCCCTGGCAATCAGGCGCCGCTGAGCTTCCCGATCCCGGGCTGGAACGTGTGCGTGGACTTCCCGATGAAACCGGGAGTCGGCCCGCTGCTCACCGAGCTCGACCGGCGCGTGCTCGAGTTCGGCGGCCGGCTGTACACGGCAAAGGACTCCCGAACCACCGCCGCTACCTTCCATGCCATGTACCCCCGCATCGACGAGTGGATTGCGGTGCGCCGCAAGGTCGATCCCGCCGGCGTCTTCGCATCCGACATGGCCCGACGCTTGGAGCTTCTGTAAATGGTGTTCGACGCCGTTGGCAATCCGCAGACCGTCCTGCTCCTTGGCGGCACGTCCGAGATCGGGCTGGCGATCTGCGAGCGCTATCTCCAGGACGCACCGGTCCGGGTGGTGCTGGCCGCGCTGCCGAACGACCCCGGCCGCGACGACGCGGTCGCGCAGATGCGCAACGCGGGTGCCAAGTCCGTCGAGCTGATCGACTTCGACGCGGTCCAGACCGATACGCACCCGAAGGTCATCGACGCGGCATTCGCCGACGGTGACGTCGACGTGGCGATCGTGGCATTCGGCCTGCTCGGTGATGCCGAGGAACTGTGGCAGAACCAGCGCAAGGCGGTGCAGATCGCCGAGATCAACTACACCGCAGCCGTTTCGGTTGGCGTGCTGCTCGGCGAGAAGATGCGCGCCCAGGGCTCCGGCCGGATCATCGCAATGAGCTCGGCGGCCGGGGAGCGGGTGCGCCGGTCGAACTTCGTCTACGGATCCACCAAGGCCGGCCTGGACGGCTTCTACCTGGGACTCGGAGAGGCGCTGCGCGAGTTCGGGGTTCGAGTCCTGGTGATCCGCCCTGGACAGGTGCGCACCAGGATGAGTGCGCACGTCAAGGAAGCACCGATGACCGTCGACAAGGAGTACGTCGCCGAACTCGCGGTCACCGCATCGGCCAAGGGCAAGGAACTGGTATGGGCGCCAGGGGCGTTCAGGTACGTGATGATGGTGCTGCGACACGTACCGCGGCCGATCTTCCGCAAGCTGCCAATCTGACCCCGCGAGGCGCAGTCGTGCTGAGGACCGTCGGCCAGATGGTGGCCGCCGTGGTCATGGCGTCACTCGTCGCGGTTGTCGGGCTGATGGCGATCTCCCGCGTCGAGTGGCCCGCGTTCAACTCGAGCAACCAGTTGCATGCACTGACCACGGTCGGCCAGTTCGTCTGTCTGGCAGGGTTGTTCGCGACCGGCTGGGCGTGGCGTTCGGCGGGCAGGAGCGAAGCGACCCGGGGTGAGGGTTCGGCGGGCAGGAGCGAAGCGACCCGGGGTGAAGGTTCGGCGGGGCGTCGTTGGCAGTGGGTCGCACGGATCGGCGCCGTGGTGTTCCTGTCCGCGTTCTCGGTCGTGACCCTCGCGATGCCGCTTGGCGCCACCAAGCTGTACCTGTTCGGCATCTCCGTCGACCAGCAGTTCCGCACCGAGTACATGACGCGGCTGGCCGACTCGATCACCCCGCACGACATGACCTACATCGGGCTGCCGCCGTTCTACCCGCCCGGCTGGTTCTGGCTCGGCGGTCGCCTCGCCGACCTGACGGGGATGCCGGCCTGGGAGATGTTCAAGCCGTGGGCGATCATCTCCATCACCGCGGCGGCCGTGGTCGCACTCGTGTTGTGGGCGGCGCTGATTCGCTTCGAGTACGCGCTCGCCGTCAGCACCGCCACCGTGGCGACCACGCTCGCCTACGCCTCCACCGAGCCCTACGCGGCCATCATCACCGTGCTGCTGCCGCCGGTGTTCGTGTTGGCCTGGTCGGGTCTGCGCGCGGGGGCCAGATCTGGCGGGAAGGGCCACGGCGGGTGGGCCGCGGTGATCGGCGTCGGCGTCTTCCTCGGTTTCTCCGCACTGTTCTACACGCTGCTACTCGCCTACGCCGGGTTCACGCTGGCGCTGATGGCGCTGGTGGTCGCCGCGGCCCGGCGACGATGGGATCCGGTGCTGCGGCTCGTGGTGATCGCGGTGATCGCCGGGGCGATCGCGCTGATCGGCTGGGCTCCGTATCTGATCGCAGGCGTCAAGGGCGCACCCGCCGACAAGGGGACCGCCCAGCACTACCTCCCGATCGACGGCGCCCAGCTGACGTTCCCGATGCTGAGCTTCACGCTGCTCGGCGCGCTGTGCATGGTCGGCACACTCTGGCTCGTGGTGTACGCCCGCAGCTCCACCCGCGCGGGCGCCCTGACCGTCGCCGTGCTCGCGGTCTACGCGTGGTCCCTGCTGTCGATGCTGACCACGCTGGTCGGCACCACGCTGCTGTCGTTCCGCCTGCAACCAACCCTCACGGTGCTCCTGACGGCGGCGGGCACGTTCGGCTTCATCGAGGCGACGCTGGCGATCGCGGCGCGGTACACCGGCACCACCAACCGGCGCATCGTCGCCGCCGCCGCCGCGGTCGGCGCCATCGGAGCGGTCACGTTCAGCCAGGACATCCCCGACGTGCTGCGCCCCGACATCACCGTGGCCTACACCGACACCGACGGCTACGGTCAGCGCGCCGACCGTCGCCCGCCGGGCGCCGAGAGGTACTACGCCGATGTCGATGCGAAGATCACCGCGGTGACCGGGCGGCCACGGAACGAGACGGTGGTCATGACCGCGGATTACAGCTTCCTGTCGTACCTTCCGTACTACGGCTTCCAGGGTCTTACGTCGCATTACGCCAACCCGCTCGCTCAGTTCAACGAGCGCTCGGCCGCCATCGAGGGATGGGCCACGCTGACCAAGCCCGACCAGCTCATCGCGTCACTCGACGGATTGCCCTGGCAACCACCGACCGTCTTTCTGATGCGCCATGGCGCCAACGACACCTACACGCTGCGACTGGCAAGCGACGTCTACCCGAACCAGCCCAACGTGCGCCGTTACCAGGTGGCGCTCGACGCCGCGCTGTTCGAAGACCCACGCTGGGACGTGTCCGACATCGGGCCGTTCGTGCTGGCAATCCGCAAGTAACGGCGGAAACCACAGATGACCAGTGAGGGGTCACCGCAGGCTCTGGCATTAACATCTAGGCCCGTGACCGACGCGGGTACCAACCACCGGACCGCCCGCTTCGTCGCCATCGTCGCCGGCCTGCTCGGCGCCCTGTTCGCCGTGGCCACCCCCCTGCTGCCGGTCACCCAGACCACCGCCAAGCTGAACTGGCCGCAGAACGGCGTGATGACCAGCGTGAACGCCCCGCTGATCGGCTACGTCGCGACGGATCTGAACATCACCATCCCGTGCAGCGCGGCCGCAGGCCTGACCGGCCCCCGCAACGTGCTGCTCTCCACCGTCCCGAAGCAGGCGCCAAAGGCCGTCGACCGCGGACTGCTGATCGAGCGGGTCGGCGGCGACCTGCTGGTCATCGTCCGCAACACACCCGTGGTCAGTGCCCCGCTGAACCAGGTGCTCAGCCCGGCCTGCCAGCGACTGACGTTCACGGCTCACGCCGACAAGGTGACCGGCGAGTTCGTCGGGCTGGTGTCGGGCCCCGACGCCGACGATCCGGGCACGCCGCTGCGCGGCGAGCGCGGTGGCTACGACTTCCGGCCGCAGATCGTCGGCGTGTTCACCGACCTTGCCGGGCCCGCTCCGCCCGGCTTGACGTTCGCCGCCACCATCGACTCCAGGTACAGCAGCTCGCCGACCCCGATCAAGACCCTGGTGATGGTGCTCGGCGTCGCGATGACGGTGCTCGCGCTCGGCGCACTGCACCTGCTCGACACCGCCGACGGAGTACGCCACCGCCGGTTCCTGCCGCCGCGATGGTGGTCGATGAGGCCGCTCGACGGTCTGGTCGCGGTGGCGCTGGTGTGGTGGCACTTCGTCGGCGCCAACACCTCCGACGACGGCTACATCCTCACCATGGCGCGGGTCTCGGAGCACGCCGGCTACATGGCCAACTACTACCGGTGGTTCGGCACCCCGGAGGCGCCGTTCGGCTGGTACTACGACCTGCTCGCGCTGTGGGCGCACGTCAGTACCAACAGCGTCTGGGTGCGACTCCCCACGCTGCTGATGGGCATCGCCTGTTGGTGGGTGATCAGCCGCGAAGTGATCCCTCGACTCGGGCACGCGGTCAAGGTCAATCGCGCGGCGGCGTGGACCGCGGCAGGCATGTTCCTGGCGTTCTGGCTCCCGCTGAACAACGGGTTGCGTCCCGAGCCGATCATCGCGCTCGGCATCCTGCTGACCTGGTGTTCGGTGGAGCGCGGCGTGGCCACCAGCCGACTGCTGCCCGTGGCGATCGCGATCATCATCGGCGCACTGACGTTGTTCTCCGGGCCAACCGGCATTGCCGCCGTCGGCGCCCTGCTCGTCGCCATAGGTCCGCTGAAAACCATTGTCGCAGCGCATACTTCGCGATTCGGCCGCCTGGCTCTCCTCGCGCCGATCCTGGCGGCCTGCACGGTCACCATCATCTTGATCTTCCGCGACCAGACGCTGGCCGGGGAGATCCAGGCCAGCACCTTCAAGGCCGCCGTCGGCCCCAGCCTGAGCTGGTTCGACGAACACATCCGCTACGAGCGGCTGTTCATGGCCAGCCCCGACGGCTCGGTGGCCCGCCGCTTCGCGGTACTCACCCTGCTGCTCGCGCTGGCGGTGTCGGTGGCGATGTCGCTGCGCAAGGGCCGAATTCCCGGCACCGCGTCGGGGCCGAGCCGCCGCATCATCGGCATCACGATCATCTCCTTCCTCGCGATGATGTTCACGCCGACCAAGTGGACACACCACTTCGGTGTGTTCGCCGGGTTGGCCGGATCACTCGGCGCCCTCGCCGCCGTTGCCATCACCGCCGCAGCGATGCGCTCGCGTCGCAACCGCACCATCTTCACCGCCGCCGTCCTGTTCATGATGGCGTTGTCGTTCGCCAGCGTGAACGGTTGGTGGTACGTGTCGAACTTCGGCGTGCCATGGTCAAACGCCTTCCCGGAGTGGCACTTCGGCTTCACCACGTTCCTGCTGGGGCTGTCGGTGGTTGCGCTGCTCGTCGCGGCGTGGTTCCACTTCACGGGAGGGCAGGAGCGGAGCGACCCGGGAAGTGGCACCGGAAGGGATACGTCTCCGCCGGGCACCGCCGACCGGCGGTGGTCCCGAATCGTGCAGGCGCCGTTGGCCATTGCCGCCTGGCTCCTGGTGGCGTTCGAGGTACTCTCGCTGACGTTGGCGATGACCGACCAGTACCCCGCCTGGTCGGTCGGCCGGTCCAACCTCGAGGCGCTCACCGGCAAGACGTGCGGCCTGGCCAGCGACGTGATGGTCGAGCAGGATCCCAACGCGGGCATGCTGACGCCCGTCAGCCTGCCCGTCGGCATCGCCCTCGGGGCGGTGACCGCACAGGGCTTCGGCCCCAACGGGATTCCCGCCGACCTGTCCGCGGATCCGATCATGGAGCCCCAGGGCAGCGACAACTTCGCCGACTCCGACGGCACGCAGGAGACCGGCAGCGAACCCGGCACCGAGGGCGGCACCACCGCGGCGGCGGGCGTGAACGGATCACGGGCCCGGTTGCCGTACAACCTCGACCCGGCACGCACCCCCGTCATGGGCAGCTGGCGTTCCGGCCCACAGCAACCGGCCGTGCTGCGCTCGGCCTGGTACCGGCTGCCACCCCGCGATGAGCGCGGTCCGCTGCTGGCGCTGACCGCCGCGGGGCGGTTCGACGCGGGCGAGGTGCAGTTGCAGTGGGCCACCGACGAACAGGCACAGAAGAACCAGCCGGGCGGGAGTCTCGGGTTCGCCGACGTCGGCTCCGAGCCCGCATGGCGTAACCTGCGCGCGCCGATGTCGGCCATCCCCTCCGACGCCACGCAGGTGCGGGTCGTCGCCACCGACGACGACCTCGCCGCGCAGCACTGGATCGCCGTGACACCGCCGCGCATTCCCGAGTTGCGCACCCTGCAGGACGTCGTCGGCTCGACCGATCCCGTGCTGCTGGACTGGCTGGTCGGCCTGGCCTTCCCGTGTCAGCGGCCGTTCGGGCATCAGAACGGCGTGACGGAGGTGCCCCAATGGCGGATCCTGCCCGACCGGTTCGGCGCGGAGGCGAACTCGCCGGTGATGGACTACCTGGGCGGCGGACCACTCGGAATCACCGAGCTGCTGCTGCGGGCCACACCCGTGCCGACCTATCTGAAGGACGACTGGTTCCGTGACTGGGGCGCGCTGCAGAAGTTGACCCCCTGGTACCAGGACGCCCAGCCCGCCAGGCTCGAACTCGGCACCGCGACGCGCAGCGGGTTGTGGAGCCCGGCGCCGCTGCGGCTCAGCTGAGCCGCATGGCTACACAACGAACACGAGACCGTCCCTTACCCTTGAGCCTCGTGCCCGCCCGGACTACTCGACTGATCGCGATCATCGCGGGCATCGCCGGTTTGTTGCTCTGCATACTCACCCCGCTGCTCCCCGTCCGCCAGACCACCGCGACCATCGCCTGGCCGCAGGCGATCGGCTCCGACGGGCTGGTCACCGACGTGACCGCGCCGCTGGTGTCCGGTGCCCCACTTGCCCTCGATGCGTCGATCCCGTGCCAGGCCGTCACGACGCTGCCGCAGACCGGTGGGCTGGTGTTCTCCACCATCCCGTCAGCAGGCATCGACGCCAGCCGCAACGGCCTTTTCGTCCGGGCCGACGCCAGCACCGTCGTCGTCGCATTCCGTGACTCCGTGGCGGCCGTCGCTCCCCGCCAGGCCGTGCAGAACGGCGCGTGCAGCACGCTGCACCTCTGGGCCAACACGGGCAGTGTCGGCGCCGACTTCGTCGGCATCCCCGGCGCGACGGGCACCGTCCCGATCGAGAAGAAGCCTCAAGTCGCAGGCGTGTTCACCGACCTGAAGGTGGCCGCACAACCCGGGCTGAGCGCGCGCATCGACGTCGACACCCGCTTCATCACCGTCCCGACCGCGGTCAAGACCGCGTTGATGACGCTCGGGGTGCTGGCCACGGTGGCGTCCATCGCGGCGCTAGCGCTGCTGGACTTCCGGAGCCGCCCCGGCGGCGACATCTGGGCCCGGGCGGGCAGGCGGGTGCCCCGTGCGTGGCGGCGGTTCTGGCGCGTCGGGCTGGCCACCTGGCTGGCCGACGGCGTCGTGGTCGGCACCCTGGTGCTCTGGCACGTCATCGGAGCCATCTCGTCCGACGACGGTTACAACCTCACCATCGCGCGGGTGTCCGGACAGGCGGGCTACGCCGCCAACTACTACCGCTACTACGGCGCCACCGAGGCCCCGTTCGACTGGTACCAGTCGGTGCTCGCGCAGCTCACGACGGTCAGCACCGCCGGGGTGTGGATGCGGCTGCCCGCGCTGCTGGCAGCGATCGCCACGTGGCTCCTGTTGTCCCGCTGGGTCATTCCCCGCCTCGGCCGCCGGCTTGCCTCCAACCGGGTCGCGGTGTGGACCGCCGGCGCGGTGTTCCTCGCGGGCTGGCTGCCGTTCAACAACGGCCTGCGACCAGAACCGCTGATCGCCTTCGGCGCACTGCTGACCTGGGTGCTGGTGGAGTACGCGATCGGCAGCCGCCGGCTGTGGCCGGCCGCGGCCGCGGTCATCATCGCGATGTTCAGCGTGACGCTGGCACCTCAGGGCCTGATCGCGGTGGCCCCGCTGCTCGTCGGTGCCCGCGCGGTCGCCACGATCATCCGTGACCGCCGCGCAGAAGAAGGCTGGGCCGGACTGCTGGCACCACTGGCCGCGCTGGCTTCGTCGGCATCGCTGATCTTCGTGATCGTGTTCCACGATCAGACGCTGGCCACCGTCGCCGAATCCGCCCGCATCAAGTACTCCGTCGGTCCGACCATCGCCTGGTACCAGGACTTCCTGCGGTACTACTTCCTGACCGTCGAGGACAGCGCCGACGGATCGCTGACCCGACGGTTCTCCGTCCTGGTGCTACTGCTGTGCCTGTTGGGCATGATCGCGGTGCTGTTGCGGCGCGGCAGCCTGCCCGGCATGGCCAGCGGCCCGGTGTGGCGGCTGATCGGCGCCTGCGCCGTCGGCCTGCTGCTTCTGACGTTCACGCCGACCAAGTGGGCCGTGCAGTTCGGCGCGTTCGCGGGCATCGGCGGTGCGCTTGGCGCCGTCACCGCGTTCACGTTCTCCCGGGTCGGGTTGCACAACCGGCGAAACCTCGCGCTCTACGTCACCGCCCTGCTGTTCATCCTGGCCTGGGCGACATCGGGCATCAACGGGTGGTTCTACGTCGGCAACTACGGCGTGCCGTGGTTCGACAAGCAGCCGGTCATCGCGAGTCATCCGGTGACCACGATGTTCCTTGCGCTCGCGATCATCACCGGGCTGCTGGCCGGCTGGCTGCACTTCCGGTTGGACTACACCGGGCACACCGAGGTCGCGAACAACCGGCGCAACCGAGTCCTGGCATCCACCCCGCTGCTCGTGGTGGCGACCATCGTGGTGCTGCTCGAGGTGGCCTCGATGGCCAAGGGCGCCGCCGTACGCTACCCGGCGTACACCACCGCCAAGGCCAACGCCGAGGCCATCGCGTCCGGGCTGTCGGACACCAGCTGCGCCATGGCCGACGACGTGCTCATCGAACCCGACACCAACGCCGGGACGCTGCAGCCCGTCGCGGGCCAGCGCTTCGGTCCTGACGGCCCGCTCGGCGGAACGGATCCGGTCGGCTTCTCCCCGAACGGCGTCAGCGACTCCCTCGACCCACCCGAACCCGTCACGGCCAACCCTGGGACCGTCAACTCCCCCGGTTCGCCCAACAAGCCGAATGCGGGCGTCGGCTTCGCGGCGGGCACGGGCGGCGGCTACGGCCCCGTCGGCGTCAACGGCTCGCGGGTGTTCCTCCCCTACGGGCTCGACCCCGCGCGCACCCCCGTGATGGGCAGCTACGGCGAGAACACCCAGGCCGCCAAGGCCACCTCGGCCTGGTACCAACTGCCGCCGCGGACCCCGGACCGTCCGCTGGTATCCGTCGTCGCCGCAGGCGCCATCTGGTCCTACGACGAAGAGCACAACTTCAACTACGGCCAGTCCCTGAAGTTGGAGTGGGGGGTCAGCAGGCCCGACGGCAGCTTCCAGGCGCTGGGCCAGGTGCAGCCCATCGACACGGTGCCTGGACAGAAGGCCTGGCGAAACCTGCGCTTCCCGCTGGCATGGGCACCGCCGGAGGCGAACGTCGCGCGCATCGTCGCCGACGACCCGAACCTGAGCTCCGATCAGTGGTTCGCGTTCACACCGCCCCGCGTGCCCGTCCTGCAGACCGCCCAGCAGTTCCTCGGCTCGCCAGACACCGGTGCTGATGGACATCGCCACCGCGGCGAACTTCCCGTGCCAGCGGCCGTTCTCCGAACACCTCGGCGTCGCCGAGCTTCCGCAGTACCGAATCCTCCCCAACTTCAAGCAGGTGGTGGTGTCGTCCAACCAATGGCAGGCGGCACAAGCCGGCGGCCCGTTCCTGTTCATCCAGGCCCTGCTGCGCACGTCCACCGTGCCGACCTATCTCCGCGACGACTGGTACCGCGACTGGGGCTCGATCGAACGCTACGACCGCGTCGTACCGGAGCAGGACGCCCCGGAGGCCGTCGTCGATCAGGGGTCCAAGCGGGTCTTCGGCTGGAGCCGTCCCGGTCCGATCAGGGCGCTCCCGTGACCGCGCCTGCGATCAAGGACGTCCGGGTGATCCGGTGGGTGGCGATCATCGCCGGCTTCATCGGCTTCCTCTTTTCGGTCCTCACCCCGCTGCTGCCGGTGGTGCAGACGACGGCGACGCTGAACTGGCCGCAAGCCGGCCAGCTGAGCAATGTCACCGCGCCGCTGATCACCGAGACCCCGGTCGCCATGACCGCGACGGTGCCGTGCGACGTCATCCGTGACATGCCACCGGCCGGTGGCATGGTGCTCGGCACCGCGCCAGCCGACGGCAAGGACGCCACGCTGAACGCGCTGTTCGTCAACGTCAACAGAACCAGGGTGGACATCACCGACCGCAACGTCGTGGTGGCCAGCGTGCCGCGTGCGAGGGTGGCATCCCAGGATTGTCAGCGCATCGAGATCACCTCGACGGAGGCGGGCACGTTCGCCACGTTCGTGGGGCTTTCCGGCGGGCAGGAGCGCAGCGACTCGGGGAATGACAACGGAGGCGGGCAGGAGCGCAGCGACTCGGGGAATGACAACGGAGGCGGGCAGGAGCGCAGCGACTCGGGGAATGACTCAGGACCCGACGGCAAGGAGTTGCGCACCGGGTTCGCGGATCCGAACCTGCGGCCGTCGATCGTCGGCGTGTTCACCGATCTGACCGGACCTGCGCCACGGGGGCTTTCGGTGTCGGCCACCATCGACACCCGGTTCACCACCAAGCCAACCGCACTGAAGCTGACGGCGATGGTGCTGGCGATCGTCGCGACCATCGTCGCGCTGTTCGCCCTCTGGCGCCTCGACCAACTCGACGGCAGGCGGATGCGCCGCCTGATCCCGTCCCGGTGGCGGACCTTCACCGCCGTCGACACCGTGGTGGTCGGTGCCTTCCTGCTCTGGCACGTCATCGGCGCCAACTCGTCCGACGACGGCTACATCCTGCAGATGGCCAGGATCGCCGACCACGCCGGCTACATGTCGAACTACTTCCGGTGGTTCGGCAGCCCCGAAGACCCCTTCGGCTGGTACTACAACCTGCTCGCCTTGATGACCCACGTCAGCGACGCCAGTATCTGGATCCGGCTGCCCGACCTGGTCTGCGCGCTGGTGTGCTGGCTGCTGCTGTCCCGCGAGGTGCTGCCCCGCCTCGGACCCGCCGTGTCCACCAGTCGTGCCGCGATGTGGGCGGCGGGCCTGGTGCTGCTTGCGGCGTGGATGCCGTTCAACAACGGGCTGCGCCCAGAGGGCCAGATCGCCGCAGGCGCGCTGATCACCTATGTGCTGATCGAGCGGGCGATAGTGTCCGGGCGGCTGACCCCCGCTGCGCTCGCGATCACCACGGCGGCATTCACGCTCGGCATCCAACCGACCGGCCTCATCGCGGTCGCCGCGCTGCTGGCAGGCGGCAGGCCGCTGCTGCGCATCCTGGTGCGACGCCACCGCGTGGTCGGCACCTGGCCGTTGGTGCTGCCCCTGCTCGCCGCGGGCACCGTCATCCTCACCATCGTGTTCGCCGACCAGACCCTGGCAACGGTGTTGGAGGCCACCAGGATTCGCACCGCGATCGGGCCGAGCCAGGCGTGGTACACCGAGAACCTGCGCTACTACTACCTGATCCTGCCGACCGTGGACGGCTCGCTGTCTCGGCGCTTCGGGTTCTTCATCACGGCGCTGAGCCTGTTCGCCTCGATGTTCATCATGTTGCGGCGCAAGCGGGTTCCCGGCGTCGCGCGCGGTCCGGTGTGGCGATTGATGGGCATCATCTTCGGCACGATGTTCTTCCTGATGTTCACGCCGACCAAGTGGGTGCACCACTTCGGCTTGTTCGCCGCCGTGGGTGCGGCGATGGCCGCGGTGGCCACCGTCCTGGTGTCACGGGAGGTGCTGCGCTCGGCCCGCAACCGGATGGCGTTCACCGCCGCCGTCATGTTCCTGCTGGCGCTGTGCTTCGCCACCACCAACGGTTGGTGGTACGTGTCGAGCTACGGCGTGCCGTTCAACAACGCGATGCCCAAGATCGGCGGAATCACCGTCAGCACGATCTTCTTCGCGTTGTTCGCCATCGCGATGGTGTGGGCGTTCTGGCTGCACTTCACCCAGCGCGACCGATCCGAAGGCCGGCTGTCGCGGCTGGTGACCGCGGCGCCCATCCCGATCACCGCCGGCTTCATGGTGGTGGTGTTCGTCGGCTCGATGCTCGCCGGGGTGGTCCGCCAGTACCCGACCTATTCCAACGCGTCGGCCAACCTGCGCGCGTTGGGCGGTGGTTGCGGGCTGGCCGACGACGTCCTCGTCGAACCCGACACCAATGACGGCTTCCTGACCCCGCTGCCTGGCAACTACGGTCCACTGGGTCCGCTGGGCGGCGTCGGACCGGTCGGCTTCACTCCCAACGGCGTGCCCGACCACATCGTCGCCGAGGCGCTCCGCATGCCGAACCCGATGCCGGGCACGGACTACGACTGGGATGCGCCCGTCAAACTCACCTCGCCGGGCGTCAACCGATCGACGGTCCCGCTGCCGTACGGCCTCGACCCGAAGCGCGTCCCGCTCGCAGGCACGTACGTCCAAGGCGCACAACAGCAGAGCCGCTTGACGTCGGCCTGGTATCAGCTCGCGCCACCCGACGCGGCGCATCCGTTGGTGGTCGTGACAGCCGCGGGCAGCATCACCGGCAACAGCGTGTTCAACGGGCACACCGAGGGTCAAACCGTCGTGCTGGAGTACTCACGGCCAGGACCCGACGGCGCACCGGTGCCCGCGGGCCGGGTGGTGCCCTACGACCTCGGGCCCATCCCGGCGTGGCGCAACCTTCGCTTCGCCCGGTCCGACATCCCGGCCGACGCGACCGCGGTGCGTGTCGTGGCCGAAGACCTTTCGCTCACCCCTGGCGACTGGGTCGCGGTGACACCGCCCCGGGTGCCCGAGCTGCGTTCGATCCAGGAATACATCGGTTCGGCCCAGCCGGTGCTGATGGACTGGGCCGTGGGACTCGCCTTTCCGTGCCAGCAGCCGATGCTGCACGCCAACGGCGTAACCGAGATCCCCAAGTTCCGCATCACGCCGGACTACAACGCGAAGAAGCTGGACACCGACACGTGGCAGGACGGCCTCAACGGTGGCCTGCTCGGCATCAGCGACCTGCTGTTGCGCGCGCACGTGATGGCGGCGTACCTGTCCCACGACTGGGGCCGGGACTGGGGTTCGCTGCGCAAGTTCGACACCGTCATCGACGCGCAGCCAGCCCAGATCGACCTCGGCACCGCCACCAGGAGCGGGTTGTGGTCACCGGGCAAGATCCGGATCAAGCCGTAGCGGACGGGTTACGGTCGATCCATGGCTGACCGAATGAAACTGGGCAACGCCACCGTCACCCGCGTGGTGGAGACGCGGATCGAGATGCGCACGTCGCTGTTCGGGGAGACACCGCGGCAGGCGTGGGAGGACAACGCCGACCTGCTCGATCCGACGTTCTGGGACAGGCAGACCGACCAGTGGAAGATCGCGATGCAGACGTGGGTCGTCGAGGTCGACGGCCTGACCGTGGTGGTGGACACCGGGGTGGGAAACGACCGCAACCGGCCGAGGATGCCCCCGATGGATCATCTGAGCACCGACTTCCTCACCGCGCTGCGCGGCGCAGGCTTCGATCCCGCCGACGTCGACGTCGTCGTCAACACCCACCTGCACACCGACCACGTCGGGTGGAACACGCATCGGGTCGACGGCCAGTGGGTGCCGACGTTCCCCAACGCGCGATATCTGATGCCTGAGCCGGACTACCGGTACTTCACACCCAACGGACCGGGTGACACCGACGCCGTCCGAATTCTGTTCGAGGACAGCGTCGTACCCGTCGAAGACCAGATGGAACTCTGGTCCGACGACCATCGGATCAGCGCGTCGCTGCGGCTACGGCCCGCACCCGGCCATACGCCCGGGTCGTCCGTCGTGTGGATGGAGGCGGGTAGGCCCGCGGTCTTCGTCGGTGACCTGACGCACTGCCCGATCCAGATCGCCCGGCCCCTGGATCCGTGCGCGTTCGACGTGAATCCCGCGGGCGCGGCGGCGACCCGCAAGCGGGTGTTCACCGAGGCGGCCAGAGCGCGCGCCGCGGTGATCCCCGCGCACTACCCGGGTCACGGGGGCGCCACGATCGTGGCACGCGGTGACCGATTCGAGGTCGACGACTGGCTGAAGCTCGCCCCGATCTAGCCGCGTGCACGCGGACCTACTTCAGGGCCGGCTCGCCCGCGTAGACCACCCTGGTCCGAAAGACGATGTCCTGCAACGACCGCCGCCGCTTGTCTACGGCGACCCAAAGCAATCCGACGGGGAACACCACGCAGGCGACGGCCCGCAGCACGGCGACCACCGGCGCCACGCGCGCCGACCGGTTGCCCACCACCCGCAGCCCCATCGTGACCGCCCCGACCGTACGGCCCGACACCACCCACGCGCCCGCGAGATACAGCACGGACACGCCGAACCCGAACGCGGTGGAGAAGATTGCGCCGAGTCCAGGAAGGCTGAAGGCAGCCGGGTGCAGCGCGAGTCTTGCCAGGACCAGCCCGAAGTACAGCGCCCCGAGGATGACCGCCACCACGACGAGGTCGATGGTCGCGGCCGCACCCCTGCTGACGATGCCCGCCGGCCGCGGGGCCTCCCCAGGATCCAGACCGCTCAACGCGGCTCCTGGCCACGGCCGAGCACGCGGTCCACCAAACCGGCCACGAAGTCGTCGGCACGCTCGCCCTGCGTTCGGACGTCGGTCATCACGTCGGCCGTCACACTGCTGGTCGACTCACGGATGATCGCGGGCAGATCGACGCCGTCGATCACCTCGTTGGCCAGGCCCACCAGGTCGATGCGCGCCACGATGGCGTCGATGTCGATGTCCGCGGCGATGGCGTCGACGTCCACTCGCTCCCTCACCAACGCCGTCAGGTCGAGCTCGTCGAGGACCAGCGACACCACGCGGGCAGCCACCGCGGAGACGAGCGCCGTCGCCGGATCGATGCCGTGTGCGATCACCTGCTCGCCACGCGTCGTCAGGTCAGCGCGGGTGCGCCGCAGCCAGCCGCCGACGATCGGCAGCCGTTCAGCCGTCCGATACGCGGTGAGCACGCCGTCCGCCGCGACCGCCGCCGTTCCCGTGGCCAACGCCACGGCAGAATGCTTCACCAGGTCGGTCACGGGGTGCACCGGGCGTAGCGGTCGTTGGGCGACTTGGCCAACGCCTTGTCGAATACCCTTCCCAGTCTGGACAATTCGGGCGGGCGCGACCCGATGGACGGCGGCTTCGCGGTGAGGTGCCGGCTGATCACCACCGCGGGGTTGGAGTGCCGGAACGGTGGAGACCCGGTCAGCAGCTGGTACGCGGTCGACGCCAGCGCGTACTGATCGGCGCGGCCGTCGATCACCTCGCCCGTCAACTGCTCCGGGGCAGCATATGCGACCGTGCCCACCGTCATGTTGGTCCCCGTCAGGTTGCTGGTGTCATCGGCGCGACGAGCAATCCCGAAGTCCGCCAGCATGATTCGCTCATTATCGTCACCCGGGTCGGCGATCAGCACGTTCGCGGGCTTCACGTTGCGGTGCGTAAGCCCCTTGTCATGCGCGTAGTCGAGCGCTTCGGCCACCGCGGTGACGATGCGCATCACCAGCTCGGGCGGCATGCCGGAGGCGTACCGCTCGGTGACCAGGCGGCCCGCGTCGGTGCCCTCGACGTAGTCCATCGAAGTCCACAGCTGCCCGCCGACGTCACCGCGGTCGTGAACCTCCACGATGTGGGGATGCCACAGGGTTGCGGCGATGTCGGCTTCCCGGTTGAACCGCACGCGGTACTCGTCGTCCGCGCAAACCGAGGCGGCCAGCACCGTCAGCACGTCGCGTCGCGGCAGCCGGGGATGCTGGGCGAGGTAGACCTCGCCCATTCCCCCTGCACCGATGGATCGCACGATGGTGTATCCGGCGATCACCTGGCCCTGAGCTAGCGGCATGGGCGAATCCTACAAGCGGCGCTCCGGATCGAGCGGCTGGTCAGTGGGGCGTACCCAGATAGGGGAACTCGGTGAGCGTGTCGGTGTGCGGGCTCAGCCCGGACGGCGGGCATTCGCCCTTGGTCAGGAACGCCAGCCGGTAGTCGATCACGTCGTCGGTGAACAGCCGGCCGTTCGGATACTTCGCCGGCTTGCCCGGGTCGAAGGTGAGCATGTCGGGCAGGGTGCCCTCCCGGTCGATCGCTTCGATGGCCTCCTCCCGCGAATAGCCACCGGTATGGCCCATCAAGTGGACGAACATGCCGATCCAACGCTCGCGATCGCGGATGGGCATCGACGCGTTGTACTCCTCCTTGGTGTCGTCGGTGTTGAAGAAGCTGCTCACCGACGGGTGTCCCGCCCGGTCGACGTGGAGCAGTTCACCGTCGCGATGCAAGCTGCAGCGACCCCAGACCCGGATGTCGGGCGAAGCACCCAGCGCACTCGTCGGCATTTCGATGGCCATCGAGCACACATTGGCCCCCGTGTTCGAATCCACACCCGTCCAAGGTGATTCGGGCCCAAGGTGTGGCGAGGTGAAGTTGCGGCCACCCGAGGTGTCGAACAGCGCCTTGACGCCGTCGAAGTCGAAGAAGAACGCGTCGCTGCGGGCACCGGCGAAGAACGTGAAGATGCCGGACGTGACGATGTTCGGCGTCTCGCCGAACGACACCTCGACTCCCTCGAAGATCCTCGACCCAACGGCTTCGGGCTCCTCGGCCTCCTCGTCCCTGGCCAGGTACACGTCGACGGTCTGGCGCCCGTCCACGGGCTCCGAGAACACGAAGCTGAATGCGATGTCGTTGCGCAGGTCGCCGTCGTTGTCGATGGCGAGCCGGTAGATCGCGTCCGGATGCAGGAAGTCCGCCTGCGGATTCGCGTTGAGAATCAGCACGGTTCTGCTGGGATCGGCCGGAGACGTGAATGCGTACAGGTCGCACAGGTCGAGGCGTTGATCACCGAGCGGCGGACCCAGGCTGAGCCCGGTGAAGTGGTTTGACATGGAAGTGAATTCAACAGCCAAGTCGCACCCAACGACAAGCGGCTAGATCGGGATGAGGCCGTGCTTGCGCTGTACCCGCTGGATCTGCTTGTCCCGCAACAGCCGCATCGCGCTGCGCAGCTGCAGCCGGGTCTGGTGCGGCTCGATGACTGCGTCGACGTAACCACGCTCGGCGGCGATGTAGGGGGTCGCCAGGTTGAGGTTGTAGCCCTCGATGAAATCCGCCTTGATCTTCTGCACCTCGGGGGCGTTCGGATCGGGGAAGCGCTTCACCAGCAGCTGCGCGGCGCCGTCGGCGCCGATCACCGCGATGCGGGCCGTCGGCCACACGAAGTTCAGGTCGGCGGTCAACTGCTTGCTGCCCATCACCGCGTACGCGCCGCCGTAGGACTTGCGCACGGTGATGGTCACCTTGGGCACGTCGGCCTCGACGACGGAGTACAGGAATCGACCGCCGCGCTTGATGATTCCGTTCTTCTCCTGCTGGACCCCTGGCATGAACCCCGGAGTGTCGACGACGAACACCAGCGGAATGTTGAACGAGTCGTTGAACCGGACGAAGCGGGCAGCCTTGTCGGACTCCTCGTTGTCGATCGCACCCGCGTTGAACATCGGCTGGTTGGCGATCACGGCGACGGTGCGTCCGTCGACCCGTGCGTAACCGGTGATGATGGCCTGGCCCGCTTGCGCGGCGACGTCGAGGAAGTCACCGTCGTCGAAGATCCGCAGCAGGATCTCGTGCATGTCGTAGCCCATGTTGTCGGAGTCCGGCACGATCGCGTCGAGCTCCAGGTCGGACGGCGTGACCTCGGGCTCGAGCCCGGGATTGACGATCGGCGGTGAGTCGAAGGTGTTGGCGGGCAGGAAGCTCAGGTAGTCGCGAACGTATTGGAACGCCGCCTTCTCGTCCTCGACGACCTGGTGGATGTTGCCGTACTTGGCCTGGTAGTCGGCGCCGCCCAGTTCGTCGAGCGACACGTCTTCACCGGTGACGTCCTTGATGACGTCGGGACCGGTGACGAACATGTAGCCCTGGTCGCGGACCGCGACCACCAGGTCGGTCTGGATGGGCGAATAGACCGCGCCGCCCGCGCACTTGCCGAGGATGATGGAGACCTGCGGCACCAGGCCGGACAGCAGCTCGTGGCGGCGGCCGAGTTCGGCGTACCAGGCCAGTGACGTCGCGGCGTCCTGGATGCGGGCACCGCCGGAGTCGTTGATGCCGATGATCGGGCAGCCGACCATCGCCACCCACTCCATCAGCCGAGCGACCTTGCGGCCGAACATCTCTCCGACGGTCCCCTGGAACACCGTCTGGTCGTGGCTGAAGACGCCGACGGGCCTGCCGTTGATGGTGGCGTGGCCGGTCACCACACCGTCACCGAAGAGCGCGTTGGGATCGCCTGGAGTCTTGGCCAGCGCGCCGATCTCGAAGAAGCTGCCTGGATCGATCAGGGCGTGAATGCGCGAGCGGGCACTGGGGATGCCCTTCTTGTCGCGTTTGGCGGCGGCCTTCTCCCCACCGGGTTCCTTGGCCAGCTCCAGCTTCTCGCGCAGCTCGGCCAGCTTCCCTGCGGTGGTCGGGGAGTGGGTGGGCAATGGTTCTGTAGCGGTCACGTCGCCTAGCTCCCCTTCTTGCCGGCTGTCAGGTCCGTCGCTTCGCTCTGAATACGGTTGATCGCCTCGCTCATGTGCGCGCCGACCTTGGCAATGTACGGCTCGTCGATGGCCTGGATGTGCTCGCCCCCGATGGCTACGACCTCGAGGTCGGAGACGAACTCGCCCCAGCCGCCGTCGGGCCTGCGGGTGGCGTACGCCGGCTCGAACGTGATCGCGTCGTCGTGGTAGCGATCGGCCATGTAGAGGGTGACGTGGCCGTCGTACGGCTGGATGTCGGCGACGTCGAGCGCGCGCTGATCGAGGTAGGACGTGCGCTGATGCTCGATGATGCCGCCGGGGATCTGCACCCCGGCCCCCTGAACGGCCTCCAGCACGAACTGCACCTGGCCTGCGTCGTCGAGTTCCTCGAGCTGCTCGTAGGGAATCTCCGGGATCTGCACGTTGAACGTCTTCTCGGCGAACTTCGCGTAGCGGTCCCAGCGCTTGCGGGTGGCTTCCTTCGTCTGCAGGATCGGCTCGCCGGGGCGCACGGTGTCGATGAGCCCGACGAACTGCACGTCGGCGCCCGCGTCCCGCAGCCCGATCGCGCAGGCGTAGGACAGCGCCCCACCCAGCGACCAGCCGGCCAGGATGAACGGCTTGCCCCTGGTTTCCCCGTCGCTTCGCTCGCCCCTGCCCCATCCCCCGTCGCTTCGCTCGCCCCCGACCAACCGTTGAGCTCCAACAGCTTGGGCACGTACTGCGCGGCGCGTTCCTCGATGGTGCCCTCGACCCGCTCCAGTCCGTACATCGGCGTGGTGGCGGGCAGCCGGTTCAGCAGCGGTTCGTAGACCACCGTCGACCCGCCCGCCGCGTGGAACACGTAGACGGGCACCTGGGCTTCACCTTCGGGACCTGCGGCCGGCTTCCGGATGGTCCGCACGAAGCCGTCGAGCTCGCCGGACTCGAGGAACTCACGCACCGTCGTGGAGAGTTCCTCGATGGTCTGCGCCTTCGTCACGTCGGCGGCCGTGATGGTGCCCTCGACGCGCTCCGTCAGCCGCTGCGCCATCTTCTCGGCCGCGGCGGCGTCGACGGTCGGCAGAGGGTTGAAGATGCCGCCGGGCGACTTGCCGGTGACGATCGCCCACGTCGCGAAGGTGACCCGCTCGGCGGCGTCGCGCGGCGGCACGTCGGAGTTCAGCGCCTCGGCGATCGCCCGCTGGTTGAGCACCTGCGCCGCGCCGGCCAGGTTCGGGCTGGGCGCGGCGTCGGCGGTCGGTCCTGCCGGGTTCGTCGGCGGTGCCGGGTTCGTCGGGCCGGCCGCGTTCGTCGGCCCGGCCGGGTTCGTCGGCGGCGGCGGAATCTCCAGCTCCTCGGCCGGAGACGCGGTCTTCTTGGCGAGCATCTCCTCGAGCTCGGCCACCGTCGTCGCACCGCCCATCAATTCGGCCTGGGCGGCGGCGATCTCCTCGTCGGTCTGGGTCTTCTGGACCTCGGCCAGCTCCTGGACCTCGTCGCGGTGCTCGATCGCGTACTCGATCAGCTTCTCGACGGCGTACAGGTTCGCGTCGCGGACCGCCGTCAGCTGAATCGGTGGCAGGTCGAAGTCGTACTCGACGCGGTTCTTGATCCGCACGGCCATCAGCGAGTCGAGGCCCAGCTCGATGAGCGGCACCTCCCACGGCAGGTCCTCGGGCTCGTAACCCATGGCGCCACCGACGATCGCCGCCAGCCGCTGCCCCACGGTCTCACCGCTGTCCGTCGACCACTTCTTGAAGCCCGCACCGAGATTCGCGCCCTGGGTCAGGTTGTCGCTCAAAATCGCGGCGTCGTCTTCTTCCTCGACGGCGGGGGCGTGCGCGGCCGTCGCGACCTCGGACACGGCAGCGCCCGCACCGACCGCGGTCGGCAGCACGGTCGCCTGCCCACCACGGGTGACGATGGCGTCGTACACCAGCGTGAACGACTCGGCGATGCGTGCATGCACCTGCACCGTCGCGCCGCCGGGGTGCCGGGTCAACGTGGTCACCAGTCGGGCGTCGTCGGCCGGGACGGCGCGCTGCTCGTACGCGGTCAGCTTCGCATCCGGAAGCACCTGCACGGCAGCGGCTTTCACCAGTGCGCCGAGATCCGTCGCGCCGCGCGGACCGTACTCCCAGACGTGGCGGCCGTCGGGCATCGCGACGTGGGTGCCGGGGACGATGTTGGAGCCGTCAGCGGAGAACCGGACGTCGAGCCAGTGCGGCTTGCGCCGGAAGCGGGTCGGCGGGATGTCCGCGTAGTCGGCCGGATCGGACGCCGGGGAGAACAGGGTGCGGAAGTCCAGATCGTGGCCGTGGGTGAACAACTGCGCCATGGCCGACGTCATCGAATCGACCTCGTCCTGCTTGCGCGCCAGCGTCGCGATCAGCTGCGCATCGTGCAGCCCCGCCGACGCCGTGGTGAGCCCAACCTGCATGAGCGCGACGGGGTTCGGCGCCAGCTCGAGGAACGTGGTGTGGCCGTTGTCGACGGCGTTGCGGACGCCGTGCGTGAAGTACACGCTGTGCCGCAAGCCCTTCTTCCAGTAGTCGACGTCGTGGATCGGCTCGCTGCCCGCGCGGATGAAGCCGCCCTCGTGCACCGTGGAGTAGTAGGGGACCTGCAACGGCAACGCCTCGATGCCCTGCAGTTCGGCCGCCAGCTCGCCGAGCAGCGGATCCATCTGCTGAGTGTGGCTGGCGCCCTTGGTCTGGAACTTACGGGCGAACTTGCCCTCCGACTCGGCCCTTGCGATGATCGCGTCGACTTGATCCGGCGGGCCACCGATGACCGTCTGGGTGGGTGCGGCGTACACGCACACCTCGAGGTCGGGGTAGTCGGAGAACACCGTCTTGATCTCGTCGGCCGAGTACTCGACCAGTGCCATCAGCCGGATGTACTCACCGAACAGCATCGCCTCGCCCTCACCCATCAGGTGCGAACGCGAGCAGATGGTCCTGGTGGCATCGGCCAGCGACAGCCCGCCCGAGAAGTAGGCCGCAGCCGCCTCGCCGAGCGACTGCCCAACGAGCGCACCGGGTTTCGCGCCGTGCGCCTTCAGCGTCTCGCCGAGCGCGACCTGGATCGCGAAGATGACCACCTGCGTGGTCTCGATGCCGTAGTCCTTGGAGTCGTCGAGGATGAGTTCGACGATCGAGTACCCCAGCTCGTCCTGCACCAAGGCGTCGACCTTGTTGATCCACTCGGCGAAGGTCTCGTCCCGCAGATACAGGCCCTTGCCCATCTTGCGGTGCTGCGCACCGAATCCCGCCAACACCCACACCGGGCCGTTGGTGACCGGACCGTCGGCGGCGAACACCAGCGGGCTCTGCTTGCCGTCGGCCAGCGCCCGCAGTCCCTTGACCGCCTCGTCGTGGTCGTGGGCCAGCACCACCGCGCGGGAGCGGCCGTGGTTGCGCCGCGACAGCGAACGACCGATCGACTCCAGCGATGACGCCCGACCATCGGGGCCGTCGATCCAGTCGGCCAGCTCGGCCGCGGTGGCCCGCTTGCGTGAGGTCAGGAATCCCGAGACCGCCAGTGGCACCAAGGGTTTCGCCGGCTCCTCGGCTGCGTCGGCTTCGGCGGCCAGTTCCTCGCGCGCCGCCTCGAGCAGGCGCAGCGCCTCATCGGTCAGACCGGGCAGCTCGGCCTCGCCGGAGTCGAGTCCCTCCACGCCGATCTCGTCGTCATCGTCGTCGTCGGGGATGAACTCGCCGTACTCGTCCATCCGGACGCCACCGACGTACACGGCGTCTGCGGCATCGGTGGCAGGCTTGACCACCACCACGTCGGGTTCGGGCTCCGGTTCGACGAGATCCGACGGCAGCACCTCGCGCATCACCAGGTGGGCGTTCGCGCCGCCGAAGCCGAATCCAGACACGCCCGCGATCGCGTGACCGCTGTAGCGCGGCCAGTCGGTGACGGTGTCGTTGACCTTGATGTGGATCTTCTCGAAGTCGATGTACGGGTTTGGCCCGGTGTAGTTGATCGATGGCGGCAGCTTGTCGTTGTGCAGCGACAGCGCCGACCTTGGCCAGACTCGCCGCGCCTGCGGCCGACTCCAGATGTCCCACATTGGATTTCACCGCACCCAGCAGCGCGGGCCGATCGGCGGAGCGACCCTTGCCGACCACCCGGCCGAGCGCGTCGGCCTCGATCGGGTCACCGAGGATGGTGCCCGTGCCGTGCGCCTCGACGTAGTCGACCGTGCGCGGGTCGATGCCCGCATCCTTGTAGGCCTTGCGGAGCACCTCGGCCTGGGCGTCCGGGTTCGGCGCCAGCAGGCCGTTGGACCGGCCGTCGTGGTTGACGGCGCTGCCCGCGATCACCGCGATGATCTGGTCGCCGTCGCGGCGAGCGTCGGCCACGCGCTTGAGCACCAGCATGCCGCCACCCTCGGAACGGGCGTAGCCGTCGGCGTCCTGCGAGAACGACTTGATCCGGCCGTCCGGGGCGAGCACGCCACCGACCTCGTCGAAGCCGATGGTGACCAGCGGTGTGATGAGCGCGTTCACCCCACCCGCCAGCACCACGTCGACGTCGCCTGCGCGCAGCGCCTTGACACCCTCGTGCACGGCGACCAGCGATGCGGAGCAGGCGGTGTCGATGGCCATCGACGGGCCGCGGAAGTCGTAGAAGTACGACACCCGGTTCGCGATGATCGAGCTCGCGGTGCCGGTGATGGCGTACGGGTGCGCGACGGCGGGATCGGACACCGAGAGGAAGCTGTAGTCGTTGTTGGAGGCGCCGATGTAGACGCCGACGGATCCGCCGCGCAGGCTCGACGCCGGAATCCTGGCGTTCTCCAACGCCTCCCAGGTGAGCTCGAGCGCCATCCGCTGCTGCGGATCGATGTTGTCGGCCTCCATCTTCGACAGCGCGAAGAACTCGGCGTCGAAGCCCTTGATGTCCGACAGGTAGCCGCCCCGGGTGCGGGCCTTGGCCACCCGGTCGGCGATCCGCGGCTCGTCGAGGAACTCCTCCCAGCGACCCTCGGGCAGGTCGGTGATGGCGTCGACGCCGTCGAGCAGCGCCTGCCACATCTCGTCGGGGGTGTTCAGGTCGCCGGGGAACCGGGTGCCGATGCCGACGATCGCTACGTCATCGACGTCCTTCGTCCGCGACCAGTCGAACTCGTCGTCGACGGCACTCTCGTCCTCGGGCTCGCCCTCGACGATCACCGTGGCCAGCGACTCGATCGTGGGGTGCCGGAATGCCACGGTGGCGGTCAGTGTGACGCCGGTGAGGTCCTCGATGTCGCTGGCCATCGCCACCGCGTCGCGCGACGAGAGACCGAGCTCGACCATGGGCGCGGACTCGTCGATCGCGTCGGCCGCCTGGCCGGTGGCGTTGGCGATCCAATTGCGCAGGAACTCGCGCAGTTCGGCGACCGTCTTGTCGGTGCGGGCCGGCCGGTGCTCCGCAGTTGGATCCGACGCTGCAGTTGGATCCGACCCCGTCGGCTCGGTGGCGGCCGGTTGCGAATTGTCTTCGGTGTCCGTCATGTTCGCGATCCTCTGTTCTTCGCGCAAGCGCTCATCGCTGTCCTCTGTTCTTCGCGCCAACGCTCATCACCGTCCTCGGACCACGCCCCGCGCCCTGTGTCCACCGGCCGGATGATGCCCGGTCAGTCCGTCTTGTCGGGGAAGTCGTTGGCGATCTTGCCGTTGCGCAGGCTGCCGTCCAGGTACGCCGCCCGGCACGCGCGGCGGCCGATCTTTCCGCTCGAGGTCCGCGGGATGGCTCCCGCAGGGGTCAGGAGCACGTCGCGCACGGTGACGCCGTGGCGCACCGCGATCGCCGCGCGAATGTCGTCGACCACCGGTGCCAGGTCCATCTTGTGCGCGCCCGGCGCCCGCTCGCCGACG
The DNA here is from genome assembly GCA_963809085.1 of uncultured Actinomycetota bacterium. Classification (GTDB taxonomy): domain Bacteria; phylum Actinomycetota; class Actinomycetes; order Mycobacteriales; family Mycobacteriaceae; genus Mycobacterium. Next base: position 70,910 of record CAWEII010000012.1, on the reverse strand, counting down.
ATGACCAGCTGCTCCGAGGAATCCTCCGGGTCGTGCTTGAGGCCGGCGTGGCTGTTCTCGAAGACCTCGGCCGGCAACTGGTTCGCCGGCACGGAGAACGCGGCCACGAAGCCGGTTCGCAGCGCGCGGCAGGCCTCCTGCGCGGAGTACTCCAGGTCCTGCGGATAGTGGTTGCGGCCGTCGATGATGACCAGATCCTTGACGCGACCCGTGATGTAGAGCTCGCCGTCGTGGAAGGCGCCGTAGTCGCCGGTGCGCACCCACGTGGCGTCGTCGGTCGCGCCTTCGGCGTGCGACGGGTTGGTCCGCGACTTCAGAATGTTCTGGAAGGTCTCCCTTGACTCGTCCGGCTTGCCCCAGTAACCGGTGCCCATGTTCTGGCCGCTGATCCAGATCTCACCGATCTGCCCGTCGGGCAGCTCGGTGGCCGAATCCGCATCCACGATGGTGGCCCACTCGGCGATGCCCACCTTGCCCGCGGAGGCCTGCGCCACCGCCGTCGGCGAATCCTCCGGCACCACGATGAACCGATGATTGTTCAAGGCGTCGCGGTCGACGCTGACGATCTTCGGCGGCTCGTTGACCGGGGTGGTCGACACGAACAGGGTCGCCTCGGCGAGGCCGTAGGCGGGCTTGATCGCTTCGGGCTTGAACCCGTACGGATTGAACGCTTCGTTGAACCGGCGCACCGTCGCGGCCGAGATCGGCTCGCTGCCGTTCAGCACCGCCTTGACGTTCGACAGGTCGAACGGCTCCTCGCCGTCCTTGGGCACACCACGGGCCGCCGCATGATCGAATGCGAAGTTGGGCGCCACCGAGATGACGCCGCCGGTGTCATCCGGCTTGCGCGCCATCTCGCGGATCCAGCGCCCCGGCCGACGCACGAAGGCGGCGGGCGTCATGAACGTGACGTAATGCCCGATCATCGGCGCCACCAGGGCGGTGATCAGACCCATGTCGTGGAAGAACGGCAACCAGCTCACGCCACGGTCACCCTCCTCGCCGTCGAGCGCCTCGATGACCTGGACGACGTTGGTCGCCAGGTTGAGGTGGGTGATCTGCACACCGGTCGGGATGCGCGTCGAACCGGACGTGTACTGCAGGTAGGCGATGGTTTCGGTGGTGATGTCGACGTGCTGCCACGTGACGCCGACCTCGTCGGGCACCGCGTCGACCGCGATGACGCGCGGACGTTCGTTTGCCGGGCGGCTGCGGAAGAACTTCCGCACCCCCTCGGCGGATTCGGTGGTAGTCAGGATCGCGGTCGGCCCGCAGTCGTCGAGGACGGCGTGCAGCCGGCCGACGTGCCCCGGCTCGGCCGGGTCGAAGAGCGGGACCGCGATGCGGCCCGAGTACAGCGTGCCGAAGAACGCGACCATGTAGTCCAGGTTCTGCGGGCAGAGGATGGCGACCCGATCGCCCGGCTGTGTGACCTGTTGCAAGCGGGCGGCCACCGCACGGTTGCGGACGCTGAACTGCGCCCAGTTCAGCTCGCGGGCGACGCCGTCGCGCTCGGTGGAGAAGTCGACGAAGCGATAGGCGAGCTTGTCGCCGCGGACCTTGGCCCACTTCTCGACGTGACGGACCACACTTCCGTTGTCGGGAAACCTGAGCTGGCCGTCCTTTAGGAACGGGTTGTGGAATCCCATTTCACTCTCCTGTCAATGCCCGTTTTCTCGAGCGCCGGTTTGATCGGCCGTTTTCGAATGCCGAAACCCCGAGAATCGTACCGGGGAGTTTCCCATCCCCACGTGATCGCCGGTCAGACACCGCCGATGGGTTCTGGGGCGGTCGGGTATCGCTTCGGAGACTACTCTTACGTTTCTCTTAATGTTAGGTGAGTGCCCGGCGCAGTCCAAATCGTCTGCGCGATGGTTACTCAACCGTGCTGCGGGTGTGGCGCATTGTCGATCAGGCCCTGCGCCCATGACAGCGCCCACTGGGTGGAGGTCTTACCGTCCAGGCTCCAGAACTCCGGGGTGTTGTACAACGCATGCACCGGCGCCGCAGCCCCACCGCTGAGCGTCTCCAACGTCTTCGGCAGGTTCACGATCGAGAACGCCGACTCGGGTGACGCGCAGATCAGGTCGCCGGCCCCGCAGATCTGATTGGTGCGATCGTTCAGCGTCCCGAAGCCGCCGGGGCGGGGACCGGTCATGGTCAGTCCCAGCGCCGACAGGGTCGGCACCTCTGCGAGCGTGATCTCGGCGCCCTGGCCCGGCGGGTTGGGGCCGATGTCCTGCCCGACGTTGTCCTGCCTGCGGCCGTCGGCGATCAACGTCACGCCGAGCACCAGATCCTCGTCGATGGGTCCTCGGCCGTTGCCGATGTCGCTGGCGATGTCGCCCGCGATCACGGCACCCTGCGAGAATCCGATCAACACGTAACTGGTCAGCGGGCACTTGTTGTTCATGTCGGTGAGGTGCGTGACAGCGGCACGGGTGCCCTCGGCGCGGCTGTCGTTGTACGACATCTGTTTGTCGGCCGCGAACGGATTGTGGAACTGAGCGGTGTAGGGCACCGTCCACTCGCCAACCCGGTCGGTGCCGAACGCGGCACGGATCGGGTTGGTCACGTTGAGCAGCAGTGCCGCCGGAAACTGCACCGGGTTCAGCGGATCCAGCTGCAGCGAGGACTCCCACGTTCCGGGAATCGACAGCACTTCCACGTCAGGGCAGCTGGCGTCCTGGAAATCCGGGCGCGGCTTCCGCTGACCGTTCGTCTGACCGGGTGACGTGGGGCTCGGCGGCACGATGGACGGCGGCACCGCCGTCGGCTGCGAATCGGGCTGACGCAGCCAGACCACGACCGCGGCGACCACGACCGCGACCAGCACGGCCACGGCCACGGCAGCGGCCAGGGCCAGGATGCGGTGACGCTTGCGTCGGGTGGTGGGCATGTTCTCCTGCTAGCAGAGTCGTTCGGTCGCGATGCGAATGTAGTCCGCCGTCGCCGAATTGACCTGACCCACCGGTGGAGCCTGCGAACTCACATGGGCGTCACGAACGTCGCCGCGCACCATCGGCAGCACGAAGTCCCACACCGCCTGGTCGCTCTGATTCGCGGCGCGGGCCTGGCACACGTAGGAGCCGATGCTCAGCGCCAGCAGTTCGCTCGACGGCTGCACACCCGCCTTCGTGAGCTCGTCGAGATACGCCCGCTGCTTCGGCGTCGCATGCACGGCAGCGGACGCTCCGTCCAGGTCTCCCGGCGGTGGGCCCGCGGCCGGCACGTTCGTACCAGCCGGAGCCGTCTCCGAGGTGGGCATTCCCATGGTTGTTATGACACCGTTGCCCATGCCGCAACCGCCTACCAGCAACGTGGCGCACACAACGGTGCCGATGGTGCGGAGACGCGGCAGCCCCTTCGCCATACCGGCTGACGGCCTCACGGTGTGTCGCACGTCTCCAAGGTACCGGCTGCCCTGACCGGCACTGCCGGGCTCTTTGCCAGCGGTTGCCTACCTGATCGCGGCGGCGAGGTCTCCCGACATGGCCCCCAGCTGTGGACCCCAGCTGGACCAGTCGTGGTTACCGCCCGTCGGGAAGTCGAAGTGCCCGTTGTGGCCACCGACGCCGCGATAGTGCTGGTAGAACGTGCGGTTGCTGCCCTGCGCCTGATCGCAGTAGCCGATCATCGCCGCGGGGTCGGTGCAGTCCGGCGCGGCCGGGCTGTACACCCAGAGCCGGGTGTTGTTGTCGGCCAGGAGTGCGACGTGGACGTCGGGGTCGTGCCACTTCCACCGGCCCAACTGTGGCAAACCCCACATGTTGCGGGTGTCCACGCCGCCGAACTGGGCGAGGCCCGCCGTGATGGCGCCGTTCATCGCCGTCGCGGACGGGGTGAGGAAGCCCGACAGCGAGCCGGCGTACCGGAACCGGTCCGGATGGAACGCCGCCATCATCAGTGCGCCGGTGCCACCCTGCGCGGCGCCGACGATGCCGTGCCCGCCCGGCGCGAGGCCCTTGTTGGCGGCGAGCCAGTCCGGCAGCTCGCTGGACAGAAAGGTCTCCCACTGCCTGCCGCCGTCCTGCTCCCAGTTCGTGTAGAGGCTCCACGCGCCGCTCGCGGGCGCCGCAACGGAAATGCCCTTGCCCGCAAGGGTGTTCATCGCATTGCCCGCGGTCACCCAGTTGCTGACCGGATCGCCGGCGTTGAAGGCGTCGAGCAGCAATACCGCGTGCGGTCCGCCTGCCTGGAATGCGACCGGGATGTCACGTCCCATCGCCGCCGAGGGCACCATCAGATATTCGACACCGTCGGCCCTCGCCTGGGTTGGACTCGCCGCCCACAGCCCTGCGGCTAGCACCACTGCGCACATCGCCCGAACCAGTACCGAGAGCAGCCTCATACCCACCTCAACTTGTCGCCACGGTTGCCGCGTGTCGCCTTCGTTCGATCCCCCGGGAACGCCCGCGTTGTAGTGAATCACATCACGACAACGGGCCGCTCCCGAAACGACTGACGGCGGCGACCCGTGGGTCGCCGCCGTCAGGCGTTCGCTTCGTGGCGTTGCTAGCCGCCGGATTGAGCGGTCTGCGCAGCGACGGGGACCGCCGACGGGTCACCCGGCGTCGCGCCGAGCACCCGCTGGATGTCGGGCTTCATCTGCTGCAATTGGGAGCCCCAATAACCCCAGCTGTGCGTGCCGTTCTGCGGAAAGTTGAAGACGGCGTTCTTGCCGCCCGCGGCGATGTAGTTGGTCTGGAACGTCTTGTTCGTCCGAAGGGTGAAGCCCTCGAGGAACTTCGCGTTGAACAGGTTGAACCCGTTGGTACCCGCGTCCAGATCCGACGGGGTGCCGTCGCCGCAGTAGATCCACATCCGGGTGTTGTTGGAGACCAGTGTCGCGATGTTGACCATCGGATCATTGCGCTTCCACGCCGGATCGCTCGACGGGCCCCACATGTCGTCGGACTTGAAGCCGCCCGCGTCACCCATCGAGGTGTTGACCAGCATGGGCCACCAGCCCTCGGACAGGTTCAGGAAGCCCGAAAGTGATGCCGCGTAGGGGAATTGGTCCGGGTGATAGATCGCGAGGGTCAGCGCGGCCGAACCGGCCATCGACAGACCGACCGCTGCGCTACCGGTCGGCTTGACCTGCTTCTCCGACGCGAGGTAGGCGGGCAGTTCCTGGGTGAGGAACGTCTCCCACTTGTAGGTCTGGCAGGCACCGGATTTGCTGCAGGCCGGCTTGTACCAGTCGCTGTAGAAGCTGGACTGCCCGCCGACGGGCATGACCACCGAAAGGCCCGAGTTGTAGTACCACTCGAACGCCGGGGTGTTGATGTCCCAGCCATTGAAGTCATCCTGCGCACGCAGACCGTCCAGGAGGTACACCGCAGGCGCGTTCGCCCCACCGCTCTGGAACTGGATCTTGATGTCGTGGCCCATGCCGGCCGATGGCACCATCAGGTACTCAACCGGCAGGCCCGGCCGGGAGAACGCGCCAGCAGTCGCCGAGCCGCCGACGACGCCAACGAGTCCAGGCAGTGCCACCACTGCGAGGGCCGCGACCGCACAGCGGCGCGCCATCTTTCCAACGAAACTCATGCTTCTACATATCCAATCTGTCGTATGCCGCACTAGGTCCGGTCCACGGGACACAGCCACGGTGCCCGTGTAGTCAACCACACCTGTGTGCGAACCCTCATCTCCAGCAGTTGTCATAGCTGTTCGCCACTCAGCCGTTCAGAGTGGCGATCAGGTCGGGCTTGAGTGCCTGCAATTGCGTGCCCCAGTACGCCCATGAATGATTCCCAGCGGGTGGGAACTGGAAGGTGGCGTCGTTGCCACCCGCCGCCGCGTACCTCTCCTGGAATCTCTTGTTGCTGCCAATGGCCAATGATTCCAAGCTGTTTGCGTCGAACGACTGACCTGGGTCGACGTTCTCATCGAGCGGGCCGCCGCCCGGAGCGCAATAAATCCACAGTCGCGTGCCGTTGCCCACGATCCGGGCGACCTGCAGGACCGGGTCGTTGCGCTTCCACGCGGGATCCCACGGCGGGCCCCACATGTCATCAACGTTGTAGCCGCCTGCGTCGAGCATCGCGACGCGGATGGCCTGCTTCATGAAGAGAGTGGACGGGTTCAGGAAACCCGACAGTGACGCCGCATAGCGGAACTGGGCGGGGTGATAGGCCGAGAGGATCAGCGCCGCGCCGCCTGCCATCGACAATCCGACGACCCCGTTGCCAGTCGTCGAGATCTGTCTGTTGGCGGCGAGCCACTGCGGCAGCTCGCTGGCGAGGAACGTCTCCCACTTGTATGTGTACGGCTGCTTGTTGAAGCTCGACGGTGAATACCAGTCGGAGTAGAAGCTCGACTCCCCTCCGACGGGCATCACCACCGAGACACCCGACTGGAAGAACCATTCGAACGCCGCCGTGTTGACGTCCCAGCCGTTGAAGTCGTCCTGCGCGCGCAGTCCGTCCAGCAGATACAACGCCTTGCCGCCTACGGCACTCGATGTCGCCGCCGGGGCGGGTCCCGCGCTCGATGTCGCCGCCGGGGCGGCTCCTGCGCTCGATGTCGCCGCCGGGGCGGCTCCTGCCTGAAACTGGACGCGGACGCTGCGGCCCATCGCCGCGGAGTACACGTCGAGGTATTCGACGGGCAGTCCTTCACGTGAGAATGCGGCCGCCGCTGGGGTATTGCCCGCCGCGTCGCCGAGCACCGCCAGCGCGGGCAGGAAAAGTAGCGCAGCGATGGCCACCAATGCGTTTCGGATCGCCACTCGCACGGCGCTGTAGCGACCAGTCGTACGCATTTAGTGCTCTTAATCCAATCTTCGTATGTCCGGCGCCTGCGCTCCGTTGCGCGGCGGTGTCCGTGGCACAGCTCGTGGCAAGCTTGGAATCACCTGATTGCTTATCGCCTCAACATGGCGGGAGCGTTACTCGAGCCGCACCCCAAGCAGAAAACCCGGCTGCCGAACAAATCGCCGAGCCGCCGTCACGGTCCCGTCGCAGGCAGACCGGTATACGGCGCGCCCTTCGTCGGAGGTGCCTGTAGGCCACATCGGGCCAGTTCGTAGAGCGGCACACGATTGATCCGGTACTGAGTGAACTGCCACGCGTGCATGAAGTTCGACAGGAACCGCCGCGGACCCATCGGGGCCCGCACCGAGTTCAGCATCGCTTCGGTCTCAGGGCACTTGAGGGCGACCTCGGCCTGCGCGACCCAGTCCTCGTTCAGGTACGTCGGGATGTACGGATACTCCTTCAGGAACGGGCCCTCGGCCACCGCCCAGTCCGGGAAGAGGTTCTTGTCGTGACCGATTCGGGCGTCCTCCAGCCGGGCGGTGTGCGCCGCGAGCGGGTTGGCCAGTCCGATCTGATCGATCACCCGCACGTCGAGTCCGACGTTCATACCGAGCATGCCGAGATTGGTGAAGAACACCGTGTGAGGCCCGATTTGGTTCTTGACCGGCGGCGCACCCGGCGGAGGGAGCGGCGGCGGAATGGCGGGCACCACGTCCCACCGGTCGTAATTGCCCGAAGGCAGCAGCAGCGCGCCGACGGGCGTGTTGTCGATTGCGGTGAGCACCGCGCGCATCCGTGGATAGTCCAGGTAGTCGGCCGCGGTCAGGGGGTGCGCATGACCGGTGGCCTGCGAGTAGAAGCGGCGCTCGTCCACGATCCCCGAGTAGGTGACCCGGGTGGCGTCCGCACCCATCCCCGGTGACGTGGACGCCCACACCGACCAGCCCACGACCGCCAGCCAGATCGCGCTGGTGGCACCCGCCAGCAGGAAGCCGGTCTCCCTGCCCATCCTCCTGCTGCCGTCGGGCAGTACGACGGGGATGACGGCCACCGGCAACAGCATGCAGAAGAGCGGGGTGAGCAACACCCTGCCGTGCATGAAGTCACCGCCCTGGCGCACCCAGTAGACCCCTTGCACCAACCCGCTCAGCAGCATGAAGAAGACTACGGCAGGCGGACTTTGGATCGACCGCGCGAGCAGGCCGTAACCCGGCGGGATCTGATGCCTGGTCCACCACGGCATGGTTCTCGACGCGAACAGCACCAACCCGATGGCGGCGAGCAGCATCACCGGCGCCCACAACAGGTAGGGCTGGTTGAAGTTGGTCAGGTAGAGGAAACCCTGATGCCACTTGGACCCCGACGCGTCCTTGGCGATCGCGGTGCCGGGTACCAGCAGGGCGTAATAGCCCATCCGGAACACCTGATAGGCCACGGGCAGCAGGCCGCCCGCAACCACGATCAGCAGCCGCCTGCGCCAACCGCGCGCGGCGACGAGCATCATCACCAACGCCAGTCCGCCGATCAACGCCAACTCGGGCCGGACCAGGACGCTCAGGCCCCCGACGAATGCCAGCGAGCCGTCGAAGACACGGCTGGTGGCATTCCTCTCCGAAGGGCCGCCCTGCCCGCCAGGCCGCGAGTGGACGGTGGGCAGGCGCAGGGCCTGCGACCAGCACACCATCATCCACCACAGGAGGCCGAGATAGGCCAGTACCAAACCATTTTCGAGCCCGGAGGTGGCGAAGTCGCGGGCAGGTGGGATGGCGATGTACACCACCGCGCCCGCGGGAAGCAGTAGCGCCCTGCGGCCGCGCAGCCCCGGCGCGTACAACCGGCCGGTGCCCAGCATCGCCAAGACGATGCCGAGCACGCTCAGCGTAAGAGCGAGCACCAATGCCACGTACTCGAGTTGTGTCGAGCCGCCGATCCAGCCCCCCAGCGTGATCAGGTAGGTCCACACCGTGGACGTGTTGGCCTCGACCCGCTCGCCCTTGTTGAACACGGGCCCGTTGCCCGCGAGCAGGTTTCGCACGGTGCGCAGCACGATCAGGCCGTCGTCGGCGATCCAGCGGCGCTGCCAGGCGCCCCAGCCGAAGAGCCCGGCGACCACCACGACACTCACCCAGAGGCTGATCCGGACCGTGACGTCGTAGGGGAACGCCGGCCAGACCGCCCACCGGCGGGCGGCTGCGGAACTCGTCCGGTCAGCTGAAGAACGCTGCTGCACCGACGGTTCCGATCAAGGCCACGGCCAGCAGTTGGAGTACGCGGTCGCGCAGCGCGATCTCCTCGGGCTCACCGGCAAGGCCGCTGTCGACGTCGACGGCATAACGCAGGATCGCGATGGTGAACGGGATCATCGACACCGCGAACCACGAACCGCCTGCGAGGCGGTCGCGTTCGAACGCCCACAGCCCGTAACAGACCACCACCGCGGTGGCCGACAGCGTCCAGACGAAACGTAGGTAGGTACTGGTGTAGCTCTCCAGCGATTTGCGGATCTTCGCGCCGGTGCGCTCGGCGAGCTGAAGCTCCGCGTACCGCTTGCCCGCCGCCATGAACAACGATCCGAACGCCATGACGAGCAGGAACCACTGCGACAGCGGGATGTTGGCAGCAACACCACCCGCGATCGCGCGGATCAGGAATCCCGATGACACGATGCAGATGTCGAGCACGGCCTGGTGCTTGAGACCGAAGCAGTAGGCCAGCTGGATGGCGAGGTAGATGGCCATCACCAGCGCCAGGTTCGGTGTGGTCAGCCACGATATGGCCAGTGACGCCACGGCCAGCAACCCGGCGATCGCGTAGGCCAGCGAGGCGGGCACCACGCCGGCCGCGATCGGACGGAACCTCTTGGTCGGGTGCTCGCGGTCCGCCTCGACGTCGCGCGCGTCATTGATCAGGTAGATCGACGACGCAGCCAGACTGAACACCACGAACGCGATGCCGACCTTGATCAGCACATTGCGGTAGTCGTACACGACGTCACCGCCGAGGGCGGCCACCGGCGCGGCGAGCACCAGCAGGTTCTTCACCCACTGGCGCGGCCGGACCGCCTTGACGATCCCGCTGAACAGGTTCTTCGGCGGACCGACGACGGGCGGGGCTTCCTCACTCATCGGTGTCTCCTTCGACCCGAATGGCACCTACGGCCTTGCCCACCACGGCGCCGACCACCACCCCGGCGATCACGTCAGTCGGATAGTGCACACCAAGAACCAAGCGGGACAACGCCATCGGGGGCACCAGCACCCAGGGTAGGGGTAGCCCCGTCACGCGGGCCAGCAGTACGGACGCCGCCGCGGTGGACGTGGCGTGGGCGGACGGGAAGCTGAGTCGGCTGGGGGTGCCGACGTTGACGGCGATCGCGGGGTGTTGCGGCCGCTGCCGCTTGACGATCCGCTTGATCACCACCGCGCAGGCGTGAGCGAGGAATGCCCCCGCCCCAGCCGCCAACCACGCCCGCCTGCGACGCGGCTGGATCAGTGCCCCCAGCAGCGAGACGCCCACCCATCCCGCACTGTGTTCACCGAAGTGCGACATCGCGCGAGCACCGCTCAACACCCCTGGCCGGTAAGCGATCCCCTGCTGGACGGCGACGAGCATCGCATCCTCACCCCGCGGGGCATCCGTGGCGGCGGCCAGGTTCATCTGCACTGCCGGGTCTTCGCGCGAGCGCTCATCCGCACTGCCGGGTCTTCGCGCGAGCGCTCATCCGCACTGCCGGGGTCTTCGCGCGAGCGCTCATCCGCACTGCCGGGGTCTTCGCGCGAGCGCTCATCCGCGCACTTCCGAGCGTTCGGCCGCGGGAAGCAGGACCGTCTCCCACTTCTGCTTGCTCGACAGCACTGGCAGCGCTTCGCGATAGACCTTGCGCATCCGGTTGAACTTTCGGGCCAGGGCCACGTGCTGGCGCATCGAGGTACGCAGCAGCGCGAACATCTTCGCCCGGTCGCGCTGGCGGTAGACGATGCCGCGCCCGTCGGCGGTGGTGACCGTGACGCCGTCGACCTTGGACAGCAGGAACCACCGCGCATCCTGGGTGGCCACGTTGAGCTGTGGCCGCTGGTGGTGCGCGGGATCCTCCTTGCGGAGCTGGTGGACGACACCACGCGCGAGCCGGAAACCGATGGCGGGCAACGACACCGGCGGCTTGTGTACCTTGCGCCTGCCCGACGGCGTCGGCAGCGACGTCGCACCGGGGAGCACGACCGCATCGGGGTAGGCCGAGCGCATCTCACGCACCTCGGGCAATGCACTCTCCAGGATGGAGAAGATGTGCTCGGGACCTGAGAGGAAGTCCGCGATGGCCCGGTTCTGGATGGCAACCGTCGAATATTCAAGGCACAGAAGGTGTTTGAACGTGGCCTTTAGTGAGCTACCGAGCAGGCCACCGATGTCGCCGTCCCAGTGCATGGCGGCGACGACGAGCCGGTTGCGCAGGTGGAAGTACGCCTGCCAGTCGATGGCATCGTCCTTGTCGCTCCATGCCATGTGCCAGATCGCCGTGCCCGGCATGGTGACGGTGCCGTAGCCGTGCTCGGCGGCCCGAAGCCCGTAGTCGGCGTCGTCCCACTTGATGAACAGCGGCAGCGGCTGTCCGAGTTCCTCTGCGACCGACCGCGGGATCATGCACATCCACCAGCCGTTGTAGTCGACGTCGATGCGGCGGTGCAGCAGTTTGCTGCGGTACGCCTCATCGGCCAACGGATACTTTGCGAAGTCATGGTCGTACGCGGTGAAGGGCGCGTTGGTCCACATGAAGTTGTCCCGGTCGACCACTTCACCCATGACGTGCAGGTGCGACGGCTCCTGCAGGTTGAGCATCTGACCGCCGATCAGCGTTGGCTTCTTGGCGAACCGGTTCAGGGCGAGCGCGCGCAGAATCGAGTCCGGCTCGATGCGGATGTCGTCATCCATGAACAGGATCTGTTCGCAGTCGGTGTTCTTGAGCGCCTCGTACATCACCCGGCTGTAGCCGCCGGAACCACCGAGGTTGGGCTGGTCGTGGATCGTCAGCCGACCACCGAGCGGTGCCGCGGCCGCCTCGAACCCGGGGTGGTCGCAGGCCTTCTTGGTGCCCTGGTCTGAGACGATGACCGCGCCGATGACCTCGTCGACCAGAGGATCAGACGTCAGCGCGGCGAGCGCGTTGACACAGTCCGACGGCCGGTTGAACGTGGGGATCCCCACCGCGACGTTCGCACGGCCCGGGGCGGGCGTCGACGCGTACCAGCCCGCGCTGTGCACCGTCACCTTGGTGTCGGTGGTGATGTCGAACCAGATCCAGCCACCGTCCTCGAACGGGTCGAGGTCGATCTCGAACTCCGTGACGGCGGGGCGGCCGGGTTCGGCGCTGGATGCCGCACTGCCGCCGACGGTGATGCGGGCGCCGGTGGCCTTGGAGCGGTAGACGTCGATGCGCGCGGTTCCGGTGAGCTCGACCCGGAGTACGACGCCGTTCAAGGTCGACCAACGCCGCCAGTAGCTGGCAGGGAAAGCGTTGAAGTACGTCGCGAACGACACCTCCGACTCCGCGCCGATCTCCAGCGTGGTTCGGGTGGGGGCGTGTGCACGCCGCGAGTTGGTGGTCGATTCCTCGACGTACAGCTTGCGCACGTCAAGGGGCTCGCCGGGGCGCGGCAGGATCACACGGGACAGCAGGCTTACCGCCTTGGACTGTCCGCCATCGAGCGCGCCGGACGGGATGTCACTCATGCTCGGCTGCTTTCGTCTTCGGCGAGCGGCGCACCGTGGATCAGGTGCGGCGCCAGGGTGTTGTCGTACATGTTCAGCGCACTTGCGATGGCCATGTGCATGTCGAGGTACTGGTAGGTGCCCAGCCGACCGCCGAACAGCACCTTGGCCGATGCCGTCTCCGACTTGGCCCTGGCACGGTATGCCGCAAGCAGTTCACGGTCGGCTTCGGTGTTGATCGGATAGTAGGGCTCGTCTTCGTCATCGGCGAACCGTGAGAACTCCCGCATGATCACGGTCTGGTCCGTGGGGTACGCCCGCTCCGGGTGAAAGTGCCGGAATTCGTGGATGCGGGTGTAGGGCACGTCGGAGTCGTTGTAGTTCATCACCGGCGTGCCCTGAAAATCTCCGCATGCCAGTACCTCGACCTCGAAGTCCAGGGTGCGCCAGCCGAGCCGTCCCTCGGCGTAGTCGAAGTAGCGGTCCAGCGGCCCGGTGTAGACCACCGGGGCTTCGGGGTTCTCGGCGCGCAGCCCGTCGCGGACATCGAACCAGTCGGTGTCCAGCCGCACCTCGATGCGTTCGTCGGCGGCCATGTTCTCCAGCCAGGCGGTGTAGCCGTCGACGGGAAGGCCCTCGTACGTGTCGTTGAAGTACCGGTTGTCGAAGGTGTAGCGCACTGGCAGCCGGGCGATGTTTGCCGCGGGCAGTTCCTTGGGATCGGTTTGCCACTGCTTGGCGGTGTAGGCCTTCACGAACGCCTCGTACAGCGGGCGCCCGATCAGCGAGATGGCCTTCTCTTCGAGGTTCTGCGCGTCGGAGGTGTCGATCTCGGCGGCCTGCTCGGCGATCAGCGCCCTGGCCTCTTCCGGGGTGAAGTAGCGGCCGAAGAACTGCGACACGAGGCCAAGGCCCATCGGGAACTGGTAGGCCTGCCCGTTGTGCATGGCGAAGACGCGGTGCTGGTATCCGGTGAAATCCGTGAACTGCCGCACGTAGTCCCACACCCGTTTGTTGGATGTGTGGAACAGGTGCGCACCGTATTTGTGCACTTCGATGCCGGTGCGGGGCTCGGCCTCCGAGTAGGCGTTGCCGCCGATGTGGGGTCGGCGGTCCATCACCAGCACACGCTTGCCGAGCTGCGTCGCCACGCGCTCTGCGATCGTCAGGCCGAAGAATCCGGAGCCGACGACGAAGAGGTCATAGCGGCCGGTGGGCTGGAACGCAGCCACCCGGGGAGAAGGAGCTGTCATCGGCAGCAAGGGTATCCGACGCGGCGCTCACCACCCGAATGCGACGTCGGCCCGTCTCAATGTAAAGACCCCGCTACGGCAGGTCGCAATTCGCTCACGATTCCGCATCGCCCCTCCAGACTCACCAGTCACATACGTACCATCGACCACGTCGGTATTGACGGGCTCAACAGGCGAGTACGTCGCCGCCGGCAGACCGATCACACGAGCACCTAACACACGTAGTCCACATATTTGAGGAGACTTCCGTGCCGAACCGACGTCGACGCAAGCTCTCGACAGCCATGAGCGCAGTCGCCGCCCTGGCCGTCGCAAGTCCAGTAGCAGTTGCCGCCCTCTCCGACGCGTCCAGCACCAACGCCGCACCGCAGCACCGCGAGTTCACCCAGGCCGCACTGGTCACCGATCTGCCCAATGAGCTCCTCGGCGCCCTGTCGCAGGGTCTCTCGCAGTTCGGGGTCAACCTGCCGCCGTTGCCCACCGGACTCTTGACCGGGTCAGGGGCGCCGTCGTCGACCTTGACCTCACCCGGCTTGACCCCAGGCCTGACCAGTCCCGGCCTGACCCCCGGCCTGGCCAGCCCCGGCTTGACGGCTCCTGGCCTGACCCCGCCCGGTGGCCTGACCACACCGGGGCTCACGACGCCGGGCCTGACGACCCCCGGGCTCACGACGCCCGGACTGACGACGCCTGGGCTGACGGCTCCCGGTGCAGCACTGCCAGGCGCCACCGTGCCGGGCCTGAGCGTGCCCCCGGTTTCGGCGACCACGCCGGGACTGACCGATGCGGGCCTTACCAATCCGGCGTTGACCAATCCAGGGTTGACCAACCCATCTGGCGCAGTGCCCGGGCTGACTACCCCGGTCACGCCGACCGGTTTGGGCGGCCTCGGCACAAACCCGGTCGACCCGATCGGGCTCGATCCCGCAGCAGGGACCTATCCGATTCTCGGTGGTGACCCCTCCCTCGGTCTCGGCGCGCCCGCGAGCAGCGGCAGTGGAGGTTTGCTGGGCGATCTGTCCAGCGCCGCCCAGACGCTCGGCGCGAGCCAGGCGATCGATCTGCTCAAGGGCATGGTGATGCCTGCCATCACGGGCGCCATCAAGTCCGGTGTTCCAGCCGCGGCTGCTGCCGCGCCGGCGGCCGCGGCGGCAGCGCCCGCATAACGAGTCCTGTACCGAAACGGCACCGCAGAAGCCCGGCGATGGCTCTGCGGTGCCGTTGCGGTGTGAGGTCGACTTTCGTGCATGCAGAAGCCCGTGTCGAAACTCTGGTAACAACTGACCCATACGTAACATCAGTCCGTGCTGTCACGCCACCACTTGCCATCGCTGATGTTCTCGGCAGTGGTAGCGACCGTGGTGATGTTGCCGTGGGCATTCGACGGAGTGCCCGCCGACCGTGATCAGCCGCAGGCCACCACACCTCTGATCGTGGAACGGCCCCTCAACGGTGTCGGCGGCGGCGATACCGTCCGCGAAGTGCACCAGGACACGCCGTTCTCGATGGTGGCGCTCACGGCGGCGGACCTGACCGGTACGACGGCCCGGGTCAGGGCGAAGAAGCCCGACGGCTCCTGGGGTCCCTGGTACGAGGCCGAGGCGCTCGACGGCGTCGGCGACATGAACGGCAGGACCGGCACCGAGCCCGTCTTCGTCGGCCGCACCACCGCCGTCCAGATCTCCGTGCACAGGCCCCCCGGCGCGACGCCGACCGGACCGGGCCCCGCGCCCGCCGCCGCGCCCGGACTCGGCTACGTCCCGGTCAACGCCGAGCAGCCGTTCGCGCAGAACCTCAACGCCGTCCTGATCAGCCCACCGCAGGCACCGGTCAACGCGCAATGGGATCCGCCTGCCGCGGTCACCGCACCCGGCCAGGCGCCCAACATCATCGGGCGCGCGCAGTGGGGCGCCGACGAATCGATGAAGTGCGGAACTACCGTGTACGACAACGGAGTTCGCGCCGGAGTCGTCCACCACACGGCGGGCAGTAACGACTACGAACCGCAGGACTCGGCAGGCATCGTCCGATCGATCTACGAGTACCACACCCAAACGCTTGGCTGGTGCGACATCGCCTACAACGCGCTCGTCGACAAGTACGGTCAGGTCTTCGAAGGCCGGGCAGGCGGCATCACCCGTTCCGTCGAGGGCGCCCACACCGGCGGCTTCAACCAGAACACCTGGGGCGTGGCGATGATCGGCGACTTCGAGACCGTGCCGCCGACACCGATCCAGTTGCGCACCACCGGGCGACTGCTGGGCTGGCGCCTCGGCCTCGATCGCGTCGACCCGCTGGGCACCGTGGCACTGGCCTCGTCGGGCGGCTCGTTCACCCACATCCCCAGGGGCGCCGTCGCGACCCTGCCCACGATCTTCACCCACCGCGACGTGGGCATCACCGAATGCCCGGGCAACGCCGCGTACGCCGAAATGCCGCTGCTGCGGGAGACCGCCGCCCGGTTCAACGCCCCGCCGGGCCCGCTGGATCTGGTGGAGTCGCTGCGCGGCGGCGCGATCTTCATGAAGTGGGCGTCGATCGGCGGCAACGCCAGTCTGCTCGGCGAACCGACGTCCCCGGAGGCGTCAGGTGATGGGCGCGCGCGGTACGCGAACTTCGCCAAGGGAGCGATGTACTGGTCACCCGACAGCGGCGCCGAACCGGTCACGGGAGCGATCTACGACGCATGGGCGTCGCTCGGCTTCGAGCGCGGCGTGCTGGGCATGCCCACCAGCGGGGAGATCCAGGAACCCCTGTGGATCGTGCAGAACTTCCAGCACGGCACGCTGAACTTCGACCGCGAGAAGGGCACGGTCACCCGGGTAGTCGACGGGGTGCCGCTGGAACTTCCGAACGCGGCCAATCCCGGCATGCCCGTGCAGCTCGAGCGGTTCACCCCGATCGACACGAGCTGAGGCTAGAGCCCGGTCAAAGCCACCACCGTTCCAGCACACGTGCCAGACCGTCGTCGGAGTTCCGCTCGGTGACCTCGTCGGCGGCGTCGATCGCCTCCTGGTGGGCATTGCCCATTGCGACGCCGAGGCCCGCCCAGCGCAGCATCGGCACGTCGTTGGGCATGTCGCCGAACGCCACGACGTCATCGGCCGTAATCCCCAACGGCTGGGCCACCTCCTCGACACCGGTCGCCTTGCTGATCCCGAGCGGGACCACTTCGATCAGCCCGTTGTTGGTGGAGTAGGTCATGTCACCTTCGATGCCGACGTGCTTGGCCAGCGCGGCGATCATGTCCGAACTACGTGCCCCCGCCTTGCGGATCAACAGTTTGACCGCGGGCGCGCTCAGCAGGTCTTCGATCGACACCTCGGTGTTGTCCGGATTGAGCCACGCGTGCTCGTAACCCGGCGAGCTGACGAACTGCGGTGTCGCCGCGTCGTGCGCGGTGCGGCCCACCCGTTCCACGGCCAGCCCAGCGCCTGGGATCACCCGCGTGGCGATCTCGGCGAGCATTCTGAGCTGATCGGACGACAGTGTGCGGGCCGAAACGATCCGGTCGGTTGACGCGTCGTAGACCACCGCGCCGTTCGCACACACCGCCATCGGAGCCAGGCCGAGCGCATCGACGATCGGGGAGATCCACCGCGGGGGGCGGCCCGTCGCGAGTACGAAATGCACTCCGGCGTCGACGGCTGCGCGCACCGCCGCCCTGGTGCGCGGGGTGACGCGTTCGTCTTCGTCGAGCAGCGTGCCGTCGACGTCGGTGGCGATCATTGCGGGCAGCATCAGTTCTTGTCCGCCTGCCTGCGGATCCGCTCCGCGAACTCCTTGTCGTCGAGCGCCCTCGCCTCGTCCATGGTGGGAGCGCCGCCGCCGAGCCTGCGCGGCACCCAGTACTCGCCGCGGGGGTGCGGATAGTCCTCCTGCACCCGGTGCAGCAGAGTGGTCATCTCCGCCCGGAGTGCGGTCATCACCTCGTCGACGGTGCCGGCAGCCGCGAACGGCGGACCCACCGTCACCGTGATCGGTAATCTTGTTGCGGCCCAAGCGCTTCGGGTGATCCTTCGTCCAGATCCGCTGTGCGCCCCAGACGACGAGCGGGATGATCGGCACGTCGGCGTCGAGCGCCATGCGGGCCGCCCCCGACTTGAAGTCCTTCAGCTCGAAGCTGCGGCTGATGGTGGCCTCGGGGTAGACGCCGACCAGTTCGCCTGCCCGGAGCAGCTCGACGGCCACAGGGTAGGCGTCCGCACCGGCGCGGCGGTCAACCGGGATGGTCTTGGAGTGGCGGATCAGGAAGTTGACGATCCTCACCTCCTGCATCTCGGCCTTGATCATGAAGCGCAGCCTGCGCTTGCGGTACATCGCGGCCAACGCCGCGGGGAGGAAGTCAACGTAGCTGGTGTGATTGATCGCCACCACCGCCCCGCCGACCGAGGGGATGTTCTGCAGTCCGAGGTAGGTGATCCGGGTTCCGGTGACCCGCACCGCCGTCCTGCCCGCGATCTCGAGAGTGCGGAAGACCGGTTCCATGCCAGCCCTACTCCGGCGGCTCGTCCGGCGCGGATCGTTCGGCGCGGCGTGCCGCCTTCTCCTTGGCTTTTTGGCTGGCCTCGTCGAGGTCCATCTGGTTGGCCTCCGCCAGCGTCGGCGCGCCTCCGCCGAGCCGATGCGGAACCCAGAACTCCCCCGCCGGATGCGGGCCGTAGGCGTCCTGAGCCCGCTCGAGCAGGTGCTGCATCCGGGAGTGCAGTAGCGCCGTCAACTCGGCGGTGGGCAAGGTCGGGTATATCGGCTCGCCAACGGTGATCGAGATCGGCACCTTCGGGCGCGCCATCTTGCGCGGGTGGCCCTTGGTCCAGATCCGCTGGGCTCCCCAGATGATGTGCGGGACGATCGGCACGTCGGCGGCGATGGCCATCCTGGCCGCCCCCGACTTGAATTCCTTGATCTCGAAACTGCGGCTGATGGTCGCCTCGGGATACACGCCGACCAGCTCGCCGTCCTTGAGCCGCTGGCAGGCCTCGGCGAACGAGGACGCGCCGCTGTCTCGGTCAACGGGGATGTGTCGCAGGCTGCGCATGATGGGCCCGCTGACATGGGAGTCGAACACTTCCTTCTTGGCCATGAAGCGAACCTTGCGCCCGCGATGCTGCTTGTACGCGGGCAATCCGGCAAAGGTGAAGTCGAAGTAGCTGGTGTGGTTGATGGCGATCACCGCACCACCTTTGACGGGCAGGTTCTCCACTCCGGTGATCGTGAACTTCAGCCCCTGCAGCCGCCACACCAGGCGGGCGGCTTGAATGACAGTCCCGTATACCGGCTCCACGACCTCAGCCTAGTGCGGATGCCCACGCCACCTGATGGAAAGGTGGGTCCGGTGAGCTTTCCAACCGAACCCGTAGCCGTGCCGAACTTCGTCGTCGAGTTGGCGGAGGGCCGCGAGGTGACTGCGGTATGGCTCAACGAGCTCGGCGGCTCGACGTTCTCGCTGGCGGGCGAGGAGTTCGTGAAGGTGTACCCCGACGAACATGCGGCGCAGCTGATTTCCGAAGTCGAACGAATGCAGTGGACGATCGGCTACCACCCAGCGCCGCGGGTCCTGTCGTCCGGCCCGGGCTGGCTGCACACCGCGGCCCTGTCGGGGCGTTCGGCCGCCGATCCGCACTGGGTCCGACGTCCGCGCACCGCCACTCGCGCGATCGGGGAAGGGTTGCGCCGCCTGCACGACACGCTGCCTGTCGATGCCTGCCCGTTCGGCGCGCCGTCGTGGGTGCCCGCAGACGCCCCGCCGGCCGACCTGCTGGTGGTCTGCCACGGCGACGCACGAGTGCCCAACACCATGGTCGGCGACGACGCCCTTTGCAGCGGGCACGTCGGCCTCCGTCACCTCGGCGTCGCGGACCGGTGGGCGGACCTGGCGGTGGCGACGATGTCGCTCGAATCGAACTTCGAAAGCGGACTCGAAGCCGAGCTCCTCGACGCGTACGGCATCGACGACGACGACGACCGGATCGCTTACTACCGCGAGCGCTGGGCGGAACAGCTGGCGGGCTCCGGCTAAACTCCAAGGTGAACAGATCACCACTGGAAAGGGTATTCGTGCAGGTCACAAGCGTCGGTCATGCCGGTTTCAGGATCGACACCGCCGCGGGCAGCATTCTCTGCGACCCGTGGGTGAACCCGGCCTACTTCGCGTCCTGGTTCCCGTTCCCCGACAACACCGGGTTGGACTGGGACGCGCTGGGCGACTGCGACTACCTGTACGTCTCGCACCTGCACAAGGACCACTTCGACCCGGCCAACCTCCGCGACCACGTCACCAAGGACGCGGTGGTCCTGCTGCCCGACTATCCGGTTCCCGAGCTGCGCACCGAGTTGGAGAAGCTGGGGTTCCACCGGTTCCTCGAGACCACCAACTCGGTGAAACACCGGGTCAGCGGCCCGAAGGGCGACCTCGACGTGATGATCATCGCGCTGCGCGCCCCGGCCGACGGCCCGATCGGCGATTCGGGCCTGGTGGTCTCCGACGGCGAGACCGTCGCGTTCAACATGAACGATGCGCGGCCGGTGGATCTGGAGGTCCTTCACGACGAGTTCGGCCACGTCGACGTCCACATGCTGCAGTACTCCGGCGCCATCTGGTACCCGATGGTCTACGACATGCCCGCGCGGGCCAAGGAGGCGTTCGGCACCCAGAAGCGGCAGCGGCAGATGGACCGCTGCCGGCAGTACATCGCGCAGGTCGACGCCACCTGGGTGGTGCCGTCCGCAGGCCCGCCGTGCTTCCTGGATCCCGAGCTCCGCGACCTCAACGACGATCACGGCGATCCCGCGAACATCTTCCCCGACCAGGTGGTGTTCCTGGACCAGATGCGCCGCAACGGCCACGACCGCGGGCTACTGATGATTCCCGGCTCGACGGCGGATATCGCAGGGGCACAGCTGAAATCGTTGAGCCACCCGGTTCCCGACCCCGAGTCGCTCTTCACCACGGGCAAGGCCGCCTACATCGAGGCCTACGCCCAGCGGATGGCGCCGGTGCTGGCCGCGGAGAAGGCGCGCTGGGCACCGGCCGCCGGGGAGTCGCTGCTCGAACCGCTGCGGGTCAGGCTCGAGCCGATCATGAGCCAGAGCGACCAGATCTGTGACGGCATCGGCTATCCGGTGGAGCTGCGGGTACGGGGCGGAGGCCATGAAGAGACCGTAGTGCTCGACTTCCCGAAACGCGCGGTGCGTGAACCCGTGCCGGACGAGAAGTTCCGCTACGGCTTCGAAATCGCGCCCGAGCTGGTGCGCACCGTGCTGCGGGACGGCGAGCCGGACTGGGTGAACACCATCTTCCTGTCCACCCGCTTCCGTGCCTGGCGGGTCGGCGGCTACAACGAGTATCTGTACACGTTCTTCAAGTGCCTGACCGACGAACGCATCGCCTACGCCGACGGCTGGTTCGCCGAAGCGCACGACGACACCGCATCGATCACGTTGAACGGCTGGGAGATTCAGCGTCGATGCCCGCACCTGAAGGCCGACCTGTCGAAATTCGGCGTGGTGGAGGGTTCGACGTTGACGTGCAACCTGCACGGCTGGTCGTGGAATCTGACCAACGGCCGTTGCCTGACGTCGAAGGGGCACGAGCTGAGGGTGTCGAAGGCGTGAGCGCGCAATACGACGACGGCCTGATCCAATTGGACAGGCAGGCGATCACGTTGCGCCGCTACCACTTTCCCTCCGGCACCTCGAAAGTCATCCCGCTCCGGTCGGTCCGCGGCTACCGGACCGAGTCGCTGGGCCTGTTGGTCAACCGGTTCCGCATCTGGGGTAGTTCGGACATGCGGCGCTGGCTACCTCTCGACGTGTGGCGCCCCATCAAGTCGACGCTGATAACGCTCGACGTTCCAGGCACCAGGCCCAGCCCCGCATTCACGCCGCTGCGCGCCAACGAGTTCGTCACAGTGCTGGACGAACTGCTCGAGCGCTAGCCCTACCTGTTCGAAACCGTCTGCCGGAGTTCGGAGCACGCGTCGGAGGCGGTGTCGTAGACCCGGACGATCGCCCGGTCGCCGGCCTGCAGGAACGTCGACTCGCCGAGCGGGGTGTAGCGCGTCGCACCGATCCCGATCAACACGTTCTCGGGGTGCCCGCTCGCGACCATGAGCGCGCCGACGTCCTCGAGTGGCGTGTCCGGCGAACCCTTCTGATTGGCCAACCGCTCGGTGATCCAGTCGAGCAGCACCTCGCCGTAGTAGGAGTAGCCCAGAAGCGGACTGTCGACGCCGTAGGCGTGTTCCTCACCGGCGGCGGTGTGCAGATCGCACACCAGGCGCAGGGTCGCAGTGGGCCCGTCGGGCGTCAGGTCGTCGACGTCGAAGAACTGCGGCGGCCACGCCCTTCGACTCCGGACCCCAGTTCTTCTTGTGGCTGATCTTCGGCGCGTTGGGCCGCCTGATCGAGCAGTCGTTGAACGCGCCCAGCGCGAAGGGCCGCAGCGTCACCACGGTGTCGCCCTGCCAGATCACCCGGCACGCCAGGCCCGACCTCCGGCTCGATCTGCAGGTTCAGCGGGCTGTCGCTCTCCGGCAGCGCGATGGCGTCGTGCGAGAGCGGGAACTCGCCGAGGAAGCCGTCGTAACCCGGTGCGTACCAGGGGAAGATGCCCTTCGGCGCGACGCCGTCAGAGGAGACGTTGACGAAGTCCGCGGCCTCACCGGCCTGCTCCAGGTGGCCGGCGAAGTTGCCTGCCACACCGAAGCCGAACCAGGTCCGCAGTTCATCGAAGTCGAGTTCGATCATGGAGTCAGTTCCGACCTTCCGACGTAGGGCACCAGCGCTTCCGGGATCCGGACGCTGCCGTCCGGCTGCTGGTGATTCTCCAGGATGGCGACCAGCCAACGCGTGGTGCCGAGGGTGCCGTTCAGCGTCGCCGCGGTCTGCGGCTTGCCGTTCTCGTCGCGGTAGCGGGTGGACAGTCGTCGAGCCTGGAACGTGCTGCAGTTCGACGTCGAGGTCAGCTCCCGGTAGGTGCCCTGCGTCGGGACCCATGCCTCGATGTCGAACTTGCGGGCCGCCGAAGAGCCGAGATCGCCTGCGGCGGTGTCGATCACACGGTAGGGTACCTCGATCTTGGCGAGCATCTCACGTTGCCAGGCGAGCAGCCGCTGATGCTCGGCTTCGGCATCCTCCGGCTTGCAGTAGACGAAGGCCTCCACCTTGTCGAACTGATGCACGCGGATGATGCCGCGGGTGTCCTTGCCGTAACTGCCCGCTTCGCGGCGGAAGCACGTCGACCAACCCGCGTAGCGCTTCGGCCCGCGCGGACAGGTCGAGGATCTCGTCGGAGTGATAGCCGGCGAGCGGAACCTCCGAGGTGCCGACGAGATACAGGTCGTCGGCCTCGAGCCGGTAGATCTCATCGGCGTGCGCGCCGAGGAACCCGGTGCCGGACATGACCTCCGGGCGCACCAGCACGGGCGGGATGACGAGGGTGAAGCCGTTCTCGGTGGCCAGCCGCACCGCCAGCTGCAGCACCCCGAGCTGCAACAGCGCGCCGAACCCGGTGAGGAAGTAGAAGCGCGACCCCGAGACCTTTGCGCCGCGCTCCATGTCGATCAGCCCGAGCGACTCACCGAGTTCGAGATGGTCCCTCGGGTTTTCGATCGCAGTGGGCTCGCCGACGGTGTCGAGCACGACGAAGTCGTCCTCGCCACCCGCCGGAACGCCGTCCATGATGACGTTCGACAACGCCATGTGCGCCGCCGTGAACGCGGTCTCGGCGGCGGCCTGCTCGGGCTTCGGTCGCCTTGACCTGCTCGGCCAGTTCCTTGGCGCGCGCCAGCAGGGCGGGCCGCTCGTCGGGCGACGCCGCGCCCACCTGCTTGCTGGCCGCCTTCTGCTCGGCACGCAGGTTGTCGGCGGCGGAGATCGCTGCGCGCCGCGCGGCATCGGCGTCCAACAGCGCGTCGACGAGGGCCGGGTCCTCGCCGCGCGCCCGTTGCGACGCGCGCACCCGATCCGGGTCTTCACGTAGCAGCTTGAGGTCGATCACGGCGCAACCCTACGTTCGGTCCACGCCGTAGATGCCGAGGGGGGCGCGAACGTCTGGCACAACCACATAACTTTACAACTGCATCTCTTGTCACAGCACTCGACGCGCCTGTCACAATGGAGCCGATGTTGGACGCACCCGATCGCGAGGACCTGCTCGCCGACGAAGCCGCTACGGCCATCAGACCGGACGGCGTGGTGGCAGAGCTTGCACGCCGCCTCGACGCGGCGCGCGCTGCTGCTCACCGCCCTTGGCGGCCTGCTCATCGCAGGCCTCATCACCGCACTGCCCGGCGGCGACGACGGCAAGCATCCGATCGGCCTGAGCAGTGGCACCGCCCTCGGCCCGCGCGGCAACGACACGTTCGACCACGCCAAGAGCGGCGACTGCCTGAACTGGCCCGAGCGCACCCCCGACGCCGCGCAGATCGTCAACTGCACCGACGAGCACCGCTTCGAGGTGGCCGAGGCCATCGACATGCGCACCTTCCCCGGCAGCGAGTACGGGCCCGACGCCGCGCCGCCGTCGCCCGCGCGCATCCAGCAGATCAGCCCGGAGCAGTGCCAGGCGCCGGCTCGCCACTACCTCGGCGCCAAATACGATCCCAACGGCAAGTTCAGCGTCAGCCTGCTGTGGTCCGGCGACAAGGCCTGGCGCCAGTCGGGTGAACGCCGCATGCTGTGCGGCCTTCAGCTGCCCGGCCCGAACAATCAGCAGCTGGCGTTCCGGGGCAAGGTCGCCGACGTCGACCAGTCGAAGGTGTGGCCCGCCGGGACGTGCCTCGGCATCGACCCGGCCACCAACCAGCCGACCGACATCCCCGTCGACTGCGCGGCGCCGCACGCCATGGAGGTCACCGGCGCGGTGAACCTCGCGGAGAAGTTCCCCGGCGGGCTGCCCGCCGAGGCCGATCAGGACTCCTTCGTCAAGGACTCCTGCACCAAGATGACCGACGCGTACCTGGCCCCGATCCAATTGCGCAGCACCACCCTGACCCTGATCTACAGCACCGTCTCGCTGCCGAGTTGGTCGGCGGGCAGCCATCAAGTGTCGTGCAGCATCGGCGCCACGCTCGGCAACGGCGGCTGGTCGACGCTGCTGAACAGCGCCAAGGGGCCGCTCCTCATCAACGGGCAGGCTCCCGTGCCGCCGCCGGCCATCCCGGACGAGCGGCTGAACCTGCCACCCATCCCGATGCCGGCGCCCGTCGACACGTCGCAGCCAGACGTCGTCTCAGATCGACATGGGCCAGCAGGATCAGAGCACCCAGAGCAGCCAGGGGAACCAACACCTGCCGAGCCAGTCGACGGCCACCACCGACACCACCGCACACGGGGTCCGCCACCCAGACGTCGACCGCGCCGCCCGTGCAGGGCAACACGTTCCTCAACGGCCCGCCGCCACCACCTGGTCCACCGCTGGACGGGCCGCCCCCTCCGGCAGCCGACGCTCCTCCTGCGGACGGACCACCTGCCCCGGCCGCGCCCGCAGCCGGGCCGGCACCAGGTCCCGCGCCCGACCCTGGCGACCCGGCACCCGCAGTTCCGATACTGCCGCCGCCGGGGGCCTAGCGGCGATGGCCGTGCGGATGAGCCCGCAACGGTTCGACGAGCTGGTGTCCGACGCACTGGACCAGATTCCGCCCGAGCTGACCGCGGCGATCGACAACGTCGTGGTTCTCGTCGAGGGCCGTCATCCCGACGAGCCCGACCTTCTCGGTCTCTACGAGGGCATCGCGCTCACCGATCGCGACTCGTCGTACGGCGGGTCGCTGCCCGATGCCATCACCATCTACCGCGATGCGCTGCTCGACATCTGCGACACCGAGGACGACGTGGTCGAGGAGGTCACGGTGACGGTGGTCCACGAGATCGCCCACCACTTCGGCATCGACGACGAGAGACTGCACGAACTCGGGTGGGCGTGACTGCGCGCGCCGGTGTGAATTCGTCGGCGCCTGGTGCTATGAACGGGACATGAGTTCGTGGTGCCGAGACTGCCGAGACGGTCTACAGCACTGTCATGGCACGCTCATCCACCACGCCCGGTTGAGGCCGGAGTGCACTGAAGCGGACTGCGAGAGCCCGGAAGTCGCGCACGCGTTCCGGCTCGACTGCGTCGCCACCGGTTGCACGTGTGCCCGTGGCGCGGCTGGGTCGGCCGGCTTGGCGGTCTGAGCGCCGATCAGCCCATCGGATCGGCGCCACTCAGCGCGTCCTCGACCGGGTGGACATCGGGCTCGGGGTAGAACGGTGGCAGCAGCGTGCCCCATTGCACACAACTCCAGCGGTCGTCGGTGATCGGGCTCAGCACGACGCATTCGGTGTTGGCCAGATGATGGTCCAGCGCGAAGCTGCCGTCCACGCCCGCCAGCACCGCTCCCACCAGACGGATGGCGGCGCCGTGGCTCACCACCACGATGTCGCCGGTCCACGCGTGGTCGTCGAGATGGCGGAGGCGCAGCTGCGTCACCACGGGAAGATAGCGGTCGAGCACCTGCTGACCGGTCTCGCCGCCGGGTAGCGGCTCGTCGAAATGGCCTTCGTGCCAGCGCTGGTAGGTGGCGTTGAACTGCTCGATCGCGGCCGCGTCGTTGCGGTTCTCCAGCTCACCGACCTGTACCTCGTGGATGCCTTCGAGTCGGCGCGGGGTCAGCCCAAGCCGCGCGCCGATGTCGGCCGCGGTTTCGGTGGCGCGCAGCGCAGGCGAATGCGCCACCATCGCGACCGGATGACTCCAGTTCGCGGCGAAGTCGACGGCCTGCTGGTGGCCGAGATCGGTCAGCGCTTCGCCCGGCGGACGCGTGTCGAGGCGGCGCTCCACGTTGGCGTGTGACTGCCCGTGCCGCAACAGCACCAAACGCCCGCTCACGGCCGTTTTCTGCTCTTCGCGCAAGCGCTCATCGCTCCCCCTCACGAAGGGCCGTGAGCCACCGGGTCGCGTCGTCCATCGACGGCGGCACCGCCCCCGCCGTGGCGCCAGTCGGCCACGAACCCAGATACCTCACGTCCCTACAACGACGATGCAGCGCTTTGAGTGCCTGAGCCACCGGATCGTCGTCGATGTGCCCGACGCAGTCCAGGAAGAACACGTAGGTACCCAACTCGATTCGGGTGGGCCGGGATTCGATGCGGGTGAGGTCGATGTCGCGGATGGCGAACTCGGTCATCGCCGACACCAGCGCGCCGGGGACGTTGTCAAGGCGAAGGACGACCGACGTCCGGTCTGCCCCGGTGCGACCCGGCGGCGGTCCAGGTGGCCCGGCCAGGACGAACCTGGTGCGCGCGTTCGGCTCGTCCACGACGCCGTCGGCGAGCAGGTCGAGTCCGAACCGCGCGGCAGCCAGGGACGTGCTGACACCGGCGTCCGCGCGGCCGTTCGCGACGTCCTGTGCCGCCGCGGCATTGGAGCTGGCCGGTACGACGCGGCCCTGCGGCAGGTGGTCTGCCAGCCAGCGCCGAACCTGCGCGGCGGCCACCGGGAACGCGGCCACGGTCGAGACGTCGGCTGCCGCGGTGCCGGGCCGGATCACGATGCCGAACGCGACGTCGAGCGTGTGCTCGGCGTAGATCTGCAAGGGCTCGCCCGTGGCCAGGCTGTCCAGTGTGGGCAGCACCGATCCCTCGATCGAGTTCTCGAACGGTACGCACGCGAAGTCGGCGTCGCCCGTGCGCACCGCGGCAAGCGCGGCCGCAGGTGAGTCGGACGAGATCGGCTCGAGGCCGGACGTCGAGGCGGACACCGCGCCGGACACCGAGCCGGGGATCGCGCCGCCCGCCGCCAGCTGCAACAACGCCGCTTCGGTGAAGGTCCCCTCGGGTCCGAGGTAGGCGACGCGTGGCACTCGTCAACACTATCGGCTCGACCGACGGCGGCAGGCGAAGGCTGAAATCGAAGATCTTGCACTCGTCGGTGAGGGCAGCCTAAGTTAGGGTCACCTCATTAACCGGAAGGTGATTCGATGACCGTACTGGCGCCGACCACGGCCGAACGAATCCGCAGCGCGTGCGCACGCGGGGGCGGCGCGATGCTGGCAGTAGAGGGCATCGAACCGGCCGCGACGCCCGTGCACCACCTGCTCGGAGACGGTTCGTTCGCCATCACGGTGCCTGCCAACGGCCTACTGAGCGGCCTGGTGGTGGCCGCCGGGGCGACCGGGATTCAGGCGGTGCTCGAGATGACCGACTACGCCCCGCTGCCACTGCGCGAACCGGTGCGATCACTGGTCTGGATTCGTGGGCGCCTACACCACATCCCGAACCGCGACGTGTCCGGCCTGCTCGACCTGATTGCCACCGAGAACCCGAATCCTGCTCTGCTGCAAGTCAACACGGGAGTCACGGAGTCCACGGGCGGTGACACCCCGTATGCGTTGATGCGCCTCGAGATCGATTCCGTCGTCGTCGCAGACTCCACCGGCGCCGAGTCGGTCGGGCTGAGCACGCTTTTGAACGCGCAACCCGATCCGTTCTGCGCGCTGGAGTCCTGCTGGCTTCAGCACCTCGAGTCCGCGCACCGCGAGGTGGTCGACCGGCTGGCCAACCGACTGCCCACACCGCTGCGCCGTGGGCGCGTCCGCCCACTGGGACTGGACCGCTACGGGGTGCAACTCCGGGTGGAGAACGAGGATGGTGACCACGACGTGCGGCTGCCGTTTGCCAAACCGGTCGACGACGTGACGGGCCTGAGCCAGGCCATCCGGGTGCTGATGGGGTGCCCGTTCCTCAACGGGCTGCGCGCTCGGCGCCTCTGACCCGGAAATGATTCCGGCGGGCAGGAGCGAAGCGACCGGGTAATGGCGCGGCCACTACCGTAGCTCGGGTGACCGGGCCGACGGACGAGCTGCTGACCGACCCGCGCAAGCGGACCATCCGGCTCGAGATCGTCGTCGTTCTCGCCGTGACGTTCGGCCTCTCCGCGTATACGGCACTGGTCAGCCTCATCGAGGCGGTACTCCTCGGACTCGCAGGTCAGAAGGTCGCGCTCAACCGCAAGCTCTCCCCGATCGATTTGATCAACCTGGCATTGAATCTCGCGTCGGTGTTCCAGCTCGTCGCGTGGGGACTGCTGGGCCTGTACCTGTTGTGGCGCAGCGGTTCAGGGCCTAGCCGGATCGGGCTCGGGCGATTCCGCTGGCGGCTCGACCTACTCGGCGGGCTCGGATTGGCGGCCCTCATCGGTATCCCCGGCCTCGGCCTCTACGTCGCGGGCCGGGCGCTGGGCATCGGGGTGGCGGTGGTGCCTTCCGAGCTCGGCGACACGTGGTGGCGCATCCCCGTGCTCCTCGCGGTGGCGTTCGCCAATGGCTGGGCCGAGGAGGTCGTCGTCGTCGCGTTCCTCATGACGCGGTTGCGCCAGCTCGGCATGTCGCCGGTCAAGGTGCTGGTGATCTCCAGTCTTTTGCGCGGTGCCTACCACCTGTACCAAGGCTTCGGTGCGGGCCTCGGAAACCTGGCGATGGGACTGGTGTTCGGCTACGTGTGGCAGCGCACCGGCCGGCTGTGGCCGCTGATCATCGCCCACGGCCTGATCGACGCCGTGGCATTCGTCGGTTATGCACTGGCGGCGGGTCACCTCGGCTGGTTGCGCTGACGCAGCGCAACCGGCCCGTAGATTCTTGGCTGTGAACGACAACCGGCCGCGGCCACAGGGGCCGGACCCGCGTCGACCGGTCCCGCCCCGGGAACCGTCACAGGCGATCCGTCGGGATCCGCGCTACCAACGACCGCCGCCGCCGCAGCAGGCGCCGCCGGGACGTCGGCCTCCGCCGCCTCCTCCGCACCCCCGACCTCCTCTGCCCCCTTCGCCGCGTCGGCCGCCGCCTGCCAACCGACCCCCTTCCCCGCGCCCGCCGCCGCCACCCAACCTGCCGCCTCCGCAGCGCCCGGCACCGCCGCCACCGGCTGCTGCGCGCAAGCCACGGCGCAAGCGACGCTGGGGGCGGATCTTGGTGATCTACCCCCTCGCCATCCTGCTGACCGCCGCCGTTGCGGTCGTTGCGGGAGGGTTCTGGATGGACGGACACCTGCGCCGCGTGCCGGTGCTGGCCGACTACACCGGGCGGCCCGCGCAGGGGCGCGGCACGACATGGCTACTCGTCGGCTCGGACAGCCGCCAGGACCTGAGTCCAGAGCAGCAGGCCGAACTCGCCACCGGAGGCGACATCGGAAACGGACGCACGGACACGATCCTCGTCGTCCACGTACCTTCCCTCGGATCGGGCGCCCCCACCACGATGGTGTCCATCCCGCGGGACTCCTACGTGGAGATTCCCGACCACGGCGAGGACAAGATCAATGCCGCCTTCGCGATCGGCGGCGCCCCGCTCCTGGCGCAGACGGTCGAGCGGGCGACGGGCATGCGGTTGGACCACTACGCCGAGATCGGCTTCGACGGCTTCGCCCAGATGGTCGACGCGGTCGGCGGCGTCACGATGTGTCTGCCCGAGCCCATCAGCGACTCGCTCGCGGGCATCGAATTGCCCGCAGGCTGCCTGCGACTCGACGGCCGAAACGCTCTAGGCTTCGTGCGCAGCCGCGCCACGCCGCGAGCCGACCTGGACCGCATGATCAACCAGCGCCAGTTCATGTCGGCGCTGATTCACCGTGCCACCAGCCCGCTGGTGTTGGCGAATCCGCTGCGCTGGTATCCGATGGCACACGCCGCCTCCGGATCGGTCACGGTCGACGACGGTGCGCACGTCTGGGATCTCGCCCAGTTGGCGTGGTCGTTGCACGGCACGGTCACGACGACCACCGTCCCGATCGGGGAGTTCACCGGCAGCGACTCGGGCTCCGTGGTGGTGTGGAACAGCGACGAGGCGACCCGGCTGTTCACGGCGCTTGCGGCCGACGAAGCCGTGCCAGCCGACGTGCTCGAGGCAGGCCAGCCCTAGCCAAGCCTTGCCTACGGACCATCTTCAGCAAACTGAGGTTTGCCGCCATGGTGAGCGTCACAGCACTTAGGTCAAGCTTGCCTGCATTAGGCACACCTTTGATGACAGTGCTATCTGACCTGCATTATCGTGGCCGTCATGACTGACGCGACGACACTCGACACGAAATTTCACCACCTCCTCCATGACCAGATCCGCACCGAGTTCACTGCCGCCCAGCAATACATCGCGATCGCGGTGCACTTCGACGCCGCCGATCTGCCGCAACTGGCCAAGCACTTCTATGCGCAGGCCGTCGAAGAGCGCAACCACGCGATGATGCTGGTGCAGTATTTGATCGATCGGGACGTCGAGGTGGAGATCCCTGGCACCGATCCGGTACGCAACACCTTCGCCTCCCCGACCGACGCGCTGCGCCTGGCCCTCGATCAGGAGCGGGCCGTCACCGAGCAGATCAGCACCCTGGCTGCCGTCGCCCGCGACGAGGGTGACTATCTCGGCGAGCAGTTCATGCAATGGTTCCTCAAGGAGCAGGTCGAGGAGGTCGCGCTGATCACCACGCTGGTCCGGGTGGGCGAGCGCGCGGGCGCCAACCTGTTCCACCTCGAGGACTTCGTGGCCCGCGAGATCGGCGCGGCCGCGGCCGATGCGACGGCACCGACGGCCGCCGGCGGTCGGCTCTAGCCGTCCGGCTGGTCGCGGCCCGCTTCGGTCAGGCCGTTCTGCAGCCAACCCTTGGTACGCCCGGGGTGGTTGGTGGCGACCCACGCGACGCCGACGTCCCGGCAGTACCGCACGTCCTCGTAGTGGTCGACCGTCCAGCAATACAGAGCGCGGCCGTGCGAGGCGGCCCGATCGACCAGCTCCGGGTGTTCGCGCAGCGTCGCGATCGACGGACCCACCGCGGTGGCGCCGACGGTGGTGGCAGCGCTTCCACCGAGATAGCGCGACGTCTCGCCGAGGAGCACCGTCGGCAGCATCGGCGCCGCACGGCGGATGCGCCAGACCGCGGCCGCGGAGAACGACATCACCACCGCACGGGACAGGTCGGCCGAAGCCGGCGAGGCGATGCCGTACCGGTGCAGCAGCGCCAGCACCTTGCTCTCCACCAGCGCGCCGTACCGCACCGGGTGCTTGGTCTCGATGAACATCTTGATCGGCCGGTTCCAGTCGAGTACCTGTGCGATGAGATTGTCGAGGGTGAGCAGTCCGGTGTCGCCCTGGCTTCCGTCGGGGCGCCAGCTGGCATGCCAGGTCCCGTAATCGAGCTCGCGCAACTGCGCCAGCGTCATCTCGCTGACCAGTCCGGTGCCGTTCGACGTGCGGTCCACCTTGCGGTCGTGAACGCAGACCAGATGGCCGTCGCGGGTCAGCCTGACATCGCACTCGACGCCGTCCGCGCCCTCGCGCAACGCGAGGTCGTACGCAGCGACGGTGTGTTCCGGCCGGTCGGCCGATGCGCCCCGGTGCGCGACCACGAAGGGGTGGCCGCCGAGCGTGCCGTCGCCCGTGTTCACGAGGCTATGCCGCCGGTTCCCGCTGTCCGGCTTCAACCGCGACGGCTTCTTCGCCGTCGTCGGCCTCGACGGGGGCTGGCTCCTCGCGGCGGGCACTTCGACTCTCGTCGGCGACGATCACCCATCGCTTGACGGGCCGGTCGACGGGCCTGCTCTCGAAGCCGAGCAATACCCGCTGAGCGAGCAGCAGTGCGGCGAGGGCGACGAGGTAGGCCACGATGGTCGTCACGGTGTTGTCGGCAATGCCTTGGGCGTCGCGGGTGAAGCTGGTGGCGATCGAGAACACCGAAATCAGCGTGCTGAAGATCCAGGCGCACCACCACGTCACGATGGTGGGCCGCAGCCGGTTGAGGCGGCCCTCGGCGGCGGCCAGCTCGATGAGATAGACCGGCGCCCAGAACAGATTGGCGAACGGCACCAGGCAACCGGCCCGCATCTGCCACGCCGAGCGGGGATCCGTGGTGTCGCGGTGCGCGAATGCCAATGCCCGCCGGGCGATCAGCCAGTTCGTCAGGACCACCACGCTGGCGATCACCGCGAACAGCGCCACCGCGCTGACTGCGACACCGAGCCACGTCGCGATCCCGGCCACCCACGGATTCAACAGACGTGCCGCGGTTGATCAGCAGCAGCGCGTACCGGGCGATGTGCACGACGGCGGCCACCCCGAGGATCACGACGGTGGCCCACAGGGTTCGGCGCACCATCGCCGCGGAGGGGCCAGAGCGCACCTCGGCCTGCGGCGTGGCCGGGTGGTACTGGTCGTCGAACCGATCGGTCAGACCCCACCGCGGGATGACCCCGTAGCGGGGCGTAGGGCCCAGTGGACGGCGGATGCTGCGGGGTGGCGGCGCGGCGCCCGGCCGCACAGCGATCCAGCGGTAGCCCTGCGGGAGGCGTTGGGCCGTCTGTTGGCCCGGCTGCAGTGCCGACGCGGTGGGCCGGTCACCCCACCGCTGATCCGGCGTGTCCGCCGTCGGTGCGAGCAGGGTGCCCTGGCAGCGGGGGCACCAGTCGCGGCGGCGGTCGCGGACGTTCCACCGCGTCCCGCACCGCGAACAGACCTGAATCACGCGACCAGCCTACGGCCCTCAGACGGTGCCGACGCTGCCATCGTCGGTGACGACGGCACGCCCTGCTCCGGCCCACGCCAGCATGCCGCCGCTGACGTTGATCGGTTCGTATCCGTTGCGGGCGAGGTATTGCGCGACCCGCATCGATCGGCCCCCTGCGTGGCACACCACGTACAGCGTGGCGTCGGGGTCGATCTCGTCGATGCGGGCAGGCACGTCACCCATCGGGATGTGCAGAGCGCCCGCGGCGTGTCCCCGCTGCCACTCGTCGTCCTCACGGACGTCGAGCAGCACGACCGACTCGTCGAACGTCGTCGGCACGTCGACGAGTTCGGCCACGCCGACTTCGTCCTCAGACATCGGAAGATCCCTTGACCCGGCCCATGCGGACCATGCTGGCACGACTGAACCGACCGCGCACCCGCGCCGACGCAGCAACGCGCACGCGCGTCAACACAGCAATCAGAGGGCTATCCACAGTTTCCACAGGTTCATCCACAGGCCCCGAGCGGGCGATCGACGCCCTGAACCGCCGATTCTGTGTCGGCGCTGAAAGTGACTGGGGATAACCCTGGAGATCCGCACGGCATCGATCAACAGGCGACGAACTCCGGAGCGAACAGGCTCGGCGTGCTAATCAATCTGCGAGTTGACTGCGCGTTCCGCTGTCGAAATCCTGTGAAACGACGATTTCAGTCCGGTCTGGCGCCAATTTTCGCCTCGGCGTGGTAAGGGCTATGATCGGCGTCACGGGCATGAGTTGTGATGGATCTCACCGGGGGACGGCGTCGATCGTGCAGGTCAGGAGTTCGTGATGGCAGCACAACCGTTTGGACCTGGGTCGGCCCTGCCGTCCACGGAGTGGAGTTCCTCCGCGCACGTCTACACCCGCGGCCAGATGATGGCTTGCGTGCGCGCAGGCGTCATTGCACTCCTGCTGCTCGGCATCCTCGCGTTCATCGTTCTGTTCTGACCCATAGACGCCTTCGACTCGACGACGACGGCCGCCACGGAGCGCTAGCTCCGGGCGGCCGTCGTCGTTCGGTGTGGGCTCAGGCGGGCGGATAGACGCCCATGTCCTTGGCCTTGTCGGTCTGCCAGAAGATGTCGGAGATGTCGTCGATCGTCTTCAGCAGCTTCTCGGCGACGGCGACGTCGGTCGACTTCTTGACGTCACCAGCGCCGTGGACGCCGTCCCAGAAAAGCTGGTGCAGATTGGGGAACTTCTCGAAGTGCTCCTTGGTGAAGAAGTCGGCCCACAGCACCATCAGGTGATGCTTGACCTCGTCGGCGCGCTGCTCCTTGATGATGATCGCGCGCGTCTTGAAGTGATCGTCGTCGGAGTCGTGGAACTTCTTCAGCGTCTTCAGGCACGAGAGCGCCTCGATCTTGGCCTGCGCGGGATCGTAGACGCCGCAGTACAGGTCGCAGTGAGCATGGGCGGGGGTGGCGTTGGCAAAGAGTCGATGCAGCATGCCCTTAACTTACCCTTTGGCCATGGCCAGAAACCATCCTTCGCGCCGCTGGCCGCTGCGCCGATTCGCCGTCGTGGAGGATTCGATGCGGCCATCGCTTGGACCCGGCGACGGACTACTTGCGCTGCGCTACGGACGGCCTCGGCGCGGGCCAGGTGCGGGTGTTCCCCGACCCGACACGGCCAACGCGATGGCTCGTCAAACGGGTGGGCGAGGTCCGCGGCGCGGGGCGCGGGGCGACGTTCTGAGGCCGGCTCCGACAACCCGAACGCACCGGGGGTCGTCGACTCGCGGCAGTTCGGGTGGGTGCCTGCGGCGGGCTCCTACCGCGTGGTGTGGACCGCCCGGAGCTGGGCATCCCCCCGTTTGCGGGTGAGAGCGAAGCGCCCGGGTAGCCACACTTGAGGGCATGAGTGAAGCGAACCGGCTGAATTGCCGACGCGTGTCCGCTTGCCGCGGGCGGCCGGCTGCCGCATGCTGAGGGATCGACCCACAGCCGTGTCGGGCGCCAACCGCGCAAGCACCGATCGGAGGCGAGATGGACACAGGAGCAGGCGGAGCCGTCCAAGTCTCACCCTTCCACGCCGGCGGATCATTGAAGGGGTTCGTGATTTCAGGCCGGTGGCCCGATTCGACGAAGGAGTGGGCACAACTCCTGATGGTCGCGGTGCGGGTGGCGTCACTACCCGGATTGCTGGCCACCACAACGATTTTCGGAGTACGCGAAGAGCTGCCCGACGAGCCCGCCCCCGGCACCGTCGGACTGGTGCTCGCCGAGGGCACGGTGGTCGGTGAATCCGCTATCCCCCCAGGCTATTTCGCGCGGCGGATGCCCCCGGCGCTGCTGATGCTGCACCCGCCGTCCGAGACCATGCCGTCGCTGCCCGAATGCTCGGGGGCGGCGTCGGGTTGCGTACTGCTGCCGGGCATCCCGCATCTCGGTCTTGAGCATCGAGCCGCCTGGGTCGAGGCCGAATCGGATGGCACCATCACCTCGATGGTCAGCCGCATCGGGGTCGACCCGATCAGCCATCCCGACACCGCCATTCTGGCCATGCTGCTTGCGGCATAAGGGTTTTCGAAGCTCGAGGTTCGTCGCTCGAAACCATGGATACGGGTTCCCGAACTCGGCTTGGGCGCTGGCGTGGTGGCTGGGCGGCAGCTATCGTCGTGGCATCAGCGAAGGGGAGTAGCCCCCAATCGTGGTGTCGACATACTGGCGAGAGCCCGGCACGCGAACCGCGCGAAGCGGTGGGCGAGACCTTCGACGAACTGCCCGAAGGCGTCATGGACATCTGGCGCATCGGGCGAAACGTCGAAAGGTTCGTCATGCTATCCGCGGCCCTGGTCAGCCTTGGCGTCGTCTTCCTCGCCGAACTCGGCGACAAGTCCCAGCTCATGACCATGACGTACGCGTTGCGGCATCGGTGGTGGGTGGTGCTGTCCGGGGTGGCCATCGCGGCCTTCCTGGTACACGGCCTGTCGGTCACCATCGGCCACTTCGTCGGCCTCACCCTGCCCGAGCGGCCCATCGCGTTCGCCGCGGCCATCGCGTTCCTGCTGTTCGCCGCCTGGACCTGGCACGACAGCCGCGGAGGCGATGACGACGTGAAGGCGGTTCCCGAACCGCGCTACGTCATCTTCGCGGTCATCTCGTCGTTCGTGCTGGCCGAGCTTGGCGACAAGACCATGCTGGCCACCGTCGCCCTGGCCAGTGACCACAACTGGGCGGGCGTGTGGATCGGCGCCACCTTGGGCATGGTGCTGGCCGACGGCGTGGCCATCGCCGTGGGTCGGCTCCTGCACCGACGGCTGCCGGAACGCTTCCTGCACGGCGTGGCCGCGCTGCTGTTCCTGTTGTTCGGTCTCTGGCTGCTTTTCGACAACGCCCTCGGCTGGCGCTGGGTGGCAGTGGCGTCGACCGCGGGGGCTGCGGGGATCGTGGTGATCACCACCGTCGTCCGGTACGCGAGGAGCCGACGGAGCACGCGCGATGGTGCCGCAGCGCTGGAATCGTCGCCCAAAACCACTGCTTGAGGACCTGGCTACCTCTGGTCAATGGTCTAACGAAATGATGGTAGCCGTCCCCACCGCGCGTCGACGTGCGCGAAGTAGGCGATCACAGCTACCGAATGCTGGAATGGTTTAGTTTGTGAGCAAAGGACGATCTTCGCAGGCTCGCAGTTCTTGAGCGGTTGCCGACAGTGACCTTTGAGACTGCTGTGACGAACGGTCCGCTCCCCTGCGAGTTCGGCAAAACAACTCGAGCGTTATTATTTGCTTAGCCGTGCCGACAGGCGACGGCGTCTATTTTCCGAGGAACCGCTGCTAGGCGGCGTGGCAGCGGGTCCGCGGAAAGGGTAGGGTCGAGTTTTCGGTGGTTTGCACTTGGCTCTCGGCACATCTCTCGCTACGATGATCAGCAAATACGCCGCCGAAGACGACCGCAATATCGCTAAGTGGAGGATTAACCGATGAGCATGACCTTCGCCGCCAGGCTGAACCGCCTGTTCGACACCGTCTACCCGCCAGGACGTGGTCCGCATACGTCGGCTGAAGTGATCGCCGCCCTGAAGGCCGAAGGCGTCACCATGTCGGCCCCGTATCTCTCGCAGTTGAGATCAGGCAACCGGACGAACCCTTCGGTCACCACCATGGCCGCACTTGCCAATTTCTTCCGGATCAAGCCGGCCTACTTCACGGATGACGAGTACTACGAGAAGCTCGACAAGGAGCTGACGTGGCTTGCCAACATGCGCG
The DNA here is from genome assembly GCA_963809085.1 of uncultured Actinomycetota bacterium. Lineage (GTDB taxonomy): Bacteria > Actinomycetota > Actinomycetes > Mycobacteriales > Mycobacteriaceae > Mycobacterium. Next base: position 33,470 of record CAWEII010000012.1, on the reverse strand, counting down.
ACGAGGGCATCCGCCGTATTGCGGCACGCACCGTCGGGCTGTCCCCCGAGGCCAAGCAAGACCTGGTGTCCAAGGCCGACGAGCTTCGTCGCCGCGAGCACCTGGACGATTAGCCCTACGTCGCTGACGTCGCCGCGGTCGGCGAAACTGGATCGATGATCCGATCAGGCCGCGGCAACGCCGGCCTTACGGTCGAGCTTTCGATACTGTTCGGAGATCGCGAGGATCCACTCGCGATCGGAGTACGAGGGTGGCTGGCGTAGCCAATTCGGTCCGGGAAAGCGGGAGTTTGCCGTATCTCGATCCGCCTGCCGACCTGCGTTGATCCACTCAGCGATCCGCAGTGCCTGTTCCTCCGGCGGCACGGACAGCGCGGCCGGATCCGACGACTCGTCCACCCCGTCTTCCGTCTCGAGCGTGCGCGTGGCCTCGAGGTAGAGCGCATCGGAGATCAGCGACATCTGCTCTGCGACGCGGAACAACAACGGCCCCCTCGGCCGCACACCGATCCCGACGTTGGGATGGCGCTTGTTCAGCTCTTCGAGCAGCGGCTGAATCACCCGGAGTTCACGCCTGGCGCCGAACCAATCCTCGACGCTGGGAAGCAGCGACCCGCTGGCCACCACGAGCATCGCGCAGCCCAGCAGCGTGGCCGCCGCGCCAACCCCGACGAACCGGGTGCTGCCGGCCGCACGAAGCAGGAAGAAGGCGCTCGCGAGCACGATGAGCGCGATGCCGATGGTGAACACCAACAGCGCCCTGCCCCGGCGGGTGCGGTTGGAGTGGCGCGCCCCCGCCCACGCGACGAGTGTCAGCGCCAACAGCACGTAGAGCAGCGGCAACAGCCACGACAGCGACGTGGAGCCGGACCCCAGGTTGCGCAGCAGATACTGCTCAGGGGCCATTTCCGGCTGTTGCGGCGCCATGAAGAACGCCGCCAGTGTCAGCGCCGCGATGACCGCGGCGACGGCATACTGGACGACGGCGATCCGTCGGATGGTGGTGGGTTTGCGGCTCGACGACGCCGATGTGATCATCACGCAGCTGCCCGCGGCACAAGTGATCAGGGCGACCTGGCTGAGCACCGTCGACACGTTCGGCCAATGCAGCATGGTGTCGATCAGGAGGGTCAGCGGCTGCCAGTTCAGTGCGGCCACGAATCCGAGGCTGCCCAGCGCGAGAATCATGGCCGCGCTGACCAGTGACTGCTTGTTGACGAGGGCCCAGCCGATGCGCAGGCCGGTCGCCAATCCGAGCAGACCGGCGATCACCCAGACGATCAACCAAACGCCTCTCCGAGCCGCACCTGCACGATCGACGAGCGATCGGACGGTAGTCGGCCGAGTCGATAGATGAGGAGCGCGGCGAAGTCCTCGGCCTCCTGCTCGGCGTCCTCGCCGCTGGGACCCATGCAGCCGGTCCTCTGGTTGAGCATGTACCCGATCAGATCGGAGCTGGCCAGTTCGGTGGTGTCGAGGGCAGCCTCGACGACCGAGATGCCGTCGTGGCCCAGAACCAGGTGACCAAGCTCGTGAGCGAGGGTGCGATCGCCTGCAGGAAGACCCTTCTGAATCAGGAAGACGTCCCGGTCGACGTACTGGCGCCACTGGCCGCACACACCCGCTGGCAGATCGGCCATCTTGAGCTCGATGGGTCGACTGCGGTCGGCGGCGACGGCGTCGACGAGACGGGCGAGTGAAACCTCGCCACGTCTGGGCGCGAGGTCGAGCACCTCGTTGACGGCGCGGGTCACGCGACGGCTGGCAGGCATGAAAACCCCCTCTCGACGAAGTCCACTATGACGTGTTCGTTCCCGTCGGAACGCACTATCCGGTCAACCCATGAATCGCGCCATGCTTTCGATGCGCACGGAGCGGCCCGCTCTCGCCTGCCGGTACCCGATCAACCCTCCGGCGCCGGTGAGGACAAGGATCCCGGACAGCCCGGGCACGGCCACCGCCGCGACCTGACCGAAACCTGCGGCACGCAGGTACTCCGTGTAGCCCATCCGGTACGACGGGGCAGGCAAGGCCTGATTGCCTGCGCTGAACGCCGGTGGCGACTCCTGCTGCCTGCCCGACTGTGCCGGCGGTTTGGACGCGCCCCCGCCGTGGGTGGACGCCGGCGGCTTCGGGGCAGCCGGAATGCCAGGGCGCGGAACGACTCCCGGCCCTCCGGCGCCACCGCCACCGCCTCCAGCACCCGTGGCTGCCGGGAAGCTGGGGATGACGATGACGGGCAGGGTGATCGGCGCGAACGGCACCTCGGACGCAGCGGTGGCCAGGCCGGTGACGGCGTCGAGGAGCGGTTCGATGATGCCGGGCAGTTCGGGAACGATCTCCCGCGGGATGTACGGAATGGGCAGCTGCATCGCCGGGGGAAGCGGCGGCTTCCACGCGGGCGGGACACGAGTGCCGTCGCTGCCGCCGATGCTGCCAGGAGGCAGGCTCAGAGGCGAGCACCCAAGCCACCACGACCACGGCCAGCCGAACCCCGGATGGTGCTCCCCCTCGTCGGGGGGCTTCGTGCCATCGCCGTCTTTGGTGCCTTCTCCGGTGGCCGGCGGCGTGGTCGTCGGTCCGGCGGCCGAGGTCGTCGTCTCGCCCGGACCCGCCGCCGCGGGCACGAACTCGCCCGTGGCCTCGGTGCCGTTCGCCAGTCGCGACGCACTCTCCTGGCCCTCTTCGCTGCGGGTTACACCGATCGTTTGCGGAGTAGACGTCGAGCCGGCTTCGGAGAGTTTGCCGGACGGTTCCGTGGAGATGGTCGTGGGAGCCACCTCCGTGGTATGTGGCGCCGCGGTGGTCGGCACCGTCTTGGTTGCTGGGGCCGTGGTTGCCGTCGAACCCGCTGCAAGACCGTTGCGGCCGTCACCGACCTGCGAGTTCGGCTTCGCCCCGCGGTCTACGCTTCCCGGCGCGGCCGCGGCGCCGCCGGGGACGGGGGCTCCCATGGTGGCGGGTGCGGGCTCGCCGGTGCCGGGAGCCGAACCCCCGCTCTGCGGACCGCTCGTATCGCCACCGTCACCTGGTTCGGGGGCAGCAAGCGCCAGGGAGGCACCGGTACCAGCCGCGAGCAGCCCCGATGCCACCAGGGCTGCAGCCGCGGCGATGCGCACACGCGGAGCCACGTCGTCACCACCCCTCACGACACCATTCATCCACCCCATTCAGGCTCAATGATTGTCGCACAAACCCGCTGAACTGTTTGCTGGAGGACCTGAGGTCCCCGTTCGGCGAGGGGCGAAGCCGACCCGCACGCCTGCACGGCGATAGGGTAAAGCGCACCAGCGCAGCCATAATCGCGGGATCTCGACGGAATTGACTGGGAGGCAGCCGGGATGGGCCTGTTCACGCGACGCAAGAGCCGCGCAACCCGACGGGCCGAGGCCCGCGCGATCAAGGCGAAGGCCAAGCTGGAGGCCAGGCTCGCCGCCAGGAACGACGCTCGCCGGATCAAGGCCGACGGCAAGCGGCAGTCCGCAGCCATCAAGGCCGGCCTGAAGTCCCAACGCGACAGCGACAAGGCGGCCATCAAGGTTGCCGAGGCACAGCTGAAGGCCGCCAGGGAAGGTAAGCTGCTGTCCGTATCCCGGATTCGCCGGACCCTCACCGTTTCGCGTCTGCTGGCTCCCGTCGTGGTGCCGATCGTCTACCGAGCCGCGATCGGCGCGCGTGGCATCATCGACCAACGCAAGGCGGACCGACTCGGCGTACCGCTCAGCCAGCTCGGGCAGTTCTCCGGAGTCGGGGGCGGGCTGTCCGCACGAATCTCCCGCGCCGAGCAGTCGCTCCGTCAGGTCGCCGAGGCCAAGCCCAAGGACGCCGAGACGAAGCAGTTCGTGGCAGCGATCAACGATCGGCTCAAGGACCTCGCGGCGGCGGTGAACACTGCCGAGGGCATGGCACCCGCGCCTCGCAAGGCAGCGCACGCCAGGATCAGCGAGCAGTTGGACGGCGTCGACGCCGACCTGATGGCCCGACTCGGCGTGGTCTAGCGACGTGACGTCCGGCTCCCCGTCGCCCGCGTCCCAACTGCGGGGTCTGGCTGCCGGTTCACTGACGGTGGCGCTGGCCGCCGCCGCCCACGGCGCGGCGGGCGGCGCGCTCCCGTCCGGAGCGACCGCGGCCGAGCTCGGCCTGCTGGCGGTCACGATCGGGGCGCTGTCCGCGACGATCGTCGGGGGTGAGCGGATCCGCGGCCAGCTGGCATTGTTGTCAGCGGGCCAACTGCTCGGCCACGTCCTGCTGGGGACCGTCGGCCACCATCACGGAGACGCCACCGGGCCGTCGGCCGCGGCGATGGTGATCGCTCACCTGGTCGCCGTGACGTGCGGGGCGGCTCTCATCGCGACGGCGGGATACCTGTGCTCCGCGCTGTCGCGGGCGGTGCGGGCGGCCGATCCACCCGAGTCCCTTCCGGTCACCGCCACACCCACGCTGGCGTTCCTGGACGCCGATCAGCCATTGCGTTCCGCACTTCTACTCGCCGCGTCGATGTCGCATCGGGGGCCGCCGGTCGGCGCAGTTCGCTGACCGACCACCCCCTTTCCGACACACAGAAGGCAACAACTCGAAATGAGACCGATCCATCGGGCGTTCTCGCGCGCCCTCATCACGACCGCCACCATCGGGGCGGCGACGTCCATCGCCCTGATCTCGGGTGCCGCTCCGGCATGGGCCCACGTCCACGTCGCCGCCGACGACGCCGCACCGGGAGGCTCGGCCATACTGACGTTCCAGGTGCCCGGAGAATCCGAAACAGGCGCTCTGACCACGCAATTCAGTGTCGCGCTGCCGAACGTGGCATCGGCCAGGGCCGAGGTGATGCCCGGCTGGACGTCCCGCCTCGACCGCAACGTCGCCGCAGGTACCACCAGCTCGGTGACCTGGACCGCCGCGCCGTCGGTCGGGATATCGCCCGACCAGTTCGCGCTGTTCCGGATCTCGGTGACGTTGCCCAACCAGCCGTCCGTCAGCCTGCCCTCGACGCAGACGTATTCGGACGGGCAGGTGGTGCACTGGGACCAGCAGCCGTTACCCGGCGGCGGCGAGCCCGAACACCCGGCGCCGATTCTCGCGCTGTCCGGGACCGCGGCACCCGAGCACGCCATGGCCGGCTCACCCGCACCGGAAGCGACGGCGGCACCGACCGGGCAGCCGGTCGCCCAGGCACCCGCGGGCTCCGACGACACGGCCCGCTGGCTGGCCGGTGGCGCGCTGATAGTGGCCGCGGTGGGCGTCGTGCTGGCGGTCGCCGGGCGGCGCCGCACGTGATCCGCAGGGTCGCGGGCGCGGCGTTCGTGCGTCGCATGGTTGGCCGTCCTGGCGCTCGCCGGCGCCGGGACGGCCTCCGCCCATGCCATCCGCATCTCCACCGATCCCGCGCAGGACGCGGCGCTGAGCCAGGGTCCCGGTCGGGTCAGCGCGACGTTCAACGAGAAGCTGCAGACCAGCTTCGCGGCCATGACGCTGGTCGGACCCGACGACAATCTGTGGTCGACCGGACCTGCGAAGGTGGACGGCGCCATCGCCAGCGTCGCGTTGCTGCCGCTGGGCCCGGTCGGCATCTACACGGTGAACTACCGGGTGACCTCGGCGGACGGTCACGTCGTGTCGGGGTCGTGGTCGTTTCGGCTGACGCAGGCCGGGACCGGCACACCGGGGCCGCCGGCGGCGGCGTCCGGTCCCGATGAGGGTGGTGTGCCGATCTGGCCGTTCGTGGCGGCGGCCGTCGTGATCGTGGCTGCCGGCGCGTGGTGGGCGGTGCGACGGCGGCCGTGACGAAGCTTCGGACGGTGGCCGCGGGCATCACCGTGGTCATCGCCGCGGCGGTGTCTGCGTGGGGCTTGGCGTTTCCGCACAATTCGCTGGCCGACACGTTGATTCGGTCGGCCGCCGACTGCGCCGCGGTGGTGACGCTTGGCCTCGCCGTGATCCCGATGTTCGACGTCGGCCGGTATCGGCGCGAACTCGCGGATCGGGCCGCACGGCCGCTGATCCTGGCCTCGGCGGTCTGGGCGGTGGCCGAAGTGGTTCGACTCGTGGTCTCGGCCGCACAGGCCGCTGGGGCGTCGGCGGCGCGGCTCGGCGTGCGCACCGCGGTGGAGTTCGCCACGGTCACCACCGCCGGGCGGTCCGGGCTGGTGTGCGCAGCGGCCGCCGTCGTGGTCGCCGTCGTGGCTGCCGTCGCGTCGCGCGTGCAGCCGAAACCGGCCCTTGGCGTCGTGTTGGCCGGTGCCGCGGCGGTCGGTCTGACCGGGCGCAGCCTCATCGGTCACCTGTCGGAAAGCCCCGTCGGCGGCCTCGCGGTCGCCGTGCACGCACTGGCGGCGGGGCTGTGGTGCGGTGCGCTGGCGGCCATGGTCCTCGTCGTCGAGCATCGCGGGCAGTGGGCCCGCATGTTGCCGCGCTTCTCGCAGGTGTCCCTGTACTGCGTGGTGACGCTGGTGGGCTGCGGAGCGGCGGCGGCGATCGTGACCCTGCATTCCCCCGCCGAGTTCGTCACGACGGGCTACGGCCGGTTGTTGTCGGCCAAGATCGTCTTGACGGCGGCGCTGACGGCCCTTGGGTGGCGCAATCGCAGGTGGTGGCTGCCCGCCGCCCGCTCACACCGGGCGACCGCGGGCGTGTCGCGGCTGCGGTCGCGGATCGAGTTGGCGGGCATGGTGGTGGCGCTGACCCTGGCCGCCGCACTGGCGGTCACGGGATAGCAACCAGACGCCAACTGGCATGATGGGGTCACTGCCCGGCCCGACAACCTCACGCCGATCGCGCTTTGGACGAGAACTGCAAAGGAGCAGCAGATGGCAGACCAGCAGGGCCGACCGGACGAGCAGCCCGCCGAACAGCCGCCGTCCCCAGATCCGACCGGGGGGCCTGCACCGGAGCGGGTGCCGCCGCCACCCGCGAAGAAGGCCCCCGAGAAGGCGGCCAAGAAGGCGGCGCCTGCCAAGAAGGCACCGGCGAAGAAGGCTCCGGCCAAGGCCGCCAAGAAGGCGGCGCCTGCCAAGAAGGCACCGGCCAAGAAGGCACCAGCCGGACCGCCGCCGCAGCCCGCACCCACGCTTGCCGACACCAACGGCTCCCGTTCGGCCAGCACCGCCGCCAAGGAGACCGCCGCACAGGCGAAGTCGACCATCGCCACTGCGAGCAACGCCGCGATCGCGCCCGCTCCTCGTCCAGTGCCCTCGCGACTGCCGATCGCCGCGGCCATCGCGGCAGGCGTATTGGCGGTCCTCGTGGTTCTGCTGGCGCGTCGCAACTCCGAAGATTGACGACGTCGCCGCCGCCGGCCACGCTGGCTAGCATCGACCGGTGACCGTTACGCCGCGCCCCACCGCCGACCTCGTCGACGACATCTACCCGGACGTCCGAAGCTGCGACCTGCAACTGCAGAGCTACGGCGCGACGACGATGTTCGCCGGGCCGATCGCGACCGTGCGCTGCTTCCAGGACAACGCGCTGCTGAAGTCGGTGCTCTCGGAGCCGGGACACGCCCGCGTGTTGGTGATCGACGGCGACGGTTCGCTGCACACCGCGCTGGTGGGTGACATCATCGCCGCCCTTGCCGTCGACAACGGCTGGGCTGGGTTGATCGTCAACGGGGCGGTGCGGGACGCGGCGGCACTGCGCACCATGGACATCGGCATCAAGGCGCTCGGCACCAACCCGCGCAAGGGCACCAAGACCGGCGAAGGCGACCGCGACGTGGCGGTCACCTTCGGCGGTGTGACGTTCGTTCCCGGCGAGGTCGCGTACTGCGACGACGACGGGATCGTGGTCGTCTCGGGCTAACCTCTCCTCCGCGAACAGACGCAAACATGCTGGAGACTACGGCGTGTCGCGCACCTTTGCGACTGCTCGCGCTGGACGGACTAAACCGTCACGGGCACACGGTGTTTGGTGAAGTGCAGCGCCTCGTCGTCCACCTTGCCCTGGCGAATCATCCGCACGTCGAACAAGTAGTTCTGCTTCAGCTTCCATGGCGCCTTCGAGCCAGACTTCGGCAGCGTGTCCAGGGCGCGAAGCACGTAGCCGGGGGTGAAGTCGAGGATCGGCCGCTGCTCGACGTCGGCAGACGGGTCGGCGGGCACCACGTTGTCGAAGCCGTTGGCGTCCATGTAGTTCAGTACGCGGCATACGAACTCCGAGACCAGGTCGGCCTTCAGCGTCCATGACGCATTGGTGTAGCCGACGGTGAACGCCATGTTCGGGATGCCCGAGAGCATCATGCCCTTGTAGGTCATCGACTGGGTCAGATCGAGCGGCTCACCGTTGCGGCGGATGGCCGCACCGCCGAACAGCCGCATGTTGAGACCCGTTGCGGTGACGATGATGTCGGCGTCCAGCACGTCACCGGAGCTGAGCTTGATGCCCTCGGGAACGAACCGGTCGATGGTGTCGGTGACGACGTCGGCGTTGCCCTTGCGGATGGTCTTGAACAAATCGCCGTTCGGCGCAAGACACAGCCGCTCGTCCCACGGGTTGTAGCGCGGGCCGAAGTGCTTCTCGACGTCGTACCCCTCGGGCAGTCGGCGCTGCGCCATGGTCAGCAGCGTCTTGCGCATGTACTTCGGGTAGCGTCGGGCGAGCTGGTACTGGACGGTGCTGAAGATGATGGCCTTCCACCGGTTGACCACGTGGGCGGCCTTCTCGGGCAGGTACTTGTTGGCCTTGACGGCGATCGGGTCGACATCGGGCAGCGAACCGACGTAGGACGGTGAACGCTGCAGCATCGTCACGTGTCCCGCCCCGCCGTTGACCAAGGCGGGAATCAGGGTGATCGCGGTGGCGCCGCTACCGATCACGACGATCTTCTTGCCCGTGTAGTCGAGGTCGGTTGGCCAGTGCTGCGGGTGCACGATGGTCCCCGCGAAGTCCTCGGAACCCTCGAACGAGGGCGAGTAACCCTGGTCGTAGTTGTAGTAGCCCGTGGTGGCGAACAGGAACGAGCAGGTCATCGTGACTTCTTCGGCGCCGTTGTGAACGGTGACGGTCCAGCGGTTGTCGGCGTCCGACCACTCGGCGGCCGTGACCTCGTGGCTGTAACGGATCTTCTCGTCGATGCCGTTCTCGGCGGCGGCCTCCTTGATGTAGGCCAGGATCGACGGGCCGTCGGCGATGGACTTCGCCGAGGTCCACGGCTTGAACCGGAAGCCCAGGGTGAACATGTCGGAGTCCGAGCGGATTCCCGGGTACTTGAACAGGTCCCACGTGCCACCCATGCCCTCACGGCGCTCGAGGATCGCGTAGGTCTTCGAGGGGCAACGATCCTGCAGGTGCCAGGCGGCACTGATGCCGGAGATGCCGGCGCCGACGATCAGGACGTCGAGATGTTCGGTCATGGCGACACGTTATCAACACTGTGTTGAATAGGTCAACAGGGTGTCGAAAAAGTCGACAGGGCGTAAGGTAAACCGCTGTGACCACAGCCAGCCCAGCCCGTTCGGGCCGCGGTCGTCGATCTACCCGCCCGTCCGGTGAGGACCGTGAGGCTGCCATCCTGCGCACCGCCGAACGGCTGCTGGAGACCAACAAGTTCGCCGACATCTCGGTCGACGACCTGGCCAAGGGCGCCGGCCTGTCCCGGCCGACGTTCTACTTCTACTTCCCCTCGAAGGAAGCCGTGCTCCTCACGCTGCTCGACCGCGTGATGGTGGAGGCCAACTCCCGGCTCGGGTCGTTCGCCTCGGTGCTCACCGCTGACCGCGATGCGTCACTGCGCGCGGGCATCAACGCGTTCTTCGCGACGTTCGCCGCACATCCGGCCGTGTGCGCGGCGGCAGCGGAGGTCAAGGCGAACAGCCAGGAGGTCCGCGAACTCTGGGCCGACTTCATGCAGCGGTCGATCGATCACACCACCGGGGTCATCGAGGCGGAGCGCGACAAGGGCGACGCCCCGGTGACCCTGCCTGCGCACGAGTTGTCGACCGCGCTGAACCTGATGAACGAGGCGGTGATGACGTCGTCGATCGTCGGCTCTGCGCCGTCGATGCCGGCGGACCGCATCCTGGACACCCTCGTCTTCATCTGGCGCACCACGATCTACGGCGATTGCCCCTAGCTCGTCGGACCCGGATGCGAACATGTGTTCGTGTCTTCCGGCGGGCAGGAGCGAAGCGACCCGGGGAATCGGCGCGGCGGGCAGGAGCGAAGCGACCCGGGGAATCGGCGCGGCGGGCAGGAGCGAAGCGACCCGGGGAATCGGCGCGGCGGGCAGGAGCGAAGCGACCGGGAATCGGCGCGGCGATCAGTCGGCGAGCATCCTGCACGCGGACCTCGACTCGTTCTACGCATCGGTCGAGCAGCGCGACGACCCCACGCTGCGCCGTCGCCCCGTCATCGTCGGGGGTGGCGTCGTCCTTGCGGCGAGCTACGAAGCCAAGGCGTACGGCGTGCGCACCGCAATGGGCGGGCGCCAGGCCAGGCAGCTGTGTCCGCACGCCATCGTCGTGCCACCGCGCATGTCGGCGTATTCGGAGGCCAGCGCGGCGGTGTTCGAGGTGTTCCGTGACACCACTCCCCTTGTCGAACCCGTGTCCGTCGACGAGGCCTTCCTCGACGTCGGTGGTCTGGGCAAGGTGTCGGGCACGCCGGTGCAGATCGCGGCTCAACTGCGGGCGGCGGTCCGCGACCGGGTCGGCCTGCCCATCACCGTGGGCATCGCGCGCACCAAGTTCCTGGCCAAGGTAGCCAGCCAGGAGGCCAAGCCCGACGGCCTGCTGCTGGTGCCGCCCGATCGTGAGTTGGCCTTCCTGCACCCGCTGCCCGTGCGCAGGCTCTGGGGCGTCGGCGCCAAGACCGCGGACAAGTTGCACGCCCACGGCATCCACACCGTCGCCGACGTCGCCGAACTCAGCGAGGCGATGCTCGGCTCGATGGTCGGCGGTGGCATGGGCCGCCAACTGTTCGCACTGTCGCACAACGTCGACCGGCGGCGTGTGGTCACCGGTGTGCGGCGACGCTCGGTCGGGGCGCAACGGGCGCTCGGCCGGGCGGGAAACACCATGTCGGACAGCGAGATCGACGCCGTCGTGATCAACCTGGTCGACCGCATCACCCGCCGGATGCGCAAGGCGGGCCGTACCGGCAGGACCGTTGTGCTGCGGTTGCGGTTCGACGACTTTGGAAGGGCGACCCGCTCACACACCATGCCGCGCGCGACGGCGTCCACCGACGTCATCCTCGCCGCCGCACGCGCGCTGGTGGCCGCGGCGGGTCCGCTGATCGCAGAACGAGGTTTGACCCTGGTGGGTTTCGCCGTGTCCAACATCGACGGGGACGGCGCCCAGCAGCTGGAGTTGCCGTTCGACGTCTCTGGAGAATGTCGGCGCCAGGACGGCTTGGTCGCCGACGTGCTGGCCCTCGATGCGGCCATGGACGAGGTGCGTCAGCGCTTCGGCAACGGATCGGTGATGCGGGGCGTGCTGCTGGGCCGCGACCCCGGGCTGGAGATGCCGATGCTCCCGGACTAGAAGAGTTGTCCCGCAAAGAATTCGGCGAGTAGGTCGGCCAAGCCCGGCTAACCGGCCTTCGTCCACTCCAGCAATTTCTCGACCGGCCAAGTGTTCACGATCCGCTCGACGGGCACTCCGTTGTCGAGGGCACGCTGTGCGCCGTAGCCGAGGAAGTCCAGTTGCCCTGGCGCGTGCGCGTCGGTGTCGATGGAGAAGTCGCAACCGATCTCCAACGCCAGCTTCAACAGCCGCGTCGGCGGATCGCGACGCTCGGGGCGGGAGTTGATCTCCACGGCGGTGCCATGGTCGCGGCATGCGGTGAACACCGTCTCCGCGTCGAACTTGGACTCCGGACGCGTACCGCGATTGCCCTCCACCAGCCGACCCGTGCAGTGGCCGAGGATGTCGGCCTGCCCACCCGATGCTGCGCGGACCATGCGCCGCGTCATCGAGGCTGCGTCCATCGCGAGCTTCGAGTGGACGCTGGCGACCACGACGTCGAGGCACTCGAGCAGCTCGGGTTCCTGGTCGAGGCTGCCGTCGTCGAGGATGTCGACTTCGATGCCGGTCAGTATCCGCATCGGTGCGAACCTCTCGCGGAGTTCGTCGATCACGTCGAGTTGTTTCCGAAGACGTTCGGGGGAAAGGCCGTTGGCGACCGTCAGCCGGGGCGAGTGGTCCGTCAGGGCACAGTACTCGTGCCCGAGCGACTTGGCGGCGGCCATCATCTCCGTGATCGGAGCCGATCCATCCGACCAATTCGAATGCAGATGGAGGTCGCCACGCAGGGCTGCCCTGATCTCACCGCCACCGATATCGGTTACCGCCTTGCGCAATTCGACCAGTGCGTCGGGGTCACGGCCCGACCACGCCTGGGCGATGACCTTGGCGGTCTTCGGACCGATGCCCGGCAACGACTGCCAGCTATTGGCCTGGCCGTGCTTCTCACGCTCCGCGTCATTCAATCGCTCGACCGTGTCGGCAGCGTTGCGGTAGGCCATCACGCGGCGGGAGTCCTCGCGGGCGCGGTCCTTGTAGTAGGCGATTTCACGCAGCGCGGCTACCGGATCCATGCGTCCAGTCTGCGCCAGTGGATCAAGATTGGGGACGGGGATCGCGACCGCTGAGTGCCAGTGCGCGATCGAACGCGGGCAAGTCGTCCGGCACGTCGACGGCAGGCCCGAACAGTCCCTCGACCGGACCGTCGGCGGTGAACGCCGTGAGATGCGCGAGCAACGCCTCGGCCACCTCGTCGTCGACCTCGTAGTGCTGTCCCGTGGCCCTGGCCAGATCCCAGCCGTGGATGGTCACCTCGGTCAGCCCGATGAGTCCGATGACCTGGCCAGGCAGCTCGACTCCACCGACGCGGGTCATGCCCTCCCACGCGTTGGGCTCCCGCCACGCGGTGGCGAGACCCGCGAGCTGCACCGGGTACTCCGAACGCCACCCGTCGGCCAGCTGGTAGCCGCCGTCCCCCGGCGGCGAGTCGGTGAGTTCGCCGAAGTCCTTTCGCGCCGCGGCGGCGAACGCCGACCCCAGCCCGCCGACGTGGGCGACCAGCTCACGCAGGGTCAATTTCTCGCACGGTGTCCGGCCGTCGAGTTGGTCGTCGCGGACGGCGAGGAGCACGTCGGTGGTCCTGGCACAGGCTGATGTCATGTCGATCATGTCCATACCGACCCGCTCGGGCCAGGAAACTCATCGGCGATGGACAGGTTCCGGGGTCTAGGCTCGATCGGGTGCGATTCGCCTTCAAAACCTCCCCGCAGAACACCACCTGGTCCGAGATGCTGCCGATCTGGCAGACCGCCGACGACATCGACGTATTCGAGTCCGGCTGGACCTTCGACCACTTCTATCCGATCATGTCCGATTCCACCGGGCCGTGCCTCGAGGGCTGGATAACGCTGACGGCTCTGGCGCAGGCCACGAAGCGGCTGCGCGTCGGCGTGCTGGTCACCGGCATTCACTACCGTCATCCGGCCGTGCTGGCCAACATGGCCAGCGCGCTCGACGTCGTCTCCAACGGCAGGCTCGAACTCGGGATCGGCGCGGGTTGGAACGAGGAGGAGTCCGGCGCCTACGGCATCGAACTCGGCAGCATGAAGGAACGCTTCGATCGCTTCGAGGAAGCCTGCGAGGTGCTGACCAGCCTGCTCACGAAGGAGACGACGACCTTCGACGGAAAGTACTACCAGCTCAAGGATGCGCGCAACGAACCAAAGGGGCCGCAGCAGCCGCACCCGCCCATCTGCATCGGCGGCAGCGGCGAGAAGCGCACGCTTCCGCTCACCGCCAAGTATGCCGACCACTGGAACTTCGTCGGCGGCACGCCGGAGGAGTTCGCGGCAAAGCGCGACGTTCTGGCGGCCCGCTGCGCGGACATCGGCAGGGACCCGAAGGAGATCACCCTCTCGTCGCACATCCGGCTGGGCGACGACCGCGATTACGCGAAGCTGATGGCCGACACCGCCGCGCTGGGGGCGGAGGGCCTCGATTTGGCGATCATCTACCTCGCCGCCGCCCTATGATCCCTCGGTGCTCGAGCCGCTGGCCGAGGCGATTCGGGACTCGGGCCTCTAGTCGGCCACCTCGACCACGTGGACCAGGACGCCGGCGGCCTCGATCCTGGCCAACTGGTCGGGGTCGGCGCTGGAATCGGTGACCAGATGATGAATCTGGTTGAGCGCGACCATCTTTGCGAGGGTGACCTTGCCGATCTTGGAGCCATCGACCGCGACGACGACGCGCTGAGCATTGCCGGCCATGGCGATGGCCGTGCGGGCCTCGGCCTCGTCGAACGTGGTCGCACCGATCTCGGCCGACATCCCGTCCGCACCGAGAATGGCCGTGCCGACGGTGATCACCTGAAACGCGTGTTCGGACATCGGCCCAACGGCCTCGAGTGAATTCGACCTGACCAGTCCCCCGGTCACGATCACCTTGAGGTGAGCGTCGACGGCGCAGTCGGCGGCGATCGTCAGCGAGTTCGTCACGATCGTCATGCCGGGTCGGCCCTTCAGCGCTCTGGCCACCTCACCGGTGGTGACCCCTCCCGTCAGTGCGACCGCCTGCGGGCCCGCAGGCACCAGGGCGGCGGCGTGCTGCGCGATCCGTCGTTTGATGGCGATCATGCGGTGATCCCTTAGCCGCACCGGGATTTCGCTGCCGCTCGGGTCGAGCGCCCTTGCGCCACCGTGCGTCCGCGTCAGCAAACCCTGATCCTCCAGTTCGCTGAGGTCGCGGCGAAGCGTCGCGGCCGAGACGCGCAATTCCGTGCGGAGGACCTGTGAATCAACCTCGCCGCGGTCCCGCAGCAGAGCGAGCACCTCGCGCATGCGGTCGGTGCGCTTGATCGACATCGCCGACGACTCCTTGGTACATCGCGGAAACAATCAGTTTTCCTGATCGCTTCGCGGACTTTCATTGCGCGTTTTGAGCGATCTTCCCATGATCGAACCCATGCTTCAGACGTCTACACCGCAGCGCCAGTGAGTGGCAGCGTGAGTTTGGCCACGACGGCCGCAGGTCCGTCGGCCACGTCACCGACCCCGCTGGCCGAGACCATCAGCCGGCACAAGGCCGGTGAGTCGGTCGGCGTCTACTCGGTGTGCTCGGCGCATCCCACGGTCGTGGAGGCGGCCATCGCACAGGCCGCGGCCGACGGCGGCTACGTGCTGATCGAGGCGACGTCCAACCAGGTCGATCAGTTCGGCGGTTACACCGGCCTGCGGCCGGCGGACTTCCGCGACCTGGTGCTCGGCATCGCCGATCGGGCCGGGTTCGCCCGTGAACGTGTCGTCCTCGGCGGCGACCACCTCGGCCCCAACCGTTGGCAGCGGCAGGCGGCCGGCCCGGCGATGTCCAACGCCGAGGTGCTGATCGCCGCCTACGTCGAGGCCGGTTACACCAAGATTCACCTCGACTGCAGCATGTCGTGCGCCGACGATCCCGAGGTCCTGGCCGACGAGGTCGTGGCCAGCCGCACCGCTCGACTGCTGCGGGTGGCCGAGGACACCGCGCACCGCATCGGTTCGGACGGCCCGGTGTACGTCATCGGCACCGAGGTGCCCGTCCCCGGCGGAGCCCACGAAACGCTGAGCGCACTCGTCCCGACCCCGGCCGACCGCGCCCAGCGGACCATCGACGCCCACCGCGCGGCGTTCGCCGAACTGGGCTTGGCCGACGTGTGGCCACGCGTCATCGCCCTGGTGGTGCAGCCTGGCGTCGAATTCGACCACCTCAACGTCATCGACTACGTGCACGGTGCCACCGCCGAGCTGCGGCACGTGCTCGACACCGAACCAAACCTGGTCTTCGAGGCGCACTCCACCGACTACCAACGACCGGCACAGCTGCGCGAACTCGTCGAGGACCACTGGGCCATCCTGAAGGTCGGTCCCGCCCTGACGTTCGCAATGCGGGAGGCGCTCTTCGCGCTCGCCAGGATCGAGGCGGAACTGGCGCCAGGCCCATCGGAGTCGAATCTGATCGAGGTCATCGAGCGCCGCATGCTGGCCGATCCGACGCATTGGCAGGACTACTACGAAGGCGATCCGCTCACCCAGCGCACGGCAAGGCGCTACAGCTACAGCGACCGGCTGCGCTACTACTGGGCGGACGAGCAGATCGAGGCTGCCCGGCTGGCGCTGCTGACCAACCTGGACCGCATCGGCATACCGCTGCCACTGATCAGCCAGTTCCTGCCCACGCAGTACGACCGGATACGCAGCGGTCAGCTCGAACCGTCCGCGCAGGCGCTGGTCATCGACCGGGTGCGTGACGCCCTGCGCCCCTATGCCCGCGCCTGCAACCCCTCCACCGACGAACCCCTCGACCTCAGCACTGGAGCAGCCGATGACTAATTCCCCGATACCCGCCCAAGAAGACGGTGGCGCAACGATTCTCGAGATCGGGCAACAGCCAGGCGCCTGGCGCGAGATCGCCGCGGGCACCGATCCGCGGAGCGTGGACTTCCTGCGCGACGTCATCGCCAACCAAGACCTCCGAGTCATCCTGACCGGGGCAGGCAGTTCGGCGTTCGCCGGTGAGATCGCCGCGCCCGCACTCCGACGCCACCTCGACCGGCGCGTCGAGGCCGTCGCGACCACCAGCATCGTCGCCAGTCCCCTCGACTACCTCGAGCGCCACACACCGACGCTGCTGGTGTCATTCGGCCGGTCGGGCAACAGCCCCGAGAGCCTGGCGACCACCGCGCTGGCCGACGAACTCGTCGACGACGTGTGGCATCTCATCCTCACCTGTGACCGCGACGGCGAGCTGGGCCGGGCGCACAGCGGACGGCCCAACTCACTGGTCGTCTACATGCCCGAGCGCACCAACGACAGCGGCTTCGCGATGACCTCCAGCCTGACGTCGATGTTGTTGTCCTGCATGCTGCTGCTCGGGCCTGCCCGACCCGCCGACGCCGAGGCGCTCGCCATGGCCGCAGAGCACGTCGTGACGCTGACCCCCGAGATCCGGGCGCTCGCGCAGACGAAGAAGCAACGGTTCGTCTACCTCGGCAGTGGCCCATTGCAGGGACTCGCGCAGGAATCGGCGCTCAAACTCCTGGAGTTGACCGCAGGTGAAGTGGTGACGTACTTCGATTCGCCCCTGGGATTTCGGCACGGCCCCAAGGCGGTGCTCGACGGCGACACGCTCGTGGTGGTGTACCTGTCCGACGATCCGTACACGCGTCGCTACGACCTCGACATCGTCGCCGAGATCCGCGCGCAACTCGGTCAGGACGCGTCGCGGTGCTCAGCGCGGAGCCGATCCCGGACGCTGCCGGACCGGCCGTCGTGCTCCCCGGGCTCGCCGGGCGCGACGACTCGGTGGTGGCATTGGCCTACCTGGTGTTCGCACAGTATCTCGCGCTGTTCACCGCGCTGGAATGCGGTAAGACACCGGACAATCCGTTCCCCGCGGGCGAAGTCAGCCGCGTCGTGCGCGGCGTGACGATCTACCCGATGACATCAGACGACGCAAGGTTCGGTGATCGACGATGAGTGCTGGCGAGAAGAGCGACGGTGCAATGGCTCGTTACCTGGGAGTCGACGGCGGAGGCTCCAAGACGGCGTTCGCGCTCATCGACGCCGACGGCCACGTGCTGGCGCGCGCCACCGCGCCGACGTCCTACTACTTCAATGACGGGTTCGACGTCGTGGAACGCGTTCTGGCGCAGGGTGTCGCCGACATCTGCGGGCAGGTGGGGATCGATGCATCCGACATCGACGCGGCGTTCTTCGGGATCCCCGGCTACGGCGAGGCGAGCGGCGACATCGAGCAACTGGACGCCGTGCCACGGGGGGTCCTCGGCCACGACCGCTACAGCTGCAACAACGACATGGTCTGCGGGTGGGCCGGGTCGCTGGCCGGTGAGGACGGCATCAACGTCATCAGCGGCACCGGGTCGATGACCTACGGCGAGCGGGAGGGGACGGGGCATCGCGTCGGCGGGTGGGGCGAACTGTTCGGCGACGAGGGCTCGGCGTACTGGGTTGCGGCACAGGGCCTGAACGCCTTCAGCCGGATGAGCGACGGAAGGCTGGCCCATGGACCGCTCTACGAGCTGATGAAGGAGCGCCTGGAGATCTCGAGTGATCTCGACGTCGTCAGCCTGGTCATCGAGAAGTGGGGCGGAAACCGCACTTCCATCGCCGCCCTGGCGACGACGGTCTGTGAGGCCGCCCGCCGCAACGACGAGGCATCCTCGGCTATCCTCGCCACCGGCGCCGCCGAACTGGCGACCTTGATCGAGACCACCCGAGTGCTTGTCGGTTTCGGCGAGAACGACCCGGTGCCGGTGTCGTATTCGGGCGGCATGTTCTCCGACGACGGCTTCCTTGCGCTGTTCCGCGGCGCCCTGCAACGGCTGCCTGCCAAGTACGACTTGCAGCTCCCCGTGCTCGATCCGGCGCTCGGGGCCGCCCTTTACGCCGCCAAGCACAGCGGACACCCGCTGAGCCGCAATGCCATTCACGAACTCGCAACCAACCGACCATGATCCGATAAGGCGAAGTACCCATGACCGATACACCGACGAAGTCCACGTCCACCAAGAGCTGGATCTTCTACGCCGCGCTGCTCGTCCTGTTCTGGGGTGTGTGGGGCGCGTTCTCCGCCCTGCCCACGACGAAGTACGGCTACCCCAACGAGATGGTCTACAGCATCTGGGCGCTGACCATGATCATCCCTGCGGTGTTCGCGCTCCGCGGGCAACGCTTCGACCGGCGTCCCATCGCCGCCTTCTACGGCCTGCTCATCGGGCTGACGGGCGCAGGCGGTCAGTTGATCCTGTTCCAGGCGCTCACCATGGGCCCGGCGTACCTGATCTTCCCGATCGTCTCGATCTCGCCGGCGATCACGGTCGTGATGGCGATGGTCCTGCTCCGCGAGCGCATCAGCAAGCTGGCGGCGGTCGGTCTGGTCGCGGCGCTGGCCGCGATCGTGCTGTTCAGCATCACCAGCGCCGCGTCCGAGGGCTCGTCGGGCCCGTGGCTGCCGCTGGCAATCCTGATCTGCGTGGCCTGGGGCGTGCAGGCCTTCTTCATGCGCAAGGCCGCGACGATCGGCGTCAACGACGCCACCACCTTCGGCTGGATGGCGATCAGCGGGCTTGCCCTGATCCCGGTCGCCCTCATCTCGCTCGGTGGCATTCCCACCAACTTCCCCTGGCAGGCACCGGTATTGACGGCGGGAACCCAGTTGCTCAACGCCGTCGGGGCACTGTTTCTGGTGATGGCGCTCAGCCGCGGCAAGGCCGCCATCGTGGCACCGACCACCAACGCACTGGCCCCTGCCCTCACCATCGTCATCTCGCTCATCGCCTACCAGACCCTGCCGACGCCGTACGGAGCGATCGGCATCGTGCTGGCCCTGGTGGGCTCGACGCTGATGGTCTACAGCGACGAGAAGCGCGGCGAAGCGCCGACCCCGGCCGTGCTGGACCATGACGCGGCAGACCGCACCGCGACGTCCGAGAACGCCGAGCCGAGGAAACCCGCATGAAACCAACGATCGTCATCATCGGAGCGGGCAGCGTCGAGTTCACCCGCGAACTGCTCGGCGACATCTTCTCGTTCCCCGAACTCGGCTCGGTCCGCGTGGTCCTGCACGACATCGACACCGAGCGCCTCGAGACCGCGGAGGCGATCGCGCGGGCGACCGCCCGCACCGCAGGCGTCCAGCCCGAGATCGTCACGTCGCTCGACCGGCGCAGGGCGCTCGACGGCGCCGACTACGTCATCAACGTGATTGCGGTCGGCATGCACGAGGCGACGGTGCGCGACTTCGAGATACCGGCCTCCTACGGGCTCAACCAGACCATTGCCGACACGATCGGAATCGGAGGGATCTTCCGCGGGCTGCGGACCTTCCCCGTCCTGGCGGCGATCGCCCGTGACATGGAGCAGGTGTGTCCGGACGCCTGGCTGCTCAACTACACCAACCCGATGGCCATGAACGTCACGTTCCTGCACCACGTCGCGCCGCGCCTGAAGGTCCTCGGGCTGTGCCATTCGGTGTATTGGACGATGGTCGGGCTGTGCGAGCTGATCGACGTCCCGTTCGACGAGGTCTCGTACTGGTCCGCGGGCGTCAACCACCAGGCGTGGGTGCTGCGGTGGGAGCGCGGTGGGCAGGATCTGTACCCGCTCCTGGATCAGCGCATCGCTACCGATCCCGAGCTGCGCCGGCGGGTGCGCGTCGACATGTACCGCAGGCTCGGTTACTACCCCACCGAGACGAGCGAGCACAGCAGCGAGTACGTCCCCTGGTACCTGCGTCAGGGGGACGAGGTCGACCGGCTGCGGATCAACGTCGGTGAGTACGTCTCGATCAGCGCCGCCAACCTGGCCGAGTATGCGCGTGTCCGAGCGGAGTTGGCCGATACCGAGTCCCTCGCGATCGACACGGGCTCCACCGAGTACGCCCCACAGGTAATCCACTCGCTCGAGACGGGGAAGGTGCGGGTGATCTCCGCCAACGTCGTCAACGACGGGCTGATCACCAACCTGCCCGGTGGGCTGGCCGTCGAAGTCCCCACGGTGCTCGACGCGCTGGGCGCCCACCCGATGAAGGTGGGCGACCTGCCGCCACAGTGCGCCGCGCTGAACCGCAACTTCCTCGGACCGGTCGAGCTCGCCGTCCGCGCGGCCGTCGACGGTGATCCGCGGCTGGTGCGGGCGGCGGCGATGGTCGACCCCAACACGGCCGCCACGCTGAACGTCGACCAGATCTGGGCACTGTGTGACGAGCTGACCGCCGCGCACGGAGACCTGTTGCCCGAGGCATTGCGCACGTCACCGGTGCTGTGACCATGGCATTCGGCACCGGTTCGACGTACTTGCGCGAATGCGCACTATCGCTTGCTCGTTCGCGTACATTTTGTGCAACGCCCCGCCCAACCAGGTAAAACCAGCAAGGAGTATCGACCGTGATTCGACCCCGGCTCTGTATTGCATTGGTTGCGGCTCTCGCATTCGTCATCACCGCGTGCGGTGGCGGCGGCTCATCGTCCGGCCCCACCGAGATCGCCGTCTGGCACGGCTATCAGGACACCGAGGGCGACGCCTTCAAGTCCCTTGTTGCCCAGTACAACAAGGACCATCCCGATGTGAAGGTCAGTGAGTTGTACTCGAGCAACGATCTGGTGTTGCAGAAGGTCCTGACCGCGGTGCGCGGCGGCAGCGCCCCCGACGTGGCGTACATGTTCGGTTCGTGGTCGCCGAACATCGCGCAGATTCCACAGGTCGTCGACATGCACGACGAAGTTGCCAAGCCGGACTGGAAGTGGGATGACTTCTACCCCGCCGAGCGGACGGCGGCGACCGTGGGCGAGAAGGTCGTCGGCGTGCCGGCCCTGGTGGACAACCTCGCGATCGTCTACAACAAGAAACTCTTCGCAGACGCGGGCATCGAGCCCCCGACCGCCAACTGGACATGGGACGACTTCCGCAGCGCGGCAGCCAAGTTGACCGACCCTGCCAAGGGACAGTACGGCTGGCTCATTCCCGCCGACGGCAGCGAAGACACCGTCTGGCACTACATTCCGATGCTCTGGGAAGCCGGCGGTGACATCCTCGCGCCCGACAACACGCACGCCGCGTTCAACTCGGAGGCAGGCGTCAAGGCGCTCACCGTGTTGCAGCAGATGGCCGTCACCGACAAGTCGCTGTACCTCGACACCACCAACGAGAACGGCCCGAAGCTGATGAACAGCGGCAAGATCGGGATGCTCGTCACCGGACCGTGGGATCTCAGCTCGCTGACCGACATTCAGTACGGTGTTCAGGTGCTGCCCACCTTCGCGGGCTCGACAGGCGCTCACCAGACGATCTCCGGACCGGACAACTGGGTGGTGTTCAACAACGGCGACAAGAAGAAGCGGGCCGCGATCGACTTCGTCAAGTGGCTGACCGCTGCCGAACAGGTCAAGACGTTCTCGTTGGCCACCGGTGACCTACCCACACGCCTCTCGGTCGGCGAAGATCAGGCGGTGCTCGCCAAGCTCAACGAAAACCTGCCAGGCACTTCGACATTCGTGGAGAACCTGTCCAACGTGAAGATGGTCAGGCCCCAGGTGGAGCAGTACCCCGCGGTGTCCGAAGCGCTGGGCCAGGCGATCGTGTCCGTCATGCTCGGCAAGGATCAGCCTGCGGCCGCACTGAACACCGCCGCCCAGGCCGCGGACGCGGCACTGGCCGGAAAATAGGCTCGCCGGCGAGATGCTCAGACGCCTCGGCCGCACGGAGCACGTCTCCGGATGGGCACTGGCGAGTCCGGCGGCCATCCTGATCGGCCTCTTCGGTCTGCTGCCGGTGCTCATGTCGCTTCAGCTGTCGTTTCAGCACTCCGACCTGCTCACCCCGGAGACACCGTGGGTGGGCCTGGAGAACTACCGGAAGCTGGCCGACGACCCGGTGTTCACCGAGGCGATCAAGCACACCATCATCTACACCGCACTGTTCGTGCCGGGCACGATGCTGGTCGGCCTGTTCGTCGCGGCCGCGATGAACCGTTCGTTGCGCTTCATCTCCGTGTACCGGACCTGTGCCTACATCACCATGGCGGTCTCGACCATCTCGCAGGGCATCATCTTCCTGTGGCTGACCGACCGGGACTACGGCCTGGTGAACGCGGGGCTCAACGCGGCGGGCATCCCGTCCCAGGCCTTCCTCGCCTCGCCCTCACAGGCCTTGTTCGTGATCGTGGCGATGACGATCTGGGGGTGGACGGGTTTCTCGGTGATCGTCTATCTCGCTGCGCTACAGGGGGTTCCCGCTGAACTGCACGAGGCGGCGGCGATCGACGGTGCGAGTGCGTTCACTCGCTTCCGCACCATCACCGTGCCCCTGCTCGGGCCTGCGAACCTGTTTTTGCTCGTCTGGCTGACCATCAACGCGTTGCAGTTGTTCGACGAGGTTTACGTCACCACGCGCGGCGGACCGCTGCGGGCCACCACCGTGATCGTCTACTACCTGTGGGATCGCGCCTTCGTGCACTTCGACGCCGGGTACGCCGCGGCGATGGCCTACGCGCTGTTCGTCGTGATCCTGGTGATCACGGCCGTGCAGTTCCGAGTCGCGAGAAAGCACGTGCACTACTCGTGACGAATCCAAGTTCACCCCGGCTGCGGCTGCCCTTCAGCCCGTGGCATCTGGTCCTCATCCCGCTGACCTTCCTGTTGATCGTCCCGCTGCTCTGGATGCTGATCACCTCGTTGGAGACGGAGGGCGAGGCGAACCGGTTTCCCCCGGTCCTGTTGCCAGCACACCCCCGGCTGCAGAACTACTCCGATGCGTGGGCGGCGGCGCCGTTCGGCCAGTTCTTCCTCAACAGCGCCACCGTCACGCTGGTGGTGCTGGTCAGCAACCTCGTCGTCTGCAGCCTCGCCGGCTATGCCTTCGCCCGCATCCGATTCCTCGGCCGTGGAGCGCTCTTCGTCACCTTGATGGCGACGTTGATGGTGCCGTTCCAGGTCACGATGATTCCGGTATTCCTGATCGTGAAGTGGTTCGGCGACAACGTCTGGGAGGGCCTTGGCATCGACCACCTCGGTGCGCTGATGCTGCCGAATCTTGCGACGGCGTTCGGCATCTTCTTCCTTCGCCAGTTCTTCCAGACGGTTCCGGTGGAACTCGAGGAGGCCGCCCGCGTCGACGGCACCTCACGGCTCGGCGTGCTGTTCAAGATCGTGCTCCCGTTGTCCTTGCCCGCGATGTCGACCCTGGCAGCCCTGACGGTGCTGACGTCCTGGAACGACTTCCTGTGGCCGTTGATCGTGATCACCTCGCAAGACCAGATGACGATCCCGTTGGGCCTCAGCTACTTCCAGGGTGCGCACCGGGTGAGGTGGCCGCTGCTCATGGCCGCCAACGTGATGAGCCTGTTGCCGATGCTGCTGGTATTCGTCGGTGCGCAGAAGTACTTCGTCCAATCGGTCGCCAGTACCGGACTGAAGGGCTGATCCGCGTGCGGCGACATAGGGAGGAAAGACGTTGGCAGAAGTAGAGTTCCGCGGTGTCACGCGGCGCTACCCGGGCGACGTCGTCGCACTGAAGGGTCTCGACCTGACGGTGTCGGACGGGGAGTTCCTCATCCTGGTCGGACCGTCGGGGTGCGGCAAGAGCACCGCACTGCGCCTGCTCGCCGGTCTTGACACGCCGACGACGGGCGAGATCAGGATCGGCGGCACCGTGGTCAACGGCCTGAGCCCCGGGGAGCGTGACATCGCAATGGTGTTTCAGAACTACGCGCTGTATCCGCACATGACGGTGTACCGCAACCTCGCCTACGGACTGCGGCAGCGCCGCACCCCCCGCGCCGAGATCGCGCGTCGGGTCCGCGAGACGGCGGCTCTGCTGGAGATCGGTGAACTCCTCGACCGCAAGCCCGGCCAACTCTCGGGTGGGCAGCGCCAGCGGGTCGCGATGGGGCGCGCTCTGGTGCGCCAACCGCAGGCGTTCCTTCTCGACGAACCGCTGTCGAACCTGGACGCAAAACTGCGCAACCAGGTCCGCGGCGATCTCAAGCGGTTGCACCGCGAGCTTCCCGTCACGTCCATCTACGTCACGCACGACCAGGTCGAGGCCATGACGTTGGGGGATCGGTTGTGCGTGATGTCCAACGGCGAAGTGCAACAGGTGGGTACCACCGACGACATCTACAACCGGCCGGCCAACACGTTCGTCGCGGCGTTCATGGGCAGTCCCCCGATGAACCTGATGCCGGGCGTCGTGCGGACCGGAGCACTCGACGTCGGCGGTGCGACGGTGACGGCGGTCTCCGAACCCGATGGCCCGGTCACGGTGGGGGTGCGCCCCGAGCATCTGGTGCTGCACGGCTCCTGCGCCGACGGTATGGTGCCCGCGCGCGTCGATTTCGTGGAGCCGTT
The DNA here is from genome assembly GCA_963809085.1 of uncultured Actinomycetota bacterium. Lineage (GTDB taxonomy): Bacteria > Actinomycetota > Actinomycetes > Mycobacteriales > Mycobacteriaceae > Mycobacterium. Next base: position 8,613 of record CAWEII010000012.1, on the reverse strand, counting down.
GGGCAGCCACGTTCTCGTCACCGCCATCCTGGCCGACGAGACGCGGGTCATCGCGCAGGCGGCGCCAGGCATCCGTGGGAATCCGGAACTCAGATCGGCCTGACGCTGCCGCCCGAGCGCACCTACTTCTTCGATGCCGAGACCGGTGAGGCCAGGCCAGGAAGGCAGTCGGATCGGCTCAGCGCAGCTGGGCCACAATGACTTCCATGCTCGAGGCTTCCGCTGCAGCCCGCGCCCCGGCATCGATGCCCGCGTCGGTGACCAAAGTGTCGATCGCCTCGGGGCCACAGATCCTGGCGAACGTGACCTTGCCGATCTTGGAGCTGTCCGCCAGCACCACGGTGCGTGCCGACTGCCGGATGAAGGCGTGGTCGGTGTGAGCCTCCATCTCGTCATGGGTGGTGCAGCCGTCGGTGATCGTGAAACCGTCGGTGCCGACGAACGTGACGTCGAGGTGATACTTTCCGATCATCGTCTCGGAGGCGGGTCCCACCAACTCGTAGGACGCATGCCTGGCGTTGCCGCCCACCACGACCAGTCGGACGTTCGGCCGGGCGATCAACTCGGCGGCGATGTTGAGCGCGTTGGTCACGACGGTCAGATCCCGCCGATCGGCCAGCGCCCTGGCCACTTCGGTGGTGGTGGTGCCGCCGGTCATGCCGACCACGTCACCGTCGGCGACCAGCTTGGCCGCTGCCAGTCCGATCGCGCGCTTCTCCCGGAGTTGCCGAGATGCCTTGTAGCGGATGGGCATCTCGAGGCCCGCGGGTTTGGGCAACGCGCCGCCGTGGGTCCGCTGCACCAGGCCCTGCTCGTGCAGCGACTGCAGATCCCGTCGGATCGTGGCCGCCGAGACTTCGAACTCCTCGGCCAGCATGGGCACGTCGACGCTTCCGTGTTCGACCACGCGATTAAGGATTTCGCTGCGACGCTCCGCCTTCACCCAAACAGCGTACGTGTTCATATGAGCATGAATGAGCAGTTTCGCGCAGGGCAATTCACCTCTGTTTCGTCGAGGTCCGATGCGGTTCGCAGGATTCGCCGCGCGTCGCCGGTCTCAGCCGACCGGTTCTACGGGGTGCATCGGGGCAACCGGGTCGGCGACGTCGAGGTAGTCGATCACGCCTGCGAGGTGGAGCCGGCCCATGGCTGCGTCCGACAGCCGTGAACACCGGTTACTTACGGTCAGGTAGATATAGCGCCTAAGCAAACAATCGCCTGGGCCGGCGCCATGGCGCCGGCCGTTGGGTCAGACGCCGTAGCGGACGAGCTCGTCCATGGTGATCAGGCGTTCGTGCTTGGCAGGGAACTCGCGGCACTTCACTGGGTGCCGAAGATATGACCAGGCGATTCGCCTCATCCGCGATGGGGACAACGGGTTGATGTACACGGTGTTCTCTCCTGCGGTCGGTCTGGCTTCACCGTTGGGGCCACACTAACGCACGACCCCCCGCAGTCATTAGACACCTGTGATCTGGCTAACACCAATCGACGCGCCGAGCAAAAGTCAGATGTTTCTGGTGTGACTGATGTGGTTATTGAGACTTTGCTAGGAGCGCTCGGTGGCGCTTCTGTCGACCTGTCATCGCTGAGGTGCGGCGGTCGGCCTGATCGGCGCGGGCAGCGCCGTCTGACCCATGAGGTAGCGGTCCACCCCGGCCGCCGCGGCCCTGCCCTCGGCGATCGCCCAGACGATCAAGGACTGGCCCCGGCCCATGTCACCGGCTACGAACACACCCTTCACCGAGGTCTGGAAGTCATCGTTGCGAGCCACGTTTCCGCGGTCGGTCATCTCGACCTTCAGATCGGTCAGCAGACCGGGCTTCTCGGGGCCGACGAAGCCCATCGCCAGCAGAACCAGGTCGGCGTCGAGATCGAAGTCACTGCCTTCGAGCTTCACGAACTTGCCGTCCTGCATCTGTACTTCGTGCACCTTGAGACACTCGACGCGTCCGTCGGTGCCGACGAACTCCTCGGTGTTGACCGAGAAGACGCGCTCGCCGCCCTCCTCGTGCGCGGAGGCCACCCGGTACATCAGGGGATAGGTGGGCCACGGCGTCGAGTCGGCACGCTCCTCCGGTGGACGCGGCATGATCTCGAACTGGTGCACGCTGGCCGCGCCCTGCCGGTGCGCCGTGCCAAGGCAGTCGGCGCCGGTGTCGCCGCCGCCGATGATGACGACCCTCTTGCCCTTGGCGGTGATGGGCGGCTCGCCGTCCTCACCGACGACCGGGTCGCCGTTCTGCACCCGGTTGGCCCACGGCAGGTACTCCATCGCCTGATGGATGCCGTCCAGCTCGCGCCCTGGGATCGGCAGGTCGCGCCATGCCGTCGCGCCACCGGTCAGCACCACGGCGTCGAAGTCGGCCCGCAACTGCTCGGCGGTGATGTCGACGCCGACGTTCACGCCGGTCCGGAACTGCGTGCCCTCGGCCGCCATCTGCGCCAGCCGTCGGTCGATGTGGCGCTTCTCCATCTTGAACTCGGGTATGCCGTATCGCAGCAGGCCGCCGATGCGATCGGCGCGCTCGAACACCGTGACGTCGTGCCCGGCCCGCGTCAACTGCTGCGCGGCGGCCAGGCCCGCGGGACCGGAGCCGACGACCGCGACCTTCTTGCCGGTCAGACGGTCCGGCGGCAGCGGCACCACCCAACCCTCTTCGAAGGCGTTGTCGATGATCTCGACCTCGACCTGCTTGATGGTGACCGGATCCTGGTTGATGCCGAGCACGCACGACGCCTCGCACGGCGCGGGGCACAACCGTCCGGTGAACTCCGGGAAGTTGTTGGTGGCGTGCAGCCGCTCGATGGAATCGCGCCAGCGATCCCGGTAGACCAGGTCGTTCCACTCGGGAATCAGGTTGCCCAGCGGGCAGCCGTTGTGGCAGAACGGGATTCCGCAGTCCATGCAGCGGGCGGCCTGATCCTGCAGCACATCGTGGGAGAAGTCCTCGTAGACCTCTTTCCAGTCGCGCAGGCGCAGCGGGACCGGCCTGCGTTGCGGGGTCTCGCGGTGGGTGTGCTTGAGAAAGCCGCGTGGATCAGCCACGTGCGGCCGCCATGATCGCCTCGTTGACGTTCTCGCCGTTGCGTTCGGCTTCGGCGATCGCAGCCAGCACCGACTTGTAGTCGCGCGGCATCACCTTCACGAAATGCTTCAGTTCAGACTCCCAATCCGAGAGAACGCCTTGGGCCACAGCCGAATCGGTGGCATCGACGTGCGCGACGAGCAGGTCGCGCAGCGACTCGACGTCGTCGTCGTCCAGTCCTTCGAGTTCCACCATCTCGGCGTTCAGATGATCCGGCAGCACGCCCTGCGGGTCGTACACGTAGGCGATCCCACCCGACATGCCCGCCGCGAAGTTGCGCCCGGTCGCCCCGAGGATGACCACCTTGCCGCCCGTCATGTACTCGCAGCCGTGGTCGCCGACGCCCTCGACCACCGCGTGGGCACCGGAGTTGCGCACCGCGAACCGCTCGCCGACCACACCGCGCAGGAAGGCCTGGCCGCTGGTGGCACCGAACAGGATCACGTTGCCGCCGATGATGTTGTCCTCGGCGACGTAGTCGGCGGGTGCGCGGTCGGACGGCCGCACCACCAGCCTGCCGCCGGAAAGACCCTTGCCCACGTAGTCGTTGGCGTCGCCGTACACCCGCAGCGTGATGCCCCTTGGGCAGGAACGCGCCGAAGCTGTTGCCCGCCGAGCCCTCGAACGTGATGTCGATGGTGCCGTCCGGAAGCCCCTGTCCGCCATGGGCCTTGGTCACCTCGTGACCGAGCATGGTGCCGACGGTGCGGTTGACGTTGGCGATGGTGGTGGAGAACCGCACCGGGGTGGCGGAGTCGATCGCCTCGCGGCTCATCACGATGAGCTGCTGATCGAGCGCCTTGTCCAGACCGTGGTCCTGGCGCGAGCTGCAGTACAGGTCCTGGTTCATGAACGCCGAGTCGGGCTCGTGCAGCACCGGGGTCAGGTCCAGCTTGTGGGCCTTCCAGTGCTTGGCTGCCTTGGCGGTGTCCAGTGCGCCGACCTGTCCGACCATCTCGTTGACGGTTCGGAAGCCCAACTGCGCCATGAGTTCCCGCACCTCCTCCGCGATGAACAGGAAGAAGTTCTCGACGAACTCGGGCTTGCCGTTGAAGCGCTGACGCAGCAGGGGGTTCTGCGTGGCCACACCGACGGGGCAGGTGTCGAGGTGGCACACCCGCATCATGATGCAACCGGCCACCACCAGCGGGGCCGTGGCGAAGCCGAACTCCTCGGCGCCGAGCAGTGCGGCGACCACGACGTCGCGGCCGGTCTTGAGTTGGCCGTCGACCTGAACGACGATGCGGTCCCGCAAGCCGTTCAGCAGCAACGTCTGCTGCGTCTCGGCCAGGCCCAGCTCCCACGGTGCGCCCGCGTGCTTCTGCGAGGTCAGCGGGGTGGCCCCGGTGCCACCGTCATGCCCAGAGATCAGCACGACGTCGGCATGCGCCTTGGACACGCCTGCGGCGACGGTGCCGACACCGTTCTCGCTCACCAGCTTCACGTGCACCCGCGCACTGGGATTGGCGTTCTTCAGGTCGTGGATCAGCTGCGCGAGATCCTCGATCGAGTAGATGTCGTGGTGCGGCGGCGGCGAGATCAACCCGACGCCCGGTGTGGAGTGCCGCACCTCGGCCACCCACGGGTACACCTTGTGCCCGGGAAGTTGGCCGCCCTCACCGGGTTTGGCGCCCTGGGCCATCTTGATCTGGATGTCGGTGCAGTTGGTCAGGTAGTGGCTGGTGACGCCGAACCGGCCGGACGCCACCTGCTTGATGGCGCTGCGGCGCCAGTCACCGTTCTCGTCGCGGTCGAAGCGGTTGACGCTCTCGCCGCCCTCACCCGAATTCGACCGGCCGCCAAGGCGGTTCATCGCGATCGCGAGTGTCTCGTGGGCCTCGGCCGAGATGGAGCCGTAGCTCATCGCGCCCGTGGAGAACCGCTTGACGATCTCGGTGGCGGATTCGACCTCGTCCAGCGGCACAGGCGGCCGTCCGCTTCGGCACCGTCGCGGAACTTGAGCAGCCCACGCAGCGAGGCGAACCGCTCGCTCTGGTCGTCGACCAGCTTGGTGTACTCCTTGAAGATCGAGTACTGCCCGGTGCGGGTGGCGTGCTGCAGCTTGAACACGGTGTCGGGGTTGAACAGGTGGTACTCGCCCTCGCGGCGCCACTGGTATTCGCCGCCGACCTCGAGTTCGCGGTGCGCCCGCTCGTCGGGCCGGTCCAGGTAGGCCAGGGCGTGGCGCGCGGCGACGTCGTCGGCGATGTCGTCGAGTTCGATGCCGCCCGTCGGACAGCTCAGCCCGGTGAAGTACTCGTCGAGCACCGACTGGCTGATGCCGATCGCCTGGAACAACTGGGCGCCGGTGTAGGAGGCCAGCGTCGAGATGCCCATCTTGGACATCACCTTCAGCACGCCCTTGCCCGCGGCCTTCACGTAGTTGGCCTTGGCCTTGTCGCTGCTGATGTCGGTGATGACGCCGCGGTCGACCATGTCCTCGATGGACTCGAACGCCATGTAGGGGTTGATCGCGGCGGCGCCGAAGCTGCACAGGGCCGCCATGTGATGCACCTCGCGGGCGTCGCCTGCTTCGACGACCAGCCCGACCTGGGTGCGGGTGCGATCGCGCACCAGGTGGTGATGGACCGCCGACACGCTCAGCAGCGACGGGATCGGCGCGAGCTGTTCGCTGGACTCGCGGTCGGACAGCACGATGATGCGGGCCCCGTTGCGGATGGCCGCCGAAACCTTGGCGCGCACGTCGTCGAGCGCCTCCTTCAGCCCCTGGCCACCCCTGGCCACCGGGTACAGGCAACGGATCACCGCGGCGCGCAGCCCGTGCTTGTGGCCGCGGACCTCGTGATCGGGGTCGACGCAGATCAGCTTCGACAGCTCGGCGTTGCGCAGGATGGGGTTGGACAGGACGATCTGCCGACACGACTCGGCGTTGGGGTTCAGCAGGTCGCCCTCCGGGCCGACCGTGCCCTGCAGGCTGGTCACGACCTCTTCGCGGATGGCATCCAGCGGCGGGTTGGTGACCTGGGCGAAGAGCTGCTGGAAGTAGTCGTAGAGCATCCGCGGCCGCGCCGAGAGGACCGCCACCGGGGTGTCGGTGCCCATCGAGCCGAGCGCCTCGGCGCCGCTGCGCGCCATGGGCGCCACCAGCAGGTTGAGCTCTTCGTAGGTGAAGCCGAAGGCCTGTTGCCGCAGCACCACGCGGTGGTGGGGCATGCGCACGTAGTCGCCCTGCGGCAGGTCGTCGAGGTGGAACAGACCGGCTTCCAGCCACTCCTGGTACGGCTGCTCGGCGGCGAGCTCGGCCTTGACCTCCTCGTCGGAGACGATGCGGCCCTGGGCGGTGTCCACCAGGAACATGCGGCCCGGCTGCAGACGCATCTTGGCAACCACCGTCGACGGATCGAGGTTCAGCACGCCTGCCTCGGACGCCATCACGACCAGGCCGTCGTTGGTCACCCAGATGCGGGACGGCCGCAGCCCGTTGCGGTCCAGCACGGCGCCGATCACGGTGCCGTCGGTGAAGACCACCGACGCCGGTCCGTCCCATGGCTCCATCAGGGACGAGTGGTACTCGTAGAACGCCCGCCGGGCGGGGTCCATCGACTCGTGCCGCTCCCACGCCTCCGGGATCATCATCAGCATGGCGTGGGGCAGGCTGCGGCCGCCGAGGTGCAGCAGTTCGAGCACCTCGTCGAAGCGCGCGGTGTCCGAGGCGCCGGGGGTGCAGATCGGGAAGATCTTGTCGACGTCGTCGTAGGACCCGAAGACGTCGGTGTGGATCAGCGCCTCGCGCGCCCGCATCCAGTTCTCGTTGCCGGTGACGGTGTTGATCTCGCCGTTGTGGGCGATCCGCCGGAACGGGTGGGCCAGCGGCCACGACGGGAAGGTGTTGGTGGAGAACCGCGAGTGCACGATGCCAAGCGCGCTGGTCAGCCGCTCGTCCTGCAGGTCGAGGTAGAACGCCTTCAGCTGCGGCGTGGTCAGCATGCCCTTGTAGACGAAGGTCTGACCGGAAAGGCTTGGGAAGTAGACGGTTTCACGCCCGGGACCGTCCTGGCCCGGGCCCTTGGTGCCGAGTTCGTGTTCGGCGCGCTTGCGCACCACGTACGCGCGGCGCTCCAGATCCATGCCCGAGGCGCCCGCGATGAACACCTGCCGGAAGGTCGGCATCGCGTCGCGCGCCAGCGCACCCAGCGAGGAATCGTCGGTCGGCACGTCGCGCCAGCCGAGCACCGTCAGGCCCTCGGCCTCGGCGATCTTGCTCGACGGCCTCGCACGCTGCCGCGGCGTCCTTCGACGACTGCGGAAGGAAGGCGATGCCCGTGGCGTAGCTGCCTTCGTCGGGGAGCTCGAAGTCGACGACCGCCCGGAGGAACCGTCGGGCACCTGCAGCAGGATGCCCGCGCCGTCGCCGGTGTGCGGTTCTGCGCCCTGGGCGCCACGGTGCTCCAGGTTCAGCAGAGCCGTGATGGCCTTGTCGACGATGTCGCGGCTGCGCCGGCCGTGCATGTCGGCGACCATCGCGACGCCGCAGGAGTCGTGCTCGTATGCGGGGTTGTACAGCCCTACCTTGCTGGGCGCCATTCCCATCTCACCATTCTTCCCGCCTACATGCCTGACCCGGAGCTTTTATGCATGCCAGCCGCCTGCGACGGCGTCTGCCTGGCTTGGCGATGAGGGTGCCTGCGTGCAGCACTGAACGACGGGCTTTGTCCCACTCGCCACAAGTGGTGAAACGATATGACAAACACCGCCTGACATGCCAACTTAGTCGGACCTAACTAGCCGCGTCGAGGTGACGATCGCACACCCCGGCCCAAGCCCACCCCTAGAAGGGCTAAGGCCTTGTCCCCCTTGTTTTCAGTCAATGCGCAGGGACCGTGCCGCTCCCGGCCGCGAGCGAGCACCGACCCCGCCCGAACGGTCATTGATTTGCTGGAAACTAGATCACGAGTCCCTGGACCTGCGAAAATCAACCCGCGATGCAGTTTGCCAGAAAGCCATCCCAATGCTCAGAGACGCTCACCATCGAGCGTCCTGACGCTCGCGGCCGGGCTCAGGTCCAGACGGCGCAACAGTTGCGCGTTCAGCGCGACCACCACCGTCGACAACGACATCAGCAGCGCACCCACCGACATCGGCATCACGAACCCGAACGGGCGCCAGCACACCGGCGGCCAACGGCACCGCAAGCAGGTTGTATCCCGCTGCCCACCAAAGGTTTTGCGCCATCTTGCGGTACGACGCCGGGACAACAGGATGGTCGACAGCACCGAGCGCGGATCCGAACTGGCCAGGATCACCCCTGCCGAGCCCGATCGCGACGTCGGTGCCTGCGCCGATCGCGATGCCGACGTCGGCGCAGCGCCAATGCGGGGGCATCGTTGACACCGTCCCCCACCATGGCCACCGTCCCCCCCCCCCCCCCGAGGCCCTCGGCCTGCAGGTCGGCGACCCCGGTCGGCCTTGTCCTCCGGCCGCACCCCGGCGAACACGCGGTCGATGCCGAGCTGAGCCGCGACCGACCTGGCCACGGGCTCGCATCGCCGGTGATCATCACCAC
>CAWEII010000011.1:0-37495 GCA_963809085.1 uncultured Actinomycetota bacterium | reverse complement strand
GCGATGACAGCTCACAGGCCCGGTGAACTGATGATCCTCTCACAGACAAGCATTAGGCGCAGCGTTCTTCGACGCCGACCCGCGAGACGCGCTGCTGGAAGCACTGTACCGGTGGGTACACTTTAGTCCTCGCTAACTCGGTTCACTGACCCACCGCTCGGCGGACACTCGACATAGCTCGAGGTGCCCGTTCCCGTTCGGAACGTGGATGATGCGCGGACATCGGTCGGTACTGCGGCGCCGCGCACGGCGGCGCCGGCTGGATGTCGCGAACGTCGCCGGCATTGATCATCGCGCGCAACATCGGATCGGAGTTCTAGGGCAACAGAATCGATAATCCATGCGCGGTCGCCAACACATCATCAGCGAGTCCGGCACGATAGACGCACAAAGACAGCAAACCGTCCTGGAATTCGTTGGCATCCTCATTGACATCGACCATCGCCGCGGCCAGCGCGGCAACTGTTCCACCTACGAGTAACCGACATAAGTGGACCTCTGCTGAAACCAAGGTATCTCGCACTGATCGATGAAACCAGACGGCGATGACTTAGCCGTGGTCGCGTTGGGACGTCGACCGCATCGACGAATGCACGTTGGCCGCCGTTCGTTCCACTCTGGAATGGCGTGCGAGTCGCGGATCGGATCGCCGCGATGGCCAAAGGATCAGGCCGCCGAGCGCCGAGCCGAGCCCCAGGCGCATCGTCAGCACATCCATTTGGTCCGATAGCTGAATGCCCGCGACCCGGATCGCCGCGCCGGCAAGAAGAAACATCACAGCCACAGCCGGCACCGGCGACCCGCTCACGACGAGTTTTCCGACGGCAGTTCGAGGCGACCGCAGTCTAGCCCATCGCCGGTTCGTCGAGCGGCACGTCGTCATGCCCGTCATCATCGGCCCTGGAGTCTGGTGCTTCGGTTCTCCTGCGCACTAGTCAATTTTCACTGTCTCCCGGTGTGGTTCGGGTTCTCGCTTCTGATTGTGACGATGGACTGGGCATCCGCGGCGACAACCGGTTCGCCGTGTGCAGAACAGTGCGCACGTCGCTGGCCGGTATGACCGCGGCGCCGGAGGCGTCGGCGAAGACGTAGTCGCCGGGGCGGATCGCCACCCCGGCGATCACCACCGGACAGTTCGCCTCGTAGGGGGTGACGGTGTCACCGCCCGACCGCGTTGTTTCGCCACGGCAATAGATGGCGAGGTCGTAGTGCTCGAGCTCGGCGAAATCGCGCAGCCGCCCGTCGGCGAGAATGCCGGCGAGCCGCTGGTTTTGGACACGCGACAGCTTTGTTCCGCCGGCCAGTGACGCATCGGTGTAGCCGTTGCTTGGCCAAGACCAGCACGTGTCCGTCCGCGCCGCGTTCGATGGCCTGGTAGAACAACCTCTTGAAGTTGTAGTGCTCGGGCGGGAGGGCGTCCCTGCACGCCGGGAAGTAGGAGATGGTCACCGCGGGGCCGAAGAGCTGGCGACCGGGTGTCGGGCTCACCAGGTCGAGGAGGTGGCAGCGATGTTCGTGAAGTCGCCCCATCGCGTCGACGATGTCGGCGGTGCGCACCCGACTGGCGAGCGCGTCGAGGGGCTCCATCAGCGGGCCGGGAGACGGATACGCCAGGATTGCGCGCCGTCAGGTCGAGCCACACGTCGGTGGGCGTTTGCGCGAGCCGGGCCAGGACGTGATCGCAGCCCGGGCAGCGCACCACGATGCCCGGGCCGCGGTGATAGACATGGCTTTCGGCGAAGGCTGTGACGCGATCACAACCGGCGCAGGTCAGCGTCGCGGTGGTGGCATCGAATCCCAGCACGTCGGCGAACGCACCGGCGGCGGCGTTACCGTCGACATGCGTCGGTTCTGTCATCATTCTTCTTTTCGATTAGCCGCTCGGCCCGAACCGCTCGGTCCGGATGGCGACGGCCGGTGCCCTTGCCCGATCAGCTTCGTGGTCACCGATTCCACGAATCCCGTTGGTCCGCAGACGTAGCTGCGCAGACCATCCTGGGGGGTCCACCCGGGCACTGCGAGATCACCGACGCCGATCCGGCCGGGTGGCCGGGCGGTCTTAGACGCGGCCACCCGGGTGTAGATCACAGCGACCTGCAGCCAGTCACAGTCGCGCTCGAGGTGGGCCGACTCCTTGGCGTAGTAGACGTCGGCTGGACGGCGCACCGAGTAGTCAAGCCGAAACTCTGCGCTGCCCATCAGTATCCGCTGTCTCAGCATCGCCATCAATGGCACGATGCCCGATCCGCCAGCAACCAGCAGAATCCGGGCCTGCTGCGCCGGGCGCCAAACGAACCAGCCGCCGATGGGTCCGCGAAGCTCGATCTCCTCGCCAGGACGCACTTCGGTGAGATAGGACGAGACCTCTCCGTCGGGATCTGCTGCACGGTGAGCTCGATGCGCTCGCCGTCGGCCGGCCTGGCCAGCGAATAGCTGCGTTGTGCGCTGTACCCGTCCTCGGCGGTCAGCTTGAGGTCAATGTGTTGGCCGGCCAGGTGGCCGCTCCAGCCCGGCGCGCTCAGCCCGATCGTGCGCGCAGATTCGGTCTCCGGCGTCGAGTCCACGACCCGCGCCACCCGCCACTGCAACTTCGGTGCCCAACCCTCGTGCACGGGTCAATCTCCGGCGTAGCGTTGTTCTCGCCACGGGTCGCCGTAGCTGTGGTAGCCCAAATTCTCCCAGAATCCCGGTATGTCGCTGTCACGCAACTCGATGGATCTCACCCACTTCGCGGACTTCCAGAAATACAAGTGCGGCACCAGCAGCCGCGCCGGGCCGCCATGCACGGCGGGCAGCGGCTCGCCCTGATACCCGTAGACGATCCAAGCCTTGCCGCCGAGAAGATCGGCCACCGGGACGTTGGTGGTGTAGCCGCCATAGGACCCGACCAATGCGAATTCCGCGGCGGTGTGCACTGATTCGAAGAGCGTGTCCAGCGAAACGCCTTCCCAACTGGTATCCAGCTTGGACCACGTGGTGACGCAGTGAATGTCGACAGTGACCCGCTCGCTGGGCATGAGCGTCAGCTGGCCCCAGGTCCACACGTGTTCGGCGCCGAGCTCGTCGCGGATGGTGAACCGCCAATCATCGAGATCGATCCGCGGAGTCGGTCCCGCCTGCAGGACTGGGAAGTCCGCGGTCAGATGCTGACCGGGTGGCAACTGGCGGCCCGACTCCACTGCGGCGCCCGCTAAAGCCCTTGTTGACGATACTCATTGGTGCTCCCGTCGTATCAATGGCCATGCCTGACTAGGCTCGTTCTCGGTGCCCTATCCGGTGTTTTCTCGGTTTCCGGGGATGGCTGTCGGCGCCGCTGGTGCGTGGACCGGCGGCGTGAACAGGTTTCCTCCGGTGGGGTTGATGCTCTTTTCGGTCGGCGCGGGTGGGGACATGCCCGGGGTCGGGGACTGCGTGGTGGTGGTTGTCGTCGGCGATTGGGTGGTCGACGGCGCGTTGGAACCGTTGCCGCTACAACTGGCGGTCGATGCCGCCACTCCAGCCAGAACCGCCGCACCCGCCAAGATGCGTGCCAGGCGAATAGGATCAAGGTTTTCCATCATGACATCTCCAATCGATTCGGCTTGATAGCTGACTCACCGCAGCAGCATGGGCGAACGTCCTTGACGGCGAGATTCATTGGTGCTTTCGTCGTAGCAATGGTCAAGTCGGCTGACTCGGCTCGTTCTGGGTCCATGCGCGCCGGGTGGAAATCACATTTCATGGATCTCCGCACCTGCTCGAGGTTTTACTGCCATGTCAGCACCCAGAATGGAGATGGCCCCTTTGGCTTCGAGGATGGCCAGATGAATACCGTCGGCGTCGGGGTGCCCGTGCTCGCGCAGCACCGCCTCTAAATCCGCAGCGGTCAGGCCACAACGGCGCAGGTTGCGTCGATTCACTTCTCCGTCGCTGATCAGGACCATCAGCGGCGGATCGATGAACCGGCACAAGGCGGGAATTAAGCGCAGTCGCGCGAGCACTGCGTGCGCCGCCAGAAGGCAAAGTAGCGCGGTAGTCGCTGCCAGCCACGCAGTGTCGGTGGCGGTGGCCGCACGACCGACAATAGCGCCGGCGGCGACGGCGGCGATCCAGTCGAACGGCGCGAATTCCGCCAGGGTGCGCCGTTCGGCGAAGCGGAGCAGGATCGCCGCGGTCAAAAATAGTGCCAAGGTTTTGATCGCCACGTCGCCGACGGTGGGCAGATCGCCGATGAGGACATGCACGATCCGGTTCACGTGGGCACCGCCGATCGGCGCCGCGCCGTGGGGGTGGACGCGTCTTGGCGGTCGGAGTGTCTGTCGGTGCCGTCCAGCATCTGTCGCGCGGCACTGTCGGCACCCGCCGCATCGACTGCGGCAGCCGCGAGCAACTCACTAGGTGCTACCGAGCCTGGCATGAGGCGAACGGCCAGGCGCACCAGCCAAAGTGGGGGCGCGTCTTTCCCGACGATGGCTTCGGCCTGAAAGGGACGCCGGGCCTGCAGTTCACCGAATAGGGGCGCGTGGATGGTCAACGGTCCGGTTCTCCTGGGCGCCGGGCGCTCGTCGCGGTGCCCGCTGAGGTGGGGTGGGTGTCGAGCAGTTGGCGCCAGGAGGTTGCGAACTTGGTGACGCCGTTGTTTTCGAGCAGCGCGAAGACATCGGCGAGGTCGACGCCGACCGCGGTGATGCTGTCGAGCACCGCTTGGGCGTGGTTGGCCGTGCCGGTGGTGGAGTCGGCGACGATGACGCCGTGGTCAGCGAGGGCCTCCAGGGTGTGTTCCGGGACGGTGCCCACGGTGTGTGGTGCGATCAGCTCGGTGAGGTACTTGGTGTCGGGATAGGCGGGGTTTTTCACCCCGGTGGATGCCCACAGCGGCCGCTGCACGTGGGCGTCGGCGTAGCTGAGTGCGGCATAGCGTGCCCCGGCCTCGAACACGTCCTGGTAGGCCGCATAGGCCAGGCGCGCATTGGCGATTGCCGCCCGTCCGCGCAGCGCCCTAGCGGCATCGGTGCCGATCGCTTCCAGACGCTGATCGATTTCGGTGTCGACCCGGGAGACGAACAGCGACGCCACCGAATGGATTTTGGTGAGATCCCGTCCGGCATTCTGCGCGGCTTCCAGCCCGGCCAGATAAGCATCCATCACCTGGCGGTGACGTTTCACGGAGAAGATGAGCGTCACGTTGACTGAAATGCCTCTCGGCCACTGTGGCGGTGATGGCCGGCATCCCGGCCGTCGTGGCGGGAATCTTGATGAACACGTGTGGAGGCTTCCCACTGCGGGCGCAGGACGTCGCAGGCCGTCCGCACATCGTCGGTAGTGACGGTGCGGATCGCCGAATCGGCGTCGGCGCCGTGTTCGGCCAATTCGGTGAGCTGCCGCGTGTAGGCGGGGTCGTGGGCGATCGCGTGTTGAAAGAGCGACGGGTTGGTGGTGACGCCAACAACACTTCTGGTGTCGATCAGCTGCTGCAAGGTGCCCGATGTCAGGCGGTCACGGAAAAGGTCATCCAACCAGACCGACGCCCCCGCCGCTGACAGCGCCTCAAGGATGGTGTTCTGCGTCATCGCCGACCCGCCTGCGGCTGGTGTCGACATGTCCGCGAGATTCCCACGGCGATCAGCACGGCGCCGAAAACGACGACCGGCGTGTACGCGGCGGTCAGCATCTGCCGATCGCGCGCCGACATGCCGTGACGCCGCGCAGGGTGGCGCTCATTCATCGCGGCTCGACTCAACCGTGGTGCGCTTCGTGCCGCCAGATCCGCTGCCGGAACAGAGTTTCCATTCTGGCCGCACGTAGTGGCAGGTGTAGCCGCCGGGGTTGCGCTGCAGGTAGTCCTGGTGTTCTGGCTCGGCTTCCCAGAAGTCGCTGGCCGGCGTGACCTCGGTGACCACCGCTCCGGGCCACCGCCCCGCTGCGTCGACATCGGCGATGGTGTCGCGCGCGATGCGCTGCTGATCGTGGTCGAGATAGAAGATCGCCGAGCGGTAGCTGGTGCCGACGTCGTTGCCCTGGCGGTTCTTTGTGGTCGGGTCATGGATCTGGAAGAAGAATTCCAACAAGGCACGGTAATCAGTGTTGCTGGGGTCGTAGCTGATCTCGATCGCCTCGGCGTGACCGGGATGGTTACGGTAGGTCGGGTGCTCGTTTTGGCCGCCGGTATAACCGACCCGGGTCGATTCCACACCGGGCAGCAGGCAGATGAGGTCCTGGATGCCCCAGAAACACCCGCCCGCGGGAATCGCTGTCTGGGTGGTCATCGACGCTGCCGGATGTGTTCGGAATCAGTGTGTTGTGCTGAATCATTCGCGGTTTCGAAGAGGCTCAGGTAGTGCCGGTAACCCTCGGCCTCGAGGTTGTCGCGGTGGATGAAGCGCAGCGCCGCGGAATTGATGCAGTAGCGCACCCCGCCCGCGGACGGGGGTCCGTCGATGAAAACATGCCCAAGGTGGCTGTCGCCGTGGCGTGAGCGCACTTCGGTGCGCACCATGAAGTGCCGACCATCGGACTTCTCGACGATGTTGTCACCATCGAGCGGCTTGGTGAAACTCGGCCAGCCGGTAGCGCTGTCGAACTTGTCGACCGAAGCGAACAGCGGTTCACCCGATACCACGTCGACGTAGATGCCCGGCTCGTGGTTGTCGACGTATTCGCCGGTGAAGGGTCGCTCGGTGCCGCTTTCCTGGGTCACGTAATACTGCTCGGAGCTCAACGCGTCAACCGCGGCCGGATTCTTGTGGTAGTCGCGCAACACAGGTACTCCTGGTGGTGGGTGCGGGGTTTGTTTCCCGCCGGTATGGCAGTGGGCTAATTGCGGCCGGCCATGACGCCGCCATCAACATTGAGAATCGTGCCGGTGATCCAGCTTGAATCTTCGGAGAGCAGAAAGGTGATGGCGTTGGCCACGTCAGTGGGGGTACCAACGCGGCCCAGGGGATGAAGCGGCGCGAACGTCGCCAGCGTGGCATCGATCTCGTCCTTGGCGATGAACCGTTCGTAGAGAGGTGTCTTCACCACAGCCGGTGCAACCGCGTTGACGCGGATCTGATGGCCGGCCAGTTCGATGGCCAGATTGTGGGTGAGGGCGTGTAGCCCCGCCTTCTGCATCGAGTAGACCGACGACGGCGTCGCACCGATGGCCTGATGCGCCCACATGGCGCCGATATTGACGATCGAACCACCCGCACCGTTGGTGATCATGCCCGCGACCACGCTCTGGGTGAGAAAGAACAGCGCGTAGTTCAGATCGAGATAAGAGTCGTAGACCTGGGCGTCATAGTCCAGGAATGGTTTTGGGATGAAGTAGCCGGCCGCGTTGACCATCAGCGTTGCATCGCCGTGGTGCTCAGATAGTGCGCGCTGGACATCGGCAACCGCGGATCGGTCGGTCAGCTCGGCAGCGATCCCCCAGGCTTGACCCCGCCGGTCGGTCAGCTCGGCCACAGTGTCATCGACACGACCTTTCGAGCGTCCAACGATCACCGCGCTGCCACCGCGATCGATGACGTCGAGCGCGGCTTGACGTCCCATGCCGGCACTACCACCGACGACAATGATCTTCTTACCATCGAACTCTGCGCCCATCGGTGAGTCCCCTTGCCCGGATATCGTCACCTGCTACGACGTGCTGAACGTTTGGCCGGGTGGCGCCAAAGCAATCGGCCATCGCCGCGCAGGTCTGTCGGAAGTCAAGGCTCGCGCGCCTCGGGGTGAAATGTCTTCACCCAGCGGCGTCAATCACCCGGGTGAGGACAGACCGAGGCCGTGACCACGGTTAGCGCGCAGAGTCCTCCGGTTGATGTGCGGGCTGCGGCCAAACCGTCGAAACCGGCTACCGCCGTCAAGTGATTACTCGTGCATCAATGCGGCGTACACGTAGCCGCGGGTCCTGCGTGACCGACTCTCGACCTGCGAAATTCGTCGGCCGTCGAGAAAAGGCACGAGCCGACAGTGCCGCTGGTTCCGTGTATGCGACTGGTGAACTGTCCGAACCAGCCGGTCTGTGCACCCGGCGGCAGCGCCTCATCGATTGAATTCCTACTGAACAGCTTCCACGGCTACGGACTACCCCAGAGCGACAGGCAGCGCGACCATGACGAGCGCCGCGAGAATCCTGGCCCGTAGGTCAAATGGCGAAGTCATAGGAGTCTCCATCGTTGGCTGGCGATGTCGTCTTCGGTGATGATATGCATGGCCGCTTCCTCCGCCGAGGCGGCGCCGCCGTCGATCCCTATGTCGTGGGCGCGGTAATCGGTAGTGGGATCCGTGGGATCGGCCCCGAAGGCGACGAGCCGACCTGCGCGGGTGTCGCCGACCTGATCGTCGATGGGCTCGCCATCGCTGTCGGCGCTGTCGCCGATCCCGTCGCCGTCCCACCGGTCGGTCACGTTGGGCACCTCACGGGCCAGCCGGCGCGCCAGACTTTCATGGGTGCGCGCTTCACTGGCGGTCAGCCCCCAGGCCCCCAGTTCTCGCGGACGTTCCGGGGGTGAATAGCCTTCGTCCAGGTCGATACCGGTCTCTTCAGAGTCCAGGCTTTCTTCTGGTTCAAGCAGATGAGCTGTCACGTCATCGAACTCGGAATTCCCCATAAGTGTGTGGTCTCCATTCCCCATCTTGGCGATGCCGCGTAGCGCGGTCCGCTGCCCCATTGGGACACCGGAGACCGCTGCGCCGGCTCCCGGCAATGAGCATGCCGCGCGGTGGGGTGGGCTGTCCTCGCCCCACTACGTCATTCACCCGGGTGAGAGGCCGGCGCGGCGTCGGAATGTCGACCTTCCCGTGGGGTCGCTCGGGGGATTGCCGACGGGACTCGGGGCTCTGTTGATTTCGGGGCCAAAGCTTCTGCGGAGGGTGTCAGAGATAGTCGCTGAGTTCGCCGAGGAGCGCCGATTTTCCCCGCGCGCCCACCATGCGGGCAACGGGTTCGCCAGCCTTGAACACGATCAGGGTGGGGATGGACACCACCTGGTACTGCTGAGCGGTCAGCGGGTTAGCGTCAACGTCGAGCTTGGCCACGGTGAGGCGTTCGACGTTTTCGGCGGCGATTTGTTCGAGCACTGGTGCCACGGCGCGGCAGGGTCCACACCATGGGGCCCAGAAGTCCACCAGTACGGGTGTGGCACTGTCGAGGACGTCGGCCGTAAATGAGGCGTCGGTGACAGTGATGGGATGCTGGTTCATCATTGGGCTCCTTTTCTGAGAGTGTCATTGGTTGTGCCGGTGTGTGATTGGGTGAGCCAGCGTTGCGCGTCGAGTGCGGCTTGGCAACCGGTGGCGGCGGCGGTGACCGCTTGGCGGTACCGGCCGTCGATCAGGTCGCCGGCGGCGAAAACGCCATCGACAAAAGTGTGAGTGCCCTGGCCGCGGGTCTGGACGTACCCGCGGGCGTCGAGGTCAACTAGTCCCATCAGCAGATCAGAGCGAGGAGTCTGACCGATGGCGACGAACACCGCGGCTACGTCGATGTCGTACTCGGCGGCGGTGCGCGGCCCGCGTACACGCAGCCCGGTGACATGGTGTCGGCCTTTTACAGCGAGCACTTCGGTGCAGTTCAGGACGACGACGTTGGGCTGAGCGCGCAGCCGGGCAACCATGGCAGTCGATGCGCGCAGTCGGGGCCGGCGGTGGATGAGGATCACACGGCTGGCCAGCGGCGCAAGAAACATTGCCTCCTCGGTGGCGGCATCGCCGCCGCCGACCACGGCGACCTCGCGGCCGGCGAACTGGTCACCGTCGCGTTTGGCGCTGACGCTGACTCCATAGCCTCGCAGCTCACGCTCCCCGGGCACGCCGAGGGGCCGGTTGACTGCGCCCATCGCGAGGATCAGCGCGGAGGCATGACGCAGGTCCTCGTTGACCGCGACCGACTTGACCTCACCGTCGAGATCGACTCCGGCGACGTCGCCGGCGTGGAACTCGGCGCCGAATCGGTGTGCTTGTGCCCGCATCGCTCGAGCGAAGCTGGGTCCGCACATGGGCTGAGAAAAGCCGGGGTAATTGTCGATCTGCCCCGCGGCCATCAGGGCACCGCCGCGCACGTGGCCCTCGACGACCAGGGTGTCGAGTCCTGCTCGTGCGGCGTAGATGGCCGCGGTGTAGCCGGCGGGACCTGACCCGACGATGATGATGTCACGAACCCGGCCTGCGCCCTGCGTCAACGCGTAACGCTGAATCGGATGGATCGCCGGCCGGCGACGCCGCGGTATGAGATTGCCGCTAGTACAGCGTATTTCGCTCGCACGGAGCCGTTCACTGTCGACGCGAAATTTTGATGTCGTGGAGGCGTTCTTGGAGCGCGGCTCCCAGCGTGGGGGTGGATGCGTATGTTGCGCGCGCGTAAGAATTGCGGGTGTGCGCGATGGCCTGCCGCGTCGGCGCGCAGTGCTTCCCGGCAAGTATGTGCCTTCCTCACGCGACGCTAATGCTGTACGCAGGCGCAGCGTGCGCCGTATTTCGCCGCTGCGCCCGTTGGGTGCGCAATGGAACCGGCTGGCACTGCCGTGCCCGAATCTCAGCAAGCATGGTGCTCACGCGGCTCTTCTGGGCAGCCGACGTACCTGTCTGGCCAGCGGGTCAGCCTATCGAATATCGCCACCGGCAACGCTATCCGGCTTGACATGACCGCGTAGAGGATCCGTTCGATCGCCGAATGGTTTTCCCCGCAGCCCGACTCGACCAATGTCATGGTGCGTTCATGACCCGTCGAACACACATCTGCCGCAATGGCCGGCAACCCCGCCATGTCCGCATCCGAGGTCATCGACACGTCCACCGAACTCGGCGCCCGCGATGACGAACCGGC
The DNA here is from genome assembly GCA_963809085.1 of uncultured Actinomycetota bacterium. Lineage (GTDB taxonomy): Bacteria > Actinomycetota > Actinomycetes > Mycobacteriales > Mycobacteriaceae > Mycobacterium. The sequence goes on along the minus strand of CAWEII010000011.1, from coordinate 26,706 downwards.
CGATATCGCGGTGGGAATTCGATCCTGTGCGGGGGACTCGGCTTTGAGGTCTGAACGCATGCCCTGGTTACCTTCCCGGATTTCGTCAATGGCGGCGGAGGCCGTTGCTTCTCTGCGTTTGGTCTTCGATCCGGTCGCCACCACGTGGGGCGGCCGGGCCTTCGTTGTGCCGCTGTGGTCATGGCTGGCCGAAGGCGGACCTCCACGAGGTTTCCGCCACGCGGGGTGAGTTGTCATCATCCCTGTGGCTGGTTCACCCGGGTGATTACTGCGGGATTGTTCGCCCCACGCGACGATGTGCGATCGGCCTGGATCGGGCAGGAGTCGCTGAGTGGCGCCAAAGCCCACGGACTGGGTGAACGCGGCGGTTTCATCAAAATGGTTGCCGACGAGGCGCATGGTGAGCTCCTGGGAGCGCATATGGTGGGCAGCGAAGTCAGTGAACTCCTCCCCGAGTTGACGCTGGCGCAGCTGTGGGATCTCACCGCCACCGAACTGGCACGAAACGTCCACACCCATCCCACACTCGGTGAAGGGCTACAGGAATGCTTCCACGCTTTAACCGAGAAGGCCATCAATCTGTAGGGAAGCTACGGTACGCAATCGGTCGCTGATTGACGACCGATCCTGCACGTCGACGGTGCGAAAGCGTCGAGGAGTGCCGGGAGCTTTGTTACGACCTATGACGTACTGGTGGCCTTTGAGTTTCGCACTGTGCACTACTGACCAACGGACAGCGAAACCTCGCAGCCCTCGACTGAACTCAACACCTCAGCACCACCGAGCAAGGACCAAGACAACCGGCGACACAGCGCCGAAGACCACCCATGCCCGACACCGGAAACCGGCCACCCAACAAAACCAGCCCCCAATCAACTCCCCTCACGAAAGATCAGGCTAGAGGAAGATATGATTCGCGGTCGTGAGGCAAGTTGCGCCGCAATATGTTTCGCCGTCATGATGTGACAGTGACCAAAGTGCCTGGCTGCAGCTACCTGGTATGGTTCTATGTGAAGGCCATGCGGCGGCGTGGTCATTGAGCGTCGCCGCCGCGAAGCCAGCCCTGCGGATCTCGATCCACGCCGCGGTATTCAAACTTTGCGGCCATGGCATAGGCGCCGACAAATCCGACGCAAAGAGCTGTGAGAGTGATTATTTGATGCTACCCGCCACCGGATCAGCCGAATCACGTGAGAAGCCAATCTGCTCGTGATAGTCGGCACCGAGTGGGCATCCTCGCTCCACTCGGTGCTCCCGGCCGGCGTCGAGATAGGAGATGCGGCGACCATCAGATGCAGCGCCGTCGATCTGATCGATTGGCAGCGAAATGCGGATAGTTGTGCCGGCGGCGACGGGGCTGGTGATCTGCATGGAGCCGCCGATCGCCTCAACCCGGTCGCGCAACCCGATCAGACCCGACCCGCTTCGCGGGTCCGCTCCGCCACCGCCGTCATCGCGGATGGACGCCACCAACGCGGTGTCGCGATCCTCAACGACGACCTCTACCCACGATGCGTTGGCATGCTTGATCGTGTTGGTGAGCGCCTCGGAAACCACGTAAAACGCCGTTAGCTCCAGTGGCGCGGGATACCTGGCCTCAGTGTTGACGTGCAGCGTCATGGGGACGGCTGAGCGCCGCGCCAACGTCCGAAGCGCCGGCACCAGGCCAGCCGTGGAAAGAATCGACGGGTGAAGACCACGTGCCAGTTCGCGCAGCTCTTCTTGTGCTTGGTTGAACTCCTCGCTCAGCTGCCACAGGTTTGCGTGCAGCGTTGACAGTTCCGCGGGCACCGCGTCGCAAGCCAGGCGCAATTTGAGCCCGACCGAGACGAGCCGTTGCTGGACTCCGTCATGCAGGTCGCGGCCGAGGCGCCGCCGCACCTCGTCCGCCGCGGCGACCACCCGTGCCCGTGAGCCGGACAGCTCAGCCAAGGTCGGCCCTGCAGAGCGGACCCAGTTCCCGACACACGACGTCGACGACCGGTGCCGGCGGATTTGACTGTGCCGCTCGCGTCGCCACCCGCAACAACGCGGACTGCGTCTCATATAGTCGCGCCGAATCCCGCGCCGCTTGCCGCATCCGTGCCGCGAGATTTCCCACGACGAGCGCCGCGGTCAGGAAGATGCCCAACGCGATCACGTTCTGGGGATCGGAGATGTTGAAGGAGTAAAGGGGAGGAGTGAAAAGATAGTCGTAGACCGCCGCACCCAACACGGCGATGACGCCCGCAAGCCTGATACCACACAGAATGGCAGTCGACACGATCACCAGCAGGTAGAGCACCAGGACGGACGACCCCGGAACGAGGGCGCTGCGGACGACGGCCAGGGCGGTCAGCGCCGCGAGGGCGGTGATGCTGGCGAGCAGTCCGGCCAAGCAGTCGACAACGCGCGGACGGACCTGGTCCGTCGCGAGCCCGTCGGGCCCGCGGTGGCGCTTGTTGCCGTCCAGGCCACGGTTTCGCCCCACGCGGGCCACGAAAGTAGCCGATCTCGGTACGCGGCGAAAAGGCTGCTCGATTTTCATTGTGGCTCCTCTGCATGTGCTGGCTAGGCCGAATCTGTCGTGCACCATTCGAAGGCGGCGATCAGGTGGGCGACGTCGCGGTTGCGGCACTCGGCCGGCCACACCGCCCAGATGCGGCGCACCACCGGGCTACCAGCAAGGGGGCACCACACCACAGTCTCGGGGATCGGGTGGGCCCACTCCTGGGACGAAAACGCAAAGGCCTGGCTGGCGCTGAGCGCGGTGAGGAAGTTTTCGCCGTCTGTGTGATCACCGGCGTCGATGCCGTGGCTGCGCAGGGTGGCTGCCAGCTCGTCGTACCAGGCGGGGCTGCCTGAGCGACGGAAACCGATCCACTGCAGTCCGGCCAGGTCGTTGAGGTGGATACGTTCGGGGCCAGCGAGTCGAACGGCGAGGTCACCGGCCAGAAGGATGCCGAGATTTTCATGGGCCACCAGCATGGTGTCGAATTGGGTTCGGCGCGTGCTCGGGCATCAACGAGACGTCGAGGTCCCCGCGGCGCAGGCTGGCCAGTTGTGCCGCCATCGCCAGGTGACGCGGTATCACGCGCGTGCCCGGGTGCTCGGCGGCCAATCGGGCGACCATGCGAAACAGATCGCAGGCCAGTTCACCGGGGATGCCCGGTTGGATGACACCGGTGGAGTCGGCGGCAGCGGCGGTCATGGTGCGCACCATCTGGTCGTGGCGCACCAGGATGGCGCGGGCCTCTGCCAGCAGGGTGATGCCGGCTTCGGTGGTTCGGACGCCGGTGCTGCTGCGCACCAGCAGCTGCACACCGAGTTGGCGTTCCAGGGCGGTGACCGCTTGTGACAGGGCCGGCTGGCTGACGTCGAGCCGGCGCGCGGCGGCCGAGAACGTGCCCTCTTCGGCCGCGGCGATGAATGCTGCCAGCCTGGCCGGTGTGAGAAACGCCTGGCTGGGCCCGGCTGCGCCGATTCGGTCCACGATCTCGACCGGCCGCAAGGCGGACGCGGAGTTGCGGACCATGTGGTCGGGCTTGCCGGCCCCGACCACCGACTGTGATGAACTCCGTCGGGCGGTGTGTCGTCGCACACTGGCGCTCAATCTTGTTGGTATGGGGGCGATATCGGCCCTGTTACGGGCTTCGGCGCTGTCTGTGTCGGCCTCATGCAGGCTTTGCTCACTCACTGTGATCCTTCTCAACGATCCGACAGCACTCGCGTTGGCGACTCGGGTAATGCATCATTGATCGGCGCTGGATCACCGCCCCATCCTCGGAATGGGATGGATTTGGGCCGAAAACCAAAGCAGGGCTTGACCGGAGACCAACGGCAGAATGTGAACTTCCTTGAACCGGTGGGTGGCGGCTGATCCCGGTGTCGGTATGCGGCCTGGCTTCGAGTCCGCTTTTGGCCAGTGAGCGCGGCCGGTCCCTGGTGCTCCCGACGGGCCAGCAGCCAGCACAATGACGTCGCGGTGAACTTCCTCGAACCGCGATGTGGGAAGCCGCTTGGGGCCGATGCCGCATGTGCCACGACCCCACCGTCGGTGAGAGCCGGGTGGGTTGTCCTCATCCGACCCGCCGATTCGCCCGGGTGATTTGCCTCGATGAATCCGCACTGCGCTGCAAGGCACTGGGCCGGCGGTTAAAGGATGCCGAGCTCGCGGCCGCGTTTCGCGCCGTGTCCTGTCGGCGACTCCGAGCCTGCGATAGAGACACGCTGATGGGTTTTCACGGTGCTAGGCGAAACGTATAGCCGGACGGCAATGTCGCGCCGCGACATCGGCGTGGCGAGAAGCCGAAGTACCTCGAGTTCCTTCGCGGGGACCGGTTCGCCGACCGCCTGCTGATGTTCGCATGCCCATCGCGATGCTCAGTCCCGACTGGTCGAAAATGCGTCCGATGCCGAGCCCGACGGTCATGCCGAGCGTCGACCAGATCGGCCGCCGCTTCGGCGGGGGCACATTTCTCCCGCTGGGCGTTGATGACGCGGTCACCATACGGATGTAACCCGACATAAAGCTGTATGGAGACAGGACAGTCGAAAGCTAGTCGAAAAGTGTGGCAGAACGGGGGACACCGACCTGATCGGTCCCCCGCTGCGGGAGTGGTGGCTCGCGCATCCGAACCGTGGAACCACCGGCTTGCGGCCTCTCGTGATGGTTCGGTCGGCTGGGCGATTAAGGCGCCGACGACGCTCGGCATCGCGTGCAAGCGCGATCGTGCGCCCGTCGCGTCACTGGCGGAGCCGGGCCCACCACATCGCCGTTCTGCTTGCCTAGACCGTCGAGGCCGCAGAGTCTGCTCACAGCCTGGCCGCAGGTCGCGAGGTCGACTGGATATTTGGCGGACATACTGGCCCGCGCCAGGTTTATTGCGACAACCGCCAACTCCACTACGACCAAGCGGTGTTGTCACGACGACGACGACGAATGATAATCGATTGTGGGACAGCGGTTTTCGCGCTAGGTTGACGTAACGTCGGATCTGACAGCTAGAGCGCTGTTGCGGCCCGAGCCATCGGTTCCCCGGCGGGGGAGTGGTACTAATCGTCCGCCCGGCGATGGACACCACGCGAACCGTCATTCTTTGCGGGGTCGCCGACGCGTTCGTAGAGCGCCCACATGTGCAATCGGTCGCCGTGGCGTGAGTCGAACTCGATGCCTGCGACGGCGGCGGTGCCCGCGAGGGTGAGTGTGTAGATCCATCGGGAGATGGCTTGGGCCATTTTCGCGGCGTCGCATTCCAGAGTTCGAACGTCAGTGTTGACAACCTGTTTTCCGCTGATGGCCATTTTCCGACCTCTCGCACTCAGTGCAGTCCGAATAGGAATGCGACCCGTGGCGCGGAGCGTGAAGTCGGCGCCTCGCGTCGCTACCCGAATTGTCCCCGATTTGGGGATAGGTGTCACGCATGGGTCGTAATCGGTCCCAATTCATTTGGCGGCTATCTACGGGGAACCGCCAGAAACACTGCACCTCCGAGGCGCATTTCTGCGTCGAAATAGTTGACGTCTCCAACTGTGTTGCCGTCCCGGAGAGTCCCCGAAGATGCCGGGGACGGGTCAATTGCAGCAGTTGTGAGCTTCACCTCCAACCTCGGTGAAGTGTCGAACGGTGCCGACCTTGCACAGCAACAATGTTCGTGCGGTTCGGACAGGCGAAAGACACTGCTGCCACGCATCTCACCCCGTCGGAAATCTCGAAGGTTGGGGCCGAAGCGACATGACGTTCGGCTCTCGTTTGTTACGTGGGGTCAAGGGTTCGCCGGCGCCACGGCCCACCGAGCGTGAATCACGCTGTGTAGCAGTGCGTTTCACGACAGTACTGAACGCGAATAACATTGCCCAGCAACACTTTTCGTGACTGCGCGATGATGGACCAGCCCGACTTCCTCTCAATCCGGTATAGACGATCTGCCCCATCGGCAAGACAAGACGCCACCAGGGCATTGTCGGAGCCGTCGGTATCCGCTAGCTGGGGTTCGGTCTGCCGTTTCGCGTTGCGCCGGTCATGAGGTAGTGGTCGACAGGTGCGCGCAGCGCGGGGTGACCACTGTGTAGGACCGGCAAGTCAGCGACGAGTTGCTCGGCGATTGTTGCGAGCTTGACGTTGTGTTCTTGGGATCGCCATCTCAGGATCCCGAGAACGCTGCGTCTGCGCTGACTTGGTAGGTCACCATCAGCATGCCCTTGGCCTGTTCGATGATTTCTCGTTGAGGGACGATGACCTGTAGTTCATTGGTGATCGAATGCTGAAGGTCGGTATTGAAGGCGGCGGTGATGTCGACGTAGAAGCCGCGGGTGGCCGTGATCCGCCCGTCGGCATCGGTGACAGCGGCGCCGACGACGACCACGTTGCGGATGTCTCCGGTCGTCGTGCGGATGCGGTGGCGGCTGCCGAACGGTGCTTCCGATTGCCGTAGAAGACTTTTGACTTCGGCGAGGTCGTCGGGATGTTTGTGACTCAGAACGAGGTCGGTGGTGGGTTCGACTTCGCCGGGTTCGTAGCCGTGGAGGCGGGCGACGGTGTCTGACCATGTCCAGGTGTCGCTGTCGTAGCGGTATTCGAATCGTCCAACAGTTTGCGGTGCTCCGCCCAGCAGCGCCTTGTCGAGGGCGCCGACTGCTTGACCGTCGGTGGCGGCGTGATTGTCATTGGTTGGAGGGGACCGGTCGACCGTTGTGTCGTCGTTGCCGGGTTCTCTGGTTGGCACAGCGGCCTGCTTCCCGGGCGGAAATCCTCACGTTGCTGCAGTCCGGCCCCTGTTTAGCCGCCGAGCTGGCAGGGTCTGGGCAGCACGGTTTCCGCAATACACACGGGTCGGTTCGTGACGGCGTGTATTCAGCGATGCGAGGCGGGCGCTGCTGCTCAACGCGAGGATTGGCCACTCATTGCCTACAGACGACGTCCGGCGCAATCTCGTCGCAGTCAGCTGGTACCTCACCATATACCCCGTTTGCCGGGGGATGGCTGGGCCGAGTCAGTCGCTCAGCGCAGCGCGGGACGCCAGCGTGTGCGGATCTGAGCCATCAGCGTCGGGCAGCCGAGTTCGTGGCGGACGATCGCGATCGTGGCTCCGCCGTCGACGACCTGCTCGGGCATCGCATTGCAATGCGTGCAGGTGAACGCGGCGGCCACGGTGTCAGTGTGCCTCGGCAGGCGCGTCTTTCGCATTCACCTGCCGATGTTCCAAATGGAACTCCTGAGTTGATTGTCGCCCCGTAGACGGTTGCAGTTCACCCCTTTCCCTGCTCGGCTGCGCTTTCGGTTCGCCCACGCAAGGCCGCCATGGAGGCTCAGACCTTGGAGTGGACGATCCCCCCGCGCTGTTGGCGAACTGATCCTGACTGCCGTGATCGTGTTCGGCGTCCGCGCCGAGCGATTAGCCAAGAGGGCTGTTGCGCAATCGGATACGGATAACCGGCTCACCAGAGGCGCTGAGCGAATTTCAGTGGGGCAATGACCTCGCAACCGAAAGGGCGGTCGTCAGGTGGCAGGTCGAGCGTATCAGTCATCGCATCGATCGCGTCGCGCTTGATGACTGCGTACCCGTGCATGTTCAAGGTAGGCAAGCACAGCAGGCCCGCCCACGGTGATGAGCCAGCGACCTTGGAGTACGACGCATCGGACTCGAAGGCACCGAGTACCGCTGCTTGAGTGACAATCCCGCTCCGTGGCGATGGCCGTCAGTAAGTCAGTAGACGACCCTTTTGTCGTACACGCGTTCGGCGCTGTAGGCGATTATCGGGTCGCCGAGCAGATGGTGGCGTACTCCGCCTCGGCAGGGCCCACCTCCAGAGCGGTGGTGAGATCGCCGGGCAGCGTGAGATTGGCATAGGCCCCACCGATGCCGCCAATTACTTCGTCGGTCGTGAACACCAGGTAGACATCGCCAGCGGGCGGATCGCCCTGTTCAGACAACCGCCGAGCGGCATGAAGCAGTGCGGTGATGGCGGCGCGATCGTCCATGCAATACACCGGTGTCATGATCCGCGGCGCCGGCACGACCATCGAGTCGTCGTCGCGTAGTGGCATGCGGACTCCTTCACACGATCCGCGGGACGAACCGCGTCTGATTTAGCCGCCGTGCACAGGGGTAAGCCCTGCAGATGAAGCAGGAGGAAACACCGGTGCTGGATGCCTTGGCCGACTATCACCGAAGCGAGCGGTACGGCTTCAGTCCGCCGGGTCATCGGCAGGGCAGAGGAGCAGACGAGCGGGCACTGGCCGTGTTGGGCAAGGACGCGTTCCGCGACGACGTCCTGGCCTCGGGTGGCTTGGACGACCGGATGTCACGCGGTGGCTATCTGACAGCGGCCGAGGACTTGATGGCCGAGGCGGTAGGCGCGCAAACGGCGTTCTTCTCGACATGCGGAAGTTCCCTGTCGGTGAAGGCCGCGATGATGGCGGTGGCCGGCGGATCCGACGGCGGCCTGCTGCTGGGCCGTGACAGTCACAAGTCGGTGGTGGCGGGGCTCATCTTGTCCGGTGTGCAGCCACAGTGGATCTCGCCGCAGTGGGACGCCGACCGTCACTTCGCCCATCCACCGTCACCCGATCAGGTGCGGCAGGCATGGGAGAAGTACCCCGACGCGGCGGGGGCATTGATAGTCAGTCCGAGCCCGTACGGTACGTGCGCGGACCTGGCGGCGATCACCGAGATCTGTCATCAACGCGGGAAGCCGCTGATCGTCGACGAGGCGTGGGGCGCTCACCTGCCGTTCCACGAGGATCTTCCAACGTGGGCGATGGATGCCGGCGCCGATGTATGTGTGGTCAGCGTGCACAAGATGGGAGCGGCGTTCGAACAGTCTTCGGTGTTTCACCTTCAAGGCGACCTCGTGGACGCCGACCGACTGTCCAAGTGCGCCGATCTGCTGATGACCACGAGCCCGAACGTGATGGTCTACGCCGCACTGGACGCGTGGCGTCGACAGATGGTCGAGCGAGGCCACGACCTGTTGGATGCTGCACTGACACGTACACACCAGGTCCGCGAACGTATCGAGGAAATCCCCGACGTCGAGGTGCTCGACCGAGAACTGTTGGGAGAGCAAGCCTCTCATGACCTTGATCGTCTGCAGATCGTCATGGACATCGAAACCACCGGTACGTCGGGCTACCAGGGGGTGGACTGGATCCGTGAGCACCGCCAGCTCGACCTGCACGTCGGCGACCACCGCCGGATGGTGGCAACGATCTCGTTCGCCGATGACGACCACACGGTGGAGCGGCTGATCAGTGCGCTGAGCGATTGGCGTCAGGCCGCTCGCGAGTTCGAGAGGCCGCCCCGGATCGAGCTGCCGTCCCCCGGCGAACTCGAGTTGGACACCGTCATGCTGCCCCGCGACGCCTTCTTCGGTGCCACCGAGATGGTTCCTGCCGAGCAGGCAGCGGGCCGAGTCTCCGCCGAGCAGATCACGCCGTATCCGCCGGGCGTTCCCGCCGTCCTACCGGGAGAGAAACTCAACGACGCCGTGATCGCCTATCTGCGGTCGGGAGCCGATGCCGGCATGACACTGCCGGATCCGAGCGATCCGAAGCTGCACCACTTCCGAGTCGTCGCCTGACCGACACGACGATCGCGTGACCCAACAGTCGGTCGGCATGTCGGCGCCGTACCGCCCCGTCCTCATCCAGACGAGCAGAGGCGGACCCGAGATCAGGTGTTGCGGCCGGTAATCGCATCGCGCATACGGTCGATGAGACCCACACCGGGACCAAGGATTTTGTTGGCCGGCGGGTGGTCCGGCGCCCACGGATGCGGCCGGGTCGGGGCCATCCTCTTGCTGGTTTCAAATTTTTCGCCGAGTTCGTCCAGCTCCGCGGCATCACAAGCGGTCCGCAACTTCGGCAGCAGGTCGCTTTCTTCCTCTTGAACGTGGTGGCGAATGTCTTCAATGAGCTTTCCCACCAGCTCATCGAACTTCGGGTCTTGCGCATCGGTCTTCTCGATGGCTTTCATGACCTCTTCGGCCTCGGCATGCTCTTTGAGCTCGTGATCTGCCAGCTCATCACCGTTCGGCAGCACGTGACGAACTGTGGGATACAGGTATTGTTCTTCAGCCACCGAGTGACGCACCAGCTCGGTGATGACATGTTCGACAAGGTCGCGCTTGCCGTCGTCGCCGCCAGCCTGGATCTGGTTGAATACCGCTTCGACCTCGCGGTGATCAGTGATGATGTCGTCGATGAGGTCGTGCTCGTGTGCTGTTGTCATTACTCCTCCTCGTTCGCATGTTCTCCGCCCCAACCTATTTGCCCTAAACCAACGCGGGACAGACCACTGCACGTCCTTGGCGCGCGTTCCAAATGTCGCCGATTGCCAGCGCTGAACTGGCTGACCGGCGGCAACGAGATACCCGCTGAAACGGCGGACAAACGCGGCAAGCGGACGATGCCGGTCACTTGAAGACCGTCGCCGGTATTGAACGCCGTACCTCGGCCCTTCGCCAGATCCCCGCCTGGACCGAGGTACCGTGCCTGCATCTCAGCGTTCGCTTCGAAGCCGCCACTTGCACGCACGCCGCTGGCCCTGGTCAACTCGGTCAGCCGCCCAGAATCGTCGCGAAGCCGCACCCAGAGGGCTGGCCCTTGCGAATCACGGTCATCAGCGTGCTAGCTACTTCGAGTGCCGGTCGGACCAGGTCATCAATGCGTCCAACATCGTCGCCGTCTGGGGTGGATGGATTTCGGTCCTGCCCGAAGCGGGCTGACGGAGGCTCGACGGTGCTGCGGCTTACGGCAAGGCCACCTCGACTGCGCGGTGTCAACGCATGGAAAAGAGGGCGCCCGAAGTGGCCGGTATCCAGTTGCCGGCGGCGTTCTAGCCGTGGCCACCTGCATCTTCCTGGCCGGTGTGTTCCTAACCGCGGACGCCGCCCGCGCCGGCGACACCGCCCTCGCGCAACGCCTGCGGCTCCAGACCCTTACCGTCGCCGCCGTCTCACCGGGTGGGGCGTCGGCCAGTACCCCGGGATGCTGGTAGACAAGGTCACCATCGCCGACGCCGCTGGCGCCGAGGCCGCGCTGGCTGGACTGCTGGTGGCCGCCGTCATCGTGCTGCCCGCGCTTGGATATCTGCTGTGGCTCACCCAGACCGAGGAATGGACGCGCGCCCGAACCGCTTTAGGACGGCGCCAGCGATGCGTTACCGGCCGCCGGGCTCAGCACCTGCGCGCACTGTCCTTCCAGACGCGGCCCGAACCGCTTTCGTCGGCAGCCAACTCGTCGAGTTGCCATGCCTCGCACCATAAACCGAGTACCAGGTAGCGGCCCATCACCAGAACGTGATCCCCCGGCAACATCGGTCAACGCCGACGTTGTCACGCCAGCATGAACAGGGTGCACAGTTTCGGGTCAGGTGCCTGGCGCAACGTGTTCTTCTGTGTGGTTAAACGATCCTTTCGGGGTAGGACAGCTCAATACCCACACCGCACGCTTTCACGGCGTCCGGCCGGGGGCGGCGACAGTGATCCCCAGGCCGTCGGCTGCCTCACTGAGGCGATCGTCATATGTGACCAGCGCCGTCAAGGGTGCAGTCGATGCGGCGGTTTGAGCAGTGGCTAGGTGTATTGCGTCCAGCGAGCGAAGGACTGGGTCTGGGTAGGCCGCCGCAGTGGCGCGAATGACCGAGTCGATCTCGAAGCGGTCCAGTCTGGCCAATACCGACGGCACAGCAGGCAGCCCGTCGGGGGCGATTGCGCGGATGGCCCTGGCTAGCTCGACCTCGGCCAAAGTCGACGTTATCCACCGCATTTCGGTGTGTTGATCTAGCCAGTCGCCCAGGGCGTCAGACTCGGGTTCGACGCGAATGAGCTTGACCAGTGCCGAGGTATCCAGGTAAATCACGGCCTAATACCGTTCCTCGGCACGCATACGCTCTAGCAGAGTGCCAGCGTCGGGACCTCCACGCATTGGAATCATTGGTCGGGGCGCTGGGCCGCGCACCGACGCCGGCTGCACCCTGCCGGTACTGATCAACTCGTCCAGAGGGCCGGCGTGCGCGGGCACTATGCGCGCGATCACCTCGCCGCGCTCTGTAAGAGTGATCTCCTCGCCGCGCTTCACACGGGCCAACACCTTTGATGTTTCCTGGTTGAGCATTCGTATCGATACTTCACTCACACCAACATTGTACTACGAATATGTTCTACGCCGTTGGAGTGGTCCGCGCCAGCGTGGATGGCTCTTCCCGCCCAGGGCCGCCTGCCGTCGTCGACGAAGCGGGCATGCCCTAATTGCACGGCAGGAAGATCTCCGGCCGGTATGCGCTGATCCAGACGAACGGCAAGAACTGGCTGGCGCACCGCATGAAGGAGCAGAATGACCCCCAGGCCAGCGATCTCGCACCGATGCTGGCCACCGCGGGCTCGGTGCAGACGCTGAAAGCCGCCCAGTGGGCGTTCGAGGCCAAGTGGGACGGCTACCGGGTATTGGTCGACGCCAACCACGGCCGGCTCAACCTGCGATCACGCCGCGGCCGCGACGTCACCGCCGAGTATCCTCAATTCGCGGCGCTGGCAGCCGATCTGGCCGACCACCACCTGATCCTCGACGGGGAAGCCGTGGCTCTCGACGAGCATGGCGTGCCCAGCTTCTCCGAGATGCAAAACCGCGCCCGGTCCACTCGGGTGGAGTTTTGGGCGTTCGACGTCCTCTCCTTCGACGGGCGATCGCTACTGAAGGCCAAGTACTCCGACCGCCGAAGAATTCTGAAGGCGCTCGCCGACGGCGGAGGGTTGATCATCAAGGATCTGCTGGCCGGTGATGGACCCGAGGCGCTGGAGTATGCCCGTTTGCGGCGGTGGGAGGGCATCGTGGCGAAGAAGCGCGACTCCACCTATCAGCCGGGGCGTCGGTCGACGTCGTGGATCAAGGACAAAATTTGGAACACGCAGGAAGTAGTGATCGGCGGCTGGCGGCGCGGCGAGAGCGGCCGCTCGAGCGGGATCGGCGCGCTGGTGCTGGGCATCCCGGCCGGGCACGGTCTGCAGTTCGTCGGACGCGTGGGCACGGGCTTCACGGAGAAGGAGTTGACGAGGCTCAAGAACATGCTGAAGCCGCTCGAAACCGACGAATCTCCGTTCAACGCTCGACTTTCCACTCAGGACGCAAAGGGGGTCACCTTCGTCCGTTCGGAAATGGTCGGTGAGGTCCGCTACAGCGAACGGACCTCCGATGACGACCTTCGCCATCCGAGTTGGCGAGGCCTGCGCGCGGGCAAGGAACCCGACGAAGTCGTGTGGGAGTAGAGCTGATGATGGAAAGCTCTGCCCACCAGGAAGGTTCGAATCACGGCGCGCGACGGATTGGTCTGGCCTGCGCATATCAGGCCCAAAATTGTTGCATATGATGCAACACCATCACGAGCGTCCCACCACCATTCCGCTTTTGCATGGGCGGCGAATCGCGCACACCGGAGGGCAACCCGTGACCGTCGAGGAGACCCGCTTCATCCATCTCGGCGGGTCCTCGGGTGGCACGATCTCGTTCCCCTGAGCATGATCTAGAGATGCCAACGCCACTGACACTGGCAGAAGAAATCCGTCGACTGTGAGATTGAGTGCGAACAGTGCCGGCCAGATGCGCTCCAGCAAAGACATGTTCGGGATGGAGTCGCGGCCGCGAGCTTTGATGCGAGGCGATAGCGGCAGCCTGGTGGGGCTCAGCTGGGATTCTGGTGTTCGCCGGGCGAGCGGTTGTCATCGTCGCGCAGCACCGGTGAGTAGCGGTGGAAGCCCTGCCGCAACATGACCGAGTCGGTGCTGACGCGCGCGATGTCGGGCCATAGCGTCAGGAAGGTGTCGCGGTGGCGCCAGCGCAGCAGTGCCGCGAGCAGTGTCGGGCGGCGGGCGTCGGAGCGTTCGTAGCCCAGATATGACGATTGAGTGTGCGGGCTGATGATCAGCCCGAACAGTGTCGGCTCATCGGGTCGGTCGTCGAGGTCGCCGTCGATCGCCAAGCGGATATCGACGACGGTGCCAACCTGGCGGCCGGCGGCGTCGCACACCGGCAGCTCGAGGATCTCACTGAGCTGCATGGCGGCCCCCCGGGATGCGCCCAATAATGTGGTCGCGCAACCAACGTTCCAGCCACAGGGAGTCGAAATCCTCTGCGTCCGAGCTGAGTTGGACGACTGTGCCGATCTTGGTGATCAGCCGCCACGGAATCGCTTGCAGCTTGGAACGCGGGGGCCGGCCGCCGAAGATTCTGGTCGCCAGCACCTGCCCGGTCAGGATCCCGGTCACCCGCGGCGCGGGTGCGGAGGCTGGGACATCGGTGTTCATGGGGATGTCGATGTCGAGGTCGTCGACGATGCCGATGGGCGCCTCGTCGGCATCGAATAGTTGACGGTCGAGCAGATGCAGGCGGGCGTCGACCAGTCGTCCCCGTGGGCGGGGTGCGTCGGGGAAGTCATTGCGTGAGGTACTCATTGGCCGGCTCCGGTCACGATCATCAGGGGGATGGCGGCAAGTGAGGCCGCGAGGATGATGACGAGGTAGATCGACGCTGCGATGTTGAGGGCGCGACCGTTGACGTATTCGCCCATGTATCCGGGGTCGTTGGCCACGATCAGGATCGGCAGGTAGGTCAATGGCAGCGCAATTGCGGAGAACACCACCGAGTATTCGGTCACCAGGATGGGGTCGACGCCGGTGAACAGCACCGCGGCGCAGGCCACCACCACGGTCAGCATGACCACGTGAAATCGGGCCGCGTCGGCGGGGCGACGGAATTTGCCCCACGCCCAGCCGAAGAACTGGGCCAGCGTGTATCCGGATGACAGGGTGGTCTCCAGGGCGGCCCCGAATGTCGCAGCGGCGATCCCGATGATGGTGAACGCCAAGGCCAGCTGGCCGCCGGCCTCCAGCACCGGCATGGTGATCTGTGACAGTGAGGTCACCTCGATCTGGCCGGGTAGCAGGACCACCGCGGCGCACGCCGCGATCGCTACCGACAGCACACCGCCGAGGGGGAAACCCACCAGCACGTTGAGTCGAGAAGTGCCGAGATCCTTGACCGTCCACTTTTCCTCGACGGCGCCGGAGGAGAAGAAGAACACCTCATAGGGGGTCATCGCGGCCCCGAACAACGCGATCGCGTAATACCAGTAGGTGGCGGCGGACTCGGTGTCGGGAATCACCGGCGCGAGCGCCTGGTGGGCCAGCTGTCCCCAGTCGGGCTTCAATGCGAACAGGCTGACGGCGAAGATGATCAGGCACAAGCCCAGCAGGCCGGTGACGTTTTCCATGATGGAAAAGCGCACCCGCCAAATCACGATCCAGATGGCGAAGGTGGCGACCGGCACCCACAGCAGCGGTCCCACGTCGGTGGCCAGTTGCAGGGCCAACGCCACACCGCCGATCTCGGCGGTCACGGTCATCAGGTTGATGAAGAAGGAGGCGCTCAGATTCGCCGCGGCCATCCGCGGGCCGAGGCGTTCGCGGATGATTTCGAAGGTGGCGCGGCCGCTGACCGCGGCCACCCGGCCGGCCATTTGCGCATACAGGCAGATTCCGATCACACCGACGACCACCACCCAGGCCAAGCCCAGCCCGAACCGGGAGCCGACCACGGCGTTGGTGACCAGATCGCCGATGTCGAGGAAGCCGCCGATGGCGGTGAGGATGCCGAGCGCGACCGCGAAAATCCTGGTCATCAGCGGTAATCGCGTTCCAGTGTGTCGGCACCGTCGAGCATGAGCGTCAAGCATCTACGAGGCCGACGACGACGCCGAGCGGGGTGGTGGGCAAGCACACGTACGGCGTATCCAGCCGGCAGATGTTCCTCGGCGACACCCTCGACGTCGATGAGCTGGAGGCCGACTACACCGATGGTGTGCTGACGGATCCGCATTCCCGTGGCCGAGCAGGCCAAACCCACGCCGCATCGAGATCGCCCACGGCGAGGGCACCCGTAGGCTCAACGAGAAGATCAGCGCCTGATCGCCCGCCGCTTGCGGCGGCGGAAGAACGATGATGCATCGTGGCGAAACGTTCGGGCCACGATGCATCATCACGTCCGGAAACCTGGGTGGGGAGGCACACCCTAGGATCGGCGGCATGGAGCCGCTCTTCACCGAACGCGGGGTGTTCGTCGCCCTCGAGGGCGGTGAAGGTGCCGGCAAGTCCACTCAGGCCCGGATGCTCGGCGACTGGCTGGAGTCGCTCGGTCACCGCGTGCTGCTCACCCGCGAGCCCGGCGGCACCGACGTGGGCGGCCAGCTGCGCCGCATCGTGCTCGACCACGCCACCGGCGCGCTGTCTCCCCGCACACCGAGCCCTCCTCTACACCGCCGACAAGGCTGAGCACGTCGACGAGGTCGCTGCTGCCCGCGCTGGCCGAGGGCATGGTCGTCGTCACCGACCGCTACGTCGACTCCCCTGCTCGCCTACCAGGGTGCCGGGCCGTGCCGTCGACATCACCGAGCTCGAGCAGGTCGCGCGCTGGGCCACGTCCGACCTCCGTCCGCACGTCACGGTGGTGCTCGACGTCGACCCGCGACCGGTCTCGGGCGCGCCGGCGACCTCGACCGCATCGAGGTGGAGCCGCTCGAGTTCCACCAGCGGGTCCGCGAGCACTTCCTCGCGCTCGCCGCGGCCGACCCCGACCCACTACCTCGTCCTTCCGGCCGATGGCGACGCCGAAAAGCTGCACGACGCCGTCCGGGCGGCGGTCGAGCCGTGGCTGGGACAGGCGTGCTCAGATATGACCGTCTGGGACGAGCTGGTCGGACAAGAGCCGGTGGTCGCGACGCTGCGTGAGGCGGTCGACGCCGCAGTCCGGCGGCGGTGGCGGGTCCGCCGCAGTCGGCCATGACGCATGCCTGGTTGTTCACCGGCCCACCCGGTTCCGGACGATCCAACGCCGCCCGGGCGTTCGCGGCAGCGCTGCCAGTGCGAGCAGGGCGGGTGCGGGGAGTGTCACGCGTGCACCACTGCGAAGGTCAGGCAGCCATCCGGACATCACCGTCATCCGCACCGACGGCCTGTCGATCGGCACCGACCTCATCCGCGACTACGTCCGTCGTGCTGCGCTGCGTCCGGCGCTCGGCCGCTGGCAGGTGCTGGTCGTCGAGGACGCCGACCGGCTCACCGACCAAGCCGCCAACGCGCTGCTCAAGTCGCTGGAAGAACCGGCCTTCGCCCCGTCTGGATGCTCTGCGCTCCCGACGGTCGAGGACGTCATGGTCACCATCCGGTCCCGATGCCGGCCGGTGTTGCTCCGCACCCCGTCCACCGCCGCGATCGCCGAGCTCCTCGTCGGCCGCGACGGCCTGGAACCCCGAGCTGGCCCATGCAGCCGCGGCCGCGTCGCAGGGTCACATCGGGCGGGCACTCGGGCTGGCGCGCGATCCGGTCTCCCGCGACCGGCGTCGCGCCATCCTCGCTCTGCCGCTCGGGGTCTCCAGACTCGGCGACTGCCTGGCCGCCGCCCAGACCATCAACGACGAGGCCACCGCACGGGCGTCCGAGGTGGCCGACCTTGCCGACGAGCGCGAGATCAACGACCTGCGTGCGTCCTGGGGCGTCGAAGAGCGTGGCCGCCGCCCGGCCGGCTACGCCGGTGTGCTCTCGACCCTCGAGAAGGACCAGAAGCGACGTCGGACCCGGCTGGCCCGCGACTCCATCGACGGAGTGCTCATCGACCTGCTTGTCGTTCTGCCGCGACGTGATTGCCCTCCAGTGCGCTCCCGGCGCCGAGCTCGTCAACGCTGACGTCGCCGACGACGTCGCCTCCGTCGCGCGGGTGTGGACCCCGGAGTCGACGCTGCGTCGCATCGATGCCATCGTCGAGTGCCGTGAGGCCTTGGACGCCAACGCCGCTCCCCAGCTCGCCCTCGAACGCATGATGATCGGATTCCTGCCGTGACCCGTCGCACCACAGATCCTCGCCACGCTCATCGCCGCCGTACTCGTCGCGGCGATCACCTTCGACCGCCATCGCCACCATCCGCGACGACGACAAGAGGCGCCGGCCCCCCGGACCAAGCCGGCGCCGGCCGCCGAAGGGGTGCCCAGCGGGCTCGAGGACTTCTACACCCAGGAGCTCTCCTGGGACGACTGCGGCCAGGAACCGCTGCGCAGGAGGTCGAGGTGCCGATGGACTACGAGGAGCCCGACGGCGACACGATCAAGGTGCAGGTCAAGGTGATTCCGGCGGACCGGCGACGGCGGACGCAGCCTGTTCGTCAATCCCGGCGGTCCCGGTGGCGAGGCGCACGGCTTCGCCGACTACATGAAGTCGGAGTTCGGTGAGAACGTCCTCGACACCCTACGACATCGTCGGCGTCGACCCGCGTAGGCGTCGAGCTCGCGGTCGGACAGCAGTCGACCGGCGTGCTCTGGCCGACGCCGCGCGGGTCGACGCCGACGATGTCGTAGCGTGTCGAGGACCTCGTCGGCGAGCTGCGACGTCATGTAGTCGGCGAAGCCGCTGCGCCTCGCCGCCGGGGCCGCCGGGATTGACGAACAGGCTGCGTCCGCCGTCGCCCTTCGCCGGGATGACCTTGACCTGCAGCTTGAGCGTGTCGCCGTCGGGCTCCTCGTAGTCGATCGGCACCTCGACCGTGGTGCACCTGGCCCTGGCCGCAGTCGTCCCACGAGAGCTCCTGGGTGTAGAATCCTCGAGCCGGCTCGGCACCCCTCGGCGGCCGGCG
The DNA here is from genome assembly GCA_963809085.1 of uncultured Actinomycetota bacterium. Lineage (GTDB taxonomy): Bacteria > Actinomycetota > Actinomycetes > Mycobacteriales > Mycobacteriaceae > Mycobacterium. The sequence goes on along the minus strand of CAWEII010000011.1, from coordinate 8,053 downwards.
CCGGCTTGTCGGGCGTCGGTCTCGTCGTCACCGCCGCTGTGACGACGCGGCGACGGCGATGGCGGCGACGAGCACGACCGCGATGAGCAGGGCCAGGATCTTGGTGCGTCGGGTCACGGCAGGAATCCGATCATCATGCGCTCGAGGGCGAGCTGGGGGGCGGCGTTGGCGTCCAAGGCTTCGCGACACTCGACGATGGCATCGATGCGGCGCAGCGTCGATTCCGGGGTCCACACCCGGGCCACGGACGCGACGTCGTCGGCGACGTCGGCGTTGACGAGCTCGGCGCCGGGAGCGCACTGCACGGCGATGACGTCGCGGCAGAACGCCAGCAGGTCGATGAGCACGCCGTCGATCGAGTCGCGGGCCAGCCGGGTGCGGCGTCGCTTCTGGTCCTTCTCGAGCGTCGAGAGCGCTCCGGCATAGCCGGCCGGCCGGCGACCGCGCTCCTCGACCCCCCAGGACGCCCGCAGGTCGGTGATCTCGCGCTCGTCGGCGGTGTCGGCCACCTCGGCCGCCCGTGCGGTGGCCTCGTCGTTGATGGTCTGGGCCGCGGCGAGGCAGTCGCCGAGTCCGCCGACACCGAGCGGCAGCGCGAGGATGGCGCGGCGCCGGTCGCGGGCCACCGGATCGCGGGCCAGGCCGAGGGCCCGGCCGATGTGGCCCTGCGACGCGGCGGCCGCGGCATGGGCCAGCTGGGGCTCGAGACCGTCGCGTCCGACGAGCAGCTCGGCGATCGCGGCGGTGGACGGGGTGCGGAGCAGCACCGGCCGGCACCGCGACCGGATGGTGACCATGACGTCCTCGACCGCCGGAGCGCAGAGCATCCAGACCGTGTGCGAGGCCGGCTCCTCGAGCGACTTGAGCAGCGCGTTGGCGGCTTGGTCGGTGAGCCGGTCGGCGTCCTCGACGACGAGCACCTGCCATCGGCCGAGCGCCGGACGCAGCGCCGCCCGGCGGACGTAGTCGCGGATGAGGTCGGTGCCGATCGAGAGGCCGTCGGTGCGGATGACGGTGATGTCGGGATGGCTGCCGACCTTGGCGGTGGTGCAGGAGTGGCACTCCCCGCACCCGCCCTGCTCGCACTGCAGCGCCGCGGCGAACGCCCGGGCGGCGTTGGATCGTCCGGAACCCGGTGGGCCGGTGAACAACCAGGCATGCGTCATGGCCGACTGCGGTGAACCCGCGCCACCGCCGGATGCGGCGTCGACCGCCTCACGCAGCGTCTCGACCACCGGCTCCTGCCCGACGAGCTCCTCCCAGACGGTCATGCCGAGTGCCGCCTGCCCGAGCCACGGCTCGACGCCGGCGCGGACGGCGTCGTGCAGCTTCTCGGCGTCGCCGTCGGCCGGGAGGACGAGGTAGTGGTCGGGGTCGGCCGCGGCGAGGGCGAGGAAGTGCTCGCGCACCCGCTGGTGGAACTCCAGCGGCTCCACCTCGATGCGGTCGAGGTCGCCGGCGCGGCCGAGCCCGGTGGCGGGGTCGACGTCGAGCACCACGGTGAGGTGCGGCCGAAGGTCGGACGTGGCCCAGCGCGCGACCTGCTCGAGCTCGGTGATGTCGACGGCGCGTCCGGCGCCCTGGTAGGCGAGCAGGGAGTCGACGTAGCGGTCGGTGACGACGACCATGCCCTCGGCCAGCGCGGGCAGCACGACCTCGTCGACGTGCTCGGCCTTGTCGGCGGTGTAGATGAGGGCCTCGGCGCGCGGCGACAGCTCGCCGGTGGCGTGGTCGAGCACGATGCGGCGCAGCATGGCCGCCGACGTCGGTGCCACCGGGCTCGCGCGTGAGCAGCACCCGGTGACCGAGCGTCTCGAGCCAGTCGCCGAGCATCCTGGCCTGGGTGGACTTGCCGGCACCCTCACCGCCCTCGAGGGCGACGAACACCCCACGTTCGGTGAAGAGCGGCTCCATGCCGATGATCCTAGGCCGCGGCGCCCACCTCGGAGTCAGGCGTCCAGGCGGCTGACGAGCTTCCGCGGAGCGAGCTCGCGATAGCTGTCGGTGACCAGCTCCTCGACCTCGTCCCAGTCGGTGTCGTCGTCGAGGACGAGACCGACGACGTCGCGGCCCCAGCCGGCGTAGAAGTACGGGGCGCCCATCGATGCGTACGCCTCGACCTCGGACGCCGGAGCCCGGAACGTGAGCACCGTGACGGGGCCGTCGGTGCCGGCCGCCCTGGCGTGGCCCTGCGGCTTGCCGTCGGCGACCTCCAGCAGGTGGGCGAAGGTGTGGTGACGGACGCGCCACCGCACCCCACCCACGCGGCTGCTCCTGGGTCTCGGGCAGCGCGTCGCAGATCGACCGCACGCGGTCGAGGACCTCGGGGCTCAGGTCGTCCATGCCCGATGCTAGGAGCGTCGCCGACAGCCACCGGTGTCGCGGGTGAGGACCAGCTCGCCGACGAGCAGGGCGGTCATGACGAGTCCGACCCACAGCTCGGTGTACGGCACCCAGATGAGCGCCAGGATCGCGACGATCGCCGCCGAGAACGGCACCAGCGTCCGGGCCGACGCATCGTGCAGTCGGACGCACACGACCAGCACCGCGAGGAACGCCGCGACCGGCGCGGCGACGAAGGCGCTGCTCACGAGTCGGAGACCTTGGCATGGTCCTCGTAGTACTCGACCCGCGCCGCCAGGCCGGCGCCGAACGCGGCCACGCCGCCGAAGATGACGTAGTGGCCGAAGCCCCACACGAACCCGACGTCGTTGCCCGTGAGGACGTCGGCGTCTCGCGGGAGAAGTACAGCCACCATGCGCAGAACGTGATCAGCACGCCGCCCGCGATGACGGCGGCCAGCGCCGCCGGCGGGTGCTCCTTGTCGATCGCGACCTGGAGGGCGAGCGCGACGGACAGCACCGTCTCGCCCAGCACGATGATGAAGAACAGTCCGTACCGCTCGGCGATGTGGTGCGGATGCCACGGGGTGGCCCCGGCCTGCTCGGCGTAGAACGGCACGACGAAGTCGGCCGCCGCGAGGATGGCGAACAGCCAGACCGGGAGGTCGGCTCCGGTGACCAGCGAGGGCGACCACCCAGGCGGCCTGGACGACCAGCAGGCCGATCACGTAGCGCATGGCCGTGGCGCGGCGCTCCGGGTGGCCGGCCGCGGCCCGCAGCCACATCAGCACCAGCCCGATGCGCATGATGACGTAGCCGATGACCCCGAGCGTGAAGTCCGCCTCGAAGATGCGCGGGATGCCGGCGGCGAGCACCAGCGAGCCGAAGATCTGCAGGAGCGTCAGCAGTCGGTGCAGGGTGTCGTCGGGGTCGTACGCCGAGTTGAACCAGGCGAAGTTGAGCCAGGCCCACCAGATCGCGAAGAACGCCATCGCGAAGTAGACGAGCCCGTGCGCCGCATGCCCCTCGACGATCTCGTGGTGCAGCGTCAGCCCGGCCTGGGCGACCGCGACGACGTAACAGAGGTCGGCGAACAGCTCGAGCGGCGTGGCGGTGCGGTGGCCCTCCTGCGGGTCGCGTGGTGACAGCGGACGGACGAGGGAGACCACCCGACTACTCGCTCTTCTTGGCGGCCGTCTTCTTGGCAGCGGCTCTTCTTCGCGGCGACTTCTTCTTCGTCGTCTTCTTGGCTCCCCGCTTGGCGGCCTTCTTGGCCGGACCCTTCGCCCGGCGCTCGGCCAGCAGCTCCTGCGCGCGCTCGGGGGTGAGGGTCGTCGATGGAGTCGTCCTTGCGCAGCGTGGCGTTGTACTCGCCGTCGGTGACGTACATGCCGAAGCGGCCGTCCTTGGCCACGATCGGCTTGCCGCTCACCGGGTCGTCGCCCAGCTCCTTGAGCGGGGCCGCGGCCGCGCGGCCGCGTCCGTACGTCTTGGGCTGGGCGTAGATCGCGCGCGCCTCGTCCTCGGTGAGGGAGAGGAGCTGGTCCTCGGTCTGCAGCGACCGCGAGTCGCTGCCCTTCTTGAGGTACGGGCCGTAGCGACCGTTCTGGGCGGTGATCTCCTCGCCGTCGACGTCGGTGCCGACCACGCGCGGCAGCGTGAGCAGCATGACGGCGTCGTCGAGGCCGATGCTGTCGAGGCGTCATCGACTCGAACAGGCTGGCCGTGCGCGGCTTGGCGCTCTTGGGGGCGTCCGTCGGGCAGCAGCTCGGTGATGTACGGGCCGAAACGGCCGTTCTTCGCGACCAGCTCGAGGCCGGTCTCCGGGTGCGTGCCGAGCGTCTTCTCCTGCCCGGCCGGGTTGGCGAGCAGCTCCTTCGCGATCTCGAGCGGTGAGCTCGTCGGGCGGCAGGTCCTCCGGGACGTTGGCGCGGGTGGGCACCTCCGTGCCGCCGTCGCCGGGCAGCATCGGCGGGCCCTCGACGTACGGGCCGTAGCGCCCGACCCGCAGGTTGATGCCCTCGCCGATCTCGAACGTGGCCAGGCTCGCGCGCGTCGATGTCGGGCAGGTTCTCGATCAGGCGCTTGAGGCCGGTGTCGTGCTCGCCCTCGCCGGTCCAGAAGCTCTGCAGGACGTCGACGCGGTCCTCGCGTCCGCCGGCGACCTCGTCGAGGACGTCCTCGAGCTCGGCGGTGAAGCCGTAGTCGACCAGCCGGCTGAAGTGCTGCTCCATCAGGCGGACGACGCTGAACGCGATCCAGGCCGGCACGAGCGCCGTGCCCTTCTTGTAGACGTAGCCGCGGTTCTGGATGGTGCCGATGATCGAGGCGTAGGTGGACGGCCGCCCGATCTCGCGCTCCTCCAGCTCCTTGATGAGGCTGGCCTCGGTGAAGCGGGCCGGCGGCTTGGTCTGGTGGCCGGCCGAGCCGAGCTCGTCGACGGTGACGGTGTCGCCCTGCGCGACGTTGGGCAGCTTGGTCTGCTGGTCGTCGCCCTGCTGGTTGGGGTCGTCGCCGGACTCGACGTACGCCTTGAGGAAGCCGTGGAACGTGATCGTCCGGCCCGAGCTGGTGAACTCGACCGATCTCACCGGTGGTCGCGTCGGCCGCGATGCGCAGCGTGACCGTCTCGCCCTTGGCGTCCTTCATCTGCGACGCGATGGTGCGCTTCCAGATGAGCTCGTACAGCTTGGCCTCGTCGCCGGACAGGCGGACCTGCCGCGGCGTGCGGAACGACTCGCCGGCCGGGCGGATGGCCTCGTGCGCCTCCTGGGCGTTCTTGACCTTGCCGGCGTAGGTGCGCGGGTGCGTCGGGCAGGTACTCCGCGCCGTACAGCTCGCGCACCTGGGCGCGGGCCGCGTTGAGCGCCGTCTGCGACAGCGTCGCGGAGTCGGTGCGCATGTAGGTGATGTAGCCGCCCTCGTAGAGCCGCTGGGCGACCTGCATGGTGCGGGCGGCGCCGAAGCCGAACTTGCGCGACGCCTCCTGCTGCATGGTGGTGGTGCGGAACGGCGGCGTACGGGCTGCGGGTGTACGGCTTGGCCTCGACCGAGCGCGATCGTGAACGTCTGGTCGGCGAGCGCCGCGGCGAGGGCGCCGGCCCGCTCCTCGTCGAGGTGGACGACGTCGGCGTTCTTGAGCGCGCCGTCGTCGCCGAAGCTGGAGCCGGTCGCGACGCGCTTGCCGTCGACGGTGAGGAGGCGGGCCGGGAACGTGCGCGGCTCGTGCTGCTCGCCGGCGTCGAAGGTGGCCTCGAGGTCCCAGTACGACGCCGAGCGGAACGCCATCCGGGCCCGCTCGCGCTCGACGACGAGCCGGGTGGCCACCGACTGCACGCGGCCGGCGGACAGGCCGCTCATGACCTTCTTCCAGAGCACCGGGCTGACCTCGTAGCCGTACAGACGGTCGAGGATGCGGCGGGTCTCCTGGGCGTCGACGAGGTCCATGTCGATGTCGCGCGGGTTGGCCACGGCGTGCTGGATGGCCTCGCGGGTGATCTCGTTGAAGACGATGCGCTTGACCGGCACCGTCGGCTCCAGCTCGTCGAACAGGTGCCAGGCGATGGCCTCGCCCTCGCGGTCCTCATCCGTCGCGAGCACGAGCTCGTCGGCGTCCTTGAGCAGCTTCTTGAGCTTGGTGATCTGCGACTTCTTGTCGGCGGACACGACGTAGACCGGCTCGAAGGCGTTGTCGATGTCGACCCCGAGGCGCGCCCACGGCTCGCCCTTGTACTTGGCCGGCACCTCGTCGGCGCCCTTGGGCAGGTCACGGATGTGCCCGACGCTGGAGTCCACGACGTAGCCGTCGCCGAGATAGCCCGCGATGCTGCGGACCTTGTTCGGCGACTCGACGATGACGAGCGTGGTCAAGCGATTCTCCCTGGGGGGCGGGGACGGACGGCCATAACGTAACGCGTCCTGTCAAGATTCCTGGCACTCGCGGGGTGTGACCTGCATCTGCGCGCGTCCTCAGATGCACCGGCCTGGTCCTGAGGCTGAAGGCGTGACCGACGTCGGGGTGGACGATCCTTCGACCTTCGATGACGTCGTTCGAGCGGTACCGGGGCGAGCTCTATGGCTACTGCTACCGCATGCTCGGCTCCCCGCACGACGCCGAGGACGCCCTGCAGGACGCATTGATCGGCGCGTGGAAGGGCTACGAGCGCTTCGAGGGCCGCAGCTCGGTGCGTTCCTGGCTCTACCGCATCGCGACCAACGCCTGCCTCAAGCAGATCGAGCGCACGCCTCGACGCATCCTCACCCCCGACTTCGGGCCGGCGTTCGACCAGGTGGACGACCTCGGTGCGCTGCATGTCGGTCAGTCCTGGCTCGAGCCGTGGCCCGGTTCCGATGCGTCGGATGACCCGGAGTCGGCGTACCTGCGCCGCGAAGGCGTCGAGCTCGCCTTCGTCGCATCGCTGCAACACCTGCCGGCCACCCAGCGCGCCGTCCTCGTGCTGCGCGACGTGCTGCGGTTCTCCGCGCAGGAGACGGCCGACCTGCTCGACACCACGACGGCCGCTGCCAACAGCGCTCTGCAGCGGGCCCGCGCCACCGTGCAGGAACGAGCCCCGGAGCGGTCGCAGCAGCAGGAGCTCACCGATCTCGGCGACGACGGCATCCGGGAGGTGGTCGACAAGCTCGTCGCGGCGTGGGAGGCGGCCGACATCGACGCGCTGCGCGAACAGCTCACCACCGACGTCAGGTTCACGGCTCCCCTCGCTGCCTGGTTCGACGGGATCGAGATGGTCAGCCGGTTCTTCGTCGAGCGAAACTTCGCGACACCGTGGCGGTTGGCGCCGATCACCGCGAACGCCCAGCCCGGTCTGGCCGGCGACCAGGACTCCGGCAACGGCTTCCGCCTCGCGGCCGTCAACGTGCTGTCGTTCCGCGCCGGGCGGATCACGCACATCTCCGCCTTCGTCGATCCCGCGTCGTACGCGGTGTTCAGGCTGCCCGAGCGGCCCTGAGAAGAAATTCGGGCCAGGACCGATGAGTTTCGGCCGCAAGCCGGATCTACACCAGTGACAGCACTCGCACCGATGGAAGAAGGCATCTCATGCGCAAGCTCATGGTCACCAACATCGTCTCCCTCGACGGCTACCACGAGGGGCCCGAAGGCATCATGCAGCTACCGATGGACGATGCGTTCGATGCCCACAACCTCGAACGCCTCGAGGCCGCCGACACGCTGCTGCTCGGAGCCACGACCTTCCGTGGATTCCAGGGCTTCTGGCCGTCCGTGGCCGACGATCCGTCCTTTTCGGACAACAACCGCGGGATCAGTCGTCGCAACAACGAGATCGCCAAGGTCGTCATCTCCGACTGGAGCCGGACGATCTTCTCGACGCCTGGCGAACGACGACGACCGTGGTTCCGCGCGCGGAGGCGCGGCGTGCCGTCGAGGAGCTGAAGCAGCAGGACGGCGGCGACATCCTCGTGTTCGGCAGCCGCACGATGTGGAACGGGCTGCTCGCCGATGGCCTCGTCGACGAGATCCGGCTCATGGTCGGGCCGGTCGTGCTGGGCGGCGGCATCCCCGCCTTCGCCGCGCCACACCAGCTGACGCTGACCGGCACGCGTGAGTTCGAGGGCTCCGGCAATGTTGTGCTGACGTACTCCGTCTGACGAAACGCGAGTGGCGCACGACGGATGATCCGTCGTGCGCCACTCGGCGTTCTGCGTGCGTCAGGCGGTTGCCGTGGCCTCGG
>CAWEII010000010.1:0-27335 GCA_963809085.1 uncultured Actinomycetota bacterium | reverse complement strand
TGGTCACCCGAGAGCAGCCCGGGCTGGTCAACGCGCCCACGGTCAGGTTGCCCGTCAGCAGGTCGACCATCGTGTCGGCCCGCATCTGCTCCACCGTGCGACCCTGGGGGTCGTCTTGGCAGCGTCGTTTGGCGATCAACGCCAACCGGTCGTCCGCCCAACCCGGTCGTGCGCCGCGGCCCGAACCCCGAGGACCCCATCCCGTCCTCGTCGACCCGGAGCCAGACCCGCCGTTTCGCAACGCCTCACTGACGTCGCTGCTGGTCCTTGCGGCTCCGTTTCATCGCCCGCCAGGGCGCGGCCCGTTGCAGCTGCGGCCGGGTCAACCGCACCACCGACGTGGTCGGGTCGTCGTGGCGAGCGAAGTAGGCGTCCACCTCGGCGGCAAACGCCTGGATCTCGGTCTCGTCGGCCAGGGTCTCGGCGGCGTCGACGAAGATCTGCGCCTTGCCCACGTCCAACCGTCCCGACCGGCACCGCTCCCACAGACCGGGCAGCCAGGTCGTCAGCTTGGGTGCAGGTCCAGCCACCCGAACATCGTCAGGTGGCTGACCCCGAGCACCCCGGCGATCTCCAGGCCCGTCTCGGAGTCCGGGTCCATGTCGGTCGGATCCTCCGCACACGCGACCGCCAGGTCATGCACCCTCTCCAGCTGACGAGCCCGCGCAGCGTTCTGGATCACCTGCTCACACTCCGCGGCCGCAACCAGATCCGCCGGCCGCATCACCACGTCGAACCCACGAACACATCCCCACCACTCGTGCCGGCTTCGACCCCTGCGAGAACAACGCTAGACGACCCCACCGACACTTTCCGAGCGTCACATCCGCGGGATCCCGAACTAGTCGCCGGGCGCAAGGAACGCCGTCAGTTCGGCGGCGAGCTCTTCAGGGGAGAGCACCGGGGCAAAGTGGCCAATGCCGTCGATCACGCGAACCTCGGCGCGTCGCAGGTAGTCGCTCAGGTACAGGTTCACCTCGGTGAAGAGGGTGGCCAGCGCCGTGCGTCGCCCCTGAAGCAGCAACGTCGGAACGTCGATCTCGCCAAGCACGTCCGGATCTGTCACCCGCGGCCCTTCGTATGTCGCATCGGCCTGAAGGAAGCGGAGCATCGAGGGGATGCCACGCGCCCACGACTGCATCACTTCGGGCTTGGCCTGGATCGCTGCGAATTCGTCCTCGTCGCAGATCATGGCGAAGAACGCCTTCACGGCGGCGCCGAGATCTGCCTTCGCTGGCCAACTGGCCCACGCGCTGGATTCCAGCGCCGAGTCGTCCGAGATCCGCTTGGGCGGCCGCAATGACGGGCGGCACGATCACGACGGGCTCGAATGCCACGACGGCCGCGACCGCCTGACTACGCGCCGCGGCGCCCAAAACGGGGCCACCACTTCCCGACCAGCCAACCAGATGGACGGGTTCGCCGACGCTCTCGACGAACGCCAACACGTCCTCGTCGAAGCGCGGCGGCGTGTGGTCCGGGCTGTCGGCGGACCGCCCCCGGCCGCGCATGCTGGGCAGGTAGCACGTGAATTGGTCAGTCAGGTGCGGCACCGTCGCCTCCCACGCGAACTCGCCATCCCCGATCGCGCCGTGTACGAGGACCAGCGGCGGTCCGTCGCCGAGCACTCGCCCGACGATCTCGGTGCCGTCGGCCGACATGGCGCGATGGATGCGTTCAGTAGTGGTGGTCATGGCTCCTCCTCGGTCCGGGTCATCTCCGGACGCTAGGAGTGGAAGCCCACCTCCGACATCGGCGCGATTGACCAATTTTCGATCGCGCCACTACGCGGTTCTGCGTAGCTAGGAGATGGTCGCCAAGCCGTGGTCGATCGCGTAGCGGGCGGCCTGCGTGCGTGAGGTCACGCCGATCTTGCGGTAGATGTTCGTCAGGTGCCGGGCGACTGTGCGGTCGCTGATGACAAGCTTCCTCGGCGATCTCACGGTTGGACCGACCAGCGGCGATCAGCGCGAGCACCTCCGCTTCGCGTCGTGACAGCCCACCGGGCAGTTCTGCCGCGCGAAGCCCCAGGCGGCGGTAGGTCGCTTGGGCTCGCTCGAGCTCGGCGGCCGCCGAGGCGTCGTCGCCCGAAGACTCGTATGCCTCGGCGAGGCGTTCGCACACGCGCGCCGCCTCGATCGGCGCGGCCAGTTCCAGCCAACGCTGGCAGGCAGCGCGCAACACGGGGAGGGCACCTTCGGCATTTCCGCCTGCGAGGAGTACCGACCCCTGCGCCGTCACCTTCATCGCTTCGAGCCCTGACGTGGGGTAGGTCGCCGCGGTCCGCTCCAGTTCGGCGGCTGATGCTCGCGCGTCGTCGATGGCTCCCGCCGACAGGAAGATGTCCACGGCAGCTGCACAGAGTGGAGCTCGCCTCAGTGGGTCGGATCCCGCTGCCATGATCGCCGCTTTGATCGCCTTGGCCGCGCCCGGTGCGTCACCGGCGCGCAGCTGAAGGAGCGCGCGACCCGGCTGCGGGTCTCGGCCTCGTGCGTGCGCCTCGACGTAGGCGTCAGAAGCCGACCGCATCGCCACGAAGCCGGCGGGAGTCCGCGACGACGTACCAGGCCTCCGCGGCATAGTCGACGCGCGAGGCGTCTAGCAGAGGCAGCACACTCAGCGCCGTCGACTCGGCCTTGTCCCACTGCACCGCGCAGGAGTTGGAGCTGCGCCCGGTGCACCGCACACAGACCGTCGAAGACAAGTGCTGAGGTCGCGTCGGTCCATTCCTCGGCCACGTCGGACCATCGACTCATGCGCTGAATGTCGCACACCTCATGGCAGGCGGCGATCGTGTGGCAATACAGGGTGCCGCACATGAATGCCGTGAGTCTGCCGCCGGACACCCCGAGCATGGCTTCATCGATGAGCTTCAGCCCGTCGACGACGTTGCCAGCCTTGACCAGACCTCTGCCCTCGGCATGCAGCCCAAGCGCTGCCAGGTCGGGGTCACCGATCTGGCGGCCCAGCTCCTTCAGCCGGCGTGCCGCGTCGACGGCCGCAGCCGGGCGACCAGATCGGAGATTCTGCTCCACCTCGCCGAGGAAGAGAAGGTACCCGTGGACGCGGCTCTCCGGGATCTCGTTCGCGAGATCACTGGCTCGCCCGAGCCAGCCCATCGCCTGCGGCTCGTCCCCCTGCCCATGTGGAGGATCGCCAGCAGCACCGCGGACATCGCGGCCTCGGCGGGACGAGCCTCGGCCACGAACGCGTCATAGGCCTCGGCGCGGAGCCGGAGTGCGTCCGCGGTGCGGCCCTCCAGCCACACCGACTCCGCCTCGTGATCCAGCCTGTCCGCGCGCTCGCTCACCAGCCCTCCTGGAACGTCTGCGCTCAGGCTACGGCCGATGTCCAGGAGGCGGGACGGTCGGCTCGCCTCTGCCAGCCGCGGCGACGGGCTGTTCCTCGAGCAACAAGTGGGGTAGTTCCCCGCCTGACAGACACCCACGGTGCAACCGACGCTTGGTGCATGCTCACGAAACTCACTCAGAACATCTGGAACGACGTACCGTCCCTGGCGATCGCGAACGAGCTGTCCGCACGCAGCGTCATCGGCCACCTTGGCATAGAGTTCGTCTACGTCGGCGAGGACTACCTCGTCGCTCGCATGCCGGTCGACGACCGCAAGCGTCAGCCCGTCGGTGTCCTGCACGGCGGCGCCTCGGTCACGTTGGCCGAGACCCTCGCCAGCTTCGCAGCGACCTTCACGGTCGACCACACCGAGGTCAACTGCTTCGGGATGGAGATCAACGCCAACCACGTTCGACCTGTGACCTCGGGCTGGGTGACGGGGGTTGCGCGCCCGATCGCTCTCGGCCGTCGTACCCAGGTGTGGGAGGTCCGCATCACCGACGACGCCGGCAGGCTGGTCTGCGTCTCCCGCTGCACCATGGCCGTGGTGCCCGAAGCCCGCGCCGTGAGTCCCAGGCGACGCGTGGCAGGCTCGTGCCGTGGCGGAGCGGCCCGAGGTACCCGACTGGATCGTGCAGCGCATCGGTGACGTGCTCACGGCGCTCCCGGGCTGTCTCGAGGAAGCGGCGTGGGTCGGCATCCGCTGGCGGGTGCGGGACGCGACGGTGGCTCACGTCTTCGGCGGTGAGGACCAGCTGTTCCGGGTTACCTTCCGGGCCGAGTCGGACGAGGTGATGGCGCTCCAGCACCTGGGGGAGCCGTACTTTCGAGCGGACTGGGGCCGCAACGTCGTCGGACTCGTGCTCGACGAGCGCACGGACTGGGAGGAGCTGGGCGAGCTGCTCACCGACTCCTACTGCCTCCAGGCTCCGCGGCACCTTGCCGGAGCCCTCGTCGAGCGCCCGCCCCGCTCGATCCTCCGACCTCTGATCGGACCGGCCTCATCGCTGGGGCAGGCGGTCGAAGCCGGTGAAGGGTTCGCGGATCGTCACGCTCTCGTCGTTCTCCTCGGTCTGGGCAGCAGCCGAGATCGTCTGGACCAGGTCCGCGGTGAGGGTGCCGTAGACCTGCAGCGTCGTGCTCGGGCTCGAGGTACTCCGCGTATGCCTCACCGAAGTGGTCCACGCCGACCTGCATGTGGGTGGCCATCGAGTCTGCGTCCGGGTGGACCTGCACGATGGTCACCACGTCGGAGTCCGGGGCTGCATACCCGTAGAAGGAGTGCAGCCTCGGTTCCCGAGGCTCGACGACCTCTGAGCAGAACGTCGCGAAATAGGACTGGAACGCCTCGCGCTTGCCGGGCTTGATCTTGTGGGTGGCGATGAAGATGAACGGCGTGCTCATGGTTTCCTCCTGAGAGTTGCTGCTCGGCGGATCCGGCAGTCAGTTCAGAATGTTCGCCGGGAGTCGGCCGCACTTCGGCACACCGGGCCGACAACGCAGAACCGGCGTGGGCATTCCTACCCACCGCGACGGCTGGCAGGATCATCTGTGAGGCACGGCAATGAACCAGCACGCTGGCCACCGTGTGGCCGCCCATGAGCACCACCGCATGTCGCGGTGGGAAATGGCCTGCGAGGAGTTCGCAGCTGCCGATCCTGTCGCACCACTGAGCCTCGAGGATCTTGAGTGCTGGGCCGAGGCTGCGCAGGTCATCGGTCGGGTCGATGAGGCGATCCAGGTGCTCTCCCGCTGCTTCGAGCAGCGAGCTCGGGCCGGCGAGGTGCACGAAGCCACGCGCACGTCGTACTGGCTGTGGAGTCTGCACGCGTTCACGCGAGGCGAGTTCGCCCTCGCGGCAGGTTGGGTCGAACGGGCCCGGGGTCTCGCGGTGGCGCGGACGGCGGACGAGTACGGCTGGCTGCTGATCCGCACGCGTACCAGTGCATCGGAGTCGGCGACTTTGCGGCTGCCGAGGAGCTCCTCCATCGCGCGACCGAGCTCGGGGCGGACCGGGGCGACACCGACCTGGTCACCATCGCGACGACGATGCGCGGCCGGGCGACCCTCATGCTGGGGTCACTGGACCGCGGGTTGGCGCTTCTCGATGAGGCCATGGTCCGGATTCTGGCCGGACAACCTCCCCACGCGCCACCGCGGTGATGTACTGCGCGGCGATCGGCTCCTGCTACGAGGTGCCGACGAGGTCGCGCGCGCAGCGGAATGGCCGCATCGCCCTCGACAAGTGGCTCGACGAGCTGCCCCGACTCGGTGGCGCCTACTTCGGGAACTGCCGGATCTACCGCGCGCTGCTAATGCGCCTCCGGGGTGACTGGTCACGGGCAGAAGCCGAGCTCGAGCAGGCGTGCCGGGACCTGGCCGTCGACGGGCAGATGATTGCCGGCCACGCCTGGTACGAGCTCGGCGAGTCACGGAGACTGCGGGGCGATCCTGGCGTCGAGGATGCCTACCAGCAGGCGATGACGTTCGGGCAGGTGGCCCAGCCTGGGCTTGCGCTCTACCGGCTGAGCCAAGGCGACGTCGGTGCCGCGGACGCCGGCTTACGGCGCGTGCTCGCAGAGCGTGATCAGGCGGCCGAACGGTTCACCCTGCTCGCCGCAGCCGTCGAGGTCGACCTCGCGGCAGGTCGAGTCGACCGTGCCATGGCCTCGGTCGCCGAGATGGACGACATCGCTGCTGCCTACCCCACGACCGCGGCACGATCGAGATCTCCGACGATCGCGTCAAGGCCGTCACCCTGACCGGATCGGAACCGGCAGGCCGGTCGGTGGCATCCACCGCCGGTCAGGAGATCAAGAAGGCGGTGCTCGAACTGGGCGGTTCCGACCCGTTCATCGTTCTTCCCAGCGCCGACCTCGACGCGGCATCCACCGTGGCGGTCAAGGCCAGGGTGTCCAACAACGGCCAATCCTGCATCGCCGGTAAGCGTTTCATCGTGCACACCGATGTCTACGACGAGTTCGCCCGGCTGTTCGTCGAGAAGATGAACGCCCTCGTGGTCGGCGACCCGATGGACGAGGCCACCGACGTCGGTCCACTGGCTACCGCGGCCGGACGCGACGACCTCGCCGAACTGGTCGATGATGCCGTTGCCAAGGGTGCCGAGGTGCTCACCGGCGGCGGCGCTCCCGATGGTCCGGGCTGGTTCTACTCGCCCACCGTGCTGGCCGGACTCACCGACGACATGCGATTGGTGATGGAGGAGGCTTTCGGCCCGGTGGCTTCCCTGTACAGGGTCGCCGACCGCGAGGAGGCGGCACGGGTGGCCAACCAGACCACCTTCGGATTGAGTTCGGCGGTGTGGAGCAACGAAGCGGCGGAACAGGACTGGTTCGTCCGTCATCTCGATGCCGGCGCGGTGTTCCTGAACGGGATGACGGTGTCGTATCCCGAGCTACCGTTCGGCGGGGTCAAGGACTCCGGTTACGGCCGCGAACTTGCCGCAGCGGGCATCCGCGAATTCTGCAACCTCAAGACGGTCTGGAAGGCCTGAGCAAAGCGACCGCGAAGCTGTGAACTGAGCGGTTATTGTCTGTGAATGAGCGATGGGGCGCATTCTTCGGGCAAGCCGTCCACCCTGACCGGTCCGACACGCGCTGAAACTAGTACCCGTCGGGCCGTACTCAACACGATGAGGGGCTCGGCGGGAAACCTCGTCGAGTGGTACGACGTCTACGTCTACACGGTCTTCGCCTCCTACTTCGAGGCGCAGTTCTTCGACGAGGCCGACACCAACTCGACGGTCTACATCTACGCGATCTTCGCGGTCACCTTCATCATGCGGCCGGTGGGCTCCTGGTTCTTCGGCCGGTTCGCCGACCGCCGGGGCCGCAAGGCCGCGCTGATGTTCAGCATCACCGTCATGTCGGCGTGCTCGTTCGTGGTGGCGGTGATGCCCACCCGCGAGGTCATCGGATGGTGGGCGGCGGTGATCTTGGTGCTGGCCCGCCTCTTACAGGGATTCGCCACCGGCGGGGAGTACGGCACGTCGGCCACGTACATGTCCGAGGCGGCGACTGCGAACAGGCGCGGCTTCCTGTCGTCGTTCCAATACGTCACCCTCATCGGCGGTCACGTCCTGGCGCAGTTCACGCTGCTGATCGCGCTGCACTTCCTGGACACCGAGGCTCTCAGCGCGTGGGGCTGGCGGATCGGCTTCTTCATCGGGGGCATCGCCGCCCTCGTGGTGCTCTGGATTCGCCGTTCCATGGACGAGTCCCTCAGCGAATCGCACCTCGAGGCCATCCGTGAGGGCAAGGACCGGGACGCGGGATCGATGAAGACGTTGTTCACCGTGCACTGGCGTCCGTTGCTGTTGGTCTTCCTCATCACCGCGGGCGGCACCATCGCGTTCTACACCTACAGCATCAACGCGCCTGCGATCGTCAAGTCGACCTTCGGTAAGGACGAGGCGCTTTCGGCGACGTGGGTCAACCTGCTGGCGCTGATCTTCCTCATGCTGCTGCAGCCCGTCGGCGGGATGCTCAGCGACCGGATCGGCCGAAAGCCGTTGCTGGTCTTCTTCGGTGTGGCAGGCGTCCTCTACACCTACGTCCTGCTCACGTTCCTGCCGCAGACCACGTCGCCGCTGCTCGCGTTCACGCTGCTGGCCGTCGGCTACGTCATCATCACCGGCTACACCTCGGTCAACGCGATCGTGAAGGCGGAGTTGTTCCCCGCCGAAATCCGGGCGCTCGGAGTGGGCCTGGGCTATGCGCTGGCGAACTCGGTGTTCGGCGGTACTGCGCCACTCCTGTACCAGGCAGCCAAGCCCGACCACATCACCATGTTCATCGTGTACGTCACGGTGGTGATCGGGGTGAGCTTGCTGGTCTACGTCTTCGCGCTGAAGAACAAGGGGATTACCGTGCTCGATCGCGAACAGGGCAGTGCCTGGGCCGTGCCCGTTGCCTCTGGGCGCCGATGAATGATGGACCGCCTAGCAGTCATCGACGCAGAATCGCAGCGCTTTGCCGCGGTCCTGTCCGCGGCAGATCCTGGTCGTCCGTGTCCCACCTGTCCGGACTGGACTGCCGCAGATCTGCTATGGCACCTCACCGAGGTGCACTTGTTCTGGGCCGGCGTCCTCGAGCGGCAGGCCAAGAGCGAGGCCGACCTCCCGGCCATCGAACAAGCGAAGCCCGCGCGGCCGGATGCGTTGGCGGACCTACTCGTATTGCGCGAGCGGGCGACGGCCGCCGTGCTGCGTCAGCTAGCGAGCCGTGATGACGCAGAACACTGTTGGTCGTGGTGGCCGCCTGATCAGACCGTCGGCTTCACCCGGCGCATGCAGACCTACGAAGCGACGATGCACCGCGTCGACGCCGAATTGACCGCCGGCCTGCCGGTCGGCCCGATTGCCACGGATGTGGCCGCGGGTGCCGTCGATCATGCGGTGGACGTCATGTGGGGCTGGATGCCCGCCGACGCTACGTACGAGGCCCGCGCCGTGGTGGAGTTCGTCGCGACCGACACCGGTCAGAGATGGCTCGTGTCGGTCGGCTCGTGGACCGGCCCACCCATGGAGTCCGGCAACCCCGTCGAGGCTCCGAGGGCAGTGCGGGCGACCGCAGGGGAGCCAACCGCGACCGTGCGCGCGCCAGTGGTCGATCTTGCGCTGTGGGCGTGGACGCGCGGTGACGCGGTGCAGACCTCAGGACGGCCTCCAGCGCTCGCCGCACTGGAAGCCCTACTCGGACAAGGCATGTAGTGAACCGCTGGTCCACCAGGGCACCGCGCCGTCGGTGTTGAAGAATCCCCCGGTGGGTCCGTCGGGCCGGCCTGGGCCATGCGCACGATGATGTCTGCGCCCTGCTCCACGGTCTGGATACCGGTGTTGCCGTTCAGATCGGTCTTGGTGGCGCCGGGGTCCACGGCGTTGACCACGATCGGGGCGGGCGGCACGCCGGAGGTGGCGCGCAAGATCGCCGATCACCCTCAGGTGGGACCCATGACGCTGGACTGCGACGTGCTCCCCGTTGCGGGTGCGGACCTGCGCATCATGATCTACAGCGCCGAGCCTGGAACCGAGCTGCTCGCCCTTCTCGCGGTCGTCGGCATGCGGACCCTCCTCACTGGCCCTTGAGGCTGCCGATGCCGAGCGAGGTGTCCTTCGGCGTCGGCGGGGGGCTTGCTTCGGCGGCGTCGACGTAGGCCTGTGGATCCCGGTCGACGATTTGCAACCCTCGTGTGGTGGGGTGCTGGTCCATGAACTCGCGGTACTGCTGACCGAGTGCTTCGCGAAGGCCGATGGGTGCGTGACGACGGAAGTCTGACAGTCCTTCGCGTTCCTCTTCGCCCATGTGCTCGTCGTTTGCCTTTCGGGCCCTACCGACTGCCGCCCACCATTCGTCGGTGCCGACTACCGCCGCGTTGGCGTCCCTGACACCGTCACGGATGTCGTTGTGATCGCCGATCGCATCGAGCGTTTCACCCTCGGGGTCGTCGACACCCCGCTGCAACAGTTGTGGGTAGAAGATCTTTTCCTCGATGTACGCGTGTACGTCCAGCTTGTCGGCAAGGGGACGCCAGACCCGTTCGAGCGCTTCACTTCCGACCGACGTGCGTTCCTGCAGGCTGTCGAGCCGGGCGAACTGCTCGCGAAACCAGGTGTGGTCCGCGAGTATCAACATCGTGATGTCAGTCATCTGGATTCCAATCGTGTGCCGAGGGCGCGGCAGATCCGTGTTCACTTGGTTCGATGCTTGCAGATGCTGAGCTGGCGCGCGATGACTTCTTCTCGGCGATCTGGTCCATCCATCAAGACCGTTGACGGGGTGCATCCGGACTAGGAGGTGAACGATGCGCTCGGCTGTCTGGGTGCCGCTCTTCGACGCACTGTCCGACCCGTTGGCCGTCGCTCGGCTCGCGGCCCGTGCCGAGGAGGCCGGGTGGCACGGGTTCTTCGTCTGGGACCACGTCAACTGGCGGCCGCCGATAAGTTCCGTCGCCGACCCGTGGGTCACCCTCGCCGCGATCGCCACCGCGACCGAAGCACTGACCTTGGGGCCCATGGTCACGCCGCTCGCCCGCCGCCGTCCGGTCAAGGTGGCCCGGGAGACCGCGACACTCGATCGGCTCAGCGGGGGCCGGCTCGTGCTGGGGGCAGGACTCGGGGATGACCGCTTCGGCAACGAGTTCAGCAAGACTGGCGATGAACTCGACGGTCGGGTTCGCGGCGAGATGCTCGACGAGGCGTTGGCGATCCTGACCACCGCGTGGAGTGGACGGCCGGTTCGGCACCGCGGCAGCCATTACACCGTCGACGACATCACCTTCCTCCCACGACCAGTTCAGCCGACCATTCCCATCTGGATCGCCGGCTTACCCGGCAACGTGGTGCCCCTGCGGCGAGCGGCGCGCTTTCACGGTTACTTCCCCGTCAACCTCGATTCGCCCGAACAAATGGCCGACTCCGTGGGTGTACTTGGAGACCTCCGTGAAAATCCCACGCCGACAGAGCCATTCGACATCGCCGTGGCGTGCGCTCCGAGCGCCGACATCGCGGCCTACGCCGAGGCGGGCGCGACGTGGTGGCTCACCGACTTCGAACCAGATGCGCTGAGGATCGGCCACATTCGTGCCGTCATCGACGACGGCCCGGTTGACCACTAGACCCGTCAGAAGGGTGGGGGTTGGTTGCGTTCGGCGAGGTGGGCGTCGTTGAGGGCGCGTTCGGTTTTGATGCGGTCGGCGCGGGTTTGGGTGCGGGTGCGTTTTCGGGTCGGCATCATCAGGGTGCGGTGCGCACCCGGTTCGGCCGGGATACCGGGTGGTGCGGGTGTGGTGATGGCCCAGCCGGGGAAGAACAGGCTGCTGGCGGGTTTGGTGGTGTAGGTGTGCCCGGTGGGGGTGGTGACGACGACGGTGCCGTCGGCGAGCTGGCGGTCGGTGAAGCCGGGCCAGAACGTCTTGATCAAGTGATGAATTCGGCAGTAGCACTTGAGGTTGCCGGGATGGGTGAGCCCGCCCGGGTAGGGCACGGTGTGGTCGATGTCGGCGAACACTGCCGAGCGGTCACAGCCCGGGGCGCGGCAGGTCAGGTCGCGGTTGCGGACGAACTCCTCGAGGGCGGTGCTGGGCCGGTACCGCGGCTCCGGTTCGGACGTCGGCGTGCCCACCAGCTTGAGTGTGGCGCCGCGGGCGATGAGCTCGGCCAGCAATGGAGCCGGGACAATCCCACCGCCGACGAGCAGAGCGGCCTTGCGCCGGGTCGCCGGCTCAGCGGCCGCGTCGGCCCTCGTCGCGGCCGTTCTTGCTCTGAGGCCGTCCTCGCCGTGCAGGAGCGGGTCGGGCTGGGTTTCGGTGCTGGTTTGTTCGGCGATGACGTGGATGACGATGCTGGAGGCCCGGCCGTCGTCGACGGTGGCGGGGCAGTGCGGGTTGGCACACGCACACGACAGCACCGTGGAACCCGCGCCCAGCGCCCCCATCGCGTCGGCGCGGCGTTGGGCCAGGGTGCGGGGGTCGTCCTCGCACACCCCGCGGGCCATCGCCGCGACGCGCTGTTCGAGCAGGGCGGCATCGGGGCCCAAGAGGCGGCCGAACACCGCCGCGGTGCCCTGCGGGTTGGTCTCGGCGACGGTGAAGTCGCGGGTGCGGGCACTGTTGCGGGTGCGCCGCACCGCGCCCGGATCGATCGCATCGACCCACACGTCGATGGCCTGGGTGAGTTTGTCCTCGGTGAGCGGGCCCCACGCGGTGATCCGTTCGGCGATCACCTGGTCGAGGGCGGCCACCGCGGCGGGGGTGGTGACCAGGTAGGTGCGGTTGGCGATCAGCCACACCCGCCGGGCGTTGAGTTCCCCGGCCAAGAACGCCGCGGCCACCTTCGGGAACCGGTCGCGCAGCACCACCGCCAGGTCCATCTCCCCGCAGGCGCGGCCGTGGCCGATGTTGAGTGCGGCGGCGATCTCGGCGGCCGCGGCGGCCTCGTCGTCACAGGCCCAGCGGGCGTGCTGCCCGGTGTTGCGGCGGCGTTCCAACTCCGCGATCGCGGCGTACTTGCGGGCATCGGCGGCGGCACCCCACCGCGCCCACCCGGTGACCGCGTCGATCAACGCGGCATCATCGGCCCCGCGAAGCCCGTCGACATCGACCGGCAAATCCTCGAACACATGTTCGACTCTACCGACGACGTCCGACAACCAACGTCCGACAACCAATTGCCCTGACTCCGACTTGTCGGTGCTCCGACGGAGGCTGGCCGTCAACCACTACAGAAGGGTGCGGCCATGTGCTGGAAGTGCGAGAACCCCGATGGCGCCGAGGAGGACTACCTCGACGAACTGCGCGAGATGATGAGGGACCACCACGGATGGCAGGTGCAAATCGTCGAGCACGACAGAAGACCGTTCGCGTACACCGTCGGATTGCACAACCGAGGGCTGCCGGAACTGTTGATCACCGGACTGAACGCGCATGTGTCCAACCGCGTCCTCAAATCGATTGGGCACATGATCGTCGACGACGGCACGTTTCTGGCCCCAGCGATGCAAATCGACTATCAGGACAGGTTCCTCATGGAGGTCGTCGAGGTCGCTCACCCCGACGTGCACCTGAAGGACGCCGTCAGGATCTGCGGCCCGGAGGTGCGCGCCCTACAACTCGTGTGGGCCGACGACCGCGGCCGGTGGCCATGGGAGCCCGGGTGGGGTCACGGTCGACGCAGGCAGCCGGTGTTCGGCGTCCGCACCCCTCTTCTGGGATGACGCCTAATCCATCCGCCCCGCATCGACCACGCGGAGCACCGCAGCGCCCTCTTCGTCGGAGGCCTCGAGGTCCACCTCCACGTCGAAGCCCCAGTCGTGGTCGCCTGCGGGATCGTCAAGGATCTGCCGCACCCGCCACACGCCGGGCTGCCGGTCGATGATGAGCAGCGCTGGGCCACGGGCGTCAGCACCGATGCCCACGTCGTCGTGCTCGGCGAAGTAAGCACCGATGACGTCCTCCCAGCGCTCCGCCGTCCAGCCCGCATCGGCGTCCAACAGACCGAGGTCGTACCAGCGGCGCCGGGCGAACAACTCCACCCGCCTGAACAGAGCGTTGCGGACCATCGCCGTGAACGCCCGCTCGTTGCCGGTCAGCGGGCGCGGGCGAGCCGGCACTGCGATGGGCGCGTCCAGAGGCTGGTCCGGGCTGGTCAGCTGCTCCCACTCGTCCAGCAGACTCGAGTCGACCTGGCGCACCAGCTCGCCGAGCCACTCGACGATGTCGGTGACCTCCTCGGTCCGCGCCGCTGCGGGGACACCGGACCGCAGCGCCTTGAACGCATCGGAGAGGTAGCGCAACACCGCGCCCTCGGATCGCGTCAGTCCGTAGACGCTGACGAATTCCCGAAAGGTGAACGCCCGCTCCCACATCTCGCGCACGACGGACTTCGGCGACAGCCGGGCGTCCGCCGCCCACGGGTTGCTCTGCAGGTACACCTCGAAGGCATGGCCGAGCAGCTCGTCGAGCGGCCGGGGATAGGTGACGTCATCCAGCAGTTCGATCCGCTCGTCGTACTCGATGCCCTCGGCCTTCATCTGGGCGACGGCCTCGCCCCTGGCCCTGTTGAGCTGCGCCGCCAGGATCTGGCGGGGGTCCTCGAGCGTGGCCTCGATGACCGAAACGACGTCCAGCGCGTGGGTTTCGGACGCCAGGTCGAGCACGTCGACGGCGGCGAGCGCGAACGTCGAGAGCGGTTGGTTGAGGGCGAAGTCGGGCGGCAGGTCGACGGTCAGCCGGTATCGCCTTCCATCGGCCTCGGGCCCGTCGAGCCGTTCCAGGACGCCGGCCTGCAGCAGGGAGCGCGCGATGCCGACCGCCTCGCGGATGTGCCGCAGCTGTCGCTTGCGCGGTTCGTGGTTCTCGGTGAGCAGCCGTCGCATCGCGACGAACGGGTCGCCGGGCCGATCGACGACGTCGAGGATCATCGCCGTCGACACCCGCATGTTGCTGGTCAACGGTTCGGGGGCGGCCTCTACCAACCGGTTCATGGTCGACTCGCTCCACGGCACCATGCCCTCGGGCACCTTGCGGCGCACCAGCTTTCGCCGCTTCTTTGGGTCGTCGGCGACCTTGGCGAACTGTTTGAGGTTCTCCACCTCGTGGTCGGGCGCCTGGACGACGACCGTGCCTGCGGTGTCATAGCCGGCTCGGCCCGCCCGGCCGGCGATCTGGTGGAACTCGCGGGCGCTGAGCAATCGGGTGCGGGTGCCGTCGTACTTCGACAACGCGGAGAAGACGACGGTCCGGATCGGCACGTTGATGCCGACGCCGAGGGTGTCGGTGCCGCAGATGACCTTGAGCAGGCCGGCCTGGGCCAGCTGTTCCACCAGCCGCCGGTACTTCGGCAGCATCCCGGCGTGGTGAACGCCGATCCCGTGCCGGACCAGCCGAGACAGCGTCGTGCCAAAGGCCGAGGAAAAACGGAACGCGCCGATCAGGTCGGCGATCGCGGCCTTCTCCTCCTTGGAGCTCACGTTGACGCTCATCAGCGCCTGCGCCCGCTCCAGTGCCGAAGCCTGGGTGAAGTGGACGACGTATACCGGCGCCTGCTTCGTGTCGAGCAGGTCACCGATCGTCTCGTGCATCGGCGTGGTCGCGTAGTAGTGATGCAACGGAACCGGCCGCTCGGTGTTGGCGACCAGCGCCGTCGGCCGACCCGTGCGGCGGGTCAGGTCCTCGCGTAGGAACGTGACGTCGCCGAGCGTCGCCGACATCAGCAGGAACTGCGCCTTCGGCAGCTCGAGCAGCGGCACCTGCCAAGCCCAGCCGCGGTCGGGGTCGCCGTAGAAGTGGAACTCGTCCATCACGATGAAGCCGATGTCGGCGTCAGCACCCTCGCGCAGCGCGATGTTGGCCAGCACTTCGGCCGTGCAGGCGATGATCGGCGCCCCGGCGTTGACCGCGGCGTCACCGGTGAGCATGCCGACGTTGACCGCACCGAAGACGTCGCAGAGGGCGAAGAACTTCTCGCTGACCAGTGCTTTGATCGGGGCGGTGTAGTAACTGCGTCGGCCCCCCGCCATCGCCGCATACAACGCGCCGGTGGCCACCAGCGACTTGCCCGAGCCGGTCGGCGTCGCCAGGACCACGTTGGCACCGCTGACCAGTTCGATCAGCGCCTCCTCCTGCGCCGGGTACAGCACCGTGCCGTTCGTCTCGGCCCATGCGGCGAAGGAGGCGAACAGCTCATCGGGGTCGGCGCCCTTCGCGCGCAGGGCGGACAGGTCGCCCGGGTCATCGAGCAGAGCAGGTGTGGCGGCGGTCATCTTGACGACCAGCCTGCCTGATGTGCATTCCCGTCGCGGCAGCGGTGGAGCATATCGTTGTCCCACACCGGGCAACTCGTGGCATCGTCGTGCCTGGCGCCAGCGCCACGGCGCACTGTAGGAGGTCACCCCCAATGACGACGTCCACCGACGCCTCGACGAATCAAGCCCTTGCGGAGGCCATTCAGGCCGCATTGCCCGAGGGCCGGGTGGTGGTCGATCGGGACGTCGTGCGCGGCCTCAGTCAGGACCAGGCGGCGTGGGCGCCGGTAGGGGTGCCCGCCGCGGTCGTGCGCGCGCACAGCACCGACGAAGTGCGCAGGGTCGTCGAGGTGTGTCTGCAACACGGTGTATCGGTCGTGGCGCGCGGCGCAGGAACCGGACTCTCGGGTGGCGCGAACGCGACCGACGGATGTGTCGTGCTGTCCCTCGAGGCGATGGCGGACATCGTCCGGATCGACCCGCTCGAACGGTTGGCCGTCGTGCAGCCAGGAGTCGTCAACGACGATCTGCGTGCAGCAGTCGCGGCGCACGGCCTGTGGTATCCGCCGGATCCGGCCAGTTCGCCGTGGTCCACGATCGGCGGCAACGTGGCGACGAATGCGGGCGGTGTCTGTTGCGTGAAGTACGGCGTGACCCGCGAATACGTGCTCGAACTCGAGGTGGTAACCGGTTCCGCCGAGGTGGTCCGAATCGGTCACCGCACCGCCAAGGGCGTCGCGGGCTATGACCTCGTCGGCCTTCTGGTCGGGTCCGAGGGGACCCTGGGGATCGTCACGGAGATCACGGTCAGGCTCCGCAGCCTGCCCAATCCACCCATCACTGTCGCCGGGTTCTTCCCCTCGTTGGTCGCGGCGGGCTCGGCCGTGCGGGCAATCGGCACGGCGGGCATCACCCCGGCCGCTCTCGAACTCATGGATCGGTTCTGCCTCGAAGCGGTCGACGCGTGGAAGCGGATGGGCTTGACCGCCGGTGGTGAGGTACTCCTCTTGGCTCGAGTCGACGACGCCGAACCGACCGGCGGCGCGCTGGCCGACCGCATCGCGGAGTGCTTTCGCGACAACGGCGCGTCATGGGCTGAGCGTTCGACCGACCCCGAAGAGGCCGATGCGCTCTTCGCCGCCCGCCGTCTGGCATACCCGGCGCTCGAGCGGCTGGGTCCGGTGATCACCGAGGACGTCTGCGTTCCTCGCGAGCACGTGCCTGCCATGCTCGCCCGCATCGAGGCGCTCGCGAACGAATACGGCGTGCACATCGCCAACATCGCACACGCAGGGGACGGCAACCTCCACCCACTGCTGATCTCCCCGCATGACGCCGACGCGGCGTTCCAACGCCGCATCCACACCGTCTTCGAGGCGATCCTCGATGCCGCATTGTCCTTCGGAGGAACGGTCACCGGTGAACACGGTGTCGGCCTGCTGAAGCGCGGCGGACTGGAACGGGAACTCTCACCGCAGGTACTCGAGATGCACCGTGCCATCAAGCGCGCGCTTGATCCTGCTGGAATTCTCAACCGCGGCAAGATCTTTGACACAATGACGTAGGCGTCACGCTCAGCATCTGAATAGTCGTGCAGCACAACGTATTCGGTGCCGATACCGGCGCATCTGTCTCTCACGTACCCGACACGCCGTGTTCAGCAAACCGGCACACGCCTCGGATCCGTTTCCCCGCTGATTGACAGTGATCTCGTGGTTGGCCTTGTCCGATTTGTTAGATGGGCGTCGTACCTTCGGAATCGGTTGCACCGTAACGCAATGCATTGCACTCGTCTTGATGAAGGGAAGAGAGATATGCGATCATCGACATCGCGTCGCGCATTTGCGCTGACCGCCGCAGGTGCCTGTGTCGCGGGAGCGTTGATGTTCCCCGCCGTTGCTTCGGCCGCCGGCCCCGACGTCCAAGCCACTCCGTCGACCACCGGAATCACGGTTGATGGCGCTGGCTGGCGCCAAGACCGGCTCCGCCATGACGACTGGCACCATCCGGAATGGGGCCGCGGGTGGAACGACGGTTACCCCGCGCCGGGCTGGATTCCGCCGGCGGGCTGGGCGCCGCCGCCGGACTGGGCGCCTCCTCCGGGTTGGTTCCCGCCACGCGGCTACGCCCCGCCCCCGAACTGGGTAGGGCCGTGTGCCGGTCCGCTCTTCGATCTGTTCCATCCGCTTCGCTGCGCGTAGACGTACGAGTCTCGGACGACGTCCTGGTCGGCACCTTGCAGTCGGTGCCGACCAGGCGCGTTTGGGCGACCATGCCCATCGTCGCGCGCGCCGACCGCCAGAGGTGCTCGGCCAGGAAGCGCTCGACTGCCCGGTACAGGTCGATGACGTTCTCGTCGTTGACGAACCCGTGCCCCTCATCGTCCTTCACCATGTACTCGACCTCGACTCCACGTGCGCGTAGCGCCTCGACGAGGTTGTCGGATTCGGCCTGCACCACATGGGAGTCGTTGGCGCCCTGGACCACCAGCAGGGGCGTGCGGATCTGGTCCACCCTGGTGATGGGGGAGCGGGCGAGCATGTCGGCTTCCTGATCGGGGACGTCGGGTTTGCCGACGAACAGGTGCCAGTTGTTGGCCAGGTGGGGCCGTGCGACGGCGGGCAGTGTGCGCATGAAGTTGGCCAGGCTCGAGATGCCCACGTAATCGATCGCTGCGGCGAAGACGTCGGGGGTGAACGTCACGCCGACCAGCGCGGCGTAACCGCCGTAGGAGCCGCCGAAGATCGCCACGCGAGCGGGATCGGCGTACCCCTCGTCGACCGCCCAGTGCACCGCGTCGATGAGGTCGGCGTGCATCTTGCCCGCGAACTCGCCGATGGCGGCCTCGACGAAGGCCTTGCCGTAACCCATCGACCCGCGAAAGTTGACCTGCAGCAACGCATAACCGCGATTGGCCAGAAGCTGCACGTCGGGTTCGTCTGACGTCGGGCGCGGCCTCGGCGACGTTCAGCGCAGGGCGGCGAGGCTACGGGCCTCCGATGCCAGGCAATCTCACGCTTCCAACGCCCAATGCCTACCGGTCGCCGTTCCGTCATGCCGATGGGAGCTACGACTGGAGGTCCGAACTCGAGTACGGGTTCGCGATCGTCGACGTGCAATCATCCGGCAGCTTGGCGGCGTGTCTCATCGAGCCGATCCTGTCCTCGGGCGGGATCATCGAACCGCCGCGTGGATACTTGGCCAGGCTCAAGGAACTCTGCGTCGAGCGCGGCATGCTGTTGATCGTCGACGAGGCGCAGACCGGAATCGGCCGCACCGGGACGATGTACGCGCATCAGCGCGACGGCGTCGTCCCGGACCTGGTGACGCTGTCGAAGACCCTCGGTGCGGGTCTGCCGGTGGCCGCCGTGGTCACCAGCGAAGAGATCGAAAACGTCTGCCACGAACGAGGATTCCTGTTCTTCACCACCCACGTGTCGGATCCCCTCGCCGCAGCGGTCGCCCTGACCGTCCTCACCGTCGTCGAACGCGACGGCCTCGTCGACAGGGCCGAGGTTCTCGGCCGACGGCTCGGGGCACGGCTTACCGAAATGCGTGACCGGTACGAACAGGTCGGTGACGTCCGCGGCCGCGGCCTGTTGCAAGGCGTCGAACTGGTCTCCGACAAGGCGAGCAAGGCGCCAGCCGAGGCCCTGGGCGCGCAGGTCACCGCAGCATGCCTTGACCGCGGCTTGCACATGAACATCGTGCAGTTGCCGGGGATGGGCGGAATCTTCCGCATCGCCCCGCCATTGACGATCACCGAGGCAGAACTGGATGCGGGCCTCGACATCTTGGACGAAGCCCTCGGCGCCGTCTTGCGGCCCTGATGGACGAGTCTGCCTATGGT
Source organism: uncultured Actinomycetota bacterium (assembly GCA_963809085.1). GTDB lineage: Bacteria > Actinomycetota > Actinomycetes > Mycobacteriales > Mycobacteriaceae > Mycobacterium. The sequence continues at coordinate 7,874 of CAWEII010000010.1, read as the reverse complement.
CGAGCGGTGACCATCACCTACGACGAGGCCCTGCGCGAACGGATCCGGGCACACCTGGCGGCGCACGACCGCCGCGTCGTCGACGACCCGACGAAGCGCCACGCCGCGGTCGCGGTGGTCCTCGTCGATTCCGAAGTCGGCGAGGACAGGGTGGATCCGGCCCCGGTGGACGAATGGATCGATGGCCGACCCATGGAGGCCGGCCTGGACGGCCGCATGGTCGACGTCTCGGGTGGTGCCGCGTTCCTGCTGTGCCGCAGAGCCTCGCGCCTGCGGTCGCACTCCGCGCAGTGGGCGCTGCCCGGGGGCCGGGTGGACCCCGGTGAAACCGCCGTCAAGGCCGCACTGCGGGAACTGGACGAGGAACTCGGCATCAGGCTGCCCGATGCGGCCGTGCTCGGCCTGCTCGACGACTACCCGACCCGGTCCGGCTACGTCATCACCCCGGTCGTGATCTGGGGCGGTGGGCGGCTCGATATCCGTCCCGCGCCCGACGAGGTGGTGGCGGCCTACCGGGTGGGGCTGCACCAACTGCTGCGCGAGGATTCGCCCCGGTTCATCGCCATCCCGGAGAGCCCCCGCCCGGTGGTGCAGATCCCGCTGGGCAACGACCTGATCCACGCTCCGACGGGGGCCGTACTGCTGCAACTGCGGTGGTTGGGACTGGAGGGCCGCGACGACCCGGTCGACGAACTCGAGCAACCGGTGTTCGCATGGAAGTAGGCGGCAACGCACCTCCGCTGTAACGGAGCAGCCCCCGGTCAACGATCAACCGGTGAACGCGGCAACGCCACCGACACGGTCTGCCGCGAGGGTTGGAGGGATTTCATCGTGACTCGTCGTCTCGGCTTGGCCGTCGTAATAGCCGGCATGGCGGTGGCCGGACTGGCTGGGCTGTCTACGGGTACCGCCTCCGCGACACCCGCGTGCGGCGACTACCACTTCATCGGCGCTGCAGGCTCGGGTCAGCGCGACGGCGCAGGCCTGACCACCAACGGCGGCATGGGCGGCGTGATGTACCAGTCATACCTGCAGTTGCGCGACGACCTGGCCGCGAGCGGACGGACCATCACCGCAGAGGCCGTTCAGTACCCGGCCGCGCCGGTCCCGCTCGAAGGTGGGGTTCGTGGCTGGATGGACTTCATGGACAGCGTCGAGGACGGCACCGATGCGGCCTCCGATCAGTTCGAGGCGTTCACCGCGCAGTGCCCGGACACCAAGGTGGTTCTCGCCGGCTATTCGCAGGGCGCCATGGTGATCCACCGCAATCTGGAGGACCTGGCGGACGACCCGCATGTCGCCGCAGCGCTGCTGGTCGCCGATGGCGACCGGTTGCCCCTCGACACCACCATCAACATGGGATCGACGGCCTTCCAGACCGCCGGAGTGCCCAACGCAGGCAAGGGCGTCGCCCAGGAGCACTCGTTCCTGGCGTCGGCGCCCACCTCGAAGCTGCCGCAGGCGATCGGCGCGCGTACGGTCAGCGTCTGCGACGTCGGCGACCCGGTCTGCGACTACGACCCGGACACCAGCACCGACGCCTTGTCGCCCGCCGCCCTCGCGATCCACACCTCGTACGCACCCACGGCGAGCGGTGCGCACGCCTGGGTTGCGCCGCTCTACCAGCTGGTCATGGCGGCCGAGCAGGTACCGGCAACCACGACCGGGCTCAGTGCGCACGGCGCCTGAACCTGCCTGCGAACACGAACACGGAATTCGATCTCGGGCGCGAGTTCGCACGCGGATGTTGAAGACCCGTGACCGCCGTCGCGATGCTCTAAACCGGATGTAGCTGCGAAGTACCAAATCGACACCGTGGTGTGATTACAGCAACGATCGGGAAAATCATACTTTCCGCATGGGTGATCGGATGCTCTGTGCATCACTGTCGACCGATGCCATATCCCGCCAAGCGTTCAAACATCGGGTCCGACATGTCCAAGGCAGTAGTCACTGCATCCCAATGGATTCAACGGCGGCCTCCTCATCGACGCCAGCGATCGCAGTCAGGATTCGCACCTACTATCTCGGTAGGTAGACCTGAGCGTTCGATTGGGGAGTAGTGGATGTCCGGTGCGTGCCGCAGCTCGGTGCTGTTGTGTTCGTTGGCTGCAGTGTTGATGGCGACGCTGGTCTGGCCCGTGGGGATATCCCGCGCTGACGATCCCGGGTTGCCTGGGTTTTCCCTGACCACCACGTCGGGTGCCCCGCTGCAGAACGGCGGCACCTACGGCATCGGTGCGGTGGTCGTCGCACACTTCGACGCGCCCGTGGATGACCGCGGCGCGGCGGAGCAGGAGCTCGCGGTGTCCACGTCGCCGCCGGTGTCCGGCGCCTGGCACTGGGTCGACAACCGCACGGCGCACTGGCGCCCGCCGCAGTACTACGCGCCGGGCACCGTGGTCACGGTCGGCCCGGATACCTTCACCATCGGCGCCTCGCACGTGTCGATCGCCGACGACGCCACCAAGCAGGTCTCCGTCTACGACGGCGGGGCTCTGGTTCGCACCATGCCCACGTCGATGGGCCGCGGCGGCAGCGAGAAGGTCGGAAACACCACCATTAGTTTCTGGACCCAGCCGGGTGTCTACACCGTGATGGACAAGAGCAACCCGGTGGTCATGGACTCCTCGACGTTCGGCCTGCCCATCAATTCCCACCTGGGTTACAAGGAGTCGATCAACTACGCGGTCCGGATCAGTACCGACGGTGTGTACCTGCACGAGCTCGACAGCACGGTGCCAGAGCAGGGCCACACCGACACCAGCCACGGTTGTCTGAACCTCAACCGCGCGAACGCGACGTGGTTCTACGGCTTCTCGGTGCCCGGCGACGTCGTCGAGGTCAAGAACACCGGCGGCAAGCCGTTACAGCTCTGGCAGAACGGCGACTGGAGCGTGCCGTGGGATCAGTGGGCTACGTAGTTACCCGGTAGCTACCAGACGCGGACGTAGTCGACGAGCATGTCCGCCGGATAGGTGCCGCCGCTGGGGTCGCCGCCCCCGGAACCCGCGACCGCGAGATTCAGGATGGGAAAGAGCGTGTAGCCGGGCGTGTTGAACGGCCAATCCGGCAGGGCGCTGGCCGGAACGGAGAAGTACGGCTGCGCGCCGTCGACGTAGTCCTTCCAGAAGCGGATGCCTGCGGTGTCCCACTGGGCGCGCCAGGTGTGCCACGCGCTGTCCACCGCGATCGTCTGGCTCGAGTGCTCGCCGCCGTTCAGCTTGGCATGGACGGTGGTGCCCGGGGCCCAGCTGCCGTTGCCGTACCACTCCATGACGTCGACTTCGCCGCCGTTGACCGGGTTGTTGTTGGCCATGTACCACGCGGGCCAGGCGCCGGGAGTGAGGCAGTTCAGCTTGATCCTGGCTTCCCACGTCGTGCCGATGGGTCCGCGGTATTTCCCGAAGAGCTTCCCGCTGTAGTAGGCCTTGCCGTCCTTGGCGGCGTGGAAGACGAGGTTGGAGTTGCCGTCGACGTAGACGTTTCGCCGATCGTCTCGGTACTGGCCGACGTTCTCGGGCAGCTCCCAGAAGGTCGGGTCCTCCATCGACTCGCGCTCGGTGGCCACCTCCCACTTCGACGGATCTGGGGCGGAGCCGGCCTTGCCGTCGAACTCGTCCTGGAAGAGGTAGCCGCCTGGCGGCGCCGTTGGCATGGGCACTCGATCGACCGGCAGATCCCGCCTGGCAGGCGAAGCCCCTGCGGTGGCGATGGGCATCGTGGCGGCGAGCGCCCCGATGCCCGCCATCAACATCGCGTTGCGACGATTCATGTCAGGCATGCCACCAGGAAAGCCGGTATGCCCGCCGAGTGCAAACCGCTGGGGCCGACCCGAAGCGGCATGGCCCCGATCTGACGCGGCCGACGGGGCATGGGCAGGATGGTCTGCATGGAGATCGGAGTCGGGCTCGATCGGGGCCTCGGGCTGTCCTGGGATCAGTACCGCGAGCTTGGCAGGCATGCCGCGCAGCTGGGCTACCAGAGTGTTTGGACCAACGCGGCCAATGGGCGCGACCCCATGCAGGTCTGTGCCCAGTGGTCGGTTGCGACCGCGGACGTGGTGTCCGGCGGCATCGGGACGGGTGTCTCGGTCATCCCGATCGGTTACTGGTCTCCTGCGGCGTTGGCGTCCTGCGCGGCCACGGTGGCGGAGATGAGTGGCGGCAGGTTCGTTCTTGGCGTGGGTTCCGGCGCCCTCGGGAGCCCCGCCTTCAATCGGACGCTGGGCCTGGACGAGGGCCTTCGGCCGATCGCCACGATGCGCGAGTGGCTGGTGACGCTGCGCGCCCTGCTGGCCGGCGAGACGGTGGAGCACGAGGGCAGGGCCATCACGCTGCACGGCGTCAGCCTCGGGTCCGCGCCGCCGAGGGTGCCGGTCGCGCTGGGTGCGCTCGGGCCGAACATGCTGGCGCTTGGCTGGCGAGGCGGCGGACGCCGCGGCGCTGAACTGGTGCACACCCGAGCAGGTGGCCGCCAGCCGCGCCATCGTCTCGCGGTCCGCACAGGCGGCGGGCCGCGATCCGAGCGACGTCGCGATGGTCGAGTACGTCCGCATCTGCGTGGACGACGACGTCGAGGCCGCCCGGCGCGCGTACACCAAGGCACTGATGGGGTACGCGCTGGCTCGGCCCGGTGTCAACAAGGCGATGGGATACCGCGGCCACTTCGGGCGGATGGGCTTCGATGAAGCGTTGACCGAACTGGAGGATCGCCGCGACCGCGGCGCATCCGATGACGAGTTGGTCGACGCGTTCCCTGTGGACCTGGCGCGGTTGGTGGGCTACTTCGGCCCTGCCTCGGGCGCGGCGTCGGCCTTCCGCCACCTCTCCGAGGGGCTGGACACCGCCATCGTGCGGGTGGTGAGCGCGCGACCCGGGCTGGAATCGATCACCGCGGTGATGGAGGCGTGCCAGCCGTCCGAGGTGGTGTCCTGACCCCCTGGAGGTCGCGTAGCACGCACTGGCAATACCAGGTAAGCGCGTGCGTGCTTGGAGGGACGACGGGGGAGTTCTGCGTGTTGTGTTGAGGCGAAGGCAAACCCGTGATGAGGAGTCGAGATGTCCGTGAACACATTGCAGAACACCGTCGTGCTGGTTACCGGCGCTTCGAGCGGAATCGGTCGCGCAGCGGCCCTCCGCCTTGCCGACCTCGGCGCCTCGGTTGCGTTGGTCGCGCGCCGCGCTGACCGGCTCGAAGAGCTTGCCGCCGAGATCAATCAGGCTGGGGGACGGCGCTGACGATCACAGCCGACTTGACCGACGCGACGGCCGCCGAGGCGGCCATCACCAGGACGGTCGACGAGCTGGGCCGCCTCGACACTCTTGTCAACGCGGCCGGGGTGATGGTCAACGGCCCGCCGGAGGACTCCCCGCTGGAGGAATGGGACCGCATGGTCGACGTCAACCTGCGTGGGCTGATGTACACGACGAAGGCCGCGCTGCCCCATCTGCTGAAGGCTGCGAGCGACACCGAGCGCAGCGTGGCCGACGTGGTGAACATCCCGTCGGTCGCCGGTCGGTGGCAGCACCCCAGGTGGCCCTCTACAACGCCACCAAGTTCGCGGTGACCGCCGCGACGGAGGCTTGGCGTTTGGAGTACACGACGCGCAACCTGCGGTTCTCCGTCATCGAGCCCGGGCGTGTCGAGACCGAGTTGTTCGCCCAAAAGGCCGGTCAGGAAGAAGGTTTCATCGAGGCCTTCGGTGAGGTCGAACCGTTGCATGCCGAGGACATCGCCGCGGCGATCGCCTTCATCGTGACCAACCCCCGCCGTGTCGCGGTCAACGAGATCGTGATCCGCCCCACCGATCAACCCTGACGAGACTCCCGCGCGGGATTCCCGTGCCCTGGGCGCTGTTCGGAGTTCCAGCTCAGCAGCAGGCGCAACTTCTCCTCCGGTGGCGATCCGACGTCGGCCGTGTAGGTCGAGATGAACAGGCCGTCGTCCCCGGGCACGTTGAGGGTCTCATAGTTCAGCGTCATCGTCCCCACCCTCTGGTGGAAGAACTCTTTCTTGCCGTGGGTGTGTTCGTAGAGTAGGTAGTCAGCCGAGAACCGAGCGAATTCCGTTGATGCCAAAGATAACTCGGCTACCAGGCGCTCGAGTTCGTCGTCTTGCGCATGGGGGCCAGATTGGCGCGAAACGTCGCCGCCACGGGTGCGGCGACCTGTTCCCACTGCGGATACACCGTGCGGGCCGACGGGGCGAGGAACAGCCACCGGGCGATGTTTCGCGACGCCTGTGGCATCTCGTCGAAGTCGGTGACCAACATGCGCGCGACGCGATTGTCACCAACACCTCGAGTCGCGGCCCCGCAGGGTCGCAGGCACCTCCATGGCATCAACCAGCAGTCGAAGCGCCGGCCGCGCCTCCGGAGTGGAAAGCCGGACATGATCTCACTGGCTGCGCTGATAGCCACCGCGTCGCGGCTGAATTGTCGTTCAGTCCAAGACCGTTTCACTCGCCGAGGCCGAGCCGTATTACGACTTGGGCTGCTATCAGCGGCCAATTGACGCGCCATCCCCGCACGCGCAGATCTGGTTCGGCCGCTGGGACGATCTGATCGCCTTCGGCCGCTGGGACGATCTGATCGCCGAACCGCTGGCCGCCGCTACCGACCTGTACTGCACCTCCGCGGCGACGATCCACTACGGCCGCGGCGTCGCGCACGCTCGAAGGGCCGGCTGGCGCAGGCCCATGCCGAGCGCGAGGCGTTCACCGCGGCGTATCACCGGATTCCGGACACCCGGTATCTGTTCAACAACACCAGCCGCGACATCCTGGCCATTGCCGCAGAGATGCTCGACGGCGAAATCGCTTATCGGGAAGGCAAATTCGAGGACGCCTTCGCACACCTGCGCCGCGTCATCGAACTCGACGACGCCCTGCCATACGACGAACCATGGGGCTGGATGCAGCCGACCCGACAGGCCTACGGCGCCCTGCTGCTCGAGCAGGGCGGCATCGAGGAGGCCGCCGCGGTGTACGCCGCCGACCTCGGCCTGGACCCCGCCCTAGCCCGGCCATGCCAGCATCCCGGAAACGTGCGGAGCCTGCACGGCTATCACGAATGCCTGCAACGGCTGCGCCGCATCGCCGAGGCGGGCATCATCGGTCAGCAGCTTGCGCTGGCGGGGTCACGCGCCGATGTGCCGATCCTGGCGTCCTGCGCGTGCCGGCTCGAGGTCGATCACCTGTCCGTGGCCATGAAAAAGTACCTGCGGACAATCGTCGTCTCTGCTGCCGCGCGTTGCCAGCACGGGTTCCGGCGAGTTTCATCGGTTACCCAAGCCTGACCCAGGTAGGTGAAGCGTCATCGCTGCTCGGGTTGGCACAGCCGTTTTTCCGGCCCGCCTCCAGCGGACTCCCGCTCACCGGTCTTCGCTCGCCGAGCGGACGGTACTTCGGTCGAAGTCGACTGCCGCCCGGTGGAGCGGCGCAAGCCGTGTCTGCAGATCCGTCGCTACGGGTCCACGCATCGAGGCCGAGACGACGATCACTGCCGATGAGGACGCGGTACGCAATGCCGGTTTCGGCTCGCCGACTATATCTTGGCGGCAACCACCGCAGAGCCAAGATTGCACTGACAGCGCCGGTCGCTCAACGATCAACCGAGGCGGCCAAGGCCTCCCGCAAACGCACCGCCGACCACTACCCGGGGTTCAATCTCACCAGCCAGCTCGCCACCATCTGCGCCACCCATGTTCAGCCCGCGAACGACATGCCAGCGTTCGCGGTGAGCACCCACGCCCACCCACTCCAGCGGTGGGCCTTCGAACTAATCGGCGTCTCCCGACGTCACGGCCTGGCGTAGTCAGTACGCCCACAGCACCAGACCACAGCTCAACTCCCTACCCGTCACCAAACAGGGA
>CAWEII010000009.1:0-207061 GCA_963809085.1 uncultured Actinomycetota bacterium | reverse complement strand
ACTGGATTCTGAGACTGACGGCGGATGACCGGCGGAGGCATTCGACGCTGAGCGTGGGCTGGACACAGTGCACCCATCCAGGCTCGGGTATCGGTTTGAGCGCCGCAATTACAGATCCAGCACTGTCGCGAGTGGAGTTTGCCTACGTCGGTGGGGGTTTCGGTGAGATCCCCGCACAGGGTATGTCCGGCCGCGGCGTCCGGGTAAATCGCGGCGCAGCCCGTCGGGCGCCTTGCGGGCGGACTTGTCCGGTGTGGCCGCACCGCGCCGCCGGCGTTTTCGGCGAGCCACCACACCCTCCTCGGCCATCAACGTCGCGACGGTGCTCTTCGATACCCGCCAATTCATGGCGTACAGGTCCGCGGTGATCCGTACGTCCCGCTATGGTTGGCGGACAGGTAGGCGATCGTCGCCGCTAACGCCACCCGCCGTTTCCGACGCGGTGACCGATCTCTGGTGCGCCACTTGAAAACCACGCCTGCGACACTCCCAGGGCCCGGCACGACACCGCCACCGGGATTCCGCGCTCGGCCCTCTGCGTCGATCAGCGCGGCCGGGCTCACGCCGTATCGCTACGGCGCATCCGTGCTGCGGCTTCCCCCACCCGAAGCGGTTGGAGGAGTTCTCCTTTGAGGCCAATCCGGCTATCAATCCCGCGGTGATCTGCCAGCTGGCCACCTGCGCGTGGGTTAAGGGGGACATCCGTTGTGTTTGATCGGTGACTCCGGAACGGGCAAGAGTCATCTGTTGATCGCGCTGAGCACCTTGGCCGCCGAAGCCGGCTACCGGGTCCGCTACACGGTGACCAGCAAGTTGGTCAACGAACTGGTCGAAGCGGCCGACGACAAGCTGCTGACCAAGCTGATCAACCGCTACGGCAGAGTTGATCTGATCCTGGTTGATCTATCCCGACCCGCGACTATGCCGAGCCTGCGGTGGCGTGAGCTGGAAACCTCGCCAGCGGGGTGTTGATCGGTTCGAGCAATTCCGATTGGTCGGCATAGTTCCGGTCAGGTGCCGAGGCTTTGTGTCGGAGCAGGCGCTCCGGGACGGAGGCGAGGTCATGTCTGGGACGAGGAAGCCCGGTCGTATCGGGCGGTTTGTCTCGGGTTTCCAAACGAGCTTGTCGGAGCAGGGGTATTTGGCTCTGGCGGTTCGCAACATGTTGAAGGACGTCGGCGCGCTGAGCCGGTGGATGCAGGAACGCGACCTGCAGCCCGGTCAGCTGACTCCCGCGGTGATCGCCGATTTCCGCCTCGATTGTCTGGCCGTGGGCGGCGAAAGGTCCCGAGCGTCAAGAGTTTCGAGCCGCTGATGCGGTTCCGCGGGACGAGGGTGTGCTCGGAGAGCCACCCGAGCCCGAGTCGCCGGTGGGGCGGCTGCTCGCCGATTACCGCAGATGGCTTGTTGCGGAGCGGGGCCTGGCGGAGTCGACGGTCATTCGATATGAGATCTGGCCCGCCGTTTCCTTCAACTGCACTGGGTCGGCGACGGTGTCGGCGCCGAAACGCTGACCGGGGCTGAAGTGGTGGCCTTCCTGCTGCGCGAAAGCGAGCGGGTCGGCGTCGGCGCGGCCAAGGGCCGGGTGGCCGAACTGCGGTCGCTGCTGAAGTTCCTGTTCGTGCGCGGGCTGACACCGCGCCTGTTGACCACGGCGGTTCCTCCGGTCGCGGGATGGCGCGAGACGGGCATTCCCAAAGGCGCTGCCCGCCGGCGGCGTGCAGTTGCTGCTGGACAGCTGTGATCGCGGTGATCCGGTCCAGGCCGTGACTACGCGATTCTGATGCTGGTCGCGCGGCTGGGACTGCGCTCGATCGAGGTGGCGAGGCTGCAGTTGGGCGACATCGACTGGCGCGGCGGCCGGATCATTCTGCGTGGCAAGGCGTCTCGTGAAGACGGGATGCGGCTGCCGACCGACGTCGGCCGGGCGCTGGCCGAATACCTCGCCGCCGTCCGGCCGCAGACCTCGCTGCGCTCGGTGTTCATCTCGCTGCAAGGCGCCCAGGCGGGGCATCAGGCCAGACCTGGTCAGCGACGTCACGCGCCGGGCATGCGACCGGGCCGGACTGCCCCGGGTCGGCGCGCACCGGTTGCGGCACACGCTGGCCACCGAGATGCTGCGTCGCGGAGTGAAACTGGTCGACATCGGCCAGGTGCTTCGTCACCGCGATCTGCAGTAGCGATCGCAGTGCGTCGTGACGTCTCGACCTCACCGTGTCTTCGGCGATGTAAAGATCGTCGGCGATCTGTGCCCTTGTCCAGGCCTCGTAGTAGGAGCCGCGAACCACCGCGAGCTGCTCGGCGGGCAGCTGTGCCAGCGCTTTGCCGATCAGCTGGCGGTTGGGCGCGGCATTTACCATGAGCGGGCCTAAGCCATCCACGTGGCCAGGGTGCCGGTTGGCCCCGCTCGGTCGGGCGCGTCCGCCTTATCGACGATGGCCTTTATGTTGTCCAGGATCACCGATGCATGGCGCCGTCCAGCTTTTGGTGCATGGTCAGGCGAGGTCGGGCGGAAGCGCCCATGCCACGGAGAACCCGTCCCGATCGACCTTCGGTTCCAGCTTCACCAGGCCACCCATCTGGAAGCCGACCACCTGGGCCTGCTCGTCGCCTGCGACCAGCAACGAGGCAAGCCTGCCGAGGAAAGGCATGTGGCCGACGAGCGCAAGCGACTGGTGCTCGGTCTCCGCTCGAAGCCACTGCGCGACCGGTACCACCGGGTCATTCGGCGCAAGACCCGGTCGAGCCTCGACGCTCGGCTCCACGCCGATCTCCCTCACAAGCAGCTGCGCAGTCTGCTCTGCGCGCAGCTTTCCGCTGTGCAGGCAGCCGCTGATCCGAACGTCAGCAGCCCGGGCTCTCTTAGCGACACGCTGCACCGCCGCTCGACCGGCATCCGTGAGGGGTCGCTCGGGATCCTCTGTTTCGGTCGTCGCCTGACCGTGCTGCATCAAGTACAGGTCCATGTCGGTCACCTCCGATGGTTCCACCATCATCCCGCGGACGCTTAGTCGTGAAGAGTGCGAAGCATCGGGCGTTGCGCATCGAAGACCGTGGTCTGCGACAGCCGCGACTTCGGCATCGGCCGGCGGGTCACCACGGCATAAACCCAAACTTGGTCTGACCGTGAACCTCACCCCGACCAAGCGGCTAGTAGGTCCATCTCATCGGCCGCGGCGATCAGCGTCGAGGCTGGCTCGCCCCTGAAGAGGTCCTCGACATCGACCCGCTCCCTGGCGCAGGGCATAGTAGAAGAGCATGATCACCTCAACCGGGGACCCAGCAGCGCGCCGAGAGACGTGTTGCCACGTTGGCCAGGTCATAGGCGGGTCGGCATCCCATCTAGCAGCCGTCATATGCCACATAATCGACCAATGGTCGCACGCGAAATCGACTGTGGCGCAAAATAATTCAACCGCTACTAGTGCGCGAGGACGGTAACGCAGACGTCACAGTTGATGTATCAACGATCCCATTCCGAGGCTAGTCGGAAATCAATTGAAGAGCCTGCGTCGACGTCATCGTGCGATTTCTCGATAGCGATGGCCAGCAACGGGCATCGGCAGAGGCGATTGGAAGTTCTTGCTGCGGCGGTCTTTTGATGTAGCAGTATCGGCCAAGCCGCCGTCAAGGATGTTTCAGGAAACACTGAGGACTTCACGTGTCCATGAGTTGCAAAATCGGACCACCTGCGCCCGCGGCGGGTCGCCGTGGGCCGCGCCCGCCTCTACTCGACATCGGAGCGCACGCCCCTTTCGTCGAGCAACTAGTCAATCTGACGGCTCAACAACTCGCCACCGCTCTCGCGAATTGACCACCGACTGCACCGAGCAGCCGGAAATCGGCGTCAATCTGGGCGAGGTCGCGCATGCGCAACAGCCTAGTGAAGGTGTACGACACCCTAGGGCGGCGCGACGCCGATGATCAGCAGAACACGTCGGCGGGCAGGCCGTAGGGGTATACTTCGCCTGCGTGGAGATGGGCACAACCGCTGGGCTGGCGAGAGTCCTGCAGTGGACGTTGAGCGATGGCCTGTACACCGTTGGGTCACATGTGCAGCACGTCCGGGTGGTGTGTCGGCCGCCGTGGCCGAGGCAGGCTTGGTGCCCTACCACCACTTCGTTGGCACCGAGAGTGTGCTCGTTCGTCATCTAGCCCTCGAGCCGCGGATCGACTACTCGACTTTTACCGCTTCAGCGACCATAGACATGCGTCAGCCCGCGGCGAGAATCGACGACGGCGTCGGGGCGGGCGACGCGGTCCTCGCCTGTGGCGATTAGCTCCGGAACTCCCAGGGCGGCCTGGTATGCGTTGCCGGAGAACCACGGGGTGCGCGCGAGCCGGGCGGCGGTTGTGGCCGGCGCCGTTGCCGCGCAATGTCTTGTCATGACCTGAGGCTACTGTGCGCTCGCTGGCTTGGAGCGCTCTCGGCGACGGCAGGCAAGCATCAGATGACGAGATGCGGTTCGGTGATCTGCAGTCGCTTGTAACGCAGCGAATGGGAGTGATGATTGAGTCGATAGCCGAGATGCGGTGCGAGCCACTACGACCTATACGACAAGTCGAGGTATGTCGATGAGGCGGTAGACCGGCCCCTGCGGTGCTATCAGCGCGTCACGCTGACAACTCTTGGCGCAGGTGTGCGAGTGTGCTTGCCAAGATCCGTGACACATGCATCTGTGAAAGGCCGATGCGCTCGGCGATCTCAGTTTGCGTCATGCCAGCGAAGTACCGCAGCGTCAGCCACGGTGCGCTCACGCCTGGACAGCGCCGCCAGCAATGAGCGCACCGCCTCTCGGTCGGTGATGAGCTCGATTCCGGCGTCGAGTTGCCGCGAGTGTGTCGGCTCCCGCACTGCGTTGGCCATCCCCGTCGGTCGGCATGTCGATGGAGCGCACCAAGTACGCGTTGGCGGCGAGCATCGCGTCGATAACCTCGTCGCGGTCGGCGCCGAGCGTCTCGGCCAATTCACTGACGGTGGGCTCGCGTCCCAGGGTCTGTGCCAGTGCCGTTGTCGCCCTAGTGATTTGCGAGTGCAATTCTTTGAGCCTGCGCGGCACGTGCATCATCCAGGCGTTGTCGCGGAAGTGTCGGCGGACCTCTCCCATCATGGTCGGCACTGCATAGGTGACGAAGACTGGCCCGCTGTCCCGGTCGTACCTGTTGATCGCTTTCACCAGACCCACCCTCGCGACCTGAATCAGGTCGTCGAGGCTCTCACCGCGCCGGTCGTAGCGGCGCGCGATGTGCTCGGCCAGCGGAAGACACCGCGCTGCGATGCGCTCTCGTTGGCGCGCGAATTCGGCCGACTCCACGGGCAGCGCCCGAAGGGTGCAGAACATCGACGGGACGTCGGAATACTCGTCACTACGCCTCGACGGCACCTCCGGTTTCGCTGGGTCGGCAATGGCCACGCGGCTACGGCCATGCATCGCAAGGGTTTCCGGGTTGCACAAGTTGACCCCTTCCTGCTGCTCTGGACGCTGCGGGTAGACGCAGGAACCCGGCGATGAGCAAAACGATTCCCAGGATGATCATGGCTGTGGCCTTTCTGATCGCGCGGCTTGTGCGGTAGGAACCGCCCGGTCGAGGGGTTGCTCGGCAGTGACCGAAGTTAACCACCCCTAGGGAGGGTGCGACTACACCCTTAGGGAGGTACTCTTCGGCGCGTGGCCTCACGCACAAACAAACCGATCACCGTAGCGCTGGTGAACGACTACGACGTGGTGGTCGTGGGCGTGGCCAACATGTTCGACCAGTACCGCGACCGGGTTGTGGTCGCCGAGCTCGACTCGAATGAGCCCGTTGAGGACGCCGTCGACATCGTCCTGTACGACAACTTCGCCCAACCGGAATCGGATCACGACGAGATCGCCGCACTGGTCGCTAATCCACGCGCAAGCCGAGTCGTGGTCTACACCTGGAACTTTCACCCGGACCTTATCCTCAGTGCCCAGCAGCAGGGAGCGCACGGCTACCTATCGAAGACGTTGCCTGCGCGAGAGTTGGTCGCCGCACTGGAGGCAGTGCATGCCGGAGATACAGTCATCAGCAATGTACCGCCGCGGGCGCGCAGCGCCGTCGGGCTCGATTGGCCCGGCCGAGGCGAAGGCCTCAGCGATCGAGAGTCGGAGATCCTGGCCCTTATCACCCAGGGCCAGACCAATGCCGAGGTCGCGGCGCTGACATACCTCAGCCCTAACACCGTGAAGTCCTACATCCGCACGATCTATCGCAAGATCGAAGTCAGCAGTCGGACCCAGGCTGTTCTATGGGGCGTGAAACACGGCTTCACAGCCGACCATCACCGCATCGAACATTGGCGAGGTGGCCCCTGAGCGCCGTCGCAACGTCGACCCGAGCCCCCACAGCCGCTTCAAACCTGCACACCCGAACGCGACGGGAACGTGGGCACCACCACCAGCGCCGTCACCGCCAGCGCGCGCCGTTCGATCGTTCGGGTGCGTGGCGTCCATTGCGGACTGACGCCGCAGCGCCGCACCACCCACGGCCAGGTCGTGTCCGGCATGTAGGCGACGCGTGACGTATTGACTTCGCGCTGAGGCTCCGAGGGGCGGGGTGGTATGAGGTGTTCGCGTCGATGACTGCTTCGTCTGCCGCTTGCACACCGTCTCGCCGACAGCTGGGCCTCGCATACTCCGACCAGCACGTACACCACTCTGTGCCTGTTTAACACCTCCGCGATCCGCCGCGCATATACATCCGCAGCTCACGTTGGGCCGTGCTATTGCAGTTCGGCCGCGAAGTCGTCCTGGGCACTACGACGCGCTACGCGCTGCGCCGGGCTCAGCCGCGCTGCGATATGCACGCAGTTCAACCGTCCGCGAAAACATCCTCGACGACGAGCACCGGCGCCGCCCCGCCGATGTGGCGGCCGCGTACTCGGAGCCAAATGAGCAGACACTCGACGCCTGGCGTGCCGAGACAAATCAATGGGAGGCCATCGACACCGACCGTGCGGCCACCGAGTGAGCGCTGGGCTGTCATCACAGCAGTTGACGTTTACTCGGCGCAAATGACCCCGATTAGACCGGAATTTTCCGGTTCTGATCGGAGTCCTTGGAGGACTAGTACCCTTGTGGCACACCAGATGACAGGCGACAACTAGAACTGTCCAGACCTAGCGATTGATAATCCAATGGTCGCGGGTTCGAGCCCCGCCCGCCCCATTTCAGAGGTGCGATGGAGTTTGGAGGCCCGGCGGGGGTTGTCGGCAGGCAGGGTGTGTCCTGTCCGGATTTAGGTTGCGACGTCCGGACTTAGGTTGCGACGGATCTTGCGGGAACTTCGGGCTAACCGGCGCCAGACGCATGGTGGAAAGACCCAAATCCGATCATAATTGGCACTCATCGGAAGAGAAGCTAACGCCGCTGGTGAGGATTTGAGGGGGAGGGGAAGACACGTGAGCGGCACCGAACTTGTAACCAACGCCGCCGCCGATCCGCTGCGGATCGTGCTCGTCGCGCCACCCTATTTCGACATTCCACCCAAGGGCTACGGGGGCACCGAGGCCGTGGTCGCCGACCTGGCCGACGCGCTTGTGAAGCGCGGGCACGACGTCACCGTGCTAGGGGCCGGTGAACCGCGCACGTCGGCACGGTTAATCCCGTTGTGGGAGCGCACACTTGCAGACCGGCTCGGCGAGCCGTATCCGGAGATCATGCACGCGCTGAAGGTGCGTCGCGTCATCGAGCGGATCGCGACAACCGACGGTCGTCGACATCGTCCACGACCATACGTTCGCCGGCCCGCTCAACACACCCGCCTACAGCGCCGTCGGGATACCCATGGTGGTCACCGTGCACGGTCCGATCGACGACGATCTGTACCCGTATTACCGCGAACTTGGCGACGAGGTCGGCCTGATCGCCATCAGCGACCGGCAACGGGAGTTGGCGCCGGACCTGAATTGGGTTGGGCGAGTTCACAATGCGCTGCGCATCGACGAGTGGCCATTCCGCGCCGACAAAGGCGATTATGCGCTGTTCCTTGGCCGGTACGCCCCGTATAAAGGCGCGCATCTGGCCCTGCGCGCCGCACACCAAGCGGGCATCCCGCTGGTGCTCGCGGGCAAATGCAATGAGCCCCCGGAACACGCCTATTTCAATGAGCAGGTGCGCCCGCTGCTCACCGAGAATGATCATGTCTATGGACAAGTCGACGCGGTGAGCAAACGCAAAATGCTGGCCGGCGCCCGCTGCCTACTGTTCCCGATTCAGTGGGAGGAGCCGTTTGGGATGGTGATGATCGAGGCGATGGCGTGTGGCACACCGGTGGTGGCGCTGCGCGGCGGCGCGGTACCGGAGGTGATCGTCGACGGTGTGACCGGCGTGGTGTGCGACCGGCCCGACGAGCTACCCGCGGCAATCGAGCGGGCACAGACCATGGACCCGGTGGTGTGCCGGCGGCACGTAGCCGCGCACTTCGGGATCGCCGAATTCGGTTCGGGGTACGAGCGGATCTATCGGACGGTGGTCGGCACCGCCGTGTCTGCCAGCCGACAGGCCAAATTGCGGCGGGTTCTGCGCGAGCGGTCGAACGTCGCGGAGCCGACAACCGCATGACCGCACCGCCGACCCCGTTCAACAGCGGCGACCCCGTGAACATCGGGTTCGGCGGCGACACCGTGACGCTGGTAGAAGGCGCCACGTTTTGCCTCTCCGACGGGCGTGGCGACGTGCTGGCCGGACGCTCGCACGGTCTGTTCGTCCGCGACGCCCGGGTGCTGTCGAGGTGGGAGCTGCGGGTCGACGGCCAGCCGGCCGAGCCGCTGTCGGTGCAGGCCCCGGAACCGTTTGTGGCGAAATTCATTCTGCGTCGTTCCCCGCGCGCCGGATTGGCCGACAGCACGCTGCTGTTGGTCCGGGAGCGGCTCATCGCCGACGGGTTGCGGGAAACCATCTCGCTGCACAACCTTGACGACGAGAGCACCGTGGTGGCGCTGATGCTGCACGCCGACGCCGACTTCGCGGATCTGTTCTCGGTCAAGGAAGGTCGGGCGCCGCTGGGCGGTGCGGACATGACGGTGCGGGACGACGAGCTCGTTCTCACCGACCGCACCGATCGCATTCGGGGCGTGACGGTGACGGCGTCCGGCGATCCGATCGTGTTGCCGGGTTCGTTCAACTGGCGGATCGTGGTCCCGCCGCGGCAGTCCTGGCAGGCCGAGATTGTCGTCCAGCCGACGTGGGCAAATCAGAACGTGAAGACCCGGTTCCGGAGCGGCGAGCACCAGGAGTCGAGCGGCCCGGCGCACAAGATCGAGGCGTGGCGGGACACCGCGACCAAGCTGGAAGCCGAGCATCCCGCGTTGACGCAGATCTTGCGCCGCAGCGAGAGCGACCTGGGCGCGTTGCTGATCCACGACGACACCGAAGATGGCCCGCCCTTCGTGGCGGCCGGTGCGCCGTGGTTCATGACGTTGTTCGGCCGCGACAGTCTGTTGACGGCGTGGATGGCGTTGCCGCTGGACGTCGGCGTGTCCGTGGGCACCCTGCAGCAGCTGGCCGAGGCGCAGGGCCGCCGCGTCGACCCCATTACCGAAGAGCAGCCCGGCCGGATCCTGCACGAGATCCGCGGCGGGCCGGCGAGCACCGACGTGCTCGGCGGAACCATTTACTACGGTTCGGTGGACTCGACACCGCTTTTCGTCATGCTGCTCGCCGAGTGCTGGCGGTGGGGCGCCGACGAGGACTTCGTGCGGTCCCTGCTGCCCGCCGCCGACGCCGCGCTGGCCTGGGCGAAACGGTACGGCGACAGGGACGGCGACGGGTTTATCGAATACCGGCGCGCCACCGACCGTGGGCTGATCAACCAGGGCTGGAAAGACAGCTTCGACGGCATCAACGACGCCACCGGTCACACCGCCGATCCGCCGATCGCGCTCTGCGAGGTGCAGGGTTACCAGTACGCGGCCCTGCTGGCCCGAGCCGAACTGGCTGACGCGTTCGGCGAACCCGGGACGGCGGCGCGGCTGCGCGAGCGCGCCGACGTGTTGCAGGCGCGGTTCCTCGACGCGTTCTGGCTGCCCGAGCAGGGCTGGTATGCGATCGCGCTGGACGGTCGCAAACGCCCCATCGACGCGTTGACCAGCAACGTCGGCCACTGCCTGTGGACGGGGATCGCGACCGACGAGCACGCCGAGGTGATCGTCGACCGGCTGTCCCGCGAGGAAATGGACTCCGGATTCGGCCTACGCACACTGGCGACGACGATGGGCGCCTACAACCCGATGAGCTACCACAACGGCTCGGTCTGGCCGCATGACACGGCGATCGCGGTCGCGGGTTTGTTGCGCTATCGGCACGTCCCGGGAGCGGTGCCGCTCGCCGAACGACTCGCGATCGGACTGCTCGACGCCGGCGACGCCTTCGGAGGCCGGTTACCGGAGCTTTTCTGCGGCTTCCCGCGATCTCAGTTCGCTTGTCCGGTGCCCTATCCCACGTCATGTTCGCCGCAGGCGTGGGCGAGCGCTGCGCCGCTGCTGCTGGTGCGCTCCTTCCTCGGGCTGCACCCGCATGTGCCGCACCGCCGGCTCGTCGTGTCCCCGCTGCTGCCGCGGGCCTGGGGCCGTGTCGCGCTGACCGATCTGCGGCTGGGTGACGCGACGGTACACGTCGAGGCGGAGGGCCAGGCGGCGAAGGTGCGTGGTCTGCCCGACGACTGGCAGCTGATCACCCCGCAGGAGTGAGCCCCGCGGGTCGATATGGTCGCGCCATGATTGGTACCACCGTGACGGCCATGTCACGACGCTGGAACTGCGGGCTAACCGCCGTCGCGATTGACAACTCTGGCACCAACTTGGCCACCCGCAGGTTCGTCATCAACGCCCACTTCAGAGCAGCTTTTCGACGGTGATCGGGAGGTCGGTGACCCGCCGCCCGGTCGCATTGAAGACCGCATTGGCGATTGCGGGCGGCACCGCGACGATGACCAGTTCGCCGAGGCCCTTGACACCGATCGGGTCGGCGACGGTGTCCTCACCAGGCAGGAACATGGCGTCCAACGCAGGCACGTCGGCGTTGACCGGAACGAGGTAGTCGGACATGTTGGCGTTGACGACGCGGCCGTCGCGGTAGTCCAGTTGGGTTCCCTCGAGCAGCGCCATGCCGATGCCCATCACCATCGCGCCGATCGCCTGGCTGTGCGCCAACCGGGGGTTGATGATCCGGCCGCCGTCGTAGCATCCGAATACCCGGCGAACCCGTACCCTGCCCAAGGCGTCGTCGACACCGACTTCGGCGAAAACCGCCCCGTAGGCGTACATCGAATATCGCTTGTCGGCGTCATCGGGGGTGTACGTCATTCGGGCTTCGAGGCTGGGCCACCCCTTGCGGCTCAACACCTCCTGATACGTCTCGCCCGCGCCGGGATCGTCCTTGCGGTACATCCGGCCATCGGCCACCGCCACGTTCGCAGGGGTCGTTCCGTGCAGCGGCGAGCCGGGGTCGACCACTGCGGTGCGGACGAACTTGTCGCGCAACGAATTCGCTGCCAGTGATATCGCCGAACCGACACTCACCATGGTCCGCGATCCGGAATGCGATGGGGCGCTGGGAAATCGACTGTCGCCGAGGGTGAACCGGACACGTGGCAGCGGCAGGCCGAGTCCGTCGGCGGCGACCTGTGACATCGACGTGTACGTGCCGGGTCCCATGTCGCAGGTGGCGCTGAACGCGTCGGCCGTGCCGTCGCCGTTGACGCGCACCAGGGCATCGGACTGGCTACGGTTGACGTGGTAACCGGCCGCGGCCATGCCGATGCCGACCAGCTCGTTTCCGTCGCGCACTGACCTTGGTACCGGGTTGCGTTGCGCCCAGCCGAATTTCGCGGCTCCTTGGGTGAGACAGCCGCGCAGTCCGTTGGTGGAGAACGGCAGGCCAGTGGTCTGATCGTGGTCGGGTTCGTTGCGCATGCGCAGCTCGATGGGATCGACTCCCAGCCGATGGGCCAGGTCGTCGACTCCGGACTCGAGTACGAATGCGCCCGGGGTCGCGCCTGGGCCGCGCATCGGGCATCCGACGTTGACGTCGAGGGGCACCACCCGGTACGTCGAGCGCATGTTCGGACTGTTGTAGAGGGACTTCGCCGGTCCGGTGATGCTGTCCTCGAACAGCGTGTAACGCGCCGACTCGGTGCGCCCCTCGTGCGCGATCGCGGTGATGGCGCCCGCGTCGTCGGCGCCGATGGCGAGGCGTTGCCTGCTCGCAGGCCGGTACCCGACGCCGTTGTACATCTGCTTGCGGGTGAGCACGAGCTTGACCGGTTGGCGCATCTGCCTGGCGACGTATGCCGCCAAGATCTGATGTGGCCAGGTGCCGCCCGCGCTGCCGAACGCCCCGCCGATGAATGGGCAGATCACGCGGACATTGGCCGACGGGATGCCAAAGGCCTTGCCGTACGCCGCCTGTGCCGAGTTGATGCCCTGTGCCTTGTCCCAGACGGTCAGCTGGTCGCCGTCCCAGCTGGCCACGGTCGAGGGCAATTCCATCGGGTTGTGGTTGTAACGGGTGATGGAGTAGCGCAGCTCCGAGATCACGTGCGCCTTGGCGAGAGCGCCGTCGGGATCGCCGCGCACGTAGTCGGTCTGGCGTTGTCCGGGTTGCGGAACCGCCAGCGCTGAGTCGAGGTCGGTGACCTGGGCCGCCTGCGCGTAGCGCACTGTCACCAGCGACGCTCCGTGCATCGCCGCCTCCATCGTGCGCGCGGCCACGACCGCGACCGGCTGGCCGAAGAAGGCCACTGCGCCGGGGTCGAACGGAAGGTGGACTCCGGGGAATCGGTCGAAGACCCGCACCACGTCTCGCTGCCGGCGGGCGGCCGATGAGTCGATCCCTGCGACGGTGCCGCGTGAGACGGTGCTGCACACCAACGTCGCATACAGCAGGTTTGGCGCCGGATTGTCCGACGCATAGAGTGCCGAGCCCGTCACCTTGAGACGGCCATCGACACGGGCGATGGGTTGCCCCGTCACCGCCGCGACCGCCTGGACCGGATACGTCATCTCACCGCCACCGAATCTCCGATCACCGCTACACGAACGGGCGCCACGGTAGTCGCGGTTCCTGTGGGCGCGGCTCGGGACTACGAAGGTGCGGGTCCGACCAAGAGCTGCCGGAAGACCGGGCGGCCCAGCCGCTGAGTTCGTCGCGACTGAGGCCGACCATTGGTGGATTCGCGAGGACGGACCTCGTCATGGCAAGCCCGATGACGAACGCGTCCGTCCTGGCGATCCTGCGCGCCATCGCCGCGGATGTGGGACTGGACCGTGCTGCGCGCCGAGGCATACGTGGCACCCGTGGCCGACGACTGTGTGGGCATCGCCATCCTCAGCCGAACCCGCGGTGGGTACTGCTGGTCGGCGACGCCGCAGGCTACATCGACGCGCTCACCGGCGAGGGCATGGGATCGGCGTTCGGGGCGGCCGAGCTTGCGGTGAATTGCGTTGTCGGCGAACGGCCCGAGGACTACGACCGCGAGTGGCGCAGGATGACGCGACGGTATCCGCGCACTGACTGCAGGCCTGCTCCACGCGAGCACACACACTCGGCTGCGCGCGGGCATCGTCCCGGCCGCACAGACCGTGCCGTGCGTCTTCGGCAAGCTCGTCAACCTGCTTGCACGGTGACGCAGCGTCACGCGCTTGGTGCAACCTGCCTGTCGGTTACCGAAACAACGCGCCTGGCCAAGTGATCCAGCGCCGCGGCCGTCGCGTCGCTGATCTTCGCATCGTTGTTCAGCCCGCTGACATGGCCGACGCCATAGGGGTTGCCGTCGATCCACTTCAACTCTTCCGTGAAACCGGGCGGAACCAGGATCCCACCGAAGTGCATCAGCGTGACGTAGAAGTTCAGCAGCGTCGATTCCTGCCCGCCATGCTCGGTACGCCCGGACGTGAACGCCGCATATACCTTGTCGGCAAGTTTGCCCGCCATGAACAGCGGCGTCAGCGAATCGATGTAGGCCCTGAATTGCCAAGCGGGAGAGCCGAATCGGGTCGGCGTACCGAAGATCACCGCGTCGGCCCACACCATGTCGTCGCCAGTTGCCACCGGGATGGTATTCGTCGCCGCGTCGTTTGCGGACCACGCGGGGTCCGCCGCGATGGCCGCCGGTTCGGCGAGCTCGGCGACGCGGCACAGCCGCACGTCGGCACCCGCCGTCTTGCCTGCGGCGGCGACGCGGCGGGCCATCTCCGTGACGTGTCCGGTGGAGGAGTAGTAGATGACCGACAGCTTCGTCACGGCATCTCCGGTTCTGGGAAGGGATCCGCGTCAGCTGGCGTCGTGAAGGAGCATCCGGAACTTGGCGGCTGCCCCGACAGTACCGAGCACGATCAACGCACAGCCAGGGATACTCGGTATGGCCTCGGTCACCGCGGTGGGGTGTGCGCTATGCCCGAGCCGGTAGTGCCGCCGTGTCCGCGTCGTCACTCGCACGACGTGGAGGCTGTGGCTTCAGAAAGTGATTGTCCCCGCGGGGATAGACGACCAGCGGCCACCAGAACCACCGGCCCAACAGCGTCGCGATCGAGGGCATCAGCAGCGAGCGCACGATCAAGGTGTCCACCAACAGCCCGATCGCGATCGTGGAACCCATCTGGGCCAGCACGATCAACTTGCTGAACATCATCGCCGCCATGGTGGCCGCGAAAACCAGACCGGCAGAAGTGACGACGCCGCCGGTGCCTGCCATGGAGCGAATGATGCCGGTCTTGAGCCCTGCATGGATCTCGTCCTTGAACCGGGAGACGAGCAGCAGGTTGTAGTCCGATCCGACGGCCAACAGGATGATGACGGACATCAACATGACGAGCCAGTGCACCTGGACGCCGAACAGGTCCTGCCATAGCAACACGGAGATGCCGAAGGATGCGGCGATCGAGCTGGCCGCCGTTCCGACGATGACGAGTGCGGCCACCGCGGCCCGGGTCAGGATCAGCATGATCATGAAGATCAGCGTCAGCGCCGATACCACGGCGATCAACAGGTCGTACTTGGCGCCGTCGGCCATGTCCTTATAGGTGGCCGCGACCCCGCCCAGGTAGATCTTGGCATTCGAGAGGGAGGTCATCTTCAGGGCCTCTTGCGCGGCCTTGCGTTCGGAATCGACCCTGGCGATGCCCTCGGTCGTCGCGGGATCGGTCTCGTGGGTGATGAACATCCGCGCGGACCTGCCGTCCGGCGACAGGAACATCTTCAGCCCGCGCTCGAAGTCGGGGTTGGTGAAGGCCTCCGGGGGCAGATAGAACAGGTCGTCGTTCTTCGCCTGGTCGAAGCTCTGGCCCAGCGCCAGCGCGGTGTCGTTGCTCCGCTCGGTCTGGTCGATGTTGGCCTTCATCATGCTGTAATTCGCCAGCGTCAGCGCCTTGGTGGTCTTCATGGACGCGATGGTCTGCGGAAGAAGTGCCGTCAGCTGCGGAGCGAGGTTGGCCAGTTGGTCGGTGTTGCCCTGCACTGCGCCCGTCTGGTCGGTCAGTTTGTCGATCCCGTCGAGGGAATCGAAGAGGGAACGTATCGCGGCGCACATGGGGATGTCGAAGCAGTGCGGTTCCCAGTAGAAGTAGTTGCGCAAGGGCCGGAACTCGTCGTCGAAGTCCGCGATGTGGTCTCGTAGTTCCTCGGTGGTCGCGAGTAGGTCCCGCGACTTGTTCGCCGAGTCCTGCGTCAGTGCGGTTTGCTTGAGCGAGAGTTGGTACTGCTTCTCCATGATGTCGATCGAGACCTGCGTTGCGTCGGCCATCTTGAGCAAGTTGTCCAACTGGTCGCGCTGGTACGGCAGGTTCATGTTGCTCGTCTGCCCCTGGATACTCGTCTGGAACGGAATCGAGCTGTGCTGAATCGGAATGCCCAAGGGGCGCGTGATGTTCTGCACCATCGCGATGCCCTCGGTGTGCATGACGTTCCTGGCGACCGCGTTCAGCACCAGCATGTCGGCGGGGTTCCGCATGTCGTGATCGGCGTTGACCATCAGGATGTCGGGGTTCATTCGGGCTTGTGAGAAGTGCCGGTCGGCGGCGGCGAAGCCGATGTTGGCTGGCGCGTCCTTCGGCAGATAGTAGCGGTCGTTGTAGGCCGGCTTGTATCCCGGAATCGCGACGATGCCGATCAGCACCACGAACAGGCTCGCCACGAAGACCGGTGCCGGCCAACGCACCACGGTGGTGCCGACGCGACGCCAAAACCGGCTCTGGGCAGGACGTTTGGATTCGTAAAGGCCAATCCGGCTACC
Organism: uncultured Actinomycetota bacterium; assembly: GCA_963809085.1. Classification (GTDB taxonomy): domain Bacteria; phylum Actinomycetota; class Actinomycetes; order Mycobacteriales; family Mycobacteriaceae; genus Mycobacterium. The sequence continues at coordinate 190,810 of CAWEII010000009.1, read as the reverse complement.
GAGAAACAGGACGGCCGGGCCGAGCGTGACCGCAATCGCGACGACCACGATCATCCCGATCGCGACCGGGGCGCCCATGGTGGAGAAGTAGGGCAGCCGCGCGAAACTGAGGCAGTAGGTGGCCCCGGCGATCGTCAAGCCCGAACCGACGATGACGGGCGCGACGGACTTGAACGTCGCGTAGTAGGAGTCATCGCGATCTTGACCCAGCCCGCGATCTTCGCGGTAGCGGCCGAAGATGAAGATGCCGTAGTCGGTGGCCGCGGCTATCGCCAGCATGGTCAGGATGTTCCCGGCGAACGTCGTCAGCCCGAAGGCGCCATGGGTGGCCAGCACCGAGACCACGCCGCGCGCGGTCAGCAATCCGACCGCGGTCAAGAAGAGCTGGATCAGCGTGGTGACGATCGAGCGGTAGACGACCAGCAGCATGACGGCGATCGCAATCAGGGTGATCACGGTGATCTGGGCGAGGCTGGCGTTGCCGATGACGTGCAAGTCGTCGGTGAGCGCGGCCGGACCTGCGACGTAAGCCTGCACGCCCGGCGGGGCCTTCGTCTCTTCGATGACCTTGCGGGCGGCGTCGACGCCTTCGTTGGCCAGGGTCTGACCCTGTTCGCCTGCCAGGTTGATCATCACGTAGGCGGCCTTGCCGTCGGAGCTCTGCGCACCGGCCGCCGTCAGCGTGTCACCCCAGAAGTCCTGAATGTGCTGGATGTGCTTGGGATCCTGCTGCAGCTTCTGGATGATCTCGTTGTAGTAGTCGTGCGCGTCGGGGCCGAGGGCCTGTTGACCCTCGATGACGATCATGATCGTGCTGTTGGAGTCGAATTCCTTGAAGTTGCCGCCCATCAGCTTCATCGACGTCATCGACGGCGCGTCCTCGGGCGCCATCGGAGCCGAATGGAGTTCGCCGACGACCTCGAGCTGCGGGGCGATCACGTTCACCACCACGGCGACGAACACCCAGAACACGACGATGGGCACCGCCAGGATGCGCAGCATGTGTGGAAAGAAGGAACGCTTGGGGTGCTCGACGGTCTCGGCCGGCGCGATCGCGTGTGTCATGCGGACTTCACCAGGCAGTACGTCTGGGCGTTGACCCCGTTGTCGGACTGCTCTTCACGGACGGTTCCGTTCACGGTGACGCGGCATCCAATCTGGTCGGTGTCGCCCTGCGCCATGAGACTGGCGCTGACCGTCGGCAACAGTGTCGACAACGTGATCGACCATGGCAGTGGCGTGGTGATCGAGTGCACGTTGGCATCCGGGTCGAAGTAACTGATCTGGGCGGTGGTGCCCGGCGGGCCGTATACGTCGTAGACCATGATCTTCGGATTGAACTGGACGATCTCGATGCCAGCGCCGGCGTTGGCGTTGAGATCCTGGGAGGCGAACATCTTGTGCAGACGGGAAACGACGAGGCCCGAGATTGCCAGTACGACGATGAGTACCAACGGGATCCAGATCTTCTTCAGCGCGCGACCCACTGGAATGGACCTCACTCGATCACCTTCCGCTGATCCACCGTCCCCGACCCGACCGCCTCAGCGTCAGCAGGCTCGTATTCGACGCCGTCCGCCGAACAGTCGGCATTGGCAACGAGCCGCTGCAGGACCGGATGTGCGACGCGAGCGGAAAGCCACAGCGCGCATTCCTCCTCCGACGTCAGCGTCGCCAACAGCGCCGTGAGTCGTTCCCGGCGGATTCGCTTGCGGTCATCGAGGAGCGCCTGACCCTGCGCGGTGATGCCGATGAGGGCGGCACGCCCGTCGCCGGGGTCGGCGAGCCTGGCCACCAGACCCTGGCGCTCGAGCCGCTGGACCAGTTGGGTCATGGACGGCTGGCTGACTCCCTCCTTGGTCGCAAGGGTCGTCAGCCGCATGGGCCCTTCCCGGCACACCCTGTTCATCGCAAACGCGGCCGAGGCGCTCAAGTCGGCGCGGTCAGACAGAAAGCGCACCGACAGGTCGATTGCGTGATCGAGCAGCTCGCCAACGCAGTCGCTGGCGCATTCGTCTGCTGGCTGTTTGGCCACGTCGTATCTATATCACGTGGGCTATGTAGTCGCCAATCAGAGACCGCTCAGTGCCAGGTCACAGTCACTTCACAGAGGCATCGTGGTAAGTGACACACCGCACCGGTGCGCTTCGGCACGCTGTGGGCTGCGCAATGGTGGGCCCCCGCGTCGCGGTTCCGATTGGACTGCCCGGCGAAAGATCGTGACGCACATCACGCACATGTCATTGCAAGGGGCTTGTCGCATCACAACATCCCGCGCGAATGGGCCGCGTTGCGTCACACTCGGCGGGCGGACAGGGGGCAAACTACCCGCGCGGCGTCGAGCATGAATCTCAACGGCCGCGAGGATTTACATAGTTAAACCAATGTATCGCGTCCAGCTGGTGCTGGAGAGCGGAGTTGCGTCACGAGATCTGCGCCCACCAGACAGGGGAGCCGGCACGGTGCTCCCCGAAGTGCGGACTGCTCGAACGAATGGTCAATGACAGCCGTTGTGCCACAACGGCAATGAATACGACAACCTATCGGAAGGTCAGTCCGCGCACGACGCGACGACCGTCGGCGCAGCGTGCAGCCCGCTCGGCAAGTCATGATCGTGCGCAACATGGTCATATGGCCACGGCATGGGCGATGTCTCCCAGCGAATTATGGCTCGGCGGTGGCGCGAGGGCCACCGGCAGCTCGTGACCGCCTCATGCGGTGCGGCGGCGCCTCAGGAACGGATCGGTCAACGACGGGGGTTGGTAGCCCTGGTCGGCTCGAGAGACAGTCGACCCCGGCGGCACGATCTCGTCGATCTTGTCGAGGATGTCCACGGACAGCGTGACTTCGGTGGCGCCGATCTGGGATTTCAGATGGTCGAGAGTGCGCGGGCCGATGATCGGCGCGGTGACCGCAGGGTGCTGCATCACGAATGCGAGCGCGAGGTGGATCAGCGACAACCCGGCGTCATCGGCCAGTCGCCCGAGTGCGTCGGCCGCGTCGAGCTTGCGCTGGTTGTCAGGAGTGGACATGTCGTAGCGGGCCGGAAGTCGGTTGCGGCGCCGGGATTCTGGCAGCTCCTTGTCCTTTCGGTAGCCGCCCGTGAGCCAGCCACCGGCAAGCGGGCTCCAGGGCAGCACGCCCATGCCGTACTCCTGCGCCACGGGCAGGACGTCGGCTTCGATTCCGCGGACCAACAGCGAATAGGGCGGCTGCTCGGTGACGAACCGGCCGAGGCCCCGCCGTTCGCTGACCCACTGCGCGTTGACCATCTGGTAGGCGGGGAACGTCGACGAACCGAAGGCGCGAATCTTGCCCTGGTGCTGCAGATCGGTCAATGCCCCAAGGGTCTCTTCGATGTCGGTGTAAGGGTCGGGGCGGTGAATCTGGTACAGGTCGATCCAGTCGGTGTCCAGACGGCGCAGGCTGTTCTCGACCTCCTGGGTGATCCAACGTCGAGAATTGCCGCGCATGTTGGGGTCGCCCTTCGTGCCTGGCGGCGCCTCGAGCGGAACACCCATCTGCATGTGGACCTTCGTGGCGAGCACCACGTCGTCGCGCCGACCGCCTGCGAGGGCCTTGCCGACGATGACCTCCGATTCGCCCTGCGAGTAGACGTCGGCGGTGTCGATGAAGTTGATGCCGGCATCCAGGGCGGCATGAATCGCCGTGATCGACGTGTCGTGGTCGGGTTCACCCCAACCGCCGAACATCATGGCCCCCAGGCACAGCGGGCTGACTTGGATTCCGGTTCGTCCGAGGCTTCGGTATTCCACGCGAACGACTGTACGCGCGCGTGAGGCAAGCTAATGATCAGTTGTCACTAGGCCGAAACAGCTGAGCGCCCGTTCCTTTGGAGCATCCGTCACGGACGCTCGGCCAAGGTCGTCGCCAGCACGTCGATGAGACGGTCGACGTCGTCTGCGGTGTTGTAGGGCGCCAGGCCGATGCGCACACCGCCATCCTCGGGCAGCCCGAGCCGCCGCGACGCCTCGTAGGCGTAGAACGAACCGGCAGGCGCATTGATGTCGTGCTGTGCGAGCACGGTACTGATCGCCGCGGACCCGCGCTCGGCAAAGGTCGCGAGCAACGTCGGCGTCCGGCGCGCAGCGCGGGAGTGGACGGTCACCGTGGGGAAGCTGTCGCAGGCCGGCCTCGATCCGTAGCCGAAGCGCGTCCTCGTGGTGCTCCAATGCGGTCATGGCGGCCAGCAGCCGCTCGCGCCGGGAGCCGGTGGCACCCGTCATGCCCGCCAGGAAGTCCACGGCCGCGGTGGTGCCAGCCATCAGTTCATAGGGCAGGGTGCCGAGTTCGAAGCGTTCCGGCACCCGATCGGGAGCGGGTAGCAGTTTGTCCGGTCGGAGCTCGGCGAGAACGTCGTGCCTGCCGACGACCACACCACAGTGCGGCCCTAGGAATTTGTACGGCGAGCACGCGAAGAAGTCGGCGCCGAGCTCGTGGAAGTCGACGGCGCTGTGGGCGGTGTAGTGGACGCCGTCGACGTACAGCAGGGCGCCGGCCGCACGGGTGTGCGCCGAGATGGTCTCCACGTCCGGGATCGTGCCGATCAGGTTGGATGCGGCGGTGATCGCGACGAGGCGCGTCCGGTCGCTCAACGCTGCCTCGACGTTCTCCACCGGCAGTTCGGAGGTCGCCGAATCGAAGTCGACCCAGCGGACGACCGCCCCCGCTCGGGCGGCGGCAAGCACCCACGGCCGGACGTTGGCGTCGTGATCCAGGCGGGTCACGACGATCTCGTCACCGGGGCGCCACTGCGCGGACAGCGTGCGCGACAGATCGAAGGTGAGCGCGGTCATGCTCCGGCCGAAGATCACCTCATCGGGGCCGGCGTTGAGCAGCTCCCCGATGGCAAGACGGCACTGCACGACGATCTCGTCGGCATTGCGTTCTGCTGCGGTGTTCTTCCCACGATTCGACAGCGGGCGGACCATGGCGTCGCGGATGGCGTCGGCAACGACGGTGGGCGTCTGCGAGCCGCCGGGTCCGTCGAAGTACGCGGTGCCGCCGTCGAGCGCGGGAAACTGCGCGCGGATCGCGTCGACGTCTAACGGGTGAGTCACGAACGAAGTCTCCCAGGCCCATCAAGAGGTCTGGCGTGTCAGGTCCGCACACCGCGCAATAGGCCGCTGGGTCGGTGATGCCGAACACGACCAGCGGGCCGACCCTGGGATGAGGAGGGATCAGGAGCGCGGCGGTTGCCGGGGCTGTCCGTCGGTGAACCGCTTGCAGGAACTGGCGGGTCCGGTCCTGCTGCGGATCGGTCAAAACCTGTTTCGCCGAGCCGGATTCGACGATGCGGCCGCCGTCGAGGAAGCACACCGTGTCGGCGACCTCGCGGGCGAACGCCATTTCGTGGGTGGCCATCACGATGGTGCGCCCGGACGTCGCCAACTCGCCGACGAGGGCCAGCACCTCGCCGACCAGTTCCGGGTCCAGCGCGCTGGTGATCTCGTCGAGCAGCAGCAGTCGGGGTTCGTAGGCCAACGCGCGGGCGATGGCCACCCGCTGCTGCTGGCCGCCGGACAGTTTGTCGGGGTAGGCGTCGGCCTTGTCGGACAGGCCGACGCGGGCCAACAACTCGCGGCCGCGTTCCTGGGCGTCGCGGCGCGTCGATCCGTGCACCACCCGCGGCGCCAGCGCGACGTTGGCCAGCGCGGTCATGTGGGGGAACAGGTTGAACGACTGGAACACCATGCCCATCGCCTGCCTGGCCGCATCGGCGTCGATGCGCGGGTCGCTGATGTCGCGGCCGTCGAGCAGGATCTGGCCGTCGTCGATGTCCTCGAGCAGGTCGATGCACCGCAGCAGCGTCGACTTTCCCGACCCCGACGCGCCGATCAGCACCACCACCTGGTGCTCGCCGACGTCGAGGTCGACACCGTCGAGCACCGGACCGATCGTGATAGGCCTTGACCAGGCCGCCGCACCGACAGCACCGGAGTGCGACGGGTCGCTCGCGCTCGGTCACAATCGCGCCCTGTCGGATCGCCGCACGCTTCGACGCCCAATCGGCGAGCCGCGCCGACGGCACCGCCAGCGCGACGAACAACAGGCCGGCCACGACGTACGGGGTGAAGTTGTAGGTGGTGGCGGCCTGGATCTGCGCGGCCCGCACCGCGTCGACGGCGCCGAGCACCGAGATCAGCCCGCAGTCCTTCTGCAGCGCGACGAAGTCGTTGAGCAGCGCGGGCGTCACCCGGCGTGTCGCCTGGGGCAGCACCACCAGTCGCATCGTGCGCCGGTAGTTGAGGCCAAGGGATTTGGCGGCCGCCAGCTGCGAGGGATGGACCGATTCGATGCCCGCCCGGAAGACCTCGGCCACGTAGGCGGAGTAGATCAGCACCAGCGCAAGGCCGCCGAGCAGCACCGGGTTCGTCGGAACGCCCGACAACCGCAGCCCGGGCAGACCGAACCCGACGAGGTACAGGCAGATCAGCAGGGGCAGGCCGCGGAACAGGTCGACGTACCCGGTTGCCAACGCCCGCAACGGAAACCACACCGGACCGCGCAGCGTCCGCACCGCGGCCAGCCCGAGCCCGAAGATCAGGATCAGCACCTGGCAGACCACGAGCACCCGGACGTTGAGCCACAACCCCTCCAACAGCGCAGGCAGGCTCTCCCAGCCGACCCGCAGGTTGAAGAACGAGTCGCGTACCCGCGGCCAGCCCGGCGACGACGTCACCGCGAACAGCAGCACCGCAGCGAACACCACGGTCGACACCGAGCGCGATCAGCGTCGACCGGCGGGCCCGGGACTGCCGGTAGGCGACCCGGTCGATGGCGGCCGTGGTCACGAAAGCATTGGCGCGTTGCCAGCGCCGGCGAGCCACTCCTTCTGCAGCTTGAACAGGTCGCCGTTGTTGCCGAGCTCGTCGACGGCCTTGGACACGCATGCCGTGAGCGGGCTGCCCTTGTCCAGCACGATGCCGAACTGCTCGGCCTTCTCGGTGCCGGCAGGCAACTGGCCGACGATGACCCCGTCGGTCAGCTCGCTCTGCACCTCGAAGGCGGTCGGCAGATCCAGTACCAGCGCGTCGATCTGACCGTTCGACAACGCGGCCTTGGCGTCGTCGTTGTTGTTGAACACCGCGACGCCCGGGTCGATCGCCTTGGCGGCGGTGTAGCTGGTGGTGCCGACCTGGGCGCCGAGCTTGAGGCCCTTGAGCCCGTCGAGGGTCTTCACCTGCGCCGCGGGCGACGACTTCACCGTGACGACCGCCTGGGTCACGTCGAAGTAGGGCGAGGAGAAGTCGACGGCCTGCTTGCGCTCGTCGGTGATGGAGAACTCATTGAGGTTGGCGTCGAACGTCTTTGGGCCCGGCGCGATGGCCGCGTTGAACGGCACCCGCACCCACTTCACGTCCTCCTTGGCGTATCCGAGCTTGTCGGCGACGGCGTAGGCGACCGCGGATTCGAAGCCCTTGCCGTTGGCGGGGTCGTCGTCGACGAACCACGGCGGGTAGGCCGGCTGATCGGTGCCGAAGGTGATGGACCCCTTGGTCAACGTGGTCAGCGAGTCCTTCGCTGCACGTCTCGGCGGCGGTGCGGACGACGCGCCGACGACGTGTCGTCGGCGGGCGCACAGGCGGTCGCGGCGAGCAGACCGACGACGGCCAGCATGGACACGAGACATGAGACGTTGCGCATGGGCGGCATCATCGCGCACCTGCGCATTCGGCGCAGTCGTTCCGATCACCGTGACTCGCTCCGATGTCGGTGACGTCAATGGGTGGGGCCTTCGGCGGGCGCTCCCGGTCCCGCGACCAGGTTCGGCGGGAGACCGCCCCCGGCATGGACCTCGATCTGGCGGAGTGCGACGGCCCAAGCCCGTTCCCATGCCCCGAAGGTGCTGCCCGCCACGTGCGGAGTCAGCAGGAGGCCGGGCGCGGACCACAGTGGATGGCCTGCAGGCAGCGGCTCCGGGTCGGTGACGTCGAGCGCGGCGCGGAGCCGACCGGAGGTCAGCTCCGCCAGGAGTGCGTCGGTGTCGACCGAACCGCCGCGGCCCGCGTTGACGACGACCGTGCCGTCGCGCAGCCGGGCCAGGAATTCGGCATCGATGACGTGATGGGTCGATTCGCTCGTCCGGCAGAAATGCGACCACGGCGTCGGCGGTCGGCAGGAGCACGTCGATCTCCGACAGCGCGTGCACCCCTGGCCTGGCCCGCCTGCCGACGAGCACCACGTCGGTCTCGAACGGCGCGAGCCGCGAAGCGAGGTTGACGGCCAGGTCCCCGGCTCCCAGGACGACCACCCGCTTGCCGATCAGTGTCTCGGTGTCCCTGCGCCGCCAGTCACCCTGCTGACTGCTGTTCGCGGAACAGTCCGAGCTCCCGGTAGATGGCGAGCAGGGCCGCCACCACCCACTCGGCCGACGACCCGCCGTGGGCGCCGCGTCCGTTGGAGAGCATCACCCCGGCGGGCAACAGGGGCAGCCACTGCTCATAGCCCGCATTGAGGGTCTGCACCAGCCGCAGTTCGGGCAATTCGATGAACCTGGCTCCGACGGCCGGGGCATTCTCGTATCCGACCACGACCACGGTCGCGTCCAGGTGCTCGGCCGGCCACGGCTCACCGGGCACGTAACCGACCGCGTGGACATTGGGTGGGGCACCCATGTCCTCCAGGCCGAGGCCCTGTGGGATAAGGACTTTCAACGGCGGCGCGTCCGAGTCGATCACGCCGCCCACGTTATGGCATGCGGCTGCTCACCAACGTCCGCGGTGGACGACCTCGGGGAACGGGCGCCGGTTGGGCTTCACGATGGGCCTGAGCGGACGGTCGGCGGGATACCCGACACGGATCGCGTCCCAGGTCTCCATCTCGTCCTCCGGTATCCATGCGACGTGTTTCACCTCAAAACAGGCAACCTGGTGCGCGCGTCGACTATTTCTTCCCGAACCGGGGCTAGCCTCGAAACGGTGAACAACGGTCGGACGAGAGTGCTGGTCATCGGAGGCGGATTCGGCGGGCTGTTCTGCGCGCGCAGGCTGGGCGGTGTCGACGTGGACGTCACGCTGCTCGACCGCGCCGCATGCCACGTGTTCCAGCCCCTGCTATATCAATGCGCGACGGGAACCCTCAGCGTCGGGCAGATCAGCCGGTCGTTGCGCGAGGAGTTGGCGCGCCACCGCAATGTCACCACGTTGCTCGGCGACGCGATCGGACTCGATGCCGACGCGCGACGGGTCACCGCCCGCCGCCCCGACGGCAGCACGTTCACCGTCGAGTACGACGTCCTGGTGGTCGCCGTCGGGATGCAACAGTCGTATTTCGGTCATGACGAGTACACCCGGTGGGCGCCGGGAATGAAGACCCTCGACGACGCGCTGTCGATCCGCCGCCGGTTGTTCGGTGCCTTCGAGATCGCCGAGACGCTGCCGCCAGGAGAGGAGCGCGCCGCCTGGTTGACCTTCGTCGTTGCCGGTGGCGGCCCGACCGGGGTGGAGTTGGCCGGGCAGATCAGGGAGATGGCCACCCGAACGCTGGCCAACGAATTCCACAGCATCGCGCCCGAGGAGGCCAGGGTGCTGCTTTTCGACGGTGGCGATCGGCTGGTCAAGAGCTTCGCACCGAACCTCGCGGGGAAGGCCGCAAAGGTCTTGGAGGAGCTGGGCGTCGAGCTGCGGCTGAATGTGCACGTCACCGACGTCCGCCGCGAGGGCGTGACCATCTCGCCGAAGGCAGGCGGCCAGGACGAGGAGTACGCGGCGCGGACGGTGCTGTGGACCGCCGGTGTCGAGGCGGTGCCATTCGCACGCCACGTCGCCGAAGTGCTTGGGGCGACGTCGGACAAGTCGGGGCGGATCGCGGTGGAGGCCGACCTGACCGTGCCAGGGCATCCGGAGATCTTCGTCATCGGAGATCTTGTCGGCCGCGACCACCTGCCCGGAGTGGCCGAGAACGCGATGCAGGGCGGCTTGCACGCCGCCGCATGCGTCCGCCGCGATCTCGCGGGCAAGCCCCGCAAGCCCTTCCGCTATCGTGACCTGGGCTCGGCGGCATACATCAGCCGCGGGCACGCCCTGCTGCAGGCCGGACCAATCCGGCTCACCGGGTTTCCCGGCTGGCTGGGCTGGGGCTTCGTGCACATCGCGTTCCTCACCGGAGTGCAGAACCGCGTCAGCACCCTGGCAACGTGGCTCAGCGCCATCGCCCGCGCGGACCGCACCGACCGAACGTATCTGCTCGGCACCACTGCCGCCGCCGAGCAGCCCTACACGTGGTCGGCGTGCGACCTCGCCTGCGGCAGCCCGAACGTCTGTGGAACCAACATCTGGCGCCGCGCCCGATCGCCCTGCCGCCGGCTCGTAGCCGGTGTGGGTGTCGGTCAGGTCACCTCCGGCCCCGATGAGTAAGTCCAATTGCGTTGAGCGCAATGAACATCGGCGTAGCTCTGCCGGATTGAAGCATCGAACGCCCCTTTCGGCGGACCGGCGGGAGCCGGCCTAGCTCGGCGGTGAAATTGGGACGTGCGTGCGAAATGGATCCTCGCCAAGGCGTGTTGTGGTGATGGCCAGGCTTGATCGGGTTGCGCCGCGGGCGATTCGCCGCCGATGAGCAGAAACATCCAGGAGCAACAGACATGAACCCCACCCGCATCCTCGTACTCGGTGCAGGCGAGCTGGGCGCCAGCGTGCTTCGCCACCTCGCTCGACGGGCGGCAGAGCATCCCGATGCTTCGCTGACCGTCCTGCTCAGAGGTTCGACGATCGACAGCGACGAGCCGGCCAAGCGACGGGAGGTCGACACGCTGCGCGCGCTCGGCGTCAACCTGCTGGCCGGTGATGTCACGGCGACCGCGGACGAGCTTGCCGAGGTCTTCCACCGCTTCGACACCGTCATCTGTTGCACCGGCTTCGTGGGCGGCAAGGGCACTCAGCTCAGGATTGCCAACGCCGTGCTCGCGGCGGGTGTGAAGCGATACTTCCCTTGGCAATTCGGCGTCGACTACGAGGTCATCGGGCGAGGCAGCGCCCACGCGGGCTGGGACGAGCAGCTCGACGTCCGTGACCTGTTGCGGACCCAGTCCGACACGGCCTGGGTGATCGTGTCCACCGGGATGTTCACCAGCTTCCTCTTCGAGCCGTCCTTCGGTGTGGTCGACCTCGACAACGGCGTCGTGCATGCGCTGGGGAGTTGGGACAACACCGTGACGGTGACGGCACCCGATGACATCGGCGCACTGACGGCCGAGATCTGCCTGTTCCATCCGACCATCGCCAACAGCGTCGTGTACACCGCGGGCGACACGATCAGCTACGCGCGCCTCGCGGACACGGTCGACTCCGTGCTCGGTCGCAAGATGCAGCGGGTCGAGTGGACGTTGCCCTGGCTGGAACGGGAGCTGGCCCAGGCGCCCGACGATCTCATCCTGCAATACCGCACGGCATTTGCCTGTGGCAAGGGGGTGTCCTGGGACATGGAGCGTACGTTCAACGCGCAGCAGTCCATCGCGGTCGCCGACGTCGAGCAGTGGATGCGCGCGAACCTGACGTAGGCATCGGGCGGTGACACCCTGTGTGATGTCGCCACAGTTACCATTAGCGTGCAAACTATTAGCGTACTATCGAAATATGGCCACGCAGACCGTGCAGGACGTCGACCCGCTCGCCCTCGAGCAGCAGGTGTGCTTCGCCTTGGCGGTCACGAACCGGGCCGTTCTGGCCGTCTACCGCCCGCTACTGGAACCGTTGGGTCTGACCCATCCGCAGTATCTGGTCATGCTGGCCCTCTGGGACCACGAGAAGACGGCCGCCGCTGACCGATCACCCCTGTCGGTCAAGCAGATCGCCTCGGCATTGCAACTCGATTCGGCCACGTTGTCGCCGATGCTCAAGCGCCTGGAGGCGATCGGTCTCGTCACGCGCACCCGAAGCGCTGCCGATGAGCGCTCGACCCACATCGAGCTGACCGATGACGGTAAGGCCCTGCGCGCCCAGGCACTTGGCATCCCGCCTGCGGTCGTCGCACGCCTCGGCGTCGAATTGACCGTGCTCGAGGATCTGCGCCGCGTGCTCACCCGCGTCAACTCCGCCGCCATCGCAGCTGGCGCGCTCAACGTTTGAAACACTGAACCCACAGGAGGCACCATGGCCACCAACCGACCCACCGTCTGGCAGTACATCGCCTACTCCTACGGACGTCGCCTTCCCGATTCGATGAGGACGTGGGTATCGCGTGATCTTGCCGGCGACGGCGCCATCCGCAGGCACATGATCCGGGTGGCGATACCGCCGCTCCTGGTCCTCGCTCCGTTCTGGCTGATCCCCGCCTCGTTCTACGTCCATCTCGAGATGACGGCGCCCATCTACATCTGGGCCCTGCTGATGTCGCTTGCCCTGAACAAGGTGTGGCGCCGCTATCGGCTGGCGCAGCACGACATCGACCCGAACCTGGTCGACGTGATCAGGCGCAGGAAGGATGCGCACATCCACGAGGACTACATTCGGCGCTACGGACCACGTCCGGAATCGGCCAAGTGGCAGTCGAACAGCAGTCCGTTCTGACCGCCGCGTAATCCTCCCGATGTCGCGAATCCTAGGTGCGGCCGGGCGGTCGGCTGAACAATGAGCCGATGGCGAAATACGACCTCAACGAGTCGGCCGTGGTTCGGGCGCGCGAACTGATCGACTCACGGCAGTACGTGCTCGACAGCGACTGGGGTGAGGTGCAGCCGCGAGCGGACGCACAGAACGACTACCTCGAGTCGCATGGCTGGGACGATTACGCGTCATGGCATCTGGGTCTGACCGAGGGCGCAAACGACGACACCAAGGCGCGATACGCTTTCGTGTACGGCGACTTTCGCCGGATCCACCGCAGCGGGCTGATCGCGTGCGTCTACCGGGCGGCGGAATGGCGGCACAAGAAGGTCGAACTCGCGGCGCACGACCTGCTGCAGCGCCTCGACAAGGCGACCGGACTGACCTAGGCGTCGAGCTGAAACTCGGCGTAGCCGAGGCGGCGACCATTGACCTGAAGTTCGACCGCGTGCGCGCCCGGGTAGTAACGGCGGGTCGTGATCGGCTTGAACGAGTGGCTCTTGGAGATCGTCATCCGCTCACGCGGAGCAAGGCTCCTGGTCGTCAGTTTGAACGTCTTCGCCGCGGTGGTGCCGTTGGCCTTGCGGTGATGGATCAGGTAGTCGATGGCCAGGACGGCCACGTCATCGCCGACGTTCGTGATGTCGGCGGCGAACGTGATGGCATCGCCGAGGGACACCGACGTCTCGGCGAGGTGCGGCCCCTGCACCTGCAACTGGTCGAGGTCGGCGGAGAATCCGAGAAGGTGCAACGCGACGGGATCGCCGGCCTTGACGAGAGTGCGCATGCCGTGGCGGATCAGCGCCGCGGTGTGCACGTCGGGGGTCGACGACCAGGCGGTCGCTGTCGCGTGCGCGATCTCCGCGGACAGCCGGGACACGTCGTTGAGATGGTTGGCCACCGATCGCCGGACGAACTCGGACTCATCGCGGTAGAGGGCGTCCAGGATCGGCCTGGTGCGGCTGGGGTCCCGGGTCAACCGCGGAACCTGTTTGGCCCATGGAAGTTTGGGCCGGGTTCCCTCACTGGCCAATCGGCGCACGGCAGCGTCGTCGTGGGTCACCCAGTCGGTGATGGCGGTCAGCGCACGGTCGAGATCGGCATTCAGGAAGGTGCGAATGGCGAATTCACTGGTCAGGCGTGGGGTCAGAGCTGCCAGCAGGTTCAGGCCGTCGTCGAAGTCGGCGGTATCGCCCGGCGCGGTGGCCATCGCGGCGATCGCTTCGGTGAGCGGCCAGATCATCCATCCCGTCAGCGCCGGGTTCTCCAGCGCCGAGCGCGTCGTGGCTGACAGCCGCGAGTAACTGTGGCCATCGTCGACGATGGCCGCCGCGACCGAGCGGGCGCGCTGGCTGAGTGACAGCGGGCCGAGCTCCTCGGCTGCGGCGTGCACCGAACTCCACGCCGGTGTGCCCTTGGCTTCGGTTTCGTCGAAGATCGCCGCGAGGCCGCGCACCGTCTCGGCGTTGATCAACTCATCCGCGGTGGGCACGGTGGTGTCCTCTCTGACGTCAGACAGGCGTCAGCGTAACGATATTCGGACGTCACGACCGGTCAGGGCCCACTCTCACGACGACTTGCCCCACATTCTCGCCGGCCAGCGTGGCCACCAGTGCGTGTGGCGCGGCCCCGGCGTGGTCACCGCGTCCTCGGCGCCGTCGTAGCCCGCTACTCCTCCGCAGCACACGACCGGCCCATGGTCGGCCATCAGGGGAAGGATCGCGTCAAGGACCGGACCACCGACCGGGCGGGAGCGTGGGTGGCGGGCCGGCGACCACCCGAAAATGATGGGGTGTCCACCCTGCCGACGGGCGTCTCGGCCAGTACGACCCGGCGGTTCACGACAGCGGCGATACCGCGGCCGGCCGCCACACCCAGTTCTGCCGCGCGTAAAGGGGTTGCAGCCCGGCGCGCAGCATGTTGTTCAGCGACGGGTTGACCGCGCCATCTGCCGGCTTGCCCGTCTCGGCCACCAGTGTGCGACATCCGGCGTCGGTGGCTTCCTTCACACGCGCCGCGAGCAGGGCCGAGTGCGCACCCCGGTTCTGATGACCGGGCAGGGTCGCCCCGGTATTGAGTGACGCAACCTCGCCGCGGACGAAAAGGTTTGCGGTAGCTACCATCTCGGTGCCGTCCCACGCAGCGAAGGGCCGAAAGCCGGGGTTCGCGGCGCTGGCTGCCAGCATGTCCGCAAACCCCTCCTGCGGCATGCCGAACCCCCGCAGCGTGACAGACGCCCATTCGGCGGCCGCGTCGGGGTGCACACGGCCGACCCGCAGGTCCGACCGGCCTGGGCGAAAGTCCTCGATCGGGCACGACAATTTGATCCAGGCGGAGTCGAGAGCGATGCCGTGTCTGGCGCGCAACTCCTCCCAGTTCGACGGCAGTGCGCTTGGCGCGATCTGGATGACGGCGCCCGGGCTGCCCTCTCGGGTGTAGAACTCGACGATCCGGCCGACGAGGTCCTCGGTTACCGGCTCGTCGAAGCCGAAACCCAGTGCCTTGCTCCAATAGCCCGTGGCGTCGTGGCGCATCGACAGGGCAACGCCACCGCCGATACGGGTGCTGGCGATCCCGAGCTGGTGCTTTACCGCTGGCGGCGCAGAGTTCACGTACTGGTACATGAACTCGGCTTCAGCGCCTTCCGCCAGTGCGGTCAACTCGTCGAGAGAAATGTCTGCCTCCTCGTCTCACAGCGGGTCACTGGGGTGTGCCACCAGCCGACATGCTGGTGAACGCCGCCGAGTGGCGATTTCCATCCAGGTTGCGCTGACGACGACGGCCTAGCGTGCTCCAGCGGCCGGTAAGACGTATCCAGCGCCACTCGTTGGACTTGCTGACAGCGCGGTTGCACTGAAAGCGTCTCGTGAAAACTGGCAAGAGCGATCGCGGCAAAGCGCGCGTCTACCGAAAACCCACATGTCGTCGACGCGTCGTGCAGGATCGCGCAGTACGCAGTTCGAGACGACCGAATTCATCTCGTCCGCTCAATTATTTGCTGTAGTGACATCTGCAACGTGAGCGCGCGCTACCGGGCGTCGGGGCGCAACGGTGTCCGAAATGCCATTGCCCCAGGCTCATTGGCAGGTCTCGGTGAGCGCGGAGCGAACGCCCGCATTCGAGTAGTGCACTACCCGAGCTATGTGCTGTGCGCTGCTGTGTCGTTGGTCTGTGCGCAACCGCGCAACATGCAATCCGCAGGAAGAGGAATCAGAAATGACCGCACAACGCAGCTACGAGACCGCCGGGCAGATCACGCTCAACTTGGCACTCGACGACGTGTATCAGGCCGCCGCGACCACCGCCTCACAGTTCGGCGGCGGATCCCTGACCACTCAAGGCGACCGGGACCCCGCCACCATCGAGGCGGATCTCGCGAACTGGTACCCCGATCTCGATGGCCTGGTTCGCGAGCGCCGAGCCCCCGAGCTGGCCGGGGGGTTCACTCCACAGGTGGGCCCGCTCGACACCGGTGGGATCCATTTCGACGGCGGAGTACCGGTGCGCGGCTGGGCGCAGCTCACCTTGTTCGAGACCGGGTCGGTGAACTTCACCGGCCACTTCCATGACTCGGGTGCGACGAGCTACAACGTTGCGTTCGGTGTGGGCGTACGCAGCCAGCGTGGGGTCCTGTACACCTTCGGTCGTCAGGGTCACATGGCGGGCACGTTCGAGTTCGGCTCTCGGGACTTCAACTGGAACTTGACGAACGAGCACTTCGACGTCATCCGCGACGACTGGGCGAACATCGCCGTCAACTCCACCTGGTGGTGGAACGCGAAGGTCAACCTCGACATCGCGGGTGTGCTTTCGTCGGTAAAGACGATCGCCGAGTCGGTCGGGGCGGTGGGGAGCGTCATTGCGTTGATCTGACGGTGCGGCCGACGTTTCGGCGTTCGTGGTCGAAGGAGGGGAGAAGGCCGCCTTGGGGGGACCGGGGCGGCCTTCGTCTGGTGGGACGGCTCGACGGACCCTGTAGGCGCCAATTTTAGAGGGTTAGAATCCTTTAAACATCGGTAGCGAGGTCGACATGCCGACGACACGGGGCGATACGAGCGATGCCCAAACCACGACGGCCCCGGCGCGCGTCGCCTCGTCGGTGATGCGGGTGACCGACGTAGACAAATCGGCGCGCTTCTACTGCGATGTCTTCGGCTGTCACGTGTCCCTCCGCGAGCCGGATGCCGCGCTGTTGTTGGCCCCGGACGGGTTTCAGATCTACCTGTACGCCAGGGGGCCGTCGAAGCGCCGCATCGCCGGCCCTACCGGCGTCCAGTACCTGATGTGGTCGACCGACAGCGAGGCCGAACTGAAGCGCATCACGCAGCGACTGCTCGCCCATGATCCGGCGACCTACAGCCACCAGGAGAACGAGGTGACCTTCGTGGAGGGCTGCGATCCCGACCACGGCCGCGTCATCGTCGCATACCCCGGTCCCAGCATGCATCCGAGAGAACTGATCGCGCCCCGCTTCCGCGGCCGCTGACTCGACTCTGGCGTCACGATGTCCGCCTGGCAGGAGTCGGTGGTCAATCGGCCACCAGCTTGGCAAGACACAGGTCGGGTGTGACGAAGGGTTCCAGGTCAGCCGAGACGGACGGGCGTGAGGTGCGTCGACGGCTGCCTTCTGCGGCCGTGTTGGCAAGCAAGCCCTGCAGCAGGCCGAGGTGTACCCCGCAACCGACTTCGGGGTGCGCCCGAGCCAGTTCCCTGACCGGGCACGCCTGCATGCGAATGATCCTCTCCCGCTTGTTCTTCGACGCACCATCGGCCGGGTCTGCCAGCTCGGGCGCGAAACCC
Source organism: uncultured Actinomycetota bacterium (assembly GCA_963809085.1). GTDB lineage: Bacteria > Actinomycetota > Actinomycetes > Mycobacteriales > Mycobacteriaceae > Mycobacterium. The sequence goes on along the minus strand of CAWEII010000009.1, from coordinate 173,444 downwards.
ATACGCCTGAAGGCATGCAACGGTGCGCAGTGCGGCTCGATCCAGCAGATCGTCGTCGTCCGCCGTTGTGGTTCCCGCGGCGGGTTCGGCGATCCAGCCGTCGGACTCGGGCAACCGGGAGGCCCATTTCTGGCCGGCCTGTCGAGCCCGCCGACCGCGCGTTTCCACGGTCGGGCCGAGCTCCATCGCGAGGACACCGGCGAGGACGCGATAGTCCAGGGGCTCCGCCACCGCGAGGTAGCCGGTGCGTGGTCTGCCGCGGCCCGGGAGCTTCAAACGCGTGCGCACGATCAGCTCGTCGTCGCACAACGCGTCCAGATGAAATCGAACGGTCGTCACGTGCAGCCCGGTCGTCGAGGCAAGCTCGGCCGCGTGCACTGCTCCTTCGTGCTCGCGCACCAGCTCCAGTATTCGTTGTCGTTGACGGCGATCCCGTCGTCGCCCACCGGTGCCGATGGCGGATTCGTCGTCCACGTCTGACCCCGGCTCCCACTGATTTAACGGATACTACTCATTTTTATCAACAGCCTAGGCTGTCCGGATGAGCCCTGGAACCCTCTGAGGGACGCGCATGTTCATCGTTCTTCTCAGCGCGGTCCTCGGGCTGATCACCTTGTATCTCTGGAAACGGTTGGTCAAGGACACCACAGGACCTTCGCGCACGCGCTGGGTGCTCTCCGCCGCACTCGTCGCGCTCACGCTGCTGGTGGTCGCCGCGCTGGCCCTGCCGCGCGTCATCGGGGTGGCCGACTCGGTGTGGTTCGCATGGCCTGGCTACGTCTGGTTCGCCCTGCTGGTCTACCTCTCGTTGGCCCTGCTGGTGCTCGAGCCGGTACGCCTCGCACTGCGGGTGTGGGCGAGGCGGACGCCGCGGAAGGCGACTGCGGGCGAATCGATTGCCTGGGATGAGGCCACCACCGCGGCGGCGCTGAACCGGCGCGTGTTCCTCGCGCGGGCCACCGCCGTTGCCGCGGGCGCGGCGTCGGTCAGCGTGGTCGGAATGGGCGCGGCCAGCGCACTCGGCCCGCCGGACCTGCTGCGGGTGCCGGTGCGCCTACGCAAGCTCGATCCGGCCTTCGACGGTTTCCGGATCGCCCTGGTGTCGGACATCCACCTCGGCCCGCTGTCGGGTCGGACGCGCACCGAGCGGATCGTCCGCATGATCAACGAAACCGAGCCCGACCTGGTCGCGATCGTGGGCGACCTGGTGGACGGCAGTGTCAACGACCTGGGCTCGGCCGCAGAACCGTTGCGGGACTTGCACTCCCGGGAGGGAACGTTCTTCGTCACCGGCAACCACGAGTACTTCGTCGAGGATGCGATGTCCTGGCTGCGCGAGTTGGAGGGGCTAGGGGTGCAGCCGCTGCGCAACGAGAACACCGCGATCCGGCGGGGTGCGGCGGCTTTCGACCTGGCCGGTGTCAACGACATCGGCGGTGCGAGGAGATCGGACCCGCCGGACTTCGACCGCGCGTTGTCCGGGCTCGACCCGTCCCGGCCGACGGTGTTACTGGCCCATCAGCCGGTCCAGGTGGAACAGGCCGCAGCGCGTGGGGTGGACCTGCAGTTGTCCGGGCACACCCACGGTGGCCAGATGTGGCCCTTTCACTACGCTCGTGCGCGCCGTCCAACCGTCCCTCGCGGGACTGTCCACCGTGCGCGGCACCCAGTTGTACGTGACGAGGGGCGCAGGTTTCTGGGGCCCGCCGGTGCGAGTCGGCGCGCCACCGGACATCACGCTGCTGGCACTCGGAGGAGAGGACTAGGCAGGACTGGATCAAGAGGGCCGGGCAGATCCAGGCCTGACCCTTTTCCGGTCAGCGGCCGCCACGCTCCCGTAGACTCCCAGTTCCCATGAAGTTTGCCCGCGATCCTTGGCATCCGCGGATGTTCCCTGCCATTGGACGTTGCAGCCGGCTGATGCTGGCGGGCGTGGTCTGCATGATCGCGGGTTTCGTCCCCTTACACATGGCCCGGGCCCTTGGCAGCTCCCGCCGAGGCCGCCCAACTCGACTTCGGGGGCCTGGCCCGGACATACAGCCTGCATGTTCCCCCTGGTGTGGAGCATCCGGCCGGTCTCGTGGTCAACCTGCACGCCGCCGGAGCCACCGGCCAGCAGCAGGCGGCGTTGACGAACTACGACGCCGTCGCCGACGCGTACGGGTTCGCCGCGGTCTACCCCGACGGCATCGACCTGAGCTGGGCCGACGGCCGCGGAGCATCCGAGCCCGACCGGCGCGGGATCGACGACGTCGGATTCCTCTCGGCGCTGATCGGCAAACTCGTCGGCGACTTCGGCATCGATCCGGGCCGCGTGTACGTCACCGGCTTGTCGGCGGGCGCATTCATGGCCAACCGCCTCGCCTGCGACCGCGCCGATCTCATCGCCGCCGTCGCCCCGGTGGCGGGCACCCTCGGCGTCAACGTGCCGTGCAATCCGTCGAGGCCGGTGTCCGTGCTGCAGACGCACGGAACCGCCGACCCGGTCGTGCCGTACGACGGCGGCCCGATGACGGGACGCGGCGGGAGCAGCGACATCCTGTCGGCCACGGCGATGTCGGAGCGCTGGCGCCAGGTCGATGGCTGCCCCGGCCCGGTGGAGGACATTCTGCCCAGCGCCGGGCGACGGCACGACAACGCGCCGGTCGACGTCGTCGCCGTGTGGGGCGGGTACGGCCGTGGTGCTACTGAGCGTCGACGGCGGCGGCCACACCTGGCCGAGCGCCCCGGACGTGCTGGCGACCGTCGGCTCCACCACGCATACGTTCAACGCCTCGTTTGCGTCCTGGCAGTTCTTCGCCGCTCACGCGAGATGACGCGTGTTCAGCGGGCCGCGGTGTACGCGGTCTCGTCGGTACCGAACCGCAGTCCCGTGGCGTCCTTGCCGAACCACGTCAGCACCGCGACGGCGATCAGCACCGGGACGATGGTGGCCACCAGAGCGAACGGATACGAATGCGTGGCCGCCAGGTGTTCCTGGATCGGAAGGTTGAAGGCCGCCAGCAGGTTTCCCAGCTGGTAGGTGACGCCCGGGTAGAAGCCGCGGATCGCGTCCGGGGACATCTCGGTCAGGTGGGCGGGGATGACACCCCACGCGCCCTGCACCGCCACCTGCATCAGGAACGAGCCGAGACACAGCATCGCCGCCGTGTGGGACAGGGCGAACAGCGGGACGATGGGAAGACCGAGAACGGCGCAGAACACGATCGTGTACCGGCGGCCGAACCGACCCGAGAGACCGCCGAACACCATTCCGCCGATGATGGCGCCGACGTTGTAGATGACCGCGATCAGCTTGGCGGTCTCGCTGGACAGGCCCGCGCCGCCGTTGTGGGTGGCCTGCAGGAACGTGGGGTAGACGTCCTGCGTGCCGTGGCTCATCCAGTTGAACGCGGTCATCAGGACCACCAGGTAGATGAACCGTCGCACGATCGACCGGGTTGACCAGCACGTCGCGAATCCTGGTGCTGGTCAACCGCATCCGGTCCTGCGCGGCCTCCCACACCTCGGACTCCTTGACCCGGGAGCGGATGATCAGACTGATCAGCGCCGGGATGATGGACAGGCCGAACAGCCACCGCCACGACAGGTCGAGCCAATCGATGACCACCAACGACGCCACGGTCGCCAACAGATAGCCGAACGAGTAGCCCGCCTGCAGCAGACCCGAGAAGAACCCGCGCCGTTCGACGGGGATCTTCTCCATCGCCAGCGCAGCACCCAGCCCCCACTCGCCGCCCATGCCGATGCCGTACAGCAGGCGCAGCACGATGAGCACCGTGAAGTTGGGTGCGAACGCGCAGAGGAACCCGACGGTCGAATAGAAGATCACGTCGACGATCAACGGGATGCGCCTGCCCACCCGGTCGGCCCAGAGGCCGAACAGCAGCGCGCCCACCGGCCGCATGAACAAGGTGGCGGTGGTGAGGAAGGCGACCTCGGTGGTGGAGATGTGGAACGTCTTGGCGATGTCGGCGTAGACGAGGACCACGATGAAGTAGTCGAAGGCGTCCATCGTCCAGCCGAGCTGCGCGGCGATGAAGGAGTTGCGCTGGTCGGACGTCAGGGGTGCGGTCGCCACGTGACATAGCGTTCCCCTGTGAACCGGCTGGCCTACCTGCCAATTTCCTGTGGATCTGCCGCGGCGACTCGTCATCCGCTGTTGGGTTGCCGGACAGGAGCTGGATATACCGTGCCCGCTCTGGGGACGATCGCAGGGAGCAGGCTTTGACTCGACCGGCTGCGGCCAACGGGCATCACGTGGGTGGCGCAGTCGACCAGCTGCGCGCGGACTACGACAGAACGCCGTACACCTCGGATGCGTTTCCGCAGTCGGCGCCTGGTCGCTTGGCCGCCATCGCCCATCTGTTCGGTTTGGAGACGCCCGGGGTCGCCAGCCGCGCGCGTGCTCGAGATCGGCTGTGCGGCCGGGGGCAACCTGATCCCCTTTGCCGCAGCGCATCCGAAGGCGCGGGTCGTGGGAATCGATCTGTCGCAGGTTCAGATCGACCGCGGGCGCGCCCGCGTGCAGGCGTTGGGCCTCGGCAACCTGGAGCTGCTGTCCGGCGACATCGCGCGGATGGACCTGGCCGCGCTTGGGCAGTTCGACTTCGTCATCGCTCACGGCGTGTACAGCTGGGTGCCCCCGGACGTACAGGACGCGATCCTGGCGGCGTTCCGCAGGGTGATGGCTCCCGAGGGCGTGGCCTACGCGAGTTACAACGTGTATCCGGGCTGGAAGGCCAAGGAGACGATGCGTGACGCCATGCTGCTGGCCAGCGGCGCCAGCACCACCCCCGGCGAAAAGGTGCGCGAGGCGCGCCGCATGGTCGACTTCCTCCAGGAGGTGGCCCCCGCAGACGGCGTGCTGGCCAGGGTGCTGGCCGAGTTCAAGGCGCGCGACGAAGGCTTCGCGGACTCCTACCTGTTGCACGACGAACTCGAGACGTACAACGCGCCGTGCTATTTCCATGAAATGGTGGGACGTGCCGGCACGCATGGTCTCAGCTATCTGGCGGAAGCCCATCCCGAGTCGATGTTCCCGGCCAACCACGGTCCCAAGGTTGCGGACTACGTACACGCGAAGTGCGGGGGTGTCCAAGTGCTCGTCGAGCAGTACATGGACTTCGTCGTCAACCGCATGTTCCGCGAAACGCTGCTGGTTCACGCCGAACGCGCACCGCAGATCCGGTACGACCTGGACCGGAGCCGTTACGGCCGTTTGCATTTCGCCGCGTGGACGCCGCCCGTGGAAGGGCCGACCCGGATGGATCACTCACGCCAGGAGTACCTGGAGTCCGACGGCGCGACGCTGTTCACGAACGACCCGGGCATCAAGGCGGCACTCGAGGCGCTCAATGCCCGCTGGCCATGGACGCTGTCCCGCCGGGAGTTGGTCGATGCGGTGCACGCACGGCTGGTCGCCGCCGGATTCACTCCGGACGCCGACCTCGCCGACCACATCGATGACCTGATGGAGGTGTTGATCGCGCAGGGACAGGTGCAGTACCGGCTCGATCCGATCGTGCCGGAACCTGCGGCCGCACCACTGCGGCTGGACCCGTCGGTCAGGCGCATGGCGGAACTGACCCGCGGCGAACGCGATGCGTCGATCTTCAACCTCTGGCACGAGCCGTTGCTCCCGTCGCCGGTGGATCGCCATCTGCTGCCCCTGCTCGACGGCACCCGGGATCGCGATGCGCTGCTCGATGCGCTCCTCGCCATCGACCAGGAGAACCCGATCGAGCTCGAGCGCGACGGCGAGCAACCGTCAGGCGAGGCGGAGCGGCGCGACGCCATGGCCGAGCACGTCGACACGTTGCCGCAACGCTTGGCGGAGATGAAACTCCTGCGGGCCGGATGACGGCGATGCTTCCCGCAGACAACCACGTCCACTCCGAATTCTCTTGGGACACCGGGGTGAACGCCTCCATGGAGAAGACCTGCGAACGCGCGGTCGAGCTGGGTTTGCCCGCCGTCGCATTCACCGAGCACGTCGACTTCACCGCGTGGGGTGTCCAAGACAAACCGCCTGCGGGCGGCCAGGCTGCGACGGCGCCTTGGCGGCGCGATGGCGGAGATCGCATGGCGCTTGCGGGTGAAACCCCTCGACGTCGACGGTTACCTGGCGAGCATCGAGACGTGCCGAGCCCGATTTCCGGCACTGCGCATCCTGTCGGGCATCGAAGCCGGTGAACCGCACCACTTCGAGGGCAGTGTCGCGGCCGTGCTCCGACAGGGTCGGTTCGACCGGGTGCTGGGGTCGCTGCACTCGATCGTGCACGACGGCCAGCTGGTCTACGCCGACCGCGTGTTCAAGTTCGTTGCGCCCGACGTCGTCGTACGGGACTACTTCGCCGAGTTGCTGCGCCTTGTCGAGAATTCCGACGTCTTCCAGGTCCTCGCACACTGCGACTACCCGCGCCGGTCCTGGCCGACCAGTCGGGTCGGGGAGTATCGCGAAGCAGACTACGAGGAGGAATACCGAACCGTCTTTCGCGCATTGGCCACGTCCGGCCGGGCGCTCGAGCTCAACACCAGCAGCCCACTCGCATCGGCCACTCTGATGCGGTGGTGGTACGAGGAAGGCGGTGACGCAGTCTCTTTCGGAAGTGACGCCCACGTCCCGCTGCGGGTGGGGGCGCTGTTCGACGTCGCGGTGGACATCGTGGCGGCGGCAGGCTTCCGGGCCGGTCGTGACGAGTACGACTTCTGGCGCCGGTGAGGATGCCGGTGCTGTCGGGCGGACCGGTGTCGCGTACGTGCGGTCGCGAAAGCCGCGCGAGTGTTTTGATGGCGGTCGGGCGGTAGATCGTCCGAACTGGCCAACGGTGCGATTGGGGCCGTGCGGACCCCACCTCGCCTTCGCGAAGCAATTCGCCGCCGCTGGTGGCCTATGACCGCGTCGAGCGAAGGCGCCTCGACCCCGCCGAGATCGAGACGGCGGTGACGGCGTGGGCGCACGACCCGTTCACCGACGGCGCGTACACCCTGCGTACTCCACCGGCCTTCGCGCTGCAGGCAGGCTCGGGGCCACCGACTAGTTCCCCGAAGCGTGGCTCACGCGTTGATTGAACCTCGAAATCGACAACGGCACCGTGGATGGGGAGTATGGCAGCCGTGTTCCATCGTCGGCGTCGTCGCGTTCAGGTGGCGATACACGACGCCGTGGCCAACCGTTGGGTCGCCTTCGACGAAGCGAGCGCCGTCGAGCGCGATCATCTGACCCTGGCCACGTTCAACGTGTGGTTCGACGACTACTTCGCTGAGCGGCGTTATCGGGCGATCGCGGACCTGCTGTGCCGGGAAATGCCGGATGTCATGGTCTTTCAAGAAATTACCCCGAAGGCGCTCGACGTCCTTCTGGCCCAGCCGTGGATCCAGGAGCACTATCGCCTGGCAGCGGTCGTCGGCGCCTCGGTGGGCAACTACGGGATGCTGATGCTGACCCGATTGCCAACCGCGAACGTCACCTACACGCGGCTACCGACACGGCTGTCGCGCGGATTCCTGCTGGCGGAGTTCACCGTCAACGGGAGCCCACTGGTCGTCTGCTCCGTTCACCTCGACAGCGGGAAGCGATCGGCTCGGTTGCGTGCCCGGCAGCTGCGCCGGGTGTTCCGCGCACTCCGGCCGGTCGACGACGCGGCGGTCCTGGGTGACTTCAACATGCGCGATCACGAGAACCCGCGGATCGCCCCGCCCTATCGCGACGTATGGCCGATGCTGCGGCCGAATGACGAGGGTTTCACCGAGGACACGTCCATCAACCTCATGCGTTTCGACAGCAAGACCAAGCACAGGCAGGTGCGTTTCGACCGCGTGCTTCTCAAGGGTCCGCGATGGGCGGCAGCGAGCATCGAACTTCTTGGCACCCAACCTATTTCAGGTAGTCATCGCCGGGTCTTTCCATCCGATCACTTCGGCGTGATGTGCCGCCTCGTCCGACGCTCGGCGGTACCGACACCAGCCCGTCCACGACGCCCCGCCGTGCCGGGTTGGCTGCACCGACATTCGTAGTCAGCAGGCGTCGACCGATTTTATCGACTGCAAGCGGTTGAGCGGCAGGCCAACGCACCGAGTTGAGTTTGCTCCACTCGCGGGCCGACTCCTGCACCCGGACACCGGCTTCGTAGGCGTTATGGGGATTGGTCATGTCGTCACCGCCGCGGCGTACGGAGTTCCTGACGGCGGTCGCTGCCCCGAACCCGAGAATACTCAGCGCTCACACCCGGCCTCGGGTGCCGAAAATGGCTGAGGTGATGGGCAACTCCGTGACGACGTGGCAGCATCGCGGAGGTGGCCAGCAGACCCACCGAAGCCGAGCACCTGCGCGACCTCGCGCTACTGCGCCGCGTCCGTGACCGGATGGACCGCGAGTACGCGCAGCCATTGGACGTCGAGGCCCTGGCCCGCGGGGTGAACATGTCGGCCGGGCATCTCAGCCGCCAGTTCAAGCTCGCCTACGGCGAGTCGCCGTACTCGTACCTGATGACGCGGCGCATCGAGCGGGCGATGGCGCTGCTGCGTCGTGGCGACCTCAGCGTCACCGAGGTCTGTTTCGCGGTGGGGTGTTCCTCCCTGGGCACCTTCAGCACCCGCTTCACCGAGTTGGTCGGCCTCCCGCCGAGCGCCTATCGGGAGAAGACGGCCCGCGCGACGGCAGGGCTGCCGTCATGCGTCGCGAAACAGGTGACCAGACCGATCAGGGACAAGAAGGCGCAGGCACCGCACGTGCACTTGGCGTGACCGCAGGCTCAGGCCACGGCGTCGGAGACGAGAACGTCCTCCAACGCGGCCATGTCCCCTGCTCGTGCGGCAGTCACGAACGCCGTCAGGAGCCGCTGCCGGTCGGCGGCACTCGTCGATTCGCAGCGATCGGTGGCCAGGTGCTTTCTGGCGCGGCTGACCAGTTGGCGAGCATTGACGTCCGACACCCGAATCGTCCTGGCGATCAGTTCGTAGGGATAGTCGAACGCTTCCCGCAGGATGTAGGCGGCCCGCTCGGCCGGAGGCAGCTTCTCCAGCAGCATCGAGGTGGCGAATCTCAGGGCTTCGGCTCGTTCTGCGCCGAGTGCGGGGTCGGCACCGGTGTCGACGGGCTCGGGCAGCCACGGCCCGGCGTAGGTTTCGCGGCGAGCGTGGGCGGACTGCAGCGTGTTGATGCACAGCCGGGTGGTGGCGGTCATCAGGAAGGCGGTGGCGTCGCGCACCGCAGCACGGTCGCAGGTCTGCCACCGCAGCCAGACGTCCTGAACGATGTCCTCGGCGTCGGCGACGCCGCCCAACATCCGGTAGGCGACGCCGAAGAGACGGGGACGAACGGCCGCGAAGATCTCCGCGGCGTCGTTCATATCGGACGGCGCGTGCGTCCCGTCTTCCGCGGCGTACCGGCTCACCGTGCCCCACTTCAGAGTTCCTCTTGGGCGTCGCACGTTGACCGTTGGATTGCGGGGCGGAGTACTTGCGCTTGTCGAGCTTGGCCACGATCGTCATGAGGAACCTCCAGTCACCGAAGTCGCCTTCGTGCAGGTGAGCGCGCGTTTTAGCGGTCAACATCAGCCTGGCGGTTGCGAGTGCGGAGTGAACCCTTGAAAGTCCGTGGTTCGAACCGTAGTGGACGGGCTACTGGTTCGGCTTTCTTGTCACAGAAGCCCTAGCTGGCCCAAGAGATGGTGCGCAGCTGCCTGCGGGAGGTGATGCCGAGCTTGACGAACACCTTCCGCAGGTGCCATTCGACGGTGTGCGTGCTGATGAACAGCTGGGCGCCGATCTCCTGATTGGTCAGGCCGTCGGCAGCCAGCCGGGCGATCTGCGCCTCCTGGGCCGTGAGCTCGTCGCCCGAGGCGAGCGGCTGTTTGCGGGCCTTCTCGCCGGTGGCCACCAGCTCCCGGCGCGCCCGCTCCGCGAAGCCCTTGCGCGCCCATTCGGGTGAACATCTCGTGCGCGGTGTTGAGCTGCTGGCGCGCGTCCAGCCGGCGATTGACGCGCCGCAGCCATTCGCCGTAGGACAACCGGGTGCGGGCCAGGTGCAGCACGATGTTCGCGCGTTCCAGACGCTCGATGGCCTCGACGAACAAGTCCTCGGCGTGCTCGTTGGACGCGAGAAGGGCCCGCGCACCTGCCACCGCGCCCAATCCCCAGTCGTTTCCGCCGGCGCTCGCCCGCTCTGCGAACCGCGGCAGGGCCGATGCGGCGGATTCGAGGTCGCCGAGGTGCGCCGCGGCCTCGATGAGTTCGTACAGACACCAACTGTGAAATCCCAGATCCTCGTACTCGCAGCACTCACGGGCGGCCGCGAAGGCCTCGTCGTACCGACCGACACCGTTGAAGAGGACGGCAGTGGTGAATTTGCTCAGCCCGACCAATCGGCCCTCCCCCCTTGCGGTTCCGTCCGCCGCGGCCGCCTCGATCAGGTCCACTGCGTCCTCGGGGACACCCCGCCACGCCGCCAGGTTCAACGAGTGGTATCGCGTCGGCGCATGTCCCGTCGACGCGGTGATTGCGGCGGCCTCTTCGATGAGCCCTGCCGCCGTGACCAATTCGCCCCGGTAGACATGGACGCCTGCCCGATAGACGAGTGCCGGTGGAATCACCGCGAGAGCACCGGTTTCACGCGCGCGCCGGACCATGTCGGTGGCGATCTGTTGCAAGACCAGGTCGTCCCACAGTTCGTGCGCGGCAGATTCCTGCGCAATCGGGAACGGCCACATCACGGGTTCGCCGTCGCCCTGCTGTGAGTGGTCGTGCCAAAGCTCCAGGGCGGAGCGCAGGTGATCGGAACCGGCACCCGGACCATCGATGATCCGGTCGGCCATACCGCTCAACAGGAAGTCGATCGGCCGCTCGCAGTTCGGCCACCCGGTCGATCGCTGCGCGGGCGGCGCGGGCAATCTCGACGAGTCGCCCCGGCTCGCCGAGTCGACCCGCGTACATGCCGGCGGCGAGCGCCTCGAGGTACGTCTCTCGGGCCAGATCGTCGTCGAGAGTCTCGAGTCTCTTTGCGGCGCTGAGCAATTGCGCTGATGCCTCGGTCGTCTTCAGCGCGCCCGGCTCGCCGCCGCGGCTACGGACGAACTCCATCTGAGCGCGCATCCGGGCGACCTGGGCCCGCTGAAGCTCGGACAACGGTCCCAATTCGGCTATCGCGAGAAGTTCGTGCGCGGCTTCGGGTGCGGCCGCGTCGCGCTTCGCCTGTGCGGCGGCGAGCGCCCTCGACCCGCGCAGTGCCGGGTCCGACGTCAGCGCGGCGGCGCGCTCGAGGAACGTCGCCGCCGCGGCGACGCCGCCCCTGCTCTGTGCGCGACCGGCGGAGCTCTCCAGCTCCGCGGCCACCGCGTCGTCGGGACCCGTCGCCGCGTTGGCCGCATGCCATGCCCGCCGGTCGGGATCGGTCAGCGGGTCGGTCGCTTCGGCCAATGCCCGGTGCACGGTCCGGCGGTCGTTGAGATCTGCCGCCCGGTAGGTCGCCGAGCGCACCAACGGATGGTGGAAGCGCATGCGGGGACCGAACTCGATCACTCCCGCGGCCTCTGCGGGCGCAAGCGCATCGACCGGAATGTTCAGCAGCGCCGCCGCACGGAGGAACAGCGCGGCGTCACCGACCGGCTCGGCGGCGGCGACCAGCAACAGCCGCTGAGTCGGAGCCGGGAGCGCTTGGATGCGTTCGACGAAGCCTTCCTCGATCTGCCCAGCCGACCGGCGCATGCCCAGATTCCCGAAGCCGCCTGCGAGTTCCGCCGCGGACAGATTTCGCGGCACCTCGAGCAGCGCGAGCGGAATGCCACGCGTCTCCACGACGATGCGGTCGCGCACCCGCTCGTCCATCCGGCCAGGGACCACGCTGTCCAGCAGCTCGCGGGCGTCGCTGTCGGACAGACCGCCGATCACCAGCTCGGGTAGACCGGCCAGAACGTCGCCACTGCCATCCCTGCTGCCGTCGTCGCGGACGGCGAACACCAGGGCAACGGGCTCGGCCATCAGTCGCCGCGCGACGAAGCCAAGCGTCTGCACCGACACCTGGTCGAGCCACTGCGCGTCGTCGATGATGCAGAGCAGCGGTTGGTCGTCGACGGCCGCGGACATCAGGCTCAGCACGGCCAACCCGACGAGGAAGCGGTCCGGCGTCGCACCGACGCCGCGGCCGAACGCGACGTTCAGCGCTTCGCGCTGCGGTTCCGGAAGTTCATCGAGGTGGCCGAGCAGCGGTGCACAGAGCTGCTGCAGCCCGGCGAATGCGAGTTCCATGTCGGACTCCACGCCCGCAACCTGCGCAACGCGGAATCCCGAGGACTGCTCGACGTACGTAATCCAGCAGAGCCGACTTGCCGACGCCCGCCTCGCCGCGCAGGACGATCGTCTGACTGCTCGCCGTTCGAGCGCTCGACAACAGGCTCTGCAGCGTCGCGCATTCAGTCGCGCGCCCGCGCAGACGGTGTGTCACACCCTTCCTCGCCATCAGACTCCGCGTCCCTTCGACGAGGGAAGCTTACCGATCTGCCGTAGCCGGTGACGGACCGGACGGCCCGTCGTGAACGAGGTCCCGTCGTTGACGAATCAGGTTGGTGCCGAGTCGGTTCGGCTACCCTTTGCGGCGACCTCGAGGATCCAGTCCTCGACGTGTGTCTCGAACGCGAGCGCGCCATCAGCCGGAACGAGCGTGCGCTCGGCGAGTTCGACGCCCCAGTACCGTGCGGCGGGGTCGGCGACGACCCGTCGGGGATCACCGCGCGCGGTGAGTGCGGTGCGGATGAGCTCGGGCAGATCGAACTGCGCGGGGCCGCCCACCTCGATGATCCCGTTGATCGGATCTCCGACCGCGGCAACGGCTACCGCCTCGGCGACGTCGGAACAGGCCATCGGCGCAATGAGCGCGGGTGGCAGGCGCACCGTGTCACCGACCGTGGCAGAGTCTGCGATGGTTCTGAGGAACTCGAAGAACTGCGTCGCGCGCACGATCGAGTAGGGGATCGGTCCCGCCGCGATGAGCTTCTCCTGCGCCAGCTTCGCCCGGAAGTATCCGCTTTGCCGTGCCAGTCGACCGGTGCCGACCACCGAGAGCGCGACGTGGTGGCCGACACCGGCTTCGGCTTCGGCTTCGAGCAGATTGGTCGTCGCCCTTTCGAAGAACTTCATCGCCGCGGCGTACTCGAATGAGGTGGAGTTCGACACGTCGACGACTACCGCGGCGCCGTCGATCGCGTCCGGAAAGGCCCTCGCCCGTCACGCGCGTTCACGCCGGTCCGCGGAGATGCCGCGATGGCGTCGTGCCCGCGTTCGGTCAACGCCTGCAACAACTTCGACCCCACCAGGCCGGTTCCCCCGATAACGACGATTCTCATGGTCACCCGCCGTTCTAGGCGTCGACGAACGTGACGGTGTCGTCGAGCGGCGCCCGGCCGGTGCGGATGTAGTTCACCGTCGGGTCCTCGTGTCCGATCGACATGCCGCAGAACAGCATCGAGCTCGTCTGGGGGTGAGACGATCTCAGCGACCGTCTTGCGAACCTGCGACCACGCCATCTGCGGGCAACTGTGCAAGCCCTCGGCGCGCAGCAGCAGCATGACGGTCTGCAGGTACATGCCGAGATCGGACCATTGCGGCCGGCCCAGGTCACGGTCGATGTAGCAGAACAGGGCGGCGGGCGCGCCGAAGCAATCCCAGTTCGCGATGGCGGCCCTCATCCGCGCCTCCCAGTCCTCGCGCTCGATGCCGAGTGCGCTGTAGCGCTCCTTGCCGAATGCGGATCGGCGCTCGCCGTACGGGGACTTCATGTCCGCCGGGTACATCACGTACTCCCGCTCGTCCCAGCCGTCGCCTGTGGCGACCCGCTCGGTGGCGAGTTTCTTGAGCTGCGCCAACGGCGCGCCCGTCACCACGTAGATGTGCCACGGCTGGACGTTCGATCCGGACGGCGCCCACGCCGCCGCGGCGAGCACGCGCTCCAGCACCTCACTCGACACGGGTTCGTCGGTGAACCCGCGCACGGCTCGTCGGCTGGTCACCGCTTCGTATACGTCCAAGGCCCTTTCCCATCCCGTCGGCTCGGTCGACTGTCTCCATCGACAATGAGGACCGGACAGCCCGTCGATCCGTGACAGCGCGCCAGCGGTGGGCGAACGGGGACGGTCAGGAATGAAGAAGCGTGGGCGACGGCGCCGCACCTAGCCTGACCGTCATGGACATCACCATCAACAACACGTTCCTGCCGCACGATGACCCGGAGGCCTCGCTGGCCTTCTACCGCGACACCCTCGGCTTCGAGGTCCGCCTCGACGTCGGAACAGGCAAGATGCGCTGGATCACGGTAGGTGCGCCAGGGCAGGACGTCGCCATCGTTCTGCACCCGCCTGCGGCGGACCCCGGGATCACCGACGATGAGCGCCGCCTCATCGCCGAGATGATGGCAAAGGGCACCTACGCGATCATCACGTTGGCCACGCCCGATCTCGACGCGACCTTCGAGCGGTTGCTGGCCCGCGACGTCGAGGTCGTGCAGGAGCCGACGGAACAGCCGTACGGTGTCCGCGATTGCGCGGTCCGTGATCCGGCGGGAACCCTGATTCGCATCAACGAGCGCAAGGAGGCGTGACATGGCGGGCAAGAAGAACAGCCAGAAGGATGGGACGGCAGAGTCTCCCGCCCGGCTGATAGACCAACGGATCGGGGAGCTGGCCGATTGGCGGGGCGAGACGCTCGCCCGGGTCAGAGAGCTCATCAAGCAGGCCGACCCCGAGGTGGTCGAGGAGTGGAAGTGGCGGGGCGTACCGGTGTGGTCGCACGCCGGAATGATCTGCACCGGAGAGACTTACAAGGACTACGTGAAGCTGACCTTCGCCAAGGGCGCCTCGTTGAAGGACCCGTCCGGGCTCTTCAACTCCAGCCTCGATGGCAACACCAGGCGCGCCATCGACATTCGCGTGGACGACAAGATCGACGAGTCGGCATTCAAGGCGCTGATTCGCGCCGGGGTGGCACTGAACACGGCCTGAGTAGGGGAGCCGATGAGTGAGGTCAAGAGCGTTGCCGATGACCACGATTCGACCCGTGTGCACGGCGCGCGGGCGAACAACATCAGGGGCAAGAGCTCGGCTCGGCTACCTGTCCCTCGACCGTCCGTCGGGCATGCATGTCGGCCTACGTCGGCGGCCGAGAATGCCCTCGGCCACGACTCGCGCCGTCAGTCGCGGCGGCTGAAGCTCAGCGTCTCGCCCCGAACGCCGCCCAGCCAGAGGTCCTGACAGGCCACGATCATCTCGTCGAGTCCCTCGACGACAGCGCCGAAGACGTTGCCCGGCACCCAACCCTGGTCACCGTTGATCAGCAGGTTGTTCCGTCCGTAGAACAGGGCGAGGTCGACGATCGCGCCCGTCGTCCCGGTCCCTGCGCTGTTCTCGTATCCGTATGCCGGGTTGCCAAGATCGTCGGAGTCGAAGGAGAACCAGCACAGATCGCCCGGGATGGGGGTGATCGTGGTGTTCTCCTTGCCCGGAGCGGTTGGGGCGAATGCGGGCAGCAACGTGTAGATCTCGTTCCGGGCGTACTTGCCGTGGAACACCGGCGCCGCTAGCGGTAGCGCATCCCAGACAGCCGCGCTGGTCCGAGGCGCCTCGGCGTCGAGCAACCGGGCGACGCAACTCACGCCACGCTTCTGCAGCGCCACTGTGATGAACCTGCTCATCGAACCTCCTCGGTGAGAACTGCCGGGGTACTCAGATGCCAGTCGGTGGCGGACTGGTACGCCTGACCAACTCGCAGGACCCGAGCGTCGGCGTGCCGCGGGCCGACGATCTGCAATCCGACCGGCAGGCCGGCGGCGGTGAATCCGCACGGCACACTCAGCGCAGGCTGTTGGGTCAAGTTGAACGGATAGGTGTACGGCGTCCAGCTGGTCCAGTCCGGCGAGCTCCAACCGTCCGGCACGTCCTGCCCAACGGGGAATGCGGGCAGCGGAAGAGTCGGGGTCAGCAGCACGTCGTAGTTTTGGTGGAACCTGCCCATCAAGACGCCGAGTGCCATCCGCACCGCAGTCGCGTCAAGGTAGTCCGCCGCGGAGTATGTCGCGCCGACCGCTGCGGTCCGCCGCAGGCCAGGGTCGACCCGACCGTCGACGGCCTCGCCGTACGCCGCCAACACCTGGGCCTCCCCGGCAAACCAAAGTGCGTGAAACGCCTCGACCGGATCCGCGAATCCCGGGTCGACCTCGTCCACTTCGGCTCCGGCGTCGGCGAGTACGCCGACGGCGGCCCGTACGGCCAACTCGACGTCTGGGTCGTTGCGGACGAAGCCGAGGTTTGGCGAGAAGGCGATCCGCAGTCCGGCGACACCATCGTCGAGTCCGTCGAGAAAGGAGCGCGCGGGCGTCGGCATTGCCGACCAGTCGCGGGCGTCGAAGCCGCAGATGACGTCGAGCAGCGCAGCGCTGTCCCGTACTGACCGAGTCATTGGTCCGGCGTGTGACAAGGTGCCGAACGCGCTCGGCGGGTACAGCGGGACCACCCCGTAGGTCGGCTTCAACGCGACCGTACCGGTGAACCCGGCAGGGATGCGGACCGAGCCGCCACCATCCGTGCCGACCGACCAGGCCCCCATGCCGACGCCGACCGCCGCCGCGCTGCCGCCGCTGGACCCACCGGCTGTCTTGCCGGGATCCCATGGGTTACCGGTGGCGCCGTACCGGAACGAGTCGGTCACGCCCTTCCACGAGTACTCCGGGGTGGTGGTCTTGCCGAGGATGACCGCGCCCGTCTCCCGGAGTCTTGCGACGCACGGCGCATCTTCATCCCACGGGCCTGCCTCGTCGATCAGCGTGCTGCCGCGCAGGGTCGGCCAGCCACGGGTCCACAGCGCGTCCTTGATCGACGTCGGCACACCGTCGCCTTGGCCCAGCGGCTCACCTGCGTGCCACCGGGCCTCCGACTCCTTCGCCGCGGCGAGCGCCCCCTCGGCGTCCACCAGCACGAAAGCGTTCACCCGGCCGTCGTGCCGGTCGATCGCCTCGAGCGCGGCCCTGGTGGCCTCGACCGGCGAGAGTGCCTTTCGCCGGTACGCCGCGACCAGGTCGACTCCTTGCGGGATCACTGGGCTCTACCTCCCTGGCTGGATGTCGCCGGCGGCCCGGCTCCCTGGCTGGATGTCGCCGGCGGCCCGGCTCCTGGCTGGATGTCGCCGGCGGCCCGGCTCCCTGGCTGGATGTCGCCGGCGGCCCGGCTCCGGGGATATAGCCGAGCCGCTTGTCGACCACGTTCAGCAAGGGTTCGCCGGCCAGCCAACGCCGGACGTTCGCCGCGTATTGCGCGGCCAGGGTGTCGCGCCAGCCCACCACGTCACCGGACATGTGCGCGGTGATCGTCACGTTCGGCGCGTCCCATAGCGGGTGCCCCGAGGGCAGCGGTTCGTCGGTGAACACGTCGAGTGTCGCACCTCCGATCCGGTGTTCGGTCAGCGCGGAGAGCAGGGCCGTCTCATCGACGATCGGGCCGCGCGCAACGTTGACGAGGTACGCGTCGGACTTCATCGCGTCCAGCACCGTCGCATCCACCAAGCCGCGAGTCGCATCGGTCAGCGGTGCGGCCAGGATCAGGTAGTCGCACCACCCGACCTCGGCCGAAAGGTCGCCGCTGGCAACCACTTCGCCGAAGTCGGGATCGTCGGCTCGCGCTGTTCGGCCCGCCCCGCGGACCGTGAGTCCGGCGGCACGCAGTAGTCGCGCTATCTCCCGGCCGATCGCACCGGTGCCGACCACGAGGGCTTCGGCACCGGTGATGGCACGCGTCTCGCGATGCTGCCAGCGGTGTCGCCGCTGCAGGTCGAGGCTGCTGCGCGTGTCCTTGGCGTGCGCGATCACGGCACCAAGCACGTACTCGGCGATCGGCCGCTCGAACACTCCCCGCGCGTTCGTCACCACGACTTGGGAATCTCTCAGTTCGTCGAAGAGCAAAGTGTCGACACCAGCCGCGGTGACGTGGATCCACTCGACTGTGCTCGCGTCGGCCCAAACATCGCGGACCGCGGTGGAGAAGAAATGCCAGAGCAACACCCCCCGCGCCCCGCGCAGCGCCTCGGCGAGCCCGTCGGCGGTGCAGTACCGGAATTCCACGTCCAATCCGTCGAGGCCTGGCGGACGCTCGGTCGCTCGCTCACAGAGCACTGCAACCGCCGGTCGCCCGTCGCCTGCCGCGCCACCAGCGGCCGGTTCGGACTCGCGGGGCACCGACACGGGTTCGAGGCTAGGAATGAAACCGTACGATTGTCAACAATCGGTTGCGGATGGCGGGACATCCCCCCAAACTGGGGCCATGGACGAGTCCCCGCCGCTGCTGCAATCCGGGATCGGCGTCGTGGTGCCATACGACTTCGCCCTCGACAGGGAACTGTGGCGCTGGGTCCCCGAAGACGTCAGCCTCCACGTGACCCGGATGCCCTACGCCCCGTTGGCCGCAACTATGGAGATGGCCATCCACGTCTCCGACCCGGCGCTGGTTGCTCGCGGCGCCACTGAGTTGGTTGCCGTCTCGCCGCTGGTCACCGCCTACGCGTGCACGTCGGGCAGCTTCGTCGGGGGCCTGGCGGGGGAGGCGGCGCTGGTGTCGGCAATGACGGCGGCCTGTGCGCCAGCCGCAGTGACCACGAGCGGCGCCCTCCTGAGCGCGCTGCGACACCTCGACGTCAGCAGAATCGCCACCGTGACGCCCTACACGGCGGACCTGACCGCTGGGCTGACCAGCTACCTCGCCGAGGCCGGTATCGAGGTTGTCGCGTCCGCCGGTCTCGGGCTTACCTGCGAGATCTGGACGGTGCCCTACCACGTCACCACCCAGCTCATCCGTGACACCGACTGCCCCGACGCCGAAGCCGTCTTCGTCAGTTGCACCAACCTGCCAACGTACGACCTGATCGCCGCGCTGGAGACGGAGCTCGGCAAGCCAGTGCTCACCGCCAATCAGGTGACCATGTGGGCGGCCCTGACCACCGCCGGCCGCACGGCCGTCGGACCCGGCCAGCAGCTGCTGGCGCGATGACGATCGACACCGCGGAGTACACGGAGCGGCTGCGTCGGGTCCGCGAGAGCATGCGGCAGCGCTCCCTTGGCGCGTTGGTGGTGTGCGACCCGGCGAACCTCTTCTACCTAACCGGTTACAACGCCTGGTCCTTCTACACGCCGCAATGCCTGCTCGTCCCGGTCGAAGGCGAACTCCATCTGTTCGCCAGGTCGCAGGATGCGTCCGGCGCGACATTCACCTGCAACCTGTCCAACGAACAGATCCACGGCTACCCGGAAGAGCTGGTGCACCGACCCGACACGCACCCATTCGACTGGATCGCCGCCGTCGCCCGCGAGCTGATCCCCGCCGGCGAGCTGGTCGGTGTCGAGGCCGACGCGCATTTCTTCTCGCCCCGCGGTTACCTCGCCCTCGACAGCGGTCTGCCGGGGAACCGGCTGGTTGACTCCGCCGAGCTGGTGAACTGGGTCCGGCTGGTCAAGTCCCCCTACGAGGTGGGGCAGATGCGGATCGCCGGCGCAATCGCCGAAGGCGCGATGCGTACCGCCTGCGACGGGCTCCGACCGGGCCGCCGCCAATGCGACCTCGTCGCCGAGATCGTGGCCGCACAGGCGGTCGGTACCCCCGAACACGGCGGCGATTACCCCGCCATATGGCCGCTGCTGCCGACGGGTGATGCAGCAGGAACCCCACATCTCACCTGGACAGACCGGGCCTTCCGCGTCGGCGAGGCCACCACCATCGAGCTGGCAGGCACGTTCGGCCGCTACCACGCGCCGCTGGCCCGGACCGTAATGCTCGGCGACCCCCCGCGCCGGCTCGCCGAAACCGCGAAGATCATCGCCGAGGCCATGCACGCGACGCTGGAAGCGATCCGCCCCGGCGTCACGGGCAGCGCGGTGCACAAGGCGTTCGACGATGTGATCCGGCCTCAAGGGTTGACCAAGGATTCGCGGATCGGGTACTCGATCGGCATCGGTTACCCGCCCGACTGGGGCGAACGGACGGTGAGCCTGCGCCGAGGGGAGACGACCGAATTGGCCGCCGGCATGGCCTTCCACATCATCCTCGGGATGTGGATGGACGACTGGGGCTACGAGCTGTCCGAGCCAATCGTGGTCGCCCCCAACGGGATTGAACGCCTGACCGGTCTGTCCCATGAACTCACGATTTGGAGGTAGCACGTGAGGTCCGTAACCCTCCCGTACGCTGCGCGAGCCGCCGGGCTGGTCGGGTCGGCGATCGACTCGAGCACCTCGTTGTTGCACAAGCAGACGCACGACATAGTCCGGTTCGCGATGGGCAGTCCTGCCGCCGAGGCGGTGCCGTCGGAGATCCTTGCCGCGATCGCGGCGGTCGAGTTGCGCGAGCCACACGCCTACGACTACGCCGCAACAGAGGGAGATCCGCCGTTGCACGCCGCCCTACTGAAGACGTTGAGCGGTACCAGCGACGAGACCACCGCAGACCGGTTGGCCATCACCGCGGGCGGCATGCAGGGCCTCGACCTGTTCTTCAAGATCTTCGTCGACCCGGGTGACCTCGTCGTGGTCGAGTCTCCGACGTATACCAACGGCAGCGCGACCGCACTCTCTTACGGCGCCACCCTGCTGGAGGTTCCGGTCGGCGACAACGGCATGGACGTCGACGCACTGGAGGATTTGATCGCGGCGGCGGGCCGCACGCCCAAGGCCATCTACACGATTCCGACCTTCCAGAACCCGTCCGGCGTGACGCTCTCTCTGGAACGCAGACACCGGCTGCTCGACCTCGCTCGCGCCTGGGGGTCGATGGTGATCGACGACGACCCGTACGGTCTGCTGCGCTTTGCGGGCGAATCGCTGCCGACGCTGCGCGAGCTCGGGGCCGGTGACCCCCTGGTGTTCTCCGTGCGGACGTTCTCAAAGATCGTGGCCCCAGGCCTCCGCGTCGGGTGGGTCGATACGGTGCCCGAGCTGCAGCCGCTGCTGATCAACGCCAAGCAGGCAATGGATACGTGCACCAATCTCCCGGCGCAGCGCCTGCTGGCGGGATTCCTCACCGGCGGGCACCTGGACAACCACCTGGTAACCCAACGTGCGGAGTACAAACGCCGCAAGGAGGCCATGTGTGCCGCGCTGCTCGAGCACTTCGGCGGCATCGCGCGGTGGACCGATCCCGAGGGCGGGTTCTTCCTCTGGGTGACGCTCGACAACGGCGTCGACGCGACCCAACTGTTCGACACAGCGTTGGCCGAGGGCGTCGC
This sequence comes from uncultured Actinomycetota bacterium, assembly GCA_963809085.1. Lineage (GTDB taxonomy): Bacteria > Actinomycetota > Actinomycetes > Mycobacteriales > Mycobacteriaceae > Mycobacterium. The sequence continues at coordinate 152,198 of CAWEII010000009.1, read as the reverse complement.
GTTCATCCCCGGTGCGGCCTTCTCGCCGTCCGGCCGTTTCACCGACTCGCTGCGTCTCTGCTTCGCTTCCACCCCGCCGGACCGGATCCACGAAGGAGTGGCCCGGCTGCGACGGGCCGTCGACCTGCTCGCGAAGGACTGACCAATGGGCGTGTCAGCCGCAGAGCAAGCCGTGCTGGACGGGATCGACGAAGCATCGCTGGTGGAGCTGACTACGGCGCTGGTGCGGGCCGGGCAGAATCAGCCCGGCGAGGAGGCGGCGACGGTGAACGTGTTGCGCGTGGCAGCCGGCGAGCTTGGGCTGGACGTGGTCGAGTCCGCGGTGGAGCCGGGCCGCAACAACGTCCGCGTCACATTGGAGGGCGGCCCCGGACCTGGCCTGCTGCTACTCGGCCACACTGACGTCGTCCCCGTCGGCGTGGGGTGGACGACTGACCCATTCGGCGGGGCGGTGCGCGACGGCCGCATCTACGGTCGCGGCGCCTCCGACATGAAGGGCGGCCTCGCGGCGTCGCTCACCGCCTTGGCGGCGCTGCGCGACGTCGGGCTGAGCGGCCCCGTCGAGCTGGCCGCCCTAGTGGACGAGGAGGAGACCGGCAAGGGGATCCGCGTCTATGTCGAGTCCGTGCGGCAGCCGTTCCTGGGCTGCCTCACCGCGGAACCAACCGACCTACAGACCATCATCGGCGCTCGTGGTGCGTCCTACCTGCGCATCGAGATACACGGAAAGGCCTGTCACGCAGGCAATCCCGATGACGGCGCGAACGCGATCTACGGCGCGGCCGCGGTGGTCGCCGAGATCGAGCGCCTGCACGCCGAGCTCGTGCAGCGGCCCCACCCGCTGCTGGGACCAGCCACCTGGAGCGTCGGGCAGATCCACGGCGGCGCCGGCGGCTCGATCGTGCCCGCGGAATGTGTGGTGATCGCCGATCGCAGACTGCTTCCGGGCGAGTCGCCCAAGACCGTGCTCGACGGTCTTCGCGAGCGTGTAGATGGTCTGCGGCTGACCGAGCGTGGTTTGACGGTCGACGTGGCAATGCCAATGGAGATGCCCGCCTTCCAGACTCCCGCCGACTCCGAGCTGGCGCTGGCCGCCGACACCGCGCTGGCCGACGCGGGTGGACCCGGGCTGCCGCTTGGCGGTTGGACGGCCGCTTGTGACGGTGGATTCGTGGCTCGCGATCTCGGGATCCCGGTGGTCGTGCTCGGGCCGGGTTCGGCCATCAGCCAGGCCCACCGCGCCGACGAATCGGTCGCGGTCTCCGAGCTGATCGTTGCGGCCCGCGCATACGCACTGAGCGCTCTGCGCTTGCTGGGCTGACTCAGCGCCCCTGACGCAACGCGTCGGCCAGCAGCTGGGCGAGGTGGACAGGCTGACGAGATGTGCCGTGGGTGATCTGGGTTCGGCAGCTGAAGCCGTCGGCGACGATCGCCGTGGTGGGTGCGGCGTCACGCACGGCAGGCAGCAGGACGCGCTCCCCGGCGGCCTTCGGCACCGCATAGTGGCCGCGCTCGACGCCAAAATTGCCTGCGAGTCCGCAACTTCCGGCATCGGGAACGCTCGCCGTGATGCCGGCGGCCGCCATCACCGCGCGGTCGGCCTCGAAGCCCATGACGGCGTGCTGGTGGCAATGGGTCTGCACCAGCGCTTCGCCTCCGACCTCGGGCGGTGCCCAGCCGGACTGATTCACGAACTCGGCGAAGCTCTGTGTCGCCGCCGCGACCGCGGCCGCCGTGGGGTCGTTCCGGCAGCAGGCCCGGTGCGTCGTGCCGGGGCGCCGCGATACAGCTTGGCTCCAGCCCCACGATCGGCGGCGTTCCCGCGGTCAGTACCGGCGCCAGGGTCGCCAGTGTGCGCTCGATGACCTTTTGGCCATATTCAGCTGGCCGCTGGAGATCCAGGTCAGGCCGCAGCACACCGGCTTGTCCGGCAACACGACCTGATATCCGGCGGCTTCCAGCACCTCGACAGCCGCCCGCCCGACCTCAGTCCTTTCGGCGCGGGGCCGCGATCGGTGAACCAAGAGGTGAAGGTCTGCTCGACAAACGCGGGTATCTCCCGCTCGGGGGCGATGCCGCCCAAGCGCGAGTCCGGGCCTCGTTGCCGACCGACCCGCGAAGCTCTGCCTCCAGCGCCCGGGTCAGCCGGCCGACGTCGTACGACGACGGGGTTACCATTGTCGACAATCTACCTATCCTGTTGACGATCAGCCAAGGAGACAGTATGGCCACTGTTGGCCTCCTCTACCCCGGGCACAGCGCGGAGGATGACTTCCCGGCGCTGGAGTCCCGGGTCGACGGCGCGTTCCGGCTTCCGGTGGTGATCACCTCGGTCGGCGAGGACGCGCACCGGGTGGACGCTCTGCTCGACCTCGGCCGTGCCGAGCGGCTCGCCGAGGGCGCAGCGCAGCTCGCCGCCGAGAAACCGGATGCGGTGATGTGGGCCTGCACGTCCGGCAGCTTCGTCTTCGGTCTCGAGGGAGCCCGCGACCAGGCCTCCGGTATCGCCGCCGCGCTCGGCGTCCCGGCGTCGTCCACCTCGATCGCCTTCATCGACGCGCTGAGGCACCTTGGCGTGCACCGGGTCGCCGTGGCCGCCTCCTACCCCGACGACGTGGCCCAGCACTTCGTCCGGTTCCTGCGCGCAGGCGGCGCGGAGGTGGTGGCGATGGGCAGTCACGGGATCGTCACCGCAGCCGAGGTCGGCACGCTGGAGCCGGCGCAGGTGGTCGCGATGGTCAAGGCGGCCGACCGTCCGGACGCGGAAGCCGTCCTGGTGCCGGACACCGCGATGCACACGCTGGCGATCATTCACGAACTCGAGGCAGCCGTAGGCAAGCCGGTCCTCACCGCGAACCAGGTGACCGTCTGGAAGGGCCTGCAGCTCCTCGGACCGATACCTGCCCTGCCGCGGTTGGGCACGCTCTTCGAAGACCGACCATGACGGAGATCCTCGGGCCACTCATGCAGCAGTCGACGCCGAGCATCATCGCAGACAAGCTCCGCCAGGCGATTGAACATGGGGAACTGAAGCCCGGCGCCCAGCTGAGCGAGGCCGATCTGGCCCGCAGGCTCGGGGTCAGCCGAGGCCCCCTGCGCGAGGGCATGCAGCGGCTTACCCAGGAGGGCCTACTGGTCTCGATCCGCCATCGCGGGCTCTTCGTGATCGACATGACGCCGGACGACGTCCGCGACATGTACCTCGCCCGCGAGGCGATCGAACGCGCCGCCGCCCGCAAGATCCTCGAGGGGGACTTCGCTTCGGCCGGCAACGCGTTGCTCGAGATCGTCGAGCAGATGGCGGCGGCGACCACCCCGGCTGAGGTCAGCGAGTTGGACATCGGCTTCCACGTGCGCCTGGTCCAGCTGGCCGGAAGCCCGCGCCTGACCAGGATGCACCAGACGTTCATCACCGAGACCCGACTGTGCATTCACGCACTCGAAGTCTCCTACTCCACCTCGGAGGTCCGGGGCGAGGAACACCGCGCCGTGGCCACCGCGATCAGGTCTGGCGACCGCGAGCTCGCCGACGATTTGCTGATCGCGCACATGGACGACGCCATAAACCGATTGACCGCATCCTGACTCACCGGGCCGCCGGATCGGCTCCGGGTCACATGGCGATTCCGACGTACTTGGTCTCCAGAAACTCGTCGATGCCCACCGCGCCGCCCTCGCGGCCGAGGCCGGATTGTTTGATGCCCCCGAAGGGGGCGGCGGGGTTGGAGACGACGCCCTGGTTGAGGCCGACCATGCCGGTCTCAAGGGCCTCGGCAACGCGCAGTGCGCGGCGCAGGTCGTTGGTGAAGACGTAGGAGACCAGCCCGTACTCCGTGTCGTTGGCCGCCGCCACCACCTCGGCCTCCGTGTCGAACGGCGTGAGCGGCGCAACCGGGCCGAAGATCTCCTGGTTGGCCATCTCCGCGTCGCGCGGCACACCGGTGAGCACCGTCGGGGGGTAGAAGTAGCCGCCACCGGGGGCCGCCGACCCGCCGGTGAGCACCGTGGCCCCACGCGAGACCGCGTCCGCGACAAGGGATTCCACCTTCCGCAGCGCGGCCTCATCGATCAGCGGTCCGACCCGAACGCCGTCATCCGTGCCACGGCCGACCGGCATCGCCGCCATCCGTTCGGCCAGGCGACGGCCGAACTCGTCGATCACCGACGAGTGCACATAGAGCCGGTTGGCCGCGGTGCACGCCTCGCCCATGTTGCGCATCTTGGCCGCGATCGCGCCGGCGACCGCCTCGTCGAGGTCCGCGTCCTCGAACACGATCAACGGAGCATTCCCGCCAAGCTCCAGGGAGGTCCGCAGGATCTTCTCCGCGCACTGCTCGAGCAGCAGCCTGCCGACCCGGGTGGAGCCGGTGAAGGACAGCTTGCGCGCGAAGCCCGACCGGATCATCGGCTCCATCACCTCTCCTGCGTTCATCGCGGTGACGCAGTTGACGGCGCCGGCGGGCACGCCGACCTCGGTCAGGATGCCCATCAGAGCGAGCATCGACAGCGGCGTCTGATGGGCCGGTTTGATCACGCTGGTGCAGCCGGCCGCGATGGCGGGGCCTAGTTTGCGGGTGCCCATCGCCATCGGGAAGTTCCACGGCGTGATCAGCAGGCAAGGACCGACCGGCTGGCGAGTCACCATGAAGCGCGCGCCTCCGGTGGGTGCGGTCTGGAAGCCGCCGTCGATGCGGACTGCCTCGCCCGCGAAGTGGCGGAAGAACTCGGCGGCATACGAGATCTCACCGCGGGCCTCGGCGAGTGGTTTGCCCATCTCCAGCGTCATCAGCAGGGACAGGTCGTCGATCCGCTCGTGCAGCAGCTCGAACGCCCCGGTGAGCATGTCGGCCCGCTCTCGCGGTGACGTCGAGGCGAAGGCCGGCTGCGCGGCGACCGCGGCGTCCAGCGCGGCAGCACCGTCCCCGGGGGTGGCATCGGCCACCGCGCACAGCGTCGCCCCAGTGGCCGGATCGACGACGTCGAAGGTGCCTCGGTCCGTCGCGTCGACCCACTTGCCATCGATGAACAGACGCTTCTCGATTGCGTCGACCACTTGGGTCTCCTGCTTGCTCATCAGTAACCCTTCCACCGACGCGCCATGCGTTGGATACTCTGATTGTCAACAATCAACCCATCGGCACGCAAGGGGACGTCATGGCTGGGCTTTCGCAGATCCTGAAGCAGGCGACCGGCGTGGTCGCCGCCCGTGGTGAGGGCGTCTTGCTCTACGACGAAGACGATCGAAGGTACCTCGACTTCACCGCGGGGATCGGCGTGACGAGCACCGGCCATTGCCACCCGAGGGTGGTGGAAGCGGCGCAGCGGCAGGTGGCGACGCTGATCCACGCGCAGTACACGACCGTCCTGCACCGACCCCTGCTCACGCTGGTGGAGCGGCTCGGTGAAGTGCTCCCCGCAGGTCTGGACCGAATGTTCTTAGCGAACTCCGGCAGTGAGGCGATCGAGGCGGCCCTGCGGCTGAGCCGCCAGGCGACGGGCCGCCCGAACGTGATCGTGTTCCATGGCGGCTTCCACGGCAGGACGGTGGCAGCGGCCTCGATGACCACCTCCGGCACCAAGTTCCGGGCCGGATTCAGCCCGCTGATGGGTGGCGTGCACGTGTCACCGTTCCCCGACCCCGGCCACTTCGGCTGGCCGGTCGAGCAGGTGACCGATTTCGCACTCGCCCAACTCGACTACGTGCTGCAGACGTTGAGCGCGCCTGCCGATACCGCCGCGTTCTTCGTCGAGCCGGTGCTGGGTGAGGGTGGCTACGTCCCGGCGAACGAGCGGTTCCTCGCCGGCCTGCGCGAACGCGCCGACGCACACGGCATCCTGCTGGTGCTCGACGAGGTGCAGACCGGGTTCGGCCGCACCGGAAAGTTCTGGGGCGGTGACCATTTCAACGCCCTACCCGACATTCTCGTCACCGCGAAGGGGCTGGCGTCCGGCTTCCCGCTCTCGGGTATCGCGGCATCGTCGGCGCTGATGGAGAAGGCCTGGCCGGGTTCACAAGGTGGCACGTACGGCGCGAACGCGGTGGCCTGTGCCGCCGCCCTTGCCACGCTCGACGTGATCCAGGACGAGCGGCTGGTCGAGAACTCGGCGGAGCGCGGCGCCCAGCTCAAGCAGGCGCTGCAGACCGTCGCGGACAAGCACGAGCAGATCACCGACGTCCGCGGCCTCGGTCTGATGATCGGCAATGAGTTTCGTGATGCCGTTGGCAAGCCCGACGGGGCCACGGCCGCCGCCGTCCAGCAGGAAGCTGCCCGGCGCGGCTTGCTGCTGCTGACCTGCGGGGCGTGGAGTCAGGTGGTCCGCTTCATCCCGGCCCTGGTCGTGAGCGCTGACCAGGTCGACGAGGCGGTCGGCCTCTGGACCGACGCCGTGGGCGCCGTCATCTCCTGAGGACGCCGATGGGCGAGACGCTCAGGCGGGGGCGTATGCCATTTGTGGTGGGGCATCCGCCGTGCCTGGCACGGCCCTGCCATTGATCGGGCAGCGGGTGGTCTCGGGGACCGTGATCAGAGCGATCGCGCCGACAACGCAGGCGGCCATCATGTAATACGCCGGAACGAGGCCGTCGCCCGTCTTACCGATGAGCCATTCGTTGACCGCGGGCGCGGTGCCGCCGAACAGTGAGGTGGACACGTTGTAGGCGATCGCGAAACCGGCGTACCGCACATGGGTGGGGAACATCGCCGGGAAGCTTGCCGAGATCGTCGCGAGCTGCGGCACATAGAGCAGACCCAGGACGGCGAAGCCGATCACCGCGCCGGCCATGCCCGTACCCATCAGCAGGAACATTGGCACGCCGGCGATGAAAAGGCCGGCCAGCGAGAACCACCACAGCGGCTTGCGTCCTATCCGGTCCGACAGCGCGCCTGCAAACGGCAGGAGCACCATCATGGTGAGCATGCCGATGATCGGGACGATCAGTGACGCGTTGGCCGACAGCCCGATCTCACCCTGCAGGTAGGTCGGCATGTAGCTGAGCAGCGTGTAGTTGACCACGTTCAGTGCGACGACCAAGCCAGCCAGCTTCAGAATCGGCCGCCAGTACCCGGCGATCAGGTCCCGGAACGCGGTGGTGGCCTCCTCCTCTTTCTCGCCCTTCGCCTCCAGCTCACGGAAGATCGGGGTGTCCTCCAGCCTGGTGCGCAGGTAGATCCCGACGAGGCCGAGCGGCGCGGCAACGAGGAACGGCAGCCGCCAGCCCCACGCATGCATCTGGTCGTCACCGAGCACCGTCGAGAATCCGAGCATCAGCAGCGCACCCAGCGAGAATCCGGCCAACGTGCCGAACTCGAGGAAGCTTCCGAGGAAGCCACGCCTTCGGCACGGCGCGTATTCCGCCATGAATGTCGCGGCGCCGCCGTATTCGCCGCCGGTGGAGAAGCCCTGAACCATCCGCAGCAGCACCAGCAGTATCGGCGCCCACAGCCCGATGGCGGCGTAGGTCGGCACCAGCCCGACGCACAGGGTCGCGCCGGCCATCATCAGGATGGTGATCGCCAGCACGCGCTTGCGGCCGACCCGGTCACCCAGCGGACCCCAGATGAATCCGCCGAGCGGCCGGACCAGGAACGAAACCGCGAACGTCATCAGCGCGAGCAGGGTCGCGGTCCCGGTGTCCCCGGGAAAGATCGCCGCAGCTATGTACGTCACGCCGTAGGCGTAGATGCCGTAGTCGAACCACTCGGTCGCGTTGCCGATCGCAGATGCGGCGACCGCTTTCCTTACGACACCCGGGGACGACTCGATCTGCGGGGGATTCACATGTTCGGAGGCCACGGGATTCTCCTCGTCGTCATCGACTCTGAGTCCCGCCGGTCACCTCACGAACGAGAACGCCGTGACCAACTTTCGCAGAGTTCGTAGTTTTGTTGACAATCTGTGAGGTTTCCACGGTTGAGGGTGAACGGCAAGGTTTCGCCGTTACCCGGCGGTTAAACTTTCCGGCTCCCAAGCGATGGATGCGCCGACGCCTAGGCGAAACACGGTGGTCAGTGTGCATCCGCTTCGATTGCCCGCCGCCGGCCTCGTCGCAAGGGGTCGCCGGCGGGATGCGCGTCTCGCGTAATGGGCAAAATCGTGGTTGACGCATGACGGCGTGGACGCCTACAGTAATGACTCATGACCGAGTTGACCAATGACACGCCCCGAGGTGGGCCGCGGCTCGGATCCGGCCTGACGTTCGCGCTGTCGTCGTCGGCCGCGTTCGGCCTCTCGGGACCGCTGGCCAAGGGTTTGGTCGAAGCGGGCTGGACGGCCGGCTCGGCGGTCACCGCGCGCCTGTTGATCGCAGCCACCGTCTTGGTTCTGCCGGCCGTGATCTCGTTGCGCGGGCGATGGAGCCTGGTACGCAAGAACCTGGGCGTGATCGTCGTCTACGGTGCGCTCGCGGTCGCGGGATGCCAGCTGGCGTACTTCAACGCGGTCAACTACATGGAGGTCGGGGTCGCCCTGCTGATCGAGTTCACCGCGCCTGTCGCGGTGATCGGCTGGTTGTGGTTTCGGCACGGGCAGCGCCCCGGCCCGCTCACCCTGGTCGGCGCGGTGATCGCCGCGGTGGGCCTGGTCCTCGTCCTGAATCTGGTGGCGGGCGCCCACGTGGAGCCGATCGGGGTGCTCTGGGCCCTGGGTGCGATGACCGGCGCCGCGGTGTACTGGCTGATCTCTGCCGACGAGGGCAACGGGTTGCCGCCGATCGTGCTGGCAGCGGGTGGCCTGACCTGTGGTGGCGTTCTGCTGCTCCTTGCCGGTCTCGTCGGCGTCATCCCGTTCGCCGCGCCGCGAACCGCGGTCACCTACGCCGGCGCGACGGTGCCGTGGTGGGCCCCGATCCTCGCGCTCGGAATCGTCACGGCCGCCTTGGCTTACGTCCTCGGCATCGGGGCCAGTCGGCGCCTCGGCTCGCGGCTGGCGTCGTTCGTCGGTCTTGCCGAGGTGCTCTCGGCGCTGGTATTCGCCTGGCTGCTGCTCGACGAGGCGCCCGCGCCCATTCAGCTGGCGGGAGGAGCGCTCATACTGGTGGGGGTCGTCGTGGTCAAACTCGGCGAGCCGCAAGTGGCACTTCCCGATCCGGCAGTGGAGCCCGTGTGAAGGTGTTCCGTTCGGCATCAATCGGTTTGATGTCGGGGAGTAACGTCCTGACATGCTGTTGACCCATGACACCGAGATGGGAATGCGGGCAGCGACCACGCTCGTCAATTCCGCAGAGGACCCGGACACGCTCGTCACCGTCGAACAGTTGGCGGATTTCTACAGGACGTTCGAGTACACGGGTCGGTTCGACGGTGATCAGGCCGAGCTGAGCGCGGTCCGAGAGTTGCGGCCCGTGCTACGTACCTTGCTGACGAGCACCCGCGACGAGGCAGTGGACATGGTGAACCGGCTTCTCGACGAAGCCGATGCGCGCCCCCGCCTGGTGCGCCACGGAAATGCCGACTGGCACCTGCATGCCGTCACGCCCAACCAATCCTTCGCCACCCGCATCGCCGTCGAAACCGCCATGGCGATGATCGACGTCATCCGGCTCGACGAGATGAGCCGGCTGAGCGTCTGTGCAGATCCCGGTTGCGAGGGCATGGTGTTCGACCTGTCGCGCAACCGTTCCCGTAGGTTCTGCAGCACGGCATGCGGCAATCGGGCGGCGGTGGCGGCGTACCGCGCACGCCAGTCCGGCGGCTAGACATGGTCGATGGTCGCGAACGCATGTTGGATCACCAACGCCCGCAGCGTGTTTCCGATCGAGTCATTCCGCTCGTTGGGGTGGGCGTCCGATCACTCGCCTGGGCCGGGTTCAGCCGGCCGCGCGGCCTTCCCGTTGACCGGTGCGGAACGTGCGCCGGTAGGCCCCCGCGCTGGTCCCTACCGACTTCTCGAACTGCCTGCGCATGCTCTCGGTCGACCCGAACCCCGACATGACCGCCACCTCACCCACCGGGAAGTCGGTGGCCTCGAGCAGTGCCTTGGCGCGATTCAGGCGTTCCCGGATCACCCATCCCAGAACGCTGGTACCCGTCGCAGCGCGGAACTTCCGTACCAGCGTGCGCTCGCTCAAATGTGCCTGCGCAGCGATACGGCCGAGCGTCAACGGTCCACCGAGGTTCTCGCGGATCCACTCCAGGATTGGCTCCATTGCTGAGGTGTCGCTCAGCCGCATCGAGTCCTTGATGAACTGCGCCTGTCCGCCCGGACGGTGCGGCCCGAGGTCAGTCGCGGCGAAGATCCCGCCGGACGTGTGGACAGGAGGATCGTCGATGTAGAGCTGGTCGACGTCCAACCGAACCTGCGGGAACAGTCAGCGGAACTCAGGAGCCAACAACCAGTGCGTCGTTGCCCGGCGCCCGTCGAGCACACCGGCCTGGCCGAGGATGGACGCCGCGCCGCCACACATCGATACCACCCGTGCAGCAGCGCTTCGTCGCGCACAGCACGATCTCGTACGCCGAGTCGGACGAGATGCCCATGATGTCGGCGATCGCCATGATCGGCGGCCCGAAACCGCCTGCGTGATCAATAGTTCGAGCGGGAAGCTGTCCGGGACCACCAAGACGGCGATCACGAGCTTGCTGCGCGCCCGGGAAGGAGCGGGACCGCTGCCCCCGGTGGATCGCGGACGATCCGAGGAGCCTGCGTGCACCGAAACCTCGGTGGCGTGATCCATGCTGAGCCACTCCATCCAGCCAACCGGGCACGGAGCCCACTGCCCGGCGCGGGGTAGCGTCGATGGTCCTGAAGACACCAGAGACCGAGGCAGCTCCCCGATGTCAGACACTCCCGCCGCCCAGGTGGAAGCCGCGGCCCACCCTCGCTCGCGGCGCAGATGGCGCCGCCTGGCCGTGGTGTTCGCGATCATGCTGCTCCTGTACGGGGTGCCGTGGTGGACGCTGCTTTCGGCGGGCACGCACTGGCCGGCAGGCGTGGTGATTCTCGGAACGGTCGGGTTCGCCGTCGCATTCATCGCCCTGCCCGTTGCGATGGCGTGGGGGCATGGTCGCAGGCATCTGGACCTGGCCGCGGCGACCGGTGACGCGCTCCTCGGCACCGTGTGGGTGTTGTTCTTCTGGTCGGTGGCGGGTCAGATACTCAGGCTGGCGCTGTACGTCATCGGTGTCGATGATCCGACCAGGTCGCGTGTCGTGGCCGGGGCGGTCGTCGCCGTCGTGGTCGTGCTGCTCGGGTGGGGGCACTTCGAAGCGATGCGGGTTCCGCGAACGCGCCACGTCGACGTCGGCATCCCCAGACTCGGCAACGGGATGGACGGCCTGCGCGTCGCGATCATCACCGACACGCACTACGGGCCGATCGACCGCGCCCGCTGGTCGGCCGCCGTCGCCGACCGCGTCAACCAGCTCGACGCCGACGTCGTCTGCCATGTCGGCGACATCGCCGACGGCACGGTCGAGGTCCGCGAGCAGCAGGCACGACCCCTGGCATCGATGCGGGGCAAGCTCGCCCGCGTGTACGTCACCGGCAACCACGAGTACATCAGCGAGGCGCAGGGCTGGCTCGACTACATGCAACGAATCGGCTGGGATGCCTTGCACAACAGGCACCTCGTCATCGAGCGCGGGGGTGATCAGCTCGTCGTGGCAGGCGTCGATGACGCAACCGCCCATGCGTCCGGCGTCGAAGGGCACGGTGCGAACATCGAGGCCGCCCTTGCCGACGCCGACCCGGCGCTGCCGGTGCTGCTTCTCGCGCACCAGCCGAAGCAGGTCACGCAGGCGGTGCGCGCGGGGGTGGACCTGCAGATCTCTGGGCACACCCACGGCGGGCAGATCTGGCCATTCAATTTCCTTGTCAGACTTGACCAGCCGGTGGTTCAAGGATTGAGCAGGCATGGCGACCGGACGCAGCTCTACACGAGTCGCGGCACCGGCTTCTGGGGTCCGCCCTTTCGGGTGTTCGCACCCAGTGAGATCACGATGCTGACCCTTCGGCGGGGGCCTTGATGCATGCGGATACTCATCAGCGGTGTTCCCGGACACGGGCATCTGCTGCCCCTGTTACCCCTGGCTCGCGCGTTCCGGCGACGGGGAGACAGCGTCGCCATCATGGTTCCGCCGCCCTACGTCCCGGTTTTTCTCGGCGAGGACATTGAGGCGAGGACATTGAACTGTTGGTTGCAGGAGCCGACAATTCGACCGTGATCGCGGAGGTACTGCGGCGCGCTGCTCACCGCGCTCATCCGAGAGCTGACGGCGAAGGGACACGGGGTGCGCGTCGCGCTCGGTGTCACGGCGTCACCCGCCGATTTCGCGATTGATGGCAACGCGGTTGCCTTCGAGGGATTTCGGCCCTATGCCGAACTTCTCGATGGCATCGACCTCGTCGTGGGCCACGGCGGCGCGGGTACCAATCTGGGTGCACTCGCCGCAGGGAGACCGCTCGCGCTGATCCCTCAGGGCGCCGTGAAACGGGGATCACCTTCACGAGTGAGCTCACGGTGGGGCATCGAGGCTCACGGTGCGCGGAAGGTCTATTCGACCGACGCCACCACCAGGGCTTCCCACACGGCCTGCAGATAGTCGGCGGTGGAGGCATAGCCGACGCAGGTCATCCGAAGGCGGCCACGGTAAGTGACTATGCCGATGACGTGCTCGTCGGCCATCTGCATCTGTACGATCGGCGCCCAGATCGCCGATGGCGCAATCGGTCCGGTGTCGGTGAGTTCTTGGCGACCGAGGTTGGTGACCAACAGCTCCCATGCGAAGACCTCGCCGAAGACGTGTTCGGCCAAGGTGACCGTCGCGTCCGTGGTCACGGCTTGTTGGAGGGCCCGTGAGGTGGCGACGACGCCGGGAGCAGACCGGGCAGCGTCCAGATTCGCCGACGTGGTTCGGGCCTGGTCCCAGAAGGACATCCCACTTTTCGGCTCCAAACCGGTGCACGTGGCGCTGAAATACGCGGCGCAACCATTGCCGGTGCGTGCCAGCTCGCGAATGTTGATCGGGCTGATTGCACGGACGAACGTGTCGCCGAGCTGCTCGGCGCGGACCCGGGATGCGGCCACCAGGATCGCCGCGTGCACCGTGGTGTGTTCGGCGCGGCAACGATGCGCCAGTCGCGTGGTGTCGGCCTCGGTCATCGCGGCGGTGTGCAGAAATGGGGGTGTGCCATCGAAGGGCCGCTGCGACGTCGGCGGCGCCATCCGTGGATCGGTATCCGGAAGTGCCGCAGCCGCACTGCCCCCCAACGAATGGTTGATCAGATCCTCGATCGCGGGCGGCATCGGCAATTCCTCGAGCTGGCGGCCATTGAGCGCGGCGATCAGGTCATCGAGAACGAGAATCGAGGAGATGCCATCGGCAATGGTGTGGTCGAAGGTCAGCATGACCACCGACGACAGGGTTCTCTTGAGCAGCGTGGCGCGCATCAGCGGAGCCGTGGAACGGTCGAACGGCTGGGTGAGTTCCGCGGCCGCCAGTGACTGCCAGTCAGAGCCCGCGCGATCGTGCACCGTCAGCGCGATGGGCGCCGCGGTGGGCGTCCGATAAAAGCCCAGGCGAGTCGACGTGTGATCTTCGACGTGAACCGATAGCAGTGGATGTCGTTGCTGCACTGAATCCAACGCCGGCCGCAACCGTTCGGCATCCAGCACCTCGTCGAACTCGGCAGCCACCAGGAAGTGCGCGGGGTTGCGCTCGCTATAGCGGAAGAAGAGACGTTCGAGTGCCTCGATGGGCCGGACCGAAGTGGTGAGTCCTGCTGCTGCGGGATCGGTTTGTGCCATGGCACCCACGCTCGTCGTCACCGGATCCGGAGGAATCCGTGGCAGCCCGCGTCACGACCCTAGTCAGCGTGGAGGCCAACCCGTGGTCACCAGGAGCTGCCCCAGCCGCGAGGACCGCGACGACATGACGCGGGCCCGTTGTCCGCCGGTGGGCAACCGTCAAAGTATCTGCGGCAGACCAACTCGGGACGCAATGCCCAGCTTTGAGTACACCTTTCGGAGATGGTATTCCACGGTTCGTGGGCTGATGAAGAGTCGGGTGCCGATTTCGGCATTCGACAGCCCGTCGCGCGCCAATCTGGCTATCTGAGCTTCCTGCGGGGTCAACGAGAGCGCCGAGTGGCCCTCTGCCACCGCTACACGGCCACCGGAGGCCTGTAGCTCACGCGCAGTACGTTTGGCGAACGCCTCGATGCCCATTGCGGTGAACATCTCGTGCGCGGACTGCAGGTGTTCCCGCGCGTCTAGTTGGCGTCGTTGGCGTCGCAGCCATTCGCCGTACAACAGATGAGCGCGGGCGAGTTCGACGTGGGCGCGTGTGCGGCCGAGGAGCCGGATGGCCTCGCGGTAGAAGGCGTCGGCGTGGGTTGGTGAGCTGAGGAGCGCTCGAGACCGCGCCTCGAGTCCGAGCGCCCAGTCGGTGCCGCTGGCGTTGGCGGCGTCCGAGAGTTGCTGAAACGCCGCCGCGGCGCGGTCGGGTTCTTCGTTTCGGACGGCGGCTTCGATGAGCTCCGGCAAGGCCCAGACAGCCAAACCAATCTCTTCTAGATGGCTGCCGGCCCGTTCGGCAATGACCACTGCTTCGGCGTAGCGGCCAACACCGTTGTACAGCACGGCTAATGCCCATTCGATCATGGTCAGGCCGCCACCCTCGCCGCGGCGCTCGATACCCTTGCGGCTCTCCTGAACGAGGGACGTGACCTCGTTGCTCGCGCCACGCCATGCGGCCAAAACCACGGCACCATAACGCACTGGTTCGCCACCCGTGACCTGTGTGACGGCTTCGATCTCGTCGTGGAACATGGTGGCCGCTTCGAGCCGCCCCGCGATGAGTTCGACACCGAACCGGCCGCGCAGTGCGATGGGTAGCACGCTGAGCGCGCCCGCTTGGCGGGCCAGCTCTACATGCCTGGCGGACAACAGGTCCCAGCTCTTCTCATCCCACAACTGTTGCGCGACCCGTGACGCGAGCCACAGCCACCGTAGGTGCGCCAACCTGGCACCGCCTTCTCTGCCGAGCTCGCGTATGGCCTTCTGCAACATCGGTGTACCTGCCGCGAATCCCTCGGTGATCAGTAGCGCCAGCCCATCGAGCAGTGAGTCAAGCGCGGTCGGGGGAGTCTGGCAAGGTTGTGTCCTTCGCGCTGCTTCGGCGACCTGGCGCAGTCCGCCTTCGCCCGCGCGTCGTCCGGCGAAGAGCGCCGCGACGAAGGCGTCGAGCAAGGTGTGGCGTGCCAGTGTCGCGTCGAGCGGCCCCAGGCGCTCGGCTGCGCGAAGGAGAAGCGACGGTGCATCGCGGCCACGGTTGACTGCGAACGCCACGCGCGCCCGCACCAGATCCGCACGAGCTCGCTGGAGTTCGTCAAGCGGCGATGTCTCCGCGGCGCGCAGCAGCGCAAGGGCGGCGTCGGGATCACCTGCCTCCTGCTTGGCTTGTGCTGCCGCCAACGCACGTTCGCCGCGCCGGTTGGGATCAGAGGTCAGCTCCAATGACTTTTCCAGGAACGCCGCTGCCGCCGCCAAACCACCGCGCGCTTGTGCTTGAACCGCTGAACATTCGAGATCATCGGCGACTTCGTCGTCGGGTCCTGCGGCACCGTGGGCGCGATGCCACACCCACCTCGCACGTTCGGCATCGCGATCGATCACCTCGGCCAGCGCACGATGCACGCGCCGACGGTCCTCCAAGGACGCCGCACGGTAGATGGCCGACCGGGCGAGTGGATGGCGAAACCGCGCCCACGTACCGAATTCCAGCAGCCCGGCTGCGGCCGCAGGCGTTGCGGCCTCCGGGGCAATGCCGAGCCGCCCGGCGGCACGCCAGACCACTGCAGGGTCGCCGGTCGACTCGGCAGCCGCCAACAGCGCGAGTCGCTGCGTCTCGGATGGAAGGGCTTCGAGTCGCCTTCGAAAACTGTCTTCGATCCGCGTTGCCAGCGTTGAGCTCGCCGGAAGTCCGAAACCGCCGGCGAGCTCGGCAGGCGACAGATCCTTGGGTAGCTCGAGAAGCGCCAGCGGATTGCCGCGGGTCTCGGCGACGATGCGGTCCAGTACGTGCTCGTCGAGCGGCGCGGGCAACGCATCGACCAGAAGCGCTCTCGCGTCTTCGCATCGCAGTCCGGTTACGTGCAGCTCCGGCAGTCCGGCCAACTCGGGACGGATCTCGGTGGTGGCGAACACCATCGCGACGGGCTCCGCGAGCAGTCGGCGCGCTACGAAGGCAAGCGACTGAGCAGAAGCGTCGTCGAGCAGTTGTTCGCTGTCGATCAGGCAGAGCAGCGGTTGTGCGTCGGCGGCCTCGGAAAGCAGTTCAATCACCCCAAGCCCGATCATGAATGGGTCGGGGGAGGGCCGTTCTTGAGGCCGAACGCTACCTCCAATGCCTCGCGTTGCGGCCCCGGTAGGCGAACCACCCGGTCGAGAATGGGCGCACACACCCGTTGAAGCGCCGCAAAGGCCAGCTCGGTTTCAGACTCGACCCCCGCTGCTCTGGTGACCAGGAATTCGGGCGCGGCGGCAACCGCGTAGTCGAGCAGCGCCGTCTTTCCGATACCGGGTTCACCGCGCACCACCAGTGCTCGGCTCTCTCCGCGACGAACGGCGCCGAGTAGCTCGTCGAGCAGCGCGCACTCGCGGACCCGGCCACGCAGCGTGTCGATCCCACCCACCTCCTTCCCGTCGGGATCGCAGTCGACGCGGTCCGATCACATCATGGTGCGAACCGCTGCGGGAATGTCCTCCAACTAGGGCGCCGGGCCTGCCGACTGGTGCAGCCACTAGTGCCGCGACGGATACGCCACGCGTGCAATCGCGGGCACTGTTGAGATCGCCAACCCCTCTGCAGGAGCGCCGACGAGTCGATCTGTGTGGGAGCGCGGGTTGATCACCACGAGACCACGGCTACGGGCTGCGCTGGAGGGCGACCGTTGGCCGATACCGTTGGGCGCCAGGTCGGCGGTTGCTCACGCCAATCACCGTGGCGCAACGGCTATCTGCTGAGGATATACGATGCACCCCTCGTCGTCCCGGTCGCGCAGGATGACCTTCAACGGGCCAAGGTCGGCCGTGGTGTTGGGGAACGACCGTCTCGACTTTCGAACATCCTCGCCGAAGACAGCGGCGGCCGCCATGACGATTCGCGAACTTCTCGACAGCTGCTCGCGTGACCGCGGCCAGCGGATTTCAGCGACGCCGATGAGGTGGTGCTCGCGCTGCCGTTGAACTCCCTGAGGCCGATTACGTCCAGGTCATCACAGACATGGTGACCCGATTGGGACCGAGACTCGGGTGGACCCCCTCTCGAGCTGTTTGGTGAGGACGGAGCCGCGCCAACCGATGCGGCATCGATTGCACGCGCCAACCATGCACTGCCGCCCAACCTTTCGGCGCTCAATGCTCGATTCACGAGGGGATCCCGCAGAGCACACGTTCGTGACGAGCCATGTGCCCGACGCTGACGATGACGGCGAACTTCTTGCGGGGATTGGAAGTCAGTTCGTCGCCACGGCCCGCCTGCCAACCCAGCGGTCGATCTTCATGCCCTACAACTGGCTGCCAGCCTCCCATCGCGAAGCTGCCTCACTTTCTGGCTGGTACACCGCAGCGGTGCCGAGGCCGCCGATGACCGGCACACCCCCGTACACCGATTTGATGCCGCCCGAACCGCACCGCATTCACCCGACACGCGCTGCACAGCTCCCCGCAGTCGAGTTCCGCTTGGGAGCCGACTACTAGTTCGGCGATGGCCCTGACCAATGCCACCCATTCGTGGTCGTCCAGGCAGCTCGATTGGGCAAACCCGGTGTGGCTTTCGTCCGTCACCCGGTGAACCTTTCTCAGCGTGCTCGGCACACGACGCTTGGACGCTGCGACGTCACCGAGAACGTGCGCTATGTCCCTTTGACCGGATCCGGCAGGCAATCACAGTGACTTGGCAGGCACTGACGAAACCCGGGAGTCATCTGGCCATGGCGGTGCGAGGTACGGCGGTGAACGAATGTGGCTCGGGTCACGTGTCCAGAGAGAGGAGTGTGACATGAGTGTGATTGCTGCAGTAAACGGACAACTGCCACCCAATCGCTACACCCAGGGTGAAGTGACCGAAGCGCTGCTCGCGCTTCCCGGTTACTCCGAGCATGCCGACGCGATCCGCAAGGTGCACGAGAGCGCGAAGGTGGACAGCCGTCACATGGTGTTGCCGCTGGAGGACTACGCCGGGCTCACCGACTTCGGCCACGCCAACGACATCTTCATCGAGCACGCCGTGGAACTCGGGTGCGCCGCCGTGTTGGGCGCGCTCGCCGAAGCGCGCCTGGAGCCCTCGGACGTCGACCTGATCATGTCGACGACGGTGACCGGCGTGGCAGTGCCTTCGCTGGATGCCCGTATCGCGGCCCGGATCGGGCTGCGGCCCGACGTCCGGCGGGTGCCGATGTTCGGCCTGGGCTGCGTCGCGGGGGCAGCGGGGATAGCCCGGCTCAACGACTATCTCAACGGCGCTCCCGATGGCGTCGCGGTGCTGCTGTCGGTCGAACTGTGCTCGCTGGTATCCAAGAGCGACCCGACGATCGCCACCGTGGTTGGCAGCAGCCTGTTCGGCGACGGCGCGGCGGCCGTCGTGGCGGTCGGTGATCGGCGTGCCGAACTGATCGGCGCAGCCGGCCCGGACGTTCTCGACTCGCGCAGTCACCTCTACCCCGAGTCGCTGCGCACGATGGGATGGGACGTCGACTCGAGCGGCTTCCGGTTGGTGCTCTCAGCCGACGTGCCCAAGGTCGTCGCACGCCATCTCGGCGACGACGTGACGAATTTCCTTGGCGGCCATGGCCTGCACGTCACCGACGTCGGCGCCTGGGTGAGTCACCCCGGTGGGCCCAAGGTCATCGAGGCGATCACCGCCACCCTCGGACTGCCCGACGACGCGCTCGAGCTGACGTGGCGCTCGCTGGCCGAGGTCGGCAACCTGTCCTCGGCATCGGTGCTTTACGTGCTGCGCGACACCATCACCAAACGGCCGCCCGCGGGCAGCCCCGGACTCCTGATGGCCATGGGCCCGGGCTTCTGCTCGGAGCTGGTGTTGCTGCGATGGCGCTGACCGAGGTCCGCTGACCCCCATGCTCTGCTACACACTCCTGATTGCCCTCGTCGCCGTCGAACGGGTCGCCGAACTCGTTGTTTCCAAACGGAATCTGGCGTGGAGCCGAGTGCGCGGCGGCACCGAGTACGGTGCGGGCCATTATCCGGCGATGGTAGTCCTGCACACCGCGCTGCTTGCCGGATGTCTGATCGAGGTGGCCGCACTCCACCGCCCGTTCATCCCCGCCGTCGGCTGGCCGATGCTGGCGGTGGTGGTGGCCGCGCAGGGTTTGCGTTGGTGGTGCATCACCACCCTCGGACATCGGTGGAACACCCGCGTGGTCGTCATCCCCGGTGCACCCCGCATCACCGGCGGGCCCTACCGGCTGATTCCGCACCCCAACTACGTGGCGGTCGTCATCGAGGGGATCGCCCTGCCGCTGATTCACTCGGCCTGGCTGACGGCGGTCGTCTTCACGGTGCTCAACGCGGTGCTGCTCAGAACACGGATCAGGGTGGAGAACACGGCGCTCGCGAGCCTGACGTGATCGACCTGCTCATCGGCGGGGGCGGGCCCGCGGGTCTGGCCACCGCACTGTACGGCGCACGGGCGGGACTCGAGGTGGTCGTCGTCGAACGCCGTCGTGGGGTTCTGGACAAGGCCTGCGGCGAAGGGATGATGCCCCACACCGTCGGGCACCTGAAGTGCCTCGGCATCAGTCCGCGGGGTAGGCCGCTACGCGGCATCCGCTACCTGGACGGTGACCGACAGGTCGAGGCGACGTTCCGCGCCGGGACGGGTAGCGGGGTGCGCAGAACCGTGCTGCACGCGGCGATGCTGGAGGCGGCCGAGGCGGCGGGCGTGCGATTCGTGTGCGACGACATCGGCGAGATCGCCCAGGACGGGGAATCGGTGTGGGCCGGGAAGCTCCGCGCCCGCTACCTGGCAGCGGCCGACGGCCTGCATTCCCCCATTCGTCGAGAGCTCGGGCTGGCGCGACCGAGCGGTGGCCCACGCCGATGGGGAATTCGCCGCCACGTGCAAATCGCGCCGTGGACGGATTCGGTCGAGGTGCATTGGGCGACGGGGAGTGAGGCCTACGTGACGCCCGTCGCCGACGACTGCGTCGGCATAGCGATCCTGAGCTCCTCGCGCGGCGGATTCGACACGCACTTCGACGAATTCCCGCACTTGAAGGAGAGATTGAGCGGCCACGACCACGGCCAGGACCGCGCCGCAGGTCCGTTGTGGCAAGAGGCGGTGAGCCGCACCGCCGGGCGGATCCTGCTCGTCGGAGACGCGGCGGGCTACATCGATGCGTTGACGGGGGAGGGGATGGGGTTGGCGTTCGGCGCGGCGGAATTGCTGGTGCACTGTGTCGTCACCGACCGAACCGGCGACTACGACCGCCAGTGGCGCAGGCTGACCCGACGATACCGACTGCTCACGGCGGCGCTGGTGCGTGCGGGTGCGCACCCCGCGATCCGACGACGCATCGTGCCCGCGGCCACCATGCTGCCAGGCGTCTTCGCCGCGATGGTCAACCAACTGGCCGCGTGAACGATCCCGAACACGTTGGCGAGCAATCGGTTTAGATCCGGGTCCGGCGGCGAGGGTATGGTTTCCGGATAGTCAACAGGTGCACCCAACGGTCAAGGACCCAACCGATGTCGTCGAGCGTGAACGTCCCGATACTGTTCCGTGACGTCCGGATATTCGACGGGCGTTCCGCGGAGCTGTCACCAGGCTCCGACGTGCTGGTCCGCGGCTTCACCATCGAGTCGATCTCCACCCAGCCGATCGAGCTGGACCGCAACGAGCAACACATCGAGATCGACGGTGGCGGCCGGGTCCTGATGCCCGGGCTCATCGACGCCCATTGGCACGCACTGTTGGCCTCGATGCCGCTCAACGCGATGATGACCGCGGACCTCGGGTACCTCAACCTCGTCGCCGGTGAACAGGCTTCCCGCACGCTGTACCGCGGGTTCACCACCGTGCGGGACGCCGGCGGACCGGTGTTCGGACTGAAGCGGGCGATCGACGACGGCGCGGTGGTGGGGCCGCGGATCTACCCGTCGGGCGCGTTCATCTCGCAGACCTCTGGCCATGGCGACTTCCGCATGCCGTACGAAGTGCCCCGCGGGATCTGCGGCCACCTGAGCCATCTCGAGATCATGGGGCTGGCGGCGATAGCCGACGGAACCGACGAGGTGCTGCGGGCGGTGCGCGAGCAGCTGATGCTGGGTGCCACGCAGATCAAGATGATGGCGGGCGGCGGCGTGTCATCGCCCTACGATCCGGTCGACGTCACCCAGTACACCGAGGCCGAGTTGCGCGCAGGCGTCGAGGCCGCGGCGAACTGGGGAACCTACGTCCTGGTGCACGCCTTCACACCCCACGCGGCCCAGCAGGCGCTGCGGGCAGGCGTGCGGTCCATCGAGCACGGCTTCCTGCTCGACGACGCCACTGCGGAAATGATCGCCGAGCACGACGCCTGGTGGTGTCTGCAGCCGATGCTGGGCGACGAGGACGCCATCACGTTCACTGAGCCTGCGAAACAGGCGAAGATGGCCAAGGTGATCGCCGGGACCGATCGGGCATACGAACTCGCCAAGAAGCACGGCGTCAATCTGGCCTGGGGCACCGACACCCTCTTCGACACCCGGCTCGCGGACCGGCAGGGCGCCCAACTGGCCAAGATGTCACGCTGGTTCACCCCTGCGCAGGTGCTCAAGATGGCGACCTCGGACAACGCCGCGCTGTGCGCGATGTCCGGACCCCGCGACCCGTATCCCGGTCCGCTCGGGGTCGTCGAGGAGGGAGCCATCGCCGATCTGCTTCTCGTCGACGGCAACCCGCTCCACGACCTCCAGTTGCTGGCCGACCCGGACCGCTCACTGGTCGTGATCATGAAGAACGGAACGATCGTCAAGCAGCTCGCCGGCGAACCCCGGCGCTGAAGCGGAAGCGCAACGCCCCCTCTCGAATTACCAACGGTTCTCGCCGTGCCCATTAGGTTGGTGCCCGGACGAACGACAGGAGAGCTGATGCGTCGCAGTGTGGAATTCGCCGCCCTTGTCGCAGGTGCGCTGATGGTCGCCGCGTGCGCCAACACCACCGGGGACGCCGGCGGTGCCACCTCGGCCACGGCGACCGCCACCACGCCGCCACCTCCGACCATCGTGAGCCGCGAACACCTCGACGTGGGCGCCTACTCGACCACGCCGCGACCGCCGCTCGGCGCCGCAGGCAACCCCTCGACCGGGGCGGTCGCCGACGCGCAGGCCATGTCGGACTTCGTCATCGGACCATGGGACGTGGACCAGAGTCTCATCACCCCGTACCTGAGCAGCTACTTCGTGCTCAACGCTCCCAACGCACTGCAGCAGCTGGGACCCGAATCCCTTTCCGACGCCGCAGGCCGACACGGGTTCGTCGACGGGTTCGCCTCCGCCCGGCAGGCAACCGACAAGGGCGCCATGATCAACGCCGTGTTGCGGTTCGCCGATCCCGCCGCTGCTACGGCAGCGGCCAACGACCTGAACGACGCCGCCGCCAAGCTGCCGATCCAGGGCACCATTCCGAGCGCCGCGGCCATTCCCGGCCATCCCGACGCGATCGCCTCCACGTATCCGTTCACGCCGCACGGAACCAACCGGACCTTTGCCACGATCCGGTCCTTCGCGGCGTACGGGCCCTACGTGCTGATGCAATTCGTCCAGTCGGTCGACGGTTTCGATCCGGCGGCGGCGATGGTGGCGAAAGCCCTTGACTTGCAGGGCGTCGCGATCGACCAATTCAATGCGGCACCCCCCGCCGCCCTCGCCGCGATCTTGCTGGATCCCACCGGGTTGCTGGCTCGCACCATCCCGGCGACCGATGCCAGCACCGCCAAGAACGCGGTCTACGACACCCGAGGAGCCATGCACTTCCAGGGCAACCCGCTCGCCTCGGCCACCCTTTTCAAGGACAACGGCGTGACCGAGGTGGCGATGGCCAAGACGAACGTCTACCAGGCCAAGGACGAGCCCGCCGCAGTCGCGGTCACGAAATCCTTCGGACAGGAGATCTCCGACGAGGGCACCAAGGTCGCCGACCCGGTGCCCGGCCTGCCGGACAGTCGCTGCCAGGCCTTTGCCAAGGGGTTCTACTGCGTAGCGCCTGCGGGCCGGTATGCGATCGAGGCGAGAGGTGACCAGCTCCTCGACGCCCAGCAACTCGTCGCCGCACAGTACGTCATGCTCACGGCGAACTGAGCACCGCGGTCACCTGTCGCCGCAATAGTCACCGTGATCAATTGCGTTGGGTGAACGCGTTTTTCGTCCCGATCATCATTGCCGGCGCTCTTACCGCTAGCAGGTCTCGAAACTTGGTGCTAGCCCCCATTGGCTGACGGCCGGCTGTGGGGTGGAATTCAAGTGCAGCTGCGGCGTTCGCTCGAGTAACTGCATCCTGCGCCGACGACATAGGAGATGGCTCATGGTCCTTCACACCCCAGCGGGCCCATCCCGTCGGATCGGCAACGTCCTCGTCAACGGGACCGGGCGGGTGTTCGCCGCGGCCGGCGCCATGCTGGTGGCCGGAACGGGCCTGATCGGTCTGGGGATGCCCACTGCCTCGGCGGCCTCGGGGTGCTCCGACGTGGAAGTGGTGTTCGCCCGCGGCACCGCCGAACCCGTCGGCATCGGACGTGTCGGCCAGGGCTTCGTGGACTCCCTGAAGGGCGATGTCAAGGGCAAGACGATCAGCGTGTACGCCGTCGACTACCCGGCTTCATATGACTTTCTGAAGGCCGCCGACGGCGCGAACGACGCAAGTGCGCACGTCCAGGCCACGGCCACCTCCTGCCCGGCCACCCGCATCGTGCTCGGCGGATACTCGCAGGGCGCGGCGGTGATGGACTTCATCACCTCGGCCCCGAGCCCGGTGTTCGGCTTCAGCGACCTGATGCCGCCGGACGTCGCCGACCACGTGGCAGCGGTGGCGGTGTTCGGCAACCCGTCCGACAAGATCGGTCGTCCGCTGCCCGCGCTGAGCCCGGTCTACGGCGCCAAGACCATCGACCTGTGCAACGGTGCCGACCCGGTGTGTTCCGACGGTGACGACCGCCCCGCGCACAGCCTGTACGTGGAAGCCGGATTAGCCAGCCAGGCAGCGAGTTTCGTCGCCGACCGGCTCTCGGGCCATGACGATGCGGCGGCGGTTGCGCCGCTGGCTGCCGGAGCCTGACGACCGCCCGCCTCGGACGCTCGAGCCGTCGTCGGGTACCGTCGTGCTGATGGTTGACGGGGACTCGAAGAGATCAGAGATGTTGGCCCGCGGGTGTTTTCGAATCACCGCCGTTCTCGCTGCAACGCTGGTGACGGCATTGTCGAATGCCGCGCCCAGTGATGCGCAGAGCGATCCCAATGCGCTGTGGAGCATCGTCAACGGCAGCTGCGTTCCGGACCAACGGCAGCACGACGAGCCGGCTCCCTGCGCACAGGTGGACCTGAGCGCAGGGGAAGAGCACGGGTATGCGGTGCTCAAGGACCTCGTCGGGCCGCTGCAGTTCCTTCTCATCCCCACCGGCCGCATCACCGGCATCGAGAGTCCATCGATCCTGGAGCCGGACGCCACCAACTACTTCGCGGCGGCTTGGCGAGCGCGCTCCTTCGTCGAGCAGCGCGCCGGGCGATCGCTGCCGCGCGACTGGCTGAGCCTGGCGATCAACTCAGAGCAGGCGCGGACGCAGACCCAGCTGCACATCCACGTCGACTGCGTCCGGGCCGACGTTCACGACGCGCTGGCGCAACACGCGTCCGAGATCGGCCCCGCATGGGCACCGTTCCCGGTTCCGCTGGCCGGCAGGCGCTACAGCGCCATCGCCGTTGCCGGCGACGACATGGACGCGGTCAACCCCTTCGATTTGCTGGCCGACGACCTTGCCGGTGCGCGCACCGACATGGGCGACCAGACGCTCGTCGTGGTGGGCGCAGTGGGCTCGGATGGCGAGCCGGGGTTCGTCATCCTCGCCGATCGGGCGGATGCGGCCACCGGCGACATGGCGAGTGGTGAGGCGCTTCAGGACCACGCGTCGTGCACCGCTCCGACGCTCGGCGAGTGAGCAGGCTGCCACGAAAGTAGGCTGGGGCCACGGGGTCTCAGTCGCGGACGAGTACCGCGACGTAGCCGATCGGGATGCCCGTCTGTCTGGCGATGCACTTCCGGGCCGCCAATTCGACGGTTGCGCGACGGCTGGCATGGGTGACGCCGCCGATCTCCGGAATCCGGATCAGCCACCCGTTCACGTCGCGGCTGGCTTCGATGTCGAAGCACTGACCGATGGTCGGGCGATTGACGTAACGCGCTGTGCGGTTGCTGTGAACGCTGCGGAGCGACTGTGCAGACCCGAACGAGGGCGGAGTAGGCATGAGGTTTTCCTGAGTCGACGACGAACCGCGCGCAACACTAATGCGCCGCGCATCGGAAGTCCTAATCGCCAGACGGCGATGGCCGGACAAGCGGTCGGGACGACCTCGTGGCGTCGTGACGACGCGTAGACAATGCGGCCGCAGACGTATGAAAGTCGTTAGGAAAGCCGCGCTTTGGTCTCCGCGCCCGTAGAAACGACGGGATGACCGACATGTTCCAGATAATCGTGCTGCTTGCCTGCGTCGCGGTGTTCTTCACCGTGCTACGCCACGTCAACCGTCGCGCGGACCGGCGGGCAGCGCAGCCTCAGGTGCCGCAGAAGGTCCGGTAATCGCCGAAGTCCTGCGGTGCGGGCTCGGCGTAGCGCTGTAGACCAGGACGCTCGTCGTACGGCGCGTCCGACGGCGGTCAGGAGCCGCCCGAGCGGGTCCAGGTCACCGTCCGTCGCCGCGGCGAGCGCCTCCTCGACGAGATGGTTGCGCGGAATGTAGATCGGGTTCACCCGGTCCATCGCACCGGGGTCGGGGCCCAGCTCCCGCCAGCGCGCCAACCAGGCGTCGAATCCGGCGAGGTCGAGAAACAGCCCGCGCGCGGGCTCCGCGTCGCCGCGCGCGGCCTCGCCGAGCGCACGGAAGAACGAGGTGAAGTCCACGCGGCTCTGCGCGAGCAGCGCGAGAACGTCGTCGACGAGAGCGAGCGCATCCTCGGCAAGGAGCGGCAGGCCGAGCTTGGCCGACATGCCTGCCGACCACGCGGCCTGATACTGGCTGCGGAAGCCGCCGAGCGACTCCGTCGCCAGCGCCACGGCCTCGTCCCCGTCGTCGGCGAGAAGCGGCAGCAGCGTCTCGGCGAAGCGGGCGAGGTTCCACTCCGCGACCGCTGGCTGGTTGCCGTAGGCGTAGCGCCCGGCGTAGTCGATCGAGCTGAACACGGTGACGGGGTCGTAGGCCTCCATGAAGGCACATGGCCCGTAGTCGATGGTCTCGCCCGAAATCGTCATGTTGTCGGTGTTCATCACCCCGTGCACGAACCCGACGAGCATCCAGCGGGCGAGCAGCGACGCCTGAGCAGCCACGACCGCCTCGAACAGCGCGAGGTAGCGGTGTTCGGCATTGGCGGCGCCAGGGTGATGCCGGGCGATCGCGTAGTCCGCGAGTCGCCGCAGCAGGCCGAGGTCGCCCGTGTTCGCGGCGTACTGGAAGCTGCCGACGCGCAGATGGCTGCTGGCCACCCGGGCGAGCACGGCCCCGGGCAACGACGTCTCCCGTTGCACCGAATGTCCGGTCGCCACCACGGCCAGGGACCGGGTGGTCGGGATCCCCAGTGCGTGCATGGCCTCACTGACGACGTACTCGCGGAGCATTGGCCCGACCACGGCAAGACCGTCGCCACCACGCGCGAACGGCGTGCGACCGGAACCCTTGAGGTGGAGGTCGCGGCGGTGCCCAGCGGCATCGCAGAGTTCGCCGAGCAGAAGCGCGCGCCCGTCGCCCAGCCGCGGGACGAACCCGCCGAACTGGTGCCCTGCGTACGCCTGTGCCACGGGTTCCGCGCCTGCCGGGACCGCAGCGCCGACCAGCAGTCCGAGCCCGTCGGGGCTGCGCAGCCACCCGGCGTCGAGGCCGAGTTCTCCTGCCAGCGCCTCGTTCAGTACCAGCAGGCGAGGCTCGAGCGCGGCCTCGGCTTGCCAGCGGACCGCCATCTCGGGCAGCTCGCGGGCGAAGTGGTTTCCCAGGGCGATGGTCGTGGCCGGCGTGATGCTCACCCATCCAGACTACGGAGGTGTCGATTCTGGCACCGGCCGCGCGGGCGCCGCGCCTAGGATCGACCGGTGGACGTGAGGACCAGGAACAACGTGCACGTCGTCGGCGACCCGAACGGCCGGACCGTCGTACTCGCCCACGGCTTCGGGTGTGACCAGAACCTGTGGCGGCTCGTCACCGAGAGACTTGCCCCGCACTTCCGCGTGGTGCTGTTCGATCACGTCGGCAGCGGTGGATCCGACCCGACGGCGTGGGACGCCGACCGCTACGCGTCATTGGACGGCTATGCCGACGACATCCTCGAGCTCATCCGCGACCTCGATCTGCGCGACATCACCTTCGTCGGCCATTCGGTCGCCGCGATGATGGGCGTGCTGGCCGTCGCCGCGGACCCTGACCGATTCGCCAAGCTCGTGCTGCTCACTCCTTCCCCGTCCTACCTCGACGACGACGGCTACCGGGGCGGCTTCACGCGCGCCGACATCGACGAACTCCTCGCCTCCATGGAGAGCAACTACCTGGGTTGGTCGCGGACGATGGCGCCCAACATCATGGGCACGCCAGACCGTCCCGAAC
Organism: uncultured Actinomycetota bacterium; assembly: GCA_963809085.1. Classification (GTDB taxonomy): domain Bacteria; phylum Actinomycetota; class Actinomycetes; order Mycobacteriales; family Mycobacteriaceae; genus Mycobacterium. Next base: position 124,402 of record CAWEII010000009.1, on the reverse strand, counting down.
TGGGCGACGAACTCACCGAATCCTTCTGCCGAACCGATCCGTCGATGGCCCGGGTGTTCGCGCGCACCACCTTCCTGTCCGACAATCGGGCTGACCTACAACGTGTTTCGGTGCCGACGTTGGTCATCGAGTGCGCGCGGGACACGCTGGCGCCGCGCGAGGTCGGTGCCTACGTCCACCAGCACATCGGCGAGAGCCGGCTGGTCACGCTCGACGCGTCGGGGCACTGCCCGCAGCTCAGTGCTCCCGACGCGACGGCCGGCGCGATCGCCGCCTTCGCCGGAGCCTCGTGACCGAGGCCTCCCGTCGAGACGATTCTCCCGTGGTCGAGGATCTCTACCAGAACGCGCCGTGCGGCATCCTCGCGATGTCAACCGACGGCCTCATCACGTCCGTCAACGCGACGTTGGCCCGCTGGTTGGACTACCCGCCCGGAGACCTCGTCGGCCGGGCGTTCGTCGAACTGCTCACCGCAGGCGGACGGATCCACTTCGAGACGCACTTCGCTCCGCTGCTGCACGTTGCCGGGCAGCTCGGCGGTGTGACACTGGATCTGGTGGCATCCGACGGCCGCAGGCTGCCCGCGTTCGTCGCCGCCAACGTGAAGTCCGGCAATGACGGTCGGCCGCAGTCAATTCGCCTCATCGCCCAGGACGCAGGCGATCGCCGATCGTACGAACGGGAACTGCTCGACGAGCGGCGCCGCGCCGAGGCAGCGCAGACCCGGGCCGAACAGCTCGCCACGACGTTGCGGCGTTCGCTGCTGCCGCCGTCGCTCACGCCGCCCGCAGGCCTGGACGCCTCGGCCTACTACCACGCGGCGTCACCGTCCGAGGTGGGCGGAGACTTCTACGATCTGTTCGCGTTGTCGCGCGAGAGGTCGGCATTCTTCCTTGGCGACGTATGTGGGAAGGGGGTCGACGCGGCGGCGCTGACCTCGCTCGCGCGGTATACGCTGCGCGCCGCCGCAGTGAATCACGACCATCCGGAGGCGGTGCTGCGCTCTCTGGACACGATGCTTCGGAGCGAGCCAGGCGGTCGCGACCCCAGCCGCTACTGCACGGTGATATTCGGAGTGATCACGTTGCAGGACAACGGCTTCGACATTGAGCTGGCCAGTGGTGGCCATCCTTCTGCGCTGCTACTGCGTGCCGACGGCGACGTGCAGTACGTCAACACACCCGGCGGGCAGGCCGTGGGAATGTTCGCCGATGCGGAGTTCGCATCGGCACGAGTCCTACTGACGCCGGGTGACACGCTGTTGCTGTACACCGATGGCTTGACCGAAGCTAGAACCGGTTCCGGCAGTGCGCGTTTCGACGACGACGGGGCGCTGCTCGGCTTTGCGCACGACCACGCCCCCGCCACCGCGCAGGAGATGGTCCGCGCGCTCGGCCAACTCCTCGAGGATCTCGGAGCCGGCGTGGAGGACGACACGGCCCTGCTCGCGCTCGGCGTGCCGCGAAGCTGAGTCAGCCGCGAGGGCTCAGGCGGCGCGAACGCTCTGCCGGGACGTGGTGCGGAGCCGCGGCGGGGTGGTCACGTCATTGGGGAGCGAAAGCCGGATCACCTTGAACCACGCCGAGGCGACCTGCTTCACCAGGGGTCCGGTGGTGTAGGTCAGCCCGTAGCGGTCGAACACCGCCTTCACTGCCGGAGCGATCTCGCCGTACCGATTGCTCGGCAGGTCAGGGAACAGGTGGTGCTCGATCTGGTAGGAGAGGTTGCCGCTCATCAGGTGCATGACGCGGCTGCCGCTGATGTTCGCCGAACCGAGCATCTGACGCAGGTACCACTGGCCGCGGCTCTCGCCCTCGATGCTGTTGTACGAGAACGTCTGAACCCCTTCGGGGAAGTGCCCGCACATGATCACCGAGTGCGTCCAGAGATTGCGCACCACGTTGGCGGTCAGGTTGGCGGTGAACGTCGTGGCGGCACTCGGTCCGGACAGCAGGGGATGGACGACGTAGTCCCGCAGGCTCTGCTTGCCGATCTTGCGCAGCGTGGACTTCACCCGCGCACGGAACTCCGGGTTCTGGCGCCGCTCGGCGGACTTGAGGTTCTTCCCGAGCTTCAGGTCATAGGCCGCGATGCCGTACTGGAACAGCAGCGCGTTGATGGCGTTCCACATCGGCTGGCCGAGGTGGAAGGGATGCCAGGTCTGGTCTTCGTCGACGCGCATGATGCCGTAGCCGAGGTCGCCGTCCTTGCCGAGCACGTTCGTGTAGGTGTGGTGCTCCTCGTTGTGGGCGTGCTTCCACTGCTCGGCCGTCGACGCGTTGTCCCACTCCCAGGTGGTGGAGTGAATCTTCGGGTCGCGCATCCAATCCCACTGCCCGTGCATGACGTTGTGGCCGATCTCCATGTTCTCAAGGATCTTGGCCGCCGACAGTCCCGCGGTGCCGATCCACCAAGCGGGCGGGAACAGCGAGAACAGCAGCACGGCGCGACTGCCGGCCTCAAGGCCGCGCTGCGTCTTGATCACGGTGCGGATGTAGCGGGCGTCGTTCTCGCCGCGGGAATCGAGGATGCTCTGGCGGATGGCGTCCAACTCGCGCCCGAGGTTCTCCACGTCGGCGTCGGTCAGGTGGTCGATGGGGCTGGTGGCCTTGTTCTGCAGTGCAGTCATGGTGTTGTCCTTCGAAGATGGGGTGGAGCTCGATGTGGAGTTGAGGCGGTTCAGACGTCGATTTCGCAGGAGCCCGCGACGGTGGAGATGCAGGTCTGTACCAGCAGGCCGGCATCGGGTGCGCCGATGGTGACGTCGCCGTTGCGGACGTCGCGAACCGCGCCGTTGCGCAGTGGCACGACGCAGCCGAAGCAGACGCCCATCCGGCAGCCCGACGGCATGAGCACCCCCGCGTTCTCACCGGCCTCCAGAAGCGTTGTCTGCGAGCCGGTGTCGACCGTCGTGCCCGTTCTGGTGAAGCTGACCGGGCCTCCTTCGCCGCCGCTGAACGCAGGCGTGGTGAACCGCTCGGTGTGCAGGCGATCGGCCAGTCCGTGCCGCGCCCAGTGGGCTTCGATGTCGTCGAGCAGATCGGCTGGCCCGCAGGCCCAGGTCTGCCGGTCGGCCCAGTCCGGCACCAGCGCGTCGAGTTCGGCCGTGGTGACGCGCGATGACGTGGCGGTGTGGCGCTCGACCAGCCGCACCGAGGCGGTTGCACCGAGGTCGCGTAGCTCGTCGCCGAAGACCACGTCGTCGGCGGTCGGAGCGCTGTGGACCACGACGACGTCGCCGAGTTCGCGCGAGTGACTGCGCAGCATCCCCATGACCGGGGTGATGCCGCTGCCCGCCGTCACGAACAACACCTTGGCCGGCGGCGCGGCAGGCAGGGTGAAGTCGCCCGCCGCCTGGTCGAGGTGGAGCACGGTACCTGTCGTCGCCCGGCGCGCCAGGTAGTTGGACACCACGCCGTCGCGGACGGCTTTGACGGTGATGTCGATGTGGCGGCTCGTGCGTGCCTTGGGATCGGCCTGGGAGGTGATGGAGTAGGTGCGCCACTGGCGGACGCCGTCGACGTCGACGCCGATGCGGACGAACTGGCCGGCCCGATGTCCGCGCCAGCCGCGCCCCACCCGGATGCGGACGGTCACCGCGTCGGTTGTCTCTTGGGTGACGGCCGCGACGCGGCCGCGGAGGTCGCGCGCGCTGCTGAGTGGGTCGATCAGGTCGATGAAGTCGCGCGGCACCAGGGGCGTTGCGACCATCTGAGCGATGGACCGCAGTGGGCGCCGTGCGGTTTCGGCGATGAGCGAAGTCATGAGTCCATCCTCGTTGTCCAATACAACGGTTTCTCGACCTGCCGCGTGTGAAACTGGGAGGACAATTTGTTCGGAATGAACAAATCATGGCGTGATTCAGACAATGAGCAGGGAGAATGGTCGGATGGCTGTCGATGACGGGCGAACGGTGTGGATACCGCTACCCGAAGCGGTACTGGCGGCCATGTGGTCGGTGCTGCCTTCGGTGGCCGAGCGCACCGTCGCCGCCGTCGTCGACGACGTGCCCAGTTATGCCGACGCCTTCGCGGGCCGGATGGGTCAGACCATCGAGCGGGCCGTCCAGCAGTCGTTGGCCGCGTTCCTGCGGCTGACGGCAGAGGGCGGGGATCCCGACACCTCGCCGAACGTCCGGCCGGCTCTCGACGGGGCGTTCGCGCTGGGCCAGGGCGAAGCGCGCCAGGGGCGATCGACGGACGTGCTGCTGGCTGCCTTCCGGGTCGGGTCGCGCACCGCGTGGCGCGAATGGAGCGCCGTCGCGGTGGAGCACCGGTTGCCCGGCGACCAGCTCGCCGTGTTCGCCGAGCGGGTGTTCGCCTACATCGACCGGCTCTCGGCCGCCAGCGTGGCAGGCCACGCCGACGAACTCGCCAAGACCGGCCTGGCGCGGCAACGGCACCGGGAAACCCTTGCCCGCCAACTACTTGCGACGGCGCCCACCGAAGATCTGCTCGCCACCGCCGAGCGTGCCGAGTGGCGCCCGCCGCTTACCTTGACCGCGGTGGCGGCGCCGCGGGGCGACGAACGGCGCCTCATCTCGACGCTGGGCACGCGCAGCCTCGAGATCCCCGACGACGCGCTGCCGCCGATGGCGCATCCGGTCACCGTGCTGTTGGTCGCCGACGTCGGTGGCCGCGCACGCTCGGCGCTGCTGCGCTCGATCGCTATCTCGGGCGCGGTGGTCGGGCCGGAGCGGCCGTGGACCCAGGCAGGCCGCTCGGTCGACCGCACACTGCGCGCGATGCAGTTGTTCGGCACCGGTGACGATCCGATCGACACCGAAGAGCACCTGACCGAACTCGTTCTGCACGCGGATGCCGATGCCCTGGCAGACCTGCGGGCCCGCGTGCTCGCGCCGCTGGACTCGGCGCGCCCCGCGGTGAGGGACAAGCTGGTGGAGACGCTGCGGGCGTGGTTGTTGCATCACGGTCGCCGCGACGATGTCGCCGCGGCGCTCTTCGTGCACCCGCAGACCGTGCGCTATCGGATGGGCCAACTCCGTGAACTGTTCGGCGAGGATCTGGTGGATCCGCGTGCGGTGGAGGACCTCACCGTGGCGCTCGCCGGAACCCGGGTCTGATCGCCGCAGCGATGAATTCACGCTCCGGCCGGTGTCCATACCGATAGCCGGATCGACCGGAACGGAACGCGGAGATTGCCATGAAAACAGCCCCGATCGTGTCGAAGCAGGAGTGGGAGGACGCCCGCCAGAAGCTCCTCGTCAACGAGAAGGAGGTGACGCGCGCGCAGGACGCCCTGGCCGCCGAGCGACGGCGCATGCCGTGGCTGGCGGTGACGGAGGCGTACGAGTTCGATGGACCCGACGGCCGAATGAGCCTGCTCGATTTGTTCGGTGGCCGCCGCCAACTGATCGTCTACCGCGCCTTCTTCGAACCCGGCGTGCACGGTTGGCCCGAGCATGCGTGTCCAGGGTGCTCGCTGATGGCCGACCAGGTGGCCCACCTCGCCCACCTGAACGCCAGGGACACCACCTTGGTGTTCGCCTCGCGCGGACCGCAGGCCGAGATCGAACGTCTGAAGGCCCGGATGGGTTGGGACATCCCGTGGTACACGATCCTCACCAAGAACGGGCATGCCTTCGATGTCGACTTCGACGTCGATGAATGGCACGGCACCAACGCCTTCATCCGCGAAGGCCAGGACGTCTTCCGCACCTACTTCCTCAACAACCGCGGCGACGAGAAGATGGGCGGCACTTGGAGCTACCTCGACGTCACCGCACTCGGGCGCCAGGAGAACTGGGAAGACTCGCCACAGGGCCGTCCGCAGTCGGCCCCCTACGAATGGTGGAACTGGCACGACGAATACCCGGCCTCCGATGGCGGTGATGCGCGGTGAGCCAGCGGGCCGCAGTCGTCGGACGACGGGCGTGCGCATTGCTCGCCGCGACCTCGGCCGTGCTGCACGGGGTTTCGCTAGCGCACGCCACCAACGTCGCGGCCACGGTGTTGATGGTGGCGATGATCGCCGGGTGCCTCTACTGCGCACGCGACCTGTGGCGGCACGGAACGCAGCGGGGTTGGGTGTTGGTGGCGTCGATGAACTTTGCGATGATCGCCATCCACCTGCCGATGCCGGCCCAGCATCACCACCCGACCGGCCTCGGTGCGGCGCTGCCCGCGCACGATTCGACCGTGATGGCGCTCGCGACCGCGCTGGCGGCGGTCGAGGTGACCGTTGCCGCTGCGGTCCTCTACTACCGGACTCGTGCGCTGCGCACTGCACCGATCCGCAGGCGCTGCCCGACGTGATCACCACTTGGCGCTTTCCGCGCGACCAGACGCAAGAATGCGCCCGAACCGGCGTGTCGCAGCACGTTGGCGTCTGCTGGGCGCGCGCCTCGGCTGAGCGACTGCTACGGGCGTGGCTGGCGGGATCACGTCGATCGCGTCGACGTCTGGCTTGACCGGGAACCGGCGGCCACTGTCCTCGATCACCAACGTTCCCGACGCGTCGGGCGTAGTCCCGCCCTGCGGGATGATGAGCGCCCGCTGGCCCGGCATCACCTCGTTCGCCTGCAGTGCCACCGTCGGCGGGTCCGCCTGGCCGAGCTGACCGTTGTCGAGAGCCCACACCCGCGTCGAGTAGGAGCTGGGCGGGTCGCACTGCCAAGTCGCCAGGGACAGCGTCATGGGCTGCGACTCCTGCCACCACATCCGCAACACCTGCGACCCGGTCTGCCCGCCCGGGGCCGCGACGTCGAACGTCTGCTGGGATCCGTCGGCATTGGACACCGCGACGGCGGCGGTACCGCAGGTGTCGCTCGAGCGCCGGTACAGGGCGTAGACGAGGCTCGCGCCGTCGGGGCTGAGCGCGGCGTCGGCCACCGGCGTGTTGGCGTCGACGACGCCGAGCGAGGTCGGCGGCGCATTGCCGCGCACCGCGTACAAGGTGTCGGGGCCCCCGTACGGCGTCGGCGCGGTTTCCACGCGGGCGATGATGGCGGTGCCGCCCCGAGCCGTGAGCAACGTCGGGTCTGGCGGCGAGGAACCATAGATCGGCGGCAGGTCGACCGTCTGACGCAGCGTGGGTGCGCCGGCGGCATCGGCCAGGTCGAGCTGCATCAGCCGGTTCGGCTGCTCCCACCATACGATCGTGCTGCCACCACCGGTCCCCAGCCTCGGCGCCTGCGCCAGCGGGATGACCTTGGTGGCCTTGCTGCGCACGTCGAGTGCGACCACGTTCCCGTCTGCCGACCGGGCGAAGGCGAACTTGCCGTCCTCGGTGAGCAGCGGCTCGCTGGACGGGGTGAAGCTGCCAGGCGCCGTTGCGTACACCTCCGTGCCGTCCACCACGCCGATCTCGGTCGACGCCCGGTATGCCACCAGCGGACCCGTCGGAGGCTTCGGTTCCGTCGTCTTGGTCGGTACGGACGTGAACCCGGGCAGCGTGGGCGGTGTCGCGGATCCCGGTGTTCCGCCGGGCGGCGTGGTGCAGCCGGACAGCAGCAGGCCGCGGTCAGCGAAAGCAGCAGTACCAATCGGAAACAGGCACTCGGAATTCGCCGGTTCATCGACTCCATGTAAGCGGAAGACGGGCCGAGGCACGAACTGGCCTGGTGAGGAGCACGGCCGCCAGCCGGACTACCGGCAACTATCCTTGCCGGAGTGTCCCAACCGCCCGTCGACGAAGTGCGCCAGCTGCGCGCACGCCTGGACGGTCTGACGATCCGTGACGCCGCCCGCCTCGGCCGCCGCATCAAGGGTCTGCGCAGGGACAATCCGGACGCCGTGCGCAAGCTCACCGAGCAGTTCACCGCCGCCGAGGCCCTGGTGGCGACCCGCATCGCCGCCGTTCCGGAGATCACGTATCCCGACCTGCCGGTCAGCCACAAACGCGACGAGATCGCCAAGGCCATCTCCGACAACCAGGTGATCGTGGTCGCAGGCGAGACCGGGTCGGGCAAGACCACCCAGCTGCCCAAGATCTGCCTCGAACTCGGCCGCGGCATCCGCGGCACCATCGGCCACACCCAGCCACGTCGCATCGCCGCCCGCACGGTCGCCCAGCGCATCGCCGACGAACTGCAGACCCCGCTGGGCGACGCCGTCGGATACACCGTGCGGTTCACCGACCAGGCCAGCGACCGCACGCTGATCAAGTTGATGACCGACGGCATCCTGCTCGCCGAGATGCAGCGTGACCGACGCCTGCTGCGCTACGACACGCTGATCTTGGACGAGGCGCACGAGCGCAGCCTCAACATCGACTTCCTGCTCGGCTATCTGCGTGAGCTGCTGCCGCGTCGGCCGGACCTCAAGGTGATCGTCACGTCGGCGACGATCGAGCCGGGGCGGTTCGCGGCGCACTTCGGTGGATCTGCGGGCGGGGCGGCGCCGATCGTCGAGGTGTCCGGCCGCACCTATCCGGTCGAGATCCGTTACCGTCCACTCGAAGTCATCGAGTCGGACCTCGAGACCGAGGATCCCGACGACCCCGACCACGAGGTCGTCCGGGCGGAGATCCGCAGCACGATGCGCGATCAGACCGAGGCCATCGTCGACGCCGTCCGCGAACTCGAAGCCGAGCCCCCCGGCGACGTTCTGGTCTTCCTTTCCGGCGAGCGCGAAATCCGCGACACCGCAGAGGCGTTGCGCGCAGCTGCGGACCGGCCGGGGATGTTGGAGGTGTTGCCGCTATACGCCCGCCTTCCCACGGCCGAGCAGCAGCGGGTGTTCGCCCCGCATACCGGGCGCCGCGTCGTGCTCGCCACCAACGTCGCCGAGACCTCGCTGACCGTGCCGGGCATCCGCTACGTCGTCGACCCCGGCACGGCCCGCATCTCCCGCTACAGCCGCAGGACCAAGGTGCAGCGGCTGCCCATCGAGCCGATCTCGCAGGCATCGGCCGCCCAACGGGCAGGCCGGTCGGGGCGCGTGGCGCCGGGCGTGTGCATCCGGCTGTACTCGGAGGAGGACTTCGAAGCCCGGCCGCGTTTCACCGACCCCGAGATCCTGCGGACCAACCTGGCCGCAGTGATCCTGCAGATGGCGGCGTTGCAACTCGGCGACGTCGAGAACTTCCCGTTCCTCGACCCGCCGGACAAACGCAGTGTCCGCGACGGTGTGCAGCTGCTGCAGGAACTCGGCGCCTTCGACCAGCACGGCGCGATCACCGAGCTGGGCCGTCGCCTGGCGCAGCTCCCGCTCGATCCGCGGATCGGCAGGATGATCCTTGCCGCCGACGCCGAGGGTTGTGTCCGCGAGGTGCTGGTGCTTGCGGCGGCGCTGTCCATCCCCGACCCGCGGGAGCGGCCCGCCGACCGGGAGGAGGCCGCCCGGCAGAAGCATGCCCGGTTCGCCGACGAGCACTCCGACTTCGTCTCCTTCCTGAACCTCTGGCGGTACCTCGGCGAGCAGCGAAAGGAGCGGTCCGGCAGCTCGTTTCGCCGGATGTGCCGCGAGGAATTCCTGCACTACCTGCGCATCCGCGAATGGCAGGACCTGGTCGGGCAGCTGCGCAGCATCGCGCGCGACATGGGCATCGTCGAAGGCGACCCTGCCGACCCGGCGCGCGTGCACGCGGCCCTGACCGCCGGCTTGCTGTCGCACGTCGGGGTGCGGGAGGGCGAGACCAGGGAGTATGCAGGCGCGAGAAACTCGAGGTTCGTCCTGGCGCCGGGCTCCGTGCTCACCAAGAAACCACCGCGCTGGATCGTCGTGGCCGACCTGGTCGAGACCAGCAGGCTGTACGGCCGGATCGCCGCCCGCATCGAGCCGGAGGCCGTCGAGCGCGTCGCAGGGGATCTGGTGCAGCGCACCTACAGCGAACCGCACTGGGGTGCCCGACGCGGCGAGGTCATGGCCTTCGAGCGGGTGACGCTGTACGGATTGCCGCTGGTGGTGCAACGCCGCGTGGGATACGCGTCGATCGATCCGCAGGTCGCGCGGGAGCTGTTCATCCGGCACGCGCTCGTCGAGGGCGACTGGCAGACCCGCCACCACTTCCTCCGCGACAATGCCCGTCTGCTCGAGGAACTCACCGAAATGGAGGAGCGGGCGCGTCGCCGGGATCTGGTGGTCGGCGAGGACGAGATCTACGCGCTCTACGACGCGCGGGTACCTGCCGACGTCGTCTCGGCCAGGCATTTCGACGCCTGGTGGAAGAAGCAGCGGCACCGCACGCCGGACCTGTTGACGTTCACCCGCGACGACCTGCTGCGCAGCGCCGACGTCGACGCCGACAGGCCGGACACCTGGCAGGCGGGTGACCTGTCGCTGCCCGTCACCTACCGGTTCGAGCCGGGCGCGGCCGACGACGGCATCACCGTGCACGTGCCGGTCGAGGTGCTGGCGCGCCTCGGTGGTGACGAATTCGCCTGGGACATACCGGCATTGCGCGAGGAGTTGATCACCGCGTTGCTCCGCTCGCTGCCGAAGGACCTGCGCCGCAACTTCGTGCCCGCGCCCGACACCGCCCGCGCCCTGCTTGCCACGCTGAATCCCGACGGGGAACCGCTGCTGGAGGCACTACAACACGAATTACGCAGACGCACAGGGGTGCTGGTGCCGATCGACGCGTTCGACCTGGACAAGATTCCCGCGCATCTTCGCGTGACCTTCGCCGTCGAATCCGCCGACGGCACCGAGATGGCCCGTGGAAAGGACATCGACGCGTTGCAGGAGCGGCTGGCCGCGCCGGTGCAGCAGGCCGTCGCCGGAGTGGTCGCGGGCGGTCTGGAACGGACGGGACTGCGCGTCTGGCCCGACGACCTCGACGAACTGCCCCGCACCGTGGAGCGCACCGCCGGAGGGCACACCGTGCGCGGTTACCCGGCCTTGGTCGACGCCGGGACCGCAGTGGACCTGCGCGTGTTCGCCACCGAGGCCGAGCAGGGCGCCGCGATGGGTCCTGGCACCCGCCGGCTGCTGCGGCTGTCGGTCACCTCACCGGTGAAAGCCGTTGAGCGGGCGATGAATCCCCGAACCAGGCTGCTGCTCGGGGCCAACCCCGACGGTTCGTTGGCTGCGTTGCTCGATGACTGCGCCGACGCCGCGGCCGACGTGCTGGCACCCGCGCCGGTGTGGACCCGCGCCGACTTCGGCGCCTTGCGGGACCGGGTCGGGAAGGCCCTGGTGCCGACCACGCTGGACGTCGTCGCGCGCGTCGAGAAGGTGCTCGTCGCGTGGAGCGAGGTGCAGATCGCCCTGCCGGACAAGCCGCCGCCCGCGCACGCCGAGGCGATCGGCGACATCCGCGCCCAGCTCGCCAGACTGGTACCCACCGGCTTCGTCACCGCCACCGGCGCCGCCCACCTCGCCGACCTCACCCGGTACCTCACCGCGATCGTGCGGCGCGCTGGAGCGCCTGACGCGGGGCGTCGCCGCCGACCGCGATCTGATGCTTCGGGTGCACGCGGTGCAGGCCGCCTACGACGATCTCGTCAACGCGCTGTCGCCGGGGCGTGCGGCCGCTGCCGACGTCCGCGACATCGGGCGGATGATCGAGGAGCTGCGGGTGAGCCTGTGGGCACAGCAACTCGGTACCGCCCGCCCGGTCAGCGAGCAGCGCATCTACCGGGCCATCGACGCCGTCTGACGGGCAGGCATCAGTGTTCGTCGTCGTCTGGAAGAGGACGGTTGGCGACGACCGGGAACTCACCGGTATAGCCCATCCGTTCCTGCGCCACTGACAACACCCGCCCACGGACCGCGTACCACCCGGCGATGAGTGCCGGAATGATGATCACCAGGCTGGCGACGGTCCAGGTGCCGATCGGCGGGTCGAGTGCCATCAGCACGACGACGCCGAACAGGAACGCCAACGTGACATAGCCGGTGTACGGCGTGCCCCACAACCGGAATGACGGCCGCTCGAGGATGCCGCGTTTCGACCATCGGTAGAGCTGGATCTGACAGATGACGATGGTGCCCCAGGACGCGATGATGCCGAGGGCCGCGATGTTGAGCACGATCTCGAACGCCTCGCCGGGCATGAGGAGGTTGAGAATGACGCCGAACAGCCCGACGACCGCGGTCAGGAAGATTCCGCCATACGGCACGCCCCTCGACGACATCCTGGCGGTGAACTTCGGTGCGCTGCCGTTCATTGCCATCGACCGCAGGATCCGGCCGGTCGAGTACAAGCCGGCGTTGAGGCTGGAGAATGCGGCGGTCAGCACGACGATGTTCATGACCGTGCCTGCGCCGTCGATCCCAATCTTGGAGAAGAACGTGACGAACGGACTCTCGCCGGCCTTATAGGTGGTGTACGGGAGAAGAAGAGCCAGCAGGAAGAGTGAACCGACGTAGAAGACAGCGATACGTGCGATCACCGAGTTGATCGCACGCGGCATGATCTTATGCGGATGGGCAGTCTCACCGGCCGCTGTGCCGACGAGTTCGACTGCAGCATAGGCAAACACGACGCCGGACATGACGATCACGAGCGGGAAGACGCCGGTGGGGAAGAGCCCGCCGTTATTCGCGACGACGCTGAAACCGGTTGGCTGCCCCTGAATCTGGTAGCGGCCGGCCAGGAAGATGGTGCCCGCCACCAGAAATGTCATCAGCGCAAGCACTTTGATGGCCGCGGCCCAGAACTCGAGCTCCCCGAACAGGGTGACCGAGATGAGGTTTATGCTGACCACGGCCGCCAACGCGACCAGGGCGATCAGCCACTGCGGGACGCTCCCGAACGACGTCCAGTAGTGGAAATAGGTGGCGATCGCCGTCGAGTCGACAATGGCCGTGAAGGCCCAGTTCAGCCAGTACATCCAGCCGGCGACGAACGCCGCCTTCTCGCCGAGGAATTCGCGCGCATACGACACGAATGACCCCGACGACGGCCGGTGCAGGACGAGTTCGCCCAGGGCCCGCAGGATGAGGAAGACGAAGATGCCGCAGAACGCGTAGCTCAAGAACAGGCCCGGACCGGCGTTGTGTAGTCGGCCGCCGGCACCGAGGAACAGTCCGGTGCCGATGGCACCGCCGATCGCGATCATCTGCAGCTGCCGGGGCTTGAGGCCCTTGTGGTACCCCTCGTCCTCCGCGAGCAGCGCGGAGTTGTCGTAAGTCGACGGATCGGGTGTTGGTGTTGTGGTCATCGAACCGGTCCTCGCTCTAGTCAGGTTTGGGGTGACGCAGGATCAACCGGGGTACCCCGGGCATCCCACCGCTCCGGGGGTCCCGGCGTGTCTCTGACGTCGCGAAACGTCATGACGAAGCCGAATACGGCGACGACGGCCGCAATCGCGTAGCCGATGATCGAATACCAGCCGACGTGCAGATATGCGGTGACCGCCACGATGCCCATCGCCAGGAACACCATGAACATGCCGATCAGTGGAATTTTGGCCCATAAATCAGGTCGTGCCATCAGACTCACCTCGAAGTGCAGAACCAATCGTGTTCCCAGTGAACACCCTGAAGTCCCATGGCGAGTGCTGAATCACCGAGCTTCGCCGGACCAGATCATCCGGGCTTCAGCGACGAGCGCCGGCGATCCTGTGGGAATCCTGTGGGGGTATCGGCGATGTGGTGGAACTGACGCTGCGGACATCGCCGCCGCCTACGATCCGTGAGTCGGTACCTCCAGAAGAGGGGGCCGCCGCGTCCGGCTGCGCGCGCATCCGGGCTGTACGGCAACGCAGAGGGGCAGTCCGTGAGCGACAAACCGAACATCCTCATCATCTGGGGCGACGACATCGGCCAGAGCAACCTGAGCTGTTACAGCGACGGTGTGATGGGCTATCGGACCAGAAACATCGACCGGATCGCCAGCGAGGGAGCCCGTTTCACCGACTACTACGGCGAGCAAAGCTGCACCGCAGGGCGGGCGGCCTTCATCACCGGCCAGAACCCGTACCGCACCGGGCTGACGAAGGTAGGCCTGCCTGGCGCCCCGCTCGGCCTGCAGGCCGAGGACCCGACCATCGCCACGGCCCTGAAGGCGCAGGGCTACGCCACCGGTCAGTTCGGCAAGAACCACCTGGGCGACCGTGATGAGTTCCTGCCAACGGCACACGGATTCGACGAGTTCTTCGGCAACCTCTATCACCTCAATGCCGAGGAGGAGCCCGAAAACGTCGACTACCCGAAGGACCCGGCATTCCGGGAGAAGTTCGGGCCCCGTGGCGTGCTGCACACCTGGGCGAACCCCGACGGCACGCAGCGGATCGAGGACACCGGCCCGCTCACCAAGAAGCGGATGGAGACCTGCGACGAGGAATTTCGCGACGCCGCGATCGACTTCATCAAACGTCAGCACGAAGCCGAAACCCCCTTCTTCGTCTGGTTCAACTCAACCCACATGCACTTCCGCACGCACCCCAAGCCGGAGAGCGTCGGCCGGTCCGGACGCTGGCAGTCCGAGTACCACGACACCATGCTGGACCACGACGACATCGTCGGCGAGCTGCTGGACACCCTGGACGAACTCGGCATCGCCGACGACACGATCGTCATGTACTCCACCGACAACGGCCCGCACATGAACAGCTGGCCCGACGCAGGGATGACGCCGTTCCGCAACGAGAAGAACTCGAACTGGGAAGGCGCGTATCGGGTCCCGGCGTTGGTGCGCTGGCCGGGACACATCCCGGCCGGCTCGGTGCTCAACGGCATCGTCAGCCACAACGACTGGTTCGTCACGCTGCTCGCGGCGGCAGGAGTGCCGGACATCGCCGACCAGCTGCGCGCCGGCGTGGAGCTCGGCGGCACGTCCTTCAAGGTGCACCTCGACGGACACGACCAGCTTCCGTACATCACCGGGGAAACCGACGAGAGTCCGCGCAAGCACTTCTTCTACGTCTCCGACGACGGTGATCTCACCGGGTTGCGGTTCGACAACTGGAAGATCGTGTTCATGGAGCAGCGCCAGGCGGGCACCCTGGCGATCTGGCTCGAGCCATACGTCGAGCTGCGCGCGCCGAAGCTGTTCAACCTGCGGACCGACCCCTACGAGCGGGCCGACATCACCTCGAACACATACTACGACTGGATGATCGACCGGATCTGGATCTTCACCCCCGCCCAGGCGTACGTGGCCGAGCAGCTCAAGACACTCGTCGAGTTCCCGCAGCGGCAGAAGTCGGCAAGCTTCAACCTCGAGCAGGTGATGGCCAAACTGCAGGCGGGCGTCCCAGGGGCATCCTGACGGTGCGCGCGTGAGCCGGCTCGACGTCGTCGCGCTGGCACTGGGTGTGCTGGTCATCGTGGCGGCTGCCTACTTCACGAGTCCACTTGCGGCTCAGCGAGATCCGGACGTGCGGTGGGAGGGCCGCGTGGCGGCGGGCTTCGCGGCGATCCTCCCCTTCGGTGTGCTGTGGACGGCGCAGGTGGTCGCAACGCTGTTCGCCACACTGTCCGCGGGCGGCATCTGGCCGGGCTGGCTGTGGATCTGGCTGCTGGCGGGCTCGGCCATCGGCACCTCACCGCCGGTGGCAGCGCTGGCGCGACGACTGGTCCGCACCACCGGCACCGACCCGCGTCGAGTCGCGGCGGCGGTCCAGCAGGCGTCGAACCTCGCGTGGGCCGAGACCACCGCCGAGCCGGGCTGGGAGCTGCGTCGCACGCCGCCGCTATCCAGCGAATGGCCACCGCTTCCATATGGCACCCCGGTCTGGTTCTGCTACGCCGAACGACCGGTCGGACGGGATTCGGCAGAGGTCACGGGCCCGTGGGCACGCATCGTGCTCGGCGCGGATGTGACTGCGACTCCGGTGGTTGCGCGGTTGTCCGGTGCGCTGGTCCCGATCGGATCGCAGAGTGTTCAACAGGACGCCCCAGCGGGCTGGCGGCGCCCGGTGCAAGCCGACCTGATCGACGCCATATGGCATGGGGACCCGAAGGGCATCCTCGCCCGCGAACTTGGGCTGTGGCAGGGTCGCAACGCGGTGATCGCCGCGCAACCGATGATCACGCGGTACCTTCCGCCTGCCGTCGAATCCTAAGCCGCCGCCGCGTCGCGCAGAATCTGCTGCAGCTGTTCCAGCGGATCGCCGGAACCCCGGTCGAGTCGCAGTCGTGTATCCGGTTGCCCAGGTGTGGATCCCGCTGCGGGCGGCGGGGGCGGCGGGGGCGGTGGTGGCGGCGGTTCGGCCACCGGTGGTGGCGGTGGTGGCGGTGCGACCCGAACCGTGTCGATCTTGGCCTTGAGTCGGGCGGTGGCCTCCTCGCGGAGGGTCCGCCGGTCCGGGTCGGGATCGGTGTTGCCCGTGAAACACCCGGCGGGAGCACTGTCGACGACGGAGAGCGCGCCGAGGTAGTTGGCGACGGCGGCCTCGACGTTCAGCGCTCTGGCTGCCTTGTCGCCGAGCGTCTCCCTGACGAGTTCGAGGTTGACCCGGACGGGACAGGATGCCTCGAACTCGGTGTGCGCCAACGCCTGGCCGAACTGGACGTCGGCATCCTCGAGCCTGCCGTCGAGTACGGCGAGAGCGCCTGCGGCGAAGAAGGCCTTGGCGGGCTCGACGACGTTCACGGGGTTGAGCATCGCGACGTCGCCGCGAAGCGCACCGGCATCCCGCTTGGCGTAGTCGGTTGCGGCCGAGCCGCCTGCGATCACGACCGAGCACAGTTTCAGGATCGCGACGAGCATCAACACCGCCACCGGGGCCGAGAACACCAGCAACCGGCGGCGTCGTCGCAGCCGCGGCGGTCCGCTTCGCCACCATCCGAGCACGCTCATACGACCACGTCCGCGTTGGCGAGCCTGGTGCGCCGGAACTCGCGCAGCACCAGGTACAGCTCGATCAGGACGAGGACCGCGGCCACCAGGAGCGGGGCCCAGTACAACTCCGTGCGGCCCGCCGGTGCGGCGACGAGCGGCGGTGGACCGATCGCGGTGCCCTGATCCGAGAGCACTCCGGCCAACGGCACGGTGCCGTCGCGGGGAACGTACGGCACGCCGATCTGGTCGGCGACGGAGCGCAGCACCGGCTCGCCGTCGGACGCGCCGTAACCGAGCACGGCGCCCCCGTCGACCGCGCCATCGGGCAGCTCGAATTCGCGCTGGGGCGCCTCCGATTCATTGCCGCCGGCGCCGAGGTAGAACACCAGGTTCCTGGCGCGCGGGTACAGCTGTGACGCGCCGATCAGCTGGTAGCGCAGCACGGTGGCCGCCGCGCCCGCGTTGGTCTGATCGGGCGGGTCGGCGCGTGCCTGTTCCGGCACGAGAGCCGACATCACCGGCCGCAGGCTCCAAACATCGGCCGAGAGTGGCCAATCCAAGGATGGCCGCGAGGTGAAGGTGATCACCGCGAAGCGGGCGTTCGGATACAGGTCGAGCAGGGCGGCGATGTCGTCACGCGCACCGGCCATCCGGTTCCTGCCGCCGGGCAGGTCCTCGACGCCCATGTCGGCCGACCGGTCGACGACGAGGAACACGTTGGGATCCGCGTCTCCTGCGACGCGGACGGTGCCCTGGTCGTCGGCGCCGATGACGGGGCGCGCCGCGGCCACGAGCAGGAGCAGCGCGGCCAGGGTCAGCCCACACCATCGCCACAGCGCGGCCCTGGTGCGAGCCGTGGCGGTCAGCCGGCGCAGCGTGATCACGCGGGCACCCACGACGGCCACCGCGAGGGCCGCGAGCACCAACAGCGGCAGCACGGGCTGGAAGATCATTGCCGCACCACCACCGGCCACCCGGCCAACGCCAGCGCGGCGATCAGCGCCACCACGATGGGAACGTCGGGGGATTCGGTCGGTTTGGTTCGCGCGGTGTCGTCGGTGGCCGTGGCTGCGGGCGGGTGTTCGCGGATCTCGGCGAGCTGTGCGGCCACGCCGGAGTCGGCGGGCATTGCACGCCCGCCGGTCGCGTTCGCGAGACCCGTCAGCGTCTCGTCGGGCGCGCCCGTGACCAGGACGTCGACCTGGGTGCCGCCCGCCTTCGCCAGCCGTTCGACGCGGTCGGCGGTGAACAGCGCGGGCGTGCGGTCACCCAGCTCGCCGAGGCTGCCGGGACCCACGTAGATCACCGAGCGGCGTTGTCCACTCGGCCGATCGAATGACGGAAACCCGGTCAGACACAACGCCAGGACGTCCTCGACTCTCGGTGTGTAGTCTTCATACGACACCGGCGGGGCGAAGCTGCGGCGCCTGCCGTCCACGTCGCCCTGCTGCTCGGCGACCTGGGCGTAGCTCGCCAACTGCGCTGCGGCGTACTGGTAGTCGCGTGTCAGGGGGATCACCCGCCGGTTCGGCGAGGTCAGTCCGATGCGCTGGGTATCGAAGGTCTTCACTTGCTCGGAGAAGTAGCGGAGCATCGCACCGGTGGCGCGATCGGTTATCGGACCGCCGACGCAGAGCATGATGTCCTCCGGCTGCGCCGTGCCCGATTCACCTGCCGCCGAAGGCAATCCGGTCGGCCGGGCAGCGCCCACCACGGCGCCGGCGAATACGATGATCAGCAGCACGATGGCGGCGATCATCGACGACGCCCGGATCCTGGCCGCGCGTAGGTACTCCGGCAGTCGGGTCAACCGCCCGACGTTGGCCAGTGGGCGCAGCTGCCTGCGCTCGGCGTCCATCGGTTGCAGCAGTACGGCCGCGATGCACAGCGCAAGAGCCACGCACCCCGCGATCACCACGACCCACCAGGTCAGGTCCACGATCGGATCAGCTCCTCGGCTGATTCGCTGACGTGGCCGACGTCCACCCGAGACGCCGCGTTGAACTGGGCGTCGTTGAGCTGCGCGAGAAGCGGTGCGGCGGGGGCGAGTTCACTCGCGGCGATGTCGTCGAGTTGCATGTACTGGGCGCGCACGCCGGTGGCCTGCGCCAGGAAGCCGCGCAGGGTGCCGCTGACGGCGGCGCCCGCTGCCACGCCGTCGAGGTCACCCGAGCGGTACTTCTCGCCGATCTCGTGCACGGCTCTCGCGGCGCGCCGCCGGATGAGCTCGCCGCGCGCCGCACCGACGAGCGGCAGGTCGCGGAGCCGCCGGTCGGGCATGGTGAAGACGAAGACGCAGGTGTACCAGAGGATCATGACGAGCAGCAGTAACAGCGCGAGACCCAACCACGCCGACGAGTAGGGCGTCGGTCCGATGACGTGGCGGAGAAGGTCATCCGGCACGGGCGAACACCCCGGTCATCGCGATCAGTTCGGTTCTGACGTCGGCGCTGCCCGCGATCAGCGCATGCGCTACGCGGTGAACCGTCATGAACTCCGAGAGTCGTTCGCGTCGTTCGGCTTCCGCACGTCGGTAGGCCGCGACCACCCGTGGCCCCACCGCAGCGGCGCTCAAGACGAAGCGGCCCGTGGCGACGTCGAAGCCGTCGTGCTCGTCGTCGGCAGAACCCACCGCGGGCATGTCGGACACCATCGCCCACATCACGTCGTGCCTGCCGGTCAGCCGGGTCAGCACGTCGCCAAGACGCGCGTCGAGCTCGGGTTCGTCGGAGACGACGAAGACGAGCAGGGGATGGCGATAGTGCCTCGTCACCCACTCCAGCTGGCCGACGATGTCGCTGCGGGCCTGGCGTGTCGTCGTCTGTTCGTGGAACCGGTGCAGCATGTACTCGATGTGTGTCTCTCCGCGCCGAAGTCTGATGTCGACGCTGCCGCGGGCGTCACCGAACACCAACCCGATCTCGTCGGAACGCCGGAGCGTGATCAGCCCCATGGCGCCGATCACCCGCGCGGCGACGTCGCCCTTCGTCTCACCGGAGGGCGCCAGGGCGGTGGTGTTGCGGCCTGCGTCGGCGACCACCAGGATCTTGTGGTGCTTTTCGGTGACGAAGCGTTTGATCAGCACGTGACCCGAGCGGGCCGACGCCTTCCAGTCGATGTCGCGAACGTCGTCGCCGGGCACATAGGGCCGCAGATCGTCGAACTCGAGGCTGCGGGTGTGCACGAGTGCGTAGCGCCCGCCTTCGAGCAGTCCGCTGGTGTCGCGGCCGAAGACCGCCCTGGCGAGGTCGAGGTGCTTGCCCACGGTGCTCGTCTACCCCATGCCCTCACGGCACCCGGACGGCCTGCAGCACCGCGTCGACCACGACATCGGGCGTCACGCGGGCGCTGGCCGCCTCGAAGCCGAGGATCAGGCGGTGCCGCAGCACGCGGTGCGCGAGGCGGGCGATGTCGTCGGGCACGACGTGCGTGCGACCGCGCAGCACGGCCAGCGCCCGCGCCGTGCGGCAGAACGCGATGGTGGCCCGCGGGCTGGCGCCGTACTCGATCAGCCGGGCCGTGTTCGCGGGCAGGTACTGCTCCGGCTCGCGGGTCACGCCGACGAGGCGGCTGGCGTACTGGATGAGCGCGCGGTCCATGTGCACCGTCCCGACGAAATCCTGGACGCGCCGGATGTCGTCGGAACCGACGACGGGTGCGGTCCGATGTTCCTTCTCGTACAACCCCGCGTCCATGCGCGAAATGACCTCGACCTCTTCGTCGATGGACGGGTACTGGACGACGTCCTTGAGCATGAATCGGTCGGTCTGCGCCTCGGACAGTGGATACGTGCCCTCCTGGTCCACCGGGTTCTGGGTCGCGATGACCAGGAAGGGTTCGGGGATCTGGTATTCCACCCCTGCGATCGTGGTCTGGCGTTCCTCCATCGCCTCGAGCATCGCGCTCTGCGTCTTGGCGCTCGACCGGTTGATCTCGTCGAGAAGGACGATGTTGGTGTGCACGGGCCCGAGCTGGGTGACGAAGGAATTGGTCGCGGCGTCGTACACCTGGGTGCCGATGATGTCGCTGGGCAGCAGGTCGGGCGTGCACTGGATGCGCCTGAACCCGCCATGGATGGATTCGGCGATCACCCGGGCCGCGGTTGTCTTCGCGAGCCCTGGGACGCTCTCGATGAGGAGATGACCACCCGCGAGCAGGCCGATGAGCATCGACTCCCTGAGGTGGTTCTGTCCGACCACCTTCGCCGAGAATGCGCCGGCCACCGCGCTCACGATGCGCTGGGCTTCGGCCAAGTCACGCTGGTCAAGCTGCGATCGTGCCGCGGTCATGTGTCCTTCCGTTGCCGTCCCGGTGCGTCTCAGGTGTACCCCGACGTGCCGGATTCATGCCAGGACGTGCCGCTCCCGTAGGTTCGGTGACGTCATGCTGGCCCTTCTCCTGCCTCTCCTGGGGTTCGCGCTCCTCGATTCGCTCAACGTTCTCAACCTGGGAGTGACGACGGCGGTCGTGTACGACAGCCGGTTGGGCCGCAGGTCAGCGCTACCGCCGGGGTTGAGCTTCGTCGCCGGCGTCTTCACCGCGATCACCACGTTCGGCATCTTGACCGTACTCGGTCTGAACTTCCTGACCGATCGCTTCGACCTCGACCTGACCCCGCCGCTGCGCTACTGGGGCCAATTGGCGCTCGGCGTGATGCTGATCACCGTTGCCCTTCTCTCGTCTTTCTCCTCAACGGCCAAACCAACGCCGCCGCTGTGGGCGGTGAACGTGGCGAGGCGCAACCCGTGGCTGCTCGGGCTCGTCGGGCTCGTCATCGGCTTCGGGCAGGCGCCGACCGCCGTGCCCTACCTGACCGCGCTGGCGATGCTGTCCGCGCGCAACCCGATGCCATCGGCGTGGCCGGTGATCGTGATCTGCTACTGCGCCCTGACGCTGGTGCCATCACTGCTCGTGCTCGCGTTGTCCACGCGACGCACCATCCTGGCCAGGCGGATACAGCGAAACTTCGTCCGCGTGCTCACCCGCTACGGACCTCTTGCGGTGCGACTGTTGTTCCTGGGCATCGGAACGGTGCTCGTCATCGGTGCGCTCCTGCACCATCGCGACCTGTGGTGACCGCGCGCGCCGGAAAATCGATTGCATCGTGAACGGTGATGCGAGTTGACTGCTGGCATGGAGCAGGGGGAGAGGGAACTGTTGGCCGGCCTACCGGAAGTCGGATACGCGGCCGGATCACCAGGCTGGAACGGACTGTGGCAGAACGCGGTTGGCCGGTCCCTCGGCCGTGACGGGTCGACGGCCACACACGTGGTGGAGACACGGCAGGGCTGGCTCGCGACGATCCTGGCCGAACTCACGCGTTAGCGCACGGCCGCCGTCGAGATTGCGCTGAGGGCTGTTGCATCGATCCGTTGAAACCGCCGGCGTATTCACGACCGAGGACGCATTTTCGAAGCGCCAGTCGTCAGATGAACGTGGCGACCCGCGCCGATTCGGTCCGTAGCCGCGCGGCGTCCTGTGCCGGTGGTGTGGTGCCCCGAACAGGCGGCGGTACTCGCGAGTGAACTGCGACGGGCTGTCGTAACCGACGAGATGCCCGACGCCTGCCACGTCACGCGGTTTGGCCACCAGCAGTGAACGCGCCTGCTGCAGCCGGATGCGTTTCTGAAACTGCAAGGGGCTCATGGCGGTTACGGCGCGGAGCTGGCGGTGAAAGGCCGACGCGCTCATGCCGGACATGTCGGCGAGGTCGTCGATCCGCATCGGGCCGGGCAACCCGATCGGACTGATACGAGCAGGACCGTGCAAGGACGTGCGCGGAATGGTCTACCGCCTGCTGGGCCCCAGAGCTTCGATGGGAGTACACCTTCCAACACCCGAGGAGCAATCATGGCACTGGATCAATACGTCACACTGGGGCGCTCGGGACTGCGTGTCAGTCCATTCGCACTCGGCGCGATGACGTTCGGCGAGGATCCCGGCGGCGCGGGTACCAGCGTCGAGGAGTCCATGCGGATCCTCGACACCTACCTCACCCTCGGCGGCAACTTCGTCGACACTGCGAACTTCTACACCAACGGCCACTCCGAGAAGATCCTCGGCGACTACTTCGTCGAGCACCCCGGGCGCCGTCAGCACGTCATCCTCGCGTCGAAGTTCTTCACCAACCTCTTCCCCGGTGACCCGAACGGCGGGGGCGCGGGCCGCTCGTCGATCACCGCGCAGCTGCACGCCACCCTGCGCCGGATGCAGACGGATTACCTCGACGTCTACTGGCTGCACAACTGGGATCGCCACACGCCGATCGAGGAGACGATGCGAGCGCTCGACGGCCTTGTCCAGGCGGGCAAGGTCCGCTACGTCGGGTTCTCCAACACCCCAGGGTGACCGCGCAGGCGCAGACCACCGCTCTGCTGCGCGGCTGGACGCCGCTGGTCGCCCTGCAGGTGGAGTACTCGCTGCTTGCCCGCACGGTCGAGGGGGAGCTCGCACCGCTGGCGCTGGACCAGGGCATGGCGCTGGTGCCGTGGAGCCCACTGAAGAATGGCTTCCTGTCCGGCAAGTACCAGCGGGGTGCGGACGTCGCCGACTCGGCCCGCGCCGCCTTCGTCGGGGGTCCGAGCGACGAGGAGTTTCGCGTCATCGACGTCGTCGTGCCCATCATCGGCGCGCGGCGGACTGCGCACCTGACGGCCAACCTCGCGGGCCTGGAGGTCACGCTCGGGGCCAGCCAACTCGGCCGGCTCGACGCGGCCTCTGCCCCGACGCTGAACTACCCGGCGGGGTGCAACGGCGACCTCCGCGCGACGCTGCAGTTCGCAGGAGCCACCGTCGACGGTGAGGCGTCGGGCGTTCATCCGCCTCTGCTGCAGAGCGACGTCCGGTACTGAGCGTCAGCGAAAACCGTTGTCAGACATGATCGACGGCCCATTGGGCGGCCCGCTTGACCAGTCCGGACTCCGGATAGCGGACGTGCGAGCCGAAGTCCTTGCCGAGCGAACAGATGGGATCGTTGGCGTTGCACATGTCGGCCGTCCGTGCGCCGTACAACGGGCTGAGCATCGTCAGCGGTTGACCGACGCGCGCCGAGGGATTGCCGAACACCGTGACCGCGGCGATGTGATCGGCGACCGTGGGAGGCAGCGGCGACTTGAACCCGACGCCGGCGATCGGCGACGTGGTGATCACGTCCACGACGGCCGCACCTTGCGAGTATCCGCCGAGGACCATCCTCGTGGACGGGCACTTCGCCGCGGTGGACTGGACGTGCGCACTGGCGTCGTTCGCCCCGTCCACGACGCCGAGGAAGTCCCACGACGCCGGATATTGCACGCCATAGGCGCGTACCGACTTCTTCTTCTTGACCAGACTGCGGATCGAATCGACCAGGGCCTGCCCCACCTTGCCGATCCCCGGCGGCTCATCGGTGCCCCTGGCGAACACCACCTCGATGTCCGGGCAGTCGGCCGCCGAGGCGGTCGGTGCGACGGGGAAGGCCAGCATCGCGGCGACGAAGACCAGCGAGGCGACGGCAGCCGTCACCACACGGGCTCCGCAACGCATGGCCATGGCGCACGTCACGGGGGCGGCACTGCGGGACACGGTCTCTCCTCGACCTGACTGGACAGCATGGAGGGATTTACCCCAATTATCACTACTGTCACTCAGGTATCAGAAAACGTTACCTATGCGTTGTCGAGTTGAGTGCTGCCCGCAGTCAGCTCCGGGCCGCCGCTTCAGCACTGACGCCGCGCTTCTTCTGCCACGGCCAGCGGCCCGTGATCTCCAGTTCGAGGGAGAAGCTGAGGAACGTCCGGATCAACACGATGCCTCCCAGCACCGCGACACTCTGGGCATTCGGCGTGATGGCCACCGTGCGGATGATGTCGGCAGCGACCAGGAACTCCAACCCGAGGAGGATCGACCGGCCCAGTTGCTCGCGCAGGATGCGGTAGGTCTCCGTCGACTTCCGCAGCAGGCGGCCAACGGCCATGCCGACGGCGAGCACCGTGCCGATCGCGATGATCGCCACTCCCGCGCCGTCGAGCGCCTTGCCGACGGTCTCGACGACCTCGAGGAAGCTCATGGCAGCAGGCTAGGGGACCAACTGACCTAGTCGGCGCGAATCAGGCGGGTGTGCCGTCCGCGACCCTCGGCGCCCGGTCCGCCGACGCAGTGTCCAGCACCAGCTCGGCGACCCGGGAGCGGTGCTGCTCGGGGGTGCCGAGCAGCGCGGCGTCCGTGGTCGCGCGCTTGAAGTACAAGTGCGCCTGGTGTTCCCAGGTGAAGCCGATGCCACCGTGCACCTGGATGGTGTCGGTCGCGACGCGCGCGAACGCGGCCGACGCCGTGGCCTGCGCGATGCTCGCCGCCAGTGCGGGATCGTCCGAGCCGTCGGTCAACGCCCAGACCGCGTGGTACGCGGCGGAGCGGGCGTGCTCGAGATCGACAAGAAGGTCCGCAAGGCGATGCTTGACCGCCTGAAACGACCCGATGGGCCTGCCGAACTGCAGGCGCGCCTTGGCGTACTCGACCGACAGATCGAGCAAATGCTGTGCAGCGCCGACCTGTTCGACGGCGAGCAGTGCCGAACCCACGTGCAGCGCATGCTCGATCACGCGTTGCGCCTCAGCCGGGTCGGCCACCACGCGCGCCGATGCATCCGCGAGTCGAATCGTGGCTTGCGGCCGAGTCAGGTCGAGTGTCATCAGTGAGGTGCGGTGCACGCCATCTGCCGCGGCGTCGACGGCGTACAACGCCACCCCGTCCGGCCCGTCCGCCGCGACGAGCAGGTCATCGGCGGCGCCGCCGTCGACGACCCGCTCGACCGTTCCGGTAAGTGTCCATTCCTCGGTGCATTCCTCGCCCGACCGCGACGCGGTGACCGACACCGCGGATGGGTCGAACGCGCCTGCGCGGTCGGCGACGGCGAACGCCGCGGTGCGGCGGCCCTCCACCAATTCGGGCAGCAGTCCGTCACGGACCGGCCCCGATGACGCGGCGACGAGAGCCGGGATCGCGAGGAACACCGTGCCGAACACCGGCCCGCATGCCAGCACGGCACCGAGCTCCTCGACGGCGACCGCCTGATCGACCAGCGAACCGCCCGCGCCGCCGTCGGCATCGGGCACCGAGAGCCCGAGCACCCCCAGCTCGGTGCCCAGGCGCGTCCAGACATTCACGTCGAACGGGGGATCGGACTCCATCAGCCGCCGGACCGTCTGCTCGTCGATGTTCTCGGCGCAGAACTCCTTGACCGCTGCCCGCAGCTGTCGCTGCTCATCGGTGAACGTGAATTCAGGATTGATTTCAGCTGGATCGATTTCAGCTGGACCGATTTCAGCTGGATCGATTTCAGCCACGGGGGATCTCCTTCCACGGCATGCCTGCATCGGCACGCAGATCGCCTGGCAGGCCGAGAATCCGCTCGCCCAGGATGTTGCGCATCACGTCCGACGTACCGCCTTCGATGGTGTTGGCGCGACTGCGCAGGAAGCGCTGCTGCACCGGGCCCCGCCAGTCGGACTCGCCCTCGTCCCTGCCGGTGGCGTAGCCGCGGTACAGAATCCCTTCTGGCCCAAGCAGATCCATGCAGAACTGGTAGATGTGCTGGTTGAGCTCGGCGCCGACCAGCTTGCCGATCGAACCCTCCGGCCCTGGGCCGCCGACGGTCGCGGCCGCTCGCGAGCGTTCCGAGGTCAGCCGCTGCGCCTCGGCCCGCAGCCACAGCGAAGACAGCCTGTCGCGCAGCACCGGGGTCTGCAGGTCGGGCCGCGACGCCCACAGCGAGACGGCGTCGGAGATGGTGCCTGCCCCGCGCCTGCTGCCGCTGCCGCCGAGCGCACTGCGCTCGTTCATCAACGTGGTCATCGCGACGTTCCAGCCATTGCCGACGGCACCGAGCCGGTGCGCGTCGGGAATGCGGGCGTCGGTGAAGTACACCTCGTTGAACTCGGCCTGCCCGGTCAGTTGGCGCAGGGGCCTGGTCTCCACGCCGGGCCCGTGCATGTCGATCACGAAGTACGAGAGCCCCTGGTGCTTGGGCACGTCGGGGTCGGTCCGCGCCAGCAGCAGGCCCCACCGCGCCCGGTGCGCCAGGCTTGTCCACACCTTCTGGCCGTTGATCACCCACTCGTCACCGTCGCGGGCCGCCGAGGTGGCCAGGCCCGCCAGGTCGGAGCCAGCGCCCGGCTCGGAGAACAGCTGGCACCAGAGGTCCTCGGTGCTGGCCAGCGGCCGCAGCCACGCCCGTTTCACGTCATCGTTCTGCGCGTGTTCGCGGATGGTCGGCGCGGCCATGCCGTAGCCCATCGGGTTCAGGGCAAGCGGAACGGGACCACCCGCGCCCTGCAGGATCCGGTCCGCGACGGCCTGAAGGCCACGCGAGACGCCGAGGCCGCCGAGCCCGTCGGGGAAGTGCACCCAGGACAGCCCTGCGTCGTAACACGCCGCGAGGAATTCGGGGATGGGCACCGACTTCGGATCGTGTTCGGCGACCACCCGGCGCGCGAGATCGGCGACGCGATCGGCATCGGCAACGTTGCTCATCCGGCCACGATAGGAAATCGACACCCGTCAACGTCCATCGGGTGCGGTTACCAGGTGTCGACGAACCGCGCCCGCGTCGACCGAGGCGCGTTCACAGCCGCGGTGAGCGTCGCCGCAATGAGCGCCCGGGTGTCGGCTGGATCGATGACGTCGTCGATTTCGAAGAGTTGGGCGGCGTTGAGCGCCTTGGCATTCCTCTGCGCGGCAGCGGCGGCCTGACGCACCCGTTGCGCGCGTTGGGTGTCGTCGGCGATTGCCTCGCGTTCCTTGCGAAGGCCCAGCCGCACGGCACCCTCCAGACCCATCGGACCCAGGTGCGCGCCCGGCCATGCGCCGCCCACAGTTTGAACCCGCGCACGCCGAGCGACGAGACCGCGGGATGGTCGGTGTCGCCGGGTCGGCCGCCGCCGCCCTCGGTGAAGAACACCGGCCAGCACGGCACACGGGTGCCTGCCGATGCGGGCGGTGCCCGCCACCAGACCGTCGGCCGGGGTTCGTGCGATCACGTCGTCGACGTCGCGGCGGAACCGCTGGGCGGCGATGGCGAGCCGGCCGTACTCGACGAACGAGCCCGGATCGACCAATCGGCGACGTTCTCCCGCGCCGCACGGCTCGATCACAG
The DNA here is from genome assembly GCA_963809085.1 of uncultured Actinomycetota bacterium. Taxonomy (GTDB): domain Bacteria; phylum Actinomycetota; class Actinomycetes; order Mycobacteriales; family Mycobacteriaceae; genus Mycobacterium. Next base: position 96,636 of record CAWEII010000009.1, on the reverse strand, counting down.
CCGGCCGCCCGTCCGTGGGATCTCGGCGGTGATGGCGTCCAGCAGTGCCGGATATCGTTTGGCCTCGCGGTGCCCGCCCGGCTTTCCGCTGCTGATCACCCCGGCCGAGAGCCCGCGCGACGGGTCCGCCCACACCGCGATGTCCACGAGGCCGGTGTGCCCGAACGCGGCGGGCGCGTTGCGGCCGAACGGCCCGAACCGCTTGGAGCCCAACATGTATCCGGTGCCCCAGCGCAGCGGCATCAGGCCCATCGCGATGTCCGGGCGCAGTCGGCGGGCCTCTTTGGTGGCGGCGCGCAGCGTCTCCGGCCGCATCACCCGCACGCCGTCGAGTTCACCGCCGCGACGCCAGATCTCGGCGAAGCGGGACAGCTCGTCGGCAGTCGAGACGGTGCTCGACGATGGCACCACGCTGGTGAGGAACTTCGGCGTGTTCGTGAACGGGATGATCTGGTGCGTCGTGCCGCCGACCGCAAGGCGGAACGCCGCCGCGATGGGCGCGGGGAGCGGCTTGCCGGTGGCGTGGCTCGGCGCAACCAGCGCAACATCTTGCAGCGCAACACCGTAATTGGTCCATCGGAAGCCGAGCGGGTCGAGGATCTCGTCGGCGAGAACGTCGCGGATGTCCTTGCCGGTGGCGGCCGAGACGAGTTCGCGGACCAGCGGGCCCCACGTCAGGGCGTGATACACGTGCACGAGGCCCGGCCGGTAGATCGGCTTGAGGTTGCCCAGCATCTCGCGGGCGTACTCGCTGTCGTTCATGCGTTTGAGGTCGGGCTTCGGACCCGTCGCGAACGGGACGCCCGCGCTGTGGGTCATCACGTGCCGGATGGTGGTGCGATCCTTGCCATGGCTGGTGTAGCTGGGCAGGTACTCGCACACCCGATCGTCGAGTGAGAACACTCCGCGTTCGACGAGCATGTGCACGACGGTGGTGGTCATCGCCTTGGCCGCGGAGTAGGCGCAGAACGGCGTCTCCGTCGTGACCGGGACCCGTTCGGCATCCGGTGGATCATCTGGAGCGTTGCCCCAGCCGTGCCCGATCGCCCGGTTCAGCACGACCTTGCCCTGGTGCCGCAGGCAGACCTGGATCGCCGGGTGCATGCCAGCCCGGTACCAGTGCCTGGCGGCCTGCCAGATCCGTTCGACGGCCGCGGGGTCGAGCCCGGAATGGTCCTCCCGGCCGATCGCCGTGACGGCGTCGAGGTCGGCGGGGACCCGGATCCTTCCGTCGGCTGTCATGCCTGCTTCCTTCGCAGGGTGGCGGTCAGGTGGTGCTGCAACGGTTGGCCCACCGCGCCAAGGCGCAGCGTGTACCGCAGCTCGTCACCGTCGACGTGGATCGAACGCCCAAGGGCGGTCACGTCCTTCGCCGAGGCGGTGAGTCCGATGGCGGTGGCGGTCAACTCCATCTCGATCGTCGCTCCGTCGACGGTCAGGGTGCCCTCCTGGATCTCGGTGATGCCGGTGGGGTGTGCCAGCACCCATTCGACCCGGCCCGCCGACGGCACCCGCACGTAGCCCACCTCGGCGTGCAGCGGTCGGCCTGGGTCGGCGTCCCTGCGTCGGCCCTCGTGCGCTGGCCGTAGGCGAGGAACGGCTTGCCTACGTGGCCGAACGTGATCTCCTCGAGGTAACCGAACGACGGGATCGTCGGGTACTCGCCGGCCCCGGACCCGGCCCACGTGCCGAGCAGGGGCGCGAGTACGGCGATGCCGGGGTGCAGGTCGACCACGTGGGTCAGGGTACGCACCGGCCCGGTCCGGGCAATCGCCGTTCAGCCCTTGCGCCCGACCGTGATGAGGTCGGGGATGAGCTTCGTCCAGATGGGTCGGTCGACGCGATGCTGCTCGCCGATCGTGAACCCGGCCGCTTCCATCATTTCGCGCATCTGGGCGGGCGGGGGATTGTGTAAGGGGTTGAACCGGCTGTCGGGGAGCCACCTCACGGGCAGTAGCGACGCCGGGCCGATCGTCGCGACCGCGGCGAGACCGCCTGGGACGAGAACCCGGTGGAATTCGGCGAGGGCCGCCGGCTGGTCGAAGAAGTGGAACGCCGACGTGGTGACCACCGCATCCAGCGCGCCGTCGTCGAACGGCAGTCGTTCCGCGGGCCCCTTCAACCACTGCACCCGAGACGACCGGGCCTTCGCCTGCGCGAGCATGCCGTCGGACATGTCCACCCCGTAGACCTCGTCGGGATGCAGTTCCCGTGCGATGCGGTCAGCGAGAATGCCCGTGCCGCAAGCGATGTCGGCAATCCTGAGGGAGCCGGCCGCCTGCAGGATCGCGACCACCTCATCCTGCGCGGGCCGATAGACCCAGCGCTGGAGAACCTGGGTGTCATACGCGGGCGCGGCGAGACCCCAGAACCGCGTGACGGCAGCGTTGAAGACCCGTCGTCGTATCTCCGGCACACCGGCAACGCTACGTCATGGCCGACGGTCCCAACGGCTTCGTCCGCGTCACCCCGAACTGCGGGTGCCCGGCCGTCCCGGTGTCTTCGCCGTCGGGGACGTCGCCGCGACAGACCCCCTTCGAAGCTCGGCGCGCAACAGGGCCGACGGGCTGCTCGCCCACAACGTGCTCGCCGAATTCGAGGGCCGCCCCATGCGCTCGTACCGCGCCCCGAAGCGGCGCTGGGGTTCGGTGATCGGCATCCAACGAGACGGCCTCGAAGTGTTCACCCCGAACGGAGGTGCCGTCCGGTTCCCCGCATGGTCGTTCGAGCGCATTCTGATGGCGTGGTTCATCCGGCGTGGCATCTATCACGGCATCCGTGACGATCAGGCGCTCGGGTGACGACACCAACGGAGCCGTCAATGGCATTCGCGACGACCGGCCTGGGTATTGTCGAGCCATTGTGACTAGTGCTCCTCGAACGGATGTCCATGGTCGGACCCGGCACTGACCCGGCTGCCCCGAGCCGACCGCTGTCGCTGTTGGTGGTCGAGGACGACCGGGCCGACGCGCTGCTGGTCGAAGAATTGATCGCCGACGCCAACGCGGACATGCGGGTGGTGTGGGCGCAGTCGATGGCCGACGCCGAGCGCGCCCTCGCAGCGCGGCGTCCGGACTGCGTGCTGCTGGACCTGAACCTGCCGGACGCAAACGGGATCAGTGCCCTCGACCGGATCGCCAAGCGGGACGACAACGTACCCGTCGTCGTGCTGACCGGCCTGACCGACGAGCACTTCGGGGTCTCGGCGGTGGCATCGGGCGCCCAGGACTACCTGGTCAAGGGTCGCGTCGAACCCGAGATGCTGCGCCGCGCGGTGCTGTACGCCATCGAGCGCAAGCGCGCCGAGCTGACCGCGGTGGAACTGCACGCGAGTCAGATGACGGCTCAGGAGAACGCCCGCCTGGCCCGAGGGCTGCTTCCCACGCCGCTGCTGCTCGACGACCCTGGGGTCGACATCGTCGCGCAGTACCGGCCCAGTCACCGGAACGCCATGCTCGGCGGCGACTTCTACGACTTCGTCCAGACTCCGGACCGCACGGTCCACGTCATGGTGGGCGACGTGGCAGGACACGGGCCCGACGCTGCCGCGCTGGGTGTCGCACTGCGGATCGGCTGGCGGGCGCTCACGTTCGCGGGCCTGCGCGGCAACGAACGGATGCGGCAGCTCGAGCGGATACTTCGCGCCGAGAGCCCGGGCAGCGGCATCTTCGCGACGGTGCTCAGCGTGGCGCTCGCACCCGACAGCCTGCGCTTCAACGTGGTCCGCGCCGGGCACCCCGGCATGTTGCTGCACGGGCCGAACGGGGTCGAGTGGTTGGAGCCCCCCGCCGGTCCTGCGCTCGGCCTCAACGGCACCGACTGGCCACTCAGCGAGCTTCGAGTTGCCGGAGGGTCACGGGCTGTTGCTGCTCACCGACGGCATGTTCGAGGGGCACTCCGGTACGCGGCAACGAACGGCTGGGCGAATCAGGCCTTCTCGAGTTGGCCCGCTCATTGGCGACGCTGCCGGGGCCGGAATTCGTGGACGCGTTGATCGACGGTGCCGAGGAGCGAGCCGAGTCGCACGGTGGGCTCACCGATGACATCGCGGTGGTACGCGTGGAGCGCACGGCCGAATGACGAGAGTTGGAACGAGGGTTTCAGTTCACCGTCCAGGGCTGGCAGAACCTGGTGCTCGGCATCATGGGGGTGTTGGTGCTTGCGGGGGCGATCACCGGGATGGTGCTGCTCAACCAGACCGACAAGGTATCGCGCGGGCTGATCGACGACATCCAGCCGGCGCGCGTGGCCGCCTACCGGCTGCAAGGGGCACTTCGTGATCAAGAGACCGCCACCCGTGGGTACGCGATATCCGCGGACCGGCAATTCCTCGACCCGTACTACGAAGGGCAACAAGCGGAGAAGGCCGCTGCGGACGTCATCCGGCAGCGGCTCGGCGACCGACCCGACCTGATCGCCGACGTGAACGCGCTCGAGCGGGCGGCGGCGAACTGGCGCGCCAACTACGCCGAGCCGCTCATCGCGAGCATCAGGCCCGGAGCGCCTGGGGTGGTGGATGGCGCGACGGTCGACCGGGGCAAGACCGAGTTCGATGGCATCCGGCGGCTCTTCGACGTACAGAACCAGCACCTGGACGCGGCGCGGGCGGCCGGGCTGGCCGAACTCGACGCGGTGCGGGACTGGCGCGACCGGGTGCTGATCGCCATTGTCGCCGTCTTCTTCCTGATGGCGGCGGTGCTGGCGCTGCTGGTCCGCGGTGCGATCACCCGGCCGCTGGCGACGCTCGCGGCATCGTGCAGGCGCATCACCGAGGGCAACTTCGGTGAACGCATCGTGCCGCAGGGGCCCAAGGACATTCGGCGCATCGCCACCGACGTCGAGAACATGCGGCAGCGGATCGTGGCGGACCTCGAGACGGCGGAGAGCGCCCGCGCGCTACTGGACGAGCAGACCGTCGAACTGCGAAGGTCGAACGCCGAACTCGAGCAGTTCGCCTACGTCGCGTCCCACGATCTGCAGGAACCGCTGCGCAAGGTAGCGTCGTTCTGCCAGCTGCTCGAGAAGCGCTACGGCGACAAACTCGACGAGCGCGGCGCCGAGTACATCGGCTTCGCGGTCGACGGCGCCAAGCGCATGCAGGTGCTGATCAACGACCTGCTCACCTTCTCCCGCGTCGGCAGGCTCAACACCACCGAGGACGAGGTCGACCTCGACGCCACGCTGGACGCCGCGCTGGCCAACCTCACCACTGCGATCGACGAGTCCGGCACCGAGATCGTCCGGCCGGCCTCGCTGCCCACGGTGGTCGGAGACCCGACCCTGCTGGCGCATGTTGTGGCAGAACCTGATCGGCAACGCGGTGAAGTTCCGCAGAGAAGGAGTCGAGCCCCGGATCGTCATCGAGTGCGCGCCAGGATCCGGGCGACCGCGAAGGCGACTGGGTGTTCACGTTGTCGGACAACGGAATCGGCATCGCACCCGAGTTCGTCGACAAGGTCTTCGTGATCTTCCAGCGCCTGCACGGCCGCGACGTCTACAGCGGAACCGGCATCGGGCTGGCGCTGTGCAAGAAGATCGTCGAATACCACGGCGGCACCATCTCGATCGACACGTCGCTACACCGAGGGAACCCGGTTCGACTTCACCTTGCCCGCACGCCCCGATGTGCCCGAAGCCGTATCGGAGAAAGAGCCGGCGGCCGTTCTGGAAGGATCACACGAATGACACCTGCTGACCGAGCGATCGACGTGCTGCTCGTCGAGGATGATCCCGGCGACGAGTTGATCACGCGAGAGGCGTTCGAACACAACAAGATCAAGAACAACCTTCACGTCGCGCACGATGGCGAGGAGGGACTGGACTTCCTCTACCGGCGAGGTGCCTTCGCCGACGCGCCACGGCCCGATCTGATCCTGCTCGACCTCAACCTGCCCAAGTACGACGGCCGTCAGCTGCTCGAGCAGATCAAGAACGATGCCGACCTCTGCCACATCCCCGTCGTCGTGCTGACGACGTCCTCGGCGGAGGAGGACATCCTCAAGAGCTACAAGCTGCACGCCAACGCCTACGTCACCAAGCCCGTCGACCTCGATCAGTTCATGAGCGCCGTCCGGCAGATCGACGAGTTCTTCGTCCAGGTGGTGCGGCTGCCGCAGAGCTGACGCCCGGCCCCCGCAGGGGTTCGGTGCCGTGTATGCGGGTATGCGCACCCCACGGCTTTGAGGCGACGGGAGTGCGGACGTGGGTGCGTTGACGTTGCTACTGGGGCTGCTGATGGCCACGGTGGTGCTGGCGCCAATCGCCGAACGCTTGAGGGTGCCGTATCCGGTTGCGTTGCTGATGTTCGGTCTCCTGCTGGCGTTCGTCCCGGGGATCACGGTGCCGTCGGTCAATCCCGACCTGATCCTTCCGCTGGTCCTCCCGCCCCTGCTGTTCGCGGCAGCTCGCCGAACGTCGTGGCGTGAGTTCTTCGACAACCGCCGGGCGATCGGACTGCTCGCGGTCGCGCTCGTCGGTGTCACGGCCTTCGCGGTGGGCGTCCTGCTGCAGGCGCTGGTGCCCGGGCTGCCGTTGGTGGCGGGTGTCGCGCTGGGCGCCGCGGTGGCGCCGCCCGACCCGGTGGCCGCGACGGCGGTGGCGCACGAGCTCCGGCTGCCGCACCGGCTGCGCACGATTCTCGAGGGCGAAGGTCTGTCCAACGACGCCACCGCCCTGGTGCTCTACGAGGCTGCGGTGTTGGCGGCCATGACCGGAGCGTTCTCGCCGTGGCGGGCCGCGGGCACGCTGGCGCTCGCCGTCGGGGTCGGGGTCACCGTCGGACTCGTCATTGCCGTCGCCACCCGTTGGCTGATCACCAGGCTGCCTCCGCATCCTGCGGGCAGCGCCCTCGTTCTGGCAGTGCCCTTCGCGGCGTACGCCGCCGCCGACGCCGCGCATGGCAGTGGCGTCATCTCGGTGGTCACCGTCGCACTCGCACTGAGCCGGTCGGGCGACGCCGAGTCCTCCCAGACACGTCTCGTCACCGGGACGATGTGGGAGATCGTCGAACTCCTCGTCGCTGGAGCGTCATTCGCGTTCGTGGGACTGGAACTGCGGGCACTTGCCCTGGACGTCGAGGGACCCCTCGACGTACTGATCGGGCAGGCGCTGCTCGTGACGGCGGCGGTGATCGTCATCCGGTTCCTGTGGATCTTCCCGTCGCCACCCTCGACGAGCGGCTCCGGCGAAGACGTAGTGACGCCGCCGAACCGGTGGGCTGGCGGGAGATGACGGTGGCGTCGTGGGCGGGCATGCGCGGAGTCGTCACGCTGGTTGCGGCCCTCGCGTTGCCCATCGGCCCACCCGCGTTCCCGGAGCGGGACCGGCTGATCTTCATCGCCTTCGTCGTCATCGTCGGAACGCTGCTGGTGCAGGGCCTCACACTGCCACTGCTGGTGCGGGTACTGGGAGTCCGAGCGGCCGACGACGATCGCGACGAACTCGAGCAACAGCTGCTCAGGAGGGCGCGCGACGCCGGCTTCCGTCGCCTCGACGAAATCGGAACGCGGGCCGACGCCGACGTCGAGGTGATCGAACAGGCCAGGGACAACGCCGACCGGATGTGGCACTCACTCGGGTTCCGCGACGCAACGGCCGAACGGAACGCCGATCATGCCACTCACGTGGGCACCATAAACGCGATCAAGGACGAGCTGTTGGCCGCCGCCCGCGACGAAGTGGTCGAAGCGCGCAGCGAATCCGGCACCGATCCCGCCATCGTGGACCAGGTGCTCCGTCGATTGGACACCCGTGGTAGCCAACCCGAATGACCGCTACGTCTATGTGCGGCGGCCGTAACGCCGGTGGAACTTCTCGACCTGGCCCGCCGCGTCGATCAACCGTTGCCTGCCCGTCCAGAAGGGATGGGAATCGGCGCTGATCTCGACGATCACCAGAGGGTAGTGGCGGACCCCGCTCGGGGTCTCCCACTCGATGGTGCGCGCACTCGTGACCGTCGAGAAGGTCAGGAAGGCAGCCCCGGTGATGGCGTCCTTGAACACCACGGGGTGGTAGTCGGGGTGGATGTCGGGTTTCACGGTCGGCCTCCTTCGTTGGTGTCGTGCATGGTCCCGTCCGCTGGGGTATCCGATGGGTCCGTGCAGGGGTCCTCGTGCCATTCGCCGAACGGATCGGGGTAGGCGGTCCACTGATCGGTCTCGACCATCTCGTCGTCGGTCAGTAGCGCGTCGGTCAACGCCTCGTGAATCTCACCTGCGTCCGCACCGCACAGCAGGATCGCCATCGCGGTGTGCCGGTCGCCGAAACGCGGATCCCACATCAGGTCCGCGAAGGCACGCCGATCGGGGTTCGCATAGGCCATCTCCTGGGTCGTCATGGCGGCCAACCACTTTCCGGCCGCACTGACGCGGAGGCCGCCCCCGGCCGATTCCAGCCACATGGCCTGGTCGGACCTCCCCGCCAGCCACAGGCGGCCACGGGTGCGGACCACGCCTTCGAGCAACAGGTCGATGGCCTCGTGCAGGCGACGCAGCCGTGAGCGAGCTCCAGCGCCGTCTCGGCCGCGGTCAGCACGCCGTGTCGGAGGTGGATCACCGCTCGCTTGACGACGTGGCCGTCGAAGCGGTGCTCCACCACCGCGGTTCCCGGTTGGCGCAGCAATGCGCCCGTCATGGTGTCGGTGTCGCCCTGGCCCGACACCAGCAGAACCGGAGTCCGCATGACCCTCCTATTGGTAATCATTGTCATTAAGCCGCCCGCTACGGTACAGTCCCGGACGAAGCTTGTCGAAAATCATTTTCAATAAGAGCTCAATCGAGAGGTGGTTTCCTGATGTCCGCGAAGTGTCAGATCACCGGCAGCACAGTCAGTTTCGGGAACACAGTGTCGCATTCGCACCGCCGGACCCGCCGACGATGGTCACCCAACATCCAGCCCAAGACCTACTATCTGCCGTCCGAGGGCCGGCGGGTCAAGCTGCGCATCACCGCAAAGGGCATCAAGGTGGTCGACCGCGACGGCATCGAGGCGGTCGTAGCCCGGCTACGCCGCGAGGGGCAGCGCATCTGATGACGCGCAACGAGATTCGCCCCATGGTCAAACTGCGCTCGACCGCGGACACCGGCTACACGTACGTGACGAGGAAGAACCGGCGCAACGACCCGGACCGGATGGTGCTGCGCAAGTACGACCCGGTGGTCCGGCGCCACGTCGATTTCCGCGAGGAGCGCTGATCGTGGCGAAGAAGTCGAAGATCGTCAAGAACGAGCGGCGCCGCGAGATCGTGGCCCGCGATGCCAGCCCGGTTCGGGTGCGCAATCGCGATGCTGTCGACGGGCGGCCCCGCGGCCATCTGCGCAAGTTCGGGCTGTCGCGCGTGCGGGTGCGCGAACTTGCGCACGAAGGCCACCTCCCGGGTGTGCGGAAGTCCAGCTGGTGATGGCCAGATCCGCGCCACGGACGCGCCCGACTCCACTGGCGCCGAGGAAGATCAGGAAGAACCTGATGAAGACGCTCGGCGTCACCGAGGTCGATTACAAGGACACCGCGACTCTGCGGTTGTTCATCTCCGACCGCGGCAAGATCCGGTCCCGCGCCGTCACCGGTCTGACCGTCCGCCAGCAGCGCCAGGTGGCCACCGCGATCAAGAATGCGCGGGAGATGGCGTTGCTGCCGTACGCGCCGCGCGCCTCGGGGTGACATGAAGAAGCCCTTCACCGGCACGCGCCGGGCCTTCACCCTGGTGGTGTGCACCAGTTGTGCTGCTGTTCAGAACGACTCGGTCCTCGACGAGCTGCGCGATGCGATCCGGCGCTGTCCGCGCGGCGTGCTGGTCTCCACGGGCTGCATGCTCGGCAAGCTCACGTGTGCCTCGCGCCCCGATGGCCCCGGTGTCGTGGTGCTGCTGCAACCGTGTTCGGAGCAACGCCTTCCCGTCGGCGCGGGCTGCTGGGTCGGACCGATCAACGACCGCGACGACGCGGCCACGGTTCGCGCGTGGGTGGAGCGCGGTGAGTGGAGCCCGCGGACCCTGCCGCATCACCTGCGCCCCGCGCTGAACCGGATGCGACAGGCAGGCAGCCGCAACTGAGCCTGTCGTGGAATTACAGCGGGATGAAGCGCTCGCTGTTGAGCTCGCGCCACAGCCGGTGCAGGACAGAGCGAAGGCGGCGCCGAGTGCGGCTGACCGACAGGTGCTCGATCAGGTCGACGTCGGCGATCACGTAGCCGTCCTTCGCGCGGTGCCACACCTCGGCCAGACACAACTCCAGTGCGGCCATGGTCGTGATCCGAGCCGGGGCGATCCCGTCCAGGCTGATGTCGGAGATGAACGCCGCGCACTCGGTGTGGACGCTGTGGTCGACCGCGCGGACGTGGATCTCGAGGGCGAGTGGGGACAACGTCAGGGCCCTGCGACGGTCCCGGAGGGTCACGATTTCGGCGTAGACGGCGCTGTCACGCATGCCATGATCATAGGAGTGACAGCGGAGTCCGCCGAACACGAGACCGGCACGGCCCTTCCCGTGTGGTCGAGGGTGCCAACGGCCCCGGTAAAGTTCGCGGCAACTCTGAGCACGTAGGGGCAGTTCACCGCGTGCCCTACGTCGGCGTGGCGGCGGGGTTCGTCCCTCCGGTGATGTCATGGGTGATCATCGCGGCCCTGGCCGGGGGAGCGTTGGCGCTGTCTCTCCTGCGGCGGCACCGAGGCCCGCTCGCAGCCGTCCTCGTCGTCGTGGCCGTGCTCACCGTGGTCGGCGGATCCGTGGTGAGCGTGCGCATGACGACCGCCGTCGAAAGCGCAGGCGCCGACATAGATCTCGCCAAGACGCTCGACGTCGTCTCTGAGCGATCCGCGACGCCCGATGCCGATGCGACCTACACGACGTTCGACGGAGAACCGTTGCGGCTCAGCATCTATCGACCACGCGCGACGGTAACCCCTGCGGCGGTGCTGGTGTTCGTCCACGGCGGGGGCTTCGTCGCGGGTGACCGGGACGCCCATGGCACCGATCTCCGATGGTTCGCCGAAGGCGGCTGGCTGGTGGTGAGCGTCGACTACGCGCTGTCGTCTCCCGACCGGCACCTGTGGGATGTCGTGCAGCCGCAGCTCGGGTGTGCGCTGACGTGGGTGACGGCCAACGCGCACCGCTACGGCGGCGATCCCGCCCGGCTGTCGCTCAGCGGCGATTCCGCCGGCGGGAACCTGGCAATCAACACCGCGTACACGGGTGGCTCGCCGGTTGAGTTTCCGCAGCGGCACGCCGCCATCACCTCGGCCACGCACCTCGGTGCGACGGCGCCGCCGACCCTCATCCTGTTCGGTGCCGCCGACCACCTGCTGCCGACCGCGGGGACGTACCGCTTCGCGGACCTTGCCCTGGCGGCCGGGGTGGACGTCGAGCTGGTCGCCGTGCCGTACGCCGACCACGTGTTCGATGCCCGACCTGGCAGCGTCGGACAGCAGGGCTACCGGCAGCTGACCGCAAAGTGGTTGCGCGATCACGGTCAGGCGCCGCGACGGGCGGCCTACTATCGGGAAACACGTAGCGGCTGCTCGCAGCGCCGCTAGGAGGTCTGAGATGGCACGCCGGACGGACGGGAACGGCCCCGCCGCAACCGACGGTGCCGAGCAGCCCGTTGGCCCGGCCGTTGCGCTTGGCGTCCTCGTCGCAATGGCCGCCGTGGCGCTGCGCGGATACGTCCCCGGCGCCGAGGAGCCTGCGCGGGACCGCACGACGGAGAACCCCGCGGCCACGGGCCTCGTGCTCGGATTGCTCATCGCCTCGATCGGAGTCGTTGCGGTCGCGGTCATTGCCCGGCTGCGGAGCAGAAGGGCCCCTGCACGACAGCGTTCCGGAGGGCCGGACTGGTTCCGAGGTGAACGTTCGCGACCGACGTGGCGAGTGCTCGTCATCGCGTTCGGCGTTGTGGTCGCGTGGCTGCTGGCGGTCATGGTGCTGAACCGGCTTGGCGCGACGGTGGCGGTAGGTCCGCCGGACGCCGCGGTGCCTGCGCCGAGCCAGGCGGTACCAACACCGAGCCCGGCCGAGCCACCAACCCAACCAGGTGAACCCCCCGACGGCACGAACCTCTTCGGGCCCTTCTACGGGGCCACCGTGGCGTTCCTGGTCATCCTCGTCGTCGGCACGGTCGTCGCCTCCCGCGGACGACGTCGCGGTGTGGCGCCCGCACCACCACCGGACGCCTACGAGGACGCGGTCGCATCCGGTGTCGCATCCGAATCCCTCGTCCGCGCAGCGGAAGTGGGCCTCGCCGAGGTCGAAGATCCGAGCCGCGAACCACGAAGGGCGATCATCGCGTGTTATGCCGCGATGGAAGGCGAATTGTCGCGGCTGCCCGACGCCATGCCTCAGGACTTCGACACCGCTTCCGAGGTGCTGGCCCGCGCAGTGGCACATCACGCCCTCGGACCGGACAGTGCGACGCAGTTGGTGGATCTGTTCGACGAGGCGCGGTTCAGCCCGCACGTGATGACCGAGGCCCACCGCGACGCCGCGGTGCGGGTGCTGCAATCGGTCGTGGTGGAACTGCGGAACAGCCACGCGGCGGCCGAAGTCGGGAGTGATGCATGACGAAGTTCGTCGTCGCCGGCATCTTCCTGCTCGCCGCCGTCGCGGGGCTGGCACTGCGGCTGCCAGATCGCCGACTGGTGCCGTGGACGATCGGTGCGGCGACGGTGCTTGCCCTGCTGACCGTGCGCTGGCTGCTGGAGCGGGACGCGAAGACCGCGGTCGACGAGTCGGTCGCCCGCGATCCCGGTCAGAGCCTGCGGCGCTGGCTGGCCAGGACCGAAACCCTGGTGCAGCGTTCGGAATCCAGCCGGTCGGACTGGGACAAGCATCTACGGCCCATGCTCGCCCGGCAGTTCGAACTGGCCTCCGGGCAGCGAAAGGCCAAGGACCCGCGCGCATTTCACGCCACCGCTCTGATGGTCTTCGGCGCGGAACTCTGGCCGTGGGTGGACCCGGACAACGTGGACCGAACGGGTGGACTGCAGCCGGGGCCCGGCAGGGCCGTACTCAACGACGTGCTGGAGCGGTTGGAGCGGATATGACCGAACATGCCGAGGCAGCCACCACGACGGGAGCCAACTGCGAAGCGGTGCTCGACGAGATCCAGCGTGTCGTGGTGGGCAGGCGCCCGGCGCTGACGCTCATCCTCACCGCCGTGCTGGCCCGCGGGCACGTCCTCATCGAGGATCTGCCAGGCCTTGGCAAGACGCTGATCGCACGGTCGTTCGCCGCGGCGTTGGGCCTGGACTTCAAGCGCGTCCAGTTCACCCCCGACCTGCTGCCTGCCGATCTGCTCGGCTCCACCATCTACGACATGCAGTCGGGCCGGTTCGAGTTCCGTCACGGGCCGATCTTCACCAATCTGCTGCTGGCCGACGAAATCAACCGCACTCCGCCCAAGACGCAGGCGGCGCTGCTGGAGGCGATGGCGGAGCGACAGGTCAGCATCGACGGCGTCACGCACCGGTTGCAGGCGCCGTTCGTCGTGCTGGCCACCGACAACCCGATCGAGTACGAGGGCACCTATCCGTTGCCGGAAGCGCAGCTCGACCGCTTCATGATCCGGCTGGAATTGCGTTATCTCTCCGACGCCGAGGAACTGTCGATGCTCCGTCGCCGCATCGACCGCGGCTCACCAGAACCCGAGGTGCACCAGATCATCGATGCCCACGCGCTGCTCGCCATGCGCGAGTCGGTCGAGCAGGTGACGGTGCACGACGACGTGCTGCGGTACGTGGTGTCGCTGGCCACTGCCAGCAGGCAGCATCCGCAGATCGCGGTCGGCGCCAGCCCGCGCGCCGAGCTGGACATCGTGCAGCTGGCCCGTGCCCGCGCGCTGCTGCTCGGCCGCGATTACGTCATCCCCGAGGACGTGAAGGCACTGGCGGTACCGGCGATGGCCCACCGGATCAGTCTTCGCCCCGAGATGTGGGTCCGGCAGGTGCGCAGCTCGGACGTGGTGGAAGACCTGTTGCGCCGGGTGGCCGTGCCGAGAACCCGCGGCGCGACGTGAACGACGTGCGATCGACTCCGGTCGAATTGCATTGGCAGGCATCGGCGTTGGCCCGGGCCCTGGCGACCTGCGCGGCCGTTGCGCTGGGGTGCGCGGTGCTCGGGTCGGCGTGGCAGTTGGTCGCGTTCGCTGCGCCGCTGCTCGGCGTTCTGGCGTCCATCCGGTGGCAGCGGCCGCCGCCCGAGGTGCACGTGCACGCCGAGCCGGACGTGCTGCGCTGCTTCGAAGCCGAACAGGTGCGGTTGAAGGTATGGGCCACGACCGGCAACGGGGCGACGGTCGAACTCACCGTCGCCGCCCCCGACGGCATGGCGCTCGACGTGTCGGCCGACGAAGCCGGGCGCGTGGTGATCGCGGCGTCGGCACATCGGTGGGGCCGCTATCCGATCGAGGTCCTGGTGGCCGGGTCGGCCCGCGGCGGATTGCTCACCGGCGCGGCGACCGTGACCGCGGCCCACGTCTTCGTGTTCCCGATCGCACCCGCTCAGTCGACCGCGCTGCCCCGCATCGAGCTACTCGACCGGCTCGGCACCCACCTCACCAGGCACATCGGCCGCGGCGTCGAGTACGGCAACATCCGGACCTACGTGCCGGGTGACCAGCTGCGCACGGTCAACTGGCCGGTCAGCGCGCGCCGAAGCGCGCTGCACGTGACCGAGCGGCTGAGCGAACGAGCCGCCGACGTGGTGGTCCTGGTCGATTCGTCTCTTCAACCTCGTGGCCCGGCGACGGCAGCGACCGAGCGGACCGTACGCGGCGCGGTTCAGGTGGTGCAGCACGCGTTGCGAAGCGGTGACAGGGCCGGCGTCGTCGTCCTCGGCAACCGTCCCCGCTGGCTCGGCATCGACATCGGGCGCAGGCAGTTCTACCGGGTGCTCGACGCGGTGCTCGGCGCGGGTGACGGGTTCGAGGACACGACCGGGACCCTGGCGCCGCAGGCGGCCGTACCGTCGGGTGCCATCGTCGTCGCCTTCTCGACGCTGCTGGACACCGACTTCGCGTTGGCCCTCATCGACCTGTGCCGGCGCGGCCACGTCGTGGTGGCCGTCGACGTTCTTGGTGGCCCGCCGTTCGAGGCCGAGCAGGACCCGCTGATCGCCAGGATGTGGACGCTGCAGCGTTCGTTCATGTACCGCGACATGGGCACCGTCGGCGTCGACGTGGTGGCCTGGCGCGGTGACGGTCCGCTCGACCAGGTGATGCATCTGGTGCCCGATCACCGGCGCCGCGTCTCGGGACGGAGATGACGTGCCGCCCGCAGGCTTGATCGCAGGACGCGCGCTGTCCACTGCGTTCGGTTTGCTGATGGTCGCCGCGAGTGCCATTGCGGCCCAGCAAGTTTCGCTCGTTGCGGCGGCCGCCGCAGCCATCGCGGTGGTGCTCGGCGTCCGGTTCGCCTGGGCCGCCACCCTCGCCGTGATGATGAGCGTGGTGACGGCCATGCTCGCGGACACGCCACCGATGGGCACCGCGCTCGCCGGCCTGGCCGCCGCCGCGTACCTGGTCCTGCGCCACGCGCGGAACGTGGAATCGGTGAGCGCGGCGCCCACGATCGTCGGCGCGCTGAGTCTTACCGCGGTCGCGCTCGGCGCGTCGGTGATCACGGTGAGCGTGCCGTGGGTGCCCCTGGCGGCGCCTGTGGTGGTGCTGCTGAGCTATCTGATCGTGGTCCAACCTCTGTTGGCGGAGCGGCGCAAGCCGACCAGCTGACCACGGCGGAGGCGGCGGGCGACACGCTGGGTGACCTTCCGATGACAGGTGCGGCGTGGTTTCACCGGCCGTTGCGGCCCGGGCAGTGGCGTCGTGGCGGTTCTGGCCGAACCCGCGAAACCGTCCCGGCGG
The DNA here is from genome assembly GCA_963809085.1 of uncultured Actinomycetota bacterium. Taxonomy (GTDB): domain Bacteria; phylum Actinomycetota; class Actinomycetes; order Mycobacteriales; family Mycobacteriaceae; genus Mycobacterium. The sequence goes on along the minus strand of CAWEII010000009.1, from coordinate 80,790 downwards.
TGGCATGCGTGCGCGCCCTGCCGTTGACCTGCCAGAGTGGACGTGTGAGCACCCCGTACAACCCGCTGCCGGGTACGGCGCCGAGCTGCTATCGGCACCCTGGGCGAGAGACCTATGTCCAATGCGCCCGTTGTCAGCGGCCGGTGTGCCCCGAGTGCATGCGGGTGGCCGCCGTCGGGCACCAGTGCGTCGACTGCGTGCGTGAGGGAGGCCGCACCGTCGCGCAGCCGAAGACCGCATTCGGGGGCGGGCGGACCAACACGGCGGTGGTCACCTACGCGTTGATCGCGATCAACGTGGCGATGTTCGTCCTGCAGACCGCGTCCAAGGACCTGGAACTCCAGCTGGTGCTGTGGACGCCCGCCGTGGCGTACGGCGACCTGTACCGGTTGTTGACCTCCGCGTTCCTGCACTACGGCGTGCCGCACCTGCTGTTCAACATGTGGGCGTTGTACGTGGTCGGCCCGCAGCTGGAAGGTTGGCTGGGCCGAACGCGATTCATCGCCCTGTACGTGTTGAGCGCACTCGGCGGTTCCGTCCTGGTCTACCTGTTGTCGCCGATCAACACTGCAACGGCCGGTGCCTCTGGCGCCATCTTCGGACTGTTCGGGGCCACCTTCGCCCTCGCTCGCAGGCTGAACATCGACGTGAAGTGGGTGATCGGGCTGATCGTGCTCAACCTCGCCTTCACCTTCCTGGCGCCGGCGATGGGGTCACAGCCCATCAGTTGGCAGGGCCACGTCGGCGGACTGATCGCCGGCGCGGCGATCGGGGCGGCCTACGCCTACGCACCGAGGGCGCACCGGAACCTCGTCCAAGCCGGCGTCAGCGTCGCGGCGCTGGTGTTGTTCGCCGCGCTGGTCTGGTGGCGCACCGCAACTCTGATCGGGGTGGGTTAGGGGCTCGGCGGTGCGCCGCAGCGGTTCTTCAGGTCGACCAGCGGCTGCCGGATGCCGGTGATGTCGTTCTTGACCTGTGGATTGGCCGCCATGTAGTCCTTCACCTTCGCCCCGGTCTGCGCGCGGTCGAGGCCCTCGAGACTGGTCATGAACCAGTTGAAGTCGGGGTGGGTGAAGAGGTAGGCCGACGTGGAGGCCGAGACGCCCGCCCTGACGCCCTCGAGGTCGGCGGCGGTGCAGTTGGGCGGGTCAGCGGCCGGATCCTGATCGGCCAGCGCCGACGGGACGCCGCCGAACAGGGCCGCGCCGAGTAGACCGCCGACGATGATCGTGCCGCTTGCCAGCAGGCGCGTGATGCGTTCCGAAGATGGCATTGACTAGCTCCTTGTCTGTGTGCGATGAGCTTGCCGTCGTGATGAGCCCGAGGTTGGCAAAGTAAGGCGATTCACAGGTCTTTCAGGTGTGTTTCACAGTCCACGATGGGTGGGCTCACATGCATTCGTGAAACTGGGTGCGTCGAAAACCTTGATAACGAGGCGATTACGGGCGGGCGTGGCCGAAGTGAGCCAGTCCTGGCCGCTGTTAGCTTTCGGATGACAGCACGTGAGAAGGGGTTTGCCGGTGTTGAAGACGGACGTTCAGAGGAGTCGGCGAGCTTGGGTACGGCGGTTGAGCGCCGCCGTACTGGCCGTCGTGATGGTCCCAGGACTCGTCGGGATCGCCGGGCCCGTGCCCACGGCGGGGGCGTACTCGCGTGAGGGCCTGCCGGTAGAACAACTGCAGGTGCCCTCCCCGTCGATGGGCCGCAACATACTGGTCGAGTTCCAGGGCGGCGGCCCGCACGCGGTCTACCTGCTCGACGGGCTGCGCGCACAGGACGACGCCAGTGGCTGGGACATCAACACGGCGGCGTTCGAGTGGTACTACCAGTCGGGTCTGTCGCTGGTGATGCCCGTCGGCGGACAGTCCAGCTTCTACACCGACTGGTATCGGCCCGCGGTCGGCAGCGCAGGCACCGTGACCTACAAGTGGGAGACGTTCCTGACCCAGGAACTCCCCGCCTGGCTGGCGGCGAACAAGGGGATCGCGCCGGCAGGCAACGCCGTCGTCGGTTTGTCGATGGCGGGCGGTGCGGCGTTGACGCTGGCGATCTGGCATCCCGCACAATTCATCTTCGCGGGATCGCTATCCGGGTTCCTGAACCCGTCAGAAGGCTTGTGGCCCACCATGATCGGCTTCGCGATGAAGGATGCCGGCGGGTTCAACGCCACCGACATGTGGGGGACGTCGGGCGACCCGGCATGGCAGCGAAACGACCCGATGGTCAACGTCGCAACGCTGGTCGCCAACAACACCGCGGTCTGGGTCTACTGCGGCAACGGCGCGTCGTCGGACCTGGACGCCGGCGGTGACTTCGGCACCTTGTACAGCGCGCAGTTCCTGGAGAACATCACGATCAACACGAACAGGGACTTCCAGAAGAAGTACATCGCTGCCGGCGGTCACAACGCGGTGTTCAACTTCCCGAATGACGGCACCCACAGCTGGGGCTACTGGGGCGCACAGCTGCAGGCGATGAAGCCGGATTTGCAGCGCGTGCTCGGCGCCACACCCACCGCGTAGCAGCCGGAATCGGACTCGCCGGGTTGCGCGGCGGCATCGGCGGGTAGAGAGGGGGGATGGCAAGCGTCGACGTCTCCGTGTCCTCCGACCTCACGCCCGAACAGGCCTGGGCGTTGGCATCCAACCTGGACCGGTTCGCCGAGTGGCTGACGATCTTCGGCGGCTGGAAGAGTGCGGTGCCAGACGTCATCGAGAAGGGCACCACGGTGTCCTCACTGATCAAGGTCAAGGGATTTCGGAACACCATCCACTGGGAGGTCACCGCCTACGATCCGCCCAAGCGCATCGAGATGTGCGGCAGGGGTCGTGGCGGGGTGCGGATATCGCTGAAGATGGCGATCACCGACGAACGGCCCGGCTCGACCTTTCACCTGGTCGCAGACCTGTCGGGGGCACTTCTCAACGGGCCGGTGGGGACACTCGTCGCCCGCTTGCTGCGCTCCGACGTCGAACGGTCCGTCCAGAATCTGGCCGCGCTGGGCGCCGACGCGGTGTGACCGGGCTGCACCCTCTCGAGCGCTAGACCCGGCAGCTGATCTCCATGCTGTCGGTGTCCCTGGCCAGAAAGTTGACGCTCACGTACCCGTTGGCCGGATCCCGTACGTAGTCGAGGTAGGGCTGCGTGTCTGGCATGTTGGTGTTGTCGGCGACGAGCAGCGCGCCAGGCGTCAGCTTGGGCTCGAGCAGTTTCACGACGGGCAGGTAGAACTCCTTCCAGCCGTCGAGCAGGACGAAGTCGACCGGACCGTCCACGGTGCCGAGGGTGGCCATCGCGTCGCCCTCAAGGACGGTGATCACGTCGTCGACCCCGGCGTCGCCGAAGTTCCGCTTCGCCGTCGCGATCTTGGCGGCGCTCAATTCCGTCGTGACGACGCGGCCGCTGCCGTTGTCCTTCACCGCCGCGGCCAGGTGGATCCCGGACAGCCCCAACGACATGCCGAACTCGACGACCGTCTGTGGGCGGGTGGCCCGCACCAGCGCGTAGAGCAGCCGACCTGCCTCCGGAGTCACGGGCATGTACACGTCGCTGAGCGCATCGGCGCGTTCCTGTGCGGTCGCCGACGACATGTCGAAGCCGTCGAAGCGCTCCCGCAGGGTGGACATCTGATCGCGGGATTCGGTGTACATCCGGTCGAGAGCCGAGGCGACTCTGCTGTCTGCAAGCGTGGTCATGGTTTCGACGCTACGCGGCGGCGCACCGGCTGTCTCAAGTCCGTTCTGCTCAGCTGTCGACGAACACGACGTTGTCCTGTAGCGGGTTGCGCGGCACTCGCAGCGCATTGCCGGGGAAGCCGGGATCGGGGTAGCCGATGGACATCCCGCACAGGATGCGCATCTCCTCGCCGATGCCGAGGTGCTCTCGAATCGTCTCGGGGTAGCCGGCGATCGACACCTGCACACACGTCCCAAGACCCCGCGCCGTCAGCCCGAGAACCAGCGTCTGCAGGAACATGCCGACACCGACGCTGTCCACGTAGTCCAGGTCACGGTGCATGCAGACGATGCCTGCCAGCGGCGCGCGAAAGAACTCCCAATTACGAAGCACGGCAACCTTTCTGGCCTCCGAGTCGTGGCGGGCGATCCCCATCGAGCCGTATACGGCGGCACCGAGGTCGCTGCGCGCGCTCGCGAATGCCTGCGGGAGTGGAGGCACCTTCGGCGGCTTCGACCGAGCCTCCAGAAGCAGTGCCTCGACGAGCCGGTCGCGGGCCGGACCGGACGCGAACACCACGTGCCATGGCTGGACGTTGGAGTTCGACGGCGCGTGGATGGCGAGCTCGACGGCCTCGATGACGAGCTCCCGCGGTACCGGCTTGTCCCGGAGGTAGAGACGTGACGACCGACGCGCCAGGATGGTCTTGTCGAGGTCGTACATCGTTGTCTCCCTTTACTGGTCGCGGACGATGAGTACCGTCGTGCCGGGGCGGCGGTGCGCGCGGCGACCGCCCTCGAACGCCGCCCGACCATCCCCGAGGCCTCGGCCTTCCCGCCGACGGTGTCGATGACCACGTCGTAGACCGGGCCAAGTCACTACCAAATCATCTGTGCACGCATCGATTACGGGAGCGGCACCGAGTCCGGGGACCTGGGCGCCGTCACGCAGCCACGTCTCCTGCGGCGCCAGCTCGTCGAACGTGATCGCCGCCGCGTGCACGGCGATCGACACCTCCCCGTGAGCCGGCACCGGAACGGGGGCCCGGTCGAAGGCCAACACCTCTGGTCCGCCCCGGCGGTGCGCCAGTAGCGCGGCCATGTCGGTCATGTGCGGAACCCCCTCGCAAGGTGAGCCTAGATGGTCGTGACGTAGCCGCCGTCGATCCGAACGTCGGCGCCCGTGGTGTTGGCCGAGAGCTCGCTCGCCAGGAAGAGCGTGAGGTCGGCGACCTCCTGCGGGGTGGTGAACCGCTGCGTCGCACTACCCGCGACGGCTGAGGCGACGATCTCATCGGGGGTGGAGCCACTGACGGTGGCGAACTGTGCGGCCACCCCGCCGTCTCCGAGCCATAGATCGGTGGAGACGGGGCCGGGGCTGACGGTGTTCACCCGGATGCCCTTCGGGCCGAACTCCTTCGACAAGCTCTTGGCGTAGCTGGCAAGGGCGGCCTTGGTCGCGCTGTAGTCGACGATGTTCCACTCGGGCAGCGTCGCGTTCACCGAGCCGATCATTACGACCGAGCCGCCGCCCCGGGTCAGCATGTGTGGAATCGCCTCCCGCGTGGTGCGAACCGCGGACAGGAAATTCACCGACAGTGCGGCGTCCCAGTCATCGTCGCCGACCGAGAGGATGCCGTCGAAGCGCGGCGTGACCGCGCCGGCATTGTTGACGAGGACGTCGATGCCTCCGCGTTCTGCAGCCACCGCGATCAGTGCGCGTGGCCCGTCCGGTGTGGACAGGTCGGCGGCGACGAAGGTGGCGGAGCCGGCGGCCTCGAGCGCCTGCAGCTCGGCGGTGTTGCGGCGGGCACCCGCAATGACGTGCGCGCCTTCGGCGGCGAACGCCTGGCTTACGGCCAGGCCGATTCCCTTGCTCGCGCCGGTGACGACGACGACCTTGCCGGTGAAGTTGATGTCCATGACCCATATGGTGCGCCGGAGGCGCGGGACGCGGTGAGCCGGGGCGCTACCACCCCATGGCAGTGGCGGTGGGCTGAGTCAGTGCCGGTCGCGAGGCACCGCGACGTCGTACTGCGTGATCTTCCGATACAGCGTTGCCCGGCTCATACCGAGTTCCCTTGCCGCATCGGCCATCTTGAGGCCCCGCATGCTCAGCACCCGGACGATCTCGCCACGCTCGAACGCCTCGATCCTCGACAGGTGCCTGCCGCCGCCTGCCAGCACCTCAGCAGGCAGGATCGCGACGTCGACCGTGTCGGCGCGACCCACCGCATCGGTGACCACCCTGGTGAGCTCGTCGACGTTGCCCGGCCAGGCGTAGTTGCGCAGTGCCCGCGTCGCCGCCGGCGTGAAGTCGACGTCCCTGCCGCGCATCCGCCTGGCGATGTGATCGGCGAGCGGCGGCACGTCATCGGGCCGGTCCCGCAGCGGCGGGATGGTCACGACGGTGTCGACCAGACCGGCCAGCGCCCGCGGGATCGCGTCGAAGCGCTCGGCGGTGACGGCGAACGGCACCGCCGCCGGTTCTCCGCCGCGCCCGACCAGATCCCGGAGCTGCTCGGCGACCCACCCCGGCAGCAGGTCGACGTCACGCACGATCACCGCGGTATGCGCCTTGCCCAGCTCGGGCGTCCACAGTTGCAGCCAGGTCTGGGCGTCCGTCGGGGCGGGCGCGGTGGCGGACAGGATGCGGTCGCGCGGGTAGGTGTGACGCGCCGCCTGCGCCAGCGCCGTCGACCGTCCCGACCCCGGCTCGCCGACCGCGGCGACGATGCGGCCGTCCGCCATTGCCCGCTCGGCGCGGCCGACCGCGGAATTCCAGGCATCGGACAACGCGTGCAGCGTTCCGGAGCCGGGCTCGGCGCGGGGCACCTCCACGCGGAACACCTGACCGCGGGGCGTGGGCCGGTGGTGCCTGCCGCTGGACCTGGCAAGCATCAACGCGGCCGTCGTGCTCGCGGCCGATCGGGCGAGTGCCAGCAGCAGATCACTCGACGACCGCGACCACGTGGTCAGGTTGACGCAGCCTTCGAGTCGGCCCGTCTCGGGGTCGAGGACCGGCACGGCCGCGCACGTGAAGGTGCACAGGCTGAGCGAATAGTGCTGATCGGCGCGGACCAGCGTCGGAACGCGGTCGGTGAGCGCAAGGCCGAGGCCGTTGGTGCCGACGTCGCGCTCCGAGTAGGCGAAGCCCGGCGCGAGGTGGACGGCGTCGAGCGCCTGCAAGAGGGCCCGGTCCCCGCTGAGGCGGGACAGCACCACGCCCTCCGCGTCGGTGAGCATGAGGCCGACCGGTTCGTTGGCCAGGGTGCGGTGCAGATCCTGCAGAACCTCACTGCCGCACTGATGGAACAGCGAGCCGAGGTCGCCGGTGCCGGTGAAGACCGGGTCAACCGACTCAAGGGAAACGCCGTAGTCCTCGCTGCGCTGCCAGGACGCAAGCAATCGGCGCGGGACCGCGACGTCCTCACGCGTCTGCACGCGGTGCAGTTCGATTCGCTCCGGCAGTCCTGGCGGCACGCTGCTCCTCCTGTGATCCACGTTACAGAGCCTGACAGCCGCGCTGGGCCGATGCGGCGATCGGGCGTCTCACATTGAGACGTTCGCCCCCTCGGCAGGCCGACGGTGCGAATCTAGGCTCGGCGGCAGGTTGTGACAGCCGTCACACGTTTCGGTCTGGAGGAAGCCCGCTCATGTACCGCAAGGACGACACCAGTTACTTCATCGTCGACGCCCACGTTGCCCTGTGGGACGCGAGGCCCGAGAACCAGCGCAACATCCACGGCAAGCAGTTCATCGACTGCTTCTACGACTACCACCGCAACCTGTCCCCGGAGTCCGAGGTGTGGAGCTACGAGGACTACCTCTACCAGGGCGGCGAACGCCTGATGAAGGACCTCTTCGAAGACGGCTACGTCGATCACGCGATCTTCCAGCCCGCCGCGCTCGGCGAGTTCTACTACAAGGGTTTCGGCCAGACCGACGAGGCGTCCCAGCTCGCCAAGACCCATCCCGACAAGCTGACCTACAACCACAACTTCGACCCCCGCAACGGCGAGGTAGGCCTCGACCAGTTCCGCGAGGACGTCAAGAAGTTCGGCCTCAAGGGCGTGAAGCTCTACACCGCCGAGTGGCACGGCGAGTCCCGTGGCTGGCGGCTCGACGATCCATGGGCCTACCGCTATTTCGAGGCGTGCCGCGAACTCGGAGTGCGCAACATTCACGTGCACAAGGGCCCGACGATCCGGCCGCTGGACCGCGACGCGTTCGACGTGGCCGACGTCGACCACGTGGCGTCGGACTTCACCGACCTGAACTTCATCGTCGAGCACTGCGGTCTGCCGCGCCTCGAGGACTTCTGCTGGATCGCCACCCAGGAACCCAACGTGCACGCCGGTCTCGCGGTGGCGATGCCGTTCATCCACACCCGGCCGAAGTACTTCGGGCAGATCATGGGCGAGCTCCTCTACTGGATAGGCGAGGACCGCATCCAGTTCTCCTCGGACTACGCGATCTGGACGCCACGCTGGCTCGTCGAGGCGTTCGTCGACTTCCAGATCCCCGCCGAGCTGGCCGAGTACGCGCCGATCACCACCGACCAGAAGAAGAAGATCCTCGGGCTGAACGCGGCCAAGATGTACGACATCCCGGTGCCCGCGGAGCTGCAACTGGCTGACGCCGACGAACCCGCCGTGGGGCCGCGGGGTGCGGACAATCTGGTCGAGGCCTGAGATGGTCGGACGCAGCCGGGCGGGGCACGAAACAGGTTGGGATTCCGCGGCGTACGACGCGCTGGGCGCCGTCGTCGACCCCGAGCTGGACGAACCGATCACCGACCTCGGCTTCGTCCGCTCGGTGGTGGTGACACCAAGCGGAAACGTGAAGGTGCACCTACGGTTGCCGACGTCGTTCTGCTCGCCGAACTTCGCCTACCTGATGGCGTCGGATGCCAAAGACGTTCTGACCGAGCTGGACTGGACGCGACGCGTCGTCGTCGAGCTGGACGACCACCACGATTCGTCCATCATCAACGCGGGCCTGGCCGCCGATGCCGGATACCGCGGCACGTTCCGACACGAAGCCGAGGAGTCCCTCGACGATCTGCGGGAGACCTTCCGCCGCAAGGCGCACACTGCGGCGATGGAACGATGCCTGACCGGTCTGCTTCGGGCCGACCCGGACCGCCAGGAGTCGTCCCTCGGTGAGGTACGACTCGACGATCTACCCGACGATGATGCGAAGTCTGCCCTGCTCAAGCGCAGACGCAACCTTGGATTATCGACGACGGCAGATGCTTTGGTGATGGTCGACCACGACGGGCGCGGATACGCGGCCGATGCGGTTGCCATGACGCTGCGTCGCGCCCGCTCCACCCGGATCTCCATCGACGGCAATGCCCACTTCTGCCGCGGCCTACTGAAGACCCGGTACGCCGACGAGGCCCCGGCCTTCGTCGCACTGTCCACCGTCACGCGCACCCCCAAGGAAGGAATTCACCGATGAGCACCATGCGAGCCGTCCAGGTCGTCGGCTATCACGAGAACCTCCAAATGAAGGAGGTGCCGGTTCCCGACCCGACGGGTCCGTTCGACGTCGTCGTCAAGATCGGCGGGGCGGGAGTATGCCGCACCGATCTGCACATCCTCGAGGGCCAGTGGGCCGAGAAGTCGCAAGTCCAGCTGCCGTACACGATCGGGCACGAGAACGCCGGCTGGGTGCACGCGGTCGGCGCGGCGGTGACCAACGTCGCCGAGGGCGACAAGGTCATCCTGCACCCGCTGATCACGTGCGGGCTGTGCCGGGCCTGCCGCTCCGGTGAAGACGTGCATTGCGAGGCCAACGCGTTTCCCGGCATCGACACCAACGGTGGCTACGCGGAGTACCTCAAGACATCAGCCCGCAGCGTGGTCAAGATCGACGACGCTCTCGAGCCGGCCGACGTCGCCGCACTCGCCGACGCGGGCCTGACCGCCTATCACGCCGCCGCCAAGGCCGCCCGCAGGCTGACCCCACGCGACAAGTGCGTCGTCATCGGCGCCGGAGGTCTTGGACACATCGGCATCCAGGTGCTCAAGGCGCTCTCGCCTGCCGAGCTCATCGTCGTCGACCGAAACCCGGACGCCCTGAAGCTGGCCGAGGCGATCGGTGCGGATCACGGCGTCATCGCCGACGGCACGCAGGTCGACCAGGTGCTCCAGCTGACAGGTGGCAACGGGGCCGAGACGGTGGTCGACTTCGTCGGAGAGGGCGGCGCCACCAGTGAGGGCGTACAGATGCTGAGGCGGGCAGGCGATTACCACGTCGTCGGCTACGGTGAGAACATCAACGTGCCGACCATCGACGTCGATCTCCACCGAGATCAACTTCATCGGCAATCTCGTCGGCACCTACAACGACCTGTGCGACCTGATGGCCCTGGCCGCCCGCGGCGCGGTGCACCTGCACACCCAGAAGTACCGGCTGGACGACTTCCAGACCGCCATCGACGATCTCGACGCAGGCAACGTGCGTGGCCGAGCGATCCTGACCCCCTGACCGAAGGAATCATGCCCCGATGATCTTCATAGTCGTCAAGTTCAAGACCAAACCAGAGTGGACGGAGCGGCTTCCCCGACCTGGTCGCCGACTTCACCGCAGACCACCCGCGCCGAGCCGGGCAACATGTGGTTCGACTGGTCCAGGAGCCTGGAGGACCCATCGGAATACGTTCTGGTGGAGGGTTTCCGGGACGGTGACGCGGGCAAGGAACACGTCACCAGCGAGCACTTCAAGACGTTCCTCGCCAACGCCCCGCAGGCGCTCGCCTCGAGGCCGCACATCATCAGCCAGACCATCGACGCCACCGGCTGGTCGGAGATGGGCGAGATGGAGCTCGACGCCTAGGCCTATTGACGGCATTCGCCTGCCAGGAAACGGCCTACCCACGGCGCTGCCATTACGCTGGTGGCATCCGTCACGATGGGGAGCCGATATGCGGATCAAGCTACTGCCCTACGTCACCGTCGAGGTCGACGACCGACTGCGTCAACGCCTGCGCGCCAGGGGAGAGCGGCTGCGCCTCAACGTGCGGGCCCATCTGCGCAGTGCGGCCGACGACGTCGACACCGCGGGCGACAAGGTTCGTGACCTTTGTGATGCCGCGGTGACCCGGGTCGACGACGCGGTGGCCAAGGTGAACGACAAACTGGATCCCGCCGCGCGGGTCGAGCAGGACGCGCGAGTCGAAGCCGGCTGACGGCAGCCTCTACGGTGTAGGCGGCAGGTATCGACGGTGCCGTCGCATGACCGATGAAGGGATGTCGAGGACGTTGGTGGCGCAGGGGCTCGTCGTCCTCTTCGCATTGTGCGCTGCCGTGTTCATGGCCATCGGCATCGTCGTGCGTCAGCGGGCCACCATCGACGTGCCGTCGGACCAGGGCGTCAGCGCCGTCATGTTGACCACGCTGCTACGGCGCCCGCTCTGGTGGGCAGGCACCGCCGCGGCAGTGGCGGGCTACGCCTTCCAGGCGCTCGCCCTGATCAAGGGTTCACTGATCCTCGTGCAACCCCTGCTGGTGTCGGCACTGCTGTTCGCGTTGCCGATGAGCGCGCGGATGGCAGGCCGCCGCGTCACCCGCGGTGAATGGCTGTGGGCAGGCGTCCTGACGACGGGCCTCGCGGTGTTCGTGCTGCTCGCCCGGCCCGGTCCACAGGAGCGCCCGGCATCGCTGACCGTCGCGACGGTCGTCGCGGTCGTCTGCGCCGTGATCATCGTGAGCTGTGTGGTGCTGGCGGTGAAGATCGGCGGCTGGCAGCGCGCCACGCTGTTGGGCGTGGCCGTCGGCGTGCTGTTCGGGGTCGTGGCCGTCGTGACCAAGATCGTCATGCACATCCTGGACCAACGCGGCGCGACGAGCTTGCTCGCTACGCCCGCGCCGTATGCGCTGGTGGTGCTCGGCGTGGTGGCAACCCTGTTGCAGCAGTCCGCGTTCCACGCAGGCGCCCTGCATGCGACGGTGCCGACGATGCTGGTGCTCGAGCCCGTCGTCGCCGTCTTCCTCGGTGCCATCGTGCTCGGTGAGGAACTCGAGGCGGGCCGGTACCAGGCCATCGCGCTGACTGCCGCGATCGCGGCGATGACGGCCGCCACCGTCGCCCTCGGCCGCGACGAGGGCGCCTACGAGGCCGAACTCGAGATCAAGGCCGCGCGGCGCGCGGCGTGAGTCAGCGCAACCTCGACGTGTAGTAGACGACGCCGTTCATCGTCATCCGCTGGTCTTCGTCGTCGGGATGCGGGATGGCGGGGAATCCGTTGGTCACCAGCAGCTCGCTCATCGGCGTGCCGACGGACTGCCAGCCACGGCCGTCGAGGTACTCGCCGACGTCGTTGCGCTCGCCCTCGAAGCCCAACTCGGAGAAGTCGAGTTCGAAGCCGTGGTCACGCCACTTCGCCGTGGCCGCCTGTATCCGCTGCCTGGCCTCTTCGGTGTCGAAGTCGGCCATGTTCGGCACGGCTTCGCTGGCCAACCGGCTGCCTGGCGCGCCGAGCTCGGTGACGGCGTCCAGCAGACGGTCCTGCGCATCCGGCGGCAGATACCCGAACAGACCCTCCGCGATCCAAGCCGATGGCTGCCTGGCGTCGAAACCGGCGTCCCTCAGTGCCGTCGGCCAGTCCTCGCGCAGGTCGATGGCCACCGTGCGCAGCTCGGCCTTGGGTTGGGCGCCGAGGCCGTCCAGCGTCGTCGTCTTGAACGCGATGACCGCCGGTTGGTCGATCTCGAAGACGGTCATGCCTGCGGGCCAGCTCAGCCGGTAGGCGCGGGCGTCCAGACCCGAGGCCAGGATCACGGCCTGCCGGATCCCGGCCGCCGCGGCGTCTGCGAAGAACGCGTCGAAATAGAGGGTGCGCGCCGCCATCGCGGCGGGCATGTGCTGCAACCCCCAGCCGGAACCCTCGACGTCGAGGTCGTCGGCTTTGATCTCACCGGTGGCCCAACGTGTGAGAAAGTCCACTCCGACCGCACGGACCAGGGGTTCGGCGAACGGGTCGTCGATGTCTTCAGCGGTGGTCGCGATCGCCCTGGCGGCGGCCACCATGGTCGCCGTAGCGCCCACACTGGTGGCCAGATCCCAGGTGTCGTCGTTGGTGCGGGTCATTCGTCTCCTCTTCGACAAGTTGCTTAGGCAGTATAACCATTGCCCGTGGAGTGCCATTCCCCACAGGAAACTCCCAGGTCAGCAACTTTGGGCATATCATTAGTTTTGCTAACGTTATGTCGGAGTGGCGAGGCAGCGAAGCCTCCACATCAGCTCTTCCGAGAAATACCCAGAGGATTGCCCATGTCGAACGATGAGCGATTGCGTGCAGAGCGTGACGCCGATACTCGCGAAGCGCGCCTCGAGCGCCGCATCGCCGACCTGTACTCCGACGACGCACAGTTCGCCGCCGCAAAGCCCGACGAAGCGGTCAGTGCCGCCGCCAATCATCCCGGACTGCGTCTGCCCGACGTCGTTCGCACCGTGTTGGAGGGCTACGCCGACCGGCCCGCCGTCGGGCAACGCGCAGTCGAATACGTCGCCGACGCGTCGGGCCGAACGGTCGCCAAGCTGCAGCCGCGCTTCGCCACCGTCACCTACGGCGAGCTCTGGGACCGCGTCCAGGCCTTCAGCGCCGCCGTCGCACGACCAACCGGTGCGGCCTGGCGATCGGGTCGCCATCCTCGGCTTCACCAGCGTCGACTACACCGTCGTCGACACCGCGCTGACGCAACTCGGCGCCGCTCCGTGCCGCTCCAGACGAGCGCGCCGCTCACCCAACTGCAACCGATCATCGCCGAGACCGAACCGGTACTGATCGCGTCGAGCATCGACTATCTCGACGACGCCGTCGAGCTCATCCGCACCGGCCCGCGCCCGCGCGACTGGTCGTGTTCGACTACCAGCCCGAGGTCGACGACCAGCGCGACGCCCTCGAGGCGGCCAGGGCACGCCTCGATGGCACGGTCACCGTCGAGACGCTTGGCGAGGTGCTCGACCGCGGCCGCGCACGTCCCGCGCCCCAGGTCCGTCGTCGCCGAGGGTGACGATCCGCTGGCCCTGCTCGTCTACACCTCCGGCAGCACCGGCGCCCCCAAGGGCGCGATCTACCCCGAGGGCAAGGTCGCCAACATGTGGCGCGCCGCCGCCAACGCGCACTGGGACGAGAACCAGGGCGTGCTCCCCGCGATCTCGCTCGCCTTCCTGCCCATGAGCCACGTGATGGGCCGCGGCGTGCTGTACAGCACGCTGGCCAGTGGCGGCACCGTCTACTTCGCCGCCCGCAGCGACCTGTCCACCTTCCTCGAGGACCTCGCGCTGGCGCGGCCCACGCAGATGAACTTCGTGCCCCGCATCTGGGACATGCTGTACCAGGAGTACGTCAGCGAGGTCGACCGCCGTGGCGTCACCGACCGCGCAGGCGAGAAGCAGGTCATGGTCGACCTGCGACAGAGCCTGCTCGGCGGGCGCTTCGTCACCGCCATCACGGGCTCGGCGCCCATCTCACCCGAGCTGAAGTCGTGGGTCGAGTCGTTCCTCGACATGCACCTCGTCGAGGGCTACGGCTCCACCGAGGCGGGCTCCGTCTTCGTCGACGGCCAGATCCGGCGGCCCCCGGTGCTCGACTACAAGTTGGTCGACGTGCCCGACCTTGGCTACTTCGGCACCGACGTGCCGCATCCGCGCGGCGAGCTGCTGGTCAAGTCCGATCAACTGTTCCCCGGCTATTACAAGCGCCCCGAGGTCACCGCCGAGGTGTTCGACGAGGACGGCTACTACCGCACCGGTGACGTCGTCGCCGAGCTCGGTCCCGATGAGGTGAAGTACCTGGACCGGCGCAACAACGTGCTGAAGCTGTCCCAGGGTGAGTTCGTCACGGTCTCCAAGCTCGAGGCGGTGTTCGGAAACAGCCCGCTGGTTCGGCAGATCTACATCTACGGCAACAGCGCACGGCCCTACCTGCTGGCCGTCGTCGTGCCGACCGCGGACACCTCGTCCCGGTACGGCGCCGACGAACTGAAATCGGCCATCAGCGCATCGCTCAAGGATGCGGCCCGCTCGGCCAATCTGCAGTCCTACGAGATCCCGCGCGACTTCCTGGTCGAGACAACACCTTTCACGATGGAGAACGGACTGCTCACCGGCATCCGGAAGTTGGCGTGGCCGCGGCTGAAGGAACGCTACGGCGCCGAGCTCGAACAGCTCTACGTTGACCTGTCCGACAGCCAGGCGGGGGAACTGCGCGCGCTGCGCCAGAGCGGCGTCGACCGGCCGGTGCTGGAGACCGTCAGCCGGGCCGCGAGCGCACTGCTCGGTGCGGCCGCCTCCGACGTGCCAGGCCGATGCCCACTTCACCGATCTGGGCGGAGACTCGTTGTCGGCGTTGACGTTCGCCAACCTGCTCCACGAGATCTTCGACGTCGACGTGCCCGTCGGCGTCATCGTCAGCCCGGCCAGCGACGTGGCCGCCATCGCCGCATATGTCGAGGCGCAACGGGCAGGCGGCAGCCAAGAGGCCGACGTACGCATCCATTCATGGGCAGCGCGGCGCCGCCGACGCGACCGAGGTGCACGCCAGCGATCTGACCCTGGACAAGTTCCTCGACTCGGAGACGTTGCACGCCGCGGCGTCGTTGTCGGGACCGGCAACCGAGGTCCGCACGGTGCTGCTCACCGGCGCCACCGGCTTCCTCGGCCGCTATCTCGCGCTGGAGTGGCTGGAGCGGATGGACCTGGTCGACGGCAAGGTCATCTGCCTTGTCAGAGCCAAGTACGAATGAAGATGCGCGCGCTCGACTGGACGCGACGTTCGACAGCGGTGATCCGAAGCTGTTGGCGCACTACCGGTCCCTGGCCGCCGAGCACCTCGAGGTGTTCGCGGGCGACAAGGGCGAGGCGAACCTCGGCCTGGACGACGCGACCTGGCAGCGGCTGGCCGACACCGTCGACCTGATCGTCGATCCCGCGGCGCTGGTCAACCACGTGCTGCCCTACAGCCAGCTGTTCGGACCGAACGTGCTCGGCACCGCGGAGCTGATCCGCATCGCGCTCACGACGAAGATCAAGCCGTTCGTCTACGTGTCCACGATGGCCGTCGGCGCTGGGATGAACCCAGCCGACAACACCGAGGACGCCGACGTTCGCGTGGTCAGCGCGACCCGCAAGATCGACGAGAGCTACGCCAACGGATACGGCAACAGCAAGTGGGGCGGTGAGGTGCTCCTGCGCGAGGCGAACGAGCAGTTCGGGCTTCCCGTTTCGGTGTTCCGCTGCGACATGATCCTGGCCGACACCACCTACGCCGGACAGCTCAACCTGCCCGACATGTTCACCCGCATGATGCTCAGCCTCGTCGCGACCGGCGTTGCGCCGCAATCGTTCTACGAGCTCGATGCCGAAGGCAACCGGCAGCGGGCGCACTACGACGGCCTACCCGTCGAGTTCATCGCCGAGGCGATCTCGACGCTGGGCGTGCACGTCCAAAGCGGGTTCGAGACCTACCACGTCATGAATCCCCACGACGACGGCATCGGCATGGACGAGTTCGTCGACTGGCTCATCGAGGCCGGCTACTCGATCCGGCGCGTCGACGGCTACGGCGACTGGCTGGCGCGCTTCGAGACGACGCTGCGGGCACTGCCCGAGAAGCAACGCAACGCGTCGCTGTTGCCGCTGCTGCACAACTACCGGTCACCCGATCGCCCGATCAACGGGTCGACCGCACCGACCGACCGCTTCCGTGCGGCGGTACAGGACGCAAAGATCGGTCCGGACAAGGACATTCCGCACGTCTCCGCGCCGGTGATCGTCAAGTACATCACCGACCTGGAGCTGCTCGGCCTGCTCTAGGTCCTGCCGAAATGTCATTGCCCGGCGTCCGCGAGCTGACGACGGGCAATGCCATTTCCCGGCAGTCAGGCCGGCGCCGACGCCGGGATGGCCCCGGCAACACGCAGGTGGTGACTACCGAGCCTTCACGGTCTTCATGGCAATCTGAGATCGTATGGCAGATACGCCGGGGAGCGAGGAGAGCCTGTCGGTGTACATCTTCTCGTAATCAGTCAAGTCCGCCGCCGCGATGAGCAGCACGTAATCGGGTGCGCCCATCATTCGTCGACATTCGACGATCTCGGGGAAGTCGAGGACTGCGGTCTCGAATGCGCGGATGGTGGCCGACTCCACCGGGCTCAGATCGATGTATGCAGTGACCTTGAACCCCCTACCGAGCATGTCGTCGTTGACGATCGCACGGTAGCCCTGAATCACCCCGTCCTGCTCCAGTTTTCGCACCCTGCGAAGGCACGAGGACGGACTGAGTCCGATGAGTGCGGCCAGCTCCAGGTTTGACAGTCGACCGTCGACGACCAACTGGTCGATTATAGCGTGATCAATCGCATCCACGATCAAATATTCTACTCAGTCGGCTGTCTGGCGCCCAACATGCTCACATATTCGATGGGTAATCGAATAAAATCGGAGACGTCCCTCAGGCCGGCAATGACGCGAAGGCCACGAATCAATCGGCTGAGCAAGCCTGGAAAGAGGTAGGTGGCGTGACTGCGTTGCTGAATGGTCATGACGTGATGAACGGTGCGGACAGTCTGCTGCGGACGCTTCTCAATTGCGGAATCGACGTGTGCTTCGCCAATCCCGGAACTTCGGAAATGCACTTCGTCAGCGCCCTTGACGGGGTGAAGGGTTTGCGGCCGGTACTGGGTTTGTTCGAAGGGGTCGTGACTGGGGCCGCAGACGGTTATGCGCGAATGTCTGGAAAGCCCGCTGCCACGCTGTTGCACCTCGGCCCCGGTCTCGCCAATGGCTTGGCGAATCTTCACAACGCCCGGAAGGCCAACTCGCCTGTGGTGAACATCGTCGGAAACCATGCAACGGCCCATCAACGATTCGAGGCTCCGCTCACCTCCGATGTGGAGGCGTTCGCCAAGACGGTGTCGCATTGGGTTCACACGTCCAAGAGTTCGCAACTGGTCGCCGCCGACGCGGCTCGCGCCGTCCAGGCCGCACGTCAGGCACCAGGGCAGATAGCCACCCTGATCCTGCCTGCCGACACGGCATGGACCGACGCAGATCGCCCCGCCGCCATGCTTCCGACGCTCGGGCCGTCTCCGGTTCCGGACGAAGCCATCAACCAGGTAGCGGCTGCGTTGTCGAGGGGGGTGGGGCACACTGCGCTTCTCTTGAGGGGCAACGTTCTTCAGGGGCGCGGCCTACTTGCCGCGGGCAGAATTGCGGCGGCGACGGGTGCGCGGCTGATCTGTGACACGTTCACTCCGCGGATCGAGAAGGGCGCCGGCCGGGTGGTGGTGGAGAGGTTGCCATATCGGCCAGCAGCTGCGCTCAAAGCGCTTGAGGGGCTTGAGCGTCTGATCATCGTGGGCTCTCAGGCGCCCATCGCCTTTTTCGCGTACCCCCACGAAGCCATGGAACTCACACCGAGCGGCTGCAGGCCCATCATCTTGTCGCACCCGCACGAGGATGCGACGACGGCTCTGGAGCACCTGGCAGACCTTGTCTGTACGGAGAGGGCATCGGTCACGGTTGCAGACGGAGATCTTCCGGGATTGCCCGCCGCGCTGTCCCTCGACGCCAGATCGATCATGCAGACGGTGGCGCATTACCTTCCCGAGAACGCGATCATAAGTGACGAAAGCTTGTCCTCGGGTTTCGGGCCGTACGCTTTCCTGGATTCGGCTGCACCCCATGATCATCTGCACCTGACCGGAGGGTCGATCGGACAAGGAATTCCGCTGGCGACGGGCGCTGCAATCGCGTGCCCCGATCGGAAGGTGGTGAACCTCGAGGGCGACGGTAGTGCGATGTACACGCTACAGGCGCTATGGACGCAAGCCCGCGAGAGACTAGACGTCACCACCGTCATCTATGCAAACCGTGCCTACAAAGTTCTCGACGAGGAACACGAAATCGTGGGCGCCAAGGGAATGGGCTCAACGGCCTCGTCGATGTTCGACCTTGGCAATCCCAGCCTCGATTGGGTCGAAATCGCCGAGGGTATGGGCGTCGAGGCGACGAGTGTGTCTGACGTTCCAAGTCTGGCAGCGGCATTGAAGTCTGCGTTCGCGCAGCGAGAGCCCAGACTTATCGAGGCTGTCATGTAGGTGACAGTGGTCGCTTCCCGGCATCGACCAATAGTCGCTCATGGCTGGCGTTCTCGCGCTTGAGGTCCTTGCGCCTCTGCGGGGGTGCCGCCCGACGACCTGTCGTTGCGCAAATCCTGGCCGTTGGGACACACCACCTGCGACTGCTGGTTCCATCGGCGAGTCACAACGCACCATCGTCACGACAGACGCTGACTCGTACAGCTAGACGAAGATCGAGACCAGCAACGCCATAGCGAGGGCGATGACGCTGACCAACGTCATCACGAGGGTGTTGATGCGTACGGCTTGGCCCATGGTCATTCCGAAGGACTCCTTGACCAGCCAGAAGCCTGCATGGTTGACGTAGTTCAAGCCCATGGAGCCGGCGCCGATGGCGATCACGACCAGTGAGACGTACCAGGGACCTTGGACCGCGACCAGCGGCGCGATGATGCCGGTCGAGGAGACGATCCCGACCGTCGCCGAGCCCGTCGACGCGGAGAGGAGTAGGGCGAGCAACCAGCCCAGGAAGATGGTGCCAATGTGTAGATGGGACGCGGCCGCGGCCACGGCGTCGCCGATGCCGGAGTTCTTCAGGACGCCATTGAAGGCGCCGCCGCCGCCGATGATCATCAGGATCCCCACGATGGGCTTGAGGCTGTCTGATACCGATTGGCGAATTTCGTCGCCCGTGCGCCCTTGACGGTAGGCGATGAAGAAGAGTGCGAACAGGAAACCGAGCAGCATCGCGACGACTGGCGTGCCGACGAGCGTAGCGACGCCTAGGACGGGATCGTCCTTGGCGCAGGCGATCTCGGCGATGGTGCGGAACAGCATCAGGGCCACGGGTACCCCGACGGCGCAGAGCGCCATGGCTGTCGGCACCTCCGGTCGGGTCGACCGACTGGGATTGGCGTCGGTCCCCGCGGACATGGCGCCGCTAGGGATGAATGCTGACCGCGCTACGACGGGGTGGGTGAACTGCGCGACGATCTCGGCGTCCGGTTCGAGGGTCACGCGAGAGGACATGAACCGGGCGAATACCGGGCCGGCCAGCAGGACGGTCGGGATCGCGCAGACCAGACCCACGATGATGGTCTTGCCCAGGTCGGCGTTCAGGCCATCGACGGCAACGAGTGGTCCGGGGTGCGGCGGCAGCATGCCGTGCAGAGTGGCCAGGGCCGCGACGGTGGGGATGACCAGGATGACGTACGGCGAGCGTACGTCGGGTCGCTCGCGGCGAACCGCCTCGGCCACGCTGAAGACGAGCGGCAGCAAGACGATGAGACCGACCTCGAAGAACATCGGGATGCCGATGACGAACGCGGCAAGCGTCATCATGAGCGGCAGTGCGCGGGTACTGGAGCGATCGACGAGGACCGTCGCGATCTGCTCGACCGCACCCGAGTCGGCCATCAGCCGGCCGAGCATGGTGCCGAATGCCAGGGTTAGGCCGACGTCGCCGAGGATGCCGCCGGCACCGTCCTCGATGCTGGAAGCGATGTCGGCGGCAGACATCCCCGTGGCAACGCCAGCGGCGAGCGCCACGACGATCAGTGCCGCGAACGGGTGAAACTTCATCCTGGAGTTGATGAGCCCGATGAGGACGACGATCGAAACCACCAGCACGCAAATCAGAAACCACGCGTGACCAGTCATGACATCCTCCAGGGGGCGGCCTTACCGACCGAATTCAAGGTCTTACCGGAATCGGTTCCGGTAAGCGACCCGGTCGAGTATGCCCACGGTCACAGAACGCGTCAAACCGGCCCTGGCATGTCAGCCGACTTGGGAGACGACGCCCTCGACCCCCTCGGCGGCGGCCGCTCCGGGGTCCACGGGTGGCCACGGCAGCACCGCGTGCGGCAGTGTTTGGCCGTCTGGTCGTACCGCGGCCCCGACGACGAGCACGCCGTCCACGGCCAGTCCAGCGAACCTGGCGAGCGCGACCGCCTCGTCGCCTGGGGCACGCACGTCGACGAGGAGCTGATACCCCAGCTCGGCAGACCGCAGGGCCGCTACCCGCAACAGCTCACCCGTGCGCGTGTCCGACGGGCAGATCGAGATGGCCAGGACGCCGAAGCGACCGGTCCGCAGAGACTGTGCCACCCGGTGCGGCTGGTAGCCCATGTCGGCGGCGATGTCGCGGATCCGCGCTCGAGTCGCAGCACCAACTTCTTCCCGTCCCGAAAGTGCCCGAGAGGCGGTCGCCTTGCCGACACCCGCTGCCCGGGCGACGTCGGACAGCGATACCCGCTTCACCATGACCGTCACCCCCTCATCAAACGGCCAGAGCATGACACATGCAGGGCCTCGAGGCCCCGCCATGCCAAACGGCCGAGGCCGCTGCCCACGAGCATCGACCTCGGTGTGCGCGCATCCGCACCGTTCTTGCCAACCGGCGTCGGATCTGCGGCATCACTTCGAGGACCGATTAGCCGGGCGTCCGGGTGTGGCTCAAAGGTGCTGCGCAGGTGTCGATTGTTGCCGACCCCACTCACTCGACCATGGGGAGCAATTGGGCAACGCGCCGCTCCACGAGTTCTCGCATCACCAGCGATGTCCTGGTGCGTTCGACACCGTTGATGTCGAGGATCTGCCCTGCGATCCGATACAGATCGTCGGCGTCACGGGCAACCACGTGCACGATGAGGTCGTCGTCGCCGCTGAGCCCGTCCACGGCCGTGACTTCCGCCACGTCGTACAAGGCCTGCGACACCGCGGCCAGTAAACGTTGTTCGACTCGCGTAAACACGTAGGCACGTAGCGCGAAGCCGAGGGCACGCGGATTGATCCGCAAGTCGAAGCGGTGCAGGACGCCGGCGTCGTCCCATCGCTTGAACCGCGCATGGACGGTATTGCGGGCTACGCCGGCCTCCTCGGCGACGGTCACGGTCGCCGCGCGGGGATTGTCGATCAAGACGCGTAGGAGTGCGAGGTCGACGGCGTCGGCGCGGTGTTCGCTTTTCATAGTGCTCAACCCTTCCATACGTGGTTCACCGTTGATTGAACAATATGCTCAATCAGCAGGAGTGAACTTGCGCGAAACGCCGTCGCCTGCTGTTCTCCTTGAAAGTATTGCTTTCGTTCGATCGACCAGGCGCGCGCCGTAGCCGTCTCGACGATCCCTCACATCCCCGGAGCCACGTGATCACCACCCACCCATTCAAAAACGACCTATCAGCATTGGGTCGGCAGCCGACACCAGAACTCGACGTGATCGCCTCACGGGTGTTGTGGCTTTCGACCGCGATGGTGCACTACGCCAACCGGGTTCGACCCAACCCCAGCGGCTTGAAGGTGGGTGGGCACCAGGCGTCGTCTGCCTCCATGGTGACCATCATGACGTCGCTTTACTTCGAGCAGCTTGAGGCCAACGATCGGGTGTCGGTCAAACCGCACGCCTCTCCGGTGCTGCACAGCATCAACTATTTGCTCGGGACTCTCGACGAGCGGTACATGACCACACTGCGCGAATTCGGCGGTCTGCAGAGCTATCCGAGCCGTTCCAAGGATCCCGATCCCGTTGATTACTCGACTGGATCCGTGGGAATCGGTGCCACGGCGCCGATTTGGGGAACGTTCGCGCGGCGCTACGTCGACACCATGTATGGGGGCGCTGGCACCGGACGCCAATACTCACTGGTCGGAGACGCCGAACTCGACGAGGGTGCGGTCTGGGAGGCCGTGATGGATCCCACCGTTCAAGAGCTGGGCGAGATCGTCTGGATCGTGGACATGAATCGTCAGTCGTTGGATCGCGTTGTGCCACACATCGCGTCCGGGCGGCTGCACGACATGTTCAGTGCGGCGGGCTGGCAAGTGATCACCGTCAAGTTCGGCAAGCTGCTCGAAGACTTGTTCGGCCGGCCCGGCGGTGAGGCGCTGCGCAACCGGATCCTGAACATGCCCAATCCGGAATATCAACGGCTGCTACGGTGCTCGGCGGAGGAGTTGCGCTCGCGCCTTCCCGGCGACGGTGCCGATGCTGCGCCGGTGGCGGCCTTGCTCGACGATCTCGACGATCGCACCCTGCTCAGGGCGATCGGCAATCTCGGCGGGCACGACCACGACGCGCTGCGAGAGGCCTACTCCCAGATCGACGACACGCGGCCGACGGTCATCATCGCCTACACCGTCAAGGGATACGGATTGCCGATCCAAGGTCACCCGCAGAATCACTCGTCGTTGTTGACCAACGAGCAGATCGCCCAGCTGGCGGAGACGTTGGGAGAGGATCCGCACAATCCCTTCCGCCGCTTCGATTCCGCATCCCCGGCCGGGCAGCTGTGCCTGCAGGTCGCCGAGCGTCTGCGCCGGGAGGACATCACCGCGGTTGCGCCCCCTGCGGTTCCCACCGAGATCGGCCGAACCCCCCCGGCGGTCTCCAACACGCAAAGCGCGCTTGGGCGCACGCTACTGGACTTGACGCGCGATGCGCCCGATGTCGCCAAGCGCATCGTCACGGTGAGCCCCGACGTCAGTTCCAGCACCAACCTGGCAGGGTGGCTCAACAAAGTGGGAGTGTGGTCGGCATCGGAGCGGCGCAACTGGTTCGACGATGACGCCGAAACGATCATGCACTGGCGTGAACAGCCCACCGGTCAGCACATGGAGCTGGGCATCGCCGAGGTCAATCTGGTCAGTCTGCTCGGCGAACTGGGTGCCACGTGGAGCCGCTGGGGTCAGCCACTGTTTCCGATCGGCGTCCTCTACGACCCGTTCGTCGAGCGTGCGCTGGAACCGTGGTCGTACGGCATCTACGCAGGGGGGCAGTCCATCCTGGTCGGAACACCGGCCGGGGTCACCCTGGCCCCCGAGGGGGGAGCCCACCAGTCGATCAAGACACCCACCATCGGACTCGAACAGCCCGGCTGCGTCAGCTACGAGCCGGCGTTCGCCGTCGAGGTCGAATGGATCCTGCTGCACTGCATGAGCCAGCTGGGACGCCCGGACGGCACGTCGTCCTACCTGCGTCTGTCGACAAGGCCGGTGCGCCAGAGTCTTTCACAGGTGCCGGATGACCCGGCGGCCAAGGAACGCCGGCGTTGTCACGTGTTGGCCGGTGCGTACACGTTGTGGCGTGCGACGAAGCCTGACGTGTGCATCGCCGCCATGGGGGCCATGGTCACCGAGGCCGTCGAGGCCGCCGGGCGCCTCGAACGGATGGGCGTCAGCGTCGAAGTGATCTGTGTGACCAGCCCGGACCTGATCCATCGGGCCGTTCAGGGCCGAGAAGGCTTGAGCGACTCTGCCTCCTGGGTTTTGGATCAGGTCTTTCCCGCCGAGCGCGCCGCGCCCATGGTCACCGTGCTCGACGGGCACCCCCACGCGCTTGCATTTCTCGCGAACATCAACCGTGTGCGTTGTAAGGCCTTGGGTGTCAGCAAGTTCGGGCAGGGTGGCGATATCGAAGCCGTGTACCGCTACCACGGCATCGACGCAGACAGCATCGTCTGGGCCGCGCTCGACCTCGCGATGTGAGACGGAGAGACAATGAGCGATACACGAATGACCATCACGCTTCCCTCCCTTGGCGAAGACGTCACCGAAGCCACCGTGAGCCGTTGGCTCGTCTCCGTCGGCGACGACGTCGACGCTGATGAGCCCCTGCTGGAGGTGGCTACCGACAAGGTGGACACCGAGATCCCGTCAACGCACGCGGGCACAGTCGTGGAAATTCTCGCCGCCGAGGACGAGGTCGTGGAGGTGGGGGCCGGCCTGGTAACGATCGCTGTCACAGCCCCGACCGACCAAGGCGAACGCGCCGCCCCCGGGCCTCAACCGGCCGTCACACCAGCGGTACCGCCGGCGCTTGGCGCGGGTGCGACTCTTCCAGTCAACCCAACTGTTGAGGTCGAGGCGGCCGGACCAGCCACCGAGGTGGCCTCAGGCTCGCCGCAACGGTTACCACGGATCCGGCAGATCATCGCGGCGCGGATGCTCGACTCCCTACGCACCTCAGCGCAATTGACGTCAGTCGTCGAGGTCGACGTCACCGGCATCGGTCGGCTGCGCACCGCGACCAAGGCCCAGTTCCTCGAACGCACGGGAGCGAAGTTGTCGTTCCTGCCCTTCTTCGCCAAGGCCACGATCGAGGCGCTGGGGGAACACCCCCTGCTGAGCGCCACCGTCAATGCCGACTGCACCGAGATCACCTACTCCGACGGGGTGCACCTTGGAATTGCCGTCGACAGCCCGAGAGGCCTGATGGTGCCCGTAATTCGTGGAGCACACGATTTGGGCATCGCCGATCTCGCAGTCCAAGTCGCAGCGCTGGCCGACCACGTTCGCACCGGTTCGATCAGTCCTGACGCCTTGGCCGGAGGAACCTTCACCCTGACGAACACGGGCAGTCGCGGAGCGCTGTTCGATACCCCCATCCTCAACGCACCCCAGTCCGCCATCCTCGGCACCGGAGCCGTCGTCGAGCGGCTCGTGCCTCGCCGTGACGCCGAGGGCGGTCTCACCATCGCGGTGTGCTCGATGGTCTACCTCGCGCTGACCTACGACCACCGAATCGTGGACGGCGCCGACGCCGCCCGATTCTTGACCACGATCAAGCAGCGACTCGAATCGGGGTTTACCAGGGAAGAAGTGTTCGCTACCACCACGGCGCACGTACTGCAGAATGGCTGAACGGAGGGGACGTCGTTTCGGGATGGTCTGCAGCGCCCGTCCTCCGATCGTGGCAAGCGGCCGTGGCTCGAGACTCGCGCGAAGACGAGCTCGACTCGAACACCGTAGTGACGCCATTGATCCCCACCTCGTGTTCGCCAGTCGTCGCAGCGGAACCCGTCGACGGCTACGGCGACCGGCTGGCGCGCTTCCTGCTCTGGCCTTTCGCCAAAAAGCATCGACTGTCGTTACGCGGGCGCATCAACGACAGGGAATGCAGTTTCGGCGAAGCTGCAGTGCCATATCGACGTCCCGTCCGCTCAGGCGCCCACCCTCAACTTGGCGGCGGCTGATTCGGGCATGGGTTCGTACCGGGCGAAGGAGCGGGTGAAGGACCCCGCCCCGTGCGACAGCGCGCGCAGGTCGATCGCATAGCGGACGAGCTCGACCGCGGGGATCTCCGCGTTGACGACGGTGCGCTGGTCATCGCCAGGCTCGGTGCCGAGGACCCGGCCGCGGCGGCTGGACAGGTCGCTCATCACCGCGCCGACCAGATCGTCGGGGATCACCACCGACACCGCGTCAACGGGTTCCAGCAGATTCACCGGCACCGTCGCGGCGGCATCGCGCAGCGCCAGCCCGCCGGCCATCTGGAAGGCGAAGTCCGATGAGTCGACGCTGTGCGACTTTCCGTCGAGCAACGTGACCCGGATGTCGACCATCGGGTATCCGGCGCCGACCCCCTTCTCCATCTGCGCCCGGACCCCCTTCTCCACGCTCGGGATGAACTGACGGGGCACCGCACCACCGACCACCTTGTCGACGAACTCGAACCCCGAACCCTGCGGCAGTGGTTCCACCTCGACGGCGCAGACGGCGTACTGGCCGTGTCCACCGGACTGCTTGACGTGTCTGCCGTGCCCCTTTGCCTTGCCGCCGAACGTCTCCCGCAGCGGGATGCGCACGTCGACCGATGTCGACGCTCACGCCGTACCGTTTCGCCAGCCCGTCCAGCACGACACCGGCGTGGGCCTCACCCATGCACCACAGCACGATCTGGTGCGTCTCGGAATTCTGGTCGATCCGCAACGTCGGGTCTTCGGCGGCGAGGCGTTGCAGGCCGACGGCCAGCTTGTCCTCGTCCGTCTTCGCGTGCGGCTCGACGGCGATGGGCAGCAGCGGTTCCGGCATGGTCCACGGCTTGAGCACCAGGGGCTGCGTCCGGTCGGACAGCGTGTCGCCGGTCTCGGCACGGCTCAGCCTGCCGATGGCGCAGATGTCGCCCGCCACCACCGACGGCGCGACGCGCTGACGCTTGCCGAGCGGGAACGACAGCGCGCCGATCCGTTCGTCCTCGTCGTGGTCGGAGTGGCCGGTGCGATATCCCGGGTCGCTGCGCTCCTGCCCTCCGGTGCGATATCCCGGGTCGCTGCGCTCCTGCCCTCCGGTGCGATATCCCGGGTCGCTGCGCTCCTGCCCTCCGGTACCGGTGCCCGAACCCTCGAAGAACGACGTGAAATGGCCCGACACGTGAACCGTCATGTCGGGCCGTATGGTTCCGGAGAACACCCGGACCAGGCTGACTCTGCCGACATACGGATCCGACGTCGTCTTCACCACCTCGGCGAGTAGCGGGCCTGCCGGATCGCAGGCCGGCGACGGGCGGATGGCGCCGGCCGGGGTGAACACCGCGGGTGTCGGATGCTCTGGGGGCGAAGGGAAGCCGCTGACGATGACGTCCAACAGCTCAGCCGTGCCGACGCCCGTGGTACTGCACACCGGCAGCACGGGAAAGAACGAGGCCTTGGCGACGGCCTTCTCCAGATCGTCGGTCAGCACCGACACCTCGACGTCCTCGCCATCGAGGTACCGCTCCATCAACGTCTCGTCCTCGGACTCCTCGATGATTCCCTCGATCAAGGTGCCACGCAGTCCGGCGACCGCGTCGTCCGTTGCATGCGAGCAGCCCCACCACCCGCTTGCCGTCGGGCACGCACAGCGGAAGAACCCTGTCGCCGAACGCGTTTCGGGCGGCGGCCACCGCCGCGTCGAAGTCGGCGCGGGCGTGGTCGAGCTTGGTGATCACCACCGCGCGCGGCATACCGACCCGACTGCACTCCAGCCACAGCGATCTGGTCGGCTCGTCGACGCCCTCGTTGGCCGCGATCACGAACAGCGCGCAATCCGCCGCGCGCAGCCCGGCCCGCAACTCGCCGACGAAGTCGGCGTAGCCGGGGGTGTCGATCAGGTTGACCTTCACCCCGCCGTGCGAGAGCGACGCCAGCGCCAGCCCCACCGAACGCTGCTGCTCGACCTCGGCCTCCTCGCAGTCGCAGACCGTGGTGCCGTCGGCGACCGACCCCGGCCGGGTCAGAACGCCCGTGGCCACCAGCAGGGTCTCGACGAGCGTGGTCTTGCCGCCGCCGGACGGCCCGACGAGCACGACGTTGCGGATGGCAGCCGGATCATCCGCAGTAGGAGCGGAACCGTTGCCCGCCGAAGTGTTCGTCTTGTCTGCCATGACGTCCCCTCTGGCCCGATCAACCCACCATTCACCCAAACGGGGACGGGCACAAGGCCTGTCGCCGGCAACCTCGTCACGCCTGCCAGGACGACCAGTGTTTCGACGTCAACGGTGACGACGGGCCCGTCCAATGCGATTCGTTCGTACTGAAGGTACTTGCGCCGCAGCACCGCATATCCGATCGCCATCTGTTCGCCAGAGTCGTGGACCTCGGCGAGCCCGTCTGCCCGCACCCACCACAGTTGCGACCAGTCGTCGTCGTAGTGGTCGACGAGCATGGTGACCCTCGGGTTGACCGCGATGTTGGCCAGCCTGCGCAGTCGCCGCGTGGTCTTCCGCTTGGCGTCCACGGCGGTGTAGACGACACCGCCGCTCACCGCGAACACCACGGGTACGACGTGTGGAACGGAATCCGAGTCGACCGTCGCGAGTACGGCGACCGGAGCCGCTGCGAATGACTCGGCGGCGTCGAAGCCGCTCATCGGCGTTGCGAGCCGGGAACTGGTTGCGGGGCGACGCTGATCGGCGAGCGGGTGACCGGCGTGCGGGTGACGCCGATCTCCGGCCCCCTGTTCGGGCGGGGCTCACTGCGCGGCCGGTTGTACACCGGCGGCTGGACCGGCGGAGCGGCCGTCTCCGGCGGGGTGGAGGTGGTGGTGGCGGCGGGGGAGGTGACGGCCGGTAGGCGGCGGTGGGGGAGGCAGTGCGCTGGTGGCCTCCGACGTGGACGCGGCGGTGGTCGGGGTGGCCGACGTGTGGGTGGCAGGAGTCTGCTCGGATTCTCGCGGGCCGCTGAAGGCGAGCAGGACGGCCGACACCACGATCGCGATGACGGCAAGACCGACCGCGACCATCGCGATCGACGCCAGCCTTGTCCGATACCACGGCGTGGGTGGCGGCTTGAAGTGCCACGTGCTGGCGTTGAATGCGTCGAACCGGTCCTCGTCGGCGAACTGATCGAGGACCGGTTCTGGCCCGTCGGGTCCTCGGGTTCCATGTCCTCCCAGCCGTGCCAGCCTTCGCCGTAGTCGAAATCCTCGCTGGGCACGTCGGATTCGGCCTCGGCATGACCCTCGGGCACCTGAATGTCCAGCCGGTCGGTGTCGACCGGATCGTCCAGCCGATAGTCCCCGCCTGAGTCGGAGTCCCCCGAGGCTCCTCGTTCCGCCACCCCCTGATGCTATGTGGCTACCAGGGCAAACGGGCGATAGCGGGCGAATTGCCATGGCGTGGCGGGTAGTCGACAGGTGTCTGCCAGGAACGTGGCGCGGGGTGGCAGGCCCGCGGGTAAGGTCACGCGACGTCGGTTCGTTCATCATGGCGACCCGGCAAAGTCATGCGTCCGCCACCTCCGCGATTTGCGTCCATATGAAGGTTCGCCCATGAAGATTTCTCGGCTCACAGCGGCAGCCAGTGCCCTGATCGTCCTCGTCGCGTGTGCACCGCCGCAGAAGGAAAGCGGAGGCGAGACCACCGGCTCGGGCGTCAAGGCAGGCGAGGCCACGTCGGCCGCCGACTTCGGCGGAATGGACGGACTGGTCGAGGCGGCCAAGAAGGAGGGCGCACTCAACGTGATCGCCCTACCTCCGGACTGGGCCAACTACGGCGCCATCATCAAGGCGTTCGGCGACAAGTACGGCATCAAGGTCAACTCGGCGCAGCCCGACGCCGCCAGCCAGGACGAGATCAACTCGGCCAACCAGCAGAAGGGCAAGTCGTCCGCGCCGGACGTGTTCGACCTCGGCCAGTCGGTGGCGCTGGCCAACACGGCTCTGTTCGCGCCGTACAAGGTGGCGACGTTCGGCGACGTCTCCGATTCGTTCAAGGCACCGGACGGTGCATGGGTCAACGACTACGGCGGCTACATGTCGATCGGGTTCGACTCGTCCAAGGTGCCCCCGATCACGAACGTGAACGACCTGCTGAAGCCGGAGTTCAAGGGCAAGGTCGCGCTGAACGGCGATCCGACGCAGGCCGGTGCGGCGTTCTCGGGCGTGATGATGGTGGCGGTGTCCCAGGGTGGCACGCCCGACGACATCGCCCCGGGTGTCGAGTTCTTCGGCAAGCTCAAGGAGGCGGGCAACTTCCTGCCGGTCGACCCGACACCGGCCACCATCGAATCGGGCCAGACCCCCGTGGTGGTCGATTGGGACTACCTGAACGCCGCCGAGACCAAGAAGCTGCCGTCATGGCAGGTGGTCATCCCACCGAACGCCGCGGTCGCGGGCTACTACTACCAGGCGATCAACAAGGACGCACCGCATCCGGCGGCGGCGCGGCTGTGGGAGGAGTTCCTCTACGGCGACGACGGCCAGAACCTGTACCTGCAGGGTGGCGCCCGTCCGGTGCGCGCCGACACGATGGCCGCCAAGGGCACGATCGATCAGGCCGCGTACAAGGTGCTTCCGCCCGTCGACGGGGCGGCGACGTTCGTCTCCGTCGAGCAGAACGGCGCGGCGACCAAGTACCTGCAGGCCAACTGGACCAAGGCGGTGGGCTGATTCTCGCCCGCCGGATCCGGGACGCTGTTCCGCTGCTGCCGTTCTTCGCAGTGGTCGCGATCTTCCTGATCGTCCCGACGATCACCGTCATCTTCAGCTCGGTGGTGGACGACGGCCGGTTCTCGCTCGACCGCGTCGCGGCGCTGTTCACCGAGACCGCGCTGTCCGCGCTGGGCAAGAGCGTGCTGCTCTCGGCCACCACCGCCGTCGCGGGTGCGGTGCTCGGCGCGCTGCTGGCGTGGCTGATCGTCAGCCGCAGCCCGTCGTCGCTGATCCGCCGCACGGTGATCTCGCTGTGCAGCGTGCTGGCCCAGTTCGGTGGTGTGGCACTGGCTTTCGCGTTCCTTGCCACGATCGGACTGAACGGCGTTCTCACGCTGTGGGTGCAGGATCACCTCGGCTGGAACCTGGCAGAATCCGGCTGGCTGTACGGCCTGTCCGGACTGATGCTGGTGTACACGTACTTTCAGATCCCGTTGATGGTCATCGTGTTCCTGCCTGCGTTGGAGGGGCTGCGCAGTCAATGGCGGGAGGCCGCGGTCAGCCTCGGCGCGTCGACGTGGCAGTACTGGCGTGAGGTCGGAATCCCACTGCTCACCCCGGCGTTCCTTGCCTCGCTACTTCTGTTGTTCGCCAACGCCTTTGCGGCGTATGCCACCGCAGCCGCGCTGGTCAGCCAGGGCAGTCCGATCGTGCCGCTGCTGATCCGTTCGGCGTTGACCAGTGAGGTGGTGCTCGGACAGGCCGGATTCGCCTACGCGTTGGCGCTGGAGATGATCGTCGTCGTCGCCCTGGTGATGGTGGCCTACAACCTGCTGATGCGGCGGACGGCGAGGTGGCTGCGATGACCCGGGTGACGCGCGCTGCACTGTGGGTGCTGTTCGGAGCGTTCTTCCTGTTTCCGCTCTATGCCATGGCCGACTTCTCCACCCGCAACCTGATCCGTGGCGGTCGCACGCTGGCCGCGTGGGCCAACCTGTTCGCCGACGATGCCCTGTACCAGGCGATCATCACGTCGCTGTCGCTCGCGGTGCTGACCGTCGTGGCGATGCTGATCGTGTTGGTGCCCACCATGATCTGGGTGCGGCTGCGGACTCCGTGGGCCAAGGGTGCGGTGGAGTTCCTCTGTCTGCTGCCGCTGACCATCCCGGCGCTGGTGATCGTCGTCGGGCTGAAGAACGTGTACCTGTGGGTGACGTACCTGCTCGGCGAATCGCCGCTGACGCTGACGTTCGTCTACGTGGTGGTGGTGCTGCCGTTCGCCTACCGGGCGATCGATGCCGCTCTCTCGGCGATCGACCTCCGCACGCTGGCGGAGGCCGGACGCTCACTCGGCGCAGGCTGGGGCACCACCATCCTGCGGGTGGTGGTGCCCAACATCTGGTCGGGCATCCTCTCGGCCGCGTTCATCTCCGTGGCCGTCGTACTCGGCGAGTACACCATCGCCTCGCTGTCCGGATTCGAGACCTTGCAGGTGCAGATCGTCGCGATCGGCAAGAGCGACGGGCCCACCTCGGTGGCTGCCTCGTTGGCCACCTTGTTGTTCGGTTTCGTTCTGCTGCTTGCCCTTTCATTGTTGACCAGACGGAGGCGGCCCGTATGACCACGAGTGTCAGAACCGAATCGACCACGGGGGTCAGCGTCGAGCTGACCGACCTGACCCGGGTCTACGGCACGGTGCGCGCGCTCGACGGCCTGACGTTGCACATGAAGCCGGGCGAGTTCATCGCGCTCCTCGGACCGTCGGGCTGCGGCAAGACGACCGCGCTGCGGATCCTGGCCGGCCTCGACGAGGCGACGTCGGGGACGGTGGCGGTGGGCGGCCGCGACGTCACCGGCATTCCCGCCAACAAGCGCGACATGGGCATGGTGTTCCAGGCGTACAGCCTGTTCCCGCACCTCACCGCGCTGCAGAACGTCGAGTTCGGGCTCAAGGTGCGCGGCAAGGCGAAGCGGGACCGCGCCACCCGTGCTGGCGACATGCTCGACCTGGTCGGCCTTTCGGCGCACGTGGACAAGTACGCCGTCGAAATGTCCGGCGGTCAGCAGCAGCGGGTGGCGCTTGCCCGCGCCTTGGCGATCGAGCCGAGCGTGCTGTTGCTCGACGAGCCGCTCTCGGCGCTCGACGCCAAGGTGCGCAGCCAGCTGCGGGACGAGATCCGCCGTGTGCAGCTCGACGTCGGTACGACGACGCTGTTCGTCACGCACGACCAGGAGGAGGCGTTGGCCGTCGCCGACCGGGTCGGCGTGATGAGCCAGGGCCGGCTCGAGCAGCTCGATCCGCCCGCGAAGGTGTACGCCGATCCCGCGACGCCGTTCGTGGCCGAGTTCGTCGGCCTGAACAACAAGGTGCCCGCCCACGTCGCGGCGGGCCGGGCGGAGCTGCTCGGCACGTCGGTCCCCACCCTGGCCGGTTCGATCGACTCCGGTGCGGGCACGGCGCTGCTGCGGCCCGAGTCGGTGACGGTGAGCGCCGACCCGGCGGGCACGTCGACGGTGCGGTCGGTGGCGTTCCTGGGGCCGATCTCACGGGTGTACGTCGCGTTGGCCGACGGCACCGTCGTCGATGCACAGCTGCCGAGCGCACTGGCCCGCACGTTCGAACCCGGTTCGCAGGTGACCGTCGGTGTCGAACCGACGAAGCTGCTGGTGGTGCCCGCTCAGACGTCGTGAACCGGGTCGATGCCCAGGTCCCGGTAGCCGACCAGCGCGACGAACGGCACGTTGCGGGCGGCGAACCGCTTGGCCGCGACGTCGCCGCGGTCGACCATCGGGATCACGCCGGTGACGACGACCCCGAGCGGCGCGATCCGTTCGAGGGCCAGCTCGGTCGAGCCACCGGTGCTGATCACGTCGTCGACCAACAGAACGCGGGTGCCTGGCTCGAGTCGGGTGCCCTCGATCCACTGCTCGCGGCCGCGTTGCTTCTGCTCCTTGCGCACCGAGAACCAGGCCTTGCCCGTCACCATGGCGATCCCGTGTGCGAGGGGATCGGCGCCCATGGTCAGCCCACCGACGGCGTCGTACTCGATTCCCGAGCTGGCGGCAAGGTCGGCGACGGCACGGCTCACGATGGTCAACCGCTCGCCGGTGTCCACGGCGTACTTGCCGTCGATGTAGTCGTGGCTGAGCTGGCCGCTGGCGAGCTTGAACGGTTGCTCGCGCCGCTCGTGTCCCCTGGTGCGGATCAGGTCGAAGGCGGCTTGCCAGGTTTCCGGGCGGTCGGGCATACGGCGATGGTATCGGCCAGCACCGCGATGACCCCGAGCGGTCAGCCCTGCTTGGCGCGACGCGTCAATTCGACTGTGGCGGCGCGTAAGTCATCCATCGAGTCGATCGGCGTTGCGTAGCCGACCCGGGTGTACGCCACACCGCGTTCGGTGGTCAACCGCAGGTCCAGTCCGTACCGGTCGACACCGGTGCAGGTGGCCTCGAGCGTGTCGGGATAGCCGCCAAGCGTGCGCGCCATGACGGCAAGGGCAGCCGAGTGGTCGGCGTTGAGGTGGTCGATGGCGACCGCCGCGGTGGGCTTGACCGGGTCGGGTCGGGCCGCCGCATAGTCCTCGGCGGTGGCGGAGTCCATCCGGCCGTAACCGCCGACCCAGCGGACCCGTTGCACGCGCAGCACCCACAGCGTGAAGTCGCTGTAGTCCACGTAGTACTTGGCCGCGGGCACGGCGTCGAGGTGCGCCTGCCGCGCCGCGGCGTGCTCGTCGCCCGACGGCCTGTCCACGACGCCCGCCAGCGTGATGC
Source organism: uncultured Actinomycetota bacterium (assembly GCA_963809085.1). GTDB lineage: Bacteria > Actinomycetota > Actinomycetes > Mycobacteriales > Mycobacteriaceae > Mycobacterium. Next base: position 46,625 of record CAWEII010000009.1, on the reverse strand, counting down.
GTCCGTTGGCGAGCGGATCGCCCTCCGTCGCGGGTGCGACGATCGAGACGCTGGCTCGCGGGTCGCCCGCGAGGTTGCGCCCGTGCTCGGCGAGGTTGGAAACACACAGCACCGGTGCGCCACGATCGAGTCCGTAGGTCACGAAAGAGGCCCACGGGTCGCCGTCGGCCGTCAGCGACGCCAGCGTTGCGACGTTGGTCGACGCCGCGATCGTGCGGGCCTCCTCCGCGGCCGACGGGCGAACGGCATTGGCGACGGGATTCAGCGGAGGCGGGACCGAAGGGGCATCACCAGGGTCGCCGTGATCGCGGGAGGCCACGCCGGAACCCTATACGAGTGGTGACGAGCAACCATTTTTTCGCGCGGCACCGCTGTGATATGCGACAATCAGCTAAAGGCCGTTCACCTGCTGACATCCGTTCGATCAGAAACGAGAAGGGTTGTGCCGACACTCGGTAGACGCTTCGCACTAGCAACCGGCGCCATCACGGCGGCGATACTGCTGAGCGGTGCGGGCGCGGGTATCGCAGGGGCGGAACCGGACGATTCCAGCAAACCCCCTGACCCTGCTAGCACCAGCGAGACCGGTGTCGTCAGCGAACCGGCGCCCACGATAGCGACGCCGCTCGAGCCGAAGGGCCCGCTGAGCGGTCTGCGCGACCTCCTGCACAAGCCGCGAAGCATCTTCGGCAACGGCAGGAGGCCTGGCCAGCCGCCGAAGTCCACGGTGAAGACCGCGTCGCCCGATCCCGGCACCGGCGTCGAGGGCGACGGGTCCGAGGTGATCGAACCGGAGGTTCCGGTCAAGAAGTCCACCGGCAGCCGCGCCGAGGTGAGGCTCCCCGGTGCGGCTACCTTCTCGATCCCGCTGCCCACCGTCCCCGGCACGTCCGACAGACAGTGGTCGATCAACCTGACCGATCCGCAATCCACGTACTCGAGCGTCGAGGACACCTTCGCCAACCTCAACTCGCTGTGGGCAGAGGCCTACGCGCCGTTCAACCCGTTCCCGCCGCCACCGCCGAAGCCGACCCTCAAGATCATGGAGGAGGAGCCCGTCATCGACGCATCCGGCAGCGGCGCGGGTGCCGGAAGTGGTGGCTTCGAGCCGACGTCGGAGGGCATGCGCGACCTACCGGTGTTGCAGGCGCCGATGGCGCTTCCCGCCGTGCGGATGGGGCCGCCGCGGCCCCTATCCGAGACGTTGCCGGCGGGTACCGCGTCGCAGGTGCTCGGCGTGGGGACCGCGGGAGTGCCCGCAGGCCGCGGCGCCGTCACGCAGGGTTCGGTACAGGCCGGTGAGGCCGCGCCGCGCACCACCACGTCGCCGCTGGGCAACGACATCGCCTACCGGCAGGGCTTTCCGCAGTATCTGCGCACCGCCAGGATCGGTGAGCTGGCCACCGTCGCGCTGCCCGGCATCGCGGGGCTGTTGGCGCTCACCGCGAGCGGCGGTGTGATCGGCTACCGGCAGGCCAACTCGGGTCGGCAGCTCCGCATGGAAGTCGAACGCTTCCTGCAGTGATTTCCGCAGCGGACTCGATGTCGACCGTTCATCCGCGCGCCACGCAGAGATAGGGTTGGTTGCACCTCGGCAGAGGCACGGTCCCGGTGGCCGACCGCGGCTCGAGCGCCGACGAGGACGCATTCTGATTCAATCGCACCGAGGTTGGGTAGGTTTCCCCTTGATGGATCACACCACCGGAACCGACGGCATCGTGGAGCACCCCAACGCGGACGACTATGAGCACGCGCGGACGCTCCCCGAAGATCGAACGTGGTTCAAGCACGCCGTGTTCTACGAGGTGCTCGTCCGCGCGTTCAACGACTCGAACTCCGACGGCGCCGGCGACCTGCGCGGCCTGACGGAGCGGCTGGACTACCTGAAATGGCTTGGCGTCGATTGTATTTGGCTGCCGCCCTTCTATGACTCACCGCTGCGCGACGGCGGCTACGACATCCGCGACTTCTACAAGGTGCTGCCCGAGTTCGGCACGGTCGACGACTTCGTCACCCTGCTCGACGCGGCGCACCGGCGCGGCATCCGCGTCATCACCGACCTCGTCATGAACCACACGGCGGACTCCCACGCCTGGTTCCAGGAATCGCGCCGGGATCCCGACGGGCCGTACGGGGACTACTACGTATGGAGCGACACCAGCGAGAAGTACACCGACGCCCGCGTCATCTTCGTCGACACCGAGGAGTCCAACTGGACATATGACCCGGTGCGCAGGCAGTTCTACTGGCACCGGTTCTTCTCGCACCAACCCGACCTGAACTACGACAATCCGGCCGTGCAGGAAGCGATGGTCGACGTCCTGAGGTTCTGGCTCGACCTCGGCATCGACGGCTTCCGCCTGGACGCGGTGCCGTACCTGTTCGAACGCGAGGGCACCAATTGCGAGAACCTGCCGGAGACGCACGCCTTCCTCAAGCACTGCCGCAAGGTGATCGACGACGAGTTCCCCGGCAGGGTGCTGCTCGCCGAGGCCAACCAGTGGCCCGCCGACGTGGTGGAGTACTTCGGCGACCCGACCACCGGCGGCGACGAGTGCCACATGGCGTTCCACTTCCCGCTGATGCCCCGGATCTTCATGGCGGTCCGGCGGGAGTCGCGATTCCCGATCTCCGAGATCCTGGCCCAGACTCCGCCGATTCCCGACATGGCCCACTGGGGCATCTTCCTGCGCAACCACGACGAGCTGACCCTCGAGATGGTCTCCGACGAAGAGCGCGACTACATGTATGCGGAGTACGCCAAGGACCCGCGGATGAAGGCGAACGTCGGCATCCGCAGGCGGCTCGCCCCGCTGTTGGAGAACGACCGCAATCAGATCGAGCTGTTCACCGCGCTACTGCTGTCGCTGCCCGGTTCGCCGGTGCTGTACTACGGCGACGAGATCGGGATGGGCGACATCATCTGGCTCGGTGACCGCGACGGCGTCCGGACTCCCATGCAGTGGACGCCCGACCGCAACGCGGGTTTCTCCACGGCCAACCCCGGCCGGCTGTACCTGCCGCCGAACATGGATCCGATCTACGGCTATCAGTCGGTCAACGTCGAGGCCCAACGCGACAGTTCGACGTCGCTGCTCAACTGGACGCGCACCATGCTGGCCGTGCGCCGCCGCCACGACGCCTTCGCCATCGGCACGTACCGCGAGCTGGGTGGCTCCAATCCCTCCGTGCTTGCCTACATGCGCGAACTGGATCACGACGGCGACGCGGACGCGGTGGTCTGCGTCAACAACCTGTCCCGGTTTCCGCAGCCCATCGAGCTGAACCTGCAGCAGTGGAACGGCTACACGCCGGTCGAGATGACCGGGCACGTCGAGTTCCCCGCGATCGGGCAGCTGCCCTACATGCTGACGCTGCCCGGCCATGGGTTCTACTGGTTCCAACTCCGGAAGCCCCTCCGAGAGTCAGAGGAGGTTCGATGACTACCCCGGCGCATTTGCCGTGGATCGAATGGTTACCGTCTCAACGCTGGTACGCAGGCCGCAGCCGCGACCTGACACGAGTACGGCGTGGCGAAGCCATCACCCTGCGTGACGATCTCGACCTCGTCCTGCTCGACGTCGACTACACCGACGGCTCGACCGAGCGCTACCAACTTCTGATCCGTTGGGACACCGGGCCGATCGACGAGTACAACTCCGTGGCCACCATCGGCACGATCGTCGACGACCACGGTGAACGGACGGCATACGACGCGTTGTACGACCCCGGTGCGGCACGTGAACTGCTGGCGCTCGTCGACCGGTCGGCGTCCGTAGGACCGCTGCGTTTCGTCAAGGAGCCCGACGCCGAGCTGCCGGTGGACAAGACGCCGCGGATTTCGAGTGCCGAACAGAGCAACACCAGCGTGGTGTTCGAGGACGCGGCGGTGTTCAAGGTGTTCCGCCGGGTCACCCCAGGGGTGAATCCCGACATCGAACTCAACCGGGAGCTGGCCCGCGCACAGAATCCACACGTCGCCCGGCTGCTCGGTTCGTATGAGGCCGTGCTGGACGGCGAACCGTACGCACTCGGCATGGTGACCGAGTTCGCCGCGAACGCCGCCGAGGGCTGGGACATGGCGACCGCGAGCACGCGCGACCTGTTCGCGGAGGGCGACCTGTACGCCGACGAGGTGGGCGGCGACTTCGCGGCCGAGTCGTACCGGCTCGGAGAGGCCGTCGCGTCGGTGCATCAGACGCTGGCCAAGGCGCTCGGCACGTCGCAAGCGCCGTTCCCGTTGGACGCCATGCTGGAACGGCTGCATGCCGTGACCCGTGCGGTTCCTGATCTCGAGCCGTATGTGATGACCATCGAGGAGCGCTACCGCAAGCTGGCCGACGAGACCATCACCGTCCAGCGCGTGCACGGCGACCTGCACCTAGGACAGGTGCTGCGGACGCCCGAGCGCTGGCTGCTGATCGACTTCGAGGGCGAACCCGGCCAGCCGCTGGCCGACCGGCGGCGGCCCGACTCACCCCTGCGGGACGTCGCGGGTGTACTGCGGTCCTACGAGTACGCCGCCTACCAACGTCTCGTCGAGCGCGGGGACGATCCCCGGCACGACAAGCAGCTGGCTGCCCGCGCCCGCGAATGGGTCGAGCGCAACTGCGCATCGTTCTGCGAGGGATATGCCGCCGGCGGGGGCACCGATCCCCACGACCAGGCCGACCTGCTCGCCGCCTACGAACTCGACAAGGCGGCCTACGAGGTGGGCTACGAGGCCAGGCACCGGCCGGGCTGGCTGCCGATCCCGATGGGGTCGATCGTCAGACTGGTCGGCTGACGGCTCAGGCCAGCGCCTGCACGGCCTGCTGCGCGGGCTTCGGCGTCCAGTCCGACCGGTACACCCCGAAGGTGTCGTCGGCGGCGCCGCTGCCGGTGTTGCGGTCCCGGGTGGTGTACAGGTACGCCGGTCCCGCATAGGGCAGCGTGCGCCACTTGGTCAGGAAGTCGGTGAGGTACGCGGCCTGAGCGCCCTCGTCGACCACCGACGTGGGCTCGCCGTACTCGGTGGTCCAGATCTTCTTGCCGCCGTCACCGTTGTCGACCATCCGCTTCCTGACGTCGTTCAGCTGGTTGATCGGCGAGAAGGCCAGATTGCCTCCGTCGGAGAACTTCGTCGTGTACTGGTACGGGTGGAATGACAGCGCGTCGAACGAGCCCCTGGCGCCCGCGGCGTACATCTGCTCGACGAACCTCACCGGGTCCAGCGTCAGCGCGCCGAGCGAGAACACCGAGCCGAGCGCGCCGGCGAGCACCAGCGCCCCACCGTCGGCGGACTTGATCTTGGGGTACGCGGCCTTCAGCAGCCCGGCGTACACGGCGGGCTCGGGCCCCTGCGGGCCCGACGTCCATGACTGCGCGGCATTCGGCTCGTTCCAGATCTCGTACGCCGCGACGCGACCCCGGTAGCGGGCGGCGACCGCTCCTGCGAAGTCGGCGTAGGCCTCGGCATTCGCAGGCGGGGTGGACACCGCGGGCAATCCGGGCGGGACCGCCCATCCCGGTGCGGAGACGAGCGTGCCGAGCACCGACATCCCGCGTGCGTTGGCGGCATCGACCATCAGGTCGACCTGACCGAAGTCGTATCTTCCCTGGTCGGGCTCCATGCCCGCCCACGGCATCATCAGGCGGACCGTGTTCACGCCTGTCGCCTTCATCAGATCGAGCGTGCGATTCACCTCATCGCCGGACATGCGGTAGATGTCTGAGTCGGAGAAGCCGACCGAGCTGGCCGAGGTGTTGATCGACGCCGTGTCGGTGATCGCGTAGGTCTGCGAATCCGACGGAGCCAGCATCGTGGCGGTCGCCGACACCGCGGCAACGGTCGCCACGGCGGCGACGATCTTGATGACGTTTCGCACGTTCTCCCCATTCTCAGGCCGGGCCAAGCGACTTGAAACCTAACAGTGACCAGCTGCCGCGCCCGAATCCACCAGCCGACACCCTTGATGTCGTCGCAGGCCCGCGTACCCGTTACGGCTGGTCCGCGGTGCGGTATCGGAGGGCTGCGGGGCCACCTCCAGCGGTCTCTCGGGTGTCTCACAGGTCGGCGCAGGGTAGCGATGCATCACTTGGCGGTGTGACAACGACGTTCAACGCGCGCGAGACGGCGCCGACCACGCCCTGGTCCACCCCGACACCGCCGGCCCGGTCGGTCGCCACCACGTGGAACCGGGCTGGCCTCGTCGTGCTGCTGGTCGGCACCGCGGTGCTCTACCTGTGGAACATCACGATCAACGGGATGGGCAACCAGTTCTACGCCGCCGCGGCTCAGGCCGGCGCGACGAACTGGGAAGCGCTGCTGTTCGGCTCGTTGGACTCGAGGAACTTCATCACGGTCGACAAGCCACCACTCTCGCAGTGGGTGATGGGACTCTCGGGCCAGCTGTTCGGGTTCAGCAGTGCCAGCATGTTGATTCCGCAGGCGTTGATGGCGGTGGGTGCGGTCGCGCTGCTATACGCCGCCGTCGCGCGGATCAACGGGCCGCGGACCGGTCTGCTGGCAGGCGCAGCGCTGACGCTGACGCCGGTGGCGGTGCTGATGTTTCGCTTCAACAACCCGGATGCGTCGATGGTGTTGCTGATGACGGCGGCGGCGTACTGCACGGTGCGCGCGCTGGACCGGCACGGGGCAAGGTGGATGGCGTTGGCCGGCGTCGCGTTGGGTTTCGCGTTCCTCGCCAAGATGCTCGAAGGCGTCATGGTGGCACCCGCGCTGGCCGCCGCCTACCTGGTGGCCGCGCCGGTACCCGTCCGGAACCGGTTGGTGCACCTGCTGTGGGCCTCGGCGGGATTCGTGGTGTCGGCAGGCTGGTTCGTGGTGCTCACCATGCTGTGGCCCGCGTCGTCGCGGCCCTACATCGCGGGCTCGACCGACAACACCTTCATGAACCTGGTGCTCGGCTACAACGGCTTCGCCAGGGTGCTCGGCCACGATCATTCCGGGTTCACGCCCGACCCTGCACGATTGGGCACGCTGGCGGGCGCCCAGATACACGTCGCGACGGGGAAGTCCGGCGGTGGCTTCAGCGGCTTCGGCGACCAGTCGCAGGGCATCACGCGGCTGTTCTCCGGTGAGTTCGGATTCGAGATCGGCTGGCTGGTCCCCGCCGCCGTGCTGGCGATCGTGCTCGTCGTGGTCGCGCGCGGGACCGCCCCACGCACCGATCCCGTCCGCGCAGCCGCCATCCTGTTCGGCGGCTGGATCCTGGTCGACGGTCTGGTGCTCAGCTTCATGAAGGGAGTGATCCACGCGTACTACAGCCTGTCCATCGCGCCCGCGGTCGCGGCGATGTTCGCAATCGGCGTCAGCCAGATGTGGGCACGCCGGGAAGCGTGGTGGTGCCGTATCGCGCTCGCGGTGACGCTGCTGGCGACCGGGCTGTGGAGTTGGTGGACGCTCGAGGGCAACGCAGGTTGGCTGCCAGGGCTGAAGTGGGTGGTCCTGGTGCTGACCGCGGTGGCGTCGCTGGCACTGCTCGGGGTGTGGGCCACCCGGCCGCATCGCGGTGTCGTGGTCGCACTACTGGGGGTCGCCGTGGTGGGGGCGCTGGCCGGGCCCGCGGCGTACGCCGTCGCGACCGTCGCGGTGCCGCACGAGGGCGGCGGTCCGCAGGTCGGCCCCGCGCGTGCAGGTGGCCGCGGCATGGGTATGTGGGGCGGGCGGGGAGTCGACTCCGCTGACCTGGACGCGATGCTCGAGGCGACCAGTACGCCATGGTCGGCGGCCATCGACCGGTCATCGACCGCGGCGGCTCTCGAGCTGTCCACGAACACGGCGGTCATGGCGATCGGTGGCTTCTCCGGCACCGACCCGACGCCGACGCTGGCGCAGTTCAAGGACGATGTCGCCCAGCACCGGGTGGCGTACTACATCGCCGCCGACAATCGCGGGCATGCGCCGTGGCGGGTGGCCCGTGGCCATTCCGACATCAAGGACTGGGTGGCGGCCACCTTCCATTCGGCGAAGGTGGGCCAGGCGACGGTGTACGACCTGTCGACGCCGAAGTAGTCACGGATGCGGGCACGACCCGCGTTTCAGCTGACCAGCCTGCGCAGCAGGGCCGACGCCGCGGCGACACCGAGGAGCGCGGCCACCAGCAGGACGCCGATGTCCAGCCAGGTGTTGCCCGGGGTGCCCAGGAGCAGCGCGCGCAGCGCGTTGACCTCGTAGCTGAGTGGGTTGATCGCGGAGAGCCAGCGCAGCCACTGCGGCATGACGTCGACCGGGTACAACGCGTTGGAGGCGAAGAACAACGGCATCGTGATGGCCTGGCCGATGCCCATCAGGCGGTCCCGGTTGCGCACCAGACCCGCCAGCGTCATCGACAGGCACGCGAAGAACGCCGATCCCAGCACGACCACGGCCATCGCGGCGAGGATGCGAAGCGGGTTGGCCGTGAGGTGGATGCCCATCAAATAAGCGATCACCAGCACGCCGACCACCTGCGCGACCGACCGCACGCCCGCTGCGAACGCCTTGCCGGTGATGAGTGCCGACGCGGGCGAGGGCGTCACCATGAGCTTGGCCAGGATGCCTGCGTCGCGGTCCCAGACGATCTGGATGCCGTAGAAGATCGAGATGAACAGCGCCGACTGCGCGATGATGCCTGGTGCGAGGAACGAGAGGTACGGCACACCGCCGGTGTCGATGACGTGCAGGCGGGAGAAGGTCTGGCCGAAGATCAGCAGCCACAGGGCGGGTTGCACCATGCGGGTGAGCAATTCGCTGCGGTCATGGGAGAGCTTCTGCAGTTCGACGAGTGCGAACGCGCCCATTCGGCGCACCAGTCCGCCGATGCGCTTCACGCCGCGCGGCGCCCGGACCAGTTCGATGTGGGTTGCGTCGGGGCGAGCGAGGCGACGGGGGGAAGTACCGTCAACTGACACGGCGGGCGGCCCTTCTGCTTGACCGGATTTCGCGCAGATTCTGCTTGGCGCCGTCCTCGGTCAGATCGGACCCGGCATAGTGCCGGAACACGTCTTCCAGGCTTGCGGTGGGGGACACCGTGAGCTTCAGGTCGCGGGGGGTGCCGACGGTCTGCAGCACGCCGTGGTGCATGAGCGCCACCCGGTCACACAGCGCGTCGGCCTCCTCCATGTAGTGGGTGGTGAGCAGCACGGTCATGCCGAACTCGTCCTGCATCCGCGCGCACCTGCGCCCAGACACCATCGCGCGCAATGGGATCCAGGCCGACGGTGGGCTCGTCGAGGATCAGCAGCGACGGCCGGTTCACCAGGGCCTGTGCGAGTTCGAGCCTGCGCACCATGCCGCCCGAGTACGTCCCGGCGAGGTTGTCCGAGACGTCGAGCAGTTGCATCGCGTCCAGTGCCTCGTCGACGCGGTTGCGGCGCTGTCGTCGCGGGACGTCGTACAACCTGGCGAACAGCTCGACGTTCTGTCTGCCCGTCAGCGCGGACTCGATCGAGAGTTGTTGGGGCACATAGCCGATGTTCTGGCGGATGTCCAAGGTGTCGCGCCGGGAGTCGAAGCCGAAGATCCGTACCCCGCCATCCTGCACGGGGGTCAGCGTGGTCAGCACCCGCACGACCGTGGTCTTGCCCGCCCCGTTGGGCCCGAGCAGGCCGACGGTCTCGCCCGCGTGCACCTCGAGGTTCAGGTCGTCCACCGCGGTGAAACCGGCGTAGCGGTGTGTCAGATGTCGGCAGTCGATGGCCGGCGTTGCGGTCATGCGTCCTCCTCGCGCAGCAGTCGGGTCACGTCGGCCAGCACCGCAAGGCCGTCGGCAAGTCGGTCGATCTGGTCGGTGTCGAGGCGATCGAGCACCGAGGCGAGTGCGGCACGGCGGGCGGCGCGGGACTCGTCGGCGATGCGCTGCGCCGACTCGGTCAGTCGCAATCTCCCGACGCGGCGGTCGTTGGGGTCGGCGGTACGCACCAGTAGGCCATCGGCCGACAACCGCGACACCAGCGTCGAGGCGGTGTTCGCGGCGAGTCCGAGCTCGGTCGCCGCCTGGCGCACCGAGATGTCCGGCTGTCTGCCGACGAGTCGCAACAGCTCGGCCTGCGATTCGGGCAGGCCGGTGCCGATCACGGGTCGACCGCCCGACCGACGGACCTGGCGACGGAACTGACCCACCGCGGTGAACAGTTCGCCTGCGAGATCTGTCCGGGTATTCACCCCGCCACGATACCTCTGTTACAGAGGTAATTAACAGGGCGATTGATCAGGTCGGGTCGGAAACCGCCTGCAGAACGAGCGTCGTGCGCGCCTCGACCGGGATCTTGATCCCGGCCTCGAGCACGGCGTCATTGTCCGGCGCGTCGGTCCTGGTGTCGATCACCGGCCGCCACCCCGTGCCGAATTCGGCTGGCGGCAGCGTGAACTCGATGTCCTCGTAGTGGGCGTTGAAGCACAACAGGAACGAGTCGTCGGTGACCCGCTGCCCTCGGGCATCGCGATCGGGAATGCCCTGGCCGTTGAGGAAGACCGCGACCGACTTCGCGAAGCCGGAACCCCAGTCCTCGCCGGTCATCTCCGAGCCGTCCGGCGCGAACCAGGAGATGTCGGGCAGGCCCGCCGCGCCGCGCCGACCCACCGGCTTGCCGCTGAAGAACCGCCGGCGGCGGAACACCGGGTGCGCGGCACGCAGCGCCGACACCGAGCGGGTGAACTCCAGCAGATCGGTGTCGGCGTTGGCCCAGTCGATCCAGGTGATCTCGTTGTCCTGGCAGTAGCCGTTGTTGTTGCCGCCCTGGGTGCGGCCGAGCTCGTCGCCGTGGCAGATCATCGGAACACCTTGCGACAGAAGCAGAGTGGTCAGGAAGTTGCGCTCCTGGCGCGACCGCAGCGCGTTGATCTCCGGGTCGTCGGTCGGCCCTTCCACGCCGCAGTTCCACGACCGGTTGTGGCTCTCGCCGTCGTTGTTGTCCTCGCCGTTGGCCTCGTTGTGCTTCTCGTTGTAGGACACCAGGTCGCGCAGCGTGAACCCGTCGTGGGCGATGACGAAGTTGATCGACGCCACCGGCCGCCGCGCGGTGTTCTCGTAGAGATCCGCCGATCCGGTCAGCCGGGAGGCGAACTCGTCGAGGGTGGCGGGCTCGCCGCGCCAGAAGTCGCGGACGGTGTCGCGGTACTTGCCGTTCCACTCCGTCCACTGCGGCGGGAAGTTGCCGACCTGGTAGCCGCCGGGGCCGACGTCCCACGGCTCGGCGATCAGCTTGACCTGGCTGACCGTCGGATCCTGCTGCACCAGTTCGAAGAACGTCGACAGCTTGTCCACGTCGTAGAACTCGCGGGCCAGCGTCGACGCCAGGTCGAAGCGGAACCCGTCGACGTGCATCTCGGTCACCCAGTACCGCAGCGAGTCCATGATCAGCTGCAGCGAGTGCGGGTGGCCGACGTTGAGGCTGTTCCCGGTGCCGGTGTAGTCCATGTAGTACCGCTTGTCGTCGTCGACGAGCCGGTAGTAGGCGGCGTTGTCGATGCCGCGCATCGACAGCGTCGGACCCATGTGGTTGCCCTCGGCGGTGTGGTTGTAGACCACGTCGAGGATCACCTCGATGCCCGCCTCGTGCAGGGCGCGCACCATCGCCTTGAACTCCTGCACCTGACCGCCGGGGGTGCCGCTGCTGCTGTACTTCGGGTCCGGCGCGAAGAAGCCGATGGTGTTGTAGCCCCAGTAGTTCGACAGGCCCTTGTCGATCAGCGTGGAGTCGTTGGCGAAGTGGTGCACCGGCATCAGCTCGATCGCGGTGATGCCCAGCGACTTGAGGTGCTCGATGATCGCCGGATGCGCGACGGCGGCGTAGGTGCCGCGCATCTGCTCGGGGATGTCGGGATGCGTCTCGGTGAGGCCCTTGACGTGCGCCTCGTAGATGACGGTGTCGGCGTACTCGTGGTTGCGGCGGCCGGTCGATGCCCCAGTCGAAGAACGGGTTGATCACCACCGACTTCGGCATGCTGGCGGCGGAGTCGTCGTCGTTGCGGCTGTCCGCGTCGCCGAAGTTGTAGCCGAACAGCGACTGGTTCCAGTCGAAGGTGCCGTCGATGGCCTTGGCGTAGGGGTCGAGCAGCAGCTTGTTCGGGTTGCATCGCTGGCCGGCGCCGGGGTCGTAGGGGCCGTGCACGCGGTAGCCGTAGCGCTGGCCGGGCTCGATGTTCGGCAGGAAGCCGTGCCAGACGAACCCGTCCACCTCGGGCAGCGTGATCCGGGTCTCGACGCCGTCCGCGTCGAACAGGCACAGCTCGACGCGCTCGGCGACCTCGCTGAACAGCGCGAAGTTGGTGCCGGAGCCGTCGTAGGTGGCGCCGAGCGGATAGGCCTTGCCGCGCCAGACCTCCTGCGGTAACGGCGTTGGGGTTGCGAGACTTGGGTCAAGGGTGCGACCTTCCGAGTGGCTGTGAACAGACCAAGGTGACGATACGGTGCGCCCGGCGCCGGAGCATGGTGGGCGAACAGCTCGTCCTGGAGGTGAAGCGCTTGTCCACCCGCCCTGAACTGCCCCGTTACCGGACTCGCAAACCTTGGTTCCAGGGATGATGTGGGAACCATCACCGCTGCACTCGCCCGTCAGCGGGATGGTCGTCGCGGGCTCGTCCGGCGATCTGTCAGCTGGTCGCCAGAGTACGGTGGAATCCGGGACTGTCCCGCAGCGGTATGCAGGAACGACCGCCGTCATCAGCACTGGCCCGCAGACATCTGCAGCTGGAAGCGACGGCCGTAGGAGTACGGCCGTGGTCGGCGATGCTGCGCCCGGGAGCGCGGCGGACGACTGCGGATGCCGAGCGGTGCTGCGCTGGCGGTGATCCTGGCGGTGCCACCCGTCGTAGGAGGAGGACGTCACATGACCCAAGAGAAGTTCACCACCACCATCACCGGGTCCCCGCGCATCGGCCCCAACCGCGAGCTCAAGCGCGCCGTCGAGAAGTACTGGGCGGGCCGCATCGACCGCACCGAGCTCGAGGCCGTCGCCGCGACGCTGCGCCGGGACACCTGGCAACAGCTGCTCGACGCCGGGCTGGACTCGGTGCCGGTGAACACGTTCTCCTACTACGACCAGTGCTCGACACCGCCGTGTTGCTCGGCGCGCTGCCCGCCCGGGTCGCGGGCGTCGCCGACGACCTGGACCGGTACTTCGCGGCGGCCCGCGGGAACGACGACGTCGCGCCGCTGGAGATGACCAAGTGGTTCGACACCAACTACCACTACCTGGTGCCCGAGATCGGCCCCGACACCCGATTCACCCTCAACCCGGCCAAGGTCCTCGCCGAGCTGGAAGAGGCTCGCGCACAAGGGATTCCGGCCCGCCCGGTGATCGTCGGCCCGATCACCTTCCTGGCGCTCAGCAAGGCCGTCGACGGCGCGGACGCCCCGATCGAGCGGCTCGACGAGCTGCTCGCGGTCTACGCCGAGCTGCTGGAACTCCTCTCGCGACACGGCGTCGAGTGGGTGCAGACTCGACGAGCCCGTGCTGGTCACCGACATCCTCGAGTAACGCGGCGCGAGCTCGCCGAGCGCACCTACGCGCGGCTCGGCGCGGCTCGAGACGCGGCCCGCGCCTGTTCGTCGCCACCTACTTCGGCGAGCTGACCGACGCGCTGCCCGCGCTGGCGCGGACACCGGTCGAGGCCATCGGCGTCGACCTGGTCGCGGGCAGCGTCGACGCCGTGGCGGCGGTGCCGGAGCTGGCCGGCAAGATCCTCGTCGCCGGCGTCGTCGACGGCCGCAACGTCTGGCGCACCGACCTCGAGGCCGCGTCTGGGCACGCTGGCGACGCTGCTGGGATCGCGCGGGCGCCGTCGCGGTCTCCACGTCGTGCTCGACGCTGCACGTGCCGTACTCGCTCGACGCCGGAGACCGACCTCGACGACGCGCTGCGCAGCTGGCTGGCGTTCGGCGCCGAGAAGGTCGCGGAGGTCGTCGACGCTGGCCCGCGGCCTGCGGGACGGACGCGAAGCCGTCGCGGCCGAGGTCGCCGCATCCAACGCCGCGATCGCGTCCCGCGCGATCGGACCCGCGGCTGTCCAACGACCGGGTCCGTGCCCGCATCGCGTCGATCACCGCGTCGGGCGCCACGCGCGGCCCGGCCGAAGAGCGTCGCGCCGCGCAGGACGAGCGGCTGCAGCTGCCCGCGCTGCCGACCACGACCATCGGGTCGTACCCGCAGACGTCGGCGATCCGGGTCGCGCGCGCCGCGCTGCGGGCAGGCGAGATCGACGACGCCGAGTACCAGCGCCGGATGCGGGCCGAGATCGCCGACGTCATCGCACTTCAGGAGCAGCTCGGCCTCGACGTCCTGGTGCACGGCGAGCCCGAGCGCAACGACATGGTGCAGTACTTCGCCGAACAGCTCGACGGGTTCTTCGCCACGCAGAACGGCTGGGTGCAGTCCTACGGCAGCCGGTGCGTGCGGCCGCCGATCCTGTACGGCGACGTCGACCGCCCGACGCCGATGACCGTCGAGTGGATCACCTATGCGCAGTCGCTGACCGACAAGCCCGTCAAGGGCATGCTGACCGGTCCGGTGACGATCCTGGCGTGGTCGTTCGTCCGCGACGACCAGCCGCTGGCCGACACCGCCGCACCAGGTCGCGCTGGCGATCCGCGACGAGACCGTCGACCTGCAGGCGGCGGGCATCGCGATCATCCAGGTCGACGAGCCCGCGCTGCGCGAGCTGTTGCCGCTGCGGTCCAAGGACAAGGACGCCTACCTGCGCTGGGCGGTCGACGCGTTCCGGCTGGCCACGTCGGGGGTGGCGGACTCCACCCAGATCCACACCCACCTGTGCTACTCGGAGTTCGGCGAGGTGATCGGCGCGATCGCCGACCTGGACGCCGACGTGACGTCGATCGAGGCGGCCCGCTCGCACATGGAGGTGCTCGGCGACCTGAACGCGGCGGGCTTCGCCAACAGCGTCGGTCCGGGCGTCTACGACATCCACTCGCCGCGCGTGCCCGGCGTCGACGAGATGGCCGCGTCGCTGCGTGAGGCGCTGAAATCGGTTCCCGCCGAACGGCTCTGGGTCAACCCGGACTGCGGGCTGAAGACCCGCACCACCGACGAGGTGACGGCGTCGCTGCGAACACCTGGTGACTGCGGCCAAGGAAGTGCGGTCGGGCTAGACGGCCGAAGTCACACGATCGAGACGCCGGCGGCCCGCAACGCCTCGACGGCCTCGGCGGTCGTCGTCGGGCGACACCCCGCCGTCAGGTCCAGCAGGACCCGGGTGGTGAAGCCTGCGGCGACCGCATCGGCGGCGGTGGCCTTCACGCAGTAGTCGGTGGCGATGCCGACGACGTCGACGGCGTCGACGTCGCGTTGCGCGCAGCCAGTCGGCCAGCGGGGCGCCCGTCCTCGTCGGCGCCCTCGAATCCGCTGTAGGCCGCCGAGTACTCGCCCTTGGTGAAGACGGCCTCGACGGCGGCCGGCATCGAATTCCGGATGGAAGTCCACGCCGGCCGTTCCGACGACGCAGTGCGGCGGCCAGGACGTCCCGATAGTCGGGCTCGTCGGAGAAGTGCGCGCCGGGATCGATGTGGAAGTCCTTGGTGGCGACGACGTGGTCGTAGTCGGCCCGACGGGTCGGGTCGGCCAGCAGTTCGGTGATGCCGCGCGCCACGTCGGCGCCGCCCGCGACGGCCAGCGACCCGCCCTCGCAGAAGTCGTTCTGCACGTCGACGACGATCAGCGCCCGCATCGGGCCACCCTATCGCCGATCAGCCGCCGAAGAGCAGGTACGAGCCCGGTGAACGTGTAGCCGACCATCACCAGCATCATCGCCAGCTGGCCGGTCACCTGATGGCGCTTCGGCAGCAGTCGCAGCGCGCGGTCGTGTGCGGCGACCACGCCTGCGATGTGCCCGGCCACCACGAAGCACACCTTGAGGGTGGCCAGCACCGTCGGATGCATCGACAGCGCGTAACTCACCTGAGCGTGGCTCAGCCCCAACGGATTCCAGCCGCGGCCGAGCGGATCGGCGAGCTGGATGACGGTCTGCTGACCGCGCTCGACGAGATAGGTCAGGTAGTGGGCGAACACGTAGCCGATGACGATCGGGATCAGCGAATGCGCCATCAGCCCCGGCAGCTCGCGACGCGTCGCGCGGTCGACGCCGCCGGTGGCGCGCGCCGCCAGCCGGAACGTGACGCCGACCACCGCCGGCGAACACCAGCAGGCCGACCGTGCGGATCGGCGACGGCGCCCAGCGGCACCGCGCCCGCGTGCGCGTCGACGAAGTTGCGCCACTGCGGCATCGCCGAGAAGCTGTCGAACGCCGTCGACCCCAGCAGCACGGCCAGCACCGCGACGGTGCCCGGCCGGACCGGCATCGACGGTAGGTGGTCGAAGGGATTGCCGATCGCGATCCGGCCGTCGGGGTTGCGGCGCAGCGGCGACAGCCGCGATGCGACTACGCCGTACACCTCGAACGGGTCGGCCCGCGCGCACCAGCGGGCACCGAAGACCATGGTGCCCGCCATCGTCACCGCCAGGTACAGCAGCAGCCAGACCTTCACGGCGGCAAGCGATCCCGGGTCGGGGCTGGCGAGCTCGAGCCACACGAAGGCGAACAGGCCCAACACGGCGGGCCAGTAGCCCAGCCCGGCGTGGGTACGCCGACGGCGGCGGCCCTGCGCGCCAGCGGCGTCAGGCGGTACAGCGTGCGCACCGGCGACAACGCGCGCCACACCGGACCGATCGCCAGGGACAGCGCCACCAGGCCGACCCACAGCAGCACGTAGAACACGCCGAGCAGCGGATTGTCGGCCGTCCTGCGGCCCGAAGACCGCGGCGACCGCCACCCAGGCCGCGAACAGCAGCGCCGCGACGGCCGCCGTCCACCGGGTGACGGGTGCGTCGACCACCGTCGTGACCCGGGCGGGCAGCGGCCGACCGGGCTTGGCCGGGTCGAACCGCGGCCGACGCCACGCGAGCGCGACGACCGCGAAGGTGAACGTCAGCGCCCACGCCGCACCGATCAGCGCGTAGGTGTAGGGGATCGGCAGATCGGAGGAACCGCCGAGACCGTGGGCGAGGACCTCCGTCGACCGACCGAGGGTCACTGCACCGTGACGGTCGCGATGGTCCGGTCCAGCTGGTGCAGTTCGATGTCGACCTTGCCGGGCACGCTGACGGTGAACTGGAACGACTGGCCGTTCTTCGGCTCGACGTCGAACGTGTGCTCGGGGGTGGAGTGCACGTGCAACTGGTCGGCGGCGTCGCTGTTGACGCGCAGCACGATGGGCTCGTTGGCCTTGGCGTTGAACTGCGCGTTGGTCGGTGTCACCTCACCGCCCTTGATGGTGACGTCGACGACCAGCTGGGCAGGCGGCGCCTGCTGGTCGGACATCTGCGGGGCGTCGGTCGAGGCAGGAGCGCCACCGGAGGTGCTCGTCGCGGTGTCCGAGCCCGTCGACCCGCCGCATCCCGCGGTGACGAGTGCGGCTGCGGCGAGGGCGGTCAGGGTCTTGAGGATCGTCGGCGTCGTGGTCACGGGGCTCCATCTTGGTCGGCGTGGCCCGCGTTCTCGCTGTGAGCCCCGTCATCGCCGCTCGTCGCCTCGTTGCGACGGTCGCGCATGGCGACCCACACCACGACGCCGACGACGACGATCGCCGGTGCGAACGCCGGAATGGCCAGCAGCAGCGTGTGATCGGCGAGGATCTCGACGTCGACCGGCACGTTCATGCCTGCGCTGACGGCTCGAATTCGGCCTTGCTCCTGGTGGGCTCGGCCTTGTTCAGCCGGCCCGCACCCCAGGACAGGCCCGCGATGAGGATCAGCGTGCAGCCGAGCACCACCAGACAGCCGATCAGCCACAGCGCCTGCGGGGTGTCGGGATTGCGCTCGCGCTGCAGGATGGTGACCTCGGAGACGAACGGCCGCGTCATCGACGCCTCCGCGGGCACCTCCGGCGCGCCGATGCCGGGATCGCCGTGCAGATAGATCGGCACCGCCGCCAGGATGCGGCCGTCGTGGACGCGCAGCAGCGTCTTCCACTGCCCGGACACCGGCATCGGAGCGGTCGAGCGGTAGTGCCCGGGGCCGACGCGTTCTCGAGGTGGTCGACGAAGATGCCGCGCTGGTTGGCCAGACCGCCCTGCCAGCCCAGGACCGACACCCAGTTGGGATCGTCGCTGACCAGCGTCGGCGGGTTGATGCGGATGTCGGCCGTCGCCATGCGCTGGTCGCCGATGCTCGGCGCCTCGGTCAAGTGCGATCGTCGCCGTCGCGTTCTGCGGGACCTCGTAACGCAGTCCGTTGGCCGTGGCTCCGCCGATCGCGACGACGGCGAGTACCACCAGGCCGATGCTGACGGCGCGCCGCGGCAGCTTGCTGGTTGGTCAGCACCATGCCGACCATCGCGCCGCAGGCGCCGACGAGCACGGCGACGGGGACGGCCATCGCCAGCGCCTCCGGCCAGATGACTGGCCGGCCACGGCGTAGTCGTAGACGGCGCCGATCCACAGGGATTCGAGCCACAGGCCGACGGTGGCCACGCCGAGACCGCTGACCATGCCGAACACGATCGGGCGCTTGATCAGCGGGGTCAGCGCGAGCACCTCGATCACCAGGGCGGGGCCGAGGTACAGGGCGAACCAGTTGATCGGCGACCCGAGGATCGGGTCCGACGATCACGGCGACCAGGCCGCGAAGCGCGATCGCCAGCAACGCGGCGATGATGGCAGCGCCGCGGCCGAGCATGATGCGGGCGCGCCACCAGGGCCAAGGCTGGCGGCGGCGGCGATCAGCATCGGCTCGAACACCTGGCGGAACTGCATCACGCCGAAGTCGAACTCGATCTGGAAGACCGACATCCCGATGACCAGGCCGCCGAAGGCCAGGTACTGGATGAACTTGATGCCGGGGCCGTCCTTCGGCGCGTCCTCGCCGACCGCGCGCCTGCCCTCGTGCTCGAGGAACAGCGCGGTGAGCGTGGAGAAGCCGGCGCCGCCGATCATCATCAGGTGGGTGGGGCCCCACAGCGTGACGTCCTGGCCGAAGATGCGGTGCCAGATGTCGTCGAGCGGGAAGCCGATCAGCGCGTACAGCCCGCAGCCGGCCATCAGGACACCGCCGACGGGCGCGTACCAGTGCCGGGTGATGCGGACGGCGGCGGGTCCCGGCTTGTCGTAGGGCAGCACGCACGCCAGGCAGCCGGCGACGAAGAGGATGAACAGCCCGAACAGGATGAAGTAGTGGGCGGGGTTGGCCAGCGGACCGGGATCGCGGCCCTTGCCGATGTGCAGGCTGACGTCCCAGATGAACCCGAACAGGGCGGTGATGATCGTCGTGATGAACAGCGCGATGGGCAGCGCGACCCACGCGGGCCGGTGGAACTTGCGGCCCGCCCACTCGCCGAGGTCGTGCAGCCAGGTGATCTTGCGCATGCGGTGCAGGTAGCCGATCCACAGCAGCGCGAGGCCGACCACCAGCCGACCACCGACATGCCGATGACCTGGTCGAGCGCCGCACCTCCGCCCTCGGTGCCCTGTGCCACGTACTGCACTGACTGCTGTGTCATCTGCCTGTCGCTCCCCTCGTGCCGACTTCGAGCAACCGTCCCTACCCGCGGGTAATATTGCCAGACATCCCCTAGGTGAAACCAGGGGTACCGGATATTTACCTGGGCTGACGCCCGTGGCATACCCCGTCAGCGCCTCCTGCATGCCTGCGTACGAGACGGCGTCGGGAAACATCAGCCCTGCCCGCGTCGCGACGGCCACCGCCACCGCGGCCTGTAGCGCCGCCCGGTACGGCATGGAACCGGTGGACACGCGTCGCACCCCCAGCGCGGCGAGGTCGACGGGGGACATGCCGGGGATGGCGAGCACGTTCAGCGGCCGGTCGATGGCACGTGCGAGTTCGCGGAGCACGTCGGGATCGACGACGCCGGGGACGAACACCCCATCGGCACCTGCGTCGACGTAGCACGTGGCGCGGCCGACGGTCTCGGCGATGCCCGCGTCCTGACCCAGCCAGTAGGTGTCCACACGCGCGTTGACGAAGATCTCCGGCGAACGCGCCTTGATGGCCCGGATCTTGGCGGCGTGCACCTCCGGGATCGACGAGCGTCTCCGCGGTGCTGTCCTCGATGTTGATGCCGTCGACGGGCAGCAGGGAGACGTAGTCGGCGACGGCGTCGGGGTCGGCGGCGTAACCGTCCTCGACGTCGAGGCTGAGGTGGCAGTCGAGCGGCCGCAGGGCCCTGGCCAGTCGCAGGTTCGCGTCCCTGGTGGAGCCGCCGCCGTCGGGGGCCCCGTGGCTGGCGGCGACGCCGAAGCTGGTGGTCCCGATCGCGGCGAAGCCCGCTTGGAGCAGGACCAGCGCCGACGGCACGTCCCACGCGTTTGGCAGGACCAGCGGCAGGTCGTCGTAGTGCAGATCCCGAAACGTCATCACCGAGCTCATTTCCGTGGTGGTCGAAGCACTTTCATGGCGAGTTGCATGATCGGCTGCGGGACGCGGTCGCGCAATGCCAGGGCGGTGTCGGCGGCCCGTGTGCGTGCAGGCGTACCGCGGCCGAACATGGCGTTGAGCGGACCGCCGCTGGGTTCGAGGTCGACGTGCAGCGGCGGTTTGCCGTCGGCGGCGCCGAGTGCGTGTGAGACGACGATGCGCTGAATCTCGCTGGTGCCCTCGAAGATGGTGTACAACTTGGCATCCCGGTACCACTTCTCGACGGGGTGGTCCTTGATGTAACCCCAGCCACCCATCGTCTGGATGGCCCGCTCGGTGCTGGCGACCGCGACTTCGCTGGCCGCCAGTTTCGACATCGATCCCTCGCCGCGGTCGAAGGGCACCCCGGTGGCGGCCATCCACGACGCCCGCCAGGTGAGGAGGCGGGCCGCGTCGATTCTGGTGGCGAGGTCGGCGAGCGGGAAGGCGATGCCCTGGTTGTCGATGATCGGCGCGCCGAACGCCTCTCGCCGGTTGGCGTACTCGGTGACGTATTCCAATGCCGCCCTGGCGATTCCGAGGGCCTGCGCGGCCACCATCGGTCGGGTCTGCTCGAAGGTGCCCAAGGTCGCCGAACCCGAGTGCTTGGCTCCGGCGACCACCTCCCGCGCCCGGGCCAGCTTGTGCTCGAGCTTGTCCTGGCCGCCGAGCAGGTTGGCGCCGGGGATCCGGACGCCGTTGAACTTCAGCTCGGCGGTGTGCGAGGCCCGGCAGCCGAGCTTGTCGAGCTTGCGCACCAACTCCAGTCCCGGCGAGCCACCGGGAACGATGAACAGGGCCTGCCCGCGGTGGCCGAGTTCCTGGTCGACGACGGCGTTCACGACGTGCACGTTGGCGATGCCGCCGTTGCCGATCCACATCTTGTGCCCGTCGATGATCCAGTCAGCGTCCTTTTCTGGACCGGACCGCCTTGCGGTGGTGCGCAGATTGCGGACGTCGCTGCCGCCCTCGGGCTCGGAGATGGCCAGCGCGGCCAGCTTGAGGTCACCGGGTGTGCCGAAGCATTCGGGCGCCCACTCCAGCATCTGCTCGGGCGTCGCCGACTGACCGATCGCCGACAGCGCGAGCGCGGGCATCACGATCGCCAGGCCGATTCCCGCGCAACCCCAGAACAGCTCCTCCATGAACATGGGCAGTGACAGACCCGTCGGATCGCCGATCAGGTCGCGGTAGAACAGCGGGCCGTAGAACCCGCGTTGCGGCCGCCTCCTCGAGTACCGGCCATGGGAACTCCTGGCGCGCGTCGTAGTCCGCCGCGACCGGGCGGATCACTTGTTCGGAGAACTCGTGGGTCCGGCGGGCGAGGTCGTGCTGGGCGATCGTCGGCGTCAGGTCGAAGCTCACCAGCGTCCCCCCATTTCGAGTAGACATGTGTTCACTCATACCCACCATCGAGGTGCCGGAACCGCCCTCGTTCGAGGCGGGCACCGGCCTAGCCTGATGGGGATGAAGCTTGCGGCGCTGCACCTCCGGCAACGCGACGGCGTGACGTGCGGAGCGACCGTCGCCGTCGTGGCGGGCGCACTGCTCGATCCCGCCTACCGCAAGAAGCTGACCGGCCGCGGCGACGCCGTCGGTGCGGCAGGCCTGGCCTGGTTCGACCGCGAACAGGTCAGGGTGCACGACCGGGTCAACCGGCTGTGGCCGCGGCGACTCGGCACCACGCCGATGGGCGTGGCCAGCGCGATGAGCGCGCACGGCGCAAGCCATGGCGTGCGCTACGGCTGGCGACTGTGCCGGGGGCACCGGGACGCGCTGGCCGACGTCTTCGCGGAGGTCGACGCGCACTGGCCGGTCGCGATGCTGGTCGGCCGGATCGTGCCGCGGCACTGGGTGCTGATCGTGGAGACGTCGGGCGACGAGCTGTGCTGCTACGAGCCGTCGTCCGGAGCGGTGCGGACGGTCGACGTCGCCGCGCTGCGGGGCGCGCAGTTGGGCGGGCTGGGGTTTCCGCGCGCATTCGCCTTCGTCCTCCCACGGCGGCACTCGATCGAACATATGATCGAGCGGTGGGTGACCTCCAGTCGATCGGCTATCACGGTCAGCCCGTCCAGCAGGCGTTCCGCCGGGTCGAGCCGCCCATCGCCGTGCTCGTCGACCTGACGGCGGTGTTCCCGCGCGAGCCGCACCGGGCGGGCGGTTACAACCCGGCGGGCCTGCAGATGCACGCCGTCGTCGACGGGCGGCTGAGCTGCTGGGGCCTGTGTGAGCAGGGATTCTGGTGGGGATGGGTGACCTACGAGGTCGCCTACGGCGCGCAACGCCGGTCGGTCACGCACTGGATTCCGGCGTGGACGCTGCGGCGCAAGGCCGGCATGAGTCGGTCACTACGGTGGAGCCATGGCTCGCACGTATGCCACCGCGGACGCGGTGGGACTCCCCGAACTCCTCGACTTCGTCCGGCCGCGCCACCACATGGTGCTGACCACGTACCGCGCCGACGGCTCGTTGCAGAGTTCGCCGGTGACCGGCGGCGTGGACGACGCGGGCCGGATCGTGATCGCCAGCTATCCGCAGCGGGCCAAGTCGGCGAACCTGCGCAGGGATGCGCGGGCCAGCGTGACGGTGCTGTCCGACGAGTTCAACGGCGCATACGTCCAGGTCGACGGCGACGCCGAGGTGGTGCTCCTGCCCGACGCCGTCGAGCCGCTGGTCGACTACTTCCGCGCGATCGCCGGCGAGCACTCCGACTGGGACGAGTACCGCCAGGCCATGGTGGACCAGGGCAAGTGCCTGATCAGGGTCACGCCCACCCGGTGGGGCCCGGTCGCCACGGGCGGGTTCCCGCCGCAGTAGCGGTCAGTCCGGGTGCAGCTCGAGTGTTATCGACCCAGCGGGGTCGGCGCGGAAGGTGCCGTCGCCGGTTGCGCCCTTGAGTTCGTCGGTGCCCGGCCACGATGCGCAAGGTCGCGGTCGCCGCACCGTCCTCGAAGACGCCGTCGTGCAGCAGGACCAGGCTGCCGTGCTTGCCGTCGACGGTGCCCTTGATGCGCTCGATTCCCACGAACGTCGCGGTCTTGTCCGGCGCGTAGGCCATCAACCACTTGGTGGTGGAGGTCGCTTCGATGCCGCCGGTGTACTTCTTCTCGACCAGGGCTTCGGTCAGCTTTGCCACGCCGACGCCCTCGTCGAAGGGCGTCTCGTCCCAGCCCGCGATCTCGAACTCGGCCTCGACTCGTGTCGTCATGATTCCTCGTTTCCTCTCGGCTGATGGGAGGGGTACCCACCCGGCGAAGTCCGGAATCGGCGCCGCTGCGGTGGTCGACGGGAAGCGGTCGCGTTGCGGCGGCTAGACCGTCAAACTATAGTCTGGACACATGTCCAGAGCCCTGCCGTCGACTCTGGCCCCGGTGAACTGACCATGCGGATCGCCCTCTTGTCGTACCGGAGCAAGACGCACTGCGGTGGGCAAGGCGTCTACGTCCGCCACCTCAGCCGCGGTCTCGTCGAGCTCGGCCATGACGTCGAGGTGTTCTCGGGCCAGCCCTATCCAGGCGGTCTCGACCCACGGGTGCGGCTCACCAAGGTGCCCAGCCTCGACCTCTACCGCGAGCCCGATCCGTTCCGCGTGCCGCGGCCCAGCGAGATCCGCGACCGCATCGATCTGCTCGAGTTGCTGACCATGTGGACGGCGGGCTTTCCCGAGCCGCGGACCTTCTGCCTGCGGGTGGCCAGGATCCTCGCCGAACGTCGCGACGAGTTCGACGTCGTGCACGACAACCAGAGCCTCGGCACCGCACTGCTCGACATCGCCAGGCTGGGGCTGCCCCTGGTCGCCACCGTGCACCACCCCATCACCCGGGACCGTGTGCTCGACGTCGCAGCGGCCAAGTGGTGGCGAAAGCCGTTGGTGCGCAGGTGGTATGGCTTCGCCGAGATGCAGAAGGAAGTGGCCCGCCAGATTCCGGAGCTGCTGACCGTGTCCACCACCTCCGGTGCCGACATCGCCGAGGACTTCGGCGTGTCGCCCGACCAGCTGCACGTCGTTCCGCTCGGCGTCGACACCGAGCTGTTCCGGCCCGCCGAGAACCGCGTGCGCAACCGGATCATCGCGATCGCCAGCGCGGACGTGCCGCTCAAGGGCGTCAGCCACCTGCTGCACGCCGTCGCCCGGCTGCGGGTCGAGCGCGATGTCGACGTGCAGCTCGTCTCGAAGCTCGAGCCCAACGGGCCGACGGAGAAGTTGATCGCCGAGCTGGGCATCTCCGACATCGTGCACAGTTGCAGCGGGATCAGCGACGCCGAGCTGGCGCGCCTGTTGGCGTCGGCCGAGGTGGCCTGCATCCCGTCGCTGTACGAGGGCTTCTCCCTGCCGGCCGTCGAGGCGATGGCCAGCGGGACGCCGATCGTGGCGAGTCGCGCGGGCGCCCTGCCGGAGGTGGTCGGCACCGACGGCGAATGCGCCCGGTTGGTGCGTCCCGCCGACGTCGACGACCTGACCGCCGTGCTCGGCGAACTGCTCGACTCGCCGTTGGAGTTGCGCCGCCTCGGTGCCGCGGGGCGCCGCCGCGCTGTCGAGGTGTTCAGCTGGGAGTCCGTTGCGGCGCAGACGGTATCGGTGTACGAACGCGCGATGGAACGGACCAAGACATGTTGACCGTCGACTTCGATCGACTGGGCGTGGGCGCAGGGACCTCGGTCATCGACGTGGGCTGCGGCGCCGGCAGGCACTCGTTCGAGGCGTTCCGGCGCGGTGCCGACGTGGTGGCGTTCGATCAGGACGGCGAGGAACTGAACGACGTCGACGCGATTCTGCAGGCGATGCAGCAGCAGGGCGAGGCGCCCGCGTCGGCCAAGGCCGAGGCAGTCAAGGGCGACGCGCTCGAACTGCCCTACGGCGACGGGACATTCGACTGCGTGATCGCATCGGAGATCCTCGAACACGTGCCGGCCGACGAGCGCGCGATCGACGAGCTGGTCCGCGTGCTCAAGCCGGGCGGACGGCTGGCCGTCACCGTGCCGCGGTGGCTGCCCGAGAGGATCTGCTGGCTGCTGTCCGACGAGTACCACGCCAACGAGGGTGGGCACATCCGGATCTACCGGGCCGACGAGCTGCACGCCAAGATCGCGGCGCGCGGGATGCGCTTCGACCATCGCCATCACGCTCACGCGCTGCACTCTCCGTTCTGGTGGCTGAAATGTGCTGTGGGCGTTGACAAACCGGACCACCCCGTGGTGGGCGCCTACCACAAGCTGTTGGTGTGGGACATGATGTCGCGACCGTGGCTGACCCGCAATGCCGAAGCGGCACTGAACCCGCTGATCGGCAAGAGCGTTGCGCTGTATTTCCAGAAGCCGGCGGTGGCAGTTGCGGACGCATGAGATCCCGGGTGTGCCAGGCATTCTGACCCCGAAACAGTGCCTACGGACTGCGGAGTCGATCGCCGCCACCCAGGAATCCACCGGAGCGCTGCCGTGGTTCGATGGCGGCCACACCGACCCGTGGGATCACGTGGAGAACGCGATGGCGCTGACCGTCGCCGGGCTGTGGGAGCCTGCGCGGGCGGCGTTCGACTGGTGTGCCGACACGCAGCGCGCGGACGGATCCCTTCCGATCCAGTTGCGCAACGGTGTGATCGAGGACGCCAACAGCGACAGCAACTTCTGTGCCTACGTCGCAACCGGCGTCTGGCATCACGTGCTGATCACCAAGGACCGAGCGTTCGCCGAAGCGATGTGGCCGGTGGTCAGCCGTGCCATCGACTTCGTGCTGACGATGCAGCTCGACGGCGGCGAGATCGCCTGGGCCAGAAGCGATGCCGGGATCCTTCCGGACGCGTTGCTGACCGGTTGCGCGAGCATCTATCACAGCATCCGTTGCGCGCTGGCATTGGCGAACTACCTCGGGGAGTCGCAACCGGAGTGGGAGGTGGCCGTCGGCAGCCTCGGTCACGCCATCGCCGAGCACCCGGAGTCGTTCCTGCTCAAGGACAGCCACTCGATGGAGTGGTACTACCCGGTGCTCGGCGGCGCGCTGCGCGGCGCCGCCGCGAGGGCCCGCATCGACGCCCGCTGGGATGAGTTCGTGGTTCCGGGTCTCGGCATCCGGTGCATCGACCACCGACCATGGGTGACCGGCGCGGAGACCTGCGAGCTGGTGATGGCTCTCGACGCCATAGGCGACTCGGTCCGCGCGCGCGAACAATTCGCGGCCATGCACCACCTGCGCGAGACCGACGGCTCCTACTGGACCGGACTGGTGTTCTCCGACGGCAAGCGGTGGCCGGTGGAGCGCACCACGTGGACGGGGGCGGCGATGATCCTGGCGGCTGACGCCTTGTCGTCCACCACCCGCGCCAGCGGCATCTTCCGTGGACACGACCTGCCGCGCGGTCTGGAAGGCGACTTCGACTGCGCCTGCGCGGCGCGGCCTCGCTAGGCGTCCATCGCCTCGCCGGGCGTGCCGGACACCCGCTCCAGCAGGCGCATCGAGCCCGTGGCGGCGACTTCGCGGAACGCGCCGGTGTCCAGCGCGCGGCGGTAGATGCGGTACGGCGCCTGCCCGCCGTCGTCGGGGTCGGGGAACACGTCGTGGATGACGAGCGCACCACCGACGGCCACCCACTTGGCCCATCCGTCGAAGTCCTGCTGTGCCGCCGCGTCGGTGTGGCCACCGTCGATGAACAAGAACTGCAACGGAGTTCGCCACGTCCGCGCGACGAGCGCCGACTTGCCGACGACGGCGATGACGTTGTCATCGAGCTCCGCGGCGTCGAGGGTGTGCCGCAGCGTCGGCAGCGTGTCGAACCGTCCGGTCACGGGATCGACCATCGAGGTGTCGTGGTACTCCCAGCCGGGCTGGTGCTCCTCGGATCCGTGATGGTGGTCGATCGTGTACAGCAGGCCGCCGGTCTGCTGCGCGGCGGCACCGAGCAGCACCGTCGACTTGCCGCAGTACGTACCGATCTCGACGCCTGCCCCGTCCCCGAGATAACGCACCGCCGCGTCGTAGAGCGCCCGGCCCTCGTCGGCCGGCATGAAGCCGGTGACGCCCTCGGCCAGCGCGAACAGGCGCGCGGCTGCGCTCGGCAGGGTGGTGTCCGCGGTGTCGGCAGTACTCATGCGGGCCAACTTACCGTTGCCGGTAACCCCCGGTTGTAGTAGCGTCCGGACACGTGTCCGATCCGACCTTGGAGTCGACTCGGCGCCGTCTGACCGCCAAGCAGGCCGACACCGTCGATCGGCTCGGCAAGGCCGCGGTGGACCTCCTGAATCGCGAGGGTTTCGCCGGGCTCACGGTGCGTCGGGTCGCGGCCGAGGCCGGCGTCGGAGCGGCCACCGCCTACACGTACTTCTCCTCCAAGGAGCACCTCGTCGCCGAGGTGTTCTGGCGCAGGCTCGCGGCGGCACCGCCCGCCGGTCACGCCTCAGCGGAGCCCGCCACGCGGGTCATCGACGTCCTGCACCACATCGCTCTGTTGGTCGCCGACGAACCCGAGTTTGCGGGCGCCGTCACCACTGCGCTGCTCGGCCGCGACCCCGACGTGGAGGTGCTGCGCCAACGGATCGGCCGCGACATCCGCGGTCGCCTATCGGCCGCGCTCGGTCCGGACGTCGACCCGGACGTCATCGACTCCCTGGAGATGCTGTACTCCGGCGCGCTCGTGCGAGCCGGGATGGGGCACGCGTCGTACGCGGACATCGCCCGCCGACTTGAGAAGTCGGCACGGCTCATGCTGGGCTGACGGCGCGACCAAGGATCGCGGTCGCCGCGGTGACGGCGGGCCCGCTGATGTCATGGAGGTCGTGGCCGCGCTCGACCACCTGTGCGGTCAGTTCTCGCAAGCCGCCCAACAGGATCAACGCCAGCGCGCGCGAGACGGGGGCCAGGCCCGCGCGCTGGAAGCCGGGGCTGTCGGTGAGCACGACCAGCATGTCGGTGAGCTGTTCCATCGCGAGTCGGTGCAATGGCTGGGCGGCCGCGCCGAGACCGGGGGCCTCGCGGATCCAGCTCAGCGTGACGGCACGCCGCCCGGCGATGTGGTCGACGTATGCGCCGACGGCGGAGCGAAATCTGGGTGTCCCACTCCGCATCGGGATCGACGGCGGCTTCGATCGAGGCGATCAGTGCTTCGTTGTTGGTCCGCAGCAGCTCCACGAAACATTCTTCCTTGCTTGCGAATTCGCCGTAGAAGGTGCGCTTGGAGGTCTTGGCGTTGCGGACGACGTCGGCGACCGTGGTGTCCCGGTAGCCGCGTTCGGCGATCGACTCGGCGAGCCCGTCGAGCAGCCTGTCGCGGAACGCGCGCGAGGTGTCTGCAGAGGATGCCTCGGTCACAACGGCCGCCATCTCGTCGCCTCCAAACCCTTGCGCGCCTGTGGTACTGCAATGTACCGTACAGTACACGCCGTCGGTACATCGGCGTACCACGCAGGGGTTGGAGATTCTCGTGACTGACGTGCTCATCGACGACCATTCCGCGACCGGCAAGACAGCGCCGGTCAACCTTCCGCCCAAGCCCCGCATTCCGAAACTGCTTCAAAGCGTCGGTTACGCCGTGTCACGGAAGTGGATCATCACGCGACTTCGCCGTAAGCACGGTGACGTCTTCAGGCTGGTCCTGCCGGTGTTCGGCAGGACCGTGATCGTCGGCGACCCGCTGCTCGCCAAGCAGCTGTTCACCGCCAACACCGACGACGTGGGCAACATCCAGCCCAACCTGAGCCGGATCCTCGGCCCCGGTTCGGTATTCGCGCTCGACGGAGCGGACCACAAGCGGCGCCGCCGGCTGCTCACCCCGCCGTTCCACGGCAAGAGCGTCAAGAACTACGAGACGATCTTCGAGGAGGAGACGCTGCGAGAAGCGGCGAGCTGGCCCGACGGTCAGGAGTTCGAGACCCTCGAACCGATGATGCGGATCACGCTGAACGCCATCCTGCGTGCGGTGTTCGGTGCCGACGGCGAGCAACTCGACGAACTGCGCCACATCATCCCGCCGTGGGTGACGCTCGGTTCGCGGCTGGCGGTACTGCCGACCCCGGTCCGCAGCTACGGCCGGTTCAGCCCGTGGGGCCGGTTGGCGGCCTACCGGCGCGAATACGACGCGGTCATCGACCGGCTGATCGACCGCGTGAAGGCCGACCCGAACTTCGAGCAGCGCGACGACGTGCTGACGCTGCTTCTGCGGAGCACCTACGAGGACGGCTCGGCGATGTCGCGCAGTGACATCGCCGACGAACTGCTCACGCTGCTCGCCGCGGGCCACGAGACCACGGCCTCCACTCTGGCGTGGGTGTTCGAGCGCGTCATCAGGCACCCGGACGTGCTCGCCAGGCTGGTCGGCCGAGGCGGAAACCAGCGCCACGGAGTACCGCCAGGCCGTCACCCTCGAAGTTCAGCGCGTCCGCACCGTCATCGACTTCGCGGGACGGCACGTCTATGCGCCGACCTTCGAGCTCGGCGAATGGACCATCCCGCAGGGCTACTCGGTCGTCGTCCCTCTCGATCAGCTCCACGGCCGGGCTGAGGACTTCCCCGATCCCGACCGGTTCGACCCGCAGCGCTTCGTCGACAATCGGCCGCCCGCGTCGTCGTTCGTCCCCTTCGGCGGCGGCACCCGACGTTGCGTCGGCGCTGTCTTCGCCAACGTCGAGATGGACGTTGTGCTGCGAACGGTGCTGCGCCACTTCATGATCGAGACCACCACCGCCTCCGACGAGAAGGTTCACTCGCGGGGTGTGGCGTACACGCCCAAGGCGGGTGGCCGCGTCGTGATGCGCCGCCGCGCCATACCGCTCGGCTGACCTACTGCGACGCCGCTGACGCGATTCCCGAGTCGCTGCGCTCCTGCCCGCCGGAACGCTTCGGCAGCTTCCAGCCCGCCCGCGGGAAGTGGCAGGTGTACCCGTTGGGGTAGCGCTCCAGGTAGTCCTGGTGCTCCGGCTCGGCTTCCCAGAAGTCGACCGCGGGCGTCACCTCGGTGACCACCTTGCCCGGCCACAGACCGGATGCCTCGACATCGGCGATGGTGTCCAGCGCAACGCGCTTCTGCTCGTCGTCGAGATAGAAGATCGCCGACCGGTAGCTCGAACCGACGTCGTTGCCCTGGCGGTCCTTGGTGGTCGGATCGTGGATCTGGAAGAAGAACTCGAGCAGGTTGCGGTAGTCGGTCTGCGCCGGGTCGTATTCGATCTCGATGGCCTCGGCGTGCCCGGGATGGTTGCGGTAGTTGGGGTGATCGTTCTTGCCGCCGGTGTAGCCGACGCGCGTGCCCACCACACCTGGCTGCTTGCGGATCAGGTCCTGCATTCCCCAGAAGCAGCCGCCGGCCAGGATCGCGGTCGCGGTGTTCGTCATGCCTGTGCCTCCTGTGAAGAGAAGAGTGTCGTGTACTCGCCGTAGCCCTCTGCCTCGAGGTCGTCGAGATGGATGAACCTCAGCGAAGCCGAGTTGATGCAGTAGCGCAACCCTCCCGCTTCGCGTGGGCCGTCGTTGAAGAGGTGGCCGAGGTGGCTGTCGCCGTTCGCCGACCGAACTTCGGTGCGCAGCATCAGGTGGCTGAAGTCGCGCTTCTCCAAGACGTTGGCCGGTTCGATCGGTTTGGTGAAGCTGGGCCAGCCCGACCCGCTCTCGAACTTGTCAACCGATGCGAACAACGGCTCACCGGACACCACGTCCACGTAGATGCCGGGCTCGTGGTTGTCCCAGTACTCACCGGTGAACGGGCGCTCGGTCCCGTTCTTCTGGGTGACCTGGTACTGCTCGGGAGACAACGCGCTGACTGCCGCGGGATTCTTGTTGTACGTCTTCGCCACTGAACCTCCTAGATTTGGCACTCGTATAACCTCAAGTGCCCTTCAGAAGTTCCTCCGTTACGGGCGTACGCGCACGTCGTCGACAACCGTCACGATTTCGTCAGCAATGGCCTGCGGTTGGTAGAGCATCTGGTTGTGCCCCGTGCCGGGCACGACGACGTTGGTGGTGCCGAGGGCCGCGGCCAGCATGTCATCCGCCTGGTGAATCTGCGCTTGGGTGGTAGCGGCGGAGCGGCCGCGATGGTCGCGAACGCGTCCTCGGCGCGGATCGCCTCGTCCCCAGGAGCGACGGTTTTGCCGACGGTCGTGGCCGCGACAGCGAGCAGGACCACGAGCAGGATCTTCATCCGGGATGACGTTACGACCGCCGCTCGACAAAGGACGGTAGAACGTGTTCTAGTTCTGGATGTGACGGGTAGCACCTTCAGCCGCGACGAGCTGGCCGACGCCTTCGCCCGGTTCGAGGCAACGGTCGCTCGGGCCGCCGAGACCCGCAACTGGGATCCATGGGTCGAGCAGTACACCGAGGACGTCCTGTACGTCGAGCACGCCGCAGGAACGATGCGTGGCCGCGAACGGGTGAGGCCCTGGATCTGGAAGACGATGGAGACCTTCCCCGGCAGCTACATGACGTCGTTCCCCTCGCTGTGGAAGGTGTACGACGAGGCCACCGGACGGGTGCTCTGCGAGCTCGACAATCCCATGCGCGATCCGGGCGACGGCGTCATCATCAGCGCGACCAACATCTCGATCGTCACCTACGCCGGCGACGGGCTCTGGTGTCGCCAGGAAGACGTCTACAACCCGCTGCGGTTCGTCTCCGCGGCGATGAAGTGGTGCAAGAAGGCCAAGGAGCTCGGCACGCTGCCCGACGAGGCGCAGAGCTGGATGCGCCAGGTCGGCGGTGTGGTGTGACCGCACCCGGCCCCGCGCTGGTCATCGGCGCGAACGGCTACCTCGGCTCGCACGTGACGCGCCAACTCGTCGCCGACGGACGGGACGTCCGGGTGATGGTGCGACCGAAGGCCACCACGATCGGCATCGACGATCTCGAGGTCACGCGGTTCCTCGGCGACATCTGGGACGACGACGTACTGCGGGAGGCAATGGCAGGCTGCGCCGTCGTCTACTACTGCGTGGTCGACACCAGGGGTTGGCTGCGTGACCCCGCGCCGCTCTTTCACACCAATGTCGACGGCACCCGAAACGTGCTCGAGATCGCCGTCGAGCCCGATATCGCCGCGGGTCTCGAGCGCTTCGTCTTCACCAGCAGCTACGTCACCGTCGGCCGCAAGCGGGGCCGCACGGCGACCGAGGACGACGTGATCACCGACGCGCAGAGCAAGGGGCTCACGCCGTACGTGCGGTCGCGGCTGCAGGCCGAGAACCTGGTGATGGAGTACGCGCAGCAGCGCGGGCTGCCTGCCGTGGCGGTGTGCATCTCGACCACCTACGGCAGCGGTGACTGGGGCCGCACCCCGCATGGCGCCATCATCGCGGGCGCCGCGTTCGGCAAGCTGCCGTTCGTGATGAGCGGCATCGAACTCGAGGCCGTCGGCATCGACGATGCGGCGCGGGCGATGATCCTGGCCGCCGACAAGGGCCGCATCGGGGAGCGCTACCTGATCTCGGAGAAGATGATCGGCAACGCCGACGTCGTTCGCATCGCCGCCGAAGCGGCCGGGATGGCCGCGCCTGCGAAGGCACTCCCGCTGCCGGTGGCCTACGCGATGGCGACGCTCGGCAGCGTCAAGGCCCGCCTGAAGGGCACCGACGAACGGCTTTCCCTCGGCTCACTGCGGCTGATGCGCGCCGAGGCGCCGGTCGACTGCAGCAAGGCCAGGCGTGAACTCGGCTGGCAGCCGGGGCCGGTCGAGGAGTCGATCCGCGAGGCCGCCACATTCTGGGTTGGGCTGCGCGAGGCCAAACGAAAGAGCAGGCAGGCGGGCTGACGCGGCCGCAGTGTATCGACGCCACCACGAGGCGTCGCGTCGATCCTGAAACAATCGGGGTATGTCATTCCCGCACCGCGGCTCGCGTCTCGGCACCCGGTTCGGGCCCTATGAGCTGAAGTCCCTGGTAGGTGTCGGCGGCATGGGCGAGGTCTATCGGGCCTACGACACGGTCAAGGGCCGAACGGTTGCGGTCAAGGTGCTGCGTTCGGAGATGGCGGCCGACCCGGTGTTCCAGGAGCGCTTCCGGCGCGAGTCGCGGGTGGCGGCGCGACTACAGGAACCGCACGTCGTTCCGGTGCACGACTTCGGTGACATCGACGGAGTCCTGTACATCGACATGCGCCTGGTCGAGGGCGCCAACCTGAAGGACGTCCTGCGGGCCGACGGGCCCCTCGCGCCGAGGCGGGCGGCGTCCATCATCACGCAGGTGGCGGCCGCACTGGACGCCGCGCACGCCGACGGCCTGGTCCACCGCGACATCAAGCCCGAGAACGTGCTGCTCACCCCCGACGACTTCGCCTACCTCGCCGACTTCGGGATCGCACACGCGGGCGGCGACGCGAGTGTGACGATGACGGGATCGGTAATCGGGTCCAGCGCCTACATGGCGGCGGAACGGTTCAGCGGCGGACAGGTGGGGCCACCGGCCGACGTGTACTCGCTGACCTGTCTGCTTCACGAGTGCCTCACCGGACGGCCGCCGTTCGAGGCCACGGACCTGGCGCAGATGATGGGCGCACACGTCTTCGCGCCGCCGCCGAGGCCCAGCATCATGCGCCGGGGCATCGGTCGCGCGTTCGACGACGTCATCGCCCGGGGCATGGCCAAGGACCCCGAGGCGAGGTTCCACTCCGCGGGCGAACTGGCCAGGGCTGCCACCGCTGCGGCGGTGTCAGCACCGCAGGAGTCGACGGCGGTGTCCGTCACCCCCGGACACCCGTCCCCAACGCGGCAGTTCCCGACCGTCCATCCGAATCCGCCCGCGACGGGACACCTCCCGTACCCGCCGCCCGTTCGAGCACCGGAGCCCGTTCGAACACCGGAGCCTCCGCGCCGCCGACGTAAATTCGGCACCGCGCAGGTGGTGCTGATTGCCGTGACGATTCTGATCTTCGCCGCCGCGGCCGTCCTCGCCGCCGTGCTGGTCGTCGGCAACAACGGGGGTCTCGCCACCAACAGTGGCGGTGGTGCACCGCCGCCGACGAGGTTGGCGGCACCGCCACCGACCAGCACTCCCACCACGACCAGCGCCCGCCACCACCGCGCCGAGCGGGCCCGCGGCCGACGCGCAGGGATTCGTCGGCCACGCGGCCCGCTGCGATTCGGGAGACTCGCCCGCGGTGATGATCCGCACCGCCTCGTCGTTGGCCGTGGTGTGCCAAACCGGGCAGGGCACGTTCTACTACCACGGCGAGCGGCTGGCCGACGGCGCCAACCTGCGCATCGCCGACGCGGTGGCATCTTCCGGGGGCTTCGTTGCCGTCAATCCGGCCGACGGCGCCCGCTACGAAGTCCGCCCCGACCGGCTCACCATCGTCAGCAACGGCCACGTCGATTCTTCCGAACCGGCGCTGCCCTTCGCCACCAGCTGACGGCCGGCTGAACACCACGCCGGCCGCCGTTCAGTAGTCACCGCCTCCGTGCGGCGCGGACTAGCGTCGGACCCGTGAGCGACCGAGTGCACGTTGATCTCAGCGGTGCGCCGCAGACCATGTTGGCGACGTTCTACGCCAAGGCGCTGGACGCCGGCTTGCCGAATCCGATCCTCGGCGATCGATTCGCCAAGGACATCGTCGACCGCATCGACTACGACTGGAAGCAGACCGCCATTACCGCGGCCAACTCGCCGTCGGTGACGACGCGGTCCGCGCACTTCGACGAATGGACCCGCCGGTTCCTGGCCGTACACCCCAAAGCCGTTGTGCTGCACCTGGGTTGCGGGCTGGACAGCCGCGCCCTGCGGATCGACCCGGGACCCGACGTGGAGTGGTACGACGTCGACTACCCCGAGGTCGCCGACCTGCGCAGGCAGCTCTACCCCGCCCGCGATCACTATCACCTCATCGCCGCCTCCGTCACCGACCCTGCCTGGTTCGCCGACATCCCACGCGACCGCCCGACGCTGATGATCGGCGAGGGCCTGACGATGTACCTGACCCAGGAAGACGGCACGGCGCTGCTGCGCCGGGTCGTCGAACATGCCCCATCCGGAGAGTTGCAGTTCGACGCCTTCAACAGCCTCGGCATCAAGTCGCAGTGGACCAACCCGGTGGTGCGCCGCGCGGGAGCGACGCTGTCCTGGGCGATCAACGGACCTGACGACATCGTCGAGGCCGTGCCAGGGGTGCGTCTGCTCGCCTGGGTGTCCGCCATCGAGTCGGACACCTTCAAGACGCTGCCCGGGTACTACCGGCTGATGGTCAAGGTCATGTCGGCCGTCCCGGTGCTGCGCTACATGGCGCAGTACCACCGCTACGCGTTCGGCCCCGTCGCTTAGGCGGCGCGCGCGCCGAGCACCGGTTGTGTTCGTCGGCCATCGTCGAAGCCCTTCCCCCACGGCCAGCGGCCCCGGTCGTCTGCCCAGACCAGTTGCAGCGCTTGGACATCAGGACCGCCGATCGCAATGGCCATGCCCATGTGCGCGTCAGGTTGCGCAACCTTCACGACCTCAAGGCGGGTGCCCGCGGGCAGCGGCAACCGGTCTCCCGCGGCGGGCCGGCGGCCGATCAACGCCCTCTTCACGAACGTGTCCAGCAGCCACAGTGACTGCCTCGGGGACAGGCCGGTGACCAGGAACTCGGGCAGGCCGCGATCATGCAACCCGATCGTGTACGCGAACGGCCTGCGATCGTCTTCGACGTACTGCACCGTCCAGCCGCGCGCCAGGATCTTCTCCCGGAGCAGCGAGAGATAGTCGTCGAGTGTCTTGTCGGGGTGATCGCATCGCCAGCACACGTCGTGCCCGCCTTTCTGCCGTACGTGCCGTCAGATTCGGTCCGGGCTACGACAGTTCGGCGAAGCGGAACGGTTGCGGGGGGAGTTATCCACAGTTGCGATTGCGTCCACAGGCGGCTGGTCTGGCGGTGTCGGCGGTCGGCCACGGCCGATAAATTCGCACATGTGTTCGATGAATTAATGGCAGATACCGACCGCGCTTCCGGCGCGGCCGCCGTCGGCGCGTGGGCGCGGGTCGAGGCGGCGGCGTGTGCACAGCGGCTCGCGGCCATGGTCG
Source organism: uncultured Actinomycetota bacterium (assembly GCA_963809085.1). GTDB lineage: Bacteria > Actinomycetota > Actinomycetes > Mycobacteriales > Mycobacteriaceae > Mycobacterium. Next base: position 10,256 of record CAWEII010000009.1, on the reverse strand, counting down.
GCATGCTCGACGCGCGCTACGCGGCCGATGATTCGGCCGAGCGGGAGCAGTGGTATCTCGACAACTGGGGTGCGGTCTGCGTCGAAATCGGCGCAGCCCAACAGATCACGTCGGGCGCAGCGTCGCACCAACTGCTGATCGCCACCGCATTGCGCGACCGGTTGCCGTGCGTCGGCCGGGTCTTCGCCGAAGGCCTGATCACCTACCGGTTGGTGTCGTCGATCGTGTGGCGCACGATGCTGATCAAGGACCCCGATGCGCTGCGAGCGGTTGATGCCGCACTGGCCTTGGCGGTCCAGGAGTGGGAGCCGATGTCGGCGGGCAAGACCGTGGCGGCGATCGACCATTGGGTCGAGCGATTCGACGCGCACGCACTACGGCGCAGTCAGGAGGCCTCTCGCTCGCGCAGTGTGCAGATCGGCACCGCCGACGGCCGCGGGCTGGCCTCATTGTGGGGCATGCTGTTCGCGCATCACGCCGCCGCTCTGGACCGGCGCCTCGACATGCTGGCCCGCACCACCTGTGAGGCGGACCCACGCACGATGGATCAGCGTCGTGCCGATGCGATGGGTGCGCTGGCCGACGGCGCCGATCGGTTGGCGTGTCTATGCGGCGCATCCGACTGCGGCGGCACCGCGACGGGAACGGGCTCGGTGGTGATCCACATCGTCGCCAATTCGGATTCCTGTGCTGACGCCGGTGAGGCTGCCGCCGCCCAACACGCGGCCCTCGACGGTCCCGAGCCGCACCGCAGCTGTGCCAAGCCGTTGCGAGAGCAGACTCTGGCCGAAGCGTTGGCCGACCCGCCGCCCACGGGACCGGCAGCAACGACGCCGGGGGTGCTGATGGGCGGGCAGGTCCTGCCAGAGCCCCTGATCCGCCGGGCTGCGCTCAGGGCGGTGATCAAGAAGGTCGTTCACCCCGGCGACGCCAAACCCGAATCACGGTACGTTCCGTCGCCCGCGCTGGCCGACTTCGTCCGCTCGCGCGACCTGACCTGTCGGTTCCCCGGCTGCGACGTGCCCGCGGACCGCTGCGACATCGACCACACGATTCCGTATCCGGCCGGGCCCACCCAAGCGTCGAACCTGAAGTGCCTATGCCGAAAGAACCACTTGTTCAAGACCTTCTGGAGTGGCGCCGGCGGTTGGCACGATCGGCAGCTGCCCGACGGCACCGTGGTGTGGACCGCGCGGGATGGGCAGACGTACACCACTCGTCCCGGCAGTCGGCTGCTGTTCCCCGCGCTGTGCGTTCCCACCGCGCCGGTCGTCACGACTGGCGTTCAACCGATCACCAACGCCGGCCTGACGATGCCGCGCCGCGCCTGCAGCCGTGCCGAAGACCGCAGGCAATGCATCGACGACGAGCGCCGACTCAATGAAGAAGCGGAAGCACTGGCACCAGTTGTCAGTTTGCGGTCAACGCCTCGATGGCTTCGCCGTAGAGGCGTGCCTTGATGGCGCCCATCGTTGGACCGGCCTTGGTCGCCCGCTCCTGGGCTCGCGCTACGGCGATGTCGAGAATCTCGTCCTCGGTGCCAACGCCCGCGACGATGCCGGCGTCGTGGGCCTCGTCGCCGCCGTACCGGCGCCCGGTCGTCATCGCCTCGTGGGCCGTCGCGATCGGCAGCCTGGCGCGGATCAGCGCGTTCATCCCCGGCGTGAACGGAATGCCGAGATCGACCTCAGGCAGGCAGAAGTACCCGCGATCGGAGCGCATCACGGCCAGATCGTGGGCCAGCGCCAGCATCGCCCCTGCTGCGAACGTGTGGCCCTGCAATGACGCCACCATCGGCGCCGGGAACGCGAGCACGCGCGCGAACAGTGCGTGCACCTCACGCAGATTGGCCTCGGCCGCGTCGGGGTTGGCGGCCATGAAGTCGAGGTCGAGGCCGTTGGAGTAGAACTTCCCAACACCGGTTGTCACCACGGCCTTCGGGCTCGGGGCGGCTTCGACCTCGTCGAGTGCGGCGTTGATCGCCGTGAGGCGGTCCGGATGAAACCGGTTCTCATCGTCGCCGAGGATCAGCACGAACACGCTGTCACGTCGGTGCAGGGCGGTCATGCCTGATTAGACCACCAGGTCGTCCTGCACAATCAGACGGTGCCCAACCCGCGCAACGGTCTGGTCTCCCATTGGTACGACGAAGTCCCGCGAAGCAGGCCGCGGCTTCCGGGTGACCGCGACGCCGACGTCTGCATCGTGGGCGCCGGCTACACCGGCCTGTGGACGGCCTATTACCTGAAGCGTGCCGACCCCGGGTTGCGGATCGTGGTGCTGGAGGCCCGGTTCGCCGGTTTCGGCGCCTCGGGCCGCAACGGTGGATGGCTGTCGGGGCTGGTGCCCGGCGACCGCGAAGCGATGGCCCGCCAGTACGGCCGCGACCGTGTGTTGGCCTGGCAGCGCGCGCTGAACGAGGCGGTCGACGAGGTCGTCGCCGTCGCCGGGCAGGAAGGCATCGACGCGGGCATCGTCAAGGGCGGCACGATGCGGATCGCCCGCAGTCCGGCCCAGGCGTCGCGGCTGGCGGCGGAGGTCGCGGCGGCACGCGAGTGGGGTGTCGACGGCATCACCGACTTGACGACACGTGAAGCGGCTCAACGCATTCGGTTCTCCGGTGTGGTGTCGGCCTACCACACGCCGCACTGCGCGCGCATCCAGCCGGCCCGGCTGGTGCGAGGCCTGGCCGACGCCGTCGAGCGCCTCGGCGTGCAGATCTACGAGCAGTCGCCGGCCACCGAGATCACGCCAGGGCGGGCGGCGACGGGCTCCGGCACGGTGAGCGCCCCGATCGTGTTGCGCGCCACCGAGGGATTCACCGCCGCATTGCCCGGGCTGCGCAGGCGCTGGCTTCCGATGAACAGTTCGATGATCGCGACCGAGCCGATCGGCGCCGACATATGGGAAGCCATCGGCTGGGACGGCCGGGAAACCGTCGGTGACACCGCGCACGGATTCTTCTACGCCCAACGCACGGTCGACGACCGCATCGCCATCGGTGGCCGCAGCGTCCCCTACCGCTACGCGTCCCGTACCGACGCCGACGGGCGCGTCCCCGAACGCACCATCCGGCATCTCAGCAAGGTGTTGCACGGCGTGCTGCCTCAGGTGCGCACCGTGCCGATCGCCCACGGCTGGTGCGGCGTGCTTGCGGTGCCACGCGACTGGGAGGCGTCCGTCGGACTGGACCGGGCGAGCGGCCTTGGCTGGGCCGGCGGCTACGTCGGACACGGGGTGACGGCGACGAATCTCGCCGGGCGCACGCTCGCCGACCTGGTTCTCGACCGCAGCACCCCGCGCACGGCGCTGCCGTGGGTCGACCATCGGTCGCGCAACTGGGAGCCCGAGCCCTTGCGGTGGCTGGGTGTGCGCGGGCTCTACCTTGCGTACAACCTGGCCGACCGGCTCGAGGCGGGAGGCCGCGTCACGACCTCGCCGATCGCGCGTCTCGCGGACGCGATCACCGGCAGACCCTGACCGACCGTGACCGACCTGACCGCCTGACCGTCAATGGCCTGCTTCGGCCTTCGCCTTGAGCCGCTCCAGGGTGCGGTCGATGTGCACGACGTTCGCGGACGTGCGGTCCTTCACGCCCGTCGCCCAGCCCGCAGGAACACGGAACCAACCGGGCCGGCGGTCCCAGGTGCGCTCGGTGACACGGCAGCCACCGTCGGCCGCCACGATGTCGTAACGCCAGTGCGCCACCGGCACCACCGCGCTGCGCACGTCGAAGGCAAACACCTGTCCCGGGTCGGCGTGCGTGATGGTGCAGGTAGTTGACCAGGTCTTGGTGCCGTGACGGTTGATGCCCCTGAACCGTGCGCCGGGCACGACGGCATCACCCCTCAGCCACTGCATCGAGGTCGGTCATCCGCGGATCGTAGCCAGCAAACGTCGACCCCCGCGGCCGTTCGCTCCAGGAACCCCCGGCGGGTCCGCGCACCGTTGGGTCTGACATGACCGAAAGAACAGTTCTGCAACCCACTGCCGAACATCCGATCACCGTCACCCCGACCGGCAGGCACGTCACCGTGCGGGTCAACGGCGAAGTGGTCGCCGAGACCGACGCGGCGCTCACCCTGCAGGAGTCGACGTACCCCGCGGTGCAGTACGTACCGCTGGCCGACGTGGTCGGGTCGGCGTTGCATCGCAGCGACACCACCACCTACTGCCCGTTCAAGGGTGACGCGAACTACTACCACGTGACGGCGGGAGGCGACACGGTGGAAGACGTCATCTGGACGTACGAGCAGCCGTATCCGGCCGTCGGCGCCATCGCCGGGCACGTCGCGTTCTACGCGGACAAGGCGGACGTCGTCATCTCCTAGTCACGTCGTCTCCTAGTCGCGTTTGGGCCTAGCCTTTGGCAGTGCCCTCATCCGCGTGCAGTTCGGCTGCCGTCGAGTTCGACGGGCCCGCGAGCCCGGCGCACACGTTGTCCCCGCTGCGGCGCGGTCCCGGCGATCCGTGCTACCAGCGCGTCGACGGCGCCATCTGGAAGACCAGCTTGATGGCGAGCGGTGCCGTCACCGCCAGGATCACCAAGTCCGAGCGCAACGTGGTCGACTGCGAGGCATGGGGCGACGGCGCGGAGGAGTTCACGGCACGGCTGCCCGCCCTGCTCGGCGCGCACGACGATGCATCGGGTTTCGCGCCCGTCGAGCCGACCATCGCCGCGGCCCATCGGAGCGTCCCGCACCTGCGGCTCGGGCGCACCGACCGGGTCCTCGAAGCCATCATCCCCGCCGTTCTCGAGCAGCGCGTCGCGGGCAAGGACGCGTTCCGGGCATGGCGGTTGCTGGTGAACAAGTTCGGCACGCCCGCGCCCGGTCCGGCGCCTGAGCGCATGAGGGTCCCTCCCTCCGCCGACGTCTGGCGCCGCATCCCGTCGTGGGAGTTCCACCTCGCCAACGTGGACCCGGGCCGGGCCCGCACCCTCGTCGGGTGTGCACAGCGGGCGGACTCGCTGGAAAGGCTGTCGAGCAGGCCTGCCGCCGAAGCGCGCACGGCGATGATGTCACTGCCCGGCGTCGGGGAGTGGACGGCGGCCGAGACCGCGCAGCGCGCATTCGGTGACGCCGACGCCCTGTCGGTCGGCGACTACCATCTGGCCAACGTCGTCGGGTGCACGCTTCTCGGGCACCGGATCGACGATCCCGAGATGGTCGAACTGCTGGAACCGCTGCGTCCGCATCGACACCGCGCGGTGCGACTTCTCGAGGTCAGCGGAATGGCGCGCAATTCCCGGTTCGGGGCGAGGCAGGCCATCCCGAACCTGCGTGCGCTCTAGCGGGACTCTTCGATGGAGGCGCCGTTTCGCCTTCGGGCGTTGGCGCCGACCCGGAACCCGGCTCTAGGGGGTTAGCACGCGGGGTGGCCGGGTAGCACTTCTAGTGACGAAGTAAAGGAGGCTACCGATGCCAGAATTCACCGTCCCCGGAATGACCGACAAAGAAGGCCGCGAGGTCGCCGTCATGCTGCAGAAGCAGCTCAGCACGTACAACGACCTGCACCTCACGCTCAAGCACGTGCACTGGAACGTGGTCGGCCCCAACTTCATCGGCGTCCACGAGATGATCGACCCCCAGGTCGAGTTGGTCCGTGGTTACGCCGACCAGGTTGCCGAACGCGCTGCGACTCTTGGTGCGTCGCCGCAGGGCACGCCTGGCGCGATCATCAAGGACCGCACCTGGGACGACTACTCGATCGGTCGCGACACCGTGCAGGCGCATCTCGCCGCGCTCGATCTGGTCTACACCGGCATCATCGAGGACACCCGCAAGGCGATCCACCGATTGGACGACATCGACCCGGTCACCCAGGACCTGCTGATCGATCACGCAGGCGAGCTGGAGAAGTTCCAGTGGTTCGTTCGCGCACACCTGGAGAACGCCGGTGGTCAGCTGGCCAACCGCGGCGCGACGAGCGAGAAGTCCGCCGCCCGCACTGCGAAGAAGAAGGCTCCGGTCAAGTAACGAGCCGGAATCGGGCCCGCACCCCACCGGGGTGCGGGCCCGACTCCGTGCCTCAGAGGGGTTTCTGCTCGACGGTGTCCTCTTGATCGAGGGCGTCGTCGCGGACCGGCCGGTCGGCGAGTTCCTCGTTGCGGCCGAACAGGAACGGGTAGGCGACACCTGCGATCGCAGCCCCGATCAGAGGGGCGAGCCAGAACACCCACAGTTGTGCGGGAGCACCGTTGCCGTTGAAGAAGGCGACGGCGGTCGAGCGGGCCGGGTTGACCGAGGTGTTGGAGATCGGAATCGAGATGAGGTGGATCAGCGTCAGCGTAAGCCCGATTGCCAAGCCGGCGAAGCCCTTCGGTGCCCGGTCGTCGGTGGCGCCGAGGATGACGAGGAGGAATACGCCGGTCAGCACGATCTCCGCGACGACCACCGCCAGAAGCGAATACCCGCCGGGGGAGTGGACCCCGTAACCGTTGGCGGCCATGTTGCCGGTGGCCGTCCACCCGTCCTGACCCTTGGCCATCACGTAGATCACCAGGCCGCCGATGAGGCCACCGATCACCTGGGCAATCCAGTAAACGGGCAAGGCCTTCCATTCCACGCGGCGCGCAAGCGCGGCGCCGAGTGTGACGGCTGGATTGAAGTGGCCGCCCGAGATCGTGCCGAAGGCGTACACGCCGGTGAGCACGGTCAAGCCGAATGCCAGTGCAACGCCGAGGAATCCGATGCCGAGGGAGACACCGTCGTCTGCGACGAACTTGGCGGCGAACACCGCGCTGCCGCAGCCACCGAGCACCAGCCAGAACGTTCCGATGAACTCCGCGGCAAGGCGATGCAGCATCGTGGGTGGAGTCATTGGGGTAGCCTCCCTTTGGCATCTCGTCGTCGAGTTCGCCAGTCCCTGTTGAGGGTCGCACGTACCCTGGACGGTCATGGGCGATCGTGGCCGAATCCTTGCCTGATCGTGACCGATCGCGATCACTAGGGCTCGGTCGTCGCGTCTCGTTGCCGCTCGGCCGCGGCGGTCTCGCGGTTCAGCCGCTGTGCGCGGTATATCGACACGTCGGTGCGGCCGATGAGCATGTAGGCGATGCCGACGGCGATCATCGCGCCGGGCACCACGGAGAACGACGTGGTCATCTCCGCGACCATGATCGTCACGGCCAGCGGCGCGTGGGCGACGCTGCCGAAGCAGGCCATCATCGCGACGACGACGAAAACACCAGGGCCATCTGGGATTCCGGGTGCCCCGGCCAGGTCCGCGAGCCGCCAAATCGCGGCGCCGACGAATGCGCCGATGACGATGCCGGGTCCGAAGATGCCACCCGAGCCGCCAGTGCCGATCGACAGAGACGTGGCGACGATTTTGGCGATCGGCAGGATCAGCACGATCCACAGCGGGATGGTCAACAGGGTGTCCCTCGTGGTGGCGAACTGCACCCACCCGTAGCCGCTGGACAGGATCTGTGGGATCACCAGCGCCAGCAGCCCGACCAGAAGACCACCGATTGCCGGTTTGAGCACCGGGCCGCCCGGTAGCCGGTGGGTCAGCGCGACGGTGCCATAGAACACCCGGGCATAGAGGTATCCGATTGCCGCGGAAACGATTCCGATCAGTGCGAACCAGGCCAGCTGCCCTGGGTCGAAGGCGTAGTCGGCGGCGACGGAGCCGAACAGCGGGTCGAGCCCCAGGATGAGGCCGTAGACGGTGTACGCCGTGGCGGATGTGATGAAGCCCGGGACCAGCGAGCGGTAGTCGAAGTCTTCGCGATAGACGATCGACGCGGCGAGTACCGCTCCGCCGAGTGGAGCGCCGAAGATGGCGCCGATGCCGGATCCGATGCCCAGTGACACCGCGATGCGGCCGTCCTCGTCGGACAGATCGAGGCGTCGGGTGAGCAGCGAACCGAAGCCTGCGGAGATCTGCGCGGTGGGTCCCTCACGTCCGGCGGACCCGCCCGATCCGATCGTCAACGCGCTCGACACCATCTTCACCAAAACGGCCCTGACCCGGATGGCACGCGGGTCGGTGTGCACCGCCTCGATCGCGTTGTCGGTGCCGTGGCCCTCCGCCTCGGGCGCGAACTTGGCGACGATCCAGGCCGACACCAGGGCGCCGCCGAACGTCACCAGCGGGATGGCCCATGCCCGATGGAAACCCGTCGAGCCGCGGGCGCCGCCGTCGCCCGCGGCAGTCGGCGGGTCATAGCCGCCGAGAGTGCCGAGCAGGAACCGGCCCGCGTAGTCCAGCGCGAGATAGAAGACCACCGCACCCAGCCCCGCGATGATGCCGATGGAGATGCCGAGGACGAGCCACTTGCGCAGATAGCCGGAGCTCCGCACGAACCCGCCGAAACCCCCACGGGGCACACGGGTCGTGGGCATGGCCGGATGCTAGCAGCGGTAGGCGGTCATTCGGGTGGTGATTGCCACCTTGCCGTCGGCGCCGATGGCCTTCGACTCCGCGATGCCGGTTCGCCGTCCAACTCGTAATGTGGTTCCGACATAACGGGATTGGTCACCGGCGATGGCGGCGGTCGACGGGTCGTCGGGGAGGTTCAACTCGCTCGACACCGTCCACTCGTGGTCGCCGCGGTGACGGTGCCGGCATGGTGGCCCCGCACCCGGCGGCGCTCGCTTCGAGCGTCTCGGCGCGGAATCGTCCGATCGGCACGCAGAGGCAGTGGTGAGGCATTGCGCCCACGGACGCTTCCCGGACGCTGGCCGTATACCCCCGGGGGTATATAGTCGCCATATGACGCACGTCCAGCCCGTCCATGCCGAGGCGCCTTCCGACCACCCCGACCACCCCGGCCACTCCGGCCATGCCGATCACGTGGCCCAGTTCCGTCGGCTGTTCTGGGTCATGCTGGTGCTGTCGATCCCGACCGTCGCGCTGTCTGGAATGTTCGCGATGCTGCTGGGCTACGACATGCCCGCGTGGCCCGGCGTGGCATGGGTGTCCCCGGTGCTCGGCACGGTGATGTACGTGTGGGGCGGCCGGCCGTTCCTCACCGGAGCGGTGAGCGAAATCCGTTCCCGCAAGCCCGGAATGATGCTGCTCATCGCGCTGGCGATCACCGTGGCGTTCGTGTCGTCATGGGGGGCGTCGCTTGGCGTGCTACACCACGAACTCGACTTCTGGTGGGAACTGGCGCTGCTCGTCGTGATCATGCTCCTCGGTCACTGGATCGAGATGCGGTCGCTGGCGCAGACCACGTCGGCGCTGGACTCGCTTGCCGCGCTCCTGCCCGACGAGGCCGAACGGGTCGAGTCCGGCCCGGATGGCGAGGTGGTCGCAGCCGTCGCACCAGCAGACCTGCGGGTGGGCGACGTCGTGGTCGTCCGTCCCGGCGGCAGCGTCCCCGCAGACGGCCGCATCGTGACCGGTGGCGCCGACATCGACGAGTCGATGGTCACCGGCGAATCCCGTCCCGTCCGCCGCGGCGTGGGTGACACCGTCGTGGCGGGCACCGTCGCGACGGATTCCGGGCTGCGCGTCGAGGTCACCGCCGTCGGCAGCGACACCGCGCTTGCGGGGATTCAGCGGCTGGTCGCCGAGGCGCAGAATTCGTCGTCGCGCGCCCAGCGGCTGGCCGATCGCGCGGCGGGCTGGCTGTTCTGGTTCGCGCTCGGGTCGGCGGCCATCACCGCGGTGGTGTGGAGCTTCGCCGGAAGCCCAGAGGACGCCGTCACCCGCACCATCACCGTGCTGGTGATCGCGTGTCCGCACGCGCTCGGTCTTGCCATCCCGTTGGTGGTGTCCATCGCCACCGAGCGGGCCGCGCGGGGCGGCGTCCTGGTGAAGGACCGGCTGGCGCTGGAGAGCATGCGCACGGTCGGGGCGGTGCTGTTCGACAAGACCGGCACGCTCACGAAGGGCGAACCCGCCGTGACGGCGATCGCGACGGTGGCGGACCGCACCGAGAACGGAGTGCTTGCGCTCGCCGCCGCCGCCGAGACGGATTCCGAGCATCCGCTGGCCCGCGCAATAGTCGACGCCGCCCACCGCCGAGGCATCTCCGTGCCCGCTGCGGCCGGCTTCACGTCCTCTCCCGCGGTCGGTGTGACCGCGACCGTGGACGGACGCGTGGTGAGGGTCGGTGGGCCGCGGCTGCTTGCCGAGGCCGGTCAACGCGAGCTCGACGCGGTCGCAGCGTGGCACGCCGACGGGGCGATCGTGCTGCACGTTCTGGTCGACGGCGCCGTGGCGGGCGCACTCGCGCTTGCCGACGAGATCCGCGACGAGTCCCGCGAGACCGTCGACGGGCTGCGCCGGCTGGGTATCGA
>CAWEII010000008.1:0-51157 GCA_963809085.1 uncultured Actinomycetota bacterium | reverse complement strand
CCCACGGCACTGGACCCTGATGACGCGATCGTCCGAACTGCGCAACGCCGCGGTGCTGACCTCATCGTCATCGGGCTGCGCCATCGTTCCGCGGTCGGCACGCTCTTGTTCGGCAGTTACGCCCAAAACGTGGTCCTGCACGCTGACTGTCCGGTCCTGGTGATCAAGGGCCCGAGTAACGGGCGTGGCGAACCTGATCACCCGCATTCGAGAGATTGAGATGAGGAGCCCTACGTGGCCGGCGACAGCCACCCCGAACGTCCGGAAAGTAGTGGCGCCCTCGACGCTGCCGATGCGTCTTACGTTGACGGCGGGACGCCGGAGTCGCCGCGACCACACGAGCGCCTTCGACCCAGCCACCCGTCTTCTCACTAAGGACTCGCGTGCACAGCGGGGAGGCTGAGGCGATGATCACCGATTTAGCGACGCAACCATATGGGGGCTTTCATGACCTGCTGTCTCCGCTGATCAGATCCGGCGGGGAGCTTCGCCGGACTAAACTCCCCGCAGAGATTACCGACTTGGTAGGTCAATCCTCTCGTATCGAATTCTTGGCCAACAGTCGCCCATTCTCTTTTGAAGGTGAGTAGTGCATGGCAACGAATACGGACAAATCCATTACGGGCGAGGATGTTTCGGGTTCTGGCGATGAAGCGTCGGCCAGCGAGGGGCCGTTGGCGGGGCTGCGGGTACTGGATCTAGGAACGGTCTACGCCGCACCGATCACCGCCATGCTGCTGGGGGACTGGGGCGCCGATGTCATCAAAGTGGAACATCCCCGCGGTGACCCGGCGCGAACGCACGGATTGTCGAAGGACGGGCATGGCTTGTGGTGGAAGGTCATCGCTCGAAATAAGCGAACCATCACGCTCAACTTCAGTAAGCCAGAAGGCCAAGACATTCTGCGCGGACTCGTCGCGCAGTCGGATGTGGTGATCGAGAACTTCCGTCCCGGAGTCATGGAGAAATGGGGCCTCGGCCCAGAGGAATTGCAACAAATCAATCCAGCACTGGTGGTGCTGCGCGTCACGGGGTTCGGGCAGAAAGGGCCGTACTCGAGCAGACGAGCGTTTGGCACCCTGGCCGAGGCAATGAGCGGCCTGGCGCATCAGACCGGCGAGGAGACCGGGCCCCCGACGTTGCCGCCGTTCGGATTGGCGGACGGGGTCGCCGCGTTGGCCGGCGCCTACGCGGTGATGCTGGCGTTGTATCACCGTGACGTCACCAAGGGCGGCGGCCAGGTCATCGACCTGTCGCTGTTGGAACCGCTGGTTGGCATCCTCGGTCCTGGCCCAAGCGTCTACGACCAACTCGGGCTCGTCTCCGGACGCCACGGCAACCGATCGACCAATAACGCCCCCCGCAACGCCTACCTCACCAGCGACGGCCGGTGGGTGGCGATCTCGGCGAGTGCCACCTCGGTTGCAGAACGAGTCATGCACCTGGTCGGACGGCCCGACATCGCCGAGCAGTCATGGTTTTCCCGCGCCGGTGAGCGAGTCAAGCACGCGGACATGATCGACGCTCCCGTCGCCGAATGGATCGGTGCCCGGCCGATGGAGGAGGTCTCGGCCGCGTTCCAGGCCGCCGGCGCAGCGCTGGCCCCGGTCTATGACATCGAGCAACTCTTGAATGACCCGCATGTTCAGGACCGCGACATGATCACCACCATCGAGGATGACGATCTTGGGCCGCTGAGAATGCAGAATTTGATCTTCAGGATGGGTGGCACACCTGGCTCGATCCGTCATGGTGGACGGCGTCTCGGGCAGGACACCGGCGACGTGCTCGACGAGCTGTTGGGGATCTCCGGCGACAAGCTCGATGCGCTTCGTGAGAACGGGGTGATCTGATGGACCGCAGCTACCTGTTCGCGCCGGGTCACGACGCGAAACTTCTGAACCGTGTGTTCCATGCCGGAGCCGATGCAGTGATGCTCGACCTGGAGGATGCGGTCCCGCCGGATGCGAAGGTGACGGCTCGTGCGATGGTCGCGGAGGCCCTACTCGACCATCCCGCATGGGTCAGGGTAAACGCCGCCCAAACCCCTTGGTGTGAAGCCGATCTGGCTGCCGTGGCGGATCGAGCTCTTGGTATCCGGATCCCCAAGGTGGAAACTGCGGGCGATGTCGAGTGGGTGACAGCACGGGCGCCAGGCAAGCCCATCATCTGCGCTATCGAAAGTGCCCGCGGTGTGCTTGCTGCACAGGAGATCGCCGCAGTGCCCGGTGTCCGGTTTCTGGCCATGGGTGGTGTCGACCTGCAGCGCGACCTCAACACCTCCGGCGGGAACCTGCAAACCCTCTATGCGCGGTCACATCTTGTTCTGGCGTCACGTGCGGCGGGGATCGAACCCCCCATCGACAGCGTGTTTCCCCTACTCGACGACACAGCCGGACTTCGCGACCAAGCCCAGTTCGCCCGATCGTTGGGGTTCTTCGGTAAGTCCGCGATCCATCCGCGTCAGCTGGAGACCCTGCACGAGGTTTTCACCCCTACCCGGGCTGAGATCGAATGGGCCCAACAGGTCCTTGCCGGGTTCGAGGCGGCCGGCGGCGGCGCTTTTGCCCTGCCCAGCGGCGAGTTCGTTGATCTACCCGTGGCGGACCGAGCCCGGCGCCTCCTGCAGATCGCGGATTCTCCGGTGACGGGCGCCAACACCGCCGCGCCTGCGACAGCAGCTGGACCACATCTACCCCCGGTGAACAGGGCTACACCATGAAGCCGCCGACAATTCACGGCGACGCCGCGGGCTCACCCGGCCAGGGTGTCGTGGCGGACCCCCCTCTCGCAGCTCCAGAGGTACCGGACCGGCCCCACCATTCATCAACCCCGAACAGGTCGGATTCATCGTCGCACTCAAAATCTCCGCAGGACCGAAAGTGCCTGCAGTTGCCGCGATCTGGCGTATGACGTCCGAGATGGAAAGGCTGTGAAATGACGACCGCCCCGTATGAGCTGGTACCGGAACCAGGTGGCGTGCTGGCGCTGATCAACGTCCGGGGTAGCGCTGTTCTCGCGTCACCCTCCATCAACCGCGGGACGGCGTTCTCCCTCGACGAACGAGAGGCCCTTGGTCTGGACGGCTTGCTGCCCAGCGGGGTGACCACTCTGGAAGTGCAGGTGCGCCGGGTCTACGCCCAATACCTCGAGCAGGCCAACCCGCTCCGGAAGTGGGTGTACCTGGCGAACCTTCGAGACCGCAACGAGGTGTTGTTTTACCGTCTGCTGACTGAGCACATCTCCGAGATGTTGCCGGTGGTCTATACGCCCACAGTGGGATTGGCGATCGAACGGTTCAGTCACGAGTTCCGCCGGCCCCGCGGTGTCTACCTGTCGGTTGATCGACCCGAAGGCGTCGAGTCCGCCTTCCGCAACACCGGTCTGGGACCCGGTGACGTGGACCTGCTGGTTGCCACGGACTCCGAAGGCATTCTGGGAATTGGGGATCAAGGCGTCGGCGGAATCGAGATCGCCATCGGCAAGCTGGCCGTGTACACCGCCGCCGCCGGGATCCATCCACGACGGGTGCTGCCGGTTGTGCTGGATATGGGTACCGACAATCTCACATTGCTCAACGACGAGATGTATTTGGGTGTGCGGCATTCCCGTGTTCGCGACCAACGCTACGACGACCTCATCGAGGCATATGTCAGCGCCGTCAGCAAGTTCTTCCCGAACGCGATGCTGCACTGGGAGGACTTCGGTGCGACCAATGCCCGGCGCATCCTGATCAAGTACTCCGATAAGGTCTGTACCTTCAACGACGACATGCAGGGTACGGCGGCGACCGTCCTGGCCGCCGCGGTCTCGGCGGTGCGAGCCGCAGGATCCCGGATCCGTGATCAACGCGTGGTGATCTACGGCGCCGGCACCGCCGGGCTGGGCATCGCGGACATGATGCGTGAGCGAATGATCCGCGACGGCCTCTCACCCCGGGAGGCGACGAGTAGGTTTTACCCATTGTCCAGCAAAGGGTTGTTACTCGGCGACACCCCGGGTTTGCTCGATTTCCAGGAGCCCTACACGCGGTCACGGGATGAAGTCAGAAGTTGGGCCGGCTGTGACGACGCAGGACAGATTGGTCTGGCCGAAGTAGTAGCCCATGCCCACCCCACGATGTTGATCGGCACCTCCACGCACTCCGGTGCGTTCACCGAGGCCATCGTCAAGGACATGGCCGCCCACACCGATCGGCCGATCATCATGCCGCTGTCGAACCCGACCTCGAAATGTGAGGCGCTACCAGAGGACCTCATAGCGTGGACCAACGGCCGCGTGTTAACGGCTACCGGCAGCCCCTTCCCGCCGGTGGTTCACGACGGGCGGACCTACCAGATCGCACAGGCAAACAATGCTCTGATATTTCCTGGTCTTGGGTTGGGTGTCACCGTCGCCAGGGCCCATCGGATCAGTGATCAGATGATCGCCGCCGCTGCCGAAGCCGTCGCCGAAATTTCCGACGCGTCCGCACCCGGGGCGCCACTGCTTCCCCCGATGACTGACCTGCGGGCAATCTCTGCAGCGGTCGCCATCGCCGTCGCCGCGGCCGCGGCGAAGGAAGGCCTGGCCCAAGCCGAGCTGTCCGACCCGATCCAGCAGGTCCACGACGCCATGTGGCGACCCGTCTACCCGCGCATAGAACTCAAGAGAGATTGAGCGATGCTGCCAACGCCACTTCATGAGTTCTCTACCGCGGCGGTGCCGCGGACTGCAGCGCCAGCCCCGAGTAGTGCATGCAACAGCCCCGTCCGAAAAGCTACATGGATCCCATCAGCATCCCGGTGTCCTGCTTTGTGCGGAAATCCGGGTGGCAGCCGTCGAGGAACGAAGGTGGTGCCGGACAAACCGCTAGAAGAAATGGCGGGCACTGTCCGACGCGCCCGCATGACGGAAGAAATCGGGGCGAGTAGCTGCCATGAGTGGTTCAAGTTCACAGCTGCGGAATTCGGCTCTCTGATGGTGTCCTGTCCGTGTAGTTGTTCTTCGCCAGTCCGCGATCACGCGGCGGCTGTTGTGCTGTAAGCGGCTCAACCTACGCTTATGCGTCGGCCATATCGCCCCCTGGGAATTGCGGGCATGAGTCGGGACGGCGCACGCCTATACGGTGTGTTGCATGCCCCACGTTGACTACGTCATTCAGTACGTCGCATCGCTACGGCGGTCAATGACGTTCTACCGGGACGCACTTGGGCTCAAGGTGCGGATCGAAGGCGATGGCTACGTGGAGTTCGAGATGGACAACACCAAGTTTTCGCTTTTTGAACGCTCGAAGCTGCCAGAGCTCATTGGTCGCGAAGCCGGCAGGGCGCCATGCGGCGAGATCGGCTTCATCATCGATGATGTCGACGCGGAAGCGGAGCGCCTGAAAGGACTCGGCGTAGAGATACTGACTGGGCCGATCGACCGACCATGGGGTGAAAGAACCCTCCACATTAGTGACCCGGACGGCAACATAATCGAGTTCGCGCAGAAGCTAAGGTGACCTCGTGTGGCGTTTAGCTGAGCCCTGGTTATAAAAGCTGCTGACTGTCGGTCGTCTTATCACTTTCGGCGTCCTCAGGATGACGTCGGCAGTCACCGTAGGCTCGCCCATCTGACCGGGCCTGCGTGACCTCAACAGCGGGCGGTTCGCGGGTGCGAGACGAAGTGGTAACGCTGAGAACGTTGCAGCACAAAACCATTCGATAGCTCCGTCCAACGAGACGGTCCTCTGCACCATATCGACCCGAGACCGGGCGAGTGGCCGTCGCCGCCTAAGACGTCCTGAACCCATACAGGTCAGTCCAGCAGCCTGGCACCCAGTTCGTGGCTAATCATGGCTCGGTTGCGGTGGGAACTGTCGGCGGCGGCTGAATACTGACCCTCTGGGTGGGTGGTTGGCGGGGCTGACGCCTTTGGGGAAGTAGTCGCCAAGCAGTCCATTGGTGTTTTCGTTGCTGCCGCGTTGCCAGGGCGATCGGGACTCTCAGAAGTAGACGGGCGCGCCGAGCTTGTCGGTGGTGGCGAGGTGGCGGGCCATCTCGGTGCCCTGTTCCCAGGTGATGGACCGCATCAGCGTTGGTGGTAGATCCTGCATGCGGGCCACCAGGGCGGTGTGCAGCGAGTCGGCGTCACTGCGGGGTAGGTGCACCAACCGCACCATCCGCTCTGGCGCTCGACCAGGGTGCCGATCGCCGTGCTGTGGTTGTTGCCGATGATGAGATCGCCCTCCCCATGCCCGGCCTCGGATCGGTCGTCAACCGGGAACGGCCGGTCGTGGATGGTGAGCATTGGCTGCTCAAACTCGGCCGCCGGCGCTGCTGGGCTCGACGGTGATCACGACCGGTGCGCAACGGTGAGCGGCGGTGCGGCGCCAACCGCGAGGGCTGCAGGAAGCGCGAATTCGGTTGATACACAGCTTGATGGATACTTTCATGAGACAACCACATGGACGGGTCGTCGACGAAGCGCAATCGAAGATGACGGCTGATCTGCTGCGGGCTCCACCGCTGGACAAGCAGCTCGGCGACCACACCACTGAGCTCGCTGTTGATGTCGATTCGGCGTCGGTGCCGGCGGGCCCGCCGCACGGTGTCGCGGCGATGAGCATCGAAGGGGCGATACCCGCGGCCGGTGACCGCGTTGCGCCGAAGCTCCCGTGAGATGGTCGACGGCGCGCGTCCGAGCTGACCAGCGATCGCCCGCACGATCAGCCCGGACTGACCCAGATCGGCGATCTCGATGCGCTCGTCCTGGGACAGGTAGCGCGAGCTGATCTGACGGACCACCAGCCGATCCAACGGCGCGACGAACCCCACCACCACACCGTTGCGGCTCGTGTCGAGTGGCTGGTGGATGTCGAACTGGACGAAGTACTGCACCATGTCCTGCTTAACTTCGCTGTCAGGTGGGAGTAGCTTCCCGCCGACCCTTCAACGTCGCTCGACGTATGTAACCAGTCGAACCACACCGCGCGCTGCACTCGACCCGGTGCCCGCGCGCAGGCAGCGTGGTGCTGCTGATGCGGTGGACCGCCGCCTCACGCACCTCCGGGCTTCCACGGCATGTTGTCGACGCCGGCGAGTACATGGCGGGCGCGGTTGCGGACAAACGCCTCGGCGTCGTCGCGCGTACACATGTCAAACGACACTGGTGCGGCGAGCTGTTTCGCATCGGCCCACGACAGACCGGCGAATACACCTTCAGCGTGAAGAACACCCCAGTAGTCCTGCGGCGCCGCGGTTGAACTTTGGGCCACTTTCCCTCGTCTATAGGGCAAGAGACCCCGTCTTCGGGAAGCCTCGGTCCGTGGCCAGACACTGGGGGACCAGATGGAAATCGCCGCTTTCGTTTGCTTAATGATCTTATTGGTTGCGCTGCCCGTCATTTTCATGGTCCGGTAATCGGCACGCGGGCCGAGCACCACGGCGTAAACGCGTCGGTATGGAAGGCGTCGCCGGCACCCGCACGTTCAACTCGAGCGCAGGGCCTCAGGCTCGACGGGAATGGTTGTCGATCACCTGCGGGGCGGCTGGGAGCAAGACCGTTGCTGCCGACCCTCTCTACGACGGAGAGGCGGCCGTCCTGGCCAGATTGGTACTCAGCTGAGGGTTGCGCACACTCTGGGTGTTGGTCTGAAACCTGGGGAGCCGCGATGAGCGTGCAACGGTATGGCTTCTTCGGTGAGATCTTGCAGCGCTACTTCAGGCCCGCGATCGGGGCATATCCGCAAATCGGGGAGCACTCGTCGAGAGCAGCTCACGGACCCTTTTCAGGATGGCTACCTCGGTCTCCAGTTCCCGGATGCGCTTGTTGGCCGCGCTGAGCTCGGACAGCTCAGCACGGTTGAGTCCGGGCAGCTGCCCGGTATCGATCAGCTCTTGGCGGCGCCAGTCATAGATGGTTTGGTCGCTGAGCTGCAGGTCGTTGTCGATCTGCGCCACCGGGCGGCCAGCGGCCACCAAGTCGAGCACTTTGCGGCGGAACTCTTCGGGATAACGCTTGGGCACGGACACGGCTCCTGCGGGGGATGTCGTGACCAGAAGTCAACCAAACCGACTCCGTGCAACCGGGGCCACATCACATCAAACTGCACAATGCGGGTATTCGACGGCGCGAAGTTGCGTAGTCGATTACTCACGACAACGCCGTGGACGATCAGCAGAGTTGCCGCCATGACCGTAATCGCTGACCGACCTCCTTCGATGTCCGCGCCCGATCACTCGACCCTGGTCTCCGATCGGCTGCACGAACTCCTGATCACGGGTGGCACTTTCGACGCCATCTACCGCCACATCCTCGCCGCCCCAGGCAAACGGGTGCGGGCCGGCCTGGGGCTGGCCTGCGCCCGCTTGCTTCCCTCGGCCGCCGTGTCGCAGCTCGACATCCTCGACCTGGCCTGCGCGATTGAGATGTTCCACGAGGCGTCGCTCGTGCACGACGACATCTGCGACGGTTCGCTCTTGCGGCGCGACGCTCCGTCGGTAGCGGTTGCATTCGGCGTCCGCACCGCCGCCCGGGTCGGATTCCACTTGGCGGGCAACGCTTTACAGGTACTCGCGCGGGTGATCGCCGACAACCCGCTGGTGTTCGCGCGGCTCGGGGAGACACCCGGTGTCACCTACCTCGACCAGTTGTCGGACCTTTCCTTCGGTCAGCTCGTCGAGACCCTGCCACCCGCCGTCGATGCCGCCGCCCTGCGCCGGCACTACGAACTCGTAGCCGGCGCGAAAACCGGCACCCTGTTCCGGCTGGCCTGCTCGTACGGCGGCACGGCGGGCGGCGTCGACGACGATGGGCTGCACGCCCTGATGCAGTATGCGGACCAGCTCGCCCTCGCCTTCCAGATCATGGACGACGTGCGCGACGTCGAGGGCGGCCCCTCGCTGGGCAAGGAGGCCGGTGGCGACCTCGACCGCCGGGTGCCGACCTGGCCGGTGATCGAGTGGCTGGCCATGCGGCCCGGCTCTCGTGAGATGTGGCTCTCCGAGGTGACGTCGAGTGCCGAGCTGCAGGTCGACCTGGTGCACAGCGGGGCTACCCGGGCCGCCCGCGCCGTCGCGCTCGAAGCCGCTGAGACGGCCTGCCGGGCAACAGAAGTGTTCCCGCCGTCTCCTGCGCGTGAACACCTACGCGAACTCCTGGTACGGGTGGTGTCCCGATGAGCGGGGGGCAGCTGGGCGCCGTGGCCCACGGGCTGCGGCACCTGCGTCGCGCACCCGACCTGGCTTCGCTCCGGGCGGCCCGGTCACCGGATGAGCTGGCCCGGCTGGCGCTGGTCCCAGCGGCCCGGAACCTGAGCATCGCGATCGGCTTTCTGCCCGCGGATCTGCGGGCCGAGGCCACCGCCGCACTGCTGGCCTGCCGGGTGCTCGATGCCTACGAGGATCTCAGCGACCGTCCGCTGGCCGGCGCCGCCGTCCTGACCGCCGTTGGCTACCTGAACGGCACCACCGACACACCGCCGCCGTCGCTGCACTCGGTCGCCGTACGGGACAGCGAAGCCGTCGACCTGGTGCTGGCCGAGCGGATCCGCGACGTCCGGGCGCTACTTTCGGCGCTGCCCATCGACGGACGGGAACGGGTCGGCCAGATGCTGCTCGACGTCGGTCGCGTGATGGCCCGCAACCTCGATTCACCCATGCTGAGGGCCGCCTACGGCGAGGGTGTGCTCGGGCGGGTGGTGCTCTACGCGTGCTCACTGGTCGCCGAAGATGCCTGCGCCGAGACCGATCTGGGCGAGTTGGCCGGATGCCTGGGCACTACCGCCCAACTGGCCAACGACCTGCGCGACGGTGAACTGACGCTCTACGGCGCCGGCGACCGCGAGGAACTGACCCGGCTCGTGATGTTGCGGCTGCTGGCCCCGGCGCTGGGCGGTTTCGCCCTGCTGGCGCGGCTCGGCCCGCGCACACCCAGTCGCGGGGCCCGGGCGGCCCTGGCCTACATGACCATCACGACAACCGCGTTCCTGTGCGCCGCTGTCGGGTCGCCCGCGCCCTACCAGAGGCGGCTGCAGCTCGGCGCGGCCGTGCTGGCCGCCTGCTCACCCGCTCACTGGACCAGGATGCTGGAGCGGGTGCGGCGTTCCGCCGACGGGGCGATCCACCGGCTGCTCGATGCGTCACCCGACCTTTCTGCCGAGGCCGGCCTCGTAGCCGGGGCGAGCCCGGCCACGGAGGTGCTCGGTCTGGGTGACCCTGGATCGATGCCGGCCTCGATGGGGCCACTGATCGTCGGCACGACCTTCACCATCGTGCGGGCCCTGCCGGAAGAACCCTTGACCGGCGAACTACCCGTCCCCCAGATACGCCGCATGATGATCGCCGATCACCTGGCCTTCGGCGCCCTGGAGCGGTTGCAACCCTGCGACGCCGATGCGATGCAGGCCCTCGCCACACAATTCCAACTCACCGCCCTCGACACCGCTACCTGAGGAGGCCGCCCATGACCACCGAACTCACCGGCACCAACACCGGAACACCCGACGCTTCATCGGCACGAGCGACGTCCGCAAAAACGCCATTCGGTCGGCGGGTGTTCAAGCTCGAGCATCCGGCGAATGTCCTCCCGCTCATGCACATCGTCGGCTGGGCGGGGGTCCTGGCCTTCGGCCTACTGGTGCCCGCCGCCACGAACTGGTATCTGGCGGTGCCGCTGATCGCCGCGCTGACGATGGCGAACCTGTCGATCACAATCGGGGTGCTCCACATGCACACCCATCGACCACTGTTCGTGTCTCGGCGGCTCAACCGGTTGGTCGACGTGCTGTGCTGCCTGCCGGGCACGCTGACGGCGGCCGACATGCGTGAGGTGCACATCCTCAACCACCATCGCTTCAACGACGGCCCGGGCGACGTCACGTCCACCGAGGGCCGCGACCGTGGGCTACGCGCCGTCTGGTATTGGTGCAGGTACGCCGGCGTCGTCAAGAACCACACCGTACGAACGATTTTCGCAGCCAATGCGTCGGCCGGCCGGCGCAAGCGGCGCCACCAATTCATATTCGACTTGACGCTGGTCGTGTCGCTGATCGTGGTCACCGCGTGGTTCACCGACACCACCCGTTTCACCCTCTTCTACCTGATCCCGCTCCTCATCACCCAGGTGAACTCCGGCTACTTCGCCTGGCTGACCCACGCCCCGGCGCGGGGCTTCGACGACGATCCGAGCAAGTCGGTGAACACGGTGGGCAACTTGCTCAACTTCTGGATCTTCAACCAGGGCTACCACAGCGTGCACCATCGCTACCCCGGCATCCACTGGAGCCAGATCCCCGACAAGCTCGACTTCATGCGGCAGGTCCAGCCCGACGTGGTGGTGCCTTACTGGATGGTGCTCACCTCGGCCTGGC
Source organism: uncultured Actinomycetota bacterium (assembly GCA_963809085.1). Taxonomy (GTDB): domain Bacteria; phylum Actinomycetota; class Actinomycetes; order Mycobacteriales; family Mycobacteriaceae; genus Mycobacterium. The sequence goes on along the minus strand of CAWEII010000008.1, from coordinate 39,822 downwards.
GCGTGGTCGTGCCCGGAGGCTTCCTCAATGCGACCTATGGCGAGCGGTGGAAGGCCAAGCTGGAGAAGCGCATAGAGGAGGGTAGCGTCCGCTCGCGGTACCTGCCCTGGTTCGCATGGATCTGACCACGCCCCAGGCGCGGGACGTGCTGACCGACCGCCGTCGGCTCGTCCCGGTCCTGCTGGCGTTCGCCGGATATGCCTTCGCCGGGGTGACTGTGCCCCTGCTGCTGCTGTTTGCCGGCGGCTGGTGGCTGCCGAAGACGGTCGATACCGGGCCGCATCTGTCCACCGCTCCGTCGGTCGTGATCGACGTGCTGCTGTTGGCACTGTTCGGCCTGCAGCACTCGGGCATGGCTCGGCCCGCCTTCAAGGCATTCATCACCCGCTGGGTGCCAGATGCCTTGGAGCGCAGCCTCTACATCGTGATGGCCAGCGTGGCCGTGTGGGTGCTCTGCTTGGGTTGGCGGCCGCTGCCGTACCGGATCTGGTCGACGGACGGCGTCGTCGGGACGGTGCTCGACGGCGGGTTCTGGCTCGGCGTCGCGCTGGTCTATGCGGCCACACTGCTGCTGAACCACTCTTACCTGCTCGGCCTCAGCCAGGCCTACCGCGCCTACGTGATCCGGGTGCCCGGCGTGACCATCGATCGACTTCAGGTACACGGGCCCTACCGCCTGGTGCGCCATCCGCTGATGACCGGCCTGCTGCTCTGTTTCTGGTGCGCAAGCACATTGACCGCGGGGCACCTGCTGTGGGCGGGTGGACTGACCGGCTACATCCTGCTTGGCACGTTCCTGGAGGAGCGCGACCTCGTCGCACGCTTCGGCGCGGCCTACCGGGCCTACGCCGCCAAGGTGCCTGCCTTCTTTCCCAAACCGTTTCGCCGCTCCGGGTGGCGTCTCGATGAGCGGGGGGCAACCAGGGTCCTGAAACCACCGTCGCCGTCAGCGGCAGCCGACAAGGACGGCGTCGAAAGACGTTGTCAAGCAACGGGATCAGCTCCGAGTGGGATGAGGCAACCTCCCGCCGGCACCTGTGGGTTTCGGAGGCACGCATGATCACCGCCCAGCTGACACGGCGACCCCAACACCTCACATCCGACGGTGCCCGAAGAATATGGTGTTCGTCATGGCATTTTGCGTCAAATGCCGTGAGGGACGCGCGTTCGGGGCCCGTCGCATTTCCATTCACCGACCGCACGTTCGCGTTGCCAGCCGACTGCACGGGGGTCGGACGATGACACACTTGTGGAACCAGCTGTGGAAGCTGCATGCCCGCGTGTTGCGGCGAGTGAGTCACTACCGTTGGTTCGGCGTGCTCGGGAAGCACGTCGTCTCACCGATAGATCGGGCCGTGATCAAGGCAAGCGGAGGCCGGCTGTCGATGACCGGTCCAGAGTTCACGACCATGCTGCTGACGACGACCGGTAGGAAAAGCGCTAAGCAGCGCACGATTCCGGTCTACTACGTGCCGGATGGCAAGAAGTTGGTCGCCGTCTGCGAGAACTTTGGTCTCAAGACAGCATCCAGCTGGCCAAAGAACCTGCTCGCCGACCCACGGGCACGCATCGAGGTGCGGGGCGTCGCTGCTGACTATCGATCACGACTCGCTACAGACGAAGAGGTGGCCCGCTACATGCCAAGGCTCACCGAGATGTGGCCCGCCATGGACACCTATTTCGAGCGAACCGGCGTGCGCTACATGTTCGTCTTTGAACCCGACATCGAGGGTTCGACGCGTCGGCGGGAGCCGGCACCGACGGGATGCGAGTTGCGCTACAGCCCACGACGGGATACTCCGTGACGCGGTCGAGGCGCACGGGAGGCTGGTTGTTCAAGCACACCGGCGACGGGGTGTGCGCGGCGTTCGCGTCGCCTCAGGCTGCGTCGATGCGGCGATAGCCGCGCAGCGCGCACTCGAGTCGCCGGTCCGGATGGGCATCGCGACCGGCGAAGCATGATTGCGAGCGGACTGATTTCGGTCCGCCGCCATGGTGAGGCACGCATACGACCAGATCGACCAGGCCCGAAGCATCCTCAAACGCACCGGCTGAGTCAGCCGGCGCTCGGCACCCAGTTGCCGTGAAATCCGGCGGGCACCCGATGCGGCAGTTTGATGCTGGCGACGTCCTGCAGGGTCTGCGCGTCGAGGATCGCCAGCTCGCTGCGATCGGTGGCCCGGTCGTAGACGATAGCCCATCAGCACGCCATCGTCCTCGGCGGATCCGTCTGGACGACGGATGGAAGACGAACTCTCCCAACGCCTTCCCGGCACCGAACGATCGCGTCTGCGTGTTGCCACCGACGAAATCGTGCTTGAGCAGGTCGCCGGTGCCCGTCATGCCGTCCCCGAACGCCGGCGCATAGCCGTACCGATGCCGCTTGCCGACCAGGCGCTCGTCGACGCGGGGGAACTCCTGGCCCCGGTCGTCGAAGCGCGATTCGCGCACCTTGCCGTCGGCGAGGTCGACGGTCCAGCGGTCGAGCGTCGGCGCGCCTTCGTTCGGGCCGAGGTGCTCGGTGTCGAACATCTTCGGATGCCGCACCACGTCGAGCACGATGGTGTCGCCGTCGTCGTAGGCATTCATCGGGTGGAACACGTAGCACGGTTCCACGTCGAACCAGCGCACGTCGGCATTGCCGCCCTCGCGTGGCATCACGCCGACGCGGGCGGGATATTTCGGGTTCCACGAGTACGGGGAACCGCCGGTCGGACATCCCTTGGCGCGTGGCTGGCGCGCGGCGATGGGGTCGGGGATGCGGACCCGGCCGATCAACGCGGACAACATCAGCCGGGCGGGCAGCCGCAGGCCGCGTGGCACGGCCATCGCTGCGGCTTGGCGGGCGTCGAACGTGACCGGCAGGTCGTAGAAGACGACGTGGCGCTCGGTCAGCGAGAAGTCGTGCATCATCGGGCTGCCGCCCACCTCGATGTCGACGGTGCGGCGCGCCCGGCCGTCGGCATCGATCACCGAGTACTGCACCGTGTTGCCGCGGTGCATGCTGTACGAAACCGCGTGCAGCTCACCGGTTTCCGGATCACGCTGGGGGTGCGCGGTGTATCCGCCGGTCAGCGTTCCGTCGAAGTCGCATACGCCGACGGTGTCCAACTCGTCGGTGAGTTCGTAGTTGCGACAGCCGCCTTCGATCAGCGCGAGGGTCTTGCCTGCGTGTCCGATCACGTTGGTGTTGGCACCGATCGAGCGAGATGCCGGAATGCCGGGCCGGCTGAGGGCTCGCCCAGCGCCTTGCGCGCTTGCGGTCCACGCACCCAGCGGTTGCGGTACCACTCGGCCTTGCCGTCGCGGATGCGGATGCCGTGCACCATGCCGTCGCCCATGAACCAGTGGTAGAGCTCGGGGTCGATCTCGCCGATCGGATTGGGCCCGTTTCGCAGGTACCGACCGTCGAGGTGGTCCGGAATCGTCCCGGTGACCTCGAGGTCGGTAAGCGTGTACTCCTCGTGCAACGGGGCGAATTCACCCTCGAGATACCGGCTGGTCATGGCGGAACCCCTCATGTCAGTGTGCCGGCTCCAGCGTAAGACGCTTCCTCGACGGTTAGCGGGCAACTCGGCACATCGAGTAGTGGACTACGCGCGACGAGAACCGTCATCCCGACCAGACTTGTCATCGCTGCCAGAAGTGCGGCGGGGGTGGGGATGACCCAATATCCTAGGTCGAGGCGGGGATCCAATGTCCATTGGCTATCTGGAATGTGATGATACGGATGAAGCATGGGGTTCGGTCGACTTGCTTGGCCGGATCCGGGAACCGGGTGACTTGCGCGGGTTGTCGCGCAACGAGTTGACAGAGCTCGCACATGCGATGAGAGCATTTCTCATCGAGAAAGTCGCTGTCACTGGCGGGCACCTCGGCCCGAACCTCGGCGTGGTCGAGCTGACCATCGCACTTCATCGCGTATTTCATTCGCCCCGTGATGCATTGCTCTTCGACACCGGCCATCAGGCCTACCCGCACAAGATTCTGACGGGCCGCCAATATGCTTTCGACCGATCTGCGCACAGTCGGCGGACTATCGGGCTATCCGTCGCGGGCAGAAAGCGACCACGACTGGGTCGAGTCTTCGCATGCCGTCCGCGGCCCTTTCCTATGCTGACGGGTTGGCCAAGGCATTCGAACTGACGGCGCTCGCGATCGCCGCGTCGTCGCCATCGTCGGTGATGGCGCCCTGACCGGTGGAATGTGCTGGGAGGCCCTGAACAACATTGCTGCCGGCAAGAGCCGGCCATGTCGTGGTCGTCGTCAACGACAACGGTCGGTCGTATGCACCGACGATCGGTGGACTCGCCGATCGTCTGACGAGCCTGCGGATGCGTCCCGGTTACGAGCAGCTGTTGGCGTCCGGAAAACGGAAGCTGACCAAGTTGTCGCTGCTCGGTCGACCCACCTACTCGGTACTGCACGCCGTCAAGGAAGGCTTGAAGGATGCCTTGAGTCCGCAGATGTTGTTCTCGGATTTGGGCATCAAGTATCTCGGCCCGATTGACGGACACGATGTCGTCGCGCTGGAGAACGCCCTGCGGATGGCAAAGGACATCGGCGGCCCGGTCATCGTCCACGCCGTCACCCGCAAGGGAATGGGATACCGCCCGGCGGAAGAAGATCAGGCTGACTGCATGCACGCCTGCGGTCCGATCGACCCGCGACCGGCAAGCCGAAGTCGGCCAGCGCCGCTCGGGCAGTGGACGGATGTCTTTGCCGCTGAGCTGATCCGATGGGGTAAGCGCCGAGACGACATCGTCGCGATCACGGCGGCGATGCCGGGACCGACCGGTCTGGCGGCGTTCGGCGCGAAGTTCCCCGACCGGATGTTCGATGTCGGTATCGCCGAGCAACACGCTGTCACGTCCGCGGCGGGGCTAGCGATCGGCGGCATGCATCCGGTAGTCGCGGTCTACTCCACGTTCCTGAACCGGGCCTTCGACCAGGTGATCATGGATGTCGCGCTGCTGAAACTGCCGGTGACGTTCGTCCTGGACCGGGCCGGCATCACCGGACCCGATGGCGCCAGCCACAACGGCATCTGGGACTTGTCGCTACTGGGCATCGTGCCCGGTATGCGCGTCGCCGCCCCACGCGATACCGCCCGCTCCGTGAACAACTCGGCGAGGCCCTTGCGATCGATGACGGCCCGACCGCGATCCGGTTTCCGAAGGGTTCGGTGGGTGCCGACATCGAAGCCGAGGAACGAGTCGAGGGCGTGGACGTGCTTTGCGGCCCGCAGGATCCGGATGTTCTGCTGGTCGCGGTCGGGCCGCTGGCCGCGATCGCACTGACGGCGGCGGCGACACTGAGGGAGCGTGGGGTGTCCGTCGCGGTGGTGGATCCCCGGTGGGTGCTGCCGGTGCCCGAGCAGGTGGTGAAGCTCGCCAGCGATGTGAGGCTGGTCGTGACGCCTGGAGGAGTCGGGGCTACACGGCGGAGTCGGATCGGCGGTGGCGGCCCGAATGCGGGAGGCGCGTGTCGACACACGGTACGCAGTGTCGGTGTACCACAGCGATTCCTCGCTCACGGCTCGCGCAACGAGATCCACGCCGACCTCGGACTAACGGCCGCCGACCTGGTAACCAGCATCAGTTCCTGGGTTGAGCGGCCGGCCGACGCCGATATGGGGCGAGGCGAATGATGATGCACAACAGAGCATCTGCAACGACTGAGGGCGCGACGCCGGCACACGCGGGCCTCCAGGGAAGCGAGTACTGCTCGCGCAGCCGCGCGGCTACTGCGCCGGCGTGGATCGCGCCGTCGAGGCCGTCGAGCAAGCATTGGAAAGACACGGCCCGCCGGTATATGTGCGTCACGAAATCGTGCACAACCGACACGTTGTGTCAGCGCTCCGCGAGCGCGGTGCGATCTTCGTCAAGGACACCGATGAGGTGCCGCGCGGCTCGGTGATGATTCTTTCCGCCCACGGTGTTTCACCCGTGTGCGGACAGCGGCCCGGCAGCGCGGCCTGCAAGTGATCGATGCCACCTGCCCGCTCGTCACGAAGGTGCACAACGAGGTGAATCGGTTCGCGCGCCGCGACTACGACATCCTGCTCATCGGCCACGACGGGCACGAAGAGGTTGAAGGAACTCGCGGGGAGGCTCCCGAGAATGTGCAGGTGGTCGATGGAGACGCCGCCGTCGACGACGTCGTGGTGCGTGACGAATCAAAGGTGATCTGGTTGTCGCAGACCACGTTGAGTGTCGATCAGACCATGGCCACCGTCAACAAGCTCCGGCAGCGGTTCCCGTTGCTGCAGGATCCCCCCGGCGACGACATCTGCTACGCCACCCAGAACCGCCAGGTGGCCGTGAAAGCGTTGGCACCGCAGTGCGATCTAGTCATCGTGGTCGGGTCACACACCTCGTCGAACTCGATCCGACTGGTCGAAGTCGCGCTTCAGGCCGGCGCACCGCAAGCGTATCGGGTCGATGATGCCGGCGACATCGAGATGAGCTGGCTCGACGAAGCATCGACGGTAGGGGTTACGTCGGGCGCGTCGGTCCCGGAAATTCTGGTGCGGGAAGTGCTCACATTGCTGGCGGACAACGGATTCAACGACGTGCAGACCGTACGCACCACCCAGGAGTCGGTAGTCTTCGCGCTCCCGCGTGAACTACGCAAGTGATTGGAAGAACGATGACAGCTGCCACATTGCTGGGTATGCCCGGCCTTTCGGACCAGTCCGCCCAGCTGGCGCGACGGCGAAAGACACGTCAGCTCCGAATCGGTAACGTCGGTGTGGGCAGCGACCACCCCGTTTCGGTGCAGTCGATGACCACCACAAGAACTCACGACGTCGACTCGACATTGCAACAGATCGCCGAGCTGACGGCATCAGGTTGCGACATCGTGCGGGTCGCATGTCCGCGGCAAGAGGACGCCGATGCGCTGGGCACCATCGCTAAGAAGTCGCCGATCCCAATTGTCGCGGACATCCATTTCCAGCCGAAGTACATCTTCGCCGCCATCGACGCCGGATGTGCTGGGGTGCGCGTCAACCCGGGAAACATCAAGGAGTTCGACGGGCGAGTCAAGGAAGTCGCGAAAGCCGCTGCAGCGGCCGGCATCCCGATCCGCATCGGGGTAAACGCCGGATCCTTGGACCAACGATTGCTGCGCAAGTACGGAAGGCCCACGGCCGAAGCCCTGGTTGAATCCGCGCTTTGGGAGGCGAGCTTGTTCGAAGACCACGGGTTCGGCAATATCAAGATCTCGGTGAAGCACAGCGATCCCGTGGTCATGGTGAACGCCTATCGCAGCCTTGCCGCGCAGTGCGACTATCCGTTGCATCTGGGTGTCACCGAGGCCGGACCGGCGTTCCAGGGCACGATCAAGTCAGCGGTCGCGTTCGCAGCGCTCCTCAGTGAGGGCATCGGCGACACCATCCGGGTTTCGCTCTCGGCGCCACCCATCGAGGAAGTCAAGGTCGGCACACACATCCTGCAATCGCTGAACCTACGGCCACGCAAATTCGAGATCGTCTCCTGCCCTTCGTGCGGACGCGCCCAGGTGGATGTGTACCGCTTGGCGAACGAGGTCACCGCGGGTCTGGAAGGAATCGACACTCCGCTTCGAGTCGCGGTCATGGGTTGCGTCGTAAATGGACCGGGTGAGGCGCGTGAGGCCGATCTCGGGGTGGCTTCCGGTAACGGCAAGGGCCAGATCTTCGTCAAGGGGCAGGTGATCAAGACGGTGCCGGAGGCGAAGATCGTTGAAACGCTGATCGAGGAGGCCCTGCGGATCGCGGATAGCTCCTCCGACAGCAGTACATGAGATCTGCCACCCAAGCCATGCAGTCCGCCGTCCATCCGCCGGTCCACCCCATGCTGTTGTCGGCATCGGCCGCCTACGGTCGCAAATCAATATCGAGCTTCGGCACACGCCCCGCAGGGGGGCAAACGCGGCCTAGTGTCACACTCATGACTGATCTTATCGACCGCGCGTCCGCCGCGCCCTCGCACATCGGAAGCCTTGCCGTGCATCGCGAGAGTGGCCTGTGGTTCCGGTCGGTGCGGGTGCGGGCCCTTGAGTACAACGAACGGCGGACCGTTGCGTGATGTGGCGGGGAAGCTGGCTCGATTCACGGGCCGCTACGCCGCCTGGATTGTCTTCGCCTGGTTAGTCGGCGCCGCCGCTGCGACTCTCGCGATGCCGCAGTTCGAGCGGGTCGTGGAAACGCATTCCCGCGCCTTCATACCCGCCGACTCAGCCAGTTCCGTCACGGAGCAACGGGCAGCCGAATTGCTCGGCGAACCCCCCTACAACAATCTCAATTATCTTCTGCTGGAACGCGATCAGCCCCTCAATGACGCCGACCGTCAATACTACGGCAGGCTCATCGAGGCCTTACGCGCCGACACCGAGCACGTTGGTGCAATAGTCGATCTCTGGTCGGACCCGACGACCGCGGCAGCGGCACAGAGCACCGACGGCCGGGCGGTCACGGTCAGGATGCGGCTATCGGGGATGATCGGGACCTCGCAGGCAAACGATTCGGTTTTCGCGATACGCGACACGATCGCGCGATTGGGGCCACCACGAGGCCTGCGCACGTACGTCACCGGGCCGGGTGCCACCATCTCTGACGAGTTCGCGGCGATCGACCAGCAATTGGTGGGCATCACCGCTGCAACCGTCGGGCTCATCCTGTTGCTGCTGCTCGTCGTCTACCGCTCGCCCGTCGGCGCGGCGATCCCGCTGATGTCCGTTGGCGCTCGCACTCGCGGTGGCCCGTCCGACAATCGCAGCACTCGGCGACGCCGGGCTCGTCGAGGTGTCGCTGTTCTCCGTCGCGCTGCTGGCCGCGATGATGCTTGGCGCAGGCACCGACTACGCGATCTTTCTGATCGGCCGTTACCGCGAGGGTCGGGTTCGCGGATTCGCCCCTGACGAATCACTGGTGGACGCCTATCGCGGGGTCGCCCCGGTGATCGTGGGGTCGACCCTGACGATCGCGGCGGCGTTGGCATGCCTGAGTTTCGCACGGGTAGGCGTGTTCCGCAGCACCGGAATTCCTTGCGCGATAGGCATTCTGGTGGTGATGCTGGTCTCGCTGACCTTGACACCGGCATTGATCGCTCTCGCCGGACGTCGAGGCTGGCTCGAGCCGCGCCGTTCCGGTATTGCCCGGCGCTGGCGGCGTATCGGAGTGAGTGTGGCGCGTTGGCCCGGACCGATCCTGGCCGTCAGTGGGGCGCTCATCGTCGTCGCGGCGCTGCCCCTGATCGGGTTGCGCATCGGCTGGAACGAGCCGGCCGCCACCCCGGCGGCCGCCGAGTCCAAGCGCGGCTACCAGGCTGCCGACCAGCACTTCCCGACGAACCATCTGTTGCCGGCGGTGGTGACCGTCTCCGCGGACCACGACATCCGCAACCCCGCCGGGCTGATCGCCGTCGAGCGGATCACCCGGCAGATCATGGCTATCCAAGGTGTGCGGATGGTGCAGTCGGCCAGCCGACCGGCGGGTACCGTTCCCGACCAAGCGACCTTGAGCAGTTTGGTCGGAGTCATCGGCCGACAGCTCGACGGCACGTTCGACACGGTCACCGAGCGACTGGGACGCGTCGCCGATCTTGACACCGCGCTCGCGGCGATGACTACGGATGTCAGGCGGCTTTCCGCCGGTCTACAAAGGAGCTCCGACGGATTGCGCGGGGTCGGCTCGGCCGCCGAAGACATGCGTGGCGGGATGGCTGGGTTGCAGACCAACTTGACGACGGTGTCGGGTTATCTCGACCCGCTCCGTGGCTTCATTTCGGGAACGCCGGACTGCCCGAACAACCCGATCTGCTCGGTGGTTGCCCGCGTAGTGCAGCCCGTCGACGACTTGCAGCACAGTTCCGACCAACTCACCAGGGGCGCAGACAAACTCACCGCCGGCGCCGGGAGCGCAACCGATGCGCTCGCCGGCCTGCCAGCAGCAGTCAACTCGATGGCCGAGGCGATCCGCCGGGCCCGCGCTGCGACCGCTGACCTGACGGGTCTCGCACAGTCGTTGGGCCCCCAGGTGCACGAGTTGACCGACTACCTGCAGGAAATCGACACGCAGTTTCAGGGCAGCGCCGCCGGCGGTTTCTACATTCCGCAACGGGCGCTGGCCGATCCGCGGTTGCGGGCTGCACTGGACAAGTTGATGTCACCCGACGGCCGCTCCACGTACCTGCTTGTCTACGGCGACGGACACGAATGGGGTCAAGACGGCGCAGAACGCGCCCGTCAGATCGAGACCGCGGTGCACGAAGCGACGAAGGAGGGCACGCTCACCCCCACCGCCGTGTATGTCGGCGGCGTCGGACCCGCCACCCTCGACCTGCAGAACCTGGTCGACCGCGACATGAAGATGCTGATGGCGATCACACTGGTGTTGATTTTCCTGATCGTCGCGCTGATGCTGCGCAGCCCCGTCGCCGGCGTGGTCGTCGTTGGCACTGTCGCCGTGTCCTACGCCTCTGCGCTGGGCGCCACCACCCTCATCTGGCAGCACCTGCTGCATCACGAACTGCACTGGGCGGTCGCACCGATCTCATTCATCGCGCTGGTGGCAGTCGGGGCCGACTACAACTTGTTGCTGGCCATGCGAATTCGCGAAGAAGCCCGAGCCGGCCTCGGCACCGGCATCATCCGCGCGTTCGCCGCAACCGGTGGCGTGGTGACCACCGCCGGAATCGTCTTCGGCATCACGATGTTCGCACTCGTCGGCAGCAGCGTGCTCAGCGTGGCTCAGATCGGAGTGACTATGGGGGTCGGCCTGCTCCTCGACACCCTTGTCGTGCGCACCTTCGTCCTGCCGTCGATCGTGGCATTGCTCGGCCGGTGGTTCTGGTGGCCCACCCGGATACCGAGGAAGGTGGCCCACGCAGCGCCGTCCAGTACAAAGGCGCGCACGTAGGTGATTAAGCCCGCGATGGACATCGGGTGAGACGAGGCGGTTTCGTGCGACCTGAGACGTATGTGACCAACGTCAACGTCGACCCGTCAAGATCGGCAATGACCAGCGACTTCGCCCGGTCCGGTGATCGGCCGCCAGCGGCGTCGTTGCCCCTCGTTCGAGGGGCCACTTAGGGTGGCGTTCGTGGATGTCGAATCGTTCGGGGGACGACTCGGCGGGCAGGAGCGTAGCGACCCGGGGAGTGAATCCGGCGGGCAGGAGCGGAGCGACCCGGGGAGTGAATCCGGCGGTCGGCTGGCCTGGCTCAGGAACACCAACCACAGCCCTGACGTCATCGCCTTCATCAGGCGGGCCCGCCGGGCGCTGCCTGGCGATCCGGACTTCGGGGATCCGCTGTCTGCGGCGGGCGTCGGAGGACCGCGGGCCGCGGCCCGTGCCGCTGACCGGTTGCTGGCTCACGACGCCGCGTCGCGGGAAGTGAGCCTCGCAGGGTTGCAGCTGTGGCAGGCGCTCACCGAGCGGGTGTCGGGTCGGCCCGCGAACCCCGAGGTCACGCTCGTCTTCACCGATCTGGTGGGTTTCTCGGACTGGTCACTCGCGGCGGGTGACGACACGACGCTGCGTCTGTTGCGGCGCGTCGCCCAAGTGATGGAACCGCCGCTGCTCGCGACCGGTGGCCGCATCGTCAAGCGGATGGGGGATGGCGTCATGGCCGTGTTCTCCGATCCTTCCACCGCGGTGTCGGCCGTGGTCGCGGCGCTAGACGCCGTGAAAACCGTTGAGATCGACGGGTACACACCACGGATGCGGGCAGGCATCCACACCGGAAGGCCGCAGCGGATGGGCTCGGACTGGCTCGGCGTCGACGTCAACATCGCGGCCAGGGTGATGGACCGGGCCACCAGGGGCGGGCTGGTGGTGTCGCAGACCACGTTGGAGCGCATCCCGGACGCCGAACTCGAGGCTCTCGGCGTGACGGCGAAACGCGTACGCAAGCAACTGTTCTCGCCGAAGACCGCCGGCGTCCCAGAGGATTTGGCCATGTACCGCCTGAGGACTCGCAGGGACTTGCCAGCTGTCGATGGCCGGGACGGTGATTCGTCGGGAGCATAGTGTCTGATGATGGTGTCGGCAGTATGGTCCGGGCTGACCCGGGTGTGGGTGACCGTGACGTACGCGGTGATCCTGTTCTGCGTCACCACCACGCTCTCCGCGCTGGGTCCCATCACCGCGGGACGGGTATTCCAGCACGCCAGCACCAACCTGCACAACCTCAATCACGGACACGTCGGGACGCTGCTCGGTAGTGCGTTCGTCGTCGACGCCGGCGCCCCGTACCTATGGTTGCCCGGGCTGGTGTGTCTGATGGGCGTGGCCGAACTCCTCTGGCGGAGCAGGCGTCTCGTGGTGGCGTTCGCCGTGGGCCACATCGGCGCGACGCTGCTCGTCGCGGTCGGGCTCACCGCGGCGGTGAAGCTTGGCTGGCTGCCCGTGTCCATCACCAGGGCCGAGGACGTCGGGATGAGCTACGGCGCTACCGCCGTCCTCGGAACGCTGACCGGGGCGGTGCCTTGCCGCTGGCGCGCCATGTGGATCGGAGGGTGGCTGGCGGTCGGGGCCTCCGTCGTATGGGTGACCAGCGACTTCACCGACGTCGGACACGCCGTGGCGCTGGTACTGGGGATGGCGGTGGCCACGCGGTTCGGCGAGCCGGGGCCATGGACTGCCACGCGGGTCGTGCTGGTGGCGGTCGGAGCGCCGTTCGGCTTCCTGATCCTGGCCAATACCGCGCCGTTGATGGTGGTCGCGACGATCTGCGGAGCTTGCGGAGTCATGCTCGGTGCCCTTGTGAGCTGGTGCGGCGATCGATGCGCCGCGCCCGCGAGGCAGCTGCGTTGGCGACGGGATCATCAGCCAGGATTCCCGTGGGACGCCCGGCCCGGTGGGTGGCGGGTCACTTCATCTTGACGAGATCGATGACCGCTCTGGGGTGAGGCACCCGAACGGCGACGGTCAGCGAAACTCGTCTGCCGACGCCTCGATCCAGTCCGAGAGCCACGACTCGGGTGGGTCCTCGAGCAGCTCACCGGGCATCAGCCAGTCGTAGATCTCGGCGTACGTCCGCGTCCGTTGGCCCTCGATGCGCCGGTTCAACATGGCAGGCGACAGTTGGTGGAAGCCGTCCAACCCCATCGATGCGACGATCTGCGCGGCGCTGGCGACGGTGGCGCGTTGATAGTTGAACACCCGAACGGACTTGTCCGGTACGTGAAGTGCCCGAGTCCGAGCCGGGTCCTGCGTCGCGACACCGGTGGGGCAGTGGTTGGTGTTGCACTTCAGCGCCTGGATGCAGCCGACGGCAAACATCATCGCCCGCGCGGACATCGTGAAGTCAGCGCCCTGGCATACCCGGCTGACGATGTCGACGCCGCTGGCGACCTTGCCGGATGCCCCGATCCGGATGCGGTCCCGCAAACCGGAGCCGACGAGGCTGTTGTGCACCAACATCAGGGCCTCGGTCAGCGGCATGCCGACGTGGTCCTCGAACTCCTGCGGCGCCGCGCCCGTGCCGCCCTCACCGCCGTCGACGATGACGAAGTCCGGGGCGATTCCCGATGCCACGACGGCCTTGCAGATCGACAGGAATTCGGTGCGCGCGCCGACACACAGCTTGAATCCGATCGGCTTGCCGCCGGACAGCCTGCGCAGGGTGGCGATGAACCCGACGAACTCGCCAGGCGTGGTGAACGCGCTGTGTGCGGGTGGCGATACCACCGTCTTCCCGATGGGGACGCCGCGCGTTGCGGCGATCTCCGCGCTGACCTTGGCGCCGGGCAGCACGCCTCCGAGGCCCGGCTTGGCGCCCTGCGACAACTTGATCGAGATCGCCTTCACCGAGGGCAACTGGGACTTCTCGGCGAAGGCGGAGGCATCGAACCGGCCGTCGGCGTCGCGGCAGCCGAAATAGCCCGACCCGATCTCCCAGATCAGGTCGCCGCCCCCGCGAAGGTGATACGGGCTGATGCCGCCCTCACCCGTATCGTGGGCAAACCCACCGCGCGCCGCGCCTGCGTTGAGCGCCTCGATCGCATTCGCCGACAGCGCACCGAAGCTCATCGCCGAAACATTCAGCATGGCAATGTCATACGGCTGCAAGCAGTCCGATCCGCCGAGCCGCACCTTCGGGTCGAGGTTCTCGGCGAAGCGTGCCCGCAGGGAATGGCGCAGGAACTCGTAGCCGATCGCGTTGACGTCGCGTTCGGTGCCGAACGGCTCGTCGCCCTTCGTCGCCTTGGCGCGCTCGTACACCAGGTCGCGGGTCTCCCGGTCGAACGGTGCGGCCTCGGTGTTGGATTCGATGAAGTACTGCCTGATCTCCGGCCGGATCAACTCCATCAGGAATCTGACGTGTCCGAGGATCGGATAGAGCCGCAGGATGGTGTGCCGGGTCTGCAGCAGATCCCAGGTGCCCAGCGCCGCGAGACCGATCAAGGCGGCCGCGGGCGCGGCCCACCATCCGCTCTCGGCCAGAGCGGCGATTGCCGCGAGCACTGCGGCAAGCCACACACCTGCGACGATCACGGGCCGCACGATCATCGCGTGAGGGTATCGCGAGCGGACGTCCACCCGTGGCTATGATCGCCGGGTGGCTGATCAGCCCGTGGAAAACCCGGGATTGTCCTTCGAAGCGCTGACCGAGGCGGTCGGCGCGGCCCGTCGCGCGTTCGAGGCGTCGGCTGACCTCGACGCGCTGGCCCGCGCCAAGACCGAACACCTCGGTGACCGGTCGCCGATCGCGTTGGCGCGGCAGTCACTCGGCTCGCTGCCCAAGGCCGAGCGCGCCGACGCCGGGCGCCTCGTCAACGTGGCCCGCACCGACGCGCAGACCGCCTACGACGAGCGCCTTGCCGTGCTGCGCGTCGAGCGCGACGCCGCGGCGCTGGTGGCCGAGCGCATCGACGTCACGCTGCCCTCGACGCGCAGGCCGATCGGTGCCAGGCACCCGATCACGATCCTCGCCGAACACGTCGCCGACACGTTCGTCGCTATGGGCTGGGAGCTTGCCGAGGGCCCCGAGATCGAGACCGAACAGTTCAACTTCGACGCGCTGAACTTCCCCCCGGATCACCCCGCCCGCAGCGAGCAGGACACCTTCCACGTCGCTCCGGAAGGATCCCGGCAGGTGCTGCGCACCCACACCTCGCCCGTACAGGTCCGCGCGCTGCTGGACCGCGAACTGCCGGTGTACATCGTGTCGATCGGCCGGACCTTCCGCACCGACGAACTCGATTCCACCCACACCCCGGTGTTCCATCAGGTCGAGGGACTCGCGGTGGACCGTGGGCTGACGATGGCCCATCTCAAGGGCACCCTCGACGCGTTGGCGCGCGCCCAGTTCGGACCGCAGGGCCGCACCCGGTTCCGGCCGCACTTCTTCCCGTTCACCGAACCGTCGGCCGAGGTCGACGTCTGGTTCGAGAACAAGAAGGGCGGCCCCGGCTGGGTGGAGTGGGGTGGCTGCGGCATGGTCAACCCGAACGTGTTGATCGCGTGCGGCATCGATCCGCAGGTGTATTCGGGCTTCGCGTTCGGCATGGGCCTGGAACGAACCCTGCAGTTCCGCAACGGCATTCCCGACATGCGCGACATGGTCGAGGGTGACGTGCGGTTCTCGCTGCCGTTCGGGGTCGGGGCCTGATGCGCGTTCCCTACAGCTGGCTCCGCGACGTCGTCCGAGCCGGTGCTCCGAGTTGGGACGCGTCCGTCGACGAACTCGAGCGGACGCTGATCGGCATCGGACACGAGGTCGAGGAGATCATCCCGGTCGGGCCGGTGACCGGACCACTGACCGTCGGCAGGGTCGTCGAGATCGAGGAACTCACCGAGTTCAAGAAGCCCATCCGGGCGTGCAAGGTCGACGTCGGCTCCCGGAACGTCGACGGTGCTCCGCGCGACATCGTCTGCGGTGCAACGAATTTCCACGTCGGTGACCTCGTCGTGGTGGCACTGCCCGGCACCACGCTGCCCGGCGACTTCACGATCGCCAAGCGAAAGACCTACGGCCGCACCTCGGACGGGATGATCTGCTCGGCGTCCGAGCTCAATCTCGGTACCGAGCACTCCGGCATCCTGGTGCTGCCCGCTGGGGCAGCCGAACCAGGCGACGACGCCGTCGACGTGGTCGGCCTCGACGACGTGGTGTTCCACCTGGCGATCACGCCGGATCGCGGCTACTGCCTGTCGATCCGCGGCATGGCGCGCGAGATCGCCTGCGCCTACGACCTCGACTTCGTCGATCCCGCCGACGTCCCGCCGCTGCCTGCCGACGGGGAGGCCTGGCCGCTGACCGTCCAGCCCGGAACCGGTGTCCTGCGCTTCGGCCTGCGTCCCGTGACGGGCATCGACCCGACCGCGGTGTCGCCGTGGTGGATGCAGCGCAGGCTGCTGCTCAGCGGAATCCGCTCCATCTCGCCCGCGGTCGACGTCACCAACTACGTCATGCTCGAGATCGGCCATCCGCTGCACGCTCATGACCGCAGCCTCATCACCGGTGGCTTCGACGTCCGTTTCGCGCACCAGGGGGAGACGGTGGTCACCCTCGACGACGTCGACCGCACGCCTCGATCCGGGTGACGTGCTCATCGTCGACGACGTTGCGACGGCCGCCATCGGCGGGGTGATGGGTGCGGGTACCACCGAGGTGCGCGACACCACCACCGACGTCCTGCTCGAAGCGGCGGTGTGGGACCCCGCGGCGGTATCTCGCACGCAGCGACGGCTGCACCTGGTCAGCGAGGCGAGTCGACGTTACGAACGCACCGTCGATCCGGCGATCTCGGCTGCGGCGCTTGACCGTTCCGCCGCCCTGCTGGCCGACATCGCAGGCGGAACCGTCGAGCGGACCCTGACCGACTGGCGTGGCGACCCGCCGCGTGACGACTGGTCACCTGCGCCGGTGAGCATGCCCGTCGACCTGCCGGACCGGACCGCCGGGGTGGACTACCCCGAAGGCACCACCGAACGCCGACTGACCCAGATCGGTGCCAGGGTGACGACGTCCGGCGACGAGGTCACCGCGACCCCACCGAGCTGGCGGCCCGATCTCAAGCAGCCTGCCGACCTGGTCGAGGAGGTGCTGCGCCTCGAGGGCCTCGACAAGATCCCGTCGGTGCTGCCGCTGGCACCCCCCGGCCGCGGCCTCACCGCCGACACAGACCCGTCGCCGTGCCATCGGGAAGGCCTTGGCGCTCAACGGGTTCGTCGAGATCCTGCCCACCCCGTTCCTGCCTGCAGGGGTGTTCGACACTTGGGGGCTTGCCGCCGACGATCCTCGCCGCGCCACCATGGCGGTGCTGAATCCGCTGGAGTCCGACCGGCCGTATCTCGCCTCGACGTTGCTGCCGGGCATGTTGGAGGCTTTGGCGCGCAACGTGTCTCGGGGGACGTCCGACGTTGCGCTGTTCGCCATCGAGCAGATCGCCGAGGCGACGCCGCGGACGCGACCACTCCAGCCGATCCCCGTGGACCGCCGCCCCACCGACGAAGAGATCGCCACCATCGACGACTCCCTGCCGCGGCAGCCGTTGCACGTCGCCGCGGTGCTGACCGGTCTGCGCGAACCGGCGGGACCGTGGGGACCTGGACGGCCGGTCGAGGCCTCCGACGCGTTCGAGGCGGTCCGGATCATCGGCCATGCCTGCAACGTCGAATTCACTCTGCGCGCGGCACAACGGTTGCCGTGGCATCCGGGGCGCGGCGCCGAGGTGCTGCTCGGTGACGTGGTGGTCGGGTTACGCCGGCGAGTTGCACCCGGCGGTGATCGAGCGGACCGGCCTGCCGAAGGGCACGTGCGCGGTGGAACTCGACCTCGACGCGGTGCCGCTCGTCGAGCGACTGCGCCGCGCCCGCGGTATCGCCGTTCCCGGCGGTGTTCCAGGACGTCAGCCTGATCGTGGCCGACGAGGTCGCCGCACAGGCCGTCGTCGACGCCGTCCGCGAGGGGGCAGGCGAACTGCTCGAGGACGTCCGCGTGTTCGACGTGTACGTCGGCCCGCAGATCGGCGAGGGCCGCAAGTCACTGACGCTGGCCCTGCGGTTCAGGGCGCCCGACCGCACGCTCACCGAGGACGAGGCCAGTGCGGCACGCGACGCCGCCGTGGCGCTCGCGGCCGATCGCGCTCGGCGCAACGCACCGTCAGATAATGAATTTGCACCTATCTGCATAACCATGCAGAATCCATGCATGACCTCTGTGGCGGTGGCCGGTGCCAGCGGGTACGCGGGCGGCGAGATCCTGCGGCTCCTGCTCGGCCACCCCGCGTATGCCGACGGACGACTGACCATCGGCGCGCTGACCGCTGCCACCAGTGCGGGGACCGCTCTCACCGAGCACCACCCGCACCTGCTGCCCCTGGCCAATCGCGTGCTGGACGCCACGGACGCCGAGGTCCTCGCCGGTCATGACGTGGTGTTCCTCGCCCTGCCGCACGGCCACTCCGGCGCCATCGCCGATCAACTCGGACCCGACACGCTCATCGTCGACTGCGGTGCCGACTTCCGGCTCACCGACGCCGCCGCATGGGAGCGCTTCTACGGCTCGGCGCACGCAGGCAGCTGGCCCTACGGCCTGCCCGAACTCCCCGGCGGCCGCGAGGCGCTGCGTGGGACCAAGCGGATCGCCGTACCCGGCTGTTATCCGACGGCCGCGCTGCTCGCCCTGCTGCCCGCGGTGGCCGAGGATCTGGTCGAGCCCGCCGTCACCGTCGTCGCCGTGAGCGGCACGTCGGGTGCGGGACGCGCCGCCAAGGTCGACCTGCTCGGCTCCGAGGTCATCGGGTCGGCCAGGGCCTACAACATCGGCGGAGCGCATCGGCACACGCCCGAGATCGCGCAGGGCCTTCGCGCGGTCACCGACAAGGACGTCACCGTCTCGTTCACGCCCGTGCTGATCCCCACGTCGCGCGGCATCCTGGCCACCTGCACGGCCAGGACCACGGCGTCGCTGTCGGAGATCCGCGCCGCCTACGAGAAGTCGTATGGCGGCGAGCCGTTCGTCCACCTGCTGCCGGAAGGGCAACTGCCGAGGACCGGTTCGGTGATCGGCAGCAACGCCGCGCAGATCGCGGTCGCAGTCGACGCCGACGCCGGCGTGCTGGTGTCGGTATGCGCGATCGACAACCTGGTCAAGGGAACGGGAGGTGCGGCCGTGCAGTCGATGAACCTCGCGCTGGGCTGGCCTGAAACGGAAGGACTTTCGATCGTGGGGATAGCGCCGTGACGCAGGACGAAGCGACCGGGGGATGACACCGTGCGAGACGGCCAAGCTGTGCGCACGCAGGGGGTCACGGCACCCGCAGGCTTCCGTGCCACCGGAATCGCGGCCGGCATCAAGGCATCGGGCAATCCCGACCTCGCGCTGGTGTTCAACGAGGGCCCCGATCATGCCGCGGCCGCCGTGTTCACGCGCAACAAGGTCAAGGCCGCCCCCGTGCTGTGGACCCAACAGGTGATGACGACCCGGCGGCTTCGTGCGGTCATCCTCAACTCCGGCGGCGCGAACGCCTGCACCGGGCCCGACGGGTTCCAGGACACGCACCGCACGGCGGAGGCGGTCGCCGCGGCGCTGTCGGACTGGGGCACCGAGACCGGCGCCATCGAGGTCGGCGTCTGCTCGACCGGCCTGATCGGGGACCGGCTGCCGATGGACAAGGTGCTGGCCGGCGTCACGGCGATCGTCCACGAGATGGCGGGCGGGCTGACCGGGGGCGCGGAGGCCGCGCAGGCCATCATGACCACCGACACGGTGCCCAAGCAGGTCGCCCTGCACCACGGCGACAACTGGACCGTCGGCGGCATGGCCAAGGGCGCGGGCATGCTCGCGCCGTCACTGGCCACGATGCTGTGCGTCATCACCACCGACGCGGCCGTGGACGCCGACGCACTCGATCACGCATTGCGCAACGCCTCCGCACGCACCTTCGACCGCCTCGACGTCGACGGCAGCTGCTCGACCAACGACACGGTGCTCCTGCTGGCGTCGGGCGCCAGCGAGGTCACGCCGAGCCAGGACGAGCTGGATGCCGCCCTGCTCGCCGTGTGCAACGACCTCTGCGCACAACTGCAGGCCGACGCCGAGGGCGTCACCAAGCGCATCGCGGTCACCGTCACCGGTGCCGCCAGTGAGGACGACGCCGTCGTCGCGGCCCGCGTCATCGCCCGCGACAGCCTGGTCAAGACGGCGCTCTTCGGCTCCGACGCGAACTGGGGCCGCGTGCTCGCCGCCGTCGGGATGGCACCCGTCGACATGGACCCCGACCGGATCAGCGTGTCGTTCAACGGCTCTCCGGTGTGCATCGACGGAGTCGGAGCACCTGGCGCGCGCCAGGTGGACCTGTCGGGCCCCGACATCGCCGTCGTCGTCGATCTCGGGGTGGGTCCGGGCTCGGCGACCATCCGCACCACTGACCTGTCGCACGCCTACGTCGAAGAGAACTCGGCGTACTCCTCGATGACCGATGCGCGCGACAGTGCTCGAACACGCCGGACCAAGGCGGCAGTACTCGCCGAGGCGCTGCCGTGGCTCAAGGCGCTGCACGGCAAGATCGTCGTGGTCAAGTACGGCGGCAACGCGATGACCGACGACGTGCTCAAGGCCGCGTTCGCAGCCGACATGGTGTTCCTGCGGAACTGCGGGATCCACCCCGTCGTGGTGCACGGCGGCGGACCGCAGATCAGCGCCATGCTCAAGAAGCTCGGCATTGCAGGCGATTTCAAGGGCGGCTTCCGCGTCACCACGCCCGAGGTCCTCGACGTCGCGCGGATGGTGCTGTTCGGTCAGGTCGGCAGGGAACTCGTCGGACTGATCAACGCACACGGCCCGTACGCCGTCGGCATCACGGGCGAGGACGCGCAGCTGTTCACCGCGGTCCGGCGAAGCGTCATCGTGGACGGCGTCGCGACCGACATCGGCCTGGTCGGCGACGTCGAGCGGGTCAACACCGCCGCGGTGCTCGATCTCATTGCCGCGGGACGTATTCCGGTGGTCTCGACGATCGCACCCGATGCCGACGGGGTGGTGCACAACATCAACGCCGACACCGCCGCCGCGGCGCTTGCCGAGGCGCTCGCGGCCGAAAAGCTGTTGATGCTCACCGACGTCGAAGGCCTCTACACCCGCTGGCCGGACCGCGATTCGCTGGTCAGCGAGATCGACGCCGCGACGCTGACCGGACTTCTGCCGACGCTCGAGTCGGGCATGGTGCCCAAGATCGAGGCGTGCCTGCGGGCGGTGGCCGGTGGGGTGCCCAGCGCACACGTCGTCGACGGCCGCGTCGAACATTGCGTTCTCGTCGAGTTGTTCACCGATGAGGGCTCCGGCACGAAGGTGGTGAAGAGATGACCTCTAATACTCGAGGGCTGCAAGAGCGTTGGCAGGCCGTGATGATGGACAACTACGGCACGCCGCCGATCGCGCTGGTCAGTGGCGACGGCGCAGTGGTCACCGACGCCGACGGCAAGTCCTACGTCGACCTGCTCGGTGGCATTGCCGTCAACGTTCTCGGGCACCGGCATCCCGCGGTGATCGAAGCCGTGACGCGCCAACTCAACACACTGGGCCACACCTCCAATCTGTACGCGACCGAACCGGGTATCGCGCTCGCCGAGGCGCTCGTCGCCCACCTCGGCGCGGATGCGCACGCCCGGGTGTTCTTCGCCAATTCGGGCACGGAGGCCAACGAGGTCGCCTTCAAGATCACCCGCCTCACCGGGCGCACCAAACTCGTTGCCGCCGACGGCGCCTTCCACGGACGCACCATGGGTTCGCTTGCGCTGACCGGCCAGCCGGCCAAGCAGGCGCCGTTCGAACCGCTGCCCGGCGACGTCACCCACGTCCCGTACGGCGATACCGCCGCGTTGGCCGCCGCCGTCACCGACGACACCGCCGCGGTGTTCCTCGAGCCGATCATGGGGGAGGGCGGTGTCGTCACACCGCCGCCGGGTTACCTGGTCGCCGCGCGCGAGATCACCGCCGAGCACGGCGCTCTGCTGGTACTCGACGAGGTCCAGACCGGCGTCGGGCGAACCGGCACGTTCTACGCCCACCAGCACGACGGCATCACCCCCGACCTGGTCACGCTCGCAAAGGGTTTGGGCGGCGGGCTGCCCATCGGGGCATGCCTGGCGATCGGTGACGCCGCGGGTCTGTTGACCCCCGGCCTGCACGGCAGCACGTTCGGCGGCAACCCGGTGTGCACCGCGGCGGCGCTCGCGGTGCTCAAGACGCTGGCCGACGACGATCTGATCAGCCGCGCCGACGTGCTCGGCAAGACGTTGAGCCACGGCATCGAGGCCATCGGCCACCCGTTGGTCGACCACGTTCGCGGCCGCGGTCTGCTGCGCGGTGTGGTGCTGACCGCGCCGCACGGCAAGGCGATCGAGGCCGCCGCCCGCGACGCAGGCTTCCTGGTCAACGCCGCCACGCCCAGACGTGGTCCGGTTGGCTCCACCACTCGTCGTCACCGACGCGCAGATCGACGCGTTCCTCACCGCGTTGCCCGCCGTCCTGGACACCGCTGCTACGGCGTCAACGGAGGCATCGTGACACTTCGGCACTTCCTGCGCGACGACGACCTGTCGCCCGACGAACAGGCCGAGGTGCTGGCGCTCGCGGCCGAACTCAAGAGGTCGCCGATGAGTCGGCGCCCGCTGGAGGGGCCGCGCGGCGTCGCCGTCATCTTCGAGAAGAACTCCACCCGCACCCGGTTCTCGTTCGAGATGGGCATCGCACAGCTGGGTGGCCACGCCGTCGTGGTCGACGGCCGCAGCACCCAGCTCGGCCGTGAGGAGACGCTGGAGGACACCGGCCGGGTGCTGTCCCGCTACGTCGACGCC
This sequence comes from uncultured Actinomycetota bacterium, assembly GCA_963809085.1. GTDB lineage: Bacteria > Actinomycetota > Actinomycetes > Mycobacteriales > Mycobacteriaceae > Mycobacterium. The sequence goes on along the minus strand of CAWEII010000008.1, from coordinate 17,027 downwards.
ATCGTGTGGCGGACGTTCGCGCAGGAACGGTTGAGCGCCATGGCCTCCGGATCGTCGGTGCCGGTCGTCAACGCGTTGTCCGACGAGTTCCATCCCTGCCAGGTGCTGGCCGACCTTCAGACTCTCGACGAACGCCGCGGCACGTTGTATGGGCTGAGGTTGACCTACTTCGGCGACGGCGCCAACAACATGGCGCACTCGCTGATGCTGGGCGGAGTGACCGCGGGCATCCATGTCACCATCGCTGCCCCTGCGGGCTTCGAGCCCGACCCACAGTTCGTCGACGCGGCGCGGCGGCGGGCGAGCGACACAGGTGCTTCCGTGACGGTGACGGCCGATCCACGAGCGGCGGCCGACGGTGCCGACGTGCTGGTGACCGACGCCTGGACGTCGATGGGTCAGGAGAACGACGGCCTCGACCGGGTGCGTCCGTTCCGCCCCTTCCAGCTCAACGGTGACCTGTTGGACCTGGCCGATTCCGACGCCGTCGTCCTGCACTGCCTGCCGGCGCATCGCGGACACGAGATCACCGACGACGTCATCGACGGTCCGCAGAGCGCGGTGTGGGACGAGGCGGAGAATCGCTTGCATGCCCAGAAGGCACTCCTGGTATGGCTGCTGGAACGCTCGTGACGCGCGCCGACCCGGGCCGGACGGCAGGCGCGCATCGTGACGCTGCTCTCGTCGAACCCGGTGCGCAGTCAGAGCGAGCTCGCGACGATGCTCGCCGAGGAGGGCATCGAGGTGACCCAGGCGACGCTGTCGCGGGATCTCGAGGAACTCGGCGCGGTCAAGCTGCGCGGAGCCGACGGTGGCGTCGGCGTCTACGTCGTGCCCGAGGACGGCAGCCCGGTACGGGGCGTCTCCGGTGGCACCGAGCGCATGTCGCGTCTGCTGTCAGACCTTCTGGTGTCGACCGACGCCAGCGCCAACCTGGCGGTGTTGCGCACGCCGCCGGGAGCGGCGCACTATCTCGCCAGCGCAATCGACCGCTCGGCCCTGCCCTATGTGGTCGGCACGGTCGCAGGCGATGACACCATCCTGGTGGTGGCCCGCGAACCCATGACGGGCGCCGAACTGGCCGCCACTCTCGAGAACCTGCAATAACCCCCCAAGACAAGGAGATTGATTCATGTCCGAACGCGTCATCTTGGCGTATTCCGGCGGTCTGGACACCTCGGTCGCGATCAGCTGGATCGGCAAGGAGACCGGTCGCGACGTCGTGGCGGTGGCCATCGACCTCGGGCAGGGCGGCGAGGACATGGACGTGGTCCGGCAGCGTGCGCTGGACTGCGGCGCGGTGGAGGCCGTCGTGGTCGACGCCCGCGACGAGTTCGCCGAGGAGTACTGCCTGCCGACGATCAAGTCGAACGCGCTTTACATGGACCGCTATCCGTTGGTGTCGGCGATCAGCAGGCCGCTGATCGTCAAGCACCTCGTCGAGGCCGCGCGCGAGTTCGGCGGCGGCATCGTCGCGCACGGCTGCACGGGCAAGGGCAACGACCAGGTTCGCTTCGAGGTCGGGTTCGCCTCGCTGGCACCGGATCTCGAGGTGCTCGCTCCCGTCCGCGACTACGCCTGGACGCGCGAGAAGGCGATCGCGTTCGCCGAGGAGAACGCCATCCCGATCAACGTCACGAAGCGCTCGCCGTTCTCGATCGATCAGAACGTGTGGGGCCGCGCGGTGGAAACCGGTTTCCTGGAACACCTGTGGAATGCGCCAACCAAGGACGTCTACGACTACACCGAGGATCCCACCGTCAACTGGAGCTCACCCGACGAGGTCGTCATCGGCTTCTCCAAGGGTGTGCCGGTATCCATCGACGGGCGCTCGACGTCCCGTCTTGGAAGCGATCGTCGAACTCAACCGGCGTGCGGGCGCGCAGGGCGTGGGCAGGCTCGACGTGGTCGAAGACCGGCTGGTCGGCATCAAGAGCCGCGAGATCTACGAGGCGCCGGGAGCCATGGCGATCATCACCGCCCACACCGAGCTCGAGCACGTCACGTTGGAGCGCGAGCTCGGCCGGTTCAAGCGGACCACCGACCAGCGGTGGGGCGAGTTGGTGTACGACGGACTCTGGTACTCACCGCTGAAGACCGCGCTGGAGACGTTCGTGGACCACACGCAGGAACACGTCACCGGAGAGATCCGAATGGTCCTGCACGGCGGGCACATCGCGGTCAACGGCAGGCGCAGCGCCGAGTCGCTCTATGACTTCAACCTCGCCACCTACGACGAGGGCGACACCTTCGACCAGTCCAGCGCGAAGGGCTTCGTGCACGTGCACGGGCTGTCGTCGAAGATCGCCGCGCGGCGGGACCTTGCCGGCCAATGAGCACCAATTCCTTCCCGCGAGCAGTCGCAAAAGTGCGCTCGCATGCGGCGTGTCGCGACATTATGTGTCTGCTCGCGGGGACGAAGTGAGCACCAACGAGGGCTCGCTGTGGGGTGGGCGGTTCGCCGACGGACCATCGGAAGCCCTTGCCGCGCTGAGCAAGTCGACCCACTTCGACTGGGTGCTGGCGCCCTACGACGTCATTGCGTCCAAGGCGCACGCCCGCGTGCTGTACCGGCGCCGGACTGCTCACCGAGGACCAACGCGACGGTCTGCTCGTCGGGCTCGACAGCCTCGTGGCCGACGTCGCCGACGGGAGCTTCGGCCCGTTGCCCTCCGACGAGGACGTGCACGGGGCGCTGGAGCGCGGGCTGATCGATCGGGTCGGCGACGATCTCGGCGGGCGGCTGCGGGCGGGCCGGTCGCGCAACGACCAGGTCGCCACGCTGTTCCGGATGTGGCTGCGCGACGCGATGCGGAGCGTGGGCAACGGCGTGCTCGACGTCGTCGCGGCGCTCGCCACCCAGGCGGCCTCCCATCCGACCGCGATCATGCCGGGCAAGACGCATCTGCAATCGGCGCAACCGGTCCTGCTGGCCCACCACCTGCTCGCGCACGCCCACCCACTGCTGCGCGACGTGGCGCGGATCGTCGACTTCGACGGGCGGGCGGCGGTGTCGCCATACGGCTCGGGCGCACTGGCGGGTTCCTCGCTCGGCCTGGATCCCGACGCGATCGCCGAGGAGCTCGGCTTCACGGCGGCGGCCGACAACTCCATCGACGCCACGGCATCCCGTGACTTCGCCGCGGAGGCCGCGTTCGTCCTGGCGATGATCGCCGTCGATCTGTCACGGCTCGCCGAGGACGTCATCCTCTGGAGCACCACCGAATTCGGCTACGTCAAGCTTCACGACTCCTGGTCGACCGGCAGTTCGATCATGCCGCAGAAGAAGAATCCCGACATCGCGGAACTGGCGCGCGGCAAGTCGGGCCGTTTGATCGGCAACCTGACCGGCCTGCTGGCCACCCTGAAGGCCCAACCGCTGGCGTACAACCGCGACCTGCAGGAGGACAAGGAGCCGGTGTTCGACTCCGTCACCCAGCTCGAGTTGCTGCTGCCCGCCATGGCCGGGCTCGTCGGCACGTTGTTGTTCGACACCGACCGGATGGCCGAGCTCGCCCCGTTGGGCTACACGTTGGCCACCGACGTTGCCGAATGGCTGGTGCGGCAAGGCGTTTCGTTCCGTGTCGCGCACGAGGCGGCGGGGGCCGCGGTGCGGGCCGCCGAGGCGCGTGGCGTCGGCCTCGAGGAGCTCGCCGACGACGAACTGGCAGGCATCCACCCGGGCCTCACGGCCGAGGTGCGCGAAGTGCTGACCGTTGCCGGCTCGGTGAATTCGCGCGACGCCCGCGGCGGCACGTCACCCATCCAGGTAGCCAAGCAGCTCGGAATCGTGCGGAACACCGCGGACGGACTCAGGATTCGCCTGCGCGGGGTGGTGCGTTAGCTCAGTCCTCCGCGAGCGCAAGCCACTCCTCTTCCAGGGACTCCTTGCGTGTCAGAAGGTCGTTGAGTTCGCCGTTCAATTCGGTCACCCGGACGTGATCGGCCGCGGCCTCGGCCATGATTTGGTGCAGCTTCGCGATCCGCTCGTCGAGCTTGCCGAGCTGGCTCTCGATGCGGGCCAACTCCTTTCCCGCCCTGCGCTCGCGCGCCGAGGCGGTCTCGGAACGCGTGCCGGTGCGGGACGCAGACGTCGCTTCGGTGGCGGCGCGGTCGGCCAGATACTGCTCGATGCCGCCGGGTAACAGCACACAGCGGCCTGCGCCGGGCAGCGCGTAGGTCACGTCGGCGACGCGCTCGAGGAAGTAGCGGTCGTGGGTGACGACGATGAGGGTGCCGGGCCAGCCATCGAGGTAGTCCTCGATGACGTTCAGCGTGTCGATGTCCAGGTCGTTGGTCGGCTCGTCGAGCAGCAGCACGTTTGGCTCGTCGAGGAGCAGTCGCAGGAACTGGAATCGCCGCCGTTCACCACCGGAGAGTTCGGACAGCCGGGTGGTGAGCTTGTCGCCCGTGAACCCGAAGTCCTCGAGCAGCGTGGCGGTGCTGACCTCCCGTCCGCCCGCGAGTTCGGTGATCCGACGCGCGCTTTCGACGGCATCGAGCACGCGTTCGTTGCCATCGATTTCCACGAGTGCCTGGCTGAGGTAACCGATCTTGAGCGTCTTGCCGCGTTTGATGGTGCCAGCGGACGGTGCCATCTCGCCGGTCAACAACTTCAACACCGACGACTTGCCGGTGCCGTTCACCCCGACCAGACCGATGCGCTCGCCGGGCCCGATCGACCAGTCCAGCTTGTCGAGGATCAGCTTGTCGCCCGCCTCCAACACCACCCGGTGCAGGTCGAACACGTCCTTGCCGAGCCGGGCCGTCGCGAACCTCTGCAACGCCAGGGAATCGCGCGGCTCCGGCTCGTTGGCGATGAGGTCGTTGGCCGCCTGGATCCGAAACTTCGGCTTCGACGTACGCGCCGGCGGTCCCCGCCGCAGCCAGGCAAGCTCCTTGCGCATCAGGTTGCGGCGGCGTGCCTCGGTGCCTGCGGCGACCCGCATCCGTTCGGCGCGCGCCAGCACGTAGGCGGCGTAGCCGCCCTCGTAGGCGTCGACCACGCCGCCATGCACCTCCCAGGTGCGCGTGCAGACGGCGTCGAGGAACCAGCGGTCGTGGCTGACCACCACCAGGGACTTGGACCGCTGCTGTGAGAGGTAGCCCGCCAGCCATCCGATCACCTCGACGTCGAGGTGGTTGGTTGGCTCGTCCAGGACGAGGACGTCGTGCCCGGCGAGCAGGACTGCCGCCAGCGCGACGCGGCGTCGCTCACCGCCGCTGAGGTTGTTCACCTCGCGGTCGAGTGACACCTCGGTGAGGAGGTTCTCGACCACCGACCTGGTTTCCGCCTCCGCTGCCCAGATGTGGTCGGGACGCCCGCCGACCGTGCCCGACTCCCCGTCGCCTCGCTCGCCCCACACGACGTCGCGGACGGTCGCCTCGGCCGCGAAGTCGTCGGACTGGTGCAGGTAGCCGACGGACAGACCGGACGTGTGGGTCACCCGGCCCGAGTCGGGCGGCCGGGTGGCCGTCAGGATCTGCAGCAGCGTCGTCTTGCCGTCGCCGTTTCGGCCGACGACGCCGATCGCCTCACCTTCCTCGACGCCAAGGCTGACGCCGTCGAGCAGGGTGCGCGTGCCGTAGCCGACGGTCGCGCGTTCGAGGTTGATCAGGTTCGCCATCAGCCGTCGATCATAGGGCCCGGTGGTGAGAACGATGCTCGGTGCAATCCTCGCGGGGTGGTTGGGCCGCTGTGCCATGATGACGTCGGCAATCGGGGGATTCGGCACGTCAAAAGGGGAGCGCAGTGGTGGACCTGTCCGCGATCACCGGTCCGGTCGGCCGGTTGGTCGCGACGGCTCAGAACGGTCTGGAAGTGCTGCGTTACGGCGGTCTCGAGACCGGTGCCGTGCCGTCGCCGTTCCAGATCGTCGAGAGCGTGCCGATGTACCGGCTGCGGCGGTATTTCCCGCCCGACACCAGGCCAGGGGCCAAGCCCGCCGGGCCGCCCATCCTGATGGTGCACCCGATGATGATGTCGGCTGACATGTGGGACGTCACCCGGGCCGAGGGTGCGGTCGGCATCCTGCACGCGGCAGGCATCGACCCGTGGGTCATCGACTTCGGTTCACCCGACCGGGTCGAGGGCGGCATGCAGCGCAACCTGGCCGACCACGTGGTCGCACTGAGTGAGGCGATCGACACCGTGAAGTCGGTCACGGACCGTGACGTGCACCTGGCGGGCTACTCGCAGGGCGGCATGTTCGCCTACCAGGCCGCGGCCTATCGGCGGTCGAAGGATCTGGCGAGCATCGTCGGGTTCGGCTCGCCCGTCGACACTTTGGCGGCCCTGCCGATGAACCTGCCGGCGGGCCTGGCCGTCGGTGCGGCGGACTTCATGGCCGATCACGTGTTCAGCCGCATCGACATCCCCGGCTGGCTGGCGCGGACCGGCTTCCAGATGCTGGACCCGATCAAGACCGCGCAGTCGCGGCTCGACTTCGTCCGGCAGTTGCACGACCGCGAGGCTCTGCTGCCGCGCGAGCAGCAGCGCCGGTTCCTGTCCAGCGACGGCTGGATCGCGTGGTCGGGGCCTGCGATCGCCGAACTTCTCAAGCAGTTCATCGCGCACAACCGAATGATGTCCGGCGGGTTCAGCATTCACGGTGACTTGGTCACGCTCAGCGACATCGACTGCCCGGTACTCGCGGTGGTGGGCGAGGTCGACGACATCGGCCAGCCCGCGTCGGTGCGCGGCATCAAGCGCGCCGCTCCTCAAGCCGAGGTCTACGAATACCTCATTCGCACAGGACATTTCGGTCTGGTGGTGGGTTCCAAGGCGGCCAACCAGACCTGGCCGACGGTCGCAGCATGGGTGAAGTGGCTGGCCGGCGATGGCGAGATGCCCGACCACGTGGTGCCGATGGCGCTGCAGCCTGCCCAACACAGCGAGAGCGGCGTCCCGCTCGCCTCGCGGGTGGCACACGGTGCGGCCGCCGCGACCGAGATGACCTTCAGTCTGGCCCGGTCGGCCGCGGATGCGCTGGTGGCCGCCAACAAGTCGGCGCGTGCGCTTGCCGTCGAGACCGTTCGGACGTTGCCCCGTCTCGCGCGCCTCGGCCAGATCAACGACCACACCCGGATCTCGCTCGGCAGGATCATGTCCGAGCAGGCGCGCGAGGCGCCGAACGGGGAGTTCCTGCTGTTCGACGGCCGGGTGCACACCTATGAGGCGGTGGACCGCCGCATCAACAACGTGGTCCGTGGCCTGATCGGGGTCGGGGTGCGGCAGGGGGCCCACGTCGGCGTCCTGATGGAGACCCGGCCAAGCGCCCTGGTCGCCATCGCGGCCCTCTCCCGACTCGGCGCGGTTGCCGTCCTCATGCCGCCCGACGGAGACCTGGCCGAAGCGGCCCGCATCGGCGCGGTGTCCGACGTCATCGCCGATCCGGGCAACCTCGAGGCGGCCAGGAAGCTGCCGTTGCGGGTGCTAGTGCTCGGCGGCGGCGAGGCCCGCGACCTCAACGTTCCCGAGAATGCGGACGTCACCGACATGGAGCAGATCGATCCGGACGTGGTCGAGCTGCCCGGCTGGTACCGACCCAATCCCGGATACGCCAAGGACCTCGCCTACGTCGCCTTCGCCACCGTCAACGGCGAACTCGTCGCCCGTCAGATCACCAACTTCCGGTGGGCGCTTTCCGCGTTCGGCACGGCGTCGGCCGCCAACCTCGGCCGCAACGACACGGTCTACTGCCTCACCCCGTTGCACCACCAGTCCGGCCTGCTGGTCAGCCTGGGGGGCGCCGTGGTCGGCGGCACCCGCATCGCACTGTCGCGGGGCCTGCGGCCCGATCGGTTCGTCCACGAACTTCGGCAGTACGGCGTCACCGTCGTCTCCTACACCTGGGCGATGCTGCGCGACGTCATCGACGACCCGTCGTTCGCGGTCAACGGCAACCACCCGGTCCGGCTGTTCATCGGCTCGGGCATGCCCACCGGCCTGTGGAAGCGACTCGAGGAGGAGTTCAAGCCCGCGCACGTCGTCGAGTTCTTCGCCACCACCGACGGGCAGGCCGTGCTGGCCAACGTGTCCGGCGCCAAGATCGGCAGCGAGGGACGCCCGCTTCCGGGCGGCGGCCACATCGAACTCGCCGCGTACGACGTCGACGACGACCAGATCCTCGAGGACGACCGTGGATTCGTGAAGCTGGCGCAGGCGAACGAGGTCGGCGTCCTGCTCGCGCACCCGCGCGGTCCGATCGATCCGACCGCGTCCGTGATGCGGGGGGTGTTCGCGCCAGCGGACACCTGGGTGTCGACGGAGTATCTGTTCCGGCGCGACGAGGACGGCGACTATTGGCTCGTCGACAACCGTGGCTCGGTGATCCGCACCCCCCGCGGACCCGTCTACGCCGCGGCCGTCGACGACGCGGTGGGCCGTCTGGGTGCCGTGGATCTGCCGGTTACCTACCGGGTCGTCGCAGGTGGTCGGGAGCTGGCGGTCACGGCATTGACGCTCGCGCCGGGAGGGAGCGTGCCGACGGCCGACCTGAACGAAGCGCTGGACGCGCTCCCGGTAGGAGCGCCGCCGGACATCGTCCACGTGGTGCCGGACATGAAGCTGAGCGCGTCGTACCGGCCGCTCCTCGACCCGCTCCGGGCGGCGGGCATCCCGAAGCCGTCGCGCTTCGCCTGGTACTTCGACGAGGACACCAACCGCTACAAACGGCTCACCGCGGCCGTGCGGGCGGAGCTGGTCAACGCAACCAATGATGAGTGAGGCCATGCCGCAGGGGCGGCGCACTGTTAGGCTCCCGCTTGCGGCAGACAGCCGCATTGGGTCGGGCAAGGCTCCGCATGGAGGTTCGATGACATCGCAGACCAGCAGGAACACGGGCTGGCGGCGCGCCGCCGTCGGCGCGGTGGCCAGTGGTGCGCTGGCCGCCGGCCTGATGGCCGGGATCGGCTTGGCCAACGCCGAACCCGCGGCCCCTGCGGATCCGACCACCGGGACTGACGCCCCGCCCCCGATGACGGCCGACCAGGCGATCGCGATCATCGCCACGGAGTACGACACGGGTGCGGGTGGCGGGCAGCTCTCCACCCTGGTCCACCAGGTCCTGAAGCTTCGTTCGGAGGGCTTCTACCCGTCGAAGGGCAACCGGGACGACATCGTGGCCGCGTTGGACAAGCGGCCGAACCAGGCGCCGCTGATCGCGGCCCTCCAAAACACCCTGGCCTTCCAGACCAGGAACAAGATGCGCGGTCAGGCGCAGCAGCCTGCTCCGGCGACGATCGGGATCAATCAGTACGACCCGACCAACCCCGGCGCGCTCGGCGGATTCGGCATCAACCCCGGCGGTGGCGCTCCCGGCGGCGGAATCAACATCCCGCTCGGCCCCTAGTCGAACATGCTCGATCAACGGTTGCTCGACATCCTGGTCTGCCCGCAGGACCGTGGCCCGCTTCTTCTGGCCGGCGACGTGCTCTACAACCCGAGGCTGCGGCGCGCCTACCGGATCGACGGTGGTGTGCCCGTGCTGCTGGTCGACGAGGCAGTGACCATCGACGACGACGCCGAGCATCAGCGGTTGATCGAACGAGCCGACGGCTAACCCAGCCCAGGCAGGTCGCCGGTGAGGTAGCGCTGGAGGTTGGGTGCAATGGTCTCGGCGATCTGCTGCACCGGCAGCGACTTGAACGGTTCCAGCTCGAGGATGTAGCGCGCCATCACGACCCCGACGAGTTGTGACGCGACGAACTGAACCCGAATCTTGCCCGAGCCTGCCGGGCGATCGACGCGATTCCCGACTTCGACGGAGATGACCTCCTGGAGGAACGAGCGCACCAGGCTCACCTCGTTGCCGGCCAGTAGCGAGCGAAGCGTTGCGATGAAGCCGGAGCCCAATTCGGAGTCCCACAGCGGTAACAACAAGGACGGCAGCGTGAGGCCGAGGTCCTCGACGGGCGTCTCCCGCATGGGCCCGATGACTTGCATCGGGTCGATCGGAATGTGGATTGCGGCCGCGAAAAGCTGCTGCTTGGTTCCGAAGTAGTGATGGATCAACGCGGCATCGACACCAGCGCCGGACGCGATCGAGCGGATCGAAGTCTTGTCGATACCGTTGCGGGCGAACAGTTCGCGCGCGCTGACCAGGATCCGATCGCGGGTGTCGGACGCTCCGGGAGGGCGGCCAGGACGCTTCGGGCTCATGGAGTCCTGCGGCGCAGCGTCGCCGCGGCCAGACACAGCGCAACGACGGCGAAGGCGATGACGATCGCGATGTCCCGGACCGCCGTCGAGGTGAGGTCGGCATGCGCGCCGACCTGTTGAAGGGCCTCCAACGCGTAACTGGCGGGCAGTGCGTTGCTGATCCACTGCAGCCAATCGGGGAGCAGCTCGCGCGGCACGATGATGCCGCACAGCAGCAGCTGCGGCGCGATCACCACAGGCATGAACTGAACCGCCTGGAACTCGGTGCGCGCGAACGCGCTACACAGCAGACCGAGGCCGACGCCGAGGACGGCGTTGATGATCGCGATGACGAACACCCACACCGGGCTTCCCGCCGTATCGAGACCGAGCAGCCAGAACGAGACGACGCAGGCGAGCGTGGCCTGCGCGGCGGCGGCGATCGAGAACGCGGTGCCGTAGGCGGCCAACAGGTCCAGCCGGCGCAGGGGAGTGGTGAGGATCCGCTCCAGCGTTCCGGAGACCCGCTCGCGCTGCATGGTGATCGACGTGATGAGGAACATCACGATCAGCGGGAAGACGCCCAGCATGATCAGACACGCATTGTTGAACGGCGACGGCGCGCCCGGCCGGTGGGGCGCGTCGTGGAACATGAAGTACATCAACGTGATGATCACGCTCGGCACCACCAGGATCATCGCGACACTGCGGTGGTCGCCGGCGAGTTGGCGCAGAATTCGCCCCGTGGTGGCCAGGTAGGTCTGTGGACTCAGCCTGCTGCGGCCACGGTGCTGCGCCGAATGATGGACAGAAACGCGTGCTCCAGTGACGGACATCCGGTTTCCTCCCGCAGGTTCGATGGTGTGGTGTGGGCGAGGAGGCGACCTTCTCGCATGAGTAGCAGGTCGGCGCAGTGGTCGGCCTCGTCCATGACGTGACTCGAGACGATCAGGGTGGTGCCGCGGCGCGCGAGGTCGTGGAACTGCTCCCACAGCTCCACTCGCAGCACCGGGTCGAGGCCCACCGTTGGTTCGTCGAGCACCAGCAGGTCGGGGTGCGACACCAGCGCGCACGCCAGCGACGCCCGCGTTCGCTGGCCTCCCGACAGGTTTCCGCACGACGCCGTCCGGTGATCGGTCAGTCCGACGGCGGCGATCGCGTCCTCGGCAGCCTTGGCGTCGGTGCCGTACAGCGAGGCGAAGTAACGCACGTTGTCGACGACGCGCAGGTCGTCGTAGATGGTGGGGGACTGGGTGACGTAGCCGACCCGGCTGCGCAGATCGGCGGATCCGGCCGGCCTGCCCAGCACGGTGATCGATCCGGTGGCCACGATCTGCGTGCCGACGATGCAGCGCATCAGCGTGGTCTTGCCGCATCCGGATGGGCCGAGCACACCGGTGATGGTGCCGCGGGAGATTCGCAGCGAGACGTCGTCCAGCGCGGTGCGTTTGCCCCGGACGACCGACAGATGATCGATCGAGACGGCGGACCCGTCGCCGTGGATTAATTCATCGGGCGATGAAGTCATCATATGATGAATATCCGCCCCTCCGGCGCCGAAGTCAACGGTGCCCGGCAAGATCGCTGTGGTGAGTGTGGAACTGCTGACTACGCGATCCCGTCACGGCGGCCCGCCGCCTGCTCGGTGCGCGACTCTTCGGAAGGGGAGCATCCGCGGTGATCGTCGAGGTGGAGGCCTATGGCGGGCCCGCCGACGGCCCATGGCCGGATGCGGCGTCGCATTCCTTTCGCGGTCCGAGGACGCGCAACACGGTGATGTTCGGACCGGCCGGACGGATGTACACGTACCGCAGTCACGGAATCCACGTGTGCGCGAACGTCACGAGCGGGTACGTCGGCGTGCCCGCGGCGGTGTTGTTGCGGGCGGCGGTCGTCGACGACGGCCTCGACGTGGCAGGTGCCCGCCGCGGCGTCTCGGTGTCACCTGTGGCATTGGCCCGTGGCCCGGGGAATCTGTGCTCGGCATTGGGAATCACGATGGACGACAACGGAATCGATGTGTTCGCGAACGACAGCCCGGTCCGGCTCGTGCTCGGCACCGACGAGGTGGCGACGAGCGGCCCGCGCGTCGGAGTGAGCCAGGCCGCCGATCGGCCGTGGCGGTTCTGGCTGACCGGCTACCACGAGGTGTCGGCCTACCGCCGCAGTCCCCGGGCACCGGCGCCCGGCGACAGCGACTGATACGGGAAGATCGAGCCCGTGACATCTCAGGACACAGGAATCCTCGAGGAGCTGGGCTGGCGCGGTCTGATCGCACAGTCCACCGACCGCGACGCCTTGAACGACGCGCTGGCCGCCGGTCCCATCACGCTGTACGCGGGTTTCGATCCGACAGCGCCGAGCCTGCACGCAGGCCATCTGGTGCCGCTGCTGACCCTGCGCCGCTTCCAGCAGGCCGGCCACCGGCCGATCGTGCTGGCCGGCGGCGCGACCGGTCTGATCGGTGATCCACGCGACAGCGCCGAGCGGACGCTGAACACCACCGACACCGTGGCGGAATGGGCCGAGCGCATCCGCGGCCAGCTCGAGAGATTCGTGGAGTTCGACGCCTCGGCCAACGGTGCCATCGTCGAGAACAACCTCTCCTGGACCAGCGAACTGTCGGCGATCGAGTTCCTCCGCGACATCGGGAAGTACTTCTCGGTCAACGTGATGCTCGACCGCGACACGATCCGTCGGCGACTCGAGGGTGACGGCATCTCCTACACGGAGTTCAGCTACATGCTGCTGCAGTCCAACGACTTCGTGCAGTTGCACCAACGCCACGGTTGCACGCTGCAGATCGGCGGCTCCGATCAGTGGGGCAACATCATCGCGGGCGTCCGGCTGGTCCGGCAGAAGCTGGGTGCGAGCGCCCACGCGCTGACGGTGCCGTTGGTCACGGCAGCCGACGGAGCCAAGTTCGGAAAGTCGACCGGTGGCGGAAATCTATGGCTCGATCCCGCGCTGACGTCGCCGTATGCCTGGTACCAGTACTTCGTCAACACCGCCGATGCCGACGTCGGGCGTTACCTGCAGTGGTTCACCTTCCTCGGCCGCGAGGAGTTGGCCGGGCTCGCAGAGGTGACCGCGGCTCGGCCGCACGAGCGCGCAGCACAGCGCCGACTCGCCAGGGAGCTAACCACGCTGGTGCACGGACAGGCTGCGACGGACGCGGTGGAACACGCCAGTGGAGCGCTGTTCGGGCGTGGGGAACTGGGCGAGCTGGACGAGGCGACGCTGGCGGCGGCGCTGCGCGAGGCCTCCTCCGTCGCCCGGCTCGAGCCGGGGGGCCAGGACGGGATCACCGACCTATTGGTGGCCAGCGGCCTGTCGGCGAGCAAGGGTGCGGCACGGCGGACGATTGCCGAGGGAGGCGTCTCCGTCAACAACGTGCGCATCGAAAGCGACGAATGGGTACCTCAATCGTCGGATTTCCTGCATGGCAAGTGGTTGGTGTTGCGCCGAGGCAAGCGCAATATCGCAGGGGTGGAACGGGTTTGACGTTGGCGTGGAAAGTCGAAAGGCGTCATGAGCTGGCGATTTGACTCCTAGTTTCCCCTCTTGTAACTTAATCCAAGTCGTCGCGACGCGGTCAGCCCGCTGAGCGCGACGGCATCCCAGAGGGAAGTCCACTTCGGTGGGTTTACCTCATCTGCCCGCACTAAGCTCCGCGGCTTTTCGCCGCGAGGTCGTTGCGCGGTCAGGCGGGTGTGTTGTTTGAGAACTCAATAGTGTGTTTGGTGGTTTTTGTTTGTTTGTTTGGCCATGCTCTGGCGTCCCGTGTTGGGGTGTGGTTGTTGTTTTTTGATGCCAGTTTGTTTGGTGTCTTTTTGTTGGGATTCAGATTTTTCTGATTCGAATGCTGCCTCGTGGTTTGAGGGGTTTTTGTTTGGAGAGTTTGATTCTGGCTCAGGACGAACGCTGGCGGCGTGCTTAACACATGCAAGTCGAACGGTAAGGCCCTTCGGGGTACACGAGTGGCGAACGGGTGAGTAACACGTGGGTGATCTGCCCTGCACTTTGGGATAAGCCTGGGAAACTGGGTCTAATACCGAATATGACCATGGGATGCATGTTTCGTGGTGGAAAGCTTTTGCGGTGTGGGATGGGCCCGCGGCCTATCAGCTTGTTGGTGGGGTGATGGCCTACCAAGGCGACGACGGGTAGCCGGCCTGAGAGGGTGTCCGGCCACACTGGGACTGAGATACGGCCCAGACTCCTACGGGAGGCAGCAGTGGGGAATATTGCACAATGGGCGCAAGCCTGATGCAGCGACGCCGCGTGGGGGATGACGGCCTTCGGGTTGTAAACCCCTTTCAGCACAGACGAAGCGCAAGTGACGGTATGTGCAGAAGAAGCACCGGCCAACTACGTGCCAGCAGCCGCGGTAATACGTAGGGTGCGAGCGTTGTCCGGAATTACTGGGCGTAAAGAGCTCGTAGGTGGTTTGTCGCGTTGTCCGTGAAAACTCACAGCTTAACTGTGGGCGTGCGGGCGATACGGGCAGACTGGAGTACTGCAGGGGAGACTGGAATTCCTGGTGTAGCGGTGGAATGCGCAGATATCAGGAGGAACACCGGTGGCGAAGGCGGGTCTCTGGGCAGTAACTGACGCTGAGGAGCGAAAGCGTGGGGAGCGAACAGGATTAGATACCCTGGTAGTCCACGCCGTAAACGGTGGGTACTAGGTGTGGGTTTCCTTCCTTGGGATCCGTGCCGTAGCTAACGCATTAAGTACCCCGCCTGGGGAGTACGGCCGCAAGGCTAAAACTCAAAGAAATTGACGGGGGCCCGCACAAGCGGCGGAGCATGTGGATTAATTCGATGCAACGCGAAGAACCTTACCTGGGTTTGACATGCACAGGACGCCAGTAGAGATATTGGTTCCCTTGTGGCCTGTGTGCAGGTGGTGCATGGCTGTCGTCAGCTCGTGTCGTGAGATGTTGGGTTAAGTCCCGCAACGAGCGCAACCCTTGTCTCATGTTGCCAGCACGTCATGGTGGGGACTCGTGAGAGACTGCCGGGGTCAACTCGGAGGAAGGTGGGGATGACGTCAAGTCATCATGCCCCTTATGTCCAGGGCTTCACACATGCTACAATGGCCGGTACAAAGGGCTGCGATGCCGTGAGGTGGAGCGAATCCTTTCAAAGCCGGTCTCAGTTCGGATCGGGGTCTGCAACTCGACCCCGTGAAGTCGGAGTCGCTAGTAATCGCAGATCAGCAACGCTGCGGTGAATACGTTCCCGGGCCTTGTACACACCGCCCGTCACGTCATGAAAGTCGGTAACACCCGAAGCCGGTGGCCTAACCCCTCGTGGGAGGGAGCCGTCGAAGGTGGGATCGGCGATTGGGACGAAGTCGTAACAAGGTAGCCGTACCGGAAGGTGCGGCTGGATCACCTCCTTTCTAAGGAGCACCACGAGACCCAGACCCGCCCACATCGTGTGGGGGTTCGGTGAGCTGGGCGATTCGTGAGATGGACCGACACCTGTAGTGGGTGCGGTTCTGGTGCACATGACGACGAACGCTGCGATCCGTGGGAGTCCCCTGAGGGGGCTGGGTTGCGATTGATTCTGCCAAGCACACTGTTGGGTCCTGAGACAACAGGCCCGTGGTTCCCTGGCCCCTGTGTGGGGTGGGAGGCGTGTTGTTGCCCCGCTTGGTGGTGGGGTGTGGTGTTTGATTCCTGGATAGTGGTTGCGAGCATCAAGTCGGCATTGGTGTCTGGCGTGTGAGTCGGCTCTCCTCGTGGGGGTGGGCTTGTCGCGTTGGGTGCGGTGTTGGTTTGTTGTGGTGTAATTTTCTCTGAATTGTTTTTTGGTTTTTGTGTTTTTGTTGTAAGTGTTTAAGGGCGCATGGTGGATGCCTTGGCATCAGAGGCCGATGAAGGACGTGGGAGGCTGCGATATGCCTCGGGGAGCTGCCAACCGAGCGTGGATCCGAGGATGTCCGAATGGGGAAACCCAGCACGAGTGATGTCGTGTTACCCGTATCTGAATACATAGGGTGCGGGGGGTAACGCGGGGAAGTGAAACATCTCAGTACCCGTAGGAAGAGAAAACAATTGTGATTCCGTGAGTAGTGGCGAGCGAAAGCGGAGGATGGCTAAACCGCATGCATGTGATACCGGGTAGGGGTTGTGTGTGCGGGGTTGTGGGAGCGATGTTTCCAGTTCTACCTGGCTGGAGGGCAGTGAGAAAGTGACGTGGTTAGCGGAAGTGGCCTGGGATGGTCTGCCGTAGACGGTGAGAGCCCGGTACGTGAAAACCCGTTGCCTGCCTTGTGTCGTTTTCCCGAGTAGCAGCGGGCCCGTGGAATCTGCTGTGAATCTGCCGGGACCACCCGGTAAGCCTGAATACCTTCTGATGACCGATAGCGGATTAGTACCGTGAGGGAATGGTGAAAAGTACCCCGGGAGGGGAGTGAAAGAGTACCTGAAACCGTGTGCCTACAATCCGTCAGAGCCTTCGCATTGCGCGTGGGGTGATGGCGTGCCTTTTGAAGAATGAGCCTGCGAGTCAGGGACATGTCGCGAGGTTAACCCGAGAGGGGTAGCCGCAGCGAAAGCGAGTCTGAATAGGGCGTATCCATGCAATGGTGTGTGGTGTAGTGGTGTGTTCTGGACCCGAAGCGGAGTGATCTACCCATGGCCAGGGTGAAGCAGCAGTAAGATGTTGTGGAGGCCCGAACCCACTTAGGTTGAAGACTGAGGGGATGAGCTGTGGGTAGGGGTGAAAGGCCAATCAAACTCCGTGATAGCTGGTTCTCCCCGAAATGCATTTAGGTGCAGCGTTGCGTGTTTCTTGCTGGAGGTAGAGCTACTGGATGGCCAATGGGCCCTAAAAGGTTACTGACGTCAGCCAAACTCCGAATGCCGGTAAGT
>CAWEII010000007.1:0-14847 GCA_963809085.1 uncultured Actinomycetota bacterium | reverse complement strand
TCGTGACGAATGACGGGGCGGCCCCCATAAACATATGAATGTGCGGCGCCGGCGCGAGCAGCCTCGACCGAGTAATCCCACCCGTCGGCTCGGACAAGGTAGGCCAGGGTGCGGCCATAGCGGTCGGTCCTGTTTTGAGTCGGATCGGTCACCAGCGCAACCCGCTGCCCCAGCATCGTCGACCGGGCGAACTCTGTCGCCTCCGGTCCCCAGCAGCCGACGGTGTAGCCGGGCTTCTTCGTTTCGGGTGTGTCGATACCCAAGAGCCGCACGCGAAGCCGACCCTGGCTGTCGTCGCGGATGTCGATGGTGTCGCCGTCGAATCCGCGTCGCTGCCTTGTCCAGGCCGCTCATGAGCTGGTGCAGCGCAATCTCCAAGCTGCTGCAGCGGTCGAAGACGGTGCCCGCCGAGGTGATTGGGCTCATCGACAGCTTCGAGTCGGCACTTGGAGCGGCGACGCCATCGCGTCTGGATGCGAACCCGTATCTCACGTCGACGATGTGGGCCGCAGCATTCCGTGCGCAGAAAGCATTGCGGCACGACAACGCCGCCGACCAACGCCGCGATGTTCGTATCGCACTCGAGCAGTTTCGCCACGCACTGCGCGACATCGTTGAAAATCAGCCGTACAACGACGGCGCCCCGATCCGGGACGTATTGACCCGCACTGCTGACACCATCGCCGCCCCTCAGAAGAGCATCGCCGAACTGCTCGGCGTGTCGGTGCGCCAGTTGCAGCGGTGGCTGGCCGACGACGCGGTCGAGCCAGCTGCCGACGATGCCGCAGGCATCCGGATGGTGGGACAAGTTGTCAACCAGTTACGCCACACCTTCACCGGACCTGGAGTCATCGCCTGGTTCTACCGGCGCCACCCGGTCCTCGGCGAGCGTCCGGTCGACCTGTTGGATGACCCGCTTCGTTACCCGGAGGTTTTGAGCGCCGCGACTGCGGCTCGCGCCATGACGGCATGAGATTCATCGTCTTCCGCCACGCTGCCTACGACTCGCCCTGGTGGGCGTTCCCCAGCGCACGTGGGGGACGTTTCCATCGCGCTGGGGAACAGACGGTTCAATATCTGAGTCTTCATCCGCTCGGGCCTGCGGCCGAGATGTTGCGCCACAACGTCGGGCCGGACGGTGATCCAGATGAGGTCATGTTGAACCTTTGGACGGCCACGGTCGACGTCGAGGACGTGGCGCGTATCGATTTCGACGATTGCGACACACACGGGCGCACAGTCGGTGCTCGGCTGGTCGGTGGCCGATCACATCCTCACCGGGCTAGTCCCGACGCGCTGGCGCAGGCGGTCGCAGTGCGCGGCGACCGTGTCGGTGGCACGGTCATGCATTCCGACCGCGGAACCCAGGGCGGATTGAACCTGTCGTCGCAACACCGTGTTCGTGAAGTCGAGTGTAGCTGGCCGGCACGCACTTTCCGCCGGCGTTCTCTACCCGAGTGTCTTGCGGGCCCGGTTGTTGAGTGCATCGGCCACAGCCTGAACGTCTCTGCGATCATGGTGAGCGAGGTCCGTGCCTTCCGGAAAGTACTGCCGCAGCACTCTATTGGTATTTTCGTTCGTTCCCCGTTGCCACGGACTGTAGGGATCGCAGAAGTAGACTCTAATTCCGGTTGCCGCCGTCAACTCGGCGTGACGCGCCAATTCCTTGCCTAGGTCCCACGTCACCGACTTGCGCAGATGCGCCGGTAGCGGTGTCATCGCTACCGCCAGCGCGTCGGGAACGGATTCCGATCCCGTACCCCGAGAGCGCGGCCCCTTCTTGACCGCCGGAGCGCCACCGTAGCCGACCTTGCGCGGCAGATGTAACAGCGTGGTGATTCGGCTGGTCCGCTCGAGGTGGCCGTCGGCGCTTGAAGCGCGGTCCTCAGGCACTCGATCAGCACCTCACGGGAGACCGGTCTACCGAAGTCGAGCCGTTTGCGTACGGCGCGCGTCGTGGTGAGGAGCTCGTCGACAGACGGGTTCAGCGGCACAGTTTGATGGCACCAGCCGTAAGCGCCGCCGGCACTCGAAACCGCCTGTGAAACAAAGTATCCATACACCCGGTGTCATGCAACCGCCCGACGGTAAGTCAGCGATCCGACCGGCTTTCGGACTGAGGACAACAAGAGTCATGCGAAATCATCGTAGCTTCGGCTTACTCGAGGTCCCCCGTCGAGACAGTCAGGGCTCTCGACACCGAGAGGCTACTGGTAAGTGGATCAGGATCAGTGGCACGCTCGCGACGACGATGATGCGGAGCGCAGCATCGAGGCCGTTCCAACTGATTGACTTCCACATCTGAAACCACTCGCCGCCAACGTCTATGAATCCACCGCCGAACAGCAGCATCATCATTGACAGTCCTACCGTCGACACCGCGCGCGCGCGAGTGAAGCATGTGCCGCGCTCGATGATCCACATCACGACGGCACACGCCAAGACGATGCCGGCGACGGCTTCCCACGCGATGATGCAGACGTACACGGTGTTCTGCAGTTGGGGATTACTCGCCGCACGCCACATGACGTTCGGAGCGAGATCCGATCCCGGCGCCGCGCCGAAGTTGGTGGTGTCCATCGCAAGCACATGTTGAACGAACGCTTGATTCGTCCCGAAATCGGTGATGTTGCCGAATGCAACGAGCAGCATGTAGAGCGCGTTAGTCCCGACGAATATAGCGATCAGGACCGGCAGTGTGCCGAGCGCCGTCCACCGCGGTGCTTCACCTCCGGCCGGCTCACGCCGATCGACAGCTGTCATGAATTTCCTCTCATCGGGCGTGTTGCGTTGAGATCAAATCCACAACGGGATCTCCTCGTGATTGCGAGCCGTAGGCGGCGATTCTGATTGGATGCGACTCACGTGTCGGGTGCGTAGTGGCCGCGGATCGACGGCAGGCGCCTCAGCGCGTCGATTAATCGGCACTTCTGACGACCTTTTCGTTGGAATAACTGACGGCGACTGATTATTTATCATCGGTATGCGAACGCCGTAGCAGGGATAATGCTGCTGGTATGAGTGGATGGTCCTTCATGGGATTGGACGCGAGGATCGGCTGTACCCGATGGTGACCTCTCGCGACGATTGGGGAAGAGGAACTTTCGACGACGGACTGGCCACGCCTGCGGTGCTCCCTGCGATCTGCAGCACAATCGTGAATATAGCCGAGCCCGCACGCATTCTACAGCGAGACAAGCGTTTACGTGTACATGCCTACACCGCTACTGTGTCGAACACCTTCCTGGAACGCCGCCAGACAAAGGGCTGCCGATCTCGACACCGTCGTCGATGCGAGCCCGGGCATCGCTGATTGGTCCTAGGCCGCGACCCGCTTGCCTCACAAACAGTCCTCGATTGCCCTATGCCTCTAGGAGAGACAACTTGTCCATGAATGCGACACAGCACCGACGTACCGCCGAACTTGCCACCGCCACCGAACCGATTGCCATCGTTGGCATCGGCTGCCGCTTTCCAGGCGGCGTGGCCTCCCCGGCGGATCTGTGGCAGCTGGTGCACGACCAGACAGACGCGATCTCGGACTTTCCCACCGATCGGGGCTGGAAGCTCGACAACCTGTTCGACCCCGACCCCGACGCACCAGGAGCCACCTACGTGCGGGCGGGAGGGTTCATCGCCGAGGTCGGCGGATTTGACGCCCCCTTCTTCGGGATCGGGCCACGCGAGGCCCAGGCCATGGACCCACAGCAGCGGCTGTTGCTGGAGACCGCCTGGGAGGCGTTGGAACGAGCCGGTATCGACCCGACGGAGCTGGGCGGCAGCAACACCGGCGTGTTCGTTGGTGCCGGCGCTCAGGAATACGGCCCACGCATCTACGAGGACCGCGACGGAAACGCCGGTCATTTGACGACCGGCACAACGTCCGGCGTGGCTTCCGGCCGGATCGCATACGCCCTTGGCCTCCAGGGACCTGCTTTGACGATTGACACCTCGTGCTCGGCTGCCCTGGTCGCCGTGCATCAGGCGACCCGTTCGCTGCGGACTGGCGAATGCGAACTGGCGTTGGCCGGCGGCGCAACAGTCGTCTGCTCGCCGAGCATCTACGTCGGCTTCGCCCGCCTGGGTGCGCTGTCAGAGGACGGTCGATGCAAGCCGTTCGCCGCCGCGGCCAACGGTTTCGGCGTCGCCGAGGGCGTCGGGATGCTAGTCCTGACAACGCTGTCTCATGCCCGTGCGCTGCAGCTCCCGGTTCTGGCGCTCGTCCGCGGCACCGCGGTGGGACAGGACGGCGCGTCCAACGGGCTATCAGCTCCCAGCAGCGCAGCGCAAGAACGGGTCATTACCGCAGCGTTGGCGGACGCCGGACTACGCGCGGAGGACATCGACGTCGTCGAGGCGCACGGCACCGGCACCAAAGTCGGTGATCCGATCGAGCTGCGAGCGCTTCAGGCGACCTACGGCGCCGCACACGACTCCGCCCAGCCGCTGCTCATCGGCTCGGTCAAGTCGAACATCGGGCATTCGCAGCAGGCAGCCGGACTGGCCGGAATCATCAAGACCGTCGAGTCGATGCGCCACGGCATCGTTCCGGCCACCCTCCATCTGGACAGCCCCACCCCGCAGGTCGACTGGTCGGCGGGGACCATCGAGGTCCTCAGCACAGCCAGGAACTGGCCGGCGACCGACCGGCCACGCCGGGCCGGCGTCTCGGCGTTCGGCGTCAGTGGCACCAACGCCCACGTCATCCTCGAGCAAGCACCCCCGTCCGCCACCGACGAAGCACTTGACGTCACGCAGGTGGTGCCATGGACGCTGTCGGCCACCACTCCGGCCGCGCTTGCCGAGCAAGCGTCGAGGTTACGTAAATTCGTCCAAAGCCGAGACGATCTAGACCTGGTCGATGTCGCGCTGTCGCTGACCCGCCACGCATCGTTCGAACACCGCGCCGTGGCGGTCGGTGACAACCGCGCGGAGCTGCTCGGTGGTCTTGCCGCGATCGAAGCAGGCACTCCGGCGGTCAACGTCGTCACCGGCAGGGTGGGCGCAGCCGTCAAGACGGTATTCGTCTTTCCCGGGCAGGGTTCGCAGTGGTGGGGCATGGCGACCGAGCTGATGGCGACGTCAGCGGCGTTCGCCGAACAGATGCGGGCCTGTGACGCGGCGTTCGCCGAGTTCGTCGACTGGTCGTTGCTCGACGTCGTGCTCGGCGTTGCCGACCCCAGTGTGCTGGAGCGGGTCGACATCGTGCAGCCCGTGCTGTTCGCGGTGATGGTGTCGTTGGCGGCGCAGTGGCGCGCGCTCGGTGTGCATCCCGACGCTGTGATCGGGCACTCACAAGGCGAGATCGCCGCTGCCTATGTGGCGGGCACCCTCACGCTCGCCGATGCGGCCCGAGTGGTCACGTTGCGTAGCAAAGCCATTCGAGCGATCGCGGGCAGCGGTGCCATGATGTCGATCGCCTCGTCCGTCGACGCCGTCACCCGGCTCATCGAGCCGTGGGGTGACCGAATCGCGGTAGCCGCCGAGAACGGCCCGTTCTATACCGTGGTTTCCGGATCATCCGACGCGCTCACCGAACTCATGGCCATCTGCGAACGTGATGAACTGCGGGCAAACCGGATTCCGGTCGACTACGCGTCGCACTCGTCACATGTCGACGGTTTGCAGGCAGGGCTGCACGACGCACTGGCCGGGGTGCAGTCGCGCTCGGTCGACGTCGAGTTCATCTCAACGGTGACCGGCGAACCGATGGATACCGCCCAATTGAGCGGCGAGTACTGGTTCACCAACCTGCGTCAGACGGTCCGGTTCACGGACGCGGTCCGCACCGCTCACCGGCTCGGCTACCGCGCGTTCGTCGAGTGCAGCGCGCATCCGGTGCTCACCGCGGGAATCGCAGATTCACTCGACGACCTCGGTGACGACCACAGGGCCGTGGGCACGCTGCGGCGCGACGAAGGTGGATTGGATCGGTTGCTCCTGTCGGCAGCCGAGGCGTACGTCGGTGGCATCCCAGCCGACATGGCGAGCACTTTCGATGCCGGCGCGAGCCGACACGTGGACCTGCCAACCTACCCCTTCCAACGTAAGCGTTACTGGCTCACTGCCGCCGAAAGCTCGGTAGACGCACGTAGCCTCGGCGTCGCACGCGCCCAGCACCCGCTTCTCGGGACGATGGTGCCACACGCCGATTCCGACGAGGTCATCTTCACGGGGCGGCTGTCGTTGGACTCCGAACCGTGGCTGGCAGACCACGGGGTGCACGACAGGGCGGTGGTTCCCGGAGCGGCGCTGGTCGACCTCGCCCTACACGTCGGAGACGAGACGGGGTGCCCGCGTATCGACGAGATGGTGATGCACGCGCCGATGGTCCTGGATGCGGGAGCCGCGCTGCTTGTCCAGGTGGTCGTCGGATCGGCCCGCGAGAACGGTAAGCGGTCGGTGCAGATCTACTCCCGCACCGACCGCGAGGGTACGGACCTGAGCTGGACCCGCCATGCAGAGGGTGTCCTCGGGACCGATGACTCGCACGCAGCCGCCACGAATGAATCGGATTTCGCCCAGTGGCCACCCGCGGCGAGCGTGCCACTGAACGTGTCGGACACCTACGACTTACTCGCCGAACGCGGGTACCGGTACGGTTCCGCGTTCCGCGGTCTGCGCGGGCTATGGCGCCGAGGCGCCGAGGTGTTCGTCGAGACCTCGCTTCCCGAAGAGGTCGCTGGTGATGCACGGCGATTCGGTCTGCATCCGGTGCTGCTGGACGCAATTCTGCACGGCATCGACATCTACGGGATGCTGGCCGAATCCGAACTGCCCAGGGTCCCGTTCGAGTGGCGGGGAGTGTCGCTGAAGGCGATGGGTGCGCGTACGTTGCGCGCCCGAATCAGTCCTGTTGCAGAGGATACTGTGGCGATCCGAATCGTCGATAGTTCAGGCGCTTTGGTCTGCGCCATCGATGGGATCACGTTTCGGGGTATGTCCCCCGCACAGTTGGCCGCCGGCACCACCGCCGACGACCTTTACGACCTTGACTGGATGCAGGTGCCCGTCGCCGATGATTCGTCGACGCGCGAGAATCTCACCGTCCTTCATTGCCCGCGGACCCTGCAGTCCGAGGACGACGTCCCCGCGGCCGTGCGCCGTGGCCTGGCCAGGGTTCTCGAGTTCGTACAGAAGTGGTTGTCCGACGCGAAGCGGCCCGACGACGCGCAGCTGTTGGTGCTCACCCGAGGCGCCGTCGCGGTCGACGCCACCGACGGGGTGACAGACCTCGGTCACGCTGCGATCTGGGGTCTGTTGCGCACCGCACAGACGGAGAACCCGGGCGCGATCATTCTTGCCGACGTCGACGATATCGACGAAGCCGTCAAAGTAGGCGCGATCGAGTTTCCCAGCAACGAAACACAACTGGCGAGGCGCGCGGGGACGTGGCGGGCACCGCAGATGGCCCGGATGCTGGCCGAAGACATGTCCGGCGCCAAACCAGGAGGCCCGGACAACTGGCGGCTGGACACGCTCGGCGACGGTACCCTCGAGCGGCGCAACTTGATACTGCGTCCTGTTCCTGAGAAGGCAGGCGGATTGGCGGCCGGCGAGATCCGGATCGGCGTGCGCTGTGTCGGCGTGAACTTCCGGGACACCATGATTGCCCTCGGCATGTACCCCGATCCCGATGCGGTGATGGGCTGCGAAGGCGCTGGCGTGGTTCTCGACGTTGCCGACGATGTGGTCAGGTTCGCGCCCGGTGATCGGGTGTTCGGCATGTTCACTGGCGCAGGACCCGTTGTGCGTGCAGACCACCGGACCATCGCCCGCATGCCCGCAGGCTGGTCGTTCGCCCAGGCCGCCACCGTACCCGCGGTTTTTCTCACCGCCTACTATGCGCTGGCAGGTCTCGCGTCGTTGAGAGCGGGCGAACGCCTGCTGGTGCATTCCGCCACGGGCGGCGTCGGGATGGCTGCGGTGCAACTTGCCCGGCACTGGGGTGCGAACGTCTACGCGACAGCGAGCGCGGCTAAGTGGGACACCCTGCGGGACATGGGCTTCGATGACGATCACATCGCAAACTCCCGCACCACCGACTTCGAATCCCAGTTCACCGAGGCGACCGACGGGGCCGGAATGGACGTGGTGCTAGACGCTCTTGCCGGCGAGTTCGTCGACGCGTCGCTGCGGCTGCTGCCTCGCGGCGGCAGGTTCATCGAAATGGGCAAGACCGATGTGCGCGATGCCGCCGAGGTCGCGGCAACTCATCCCGGCGTTCACTATCGCGCCTTCGACCTGTTCGAACCAGGGCCGGACCGGCTGGGCGTGATGCTTGCCGAATTGGTCACATTGTTCGAGTCCGGCAAGCTGCGCCCGCTTCCGCTGCGGGCGTGGGATATTCGTAAGACACCGGACGCGTATCGCTTCCTCACCCAGGCGCGTCACACCGGCAAGCTCGCCCTCACTGTGCCCGGAGCTCTCAACAGCGAGGGAACGGTCTTCGTCACCGGCGGCACCGGTGTGCTCGGTCGGCTCGTCGCGCGCCATCTGGTCACTCGGCACGGTGTGCGTCATCTGCTCCTGGTGAGTAGGCAGGGTCAGTCGGCCGAGGGTGCCGCCGAGACCCAGTCCGAGCTGGCCGCTCTCGGCGCCTGTGTGCGGATCGAGGCGTGTGACGCCGCGGACCGCGAGTCATTGGCCCAGGTGCTCGCCGGGATCCCTGCGGCCCATCCACTGACGGCGGTGGTCCATGCCGCCGGTGCCCTTGACGATTCGGTGTTCACCGCGCAGACGCCGGCACATTTGGAGACGGCACTGCGCCCCAAGGTCGACGCCGCCTGGAATCTGCACGAGCTCACCCGCGACGCCGATTTGGCCGCGTTCGTTCTGTTCTCCTCCGCCGCAGGAATTCTCGGATTACCGGGGCAGGCGAACTACGCCGCCGCCAATGCATTCCTGGATGCACTTGCCCGCCATCGCACCCAACTCGGGTTTCCCGCGGTATCGCTGGCTTGGGGATGGTGGGCCGAGGCCACCGGGATGACCGGCCACTTGGACAGCGCCGACAAGGCCAGGATGGGCCGCGTTGGCTTCGTCCCGATGTCGACGGCCGACGGGCTGGCGCTATTCGATGCAGCGCTGCGCCAACCGAACTCATTTGCCCTACCCGCCCAGCTTGACCTATCCGGGATACGCGGTCGCGCCCGATCGGCCGGACAGGCAGCGGTGCCTGCGCTCTTCCGCCGCCTAGTTGGCCCTGCTCGTCGCCAGATGGACGACGCTGATTCTGTTGCATCCGGGACGAGCCTCGCCGACCGGTTGGAGGCGATGAGCGCGACTGAACGGGAGCGCGAGCTCCTCAACCTCATTCGGCGTCAGGCTGCAGCGGTGCTGGGCTACGACTCTGTCGACGCGGTCGGCGGCGACCAGGAGTTCAGGGCGCTCGGCTTCGACTCACTGGGTGCCGTGGAGTTCCGCAACCGTGTCAAAGCGGCGACGGGGGCGAAGCTTCCGACATCTGCGGTGTTCGACTATCCCACTCCAATCCGGTTGTGCCAGTTCTTGTCCCAGTTCTTCGGAATGGGGGGCGCTGATGAACCGGCATCCGGCTCCGACTCGCAGATGTGGCCGCTGACCGGGTACCAGCGCGACATCGTGGCCACGGGCATGCGCTATCCAGACCGGCCGGTTGTACAGGTCGTCGGCCATTTCCGGCTGACGGGCACTGCCGACATGGATTGGCTGCGCGAGTGCGTGCGGCGGGTGCACATGCGCAACGACGCCCTTCGGCTGCGCTTCGAGTTGGCTGACGACGGTCTGCGCCAGTGGGTGAGCACCGACGTACCAGAACTCGAGATTGTCGACTTCACCGGCGAAACCGATCCCGAGGTCGGCGTGTGCCCGCTGGATCGAGCGGGCAGCCGAGCAGGTGCTGCCGATGGACGGGCCGCTCACGCGCTTCGCGGTTCTCGTCGACCGGTCCGACTCCTTCGTCGTCTACTGCTGCTTTCACCACGCGGTGGGTGACGGGTGGGGCATGAGCCTGGCGATGAACGAGATTCTGGGGGAGTACGCCGCAGGTCGCGACCAGACCATCCGGCACCACGAAGCGCCGAGCTACCTCGACATCGTCCGAACTGAGCAGGATTACCGGGCTTCGGCCGAGTGGACCGACGATCGACGCTTCTTCGTCGATGGGATGAGCGACGTCGAACCGGCCCTGTTCGCGCGCGGGGCATCGGTGCGTGAACACCACAGAAGCAAGCACGGGCTGCGGATCAGTCCAGAAGCAGCACAGCACATCCGTGGCACCGGAGTGTCGGTGTTTGCCTTCACCGCAGCGGTTCTCGGCGAATTCCTGCGCCGTGTGCACCGCGAGGGCGATATCGTGATCGGCATTCCGTTCCTCAACCGGTCCTCCGAAGAAGAACTGGCCACCGTCGGCGACCTGGTCAACATGTTGCCGTTGCACCTACCCGCTGACCCGACGGCCTCTGTCATTGACCTCGCTACCCGTATCGGCGACCTGGTGTGGGATCTGCAGGGCCGCCAGCGATTCGCCTTCGGCGATATCGTCAACGCTCTGCAGGAGCAGACGGGCACGGCTCCCACGCTCTTCGATGTCACCTACTCGTACTCCACGATTCCCGACACCGATGACAACGACTGGATGCGGCAAGAGATGACCGTGTTCTCAACGGGTTACTCTCTGGACGCCGTCAACATCGCCGTCCGCGACTATCAGGCCGACGGTTCGCTCGACGTAGAGGTGTTCTACGCAGACGACGCCTTCGCAGGCCCGTATCCGTTCACCGCAGCGGCGCGCCACCTGACGGCGTTGCTCGAGGCCGCGGTCAATGGCCCCGACACACCGGTGGGCGACCTCGTGATGTTGTCCGACGACGAACGGGCCGAACTGACCTCGTTCGAGGCCGGTCCCGTCGTCGATGTCCCGACCGGGCTGGCTACCGATCAATTCGGCTCCGCTGACCGGGCTGCGGTGTACGTCGACGACCGCACACTGAGCTACGACGAGTTCGACCGAGCAGCAAACGGTATGGCTCGGCGACTGCGCGACAATGGAATCGGACGGGGCGACAGCGTCGCGCTGATCCTGACGCGGTCGCTCGAAATGCTGGTGGCGATCCACGGCATCATGCGGGCGGGGGCTGCCTACGTGCCGATCGACCCGGAGCATCCAGAGCTGCGTATCCGCGCAATCCTGAACGAGTGCGGGCCCCGGGCCATCGTCGCTGCGCCCAAGTTCGGCTCTTTAGCAGCACAATTGGAGATCGACCTCGTGTTCGCCGACATGTCCGATGGCGCGCCCGTTCCGGCCGCCGCAACTCCGGACGACTTGGCGTACATCATCCACACGTCGGGGTCGACGGGTCGACCTAAGGGCGTGATGATCGAACATCGTTCGGTGGTCAACCGGCTGGCCTGGATGCAGCGCCAGTACCCGTTGCACGTCGACGATGTGATCCTGCAGAAGACCCCCACCACATTTGATGTCTCTGTGTGGGAGTTGATGTGGTGGGGGATGGCTGGCGCCGGTGTCGCGATTGCGCCCGCCGGGGCGGAACGCGACCCGCGCAAGCTCATCGAGGTCATCGAGCGTCACCGCGTCTCGGTGATGCACTTCGTACCGTCGATGCTGGGACCGTTCCTGGATCAGATCGAGGCCGAGGAGGACGCCGTCACGCGGATCTCCACCCTGCGCTTGGTGTTCTGCAGCGGAGAGGCGTTGGCACCTGCGCAGGTCGAACGGTTCAATCGGCTGGTCGGTTCGTTGGCGCAGCCACCGCGGCTGATCAACCTCTACGGCCCGACCGAGGCGACTGTCGACGTCAGCTACTACGACTGCCCCACTGCGGGGTCCGTCGGCGCCGTGCCGATCGGCCGGCCGATAGACAACATCACGCTGCAGGTGCTGGACGACCGCGGGAATCGGACGCCGGTCGGCATTGCCGGTGAGCTCAACATCGCCGGTGTGGGCGTCGCCCGCGGTTACCGCAACCGACCCGATGAGACTGCAGCGGCATTCGTCGACGACGAGTCCGTTCCGGGCGGACGCCGTTACCGCACAGGGGATCTGACCCGCTGGAGTCCCGATGGCACTCTGGAGTATCTCGGCCGGATCGATGACCAGGTCAAGATCCGGGGCAACCGGGTCACCCTCGCCGAGGTCAGCGGGGCGATGTTGTCGTGCCCAGGGGTTCGTGCCGCCGTCGCGGGCGCCGACGCCAGCGAGACACACGGCACCCATCTCGTCGGCTACTACGCTGCCGATGAGCTCACCGTCGATGAACTCGCGATGCACGTCTCGCTGCGGCTGCCCGCCTACATGGTGCCGACCGCCTTCGTACGGCTGGCGGAACTGCCCGTGACCGCGAGCGGCAAACTCGACCGACGCGCATTGGTGACGCCTTCGGTAGACCGGGCGGCGCAGGCGCCGAGCACCCGGGCCGAAGCCGTGCTCGCCGAGGTATTCGCAGAGGTTCTCGGCCTCGAATCGGTCAGTGTCCACGATAATTTCTTCCTCATCGGCGGCGATTCGATTCTTGCGCTGACGGCGCGTACGAATGCCGAGCGTCGCGGTGTGACGCTGGACATCGACGGGTTGTTCGCCAAGCCGACCATCGCCGAACTTGCCGGGTCGGTGGCCAGCTCAATGCCCACGGAGTCGGCCGTGTTCGAGCTGTTCGGGCTACTGCCGCTGATCGACCGTGCGGCACTGCAGCACGCCGAAGATGCGTTCCCGGCGACCGCACTGCAACTCGGAATGCTCTTCCACAGCATGGAAAGAGCCGATTCGACGGCCTATCGTGACGTCTTCACCTACCGCTTGCAGATGCCGTGGCGGGAAGCGGAGTTCGTCGAGGCGTTCAACGGCATGGTCGCGCGCCATCCCGCCCTGCGTTCATCGTTCGAACTGACCGGGCATTCGGTTCCGGTCCAGATCGTCCATCGCAGCGTGCCGTCTGCCTTCGACGTGGTGACCGGCGCGACCGACGCCGAGCAGCGCGCGTACTCGGCTGGGCGGGCCGTTCGGCCGTATGTGTTCGATGAGGTACCGCTCTATAGCATGCGGGCGTATGTGGCGACCGACAACAGGGTCGACTTGGTGTTCGCCTTCCATCACGCAGTGCTTGATGGCTGGAGTGTCGCCAGCCTGATGCAGGAGCTGTTGGCCGACTATCTCTCGCAGATGGGCGCCGGTATCGCACCGGTGGAAGCTGAACCGCATTCCACACTGGCGCTGGCCGAATTCGCCCGACTCGAGCAGGAGGCCCGTGACAACCCCGAAGCGCGGCTGTTCTGGCAGCGCGCGCTGGAGGGCTCACACCCCACCACACTGGACTCCCGCGCGGCGCACAAGTCCCAGACGAGCACGTCGAAATCCGGTGTGACATTGATGATTCCGGCGTGGCTACAGAATTCGGTGCAGCGACTTGCTGCCGACCGTGATGTGACATTGAAGATGGTGATGTTGGCCGCGCACTGCTTGGCGCTGCGAAAGGCGACCGGCGAAGATGACGTCACCACGGGCCTCATCACCCATGGCCGCCCAGGGGTGGCCCGCGCAGAACGAACGGCGGGGTTGTTCCTCAACACGATCCCCGTCCGCCTGCGTGAGCGGCCGGCCAGCTGGATCGACACCGTCGAGCAGCTCACCAGGTTCGAGCAATGCAGCCATCAATTTCGGCGGTACCCGTTGCAGGCCATCCAGTCTGACGCTGGCCGCGAGGTCGTGTCTGCGGTCTTCAACTTCGTGAATTACCACCAGTTCTGCTCGGTCGTCACACGCTCGGACTTGTCGCTGGTTGGCTTCGAAGCACTCGAGCAGACGAATTCGCTCTGCTGGTGACGGTCGGCTCCGACGCTCGCTCAGATCGGTCGGCACTGCGCGTCAGCGCAGACCTGGCCGACTGACCGCCGGACAGATACGTGAGTACGCCGAGTCGTACCTGCGAATCCTCGCGACCGTCGTCCGCGACCCCGATGCGCCAGTCGATTTCAGCACGATCGCCTACGGCGATGTCGCGGAGCGGGTGTCGGCGCAGGCTGCGGCCGACTCCTGGCGCGGTCGCAGTGGTCGGGGACGGCGAGAGCTGGAGCTACGCCGAACTGACCGAAGGTGCCGATCGGATCGCCGCGGGCCTGCTCGCCGACGGCATGCCTGCCGGTGCCCGCGTGGGGGTGATGCTGGACCGCTCGCCTGAGCTCATCGCGACGGTTCTGGGCGTGCTCAAGGCGGGCGCCGCCGTGGTGCCGCTGGACCGCTCCTATCCGCAACAACGCATTGATGCGATGGTGGCCCGCGCGGAGCCGTTCCGCGTGCTGGCCGACCCGGCTGAGGTGCGTGCACTGATGCAGACACCCACCACAACACTGCCTGCGATCGATCCGGCCGACGCCGCCTACGTGCTCTTCACGTCCGGATCGACCGGTGAGCCCAAGGGCGTCACGATGCCGCACCGGTCGCTGGCCAACCTCGTCAGGTGGCAGAACCAACGGAGCTCAGGAATGGTCGGAGGCGTCACGTTGCAGTACGCGCCGCTGTCGTTCGACGTGTCGTTCCAGGAGATCTTCTCGACACTCTGCGGTGGTGGGACGCTGCGACTGGTCGCGGAACCGAATCGTCGAGACCTGCCTGCTCTGGTGCGGCTGGTCGCCGACGATGCGGTCGAACGAGTCTTTCTGCCGTTCGTAGCACTGCAGGCATTCGTCGAGGCCGCCAAACCTCCGACTTTATCTCGACAGTGGCGAAATCATGTACGCCACCGTCTTTCCCGAAGCACGTCCGAAACATTAGGCCTGGAACGGCATCCGCTTCTTTAGCAACGCCGCTATCCAGCTGGGCCATTGCTGCCACGCCGAATGCGTGAGAAACGC
>CAWEII010000006.1:0-34084 GCA_963809085.1 uncultured Actinomycetota bacterium | reverse complement strand
CGACTGGGGAACGTGATTGCCAACTCCTCGACGCGTGACATCCGCTTAACCGAACGCAAGGGCCGCGTCGGACCCGGTGGTTACCGGAAGTGATTCCGCATCGACGGCAGACTCGCGAGTTGGCTCGCCCTGAGCGGCGGGCGCGACGACGGCAGGATCGATCCGCAGAATCGCATGGCCGGCGACCGCGCCAGCGCCGAACCCCGGGGCGAAGACCCGGGTGGGCGCCGTGATCACACCGTCGCGGACCGCGTCGTCGATCGCCAGCGGAATGCTCGCCGAGGAGGCGTTGCCCACCCGTTCGATGTTGAAATACAGCTGATCTGGGGACAGACCGGCGCCCGTCGCGAGCTCGGTCACCATGGTCTTGTTCGCCTGGTGCGGGACGATCAAGTCGACGCTGTCCAGAAGTGAATCCTTGACCCCATCCGGATCGGGCAGGGCGCTGATGTCATCGAGCATCTGCCTAAGGTACCGCCCGGCGAGGGCCTTCACCTCGGGGCGAAGACTGTGACGTTGTTGGCGAACGCGGGATTGGGGCACGAGATCGAATTGACCTGACTCACCGGACCGCTGGCATACGTCTGCATGTACTCGATATCCGGTGGTGCACCCTCAGGTGCGACGCCGAGAACAGACGCCGAGAACGAGACGCCGAGAACAATGGCCGACGCGCCGTCGCCGAAGATCATGCGGGATGTCGGTTCCCGTGGGAGCCTTGGCGTCGAAGTCCCGCCGGACTACCGCATCGAGCTGCTCAAGGCTTTCGAAAGTGGAGAAGTCGAGATCAGGAGAACAATCCGAGGGAAAAGACGATCTTGCCATGCTGGTTGACTTCATGGGAATGCATTGGCGGTCACCTGTTCGCTGCGAGGTTTCGAGTGTGACGTAACGCGTGGCGACGGAGGGGCAACCGGAAGACCTCACATGTCAAGACCGCCGTTGACCCCCCACACCTGTCCGGTGATGTAGCTCGAGGCGTCCGCGGCCAGGAAGTGCACCACCCGTGCGACCTCCTCGGGCTGCGCGAGCCGGCCGCAGGGGATGGTGCCCTTGATGCGGTCGAGGACCTTCTCGGGGATGGACTCGACCATCTCCGTCGCCACGAATCCCGGGGTAATGGCGTTGACCGTGACCCCGATGCCGTTGCCCGCCAGTTTGCCCGCGCGCTCCATCTGGAAACAGGCCTCGCGCGCCAGTGTCTTCGTCAGGCCGAACAGCCCGGCCTTGGAAGCGGCATAGTTTGCCTGACCGATGGCGCCGGTCTCTCCGATCACAGAGGAGACCATGACGATTCGGCCGCTGCCGCGCTCGAGCATGTGCGCCAACGCGGCCTGGGCAAGGAAGAACGCCCCTGACAGGTTGACTCCGATGACCTTGTTCCATTCGTCTTCGGTCATCTTGGCCACGGTCTTGTCGATCGTGATGCCGGCGTTGTTGATCAAGATGTCCAGACGGCCATGCAGGTCGATGACTTCCTGGATGGTTCGTCGACAGTCATCCGCGCTCGCAACATCACCGTGATGAACGCTGACCTTCGGTCCGTCACTGGCCGCCGACAATTCCCCGAGGAATTTCTGCGCGTGCTCACTGTTCCTGCCGTACCCGGCGGCCACCGTAGCGCCCTGGCTGACCAGGCTCTTACTGATCGCCGCCCCGATTCCCCGCGTGCCACCCGTCACGAAGGCAACGC
This sequence comes from uncultured Actinomycetota bacterium, assembly GCA_963809085.1. Taxonomy (GTDB): domain Bacteria; phylum Actinomycetota; class Actinomycetes; order Mycobacteriales; family Mycobacteriaceae; genus Mycobacterium. The sequence goes on along the minus strand of CAWEII010000006.1, from coordinate 32,391 downwards.
GCCCACGGAGCTTGTCTCCCCGACCCACCTTCGATCGGGATTCGCCGATCTCGTCAACCGCAGTCGTCGCCGTCATGATGCCCTTCGTCCGTCTTCAACCCGTAGAGGTCATTCTTGTCGCCAGAAATTTGTGCGACCCATGATTCCCGCTGGGCAGGATTGCGGGTCCGATTCGGTCGGTGGTCGCTCGCTGCGGCGACCGTCTCTCCTCCTCTGATACGCGTCGTTTCGGCGACGGGCAGAAGATGGCGCTCAGTGGCTGTGGTCCACCGGTACGAACAGCCCTGAGTCGTTGCGGATGAGTTGAATCGCGATCATCACCGGTCTCACCGTTTCGCCGGGGTGGGGATCGGGGGGCCGTCGCTTCAAACCGGCAACGACAGTGGCCCTTTCGGTGCTGACCAAGTATGTCCGGCTCGCACTGTCTGAGCAGGGGACGCCGGCTGCGCCATCGGCATCAATGGTGACCCAGAACGATTCTCGGCTGCGCGGGTCTTGTTTGACTGCCTGAACCCACGCATTGCCGGGGTCGCCGCTCAAGTAGAACTCGGAGATCTCCGAAGACCCCCGTCGGATGGCATTCCAGAACTCACTTTCCTCAGTCGTGTCGATCTCGCCGACGAGTTGCCAGTGACTCCCGGGGTTCTCGCTGTCGTGCCTGATTTCGGGCGTCGCGGTCGATATCCACACCGTTGGGGTTGTCACCACGCCATCGTGCCGCATCGGCTATTGCCTTCGGGCGGTCAGGGCTGACGCTGTCGGCGCCCGCACCTCATATCCGTTTTCCTCGCGGTGAACAGGGCCATGGCCCGTAGAGGCGGTGGAGGTGGTCAAAGACGCCATCGCGCGGTGACGATCCAGGCACGTGAGTCGAAGTACACGCCGCCATCGGTGTTGTGGGCGTCGAGGGTGGCGCGTAACCGCGTGCGAGCTTGCTCGGCCACCGCGGCGTCGAGGTCGGCAATCACGTCTTTGAATTTCAGCAGGCGATACACGGCATCGAAGGCGGCGGCACTGTCCTGGCCGTAGTAGACGGGCTCGTGCACGTCGGTGAAGCCGACTTCCGCGAAGCCGGCCGTCGCCAGGATGCCTTCCGTCACGGTCGGGTCGGCGAGCGAAAAGGGGTCTGGACCGCGGGGGGCGGCTGATGAGCCGGTGAGGGTCTGGCGGATCGCGGTGGCCCACTCATTGCGGTCGCGCTCCTGCCAGACCAGCAGCACAAGTCGCGCCGCGGGACGCAGAGCGCGCCCGATATTGGTGAACGCGGCGACCGGGTCGGCGAAGAACATCGTTCCGAACCTGCTGATGCAGAGGTCGAAACTCGTCGAGGGAAAGCGGTGAACCTGGGCGTCCGCCTGCTCGAAGGCTATGTTGGTCAAGCCCTCGTCGTCGCTGAGCTGACGGGCCCGTTCGAGCATTGGCGCGGAGATATCAACGCCTACCGCGCTTCCGGTGACCGCGGCGAGTGCGGCCTCGCGCGTGGACTGGCCCGTGCCACAGCCGATGTCGAGCACGCGGTCGCGGTGGCCGACGCGGGCAGCGGCGCGGAAGAGTTCGTTGTGCAGGCGCAATTCCGCGTCGTAGTCAAACAGGTCGGACATCACCGTCGCCGGGTCCCTCGATACCGACTTCGACCGGGCCGTCGCCGAGTACGCCTCGCACCCGGACAAGCGTACCGGGTCGTCATTCGCTGGCAGAGACCAGCGATGGCGGTCACTAACGACTGATCGTCCGCGGGACGGCGAAGGCGGAGAGCTTGTCCGGGTTGCGCATCGCGTAGAAGTTGGTGATCTTGTCGTTGACGATTTCGAGGAGGAAGACGCCTTCGAGGACATCGCCGCGGTGGACGACGACCGCGGGTGCGTTGTTGCAGTTCACCATGTCGAAACGGACATCGGGCGTGCGCTGGCCGAACCGGAAGAAGGCCATGAGGATCGTGGCCACCTTCCTCGCGCCCACCACCGGCCTCCGTGCCGCGGTGGCCTTGCCGCCACTGTCGGCGGTCCAGGTGGCATCGGGCGCGAGCAGCGAAAGCAGACCGTCCATGTCACCGGTGTTCGCGGCGGTCATGAATTGTTCGGTGATCTGTGCCGTGCGGGCCGTGTCGACGGGTCCGAACCGTTTGCGCCGGGCCTGCACGTGTTCCCTTGCGCGGTGCGCCGTCTGACGTACGGTCGCGACGGACTTGCCAACCGCGCCGGTGATCTCGTCGTAGTCGAAGCCGAACACGTCGCGCAGGATGAACACTGCCCGCTCATCCGGGGTCAGAGTTTCCAGCAGTACCAGCATGGCCATCGAAACCGACTCGGCGAGTACGACATCGGTTGATGCATCGTTGTCTGCGAGCAGCAGTGGCTCGGGCAACCACGGGCCGATGTAGTCCTCGCGACGACGCGCCCTGGCGCGTAGCGCGTTGAGCGCCTCACGAGTCACCAGTTGTGCCAGATACGACTTGGTGTCCCGGACGGTGGCGAGGTCCACATCGGCCCACCGCAGGTAGCTGTCCTGAAGCACGTCGTCGGATTCGGTTGTGGAGCCGAGGATTTCGTAGGCGATCGTGAACAGCAGCGGCCGCAGATGGGTGAACCGCTCGGCGTGTTCGCCGCTGGCCGAGCCCGTGAACGGATGCTGGGTCGTCACGTTTCCGTGACCATCCGCGGAGCGAAGGTCGGCTCCAAAGCCCGCTCGCTGCCCGTGAAGAAGAACGACGAGCCGGGTTTGCGCGCCTCCTTCCGCAGCCCCCATAGGGTGCCCTTGCAAACGGCCTCCTTCAATGTCGCGGCGATGCGGCCACCGATGTAGAAGTTGACCGCCGTGTCGTCCTTGCGGGCGATCTGGAAGGTGGCGGCGTGGCGGCCGAGGCTGATGCACGACCCCAGGAACGCCGGCGCGATGACCGTCGGCGCGGTGCCCGCGATACGGCTCAGCACCGTGTCGGCGGCCTGCGCGCCGAGCGGGCCTGCAGCTTGGCAACTCATCCGCAGCGGCCGGCCCGACGGGGCTGCGCAATCGCCCGCGGCGACGATGCGGGCATCGTCCACGCTCGTCAGCGTCTCATCGGTGAGCAGCCTGCCGATCGCGTCGGTGTGCAGCCCGCTGGCAGACGCCAGATCCGGCACGCCGAAGCCTGCGGTCCAGATCGTCAGCGCGCTGGGGCGGACCGCGCCGTCGGCGAAGACCACGGCATCCGGACGAACCTCCGTCACCACGTCGGACTGCAGTACGGCGATCCGAAGCTTGGCCATCGCCTTGGCGACCGACCGACGGCCCGGCGCGGACAGCGACGGCCCCAGTTGACCGCCGCAGACCAGCGTGACCTTGCGGCCCTGTTCGGCGAGTTCGGTCGCCGTCTCGATGCCAGTTAGCCCGGCGCCGACGACGGTGACCGGTGCGTCGGGGTGCAGCTCGTCAATGGCAGCGTGCAGCCGCTGAGCATATTCGAATTCGGCAATGGGGTAAGCGAATTCGGCCGCGCCGGGCACCGATGCTGGCACGGCGCCCGTGCTGCCGACCGCGTAGATGAGGTAGTCGTAGTCCAGCGCGCGTCCCGAGGCGAGGTGCAGCTTGCGCGAGACCGTCTCGATGCGGGTGGCGGTGTCGACGACGAGTTGAATGCCCTCGCCCAGCAGGCTGCCGTAGTCGGCGGTGGCGTCGGCGGTGCCCGCCACGAGTTGGTGTAGCCGGATTCTTTCGACGAACTTCGGCCGCGGGTTCACGAGCGTGATGGCCACGTCGCCGCTCATCCGCAGGTGGTTGGCCGCCAGTGTTCCTGAGTAGCCGCCGCCGATGACGACGACCTTGGTGTGTTGAGTCATGCCCTCAAGACACCGCCGATCGATCATTCGTGACAGAACGTGACGGGGATCACATCGGTGACGATCTTGCCGTCACGGATGCGGAAGTAGTTGGTCATGATCAACGGTTGACCCAGGCGAGACGTGCTCGACGACTTCTTCCTCACCGGAGCGGCCGATCGCATCCGCCACGCCGTGATACCGGCGGGGACTCGACACTCGCGTGGCGGCTGCCTGGCGTGGTGTACGAGATCGATCAACCCAAGGTGCTGGCATTCAAGCTCGAGACCCTAGAGTCCCACGACGTCGCCACCATCCATGTCGGCGGCGGCATGGATCCGTGGAAGGACTGGCCGAAGGCATTGGTGGACACAGGCTTTGCTCCTAGTCTTCCGACTGCGTGGTCAGCCGAAGGGCTCTTGCCCCATCTGATCGCCGAGGCTCAGGACGTGCTGTTCGATCGCATTCAGGCGCTTAGTGCGCGGGGGGAGCCGGGTCGCCGTGAAGGCGCTCCCGGATCTCCACAGCCGTCTCGAGCATCTGCCGAGTGCTGGTGAACCAGTCCTGCAGGTTGAGATCGATGATGAGCTCGTCTGCGCCGGCGTCTGCGGCGGTTTGGACATCGTCCATGATCTGGTCGAGTGTGCCGACGAACGCCGATCGGTCAGGTCCTGCCGGGCGGTCGGTGAAGGTGACGTTTCCGACCACGATCATCTCCATCCGGCTGGGGTCCCGGCCGTACTCGGCAGCCATTTCCCGGAGGCGGTCCCAGCCGGCGCGTAGTTCAGCGGCTCCGGCGGGCCCGGGTGAGGTGAGCAGCGGCAGCCAGCCGTCTGCCCGTTTGGCAATGCGTTCAACGGCTTTGGAGCTAGTGCTCCGGCCCAGGTTGCTGCCACCGCCGCCCAGCATCACGGGGATCTTCGACACGGGCTTGGGCAGGACCGCGGCCTTGTCGATGACGACGCGAGGACTGCGGAACGTCACCGGGTCGGGTCCCCACACGGCGTCGAACACGTCCAGCGTCTCATCGAGAAAGCGGCCACGATCCGCTCGGGTGGCGCCGGCGGCCCGAAGATCATCGCTCGACCAGCCGGGGCCCATACCCGCGATCATGCGGCCGCCGCTGATCTGATCGATCGTGGCCAGCGCCTTGGCCAGCTGCACGGGTGTGTGCTGGGCAGCGATCAGGATGGCGGTACCGAGGCGCACCTTTTCGGTCACCACCGCCGCTGCCGTCAGGACGGCCAGGGAGTCGGCAACCTGCCGCGAGGATTCCGGCCACGGCACGTCCGGCGGGGCATACGGTTCGAGGGGCGACTGTGGGAAGAGCAGCCGTTCATACGTCCACAAACTGGTGTATCCGGCGGCTTCGGCCGTTCTGGCCGCGTCGACCACGTCGTGTTGTAGGTCGACTCCCAATCGCTGGGGCAGACGAAGTCCAAGTTTCATGTGACATCTCCGATGTAGAAGTGATCGTGGTGGCCGCCGCGGGCACCGAGCCCTCGGACATCCGCCGGATTTCCAGACGGAGCGCAGGTTTCGGCTGTTCGCGGCTCACTCCATCGAGTGTCGAACATTCACATTGATGTGAAGGTCAAATGTAAGCTTGAGCACACCTATCCATGCCTTGGCCGCCACGAGCTCGATACTGACGTGACTGGAACGGTGCTCCAACGTGTTCGTCCCATCGGTGTGATCATGTCGATCGCAGCGCGGGCGGATTCACGTTCACGCGGGCGGTCACCTCGGTCAGAGTGCGGTCGAGGTTGTTCAGTGCCCGGACCGCGGCGCGCACGGGGCCAGGAGGGATGTCGGAGGTTCCCATCACGTCCATGATCAAAGTGCCCGTTGCCCTTTCCGGCGGATCGACGTTGTCTCCTGCGATGATTCGCTTCACCGTGTTGACGGTGTCGCACACTTGGTCGGCCGCCGCCCGCAGTGCGACGGCAGTTGCGTCCGGTGGTGCGGTGTCGGGATCTGCCCGCGCAGCATTCACGCCTGCGCGTGCCAGGGCGTGTGCCGAGCGGTTGCCCGCCCGCAGTCCTCGCAGGAGACGCTGGGCTCCCCGGCGGCTTCGGACGGCAGGACCCATCTGCAGCGGCTTACCCGCCGTGACGACGCTCTGCAGAGCGTTGTCGAGGCGCCGGGTCTCGGCGACGAGGTCGGTCTCCCCTCCGGGCGTGCACACCGAAGTGATGCCGGCGTCGATCAAGTCGACCATCCGATCGAGGTAGTCGTCGACCTTCTCTATGAACGTCGTGCGGGTGCCCGTCGAGAAGACGAAGAATGCCGATGCGATTCCGACCAGTCCGCCCACGGCGGTCTCGGCGATGCGCAGCTCGAGGACCTGGACACTGAAGTCTCCGAGCAATCCGTACAACATCGCCAACAACACGGTGACGAAGAACGTCAGCAACGCGTACGCGACGGTGACCAGATAGAACGCGCAGAACACGCACAACACCAGGACGACGATTTGAACCGGCGGGTTGTGCCCGATCAGGGTGGCCAGCAGCACGCCTGCCATGACGCCGGCAATCGTGCCGACGATGCGGTGACCGGCCCGCGTGAGGATTTCGCCACGAGTGGACACCCCGGTGAACACCAGAAACGCGGTCAGCACCGCCCAATACCAGCGGTCCGGCGATATCAGTTCACCCAGAATGGTGGCCGCGCTGCTGGCAACGGCGACTTGGATGGCTGCCTTCGTGCTGGGGTTCAGCCCCGACTGCTCCTCGTCCGGCGGTGTCTCCGGCTCGGGAACCGCAGCGTCGCCGGCTGCCAAGGCGTTCGTGGTGATGTGGTGAATGGCGAGGTGCGCCTGGACGACCCGGTACGCAACCACGGTCGCGATACCTCCCGAGGCCGACAGATCGGCGCGATCGGCCGCTGCGGCGGCACTCCTGCGGGCAGCACGAAGATCGTCCTCGGATGGGGTATGCCGCAAGCATGTCCGTAGGGATCCGATCGCGTCCTCGAGTCCGCTCGGCCATGCCTCGGCCGCGTCGAGCGCCCAGAGCATGCTCACCAGTTGCTCCATGGCGATCTGAGCGTCGAAGACCGCCAGCGCAAGATCCTCGCTGGTGATGCTGAGCGTTTGCGCCGCGTCGTGACGATCGAGCCAGTCGTCGATCATCAGGGCCGTTTCGCCTAGCTTGTCCAGTCGGCGCCGGAACGCGGCCAGGTCATGCTCGCCACGATCGGTGGCGGTGTCCAGCACGGTGTCCAACACGGAGATCGACGCTCCCCGTAGTGCCCGGAGCAAATGGCGCATCTCGGCCAGGGGACGGTCGGGAAGAATCAGCGTCCGGACGAACAGCGAAGCACTGAGCCCGACGGCGACCGCGACGGCCAGTACTGGAATCTCACCAGGCGATGCTCGCAGGAACAGTGTGAAGAAATACGAGATGAACGCCACCATTCCCAGGGCGTTGCCACGCGGCCCGAACCGACGAACCCACACCGCGGTGAAGAGCACCGCGATGAAGCCGACGTCGGCGACCCAGCCGAATGGCGACAGAAGTGCCGCCAACGCCACTGCCCCCACTGCCGGAAAGAACAGCAGCAACATGGTGACGACCCGGCTGTGTTGTCGTCGATCCTTGACCGCCGCTGACGATTGCATCGCCACGATCGTGCCGAGCATGGCCACCGTGACCGGCTGATGGGCGAAGCGGGTGAACGCCAGCATTGCGACGATTGCGAGAACGAGAGACAGCGTCGTCGCCGCAGCGCTGCGCAGGCGCAGCCTGCCGGGATCGGAATCGACGAGAAAGCGGGCGGCACCTGCCGCCAACGCTGCCACCTGCATCGCTCGATTGTGCGTCACCAAGCTGATGACACCGTCCAGTGCAAGGGAGCGCCACGTCGCACAGCTGGAACGGTGTTCCAAGACGAGTTTGGAACAATTCCGGTCGGACTAGCCGAAGGAACGCGATGACGACACCGGTCACGATCGTCGGTGCGGGCGTTCATCGAGACCACCGGTGCGACGCCGACCGGGGCACTCCGCGGCTGCCAAGGCGGTCGGCGCCGGCGCTCACCGCGTTGGTCATCGACGGCGACACCGCACCGCTACCGCGACCGATCCACGCCCTCCCGGAAGCTCACCGATGGAACCGCGTGCCCGGGGTGACGCTCCTCGGTGCCGCCGCGCACCCCGCGCCGCCTTGCGACGAGGGCGCGAACCTGGCGATCAGGAAGTGTCCGTGGAAGCCCGGATGACGAGCTCAGGCTGATAGACGATGTGCTGGGGAACGCGGTCGACGTCGGCTGCCGCGGCCAACAGATCGACGGCTGCGGTGCCGATCTGCGTGCTCGGTTGGCGGATCGAGGACAGGGGGATCACCGCAGAGCGAGCGAAATCGATGTCGTCGTAGCCGATCAGCGCGATGTCGCGGGGCACTCGCTGGTCGCCCATCAGCGTAAGAGCTTGCAGGACACCGATGGCCAGCAGGTCGTTGGCGCAGAACACCGCGTCGGGCCGTTCCTCGGGTCGCCGTGCGCGCAGTTGCTCGCCGACCGAGCGTCCGGCCAGCACACTGAGCTCGGCGGTGTTGATCACTTCCAGGGAGGCGCCCCCAGATTCCTCCACTGCCTCCCGTGCGCCGCGCAACCGGTCTCTGACCTGGCGCAAGGTGAGGGGGCCGCCAACGAATGCCAGCTTGCGCCGACCGGTTGCGCACAGGTGGCCCGCCGCAAGCCGGCCACCGGCGACGTCGTCGACCGCGACCGACGAGAACGGGGTGCCGGTGGCGTCGCGGTCGACGAGAACGACGGGGGTGCCGCGGTTGTGCAGGGCCTGCATCCGGCTCAGGTCGTCGCTGACCGGGGATACCAGCAGGCCGAACACCCGCTGCTCGTCGAAGGTGTCGATGTAGGAACGTTCCCTGCCGGCGTCGTCGTCGGAAGTGCCAAGCAGCACAGTCAGATTGAGTTGCGCAGCGCGACGTTCGGCGCCGCGCGCGAGGTCGGTGAAGAACGGGTTGCCGACGTCGAGGACGAGCAGTGCCACGCACCGGGATCGTTGAGCCTTCAATTGGCGGGCCGCGTCGTTGCGGACGAAGCCGAGGTCGTCGATCGCGGCGTGCACGCGGGCGACGGTGGCGGGAGCGACCTTGTGGGGGGCGTTGAGGACGTTGGACACCGTGCCGACGGAGACCGATGCCGCGGCGGCAACGTCACGCATTCCGGCTGCCATCTGGCCCCCTCCTGCCTTGGTGGTTCGTCGGCCTACCTCACCAGATGGTCTGCCCCGCGGGGGCGCGGGGCCAGCCTGACGAGTTGCGTGACGTGCGCGGGAGTCAGCTCCTCCAGGCAGGTGACGCCGAGGAGGCGCATGGTGCGCGCGACTTGTTCGGACAGGATGGTCACGGCGCGGTCCACGCCCGCCTCGCCGCCTGCCATCAACCCGTACAGGTACGCGCGGCCGACCAGTGTGAACCTGGCTCCGAGTGCGATCGCGGCGACGATGTCGGCGCCGGACATGATGCCGGTGTCCAACATGATCTCGGTGTCGTTGCCGACTTCGGCGACGACGTCGGGTAGCAGATGGAACGGAACTGGGGCGCGGTCGAGTTGGCGGCCGCCGTGGTTGGACAGCAGGATGCCGTCGACTCCGACGTCGACGACTCTGCGGGCGTCCGCGACGGTTTGGATGCCCTTGACGACGAACTTGCCCGGCCACTGGGCTTTGATCCAGGCCAGGTCCTCGAAGGTGACGGTCGGGTCGAACATGGAGTCGAGCAGTTCGGCGACGGTCCCCGACCAGCGATCCAGCGACGCGAACGCCAGCGGTTCGGTGGTCAGGAAGTCGATCCACCATTGCGGGCGGGGTAGCGCGTTGGCGATGGTGCCGAGGGTCAGCGCGGGCGGGATCGACATGCCGTTGCGTTTGTCGCGCAGGCGTGCCCCGGCCACGGGTACGTCGACGGTGGCCAGCAAGGTGTCGTAGCCCGCCGCGGCGGCGCGCTCGACGAGCGCCATGGACCGGTCGCGGTCCTTCCACATGTAGAGCTGAAACCAGTTGCGGCCACGAGGGTTGGCGTGCGCGACGTCCTCGATGGAAGTGGTTCCCATGGTGGACAGGGAGAACGGGATGCCCGCCCGGCCTGCGACCCGGGCCCCGGCGATCTCGCCCTCGGTCTGCATCATGCGGGTGAAGCCGGTGGGGGCGATCCCGAAGGGTTGGGCGACCGGGGCGCCGAGTACCTGCCATCCGGTATTCACGTTTGGACACGTCGCGCAGGATGGCCGGCTGGAACTCGATGTCGGAGAACGCTTGTCGTGCGCGTGCGATGGACAGTTCGGCTTCGGCCGATCCGTCGGTGTAGTCGAACGCCGCCTTGGGCGTACGCCGTTTGGCGATACGGCGCAGGTCCTCGATGGTCAACGCCTTCTCCAGACGCCGCGTCTTGGCGTTCAACTGTGGTTTCTTGAACTGCATCAACGGCGCCAGATCGGCGACCTTCGGGATTTGGCGCTTCATGGTCAGGCCCTTCCTGCTGGTGATTGGTCTGGCATGCGATGTCCGCTTCGTGCCTGCGATTGGCGCGGCGTGTAGCGGGCGACGAGTGCGGAGCCGGTTACGTTGGCGCGCAGCGATTCCAGATCGCCGGTGAGCAACCCGTGCGTGCGGGCCTGGATCAGCACGTTGCCGAGTGCGGTGGCCTCGACGGGGCCCGCGAGCACTGGGACGCCGACCCGGTCGGCAACGCTCTGGCAGAGCAGCCGGTTCTGGGCGCCCCCGCCGACGACGTGCACCGTCTTGGCGGGGACGCCGGAAAGCGCCGACGCCGCCTCGACACTGTCGGCGAAGGCGGCGGCGAGGCTTTCCACGATCGCTCTCGCCGTCTCCGCCTTGGTGCTGGGGGCGGCCAGACCCCGCTCGGTGTACCACGCGCCGATGCGGCCGGGCATGTCCCCTGGCGTCTGGAAGGAGGTGTCGTCGGTGTCGAACACCGTCGGTCGGAGATGGGCAGGCAGCGGCCTGCTCGAGGAGTTCGGCGAGGTCGATACGCGTGCCGTCACGCTCCCAGTGCCGGATCGATTCACTGAGCAGCCACAGGCCCATGACATTGCGCAGGAACCGGATTCGGCCGTCAGCGCCGACCTCATTGGTGAAGTTGGCCGACCTGGAGGCCTCGGTCACCACTGGGTGGGTCAGCTCGACTCCCACCAATCCCCAAGTGCCACAGGAGATGTAGACGGCCGATTCCGCGGCCATCGGGATGGCGACCACCGCCGAGGCGGTGTCGTGCGATGCAACGGCACTGACGTGCGGCTCGCCGGCCAGGCCGAACCTCGATGCGAGGTCCGGCAGAATCGGCCCAAGATCGGTCCCCGGATCCACGACGGCGGGAAACAGCCCGGCGGGTATGCCCAGCGTGTTCATCAGCTCATCATCCCATCGGCCGTCGATTCCCAGCAGTCCGGTGGTGGAGGCGTTGGTGCGCTCGGTGATGGTCCGACCGGTCAGCCAGTATCCGATGAGGTCGGGTACGAGCAGTGCGGTATCGGCGACCTCGAGTGTCCCGTCGCGTTCGTCGGAGGCCAGCTGATAGACCGTATTGAAGGGCAGGAACTGTAGCCCGTTGCGGGCATGCAGATCCTGCTGCGACACCTTCGCGTGCACGATGTCGACGCCTGCATCGCACCGGGTGTCGCGGTAATGATGGGGAAGGCCGGCGAGGGATCCGTTGCGGAGGAGCCCGTAGTCGACGGCCCAGGAGTCGACCCCGATGCCGATCACGTCCGGGGCCTCGCGGAGTGCCTCCGCAAGGCCACTGCACGCGTGGTGGAACAGCCCGGGCAGGTCCCAGTGCATCGCGGCGCGCTGGCCATTCCACAGGTAGACCGGATCGTTGGCGAACCGGGTCACTGGTCGGATGTCCAGTGTCTTCGGACCGACCGTGGCGAGCATGACCCGTCCGCTGGTGGCACCGAGGTCCACCGCGGCGAGACGGCCGGTGCGGCCGGTCATCGCAGGAACGCCGCCGCGACGCCGGCGTCGACCGGCACGTGCAGGCCGGTGGTGTGCGAGAAGTCCGAGGTGCACAGCACGAACGCAGCGTTGGCGATGTTCTCCGGCAGAACCTCACGTTTGAGCAACGTGCGCTGAGCGTAGTACGAGCCGAGCTCCTCCTCGGGAACGCCGTAGACGGCAGCGCGCTTGGCGCCCCAGCCACCCGCGAAGATGCCGGAACCACGCACGACGCCGTCGGGGTTGATGCCGTTGACCTTGATGCCGTACTCGCCGAGCTCCGCTGCGAGTAATCGGACCTGGTGTGCCTGATCGGCTTTCGTCGCCGAGTAGGCGATGTTGTTGGGCCCGGCGAACACCGAGTTCTTCGACGAGATGTAGATGATGTCGCCGCCCAACTTCTGGTCGATGAGCGCTTTCGCGGCCGCACGCGAGACCAGGAAGGAACCGCGAGCCATGACGTTGTGCTGCAGATCCCAGTCCGCTGCGGTGGTTTCCAGCAGCGATTTCGACAGTGAAAGGCCGGCGTTGTTGACGACGATGTCGATCCCGCCGAAGGCCAGGACGGTGGCATCGATCGCCTCCTGGACGGCTGCTTCGTCGGTGACGTCGGCCGCGATCCCTACGGCTACGTCGGCATTGCCGATCGCCGTGCTAATTTCTGAGGCCGCAGCACGCGCTTTGTCGGCGTCGAGGTCGGCGATCATCACGCACGCACCTTCGGCGGCCAGGCGCGTCGCAATGGCCTTGCCGATTCCCGATGCCGCACCCGTGACGAGGGCGATGCGGGTGGCCAAGGGTTTCGGCTTGGGCATCCGCGCGAGCTTGGCCTCTTCCAGGGCCCAGTATTCGATGCGGAACTTCTCGGATTCGTCGATGGGCTGGTATCGCGAGATCGCTTCGGCGCCGCGCATCACGTTGATCGCGTTGAGGTAGAACTCGCCCGCCACCCGTGCGGTCTGCTTGTCCTTGCCGTAGCTGAACATCCCGACGCCGGGGATCAACACGATGGCGGGATCGGCGCCGCGCATCGCAGGCGATCCCTCTTCTGCGTGCCGCTCGTAGTACGCGCGGTAGTCGTCGCGGTATCGAGCGTGTAGCTCCGCGAGGCGGGTCTTCGATTCCTCGACGCCTGCACCCGACGGCAGGTCGAGCACCAGTGGCTTGACCTTGGTCCGCAGGAAGTGATCGGGGCAGCTGGTGCCCAGCGCAGCCAGCCTCGGATGCTCTGTCGCAGCGAGGAAGTCCAAGACGGCGGGAGTGTCGGTGAAGTGCCCCACCTGCGCGTGGTCGGTGGATGCCAGGCCGCGCAGGAAGGGCGCGAGCGCGGCGGCTTTGGCGCGCCGCTCGTCGGCTTCGAGGGGTTGGTACCCGGCGATCGGCGGCCCGAACGGTTGGGTTCGGCCGTTCTGATCGATGTAGCGCTCTGCCGTTGCGATGATCTCCAGCGAGTTGGCCTCGGCTTCCTCCGAGGTGTTTCCCCATGCCGTGATGCCGTGGCCGCCGAGGATCGTTCCGATCGCCTGTGGGTTGCGCTTCTGTACGTCGGCGATGTCCAGCCCGAGCTGAAAGCCCGGGCGTCGCCATGGAATCCACACCACGCGGTCGCCGTAGACCTGCTTGGTCAGTGCCTCGCCGTCAGCGGCGGTGGCAATCGCGATGCCGGAGTCGGGGTGCAGATGGTCGACGTGGTCGGCGTCGACCAGGCCGTGCATCGCCGTGTCGATGGATGGTGCCGCGCCGCCGCGGCCGTGCAGCGTGTAGTCGAACAGGCCGACCATCTCGTCTTCCCGTTCGGGCCCGGGATAGACGTCGACCAGCGCGCGCATCCGGTCCAGCCGCAGCACGGCCAGGCCCTGTTCGGTCAGCGTGCCGAGGTCACCACCGGATCCCTTGACCCACATGAGGTCAATGGGCTCACCGGTCGCGGGATCGGTGTCCGAGCCCTTCGCCGAGGTGTTCCCGCCGGCATAGTTGGTGTTCTTCGGGTCGGCGCCGAGCCGGTTGGAACGGGCGATCAGGGCGGTGACTGCGGAGTGTGTCATGACGTTCCTTGGTGTCGTCGATCTTCGAAGGGGGCTGTTCTCGTGCGGAGTCAGGCGCCCCAGGCGGATTGGGTGCCGCCGACGCGTTCGGCGACGATCCGATCCTGGTAGCCGGACTCGGCGAATGCGCGCATCGGGTTTTCGGGCAGTCCGCGCTGCGCGCGCCAGTCCGCCAGCCGCGTTCGCACGTCGGTGTAGAACGCGTCCATCAGGATGTCGTTGGCGCCCAACACGTCACAGGCTTCCTGCGCGGCGGTCAGCGCGTCGGTGTCGACTGACGCCGCGCGGGCCGTCATCTCCTGGACGTTGAGGACTGACCGGATCTGTCCGGGGATCTTGGCCTCCACGTTGTGGCACTGGTCGAGCATCAGCGCCACACCGGAATCGGGTGCCAGGCCGCCGGCGTCGAGGAGTTCGAACATGATCCGGAACAGCTGGAACGGGTCGGCCGCTCCGACGATCAGATCGTCGTCGGCGTAGAACCGTGAGTTGAAGTCGAACGAGCCGAGCTTCCGCAGCCGCATCAACTGGGCGACGATGAACTCGATGTTGGTGCCCGGTGCGTGGTGTCCGGTGTCCAGGCACACCATCGCGCGGTCGCCGAGCTCGCTGACGTGCGCGTAGGCGGTGCCCCAGTCCGGCACGTCCGTCACGTAGAAGGCCGGCTCGAAGAACTTGTACTCCAGCACCATGCGCTGATTCGGACCCACGTGCTGATAGATGGTGGCCAGTGACTCGGCCAGGCGTTCCTGGCGTCCGCGGATGTTGCCCTGGCCGGGGTAGTTGGTGCCGTCTGCCAGCCAGATCTTCAGGTCCCGCGAGCCCGTCTGGTCCATCACCTCCAGGCAGTCCAGGTGGTGTTCGATGGCCTTCTGTCGCACCGTCTTTTCGACGTGCGTGAGGCTGCCGAACTTGTAGTCGTCATCTTGGAAGGTATTGGAGTTGACGGTCCCGATCCGGACTCCGAGGTCGCCGGCGTAATCGGTCAGCGCCCGGTAGTCGTCGACCTTGTCCCACGGGATGTGCAGTGCGACAGCGGGAGCCAGCCCGGTGAATCGGTGGACGGTGGCGGCATCGGCGATCTTCTCCCGGATGTCGCGCGGTGTGCCCGGGGTTCCGAAGACCCTGAATCGGGTGCCGGAGTTTCCGAAGGCCCAGGACGGTAGTTCGATGGACAGGTCGTCCACGGCGGAGCCGAAGCCACTCGTCGTCATATCAGTTGCCTCCCTTGGCAATCACGGGCGCCGAGGTCAGGAAGTCCTCCTCGGCCAGGTCGGGGGAGATGGGTTCACCGTACCGCTCCGTCTCGATCTGCTTGAGTGTCTTGCCCTGCGTCTTCGGGGCCCAGATGGCCCCGATGACCAGTGCGACGCTCAGCAGTCCGACCAGGATCAGGGCAACGACCGTGAGGCCGGTCGCCGCGAGCAGGGTGGGGAAGAAGAAGCTCAGCAGCCCGCAGGCCGTCCGCACGACGAAGAACATGAAGCCCTGCGCGCTCGCGCGGTACGGGGTGGCGAACAGCTCGCTGGCCCACAGGCCGTAGAACGCTTGTGCGCCGATGCCGCTGGAGATGCCCCAGCAGACCGCGAATACCAGCAGCGTGGGCATGCCGGAATCGGTGAACGTCACCAGGATGATCCAGGCGAGAATGCCCAGCGCCGCACCGATCACGTACAGCAGTCGTTGCGACATCCCGTCGGCGAACTTCATGAACCCGAAGTACGTCGCGGCCACCGTGCAGCCCCAGACCAGGACTTGCAGCAGGTCCTGCTGGACTGCGCTGTGCAGGCCGGCTGTCTCGTAGACGCGGGGCATGAAGATGCCTGCCTGTCCCGCGACGGTGTTCCAGAAGCCGTAGATCCCGATCAAGACCAGCAGGGCCATGATGTTGACGCGGCGGGAGAACAGGCCGCGGAGTCCGCTGGCGCCGATCTTCGACGCCGCGAGCTCGGCCTTGCTGGCATCGCGTGCCTCGTCCTTCCAGATCTGCGATTCGGCCAATCCCTGGCGGATCCACCAGACGACGGCGGCGACGACGAACAGATGCAGGAAGATGAGCCGCGATCCCAGCAGTCCCAGCGGCGCGAGTCCGGCGGCCAGTGCGAATCCGATCAGCGGGCCCACCGACCAGGCCAGCTGGGCGGTGCCGACGTGGCGGGCCCGCTCGATCGCGGGGGCCTGCTCGGCGATGTAGGTCCAGGAGGCGGGGATGCCGGCACCGACGGCGATGCCGGTGATGACGAACGCCGCCAACAGCATGGTGAAGTTCATTGCGAATGCCGCGATGAGAACGCCCACCATGTAGACGACCAAGTCGTAGGTGTAGATCGCCTTGCGGCCGAAGCGGTCACACAACGGGCCACCGAGGCCGGCGCCGATCGCTGCGCCAAAGGCGTTGGCGCTCAGCGCTGCCAGTAACCCGACCGCGAAGTCGCTGATGCCGAACTGGGCCTGCCAGAAGCCGAGGCTCGTGGCGATGGCGATGATGGAACCGGCCTCGATGTAGTTCGACATCGCCACCGAGATCGTCGCCCGCCAGCCCGTGGTGGCCTTTGCCCCCAGTTTCACGATGCCGTTCCTTGGATCGTCCCGGTTGCCATCATGGTCGCCTCTCAGTTGAAACGTTTCAAAAAGTGAGTGGGGTCACCATAGCGCGCCATTGTTAGTCAGTCAACGCCGCAACATCGGATGACGGAAGTCCTGCCGCACCGGCGCCGCGTCTACCTGGGATGTCGTTCACATTTCGCGCTGAAACAAATGGTGGCTGGCCGAGATCGAGCGGAACCTCACTCGAGGTGGAAGTACTCGGACAGCGGCCGCATCTGCTCGTCGGGGTTCGCCTCGTCGTCGCTGAGGAAGTACTCGGCCATGCCGGCCTGCCAGCGCGCGTTGACCTCGGTCTCGGCCATGCGTCGTTGGGCGGCGGCGAAGTCGTCGGTTTCGAGGTAACCGACCACCAATCCGTCACTCTCCCTGAGGAACAGCGAATAGTTGCGCCATCCCGCGGCCGTCAAGGCCTCGAGCATGTCGGGCCAGACGTGCTGGTGCGCAGCGAGATAGTCCTGCACCCGGTCCGGTTTGAGTCGAAGCAGAAAGCACACTCTTTGCGTCGTCATCTCCGCGCATCGCCTCTCGAAACGTTTCAACCCCAGAATGGGCCCACGCTAGTCGCGGCGCGCGCCCTCCGCGGCCGGCGGCACTACGTCCGGACGGTGATTGCAAGCCTGGACGCGCCATGACTGCCGTCCGCGATGGCCGCGGTCAGCCGACGAACTAACTGGCAATTCGCTCGTGCGCGGTCAGGAGGGCACGGTCGACAGCCGCGCGGGCGTCGGCTGACGGTGGCGCCGCGGACACCTCCCTGACGAATTGCTCGGCGATGTGACGCAGTTTGACGTTCGTCTCCTTCGAGCGCCAAGCCAGGACCTCGAATGCTCGCTCGGCAGAGACTCCGTACGTCCACATCAAAATGCCGATCGCTTGGTTGATGACCGCCCGGTTCATCTCAATGGTTGCGACTCTGTCCGAGACCGTGCGCTGAACGTCGGCATCTGAGGCATCGGTGATGTCGATGTAGAAACCGGTCGTGCCGATGACCCGGCCGTCGGCCTCGGTGAGGCGTTCGCCGAGCACCACCACGACGCGGACGTTGCCTTCGGTGTCGAGGATGCGGTGCCGACTGCTGAACGGCGCCTCGTGCCGATGGACCTGATCGATGATTTCGGATACTGCGGGCTTGTCCTCGGGATGCTTGTGCGACAGGATGAGTTCGGTTGTGGGAGTGACTGTCCCAGGTCGGTATCCGTGCATCCGCGCGACCTCGTCCGACCACTCCCACTGGTCATCGGCGATGAGATAGCGAAAACTCCCGACGCGCTCGAAGTGTGACGACGGGGCGTCTGGCGTCGCGGCGAGTCCTGCGGTCGGATCTTGGACGTACATCACAGCCTCCTGCGATATGCCTGGACGAACTGACGAGATGGCGGTCAGTCGTTCCTGTTCTGGAGTCGGTTCGTGCGTCGCGGTCGGCGGGACCGGAGCTCGGCGTTGTCCGATTCGAGCTGGGAGATGTTGGATTGCAATACGGTGTTGCGCGCTTCCAGGCCGAGGATCTGACCAACACCGGCGAGGTTGACTCCACTTGCGAGGAGCTCCGCGATTCGGGCGACCCGATCTAGATCGTCGTCGCTGTACCGCCGGGTACCGCCCCCGGTGCGTGCCGGGGTGAGCAATCCGCGACTTTCGTAGAGACGCAGGGTCTGGGGGCTCACACCGGATAGCTCGGAGGTCACCGAGATGCTGTAGACGCCACGCCGCGCGCGGGATGAAGATTCGTCGTTCAACGCTGCCTTTCATTCGTGCCGATCTGGTTCTGGCGATGATCTAACATGATCACCAGTATGAATATCTATGTTATCAGCCATAGATATTCTGCGACAGCGCAAAGATGGACGCCGTCACGGTGAGAGATGTCGATGCGTTGGTACGTCCCGAATCGCCCTGAGCGCGTGCCCTGGACGCCCGCCCCTTTGCAGGGCGCGGTCTCACAACAGGGCGCGGGCGTCGCGGCGTGATTGGCGCGCGAGGCGTTGTTCGCGCGCGAACATCAGCCCGAACGTGAATCCGTTCTCTCCGGCCGCGGTGCCCGCGGTGGTGCCCATGCGGCGCAGCGCTGTGCGGGCCACGACGGTGTCCTGGTGATCACCGAGGACCGACTGAATCCGCTTGTAGTGCTTCACCTTCCGGCTGGCCTCCTTGCCGGAGACCGGCCTGAGCAGTTCTGCGGCGTACCGCGCGCGTTTGGCGGCCTTGCGGGCGCGGTGGAGTTCGGCTCCGTCGCCGGATTCGACGCCGGAAGCCAGCCGCTTGTCGGCCTTGCGCGCGGCCTTGCGGGCGCGCTTTTCGAATGCGCCGTCGGTGACGTCGGGTGAGAGCGGGGCGGCGGCACGCCACCGTCGAAGCTTCGCCATCACCGTCAGGTATCGCTCACTGCTCATGGCCTCTGCGACACGGGTGCGGGCGGGTAGTTCGATCGACTGCAGATCAGTGCGGATCCTGGCGCGTACCGGCCCAAGCACCAGTTCGTCGGGCATGTCGTCGAGCGCAGCCAGGAAACGGCGCTGCTGAACCTGGCAGTCACGCACCTCGCCGAGCAACCCGGCGAACCACTTCAACTCGCCGTCCATGTCGCCGACGTCGCCGTGATCGAGAAGTTGGCTGAAGACGCGCAGAGTGCTGCGCAACCGCCGGATCGCCACACGGGTGTCGTGAATGGGGTCGTGGTGGCGGCGCAGCCCGAGGTCGCCTGCGATGATCTGGTCGATTTGGGTGCTCAGGTATTCGGTGAGCGCGGAGTCACCTGCCGGTCCCGCTGGAGCGTCACGTGGAGGCACGGCATGGGCGAGTTTGGACGGGTAGCGCGACGGGCGGGCACCGGCCGCGATCAACCTCTTGGTCAGCCGCCGCGGCGGGAGTTCGGCGGTGCCGAGTTCCACCTCGACCTCACGCCAGGCGAGCAGCCGGTCCCCGATCGACGCGCGTACGTGATCGTCGGCGACTTCGGCGAGCACCTGGCGGGCCACCGGTTCGGTGATCCGATAGCGCTCGCGCACGGTGTGGATGGTGGCAAGTTCGGACAGCGGGCGACCGGCGGTGATTCCGGTCAGCAGGTCCGTCAGCTCGATCGGCGCACGGTCGGACAGCGGCCAGTGCAGTTCGGTGCGGCCGCCGTCGGCTGGGATCTTGACTTGCCATCCGGTGTCGTCGTCACCGTCGCGGCGGCGCACCAGGATCCCGCACGCCTGAAGATCGCGATCGGTCGTGTCGTAGTAGGTACTGGTCAAGTCGACGGTGTCGTGCTGGACGGTGGCGCCGTCCACGACACGTTCGAGGTCGGGCAGGACGAAGCGGTCGTCGACGTCCCACTTGTCCTCTCGCTCCATGATCTGACGCATGTGTAAGTGGATTACCGTTGCGGTCGGGCGCAAAACCCGCCGGACTAGTCGTCGTCGCGCAGTTCGAGCGGACGCGCCGGGCCCTCATCGCGGTCTGCGGGGCCGGCTAGGTCGGTGACTCGTGGGTCAGCGCCAGATAGCTTCGGGCGCCGGCGCGGTCGACGGCCGCGCGCACCAGTCCGAACACCAGACCCTGAAGGGCGGCGGCAGACAGCGCGGCAGTCGTGGAGCGGTTGAGGTCCTTGGGATCCGGGGGTGTTCGGCCGGTGTCGCCGACGCGTTTCCAGATCTGGTTGAACGCGGCGCCGGCAAGCAACCCGCCCGCGACGCTGGTCCCGATCGACAACGGCATGTACAACGCCTTCGAGGTGAGGCTCATGGGTTTCCCATCCGTCCGCTGGTTGGCTGTTGGCGCGGTGTTACCCGGGCGGTGGGGCACGAAACCACTCAGGGGATCAGCGGGATCCGCCGGGCACCGCCGTCGACCACAGCGCCCATCACCAGCACCGGCTGGAAGAGCAGACGCACGAACCGACGAGCGTCGGTGTCGAGACCGAAACCATCGCGCTCTGGATGAACTCGGCCAGGTTGCCGGGGAACACCGCGACGAAGAACGCGGTGATCTCGGGTGTCCCATGGTCGAGGAATATCCTTCCCGGGCGCCCTCACTCCCGGTGGCGTCTCAATTGAATCCGTTCTGGCGGACGTCGGCGCCGGGAATCGGATAGCGGCGACACACGAGATGTTCGAGGTGCTGGCACGCCGAGTCGAAGTCGTCGGCCAGGGGCAGTTCCTGGTCGGGGTCGAGGATGCCGAGGAGCCTCAGGACACAGCGGCTACCGACGACGACCCAGTCGACGTCGAAGCGGTTGCAGCACACGCTGACGAAGTGCAGCGCCGAGAATCCCTGCGCGCCGAAGAACTCCACTGCGCGCATGTCGAGCAGCAGTTGGGTGGTCGGGCGGAGCTCACGCTCGATGTACCGACCCAGATCTCGGCGGTTGGCCGCGTCGACCTCACCCTCGACGGTGACGATCAGCAGTGCCGGGAAATAGAGGTGAGCGGAATAACGCGCCCTGCCGGATGACTCCGCCCCGTCGCCCACGCTCCCGAGCAGGCTCCGCGAACGGAATCCGACAGTGGTCATGGCCGACCTCCCGACGCAACGTGATGCTGGTTCTGGTCACGTCGACAGCGGCACGCTGTGAGAAGACTTCGGCTCGCTGGTGGGGCTGGCGACGTCACCGAGGGCTGTGCAATCAACCTAAATGCAGCGTACGACGGTTGACACCCCGTGTGGACGAATTGGGCAGGGCACAGCAACTTCTCAGCGCACGCGACGTCCGCACCGCTCCCAAAAATCATGGCGGTCGTGCACGGATTCGCTTCGGAATGCGAGGGCACGGAGGCCGTGGCGGTGGTCGGTGTCGATGAGACGGGCCGAATCATTTCAGCTGTGGAAGGACATTGGAGAGGGTCTCTGACGCTCGCGGTTCGGCTGTTCAAGCGGTTGGTTCGGGCGCGGATCGACCGAGCGAAGTCGGCGGCCGAAACTTTCCGTCGCTGAGCTTGCCCTCGATCTCCTCCAGGCTCTTGCCGGTGAGGTCCGGCATCCGGAAGTAGACGAATATCCAAGCGGCGACGTTGAATAATCCGTAGAGCCACATCGCCGGTCCCACGCCGATTCCGCTGATCAGCGTGAGCAGCGTCAAGCGTGATGAGCAGGTTGGTGCCCCACAGCGCGGCGGACTGGGCGGCGGTGCCGGCTGGCCGCGGACCGCCAGCGGGTAGGTCTCCGAGCCGGTCAGCCAGCCCATCAGCTGCAGGCCGCCGGCGTTGAAGAGCATGAAGACGACGAGGCAGGCGATGATGAACGGCACGTTCCCGTGCCGCTGTTGCCGGTGACGAAGAGCGTGCCCAGGACGAATAGGCTCAGCGCCGCACCCGGAATCATGATCAGGGTCAGCCGCCGGCGGCCGACCTTGTCGATGATCGTCAGGCCGACCAGTCTGAGCGACGAGGTAGCTCACGCCCAGCGCGACCGACACCTGCAGCGCGACGGAGTCGGAGAACCCGTTGTCGGTCAGGATCGTCGGCGAGTAGTAGATGATCATCTCGATGCCGCTGAGCTGGGTGAAGATCGCGATGCCGCAACCGAGGATCAGCGCCGGCCGCACCCACGCCTGCGCGCAGCCCGGACCAGCCGCGGGTCTTCGCCGTCTTCTCCTTGCGGGCCAGTTCGGCCATCTCGTCGAGCTCGCCCGTCGACGTCGTAGCCGGGCGGCGCACGCGGTCCAAGTACGTCGCGGGCCTTATCGCTGTCGTCGTCGCTTGATCAGCCACCGCGGGCTCTCCGGGCAGCCGCAGCAGCAGACCGAGCATGATCGCGGCGGGCACGGCGGCGGCGCCGATCGACCACCGCCACGGGATCGACTCGCGACGCACCGACGATGGTCGCGATCACGATGCCGACCCCGATCGCGATCTGGAAGCAGAGACCAGGCGGCCGCGGTACTTCGGCGGCGCCAGTTCGGCGACGTACATCGGGGCGGTCTGCGTCGCGCCGCCGACCGCGAAGCCGAGGACGAGCCGCCACGCGACAGCAGGACCGGGTCGGGTGACAGCGCGCACGCACAGTGCGCCGACGACGAAGACGATGGCGAGCATCAACAGCGTGCCCTTGCGGCCGCGCCTCTCCGACAGGTAGCTGCACGTCAGCGCGCCGATGACGGCGCCGAGCAGGATGCTGGCCGCGATCACCTGTTTCCAGGCCTCGGCCGATGTCGAAGTCCTTGGTGATCTGCAGCAGCGCGCCCGAGATGATCCCCGTGTCGTAGCCGTAGAGCATGCCGGAGACCGCCGAGACCAAGGCGACGATCACGACCGCGCCGGTCAACTGTCCGGGCGCTTTCCGTGCCTCGGTCGATTCTGGCTGCTGTCGGAGGACACCGTGTGCCGCGCTCCATTTGTGAGGACATCGTCGTCGTCATCCTTCAGCGGAGCGTGGATGGCGGTGGGCGCTTCCGGAAGGGACGAAGTGGCCTCACGCGCGCGACCCCTGGTCGCAAACGAGCAAACGCAGTGGGACGGGAAGGGAACGGGTACGATCCTGCCGCCGATGCCGGGTACATCGACGGTGCTCGAGACTTCGGCGGAGCATCATCGGGCGTCGAGACGAGCAGATGAGCGCGGCCGACGGACGATCGCCGTCACCCGCGCATCGGCGCGTGGAAAACGCGTTCGCTCATCACGATGCAGCTCAGCGACAATCCCGATGCAGCTGCGGACCCTCGCTCGCCGAGAATCCGGCCCGCGTTGAGCGCGGTCTCGTTGATGAACTGCTCGAGCGTGCAAGTAGAGGATTCTCCTTGGTGGTTCGTCTGAGCGCCTGTGTCGGCGAGGTCGTTCGACTCACGGCAGAGGCAGCGCTGGTGCTGCGGTGGTGCTCGATGTGCTGCACCGGGTGCCGACGGCACGTGATGCGACGTGATCATGAAGTTGCCGTACGAGTGGTTCACCGACGTGTACTCCTCATTGTGAAGGCGAGCCGCTGAAGTGCCGACCCGGGCGATCGCGGTGCAAACGTGCGCATCGGCAGACCAGCCGGGTACTTGGCAGGCGTCGTATCGAACACGCAGCTGGTGGTTTCGATTGGCTCAGACCGAGCATCCTACCTGGTCAGCTCGGCGCCCATCGATGGCGTCCAGACCCGGCGCTTCCCGAATGTGCGGGTGCTGTGGTGCTCGAGGAATACGCATGGTAAGGATCTTGATACGCTCCACGGATACCGTCGTTCGTTCTTTCACGATCTCGGCGCCGCGGCGTGGTTTGGTGGCTCGCTGATGGGAGCGGTCGGTGTCAACGGAGCGGCCGCCGCCGTCCGTGATTCGCAGGACCGGGCCCGGGTCGCGGCCGTGGGCTGGGCGAAGTGGGCTCCGGTCAGTGCCGTCGCCATCGGCGCATCTGATCGGCGGCAGCGCCATCCTCTACGCCAACCGCGGTCGCGCCAAGCACCAGTCCGGTGTCACGGCCAATACTTTGGCGAAGATCGTGCTGACCGGAGCTGCGCTGGGCGCCACCGTCTACAGCGGGCTCCTTGGTGCCAAGACCGCCAGGGGTGACGGGCACCCCGTTGACGGGGCGACCGAACCGTCATCGGGCACACCCGATGATGTCGCCGCCGCGCAGAAGCAACTGCGCTACCTGCAGTGGGCGCTGCCGGTGCTCACCGGAGCAATCGTCG
Organism: uncultured Actinomycetota bacterium; assembly: GCA_963809085.1. Taxonomy (GTDB): domain Bacteria; phylum Actinomycetota; class Actinomycetes; order Mycobacteriales; family Mycobacteriaceae; genus Mycobacterium. The sequence continues at coordinate 8,374 of CAWEII010000006.1, read as the reverse complement.
TGCTTGGCGCCCAGCAGGGCGAGCAGCAGCGTGCCGGCCAGATTCTCGCCGGCGTCGGCAGCACGCTGGCACGCCGAGTAACCCGGTCAGTAGCCCATGACCAATGCCGATGTCACGACCACCCGGGGACACTCGTTGCGAGTTGTTCCTCTTGTTAGGAGAAGAACCAGATGACCGAGCATGACAAGGCCGACCAGGCGCGCAAGGGTCTGATCGATTCGATCAAGGGCAAGGCCAAGGAGGTGGCCGGCGCGGTGTTCGGCAATGACTCCCTGACCGCCGAGGGCCAGCTCGAGCAGACCCAGGCCCAGGAGCGCAAGGAGGCCAACGGTGTCGAGGCGGTCGCCGACGCGGAGGCCGCCCAAGCGCGCGGCGAGATCGCCGAAGCCAGCGTGGAAGGCGCCGCAGGAGCGAGTTGCGGTGAACGCCAGGACCGCTGCGGTGGAGGACTCCGTTGAGGCGCAGCAGGCCGCCCAGAAGCGCGCGGCCGAGCAGGCCGGCCAGCGCGGAGGCCGTTCAGGAGAAGGCGCAGGCGGAACTCGACGCGCAGCGCGAGGTGGAGCAGGCGAAGGCCCAAGAGCGCGTGGACGGTGCGGGCTGCGGCCGGGGACGTCGTCGACGCCGTCGACGATCATCAGGCGCACGTCGAGGACAGCGGACGAGCGCTCACCGAAGCCGACCGGATGCGGCAGCGTGCCGACCGTATGACCAACCAAGCCGACCTGCCTTGAGCACCGGTAGGACACAGGAGTCAACAATGAGGATCACCAGAGTTCCGTTCGCCGTCTTGCGTTTTCAGTACCAGCTCGTCCGGTTTCCGCTGCAGGTGCTCGAGGAGCGGGTGGTGGCGCGGATGGGTACCGAAGCACCCGCCCGGCTGTTCTACGAGCGTTCGCTGGGCGTGCTGGACGCGACCGTCGGCACTGTGCTGGGCGACTCGAGGCTGAGGAGGCGCGGTGCGCTCTCGCCGACCGCAGCGACACGCTCAGTCGTGCCGCTGCGCTGGAAGCGGATGCGACCCAGAAGAAGCAGCAGGCCGATGCCGAGCTGAAGGCCACGCGCGATGAGGCGATCGAGGACCAGAAGGAGGCCCGCGCAGCCAAGGAGCACGCGGTCGAGGAAGCGCGGACCGCTGCCGCAGAGCGCAAGCGCGCTGCCACCGAGGCAGCCGAGAAACGCACCGCCGCGGCGAAGCGTCAGGCCGACGAGGTGGCTGCCCAGCGCAAGAAGTCGGCCGAGGAGGCCAAGCGCGCAGAGCAGGCCAGTATTCGGGCCGCAGAGGAGAAGGCCCGTGCTGCGGCCAAGTCCAAGCTCGACGATGCCGACGCCAAGCGGCGCGACGCCACGACAAACGCGCACAGGCCGACCGCGTCGAGGAACTGGCCGACGCCGAGAGAAGCAGAAACGCCAAGCGGCACGGGCAAAGAACTAGGACGACGCACTCGCGACAGACATGCGGTCATGGTCACCGCGTTCGGCACAGTGCCGAGCGCGGTGACTTCCGACATTGACTATTAGATCGGCATGCCCGTGGTCGAAACCGGCGCACTCGCAGTCGATGTTTCGGTGCATACCGGGGGCGGGTCCGCATCCTTGAGGTGACGAGCGATACCCCACAGGGCGGTAGATGAAGCCCCAGGACTGCCCCAGGATCCACAACATTCTTCGTTCCCCAATTTTCAAGAACCCATGGCGGCGATGTCTCGGGTTGGCGTCGGTCATGATGAGGCCGATCAGCCACCAGCAGGTTGACCGTCGGTGTTGAGAAGGCTGCCCGTTTGGACGAGCTTCTAATCGGGGTGTGATGCACGACTCCGGACAGGTGCAGCCGTCGAGACCGTGTGATCAGACGACCCTGAGCCACCCGCAGACGCTGTCATCGGGCATACACTGAGGTCAGTGTGCCCGTAGCAGCGGCAGTCGCATGCTTTAGGCGAAGGGCACCATGATGAATGACATCGAACCATTGACCAGGCTGCTCACCACGGCCGGGGCGATCGAGGTCTACGAGACCTCTTCGCCGCCGAGGAGCCGCTGGACCTCATCGCGGCGCGGGTGGCAAAGACGGCCGTCGCCGCAATCCCCAACGCCGACGCGGTCACCATCACCGTGTTGTCTTGGCCTGATGCGCGCACCGCCGCCAGTACCGATACCCGGCGACGATCTCGATGCGCAGCAGTACGCGTCGGGACGGGGCCCGTGCCTCGAGGCCGCCTGTCCGCGCATACCGGTCCGAGCGGTCATGAAGAAGCGCAGCCATCGCTGGCCAGAATTCGTCGAAGCCGCGCAGCGAGTCGGGATCCGGGCCAGTCTGTCCGTCCCGCTCGTGGTGGGCGGTGTGAACGAGGAACAGGAACTCGTCGGCTCGCTCAACATCTACAGCGACACCGCATCCGCGTTCGACCCGTTCGACGAAGAACTCATGCGGCTGTACAGCGCCGCGGCCGGCCAGGCGATCACCAACGCGGGCCGTTGGCAGCACTCGCGCTCGACGGTGACCCAGCTCGAGCAGGCACTGGTGTCGCGGTCGGACATCGACATGGCCAAGGGTGCCCTCATTGCGCTGCACGGCTGCGATTCACGAGAGGCGTTCGCCAAACTCACCGTTGAATCTCAAAGCGCAACGTCAAACTGCGCGACATCGCCCTTGAGTTGCTCGCCCGACTCAAGGCATCGTCACCCTGAGCTGTTGCCGCAGCCAAGGCCGTTCTCGGTACTGCGCCCGACCGACGCGCACCCCGTCAGACCGTCACGGGCACCCGCGCGGCGGCCGCGGAGACCGTCATCTCCTGCCGCAGGGCGGTGAAGTCCGAGATCGTCTTGGTGGCCACGGTCGCCACCGGGCGTGCGTTGCGGCCGGTGGCCTCCTTCTTCGACACCATCACCACGCTGTCGATGTAGGGCTGGATGGTCGTCGCGTTCTGCACGGTGGCCACGATGACGAGCTGGAAGCCGAACTTGCGGAACGCCTGCAGCGCCTGCTGGGCGAACTGCGGGTCGGACTTCGAGAACGCCTCGTCGAGCATCAGCTGCGCGAAAACCGGCTTGTTGTCCCCACTTTCGGGATTGGCCAGGTTGAAGCTCAGCGCGCCGGCGAGGCAGAACGCCATCAGCTTCTCCTGCTCGCCGCCGGAGTTGTCACCGGCATTGCTGTGCGTGCGGATCAGTTCCTCGGTGCTGACATCCCACTCCGCGCAGTCGAAGGTGAACCGGTTGCGGACGTCCAACGCGTCACGCGTCCACGCCTTGTCCTCCGGCGCGGTGGACGCCAACCGGTTGCGCAGCCGCAGGATGTCGGCGTACTGGTCCAGGATCGCCTGCTTGTCGCCCAGGCTGACTTCGGCGATGCGGCGGGAGATGGCCCTGACGATCTCGGTGAGCTCGGCGACCGCGGTCAGGCTGCGCGGGGTGGCCCGCAGGGTCAGCCGGGTGCCGCGGTTGAACTCCACCGAGCCCAGTCCGGTGTTGACCCGGTCGATCTGCTCGCTGATGCGACGGGTCTCCTGCTCGGCCACCCGGTGCAGGGTGAGGATCGCGTCCGGAGCCTGTTCGGTGACCAGCCGCATCATCCGCTCGTAGGCCTCGGGCAGCTCGCGCTCGTCGATGTGCCGGCACAGCGCCACGTAGTCGTGCACCCGCTCGTCGAACACGTCGCTGTCGTTGGGGATCGCGTCGGGGAACGCGGTGTCGAACGTGTTGAGGATGCGGGCCAGCTCATCGTAGGAGCGCCTGCGGCTTTCGCGCAGTTGCTCGCGTTCGCGGCGGATGGCGTTGAACACCGCCTCGCGGTGCGGCTCCGGGTTGAGCAGCTCCAACGCCACCGGCACGTCGCCGGCGTAGCGGTGCAACAACTCCGTCAGCGGTTCCGACACGAACGCCGGCGCCAGCCGCTCCTGCAACTCCAGCAGCCGGGTCCGCCGGCCGTCGAGGTCGTCGCGGCGGGTCTGGATGGCGCCGCGCCGGGTCATCAGTGTCTGGATCTCCTCCCAGCACTCATCGGCGCGAGCGTTGAGCGCCTCGATGTCGGGATGATCGGCCAGCAGCAGCTCGTACTGCTCGCGCAGCCGGTCGGCGTGCCCGTCGGCGGTCTCGGTGTCGATGTGGTTCCACTGCGGGAACTGCTCGCAGATCGCCTTGCATGCCGCGGCCCGGTCCCGCCACTGCTGGCGCTCGGCGGCGATGTCGTCGGCGGCCCGGCGGGCCTGCTGGTAGGCCTCTTCGGCGTTGGCGAGTTCGACGGTCAGCGCGTCGATCTTGGCGGCGACGTCACCCTGGTAGATGTAGTCGGACTGCCGCAGCGGGCGCCGGTCGTCCTTGATGGCCAGCCGATCGGAGTCCTTGTACAGCCCGGCGTCGGTGACTGCGCGCCGGAACCGGGGAACACGTCGGGGGTGTCGACGCAGATGTGGTCGCCGGCGGCGGCGATGACGTCGGCCGCCTCGGCGGCGCAGACATGCGTCGGGTCGACCACGAACAGCTTGCCCGCCAACGTGTTCGGCTCGGCCTCGCGTGCCGCTCGCGCGATGCGCGGACGTGGTGCAGCTGCAGCCGGCCGCCCATGTTGGTCTCGTTGACGAACCGCAGCACCGCGGCGTAGTGGCGGTCGGGGACCAGCAGCCGCAGGCCGACGCCGCGCAGCACCTTCTCCACCGCGACGCGCCATCGGCTCTGCTCGGGCCGCAGGTCCATCAGCTCGGCGATGTAGGGCAGCTCGGCTGGGTCGACACCCACTGCGGCGCAGATGTGTTCGCGCATCGTGATCGCGAACTCCGGCAGCGCCGAGCCGACGTGCTCGACGCGGCGCAATTCCTTTGCGGCGTCGTCGCGGGCGATCCGCGCGGCCTTCTGGGCGTACTCGGCGTCGGTGGACGCCTCGCGGCCGCGGTCGAGCTTGGCCAGCAGTTCGGTGGCCTGGCGCGGTGAGTTCCTCACGCAGATTCCAGAACTCGTCGGCGGTGTCCGGGACGTCCAGGCCCTGCGCGGTGATCATCGACTCGTAGGCGGCGCGTCGCCGCGACACCTCCTCGGCCTGCGCCTCGGCGCGCGGCCACCTGCGACTGCAACGGGCCGATGCTCGCGCTCGACCCGCTGATCTGCGCGTTGAGCGAATCCCCTTCGGCCTTGGCGAGATTGAGCTGGCGGGTGACGTCCTCGTACTCGTTGCCGAGTTGGTCGATGGTGGCGTCCAGCGCGTCGATCTGCGCCGGGCACTGCGCCAGCCGGACGTGATCGGTGTACGCCCGCACCATCGGCTGATCGACCAGATCGATGATGCCCAGGTCGGAGGACTCCGAGGCGTAGCGCTGCTGGATCTTCTCGATGTCGCCGAGGATCTTGCGCTTGCGCTGCGCGACGGCCAGCAGCTCGCGGGCGTCGACCAGGGGGTCGATCTGCTTGAGCGCCTCGGGCAGCCGGGTCAGGCTGCCGGGCTCGTCGAGCATGAACTCGCGGACGAACTGCTCCAGTCCGCCAACGCTTTTCAGTGACTTGGCCTTGCCGAGCAGCTGCTGGGCGGCATCGGAGGCGCGGATGCCGATGGTGGCGTACAGCTGGGCGAGGTACTGCGACTCGACCTTGGTGGAGAACCGCCAGTCGTCGTCCTTGAAGACGCCCGCGTCGAAGCGGCCGGAGGCCCAACGGTTGCAGACGTCCTCGATGTCGCGGTCGCCGTCGGCCAGGACGAACCGGCTCGAGGAGTCCGAACGGGACTCGCCGGTGAGCCATTTGAGCACCAGGCCGGTGATGGTGCGCCCGGTGTTGCTGGTGTAGGTGACGGCGACCGCGGACCACGCGGTGCCGTCGCCGCGCAGGTACATGACCTTGCTGGCACCGCGTCGCTGCGCTGACCCCAGGCGCCGCGGACGTACTTGTCGACGGTGCGTCGGCCCGCGCTGGAGCCGGCGGCCGAGTTGTCGCCGGAGGCGTTGAAGTTGCGGCGGTTGAACGGCAGGAATCCGAGCGAAATCGCGTCCAGCAGTGAGGATTTGCCGCTGCCGGAGGCGCCGGCGATCAGTGCGCCGCCTTCGCTGAACGGGATGGTGTGATACCCGTCGAACACACCCCAGTTGATGACCTGCAGGCGGGACAGGTGGAACTGCTCAGGCATCGAGTACTGCCCTTCCTGTCTTCCTCGGCTCCGCCGCCATCGACTTCGGCGACGCCGCCGCCATTGAGCAGCAGCTCGAACTGCTGCTGCAGCTCGGCGATCACCGACGCCGTCATGACCGCGGTGATCACCGGGCTGACGGTGTAGCTGTCCTCGTCGTCGCGGCTCTTGCGCAGGATCTCCAGGCCCGCCAGCCGGGCGATGGCGGCGTCGATGCGGGCGGTGAACGTGACGGCGTCGCGGTCGATGTCGTTGAGCACCCCGGAGAACAGCCCGTGCACCTCGTCGCGGCTGATCAGCACGGTCTGATCGCCGGAGGCGCGCATCATCTGGGCCAGGTGCAGCGCGAGGATCGAGTCGTAGGTGCCCAGCGGTTCGCGACGCAAAAGCTTGGCGCCCCTGGCAGATTCGTAGCGGGCCTGTTCGATGAAGGCGACCTCTCTCGGCGCCCTCGACGATGCGCAGCAGCAGGTCCAGTTCGGACAGCCGGACGCTGAGCTGGGCGCGGTACTCCAGCACCCAGGTGTAGAGGTCGCGATCGGATTCGGCGCTGACGTAGCGCCGGGTCAGCAGCTGCTGCAGCGCCCAGCACGCGCGGTCGGGCAGCTCGCTGACATCGCCGTCGAACCGGGGCCGGCGCTGCTGCGGGGTGCGCGCCGTCTGGTCGACCTGGGGCAGCGAGGAGAACCCCGATAATCGACGGCTGATCGCTCTGCGGTCACGACGCGGCTCCCAGCAGGCTCGAGATCGGTTCGGTGAACATCAGGTGCGGAACCTCCATCTCACGGTCGCGTCCGTCCAGCGACTGGAAGCGGACCGTGACCGATTCGGATGCCCGTACGGTCGTCGGGATGGACGGTCTGCTTGAGCGCCCACGACCACAGCACGATGACGTGGCCCAGGTAGGCGCCGTGTCCGAGCAGAGCATCCACGGCGTCCGGCAGCGACAGCGGGCCGTCGGCGATCGCGGTGTTGATCATCTCCGACATCGCGGGCGCGTCGACCTGGGTGGTCAGCGCGGCGAAGCTGGACAGGTCGACCTCGCCGTCGGCGGCCTGCGGCGGGTCTCGGGTTGGACAGGTCGCCGATCCGGAAGCTCAGCGCGCCGACCGAGCTGATGGCGTGGCGGGCCAGCGGGAGCTCGAGGTCGAGGCGCGAGTCGGTCAGCGACGCCTTCAGCAGGGCGCGGGCGGCGCCGATGGCCTCGTTGAGCTGACGCGCCACGCCGCGGCTCTGCTCCAGGGTGCCGAAGGCGGTGAACCGCTTGACCCGCTGGGCGCAGCGCTGCTGGATGCGTTCGACCTCGTCGATCTGATGGCCGACCAGCTCGAAGAAGCCGGCCATCACCTTGCGCAGCGCCGGGTCGAGTGCGGGCAGCGCCTCGGCGACCGCGGCGATGTCGGCCTCGAACTCGGCGCGCTGATCGGGGTCGTTGATCATCCGCAGGAACGCGCGGTGCGAATCGCGGCCCTGCGAATCCCAGGCCGCCTGGTAGTCGGCGTACATCTGGCGCTGCCGGTCGCGGTATTCGACGTTGCTGTCGATCGGCTCGTCGAGCGCGGCGGTGGCCTGCTCGATCATGGTCCCGTACTGGCCGATGTCGGTGATCAGCCGTTCCATCTGCAGGGCGATGGCGCGGGCCTCGTCGTACATGTCGGTGATGTCGGGCTCGGGCCGCGATGCCCTCGGCGCCGTCGAGTGCGTCGAGTTCGGCGTGCAGCGCCGCGATCTCGGCCTCGATGCCCGCGCGGATCCGGTCGGGATCGTTGCCGACGCGCAGGGCGACCTGCTTGAGCCGCGACGCGATGCCGTTGATGGAGCCGCCGGTGGCGATGGTGTCCTGGCGGCGCATGCCGCGCAGGAAGTCCAGCGCCCGGCGCGCGTCCTGGGTCAGGTAGCAGAGGTTGCGCTCGACGCCTGCGCGCTGGTCGGCGACCCGGTGCAGCCAGCCCTGGCTGGCCCACGACTTGATCAGCGCCAGCCCGGACTGCTCGCCGCCGGGGCGCTCCGAGTTCGTCCAGGTCGCGTTCGAGCCGGACCACCAGCTCGGTTTCGGCCGACCACGCCGTCGCTCAGGTGGCGCTCCATCAGCGTGGCGTACACGCCCAGGTTGAGGTGGCCAGCAGCCGGATCGTCGGTGAGCCCTGGATGTCGCGATTGAGTTCGATCAGGTCGGCAGCCGACATCGCCGTGTTGTTGTCCACCTATCTCCTTCAGCTCGGCCTTCGCGTCGTACTCGGACGGTCCAAGATATGGCACGGCGACGAC
>CAWEII010000005.1:0-40319 GCA_963809085.1 uncultured Actinomycetota bacterium | reverse complement strand
ACTTCGAGCGGCCGGTACACGGTCTGGACCATCGACAGCAATGGCAACTATCTTACCAACACCGCTGATGTTGCGGGCACGAGCGCCACCCTTGCGTCTGTAGAAACCAAGTTTCAACAGGACCTCAACGGTGACGGCATTATCGGAGCCGCCGCTGCGACGGCGGCCACGATCGAAGCCTTTGGTTCGACCAGCCTTGTGAAGGTCGGCAGCGACTACTACCTCAATCCCGTTGCTGGCGGCTCAGGGCCATCACTGAAATTCAATGGCGTTGCCTTTGTGTCCGGGCAATTCGGCACATGGACGCCGATCGGCGCCGAGGCAACCAGCAGCGGCTATGAAGTCGCATGGAAGGATACTTCCAGCGGCCGGTACACGGTCTGGACCATCGATAGCAATGGCAATTATCTGACGAGCATCGCTGATGTTGCCCGCACGAGCGCCACCCTTGCGTCTGCAGAAACCAAGTTTCAACAGGACCTCAACGGCGATGGCACTATCGGAGCCACTGCGATGACGACGAGCGCTGCCAAGCCTGCAAGCGACGCCCAAGCCGGTCAGGGCGAGCTGGCAGGCGTCGCCATAAACGATGCATTTCTTTTCCGCAGCGATCTCAACAATTGGAGTGGGGAAGCCGGTGGGCTTCAGCCGATCGTTTCGATCTGGTCGTACGCAGCGGAACCCCAGCTAGTTTCAAGGCTTGCAAGTCGAAAAGCGATTTTGTTGGACCATGCCGGCGATCATTTCTATCCAGCTGATGGCGTGGGACACCTTGATGGAAGCCAAATCAGTCTTCATTTCGGCGGATCCAATGGGACATTTCATATTCCGCTAACATCGAAACCCGACCAATGGGTCGGGTTCGGGCGCTGGAGCTCTTCGAGCTGCCGATGTCTAGGTGATAAATTGAGCCACTTCTTGGAAGCATTGTAGCGGCCAGTCGTGCAAGCACGCGTTGCTTTGGCCACATGCCATGCGTGTTTAAAAAACTCAGAATGCCAGATCGTGGTTCGCTCGAGCAGAAACGAAAAACGGTGAAGCGAACGCCGTGAGCAGGTGAGTTTTGCTTCGCTCGCCGCGGAAATCCTCAAGTTAGGCGCGATGGGGAGGTCTGATCGACGCAGGTCCACAGGGCATGAGGTTCGCCACAGGCAACGAAGTCCACCATCATTCCTCAGGCGTACCGCGCTTGACCTCTCTGCCAGAAAAGCCATCGTGATGGTAAGATCGTAATTTTCCTTGGACAATCGACGGGCGCGATGCAAGTGATAGAGGCGGCTTGGCCACTACGGTGCGTGCAAGCGGGGAACCACCATCCGCGCGGGTTGCTAAGTTGACTGCAATCAAAAAGAACACTTACTCGCTGCTCATTCTGCTGGGGTTTGTTTGTTTTGGGCAATTCAGCTGTCCGGCTACATCGGGCGCATGTACATAAGCGACGATCTTTTGTGGTACTTCTTCACCGGAGAGGAACTGGCCTTCCCAATACCAGCCAACGACCTCAAAACCGAACTGGCAAGCGCGCTCGTCCGAGTGGGTGCAGATGAAGGCTATATCGTACGATATGATCTGCTGAACAGATATTCCACCAACTACCCGTTCGTGTCCGCTAGCTACGCTGCCGTCGGCTCGACGGCGCAAGTGCCGTCGTACTCGCGCGAGTGCTCCGTCGCCGATGACGCGTCGCGCCCTCGTGCTGGCGGGCGGCGGTATTCGCGTCGCATGGCAGACCGGCGTGGTCATGGCGCTCGACGAGGCAGGTATCGAGTTCGAGCACGGCGACGGTACTTCGGGCGGCATCTTCACCCTCGCCATGCTGCAGTCGGGGCTCACTCCTGCCGAGATGGCCGAGCGTTGGCGGGCCGTCACCGTGCGACGATTCGTCTCGCTGCTTCCGCTGTGGGAGTACCTGCGGTCGCCGACCGACTGGTCCGCGGTCGGTGGCTCGGGAGGCATTCGGCGCCGCATCCTGCCTCAACTCGGAATCGACATCGCCCGCGTGAACTCTGCAACGACGATGACCGGATCGTTCAACGTCGCGGACTTCGGAGCCAAACAGTGCGTTGCGATCCCGCACACCGAACTCGACGAGGATCTGCTCATCGCGGGCGTATCACTCGCGGGCCTGATGCCTGCCGTTCAGCGCGACGGCAAGACGTGGACGGACGCCGTGTGGATCAAGGACGCCAACCTGACCGACTCCGTCCAGCGAGGCTGCACGGAACTGTGGGTGGCATGGTGCATCGGCAACACGCCGCGATGGGGCAACGGGTCACTCGAGCAGTACGTGCACATGATCGAGATGAGCGCAACGGCCGGTCTCGAGAACGAGCTCGGCTGGGTCGCCAGCATCAATGACGCACGCGCACAGAGCGTTTCGACGCCCGACGGCAGTGACCGCATCCGCGTTCACGTGATCAGGCCGTCGCTGCCGCTACCGCTGGACCCGGACTTCGTGGCCGGGCGCATCGACGCGGAGACGTTGATCGACATCGGCTACCGCGACGCGTGCGCGTACCTCGCAGGGCGAACCGACGACGGCGTGGACATCACCACGCCTGCGGCCCGGCACGCGCTCACCGCCACTCCCGCGCGAGCGCTCGGCGCACGGATCACGTTGCGGGCCAGCGGTCATCTCAATGCTGGCGGGGACGCGGCCTGCACCCTGGTGGTGGAGTCGGACAGCCTCGACGACCTGGCCAGCGAGTCGCGCGCTTCTGGGGTGGGCGGCTTCCGTCATCCCAAGTACGGCTATCGCCCGTTCCGCAGCGCATCGGTGCAGTTGGTGGGGTCGGCCGGGGCGCGGCACCTATCGGCGACTGCGATGCTGACCCTCGGCGGCGACGAGCACCGTCTGGACATCAGGATTCCGATGTCCGCGGTGAAGTGGAGTGCCGCACGCGAACAGCATTGGACGCTCACCGACGCCCGGGGAATCACGGTGGCGACGGGGTTCGGCAGGATGTCGCCGTTGCAGACGCTGCGCGCCGTCACGTCATTCGAGCCCATGGGCGCCCACAATCTCGCCGATCGGCTGAACGCAATTCGACGAATGCGCCGGATCGTGCGCTACGGCGGGCCCGAGCCGCCGGCGGGAGAATCCGCCGGCTGATCGGGTGGCCTGCCGCCCAGCCGCGACGCCCACGAGCAACGCCGCGTGTGCGCCTCGTCGAAATCGTTCTCGAAGCCTCGCCGTCTTCACACTCGAGGGGCGAGTTAGTCGCCGTCCTCGTCAATCCTCTTCGCGCAAGCGCTCATCGACCACCTTGGCCATCTTCAGCACGTCGAGGCGCTTGTCGAGCTCCTCTTCGGAGAGCTTGTCGCCGATCAGCCCGCGGTCGATCACCGTCTGGCGAATCGTCTTGCGCTCCTTGAGGGCTTCCTTGGCGACCTTGGCGGCCTCCTCGTAGCCGATCGCGGAGTTCAGCGGCGTCACGATCGACGGCGACGACTCGGCGAGATCGCGCAGGCGACTCCTCGTTGGCGATCAGGCCGTCGATGCACTTGGTCGGCGAACAGCTTCGAGACGTTGGACAGCAGCGTGAACGACTCCAGCACGTTGCGCGCCATCATCGGGATGTAGACGTTGAGCTCGAAGGCGCCCGACAAGCCGCCGACGGTGACGGCAGCGTCGTTGCCGATGACCTGCGCGGCCACCTGCGTAACCGCCTCGGGAAGCACGGGATTGACCTTGCCCGGCATGATCGAGCTGCCCGGCTGCAGGTCCGGCAGCTGCAGTTCGCCGAGGCCGGTCAGCGGGCCCGAGCCCATCCAGCGGACGTCGTTGGCGATCTTGGTCAGCGACGACGGCGATCGTCTTCAGTGCGCCGGACGCCTCGACCAGGCCGTCGCGCGCCGCCTGCGCCTCGAACGAGTCGGCGGCCGTGCGCAATTCCGCGAGCCCCGTCTGGTCGACGAGTACCTCGACGACCTTCGCGCCGAAACCGTCGGGTGCGTTCAGCCCGGTGCCGACGGCGGTGCCGCCGATGGCCAGTTCGCCGAGGCGGGGGAGCGTGGCCTTGACCCGCTCGATGCCCGCCTCGATCTGGCGGGCGTAGCCGCCGAACTCCTGGCCCAGCGTCACCGGCACCGCGTCCATGAGGTGCGTGCGGCCGGACTTGACGACGGTGCGCCACTGGCTGGCCTTGTTCGCCAGCGATTCGTGCAGCACCTCGAGCGCCGGAATCAGATGGCGCACAGCGGCTTCCGTGGCGGCGATGTGGGTGGCGGTCGGGAAGGTGTCGTTGGAGCTCTGCGACATGTTCACGTCGTCGTTGGGGTGCACCGTCACGCCGTTCGGCCGCGGCGATGGACGCGATCACCTCGTTGGCGTTCATGTTCGAGCTGGTGCCCGAACCGGTCTGGAAGACGTCGATGGGGAACTGGTCGTCGTGCAGGCCGTCGGCGATCTCACCGGCGGCCGCGATGATCGCGTCGGCCTTCTCCGGCGCCAGCAGGCCGAGGTCCTTGTTCACCTGCGCGCACGCGCCCTTGAGCAGGCCGAGTGCGCGGATCTGGGTGCGCTCGAGCGGCCGGAACGAGATCGGGAAGTTCTCCACCGCGCGTTGGGTCTGCGCGCGCCACAGCGCGTTGATCGGCACCCGCACTTCGCCCATGGTGTCGTGCTCGATGCGGTAAGCGGCTTCTTCTGCGTTATCGACAGCGCTGTCGGCGGTCATCTGCTCCCTGTTTCGTCGGTGATTGGCGATGTTTATGGCAAGGGGTAGGCGGCGGTCTTGTCGCCGGTGAAGTCGACCGCGGAGTACTCGTTCAGCTTGGACAGCCGGTGGTAGGCGTCGATCATCCGGACGGTGCCGGACTTGGACCGCATCACGATCGACTGCGTGGTGCAGCCGCCGCCGAAGTAGCGGACGCCCTTGAGCAGGTCGCCGTCGGTGACGCCGGTGGCGGAGAAGAAGACGTTCTCCCCGGACACCAGATCCTCGGTCATCAGCACCTTGTCCAGGTCGTGGCCGGCGTCGATGGCCTTCTGGCGTTCGGCGTCGTCGGTGGGGGCCAGCACGGCCTGGATCGCGCCGCCCATGCAGCGGATCGCGGCCGCGGTGATGATGCCCTCGGGGGTGCCGCCGATGCCGGCCAGCATGTCGGTGCCGGAACCGGGCCGGCATGCCGCGATCGCGCCAGCGACGTCGCCGTCGGAGATCAGCCGGATCCGGGCGCCCGCGTCCCGGACGTCGGCCATGAGCTGGTCGTGCCGCGGCCGGTCCAGCACGCACACCGTGATGTCGGCGACGGTGGAGTTGCGCACCTTGGCGACCCGCCGGATGTTCTCGCCGATCGGCGCGGTGATGTCGATGACGTCGACGGCGTCGGGGCCGACGGCGATCTTGTTCATGTAGAACACGGCCGACGGGTCGAACATCGCGCCGCGCTCGGCGACCGCCAGCACCGAGATGGCGTTGGGCATGCCCTTGCTCATCAGCGTGGTGCCGTCGACGGGGTCGACGGCGAAGTCGCAGTCCGGGCCGTCGCCGTTGCCGACCTCTTCGCCGTTGTAGAGCATCGGGGCGTTGTCCTTCTCGCCCTCGCCGATGACCACGACGCCGCGCATCGACACCGAGTTGACCAGCTCGCGCATGGCGTCGACGGCCGCGCCGTCGCCGCCCTCCTTGTCGCCGCGGCCCACCCAGCGGCCGGCGGCCATCGCGCCTGCCTCGGTGACCCGCACCAGTTCGAGGGCGAGGTTGCGGTCGGGGGCTTCCCTCTCGGGTCGCAGCGATGAGCCGCTTGCGCGAAGAGCATCGGGGTTCGATGAGCCGCTTGCGCGAAGAGCCTCGGGAGAAGTCATGCGCAGATTGTCCCATTAGGGGGCCGACTTTTGGGAGCTGGGATACTGGCGGACGTGACCACCCCTGCATCGGCTCCGGCACCCAAGCCCCCGAAGCCCAGGCTGTTGCAGGACGGCCGGGACATGTTCTGGTCGATGGCCCCCTTGGTGCTCGCCTGCATCGTGCTCGCCGGTCTGCTCGGCATGTGTTCCTTCGCTCCAGAAGGCCCGGTGAGGGGCCGCCGCCGCCCTACGACGCGCCCGCAGCACTGAAGGCCGACGCCGAGGCGCTCAAGATCCCGATCCGGCTGCCCAAGTTGCCTGCGGACTGGCACGCGAACTCCGGTTCCCGCGGCAGCATCGACGGCGGGCGTACCGATCAGGACGGTCGGCCCGCACGCGCCGTGATGTCCGGGGTCGGCTATCTGACTCCGAGCGGTATGTACCTCAGCCTGACTCAGAGCGACGCCGACGAGGACAAGCTCATCGCCTCACTCGACAGCGGCCTCGCTCCGACCGGCACGCAGGACGTCGACGGGGTGAACTGGATCGTCTACGAGGGTGCCGAGAACGGACGTCCGCGTGTGGACCACCCGGCTGACCGGGCCGACCGGTCCCGCGCAGATCGCGTTGCAGGGTGCTGCCGGTACCGACGAGTACCGTACGCTTGCCGCGGCGACACAGACGCAACCGCCACTGGCCGTCAGCTAGGAGCGTTGATGACCGCTCGCAAACCCGATGTCGCCGCCGGGGCGGCTCCGGAAGCCGACCTGACCGGATGGACGGCGCACCCGTTCACCGCCGCTGGTTACACCCATGACGTCTACCGCAGGGGTGAAGGCCCCGGCGTAGTCCTGATCCCCGAGATGCCTGGCATTCATCCCGGTGTGCTCGGGCTGGGCAATCATCTGGTGGACAACGGGTTCACCGTTGCCGTGCCGTCGTTGTACGGCACGCCGGGGGCACCGGGGCTCAGGCCGGGCATGGTGCCGATCATCCTGCGTGGCTGCGTGGCAAGGGAATTCGCGGCGTTCGCGACCAACGCCGACCGGCCGATCGCGCACTACCTGCGGGCGTTGGCACGTGACCTCGACGAGCGGACACCCGGTAAGGGGGTCGGGGTGATCGGCGAGTGCTGGAGCGGCGGTTTTGCCCTCGCGGCCGCCGTGGACGACAGCGTGCTGGCTCCGGTGCTGAGCCAACCGTCGTTGCCGATAGGTCTGACTGCGAAGCAGAAGGCCGACCCCGGTGTGTCCGAAGCCGAGTTGCAGGTCGTCGAGCGCCGCGTCGCCGAGGAGGGACTGTGCGCGCTGGGGTTGCGGTTCAGCGAGGATCCGCTGTCGCCCGCCGCAAGGTTCGCGACGTTGAAAGCCCGGCTCGGTGACGCCTTCGAGGTGTTGGAGATCGACTCGAAGAAGGGCAATGAGCACGGGTTCACCAAGACGGCCCACTCGGTGCTGACCCTGGAGGTCCGCGAAGTGGACGGGCATCCCGCCTATGAGGCGCGCAAGCGCGTCGTCGCATTCCTCAATGAGCGGCTGCGCGACGGTTAGCACGAGTCTTCAGGCCAACGGCGCCAATGCGTCGGCCAGGGCGTCGTAGGCATCAAGTCGTGCGTTACCGGTCGGCAGGGCGTAATCGGGGATCAGTAGCTCGTCGACGCCTTCGTCGCGCCAGCGTGCCGCAACATCGGCGATGCGCGCCGGTGTCCCGTAAATCATCGGAAACGGTGACTTTGCTGCCATGGCGGCCGCCGTTGCCTCGGATTCAGCCGAGTCGGTGACGACGGTCAGTGCCTGGGTCGAGCGCGAGATCGTCGAGGGATCCCGGCCCTCGCGTTCGCACGCGGCATCCAGCGCCTGCGAGGACTTGCGGAAGCCGTCGGGGACCGACCAATGATTCCACTCGTTCGCGTAGCGGGCGGCCAGCCGTAGCATCCTCGGTTCGGTTGCCCCGACCAGCAGCGGCAGCGGCGACTGCACGGGCTTCGGTTCGCACTCGGCATCGGTGAGCCGGTAGTAGTTCCCCGTGAAGGTCGTCGTCGGCTTGTTCAACAGACCGTCTAGCACGGCCAGCCCCTCGGCGAATCGGTCGACGCGTTCACCGGGTCGACCGAGCGCAAGGCCGTATTGTTCGTGCTCGTTGAGCTGCCAGCCGGCGCCAAGGCCAAGCGTGAACCGGCCGGCACTGATGCGGTCGACGGCGGCAGCCCAGTTCGCGAGAACGGCCGGGTGCCGGTAGGTCATCGAAAGCACCATGTTGGACAGTCGAATTCGCGAGGTCGCAGCGGCCAGCGCCGCCACCACGGCGGTGGCCTCCAAGATCTCCTGTGGGCCGCCGCTTTCGCTCATGAAGTGATCTGCGACGTAGACGCCGTGCCAGAAGCCGGAATCGGCCTTGGTGGCGAGAGCGAGGATCTCGGTCCATGGTTGCGGGGCGACGGGCCAGACGGAAAAGCGCATTGCAATAGTCCCTTATCGGTAGCGGCGAGATGAAACCTGCACAACGGGGCAAGTCTCGAAACCAGACACTTGCTTCCAGGGGTAACCGGGCTCACACCTGGCTGTGAGGTCCGTCTCGCGGAGAATGGCAAAGCCAAGGCGCGACGTTGAAAAGCGTGTAACGCAGTCTTAACATCCCGCCCCAAGGACCCTCCGTGACTGAACGCCGCAGTTTTCAGGCCGCACCCCGCGGCATGAACGCCGCCAACGATGCCCCTGTCCGTCCCTCCATACGCGCGCACGTGACGGCCCGTTTCTTCCCGCGCCACCTGGACAGCCAACTGGCAGTGCGGGCTCCTCGGCCTGCCGGAAGTGCGCTCGACATCCACGCCGCCCGTCTGGAGTCCGACGACGAGCGCCACGCGATCGCACGTGCACTGCGAAACTGCGTCATCGACGCGCACCACGGTCGCCCGTTCCGGGCCGGCCGAGTACCCGTCCACCGCCGTAATGTCACCGACGCCGAGGACGTCATCGACATGATCACCCTGCGGCTGCATTCACCGCGTCACGTCAGTTCCACGGGCATGGCCCGGCTGCGCCTGCTGCTCTCCGACGGCTGCGGACCCCTGTACCAGTGGGGTCACGGCGATCTAGGCGACCGTCTGCGCGCAGCCGCAGCCGCTCTCTGAAGCTGGAACGCAGCGCGCGGCGTCAGGAGAAGCGCGGCTTCAACTCGGCCATCGCCGCTTCCTGCCGCCGCACGGCAACGCCATCAAGCATCGGCGGCGTCGGCGGGCTGCTTCACGACCTTGGCCCCCGGCTCTGAAATCCGTTTACGGGCGCGGTCCAAAAGTCGGCGCAGCCTGCCGGGTTCCTCAGGCTCGTCATCGAACTGGTCCAGCGGGACGCCCTTGTACACGGCGAGGTAGACGCTGATGGTCGTCACGACCACGATCATCAGCACCGGGCCGATGACGATGCCCCAGAAGTTGAACATCGCGATCCCGGCGAAGACCGCAAGCAGCATCAGCGCCGAGTCGAGCCGCGCCTCGCGTGGCACCAGGATCGGGCGCAGGAAGTTGTCGATGTTCGTCACCACCACGAGGTGGAAGGCGATCACGAAGATGCCGCCGAATACGTTGCCGAACAGGATCATTCCGATACCGAACGGGATGCTCAGGATGCCGCCGCCCAATGGGATGACCGAAAGCGCGGTCAGCAGGATCGCGAATATGAAGAAGCCGTCGTGGAAGCCGCCGATGTAGATGGACGCGGCACCCGAGATGCCCTGCGCCAGCGCGATGACGAACTGACCGCGCACGGTGCCCTTCACCATCGCGCCCATCTTCTCCAGATAGAGGTCGGTCACCTCTTCACCCAGTGGGTTGAGCCTGCGGATCAGGGTCGCCACCTGCGCGCCGTTGGTCAACAGCGAGATGAACACGTAGAGGAACAGGATCGCCGCGGTCACCCCGCCGATCAGCCCGCCTGCCGCGCCCTGCAAGAACCCGAGCAGATACTCGCCGGCATGCTGAGCGACGGTACTCATCCTCTGCCGCAACAGATCTGGCGTCACCTCGACGTCATGCAGGAACGGCACCCGTACCAGTGTCTCGTTGACCAGCCGCAGCGCTTTGTCGCCGAGCGCGCTGAGGTCGGTCTTCGCCACCCAGTCCGAGACGCTCTGAATCATGCTGGTCACCTGGACGACCGCGAACACGACGATCAGTCCCACCGGGATGATCACGGAACCGAGCAACGCGAACAGCGTCAGGGTCGCGGACAGCCCAGCGCCGAAACGACGCCGCAGCCGGTCATACAGCGGGGTGAACAGGTAGGCCGCCACGGCGGCCACGACGATCAAGATGAAGTAGTTGCGCAGGAAGTAGGCCACGAACAGGAGCGCGAGGATCGTGGCCACCGACAGCGCACGCTTCTGCGACGCGGTGAACTCGGTGTCCATGGCCACGGACTGATCCTTTCAGGGATGGCCCGCCGATGACCGGCTTTGGGTTTCCCGCTGGCTGGCGATGAACCGAATCGACATCCTCTGCATCAGCCCCGGCGCCAACCGCGCCAACAGCCACGCCGCGTGCGCGCGCCGCGGCTTCACCAGCAGAGCCTTGTTTCGCTCGATGGCCCGCAGGGTGTCGCGGGCCAACCGGTCGGCGTCGTAGGCGGTCTTGATGCCCTGGCCCTTGAGATAATAATCGCGGCCGACGAAGCCGCCCACCGCGCCCTTGTCGAGCAGAGGCGTCTCCACCGCAGCCGGACAGATGGCCAGCACGCCCACACCGTGGGCCGCGGCCTCGGAGCGCAGGGCGAGCGAAAGGCCAACTACCGCATGCTTGGTCATCACGTAGCTGGTGATCTGCCCGGCCGCGGTGAGGCCGCCCATCGAAGCGGTGTTGACGATGTGGCCGTTACCTTGGCGGATCATCTGTGGGTAGGCGGCCGCGACGCCGTGCACGACGCCGCGGATGTTGACGTCGATGATCGCGTTCCACTGGTCCAGGGTCAGCAGTTCGGTCTCGCCGCCCCATGCGATGCCTGCGTTGTTGAACATCAGATCCAGCCGGCCGGTCCGGTGCACGACGTCGTCGACGCACGCCTGGACGGCGGCGGCGTCGGTGACGTCGAGTGCTGCCGATCGTGCGCGCAGGGATGCGGCGGTGTTGGCGGCGGCGTCCTCGTCGACGTCGGTGCACGAGCACTTGGGCGCCTGCGGCGGCCAGTGCCCGGCACAGTGCGGCGCCGATGCCCGAGCCCGCGCCCGTGACGATCGCCCGCTTGCCCGCGAACGTCATGTCGACATCAGCCTGTTGACGTGGCCGATGACGTCGGGGTAGCGCTTCATGTGGGCACCGCCATTGAGGTCGAGCACTTCGCCGGTCAGCCATGGCGCCTTGGCAGGAACAGCACGGCATCGGCGATGTCCTCCGGCGTGCCCGCCCGGCCGAGCGGCGTGTTCTCCACGTACTCCTCGACGACGCCGGGAACGGCTGCGGCGCCCTCGGTGAGCGGGGTGTCCACGAAGCCGGGCGCCACGGCGTTGACCCGGATGCCGCGCGGAGCCAATTCGAGTGCGGCCACCTGCGTGAGCATCGACAACCCTGCCTTCGACGAACAGTAGGCACTCATGCCGATGGCGGGTTGGCGGCCGTTCAGCGAAGAGATCGACACCAGTGCGCCGCCGTCGATGAGGTGCCTGCCCGCGTACTTGGCGACGATGAACGATCCCGGTGAGGCACACGTCGACAACCGTGCGGAACTGCTCGACGGGCATGTCGACGATGAGCCCGACATTGCTGAACCCGGCGCAGCTCACCACGACGTCGACCGGCCCGGTCTCCGTGAAGAGGGTGGCGACGGAATCCTCGTCGACGACGTCGACGAACGCCGCAGTGTGCGGCGCGCCGAGCTCGGCGGCCCTGGTCTGTGCTCCGTCGAGGTTGCGGTCGGCGACGACCACCCGGTGACCCTCGGCCGCCAGTGCCCGCGCGGACGCCCAGCCGATGCCGGACGCGCCGCCGACGACGATGGCGGTGGTCATTGTGTGCTCCCGTCCGGCCGTGGGTCGGCCCACTTGGCGGCGATCGCCCCCCACGGATCGGCATAGGGTTCGTTGCGCCCGCGGTAGGGCGCGCGACGGGTGAGGATCTCCTTGGCGAGCGGCGCCGCGGCCCTGAGCAGGGGGCGCACGAAGCCGGCCTTGTTGGCCGTTTCCACCAGCATGTCGGGCCAGGAATGATGTTGGTGGCCAAGCACTTCCTGCGCAGGGGCGGTGTCCATCCAGTCGGTGTTGAACCAGTCGTCGCCCCGGCCAGGGTTCCCCTTCAGGCCGATGGGCAGCCCGCCAACCAGGCCCATCGCAGCCGCCATCGCGGGTGCGACGTCGCCCTGCAGCAGCCGGTGCGAGTCGTCCCCGCCGATCAGCAGTGTCTCGCCGACCGCGTCTGCCGTGGTGGCCGCCGCGAACGCCCGTGCCACGTCGCGCACGTCGACCGTCTGGAGCCGGCCGTCGATGGGCAGCAGCTGTTCGAGGTACAGGTTGTCGAGCTTCATGTACGAGCCGGGGCCGACGGTCAGCACACCGCCGAGGCGCAGGATCACCCAGTCCAGCGACGAGGCCCGGACCAGTTTCTCGGCCGCCGCCTTGTGCGCGCCGTACACGTCCGCCGGATTGATCGGGGTGTCGGCGGTCAGCACGTCGGTGTGTTCGTGCGGGTTGCGCGACCCGTAGACCGCAATGCTGGAGGCCAGCACGAACCTGGGCGGGCTCGGTTGTCTCTCCGCCACCGCGACCAGCGCGGCGGTGCCGCCGACGTTGACCTTCTCGGCCAGGTCGCGACGCATGTAGATGAACGGCGGGATGATCGCGGCCAGGTGGATGACGGCGCTCGGTGCGACGTCGCCGATCAACGCGTCGACCGCAGCGGGGTCGGTGAGGTCGGCATAGCGCACCTCGACGCCCGGTGGCAGTTTGTGGACCGCCTTGCGGTTGGCTGAGATGTCGAGGTCCGTGGCGACCACCCGGCGGCCGTCGGCGGCGAGGCGTTTCACCGTCGCCGAGCCGACCAGCCCGAAGGCGCCCGTGACCAGTACTGCTTCCCCCATGCTGCTCCTCGGAATTAGAACGTGTTCCAGGCATCATTGCCTAGTCGAGTTCAGTGCACCAGTGTCATCTGGGCTGGTCCGCGGGGCGCGTCGCGCCTGCCCGCCGGACCGTCGAACCATCACGGCCTGCGTACACAGCGAAAGCCGATGTGACTCATTCCGGTGTCGACGGCCTGGGGACGGCGAGCTGCAGGCCGGTAGCGCAGACAGTAGCTGTCGGCGCATAGGAACGAGCCACCCTTGATCACCTTCCTGGCGACGCGGAACTGCGGCTGCGCGGGGTCGTAACTGTCGGCAGCACAGCATGACTCGATGGCCTTGGTATCTGCCCACCAGTCGGTGGTCCACTCCCACGCGTTGCCGGCCATGTCGTAGAGGCCGTATCCGTTT
Organism: uncultured Actinomycetota bacterium; assembly: GCA_963809085.1. Lineage (GTDB taxonomy): Bacteria > Actinomycetota > Actinomycetes > Mycobacteriales > Mycobacteriaceae > Mycobacterium. Next base: position 27,080 of record CAWEII010000005.1, on the reverse strand, counting down.
GGCGCGAAGCTGCCGACGGGGGCCGTGGTGCCGTAGCCGGTTTCGGGCAGGTACGGAAACTCGCCGTGCCAGTAGTTGGCCAACCGCTGACCGGGTTGCTCGGGTTCGTCGCCCCAGGTGAAGGCCGCTCCCTGCAGCCCACCGCGTGCGGCCACCTCCCACTCGGCCTCCGTCGGCAACTCGGCCCCCGCCCAGTCGGAGTACGCCGCCGCGTCGTCGAATGCGACGTGTACGACCGGGTGCTGCTCACGGCCGCGCAACGTCGACTTCGGGCCCCGCGGGTGATTCCAGGCGACCCCCGGCATCCACGTCCACCACTGGTTCAGGTGTCGCAGGTCGACGGGGCCCGCGGTGCGGTGAAACACCATCGATCCGGGCTGCAGGTTGGCCGATGGCGCACCCGGGTAGGCGTCGGGGTCCAGTGGCCGCTCGGCGACGGTGACATAGCCTGTCGCCTCGACGAATTCGGCGAACTGGGCGTTGGTGACCTGACGGGTCTGCATCCAGAACCCGGCGACGGTGACCTCGCGGGCCGGCCCCTCCTCCGGGTAGTGGGCGTCAGAGCCCAACGTTGCGGTCTGTTCCGCAATCCAGGCGAACTCGTCAGGCAAAGATCGTCGTCCAGTCGTCCTTCATGCCGACCACCGTCCAGCCGTCGGACTTCGCGAGCTCGAGTGCCTTCTCCGCGCCTGCGACGTAATCGAATTCGCGATCGGCGTCGTCGTGCAGAACGAGCAGCTGCAGCGACGGTCCGGCCGAGGCAGCGGTGAACTGCAGCATCTCGATGTCTCCGTTGGAATTGCCCGCCGCGAGAATGGGTCGGCGCCCGATGCGGCTCCACAGCCGCACCGGCTTCATCGGCCCGTCGTCGAAGAACTCCGGCTCCGCGGTGGTGTACACGTTGGTGTCCTTGTACATCAGACCCACCGAGCTACCGACAACCCTTTCCCGCGGTATCCCGTACATCGACCACGTGATCGGCCGCATGAAGTCGCGCCCACCACCCGAGACGATGTAGTTGGTGAAGCCGTTGGCCTCCAGGTACTGCAACAGCTCCACCATCGGCGCATACCCGCACGACGTGTACGGCAGCCCCAGCGTCGGGTGCTTCGCCTCGGCGAAGAACGCGTTGATCCGGTCGGCATGCTCCTCGACGGTGATCGCGTGGTGTGCGGTGAGCACCGCTCCCACGAGCACTTTGAAGTCACCGTCGTCGCCCTGATAGTGCTTGGTGACCGCGTCGCCCAGCCACTTCAGGTCGCCGGTGTAGGCCGCCTGGTACGGCTGCCGGTGGCGCAGGGCGGGGTCGGCCTCGGCCTGCTCCTTGAACCGGCGCAGCAGGAAGTCGAGCTGGATGTACATCGGCTTCTCGCACCACAGCGTGCCGTCGTTGTCGAAGACCGCGACGCGGGCTTCCGGCGCAACGTGATCCGGCCCTTCGGTGGTGACACGATCGACGAAGTCGACGATCGCCGACTTCGAAGGTCCATCGTTCCAGGACTCCAGCATCAGTCTTTTGCCAGAAACTCGTGCAGCTTCCTGACGGCCTGGTCGACGCTGAAACTGGCGGGTTCGTGGCGTGGCGGGAACTCCTTGAACGTCTCCAGGAACGCCGTCGCCATCGCGGTCATGTAGAAGATGAAGAAGTCGTGGCGCATCAACCAGTCGTAATAGGTGTTCGAGGTGATGTTGGCGTATTCGAACGGGTCGGTTCGCAGGTTGTACAACAAGGGCACCCGCAATGTCGTGAACGGCTCGGCCCAGATTCGCAACGTGCCCTGGCAGCGTTGCTCCATGAACACGGCTTTCCAGTTCTCGAAACGCATCGCCAGTAGGTCGGCGTCGTCAGAGAAGTAGAAGAACCCGCGCCGAGGACTGGTCTCGACCTCGCCGGTCAGATAGGGCAGCAGGTTGAACCCATCGATGTGCACTTTGTATTCGGTGTCGCCGTCGGCTCCGGCCTTATGGCCCTTCTTGAGCTTTTCGATGATGTCTGGCTCACCGGCGGCAGCGAGAAAGGTCGGCAGCCAGTCGTGGTGCTGGATGATGTCGTTGGACACTGACCCGGGTTTGATCTTCGAGGGCCAGCGGATCAACTCCGGCACCCGGAAGGCGCCCTCCCAGTTGGTGTCCTTCTCGCTGCGGAACGGCGTGGTGCCCGCGTCCGGCCACGAGTTGCGGTGCGGTCCGTTGTCGGTGGAGTAGATGACGATCGTGTCGTCGGCGATGCCGAGCTCGTCGAGCACGTCGAGCACGGTGCCGACGTTCTTGTCGTGGTCGATCATCGTGTCGTGGTAGCCGGACTGCCACAATCCGGCTTGTCCCAGGCTCTCGGGCTTGGTGTGGGTGAACGCGTGCATGTGGGTGAAGTTGCACCACACGAAGAACGGGTTGCCCTCCGCGTGCTGACGCTTGATGTAATCGACGGTGCGGTCGGCGATGTCGTCGTCGATGGTCTCCATCCGCTTGGTGTCAAGCGGTCCGGTGTCCTCGATCGTCTGCTTGCCCACGGGCCCGAACTTTGAATCGTCGGGCTCGGTGGACACCTCGTCGGTGGCGTTGCACTTCAGCACGCCGCGCGGCAGGGCGAACTCGTGCAGCCTGGGGAACTGGTCGGCGTGCGGGTAGTCGAACTGCTCGGGTTCCTCTTCCGCGTTGAGGTGATACAGGTTGCCGTAGAACTCGTCAAAGCCGTGCACCGTCGGCAGGTGCTTGTTCTTGTCGCCGAAGTGGTTCTTGCCGAACTGGCCGGTGGCGTAGCCCAGCGGCTTGAGCAGCTCGGCGATGGTGGGATCCTCCGCGGCCCAGCCAATGTCGGCACCAGGGACGCCGACCTTGCTCATACCGGTCCGGTACACGCTTTGCCCACTGATGAATGCGGCCCGACCCGCGGTGCAGCTTTGCTCGCCGTAGGAGTCGGTGAACCGCATGCCCTCGTTGGCGATGCGGTCGATGTTCGGGGTGCGGTAACCCATCATGCCGTCGCTGTAGCAACTCAAATTGGAAATGCCGATGTCGTCACCCCAAATGACGAGAATGTTGGGCTTGCCGTTCGGCACGGTGGGCTCCTTCCGGTGAGCATCGGATTCGATGCTAGGAGCTGGGATGCCGTGCCGGGCGCGTTCCGCGATCCCTGCGCAACCCGAAACGCGCTGCGCCGGTTCTGCGATCAAATGCTCTTCGCGCCAGACCAATACGCGATCAATACGACACCGAATCGATGCGGACCCGTCTTCTGGCTACTCGGCGGGCGATGAAGGTGCAGGGAGGGGCGGTGGGATAGGCTCAGCGAATCGCAGGTTCCTCGCGTGCCCGCCATCTCGGTTGCCGTCTGCGATTGCTCTCATAGCGGACGGGAGCACCATGATGGTGCCAACTTCCACTGCTGGTACGAAAGCGCCGCGTCTGGCCTTCTGCACCAGGTCACCCGCGCGGGGGAGCGTCGACGGCGCATGGTGGCCCAGCAGCACCAACCTCGGGGCAGAGCTGCCCGACGTGCTGGCGGTCATCGGCTCGCGGATCGGCGAGGTCCGCCGGGTCGTCTACGACCCCAGCATCTGGCCGGCAACGCCGTCGCGAATCATCCGCAGGGGCGTCGCGATCTCCGTCGACCCCTACACGCTGGTGAGCAGCGAGACGATCTACCTGATCGGCACGCACTCCCGTGACGCGGTGCTCTACGTCGTTCCGCCGTCGTGCGCCGTTGCCGTCGTGGACCGCGTGCTTGCCGCCGTCTCCGACGCGACCGGCCCGATGAACGCCTTCGTGCTGCGCCATCTGCTCGGGCACTTCTCGGTCAGCGAGAAAGAGGCGGCCGGGGCGGCCAGGAAGGCGGCTCGATGAGCCGTGGGCGCTGGGCCCTCTCTGGCGCCGAACAGGTCGAACCCGCCATCGGACAAGCTCCGCCGCGCGCGCACCGGCGCTGGTCGGCGGACAGGGGCTAGGCGGGGGCGGGCGCCCTCTGGCCTGCTGCCTTCATCTCGGCGTAGAGGTCGGTGTAGTACGGCAGGCAATCGGCCATCGCCTGCTCGGTGGTGAACAACGGCCGGTAGCCCAGGTCGCGCCCCGCCTTGCCGACCGAAAAGTAGTTGTCCAGGTAGATGCGTTCGACCGCAAGCGGTTCCAGCGGTGGCTTGGGCAGTCCGAACCGGAAGTGCAGCCACTGCCATGCCGACACAGCGGCGTGGACGAGCCGACCCGACACACGGATCTTCGGGTACCGCTGCCCGCACGCCTCGACGACGGGCCGGGAGAACTCGAACATGTTGACCGGCTCGCTGTCGTTGATGAAGTACGCCTGGCCGGGTGCCGTGCCGCCCGGCACCAGGTGCTCGGCGGCGAGGATGAAACCGTGAACGAGGTTGTGTACGTATGAGTTGTCGAGCTTCACGTGCTTGTTGCCGACCAGGACCTTGACGTGCCCGGCGAGCACGCTCTCGAACACCCGGCGGAACATCGTCTGATCGCCGCGGCCCCAGATGCCACTCGGCCGGATGGAGCAGGTCCACAGACCATCGACCCCGTTCTGGGCTAGCACGAACTTCTCCGCCGCGACCTTGGTCTCGGTGTAGAGATCGTTGAAACGTTGTGTGTAAGGCAAGGTTTCGTCTCCGTCGACGATTCGCTGGCCGCCCATCACCACGCTGTTGGATGCGGTGTACACGAACCGCTTCACGCCTGCGTGCCGGGCGGCGCGCACCAGGTTCTCGGTACCGCCCACGTTGACGGCGAAGCTGCGTTCTCTGGCCTGCGCCGAACCTCCGGCCATCAGGTCGATGATCGCCGCGGTGTGGAAGACGGTGTCGATGTGGGCGACGGCCGCGGTGACGTCGTCGAGGTTGGTGATGTCACCGATCACGCTGTGCAACCGCGGGTGCTCGGGCAGCGGCGACGGTGTGCGGTCGAACGAGCGGACCCGGTGTCCGCGGTGGAGTAGTTCTGCTACCAGGTTGGTGCCGACGAAGCCGGAGCCTCCAGTGACCAGGACGTGCCCGAGATCAGTGGTCAGCGTGGAGTCACCCATGCCGGGCAGCTTGAATGAAACGTGTTCCAGTTTCGACCCCCATGGCCGAACTGGTTCCCTTCTCAACTTTCTTCGTCGTCCCGCGATGCCAGGGCCTTCTCGACCTTCTCGCGCGCGCCAGCCAGGTGTTCCTCGCATCGTCTTGCCAGCTCTTCACCCCTTTCCCAGAGCTTGAGGGAGGCGTCGAGGTCGAGCCCGCCCTGCTCCAGAGTGCGCACCACCTCGATCAGTTCATCGCGTGCCTGTTCGTATCCCAACTGACTAATGGGCTTCATCTGACCCCTTCATCTGACCCCTCGCTGACCGTAGTGATGGCGCCGTCGGCGACGCGGATCCGAAGCCTGGTTCCCGTCGGAGCGTCCCCGACGGACCGCAGTACCGCCATGGAATCCGACACGAGTTGCACGACGGCGTACCCGCGCGCCAACGTCGCCGCCGGTCCCAGTGTGGCCAGTCGGGCCGACAGGTGGCCGACCCGATCGGTCTCCGATGCGACGAGGCGGCCGACGTCGCGGCGCGCGGTGGTGCGGGCGCGGAGAATCTCCTCGGCTCGCGCGGTCAGTGCGGCCAGCGGCTGTGCCAGCACCGGTCGGCTGCGCAGCTGGCTCACCGTGTGCTCTTCGCGCCGCACCCAGTTGCGCAGTGCGCGGGCACTGCGGTGACGAAGATCCGTGACGAGCGCCTGCTCGGCCACGGCGTCGGGCACGACGCGCTTGGCCGCGTCGGTCGGCGTCGCAGCCCGCACGTCGGCAACCAGATCGCACAGGGGGCTGTCGGGCTCGTGGCCGATGGCGCTGATCACCGGCGTGGTGCACACGGCGATGGCGCGGCACAGCGTCTCGTCGGAGAACGGCAGCAGGTCCTCGACGCTACCGCCGCCGCGGGCCAGCACGATGACGTCGACCTCGTGGTCGGCATCGAGTTCGCGTAACGCCTCGACGATCTGAGATACGGCGTTGGGTCCCTGCACGATCGTGTTGCGCACGGCGAATCGCACCGCGGGCCAGCGAGCCTCCGCGACCGACATGACGTCACGCTCCGCGGCCGATGCCCGCCCGGTGATGAGCCCGATCGTGTTGGGCAGGAACGGGATCGGCCGCTTCAGCCGGACGTCGAACAGACCCTCGGCGTCCAGCAGCCTGCGCAACCGGTCGATACGGGCAAGCAGCTCACCGAGGCCGACCGCGCGAATCTCGCTGACGCGCAAGGAAAAGGTGCCACGGCCGGTGTAGAAGTTGGGTTTGCCGCACACCACGACCTGGGTGCCCTCGGCGAGTTTGACCGGAGCGTTGCGCACCAGGTCGCGGGGACACGTCAACGTCAAGGACATGTCGGCGGCGGGATCGCGCAACACCATGAACACCGTCTTGGCGTCCGGCCGGGCGTTGAGCTGGGTCAGCTGACCCTCGACCCACACGGTGCCGAGCTTGTCGATCCAGCCGGCCACCCGGATGGCGACTGCGCGGACGGGCCAGGGATTCTCCGCTGAGCTCGGCTGGGTCACTTCGCGGTCGCGCGGGTGATCCTGTTGGCCAGCAGAGTTTGAAACGGTGCGCGCGACTTGGTCGCATCTTCGTAGGCCAGCAGCGCTTCGAGATCGGAGACCCGCAGCGACGGCAACCGGGCGCGCAGCTGTGCCAGCGTGAGCGACTCGTAGTCCAACTCGTCGACCACGTCGGGGGGGTCGGATTCGGCGGAGCTGGGCTCGGTCGGCACCGGATTGTCGGGTTCACCGGTGGTGTAGAGCGCGAACCGGCCCTCGGTGAGGCGTTCGCCGTTGAAGCGGGTGACGGGGGAGTCCGCGTCGTCCCGGTCGTGGTCCTCGTCCTCGTCGAACGTCGCCCACCCCGCCTGCTCATCCTTGGGCGGGAAGAGTTGGTCGAGTGTTTCGTCCCCCTTGATCAGCAGATCGGCGACATCCTGCTGCATCTTCATCACGAGGTGCGCGACCTGGCTGATGACCGTCATGGGGTACATCAGGATGGTCTGCGGCAGCTTGCGGGTTTCCTCCAGTGCGGTCGCCGCCGCCCCGACCAGCAGACGGACCCCGTACGGTGCAGTAGCCATGCCTGCAAGCCTACGGCTGGGCGGTCGTGGGGGTGGGTAAGTACCCTTGGACACATGTCACCGACGATCAACATGGGCATTCCGGGTGCCGCCAGCTCGGTCGTCGACCCGGCAACGGGTAAGCGCGTCCTGCTGGCCGAGCCGCGGGGTTACTGCGCGGGCGTGGACCGCGCCGTCGAGACGGTGGAACGCGCGCTCGAGAAGCACGGCGCCCCGGTGTACGTCCGGCACGAGATCGTGCACAACCGACACGTGGTGGAGACCCTCGCCGCGGCGGGCGCCGTCTTCGTCGAGGACAACGACGAGGTGCCCGAGGGCGCCATCGTGGTGTTCTCGGCACACGGCGTCGCGCCGACCGCGCACACCACCGCCGCCGAGCGGAACCTCCAGGTCATCGATGCCACCTGCCCGCTGGTGACCAAGGTGCACAACGAGGCCAAGCGCTTCGCGCGCGACGACTACGACATTCTGCTGATCGGCCACGAGGGTCACGAAGAAGTCGTCGGCACTGCCGGCGAGGCACCTGACCACGTACAACTCGTCGACGGCCCGCATTCGGTCGACAACGTCATCGTCCGTGACGAAGACAAGGTGATCTGGCTGTCCCAGACCACGCTGAGCGTCGACGAGACCATGGAGACCGTGCAGCGACTGCGGGAGCGCTTCCCGAAGCTGCAGGACCCGCCCAGTGACGACATCTGCTACGCCACCCAGAACCGTCAGGTCGCGGTCAAGGCGATGGCGCCGGAGTGCGAGCTGGTGATCGTCGTCGGGTCACGCAACTCGTCGAACTCCGTACGTCTGGTCGAGGTGGCGTTGAACGCCGGCTCGAAGGCCTCGTACCTGGTGGACTACGCCGAGGACATCGACCCCTCGTGGCTGGAGGGCGTGACGACCGTCGGCGTCACCTCCGGCGCGTCAGTGCCCGAGATCCTGGTCCGTGGGGTGTTGGAGCGGTTGGCTCAACACGGCTTCGACTTCGTTCAGCCCGTGACGACCGCGAACGAGACGCTGGTGTTCGCGTTGCCTCGAGAGATCCGTCCAGCCAGGCGCTGAGCGGGCAGGCCTGGTCAGACGTCGTGGTCAGACGTCGTACTGCCAGGAATCGGCGTCCGGGTTGCTCGGCCGCCGCGGCCGGTTCCGGTTCTCGGTACGCGACTCGCCGTCATCCGCGCCTCGATAGCGCACCCGTGACACCGGATGGTGCGACCCGGAGCCGTTGCTTCCCTTGACACCGTTCGTCGGGCGGGGCTCGTAGTCGGAGACACGCGGCCGCCGTTCGGGTCGCTCGCCGCGTTCGTACCGGTCGGGGCGCTGCGGTCGCTCGTAGCGCTCAGAGCGTTCGTTCGTGCTGCGGGGCTCGACGGGCGGCAGGTTCCGTCGCTCGCGTGGCGCGCGTGCTCCCCGGGGCTCTCGCGCGTCTCGGGGGTCTCTGGGCTCTCTTGGCTGGGCAGCGCGGGTGCGCCGACGGGATTCGGCCGGTGGCTCGACCGGCCGAGGCCGGCGGGGACGACTGGGGATGGGCTCGATGAGCTCCGTCTCGGGCGGACGCGCGTGCCGGGAGCGCGACGCGCGGGTGGACCCGGTGCCCGTCCTGGGCTTGCGGGCCGGGCGCTGCGGCGCCTCTTCGTCGACGACGGCGGCGGACCCGCGCCCGGGGCGTTCGATGGAATGCCGACGGCTCCGGCGGGTCGACGCCTTCTCGGTCGCCCCCAGCGCGGTAGCGGCCGTAAGTCCACTGTCGGCGACGGTGGCGTCGGGGACCTCGGCCTCGGCGTCCACCGGCACGCCGCGCCGCGCCGACATGGCCAGATACCAGCGGCCCATTCCGATCAGCAGCACCACCGCCGTGGTGAAGAACATCAGCGGGAACCGCTCGATCAGCGGGTAGCCGCAGTTGATCAGGGTGTCCTTGATGCCGGTGATCTTGCTGCCGTGGAAGAAGAAGTAGGCCGTCGGCACGGCGAAGAAGAGGATCAACGGCGGCTGGATGACCGCGGAGAAGACGCCCGACTGACGCACCGCGAGCACCGCCGAGATGCAGCCGATGACGTAGCAGGCCGAGAAGACACCGCTGAGGGTCTTGTCACCCGTTCCCGCGTCGTAGGCGAAGCCCACGGCGGTCGCCGTGACCGCCACCAGCACCGCGCCCCACCAGGGAATGCCGGGCACTTGGGGCAGCACTGAGCGGTGATCGGCCACAACCGCCGACCGGGCACGCTGTCCTGACACGCTTTGACCGTACCGGCAATGAAGAGGGATGCGCTGCCAGCTCGCTCTGGCGCGCCTGTGTGGACGCCTACACTGTCGAAACCGTGGGCCTAAACCTCGGAATCGTCGGGCTGCCGAATGTCGGCAAGTCAACCTTGTTCAACGCGTTGACACGAAACGACGTGTTGGCCGCCAACTACCCGTTTGCGACGATCGAGCCGAACGAGGGCGTGGTGCCGCTGCCCGATCCGCGGCTGAACAAGCTGGCCGAACTGTTCTCCTCTGAGAAGATCGTGCCCGCGCCGGTGACGTTCGTGGACATCGCAGGCATCGTCAAGGGGGCCTCCGAGGGCGCCGGGCTCGGCAACAAGTTCCTTGCCAACATCCGCGAGTGCGACGCGATCTGTCAGGTGGTGCGGGTGTTCGCCGACGACGACGTCGTCCACGTCGACGGCAAGGTCGACCCCGCATCCGACATCGAGGTGATCGAGACGGAGCTGATCCTCGCCGACATGCAGACGCTGGAGAAGGCGGTGCCGCGACTGGAGAAGGAAGCCCGCAACAACAAGGACCGCAAGCCCGTGCACGAGGCTGCGGCGGCCGCGCAGGCGATCTTGGACGGCGGCAAGACGCTGTTCGCCGCGGGCAACGCCGTGGATTCAGCGTTGCTGCGTGAGTTGAATCTGATGACCACCAAGCCATTCCTCTACGTCTTCAACGCGGACGAGTCGGTGCTGACCGACGAGGCCCGCAAGACGGAGCTGCGTGCGATGGTGGCGCCGGCTGACGCGGTCTTCCTCGACGCGAAGATCGAGTCCGAGCTGCAGGAGCTCGACGACGAGTCGGCCGCCGAGCTGCTTGAATCGATCGGCCAGACCGAACGAGGCCTGGATGCGTTGGCGCGGGCCGGTTTTCACACGCTCAAGTTGCAGACCTATCTGACCGCGGGTCCGAAGGAGTCCCGGGCGTGGACGATCCACCAGGGCGACACCGCGCCCAAGGCGGCGGGCGTGATCCACACCGACTTCGAGAAGGGCTTCATCAAGGCCGAGATCGTCTCCTACGACGACCTGGTCGCCGCCGGCTCGATGGCCGCGGCCAAGGCGGCGGGCAAGGTCCGCATGGAGGGCAAGGACTACGTGATGGCCGACGGTGACGTCGTCGAGTTCCGGTTCAACGTGTAAGGCTGCGGTTCAGCGGTTTGTTCGGCCCATCGCTCTGGGATCGGCGATTATCTGGACGAGGATGTCGTGGTCGCGATCACCGATTACGTAATGACCGTGCCGGTGCATCGACTGGCGACGACTGAGGACTTCATCGCGGTCCTCGACGGTCATCCCCAGGTGTCGACCCCCGGTCAGCGATTCGCCTACAACAACGGCGGCTATGTCGTGCTCGCGCTTCTCGCCGAGCGAGCGTCCGGTGTGGCGTTCCACGAACTGGTCCGCCAGCGGGTGTTCGACCCCGCCGGGATGGCCGGCGCGGCGTACCTCCGCAACGACGAACTGCCCGGCGACGTGGCGATCGGCTACTTGTTCGCCGACGGGCTGCGCAACAATGCCTTACACCTTCCGGTCCGGGGCTCCGGCGACGGTGGCGCGCACGTCGGCTTGACCGACATCGACGCATTCTGGCAGGCGCTGTTCGCCGGGGCGATCGTTCCACTCGACGTCGTCGCCGAGATGACCCGGCCACGCAGCGCGACCCCGTCGGATCGGCTGCAGTGCGGCCTCGGGTTCTGGCTGACGCCCGACGGCGCCGTCGAGCTCGAGGGCTATGACGCCGGCGTGTCGTTCCGCAGCACGCACGATCCCGCGGATCGCCGGACACGCACGGTCGTGAGCAACTGGAGCGACGGCGCATGGCCGATCTGTCGTGCGCTCGAGGGTTGAGCCACCCCGGACGGGACACTTCGGCCGTGGACGCCGCCTACCGGGCGCATTCACGATCGCCCCGCCGAGCGCACGCTTGTTGCACGCAAACGTCGAGTAGACCCGACCACGAGTGTGCGCTCGGCGGTTGCTCAGGGAGTGAATGGGCGTCGACGCGCGCCTCGCGCCGCTATGGTGAGCAAATGGTGGCGGTCCGGCAGTTCCAGGTCACCTTCGACTGCGCAGCACCCGAGCGCGTCGCTCGCTTCTGGTGTGAGGCGCTCGGCTACGTCGTACCCCCTCCGCCCGAAGGATTCGCCGATTGGAATGAGTTCGACCGCGCGCTGCCCGCCGAAAAGCAGGGTTCCGCGTTCGCCTGCGTCGACGCCACAGGCGTTGGGCCGCGGCTGTTCTTCCAGCGGGTTCCCGAAGGCAAGGTCGTCAAGAATCGGGTGCATCTCGACGTAAGGGTCGGTACCGGGCTGGTGGGCGCGGACCGCCTCGCCGCACTCGAGGCCGAGTGCGCTCGGCTCACCGAACTCGGTGCGACACGCGTACGACTATTGCCTGCCGCCGACGGAGAAGAGTCCTGCATCGTGATGCAGGACATCGAAGGCAACGAGTTCTGTCTCGACTGACCGGCGACGTGCTGATGGTGTCGAAGCCGCCAGCGCGGCTGGCGACGTAGCATTCTCTCGTGGGTTTCGTCGTCCCGTCGGAGGCCTATGCGCGGTACATGGGCCGGTACGCCGAGCCTCTTGCCGAGGTCTTCATGGCGTTTGCCGGGGTCGGCACGGGCGATGAGGTGCTCGACGTCGGCTGTGGATCAGGTGCCCTGACGGCGCACTTGTGTTCGGTCGGAGCCGCGGTCTCGGCGATCGACCCCTCGCCGCCGTTCGTCGACGCGGTCCGGATGCGCTTGCCGGACGTTGACGTCAAGCTCGGTATCGCGGAGGAACTGCCTTACGACGATGCCGCTTTCGACGCTGCGCTGGCGCAGTTGGTGGTGCACTTCATGAAGGATCCAGAGGCGGGCATCAGGCAGATGGCGCGCGTGACTCGGCGTGGCGGTGTCATCGCAGCATGCGTGTGGGATGGGCCGACCGGCGCACTGGCGCCGTTCTGGGATGCGGTTCACATGATCGACCCTGAAGTTCAGGACGAAGCGCTACTCCCCGGGGCGCGCATGGGACACCTGACTGAGCTATTCGAAGCCGCTGGCCTACGGGATGTGGAAGAAGATCCGATTGCGGTCGATGTCGTGCACCCGAGCTTTGAGGAGTGGTGGGAGCCATACACCTACGGTGTCGGTCCTGCCGGTGACTACGTCCAGCGGCTCGATGACAATGCTCGCGCACGTATCAAGTCGGTGGCGCGCGAACGACTCGGTAGTGGACCGTTCACCGTCACCGGTATCGCGTGGGCCGCCCGTGGGATGGTGTGACTGCGACCCAGTCGTGTTCCGGCTCAACTTGTCGCGGTAGGAATGGAGGGGTAGCGGTGCGGCTCAGCGAACGTGAATTCATCGTGTCGGCGGACGCGACGTTCATCCTTCGGCAGGGTCTGTTCATCGCGACGAACTACCTCGATCCGGCATCGGGCACGACTGGCACGCGATAACGGGTTGCGATCGCAGTGAGTTCGTCGAGTTGATGTAGCAGATCGATGACCTGGATTGGTGACTTCGTGGGTCTGATGGTGTCCAATTTCGGCATGGATTCCGCCAACTCCCCGCTCGTCCTCATGCACGGGCTGGCAATGTCGGGCAACGCGTGGCGCGAAGTCGTCCCACTGGTGTCGGGCCATCACCGGGTGTACGCGCCGACGGCTGACGGCCACCGCGGTGGCTCTGCGGCGCAGCGGCGTCCCGCAACGATGGCCGACATGGTGGACGCCGCTGAGCGATATCTGGACGAGTGTGGTCTTGATCGACCGCACCTCGCCGGAAACTCCATGGGCGGGTTGGTGGCGATCGAACTTGCCCGACGCGGTCGTGCCGCAAGCGTGTGCGCCTTTTCCCCGGGGGGCTTCTGGGCGGCAGGAGACGGATTCCAACATCGAGCATTTGGCAGATTGCAACGCGGCGTGGCGATCGGTCGCCTCTCGCGTCCGGTCCTGCCTCTCGTCTACCGATCCGCTAGGTTGCGCCGACTCATCCTGCGCGACATGGTCGCCCACGGAGATCGAATCTCTGCCGCCCGGGCTCTAGAGGTGATCGACGACGGTATTGCGTGCGCGGTCCTCGCGGACCTGTGTGCCGCCGATTGGCTCCTGGCACCGCTTGACGCACCTTGTCCTGTCACGATCGCGTGGGGAGCGAAGGAGACACTCCGTTCCCCTGGCGCGTACGACGGCCGCATTCCGCAGGCATCGGTCATCACGTTGCCCGATGTCGGTCACGTTCCCATGCTCGACGATTCAGAATTGGTCGCTCGCACCATCTTGTCGAGTACTGGTGTCCTACAGTCGAAATCCCGGTTCAGCGTCTAGGCCTGAGAAGTAGCCGGTCGCACCGCTCGGAACCCTTCCCCGCGAGGGTCGCCGAGTATCTGCGTTGTGCTCCGTAGGTTCAACGTCTAGCGCGCCGAACAGCGTGATAGTCGGAGGCTGCTTCGGTACTGTCCCTGTCTGGCAGCGGGTTTGTCAACGGCACGCCTGCTCGCGCCCAATCCTCGGCCCGCCACCGCGCTCCGATGGCGGGCCGAGATTGTCCCCAATGCAGCCCTAGTGGATTGCGCCTGGTCTGAAGCCGCCGGGCAGGGAGACGTCGACTCCGCCGGGAAGAACGCGGTGGCACTGGTTGCACTCCACCACCGTGCCGCCCCAGTCCGGGTAGTCGATCGTCGGACCCGGTTTGTCGGGGGCGGCTTGGGCGATGCCAGCGGTCATCCCCAGTCCGGCCAGCGCGAGGCCGCCCGAGAGTACCGCACCGAAGATCATCTTCTTGATGGGTTGATTGGTGTTCATGTTGTTTTCTCCCTTGAGATTTCGCGGTCCGCTCGACCGCCGTGTCGTTGACCACACGAATGTAGTGACCGTCCTCTTGGAGGATTCTCAACGGCTAATCTGCACAACCGTCGGCACGCCGCCGCGTGATCGGCGATGCTTTGTGGATGGATCAGTACACCAGGGGTGGGTTTGAGTTCGACGTGATCGATGAAGGTCCGGCCGATGGGCCGGTCGTCGTCTTGTTGCACGGGTTTCCGCAAATGAATACGAGCTGGAATGAGGTCATTGCACGGCTCACCGCGGCGGGATACCGGTGCCTGGCGCCCAACCAGCGCGGCTATTCACCCGGTGCGCGGCCGAAGCGTCGGCGGGACTACCGGCTGCCCGAACTGGTTGAGGACGTCCGCGCACTGATCGACGCAAGCGGCGCCCGGCGGGCGCACGTAGTGGGTCACGACTGGGGCGCCGCGGTGGCGTGGGGCGTTGCGGCAGAGATGCCGGAGCGCGTTGGTTCTCTGACGGCGTTGTCGGTACCGCACCCCGCGGCGTTCCTCAAGTCGTTCGCAACGAGCCGGCAGGCTCTTGCGTCGTGGTACATGTACTTCTTCCAGCTGCCCCGCATTCCGGAGCGGTACTTGCTCGGCGGAGCAGGCAATACCCCCCGACTGTCGAAGTTCATGCAGTCGATGGCGCATCAACCCGTCGCGACAGCTGACCGCGATGCTCTCGCGATGGCCGAGCCAGGAGTGCTCACCGCAGCCCTCAACTGGTATCGCGCCATGCCGATGTCGGACCCGCGGGCGTCGGGAAGAAGATCACCGTCCCGACGATGTTCGTGTGGACCGACGGCGATACGGCCCTGCTCGAAAAGGGTGCGCGCAACTCTGCGCGCTACGTCAGCGGCGAATACCGCTTCGAGGTCCTGCACGGTTCCCACTGGCTGCTCGACGAGCAGTCCGACGTGGTCGCAGACCTGCTGAACGAGTGGCTTGCGGCGCATCCGATCTGACGCGACGGGCGGGACGCTTGCAGCTAATCGGCTGTGCGGGAACCGATTTGGTCGACGGAAAGTAGAGCCGGATCGGCGGCGATGGTCTGGGCGATCTGCGCCTGACGGAGTAGGAAACCCCCTTCGTCGAGCTTCTTGCGCCGCATCCAGGTGGTCACTTCGGCATTGCACTTGCTGGTGTTGCAGGACCGGCAGCTGGGCACCACGTTGGCCAGCACGTAACTTCCGCCGCGCGAGATGGGAAGAACGCAATCCTTCTGGAGCGCTGTCCCGCTCGCCCCGCAGTAGGCGCAGCCGCCCCACGCCACCTTCAGCGCGACCCACTGCGAATCGGTGAGGTCGTGTTCCTTCTGGGCCATCCGCCGCTTGCGGCGGCGCGCATATCTCGCCGCGCGGGCGGGGCTTCGTGACGGCACGCGCTGAGGCTAACGCGGGTGCCGACGTCGTCACGTGACAGACTGCAGCGTGTCGTCGATCCGGTCGGGCTCCGTTCAGCCTGGTCGTGGCCAGGTGCCGTTGTATCTTGTCGTGGTGATGTACGCATGACCATCGACCTGGCCATCGCGTTGCGCATGGTTGCGGCAGCCCACGCCGAAGCCGAGCGACGGTCGATACTGGTGTCCGCGGCCGTGGTGGACGCGGGCGGGAACCTCGTCGCGTTCGGGAGAATGGACGGGGCGGAGATCGCCGGACCCGTGCTCGCGGTGGACAAGGCCTACACCGCCGTGGCGAATCGCACCGCGACGTCCGAACTCGCCAAACTGGCCGCGCCGGGCGGCGAGCTGTTCGGCCTGCATGCCAACGGTGGCGGCCGATTCGTCATCTTCGGCGGCGGCGTTCCCATCCTCGTCGACGGGATCGTCGTCGGCGGCGTCGGTGTCAGTGGCGCGAGCGCGGCCGAGGACGAGGCATGCGCCCTCGCTGGTCGCACCGCCCTCGACTGAGCCGGCCAGCCAAGGGAACGGGCGAACCCCGGCCTAGTCCACCAGAACCAGCTAGGGTCCGGCTAGAAGCGGCGCATGGCTGAGGCGGTGGTGGTGATGGAGGCTCCCGTACGCATCGCGGGGCTCGCCGCGTGCGTGGCCTTGCTGCTCGCGAGCTGCTCGTCCACCACCGAGCCGACGAGCCCGTCGCAGGCCACCACCATGGCCACCACCACGGCGACCAGCGCCGCGAAACCCGCCGCGCTGAAGACCATCGACCCCAAGCGCATTCCAGGCGGTCGTCGAAGCCGCCGCCGAGGAGCTGAAAGTGCCCGGGGCGATGGTGCTGCTGCGCACCCCGCAGGGAAACTTCGACGTCGCGGTCGGCACCACCGAGCTCGGCGCGCAGACGCCGCCGGCGGCGGACACTCACTTCCGGATCGCCTCGAACACCAAGACCATGACGGCGGCGCTGATCGTGCTGCTCGCCCAGGACGGCAAGCTGAAGTTCAGCGACCCGGTCTCGGCCTACGTCCCGGATGTGCCGAACGGCGAGAACATCACCGTCGCACGAGCTTTTGAAGATGCGCAGCGGCCTCTACGGCTACACGGCCGACCCCGAGCTCTCGGCCGCCATGGATGCCGACCCGGCGAAGGTCTGGACGCCGCAGGAGGTGTTGGCCATCGCGTTCCGGCATCCGCCGCAGTTCGCGCCCGACGCCTCCTACGAGTACAGCAACACCAACTACGCACTGCTCGGTCTGATCGCCGAGAAGGTCGGCGGGCGCCCGTTGGCCCAGCAGTTCCAGGACCGGTTGTTCGGCCCCGTCGGGCCTGCGGCAGACGTCGCTTCCCGCCGCCGACGACACCACCATCCCGGCCCCCTACTCCCACGGCTACATGTACGGCGGAAGCTATCTACGCGCTCGCCGACGACCCGTATCCCGCCGACATGCAGGCCGCCGCGCAGGCCGGAACGCTGCAACCCGTCGACTACACCAACCAGAACTCCTCCTACGCCACCGCGGCCGGGGGCGCGATCTCCACGGCCGACGACCTGGCCACGTGGATGAAGGCACTGGTCTCGGGCAAGGTCTTCAATGCCGACTACCAGCAACAGTGGTTGACGAGCCTGCAGGCCGAGGACCCTGCGGCACCCGACGGACAGAAGTACGGATACGGAATCTCCTATCAGCGCTTCGGCCCGAACGCCGCGATGTACTACCACGGCGGCGAACTTCCCGGCTTCAACTCGTTCATGGGTTACGACCCGGACAACGATGTGACGCTGGTCATTTGGACGAATCTGACGCTTTCGCCCGACGGCAAGACGACGGCGCAGGCCATGCTTGCCCCCGTACTCGACGAGATCTACGCCGGGTTGTCTGGCGCCCCCGCCGACTCCGACGACCACCAAGTAGTGCGGCGTGACCGCGAGCGTGCCAATCCGTGCCAAGTCCTGTCACCGTTCGACTTGGCAACGCGTCGATGTCGTCGAACCAACCGGCATGGCCGACACGGCCGGCAAACACCGGCAAATGAGCGCAACCCAGGTAGGGTCCGGCCCGACAGAGTGCTACGTGATGAACGTCACTTGCCTCATCTCGAGGAAGGCCGCCCACCGAAATGCCCGATACCTCGCCTAGTTCGACGAAGATGCGACCGCACTTCGAGGACGTCCAGGCCCACTACGACCTCTCCGACGAGTTCTTCGCGTTGTTCCAAGATCCCAGCCGGACCTACAGCTGCGCCTACTTCGATCCTGCTGACCTGACGCTTGAGCAGGCACAGACCGCCAAGATCGACCTGAACCTGGACAAGCTGGACCTCGAGCCGGGAATGACGCTGCTGGACATCGGTTGCGGCTGGGGCGCCACCATGAAGCGGGCGATGGAGAAGTACGACGTCAACGTCATCGGTTTGACGTTGTCCAAGAACCAGCAGGCGTACACGGCGAGCCTGCTCGACGACGTCGATTCCGGGCGCAACCACGACGTGCAGTTGCACGGCTGGGAGGAGTTCAGCAACCCCGTCGACCGCATCGTGTCCATCGAGGCGTTCGAGCACTTCGGGTTCGACCGCTACGACGACTTCTTCGAGAACTGTGTTTCCATCATGCCCGCCGACGGGCGGATGACGATCCAGAGCACCACCAGCTACCACCCCTACGACATGGCCCAGCGCGGTATTCCAATCACGTTCGAGCGCTTGCGGTTCGTCAAGTTCATCCTCACCGAGATCTTCCCGGGCGGTCGGATTCCGACGGCGAAGATGATGCAGGACCACGGCGAGAAGGCCGGTTTCGTCGTGCCCGAGGTGTTGTCACTGCGGTCGCACTACATCAAGACGCTGAGCATCTGGGGCGACGCGCTCGAGACCAACAAGGATGAGGCCGTCGAGATCCAGTCCGAAGAGGTCTACGACCGCTACGCGAGGTATCTGAGGGGCTGCCAGGCGATGTTCACCGACGAGTATTGCGACGTCAACCTCGTTACCTACCTGAAGCCCGCCGTCTAGCGTGAACCTGTGCACCGCAACGACTTCCTGGACCTGACCCGAGACGGCTACGATCGCACCGCCCGCGCATACGCCGAGCGTTTCGATGACCATCTAGACGACAAACCGGTCGATCGCGCCATGCTCGACGCGTTCGCAGGCCTGGTCCTGATGAGCACGAACAAGGACGTCGTCGACGTGGGGTGTGGTACCGGCGCCACCACGGCCATGCTGAATGGGTGCGGCGTACGGGCATTCGGTATCGACCTCTCCGCCAACATGATCGGTGAAGCCCGGCGCCTCCGTCCCGGTCTGGAGTTCCGCGTCGGATCGATGACGGATCTCGACGTCGCCGACGCCAGTGTGGGCGGCGTCTGTGCCTGGTACTCGATCATCCACATTCCCGACGATCATCTGGCAGGCGTTCTCGGTGAGTTCCATCGGGTGCTGGCGCCCGGTGGCCTGATGCTGGTGGCGTTCCAGGTTGGGGACGAGCCGCTGGTGCTCACCGACGCGTTCGGTGAACCGGTCCACCTGACGTTCCGCCGTCGACAGCCACGAATGGTCGAGGAGCATCTCGTGCGCGCCGATTTCCGGGTTCGCGCTGCGCTCGTCCGCCAACCCAGGAGCGGCGCGGCGACACGGTCGCCCGTCTGATCCGCGCCGGAACTGCCGAATCGCCTGGCCGGGCTGATAATGCCCTCATGCGTACCGCCGGCCTCAGCGCGACGGCCCGCGTGCCGTTCGGTGTTGCGGCACTCCTGTTGGTGCCACTGCTGACCTGTTCGTGCAACGACGAACCCGGGTCGGTGACGACGGTGGTCTTCGACGGCACCACCCAGACGATCACCGGGCACGTCAACTGCACCAGCCAACCGGACGGCAAGCTCGTCATCCTGGTGAACGAGGACGGCGGAAAGAAGACGATTCGCGTATTGCTCAGCGCGAGAGGCCGACTCGTCGTCGAGAAGGCCGCTCTGCGCTATCTGGACCGTTCCGGGTACGTGGCCGACCCGCGCGAGGTGGTGGCGACGAAAGTGGACGACACCTACAGGTTCAGCGGAAGGATGCCTCCGAACGCGGGGGAGAGCCAGTGGCATCTCTTCGAGATCGAAGCCACGTGTCCGTTCGTGAAGGACGCTCCGCCACCAAGATTGGATGCACCCATCGGGGCACCGTGACTGCGTGCAGAGGGTGTCTAGACGAAGTGGTCGGCCCGCCGATCTCGGGGATGATCATCGACGGGCCGATCCATGCGTAACAACGCATGGATCGGGTCAAATATGCCGTACGGCGTGTGGTATCGAGCACACCCCTAATTCAGGACGACCGAGATTTCGTCACTCAGGTTGTACCCGGGCGCGAGGGGAAGGGTGTCGCCGCTCCAGAACTTCCCCGGGTCGAACCAGTTCGTGTCCTTGTCCGTGCCCAGCAGGCCCATTTCCTGATAGGTCACCGCGACCGTCTCCGCGCAGTATGCGGTTTCCAGCCCCACCTTGCGTCGTTCGGCCCGCTTGCGCCCGGTTCGCTTGCGGACCTGGTCCTCCAGTAGCGGAATCCCCCTGGTCCAGTCGGTGGCCGTCGGCACACGTCCGCGGAACCACCGCGCGGTGAGTCGCGCAGTGGTCGGAAACGCGGTGCCGTCCATCCTGGCGATGACACGGAGCAGCGCGTCCTCCTGTTCACGCGTCGCATACGGCGTCATCTGCCGCAGCCAGCAGCGCTGGCCGTAGGTGAGCATCCAGCGCTCGACGGCCTGACGCAGGTCGTTGAGCTGAACGCCGCGGTGGGTGCTGCCGCTCCACATGCACTCCAACTTGTCGCCGAGTTCGGCATGCCAGATCAGCGGCGGCAGATCGTCGATCGCGACCGTCATGCCGACGTGGTTCACCGGCGCGTTCGTCATCGTCTGGATCGCTCGATCGGGGCCCGAGTCGCCGCGAAACAGCCAGATATCCCCGGTCCGCGTTTCGGCCAGCGCGCGGTCAAGCGTCACCGTATTCGCATTCACCAGCGAAGCTTAGGCAGAATCTGGTCATGCGAGGCATCTGGAAGTGGATCGGTATGGCTGGTGTCGCCGGCGTGGTAGCGGGTGGCGTCCTGGTCGCACGCGATCAACGCAAGCGAAACTCCTACACCGCGGACGACATCCGTGCGCGTTTGCACCAGCGGTACGCCGAGGCCAACCCCGAGGAATAGGTGGTCACATTGTCAGCGCGTACAAGCGATGGGTCCCGCTGAATCCCTTCAGTTCTACGTCGCGGCCGTCGCCGAACGCAGTGCCGTCGCCATCGTCGACCGCCTCCCGCACCGCTTCGCTGACCAAGACCTCAGCGCCGTCAGCCGCCGCAGCCACCCGCGCCGCCATGGCGACGTTTCGGCCGAACAGGTCATCCCCGCGCAGCACCGACTTGCCGGTGTGGATGCCGATCCGAACACGAATACCGTTGTGGCGCTTGGCTAGTTCCCTTTGAATGTCCGCACTGCACCGGACCGCCTCCTCGGGTTGCGCGAATGCGATCATGAACCCGTCGCCTTGGCTCTTGACGACGTGGCCCGCATGCCGCTTCACGTGGCGGCCGACCATCTTGGCGTGCCGGTCGATCAACCGGACCCAGGCCCGGTCGCCGATGCGCTCGTTGAGCGCCGTCGATTCCTCGATGTCGGAGAACAGGATGGTTACCCGGCCGTTCGGCGCCATCCGGGCCAGATCGGGGCGTTCCACTTCAGCCCAGTCGGCCAGTTCCTCGATCGAGGACCGCACCGCTGCGCCGAAGCCTTCCTTGCGGAGGATGTTCGCGGTCTGCCAGACGGTCTTGACGGCTTCTCGGCCACCGGAGATCAGGTTTGCGCGGGTGTCGACCCGACGCTGCAGGGCGGCCAGTTGCTCGTCGCGCTGGGTCAGTCGTCGCTGCAGCACGATCACGGCGATCGCCTCGATGATCGCGACCGCCGCAAGCGTGTAGAGCGCGATCATCATTCCCGTCACCGCTCGATTATTGGATGCTGAGGCGATGATGCCCGGCAAGCCGCCCTATTACGAGAGTCGTTTCGTGCGCGCCAACCATCCCGACCGGGCGATGGCGCTGTGGCTGCGGGAGACATTGCTCCTGCCGACGGTCGGGGAATCGGTTGCCGACGTGTGGGTGATGATCTTCGATCCGGAGGGCGCGGGGAATCGGGCACTCAAGGTCGGCCATCCGATGGAGGTGGCCGACTATCGCTATGGGAACGGCGTCGGTGCCTGGACCGCGCGGATCGGCGACACCTTGATCGACGATCAGTCGGTGCGGGGTTCCGTCACCGGCGGCGGCCGGTCGGCGGCATGGGAGCTGCGCGTCGAACCCGGCGGCGAGTTGCCCGTCAAGCTTCTGACCGAGCGCGGGTACCGGGCGCCGTTCCCGACGGCCAAGACCTTGGTCCGACACCCGCTTGCGACGTTCGACGGACGGGTGGAACTCGACGACGCCGGACTGGACCTGGAGCAGTGGACCGGCAGCGTCAACCACAACTGGGGCAGGCGCCACACCCCGGCATACGCGTTCGGGCAGGTATGCGGATTCGACGGTGCGCTGGGGTCGAGCCTCGAGATCGTGACCGCCCTCGCCGCGGTAGGACCGGTCTCGCTTCCAGCGGTCACCCTCTTCGTATTGCGCCACGGTGGAAGGCAATTCGCCGTCCGGTCGATTCTCGCCGCCCGGCATACCCGCGGTGAATATCGCCCGTTCTCGTGGACCTTCGGCGGCCGCGTCGGTGATGCTCGGATGGAGGGCGAGATCACGGCCGAGCCGTCCGACGTCATCGGGTTGACGTACTCCGACACCACCGGTAAGACCAAGTACTGTTACAACTCTGCCCTGGCGACGTGCCGGATCCGCTTGTCGGGCAAAGCGTTCGGCCACACTGAGCTCGTCGCCTCGCGTCGGGCCATGCTCGAGATCCTGCTGTCCGAACCGCACGGAACGGTGAAGTTACTGGCCTAGCCATCGTCGTCGGGTTCGAGCTCTTCGTCGGGGGGTTTGAGGAGTCGTTCGGGTCGGTGGTAGTAGTTGACTCGGGCTTGGCCGGTGTCCAACTGTGGGGGCGGTGTCCATTCGACCTCGCCGCGATTGTTGATGGTGGTGGTCCAGCCGCCGTCGCCGACCATGCGGTTGTCGGGTCCGCAGGCCAGGCCGAGTTCGTTGATGTTGGTTTGTCCGCCGTCGCCCCAGTCCTTGGCGGCGTGGTGGATTTGGGCGCCGTAGGGTCCGACGGTGCAGCAGGGTTTGGTGCAGCCGCCGTCGCGGCCGATGAGCATGATGCGCTGCGCCGGGGAGGCGATCCGTTTGGCGCGGAACAGGTCCAGGGCCGATCCGGTGGCCTTGTCGAACACCGCCAGGTAGTGGTTGGCGTGGGCGGCCAGCCGGATCACCTCGGTGATCGGCATGACGGTGCCCCCGCCGGTGACCCCGACCCCGGCCCGGCTTTCGAGGTCTTGCAGGGTGGTGCGGATGATGATCGACACCGGGAGCCCGTTGAGGTGTCCGAGTGCACCGCTCATCAGGGCGATGCGGCCGACGGCGACCAGCGCGTCGTGTTGGCGTTGGGCCAGGCTGCGGTGATCGTTGTCGATCTGGGCTTGAGACGGGGTGCCGGAGGTGCAGGGTTGGGGATCGGCGGGGTTGCACATCCCCGGGGCGGCGTACTTGGCCAAGATCACCTCCCACACCGCCCACGCCTCGGGGGTCAGTTCCCCGGTGACGGTGGTATTGCCGCCGCGCTGCTGGCGGCCGACGCTTACCCCCCGCTTGCGGGCGCGTTCGGTGTCGTCGGGTTCCGGGCCGTCCTGGTCGAGCAGGAACAGGGTCAGCGCGGCGACGTCGCGGAGTTCTTTGGGTCCGACGCCGACCGCGGTGCGCACCAGGTCGACCTCGAACTGCTCCCGGGTCGAGGCGTCGACGAAGCCGGGCAGTTTGTGCATCGCCTTGCCGATGACCTCGACGTGCTCGGCGGTGATCAGCCCGCGGGCTTGGGCGGCGGCGGTCGCGGCCAGCACCGGCGGCAACGGTTGGCCGGTCAGTGATCGTCGCGGCCCCAGCAGCGCAGCCTCGGTCAGTCGACGCCCGGCTTCGGTGGCCGAGATCCGCCACCGGGTCGTCAGCACGTCGCGCCACGACTTGGCGCCCATCTCCTTGGGCGTGGTTTCGGCCTGCAAGCGGGCCAGGATGCGGTGGCTCTGGGTGGGCAGTTGGCAGGTCAGGGTCTCCAACTCATCACCGACACCGAGTGTCGCGGCGAGGCTCAGTGAGTCCAGTCCGGCAGCGGCGACCTTGGCGAGGCCGGCGCGCATCATGGCGATGCCCTCAAGTACCTCGGCTTCCGACATGCTTCGAACATACATTCGACAACCGACAATTCCGGTTGCGGTGTGACGATTGAAACCACAGTGACACAAGGGATTACACCTGTGGACAACCTCAGGGCCCTGTGGATGAATCAAGCACGTGCCGGCACACCGGAGTACTCTGCGCCGTCCGCCGCGCTCTAACCGAAAGCGGCCGTAACCGTCGCCATGTCGAAGTAATCGCGCCACGAGGCGATCCGGCCGTCGCGCACCTCGAAGACGCCCATCACGGGCAGTTCCAGGCGGCCACCATCGTTGCGTCGCATTACGTCAGTGCGCTCGTTCATGGCGACATCGCCCTTGCTGAACTGCCGGTGCACCGTGAAGTCGATGCCTGCGTGGTGCGCCGATCGGGTCGGCGTCGCCGTCGGCCGAGTTCGAACAGGTGCACGGTGTTGTTCGCCGACGTGGTGCACTCGATGGACGTCGCCGCGGCGCTGGGGCCGGAGCGGTTGCACGAGATCATGACCGGGCTCGTCAATCGCTCGTCGGCAGTGGTGTCGCGGTTCGACGGCACCGTGGACGAGTTCACCGGCGACGGGATCATCGCCGTATTCGGCGCGCCCATCGCGTTGGAGGACCACGCACTGCGGGCGTGCCTGGCCGCGTTGGGGATTCAAGACGAGGTCACGCGGCTGGGTGCCGACGTCGACCGGCGCGACGGCATCGCGCTGCGACTGCGCGTCGGGCTCAACTCCGGTCAGGTCATCGCCGGTGACATCGGTTCGCGCCGTTTGGTTTACACCGCGGTCGGTGCGCAGCTCGGGATGGCTCAGCGGATGGAGTCCGTTGCCCCGTCAGGCGGGGTGATGCTGAGCGAGTCGACTGCCCGGCTGGTCGAAAACGCAGCAGCCATGGACGAAACCGAGTTGGTGCGGATCAAGGGCAGCGACGTGCCCGTGCCTGCATACCGGCTAGGGCGCATCGAACCCCGGCACGACATCCCGGCTCGACCGAGACGACGTTGGTGGGCAGACAATGGGAGAAGAGCGCCATCGACGCGATGCTCAAGCGGGCCATCGGTGGGCGCGGCGGTGTCGTCGGTGTGGTCGGTCATCCCGGGATCGGCAAGAGCCGCCTGCTCGGTGAACTCGTGGCGACGGCAGCCGCCGAAGGCGTCGAAGTGTCGACGTTCTGCGAATCCCATGCGCGGGATATTCCATTCCGCGCCGTCGCCCGCCTGCTCAGGGTGGGGACGGAAGCGCTCGGCTTCGAGGGCCATCTCACTTGGGCGGATGCGATGGCATGACGGCGCGGACCCGGCTTTCCCGGACGCCCAGCGCTACCAGCCCTCGGTCAGCACCCGGTCCAGCGTGTCGACGTAGAAGTCGGCGCCGTCGACGTCAATGCACAACGGCGGCTTGGTCTTCAGGATGTTGAGGTGGTCACCGGTCGGCTGGATCACCACACCGAGGTCGAGCATGCGGTCGCAGATCGCCGCGGTCTCCTCCGTCGCGGGCGCCAACGTCTTCGGATCGCGGATCATCTCGACGCCGAGGTAGAGCCCCATGCCGTGCACGGTGCCGATGATCGGGTGCTTGTCGCGCAGCGCCAGCAGCCTCGCCTTGAGATGGCCGCCCACGCGGGACGCATTGCCCTGCAGGTCCTCGTCGCGGAGCACGTCTAGCACGGTGAGCCCGATGGCACACGACAGTGGGCTTCCGCCGGTCGAGGAGAAGAAGTAGCCCTGCGAGCTGAACGCCTCCGCCACCGCGCGGCTGGTGATCACGGCGCCCACCGGATATCCGTTGCCCACCGACTTGGCCACCGAGACGATGTCGGGCACGACCTCCTGCTGGTGGAAACCCCAGAACCATTCGCCGAGCCTGCCGTACCCGACCTGGACCTCGTCGGCCACCGCCAGACCGCCGTCGGCCCGCACCGCCGCGTACACCTGCTGCAGGTAACCGTCGGGCAGCGCCATCCCACCGGCGTTGCCGTATACGGTCTCGCAGATGAACCCCGCGGGCGGGCGGCCCGCAGCGACGAGTTCCTCGATCTGGCGCACCGCGTCGACCGCGTACCGGGTGGCGTCGGCGCCGCGGTACTTGCCGCGGAAGCTGTTCGGTGACTCCACCGTGTGCACCCAGTCGGGACGGGTGGTGAGCGCATTGGGGTTGTCGGCCGTTGACGTGGACACCGCGTCGGTGGCGTACGTCCACCCGTGGTACGCCTCGCGGACCGCAACCACGTCGCGGCGACCCGTCGCCGCCGTCGCCAGGCGCACGGCCAGATCGCTTGCCTCCGAGCCGGAGTTCACCAGGAACACGGTGTCCAACGGCTCGGGCAGGGTGGCGGCCAGGCGCTCGCTGAACTCGACGACGGCCTCGTAGTTGAACCGCGAGTTGGTGTTGAGCCTGCGCAGTTGACGTGCGGCGGTATCGGCGACCCGCGGGTGGGCATGGCCGAGCACCGTGACGTTGTTGACCATGTCGAGGTACACCCGGCCCGATGTCGACATCAGGAAGTGGCGCCAGCCGCGCTCGATCTGTGGCGGCTCGCGGTAGTAGTGCTCCTGCACCTTGGCGAAGCTTTCGTCCCTGCGCGCCAACAGATCTCGTTGGGCAGCGGGTGCGTGCGCGGCCAGACCCAGCAGTGGCGCCGGGTCGCGGGTCAGTGCCAACCATCCCGGCGCCAACTCGGCCGTGACGAAGGCGGGCGCGGGCGGGGCGCCGGCAGGACGGACGCCGACGTCGAACCAGCGGTACGGTGCGGCCGTCGCCAGCGGCGCACCTTGCGCGACGGGACCGGCGGGTGCGGCGCCGTCGACACCCGTCACCGTCAGCTCGAATTCATCGCCGCGCAGCACCAGGCCGTCGCCGGTGCGCTCGATGACTCCCGGCCACGGGGCGGTGACCGTGGCGGTCTGCGCCGGCCACAGCGAAACGCCGGTGTGGATCACCTCGGGGCTGGTCTGGCTCAGTGCCGGCGCTCTGGTCAGGCGCGGCTCGCCGAACCGCGTAATGACGAGCGAGGCGCCGTCATGCACTGCTGCCCTTGCCAATTCATCCTCGAAGCCGGGTGGCAGCCACCCACCGGGCAGGAAGGCGCCGTCGTACGACTCGGACGTCGGCGACAGGTCGATGGTGGTGATCGACGCAGGGTCGAGGCCGGCGATGAGCGGCCCGCCCGACACTGCAGCGGGATC
>CAWEII010000004.1:0-37354 GCA_963809085.1 uncultured Actinomycetota bacterium | reverse complement strand
AACTTTTTTCTCGTCACGGAGCGCTGCAACAACTACTGCTTGATGTGCTCGCAACCGCCGAAGAAAGTCGATGACGGTTGGCTGATCGACGAGATCGTGGAGACTCTTCCGCTGGTCGATCCAGCGACACCCGCTCTGACCTTCACCGGCGGCGAACCGCTCACGGAATGGCGCCGGTTCATCGGTGTACTCGAGCTGGCACGTGATCTGCTCCCGGACACCGCGGTACACGTGCTGACGAACGGGCGCGCCTTCGCCTCCCCCGAGTCACGCATGCCTGGGCGGCGATTCGCCATCCGAATCTTTCAGCAGGGATACCGATCTATGCGGCCGTTGATCACATCCACGACTACGTCGTCCAGGCGAAGGGGGCGTTCGACCAGACGGTCCTCGGTGTACTACGACTCAAGGATCGCGGTCAGCGAGTTGAAATTCGTATCGTGCTCCACGCCATCACCGCGCCGCGCCTACGTGAAACCTGCTCGTGGATCGCCCGGAATCTTCCGTTCGTGGATCACGTCGCTCTCATGGGCATGGAACACACCGGCTTCGCGATCGCCAACGATGACACGCTTTGGATTGATCCGCTCGACTATCAAGAGCAATTGAAGGCCGGCGTTGACGTGCTCTCGACGGCTGGGGTCAACGTCTCGGTCTACAACCTGCCGCTCTGTGTGCTCGACCCCAGCATCCGGCGCTTCTCGGTGCAGTCGATCTCGGATTGGAAGAACGCCTACGTCGAGGAGTGCGACGGCTGCTCGGCCCGCCGCGATTGCGCGGGCTTCTTTTCGACAGGACGACCAAAGTTCAGTCGCGGGATAGCTGCGATCTAGTTCCCGCCGCATCCATGACCCCGAAGCGGCGCCGGGTGGTCGGTCGACGACCGCGCGGTTCTTGCGGGTAAGTATCCGGCCTGCTGTCGGAACTTCGAGCATGTGGGCGTCGATTGTGCGACGTGGTTACGATCCGTCAGACGCAACCCGGGGGCGTCACCGCAGTGGCGCTGCATTGGGCGGTGATTGTCACCTCGATGCGGTGGCTGCCACCCGTGCACTTGAACTGCTAGGTCTTGTGGCCGCCATGCCGACCACATGAAGTCTCCGGGCATGCCGGGGCGGATCGGTGTGTGGCCCTATCCGGTCAGCTTGGTCTTGATGTCGAGCAGCATCTGGTCACCGTTCACCTTCTTGAGCACCCTCATGTGCGCGGTGTAGTTGCCGTCCGGATCCATGATGTAGCAGTGGAACTTCTCGCCGACCCTGTCTTCGACGCCGTCAGGCCAGCGTCACGTCATGGGGCCGGAAACCAGTCGTTGACTTACCACGTCGACCACTAATTACCCGCGCCTTCGGGGCTTTATCGTGCTCGTCGACGAAGGCGCCGGGCACGCAAAGTACGCCACGGTGCGGGACGGCCGGGCGCAGGTCACTCTGATATGTCGAGCAGCGAAACAACATTTGACAGCAATCACCGTCTGGCGCGGCGGAACTGACGCCCCGACACCGCCGCAGCCGACGACCCACGATTGGCATGCGCTGTCAGTCGACCAGGTGCGCCGGCTGTTGCCACCGACCGACCGCACAACGCCACCACCACCGCGGTCGCGAATGAGCGCGACCGCCACGACGATCACCGGAGCGGCGCGCTCGATCATAGATCCGTTGCGACGACAACATCACTGAGTTCGTCGGCGCGATGCGCGACGAACTGTCCGATCCGCTGACCCCGGTCCTGGCGATCGGGTCGGCGGCCAGCGCGCTGCTGGGCTCCCCCGTCGACGCGGTGCTCGTCGGCTCCGTGCTGGCGGGCAACGCCGCGCTGTCGGCGACGCAGCGGCTGCACGCCGAGCGGCTGCTGCGCCGGCTGCTGGCGGTGCAGGATCCGCCGGCGCGCCTGCTCGTCGACGGCGGTACGACACCGAGTGGACGCCGCCGCCTCTGCGGCCGGGCGACGTGATCGAGGTCCGTCCCGGCGAGGTGGTGCCCGCCGACGCCCGGCTGCTCGAGGCGTCGAGCGTCGAAGTCGACGAGTCCGTCGCTGACCGGGGAATCGCTGCCGGTGACCAAGCAGACCGCCGCCGACTCCGGGCGCACCGCTCACCGAACGCGCCTGCATGCTGTTCGCGGGGACCACGGTCGTCACCGGCACCGCGGCGGCGATCGTCACCGCGGTCGGCGACCGCACCGGAGGCGCGACGCGCGCATGCCCTGGCGCCGCCACGAGTCGCCGCGCGTGGGTCTGCAGGCGCAGCTGCGCAGCCTCACCGACCGGGCGCTGCCCGTCAGCCTGGCCGGCGGCGCGCTGGTCACCGCGCTCGGGCTGCTGCGCGGCACGCCGGCTGCGGCAGGCGGTCGCCAGCGGCGTCGCGGTCGCGGTGGCGGCGGTTCCCGAGGGGCTGCCGCTGGTCGCGACGCTCGCGCAGCAGGCCTCGGCACGCAGGCTGACGAGGTCGGGCGCCTGGTGCGCAGACCCGCGTTCGGTCGAGGCACTGGGCCGCGTCGACGTGGTCTGCTTCGACAAGACGGGCACGCTGAGCGAGAACCGACTGCGGGTCGCACGCGCCGTCCCGGCCGCCGAGGCGCACCGACGCGAGGACGTGCTCGCGTGCGCGCGGCCGGCACGCCGTCGACCACGGACGGCCAGCGCACCGGCACGCCACCGACGCCGCCGTCGCCGACGCTGCCGCGGACCGGCCAGCGCAGGAGCCGAGACCGGACGCAGTCACCTGCCGTTCCGCTCCGGACGGCCGTTCTCCGCCTCGCTGTCCGGCACACGCTGATCGGTCAAGGGCGCACCGGAGGTGGTGCTCGCCGGCGTGCGCCGGCATCGACGCGGACGAGGTCCACGACGCCGTGCTCGGCGAGATGGCCGCCGACGGGTTGCGGGTGCATCGCCGTGGCCCGCCGCGACCGTCACGCGCCGCGCAGGCGCGCGCGGCGGCCGACGACCCCGACGCGCTCGACGAGCTGTGCGGCAGTGGGCTGCAACTCGCTCGGCCTGCTCGGGCTGGCGGACACCCCGCGCCCCGAGGCGCGCCGGCCTGCTGCCGGCACTGGACGAGCAGCGGCATCGGGGTCCGGCTGATCACCGGCGACCATCCCGTCACCGCCACCGCGATCGCCGACGAGCTGGGACTGCGGCGTCGACCGAGCAGGTGATCAGCGGCGACGCGACTGGGAGCACCCTGTCGCGCCGGGGACAGGAGCATGCGGTCGCGAAGCGCGTGGTGTTCGCCCGGATGTCGCCCGAGACACAAGGTGCAGATCGTGCAGACCCTCGAGCGAGTCGGTCACGTCTGCGCGATGGTCGGCGACGGCGCCAACGACGCGGCCGCGATCCGGGCGGCCAGCGTCGGCATCGGGGTGGCGTCCGCGGCAGCGACCCGGCCCGCAGCGCCGCGGACGTGATGCTGCTCGACGGCCGCATCGACGCGCTGCTCGACGCCCTCGACGAGGGCCGTCAGCTGTGGCGGCGGGTGCAGGCGGCGGTGTCGGTCCTGCTCGGCGGCAACGCCGGTGAGGTGGCGTTCGCGCTGATCGGCACGCGCGATCACCGGCCGGTCGCCGCTGAACGCCCGCCAGCTGCTGCTGGTCAACATGCTGACCGACGCCCTGCCCGCGGCCGCGCTCGCGGTCAGCCCGCCGACGAACAGGCCCGGCGGAGGTGCCGGGCCCGGACGAGGCGGCGCTGTGGCGCACGGTCGCGATCCGCGGCGCGGCCACCGCCGCCGGCGCGACGGCGGCGTGGGCGCTGGCGCAGGGTGACGGGCCGGCACGCCGGGCGTCGACGGTCGCGCTGGTGGCGCTGGTGGGCACGCAGCTGGGGCAGACGCTGATCGATTCGCGCAGCCCGCTGGTGGTGCCACCGCGGTCGGTCTCGCTGGTGGCACTCGGTGCGTGATCAGCACTCCGGGCGTCAGCCAGCTGTTCGGGTGCACCCCGCTCGGACCGGTCGGCTGGGCGCAGGCGCTGGCGACGGCGGCCGGGGCGACCGCGGTAGCCGCCATCGCGCCGCGGGTGTTCACGTCCGGCGGCGGTGACGAACCCGAAGGTCAGTCGTCGACTTCCACCACGCCAACGCGCCACGGCACGGCGTACAACTCGCGTAACGGCACCGTCAACACCCTGGCGAGCACGTCGGTCAACGGATTAACCGATGACGATCAGAACCTGACACGCCTGCCACGGTGAAGAGTGCAAGCGTCCACACGCCCAATACGCCATGACCGGGAGTTGAACCAATGGCCGAAAGTCGCACCGAACAGCCACCGCGACGCCGTCGCACGTGTCCGCGAGGCGCAGAGTTTCGCGGTGAACCTGCCGGTCGTCGGTCGGGTGCGCATCCCGCAGCCCGAGCAGGTCGCTACTACGGGGCGCTCGGCGGGCTGGCCGCGTTGGAGATCATCGACTGGCCCGTCGCGCTGGCGATCGCCGCCGGCCACGCCCTGGTGCAGAACCAGCACAACCGCGTCGCGGAGGAGATCGGCGAGGCGCTCGAAGACGCCTGATCAGAGTTGGCGGGCGTCGCTCTCGAACGCGTGACCAAAATCACCGGAGCCCCAACAACCTCCACTCAACCACCCACACCGTTCGCCACAAACACCTCTGTCGCCGCCATCACACCGTTACTCGGCTCCCCCAAGCCACGCCTCGCGAACCACAAACGGCACGTCGCGATGGGCGCGCACGTGAGACACCCGCTCCATTTGGTCACCGAAAGGGTCTGCTGCACGAATAGGTGACATCTGAGTTCGCTTGCCATGACGGGCAGGCTGGAAGATGTCCTTGTGCCTAGGCCTTACCCCCGCGAGTTCCGCGACGACGTCGTCCGCGTTACCGCAACCGTGATGACGGTGTGACGATCGAGCAGATTGCCACCGATTTCGGTGTTCACCCGATGACGCTGCACGAGTGGATGCGCCCAGCCGATATCGACAAAGGCACCCAGCCCGCCAAGAGCACCTTCGTCTTCGCTCGATACAGATCATTAGCTACACTATGTAACCATTGCGCCGCAGCGATATCGCCCACCACGCTAATCCGCGCCGTACTCCAGCGCCGCCTCCGTCGAGTCGACGTGCCCGTTGCTCGAGATGGTCAGCTCGTCGGGCCGCACCTGATAGCGCGCGCCGTCGGCCGGATTCGTCGCGTCGAACCCGCCGTCGACGGGTGTCGCGTTGGCGATCTGCAGGTTGGCGCCGTCGCTGAGGCGTTCGCCGTGGTAGTAGTAGCTGCCCGGCGCCGTCTCGCACACCACCGCCAGCGACGACGCGGTCCTGATCGCCGCCGCCAGCGTGCTGCCCGCGTCGCAGCGGGCCGCGTGCCCGACGAAGCCCTGCGCGTCGACATCCGACAGGCCCGTGACGGCCGCAGTCGGTGACGGTGACTTGCTCGTCGTGGTGGACGGTGCCGACGACTCCTCGGACGGCGACGGCGCAGTCGTCGTGACGGTGGTCGTCGACGGGGGCGGCGCGGCGAGCGGCGTCTGGGGTGCGGAGCCGCCGCTGCCCCCGGTGAAGACCACCACCGCGGCCAGCGCGGCGGCCACGGCGAGCGTCGCGACCGTCCCGGCCAACAGCGCCACCTGCGTCCGGCCGAACCGTGCCCGCTTGGGCGGCACGGGCGGCGCGGGTGGCGCGGGCGGCGGTTGGGGCACGTAGCCCGTCGGGTTCGGCCTCGGGTCGAACGCGGCGTACTGCCGGGTGGACTGCGGGGTGACCTGAGGTGCGGTCGGAGCGTCCTGCGCGACGGGCGCGGGCCGTTCGTGCACCACCGCGGCGGCCGCGCTGGCCAGCTCGCCGGCCGACCCGTAGCGGTCGGCGGGATCCTTGGCCATTCCCTTGGCCACGACCGCGTCGAATGCGGGGTTGATCCCCCGCCGCTCGAGGCTCGGGCGTGGCGGCGGGAAGAACATGTGCGCGCTCATGACCTGCGCCAGGTCACCGCCCTCGAACGGCGCGCGGCCGGTCAGGCATTCGTAGAGCAGACACGTCAGCGAGTACACGTCGGACGCAGGACCGCCGGGCTGGCCGCCCAATCGCTCGGTGGCCATGTAGGCGCACGACCCGATGATCATGCCGGTCTTCGTGACGGTCGCTTCCCCGCCGCCGTAGGCGATGCCGAAGTCGACGAGGTAGGCGAAGTCGTCGGATGTGAGCAGGACGTTCTCGGGCTTGATGTCGCGGTGCACCAGGCCGTTGGCGTGCGCGGCGTCCAGTGCCGCGGCGACCTGCCCGATGATCGCCACCGCGCGGGCCGGCGGCAGCACGCCGTTGACGCGCAGTTCTTCCTTCACGCTGGCGCCCTCGACGAGGCGCATGTCGATGTAGAGCACGCCATCGATCTCGCCGAAGTCGTGCACGGGGATGACGTGCGGCTCCTGCAGTCGGGCGGCGATGCGGGACTCGCGCCGGAATCGATCCCGGTAGGTCGGGTCGGCGGCGACGTCGGTCCGCAGCAGCTTCAGCGCGACCATGCGTTCCCGGACGGTGTCGAAGGCGCGGTAGACCTCGCCCATGCCACCGACGCCGATCAGCTCCTGCAGTTCGTAGGACCCGAAGTGCGTGCCCAATCGTGACCCGGCGCTTGGGGTGCCCATGTGTGTTCTTTCCAACCTTTCGCGTCGCGATTCGTGGCGACCGCGCAGGTCAACCCGTCAACGTCGACGGTGTTCCCGCATGCTGTTGCGCTCAATCCGCTCCCCGCGGCAAGCGACCTGCGACGACACCGAAGTCGCAGCAGCACAAACCAATTGCTCAGAGGCTACGGTACACGCCTCGTGCGGTTCAGTCAGAGCGACCGTGTTTCGGCTGTCAATCCTCACCGATGTTGACCGCCGCACCGGAGATGACGCGCGCTCCTCGTGCAGCGCCGCAACCGCCAGTCAACGGGTGCCGCACCACTGCGTCGTCCACGCACTGCAGATACTGCCACGTCCAAAACGTCACAGCGGAAACGATTTCCGACGCAAATCACAAAACCTGCGACTCAACTCATTCTCGTCCAGGACGAGCCATTTGACCATTTGATGGTGCCTGGCAATTGGAGTGTGCCGGTAATCGTCGCATCGTCGGGAAAGGTGACCTTGATGGTCGAGTTGTTCAGAATCGATCCGTTCGCGGCGGGTCGGTCGTAGTCGGACATGTCGATCTTCAGCGATGTGGCGCCTTCGGAGATGATCGCCCTGCGGGCCCCTCCATCGGTCCAGCTGCCGTTCAGATCGATCAGGGTGTTGACCACCTTCACCCACACCGAACCATTGGACCATCTGATTCTGTTCGGTGCCTCGAACGTGCCCGTATAGGAGGCATCGTCCGGAAAGGTGACGGTGATCGTGGAGTAGCTGTCAATGGACCCGTGAGCAGTTGGACGATGAAAACCCGACATGTCTACGGTCAGCGACGAAAATTTCGTTGAAATGACTGCCATTCGGGTACTTCCGTCGGTCCAACTACCGTTCAGCGGTAGCTGCGTTTGAATGGTGTTCCAATCCGGTGGAAAGCCGGATTGTTCGGCCATCAGATCGTCGCGGTATCTCAAGCAGCCCTCGCCCGCCGTCACGATGTCGGCGAACCGCGCGTGGTGCCATTGCGCCTTGCATACGACCCCGACCCGCTCCGGCTGATCGGAATTCCACCCGTAGTCGTACGCGTCGAGGTAACTGTCGTCATAGTCGGAGTCGTAGTGCCCGTTGTAGGTCTGGCAGGGTGCCGTGAGCGAGATATAGGTTTGCGTAAACACTTGGGCGGCCTCGAACTTGGCGTTGGTGTTGTAGATGCTTACCTCGCCGCCCATCGACCAGTAGCCGTAGATCGTGTGCTTCTTCCACGCGTGGAAGTTGAGCCGCCCATTACCCACGCGGTACTGCACCAACGAGCCGTCGTCCGTTGCCCACCGCTCGGCGCCGTTGACGATGCCGGTGTACTTGAGATCGGAGGCGGCGAGGACGATCGACCCGCCTGCGCCCGTCGCCGCATCTGAGGACCGGTCGCCCTCCCGAAGATCAATTCGTTGATTCCCAATGGCGAGCGTTCCGTCTGCTGAGGCGATGGCGTCGAGTACCGGGTCGCCGAGAGTGACCACCGGACTTCCGTCGGCAGCACGCCGCGAGTACGTACCCTTGCGCGACATAGACCCGCTGAAGCCGCCGTTCTTCGGCTGCCCGCCGACGACGTCACGCAGGTGGGCGAACAGCTCGGATTCATTGGCGAACTCGTACCGATCTGGCCGGATCCAAGCGTCGCGGGTGACCCACTCCGCATGGCCTTGCGACCGGATGGTGCGGGCCTCGTCGATGTCGAGGAATCTGTGGTCGTCTGTGCCAACTTCGAAAGAACGATGGCGGTGCTCGATGTTCGTCATGATGTCCCCCTGTCTAGAGCCACCCGTGAATGGTGGGTTGACTAACCGTCGCGCCGCGGTAGGGAGATGACGCAAGTAATCGAGTACTCGACTTCCGACCACCCTCGACGACTGGAACTACTGCCGGGCGGCTCACACCGTGACCGACCGCATTTGTGGGCTAGTTCATCTTGGTGCTGCCCGCGATTGGATGCCAGGTGCTGACCATCTTCGCGATGCAGTGGTCCCGATCGAACCCTTGCTGGATGCACCATGCGAGCACATCGTCCGGATTCGACGAGTGCAGACCGACGACGGTTACCCAGAAGTTGCGCCCGTCGAACGTCGACCAGTCGCCGGACCACAGCAGTCGTACGTCTGGATAGATCCGGCGGAGACGCAGGTGCTCGTCGAGGATCTTCTCGTTGTCCCACTCGGTGCCCTCCGCCACCAGACCCACGCGCTTGGAGCTGATCTGCGGTATCCAGACATCGGTCGGGACGTAGGGACGATCGGTCTGGGCCATCGCCTGAAGCCGACTGAGACTGACGCTCTCGACGTCGGGGGCCACCGTCACCGTGCGCGTCGGCGTGCTCGACGGTGTCGGCAGCCGTGGCGGCGCCGCGGTCGCCGTCGTCGGAGCCGGGTCGGTGTTCCCCATCAGGAAGTCGACGCCGGCCTTGGCTTCCGCTTCGGTGTAGCTCGCCTCCGGGTGCTGTGCGACCTGCACCCGGTAGAAGTGCGCCCCGGTAGGCACGTCGTCCACTTGAAAGGTCAGCGAGCATCCGTCGCTGCCGTCCCTGCTGCCCTTGATGGCGCCCTTGGCGAGCAGCTTTCCGGATTCGTCCGCGACGGTGACCGGCGCGCCGGGACCGACGTCGCCGTACTCGCGGGCGCCCGCGCACTTGTAGCCGCCGGGAAGTCCGGTCGTCTTCATCACGTCGCTCGACAGGTGCAGCGTCCCTGCGAGGGTGAACGGCGGCTCAGCGGGGGACTCCGCGCTGGACGGTCGAAGAGCGAAGTACGCGACGATGCCGACGACGGCAATGACGGCCGCCGCCGCCACGGCGAAGCCGACTCGTCGACGACCGTCACCGGACCGCTCCGGCGGCCGGTCGGTCACGGCGGGCGTGAGCGCCGCAACGGCCGGCGGTGCAGCCGTCACGCGCAGCATCGTGTCCGCCTCGTTGAGGGTCGGTGCCGCGGCTGGTTTCGCGGGCGCGGCGGCCGGCTGCTCGAGCGCGGCGGCAAAGTCCAGGCAACTGGCGAACCGGTCGTCCGGGTCCTTGGCCAGTGCCCGCGACAACGCCGCGTCCAGTGGAGCGAGGTCGGGCCGAGCGTCAGCCACCGGCCGCGGCGACGCGTTCAGGTGCTGCCCGATCACCACCGCCGGATTCGTGTGCTGAAACGGCGGTGCACCCGTCAGCAGGTGATAGGCCGTCGCGGCCAAGGAGTACTGATCCGTCCGGCCATCAACGGCAAGCCCCATCAGCTGCTCGGGGGCGCCGTACGCCGCCGTGCCGACGGTCATGTTGGTTGCCGTCAGGCCGCCGCTGGTGTCGTCCGCCAAATCGCGGGCAACGCCGAAGTCGCTCAACAGAATTCGCCGTTCGCCGCGTTCGACGTCGGCCACCAGGATGTTCGCGGGCTTGACGTCGCGATGCAATAGACCCCGGGCATGCGCGTAGTCGAGCGCTGCGGCGACCGCCTTCACGATGTCGATGGCGTCCCGCACCGGCATGCCGTTCGGATATTGCTCCTGAAGCAGGCGACTCACATCGGTGCCGTCGACGAAGTCCATCGAGATCCACAACCGCCCCCGGAACTTGCCGCGGTCGTGAATCCCGACGATGTGGGGGTGCCACAGCTTGGCCACCAGATCGGCCTCGCGGTTGAACCGTGCCAGGAAATCAGGGTCAGCCGAAACGTCGGATCGCAGGACCTTCAGCGCGTCGTGGCGCGGCAGCCTCGGGTGCTGGGCGAGGTAGACCTCCCCCATGCCTCCCGCGCCGAGTAGCCGCTCGATCTTGTACCCGGCAATCTTCGTACCGTCGACTAACGGCATGTAAAGAGCTTACGCATGACGCTGCAGTTAATGTCTCGAGAACTGGCGATCCGGGATGACTCCCCTGCGACGTCGTCCGTGACCGCGAACCTGTCACCTGCGCCGCGGACCGCCTCCCCCATCCCGGAGACGTTCTCCGCGAGTTCGCCGGCTACCCGCTCGAAGGCATCACCAACCGCGCCATCGAAGACCCAGAACGCAACGCCCTCGTGGGCCGTGACGTCGGTCACTTCCACCCCCCAGGTGACCAGAATCACCGGCCTCCCGCTAGCCCCCACCCCCTTGCCCAAGGCGTTCGCTGCTGGCACAACTGTCGCTCCCGTCACACGGTTGCCGAACGCGCCCGAGCTAGACGAAATCACCGGCCAAATGCGGCGCCACAACGGATTCGGCGGTGTGACCACAGGCCGCCCAGGTCACTGAAACCCGTTGACCCTCAGGGTTATCAGACACCTCTCAGGTTGCTCGACCCTGAGTGCTCCACGTCACATGACGCCGCACACAGTAACCTGCCAGGAATACATAGGTTCTCTAACCTACTTTGCTTAACAGGGCCCAAAGAGGTGCCCCTAATTCTGAACTGATTACCAATCTGTCAGAGGAGACAACATGTCAACTCCAGCCGACGCACGCGAAGCACGACTCCTGAACCGCTTCGAGACGTTGACCTCTGGCGACGCGCAACTCATTGCCGCTCAGCCCGATCGTGCGATCACCGCCGCCATCAGCGGCCCCGACGTCCTGCTCGCCGATGCGGTCCGCACCGTCATGACCGGTTACTCCGACCGGCCCGCCCTCGGCCAGCGCGCCGTCGAATTCGTCAAGGACGCCTCCGGCCGGACCGTCGCCGAGTACCTGCCGCGCTTCGACACCATCACCTACCGCGAGACCTGGAACCGGGTGCGCGCTCTTGCCGACTCCCTGGCCAACAACCCCGTCCACCCCGGTGACCGCATTGCGTCGCTCGGCTTCACCAGCGCCGACTACGCCGTCGTCGACTTGGCAGTGTCGCTGACCGGAGCCGTCGCCGTCCCGCTGCAGACCAGCGCACCGCTCACCCAGCTGCACCCGATCGTGGTCGAGACCGAGCCGGTCGCCATCCTGTCCAGCGTCGACCACCTCGCCGATGCCGTCGAACTCGCGCTCACCGCCCACGCGCCGAAGCGCTTCATCGTCTTCGACTACCACCCGCAGATCGACGACCACCGCGAGGCGTTCGAGTCCGCCGTGTCGCGCCTGGCCACCTTGAACCTCACCGTCGAGACGCTCGAGGACGTCATCGCCCGGGGGGCCCAGCACACCGACGGCCCGGAGATCCCCGGCGGCTCCAGCGATGACCTGCGCCTGCTGATCTACACGTCCGGCAGCACCGGCACCCCGAAGGGCGCCATGTACACCGACCACCTGATGGCCAAGACCTGGGGCGGATGGTTCAACCCCCAATGGGACACCGAAGGCAAGCTGCCCTCGATCACGCTGAGCTTCATGCCGCTGAGCCACGTCATGGGCCGCGTCATCCTGTACTCCACGCTCGGCGCGGGCGGTACGGCGTACTTCGCCGCCAAGGCCGACCTCTCCACCTTGCTGGAGGACCTCGCGCTGGTCCGCCCGACCAAGCTCGACCTCGTCCCCCGCCTCTGGGAGATGTTGTTCCAAGAGATCCAGAGCCAGGTCGACAGCCGCATGACCGAGGGCGCCGACCGTGCCGCCCTCGAAGCGGAGATCAAGGCCGAGCAGCGCGAGAAACTCCTTGGCGGACGCCAGTTCTCGGCGATGACGGGCTCTGCGCCCATCTCACCCGAGCTGTACGAGTGGACCGAGGACTTCATCGACATCCACCTCATCAACGGCTACGGCTCGACCGAGGACGGCGTCGTCCTCATCGACGACCACATCCGCCGCCCACCCGTGCTCGACTACAAGCTGGTCGACGTGCCCGACCTGGGCTACTTCGCCACCGACCGTCCGCATCCCCGCGGCGAATTGTGGGTCAAGTCAACCGATGTCATCCCCGGCTACTACAAGAGGCCCGAGGTGACGGCCGAGCTCTTCGACGCCGACGGCTGGTACCACACCGGTGACGTGATGGCCGAGGTCGGCCCCGACCACCTCGTCTACGTCGACCGCCGCAACAACGTGCTGAAGCTGTCGCAGGGCGAGTTCGTCACCGTCTCCAAACTGGAGGCGGCCTATGGTGGCCACCCGTCGATCCGGCAGATCTTCGTCTACGGCAACAGCGCCCGCTCCTACGTGCTGGCCGTGATCGTCCCGACCGACGACGCGCTGGCGAGCGTTGGCGGCGACGTCGCCGCGGTCAAGCCGCTCCTGCGTGACGCGTTGCAGAGCGTCGCGCGCGAGGCCGGGTTGCAGTCCTACGAGATCCCGCGTGACTTCCTGGTCGAGACAAGGGCTTTCACGCTCGAGAACGGGTTGCTGACCGGCATCCGCAAGCTGGCCCGCCCGCAGCTCAAGGACTACTACGGCCCCGAGCTCGAGCAGCTCTACATCGACCTCACCAACGGCCAGGCGGACGTGCTGCGCACGCTGCGCCAGGACGGCGCGAACCGCCCCGCCGTGGAGACCGTCACCCGGGCCGCGGGCGCACTGCTGGGCGCGGCGTCGGCCGACGTGGCGCCGGATGCGGCGTTCACCGATCTCGGCGGGGACTCGTTGTCGGCGTTGACCTTTGCCAACCTGCTTCACGACATCTTCGGAGTCGACGTGCCGGTCGGCGTGATCGTCAGCCCGGCCAGCGACCTGGCGGCCATCGCCGCCTACGTCGAGGAGCAGCTGGCCGGCGGGTCCAAGCGGCCCACGTTCGATGCCGTGCACGGCCGCGAGGCGACCGAGGTGCACGCCAGCGACCTCACGCTGGACAAGTTCCTCGACGCCGCGACGCTGGCTGCCGCACCGTCGCTGCCGGGGCCCAGTTCCGAGGTCCGCACCGTGCTGCTCACCGGGTCGACCGGGTTCCTCGGCCGTTACCTGGCGCTGCAGTGGCTGGAGCGGATGGACCTGGTCGACGGCAAGGTCATCGCCCTGGTCCGCGCCAAGGACGACGAGTCGGCTCGCGCCCGCCTGGACGCGACGTTCGACAGTGGCGATCCGAAGCTGCTCGAGCACTACCGGTCGCTGGCCGCCGATCACCTCGAGGTACTCGCCGGTGACAAGGGTGAGGCGAATCTCGGCCTGACACAGGACACTTGGCAGCGACTGGCCGACACCGTCGACCTGATCGTCGACCCGGCCGCCCTGGTCAACCACGTGCTGCCCTACAGCCAGCTGTTCGGGCCCAACGCGGTGGGCACCGCGGAACTGATCCGGATCGCCCTGACCACGCGCATCAAGCCGTTCGTCTACATCTCGACGATCGGTGTCGGGGACCAGATCGAGCGGGGCAAGTTCGTCGAGGAAGCCGACGTCCGGCAGATGAGCGCGACCCGCAAGATCGACGACAGCTACGCCAACGGCTACGGCAACAGCAAGTGGGCCGGTGAGGTTCTGCTCCGCGAGGCGCACGACCTGGCCAA
The DNA here is from genome assembly GCA_963809085.1 of uncultured Actinomycetota bacterium. Lineage (GTDB taxonomy): Bacteria > Actinomycetota > Actinomycetes > Mycobacteriales > Mycobacteriaceae > Mycobacterium. The sequence goes on along the minus strand of CAWEII010000004.1, from coordinate 23,420 downwards.
CCTGCCGGTGTCGGTGTTCCGCTGCGACATGATCATGGCCGACACCACCTATGCCGGACAGCTCAACGTGCCGGACATGTTCACCCGGCTGATCCTGAGCCTCGTCGCGACCGGGGTGGCACCCGGCTCGTTCTACGACGCCGACGGGAACCGGCCGAAGGCACACTTCGACGGGCTGCCCGTGGAGTTCATCGCCGACGCCATCTCCACCCTGGGCGCCAACGTGGTCGACGGGTTCGAGACGTACCACGTGATGAACCCCTACGACGACGCCATCGGCAAGGACACCTTCGTCGACTGGCTCATCGAGGCCGGCTACCCGATCGTCCGGGTGCCCGAGTACGCGGACTGGTTGGCGCGGTTCGGGACCGCGCTGCGGGCGCTGCCCGAGAAGCAGCGCAACGCGTCGCTGATCCCGCTGCTGCACAGCTACGAGAAGCCCGAACAACCCATCAACGGGTCCCTCGCACCGGCGGATCACTTCCGCGCCGCCGTGCAGGACGCGAAGATCGGGCCGGACAAGGACATCCCGCACCTCTCCGCACCGGTGATCGTCAAGTACGCCACCGACCTGGAGCTGCTCGGCCTGCTCTGACCGTCACCCCAAACTGCCCACCCCCGAGCGAATCCACCTCGCCGCTCGGGGGTGGGTTCTTTTGTGGCACCGTCCAATTCGCCGCTGGGCCGGTATGCCCCATCCAGTCTCGGTCGGCGTCAGCCTTGTCGCCACCATTTGTGCCAGAGCGCGTTGTCGCCACCGCGTGCAAATACATCCAGATGGCCAGGCCCCCACGACACCGGCGCCGGCGCAGTAGTAATGCCGCCACCGAGGCTCTCCCAGCCAGACCACGCACTGCCAGTCCACCACTTGTGCCAGAGCGCGTTATCGCCACCGCGCGCAAATACGTCCAGATGGCCAGGCCCCCACGACACCGGCACGGGCTCAGTGGTGATCATCGCCGCCCAGGCTCTCCCAGCCAGACCACGCACTACCAGTCCACCACTTGTGCCACAGCGCGTTATCGCCACCGCGCGCAAATACATCCAGATGACCAGGCCCCCACGACACCGGCGCCGGCGCAGTAGTAATGCCGCCACCGAGGCTCTCCCAGCCAGACCACGCACTACCAGTCCACCACTTGTGCCACAGCGCATTATCGCCACCGCGCGCAAATACGTCCAGATGACCAGGCCCCCACGACACCGGCGCCGGCTCAGTAGTAATGCCGCCACCGAGGCTCTCCCAGCCAGACCACGCACTACCAGTCCACCACTTGTGCCACAGCGCGTTATCGCCACCGCGCGCAAATACATCCAGATGACCAGGCCCCCACGACACCGGCACCGGCTCAGTGGTAATGCCGCCACCGAGGCTCTCCCAGCCAGACCACGCACTACCAGTCCACCACTTGTGCCACAGCGCGTTATCGTCACCGCGCGCAAATACGTCCAGATGACCAGGCCCCCACGACACCGGCGCCGGCGCAGTAGTAATGCCGCCACCCAGACTCTCCCAATCAGACCAGCCAAGCGACCGATTCCGTGCTTCAAAGGTCAGCGTGTATCGGCCGCCATCGCCGGTGAAGACGAGCGACTTCGCCACCGGGGAGCCGGCTTCGGCCCGTGCCAGTTCGTCACGGGTGAACCGCAACTCCTGCGGTCCGCCAACTTGGTCGTCGAATTCCGGTGCCCCGGTTGGTGTTCGAAGCCCCGAGTTGATATCGCGGAGGAGGCTTACGACCTTCTTTTCGCGGGCGAGGTCCAGACTGCCGAACACCGATCCGCCGACCAAGCCCTTGATGATGCCGCGAAGCGTCTCCGCGTTTCCATCGTCGTTCTCCATCAAGGCCACCGCGAAGATCGCCTTATCTGGATCCACGAGTGTCGCCGGTGCCCCCGTGCGGCTCCAGAACGCCTGCGACGGTCCTGGGCCTGCGCGGAATTCACCCTTGTCGACGTCGTCGAACGGGCCGAACCGAAAAACGTCATATCCGGGAATCGGTATGGGAAAGCCTTGAACTTGGATGACGGATCCGAGATCGACCGTCGTAACCAAGACGTACGGCTCGTCCGAGTCGAACTCATTGGTGTCCTCGTCGCAGTGCAATCCCGTGAAATAAAGCTGGATCATCTTCAAACCCCCCTCAATCGTCGGTGTCTACTGACACCGCGTGGCCATACAGGAGTTTGTCGAATGTCGTCGCGCCCAGCGTGAGTAGTCGACTACCTAAAACCGCCTGCCCCGATATTGCGCGCGGGAGTCTTCAACCGGGGATCCGCCAGCTGTCGACGGCAACTGAATACTGACCACTGCGCGGCAAGGCGGATTCCAGTCAACGTCGCAACAGTTGATGGTCTGGTGAGGTTGGCAGCGCGGTGAAAAGGCGTGGGCTCAACGTCGAGCCCGTAATGCATTGGTCGTAGAGCTGGAGATACGCCGCGGCCATGACGTCCGGAGCGAACCGACGTTCTGCCGCTGCGCGGCAATGGGCGGGATCAAGCTTGTCGACATCTGGGATCAGCTGTGCCAACGCGGCTTCATCGCCGAACTCTGCGAGTAAGCCGGTGCCGGGTTCGACGAGTTCGGGCAGACAGCCACGGCGGTAGCCGACCACTGGTGTGCCAAGGGCCAGTGATTCGATGACTGCGGTACCGCCCGGTTCATCCCAGCACACCGGAAACAGCGTTGCGCGCGCGGTCGAGACAAGGTCGTCACGCTCAATCCCGGTCACATTCCCGATCCACCGCACACGGTGACCGTCGACGTGCGGGGCGACCTCTTCGCGCCAATAACGCACATCGGCATATCGATCAGCATTCGGGTCGGCGTCGAGGTGCTCCGGCGTGGTGAACGGTCCGATCGGTCCGGCCAGCACCAGCTCCCACCCATACCGCTGTGCCAGGCGCGCGGCGATGTGCTGCCCCTTTCTACGGTTGATTCGCGCGACGAGGACCAGATGGCCGTTCTTGGCCGGGGCAGGCCGACGTGTGGCGTGGTGTGCGAGCGGGGTGGCCAGATAGACGTGCCCGAGACTGTAGTGACGAAGCCTTTCGGGCGCGCGCTGCAGCTGCGCAGCGGAGACACCGTTGACGTGAAAGCAATCGTGGTTGCCGAATCCGCGGTAGAAGGCGGGGTGCTTCGTCAGGTCCCAGTGCAGGGTATGCAGCACTGTCGGCCGATCGGTGCCCATGGCCGCGAGCATGCTGGGGCCCAAGACCTCCATATGGTCGTGAACCAGGTCGATATCCGAGCGGCGTCGCAATTCGGCGGCGATGCGCTGCAAGTGCGCGGCTGCGACACCGACGACGTCGTTGTAGGGCTCGGTGAGGTGGGCGAACTGCGGTTCGTCGAACACGTGTATCACTTCGTCGACGTCGATGGTGCTCTGACCGACGGTGGCCAGGATGACGCGCACGCCGCGTCGGCGTAGCTCCGGAATCAGCGTTGCGATGATGTTCTCGATTCCGCCGTAGCCGACCGGCGGAACCGTCAGCCACGGTCCAGCATTGATCAACACCGTCGGAGTCATGGCCGCTGGTTCTCGAGCGGCCAGGAACCGGCGCCAGGAGCGGCGGCGAGCAAGTCGGCAGCGGCGCGGACATCAGCCAGAGGCGGTCTCTCCTGCACAGCGACGTCGGAGACCATCAGCTGGTGGTGCACGGGTGTCGTCGTGTCGTGGCGAAACTGTGTGAGCCATCTCGATGTCGGGGCTTCGGTGACACCGCGGTGCTCGCGCTGGAGTCGCACGCTGGCGGTTTGCAAGATCTGAGCCGCCATGCGCGCCAACGCTTCGATGTCGTGGTGACGATGGGTGCGCGTGCCCAGATCGACCTGGGCGAGCGCGTCTAGTCCGACGAGGTTGACCAGATCAATCAGCATGGCGAACTCGACGCCGTAGCCGGTCGTAAATGGAATCTTTTCCAGAACGTCTCGATAACCCCCGTACTCGCCTGCCAGGGGCTGGACGAAGCCGGCCAACCGCGGCCAGAACATGTTGATCAGGGGCCGGGCGACAAGTTCGCTGACCCGACCGCCACCGCCGGGGACGGTGACCTGATCGGTCGTCAATGGGCGCAGGTAGTGCGCCTTGACGAACACCACGTCCGCTTCACACAGCAGAGGGCCGAGCAATCCGACGATGAACTGCGTAGTGAAGTCGCGTAGGTCCGAGTCGACGAAGAGCACGATGTCGCCGGTGCTGGCAGCCAGCCCCTTCCACAACGCATCGCCCTTGCCGCCCATTCGCGGTTGGTCAGGCAGTATCTGGTCCTGGTGATACACGGTTGCCCCGGCTGACGCCGCCACAGCGGCCGTCGCATCACGCGATCGGGAGTCGATGACGATGACCTCGTCGACCAGGCTGACGTCTTCGACGAGCCGACGCCGCACCTGCGCGACGATTCCCCCGACGGTCTGCTCCTCGTCACGGGCGGGCAGCACCACGCTGATCCGCCTAGCGCCCTTGGCCCGTACGACCCGTTTTAGCGTCCACGACGCCCCGCGGGTGCTGCGCCGTGGCAACCAGTGCCACACCTCGGGGTCCACCCCGACCGGAATCTGTTCGTTGCTGTCGCGCATGGCACTCGAAGTACCCCTTACGTCACCGTCAAAATCCACCCCAAAGGGTGGCGTATTTGCGGCGGGTCGGGGTATCCGTAGGCCGTCGCCGGCCCGGGAGAACGGACTTTGGATCACTGCAAGGTTGGATTCGTGGGAGCCGGTGGCGTTGCTATGCGCCACGCGCGCCATCTCACCGAGCTGAGGGATGTACGGATCGTCGCCGTAACAGACCCGAATATGACGGCTGCACGATCATTCGCCGAGACGACGGGCGCCGCCGTGGTTTCGGACCTGGAAGCACTTCTGAACACATCGCCGGATGCGGTGTATGTCTGTGTTCCGCCGCATGCCCATGGCCCCATCGAGGAACAGGTACTCGGTGCCGGCACCGCGTTGTTTGTCGAGAAGCCGGTGGCGCTGGATCTGCCGACCGCCGAGCGCATCGCCGACACGGCGCGCAAGGCCGGCGTCGTAACCGCGGTCGGTCATCACTGGCGCTATTCGCCGGCCGTCGACCTCGTCCGGGAACTACTCGATGGCCGACCCGTTCGGCTGGCGGTTGGGTCATGGATCGACCGCGTGCCCCCGGTGCCGTGGTGGAGCACGCGGGCGCTGTCGGGCGGTCAAATCGTCGAGCAAGCGGTGCATGTACTGGATCTGATTCGGCTCCTGTGCGGTGACGTCGTCGAAGTCAACGCGTACGCCAACGCCGCGCCGCCGGGCACTCCGGACGCCGACGTCGACGGAGCCACCGTCGCGATCCTGAAGTTGCAATCCGGAGCGGTGGGAACCGTCGCCGCCGCATGCTGCGTGGACTGGAAGCATCTGGCGGGGCTTGAACTCCACGCCGACGACCTGTCGGTGACGATTCATGAAGACGGCATCAGTGCGCGGACGGCGCTGGGACCCATGCAGCGCAGCCTGCGACCCGATGATGCCAAGCGAGCCGCAGATCGCGCGTTCATCGACGCCGTGGTCGGCAACGGGGCGGCCCGCAGCGGGATTCTGGTGGACTACGACGAAGCACTGAAAACCCACCAATTAGCTTGCGCCATAGCGGCTTCGGCTGTCCATAACCGCCCTGTGAGGCTCCATGGCTGACCGCAGCTTCACCGTCGTGGTCGAGCGCTGCGGCGTTGTCACGCTGCGTGATGAACCGTTATCGCAGCCTGTGCGCGATGGCCAATTCGACGTAGAGACAATGTTCAGTGGGCTGTCGACAGGGACAGACCTCAGCTGGGTGAAGGGCACCAACCCCGCGTTGCACCGCAGGTGGGATCCCGAGCTTGGCCTGTTCATGCCAGGCGCCCCTGACGTGGGCTATCCGATCGACAAGTTCGGCTACATGCAGGTCGGCCGCGTCACGGAGAGTGCGACGCCTGCCGTGCAGCCGGGTGACCTCGTCGCGATGACGTACGGGCACCGCAGCGCGTACCGCGCCGACGCGCTGACCGACCGTTTCGTCAGACTGCCGAGTTCACTCGAGCCGGTGCTGGGCATCTACGCCGCACACATGGGACCGATCTGCGCAAACGCGTTGTTGCACGCTGCCGCCGACATCCACGGCACCGATGTACGCGATCTCGCCGATGGCGTGCGCGGTCGTCGGATCGCGATCACCGGTGCCGGCGTCGTGGGCCTGTTGACCGCGTTGTTCGCCCGCCTGCACGGCGCAGAATCCATAGTGCTCGTCGAGCCCACACCGTCACGCCGCCAAGTCGTGGCCGACCTCGGACTGGAGGTTATCGACCCTGACGATGTCGACCCGGCCGTCGTGTTGAAAAGCCGATGGCGTCACGGGCCCGGGGACCGTGGAGCCGATGTCGTGTTCCAATGTCGCGGTCAGGCCAGGGCTTTGGCTCTCGCCTTACGCATAGTGCGCCCCCTGGGCACGATTATCGACTTGGCGTTCTACCCGGGGGGATGCGAGGAAGTACGACTGGGGGAGGAATTTCACCACAACGGACTGAGCCTGCACTGCGCACAGATCGGACGGGTGCCGCGCGGTACCAGCCATCTGTGGGACCGCGATCGCCTCAGCACCGAGACATTGGCGCTTCTGGCCGCCTATGGTCGGGACATCGTCAGGCATGTCATCACCGACTACACGCCCCTTTCCGCGGCGCCGCAGACTCTGATTCGACTGGCCAGTAGCCGGCACGACGGCCTTCAAGTTGTGTTTACCCGAGCGGACACGGCCCAGAGATGCTCGATGACACGTAGTAACCGATCCGGTTGAACGACATCGCCCCAGCTCCAATCGGCGAGTGTTCGTAGTTAGGCGCCTAAGCCTCGATCCACCGATGAATTGGGTGGGGTTCGGGGTGTTGATATGAGGAAAGTGCCCTCTGAGCTGGGATGATTGATGTTCTTCACGCATTAATCGCCCGAGTTCGGAAAGGCACTTCGCGGTGCGTGCGACACGAGGTCGCATGTGTAAGTGGCGCGTTGAGTGGAGGTCGGCGGTGTTGTCGATGACGTAGCCCGGGTATGTGTTCGTTGGCCCTGTCCCCACCCCTGACGTGCGTCGCTGGTAACGGCGGGGTGCGAAGCTCAGGGGAGAAGCCGAAGCGGTCCTTGATCCATCCGGGGGCGCAGGTGAGGGGAAGGCCGGACGGGTGAACGTGAGTGAACCGCCGATGACATCTCGTCAAAGTGAGCCCCGGATAGATGGATTGCGGTGACCGGGGTGCAGGGCTGGCCGCTGGGAAGCGGCAGGCGGCGACCGAGGGCACCTGACCGGTCGCGTGAACACCGCCGCTCCCGGGATATAGGCGGCACCCTCCCCGGCCGGGTCTTGCGCATGTGGAACGTGGAAACCCCGCCCTGTGTCCGGGCAGTGGTCTCGGTGGGTCGACCGTGAGGAAGGCCGAACTCCTGGGCGGGAACAGGATGGCCCAAGAAGCCAATGCCGGTGGCCGAAAGGCAACAGGAAACCGATGCCGTGCAGTGCCGTCTCCTTCAGGCGGTCGGCTCGGATAACTGGCCGGATACCGGGTGACTGCCCCGGGCCCTGTAAGTGGCTGCTGACGTGGGCCAGGTGAGCCTTTGGAGAAGACGACGATGGCGACGCCAGCACTTGCGGACAAGTTAGACACCGACGGGTGAACGGACCGCAAGACGACGACCTCGAGTGGGATGCGATCTAGTGGCGCCCGGTCGAGGACGACGTACGGCGGCTGCGGCGGACGGATCTTCAAGGCGTCGCAGGAGGGGGACCTTAAACGGGTCCGCAACCTGCAGAAGCTGATGCTGCGGAGCCGGTCGAACACGCTGCATCAGCGTGCGGCGGGTGACGCAGCACAACGCTGGCCGCAAGACCGCGGGCATCGATGGTGAGGTCGCGTTGACCGCGCCGGACAGGGCGGCGTTGGCGGTGGACCTCCACCGACATACGACGCCTTGGCAGGCCCGACCGGTCAAGCGGGTCTACATCCCGAAAGCGAATGGGAAGCAGCGGCCACTGGGGATTCCGGTGCTGCGGGACCGGGTGCAACAAGCCCGGGTCGCCAACGCGCTGGAACCCGAGTGGGAGGCGCGGTTCGAGCCGCGCTCGTACGGGTTTCGGCCCGGGCGTGGCTGTCACGACGCGATCGAGGCGATCTACTGGACGCTCAAAGGCCGACGGGCCAAGCGTCAGTGGATTCTCGACGCCGACCTGTCAGCGGCGTTCGACCGCATCGACCACGACCGGCTCCTTGGCCCATCTCGGCACCTTCCCCGGCAGGGGAATGATCGCCGGGTGGCTGGCGGCCGGGTGGTCGAGCAGGGCCGATTCGCCCCGACCGAGGAGGGAACTCCACAAGGTGGGGTGATCAGCCCGATGCTGCTCAACATCGCGCTGCACGGGATGGAAGAAGCCGCCGGAGTCCGCTACTCTGCGTCGCGACCCCCATGGGGCGCACGTGACCAGGGCGGACTCGCCGGTGCTGGTGCGCTACGCCGACGACTTCGTCGTCATGTGTCACACCAGGGACCAGGCCGAGCAGGTCCGGCGCCGGCTCGGCTGAGTGGCTGGCCCCACGAGGCCTTGCGTTCAACGAGGACAAAACGCATATCGTCCACGTTGACCGGGGCTTCGACTTCCTGGGGTTCAACATCCGCCGCTACCGCGGCGGGAAGCTGCTCATCAAACCCAGCCCGGCGGCGATGAAGCGGATCCGGCAGCGGCTCGCCGCAGAGGTGCGCTCCCTTCGGGGAGCCAACGCCGAAGCGGTGATCCGGCAGGCTCAACCCGATCATCCGGGGCTGGGCCGCCTACTACCGGAGCGTGGTCTCCAAAGAGGTGTTCGCCACGCTCGATCACCACCTGTGGCAGCACCTCTACCGGTGGGCGCTGCGCGCCCACCCGAACAAGCCGAGACACTGGGTCGTCAACAGATACTTCGGCAAGTTCAACCCGTCCAGGACAGGACCGGTGGGTCTTCGGTGACCGCGACAGCGGCATCTACCTGCGCCAGTTCGTCTGGACAAAGATCGTCCGCCACCAGACTGGTCATGGGCACCGCGTCGCCAGACGACCCGGCCCTTGGACCAGTACTGGGCAGCTCGGCGCCGCAAAACGTACTCGCTCCTGGGCGGAATCACCGCGTCCCTGCTGCTTCGGCAGCACGGACGCTGCCCCGGCTGCGGACACGTTCCTGCTGCATGCCGACCACGGTCCGCAAAGTCCCCACGCGAGTGGGAGCAGTGGACCAGGCACCCTCACGAAGGCACTGCGCAAGCAACGCCGTCGTGCTGGATGCAGCCCACGGCGACGATCCGACCGCACACCGCCTCATGCACGCCCACTGCCGACAAAGAACAACGAAATCGGCAGCGGGTCCAGCGAATCAGTAGACAGACGCCCTCGGGGCTTGCTTGAGCCGGATGCGGTGAAAGTCGCACGTCCGGTTCTGAGGGGGCCCGGGCGCAGCAATGCGCTCGGGCTACCCGACAAGTGTCCCATAGGTTCACCGCGTCGTCGGCTGTCTTCGATGACGATCATCTCGTGTCGTGCGCCGGGTTGGTCCCGGTGATGACGCTGGCCACCCAGACAGGGCTATCGCATTTGTTGGCCGACAAGATTGATATTCCGGTACCGAGGATCAAATCCGGGTCAGCCGATCCGTCACCGAAGCTGACGACCGTGATCGCCGGCATGTGTGCCGGTGCAGGCAGCATCGACGACCTCGACGTGGTGCGCTCCGGTGGGATGAAGACCCTCTTCGGCGGCGTGTACGCACCCTCGACGATCGGAACTCTGTTGCGGGAGTTCACCTTCGGACACGCCCGCCAACTGGAATCGGTGTTGCGTGCCCACCTGGCCGGGCTATGTCGGCGGGTGGATCTGCTGCCCGGGGCCGAGGAGCGGGTGTTCATCGACATCGACTCACTGCTGCGTCCGGTCTACGGTCATGCCAAACAAGGCGCCTCCTATGGGCACACCAAGATCGCCGGGAAACAGATCCTGCGCAAAGGCCTATCCCCGTTGGTGGCCACGATCAGCACCGAGGCTGCCGCACCGGTGATTGCCGGGGCGCGGTTACGCGCCGGGAAAGCCAACTCCGGCAAGGGCGCAGCCCGGATGATCGCCCAAGCGATCGCGACCGCCCGTGCCGCCGGAGCCACCGGCAAGATCCTGGTGCGCGGCGACTCGGCCTACGGCAACGGTCCGGTGGTGGCCGCCTGCCGACGCGCCGACGCACGGTTCTCGCTGGTGCTGACCAAGAACCGCACCGTGGCCGCCGCCATCGCCGCAATCCCCGATACCGCCTGGACCCCGGTGTCCTACCCCGGGGCGGTCCGAGACCCCGACACCGGCGCCTGGATCTCTGATGCCGAAGTCGCCGAAGTTCCCTACACCGCCTTCAGTTCCACACCGCATGCGGTAACCGCCCGGCTGATCGTTCGCCGAGTCAAAGACGCCCGCTACCCCGATGCCCTGTTCCCGATATGGCGGTATCACCCGTTCTTCACCGACACCGACGAGGCAGTCGATGCCGCCGACATGACCCACCGCCGCCACGCCGTCATCGAAACCGTGTTCTCAGACCTCATCGACGGACCCCTTGCCCACATGCCCTCGGGACGCTTCGGGGCGAACTCCGCCTGGATCCTGTGCGCCGCGATCGCCCACAACCTGCTACGAGCAGTCGGTGTCCTGGCCGGCGGCACTCACGCGGTGGCCCGCGGAGCCACACTGCGCCGCAAGATCGTCAACATCCCCGCCCGCCTGACCCGACCCCAACGTCATCCTGTCCTGCACCTACCCACTCACTGGCCCTGGACACATCAATGGCTTGATCTGTGGCGCAACACAATCGGCCACAGCCCACCCCTAGCCCTCACCACCTGACCAACCGCCGAACAGGCCGAACCAGAACGCACAGGAAAAGCTGGGTAGACCAGCAGATACCCGTTGCCCACCACCGAAACCGTGGCGAAAATCAGCCTCCCCACACCTCACCAAGGTCGGTCCATGGATCGAGGCTGATATGGACGGGCGTTTTGTCAAGTGGACACGCCGAATTGGCCCTGATTTCGTCGCAGGGCAGGATTTCCCTGTTTCCCCCGTGGCTGCTGTTCGTGGGACGTCGCCCGGCTAGCCGAGGTCAAGGCTGGGGCCGCAAGGCCCCACCCCGCAGGGGCTTGGCCTTGACGGCGGCGAGGACGACGTCAGTGTGTTGCGGCTATGGGGGGAACAGGGATTGGGGAGGACCGTGGGGGGATCGAGGTCGAGGTCAGCGTGTCGTTTCGCGACGCGTGGTCGAGGCTGACATGCGCGGGTTGGTTACCGCAGGACCGGGTGTTCGGCTGGGAGCGTAGCGCGGGTCTAAGGACGAGCGTGGCCAGGGCACCTCGGGGGCCACCGGTTGCTCATAGCCTCGGGGCGCGTTGCTCCTCGCGCTGCGACCTCGATGATCCGATCCCTCCACGGTCGGCTCGGGGCCGGGGTGTCAGTCGGGCAGCACCGCCAGCGACCAGCACCAGCCGGCAAGTTCGCGGGCGACGGCGACGTTGGCGATCACCGCTGGTTTCCTGCGCAGGTTCAATCCGACCCAGCGGGCATGCAAGCGCTGGTTGCCGGCATGGGCACGGGCCCGGGCCGCGGCCGGGGCCTGATCCCAACGGTGCCGAAGTACCGCTCCGGGCCGGTAGGTGCTGCGGTGGTGCCAGGCGGCTTCAACCAGCAGCCGCCGCACGTGGGTGTTACCGGTCTTGGTGATCGCGCCTTGGGCCCGGCTGGTCCCGGAGGAATACTCGCTGGGAACCAGCCCCAGATAGGCGCCGATGCTCGCGCCGGTGAACCGGTCCCAGTCGCCGATCTCGACCGCCAGCGCGAACCCGGTCAACGTCGAGATGCCGCGCAGACATGCCAGCCGTCGCGTCAGCGCGCTGAACTCGCCCTCAGCGGCCAGCGCGGTGATCTTCTCATCGAGGCGGGCACGCCGCGCGGTGGCCAGCACCACCGCCTCGTAGGAATCCTCGAACGCGGACTGGGTGGGGGCGGCGTCGAATCGCTGGTGGTGCAGCCACCGGTCGTGGCGTTCGGTCCACGCCTTGCCGTCGTAGTAGACGATCCCGTGACGCAGCAACAATTTCGACAACCGATGTCGGGCCCGCATCAAATCCGCTCGAGCGGCTTCGCGGGTGCGGACCAGATCCCGGGCAGCCTCCTCGGCTGTACTCGGAATCCGCACCGGCACAACCTCGTCCAACCGCAACAACCGCGCCAAGTTCAGTGCGTCGCGCGCATCGGTTTTCACCCGATCACCAGCCGGGCGAAGCAGCTTCGATGACGCCGCGACCTCGCATCGCAGCCCCGCCGCCGACAACGCCCGCGCCAACCCGAAACCCGTCGGACCGGCTTCATAGACCACCGCGCACGGGCCCGGCAGCTTGCCCACCCACTCGATGACCTCCGCGTGCGACGGCGTCAACCGCGCCCGAAACACCTCGCCGCTTCGCCCATCGATCGCCGCCGCGACAACCGAACGCGCATGCACATCCAGACCAACACTCGTACGCTCGCAAAACATCGGAGCCTCCTCTTCACACCTGTCGGAAAGGCCGAGCACCCAACCGCGCCCGGTAACCCACGAGATTGGGTGAGCCAGGCCCCGGCCAGCAACTACTCCACTCGCGAGTAGTCACCCCATACGGTCTAAGTGCTGTCTGTGGTGCTGAGCGCAGTTGGTCACCGACCGCAACGACGTGAATGCACTTTGCCCCGGTGTCGATGATGCGGTCGCAATGCTCTTCGCCTCCAAGGGTGTTACACCCGTACATCATCGGTCGGGATGAGCGGTGTTGCGCCACATGAGGCGTGGGCAAGGCTTATCGTGCGGAAGTTTTGGTATCCCCGCGACATGATGTCGGAGCGGGGCGCGTCCGCAGCCCGTCCGCAGCAGATTCACCAACCGCCGATTGTTGCACACCACCAACATCGCCAACGGTGCCCGAAGCCGTCCTCGTCAACGCAGTCAACATTTCCATTCGCGGGGGACGCCCGCTCTAGCTACGAATGGTCATCGGCGGAAGCCACCGCACATTGGTATGGGATGATCTCAAACCACAGCAGGGGGTCGCGATCCACGACCGTGGCGTCGACCTTGCCGCAAGTCGTGACGTCGGCGACACGGGTCAGCGTCGGAATGCCGCGGTCTCCTACAGGTTCGGCGACATCACCGTTCCTGCGTTGGCTGAGGCGGAAGCGCTGTGATCGATGGTGACCGAGTTCGCGGCGGCGACTCGGGAACAACGGCCACTGCGAACCAACGGCAGGGCCGGGTTGAGAGTGCTTGCGGTGCTCGAAGCGATCTCTTTGAGTCTGGCGGCCTACGGGAAACCGGTGAGCCCCGAGGAACCAGAATTACTGCTCCGCGGTGTCGGCTCTGTGAGCGAACTGGCGCGGGCCGACGTGAGAATCTCGCGAGTGCTCTGCGGGATCCGCGCACAGAGTTGGCAGTCGGAGATGTGCGCGACGTCGATTTGGTGCATGACGAGACCAAAGGCAGCGGTGTCCGCTTTCACCAGGCCCGGCGAGCGGGAATGCTGACCACCCGTCGCGCCGAGTGGGCAAAGCGGCTACGCCGAAGGCCCGCCCAGAAGGAGAGAAACGCGAAGTGCATCGCCGTAACATTGATGTAGCCAACGAGTACTGTGGCGAGTCAGACCGCGCAACGGTGGAGGTCGTCGTTCAGCGACACGCTGAGATGAAAGGACAAGCAACAGCACGTTGCCAGGAGTGCAGAGACGTCGACGAGCGCAGCCGCGGTTAGACTACGTGGCAAGCTTTATGTATCACCATGTCAATGCCTAAATCGATCAGGTCGAGCAGCTGAGTTGGACCGCCCTGCCGTTTCGGTAGCAACTATCTAAAGATATTTGCTTGATGGCAGCCGTCGGCGAGTGATAGCGTTCGTTTGCACACCGTGAAGTCACAGCTACAGCGATCCTATGGCAAAGATCAATACATTTGCCCAATGTTCAGGGTGTCAGCGGTTACCGTTGTGTGGACCAGAGGAGGTGGCCGTGTTCGGGCAATGGACACCATCGAAGCACCTGCGGCATGTGCCAGGCGTTTTTCGCGACCGCGCTGACTTGCTGAGTGCCCCGTCTCGGGGCCCCGACGTCGGTGCCGTCCACGGATCACTCACCGGCATCCTCCTCAGGAGGGGTGCACGGCCCGAACCGCTTTCGCAGGTCGAGGCGAGGCCCGAAGCTTTCGCGCTCCACCCAACTGTCGCGGTAGTGATCTGCGCGCACAGCGACGTTCGATGGGACGATTTAGCGGCAGTCGTGGCATCCGTCGAGCAGCAGACCTATCGCCCCGCCGAAATTGTGCTGGTGATCGACCACAATCCCACACTTCAGCGCAGGTCGGCCTACCAGTTGCGCGGCGTGAAAGTTGTTCCGAACGATAACGAACAGGGACTTGCCGCCGCCCGCAACGCCGGTGTGGCCGCGGCCGAGTCGGAGGTCGTCGCCTTTGTTGACGACGCGGTCGCGGACCGCAACTGGCTTGCTGTGCTGGCGGCACCCTATGCAGACCCACACGTGCTTGGTGTCGGTGGACAGATAATCCCTGTCTGGCAGACGGGGCGCCCGAAGTGGTTTCCGCCCGAGTTCGACTGGGTCGTTGGATGCAGTTACCGCGGCATGCCCCCTGGCCGAACCCAGGTGCCCAGCTTTAGTGGTGCGATCGTGTCCCTGCGGCGCAGCGTCCTTGTCGATTCAGGTGGTTTCGATGCGGGGCTCAGTCAAATCGGCACACCAACGCCCGGTTGCGAGGAGGCGGAGATTTGCGCTCGCCTACGGCGTCGCCACCTCGACGGTGTCTACCTCTATGAGCCAAGAGCGCTGGTTCGGCGTCACGTGCCGCGTTCCCGTGGCGCTTGGTCGTACTACCTGTCGCGTTGTCATGCGGAGGGCCTATCCAAGGCGGTTGTGAGGGGGCTGGCCGGACCTGAATGGATCATGTCGAGCGAGAAGTCGTACCTGTGGTCGATCATTCCGCGGGCAATCGGCCGAAACCTCGGCGAGGCTCTTCGCGGCCAGCCGGACGGCATCGCTCGTGCGATGGCCCTTGGCGTCGGTGTGCTCACGACTGGCATCGGCTACGCGGTTGGCCGAATTCGGTTGCCGCGCAAGAGCGAATCCACGCAGGTGCGCTGGCCGACAATGACCGATCTAGGCACGGTCGGATGATGACAACCATTCCGATCCTGCGCTACCACTCTGTTTCCGCCGACCCCGCCCCGTGGATCGCGCCCTATGCGGTGGCTCCTGCGACCTTTGCGCGTCACGTCGACCTCATCACCGCGAGTGGTCGCACGGCGATGACCGTCTCCGAGCTATGCGCGGCATTGACCGGTCGTAGGCCGCTCCCGCACCGACCGATCGTCCTCACCTTCGATGACGGCTTCGCAGACTTCGTCTACGCAGCAAGAGTTCTCAGCGAGCACTACCTGCCCAGCACGGTTTACCTCACAACCGGCGCTCTGAGCGGCCGAGGTTTCCGCCCAACCAACATGGCACTGCCACCGGCGCCCATGTTGGACTGGTCGCAGTTGGCGGAGGTGTGCGAACTCAACGTCGAAATCGGTGCACACAGCCACACCCATCCTCAATTGGACACACTGCCACCCAGCGCAATCGCCCACGAGATCCTCCAATCCAGGGAAATGCTGGAGGACGCCCTGGGGTTCGAAGTGCCGAGCTTTGCATACCCACACGGTTTCCATTGCGCAAAGACGCGCCGTGTCGTCCAGGCGCTGGGCTTCACCTCTGCGTGTGCGGCTATGAACTCGTTCAGCTCCAGTCTTGACTGTGTCTTCTCGTTGGCCCGGCTCACAATTCGTGCCACGACCACTACGGACGAGTTGGAAGCGTGGCTGGGCGGGCAAGGCGCCCGCGTCGCGCCTTATCCAGAGCCGCTGCGCACCGCTGCGTCCCGTCTCTACCGCCGCGCACGGCGGGGGCGTATTGCCCTTGGCGCGGTGCATGCGCACCCGAAGGCACAGTAGTCCGAGCGAATTAGTCCGGATTCGGAAACGGAGTTGGTGAAATGCGTGTCTTGATCACCGGCGCTGCCGGATTCATCGGCTCCACCCTTGTCGACCGACTGCTTTCTGAGGGCCACCAGGTTGTTGGCGTAGACAATCTGAGCACGGGTAGTCCGACCAACCTTGCGCGTGCGCGCAAGTGCAACGCGGGGCGTCCTACACGTTTCAGCTTCGTACGCGCCGACATCCAGGCACCGGAGCTCGCCGGTATCGTCGCCGGCACTAACCCGGCCGTGGTTTTCGACTCCGCATGGCAGGTGGATCTTCGTAGCTCCGTGGCCGATCCCGTTGGCGACGCCCGCAACAATGTTCTGGGCACGATCAATCCGCTCGAAGCCTGCCAGCGCCGTTGAAAATGGCTAAAGATCTGTGTGACACAGGGTAATTCTGATGCCCCCTCGCAAGAGCAGCGGAATGCGCCGCTGATCCGCTCTGCACAGCTACGAGCGAAATCCACCTCGCCGCTCGGGGTGCGTTCTTTGGTGGCGGCTCAAAGTCGCTCGTAGGTGGGCAATCTTGGTGCAGCCTGCGGGACTCCAAGCGCCGCGGTCGGGTTGCTACGGCTGTGAAGCCCGGGACCGTAGCAGATCGGCGCGGGTGGCGGGGATGCCGCTGCGACCGTGCTCGTCGCTCTTGACCGCCAGAATCTGATTGATCCCGAGCCGGTTGGCCGTGAAACCCAGCGCCGAGCCGGCCATGTACAGCCGCCATATCCGCGCGCGGCCTGCGCTGCTGGCCTTGGCGGCCTCCTCCCAGTTGTCTTCGAGATTCCTCACCCAGGCCCGAAGTGTCTGCGCGTAGTGCTCGCGGAGCGACTCGACATCACGGACCTCGAAGCCGGCTCCCTCGAGCGCGTCGATCATCGTGGCCATCGGTTGCAGTTCCCCGTCCGGGAACACGTAGCGATCGATGAACGATGTCTTGGAGAACGCCGCAGGCTTGCGTGGCCTGACGGAGATGGCGTGGTTGAGCAACCGGCCCTGAGGGCGTAGGAGGCCGTACAGGTGCGCGGCGTATGTGGGCAGCATCGCCGCACCGACGTGTTCGGCCATGCCGATACTCGAGATCGCGTCGAAGGGTCCGTCGGTGATGTCGCGGTAGTCCTGGACGCGGATGTCGACCAATTCCCTCGTGCCCTCTTCGATCATCCGCTTGCTTGCATAGTCCGCCTGCTCGTGCGACAGGGTGATTCCGACGACCTGCACGCCGTAGGTGCGTGCCGCGTGCAGGGCGAACGTCCCCCAGCCGCAGCCGACGTCGAGCACCCGCATGCCTTCGGTCAGACCCAGCTTGCGAGCCACCAGATCGCACTTGGCGTACTGAGCCGCAGCCAGGCCTTCGTCTGGTGTCGCCCAGTACCCACACGAGTACGTCATCGACTCACCCAGCACGAGGCGGTAGAAATCGTTCCCGACGTCATAGTGATGGCTTATGGCTTTGGCGTCGCGTCGCTTGTCGTGACGGTGCCCGCGGGCGAGTTTGGCTTCTTCGGTCGGCGGCTTGGGTGGCGGGCCGATGATCCCCAGCCGCAGCGCTGCCTTCACCACGGCCTTCTTCGTCTCGGCATCGATGCGTACACCCGGCCCGCGTGTGGGATCCGACATCTGTTCCAGCACTTCCATGCCTTCGAGCAGGTTGCCCTCGATTTCGATGTCGCCGGACACGTAGGCGCGGGCGAAGCCGAGTTCGTTGGGGGCCCACAGCAATCGGCGCAGACCTCTGCGGTTGTTGATCTTCACCGCCCACTGCGCGTTCACGGGCCCCGTCCGGCTTCCGTCCCAGCCTCTGATCGCGACCGGAGCCTCTGGGCCCACGGCTGCGCGAACCAACGGTGCGACCGCGTCGGCAACTGTCATCACATGATCTCCGTTCTCATGACCCTGAACCTTCTCGCACCACCATGCACCCGACTACCGATGCGGAGGCCGCGGGTTTCCGCGCGGCGGACCGGGTGGCCGGAAGCGGGTGGTGGGAGGTTCGGTGGGACCGGGTCCTCGGGTGCGCCCGCGGGGATCCGGGGCAGCGGGACGTGGCGGCATCGGCGCAGGCGTCGGTCGCGGCGGCCGTGGCGCGCTCCGAGGCGGCTGGGCCATTCGCCGCGGCGGCCTCAGCCGGATCGCCTGGGTTTCGTCGTCGGTCCAATCCCGTTGCACCAGAACGTTTTGCGTGATCCGCTCCATCGCCTTCCCCACCTTCTCCGGCTGGGCCCGCAGACCCGAGGATTGCACCAGCCGTTGGGTGATCCAATCCATCATCGCCACGCGGACGAGTTCGACCTGGTGTGCCCCCGCCGGGGTCAGCCAGAAGACGTCCCCACTTCGCTCGGCGTAACCGGTCAAGGCGAGGCGATCGAAGGCAGGCTCGAGGATCTCGCTCGGCACCCGGACGTGCTCGGCAATGTCTCCGATCCTGGCCTGTCCGGCGGCCTGGCCGAATCGGTACACCTGCAGAAGCGCCCACAGCCGGCCGATGTCGAGCTTGCTGCCCGGGCGTTCCGCCAGGGCGCGCAGCTGCACACCGGAGCCTTGACGAATCAACCGGCCGACGGCGTTCTCCAGCAGTTGGTCCGGTGAGTCGGTGGTCGGCATCGCAAACCCCTCGCCCAGATCGGCGGCGGTGCTGACGTCGTTGTTGCGCAACGGAACCTGCTTGAGCGTGATCGCCAACACGAACCCGACCACCGCGACCGGCGCCGCACACAGGAACACCAGGTCCAGGGCGTCGGCGTAGGCGGCCGCGATCGGTGCGGCCATCTCCGGAGCCAACCGGTGCAGCGCATCGGGAGACTGCGCGGCCTCGGGTGGTGCGCCGCTCTTCGCGAGGGCGTCCCCGATCCGGCTGTGCAAGAAGTTGTTGAACAGCGAGCCGAACACCGCCGCGCCGAACGAGCTGCCGATGGTGCGGAAGAACGTCACCCCGGACGTCGCCACACCCAGGTCGGAGAAGTCGACGGTGTTCTGCACGATCAGCACCAGCACCTGCATGCACATGCCGATGCCCGCGCCCAGCACCACCAGATACAGCGACTGCACCAGCGTGGAGGTGTCCGGTCCCATCCGGGACAGCAGCACGAACCCCACTGCCATGACCGCCGTTCCGGCGACCGGAAAGATCTTGTAGCGCCCGGTGCGGCCGACGATCACGCCGCTGCTCATCGACATCGCCAGCAGACCGACCACCATCGGCAAGGTGTGCAGGCCCGACGTGGTGGCCGACACCCCGTCGACGAACTGCATGAACGTCGGCAGGAAGGTCAACGCGCCGAGCATCGCGAAACCGACGACGAACGACAGCGCGCAGCAGACGGCGAAGACCGGCTCGCGGAACAGCCGCATCGGCAGAATCGGTTCCTGAGCCCGTAGT
Source organism: uncultured Actinomycetota bacterium (assembly GCA_963809085.1). Taxonomy (GTDB): domain Bacteria; phylum Actinomycetota; class Actinomycetes; order Mycobacteriales; family Mycobacteriaceae; genus Mycobacterium. The sequence goes on along the minus strand of CAWEII010000004.1, from coordinate 3,947 downwards.
TCGACGGCGACGAATGCGCCGATGGCCACCAGGGACCCGACGAACAGCCCGATGATCATCGCCGAACCCCACGGGTAGGTGCTGCCGCCCCAACTGGTCGCCAGGGTGAGCCCCGTGGCGCCGAGCCCGACCAGCACGATTCCGGCGTAGTCGATGACCGGGCGCGCCATCCTGCCGAGGTTGGGGATCGCGATGACGGCGACCACCAGCACGACGACGGCCACGGGCACGTTGATCCAGAACGCCCAGCGCCAGCTCAGGTGGTCGGTGAAGAATCCGCCGAGCAGCGGGCCGATCACCGTGGTCACCCCGAACACCGCGCCGAGGGCACCCTGGTAGCGGCCGCGTTCGCGCAGCGGGATGACCTCGCCGATCACCGCGGTCGCGGTGACCATGATCGCGCCGCCGCCGATGCCCTGCAGGGCGCGCGCCGCCACCAGCATCGGCAACGAGCCGGCGAGGCCGCACAGCACCGAACCGGCCATGAAGAACAGCACGGCGGCGATGAAGACGGTCTTCCGGCCGATCAGGTCGCCGAGCTTGCCGACGATCGCCGTCACGACCGTCGACGCCAGCAGATAGCTGGTCACCACCCACGCCTGGTGGCCGGCGCCACCGAGGTCGGCCACCACGGTGGGCAACGCCGTCGCCACGATCGTCTGGTCCAGGGCGGCCAGCAGCATCCCCAGCAGCACGGCCATGAAGATCAGGTTGCGCTTCGGCGCGGCCACCTCGGCATCACTCGTGCGATGGCGGTGGTGCGGCGGACCGGTCATCGTCGCCGTCATGCGTTTCGTCCTCGCTCAAGATCGCCGCACATCGGTCTCGTATAACCGTTCGCACTGCCGGATATGCCCTCGTTCGACACGGCGCCCGCCGCTCATAGCTGACGCACAGCTGCCGTTTGACCCCGTGCCGCCCGGGTACGGCGCTGACAATGGAGCCAGCCCACTTCACCGACATCACCCTCGGCGTCGACGGCACCGAGCACCACGTCACCGTCGACAACCGCATCACCCTTCTCGACCTGTTGCGCGAACACCTCGGTGTCACCGCCCCCAAGAAGGGCTGCGACCACGGCCAGTGCGGATCCTGCACCGTGCTGCTCGACGGTCGCCGCGCCACCACCTGCCTGGCGTTCGCGGTCGCGCACGACGGCGCCGAGGTCGTGACCGCCGCGGGCCTCGGCGACGGCGACGCCCTGCACCCCGTCGCCCAGGCCTTCCTCGACCACGACGGCTTCCAGTGCGGCTACTGCACCCCCGGCCAGATCTGCTCGGCCGTCGGCATGCTCGACGAGGTCAAGGCCGGCGCCCCCAGCCACGTCAGCGACGACCTCGAGAAGCCACCCGAGCCTCGACGACGCCGAGATCCGCGAACGCATGAGCGGCAACCTCTGTCGCTGCGCGGCCTATCCCAACATCCTGGCCGCGATCAACGAGGCCGCGCGATGATCCCCTTCGACTACCACCGCGCCGCCAGCGTCCACGACGCCGTCACCGCCGTCGCCGACCGCCCCGACGCCGTCTTCCTCGCCGGCGGCACCAACCTCGTCGACCACATGAAGCTCGGCATCGTCGAACCCGGCCTCGTCGTCGACGTCGGCCACCTCCCCCTCGCCGACGTCGACCAACTCCCCGACGGCACGCTGCGGATCGGCGCCGACGTCCGCAACAGCGACCTCGCCGCCCATCCCGTCGTCCGCAGCCGCTATCCCGTGCTCGCCCGCGCCCTGCTGTCCGGCGCGTCCGGCCAGCTGCGCAACCTCGCCACCACCGCGGGCAACCTGCTGCAGCGCACCCGCTGCGTCTACTTCCAGGACGTCACCACCCCGTGCAACAAGCGCACCCCCGGCGCGGGCTGCTCGGCGATCGGCGGCTACGTCCGCTACCACGCCATCCTCGGCGCCTCCGAGCACTGCGTCGCCGTCCATCCGTCCGACATGGCCGTCGCCATGGCCGCGCTTGGACGCCGACGTCGTCTACTTCGACGCCGACGGCGAACACCGCATGCCGCTCAACCGACTTTCACCGGCTGCCCGGCGACCAGCCCGACCGCGACACGAACCTGCCCCACGGCGCGCTGATCACCGCCGTCGAGATCCCGCCGCCACCCGAGCGCGCCCGCTCCACCTACCGCAAGGTCCGCGACCGCGCCTCCTACGCCTTCGCGCTGACCTCCGTCGCCGCCGAACTCGTCATCGACGACGGCACCGTCACCTCGGCCCGCATCGCGCTCGGCGGCGTCGCGCACAAGCCATGGCGCGCGCACCGCGCCGAGGAGGCGCTGAGTGGCCAACCCGCCACCGAGGACACGTTCCGCCGCGCCGCCGACGCCGAACTCGACGCAGGCAGAACCGTTGGGCGGCAACGAGTTCAAGGTCGACTCACCAAACGCGCGATCGTCGCCACGCTGAGCACCCTCGCACGAAGGACAGCAGTGATGACCCTCCTCGAACCCCGTGCCATCGGCACCCGCTCGCCGCCTCGACGGGCCCGCCAAGGTCACCGGCACCGCCACCTACGCCTTCGAGTACCGCGTCGACGCCCCGCTGTATCTGCACCCGGTCCAGGCCACCATCGCCAACGGGCGCATCACCGCGATCGACACCTCGGACGCCGAGGCGCATCGACGGCGTCGTCGCGCCATCACCGTCTTCGACGCACCCGCATTGGCCGACACCTCCGACGGCGACCTCACCGTGCTGCAGGACGACCAGGTGCACTACCGGGGTCAATTCATCGGCGGGATCATCGCCGAGAGCGCCGAAACCGCCTGCCACGCAGCGGATCTCGTCCACGTCGAATACGAAGAGGCACCCCACGACACCGAGATCCGCACCGACCACCCCGGCCTGTACGCCCCCGAGCAGGTGAACCCCGACTACGAGACCGACGCCTCCGACGGCGACGTCGAGGCCGCACTGCGTGACGCACCGGTCACCGTCGATGCGACCTACACCACGCCGCACGAACACAACAGTCCGATGGAACCCCATGCCACCATTGCCATTTGGGACGAAGCGGCGGCCGGCCGCGGCTGACGCTCTACGACTCCACCCAGGGTGTGCAGTCGTCCGCCAGACGCTCGCGAAGACGTTCGGCCTCGACGAGGAGCAGATCCGCGTCGTCGCCGAGAATGTCGGCGGTGGCTTCGGATCCAAGGGGGCGCCGCATTCACACAACGTGCTCGCCGTCATGGCGGCCCAACGCGTGGGTGGCCGGCCCGTCAAGCTGGCGCTCACCCGCCAGCAGATGTTCGCCGTCGTCGGCTATCGCACTCCGACCATCTCGCACGTCCGGCTCGGCGCCGAGCGCGACGGCACGCTGACCGCCATCAGCCACGAGGTCGTCGAGCAGACCGCCACCGTCAAGGAGTTCGCCGAGCAGACCGCCGTCCGGCGCGCATGCTGTACGCCTCCGCCACCCGCAAGACTTCACACCGCCTCGCCGAAACTCGATGTCGCCGTGCCCTTCGGGATGCGTGCGCCCGGCGAGTGTCCCGGCGTGTTCGCCCTCGAGGTCGCGATGGACGAACTGGCCGATCGCCTGCGACGTCCACCCGATCGACCTGCGCATCCGCAACGAACCCGAGGTCGACCCTGAGACGGGCAACCCGTGGTCGGACCGCCGGCTTGTCGAATGCCTGCAGACCGGCGCCGACCGGTTCGGGCTGGGCCGATCGCGCTCGCCCACCCACGGCGCTCGTCGTGATGACGAGTGGCTCGTCGGCACTGGCGTGCCACGGCGAGGTACCCGCCGATGATCCATGCCGGGCAACAGCGCACGCATCGAGCACGTCGCACCCGGTCGCTTCGCGGTAGAGATCGGCGCGGTCGACGTCGGTACCGGCACCTGGACGGCACTGACCCAGATCGCCGCCGACATGCTGGGCTCCCGACATGCCGACGCCAGCGACCCGCAGATCGGAGATACCGACCTGCCGGC
>CAWEII010000003.1:0-38507 GCA_963809085.1 uncultured Actinomycetota bacterium | reverse complement strand
TAAGTGCTGTCTGTGGTGCTGAGCGCAGTTGGTCACCGACCGCAACGACGTGAATGCACTTTGCCCCGGTGTCGATGATGCGGTCGCAATGCTCTTCGCCTCCAAGGGTGTTACACCCGTACATCATCGGTCGGGATGAGCGGTGTTGCGCCACATGAGGCGTGGGCAAGGCTTATCGTGCGGAAGTTTTGGTATCCCCGCGACATGATGTCGGAGCGGGGCGCGTCCGCAGCCCGTCCGCAGCAGATTCACCAACCGCCGATTGTTGCACACCACCAACATCGCCAACGGTGCCCGAAGCCGTCCTCGTCAACGCAGTCAACATTTCCATTCGCGGGGGACGCCCGCTCTAGCTACGAATGGTCATCGGCGGAAGCCACCGCACATTGGTATGGGATGATCTCAAACCACAGCAGGGGGTCGCGATCCACGACCGTGGCGTCGACCTTGCCGCAAGTCGTGACGTCGGCGACACGGGTCAGCGTCGGAATGCCGCGGTCTCCTACAGGTTCGGCGACATCACCGTTCCTGCGTTGGCTGAGGCGGAAGCGCTGTGATCGATGGTGACCGAGTTCGCGGCGGCGACTCGGGAACAACGGCCACTGCGAACCAACGGCAGGGCCGGGTTGAGAGTGCTTGCGGTGCTCGAAGCGATCTCTTTGAGTCTGGCGGCCTACGGGAAACCGGTGAGCCCCGAGGAACCAGAATTACTGCTCCGCGGTGTCGGCTCGTGAGCGAACTGGCGCGGGCCGACGTGAGAATCTCGCGAGTGCTCTGCGGGATCCGCGCACAGAGTTGGCAGTCGGAGATGTGCGCGACGTCGATTTGGTGCATGACGAGACCAAAGGCAGCGGTGTCCGCTTTCACCAGGCCCGGCGAGCGGGAATGCTGACCACCCGTCGCGCCGAGTGGGCAAAGCGGCTACGCCGAAGGCCAGCTCAGAGGAGAGAAGGCACCTGATCGCCACCACATTGATGTAGCCAACGAGTATGATAGCGAGTCAGACTTCGCAACGGTGGAGGTCATCGTTCAGCGACCCGCTGAGATCAAAGGACAAGCAACATCATGTTGCCAGGAGAGCAGAGACTTCGTTGAGCCCGTCCCCGCCTAGACCACGTGGCAAGCGGAATATATCGGCATGTCAATGGGGAAATCGATCAAGTCGGCACAGCCAGCTTAGACGACATTGCCGTTTTGGCTTGCAACTATCCAAGGTATTTGCTTGATGGCAGCCATCGGCGAGTCATAGCGTGCTATCCGCACACCGTGACGTCACAGCGACAGCAGCCTGTAGCAAAGATCAAATAGTTTGCCCACTGCTCAGCTGTGCCAACGGTTCCCGTGGTGTGGACCAGAGGAGGTGGCCGTGTTCGGGCACGGGACACCATCGAAGCAGTTGCGGTATGTGCCAGACGTTTTTCGCGGTCGCGCTGACTTGCTGAGTAACCCGTCTCGAGACCCTGACGCCGGTGCCGTACACGGATCACTCACCGGCATCCTCCTCGGGAGGGGTGCACGGCCCGAACTGGTTTCGCAGGTCGAGGCGAGGCCGGAAGCTTTCGCGCTCCACCCAACTGTCGCGGTGGTGATCTGCGCGCATAGCGACGTTCGATGGCACGATTTACGGCAGTCGTGGCATCCGTCGAGCAGCAGACCTATCGCCCCGCCGAAATTGTGCTGGTGATCGACCACAATCCCACACTTCAGCGCAGGTCGGCCTACCAGTTGCCCGGCGTGAAAGTTGTTCCGAACGATAACGAGCAGGGACTGCCCGGCGCCCGCAACGCCGGTGTGGCCGCGGCCGAGTCGGAGGTCGTCGCCTTTGTTGACGACGCGGTCGCGGAGCGCAACTGGCTTGCTGTGCTGACGGACCCTATGCAGACCCACACGTGCTTGGTGTCGGTGGACAGATAATCCCTGTCTGGCAGACGGGGCGTCCGAAGTGGTTTCCGCCTGAGTTCGACTGGGTCGTTGGATGCAGTTACCGCGGCATGCCCCCTGGCCGAACCCAGGTGCCCAGCTTTAGTGGTGCGATCATGTCCCTGCGGCGCAGGCTCCTTGTCGATTCAGGTGGTTTCGATGCGGGGCTCGGTCGGATCGGCACACGAACGCCCGGTTGCGAGGAGACCGAGATTCGCGCTCGCCTACGGCGTCGCCACCTCGACGGTGTCTACCTCTATGAGCCAAAGGCGGTGGTTCGGCGTCACGTGCCGCGTTCCCGTAGCACATGGTCGTACTACCGGTCGCGTTGTTACGCCGAGGGCCTATCCAAGGCGGTTGTGAGGGGGCTGGCCGGCCCTGAATGGATCATGTCGAGCGAGAAGTCGTACCTGTGGTAATCATTCCGCGGCAATCGGGCGAAACCTCGGCGGGGCTCTTAGCGGCCAGCCCGACGGCATCGCTCGTGCGATGGCCCTTGCCGTCGGTGTGCTCACGACTGGCATCGGCTACGCGGTTGGCCGAATTCGGTTGCCGCGCAACATCGAATCCACGCAGTTGCGCTGGCTGACAATGGCCGAACTAGGCGCGGTCGGATGATGACAACCATTCCCATCCTGCGCTACCACTCTGTTTCCGCCGACCCCGCCGCGTGGATCGCGCCGTATGCGGTGACTCCTGCGACCTTTGCGCGCCACGTCGACCTGATCACCGCGAGTGGTCGGACGGCGATGACTGTCTCCGAGCTATGCGCGGCATTGACCGGTCGTAGGCCGCTCCCGCACCGACCGATCGTCCTCACCTTCGATGACGGTTTCGCGGACTTCACCTACACGGCAAGAGTTCTCAGCGAGCACTATCTGCCCAGCACGGTTTACCTCACAACCGGCGCTCTTAGCGGCCGAGGTCCCCGCCCAACCAACATGGCACTGCCGCCGGCGCCCATGTTGGACTGGTCGCAGTTGGCGGAGGTGTGCGAACTCAACGTCGAAATCGGTGCGCACAGCCACACCCATCCTCAATTGGACACACTGCCACCCATCGCAGTCGCCCACGAGATCCTCCGATCCAAGGAAATGCTGGAGGACGCCCTGGGGTTCGAAGTGTCGAGCTTTGCATACCCAGACGGCTTCCATTGCGCGAAGACGCGCCGTCTCGTCCAGTCGCTGGGCTTCACCTCTGCCTGTGCAGCGATGAACGCGTTCAGCTCCAGTCTTGACTGTGTCTTCTCGTTGGCCCGGCTCACAATTCGTGCCACGACCACTACGGACGAGTTGGAAGCATGGCTGGGCGGGCAAGGCGCCCGCGTCGCGCCTTATCCAGAGACGCTGCGCACCGCTGTGTCCCGTTTTTACCGCCGCGCACGGCGGGGGCGTATTGCCCTTGGCACCGTGCATGCGCACCCGAAGACACAAGTAGTCCGAGCGAACTAGTCCGGGTTCGGAAACGGAGTTGGTGAAATGCGTGTCTTGATTACTGGCGCTGCCGGATTCATCGGCTCCACCCTTGTCGACCGAATGCTTTCTGAGGGCCACCAGGTTGTTGGCGTAGACAATCTGAGCACGGGTAGTCCGACCAACCTTGCGCATGCGCGCAAGTGCAGCGGGCGGCGTCCTACACGTTTCAGCTTCGTACGCGCCGACATCCAGGCACCGGAACTCGCCGGTATCGTCGCCGGCACAAATCCGGACGTGGTTTTCCACCTCGCAGCGCAGGTGGATCTTCGTAGCTCCGTAGCCGATCCCATTGGCGACGCCCGCAACAATGTTCTGGGTACGATCAATCTGCTCGAAGCTTGCCGGCGCCGTTGAAAATGGCTAAAGATCTGTGTGACACAGGGTAATTCTGATGCCCCCTCGCAAGAGCAGCGGAATGTCGCCGCTGATCCGCTGCTGCACAGCTACGAGCCAAATCCACCTCGCCGCTCGGGGGTGCGTTCTTTGGTGGCGGCTCAAAGTCGCTGTAGGTGGGCAATCTTGGTGCAGCCTGCGGAATCCCAAGCGCCGCGGTCGGGTGCTACGGCTGTGAAGCCCGGGACCGTAGCAGATCGGCGCGGGTGGCGGGGATGCCGCTGTGACCGTGCTCGTCGCTCTTGACCGCCAGAATCTCATTGATCCCGAGCCGGTTGGCCGTGAAACCCAGCGCCGAGCCGGCCATGTACAGCCGCCATATCCGCGCGCGGCCTGCGCTGCTGACCTTGGCGGCCTCCTCCCAGTTGTCTTCGAGATTCCTCACCCAGGCCCGAAGTGTCTGCGCGTAGTGCTCGCGGAGCGACTCGACATCACGGACCTCGAAGCCGGCTCCCTCGAGCGCGTCGATCATCGTGGCCATCGGTTGCAGTTCCCCGTCCGGGAACACGTAGCGATCGATGAACGATGTCTTGGAGAACGCCGCAGGCTTGCGTGGCCTGACGGAGATGGCGTGGTTGAGAACCGGCCCTGAGGGCGTAGGAGGCCGTACAGGTGCGCGGCGTATGTGGGCAGCATCGCCGCACCGACGTGTTCGGCCATGCCGATACTGGAGATCGCGTCGAAGGGTCCATCGGTGATGTCGCGGTAGTCCTGGACGCGGATGTCGACCAATTCCCTCGTGCCCTCTTCGATCATCCGCTTGCTTGCATAGTCCGCCTGCTCGTGCGACAGGGTGATTCCGACGACCTGCACGCCGTAGGTGCGTGCCGCGTGCAGGGCGAACGTCCCCCAGCCGCAGCCGACGTCGAGCACCCGCATGCCTTCGGTCAGACCCAACTTGCGAGCCACCAGATCGCACTTGGCGTACTGAGCCGCAGCCAGGCCTTCGTCTGGTGTCGCCCAGTACCCACACGAGTACGTCATCGACTCACCCAGCACGAGGCGGTAGAAATCGTTCCCGACGTCATAGTGATGGCTTATGGCTTTGGCGTCGCGTCGCTTGTCGTGACGGTGCCCGCGGGCGAGTTTGGCTTCTTCGGTCGGCGGCTTGGGTGGCGGGCCGATGATCCCCAGCCGCAGCGCCGCCTTCACCACGGCCTTCTTCGTCTCGGCATCGATGCGTACACCCGGCCCGCGCGTGGGATCCGACATCTGTTCCAGCACTTCCATGCCTTCGAGCAGGTTGCCCTCGATTTCGATGTCGCCGGACACGTAGGCGCGGGCGAAGCCGAGTTCGTTGGGGGCCCACAGCAATCGGCGCAGACCTCTGCGGTTGTTGATCTTCACCGCCCACTGCGCGTTCACGGGCCCCGTCCGGCTTCCGTCCCAGCCTCTGATCGCGACCGGAGCCTCTGGGCCCACGGCTGCGCGAACCAACGGTGCGACCGCGTCGGCAACTGTCATCACATGATCTCCGTTCTCATGACCCTGAACCTTCTCGCACCACCATGCACCCGACTACCGATGCGGAGGCCGCGGGTTTCCGCGCGGCGGACCGGGTGGCCGGAAGCGGGTGGTGGGAGGTTCGGTGGGACCGGGTCCTCGGGTGCGCCCGCGGGGATCCGGGGCAGCGGGACGTGGCGGCATCGGCGCAGGCGTCGGTCGCGGCGGCCGGGGCGCGCTCCGAGGCGGCTGGGGCGCCCGCCGCGGCGGCCGCATCCGCATCGCCTGGGTCTCGTCGTCGGTCCAATCCCGTTGCACCAGAACGTTTTGCGTGATCCGCTCCATCGCCTTCCTGACCTGTGCGATCCGGTTGGGCCTGCAGACCCGGACGATTGGATGAGCCGTTGGGTGAGCCACTCCATCGTCTCCGCGCGAACGAGTTCGACCTGGTGCGCCCCGGCCGGGGTCAGCCAGAAGACGTCCCCGCTTCGCTCGGCGTAGCCGGTGGAGGCGAGGCGGTCGAACGCGGGCTCGAGGATCTCGCGCGGCACCCGGACGTGCTCGGCGATGTCGCCGAGCCGGGCCTGTCCGGCCGCCTGCCCGAATCGGTACACCTGCAGCAGCGCCCACAGCCGGCCGATGTCGAGCTTGCTGCCCGGGCGTTCCGCGAAGGCGCGCAGCTGCACACCGGAGCCTTGACGAATCAGCCGGCCGACGGCGTTCTCCAGCAGCTGGTCCGGCGAGTCGGTCGTCGGCATCGCGAAACCCTCGCCCATGATCCGCGGCGGTGCTGACGGCGTTGTTGCGCAACGGAACCTGCTTGAGCATCAACGCCAACACGAACCCGACCACCGCAACCGGCGCCGCATACAGGAACACCAGGTCGAGGGCATCGGCGTAGGCGGCCGCGATCGGCGCGGCCATCTCCGGCGACAACTTGTGCAGCGCATCGGGAGACTGCGCCGCCTCGGGTGGCGCGCCGCTGCTTCGCGAGGGCGTCCGCGAGCCGGCTGTGCAAGAAGTTGTTGAACAGCGAGCCGAACACCGCCGCGCCGAACGAGCTGCCGATGGTGCGGAAGAACGTCACCCCGGACGTCGCCACGCCCAGGTCGGCGAAGTCGACGGTGTTCTGCACGATCAGCACCAGCACCTGCATGCACATGCCGATGCCCGGCGCCCAGCACCACCAGATACAGCGACTGCACCAGCGTGGAGGTGTCCGGACCCATCCGCGACAGCAGCACGAATCCGATTGCCATGACCGCGGTTCCGGCCACCGGGAAGATCTTGTAGCGCCCGGTGCGGCCGACGATCACGCCGCTGCTCATCGACATCGCCAGCAGACCGACCACCATCGGCAGGGTGTGCAGGCCCGACGTGGTGGCCGACACCCCGTCGACGAACTGCATGAACGTCGGCAGGAAGGTCAACGCGCCGAGCATCGCGAAGCCGACGACGAACGACAGCGCGCAGCAGACGGCGAAGACCGGCTCGCGGAACAGCCGCATCGGCAGAATCGGTTCGCTGCAGCCCGCAGTTCGACGGCGACGAACGCGCCCATGGCCACCACGGACCCGACGAACAGCCCGATGATCATCGCCGAACCCCACGCGTAGGTGCTGCCGCCCCAACTGGTGGCCAGGGTGAGCCCGGTCGCGCCGAGCCCGACCAGCACGATGCCGGCGTAGTCGATGACCGGGCGCGCCATCCTGCCGAGGTTGGGGATCGCGATGACGGCGACCACGAGCACGACGACGGCCACGGGCACGTTGATCCAGAACGCCCAGCGCCAGCTCAGGTGGTCGGTGAAGAATCCGCCGAGCAGCGGGCCGATCACCGTGGTGACACCGAATACCGCCCCGAGGGCACCCTGGTAGCGGCCGCGTTCGCGCAGCGGGATGACCTCGCCGATCACCGCCGTCGCGGTGACCATGATGGCCCCGCCGCCGATGCCCTGCAGGGCGCGCGCCGCCACCAGCATCGGCAACGAGCCGGCCAGGCCGCACAGCACCGAACCGGCCATGAAGAACAGCACCGCGGCGATGAAGACGGTCTTGCGGCCGATCAGGTCGCCGAGCTTGCCGACGATCGCCGTCACGACCGTCGACGCCAGCAGATAGCTGGTCACCACCCACGCCTGGTGGCCGGCGCCACCGAGGTCGGCCACGACCGTGGGCAACGCCGTCGCCACGATCGTCTGATCCAGGGCGGCCAGCAGCATCCCCAGCAGCACGGCCGTGAAGATCAGGTTGCGCTTCGGCGCCGCCACCTCGGCGGCACTCGCTGCGGTGGCTGCGGCGGTCGCGGCGGACCGGTCATCGTTGCCGTCATACGTGTCGTCCCCGCTCAAGATCGCTGGACATGCTCTCGTATAACCGTTGTACGGGCCGGATATGCCCTCGCACGTTCGACACCCGGGCGCCCGCCCGACCTCCCAGCCGACTCACAGCTTTCGTTTGACCACGTCACGCCCGGGTAAGGCGCTGAAATGGAGCCAGCCCACTTCACCGACATCACCATCGTCGTCGACGGCACCGAGCACCACGTCGCCATCGACAACCGCATCACGCTTCTGGACTTGTTGCGCGAACACCTCGGCGTCACCGCCCCCAAGAAGGGCTGCGACCACGGCCAGTGCGGATCCTGCACCGTGCTGCTCGACGGCAGGCGGGCCACCACCTGCCTGGCGCTGGCCGTCGCCCACGACGGCGCCGAGGTGGTCACCGCCGCGGGCCTCGGCGACGGCGATGCCCTGCATCCCGTAGCCCAGGCGTTCCTCGACCACGACGGCTTCCAGTGCGGCTACTGCACTCCCGGCCAGATCTGCTCGGCCGTCGGCATGCTCGACGAATTCAAGGCCGGCGCCCCCAGCCACGTCAGCGCCGACCTCGACGAGCCGCCCAGCCTCGATGACGGCGAGATCCGCGAACGGATGAGCGGCAACCTGTGCCGTTGCGCGGCCTACCCCAACATCCTGGCCGCCATTCATCAGGCCGCGCGATGATCCCCTTCGCCTACCGCCGCGCCGCCAGCGTCCACGACGCCGTCACCGCGGTGGCGAACCGCCCCGACGCCGTCTTCCTCGCCGGCGGCACCAACCTGGTCGACCACATGAGACTCGGCATCGTCGAACCCGGCCTCGTCGTGGACGTCGGCCATCTCCCCCTCGCCGACGTCGAACAACTTCCTGGCGGCATGCTGCGGATCGGGGCCGACGTCCGCAACAGCGACCTGGCCGCCCATCCCGTCGTGCGCAGCCGCTACCCCGTGCTCGCCCGCGCCCTGCTGTCGGCCGCGTCGGGCCAGCTGCGCAACCTCGCCACCACCGCAGGCAACCTGATGCAGCGCACCCGATGCGTCTACTTCCAGGACGTCACCACGCCGTGCAACAAGCGCACCCCCGGTGATGGATGCTCGGCCATCGACGGCTACGTCCGCTACCACGCCATCCTCGGCGCCTCCGAGCACTGCGTCGCCGTGCATCCGTCCGACATGGCCGTCGCCATGGCCGCCTTGGACGCCGACGTCGTCTACGTCGACACCGACGGCGAAGAACGCATGCCGCTGACCGACTTTCACCGGCTGCCCGGCGACCAGCCCGAGCGCGACACCACGCTGCCACCCGGCGCGCTGATCACCGCCGTCGAGATCCCCCCGCCCCCCGAGCGTGCCCGCTCCACCTACCGCAAGGTCCGCGACCGCGCCTCCTACGCCTTCGCGCTGACCTCCGTCGCCGCAGAACTCGTCATCGACGACGACACGATCACCTCCGCGCGCATCGCGCTCGGCGGCGTCGCGCACAAGCCCTGGCGTGCGCACCTCGCCGAGGCCGCCCTGACGGGCCAACCCGCCACCAAGGACACCTTCCGCCGGGCTGCCGACGCCGAGCTCGACCAGGCAGAACCACTGCGCGGCAACGAGTTCAAGGTCGAACTCACCAGGCGCACCATCGTCGCCACGTTGAGCACGCTTGCAGAAGGACATCAGTGATGACCACCCTCGAGCCCCGCGCCGTCGGCACCCGCCTCGTCCGCCTCGACGGACCCGCCAAGGTCACCGGCGCCGCGACCTACGCCTTCGAGTACCGCGTCGACGCGCCGCTGTACGTGCACCCGATCCAGGCCACCATCGCCAACGGGCGCATCACCACGATGGACACCTCCGGGGCCGAAGCGCTCGACGGTGTCGTCGCCGTCATCACCGTCTTCGACGCACCCGCGTTGGCCGACACCTCCGACGGCGACCTGACCGTGCTGCAGGACGACCAGGTGCACTACCGCGGCCAACTCATCGGCGGGATCATCGCCGAGAGCGCCGAAACCGCCCGCCACGCAGCGGGTCTCGTCCACGTCGAATATGACGCCGCACCCCATGACACCGAGATCCGGGCCGACCACCCCGGCCTCTACGCGCCAGACCAGGTGAACCCCGAATACGAGACCGACACCTCCGACGGCGACGTCGAGGCCGCCCTGCGTGACGCACCCGTCACCGTCGAGCAGACCTACACCACGCCGCACGAACACAACAGCCCGATGGAACCCCATGCCACCATTGCCATCTGGGACGACAGTGGCGGGCAGCCGCAGCTGACGCTCTACGACTCCACCCAGGGCGTCCACGTCGTGCGCCAGACGATCGCGAAGACGTTCGGGCTCGAGGAGGAGCAGATCCGCGTCGTCGCGAAGAACGTCGGCGGTGGCTTCGGATCCAAGGGGGCGCCGCACTCACACAACGTGCTCGCCGTCATGGCGGCCCAACGTGCGGGCGGGCGCCCCGTCAAGCTGGCGCTCACCCGCCAGCAGATGTTCGCCGTCGTCGGCTATCGCACACCGACCATCTCGCACATCCGGCTGGGCGCCGAGCGTGACGGCACGCTGACCGCCATCAGCCACGAGGTCGTCGAGCAGACCGCCACCGTCAAGGAGTTCGCCGAGCAGACCGCCGTGCCGACACGCATGCTGTACGCCGCCGCCACCCGCAAGACGTCGCACCGCCTGGCCAAACTCGATGTGGCCGTGCCGTTCTGGATGCGTGCGCCCGGCGAGTGCCCCGGTGTGTTCGCACTCGAGGTCGCGATGGACGAACTGGCGGATGCCTGCGACGTCGACCCGATCGACCTGCGCATCCGCAACGAACCCGAGGTCGACCCGGAAACCGGCAACCCGTGGTCGGACCGCCGGCTCGTCGAATGCCTGCAGACCGGCGCCGAGCGGTTCGGGTGGGCCGATCGCGACCCGACGCCAGGCGCTCGTCGCGACGGTGAGTGGTGCGTCGGCACCGGCGTCGCCACGGCGGTGTACCCCGCCATGATCCAGCCAGGCAACAGCGCACGCATCGAGCACGTCGCGCCCGGTCGCTTCGCGGTACAGATCGGCGCGGTCGACGTCGGCACCGGCACCTGGACCGCGCTGACGCAGATCGCCGCCGACATGCTGGGCTGCGACGTCGGCGCCATCGACCTGCAGATCGGTGACACCGACCTGCCGGCCGCATCGGTCGAGGGCGGCTCGTCGGGCATCAGTTCCTGGGGCCGCGCCATTCACGCTGCGGTGCAAGCGTTCCGGCTCGAGCACGGCGAAGATCCCGCTGTCGGCGCGTCCACCACCGCCGACGCGCCAGAGAACGAGGAGGCACAGAACTACGGCATGTACTCGTTCGGCGCCCACTTCGTCGAAGCCAGGGTCAGCCGCCACACCGGGGAGATCCGTCTGTCCCGCATGCTCGGCGTGTTCTCGGTGGGCCGGGTGATCAACCCGACGACGCTGCGCTCCCAGTTGATCGGCGGCATGACCATGGGACTGTCGATGGCGCTGCACGAGGAGGGCGTCCGCGACCACCGCTTCGGCCACGTCGTCACGCAGGACTTCGCGAGTTACCACATCAGCAGTCACGCCGACATCCCCGACATCGACGCCATCTGGCTCGACAGCGTCGACGAGCACTCCAACCCGATGGGCTCGCGCGGCGCCGGCGAAATCGGCATCGTCGGTGCCGCCGCCGCGGTGGTCAACGCGGTCTACCACGCCACCGGCGTACGGGTACGCGATCTGCCGGTCACGTGCGACAAGCTGCTCGACCTCTGAGAAGGCGACGAGAATGACTGCAGCAGAAGAGCTCGTCGCCGAACTTCACCGGCGCGGCATCGACGCCCACCTCGGCCAGAGCTCGACCACACCCGCCTGCCACGCCACCATCAACAACATCGAGGTCGGCGTCCACTTCGACGACGAGCCGGGACACGGCGCCATCTCCTGGCAAGGCAACGACGGCCGGACCCATCGCGAGAACGGTGACGTCGATGCCGTCGAGCTCGCCGACCAGGTCATCGACAGCGTCGTCAATCCCGCTTAGCGACAGGCCTCTACTTCGATCGACGACCACGCCACGCGCCCCGACGGGTTTGATTGCGGCGTCCTCGGAAATGAGGCCACCATGGGTGATGAATGGGACTGTGTCGTCGTCGGTGGCGGCGCGGCCGGATTGAGTGCCGCCTTGGTGTTGGGGCGCGCCCGCCGGCGGACATTGGTCGTCGACGCCGACGAGCAGAGCAACCGGGCGTCGACCGTCATCGGTGGCCTGCTCGGCTACGACCAACGGCCTCCCTCCGAGTTGTACGCTGCGGGCCGTCGCGAGCTGTCGTCGTATCCCAGCGTGGAGTTCCAGGTCGGGAAAGTGACCAAGGGCACGCACGTCGAGCTCGGGTTGGAACTGGACCTCGACGACGGCCGACGCGTACACACCCGCCGGATACTGCTGGCCACCGGCATGCAGTACTGCCCCCCGGACCTGCCGGGTCTCGATCAGCTGTGGGGTGATTCGGTCTTCCAGTGTCCGTTCTGTCACGGCTGGGAAATGCGCGACAAGCGGCTCGCCGCAATGGCTTCCGACGGTGAAGCCGTGCATGCGGCACTGATGCTGCGCGGCTGGAGTGACGACGTCGTCTTGCTGACCGACGGGCCAAGTCGGCTGGACGCCGAACAGCTTCGATTGCTCGAGGCGGCAGGCATGCCGGTCGAGGACCGCCGAGTCGTCGAACTGGTCGGCCAGGGCGGTCGGCTCGTCGAGATCGCGTTCGCCGACGGTACCCGCATGGAGCGGGATGGACTGCTGGTCGAGGCTCCGCTGCGGCAGCGGTCGGGCCTGGCAGAAGAGCTCGGCGTCACGACCACGTCGGGGGCGGTGGCACCGGATGTGGTGCGAGTCGACTCCCTGCACCGAACCGATGTGCCGACGGTCTTCGCGGCAGGGGACGTGTGCACGAAACTTTCCCACCTCGCCGACGCGGCGGCCGCAGGCGGACAGGCGGCGATGATCGTCGTACAGAGCCTTCTGGCGTGCGACCTGGGACTGCCCTACCCGCCGACGTGACCCCAAGGACGCCCGAACGCGCCTGGATCGACCGGATTCAGTTGGGTGGTCCGGCCGACACCGTTACCGGCGCGGATTGCGTATTACCTTGGCGGTCAAGGAAACTCAACGTCACGACATCCCCAGGATGATGGCCGTCGAGGATGTCGGTGAGCGCAGTGCCGTCGGTCGCGGGTGAGCCGTCGACCGCGGTGATCACGTCACCTGGGGTGATCCCCGCCTGATCGGCGGGACCTCCGCGCAGCACGCCTTGAACGGGCACCCCGCCGCGGTCCCGCGAGCCAACCACGGCGATGCCGAGTATTCCGGTCGGTCCGACGTGGATCGAGCCGGACGCATTGCCCGAGCGGACCGAATCGGCGATGGCCAGCGCCCGATCGATCGGAATGGCGAAGCCGCCGGTGCTCGTCATCTTGTAGTTCTGGGACGCCGCGGTGACGATGCCAACCACTTGGCCCGAATCGCTGACGAGCGGGCCGCCCGAGTCTCCAGGTTGAATGTCGGCGTCGAAATCGATCAGCCCCGTCAGCTGTTCGGAGCTACCGTCCAACTCGTCGTTGGCCACGATGCGCGTGTCGAGTGCGCGAACGGTGCCGGTCGAGTGGGTGAGTCCACCGCCGCCTGGAAAGCCGATGCCGGTCACGGGAGCTCCGACGCCAGCGAGCGCCGGGTCGCCCGTGGGGACGACGGGTAGGTCGCTTGCCCCGCGGAGCTGCAGCACGGCGATGTCACTCTTGCGGTCGTACCCCAGCACATCGGCTTGATAGGTCCGGCCGTTGCCGATGCTCGTCACGGTGATGCGGTCGGCACCGCGGATCACGTGATTGTTGGTGAGCACGATGCCGTCTGGACTGAGCACCACACCGGCCCCGGTGCCCTCTGCACCCTGGAAGTTCAGCGTGGTGTCGATCCGCACCACGCCCGGCTCCACCTTGCTGGTGTCGGCCACCTGCACAACCGGAGCCAGTTTCAGGCCGGCGAGCGAACTGCCCGACGATGGCACGTCCGCGAACGCAGGTGGTGGCGAAACACCGAGTCCCACGATGCAGAGCAGACCCGACAGGGCGAACGTCACCCGTCGCAGGAGTTGGCGGGACGCGCTTTTGGAAGGCATGCGACTTCTTTCATCGGGTGGTGACCGTCGGTCACCGGGTCATGGTCGGTCCTCGGACGACTCCACGATGAGTCGACGGGCCCGGTCGGGAATGGCGGCCAATGGACCGACCATGATGTCGTGCCTCTGGCGCTGCGACGTCTCCGTCATGCGACCTACCTGAGCGCAGCCGAGATCACGTCGCGCGCCCGGTCCAGCATCGAAGCGAACGGTCCGACGGCGAAGTTCAGCTTGGCCGACTCGACCCCGGGGTGCGGCCGTGTCGGCGCAATGGCCTCGGCGGCCCGCACTGCGGACGTCATCCG
The DNA here is from genome assembly GCA_963809085.1 of uncultured Actinomycetota bacterium. Taxonomy (GTDB): domain Bacteria; phylum Actinomycetota; class Actinomycetes; order Mycobacteriales; family Mycobacteriaceae; genus Mycobacterium. The sequence continues at coordinate 24,486 of CAWEII010000003.1, read as the reverse complement.
CTTGAGTTCATCGGCGCCGAGTTCGCGGTGCAGCTGATCGAACTCCTCGAGCTCCTCGCGCTCGGCATGTTCGGTGACGGCGTCCCGAAACAGCTTCAATGCCTCGATGAAGTCCGGCGAGTCGATGTCCATGCCTTCGAGGGTGGACAGCTGCTCCTTGGCCTCGTGCTCTTCCTGCAGTCGCGCGTCCACGATCGCGTCACCACCGTCGAGCTCGCCGCGAGCACGGGGATGGACCACCATCTCCTCGGCCGTCTCGTGCACGGCGAGCAGGTGACGCAGGTCGACGAACGCCTTCTCCCGCGCCTTCGGCTCCGATGCACACAGCACGTCGTCGAACATGTCCTTGATCTGGTTGTGCTGTCCCTTGAGGAAGTCGACCACGTCGCTGGTCGACAGCACGAATGTCTCTACCACGGGAAATCCCTCCGCCAGTTTCACGATATGTGGGGTGGAAGCGCTGGGGGCTGAGCGCTTTTTCCCTAGTGTTTCCCGGAGCGAGCAGGTCAAACATCGTGTGTCCAAACGCACCGGGCCGTGCGCGGCGATCATCGAGGTCGCGCATGGGCGGGCACTTCTTGGTGCCGGTTCTACGGCAGGGTGGCCACCGTCGTGACCGGCGCCTCGATCACCGGAGCCTCGGTCACCGGCGCCTCGGTCACCGGAGCCTGGGTCACCGGCGCCTCGGTCACCGGAGCGGGAGCGGGTGCGGGGGCTGGTTCAGGAGCTTGGGCAGGCGCCGGCTCCGGGGCGAGCTTCGGCGCCACCGGTGCCTCCTGGATCGGAGCCGCTGGTGCTTCCACCTTCGGCGTCAAGGGTGCCTGTGGTACCTGCGACACCGGTGGTTCCTCCTTCGGCGTCAACGGCGGAGCCGACGACGGGATCGTCACGGGCGTCGAGGGTTCAGACGACGGCGGAGTCGACGGCGGAGTGGACGGCGGAGTCGACGGCGGAGTCGACGGTGGAGTCGACGGCGGAGTGGACGGCGGGGTCGACGGCGGAGTGGACGGCGGAGTGGAAGGCGGTGTCGAAGGTGGAGTGGACGGCGGGGTCGAAGGCGGGGTGGACGGCGGGGTCGATGGTGGCGACCACGGCGGGAAGATCACGATCGGTGGGATCGGAATCGGGATGAACGGTGGCACCTGCGGGGCGGGGAGGTTGGCCGGCGGCGGTGGCAACGGCGGCGCCTCGGGAGGAGGCGGCGGCGGGATCGCCGGCGCGGCAGGCACATTGTTGATGACGGGCCCGTTGTTGGTGCGCGGGCTGATCTTCGGCAGGACCGGCGCAGGCGCCGGGGCCGGGGGTGGCGGGGTCAGCACGGCGACCGGCTGGGCCACCGGATCGGGTGCGTGCGGGACCGGAGGCAGGTAGCGCCCCGGCACCGTGTCGGACTGCACGGGAGGTGCCGCGATCTCGGTGGCCGACGCCGTGGGCCGGACGTTGATCGCCACGGTCACGGCCAGCGTGGCGAAGCTGACGACGAGGAACGCAATCGCACTGCCCATCAACACCACTCGTTGACGGACAGGCTGCACCACGGTGGTGTACTCCGTCGCGTCGGGGTCTTGCTCCGGGATCAGGTCATTGATCGGATCCATCGGCATCTCGTATGGCTCGTCGCCGTAATCCGCCAACGGGTCGGGCTCGGCCATGGAGTAGGCCAGCTGCGGTCCCGCCACCGGCCCGAGCGCGGTCACCCCATCGGGAGCCGGGGTCGCAGGCGCCAGTTGCGTCGCGGGTGCGCTCACCGGCGCCAACTGCGTGGAAAGGCCTTCGGGTGAAGTCGCTGGCGCCAACTGCGTCGCGGGTCCTGCCGGGTCGACAGTGGCCCAGGCAGCGGTCTGCGCCGCTCCCCTGGCGATCGCGAAGCTCGCATCGGTGGGCAGATCCACCGGCACCGACGACTGCTCGCGGACGGCTGAGGCGACGGACTCGAGGTCGTCGCGATGCCCGACGAGCATCACCCGCAGTGGCGCTTCGGCTTGCGCAGGCATGCCCTCCAACACCGCCGCGCACGCGACGGCCGCACCGGCGGCGCCGATGGGCGCCGACGCCAGCACCGACGTCGACATGCCGTCGGCGTCGACGGTCGTCAGCGTCGCCGTCTCGTCGTCGACCAGCAGCAGCGCGGTTTCGCCGTCGGTGCCACGCACCAGGGCCGTGGCCGCCTCAGCCTCCGACACCACCTCGACGTCCTCGACCCCGGCGTCCAGCAAGACTTGGCGCAGAGTGTCGGCGTGGGCGGCATCCGGGAAGTACAGCCGCGTGGCGGACAGCCGGTTACCCGACTCCGTGACCGCGCGATAGGTGCCGACGATGGTGTCGGCCAGGTCGGTCGTGACATCGTCTCCGGGCAGGTCGAGGGCGTATTCGTCGAACACCTGGCCGCCGGGCGAACCGATCATCGCCAACCGGGCGACCGGTCCGGTCACCGCCACCCCGAGGACCACGTCCACCGGACTACTCCTTACTCACGACCTACCCATCCGATTGGGTTTCGCTCACCGCCCCGCAACCGTTACCCCGACGCGTCGGCGTCGCAATCGTCCCTGGCAACGCTATCGCAAGTCCTTGGCGCATCCTTGGCGTCTCGGTAGCCAGCGAGCGCGCATGTTGCGATGTGCGTCGCAGCTACTGGCACCGCCTTGTGCAGCACGAGGAAAATGGGAACAGTGTGGTCAGGCAACCGTCGCCATCAACACCCCCGGAGAGGACTCGTGACGTGAGCGAAGACCAGTACGCCGCGACGGCCCAGGTGCCGACCGCGGCCGTGCCCGCCCCGGCAGCGGCGGCTCGGGTCGGCTACGTCCCAACCCGCGCCAACCGGGCGCGCGACGGGCTCGCGGTCGCACTGCTCGTCGTCGCGCTGCTGCTGCCGTGGAGCATCGACTTCGGCGTCGGCGTGCCCGGCAGCAGCGGCGTCCTGTTCGCGGTGGTGATCGTGGTGACGCTGCTCGCCGTCGCCGCTGCACTGGCCCCGCACGTCGGTCCGTTCCGGCTCACCGCGCCGCAGCCCGACGTCGGCCGCACCGTGCGCATCCGGCTCTGGCTCACCGCCGCCTACGCGCTCTGCGTGCTGGGCTTCATCGGGTTCCACATCGTGCAGACCATCAGCTTCGGCGGCACCGGTGCCGTGCCGCCGGGCGCCGGACCCGGTATCTGGCTGGGTGCCGCGGGCGCACTGCTCGCCGCTCAGCCGCCGATCACCAGTACCACCATCGAGGGCAACGGGTTTGGCCGCTGGTACGCGGCGGCGCGGATCATCGGGATGGCTTCCATCGTGCTCGCCGCATGGGCTGTGGTGTTCAACCTGTTCTGGCGTCTGCGCTACCTCTTCGTCACCGACGTCGCCATCGGGCCTCACGACGTCGCGGTCATCATCACCACCCTTCTGTACGGCGGGGTGGCGATGGTCGCGTTGGTCATCGGTTCGGTGTGGCTGACGCAGAAGACCGCGGCGGCCAGGCTCGCGACGACGGCGCTGGGCGTCTCAGCCGGAATCGCGGGCGTGTTGGTGTGGCTGGCAGGCGTCGGCCGCGACGTCGACGCGTTCCACGGCATCGCCGAGAACACGTCGACCGCCGCCGTGGGATACGAGGGCTACCTGGCGTGGGCGGCCGCAGCGGCGATCGTCGCTCCCGACGACGCTGTACGCCGTCTTCCTGGTCAAGCCGCCGACCATGGCCGTCTACCGCGGGGCAGCGCTGAAGTGCTTGACGCTCATCGCCTTCTGGACGTTTGCGGCGGCCGGGCTGCGCGTCACCGACTACCTGATCGCGCTGTGGCTCGACCTGCCGCGGTCCATCTACGACACCTTCGCGCTCCTGGCATTCAACGTCGCCACCGGATGCATCGCCGTATGGCTGCAGCGCCGGCTCGCCATGGGTGGGCTGTCGTCGGTCGTCATCGCCGCATTCAGCGGTTCGCTCTTCGTGTTCACCGCCGCCCAGCTGGTCATCGGCGTCGCGCTCGCCCCGCGGTACGCCGACCCCACGCCACGAAGCCAGGACGCCATCTACGGAAACGACCTGGCGCAGCAGATCACCAGCATGTTCGACGTCGTCATCTGCGCGCTGAGCCTGGCCATCCTCGTCGCCGTGGTCATCACCGGGCCGTTGGCGGGCTATCTGACCCGGCGGCGCGCAGCCCGCCCCGCCGCTCCTGCGCACGCCACCAGGACGCCGACTCCGGCCGCCCCGGCACCGGCGCCCGTCATCCAGCGGCCCCAACAGACCACGGTGCCGAAGATCGTTCGGCTCAACCAGGATTCGACGAGTGTGCTCGCCCCGGCCACTCAGCTCGTCGCGACGTCGGAGGCCCCGCCGCCGACCACGGACATACCGGTATCCACGACCGCGCTGCGGATCCAGCGGCGGCCGACACCCGCGTCCCCTCCAGTGGCAACCGAGGCCACGCAGCACATTCCGGCATCACCGGAGCCGCCCGAGCCCACGCCCGACGCCGACGAGAGCCCGGGTTAGACGCCGGCCATCACGAACGACGTGCCGACCGCGTTCGGCACGAACGCATCGGGCAGCGTGGCGGCCAGCCGGTGCTGAGCCTTCCAGCCCGTGCAGTGCGCAGGCACCAGCACGTCCGGCGCCATGTCGGCGAACGCGGCGACGGTGGGTTCGATGATCGGCTCGAAAGCCGCTCCGGTGAGGTGGAATCCGCCAAGCAGCGCATGTAGCCGGTCGACCCCGGTCAGCCGGAGCGCGTGTCTGGCGATGTTCACCGCACCCGCGTGCCCGCAGCCGGTGAGCACGACGAGACCCCTGCCGCGGACGTGGACCACGAGCGCCTGCTCGTCGAGGATCGTCGGGTCGGGTTCCCACCGCCCGTCGCGCCACGCCTCGTGATTGGGCATCCCGCGCTCGAAGTCCGTGGTGCGGTCGACTTCCCCGGTGATGAGCACCGAACCGTCGAGCAGCAACGACGGCTGCCTGCGCTCGATCACCTCGAGGCCCTCGGCCTCCAACGCCGAGCGACTCAGCGTCGGCAACTCCCACGCCGGTTGGTCGGGCAGGGCGAAGCGGCGCTTGGTCCACACCAACGGATGCACGGCGAGCGGCAGCCCGCTACGGCCTCGCAACTTGGCGAGCCCGGACAGCCCGCCCGCGTGATCGAAGTGGCCGTGACTGAGCACCACCACCTCGATGTCGCCCGCGTCGAGGCCGAGCCGGGAAAAGTTGGTCGCCATGCCGGTCGGTGACACTCCGGTGTCGAACAGCACGGTGTGCGAGGTGTCGCCGCGGCGCGTGGTGACGAGCGCGGAGAAGCCGTGCTCGGCGACCAGCCCGGTATGGGTCTGGCCGTCCACGAACTGCGGGGCGTCCACTTTGGGAATGGTGGCGTTGCGCGCGCGCCGGGCCGGGCCGACGTCGGCCATCAGCGCGTCATAGCTGTTGTCCACCAACGTGGTGATGACCACCTCGTCGACCGGCTCCAAGGCGATTGGATCCACTGCCGCACCCTGCACGGCGCGGGGGTGGGATGCGGCGACCTCGGCAGGACTACTACAGCCATCACACATTCGTCCACTGTGCACCGCGATGCACCGCGAGACCAGAGTTCCGCGACGTGCATCACACCAGGACGAGTCGGACGGCGACTCATGGCGTTTGACGTCAGTCCGCATGCGCTCCTGCGCTCGCCACCTGTGTGATTGAGGTGATGGTCGTTCCGACGAAGGGGCCCCGAACCCAAGGTTCGGGGCCCCGTCCGGCTGTCGCTGCTAGGCGCAGACGTGCACGAATCCCAGCGGACCGCTGACGCACGGCGGGGATAGTCATAGCCGCCGTATCCGTAGCCAGGGCCGTATCCGTAGCCAGGGCCGCCGCCGCGCCAACCCCCTGGCCGCCAACCGCCTCCTCCGTGGCCGTGTCCCCAGCCGCCGTTCTCGGCCAATCCGCTGCCCGATGTGACGGACGGCGGCGCTGCGTTCGCCACACCCGAGCCGACTGCGAGGCCGGCGAGCCCGAGCGATGCGGCGATGGCTGCTCCTGCTGCGATGGTCTTCAAAACAATCATGCAAGCACCTACTCAACTGTTACCGATGACGGTGGCCCTGGACCTTCAGGATAGTCCAAAGCCGTTGCGGGAGAACGGAAGCGGCGAGTCCGAATCTTCGAACCGACCGATGCCCTGCTGCTACCGGCTCCCGATAACGACGGTACGCCAAAATTTATATGTATAGGCTATATAAGTAGTGTGTGACGTGTCACCAGAGGGCGCCCGAGAGCCCGCGGTCACTACCCGGGGTACTGCGGCTCGTGGAAACGGTTGATGATCGGGATGCGCTCGAGGATCCGATCGCGAAGCCGCGGTTGTTGATAGGCCGGCGGACTGCTCGGCGGTACGTAGGCCGGGGGTGGCACGTAGGCCGGTGCGGGCGGGACGTACGCGGGCGCGGGAGGGTGATAGACCGGCGGCGGCGCGGCGACGGGTGCGGCCGCGGGCGCCTCGTCCTGCGGCGCGGCGGCGGGTTGCGGCGCCGCGTACCACGATCGTCTTCGCGACTTCGGGCACCGAGAGCGGTCGTTGGCTCACGTGCCGGTACCGCGGGGCGCGGCGACGGCGCCGCGGCCTCTTCGGCGGCGTTGGAATTGAGGGGCTGCACGGTCGCCGCATCATGGGGCAGGTTGACGTACAGAGCGAGCGACAGCGAGCACGACGAAGGTCAGCACGGCCGTACCAAGCACCACCGACAACACGCGGGTCCTCGACACCAGGCTCGGGCCGGGCAGTGCGCCGCCGGCCTTGGCCGGCGTTGACGTCGCGCGCCGATGCGAGCGCCGCCCCGCGGGCCAGCGCCAGGTCCGCCTCGCTGGCGGAGAACACGGGCGTCTCCGAGATCGCCCCGAACGAGGACACGATCACGTCGACGTCATCCGAGCCGACGACGAAGATCGTCTCCGGTCGCCGGTCGTCGACATCGAGCAGCGCGATCACGCTGCTGGTCAGCTCGAGGGCGTCGGCGCGGTCGAGCGGGCGTTCGATCCGGTCGACCGTCACGGCATCGGTGGTCACCAGCGCCACCAGCGCGCTGTCCGGCTCGATGACGCAGACCGCAATGGCGTCGTGCCCGGTGATGTCGGCCACCCCGCTCGCCAAGGCTGCCGCGGCGTCATTGTCGGAGACGGCGACGACGTTGCGCAGGCCGCGCTCGGCCAGGGCGTCGAGCACCGCGCCCGCCGGCACCGCGGCCTCATTGGTCCAGGTGACGCCCACCGCGTGCAGCCGACCTTCGGCGACGACGTCCTTGTTCAGCAGGAGGTCGAGCAGAAAATCGGCGTCCAGGCCGTCGACCTGGAACTGGCCACGGTCGATCGGCGCCCCTTCGCCGGTGGCCCCCTCGACGAGCACCCAGCGGACCGCGGTCGAGGTCAGCGCCAGGCCAAGTACCACGTCCATTGGCTTGCTCCCGATCTCACTGCACTCAACGTCCCAGGCTACCGCCGATTCGCTCGACTTCGATGGCCGTTTCCGTCGGAGTGGCTCCTAAATGAACAACGCGTACAAGACTGCGCGCATTCGGGTAACAGCGTTGGATGGAAGACAAACCATCCCCCGGCATGGGAAGTGAGTGTTGCGATGACCGCGGTTGACACGACCTGGCGCTCGATCGAACTGAGCCCGATCGGCGACGACACGCTCGCCCAGCTGGACGGTTGGTGGCGAGCTGCGAACTACCTGTCGGTGGGTCAGATCTACCTGCTGGACAACCCGCTGCTGCGGACGCCGCTGTCGCGCGACGACGTCAAACCCCGCCTGCTCGGCCACTGGGGCACCACGCCCGGACTGAACTTCATCTACGCGCACCTGAACCGGGCGATCAAGGAACGCGACCAGTCGACGATCTACGTCACCGGTCCCGGTCACGGCGGCCCCGGTCTGGTCGCCAGCGCCTACCTGGACGGCACGTACTCGGAGACCTACTCCGACATCACCCAGGACGCCGAGGGCATGCGCCGGCTGTTCCGGCAGTTCTCCTTCCCCGGTGGCATCCCCTCGCACGTCGCCCCCGAGACGCCCGGCTCGATCCACGAGGGCGGCGAGCTCGGCTACGCGCTCTCGCACGCCTACGGCGCCGCCTTCGACAACCCCGACCTGCTGGTGGCCGCCGTCGTCGGCGACGGCGAGGCGGAGACCGGCCCGCTGGCGACGAGCTGGCACTCCAACAAGTTCACCAACCGCGTGAACGACGGCGTCGTGCTGCCGATTCTGCATCTCAACGGGTACAAGATCGCGAATCCGACCGTCCTGGATCGCATTCCGACCGAGGACCTGCGCAGCCTGATGATCGGCTACGGCCACAACCCGTACTTCTTCGAGGCCCTCGAGCACGGTGACCCGGCCGATGCGCACCGCGCGTTCGCCGCGCTGCTCGACACGGTGCTCAACGAGATCGCCGAGATCAAGGCCCGGCCCGAGGAGTGACGAGGAACTGACCGCGCTGGCCGATGATCGTCTTCCGCACGCCCAAGGGCTGGACCGGACCCGACTACATCGACGGCAAGAAGACCACCGGATCGTGGCGCGCACACCAGGTTCCGCTCGCCAACGCACGCGACACCCCAGAGCATCTCAAGGTACTGGCCGACTGGCTGGCGTCCTACCGCGTCGACGAGCTCTTCGACGAGGACGGCAAGCTCGACCCCTTCATCGCCGAACTCGCGCCGCCGGGACAGCTGCGGATGAGCGACAACCCGCACGCCAACGGCGGACAGCTGCTCAAGGACCTGCGGCTGCCCGACTTCCGCGACTACGCCGTCGACGTGCCCGCTCCCGGCGCGACGATCGCCGAGTCCACCAGGGTGCTCGGGCACTGGCTCACCGACGTGGTTCGGCTCAACCCGGACAACTTCCGCATCTTCGGGCCCGACGAGACGGCGTCCAACCGGCTGCAGGGCGTGTTCGACGCCACCGACAAGCAGTGGAACGCCGAGTTCGTCGACGCGGAGGTCGACGAGCACCTCGCCCGCGCCGGTCGCGTCATGGAGATGCTCTCCGAACACCAGTGCCAGGGCTGGCTGGAGGGCTATCTGCTGACCGGGCGGCACGGCCTGTTCAACTGCTACGAGGCGTTCATCCACATCATCGACTCGATGTTCAACCAGCACGCCAAGTGGCTCAAGGTCACCAACCACATCCCGTGGCGACGGCCGATCGCCAGCCTGAACTACCTTCTGTCCAGCCATGTCTGGCGCCAGGACCACAACGGTTTCAGCCACCAGGATCCCGGCTTCATCGACCACGTGGTGAACAAGCGCGCCGAGGTGGTCCGGGTCTACCTGCCGCCGGACGCCAACACGCTGCTGTCCACCTACGACCACTGCCTGCGCTCGCGCCAGTACGTCAACGTGGTGGTCGCGGGCAAGCAGCCCGCGCCCGAACTTCCTCACCATGGAGGAGGCCGTCGCGCACTGCACCAGCGGCCTGGGCATCTGGGACTGGGCGGGCACCGAGGTGCTCGGCGAGGAGCCGGACGTCGTGATCGCAACGTGCGGTGACGTGCCGACGCTCGGAGGGGCTGGCGGCCGTCGACCTGCTGCGGAAGAACCTGCCGGACTTGAAGATCCGCTTCATCAACGTGGTGGACCTGATGCGGCTGCAGGACGAGAAGGAGCATCCGCACGGCCTGTCCAACCGCGAGTTCGACATGCTCTTCACCCCCGACAAGCCGGTGATCTTCGCCTATCACGGCTATCCGTGGCTGATCCACCGGCTCACGTACCGCCGCACCGGCAACGAGAACCTGCACGTGCGCGGCTACAAGGAGGAAGGCACCACCACGACGCCGTTCGACATGGTGATGCTCAACGACCTCGACCGCTACCACCTGGTGATCGACGTGATCGACCGGGTGCCGTTCCTGCAGTCGAGGTGCGCGACGCTGCGCCAGCAGATCGTCGACAAGCGGCTCGCGGCCCGCGAGTACACCAGGGTGCACGGCGACGACATCCCCGAGGTGCGCGACTGGATGTGGCCGGCGGCGCACGGCGCCACGTTCACGTCGGACGTCGACGCCACCGTCTCGACCGCGGGCGACAACGAATAGGGCATACTCCGAAAAATGACAGCTCTTGAATACTCGGATTCGGTACTCGTCTCGACGGACCCGGACCGGCTGTACGCAATGGTGTCCGATGTGACGCGGACGGGCGAGTGGAGCCCGGTCTGCCGGGAGTGCTGGTGGGACGAAGGTGACGGTCCGCGCGTCGGCGCCTCGTTCACCGGCCGCAACGAGACTCCCGAGCGGACCTGGAAGACCCGCAGCCAGGTGGTGGCCGCCGAGCCTGGCCGGGAGTTCGCCTGGGAGGTCAACGGCGGCTTTGCGCGCTGGGGGTTCACGTTCGAACCCGCTGACGGCGGCACCCGACTGACCGAATCCTGGCACTTCCTGCCTCTCGGCATCGCCGGCTTCCGGGAGAGATACGGCGACGAGGCCGACGCGCAGATCGCACAACGCAGCGAGCAGGCACTCCGGGGCATCCCGGAGACGCTGGCCGCGATCAAGAAGGCCGCCGAATCCGGGTAGAGGTGGTCGCGATGGTCGCGAACGCCACGACGACGAGCAGAGCCGGATGGACTGCGATTACGAGAAGCCGGTCCGCCCTGCTCATCTCGCTGATCGCGGCTCCCATCGCCGCGGCGTTGGTCGGATACTGCGGCTCCAAGCTCCGCGCTTCCCGGTACACCCAGGCGGTGAACCACATGAACACCAACAGGTACGTCGCGCCGATGACGGCCGCCCATGCCCAGCGAACACGACCGGAGGTGCGAGCGGCCCGATCGAGCATGATCGCCAGGAGGGGCACGGCCCAGACCCAGTGGTGGCCCCAGGCCAACGGCGGAACCGCGCACGAGAGCAGGCCCGTGATCGTGATGGCCGACAGTCGACGTCCGACGCGTTCGGCCCGGTAGGCCGCGTAGAGCCCGAGGGCGCTGACGAGGACGACGCCGGCAAGCCACCACGCGGCAGGCATCGGTCTAGGCGCCGACACCGTGGCCACGATTCCTCCGACGGAGTAGTTGCCGACGTGGGCCAGCGGCCCGATGCGGTCGGTCTTGAAGACGGCGTGCAACCAGTAGTCGGCCGAATCCGTCGGCAAGACAAGCCAACTCAGCATCAGGGTGAGTGCCGCAGCGCCACCCGCGGTAGCCGCCGCGCGCCATTGCCGCGTCACCAGCAGATAGGGCACGAACACGATGGCGGTCAGCTTCACGCCAGCCGCGACGCCGACTGACCATCCTCGCCAACGGGAGTCACCGCGTCGGGTGAGATCCCACACGACGAGAGCCATCAGGACCAGGTTGACCTGGCCCTGCCACAGAGTCCCCCGCACTGCCTGCACGTCGAGCGCCACGAACCCCAGCGCCACACTCAGAAGGATCAGCCGCAGGTCGGCCCGCCAGCCGAGCGTGGTGGCGCAGCGCCAGATCGTCGCGACCAGCGCAGCGAATGACACCAGCATCCAGAGTGTCTTCGCCACCGCGACATTCAGGATCGACAGCGGGACGAAGGTGATCGCGGCGAACGGCGGGTAGGTGAACCAGCCTTCCGCCGTTATCCTCGCGGCGTACAGCCGCCAGCCGTTGCGCACCTGGAGTCCGCCATGGCGATAGACGTCCAGATCTCCGCCGTTGTCGAGCAATCCCATGTGCGAGTCAGCGAAGAACGGCACCAACAGGTACTGAGCGAGCAGCGCAACCGCCGCCGCGAGGGACGCGACAGCGACCATCGTCCACGACACCGTGCGGCGGTCTGCTCCAGCCCCACTCGCCACGTCGCTCCCACCTCGTACATCGGCAGATCCGGCCTCCGTCGACAATGCGAGATGGCGTCGGATCCGCAGGGTATCCAAAAGTGCTGGTCGCGGCTAGCGTCTATGAGCACCCGCTGTCAGCGGGGAACACAAACGTCACCAACCCACCTCGGACAGGTGTACCTCATGAATGCCTTCGCAACCCGCTACAACACCGCATCGATCGACGGCCTCGAGGTCTTCTACCGCGAGGCCGGGGACCCAGCCAATCCCACACTGCTTCTGCTGCACGGCTTTCCGTCCAGCTCCCACATGTTCCGCAACCTCATCGCTTCCCTGGCCGACGAATACCATCTGGTTGCGCCGGATCACATCGGGTTCGGACGCTCGGCGATGCCGACGACGACCCAGTTCACCTACAGTTTCGACCGGCTCACGGAGATCACCGAAGGACTGATCGAGCACCTCGGATTGCAACGGTTCGCGCTCTACATCCACGACTACGGCGCCCCGATCGGCCTGCGCATCGCCAGCCGGCGCCCCGAACGGATCACCGCACTGATCACCCAGAGCGGCAACGCCTACGTGGAAGGCTTCACCCCGTTCTGGGACATCCTGTTCGCGCACGCCAAGGACCGCGCCGCCAATGAGGACGGGGTCCGCGAAAAGTTCACCCCGGAAACCACCTACTGGCAATACACCCACGGCGTGCCCGCCGATCGGCTCGACCGGATCGCCCCCGAAGCGTGGCTGCTCGACCAGCTCGGACTGGACCGCAGGGGCAATGACGCCATCCAGCTGCAACTGTTCTGGGACTACCAGTTCAACCTCGACGGCTATCCGGCGTTTCAGGAGTACTTCCGCACCCACCAACCACCCCTGTTGGTCACCTGGGGCAAGAACGACGAGATCTTCGGCGCCGCCGGCGCCGAGGCGTTCCGCCGCGACTTTCCCGACGGCGAATTCCATCTGCTCGACGCCGGCCACTTCGCGCTGGAAACTCACGGCGAGGAGATCAGCGGATACATCCGCAACTTCCTGGGCCGCGTGCTCACCGCCGCACCGGACGCCGCGACCACCACGTAAGGCCGGCCGGCGTGCGCCTATTTCGGGACGTCGGCCAGTGCCGATCGAACCTGCTTGATTTGGTCATGGGCGTAGGCCGCCATGGCGGTGGTGGTCATCGCCTCGCCGTTTTCGGCGAGCGTCGCATAGGACTGGTCGCCGAGGACGTCGCGAAGGTGGGCAATCGTCGGGACAATTCCAGAGGCCTCGGCCGCAGTGAGGGGGCCGAACGCGAAACCGGCGATCGTCGCCGCCGATTCGTGCCGCCCCAGCCGGTCGAGTCCGGGACGGCGTCGGGGGTGCCGGTCAGCAGTGTGGCGATGGCTTCGAAGTCCTGGCGGTACGCATCATTCGGCAACTCTTCGACGACCTTGATCAGACCGAAATCCTCGACGGCAAGGGTGGTTCCGTCGAGTTCGCCTTACGCGGCACTACGTACACCATCGACTTGACCGATGCGAACATCGCCAAGCTCGATAAAGCGCTTGCGCCGTTCGTGAAGGCAGCCGTCACGGCCGAGGAATCTTCGGCTCCCGGTGCTAAGTCTGGTCGCTCCAAGCCCGCGCCGGTCGGCACTAAACGGCGCGGAAAGCGCCGCGCCAACCATGTCGGTGCGAGCTCGACGGCAACCGTCCGAGCATGGGCAGCGGAGAACGGTCACGACGTGAGCGCGCGCGGCCGAATTCCTGCCGCAGTCAGCGAGGCGTACGAGGCGGCCCACAAGCCTGCGAAGTAGACGCCTGCCGCGAGGTGCCGCTCGGCGACGCACCCGCGCTAACATCCGGGACGTGCTGCCAGCGACAGTTGTCACGAACGACTCGAGTCAATTCGATTGACGCAGGCCGCCCATGAGCTGGTGTGGCGCAACCTGCAGCTCGCAACGCCGTGTCGGGTCGGCGCTCATGGCGCAGGGTCGCCTGGCCAGGCTGCATGCGTGGATTCGTCGTAGAATGGTGACATGATTACGACAGCCGTTGAGCTTCGTGACCTCCTCGAAGAGGTGAACGAAGCGACTAAGTTGCTGCAGCGGTCGAAGACGATGCCCGCCGAGGTGATTGGGCTCATCGACAGCTTCGAGTCGGCACTTGGAGCGGCGACGCCATCGCGCCTGGATGCGAACCCGTATCTCACGTCGATGATGTGGGCCGCAGCATTCCGTGCGCAGAAAGCACTGCGGCACGACAACGCCGCCGACCAACGCCGCGATGTTCGTATCGCACTCGAGCAGTTCCGCCACGCACTGCGCGACATCGTTGAAAATCAGCCGTACAACGACGGCGCCCCGATCCGGGACGTATTGACCCGCACTGCCGACACCGTCGCCGCCCCGCAGAAGACCATTGCCGAGCTGCTCGGCGTTTCGGTTCGTCAGTTGCAGCGCTGGCTTGGCGACGACGGGTCGAGCCAGCTGCAGACGACGCCGCACGCATCCGGGTGCTGGGACAGATCGTCAACCAGTTACGCCATTCGTTTACCGGACCTGGCGTGATCGCCTGGTTTTACCGGCGTCATCCGGTCCTCGACGAGCCGCCGATCGACCTGCTGGATGACCCGCTTCGTTACCCGCAGTTTTGAGCGCCGCGACTGCGGCTCGCGCCATGACGGCATGAGATTCATCGCCTTCCGCCACGCTGCCTACGACTCGCCGTGGTGGGCGTTTCCCAGCGCACGTGAGGGACGTTTCCACCGCGCTGGCCAACACACGGTGCAATATCTGAGTCTTCATCCGCTCGGTCCGGCGGCTGAGATGTTGCGCCACAACGTCGGTCCCGGACGGCGATCCAGACGAGGTGTTGTTGAATCTTTGGACAGCCGCGGTCGATGTCGAAGACGTGACGCGGATCGACTTCGCCGATTGCGAGCCATACGGGCGCACCGCCGACGAGCTCGTCGGCGAGGACTACTCAGCCACGCAAGCGCTGGCCGACGCGGTTCAGGCCACCGGCGCGCCAGCGATGGTGGTGCCGTCGGCGGCGCTCCCAGGCATCTATGCCGATCATTGGCTTTCGCGTGAGTTGGGTGAAGCAGAACTCGCGTTGGCGACGCCCGAGGGGATGTTCGCCCAACTCGAATAGCGCTGCCGACGATTCGATCGGCATCTCGCCCGGCTGAAGCGTCTGCGCAACTCAGCCATTCGCGGCGGCCGTGTCTCTGAGACCGCGTGCCAATCGGTCAAGACCTTCGCCTCCGCCCTCGGTCATCAGTGTCTCAACGAGGCTATGTGGGCGCGATTGACAGGCACTGAGATCGCATCTGCGACTGGCGAAGTCGGCCCAGTTCCTGACACCGCCAGTCGTCCAGGCGTTGACATGCTCAATGGCCCGCACGGCCGCCATGACGACCCCCTTCGGACTCTCATCGGATGCGCCCTTGAGAGCAGTGGCCATGCCGATCGCATCCTGGAGATTGTGCATCGATCGAGCGTCCAGGAGTTCATTGGCGCGAGACATCCGATCGATGTCGCGGGCCATCCAATCGTTCTGTGAGTCATACGGTTCAGGAATGTATTCCATTGGACCCCAGGACATCAGCGAGTGACGATTGCCGTCGATGTACAGCAGGGAGCCTCTGAGGAGCTTCCACGTGTCCTTGGCGCAATGGTTTACCGTCTTGATGGACTCGACCAACGCGATGGCGTTCGCCTCGGCCGTGTGAACTTCGATGCCCTGTAGCACGACGCGGGCATACGCCATGTTCCAGCCGTCCTCCCATTCGACTTCACCTTCGGGGACGATGGGTCGTCGTTCAGGTGGCACTGGCGTGAGGACTTCCGTCGGTACTACACGGAAGAACTCCTCCACGCGAGTGGAGTCGCGAATGAATCGGCTGAGAACAGAGGCATTGTAGAACGTCACCTGCCCATGCGTTGCTTCATGTCGCGGCAATGAGGTCGGGGATAGTCGTAGCCAGACGATGCAATTGCCGCGGTATGCCGGTCGAGTCAACACCTGTTCGCACAGTTGAATTCGCCTCCAAGTCGGTGCGCCGGTTGGCTCCCGACTCGGAGGAAAGATGTGTTCGTGTTCGACGCCGGCCTCGCGGTCCAACTCGTCTTGGACTGCGTCCGCTACGTCTTCAAGGACGGACCGCAGGCCCCTCGAATGTCCCGAAGCTACCGGCGACATCGAGGTTCCGTCCCAGCGCGATGGCGTATAGCGTGTCACGCCGAAACGAGATCTGCTCGCTCGTTCGCGCGCGCTGCTCAGCCGCCTTCACTAAGTCACGCCAAGCAGCGATAATCGCTGCCTCGGTCACCAATTCGTTCGCGAGTTGCTCGAGTTGCTGCAACACTTCGGCGCGGACGGTCGCGTCGATGGCGTAGGAGAGCGAGCCATCGCTGCGAGTTGTCGATGAAAAGAGATGTAGCAGCAACAGCGAATCGACCCGTGATGTAAGTGGAGTGACGGCATTCTTCAGCTTCGGCCGGCTCTCCACGACGCTGTCACGGAAGTCACCGATGACCTGCATCCAGTCATCGAATTGAATGGACAAGAACTTCCGTCGGTCCGCTATCCAGTCTTTGAGATCCGCGGTCGCGGCCGGAAGCGTCATGATCGCGCCGCTGCTTGTGATCGGTTCCTTGAACTGCAACTGCACGCTGAGCTCTTCCACCAGGCTTTCGTGCTGTCGCTCCAAGAAGGCCAACCAGCAGGTTAGGGGCTGATTGGTGGTTCGTCGCATCCCCGACCTCAACCACCGAAGCGGCGACGGGCAGACCACCCTGTTCGACATCTGGCGCTTTCACGCCCTCTTCTCCATCACCGACCTGGATACCATCACCGCCGACAAGACCCACCGCGGCCACGCGATCATCGAGCAGGTCCACGCCGACCTCAAGGACTCCGCCCTGGCGCATCTGCCCTCGGGACGATTCACCGCCAACGCCGCCTGGTTGGTGCTGGCGGTGATGGCGTTCAACCTCATCCGCGCCGCGGCCACCATCACCGGCCCCGCGCTGGCCAAAGCCAGAGCCGCGACCATCCGCCGCACCCTGGTCACGGTCACGGCACGGATCGCGTCCTCGGCCCGCCGCCTGACCCTGCACCTACCGCGGAACTGGCCAGGGGAGACGGCGTCTAACACCCTGTCCAACAGCCTGTTTGGCCGATATCACCCGTCCATCGCCTAACCCCGGGCACGCCACCGGCCCTCGACACGAAAGACCCACAGGAACAACCCGACACCGAGGTCGGGCCATCACCCACACCCACACGGCGCCACACTCCGGTTCAAGGCCTACAACAGAAATCGCCTTCGCACCGGTAGCCGACCGGTGAATCCAGGATTAGTTCGACTGACTGCTCTGCCTGCCGTAACTCTTGGGGGCGGCGCATATTTCGAACTACGCCGACGGGGCCCCTTGGCAGTCGTATGGGTTCGCGCCCACGAGCTACCAAGGGGCCCTGCCCTCATCACTGACCTACCGAATAGTCACCTAACCGGAGAAGTCCGGATAGGAACTTAGTGCCCCTTGCCGTGGTGCGAGTGGTCCGAACCCCGACCATTGCCGGAGTTGTTGCCGTGGTCCGAACCCCGACCATTGCCGGAGTTGTTGCCATGGTCCGAACCCCGACCATTGCCGGAGTTGTTGCCGTGGTCCGAACCAGCACCAGCGCCAGCGTCACCAGCGTTGCCGGCCGGGGCCGATCCATCGCCAGCGTCACCGGCGTTGCCGGCCGGGGCCGATCCATCGCCAGCGTCACCGGCGTTGCCGGCCGGGGCCGATCCATCGCCAGCGTCACCGGCGTTGCCGGCCGGGGCCGATCCATCGCAGCGTCAGCGTTGCCGGCCGGGGCCGATCCATCACCATAGCCGTAGCTGCCCGATTGGGTGTATGGCTTGGGCTCAGTGCCTGGATCCGGCGCTGCCGGTGCCTGCGGAGCCGGAGCCTGCGATGCCGGCATGCCGGACGACGATGCCGGCTGTGGGCCGGCTGCAGCGTGCAGTAGCCGGTGTAGCCGGCGTGGCCGGCATGCCCGACGACGATGCCGGTGTAGCCGGTGTGGCCGGCGTGGCTGGCATGCCCGACGACGATGCCGGCGTGGCCGGCGTGGCTGGCATGCCCGACGACGATGCCGGCGTGGCCGGCGTGGCTGGCATGCCCGACGACGATGCCGGCGTGGCTGGTGTAGCCGGCGTGGCTGGCATGCCCGACGACGATGCCGGCGTGGCCGGCGTGGCTGGCATGCCCGACGACGATGCCGGCGTGGCCGGCGTGGCTGGCATGCCCGACGACGATGCCGGCGTGGCCGGCGTGGCTGGCATGCCCGACGACGATGCCGGCGTAGCCGGAGCCTGCGAAGCTGGCCCCGTCGAACCCGACCCCTGCGAAGCAGGCGCGGTAGGCGCGGGCGCCTGCGGGGCCGGTGCCGGTGCCTGCGGAGCCGGCGCCTGCATCATCGACCCCTGCAGACCCGGCGCAGTCTGCAGACCCGGCGCAGTCTGCAGACCCGGCGCCTGCATCACCGCCGGCGCCTGCGGCGCATCGCTGCCCGGCTCTGCAGCATGCGCGACGGACGACAAGCCCAGCGCGGCTGCGACAGATGCCGCACTTGTGAATCCCCATAAAAGAGCACGCTTCAAAATTTGTCACCTGACTTTCTTCGCGTTATCTGTGTACGTGCATGGAACTGACTGCACATTTGAACGCGCCGGTCGAACCGATCCCGACTCGGCCGACATCCCCACTGAATCACGGCTACAAGGGGTGGCTGCAAGGGATTCGGCAGCACTGAGGCCTAGATCACAATGACGTCCCGTGGGCAGCCAAGTCGAACGATGTTGCTGCGTAGACAGATTCACCACTAAGGGATGGCGAACCGACCGTGCGTATTTCGGCAAAAGCTTGTACAGTGTGCCGCTTCTTTGAGAAACCGGCTATCCATCACCGTCCCCTCTGTTCATTATCACTAGGCGAAAGACTGTGAAGCGCAACGGTTTTAGCTAATTGGCCCACCGTGCGTTATGAGTCGATCCACCTCACGCCGGTCCCCTGGGCGGGCCAGCCTCGGGCTAGTTTCGAAGCGACATCGAGTCAGCAGCCGAGCTGAGGCAACAACTGATCCCTTCTGCTGCGCGACGACAAGCGAGCTGCAAAGCAGTACGCAGCAATGGAACGCATGAACATCGGTGACTCGACAGGCTTAGAGCGGCCACGTGTACTCGTCAGCCCGACAGTGGCGATTAAGAAGTAGATCACCGATGCCACGCCACCGGAGCAGCATTAAGCACCGCGGCTGGACGTTGCAGTTACCAGGGCGCGGCGTGTGCTGGCTTTGTCGTGAAACACCATGAAATTAGCCGGTTTCCGTTCTGGAGTCCTGCATCACTGGCTTCTGAGAATGCCTGAATGGTCCGTCCGTCACCTAGCTCGTCCAATGCCGTACCGGCTTGCATCTACGGTGGTGACACCTGATGAGGGCCGTTAGGGTACCGGTCAGTAGATGACCCTGTCGCATAATTGCGCCATTCATCACGCGAGCCGAAGGCGTTCCAGGTCATCAACTCTCGCAAGTGTTGGTGTTTACGCCAAGGTTTTTGGCGACGTCTGTTACTTCGGCGATCAGGTTGGCCGATGGGTACACGCAGCCGGGCCGACGACGCGACGCGTGCGGCCGTGAGCCGTTGGTTCTCGTTCGGCGTCACGGCCGTGATCGATTCCGTGTTCGCGGGCACGGCTGTGGCTGTTGGCTTGTGTCGCTCCAACGGGTCTACATACCCAGATCGTGCTCGGGAGTGAGGTCGTCTGCGGCGGAGCGTTCACGGCTGCGCATCCAACTGGCTGCGCGGTGCGCGTCGTTGCGTGTTGATGGCCTTGCAGGAGGGTGTTGCGCCGGGTGACGTCGTTGTTGAGGTTGTCGGGGTGTAGCTGAGGCTCCCCCCGACTAGTGGACATCGAGATAGCGGGATGAATGGTCTCGCCGGAAGGATGTCTTCATGTCCCGTACCCGCCGGTCTTTCACGACAAGTACAAGGTCGAGGCCGCTCATCGGGTGATCGATTCCGGTCGCACGATCGCCGAGGTCCCTCGTGAACTGCGCGTGAACGAGGGGGCGGCGCAGTCGACTCTCGGTACGAGCGTCCGCTGGTGTCCGATCCTCCGTTGAGGCGAGCCGCAACGCCATGGCATGCCGTCCACAGCGCTGCCTGCGTTCGATCGGTTACGCGCCCGTTCGGGTCGCAGCGGCACGCACGAGAGATCCTTGCCGGCGTCCTACGGGAGGTTTCGTTCTTTCGCGGGGTGCGTTCACCGGCGTCATGGGCGGCCCCGTTCCGCTGGCCGATGCGCCGGCCCTACATTCCGCACCGGGCGCGGAGCGCTCGACGAGACCGTCACGTTCCTCGACGGCTAGGGCTGGTCGCCGAGTGCCTCGTCGACGCGCTTGACCTTGGCGGTGAGCTGGCCGGTGTGACCGGGGCGGACATCGGCCTTGAGTACGAGACTGACCCTCGGGGCCACGGCTGCGACAGCATCGACCGCCTGCTTCACCACGGCCATCACCTCATCCCACTCGCCCTCGATGTTGGTGAACATCGCGTTGGTCTCGTTCGGCAGGCCCGACGCGCGAACTACCCGGACCGCTTCGGCCACGGCTTCACCGACGCCGCCGGTGTCATCGCCGCCCGACGGGCTGACGCTGAAGGCAACGATCATCGATCGGCTCCCGCCATAGCTCGCTGAAGCCGATCGAGAGCACGACCAGGATCACCCGGTCTGCAGTCACGCGTACCTGCTTCCCATACGTCCTCGGCTGCGTGCCGGTATTCATCCATGCCCCGATTCTCCTTGATGGGGCGACACTTCGTAAACGGGTGCCCGGATCTAGCTGTGGCTGACGCGCCCACGCAGACCTCCCGCCCGCGCTTGTATGGCGACCCAGTGGCGGCACTAGACGGCGAGACCACAGGACTCGAGCGGCGGGTGGTGGTCGAGCCAAACCTCGGTCGACACAGCATGATCCGATGTTCGACTCCGCGCGATGTGCCGTAGCTGACAATTCCTGGCGCTCGTGTACCAGATGTCGTGTCTGTCAAGATCGTTGAGAAGTCGACGTCAAAGTTGGCGCAGGCTGGGGACAGCGAACAGCAGGGCGGCTGGGGCGCCGACAAGTGATAACGACGCCACCCAGGAAATCGCGAATTAGCGGGGAACGCCATTCGCGCTGATAACGCAGTGGTGACTATTCGCTGATGAGCGCGGGGTTCCTAGTGCCCCAAGAGGGGACCCATCGATTCCAATGTCGCCGACGACCGCGAGACGCTCAAAGTCGGCGAAGCCAAGTCGCACAAGCTTAGGAACGGCATGCTGGTCGCCGCTGGGTGTTCGTCGCCTTGGTTATCGTCGGCAACCTGCTGCCGAAGCCCGAGCCCGAGCCCGAGCCGGGCAAGCCCGGCGGTGGCGAGTCGGCCGCGGCGGCGCCGTCGACAACCGCGTCGGCGGTGTCGGTGTCGCCGTCAACGGCCGCCATCATGCCGACGCCAATGGCTTCCACCACCCCAACGCCGGACCGCCCTGCGGGCTATGCCAGCCGTGAGACATGGACGCAGGGCCCGTGGTCGCTAACCGCCGATGAAGCTGTCCTCGACTGTCAGGGCGACAGCGTCGTGACAATTGCCGCCGGGGAATCGAAGTACGCCCTGAATGCGGCGGCCGCTTACCAGACGGACCTGCCGGACTTCGAGGCCGCGATCGGGCTTCCCGATCCCGACAAGCCGGGCTCCGGTCTCGATGCCGGGCCGTTGATCGAGCGGGGCTGGCGCTCTGCGGCACCTCTGCCACTCCCAGCCCCAGCACACCCACGCAATCACAGCGACATCGGGACCGTGCTTGTTCAACGCCAGTTCCAGTCGGGAGATGCCTTCTCGCGAGACCGACAATGACATCGGATCAGCGAGCATTCCAGAGCCGTTGCTCATCCACACTCGATTGAATGCCTTGCCTGGATCTACCACGACGATCACCGTCGCCAGATCAAGCGCACCTCCAACACCGACATGAGTACCTCTTCCAAACCGGACCACCCCTGATGATCCGCCCAGTGACTACCCCGCGGCCTAACGGCTAGCGTCGTCTCCCCAACCGCCGCAACGCCGACCTGGCAGCGAGTTGCCCACTCATTCCGTGTACGCCAGCGCCGGGAGGAGTCGACGCCGAGCACAGGAAGTGACCCGCCACCCCGGTCCAATACGGATCGGTAGTCACCCGCGGTCGAAAGACGAACTGCCGCAGGTCCATCGAACCGCCATTGACGTCGCCGCCAACGAGGTTGGCGTCGTGCCGACTCAGATCCCGGGGACTACGGACATTCATCCCGACGATGCGGTCCCGGAAGCCGGGGGCGAACCGTTCGATCTGATCGAGGACAGCGGCAGTAGCGTCACCCGAGTAACCCAGCGGCACTTGGGCATAGGTGTACAACGGGTGGACGTCGCCGACCGAGCGGCCGGATCCATCAAGTACTGCTGAACGACGATGACGAATGGACGATCCGGCATGCGACCGCCGGCAATGGCGCGCTGGGCCTCGGAGACCTCGTCGAACGAGCCGCAGACGTGAACGGTGCCCGCCGCGCGGCAGTACTCATTGAGCCATGGCACTCCTTCCGCGACGGCTAAGTCGACCTTGTATGCCCCGCCCCCGTGACGAAACGCCATGTATGCCCTGTGAATTCGAGAAGGTAGGACGTCGCCAAGGATGCTGGCCACCGCGCTAGGTGCAAGATCGAACATCACGATGTCGGCGACCGGCAGGTCCTTGCGGGACACCACCCGCTGGCCAGTTTCGATAACCCCTCCGGCGGCGACAAGGATCGAAGCCAACCCCTGGGCGAGCCGTCCCACGCCGCCCTTCACCGTCGGCCATCCGTACCTGTGCGCGACGGCACCGAACATCAACGCCAGACCAGAGGTGGGCGCCTGGTTCAGCGGCCGCCAAGTGTGCGCGGCGGTGCCCGCCCATAGAGCACGCACCTCGTCGGTTTGCCATCGCCGCGCAAGGACGGAGGCCGGAATGAGCGCCTTGGCCCCAAACGATGCCATCCGTGACGGGTGCATCGGGATGCTCACCAATGGGCTGAAGATGTCGGGCGCCAACTCGTCGAAGTGCTCCGCGATCGGTCCGATCAAGCGTCGCCACGCTGGCCCGTCGACGCCCATGCGGCGGGTGGTCTCGTCAAGGGATCTAGTCAACATGCCAGCGCGACCGCCGTCAATTGGATGCGCGAGATCGATTTCGGGCCAAGCCCATTCGACGCCATGGGCCTCAAGGTCCAAGCTCTGCATGAAGGGCGACGCCAATGCGGTGGACACGACCGCGACGCAGTCATCGTGCAGAACGCCTGGCACCGTGCGCGCGCCGGAACTCAAACCGCCGCCGATGTGGTCGGCCGCCTCGAGGACCGTGACGTCGACGCCTTCGAGTGCGAGCGTGATGGCGGCCGCGAGCCCGTTCGGGCCGGAACCCACCACGACTGCGCGAGTCATGCCGTTCATCCTAGCCAGCGTTCGTCCACAGTCCGAGGTTCATCCTTCGGTCACAGGCGCCGCGTACACCAAAGCTCGGCCGCGTAACAATGAAGCGCGCACCCTTGCATCGCAGCAGTCACATCGGGCTTGACCGGCTTCTCCGCCTCTACGGCGCCGACGGTGTGCACCGACACCCCGACCGCACAGGCAGCCTCCTCGGCGCTCAGCTCGGCGCGATGACGTGCGGCGTACAGCTGCTGGCCCTCAGGCCACCTCGCCATCGACATCCGTGGGGATGCAGTCGAAGTCGACTCCGAACGCCCGGTCGTAGTCAGGCAAATCACGCCCGACTCTCCTACTTACAGGCTGGCAGAACTCTCATCAAAATGGCGCAGTACTCAGCCAGGTGGCGGCGGTTGCACGCCCGCGTTCGGGCACGGCATCAAACGCCTGCCGGTCGACCGGAGACCGTCCGCCTGAATCAGAAGCAGTCGCCACAACTCACGTGCTCGACGCCTTGGCGATGTCCCCGATCGCGGCATCTAACGTCGCGTTGAACTCCTTGTCGCTCTGCTGTACGGAAAGCCCTTCGGTCAGCGCCCGCGAGAAGCTCGCGATGACGCCGCGATTGCGAGACAGCTTCTCACACGCCTCCTCGCGGCTGTAGCCGCCCGAGAGTGCTACCACCCGAATCACTTTGGGATGATCGACGAGTTCCCGATAAAAGTTGTCGTTGTCCGGTAACGTCAGTTTCACCATCACCGCCTGATCGCTCGGCAGCGCGTTGACCCCCTCAAGTAGGGCCGCTTTGAGCTGATCCTCCGCTTCGGCTTTTCGCGGGCTGTGGATGTCTACCTCGGGCTCGATGATCGGCACAAGACCGGCAACTAGGATCTGCCGGCCGATCTCGAACTGCTGCGCGACGACCGCGCCCCAGGCCCGCGCCAGGGAGCTTGATGAACGAGCGCATCTTCGTGCCGAACACCCCGCTCTCCCGGGCCCGCGCCAACAGATCGTCGAGGCCCGGGATCGGCTTCATCAGCTGCGCACCATCGACCTCATCGGCCAAACCCTTGTCCACCTTGAGGAACGGCACCACCCGCTTTACGTCCCATAGATAGTTCGCGGTCAGCCGGGCCTCGATGGTGCGGTACAAGGTGTCCTCGAAGAGGATTGCGCCCATGATCTG
>CAWEII010000002.1:0-14707 GCA_963809085.1 uncultured Actinomycetota bacterium | reverse complement strand
GCGCGGCAACGCCGCCTGAATCGCCCAGCTGCTCGTCACCGGGGCGCACTGCCCGGTCGAACGCCGTGCTGCGCGACGGGCGCGCGGTGCAAGCGCTAGCGACGGGTGCGTACGACGTAACGCCGCTCGGCGTAGGCGATGTCGTCACGCCACAGCCGAGTCGCGGCGTGGCGCATGAAGGGTTTGATGACCGCCGCGCCACGCAGCGCGTGAACGAAGCCGGGCCTACCCGAGTGCGCGATGACCGCCTCCAACACCGCGGTACGAGGCCGCCCGTCCGATCCAGGACCCAGCGGCGTGGCATGTGTCTCGACGACGCTGCCGGTGCCCTCGCCGTCCACGATGCGCATCACGATCGTGCGCCGTTCGGGGCTGGTGAACTCGGCGACCACCGGCACGCCGACGCGACCGACGTGGAAGGTGACCGAAACCAGGAAGCGGTCGGCATCCGCCGTGGTCGTCCCGGCGGGGGGCGCGCTCAGGACGTCGAGGCGGGCGAACGAATGGGGATGGAACCAGGCTCCGTGCCAAGGGTCCAGACGGTTGGCGATGATGTCGGCGACCTCGCAGGTGCCGACCATGCGGGTCACCGCATGCAGCCGCGCGCCGTCGGGCCGGTCGGGAAGCACCGGGGTCATCGTGGGCTTTTCGCCACCGACGTGGTCGAGACGTACCCAGGCCAGTACGCCGTCGTCGTACGCCGGATACGGTGTCCAGCCAAGCTGCCTGCGGCCGCTCAATCGCATTCCGTGCCACGGGCAGATCAGCGTGCCGCAGTCCAGGGCACCGGTCGACAGGTCGGCGCCCAGATGGGGACAGCTGCCTGGTCCGACCCGAAGCGTCCCGTCCGTCGAGCGCCACGCCACGATCTCGTTCCCGGCAACCGTGGCACCGAAGGGTGCCCGGTCGCCCACGTCGTCACTGGCGGCGAAGCTGAACCAGTTGCCGCTCGGCCGGGCGGCAGACCGCTTGAGTGCGCTCTCGATGACGGTCGGTGCGGCGTCACGGTGAGTTGCCTTCTGAGCCGTCCACTCGGTCCGGGGCAGCAAGCTGAACGGGTTGGCCTTAGCCCAACGAGAGGTCACGACGGTACGTACGCTCATGAGTTCAACAACCTTTCTCGGGATGCGGCAAGACGTCGCAGTGTCGCCGAACGACCCTGGGTGGGAACGCTGTACAGAGTGTGACCTCGGACGCCGAGGTGTTCGAGCAGCCGGTTGGCGGCCGCCCATCCCGTGGTGGCCGCGCGCTCCATCAACGCCACCGGCAGGTCGATGCGGATGCCGTCGCCGGCGAGCGCGAGGCCGGGATGCGGAGCCGCAACGCCTGGCCGAGCGGCGAAGTCGCCTGGCCCAAACCGGGGGCAGTCCTCGCGGTGCAGCAGCCTCTCGCCGACGATGCGCGCCTCTGCCGTCTCGGGATAGAGCTCGTGGAGGCGTTCCATCAGCCGGTGGCGCACCGCCTCGGGCGTGTCGTCGACCGCATAGGCGTGCAATTCGACGACCGATCCGCCACCAGCGGCTGCCCACTGCGCCGCCTGCCGTTCGTAGGCGCTGACCACGCTGACGTTGTCCAGCGGTGGATGTCCGCCGACGCCGAGAAAGGGCGGTCGACGGGGATCGACGGCGCGATCCAGCCAGAGCCGCAGGACGGTGAACGGCGCCGCGGTGCGCAACGCGTCGACCCTGGTCCGCCACTGCCGATCTCCGAGTGCGGGCGAGCCGTCGACCAGCCGTCGCAATCCGGCCACGTCGGTGGCCAACACGACGCCATCGGCCTCGAATCGTGCTCCGGAATCGCAGTGCACCAGGAACGGCGGGCCCGGATGCACGCCGGTGGCAGTCACCCCCGTATGGAACGTGACGTCGAGCGACTCCAGATGTTTCCGCAGCGGCACCCACAACGCGGTGCCGAAGTCGTCGTCGGCGACGTCGAAGACCAGGCCCTCGTTCGAGCCGAGGAAATAGATGTGGAACATCGTGGCCAGCTCGGCCGCCGACAGCTCGCCGGGGTTGGTGAAGAAACTGCGGGAGAACACCTCGAATGCCAGGTGCCTGGCGGCGTCGGGAAAGTTGATGTCGCGCAGGAAGGTCGCGGCGTCCGTATCGTCCAGCAGCGCATAGACCGCCGGTATGGAGACCGCCGCAAGGGGTGCCGCGGCGCGGGCATTGATGCGGGCCAGATCGCGCAGCCGAAAGGTGGGGCTGCGCAGGGCGAACGCGAGCGCGTTCAGCGGCGGTGTCCGCGGCAGTCCGCGGAAGCCGTCCCGCCTTCCGTGCGCGTCGATCAGGGGGTAGTCCTCGATCGCGGTCAACATCGACAGGTCGGAATCTATGCGACACAACAGGTTTCGAAGGTTGTAGTACTGGCGGAAGAAGGCATGGAAGCCGCGGTTCATCGTGACGGGAACGGTTGCGCCGCCCACCTCGATGGCCTCGGCCCACCCGCCGACCCGGCCACCCAGATAGCCTTCGCGCTCCAGGACGTGCACTGCGACACCGCGCTCGGCAAGGCCGGTGGCGGCGGCCAGCCCGGCGATGCCGCCACCGACCACGACCGCACGGGGCCGAACCGACATTCCGCTGGCGTCCGGCATGCCGTCCGGTGCGGGATGGGTCACCCGCCGCGGGTCCGTCATGTCGGCGCGTCCGCCACGAAGGTGTGCACGATGTTGCGTTGCCACCCCGGCATGGTCTCGCTGTGCACCGCGGTGAAGCCGTTGCCGCGGAGTCGGTTACGGAACGCCTCGGCTCCGTCGAACGAATTCACGCTGCGGCGCAGATGCCTGTACAGAGTGGCATCGCCGGTCCGCAACCGCCCCGCCGGGATGATGACGGCCCAGCACACCGCGTTCCAGACGGCCACCGCCACCGGGGAGTCGTTCACCGAGTATTCGTGCACGACCAGGGTGGAGCCTGGGCGCAGCAGCGTCCGGAACGTCTTCAATTGCGCGTCCGGATCGGTCAGGTTGCGCAGCAGGTAGGCCGCAAAGATGCCGTCGAACGGTCCGTCCACGCCCGTTGCCGCGAGATCCTCGATACGCGAGTGCACGAACCGAACTGACGATGGCCAGGGTTTGGCCGCCGCCTCGGCGAGCATCCCCTCGGAGGCATCGACCGCCACGATCCGTGCCTCGGGCGCCGCGGCGAGCAGCGCCGCGGTGGAGGCCCCCGTTCCGCAGCCGGCGTCGAGGAGGCGCAGACCGCGACCGCGGTCCGGCAACCGCATGCGGCGCGCCGAGATTCGCAGATGAGCGTGATATCCGGGGTTGGCGCCGACGAGCCGGTCGTAGGCTGCGGCGCCGACGTCGAATGCCTTGGGCACCTCCGCGCGCGGCAGGCCGCCTGGCCCGACCGTCACGAGGCGGCCACCCCGCGGTCGCGCGTCGCCATCCGCTCCCACAGCAGCAACACCGCGGTCACCAGGGCGAAGCCGAACAAGAAGTCCTCGACGGGGATGTCGAAGGGAAATCGGACACCCGTGGTGTGCCGCTCGTCGTAGACGACGATGGGCGCGCTCAGCTTGGTCAGCCATCCGTCGACCAGGATCTGGAACCCGAACACGATCACCATCGAGATCCAGTACGCGGGGCGGCGGAACAGGCCGGTGCGCAACATCCACACCTCCCAGGCGACGACGAAGACGACGGCGAGTACGGCAGGCAGCGTGTAGCCGAGGCCGGTCACGACCGAACCGCCCGTGGCCGCACTCTCCGCAGCACGGCTTCGACCGCCGTGTAGGTGAGGAGTCCGCAGACGGGGATGACGACGAAGAACACCACTTCCTCGATGGGGATGGCGCCAGGCAGCCGTAACCCGGTGACGTAGCGCGGGTTGTACGTCCACACACCACCCGCGATCGCCAGTGCGTCCCACACGACGAAGACGGCCGCAACGGGCAACACGGCGTAGGCGGTGCGGCGCGCATGTCGATACACGCCGGATCCGAGCCATTCCAGCGGGGCGGTGATGACAAGGCAGGCCGCCATCACGATCAGGTATTGCCAGTGGTCCACGTCGGTCCCTTCTGGTGTCGGGTGGTCATGCGGGCCCCCCACGCCTGAAGCAGTCCCTTGCCGGCGACCTGGACACGGCGCGCGGTGCCGACGGTGGCACGGTTGCCGAACACTGCGAAGTCGCTCTCCTCGATGCGGTCCAGGATCTCGGAGTACAGGGTGAGCGCGGCGCTGATGCATGGCCGCGAGCGCGGCGCCAGCATCGCGATGCCGCTGTGCGCGTAGTCGTAGATCCGCCGGGTGATGGCGTGTTGGTCGGCCAGCGCGCGTCGCACCCTCGGGTCCGTGCGCCGGTTGGCGTGACACCACAGCAGCACATCGCGGTCGACGTCGTGGGCAGCGAGTTCGTCGGCGGGCAGATAAATCCTGCCGCGGCACAGATCCTCGTCCACGTCGCGAAGGAAGTTGGTGAGCTGGAAGGCCTTTCCGAGTGCCGCCGCTGCCGGTTTGGCGTCGGCCACTGGCACCACGGCACCGAGGACGGGCAGCAGTTGCAACCCGATGACCTCGGCCGATCCGTAGGTGTACCGCTCCAAGGCAGCGCGGTTGGGATAGTCGGTAACCGTCAGGTCCATGCGCATGGAGCCCAGGAAGTCGTCGAACAGTCGGGGGTCGATTCGGTAACGGTGCGCGGTGTGCGCCAACGCGGTCAGCACGGGCGCTCCAGCGGCGCCGTCATCGCCTGCGAGTCTCGCCGCGAGTTCGGTGCTCAGCCGTTGCAGGGCCGCACTTCGCTCGTCGGTGCTGATGTCGGCGTCGAAGTCATCGAGGATGTCGTCGGCCATCCGCGCGAAGCCGTAGAGAGCGTGCACTGCGGGCCGCTGTTCGGCGGCCAGCAACCGGGTGGCCAGGAAGAACGTCTTCCCATGTCGCGCATTCAGCGCCTTGGCTTGCCGGTAAGCCGCGCGCAGGTCGGGATCGTGCGCGCCCGCGGCGTCCAACTCGGAGCCGATCATGGCGAGCCGGCCACGATGTGCGCCGTGGTGCGACTGCCCGAGCCGCCGGTGATCCGGTCGGCGGCAAGCCGGCCGGACAGGAGTGCGGTCGGGACGCCAACGCCTGGGACGGTCGACGATCCGGCCAGCACCACGTTGTCCACCCCGCTCACCCTGTTGGCAGGCCGGAACGGGCCCGTCTGCGAGAAGGTGTGCGCGAGCGCGAACGGGGTGCCTGCGAACATGCCCTGGCGCGCCCAGCCCGCGGGGTTCACGACGTGCAGGACCTCCAGGTCCTGCACCGCCTCGGGCATCCGGCGCGTCACCACCTCGAGCATGCTCTGAAGGTATTCGGGCCCGGTTCTGTCCCAATCCACCGTGCCGCTAGCCAGATTCGGCGCCGGCGCCAGGACGTAGAGCAGATCGCGGCCCGGGGGGGCCAGCGACGGATCGCCTGCGGTGGGCCTCGTCACCAGCAGGGAAGGGTCGGACATGACGCGTCCTTCGTCGATGATGTCGCGGAACGTCTGATCCCAGGCGTCGCCGAAGAGGATGGTGTGATGGCCCGCCTCGGATGTCGCGCGGCAGCCGAGGTGCGCCACCACCGCGGACGGTGCGGGCCGGAGCGGAAGTAGGCGGCGCGGCCGACGGTCCAGGAACCGGTAGGTGTCGGCGAGCTCGGTGGTCAGCACGACGGCGTCGCAGGGGATGCGTTCGCCATCGTCGGTCAATACTTCGGTCACCCGACCATTTTCCTGCCGGAGCCCGGAAACCGTTGCACCATACTTGAATTCGACTCCGGCAGTGGCTGCCGCGCCCGCCAGGGCATCCGGCACCGCCCGCATGCCACCGCGGGGGAAGTAGACACCCGCGACGGTGTCCATGTAGGCGATCACCGCATAGACCGCCAGTGCCCGCTGGGGTGGCACGCCGGCGTAGAGCGCTTGGAACGTGAAGATGCGCCGAAGGCGTTCGTCGGCGATGAAGCGACGCATGACGCGGTCCCAACGTCTGAATCCGCCGATGGCGGCCAGTCGCGCCAACTGCGGCGTCAGCAGGGAGAGCGGCGAGTCGAAGTTGGCCGCGATGAACCCGTCGAACTCCACGCGATACAACTCGGTGAGCCAGTCACGAAGCCGCAGGTAGCCCTTCGCCTCGTTCGGTCCGGCCACGCGGGCCACTTCGTCGGCCATCGCCTCTGCGTCGCGGTGGACGTGGATCTGCGAGCCGTCCGCGAACGACGCGTGATACGCGGGGTCGACCTCGATCAGGTCGAGCCGGTCCGCGAGGGACTCACCGACGGCACCGAGGGTGTCCTCGATGATCTCCGGCATGGTCAGCACCGTGGGCCCGGTGTCGATCCGATATCCGCCGACGTCCAGTCGACCCATTCGTCCGCCCGGATGTTCGGCGCGTTCGACGATCGTCACCGCGCGGCCCCGCCCTGCCAGATGCAACGCGGCCGCCAGCCCGGCGAGGCCGGCACCGACCACCACCACGTGATCGGTCTTGCCCATTTGCTGCGCCATCAACCGTGTCCCGACCCCTAGCTGGCCTGCGACCCGTAGGTGCCCGTCGTTTGGAACGTCACCCGGCGCGCAATGTCGTCGGCCTGATCGGCGAACCGTCCGTAGAACCTGCCAAGCAGCACGACGTCGATCGCCACGGCCGGTCCGTGGGGCCATCGCGGACTGGCGACGACGCTGAACAGGTGGCGGTGCAACTCCTCCATCGCGCCGTCGTCATGGTGGACGCTCTGCACCTGTGCGCGATCGCCTTCGAGTGCGGCCACGCGGGTGCGCTCCGCCAGATCGACTGCGATCTCGCCCATCTGCGCGAAACAGCCGCGAAGGTCCTCGGGCACCACGGGTTCGGGATGACGAAGCATGCACAATCGTGCCACGTGGGCGGCGAGACCGCCCATCCGGTCGGCGGCCGAGGCGATCTGGATGGCCGTTACGGTGGCCCGCAGATCGCCTGCGACCGGCGCTTCCAGCGCCAGGATGCTGACCGCAAGGCGTTCGACGTCGAGGCGCATGACGTTGAGCCGCTCGGCTTCCTCCACGGCCTGCCCCGCCGCTTCGGCGTCCACGTCGAGCAGCGCGGTGGTGGCGCGTCGAGCGGCGACGCCCGCCAGCCCGCACATCGTTCCGAGATCGGCGCGCAGAACGTCCAGCTGATGGTGAAAATCCTTGCGCATGTCTGCTCCTGAAGTGCCTTTTGCGGCACCGATACCCGCCGCGTCGCGGTTCAAACCGGCGGCAAGGACAGGTTTGGCCATGACTGCGGCGGGCATGACCGTGATGCGGGGACGGGACGGATCCCTGATTCACCACACCCAGGAGATTGATCGACATGAGCAATGAGAACAGCGGGCCCGCCGAGGGCATCAAGGGTGTCGTCGAGGACACCAAGGGCAAGGCCAAGGAAGCCGTCGGTGCCATGACGGGGAACGACAGCATGACCGAAGAGGGCAGGGCTCAGCAGGACAAGGCCGACGCCCAGCGCGACGCTGCCAAGAAGGAGGCCGAGGCCGACGCGGCCCGCGGCGGCGCCAAGGCGGCCGAGAAGCGCCAGGAATCCCACCAGAACTGACCGCGTGACGACGAGGGGCCCGGCGCCACGCGCCGGGTCCCTTCTCTCACTCGACCGCGGGTGATTGACGCCCCCACCGCCGGGGTATCAAGCCCGCTGACGTTCACGCGAAAGCAGTCGGAAAGGGTCGATATGACAAGTGCCTACGCGGATCCGCCCGGTGAGCTGACCGTGCCGGAAGGGGTTTACGCCCCGCAGCACGACTCCGAACTTCTCACCGAGGTGCTGCACCGCACGGGCCTCGCCCGTGGCAGCCGGGTGGCCGATCTGTGCACGGGTAGCGGGGTGGCCGCCATCGGTGCCGCCAGGCAAGGCGCCGCGAACGTCATGGCCTTCGACATATCGGCCGAGGCGGTTCGCTGCGCGAGGCGCAACGCACTGGCCGCGGGCGTCGAGGTCGACGTCCACCTCGGGACATGGTCGCTGGCAATTGAATTCGGTCCGTTCGAGCTGGTGCTCTGCAATCCGCCGTACGTGCCCGAACCGCCCACTGGCGATGGCGAGGTGATTCCCGCGCACGCCGGACCCGCCGCGGCATTCAACGGCGGCGTCGACGGTCGGCTGGTGCTGGACCCGCTGTGCGCGGCGGCACCGGACCTGCTCACCGACGACGGCACACTGCTGATCGTGCACTCGGAGTTCTCGGACGTCGACGCGTCCCTCGCCGTTCTACGCAAGGCCGGGCTGAAGGCGTCGGTCATTGCCCGCCAATGGATTCCGTTCGGTCCAGTGCTCACCGCCCGCGCCGGCTGGCTGCGGCACCTCGGCCTTCTGGAACATGGCAGGCGACACGAGGAACTGGTGGTCATTCGGGCGGACGTACCGTGACGGACCGATCCCCGCGCGTCGTGCGGATCATGCCCAGCGGCCCGGTCATGGTCGAGGGCCCGGTCCGCGTCGAGGCGCCCGACGGCACCGTCGTCGAATCGGACCGGTTCATGGTCGCGATCTGCACCTGCAGGCGAAGCAAGGCCTACCCGCTGTGCGACACCAGCCACCGACGGTGCAGGCGCGCCCGCCAGACCTCAGGTGAGCTCTCTGCACAGTGACGATTCGCCTGCCGCCCAACTGGCCGTCACACGCTCGGCGAATCGGCTCTCGACCACGTCGAACGCCCTGATGCCGAACACCACGTCGGACTCCAGGCCAGGTTCGCGGGCCACCAGGTCACCGACGACGTCCGACCGCACCACCTGCTCGTGCACGGCATCGGCTTCGACGTGTTCCCGGTAGAAGTGGACGCAGGGTTCCGGCGCGCCCATTCGGTGCAGTGCGTCGACCAGCCGGCGGGACCCCGGTGAGGACGTGATCTCGGTCGCAGCGAAGTGACCGACCGCGGCGCCACGCAGATCGCGGTGCAGGCCGAAGAGCGACATCAGGTTGACCGCCGCAAGCGACTCCGCGGGCACGTGATCGAGGTAGTGCAGGTACGACGGATCGAGCCCCGCGGCGGTCATCAGGTCCGCGTACAGCCTCTGATGCGACCGATCGTCCCTGCCGGCGCCGAACTCGTCGAATTCGACGGCCACGAACGCAGCCTTGGCCGTACCGGACAGGCGCGGGATGGCCCACGCATGTGGGTCGCCCTCCTTCAGGTGGTATGGCGAACGGTGCACGAAGTACTCGCGCATCTGGTCCCAGGTGCCCTTGTCCCGCAAGTGGAATGACAGTCCAACGCCGTCGGGCGACTCGATCGACAGCTCCGCCATCTCCTCGGCCGCCGTTGTCCCGGCCGCGATGTCACCAACCTCGTCTCGGACCGCGGTCAGGAACGCCGCTTCGAGACGCCCGCGCAGCTGTAACACACCGGGATCCCACTCCCAGCCGGCGTCGACGCCTGCGAACCCGCGGTAATGCAGCTCGTAGCAGACCGCCAGTGCGAGCTGGAGATCGCGGCCGTACGGGTCGGAGTCGACCACCGGCGCGTCGACCGGGGTGTAGACGTGCCGGGGGCGGCGACAGGCAAGGTGATCGATCACGGCAGAGGACAGCGGCCCGGTCGCCTCGGGCAGCGTTGGTTCCAGATGTGTGGCTGCGTACGTCACGCATGGTCTAATACCCGGGCTGATCCTGCCGAAACGGCGACTCAACCCGGTCATCGGCCCACCCGAGCGACGTACGTCACGCTGGGGAAAATGACTGGTTTCAAGTGGTGAACGACGGGAACATAGCGCCCACCGGATGGCGTTCTCAATACATCAACCCCCGGACCCGAGAGGATACCGATGGCCACGGACTACGACGCACCACGCAAGACCGAATCCGACGACGTCGCCGAAGAGTCGCTCGAGGCAATCGCGGGCCGGCGCAACGACGCCGCGATCGCGGTGATCGACGTCGACGACGGCGACGAGCTCGACGCGTTCGAACTTCCAGGCGCGGATCTCTCGGGTGAAGAGCTCACCGTTCGGGTGGTTCCGAAGCAAGCCGACGAGTTCACCTGCTCGTCGTGCTTCTTGGTGCAGCACCGCAATCGGCTGGCGATGCAGACCGGCAGTGAACTGATCTGCTCCGACTGCGCCTGACCCACCCGCACGGGGCTGGCTCCCGTTGCGTGGGGTGGTGCGCCCGTAAAGCCCGCCGCTGGGCGAACGCGATGGGGGATACTGAGGTGATGACGATGGACGACGTTCACGCCACGCCATGACCGTTCTCGAGCAGCTGACGGCCGCTGTCGGCGGCGAGCGCGGCAGCAAGGCGGCCGACCGGCTCTGCGAGGCCTGCGTCGAGTTGTTCGACGTGGATGGTGCGGCGATATCGCTGGTTCTCGACGGTGCGCCCACGGGTACCCTCGGCGCCAGTGGATCAAAAGCCCGGCTGTATGACGAGTTGCAGTTCACCTACGGTGAGGGCCCGTGCCTGGACACCGTCACCCTGCGGGCGCCCGTGATGGTCGTCGATCTCGCCAACCCCGCCGAAGTGCGCTGGCCTGCCTACAGGC
This sequence comes from uncultured Actinomycetota bacterium, assembly GCA_963809085.1. Classification (GTDB taxonomy): domain Bacteria; phylum Actinomycetota; class Actinomycetes; order Mycobacteriales; family Mycobacteriaceae; genus Mycobacterium. The sequence goes on along the minus strand of CAWEII010000002.1, from coordinate 4,221 downwards.
CCGCGATGCTGGCGCATCGGATCGTCGGCGTGTACGCGATGCCGGTGATCGTCGGGGGTGAGTACACCGGAGCACTCGACCTGTTCCAGAGCAGGCCCGGCGGCTTGTCCGCAGACGGTCTGGCAGGCGCTTTCGTCGCGGCCGACCTAGCAGGGATCCCGGTGCTCGATCTTCTCGGCGAGGACTTGCAGGCCGCCGCCGCTGACCCGGAGAGCGATGCGTGGGCCGAGCTGACGGCGCTGTCCCGCGCCGAGGTGAGCCAAGCCACCGGCATGGTCATGGCTCAACTGGACATCGGACCCGCAGAGGCCTTGGTACGTCTTCGTGCGCACGCGTACGCCACCGGCAACACGGCCACGGAAGTGGCCCGCGAGATCCTCGCGCACCGACTACGGCTCGGGGACGGCTGATGACCGAGATCCCTCGCGAAACCCGTGTGCTGGACGCAGTCGTCACCCTGGTCGACAGCCTGCTCGAGGACTTCGACGTCGTCGAGCTGCTGACCGAGCTGACCGAGCACTGCGCGCAGCTCCTCGACATCACCTCCGCTGGTCTGCTCCTCGCCGATCCGCTACGGCGGCTGCACCTGATGGCCGCAACGTCCGAGCAGGCCCACGAGCTGGAACTGTTCCAGCTGCAGGCCGACGAGGGCCCATGTCTGGAGTGTTTCGCCACGGGACGACCGCTGTCGGTGGCGGATCTGCGCAACGAGGAACCGCGGTGGCCACGTTTCGTCCCAGCCGCGTCAGATGCCGGATTCGCGTCGGTGCATGCGGTACCGATGCGTGCGGCGGGCACCGTACTCGGCGCGCTCGGCCTGTTCGGCGCGGAGACCGGCGAGCTCAATGCCGCCGACCTCCTGGTGGCGCAGACGCTCGCTCACATCGCATGTGTGGCCATTCTGCAAGAGCATCCGCCCAGCCCGGCGACGGTGCTGCCGCAGCTGCGGTCCGCCCTGGTCAGCCGGGTCTTGGTCGAGCAGGCCAAGGGTTTCCTGCGGGAAGTCCTCGGGGTCTCGGTGGACGAGGCATTCCAGCTGCTGCGCCGGTACGCGCGTACCAATGACGATCACCTGAGCGAGGTGGCCCGGCGGCTGATCCACCAGCCCGACGCCCGCCCGCCCATCCTGGCTGCCATGCGCAGCATGGCAGCCGAGCACTGACGGGCAGGCCCGACGGGCGGGGTCGTCAACGCTCGGCCTGCCCACCTCTTCGAGGTCGGCTTCGATGATGAAGCCGCCGCGGGTCTCGTACTGGCGCAACGGTTCCCGCACCCCCGGCGCGAGCCCGAGCTGAGCCAGCACCTGTGGATGCAGCGCCGACACCGTCGAGCGAAGGCCCGCCACCGTGTCGTCGAGCACCGCGTAGATCATGTCGAGGGCGGGGTCGGGAATGCGTTCGCGCACCTCGTCGAGTTGTTGGTCCTTTCGTCGGCCTGCATCGATTCGGCAACCAGGCGGCGACGCACGTCGAGGAACGCCGAGACACGGGCCGCCCGGCGGGTCAGCACCAGACACAGCGCCGCGGTGGCGACGGCAAGCCACAGTAGGAAGCCGAACTGCAGGTACACCACATCCGGAAGACCAACGTGGTCGTCACGTTGGAGTAGATGATCCAAGCACCGAGATAGCAAGCCGCCGTCCCGATTCCGAGCGCGCCGGTCAGGACGGGCCGGTCACCGAACGCGACCGAGAGTGTAGGCGCCGAGGGATCGCCGCGTAGACGCCGGGCAGCCAGCTGTCGACCTCCCAAACCACACCAGGAAGCCCATCAACGCGATCAGCGGAAGTCGCAACACCGCCGAGACGCGGACGGGCTCTGCGGCGAAGTAGTCGACGATCCGCCGGGGAAGGCGCACCACCACCGCTATTCCAGCAGCCCGCGGCGCATCGCTTCTGCGACGGCGGAGCCCCGGTCCCCGACCCCGAGCTTCTCGTAGAGCCGCTGCACGTGGGTCTTCACCGTGCTCGGTGCAAGGAACAGCTGCTTGGCCATCGCCGGGATGGTCTGCCCGCCCGCGATGAGGGCGAGCACCTCGCGCTCGCGGGCGCTCAACGTCGGGGTGTCGGAGTCGTTGCGGCGCTGGATCTCTCCGACCAGACCGGCGGCGAGGTTGGGCGCAACGACGTCGCGTCCCTTGGCGCAGTTCAGCACCGCGTCCACCAGCTCGGAGCGGCTGGACTCCTTGGAGATGAAGCCGGCCGCCCCCTCCTGCAATGCGCTGTACACGATCGCCGACTCGTCGTGCGCGGAGATCAGCAGCACCCTGGTCGGCAACCCGTCGCGCCGAACCGCCGCGGCGACCTGCGCGCCGTCGAGACCGGGCATCCGGTAGTCGAGCAGCGCGACCTGCGGGCCGTGTTCGCGGATGAGTGCCAGCGCCGCCACCCCGTCGTCGGCCTCGGCGACCACGTCGATCGATCCGCTGGAGTTGAGGGCGCGGACCACGCCGTCGCGGAAGAGCGGGTGGTCGTCCCCGACGACCACTCGCACCTTCTGCCCGCCTGCCGCTCCGGTCACGCGGCCAGCTTCGCACACCACGGGCAACAGTTCGGCTCATTGCGGACACGGGCTAGTGCTCACCGCATGGAGTGCCGCGTGCGCGGCGGCATCCGGTGCCTGCCGCCGGTCACCCTGCGGACCGAACGGGCCGGGGCACCCTCGGTGAACCCGATCCGCCGGTGCAGACGGGCCAGGCGCGGCGGCGCCCACCAATTCCTGCGGCCGAGCAGATGCATGAAGGCAGGAACCAACAGCATCCGGACGAGTGTCGCGTCCATCGCGACCGCCAACGTCAGCCCGAGCCCGAACATGCGCATGATCGACACCTGCGACGCCATCAACGCCGAGAACGAGATGGCCATGAGCAACGCAGCGGCGGTGACGATCCGGCCCGTGCGGGCCAGCCCCATCGCGATCGCCTCGTCGTTGTCGACGTTCGTCCGGCGTCCCGACGCCATCCAGAACTCGCGGATGCGCGCGATGAGGAACACCTCGTAGTCCATCGACAGCCCGAACGCCACGCAGAACAACAACACCGGCACCTGGGCGACGAGCGATCCCGTCGCGGTTGTGCCGAGCGCGCCCAGTGCGCCGTCCTGGAAGATCCACACCAGCGCGCCGAAGGTCGCGGTCAGCGACAACGTGTTCAGCAGGATGGCCTTGATCGGCAATACCAGGCTGCCGGTCAACAGGTACAGCGGGAGAGGCCGACGGTGGTGGCCGAGAAGAGCACGGTGCGGCCCGCGGTGGTCATCGTCGTCAACAGGGCCTCGTCCACTCCGGATCCGGCCGTGCGCTCCTCCCGGAAACGGCTGACGATGAGCAGCGTGTAGTCGACGGCCAGCGCCAGTCCCATCGCAATCGTCAGGTTGAGCGCGAACGTGGAGACCTCGGTGACGAGAGTGAGCAGCCGCAGCAGCGCCATCGACCCGACGATCGCCCAGATGCCCACCGCAAGGGGCACCGCGGCAGCGAGAAGGCCACCGAACACGCCGACGAGTACCAGGAAGCTGAACGGGATGGCGATGGCCTCCATCACCAACAGGTCGTGCTCGGACTGGCCGTTGATCTCGACGTAGGCCATGGCTGGCCCACCCGCGGTCACGGTGGTCCCGCCCCGATCCCCTGCGAAGCGGTCGGCCAGCTCCGTGGCGTAGCGCTGCGTGGCGCTGCCGTCGCCGTCGATGCCGACCACGACGAGGCCGGTCCGCCCGTCGCGGCTGGAAAGCCCGGCGGCTACGGCGGGGGGCGATGTCCACGCCGACGCCGCATCGGCGACGTACGGCATTGTCCGCACCTGGTCGACGAGGTCGGTGCCGACCGCCCTGGCCCCGGCGCCGTGCACGCCGTCAGGGTCATCGACCGTGAAGACCATCTGCACGTCGCCCTGGCCGAACTTCTGCGCCAGCAGGTCGGCGACCCGGGAAGACTCGGCGGCCGGGTCGCGGAAGCCGGCGGCGGACAGGGACTTGGTGACGTGAACACCGAAGATCCGTGCGCCGATGAGGAGGAGCACGGCCACGGCGATGATCGTTCGGGGTGCCGCCAAGGCCAGCCGGGCAATGAGTTGCAGCGGGCGGCCCTCCAGGTGATGAACTCGGCCTGCGGCATCGGTCACCGGTGCGGCAGGTGATATCGCGGTGGTCGTGGGCTGGTCAGAGGTCGACGGTCACGCCGTCGAATGCCCGAGTTCCCGCAAACCGAACCAGCGTTCGGCCCG
>CAWEII010000001.1:0-17483 GCA_963809085.1 uncultured Actinomycetota bacterium | reverse complement strand
TCGGGCACTTTTGCGACTGCTCGCGGGGGAACTGGACCGGCCGGAGTCAGATGACGAAGCCTCCGTCGACTCGGGGGCGAACAGCTCCTCCGGCTGGTAGCCGCCGGGAGAGCCCCTGCTCGTGGTGGTACCGCAGGAAGGTGGCCAGCATCTTCTCGTTCGCCGCGAGCCCGTAGGACCAGTAGTCCTCGCCCAGCAGCGCCCGCGCCTCCTCCAGGCCCGGGATAGCCACGGCAGCATGAACCGCAGCGCCGAGGAGTCGTACAGCTCGCCATGGCCTGGTCTTTGGCCGGTGAGAGCGCCTTGGTCAGCGACTGCGCCACCCACGGGTGCCGCTCGTAGACGTCCCGGCGGACGACGACCACGTGCATGATCGGGAAGATCCCGGTCTCGGCGAAGTACTGCTTCTCCGCGCGACGTCGGCGAACAGCCGCCGACCCGTGGCCACCGGGGAGAAGGACGACGGCACACGCGGGCTCTGCAGCGCGTCGATCCGCCGGCGGCGAGCATCGCCGACAGGGTCTCCCCGGCCGGGATCGGCTCGATCCGAGATCCGGCAGGTCGACCGCGCCCTTCTCGATCCGCCCGGCGTCTCCTGCCCCCCGGTGCGGTAGTCGACCGAGTCGACCGGCACGCCGTAGTGGTCGGCGAGGATGCCGCGGATCCAGACGCCCGCGGTGAGCTGCCACTCGGGCGTGCCGACGACCTTGCCGCGCAGGTCCTCCGGCTTCTCGATGCCCGCATCGGCGTGGACGAAGATCGCCGGCGTGCCGGAACTGCCGGGACGTGTAGACCGGCAGCGCGACGAACGGCGCCGGGTCGGGGTCGAGCGACTTACGTAGGACGACAGCGACATCTCGGCGACGTCGAACTCCCGGTGGCGCACATCCGGAAGAACGTCTCCTCGACCGGCAGCCGCAGGTAGGTCAGGTCGATGCCGTCGGGCCGGATCGGCCCTCCGCCAGGGCGCGGGTGCGGTCGTAGTCGCCGCAGCGAACGTCAGCTGCAGTCGGGACATCGGTCCCCTTCCCCGGCGGTGAGCCGCGATCAACCGGGGATAGACGCGCCGGGCGTTGCCCTCGAAGACCGCCGCCGCTCCCGTCGGTGAGCCCGGGCCGGTCGACGTACTGCTTTCGTGTCGTCCCAGGCGATGCCGGTCTCCGGGTCCGCCCCGCGGACGGCGCCGAGCATCTCGGAGGCGAACAGCACGTTCTTCGCCGGCAGCACCGTCAGCAGGTCGATGCCGGGCTGGTGGTAGACGCAGGTGTCGAAGAAGACGTTGGGCAGCAGCTCGACGGGTCGGGGCGGCCGACCTGCGCTTCGCCAGCCCGCGGTAGCGGCCCCAGTGGTAGGGCACCGCCCCCCCGCCGTGTGGGATCACGAGCGTCAGCGCCGGGAACCGGTCGAAGAGGTCGTCGCTGACCAGCTGCATGAACACACTGGTGTCTGCGTTGAGGTAGTGCGCGCCGAGGCTGTGGAAGTTCGGGTTGCACGACGCCGACACATGCACCATGGCGGGCACGTCGAGTTCCACCATCGCCTCGTAGAGCGGATACCAATACTCGTCGGTCATCGGCGGTGTCGTCCAATAGCCCGCCGCGGGATCTGGGTTCACGTTGCAGCCGACGAAGCCCAGTTCTTCGACGCATCGTCGTAGCTCGTCGATCACCGGACCGAGCTCGCCGCCCGGGGTCTGCGGCAGCTGCGCCACCGGCGCGAAGGAGTCCGGATACAGCTGCGCGACGCGGTACACCAGATCATTCGAGGCCCTGGCCCATGCCGTCGCGGTCGATTGATCGGGGACGTGGTGTTCCATCGCGGACGCCTTCGGCGACAACAACATCAGATCGCCGCCGCGCTCCCGCAGGATCCGTAGCTGGTTGCGTTCGACGCTCTCACGGAGAGCCTCGTCGCTGATCTGGGCTACCTCGGGCGCCGGCCGCGTGGGGTCGTCGAGCGAGGCGAGTTGTGCGTCGCGAAAGTCCTGAAGCTCCTGCGGTGCGGTGGTGTAGTGGCCGTGGATGTCGATGATCAACGGCCGGCGTCCTCGTAGTCGACATAGCGCAGCCCGAGGTTGGCCAGATCGCCGCGCATGTCGTTGACGTCGAGGCTCAGCTCGCCGCGCTGATAGCGCTCCCGGCTGCGGGCTTCCTTCTCCTCGCGGAGCTTCGCCGCAGCGAGCACGCTCGCTGCCTCCGCCCGCGGCACGATCACGATGCCGTCGTCGTCGCCGACCACGACGTCACCGGGTTCGACCTTGCAGCCTGCGCACGTCACCGGCACGTTGACCGACCCGAGGCGTTCCTTCACCGTGCCCTGTGCCGAAACACACTTGGACCACACCGGGAAACGCATCGCGGTCAACTCGGCGATGTCATGGCAGCCGGCATCGATCACCAGTCCGCGAACGCCTCTCGCGGCGAGGGCGGTGGCCAGCAGTTCACCGAAGAACCCGTATTCGGAAGGTGTTTCGCTCGCGACGACCACAACGTCGCCTTCCCTACACTGCTCCACCGCCACATGGAGCATCCAGTTGTCGTCGGGTGGCACGCTCACCGTGACCGCCGTCCCGCACACTCGCGCACCGGTGTAGATGGGGGTCATGTATGCAGCCATCAACCCCGTACGACCCTGGGCCTCGTGGATGGTGGCGACGCCGAACTCGCCGAGTCCATCACGAACCTCCGGGTCGGCCCGCAGGGGGTTGCGCACGACGATCGACATGTTCAGGAGTCCTTTCCCAGCCAGGGCATAAGCGATATGTGGATGACGTTCTCGTCCTCGGTGTCGCCGGCGAGGGCACGAATCGCGCGATCCACCTGGTCAAGGGCGAACTTGTGAGTGCTGAGGCGCTGCAGTGGGAACCGGCCGGAGGCCAGCTGTTGCAACGCCAGCTCGCAGGCCCGGTAACTGTGGCCGCGCGCGCTCTTGATCGTGATGGCCTTCTCGGTGAGCTGCTTGATCGGAAAGTCCGGAAAGGCAGCGAGCTCGCCTTGGACCAGAAGCGTGCCTTCGCGCCGCTTGAGCACGTCGATGCCGAGCAGGACGGGCCCGACGCCCGCTCTGGACGTGCAGTCGAGCACGAAGTCCACGCCCTTGCCGCCGGTGGCGTCCATGACTCGCTCTTGGACATCGTCCTGCTCGATGTCGATCGCCTCATCGGCGCCGAGGTCGAGTGCGAGGTCGAGGCGGGCCCTGTCCCGCGTCGCTCCGGTGATCATGATCTTGGACGCACCCGCCTGCTTGCAGGCCACCACCTGTGCCAGGCCCTGCTGCCCGGGCCCCTGGATCAGCACGGTGTCGGCATACCCGACCCCGGCGGCCAGCAACGCCCACTCGATGCCGTTCGACAGTGGTGTGACCAGCCCTGCGAGTTCGGCGGTGACACCATCGGGCACCTTGTGCAGCACGGCATTCCACGGCAGGTACATGTACTCGGAGAAACCACCCCACAGGGTGCCGTGATTGTCAGAGGAGGTGTAGCCGTACCGGCGCGCATCGGCATTGGTCCGCCAGTCCGTGCCCTCGCAATGCCGGTATTCGCCGATGCGGCACCATTCGCAGTTGTAGCAACCGACGTAATGCTCGACGAAGACGCGATCGCCTTCGGCGACGCCGTGCAACTGCTTGAACTTCTCACCTGCCACCGCGATGGTGCCGACGTTCTCGTGCCCCATGATCACCGGGCTGTCGAACGGCGGCGACTTGTACATCTTCACGTCGGTCCCGCAGATACCCGCGACCTCGACTTTCAGCAGTGCAGTGTCATCGGACAACTCGGGCATGGGAAGCTCGCGTAGTTCGGTCGTACTGGGCGCCGTGCGCACCGCGGCGAGGACACTTTGAACCATCTGTCACCTCTTGGAACTCGTCGAAGCATGGCAATGACACTTTGGCATTATGGTCATGCCAATATACCATCGCCCTATTCGATGCCACCAGAGGATGGAGACCGAAATGTCTGAGCCGGAACGCGTATTGAGCACTCTGACCCGCGTTCAGGGTGCGAACCAATTGCTCGTCGACGGCACCATCGAACCCGCAGGCTTCTCTCTGGCTTTCGCGGACGTACCGGTCCTGGTCCAGGGGTTCGGCCGGATGGTGCGCACGCTGGAGTTCGACGTCTCCGAGATGGCGTTGACCACCTACCTCACCGCGCGTGAGCACGGCGTTGCCTTCACTGCGCTGCCGATCTTCCTGGTGCGCGGGTTCCACCACGGCGCGATCCTGTACAACACCCGCTCGGGCATTCGCACGCCTGCGGATCTGGAGGGCAGGCGGGTCGGTGTCAATCGCGGGTACACCGTGACCACCGGAGTCTGGGCCCGGGGCATCCTGTCCACCGAGCACGGCGTGGACCCCGGTCGCGTCACCTGGGTGCTGTCCGGCCGCGAGCACGTCGACACGTACGTGTACCCGGCCAACGTCGAACCCGCAGGGCCGGGCACCGACCTTGCGGCGATGCTCATCGCCGGTGAGATCGATGCGGTCATCGGCGTCGACGTCGATCATCCCGACGTGGCTCCGCTGATCGGCAATCCCGAGGAGGCGGCGCTGACGGCGCTTTCGCAGCGGGGGTTCTATCCGATCAACCATCTGGTCGTGGTGAAAGACGAGCTCTTGCAGCAGTATCCGGCGTTGGCCCCCGCGTTGTTCGATGCGTTCACCGAGGCCAAGCAGCGCTACGTCGCCCGGCTGCGCGCCGGCGAAGTGTCCTCGGCGACCGACCGGATGTACACCCAGGTCATGCAGGCCACCGGCGCCGACCCCCTGCCGTACGGCGTGGAGCCCAATCGGGCGATGCTCGAACAACTCGTCGAATACGCGCTCGCCCAGCGCATTCTCACGCAATCGGTCAAGATCGACGACATGTTTGCACAGGTCAGCGCCGGCGCAGGCTGAAGGGCCCCGGCGCAAGCAGAAGGGCCACGGCGCAGGCTGAAGGGCCTAGGCCCCGATGGCCTGCGGCACGATCAATTCCTTCAGTGCGACCGCCCGGTTCGCCGCCGCCTCAGCCGAGATCGTCGCACCCTGGGTCAGTGCCTTGCGTACCGCCATGTAGTCGCCCGGTGCGTTCACGGCGTCGACCGACAGCAGCGTGCCGTCGCGGTAGTACAGAACCGAGAACGACTCGCGGTCGATGTCGCCACGCACGACGTATTCGTCGTGTCCGCCCGCGAGCCCCGCGATCTGAAGCTTGAGGTCGTACTGATCCGACCAGAACCAGGGCACCGAGTCATTCGGCTCTCGCCGCCCGATCAGCGTCGCCGCCGCCGCCTTCGCCTGGCTGACCGCGTTCTGCACGGATTCGAGCCGCACCCGGCCGAGGCCGGTGAGCGGATTGGGTTGCACCGTACAGTCGCCGGCAGCGACGACCGTCGGATTGCTGGTGCGGGCATATTGGTCCACCACGATGCCGCCGGATGTCTCGAGATCCAGCTGACCGGCCAGTTCGATGCATGGCTCTACACCGATCCCGACGATCACGACGTCCGCCGGGATCCGCGTTCCGTCGGAGAGCTGCACCCCGCCTACCCTGCCGCGCTCACCGTCGAGCGACGCAACCTGAGCACCGAGACGTACGTCGACACCTCGGCGGGTGTGTGCCGCGCGGTAGAACTCCGATACCACCGGAGCGACTGCACGCCCGATCAGTCGGTCGGCGGCTTCGACGACGGTGACGGTCCTGCCCTGGGCACGGGCCACCGCGGCGGCTTCGAGGCCGATGAAACCGCCGCCGATGACGACGACCGACTCGGCATCGGACTGCAGCTGGCGCAGTGCCGTCGCGTCATCTGCCGTGCGCAGATACGTCACTCCCTCGAGGTTGGCCCCGGGTACCGCCAGTCGCCGGGGTCGGGCTCCGACGGTCAGCGCCAGCCGATCGAATGCGAGCACTCGGCCACGCTGCGTCACCGCCGTTCCGGAAGGACCGCCCGCGGTGAGGGCCACCTCCTCCACCCGCTCACCGGTGACGAGTGTGACGCCGAGGTCGGCGAGCACCTCAGGGGTACGCAGCCACAGCTGCTCGAGTTCGGTGGTGCCGTGGAGGAAGGCCTTCGACAGCGGGGGCCGCTGGTAGGGAGCGTGGACCTCGTCACCCACCAGGGTGATCGGTGACGTGTCACCTGCGCCACGCAGGGATACCGCCACCTGCAGGCCCGCCTGGCTGGCGCCGACGATCAGCGTGCCCGAACTCACTGCTCCTCCGGCACGTGCACGGTGAGCCCGTCGAGATCCTCGGTGACCGGGATCTGGCAGGACAGCCGACTGGTCTCGCGGCGCTCCGCGACCCCGAGGTCCAGCAGATCGTCTTCCATGTCGCCGGCACCTCCGACCGTTGCGGAGAAGTCGTCGCTGACGTAGACGTGGCACGTGGCGCAGCTGCAGTTTCCCCCGCATTCGCCGATGATGCCCGGAATGCCGTTGCGGACGGCGACCGCCATGACGGACTCGCCAACGGTGGCGTCCACGGCTCGCTCAGTTCCGTCGAGGGCGATGAAGATAACCTTCGGCATGCAGTCTCCCAGGGCCGTCTTTGGTAATACCATTGTACCTTAGCGATTTTGTCGATCAGGCTCAAGCCCTACGTCGCCTCGGTGGCAAGATTGGTCTTATGGTCTGTTGTCATACCATGCTAGTTTCGCTGCAACGACCAGCACGACCCCACGAGGAGCGGGCACATGCACATAGCTGTCGCCGCTGACCACAACGCGATGACGATGAAGGACCACGTCGCGGCGTGGCTGACGGAACGCGGCCACGAGGTAACCGATCGCGGAGCACACCCCGATGGCGGGATCGTGGACTACCCGCCGCTCTGCGCGGACGTCGGAGCCCTGGTGGTGGACGGCCACGCCGACTTCGGCATCATTCTTGGCGGCAGTGGGTGCGGCGAGCAGATCGCCGCCAATAAGATTCGTGGTGTGCGTGCCGCGCTGTGCCACTGTGTGTTCACCGCCGAGATCGCGCGCGCACACAACGACGCCAACGTCCTGGTGATGGGCGCGAAGGTGGTGGCGCCCGACCTGGCAACCCGCATCCTCGACGTCTGGCTGAGCACGCAGTTCAAGGGCGGCCGTCACCAGGACAGGCTGGCTCAGATCGCCGCGCTGGAGCGGGGCGAGAAACTCAGTTGAGTGCGCCCCGCAGCCGGCAGGCCCACCCGTTGCCAGGGTCCTGCTGTTGCTGCGCCACGGCGAGAGCACGGCCAATGCCGGCGACATGTTCGGCGGCTGGCTCGACTACCCCTTGACCGCGCGCGGCCGCGCCCAGGCTGCGGATGCAGGCAGGCTCATCCGCGATGCCGGCCTCAGCCCTGCTGCGGTGCATACGTCGCTGCTCACCCGCGCCGTCGACACGGCCGATGCGGTTCTCGCCGAGTCGAACACGCGTGCGCAGGCGGTGAGCCGGAGTTGGCGTCTGAACGAACGCCACTACGGGGCGTTTCAGGGTCGCAGCCGCGCAGCGGTCCGTGCCGAGTTCGGTGACGAGGCGTTCCTCCGCTGGCGCCGGTCCTACGATGCGGCGCCACCGCCCATGGCCGATGACGACCCCACACATCCTGGTCGGGACCCCCGCTACGCCGAGGTGCCGCCCGACGAGCTTCCGACGACCGAATCACTCGCCGACGTGTACCACCGGCTACTCCCCCATTGGCGCAGCGCGATCGCTACCGACGTAGCCGCCGGGAGGGTCACTCTCGTTGTTGCACATGGCAACTCACTTCGGGCGCTATGCATGATCCTCGACGGCCTTTCACCGGAGCAAGTGCGCTCACTGCACGTCCCCACGGGTGTGCCCCTGCGCTACGACCTCGACGACGCCCTCGTGCCGCAGGTGTCGGGCGGCACCTACCTCGACCCGTCCGCGGCGGCGGCGGGGATCGCAGAGGATGCCGCGGCGGGTTTCACCCGTCACGACTGATCCACAGCTTCCGTCCCGGACTTCCCCACTACGATGGACCCGCCGCGCTGCTACCCTCCTCCGCGCGCCGGGGGCCTGGCAACACGAGGTGTGGCTCGCCGAACGAGGAGCTACCGTGCCGAAGTCCGAACCTCCGCCGTCGGCTCCCGCGGGCACGGCCAAGAACCCCCTTCGCTTGGCCGTTGTGGTCGGCGCGCTGGGAGTGGTCTTCGGCGACATCGGCACCAGCCCGATCTACACCATCCAGACGGTCTTCGACCCAAGTGACCCGCACCCCGTGCCGATCAGCCCCAACAACGTGTATGGCATTGTGTCGCTGATCTTCTGGTCGGTGATGATCATCATCACCCTGACCTACATGTCCCTGGTGATGCGCGCCGACAACGACGGTGAGGGCGGCATCATGGCGCTCATCACGATGCTGCGACGTTGGAACGTCGCGAGGGGCCGTCGCCGGACCGCGCTGATGTTGGCCACCCTCGGCATCTTCGGGGCGTCCCTGTTCTTCGGTGACAGCATGATCACCCCGGCCATCTCGGTGCTCTCGTCGGTCGAGGGGCTCAAGGTCGTCGAGCCGGCGTTGGACGAGTGGGTGGTGCCGATCACCGCCGTGATCATCGTGGTGCTGTTCACCGTCCAGCGCCACGGCACCGCCACCGTCGGGCGCTTGTTCGGACCCGTGATGATCCTCTGGTTCGTATCCATCGGCGCGTGTGGGGTGAACGGCATCGCCGACCATCCGCAGATCCTCAAGGCGCTTTCGCCGACATATGCGCTGAGCTTCATGTTCGGGCACTTCCACATCGCGTTCTTTGCGCTGGCGGCGGTCGTGCTCGCGGTGACCGGCACGGAGGCGATCTATGCCGACATGGGCCACTTCAGTCGACGGCCGATCGTGCTGGCATGGCTGTTCCTCGTCCTGCCTGCGTGTGTCCTGAGCTATTTCGGCCAGGGCGCGCTGGTCCTCGGCGACGAGAGCAAGGTGAGCGCGCCGTTCTTCCTGCTCACTCCGGAGTGGGCCCGCCTGCCGATGGTGCTGCTGGCCACCGCTGCCACCGTGATCGCGTCGCAGGCGGTGATCACCGGGGCCTATTCGGTGGCATCGCAAGCCGCTCAGCTCGGATACCTGCCGAGGTTGCGGGTGATGCACACCTCGTCGAAGGCCTTCGGCCAGGTATACGTGCCGTCGATCAACGCCGTGCTCATGGTCGGCGTACTGATCCTGGTGTTCGCCTTCCGCAGTTCGTCGGCCCTGGCATATGCGTTCGGCATGGCCGTGACGGGAACCATCACCATCACCACGCTGCTCTTCTTCTACATCGCCCGCACCAGGTGGCGAACTCCGCTGTGGCTCATCATCCCGGGCGGCGGCTTGTTGCTGCTCATCGACCTGATGTTCCTCGCGGCGAACCTGACCAAGCTCGTCCACGGCGCGTGGTTACCGCTGCTGATCGCCCTGCTGGCCTTCACGGTGATGACGACCTGGCAACGCGGACGAGAGATCGTCGGCCGGGCCAGGGAAGAGGCGGAGGGACCGCTCCGCGGGTTCGTCGACCGGCTCGCCGACTATGACCCACCGTTGGCGCGAGTTCCCGGCACGGCGGTCTTCCTCAACCGGGGCAAGGAGACCGCCCCGCTCGCGATGCGGGCCAACGTCGAACACAACCACGTGCGCCACGAGCACGTGGTCGTCCTGGCCATCGAGACGGTACCCGTGCCGCGCATACCAGCCTCCGAACGAATGGAGGTCGATGCGCTCGGCTATGCCGAGGACGGGATCGTCCACGTCACAGCGCGTTTCGGCTACATGGAACCACCTCACGTCTGCGAGGCGCTACGCCTTCTCGACCCGGCCCAGACCGAAGGCCAGATCACCATCGACGACGCGTCCTACTTCCTGTCCAAGCTGGAGGTGACGATGGGCGACGCACCGACGATGCCGGCTTGGCGCAGGCGCCTGTTCGTCGCCACCTCCTACCTCACCGCCGACGCCGCTGCCTACTTCGGGCTGCCGCCGGAGCGGACCGTGATCATGGGCGAGCGCACCGAGGTCTAGGTTCATGGCAGCCAAACCTCGCCGTTGATGTGGACCGAAAGCGGGTAGCCGCAACGGCGTTGAACGAATTGGGGTCATCCGTTCAGCCCAGAAGCGGGAGTACGTTCAGGTGATGGGGATCTCGACGACCACACTGACGCCCGTTGAACAGACCGCGTTCCTGACCCTGTACGCCAGGGCTTTGGACAGCCGCTGGCCGAGCCCGATCCTGGGTGACACGCTCGCCGATGAGACCGTCGCCAAGATCGACTACGACTTCCCCGGGCTGGGCGTGCAGACCAGCGTGGTGTGCCAGTCCGCGCTACGGGCGAAGATGCTCGATGACCGCGTCCGCGCGTTCGTCGCCGATCACCCCGACGCCGTGGTCGTCGACCTCGGAGCCGGCCTCGACAGCGGCCTGTATCGCGTCGCTCCCCCGCCGTCGGTGCACTGGTACAGCGTCGAACTGCCCGGCATCTGCGCGTTGCGCGACGAGGTGCTGCCGGCCGATGCGCAGGCGCACTCGGTGCCGGTCTCGGTGGCCGACGAAGGTTGGCCGGATTCGATACCGCCCGATCGCCCGACCATGGTGATCGCCGACGGGCTGTTCGCATTTCTCACCGAAGCGACGCTCGTCGACGTCTTCCGTCGCATCACGGAGCACTTCGAGACCGGCGAACTGGCGTTCAACGATTACGGTCGGATCGGCGCCTTCAGCAGGGCCGCGATCAAGGTGGCCCCGCAGAAGATGTTCAAAGACGTTGGCAGCCAGTGGGGCTATCCGGGATTCAAGGACGCCCACCATCCCGAGACATGGAATCCGCGGTTGCGGCTCGTCGAGGAGGCCAGCCTCGCCCACGCCCCGGAAGTCGAGCTCTTCCCCGGCTGGATCCGGGTCGCGACCCGGCTGATGGGCAAGACGGCGGCGGGAGCCCGCAAGGCGCGGATCCTGCGGTACTCGTTCTGACGGACAGGCCCGCGCAGGAACCGCGGTGGAAGAAGCGTTGCGCACGAACGGGTTCGTCAAACTAGTGTGGGGACGTGCCCACACCCACGGAGTCGGTATTCGACGTCGACTCGCGGCAGGTCGCGTCACTTCAGGACGCCAGCCTTCGACTGACCCGACGGCTGCGCAAGCATTCCCAGACCGAGCTGACCATGTCCCAGATCTCCGCGCTGTCAACGCTTCAACGGCACGGGCCGTTGCGGGTGGGTGAGCTCGCCAGGCGTGAACAGATCAGTAAGTCCTCGGTGACGCGACTGGTGGCCAGGCTCGAGGCGACCGGATACCTTGAGCGCAAGGTCGATCCGGAGGACGGACGTAGCTTCGTCGTGGCGATCACCGCACACGGTCACGACCTCCTCGCCTCCGCCAGGCAGCGGGCGAACGAGTTCCTCGCCCTTCAGGTCAATCGCCTCGCCGAGGATGATCGGCGCGCCCTACTTGCCGCACTGCCCGCACTCGAACGGTTGGCCGGATTTTCCTAGTCGCTCTTCTCGATCACGACACCTGCCGCCTGACTCGGCACTCCGCTCGTCGATGGGTCCGGCATAATCCTCCGGTCCGGGATCGGTGCCCGCCGCCGATCGACGATTCGACTTCAGGTATGAGTAGCACGCCAGCACCGCCATGGCCGTACCGATTCCGCCCACCATGCAGGCGACGCGCGGACTCGCGTTCTGGCAGATCCAGCCGATGAGCGGGCCACCGAGCGGCGAGGTGCCCGCTGTGGCCAGGACGAGCAGGGATATGACGCGACCCCGCATGTGGGGTTCCGAAGACAACTGCAGGAGCGACGTCGCGGTCGCCCGGAACGTCACGCTGGCCGCACCGAGAACGAAGAGGAAGCCGTATGCCACGGTGAAGGTCGGGGCGAAGCCGAGAACCGTCAAACACGCGGCGAAGACGAGACCGTTGAGGATCAGGCTTCGTGAACTCCCGCGGAGCACACCGGCCAACGCTAGGCCGCCGATCACGCCACCCAATCCCATACTGGTGAAGGCGAACCCGACCGTGCGCGCGTCACCGCCCATCGTGTCGCGCATCAAGGTCGGAAGCAGGACGTTGAAGTTGTAGGCGAGCAGTCCCGCCACCGCCATGAGCGCGAGGGCGGACGCGAGCTTGGGGTGTTTCCCGACGTAGCGAAGGGTGCCGGTGAGGTTTCCACTCGCCTTGAACTTGGCCACCGGCCCGACCGGCACGTGCGGCCTGATCAGGAGGAGTGCCACGATCACCGGCACGAATGACGCCGCGTTGATGAAGAACGCCGGGGCGATCCCGATGGTGCCGATGAGGATGCCTGCAACCGCGGGCCCCGCCACCTTGCCGCTGTTCTGGATGATGCCGTTCAGCGTCACCGCATTGGTGAGCGTCTCGGGGGTGGCGATGTCGTTGACCACCGTGAGTCGGGCGGGCTTGTCGATCGCGTCGGAGAAACCCTGCACCAGCGCCGCGACCATCACCGTCCAGACGGTCACGAGGTGGAACTGGACCAGGAGCCCGAGGACCAGGGCAGGCACCATCGCGCCGAACTGGGTACACACCAGAATCGTGCGCTTGTCGAACCGGTCCGCGAGCGCTCCGCCCGTCGTGGTGAACAACAGGGTGGGCAACTGCTGCGCAGCGACGGTGAAACCAAGCAGCAGAGGCGAGTTCGTCAGTTCGAGCACCAGCCATGACTGTGCGAGCTTCTGCATCCACGTGCCGCTGACCGAGATCGTCTGACCGAACGCGTACCGCCGGTAGTCACGAATGGCGAGGGCCGAGAACGTCGCGGTCAGGTACTGCTTCAACGCCCCTCCCCCGTCGACGGCCCTTAGTACGCTTGCGCAATCAA
This sequence comes from uncultured Actinomycetota bacterium, assembly GCA_963809085.1. Lineage (GTDB taxonomy): Bacteria > Actinomycetota > Actinomycetes > Mycobacteriales > Mycobacteriaceae > Mycobacterium. The sequence continues at coordinate 4,685 of CAWEII010000001.1, read as the reverse complement.
TATACTACGCTCCGCGTACTAATACGTCGTGACGGTTGGCGTGCCACAGCCCTGCGAGGAGGCAGTCGTACCGGTGATTCGGGGAAGCACGACGGAACCCGGGCTGCGGCACGCCAACCTGCTCGGCGGACCCGACCAGAATCGGTTAGTTCATGTTCCATGGTTCGCCGTAGGTGGTGACGCTGTCACCATCCTTGGAGATCAGGCGAGCGTACGGACGCAGCAGCACACCGCCGGCGGCACCGGTGACCGTGCCGTGCGCGTTGGAGACTGCGACCTTGCCGTTGGGACCCGTGACGTCGACCGAGAAGGTGGCGACTTCCTGGATGCCCGGGCCGTTGCCCAGGTCGGCACTGATCGACACACCCGGGAACAGGTTCGGGGTGATGACCGAGTTCAGGCCGAACGGCGGCCCGCTGATGTTGCCGTCGTCGATCAGGAGGTTGGGAGTGGTGTAGCTGAAGTTCAGGCCCACGCCGAGCGACCAGGGGAAGCCGATCTGGTAGCCCAGTTCCAGCGTGCCCGCGAACTCATCGGAGCCGGGGCCGACCACCGAGTAGACGGCGCTGCCCGAGTGGAACCACTCCCGGGTCAGCCGGTTGCGGTCCAGGGGGAACACACCGTTGAGGAAGGTGTCCCACTGCTGGATCGTCAGGGTCCGGTCCTTGCCGTCGACCAGACTCAGCTCATTGTCCAGACCTGCGTGAGAGGTGCCCGTGGTCGCGAACAGCGCCGCGACGGCCACCACCAGTGCGACCAGCACCCGACTGAATGCCTTCATCTTCTCCCTAGCGTGTCGATGGTGATTCTGCGGTCACCGAATGATTGCTGCCGATGCCCGTCGTCCGTTTGCCCGACCGTGCGCCCAATGACGCAAGCGCCGAACGTGATTCGCGAGCGGATCGGATCCCACCCATCGCGTGCGGCCACGAAGCCTCCTGGCGGCTCGTCGATGCTCACGCTAGGCAGTGCGGACTTAATGTCAGACCATTGTGATTTGTACCATGACAATCACGCCTCGTGAAAGGACACCCCGGAGGTGCGAGGAAGTTGGGATAGCGTCGCCAGAATGCCGCCGCTTCGGCGAGCGTATGGGCCAGGAGGAACACCGGTGGATGACGACAGCGGAGCCGTGACGCGATTCGCGCTTGCGCTCTATCGCAGCGGCGACGTCTCCCCCGCATGCCTGACCCTGCAGGACCGCCTCGACGTGGACGTCAACCTCGTCTTGTATGCGGCTTTCGTCGGAGCGGTCCGGGCTCAGGTGTTGACCGAGGCCCATCTGAACTCGGCGCGTTGCGTCGTCGACGAGTGGCACCGCGAGGTGGTCCGACCGCTGCGGTCGGTGCGACGACGTCTGAAGACGGGGCCGAGCCCCGCGCCAAGCCCGGCCACCATGGAGCTGCGGCGCGAACTACAGCGGCTCGAGATCAAGGCCGAGGTTGTCGAGCTCGCCGAACTCGATGCGTTTGCCGCCGAACATGACGGCCCGCATGCGGCGGGTTATCCGGCCGCTCGGGCCACGGCGGCGATAACCGCTGTCGCGCTGTCAGTCTCGGGTCGCACGCCTGCCGAGTTCGATGCCCAGATCCTCGACGCGGTTGCGGTGATCGCCGAGACCGCAGCGGAGCTGGCGAATGACCCCGAAAGCAGATGAGTGGGATTCGCTGAACTCGACGAAGTCGTGTGCGCACGTCCATACCGGGCAAACACCGAGGGTCCTTGCCGCTAGTTCCGACCGAACGGTGGTCGAGTTCGCCATGCTCTGTGACGAAAATTTCTGCCGGGTCAACGGATCGCGTGCGCCTCGGTCCGGGCAGCGTTATGGTGCAGTGATGGCCCAGACCCCGCCATGTGACGAGACTCCTTTGCCACATTCGCTGGCGTCGGTCGGCGAGTCCGCCCCGCCCGCTGGATGGTTCCGGTTCCATTTCGCCGACGAGCGGTGGGAGTGGTCGCCCGAGGTCGAGCAGATTCACGGATACGAGGCGGGCACCACCGAGCCAACGACCGAACTGCTGCTGTCCCACAAACACCCCGACGACTACGCCGAAGTCGCCGAAGCCTTCGAGTACGTCCGGCGCACGCACGGCGCCATCAGTACCCGCCATCGCATCATCGACGCCCATGGCCAGACGCGGGAGGTCATCGTCGTCAGCCAGCAACTTCGCGACGACACCGACACGGCGATCGGACTCAGCGGCTTCTACATCGACGTGACGCCGAGCGGGAAGTCGCGAGCCCAAGCCGAGCGAGATCGCGAACAGGCTGTGACCGAGGCCCTCGCGGGCATCGCCGAGAGCCGCGAGGTCATCGACCAGGCCAAGGGGATGCTCATGCTGGTCTACCAGGTCGAAGCGGAAAAGGCATTCGACCTTCTCAAATGGCGGTCGCAGGCCACGAACGTCAAACTCCGAGTCCTTGCCCAACAGCTCGTCAAGGACTTCATGGCACTCAGGCGCGACGAGGGAGAACCCCCGCGATCGGCCTTCGACCGCACGCTGCTCACCGCACACACACGGATCGACTCCGCCATCGCCTCGTGACCGTCGTCGGGGCGACGGGCCCGTGCGGCGTGAGATGAGGTCACGCCCCGCAGCGACGTTCTCGGCATGACGGTTCCCTCGCCGCCCTAAAAGATGGACGACGGCGCGATCCGGGACGACATGGTGAGTTGATCCCGACCTCGCGATGAAGGCCTGGGGTGGTGGCATCCGCGCACGACACTGCGTCCACAATTTTGGTGACGATTCCGGTGTGAGTCGATTGGAGACGTCCGAGCCACGGCTGGTCGAGGTAGAACTCTCCGAACAGTTCGGCGCCAGCCGCGCCCCGATCGATGTGCTGAGCCATGTCGAATACAGCGGAGCTGGGCACCCGATCCTGACCGACCCGAGCGTTGCCACCGCAGCCTTGCCACAGGGTGGTGAAGGTCGGCGCACGGCTTGCCCGAACGACGACGGCTCGTCCGCGGGACACTCTCGGTCACTCGGATATCACCGAAGCGCACCGTAGGGGTTGACCCTGTCGGCTAAATTGTCAACGATCTAGGTGGCGATGATGTTCACAAGAAGCACGAGGAACCGGTCTCCGCGACGCACCACCGAAGTCGAGAAAGCGAGTGCCAACATGAGTGCCAGGCGACCTCTACTGGTTGTCGGAGCCCCGACGGCGCCGTCGACGCGGTGCGGGCCCGGACACCCAACGCCGCCGATCGCACCGGAGAAGCCCATGACCATCGTCGACACCCATACCCATGTCATCTCCCCGACACCGCCCGCTACCCGACCGATCCCATCGGTGGCCGCCATCGACGTGGTCACAGGCCCACCCGGTCGATGCCGACGGTCTGATCCGAGCACTCGACGACGCCGCAATCACCAAGGCCGTCGTCGTGCAGGCCTCTACGGTGTACGGACACGACAACCGCTACCTCAGCGAGAGTGTGCGCGCACATCCCGACCGCTTCGTCGGGGTGTACTCGGTCGATGCGACCGCCCCGGATGCGGTGGAGAAGATCCAGCACTGGCAGGGAGCAGGCCTACGCGGGTTCCGACTGTTCACCACCGGTACCACACTGCCGGGCCAGGCCGATTGGCTGGGCCACGAAAGTTCTTATCCCACCTGGGCATACGCGAGCAGCACGACATCCGATCTGCCTGCAGATGACCATGGCGGGGCTGGGAACGCTGCGTAAGCTACTCGAACGGTTTCCCCGCGTGCGCGTGCTGCTCGACCACTGTGCGCGCCCCGACCTGTCCGACGGCGCCCCCTACCGCACGGCTCACCAACTGTTCGAGATCGCCGAATTCCCCGGCGTGCACCTAAAACTGACCCACCGTGCGCTCGCGGCAGCCGCTGACGGTGCGTCGCGGCCCGCCGACTTCGTCGAGCAGGTCGTGACGGCCTACGGCGCCGATCGCATCACCTGGGGCTCGAACTTCCCGGCGGTGGAGGGCAGCCTTTCGGCGCAGCTGGATGCGGTCCGTGGCGCGATCGCCACGCTTGACGACGAACAGCGGGCCTGATCCTTGGCGGTACCGCGGAATCGCTCTACTCGATGACCATCACGGCAGGAGAACCGTCATGAGTGAACCCGCCATCGTCAACGCGGTGTTGGCCGACTACCCGCATACCCGCGCACTCAAGAGCGGAGACCTTACGATCCGGCTGTGCGCCTGCACTTCTCCGAAGTCAATCCGGTGCACCAAGCATTCGCGCCCATGGTCCGAGACGAGGCCTACGACCTCAGTGAGCTCGCCATCGTCACGTGCCTGCAGGCGATCGCCTACGACCGCCCGGTGGTGCTGCTGCCCGTGGTCGTCGCCTCCCGGTTTCAGCGCGGCTGCCTGATCGCCCATGCATCCCGCGAAATCCCCAAGCCCGATGATCTCGAGGGCAAACGCATCGGCGTACGTGCCTACACGCAGACGACCGGGATGTGGGTACGCACCCACCTGGCCGAGGACTACGGACTGCGGCCGGGGGCAGTGCATTGGGCCACCCGCGACGGCGCACACGTCGAGCAGTACTCCGATCCCGCCTACGTCGAGCATTCGTCGGCGACAAGGCCCTGGTGGATCTGCTGCGCGACGGTGACGTCGACGCCATCGTCCTCGGCAACGACCTGCCAGAAGGCGATGAGTTCGTTCCAGTCATCAGCGATGCCACTGAGCGTGATCAGA